>JACKHO010000009.1 GCA_020638955.1 Planctomycetaceae bacterium | reverse complement strand
ATGGTGTCCGACATGGAACGCTCGCTGGGCAACGATTCCCAGGCAGGAAGCACGAGCGGGATTTCGCTGGTGAGAGCATCGAGGTCGACCGCGAAATCATCGACGTCGTTAATCCGTGGCTGCACAATAACCACGGTTCCGGGGGCTTCCGCGGCGATGGCCGCCGCGGTGAGTGCAGACGATGAGCCCCAAGCCCCGTCAATTGTCCCGCTGTGTCCGCGATGCATTGCTGCAATCACCTGGCGAAACGAATCAACGCGGCCCAACAACGGGACCAGATCTGGAAGTGAGCTGATGAGGCTCTGTTGCGTGGCCATATCAGTATTGGCCGAAAGAGTACGCAACCCAATTTCTGTCGTCCAGCCTGAGCAGTCTTACGCCACTTGCATCCGTAATCAGCGAGCAAGAAGAAGGAACCGCGAATAGGGCGGATTTGGCGAATCTTCGAATCGCATCCGCTCAGCCAGTCTTGTGTTTGTCAGAAAGCGGAGTGAGTTCCGTCAATGACCTGCGGCCTTTCAATAAGGCCATTCGCCCGATCCGTTTTATTCGCGGTTCTTTTTCACCGTACTGGTGAACGACGTCATGTTCGGGACAGCGTCGCCACACGTGCGCCGCCATTACAAAACTCGTTGCTTCCCGTTCATCAGGCATTTCCCGCATCAAATCAAAATGTTGAAACGGTTTCCTTGGGCGAATGTTGTCGTGGCAAATCCATAATGTCACACACCAGTTGCCGCAGGCGTCTGGGGCTGAATGGTTTGACCAGCACTTCCTGGATGCCAAGCTGGCGGCAAACGCTTTCCGAGGAAAGTTCAAACCCCTTGCCGGTCAGTAGAATGATGGGGACCTCACCGAGTTCCGGCGTGTCACGAATACGGCGGCAGAGGCCAAGACCATCGAGTCGTGGCATTTGGAAATCGGTGATGATGAGGTCTGGCAGGCTGCCGCCTTGTAGCACGAGCCATGCGGCTTCACCATCGGAGCAGGTGACGACGTCAATTCCGGCTTTGCGGAGTGTGAGCTGAATGAGCCGCGTAATGTGTGGCTGGTCATCAGTGGCAAGAATCCAGGGCATGATCACCTCCTTCGCAATGAGTTTGTTGGTGTCTTGGATTCGGAACGCGTGTTGCCGAAACACTACGTCAAGAACTCCCGCCATGGTCTTGTCGGCACTGCCACGTTGTCAGGCGGGGCGAATCAAATCGCAATGTGCTGGCTGCAACAGCCACGGCATGGGCGAATCTCTGAGGTAATGCGGGAATTCCCGCAATCAGATTCCTCGACGAATGCCAACCAAGTTGTCACGATGAAACCTCGTTGAACCAGTTAGCAGCCTCAGAATTCGAATTGGCCATGTCCGACCCGTTACTCAGCACGCAGCAGTCCGATCTTTTTGACATCAAAACGCACGGCGAAGGCCCTGAAGGTCAGTTGCCGCTTACGCCAGAAATGCTGCTGGAAAGTCCGAGTGGCGATTTGTTTGGGATGACCCAGGCCGCCGGTATGGGGTGGGACCCCGCACAACTCTTGCGTGATCAGTTTCTCATCCTCAGTACCATGGGCGGTCTGCGGGCCGATGACGGGCATCCCATTGCGTTGGGCTACCACACGGGTCACTGGGAAGTCGGCCTGCTGGTGCGTGAGGCGGCGGAAGAATTGAATCGACTCGAGAAGTTGCCGTTCGCCGGACATGTTTCCGATCCTTGCGATGGTCGGTCGCAAGGCACCACGGCCATGATGGACAGCCTTGCCTATCGGAATGATGCCGCGATGGTGTTCAAGCGGCTCATCCGTTCGCTCCCGACGCGGGCGGGTGTCATTGGCGTCGCCACGTGCGACAAAGGTCTCCCGGCCATGATGATGGCCATCGCGGCTCAACATAAGCTGCCGGGAGTCATTATTCCGGGTGGTGTCACGCTGCCGCCGACCGTCGGTGAAGATGCTGGTAAAGTGCAGGCCATTGGGGCCCGCTTTGCCCACGGTGAAATTGATTTGCGTTATGCGGCGGACATGGGCTGCAAAGCGTGCGGCTCTCCGGGTGGTGGGTGTCAGTTCCTCGGGACGGCAGCAACGTCGCAGGTCGTTGCCGAAGCGTTGGGACTCTCCGTGCCACACGCCGCGCTCGCCCCGTCGGGGCAACCGGTGTGGAAGGAAGTGGCGGTTCGGTCAACGCGGGCGGTGGTAAATCAGCAGCATCAGGGATTGACGACCAAAAGCATTCTGACGCCGGATGCGCTGCACAATGCGATGGTGGTCCATGCCGCATTTGGAGGATCAACCAACCTGTTGCTGCACATTCCGGCGATTGCGTTTGAAGCAGGTCTGAAGCGACCGCAGGTCGAAGACTGGAACCGCATCAACCGGGCCACGCCTCGAATTGTGGACGTCCTGCCGAACGGGCCTGTGGGACATCCCACCGTGCGGGTGTACCTGGCGGGCGGTGTTCCGGAAGTCATGCTGCATTTGCGGAATCTGGGATTGCTGAAACTCGACGCGTTGACGGCCGCGGGCGAACCGCTCGGTGACATGCTTGACGCCTGGGAGAAATCGGAGCGGCGTAACCGGTTCCGTGAACTGCTCATCGAACATGACAACATTCAGCCGGACGAAGTCATTCTGTCGCCCGAAGCGGCTAAGAAACGCGGGCTGACCAGCACCGTGACGTTTCCCGTCGGGAATCTCGCACCGGAAGGTTCGGTCATCAAGAGTACGGCAATAGATCCTGCGGTCATTGACGATGATGGGGTCTACCGGAAATGTGGTCCGGCGAAAGTTTTTACCTCCGAACGCGCGGCCATTGCGGCCATTAAGGGGCGAGGATCAAAAACACTCGAAGCGGGTGACGTACTCGTTCTGGCGTGTCGGGGTCCGCTGGGATCTGGGATGGAAGAGACTTATCAAATTACGTCGGCATTGAAGTACCTCCCGTTTGGAAAGCATGTGGCGGTCATTACTGATGCACGTTTCAGCGGTGTGTCGACGGGTGCGTGTATTGGTCACGTCGGACCGGAAGCGTTGGCTGGGGGGCCGATTGCGAAGGTGTATGACGGTGATCAAATTGAAATCATCATCGATACGGTGAATTTGAGCGGCACCATTAACTTTGTGGGGACGGCTGAGTCGCGACTGTCGCCCGAAGAAGCGGCGCGTGTGCTGAGCGAACGTGAGCCTGCCATTGAACTGAAGCCCGATCCCGACCTGCCGCCTGACACCCGCATGTGGGCTCTGCTGCAACAGTTGGGCGGGGGTACATGGGGCGGCTGCGTTTATGATCCTGCCGCCCTGGAACAGGCAGTGGGAGCGGTCCTCTTTCCGAAGAAATAAGGAAGGATGAAACATGCATGAAGAACTACTGAAATCGTTGGCGGAACGGGCCGGGGCAGTGGACCAGTCCGGCGAATGGCCGACGGCACAACTGAGTGAACTGGCCGAGGCTGGTGAGTTGGGCTGGTTCATCCCAGAAGAGTTTGGTGGCAATCCGATTTCGGGTGAGGAGTCGCTGGCACGGTATCGGGAACTGGCGACGGCCTGCCTGACGACGTCATTCATCCTCACGCAACGCAATGGTGCGTGCCAGCGGATTGCAAATTCGGAGAACGACTGGATCAAGTCGGAGTCGCTCGCTGACCTGGCGAGTGGTCGCACGTTTGCCACCGTCGGCATATCGCATTTGACGACTTCCCGACAACACATGGCCCGCCCCGTCGTCGCTGCGGAACCGACGGCTGAGGGATTCAAACTCTCAGGCACTGTCCCCTGGGTGACCGGCGCCGCGTATGCGAAATACGTCGTGACCGGAGCCGTGCTTCCCAACCGGGAACAAATCCTGGTCGCGTTACCGATGAATGCCCCCGGCGTGTCGGTGTTGCCACACACGCGACTGCTGTCGCTCACCGCTTCGTACACCGCGCCTGTGCAACTTGAGGACGTTGTCGTCGAGAACCGCTACCTGCTGGCTGGACCAGTCGAAAATGTCATGAGCAAAGGAAAGGGTGGCGGGACTGGTTCACTGGTCACATCTGGCCTTGCTGCGGGCGTGGCATACCGTTGCCTGCAACTCATCGAACGCGAGGCCGAGCGGCGTGAAGACCTCATCCCCACCCGAAACGCCTTCCACGCCGATTACGCAGAAGTCGACGAACTGCTCCGCAGCGAAAATCCCTCCGCTGAACTGGCGCGAGAACGAGCCAACTCCCTCGTGCTGCGCATTTCCCAGGCCGCGTTGGCCATTACCAAAGGTGCCGGCTTCGTCACCGGCCACGAAGCCGAACGAGCGATTAGGGAAGCCATGTTCTTCCTCGTCTGGTCCTGTCCGCAACCTGTTGTAGCCGCGGCGCTGGATGAGTTGGTTTGTCGGCAATAGATTTGTCTGGGATGGAGCATGCCTGAATCCGCCTTTTTATTCGCACGGCTGGCCAAGCCAGCAGTGGCACGCAACCTTCGGTTTAACCTTTAGCAGTGCCACCCGCTGCGACACAGATTGAATTGAATGGTGTGACAGTTCGCAGGCTATACGACATTCGCATGCTTAACCTGCATCCGCGATGCAAGCATGGCACAGAAAATCGGGTTTCCTTGATCATGCCACCCGCCGCTGACTCCGACTGTAGATTGGCCGAGTTCCTTGAAAAAATTCGTAGATATGCGGTAGTATTTGGCAAGTTAGGTCTTTAGGGTGGATGTGGCAATGCGAAGCGAACCTGGGGCAGATCATTCCAATGAGCCGAAGCGCCGCGAGGGCGGAACGCAGTTACCCGCCTCGCAGAACAGTCCTCGAAACCTTTCTGGAGGTGCGAAGGGTTCTTCATCAGCCCCGGATTCTCCGAGTATACTGAAGAATCCGCATTTGCAGCGTTACAGAATAATAAGGGAACTGGGGCGCGGCGGTATGGCGATCGTTTATCTCGCCGAAGACACTGAGTTAGAACGAACCGTAGCAATTAAGATTCCGCGACTCGATTCAGATCCGCAGAGCGTCGGAGCGAGAAGATTTCGACAGGAAGCACTTGCCGTTGGAAAACTGAATCACCCCAATATTTGTCGCGTCTATGATTTTGGAACCGCCGAGGGTGTGTCCTTCCTGGTGTTGGAGTACGTCCAAGGGAAAGGTCTTTGTGACTACGCTCATCCAGAGAAGTTGCTTCCGGTCAAGCATGTCGTCCAACTGATACGGAAGATTGCGCTCGCTGTTCACACTGCCAATCAGGCTGGGCTAGTCCACCGAGACTTAAAGCCGAGCAATATCATTCTGACTGCGAAAATCGAAGGAAACCGAAAGCTGGTCGAGCCCAAAGTCATGGACTTTGGGCTCGCCAAGAGTCTGGAGGCCAATAACGGCTTGACGCGCGAGGGCACAATTCTCGGTACTCCGCAATATATGTCGAAGGAGCAATGGTCCGGCTCTGATGAGAGTCTTACCGCCTCCAGCGATGTGTTCAGTCTCGGCGTAATTCTTTACGAGTTACTAACCGGTCAATTGCCATATGACGTACCGAAGAAGTCGGCGCCAACAGCCTGGCTGTCGAAGTTACTTTCGGAATCGCCGGTTCCTCCCACGGCGAGACGACCCGATTTGGAAGCGGAACTCGAAGTAATTGTCTTGAAAGCCATCTCGCGCGATGCCGCCAGCCGATATCCAGACATGGCGGCCTTCGCTGAAGCTTTGGATGCGTGGCTCAGTAGTAGAAACCTCGGCGGAGCCAGCGCCAGCAATGATGTTGAGGGAGACATTGACGAACGAGGCGAGTCGGCTGGCAATCCCATCAGCAGTAGTATTCTCTCGCGGCTCTTCACTGACTCGTGGAATTCACGAAGCCCGCAAAATCGGCTTTTGTCGATTGGATTGGTTGTCGCAGCAGTCATGCTGTTAGCGATGGTTTCATGGGGAATCTTCCGTTCTGACGGCAAATCAAATGCGAATGAACTGTCGCAGAATGCTCAGTTGGATCGGAACTCGACCGACGTCCCCGTGGTTCAGAATTTGGTAGCCCCCCCCGAGCCAATTCTTCCTGTTGAGGAACCTACGGCCCAACCGGGCTCAGACTCAATCGTTGCACCAAAAGAAGACGGCGTCGAACCACCGCCAATCAATCTAGTTCCAATGGATGATGGCAAGAACGGTGTCGCACCAGCTGCAATGCCTCCCAAGCAAGTGATTGAGCGTCCTGTGCTGAATGTTGCGGCCCGAGAATATCATCCGGTCCGTTACACGTTCGATGAAGGCCTGTTGCCTCTGGATGTTCGTGTTGAATTCATGAACCTGCCTCTCAACGCGACATATGACGAAGAATCACGTACTCTGAGCTGGCGTCCGACTCGTGGTGACGGCGGAAAAAGGATTGAGTTGACCTACGGAGTGACGAAGGATGAGCTACTGGCGACGCTTCCAAGATTGGTTTTTGATGTCAAAGAATCCTACTCTCCCCCTGATTGGGTTGAGCCGATTCCCTTCCTTCCAGCCGATTCAGAGGTGACGCCGGTCGATTTGCTCACTCACGTTGACCGAATTGCCGAATCTGCAATTCCGAAGGGTGTGTTTGGCCCTGCCCGCTACCGGGAAGTTGATGTTGAAGTTAATTCTGCGCTTCGGCGTCCCCCGCTTGAGGGCCGAGTTTACGTCGCGAAGGCTCTGCGAATCTTCGAAGCAGGGCAACTCCGTATTGATGACTACCAACTCATCCAGGATTCTCTGGAGTCGGCGCAAACGCTATCCGGTGGTCGATATCTCATCGCGCCATATCTTCGTGCCTGGCTTCTATTGGCGGCAGGACGACCTGTTGCATCGAATGAAAAGCCGGGTGCGATCGACCTCGTGCCAGAATGCGTTGCGGTACTCGGGCGAGTGAATGATGGAACCCCAGCCGAGCTGGATTTGCGAGCATGGGAATTAGGTCGACTGCTGGGGATCATGGAACAGGAGTTTCCAGCGAGCAAGGTTGACCAGGTTGCTCAGGCTTTGGACGCCGCTGAGGAGTCGATGAAACCATGGCCGGATCGTTGGATGGTTCTACTTGATGGCGTCAACTCAGTCCGTGCAACCGTCGAGGAATCGATCGCACAAGCAAACGCTGACCATGAAGCTGCGGTCGCCGCCCAGAAGAACAATATTCGTTTAGCCCTTGCGAGTGTTACGGCATTAGATGCTGCGAACGCACCTGCAATTGCGGCACTTGATAAGCAGAAGGCTGCTGACGCCGCCGCGATAAAAATGCGGGTGGATGCCATCTTGAAGAAGTTGGCTCCCATTGATGAGGACGGAATGCAAATGGAATCGGACCTGAAGGGAATCTTGGATCAGGTCGGTGCAGAGCAGGCCAACTATGCACTGGCAGAGGAGCGAGCCCAGGTGGCTGAGAACGAACTCACCACTGCCAACAACAACGGCGATACGGTTAAGGCCCAGTCCGCTCGGCAAAGACTGTCACAGGCCCAATTTGATGGAGAGGTCGCCAGGCGTAGCGGGCAAGCGCTCGCGAGCCAGGCAGTGAGAAAGAAAGCTCAGATTGAGGCGTTGCTGGCCAAGCGGCGTCCACTTCAGCTTCAATTTGACGCCTTGGGCGTCGAATCGAAGAAGCTTGAGGAAGAGTATTTGCGGAAACTGAATGAAATCGAAGCGGAAAAACACAAAATTGAGTTGGAATTGAAGCAGTTGCAAATGCCTCTCGCGCCTCCCAAGAGATTCGTTTTTCAACGCAATGACTTCGCACCGCTTAAAACCGATGCCCTCTGGTTGTATCTTCGCCAGACGATAAGTCGAGACGCGCCGTGATCGTCGAGGGCGGTTAGCATGGTCGATGGTCGCTCCGCTTTATGTGCCATGCCCACGTCGCGGAGCAGGGTGGGCATGGTCTCAGTGGTTTGGCAAGTGAGTCGCGACGCACCATGCTTGCGCTGCGATCATAGGGAGGTGCGTTTTGATGCACCTTTGGCTACGGGAAATGGTCTAGGCTTTGTCGTCGACGTCTGGTACAAGCCCGCCGCGATTCGGTGGTCGAATAACTGGCTCTGGAACGTCTTGGAACGATTGTTTCCAGGGAACCGCACAACGATTTGACTCGTTCAGGAAGCAAGCGATGCACTTTGACTTTGAAGCCGAAACAAATCTATTGCGAACGCGGTCCGCATTCACTCCGCGTGTTAAAGCGACACTTCTTGTTGCCGCACTATTGAGTTTGATTGTTTTCGGGATGGCCATTTTTGCACCCGATCCGCAGATTCGCGAGAACCCGAGCCAATTGCTGGCGTTCGGTACCGCCATTTTCACTATTGGTGGTTTGATTGCACTTCTGATTTTTACGCATTCGAAGCGGTTGATTCAGTCCGGTATTGTCCTGCGGGCGAATATTCAATCGGTTATGCGGCTTCCCAAGAACGTGAGTCGTATTGCAGTCAGCTACCATATTGATGACAGGTTTTATGACAAGGCGTTCCTCGTGCCCTCCGTAAATTGCAGGGCCGTCGAATGTGCCGGATTTGTCCTGCTGGCAGTTCTTCCGGATAACCCTTCCGTTGCTGAGCCATTGTACAATTTCGCAGATCCCGAAGATCGGCTGGACGTCATGACTGGGAAACGCGGGCTTGTCGAAATCGAGGCAGTTTAGAAACGGTGGCAGATGCTCCGGTTCAATTGGCTATTCGAGTCATCAGCGGGCGGCATGCTACGCGTTGGCGCAACGTGCTTTGTTGGGATTGAGCATGACTGCTCACGGTGACCTGATGAAAATCGGGTCGGAAATGTGTTCCCAACTGAATGGGTGATCCAAGGTTTTCCCATTCTATGAGCTGGCCAGCGACGGAACGCGATTTCTAAATCCTTGAATCCGTGGCACCAAGGCATGCTCGCCCAGAGTCGCGACTCGCTTTTCTGTTCTTGATTTGAAAATTGCCACAAAGAAGCACAAAAAGTCAGTTGATCAGCAGGGAAAGGCAGGGAGCTATGGTCCGTAGTTGCCCTTAGCCTTTGATTATTTTGAAACGCAGAGGTCGCCGGGAGCGCAGAGGATGGGGGAGGGTCTCCTGTTTTCTTTGCGGTCTCACAGCTCGGAGTTTTTGTTCTTTCCTGGTCGGTGTGGTTTGCACGCATTGCCACGCCCCGTTTTCAGGTATGTTCCGCCACGCTTGAAAGCTGCACAACGAAGCACGGGCTGGCAAGCAGCCCGTGGCACACCTTGTTCTTGTTTCACGTTGGAAGAGGCAGGCTGGAGCCGTGCCCTACGTGACTTTCCAATTGCATCGGTACGCACAGCGTGCCCTACTTGGCGAGCGACCAACGTTTATCCCAGTTCGGGAATGGGGCGTCCCCCTTCGGTGACGATGGGGATGGGACGGCCTTGACTATTGATCCAGTGGGAGTCGAGGGGGATGCCGAGGTGGCGGAAGGTGGTGGCGGCCAGGTCCTGGGGGCGGACGGGGTTCGATTCGATTGATCCGCCGCGACGATCGGTGGAGCCGATGACCTGTCCGTGGTTGAGTCCTCCGCCAGCAACGATCATGGACATAACGTTGGTCCAGTGATCGCGCCCGGCCTCTTTGTTGATGACGGGGGAGCGACCGAATTCACCCATCATCAGGACCAGCGTGTCATCCAGCAGTCCACGGTTTTCGAGGTCGGTGATGAGGGTGTGCATTGTGCGGTCGACTCGGGGTAACAGTGGGGTCAGCCCCTTTTCGATTCCCATCCAGCGCACGTTGTCGCCATGGTGGTCGAAGTATCCCCACGCTCCGCTGACCAGCACAAAGCTGACGCCCGCTTCCACCAGCCGCCGCGCTAGCAGTGCTTTCTGGCCAATGCTCTCATTGCCGTAGGCCGCTTTGGTTTCTGCACTTTCTTCGTCGGTGTTGAATGCTTTTTCAATTTTGCCGGAGAGGACCAGGTCGTATGCCTGTTGCGTGTACTGATTGTTGCGGGTCAGCGTTTCGTTATTTTCAATGGTCTTGCCGAAGTTGTCCAGTTGCTGACGGATGTGGTGGCGGTCTTGAATGCGGCTCACTTCCAAGCCTGGAGGAATGGCGAACTTCCCTTTCAGTTCGTTCCCTTTGACCGGAGCAAAGTCCGTCCCCATGTGTCCGGCTTCCCAGACGTCGGACACCCAGGAGTCGGCAAGTCCGACGAACGCCGGGAGATCGCGATCGTTCGGTCCACGAAACTTTGCTGCGACTGAACCCATCGAGGGGTAGCCGGCTCCATCTTTTCCGTCGTTTGTTCGGCGTGCCAGAGGATTCCCCGCCTGCATGGTGATGGGCGTATGATTACTGGCTGAGCAGTCGACCGACCGAATGATGGACAGCTTATCTGCGATCGACGCCTGGAGCGGCAGGTGTTCACTGAAGCGAACGCCGGGAATTTTCGTCGGGATGGTCGAATACGGACCGCGAATTTCCGATGGAGCCTCTGGCTTCGGATCCCACATGTCGAGGTGACTTGGTCCTCCCGACAACCAGAAGAGAATGACAGACTTGCGGTCACCTATTTTGGAATCAGATCCTGCCGCAGCCTGCAACTGCAGCATTTGTGCAAGAGACAGTCCTCCCAACGCGGAGAGGCCAGATTGCAGGAACCACCGACGCGATGGAACGCGAATGAGATCTTGCTGAAACGGTCGACCAAAGCTGAGCATCGATTACCTGCCAGATTGAGGTAAGAAGCTGTCCATGAGAAGTATCACAGTTAGCTTATCGGTCGTGAGTGCGAACCGCAATCTCTGATTCCTGCAGGAATACGCGGGTGGACGAAAGGGGATTAACTTCAAGGGGAACGCCATCGAGTTCCATGTCGCGGGACGCCACCTGGTTTGCGACTTATTCAGTTGCCAGTGTCGACACGGGGATGATCGCCAGTTCGGCGCTGTTTCTGTTGGCTCCGCGCTCGCCGGAGTTGGAGTAGCCGACGTACAGTTTGCCTTCGTGTTCCACGGCGTACGGATACGACAGTTTCGCCTGCGCGTGGGATTCTCCCGGCCCTTCAGGGAACACCGCATGGCGAATCACGAAGACCTTGCAGAAGAGTTTTTCTCCTGGTCGAGTGACGGCAATGGTCAGGGGAGAGCGTCGTCCACCACTGTCGGCGGTGGTGGTGCAAACCAGATAACGCTGCCCCGTACTGAGCATTCCTGAGTACGGCTTCGATGTTACCATCGGCAAATTGCTTTTCACTGATTTCGTCCACGTCGCGCCGAAGTCGTCACTCTCCGCGACGAGTGCGATGGCCTGTTGACCATAGCGGGCAATATTGGTGATGTGTTTTCCATCCACCAGCACGGTCGACTCGCCCCACATTTGTCCGACAGATTGGCTCTTCGGGATTTCCATGTACGTCCAGTCGGTCAGGTCATCCCCATTGCTGAGGGCGATGGCGGCTGGGTTTCCTTCTCCCACACTTAATCCCGACATTAGCCAATTGCCGTTTTCCAGTTTGATGGGTTCCTGCATGGGCCAGAATCCGTCTTCGACAACGACGCCGTGTGGTCGCCAGCTTCCGTTGGTTTCATCGAGCGTGTAGGCCCGTGTGTGTACACGTTGCCGCGTGTTGTGAAATGCTCCGAGAAATGCCCAGAGCGTGCCATTGTGCGACAGGAATACGCCGTGGCTGACCGCGAGGTCGTCGGAGTCGGTACCGGTGTCGATGGAACGAATGGCCGACCATGTCTGGCCTCCATCATGACTGACGCAGTAGCGGCCTATTTCCGTAAGCGTATTCTCCGCTCCCTCGTTATGACCGAATGACGCGTACAGCGCCCCCTTATGCCAGGCGAGTGCCACGCCGTGTAACCAGTCGTACCCGTCGACATTTGGTTCCCATTTCTTGATGACATGAAACTCCACGTCCGACAGGACTTCTGCTTCGCCAGTTTTCGGAAGTTTGGCAGTGGCATCCCACAGAGGCACACCTGCTTTGTCCTTGGCGAAATCTGAGATGGTGTGGACGGCGTCAACCATTTGAAACTTGCCTCGCAGTTCCTCTGCAGAAAGTGGACGGTCGTCGAGTTGGATTTCGTCGAGTGCTCCCACAAAGTTCTGCCAGATACGGCCATTGTCATCGACGCCACCAAAAGTGACGGACGCCTCGGTCTGCGGTATTGGTTTTGTCAGGGTGACGGTTCCTTCGCGGTTTCCATTTACCCACAGTTCGGCAAAATCTTCGCGAACGACAACGGAAACTAAATGCCAGTGACCCGGCTGCGGTGCGGTCGTGGCTTCTGCCGTCACCCATTTCCCCTGCCAGACGTACAGGCGGAACTTGTTGTCCTTGTCGATCATGACGCCCCACTGCCGCTGATTCTTGGCGTAGCAGTTCTTGGCAATGAGCATTTGTTGCTCGCCATTCAGCAAGTAAGGATTCACCCACACCGACCATGTGAATCCCGCAGGGGCGTTCGCGAACTCTTCCGACGCCCGCACCTTCAGCAGGGAGAGCCCGTCCAACACAAAAGACTTCCCGCTGGCACCTGCGCCGCTGCGAATGTTTCCATGACTTTCGAACGCAGTGGGATCAACATCCTCGCACGACCAGTGCCGCTCCTCGGCATGGGCAAAAGAGAAGACGAGCATCGAGCACAATGTGGCAACAAAGTGGAAACGCAACATGAGTGAACTCTTTGAAACAGATGTCTCTCACGTTGTAATGGATCATGACTTGGAAGCAAAAGTCATGACGCTTCGCGACGACACGTCAGTCGGCCAGCAAGTGCAAACGGACGGGAATTTTCTTTCCGTTCTCGCTTTCAAACTCACCGGTATACAGTTTGTTGTCTGTGCGAATGGGGCGAACGCTGTATGTGCCGTTTAGATTCACCAGTTTGTCCGGTATTCCTTCGAGTACCAGAATAACCTGGTCTCCCTTTCGCTTGTGAGTTCCCACCTGTTTGCCGTCATAGTAGACGTCACCCTTGCGGTCGGCCCGAACGCGAATTGCGGTGACCCAGTTTTCCTTGGCATTCTTCAGCTTCACTTCCCACACAGCGCCGACAATTTGGTTTCCCTTCTTGTCCGCTGCATTCGCAGATGGGCCAAACGCACTAAAGAATGTTATTGCTGAGATAACGGCGAGCATGACATTTCGCATGATGATTCTCTCATGGCAGTAAGAGGTATTCGAAGTCTGCAGCCATGAGGCTACTGCATGTCTGACCGGGAGTCGAGCATGCTATGGCCTGAACCACATTCCCGGGGTGCACGTGTCGCAAGTCTCATTCTGTGTTTGGTCTCGACATGGTGCTGCGTGTACACGACAGTAGGGGAACGTAGTGTTGGCGGTCGAGAGTCAAAAGGCTTGCGGCACGGCAAGTCGATTTCAATGAACTGAGAATGTTGCAATGAACCGTAAAACTGGTGGTGCCATTGTTGTGGGAGCCATTGTCCTGGGGATTCTCCTCGGCCAGTTCTGGAAGATTCCCGGACTTGGCGTGAACGACCCACAAACCGACTCATCAGAAACAGAAGTGGATGAGGTCACCGAGAATGACTCAAGCGGTTGGCTGGAAGGGACAGAATCTGTGGTTTCTGTGGCCGAAGGTTCGGCCTCAAACGAATCCAAAGAGGAAGCGATTATCGTCGTCGTGTATGGCGGTGGTTACCGCATCACCCGAGCAATGGACACTGAGACCGGAATCGATGTGGAGCTGGCCTCTGTTGTCGAACGGGCTCAAAACGCAACGGGCGACGCCGACGGCATTCGCGTGCGGCTGTTATTGCATCAGTCCGCGCAAGAAGGAGCCCGCTTCGATTTGCTGGAAGCATTAAAAGAAGCGGGGCTCAAGTCGGAACAAATTCAGGAAATGGATGCACCAATCCTGTAACGTGCGGCACGCTTAGTGGTGCCAATGACCGGTCTGGTGGTAGTCGTAGTGGCCGGGGATAACGTGCAGATGGTTTCCGTGTGGCACAACGGTCGTGGGGTGGTAGTCGAAGTGGCTGGTGTCGTGGTAGTAGCTGCCACGGTAGCTCGGATAGCTGTTGTAGTAGCTGTTGTATGAACGGCTTGTCGAGTAGCCGTTGTAGTACGACGGTGCGGAACGGTAGTAGCTTGGCGAACTGTACGAGTAACCGCCTCGATACGAGTTGCAGCCGTAATGGCCGGCCTTGGCTTCTCCGCTGGACAGGGCGAACAGGGCAATCGCGGCTCCAAGAACTGTGGCGAACGTTTTCATCTTCTTACTCCCTCAACTTCTTGATCTGAGTGTTCCCCCGAGACATTCGGGCTGAGAGAGACCTAAAGCGACTGCCGTGCCAAAGAATTTGCGGACAGCGTAAGCAGTGTGCTAATTGCGGGTTACGCGGAGAAAGGTGACGAGCGGCAGTTTCTGCTGGTGTCCTGAAATGGCGTCAGGGTGTCGTCGCAGTGACGTCACTTTTCGCGAAGGCAATTCTACGACAATTTGGTAAGCGGGTTCTCACGAAGGTCAAGTGGGAGTCCCACCGGGCCTCCCTGACGATGCGATTCGAAGACCGCTGCAATCATTTCCGTGATGGCCAGAGCATCGTACTGGGAGCACTTCGGCTGCCGGTCGTCGTTCTCAATGCAGGCGATGAGGTCTTCAATTGCCGCGACATGACCGTCATGGTAACTGCGCTTTGTAATGGGCTCGGGCTGATCGATTCCGGCAGACGTGACTGGCTGCCACTGCTTGCCGGTTCGTCCCGGTGACCAACTGCTGTCTTTCAGGATATGGCCCGGCACCATGTAGCCGCTGGCGAGTTCCATGACACCTTTGGAGCCAAACACCTGCACAGCAAACCGAGAAGGATTTCCGCCCATATCTTTTCGCGAGGCGAAGTGCCCTGTGACGCCGCTGTCGAATTCGTAACGTGCCTCGACATGGTCCGCCGCGAGTGGGCCAATTCCTTCGGCCCCTTCTTTGACATCAGCCTTCGTGACCAAATGTCCCTCCTGCTTTGCTATTGCAGTACAGGAAACGGCATTGCCATCTGCGAAGCTTCGCATGAGTCCGAATACGTGGGAGCCAAGTACCCACAAGTCTTCGCCGCCGCCGCGTCGGTCTTCCTTGCCACGTCCGCGAACTTCGAGCACTTCGCCAATTTCATCATTCTCGATGAGCTTGAGCATGGTAGCGAGCACGGGCGAATACTGACTGATGTGCGCGATTCCGAGTTTCAAGTGACGCATTTCCAGTTCGCGGATTGCTTCATCGCTCTCGACCAGGTTGCGGCAGAATGGCTTCTCCATGTAGATGTGACAGCCGGCGTGTGCGCAGGCGAGGATCATGTCGTGATGCTGGTCAATCCAGCGCGGGCAAATCGCGACAATGTCGAGCTGCTCTTTCTGCAGCATGTCGCGGTAGTTCGCGTAAGCTTGAGCTGCTCCCGTTCGCTTCTGAGCCTCGTCTCGTCCCTGGTCATGAGGATCGGCCACGGCTACAACGTTGGTCTGCGGCATCGAGGCAATGGCCGTATCGACGCCGTGTCCATAGTTCCCCCGGCCCGTATCACCAATGACGCCTACTCGGTAAATCTTACTCATGGCAATTAGCTCCAGCGAAACGGGTCAGGGATTGGTCGCAGCGGGAATTCTGTTGAGCGTGTAATACGCTTGAGGATGCAACAGAGGATTTCCGTCACGACTGCGAACTCCATTGGCATGCAGTTCATGAACAAACAGCGGACGCAATCCGTCGACTTTCAAATGTACCGACAGTCCGTCGTCCGAAAGTTTGGCACTCGTCATGGTGAGGTCACGCGACTGAATTTCGTCGCTGCCATACGTTTCATGATACAGGTATGTGTAGGAACTGAGCTGATACGAAGAAAGGTCCTCGGCCGATTTCTTATCGACCGGCTCCGTGAACGTGAGTTCGAACCCATCCGGCTGTGCGCGCATTTCGAGGATTTCGAAGGGTGTCTTTCCCGTCCACTGGAGCCGCTGCAACCCGTATGACGCCGAACCCAGACTGCTCCAGCCGCGGTTCGTTAATCCGGCGAACAGGCTGCCATCATGTCCCTGTTCCAGTCGCAGTACGGCTGTCGCCATACCCGTGCGAAATGGAAAACAGGCACCCTGATATTCTCCGTCGACCTTTTCAAGAAACACCCGGTTGATACCTGCCTGAGTGAATTCTCCGACAAACAACTGTCCTGCAAAGGGGCCGAACTTGCCCTCGCTCGCGTCGAGGACAATGTCGGTCGCAGACTGTCCCATTTTTTTATAGGGGAACCAGACGGCTGGTGGCCGCAACTGCGGAAACTTTTCCAATGCCTGTGGTAGTGGCAATCCGTTGGGAACTTCTTTCACTTCGTGAATGGTCGAGCCCGGCTCATTCATCGAGGCCAATGCCTCGGCATGGTGAAACATGACACCGTCCCGCATGTGATGCAGCGAGTTCGTCGCGACCCAGTTCCCCTGCTGGTCCGTGTAGAACATGTCGCCCTCGGCGTTCGCTCCAATTCCAGCAGGTGAACGCATGCCGGCACACACTGGAACAAGCTTTCCGTCTGGCGTTACCTTCATTCCCCAGCCGCGCCAGCGTCCCTGACGATATCCCAGTGTCGGTTCTTGAATGGTGCGTTTGAGATGCTCTCCCTGCAGGCCGAGGCCGATATTCAGCGTCAGCCAGAGGTTTCCTTCACCGTCCAGTTCGGGGCCGTAGGCGTACTCATGATAGTGCCCAGTAACTCCCCAGCCCTTGGCGACGGTGACGTATTCATCGGCGACATCATCCCCGTCAGTGTCTGTCAGTCGCGTCATTTCGGTCCGCTGAACAGTGTAGAGCGAGCCATTGTGTGCGAGCAGTCCCAGCGGTTCGTGCAATGCCGTGGCGAAGCGATGATACGTGACGTCTTTCGGAGGATTGTCGTACACACCGTCGAGAATCCAGACTTCCCCCTTTCGGATGGCGACGGCAATGCGGTTTCCATCGAGAATGGCAATGCCGCTTACTTCCAGTGCGAGTCCGTCGGGTGCAGGCTTCCAGTTTTTCGCACGCGATTGTGACAGCGTTTCGGCCACGCTTACGTCGATGAGTCGGTAGTAGTCCTCCTCTGATTGTGCATGCGCATTGGCACAGACAAGCACACACAAAACGGCGAACAGAAATTGACAGCGAGTTACCATTGATACTCTACCTCCACTCGCGTTTCCGTTCCGTTTCCAATAGCTGAACCGAGTGGGATGAGCCATTCGTGATGGCCGTTGCCATCCCGTAGTTCGCCGGCAGTACTTGAGGTCACAACCACGCCCGCTCCGAGCTGGCATTTGTTCGGTCCCAGTTGTTTCAAACCATTCCCCGCCAGTACGCGGTAGAAAACTTGTGAGCTCGCCTCGCTTCCAACTCTTGTCAGTGTCAGCGTCCGCGTCAGTCCGTTGGACTCGTTGGGAACAATGCGGTCGGCAATACGCCATCCACCAACGTCGTACTCGAATGTCGGCACACCCTCGGCGTCGAGCCGATATCCTTGGAATTGAATTCCCGCTTCTTCTGCAGCTACAGGCCATTTCGCCTCGGGACGTGTTAACACAGCGAAGTCGGGACCAGCAGACAGGTTCAGCACTTCGTTGCCCAGTGGGTCTGCCGGCGGTGCGAAACGCATGAACCAGGTTCCTTCCGCGTCGAGGAACCGGCCACGCCAGCCTTGAGCCAGTCGCACTGTTTCCGCATCCAGTGCGAAGTGCACCTTCTGTGGGAATCCCACGGCAATGGCATGCGTCCCGGCTTCGGGCATGAAGGTCCGCAGCACGACCGGCTTCCCCAGCGGCGTGAGTTCGTAGTTCTGCGAGCGGGCGTCGGCGATTTTTTGCGGCAGCGGTTGCTTGCTCAGATTCTTGATGTAAGCCCACATGGCCGCGATTTGCAGTTCCATGTCGCCACCGAGGATTTGCTGATTGGCACTCTTACCATCTGGGAAGAATGTGGGCATACGCGTTCGTGGTTTCAAATCGGCAGGATTCCTAAGGAAGTCGTGGAACCACTGGGGATCAATTCGATCGGCCACTCCCAGCAAGTCCACTCCCACTGTTCCTGGTAGCGTCTCGCCATTGAATTCGTGGCACTGTACGCAGCCCACGTCCATGAGCAGTCGCCCCGCTTCGAGAGCCGACTTTTCGTCGAGCTTCGCGAAGACTTCGGCTGAAGGTTTCGGCGAAGCGAGTTCATCGGCGGCCGCGAACTGCGAGGGAAGGCTTTTGGTCATCGTTGCTGGGAATACGGGCATGCGAATCGTCATATGCGGACGCACCCGCCCCTTCCCCTGCAAGACAGATGTTAGCCACTTCTCGTTGAGCTTCGCTCCGACGCCGGACAACGTGGGGGGAAGTCGGCCTTCGTCACCAATGTCAACATGGCCCAGCGTTTCGAAGTACGGTCGCCGGTAGCGACCAACGCCTCCCTGACCTCCCCGTTCATGACACGCGAAACAGTTCAGCTTGAGCATGTTTGAATGCAGTGCATCTGGTTTCGCCGTCGTGCCCGCAGGGGCGAAGGCGGCTCGAATTGCATGTGTTTGCTGTTCGTCCAAAACATAACGAGGTTGATTCCCCAATCGGGAGCTGACGCAGGAATTCTCCGCGTCGACGGCAAGTTCTGCCAATGGTTTCGCCGGATGAGTTGCGATGCCTTTGACATTGTGACAGTTCACGCAGCCGAATTCCTCAAACAGTTTGCGACCTTCCGCCACGAGTTCCGCCGTCGCAGGTGGAGCCTCAATCCGTTGCCCCTCGCTGTACTTGGTTATCAGGAATTCGGAAATGTCCGCCGCGTCAACGGCGGTCAGTTGAAAATCGGGCATGCGTCCGTCGGGGCGGACGGCGTCGGGTTTGAGCAGAAAATGAGTCAGCGACTGCCGAGTGTATTTCTCTGCCAGATTGCTATGCGGAATGGACTGAACCTTGCGCGCCGCGGCGGAGAGTCCCATTTCCTTCAACTCGTCGGGATCGAGTTGCTCCAGCAATTCATCGAGTGGCGAAGGCTTCACCGCGACGACTTCGTAGTCCTCAGATGGTTCGTGACAGGCGACGCAACCAATTTGGTGGTACAGCGCCTTGCCTCGTGCGGCATCACCCCGGTTCCAGAATTCGAACAACACTGGATTCGCACCGGTTGCCCGGATTTCCGGGAACGGCTGCTCCAGAGTTTCCAGGTAGGCGGAAAGTGCGACTGCCGCGCCCAATTGTTGTTCCGGGTACAGCCGATCCAGAATCCCCGGCATGGTCGTCCCCGGTTTTGTTTGCTGGGGATTCATCAGGAATCGCAGCATCCACTCCCGCTGCAATCGGTTACCAGCCCCTGCGAGATTTGGGCCCCCCTTCGGCTGAATCAGGGGGTCATTCGTCTTATGGCAGCTTGTACAGTTCAGTTCACTGAGTAGTAGCTGACCAGCCGTGCGGTCTGCAATTTCCTCATGCCGACCAAATCGTTCAAACCCGGAGACGAACGGAATCTCTGCGAGCGCTGGTGAGGCGATGAAGACTGAAACACAGAGCGCGATCAGCCATTTGAATTTCGTCATAATGAATCTGACCTTTTCCCGAGTTCAACTTTCATCGCGCCGAGGAGCTAGGAAATATCCTCCACGTAGGTACTGGCGATTTGGTCGTGCAGGCACCGGTGCTCATCACCGAAGATAAACAGCACGTCAATCAGTCCATAAATCCCGCAGATACTGGCAATCAATTGATTGACAAATAGTCGCAGCAATATGGTTTGCACTGCAGAAGCTGGCTCACCGGACTCGTAGTCGTGTATTCGAGTCCCAACGAGGTATTTGCCGAGAGACTGACTTCTCGTGGCCAACAAAAAGATTTGAACAGCAAGGACCGTCAGCCCGCCGCCACCCAACACAATCAGGCCGGTTATCGCCAATTCTGGTGAATCGCCTTCCGCGCCGGCGATCATCATGACGTATCCGGGAACGATTACGAGTCCGCCGAAGAATCCGTCGATGAGCGCCCCCAGGAATCGTTTCCCCAGTCCGGCAGTTTGGCCGCTTCCACCTGATCGTTGTCTCCCTCGGCTGCGCGAGCCACGTCGACCACCACGACTGGATCGTCGAGAACGGGACGATGAATAACCATCGTCGTCGTCATCGTAGTCGTCGTCATAATCATTGCTTCGCCCCCGGCTCGATCGGCGCGAGCGCGGTGGTGGGTAATCATCCCCAAAGTCATCCTCTTGAGCCCGGTCAGAGCGGCTTCGGCGCGAGGGCGACGGGGCTGGATCGGCATAGCCAGAAGATGAGGAGCCTGCATCAGGAATCGACACAATTTCCTGACACTGCTTGCAACGAAATTTTCGTCCGGCCTTGTCATCAGGCACGTTGTACTGCTGCTCACAACCGGGACAAACTACGTTAATGGGCATGACAATTGGCGGGAATTCTTGGGGGGATGTCAGTGAACCGGGCTGCCCGCCAGACCGACGGGCAGCCACGAAAGACAACTACTCGGCGGAAAACTTCCACACGCAAGTATGTCGATAAGTTTCACCCGGTTCGAGCACCGACTCCGGGAAGTTCGGCTGGTTAATGGAATCGGGATAGTGCTGAGTTTCGAGGCAAATGGCACTGCGGTGTGGATACGGCTTGCCACCTTTACCTGCTTGTCCTTTCAGGAAGTTTCCTGAGTAGAATTGCACTCCGGGTTCCGTAGTGGAAACCTCCAGTACGCGACCGGACTTGGGGTCTTTCAGGCGAGCGACGGGACGCAGCTCTCCCATTTCACCGTTCACCACAAAGTTGTGGTCGTACCCAATGGCCGACGTGTCATCGAGTGATTTAATTCGTTCACCAATTGTGTGAGGGGTGCGGAAATCAAGCACTGTTCCTTCGACAGGATCAATTTTCCCCGTGGGGATGAGCGTGTCGTCCACTGGCGTGTAATTGTCGCAGAACAACTGCAGTTCGTGATCGAGGACGGTCTCGCTTCCTTCGCCACTCAAATTGAAGTAGCTGTGGTTCGTCAGGTTGATGGGGGTCGCCTGATCGGTCGTCGCCTTGTAGCTGACAGCAAGTTCGTTCGCCGATTTCTTCAGTGTGTAGGTCACCACCATCGAGAGCGTACCGGGGTAACCTTCTTCTCCGTGCGGGCTGACGTAACGGAATCGCACGCCGGTGGCATTGTCGGTTTCAAACGAGGCAGCTTTCCACACAACCTTGTCGATGCTCCGCTTCACGCCGCCGTGCAAATGGTTTGGCTCATTGTTAATGGCCAGCGTGTACTCGCGTCCGTTGAGCGAGAACTTGCCCTTCGCAATGCGGTTGGCAACGCGGCCAGCAGTGCAGCCGAAGTACTGGTTGTCTTCGCCTTCGTAACCAGCGACGTCATCGAATCCGAGCACGACGTCAGCCGTTTTGCCATTGGCATCGGGAACCAGCAGATCAACCAGTGTGGCCCCCCGCGTCATAATGCGGGCCGTAATCCCCTTGTCGTTCTTCAGTTCGTAGATTTCAACGGCTTCGCCGTCAGCTGTCTTGCCAAACGGTTTGGCTTGCGGAGCCTCGGCAAAGGCCAGGCCGGGGATTGTCAAAAGCAGACTCAAAAAGGCGAATTTTCGCATAGGTTGCGATCCTCTATTTTTTCTTGCAAAACGCTGTTTGGAATTGAATACGGAAGCCCCAGATTATGTCTGGTGAGCAGTCGATGTGTCGAGCGTGCGGCAGGAACTCTTTAATCTGCATTCCGAGGCGACGAGCAGACACGATGGCCACGGATCTCGACGGGGCCACTCATCAGCAATTCAAGTGCCTCGGGATAGGCCTCACATTCGGCCTCAAACACGCGGGCGGCGAGTGAGTCGGGAGTGTCGTCGGCCAGGACCGGGACCGCCTTCTGGACAAGGATGGGACCGTGGTCGTACTCGTCGTCGCAGAAATGGACCGTGCATCCGGAAACGCAACAGCCGCGTTCGATGACCGCTGCGTGGACGCGGTCTCCATACATTCCATGACCGCTGAAAGAGGGAATAAGCGCCGGGTGAATGTTCAGCACGCGGCGATCAAACTCGTGCGGAATGATGAGCCGAGCGAGGTATCCCGCGAGTAAAACGACATCCACACGTGCCTGCCGGATGCGGTCAAAAATCGCTTTGTTATGTGCTTCGTCGTCAGCGAATTCTGCACGTTTCATGACTTCGACGGTGAGCCCCATGTCGGTAAGTCGCTGCACACCTGCACATTCGCGGTTGGCAATGACAATGGGGATTTCCGCGGCGAGTTGCCCGCTTTTAATTCGGTCAACCAAATTGGTCACCGTCCGTCCTCCGCCTGAAATCAAAGCGGCACAACGCAGGGGAGTGGGAAACGACAACACGGCTAGGCTTTCTCAGTAACGTGACGACACACCGGACATTCGGGATTGCGTGCAACTGGTAACGTGCGGAACGTCATGTTTCGCATGTTGGCATGTAACACCCTGCCCGCCAGCGGCTCTCCAATTCCGGTGAGGAGCTTAACGACCTCAACCGCAGCCAGCGATGCAATCGTACCGGAAACGGCTCCGACTACAGGAAATTCCCGTTTCCAGTTCGGCGGCGGCTCCGGATAAATGCAGGCGACGCAAGGAGTCCTGCCGGGTATGACCGTGGTTAGTTGAGCGTCAAAGTCGTACATGGCACATTCAACGAGTGGCTTCCCGGCAGCCACTGCCGCGGCATTCATGGCGTACCGTTCATCAAACAGCGGCGCCCCATCGACCACAATGTCGGCTTGATCAACCAGTTCCTGAGCATTCACCGAACTGACATTCTCACCGACCGCCACGATTTCGACGTGGGGGTTCAGCTCATTCAGTCTTCGCTTGGCCGATTCGATTCTCGGTTTGCCAAGCCAGTCCGTCGTCATGAGCAGTTGGCGATTCAAATCGCTCGGCTTCACATTCCCGGCGTGAGCCAGCACCAGCTTGCCGATGCCAACTGCGGCCAGGTAATACGCCACCGTTCCGCCGACGCCACCCAAACGCGACACCATGACCGAGGCACTGCGGAGTTTCTCTTGCCCCTCCACGCCAATTCCCGGCGTCCACATTTGCCATTCATACCGCGCGTGCTCTTCAGGTGTCATGCCACTCATAGTGCTCAAAAATACTTCTCGGACAGTTGCCCCATAGCATAGAGCATTGCCCAGGTGTCGTCAGGTCGGGCGGTGAATGTGAGGTGCGTCAGACTAGGTTGCAGCGAGATCAGGTTTTTCATGCCGGTGAATTACTTCCCGGATTCGTTATTCCGCCGCTCAGACGCTTCGCGAATCTTTTGCTTCGCCTCACTCAACCGCTCGGGCCATTCGAATGTCGGGGCCTTGGTGGGGTCGTAGTCTTTCAGGTGGTCGTGGAGTCGGGTGGCCGGTTTCGTGTAGCGAAGCTGGGTGTCGCCGAAAACTTCCTGGCAGAGTTTTGCGAGTCGGGGGTCGTAGTCAACGAGTTCTTCGCGGGTGTTGACGTGGTTGTGGTCGTGGTCGTTCTCGCGATTATTGTCAAACCACGACTGCACCCCTTCGGCAAAGTATTCGTGATGATTCACGCTCGCATACTTCCCTTTCCACAAGCCTTCCTCCATTGCTGCGTCGTACGCGGCTTTGAGTCGCACGTCGAATGTGGGATCCACGTTGTTCAAGCCGCGTAAATGAATGTTGTGCGCGAGTTCGTGGATGAGAATGCACTCTGCCGAGTAAGGATCGCCCGGGTAGCCGAGGAGATTCTCTTCGGCACAGGAGCAAAAGGGATCGCGTTCGCTGCCACCTAATCCGCGGGCGCGGGCATCCCAGTAGTCCTTGCCGGAAATTCCGGGGAATTCTCGCAGTGGTTCGTTGGCGAGTCGAGCGAACTCGGGTTGGTCCGTCGTAAATTCGTTGTGGGCCAAAATGCAGAGCCGGGCACCGCTTTGCACCATCGCCTTCCGCACGTCAGGCCGTTTGGCGAGCATGAGGTCGACGAGGTACATCGCTTCTTTGACGGCGTAAGGATTTACTTTCGCCGAAGCGACAATGGGAAATTGCTGTGCCTCGGCCCGAATGGTGTAGAACTTCGGGATGCCGTTTTCATCTGGGGGATCAAAACGCATGGCCTGAATGGGGACCACGCTGGTGACTGTCACCTCTGTTCCATCTTCTTCCCCCACAACGGCGAACCGATGTCCTAAACTGGTGGTGATGAGGGAATCTCGGCCCGGTTCGATGCGTCCATTTGAAACTCGCTGGGTTTCGGACTCCAGCCAATAGACGTGGACCGGCTGCTGACTCCCATTGATGATTTGCAGGGTCGGTCTCCTGCCTGATTGTGGCTCTTCAGCCTGGGCACTCGGAATTCCCAGCGACAGCAGCACCGCTGTGGCCATCGAAAACAAGGGCTGTTTCATGTTCACTGCATTCCGTTCTTGAGACCTGAGTCGCCTGCAATCCAGGAGGGACGCGAGACAATGAAACCATAGCGTCTGGAACTGACAATCACCAATTGACCAGAGCTGCGACGGGTGCTCGGGGCTGCTCGAAATCGAAAGCTCGCACTGAGTTTTCTGAGGTTCAATAATGGCTATCAAGTGGACAGAAACTTTCCACCTACTGGAAAGTCACTTTCCACCTTGTGGCGTAAGTCGAATGAACAATGGCAATTCGGCCCCGCAAATGGCCAGTTGGGCTTGTGGCACAGAACGTGCGGTAGCGTCGCAGTGATTATTGCACACTGCACTCCTGCCGAAGCCGACACTGCCATGTCTCACGAATCGCCCGCTGGTCCCAAAAGTATTCTGCAAACTATTCTCAGTGGACTCCCCACCGTTCTCATCCTCGCCACGATGGGGGGCGGCTGGATGGTCATGCACCATGTCATGTCATCTCACGAGCCTTCGGATGAAACAGCGGAAGCAGAAACGGAAACCGATGAAACGCTTGCCGACACGGTAAAACTTCCCGAAGGAAAAATTGAAGCCGGTCAATTCGAGAGCATGGCCACGGAGCCGCAGTTCGTGCAGCACACGCACACGGTGCCGGGTCGTATTCGATACGACCAGACGAAGCACATTGACGTGAAGGCGCCAATGGACGGCATTATCACGGAATTGCTCGTGGAACCGGGCGACCGCGTTACTCCCGGGCAGTTACTGGCCGTTATTCGCAGTCCGGAAATTGGCAAAGCCCGCGCTGAGGTGTTGCGGGTTCAGCAACAGCGGGAAATTGTTACCCGAGTTTATCAGCGTGAAGTCTCGCTCGCCGAGAACCTCAAGCAATTGCTTGTCATGTTGAACAAGCGGAGCACGCCCGACGAAATCGAAACAGCGTTCCGCGATCGCGCGTTGGGAAGTTACCGCGTCAAAATCCTGTCCTCCTATACCAACATGCTGCTCGCAGCAGACCTGGCCGCACAGGTTCGTCCTCTCGTCGCCTCGGGATCTGTTCCCGAGCGGACACTGAAAGAGCGGGAAAACGAACGGCAGTTGGCAGAAACAGAATTCCGTTCCGCATGCGACGAAGCAACGTTTGCTGCCGAACAGGACAAAATGCTGGCCGCCGCCAATCTCGCAGAAGAGGAACGACAACTCAAACTGGCCTGGCAGTCTGTGGAAACTCTCCTCGGATACAAAGAGCAAAAGGAGATGACCGAATTCAACAATGACGAAGAGGCGCTGTCGCGCCTCGAAGTTCGGGCACCATTTGCTGGCTCAATTGAATCCCGAGCCTATGCCGACAACGAACGCGTTATGCGTGGTGAGTCAATTCTCGTTCTCGCTGACACCCGCTCGCTCGCGGTGGAAGCGAGCATTCGCGAAGGGGACTGGCTGGCCGTTTCACTGGAGCAGGGTGCTCCGGTACACGTGGTCGTGCCAGCGCTTCAGAATCGGACGTTCCCCGCGACCATTCGCTACTTTGGTCGCGAAGTTCAAGCGGACACAAATGCGGTGCCACTGGTCGCCATGATTGACAACAGCGAAGGGCTCTTGCGTCCCGGTATGTATGTTCGCGTTTCGGTGCCTATTGGCGAACCACGCCAAGTCTTGTCAGTAAAGCCCGAGTCGATTCTGCAGCACGAGAACAGTGATTTCGTGTTTCTGGATCTCAACGGTGGCACATTCCAACGCGTTGATATCAAAACGGGCGAAACCTCCGACGAATGGGTCGAAGTGACCGATGGACTGTCGCAGGGGCAACTCGTCGTAACGAACGGTGCCTTCCTGTTGAAGTCGGAACTGTTGCTTCAGGGTGAAGGGGAGTAGCCCCACCCGTTCAACTCGTTTTGCGGTGCTGAATCCTCGCATATTTCCTCGCGAACTCGACTCCCTGTCGAGTTCCTCCGATTTGATCGGCCCAGCGTCATGCTCACCAATATTATCGAACTGTCACTGACCAACCGCGTTCTGGTCATCATCCTCACGCTGTTGATGGCAGCGGCCGGATTGTATTCGGCGCTGCATCTGCCCATCGACGCCGTGCCCGACATGACGAACGTGCAGGTGCAAATTGTCACCGACGCAGGTTCCCTCTCGCCCGTCGAAGTTGAGCGTTATGTCACGTATCCCGTGGAAAACACCATGGGCGGGCTGCCGGACGTGGAAGAGCTGCGCAGCGTTTCGAAGTTCGGCATCTCGGTAGTCACCGTCGTGTTCGAAGAAGGGACCGACATTTACCGCGCACGGCAACTGGTGAACGAACGAATTGCCGACGCGGCAGCTAGTATTCCCGCGGGATACGGCACGCCCACCGTGGGACCTCTGACAACAGCTCTCGGAGAAATTCTGCAGTTCGAAGTACGCAGCTCCCGGCACACTCCCATGGAACTCCGCACCATGCTGGAGTGGGACATTGCCCCACGTCTGCGGCAGGTTCGCGGCGTGACGGAAATCAACACGCATGGCGGCTACTACAAGACATTTGAAGTTCAGCCCGATCCAAACCGTATGTCCAGCTATGGAATTTCCATGGAGGACCTGTTCGAAAGCGTCGAGGCCAATAACAGCACTTCGGGCGGCGGCTACGTCATTCACCACGGCGAGCAGCGATTCCTTCGAGGCGTTTCTCTCCTGAAGAACGAGCAGGACATTGAGTCGGTTGTCGTTCGTAGGGAGGCTGACGGCAATCCTATTCTGCTCAGGGACATTGCCAAAATCAGCGTGGAACCAATGACCCGTCAAGGCGCCGTCACGCGTGACGGTCGCGGCGAAATTGTCACCGGTCTGGTCATGATGCTCGTCGGCGAAAACTCACGCGAAGTCGTGACAGCAGCGAAGGAGCGGCTGGAGGAAATCGAACCCACCTTGCCGGAAGGAGTCCGGCTGGAAGTCACGTATGACCGTTCCGCTCTCATTGGACGCACGCTGAAAACAGTGCTGACGAATCTGACCGAAGGCGGATTTCTGGTCATCATTGTGCTGCTGCTGATGTTGGGGAACTTCCGCGCCGGTGTCATTGTGGCTCTGGCCATTCCACTCTCCATGCTGTTCGCCACCAACGTCATGGCCTACTTCGGTGTCACCGCCAGCCTCATGAGCCTGGGAGCCATCGACTTCGGACTGATTGTGGACAGCAGTGTGATTATGGTGGAAAACTGCGTTCGCAAACTGTCGCATGACAACGGCGACACGTCGCATGAAGATGTCATTCGCGACGCCGCGGTCGAAGTGCGTAAGCCCACCATGTTTGGTGAACTCATTATCGCGGTGGTGTTTCTGCCTATCCTGCTGCTGGAAGGGACGGAAGGAAAACTCTTCCGCCCCATGGCCCTCACCGTGCTGTTCGCATTGGCAGGTTCGCTTGTGCTGTCGATGACATTCATGCCAGCCATGGCATCAATTTTCCTGCCGAAGAAAATGGAGGAAGAGGAAATCTTCCTCGTCCGAATTGTGAAGTTCATCTACCAGCCACTCGTCACACGGGCCATTAAGCATCCCATCGTGACCATTGTCATGGCGCTGACGGTGTTTGTGGTCAGTATTCCGATTGCTCGCAATTTGGGTGCGGAATTCATGCCGCGTCTGGAAGAAGGAGACTTGCTCATTGAGGCACAGCGACTCCCCAGTGCAACCCTGGAAGGTTCGATTGATATGTCGACCCAAATTGAGAACATCCTCAAAAAGTATCCCGAGGTGAAAACGGTTTTCTGTAAGACGGGACGCCCCGAAATTGCCAACGACGTCATGGGTGTCCACCAGACCGATGTCTGGGTTCTCCTTCGCCCCGTCCATGAATGGCCGGAACACAAGACGCGTGACGAACTCATCGAACAAATGTCGAAGGAACTCAACGGGAACGTGCCCGGCGTGGCTTTTGGTTTCACGCAGCCCATCGAAATGCGTGTCGATGAACTGGTCGCCGGGGTGAAAGCCGACGTGGCGGTGTTGCTCTATGGCGATGACATCGAAGTCCTCGGTGCGAAGGGAAAAGAAATTGAAGCAGCGCTGCGAGCCATTCCCGGTGCCGTGGATGTGAAGGCCGACTATCAGGCGAACCTGTCGACGGTCACGATTCTTGCGAAGCCTGAAAAACTGGCGCAGTACGGCATCGACGCACAGGCCGTCCTGGACGCCGTCTCCTCACTGGGGGGGCACGAAGTGGGACAAATCTTCGAAGGCCGGGCTCGATATCCCATCATTGTCCGCATCCCTCAGGAATGGCGTGAAGATACCAAGCTGCTAGAGCAAATCCCCATTTCCGATTTCAATGGCCACACTGTGCCACTGAAAGAACTGGCGGACATTATCCCGGAAGAAACGCCACCTTCCATCGAACACGAAGACAGCCGACGCCGCACGTTCGTGTCCGCCAACGTGCGAGGGCGCGACGTCGCCACGTTTGTGAGCGAAGCTCAGGCGACCGTTGCGGAAAAAGTCGATTTACCGGTGGGATATGAAATCAAATGGGGGGGCGACTTCGAAAACCTGCAGTCAGCCAGTCAGCGACTCATTATTATCATGCCGCTTGTGCTCATCATCATTATGTTGCTATTGCACACCAGCCTCGGTTCAATGCGGCTTGCCATGCTGATTTTCCTGGCCATCCCCATGGCCGCCTCGGGAGGAGTCATTGCACTCTACCTGCGGGGTATGCCATTCAGTATTTCTGCGGGTGTGGGTTTCATTGCACTGTTCGGTGTGGCTGTGCTGAACGGACTGGTGTGGGTGAGTGCAGCCGAAGAAGCGCGACTCAGCGGCATGCCGATGTCCCAAGTGAGTCTTCAAACGGCACTTGTCCGTTTGCGTCCCATTCTCATGACCGCCCTGGTTGCCAGCCTCGGATTCCTGCCCATGGCACTCTCCACCAGCGACGGAGCCGAAATGCAGCGACCGTTGGCAACAGTGGTCATCGGCGGTCTGATTACATCGACCCTGCTGACGTCACTCGTCATTCCGACAATTTATCCGTGGTTTGCACGGGGTCTGAAGGCGGTCGAACTGACGCACCACGGCGAACCAGAGCCAATGCTCGACTAAAGCGAGTTGGTCGTTTCTCAGCCGTAGGGTGCGTGGAGCAAGTCACCGTATGATGGTGGGTTACGTTCGCGAGTCGGGTCTTGCTGAAGTGACATACATTGTTCCGGATTGAACGACTTGCGTAACGCACCATCCCGTTTGACGCGGACTTCACCCACCCTACGAATCGCAATTGCACATTGGCCGTCATTCAGTGAAGTCGCCGGCATCAATGCCGAGTGCCTTTAACTTACTGCGCAGTGTCACCCTCGAAATCCCCAGGATGGCCGCCGCCCTTAGTTGATTTCCGTTGGTGTGCTGCAGCACCTGTTGGAAGAGCTGGCTTTCGACGTTGCCAATCGCTTCTGCGTAGAGGTTTTCGGTTCCGGCTTGAAGTCGCTCCTCGACGAATTCTTTGGAGAGGAATTCCTCTGCGGAATTCGGTGCCTGTTGAGGTGAGGCCATCAACTCGCCGAGCGGCGGGAGAAACTCGGGCAGCAAGACCGTGCCGCGCGCCGTCAACAGCGACTGCTTGATGGTGCTCTCCAGTTCCCGCACGTTCCCCGGCCAGTGGTACTGCTGCAGGATTTGAAGCGTCTCCGGCGCCAGTCCACGGACAGATTTCCCAAACTGCTCTCCATACTTTCTGAGAAAGTATTCCGCCAGAATCCTGAGGTCATCTTCCCGTTCGCGTAGCGGCGGAAGTTGAATGGTGACGACGGACAGCCGGAAATATAAGTCGGAGCGAAACACTCCTTCGCTGACCAGTTTCTTCAGGTCATGGTTCGTCGCCGCGATGATTCGAACATCAACCTTGATTGGGGTATTTCCGCCAACTCGCTCGAATGTCTGATCCTGCAAAACACGCAACAACTTCGCCTGCGTCAGCGGCGACATATCTCCCACTTCATCCAGAAAGAGTGTCCCTCCATCTGCCTGTTCCAGTTTGCCAATTCGCTGACGATAGGCATTTGTGAAAGCGCCTTTTTCGTGACCAAAGATTTCACTCTCCAGCAATGCATCCGGGATTGCAGCGCAGTTGATGGCCTGAAACGGACGCTTTGAACGCGCACTGTGGTGATAAATTGCCTGCGCCACCACTTCTTTTCCAGTTCCACTTTCTCCCAAGAGCAGCACCGTCAAATCTTGCGGAGCCACTCGACCAATGGCCTTGTAGACTTCTTTCATTGCCCGACATCGACCGACAATCGCCTCGCCCGTGAAGTTCTCGCCTGAATCTGACAAGGCGGGCTGAACCCGAATCATCCGGCTGAGATTAAAAGCCTTCTCCAGCAGCGAACGCATTTCGTCCAGCTCAAGTGGCTTGAACAAATAGTCGTAGGCCCCCAGCTTGGTCGCTTCAATGGCCGACTCAACGGTGCCGTGTCCGGTGATGAAAATAAAAGGGACGCGCGCATCGATTTCTCGCAGTTGCTTAAACAACTGCAGCCCGGTTGTTTCGGGCAGGTTCAGGTCAATGACCACCACGTCAGGCTGCGATTCGCGAAAGAGACGTTCTCCATCGACACCGTTGCTGGCCGTGAGGACGGTGGTTGCGTCATTACTGAAAGCGCGTTCAAAGGCTTTCAGAATGGACGTTTCATCATCAATGACTAAGAGACTCTGCATGTCACATCCGAGTCGGCTGAATTTCCAGATTCTCTGATAACGTTCTGTCGTGAAGAATCTGTTGGTTGCGGTGCGAGAGGTAAAGTGAGGCGGAACTCCGCACCACCCGTGGCACGATTTTCGCCGGTCAGCGAACCACGGTGCGATTCCGCAATGCGGCGGCAAATCCCCAACCCGAGTCCAACACCATTCGGCTTTGTGGTGACGAATGGGCTGAACAGCTTTTCCTGAACTGCGGGATCGATGCCCGCGCCGGTGTCAGCCACAACAATCTGGCACTGGTCCGCTGAACGTTGAACTTGAATCGAAAGCGTGCCGCCCTTTGGCATGGCGTCTATCGCGTTGAGTGCCAAGTTCAGCAACAGCTGCTGGATGTGAGCGGCATCTCCCGAGACCTGAATGGGGGCTTCTTCAATGTCCAGCTCGAGTCCGATTCCCTGAGAACTTCGCTGTCCCTCGATCAGCTGACGAGTTCTCTGCACGACATCCTGAATACTGAAAATCGCGAACTCCGTCTCGTCCGGACGGGCATATTCCAGCAGACTGTTAATGGAACGTTCCATCCTGCGGATTTCATGCTCCACAAGGTCGAGGTCGTCTGTCGGCAATCCTTGCTCCGCGAACTTTGCCCGATTCACCTGCACCAGCATTTTAATGGAAGTCAAAGGATTGCGAATTTCGTGAGCCACGCCCGTCGCGAGCTGTGCCAGCGTGGCCATTTGCTGTGCCCGCAGTGCTTCCGTTTCCCGGGCCAGCAGGAGCCGTTCACCCTCGGCACGTTTGGCTGCCGTAATCACAGCCCACAGGACGGGCGAACAGACCAGCGTGAGCAGGAACCCATCCAGAAACGCTTCGCCGGTTTCGTTCAAAACATTCGGCAACAAGTAGGACAGCACCAGCATCACCACCACTTCGGTGCAGAACACCAGCGTCACGATAATCGCCAGAATTTGAACCGGCGAATGCAACACTCGGGACAGTAGTGATTTGGAATTCGACATCGGGCGATTGTTGGCGGGATCAGTTTCCGTCGGGATGCGGGGATGGCTAATGGTGAAAGTGTCGGTCAGTGTATCAGTGCAGAGGGACCTGAGCCAATTCTCCCAATCAGGTGGGGTGATAGTTGTCGACCAACTCTTTGAGGAATTCTCCTTGACACTCGTAATGCCGACTGTATCATGTGTTGTACAACAGTTGCTTCGAGGCAGGAATGCGGATTCACCTGGATCATCACAGCGGCGAACCGATTTATCGACAAATTGTCGAGGCGGTGAAGCTCGAAATTGCACGGGGAAACCTCGTCGAAGGTGACAAGCTGCCAAGTGTTCGTGGGCTCGCCAATGACTTGGGAATCAACATGCGAACTGTGGTCAAAGCGTACGAAGAACTTCAAAACGCCGGACTGACCGTGCTCCAGCAGGGTCGTGGTGTTTTTGTGACCGCTCCACAAGGCACACTGCCAGCAGCCCGCAGACGCGGCGTACTGGAAGACATGATTCGTCGGCTCTTGGCAGAAGCACAACGTCTGGGGGCCGACTCGGAAGAAGTCAAAAGAATCCTCACCTCGGTAGCAGAAGAAATGGGGGTACCGCGTGAATAACGACATGGAACCAACTGTCATTGCCGCTGACTTGGGACGCGACTACGGAACCCACACGGTGCTGCGGGGAGTGAACCTTAGCGTCCCGAAAGGGAGCGTGTGCGCGCTGTTGGGGCGTAACGGCGTTGGCAAGACAACGCTCCTGAAACTGCTATCGAGTCTCATTCAACCGACTCACGGAACCTGCACCATTCTAGGTGATTCTGCCTGGCCCAGAACCGCAATAACTTTGGCCAAGACCGGCGTCGTCATTGATGGATTCGAACCGCCGCTCGTCGCTCGCGTAAAACACCTTCTCGAACTCGGAGCCGCAGCGAGTCCTTCGTTCGACAGGAAACGAGCAGATGAGTTGCTCAAGTCACGTGAGATTAACCCTGCCAAACTCTGGACGGAGTTGAGCAAGGGGCAGAAACGCTGGTGTTTGCTCGTGACAGCGCTCTGCCGAAAGTGTGACGTACTGCTGCTCGACGAACCCGCGGACGGGCTCGATCCCCAAAGCCGTGTCGACCTGTACCAAATGGTACGGCGCGAGGCGAACGAGACCGGACTGACGGCACTCATTGCCACGCACATTATTTCAGACATCGAACGCGTCGCTGATCGTCTCGCCATTCTGCATGAGAAATCGATTTTGCTGGAGAGTGATCTCGACACGTTACGGGATGAGTTGTGGGTCATTACCTGCGACACCGCACCCGCCGCCGCAGATTTGCCCGTAAGTATCGAAGTATTGCATCAAACAACAGGGACGCCGACCGAAATCTGGATTCGACAGCATGAATCGTGTGACGTGCCTTCGCTGTCCGGTGAAATCGAAAGACGCAAACCAACCGTGGAAGAGTTGTTCCGCGCGTTAACTGGGAAGCCGTCAACAGAAGCAGCGCCGGAACCGACTCCCGCGCCTGTCGGTTCCTGAGTGGACTCTGTGGCATGGCGTCTTTTCATTTTGAGCCAAAACGAAAACTGAACTATTGGAGAACTTCCAATGTGGACTCTCGCTCGCTGGCAACTGCGCCAAGTGAATTACCTGAACTGGGTCATGGTCGTCTGCGTGATAGGCTGGTCCCTGTTTACCTCAGAGCCCATCTCGTTCATGCACGGCGCGACAATGGCCTCGGCGATTTTCGTCCACGCAGCGCTCATTGTGCTCATCCTGGGATCCAGCAGTACCAGTGGCGCCGGGTTCATTTACTCGCAGGGATTCTCACGCGATCAAATCTGGTGGTCACAGGCACTGGCCTTGTTAATGTCGGCAGCCATGCCATGTGTTGCCTTTCTGCTGACAGTGGGCACCGGGCTGCGAGGTATTATTCAAGGGGCTTTTGAGAATCCCTGGTTTCCCCTGCTGGGGAGTTCAGAACTCAGCGAACTCAAATGGATGCTCCTGGCCTATGCCGCCGTGTTTTCAACGCTCAGCTACATCTGGATTCGGGCGCGACAACCCTCAAAAGACGCCGCGGCGGGTTGGATGCTGGCGGTCGCCCAAACTGCGTTCTTCATCTACTGCTGGACCTGGATGCGTTTCGCCCCGCCGTGGCTGTGTAGCGTCCTGGTCGGCACGACGTTGCTCCTCATCGCAACGACAACATTGGCCCTGTGGAAGTTTCATCAGAGCGTAGAGGTGCAGGCATAATGTTCATTCTCTCTTTAATTCTGGGGCTTGTCGCGGTCAGCGTCTGGTGCATTCCTTTCGCCCTGCCAATTTGGTTCTTCAATAAGTCCAACGCCCGCTGGGTGCCTGCATCGACGAAACGGGATTCCGTTGTCGTTCGTCACGAAGTTGCAACCATCCTCGTCATCTTGCTCGTTTGGGGCGGCGTCATGTCACTCAGCGGCTTTGGAACGGCTCCACTCTCGGTGAAGTTCCTTGATGAGGGACTATCCGAAACAACTCGCTCATACTATCGCTGGGCCACCGTGGCCGGAGTGAGTCTGGCACTGGTCGGACTTGTCACTGCCTGGCGATACAGCACCACGTACGCTGTTGCCGGCCTGTTGGCACTTGGCCTGGGTGGCGGCGCTGCACTGCAGTCTGCCCTGTCCGAACAACAAATCTGGGAATGGACTCAACGACATTCTCGTGGTGAGTCCGACAAGTCGGAAAAACTTCCAACCACATTCAGATTTCAATTGGTCGACAACATCGAGGGAGCCGACCTGTGGATCAACGGAGTTTACATGGGAAAGACACCATACGAAACCACCGACATCGAGCTGCTTGCCAAAGTGGAACCGTGGGAGCATGAAGCGAGACGTGAGGCTGAAAAAATGGGTGGCGATGAACGTGTCGTCTACCACACGCCGCAAGGGCAGGAACTCACGCAATGGGGATGGTGCCCGCTGCATTTGCACGGTTCGCATGACAGCAGCAATATGTATTATCGCGTTGAACTCAACGGCGTTTCGGGCTATTCCCACGTATCAAGCCAGGAGTCGGTGGGACCGACAAACTCGCCCGACTGGGTCCGTCTCATGACGCTCGATACCGTCTTCCCGGCCTGGGAAAACTCCATCGAAGAACTGCTCGACCGGGCCCGGATGAACAACTACGAAGTGGACGCCGAGTGGTGGGACGCATTCGAATCGCACGGGAGTTTTGCAAATCAGCGACTCAACAATGCTTTGCGAGAAGAACCGCAGTTGCGCAAGATTCTCATGCAGCGAGCAGAACGCACCGTTCAACTCGATTCCGTCACCGATGCCGCCTCAGCTTGGCGCGCACTCATGGAAATCGAAGCTCAGGTCAGCCAGGCACATGAATACCATTCCGAGAGTGACTTGGGGCTGGCCGTTGACTTCCTCGTACCGTTTCTGGATGAGGAACAACTGGTGAACTATGCCCTCGCAGCCATGAAACGCTGGCCACGTGCAGATCTTGGATCAACGATGTGGACAGCAACGGGATTTGGAACTTATGGCACGGGCGGGACGAGTCACGGAACTTTCGGCGGTTCCGTGCATGGTGAGGAAGTTGGCGCCTGGCCCATCGCACATGCTGTTTGGCGGTTGGACCAACGGCTTGACGCGGCTACTGGCCCGGCTTCGATCCAGGGAGATGCGCACGGTCCGCTCGAAACATGGATCGATCCAAACGCCGACAACCTCGTGGAACGCCGCATTACTCCGGAGCTCATTAAGTTGAGTCGCGAGAATTCCAACGCAATCAGGTACGCCGGTGTTTTGGGGGGATCGGCCTATGAACACTTCCTCATACACCACAACTGGCGCGAGCCTGCGACCGACCCGTTCGATGGCAACGTGCGAATCGGCACATCCGAAGTCTACATGAACGGCTGGTTTCAAAAGCTGGCCATGCTGGACTCTCCTTTAGGGGCCGAGTTTCGTCGGCAGCAGTCAGACAAGCTGCTCGATATCGCCCGTGATGCGGTCGACGAAAACAGCATGTGGGCTTGGTCCATCCCAGACGGTTTGGATTACTTGTTTGTCGATTTCGGGAGTACTGTTGCTCCGCAAGTGAATTATGGTGGGAGTACACCTTCGCTGGCCATGCAGTTCTGGCCCAAGTTCGACGGCATGATGCATGCCGTACCGGAGCGTCGCCAGCAGGAAACACTCCGGGGACGCTGGACTTACCTTGCGCGAATGTGGCCGGAGTCGACCGTGGAAATGTTCGCAAAATCATTCGCGGAGGCTGCCGAGAACCAAGACTTCACGTTCGCTCCCAATTTTCCCGAAGATTTTCCGCCGTCAGAACAATTCAGAATCCTCAGCGGTGTCATCGAACTGGAAGAGCAACGCGTTAGCACGTTACGCGAAGATCCTGAAGAGCAACGTTACAACGGTCCAAAGTATCGAGCCCAACTTGGCATTAGCCGACTCAAGGAACGTCGCTCTGAATTGCCGTGCGTCGAGTCAGCGGAGTTGCTGGTTACGGAGATGACGGCGGATCCGAAGCACTCCTGGCGAGGTCGGTTACATGATTTTCTCAATAACGACCGGCAGCATGAAGATTTGCTGCGGCTCATTACGAACACCGGAGGCGCGGAACTACAAAAGCAAATCATCCCAGCGCTGGAAAACCATCCCATTCCATCACGACGAGAGTTGTTAAGAAAGCTCGCATTACATGAGGAGCTACGAAACCTCGACGCTTCTCTGGAGGATTCAGTTGTTGGAGATGCACGTGCTGCCGAAGCGAGACTCGAAGCTCTCGAAGCCAAGCCACTCGCAGAAATGCGTCGAACCGAACTTGTCGCTCCACAGAGCGACGAAGGTCAGTCAGAAGACGCGGATGGCAACGCCGTTTCAGGGGAGTGATCAGCATCGCGCCACTGTTTGATGGTATCGAGCAGAATGGTGTCGACCACCAGTTGCATGGCGTGATACATCAGCATGGCGTACACGGCGAAGGGCACATCGCGAAGCAGTTCGGTTGCTACGTAAATCCCAATGGGCAGTGTCTTCTGACTTCCGGCGAACGTGAGGGCGACGACATCTTCCCGCCGGAAGTTGAGTGCGCGTCCCCCGTAATAGGCAATCGCCATCCCGACAAGATGCAGAGTGACCACACACAAACCTGCAAGCAGCGTCGCCCCGACGAGTTGCCGATTCATGTTCGAGTCAGCCAGCTTGGCTCCCTGCTGGAAAGCTGCCCAAAGCACAATGAGCAAAATGCATGACTGCGCGACGACGCCCAGAGGAGTTTTCTGCTTGTCGGCCCACAGTCGCAGCGGTGTAATGAGTCGGCCGAGCTGGCCAATAACAATGGGAATAAACGCCGACTTGAGCAGCTTCAGCATCATTTCGAGCGTGTCGATTTCCACACTCTTGCCAATCCCATAACTCAGCCAGATTGGTGTCACGATGAAGCAGAGTCCATTCGTGGCAATGGTCGTCAGCATGGATACGGCGTCATTGCCGTTCGCTTTGCGAGTCCAGACCGAGGCAGCGGCCATGGTGCAGGGAACACTGGCCGCAATCATGAGGCCGGCCACGTAGTCAGGATGCAGCTGAATCCTGAGCAGTGGAAGTGCGAGCAGCGGAATGACCAGAAAGTTGACGGTCGTGGCCCACAGCACGGGGCCTGGTGCGCGAATGGCTGCCCACATCCGTTGCCCGTCGAGGGTAATGGACATCAAAAACAGTACGATGGGCGTCAGCAGCTTGGACCACGGTCCGATGTTTCCCGATGTCGACGAAGCCAGCCCCGGCAGGGAAATCCCGAGTGTCAGTCCCGCAGCAATGAAGGCAAACAGCGCTGTGAGAAACCAGCGTTTCTTGAAGAATTCGAGCATGCGCTCAGTAAATCATCTGTAATGTGAAATTCCGTCGGAGCGCGTGGACTACTCGGACTTGTTGTCGTTCTGCTTCGGACCGCGACCACGGCGGTTGCGACGCCTGCGTTTCTTCTTGGGGCGATTGGCTGCCTCGGATGAACCTTCGGCCTCCTCTGCGTCAGTACTCTCTTCGGCGACAGGATCATCATCCGTTTCGAGCACTTCCTCTTCGGGTGTCTCGGCGATCTCTTCTTCCACGACTTCGCTTTCGACACTGTCCGGAACGGGCGGACTCTCGGTTTTCCGTTCAATGGGCTCGTAAGGCGGCAGTTCGATTTCGCCGGGAGCAATTTCCCAAAACAAATCCAATGGACTGACAACGGGCCGATGTCGCCGCTGCTCCTCCTGAAGCTTCATCAGCGTTTCGCCCTCTTTACAGTGGCAGCGGACAGTCGCTTCTTCAGCAGAAACCCGTCGAACGTATCCACATTGGGGACACTTCCACGTCCTGCGAACGTCGCACAACACCCGTAAGCCTGGTCCACGCATGAAATATCTCTTCTGTCCAAATCATTCGTAGGGTGGGTGAATTCCGAGCGAAGCACCATGGTGCGTTACGCAGGTCGTCCAGTGTGAGAACAGAACGCCCTGTTCACACTGTCTCTCCGGCGGAAGTAACCCACCGAATTTCTCTGACCTGCTCCACACACCCTACAAACTGTTTACGCGGGCACTGTATGTGAAATTGCATCACTAAGGGAATGCAAACCAGCGAAATCAAAGCCCAAATACTCCGCGCAGCAGCGAGGCAATGACGGCAATGGTCCCGAGAATTCCCAGCACCCAGAACCAGGCCGAACGCTGCGGGTAGGCACGTCGCCCGCCTCCTCCCTCGGTCGGGCCATATTCACCACATTGAGTGCATTGAACGGCATCTTCGTAAACTTGCTCACCGCAGTTTCGGCATGGAACGGTTTCGCTGGGCAAGTCCTCGTCGTCATATTCGTCGTCCGTGAAATCCATACCCAGCCTGTCCTTGAAAATGAAGTGTGCCCGACATCACGCACTGTCTCTGATCGCCCGTTGAGATGCTTCCACCAGTGACTGCAATTCAGTGACGGTATCTGCCAGTGAAATGGTGGCCATGGCGTAGTTGGTGTGAGAGGAAATACTGGGTGCGACTCGGCAGAACTCGTTCACGGCGGTGCGATACTTCGCATGCTTCTTCCCCAGCATTTTGAAGTAGCCACGAGCATTATCGATGCGTGTTTCCAGCGCACGAGCCAGGTCGAAAATGGCCCGGCCAATTTCGTGTAGCTCGGGATAGTCTTCAACTTCTGGCGAGTGCCGAATAAAGGCACGCACCACCCAGGCATGCGCCACAACCACTTGCGCGCGTGCAACCAGTTCGGTCAAACGTCTCTCAAGTTCAGCCGACATTGAGTTACTGCTTCTCGATGCGGTACAGGCTGTTCTCGCTGCGCAGGAAAATCGCACTGCCGTCGACGGCATAGGACGCGTACGTCCGTTCGTCGACCAGTTCGTTGCGTGCGATTTCCTCGTATTCACGACCTGCCTGGACAACCGTGGTCACACCATTCTCGTCTTGAAAATAGACGCGACCTTCTGCGTACAGCGGCGATGCAGAAAAGTTACCACCAATCCGGTGCTGCCAGATTTCGTCGCCTGACTTGGCATCAAGGCAGGACGCAATACCGCGGTCTGAGACAAGGTAGACGAGTCCGTCAGCGTGAATGAGTGAAGGTGCGTGCGGTGCAGCTTTGTCGGTTTCCCAGCGAAGATGCGTCTCCGTCACGTCCCCTTTACCGGTGGGATCAATGGCGAGCAGCTTTGGCTTGTCGTATCCGGTGCAAACAAACACGAGACCCGATCCGAAAATTGGACGTGGCGTCACCGAGTAGCCGCCGGGATAGTTACAGTGCCAAATCTCTTTTCCTGTCCGAGGATCGTAGGCGAACACCGCTTCACTTCCAGGACAAATGGCCTGAGGCTGACCATTCACATCGAGAATGAGTGGCGTGCAGAACGAGAAGCCTTTGGCAGGCTCGGTTTCGCGGTCGGTCTTCCAGCGAATGTTTCCTGTCGCTTTATCGACTCCAACCACGTATTGCACATCGCGTCCGTCGCAGCAAATGACCAGCACATCACCAACCAATGCAGGTGAACCACCGTTACCGTGCTGAGGTTCATACTCCAAGGTCTGTTTCCAGACGACGCTCCCATCGAGCTTCAGGCAGGCCGTACCGTGCGGACCGTAATGCACGTAGAGGCGGTCCCCTTCCACAATGGGCGAGGGACTGGCGTGGCTGTTCTTCTTGTGAATTTGAACCTTTTCAGGCTGGCGAAAAATCTCGTTGTCCCATTCGACATTGCCAGTCTTGGCATCGAGCCGAAGAGCGCGAAGCGAATACTCTTCTTCCTCTTTGACCGCCGTTGTCAGGTAGATTTTCCCGTTGGCGATGACAGGGGACGACCAGGCGAGTCCGGGCAAATCGGACTTCCAGGTAACGTTCGAAGTCGCACTCCATTCCACAGCGAGGTTCTTGGCCGTGCTGATTCCGTCTGCACTGGGGCCACGAAATTCAGGCCAGTCAGCGCAAACAATTGTGGAGAAACTCAGCGACAAACAGAAAATCAGGGCTCGGTTCATTGGTCGGATCGGTTAGGGAGGGCGGTGCGGGAGTGACCAAACATCGGAAGACTCTAGTCAAAATTGCATGGGACGTCAGCCGAACGGCCCCAGTTCTGTCCGTTTAGGACTCCCCACGTTTGACGACAGGCATGTTTGCCGCAAGACTGGGACACACAACGTTCGTTGATTGCAGACAAATAAGAGGTATTCGAATGAGCTGGCGGCTGGTTGTTTACATTCTGGGAATTTCGTTCGCTCTTCAATCCACATTGCCCGCGGAAGACTGGCCGCAATGGCGTGGGCCTCACGGCAACGGAATTTCCGGTGAGAAGGGCATCGCCACCGAATGGTCAAAGACCAAGAACGTTCTGTGGCGTACGGAACTTCCTGGTGCAGCTGGCGCGACGCCCGTCATTTGGGGAAATCGAATTTTCGTTGCATCTGCCGCCGCTGGCGACGGCACCGACTCACAGGAAGGCAGCGACCTGCTGCTGCTGGCATTCGACACCTCTGGTAAGGAACTGTGGCGCCGCAAGGTGGGAAGTGGAAACCAGAATGCTCGCGTCAGCGAAGGCAACTCAGCATCAGCTTCTCCCATGACGGACGGCAAGCACGTCTGGGTCTTCTTCGGAACCGGCGTCCTCGGCTGCTACACCGTCGATGGTGAAGAAGTGTGGAAGTCCAATCTGCAGGATCGTTACGGCAAGTTCGATATTCAGTTCGGCATGACATCAACCCCCGTCCTCCACGACGGTGCGATCTATCAGCAACTCATCCACGGTGTCATGCAGCGGGATAATGACGTCCGTACCGGAAAAGTCATTAAGCTCGATGCCGCGACAGGCAAAGAAATCTGGGCGACCGACCGAGTCACGCAGGCCGTATTCGAAAACAAGCACTCGTACGCGTCAGCCCTCATGTACGATGATGGGAATCAGAAGTTCCTGGTGACTCACGGAGCCGACTGCACCGCGGGATACGATTTGGAAACCGGTAAGGAACTGTGGCGGTTCAGCGGACTCAACGCTCCCTCCCCTTACAATGAAGGCAACTTCGATCCGACGTTCCGCTTCGTCGCTTCGCCTGGAATCGGTGGAGGGAAAATCATCATCCCGACGGCCAAGAACGGACCGACCGTCGCGATTAACGTCGGTCCGAAAATGTCAGGTGACGTTACCAACGACAAGCAGGTCTATGCCTGGCACGACGAGAAGACCCCGGACGTGAGTGTTCCGCTCGTCGTTGACGACGTGGTTTTCTGCCTCCAGAAAGATGGTCGCGTCTTCGCGTACGATTTGAATTCCGGCGAGGAACTCTTCTTTGAACGCACGCACACGTCGCAGCATCGGAGTAGTCCGATCTATGCTGATGGTCACATCTATTTCTGTGCCAAAGATGGAATGTGCACGGTCATGAAAGCGGGACGCAAGTTCGAAATCGTGGCTCAAAACGACTTGGGTGAGCCAATTACCGCTTCGCCTGTCGTTTCCAATGGCGTGCTTTATCTCCGCTCTTACAACGCTCTGTACGCCATTCGTGGTAAATGAGGTAAACCTTTCCGTTTGTTCGGAAAATCTCGCCGGTAACAGTTTGTCAGGCGGTTGAACGGTTCACGCCGTAAATCGCATCTGGCCGATGTCGTTCATGGTCACTCTGCGCAGGTGGACCTGCGCAGCTGCTGTTGTTCGTAAGCAGCAGAGGAATATGCCCATGGACGAATCATTTAGCCGCTGGCATCACAACCTGGGAGTCTGGCTCCTCGCCGTGGTTGCCGTCGGGGGACTAGTGGGAGCCGTGTGGCCGGAAAAGCTCACGGTGGTAAGCCATGGAACGGCAATCCACGAAGGCCGCCCAGTCTCAGTGATGCGAGTTGACGGTGAGAAACTCGCCGAACCAACACCTGCTGATTCAGTCGTTCAGCCACAACGTCAAGAATCGACGGCTGATGAAGCTCCGGCAGTTATTGCGCTTCCGTCGACGTGTGTCGAGCCCAAGGCGTTGTGGGTGGATTCAGACGAAGCATTTCATTCGCGTTCACTCACCAACCATCCTGCGGCAATTCTCACGCTGCCAGATCGAGTTGATCCCCATGATATTGCGACCGGCGTTGTGGGAGTGGCGTTCACCAAACAAACTGCCACTGAAAACACCAGCAAACCTGACGATTCAGTAAGCCCGCCACAAATCATCGCACAGCAGCGCAGAGAAGATTCATCAACTGTCCCCGCAGTTCGTCTCAGTGGCGTCATTATTCCAGCGACCGACTGAGCAACAAGACGCGTTCGATTGAGATTTCAACAGTTTTGAGAGTAAAGCACGATGTACACCGAATTCTGGGGACTGCAGCGTCGGCCCTTTGACGAACGACAGTCAGCAGATATGTACTTTCCCGCAGCCAGTCAGCAGTCGGCTCTGCTGAAGCTGCGCTACATGGTCGACCAGAGGAAGGGGCTGGCTGTCATTGCGGGTGAACATGGACTGGGAAAATCGCTGCTGACGCAGGTATTCGAAAAGCAGTCACCCACCACACCGGTAGTACGGCTGGTCATTCCAAACCTTTCAGCCGATGAGTCAGTTGCCTATTTCGCGAGTCGCCTGGGATGTCCGGCAGAAGCATTGGGCTCCAATGTTTCCGTTCTGCGTTGCCTGGAAGAGAAGCTGGCACAGCTGCAATCGGAAAGAATCCACGTCGTGTTCGTTGTCGATGATGCACATCTGTTGGACGGACATCATCTCGACACGCTGCGATTGCTGTCGTGTCTGAACGAAACGGGCACTGCCGACTTTTCGATGGTGTTCGTCGGTCGCACCCAACTGCTGGGACGCCTTTCGCATATTGAATCACTGAACTGTCGCATCGCACTGCGGGCGGCTGTCACACCGCTGGGAGTGACGGAAGTGCTTCCCTATGTGCGACACCGCATTGCCATTGCTGGAGGTGATCCTGCCATCTTCCAGGATGAATGCGAAGACGCGCTGTGGCGGCACTCACGCGGGATTCCCCGGCGAGTGAATCAAATTTGTGACCTGGCCCTGCTGGTCGGCCTCGCCGATGAACTCAAGTCCATTGGCGCCGTCGATATCGTGGCTGCCGCCGAAGAACTCGACAGCACACTCGGCCCTTCAGCTTCAGCGGTGGCTGCATAGCAAGCCAACATTGTGTCGCGCGCTGGCGAATACGATGCGATTGGTGTACACCTAGTGGCGGATTAATTTCGTACCGCCTAGCAAGTGATACCCAGTGCAACAACAATTGATTTCTCTCGCTCAACGTCTCGTTGATCAAAGTGCCGCCCGAGTCATTGTCCCCGCGTATGCCAATTCAACCGGATTCTGGTTCGGCGGCGGGAACATGGTGCAAACCGCTGACGGAGCGCTCTATGTTGTTGGACGTTACCGGAATCATGGTGACTCACGGCTCGGCGTCGCAGCCGGTGTGCGTGGATTAGAACTGGCGATTTTTAAATCGCTCGACCATGGGAAAAACTTTCACAAAGTGGTGAGCCTCAGTAAGGAGGCACTCAGCACGCCAGAGCGTCCGGTATTGTCCATCGAGGGAACGGCGCTGCTGCTGACCAACCGCGGCGTTGAACTCTACGTCTCGACGGAAAAAGACAACGTCGGGTATCCCGCAGGTCTGACTGATTACCTCAAACCCGGAACAGGCGTCTGGACCATTGATGTGCTGTCAGCAGACAGTGTCGAAGAACTGGCCACGGCGGAAGTGAAGCCGCTGCTCTCGTGTGATGATCCACGCTATCTGCACGTCAAAGACCCGTTCGTCTATTCGACCGACCAGAACGATTTCATGTTCTTCTGTTCGCATCCATTCTGCTGGACGAGTTCGAATACAGGCTACATCGCACGTCCGCGTGGCAACGAAAAATTTACCGAGCCGAACTACGACTTCTTCCCCCGCGGAACGACCTGGGATGTCGCCATGACACGCGGCACTGCCGTCGTCGATTTACCCCGGGTCGGTGTCTGTGCCGATCATCCCGTCACGCTCATGTTCTATGACGGCGGTGAGTGTGTGCGAAATCTAGACGAACATTCCCAGGCCGTGAAACGCCCGCGTGGTTATTCCTGCGAAGAACTCGGCGGACTGGCATACTGCGTCGACCGACATTTCAACAAGCTTGAACGACTCTCGGTGACTGGACCGATGTTTGTCAGTCCGCATGGCACAGGTTGCAGTCGCTACGTCGATGTGCTGACGACGCCGGAAAACTGGTACGTCACCTGGCAGCAGGCACAGGCCGATGGATCACAGCCGCTCGTCATGAACGTGGTCCCCACGGAAGAAGTGCATCGCATTCTACAGTAATCAGCTCGTTGCTCTCAGCCTTAATTTCTCCTCGAACCCTCATTGAGGAACGCTCGTGAACTCATATCGATTTGTAATCGGCGCCCTCGCACTTTTGGCTCTTGCCTCAGTTGCGACCGCCGAAACCGCCCAGCCGAACTTTCTGATTTTCATAGCAGATGACATGGCGTGGGATGATTGCGGAGCCTACGGGCATCCTTACATACGCACGCCGAACATCGACCGGCTGGCAGAAGAGGGGATGCGGTTTGACCGAGCGTATCTCACCTGTTCCTCCTGCAGTCCGAGTCGCTGCTCCATTCTGACGGGACGCTATCCGCATTCAACAGGTGCGAGCGAACTGCACATGCCGCTGCCAGCGGAACAGGTCCTCATTGCCAGTCCATTGCGTGAAGCAGGCTATTACACTGCGGCAGTCGGCAAATGGCATTTGGGGAACGCGGTCATCAAACAGTTCGATTTGGTGAAGCAGGGTGGCGGCCCCGGTGGAGAAGGGGACTGGCTCCCCACACTGAAAGACCGACCGCGCGACAAGCCATTCTTCTTCTGGTTCGCCGCGACCGATCCTCACCGCGACTACGCGCCCGGCGCGGTCGATCCTCCCCACGAAAAGAGCGACACCATTGTCCCGCCCATTTTTCCGGACACCGATCCAGTCCGCGGCGACCTCGCCCTGTACTACGATGAAATCTCCCGGTTCGATGAATTCATCGGACTCGTGCTCCAGGAACTGGAAGAGCAGGGGGTGGCGGACAACACGTTTGTGCTCGTCATCAGCGACAACGGTCGCCCCTTCCCGCGTTGCAAGACGACCGTCTACGAAGATGGTGTCCATACTCCGTTCATTGTGCGGTATCCGCAGGGAATGTCGACGACGGGAGAAGTCTGCCGTCAACTCGTCAGCAGTGTGGACATTGTGCCCACCGTACTGGAACTGGCCGGACAGCCGCCGCTCGCTTCGCATCAGGGAAAGTCTTTTGCGGCACTGCTGAAAGACGTGAATGCCACCACGCGCGAGGCCTGTTTCTCGGAACACAACTGGCATGACTATCAGGCCTTCGAACGGGGCGTCGTCACCAGCCGCTTCCGCTACGTCCGCAACTGGCAACCCCAACTCCCCGGCACCCCACCTGCCGACGCCGTCCGTTCCCCCACACATTTGGAACTACAACGCCTGCGCGACGCAAACCAACTCACCCCCGCCCTGGCTCATGTCTTTACAACACCCAGACCCGAAGAGGAACTGTACGACATCACGGTCGACCCCCACTGCCTGAACAACCTCGCCGACAAACCGGCCTACGCCAAACGTCTGAGCGAACTGAAAAACCAACTCGCCGACTGGCAAGCCCAAACCCAGGACGCCTTCCCCGGCACCGAAAACCTCACGCCCGATGGGTTTGACCGTGAGACGGGTTTGAGGGTGAAGAAGTAACTGGCAGACAGATTTATTTGCCCCACAATCAACCTCGTTCCCAAGCTCCGGCTTGGGAACGGCCCGGATTGCGGATTCGATACTCAAAGTCCTGCCTCGCCACTCGGCAAACGACATTGCGGCAGTTAAGGTGCACGGCGAAATTGGTTCCCAAGCAGGAACCAGGGAGAACGATGGCAGAACTTGAGAATGAGGATGACTGATGCAAGTCCTACGTTTCACCATAGGAACTATTGCAGTCATCTGGTCCGTAGCCTGGGTTTTCGAATTCGTCTGGTGCCTCACGACGGGACACCTTGGCCCCACTACGTTTTTTGTACCCATTGGAGTAGCCGGGCCTGTTCTTTCAATTTGTCTCGGCATTTGGATTGCATACATCTGCTTTCGCCGCCATCCGAGGTGATGGTAGAAACTTCATCACCTCGTTTCCAAGCTCCAGCTTGGGAACGCCTCGTATCAAACAACTGAGAAATTGTTTTCGCCGATTACGATGGTCGATGATTTCGGAATCCCGTACACACCCAAGGCACGTCGTATCATTTCGACGACTTCGTCGACGCTCATATCATTGTCATCCACGTAGAGATCAAGATTGCTTCCGACTTGCCCAGTGCCAGAGCCAGTCACTTCTCCGTTTTCGCCAAGAGCGGCATCGAGGGCATCTTCCAATACATCAAGCCCAACAGGTAGCCGTTCCTTGAAGTAGATAAACACATCCATCTTTCGAACCTCGGCAGGTGGCCCCAATGAAATCCGGGCGGCGAAGCCGTGGGAGGCCTCAGTCCTGGCGTTTTACTCTAGTGGAACGCAAACATTCAACAGATGCCCCTGAGTGGCGGGCGGCCCCGATGAAATTGTTACTTGCGCCAAATTGCCTTCTTCAGTTCAATCACCAAGAAGCAGATAAATCGCCCCCAAACGGCGTACGACGCGACAGCAATTGTTGTGAACAGCGAAACTTTGGTGACGACGAAAAGAGTTGGCGACTGAGTCAATTTGAATGCGATTACGGAGACGATGCTTCCAATTGCCAGCACCATCGACAAAAAGAAAAACGGAGGTTTTGGTGCGTCATCATCGGGTGTCATTATGTCCTCGTTGGTGGACAGTGGGTGGCCCCGACGAAATCGGGGCGGCGAAGCCGTGGGAGGCCTTTGGTACTGGCGTCCTATTCTAGTGGGATGCAAACAATCAGCATAAGCCGCGTGAATACCGCGAGTCTGTTTCAGTGATCTTCATTGCCACAAAAAACACAAAAAGTCACGAAAACAGGTCAACGTCTTTTTGTGACTTTTCGTGTTTTTCGTGGCCAAAACCTCGTCGTTTCTAAGCTCAAATAACCGGGGGCTTGATGCCGGCTTCGACTGCGCAGCGTGAACTGATTTGATCATGCGTCCTCGTGCGATGATCTCCGAGACGCCCCCGCCACACTGTTTATCCGGACGCGAATTACCGCAGCACACCATCGACGCCGACCGTTGCTGAGGCGGCGGTGGCGTCGCCGAGGAGGTCGAAGTCTTTGAAGGTCCAGACGACTTTCTTGTCGCGATTGACTTCGATCAGTTGAGGATTGTCCGGGCCAGCGTGGCAGTTGCCGAGAATCATGTTGCCGCCGGGCAAAACTTCCAGCGAGGTAATCCAGGCGAGCGTAATGCCGGGCAGGTCGTGCTGGGCGAGGTGCCAGACAATTTCCTTTTTGGGTGTCACTTCAATAACGCTGTGGCCGTTGCCGGTGGCAATGAGCGTATTGCCGTTGGTGAGCCGCAAGGCGTTGTAGCACTGATTTCCCCAAGCCTCGGGACCATGTCCCTGGGCTGGTTCTTTACCGAAGAGCGGAATGTTGTAGTCCCACACGATTTCTCCGGACGGCGAATACTCTGTGACGCGTCCATCCCCTTCGTGGCAGAGCAGATAGTTCCCGTTCTCCAGCTTGCGGGCCTGGCGGCAATCGCGGTGAGCGTTGGGCTTTGAGACTTTGAACGCGGTGCTGTGTTTGATGACGCCGTCACGGTCCACTTCGATAATCCTGCCCACGCCGTTTTCGACAATCATGGTCAGGCCGTTGTCGAGTCGCTGGAAGGCATGGACTTCAATCCGCTTCCCCTCGTTGCCGTTCATCTTTCCGGAGTCGTATTCCCACACAATTTCTCCGGCGGGGTTCAGCTCAACAATATGCGTCCAACTGAGTTGAGTCAGCAAATTGCCGTTGGGGAGTTGTTTGAGGCAATGTGCACTGCCCGCCCCTTTGAATTCCCACTCCGCCTTACCCGTTTTGTCGTAACGCACGACATGTCCTTTGTCGGCAGCTATGACCGAGTATTTCGACGACGAAACCTCGGCGGCCTGCAGGCCATTCGCACACATCAAGGCGACAACCGCCGTATGGACTCCAAGCGAACGAACCGTGTTCCGGAAAAAGTTGACAAAGGACATATGGAATTTCCAACTGGGGGTGACGTGAATACTTCAGAGAGCACTCTAACAAACCTGACGCAAGAATTCCCCAGACCGGCCACTTGCTACAATCTGTGAAAGCACAACAGCCGTTCTGTCGCAAACGCCATCCGGGTAAAGGATTACCAACAGAGTACCCCGGGGCCGCCCAATCCCTACCGTTCATCCAAAATCGAGGGGCAAAACGGGAAACGGTTTGCGGATCGACGCTTACAGAGGGTAGGCTATTGCTGAGGCTATTCCGTCCCCCAATCCAAGTTCGCTTTGTCCCCTATGAGTCGCGGACATTTTCGTCTGGCACAGCACTCCCTCCGTCGTCGTCGCGTCGTTTCGTTGATTTCCTCAGCGACGCCGCGTCCTGCGAGTGAGGAATGCGCGGAGCCGGCGGATGTTGCGTCGCTTGTTCCCGAGGAGCCAGCCCCTCCAGTTCGTGTGGACAGCATTGCCATGCGCATGAGCCAGCGGCCACCTGCTCCGCCTGCTCCCACACCAACATTTGATGTAGTTCCGTACAATCCCAGCTTTCTGGGCAAGGCTGAGAAACTGACCTGGGTGTTTGCTGGCGACTCATTACTCGCCGGGCACGCCCGTGATGACGAAATGAATCCCCTCGTGTCCGAACTGGGTGAGATGATTCACTCATGGCCTGGGCGTCGGCAGGATCGAATTGTCGACGTGCTGGAAGAGAGTGCCTCGGTCTTCGATCTCATTCAGGCGTGGGAGGGGCGCGTCGTCAGTCACTACCCGGATGTGGTTGTGCTCTTCTTCGGGCACAGCGACGCGGCATCCGGGATGAAAGGCTTTGACCGTTTTGAAGCCACGATTGAAGGGATTCTGAAGTTCTGCAACAACCTCGGCATTGCGGCTATTGTGAATACGCCTCCCTGTCTCCCCGAACGGGATGAAAGCCGCCTCGCTGATCGACTGATTTACCTGGAAGCGTTGAGAGCCGCTGCAAAGACCTACGACGCCATTCTCGTCGACCACTGGGAAGAGTGGGAGTGGGTTGCCGTAGAAATTGGTGGAACTGAGTCCTGGTACGCCGAAGATGGTCGTTATCCCGGCCCGGTCGGCCTCAAGAGGATGGAACGGCTGTTCGCTCAAACGTTGGGGACTGCGGCATCTCCCATTGCGACAGGTGGTGCACGATGACGGAAGAACAAACACCCCCAAGTGAGACAAACGACTTCGCCTCGGGCCAGTCGGAGCAGGAACTGTCATTCTTCGCCGAGTTTCTACTTTTCCTGCGCGACAACAAAAAGTGGTGGCTGGTCCCCATTCTGGTTATCCTGGGTGGCCTGAGCGCCCTCGTCGTGTGGGCAACCGTCACGGGTGCGGCGCCGTTTATTTACTCGATTTTCTAGAATCGGCGCGATGTTGTAGGCGAACTCGCCTTTGCCAAGGCGGAGTGACGAAATTGAGTGTGGATTTCCCAACTGGCGTTCTTGATTATTCGTAAGATGGGGTGTGTCACACGTTTGATACGAACCAGCCCACCGCCCAGCCAGCTTGACCAAAATGAGTTCAAGACTTCGCCACGGTCTGATTGTCGTTGGCTTGCTGGCAGGCGTGGCCTTGTTGGTCACGCCTGCTCTCTTCGACATGTCCAATACACTCAAGTTGATGGGGACTCACAACGACCTGAAGAATTTCGTCGTCGCTCTCAGTTCTTACCATGACGTGTATGGGAGCTTTCCAGCAGTCGTAACGAGCACTGATGATGGAACACAGATACATTCATGGCGGTCGGTCATCCTGCGTCATGAGTTTCCGGGCATGACGGATTCCGTGTACGATTTGTCGCAGCCTTGGAACAGTTCTCACAACTTAGATGCTGGGCGACGCCATCGGCATGGACGATGTGATTTTCAGCCCTTAGCTGTACTGGGGCCATGCGCGGCGTGGCAAGAACAGGTGACTCGTTCGTATGCAGACTTGACTGACGGAGCGTCAAACGTTGTTATGGCAATCGCCGTTCGTGGTAGTGGAGTTGATTTCCACGAGCCGAAAGACCTTGTGTTGCGAGAAGACGAGCTAACGCTGGATGGACAGCAACTTGATACATCTCAAGAGTTGTTTCTCCTGTTGGCAGATGGCTCCGTCAGGTACTACAGCGACGGCATTCCCAAAGAAGTTCTCTATCCCATGCTCACCATAGACGGCGGTGAGAAAGTCGATTGGGACTATTAGTCGCGGTCTCCTCCCACTGGCCGCTATGTCCCACGAATGTCGTGATCGATGAACGTGGTTGAAAATTCCACTTTGCGAAGCGTGTTAAAGCGGTGACTCTTCCGCACTTTTGCCTTTGCGAAGTTCAAGGACGAGATCGGCAAGTTTGGGGTTTTCGCTGAGGAACTCTGTGGCAATGCTCAGTTCTTCAATACCCAACTGCTGGGCCAGCTTTTTGCGTGTTTCGTCTTTCACCTTCGAGGCAGCGCGGCCGTTGGCAACGGCTTTCTTAAATGCGGCGGCAGAGCCTTTCTTTGTTTTGAGCTTTTCCATTTCTTCACCACGCAACCGATCCCACAGAGTGAGGCCGGCCCGCAGCTCGATATCGTGAGTTGGTACAAGGTAGTCCGTTGTCGGGCCTTCCAGTTTCTCGTTGTCCATGACGAACGACCAGAGAACGAGTTTTCCGTCGGCCTTCTCGGCCAGAATGGATTTAAAATAGGCGTGCGGAATGGGAATGACGACGTCGTTCTTGTCGTCACTGTTCATCTTATTACCGATGACCTCGATGGGTTTACCAATGTCAAACAGCGGACCACAAATTGCATAGACTTCGGGAAAATCGAACGCGAGCAGCCGGACTTCGTCTTCGAGTTCCTTCCAGAGTCTCTGATTGAGTTCTCCTTTCTGAGGGCTCATGTTACTGAGCAGAAAGGTCTCGCTGTTTTCGATTGTTGAAGCCCGACGATCGGCACTGGAAATCAAGTGACCGCGATCATGGCCCGATGCCTTGTAGTCCGCCAAATCCGCGCGAAACATGGGTGGAATACGTGCATCCGTCCGGAAGACGTTGTTACGCCCCACGAGCACGGCCTTATTGCTTGGGTCGATGAGTTCCATCGCCCACTTCGCCTGTCGCAGCAAGTAGGAGTACCCAACAATGTACTCGCGGTTGAACAGCAGTTGGTCAGCCGTTGGAATTCCGTAGCGGGTTTCCGGACGAAGACTGGGAATCTCGAACATTGCAGCACCCTTTCAGCCAGACGTAAGCCAAGTGTCCCGGCAACCTCTCGCCCAAGAGGGGGTGAGCCATGCCGCCACTCCGCCATCGTACAAAACCGAACGGCGGCACGTCCAACTTTTTGTGGTGCAGGGCGAGAATTTGTTGAATGGACAAAAACTCACGCCAGCACAGCATCCCAGGCCGCGTTATGCCGACCATTCGCAGCCGCAGGCGCTGCAGTGGAAGCCAATGAGTGTTGCTGATCCGTGAATGACGGCGCCGTTGCGGGCGATTGCGTCGTCGTAGAGTTCAACTGGTTCAACGGTAATCCGACGACACGACGGGCAAGACTGGTTGGCGTGCGTCGTCCGGGCTTTCAAATTCAGGGCCTGTTGCACCAGTCCTCGATCAATTCGAATGCGCGGACGCGACGTGGTTGCCGAGCGGAAGGGAAGGGAAACGGGCTGTGCCGTGTCTTCGTCATGCACAATACGGAACTGGCTGCGCCGCAATTCGGCGACGTGTTCCTGAAAAGAGAGAATGTGCGGCTCGTCATTCGACGAGGGTTCATGGTAGACGGTAAGCTGTCGCATGACTTTGCATCCTTGCGTTTTTTCCAGGAATCCATTCCATCGCCGAAAGACTCCGCCATCGACGAATCTTCAGATTATCTCTGAAATGACCGGACGACAACGTAACTTTTGTCTACCTGTTGAAAAGATATCACTTTGGCGAATTTGGTGAGCCCTGAGTCATGATAGTTAGTGCATGTTGCCCAAATTGCAGTGCTTCGTTCGTTTCGACGGAGCTCGAAGCAGGTAAAGCCCTCCGTTGCCCGTCTTGTAATTGGTCACGAGTTCTTCCGGACGATGCCATGTCCGAAGGACGCCCGACCTGTTGCGCATTGTGCCAGAATCCAGACTTGTGGCGGCAGAAGAACTTTCCGCAAGGTCTTGGTGTATTGATTGTTGCGGTCGGGGCAGTGACCAGCAGTATCTTCTACGCCTACTATATGATGGTGTGGGCGATGGGCACCCTCATGCTGGTCGCCCTGCTCGACATGGGCCTGTACATTTGGATGCCAGATGTGCTGGTTTGCTACCGTTGTCGAGCCCGTCACCTGAACGTCGATACCGAAGGCCATCCCGACTTCGATCATGAATTGTTCGAGAAATATCGGCAGGAAGCAATCCGTCTGGAAGAAGCGGCTCGGGAAGCAAAGTCGTAGCTGGAGCCCCTGTCGGGTCGATATTGGCTCCAAATACATTAAGCTTCGACTACATGTTCCCCAATGAGAGCCCTGATGAAGCTGAGTTTTCAATCGGAATAAAGGGGCCTCCCAAAAGGCGGAACGAGTGAACGCTGAGGAAACGCTTCAATCCTGTGGACGATTTACAGCAACAAGTGCTGGAAGACCTCTCTGGCGAATTCGAAGGTGATCTTCGATTCGATGAAGTCACGCGCCAAACGTACTCCACAGATGCCAGCCTTTATCAAATTCGTCCACTTGGAATCGCCTGCCCGCGGCACAAGGACGACGTCAAGCTGCTCGCAAAGTATTCTGCCGAGCGTTACGTCCCGCTCGTGCCGCGCGGAGCAGGAACCGGACTGGCAGGCGGGGCCATAGGGAAGGGACTCATTGTCGATTTTTCGCGTTACATGCGCGACATCGAGGAAATTGGCACCGACACGGTTCGTGTTCAGCCGGGAGTTGTACGCGAGCACTTGAACCGTCGTCTCCGGGAAATTGGTCGCTACTTCGCGCCCGATCCTTCGAACAATGGCATCACGACAATTGGCGGGATGATTGGTGTTGATGCGGCGGGATCGCACGCAGCTCGAGTTGGTTCGACGCGCGACCACGTGAAGAGCCTCGGGGTCGTCATATCCGGCGGCGTGAGCCTGGACCTGGGACGCTATTCACTCCAACCGCATTCACTGGCCAGTTCGGAGAAAGGTTCCCCGGAACGGACGACGTACGAGTTAGCGCAGCAACTCGCGCAGCTCGTCACTTCGAATCGAAAACTGATCGAAGAACGACAGCCTCCGCTGCTACGGAATTGTGCCGGCTACTTTCTGCGAAACCTCGTTCAGCGCGACGAGTTAAACTGGCCGAGTCTCCTGGTGGGGTCTGAGGGGACACTGGCTATGGTCACCGAGGCCACGCTGCACACCATGCCGCTGCCGGCGCATCGGGGATGTGTGTTGTTGCTGTTCGGCAAACTCGAGTCAGCCATTCAAGCGGTCCGCGACATTTCCGAATTGCAGCCAAGTGCCTGTGACTTACTCGACCGCCGACTGATTTCGCTCGCGCGCGAAGCAGAGGTACGCTTCGAAAAGCTGATTCCCGCATCGACCGAGGCAGCCCTGCTGGTCGAACAAACGGGCTATGGTCTCAAGCAGGTTCAGGAGCGACTGCGGAATTGCATTCTCGCGGCAAAAAGTATCGACAGTTCGATGGTTGCCTCAGGAGAAACGTATGATCCGAAAGCCATCGATTTTCTCTGGACGCTCCCTTACCGCGTTGTCCCTCTGCTGACGCGCTTACAGGGGGAGACGCGTCCATTGCCGATTGTTGAAGATATTGCCGTACCGCCTGATGTCCTTAACGACTTCCTCGTACGGGCCCAACGTGTCTTTCAGAAGCATTGGGTGACGGCATCGCTGTATGCCCACGCGGCTTCGGGGCAAGTGCACTTTCGTCCGTTCCTCAAATGGCCGACTCAAGCCAGCGCTCTGCAAATCGAGAGTTTGGCCAGAGAACTCTATGAAGTCGTCTTTGCCTTTGGCGGCACCATTAGCGGTGAACATGGTGATGGCCTGTCGCGGACGTCATTTCTCCGTTCGCAGTATGGCCCACTGTACCGAGTGTTTCGACAGGTCAAGGACCTGTTTGATCCTCACAACCTGATGAATCCCGGGAAAATCATCAGTGATGATCCGCACCTGACCATCAGCAACTTCCGACCGAATCCTGAACAACCAATTGCCGAGTTGCCGCTCGTCGATTTGCAAATGCAGTGGAAAGAACAAACGGCTCAGGAGGCCGTTTCGCGCTGCAATGGCTGCGGGGTTTGTCGTGTGCAATCGGTTCATCAACGGATGTGCCCGTTCTTTCACCTGGATCCTCGCGAGTCGGCCAGCCCGCGAGCAAAGGCCAACCTGTTACGGGGCGTCTTCTCCGGTGAAATCCAGCCACGCGAATTAACGCTCGAACAGTCGCGCGAACTGGCGGACAGTTGTTTCAATTGCCGTCAGTGCGTGCTGGAGTGTCCGTCGCATGTCGATATTCCGGCGTTCGTTCAGGAATTGCGAGCGAGCTATGTGGCCGCCAACGGACTCAACCGCGGGGACTGGACACTTTCACGGGCGCACTCGTTTGGTCGGCTCGGAACATTCTTCGCGCCGCTGGCAAACTGGGCTTTGAACAATGGACCGGTTCGCTGGTTGCTCAAGCGAATTCTGGGAATTGCCCCGGAGCGCCGCCTGCCGCGGTTCGCAAATCGTACGTTTCTTAGCATGGCCAAGAAGACGCTCTCCTCGCGAGAACGGAGTGGAGTCAGTGAAAAAAGCGTTGCCTTCTTTGTTGATCACTACGTCAACTTTCATGATCCCGAATTGGGATGGGCTCTCGTCGCCATTCTGCAGCACAACGGATTCGATGTGTACGTTCCGCCCGATCAGACGGCGACTGGCATGGCAATGTTAACCGCTGGCGATTTGGAATCAGCGAAGGAACTGGCGGAACAAAACATCCGCGTGTTTGGAGAACTGGCACGGGAAGGGATGACCATTCTGTGTACGGAACCGACGGCTGCCGTCTGTCTGACTCAGGACTATCCCAAGCTGCTTGAACATCCCGACCTGGAAGCGTTGTCAAATTCTGTGGTCGAAGCTGGCAGTTTTCTGACCAAACTCCACAAGCAAGGAAAGTTGAAGAAGGACTTTTCCCCACTCGATTTGACCGTCGGATATCACACGCCTTGTCATTTGAAAGCGCTGGAGGTGGGAACGCCGCTCGCGGATTTGCTCACACTCATTCCGGGGTTGAAGCTGGAACGTATCGAGAAGGGGTGCTCTGGCATGGCGGGTGCGTTCGGACTGGCCGACACGCAATTTGAAACGTCTCTGAAAATTGGTGAACCGCTCATGGCGGAAATGAGACGACCCGACCTCCAGTTGGGCACAACCGAATGCAGTGGCTGCAAGCTGCAAATGGAGCAGCAAACCACAATCCCGACCATTCACCCCTTGAAGCTCCTCGCACTCAGCTACGGCTACATGCCGGAAATTCGCCGCAACTTTTCACCGAACACGACACGTCGTACGGTACGTTCATGAACATTCGCCTTCAGCTATTCGCCAAAGCCCAAGACCTTGTGGGGGCCCGTGAAGTCACGCTCTCACTGGCTCCTGACGCCACTGTCGGCGATTTGCGCACAACGCTCGGCGAAACATACCCCGCACTTGTGCCACTCCTGCCGCACTTGCTTTTCGCGTCAAACGGAGAATACGTCTCCGATGCAGCCCCACTCATTGAAGGCCACGAATACGCGGCGTTTCCTCCGGTCAGCGGTGGGTGAAAAGTCTGCGGCCGAGACGGAATCAATTTACTTCTTCGCGGCGCCAAAATCGGAAATTGACGCTGACTGGGTGCATTTGCGGTCGAGGTGGGTGTAGCCACCGTCGACGAACAGGATTTGTCCAGTGGTGTGACTGGCGCGGGGAGAGGCGAGGAACACCACGGTGTCGGCCAGTTCTTCGATGGTTGTGAAGCGATGCCCCAGTGGGATGAGTTGTTCAATTTCATTTCGGGCCAACTGCGGGTCATCCATCGCCGCGAGGCACTTTTCGTAAAGTGGCGTCCAGGTTTCTGCGGGGAGCACGGCGTTCACTCGAATACCGCGTGGTGCCAGGTCGACGGCCCATTCACGCGTGAGCGCCGTAATCGCGCCTTTGGATGCTGCGTATCCCGACGTTTCACCCTGCCCGGTTTCGGAGACTTTCGAGCCAATGTTCACGATGCAACCACGCGAATCTTTGAGAGCTTCCAGTGCATAGTGTGCCATCGCGTAGTAATGGATAAGGTTCTTCTTTAGTGACTCCACAAATGCCTTCGGTCCGGCATCGAGTCCGGCACCGTCATTTACTCCCGCATTGTTGACCAGAATGTCGATCCGCCCAAATCGCTCAAGTGTTGTGGCGACGGCGCGCTCGCAGGCGGTGACATCGGTAAGGTCACCCTGAATGAACAGGCACTCTTTTCCTTGCTGCGAATACTCGGTTTCGAGCTGCTTCCCTTCTGCCTCGCTGCGGTTCACGTTGGCAACGCGTACTCCTTCCGCAATGAGTTGCCGCACAATTCCCAGTCCAATTCCTTTGGAACCACCGGTAACGAGAGCGACTTTGTCGTTGAGTTGCAGATCCATGGTGCCTGTCTTGACTCTGGCTGAAGGAGACGTGTGGATTGATGATTTGAAGAAGGATGCACTCTCACGTCAATCGTCGAGGAACAATTCCTGCGACTCAGGCCGATGGGAATTGGCGGCGAACACAAAAACTTTTCACGACTGGCAGTAGACGGTTGTTGCAGTCAATTGCCAACAGGCAGTGCGTCCCGTTAGCCTCTGGATGATCTCAGCCACTGGTCCAGCCGGATTGCAGGTTGAGAGAACTTCGTATGACATCATTGGAATTATCCTCATGCACAAACAATTCGTGCCGCTGGCAGCTCTCTGCTGCGTGTTTGGTTTTGCCTACTGGGCTGTTTCGCAAGACGAACAGAATACGCCTGTGGAGGTGGCAATTCTCACCGAACAGAACTGGGATGAATTCGCTCCCAGCGGTAAAGAAGTCGACGCCATCTACGGCGACATTGTCCTGCGAAACCAGTACGTGACCGCGGTTATCGCGCAACCAATTGGGACGCGGAATGCAAATATGACCGTACGGGATGTCGCTGGCTGCCTTATCGACTTCACCGACCGCAGCAACCAGAGCGATCAACTGAGTTGCTTTTATCCTGGGCAGCGAGCGTATCCATTTCGGGAATGGACGGTGTCGACGAAAAATGAAAAAGGACTTGCCGTTGTCGGCGACCTGAAACGACAGAGTGGCGAATGTGTTGTCACTGTACGTTCAGAAGGAAACGCAGAACGGCCAACGGTGGAAGTTGAGTATCGACTCGGCGTGCATTCGCGCGTGCTGCAGGTGACCACGCGTTATTCGCATCATTCCGGTCCACCGCAGACGGTGACCTTGAACGACGACCTGCGCGCCGATGGGGGAAAGGAAGATATGCAGAAAGCTCCGAACGGCACATCGGACACATTCTGGTTTGAAGATCATTTCTGGCAGCAGGCCTACGGCATTCGCGCTCCGGGGCATCAGGTGCAGTCCAACAGCGATTCGCGCCGCACCGGGCTGGTGTACCTCAACAGCAAGCAGCAGGACATTGTCACGCTGAAGTCAGGACAAAGTTACGAACTCGTTCGCGAATTCGCCTGCGGTCCGAGTCGTATCGACGTTGCCGCCGCCTTCGCGCGGGAAGATGGGCAACAGATCGTGCCGACCGAGCTCTCGATTTGGGATGCCGCCCGCCGCGAAGTTCCCAACGCGTCGCTGGAGATTCGACAGGATGGCAAGCTGATTGGTCGACCGAGAGCCAACGGACGGGGAGATGCAAACATTCCTCTCGCGCCGGGAGCATACACCGTTAATGTCGTTGTGAACGGTCAGACGGTACGTGAAGGGTATGAGTTGCACGTGGCCGACGCGCAGGAGCAGCGGGAAACCGTGTTGCTGCCAGATTATCATCCTGGCGTTCTTATGGTTGGTGTGACGGAAGGCGACCGTGACATTCCCTGTAAGGTGGAAATCATTGGTCGCGAAGGAACTCCCACGCCGGACTTTGGGCCAGAGACTGCGGAATTCGGAGTGAAAAATCTGCGATACACGCCCAATGGCCGGGTACTCCAAGGGCTCATGCCAGGAAAATACTCGCTCATCATCAGTCACGGACCAGAGTACAGTGCCGTGTTCCAGGACATTGAGATTGAACCCGGGGAAGCGACTCAAGTGGCCGCGAAACTACAGCGGCAGGTTGATTCCACAGGCTGGATCAGTAGTGATTTCCACAGCCACAGTTCGCCTTCAGGCGACAACACAGGCAGTCAGTTGGGGCGCGTGCTGAATCTTGTGTGTGAACACCTCGAGTTTGCTCCCTGCACGGAACACAACCGCATCGACACGTATGATCCTCACATCGCATTCCTGAAAATCGCCCCCTTCATGTCGACAACGACGGGCATGGAGCTGACCGGTTCGCCGCTGCCGCTGAACCACCAGAACGTGTTTCCGCTGCATCATCACCCGCATCGCCAGGATGGTGGCGGCCCGGTGACTGACTCCGACGTCGAAACGCAAATGCAGCGAGTCTCTGCGTGGGATAACGGCAGCGAGAAACTCGTGCAGCAGAATCACCCCGATGTTGGTTGGCTGTTCTATGACAAGAACGGTGATGGCCAGCACGACGGTGGACATGCCCAGTCAGTCGCCCTCATTGACGTCATGGAAATTCATCCTATCGAGAGAATTCTCGAAAGCAGTGAAGCCGACGGCGTCGACGCTGATGAAGCAAAGGGGAACCGCATTTTCAAATGGCTGCAGGTCATGAACCAGGGCTACCGCATTCCCGGAGTTGTGAATACCGACGCGCACTACAACTTTCACGGATCGGGCTGGCTGCGGAACTGGATTCAATGCCCGACAGATGACCCTGCAAAAATCAATCCGATGGACATTGTGCATGCTTCCGAAGAGGGACGCGTGGTGATGTCGAACGGTCCTTTCCTGAAGGCGGACCTGACCGCTGGTTCCAAAACCATTGTTTGTGGCCAGGACGTGGCCGCGTCGGATGGTAAGGTTTCCGTGAAGATGTCCGTACAATGTGCGGACTGGTTCGATGTCGACACCGTGTTTATTTTGGTGAATGGGCGTCCCCGTCCAGAACTTGTGTTCACACGTGAATCGCATCCTCAACTGTTCCGCAAAGAGGGGGCACTCCGATTCGAGCATGTTGCGGACATTCAACTGGAAGGTGACGCACACCTCGTTGTCGCCACCGGTGGCAGAAACAGCTTGCTTGGTCCGGTGATGGGGCCAGAAGGGGGCAAAATGCATCCTGCCGCCTTGACCAATCCATTCTTCGTGGATGTTGATGGTGGAGGCTTTGCTTTCTCAAAGGACACACTTGATCGGCCCTTGCCGGTCAAAGGTGACTGACTGGCATGTGAAACACAGACAGGAATGTCTGTGCCACCGGGATCTGAGATTTTCTACCGTTTGAGCGTTCTTGTTGAATTGAAAACCTGTTCAAAGGAGTGACATGAATTCCCAGTCTCTGTCGATCCCGTTTGTCGGTCTGAAATGGCTCCAGCGGCTCCTGTACCTGTTACCACTGCTACTGGTATCTGTCTGTTCGGCTGCGGCTCCTCGTCCAAGCGTGGTGGTCATTCTGGCTGATGATCAAGGATGGGGAGACCTGAGCCTCAATGGCAACTCGAATCTCAGCACACCAAATGTCGATTCAATTGCTCGTGACGGTGCCCAGTTCGAACGCTTCTATGTCTGTCCCGTCTGTTCGCCGACCAGAGCGGAGTTTCTGACGGGCAGGTACCATCCTCGCGGCGGCGTGTATGGCGTCACCCGTGGTGGAGAGCGACTGAATCTCGACGAAAAGACCATTGCCGACACATTCAAGTCGGCTGGTTACCACACCGCGGCGTTCGGCAAGTGGCACAATGGGATGCAGTACCCCTATCACCCGAACGGGCGGGGCTTCGAAGAATACTTCGGCTTCTGTTCGGGGCACTGGGGCCACTACTTCAGTCCCATGCTGGAGCACAACGGTCAAATCACGCACGGTGAGGGATTCATTATCGATGACCTCACGAACCATGCCATGCAGTTCATCGAACAGCATCAGCGAGAGCCTTTCTTCGTTTATCTGCCATACAACACGCCGCACTCTCCCATGCAGGTGCCCGACCGCTGGTGGGACAAATTCAAAGATGACCCTCTCGAACTCCGCCACCGCGATCCGGAGAAAGAGGACGTCGGTCATACCCGCGCTGCTCTGGCGATGTGTGAAAACATCGACTGGAATGTCGGTCGACTGCTGGAACACCTCGAAAAGTTGAAACTCGCCGATGATACCATTGTCGTCTACTTCTGCGACAACGGCCCCAACGGCTGGCGATGGAATGGCGGAATGCGTGGTCGCAAAGGAACGACTGACGAAGGCGGTGTCCGTTCGCCGCTGATGATTCGCTGGCCGGGGAAAATTGGCTCTGGCAAGGTTGTCCCGCAAATTGCAGGTGCGATTGACCTGCTGCCGACGCTGGCCGACTTGTGTGGCGTGGACGTTGTGAGTACGAAGCCGCTCGATGGCCGGAGTCTGAAACCGTTGTTGGTCGATCAGAATGCAACGTGGGAAGACCGTATGATTTTCTCGACATGGAACCGCAAAGTGAGCGTTCGCACACAGCAGTACCGGCTCGATTCAACCGGCAAACTGTACGACATGCTCACCGATCCCGGTCAGGATCAGGACGTGTCGAAGGAGCACCCTGAACTGACTCGTGAACTGCGTGCTGAGGTGGAGCGATTCAAAAGCGAGGTCATGGCTGACTTCGACAAGGAAGAGCGTCCGTTTCTCGTCGGTCATTCAGATTTCCGTTACACACAACTCCCCGCCCGCGATGCTGACTCTCAAGGCGGAATTGAGCGTTCGAACCGTCACGCGAATTGCACGTACTTTCGCAACTGGACTTCACTCGAAGACAGTATTACCTGGAATGTCGACGTCGCTGCAGGAGGAACGTACGAAGTCGAGGTTTATTACACCTGCCCACAACAGGATGTCGGTTCAACCATCGAACTCAGCCTCAAGGGCCAGCGAGTCTCTGGGAAAGTCTCCGCCGCGAATGATCCTCCCGAAAAGGGTGCCGCGGAAGACCGAGTGGTCCGAGTGGAAGGGTACGTGAAAGACTTCAAGCCGCTGCAACTTGGTCGCATCCGACTTGAGGAAGGGACGGGGTTCCTCACGCTGCGTGCCTTGGAAATCCCTGGTGATCAGGTCATGGAAATGCGACTCGTCATGCTGACCCGCGTTGACGATTAGACGTGGGCGTGAAACAGTACGAACGTCTTGTGCATCCAACAGGAGGGACGCCATGTTTGGGCAAGTCAATCAGAGAACAGTTGGGAGCATTTTTGCCGCTGCCGCATTGTCGATCATCGTTCTGATCAACACGCCAGGTAACGCAGCGGACCACCCCAATGTTCTGTTCATAGCGGTGGATGACCTGGCTTGTGCACTCGGATGCTATGGCGACACGCGAGCCAATACCCCCAATATTGATCGTCTGGCGGCAACCGGTGTCTGCTTTGAACGGGCCTACAACCAGCTGCCGCTGTGCAATCCCACGCGTGCGTCAGTGATGACGGGACTGCGGCCCGATCAAATCAAGGTCTATGACCTGGACCGTCACTTTCGCGATGAAGTGCCCGACGTGGTGACACTCCCGCAGGCCTTCATGAAGGCGGGCTACTCGGCTCAGCGCGTTGGCAAGATTTATCACTACAACGTCCCCGCGTCGATTGGCACCGACGGTTTTGATGATCCTCCATCGTGGCAATGCACCATTAATCCCAGCGGACGCGACAAACGGGAAGAAGATTTGATTTTCAATGCGGAGCCGCACCGCCAAATTAGTGCTGCGCTCAGTTGGCTGGCTGCTGAAGGTGAAGATGAAGAACAGACCGATGGCATGATTGCTTCTGCGGCCATCGAACTAATGGAGAAACGTGGCGAGGAACCCTTCTTTCTGGGTGTCGGCTTCTTCCGACCGCATACGCCATACGTTGCTCCCAAGAAATACTTCGACATGTACCCGGTCGAACAATTGCAGTTGCCGTACGCTCCTCCCGGAGATCGCGACGACATTCCTGTCGCCGCGTTTGCACACAACTGTCCCGTCCCGAACTACAACCTCGAAGAACCCATCCTGCTGCAGGCACTTCAGGCGTATTACGCGTGCGTCTCGTTCGTAGATGCTCAAGTTGGTCGGTTGCTGGATGCGGTCGAGCGTTTGGGACTGGAGGAGAACACCATTATCGTGCTGTGGAGCGACCACGGCTATCACCTGGGGGAACATAACGGCGTCTGGCAGAAGCGGACGTTGTTTGAACAGTCAGCACGATCGCCACTCATTGTGCGTGTTCCTGGGGCTAGTGGAAACGGGCAGGCGTGTCAGCAAATTGTGGAGTACGTGGACATTTATCCCACGCTGCTCGATGTTGCAGGGTTGCCAGCAGAACCTAATTTGGCCGGGCAAAGTTTGCGACCGCTGCTGAATGATCCCGGCAAGGAATGGAATGGAGTCGCCGTGACCCAGGTGTTGCGTCCGGCAGATGATCGTCTCAAACGTCCCGTGATGGGATGCAGCATTCGGACGAATCGCTGGCGTTACACAGAATGGGGAGAGGGACGCAATGGATTAGAACTGTATGACCACGAATCCGATCCTCAGGAGTTCAATAACCTCGCCGTTCGGGCCGATGCTGAGACTGCCGAAGTGATGCAAGAACTTCGCAAACTCTTGCGCAAGCGTGCCAGCGGTCGCACACCGGCATCCCCCTTCAACCCTGCCCGGCTCTAGCCCCGGCTGTTCGTTCATCGCATGTCATCGCCCGAGATTCCACCGCGCCCATCGCGACAGTCGTTTCTAAAGAGCGTAAGGAACGCCTGCGCTGGAATTCTCACTGCGTTTCGGAGTGAGCGAAACTTTCGAATTCAGTCTGTCATTGCCATTGTGGTGCTGCTGGCTGGCTGGCGGTTTGAGGTCTCGCACTGGGAGTGGGCCGTTCTCGTTGTGGCGATTGGTATGGTTCTAACAGCGGAACTGTTTAATACGGCCATTGAAGCAGTCGTGGACCTGGCGAGTCCGGAAATTCATCCACTGGCCCAGCGAGCGAAAGACGTGGCTGCGGGAGCAACGCTCATTGCGGCGATTACGGCCGCAGTGTTGGGGCTGATTGTCTTCCTCCCCCATCTGTCAGCCCACTAATCGCGACAGAATGTGCTGGAATGTTTTGAGTGCCCCCTTCGCCGCGACACGCGAAACAGTGTAAAAACACAGGGCAACAGCTTGGCGGCCAGGGACAAATCATCGCTTTTCAGAAAACTTTTCTTTTTTCGTAAAGTTTCCCCGACCTCTCCAAAACCCCGAACTAGGTTTCCTGTGTTGAAGATGAGTGAGTTGGCAAGCCAACAGAAACGACTCGCTTCAACCTGAAAACTGGAGAAAGGGTGAAGCACGCCATCCCGAATGTTCGGAGGGTGCCATCCCAAAATCGCTGGACGAATTGTGAGAGATCGCCCGGCAATATCTGAGAGAGGTCGAAAGATGATCCGTTTTACTGATGCTGTGAAGAACTTCCTGCAAGAAGAAGATGGCCCAACTGCAGTTGAGTACGCCGTGATGCTCGCTCTGATCGTCATCGTTTGCTTGACCGCCATCCGTGCAGTCGGTACCGCAACGAGCAGCAACTTCAACAACATCGCCAACGAGCTCAACAGTGCTCAAGGCGTCGGTGGATCTGTCGGTCCATAATTCGATGTTGAACTGAAGTGTTGAAAAAGTGGTGACCGCCCGGGTGGGATATTCCTCATCACGGGCGGTTCGCCCATCTGCCTCTTGGTCTGGCTGACCTTGAGAGACCTGCTTCACAACCCGCCAGGATGGCTATGTGGTGAGGCTGAAAGGTTTTGAATCATGTCTCCCCTATGGTTTGATCTTGATACGGTTTCCCTGGCAAAACTGCTCTCCCTCCTGGTGATGGGATGGACAGTGCTGTCAGCGTCAGTGTCCGGCGCGGGAAGTCGTTAACAGGAGAATACCACAACTACTAAGAAAGGCCGGCAATCATGGATTGGAATGATCTTCTTCTAACAAACTGGCCCGTCAAGCTTGTGACGGTGCTGCTCATTTGGGCTGCTTACATCGACGGCAAGGAACTGCGAGTTCCCAACTGGTTGACATTTCCGATGGTCTTAACCGGATTGGCCTACAACTCATACGCAGGCGGTTGGGATGGCTTCCTGATGGCATTCGGCGGAATGTGGGTTGGTATTGCAACATTGCTTCCCCTCCGCAACGTAGGAGGAATGGGAGCTGGCGACGTGAAACTTATGGCTGGCATTGGTGCCTGGCTGGGTGTCATGGTGACACTCAATGTCTTCCTCGTCACCGTTGTGGTTGGTGCCCTCATGGCTGTTGCCATGGTTGCCTGGACTGGCGAATGGCAAAAGCACTACGGCCAGTTCCTGCTCATCTGGGGTGAATGGACCTCTATCCGCAATCCCGACAAACTGGCAGAAATTGCCAAAGAGCGGAAGCCTCGGATGTACCTGCTTCCTTACGGAATTCCCATCTGCGTTGGTGCAATCATCTACTTTGCCTACGCAGGTCTGTATGCCTAACAATTCCCAGGTGATGAGCCGGTCGCCGATTGCACTCGCTGCATTCATCGACCGGCCATCTTGTTAGCTTGGGAGGATTAGGATTGCTGGCTAACTCGTCCACACAACCGTTATGACCAATCGAACCGTCACAACCCGCATAAATTGAAGCAGACCACGTAGCGGTGCCGATGCAGACTCTGCCGAGTCCTCTCGGTTCCGTCTCCATGTCTGCCGGGTGAGTTCACCCCAATGCGTTGGAGATCCCCATGAAACCTAAAACACTTGTATTGTTTGCTGTGGCTGGAGCCTGCGGGCTCCTCGCGCTGGTTGGTTTTCAAGCCATGCAAAAAGCGCAGCCAGAAGCAAAGGTTGAAACTGCCTCAGTGCTGGTCGCGATCAGCGAAATTGGAGCTGGAGCGGTTCTCGTCAAGGATGAAAACGTAAGATTTAAGGAAATGGCCGTCGCTTCCCTCCCACCGGATCCCGTGCTCACCGAGGAACAATTCCTCGATCGGAGCGCGATGCTTCCGATCATCCCTGGTGAAATGATCAGCATGTCGAAGCTGACTGAACCGGGTGTGAGTGGGGTCGGTACACGCATTCCCAAAGGATGGCGAGTATTCACCATTTCGGCGGATGATCGCATTACAGCCAGTGGGATGTTGCATGCGGGTGACCGCGTGGACGTGCTTGTGACCTTCAAATCACGTACACAAGGTGGTGCCGCCGTCACCAAAACGAAAACGCTCCTCGAATACGTTGAGATTTTCGCCACAGACGACCGCACAGCCACGACCGCAGCCGACGCGGAATCAAACAAGGCAAAGAACGTTTCGCTGTTGTTGACTCCTGAGCAGGTGAACTTCGTGATCCTCGCCCAGAGCAAAGGGGCACTGCAACTTTCCTGGCGTCACCGGATGGATGACCAACTCGTAGACACCGGTGATGTTGATGAAGAATTGCTCAACGAACTGACCAGCACCGCTGGACTGTACGATGATCGCCCGCTGTACGACATGGCATCAACGGAAGAACTCGGCTCCGCACACCCAGTTCGTCCACAGGATATCCAGGATAGTCGTGAAGAACGTGCTTCGGAATTCCTGGACCATGTCGACGAAACTCAGCCGGCACAACCTCAGCAGCCTGCGGTTGCACAACAAATGCAAGCACCACCAGCCCAACCAGGTTGGAGTATGCAGGTGTTCAATGGAAACCGTGCTGACGTTCAACAGTTTGCGATTGTGGAAACAAGTGACGAAAGCAGCACCACACCTTCAAACAACTGGGTAAGCGACGGATTGAAGAGCCTGTTTGGTGGAGCTCAGAAGACAAGTGATTCATCGGCAACTGTGAATTAACCGGATTGGCTGAAGTTACTGAGGGAAGACAAAGAACCTTCAATGGATTGACACCACGCGTCCTCTACTTTGGATAGAGGAAAATGAAGAAATGGATTGCCGGCTTCGGCGGAACGTTACCAGTGGACACTCTGGAGCGTTCTCGCCGGTCGCCGGTTAACTTGAGTTTGTGCCGTGGCGTGCCCCGGACAGCCAAAATTCAATAGGTGCATGGATGCCCAACCTTTACCAACAATTACGTCGACATTTTGCTGCAGTGGCGATTGCGGCAACAGCTCTCGCGGCCAATACGGTCCAGGCCCAGGGGCCTTTGGACGCATTGTCCCCCCCGTCGACGGCTCAAGCTCCTGACGCGGCCTCACCTCGCGTTCCTGCACCGCAGCAGCCGACACAGCCCAAGCGTCAACTGCTCCAACCGGAACCCCTGAAGCCAGGGGAAGCAGTTACGCAAATCGTATCGAACCACACAAAGATGTCGCTCATTGCGCTCGATTCACAAGTCATTGAGCTGGCGACGCGCATCAAAGTTGTGGATGGACACAACCCCGATGTTGTCAGCATTCAGGCGCTCTCGCCTAATCAGCTTCGCATTCGTGCCGAACTGCCCGGCGTGACGAAGGTCAAACTGATTGACGAACATGGCGATGTACGTGATCTGGAAATCCTGGTCGAAACCGACACACGTGAGCTCGATGCCTATCTGAAACGTCTATTCCCAGGCGACTCCATTGAGGTCTATGGATTCAAGGACGCGGTTGTGTTACGAGGCTGGGTAACAGAGCCAACACACATTCCTCGCATCGTCGCCGTCGCAGAAACCTTTGGTACCACTGTTCACAACCAGCTCGATGTGGCTGGTACCAACCAGGTTCAACTGCACGTCAAGATTATTGAAGTTCAACGCAGTAAACTTCGCGAATTCGGATTCAACTTTGTGAATTCCGGTCGAAGCCATGTTGTGGCCAATTCCATTGGGGCTCTGGCCACATTGACCTCACCAACCGACTTGACTCCGGGGGCGGCCGGAACGACAGCCATTAACAGCGCGGCTCTGCAAAACGCCGAGTTGGTTTTTGGTATCACCGGGTCGAACGACGCATTTCATGGTTTTCTCAAAGCGCTCCAGTCTGAAGCCATGGCCAAGGTTTTGGCAGAACCCGTTTTGGTTACTACGAGTGGTCGTCCGGCTTCGATGCTTTCCGGAGGTCAGTTCCCCGTTCTCATTCCCAGTGGTTCACTGGGGACAGCCACCATTAGTTGGCGCGAGTTCGGTGTTCGCCTGGATGCAGTTCCCATTGTGTTGGGGAACGGACGCTTGCGACTCGATGTCTCTCCCGAAGTCAGCGACCGTGACTTCAGTAGCGGCGTGAGTTTCAACGGATTGGTGGTCCCCGGCATTGCAACCCGTAAGGTGAACACGCAAGTGGAAATGCGATTCGGTGAAACCCTCATGATTGGTGGTCTCATTTCCACAAGGCGAACCGGCTCAACTCAGAAGGTTCCATTCCTGGGTGAGCTGCCTGTGGTGGGGGCTGCATTCAGCCGGAAAAAGTATGACTGGGCAGAAACGGAATTGTTGATTCTGGTAACCCCAGAACTGGCAGGTCCATTGAATCCCTCACAACTTCCGCAGTATGGACCAGGAGAACAGTCGGTCGATCCACTGGATCGAGAGCTGTACATCGATGGACTTCTCGAAATTCCACGCTTCGGCCCCGAAGATCCCGAAGACGCCGTCTACGAAATGGGACCGCCAGGACTGTCGCCCGCCGAATTCAATCCGGGATACGGCAGCCCCAGCCTGCCAGTGGAAGTGCCAACATATCCTGACGAAGTCACGCCACCACAATCCGAGCCGGGTGCCATCGAGCAAACGGGCGGAACACGGCGGTCGTCAGGCGGAGTGACAACAGCGGAAGCGTTACGAACACCCTACGAGCGTCCCTCAAGTGCAAGTCGCCGCCCAGGCACGACACCTTCGAGTTCAGAGAGCCCCGGACTGATTGGACCAGGGGAACGGTCCCGCAACAGATAGAATGTTCCCAGAAACAAATGGCTCAATGTCGGAAAGTTGAGTTTGACAGGAGCAGAAACTCCAACAACCTGACAAAACGAGATTTTCCCGACACTTCGAGGTTACACACATGACAAACGTTGTTCGTATGGCGATTGTCGACCCCATCGACAGCTCACGCAATTCGCTTAAGAATTTGCTGTTGGGCATTGATTGGGTATGGCTTGAGGCCGAGTGTTCGCGCTACGAATACTTCACAGAAATTGTCGAGCAGACCAAACCGGCCGTTGCCCTGGTCAGCCTCGATGCCGATCCCCAACTCGGTCTGGCGGCGGTTGCTGAAGTTTCAATGGCCGTTCCGTCTTGTTCCATCATGGTGGTCAGCAAGTCGCAGGAAGGGAGTCTCATTCTGCAGGCCATGCGCAATGGGGCCAAGGAGTTTCTCTCGGCGCCTCTGAAGCTTGACGACTTCATGGCTGCGCTGGAGCGCATGCAGCATATTTCCGGTGGCGGACGTGCGGGGAAGTCCAAATCCAACCGAGTCATCACCATGGTGGGCGCCAGTGGTGGAGTGGGTTGCACGGCACTCGCCGTCAACCTCGGATGTGCACTCGCAGCTAATCCAGACAACGGTGTGGCCGTCATCGACTTGGATCTGGCGTTGGGTGATGCGGACGTGTGGCTCGACATTATCCCGGACTACACCATCCAGGACGTGGCCGACAACATTACGCGTCTCGACTACTCCATGTTGAAACGTTCACTCACGCAGCACGCGTCCAAAGCATTCCTGCTTCCACGTCCAGTGCACCTGGAAATGGAAGCGCCCATGTCGCCCGATCAACTGCAGCGTGTGATTGGACTACTGAAGGCAACGTTTACCCACCTCATTATCGATGTCAGCAAGTCGTTCACGCCACTGGACGTCGCGGCCATGCAAGTTGCCGATGACATATTTGTGGTCACGCAGCTCGACCTCCCCTGTCTGCGAAACGTGGTGCGGATGAACTCCTTTATGGAAGAGCACGACCTCGCAGGTAAGACCAAGGTCATTGTAAACCGTGCCGGACTGGGTGAATCGCAAATCAGTCTGAATAAAGCCCTCGAAACAATTGGACGGGAAGTCTACGGACAAATCCCGAACGAGTATCACATTGTCGTCGAATCTCGGAATAACGGAGTCCCGTTCATTACGGAGCATCCCACTTCCAAGATTTCAAAAGCCATTCAGCAGTTGGCCCAAAAGATCGACGAACACGCGGAGTTCGGTGCTGCGGCTAGCGCCGAACCTGAAAAGAAGAAAAGCAATTCGATATTCAGTTTCCTGACCAAACGCTAATCGATGACGTCTTCTCAACCATGTGAATGGTGCGTGTCATCATGATCGTGCGAATGCCCATGGTCGTGATCGTGTGAGTGCGAGTGGTCGTGCGAGTGGTCGTGATCATGTGAGTGCCCATGGTCGTGATCATGTGAGTGTCCATGATCATGTGAGCGATCACTTCCCCCATCCCCGTGAGCGTTCACGGGATGCTCGGGCTGAAGTTCTGTCTGTGCTGCGGCAAAGGCGACTTCCGCAGCACGGTAAACCTCGCGCAGTGTCCGTCCCTGTTCCCGTGCAATTCGTGCGCAGTCCTCATACTCGGGACTGAATTCGGGAACGCCCAGCCGCGTCCAACCAATTTTCCCCACCACGGAACCGAACACGGTTTCGACAGTGTGTGCCGTTCTCGCTCGTACAGAACGACGCAACAAATGCCGACGCACGCCCAGCGTGCCCGTTTCTTCAAACAGCATGTTCTCCAGTCGATTGGCATCAGCGGGACGTGAGAGCACACTGAGTATGTGGGCGGGGCGATCCTTCTTCATTTGAATCGACGTGGAGTACACATCCAGTGCCCCGGCCGCGAGCAGTTGCTGCTTGGCATGTCCCAGCACTTCACCCGTCACGTCGTCCAAATTCGTTTCTAACAGCACCACTTCTTCAGAATCATGCGCCGCCGCCAACTCACCGACGATGATGCGTAAAACATTGGCCCGTAATGGGAACGTCATGGTGCCAGCACCATATCCCACTGATTCAATGGTCATGGCAGGCAGTGCACCGAAGCGGTCCACCATGACTTTGACAATCGCCGCCCCAGTGGGTGTTGTCAGTTCCGCATTGATGGGAACGTGAGCGAGTGGAATCCCTTTGAGCAGCTCGAGAGTTCCCGGCGCAGGGACCGTGCAAATGCCGTGATCAATGCGGATTTGTCCCTGACCGGTGGGGATGGGACTGCAGATAACTTCATCGACATTCAGTAAATCAAAACCGATGGCTGCCCCAACGATGTCGACAATGGAATCGATGGCGCCCACTTCGTGGAAGTGGACTTTATCGATGCTGCTGCCGTGGACGCGCGACTCCGCTTCTGCGACGGCGAGAAAAAGTTGGGCGGCGAGACTGCGTTGAGACGCTGTCAGTGCGGTGGCACCATTCAACAGTTTGAGGATGTCGGAGTAATTGCGACACGGCTGCTCGGCGGGATGCTCCACCTTAATGTACGTGGCCCGGAAACCGCCCTTAATGGTTTCGGTAACTTGGAGTTCGACCCCTTCCAGGCCGAGTGAATCAATCCCGCGTCGGATTGATTCCACACAGACGCCAGCATCAATTAGCGCGGCGAGTGTCATGTCACCGCTAATGCCAGTTGAACAATCCAGGTATGCAACTCTCGGCATTTCTTTGCCTCATAATCCCGAGCCATTGAGGCGGGCGGTGAAATCGTTTTGGTGCGGTGTATTACTGTTCTAAGTCGACTCGCCGAAGTATTCCAGATACCACTCCACAAAACGTTGCACACCCGTTTCGATGGAGGTTTCCGGTTTGAAGTCGACATCGCGAATGAGGTCGTCAACATCGGCGTACGTGGCAGGCACGTCACCCGGTTGAATGGGAAGCATGTTCTTTTCCGCCGTTTTACCGAGACACTTTTCCAGCGTTTCGATCATGGTCATCAACTGCACTGGGCTGTTGTTGCCGATGTTGTAGAGGCGGTAGGGTGCGGAACTGGATGCCGGGTCGGGAGCGTCGCCCGTCCATTCAGGATTCGGAGCCGCGGGGCGATCCATGACCCGTATAATCCCTTCGACAATGTCGGCGACATAGGTGAAGTCGCGTTGCATGTTGCCGTGGTTGAAGACGTCAATTGGCTTACCCGAGAGAATGGCTTTCGTGAACAGGAACAAGGCCATATCCGGGCGTCCCCAGGGACCGTAGACAGTGAAGAACCGGAGCCCGGTCACCGGCATGCGGAACAAATGGCTGTAGGCGTGGGCCATGAGTTCGTTCGCCTTCTTCGTTGCCGCATACAGGCTGACGGGATGGTCCACGTTTTGATGCACGGAGAACGGCATGTTCGTGTTGGCGCCGTAGACCGAACTTGTCGACGCGAACACGAGGTGCCCCACGTTGTTGTGTCGGCACGCTTCAAGAATGTTCAGGAAACCCGTTACGTTGCTGTCGGTATAGGCATGCGGCTTCTGCAGCGAATACCGAACGCCTGCCTGAGCAGCCAGATTAACGACTGCATCGAATTTGTGTTCCGCAAACACTTCGTCCATTCGTGGCCGGTCGGCGAGATCGGCCCGGACAAATGTGAATCCGGGACGAGCCGTTAGCTGGGCCAGTCGAGCTTCTTTGAGGTCGACGCTGTAGTAGTCGTTGACGTTGTCGTAGCCGACGACTTCATCCCCACGTTCCAGGAGACGTGTCGAGAGGTGGAAACCAATGAATCCGGCAGCGCCGGTGACGAGAATCTTCATAAGAACAGTGACTTCCGTTTCAGTTCTGTGTTGTGGTGCGCTCGTACTATGACGGCAAACAGTGGTTTCCGTCCAGTGTGCATTTCGTGAGGGAATTACTGGCGAGCAGCATCCGTTTTCGATTTGAGTGCCAGGAGCATTCCCAGTGGCAAGGTCGCGAGCAGGGCGGTCGAGACGTCTCCGGAAAATGTCATGTGTGCTGCAACATACGAAGCGACATACCCCAGCGTCATGGCCGCAAGCATTATGGCAATTGATCGCTGTGCCGGTGCTGCGTTGCGGACGGAGGAATACATTTTGGCAAGCAGCAGGCAAAACCCCACGGTGGCAATGAGTAATCCCGGAACACCAAACTCGGCAGCCAGGCGGCTGACTCCATCTTCCTGCCAGGTTGTCGGACCTGTGGCTCGGTAGCGATAGGCTCCCTGAGTGGCAGTCCCCATGCCGAGTCCCCAGGGGCCGTTCTGCGACAGCGTGACCAGTACGCTGTTCGCGACAGAGATGGAACGCTGGACACCTTCACGTCCAATGCTGAATCCATACTGAATATGCTGCGGAAGATGTCCGCTCCACTGGTACAGGAAACAGAAAGCAATCAGCAACAGGAGTGTTGCTGTCAGGAGCATCCGACGCCGCTTCGGCCATGCATGACTCATCATTCTCCGGAGACTCGTGACAGCCAGCACGACGACAAACACCAGTACGATGAGCAGCATTTTGCGGCGACCGCTGAAAATGAGTGCGGGAATCATGAGCAGACATATCAGCAACCAGACTCGCCGTAGCGGACGTGAGTCGACTCTGGCCAGCAACGCTGCGTACATCATCGCACTCGCCGCATGCAGTCCCAGCACCGTGGGACTGCGATAGAAGCCGCACATCAAGGATATGAGTCCAAATTTTTGGTAACGAATCCAATCGAACTCGATTCCTCCCAGCCCTCTCCAATCCCAGGACAACAGTTCGGGGAAGGCGGAGGAAGACATCACCAGGCTTGTGCCGACGACAGTCATCGCCAGGGCTCGCAAATCCCGCTGACCACGAACGAAAGTCAGGCCAATCAACACTCCAGCCACAGGGGCCAGATAAGACGACCATCCCAAAAGTGCAAGATGCCAGCCCGACTCATAACTGCTGATTGCCCGCCACGTCGCGACAAACATGACGATGAGCGCTCCCACACCCCAAATGCGAGTCCACAACTCAGATTGTCGTTTGGAGACTTTCTCCCAGATTTCAAGAGCCGCTCGCAGAAGAATAACCAGCCATAACAAACCCATGACGAGTGTGAACCAGACCGGCGCGTCGGGTATGAGCTTTCGAACGGGATCGCGCAAACTGTCGAGGACAACACAATACAGCAGGCCCTTGCGCCAATCATGCAGCGTCGCAACACAAGTGAGAATGAGACCTGCTACGAACAGTCCCCCGAGCAATTCGCCGAATTTCGGAGCGTCGTACGACTCACGACGCCAAACTGCGACCTTGCTTCCCGCACCAGCTGCCACAATCCACTTCGCTGTCACGGCCGACCGAGTGAAACTTTCCCCAGCGTACTGAAATACCTGTGACTCATGTGAGCTTGCGTCCCACAGCGTCACGCGTCCCCGTCGGCCAATTGTGACGTATTCCTTGCCATCAGTTGAATATCGACCGTTCCTTGTTTGTGTGGAGCCGCGAACCTGATTCCGTTTTTCTCCGATTGACAGGTCAAATGTCGTCACCGTTTGATCGAAGTGGAGAGATTGAATCCAACGGTGACCGTCGTCTTCCTCGAAGCCGAGGGCGAGAATTGTGGAATGCGGCTCAGCGGCGGAAAACACCATGTCTAATGACTCCGCAGCCCACACTTGAATTGTGCCCCCCTGACTGCCCGTTGCGAGCAATGTCCCCGCCGCGCTCCACTGGATGGTCGTTACTAACTTCAAATGGGCTGGCGAAAGAAGTGTCCATGACTCGTGGGGCAGCGTCGTTACCCAGGTGTTGCCGTCAACATCGCCAGCGGCCAGATGACTTCCATCGGGTGAAAGTGCCGCGAGGGTGACATTCTGCAATTCAATTTCGTCAACAATCGACGAGGTTTGGAAATCCCGGAGGACAATACGCTCATTGGCGACAACACACGAAACGGTTTGACCATCTACCGAGGCAGAAATGTGATTCACACGCCCTCGACCAAATTCGAAAATATCGCGGTGTTCGAGTGTCTCCAAATCAAGTTGCTCAATCTTGCCATCACTTCGTCCGGCAATAAGCGTCGATGAATTCTCGCCCAAATAAATCGACGTCACATCACTACCGAGTTCGACACATCGAGGCACGTTTCGATTGGGTGCAGCGAATAGCACGAGGCCGCACAGAATTGTCAGAATGACGCCCGGTGCCCAGAGGAAATACGATTGACGGACAGGAGTCGTCAAAGGGATTCTCCCTCAGGCGGCGGCTCGTCCTCTTCTTGCGGTTCGTCTTTCTTTGCGAGTGCGATTTGATATTCCAAGTACGACTGCAGCATGACGTGAGCTGCCAGCATGTCGACTCGGGCCTTGCGTTTTTTACGCGACATATCGACGGCCAGCATGTATTCGTCCGCCACAACCGAGGTGTAACGCTCATCCCAGAACGTGACGGGAACCTTCATGGTGTCGGACAGCCAGGCGCCGTATTCGCGAGCGTGTCGGGCGGTTGATCCTTCTCCGCCTCCCACGTGAATGGGGAGACCAACGACCAACCCCACCGGGCGATACTCCTGCCTGAGTTCGCGGAAATACTTGGCGTCCAGCGCCGCATTGCGCCGCTGGTAAACTTCCACGGGACTGGAAATGGTCCGGTCACCTGTCGAGACGGCTATGCCAACGCGTTTGGTGCCATAATCGATTCCAATCAATCGGCCTTTGTCCGGAAATTCGGGGTCGGGAGCGATGGCCATCAAAGACTCCTGTTTTCAATTCTACAGCAACGACTCGTCGCCGACGTTCTGCATCAACTCAATGAGTTGTCGAATGGCATTCTCGTCCTGCCGGCTGGCAACGAGCGTGGCATCGGACGTGTGCACCACAATGCAGTCCTCAATTCCAATAGTTGCCACGACATGGTCGGTTGTCGAGTGGACAATGGTATTCCGCGTGTCGATTCCTCGATGCAGCCCGACAATGGTATTTCCGTTTTCATCCTGTGAATGCAGTCGTTCCAGTGCGGGCCAACTGCCGACGTCATCCCAGTCGAAGGGCGCCTCAACGACGGCAATGTTCGACTCACGTTCCAGCACGGCAAAGTCGATGGAAATCGATTTCATCTGGGGGAACAGTTCCACGAGCTTTGCATTCCAAGACTCCTGTCCAAAGTGTGGTGCCAGTTCATCAACCAAGGCAGCCATTTCCGGTTCGTGCGTGCGGATGGCTTCAAGAATTCGATCAGCCCGCCAGACGAAAATCCCGCAGTTCCAGAAGAACGTTCCGGCTCGCAAGTACTCTTCCGCCGTTTCACGGTTTGGTTTTTCGCGGAAAGCTTTTACGTGAAAGATTCCCGGATGTCCGAAGTTGGCGTCGGCGCGGCGCGGCCGCTTTTGACTGCGTGCGAAAAGGCTTGCGGAGTCAAGGGTCGTAAAGTGAATAAATGACTCACGACGAGTTCGCGTCGTGCCACGTTCTTTGAGCGTCTTCTTCACTTCTGCCCTTTCGATGTATCCAAAGCCCGTGCTGGGATAGGTTGGAGGGACGCCAAACAGGACCAGACTGTCCGGGGAATCAGAAATCAACTGTGATGCCGTATCAACAGCGGCCTGAAATCTCTCCGGTGGACCGATGACATGGTCGGCTGGCATGACGAGCATGGTGGCGTCGGCGTCTCGCTGCAGCAGGCACATTGCGGCCAGGGCAATGCAGGGGGCGGTGTTGCGGCCACAAGGTTCCAGCAGAATGTGGGGAGCGGGAACTTCTGGCAAATGATCGCTGGTCAAATCGGCCAGCCGTTCGTTGGTCACCACCCAGGTTCGTTCGCCGGGAATCCAGGGCTGACAACGGTCGAAGGCCTGCTGGATGAGTGAGCGTTCACCTCCGAGGCTCAAGAACTGCTTCGGGACCGATTTTCGGCTGAGTGGCCAGAAGCGGGTACCGCTTCCCCCAGCCATAATGACTGCATGGAGCATGACGCAAGTTTCTTCAAACTAATATGGACGAACGATTTAGACCCGCTCACTGAGACCTCAGGGGCGTAGTCTGACAACCTTGCGCGTGCGTGCCAACTCGGATTATCGGCACAGGACGAAAAGTTCATTTTTGCGCCCTAATCTCTCCCGTTGACCTGATCCGAAAATCGACGTAGCATTCTCAGACAGTAGAAGTTAGGGACCAAACGCGTGATTCTCGGACGTAGCTCTTAAGAATTCGCGTCCCTCGGCGAATGACTGGTTTGCAGTGCGATGACCTGTCGCATTGGTTTCCGGGGCTTTCGGACGGCTGCTGCACTTTGCATGAATTGATAACGTGACACCATCCAGTTGGATTCCCGGCCCGCTGGCCGGGTTCGTGTTGCGGAGAATGGACTTTCCAGACGGATAATCCCTCCATGGATTTTTTTGAACGCCTCGGCGATTTCTTTACTTCGGCCACTGCCCTCGTCGAAGGGGGGATCCGCAAAGTTTTCGGATCGTCCAACGAACGCGAAATCACGCGAATCGGATTCAAACGCGATAGTGCGGGGGTCACCCAAATTGTCCCCAGCTCTGTGCTGGACCGCATTAATCAGCTCGAGCCAGACTACGAAAAACTCTCCGATGGTGAGCTGAAGCAAACCGCGACGAAAATGCGCGCCCGTCTGGCCGACGGTCAAACGCTCGATGACATTCTCCCCGAAGTGTTTGCGGCAGCGCGTGAGTCGGGAAAACGTTATCTGAAAATGCGTCATTACGACGTGCAAATGGTTGGTGGGTACATCCTGCACACCGGGCGCATCGCGGAAATGATGACCGGGGAAGGTAAGACACTGGTCGCCACCTTGCCCGCCGCCCTCAACGCAATTGCTGGCCATGTGCATTTGGTGACGGTGAACGACTACCTCGCCAAGCGCGATATGGAATGGATGGGACCGCTCCACATGGGGCTCGGTTTGAGCGTGGGAGCCATTCAAGGTTCTATGGCCCCGCACGAACGTCATCCCATGTATCTGTGCGATATTACGTATGGAACAAATAACGAGTTTGGTTTCGACTACCTGCGCGACAACCTGAAGAAGCGCAAGGAGCATCAGGTTCAAGGACCACTCGATTACGCCATCGTCGACGAAATCGACAACATTCTCATCGACGAAGCACGAACGCCGCTCATCATTTCCGGTCCCGCTCACGATGACGTCACCCGTTACCCGGTTGCCGATCGTATTGCGCGTCAACTGGTGAAGGACGTGCACTTCGAGGTGAAGGAGAAGGAACACACCTGTCACATGACGGAAGAGGGTGTGCGTCGTGCTGAGGAACTGGCCGGTGTGGAAAGCTTCTACACGGCCGGCAACATGGAATGGCCGCACCTCATCGATAATGCCCTGAAAGCGCACCATCTGTACCGACGCGATGTGAATTACGTCGTGGAGCATGGGACGGTGGTCATCGTCGATGAACACACCGGACGCAAAATGGAAGGCCGCCAGTGGAGCGATGGTCTGCATCAGGCCGTCGAGTCCAAAGAAGGCGTGAAGGTCAAAGAAGTCACGCAAACGTATGCGACCGTGACGCTGCAGAACTACTTCAAAATGTATAAGAAGTTGTGCGGCATGACCGGTACGGCCATGACCGAGGCCAACGAGTTCTACAAGATTTACGGACTCGACGTGGTTGCCGTGCCAACCAACCGACCCACGCAACGCATTAACTACCAGGACGTCATTTTCCGTTCCGAGCGGGAGAAGTGGAACGCGGTTGTTGATGAAATCGTTGAGGTCCACAAGACGGGACGGCCCATTCTGGTTGGTACCGTTTCCATCGAAAAGAGCGAAAAACTGAAGAGCCTGCTGGACCGGCAGGGTGTGAAGTCGGAACTTCTGAACGCCAAGCAGCATGCCCGCGAAGCAGAAATTGTGGCTCAGGCCGGCCGTCTCAGCGCCGTGACCATTTCCACCAACATGGCCGGTCGTGGAACAGATATTATCCTGGGTGGTAATCCCGAGCATATGGCCTGGGATACACTGAAGACAAAGTACGCCTCACGTCTCGACATTCCCAAAGCGGAATGGGAAGAACTGTGCCACAATATCGCGGTACAGGAAGGCATGAAGGACGAAGGGAAGCAGGTGGCGGAACTGGGCGGATTGCATGTGGTCGGCACCGAACGCCACGACTCCCGCCGCATCGACCTGCAGCTTCGCGGTCGTTCTGGCCGTCAGGGCGACCCCGGTTCGAGTCGCTTTTTCCTGTCGCTGGAAGACGACCTCATGCGAGTTTTCGCAGGTGAACGCGTCAAGTCGATGCTCACCTGGCTGGGCATGCAGGAAGGGGAAGCCATCGAGAATCCACTGGTCACTCGGCAAGTTGAAGGGGCTCAGAAGAAGGTCGAAGAACGACACTTCGAGTCGCGTCGCAATTTGCTCGAATACGACGAGGTGATGGATCACCAGCGCAAGGAAATCTACAAGTACCGCCAACGCATTCTTGACGGCGCCAACGTGCGGGACCTCATCATCGGCATGATGGATGAGCAGGTCGAACGGTCGGCGCAGAAGTTCCTGTCAGAAGAGTATCGCTGGGACATCGCCGCGCGGTACTTCTCACAGCACATGGGTTTTGCCGTTGACTGGCAGGACATTCGCGACATGAACAAGGAGCAAATGTCGGAATACCTGCTCGACGAAGGAATGCGTCAGGCAGAAACGCTCATCGAAGAACAACTCAACGAAAACCTCCCCGAAGAGGCTGATCCACGCGACTGGAGCTGGCAGGCACTTTCTCAATGGGTGAACCGGCACTTTGGATTGAATACCAATGATCGCGAATTGCGAAAGCTCGCTCGCGAAGGAACGGTCAACGAGAACGACTTTGATCGCGACAACCTGTTCCGATACTTGGCCGAACGTGCCAAAGAAGCTCTGGAGAAGACAGATTTCTCCTCGCTCGACATCATCCTCGCTGACGACTTCGGCCCTAAAGAACTTTCCGGATTCCTCAGGCAGCAGTACAGCGTCGACATTGCCCCCAGTGAATTCACCGGCATTGAAGAAATCGCAGACGCCGTTCCCTTCGCGCAGAAGGCCGTGCGGGCTCAGTACCGTCAACGTGAAATCCGCTTCCCGGTGTTGGTGGGACTCAACAAGTTCCTCACCCGTGCACAGGACCGGACTGGCCTCATAACGTGGGCCAATTCCCGTTTCGAAACCAATCTCACTGAGGACGACCTGAAAGAGAAGGAACGTGAGCAGGTTGTCGAAGTTCTGCTCGACCGTGCGCGTCAGTTCTACCCCAGCGACGAAGTCCTCGATGAGTTTGAAGCGAAGCTAGATTCTCTGTACGCCGCCGAGCCGGGAATTACCGCTGCAAAGTTGGCGGAGTGGATGAAAAGTTCACTGAAGGTGGAAATCGATGCGGAAGCCTTAGCGGTTCAGGACCGGGACGAGGGACGCGCTCGCATCATGCAGGCGTTCAGTCAGCGGTACCGTCCCGAGTTCAGTCAGGTCGAGCGGGATGTCTTGCTCGAACTTCTCGATTCCACCTGGAAAAGCCACCTGTACCACATGGACCATTTGCGGTCTGGAATTGGCCTCGTCGGTTACGCGCAGAAAGACCCGAAGGTCGAGTACAAGCGTGCCGGAATGAAAGCGTTCGAAGAAGCCTGGATTCACGTCGGCGAATCGGTGACGTCGACGATGTTCCGCGTGGAGTCGCAAAGTTCGGCCGATTACCTCGACAATTTGTGGTCAAACGCCAATGCACACCACGACCAGGCCCTCTCAGCAGCTCAAGAAGCCCAATTGGAAATGAGCGGCAGCGAGGCGGCTGGTGGTGAACAGCCCGCCGTTGAAACCATTCGAAACTTCGAAGACAAGGTCGGCCGGAACGATTTGTGCCCCTGCGGAAGCGGGAAGAAGTACAAAAAGTGTCATGGAAAGTAAGGTGTAGCGGTAATAGGGTTTCTGGAGACGAGGTCGGCAAAAGTTGTCGTCCGGAACGCTTGTATGAAGCCTTCGGAAGCCCTATAACTCGCCGTACGCGGTCGTGGCGGAATTGGCAGACGCGCAAGATTCAGGTTCTTGTGTCCAATATGGACGTGGAGGTTCGACTCCTCTCGACCGCACTTTTCTCTTCTCATTCCACGCTGGAATGTGACAAGTAATGGGCAGCAGCAAAGCGATGATTTCCGCTGTGGCTGGACGTCGTCTCGCTGCGTTTAGGCATGTCATCGCTTCAATCCGGCCAAATACCCCGAACATTGCGTTCCTGTGGTCGAAAAGTCGGGCGTAGCATTTGACCCTGTCAGCCACCCGGCTAAGATGATTCGAGGGGCGTTGATGCGTTCCTCAGTTCCCCTTCGAAATCACCTCATTTGTTGACGTAAAAGTGAAGAGGGTTCTTCACTTTTTGTCTATCATTCGTTTTGAAAACAGGTCGATGATTCCACAATCGGTCGATGCTCTGGAACGTCTGATTGTGCCGACCGGACTGGTCTATCCCGAAGAGTTCGCGGCGTGCCGTACTGCAGCTGGTGAAGGCTGTGGGCCAGCGGAAGTTCTCGCCGTCTTGGAACGTCGGCAGTTGCTTACCCCGTTCCAGTCTCAAAGAATCCGTAAGGGTGAAGTTGCGGGATTGGTGCTCGGTGGCGTCAAACTCTTGTATCGCAATGCCTCTGGTAGCTTTGCACGTCTGTACCGCGGATCGCGGATTGAAGACGGACGGATGCTCGGCATCAAAGTGTTGCGGGAACGTTGGGCCTCAGACCCTGGCACCGTCGCATTATTTCATCGCGAAGGGGAAATTGGTCAGCGGTTGAAGCACCGAAACATTGTGCCCATTTACGGCACGGGCACGGACGGAAAGTTTCATTACATCACAATGGAGTTCGTCGAAGGAGGAAACCTCCGGGACTTCATGAAAATTCGGGGGAAGCTCGACGCTGTCGAAACATGCCGTTTCGGCCTCGATATGGCGCGTGGCCTGGAATACGCCATTCAGCAGGGCATTACACACCGGGATCTAAAAACTACCAACGTGCTCATCAGCAGTCAGGGGATTGCGAAACTCATTGACTTCGGCCTCGCCGCTGATGATTCCATGCTGCGGCGCACCGACGGTCCCGACCTTGCCGTCGCACTAGAGTATTCAACACTGGAACGGAACACCGACGCTCCGGCCAACGACCCCCGCAGCGACTTGTTCTTCCTCGGAACAATTCTGTACGAGCTCATGTCGGGGCAATCTCCCTATCCGCGCACGCGTGATCGCGAAGAGCGGAAGCGGTTTTCAAGGTACCGTGATATCAGGCCGCTGAGTTCGTATCTGCCAAATCTGAATTTCCGAGTCGGCCAAATTGTTGACCGTCTACTGCAGGTGAATCCGAACTTGCGGTATCAGGAAGCGTCCGAAGTCGTCTCAGAACTGGAGGCAGTCCTTCGCGATCTTGGACATCCCGACGATTCGAAACCTGCGAAAGCCGCCAGCCCGGCGGACGGAATGCCGACGGTGCTCTGCGTTGAACATCGTCCGAAGTTACAGGACTTGCTGCGAGACTACCTGACACGGCATGGCTACCGCGTACTGCTGCTGAGTGATCCTGACCGAGCATTGACCCGTGTGGCGAATAATCCGCCCGACGCGGTGATGTTCTTTCAGGAAGCAAGTGGCGACCGCGTCATCAATGACTTCAAGAAAACACTCGCCACTGGTAAAACGGCCGCCGTTGTCGTTGTCGGCAAGCAGCAGGCCAGCATGGTCGACGAACTCAACGGAGTGAATTCCAAAGGCGCCGCGTTGGCTCAACCTGTTCAGCTTCGCGATTTGCGCAATGCACTCAAGGACCTGGTCGGTGAAGGAAAGCCGACGGGCTGATCTGACAATTCGGTGAGCCGGTTACACGTCGCCCCCGAGATTGTTTTCGATGGCCTTAATGAGCAGGTCAGGGCGAAACGGCTTGAAAAGGGCCTGCTTCATTCCCGCTTGTCGTGCTTTGACGAGCGAATGGCCGCCGTCGTAGCCGAACTCGGTCATGAGTACCACTGGCAAGTGCTGATGTGCTTCCCGCAGCGTTCGGAAAATTGCAAAGCCTCGCAAGTCGGGGAGGCGAATATCGGCGAGCGCCACGTCGTAGTGCAACGTCGACGCCATTTGCAGGCCCTCTTCACCCGAGTGAGCCGTTTCCACGGTGCAGCCCAACGGAGCCAGCAACTGGTGAGCCTGTAGCAACGTTGCTTCGTCAGTGTCGATGACGAGGATTCGTTTGGAATGCAGCTTGGGATGTCGCTGTTCTTCGGTAATCCCGCAACTGGCCGAAATCTTGTTGCCTACTTCATGAATTTTTTCGCGAACTAGGCGTGTCTGCTGCAGAATGCGTCGTAGCTTTTCGGCAGCCAGTTCGTCCTGTCCCTGCAGGCGACTGAGCAGGAAGACGGCATCATTCAGCACGGAGTCAACAGGTGCCGCTACTTCACACAGTAGTTGTCGACTTCCCTCAAGTGCCGCGGCGGCCTTTTCGACTTTCAGTAAATTCAAAGTGTTCAGCGCCACGGCCACTTCGCGGCAGAAGAGCTCCAGGTACTGCTGGTCCGTTTCGTTAAACGCTCCCACCTTGCCCGACTCGACGTTAAACGTGCCCATGATTTGCTCGTTCAACATCAGGGGAACGGTCAGCGAACTGCGGGCACCTTCGACGCCCGAGAGGTACAGGTCATCCTCAGAGGTATCAGCACACAAATACGATTTGCCGGTGGCTGCGACAAAACCAGTCACTCCGTTTCCTGTGGTGCTGGCATGGAGTTCACGTTCGGCTGCGTCTGGTAAGACTCCCAGAGCCAAGAGCGGAGCCAGCCGGCTGGATTCTGGTTCGAGCAGTCGAATTTCGACGTTATCAAACTCCAGGATGTCCTGGGTGTAATGCATGAGCCGCGAGCGCAGTAAATCGACGCGGTCTTCCTGCGACAATTCCCGGATTTCTTCCGGCTGCAGGTCTGCCAGTTCCATTCCGGCTTGGACAATCGCGTTTTGTTTCTGGTGCAGCAACGTTTCGGCAGACGTGTCCCGAATGGTTGCCAGCATCCATTTGATACCACGACCCGTTGACGACACAACGGGTGAGAGCAACAACTCAATATAAGTCCGGTCGTCCGTCTTTAGGACAGTGCGGACGGGAGCACCATCAAGAATGGCGCGGTTAATGGGACTGTATTCCGGCCCCATGATGACCGTGGGCCCCAAGGCATCGAACAGGGATTTCCCAGTCAACTCGCCTTCAGCAACGGAGAGGGCCTTCGCTTGATCGTTTGCCCAGAGCACCTGTCCCTTAACGTCAAGCACGAGCAACCCGTCGTGCAAGCGAGACAGTAATCCACCCAACTCGAGAATGAGGTCAACCGGCGCCGCTTCGTTGACCGACACGCAAACCCCGTCAAAGGAGTGGAGCTGCAGTAACTTCAGGGCACTGTCGAGGTCTTCGGCGGAGTGGACATTCACCACCGCCATTAAGCTTTCAGTAAGGCGACCGGCATCCTCAGCGTGAGGACGATACAGCAGAATTTCAGGAGTGCGTTCCAACACCGATCTCCCACGAGGCGAGGGAATGAAGTGGAGCATTCCGAGACGGTGGGATTGAGTCAGCAACTCACTTTTTTGCCGCTAACCCAAATCGGAAAGGGACTCCACCGAGTTGCACAATGAGTAGAAAAACGTCGATCTACGCATCGGCACTCTCATTTAACGCATTCTGAGTTCAGGTGTCCATACAATCCTGAACAATCTTCACAAAGAAATCTCACATCTACAAACACTGTTGTGTTCGGATGATTGCGTAAAAGTTGCGGACAACATCTCAAGGATTGCCACGCAGCACCTGATGTGATCGAGTCGGAGGGACTACTCGATAATCTTTGAGATGGGGAATTCGACAATTCCCGTGGCCCCTTCAGCCCGCAGCTCTGGAATAATGGTGCGGACAATTTGCTCGTCGATAATGGTGTTGAGTGCCACCCAGTCCGGGTCGGACAGGGAAGCGACTGTGGGGTCTTTCAGCGCGGGGAGGCCGTCGAGAATTCTTGGCAAATCGACGCGGCGGACGTTCATCATGAGGCCGACTTTTCCCTCGGCAGCCAGGCAGGACTGCAGCATGAGGGAAATGTTGTCGAGCTTCTGACGCTTCCAGTCATCTGCATAGGCCGTCTTATTGGCAATCATCCGAGTGGTGCTCTGCAGCACCTCGTCGAGAATTCGCAGGTTGTTCGCCCGGAGAGAAGAGCCGGTTTCTGTGACTTCGACAATGGCATCGGCGAGTCGCGGTGGCTTGACTTCGGTGGCTCCCCAGGAGAATTCCACGTTGGCGTTGACCCCATGCCGTGCCAGGTAGGCTTTCGTCAGCCCGACGGCTTCCGTGGCAATCCGTTTGCCTTCCAGGTCCTGAACAGACTGGATACTTGAATCTTCCGGAACGCAGAGAACCCAGCGGACGGGACGGCGCGAGACCTTGGAGAAAATCAACTCGGTCACTTCGTGAACGTCTGCACCCGTTTCGCAAATCCAGTCATAACCGGTAATCCCGGCGTCCAGGATTCCCTGCTCGACGTAACGCGCCATTTCCTGGGCACGGATCAGCAGGCACTCGATTTCGTCGTCGTCAATTGACGGATAGTACGAACGTGACGAGAAGGTGATTTTGTATCCAGCCTTCTGGAACAGTTCCGCGGTGGCCTGTTGCAGGCTTCCGGCAGGAATCCCGAGTTTCAAAGTATTCTGCGACATCAAATAACTACGTAGCGAAAGTATCTGGGACGAGCGAAGGGAGTCAGTTCCCTGCGACTATTTCTTGTAGACTTCGTGGGGATCGAAAATTCGCTCCCCTTCAACATGCACTTCCTGCGAGTCCAAATCGACGCGACGGAAGAAGCAGCTCTGGTATCCTTCGTGACACGCGGCGCCCCCCACCTGGTTCACCTTCACCAGCAAGGTGTCGGCATCGCAGTCGAAGTAAATGCTCTTCAGTTCCTGCACGTTGCCACTCTCTTCGCCTTTGCGCCACAGTTTCTTGCGGCTGCGGCTGTAGTAGCACACGCGTTTGGTTTTGAGCGTCTCTTCGTACGCCTCTTGATTCATGTAGGCCAGCATGAGCACCACTCCGCTGTCGGCATCCTGGGCGACAACGGGAATGAGTTCGGCCTTTTGAAAGTCAGGTCCGGTCACGATTCACAACCTGGGGCTTGAGGGGTAATTGCTTAAGTAATGCTTGTCGGCGACCCTATGGAGCGTAGGGCTCTTCGCCATCGGCCTTCGCACCAATGCTGGCACGGAGTGCGTCGCCCGTTGCCGAGACGAGTTCATCGGAGCCGGTCAGTTTCAGGAAGAAATTTCCCTGCCCTTCGACAATGAGCATAATGGCCAGCATTCGCTGCCCGGGGGTACTTTGGGTCTTTTGGAGAACAGGAGGTCCGATGGGCTTCTTGAAGGTGCCGCTAATGTTGACGAGCACATACTTCCCTTGCGTCCCTTTCCCTTGGACCATTTCCACCTTACGGCCTTCGGCATCAAACTGACCTACCCAGCGGCCGACATTCGCTTCGACACTGCCACCGAACGGACCGAAGACCGACAGTTCAGCCGCTTCCGCCCCATCTTCCTTGGCCGGGATTGAAAATTCCGCCAAGCGGAGGCTGCTCGATGGCTGGCGTTGTTTCCATTCGCCAGGAACCTGCAACTTCAATGGCCCCGCAGTAACTTCACGCGACTCGGCGTGAACATGCGTGGACAACACAATGCCGCAGCAAAGCAGCGAAAACATTAATCCAGCAGATTTCATCAGATTCATCGGGACCGTTCCTCTGAGTGGTGCTTTTGGGATTGCGTACGACACAAGACGCACGTCCCGGATTGTGAGGAACCAGAGCCCGGAATTCAAACATCAGAGCAAGCCTTCTGGCCTCAGATTCAATAAAGAGAGAGCCGGACCCCGCATTTGGCACCGAAACTACATGCGTGGTCTTGTTTGATGGGCTCAGATCAGTGATTATTGAGGCGTCAGCCCACTCGATAGATTAACAGGCTTTGATGTGATGGTGCACGATTTCTGGCAAATGAAGCGTCGGACATTTCTCGGATCAACCGCTGCTGGCATGGGAGCGGCGGCGTTGGGGACGCTTCTGAATCCCCATTCGGCCCACGCCGCTTCGGAATCGAGCGGTGTTGTGAACCCGTTGCATTTTCCCGCAAAAGCCAAGCGAGTCATTTTTCTGGTAATGGCCGGCGGACCTTCGCACCTCGAAACCTTCGACTACAAGCCCAAGCTCGCGGAACTTGACGGCCAGCCGATGCCGGAGTCGTTTACGGCAGGACAGCCCATTGCGCAGTTGCAGGGGCGGGAACTCAAGTGCCTCGCTCCTCAGCATGAGTTCGCCAAGTACGGCGAATCGGGCCAGCAGCTTTCGACGGTGTTTCCGCACATTGGATCAGTCGCAGATGATCTGTGTGTCATTCGTTCACTTAAGACCGAGCAAATCAACCACGATCCCGCCCACACATTCATGAACACGGGCTCGCAAATCAGCGGGCGCCCCAGCATGGGAGCGTGGCTGCAGTATGGTCTAGGAAGTGAAGCAGACAATCTCCCCGGATTCGTGGTGTTGACGTCAGTGGGTGGTGGACAGAATCAACCCATTGCCGCCCGGCAATGGCACAGCGGATTCCTCCCCAGCAGGTTTCAGGGAGTTCAGTTTCATTCGAAAGGCGATCCTGTCCTGTATGTGAACCGACCAGCTGGCGTCACCGCCGAAGGCCAGGAACGTGTCGTGGACGCGGTGAATCAACTCAATCGTCTGAGGAACACCGCACTTGAAAGTCCCGAAGTTGCCACTCGTATTGCGCAATACGAAATGGCTTTCAAAATGCAGACCAGTGTGCCGGAACTCATGGATTTATCTGGTGAGCCGCAGCACATTCTCGACATGTACGGCACGCCCGGAGCCGATGGTTCGTTCGCGTCAAACTGCCTGTTGGCCCGACGGCTGGTTGAGCGCGGCGTCCGCTTTGTGCAGCTCTACCACCGTGGGTGGGACCACCACGGCGGTGTGAAGAATGGTGTTGCGACGACTGCCAAGCTGGTTGATCAGGGAACCGCCGCGCTCATCAAGGATTTGAAGCAGCGTGACATGCTCAAGGACACTCTCATTGTCTATGCCGGTGAGTTCGGTCGGACACCCATGGCTCAGGGGAGTGGACGTGACCATCACATCAAGGGATTCTCCATGTTCATGTGCGGCGGCGGTATCCGTGGCGGCATGAGCTACGGCAATACCGATGAACTCGGTTACAACGCAGTCGAAAACGTATTCCACGTCCACGACCTGCACGCGACCATGTTGCACGTGCTCGGGATTGATCATCTCCGACTGACCTATCGCTTCCAGGGACGCGACTACCGCCTGACTGACATTGCTGGCAACGTTGTGCACGATATCCTCGCGTAAAATGAGTTTCTGGTAATTCGGCGCGAAAACTGAGCGACACGACTCGTCGCCGCTCAACTTTGAGGTCGCAGGTGACTATCATCCTCCGGGTCATTTATTGATTCGGTTACCACATGCCTCGCCACTTCGAAGAACTTACGCCGCAGAACTTCTCCTTCAACAGCCCGCTGGGATGGTGTCCCGCGTGTGAAGGACTGGGCGTGGAGCGCGGCACGAATCAGGCGTTGCTCATTACACGTCCGCACGCCTCGTTACTCGAAGGTGCTGTTGGCCCCTGGCCTGATGTGAAAACTTCTCCGGCATTTCGTGCGTTCCTGGAGGCATTCGCAGCAGAGTTTGAAATTCCGCTGGATCGTCCCTGGTATCAGCTCGACCCACGGCATCAGCGGCTGGTTTTGTACGGGAGCAATCGCACCCTCACCGTGAATTGGCCCGGGTGCGATCAACCAGCGAAGCTCGAATACAAGGGACTTTATCCCGCCATCGAAGAAGCCTCGCGGGTCTCTTACAGCTACCGCATGCAGTTGCAGGATTTGATTGGCGAAAAGCCCTGCTCCATTTGCGGCGGCGGTCGCCTCCGGGAAGATGCAGCCGCCGTTCGGCTTCGAGATGTCACGTTGCCCCAACTCGCTCAATTGCCACTTGAGGAAGTGCTCAGTTGGCTGGACGAAATCAAGCTCAGCAAAGAACAGCAGAAAGTCGCGGGTGATTTGCTGGACGAAGCGCGGCATCGACTAAAGTTCCTGGTCGACGTCGGCCTACACTACCTGACGCTCGACCGGAGCATGCCAACTCTGTCCGGAGGCGAATCCCAGCGAATTCGGCTGGCCGGCCAAATCGGACGCGCGCTAACGGGCGTGCTCTACGTGCTGGACGAACCTACCATTGGACTGCATCCTCGCGATAACGGTCGACTCATTGAGGCACTGCATCGCCTGCGCGATTTGGGAAACACAGTCGTCCTTGTCGAGCATGATAGAGAAGTGCTGGAAGCAGCCGATCGTCTCTACGATTTCGGACCAGGATCTGGTCGATTTGGCGGAACGGTCGTTGCGGAAGGCACACCGAAGCAGGTCGCAAGTGCGGCCAGCAAGTCGCTGACCGGCGCATATCTGTCAGGTCGGGAAGAAATTGTCGTCCCAGCGCAGCGACGTGTAAATCGATCTGACAATGGTTCAGACTTCTGTTTCTCGGTCGCCACAAAAACCGCGGCCAGCCAAATTGCCAAAGCATACGAAACGCCAACCAATACCTGGCTCTCAATTGTCGGCTGCCAGCTCAACAATCTCCGCGATGTTTCACTCCATGTGCCGCTCGGCTCGCTCACCTGCGTGACCGGTTTGTCGGGGTCAGGAAAGAGTTCGCTAGTTCAGGAAACACTGGCCCGTGCTGTTTCCCGCGTCCTCAACCGCACAGGAGCGATGCCCGGCCCATTCGACGAATTATCAGGCGTCGAGGAAATCAGTCGCGTCATTAACGTTGACCAGAATCCCATCGGGCAGACGCCGGCGTCAAATCCTGCGACGTATGTCGGCGTGTTTGATCTCATTCGTACGCTCTTCTCAAAGTTGCCCGACGCCAAAGTGCGGGGCTACAAGCCGGGGCGGTTCAGCTTTAATCGGGCTGGCGGTCGCTGCGAAGATTGCGAAGGCATGGGCCAGAAGAAAATCGAAATGCACTTTCTCCCCGATGTGTGGGTGACGTGCGACACCTGCCACGGCAAGCGGTACAACCAGGAAACGCTGGCGGTGAAGTACCGCGAATACTCCATCGCCGACGTCCTCGACATGTCCATTGGCCAAGCGTGCGAGCTCTTCGGAAACATCGCAAAAATCCGGGCACCATTGGCAACTTTGCAGGCAATTGGTCTCGACTACCTCACGCTTGGCCAGTCCGCCACAACACTCAGCGGCGGCGAAGCACAACGCGTGAAGCTCGCCGCAGAGTTGTGCAAGCCGAACAGCGGGCGCACGCTGTATTTGCTGGACGAACCAACCACCGGCCTACACTTTGATGACATTGCCAAGTTGCTCAAGGTGCTTAACAGCCTCGTCGAGCAGGGAAATACTGTTGTCATCATCGAACACAATCTCGACGTCATTAAGACGGCCGACTGGATTGTGGACATCGGTCCTGAAGCAGGAATTGACGGCGGCCATGTTGTGGCAATGGGCACACCCGAGGAGGTCGTCGCTCAGTCTGAAGCCTACACTGAAAATGAAACGCACATCGAAGGGCTCTCCGGATCGCTGAAGGTGCGAAGCTGGACTGGAGAACTGCTGAAGCCGGTTTTGAAACACCATTCCCGCGGCGAGCTGGAAGTCTTTGACGCCGCCCAAGTCGCGCAGAAGCAGGAAGGAGATGTCGAACTCTCCAGAATCGGTCGCGATGTCGATGCTCCCTGGAAAACCGATGGTCGCAAGTGGCATACATCCGATCGAGTCGCTCGCAACGGTAAGGCGTGTCGCTGGGAAGGCGATGCACTCGCCTATGTCGCCGATTTGCTGAAGAAATATGACGGTTTGAAAGATCCCAACTGGAATGATCAGGCCACAGTTGAAGTCACCGCCAAAAAGAAGCAGGGGACCGGCTGGTTCTTTCATGCTCTTTCCGGAGACGAATGGCTGCTTCGGATGTATTTTCGCGTCCCCAAGGGGACATTCGAAGAGGCCGACCTGCAGGCCCGGATGCCGCTGACGTCGGTCGATGAATTGGACGAATTGCACGTGTACGGTCGGGCCGATCGCTTAAGGATCAACAATTCCAAAGGAGCATTCCAGGAGGTCGTGTTCGACATTCACTGGAAGCGCGAAGTTGACACGCCGGCGTTTCAGCAATTCCTTGATGAAGCCGTCGCCGCCTATCTCGGCAAGGTTGAGAAAGCGAGTGGTACGGCAGAAGTGGAAATGCCCTGGACCAAGCTGGGTCGCAAATGGCATGTGTCGCGCAAAGGTTTTCCGTCGACCAAGCGGGTCAAGTGGACCGCCACGACCTTGGAAATGTTGTGCGATTTGCTGGAGGCAACATTCACTGATTTCAGTTTCGACTGGACGGGGAAATCAATCGTCAAGCTCTCCCCGCCTGACAGCGACACGCACACTTGGGAGCTACACACGAAACGCCGCGAAGGCATCGACCTGATTCTGCTCGCGGAACCAGGAACCGTGGCGCTCGGGAAAATTGCTGACCTGGGAAGCGAAAGGGAAATCGTGCCACATCGCAGCGGTCGCGAGGCCGTCAAGATTCGGCTGGTCACACAGAAAGATGTGAAGCAGAAGGGGCTCAAGGAATTCCTGCTGGAATTCGCCAGCACCTAGGCCACCGCGACCAGAAGCAGTGGCACCGACATTGCCGTCGGCGTACTTTTCAAAACCCCCAACAAAGCAACGAGCCCCAGCGTCCGAATACACTGTCTTGTGATTCGCACACCGCTTTAGCGATTACCCCAGAATCATCCGAGCAAAGTTATGCTTCGACGACTCGTGGCGTGGGTTGAGTAGTGACCTCTTGCTTTTCGACGCACAACTCTTCGCGAACAATGTTCATGTTCCGCGGCGCATCAATTCCGAGGCGAACCGTGTTGGGGCCAATCCGAACAATCGTCACGGCGACATCGTCGCCAATCAGAATGCGTTCCCCTGTCCGTCGTGAAAGTACCAGCATGTTCCATGCTCCTTTGAATCTGCCAGTTGAATGGCGATCCCTCGCATTCGAAAACCAGAATTCTGCAGGGCGACGGTGTCGTCACCCTGACGTCGACATCAGGATGATAACAGACTGCAGGGGTTGTGCCTAGTATGCGGGTCGCGGTGAGCCTGCGGGTGCACGGGAATTGTGCAGTGACGGCTGTGCCTGCTTTTTGTGCAGTGATGCTGCCCTGTTCGCTGGTGGAAAGCCGGTTTTTCCCCTTAAACTCTGTTTTCAGGCTGCTGAAGCAGTGCGGAAGCGTGATTTCTGCGGTTTGACATGCGGTTTGCACTGCGCATCGGCGTGATGAATCCATTGAAACCGAGGTAATAACCGAATGACTCCCCGCGAAGTTCTGGCTCTCTGTCGGCGAGAGGAAATTGTGGCGATCGACCTGCGGTTCATGGATTTTCCAGGGACCCAGAAGCACTTCACCATTCCGGTCGACGGATTGACCGAAGAGAGTTTCGAAGAAGGGTTCACGTTCGACGGTTCGTCGATTCGGGGCTGGCAGTCGATTAACGAGAGCGACATGCTGGTTGTGCCGCAGGCGGAAACCGCGATTGTCGATCCCTTCATGAAGTCGACCCTGGCAATGACCTGCAACATTCAGGATCCCATCACCCGGGAAGATTACGCCCGCGATCCTCGTAACGTCGCCCGCAAAGCGGAAGCCTACATGCGGTCGACTGGAATTGCCGACACCGCCAACTTCGGGCTCGAGTCAGAGTTCTATGTCTTCGACGACGTGCGCTTTGATCAGAATGGCCACGAAGGTTACTACCACCTCGACAGTGCTGAGGGGGAGTGGAACCGGGGCAAAGGGGGCGGATCAAATCGTGGCTACCGGATTCGTCGCCGCGAGGGGTACTTCCCCATGCCACCGCAAGACACTCTCCAGGACTTGCGGACCGACATTATGCTCAAGCTGCAGCAATGCGGCGTGCAGGTCGATGGTCAGCATCACGAAGTGGGGAGCGGCGGTCAGTGCGAAGTAGACCTCACCTTCGCTCCACTGCTGCAAATGGCGGACAGATTCCTGCGGTTCAAGTACATCGCACGTAATGTCGCCGTGCAACACGACAAAGCCGTGACCTTCATGCCCAAGCCGCTCTGGAACGAGAACGGCACTGGCCTGCACATGCACTTCTCATTATGGAAGGACGGCGACACCCTGTTTGCCGGTCCGGGCTATGGTGGGCTCTCCGAACTCGCCACATTCGCCATGGGTGGAATACTCAAACACGCCCCGGCACTGCTCGCGTTCTGCTGCCCCACCACCAACAGCTACAAGCGGTTTGTTCCCGGCTTCGAAGCACCGGTGAATCTCACGTACAGCTTCCGTAATCGCTCGGCGGCGATTCGCATTCCCGCACACACCACCTCGGCCGCAACCAAGCGGTTCGAGTTCCGCTGCCCGGACGCCTCATGCAATCCTTACCTGGGCATGGCCGCCGTGCTCATGGCAGCCATCGACGGCATCCAGCAACGCATCGACCCGGGATTGCCGCTCGACAAAGACATCTATGATCTCTCCCCCGAGGAGCTCTCAGAGCATCCCACGGTTCCCAACTCGCTGGAAGAATCATTGCAGGCATTGCGGAAAGACCACGACTTCCTGCTGCGGGGTGATGTCTTCACCAGCGATGTCATCGACACCTGGATTTGGTACAAGCAGACCAACGAAGTCGAACAAATCCGGCAACGCCCGCATCCCTGGGAATTCGCGATGTATTTCGACGCGTAGTCCGATCGCCGCCAACCATCTTAACTCTGAACTCAGTAAGCCACGCCATGACCATTCAATGGAGCTTACGCGAGCATGTTCGCCTGGGCACATTCGTCGCACGCTGGCTGCTGATTTGCATTCCGCTCGGGATTGCCGTCGGTTCAGCGGTGGCACTGTTTCTGTGGTCGCTTGATGAAGTCACCAAACTGCAGTGGCAATTCCCGTGGCTCCTGTTTTTGCTCCCTGTGGCCGGCCTCATCTCGGGCCTGATGTATTACAAATGGGGGAAAGAGTCAGAGGGCGGCAACAATCTCGTGATGGAGCAAATCCATGCGCCGGGCGGCGGTGTCCCGACTCGTATGGCTCCGCTCGTGCTGCTGGGCACGCTTATTACGCACCTGTTTGGTGGATCAGCCGGACGCGAAGGGACGGCGGTGCAAATGGGGGGCAGCATTGCCAGCACGCTTGGCCGCTGGCTCGGCTTCAGCGAAGAGGACACCAAAATACTGCTCATGGCAGGCGTCGCTGCGGGATTCGGGGCGGTGTTCGGCACGCCACTGACGGGCACCATTTTCGCCATCGAAGTTCTTGCGATTGGTCGCATGAGCTACCGGGCCGTGGTGCCGTGCCTCATTGCCAGCATCATTGGTGATCAAACCAACACAGCCTGGGGCGTGGGACATACGCATTACCACATCACCTCATTTGAAAACGTGGCCATCGAATCGGGTGCAATCCAACTCGACTGGCTCACGCTCGGCAAGGTTGCCATCGCGGCCATTTTCTTCGGATTAGCGAGCGTTCTTTTCGCGGAGCTAACACACCTCATCAACCGCACGCTGAAGAAATTCGTTGTCAAACCGTGGCTGCGACCGGTGGTCGGTGGTTCGGTCGTGATTCTGCTTGTCTTTCTGCTCGGGACGCGCGACTACCTCGGCCTGGGTGTGAAAACAAATCCCAACCAACCCGATGCCATCACCATTCAAACCTGCTTTGCCGTGGGCGGGGCCCACTGGTTCAGTTGGTGGTGGAAACTGCTGTTCACCGCCGTCACGGTCGGCAGCGGATTCAAAGGGGGCGAAGTCACTCCCCTGTTCTTCATTGGAGCTGCACTCGGCCACGTGCTCGGCGTGCTACTTGGCGTGCCGGTCGACCTCATGGCCGGACTCGGATTCGTGGCCGTGTTCGCGGGAGCCACCAACACACCGCTCGCCTGCACCATTATGGCCATTGAACTCTTCGCCCCGGGCAACGGCGAACTACTCAGCGTCGGATTCGTAGGTTACGCCGCCGTCGCCTGCTTCTTCGCCTACTTCCTCAGCGGCCGCTCCAGCATCTACAGCGCCCAACGCACGGGTGACTATTTAGCTGGTCCTGCCACACCAGAAGCCGAGGCCTCCACCGAATGATTGATTTTGTGTGCCATGCTTGCATCGCGTAGCAGGGCAAGCATGCAAGCGTCCTTCGGATAACATATTCTATTCGACATGGATCAATCCCACCGAAAAACATGTCGACGTTGGAACGAAGCGGGCCACGCACACTTCCTGACATTCTCCTGCTTCAAGCGTAAGTCGTTCCTCAGTAAAGATCGTTCTCGTCAGTGGGTGATCGACGCCATCAACAAGGCTCGCGACCGTCACCAGTTCGATGTGTGGGCCTACGTCCTCATGCCGGAACATGTTCATTTGCTGATCTGGCCGTCTCAGCAGAGCTACTCCGTTTCCTCGATTCTGAAATCGGTTAAGCAGTCGGTCGCGCGGCAGGCACTGAACTTCGTAAACAAGCAGGCTCCAGCCTTTTTGAAGTCAATGGAAGACCGCCAACCGAATGGAACGGTCAGCTATCGATTCTGGCAGCGAGGCGGCGGCTTTGATTCAAACTTGACCGAGCCCAAAACCGTTTGGCAGACAGTGGAATACATTCATGCTAATCCCGTACGGCGGAGATTGTGTTCTCGGCCTACCGACTGGATTTGGTCCAGTGCACTGGAAATGGAATCTCCGGGATCTGGCGTGCTGACGCTGGATTTGAATTCATTTCCGCGGACGGAAGTGGGATGACACGCCGAGCATGCTTGCCCTGCTACGCGATGCAAGCATGGCACCCAAAAGCGGTCCCCCGCAGCCATGCCACCCGCCAACAACAGCCGTCGTAATTGCAATTGAAGTCGGCAAGCCCTCGTACCACGGGATTTACTGGGAGAGAATTAATCCCGGACTCAAACAATGGTGGGATGCGAGGGAAGGGTGATGTCCCGAGCTGCGTATGGGTGGCCCAGATGCAATCTGGGCGGCGCAGCCGTTTGAGGCCTCAACTTCACCCTTCATGCACCAGACGAATTCCATACTTCTTGCCGAATGAAGGACCTTCTCGCAGCCTCTTGCAGCTTCGCTGCCCAGATTGCATCTGGACGACCCGGTGTCACTCAACTTCTCCGGTCCAGTCCAACATGATTCGGCCTTTATCGCGCCGGGGACGCCAGGCGGTCATTGTGCAATTCTCATCAACAACGAGAATCCTGCCGTCATCAAGAACTCTCACCACGTCGTAAAGCAACCCACCCTCGTCAATTCGCTGCATCGTTTCCAGGCTGAATGTACCAGACCCACTGCTCTGCAAACATGTTATCGTCTTGAACTGAGTGGACGCTGCAAAGGATTGCAGGCTGAGAGAGTCCAGGAGCTTTCCTTTCTTTAGCATTAATCCAGTCGGCAGATCGACGTACAAAACGGTCGGAGCAAGTTGCGACAATGCCACAACCACGAGAAACTTGTCATCTGGCGATTGTGTTCCGACGAGGATTTGCCTCGGTGTCGAACCAATGACTGGCACCAAATCGTCTTGCGTTATTTGCCACAAGACCTGACCAGTTGCCAGTCGGATGCATTTCAAAATGTCCTGTTGTCTTCCGTCGACGACCAAGGTGTCGCCGATGATGATTCTTCCTTCGGGACGCACGTCGGTAATTATGCTGTTTCGAGTCAATCGCCGGGAGGGAAGCGCACCAAATCCTGTCGAGCTGCAAGCGAGGTCGAATCCAGCCTCGCCATCTCGCGAGAAATTCAGCGTTAATTGCTCGTTATCCTCACTGGTTCGCGACGACACCTTCCAACCGGAGCCAGTCAGCTGGCGAACCACGGGGATGATGTCCTTGACGTTCTCAGCATGTAGTCGCGGCTCCCCCGTATTAATGTCGATGATGTACAGCCACGAATCATCTCCTGCCGCGACGACAACCCCTAACTCGTGTGCAGGCAGATAGAATGACGAGAGGATTTCAGCATCCTCCGGCCACGCTGTCGGGTGCAATCTGACGACAAAAGCGGTGCCTTCTTCGTAGTTGGCAACTACGCCACACTTTTCCTCTTGTAAGTCGCCCCCAAAATCACGACGGACGTCGGCCTTAAGGAGAAAACTGCAGAAGTCTCCGTCCACATAAGCAGTCCCATACTCGTACCTGATCGAATGAGCCTCTTTTCCGTCCAGCGTCAACTTGTCGTAAGCGGAATCAACGAAGGTGACGTCAAACAGGGGGGCAGACGCCAACAGAGGGCTGCATACCATCTCAAAGAACAGCAGGCTCAGCCAGAAAACTCCAGACCGCAATTCACGAGTCGTTGGCGAGTGAAAGTGGCTGCACCCCCATTTCCAGCGAACAATACCCCGCACTGTCAAAAAGTCGGTCAACGTTCTCGCGTGAGCAAGCACGATGTGTATTACTCGACAAAGGATTTTCATTCCGGCGGTAGAACTTCCCATGTTTTGGTTTGGATAAAGTCGCTGGGAAACATCAACGGTGGGGCGCCCCAGAACTCACAATAGACGTCCATTGAATGCCGAGCAAAGTCATCTTCCTCACACACAAATTCGATTGGTGTGTAAATGAGTCCAATTCCGTTTGGCTCAATGTAATTCCCCCGAGCAAGGGATCGATACGGCCCGAAGTTTCCTATGTACAGGGCCACTGTCAACAGAGTCACCGTCGCACTACCGGTAGACCAAGCCTTTACCTCATTCCAAAAGCCTCGTGTCTGTCTTCGTCCGCCACAGCGCTGGTCTGTCGTCATGCTCGTTCCCTCTTCGTTCGGGATTGCACATTCGCTCTCAGGTTGGCTGGCTAAAAGGAGCTTCCCCTCAATCAGCGCAATGCTCAGAACTTCGACGTCAGATCAATGGCCCAAGTTCCAGTAAATCTTCAAATTCTTCGTCGCCCGGCCGCCGGCTACGATGTCGATGCGGCCGTCGCCGTTGAGGTCGGTGCAGATGAGGTCTTCGACGGCGACTCCGCCGTCGTCGATGATGTGTTTCTCCCAGCGCTGGCCTTCGTCCTTAGGATCAAAAATGTAGACGCCGGGGCCTTTGACTTCTCCGGTTCCGGCTTCGCGGTGGCCAATGACGACTTCATCATCGCCGTCACCGTCGACGTCGGCAGTCCAGACGGCGTGGCCTTGTTTGAGCGTGTCTTCAATGACCAGTCGCTCGGCGAGTTCACCATCTGGGAGTTTGGGTGGGGCGAAATAGATGGCGACGCTGGTACCGTGCATGGGTTCAATGGTTGCCATGAAGTGCCGTCCACCTTTGAGGTGGCCAACCTTCACTTCACCAGCCCCCTGGTCTGCTGGTTTCTCTGCCGGCATGCCTGAGCCGACGAGTTGACGGCGGAACGTTCCATCTGCGTTGCGACGGATGAGGTTGAGTCCTTCCTGGCTGGCGGTGAGTGTGGAGGCGATACCATCACCGTTGAAGTCGATGTGCCAGTGGTTGTGCAGCCGGTTCAGTGAGTCATCAATCGCGGTGGACTGCCAGCGGTCGGCCTTGGGATTGGCCGGGATTTCAAATGCGAGTAGCGACACTCCCGGTTTGTCGACGGCATTGAGCGGCGAAACAACCAGTTGCGGCTTCCCTGTTCCCAGCACGTCGGCCCAGCGCATGCGGTGCGTCCAGATTTCCTGACCAATGGCATGCACGTGCCATTTCGCGGCAGGGTCTTTGTCGCGGGTAATCCATTGAATGGTTCCAATTTTTGTCCAGCCGGCTCCGAGGGCAAAGTCGATGAGTCCATCACCGTCGATGTCATAGGGGGCGATGCAAACATTGTCGAGTTCGGTTTGCGAATCGAGAATGACGTGCTTCTTCCAGTCCGGATTCCGGTACCACAGCACCTGACTTTCATTGACGGCCACAATGTCCTCTTTGCCGTCGTTGTCGACGTCGGCCAGAGCCACCGCGTAACAGGCCTTCTCAGCCACAGCCGGGTCGATCGTTTCCGCCTTGAACTTCGGAAACTCTGCGAATGCAGCCGGAGAGAACAGGGACGTCAAAAGTAGTGCGGCGATTACGAAACGCATGCGGGATAGCCTTATCTGGTCGGAGGAAAACTACGTCCCAGAATTATGTCGCATTGAATCTGCTTTAGCCACGCCGCCGTAGTCGCGTTGCAAGTCAGAGGGTGAATTCCTCACCGACCGTTCGCAGAGCCAAGCACTCTTTGCGTTGGACTAGCGACGAATCCCGCAGGACGCTGTCCGGCGCCGACGCGTCCCTCATCTCCCAAATCGGCGCGGGCCTGTTCGGCCAGTTCAAGAAGTTGAGCGACCACCTCGGGCTGTACCGCCGAAGCTTCATGCTCTTCGCTTACGTCATTTCGCACGTCGAACAGTTGCAACGTTTGTTCCTTCGTCTTTCGACCGTTCGGCAACGGCTGTGGTTCCAGCGGCAAATACAGCTTCCAAGGACCGCGACGCACTGCCTGCAGCTGAGCCATATGGTAGTAGAAGAATCCTGTCTTGTCGTATGGTGAGTCTGTCCCCGCTTCGGCAAACCAAATGCTCTGCATGTCGTGACCATCCCGCTTCAGGGCATCATCAAACTCCAGCCCGAGCACTCCGTAAAACGTCGGCCAGAAATCGAGAGTGGTCGACACGGCATCGCAGACGTGTCCTTTCGGAACGACGCCCGGCCAACGCATGACGCATGGCATCCTCATGCCGCCCTCGCTCGTTCCGTATCCCCAGCCTTTGTATGGAGCATTACTTCCCTGTTGCGGGTTCCGGTTCACTGCACCGTTGTCGGACGTCCAGACGACCAGCGTGTTCGACTCCACATTCGCGGCCTTGAGTGCCTTCAGAATCGCGCCCATCGACCAGTCGAGCTCTTCGACACAATCACCATACAGGCCATTGGCACTCTTACCCCGGAAGGCGTTGTCCACGTGGACGACCTTCGTGGAACCGGGGCGGGCCATCGGCAAGTACAGGAAGAACGGCTGCTCTTTGTTTTCTGAAATGAAGTCGACAGCGGCCTCCGTGTAAATGCGGGTGAGCTTTTCGCAGTCGACCGGAGCTTCAATAACCTCTTCATTGCGCATGAGCGGCAGTTCCGGCCACTGGTCGGGACGCAGTTCTTTCACCATGTCTTCGCTATAGGGAACGCCGAGGAAGTCGTCGAATCCCTGTCGCGTGGGCAGGAATTCCAACTGGTCTCCCAAGTGCCATTTCCCATAACAGGCGGTGCGGTAACCTCGCTGCTTGAATAGTTCAGCCAGCGTGACTTCATCAGGATGCAGCCCCTTAGTCGCCACTGGCTGCAACACCGACGCTCCTTTGTCGCTGATGTGCATGTTGAGCCGCTGGGCGTAGCAGCCGGTCATCAAACTGGCTCGACTTGGCGTGCAGACGCCGCTGGTCACATAGAAACTGGTGAACTTCGTTCCCTCGGCGGCAATTTGATCGATGTTCGGCGTACGATGCAGTTTTGATCCGTAACAGTCGATATCCCCCGTTCCGAGGTTGTCCGCCAGAACCAGCACAACGTTCGGCAAGGTTTGATCCTTCGCCCACACCACTGGCGCTGACAGAAGGACAGAGAATACAAGCAGCAAACACTGACGAACGAACATGAGAACACCTGGGGCAGAGAGTCAAATGGGCAGTGGTCTTCCGAGATTACTTGCCCTTTTTCTTCTTCGGTGTGTGGGCTTGTTCGCCCGCCGCGTGTACGTTGACTTCCGTGGCATTCGCCTGTGCTTCTCCGGGTGTGCTGCGTCCTTGAGCAGCGTACTTCTCCATGAGCTGCGTCAACTTTCGCACAACGTCAGGATGTTCACCCTGCACGTTTTCCTGTTCGCCAATGTCCTTTGCCAGGTTATACAACTGCACTGCTGGGCCGCTGCTGGTGTCGACGTTGGGACGCGGTGCACTCCATCCGCCCGAACCAGGGCAGAGTTCCAGTTTCCACTCTCCCTGACGAATGGCAAAACTGCCGTCGATGGAATGGTGCACGACTGCTTCACGTAAGGGGGCCTTCGCCTCACCGAGAAATGCCGGAAGCAAACTCACACTGTCCTCACCGGCTGAGTCAGGTAGCTTTCGTCCCACGATGTCGGCGCAGGTGGCCATCAGGTCGGTCAGACAAATCGTTTGGTCAGACGTCGATCCCGCCTGTACTTTTCCTGGCCAGCGGACGAGATACGGCACGCGGTGACCGCCGTCGTAAATGTCCGCCTTGTGCCCGCGAAAGTGGTAACTGGGATGGTGTCCTTTCGCGGCGAGTTCCTCGAATTTCGCCTGCGGAGAGCAGCCATTGTCACTGGTCACGATGATGAGCGTGTTGTCTGCCAAGCCTGTCTCATCCAAGGCCGCCAGCACCTGACCAATACCGTCATCAGTTTGCATGACGAAGTCGGCGTAGGGATTCAGTCCACTCGCATCGACCCACTCTCCCGTCGGCAGAATAGGAGTATGCGGCGATGCGTAGGGCAAGTACAGAAAGAACGGAGCCCCCTTTTTCGCGGCCTTAGCTCGTGACTTCACGTACGCCACGGCTTTCTCAGTCAAAGTCGGCAATACCTGATTCGCGTCAAACCCCGGCGCGGTTGGTCCCTTGCGGGTGGTGCCCGGCGTGCGGCCCAGCATCATGGCGAAGGACTTGTCTTCGGTTGGCAGCACGGTGACGTGGTCATCTTCGATAAACGTGTACGGCACCATGTCGAGTGATGCACTGATGCCGTAGTAATAGTCAAACCCAACAGAGTTTGGTCCATTCTTGATGGGCTGTGAGTAATCGACATTCCACACCTGTTCCGCCGACTCAATACTCAGCTCATTGACCGTCTTCCCCTCGTTGACGTGCCAGTCCATTCCCAGATGCCATTTGCCGATGCATGCGGTGTGATATCCCTCCGACTTGAGGAACGAGGCGACCGTCATCCGTCCCTGTTCAATGAGCCGGGGGCTCAGTCCGCCGAGCACGCTGCGCTGCAGTTTCGACCGCCAGGCGTAGCGACCGGTCAACACGCCGTAACGTGTCGGCGTGCAAACCGCCGAACCGGAATGGGCGTCGGTGAAAATCATCCCTTCGGCTGCCACGCGGTCCATGTGCGGCGTTTTGATTTTGCACTCGGGATTCAGACAGGCGACGTCGCCGTAGTCCAGGTCATCACACAGGACAAAAATAATGTTGGGATGGTCAGCCAGGGCCACTGTCGAAAAACAGAGAAACAACAGCGACGCAAACAATCGATTCATGACGCGAAGTGGGCTTGAGTAACGGTGAGTTCTCGAACCACGGTACCGCAGCCAATCCCACACTTCAACGTTGAGCGATGTTGAGACAATTCGTGGGGCTGCTCACGGGGCGAGAAAATGAAGACTCGCGTGACTGTGCTCCCATACCATGTTGCTTTGTTCGTCGCTGCCCGATTCCGCCGTCATTGGAAACCACACCCGGATAACGAAACAGCCAGGTCGCCGCGCCGTAGCATTTCTCGGATGAACCGGGTATCTTCGGCTGGTGGTACTGATGCGTCATCATCCTTAAACACAGGTTCGAGACATGCAATTCGAGATTGTGGGTAATCCCGATTACGGTGAACTGAAAGTTGTGCTGGACGTTGGTGACGTTGTGCTTGCGGAAGCAGGGGCAATGAGCCGGATGAGTGGCGGCTTGGAAATGCAGAGCCGCATGATGGGTGGCTTCCTGCAGGCCATTGCGCGAAAACTCGTCGGTGGAGAGTCGCTGTTTGTCGGTGAGTACACAGCCAAAGAAGAGCCCGGATACGTTTCTTTTGCTCCAGGGGTCCCCGGGTGTGTTCAGCACCGTAAGCTGAATGGCGATTCACTCATTCTCACCGCCGGTGCCTTCATGGCGTGTACGCCGGGTATCAACTTGAAGCCAGTGTTTGGCGGATTCAAGGCGCTGTTTTCCGGCGAAGGAGCGTTTTATCTCGAAGCGTCCGGAAGTGGCGAACTCTTCTTTAACGGCTATGGCGGTGTCATCGAAAAGGAAATCGATGGCGAGTATGTGGTCGACACGGGACACGTTGTCGCCTGGGAACCTTCGCTCGATTACAAAATCACTGGCATGGGTGGCTGGAAGCAAACCTTGTTCTCCGGAGAAGGGCTCGTGCTGCGGTTTTCTGGCCAGGGGAAAATTTGGGTCCAGACACGGACAATGGGGAACATGGCCGGGTGGCTGCGGAAGTATTGCTAGGTTGCAGCCAGCGTTACCCGTGAGGATCACATAGCAGGAGACAACACCAATGCAGGTCAACATTCAAAAGCAGGGCGCGTTTGCGTCGGCACTCGTCAAACTCAGTCCCGGTGAGGAATTCGTTTCCGACGCCGGTGCGATGTACCGTTGTTCGACGAACGTGGACATTGACGTGACGACGAAGAGTCGCGGTTCCGGCGGATTCTTTGGTGGACTGAAGCGATTGCTTTCTGGCGAAACGTTCTTCCTGTCTACCTACCGCATTACCGATTCCAGCACTGGCGAAGTGGGGCTCGCCCCCACACACATGGGTGAGATTTGGGCCATTGAAATGGATGGTTCCGTCGACTGGATGTGTGCCGGTGGCAGCTATCTGGGTTCCACTGCTGGCTTGCAGCTCGATACAGAATTCCAGGGATTTAAGGGATTCTTCTCGGGAGAGGCCCCGTTCTTTCTGCGCGTGAGCGGACGCGGGACACTGCTCGTGGCAGCCTTTGGCCGAATTTCTGAGCAGAACTTGAACGGTGATATGATTATCGACACCGGCCACGTCGTCGCCTTCGAAGACACCATGGAATACAAGCTCAGCAAAGCAGGTTCTTCCTGGTTCCAGTCTTTCCTGGCGGGCGAAGGAATTGTGCTCGACTTCGAAGGGGAAGGGAAAATCCTGACGCAGTCTCAGAACCTGAAGGACTTCGGCAAAGACCTCGGTCCACGTTTGCCACCTCGATAAGTAACCTGTCGAACTCGTCGTACACGTTGTAGAGGATTGAGGAATGCGCCGACGTGAATTCGTCGCAGCCGCCGTGGCTGCAGGGCTAGGATGCCGTCTGCAAGCTGCTCCGGCTGCCGAAGGAAATCAACAGTTTCCAACGCGTGTCATTACATCGGGACCACGGCACCACTGGTTTGGCTATTACGACAAACGGCAGTTCGATCCTACGAACCGGTACGTGCTGTCGAACGAAGTCGCCTTCGAGCACCGCACACCCACCGCAGACGACGCCATTCGCGTTGGCATGGTTGACTTGGAGAACGGTGACCGCTGGATCGAACTCGGCGAAAGTCGGGCGTGGGGATGGCAGCAGGGCTGTATGCTGCAGTGGCGACCGGGGCATGGCCGAGAGGTCATTTGGAACGACCGCAAGGGTGACAAGTTCGTTTCGCACGTGCTCAATGTGGAGACCGACGAACACCGCGTGCTGCCTTCACCTGTCTACACGCTGAGCAGTGACGGTTCGTTCGGTCTCACCGCCGACTTTGCCCGCATCCAGGTCATGCGTCCCGGCTACGGTTATGTTGGTCTCCCCGACAAATTTGGTGATCAACTCGCTCCCCAGGATTCCGGCGTCTTCAAGGTTGATCTCGCGACGGGTAAAACGAGTCTCGTTCTGTCACTCGCCGAGGTCGCCAAAATCCCATATCAGGGACAGCAACTGGAAAACGTCTGGCACTACTTTAATCACCTGCTCATTAGTCCAGATGATCAGCGGTTTATTGTGCTGCACCGGTGGCGCAAACGCGATGCGAACACCGGCGAGCCTACTGGCGGTTTCACGACTCGGATGTTCACTGCCAATATCGACGGCAGTGACTTGTTCGTCCTCGACCCTTCGGGCTACACGTCTCACTTCATTTGGCGCGACCCCGAGCACATTTGCATGTGGACTCGCCCTGAAGGAAAGCCAGAGGCGTTTTATCTTTACACGGACAAAACGCGAGTCATTGAACCAGTGGGGGCTGGCGTCATGACCCGCAATGGGCACAACACCTACTTGCCTGAAACAAACAGCGAATGGATTCTGAACGACACGTACCCGGACAAAGACCGAATTCAGCGGCCTTACCTGTACCATGTTCCTTCGGGAAAGCAGGTCTGGCTGGGGGAATTCCCTTCGCCAAAGGTGTATACCGGCGAATGGCGGTGTGATACGCATCCTCGCAGCAGCAATGACGGGCGGCTCGTGTGTGTTGATTCGCCTGCGGGAGAGCTCGGTCGCCAACTGCATTTGATCGATGTCAGCGAGATTTTCGCGTGACGTCAGTCGACTGGACACTCCCGGACCTCAGCACGCTGTGCGGGCAACTCGAAGCCGCCTGCCTGCTGGAGGCTGCCGCTCCGAAGGCGGGGAACGTACATCCCGGTGCGTCCTTTGCTGACCTCGACTTCTCGGACTTCGTGGCCTCAGCCCGCGTTGTCGCTCCCATACTCGCCAGGGCAGGGGAGGTTGGAGTCGGCACAACCATTCGACTCGCCGCCGAAGCAACGCAGAAGCAGGTGGGCAAGAACACAAACCTCGGTATTCTCCTTTTGCTGGCGCCGCTCGCCGTCGTTCCTTTGAGTCAGGATTTGACGACGGGCATAAAGTCCGTGTTGGACGCGTTGACAGTTGAGGACAGTCGAGACGTCTTTGCTGCCATTCGGTGCCTCACCCCTGGCGGCATGGGCAAAGTTGATGAGCAGGATGTCTTCCAGGAGCCGACGGAACCCCTCGTCGACATTATGCAATTGGCCGCCGACCGCGACTCCATCGCCCGGCAGTATGTCACTGGATTTCATGACGTGCTGAGCTTCGGCGTCGATTCATTAATACGTTGGACGGAGTCGGGAGCAGACTGGCGCACCGCCATTGTTGGTAGTCAGCTCGACTGGCTGGCGGCCCATCCCGACACACTCATTGCTCGCAAAGCAGGGGCAGAACTCGCACTTCAGGCCTCACATCAAGCGAAAGCGGTCCTCGCCAGTGGATGGCCACACGCTGAAGGCTCGGGGCTTCAATTCGGCGCGTTCGACGCCTGGCTTCGATCTGATGGTCACAAACGGAATCCCGGCACCACCGCGGACCTCATTGCCGCGTCGGTCTTTGTCATGCTCCGAGACGGACATTGGACGGCCGGCTACCTGGCCATGAATTAATCGGGCCAATCATCACTTTTGCAGCGTGTGCAGGGAAGGCCGGTGGGTTACGTCGAACTCAAGGACACAAACGACGAAGCCGTCCAGCGTAAAGCACGCTGGACGGCTTGAGTTGTGCATCGAAGGCAGGCGTCACCCACCCTTCGATTTTTAATTACTCAGCCTTAATGGCAAACAGCGCCGATTTGCTTGTCAGATACAAAACGCCGTTCGCAACGACTGGCGTGCTGTAAACCGAGCTTTTGCAGGACGGCTCATCGATGAGCTTGAATTCCTTGCTGTGCTCGAAAATGGCGACATCGCCATCTTCGTCACCGACGTAGACTTTGCCATCGACAATGCAAGGACTGCCCCAAGAGGCTGAGAACATGTCGTAGTTCCAGTACGACTTGCCGGTCTTGGCATCGAGACAGTGGAACAACCCTGAGAAGTCGGCGACGTAGAGGATGTCGTCCTTAATGGCGACCGTACCACAGGTCCGGTGCATTTCTTCTTCAATGTCCACTTCGCCGTTGCCATCGATGTCTTCTCCGGTGAAGTGCCAGATAATGGCCGAATTGGGATTCGGAATGGCCTTTTCTCCGTCGTCGGCGTTAATCGCCTGCAGGCGGCGTGTGCCATCTTTCGGATCGACAATGGGATTACCGTCTTTGTCGACGGCGAGAGTTTCACTCACGTCGCCAGTCTTAGTGGGATCGATACACCACAGGTGGCCGTTTCCTTCACCGTGCTCGGGGTCTTCGCCCACGCCAATGTACACGAGGCCGTCATAGAAGACGGGAGTACCAATGAGGTGGTTCCGCTCGCTGCGTCCGCTGACCGAGTACTTGGCATCCTTGGGGTTGCAGTCGCACTTCCACAACAGTTTCGACTTGCCATTGCCGTCTCCAGCGGGATCAAAACTGTAGAGCCAGCCATCACCACCAGCAAACAACACCTGAGCCTGACCGTTGACGACACCGTAAGAGGGTGACGACCACTGGCCGTGCAGGATGTTCAGGCCGGGAGATTTGTCGGTCCAGAGGACTTCGCCCGTGTCGCGGTTCATGGCGAAGAAGCTGGGGGCTTCTGGTGCCGGAATGTTAATGTGCGACTCATCCACACCGTTCGAAGAGTTAACGAACAATACGTCGCCGACGCAGCAAATGGAGCAGCTGCACATGTTGTGCTGCGAAACCCCGAGCTTGCCCATCATGTCGTACTTCCACACGATGTCGGCTTCGTTCTTGTTTTCGTTGTCTTCGGCGGTGTAAGAACCGTCGTTTTCGCCGTCGCGGAAACCTTCCGCGTCAAGGCAGGCAACTTCACCACGGCTCGTGACATACCAGACGCGGTCGCCGTCACAGTAGGGTGAGCAGCAAATCCCCTGGTCGGGCCAGTCGTGAACACGACCGGTCGGCAGTTTGGGACTCGAGTGTTGCCACAGAAACGTACCAGTCTCGGCGTCGAAGCAGAGCAGCACACCTAGGTCCACCGAATGCGGGTAGCGAGTCAAATATGCGTGCTGGTTGTTGCTGCCCACATAAACCTTACCGTTGGCTACGACGACGTTGCCGTAGGTTTGCGATCCTAGCGGAGCAGACCACAGCACGTTTTCACCGGACTTCACATCCCATTCGGTAGGAATGCCAGTTGCTTCGGGTGTGTTGTTCTTGTGAGTCCAGCCACCCCATTGTGGCCAGTCGTGCTTACCGACTTTGCGACCTTCCAGCTCCTGCAGCAGCAGAGCGGTTGGGTCTTCTTCAGCACGGACAGTATGAAAACCACTGCAGAGCAGCAGGCCTGCCAACGCAGTGCAGGCAATCGACGTACGAATCATTTGGTTCATTCCCTTGCGGTTTCTATTGGCGGGTATATTTACGTTTCCAAAGTCGAAGCTTCGGTTGGGCAGGTTTACTCGTTCGATTTGACGGTCAGGTTGTCGTAGAAGATTTCCGCATCCTTGGCGTTACCGAACAGTCCAGGACTTCCCTGCACGTTGCCCAGTTCGTCTTCACCGGTGATGGTCCAGTCAGCAGGTTCTTCTTCACCACGCTTCCAGACCTTCCCTTTCAGGACGGCGCGGCCATCGGCACTGGTGCTGGCCTCAAACTTCATGGTGTACCAGGTGTCAGCTTCCCAGTTGAAGGGGACCTCAACGGAGAATCGATTCAACTGTGGTGTCCAGGTGCGAAGCTGGAGCTGCTGCGAGGCCCCCATCATATCGAGGGTGTAACGCTGGGCCACGACTCCAATGTCCGGCAGTTTGTTGTCGCGATTCATCGCGTACACATCGGTCTGGATGGTGTAGTCATGGAAGTCAGGATGTCCCATCCAACCCTGGCTGCGAGTACCGAGCGGAATGGTCTGGATTTTACAGAGGACTCCGTTTCCATCGACCTGGCGTTCCCCTTTGACAACGGTCAGGCGTGGCTCTGGAACAGTCTTTCCTTCCTCACCAGTCTCACGATCCCAAGTGGACCAATCGACTGACGACAGGACTTTCTCATCGACCAGCACCTGAAGCGAAGGCCCAAGTTTGGCTTGTGCTTCTTCCACGGTCTTCGGCTTATCGGCACCGTCAGCAAGTCGCAGGAATCGGAGTAATCCCGTCCAGGCCTGCTTAGGGTTCGAGTTGTCGTATACCTTTGGAGCGGGACCGAAGTTGGTGAAATCGGTATGGAGGTAGATGTACAAATCGGCCGCCATGGGATTGGACTCTCGCAACTTCGTAATCAAATCGAAGTCCATACCCACGTGACGGTACTGCACACCGACCCAGGTGTCCGGAATTTTGCCGCCATCGAATCCATAGGCCCAGTCTAAATCGGGCACAACGCGAATTCGGGCACCACCAGTGAGTTCACCGACCTTGGCGGTTACCAGAACAGCGGCTTCGGAACTCTGACCGTGTTCAATGGTGTACTTACCGCCTTCAATGGAACCCGGCCCCTGCAGGCTGAATTCAATCTCATCTGGGCTGGCGTTGCGAATGTACTGTCCCTTGGCGTTGTACAAGCGAACGTGCATTTCCTGCCGCGTCCCGGGACGAAGCAGGCTTTCGACGGGGACTAATTGAACGTGGGCCGGTTCCATGTCGTCAGCGCGAGGAGCTTCCTGAATGGCTGCCGGTGCTTCGGCGGAGGTGGCGGCCGCGTCAGGCTTGCCAATGCAGTACATCGCACCCGTGGTTGGAATGTAAACCCGAGAGTTGTGAGCGATGGGCGAACCGTGGAATTCTTCATCACGCAGGCGGATGCGATGAATAATCTCCGCTCCCTCTGCGTTCGGCTTCAAAATGTAACCACGACCATTCACTTCGTTGGCGTAGATTTTTCCATCGGCGACCAGCATGTCGGCCCGCATCATGGTGCCGAGTCGAACTTCCTCGCCAATGGCTTCGCCGGTGTCGATGTTGAGACAGTGCATTTTGGCACGGTCGTCGACAACGTAGAGACGTCCGTCAATGAGAGCGGGAGCACATCGACCGACAAACATGCCGTTGGTCTTCCAAATGGGCTTTTCAATGACGCCCCGTTGTGTCGCGTCCAGGCAGACGATGGCACCCATTTCGGTGCTGTCGACGTTCTCTTCACTGTGGCTGCAAATGACGCGGTCTCCCACGACGAGCGGAGAGACGTTAATCCCGTGGCCGGACATATCGTACGACCACAGTTTCTTGCCAGTGCGTGGCTGGAATCCGTGAACTCCACCATCACCTGAAGCGAAGACCATTTGGAGTTCGCCACCAATGACGGCCAGAACGGGTGCACTGTACGTGGTGTCGTAAGGGAGCAGACGGGTCCCTTCAAACCAGACCGGCTGACCGTTGGTTTTGTCGAAGGCGATAAAACGGTGTGCTGGCTTGGCCATGGCACCCCAACCAATGATGACGGCACTCACAATGACATTGTTCTCGTGAACAATGGGAGTGTTGGTTCGTCCACCGTAGGTACTCAGGAGGCCGAATTCTTCGTGCAGTGAACGGTCCCAAATGACTTCTCCCGTCTCACCACTGAGACAGCAGAAGTATCCGCAAACGCCCTGAGCGTAGACATTCCCGGTTTCCAAATCGGCGGTGACGCTTGCCCAGCCGAGACGTTCAACGGGCACATCACTGAGGTAGACGTTGAATGCATACTCCCAAACGACTTCCCCGGTATCGGCGTTGAGGCACACGACCTTTTCACGAGTTTTGGTTGGCTCTTCGGCGTTGTCTGTCGACAACAGATAGACGCGGTCGTTCATAAGGACCGGTGTTGAACGCGAGCCAACCTCAGCACGCCAGACCAAATTGCTTCCCTCGCCACCCTTGGGGTCCCATTCGTCCGGGAGGTTCGTCTCCACTGAGGTACTGTTAAAACTCGGACCGCGGCAGTATGTCCAGTTCGGCTCGGCGTGTGCCAGAGACGCACCGAGCAGCAACGACAAGGTCGACCAAACAAGCATTGATTGCTTCATGGGGAGACTCTTCATAATTCGATTGGTGAATGGTCGTATTCCTGTTACGACCAATTGGGCAAGGCAGGATTTTTGCTGAGGAAAGAGACCATATGTCTCCGTTGATGTGATCATATCCAACCGAATTCGCTGGGGCAAGCAGCCAACCTTTCAACAGCAACAGGACTTGCGCATCACCTGTTTCGTTTCATCCGAGTCGTGGCGAATTCTTACAGAGAAATTGAATTTGATGTCGGAAGGAATTGCGTCCAGATTGCGAAATGGCTGCAACCCACTTGCGACATTGCTACAGTGACTTGTCGTTACGCGATGCCACCAGCAATCGGCAATCAGGAGATGAGTTTTGACTTCAACACGATGCATTTGGGTTCTCACCGCGGTTCTTCTGACGTGGCTCCCACCCGTTTCTGCCGCCGACAGGCCGAACGTGTTGCTCCTGTGCATTGATGACCTGCGGCCCGAACTGAACTGTTTCGGGGCGACGCACATTAGTTCTCCGAACATCGACTCCCTCGCCGCAAAGAGCCGGATTTTCACGCGTCATTACGTACGGGCACCCACCTGTGGTGCTTCACGGTACGCATTGCTGACAGGACGTTATGGTCCGTCCGGCAACGGAGCCATTTTCGCCCGGGCTGATCGACTGAAAAAGAATCCTGACTCTGTTCCCCCGAGTATGCCCGCCTGGTTCCGGCAGCACGGATACATGACAGTTTCCGTCGGCAAGGTTTCGCATCATCCTGGCGGAAGGGGCGGAGCCGATTGGGATGATGAGGCCATCCCGGAAATGCCCAATTCATGGAACCGCCACCTCATGCCCACTGGAGACTGGCAGCATCCTCGCGGGGCCATGCACGGATTGGCTCATGGCGAAATCCGCGGCAATGCAAAGGCCATGGACGTCCTGCAGGCAGTCGCCGGGCCAGACACCATTTATCCCGACGGGCTAACAGTTGACGAAGCATTGAAACAGCTGAGTGAACTGTCCGAGAACAGGAACTCGAATCATCAGCCGTTCTTTCTTGCGGTGGGAGTCATTCGTCCGCATCTTCCCTTTGGTGCACCGAAGAAATACCGCGACCTGTACGACAATGTCGAGTTTCCTCCCATTCCGCATCCTGAAAAACCATCGGGAACCACGACGTGGCACAACTCGGGCGAATTCATGAAGTACAACCGCTGGGACAGGAATCCGAATACCGATGCCGAATTCGCCACCGAAGTTCGCAAGGCATACGCGGCGTGCGTCAGCTACGCCGATGCCCAAGTCGGCAAACTTCTTGGTCGACTCGACGAGCTGGGACAGACTAGTAACACCGTCGTTATTCTCTGGGGCGACCACGGCTGGCATCTGGGCGAACACGCCATTTGGGGCAAGCATGCACTGTTCGAGGAGTCTCTCCGGTCACCGCTCATTGTGCATTACGACGGAATTGCACAGCCCGGTAAGGCTACAAATGCAGTTGTGGAAACGATCGACGTTTTCCCCACTCTTTGCGAACTCACGAACGTCCCCGCTCCCGACTTCGCACTTGGTGTGTCGCTGCTGCCGCAATGCAAAGAACCAGAGGCTGCAGGGCATGCAGCGTTGTCCTATGCCAGCGCCCAAACGATTCGTACAGCAACGCATCGACTCATCCTCCACCCCAAAGGACAGGTCGAACTGTACGACCATCAAACGTCCGATGGAGAAACACGTAACATCGCCGCACAACACGCTGAACTTGTCGACCAGCTAAGTCAGCAGCTCGCCGAGCGAGCGAAGCTGCGCGACTGATACCCTCGCATGCCGCTCAAAGTAGTCCAGGCTACGCTGGGAGTTCTCCTGCACTTGTAAGCAGTCCGCGGGCAGACAAACCGTCAGTTCTCCTACAATGAGTGCCCGCGTCTGTTCCCTCTCACAATTGGGAAGAATTGACAGTGCCGGAAGGTGAGACCGATAATACTTTTACTGATGTTTTGAATGCCCCGCCTTCGTTCATCCCGCCTTGCCTATTATGCGTTTTGTCCTCTTGGGGATTTGTGTAATCCTCCTTCACGTGGAAAGTGCTGAATTGCAGACCCGGCGGGATGTCTGTTCAGTACACGCTGCGTCTGATGTTGGGGACTCGCACCAGAACGTTTTTGAGCGCTCTGCGAAGGTCAAGGACGAGCGGGAAGAAGAGGTCGAAAGCGACATCGAGTTTGTCGGGCATAGTGTGCTCGGTTCCTCTTTTCATGGAACTGAGGTGATCTCGGGGCAATTTGGCAACGCTGAACGTGTTGCGGTTCTGGAATGTGGCTGGGCCTCAAGTCACGAACGGCTATCCCTGCTCGGGCGCCTGCTGGTTTAACACTTCGTTGCGGCTTCGAAGTGTCGCCGAGTGTGTTTGTAACACTCGCTTCTGACGGAAATGGCACCTTCTTAACGCCAGTGTAAAAGCATGTTGGGAGCTTGCAGTTCCTTGGTCTTTTCTGCTGGATGCCTGACGTCTTCCTGTTTGTGCTGTGCGATGAGCCTTTGGCCAGTTTGCAGATTGTCGCACTCAGAATGGAAATGGAATTGCCGTGTCGAAATTGGAACTTGAAGAGGAATCTTCGACAGACGGGAACCACGAGCACTCCGTGCGGCGTTTGGTCGAGAACGCAGCTCGCTTCTTGCCAACGCAAGGGCCAATCGAAGTCTTCGTGCTGCTTAACAATTTGCAGGCGTTTGAGGATCAACCGTTCCATCAAGCGTTGAAAGCTGCCCGGGAATGCTACCAGGCGGAACCGTATCTGTCGGAACAGGAGTATCGCCGACTGTATGCAAAGGGCCGAATTACTGACGAAGATCTCGAAGCGGTGGTAATGGCCGACCTCGGTCAACGCGGTCTCAAAGTGATCAACGGGCTGGGGATGATTGCCGAACTCCGGTTCGCCATGTTGCGTCATCCCATACACGTTGGCCCCGATGCAGAACTGCGCTGGGTTGTCGCCGAGACCGACGCGCTCGAACGGTTTCGCGATCAGACAACCCGCATTAATCGAACCCGAATTATTACCTCGACGCGAAAGTGGTTGAATGGTTCGGGAAACCGGGACGACATTCCCGAACTGGCCAGCCTGTTCGAAAAGTTCGGCCACGATTCCTCCAGGTGGTCCGACGTTGGTTGGGAGGCGTTTTCGCTGCAACTTCTCTGGCGAATTTGCCTCAAGGGAGTCGCGTGCTCCCACAAGCCCGCCGAGGCGAACTCATTCGTTCGTCCACGAGATTTGATGTTGCACGCAACGGGCGATGACATCAACCGGAACGTGCATGACGTGCTCATTCGTTTCTGCGCCGCGTACGTCGATCAAGGGTATTCCGACTGGACATTACCAAATCGGGATGCCGGGTTTTACGAGTCGTTTCTCGCCTTATACGAGACGAAGACTGCAGGACTAAACTCCTGGCTGAGTGGGTTGGCCTGTGACGTCCGTCGACTGAAACAGGAGCACATTTCGGCGGAACAATGCATCGAACACACGCTCACCGAGTTTGGAATAGCCCCGGCAAATCGGGAAGCCTTTATTACGCAGTCGCTGCTGTCGCTGGCTGGTTGGGCCGGCATGGTCTGGCAACTTGAGTTGGGAGTGGACTGGGTCGTGCACAACGTCCCGAAGGAGTCCCTCATTGGGATGTTGGCCGTGCAACTCCTGCTCGAACGACACGCCATTCGCCACATTGGTCGAGAGGCATTCGGCGAGTCGGACTCGATCCCGCAAATCCTTGCGTTGGCACGCCAGAAAGTGTCCCAACCCGAACCCATGAAACGCGAACGTCGCGCGTTCCTGTTGTTCCAGGTCGCACAAATGCTCGGGTGGACACCACTCGAACTCCTGCAGTTGACCGACGACGAATGGCAGGAAATCAGCGACGAACTGGAAAGTTTCCCCTCGCTCGAACGACGACGCATTTTCCACGAAGCATTCGAACGCAAGTACGTGCATGCCACACTCGATGCATTCGCCACACACACGGCACGGCGGCGCAATGTCGCGTCGCCCTGGCTAAATCGTCCCGACTTTCAAATTGTCACCTGTATCGATGACCGCGAAGAGTCGTTCCGTCGACATCTGGAAGAAGTCTTGCCAACGTGCGAAACGTTTGGTGCCGCCGGATTCTTTGCCGTTGCCATGAACTACCGCGGAGCAGCCGACGCGTTCTACAAACCGCTCTGTCCTGCTGTCATCAAACCAGTGCACTACGTTCAGGAAGACGTTGGCTACACGTTTGAAGGTGAACATCAGAGTCGCGCCCAAATTCGCCGCCAAATCGGGCTGTTCAGTCATGCGTTTCACAAACGAAGCCGGACGTTTCTGGGGGGGATTCTGACTGGTGTGCTCGGAACTCTGGCGTCGGTTCCGCTCGTCGCCCGCGTCTTGTTTCCACATTTGACTGCACGGATTCGTCAGCGATTCGGCTCGCTACTGCAACCACCACCAGTAACCAACTTGCAGCTCGAACGTTATGAAGGTGACCCTGGCCCGACGAACGGTCACATTGGCTATTCGGTTGATGAAATGGCAGGCGTTGTCGTACGGCTACTGAGGGACATGGGCGTGACGAAGAGCGAGCACTTCTCCAGGCTGTTTGTCATTTGCGGTCACGGTTCATCGAGCCTGAACAATCCGCACGAATCGTCTTATTGCTGTGGTGCCTGTGCTGGGAAACGTGGAGGACCGAACGCCCGCGCATTTGCCCAAATGGCGAACGACTGGCGTGTGCGCACGAAAGTTGCGGCTCAGGGAGTTGATATTCCCGACGACACGTTTTTTGTTGGTTCGTACCATAATACCTGCGACGACTCGGTGGTGTTCTACGATCTCGACCGCCTGCCAGCTTCGCATCGGGAAGATTTGGAAGTGGCACGCAAGGCCATTGAAGAGGCTCGCCGACGTAACGCCCACGAGCGTTGCCGACGATTTGGTACTGTACCGCTCTCAATCTCCGCCAAAGACGCGCTGCGTCATGTCGAGGCTCGAGCGGAGGACATTTCGCAACCACGACCCGAATACGATCACGCCACGAATTCGCTCTGTATTGTCGGCCGACGACAATGGTCGCGCGGACTGTTTCTCGATCGGCGTGCGTTTCTGACTTCATACGATCCTGAAGCCGACAACGACGAACACTCGGTACTGCTCGGTATTTTGTCAGCAGCGGTGCCGGTCTGTTCGGGAATTAACCTTTCCTTCTACTTCTCGACCGTCGACAACGTTCATTATGGAAGCGGCTCAAAACTGCCGCACAACGTGGCATCGCTGGTCGGTGTGATGGAGGGGACATCCAGCGACTTGCGGACCGGCGTTTATCAGCAGGTTTGTGAAATTCATGAACCAATGCGATTGACCTTCGTCATTGAAACGACGCCTGAAGTCATGTTGTCCATTATGGAACGCAACGCGGTGATCAATCGTCTGATTCGTGGCGCCTGGGTTCACCTGGCCGTTATTGATCCGGCGACATCGGAAATTCAAATGTTCAAGAATGGTGAATTCCAGGTCTATCAGCCCAGTGGGGCAAAGTTGAATGAAGTGGAATCATCGCTGGAATGCTATGAAGGCTCGCGCGATCACCTTCCGTTCTTCTCCATTCATGAAACGGAGGTGGCGTAATGACTGTTGATTCGACCATGTGGTATCTCGGGCGAATTGTGGTAGCCAGCCCGGCATTCGTGTTGTTGGCGCTGGGACTTCCCATGCTGTGCAACGTGCGATTGTCTGAAAAGTTGCAGTCCCAGATAACGAAATTCGGAGTGACGTTGGGGTTATTAGCCGCAACGACCATTCTGGTGCTCATGCTGGTGACGGGAAAACGACACGTTCCTGTTGAACTGGGGCACTGGGTGACCATTGAAGAGGAGCATTTCCACTTCCATTTGAAGTTCGTGTTCGACCGGCTGTCGGTGCCGTTCACCATTTTGACGTTCATTTTGTGCGGCACGGTGGGAGCATTTGCCAACGTCTATCTGCATCGTGACGCGGGGTATCAGCGTTTCTTTCTGCTCTATGCCCTGTTCCTGTTAGGAATGGTGATTTCCTCGCTGGCCGGCACAATTGAAACTCTCTTCTTTGGCTGGGAACTTGTGGGACTCTCCTCAGCTTTGCTGGTGGCTTATTTCCACGAACGGCCCGGCCCGGTACGAAACGGCCACCGCGTGTGGACTATTTACCGCATCGCCGATGCAGCTTTCCTCATTGCTGCCCTCACCATGCATCATTTAACGGGGGCGGGGGACTTTGATCGCATGATTGGTAAAGACTCCTGGCCCATGGGCGTTTCCGCCATCGAACCGTGGCAGGCGTTGGCAGTTGGGTCACTCCTCCTGTTGGCAGCCGCCGGAAAGTCGGGCATGGTTCCGTTCTCCGGTTGGCTGCCACGGGCGATGGAAGGCCCGACCCCCTCAAGTGCTGTGTTCTACGGCGCGCTGTCCGTTCACCTGGGAACATTTTTGTTGCTGCGAGTCAGCCCGCTGTTGGCGGCATCGCTCACGCTACGAATTCTCGTCATTGTACTGGGACTCATTTCCGCCGTATTCGGCTCGATGACCTCGCGGGTGCAGAGTGACGTCAAGAACGCTCTCGCGTTTGCCTCACTGACACAGGTGGGGATTATCACGGTCGAAATTGGATTGGGTTGGTACTACATCGCACTCATCCACATGATTGGTCACGCCTGCCTGCGAACGTTGCAGTTGTTGCGTGCTCCGTCGATCTTGAAAGATCGCCAAATGCTGGAAGATGCTGTCGGTGCCCGGCTGGACAAAAAGAAACCGGAAAACGCTCCTCCGCCCACACCATTCCAGTTGTGGCTGTATCAGTTCGCCATGCATCGTGGCAATCTCGATTCCATGCTCGATGGCTGGGTGGTTCGTCCGTTTCTGTGGATGTTTCGCCTGTTCGACTCATTCGAGCGCCGCTGGACCAATTTCCTCTCGGGTGGAGAATCCCGCGAGTCAGACCGCCTCTCGCCTTACAGTGATTCCTTGGAGGATGTCATCTAATGAACGAACTCCATCTTCCCTGGCTGGAAATGTCGGTGCTCATTCCGTTGTGCGGTGCGGCTTGGGTTTCGCAGCTCAAAAACCGCGACCGCGCACGCACCATCAGCATTGTCTTCAGCGTCATTACGCTTGTGTGTGCTGTCGGTGAGTGGATCGACTTCTCGACTCTCGACTCCTACGGCGCGCACGACCACTGGGACGTCATTCAGGCGATTTTTCATCGCGACGTATTCGTCATCGATGAACTGAGCGCACCGCTCCTGCCGCTTGCCGCGCTATTGTACATGACCACCATCATGACAACGCTGCGCACGAAGGTGAACCGCTTCTCCTTCGGCTGGACGTTGTTCTCCGAGGCCGTGCTGCTGGCAACGCTCTCTTGTAAACATCCCTGGATGATTATCGCCCTGCTGGCAATAGCCGTCATTCCCCCCTGGCTGGAATTGCGGCATCGAAACCAGAACACGAACGTGTATCTGGCTCACATGGGAATGTTTATTGGCCTGCTCGTCGTCGGCCAGTTCCTGGCAGGCAGTAATTCCGATCCGACCAGTCCTCCCATTGTGGCGGGCTGCCTGCTGACCGCGGGAGCCCTCATTCGCAGTGGCATTTGCCCTCTGCACTGCTGGATGACCGACCTGTTTGAGAAAGCCACCTTCGGCACAGCCCTGCTCTTCGTCACACCCATGACCGGGGCCTACGCCGTTATGCGGCTGGTGCTCCCCATTGCTCCCGCCTGGGCATTGCAGAGTATTGCCATTCTCTCATTGACCACTGCCGTTTACGCAGCGGGGATGGCCTTGGTCCAACGCGACTCGCGGCGGTTCTTTTGCTACTTGTTCCTGAGTCACTCTTCGCTGGTGCTGGTCGGCCTCGAAATGGTGACACCACTGGGATTGGCCGGAGCACTCTGCGTGTGGTTGTCAGTCGGAATCTCCATGCTCGGATTCGGACTCGCCCTCCGTAGCGTGGAAGCGAGAACGGGGCGTTTGTCTCTCGCCGGGTTTCACGGACTCTACGAACACGTCCCCTTTCTCGCGTCGATGTTCCTGCTGACGGGGCTCGCCTCGATTGGCTTCCCGGGCACCATTGGGTTTATTGGAACGGAGCTACTCATTGAAGGAGCCGTAGAAGTGTATCCCCACGTCGGACTGGCGATTGTATTCGCGACAGCACTCAACGGTATTGCTGTGGTGAAGGCGTTCTTTCATGTCTTTACAGGAACGCGTCACACCGCTTCAATTTCGATGGGTTGCCGCTGGACGGAACGTGTCACCATTCTGCTCATGGCAATTCTCATCATTGGTGGAGGACTCATTCCCCAACCCGGCGTTGCGTCCCGCTACCACGCCGCCCGCGCTGTATTGGAACATCGAGGCATTGTCGATGCCTCTCAACCGCCAATTGACGACGACTCAGAACACGAGACGGGTTTGCAGCACTAACCCGAAGTCTGATCATCACCAATACCACCGTCCGTCGCGCAGCTTACGCCTCTCAGACAGACGCATGCCCACGCTGCTACGCGACGTGGGCATGGCACGAAATGGCGAAACCTAGACCATGCCAACCGTCAATACGTTGATGCATGAGTATCAGCCGGTTCGATGTTGACGCAGGATCTGTTCTAACCCGGCCCGTTTGGACCAATAGGTACTCAAGGCGGGCTCCGTTTTGATGTCATCTTCGACCTCGACCATTGCGGCCAGGAACTCCTCAACCGGCAGGCCGACCGACTCATGTGAAGTCCTGCGCAATACTTCATCCTGTGCGCTGCTGCTTCCACTGCAGATCTTTTCGCGCCACTGCTCAGGCGTCATGCTGAGCATGGCGGTTCGTTGCTCAAGTAGCATTCGCAACAATTTCCGCAGCACCCAAAAAATAAGCACCGCAAGGACAGAACTGGTTACAATCGAAACAGCCGCGAAAAGCACAGGGCCAACAAAGGACCCTCGTGAATCGAGCATTGCCGCTGCCGAAAATGCCATTATGACCAATATGGGACCAATCGAGAATGACACAAAAGACACAATTGTGTCGTCAATCCGCTGGCGCGAACTAGACCTAGTAATTACTCGATACACAAGCAGTCCGGCGACGACAGTTGCTATGGAATAAACAACCAATGAGAAAAGCTCGTTGATAACATCATTATTGAAGTAGGGAAACAATCCCCAGTTGGCAACGCTGCTGTGCACGCTGGCAGGCAGCCGCGCGACGAGGTAAGGCAATCCGAGCCCTAGCATCACGAAGGCTCCATAATACGCCGTGAAACTAGCCCAAGGGCCGAACCCACATTGATCCCAGACGTTTTTTCGCAACGCGTGAAGTGGTGGACGCTCCGACATCCAGAATGAGGCCGTTTTGGCAAAGAGGACAAGAATAGTCACATGGGCCCCATATGTCACGATGCATGCGGCAAATCCAAGGCTAAGACCAGTGTTTAATAGAAGGAAAAACGCACCGAGCGCGTACAATAGCAACCCGCTCCACAATAAATAACCAATGAGTGGCAGTGACAGGTAGATGGCGCCTACCAGCAGTAGGTTTCGCGACAAATGCTCAGACGAGGTGAAACAGTGCACGACAACGACAACGACAAGCACGGTGAAAAGACTGAGGGCAAACGAATTGGAATTCAGCATGTCCACTGCATTTCTGTGCGCAAGTGTTGGCGCCAATGAGGACTTGAGGCTCTCCAGTCTCTCTTGACGAGTCATTAACTCGTCACCTATCAGTATCAGCTCGGTGGGTTCCAACGGAATAGTACGTGTCGGCTCTGGCTCATCTTGGAGGCTCGCCTCATTGGTCAATATCACGTACTGTACGATTGCGGCCTCTTGTTCCTCGGATATGCGGCTCTGCAGGTAGGCTGTCAATAATGCACGTGTGCCGAACACCATGGAACTGACGGCCGCAATTTGGCAGCACATGAGCAGTATTCCAACAATTAAGACGAACCAAAAACGTCTCTGTTTAAGCGTTGTTGCGATGCGGAAGTAATCGTTCAGGCGATTCAGGAACGTCCCCCCGGAAAAACTCATCAAGACGTCCAGGGGCAATGCGTGTGACGAGGCTCCTTTTGCCGAGGCCGTCACAATCAAGGCTTGATTACGCGCCCAACTCACGTGGCCCTCAAGTGGCGTTTTGGCAACGCGAAAGGCGTCGACTTCGGACACATTTTGAGCAGCTTCCAGCATTCTGACCTGCTCAACAGGATTTCCACATTCTGACACCCAGTAGACGGCGTCTCGAAAGGAGTCGGTCAGTTGCTGGTAGCCGTCGCTGGTTGTAGAAGGGGACTGCTTGAGGATTCGCGACGCAAGTTCAATACGGTCGGACAACAGCATTCGGTCATGCAAGTCAAATGCGCGAAGCCTTCTTTCTAGCTCATGCCAGTCGAGGGAATCGAGCTGGTCGATTGTTTTGGAGATTTCATCCCCAAGCACCGACAACGCTTCGGACCTACCTCCCGAGAGGACGAGATTGACGAGCGTTTCCTGCCAGCGGGGCGCGTCGAGTTTGTCGAGCCAGTCGAGTTGCAACCCACATTCCTTGATATAGAACGCGGTAAAGTACTCCTGGAACCGATGGTGTTCGAAGCGAATAAGAGTCTGCTGGAGGTCCAGAGACTCCTGAAAGATACCGCAGAACTTGCCAGAGTCTAAATGTTCTAGCTCCTGCTCGTTAAGCAACTGCTGCAAGTCATCAACGGGAATGACCGTTCCCTGATTGCGATTCGTGATTGTGAAGGCAATTTTTCCCCAAGTGAGAAACGCCTGCTTCTGGTCAGGGAGTTCAGCGTGTCCTTCCCGCTTGGCTTCTGCGTCCTTCCGGCGCCAATTCAGTTCGTTGTAGTAGCTCAATAACTCGACACGCGAAGCAGGCCACTTTTCGTGTTCTAGTAGGTAGAAGCAGAATAGCCACAGTACAAAGGGGTTGCTGGCCTGCATGGGGAGGTCCGGTGCTGCCAGTCGCCGGGAGAGTTGTCGTGCGGTCCAGCTCTCGCCATCAATTTTCACAGGAAAATGGGGAATTTGGCGGGTGACGTACTTGTAGATTTGAGGGACATCGAATGGCAGAAGTACCAGACGGTTGTGTTTGAATTCGGGGGTGAAATCGGTCACCCGGCATGAGAACAGGGTTTGCGTTTGTCCTTTGCGGCTGCCTGCAAAAATGCTCAGAGCTCGCGTGTGTTGGGTGTACTGCTGGCGGCTCATTTCATCCATGCCGTCAAAGAAAATGACGAGACGCCCCGCAGCATCGAGACGTTCAAGGTATGGCGCAATTTCCGTGGGCACAGTCCGTTTCAGGTACTGAAAGACGGAACGCTCGTCGGGGGACTGTTCGTGAAACTCCCCTAGTCGAACAAAGATGCAAACCTTAGGAAATATGCGGCAGCTTTCTTTTTCGGCGATGAGCATAGCCGCCTGCTTCAACGTCAGTGATTTGCCGGACCCCGGATCGCCAAGCAACACGAGAGGTTCTTCTGCGGTACTCAAACGCGAAACGATATTCCGCACGACCCGGCTTTTCTTGCTGACAGCCGATATTTGTGCACTGAGTGCGTCGCCGCCTTCGGAGATACCGACGACCTCTTTGATCAATTGATGGATTGGCGTCAGGAAACCACTTCGCCGCGTATGCAGGACCTTATCTCCGCTAATTAGGTCTTTCGCGTTCAATGGAACGTAGGTCTTTTCGGAAATCTCCTGAGCAATCGATGAACTGAGTGTGCGAAGATATTGGTTCAGGACACGCCACTCCGGAGGCTCTTCAAAGACGCGAACTGTCACGGTTAGCCAACGATGAATCCCTGGGCAAATACGATCCAGCAAGAACCGAAGCGGGCTGGGATTGGTTATGGCTGCTGCCTTGGCCTCGCCGCTGGATGAGTGTTTCAAATCGGGTCGAATTGCTGAAACGAGCCGATCCCAAGCGGCTATGTCATTCAGGCCTGCCGATAAATCGACCCAGGTTCTTTGCTTGAGAAATGGATCGATTTGCTCACTTTCGCCACCAGGCAGCAAGACGGCGAACACGCGGAAATGGTCGTTCGTGTTGACAGCCTTACTGAGAGCCATGCGGCGTTCTTCCTGCTGCCATTTTCCTTCACCGCTCGGACCGTAGAAGATTGCTGTCGCGCCGCTTTGTTTGATTGCTTCGGCCAATTCCCCCTGCCACGCCAGCCCGGAGTTGAGATCGGCTTTGTCCAGGAAGGAACGAATGCCAGCTTCCTTGAGCAATTCGGCGATCCTCTCCACCACTGGCTTGTCAGAGCTGTTGTGGGAAAGGAAGACATCGTACTTGTCATGTGGGTCGATCATGCTCGAATATGCGTGGCAGTTGTCCCGAAAGTGCGAAACGCTAGGTGACTTACCGTGGCAGCCATCTGTTCGGCAACAGCATGAACTGCTATCGAACAATGATGGCACAGGTTGAAACCGCGTGCAAAGATAGCGAATGCTAAACCAGAAGTCGCTATATTCGAGCCTTGCAGTCCGACCGCGACCCGACTTGCATCAATATGCCCGGTCTACGTCATCGGAAACGGAGCCACAACCTATTGCAATCGACCGATTCGGCAGCTCATCCTGTGCGTGGCGGCGTTTGCGATGGTACGATGCCACATGGGGCGTCTAGCAAGTACTCATCAACTTCGGTGACGTATGTCAGACAGCGAACCTGATTTACGAGAACAGGAATCGATTCCGACAGTTACAAAGGGACGGTGTATTGCCTACGGTGCCGCTGGTCGTTCCGCGATTTTCTTGAGGTATTCCTCGACGGCCTGGCGGTAGTGGGCGGGGAATTGGCGTTCGAGGAGGTTCTTGGCTGCAGTCTGGGCTTTGGGGGGGAGGTCGCCCCAGTCGTCTTTGTGGCCGACGTCTTTGCGGTCGGTCTCGCCGGGGCCTTTCACGCCACCGACGTACGATTCATCGGAGGGGTTTCCGCTGGGGGGTGTTTGCATTTGGCCTCCGCCACCACCTCCGCCACCGCTTTGCTGCTGTTCCATTTTTTCGATGATTTCATCGAGCGTAGCAATGATGCGTTCTTCCACGCGCTGCACGCGCTGGCCGGCGCGGCCAAGTTCGAGGCGGCGTTCCACGTCGCGCATTTGCCGGGCGACTTCGCCGATCGACTTCTCTTCCAGATTTTCCAAATCGTTCTGGAGCAGTTCGCCAACTTTCTGATACCGCAGTGGGATTTGCTCCGTGTCGTTCAGCAGTTTGGAAATCGTGGCGAGGCCGTCTTCCTTCAGCAGTAAATGATGCTCGCAGACGGCCCGGTAAAAGAAGTATCCGGCGGGGTCGACCAGGGCATGCGGTTCGACGCCGTCGAAGGTGAGAAGCGCTTCTTCGTACAGGTTCAGCACGGCGAGGTGACGTGCGTAGAAGTACTGGACGTTGTTGGTGAACAGCGGCTCGTCACTGTGGTTCATAATGGGCGTGAGGTCGAGCAGTTCACCGCTGGTCGGCTGGGTCATGCAGGTGTCGACGAGCGAACGGACGTCGTCATCTGCGAAGTAGTAGGTCCGCATGAGTGCGTCGAACAACTGGTTGGGGCCGGGAGAATCCTGGAAATTCCACAGCGGGGCGACACCATCACGCACGGGCGAGGCGAGCAAATCCCGTTTCAGCAGCCAGGCGTCAACGGATGCTTTCAATTCTTCGACCTTGGGAGCGGAGTAGACTTCCTCGCCTACCGTCGAGGCTGCCGATGCTGTCGCCGAGAAGACGCAGGCCAGGGCCGTTGCCAGGAGAATGTGTGAAATGGATCGCACTATTGATTCCTCCCCACTGAGAGATCGTACGTGGCTTCCTGAATTCGCTGTTGCCGCGCGGCCAGGTCGTCGAGGAGTTCGAGCTTGTCAGAATCTGAGGCTTGTTCCCCTTCGATGTCCATGCCGATTTGTTTCGTCAACCGGTTAATTTGATTCTGCAGCGACCGAATCATTTTCAGTTCAGCCAGTTGGTTGACGAGTTGCGGATCGTCGCCTTGCTGCTGCGGTTGTCCCTGTTGCTGCTGCTCGCGTTTTTCTTCCAGTTTTTCGAGTTCCTGCTGCATGGCGAAAATCATTTCCTCCAGCGTTTCGACAATGAGCTGCTCGATGACCTGCGTGGTGTCGCCGGTGTCCTGCTTGGCCAGTCGGCGGGCCACGGTTTCCATGTTTTTCTGCATTTGCTCGACCGCTTCGGGGAACGCCACAGACGACCCTTCTTCCATGAGCAAATGGAGTGCCTTTTCGGCGTCGAGGGCGTTGTCGTCCTGCTGCCGCTTGATGACCGCGACCTTGGCACCGAACGTTGCCGGACGGTTTCCTTCGTCGATGTCGTCGAGGCGTTTGGTCTCGGAGTTGATTTGTTCCTGTCGACGTAACATGTTCTGGAATCGAGCCTCCAACAACGTGAGGTACATTTCCTTTTCTTCTTCACGCAGCTGCCGCAGGATTTTTTCCAGCTCGGCTTTCATTTCCGCCAGCTTGACTACGGCGTCCTCTTCTTCTTTTTCCGCATTCTTGGTGTTCTTACCCTTCAGCTCTTCCAGGGCCTGCTGCATTTCCCGGCGGGCCTGCTGCAGTTGTTCGCGTCCAGGCGAAGGCTGCTCTTCATCCTGCTGCTGTTGATCACCCGGCTGCGGCTGCTCGCCACCTTCCTGTGGCTCGCCACCCTGCTGTGGTGGTTTTGACTGATCCTGCTGCGAATTCGGCATGGGCGGAGTTTGCCCCGTCGACTTCATGGGATTAGAGGAATCGGACTCTTTGGGATCACCACTGGATTCGGAGGACTCCCCTTCCATGGGCTCGCCCATTGGTTTGGATTCACTGCCGTCCTCGGGCTTTGACTCGCCCCCCTCTTCCGGCTTCGACTCACTTCCGTCCTCAGGCTTTTCCCCCGGCTGCTCGCCTTCCTTGGGCTGATTTTCGCCCATTTCCGACATAGGATTCTCGCCCGACTCCCCAGAGTTTTCGCTTTGGTTCCCCGGTTGTTCATTCTTGCGGGCAGCGTCATCGCGGTCGATTTTCTCCGCGAGGTCGTTGGCGTTTTCCAGGACCTTGCGTTGGCGTTCGGCGAGCGAACCTGCATCACCACCGCGTTTCGTGTCGGCCTGAATATCTTTCTCGTTGGCCAGTAATCGATTGGCTTCCTTCAGGCGTTCCTCGTACTCCTTGATGAGCGAGGCGACCTGATCGCGTTCGTCGAGGCTTTGCAAGAGTTTCAGCACGGCCTGCATTCGGGGGAGCAAATCATCCTGCCGCGTGAGGGCTTCGCCGAACTTGGCATCCCCCTTGAGCAGTTCGGCAATCGAACGCATTTCGTCGAGGATGCGTTGATCCTGACTTTGATCGCGGGCGCGGAATAACAATTCGGCCCGTTCACGGTCCTTCCGGCGAGACTGCTCGGCGATGTCGAACAGAGCCCGCTCAAAGCGTTCGTAGTCCCGCAGGATTTGCTGTTGCCGATTCGCCAAATCGGCGTTGGGAGCGGCATTCTCTCCCGCAGCGGGAGCCCCGTCCTGAGCGAACCCTGCACCTGAAACGTAACCGAGTGTTAGAAGTATCACTCCCAGCGGCAACGATTTACGGTACAGGAATTCCATGCGGTGTCTCCCCATTCCTTTCTTAATCGACCAGTTGGCCGAACGTCCGACAGTCCGAATCTGAACTGCTCGACCCTCTATTATGCGTTTTGTCTGGTTCGATTGGCAATAATTACGTCTTTTTCAGTGTCATTCGCGGACTCGAATTTGAGGAATCCCTCGCAATTCGACCACGTCAATTTCCGCCTAAGTCGTTGAAGAAGCTCTCGTTCTGCTTCTTCTGAATTTCTTCTTTCAGCTTCTTTTCTTCTTCAATGAGCTTCTGTAACTGTTGGATAAACTCATTAAACGTCCCACGGTCTCGCATTTCGACGAGAATTTGGTCCATGCGCCGCAAAACAGCATCAGTGGTGACGGCAGCCTGTTCCAAGGCCCCCGACGTTTCTCCTTGACGCTCGTTCACCAGTCGAAAGTTCCCATAGCTCTCATCTGCGGACTGAAATTCTTCGTCATTCAGGACTTGCAGCGGTTGCAGCACTCCGTCGTCGATGCGTTCCAGCGTTTCCTTGGTGTCCACTCGATTGTTCACCAGCTCTTCACGCAGGCTGCGGAATCCGATTTCGATGGACCGCGACTCCGTATGTTTTTTTCCGATCAAATGGATGGCCCGGTCTGCGAACGAAGCGATTGTCACATCCAGTTTCCGCAGTTCCTCATCGCGTTCCGCCGATTCAGGCGTCCCACGCAGGCGCTGGCGTTCTGCGTCGAGCGTGATGTTGTCGGTAAGGGAATCGCGCAGATCCTTGATTTCATCCCGAATTTGTTCGAACCGCAATCGCAGATTGACTTCGTCATCGTACAAACGGGCTAGCAGCTCGTCGGTCGAGACAATGGTGAAGGTGAAGAGTTCGCCATGCCCTTCGTGCGGGCCGTTGAGGGTGTCGCCATCTTTGGCGTAAACGCCGACGGTCAACGTCTGATCAACCTTCAACTCCAGCGGCAAAACGTTGAAGCGTTCGACTGGTTCCTCTGATGAGATTTCCAGAGGAAACTCTCGCACGCCGCCCGGTGCTCGGCTCAATGGCCTGATGCCAACGTCCTTGCTCTCGTCAACCTGATAGCGGAACCAGGCATTCTCGACTCCGTAGTCATCCAGAATGCGTCCTTGAATGGGAATGCTGGCGCCGCGTGTGATGACAGAGCTGACGCCGCGTAGTCTCGTGTCGACCACCGGTTCCAGGTCGGCGATTCCGTTAATCATGACGAGGGCAGGATCGGGGCTGTAGATTTCGTCCTGGTCGATGAGCGTAATTTGCAGTGATGTGTCACTCGGAATAATGAGTGGTAGTGACGTCAAATCAACCAGTTCTTCCGTTCCGAATCCTGAGTGCAGTGAAACCTGCATGGGGACGGAAATGGAGAGTGCATCATCGGCAAAGAGTTGCTCCGCTACCTGCACCTCGACGAGTTGTTTCTCTTCGGTCTCTGGATCAATGACGGTCAACTGAGCCGTGTTGCGGTCGCGAATGCAAACCAGTTCGAACAGCTTGGCACGCAAATGGACTTCGTACAGTGGCTTGTTCGCCAAGATTTGCATGTCGAAGCTTGTTTCCATAGGGAGCGAGATTTGCGTTCCCACGACGACGACGGGACGATCTTCCTCGCCGTCCTTCCCCGTGTAGCTGGGATAGTCGCAGTGCAGTCGAATGTCATCGACGCGGGGAGGATCGACAATTTGAATGCGATACGGTCGACGATTAATGAAATCACCACCCCGGACCCACACGTCATGATCATCAATGACGCGTGTGAGTGTATGATGGAATTCCCCTTCTGCGGAAGCAGTCATGGGCGCCCGGCCGCGTTGAATTCCGTCACCGCCGAAGCCGATGTACTGCAATGTGACTCGATCGGGAGCTTCCTTGCCGTCAGGCGACACGGCAATGAGTTCGAGGTCGGCTCCGCGAGGATGCTTGAGGATTCCGTCTTCCGAAAAGTCACGGCGACGGTTGCCCGGCTGCGTGCGGACAAACACCTGCAGTTCGCTCTGGCGAAAAGCTTCCCAGTAATCAGGTCGGCCGAGGATAAAGGCATCGACCCAGCGCCCCATGGCCTGCGTGTTGGCGACGCCGAAAATCAGGACGGTCAACATGAGCACTGAAGCGACGATTAGATTGCGACGGAGTGGTGTCGGCTCGAACACGTCGGCGAGCTTCAGTCTGCTCGCAATTTGAGTGGCCTGTTCAATGGTTTGATCCTGCATTTCCCGTTGCAGCGGCGTGGGATCTCCAGGGTTTTCCATCAGTTCGACGGCCGCAATGAGTCGGTCGTCCAGTTCAGGGAACCGTCGTTCCAGAACCAGTGCCAGTGCTCGTTCCCGCAGCGACCGGAAGTAGCGAAAGAAGACCCACACGCAGAGCGTTGTGAGAAATGTTCCGGCCATGGCCAGGAGAAACAGAGTGCGGATCCAGCCGGGGAGTTCGAGTTTACTGACCTGAAAGTGCAGCAGGTCGACGAAATACGTGATCCAGAACAGACCGCAGGCAATAGCGACGACGCCCGACAAACCTTCAACGAGAATGTAATTCCGAATTCGTTGCCGAAGTCCGGCAAGCGTTGTCTGAATTGTTCTTCGGTCGCGCACGCGAACTCATCCTGTGGAATCAACGGGGAGTGATTTCAAAACCGATGGTTTCAGCATCCTGACTGAAATCTTCGTTGCGACGGTATACATCGCAACGGTTCTCAACCACTTCCTGAATTTGCCTGCTGATCATCCTTGATGAAGGGGCGTTTGGCAATGTTCAATTGCCAGCTGGCCGGAATTCAAATAGCGACTGCGTTCTCAGAATCGCACACTCGCGAGGGAATGTGTGAAAAGCATGGACCTGCACGGCGTTCGCGTTGCATGTCGTTTTGATGAGACTGACTGGACTCGACTCCAGCCGATTTGCCGACGACGGCATCCAGCACAAGGCCGCCCGACAGGCCTCACTGCGGAATTCCACATCCAGTTCCGCGAACTGTCCTGCGCTGAGCACTTCCAGATGGCCGGTGAAACAGTAGGCCAGTTCACCAGATATATTCAGTTTGATTTCGTGACCCAGACGGAGCGGCTGGCGTTTGAGTGCCGGTCGGGAAAGGGAGACGTCAGACTCCATGGCGGCCACGACTTCCGAGAACGTACCTGCGTCACTGGAGAACCGCAGCACGTGCCCGGACACGTCAATAGCGAGATGCAGTTCGAACTCAGCACCACGCAGGCAACCGCGTTCGGTGGTGTTGAAGAGTTCGGGATGCAGGGGAAAGTCGTAGTACCCGACGCTCAACTGCTGAATGCTGGGGCGAACGGTTTGAACAGTCATGCTGGCGAACCAGTTGATAGGCAACGAAGTCGAGGTGAGCAGCACTCGCGAGGTTGAGTGCTCCACTCCTTCTGCTAAAGAATTGCAGGCGGAGTGTGAGTCGTCAAACGTAAACGTGAAGACGTTGATGGAATCAGCAAGCAATTTGTTCCAAGAGGGACAACCCCGAACATTCGTTCGTTCACTGAGCGAAGGAAAAAGAACTGCGAATAGACCGAATCGTGGGAATGGCTCAATCCAAATGCTGCAGCTCATTAACATCTCTTACCAAACTGCGATGAAGGCAAACTTGATGGAGCGGACGCATTCCAAAGATTCGCCTTATCCGCTTTGTTCGCGGTTCCTTCTTCTTGCTCGTTCGTTGAGGACGCGAATCTCGGTCGTGTTCGAACCATCATACCTCCATCCACCGGATGCACCCGATTTGCGGTTTTGCACGTTCTTCATATTGGCGGTAGCCATTCGTGGTGCGACCAGCTATTCTGGGGATCACTTCAATCGGCTGGGCAGGTCCGAGGGACTGGACACGAGAACTCATCCATGCGTCACTTAAAGATTTTTGCCGTCGAACTCGTTGGAAAAACTCTGTGCATTCGTCCGCAGGGCGAAGGAAGTGCGTTTCGTTATCAGGATTTGCACATCGAAGCGAATGCCATTCGGGCCGAACTCGCCAAGCCAACGGTCAACAGCCTGATTGTCGATTTGGAGCAAATGGAATACTTCGGGTCAGAGTTCATTGGCGCTCTGGTTTCCATGCTTCGTGAGGTTCGTAACCGAGGCGGCAAAGCCTGTTTTTGCTCAGCCCGCCCGCAAATGCTGCAGGTCCTGCAAAACATGAGCCTGTTTCGCCTCTGGCCGCACTACGAAACTCGCGACGTAGCAATTGCAGCAATGGCTGAAGGTTAACGCCATCGATTTTCTGGAGCTCCTGCCAACTATTCTACAGGTGTTGAAGGAACCGCGAATTACGCGAATAAGACGAACCACTCAACGTGCATTCCACGATTGCGGTTTTGACCGTTCGCATCCATGGACGATTTCGAGAGCGTCGCCCATTGCGAACGTTGACCGGCCCACAAAATCCATTCGCTGAATTCGCCTTATTCGCGGTTCCCCAATCTTCACTTGAAATGGAAGCGTCGCCGTCAATGGCTTCCGCTTCAAAGCTTGCGAGCCCCTTTTCTGAAGCCATTTGAACTGGCACAATTGCTTTCTGAACGCTCGCAACGGTTTGATCGAGATCGTCTCGACAGGACTCGCCAAAATTGCCATCCTTAGCTGGCCTGCCAGATTATTTTCTCGCGCTGGCACGAGAACGAAGTGAATGGAGTCGTCATGTTGTTAATGATCTCACGTACTGGACAGATTTTGGCTGCCGGTTTGTGCGTCTTTGGGCTCGTATTTCTGCTAGGATGCCCTGGAAAGCCCGATCCAGCACCGCCAACTGCGGGGCCGAAGCCGCCACCGCAGTTTGACAGTTGGGAAAACCCCGCAGCGGTTCTCGTGCTGACGGGGGATCAGCACGGATACCTCGAGCCGTGTGGATGCTCCGACAAGCAGGCTGGCGGATTGGCCCGTCGCGCAGATTTGTTTCGCTTCCTGCGTGAGGACAAGGGCTGGAATGTCGTCGGCCTCGATAACGGAGGCTTCTTGCGAACCGACCGCGTGACGCGTGAGCAGTCGCAGGTGAAACTCGATTTCATTCTGAGTGGACTGAATGAAATCGGTTACCGCGCTGCTGGTACGGGCTACGAAGAACTGAAGTACGGCTCCACGAAACTGTACGAAACATACGCCAACGAGGTGGTCAACGACGGTTTCGACATGCCATTCGTCTCCGCCAACGTGACACTGTTTGGTACCCGCGTGGAAGGCATTCCACCTCAGGAATTCCAAATCATTGAAGCCGGTTCGCTGAAGGTCGGCGTAACCAGTGTGATTACTGACACCGTGCGGAAGGAACTCGACATCGAGGGAATTACGCGAGACGAAAACGATGTGAAAATCGATCCCGCGTCCGATGTGTTGGCCGGCGTCATTCAAAATATGCAGGACGCTGGAGCCGAACTTTTAGTACTCCTTTCGCACGGTCCGATCGAAGATTCCAAAGCACTGGCTGAAGCATTTCCGCAGTTCCAAATTGTTGTCACCGCCCGCAGTGTGGAAGACCCCCGCAACGAAACCATCATGGTCGGTAACACGCTGTTCTGTGAGGTGGGGCAGAAAGGGAAAAACGCCGGCGTCGTTGGTGTGTTCAAAGGCGAATCCGGTATTTCGGTTAAGTACCAACTCATTGAAATTGAGCAGGAATACTTTGCAAATCATCCTTCTATGACCACCCTCATGCAGGGTTATCAGAATGCGTTAACAGAACGTAAAGGAAGCATTCTCGCTTCAAGTATTTCCGATCCCGAAGCCGGCTCGTTTGTGGGAGTCGACCAGTGCAAAACGTGTCACAAAAAGGCATACGGAAAGTGGCTGGATACAAAGCACGCACATGCCTATGAGAGTCTCCTGAAAGGCCGCGAGAACTTTGACGGAAAGTGGGTCCCGCGTCCGAATGACCCAGAGTGTCTCAATTGCCACACGGTGGGTTGGGACCCTCAGGAAGCATTACGTTACGAGAGTGGATTCGTGGACATGGAGACCACTCCGCACCTTGCTGGACAGCAGTGTGAGAACTGTCACGGCCCCGGCAGCAAGCACGTCGCCATAGAGCAGTCAGTAAAAATGGGGGCGCCGCTCAGCGATGATGTCGCCGCCTTACGAACCCAAATGAAGCTCAATCTGAAAACAGCGGAAAAGCTGGTATGTGCCCGGTGCCATGATTATGAGAACAGCCCTCACTTTGACTTCAATCAGTACTGGGGCAAAATTACTCATTCAGGTATTGGGAAAGATTAAGCGCTTACTGAATTGTCGGTGAGGGGAGTGGCTGGCCATGACGTACAACGTCAACGGAATTGGCACGGATCTGGTGACCGTTTCCGGGCATCAGAATGTCAATGGACAGTACCAATACGACGCCATGGAGTCGGTCGTGTTCATTGGCATGCCGCTGATTCCATACAAAGTTGTGCATGTGGTCAGCAGCCAGCCCCACGGAACTGGAATGCGCTACCAGTCGCACCCGCTCCGCTGGTCGTTTCGACTCTTCTTTAAGGGCATGGCCAACGGCTGGGGAAACATGCTTCTGCTCTTGGGCGGCGGGTTCACTGTCCTGTTTGGTTTTATTATCTTCACGAACGATAAGCCGTTCAGCGAAATGGACGCTGTTTTACTTACGGTTTGCGGCTCTGTATTTGCCGTGGGACTGGTGAGCAAAGGCCTATGGTACATTCTCGACCGTCGTGACATGCGAATTCGAGAAATCCTCGGTCCACACCAGTTTGGTTCTTCTGATCCAATGGACTGGCCGGACGACGTCGCCGACTCGATGGCGGACGCCATCCTCAAGCAATTCGGCGGTCGTTCACTGACAGACCTCGCCGAACGGTCCATTTCGGAAGACAACGACGAGCTCGCCATGATGTGCGTGCGATTGGCACAGCGAGACTCCAGCGAAGCCCACGCAGCGTCCCCACTGTTCGACGAACTCATGCGAACGGCCTAAGTCGGCATTTCACGCAACATGTAGGCCGGACCGGAGCAAACCGAATTGTTGCTGGAACTTCGGCCGCAGTGAAATCGTTCATCAAATCGTCAGGTCGAGAAACATGTCATCGATGTTTGCGGAGTTCCGGCACTCACCCACGGCCTGCGGTCCGGCCTACATTTTCGAATGCGGACGGATTAATCCCCGGCGCTCGGCTATTCATTCGACGTCCTGACTTCATACCCGAATGCATCGAACACGCGCTTCCATTCTGCGTTGATTTGCTGACGCTGCTCGTCGGGAATTTCCACGTGTTTGTTCTTTTTGTATCCCGATTTCGCTGCGGCATACTCTTCCAGTTTTGGTCGAACCGTCTCGAATTCGCCCAGCCCTAGTGCGGAATAAGTTTGTTCCAGTTGTTCGACCGGCGAGTCGACGACGTTTTCGTAAGCCACTTCGTGCAGGTTTCCATCGGGGATGAGGCCAACCTGATCGAGGTAGGCGTCGTACAACCGCTTGTACGTCTCGATAACCATATCGGGGATTCCCTCGGGTGGGAAGTACTGCAAGCCCCAGACGTCGACCACTTCGCTGGTCATGTGGCACATCGACTTAAACACATCATAAGGATTCCGTTTGATGTGCAGGAACTTGGCGTCGGGGTAGAGTTCCAGCAACAGTTTGATGCGCGCCGTATGATTCGGTGATTTGAGGACAAGTCGCTTTCCCGTCTTCAACGTGAGCTTGCGGACAAAGTAATCGAGTTCCCGCTTCCAGATGGTGCGTTCTAATTCGTCGACACCTTCGAAGGAGAGGTAGCGGTCGTAGTGTTCTGCCCTGCGCGGAAACGCCCAACTGAGCATGTTTGACCGCCTCGAAGCAATGCACAGGGCCATTTCATCTTCGTGAGGTTCCTGCAACCCCTGTTTCATGTTGTCCATGAAACGTTTCTTGGGGGTCATCAGGTCGAGCAGTGGACGCGCCCAGAATTCACACGTGAGAAATGTGTGGGGGTACATCGTTTGAAACATGTTGGAAAACGAGTACCGCTCGTCGAGGCAGAGCAAATTGTGCAAATGCGTTGTGCCACTGCGCCAGTTTCCCAGAATGAAAATGGGAGACTGTACCTGCAATTCGCGGAGCTTGCTGTCGTAAAATGCCTGTTCAATGGCTTTGAATAAGGTAGAGACCACGCTGCTGCCCATGAGAAACGGGAGCTTGGCCCAATACTTTGGCGAAACGCGAAAGCCATTCTCAGCGAGGAGAATGAGCAAGTCGGAGGCTGTAATTCCCGCTATGCACGACGGACCAAAGTGCTTAAGGAAAAAGTTCTTGTTGCTACTCATGAATTCCGATGATTTTTTCTCCCGGCCCTCAAAACATGCCAGAGGGGGCTAGCCGATGTGGGAGTGGTTCGACGATAATCCGGCACGAGGAGAGTGGAGTTTATCCTGTAACTGACCAGAGTATGATGATCGAGGTCCGGTCTTACGAGGGTTCCGTGGAGGAACTCTCACAATTCGTCGTCAATACCTGGCGTCAGTCGTATCAGGGCAGCATGCTGATCCCTGATTGGACTCCCGATTACCTGCGCTGGCAACTCCGGCTACATGAACCAGAGAGCGAAAAGCGGCTGGTCGCCGCCTACGACTCCGGTAAACTTGTTGGTGTTCTGCTGTTCGTCCCCATGGAATTCGAACTTCATGGCAAGCGAGTTTCCGGCTCTCACGCCAGTTGGCTCAGTGTTTCGAGTGAGTATCGCGGCAAGGGTGTTGCCATGGCCTTGCAGGAGGGGGCACGTAAGGTTCATGCCGAACTGGGGTTAGAAGCACAGGTTGGATACGTCTATTTCGGCTCCAAACAGTCTCTGGGACCAAAGTTCTGGACCAAAAAAAACGTGGCCAACATGCAGGTGTTCGCACGGATTGGCTTCTGGACGCGCGTTCTCGACTTTCCACGTGCCGCGCGCTGGAATGTCAATTCTCTGGAAAGCGTGCTGACACGAATTGGTGCGCCCCTCACGCCCGATCCGCATGTGCCGACGTTGCCCTCGCTAACCATCAGACCGTTCAAACCAAGCGATCTTCCTGCCTGCTTGAAGTTGGCGGAGTCGGCCACAAGTCAGTGCGATTTTCGTCTCATCTGGGATGAAAACAAACTCGGAAATCAATTGCAGGGATTCGGGAAGTGTTTGGTTGCCGTCGAAAATGGAGAAGTGCGAGGTTGCATTGGATACCACATCATTTCGATGCTGGGCCATACACTTGAGCCAGTTGGCATTCTGGATCTGGTGTTTGTGAATGAACTTTCTTCTACGGGGCGGACAGCACTGCTGAATTCGGTATTGTTAGAGATGAAACGGGCCGGAGCTGTGGCCGCACTGAAAATGCGCAGCGGTGATTATCCCTTCGCGTACTTCGCTCGCTGGGGCTGGTTCTGGCGCTGGCCCGACTCCCTGCTCACCGTAAAATGGTCTGGCGACGAACAGGACGTCCCCCCTGTGGGACGAATGCATTTGCTGTGGCGCTAAACTCATCGAACCGGAGGGAAAACCGACCATGACTGCTCCGCTGGCCGACATCGCGAACGCTGCGACTCTGCCCGGGAAAGATGCCGAAAGTCACTGGTCCGCAGCAGCTGCAACACCCTGCTGCCGCGAGTCATTGAATGAAACGGAGCGGCAAACTCTCGAAACGTTGGCGTTCAGCCACGGCGAGGCTCCCGAGTCTTACGACGTGCTGATTTCCAGCGGCTCGGTTCTCATGTCACCCTGCGGCGGGGCAGCCCTCAGTGTGTTGCCTCATCTAAAATACTGGCATATGCCGGGCGGCATTCTCGCCCCCGATGAGCTCAAACCCCAGGTCGTTGACTGGCTCAAGGAAATCTCACAACAGCAGCGCAAAACAATTGCCGTCTATAATGTGAATCCAGAACACATGCCGCTGTTTCTGGAGGCTGGGTATGAAATCAACAAACTCGGCGAAGAACCGGTTCTTGATTTGGGCGGAATCACCTGGAAGGGAAAAGATTTTGAATGGGTCCGGCGGCAGACAAACTATTGCCAGCGCGCGGGATTGGAAATCTCTGAATTCGTCGACGAAGAGGAGCGAGTCGGCCTCGCCGAGGAAATGCTCGAAGTGATGACGGAAGACCTCAGCACCCGGTCTTTCTCGCATCCGCTTCGATTGCTTGAGGGGGAATTCGATCCTCACGCCCTCTTTCGCCGCCGACTGTTTCTGGCCCGCCACGGTGGCACGGGCCGAATTGAAGGATTCCTCGCCTGCAGTCCCATGCTCAACGGGCGGCACTGGGCTTTTGAGACGTACCGCAAACGGAGCGATGCTCCGCGAGGCACCATCCCGTTTCTCTTCCGCACGGTTGTGGACAAGCTCCAGGAAGAGGGAGTCGAGCAAATTTCACTCTGCCTCGTCCCCGGCAAAGGAGTGAACCACACACCGGTTCCGAAAGCTGGCTACTGGATGGCACGTTGGTCGTTGAACCTGTGGTACACTCGACTGAACTTTTTGTTCAATGCACAGGGGCAGAACTACTTCAAGTCGCGGTTCCGTCCACGGTATGTTGACCGTTTCATTTGTGTCACACCCAAGTCGACGCCCATTTCGATTTCGTCGTTCCTGTACGTCATGGGCGGGTTTTCACCCAACGTGCCGAATGTCATGAAGAACCTCTGGCACAGCTGGCGCAGTGAGATTCCGACGTCGTAGCTCAAGCCCTCACCTCCCCTCGTTCCCAAGCTCCGCTTGGGAACGCCCCCATCCATCACCGCGTAAAGTGGGGTAGCCCAGATGAAATCTCGGCAGCGCCGCTGCAAGAGGCCGCTGGACACGGACGGTTTTCGCTTGAGGGGCTCACAATCATCCCGCTGCGTACAGCGCCACTGCCAGGACGACCATTGAACCAACCAGCACTTCCCAGCCGAGCGACTTCCCCTCGTCGGAATCCATTTCGCTGAGGAGTTCAACGGTCAAGCCCTCGAATGTGGTTGCCACATAAGTTGGCAACTTGACGAAAAGCCACTCCGCCAGAAAGTGGACGACGAAGGCAAAGCAGGCGAATGGCCAGGCGATGAGATTGTCGACCAGCGGCTTCAAATAGAAGTTCGACTCGGAGAGCCGAACCCGCATGGGCGGCAACTCGGAAGTCGACGCCTCCTCGTTCTTCTCGGGAAGCCATCGCTGCAGCATGACGACAGCCAATGCCAGACCGCACGCCGTTCCAGTATGGAATGTTCCGATGAACAGCGTCACCGCACTGGCGGCTAAAACGGCCACGGCAATCGACCAGGTCGCCAACATTGAATGCCCGTGCTCAGGATTGGAATCACGCGGCTTGTCGCCCAGGCCAGCGTGTTGAAACAAGCTCCCCCACATCAGTGCCTGCGCCACCCCCCAAGTGATGAGAGAAATCGGGCCGCTGGAAGTCATGCCTTCCACGGAATTCCCTCGCTGTGCGGCCAGAAACAACTGCAGGTTCCCCCAAAGTATAAAGCCGGTGACCAGTGCAAACGTTGGTATGGTCACCCCCGTCATTTGCGGTTCAGGGCTCTTCTCTCGGCGGCGGAGCAGTGTCAGGCCAATGAGTCCGGTGACGTAGCACGGCGTCACCCCCCACAGCACCGGTGGTGGTGAGACGAGTGAACTCAGCAGGCAGAGACTGCTCCACCCCAGCCCCAGAAATGTCAGTCTGCTTTTAACGTTGGGATGAGACAATGACTGGACGCCAAACAGCACTGCGGAGAGCATGCAAACTCCCACTCCGAGCGCGCGAACTTCCTCGGTAATGTGAATGAGCGGCAGCAACCGTTGCCATGCCAGCAATTGCAGGGGCAGCAGGAATCCAACCAATAGCAGTTGAGACTTCCGTTTGGCGAACGACACGTCCATCCAGCCCCAGCCGGGATAGAGCAACAGCCTTAAACTAAGCGAAAGCAGAAGCAGCAGGCCCACCATTCCGAGCAGCGCCGGCTCCAATTCTTCCAACTGCGGCAACATCGGGATGAGCTTCGGCAGGTCCGTTGCGAAGGAAATTGTTCCCAATACGCTCAGTGCCGAAATTGAGAGGACATCGGCCAGGAATAGACCGATCAGCCAGCGAGACAAAATGGGCTGGTCTGATTCTTCGCCGCCGGATTCGGCGCGACACGATATTACCCCCGTTGCCAGCCAAGTTGCAGCGGAACTGAGCATGAGCAAATGGATGAGGTCGTCTGCGGCAAACGCCAACAATCCCGCCATCCAGGCCAGCAGCAGGAGCAGCACGTCGCGGCGTTTGAGAATCCCGCAGCAGAGCAGCACGCCCGAACCAATCGACAACAGCACCATGGGGCCCAGGTGTGCTGACGAACTGAGGGAAATGCTGGTGGGAAACATGCAATGACTAAAGGTTTTCAAACAAGTTTCCGCGTCCTGCCACACGGCTCAATTTGTGTGGAGGCCGTCCGACGCGGGCGACCGGAAAAACCAACTTGCCTTAACGGTCCGTCGGGTAGGCGGAGACCACTTCGTTTTCATCTTCGATGACAATTCGAATCTTCGTGCAGGCGGGATGATTCTTCCGTTTCCCCACCTCACCGCCGGTATATCCCACCCGCCGCTTCAGGTCGATGGTAAAGACCTGTCGGCCCCCCTGTTCCTCGGTCTTCACCTGTTTGCTCTTCTCCTTCACGAGCAGCCAGGCTTCGTCGATGGCGGCGAGTATTTCTTCTTTGCTCCCCTCAAATACACCGTGAATCGGCTTTTCCGAATCATCTTCAGCGTGCTGCATGACATGCAGGAGTCGGTGACCGTCAGCACTCCCCGGTCCGTACTTTAGCCCCGCTGTCGAGACAAAAACCTTCTTGCCAACCTCTCGGAGTTGACCGAGCTTGGGCTTGGCATTCCCCGTCCCAGATTCGTTTTCAACTTGATCAACATTCTCCTGCTCGACTGAGACCGATGACAATTCCTCGGTGAGATCAACCGTTGGTGCGTCATCCGCCGCAACTTCGGCTGCCGTCGCGGTCTCTGGACGTTCGACAGACGCGTCCTCAGATTCACTTTCAAACCTGCGGACCGCCCACGCAATGCCGACCAGCAGTAGAAACGCCAGCAGCCTCCACTTGTTCCACTTCGGCTGGCCAGTTTGAGGGGCATTGCTCATGACAGCATCCTGAAAATACGAGAATCAAAGGACAGTGTAGCAGAACAGTAGAACCTCCATATATGTCATTGAACTCAGCGTCATTCGCAGAAAACCGTGTGCTGTTTGACCGTTGTCGTCACTACAGGAATGTCGATGCGTCAATGTCATCGTTTGAATGATCGCCGCCTGAAGAGACCGAACAATTCGGCAGTTGCTGTGTCCTGAACTCCATATTTCGCTGGCTTCCCTGTTCGTAACTGGACAGAGGGACGTCGAAAGGGAAAATGACTTCAGCCATTCGTAGGGTGGGTGGAGTCCGCAATAAACGGGGTGGTGCGTTACGCAAGTCAGCCAATGCAAACGAGAGGTGGTCGTGTCCGTGTCATCGGATTCGCGGACGTAACCCACCCTAATGCGTTGACTTGCTGCACACACCCTACAGGTCTCTGGAACATCTCGGGATTGATGTTCAGGAAGGAATGGAGCAATGAACCGACGTCAGTTTTTGAAGCTGGGTGTCGCCGATGCGGCTGTGCGAACGGCAATTCAGGCCGTGCAATTGGCAGCGGCTGCTGGTATGCGCGGCGCGACGCTGAAGAATGATCTTCGTGCGGTTTGCGAGAATCCCGCCGACTTCATCGAGCACGAGCATTTCGGGACGCTGGCCCGGGAACTCGTCGAACTGAACGAGGAAGGTCCATCTGTTCCGCGTGAACCAATTGCGTACCGTACCTGGGGAGCAGATCACATCGACGACGCTTCGCATCACCAAATGCGCGAAGCATGTTCTCTGCCGAACGCGGTTGGTGCTGCGCTCATGCCAGATGCACACGTCGGTTACGGATTGCCAATTGGCGGCGTGCTGGCGTTGGAAAACGCCGTTTGCCCATACGCAGTCGGTGTGGATATTGCCTGCCGTATGAAGCTGTCCGTGTTGGATATGCCTCCGTCTGCACTCGATGACTCGAAGCTGGAGCCAATGTTCGACAAGGCGCTCAACGAAGGAACCGTGTTCGGAACCGGCAAGAGCTGGCAGCGTCGACAGGAGCATTCCATTATGGATGCCGACTGGACCATTACGCGCGTAACGCGTGAAGGAAAGGACAAGGCGTGGTCTCAGCTCGGAACGTCCGGGTCGGGAAACCACTTCGTCGAATTCGGAACCATTACGCTTGAGCAGCCGGACCTTGGCTTGGAAGCGGGAACCTACCTGGCTCTGTTGAGCCATAGTGGAAGCCGTGGAATTGGTCACCAGGTTTGCTCGGTATACAGCACCATTGCGCGTAATTTCCTGCCAAGAAAGTACGAGGACTTCGGTCGCCTGGCGTGGCTGGACCTCGACAAGGAAGTTGGTCAGGAATACTGGGCAGCCATGAACCTCATGGGTGAGTACGCGGCTGCGAACCACGCGGTCATTCATCGCAACGTCAGCAAGCTGTGCGGTGCGAAGGTCATTGCCGGAGTGGAAAATCATCACAACTTCGCGTGGAAAGAAATCCACGGCGGACGCGAGGTCATTGTCCACCGCAAGGGGGCAACTCCAGCCGGTAAAGGTGTGCTCGGTATGATTCCCGGCTCGATGGCAACACCAGGATTCGTTGTCCGTGGACTCGGTCAACCTGAGTCGCTCGACTCTGCATCGCACGGTGCAGGTCGCGTGATGTCACGGAAGAAGGCCCGCGATATGTTCCGCTTCAACGCAGTTCGCAACGATTTGCGGAAGAAGGGAATCCGGGTGCTGTCCGCCGGATCAGATGAAGTCCCGGGCGTGTATAAGGACATCCATCAGGTCCTCGACGAACAACGAGACCTCGTGGAAGTCATCGCCCGCTTCGATCCCCGCGTCGTCAAAATGTGCGACGACGGAAGCCGTGCGGAGGATTAACCCGGATTATTCGTTGGGTTGAAGAAAATGACCTCGTGTTGCGTTTAAGTGTTTGAAACACAACAACTTTCCCGCAAGCACGGAGGCCGTCATGAGTTTACTGGGTGTGTGATCCGAGCGTCTGGAATTTCATCCGAGAAATTCCCTGGTCGTCGAGAATTCCGGCGGACGCCTTTCGAGCGATGCGGGCCTGTTGCTGCTGCGGGAGTTTGACAACAAGGTGGGGATGACAGAACAGTTCGCAGCAACTCGGCAAGAGCAGCGGTTGTTCACGGTGTGCTCGTACCAGGCCAACACTTGGGACCGATCCCGAACCGGTGTCATCAAAGCCGAATGCCATGCTGCCGGAACGAATCGTCGCGCGGTCGTGACCAACCGCCTCGGAGCGACAATCCTGCCTCAAGGTGTTTACGATGAGTACGTGCAGCGCGGCGAAAGTGAGAATCGAAACAAGGAACTGAAGATCGATTTGTGCGGCGAACGACTCAGCGATCACCGGTTTGTGGCGAATTTGTTTCGACTGTTGATGCATGCCACAGCCCTGAACCTGATCATCCGGCTCCGCCGGAGGATCGTCGCTGTGCTCCACGCCCCGATGCCGAACGTCCCGGCCCGCCCACCGGTGCTGAACTCCGTCGTGCTCAACCGGCGACGTGGCGTTTACGGTTGATCAAAGTCGCTACTGAAGTGATCGTGAGTTGTCGCCGCGTGCTGATCCGCCTGGCCCAGCCTCTCCACCTGGCAAGTGGTGCTGCACACCATCCAACGGTGCTGATCCCGATCCCCCGTCGTCCCGATCCCCCGTCGTCCCGCCGCCACACCAAACCCCAAACTCCTGAATAATCCGGGCTAGTGCAATTTGGCGTTGATGCGAATCAACCGGCGTGAGGTGCCATTGCGTCGGCGTCCTGCTCGATTTCCGAGGTGCGGGCCGTTCGTTTCCACGCTCCCGACTGCGTGTTGCTTATCCAGCGGATAAACCCGATGAGCAGGGCGGCATTCATGGAGGTGAACATGGCCGGAAGTTTCACCAGTCGACCGAGGGCTCCGCGTCCGGGGAGCACCTTTCCGAGCAATGCAACCAGATAAAATGCGACCTGTGCAATCAGCGTCGCCACGTAGAGCGGTGCGGGCAGCAGGGCGAGGTTCGTTAGGAGCATGGCTATGAGAAACAACGGGCAGAACCACCGCAGCACTTTGTGCGACCAGAACGCCAACGCCACTTTGCCTTGCAGCGGATTCAGCAGTGTTGCCAGCCAGGCCATGCTCTGGAATCCACCGGCACCAATCCGGGCGCGACGATGAAATTCCGCTCCCATGTCCGGAGCACTTTCTTCATTGGCAACGGCCGACTCATCGAACAGGAACTTCCGGCCCTGCACGTGGACGTTCATGCCAATCAGGAAGTCATCGACAATGGTGTTCGCGGGAATGGGCTGCCAGAGTTCTTTGCGAATGGAGTAAATGGCCCCGTTCGCTCCCAGTAATGCACCAATGCGACCTTCGCAGCGTTTGAGGAAGTTCTCATAACGCCAGTAGACACCATCGACGTTCGCACCGGTTTCGGGATCGGTGAGGAGCAACTGACCGCACACGCCGCCAACTTGGGCGTCGTCGTAGTGCCGAACAAGCCGCTTCAGTGCGTCGGGATTCCAGAACGTATTTGCGTCGGAGAAGGCGAGCAAATCACCTTGCGCAGCGGGAACACAGTCGTTCAGGACTGAGGGCTTGCCGCGACGTTGTGGAAACTGCATCAGTTTGATGCGAGGATCATTCGTCGCCCGGACAATTTCTCCTGTGCGGTCGAGGTCGCCGTCGCAGCCAATGAGCACTTCATAGCGGTCGGCGGGGTAGTCGAATGCGAGTGCGTTATCGATCCGTTCCTGAATGACCTTCTCTTCCTTGTACGCCGCGATAACGAGACTCACAAAGGGCCAGTCTGTCCGCGACTCAATGTCTGCCGGTTCCTGCGGTTTTGTGAACTTCGCCCAGAGTCCCACTACAACGAGATAGACGACGTAGCTGTAGACGACCAGGCTGAAGGCGACCCAGAAAATCAAATGCAGCACCAGCATGATGGGGATCTCAATGTTTGTTCCAAATCAATCGCGCCTCCCTGCGATTCAATACATTTCTCCGGCAGCGAGCTAAGACGCCGCGCCACCGAGACAAGGTTCACACGATTCAGTCTCTGATTCACTTGCAGCCAGCTTGCGACACGCGACCCACATGTAGTCGACCGCCAGTTCCTGAGGCGTGTACTTGGCGAATTCCTCATGCACCTTGAGTGAGCCATTGTTGATGGCTTGGAGTGAACGCTCGTCGACTCGCTCGCGACAGACTTCAAACTGGAAACCAGCTTCTTCAAACATTTCACGATAGTCACGCGAGCGGAGTCGGTTGTGGTATGCGAGACCACTGCCACCGTACCAGTGCCATTCCTGTTCAGAGAACTGCAGGAAGTTGGCAAACGTAATCGCGGAGTCGACTGTCGAGTAATGGTCCTGGGGGTTGTATCGATGCACCGCCAATCCTCCGGGACGGAGAATGCGGTTTGACTCACGGTGAATGTCTGTCTGGATGTCGCGGGGAATGTGTTCCAGCACATTCGAACTGACCACGAAATCGATGGTGTTGTCGTGAAGTCCCGTGCTGCGTGCGTCAGCGGGGTAGAGGTACGTAATGCCCAGCGGACTGAGAAAATCCTCAATGGAATTTCCGTCTGTTGAAATGTCGTGATGACGTTCCTGAAGCTGACGCAAGTCGACTTTGCATCGCGCGGCAATTTGGCTGAGTCGCGTGCCGAGTGCCTTCCAGGTTTCACGAGCGTAGGCCGCTGTCAACCAAGGATTCACGTCGACCGTGACCACGCTGTTTGCTCCAGCCAGAGCAAAGACATACGGCACGAGTGGTCGCCAGCCAGTACCAATTTCCAGAACGTTGCTGCTTGGAATGGTGCCACCGGCTTCGTGAACCAAGTCAACCAGTTCGAACGCGCGTTCGAGGTCGCGGTCGAGCTGGAGTCGATTCGTTCCACCAATTCGTTGTAGCAAATGGTATGCGCCACGACCGCCGGGGACTCGGCTGAGGAGGGCGAGAACGTGTGCCTTGATTTTCCAGTTCATCGGTGTGTCTAGAGCTATTTGAACGTACTTATTTGCGTTCAAAACTCTAGTACACAGAGGAGAGTCAAGCGGAAGGCAGACCGAATTCGCCGGGAATTCGGCCTGTTACCACCAGAATTCATCCTCTCACGCCGACATGTTGCGTTTGGGCAACATCACTCTGGCCAAACATTGCGGCCAGCGTGTGACGTGCCCGACGCGCCGGGAGTCCCTACAACGTCTTGCCGCCGTAGTGAATGGCGGTCTCTTTGAGGAACTTGGTTTTCAACTGTTCAACCGCGGCGGGAGTGCAGGGGCAACCCTCCAGACCCAGTTCGCGCAAACCCTTCAGCGACTTCAGCATGTCGAAACTCGGGTCCACGATGGAATTGCATCCATCGAGCCGTAGCACCTCCAGGTTGCGAAGCCGCTGCAGTGCTTTCAGTGAGTTGGGATTGAATGAGTTGTTCTGGAAATACAGCTCACGCAAATTTGTGCAGGCTCCAATGGTGAGGAATGTTCCATCATTGATTTCTCCTCCTTGAGCCCGAATGACCTCCAGCGACTTCAGTGATCCGACGTTTTCGAGTCCGTAGGTGCCGAATTGCGTTCCGCTGAATGACAACTCTCGCAGTTCCTTGAATCCCCCTTTTTTGGCCGCGTCGGCAAAAGGTCGCCCCGCCATGTTGCGAACACCATCAATGTGCAGCAATTCCAGATGAGGCAGTTCAGCGAGGGAGACGAGCGCAACATCACCAATGACCGTGTTGGTCATTTTCAAGGAGCGGAGGGATTCCACTTCTTTAATGGTTTCCAGGGCCGCTCCGTCCACGTTCACCATGCCGTCGAGTGTCAACTCTTCCAACTGCGTCAATTCAGTCAGTGCCGCAAACGCAGCGTTGGAGAGCCGTGTTTGAGAGAGATTGGCTGTTTTCAGTGACGTGAGATTCTTCACACCGGCGAAACCAGCGTCGGTGACCGAACTGTTTGCCAGGTTCAATTCCGTAATCTGCTCCAGCCCTTCTTCGAGTGCCGTCAACTCCTGCAAATGTGCGTCAGTCCGCTCATGACTGGGAAGGGCGAGAAACGCATCGATGATTTGTTGCGGCGTCTTGGCCGTTGCGGCGGGAGCCATTTCCGCTGGAGCAGCGGGCGGCGTTACAGGATCAACCGACTCAGCGGTTTCACCAGTCTGTTCGTCAATTGCCTGTTGGACTTTGTCGCAACCCGTGGCCGCGAGCATCAGCAGACAGAGGAGTGGGAGAGAACGTGATCGTAGAAACAACATGAAATGAATCCTCCAGGAAATGAAAAAGGGATGCCATGAGCATACCAATTCCATTCGAGAATTCGAAGAAATCCTGGGAACTTGTAGTGCAGGTCTTATGCATTCACTGAGAGCTCTCGCCCGCGAATCAGAGCGCCGCTTTGAATATCGCCAGTGCGTCAGCAAGGATGATCGCAAGTCGTGAACGATCTGAGTCAGTCCAGTTTGGTTCAAAGTCTTCGCTAACAATGACACCAGGAAGCGATGTCGCAAAGTTTGAAAGGCTCAATTTCTCGTGCAGATCAAGGTCCTTGTCAGCTATTGCACTTTCGCCACGGAGCGACTGGTAAAAGTCATCCATCATATTCCAGGCGTTCAGCAACATGTCGACATCAAACTCAGCGTCGTGTGGGGTGCAAATCCAAGCGTCGATTGCATCAATGTCATATCGTGAAGTGGCTTCGTCCGCGAGTTGCAAATCCGCTTGTGTGCAATACTCGGCCAGAGCGTTGAAATCACGAAATGTCAGTACAAATTCTCCAGACAGCAGCACACCATCAGGTTCTCCTGAAAACCATAGGAAGAATTCTTCTTTGCCGCCAGCTATGACGCAACATGCGTAGTAAATGCGTTCGTCCAAAATCAATTTCGCCCATGACTTGTGTTTTCGAGACCGCCACATGCCGGAAGTCTAATCACCTTACCGTGAGGCTATGCCATTTTCCATTTAGTAACTGCCCAAGGCCTGCCAAACGAATACGTCGCCAGCAACTCTACGCCGCCATGAACGCAACGTAGTAGAACCACAGCCCCGTGACGGATGTTGCCACCAAATCGACTACGGAAATCCAGCCGAGCGTTTTGTGCAGGCGGCTGTGTTCGCCGGGTTGCGGGGGCTTCGGGAATCGACGCAGTGCATAGACTGTCGTTGCGATCCACAGAAATGGCGTGGAAATGGCGAAGACCAGGTGAATCCACAGCACCTGCGACACAGATTCCAACTGCTGTGCGTCAAGCCGGACGTTTTCCGGGTCCTTGTTGATGATTTTTTCCCAGCCGCCATGCATCCGCATGTCGACTTCGAATGCGGCGACCGCTACGAACAACACCACGCCCAGAGCAATTTGCAGAAAGCGGTGCAGCCCAAAGTTGCGTTGGAACTTCACGACATACAGGCTGTACAGCAGCACTGGCACCACAAGGACCAGTGCCACCACTACGAAATCCAGCATGAAGGAGGCGTCATTGCCCAGAAAACCGTGTTCGATCATGGGCGTATTGTAGAGCGCGAAAACGGTTTGCCGAGGAACTACAGGGATTCCAATTTGTCAACGCCGTGTTGATTCCCAGATTTGGGAGCCAGAATGTCCTGTGCCCCAATGACTTCTACTGCGTGGACGGATATGATTTCAGGGAGTCCGAGCCAACATTTCGCTTGGTATGGACGTACAGTTTTCACAGATTGGTCTGCCCATTCTCACGCGTAACCCCGCTCGGTCATGTTCTCAAATCGCATCAGCAGTCGACAGCTCGCCCTGTTCTGTCGTTCCGTTGCGACTCCGTTACATGCTGGCGTGGACATCATCAAGACGCTGACGCGTGAAGCAAGTAAGTCGAACGGTCGGCTGCGCGTGGTGCTCGAAGATATTGTCGATCAGCTTAAGCAGGGGGAGGGACTGGTCGAAGCGTTTCGGGCGCATCAGCCCTACTTTCCCGATTTGTTTTGCGACATGCTCAACGTCGCGGACGAAACCGGGAACCTGCCAGAAGTTCTGCGCGAACTGGCGGAGCACTATGAGAGCAACATCCGATTGTGGAACACGTTCCTTAGTCAAATTACGCTGCCAGCCATCCAGTTGGGGGCGGCCATTCTTATAGTCGCCGGCTTGATTTACCTCATGGGCTGGATTTCCGATATGGTCTCGGCGCAAGGTGGAGAACCGGTCGACTTGCTCGGCTGGGGATTGCAGGGGACCGCGGGCGCACTCACCTGGTTGGGAGGTTGGGTGCTTGGAGCGGTATCGCTTTACATCGCATACAAGCTCGCCGCCACGTCGTTGTCGGGCTTAAAACTCGTTCACAGAGCGCTGCTCGGGTTTCCGGTCATTGGTACCTGCATGCGGAAGTTTGCCATTTCACGGTTCTCATGGGCTTTCTACCTCACTCAAGGGGCCGGAATGCCCATCGACCGGAGCCTCGACGCCAGTCTGCGTGCGACAAGTAACGGGGCGTTCATCGCGGCGGCGCCCGATATCATTTATGAAGTCAACTCAGGAGCAACGCTGCACGAGGCCCTTGACGTTTCGCAGCTTTTTCCGCGGGAATTCATCGACATTGTCGACGTCGGGGAAACCTCCGGAACGGTGCCCGAAACACTGGATCGTCTGTCTGAACAATTTGAAGACGAAGCCCGCCGCAGTCTGTCTGCATTGTCGATGGCAGCCGGCTGGGTCATTTGGGCGGGCGTCGCTGCCTTCATCATTTACATCATTTTCAAGCTGGCGTTCTTCTACCTCGGCATGATTAACGACGCGCTGAACATGAGCATGTAAACGCCATGCAACGTTTCACTTCAGCCTTCATTCGGGAACAGCGTGGGGAAAAGAACAAGGTCGATCCCTTTCGACCGTACGCATTTCTCGTCGAACCGGAATGCGGGTCCGGCGGTGAAGTGCAGGATGTGGCAACGCTGTTCCTTACGAACCGAGAGTGTCCGTTCACCTGCCTGATGTGCGACCTGTGGAAGAACACGCTCGACTCCCGGATTCCCGTCGGAGCCATTCCGCAGCAAATCGACTACGCACTTGAACGATTACCCGCCGCACAATCGATCAAACTGTACAACAGCGGGAATTTCTTTGATCCTCAAGCCATTCCGCCGGACGACTATCCCGCCATCGCACAACGGATGGCTGGATTTCAAACGGTCATCGTGGAAAACCATCCCCGGCTGGTTGGTCCCCGCTGTCTGGAATTCCAGCGATTACTTCCTGCAGGTGTTGAACTCGAAGTGGCCATGGGACTGGAGACAATTCATCCTGAAGCACTGGCCGCACTCAATAAGGAAATGACCGCGGACGACTTCGCCCGCGCAGCAAGTTTCTTCAATGAGAATGACATTGCCATGCGAGCGTTCGTCCTGCTCAAGCCGCCGTTTCTCAGTGAAGCAGAGGGATTGGAATGGGCGTTGAAATCGACTGAATTCGCTTTTGATCTGGGTGTGCGAACAGTCGCCATTATTCCGACCCGTGGCGGCAACGGCGTCATGGAACAACTTGCCGGCTCCAACGACTTCTCACCACCTTCGCTGGGCAGTCTCGAAGCGGTACTTGATGCTGGTTTGGCCATGAGGCGCGGCCGAGTTTTCGTGGACCTGTGGGATGCTGAAAAACTCGTCGAGTGTCCGGCCTGCGGCCCAAAACGTATCGAGCGTCTGCAAAACATCAACCTGGCGCAGCAGTGCGTAAAACGCGTCGGTTGTTCGGCGTGTCGCAGTTCAGATATGTAGATTGACGGGCCGGAATCCCGTTAAAAAATCCAGAGAATCTCACTGTTTTGGCCGTCCCATCGACTGATTTCTGTGGGATGGCCATCGCTCCGATTGTTGCTGCTAATGAGGAGCGGCCGTTTGCTGCTCGAAGACATAGTTGATTTGGAGCTTGCTTTCACAAAACGACATGTACCAAAAAAAAAGAGCCGCCTCCGGCATTGCTGGAGGCGGCTCGAAATGGATTTGAGGGTAGTCAAATCGGGTTCTTAGAATTCGCTGATGGGTTCACCACCGTCACGAGTTCCGAGTGCTCCCCACACACCGTATGGGCTGGGACCGCTGGTCACTTGAGGCAACGCGAGGTTGCCGGTGTCGATGTTTTCCGAGATGAAGCGGACAGCTCCGTCACCCATCAGACACTGCACGCCGCCAACGTGGCGGCTGCGGGCGGCAAGTACACCGTGCAGAGAATCGCCGCAGCAAGCTCCGGCCATGTCGACGCAGGAAGGGCCGTTGGGAGGCATGACGGTATTGAAGCCGACATACTCGGGCTGGCCATCCCAAAGGGTTCCACCGGCGCGGTTCTTCACGACGGCGGGATTGACGTAGTAACCACTGGAAATTGCACCAAGGCAGGCACCGGGGTTGCTGCCAATACCAGCAAATCCTTCGGCGACGCCTTCGTTTGCGCGGACGCTCGTCAGGGCGCCGAGGCCGTCGGCTCGACCGTTCCTTGGACGAATGATTTCACTCATGAAAATGGTGTTGGACGTACCGTCGAGGCAATCGCGTTCCGCCAAGCAGCGGCGGTAGGAAAACATCCCCCGGACGTTCTGGTTGTCGCGGTAGCTGTTAATGGTGTCACCCAACGAGAAGGCGTAGTTGGTAACTCTGCGGTGTTCGTTGGAGCCTGGGTCCGAAGGACACATCAAGGCCGGGATGGCAACGTCCCAAACAGACCATCCAGCCCAGCCGCATGGACCGCCTGGAGCCACTGTGGTACTACCTTTTTGCACTTTGTTGAAGAGTGGTGCCTGATCAATATACGGCATGAGCGGCATGAAGCCACTCAGACGATTGCTGTTGGCGGTATTGCAGTCCGTTCCCTGACGTGGACCAGTTCCTCCCTTGCGGTAAGGGAAGACGGTGTACACGTCGTGGTAGTTGTACAGCGCCAACCCCAGTTGCTTCAGATTGTTTTTACATTGCGAACGCCGGGCTGCTTCTCGGGCCTGCTGCACAGCAGGGAGCAGCAGAGCAATGAGCACCGCGATGATGGCAATTACCACCAGCAGTTCGATCAGCGTGAAGCCACGCCGACGCAGAGAATTGGGACGAGATTTGGGCATAACTGTGGGGCTCCTCTGAAAAACGAGAAAAGTAAAGGGAACCATCCACGCCATGCATCACGTTGCAGATCGGAATTGTATAACAGCCGGAAATGAAGCAGGCGTAGAAGTGTCGACGAAAATCGACAGGCTTGAATATAACGCGTGCGCAAGACACATCAACTGCTATTGAAGCAATCAGTTGGTGCTCAGTCGTAGTGTCTATGGTTTCCGGTGGGGGAAATGTCTCAGTAGGTTTACCTCAAGTGTGAAGAATTACGGAAAGACGTTGTGTCTCTTGGTCGTGTGTTGTGCTTGAAGAAAATGTTAGAAAATTTTTGAAAAAACTTGCGGTGGCCAGCTTTTGGCCACCGCACTGAGCATATTTTGACCAAGTGAATGCCTTAGAACTCACTAATGGGTTCACCACCGTCACGAGTTCCGAGAGCTCCCCACACGCCGTATGGGCTGGGACCACTGGTTACCTGAGCTGACGCGAGGTTGCCGGTGTCGATGTTTTCCGAGATGAAGCGGACAGCTCCGTCACCCATCAGACACTGCACGCCACCAATGTGGCGGCTGCGGGCAGCTAACACGCCGTGACGAGAATCGCCGCAGCAAGCTCCGGCCATGTCGACGCACGAAGGACCGTTGGGAGGCATGACGGTATTGAAACCGACATACTCGGGCTGGCCATCCCAGGCGTTTCCGCCGCCACGGTTCTTCACAACGGCAGGGTTGGTGTAGTAACCATTGGTAATTGCCCCAAGGCAGACACCTGGATTATTTCCAATTCCAGAATATCCTTCGGCAACACCTTCGTTCGGGCGGACGCTCGTCAGTGAGCCGAGGCCAGCATAACGGCCGTTTTTGGAACGAATGGTTTCACTCATGAAAATGGTGTTGGAGGTTCCGTCGAGGCAATCGCGTTCCGAAAGGCAGCGGCGGTAGGAAAACATCCCCCGGACATTTTGGCTGTCGCGATAGTTGTTGATGGTGTCACCCAGCGAGAAGACGTAGTTGGTGACTTTGCGGTGTTCGTTGGAGCCTGGGTCCGAAGGACACATCAAGGCAGGGATGGCAACGTCCCAAACGGACCATCCAGCCCAGCCGCATGGACCGCCCGGAGCCACTGTGGTACTGCCTTTTTGCACTTTGTTGAAGAGTGGTGCCTGATCAACATACGGCATGAGCGGCATGAAGCCACTCAGACGATTGCTGTTGGCGGTATTGCAGTTCGTTCCCTGTCGTGGACCCGATCCTCCCTTACGGTAAGGGAATTTGCCGTACACATCGTGGTAGTTGTACAACGCCAACCCCAGTTGCTTCAGATTGTTTTTACATTGCGAACGCCGGGCTGCTTCCCGGGCCTGCTGCACAGCGGGGAGCAGCAATGCAATGAGCACCGCGATGATGGCAATCACCACCAGCAGTTCGATTAGCGTGAATCCACGCCGACGTCGGTTCTTTAAGCGTTGTGTGGGCATGTGGTCAGGACTCCTGCGAGAAGTAAGGAATGGAATGGAGTGGCCAGTCCGACACGGGATCACACTGAAGTGAATTATGAAATAATATGGCGGAATTGAGCCACGCTCTAATTGGCAATGAACATCACCAAGGAGTAATGTAGCAGTTTCGGTGCACCCATCAACCATTTCATGCGCGTTATTGGGCCCGGTATGGTCCATTCCCGCCGCTTCTTCGACTGCTGCATTCTGAATTCTTGGCCGATATGGGAAGAAAAGGGCGAAGACGTTTGGTCTTCCTTTGGGCAGCTCGAAACACCACTTTTTTCTTGAAATTCACAAAAAAAACACGAAGCGGCTGAATATTCAGCCACTTCGTGCGTGCATCGTCCGTCAAATTGTCGCTGCTGAGTTCTTAGAACTCGCTGATGGGTTCACCACCGTCACGAGTTCCGAGTGCTCCCCACACGCCGTACGGGCTGGGGCCACTGGTCACTTGAGGCAACGCGAGGTTGCCGGTGTCGATGTTTTCCGAGATGAAGCGGACAGCTCCGTCACCCATCAGACACTGCACACCGCCAACGTGGCGACTGCGCGCGGCGAGCACGCCGTGCGCGGAATCACCACTTCCCGCGCCAGCCATATCAACGCACGAAGGGCCGTTGGGAGGCATGACGGTATTGAAGCCGACATACTCGGGCTGGCCATCCCAGGCGTTTCCACCGCCACGGTTTTTCACAACGGCGGGGTTGACATAGTAACCACTGGAAATTGCGCCAAAGCAGGCACCTGGGTTGCTGCCGATACCGGCATATCCTTCGGCAACACCTTCGTTCGCACGGACGCTCGTCAACGCGCCGAGCGCGTCGTATCGGCCAGTTCTTGCACGAATGATTTCACTCATGAAAATGGTATTAGACGTTCCGTCGAGGCAATCGCGTTCTGCCAGGCATCGCTGGTATGGAAACATGCCCCGGACGTTTTGGGTGTCGCGGTAGCTGTTAATGGTGTCACCTTCCGAGAAGACGTAGTTGGTGACTTTGCGGTGCTCGTTGGAGCCTGGGTCAGAAGGACACATCAAGGCTGGGACGGCAACGTCCCAAACAGACCACCCAGCCCAGCCGCATGGACCGCCCGGCTGAACAGTGCCGTCGCCTTTCTGCACTGCATTGAAAAGAGGTGCCTGTTCAAGATACGGCATGAGAGGCATGAAACCGCTCAGGCGATTGCTGTTGGCGGTATTGCAGTCCGTTCCCACACGCGGACCAGTTCCTCCCTTGCGGTAAGGGAACATGGTGTATACGTCGTGGTAGTTGTACAACGCCAACCCCAGTTGCTTCAGATTGTTTTTACATTGCGAACGCCGGGCTGCTTCCCGGGCCTGCTGCACAGCGGGGAGCAGTAATGCAATGAGCACCGCGATGATGGCAATCACCACCAGCAGTTCGATCAGCGTGAAACCGCGCCGACGCAGATTGGAAGAAAGTTGTGCCATACGTAGACTCCTTGATCCTTGTTGAAAAGGGACAGAAAGAAATTGAGGAGAATCCTCAGTTGGTATCGATGTGCCAGTCGGTATCGATGTGTGCCGGGCCCGGGTTGTCTCGCAGAATGAGGTAGCTGGTGAGGCTGTCGTGAGAAGGTCACCTCGACTAGAATGCAGGACGGAGTGTCACCAAAACCGAGTTGAATGTATCCACCAATCCTGTTACATCAACTGGGATTTGTGCCCAAAAAACTGACTTTCACAAAGTACTTTAGCACTATTTTTCGGTAGGATTTGAGCTGCTGTTTTTGGCGGCGCTGGATAAGAAACGACGCATTGAATTACCTTTTTTGACAGGAGTTTTTGAGATGAAATTTCATGGTTTGCTGGTCTTGGGAGTGCTGCTGGCCGGATGCAGCGGAGGTGGCGAAGGTGCCGCCGAGCGATTGCCAACGGTTGCGGTCTCTGGAAAGGTGACCTACCAGGGCAATCCAGTCGATGGCGCCACGGTGACATTCAATCCGGGGAAAGAACCGGGTAAGAAGGCGGCGTTTGCCGTGACGAACAGCGAGGGCGAATTCACGCTCACCACCTACGAGTCGGGCGATGGTGCGATTGCGGGGAAGTACTTTGTGACCGTTTCAAAACAGCAGTCCCTGGCCCGACCTGCCGACCCATCCAATGAAGAGAACTATGTTCCACCCGAAGAGCTTCCACCAGCTCCTGAACCAGTCAGTCAAATCCCCTTGAAGTACGCGACACCAACAACGTCAGGCATCATGGTCGACGTCCCAAGTGACAGTTACGACATTGTATTGACCGACTAGAGGTTGTTTCGAAACCTTTCAGCCTATGAAGGATTCTCTGGGGAAAACACAGACAGGAATGTCTGTGCCACCGGGTTTTGAAACTGACTTCAGAGTTGTCGCCGAGCACTCGTTTGTCGGCTTGAAACTGGTTGCGACGAAACCCAGGTCGGGTTTCCATGGTGACCAGTCATCTGCCAGAGTTGGTGTCACCAGAATTCTCAGCAGGAGCGCCGTCAGCCTTTGGGCTGCTGGTAGCTCCTGCTGGTATGTTACGACCGTGGGGATCGTTGGCGGGCGCGTCGAGTTCGCGAAACAGTTTTTCCTGCAGTTCTTCGTCGAGGAAGTGCTCCACCAGGTGGGCCGGTGCGTGCAGGTGGTCTTCGGGCAGTTCAAAGTGCTTCTGCATGTAGCTCTCCCACAGCCGGTGCGCCCGCACGAGTTTCTTCGCTTCGGCTCGCCCTGACGAAGTCAGCACCGGGCCGCTGGCCGTTTCCGTGGTCAACCGTCGAATGCGCAGGTACCAACGCGTGAGCCAGCTCGCACTGGTGGGATATTCATGCGGTTCGCCTAAATCGCGTCCCGGCGTTTCTTCGAGCCGGTAGAGTGCGCCTAAGACATCATCACCCGCCATTTTCAATGACAGTTGCAGTTGCGTGAGGCCTTTCGCGAGCAATCCTTTTTGAGGCGCGACGAGCAATGCCGTCAGAAAGACTGCTCCCGCCGTGGCCGCAATCATGCCGGAAGTTCCGGCGTCCTGAACGTTGGTCAGCCCGAGCGGGACGAAGATGCGCATTGGCAGTGTTTTGGCGAGCATGTGCCCGACAAGAGCGCTGGCTGCGGCGACAATCATGCTGAGGAGAATGACACGTGGGAGCCGTTCGGTTAACAGCAGGGCGGTTGCTGCGGGGACAACGAGCAGTCCCACGACAATGATACTCCCCACCGTCTGAAATGCCGTCAGTACCGTCAGAGCTGTGACGGACATAGTCCCGTAATGAATCCAGCGGGAACGAATGCCGAGAGAGTTGGCCATTGCGGGATCGAACGCCGAGACCTGCAGCTCTTTGAAGAAGAGCCAAACGAGTCCCAAATTGAGTAGCAAGGTCGCTCCGTTTGTCAGGCAGGCTCTGGGTATTTCGAAGGAGCCAATCCAAACCGTGTCGAGGACCACCAGTTCCAGGTGTCCGAACAGCACGCATTCCGCATCGAGATCAGTGTGATCGGCCAGGAGTCGCACGAGAAAGAGCCCGAGGGCGAACAGGGAGGTAAACACCACCCCCAAAGCCGCAGAGGATTCCACCCGGCCGGTCCGTTGCAAAAGTTCGGTAAGTACGGCCGTCCCCACGCCGACTGCGACCGAAATGACGACGAGAAGAATCGACTCGAAGAACGGGAGCGCGGACGTCGCAATTGTGCCCGATTTCAGCAGCCACTGTCCGAACAGGAAGGAAACAACAATCCCGGGCAGAGCCGTGTGGCTCAGGGCGTCGCCCATTAAGCTTTGGCGACGCAGCACCAGCCAAACACCCGGTACGGCACAGGCCATTGCGGCAATGCCTCCTGTCAGGACGAACCAGGTGTCGTACACGTGCCAGTTCAAGTCTTGTAAACTCCTATTTTCGAAGTCTTTACGCGATTTTCTTGCAGGTTGCGTCGAACATTTGGACGAATCCTGCGGTATTAAGCCGTGACATTGAGTGTTGCGGTTTTGCAAATCCCCGCAACGTCCTGTTGCGAGATGGGATTACGCAACGTAAAGTGTTATAGAGACAATAGTCTCGTTTCGACGCAAATAATCAAGGATTGCGAGGAGTCCTCAATGAATAACGCTCTCCGCGACATGCCAGCCTGGGGTATCAGTCTGGTTGTGAATCTCACGATATTGGTGTTTCTGCACTTCATTGTGGTCCATAGTGGTATCACGGTGAATCCTACGACAATTGACAGTGTCGTCAGTACCGACGTGGACGAACTCACGTTTTCGCCTGCGACAGAAACCGATGTTGAGGGAACCGATGGTGTTTCAGGCATGATGTCACCTTCAGCGAGCATGGCAGTAAATGTTGGACAGCAGGACACGCCTCTCGAACAAGAAGTCGAAGACATCCTCAATCCTGAAATTCGCGTAATCGAGGTAACGAGTGACATCCAGCCGGAAGGTGATCTCTCAGCGCCAGTCGTTGTAAAAGGCGCCTCGGATGAAGTGAAGGGTGGTGTTGAAGGTGCGATGGACCGGGTCGCCTTCGAAATGCGTGCCTCACTCCGCGAGCGGAAAACGCTCGTCATTTGGCTGTTCGACGCCTCAGGGTCGCTAAAAGATCGCCGTGAAGCAATTGCTGACCGGTTCGACAACATTTACAAGCAGGTCTCCAATTCCGGCGAGACAGATGGCCTGCACACCATGATTTGGGCCTACGGCGAAAAGCCGCTGCTGCTCACCGATCAACCCCTTCAAGATGCCGCGAAACTCGGCGAAATTGTTCGTAAGGGAATCGTGAACGATGAGTCGGGCAAGGAGCGTGTGTTCTATACCGTGAAACTCGCCATGGAACGTATTCGGACTTTCCGCAAGTCGCACGGCGATATGAACAAGCTCATGTTCATTGTCACCGACGAACGTGGCGACGACATGGAGCAGTACCTTGAAGAGTCCATTACGCTGGCCCGCCGGTTCCAGACGAAAGTCTTCACCATTGGCAATGCCTCCGTCTTTGGTCAGAAGCTCGGCTACTACCCGTATGTCGATCCATCAGACGGCGTGACGATTCCCATTCCGGTGGATCAGGGGCCTGAGGGCGCCGTGCCAGATGCTCTTCAACTTCCCTTCGTGGGAAGTGGTGAGGATTGGAAGCTGAAGCAAATGTCGGCAAGCTATGGTCCTTATGGGCTGACGCGGCTCTGCTCAGAAACGGGAGGAATGTTCCTCATTACCGAGGACACTCAGGGACGGAATTTTGACCGTGCCATTATGCGTCGCTACGCGCCAGACCTGCGTCCTGTTCCCGTCATTCTTCAGGAAGTGAGCCGGAATCCGGCGAAGTCGGCACTGGTTCAAGTCGCTGACATGACCTACCAAGGTGATTTACCTGTCCCAAAATTGACGTTCCGAGCCTACACCGACAACCTGCTCAAGACCGAACTGACGGAAGCTCAGAAGCCTGTTGCCGAAATTCAATTCAAGATCGACCGGCTGTTTGAAGCCTTGAAGGCGGGGGAAGCTGGCCGCGACAAACTCGTCGAGCCTCGCTGGCAGGCCGCTTACGACTTGGCGATGGGCCGCCTCATGGCGATGCGTGTTCGATACTACGGATACAACAAAATGCTGGCCAACATGAAGGTGTCAACGAAGTCCTTCGAGCGAGACAACAGCAACATGTGGCGACTTCGTCCTTCTGCTGACATCTCGACAGGTCCAGAGGTACGCAAAGCGGCGGAAGAAACGCTGGTGTACCTGAATCGCGTCATCGACGAGCACCCTGGTACGCCTTGGGCATCGCTGGCCCTGAAGGAGAAGGACACACAACTCGGCTGGGTGTGGGAAGAGTACCACGTCGACTTGCCAGGTATGGACGGGATGTCGCGAGTCTCTGAAGAAGACTTGCCACGTCTCCTGTTGGCTGAAGAAGAAGAGCGGATGCAACGTCGTTCTGCTCCACCACAGAAGCGTAACCTGCCGAATCTGTAGTCGTTCCAGTGCCTGCTGATTTCCCGTTTGGCCCTGCGGCCTCGCTGCAGGTATTGAAACAACGCGCATTTCTGCTGCGAGAACTCAGGTCCTTCTTCCACTCTCAAGGCTACTGGGAAGTGGAAACGCCTGTTTTGTCGAACGACACCTGCGTCGACCTCTGGCTTGATCCTTTCGAAGTGCAAACGCCGTGTCGTCGGTTTCTGCAAACCTCTCCCGAATTCGCCATGAAGCGACTACTGGCGAGTGGCGCCGACTCGATTTTTCAGGTCACGAAGTCGTTTCGTAGCGATGAAGTGGGGCATCGGCACAATCCAGAATTCACCATTGTGGAATGGTACCGGGTTGGAGCAACGTACCACGAGCAAATGGATTTCACCGAGCAACTCGTTCGGCACTTGCAGACGGCGCTCGCCACACTCTCCGTATCTCCCCCGAAGCTGGGTGACGTCATTCCCCGCTTCACCTACGACCAGGCTTTCGAAGGCGCGCTCGGGGCGAAAGTTCTGCACCTGACTGACACCGAATTGCGTGATCTGGCAACCGCGCACTTAGGCGCAGCGGCACACAACCTCGCCCAGCAGAACCGCGATAGCCTGCTGAACTTGCTGCTCGCAGAAATCGTTGAGCCGTGGCTGGAATCTCAGCAGGCCTGCTTCTTGTGCGATTTCCCTGCCTCGCAGGCGGCCCTTGCTCGAGTTCGGCCCAATACTCCCCCCGTTGCCGAACGATTTGAGCTGTATCTGGGTGAGTTAGAAATCTGCAACGGCTACCAGGAACTCACCGATCCCGTCGAACTCCGTCGGCGTAACGCGGCACAGAATGCACTCCGCGGTCGTGAAGGGAAGCCAGAGCTTCCATCAGAAAGTTGCCTGCTGAGCGCGATGGACTCGGGGCTCCCGGAATGTTCGGGGGTGGCCCTCGGTTTCGACCGGTTAGTGATGTGGCTGCTGGGGGCACACGAGATTTCGCAGGTCATGGCCTTTCCGTGGCCGATTGATTGACTCAGACGCCCCGTTCTCGTTTCTCGATCGACATAAAAAAAGACCTGCGATTCCAGGAGTCTGAGCATTGCAGTCGCCCATGACATTTCACTGGGGGACATGCCGAACCCCATACACTGGCCGCACACACGGCGACACAGTGCGAAATGCACCTGCCTGGTTTCGCAAGGTCTTACGGGATGCTTTCGCATCCAGTGGCGAGGTCTCAGGTCGCCACACACGCTCTCATTTTGGGTAACAGCAACGCGAAGGATTGCCCTCCCACGCTCTACCCAAATCTCATCCGGCATCCTCCTGTTACTGTGATTTGATTTGTTCCAGAATTGGCACGACCCATACAGGTGTGACAACCGGTACAATACGCATAATCCATACCACCCGTAGGGCGATGCAGTGGCTTTCTGTGTTGTAAGTTGCTATTTGGCAGTATCTTGTGTCTTGGTCTTGGGGGCTTGTGGGCGTTGTGACTCAGCTTGAGTGCGCTAAGGTGGCTTAGCGTTTTGACTGTTTGGCTGCAAAGATTGCTTGACACTTGCTCCGCAAAGGCTGCGTAATCGGAAAACTCGCCGTAATCGGAATTTTCTGGAGAACTCTTGTAATCCCACGATTCGTCCGTGGCCGATAACCTCGATGTATGGTCTGCCGGACGTGCAGACGTTCCCTCACGTTCCATCGCTCAGCGATGATTTAACGCCAACTCGGTTCCTGCGTTTGGAACCCTGGCACGGCGCAGTTTCAAGGAGATCAACATGCGACGGAGTGTCTGGTTACTCGCGATGTGTGGTTTCGCGGGGTTGTCGCTCCATGAAGCCCGCGCACAGGAAGCATTTGGACCGGCGAACCCTTTCGAGAGTGCAAAGCCGACCCGGTCAATGTTTTTCTCAGCCCGTGAAGGGACTGAGACGGAAGCATCTGGCCCAAGCCGATTTGTACGCTCAACAGGCGAAACGGCGGCCCAGCCTGAACGTAAGAATTTCTACTCCGAGCTGTTCGGCAGCGAAGAGCAGCCTGCTGTTACGGGAGCAGTTGCTCCGGCAGTGGAGACTGAAACAGCCGAAACTGGCGAAGTGATGCAGGCAGCCTTCGAACAAGGCCCCGCCCAAGGCGAAGCAGGGGAAATCCAGCAGGTTCGGGATGAACGTCCCAACTTGGGATCGGCCCGACCATTCCCACGTCAGCAACCGGAAGCTCGTCCTGTCCCAGTAGCAGGCGGTGGCAGTCGACTGTCGCAGCCCATCGCGACGGAACAGGCCGAAGAAACAAAGCCAGTTGCTCCAAATCCTCCTGCGGACGGCGAATCCAAAGGTTCGTTCACCATTTCCCGCGGTGCCCCCGCTCGTCCCACAGCAACCGCTCCCGCAGTGGTTGCCCAGGCTGGTCCTCAAACCCCTTCGGTCAGCGTGGAGTGGGTGAAGAAGTCTGACATTAACGTCGGCCAGGAATGTGCCTGCGAACTCGTCGTCAAGAATCCTGGTTCGACACTCGCTGCGAATCTGGAAGTGGAAGCATTCTTCCCGAACAACATTCGGCTTGTGTCAGCCGAGCCCCAGCCGATTGCTGGTACCAGCTCACTCACCTGGCGGTTTGAGCAACTTGCTCCTGGTGAAACTCAGGTTCTGGCCGTGAAGTTCGTGCCACTCGAACGGGGTGCCATTGCCACACGTGCCGATGTTCGTTTCTCTGCTTCGGCAGCAGGAACATTCAATGTTGCTGAGCCACTGCTGGCAATCAAAATTGATGGCCCCAGCGAAGTGCTGATTGGTGAGCCCGCCTCACACACAGTCCACGTTAGCAACCCAGGTACCGGCATTGCCTCCAACGTACAAGTCGAAGCCCTCATCCCAGATGGTCTCGAACATGCCCGCGGCAAGCGTCTGGTCATGGATCTTGGCTCACTGAACCCTGGAGAAACCCGTCCCGTACGATTGGCTCTCGCGGCAACCGCTGGTGGACCGCAGGTCATTCAGGTGCAGGTTCGCGGTGAAGGTGGACTGGTTCAAACCAGCTCTTCAGAAGTCGCTGTGGTTGCACCACACGTTGTGGCCGGAATCGACGGTCCTGGACTCCGCTATGTCGGACGTCCTGGTACTTACACTCTGAAGGTTTTGAACGATGGTGCGGCACCGACCGACAACGTTCGCGTCATGCACAAAATTCCAGAAGGGATGAGTTTCGTCAGTGCCGACCGTGGTACACAGTACGATCCCTCCTCCCGCCTCCTGAGCTGGTTCGTCGGTCGCCTGACTGTTGGTCAGTCTGCCGAAGTGAAAGTGACTCTCAACTCGGACAAAATTGGTGAGTTCACTCACTTCGTCCGTGCGACCGCTGAGCACGGCGTCCCCAGTGACGCTCAGTTCACCACGGCTGTCGAAGGCACGTCATCACTGGCCATCGAAGTTCGCGACCTGGATGATCCTGTCGAAGTTGGTTCCGAAGCCATCTACGAAGTGAAAGTTCGCAACGAAGGTTCTGCTCCTGCCAAAAACGTCGGCCTCGCCTGCGAAATGGCTCCCGGGATGACGTTCATCTCAGCGGAAGGACCCTCAGAGCACATTGCTGAAAATGGCGTCATCCTGTTCCGCACTCAGGCAGAGCTTGGACCAGGTCAGACAGCGACCTACAAGGTTCACGTGTCGGCCGAGTCTGCAGCCAGCCTGCGGTTCCGTGCTCGCCTCTCCAGCGAGTCACTGGCCGAACCACTCACCTCCGAAGAACTTACCAAGTTCTACGGCGAGTGATCCAACAGCAAGTTGATGTTCTAAATCCAACGGCCCGGAGTTGTTCGCAACCCCGGGCCGTTTTGTTTTTCGACTGCGGGGCGAAAACAAAAGTCACCCGTGTCGCTGCAGTTCCGCGAGAAAAGGCCTGGAAAACCGAGCGCCTTAACACCAAACTCGGCTTCCGAAGCCATTGAGACGCCGTGGCGCGGGATAGAGCGCCGATGACAATTTGGACTGATCAATCGATGATTCATCGAATGAGTCGTGCAGTAAGATTTGGGCGAAAGCCGTTTGAAAAATGAACCCGATGCGCAGGACCTTTCAACTCAACTGTAACGCGTGCGGAGCACCGTTGACGGTGTTGGCTGGTACCAGCTACCTCACTTGTGGTCTGTGCAATAATCGTTTGAAAGTCGAGCAAACAGGTTCAGCTCGATTCACTCGTGTGTTTGCATCGGCTCCTCCCCCAACCAGTCCGCCTTCGGTTCAGGATCGTCGTTTGCAGTTGGAGAACGAACTGCTCTGCCTCAATACGCAGTGGGAGCGGAAGTGCAAAGAATGGTTTGTCTGGGCACGACACCGACCAACGGTCACAGGAGGGACTGTCAAGGTTGTGGTCTCCTTGATATGCGTCCTCAATATGATCATTTTTGGCAACTGGATTCCAGCACTGTTTGCGTTTCTCTTTGGTTCCGTTGGTGCCTATGAAATCAATTGTGCCCTGGAATTCGTGGAATTGGAAAAGGAGGTTCAGCTTCGTCGACAGTGCATCAACGAACAACTTTTTGAACTGGATTCGTCGACGCCATCGTCAGGCAACTAAAGGCGTTGTTCACATTGAAGCGTGAGTGATTCGGATCCAACCTGTTCGACGGCGTCATGACGAGTCACCCCATGTACTTCTTCGGGGCTTGTTCCAACCGTTTGAATCCACGATAGTTTAGTTCAACTGTGCTGTTGCAACTCAAATTCGGGACAAGATATGCCTCACCGATTTGTCCAATCACGCCGATCATTTCTTTCGAATGCCGGACTGGGATTCGGCGGTCTGGCACTCGGTGCCATGCTGGCTCGCGATAACGTACTGCGAGCAGAAGCTCCCACGGTGTGGGAACCGCCGACTGGAGAGCCGCATTTCACTCCCAAGGCGAAGAGTGTTATCTGGCTGTTCATGAACGGCGGTGTGTCTCAGGCAGAGTCGTTTGATCCTAAGCCCATGCTGTCGAAGTATGGCGGAAAGACGATTAGCGAGACGCCGTTCAAGGATGTTCAGAATCCAGAGAAGTTGAAACTGGCCCGGGTCACCGTCATTAACGACGCGAACGGGCAGCAGCGGAACAAGCTGTATCCGTTGCAGGTGGGATTCAAAAAGTACGGCGAGTCGGGAATTGAGCTGAGTGACTGGGTGCCGCACATGGGGAGCTGTGTCGACGACCTCGCGATTGTGCGGTCGATGTGGACAACCGACGACAATCATGGTGCGCAAACACAGTTTCATTCGGGACGTCACATGCTGGATGGCGAATTCCCGACGCTCGGTGCGTGGGTGCACTACGGATTGGGATCGCTCAACGACAACTTGCCGCAGTTCATTTCGATGGGAAAGCGGGAGTACTGGAACAAGCGGGATGGGCACTATCTCGGTCCGGCTCACGACGCGACGCCCATTCGCGTTGATCCCAAGAACCCACTCGATTTCGGCACGGCCCCGGGCGATGTCACGAGAGACGAGCAAGAACTCTCATTCGATTTAGTCCGGCAGCTCAATGGCATCAGGGGGAATGAGTACCCGGAAGACGAAGCACTCGCGGCCCGTATTAAAGCGTATGAACTTGCCTTTCGGATGCAGACCTCGGTGCCAGAAACACTGCGATTCGATGAAGAGACTCAGGCGACGCAAGAACTGTATGGATTGGATGATCCCGCCACGCGCGACTTCGGCATGCAAATGTTGGCGGCCCGTCGATTCGTCGAACGTGGTGTACGGTTCATTCAGGTTCAGCATGGTGCCGGCGGGGCAGGGGCTTGGGATGCTCATAGCGGTCTGAAGGCAAATCACGAACGGAACTTCAAAGCGGTCGACAAACCCATCGCGGGACTTATCAAAGACCTCAAGCAACGCGGTCTGCTGGATTCCACGCTGGTGCTGTTTGCCAGTGAGTTCGGACGCACGCCTGGCACTCAAGGCTCAGACGGACGTGACCATCACATCTACGGATTCTCCGTCTGGATGGCTGGCGGTGGCACAAAGGGGGGCACGGTGCATGGGGTCACAGACGAAATCGGCTTCCACGCAGTTGAAGACCGACACTACGTCACCGACATTCATGCGACCATCTTGAAACAGTTGGGACTCGATTCCAGGCGGCTGGAACTCCCCGACCGAAAGCGGCTCGATATCGACCACGGGCAGGCGATCGAGCAAATCCTCGCGTAGAATGAAATGTTCATGGTAGGCCGGACCGCAGGCCGCAAGCGAATGCCGGAACTACGCAAACGGAGATAATTGTTTCACAAGGCCATGTTTTGATGAACGGCATCCCAGCGGCCGAAGTTCCGGCAATGCGTTGGTTTGCTCCGGTCCGGCCTACATTTCTCAGGCCGTCAGTGGAGGTTGGGACGAATCGGCTACCATCTTGCGGGCCGTCCGTCTACGATTCCGGATGTCCGGGCGGGAGTCCGTGACAGCGAGGAAATCTGAAATCAGCGAAAAGCAGTGAATATGTCCGAGAATCAGGCGACACAGGAATCGATTGCCAAGGTCCACCGCGCTTACCGCGACATCAAAGAACAAATGGCAAAGGTCATTGTCGGGCAGGATGACGTCATCGACCAGTTGCTCATTGCACTCTTCAGTCGTGGCCACTGCCTGTTGGAAGGTGTTCCTGGTCTGGCGAAAACGCTGATGATCAGCACGCTGGCCCGCTGCCTTTCGATGAGCTTCAGCCGTGTGCAGTTCACTCCCGACCTTATGCCGGCCGACATCACTGGCACGGAAGTGCTGCGGACGAATCAGGAAACGGGCGACCGCGAGTTTCAGTTTTTGTCGGGGCCACTGTTCTTCAACGTCATTCTGGCCGACGAAATCAACCGAACCCCGCCGAAAACTCAGGCGGCACTCCTGGAAGCGATGCAGGAAGGTCAGGTAACTGTCGGTAAAAACCGGCACCAGCTTCCGAATCCGTTCTTTGTGCTGGCCACGCAGAACCCGATTGAACAGGAAGGAACGTATCAGCTGCCTGAAGCGCAGCAGGACCGTTTCATGTTCAAAGTCTTCGTGAAGTACCCCAGCTACGACGAAGAGAAGCAAATCGCACTGCAGACAACCGGCATTGAAAAGGCCGAAATCCAGCCCGTCCTCGATGGCGAGCAAATCCTGGAAATCCAGAACATTGTCCGGCAGGTGCACGTGTCCGATCACGTCGCCGACTACGCACTGTCACTTGTCCGTCAGACTCGTGTCGGCGAGCCGGGGATTCCCAAGTTTGTCACTGAATGGCTCGGCTGGGGTGCAGGCCCCCGTGCCGTCCAGTATTTGCTGCTCGGAGCCAAGACCAGAGCCCTGCTCAATGGGCGTGTCCACGTGTCGACGTCGGACATTGCGGAACTGGCAGCGCCCATTTTGCGTCACCGCATTGTGACGAATTTCTCGGCTGAGAGTGAAGGAATTACGCCTGACCAGGTCATTGCACGGCTCATCAAGGAGACGCCAGCCAAGGAAAGTGGCCTCACCACCGACAAGGCCACCAAGGACATTTTCGTAGCGGCGGATTGACAGAGGGCGGCCAAGCGGGAAGAATAATGGTGTGGTTCGCGCGATCTGAGCCGATGTGCCCGGATGAGCGAATGGCAGTTTCAGAGGTATCTGAGGGTACCTGTGCGCCGTTCGCTATTTGTGCCGCGACGCACGGGCAAGATGCTTCAGGAACTGTTGAAGTCGGAATATCCTTTTCAACCTGGAGTTTGTTGTCATGTTTGCGACCGGTGGGTACCAATTATTGATTGTTGCAGCTGTTGCGCTGTTATTCTTTGGCAACCGTCTCCCTGCTACAATGCGATCACTCGGGATGAGTGTGAAGTCCTTCAAGGAAGGGCTTAAGGAAGATGATTCAGAAGACGAAGTGACAACTTGAGCAAGTTTCCTGCGGAACCTGAGTTTGGTCGTTTGGAAACTGGCTGCTGGAGTTTGAAATGCTGCCTGGGGTAAGCTATTACGAAATGATTCTGGTCGGAATTGTGGCTTTGCTGCTGTACGGAAAGAACCTTCCGGAAGTCGCGAAGAAGTTCGGCAAGAAGTACACGGAGTTCCGGCGCGGAATGCAGGGACTGCAGCGCGAGTTTAATTCCGCCATGGATGACTCCACCCCGTCACGTCCCTCGCCCGCTCCAGCAGCCACCCGCCGCCCCGATCCTGTCGAAACCCGCCCTGAAGAATTCCGGGCACCACGCTTCGAACCGCCGGTAGCTCCGCCTTCTGAGTCATAGTCGTTGTCTGTGGCGATCAAACGTCAGCGTATCGCTTCACAAATTACCAGACGACATTGGTGATTCGCCCGGCGACACGTCGTCAAAAATCGTGTTATTGAGCAGTTCCCACGCGGAGCTTGTGAACTAGGGAGTGAATGGCGACTCATTTATTGCTGCTGAAACACGCGCCTGCTTCTCACTTTCATCCAGTTTCATCCACGATTCGTGGGTGACGGCTGGAATTTCCAATTCAACAAACTCCGGCGGTTCCACTGATTCCCATTCGGTGATGTTTCGCTGATCCCAATGTGTGCATCGAGCATTCAGACCAACACGAAACTCGTTTCCTAGGGAGTCTTTGTCGCAGGCAATGCCATACAAATCGTGCAGGAGATTGGAGAGTTTGAATTGATCAAGCGTTGTAGTGCGAGGGTCATTCTCGATGAACTCACGAACTTCTCTGAACGTATGGTCAAGAGTCGCATTGAGGTAACGCGTTTCGCCAGATTCCGATCGTAGTAAGAACTCGCCATAAGGGGATCCGCCAATGACCGGAGAAGCGTACCAGTGTCCGCATGAGCCGCAATGATACCGAAACAATTGCAATTTCATTGGGCGAGCGAAATACGCCAAGGATTCAAAATGTCCGTGTGAGGACTGAAAGCTGAAGCAGTTTGGGCTAATTAACTGCAAACGAAAGCACCCAATTGGCCAGCTACTTCAACTCAATGAGTTGCACGGCATCGGCGTGAGCGTTGCCGCCGCAGCCGGTGGAGCTGATGGTCACCGTAATGACTTCGCCTTGCAGGTACTCGCCGCTGTCGACGGAGATGAATCCGTGCTCGAGGGGGGCGGGTTTTTGCATGTTGACTTCGACTGTGTTCGACACGCCGGTGACTTTGGTGGTCACCTTCACTTTGGTGCCGCGGTTTTCGTGGGGCTGGTAGGCAATGCGGACGTCGTATTTACCGCTTTTGGGGACCTTCAGTTCCCACGTGCAGGTGGCATTACTGGCTTGCCCGGCGTAGAGGTAGCCGAATCCGATGTAACCTTTCAGGCCGGTCCCTTCGGTCCATCCCGGTGATTTCTTGGCGTCGCGGTCATCCAGTACGAGGCCGGGGAGCTGCTTGGGGTCAAGTCCGGTCGGAGCACCGTTGGGGCCCGCTTCAGGGAGGGCATCTGCCGGAATGGTGAACTGGGAATTCACATCGGCCCGGTACGCTTTGCCGGGCAGTTTGAGCAGTTCGTCCATTTCGGGCCAGTAGCGTTCATACACGTCGCGGGGAAGGCATTCGTGTTTGACGCAGACAGAAGCGGCCTTGCCGACGACTTCACCCATCATGCCGCAGGTTTTCATGACGCGTGTTGTGCCGAGTGCTTCGTGGGTGACGCTAATGCAGCGGCCAGCCATGAAGAGGTTCTCAACGTTGCGGCTGTAGAAGCAACGGTAGGGAACCGGGTAGCCATAGCTGCGGTCGACGCCCGTTCCATGCTTCGCATAGGAAATGAAAGGATTGTCCGGGAACTTCTCGGCGAATTCTTCCTTGGGGTAGTGCAGGTCGATGGACCACGTACTTGGCACGCAACCATCGGGGAAGTCTTTCTTCGCGATGATGTCTTCCTCTGTCAGGATGACGTCGCCCATGAGCCGGCGCGATTCACGTGGGCCGCCGATGTACGCAATCCAAGTGAGAAACGCAGTTTGGTGTTTGTCGGCACCGTCGCGATTCTTCATGGCGTTAAATGCGCCGTAGACGGCTCGTAAGTTCCAGTCGCGGATGGCTTCGGCATCGCCCAGGGCGTCTTTGTCGAATCCGCTTTCCCAGAACCACTGGCCGTGATGGTCGCGCGGGTAGGGAAAGTCTTTCATGCTGAGATCGAGAGCCCAGGGTGTCTGAGGGAACGCGACATTGTCGTCCCCTTCGGCCCAGGCCCACATGTTACTCATGCCCATGCGTCCTTCGGACTTCATATCCCAGTCGCCGCCGGCGAGGTAACCAATGGTGGCGTGGCCAGTGGCGTCGACGTAGAGCTTGCCTGAGAACTTCTTGTGCTCGCTGGTGCGTGTGTCGAACGCGTAAATGGCCGTAATGCTGCGTGGCTGGTCCTTACGAGAAATGTTTGGTTCTTCAATGGCCGAATCTTCGCCGAGGACATCGACCTGATAGGCGTGATGATTCAAGAACAGGTCGATGTTCTTTTCGGCCAGAACAATGGCTTCTTTCTTTTCGTCTTCGAACTCTTCGTAGCGACCGGGGGACTTCGTGGCGTGGTCGGAGAACTCTTCGACGATTTCACCAATGCGAGGATACTTCCCGCGACGAATATTCCCCATTGCCCAGACGCGAACTTCACTCGATCCATTGCCGCCGAGCACGGGCCGATCTTGGATGAGGGCGACCTTGCAGCCAGCACGCGACGCCGAAAGGGCGGCACCTACGCCAGAGTATCCACCACCAATGACGACGAGGTCGTAGCCGTCTTTGACTGTGGGTTCGGCTCCGAGTCCCAGCAGATCGCGGCGCCACTCGGGGAGAATTTTCCCCTCGTTCGGTGGTGCCTCACCAGAATTTGTGAAGTAAATGGCGTCGCAACGACCATCAAACCCCGTGAGATCATGCAGGGCGATTTCGACTGAGGTGTCCGATACTGAAACCGTGCCGCCAGCCTGCCAGTTCCACTCAGCTCCGGAAGTGCCGAATGTGGTGTCGAGAGTTTTCCCGCCGACAACCAACTGAAACTTTCCGGGGGCTCCCTGCGCCTGCCAGCGGGCGACCCAGTCTTTTGTGCGCACGAAAACTTTGTACTCACCCGCCTGCGGAAACTTGACCGTGGTTTTTGCGTCAGCAACAGGACGACCCAGGCCATGAGCCAGCAGGTAGGGCGATCCCATCGACCGAATGAACTGGGTGTCGAGCACCCAGCCGCCGTGGTCTTCGAAGCTCTCCGCTTCAACCAGCAAGTCGGCAGCGGGAGCCGCAGATTGCAGTCCCAACACAAAAACAGCAAGGAGCGCAACACGTTTCATCGTACGGCCTCAACAGGTGAGTGCTGATGTTGAATTCGTTTTTTCGGTGGACTTACTTGGCGTTTGCAATAGCCCGCTGAACGGCAGCCGCCATGTCGGCGGGGCTTTCCGAAACTTCCACGCCGACAGCGCGGAGGGCGGACATTTTTTCTTCTGCGGTTCCACTGCCACCGGAAATAATGGCACCGGCATGTCCCATACGCTTACCCGGAGGTGCGGTTTGTCCAGCGATGAACGCGGCGACTGGCTTGGTGACGTTGTCGCGAATGTATTCCGCGGCCTGCACTTCGGCATCACCACCGATTTCACCGATCATCAGAATCGATTCGGTACCGGGGTCGTTCTGGAACATTTCCAGAAGGTCGATGAAGTCGGTGCCGTTAATGGGGTCACCGCCAATCCCGACAGCGGTCGACTGGCCGAGTCCAATTTGTCCGAGCTGCCAGGCAGCTTCGTATGTGAGCGTACCGCTCTTGCTGATGAGGCCGACGGTTCCGGGCTGGTGGATGTAGCCCGGCATAATGCCGATTTTGGCAACTTCGGGTGTGATGATTCCGGGGCAGTTTGGACCAATGAGCCGCGTTTCGGGATAGTCCTGCAGGAAACGCTTTACCTTGGCCATGTCCAGGACGGGCACTCCTTCGGTAATGGCGACAATCAAACGCATGCCGGCGTCGGCCGCTTCCATGATGGCGTCTGCACAGAATGGCGGTGGCACGAAAATGAGCGAGCAGTTGGCACCGGTTTTTTCAGCGGCTTCGATGACGGAGTTGAAGACTGGAAAACCATCGACCTCGGTCCCCCCTTTGCCGGGTGTGACACCGCCAACCATAACATCTTCGCCGGGGCGATGCTGTTGGGCATAGGCGCGGCACTGCTGTGAGTGGAACAGGCCCGACTTTCCGGTAATTCCCTGGGTGATAATTTTGGTGTTACGATCGACAAGAATGGACATGAAAGTCTTCCGCTGTACGTATCCGTCAGGTGGGTGAATTAACATTCTGGCAAAGTGGCGGCGCAGGCACTTTGCCCTTTGCAAGATGGGAGTTTAGGTCGACGGGAATCGCCGCGAAAGGGACAGGGCCGCCGACTTTTGCGGTTCAGTGGAAACGCACATCCCTTACGTCCATTGGGACGCAATCGATTCCATGACCCGCATGTTCGCCACGCCGTCTTCTGCTGGCGGTAAGAGTGCGCCGCTCCTGATGGATGTACAAAAGTGATCCAGCTCGCAGGCAAACTGGTCGGCGTCCGGAAACGAGATTTCTTCCGTTTCGGCGTCGCGGTCGGCTGACTTTGTCCACTGAATGACACAACCGGGTTCGTTCTGAAATGCGCGGTCCAGCTCCAGCCTGCCCCCGGTACCCACAACTTCCAGTCGACAGCGGAAGGGAGCTTCGAAACTGCAATCGATGTTGGCGAGTGTACCGCAATCGAAATTGAGGGCGACTTGAGTGGTCATGTCGGCACCCGTCGACCAGTGGACCGTGCGAGAATAGATGTGGTGCGGTTCTTCGCCGGTGAGGTATCGAGCACAGTTCACGCCGTAGCACCCCAAATCCCAGACGGCACCGCCCCCGCGTGCAGGATCGAGTCGCCAGTCGCTGCGGTCGATGTCGAATGAGAAGGAGACATTGACCACTCGCAGCTCCCCGATTTGCCCGGACTGTACCATCTCACGCATTTTCAGAGCGCGGGGATGATGTCGCCACATGAAGGCATCCATCAGCACAACACCTGCTTCACGGCAGGCCTGCTGCATTTCCAGAGCCTGAACGACAGTGCAGGCCAGGGGCTTTTCGCACAGCACGTGCTTTCCTGCTTCGGCGGCGGCAATGGTCAAAGGGTGATGCTGGTCACCCGCTGCGGGAATGTAAACAGCCTGGACGTGGTCGTCCTGCAGAATGTCGTCGTAGTTGCCGTAGACTTGAACTTCAGACCGTTCGGCCACGAGCGGTTCCGCAATTCCCGGACGCCGACTGGCAATGGCGACCAGACGCCCGTGTTGAGATTGAGGAAACGCGGGCAGCATGCGGCGCTGCACAATGCGTCCCGCACCCAGAATGCCAATGTTGACTGGTTCCATGATGAATTGCGTACCTTTCGATTATGCTGAGACGCTTCCCGTGAGTGCTCGGGGAAGTTTCATGGATTGCCGGGGCAGCAACAAGCCTTGGTGGCGAACCTGTTCATGTGGTGGCCTTGTCGAACACATGTTTTTGTCGACCTGACTCGATACTTTTCGTGCTTCGATTCAAATAAGTTGGGATGGCCTGTTGAATTCGCCATGAATGACGTGCGAACCCCGTTTTCCGGCTTGAGACAAGCTTCACCCACCCCCACGAACAATTCGGTTAAGATGTGAACCATGGCCAAATGTGATGAAGGATACCTCTGCGAAGTGTGTGGTCGTGCGGTGGACCGCATGGAGGAGAGCGATTTGTACCTGCGCTACATCATTGGGGAAATTGGTCCGCACCAACTGCATGCCGCCCCGGAGCGGCACATTCTCTGCAATCCTGTATTGGCTCAGTTCATTGTGTGCGACGAATTCGCATCTGTGGAAGTTGAGGAGCCATTCTCAAAGGCAGAACTCGACCCGGACGACGTTCGCAAGCGGGAAGACCTGGTCACGCGCGGCTGGCAGCGGTTGCAGTCGGTTCGCCGCTTGGGCATTCCGATTGCAGAGTATCCGTTAGCTTCGGCTAATTCGTAATCTCGGGCAGAACTGCTTCAGGCGGAAGTTGCCGATAATCTGTAACGAATATGCGGGATTTCAGGGGTCTTTTTCTGCCGAATGTTAAGAGCGGATTAACGAAGGGTGTAGTACAACCGTGAAAATTGCTCGGCGTCGATGATTGGGTGTAGTCGGTCCAGTAGGTTGGATCGTGCACTTCGATGCCATTCGAATTGACGAGATAATGAAAACAATCCGCGCATTCCTTGCAATTGTGGCCGTTGGCTCGCTGGCCACCGCAGCGATGGGGCAGGACCCACTTGCTCCCAACGAATTGCCGCCGCTGCCCAACGGAGCCGAGTTTCTCACCGACGCCCCGCTCGACGACTTGGGTGTCCGCATCAAGGCATTGGAAGATGCCTGGGATGCACACATGATGAGTCTCTCCGAGAGCAAGAAGAAGGCAGAAGAGGACAAGCGTAAGAAAGAACTCGAAGCCAAGAGTAAGCCGACCTTTAAGCTCGGCGGACGAATTCACGGCGATGCCTGGTTCTTCCCGCAAAGCGATCCTGGCATTGGCTTCTTTGAGCATCCCTCCGGACCACTGGTCGGGCAAGATCCTGAAGACCGTCTCGCCTTCCGTCGCGTGCGACTGGAATTCCAAGGCGACCTTCTGGAGTCCATGTTCTGGCGTCTGCAAGTTGATTTCGCCAGTCCTCACGAACCAGTCTTCAAAGACGTCTATATTGGTTTTGACGATGTCTTTGGACAGAAGCTGATCATCGGTAACCAGAAAAGGCCACTTGGACTGGATACCTGGAATAGTAGCCGTTTCAACATTTTCCTCGAACGGCCCATGATCATTGAGGACTTGAATGCCGATGCCCGCCGACTTGGAATCGCCATGCATGGCGTTACAGAAGACGAGTTCTGGAACTGGCAATACGGTGTCTACAATCTTGAGGATCAACAAGTCGATGGTGCGTACGTTGGCGACCACCTGCAACTGAGTGCCAACGGTCGACTGGCGTGTAGCCCAATCTTTGAGAATGACGGAGAAGACTGGATGCACTTGGCAATAGCAGGAATGGTTGCCGTGCCCGATGGAAATGCAACAGCCGCCGTCACGAACGTAAACGAAGCTCGGTTTCGTTCGCGCCCAGAAGGCCGGTCAGCGTCAGCTTGGATTGACACAGGACGGATTGCTGGAGCTGAGGCATTCGAAATTCTGGGACTGGAGTACATGCAAAACTTTGGCCCGCTGCACGTATGTGGTGAGTACCAGTTTAACTGGCTACAGCGTAACGCCGGCATGTCGGACTTATTCCTCCACGGTGCCTACTTCCAGGTCGGATACTTTCTGACCGGCGAACACATGACCCTCAAAAGGGAAAGCGGCCAGCTGGACCGTGTGAAGCCCATTGAAAACTTCTTCCTCGTCGACCACCTCATGGGTGAAGAAGGAAATGGTTTGGGCGCCTGGCAGGTTGCGGCTCGCTATTCCTATGCCGACTTCACCGATGCAGACGTCATGGGCGGTGTTGGGCAAAGCATGACCTTTGCACTGAACTGGCACTGGAATGCCTATGCGAAACTCCAGTTCAACGCCATTGGTGGTCGTATCGATGATCGCGCCGCAGCTGGCGGCTACACCTCCGGCGACTACTGGATTCTCGGAACGCGGTTCGCCGTCGACTTCTAAGTCGTAGAATCAAAGTCCACCCGACTCCCGCCCGACCAACGTGATCCGGCGGGAGTTTTTTATTGCGCGGTGTTACGATGACAGACGCAGTACTACAGGAGTTGGCTCAGCAAGTCATTGGCAAAGGGGAGAAAGCGGCATGGCCAAAGAGAATCTTGTCGAAAGCAAACCCATGGTCGCCATTCGGAAATTGGCGCTCAAGTATCCTGAAGTCGAAGAAGGAGCTTCGTGCGTGAACCGGGCGTTTAAGGCACGGAAGAAAGCGTTCGTCTTCATGGGGATGAATGAGTCGACCTACAACGTGCGGTTGAAGCTGGGGGACTCACTGGAAGAGGCCGAACAGTTGGCGGAAGAATCGCCCGAGAATTACAGCGTCGGTGCACATGGCTGGACACTGCTCACGTTTCCCCACAAGCAAAACCCACCGAAGGGACTCATGAAACGCTGGATCGACGAAAGCTTCCGTTTGCTGGCCCCGAAGAAACTCGTCGACGAAACACCACCGCCGAAGTAGCAAATGGCATTGCCCAAAAGAAAAAGAGCGGAGAGAGCGGGACACTACTTGTTGGTTTCCGCAAGCCCTTCTACTGTAGTTGGTTGCGTCGCAAGTCTTTTGTTGGCAAGTTGATAGGGCTTGGCCACCTGTGGTCATGGTTGGTCAAGGTTTCTCAGGATTGGTCAGACTGATTGGCACACTGTGCCAATCATTTCTGGAGTGATTACTCCGAAAGGAGTTTATCATGAGCCGCGGTCATCAACTTGCCCCACGCAACGGTCATACTCTCAAAGTCTTGATCGTCGCACGCATCAGTGGTTGCCAGAACCAGAAGGAAATGAGTCTCGATGATCAAGCAGATCATGCGAAAGAAGAGATTGCGGAACTCTATGACGGACCTTGTGAGTACCACGTAATTGCTACCAAAGGAAAGGGCGAACGCCTCGACCGCCCGGAACTCCAGCAGGTTGAGGACCGGCTAAATCGAAGTGTGGACGATGTGCTGGTCATGGAAGACGTGGGACGCCTCGTGCGTGGAACGGCGGCGGTTGAGATCTGGGGCATTGCAGTTGATCATGGAATCCGATGCATCGCTCCCAATGACGGCTGCGATACGGCTGATCCGACATGGGAAGAGGATTTGATTTCCGCGTGCAAGGATCATGTCAGTCATTGTGCTCATACCTCTCGGAGGATCAAGCACAAGCAAATGAATCGCTTCAAACGCAATGGCGGTGCAACCCCTCTTCCAACCTATGGCTATCACAAACCGAAGGGAGCCAAATACTACAGTGACTGGCAGAAAGTCGAGGCGGCGACCCTTCATTTGAAAGCTGGTTTGGATGTTCTGAAGAGGACTCGGAACTGGACCGCTGTGGCGGAGTATTTCAACGGCAATTCGATCCCAACAGGCCCCTATTGCCGCAAAGAAGTATGGGACGGAGCGATGGTGAAACGTCTCTACCATAATCCGACTTTGAGAGGGACACCGCAGCGCGGTGCAAGACACAGCATCAAACACAACAAGTCCGGTCGGCGTATCTCCGAAGTCAACCCCGAGGGGCCGAGATATAGAGATGAACCACACCTTGCTCACTTCGAAGGAGACGATGCCGTTGAACTGGATGCAATTCTGAAGGACGTTGATGATGGGAACAAGAGGCTCGGACGAGGACGCACAGAGACATTGGAACGAAATATCGGAGGTGGAAAACGATCTAGATTCCCGGGGCGATGTGCTGTCTGCTGGTATTGCGGTCGTACCATGGTCTGGGGCGGTAACGGCATCAGAACAAATCTGATGTGTAACGGATCGCGGCAATATAAATGCTGGAATTCGGTTGGCTTCGATGGCATGCTTGCGACCGAAAGGATCGTGGCAGCGATCAAGGCTGAACTGGAACGCCTGGAAGGGGCGACAGAACAGTTTTCCGACATGGTCCATGCGGCCTTGATTGATACATCAAATGATGAACAAGAGCGCCGATTGCTTGAAGCCGACGAAATGAAATGGCGCGTGGAGTCGGACAACATCGCTGCCGCCATTCGCCAGACTGGCCCCCACGCCATGCTCAACGATCTGCTGCGGGACCTGGATGAGCAGAAACGCCTGTTGGATGCTCGCCGACGAGCACTCGACCGAAACTCGCAGCGTCAATTGCAGCTGCCGCTCAGTGCGGTCGAACTGTCTGAACAGTTCGATCTGGCGGCCAAGGATCTTGCAAATGACTCTTACGATTTTGCAGACATTATGCGATCACTTGTGACTGGCTTGCATGTCTATCTCGTTCGCCTCGTTGATGGCGGAAGCCTGGTGCCGCGTGCGAAAGTGACACTCTGTTTGGGAGGGTTTTTGCCAGACATGAGCAAAGCTCCGGGAATGCAAGAGTACCTGACACGCGAATTGACGATTGACCTCTTCGAAGAACCGACACGTGAGAGAATCCGAGAGCAAGTCGTTGAACAAATCACTGCCAGAGCAAAACAACGGGAGATCGCAATAGAGTTGGGAACACATCAGGCGACCATACAACGTGCCCTGAGACTTGACCGCCTGATGCGCGATCGTGGACTGACAAGCCCATATGAACTTGTCACTGAACCGCCAACTCAAGCAGACAATCGAAAAATGAAGCGGCACCGTCATCTGCGATACCGCTTTGAACCCAAGAAAGGCTACGAACCACCGCTACTGTAAAGTACGTTGACAACCCGAATTCTCATCACCTGCGATGCCGAGTGCGATACTCGGGATCGCTCTTTTTTGTTACTGAGGAACATGCACTTTGCCAAAACAGTATCCCCGAAAAAGGAAAAAGCATCCCGAAGTCAAAACGGGCCCCATTCAAACTGGTAGTCCGATCCACCGCCTGCTGAAACTGCTTGCAGATCGTATTGCACAACGACTTCGCAAGTGATTTTGCGGCACGAGAAGGACTCCGCGTTCTGACTGCTTCACCGATCTGGATCTTCATTGAATATGAGACAGAAAGCGGTTTGATTACGACGCGGCATTCGTATCGCTCGTGCTCGCTTGATTCAGCAATAGCTCGATACGGAAAGGAACCGCCTGATCGAATTGGTCGCCGAGCTCATTGTGCATCGCCGACATCAGCGGCAGCGTGATGCGGCCGTGTCGAATGGAAACTGCCGCAACAGGCCTGAATGCTAAATCCTGAATCAAATTGCGGCATGTACTGATGAGAGACGTATTAACTATCCCCCAACACTGAATGAAAGGAGCAATCATGTCTCACATTGTCACGGTCACGACACAAATTCGTGATCCAATCGCCTTAGGTTCGGCCTGCACACGGCTTTCGCTGCCGGCGCCAACTCTGGGAACGGTCAGGCTATTCAGCAGTGAGGCGACCGGGCATTGTGTCCGGTTGCCAAACTGGCGTTATCCGATCGTCTGTCACTTGGAGACCGGGCAACTCAGCTATGACAACTATCAAGGCCACTGGGGCGATCCCGCACAGTTGAACCGCCTGGTTCAAGCTTATGCCGTAGAGAAAACCCGGCTGGAAGCGAGGCGGGTTGGCCATTCGGTGGTCGAACAGACGCTCCCCGATGGCTCCATCAAACTCACCCTGCAAACCGGAGGTGCTGCTTGAGATCGATCGTCATCATTATCTCACCGTCCGGGGAAACTCAACTGGAAACCAAAGGCTACTCCGGCGCGGAATGCCAACAGGCGAGCCGATTCCTGGAGCGGGCACTGGGCCACCGGACGGAAGAGCGTCTGACATCCGAGTTCCACGCCACTCAAAACCAACAGCAACAGCTAACACAGGAGACCTGACCGTTATCAAAGACACCTCACCCCTTCCACATTTATCGCAAACCCACGACTGTCCGCATTCCGTCCGACTGCTGCTGGTCGTGGAAGGCACCAACGATATTGAATTCCTGCGGCGACTCTCGGCCATCCTCCACCGTGCAGATCCATCGATTCCCGATCTGGGGCAACTGGAGCTTGACCATCAACTGATTTTCGTCCCGTTTGGGGGCGGGCACGTCCGTGCGTGGAGCGAGCGGCTGGCTCCACTCAACCTGCCGGAGTTCCATCTCTATGACCATGAACTCCCGCCCGAGACCGAACATCGCCAGGCTGCGGCGGATTGCGTGAACCAACGCGCAAACTGTCAGGCGGTCCTGACCCGTAAACGCAGTCTAGAGAATTACCTGCATCCCCAAGCGATCGAAACGGCCGGAAGCTGTTCGATCTCATTCGACGACTTCGACTGCGTCGCCGAAATCACCGCCAAATGCCTGTACCAGCAGGGCGTCATCAACCAGCCCTGGGAACTGCATTCGCAGCGGGCTCGCAGTCGGATGGCGAATCGTGCCAAGCGTTGGCTGAACACGATCGCTGTCAATGCGATGACCCCCGAATTGTTTCGGGCACGTGATCCTGACGACGAGCTGATCGGCTGGCTGCGCCTGATGGCGCAGATGATGGCCAAATCACCCACACATTTCACACAGGAGACCGAATGAACCTGACTCAACACCTTACGGAATTGATCCGGGCCTGTTTCACTGGCATCTGGCTGCAGAGTTGTGAACATGACGATGCGCTGCAGGAGATCGCCCAACTGTGCCACACCGCAGGCTGGAACCTGGCATCCTGGGACATTGATGCGGGACTTGCCGCCCCGGCAGGTTCCCCCATCGACGAGGCACATGGCCATGACCCGCTGGCCGCGATTCGGGCCGTCAGCACGCTGTCAGATAGTGAGACCCCGACCCTGCTGGTCCTGACCAACTTCCATCGTTTTCTGGGCTCTGCGGAAGTGGTCCAGGCTGTCCATCGGCAGATTATGGCTGGTAAGCACCGCCGAGTCACATTGATTGTGCTTTCACCGGTTGTGCAAATCCCCGCCGAACTCGACAAGCAGTTTGTGGTCATCGAGCATGAGCTCCCGTCCCGAGCGCAGCTGATGGAAATTGCGACTGGAATCGCAACCGAAGCCCAGGAAATGCCGACCGGTCCCGATCGGGAACTCGTGCTCGATGCGGCGTCGGGTCTGACCCGCATGGAAGCGGAGAACGCCTTCAGCCTCAGTCTCGTGCGTCATGGTCGGATTGCCCCCGAGGCGATCTGGCAACTCAAATCAGGGGCACTGAAGAAGTCCGGTCTGCTGACACTGCAACCAGCGGACGCCGACTTTTCGTCGCTGGGGGGCCTCGACAGCCTCAAAGCGTTCTGTAAGCGGTCACTCCTGCGTACGCATCAGCGTGATACGAACTGTCTCCCACGGGGCGTGCTCTTGCTGGGAGTTCCGGGAACCGGAAAGTCGGCGTTTGCCAAGGCGCTCGGCAAGGAGACCGGACGGCCAACGCTGGTGCTCGACATCGGTGCTCTGATGGGGAGCCTGGTCGGCGCCACCGAGCAGAACATCCGTCAGGCCCTGAAAATCGCCGATGCCATGGCTCCTTGCATTTTGTTCATCGATGAACTGGAAAAGGCGCTGAGTGGAGCACTTGGTGGGGGATCCTCGGATTCCGGAGTCTCTTCGCGGCTGTTCGGGACACTGCTGGCCTGGCTGAATGATCACACCAGTCAGGTGTACGTGGTGGCTACCTGCAATGAGATCGCGCGAATGCCTCCCGAACTGACTCGGGCCGAACGATTTGACGCCCTGATGTTCCTGGATCTCCCCGGTCGTGCACAGAAGGACAGTATCTGGTCACAGTACATGTCGCTGTTCGAAATCGACATCACTCAAACGCGGCCCGACGACGAACAGTGGACCGGTGCCGAAATCCGTGCCTGTTGTCGACTGGCCGCGCTGCTCGACGTGCCATTAACCCAGGCAGCGAACAATGTTGTCCCCGTGGCGGTGACCGCATCCGAGTCGGTGCAGTCGCTCCGGTCCTGGGCCAGCGGACGCTGTCTCGACGCGGAAACCGGTGGCATTTATCGGCACCAGCCCAAGTCGCGTCGACGTCAGGTCAGCCGCGATGCTTCGGTGAACTAAGGAGGTCGTCATGAACTCTGTAATTCTTGAACCGGCTGATCTGGCGCTACTCCGGGCCGCACTGCGGTTCTGGCGGGATGAGATGAGTCCGCATGCGCACCTGGCCGGACCGTACTTTGAACCAGAGGACGGACCGGTGGACGCCGGATGCGAATGCACGAACCGGCTGTTACAGATCTTGCAGGCGATGCAGCTGCGCTATTTCGTGGTCGATCTGAACGCTCAACAGGGTCAGGACATCACGCTGTACAATGAGCCTCCGCCCGTGTCACAGGGAATACCGGGAGTGTCCGTGGGCACAGCCTGTCTGCCGAAAGCCCCATAGCGCGCTGTGGTCAGACACCCTTCAATAGCTCGGAAACCGTGATCCCGAGTGTCTCGGCGATCCGTTCAATGTTCCTCAAGGCCAGATTGCGTTCGCCGCGCTCGATGCCACCGATATAGGTGCGGTCGAGTTCACAGGCATGCGCAAACCCTTCCTGCGAATACCCTTGCTCAGTTCGCAGTTCACGGACGCGTCGTCCGAATCGCACCAGAATGTCCGCTCGTTTCGCCATGTCGCTATTGAACGCTTGACGATGACGATGCAGCTACGGACTATGAGTATCATTCTCGTGCACAACCTGTCTGGAAATCAACTCATAACCAAGAAAGGAGGGCATCCCCATGACTACTGAACGGCCCTGGTACCAGCGTGGATGGACGCTCGTCATTATCCTGATCCTGCTGGCCGTCTTTGGCCCGCCGTACTATCGACTGTATCAGTTCACTCAGTTGGCCAAAATCCGGCCCCAACTGACCGGCAGAGTTGAGCAACCATTTTTTGGAACTCCGGTACTGCAGCTCAACGCCTGGCATCAACATGCCGGGAATCTGCAGAATGGCGTGCTGTCGGTCACCGCAGAAGGACCGAACGTCGTCGGTGAGGACCACCAGGCCGTCCACATTCACAGCTTCGAGATCTGGGAACCGAACGAGGAACATGCACTCGCATTCCCGGTTCCGCTGACGGAGTTCGATCCGAATCAGGAAATCACGGTCTCCATCATCCTGAAGGCCAAGAACTGCCATTTGTACTTCGCCGTCGCGAAGTGGAAAGGACGCGAATGGACCGAACTCAGCGAGCACTGGCCCGAGCTGGAGAAACTGAACAACTAACGCAATTTTCGAATTGGTGTTCGGCCTCCATCCTCGCGCGAAGCGGACAGAGCAATCTGCTCCAGGAAGTCCAGTACGGAAACTACTCGAAGGAACAACTCAAACAGACTTGATAGGAGTCGCCTATGACCCACACTACTGTCGATGCGCAGGCATCACACCGGAATCAGCAATCCCCAGCGGACCGGCTGCGAGGTGCGATGGCTGCCGCGCGCCTCAGCTTTACCTGGCTGGGTGTGCGTAAGTCCCTGAATCGCCAGCAGACGGAACAGGCCGCCGATTCATTCGGCGCGGCAGGCAAGTTTCTGTCGGCTGGCAAAAAGCTGCTCGACACCTCTCATCCCGCGTTCAAAGCGGTGACCGCCATCAAGGGACGGGCGGTCAGTTACTGGAAAGGTGTCTCACTGCCTTACCCGGAACCGGGCATTCGTCTGATCAGACGCGATCACATCGCAGCTTTCGATGAGCAGGTCTCATTGCTTCAGGAAGAACTGACCCTGGCCGTGCGAGAACTCGATGCGCATTTTGAGGAGCTGCGTGCCTCAGCGCGCGAACGGCTCGGAGAGCTGTTCGATGTGACGGACTATCCCATCACGTTGCTCGATGCGTTTGCCATCCACCACGACTATCCCTCGGTCGAACCACCGGAGTATCTCCGGCAACTGAATCCCGAACTGTATGCACAGGAGGTTCGCCGGGTGCAGGCCCGCTTTGATGAAGCAGTCGACATGGCCGAACAGGCATTTATCGACGAGCTATCACAGCTGGTCTCTCACCTGACCGAACGCTTGAGTGGCCATGACGACGGCAAGCCGAAAGTGTTCCGTGATACAGCGGTTGAAAACCTGCAGGAGTTCTTCTCCCGGTTTCAACTGCTGAATGTGCGTTCCGATGAGCAGTTGGACGCATTGGTGAGCCAATGCCAGCAGATTGTTCGAGGGATTGCGCCACAGCGTCTGCGGGACAGCGTGGCATTGCGCCAACAGATCGGCACACAGCTGAGCGGGGTGCAGTCGGTACTCGATGGCTTACTCGTTGATCGGCCCCGGCGCCGAATCCTGCGGTCAGCCAAGTGAGTCGGCCCATGCACATCCTGATTCTCCCTGACGGATCGCTGCGGTGTGTCTATGCCGAAGCGATCGACCTGAACCAGCTGGGATCACCAGCAATTCAGCGGGCCTCGCCTGTCGAGCCAGACGCCAACGGTGCCTGGCACGCAGATCTGGGGCCGGTGAGTGGACCAGTGCTGGGTCCATTCGCCCAGCGGAGCGATGCGCTGCGGGCTGAGGCCGACTGGCTGGAGTTGTACTGGCTGGCGCCGCCCTAGCGCGTCGCGCCCGCTGCTGACTCACTGACATTTTGACAACTGCTTCCGCCCCGGGATCAGTGGCAACCGCCACTGGTTTCGGGGTTTTTCGTTTCCCCCAAGTAAAAGGACATTGACTATGCATCAATCTGACCTGAACCGCTCTGTCGCTCGTGCCACCGGCGAATCGGTGAGCACCATTAAGCGACTTGGTTTCCTGATCGCTGACCCCGAGCAGGACCTCGATCCTCACGATGAGGAACTCGGTCCCTACGTCATTGACTGGGACGAGCTGGAAGCACGCAACGCGCTGCGCGAATCGCAGCCGGTAGCACCGATCGGTGCTTAGCCCGATGCGACGTTCCCCGACATTTTCTCACCACCAACTGACATTGCTACGGCACGTGCGTTGTCGGGGAACGCGGGCTTTCCGCACTCCTCGGCGACATGCGTGCCGTGCTGTTCCTTCAACCAGAAAAGACTCTCATGCGAATTCTGTTTATCAACAACGACGGCGGCGGGTTTGCGGATCACATTGATGTCGCTGACGGGACCACCGTCCAGCAACTCTTTGAGCAACGCCTGAAATCCGCCGCACCACAGGACTACCTGATCCGGGTGAACCGTCAGCCCTGTTCCGCCGATCAGGTGCTGCAACCGGGTGACCGGGTCTCGTTCACCCCCACGAAAATCGAAGGCGCTGCCAAGTCGTAGCGACATAGCCATTCCTGAGCAGCGGGCCGCAAACAGCCCGCTGCTCTTTTTCCCTTAACCAGGAGCAGTCTGATGCAACCTTCTTCCCGCGCGGAGCTCCGCTTGGCGCTTCAATTGGCAGCGCAACTTCAACAATCCCCAGTGCCGCATGTTCCAGCCCTGCCTCAAGTGTTGTGGAACCGCCTCGTTCAACTCCAACGTCAAATCGAGGCCGCCAACCAGCGGGGCTGGCGGGTGGCAGCGACTTGTTGCCTCGCGGAACTGCGACAAACACTGGAGACGCTGCTGCTGGAACTGGCCCGATTACAGACGGCGGCCCGGCCCCCATCCTCACCTTATCGCGCCACGGCTCGCCAGATTTTGTCCGATCTGGAGGCACTCCGGGACGAGTTTCCGGACGTCGAAGTGGACCGTTTGGATCAGGAACTCGTTGTCTGGACCGAAAGCATTGAGCTCGATGAGGTCTATCTCGGCCCGTTCGAGATCCGGTTGAGTTATGCAACCACGGCGTCGTCGGAACTGGGAGACTACCGGGTCGTGGCCCTCGACCCTCAGCCCGCGGTCTCAGACCACGAAGTCGTGCATCCCCACGTCCGTCATGGATCACTCTGTGAAGGAGACGCCCAGTCCGCGATTCGCTCGGCACTCGAGCAAGGACGGGTGTTCGACTTCTTCACGCTCGTGGCCCATGTCCTTCGTACCTACAACGCTGGCAGTCCGTATGTCGCTCTTTCTGAGTGGTTCGGTACGCCGTGCGCGGATTGTGCGGCAGGTGTCTCTGATGACGAACGCTGGCTTTGCGAGAACTGCAGCAGTTGCCTGTGCGGCGACTGCACGGTGCGTTGCGCTGAATGCGACGACTCGCACTGTCACGAATGCACAACAAGCTGCACTGATTGTGATGACCGCTGCTGCCGGTCTTGTCTCAAACCCTGTCCGGACTGTCAGCAACTGTTCTGTTCCGGCTGCCTCCAAGAAGATGAAAGATGCCACGACTGCCATGAAGCACATGAAGCGACTGAAGAAATTGAGGACGAGTCCCCAGAGACGTCCGACACTCCGGTTCACACCGACCGCGTGGGCGAAGCTGCTATTCCTGCGTGACTTTGGTGAAACCGAAGTGGGCGGATTCGGAATCTCATCCACGGAGGACCTGCTGCTGGTCCAGGACATCTGCCTCGTGCAGCAGACCTGTGACTGGGCCTATGTGGCGTTCGCCGACGAATCGGTCGCTGACTTCTTTGACGACCAAATCGATGCGGGTCGACATCCCGCCGAGTTTGCACGGATCTGGCTGCACACGCATCCGGGTGACTGCCCGGAACCGAGTGCCGTCGATGAAGAGACGTTTGCCAGCGTGTTCGGTTCTACCGACTGGTCCGTGATGTTCATCCTGGCCCGCGGTGGCGCCTCGTATGCCCGACTCCGCCTGAACGGTGGGCTCAGCCTGGACGTGAAACTGCGGGTTGAGGTGGACTACTCCGCTGAGTTCCCTGCCAGTGATCTGGTGACTTGGGAGGCGGAATACCACCAGCATGTGCAGCAACAGGTGGCAGTCCCCCGTCCCCGCAAAGGGCGGAAACGGGGAGACATCCCGATGGAGTTACTTCCCGACGACGACACGGACTGGCTGTTCGGCATTCCTGACACTGCGGAACGGGACGATGAGTTCAGTCTCTTTACATAATTCTTCTCACCTACACAGAAAGGAAACAGATGATTTCCACGACGACTGACGAACCGGACCGATTCGTGCGCCAACAGGAACTGGTCCCCCGCGAGCAACTGGCTTCGTTGACCTGCACGGTCGTTGGGGTCGGCGCCATTGGACGGCAGGTGGCATTGCAACTGGCCGCACTTGGCGCCCGCGCGATCAGCCTGATCGACTTTGACCAGGTGGAGACCACGAACATCACGACACAGGGTTATGTTCAGCAGGACCTCGGACAGCCAAAGGTCATCGCGACGGCCAAAGCAATCCGGCAGATCGATGCCTCGGTCCGAGTGCAGGAGATTCCGGACCGCTATCGCCCCACGCAGGACGTGGGCCAGGCTCTGTTCTGCTGTGTCGATTCCATTACAGCCCGGCAAGCCATCTGGCGAACAGCCGCACAGCGGTGCGCATTCTGGTGTGATGGTCGCATGCGGGGTGATGTACTGAGAATCCTCACGGTCTCGGAACTTGCGGACCGCAACCACTATGCCGCGTCCCTGTTCCCGCAAGCGGAAGCTCAGACCGGGAGCTGTACATCACGCAGTACGATCTACACGGCGAGCATCGCGGCCGGGCTGATGCTGCACCAGTTCACCCGCTGGTTGCGGGGACTCCCCACTGACGCAGACATCACGCTGAACCTGCTGGCAGGAGAATGGACGGTCCACTGAGCTAGCACACGACCTACGGTTCGTCAGTCACATGAATACTTGAAAGGAACCTATTCAGAATCAGACGAACGATGAGGAGATGACATGGAGCAACTGCTGACGGTACTGTTCCTCAGTGCCCTCTGCTGGTACTTCTACAGGTGGGGAAAACAACTCGGCAGCCGCAAAGGCTACCACGCCGGTCGCCGTAACCGACGGCCCAAGCAACACCGGCGCTGACGCCAGCCAGGCCAGGAGCAGGGTCGCCCACACGGGCGACCCTCCCCACCTTTCTTTTTAGCTATCAGGGGGAGTTGACTTCGTGCATGCGTGAGCCATAATTCAATTGGCCGTGGGTTTCTAGCCCGCATCCACGGCCACCGGCCCTGCTTGAGTTAGCCCGACTCGCAGGGCCATTTTTTTGCGCCGTCGGTTTGATCATTCAACCACCGACCTCATGCGGAAATGGGGCATCGGCTGGATTCCGGGGAATGGCCGCTCGCTGTTCCGCAAGAACTATCTGGTCTACACCCACCGCAACCAGCAGGGCGAAGTCCTCAGCTACTCAGGCCGCGACCTGCAGTTCGAAAAGAAATGGCAAACCTGGCTCAAAGAGGGCCGGCCTGAAGGGAAAGATCCGAGCAAATACTGCTAAGTCACGGGCTACCACAAAGGCCAGGAACTGTACGGCGGCCAGTCCGCCCGACTCAAAGAACGGTACGTGCGGGAGTCACTCGAGAAGTACGTAGTCGTCATCGAAGGGATGAGCGATGTCCTCCGCCTCGAAGTACACCACATCGCCGCCACCGCCGTCTGCAGCAACAAACCAACCGACGCTCAGTTCCAGACGCTGGCCAAGTTCGCCCGCCAAGCCGCGAATAGCAAAGTCACCCTGTTCCCCGACTGCGACGAACCCGGCGAAGCCGGATTCAGAGACCTCCTCTGGAAACTCGCCGAACATCAAGTCGAAGTACGACTGGGCTGGAGTAGCGGGATGTTTGATGGCCAATTCTCGGGGCATCAGACAGAGAACTTCACCGTTGAGGAATGGAAACTCATTACACACTAAGACCCGTCATCCATCAATGGAACCTACGAAGGCCGAGAGCGCAAACGTTCGTGGCAGAGGTCGGTAGGTCATGAGCGGCAAGGTGGCACTTCGCATTGTCGGACCGACGCATCGGACAGCTTCACCGAAATGACAGATAACTTGCTCTCCTGATGCGTGGAAATAGCCGTCGGAAACTTCAGTCCATCATTGATCGCGACTTCCCAATGAATCTTAATGAAGCCATCTCAAACAGTTCGTTTTCATCCGATCTTTGGCGACGTCATACCGTGAAACAGGTCCAATAAATGGACTCTCCTATTAGTTAGTAGAAATCAACTGAGATCCCAAGGTTAGCAGATTTCGATTAGATTGCCTCATCCGCATCACCTGCGGAGTCCGAGTCGTCCTCCCGTATCTGCTCCGTTTTGACCTGATGCACAAGATCGCGCAATCGTCTTTGCTGCATGTACTTCTTCTCACCTGGTTGCAGCCATTTCTCGGTCACGACCTCGCGTAGTTCGGAGATGCCCCCTTCGGTTTCGCCAATCAATGCCGTCGCCGACAACGCCTCCTCTGGAATGTTGAGCATCCCCGTACTGACCGCCGTTGCAACATAGTTGATGACATAGTCCATAGTCATTCCAACCTCAAACAGCTGGTCACCTCGGTGCCCGATGAGTTTGGGAATCTTCCAGACCATGCCATCGAATGTTAGCATCCAGACTTTTTGCCCAACCTTTTTGCCTTGGGCCTTCAGTCCCCTTCGCGCCTGAACAACACCCAGATATGCATTGACATCATTGCGAACCAACAGCTCGAAACGATCATCGGAAATAGTTTTGGATCGCCGCTTGTTTCCAAGCCACTCGCCGAAAATGTCTTTCCACTCTTCGTTGTCTTCAAGCTTAGGGCACTCTTCTACTCTCACTCCCAGTTCTTCTTGAAGAAACTCAACCGTGTTTTCCCATTCATTTCCACGGCCAAGTATTTCTTCGACCAGGCTCGGGAAGGTTCGATTCCGCAACACACTCGCCTCGTGAAACACACCCAGCAGGGTCGGGGCAGACCAGAGAAACGGATCGCGTTCTTCTTCTGGCAGTTCTTTGAAGTGGTTTTCCCACTCCAAAAGAATAGGCCCACGAAGATGGGCCACCAGTTCATCAATATGCTGCATCCAGACGCGAAATTGAATTGCGAGATGCCTTGCGGAGCGAATCGCAGTAGTAAGTGGCCCTTTTCCAGTTTCCGAATACAGCTCGGCGACGCAGCGGATGAGTGCACTGGTATCCAAAAAAATGATGTCCTGTCCGATCAGACTCTTGCATGCCTCGTGAACGTCGGGTGTGGTTTGCAAAAAAGACTGGGTGATGAAATGATCTGCCTTCTCTCGAAGATAAAGCTGCATTGTTTTGTCGGCAGAGTTCACGGCCTTGTAAACAACATGTGGCAGCACATCGTCAATCGCTTCCCCGATTTTTCTGGAGGCGAACTGCTGTGCATGTAGCCTCCAGAAGTCCGCAACGACCGCATCTGCATAAATCAACCCGGAGATTGCTCCAAACGGGTCGACAAACCGATCTGCCTGCACCTTCATAAACCAGAGAACACAAGAGTGCGCCGCTCGTGCTGTTTCATTGCGGTCGAAGGCATAGTCGATCTCTCGTTCCGAAATCGTCTCGTGGACAAGTTCAAGGAGGTTGGCACGGCAATGAGCATCTCGCTCGCGTATCCGCTGGAGATCGTTGGCAAACGCCTTACGATGCTCGGCTGCAAGTACAAATCCATCGGCCTGTTTGTTGAAGTGCAACACCTTTTTATTGACGAGGTGTTCGATTCGTCCACGAACAATCTGAGTGACCCTGTCCCGATGCTGCTCCGGGAATAGGCCTGTGATCGACGAGACGATCTGCTCCTCCGATAGAGCCGATGCAGGCGGGTTGCTGTCGCGTGTCGCGTACAAGACGAGCGACGTGAATACATGCTTGGTGATGTTCCCACCACGTCTACGGTCGAGATTGTGGGCTTCTAGGTATTGAAATGCGAGCCGTTGCTGTTCATCGGAGAGAACGCCCAGGTAAAGCGTGTTCGGATCGAGCTCGCGCAGGAGTGGTGCCAGGATCTCACCAGCATATCGCTCGCAGCGTCGGGCCCGGTGCTGTGTGGACATTTCCCTCTGGCTAAGCCACGCGAAGTCATGGATTTCGAGGGAAAGACGTTCCGATGAACGAAGTTCTCGCTTCAGAGAGTCTAGGGCATTTCCGATTTTGGCAGGCGTACAATATACAAGCGTCGAAGGCAACGTCTCATTCTCTTTGAGAATTGCTACCGTATGCAGAATCTTCGTGCGAGCAGTTTCTTTAGGAGAAACGCACGTCTGTACGACGAGCACCACGTTGCCATTTTCTTCAATGATTCGCGCATCCATCGCGCCATCATGCTTTCCGCCAATCGCCTCAAGTTCAGGGTAATCATCAACGAGAAATGCGTTGGCAAATCGCTCGAAGGCGCCGCTATGTTCTTCCCTCGTTAGTTCAAGTGAAGTCTCAAACTTGGTAGCCATCGTGTCTCCGAAAGAAATCAGAATAGGATTTCGTGACAGGTTGATGATATTGTTGCGAATTCGCTAGACGCCGGACAGGCACTGCAACTTACTTCTTGATTCGAACGGATCAATCCGCCGTTGGCCGACTTAAATGATCCGCTTTGATTCCGTTTTGGCCGGTCACTTCGACCGACGCTGCTGGCGTCCCGCGTTTTGCCCCCAACGAATACCCGCATGGCGGCAAAGAGGAGTCAGGGGTGACAACCACTATTGAGCGCCGTCTCCGACGCTGTATTGAGGTGTGCAGCGGGTCGCGGGCAAAGCCCGTCGACGCGACGCCCTCAATGTGGTGTCCGCTTCTCGGCTTTTCCGAGCGGTGCACGGGGTCAACTCCGGTGACCCGTTAGATGACGTTTTACCTGCAGGCAAAGCGGACTTTGCTTGCCGCGGCGATCACTGCCAACGACGGATGCGCAAACCGCGTTGGCACTGAATAGCTGTTCCGATCAAAGCGAATGAGCGACAGGGAATTCGCATGTACGATCGGCAGCCGCTTAGCCTCGAACTGCTCAGAGGGAACTGTGAGGAAGCAGTGCAGTTCGTCGTCGAGCAACTCGGGTATGGAACCAGTGTCGCCGCGTAGTGTGCGTTCCAAATCAGCGTTGCATATCGCCGAAGTTGTGCGTTGAATTGTTCCAGGCTGCCGATTTGTGAGACCGGCACCAGGAACGAACGTCTCGCAAAATCGTCCAGTCGTTCCACATGGCCTTTCTCGTTAGGACGCCTTGCCAGACGGAAGTGATCTTCAGTCGCATGAGCTCTTTAGTTACCTCCCGTTCGCGGTTCCCTACGATTTTGCTCACTGCCAATTTGCTGGTGTCGCCATTGGTGCTGGTTGGCATACGACCAAGGACTTCAACGGTTGGGACGTGCACTTCCAGAAGCGACCCAATGAATCTCGTATCCACGGCGAGCAGCACGTTTTCTGACCGGCGTCAACACATCGGCAGCACAATAGAAGGCACGCGTAGCGGAGGTTCCTTGAACGACGTGTTTGCACGATTCGTGACGAACGGACAAGCGTCGATAGTTTCGCAGCGAGCGGACGGTGTGTTCCACTTCCCGGTAGTTTTATAGCGTCTGAGTGAATGACCTTCGCTGTCGCATTCCGCCACTAGAATCCCGGCTTACAGCCACCACCGATAGACAACGATTGCAAGAGCCAGAAATAGCGCTCCTATAAACAACGCAAATTGCGCTGACCACCTCCATCGCTGTCGCGCGGTTCGGGTTGACATGACTTGCTGTCGCATCTGATCACGCATTTGAACAGCCGTATTGTGACGGTCGCTTCCTTGCTCAAGATGCGCCAGCGCGGCGGCTCGCCCGCATTGTAGGAGATAGTCCTTCTCTTCATCACTGAGATCGAAATCCAATGTACCGATTGGGGTCGGATCAATCACAACTGTGCGGTCGCGATACCGCTTCAAGAGTTCTGCGTCTGCACCTTCGGTCCAGATGCTGACCCATTCCCAGAACTCAAAGCGATTACGAGATGGCTGGTAGGTTTCTGGTCCGAGATAGAGGCTAATGAACGCCGCTCCAGGATCGCATCTTAACAGTTCATCGATCGGGTAATTATGTTGCATTCCCCCGTCATAAGTGCGAAATCCTTGATCTGATTGCGGCACAAACACGAGTGGTATCGACATGCTGCAGCGGGCGGCATGTCCTGCATCTGCGTCATCCGACTCGGAATCGAATCTGAGTGCAGGCTTGTTCCTGCGACTCGCAAAGACAGTTGCTCGCGCTGGCAGCTCAGACATTCGTACACGAGTACTGCTATTGAGCTTCTTGGCCAGTAGTACGTCAATCCAGTCGGTAAACGTCAGAGCCGGATTCATTCCCCCGTAGAACATCAGGTTGAACGGTTTCATGTACCACGGTGCATCGAAAAAGTCTCGGAAATCCTTTTCACTGAGAATTTCTTTCAATTCCGTGGGCGTATAACCAGCGGCGAGCAGCAAAGCACTAATTGCCCCCGCTGAAGTTCCGACGAAGTGATCAAACTGGTAGTGGCCCCACAGAATCTCCAAGGCCCCCACGTATGCCAGTCCCTTGATTCCACCCCCTTTCATCACCAGCGCAAGAGAACCTTCAGTAGTTGGGAACGGCACGCGATTCGCGGAGGTGACATGTTCTGGAGTGAGTGTTGCTTCAATGGACAACGTGAAAGTTCGAGGCGGGGTGGAAAGCGCACTCCAAAGTGAAGGCTTCACATCTGGCGGGATGACACACTCGAGGTTTCGCCGTGGTGTCTCGCCCGATCGGTCGCTCAACCACTGATTCGCAATTACGGACAACGATGAAGAAAGTGCTGCTTCAATCTCGCTAACATGATCAACGTGTGCAACCTCTACGGTTGCCGAAATGGTATGATCGTCGGATGCGACCCAGACATTGGTTCCAAGTTCTACGTCATGCAACGCATCCACTAAACGTTGTTCGAGCATCGTTGCAGATTCATGCAGCACTAGCGCGATCGACGCAGAACTCGGATTATCGGACACGTTTCGACCTCACCTTCTCCTCCACGACATTGCCCTCACATCGAAGTCGTCTTTGTTGCAGTCCGGTTATCCTCACTGACTGGTTGATTGACTCAAACGGAGCCATGACGATCACATCGTCTTCAAGTCGGAATACGCGCAGATTGACTCTGACTTCGAGTTCGGGCTTGTCCAAGACAAATTCGGTCGTGACAGCCGCAGGCGGGGCATTACTCAGAAAGGTGGACTTTGCAGTTCCAGTTAGGTACTCGTTGGCAAACCGTCGAACCGACCACCGTCGTCTTTGCGAGCCACGGACTGAAAGAACCGCTGCCGTTATTTGATCTTTGTCGGCTCGGGCATCGAGGTCTTCATGTGTCTTGCGAAGTATACGAGCAAGTAGCTGAGTTCCAGTCTTGCTGTTGATCAGATAGTCGCATTGCAAAAATGATTTGACCCAGTACTCTGCGATCGTGGCCTGCTTATCAATTACGTTTCCATCCCAGAAGTGATCGTCCTGCCGCTTGCCCTGGAACAACACTGCTTTCCGGTAGTGAGCAGATCTCGTAAACGCATTCTCGATGACTTGGATTGTGGCGCGTTCGTTTCTTGCGGAGAATGCATATGGTTCATCTTTGGGAAATGCCCATCCCACAAATCGCCGTTGATCAGTGTCCCTGTAAGCAGAAAGCACGAGGAGACAACTGGCTGAGCGATCATCCATTGATCGGCTAAGGCGGGTTGCCAGACTGGTTGCTGCGGCTTTTGCCGTTGCAGGTGCACCGAACGCATAATCGAGGATTTGCGATCGCACGTCGTTGACGGCTTGCGTTGCGCCATCCGGGATCGTCGGGCAAAACGACACCGGTGGCTGTTGCGACAATTGCGCCTTTGCAAGGTATTTCTCCAACGAAGTTCTGAAATGCACCGGTGCATTGAACGCACCGCCTGCCGGAACAGTCGCAGTCCCCATGAGCCTTTGTGGAATCACTTCATATGCGTGAATACGGAAGAGTTTCATGGAATAAGCCTGCTCGTTCATTCTGGGGTCCACTTTGTCTTGAATCGCCGAATTGTCCTTCTCGGAATTCCTGCCGTCTGCGAACAATCTTCGCAGCGTCGTGATAGCACCTTGCGTTTCGTTGCGTGTTCCGCTTATCCACCGAATTGAGCCAATGCTGCCCCACACGATACCTCCGCCGCTTCGTCCTTCCAAACGCATCAGCAGAGCGGCGGGCAACCTGGTGAAACGTCAAGGTGTTCATTCGCATCCTTGATCGTCCGTTAGACACTCAATTACGGCATGGTACTCTCCCAGCCCGCATCCCTGGAAAGTTGCGAAACGATACCAAGCCCAACTCAGAGCGGCAATCGCGCGAACGTAATTAGGCCACGCGAACGCGCGGATTCCCGAACGGTTTCAGGCACGGTCGTGGCAGCCAGTACGCCAGTAAAGCGTATCAGCAGTTGCTCAAAGACAATGGCTTTGAGTGCAGCATGATCCGCAAAGGAAACTGCTGGGACAACGCCCCGATGGAATCGTTCTTCGCCACGCTGAAGAACGAGTTGATTCACCACGAGCAGTACCAAACCCGTTCCGAAGTTCGGCTGAGTCTGTTCGAGTACATCGAAGCGTTCTACAACACCATCCGCAAACACTCCGCCCTGGGCTACAAAAGCCCAGCCCAATTCCAACAAACCACCTAACCCAAAACCCGCGCCCACTATCCGTGGGGAACTTCACTTTCAAACAACCGGACGTTGTTTGAAGCCTACGCCAAGGTCGTCAGTGTATGTCCGCTATCAAGCCGTCGGAACTGAGCGAAGGAATAGATCATCAGCGAGTTGCGAACAGTTTGCTTTCGCCCGCCCTTCAAACGCTACCAGTTTGCCTCGTGGCTGGACGTGCAGCAAACTTGGACGAACTCAGCTGACACTTCTTGAGCAATGCTTGCGTAGCGAGGGCGACTCGCGCATAGTACTTGGTCATTTTGCTCGTCGAATCTGACACGGCACTTAAGCAACGATTGGCTGTAGCAACGATTGGCTTTCGCAATCAAAGCAAGGCAGCAGCGGACTGTCGAGGGATTGCCACCAAACAAGTCGTTTCAAAACAGGGTTCATCACTACACTCTGGTCGAGCAAGCCACAAACAGGAATGATTGTGGCACTGGGTTTTTAATTGACTTCCAGCCTCGAAGAGACCTCAATAAGAAGCAGAACGACATCAAGTCTTATTTTCAAATCACTGAGAATTCCAATGTTATTACGACTTCACTGGGGTACGGCAATCGGTATTTTCCTGTGCATCACCATGATTTCTCTGGCTCGTGGACAGGAAGTGATGACTTCACTTCACACCGGCGATGCAGTCACGCAGGACAGGGAGCATTGGAGTGCCCTGCTCGCAGAGAAAAAATACGACGAGCTTGAGAGAATCTCCAATGCGCTCCGAGCGGAGCATGCAAAGTACCGAAACGGCCGTAGCAGAGATTGGAAGTTCTTCTGGATTCCTTTCCTGGACACTTCTGATCGCATTTCCGACGAGGATTACACGACAGCAATTAGGCAGGCGGAGGGATGGTTAGAGGCCTATCCGGACTCGACGTCGGCACGAATGCTCTTGTCAAATCTCTGGTTTCGATATGGTCAGTCTGCTCGTGGGGAAGAATCTGCTGCCGAAACACCCGTCGAACAGTTACAACTGTTCTCGGAACGGAGCCAGAAGGCGTTCAAATACATCGAAGACATCGAAAAGAATCCATCAGAAATCGATAACGTTTACCGCACGCTTCGAATTCAACTTGCCTTTGGTTTGGGTGAAAAGCCAGACATACAACTTGTGTATGACGCACTGGACGAAGACCCACGCAACATGGAGGTCGTTCGAAAGATGACCGGATGTTTGCTTCCCCGCTGGTTTGGGCAACCCGGCGAGCTGGAAGCATTTGCCAAAGACGTGGTCAAGTACACCGAGTCTGACTGCGGCGCGATGCACTATGCCGACGTTGTACTGGCCTTGCGACCCTACCTCATCCAGTTCGTGCTATTTGAACATGACTTCGACGTTGAACTGATACAGCAGTCAGTTCGTGATCGAAATCGACTGTACCCCGAGGCACGTGAGAATTGGGATTCTGAGGGATGCCTCCTCATGTTGACAGGTGACGTTGCTGGCGTCCGCGAAGTCATACAGCGAATTGGTGATCAACCAAATAAGGAATCCTGGCAAGAATCGGGAATGCACTTTGACACAATCCGCAGTCGCTTGAAAGAAGGCCTTCTGGAAGGGGACCAGTCTCGCATCATCTTCGACGCGGTCAACGGCATCAAGCAAATCCTTCCAGTAAACGATGAACGGCTTCTCGTGACTCTGGACGAAGGTCATGGCTTGCGTGTCTTCGAAACCGCCACGGGAAAACGTGTCTCCTGGCAATGGTTGCAGGATATCAACGGGGAACGGGCGACGCTGCATCCCGTTACCAAACTCATTGCCAGCGGCTCGTTGTACGACGATCCCGGGCTATTGGTCTTTAACATGAATTCAGGGAATGGAACCACGCTTGATGTGTCACCGCAAAAAATCATCGCCTCAGCATTTTCACGTAGTGGCGAACAACTTGCATTTGCTGATAAGGCAGGAAGGATTGCAATTTACGATCTCAAGGTCGCAAAGATTCTTCAGGAGTTTTCGATTGAACCGGCCTCACTCATTCGAAGACTGGCGTTTTCCGTTGACGATGATCGGCTGTTCGTCGCTGCCAACAACGGTGATGTCCACATGTTTTCTGCAGGTGATGGAACACACTTGAAATCGGTACACGCTTCAAAAATCGCCGTAAGGAGCTTGTCTTGTTCAAAAGATTACGTGGCCACCGGTAGTCATAGCGGCGATGTCGTGGTTTATGACTCGGCTCTCGAAAACGAGTTGGCAAGGTGGACTCCCAAAACCGCCGCAATTGTTCTTTCCGTCGCGATTTCGCCGGACCAGAAACAACTGGCAATCGCGAGAACTCCCAAGAATCCGAACTTCATGATTTCAGATCCTTTGCTGATTTGGCGCTTTCAGGAGCAAGCAAATCCGACCGCACTCGCAGGCCACAAATTGGGCGTCAATTGCGTTGAGTTCATCGACGATGGCAAGACCCTCGTCTCAGGCGGTAATGACTTCACCATTCGATTCTGGGATGTTGCTGATCGATGATGCTGGCCATGCCATCGTGGCACCGAACATTTCGGACAGATTTGTGGTCTGAAACTCGCGTCTTCCAATTAAAGACTACCTGTAGTTATGAGCGTCGTTTGTGTAGCACTCAAATGTTGACAAAGGAACGAATCTGGACAATTTGTCAATTCTTGTTGAAATCGATCGATGTTCGCTTGAATGAACGAATCGTTCAGCGCATAGTTTCGTAGTTGAGTCGGCTCATGAAGTTGATGCCTCGCGAAATCTTGCTCTCGGGGTATTGAGGTCTGACTCGATGCAGGGTATGCCGCCTTGGCTGCGCGTCACTGTTTCTCTTCTGCTTACTTCATATTTCCACGGGTTGGGTTTGTTACATCATCACCAGCTTGGGCGGTTGATGCTGCCTTTAGCTACAGGCATTGCGCGCGAGGCACGCTGATGGCAACGTTGTCGGATTACAAGAATCTCAAGATCGTCAATGGGGCTACGGAGAGCGGTGGGCAAGCTCTTACCAACAACTTCAAGGCACTTGCCGATGGATCGCCCTATCCGGGAACCGCTGATCCGACAGTCAACGACGACAGCTCCAAACAGTTTGCAGTCGGAGCCTTGTGGCTGAATGCCACCTCCGGCTCGCTGTGGATGTGTACCAATGCTGCTGTTGGCGCTGCCGTGTGGAAGTCCATTTTGTCCCGGTCGTCGACGCAGCTTAATCTGACTCCAGGAGACACGTCAGCGGAAGTCGTCGTACCGGGCAAGTTGACCGTAAGCGGCGAAATTGATGGGACGGCGCTCGAAGTGAAAAGTGCGGGAGGCACGGCAGCAAGGTTCGAAAACACTGATGGAACAATGCAAGTGCTAATCGATGCGAAGTCGACATCAACCTCTCAAGCAAGTTTTCAGCTGCGAAACAATGCATCACCCGCAAACGATCGGACATTGTTCTATCGAACTTTTTCTGGAAGTACGATCAAAGATCGACTTGCAATTCAACATGATGTAGGCGGAGCAACTAAGGCCAATTTCTACATGACCCAGTTCGGTGACATTCTCCTGATTGGAGATGGCAAGGTTGGAGTCGGCGTTGGAGCGCCACGTGCAAAACTTCATGCGACCGATTCGACGATCGTAGGAGTAGCTACCGCAGCAGTTGCCGATGTCAATCTCGGCAACGGTGAAGTCAATATCTACGTTGACGAAACCAATAACCTGTTGAAGTTTAAGGTCAAGTACAGCAGCGGCACGGTGAAGACTGGAAGTGTTGCGCTGTCTTAGTTGGAGGCGTCCCCGCCCCCTTCTTTCTTGGGTGATTTCTTGACCTCCGGAGCCCTGCCGAATGTCTTCTTCCAGTTCCAGTAGCCTGTCCAGCAGTTCCAGCACGAGCAATTCTTCAGTCTCATCAAGTTGTTCGAGTTTGGGGTCGACATCAAGCACCAGCTCCAGCGAGTCAGGTTCGTCAAGTAGCCAGTCGTCTGTCAATCCCCCATTGGATAGCAGTTCATCGACCTCAGGTGGCGGTAGCTCGTCAACTTCAGGCCCAAGTACATCATCGAGTTCTCAGAGCAGCAGTTCATCTCAGGGGCCGCATCCCAGTTCCAGTTCTTCGGGTATCGGGTCTTCATCAAGTTCGGCTCCTACTGGCGGATCGTCATCCAGCCAGGAAAGTTCAACCAGCGCTTCCAGTTCGCAATCTTCAGTATCGTCAACATCATCGAGTGCACAGGAGTCAGGAAGCTCCTCCTCCAGCACGAGTCACTCCAGCACGAGTCAACAGTCCAGTAGCAGCACTTCGTCTGTCAGTTCATCAAGTTCGTCATCCAAATCTGTATCATCGTCGAGTTCGACGAGTGGGCCATCGTCTTCCAGCACCTCATCATCGTCCACAAGCAATTCAAGTTCATCGCAATCGTCAAGCAGCCAGTCCAGCAGTTCGTCGTCGAGCAGTGTTTCCAGCAGTTCGTCTAGCAGTGATACGACGGGTTCAAGTTCAACCGGGTCAACATCAACCGGCAGTTCAAGCTCCAGTTCGAGCCGCTGGATCATCGGCTACCCTGTTCCGAAGACCTGCCCGGAATGTCAAGGAAAATCGAAGAATCCCGTCCGTTACTGCAATGGCGAAGCACAGATTCAGGCGACAGACGTTGCATCATCCGGTTATGGGATGAACTGGTCGCATACGCGAACCTACAGCAATCAACAAACGGAGAACTTCAATCGCGGGAATGGCTGGAATTGGAATCCCACGGCGTGGCCATATTTAAGTGGCTCCCCTCTCGCAGGGTCTTCACTGACCCTCTTTGATGACCTGTATGACCTGCGCTTCTTCTCGCTCGATCCAGCAACCGGATTGTACTCCGCCCAATACTCAAGCCTGGCGACAATTGTTCACGATACGACCAACAGCAAATTCGTGCTGACTGAAACTGATGGAACAGTCCGGCAGTTCCATGACTTCAGTCACTCCACACGCCCTGGCGGGTTTATCAGTCGCACGGAGCCGGGTGGGAACACGCTCTCTGTCGTCCAGGAGTCTGGTGACAAAATCGTCGAACTTCAGCAAAGTGCTGTCGTCGACGGTGATACAGTCACCGAGTCGATGTTGTATCAGTACTTTGCCAGCGGAGCATCGTCGGGTCAGCTTCAGAGCTGCACTCTGCGTCGGAAAATCAACACTGGCAGCTGGGAGGATATCCTGCGGGCGACTTACGACTACTACGGGAGCGTTAACGCTGGTAGTAGTTCGACGAGTACGAGCAGTAGTGCGGCCAGCAATGAAATGTGGGGGAGCGTGAACGATCTCCGGTCCGTAACCCGGCAGGAATGGGACGGATCGGCTTGGCAGGATCTTGGCACCAGCTACTACCGCTATTACAAGTCAGGTGACACGAACGGGAATGCTCACAACATCAAGTTCGTATGCCGTCCAGCGGCCTACGCCAAACTCAGTGCTGCGACTGGGGGGAATCCCGACAGTGCATCCGACGCCACAGTCGCCCTGTATGCCGACAGCTATTTTGAGTACGACGCCAATAACCGCGTCGTGCTGGAACAGCCGTTTGCTGGCTCGGAGACAATTCTGTTCACGTATGAGCGGAATCCGCGTTATCCCGACGCGCCGCTCAACTCCAGCTCGTCTTCATATTTTCTTGACCAGAATGTCTGGATTTTCAAGACGACCGAAACCCTGCAGGACGGCTCGCAACGTATTATCTACGCCAATTACGCCGGGCTGACGATGCTGTACGTGGTCGTCGATGAGAATGGTGGCTCATCATCCAGCGGGACGGCACAGGGTTGGTGCAGTTTCTCACGGTACAACGAACGGGGACAGAAAATCCTTAGCGCCGAACCTTCGGCGGTCTTGGGGTACGACGAAGATCTGGATGACCTACTGGGGTACAATGCGGGAACGGGCTCGTATCAGTATCTGCGAAATACTGAAGGACTCATCTCTCTCACCGAGTATTACGAGGCGTTGCCGAGTTCGAGTTCATCTGGTTCGGCGCCCGTCCCCGTGGGCTACACAAAGTCCAAGAAAATCCAGCAAGGGCAGCAGGGTTCGCCCATTCTGCTCAGTTCCTGGGAATACACATCCCATGCGGCAGGCGGCAGCACGATCTTTCCAGTGTCGAAAGCAACTCAGTATCCCGACGACACGGACGACACCAAAACCATTGAAACAACGTATTCGTACACGTTCTACACGGGCACAACTCAGGTGGAGCAACGCACCACGACGTTGCCGGTCGTTACAACGACGCAGAATGGCTCTGGAACAGCCAATTCACGTATGGAGTATTACGACCAATTCGGCTACCTCACCTGGACGATGGATGAGCGTGGGTTCCTCACAAATTACACGTACGATGTGATCACTGGTGCTCTCGTTCAGAGAATCGACGATGTCGATACGTCCGTGGTTACGAATCACCCGACTGGCTGGTCGACACCCAGCGGTGGCGGCCTGAATCTGGTTACGGATTATGAGTCCGATGACCGGGGACGCATTACGCAGGAGCTTGGTCCCGTCCATACTGTCGACATTGGTGGGACAGCAACGTTGGTTCGTACGGCGTCGTGGACGGTCTACGATGATGCCAACCACACCACGCGCAGCGCTCAAGGCTATGCCACCGGCAGTTCGTCGAGTTACACGTACACACTCGTCAATCCCGTACAAATTACGCAACGAGATGGTAGTGGCAAGGTGCTGGCTGAAATCCAGGCAACTCGAGCTTCAACCTCTGGAAGACTTCTGCCTTCCGATACGTTCGCTCAGTCGTCGTACACTCGCTGGAAGACGTACGAGTACACGGACTGTTGCCTGTTGGCGTCCGAGCGGGTCTATCACACCATTCCTGCCTCGGGCGAAGGGGCCTCAGGCACGAATTATGACCAAACCAATTATGGTTACGACCTCCAAAAACGCCGCAATCGTGTTGTCAGCCCGGGTGGCACAATCACATTTACGGTGTTCGATGTGCGCAGTCTGGTTACGGCAGTCTACGTAGGCACGGACGACACGGGCGCCACGGCACAAGACCCGACGGGCAACGGAGCCACCGGCAACAACATGGTGGTTGTCACGTCTAACGTTTATGACCAGGGACAAACAGGCGGTGACGGCAACCTCACACAACTGTCGCAGCATGTGGACGCGTCCACCACGCGCGTTACTGACTACGCGTACGACTTCCGCAACCGTCGAACGACGACGGATGGCGAAATCAATCTGTATGAAGTTCAGTATTACGACAACCTCAACCGCGTGACCCAGATTGATCGCCGCGACACCAGCGCCACGGGCAATCTCATTGCCAGAAGCAAGACAGAGTTTGACGACCTCAGCCGCGTGTACCAGGCCATTCGGTATGGTGTCGATCCAGCAACAGGCACCGAAGGCAACCCCCTCAAAAGCAACACGTGGTATGACCAAACCGGCAACGTGGTGAAGTCACTTCCGGCAGGCTCAAGTACCTGGACCAAAACGACGTATGACGGTTTAGGTCGCCCCACTGTCACGTACGTCGGGTACGGAAGCGATTCTTCTTACAGCGACATTTTTTCAGTCACTGGCGATGTCATCTACGAGCAGTCGGAGTCCGTGTTCGATGCCGCTGGCAACTTGATTCAGGCAACTCAGCGCCAGCGTTACCACGACGCACTAGCCTCTCAGACGGGAGCACTTGGTGATCCGTCTACTACGCCGAAGGCCCGCGTAACCTATAGTGCAAGCTATCCTGACGGTATTGGACGAGAACAGTCCTCGGCCAACTATGGCACGAATGGCGGCAGTTCGTTCACGCGCTCAGCGACAATACCCACACCATCGGACACGATTCTCGTCACCTCACAGACATATGACGACGCTGGTAATTTACTCGAATCGACCGATCCGGCTGGTATGGTCACGCGGTTCAGCTACGACGATGCAGGGCGTCGCTTGAGTACCATCGAAAACTATGTGACCTCTGGGTTGTCGAGTTCCTCCAGTTCGTCAACATCCGGTCTATGTGATGCCTCAGATGACGAGAATCGGACAACCAGTGTCACGTACACGCCTGACGGCAACATTGCGACACTGACGGCAGTCAATGCGTCGACGGGCAACCAGGTGACAACGTACACCTACGGCACTACCCTCAGCGACTCAGATATTGCCACGAGTTCGTTGCTGCGGCAGGTAACCTACCCTGACTCCACCAGCGGAAGTGACACGGTCACCTATAGTTCCAATCGACAGCGGCAGCGAACGGCAACTCAGGACCAGAATGGATCGGTCCACGCATTCAATTACGACTTGCTCGGACGGCTGACGCAAGACAGGGTTACAACGTTAGGGACCGGCGTGGATGGCACCGTTCGCAGGCTCGAACTTGACTACGAAGTACGTGGATTGCCACAGCGGATGACAAGTTGGGATAATTCCACGGTGGGCTCAGGAAATGTGCTCAACGAGGTGAAGTTCGCGTATAATGAGTTTGGACAGTCAATTACGGCGTGGCAGGCACATGCTGGAGCGGTTGACACCATGACAACCCCGAAAGTGCAGTACGAATTTGTGGATGGAACTGGAAATACCATTCGGCCCACGAAGCTGACTTACCCCAACAGTCGGTACCTGTCGTACTACTATGGCACTGATGACTCAATCAATGAGTCGGCCAGCCGCGTCGAGTACTTTTATGATTCCGATGGCGGTGCAACTCGCTTTGCAGAGTACAGTTACCTGGGCCGCAGAACAGTCGCTGTGCAGGCCAGTCCCGAGCCGGGCATTGAGAATACGCTGCTGGGTGATCTCACGCCCGATGGTGACATCTATACGGCACTCGACCGATTCGGACGACTCAGGCAGTCGCTCTGGAAGACAAGCAGCAGCAGTCTGTCCGATGTGCAGTATGGCTACGACCGAGCGTCCAGCCGCATCTGGAGGAAGAATCCGACCGACACCAGCAACCACTATGACTGGCTGTATGGCCATGACAGTCTGCACCGGCTCAAGCAGGGTGAGCGAGGCACGCTCAATGGCACCAACACCGGCATTACCAGTCCGCAGTTTTCGCAATGCTGGTCGCTTGATGCGACTGGCAACTGGCAGGGATTCCGACAGGATGACGACGGCGACGGAACCTGGGACTTCGAACAGGACCGTTCGGCCAACCCCGTGAATGAAATCACCGCGTTGGGGACGACCAAAGGTGAAGTCTGGGGCGATCCCCAGTATGACGCCAATGGAAACATGACGACCATCCCCCGAGCCAACGGCCCCTACCCGACATGGGCCAACTTCACTCCGGATGAATGGGACCAGTTCACCGCCGACCAGTGGGACGAGTTCGAAGCAGCCCCCACGTTCCAGGCGACATATGACGCCTGGAACCGTCTGGTTAAGATTGAGGATGTCAAAGGTACCGTACAAGAGAACGAGTACGACGCTCGCGGGTTCCGGGTAGTCAAGAAGAGTTACACCGCTGGTTCACTCGACGAAACGCGACACTACTATTACAGCAACTCCTGGCAGGTGCTGGAAGAACGCGTCGGCACATCCACCACTCCCGACCGCCACTATGTCTGGGGGCAACGGTACATCGACGAACTCATCTGCCGTGACCGAACGACCACATCCACGCTGGACGAACGGCTGTACGCACTCCAGGACGCCAACTGGAATGTCACGACGGTTGTTGATGACTCAGGCACCGTTCAGGAGCGTTACGAGTACGATCCATACGGCGTCACTTCGTTCCTCTCACCGACGTTCACGACTCGCGCTAGCAGTGACTTCGACTGGGAAACTACCTACGCTGGGTACCGCTGGGAAGCTCCCTCGCAGATGTTCCAAGTGCGTCAACGGTTTTATTTGCCGACTACCGGCACGTGGATGACAAGGGATCCAATCGGCTATATCCCCTCCGCAAATCTCTTCGAGTATGTCCAGAATCGCCCCTTAAACCAAACGGATCCTAAAGGTGAACAGCCTGGAGCCGATTTTGGTTCTCAGTTTTCGCCAAGCGGACCGGTACTTGGTGTTCGTCCATCGCCATCATATCCGCCATCCGGGCGCGAGAATCCCGAGCGTCCTGCCCCTGGCCCACCTAAGAAAGGCCTATGTACGTTCTCATTTGGCGGGTCAAATGAAAGTGCGATGCATCCATCGTTTACGGTTCGCCTCCATGACCGAATTCCCACCCCCGGGAACTTCTATGACGGTGTTGGTTCCGATTTTAATGGCAGAGGATTTATCAGTAAGTTCAATCCGGGAACAATACTGGGACTTACAGCCACAGAAATCAAGGTCAACGCTCTAAAAGACATCTGTAAGATGATTTGCGATGGGAAGTGCCCCGACGGCATCAACCTTATTGGCTGGAGCCGCGGCGCTGTTATTGCCATGGAAGTTGCGAGGCAGTTGAAGAATGGCTGTTGTTGCAAGCGAGCATGTAGTACGGGGGGGAGAAACAAGAATCCCGGTAGGTGCCTTGATCGACGAGACGCACCTGTCCATTGGCTCGCTTTGTTGGATCCCGTTCGGATGATGGCAGGCACGGGTTACGGCGGCACGATTCCGAGCAACGTGCGGTTTGCTGACGTCATGGTTGACCAAGATCCAGAGATCGTCTTTCCCGTCCTTCCAGTTTCGTTGGAGGACTCAGACTCAACCAACCTCCATTTCGGCACATGCAACGTAGGGCACAGTCAGACGGGAGAGACCCGAGAGTTGATGCACTGGATGACAAATCAAGGCATGGGAGTAGGCGTTCCAATTGGAGGAAGAGATTGAAGACCCACTGGATCACCAATCAGCGAGTACTGGCGTGGCTGGCCGCAACTTGGATATGTTCCTTTCTCGCCTTTGCCTATACGCTCGATGCGGCGCTAAGTCGGAGTGAAAATCTACTAGCGTTGTGGATCGACAAGACTATCGGTAACGCGAATCACGTTGTGGAGGTGTTACTCCTGATCTCGTTGCTGTTATTCACTATAACGTCACTGGGTCTGCTCTACTGGATTTATGTCAAGGCGACCGAAACACCGAAAGATTGAACCATTTGACGTGACGTATAGTCTTAATGACGTTTCAACCGTTCTTCAGTCAGATTCGTTTCTTTAGGTCCGGTCGTATCGGCCTAACAGAAAGGCGTACGATTGGAAGACGACTGGAGGCTTGCGCAACTCAACCATTCACCTACTGTTACATGGGCACCCTTGAAGACATCGCGGACCATGCGTGTTGCCGAGACTGGTGTGGGCCAGCCTTCGACGATTGTCACTGAACCCGAACTATGGCGCTGATGGGGATCCTGACCTGCTACGCACGGGGGTACGAAAAGCAGAAGGTTTCTCGGGGCGGGAAAGACCTTCGGTGGGCCGAAGCCCGCGCTCGCTATTTCGTCAACACTTTCACACTTCCCCGAAAGGCAGTAGCGTCACCACATCAAAGTTGTCGCCTAGAAAACTGGCCAACTTGACCGCTTACTTTCTGCCACACCCTATTGCGTTACGTTCGGAGAGCAGAATCGAATCAATGCTTCAGTCGTTTCAGTTTCCTTTCTGAAACCTTCCATACATTCGGCCGAATTTGATAACAATTTGATCACAAAGGTGAAATCCAACGGAAGTGGCCTCCTCAGTAAGTTCATCTGGAGCGTATTCCTTGCAGTGGTAAGGGCGCAAGGGGCCTTTTCGTGGTGGGGTTGCGACATAGAGTGTACCATTGGGAACCAAAACACGTCGGACTTCCCGTAAGGCCAACTGCGGATCTTGCAGATGCTCAATGATGTCGCCCATATAGACCGCCAGGAACGATGAATCTGCGAAAGGTAGCTTGTATGCGCTGCCCTGCTGAACGAAAACACCACGCTCCTTGGCAAGTTGAATCGCATACTCATTGTTATCGAGTCCGATTCCGTCAATGAGTGAACAGATCAGTCCATCGCCTGCACCCACATCGAGCACCGGGCGCTCTTTGATCCAGGCAGCCACAAAATCGGCATGCAGCCCATACTTCGTTCTCCGCTCATATTCGTCCCAGTGGTAAGCTCCTTTGCGCTGATACTTGTCGAAGTGGATTTCCCGCTGATCCGGTCGGGCGTGCGGTTCCATCGTGAAGTATACGCCTCGTGGGTCACCGTCTAGCCACTGAATGTGATCCCGGAAACAAAATGGAAAGCTGAGCTGATCGCGAGTCGAATAAGTACAAATCTCGGACCACCAACGTTCGTTCATAGCGTTAACCTGCGGAGTGTTGCGTCGCATGACGACACCGCAGGCGGCCAAACCTTCCCCTTTCGGATAGCCCATTGCTTTGTATCGGGACATTTGGCGTTGAATGGTCTTTGCATTGTCGAGGCGTCGACGGATGCAAACTTGGGCCTCGTCGTAAATACAGTTTCTTTTCCAGTGCCGGAAAACACAGACGTCTCCCGTCATGAGGGAAGCAAGTTTCTCGGGGCTCACCAGCAGTTTGATTCTGCCGTCCACCCAAATCGAAACATCTCCCACCACGAACTGATGAGGCAAAGCCTTGTAGATTTTTGCGTTCAGTCTGGGATCGACGAATCGACTGTAGTCGGAGAAGCAGAGCACGCCATCGTCACGTGGAGCGTCTTTGCCACCGGTAATCGCCGTGTATACCGTGACACTAGATGCGGCTAGTGGAGAGTTTGGCATGGAGTTCACCTATACAGGAATCCCCGGTCGTTGGGGCATGTCATTTTCGGCTTGCGCTGACAGTAGCGCCAGGGCTCGAAGGTCCTACTAGGACGTCCAATTAAATACCCAGTCAGGTCATCTCGACTGCATATTGTGAATCGCACGCGGTGGTTTCAGGAGCAGCAGGGTGAGCACTCAAAAAGTCCCAATACCGCTGCCAATTCACTACTCGAAGCATGTCGTCACGACTGCTCAAAAATGTCTCCCAATTCAGAGGGATATCTTCTTCGAATGGCGCGGCATTCCTGCGAACTTTGATTGCCCCCATTCCCCAGCAGCCATCGAACACACATATGTCGAGGTCATCTTGACGACGGAGATCGACGATGGCCTTCCATACGTCTCCAGTCCATGAGCCACGCTGCTTCTTTCGAAGCTGATGGCGCTCCGTCTTCGGCAAGCAGTCATGGACGAGGATAGTTCCCCGAGGCGTCAAACAATTTACAGCATTCTGGATATCCCGCATGACCTGTTCACGATGATGCAGTCCGTCAATGAACACTAGATCAAATTTACGGCGATTCTCCTGGAAGAACGCGTCTGACGTGGTGCGAAGAGTGCCGCCCTTGTGTGGGTCAACGCCGACCTTATCCGGTACGTCAATCTTGCTGAACGTTCGGTTGCCCGCACAACCGATCTCAAGATACGAGTCATATTTGAAGCGATCAATCAACAGGTTGATCAGCTCCGCATGACGCGCTGGGACTCTGGGAGCACTCCCGTTCAATTGCCGGTTGACTGGTTCACCAGAGCCATTGGAACGAATCCCGTGAACCAGCTCTTGATTCAATTCGGCAACCATCTCAGCGTATGGCCTGGCCCATTCGACTTCTTTCGTGAGGCTCGGACTCGCATCACGAATGAGAGGTACCAGATCCCGTAAACGTTGCTCGCTTGTCATATTTCGGATGCAGGTGATTGATGCAGGAGACTTGTACGTGAAACTCAACACTTCATCAATTGGTAACAATGTGGCTCCATTGCAGTTGTTCGCAACAATCTTATGGACTCGGTCATGTCGATCGAGAAACAGTCCTCGCAGTTGAGGGGGGCACGATGAGTAAGCGGCGTTCGACACCGCGTACGAATTGGTTTTGACTCCCCTTGGGCCGGAGGATCGCACAAACAGCGGTGAATTGGGATCACCACGCTTGACGCGGGGGTGCGTGAAACACACCTTGGCATCCTTCCAGCAGATCACGCCGCCGCATGATTCGGCGACACTGAGGAGGCGTTCAACGACGTGCGGTGCATACCAGTCGTCGTCATCGCACGGCAACAGAAACGAACGCTGGCCCATGTTGGATAAATTCGGTGCACGATGTCGATTGCGAATCACGAGATCGATTCCTCGAATATGTGAACGACTCAGTACTGCGATATCTTTGAGACGTTGCCGATACTCGAAGTAGTTCATGCGGAAAAGCTGATTCCAAACCTGAATTCCCCGCAGAATTGGTCTTAACCGTTGGGGTCGGTAGGGAATCACCGAGCTTTGAGAGTCTCGCTGGTCCAGGAAATTCTCTTCCGTCAATTGCGTCCAATTGACGTCTGTTCGCAGGTAGATTGCGAAGGTTGGTTGTTCCATGGGATTAGCTAACTGGAGATGCGTTGAGATGTGGAAATGCAATCGATGGCACGGGCCGACTCAGGGGGCAGCATAGCTCAGGCCACCCATCTTCTCGCTCCCAGCAGACATCGATGAATTGTGATGACTTATCTGCGAAAAATGCCCGGACTTCACGGTTGTGTTGGGAATTTCGCTGCAGATAATTGTCTGGATTGCGAACTGGATCAGATCTGCGATACACGTTCGGGCGGTAACTCGTGACCCCAGGAATGAGCCGATCAACATGTCGCGTCAAACTCTCTAGCCAGATGGCATCGGTGCTCCGCGTCGTCGGTACGAACAGGCTCTCAGAGAATCTCGAATAAAGATCGCGGTACACCAGAGTCAACGGCCAGCCATCAAACGAGTCGTAGTGCCGCATGGTCTCCAGCAGCACGTCGATCCTGCCATGCAAGAAATGCAGAAAAGAATTGGGGTGCACAGAACGATGACGGAGCCCCAGAATCTTCATACACCGACCAAATGTCGTTGTGCCCGTCTTGTGAAATCCGAGACAGACGACCTTTGGAGTAGCAGATGATGCCTGGCGAGAAGTCATGCGTGTGGAACTGATATGGGGATTTGATCGACTGCTAGTGATTCATGGGTAGCGAAATCCTCCGGAAATCGGCGGTCAGATTTCATGGGGTTTGATCGGAGGCAAACAGCTTCCCTAACCAGATTTCGCAGTGCATTCGCATGTCGGTTGAATTCAGGTGTCGGCGACGGAATCACCCATTGTCGATTGTTAGCGACTTCTGAGAAAAACGCTGCCAAGGCATTGAACCGCTCGCGTCCTTTATGACCTGGCTCGACCGTGACCGGCGTTCCCATCGCGACGCAGGGGATCGCACAATGCAATCGGCTGGTTCGTACCCCCCTCGCACTGGCATATTCCGATAGGAGTTCTGCTGCTCGCCTTTCACGTTGATGCGGGGGACGACGACGTTGCCTTCTTGGAATCTGATGCGTCCGCTTTGCAATGCTCGATTCAGATTCCTCAATTGGAAGATCAACATTGTAGATCGCTTCATCGCCACAATTCAGCTTGGCAATTGAAGGTCGTTTCAGTGTCATCGTCAGGCACCCGCTGAAGAATGAGGGAATTCCCACACGCTTCAGAAAGCGGAGCGTTGCCTGATCGCGGCATCCCACGGGCGCGTGCTGCTGGAGGTAGTACACCATCTCTTTCGTAAAGTGGCGACGCAATCGCAGGCAAAGGTGTATGGAAACGAAGAAAGGTGTAATTTGGCTGGGGAAGGGGAATTGATAGCCACCATTTCGTGGGTGCATCAGCCAGCCGTTGGCGAGCAGGAAATACGACGAGTCGCTGTTTGGAACAGTTGCTCGATCACGGTCGAAGGTCACGGCATCCGGCGGAAGATACTGTTTGGCAGCCAGTGCCTGAATGTCATCTCCAACGTTGTCCGTTGTGTGATGAAAATAGGCCAGTTGCGGTTTGTTGTTCATGTTTGTTCCCCCTCTGGTTTTCGGGGTTTTGTCCATGACCCGGCATACGTGTGAACAGCAAACGAATGGGGAAACTTACCTTTCCTGGCTTGGCGCTTCTTGTTGGACATCACTGGTGCGAAGGCCTCTCGCTCGAACAGTCGAACGTCGGCCCGACCTCGTTTGAACACGGCGTCAAACAGCAGCGGTCCCGCCTTCATCGGACGAACGGGGTCAAAGTGGCGAGGCATCGCTTCGATGAGGTCATTCAGGAATGGGTGATTCGCCGTCGCTCCAAACAAACTTCCCGTCAATCGACCGTTCGGGCGCTCTGTGATGGCAAATGCGCGGCAGCCCTGCAGGATTGGCTCAATACAGCGGAGTGGGCGGTAATCCGTGTCGTGGTAGACTCCGCCATACTTGTGAACCACCGCCACTCTGGCGATGTCCGATTTACCCGACCAGGAATTCGCTTTCACGTACATGTTGCGCAGCGTCTCGGACATCTCATCAATGACTTCATCACCCCAAATCGTGGTTTCCCAGTTCGGGTGCAATTTGTTCCAACCATCCAGCCATTTCTGATGATCTTCCGGGATGGGATTGCCACCAATCCAAATAATGTGAAACCGTCGCGGAATGACGAGGTTGTCGTTGGCCGGATCACCATTGTGAGCAACACGACATGCTCGAGTGTTGACCTCAGCATTAGGCAACTCGATTTTCGGCTCCGGGCATTTGCTTTGCAAATAAGCACCATACGACTCTTCTAAAGGTAACGGAAAAAGAGTGCTCGCATTTGCAAAGATGCGCAGTCGTCGCCTCCAGTCGTCCAATGAGCAGTCCATGCTGAAGCAGTAGCGCCACGCCAGAAAGTCGACGAGCTTATGACCAGGGGTAACGGTATCACCAATGGGGCGTGCTGGATCGCCATGACACAGGGTGACCGCTCCCGTTCCAGAGAAGTAGCCAGGAGCCCCCTGTTTGACAGGGACTCCACGTACCATGCAATCCACCGAGTAAGTGCTGTTGAACATCACAGCATGCTCGCAATTGTTGAGAATGGTATGCCCTGCGCGCCCGATCTGACATCCATGCGGTTTGGCAACCTCACGAATTCGAGCCTCGATTTCATTCCGGTTCCAAGGGTGCAGTTTGACGAACAACTTGTCGCCATAGTAAGCACAGCATTTCTTCAAGAACCGCCACCAGTCTTCAGTTGATGCTACCGAGTGCACCGAACGATCCGCGGGGTTCTGACAAGCAAACACAACGCCATTCCAGTCAACCTCGTCGTCCGGTTGTCGATATTTGCTTTTAGGCAGGGGCGCTCTTGCAATTAGCGATGAAGCGGGTTCCGGTGCGGAAAACTCTTGGATTGCCCGTACACCTTCGGCGGAGTTCAGGCTGCTGAATTGGTAGAGCCCTTGAGTATCGATATGCATGGCGTCCCAAAAGAAGCCAGTCTCCGCAACGCCGAATCGGCGCTTGGTCGCTGGGTATCCCCAAGCCAAGGTCCAGCTTTCCTCTGAATGTTCTTGGGAGTTGTCTGCAAAAAACTCAGCGGAGTCGCAGATCTGTCGGGTAATGCTGCGGACTTGCTGCATTTCCAGCAGGTACGGAGCAATGTAGATCTTTTTCGCTTTGGAATCCGGGACCGACGGATTAGGCTGGCTGAGATTCGCTGACACGTCAATTTGAAATTCATCAGCCAGGAATTCCTCGGAATACCCATAGCGCAGAGCGAGGTCACGTATTTTCGTGCACAACTCGTCGTCGATTTCACGCAGCCGACGCCATGATACGGGTTCCTGTTGAAGTGAGGCGAATCGAGGTGTCCTCCGTGAGTTGAGAGACCGGTCAATGGTTGGAGTCTTGCTCGTGGGAGGCAGCCCGGCACGTTCGAAGAACTGTTCCGCCAGTTCATCGAACGCTTCAATGCGAAATGTCCAACATGCGTACTGTTCTGCCAAGAGATTCCAGTGGTACCAGTACTCCATGCAGCGCCACAGTTTTCCTTCGGCGGTGTTTAGCCTGGATTTGGTTGGAAAGTGCCGACTGACGTTCTTGAGCAAGCCTTTCGTGTGGGTGCGCAATGACGAAATTGTTTCGAGGGGATTACGGACTTGATGCAGAATTGTCAGTCCTTCCGTGCTCACCCTGCTATCCAGAATCTTAATCAGTCCCTTCCATCCGATTTCACCATCCTTCTCCAACGATTCGTGGCCAACATCCAAACCCAGTTCACGGAGAACGGCTGTGGTGTATTTGGTGCCGCTTCGTCCACAACCAATGATGTAGAGCATGACTTGCTTTCCCCGCCAACGAGGCGGTGCGGTTACCCTTGAGTTGTGGCCATCGTTGTCGGTTCAAACGTACGGCCATTGTCTTTGGCCTCCCACGCTGCAAAAACCTGTGCCCATGAATCCATGGCCGCCTGCAATCCCCATTCGGTTTCGAGTTTTTCTTTGGCGGCTGCACGCATCGCCGCCCTCTCTTCACACTCAAAGGCACAGCGGGAGGCTTTGTACACAAATTCCCGGTCGTCGTTGCACAGCCAGCCAGTCTTGCCGTCTTCGACCTGGAGTTTCCAGCCACCCTTGTTGTCAACTACCAGAACTGAGCCGGAAGCCATTGCCTCAAAACCAACGCGAGGCAGATTCTCGAAAGTGTCGGTTGTCATGATGATGGCTTCGCACTGGGCATAGAATGCCCGCTGGCTCAGTGATCCTGGCAACAGTGTTTGAATGTACGGTTCGGGCCGACGACCAAACTTGCGGTCAGCGTTGGCCCCCCAGCCGAGGATGAGCCCTTCCTTGAGGACTGGGGCGGTCATTGTTTCGTAAATCCAGAGTTGTCGTCCGCCGTACTTGTCGCCGTCATCACGTGAAATGCGGCCAAAGCGAAACTTGTCCTGTGGACGGTCGTCGGTGTAGGGGAATTCCGCCGCATCAAAGTACGGTTTGAAGAAGAGGGGACGATAGTCGCCATGGCCCTTGAGTTTTTGACTGACCCGTTCAAAGGCGTGTTGGGTCTGGTACAGATGAAAGTCGATCAGACCGTTCTTTTGTGCTTCGACTTCCTTATCGAAATTCCAGGTCATGCAATTCACAAACGACGTGGACCGGGCGAACTTCTTGATGCCGGGCAAATGGTTCAAAAATTCCCCATTGCAAAAGGCGATGCAATGCAGTCCTTCCAGTGCCGACCAGTCCCGAGCGTCATGGTAGATACAGCCCCGCTGTTCCAGCCCCATCGCTCTCAGATTGGCATCCATAACACCGGTATGGCAAATGTGGACTTCAATCCCCATTTCCAGCCAGCAGGAAATCTGGTGATCAAGCTCCGTATCAGCCCCACCCAGTCGGCTGGGGTGACCTATCACACACAAGGCGTCAATCATTTGGTGAATCTTTCTCGTTCGCCTCGGTTGGGAATTGTTCACGCAACATCCGTTGGAGCAAGTCGTAAGCCAAACGAGCACACTGCTGCTTATGGATGGTCAGCTGGCTGATGTCGAACTCCAACAATCCTTCGACACCGCTTTGCAGGACTTCGGCAACAGGCTTTCCTTCCACCTGTTCACAGAGCAGTGACGTACAACCACGGCTGATGATGCATCCCACACTCTCATGCCGGGCCTGCCAGATGTCACCATCCCGAAGATCAACGTGCAAACTGACGATGTCTCCGCACAGCGGATTTCGCGTCAAAACTGTAACTGCACCATCAAAGACTGGCCCGCGCCAACTTTGACACCGCGCGTGGTCAACGATGTCGTCAAGTGTGGTCATATCACTACAAGAAATCGAATGTGCTAGGGCTTTGAACGACTCTCACAATCCACTGTTCAATCTGACTGGTTTCTACAGCTACTCAATCCTCTTACGAACCAAACCCTCAAGACTCTCGATGACGCAACAGCTCCACCTTGCCATCACGCATGATCCAAGTGCAAGATTCACACGCCTCTTCGTCTACAACAAAGAACATCAACCCCAATGGACGCCTGAAAATCGTCGTCGCGTCATCTTCCGGAAAGACTATTACCTTGATCTCCGCAACGTTTACTGACACTGGACTTATGACCCTCCGAGGCCCCTTGCTGCTGAAGGAAAGTGCTTGTGGAAACTGAAACTCTAATCCTCTTACCTTTGTGGCATTTCTCCAGTCGTCTACAACTGCTTCGACCATCCACACATGAGGGTCATAATTGTCGCTACGATCCGAAAAGAAGGCTCCAGAAAGTGCATCTGGAATCGGAGGCTTGTTCCAATCCTCATTATATCGAATAAGGGGACAGTATGACTCAACGTTAAAGTCGCGGTTCACTATAACTGCCCAAGGAGGGAAACCCCCGATGTAGGGCATTGCGTCGTCAACTGTACTACGCAAACGTCCCCTCGCGCTCTCAGCCCTCGCGGCTCCCAGTGCAAGTGAACTTACGAATCTCTCGTTGATTCCAGTGATTGTGATACGTGAAAAGCCACGTCCTTGAGCTCCATTTACAGAGCGAGTAACAGGCGCTAGGTAGTCAAGCGTTACAGCCCCGTCTACCGGGGCTTCACCCGCAACGAGTGCGTCAAATCCTTCTAAGTCGCAAGGAAAGCAGCTATCTCCTGGTACAAAGAACACTGGGTAGTGCGGCGGTTCATCTTTGGCCCAGAACTGAACCGACAATGAGTTCGAATTGTCTGGTAGGTCCTGACCATAATGCTTCCCACTACTTACGAAACAAATAAACACGATGAAGAAGATCGGGCGACGACATCTCATTTGGACATCCTACTCCTTTTCTGGGGGAAAGCTGAGCAATCCGGGGGGGGGCGGCGTTTTGACAAGAACTCCATTCTTATACCCCCGCTTCCTCCCGCAAAGTCCCTTGCACTTTTTGACTGAACGTCTAATAAGCCTAGCCTGCTCCTGCGAAATGCCATAATCCTCAAGCGTGACTCCGCTCAGCGTGCCATCTTCGAAAAGAGTTTCATAATCTTGCGAACAGATCACATTGACCCAGACAGCCTCGCATTCAGCATCGGGACACTTCGAATTCTTTGACTTGCCTTTCGATAACGCGAGTGCCTCATCCGTGGCGTGTCGATACTGCGAAAGCGCAGCTGAGCACGCACTCTGGAAAAGAATCCCATTGAGAGGTGATGCGGCCTGATCTCTATGAAGCAACTCGTTGTCGGAATTGCAGGTATTGCACGGGTAAAGGCTATTTAATATGTCAGCCATAGGGGTGTTCTTATTGTTTAGTTGACCTCCGCAACACACTGGGGCGACTTTGAGCGTGTCGGGCAGGTCCCACATGCGAGGATAGTACTGACTACCACCAGGAGGACGGTCTTCTCCCGGAAAATTATCAGTCAATAGGTTGTTGAACTCATAATTGTGGGATATCACGACATTTATAGTACAGGCCGCGAGTCCGAGCGGATCGGTTCCGCGCAGCACATGTCGAATGCGATACAGATTCGGCCCATCTATTTGTCCCAGCGGATCTCTGGCCAACCAAGTGCCAAGGTTAGGCGAATAGTATCGATGGCGTATTGCGAACACTTGTACGCCAGTATCCCAGCGGTACCCAGCGTAGGTAGTTTCCCAGTCGAAGTCACTGCTAGCGCGAGTCGTGAACGTCGGTGAGAGGAACGAAGTGACGCCGTATGGATCGTACTCGTAACGCTCCTGAACGGTGCCTGAGTCATCAACAACCGTCGTGACATTCCAGTTGGCGTCCTGGAGTGCGTACAGCCGTTCGTCCAGCGTGGATGTGGTCGTTCGGTCACGGCAGATGAGTTCGTCGATGTACCGTTGCCCCCAGACATAGTGGCGGTCGGGAGTGGTGGATGTGCCGACGCGTTCTTCCAGCACCTGCCAGGAGTTGCTGTAATAGTAGTGTCGCGTTTCGTCGAGTGAACCAGCGGTGTAACTCTTCTTGACTACCCGGAACCCGCGAGCGTCGTACTCGTTCTCTTGTACGGTACCTTTGACATCCTCAATCTTAACCAGACGGTTCCAGGCGTCATATGTCGCCTGGAACGTGGGGGCTGCTTCGAACTCGTCCCACTGGTCGGCGGTGAACTGGTCCCATTCATCCGGAGTGAAGTTGGCCCATGTCGGGTAGGGGCCGTTGGCTCGGGGGATGGTCGTCATGTTTCCATTGGCGTCATACTGGGGATCGCCCCAGACTTCACCTTTGGTCGTCCCCAACGCGGTGATTTCATTCACGGGGTTGGCCGAACGGTCCTGTTCGAAGTCCCAGGTTCCGTCGCCGTCGTCATCCTGTCGGAATCCCTGCCAGTTGCCAGTCGCATCAAGCGACCAGCATTGCGAAAACTGCGGACTGGTAATGCCGGTGTTGGTGCCATTGAGCGTGCCTCGCTCACCCTGCTTGAGCCGGTGCAGACTGTCATGGCCATACAGCCAGTCATAGTGGTTGCTGGTGTCGGTCGGATTCTTCCTCCAGATGCGGCTGGACGCTCGGTCGTAGCCATACTGCACATCGGACAGACTGCTGCTGCTTGTCTTCCAGAGCGACTGCCTGAGTCGTCCGAATCGGTCGAGTGCCGTATAGATGTCACCATCGGGCGTGAGATCACCCAGCAGCGTATTCTCAATGCCCGGCTCGGGACTGGCCTGCACAGCGACTGTTCTGCGGCCCAGGTAACTGTACTCTGCAAAGCGAGTTGCACCGCCATCGGAATCATAAAAGTACTCGACGCGGCTGGCCGACTCATTGATTGAGTCATCAGTGCCATAGTAGTACGACAGGTACCGACTGTTGGGGTAAGTCAGCTTCGTGGGCCGAATGGTATTTCCAGTTCCATCCACAAATTCGTACTGCACTTTCGGGGTTGTCATGGTGTCAACCGCTCCAGCATGTGCCTGCCACGCCGTAATTGACTGTCCAAACTCATTATACGCGAACTTCACCTCGTTGAGCACATTTCCTGAGCCCACCGTGGAATTATCCCAACTTGTCATCCGCTGTGGCAATCCACGTACTTCGTAGTCAAGTTCGAGCCTGCGAACGGTGCCATCCACGCCGGTCCCTAACGTTGTAACCCTGTCTTGCGTCAGCCGTCCGAGCAAGTCGTAATTGAATGCGTGGACCGATCCATTCTGGTCCTGAGTTGCCGTTCGCTGCCGCTGTCGATTGGAACTATAGGTGACCGTGTCACTTCCGCTGGTGGAGTCAGGGTAGGTTACCTGCCGCAGCAACGAACTCGTGGCAATATCTGAGTCGCTGAGGGTAGTGCCGTAGGTGTACGTTGTCACCTGGTTGCCCGTCGACGCATTGACTGCCGTCAGTGTCGCAATGTTGCCGTCAGGCGTGTACGTGACACTGGTTGTCCGATTCTCGTCATCTGAGGCATCACATAGACCGGATGTTGACGAACTGGAGGAACTCGACAACCCAGAGGTCACATAGTTTTCGATGGTACTCAAGCGACGCCCTGCATCGTCGTAGCTGAACCGCGTGACCATACCAGCCGGATCGGTCGATTCGAGTAAATTACCAGCGTCGTCATATGTCTGTGAGGTGACGAGAATCGTGTCCGATGGTGTGGGTATTGTCGCTGAGCGCGTGAACGAACTGCCGCCATTCGTGCCATAGTTGGCCGAGGACTGTTCTCGTCCAATACCGTCAGGATAGCTTGCACTATAGGTTACGCGGGCCTTCGGCGTAGTAGACGGATCACCAAGTGCTCCCGTCTGAGAGGCTAGTGCGTCGTGGTAACGCTGGCGCTGAGTTGCCTGAATCAAGTTGCCAGCGGCATCGAACACGGACTCCGACTGCTCGTAGATGACATCGCCAGTGACTGAAAAAATGTCGCTGTAAGAAGAATCGCTTCCGTACCCGACGTACGTGACAGTGGGGCGACCTAAACCGTCATACGTCGTTTTGGTCCAGGTACTTGAGCCTGCCGGAAGTGACTTCACCACGTTGCCGGTTTGGTCATACCACGTGTTGCTTTTGAGGGGGTTGCCTTCGGTGCCTGTTGCTGGATCGACACCATACCGAATGGCCTGGTACACGCGGCTGAGGTCGTCAAACTCTGTCTTGCTTCTGGCAATGAGATTGCCCGTGGCGCTGGTGTCGCGGCGATCAATCTGGGTCACGCGGTTGAGGTTGTCGTAATACTGAACTTCATACAGATTGATTTCGCCATCCGTCGTCGTTCGACGGTTGCGGAAGTCGTACGCGTAGTCAGTAACGCGCGTGGTGGACGCGTCCACATGCTGCGACAGTTGTGTGAGGTTGCCGTCACCGCCTGTTTGTCCCTGGTCATAAACGTTAGACGTGACAACCACCATGTTGTTGCCGGTGGCTCCGTTGCCCGTCGGGTCTTGTGCCGTGGCGCCCGTGTCGTCCGTGCCTACGTAGACTGCCGTAACCAGACTGCGCACATCGAACACCGTAAATGTGATTGTGCCACCCGGGCTGACAACACGATTGCGGCGTTTTTGGAGGTCGTAACCATAATTGGTTTGGTCATAATTCGTGCCTGAGGCCCCTTCGCCCGAGGCAGGAATGGTGTGATAGACCCGCTCGGACGCCAACAGGCAACAGTCCGTGTACTCGTACGTCTTCCAGCGAGTGTACGACGACTGAGCGAACGTATCGGAAGGCAGAAGTCTTCCAGAGGTTGAAGCTCGAGTTGCCTGGATTTCAGCCAGCACCTTGCCACTACCATCTCGTTGCGTAATTTGTACGGGATTGACGAGTGTGTACGTGTAACTCGACGAACTGCCGGTGGCATAGCCTTGAGCGCTGCGCGTGGTGTGGTTGGCATCATCGTAGACCGTCCACGACGCCGTACGAACCAACGTTGCTGTCCCACCAATGTCGACAGTATGGACGGGACCAAGCTCCTGCGTAATGCGTCCCCGGTCATCGGACTCATAATCCGTAACCAGATTCAGGCCGCCACCGCTGGGTGTCGACCAGCCAGTCGGGTGATTCGTAACCACGGACGTATCGACATCGTCGATTCTCTGAACGAGAGCACCAGTGATCACATCGTACGTGTAATTTGTGAGGAACCCACGCTCATCCATCGTCCAGGTGAGGTAGCCGAATTGGTCGTAATACTCCATACGTGAATTGGCTGTTCCAGAGCCATTCTGCGTCGTTGTAACGACCGGCAACGTCGTGGTGCGTTGCTCCACCTGAGTTGTGCCCGTGTAGAACGTGTACGAATACGTTGTTTCAATGGTTTTGGTGTCGTCCGTGTCGTCGGGATACTGAGTTGCTTTCGACACTGGAAAGATCGTGCTGCCGCCTGCCGCATGGGATGTGTATTCCCAGGAACTGAGCAGAATGGGCGAACCCTGCTGCCCTTGCTGGATTTTCTTGGACTTTGTGTAGCCCACGGGGACGGGCGCCGAACCAGATGAACTCGAACTCGGCAACGCCTCGTAATACTCGGTGAGAGAGATGAGTCCTTCAGTATTTCGCAGATACTGATACGAGCCCGTTCCCGCATTGTACCCCAGTAGGTCATCCAGATCTTCGTCGTACCCCAAGACCGCCGAAGGTTCGGCGCTAAGGATTTTCTGTCCCCGTTCGTTGTACCGTGAGAAACTGCACCAACCCTGTGCCGTCCCGCTGGATGATGAGCCACCATTCTCATCGACGACCACGTACAGCATCGTCAGCCCGGCGTAATTGGCGTAGATAATACGTTGCGAGCCGTCCTGCAGGGTTTCGGTCGTCTTGAAAATCCAGACATTCTGGTCAAGAAAATATGAAGACGAGCTGGAGTTGAGCGGCGCGTCGGGATAACGCGGATTCCGCTCATACGTGAACAGAATTGTCTCCGAGCCAGCAAACGGCTGTTCCAGCACGACGCGGTTATTGGCGTCGTACTCAAAATAGCTGTCGGCATACAGGGCGACTGTGGCGTCGGATGCACTGTCGGGATTCCCCCCAGTCGCAGCACTGAGTTTGGCGTAGGCCGCTGGACGGCATACGAACTTGATGTTGTGAGCATTCCCGTTCGTGTCACCTGACTTGTAATAGCGGTAGTAGCTGGTGCCAAGATCCTGCCAAGCCGATCCGTCCCATTCCTGCCGGGTTACGGACCGGAGATCGTTCACGCTCCCCCACATTTCATTGCTGGCCGCACTACTGCTCGTACTCGTCGAACTACTACCAGCGTTAACGCTCCCGTAGTAGTCGTAAGTCGCCCGCAGGATATCCTCCCAGCTGCCAGTGTTGATTTTCCGACGCAGAGTGCAGCTCTGAAGCTGACCCGACGATGCTCCGCTGGCAAAGTACTGATACAACATCGACTCGGTGACTGTATCACCGTCGACGACAGCACTTTGCTGAAGTTCGACGATTTTGTCACCAGACTCCTGGACGACAGAGAGCGTGTTCCCACCCGGCTCCGTGCGACTGATAAACCCGCCAGGGCGTGTGGAGTGACTGAAGTCATGGAACTGCCGGACTGTTCCATCAGTTTCAGTCAGCACGAATTTGCTGTTGGTCGTATCGTGAACAATTGTCGCCAGGCTTGAGTATTGGGCGGAGTACAATCCGGTTGCTGGATCGAGCGAGAAGAAGCGCAGGTCATACAGGTCATCAAAGAGGGTCAGTGAAGACCCTGCGAGAGGGGAGCCACTTAAATATGGCCACGCCGTGGGATTCCAATTCCAGCCATTCCCGCGATTGAAGTTCTCCGTTTGTTGATTGCTGTAGGTTCGCGTATGCGACCAGTTCATCCCATAACCGGATGATGCAACGTCTGTCGCCTGAATCTGTGCTTCGCCATTGCAGTAACGGACGGGATTCTTCGATTTTCCTTGACATTCCGGGCAGGTCTTCGGAACAGGGTAGCCGATGATCCAGCGGCTCGAACTGGAGCTTGAACTGCCGGTTGATGTTGACCCGGTTGAACTTGAACCCGTCGTATCACTGCTAGACGAACTGCTGGAAACACTGCTCGACGACGAACTGCTGGACTGGCTGCTTGACGATTGCGATGAACTTGAATTGCTTGTGGACGATGATGAGGTGCTGGAAGACGATGGCCCACTCGTCGAACTCGACGATGATACAGATTTGGATGACGAACTTGATGAACTGACAGACGAAGTGCTGCTACTGGACTGTTGACTCGTGCTGGAGTGACTCGTGCTGGAGGAGGAGCTTCCTGACTCCTGTGCACTCGATGATGTTGACGATACTGAAGATTGCGAACTGGAAGCGCTGGTTGAACTTTCCTGGCTGGATGACGATCCGCCAGTAGGAGCCGAACTTGATGAAGACCCGATACCCGAAGAACTGGAACTGGGATGCGGCCCCTGAGATGAACTGCTGCTCTGAGAACTCGATGATGTACTTGGGCCTGAAGTTGACGAGCTACCGCCACCTGAGGTCGATGAACTGCTATCCAATGGGGGATTGACAGACGACTGGCTACTTGACGAACCTGACTCGCTGGAGCTGGTGCTTGATGTCGACCCCAAACTCGAACAACTTGATGAGACTGAAGAATTGCTCGTGCTGGAACTGCTGGACAGGCTACTGGAACTGGAAGAAGACATTCGGCAGGGCTCCGGAGGTCAAGAAATCACCCAAGAAAGAAGGGGGCGGGGACGCCTCCAACTAAGACAGCGCAACACTTCCAGTCTTCACCGTGCCGCTGCTGTACTTGACCTTAAACTTCAACAGGTTATTGGTTTCGTCAACGTAGATATTGACTTCACCGTTGCCGAGATTGACATCGGCAACTGCTGCGGTAGCTACTCCTACGATCGTCGAATCGGTCGCATGAAGTTTTGCACGTGGCGCTCCAACGCCGACTCCAACCTTGCCATCTCCAATCAGGAGAATGTCACCGAACTGGGTCATGTAGAAATTGGCCTTAGTTGCTCCGCCTACATCATGTTGAATTGCAAGTCGATCTTTGATCGTACTTCCAGAAAAAGTTCGATAGAACAATGTCCGATCGTTTGCGGGTGATGCATTGTTTCGCAGCTGAAAACTTGCTTGAGAGGTTGATGTCGACTTCGCATCGATTAGCACTTGCATTGTTCCATCAGTGTTTTCGAACCTTGCTGCCGTGCCTCCCGCACTTTTCACTTCGAGCGCCGTCCCATCAATTTCGCCGCTTACGGTCAACTTGCCCGGTACGACGACTTCCGCTGACGTGTCTCCTGGAGTCAGATTAAGCTGCGTCGACGACCGGGACAAAATGGACTTCCACACGGCAGCGCCAACAGCAGCATTGGTACACATCCACAGCGAGCCGGAGGTGGCATTCAGCCACAAGGCTCCGACTGCAAACTGTTTGGAGCTGTCGTCGTTGACTGTCGGATCAGCGGTTCCCGGATAGGGCGATCCATCGGCAAGTGCCTTGAAGTTGTTGGTAAGAGCTTGCCCACCGCTCTCCGTAGCCCCATTGACGATCTTGAGATTCTTGTAATCCGACAACGTTGCCATCAGCGTGCCTCGCGCGCAATGCCTGTAGCTAAAGGCAGCATCAACCGCCCAAGCTGGTGATGATGTAACAAACCCAACCCGTGGAAATATGAAGTAAGCAGAAGAGAAACAGTGACGCGCAGCCAAGGCGGCATACCCTGCATCGAGTCAGACCTCAATACCCCGAGAGCAAGATTTCGCGAGGCATCAACTTCATGAGCCGACTCAACTACGAAACTATGCGCTGAACGATTCGTTCATTCAAGCGAACATCGATCGATTTCAACAAGAATTGACAAATTGTCCAGATTCGTTCCTTTGTCAACATTTGAGTGCTACACAAACAATCGTCGACTTGCAGCGACTACACCCAAGCTGCGTATTCATCAAACAGCACGCCTGGATGACATAGGTGCGTCCTAATGATATGTTCGATGCGGTCTGAAGCTGCATGCGAGTGGTAGCTCCAAGGAATGTCAAAGCTCGACATCGCAATTCAATTGAAGTGAGAACGTCTAATAGACTCGATCGTGTTTTTGCGTTCGTGGAATGCTCTGGACTAGTTACGTGGACCGTTTGGCGCGGATGGCATACAGCCGCCGACACAAAGTGCGATGATATTCCGCGTGCCATCAAGTACGGTCGTGCGAGAACAGCCGAACCTGTGCAATTCAAACTATCAATTGGAGGCATCAACAACTTCTTTGAGTCGTGCAAGCACATTGTTGAGGCCAACGCCCTCAGAGCGGCAGACATACTGCAGTGATTTCCCGCCACAGCTGGTATCGAGTCCAAATTCTTCAAACACTGCGGCGGATGCTGGATACTCAATGATCCAGTCCGGAATACTGGAAAACTGGTCGCAGTTCATGGGCGTGGTTCCGATATGCCTAGTTGATTCGCCGACGTCAGCAGTATCCGCGCCTCGTACGATGGGCATGGCCTTCGGAGCCTCGACGCCAAGACGAACCAGATCGTCGCCAACTTGCACGACCGTAATCACGATATTGCCGTCAATGACAATTCGTTCCTGCGCTTTGCGCGTCACAATCAGCATGTTGATTTCCGCGTGAATCCGTCCGTCGGTTCCTCATGACGTCCCAAAACAAGTCACAATGACTGATTGGAACCCACATCATCCGGACGTACCAGTCATGGCCTTGCGTTTTTCCTCAATGAAATGCACATGATGTGGGATGTGAGAGGTAATCCGCCGTAGCAGTTCCTTTAGTGTCATGGGGCCATCTTCTGAATGGTGTCCCTGACGCTGAAAGTCTTCAGGGGTGAGTGTCCTGAGGATTTTGGCCATCTGGCCGCGTACTGCACGAATCAGCTGCAGTTCTTCCTGTACGTCCCTCCGCGCATATGCAAGGTGTGCAGCAAAGACATCGGGATCACCCCCGAAGAACGTCGGTTCCTTCTCGGCAATGACGCGTTTCATTCGGTCGGCATAGACGGGCTCGAAGTCGGCAATGTGGCAAACGACAGAGCGGGTCGACCACGTTCCAGTCACTGGCATGGCGTCCAGCTGCTCCTCACTCATCCCGGCGATTGCTTCGGCAAGTTGCTCTGCACCAGCCAGGTATTCTTCAATCGGGTCATGGTAATTCACGGTGAACCTTTCAGTTGCTTCTCCTAACGTATCGCTGTGGATTGGCAATCCAACCTTCACATCCATTACTTGCGAACAATCGACACCAGCAGTGATGCATCTTCGATACAGCGGACTGCATGCGGCTCGGCTGCATTCAAGTAGAGTAATTGGCCCGGCCCCAGTTCTTTGGTTTCACTCAGCGTCGTGAACGCGACTTGTCCCTCCAGGCATTGAACAATGATTTCGCCAGGTGCCGAGTGTTTATCGATCACTTTACCAGCCCGGAGCACCAGACGGATGACTTCCACACTTTCTGCCTTGAACAGTGTCGTCGTTTTCGCATCCGCCAGTGCCGCCCCGAGCGGCTTCACATCAATCACCTCGCCAGGTTGTGCATGGTGGGTCGCCATCAGTCGTTTCTCCGAAATGAGTGTCCTGTTTTTAGCCCGGCCACAAAAATGACCAAAGCCACTGCTCCGACAAAGAAAATCGTGTCACCTGGAACGCGCAGCCAGCGGAGGGTCTGCATCAGGTCGGTCTGCATGAACTCGCTGCTGCGGGCGTACCAGTAGCTGTGTTCGACAGACGCCTTCGTCTGCAGCAGACCCACTGGCAGCAGACTCAGCACGCACATGGCTGCCAGTCCAATGTTCATCGACCAGAATGAGAACCGCAGCAGGCCATCTTTCCATTCTCGTCCGGGGACGAGTACGCGCAGGCAGACCAGCATCAGGCCGATTCCGAGCATTCCATAGACGCCGAACAAAGCCGTATGACCGTGAACCGGTGTCGTGTTCAGACCCTGCATGTAGTAGAGCGCAATCGGCGGGTTGATCATGAACCCGAACAGTCCCGCCCCGACCATGTTCCAGAACGCGACCGACACAAAGAAATAAATCGGCCACTTGTAGCGTTGAACCCAGGGAGAAAGTCTCGATCGACGCAAATCTTCGGTAGCATCGAACCCCACTAGGACCAGCGGGACCACTTCCAGGGCACTGAACGCTGATCCCCAGGCGAGTGCGACCGTTGGCGTGCCTGAAAAATACAGATGGTGGCATGTGCCAATAATCCCGCCCGACAGAAAGATCGTCGCTGACAGCAACGCAGCGGCAGCGGCGGCACGCGGCCGAATCAGGTTCAATCGCATGAAGATGAACGCAATGACCGTCGTCGCAAATACCTCAAAGAACCCTTCCACCCAGAGATGCACCACCCACCACCGCCAGTATTCAACAATCGACAGGTGGGAATGTTGTCCCCAGGTCAGTCCAGCTCCATAGAACAATGCGATTGCGGCCGTGGAAACAGCGAGTAACGCCACCAGCTGCCGCTGATCGTCGTTCCGGCGCAGTGCCGGGAGCAACGCCCGGATCATCAGGAACAGCCACAACAGCAATCCCACCATCAGACCGATTTGCCAGACGCGGCCGAGGTCCACGTATTCGTATCCCTGATGCCCAAAGTAGAACGAGAGTGTGTCCGTCAGTCGGTTCTGCACGCTGAGCCATTCACCGGTCAGTGACCCGACGACCACCAGGAGCAGCGCTCCGAAGAGAATGTTTACTCCCAGTCGCTGGCCTTTCGGTTCATGCTCGCTGACCAGCGGACCAATAAACAGTCCCGCTGCCAGCCAGGCGGTGGCAATCCAGAACAGCCCCATCTGAATATGCCAGGTCCGAGTGACGCTGTACGGCAGATAATCCGATAACGGGAACCCGTAGAACCCATCTCCCTCGACGCCGTAGTGCGCGGTGATCACCCCCAGCAGCATCTGGACCAGGATGAGTGCGGCGACGACCCAGAAGTATTTGATGGTGGCCCGTTGTGATGGAGTCGCTTCCCACCGAGCCAGTGGATCCGATTCCGGCGGCAAGGGATCATCGGGCTCACCTTCCTTTCGTGACGCGTACCACCAGGCCATGGCTGAGATGCCAGCCAGCAGCATGATAATGCTGACGCCCGTCCAGACGACGTTGTCGCCTGTCGGTCGATTTCCGATCAGTGGCTCATGTGGCCAGTTGTTCGTATACGTGACATCATCATTCGGTCGATGGGCGGACGCCGCCCAGGACGTCCAGAAGAAAAAGCTCGACAATTTGCGGAGGCGTTCCGGGTCGGAGACGGCACCAGCAGGTATCGCGTAGTCGGCATTTCCCTTCGAGAAGACTTCGGTGTAATGGGCCAAATTGGCCTCGAACGCTTCAGCGCGAACGGGATCAATGGTGACCGTGCCGGTCGAGGCCTCGTAAGTGTTCGTGTGCAGGAGTTTTGTCAGGCGGGCAATAAGCTGTGCCTGTTGCTCGTTGTCCAGTTCATCAAACGTGGTGTTGTGGTCGGCGTCGGCCCAACGGTTGAGAATGTACACCGCTTCCCGGTGCAGCCAGTCGGCAGTCCAGTCAGGTGCGACGTAACTGCCATGACCCCAGACGGAGCCAACCTCCATTCCACCAAGCGACTGCCAGACGTTCTGTCCGGCGAGGATCTGCCCCTCGTCAATGACGACTGTCCCATCGGTCGTGACGACCCGGTCGGGAATGGGTGGCGCTTCCTGATAGATCCTCGACCCGATCCAGCCGAGGACGAGGAACGAGACGAAGATAACCAGTCCAAACAGTATCCAAAGTCGTTTCATGGCAGTTCCCGTTGTGATTGAATAATCCCGTTTGTTATTCCGTCGCCGTCGTAGAGCTGGAGAAAAATCAACTCCATGTGGTCAGTGGCCCGCCATACCAGATCACCATCCAGGCACAGCTCACGCAGTTGACGGCGACCAGTTCCCATCCCAACCGCCGGATTCCGTGGACGCTCGGAGGCCAGATTCGCAGTAGAGCGGCAACAAGCAGGAGCGGAGTCACTGTCAGCCAGGCACCGATTCCCGAGACACAGCCGAAAAGCAGAACGGCGGCCGCCGAACCGAGAATCAGGTCATAAATGCGCGGCACGCGTCGCTGGTGTGACGCCTTCTGGCGAGCGAAAATGCTGCGAACGGACGTTGTTGTGGCCACTCGCCCCAAAACCCAGGCCGATGTCAGAGCCAGAGTCAGCCAGGTGTCAGTTCGACCAGCCAGCAGGACCACGGCACTGGGTGCTGTGAGGCCGAGGATGCCGACGAGTTGAGCCGTCAGCGTCCGCTGGTGCCCCGTCACGGAAAACGCAAATCCCAATGCCGCCAACAAAGCGCTGGACGCCAGAGCAATTCGGATAATTGCCGTTCCGAGCAACAGAGCACTGGCCCCACTGATGACTGCAAGGGACAACAGGGCAACCAGCGCCCGTCTCGCAACCGGTTCCGACTGCCGTGCGTTCTGGCCGCGCCTTCCCCAGACCACCAGCAGCGGCTCGTTGGCCAAAAACCCGGCCACAGCAGCGAGCGTGGTGAGGACCCCGACAGGTGTCACTCCTCCAATCAGCAGTGCCGCCAATAACGGCATGCTGAGAATGGCATAGGCTCCATGCTCCCGTGGACGCAGTTGAACCTGAGGGGAGTGAGGCTGTGGGACATTGATTGCAGTGTTCATGGCTTTCATCCCTGGCGCTTGGATGATGATTGACCGAACAGCGATGTACCGATGTGGATTGTCAGACGTCACCGGGGACCGGCGCGCGTGTGGACGAGGACATGCGGAGTTCCCCCTGTGTCAACTCGCTGCAGCAGGCAAGTGACCCAATTCTCTGGTATGCTTTCCCCAGACAGGATTCGAGAGGTATGGAACAAATCCACCGCACTGGCGGTGGCATGCTCCCCTCCCCGAAGAACCAAAGTCCGACAGGAAATCCAATTGAAAACTGCCATTTTTGGTGACCTCGAACTGTTGTGAGTGCGGGGTATTCATGTTGACACCAAAGATACAGACTTAAACTTACATGTCAAGGTGTAGATTTAACCCGTTTGGGTAAAGGACCGATTTCATGCTCTCAAAGACTGCCGAATACGCCTTGAGGGTCGTTGCGTGCCTGTCTCGTGAAGAACAGCAGGCGGAACGGGCCGATGCGCTCGCAGAAAAGACAAAAGTTCCACGTCGCTACCTGAACAAGGTCCTCAAAGACCTGGTCGATGCGGAGCTCGTCACCTCACGCGCGGGACGGACCGGGGGGTATTCGTTGTCGCATTCGCCAGACGACATCACGATCCTGGACGTGGTCAACGCCGTCAGTCCCCTCGAACGCATCCGTCACTGTCCACTTGGCCTGCGGTCACATACCCGACTCTGCCCGTTGCATCAGGAACTCGACAAAGTCTATGCGGCGGCTGAAGAAGCATTTGCCAACGTGACACTGGGACAGATTCTGCGTTCCAAGGACCGCATCGTACCGCTGTGCGAAGTCCCCATGCGGTGATTCCCGGGAACCAACTTCCATCAAGTAATCCCGCACACGTCACGAAAACAAGTCTCAGAAATCCGGGTCCCGTTGCCGAAAACAATCTTACACCTTTGAGTATGAGTTTCTCGCATTGTGGGCCAAGCGGCCAACATTGCCGATGGTTGATGCCAGGGCATCTGGCGGCAATCGGCTACGGAGCGAGTGCTGATCAAAGTCACCCGCAACTATCAGGGAGACAACACCGTGATCGTTGACGTCTACGACACCTACGCAACAGCCCCCAATGGGGCGGTGTTGCACTTCGAGGCCGTTGTCCCGACTGGGACAACTCTGGAGGAAGTCGGTCGCCTGGTTCATGAATATGTCGGTGGTGTTGACCCGGAAATTGAAATGGAATGGACCGCCCAGCGAGCTTGTCGTGCCCCCAGAGCCATTCGAGAGCTTCAACAGGCCGGGCTCCACACCGTCAGCCTGAAACCCATTCGCGCCGCGGGCTGAAGTTTGCAGCGGAAATGGAATGCCGATGGGGAACAGGCATACATCAACACAATCTGATTGTTGAGGTGGGAACGGAATGAATCCATCAAGCAGGATTTTCCAGGTGTCGATACCCACAGTATTGGCGGTCGCTCAAGGAAATCTCTCGTGCCTGGTCTGATTCGATACCTTCCTGAAGAATGCAAACTTGTAGACTGGCGAGCCCGTCCAGCGCTCGATCGGCTCGCTCAGTTCTACATCGTCGAATTTGAGACCCCGTGGTTCGGATGCCCGGAGTGGTTCCTGCAAATCCGATTCCCAGACCAGCCCGTCACCGCCGGGTACTATGCGGAGACACTCGAAGAAGCCGCACGGCTCATCATTAGATCGCTGGTGGAATCTCGCGCGGCATAGGGCTGGATGGTGGTCCTCATTCGGCCATTAAGGCTCATGCAATTATCACTGCGGATGATAATCGTGGAATAGTTGGGGTCGAGCCCCTTCACGTATGCGCCGTGGTGGCGTGACACGCTGTGGCCGAATCTCCGCTACTTCGGCAGGGACCGTACCCGATTTTCGACGCGGAAACCACATTCATGTTGCTGTCAGTTCTTGGCGGATTGTCAGGAAAAATGCAGCCAATTCCCTGGTCGTATCCCTGGATGGCGTCGCCGTACTCGTCCCAATTCCACATTCGTACGTATTCGTCGCTGAATCCAAGCTGGCTTCCTCTTGCTCCTCTTTTGCACAACTACTGAATGGGAAGCAATCGCCCGGCCAAGCAGTGTGAACAATGAATTCGGTTGATTCTTCCGCGTTATGTTCAGAAGTTTGCTGCGGTTGTGCATTCTCTACTCAGTTCTCTTTTACGCTTTGCGACAGTCCGCTCCCGCGTGTCGGATAGAGTGCATATTGATGCTAATGCGAGGCAAATCAATGGGCGGAATGGCTTTCCAGGTGGGCCATTGATGTCTTGTCCGAGTATGATCGGCCAATCAATTCAGTGCCAGAGCATGAATTCGCGTTCCATCCGCCATCCATGCCGGTTGCACGCTGAACCTTCCCTGACTTGTCGCCAATCTCGCCGTCCCATTGCCCTTTCTGGAACTCACGTCCAGTTCGATTCGTGTCCAATCGCTCGAATTCTAACTGTCAACGATTCTAGGTAGCGGCGTTTTTGGGGCGCTTCGGGGATAGGGTAGCAGGCAGGCCCATCAATGAGTTCGGCCAACATATCGCAGAGTTGATGAGCCATACCAGATTGAGTCTCACATTTCTGAGGATTCCCCATGTTCCAACGTTTTGTCGGTGATCGCCAATGCGCGTCGACTGTGAGAAGACAGATAAAAAGTGCTATCGACGACATCAATCGAATTCTGGACCGTGTTCGAGTGTTTGATCAGCAGGGAAACCTGCGGTTTTCTCGCCCCAGCGACGCAGATCTCCAGTCGGTCGAACGCAATGTCGACTCTAAGTTCTCGGTGACGATCACCGCGACCGACCCGGACGATGGTCGTGATTGTGAAGTGTGCATCACAGCCGCTGAGGAAACTGCACAACCCGAACTCTGGCATCGTTTGTCAATTGATAATCCAGTGCGCAAGAAAGCGCGGCTCGCGGTCGAGCTCCTGAAACGCTGTCCCAATAACAATCCTTCAAAGCATTTCATTGAGCAGTTCGAGGCCTGTCGGAACATCTAAGAGCCCATGTTCAGAGTTGATCTGAGCGACGTTCGTCGAATTCACATCGGAAAACTCCTTGTGAAGCCGTTCGAGCGATTGCTCAGGAAACAGCAACGTGCTGACGATCAGAAATCGCTGGTTACCTTTCAGCCATTCGCCATATCACCAATTCCAAAGGAAGCCAAGTAAATGAACAGCCATCTGTCGACTCAACGATTCTGGAAAGCGCTTTACCTCGTTTGGTCCTGGACGGCGAACGCGGGTTTCTTCCCCCGACTGCTGCCGGTCGCTGACCTCATCATGATACTGGGAAATCATCACCTGCAAACGCTGAAGTTCGCTATCGAACATCTTAAGCGTCTGGGAGCGAAACGCCCGCCGGTAATCGTGACAGGGGGAAATGGAATCGGGACAGAATTGCTCCGCTGGCGGCTGCGTGAGGACATGCAGCTGGCCTCAATCATCAAGGTAGAGGACTCCTCTGAGGCACATATTTTCCAACAGATGGCGAAGAAGATGGGTTTGAATATCCAGAATCTATTGCTTGATGCTGCTGCCACGAATAGTCTGGAGAACTTCAAGAATACGTATAACTTGGCACGGCGGCTCAATCTTGGTCCTGGGGCCAAGGTCCATGTTGTCCAGTGTCCGACACAGCGTCTACGGGCCGGTGCGACAGCGGCCAAGGCCTGGGGCCTGCTGGACATGGAAGTTCATCTTGTTCGGCCAGAGGTGGAATTCTCCCCGGATCAGCTTCCACAGTCTGAGTCCATTCCCGAAATTCTCCGCCTCGTGGGCTACGGAGACCTTGATTCCAAGTCTGAACGATGTGTCCCCGGTGAAATCGAACTCCTCGATCGCTTCTACCCAGCGGTCGGCAGTGATGTTCCAGTAGTGGTTCGCAGATGCTACGAACTCGTAAAGTCTGAGTTTACGCGGCTGATTGACGAAAATGCCGATCTCCGCAAGCTCATTCCGGAAGATCTGCTGCCGCAGACGAAGTCCTTACAGGAAAGCGTAAAACTCTAATGAAACACGAATTCGATTTTGAAGACGGTCGACTTCTCTTCCAGCCGCATCCGGCAACTGGATGGCCCCGCTGCGTCGATCTGTCACCTCTTCGGGGGCACTTCTTGCGTGTGTTCGCCGTTAATCAGTTCGACGCGGATCGCACGGAACTTGATTTTAGCTGGACTGCCCATCGGAAGCGGAACGTCATACATCAAATCCGTACGTTCTCCAAACTGAAGCCAGTGGACGAAGGTCCGGCATCGAAGTTATGGCAATACAATCAATGTCTCCCAGTAGCCTTCTGGCTGGGGATGCGGACGGACGAACTCAAACAGCATCTCATCGCGATCGTGCAACATTGCAAACATCTTTCCGGCGGCATGTTGGGCGCTTATGGTAGTGATCAATTCGGTCGACTGAAGACGGATGATATTCCTGAGGATGACTATGGTCTGCTGGGACCAGCGGGCGCGATCACAGAACGCGTACGGCTGCTAATCGACTCTGGTGAGCCACAACAGGCTCTGGAAGTGCTTCGCGACCTGCCAGACGAGATGCCCCAACAGCCAGACTCCGCCGAGTTCTGGGGCCACTATCAGCGGGCCATCGCATTCAAGTTGATCGGCGAAACCAACACTGCCGTTGCGATTCTGAATGTGCTACGCAGGCAGTGCTACCAGAAGAAGCGGGGTGCCATGCAGGCCCATTTCAGGAATCCCGTGAGCGCTGCGATCGCCAACCAGCTTGGTGAATCATTCTTAAATCGCTACGAATCATTCGGTGACAATGCGGATCTTGTTGCAGCGAGAACCCATTTCAATCAAGCACTCAAACTCTACACTAAGCAGGCGTTTTCGCATCGACTCGCGTTTGTCGTCGCGAATCTGGCTGCATGCGCACGCCTCGGCGGCGAACCCGCGAAGGCCGATGCGCTGTTGCAGTTCGCCAGCGACGTCTACCATGAGTTCGGTCTGATCCGATATCGAGACGCGATCGTTGAAACCTTGCGAGCCAGTCCAACTTGTATTAGCTGGAAATCCGAAAGTGAGCTTCGCGAATTCATGTCCCAGGAGTTCGGCAATGGCCAACTCAAGCCCTGGATGATCAGAGAGCGAACTCCGCCCATTGAATTCTTATCGAATTCCGATCACGATTAGTCGGCCGGTGGAGGCTGCTCAAATGTCTATATCAATTCGGTGCCCCAACTGCCGAAAGCGAATCTCTGCTCCCAATGCGGCAAGAGGCAAAGTCGGTACGTGCCGGTCCTGTAAAGCACGGTTCCGATTAACGACTGAACTTGAAGAAGCTCAAGATTACAGTTCGGTTCTAGAACAAGCGGAGGATGTCACTGAATCACACGTAAGTGTCGGTCGTGCAGAGACGACGATTAATAACGAAGCTCTGAACTTGACGCTAATGTCAGCGGTCGAGATTGGCGACTCTCAAACTGTCATGTCGGCAATGGAACGAGGTGCCGATCCCAACTTTCAATTGAGCAATGGCATCTCGGTGCTTCATAACGCCATTGCTGGAGGCTATTCGGAGATCGTAAGAATCCTTCTCTCGCGAAATGCGAATCTGAATGTTGCTGACGAAGGAGGAATCACTCCACTCTGGGTCCGTGTTGCAATGCAACAGGAGGAATGCGTTGATCTATTGCTTGATGCGGGTGCAGACCCGAATGTCCAGGACATCGATGGTGGTACGCCGCTCTCAGCAGCAATTACTCACGGTACCAGGAGGATCGCCGAAAAGCTGATTCAGGCCGGGGCAAACACGAAAGGACTGCGCGGGCCGCTGCGAATTCGTTTCGGAATTGAACTGACCACGTAAATCTCTGGTTATGCACCGACTCTGACATCTTGCTGAACCTGTACGAAGCAATTGAAATGGAGTCCGGGAGGTCTGGGGCGAACTGAACTAGTTCAAGATGCCTTTTCTCATAAAGTATGGCCCGACGAGAGGCTCGGCCCCAGTTATCACACCGAAATCCGACATGGGCGTGAAGCCGAGTCCAGTCGAGAGTGAGATCCAAAAATGTGATTCAGTGAGATCAATGCTCACGTAGTCGTCGCGACCGTCGCCGTTGAAATCTCCCACAATGGCACCTGCCCAGTTCATCGAGTCATCCCATGCTCCCCACAGTTGAGCGGTGCTGGAGGTTGGGGCGGTCTCGCTGGACTGTGCCACCCACAGATTTCGGTCGTTGCCTTGGCGAGCAAAGATGTCATCTCGGCCATCACCGTTGAAATCGCCAACCAGGAACGGTCCCGAGAATGCTGTGTTCGAGAACAGGGGGCCGGTCGAGTTGATAAGGCGGTTCGCTCCAATTGCCACATTCGGAGTGGGCCCACCAGTGGCTGTGCCAAAAACAAATCGCCCATCGTTCCTTCGGGCTGCCACATCGGACCTGCCGTCGTTATCCCAGTCCCCAATCAGGACGGAATGCCAGCCCACGGTTTCAATGCGCCCTTCAAATGCGCCGGCGAATTGGGCAAGGAGTCGTCGGGTACTGTCTGGGATGACATTCGAAATGCCATACAACCAGTTGACGCGGTCCACACCCTCATTTGCATTCCGTAATCCGATAATGTCGTCGACGCCATCTTGATTGACGTCACCAACGCCAAAGTCGACCCAGCCGCTTGCCTCCCACCGCCCGTAGAACGAAGTCACAAATTCCGAACCATTGAAGGACTTCACGAACCAACTTCCCGGCAGGGGCGTGGTGTTGTTCGTGCCCTGCTGCGCGATGAGATCATCGCGACCATCGCCATTTAAGTCGCCTACGAGCATATGCTGGAACGTCTCTTGGGAGGAAAAACTTCCCGCAGAAACAGTCGACATAGTGCCGTTACCGTTGTTGCGAGCAACAAACACTTGATTGCCACTCGTAATTCCAATGCCGTCCGTGAGACCATCGCCATCAAAATCGCCCGAGAACGTTTTCCAGGCGACCAGAGGATTCCACTTAGGACCATCAAGCCAGGTAAACATAGTCCCATCGCTTATACCCATGCGCCATCGCGATGCACCTTCGTCAAATAAGATCAAATCATCACGGCGTCCGTTCCATTTGAGTTGATAATCTGGCCGGCCCCCAGTTTCAATTTCACTAATTTGGAGGTAATACAAACCATCAGCGTCGAAGGTCATCGAGAGCCCTGTTGACGTGGGTGTGAGCTCCAAACCTTGGGCCAGTTCCGTTGTTCCATCAACGTCAAACAGAGTCAGAAATAGTCGAGAGCCTTCTTCTACGCTGACTGTGAAGTCGTACGTTACGCCTGCCTCCACGTTGAATTGAAAGAAATCTGTGTCCCCCAGATATTGAAAGCCGCCGACCACAGTGCCTTCCGGGATAAGACTTGCGGTTGATGCTGAATTGGCAAAGTCGTCCGCGAGCCCTTCGACTGCTCCAATGTCAATTGTTCCAAGTACTCGGCTCTGATTGCGTTGGTCAACGCCAAGGGGCTGGCTGCCCTGTTGGCCGTCTACGGTAGCGAATACAGGCGAGCCGCTGTCCAAGGCTGGGCTGCCCGGTACTAGGCCATGAGTTGGCGTTTCACCGCCATTGTCTTGCAGCAGAGTGTCCAGAATTGTGTTGATGTCGCGGAGTCCAATGCCGTTGACGCCAACAATATTTCCGTTCGCTCCATCCGTCAGTCCACCCCGAGTACCGGCGTATCCAATAATATTGAACGTTGAACTGGAACTGAGCGGTGCGCCTCGTACATCGTCGGGGACGTTTCCTGTTCCATTGAAATTGCCCGCAATAATGCTGTTATGCACAATGGCCGCATTCGACCCGACATTTGATGGGTAAATCCCACCACCAAAGTGAATCACACTTCCATTGCCGTCGGCGTCAGAGCGATTTCCAGTGATTGTGCTGTTGATGATGGTGATTACTCCATCGTGATGCATGATTCCGCCGCCCCTCTCATTTGCCGTGTTGTTGGAAATCGTGCTGTTTATGATGAGAAACTCGCCCTTCGACGCAATTCCGCCACCATCGACAATAGCATGATTGTTTGACAGTGTGCATGAATCCAGCACGACCGGTCCCCATCCGAAGATCGCGCCTCCCCCAAGTGAAATGTTGTCGTGGATCCACAAATTCCTCAGTGTCGTGGGAGCAGATCCAATCGAAATCGCCGCGCCATTCGACGCATTCTCACCGTTGTTGTTCGACGAGGTGGCTCTTCCTTTAGTCAAGGACAAGCCAGAGATCTCGACGGTCGCAAAATCGATATCGAAAATCTGGAATTCATCGTTGCCGCTGATGGCAAGTTTCGATGGCCCTGGACCAACGATTGTCATGTCGGTGGTAAGTGCCAGCCTTCCATGCATCAGCGTAATCGTCTGAGAAAGCTCAGCCTCCTTGAAGGTGATGGTGCTAGCATCGGGAGAATTGTCGGCGTAGATGATCGCTTCCCGCAATGACAACGTGTCAGGCATGTCTATTTCGTCAACAAAGGTGTTGACGTTAAGCCGTTCGAATTCAACGGCCCCGATGTCAACGATTTCATTCATTACGCGAACAAAGGGCGCTCCACGCTGATCGAATAGCAGTCGGTCACTCTGTCCATCAGCCGAGTGTGAATTGTTTCCATGGTCAATTGCCGGGCTGGTTGAGACCAGAGAATGGAAAGGCGTCTTCCCTGTTGGTTTCGTCAGCACGGTTTCGAGTATGGACTCAATTGGTCTTACCCCAGCCCCAGCGAGCCCAACGATATTTCCTTGCTGTCCATCCTGCAGGCCGCCGGCGGTAGCAGCGTCACCAATCAGGTTGTTTGAAGAAGTCGAGTCGAATGGCTTGCCTCCTCGAATGTCATCGGAGGTACTTCCTGAATCAACGAAGTTTCCTGCCACAATTGAATTGTGCATTATGGGCTTGATGCCTCCATCGTCGCCAACATAAATGCCGCCACCAATTCCATTTGGAGTCCCTGGCCCATCAGCATTTGCACGGTTGCCGGTAATGGTGCTGTTGATGAACACACCGGAACTGCTGGTACCAAAGATGATCCCCCCGCCGAACCGATTGGCATTGTTTCCTGAAACTGTCGTGTTGATCAACTCGATGTGACCCGAGCCGTTGTCGATACCGCCCCCGTGGGATCCTGACGTGTTGCCCGTGATTGCGCTGTCACGAATGACAAGGTTGCCGAGTGAGTTGTAAATCCCGCCACCGTCCGACGTGGCAGTGTTCGATGTAATCCAGGTGCGAGTGAGCGTCAGATTCCCACCATTACGGATAGCTCCGCCGAAGCCATCGTGTCCATTAGCTAGGGTCATGTCACTAATTGAAACCTCATAGTCCCCGATGAAGAACACGCGAGTCGTGTCATTTCCGCTGATTGTCAAAAGGTCCACACCCGGTCCAGTAATCGTCAGGTTTCCTTGAATGTTAAGAAAAACACCGCCGACAATGAGGGTCTGAGGACCGCCTGCAAAGAGACTGGGGTCGAAGGTAATGCTGTCGTCAAACGTGCCTGCTGGTGCATCTCCTGACGGCATGTTCGTGTTTGATGCCTCAATCGCCTCTCGCAGGCAAATCAGCCCGTCTTCAACTCCCGGGTTATCTAACAGCGTGTTCACGACGTACGCGGTAAGCAACGTTCGCGTCTCAAGTGACTCGACGAGAGTCTTGCGTCCCCAGGCCCTCGAAGTCCTCCTCACGCGAAACTGCGATTGAAGATGCTTGGTTAAGGTGTCCAGAGTAGATCGCAGGGGATTGAATTGAATCATGACATTCCAAATAAATTGAAACAAACTTGATCAGGAGGAGGTCGACCGGATCGCGATCCGGGATCATAGGTTCTTCACCTGCCTGCATTCTAGAGGCTACTTCAAAGCACAAGTTTTGTTAGAAGTTGACAGGGTAGGTGCATAGCAGTGTGAATGAAAGGACGCATTCACGCGCTCATCACCCTGTCCAAGTGGCCCCTGCTACGTCGGCCTAATACGACAGGTTCCAGGACGGCCCCGAAGCCATTTCTCAGTGATCTCCAGTGGAACCTCATCAAGGACTTGCTTAAAATGCGCGATCCCTCGCTACTCGGTTGACGGCCCCGCACAGACGCTCGTGCCTGTTGGGAGGGCATTCTGTGTGTGCTCAAAACGGGGACTCGAGGTTGGTAAGACTAATAACGGCAATCCTCTGGTGTTGTGTTCAGTTCCGGATCAGAATGTCGAGAGGCGATATGACGCTTCCATTGGTTCGCTATTGATTCAAAGGTCTCCACACCCCGTGCAAGACTACATCCCGCAGTATCTTTGTACACTTTCGAGTTCCTTGACGAGCGATATGGCAGAGGGCAGGCGGTCTTGGGGGCGTTTGCTGAGGAGTCGGAGGATCAGGCCTTCGAGTAAGGCTGGAATCGCAAGATGGTACTTTGTCGGCGGGACGGGCGGGGCCGTCAGGACATGGGCGATGGTCTCTGCTCCTGTTCGCCCCTTAAACGGCGGACGGCCGGTCAGCAGTGCATAGAGTGTGGCGCCGAGTTGGTACAAATCGGAGCAGACATCCACTGGTTCACCGCTCCCCAATTGTTCGGGCGATTCGTAGGCGGCATCACCGAGGACTTCGCCAGCCTGTGTGAGTTGCGGCTTGGAGTCATCAAGGGCTTTGGCCAGGAGCAGCCCGCCGAGAATGGCCCGACCGTCATCACTGATGCGAATGTGCTCCGGAGTAATATTCCGGTGCACAACACCTTGCTCTTCCAGATACTCCAACGCACTCGCCAAATCGCAAGCCATGGAGAGTGTCCGGCGCCAGTCCAGCATGCCGGAAACGCCCATTTCTCGAATGAGCTGGGCTGCTGTTTGTCCCGGTACGTGCCGCGTGGCTAGAAAGAGTATTCCGTCATGGACACCGCCGTCATCAATTTGCTCCAAATTCGGATGCGCCAGTCCTCGCACCGTCTCAATTGCCCGCAGGAATCGTTGGCAGGCTCGGTCGTCGGCGAATGTGGCCGGGTGAAAGAGTTGCAGGTTGATTGTGACTCCATCGAACGCTTGTGCCCGGAATATCAGGCCGGTGGCGGTCCGTTCGATCAGTTCTCCGACGTCGTATCGCAGAAAGGAACTGCCCACATACTCGCTGACGACGAGCGGCGCAGCTGAGACTGCCGCGACTTGAACATCTGCGGAATGTTCCCTGGACAATGGAAGTTGACGTGGCGAACTCCGTATAACCGGTTTCTCTTCCCAGGGCCTGAGAACCTCTGAGTGCCTGGCCAGTGTCGTGGCATCAGGTGTCCCTTCGGCCTGCAGGGTGAGGGTGGTTTCGCCCACGGTGATTTGATCGCCTGGCCGCAGTTCACATTCGGTTACGCGCTGACCATTCACATACGTCCCCCAACGGGAACCAGCATCGGTGAGGAACACCTTGCCATCTCGTGCCAGCAAGCGGCAGTGGACGCGAGAAGCCGAAGGATCATCCAACTGGATGTCACACTGACTGCCCCGGCCAATTAGGAGCAAGTGGCCAGGTTGCAAAGGAACTCGATCATTGCTGAATGCAGAACAGTTGAGATGCAGCATAGGACAATTCCGATCATTGAGAGCGCCGACACACATTGTGGTCAGCACTATACTGAACACGAAAAAGCTGTTGCTTGGACTTTTACTCTTCTGACGAAACGACACGTGCCGTCACGAAGTCGAAGAACGCAGACTTTCCTGGCCCCACGGTCAGGAACCCCGTTTCGTCCGTCCACAAGTCCTGAGTCGGAGTATACGGTTCGCCAACAGGCTTCCGGTCTACAAACACCTCTATGCGTCTACGACCGAGAATGACCCCCAACTCATTGAATGGGCCGGGCGGAAGTGGATCGCTCAAGTAGCGCTGCACTTCTTTGGCCTTTTCGGTGAAATCCTTTCGCTGAGTCTCCACGATATTAAGTCGGCGGCGGCTGTCGATGTAGACGTGTATATCTCCCTTTTGTCCGGCCGCACGATGCCAAAATCCAGGGAGGGACGTCGATGTTGCTTTGCACAGAAACACGGTCGCATGGGATTTCTTCGCTCCACTTAACAACGGAAATGACATTGCGGCTCCGTATGGTTCATTATTCTTGCACGTAACAACAAACGGCTCATCCTTCAGATGGTGATCGACAATTTTGATGCCTCTGCCACCCATAACGAAGTCTGGCTTCTCCTGGACAGGTGGCGGTGGCGATGCAGCACGGGACGGACTCGTTGCGGGTACGGTAGGTTGCGGATTTGCCGTCGAAGCCGAAACGGACGGCGTGTTCATTGGCGCCGGAGGTTCTGCGGGACTAGCAGATGCTGATGACGCAGCGGTAGAGAGTTGAGGCCAGACTTCCTTTGGCAATCGCCAGATGCCAATTGGCGGCTTACTACCGCCAACCGCAACAAATCGTCCATCGGGAGAAATTGCAATTTGGTAAAGATCAGCGGAGGAAGTCTTTGTTTGCCAAACGATGTTGCCTTGCGGAAATGATCGGACAATGATCATGGCGTTCTGCGGATTGACAGATATTAGATGCCGACCATCGGGCGAGAAGACGGGCCTCTCATCACCGCTTCCGAGCGAACGCACGAACTTCGACTGACTAATTGAGAAATGTGACAGTCCTTGTGTTGTCACGAAGTCCTTTCCGGAAGGGTGGACGGCGAGCCAATTCGAAGATGTGCAAGATTGAGGCCCGAAAGAAGCTAACTCACGTCCTGTTTCAACATCAAACAGGCGTGTGCCGTATGTTGAATCTGAGGAACTGGCAAGCAGGTGAAGATTGTTTGGCAGAAATGCAACGCCTGCTTGCGATCCAGTTTTAGATCCGGGAAGAGTCGTCGCGTTGGGAGTCGTCGCGTCGTCTGTCAAATGGTAAACAAGGATGCCACGTTCGCCTCTGTGGTACATCGCCAAGAATTGTCCATCGCGTGAGTAATCGATAGACAACGCCGGCGACCCCCATTGGAATGACACCTTCTTTACACAGGTGTCGAGGTCGAAAAGGCCCGACTGTTTAGTCGAAAAGCTGCCCATGGCGAATTGCTTTCCATTTGGGTGAATCGCAAATGCATAGGTGTTATGCACGACCATTTCGCTTTTGACATCACCCGATTCCAGATCCGTCACCTTAATTGTACCGTCCACAACGCCACTCATGGATACCAATTGCCTTCCGTTTGGCGTAAATGAAATCTGGTGAAGGAATCCAGGATGGCCCTCAAGTGTTTTGACAAGACCCGGTTCTCCATCCGGCAGCGGCGTAAGGGGGGCATCGACGATGACGGGCGGGACCGGCTCAACATCGGATGGCTCTGATGGCACCTGCCCCAAGCCTGCTGCCGGCGCCTGCAGCCGCACGCCACTCGCATCAACAATGAGCACCCTTGTGTCTCCCTTGACGATTTCAAAGTGCTGCGGATTGTGAACAACCGTGTCGCCGCTTTGGACGGAGAAGTCGTGTTCGCCCAGCGTGACCGTCACGTTCAGGCCGGGACCGGAAATGGTGTGTTTGTCGCCATCGACCAACAGGCTCAGTTGGCCGCCCTGCTGGTCGAGCCAGTCCTTGTCGACCTGCACGGCGAGGGTGCGGTTCTCGCTTCGCAGATAAATCATGATGTACTGGTAGGCCACACCGAACACAACCAGGCCAACGAGCGCCGAAAGTCCCAACCAGACCTTCCATGTATGATCCTCTGCATACGGAAGCAGATTGCCTTTCTTGTCGAACTTGTAGCTTCGCTGGCGGCCGGGGACACGAGCATATGACTTCAGCGTCTCCTTCAGTTCCTTGGCGAACCTGTTCCCCGGTTTGAGCTCCAGGAACCGCTTCAAGTTTCCGTCAATGCCGTCGTACTGCTTCTTGCGAACGCACTCCTTCAAATCCATCAACAGCAGGTCCGATTCGTCCTGCAGTTCAATTGCTTCATCGAGCAACCGCTGGGCCACTTCCGACCGGAAGTCCAGTGGAATTTGCGTGATCAATTCGGCCGCCTGAGCGTAGTCATGTATTTTCATGAACTTCTTCGCAGTGGCCACCAAAGTGGGAGCATTCTCCCGCAGTTGCTGTGGCATCGCCTTAATTTCGGGGAGCTTCTGTTTGGCCCAGGCGACGTAATCAGCGGCACCGGGGACGGTCACCGAGATCATTTTCTCCAACCCTGCGACAGCGGCGGCAAACTGGCCACGCTGGGCGAGATCCAGGATTTTGGCTTTCATCTCCTCCAGCTTTTCGCGATTCGCGTCTGACTTCTGCCGCTGCGCCACCGCTTCCGGCGCGGTGTGCTGCAGCCAGTTCTCCAATGTGTCCGCAATCGCCTGCATCGATGCCGGCCGACGGCTGGCATCTTTCTCCAGCATGCTGAGGCACAAGTCTTCGAGATCTGGGTCGACTGCGGAACGGATCTTCGAGGGTCGTTCCGGTTGCTTGTTCAGTGCCTGACTGATGATGCTCCTGAGCGATCCTCTAAAAGGCAGCTGCCCTGTCAGCAGTTCGTAGAGCATCACGCCTAGGGAATAGATGTCCGCGGCAGGCCCAATCTTCTGCGGGTTCCCTTCAATCTGTTCCGGGGACATGTAGGCCGGCGTCCCCAAGATTGTTCCTTCCCGGGTAATCCGGGACTCCTGAGTGTCATCGACACTGCGGGCCAGGCCGAAGTCGGTCACGCAGGGGGAACCATCTTCCCTGATAATGACATTTCCCGGCTTGAGATCCCGATGTAACAGCCCTGAGTCATGACAATGGGCCAAGCCGAGCGCCACGTCCCGCATGACGGTCGCCACGCGCCGCTGATCCAGGTATTCCTTCGTACCGACATAACGCGACAACGGTTGTCCATCCAGGTACTCCATGGCAATGTATGGTGTCCCATCAACCTCATCGGCATCGAAAACCTGGCAGAGGTTGGGATGCTTAAGGGCCGCTGCCGCGCGAGCTTCCCGATAGAACCGCTGCACAAACTCGCTCCCTTCGAGTCCCTGCAACTTCGGGAGTTTCAAGGCAACCTGGCGACCGAGCTTCTGGTTCTCCGCCAGATACACAGCCCCCATGGCCCCTTCGCCCAGTTGCCGGATGATGACATAGCGACCAAAAGGACGAGTTGGATCGAGATCGGTCCGGCGCGCGGCACCGGGTCGAATGGTTTCCTGGGCTTGGGAGGCATCGGTCTCGCTATGGGAAGCTTGACCATCAGCCGCCATGGCCTTGAGCAGTTCCTCACCCCGGAAGTATGAACGGAGTGATGCAGCGAAATCGGGATGCACAGCACAAATCGATTCGACATCAACCTGTTCGCCCGCTTCCCGTCGCCGGACCACTTCGGCCAGCAACGCATCGAGTTTGGTTTCATTCACAGGTGGTTCGGGGCTGTTCATTGGATTCCCAGACTCTTCTTGATGAGTTTCATGCCTTCGCGACTCTTCTGAGCCACCATACCGAGCGTCAGGCCGAGAACTTCGGAGATTTCCTGATGAGTGAGTCCGTCAAGGAACTGCAATTGCAGGACTGACCGGTAACGATCGTCCAGTTGCTCAATGGCCTCCTGCAGGAGCCGTCGTTGTTCTCCCTTAATGGCCCGCTGACTGGGTGATGTCTGTTGATCTTGAGCATTCCGCAACGGCAGACTTCCTTGTTCAACGCGCCGCTCATCCCGCTTCTGCCGCTGATGGTGTTTGCGATACCCAATGAGCGTGTGCTCTTCGATGGCCAGCAGCCAGCCCAGGAACTCCGGAATCGAGCGACCCCGAAACTGCCCTTTATCACGCAAAGCCTGCTCAAACACCATTTGCACGATGTCAGAGCCGTCAGCCTGCGGCAAATCCCACTGACTGGCCCGAGACCTGAGGAGCGGTCGCAGGTTACTGAGCAGTTCTCCCCAGGCCTGTTCGCTTCCACCAAGGGCGGCGTCAAGAATCGGTTGGAGTTGACCCCATTCATCTTCCCCGGATTGATCCATTCGACCGCCTGCCAGAAACACCGAGAATTCCCCGGCAACAATGTGAACAAATGATCCATCCCCTGACAACCCTGCTGTAACCAGGATTCTGTGCTACCAAGGCCAAAGCCTCACAAACTCAAAGGGAACATTCCGGCGAGTTCACTGCGCGGAATTTTGGGAAAATCTGCCCTTTGCCCCAAATCGGTGGTTTGCAGCCGGGCATCGCATTTCGAATCAGTAGGTCCATCGTGCGTATGCAAATACTGGGAGACTCGGCGCGACTTTCCAAGCTGGGGTACTTCTTCAAAGTCCGCTACTGTCGCCATCAGGGACAATGCTACTTCGAGCCTGCGAAGTGGGCTGAAGTGCGTCAGACTCTCCAGGACCGCCTTGTACAAGGTCGTATTTCCGTAAATTCTCCAGAATGCGTTTAACAGTTGAGGACCGAGAAATGCCAACTCGTTCGGAAGCTCTGAAATCACGTCTTCAGCGATTTGTGGATGGCTATGTTGGGCATGTGAGTGCGCAATTGACGGAACAGTCTATGCCACCAGCGCACGCGGACTTTATTGACGGCTTGACACGACAAATTGGACATGAACTTGTTCAGTCTCTTGCAGATCCAGAGAATGAATTCTGCTCCAATTCAAAGGAAGGAGAGTACCGCCCAGGTGACGCTGAGCTTGGGTGTAATATCGCCGTTCTTTCATTGGCTGCGATTGCCTGCAGGAGTGTACGACTGAAAGACTCTGGAATACTTCGGGACCTGCAAAGGGTACTGCCGGTGGGTGTAGAACTCGCTGACGAGTACCGAGTGTTCATCGCCAGCGAAATGCTCACTGATGAGAGTAAGTGTTCGAATATTTGGGCCCGAACCCACGCGCTGATCTTATCGTGGATTGACGTTCCGCAGGATAGAACCGCCGAATTTCGGCAACATGTGGCCGAATTGACAAAATCGGCCGAGGCCGCAGGCGATCGGTACGTGGCTCAGAGCAAAGTAGAGCGTGAACTGACCCAAACTTGGGTGAATGGATTGAAGGAGGCGTTTCCCTCTGACCCGAAGGAGCCAGGTGATGGAGCAATATCCGGATGCCTTGTCTGGTTAATCATCATCGGCGCGGTAGCCTACTGGTGGCAGCACTGATTCGCGATCTCCATCCGCATCTGTGGCAGGTACCGTTGCTGGGGCCAACATGTTTGCTATCCAATGTCTCTGGCCCCTCTGGGAATCCTTCTGGACATTCAGTGGGAGCGATTACGAGTCGTTCAGATTCTGTCTGTGAAGTTTATGCGACGTTGATCGAACAATACTCAGAATTTGCTGGGCAGTCATCGAAGACGGAGATTCAAGTATTCTGTCGGATGTGTCGAGTTCCACGATACAACCTCTGTCAAGAATTGCGATGCGATCAGCCAGTTGTCGAGCGAGTGCGAGATCGTGTGTCACAAGCACGTATGCGAGTTGCTGCTCGTCATCATGGACAGATTTCAATAAAGAAGTAATTGACGCTTGGACGGAGACATCTAGGGCACTTGTTGGCTCATCAAGAAACAGCATCCGCGGACGTGCCACCAGCGCACGGGCAAGTGCAACCCGTTGTCGCTGTCCGCCCGAGAGGCGCTGCGGCGTACGGAAAGCCTGTTCGGTGGTAATCCCTACCCTTTTCAAAGTGTCGAGAACGATCTCACGCCGCGCCTGGGATCGAGTCGGCCCTGTTTGCTGCAACCAGTGGGCAATTCCGTCGAGAATCCCTTGCGTTGGACTCAGCTTGTCCGGAAGACAGTGGATGCGCAGTGGATCGGTGACTATGTCCAACACCGTACGTCGATCATTAAGGGATTCGCGGGGATCCTGATAGACAATGCCAAACTCCTGGCGAAGTTCTCTCCACTTTGAGGCACCACATTTGTAAACGTCGAATTGCCCACTTCTGGTCACGATGTGAACCTCTCCAGAATTGGGACGTGTCGTGCCAGCCAGAATCGAGAGAAGTGTGGATTTACCCGAACCGCTCGGACCACATAATGCCAGAGTTTCCCCGGCGTGGATGTCGAGGTGATCTACTCGGAGTTGAAATTGGCGGCATGCCGCGCCAGGGTAGGAAAAGCTCAGATTTCGGGCCTTTAGGAGAAGTTCATTCATGTTACGAAATCATCCCTCTGCAAGATGGCACGCCACGTATCGACCATTTGAGATCTCACGGAGAACCGGCTCCTCAGAGTGGCATTGCTCTTCGCAAAACGCGCAGCGCGGGTGAAACTTGCAACCGGGGACGTCTGAGGCCAATGTTGGCGCCTCACCGGGAATTGCTTTCATCAGCATTCGTTGGTCAATGCGTGGCACGCATTCAAGCAAGGCGCGGGTGTAAGGGTGCTTGGGGTTAGTCAACAGTTCGTCGGATCTCCCGATTTCAACGATCCGTCCGCAATACATCACAGCGACGAAATTGCCTACTTCAGCCACGGCGGCAATATCGTGTGTGACAAGAAGAATTGCACAGTGCTCGCTTGCTAGCCCGCGAACCGTGTCAAGGACAGCGTGTCGGGCAAGTGGATCGAGCGAAGCAGTCGGCTCATCCAGCAACAGTACGCGGGGTTTGTTGACGATTGCCTGGGCGATGAGTACGCGCTGGCACTGTCCACCGGAGAGGCCACCTGGGCGTCGGTCTGCATCAAGTTTCAGAAAGTCTTCTGGTAGTCCAGCCCTACGGAGTGCCGATTCTGTTCGTTCCTGATAGCGGCCGCCCTTTCTCCTCGCCCCTTCCTCAACGCTGTCGCGCGCAGTCATCAGCGGATTCAGTCCCGAGCGAACGTCTTGTGGAACGTAGCCGATCTGCAGTCCGAGGTATCGACGGCATTGCTCGCCATTAAGCTTGAGCAGGTCGACTGTCTGTTCATCGTCCGTGACATGCACGCTCCCGGAAACGACACGTAGACCGTTAGGCAATAATCCTAGTATGCTATTGATCAGCGTCGTCTTTCCACTGCCAGTCTCACCAACGATTCCAAGAATCTCTCCGGACCGCAACGACAAGTTGATGCCACTGATGATCTCAGCGCTCCCCGGACCGCAGACCGAGAGGTTTCTCAGTTTAAGGATTTCACTCATATGGATTCTGCCTTCCAGGCGCGCATGCTGCGCAGATGCAGAACGACTTGAGGAATGAGAGCCACCCACAGAATGGCTGCGATCGTTACGAGCATTTGAAATCGCGCCGTACTGTCGATTAAGTTGTTGAAACTCTTTGCGATAATTCTCCCGAGTCCTTCGAATTCGCGGTACTCCACTCCCAAATATGCCAGTCCCACTTCGGCAGCCACGAACCGAGGTAGAACAGAGGCCGCGATCCACGCCACATCCTCGGTCAGGTGTGGCCAAACGTCATACCAGAATGTATACAAGGATGTTGCGCCACATTCACGGGAAGCAGTCACGTAGCCGGACTTATTCACGGCGCGAATGCGTTCAGCAATCAACCTGGCTCCCGGTGGAATTGCAAAGAACACAAGCACTGAAATCATGCTCGCATTCACATGCCATGTCGTCGCGGTTCGGGGCCAAATGGCTGCGATCGTGATAAGCACGGCGGCCTCCGGTACTGCCATTACGCCGAGGTTACCCATCGACAGCGCCGACCGCAGAAGACGCGACTGTGTCGAACCGTGAATGGTTCCGACAACAAGCACTCCCAACAGTACTGCAGCAGTTCCTCCCAATGCCACTTGCGCAGTTGCACTCACCGCGACACCGAGGACTGCGAGAAATGATCGACCAAGATAGTCAGTTCCTAGTAGGTACTCGTTCCCGGCCGTAGAACTGTGGTACAAACTCGGCGGCATGAAACTCTGTGCTTGTCGTTCTGGAACTCCAGTGAGGCGATGCGGTGCTAGCACGACTGCAGCGGTAAACCCGAGAAGCAACCAGGCACCTGCCGACTTCCAATCTCGACGATGTCTAGGAGTCTGCATGAACATGATCTCCGTCAGGATTGAGGTAAATGGCGAGGCCCTCTGCCAGCAGTACTCCAGTAGATAGCACCAGGAAATAGAGCAACGTGGCAACGCCTGCCAGTTCCGCCTGGCCTCTCGTAGCCGCTTCAATGAATGCTTCGGCGACCCCTCCTAGTCGAAACACACCTTCCACGAATGCGGAGCCAACTATCAGCCCTGCTAAGCTGAATACGGCCTGCGTGAGCACGCCCGACGAAACGACAACATTTGGGAGCACGTGCCGCCACCAAACAGCGATGGGAGCAATTCCGCGTGCTCGTGCTACCCGAATGTATTCCTGCTGCATGATTCGCTGAATTCCATTCAGCCACAAGGCCGTGGTCGCGGGCAGCATCAGAACGACCAAACTGGCAATCCCTACGCTGGCGCGAAGGAAATGGTCTGGTCGAGGGTTGAACTGAATGAGCAGGAGGTAGAAGAGGATCACGACGACAAGGGATGGGACTGCATGAGCAATGGGATAGATGCGCTTCTGGTGAAACTCTGCCCACTCACTCCAATGAGTTGCCAGAGAAACCGCTAATGCGAGTCCCAAGCCCCAAGCCAGGGTCCAACTCAGAAGTCCGACGGTCGCCGTTACGGGGAGGCGATTGGCGATAACGTTCTTCACAGGGCCTGTGTGGGAACTCCCGAAGTCCGTCAGCCCTGAGCCGATCACCGTCTTTACCCAGAGAGTGTAACGCGAGGCAAAAGGCTTAGGAGGTGGTGGTGGAATGTCGCTCATTCGAAGCCTGTCGTCGGCTTGCTCGTCCGTCAGGCTGACGATATAGAATGAAAGTGTGACAGCCGATGCGCCAAACACCATAAGGACAAGAATTGATGTTGCAAATCGCTTTAGTCCTCTCATGAGCTTACCACGCACCGACTTTGTCACGATGAGCAATCCTCCGCAGTCGAACATTTTCAATGACGGTACGGTCGAGGATCGGATCGCTCGCTCGACCCGTTAGAGCGATACCGTTAACTTCGTAGTCGCGGCGAACGGCAACGAGCTTTCGGTCAACCACGAGGTGAAACGCTGGCTGCGCCGCCGACCACGTCTTCTGAAGTTCAAGAATGGCACGTTCGCGCTGAACCGGATCGGGTGACGTTGCAAATGTATGGAAGTACTCGTCGACTGAGCGTTCCCATTCGGTGGCAGGAGACTTCTGGTACGGATTTACAAAGTGCATCGGCCCTGAGCTTTCGAAGAAGAATTTGAGTGTCGTTGGATTGGGCGCACCACTGAGCAACATGACTGCAGCCTCATAATCGAACGTTTTATCCAGGCGCGTCACCATCTCGCCAAACCGTTCCTCGACGACCTTGACTCGAATACCGATTTCGTTGAGTTGGGACTTGATCTCCTCCGCTGTTTTACGCCGACGGTCCTCTTCGTCCTTGGATGTACGAATCTCAATCTCCAACGGGATCCGGCCTCCGACCTCTTCATACGTAAGCCATCGTTTGCCATCGGCATCGGGTTCACCGGGCAGAACGCCGAGTTCAGCGAGTTCTGACAACGCAGCTTGAACATTGGTCTCTGGCGTCACTTCTTCAAGCACCGTTGACGAGGCAGCCCAACCGTAAACTGGCGACACGGGACCATATAGCGGTTCAGCATAGCCTTCATATACTCTGTGTACGATTTCTTGACGGTCAATAGCATGCGCCAGTGCACGTCGAAACGCCACGTTTTGGAACAGTTCCAATCGCTTCGGGTACTCCTTGCCCCAAGGCGCGTGTGGATTCTGGTTGACCCAAAAGAACGTGCACCAGCCACTTAAACCACGATCGAGAATTTCAAACTGTGTGTTCTCCTTCAAGTGTCCGGCCTCCATGGGACCGACCATTCTGTAGACGTAGCGGTCATTGTGTAGAAAATCGAGATTCGACGTAACATCCTCGTTTCGCAGCACAAGCGTGATTCGCTTCAGATATGGGCGTGGTATGCGCTCATCTGTACGACCCCAGAATCGGTCGTTGCGAACGAGACGTACCTCTTGTGTATCCTGCGTGTCGACGTAGTAAGGACCGAAACCAAGCATGAACTCTGCTTCCGGCTGTTGCACTCCAACGGCCTGCCGAAACGTCTCAGGCGTTTCAGCCACCTTCGAGTACGTTTTACTGGGTACGATCGTGACCCCAGCAAGCGCCCAATCGAAGGAATGAAACGGTTGAGGTAGATCGAATTGAACGGTCAATGGAGAGACAGCAGATGCCTTGATTGGCTTGTTGCCGAGGACGAGATTTCCTCGCTGCTTGCAGTCAAACCGGGAATCGAGACAGAGGTTGAAGGAAAAGACAACGTCGTCTGCGGTTAGTTTGGATCCGTCTGGAGTATGAGCGTCACGGAGCCGAAACGTCCATCTTAAGCCGTCTGGGGAGACCTCATACGTCTTTGCAAGTCCAGGCACTAATTGATCTTTGACTGGATCATAATTCAAGAGCTGATCATGAATGAGCGCCAGTAATTGCTTCTCATACGACTTGTTGCTTTCAACAAAATTATAGCTGCTGGGAACCATGTGTATGCGGTGCAGTTCATCGATATTCTGCCATTGCAGTTCATCGACCTCTGTCCCGCTGGAGATCCATCGACCAAGGGCCAATCCGCCGACGAGGCAGCCGAAACCGATTAGTAAGATGCGGTAACCACGTGAAGTCCGTGGTTGATCTTCTGGTTGATTCATGCTTTGCACCGTTGAATTGTCAGGCCTCGATAGCCTTTTGAATTGTTGTAGACCAGGCCGAGTATCTAAGTGACCCAGGAACGTGGACCGAGGTGGTACTACTCGAGTGCCTGCTCTAGCAGTGCCATGACTAAGGCCTGTTCCATCTCGCTGACTCTGAAGCCGAATGGTCCGCGCCCGCTCTTGTAGGCGACGTTGCCGGTCCGATCGATGACATACAGGCGGTCCGGCATTCCGCTGTAAGCGTGACCGGTCGAGTCATCCATCTCATCAACAAGTAGCGGCATGGTCGTCCTCAAACTCGCCTGACATCGGCGGGCGTTTGAGACCCGAGATTTGTACGAAGTAGGCTGGCTCACTTCGATGCCGACATTGTCGTTAGACGCCATTCGCCAACCGTCGATGGGGTGCGCCTCGCGTACATAAACGCACAGAAAGTGAGCGGAATTGCCAAAGCGACCGTAGACTGCATCCGCGCCTGGTGCCATCGAACGGAATGGCGGACAAGTAAAGTTTCCGAAAACAAGCACGACGGGCTTCGTTCCTAACAGCTCGGAGAGCCGAATCGATTGCTCACCGTCGTACGTCATAAGGCAAAAATCAGGTGCTGGATCGTTCACATTTGGGCCTTCACATGGTGAACCGAGTTCTCCTGTACGCAAACCTTCGATTAGGGCCTCGCGAGAAGGCGCATCTCCTTGATGAAACATGTCATGTCCGCCGCTGAGGATGGCATCACGTAGGTCTTCGAATTCCATGTTGCCCGCACCGCCCACATGCTTGTCGAAGAAGTTCAACCAGTTGTCCCGACTCAACAGTCCCGTACCGGAGTGGTCAATTCGCCGAAACAGACGATTGATGATGTATGCTTGCTTCACCCATGCGTTTTCTTCAGACCAGTCAAGGTCTTCGGCGGTGATTTGTTCATCCCTATTGCGGTCGAGTTGCACAAACCAATCCCTTGGGCCGAGAAACTTCTCTGCAGAAATTGACTGATTGGCATTGATTCCATGGCGACGTGCGAGCCAATCCCAAGAATACCGAGATTCCGCTGGACCGAACCACCCCTCGCCGGCGCCCATCTTGGAGCCCCTTTGGATTGCCAAAATCATGCGAACCGCTTCTGGTGTGATTTCGCCTTGATACCGGCTTTCAAGTTCTTTCGAAGTGAGGGAAAGCAATCCGTCAACGTCTTCAAGAGTCAAATTGTTGTTGTGTGAGCGTGATATGCTGCGCATTGATAATCTCTGCTTACGTGTGAACTCTTTCCAAGAGCATAAGTCGACACATGCGAATCGTACGAAGTGTGCAACTCGAGCTTTGGCCTAATGACGAACAACTCGCTTCCCGATCAAATAGATGAGAGAAGTCCGGGCTGGTTCGACGCCAAATGTTGGAGCGCCCAGCAGCGACGACATCGTAGCTGTGACTCTCCGACTCAAGCAGTCGGTTGACATATGTCCCTCGCCGGTACCGTCTCCACTTCACTCACAGATTTGCATGGCTTACTCAATGCGATTTCAATTGCAACCGCTGCAGGGCCCACGAGAAACAGCGCGTAGTAAGGGGCATGGATGACTTCGGCAAGGCGGAGGGTCATTTCGACCACGGCCACAAGGAATGCAACGAGGCACTGTCCCCATTTCGTGCGGACCGTAGTTTTCGGATCGGTGATCATGAAGAAGACGAACAGCTGATACATAGGTCCAGTTAGTGGCGCCACAGTGGAGGCCCAGGGCTTGCCCGTAATCATGGTTCGCAAATACGAAAGCGCCAGAAAAGAAATGACATAGGTGAGGCAAATGTGAAATCGTTTCAAGCGCATGATGATTACAGCGCCAAGGCACCAGATAATCGCCATGGGCCAGAGCGAGTTGCCCCATTGGATACTCAGCGTAGCGACGGCTGCTGGATACAGAAACAGCATTGCGCTTACACCAAAGTTTGATGGATTCCACAAGTGGCGGTCGCGCCAGCGTAATACATATTTGGACATAATCGACAATGCTGCGCACATTGCGTATGGCCAGACAAAAGGCGAACGGATAAGAATGCCAACGCTGATTCCCGAAATATACGCACTTGCCAGGTAGGGGTATTTCCCAACCATGAGGCGGCCTAGCATCAATTCCATGAGAATCGATGCACCAATAGCAAGGAATGTCCTCGACCAGCTTTCGAGCATGCCGAATGTCAACTGCCCACCCAGTAGAATGCAAGTAATCAGCATGGGGGCCAAAAACCGATTCTCCAGGCTGAAAAACCAACTTAAGGAACTAACAGTCGATGACTTGGTACCTGGTACATTGGGCGTGTCACATCCGTCGGGGATTTCACCTGCACCAGGTACTTTGACAGATTCGATCGTAGATGACGTCGAAGTAGTGGATTGTTCTGGACTCATGACCCCTCCCGAATATGGTGAATTGTGTCGACAGCAGGGCCGTTTATGATTTGCTCGTGCCCAGATGGCCAAAGAATTGAAACCTTTTTCACAACGTCTGCTGGTCCTAGCCCGAAGTGCAGCCGACGTTGATTCTGTGCTGCGTAACCACTTGCGGCGACCAGTTCCTGCAGTTGTCGCTGACCGTTCCAATAGACACTGACGCGTGCACCAATGGCACTTCGGTTACTCTCCGTTCCTTCGAGTTCGAATTCAATCCAGTGTTTACCGGATTGGATTTGATTTCGGTAAAGCAATAGTGGTCCGGACTGATTTGCGACGACAACGTCGAGCGAACCACGATTCTGCAAGTCGGCCAATACGATGGCACGGCCATCAAAGGTGTCTGTAATGCCAATTGCCTGTCCTACTTCAGTGAATCCTCCAATTCCGTCGTTGAGCCAGACTCGCTTGTGTTGGTGACCAGACAGACTACGTCCCTTCATCTCTGGCCAGTTCTTTGCATCGGATATGATTTGGCTGTGGCCGCCTGTGATTTCCGAGAAGTCGTACCAATACGTGGTCGCGGGATCGCCAGACACATAACCATTCGTCAAGTATAAGTCGAGATTGCCATCGTTATTCAGGTCACCAAACTGGGCGCCAAAACTCCAGCCGCCCAGTTCGACGCCCATGACCGATGCCATGTTCTGAAACTCTAGCTTCGTGTCCTGCATGGGAAACCAGAGGTTGTTCCCCTGAATGAGCACACCTTCTTCTGAGATGTTTGTCTCGTAGATCGCCAACTTACCCTGGTTCAACACGTCGCCGACTGCCGCGTTCATTCCACTTTTGGGTGCGTTTCCAATACCAGCTTCCTTCCCAACCTCACGCAGACGATGACCCTTTGCGTAAGCCTCGTTCAAGTAAAGCTCGGAAACACCATAGTCGTTCGCGAGAAACAGGTCTGTGGCGCCATCTTCGTTAAAATCCGCGGCAACTACGGCCAACGTCCACATGGTACTCGTAACGCCAGCTTCCTCAGTCACATCTACAAATGACGCATTCCCGGTGTTTCTGAGTAGCCAGTTACGACCTCCGTTTCCAGCATATTCGAAACTCTCTGGCATTATTCGCGTATGCTCCAAAGATTCTAACCGAACATCTTCGGGCCAGTAGCCCGCAATGAACAAATCAACAAACCCATCAGAGTCGTAGTCGAACCAGGTCGCACATCCGGCGTTCACCCAATCTGGCAAGCCAGCTGAGTCGGTCACACGTGTAAAGCGTTTTCCCTGGTCGTTGTGGTACAGCTCTGGACGTCCCCATTTGTAAATGCAGACATCTTCAAATCCGTCGTTGTCGTAGTCGGCCCAAATGCTGCCCATGCACGCGCCCGTGCCCGGCACATTCAAATCGGCGAGTCCCATTTCTGCAGCGACATCCTGAAATGTGCCGTCCTGCTGGTTGCGGTACAGTCGGTTGAGGCTTCCGGGACTGCTATTGCTAACGTACAGATCGTTCCACCCATCGCGATCAAAATCGACCACCGAGACTGCTGCACCCATAGATGCAATTTGTGGTTCAATGTGAGCCAGTCTCTGGTCCACGCTGGGTGGCGTGTGGCGATACTCAATCCCGGATTGCTTACCCGACTCCTTGAACCAGAGTCCATACCGGTCGAGTACTTCGGATTGCTTCGAGTTGCTTTCCTCGATTGAATCAACAATTTTCGGTTTCGTTAGTCGAGAGTATACGCTTGGTCCAAGGAGAATCCCTGCGAAAGCCAAGCCAAGAATCAGTCGTTTCATGTCCATAAGCTTTAGTCCACTCATCAAATCGGCACTTGAATTTCAGTCGCTACTGATGTTCGCGAAATTGTTTGGTTTGCCATTAACAAAGCGCGTGTGAAACTGCTCCCAATCGCTCTGATGCTGCCGATACACGGGATCGTCAAAAAAGTCGCTCAAGGGAGCTGCGTAATCCTGATTGCCGTGTGTTGGCAGAGGATGAACCGTTGCAGAGTGCGTTGTGTTGAAATCGCCATCCTTGACCCAGCCATCACCGACGAGAACGAAATCACGTGACCAACCCGCTGGCGTCTCAGTCAATGCTGCGAACTGAATAACCAATTCGTCGCCAGCGTTCATGATCACGTAGCGATCATCAGTAGCCGTGACCAACTCTCGGACATCGCCGAAACGCGTGTAGAAGCCAGTGAGGTCTTGCCAGCGGGCTCCAGTTGCTACAACCCGTTCATAGTCGGGAACATCGGGACGACGACGATGTGCAGGCGAAACTTCGGAGAATCCGCGATACTGCAGCAGGGCACTGTCAGCTTGGATACGCGTTGTAATCAATTGCAATTCCGGCTCAGCCACAGTCCAGCCAAGGTAGTCCCAGTAGATTTCCAGATTGGTTCTTAGTCGGAATCGACGTCGACCGGCACGCAATTGGTCACTCGGCAATGGCAGCAATACAGTTTTATTCTTGCCTGCAGGAAAACCCAAATCGGCACTGACAGGCTTCCAACCTTCAATGCCTGCGAGGCGATCCCCAGACGTTTCTGATATCGTGGTATCGCTATCTACGTGCTCAGCGACTTCTAAGATGAGGCCATGTGGTGCAGGTGAACCGCCCTGCGAAATGGCGACGTTCAACGAACTGTCAGTGGGATAAATCCAGCCGCTTCCAATCAAATAGATCTCCCCATTCATGGGGAGTTCTTCATTGAGTTCGAACTCAACCCAATGCTCATCAGCGAGGCCCTGGTATTTGCCGAGCGCGAATCCATCGACGTAGACACCATCAATCGCCGCGAGTTCAGGTGAAACGTCCGCCCCGAATTCATCACGAGCGAATGTCAATCCATGGGGGCTGAGCATCGCATGGACATTGAGATCTGGACTCTCCGCCCCAACAAATCGTTCGTCGACATAAGCTTCGACATTTTCAGGATGGTCTACAACCAGCAGCGAAACGTGATCAAAAAAGTGTGTTTCCCAGAGGTCGGCAGTAATGCGCACTTCGTACTTACCGTCGATCGGCTTCAGTAGCTCGCCCGGAATCTTAATCCAATCCTCAGTCTGTGTGACACCAGCAGTGTCCTGCGAATTGATCTTCAGTCCAAGTGGAGAGCGCCAGATAAAATCCTTGACAAATTGATATCCTTCTTCATTGCGGGCAAAGACCCAGGGGCAGGAGCCTTTGAGACGCTGATTGGCTATCGAGACCTCATTGGATTTCAAGTCGAACTCCGCCTGCACTGTACCATTCGGCCAACGAATGCGAACGACGCCAGCCTGTTTATGATTCCCCAGGCCGAAATGGATGCGTGGGGAGTACATTGGTGCAGCTTGCCGCGAACTACCCGCGTAAACCTCGATTTTGCCTCCCAGACCAAACGAGTTGATTCGACCGTCACCGGCGTTTGGGTTTGCGATCGGGCGTACGACGTGCCAGGAATAATCTTTGTTTGAGTGGGAGTGGGCGACTGCTAGCGCGGTCTTACTGATTCCAACGAGATCCTGCAGTCCGTCTCCATCCATGTCAATAACGGTGGTCACGAACAGCGAGGGTAACGTATCCAGCTTTTGAAACGAGTGGTCCGTACCACGCAGCCAGATGCCGCAGGATTGATTCACCGATGCAATCACGTCAATCGACCCATTGTTATCCAAGTCGGCCAGATTCAATGTCGCATTGCCTGATTTCAATTCGGGTTCCACCGAAGGCATTCTTGTTATTTGCATCAGCTTGCTGCTAACCCATTCACGATCAACTTCGTGATGAGTCCAACTCGAAATATCGCCAGATTGAGTGAGCGCGACGACATCCATCACGCCATCAAAGTCAACATCCCCTACCGCGCAGGCAGCACACGGAGCATCCGTCGGCAATGCTGACGGAGAGGTGTATTCGCCAGCACGATTATTCCAGGCGACCGTAACAATTCCGTCTGCAGTCAGCATGAGCAGATCCGCGTCGCCATCGTCATCCAAATCGGTCCAAAACACTTCCTCGACCGCCTGCCAATTGTTCCATTCATCGATTGAGGCAAAAGTCATGTCGCCATTGTTGCGAATCAACTTCAGTCCCTGATCTGAGGACAACAACAGGTCCATGTCACCGTCAGCTTCATAGTCGAGTGCCCAGATTCCACTGCCCGGCTCGTCGAAAATAGCTGCTTCGACTTCTTTGGGTGTGAAGACGGCGAACCCCCCTTCCGAGTCTTGCAAGTAGACTTTGATGCCCTGTGGTCCAACAAAAACGAGGTCCTGAATAAAGTCCGCGTTGAGATCGACAGCACAGATGGAATTCTTACCAACTGGGCCGTCGCCTTGTGATTGAGGAAAGCTGACTTCGGCAGTCGATCCAAGTCTCACTCGGTCACCAAATACAGAAACAAGTGTAGGAGAATGCTCGGCAGCTAATGCCAGAGCGACTGTCACATCCGCGCGGAGTGATGGTTCGGTGTCCGCTCGAACTTCAAAACTAAGTTCGAAATCAGGCTCCGCCACTTGGATGGTTGGCTCCTTGGCGACAAGAAAGGCCCGTACCGGAGTCCCCACGGACTTACCATTAACTCCTAAGCTTCGGAGACTTGCCTGATAAGCAGGAGTGGACTTGCTCACGTTTTGCAGGAAGGTTATGAGTTTTGCCACCTCCGCAAACTGTTGTTTGTCCGCCGCCGCCTGTGCAGAAACAAACAGCGTCAACGCTTGATCGTTCCATGCCGCACCTTGCTTCCCCAATTCGCTGAGCGACGGCTCTAGTTCGGACAGGTTACCAAGCTTGGCGGTAACACGCGCACGTTCAAACTGTGCCACAAGGTTATCCGGTTCGCGAGCGAGAATTCGGTTCAAAAGCGATAGTCGTTCGTCGAGTGATCCTTCCGGATCATGTCGCTGGACAAGTTCGAATAACATGTAGAGCGTGGAAGAACTTACATCGGACAACGACCGAAGACGCTCTATCGCAGAATCGAAACGCCCCGCTCGCTCGTCCGCAATTGCAAACAGCATGACGACCTCGCCATTTTCGGGTGCGAGGGCAGTCGCCTTTGCAATCGCTTCTTCGGCGCCAACAGACTCGTTGAGCCGCAGCAGTGCAACACCAAGATTGGCCCAAACAGCAGGTTCCTGAGGAAGTTCGGAAGAGATGTCCCGGAAGATCGTGGCTGCTCGCTGATTCTCTTCAACGTCCAGCGCCGCGAGGCCCACGTGAAACTGTTCGACGAGTTTTGCTGATGGTGTACTTTCGAAAGCGGGTTGACCATCTGGATGGACATACAACTTCCAGATGAGCACCCCGGCGCCCACAACTGCTGCAAGTATGAGTCCGAATAACCGCAATTGCTTGCCGCCAATAGTTTGCTTCTGTGTTGTGGAGTTCTCGTTCATGTGACTCTTCCTCCAAATGCAGGCGACGAGAAAGAGCCCGAATGCGTTCCCCCGGACTGAACCCGACGGTTTATCGATGAAGAACTCTCCACCTCTAACTTTTCGTCGTTATTCTGGGAGTCATCTTTGGCCGCTAAGTCCTTTCGATTCGAGCGATCATTGGCATGCCACGAGCGAATCAGGCCAACACCCCAGAGCCCTCCGAACATCAGAAAAGGAAACAAGTAAATTGCCAAGTCCCACGGCCCCATTCCGGGAGGAGTCGCTTCCACTTCGACCTGCAACTCATGGGGTGTGCCCTCAGGAGCTGTTACGACAATTCCAACATTCCATAATTCTTGGGCGTCAAACTCTGGTTCTGCGAGGAATTGCATCCAGTTGCGCACATCTTCTCGATGTGCAACGTATGTGACCTTTGGCAACCGCTTGCTAACAGGCTCCACCCATACTTCAACTTGTGGTTCGGGAGGCGAATTTGCCGAGTTCGGGGATTCGGTCACCACATAGAATTTACCGGTTCCAATATCTGGGTCCGCCCAGACGGAGACGCGATAGCCAGGAATTGGTTCGTCCATCAATACAGGAAACGGCGGGCCCTCATGCGCAAAGGCTACACTGCACATTGTAAGCCACAAGGCCGCCATACCTATCAGGTGACGCAGACAATCAGGGGTGTGCCAGCTGAGTCTCAATCTAACCTCCTAAGAATGTTCCGCGCATGTCCATGGGCTGCGTCAAAATCCAGCAGGCTGAGACGAACAGGGTGATGATCACCACACTCCAGGGAAAAAAGGCTTTTGTCGGCGCCTGCGAATTGAACTGGCTGGCTATCCGCCAGCAGACCAGCAGCGAACCAAGTAATCCCAGCCCCAGAAATCCCAATTCCATGGGATACACGACTGATTCAGGAAGCCCTCCCATCTGCCACATTGGCTTTCCAAGGAGATCCAGACCAAATGCCATTCGGCAGGCATTCTGAGTGACGGGAATAATCGTCAGTGCACCCGTAAAGAAATGAAAGCCATAGTGCGCCAGCCAGATCCCAAATCCGAGTGGGATCAATGAACGTGCAAAGCGATTGATGATTCCCCACATAGTGACCTTGGAATGCGTCCAGTACTGAGTAACCGCGGCAGCGGTCCCAAGTAGTATGGCTGGCTCGATGATCAGCCCGAACATGAACAGCATTCCAAGAATTGGCCATTCCACACGGAGGCCAGTCCAGCGCGAGATTTCCTGTTCCAGTACGTAGACTGGACTTGTCATTGCAAAGGCATTCAGGAGGGCTCCGAACACAAAGACTGCAGTTAACACAGTCCAACCCGCATTCTTGTCAAGGTTGCCAATTCCCGAGCGAGTGCCTGTGCCCGCCAATTCTTCTCCCGGCAGGCGGGCTATAATTCCAATGTTGTCGTGTGGACAGGCATATACGCAGTCCAGGCAGAACGTGCAGTCAAGATTTCCCACTTTCCGAGGTTGAAAGAGCGCGAGCTCGCATCCGCGCTGAATGATCGGAAGTTCTGAGAGGATTATCGTCTGATCGCCACATGGTGCGTTCACATCGTGCCGACCGCGAATGCAATCCTTCGTAGTGCACTCATGGCACACATCCGGTTGGCGAACCTTTACTTCAAGCGGCGACATAGTCGCACTTAAGAAGTTGAACTGGCCAACAGGACATACATACTTGCAAAAAGAGGCACGTTCAAAGGCTGTATCGATTGCGAATGCGGCAGCGAAATACCCCACAATTAATGCTCCAGTCCACCACGGACTGCCCCACAGGTCAAACAATTCGTAGGCAAATAGAACTCCCACCAGGCAGATGATTGAGGGCCACTTATTTCTTAATATCCGTGGCCACCTCCAGCTCGGCTTGACAAATCTGCGGGCCAGCTCACGCGGTAACATGAAAGGGCAGGCCATACAGAAAAAGTTTCCGCCCACCAACAGGACCAGCACGACCAGGCCACGAAAGTGGACCCACGTCAATAGCGCTGCCAGATTCTTCGGTGCCAACTGTGGACCGAAGAACGCATGTGCAATCATGAGAAGGGACAAGAGCAGGACAGGGAGCTGCAGAAACGTCCGGGACCAACGCCACCGCAGGAAGCCCCCCAAGAGTGGAACCTCAAGTAGATCAAACTGACCGTTTGCCCCTGGAGACTGAGGGTCACCTCGCTCAAGTGGTCGCTCCACGTCAAGAACTGTCATTGTGACTTCACTCCCGGCACATCGACCTTTTCATTCAGTTGATGTCCATCGGCGAGTTGGCCAGTGACCAGAACAAACCAGTCTCCACCCATCGTGAATTCCAGCTTGCCTGTATACTTACCTGGTGCCGTTTCAGTGAGTTTGGAGAACACCGGCTTCATGCCAGCGTGATCCATATTCCCCTCAATCTCAATTTCTCCCCCAGTAAGCAGTTCACCCTTAGCACCGGTCAATGTCAGCACAACGTCTGCCTCTCCGACAGTCGGTGGACTGGGGGTGATGTCAAGAGTCGCACTCACCTGCATCCCTGGTGTGGTCGATTCCTGACAACCATATGAAATGATTGACAAGAATCCACAAAGAACGGCACAGACGCCGTACCCCAGCTTGTTGATGATTCGAAGGGAGTTCATGACCTACCTAGCAATTGACCGTCGCACTTCGCGACAAGACACCTCAGAATTGTGAGCGAGGCGGAAAGCACTGACCGCTGAGGTGTCGCTAACCAGCTTGGGAATTCTTCGTAGTCCATAGAATTCCCATACTGCCGACCCCCATCAGAATGCAAAGTGCTAGGACGAAGCGAGCACCCTCCAGCTTTGGTGATGGCTGTCCGCCAGCCCAAATCCATCCAGCGACGGAAACTGCTACAACGCTCAGCAAAAAGATGGTCATTAACGAACGAATAAGATTCATGATTACCTCGTTGAGAATGGGAAAGGCTTGAAGGCCTTTCATGCGAAGAGAAGCAAGTCAAGCTAGAGGCGTTACGTTGCATTGGCCGCCGGTTGCATCTTCACCGACTCAGTTCGGTGCCAGGAACAACTGCAATGCATTTGCGACTCTTCTTCTGGCAGAGGGAACATGTGATAGAACATCGCTATGACCATGGGGATTGTGACGGCCGTGTTGTAAAACAAGTGCAATTCGACGCGTGGAATTGCGAGTTGTGCGATGCTCATTGGTACAGGCGCGCCAAAAAGGTTGTGATGGAAGATCGCTTGTCCCTGAAGCAGTGCATGTTCAATGTGGTGCCAGAATTGAATCCAGAATGCAATCATCCACCAGTTGTACGAGCGACCGACAAATCCCTTTCGTAAGATCCAAAACGCCACCAGCATGACCAGTGCATAGGCGTAATGCAGCGCTTCAGATGCCACTAACCATGGCATCCATAGACCGAGGACGCCACGGGATTGAGGAATTGGCCATTGCAGAAGGTAGATTTGCACGGTTTGTGCAAGATGTTCTCCCCAATGCGCCAGCACAATTGCAGTGTAAGCCCACAACGAATACTTGTGCCAAATTCCATTAAGCTTCTCCATGAACGTCTGGTTCTGGGGAAGTGCGCAAGAAACTGCTACCGTACTCATAATGATTCTCCCCGTTCAGTGAATGAACGAATTAATGAATGAATGTGTGAAACCACGAGAAAGACGACGCGCAAGACTGCGCGAGGTCGCTGCGAAAGCGAGATAGCGGCACACGACTCTCTTCACGGCCAAAATGGTGGAAGGGAGCCTTGCTGGATGCGATGTCAATGCGCCAGCTAAAGCAGAGAGAAATCAATTCTTCGACGACGACTTCTCACCCGGCATTCATCAACGATGATGAATAACCGAGAACATCAATTGCCAATTGAATGAAGTGGCAACGGAAGCACGCGCAGCATTAAAGGCACGGACAAGCGCAACCAGCTTCAAGCTCGGGGAGGATGCTCAATTCCCATGGGATAACCACGCAACACACGAGCAAACGCTTCAAAATCATGGTACGAGGATTGTCCTGAATTACTCGGGGCCTGTGATCCCCAAACTGCCATATCAAGGCGTTGAAGTTTCAATTCCGAGGCAGGTACAGGGCCATGAGGCGAGTCTGGAGCGTTTCGACACCCCGGCCCACGACAGGGTGAATGCTGCGTCGGTGATTCCGGATCATATGACCCGAGGGGACTTGCAACTCCACCCGGCGCAATTTGCTCCTCAGAATGATCAGCAAGCCAATCCCCGCAACTAGCGAAGGCACTGCTGGCAAAAAACGAACCGACCACGCAAACGGCAAGTGCCGTCAAAAGGGAGCGAATGCGTAGAGTTCGAAGGGGCATGCAACCCGTTTTATGAGATGTGGTCTCAAGAACAACCCCTTGAGTTTACGCGTCCAAAAACGCAGGTGTCAACAACTTCATCGGAATTTGTACCTGATCGCGACACGTTTTCTGGCCCGGCACTTGGTAGGTCGTTCTTGCAAGAACTGACGATATGTCACGAATTGGCAAAAAGGGGGAACTGAATAAAGTCCTCTGCGGGCAGCGTCCGGATCACATGCATTTATCCAGCGGCTGATTGAATTTACGAAGTAGCGGTGGATCTTGGCAGATGATTGGACTTCAAAAGTCTACAGCTAGTGGCAATTTGCACCTCCCCGAGTAGGATTCCGACCAACGACTGACTCGATGACAACTGAGAACAAGATCAAGGTTTAGTGCGCGCCCCCTGAAGAAAACGCAGTGCAAACCTTAATTGCAGTACGATGGCGTAACTCCTTTTATTTAAGGGTGTTTGGGGTCTTTCTTCAATGGGGCCGGTCACTTTTAGACCGGAAGGCAAGTTGTCTATCGGCGGACACCAGTTCTGCTTTGTGCTTCAATGGGGCCAGTCATTTTCAGACCGGAAAACGTTGGTGAGGCTGGAGGTCTCGCAGAACGGGAATCCCGCATCAATGGAGCCGATCATTTTCAGAACGGCGGATGCAAAACACAAGTCTAAGAAATCCACCGAGCCGACGCTTCAATGGGGCCGGTCGTTTTCAGACCGGAAGACTGTCTCGCACGAATTCCTGCCGTCCACTGAACCGAGGCTTCAATGGGGCCGGTCGTTTTCAGACCGGAAGACATGAGAAGCTCTTCAGGTCTTGTTGGGCTGTTAGAGGGCTTCAATGGGGCCGGTCGTTTTCAGACCGGAAGACACCAGCCAAGAAACGGAAGGGGAAGAAATCGGAACCGCTTCAATGGGGCCGGTCGTTTTCAGACCGGAAGACATCATGCACGATCTGGGACTCTGCCCGTACTGCGTGCTTCAATGGGGCCGGTCGTTTTCAGACCGGAAGACTGCGAACGCGCCTCAAGTGTCCGCCGGGAACATATTTCGCTTCAATGGGGCCGGTCGTTTTCAGACCGGAAGACCGGGATAAGGTGAAAATGGGATAAGGTGAAAACAGGGCTTCAATGGGGCCGGTCGTTTTCAGACCGGAAGACGGGTTCAGCCGCTTTCTCAGCGACGATCATTACTGTGTGCTTCAATGGGGCCGGTCGTTTTCAGACCGGAAGACATGTGAACGCAGCATTGTCGCTTCTAAAACCGACTCCGCTTCAATGGGGCCGGTCGTTTTCAGACCGGAAGACACGGGATTGAATGAGATACCGGAAACGGGGGAAGGTGCTTCAATGGGGCCGGTCGTTTTCAGACCGGAAGACCTCCTCTTCGGCTTCCGCCAACCTCCGCATCACCCTGCTTCAATGGGGCCGGTCGTTTTCAGACCGGAAGACGATGGTGCCACGGCCCAGTCGATCACCGCTGCAGCGGCTTCAATGGGGCCGGTCGTTTTCAGACCGGAAGACGTTGGGGCCTTTGCTGAATGTGACCACCTGCACGTGCTTCAATGGGGCCGGTCGTTTTCAGACCGGAAGACGTTCTAAGGGCTTGTGGTGTCAACTCTGACCACGGCCTGCTTCAATGGGGCCGGTCGTTTTCAGACCGGAAGACTACAGCCTTGACCGACACTGGAAACGCGACAAACCGGGCTTCAATGGGGCCGGTCGTTTTCAGACCGGAAGACTTCAACACGACGCCCTCACATTCACGAGCCAGTGCGATGCTTCAATGGGGCCGGTCGTTTTCAGACCGGAAGACGCCATGCCATTCGGCCGCGACTTGCGGTTCGGTTGCTGGTCGCTTCAATGGGGCCGGTCGTTTTCAGACCGGAAGACCTGGTGGCGCTCGGGAAGATCTGGAAGACCCACACGGAGCTTCAATGGGGCCGGTCGTTTTCAGACCGGAAGACGCCCGTAAGAATGGAACCAGTGTCCATGGCCGGTTCGGCTTCAATGGGGCCGGTCGTTTTCAGACCGGAAGACGAGCTCTTCGATGTCGTCGGAATCGCCATCGGTCCGGCTTCAATGGGGCCGGTCGTTTTCAGACCGGAAGACTACCGAGTCGACAACGGCGACTCACAACAACTTAACCGCTTCAATGGGGCCGGTCGTTTTCAGACCGGAAGACATGTGAACGCAGCATTGTCGCTTCTAAAACCGACTCCGCTTCAATGGGGCCGGTCGTTTTCAGACCGGAAGACATCATGCACGATCTGGGACTCTGCCCGTACTGCGTGCTTCAATGGGGCCGGTCGTTTTCAGACCGGAAGACTGCGAACGCGCCTCAAGTGTCCGCCGGGAACATATTTCGCTTCAATGGGGCCGGTCGTTTTCAGACCGGAAGACCGGGATAAGGTGAAAATGGGATAAGGTGAAAACAGGGCTTCAATGGGGCCGGTCGTTTTCAGACCGGAAGACGGGTTCAGCCGCTTTCTCAGCGACGATCATTACTGTGTGCTTCAATGGGGCCGGTCGTTTTCAGACCGGAAGACGTGAAACCTCAACGCCTTCTCGTTTCTTTTGCTGAGCTTCAATGGGGCCGGTCGTTTTCAGACCGGAAGACGGGGGGGCGGCTGGATTGCTGTGGCCTGACAGCCGCGCTTCAATGGGGCCGGTCGTTTTCAGACCGGAAGACCTGGGAGTTGCTGGTTCGAGTCCGGCACGTTCTCCTGCTTCAATGGGGCCGGTCGTTTTCAGACCGGAAGACAACAGTGGGTGGTGCCTACAGTTCGGGAGGGTTCGTTGCTTCAATGGGGCCGGTCGTTTTCAGACCGGAAGACTTTTTGACCATCCAGCAAAAGGGGGAAGGGGAAGAGCTTCAATGGGGCCGGTCGTTTTCAGACCGGAAGACTCGTGGAGGAGAGTGACAATGCCCGTCGACAAAACGCTTCAATGGGGCCGGTCGTTTTCAGACCGGAAGACCTCAATTGTGCCCATTTCCGAATCTGTTGCGAAGTTGCTTCAATGGGGCCGGTCGTTTTCAGACCGGAAGACTTGCATAAAACCACGGAGGCACGGAGGTCACGGAGTTGCTTCAATGGGGCCGGTCGTTTTCAGACCGGAAGACACCTGAGTTGCTGTACTTTGCCGCCCGGTACCTGCCAGCTTCAATGGGGCCGGTCGTTTTCAGACCGGAAGACCCGGGCGTAGTCCTCGATTTCCACTGCGCAGACGGGCGCTTCAATGGGGCCGGTCGTTTTCAGACCGGAAGACGCGAGAATGTTAATGGAACATCTCGGCCACAATTTGCTTCAATGGGGCCGGTCGTTTTCAGACCGGAAGACTCGGGATTCGATCCCGGGCCACATGATCCGGAGTGGGGGCTTCAATGGGGCCGGTCGTTTTCAGACCGGAAGACCTCGTCCATACCTTCGATGCATCCACAGCCAAGACGGGCTTCAATGGGGCCGGTCGTTTTCAGACCGGAAGACGACACTGGCGCAATCGGCGGCCATCGATCCGGAAAGCTTCAATGGGGCCGGTCGTTTTCAGACCGGAAGACTCGAATAGCCATTCCACACCGATGGCCACGCGTGGCGCTTCAATGGGGCCGGTCGTTTTCAGACCGGAAGACGTCCGCGTTGGGTGTTGTGGTGACATCCCCTGCATGGCTTCAATGGGGCCGGTCGTTTTCAGACCGGAAGACGGGCTTTGTGTGTAACAGGCTGCCGCCGCCATATACGCTTCAATGGGGCCGGTCGTTTTCAGACCGGAAGACTTCCAATCGACGTAGTCCGACGCTGCGGGCACGTCGTGCTTCAATGGGGCCGGTCGTTTTCAGACCGGAAGACGACGAGCGTGAGCATCAACGGCACTGACCCGTTCTTGCTTCAATGGGGCCGGTCGTTTTCAGACCGGAAGACGACATGGAGAAAGACCTGCAGTTGCTGAGGATCGTTACGCTTCAATGGGGCCGGTCGTTTTCAGACCGGAAGACCTGGCAGCATCACCAATTGCAGCGACAATCGACGGAGCTTCAATGGGGCCGGTCGTTTTCAGACCGGAAGACGGCACGGGGCGTGGAATTCGGTTGATTTTGAGGATGCTTCAATGGGGCCGGTCGTTTTCAGACCGGAAGACACCTCCGGGGACTGGTACGAACAAGGCACCGAATCGCTTCAATGGGGCCGGTCGTTTTCAGACCGGAAGACAAGCGCGAAAACGTGCAACGATCCCCAGTAAGTGACCGCTTCAATGGGGCCGGTCGTTTTCAGACCGGAAGACCTCTACGTCTTGTACGCCAGACTGACCGTCGCACACGCTTCAATGGGGCCGGTCGTTTTCAGACCGGAAGACGTGATCAAATCCCATGCGTCGTCGCCTTTCCCGCCGGCTTCAATGGGGCCGGTCGTTTTCAGACCGGAAGACCGCCCGCGTCTGCAGCCGTTAGCTGGCAACAGGTTGCGCGGCAGTTTGCGAGGGGTGACGTCTGGCTATGCAAGGGAATGGTTCTCAATGTCATAGGCTATCCTTAACCAGTTGTCAAAGAACAAGTTCCAGCTGCGAGGGCTGCCCATGGTTTTTGCCGCACCGCAACTCTCGCACGCCAAGATTCTAGCAAATCCCTGACATTGCAGCCAACAAATTCACAACTAGATAATACCAGCCTGGCGGCTTGTTGGCACGGAGCAGGGAACTCCCCAGAATTCCAGACACTCATCGCCGCGACCAGCAACAGGGCCGAGGTCAACAATCATGACACGGTCCTCATGCAAATTCAGCACGGGCCACAATTGTTCCTTAAGTCCCTGCAGTTCCATGTCGGTGAGTTCACATCGAAACACAGAATACTGAACGGCGTCCCCGTGTCCGCGCATGGACTTGTACACTCTGCGATACCGCTTATCGCAGGTAATGTCGTAGGCAATGAGATAGACGTTTCGCATAGTCGTTGAGCCGGCCGTGCCGCGTAGATGGGTCGGTGGCCAGTTGAGGTGGTTGAGAGACTGAACTGGGTTAACGTGTTACGAAACTCGGGTACTCCGGAAGTTCTCCGAGCAGGTGACGGGCGAGCAGTCGGGCTTGGACTTCCAGAATACGGCGGTAGCTCACTTTATAGCCAAATATGGGATGCGTGATTTCCGTTTGGAGTCGCCGTTCGAAGGCTGAAATGACACTGCGGCGACCGGCATCGGTCATGGCGACTGCGCCGGCGCGTTCGATGAACGAATCGCCGTTGACTTCGCCATTGTTAAAGACCGTGAGTGTGACGGAATCGGCGATGATTGGTCGAAACTCTTCGGCCAAATCGAGGGCCAGCGACGGACGTCCGTAACGGGGGCGATGAAAGAATCCGAGCATGGGATCGAACCCCACCGAGTTCAGCGTTACGGTGAGTTCCTTGGTCAGCAGGCTGTAGACAAATGACAGCACGGCATTGACGGGATCGCGCGGTGGTCGTCGGTTGCGGCTGCTGACGTCAAACTCCGATTGTCCGGCAAGTAGGGAAAAGAAACCACCGAAGTATTCTTTGGCCGCCATCCCTTCCAGGCCGAGCAGCGTCTCGGCGGACTCGGCACGGTGCACACGTTTGTAGTATTCGGACAAATGGCGAAGTACGGGAGCTTCGCGATCACCCAGATGACGCCGAAGCAGCGTGCGACAATTCTTGATTTTCCCTGCGATGAATTGCCGTGCGATGGCCAGTGACGCCGCCGCATTCTCAGCGGTGCGATACTGCTGAATTCGGAGCTCAACGTTCTTGTGGCTGAGGCCGGTGGTCAGACTGTGAAACCAGCCGCCGTAGGTGAGATGCACAATGGGGATGTTCCTTAGCGTGAGTTCCTTGATGGCATGTGCGGAGAACATAACGTTGCCGTAAACGCACACCTGAGAGACGTCGAGCAAGCGGATGCTCGCGAGTTCTTCGCCTTTCAGTTTCACCGTCAGGCGTTCACCGGATTTTCCGACGAATGCTCCCTGCTGCTGTACGTACAGGGGCAATGCATTGTGCCTTGCTGGGAGAAGTTTACGCGGCAGCTGCGGCGTGGGTGGTGTGTCGTTGATGATTTCCAGTTGATGCAGAAGCAGATTGGTTTCGTCGGGGAGGCAAATACCAACCAGCGAACATCGAGGGCATTTGGGGCTGTCTTCCAGCGGCGGTGGACACATACCCTCGGAAGCGGTTTGACGGAAATCAGCAATCAACTGCCGCGTACGCGCGATGAGCTCTGGCGTAAAGGAAATGACGACCCGTCTTTTCGACGCAATGTAGTAAATCACGCCTTCGGTGCAGGTGTATCCGTTTGCCTGCAAAATGAGTCCCTGCGCACAGAGCTGAACGCGTTCGGGTTCCCATGCTCCTTCTGGCAGGTCGGGGACCTGGCCTCGTTTGTAGTCGACGGGTGTGGCAATGCTTCCCGAGAGTTCCAGCAAGTCAAGCTTGGCCAGAATCCCATCCTGCTCCGAAGCGAGTGTCATGGAGCGTGCGTGGATGGTCTTTTCAGACTGATCATCTTCGCTTCCCGCATCGGTCTTCTTGTCGGCTGCAAGTATCGATTTGCGGTCCGCCTTGTCGACATTGCGGTGCCCGAACGTCCCTTCCATGGTTTCAATGTTTTCCGCCCACTCTCCCTGCACCCATTCGAGATAGCCGAGCCGGGGACAGTAGGTGAATTCATTGAGCATGCGAACCGGAATGAGTTCCGCGTCCGTTCGGTTTGTGGGTGAAGTGGTTGAGGAGTTGTGAGTAGAAACGGGACCGGAAATCATGAGCTGTGAAGCCGGACCGGGCTCAGCCTGCCGCCGCCCTTTCAAAGTATTGGTCGCGGGAGCTGTCTCAACACAACCCAAATTCCGTCACCAAGTCCAAGGAAGCCCTCCCTGACGAAACCGGCCTCGCTCCAATTTTGAGCCCGGGAACAACATAGGAATACGCAGAAAACTGCGGACGAGATCATCCAAAACTTCAAAATTGAGCCTCGTATGCTTTAGCCCTGACTCTGGGGAACAAACTGGCCAAGACCGAAGTGGGCACCGTAGCCAAGCACAATGGGGCCTCGAACGGACGTGGCAAACGTGAGTTTGAGACCGAAGCCGCCAGAATTGCCACGCTTCCCGCCGCCTCGGGATCGCTCCATGCGAAACTTTGGCCAGGATGTGAACGTACCTCCCAGCATTGTTCCGGCTTGATGAGGTTCAAGCATTGCTTCAACACTGATAAGCTCCGCGGAGTGTTCTTGCAGCCACATTCGCCGTTCAAGTTCCTTGCGAATAATGCGTGCGAGATCATTCTGGCATCGATGTCGCTCGGCGTGATCGGTGAGATTATATTTGCGACGCAATCGGTCAGCCGGAACAAATGGCGTGCGGGAAACCCATACGCGACTGTTGGCGAGGATGGGCGATTGCCCTTTCTTTTCGTCAATGCCACCAAAATCTTCAGGCTGGCCGATGCCGAGAAGAACGTATTGCAAATTGTGGCCGTCGTTACCCCAAGTTTCACGAAATTGGCCGAGGGCGTCGTCGTGGTCCTTGCTGAACGCCGCAGGTGCATAGATTGTGACGTGTGTAATACCTCCTGGTACGTGTCCTGTTGACCCAAGCCGATGATTGGACTCACAGAGAAAATGTGCGTGCTTGTGTCCTTTACTAATTACGTTTGCCTTCGACGAAGTTTCTCTTCCGACAAAAATCGCGGCGCCGTCCGAAATCTTGATGAGAGACGTTCTCACGCGCTCACCAATGATCAGAGCCTCAGTCAGCCGTGGACACACAGCGCTGGCAAGGGCGTAACGTGCGACTGTGGGCGACAAAGTGGTTCTGCGAGGGGACGAGGGAAACACCATGACGGGCAATTGCCGCTCGCGCACATAATCCATCCATTGGCTGCCAGGCGGTCGATTCCAACCCGCTTTGCGCAGGTCGTTCGTGTCGGCGTGCAGTGCCGTGAAGAGGTCGGCGGGAACCGAGGACTCCACGGAGACAGTTTCCTTGGCACTCAGCTTGATGTTGTCTGTCGGCTTACCTTTCTTATCTGCGGCGGCTCGTTTCTCGATGAGCCGCCGTTCCTTGAGTTCACTGAGCATGTTGCCTCGCCAATTCGCGAATTCATCGGGATTGGCTAACACCAGCAGACGGACCAGTTCCTGGTGGTCTAGCACGCCATGACCGTTGCGCGGCGCGGCCAGCACATGGCTGTTGGCCCAGCGACTACAGTCCCGGTCGCTGACCTTGGATATCACCCATGACTCGGCGCGACCGAAGTACGACAGCGACTCCAGGAGTTGCTGTAGTAGCGTGCGTTGCGATTCATTCAATTTGACGTTCGGCCAGACAATGACGACCGGATCTTGCGGCGCCAGTGTGATGAATGTGTCGAAGATCTTGGTCTTCTCGTCTTTTGCAGCTGGCATGTAATGTCGCGTATGCCCGTGTGAAATCGCTGGCAGCCAATACTCTGGTGGACTTGCTATCGCCCCAACAAGCGACTGCATGTCGACTTCAGAGACATCGGGAAATTTGTGATGCCATGCGGCTATCAGCGCCCGCAGGAGTCTCCAAGGTGCCGGTGGCCATTCGACTGCCCCTTCGTTCACCTGCCGTCCCCACGGCGTGGCATGCCACTTCCCGGCAGGAAATCGGAGTTCGATACTAAGCATGGCTATTTCTTGCCCTTCGGCTGGTAGGCGACGGCGGTAATCCTGGGATCGGCAAATGAGCTGGAGGCGGCCTTCAAGAGCATTGGAAGCTCCGACGAGAGGTCGTTCAGGCTGGGGAGTGCGAAGCCCTCCGGCCGCTTTACCACAATGTCTCCTGCGTCGAAGTCGCATGCTGTTCGCAGCCTAAGTCCTCCAAACAGGAATTTCCGAATTTTGAATAGTGCCAATGCAATCAACAGGTTCTCAGCCTCCTGGCCCAGGCCGTAGCCCCGGAGCTGCGCGAGATCGAGATTGAAGTAGGCGGTGATGAACGGGGCTGCATATTCTTCGCGATGAAATGGAACGTTGCCGAAGCCCTTGGAGGTGTCTCCTTGCGGATCGTGGCTGTCGTTCTTCACGCCACCACTGGAGACAACTTCGACGTGCTTCGCTTCGATGAAGCTCGAAAGAACGCGTGGCAATCGAAGACGTCCACCCGCCAACTCCTTTTTCGCCAGAAAGATTCCATGGAGAAGTGCATTCGGATCAAACTTGAGAAGCACTCTAGCAAGCAGGCGAATATCAACGCGGCCCACCTCCAGTCCGCCAAGTTCCTCCTTCAACTGATCGAAGAACGACCGATCCTGACTTTCAAGAATGTACGGGCTATTTAGTCGATGTGATTCCAGAATTGAATTGGTAATCACCTTGTCCCCCTCGGATACCTCGACGTAAGGGAGCCCCTGAAGTTCGTCGACCAACTGTCCTTTACCTTCGTCCCAGCAGACGGCTTCGAGCCGATTGGCCATTGACTGAGCCGATTCCACCAGCAGGCAATCGACGGGTTTACCCTCATTGTCGAAGCCCTTGAATGTCGCCGCCCCCAAATCGGGAAAGCCTGTTGGTTGAAAGCGGGAGCCCTGCACCGGCTTGAGCGGAACTTCAATCAGCAATCGAGGCTGATTGTTGAGAGACGTGAGATCGAGAGACATGGTTACTCCTGTGGTTAGTAATGTGACGGCGGTGGCCGTGAACGGGGGTGAGATCGAACGAACTATGTGGCTGACAACGAGTCGAGTTTTGATTCTGGATCCGGCTCGGGACGCTTGTGTTTTGCCAGAATGACCTCGGCCAGCTTCGATTCCGAGGTTCTGGAAATTGGGAACAACACCGCTGCGCAAGTGCGCAGGATTTGCTCACGGGGGCAATTCACCTGCTGAACAGCCGGGGGAAATCCTGAGGCAAGCAAGCGGCGTGCAGCCAATTGCGTGGCCCCGACCGCATCACCGGCGAGTGCCCGGCGCGTAATTTGCGGAGACAATTTGATGGCCTTGTCTTCCAGGGCATGCGGCAAGTGGCACAGTTTAAGGAGTGCGTAGGCCGCATGCGGCAACGGTCTTCCCGCCCCACGGAGTTCAGCAACGTGCTCGCGCGATACCTTCTGCCAGTCCAGCAACATCAGCCCCCGCAGCAAGGCCTCAATTTTGCGATCATCAACAGTCTGCTGGATGAACTGTGCCACATCTCCCAGCGAGGCAAAACAACGCCCTTTAAAAGGTGCGAAGAGTTCTTTGTCTCCAGACTTCATGGCCTCAATAAATCGCCGTGACAAAACTGCGTTCAAATTGCGGACCAGGATGCCGCCGCCCCAGACGATTGCAGGATCGCCATCTTCCTTGGCCCACTTGGCTGATGGGTTCTTCTTTGCAGTGAGCCGCGCGACGTCGATCGGTTCCAAGTGCCGACGCAATGGCCCGATTGTGTCATGCGTCATGCTCGCCAATGCAGCGGCCAAGCGGAATTCGACGCTGCCATCGTTCGCCCTGAGCAACCATTCCGGAGAAAGCAACGGGACCGGGGACAATGCAGGAAGCTTTTTCGATCTATTTCCCTCGCGCAGCGACTTCGATTTTCCGATGACATGGTTTGCGCATCCGATTTCAATGAGAAGTTGTTGCACTAGGCTTGAATCTTGATCTGTGCGATCCTCAGTTGTCTTGGTGAGATCGAAGATCGCGGTTTCAAGCTCCCTAAGTGGCTTCTTCATACTAGGCGGAGACTTGTCATTCGATGCAACCTTTCGAAATTCTATGAGCCAGCTTGCCTTGTCCAAGTCATTGACCAAGTCAACGGGAGGTCGCAAACGCACGTCGTAACGACTAATTCCAATTGCAAAATTAGAGCGATCTCCATTTCGAAGTTGAAATCCAATGCGTTGAAAGCTGCTGATCCCTCGATCCACTCCAAGCGAAGAAATGCTGCGAGCAAAGTCGGTCGCTGTCGCAACATGCTTTCCCTTGAGAATCGCTCGCCCTTCAGAAAAAACATGGTCAATTTCTCGCTGAGTCGTTGGACGATTCCAAAGGGGTAGCCAAATCTCGGAACGTTTGCTGGACTCGTCTGAAAGTGCAGAGGACGCATGGCCGAGTCCAGAGGCCTCGACTGAGAAGGGATAGGCTGGGGCGATGCGACTCCCGCTTTCGAGTTTCTTGACTGCGGATGCGGCGAATACGACTGAGCCTTCGATGCAAAGCAAGTAATCCCACGGATTCATAACTGTATCGGCCTCGAATCCTCCACTCCCATTCTTCCCACCCGTCGCGAATGGTGAGAAGTGCCCTGGTGTTTGATCAGATCCGGTACTCGCTGACAAGTCCTCATATAAACACGGCGCAATCGCATGATCCCAAAGTCGGTTTACCGTCACGGCAACTACCGTCTGTGCAAACCCCGACATGTAACTTCCACTACCTTCGTTGCCGCCCGTTCCAAGGAGTGGCGGGCACTTTGCCTCGGATTCGAGCAATACTAGAGCAGCGTCAACCCACGCCAGTACGTCATCGGGGAGTTCGTTTCGACAGGTTAGCATGCATCGAAAATTGTCATCACCCTTTTCTGGCTTCGTGCTAAATCCCGTTCTACTTAACACACTCTCAGTTTCGACGATCGCCCGACGAAAGGTTTGCATTCGCGGCTGTGTACATGCAATGATGGAATCGAGCGCGTTCCGTGCAGCGCCTTCTGAGTCGCCTTTCGTCCCGGTCGAAAAGAAACCGGATCTCGCACCCCATGGGCCCACCAACGGAGTCGGGCTGTACGTCTCCAGAAAGAACTCGACCAGTCCCGTTTCATCCAGCGTGGATCGCAGCCAGAAGGTGTCGTATTCCCACCAGCCTTTCGCGCCGGGGTCGGCTTGTTCGGCGACGAGGCGGAGAATGCCGAGGGCTTTCAGGTAGTATGCCAGTGGCGTGGGGGCACAGCCTCGCAGTTCGATGTCGTAGCGTGGTTGAGTCATGTCGACTCCTTGCTGCTGCCGCGCCAGTCGGCGACGCGGACAAGGGTTTCTAGATACGCGAGCTGAAACGGGCCGAGTTCATCGCGCAGTGCTAAAGTACGGGCCAACCAGCTGGGACGCGATACGCCGCTTGCGTTCTCGTAGTCGCCAAGCTGCATTAGGTCGAGATCCAGCGTCACCGGCTCAGAGATGTCGCCTGCCTGGTTACCAATTTCGATGCGAGGCAATGCATCATTCTGCCAAATTCCTCGCGCGAACAACGGGTCTGTTCCGTCATTCATTGAAGGCTTGTTTTCGTTCGGCATGCTCCGAATGCTCATCCGCACTTTGCCGTGATGCGCGGCGATCAGATACGCCACCAAGTCGGCGTCGGGCTCACCATCATGCTGCTGCAACCAGGCGAGAGCACTGGCGAGTTCGTGACGGAAGCCAGGTCGCTGCTGCGGCTTGTCTCCTACGTGCTCACCGGGCAATTGGTACACCAGATAACCGGTCGATACGCCTGATTTCGCCCAGGCCTCATCATTTGCGAGTTCAATGCCCGCCTTCGATGCTGCATCCTGCATTGCCCCTTGAAACGCTGGGTGAGATTTACCAACGTCGTGCCACCATGCAGCGCGTACGATGGCATCCCAATGATTAATCTTGAGCATCTCGGAGAGCATTTCCCTAAGCGTCTGTGCCGCGGTGCCGACATCCTTCAGATGCTGCACGACAGTCATCGGCTGCCCCTTCCCCTGGGTTTCATCGGTATCATTGGCTTCGGGGCATTCCGCGTCGAGCGACGGCGTGAAGCCTTCCACTGGTCCATGCTTGTGTTCACCCGTCCAGCCGAGTTTATGGTCGTACCCCCCCGCAGTGCAGTGCAGTAGGATCGTCATACCGGGACGAATCGCTTCACACTCCGCCCATGTGGCCTCCAATGGATCCCAGACCCAAGCGAGATACTTTGTTTTGTCTCCCTTCTTAAGCTTTTGCAGGAAATCCTTGAACGCACTGACGCCAACGGAACAAAGCTCCTCCCGCTGCGCCACGGGAAATCTCTTGCCGCCTGCCTTCTCCTCGTGTTCTGGTGGAGGCACTCGTTTACCTGAAATTCGATCCCAATTCCGCCAGTAAACCTGCACGTCGGTGTCGTCGGAGTCACGTATGTACCGCGAGACGTCAAGATCGTTGCCGCTTAAATCGGGGGTCGTATCGAAGAGTTCCACGAGGTCCTTGCGACGCAAAACATGTACAATCGGACGCGGTTCTTCAATAGTGACATCCGACAGCGACCGTGGCCCAACATCATCCAGGACTGCGATTGCCGTTCGAGCACGGTCGAGTTCCTCTGGTGTGTACGGTAATGCCGGTTCGATGGCCTTCTTGGCATCACTGGTGTCAATGTCGATCCAATGGACGCTTGCCGCTGGAACGCACTCCAGTCCGCATTCGCCCCGTCGATTGCAACGACCAAACCGTTGTACCAGCGACGACCATGGAGCCAACTCCGTAAATAACGTCGTTGAGGAAACATCGACGCCTGCTTCAATTGCCTGTGTTGCGACTATGATGCGACCGGCATCCGAAATGGAATCTTCATCCAGTGCTTCGGGCTGAGTTTTCTGACGATCGTATGGACGGAAGCGTGAGTGAATCAGTTTCACATCGACGGTTGACTTCGCCTTCTTTTGCAGAACGTCGACTGCAGTGTAAAGCTCCTGAGCGCGTGTAACTCGGTTCATCACAACGAGCGTCAACGTGTTGGGCTGATGGGCTTGCAACACCTCCGCAGCAAGCTGTTTCTCATACTGCTTCTTAGTCTCTGGCGACAGCGAAACTGCAGCCGACTGACAAGGCTTAGACGCCGTCAGTAATCTCGCGACAGACTTTGCCGCGCGGTCATCATCTTCGAGGCGTTCGTACGTCCATGCGCCTGCGTCCGGCACGGGATTATCCACCGTCGCCAACGTCTGTACGTCCAGAGTCGCGGACATCCACAACGTCGGACAATTGCCAATCGTCGTCAGTTTGGTTCGCAGCCCCGCCAACTGTGCCGACGTCGTCAATCCCACTCCCATTAACTGCGTTTCGTCAATCACCCACTGGCAATCATTGTTGAGTAGGGCATACTGCACAGGCCACGCATACCGACTCATCCCGTACCCGCGATTGAGCGCCCGCGAGAGCAACATGTCCTGCGTGCCGATAAGAATGGCATCTCGCTCCGGATGTTCGTACCATTTGCCATCGTCTGCGCCACCCATCAGCAAGTGAATGCCAATGCCGTTCGCCTGCGTGGCGTCAATTCTCAGTCGCTCTAACCATTTTGTGGCAGCATCTCGCGTTTGTTCAACGAGCGTGCGCATTGGCAGACAGTAGACAAGTCGCCGGGGAGTGGCTTGCCTGATGGATTCAACTGCAAATCGCCGCCGATAGACCCAAGTCAACACGGCGGCCGCCGTTTTTCCCACACCCGTTGGCACACTGAGCACCTGCGGCCAGCAGGTAGTTGTCGCCAGCCGCTGCTGATACGGATAAGGCGAAAAATGGCCGCCAAACGCCGTCGTGAATAGTTCGGAAAACTCTTGCATCACTGCCTCTGTTACTTCAAAACGCTCGGAAGTTTTTTGCCCTTACGCAGTCTGACGACGCTCCACAGAATTTGCTGCTCATCTGCGTTGGGAATTACTAAGCGTATGGCAGCGAGAAATTCGCTTCGTAAACTGGGATTGCACAGCATGCGGTCCACGGAAACTCCGTGCTCGCGTTGGAACATCTTCCAAGTATTTTTGAGCGACTCTATGTTCATGATTAGCTCCGTTGTGTGGCGAAAGAGCAGGGAATCCAAGAAGCATTAACCTGCATCAGACACTTCATTTGTAGAACTCCCGAAGTGACTGAAGGTCGACGGACACCAACTTCCGCAACTCCTCTGGACACTCGACCACAGCTTTCGCCCCGAAGCTCAGCACCCAGGCTTTGACTTCATGCAGGTCCGTCAGTTGCAGCTCCACGAGGATGCTTCCGTCGGGTTGGTCGGTGAGGGTTTGGCTGGGATGCCAGCGGTGCTCGCGGATGTATTGAGCTGCGTCCTGATTGAACCGAATACGAACCTGATGGGGGGGATCATTGGAGTGGTACACGCCAAATGTTCCAGTGAGATGATCGGCCAGCTGAAAGTCCGACGGGCGGTCAAAACACTTGCTGGTCACGTTCACGGAATTGATGCGGTCAACCTTGTAGTGCCGGAGTTGATCGCGATGCGGAGCGAACGCGACGAGATAGAGCGAGGATCGATGATAAACAAACCCGTAGGGATGTACGTGGACGATGCTGGCGCTGTCCGCCATCGACGATTGATAGTCCAACGCGCAGACGCAACGATCTTCAACGCCGATCATTAACTGGTCGATCATATCTCCGCGTGCCGAGTAATCGCTGCCACCGACTGCCGTCTGGTGGAACGCGGTAGCGAACTTGTCGAGGTAAGTGAGCGCCTGCTTACCGAAGCCAAGTTCTAGCTTTCGAAACGCTCGTTGGGCTGCATCCCACAACGGAGTTCCTGCGAGCGGTTCGAGAAATCGACGGCCTAGGTACAATGCCGTCGCTTCTTCGAAGTCGAAAACCAGGCCCGACAGAATACTGTCCGTCTCGATACGCCAAGACTTCTCCCCGTGCGGGCCAACACGTTCCTCTGTGCGAAACCCGACCAAAGAAAGTGCATCCAAGTCGCGACGAATTGTTTTGGTGGTGACGCCGAAATCGTCGGCTAACTCTCTCAGCGTCCAAAGGGCACCTCGCGCCGTCAGCTTTCGTAGCAAGCCCCACTGTCGAATGAACGGCACCGCATCAGTCATACCCACACGCCTTTCTGAGCTCCAGTTAGCGTACACTGCTGCAAAGGGATTGCAAAGTTACTTACACGAACACGGTATCTCACAGGCAGGACAGATCCTGTCCTAACTGCCGCGCGCATTCAGAAGCCGTATTGGTTTCTCCGTCATGCTGACGCTCCTATTCAAGTGAGGCCGCGCTGGAAACGAGCGACGTGTCAGTGGCTCCGGGCAACGCCAGTCGCGAGAAATCGTAGTTTTCGACGTCGGACCCTCAAAATCAGGGGTGACAATCCCCGAGGAGCTAAATTGAGGCCAAGAATGCGGCAAGTCTTAGTGAGTGCAGTGGTATAGCATTCAGAGTCCAATTGTGCAGTCGTTTTTCAGGTGTCCCCTTAACTTTATGCAGCGAAAGTCGTATCGTTTGTCTACTCGATCGAGATGGCCGTCGAAAGTAGACAACCATCATGGACAATTGTGCCAGTCGAGAAAGGCACCGGCCAAGAGAAACTGACTATCCCATTTAACGGGAACACGGAGGCGAAGAGTGACAGATTCGAATGATCGTGTTCCGTTGAGTTCCGGGTTCATTTTAGGTCCTCCGTTGCGGAAAGGGCGCGCCTATGTGCGCGATCCGAATCTCGAAAATGGCGAATGGCGTTTCCTCCAGGCTTCCACCCAAAGTGACGAAGCCACGCATGGAGATGAAGCGGATGGCAATGTCGGATCTGGCGATAATGATTCTCGTGTCGTCGCACAGATTTCTGGTGGCCTGCAACTCGCAATCCCGACGGAATTGCTCAACCTCGTTGAGGACGAGATCGGGCGAAATCGTCTGAACGACCAACAGTTAATTTCGGCTCAGCGATTGGCACGTCTTGCCTCGGATGTGGGGGCGACAGGTTTTTGGAATCGCGCATCGTTTTCCTTCCCATTTCTAAGCACATCGTCACTCGAATCGCTACGCGTGGACTTGTGGAGCGGAAGTCGCACTATGTCGCGTGCAGAAATCAACGAGATGGAACGCAGACTTGGCGGCTATTTGGCTGAGATCAACCGGCATATGGTTTGCTTTGTGGGGTGGCTGATTTCGAATCAACAATTCCACGAGGAGCAGCGTGAGATGATCCAATTGTTGTCAGCTCACGGCATCAACCGACCTCCATCGCGTCGTGAGCTTGAACATGGAAATTTCTCGACGGAAAGCGTACAGAATTCGCTGAATCAGTTTTATCAGGACTGGCACCTTGAGCGGCTTGAGGCACCGGGATTTCCGGTACCCTTGGGACCGCACTTTGGTGCAGGAGGGCAGGCGATGCCTGAGTGTATGATAAAACTTCCAGGATATTTTCCGGTTCAGGGAATGGGGCTACTTGTTGAGATGATGAACGACGCTCGGGGCGTTCTCGCTGGCTCAAGAATCGACGAATGGCTAGAGATAATCAGTAGAGATAACGCTTCACAAGCCAGATTACCGCAATATGGGCGACTCAGCATCGTTTATCACTACTGGCGAGCGCTGCATTCAACCTTTCCGTCCGGTCTGTCGCGATGCAAGACAAAGCTGGTCTCTGCATTCGCTCAATTTCTTCATGTCGATGACAAGACCATCCAACGCGACCTCCGTAATTTGCGGGATCGCCTGGGCGATGATTGGGGCGCTCTCAACAATTAGCTGAGCCCGCATCGGCCCTGATTTGGACAAATCCTCACGACCAATTGTCCTACTTGTTTTCTCCCGAATCTCAATGATTTGTGTTCGTCGAACACTTCAATGAGATTCGTGGCATGGAATTGATGGACAAGAAGTATTGGTCAGTTGAGGAAGCCAGCCAAGCACTCGGGCTATCCATCTCTACCGTGCGCCGAAGGATTCGGACGGGTGGCATCATTGCCATTCAACCAGGGGGGCCACGGACGAAGCTAATGATTCCGGTCGACGCCCCCTTTGCTTCCCGCGCTGACGATATTCCAGAAATTGCCGCCCCATCCCACAGAGAGGTGCGCCGAGGTCCCAAGGCACGTTGGAAACAGAAACGCTATTGAACGAAAACAAACGCAATTCAACCAAGGAGTTGGTACCATGCCAAAACAGAAAAAGAAGGAGGAAGTTTCCTGCCAATACTATCGCTGGCTGTTGGGAACACGTAACGGAGTCTATCAAGCCGATGGCCGCAGCAATGATCCTCCCTTGGGACGTCATACCCTGGAGAGTCGTGACAGAGCTGACGCAATCGAGGCATTGAAGGAACTCGACCTTACGATGGCGGTGGAGCACGGACTTGCAGATTGCTCACTGCTCAAAACGGAACGGTCGAAGTTGCTCGACTTCGCCACGGGGCGTCAATTATATGAACAGTATGTGAAACGACCACGAGTCGCCGGCGGTCCCCAAGCGTCAACGGCCAAACGTTATCGACCGGTGCTGGACAAGTTTCTGGCGTTCGCTCAAGGGCGGAAACTGCAGTATTGGAACCAAGTCATCCGACAAACGTTCGATGCGTATGCTAGCTGGCTGGACGGCGAATCGTACGCTTATGCAACGGAGTATCTGGAACTGAACACGCTGAAGCAGGTCCTGAAGTTCCTCGTGCAGCACGAACATCTTCCTTCTGATGCGTTGTTTCCTTATCCCATGCGGAAACCTCAGGGGACCGACACGTACTGTTGGCGCCAGGAAGAAGTGGAGGCAATTTTGATTCACTGTGAGATACCGGAGTTGCAATGGTTGCGAGTCGTGGTGCTGGCACTCTCAACAACAGGGCTTCGCATTAGTGAGCTGGCCAACCTGCGATGGACGGATATTGACTTTCAGCGAGACATGATCACGCTAACTGATGAAAGTACATCGCAGAAGAAACGTTCACGTGAACGAAGAACCACAAAGTCTGGCTACAGCCGTTCCTTTCCGATTCATCCAGAGCTACGCCCAATTTTGCTGGACATCGTGCGCGCCAAGGATGGTCGCGTCTTCCATGGACCGCTTGGTGGAAAGATCAAGCCCGACACGGTGCGTCGAATTCTGATTCGCGACGTGTTGACGCCTCTCGCAGAGAATTTTCCAAACGAGACGGATGAGCCCGGATTCATCGATGGCAGGCTGCACTCATTTCGGCATTACTTCTGTTCGGCCTGTGCGAATGTTGCGATCCCCGAACGGATGCTGATGTCCTGGCTGGGCCATCGTGACAGCAAAATGGTCCATCGCTATTACCACCTGCACGATGAAGAATCACAAAGGCAAATGGCTCGTCTCAGTACGAACGGGCACACGCACAACGGAAGCAGCAGCGTTCCAGACTCACGGTGAGTCCAGAACATTTTTGAACCGATCCTGATCCTCTTGGAATGCCAGCAGGCATTCGGCTTTGGTCGCGATTCCAGGAACCAGGACGTAAACCACTTAACCGAGAGTCATCACTCCCAAAATCTCAGAGAAGCCCAACTCATGACCAGTTCCATGGAGAGTTTGATTGACACAGTTTTGGCACAGTTCTACTGTGTCAATCAGACTCGTGGTCGTAACTGCCTAACTGCAAGTCACTTGCAACCAGTTCGCAAATGAATGCGGAGAGAGCGGGATTCGAACCCGCGGTCCCCGTTGAAAGGGACACATCATTAGCAATGATGCGCATTCGGCCACTCTGCCATCTCTCCGTAACCGCTTGCTCACGGTTAAAACACACTTCGCGGGAACGTCATCTCCTGTGAAGGAAAAAGGTTACGCCAAAGTGCCGAAGCCACCGAAGTTGCTTCGGAGGGAAGTATCTCGACATCCCACAGGATTTGCAAGCGGTCCGAGGCCGACAGGCCGAATTGAAGGCTCTGAGGGCGGCGAATCGGCAAATCCGTGCGGTTTAGCATCGACCAGATCAACCTTTTCGCAGTTCTTCCAGCTTTTCCGCGACCTCGGCGACGTGCCCCTTGACCTTCACTTCCGGCCAGATGTGGGCCACCTTGCCTTCGGGGTCGATGAGGAATGTCGACCGCTGCAGTCCCATGTAGGTTTTGCCGTAGTTCTTCTTTTCCACCCATACGCCGTATTTCTCGGCAACGGCATGGTCTTCGTCGGCGAGCAGCGGGAAGGTGAGCTCAAACTTCCCGCTGAATTTGACATGCGAGGTCACGCTGTCGGTGCTGATGCCCACCACCACGGTGTCTTTCGCCTTGCTGCCGGCGAGATGATCGCGAAAGTCGCACGCTTCCTGGGTGCAGCCTGGTGTATTGTCCCGTGGGTAAAAATATAGGACGACGTATTTCCCTTTCTGATCACTCAGCTTGAATTTGCCTGCGGGTGACATGGGAAGATTGATGGCCGGTGCTTTCTTGCCAACTTGCGGCGTTGCCATAGTTGAACCTCTTCGACAGTTGATTGACTCTTCTGGTACGTAGGCCGGACCGGATCAAACTGATGCGCTGCCGGAACTTCGGCCGCGGCAACCTCGCCCATCAAACATACACTCTTTGGAATGCTCTCTTGTCGTTTGTGGAGTTCCGGCAATTTGTTGCGGCCTGCGGTCCGGCCTACTGACAGCGAATTTAGACCTGTGAGGTCCAAAAGGCGAGTGATTTCATCGGGCAGCGGGAAGAATTGGTCGAAGCGTTTGCCGTGCCGCCATCAATCCTGCATGATACCAACGTCGATTGGTTCGTGTGCCACGGCCATTTCCCACAACTTTTGAGCGAATGCATGTCAGGCGAACTGAAATCAGAATCTCAGCCGAAGGGGAAACAGGCCGCAGGGGAATCGACCTGCGATGTGGGCATTGTGTGTGCTCTGAAAATTGAGATTTCACCATTTCTGGACATGGCCGACCATGTCAACAAAGTCCGCGGCGGCGATTTTGTGTTTTATGGTGTGAAGCTGGGTGACCGTCGGATTGCGATTGTGGAAACAGGAGCAGGAAAAACGCCAGCCACCAAAGGGACGCAGGCACTCATCGACGGACACAATCCTCCCTGGATTCTCTCGGCGGGATTGTCGGGTGGACTGGCTGAGGAAACCCGCACGGGTGACATTGTCGTGGCCAACACTGTTTCACTCGACGAGGAAAACGCGGTGCTGAATATCGGTCAGCAGCAGGAAGATGATCAGCCCGGTGTGCATAACGGAAAACTCGTGACGGTGAAGAACATTGTCCGACTCGTCACCGAGAAGCAGGCACTCCACGAACGAACGGGAGCCCTCGCGGTCGACATGGAAACGTACCACGTCGCGCGCGTTTGCGTGGAACGAAAGAAACCTTTCGCAGCGATTCGTGCAATCAGCGATGACCTCTCAGCCGACCTGCCACCCGAGATTCTGGGCATTTTGGGCCCGAAAGGAGCGGTACGGGCGGGAGCAGTTTTCAGCGCGCTGCTGAATCGCCCCTCGTGCGTCACCGACTTGTGGGCACTGCGTGAACGAGCCCTGCAGTCGGGTGAGCGACTCGCCAAGTTTCTGAAGAAAATGCTGGGATAGCCCGCCGAACCGGTAGGTTACCGCCACGCCGCGTAGAGGTCTTTAGTATCGAGAGCGCTCCGGATACGCCATTCACGCAGGACGTCGAGTAGTTCGGTTTTCTTCGCTTGATGTACCGGATCAGTCGATTCCCACAAGTTGTGGACTTCGTCGGGGTCGCTGGCGAGGTTGAAGAGTTGGCCGTCTGGCTGTTCGAGGTAGTGGACCAGTTTCCATTTGCGGTTGCGGACCATAGTCATGAAATCGACGCCGGTGAGAATGCCGTCTTTGGTTTGTTCCGCAAAAACGTAGTCGCGTTCTTCCCACACTTCACCGTTCATGGCGGGCAGCAACGATTTCGCTTCCAGATTGGCGGGCGGTGTCACGCCAGCCAGTTCCAGAATGGCCGGACCAATGTCGAACTGGCTGCAGAGACCGTCATCCCGCTTGCCGCGTGGCAAGTTGGGAAGATGCTGACTGCCATTGGGCGTCCAGACAATCATCGGCATGCGGGTGATGGTGTCGTACATGGTCCACTTCTGTGAGTGGCCGTGGTCGGTCAGACAGTCACCGTGGTCGGATGTGAAAATGACGATCGAGTTCTCCAGATAACCCCGGTCGTCCAGAGCCTGCAGGATTTCGCCGACCTTTTCATCGATCATGGTGACGTTGGCAAGGTAATACGCGCGCTGGCGATGCCGCTGCTCTTCGGTGGGATCGAGGTCGAGGACCACTGAGTCGTGGTCGACTTCATTGTTGTGCTGCCGCAGTTCCTTGAGTGCGGCGGGCTGGGCGTCGAGTTCGTCCTTCGTGACCGGCAGAAGCGGGAGATCCTTCTGCATATATGGCTCCGCATAGCGTGGGATGGGGTCATACGGCGGATGCGGACCGGGGAATCCAATTTGCAGGAAGAGCGGCTGCGTGACCGGGTAGGTTTCGATCCACCATTTGGCCATTTCGCCGACAAACATATCCGAGTGCAAATCTTCGGGGAGTTCCCAGTCAAACGCACCGAGGGCCGTCTGATAGTCGTCCCGCAGGCGGTACAGTTCGCGCTGCTGCTTGATGAGGCCCCGAGCGCGAAGAGCTTTGTCCCACTCGTCGAAGTAATACCGCTCTTCGAGGTACCGGTCTTTGTTCTCGACGACGTACCGCTCGTGGAATCCCAGCGGCGTGTGATACGGGTAGCTGTGCATTTTGCCGACGTTGACGCAGCGATAGCCCGATTCGTTCAGCAGTTCGATCCAGGAGCGTTCCCACTTGTCGGCGTTCTTCAGAATGCCTGTTGTGTGAGGATAGTAGCCCGTGAAGAGCGAGGCCCGGCTTGGCGCGCAAGATGCCGCCGTGATGTGACAGTTGGTGAACGTCACCCCTTCCCGGACCATGCGGTCGAGGTGGGGAGTATCCATGTACGGGAATCCCAGCTCGGCAATGGTGTCGAAGCGTTGCTGGTCGGTGATGATGAAAATGATATTCGGACGCGACATGATGTCTCCGGAAACAATGGCTCGGAAGTGACAACATGGCGACCGCGTGACGCGAGGTCAAGTTCGCAGCTCGTTGAGATGGTTGAATGTGGCTGCGCCACGGTTGAGATGGTTGAAGTCTCCTCAAAATGGCGAGGATTCCTAATCGACACTGTGTGTACCGCGAAAGGAAAGGAACCACGAATAAGGGGAATCTTGCGAATCGATTGACGGAAGAATGCGCTCTTTCACATCGCTCGATCAGGACGTAAGAAGCACATTCTTAGAGATTCGCCTTATTGGTCCGATTCGCGGTTCTCTCTCATTTCTCGTTCACCCGGGTGCTTCCACTTTGCGGGGCGCACGCCGCCACCCGTCTCGAACGCTCGGACACGTCACTAACTACACGGCGTGGGGAGTTGGTTCGCCTTCGAGATTCATCGAAGGCGATGGTTCGCTTTCAGAATGGCGACGAATGAGACCGCCGATGAGGACCGCCGAAGCGAGTCCGGAAATCAGCAGGGTCAGCATGTTGAACCGGGGATCAGGGCTGCCGGAGGACATATCGACCGTGAAAAACAATTTGGCGACACCACTCTCCAGCCATTCCGGCTGCATACGGGCCATGCCGACCTGCATGCCGTTATAGATTAGGTGGAAAATGACTCCCGGCCAAAGGCTGCGGCTGCGTACGGCCAACAGACCGAGCACGAGGCCCAACAGCGAGGCGTTGAAGATTTGCTTCGGAATGAGGTGAATCATACCGAACAGGACGGCGGAGACGATAATGGGAACCCATTTGTTGCGGGACTTTTGCAGTCCGCTGAGAATGAATCCGCGAAAGGCGAGTTCTTCGCAGAATGCCGGAGCGACAGCAAACGCCACGAGCGACAGCCACACAGGTACCTGCGAGCTTTGCATGCCTTCCATCACCCGGTCCATGCCGGGCGGGGCAGGGGGGAAGAACCAGCTCAGGCTGTTAATGAGTTCCAGTGAAATGGGGAGCAATACTATAGGTAGAACAAAGCCAACGACCATCATACCTAGACCGGGCCGCCGAAGCATTCGGCGAAAGAGTGCCTTCACCGGATTTGCAATGAAGGACACAACATCGGAAATACCCTCCATTCTCGATTGTGATGGGAGTCGCAGTCGCAATGTCCCCAATGGGTCAGACGTCAGCAGAATGGCCATGAGTGCTGGCGGCAGTGCCACGGTGACGATGAGGTAAATCGTTTGCAGAATGGGGAGTGCCGAGGGGGAATTGTTCGCGGCCAGGATGGCGGGCATGCGCATCATGAAGACGAACTGCAGCACAGCGATGATAACGAAACAGAAGACCGCTTCGCCGCGTGTGGGAGTCGGTTCCTTGTCTCGCAGCAGGTGTCGAATCCAGAGGCGAGGATCAAATCGTTCTACTTCGCGGAAGAGGACGTCTTCACGTTGGAACAATTCGATGGCCCACCAAATGGCGCAGCCACTGTAGAATGCACTGGCAGCCAGGACGGTGGCGGTGTATCCCAGCAGCTCGACGGGAGGCATGGTCCCCAACAGCAGGGCCTTTAACAGCAGTGCCGGCCCAATGACGGGGAGCACGCTTTTGTAAGGGTCGAGTTCGTATGTGGGATTCGAGCAGAACATGGTAAGGCCGAGTGTGGCCATGAGCAGTGGCGACAGATAGTACTGCCCCTCTTTACTGCTGCGGGCGAACATGGCAATGGCCAGACTGAGGGCACTGAACAGCGACGCCAGCGGAATCGCAATAAGGACCACCGCCATAAGCGAGGGCCAGGAGGGGAGCGACATGTCACCAAGTTGTGGCGAACTGGCTCCCACTTGCGAGGCCATTTGCAATCCGGTAATGCCCATGCTCAACACGTTGAGCAGCGCCGTCGTGAGGCTGAAGAGCATGACGGTGAAAAACTTGCCGAGCACAATTTCAGTGCGGGTCGCAGGCGAAATGAGCAGCGTTTCCATGGTGCCGCGTTCTTTTTCGCCCGCTCCCAAGTCAACTGCGGGATAGAACGCCCCGGTTACTGACATCATGACCAGCAACGCAGGGAAGAGCTTGCTCCACATATTCGCGGCCAGCTCCTCTGCCTGAGCGAGGTCGGCGGCAACCGGCTGGACGGGACGCGGGAGACTGGAGGGAAGATCAAGGCGCCGAAGTCGACGGCTGAGCAATTCACGCTCCCACGACCGCAACGCGCTGGCGACCGTCGAAAATGCGAGTCCCGACTTTTCATTGGCTCCGTTGTAGATAACGACCGGGGCCGGAATGTTGATGGTCTCGTTCGCCCCAATTTCACCGGAGGCGAGACTCTCTTCGATGCTGGTCAAGCGGCGATTGAAGTCTGCTGGGAAGACAATGAGAACCTGCACCTTGCCGCCATCGAACAACGACTGCAGTGAGTCACGGAGTTCGAATTCCTCATGCCGCATACGCGACTGTTCCGGCGTATAGGTTTCGGGGACTTCGGCGGGAAGTTGGGACTGCAGCCAGGCAAGACGTTCTAACTCTGTTTGCCGCTGCTTTGCCTTGTCGATGAATCCGCTGAGTGCCTTCTGATCCTCTTCGCTGAACGTCGTCAGATTCTCAGGCGTGACGACTCGAATGTTGTCGAAACTAATTTCCGCATCGGCACTGCTGCCGAGATGGTCGTCTTTGAGGTGTACGAAATGGTCACCGTCGATGAGTGCCGGTTGGGGAAGGTCGTTGGCCCCCAGAGCCACGACCGTTCGTGTCTGCTCATTGACCGACGTCAACTGGCTGATGAGCCCAATCCCGAGGGAGGGATACAACAGCAATGGCAGTACCGCCACCATGAACAGCGTACGTCGGTCGCGCAGCTGGTCTCGGACCTCGCGGAGAAAAATCAGTTTGACGTTTTTCCAACTCATTATGTTTTCATGTTACCTGCTGCTGATGTCATCGCCACATGCTTTTTGTGGTCAGGTGACGGCCTCCGCAGGATGATCCGACCGTTCGATGAGTGCAAAGAACACTTCCTCGATGTCGGGTTGATTGTATTTTTCGACCAGTTCCTCGACGGTGCCGGTCGCGAGAATGCGGCCTTTGTGGATAATGGCCACACGGTTACACAGTTTTTCCACTTCACGCATAATGTGCGTCGAGAAAATGATGCACTTGCCTGCGTCTCGCAGTTGTTCGACGGCCTGCAGCACGGCGCGGGCTACCAAAACGTCGAGCCCGGAGGTGGGTTCATCGAAGATCAACACTGGTGGGTCATGGACAATCGTCCGAGCGATGGAAACCTTCTGCTTCATGCCGGTCGACATTTTGGAGCAGAAGACATCCCGGAAGTCGTTCATTTGAAGCTGGGTGAAGATTTGTTCCAGCCGCTCCCGCAGTTGCGTTTCGGGAATGCCATACAGCCGACCGTAATACTCGACCATTTCCCAGGCGGTCATGCGGTCGTAAATTCCTGTATTGCAGGACATGAAACCAATGTTCGCCCGGACATCTTCGGGGTGCTCCGCGACGTCGTACCCGGCGACAAAGGCCCGGCCCGACGAAGGTTGCAGCACGGTACTGAGAATGCGCAGGCACGTTGTCTTTCCGGCACCGTTTGGACCGAGCAGACCGAAGATTTCGCCCGGTTTGACCTCAAAGGAGACGGAGTCGAGCACGGTGACGTGCCCTTCCCGCAAATCCTTGAATTGTTTGGTCAGTTTGTCGACGTGAATCATGCCGGTGTTACTTGTTCGCGATGGGCATATTGCAACAGTATTCCTTACACCGCACACGTGGGGAGCGTCGCGACACACAGGCGGCTGATGCGAATTGTACACAATCAGATGACCACATTTCGGTTTTGTCGACACGATACCCTTACACGGCACAACCGGAAGACTTTGTGACAGTGGTGGAAGATTGTCGGCAAACCCCTAGAATGACGGGTGTTACGGCTATCCGTGTTTACCTTGGACGACTGGTCTACCAATGTGGGTGAAGATTTGTGGAGTGAGGACAGTTGAAGCCGCCCGGCAGATTGCCCAACTGGAGCCGGATGCCATTGGTCTGAACTTCTATGCACCCTCATCTCGCTGTGTCGATGAAGAAACCGCCGCTGCAATTGTCAATGAGTTGCCCGAGTGTGTCGAACCGATTGGGCTGTTTGTGAATCATGCACTTGAGGAAGTGCTGCAAACTGCTCACCGATTGAATTTACGAACCGTGCAATTGCACGGTGATGAATCACCTGAGTTTGTGGCCGAGGTTCAACGAGCAGGACTAGAGGTGCTACGTGCCTTCCGTGTCGGCGAAGAGGGGCTTGGGGGAGTTGCCGCAACGCTTGCGCGCTATGCCGAACTGGGAATCGAGTTGCGGGCCTGCCTGGTCGATGCGCGTGTCAAAGGTGCGTATGGCGGCACCGGGAAAACCGCTCCCTGGGAGTTGCTAGCAAACGGATGGCAACCAGATTGGCCACCGCTTGTCCTGGCTGGCGGTCTCACACCAGCGAATGTTTGCGACGCCATTCAGGCGGTGCATCCTTGGGGCGTTGATACGGCCAGCGGTGTTGAAGCCGAATCGGGCCAGCAGGATGAAATCCTCATGCAGCAGTTTGTTGATGTCTCCCGTCGCTGTTCAATCTGAATAGGGCGAGATTCACAAAAAAAGCCAGCCATGCTGCAGGAGCATGGCTGGCCAGAAATCATCGTACCTCAAACAAGGTCGCGACTACACGATGGTTCCCTGATTGATGAATGGAGTACCAATCAGAGTGGCACCACCTGGGGCAGTGATCGTCGCTCGGTTCACCAGTTGACCACTGTTGTTCCAGGAGACCATACCGCTCACGGTAATGTCCTGCGTGATGTAGTGGCTTCCGCCGGAAATGACGCTGAAGTTGACCAGAGGAGTCGTACCGCCGGTCTCGCCGGCCAGAATGACGCGACCCACTCCACCGTTGAGCGTGAGTGATTCATCTCCGTCAACTGCATCGATGAGTCCACCAATTTGAATCCGGTTTGTGGAAGCACCTCCTGAAGTGATGACGACGTTCTCATCAACGCCCACGTTCCCGATGAGGCTGACGTTGGCGGCGGCGGTCAAGTCTCCGAACAGGTCGATGTCCAGTGCACGAACGTTAATGTCCAAGGCGTCGACTGAACTGAGCAACACTTCGACTGCGGTGCTGCCACCTGAAGAGTCGATGCGGAACAAATTGGCACCGACAACATCGAAGATGTCGACCAGGTTAATGGCTCCGCCAACTCCGCGAATGTAAACGTTGTTTCCGTTGGCATTAATGCCACCAGCAAAGAAATCGCTTCCCGCTCCGACGCGGAATGTTCCCGTGCCGGTGAGTTCCACGACTCCGTCAAGATTAATCCCACCTGCAGGGGCTTGAACACCAGCGGGCAGAGTAATTGTTCCTTCACCCAATGCTGAGGTAATGGAAATGTCACCGGAGGCGTTGACAGCCTGTGCCGATGTGAATTCCACGTCGCCAGCACTGTCGACGGTGAAGTTCATGACGTGCGACCCGAAGGCGTTATTGAAGATAACTCCACCATCACCGTTCATGACGCTGACATTTGAATTGCCCCAACCATTGCCACCAAGTTGGCCATTAATGGTCAGCAGGGCAGTCGGAACCAGTCCACCGACTTCCAGGTCGCCATCGCCAATAATCCGGAAGTTGGCATTGAGTTCGTTCGTGATGAATCGAGTTGGCGCTCCACCGTTATCAATTTGGCGATTCACGTTCACAGTTGCGGCGGTGAATGTTGTGTCGACCGGGAGGAGAACGTCTTCAACAATGGTAATGGAGTTGGTATCTGCGTTTCCTAATTCCAGCGCGGTGAAACCGAAAACGGCAATTTGGTCCTGTGGCAAGACCATGTCACCACCGGGAGTAAATGGAGCAATGGCAAAGGTGCCGCCGCCCGTCCAGGTGGTCAGTGGTGGTGAGAGTGTGAGCAAGTCGGTGACAATGGTCATATCGCCCGTTACCGTCACGTCTTTGACAGTCAACTTATGTCCGGTGCCTTCAAAGTGATCCACCGGCGAAACGCCACCAATTTCCGATTGGAATTCCATGTTTGCCGCACGAGCAATCAATCCACCCGGACCATTAATGGTTCCAGTGAACGTAATGGCCTGAGTCGGGTCGGGAATGGCGATAATCTCCACATCACTAATCAAGTTGGCTGGGCCTTCGACACGCACATCGGCTGTACCACCAACGTAGATATTCGCGTTGAGATTAACCGTTTCAGCTCGCAAGAGGACGTTGGCGAGAACGGGGTCGACATCCGAACCAATGTCGCCGTTGATGTTGATGGTGTCGTTCCCTTCGGCTGGGTCGTTGCGAACGTCGAAGCCTTCGCCGCCGGTTCGCATGCTATCGAGCGTGATGATGTCGTCACCAGCATTGGTGTTGATGACGATTTGCGTAATGGCCGGGACAGCCAGAGTCGGATTGAATGTGAAAATGTTGGGATCGGGATTCGTATCAAGCCCGGTCACTCCCCCAATGCCATTAATTTGCTCGCTCGTATCAGTGAATGTGTAGTTGGTGCCGTCGAATGAAATTGTCAAATTGTTGGCAACTCCACTACCACCGTAATTGAGACTTCCGGCTGGCGTCAGGTTTAGTGTTGCTGCAAGAAGAGTCCGATCCTCCAGGGATTCAACACGCCGACCGCGCCCCGGTCCGCGCCGTTTTTGAGGCTTGGCAAACAATTCACGTACACGATTCAGAAAACTCATGTGGAAACTCCGGCTTAGTCAGGCGTTGGGGCAAGTGGTTCAGGTATGGCAACAACGGGGCAGCCCGTGAGGACAACAACCACATCAGCACGCAAAGCATCAGTGGTTAAACATGAAACTATCTCGCCATTTTTTGGATGACAATGGAAAGACTGGGAGTTTTTGAAACAATAGGGGTTTTTTCTGTTTGACAAGGGCCAGGACTTCTGCACAGTTGATGCAAGAAAATGCAATCTGACCACTTATTCCACGTGTGCTGCGAGTTGCATTAACGCGACACGATGCAGAAAAGCAACAGGATGACCATCCAAATGACGCCCAGGGCGTGCCAGAACCAGGCACAGAAGCGAACGCCCCAATGGTATTCATGGTCGTAACGGTTAGACCATGTTCGTGCAGTAACCCAGCTGACGAACAATACGGCGACGAAGAAGTGAATTGCGTGAAGAGCCGCAATTGTCAGTGCAAACGCGGTCGACTCCATTGATGCGTCTTCCGCCGTCCGGTTGGGGGGAAACATGCTCCAAATGGCGAACGTCTGCACTCCCATAAAGAGGACGCCAAAGGTCAGCCCGACAATGAGCCACCGTCGAAATGGCGCCTGCTTTTCGACGCGCACGTAATGCAGCGCCGTTTCCAGAGAGAGGCTCCCGAAAACCAAAAGCAGCGATGTGACCCAGAACACGTTTGAAAACTGCAGTTCAACGGTGGCGGCCCGCTGTGGGAACACGCTCATGAGTCCACGGGCAATGGCACCGGCCAAAGCCAGTGCCGTTGCAGCCACCACAAAGAAATGCAGCGTTTGCCGGCTCAGTCCCTGAACAAATCGTTCCGGAGCATTCTGCTGGACCACAAGGCCGTTCCTCGCTTGCCGCCCGTGAGTTCACGGAGATTCGACGACCTGCGATCAATTAACTGGCATCTGCCGTGTCGTCGTCGGTTTCCTCGGCATCGGCCGCTTCTGGCTGAGCCATCAGGACGTCGTAACGATCCCAAATTTCTTCGACCCACTGCTGCGGCACGTCTTCCAACTGCACCAGGTCGGCCTGGCCGAGCTGCAGGTATTCAGGAATGTTTCCAGTGGCCAGGAACTGCTTTCGCAGGAATGACTCACCGTCTTCGTTTTGTTCGGGAACGCGACTGATAATTCGCACGACATAGAGTTTTGTGCCGTCGCTGTTGGGGACAACGCGGACGTCGCCAACTTTCATTTCATTGCAGACGGCTTCCATGAAGCGTTCGCCAGCGTCTTCCGCTCCGTTTACGGTTGACGGGCGAACCGGTTGACGTTGTTGCATCCCAAGCTGCGGAGCTTGTGGACGTTGCAGCCAACTGAAGCTGCCCGTTTCTTTAACGGTCAGATACAAAGCCCCCTTCTCGCCAGTAACGGTTTCTTCGGCGAATACCATTGCCAAGTCAACACCTTCGCCAAGTCCTTCAATTTTCTTGGCCAGTTCTTCACCGCGTGCCTCTGCCTTGGGGAGTGCCTGCAATCGCTTCCAGGCCTTGACGACCTGGTCACGCACAAGGTCGTCTTCCAACGATTCTGGAATACCGCTTTCCCTGTGATCCAGTTTCCAGATGATGTACTCGCTTCCTGACCGGAAGTCCTGTGCACCAAAAGCGCGGTAGAGCTCATCGGGGAATGATCGGGCGATCACCTGGGCCACAGCCTGGAACTGATTTTCCATCGAGAAGGCCATGCCAACCGGGTAGTCTTCCGAGCTAATCAACTCCTGTGGTGACAGGAATGGCGTTTCCACATAGATGAGGTGATGTTCGTCCGCGTATTTTGCAATGGCGGCTGAAAGCTCTTCGGCGGTTAAATGCTCTTCGTCATCAGGATCGGTAACCCGATGACGGCGGCACAAATCTTCGATGTGCGTGCGTGCCGCCTGGACCGTTTCTCGTGACTTAGCTGCCGCACGCTCACGAATGATGTCGGCTCGAATTTCTTCTTTCAGTTCATCATCGAGTGGACGCACGGCACTGGTGGGCGGAGGAGCGATTTCTGCAGTTCCTTCTTCCTTGGCAGGTTCAGTTGGAGCATCCCCTTCCTTCTCTTCAGGCTTCGCGGCTTCGTCTGTTTTGGCCTCGGGGGCGTCTTCGGTCTTGGGCTCTCCACCAGCAGGTTCTTCTGTCTTGGTCGCTGGTTCTTCAGCGGCGGGTGCTGCCTCGGCTTTCTCTTCAGTGGCTGGCTGATCATCGAAGAAGGCAACGAGTGACAGGTCACTCGGAGGAAGAGAAGAGGTCTTTTCGCCTTCTTCTGTCGACTCCGCTGGTGTTTCGGATTCTTCCTTGGCTGGTTCGCTTTCTGGTGTTTCAGTTGGCGGTGTTGTCTCAGCGGCGGGCGTTTTTTCCGCTGCGTTACCTTCAGTTGTTCCTTCGGTAGCCGGAGCGGTTGATTCTGGTTTCGGAGGTGGAGGAGGCGAGTCGCCGTCTGCTGGCTCCGATGACGGGGGCGGTGGCAAAACGGGGCCGCCGTCCGCTCCGGGCTGCATGCTTGGAGGCAGGGGCTTCTTGTAATTCTCTTGGTATTGCTGCTGGATTTCTTCGTCCGTTACTTCATCAACCAGTCCTTCGAAGTCTGGAATGGATGCTTCTACGTATGCCAGTCGCATGCGAGTGGGCTGACGAAAGCCTGGACGCCCCTCCGCCGGTTGGCCGTTCTCTTCAGCGTTCGGGAAATTGGCGCGATTGGCTTGGAAAAGTTCATCCAGTTCGGCATCGGATGGTTCTGGCAGTCCGTCTTCAAACTCACTGACCGGCAGGGCCACCAACTCAGCTGACTGGCGGACATTCATTTTCTTGAAGTATTCGTAACGCATCTCGGGGCTGATGATGCTGCCGCTCGTGCCGTACAGCATTTGGCCGGGATACAGCAGTCGAAGGGCCTGCTGGGCTCGGATTTCGCGACGCAGGGCGTCGAGAATTAATCCGTCCGAACTATGCATGTCTTGGCGAATTTTCTCGAAGACGTCGTAGGTCAGCTTCTTGTCTGTGACTTCTTTCAAATACGCCATGACGGCTTTGTCTGGCACCGCGATTTTCAGACGGTCGGCCTCGCGGTTGAGGATTTCGCAGAAAATCAAATCGCGACGATTGTCTCCATCTCGCAGCAACGAGAATCCTGGAAATTGACCGGCCTCTGTGCGATTCATGGCATCGAACATGAACTGATTGGCCGTATTTCGCTGCATGGCCATTTCCTCGTATTGCTTTTGCGAAATGTTGCCGCCTTTCGAAAGTTGAGCAACCGGCGCGGTCTGCATTCGCATGGAGAAGTAGAGCCCTAGCAGCGCTCCAAGGATGGCTCCCATCACCCCCCACTCGGCCGACTTCTCATTGTTCAGGCCAGCGACCCACATGCCGCATCCAACCACCATAGCCAGGAACACTGCCATGAGTGGACCAGGAATTTCCTGGGGGCTGTTTACCATTCCCAACGCCACAAATGAAATCATCGCCATCCCGGTGATGATGACCATGGCAACGCGCTGGTACTTCCGAAACAGAGCAAAGGGAGAGCTCATCCGTAAACCTTTTGATACTGATCTCAGTCCAATTTCGTCCTGGCAATCGCCGGAGACGAAATTGGTGTCTTAATTCCTGGGGGACGATATTCTTGGGAATCCCGGCAAATTACGGAAGAGATGCGAGCCCCGCAGTGAGGTGAATTCACTCCCTCGGGACATCCCTGTCGAAGCAAGTCCCTTGACAATTGCTTCCAAGATTCCGTAATTCAGCGGGCTCGTCGCTGTTGCGAAGGTCCCAATTGAATCCCGGCATTGTAGTCAGCCGGGTGCAGGGCACAAGCCCAGCCTGACGTCCAGAGAATTCCATCAACTTAAAATGTGGCATGCGGTTGCGTTGACCGAGAGGTTCGGCAAGGCAAATCCGTTGGCCTTTGAATCATCACGATTAGAGCTGTCATGGCCGAAACAACAAAGCAGCGAAAAAAAGGGCTCGTCATTGTCGAGTCCCCTGCCAAAGCCAAAAAAATCGCTGAATTTCTCGGAGGCAGCTATGAAGTGCGCGCCAGCGTGGGCCACGTGCGCGACCTCCCCGAGAAGGCTGCCGATATCCCGAAGGAATTCAAAAAGGAGCCCTGGAGCAATCTAGGCGTCAACGTCGACCAGGGTTTTGCACCTTTGTACGTGGTCTCTCCCGACAAGAAGAAGACCGTTACCGAGCTGAAAAAACTCCTGAAAGATGCCGAAGAGCTCATCATCGCGACGGACGAAGACCGCGAAGGAGAGAGCATTGGCTGGCACCTCGTTGAGCTGCTGGAACCGAAAGTCCCCGTACGACGCATGGTGTTTTCGGAAATCACCAAGAAGGCCATTCTGGACGCCTTGAACAATACGCGTCACATCGACATGCACCTTGTCGAAGCGCAGGAAACGCGCCGGGTACTCGACCGTCTCTACGGATACACCCTCTCGCCACTGCTCTGGAAGAAGATCCGACCGCGCCTGTCGGCGGGACGCGTTCAAAGTGTCGCCGTCCGAATTCTCGTGCAGCGGGAACTGGAACGGCTCGCGTTCAAGAGCGGTACGTTTTGGGATTTGAAGGCCAATCTCAAAACGAAGGCCGGAAAAGAATTTTCCGCGATGCTCACCACTCTCGAAGGTCGTAGGATTGCGACCGGAAAGGACTTCGACGAGCACACCGGGAAAATCAAGGACGGTGCCGATGTCCGTCTGCTGGGTGAAGAAGAGACGTTGCAGCTCAAGGTCCGCCTCGAACAGGGCGACTGGAAAGTCACGTCCATTGAAGAGCGTCAGCAAATGCGCAAGCCGCCGGCGCCGTTCATGACGAGTACACTGCAGCAGGAAGCGAACCGCAAACTGGGAATGTCCGCCCGCGAGACAATGGCCTCTGCCCAGCGGCTGTATCAGGATGGTCACATTACTTACATGCGTACCGATAGTGTGTCGCTCTCGCAGGAAGCCATTCAGGCAGCACGTGGCCGTATCAAAAGTGACTTTGGCGACGCCTATCTCCCAGATGCGCCTCGTGTTTATGCCAACAAGCAGAAGAATGCGCAGGAGGCCCACGAAGCAATTCGACCTGCCGGCACGGAAATGAAGCCAGTCGGCGACATTGATGTCTCAGGCCGCGATGCAAAACTGTACGATATGATTTGGAAACGCACCGTCGCCTCGCAAATGTCCGATGCACGACTCCGGTTCGACACCGTAAGCATCGAAGCCGGTGACGCCGAATTTCGTGCAACTGGCCGGACAGTTGAATTCCCCGGTTATTTCCGTGCGTACGTCGAAGGGGCCGATGATCCTGAAGCGGTCCATGAAGAAGAAGATGCCGCATTGCCGGAAATGGCTGAGAACGAAAATCTCAATTGCCAAACTCTGGAACCGCTCGGCCACGAGACAAAGCCACCAGCCCGCTACACGGAAGCAACACTGATCCGCAAGCTGGAGCAGGAAGGCGTGGGGCGTCCGAGTACATACGCCAGTATCATCGGCACCATTCAGGGTGAAAACCGGGGCTATGTGCGGAAGCAGAACAACCAACTGGTCCCCACGTTCACGGCCATGGCCGTCACGCGACTGCTGGAAGATTACTTCCCGAATCTCGTCGACACAGGCTTCACCGCCCAAATGGAACAGTCTCTCGACGACATTTCCAACGGAACCTCTGAGCGGCTGCCGTACTTGCAGCAGTTCTATTCCGGTCAAGAAGGACTCGACCAACAGGTCAAAGCGAAGGAAGAAACCATCGACCCGCGCAGCGCGTGCAGCCTGCATTTGGAAGGGCTGACATCGGTGGTTCGCGTCGGGAAATATGGTCCGTTCCTCGAAAAGACCGAAGGTGAAGCAGAACCGGTTACCGCCTCTTTGCCTGACGAAGTTTCCCCTGCCGACCTTACCAACGAAGTCGCCGAGAAACTCATTCGACTCAAAAAGGAAGGCCCACGACCGCTGGGCATGCACCCCGAAGCTGGCGAGCCAATTTACGTGAAAGTTGGCCCGTTTGGCCCGTACCTTCAGGTTGGCGAAGTCACGGAGGAGAACCCCAAACCGAAACGCGTTTCGATTCCCAAGAACGTCGACCCGCTCGATTTGTCGCTTGATTTGGCGTTGAAACTGTTGGAACTTCCCAGACGCGTGGGACATCACCCCGCCGACAATCGAGTCGTTAACGCCGGGATTGGTCGCTTTGGTCCGTACGTGCAGCACGCTGGCAAATACAAGTCTCTCGGCAAGGAAGATGACGTCCTCACCGTAACTCTCGATCGGGCGGTCGAACTGCTGGCACAGGCTAAAGGACGGCCTGTTCTCACGCCGCTGCGTGAGTTGGGAGAGCATCCGACTGAAGGCGGAATGGTCGCCATTTTCGACGGCAAATACGGCCCCTATGTCAAACATGAAAAGGTCAATGCCACCGTCCCGAAAGATTTCACTCCAGAAACGGTCTCAATGGAAGACGCCGTCAAATGGCTGAATGAACGCGCCGCCAAAATGGGCGTAAAGAAGAAAGCAGCAAAGAAGTCCACGACGAAAAAGGCCGCCAAGAAGACAACGAAAAAGAAGGCGACCAAGAAAAAGGCCACCAAAAAGAAAACCGCAAAGAAGGACACCACGGAAGACTAACGACGGACACGCTTCGAATTTCGAGGTGTCGCCTTCACTATGAGGCAACTGGTGCCCGTTGGTTGGCGAGTTGTTCTGAACTCTCGATTGCTCGAGAACGAATGGAGCGCTCAATGACATGGCGTTGTGAGTCGGCTTCGTATCTGAAAAGAATCGTCCGAATTACTCGTCGCTTGCACGAATTCGGTCGATTGAGGTGGCCGCTTCCAGTCGAACGGCGAGGGAAGCGTCATGGGAGGCTGCTTCAAGTTCGGAAACCGCAGTAGCGGCGTGCGGTCCCAGACTTCCTAGAGCTCGTGCTGCATGGAGTCGCACGATTGCATAGTCGTCATGCAGTGCCGCGTTGAGGCTCTTGATGACAAATTCGTCGGAAGTTTCAGTCTTTCCCAACGCTTCCACTGCCGCGACTCGCACGGCGACCCGTGGGTCGCTCGTTGCGTTGATAAGTTGTGGAAAAATCCCACGGAAGTGATTTCCCACACAACCAAGCGCCATAACCGCAACAACTCTTTTTTCGACGTGCGTTTCATCTTTGAGTCGTTCACGTAAATCAAGCACCAAATCGGCGGCATAAGGTCCCATGGCGGTAATTGCGGCGAGCTCTCTCGGCTCTGCAAATCCCCACTCAAGTCGTGTGGCGATTATCGGAATAAAAGCTTTCGCAGCAGGTCGGACTTCATGAATCGTCTTAAGCACTTCCTGCCAACTTTCATCTTGAACTTCTTCGTAGAGCCATAACGTGTCATTTTCAGTGTCAATGCATTCCCGGAATACTTTGAGGGCCTCTTCCGAGGTTTCTTGAATTCGCAGCAGAATGCAGGCTGCAATCAGGCGTGTTATGTCAGCGTCATGCTGTTCGACCTCATCCTTCTTCAATGCACTCCGCAACAGGGCGACGCATTCCTCGTCAGCCCAATTCAAATGACTGATTGTCGTCAACGTGACGAAGCAGTCCCCCGGCTCCTCGGACTGAGCACCGTTGAGAAGAATACTCCTGGCCTGTTCATCACCGGGATCGATGCGCAGTAATGAAGCAGCTGCAACCACTCGCAGTTCATCGTCGTTGAGTGCCTCCTTCAGAACGGGAATTGCCAGAGCGGCCTCCTGTCCAAGATCTCCCAGCATCTCGACCGCCGCCCGCCTCACATGGAACGATCTACCATCTGCCACCGGATGGATAGTAGCCTGCATGCATTGAATAAGTTCCGGGATTTGTCCCTTGGCTGGGCCAATCGATTGAATCGCGTTCAGCACGTCAAAACCAACATGCGATGAATACCATGTCCCTACAGTGTACTCTCCTTTGTCATCCAAATGTCGCGCAAGGTGACGCAATGCCTGTTTCGCGTTTGGCCCAAGGTTGCCCAGTCGCTGGGCTGCCACTGCGCGGACTATAGGTGCTTTGTCCTCCAAATCTTCAATCAACATCGCGACAATTTGCCCATTGTCTCCATCCAGTTCGCAAAGCGCTTCGATTGAAACGAGTTTTACGATGTCGTCTTTGTCGTCACAGCGACTTTGAAATGCGGGTATGGCTTCTGGACCAATGCTGACCAGTGCATCGCGGGCTCGGTCACTCATTCGCCAGAATCCGTGGGGAGCCACGGTATGCTCCTCGGTGTCGTCCAGTATTTCCGCAAGTCTTGGAATTGCGTTTGTGGCTTCAACACCAATCGCCCCAAGTGCATAAACGGCGTGGAGGCGAACCTGCAGGTCTGGATCGTCGAGCGCGATAATCAAAGCGGGTGTCGCGTCGCGAGCTTCAGGACCAATTTGCCGCAACCCCTCGGCGGCGTTTCTTCGGACGACGGCAGATTCGTCCTTCAAAGCGTTGTTAAGTGCGGGTACGGCCAGCGAGCCCATATTGTTGAACGCTTCGAACGCCTCATCCGGCTGGTCGGACCAATAGTAGGAGAAATGGTCATGCCGGCCGTCAGATAGTTCGGCCACCCAACTCGACAATCGCCGCCCTTCGTACTCGGGTTCTCCGATGTCTTGCGCAACGAGCCTGGCAGTTGTAGTTGCGAGAAACAAAACGACGATGTTGATTTGTTCTCGACACATTACTCTCGCTCCAATCTGCCTGCCTGCATGAGTGTACTAATCATGCAGCAAAATCAAATTCCGTTTGATCAATTCTACACCCACTCTGCAATTCCTTCGCCAGCCTCCAGTCGATACGATGGCACGCATGTTGTGAATTCATTTGTTGATGGTATGCGCACTGCATGAATCAAATTGAACTGGCACGTCAGAAAATTGCGACCGGGCTGGGCATTTCCGAAGCCCAGGTCGATGCTGTCGTTTCGCTTCTCGATGAAGGAAACACAGTGCCGTTCATTACGCGTTACCGGAAAGAAAAAACGGGCGGGCTCGACGAAGAACAAATTCGCACCATTCGCGATGCCATCGACGTGGCGCGTCAGGTGGTGCAACGTGCCGAGACAATTCTGGCAGCTATCGAGAAGCAGGGAAAACTGAACGCGGCCCTGCGAAAGGAAATTGAACAGGCTGATTCGCTCAAGCGACTCGAAGACCTGTACCTGCCGTACAAGCAGCGGCGACGCTCCCGGGCCGATTCCGCACGCGAGCGGGGCCTGGAGTCGCTCGCCAATTCCGTGTGGGACGGACGGTTGTCGGGAGGCCAGCTGGCGGCGGAACTGAACAAGCGCGTGGGGACTCATGAAGAGCTGACTTCGGTCGACCTCGTCGAGTCGGGAGTGGTTGACATTCTCGCGGAAAGGGTGGCGGAGTCGGTTGTTATCCGCGACATTGTGCGGGAAGTGTGTCAGCGGTCGGGTTCGCTTGAAGCCAAAGTCATTTCCAAGAGCGAAGAGAGTGCGACGTACCGTGACTACGATGGATTCTCGCAACGCATCAGTCGGATTCCTCCACACCGCATTTTGGCGATGAACCGCGGCGAAAAGGAAAAGGCACTGCGAGTTAAAGTCGTCTGGGATTTCGAACGGGCTGAGGAACGCTGCGAACGATTTCTACGACTCGATCAGCACCGTGCCTCCGAACTCATGGGGAGGGCCGTGAATGATGCCCTCGGGCGGCTCGTTAACCCGTCGGTTGAGCGGGAAGTGCGACGTGACTTAACCGACACCGCCTCACAACATGCCATTCAAACATTCAGCAAAAATCTGCGCAGCCTGCTGCTGCAACCGCCGCTGCACAATACGCGCTTGCTGGCTGTCGATCCCGGCTTCCGCACCGGGTGCAAGCTGGTGGTTCTCGATGAGCAGGGCCAGGTGCTCGATTCGAATGTCATCTATTTGACGGGAACTGACGACAAGATTGCCGCCATGCGACGGAAGCTGGCGGACCTCATCACGAAGTACCATTGTCGCGTCGTGGCCATTGGCAACGGCACGGGCTGCCGTGAAGCGGAGCAACTCGTTTCTCAAACACTCGACGAACACAAACTCGACTGCCGCTACATTATTGTGAATGAAGCAGGAGCCAGCATTTATTCCGCCAGCGATGTGGCACGTGACGAATTCCCGGAACTCGACGCGACGGTACGCGGAACAATTTCCATTGGGCGACGCTTGCAAGACCCTCTGAGCGAACTGGTGAAAATTGATCCGCAGCATGTGGGCGTCGGCATGTACCAACACGACGTGGATGAAAAGGCGCTGAAGAAATCGCTCGATGAAGTGGTCGAGTCGTGTGTGAATAATGTCGGCGTGGACCTGAACTCGGCCAGCGCCGCGCTGCTGAGCTACGTTTCCGGTCTGAATCAGTCCATGGCACGCAAAATTGTGTCCTACCGTACCGAGCACGGAAAATTCCGCCGAAGGGCGGATTTGCTCAACGTTGCTGGGCTCGGGGCCACCACCTTCACTCAAGCCGCTGGCTTTCTGCGTATTTCTGACGGGACTGATCCCCTCGACAACACCTGGATTCATCCCGAGAGCTATCCGGTCGCTCAGGCGCTGTTCGAGGAGTGCGAAGTCTCATGGCAGGACTTTTCGCAGGGGATTTCGTCCAACTCGCGGGAACGCCTCTCGCAGTTCGACGCCACGCAGCTTTCGAAAAGTCTGCGAGCTGACGTCTCCACCATTCAGGATATTCTCACAGCCGTTTCACGACCGGTACGTGATCCCCGTGAAGACTTACCCGGTCCAGTATTTCGGTCGCAGGTCCTCTCACTCGATGAACTGAGCGAAGGAATGCAGCTTTCCGGTGTGGTGCTTAACGTCGTCGACTTTGGTGCATTCATTGACGTCGGCCTGAAAGACAGCGGGCTGGTGCACATCAGTCAGATGTCCCGGCAGTTTGTCGATTCACCTTTCGACATCGTCTCGGTCGGCGAACCCGTCACTGTCTGGGTGCTCTCAATTGACCGCGAACGAAGACGGCTCAGCCTGACCATGGTTCCCGAAGCCGCTGGCTTCTAAATTCGTTTTTAGTTCCATGCGTTGCAACTTTGCGGCACTTCAATGGCAAGCGGCACTGGCGGTGAGAATCCATTATTCAATTAAGTTGAGTCAATGTTCTGACTCACCAGAGTGCCAGCACGCGACTTGGAGGTAAGCAGCCTTGGTGCCTGATATTCGCAACTTTGAGGGTTTTGCGGTCGCGGGTTGGTTCGGTCAGTAGATTTGCTGCCGAAGAGGGTAAGTCGATGGGGGCACAACGTGCACGATTTCAGATTTACGCCAAGTTTTCATGCAACATGAGAATCTCAGATAAGAATCGAATAATGTATTGGACGACAAATGCTTCAGTTGTTACAGTGAATACGAGACGGACGGCGGCCTGAAGCTGGGAGGCACGGCGGAAGGGTGGGACTGTGGCTTACACTATCCGAGACGGGTGGAGGGTGTTATGGGGTGCATGAGAAAGCGGCGAGAGAATTGGAGGCCAAGCAGAAGTGGCATTTCTCTCGTAGAAATTCTTGTTTCGGTCAGCATTATCGCGCTGCTTATTGCAATGCTGCTACCAGCGGTGCAAACGGTACGTGAATCTGCGAGGAAGTCAACATGTCAAAGCCACCTGAAGCAAATCGCGTTGGGGTGTGAGCAGTTTGAATCGGTTCACGGGCATTATCCGACGAGCCAATTGTTTGAGCAACATGGCGTTGGGCCGGATGGTACAACCTGGAGCTTTCTTGCCCAGTTACTTCCGCACTTGGAGCAGTCGAATTTGCATACTGAGGGCGGAATTCCGGAGAAGACTCTTCGTGAAAGTGGGATTGCTGATCGACAAGTCGCAGTGTTTCTATGTCCAAGCGATCCGCATAGTAATACCGGTCCGCGACTCGATGCAGGGAACATGTATGAGGTTGATTTTGCGGTAGGACAAACCAACTACAAAGGTGTTTGCGGTTCCAACTGGGGAGCCGATATTTCACAGGGTTGGAGTGCGACCGACTCCGGGACGCGTTGGCCGAATCCAAGCCGTACTGGTTCGTTTGATGGACTCAACGAAGGGGACGGTCTGTTCAGTCGTGTTGATTGGAAACGCCCGCGTTCCAAGGATCGTATTATCGACGGGACAAGTTCGACCATGATGCTTGGCGAAGCCCTGCCCAAGTACGACACGTATTGTTCCTGGCCTTACGCCAACAATGTGCATAGCACCTGTGCAATTCCGCCAAACATCAAGGATGACACGAATCCTCAAGATTGGCCGAACACGCAATCGTTCCGTAGTGAGCACGTCGGAGGACTGCACTTCGCGTTTGCCGACGGATCGGTGCATTTCATTAATGAGTCCATCGATTTGACGGTTTACCGCTCATTGGCAACCATTGCGGGTAATGAGGTTACTGGCTTTTCTGACTGAAGTTGCGAAACGTGGAACGACCTTTTCAGCCATTGGTTGGCAGTATTGTGTTGATGTCAGTTTATCGGAATCGGAATGACGCTGTCATCGCAGCCACCGCGGTCGACGAATGATTGGGAGCCCTTTGTTGTGGGCGCCTTTGTTTTGATCGTTCTGCTGGCTACGTCATTCCAACTCCCACTCACATGGGATGAGCCGAACGCCATTCTTCGATCGGAGAGCCTGCAAGACTGGGCATCCAGTTGGCTATTGCGAACCGCCGACACTCCCGCACCGTGGACTAATGAAGGGGTGCAGAAAGGGTGTCCCTACACGACGCAAATTGAAGGGCATCCGACCGGGTACGGTTTGCTCATTGCACTGGGGCGTTCGCTGACGAGTCAATTCCTTCCGGCGAAGGAATCGAATCGTTTCGGTCCAATGGGGCTGTTTGCCGTGGCGTGTAGCGCCGTTTACGTTCGGCTACGAAGATCGCATGACAAAGGGACGGCGCTGTCAGCCATTGCGTTCTTGCTACTTATGCCACGGTTGTTTGCTCACGCACATTTTGCGACCACTGATGGGCCACTTATGTCGGCCTGGATAATACTCTGGGCGTCTTTTGATTGGGCTCTCGTCAGTTGGCGGCGGCTGACGGTTTGGGGAATGTGGCTCGGTTATGTAATGAGCTGCAAGTTCACAGGTTGGATCGCCGTCATTCCGTTTCTGGCATGGTCCACGGTTCAACGCGACACAAAAATGTTCCTCAAAGTACTTCTAGGAACATACGTTGGCTTCTGGATGTTTGTCTTGCTCAACCCAACTTTGTGGCACGATTTGCCAGGCGGGATCGTGCGTTTCTTTGAATTGGCATTTTCACGACGCGAACTTGGACCAAACGTTCCCACAATGTTTCTGGGGCAAGTCTATGACTTGCATCATCCGCTTCCCTGGTACAACACGACACTGTGGATTCTGTTTACAGTTCCGCCTGCTACACTGATATTTGCTGGGATTGGTTTCATCTCCGACTTGAAGCAGCCAAATATGCGTTCTGGATTAGTTTTGATCCTGATCAACTGGCTTGTGCTGGTCGTTGTGCGTGCATTGCCGTGGGCTCCGCCGCACGACGCCATTCGACTTTGGCTGCCAAGCTTCCCGTTTCTGGCCGTTCTGGCCGGAATTGGGTTTAGCGCATCACTCTCTTGGGCAAAGGTCGGATGCCTGCCGCGATGGTCGCCGCTTCGGCGTGCTCTTGCTGTCGCGATCCTGGGCTGTGGGCTTGTGAACATGATTCTGTGCAATCCCCAATGGCTCTCGTACTACAGTCCCTTAATTGGAGGTGTGGTCGGCGCCGAGCGTGTCGGTCTGGAGCCAACATACTATTGGGATGGATTTGATAGTGACGTACACAACTGGCTGGACGACCACTGCCAACCACGCGATCAGGTCTATTGTCACGTCTCAAATGAGTATTGTGACTTTTGGAACCGAACAAACGTCAAGAACTACAAGCTTCAATGCAATAATCCGGAACAGTGCAACTGGATTCTGGTCCAGAATCGCACTGGACACATGACGTCGGTCGATAAGTACCTTACTGCAAATCTTTCTCCCGCCTTTGTCAAACGCTTCTCTGGGGGAGCGTTCGACCGAGTATTCAGTTCTGAAAAGGTGCCAATTGCGTGGGTCTATTCGAGAGAACAATATCTCTCAGCGCAATTGCACGCCGTTGAACATCTATCGATTCAACGCGACTCTGAACAGAATGCCACCGGGGCGAATGTGAATCGCGAGCATTACCGCTGACTGCACTGACATAAGACCAGGCAAGGGCACGGGCAATTGGCCATGAACGAATCAACTGCGATTGAATCACAGATGCTGCTTCCGCGTGAAGAATCCATGTGGGACAAGAAACTGGTATTGCTTGTCGGTTTACTGTCCATCATCTCCTACGTTCCCCTGTTAACAACTGGTTCGCTGGTCTTGCCCGAGTCCCCATACTCGGATTACAGCAGCTATCAGCTTCCACTTCGTGAATTCGCGCAGGATGAATTCATGCAGGGGCGTTTTCCGCACTGGGTACCCTGGATTGGCTGCGGCTTGCCCATGCACGCAACGCAGCAGACGGGGCTGTGTTACCCGTTTCTGACGCCTCTGCTTTTTCTCTTTAGTGCCAACATGAGCATTAAATTGTCGGTCTTCCTGCACGCCATAATTTGTTACGCGGGGCAGTATCGGTTGGGAAGGACGTTGAGTCTGAGCCGACAGGGCGCCAGTATTTCGGCATTGATTGCCACTCAGTCGGGTTTCGCGACGGCACATTTGGCAGTGGGACACATTTCATTAGTCTGCGCGTATGCGCTCGTCCCTTGGCTATTTCACTTTGTTTTGCAATGCAGCCGATTGCCGAAGCTTCAGAATATGTGCGGCGTCTCGGCTGTCACTGGTTTGCTGCTCCTGGTTGGGCATCCGCAGATTCCTTACTACGCTTTCCTGTTTTCTGGAATAATGGCAGCGATCGTTCTGGTCGTTGGACGCAACGTTATCAATCGGCGCCGCTCAGCAGTCTACCTGGTCGGGGGAGTTTTACTGGGCGTGATTTTGGCGGCGGTCCAACTCATTCCAACGGCGGCTCTCATCTTGCAACAGACGGTTTCTGGTGAGCGAGGTACGCTGGCACACGCTGAGATGTATCATTTGACAGTTGTGGACGTGTACCGCCAACTCATTCCCTCACTGTGGGGAAACCCGGTTTTGGGACAACCGGAATTTGCTCCACTCGACTTCTTCCATGAAAAAGTTGCCTACCTGGGGGTGCTCACGTGCTTACTCGCTGGAACGAGCCTCATCACTTTCCATCATCGGCGTTGGCCGTGGCTCTTTGGGGCTCTGTCCTTGCTCTGCCTGCTCATTGCCTTGGGCAGTGAAACGCCCGTGTTTGCATTACTTTATCAAACCATTCCCGGTATTGGCCTGTTCCGTTGTCCAGGGCGATGCCTGAGCATTGCGTCGGTACTTGTCGCAGCTCTCGCCGGGCGAGGATTCGATTCCTGGAATGTGGGAAACAACCTTGCCGGGCGACGCAGTCTCGCCTTGATGGGCTTTGTTCTGAGTGGTGGACTCATTGGGCTGACGTATACGGTTCCCCCGTATCTCGAAGCCGTTAACTGGAACGCATGGCTGAGTTTTTCCCGTAGACACCTGTCACTGGACCTGACAATGTCGGCACTGTTTCTTCTCGCATCACTTGGAGTCATTTGGTTGATATCGTACCAGCCAAGACGTGTTGCTCTGCTGTTCATCATCGTGCTGCTTGTCGTTGATTTGGGTTACTTCAATATGCAAAGCCTTCGGTTGGAGCCGGATGCAACAAAAAAGGAATTCAAAATCGTGAGCAGTGATTTGAATGAATGCCGGATCATTGACAGCGACTTTTCACGCCAAGCCGGGGCTGCACGCTACAGCCGACTCGTGCCGATCGCAATTCGCACGCGCGTGCGAATTGTCGGCACGAACGAAGGAGGCGTACTGCCCGACGCCAGTGAAACTCTCTTTCAGGCGTTGGACCGGAATTCCGAAGCGGCGTTACGCGCTTCAGCTTGCCGTTATCTGGTGAAACCAGAACTCAATTTGCAGGAAGCTAGCGGCCTACCACTACCGCGTATCTGGATTTGTCCAGAGGAGCACGTTCAGCTTTGCGACGTCGCCCTGACCGACCTTGACAATGCCGACATTGATCGACTCTGGGGGGCATTGATGACGTCCGGCAGCGAAATTCAAATTGACCAGCCGCAGCAATTGCAAATCAGAGTAGACACTACGTCGTCCGGCAAAGTCATCATTGCGGACACCTGGTACCCCGGTTGGCAGGCAACGGTGGACGGCGCGCCTGTCCCGGTTGAGTTGGCGTTCGGATGTTTTCGAGCAATTCCCGTTGAGTCAGGAAGTCACTTAATCGAGGTGAGTTACCACTCGCCGGAGTTTCCATTTGCTGCTGGTGCATCGTTGACGGCACTGGGCATTTGGCTGCTCCTTATCGGAACAGCGCTACGGCGTCAGTCTTGAGGGCCACGATTCAGCGCTTCGACAATACTATTGTCGAGATTGCTCTGCGTGTGCAGGGAGAGAAACTGGACCCCGTAAAGAAATTCGACCCGTTCTTTCCCAGCCAGTGACTCGCGAACGTGTTTGTACCGTCGAACGACGTTGCATTCGATAATGGTATCTTTGAATTGAGGTAACAGCAGCTTCAGATAAAGCCGACGCCCAGATAGATCGATGTTGGATGACAATTTGGCGCCCGACAACGAAACATCGCGCGTCCAGACGCGGGTCAAAACTTCAGGGGCCTCGGGACCGCTTTCGGGAGAGTAAGCCGTTCCCACGGTACGGTAGTCGAGACGTTCAAACTGACGTCGATTCTCAACCGACATCTCTGTTGTTGTTTCTTTCGAGGAAGCAAATCCGCTCATGATTCCGTTGTCCTGGTGGCCGCATAACATTCGCTTCTCAAATCTAGGACAGGATTCGGGGGGGCAACATGGAATGTTTACAAAACGCCTCCGGCAGCTTCTGCCGTCCCCGCCTCTCCCTTACAGCCCAAACAATCAGTAATTCCTGCCAGTCCGCTACGTCCGGCGGATTCGTGTCCAGACTGAACTGCGGACTGCCGATATCTGATACGACCGGTACTGCCGGAACTTTAGGAGCATTACGGGACCACCATTCCGTGGGGATGGTTTCCATGGTGTTTCAAGTGCCGTTGGCGGCAGCGATTCGTCTGACACGACGATTCCTGTCGAGATTTTCACTTCCCTGTTGGGGTCGAGCATGTCCACTCGTCGAAACTTCACTCTTGGCCTTTTCGGTTTGTTACTCCTGGGGGGTAATCTCCAGGCACAAATCGTCTTGAATGGCGACTCGTTAGGGACCGGAGACCCAAGTGGCAGCATTTACAATGGTGTCGCTCCCATTGCAGGCCTGGATGGTGGCTATCTGTGGGTCCAGGGAGACTTTGGCGAACGGCCCGGTGTTCCCGGCAACTACTTTTCAACGGGGGCGATTGCTCCCATTCAACTGTTCGGGCCGAATCAGGCTCTGGTGGTTGATAGCCAAATTTGGGTGACCGATGGCCGCGACGTGGGCGGAAACTTCGGTTTGAACCAGCGCTGGTACATGCCTGAGTACGACAGCATTATTGGCCTGAACTCCTTCCTGACACTCGACCACACCCAAAATCATAACTTCATGCGTCAGTTCTCCTTTGGTGCAGAACTGATTACCCCCATTGTGCGGTTCGACGGAAACTTTTACCTCCCCGTCAGCGATGATCCACGGACCTATGGTCCGCCCATTATGACGCCGAACTGCATGCAGCAGGGACACGGGTTTGTGTTCATCGATATGCTGCGTGCCGAACAGCAAATGACTGGTGGCGACGTCGAGGCAGGTGTTTCCATTCCAAATCTCGAATGGATTTCTCTGTATGGCGGAGCGTACTGGTGGGATGCAAACCTCGGTGAGTCCATCCGGGGAGCAAGCGGTCGACTCGAATTCGACCTCAACAGCGTCTTGGTGAGTGCCTCGGTTTACAACGACAACCATTTCGGAACCTCTGTCAACGCGAACGCAACACTGTTGATTGGTTCTGGCCCCATTGCAGTTACACCACGACTGAAAGACACCTACGCACGCATGTTCGACCGCACGCGCCGCCGCACCCGAGTTGGTGTTCAGGAAACGCTGGTCACAGTCACCGAAGAAGCCATCAACCCAGTTACCGGATTGCCATACAACGTGCTGGTCCTGGACAACACGGCCGCACCGGGAGGCGACGGTTCGTTTGAGAATCCTTTCGACAACTTGTCTGATGCTTCTGGCCTGCCTGCTGACATTGTCTTCATTCGACGTGGTACAACCACAGCTGCGTCGCCGCTTGCTGGCGGTGCAGGACTCGTTGCCGCGAACGACAATATGTTCATCATTGGTGAAGGCACACCTGTCATGCTGCCTGCCGCAAACCGTCCTGGCTTCTTCTGCGAACTCAGCGCTGCTGGAACAGGACCATTTGTTACGGCGGATCCCAACTCCTCCGTCATTACACTCGCTGCAAACAATGTGACGGTTGTTGGTGTGAACATTGTGTCACCAACAAATGGCCGCATGATTTCTGGAAACGGAATCGACGACTACTCGTTGCTCAACATCAACCAGGACTTTGGTGGCGGCACGACCGGTCCTGGCGCTGGTATTGTCATGACCAACTCCACGGGTACGGGGCGCATCGACAATTTCTACTTCAACAACCCTGTTAAGGTGCCACCCGGGGCCGTTGTTATCCAGAACACATCCGCTCCTCCGCTCGACCTCATCCTGACCAACGCCGATTTGACCGGTGGTCTCGTCGGTGTGGACATTCGCGCGAACGACAGCGACGTTAATGCCTTCCTTGACAACGTACAGAACACCGCCAGCGGAATTGGTGCCAACTTTGTTGCCACGAACGGCGGCCAGTTGCGTGTTGACCTCACGACGAGCAACAGCTTCACCAATGCGATGAATCACAACATGAACATTCTGGCCAACACTGGTGGCGATGTTCAGGTGACTGGCGATTCGGTGGACCTCACCGGCGCGATGATCGATTCGATTCACACAACTCAGAACGATGGCACTGTGACGGTGTCGCTCCAGAATAGCGATTTGGGAGGTGCTGGTGATGATGCGGTCGAGGGCGTGTTGACCAACGGCTCAACCCTCAATCTCAACTTCAACAATAACACCGGGCTCATGACCGGAGATGACGCGTTCGTGTTCAACGTCGATCAGGCTTCAGCCGTGAATGCGAACATCGTTGGCGGTGACTTCAGTGGTGCGGCCGGCGACGGATTCGACGCCACGCTGCTCAACGGATCATCCTTTAATCTCAACGTCGATGGCACGCCATTTACTGGAGCAGGTGGCAATGGGCTGAACGTCGTCGCGGATAACGGCTCACTGTTTGACGGCACGCTGGCCAACAGCTCGCTTGCTTTGGCTGGTGGTAACGCCGCCGGGGTGACTCTCTCAAACAACTCTTTTGGCCAACTCACACTTGACAACACCGCCGGAAGTGGAGCCGGTGCCAATGGCCTGTTCTTCAACGTGGGAACGGCTTCGAACTTCACGGCCAACCTTGTCAATGGCGTCAACCTCGATGGAGCAGGTGTAAGCGCCATTAACGGCAACGTGTCCGGATTCTCCAACGCCACCATCAATGGCAACATGGTTTCCGGTGCTACGGCAACAGACGACGCCATTCACCTCGCTGTTTCGAACAACAGCAATCTGGTTATGGACATGCAGAACGCCGGATCCTTTGCGGGAGCCGGTGGTGATGGCCTGCAACTCATTAACACTGGAGACAGCACCGCGAACATCACCTTCCGAAACGGTGGAGTTGTGGACTTCTCTGGGGCAGGTGGGTACGGGCTGACTTCCTTGACCGGTACGAACTCGACGTCAACAATCGACTTCATGGACGGAGCAAGCTTCGACATGGCCACGCTCGACGCAATTCGTCTCTCTTCGGTCGTGAATTCACAAACCACATTCACTGGTTCGTCAATCTCCGGTGCGAACGCGGGACAAGATGGGATTGACCTCGTCGCTCTTACTAACAGCACGACGACAATCAACCTCACAAACCCAGGTTCGTTTACGAATCCCGGTGGCGATGCACTCAAGTTCTTCGCCACAGGCGGCAGTACCATCAACGCCACAATTATTGCTCCGAACGGCTCCCCAGCCTTGTTCGACATGGCAGGTGACCAGGGAATCGATGGCGTACTGCAGGATTCGACTGCCACCCTCAACCTTGCCAATCTCGATTTCAGTGGCGCAGGGGTCGACGGAATGGCCGTTCGCTCGAACAATTCAACCTTCACGGCGAACCTGACCAACTTGCAGTTTGATAATGCTGCAACCGGTGACGCCATTCGAATTCAGTCTCACAATGGCAGCAGTAGCAGCGTGGTGGCCTCAGGGTTGTCTGGGTCGAACGCTGGTGATGACGCAATTCGCCTCGAAGCTCTTGGTGGCAGCACAAACTCAGTGGTCATGACCGACACGGGGTCCTTCTCGACGCCGACTGGCGACGGAGTTGATTACACCGCAACTGGTGGCAGTACGCTCAATGTCAACATTGCTGCTGGTGCCGGCACAGGACTGTTTAATAATGCCGTCACCGGTAATGGCGTGCTCGGTACAACCACCGATTCAACGGTCAACATGATCTTCAACGGACTGGACTTTAGCGGTGCAAACCTGGCTGGTATGAACATCACCGGAACGAATTCCGCGATCACCGGCAACACAACATCCACGACGTTCAATGGAGCCGGGACCGATGGCATGAACTGGCTGCTCAATAACACGATGGCAACCTACACCCTCGCTGCAGTCGACGCCGCCGACAACAACGGTCGTGGATTGGCGATCAATGCGACGAACGGGTCAGCCGTCAACTTCACATTGAATGGTGTGAACCTCGACAACAGCCTCGGAGGTGACGCGCTGCAACTAATTGGCAATGGTGGGATGACGATGCTGACGGTCACCGGAAACGACGTCCGCGGCATTAATGCTGGCAATGACGGCATTCACATGGAAGCGAACAACGGTGCGAGCACCTCGCTCACTTTGGGTGGCAGCTCTCGCTTCACCTTCGCAACGGATGACGCCATTAGCTACTCAGCAAACAACGGTACAATCGCACTCAACATCGACGGTACGGTTGTTGGCGACTTCTACCGTGCTGGCGGTCATGCTGTGAACGGAACCCTGACCAACGGTTCAACTGCCCAGGTCAATCTGCTGAACCTGAACGCAGTGAACGCTCAACTCAACGGATTCCAAATCGACTCAAATGACTCGACGTTTAATTCGATCGTCGACAATGTGAACTTCTTCCGTACGCTACCTGGTGCGACTGACAATGGCCTGAACGCCATTCTCGACAACAACTCGTCCAGTTCGCTGAGCCTGATCAACTCGAACTTGACGAACATGCTGATCGACGGACTGCACGTCGAGGCAACGACGAACACCATGTTCAATCTGATCATCACCGGTACCACCTACAGTGGTGCTATGGACAACCAGGACCTCACGGCCGATGGAACATCGTCCATCATGGTCACGCCATAGTCGGATCCGTTGTTGAAAATCAGAAACGCTGGCTGTATTGAGAATGCGGCCAGCGTTTCTTTCGTTTTTGGCAACTGGCTTGTCGCTGTCGTAAGGAAATCGACCGCACAGAAGCCGCTCGCCGGCAACTTGCAGAACGACCGCAACTGCGAGATACTTCCGCCGGATCATCTGTACTTAGCGGAAAGAGTTGCCTGTCGGTACCTGCTCCACAATTACAGATGATTGTTTGTTTCGGCGACCGCTGTTCCCTTGGGAAGCATCAGTGATGTTTTCTGAAGCAGTTCCCGCGCCCTCGTAGCTCAGCAGGATAGAGCATCGGTTTCCTAAACCGAAGGTCACAGGTTCGAATCCTGTCGGGGGTAATTACCCTAACTCTTTACGAACGCCAGGTTTGGCGTACCTGCCAAGGGACAGGCAGAGCGGTCTTTTGACTCATTTTCCTCCGTAATTTTACGGAGAAACTGAGCACAGAATGGAGCCGCGTCATGCCACGCAAGTCAAAAGTTCCCTCGTACAGCCATCACAAGGCCTCTGGACGGGCAGTTGTCCGCATCGGTGGACGAGACCACTATCTGGGTGCATATGGCTCAGATGAGAGCCATGCGGCCTATGCCAGACTCATTGCAGAGTGGCGGTTTCAGAAGAAGGCAGCCAGGGAGAAACCAAAGTCCTTGCCCACACCATCCAGGACGATCATGACCGTTTCTGAGGTAATGGTGAAATACCGCGATTTCGCGATCGGGTACTACACCAAGAATGGCGAACCGAACAAAGAGTTTGTTGAAATGCGGATCGCCCTTAAACCGGTCCGTGAGCTCTATGGTGACACACCAGCTTGCGATTTTGGTCCGCTCAAGTTGCAGGCCGTCCGACAGAAGATGATTGATGACGGACTTTCCCGAGGCGTGATCAATAATCGGATAAATCGTATTCGTCGTTTCTTCAAATGGTCCGTCGCGGAGGAGCTTGTTCCACCATCTGTAATGGAGGGACTTCGAGCTGTCGCTGGGCTGAAGCGCGGTCGCACCAATGCCCGTGAGGCCAAACCTGTACAACCGGTGCCTGACGAGTTTGTTGACGCCGTCCTACCCTACGTGGCCCCGCCTGTTGCTGCGATGATTTAGTTGCAGCGGCTGACGGGAATGCGTCCATGTGAAGTCGTGATGATGCGGGCCTGCGATCTGGACATGACTCGTGATGTCTGGATCTATGCACCATCGGAGCACAAGAATTCGTGGCGAGGTCATGACCGACTCATTCCGATTGGGCCGAACGGGCAGAAACTGATTGAACCGTTTATCGGTCTCAATGCTGAAGAGTTTGTGTTCAGTCCCAAGGAGACAGCAAAGCACCTGAGCGCCGCTCGTAGGGCCGCAAGAAGGACGCCGATGACACCTTCCCAACGTCGTCGTAAGCCGAAGACGCAGCCGAAGCGAGCGAAACGCGATCACTACGACACCGATTCTTACCGACGCGCGATCAAGTACGGCATCCGCAAAGTCAATAAGTTTCGCGAAAAAGAGGGGCTCAGTCCGATTCCCGATTGGTTCCCATTGCAGCTGCGGCACTCTCGCGCAACTGAGGTCAACGAGCTCTATGGCATCGAGGCTGCATCCGTTAGCTTGGGACATGCCCATGCTGATGTGACCAAGGTCTATGCCGAAAGGAATCTTAAACTGGCCGTCGAGGTGGCCCGAAAGACGGGGTAACAATTTCAAATTTGAACAAAGTCGTCCACAATAACATCAAGTTGAACGAAGCAATGGTGAGCTGACTGATCATCAGCGACTCGGCCATCTGGTCCAGGAGTAACTCCCCGGACCAGATGGTCGGGCACCTAGTTCTGAGGTGCAAACGATGAGTGAACAGATAATTGAAGGCGCGGAACAATGCGCCCGATGGGTACGCACTCCCGAATTGGCTGCTTACCGATGCGGAAGGCTTACGAATCAAATCCGACACCACACTCAAATGCTCTGGTTAATCGGAAGTAATGTGAGGTCTAACTCTGACTCGTCAGAGCTATCAAGTGAGTCGATCCCGTGGCGGTCTTTGTCACTAGTAGCGCGGGGCATCCTCAGTGATGAGCGGCAACGGCACGAGTTCGAGCAACTAGTGAGTTATGCTGAGATCGATTGGAAGACGAAGTTCGGAACTCTTCAGCATCACGATTTGCTCCATAGTCTGAATGCACAAATCGAATCGGACCGGATCTTCTGGGAAGCCGAAGAGGATCCCCCGTCTCTCGCGATAATCGTCGCGAACAACTGTCGGTATCTCTCGAACGTGGTTGATGAAATAGTCGGTGATCTGAATCGATACATTTGGTCACATCTTGACTCGCGGAAACTGGAGTTTTTGCGTCTGGGCGAGTTGGTTGATCGACTTCTCCACCCAACTCCGGCGTTTCAGGAGTTGATCGCGGAGCCACAAACAGGTCACCGGATTTCTGCTCGGCCAAACTTAGAAGTCGAAAGCGAATACGATCCATGGGGTGCATCAGGTTCTGAAACCCGCGCGTCGGCACCCAGCCGATCTACACCGTGGAGACTACCTCGGCAGCCGCTGGTTTCGTCACATCCTGACGAGGCTTGGTGGGACGAGTTTGTCATTCGCGCACGGGGGTGTGGCATGAGTGAAGCCGTCGCTAGGTCTCAATCTTTGCTGGTTGAAGCTGCATGTACGAATGAACGAACGGCAATATGCGGCTTGGTCGATGCCATCGACCATGCAGTCATAGATTCATATTCAGAATTGGCAAATCAAGTGCTTTCTGATCATGAAAGTGGACAGGCAGCAGTAGATGCTTCAACTAATTCTGTTACCTCGCATTTCCCTGTCTCGGAAGTCGCGACTAGCGAGTCTGTGTCCGCGAGTTGCTTTGGCCTCGTTTTCCGTGAACGTGAAATGAGCATTGAAAACTCTGAGACCGGTCGTACCATCACGGTGAATTCCAGTCTAACTTTTGGGATTCTGGAGGTCTTGGCAAATCGTGGGCAGCGTCCGACGTTCAAACGCGATTTGGAAGATCTTTGGCGTGACTTCAGCGGTCATGACGCCCCCCAAAGCCGCAGTGGTATTAGCAATCGAATAAACAAAGCCAAAGCGGAGATTTCCAAACTTGGGTTCACTATCATCAGTGAAGGTAAACTGAAGGACCTTCGATGGCGAATCAAGAAGTCAGATTCGTGACCTGTCTGATTTTCAATGATTTTCAATGATTTTCCAGGAAAATCACTTCGATGAACGAACTGTAATCCTGACGAAATCTTTCTATCCAACAATCCTCGCAGTCAGACGCCAACCAACGTCAACCACTGCGAGGATTTCTTATGCCTATCGACGTCAATGATGAGACACTCATCACGTTCACTGAGCTAGCTCGTTCACTCCCGCACCGTCGCGGCGACCGCCCAGTTCACGTGGCGACAATTCACCGTTGGCGGAGTCGTGGCCTGAATGGTATCCGGCTTGAAGCTGTCAAAGTCGGAGGCGCCTGGCACACCAGCCATGAGGCGTTTGCCCGATTCACAGGGCGTCTGACCGCGCACGCTGAAGGAACTGACGCCTGCGTACCACCGGCATCTAAGCGGCAATCGCACAAAGACGCGGATCAATCACTCCAGGATTCCGGGTGGTAGATCTCGGTTGTGCGAAATGGTTCTGTACTCTCGCTAACTCGTGCGAGCAGCGCACATTCCACTCCCACTTTTCTTTAAGGAGAAAACATTGACTACGTTTAGAAAGAATGATGTTCCAGAAGGACTGATCGACGACTTTGTGTCCTTGGAGGCAATCTGTCCAGGGGATTCAGGGCTTCGCACGATGAACTGCGGATTGTATGCCTGCAGACCGACCAAGCGACAAGTCGGTAGCCAACACAAGCGACTCGAACGGCTCGTCAAATTGAGAAACGAGCAAGTTGAGGCACGCTGGATTATTGCAGGCCATTATGGAGATGTGCTGCGAACCGCTTCCGCGACCTTACCTCCCGAACTCGCCCGACTTTTGAAGGACATTGAAGACGGCCGCATAAACTGCATCGTCATCCGGTCAGTCGAGCAGATCACGCAATCCATCGATAGTCGCTGGTTACTGATCAACCAACTCGAAGCGAAGGGCGTGTCCATCATCTGTGAGGAATACCCGCAGTAACCTCAATGACGACTTCTTGTATCACAGGACGATTTCTACAAACAAAAAGAGAACGGCTCGACGGACCACACCCGCCGAGCCGTTATTTGGCTGAACCACTCCAGAAACCGATAGATTCCAGAGAAGAACCAATGACAAGTATACCAAATTCACATGGCTGTAACAGCATTCATCTTCGCGAATACCGCAGCATCGACCTCGATGGCCCACCAACGATTACGTTTCAAATCGACGGCCAACAAATCGAGTTAACGCTCGCTCAAATCAGATCACAGGAGTACGTCGCAGGACTTCAAGCGCAAGCATCGACCGCTTCACACTGCATGATTGACGCAAGCGCAATCCTTGGCATTGATCAGGAAAGTCGTATTGCCGTGCTTCAGCAATTATCTCTGCTCACGCAGCAGAGCCGCAGTGCTCTGGTGAGCTTCAGTCCCGGTGGACAGTCACCAAACCTATTCCAAGCTGGTCTGCTACTGCTGGAGCAACAGGGGGCACCCATGATCACGCGGGTGACCGATCTTCTGGTCGAGATCGCGGCGATCACGGAGAGTGACTCAGGCATCCGAATCCGATGCAGTGACATCGTTGAACAACTGCGCCGTCGGGGAAACACCGGCTTGCGAGCATCGCATTTCGCCGACCAGGCCCTTCGGATTCGGCGACAGCTTTTGGCAAGCCATGTAGGCGAGGGGGCAAGGCTGGTTCTTGACATTTGGGAGACTGTACCCTGCTCCGTTCCTCTCCGAGTTCCAAGTGCATGGAGCTTGACCGAGAACGGTATTGAGTCAACAGATGGTGGATTCTCTATTCCATGCCGCCTGCTGATTTCTCGGGTATACCAGAACATCGAGAGCCAAAATCATTCAGTTGAGTTGATGTGGGAACGTCGGGGTGAGTGGCTGTCACATATTTGCGAACGTGAACAGATTTCCAACATAGCGGCAATTGTCAAGCTCGCGACCAAGGGGTTGCCGGTCACCTCGAACAACGCGACAGTCATCATCGGGTATCTAAACGACTTTGAACGGGAGAATCTCAACATCCTCCCATGTTCACGAATCGCGAATCGCATGGGGTGGTTTGCGACGGATGGAGGCCATGTTTTTCTTTGCGGTCATCAACCGATCACACGGAACCAAACTCCAGACGACGAGCAGACGGCCTCACAACTTTCCTTCCTGGGAGACGACGAGGGTGATGAACGTGTCGCGGCCGGCGTCCATTCGCACGGAGACTTCATTCGGTGGTTGGAAGCTATTGCGATCATTCAGCCTTGTGCTCGTGTCCTGATGACATTCTACGCGTCACTCGCAACACCGCTGCTGCATGTCGTGAATGCTCCTAATTTCGTGGTCAGCCTCGACGGGCGGACGTCGGTTGGAAAGACGACCGCACAGATGCTCGCTGCTTCGGTTTGGGGCAACCCCGTCCTCCACGCGGGTGATCATCATCCAGTTATGCGAAGTTGGGACACGACCCCAGTCTTCATCGAACGCGCTGCGTCCGTCTACAACGGCATTCCAACCATCGTCGACGATACGAAAGTGGCCAAGGATACGAGTCAGGTCGTCGATACTGTGTACCGAATTGCCAACGGCGGCGGACGTGGTCGGGGATCGGTCCGAGGACTCGCTGCGACTCGAAGCATACGTACGATCCTGATCAGCAGCGGAGAAGAACCGATTACAAGTTTCACACGCGCTGGTGGGAGGCGAGCGCGCGTCCTCGGGCTGTGGGGAAGTCCGTTTGATGGTCACGGCAATCCGGCACAGGGTGTTATCGACTTGCGAGATCTGATTAGCGAAAACTATGGCCACGCGGGTCCCCGCTTCGTGCAGTTCCTCGTCGACAATCAGGGGCACTGGCCTGAATGGAGAGAGTCGTACGCGCAAGCACGGCGGTGGTACAGACAACTCGCAGGAACAAACGACGTCGCTAACCGGATGGCGTCTTACTTCGCCGTTCTGGAATTGGCGGGGCACTTGGTCCATGCTGCGATCCCGCTGCCGTTTCAATACCAGAACACGATCGCAGAACTTTGGAGCGAGATTACCGCTGGTACCGACGAAGCCGATCAAGGATTGACGGCCATGCGGTTCTTTATCGACTGGGCGCGTAGTCAGTCACACCACTTCAAGCGCGGACCAGGTAGCCTTCAGGGAACCCCGCATGGAGGTTGGCTAGGTGCATGGAGAGTGCGAGGCGCTGACCGCCCTGAATGCCTTGCAGTGCTTCCACATATCCTAGACGACACTCTAAGAAGCAGGGGGTTTCCACCCGAGGCGGTACGACGCCACTGGCAAGAAAACGGATGGCTCCAGTCAAACGATGCGAGGACAACTCTCAAGGTTTCGATTGACGGAGCAAAGTACCAAGCGATTGCCATCGAATGGAGAGTAATTGATCAAATCATGGACGGGTGCGATGTCTTGATTTCAGAGCCAGAATGCGAACCGTTGGGGAACTCCGAGGGAACTCAATCAACTTTTGCGCCACCAATAACTTAGAGTCGTCTTGGGTGTAGACGCCGGTCAGAAAACGTAGCGCTGGGTGGGGTGGGTGTGACGGAGTAAAAGTGTAGCGCCCAGATGATCACTTGTTGTCAGATGTTCAGACTGTTGGTTTTCACCAACCGTTTGAAATTTCCGACAGCGAGGGACGGGTGTTCACTGATATGCAGAAGTGGGCAGAGATTCGTCGTCGTGTGTTGACGGGTGAGATCAGTAAGCGCGCGGCGTGCCGTGAATATGACATTCACTGGGAGACGTTGCAGAAGATTCTCTCGCACACTGAGCCGCCGGGATATCGAAGAACGAAGCCTCGGGGTTCCAAGATTGATCCGTTTGTTCCGATCATCGAACAGATTCTCGATGCGGACAAGCAGGTTCATCGTAAGCAGCGGCATACATCGCAGCGGATTTTCGAGCGACTGCGTGATGAACACGGCTATGACGGCGGAATCACGCTGGTCAACCAAGCCGTCCGGAACCTGAAGCAGCGTAGCAAAGAAGTGTTCTTTCCGCTGGCGCATCCGCCGGGCGAGGCGCAGGTGGACTTCGGTTTTGCCGATGTCTGGCTCAACGGTGAACTAACGAAGGTGGCTCTCTTTGTGATGACGCTGCCGTACTCGGATGCCATCTTTGTTCAGGCATTTCCGAGGGAGTGCACTGAGTCGTTCCTCGAAGGCCACGTCCGAGCCTTTGAGTTCTTTGGTGGTGTGCCGACCCGCATCAGTTACGACAACAGTAAAGTGGCGGTGGCCAAGATCGTAGGGAACCGCGAACGCGAAGTGACCAAAGAGTTCCTGCGGCTGAAGAGTCACTTCCTCTACGAAGATCATTTCTGTCTGGTGCGGCGTCCCAATGAGAAGGGCCATGTGGAACGACTGCTCGACTTTGCACGCCGTTCTTTCCTGGTGCCTGTCCCTCAGATCAACGATCTGGAACAGCTCAACGCACAGCTTGCCGCGTTATGCAAAGCCGACCTGGAACGAACGCTGCGCGGTAAGTCTGGCTCCAAGCGTGAATTACTCATCAAAGAACAACAGGTTCTCAGACCGATTCCCAGCGAGCAGTTCGAGGCGAAACGACTGCAGACCGTGCATGCGAATTCCCTGTCGCTCATTCGCTTTGACCGGAACAGCTATTCGGTACCGACGCAGTATGCATATCGGTCGTTGACGGTGGTTGCCACGGTGAGCGAGGTTCGCATTTCCTGTGGTGATGAACTCATCGCTTCGCATGCCCGCTGTTGGCACAAGCAGCAATTCTTCTTTGATCCGCTGCACTATCTGGGGCTTCTGGAACGCAAACCAGGCGGGTTCGATTTTGCCAGGCCATTCGAAGAGTGGGAACTCCCGGTCTGCTTTGGCATTCTGCGAAGACGACTGGAAGCAGAACTCGACGGTCTGGGAACCAAGGAGTTCATCAAAATCCTCAGGCTGCTGGAGCGGCATTCTCTTGCGACGCTGAAGTCCGCAGTCCAGCACGCACTGGAAATTGGAGCGAGCAGTGCTGATGCCATTCGACTGATTCTGGAATACCAGCAGGAACCTGCCATTGATCTGTTCTGCCTGGATGGGCGTCCACATTTGAAGCAGGTCCGAGTCGGGAAAACCAATGTCTCTGCCTACCAATCGTTACTCACCACTCATCCTGGAGCATTTCATGAAGAAGATCGAAACGAAAAGTCTGGTGCTGCTGAAGCATCATCTCAAAGCCCTGCGTATGCCCACGCTACTCGCTGAGTGCGAGAAAGTCGCTGGTCAATGCGCCACAGACAACATCGACCATCTTGGCTTCCTGCTGAGGCTGTGCGAACTGGAACTCATCGACCGCGAACGTCGGATCGACGTCTCAAAGCGGCGCAATTCCCCAATCACAAAACGTTGGACAGCTTCGATTTCAAAGCCCAGCCCTCGCTGAACAAGCTGCTCATCACCGAACTGCTGCGAGGCGAATACCTCGACAAGAAAGAGAATGTACTGCTGGTGGGGAACTCGGGGACGGGGAAGAGTCACATCGCCACGGCATTGGGGATTGCCGCATGCGGCCAGGGCAAGCGCGTGAAGTTCTACCGCGTGACGGAACTCATCACGCTGCTCTTGGAAGCTCGTGAAGAACGCGATCTCGTAAAACTCAAGAAGCAACTCTCGAAGCTGGACCTGTTAATCCTGGATGAACTCGGCTACGTCCCCGCCAGCAAAGTGGGGGCCGAGTTGTTCTTCGATGTCATCAGCACAGCCTATGAGCGGCTGAGTATCGTCATTACAACCAACCTGCCGTTCGAACATTGGACCGAGGTGCTGGGCAGCGAACGCCTCACCGGAGCCGCTCTGGACCGCCTGACACACCGCTGCCACATCCTCGAAGCCTCCGGCGAAAGCTTCCGTCTGCAAGATGCCAAACGACGCAGAACAAAACACTCAAGACCCAGCCAACCAAAGACGAAGTAACCTGTAATCATTATCCCGGCCGAGACGCTCACATCCCTCCGCCGGGCTCTTTGTTGCCAACCAGCGCTACGTTTTTCGCCCACCCAGCGCTACGTTTTCTAACCGGCGTCTACAGTTGAGACAGTACGCGAAGTCGCACGGGTTCGCTTCCAGTTACCCGAAAACACTGTGATTTCACAATTCCTGAACTTTCTTTGTAAGCAGTCAAACGAACTTCATACGCGGCTGAACTCGGAAATCGACTTGAGAAGCAGACGACGTATCGCGCGCGACCGGCCAATGCCAGACGGATCCAAGAGCTGGTGGGAACAGGAGGACCTTCCGCGAATCCAGCAGTTGGAACTGTTGAGGGAAAAGTTGATGACCGTTGATCGAACCTTGGAGCTGCTAAAGCGAGGCTGGCTCGTACATGACACACGTGTTCTCAGTAACATGCCTGAGGCTACGCCCCTCGTCCGCTCCCACCGTGGATATCGAACGGTTTTCGAGCTTATTAGGCTGCACTTCTCTACATTTCGCGTCCAGCTTGATGACTACCATCTGCTATTGCAGGCCAAGTCTATCCCACTTCTATACGAATGGTGGTGTCTATTAGAAGTGTTGCACATCCTTCACAAAATCCTGGAATTAAAGGTCGGCGGTGACGATCGCACACGCCCATTTCGCCGACTCATCTCAGACGGACGTGATCGGTTTGTGATTCAGTTTGAAGGAAATCAAACCATTGATTTTGTTGACCAGACCCAGCGCCTCGTGCGGGTCCGCTATGAGCCAGAATATCGTAGCATCCGTGACAGTGGTGGTTTAGGATTCGGGCTACTTGGGGGCGCATCCCTCAGAACGCCAGACATTGCCATTGAAATATATCCTGACGAGGGAGGGCTGTCAGTTCCGTCTCTAATCGTGGTGCTTGATGCGAAATACTCAACTTCCGACCACGAGCGCAAATTGGAAATCGTCCGTGGCACGTATTCAAAAATCGGAGTCTTTTCCACCGGACAAGAGATCTCGCGTCAGATCTGGGCTTTGACCCCGGCAGCTGCCAGCCCTGATGTTACGAAACCCTGGTGGGCGTCGTATTGCACTGTCGACAACAATGGGTTCTGGTTCGAAAACTTCGACATGAGCAATACCGTGGCCGGAGCAATTCAAGCAAAGCCCAACCAGCCTGGCGGGCGTTCCCCGCTGGAAATGCTGATTCGACTAATTCTTCAAAGGGCCGGTGTCGAGCTGAACGACGAGGCGAAGGAGTTAGCGCAAGGCGTACGTTGATGGCAGTTTGACTTATTGTCTCCGACGAGAAAAGGTGTGGGGCGATTCCTTAAACGATGTTAAGAGCCGGTGGCCGCTTCTTGGCTCGTCCGAGTGGTGCAAGGAGTCCTGTCCGGTGACCCGTTAGACGACCTGTTATCTGCTCCCGTCACAAATCATCTTTCATGTAGTGTAATGGGCTTGCCTGTCTATTGGAGATGAGTACACACAGAGAGTGTGTGGCCCTGAATGTTGATCGCAGCATTACCAGCGAAGATGTTATCGGCACCCTGGCCCGGAGTTCATCGCGAATTCGATTCAGCATTGGCTGACGAAACTCAAGGTGGAAGCGTTGTACATTCGGCCCGGATCTCCCTGGGAGAATGGGGACGCCGAGAGTTACCACTGTCGTTTGCGTGATGAAATTCGCGCGATGGAAGAATTCGCAACCCGCCCGGTCGCACGAACACAGACTGCCGCCTGGAGGGACGAATACATTCACCAACGACCACATAGTTCACTGGGCTACCAGACCTCAGCCGACTTCGCGGCCCGGTAGAATCGTTCTTCGCCACCCTGAAGAAAGAGTTGATTCACCACGAGCAGTACCAAACCCGTTCCGAAGTTCGGCTGAGTCTGTTCGAATACATCGAAGCGTTCTACAACACCATCCGCAAACACTCCGCCCTGGACTACAAAAGCCCAGCCCAACTTCAACAAACCACCTAACCCAAAACCCGCGCCCACTATCCGTGGGGAACTTCATACAACTTTTCCAGTCTTCTGAGGTGCTTGGGATTTCGCGGACAGTGTTGTGTCTTATTTCCGCGAGGTCTGTTGTTCGAATTGGTGGGGTGATTGGTAGTTCAGGGCGGAGTGTTTGCGTTCGAGGTTGTAGTAGCTGAGGTAACTGTGGATTTCGGCGCGGGCACACTCGCTGTTTTTGTATTCGGTGATTTCCAGCTCCGTCTTGATGGTTCCGAAGCAGCTTTCCAGAAATGCGTTGTCATAGCAGTTGCCGGCGCGGCTCATGCTTTGCAGGATGCCGTGACGACGCAGCACCCCGCGATATTTCTTGCCGGCGTATTGTCCGCCACGATCGGTGTGATGGAGGAGGCCAAGGCTCATTGCACGTGAGCGGATTGCATACTCCAGAGCGGCGAGCACGAGGTCTGTGGTCATGTCGCCACGCACCTCCCAGCCAACAACACGGCGGGAGTACAGGTCCATGAGCAGAGCCAGGTAGGCGAACTGTCCCCGTTGACAAAGCGGCAAATACGTGATGTCACCGACCCACACTTCGTTGATCTTCACCGGTTGTGGACGGTCCAGCAGGAGGTTGTCGTTGTAACCCAGTGTGTGCCTGCTTTCCGTGGTTCGGGGCTGAAACGATTTGGGCTGGATGGCTCTGAGACCCAGTGTTTTCATCACTCGCGAGACTCGATCCACACCACACAGAACATTGCGTTCCCGCAGTTCCGCCGCGATGCGACGTGCTCCATAGCGTCGCTTGTGTTGATGAAAGATCTCGCCAATCATCGCGTGTAGCGGTTCTTCCTGCTCTCTTTGAGGAGACACTTTTTCACGCTTCCAGGCGTGAAAGCCAGATCGAGAAACGTTCAATGTGCGACACACCACACTCACCGGAAATGCCTCTTGAAAAATCACCTGCTGAATTGCTGAGTACACGTCGGCTACCCGCTGCGGCTGAAAATGGACAAGGCTTTTTTTAGGATGTCACGCTCCCGCTCGACCCGCCGGAGTTCCTCTTCCAGTTGCCGCACCCGCGCTTCCAGTGACTCTGCCGCCACTCCTGCCTGGCTGATGAACTCCCGCTTCCAGCGGTACAACAAATTCACGCTAGAGAGCCCCAGCCGCTGTGCCACCGCCGGGGCCGACTGACCATCCAAGTGCAACTGCACAGCGTCTCGCTTGAAATCCTCGGTGTACGTTCGACGCTCCCGAGTCGTCGTTTTGGTACTCTTTCCGCGTGCCATCGGCCTTCCTCCCGACCCCACAGAATAAGATTTCCAAATGTCCACGAAACCCCAAGCACCTCATTCCAAGACCCAGCTCACGTGAAATCAACCCAGTACCTTAAATGTGTAAACCGCTGTCGCCACGGGTGTTTATAAATCGGTCATCACAGGCAACTCTGAATCGTTCCTTCGTCTCCTGCGGACAGTTTCTGAATACAATTCTCGGTGGTTTACCGTTCGGCCGCTTGAAATTGCCGCGACGATCGACAAAGTCTTGGGCTTCAGCCCCTCCAGACTCCCGAATCGCTTCCTCAGCCTCAATTCTTCCACATCGACGAATGACGAGGTCGGTAAATCCAAGTGGAAAATCATCGGTTCCATTAAACATCAATGTTCCGCGATACCAATTCAAGAGAATCTGAAGGGCATCGACTGTGCTACGACTCAGTCGGCACAAGTCAAGGCAGATTCCCTCGTGTGTCGCCAAGATTCTTGCGGCTTCTGTGTCCATTGATTCAAGTCCAATCGCAAGTTGGCCTTTCTGTTCAACTAGTTTTTTTAACACACTCGGTTCAGTTGTCGTGAGACCTCTCAGCCAAACGGCACCAGGAACCTGCGATATGATGCATGCAGCTTCAACTGTAAGATGTGTTAGGTCCGGAAGAAATACACCTGGCATGGTAGCTAGTATCGATGCTTCGCAAACCTCAATTCTGCTTAATCCAACAATCACAACTGGCATGTAATCATGCTTCACGATGATTCGTAGCGCCTCGCTACTCTCCTCAATTCTGACAGTTAACACTCCCCTGTGAAGTGCAGGGGATTCTGCGGCCGTAGTGGATAACTCGCACAATCCGGATAAATCGAGATTGCAATCTCGATACTCAAACGCCTTAGCCACTTCTGGTGCAAGTGATTGAAGTCCGGGTAACGCGATTGAATTGAAGTTCTTGACGAGTGCCTCGCAGGCCTCCCTTGAAATCGAGCGTAAACTGGACGCCTTGAACTGGATCTTCTTCCGAAGTGGCTCTGCATTTGAACTCAAGTCCATTAGAGCCTCCGCACCATCAGGAGTAATAAGGCCCAGTTCGTCCAGTTCCCAGCAATCGGAGTTACTAAGGCATTCCACCGCAGTTCGATCTAAGGTGTGGATAGTCATTTACCAGTTTCTCTTCCGGTTGGAGATTCTTGCTTCAGAACGACTTGCCGAGGAATGGGTGTGGGTTGTGACATGTCACTTGCGAGGGAACTTTAGTGTCAGATACCTTGCGGTGACAACTGCGTCTTCCAGGCATCAAATGGGTTCGAGATCTGCAATTTGATGCAATCAGATCAATGGGATGACTGTTGGAATAGAGCTGCCTTTGGTGATTTAGGGATCGGGGCGTAGGCCTTCAAGTGTGGATCTAGGCGCGACGGACAGCCCAAATGGCTCCCAGTGTCACGATAGCAGCGAAACCGCAGATTCCAATGACAGACGAGACATGCGAGCCGATTGCCATCGCGAGAAACACAGCGAATCCCATTACACAATAGCTGTATTGAAGATATGGCGAATTTGGTGTAAGAATCGCAATTTCATGCAGTATGGGGATCGCAGCGATTTGAAATGCAACAACTCCTGCTGCTATTAGCCCTAGTGCGGTATACACTCGACCAAATTGGCCAGTTACAAGAGAAATGGACATAAGGCACGTGGCGGCTGCTGCAATGCTGTAGATGGGAAGCGTTAACCTGCCATTACACATTGAAATGCAGTGTGCAGTTCCTCTGCATATTCGTGCGCCGGTGACCGACGAAACCAGTGCGCCCATCGCGGCCCCGACGTAAGATGCAGCCAACATGTCAGTTGCGAAGGTCAATACGACGCTTGGAGACAGCAGGTGCGATTGGCTTGCGAAAATCGCGAGACTGCCTTGGATTGCTGTTGTCAGCAGAATGACGGCTAGAGCCCAGTAGTAAGGTGTGCCGACTCTTGTTTCGCTCAGATGACGCAGGGTTGATTCCCCCTTCCCTGTAGGTCGCTGAAGAAGGCCACAGCCCAACGCGTCTATGCAAGACGCAACGGCAAGAAGAGCGCAGCCGATTGTTAGCAGCTGTTGAAATACAATTTGCATGCGTGGCAAAGTGAACAGTGATGTGATCCATACCAAGTGGTGGGGGATGTCAACCCATGGCACCTTTCGGTGGACCCCAGCCGTTTTGATTCGCAAAGATCGTGCGGCGAAACAACCGGCAAATCCGAGCGATAGGAGTATGAATACTATCATACCGCGTGTCCCGTCGATTCGGTCTTCCAAACGCGGTAATAACGATGCAGCCAGAATCAAGGAAAGTGAAGCAATCGCGGTGAACAGCCATGTCCGGTGTCTGAATCGAAGCAGAAGCAAGATACTGATGGATATCCCAAGGAAGTAGGCCTGCAAAGTTCCACCATGAATCACGGGGACGTCAATTTTTGGTGCCCCTTCCGCAAACACGGCAGCCATTACGAGCCCCGAGAGTGCATTTGATGAACCCAGCAGCGCAGCGCCGGTAGTTTGCCTGCTCATTGTCGACCCTTCAGCTGGTCACTGCAATTACAATTCCATATTTCCTGGTCTGAGATTTGGCGTCGAGCTGAATGTCAACAGGGCCGTAGGATATTGTGTCGAAACCAATCCTCTCTAGCAGCTCCTGCAGGCTCTCGAGTTCGAGCTTGGTAACGGAATAGAGAAGTATTTCCGTTCCGGCTACGGCAGTCTCGGCTATCCGATCATCCCGAAACGTAAGGTCGCCTTGCAGGAGGTACTTGAAGTTGAATAGTTCGCCGGCCAACTTGGCTCCCGATCGATCAGTTGATGCATAGTCGGTCACGTGCTGCAGTGAGATTCGCTTGCCGGATGTCAGTAATCGCGACGGGGAGCTTGGATCAAAGGGTATGTGGAATTCATCTGGTACAGAACTTTGCAATGACCAAGTATTCATGCCAGATTCAGCAGGCGTTCCATGGTGCTTCAAAACCTGTCGCGGTGTAGCTGCAAAGAATTCGAACGACTCATCTGTGTAGGACTCGTCTGGGTTTGGCGTTGAGATCCCGATTGCAATAGCTAGCGGCCGATTTCGAACAGAGGACCGAATTTGACGAATCAAGTTGCATTCATCACCTGGTGAATTGCCCAAAACGTTTCCAAACAAGGTTATGGCTGCAGGGCTGAAGTGTGGAGCAAAATCCGTGCACCCTTTTTGCGAAGCGATGGACCGGGCGCGATCGATGACGCTGTCGAGTTCGGAGTAGTCGCCACACACGCCAGTACATCTGATCCTGCGTCCAAGCTGTCGGCTGAACGTCTCTTTTATCTCCTCAATGTGGCTGAACAGCAATAGTGGAGAGCGGTCCACGCATAGGTAATCGATAGTAACATGGTCTGTCGCTGTGTAGCGAAGCACTTCGCTCAACAGAGATATTTCTCCGAGTCCCTCTCCAACACCAAGTCCGATCACCGTCAGTCGCTTTTGTTCTTTGAACGACGCGACAAATTCGGCAAACGCTTTCTTGTCTGCTGTCAGAAGCCTATGGCATACGGAGCTCTCAACCAGTTGGTTTCGCAATTCGCTTTGCCGGTGCGAATGTACAATCCATGAATGCGCAGCATATGGGAGGCAGTAGAGAGACCTGGAGGGAAGCACGTTTTCGGTGACGAGATTGAGGGCAATCTCCTCGGCTGTCTCATGCACAGGCGGGGATAGGTCTGCAATGACCTCGAACAGGTGCTGTGGCGCGTACCGAAGCGAAAACCGCTTCTCGCGTCCCGCTGGGACATCACTCAGTCGGAATCTTGAACCTAACCTCTCAAGGCCATTGCGAAGCTCAGATGCTGCCACGCGGATGCTCTCAATCGGAATATTACCTGAGACGCCGGAACGCTTTATGGCGGCCTGAATGTCTCGATAGCCAATCGGCGTGCTAGCAT
>JACKHO010000008.1 GCA_020638955.1 Planctomycetaceae bacterium | reverse complement strand
GCACGGAACGCCGTTAACCTTATTTTTGAAGTTGTTTGATTGTCTTGGCCCGTTGTCGCTGTTGTTCGGTGGCTTGCAGGATTTTGGGTGGGCCGGTGATGCGGGTTTGTTTTTTGTGGGGGTAGTCCCGGCTGGCTTTGTTGCTGCGGTAGTAGGTGTCAACCAGAGACTGGCGAAGGCGGATGCGAAGTGTGTCGCGTGGATTGGCGGGGTGAAGGTAGTCGCGGGCCATTTGCCGAAACGCACGCAGGCTCCCGGCGGCGCTCAGACGTTTCAGGGCAATGTTCTGCCGCACGAGTTCGTGGCTGGCGTACAGTAAAATGGCACACAAACCAACCAGTGACCACTCCAACTCCACGCGTGCGTTGGCGGCAGCGTGACTGCGGAGTTTGCGACGCTGGAAGGTTTGCTTGAACTGACGGTAAAACACTTCGACTCCCCAGCGGGCTCGATAAATCTCAGCGACTTGTTGGTCACTCAACTTCTGACCTTCAGGAAGACTGATCACCAGATGAATGGTCGAGCGCGGGCCTTGCACGGTGATGTGCCGAAAGACGAGTGGGGGATCGTTGCGGCTGGCGACTTTGTCCGGCCAGACGTACGCCGTTTGTGAATTCTCACGAACGAAGCCCAGTTTCTTCAGCAGTTTGACATTGCTCCCCACGCGAACCAGCAGTCCGCGATTAGTTGCCAGTACACTGCGAACAAATTCGTAACCCACGAATCCGGCATCGCCACACAACAACGATTTCTCAGGGATGGTGGCAAGCATCTCCAGTGCATCGGCTCGTTCGCTGCTGTTTGAGGGGCCAATTCGCCAATCCCACGGCAAATGGAGAGCGACATGATACATCGTAGTCAGCCAGAATTGAGGACCTTCCGCATGCTTCTGGCGGCTCGGTTTTCGTTGCTTTCCTCGACCCGTTTTCTTTCGACGCTGCGAGGTTCTGGTGGGAGCATAAGCGGCCTGATGCGACTTTGTTCTCGGCAAATTAATGCGACTGCCATCGACGCCAATGACGACCAGCCCATGCAGTTTCCAATGCTGCTCGAACTGCTGCATTTGCCATCGTAACGCGTGTTGTAACAAGGTCACGAGTTCACCGGTCCAGCGACGCAGCAACTTGAGAAACGCCTGATAAGACCCGGCCAGTTCTGTCTGTTCATCACGCAAATGCATGACCAGTCGTCGACTGCAAATGAACCGCTCCCTCAGCGTCCCTTCATCCGACCAGGCCCACAATAACGCGGCTGCGGCCAACCACTTTGCTGTCCAACTACAGTCGGCCCTCAACGCGACTTCTGACCACTGGCAACCTCGCATCAGCCATTGCAACGCTTGCCACAGATAGACAGAATTACATCGCACGCCTCGTGCGTGCAGGTCTTGTTGCGGCATGTCCCATCCTTGGACTTGAGTGGCCGGAAACTCTCAGTTCGACAAACCAAAAATCTCCACAACCACACTCCGCATCAAGACTTCTTTCGCGTAACCGAACATAAGGTTAACGGCGTTCCATGGCACGTTCTATTGGGCGGCGTTTCGGACGATGCCACCCGCCGATTGAGATGGATGCTCGTAGCCGAGAAAACGTCCCGTGCCTGTCGGCCCCCAACGGTTGCAAAGCGGCCGGGGCCACCCGCGGTTGGACGGTAGATAGACAACTCCACTCGCGACCTACTTACGACGACAGCTGCCGTCCATGTCGATGCAGGAGTTGAGAAAGTATCAGCCGCCCGTCGGCATTCTTTGCAAGATCAAGCGAATCCACTTCTGAACTGAATTCCTTTGCCGTAGCGAAGTCGCTCGAGTTGCGGTCTGAGTTATATACGATCAGGCAATGCGCAACGGCATTGGAGATACTTTTGAGTATTTCGTGACTCGACTCGTTCGCTCTCACGGCAGCAGCGCTGATCAGGCAGATTGCGTCGACCAATTTGTCGCTCAAAAGTGGCTCGTGCAATTCATTGAGTGAATGTACGTGTCGGAATGCTACACCACCTATAAGTTGATCGTCGTACGCTTTCGACGACTTCATTTCTCCAATAATCTCAGCAGCACCTTCATCGTCGGGTTCAATGATTATCAGTTGCCACTGCTGCGAGACAGCTTCGGATAATGACTCTGGTAAATCTAACGCATACCATCGATCAAGAGTTTCGTCGAACTCCGACGTCCCAATTGAGTCACACTTACTGAGGTGGACAAATCGAATAGGTCGACCTCCGAGCATGAATCGAATCGTCTCCTGGGCCGCCAAGCAGTCTTCGGGGGTTTCGTGCGATTCATCGTCAAGCAAGAGGACGAGAGCTACGCCATCGTCTTCCCAGCCAAAAGGCAAAATGCGGTATTCGCGTGCAAAGTGGGAAGGAATTAGCGACCACAACTCGGGATCAAATGTCAAGTGTTCCATGCTGTACTCCATTTCTAGCAACCGCAGGTTCCATTTGCGGTGTTCCACCGACAGATTGAATTGAACTTTCGTACAAACTTCTGGACTTGTTGCTGCTCGTCGACGCTGCATTCCTTGAACATCATGGATTGGGTAAATGCCTGAAAAATCAATCGATGGCAGGCGAGCTGCTGTGGTGGTAATGGCACTTTCGAGTTAATTGTAAGTCTTTGGAGCAATTTGTTGTATTCGTCGACCCCGAAATCATTGTACGCACCAAATTGTTGGGCGTCACCTCCACAGAGTTTCAGGCTATGGGCTACTTCTTCGAAAACCACCCGAGGGTTGGATTTTCCCGCGAGAGAAAAATACAACGTAGGCGAGGCTCCGCCAAGCACAACGCACCCTCGCCTGGATTTTGTTGTTCCATCGGCATCGTGCGACCAAAGTCGCTGGTACACGGCAACTCGCTTGATCGCGATTGTCGGGTAATTCAGGCCGACATGGGTCGTTACTTCGGCAACCGCACGTTTGAACCAAGGGAGGTTCAGCAGATCCTTGCATTCCCATGCCTCCAGTTCTGTTTCTCCCAATAGCTTTCGCCCATTGCCATCCTGGAACAACAAATCTCCAGTTGGTGGGCCGGGCGAATAGAAAAATGACTGAAGCCATCGAAAGAGCCCCATCAAAGCTAACTCCTTGCCGCCATTCAATGTTGTGCTTGCGGAAGTCCACGCAGAAGAACTGTTGTAACCGATAAAAACGACATGTCAACACTTCAGTTCAATGGGTGTGAGAAAATGGAAAACTACCTGTTAACAGCTAGAAGCTGGTGAATTGTGGACTGCCACGCATTCCACTTCGCTCCATCTGCGTTTTCAACTCACTGCGGCAAATATGCCCGCACTAGAGGTACTCCGTGATCAGCTGCACATTCCAATCTGTGTGGTCACCATAAACGTCCATCGCGTGTAATTGGCGATTGGCATCGTCGTAAGCAATGGGCGCGAAGAACTCTTGAACTTGCGTTACACCGTAACAAGATGTGGTGAACGTGCCCAAAACGAATGAATTCACATCTTTGGGATCGCTGCCAACTGTGAACACCGGAGAGAGCCCATGAAATCTATCCTTCGCTGTTCGGAAAGCAAGCTCAATGTTCGACTGGGGTGACAATCGTTCAATCTGCAGAATTTGAGTTCGCTTCGGACGACTTGGCCCGCGTTGCGTTACGCTTCCGCTGCCGGTGGCGTAGGCCACGCTTTGGATTCGTTCTGGTCCCCAAGACACTTCGATGCCAACTGGTCTATAAGTCAGTTGACAACCGACGACAGGCTCCGGTAGCTGAATTCTGGCCTGAATGTTCTGAAGTTCGATGTCGTGGCGGTTACTAAAAACCAATATGTGGTCCCGGAAGATTTCGCAATCCTCTCCCGAGACATCACTGTCACCGTCTGGGACAAGTAGGCCTCGGACAGTCGAAAGCTCAATGGTAGGAAGTGAGGGACCATTCGTTTCGCCTCGTACTAAGTCCTCGTGCCTCTGTTTCCAGCCGAGCAGCATGTCAACTGGAAATGCCAACGGATCGCGATCTACCTTGGTACTGCATTCCGTGCAAAGCCAAATCGCATTCGCAATGCTGGAACGCTCCACCGGCGTTTGCGTTGGATCATATCGTGGACCACCTGGCGCCGCTGCACAAATGTGACATGCTTCGCCGGTTTTGATTGACTTATCGGGAACAGTGTGAGGACCGACTGTCGGCCTTCGGCAGGAAGGATTGGAGCAACGATAGCCGGCGCGTTCAGCCGTAGTTCGTTTAATCGACTCCGAGAATTCATCCCTTTGTTTCGCTGCCATTACTCGTATCCTCACAGTCGAGTTTGCATTCGGGAATCTGACGATAGAACTACGACGATCCCGTGTTTACCATCCGAACACGCATCGCATCTCAACCGGATACCAAAATCGGTGATCATCACCCATTCCGCACAAAATGTCCCATCAGATCACATCCTGCGTCGAAACGGATGTTGCCTTTGGCTGCGGTGGGTTCGTCGTAGGTGGGGAGGTTGTCGGGGGTGATGTCCTTGCCGCATATGGTGAAGGGGACGTAGCCGTGGCTGTGGGTTTTGGTTCTTAAGAATGTGGGGTGGTCGGGGCAGACTAAGATGCGGTAGTCGCCTAAGGTTTTCAGGTGAGCGTGCAGGGGGCCGACGATGTGCTGGTCGATTTGTTCGAGGGCTTTCACTTTCTCTTCTGCTTCGCCTTCGTGTGAGGCTTCATCGGTCGCTTCGACGTGGACCACGATGAAATCCAGATCACCCGAGATGGCTTCGATGGCGCGCTGGCCTTTGGCTTTGTAGTCGGTGTCGAGGTAACCGGTGGCGCCGGCGACTTCGAGAACATCCCAGCCGATGAGTCTTCCAATTCCCCGCAGCAAATCGACGGCGGTAATGACGGCGCCGCGTGGTCCGAACTTCTCGGCGAACGGCTGCAGCGCGGGGCGTCGTCCCTGGCCCCACAGCCAGATTTGCGTGGCGGCGAGTTGTCCTGCGGCAGCGCGCGCCTGGTTCTCTGGATGATCTGCGAAAATGGCTCGGCTTTTGTCCATGAGCGCGCGGAGATCGCAACTGCCGGAACCCATGGGGAGATGCTCTGCGATGAGTTGATCGGTGATGTCGTGTGGGGGGACGGTGTAGGTGTCGTCGGCGAACGGGGCTTTGCCGTCGCGGGCACGATACAGGAGCAGGTTGCGATAGCTGACACCTGCGTGGAACTTCCAATGTTCATCACCACAGCAGGCGGCCTGCATGGCCTGAATGAGGCTGGCGCCGAGGCCGTTTGGAATTTGACCGGCGGTGAAGCTGCGCATCCGTTCTTCTTCGACGGTCACCAAATTGCAGCGAATGGCCCAGTCATCGGCACCGAGTTCGATTCCCTGGGCGGCGGCTTCGAGTGGTGCGCGGCCCGTGTGGTACTTAATGGGATCGTACCCGAAGAGGCTCATGGTACCGACGTCGCTGCCGGAGGGCATTGAGGCGGGGACGTGGTCGGCCTGTCCCACAATTCCGGCGGCGGCAATGGCGTCCATGTGCGGGACATGTGCGGCCTGCAGCGGCGTGAGGCCGCCGAGTTTGGGCTGAGGTTCATCTGCACAGCCGTCAGGGATGATGAGTGCGAATTTCATGGCAGTATTGAATGACAAATGCGGAATGCCAATTGGCAAAGCGTCAGTCTCTTGAGTGTAGTGGGATGTGTCCAGAGTTGGCGGGACCTATTGAGTCAGTTTTCAGGGAGTGAGTTGAGGTTTAGGATATGCATCAGCAGGTTGAGATGGTTGAGGGTGGCTGTGCCACCGTTGAGATGGTTGAAAATTGTTGAATTCAGGGAGAGGCCATGTTTACGTTGGATCGATGTCAGGTCATTCCTGAGGAGGGGCACAGAGCGAGTTTTCGGGTGGCGGGACGGGAACTGGTTCGCTGGAACTATGGACTGGAATATCCCAGGCCGTTCTTTTATCCGGTGCTGGGGCCGTCCGGTCAGCCGCTGACTCGGATGGGGCATCCCGGGGCGTCGAACCATGACCACCATCGCTCGGTGTGGTTTGCTCACAACAAGCTGTTGGGGATCGATTTCTGGAGCGACTTGCATGATCCGCAAATCAGGCAGCGGCAGTGGTTCGCCTATGAAGATGGTCCTGACTTTGCCCGGATGTCGGTCCTGCTCGGCTGGTACGACGGGCACGATCCTCAGCCGCTGGTGAATCAGGAAGTGGTGACGACGTTTCGTCCACGCGAATATGGCGAGTATACGCTGGAGTTTCAGTGCCGGTTCACGCCGCAGGCGGACTCGATTGAGTTCCAGCAGACGAATTTCGGATTTCTGGCCGTACGGATGGCGAAGTCGATTTCGAGTCACTTCGGTGGCGGAGAGTTGACCGGGGCCGATGGTCAGAAGGGGGAGCCGAATTTGTTCGGGAATCCCAACGCGTGGATGGACTACAGCGGGCCGGTCATGGTTCCAGAAGAAGGGGGCCGGATGCGTGAGGCCGTCGAGGGGATTACGTATTTTGATCATCCCCAGAACCCGGCGCATCCGGCGAAGTGGCACGTGCGGGAAGATGGTTGGATGGGTGCCTCCGCCTGTCGCGACGCGTCCCTCGAAACGACAACCGAGAATCCGCTCCTGCTGCGGTACATGCTGTACATTCACCGCGGTGGTCCACAGGTGGAAATGAATGCGAAGCTCGCGGAAGAGTGGGCGGCGCGTCCGGCGCTGGTGGTGCAGAAGTCGGCGAAGAAACACACCGACTACGAGGTGGTCGACGCCACATGATTCTGTTTCGCTGGCTAAATCACCTCGTTTCAGAGTTTCTGATTCTCGGTGTCCGAATTTACCAGGTGCTGCTCGGCCCGTTTCTCGGCGGGCACTGCCGTTTTGAACCGTCGTGCAGTCGCTACTTCATCGAAGCGGTCGAAAAACATGGCCCTTGGAAGGGTGCCTTCAAGGGGATTATCCGGCTCTGCAAATGCCATCCCTTTCATCCGGGGGGGTATGATCCTCCGTAGGTGGATGTCCGCTGGGTGGTTGCCCTTGCTGGGTGCGATACTCCTGGGGCCTGGACAGCCATCTGTGACGCAAATGCCCATTTCCGGTTTCCGCTGCAGCGAGCGCCAAGCTTCTCGACTGCCCCAGCCACTCGCCGTGTCATTTCAGATGCGATCGCTTCGGCTTGCAAGACGCTCACGAATTAGTGAAATCGAACAACCATACGCCTCCAGAATCTCATCAAGGCAACGCTCTAGTTCACCCCAGTCACGTGAATTGGAGAGATCTGGCGGATAATGACCCTGGCCTTCGTACATCCATTTCATGATCTCGTTGTTTATCTTGCAGATGACCATTCTATCTTGGCATGACTCGGGGAAAACACGCTCCCCAAAAAAATAGTCCGTAAATCCCTCGCACGGAAAGCGATGGGTCAACATTGGGTTGATTAAACTGCCAATTCTTGAGACGACATAACGTACTGCCTGGAGTTCGCCCTCGCCAGCAATATTGCGGAGTAGTTGATACCACACTTCACTGTAGAATTTCACATCCTCAATGCGATTCGCCATTTCGAAACCCCAATTGAAATGTGCACGTGGGTTTGGGTGCCTCAGGCACAAAATGTTTGTCGAGCCAGTGTCCCTCATTGGCTGCCGTTCGATCAAGATGGCTTGCCCATGAGATTACATTTTGTCGCGCAACGAAGATGAGCCACAAAAAACACCAAAAGGCACAAGAACAAACAGGATCATTTTCGTGCCTTTTTGTGTTTTTCGTGGCCATCATTCTTTGAATGGAATAGCTGGCGCAACCTGGGGTATTGGGATTGAGCATGTTCGCTCACGGTGACCTGAATCATTTCAGGTCGGAAATGCGTTCTCAACTGAATGGGCGATCCAAGGTTCTCCCATTCTATGAGCTGGCCAGCGATGGAACGCGATTTCCAAATCCTTGAATCTGTGGCATTTGGACATGCTCGCCCAGAGTCGCGACTCGCTTTTTGTTCTTGATTTGAAAATTGCCACAAAGAAGCACAAAAAGTCACGAAAAGGCAAGTTAATTAGCAGGTGAAGGCAGACGGGAGCCGTGCCTCACGGTTGCTCTTGCCATTCCATTATTTTGAAACGCAGAGGGCGCAGGGAGCGCAGAGATTTGGGGAGGTTTTCCTGTTTTCTCTGCGGCCTCAGCGCTCTCGGCGTTTCTGTTCTTTGCGGGTCGAGGTACGTATTCGCTAATGGGATTAGGGGACTGGAGTTGCCCACACGCGGATTAATGACGAAGAGGCAGGCAGGAGCCATGCCCTACGGGGTGCCTGACCTACGGTTACTGCGCGAAAACGCTGCTGGAGTCAAGTGGGTGAAGCAAATGTTGGGTTGTTCCTCGTTGACAATGCCCATGCACTCTGCGACTACTTGACCTCGATTCATCTCCCAGAATGGAAGCTGGTCACCCACTCGCATGCCCACGCTGCTACGCGACGTGGGCATGGCACGAACGTCGGACGAACATGCCACCCGCCTCGCTTCAATTTCATGGCATCCTATCCTTCGTCCTGTCGATGACGTCTCCAGTTCACGTAAGTCCGGTGACAACCGGACGCCAACCTCCGTTTGACACGACGAATTTGTTGTCCGGCACTGCCGGACCTACCGATCTGCTTCGCGACGTGGGCATGGCACAAACGTCGGACGAACATGCCACCGGCCGCGGATTAATGACGAAGAGGCAGGCAGGAGCCATGCCCTACGGCTGCTATTTTAGTTTCAATAGCCTTTTTCCTCCGGCCACCTCCGGTTGACATCCGACGTAAAGCTTCGCTGATTCGTCTGTTTTTCGGAATATGCCTGTACTACATGTCTGACGAAGGCCACATCCGAAGATGTTGACGCAGCACGTTCCTTGACCTCACATGGTCTGAGATTCGGCTGGTCTTGGAACAGTTCAGTTGCGAATTGGTCAGCTGTCATCTTCATAATGTCCGCCGTTGACGATTGAGGGACGTAAATGGTGTTCAGGGGCGTACTATTTTGTCGGGTTCCGTGGAACGCACTGGCTAACAATTACCTTCATACCAGCACAAAGCGCCAGCGAGTGATTTTCGCTACAATCACACATTCACTCGCTGACGCTTCGTGCCGGTAATAGCATCACTCGTCTGGCGTCGCCGCTTCATCCTCATCCCGCCAGTTCAGTTTGCTCACTTCGTACCACGTCGTGCAAACGACGACGATGGCACCCAGGACGAGGCCGGCGACGAGGCCCTGGGTCATTCCCAGGACGGTGCCGAGGGTGACGATGTTTACGTCTTCCGGAAGAGTGAATACGGTCTCGTAATAGCCGGGGACGTAGGTGCCAATGAGGTATCCCAGCAGGCCGCCGATGACTGCGAAGGCGACTGCAGTGAGGCCGATGATTTGGAACCCTTTCTTGATGTTCACTCGGCTGGTTCCTTAACGGCGGTGCCGTGGATGGCGGCGTACAAATGGTTGGCCAGTTCCACGTGCTGGTCGGGCGTCATGGCTTCGGCTCGTGTGTTTTCATCGAATCCGAGTGAGGACATGATTTCGTCGATCTGCGGTTTTGTGAGTTGCTTGCGGTACATCCCGCAGAGGACACCACGCAGCAGTTTGCGGCGAAGCGTGAACGCGCGGCGCAGGTAGTCCTGATAGAACGGACGGTCAGCGATGGCATCCCGCTTCTGGTAGTAGGGGGAGAGACGCATAATGGCCGAGTCGACTTTGGGACGCGGCCAGAAGACGTTTGGTCTCAACTTCTTGATCATTTTCACGAAGCATTGCGACTGCAGCCAGACGGAAAGTGCTCCGTAATTCGAGTCGCCCGGTTCGGCGCGCATGCGGAGTCCGAGTTCGAACTGAATGGTGACAATCATGCGGACCCAGGGTAGGTCGGTGGCCACCAGGTTCGAGACGACGGGCGTGGCGATGCTGTAAGGGAGGTTGGCGACCAGTTTCAGTTGCCGGTCGGGTGAGACAGCAAGTTGTTCGCGAATGGCGTCCAGCACTTCCGGGGCGAAGGCGTTTTTGTTCTTCAGCGCGTCACGGGTAATGAGCGTAATGTTCTCGTAACCATCGGTGACGTTGCGAGCGAGTCGATGCATATTCTGGTCGACGTCAACCGAAATGACATGCCCGGCGGACTGAGCCATGAACGTGGTCATGCCACCCGTGCCGGTCCCGACTTCGAGTACGACATCCCGCTCGGTGAGTTCACCTTCTTCGACGACGAACTCGATGATGTTCAAGTCGATGAGGAAGTTCTGCCCCAGCTTTCCGCGCGGCCGCATGCCGTGATGATCGAACAGGCTTCTCAGTCGCGAGCGAGTTTGACGTTCCGACTCACGCTCGGAGAGTTCTTCATCATCCTGATCGTCTTGATCTTCGAGTTCTTCGTTCTCGTCGAGCTCTTCGTATTCTTCGTTCATGTGCGGAATTTCGCGTGGGAATGTCTCAGGGATTCAGGCCGCCGAACTGTCGGACCGCTTCATACATAATGGTGTTGGCCGTGCTGGCGAGGTTCAGGCTGCGCACATCATCCAACATGGGGAGCTTTATACAGTGGTCGGCGAATTCGTCGTGAATGGATTGCGGCAGGCCGCGTGATTCGCTGCCAAAGACCAACACGTCACCGGGTTGGAATTGGGCGTCCCATACCAGTTTATTGGCAAACTTCGTCAGGAACCAGAAGCGGCGTCCGGGAAGTTCGGCGCGGAGATGTTCCCATGAGTCGACCACCTGGCAGTCCACCAAATGCCAGTAGTCCATACCAGCTCGCTTGAGAGACCGGTCGTCCATTTTGAATCCGAGCGGACGAATGAGCCACAGTTTGGCACCAATGGCCAGGCAACTCCGCCCGATGTTCCCGGTGTTGGGCGGGATTTCTGGCTGGTAGAGAACAACGTGCAGCAGTGGTTCAGTCATGAGGGCGAATCAGGAGGCGGCTTCGTCATCAGAAGAGCCGGACTCGTCTTCATGATCAAAGTCTTCCGGCGGACGCGGACCGAGGTACTGATAGTAGGTGCACTCGATTTGTCCGTTGAACAGTTTGCGGCGACGATCGGCGTGGCGACCAAACTGTTTCTCGAAGAAGGGAGCCGACGTCAGAACGTAATACGACCAGGTGTCGAGCATGGAGTACAGCTCGCCCATGTCCTGATGCATTTTGCGGACCGTATCGCGGTCGCCCATGCGTTCCCCGTAGGGTGGGTTGGCAATCATAATGCCGTAGTCGCGGTTCGACGGCATTTCGACGAAGTCGCGTACCGAGAATTGCAAATCGCCACCCACTCCGGCATCGTTCGCGTTACGCCACGCCTGCGTGATGGCACGTTTGTCGATGTCGCTACCGGAAACCTGTCCGGGCAGTTTGGGGAGGGCAAGATCGCGGGCTTCGGTTTGGGCTTCTTTCCACAAATCCTGTGAGATGTTCCGCCAGTCCATGGCGGTAAAGACGCGATTACGACCCGGGGCAAGTTTGCGCCCCATCATGGCAGCTTCAATGGGAATGGTTCCCGATCCGCAGAAGGGGTCAATCAGAAAGCGACCGGGTTGCCAATAGCTGAGCTGAACCAGGGCCGCGGCCAGTGTTTCCCGCAGTGGAGCTTCTCCGGCATCGCGGCGATAACCACGCTTGTGCAAACCGGGACCAGTCGTGTCGATGGTCAGCAGGACATCATCCCGCAGGATGTCGCAGTTCACCCTGTACTCGGCGCCGCTTTCCTGAAACCAGTGCCGCGTGTATTTCTTGCGAAGCCGCTCAACAATGGCCCGCTTCACCATTTTCTGCGTGTTGACAGCACTGCGAATACTGGAACGCACAACATTGGCCGTTACGGGGAACTGGTCGTCGACTCCAATCCATTCCTCCCACGGCAGCTCGGCAATTTGGTCGAACAGTTCATCGAAGTCGCGGGCCGTGAAGTTTCCAATGACCAGCCCAATGCGATCGCACGAACGGAGCCACATGTTCGTGCGGCAAATGGCAGAGGGAGGACCTTCGAACAGAATGCGACCATCTTCCCGGCCAAGCGGTTCGTAGCCCAGTTCCTGCAGTTCGCGGGAGACGACAGATTCCAGCCCAAATGCAGTGCTGGCAACGAGTTGGAGTTGATCCATGAGGTCAGGGAAGGCGGGGCCGGGGCGGCGTTGAAAACAAAATGAAGACGCGTCACCGCCGAATTGACGAGGTAACCTGCTGCGTGCGAAGACCAAGCGTGACATTGTGTCGCCGGAAGGGAAGCCCCGTCAACCGAGTCCAAAGTGAGAAACAGCTCAAATCGGTGAGATTCTATTGGTTCCGGGCCATGCACTGACGCGTAGAAAGAAGTGGAACGTATGGCAAATCGCTCGCGATGAACTGCAGGACGTGATGTGCCCTCACATGGGGACTGCAAGTTTATTAGGATTCATTGGAGTTGTGCGTCTGAACATTTTGTGGAGAGCTGAAGCTGATGAGTGCCAAGAAACTGTTGCTGCTGGCTGGTGACTTCGTTGAAGACTACGAAATCATGGTGCCGTTTCAGGCATTACAAATGGTGGGATACGAAGTGCATGCCGTCTGCCCCGACAAGAAAAGCGGTGATCAGGTCCGCACGGCAGTACATGACTTTGAAGGCGACCAAACCTACAGCGAAAAGCCGGGGCACAACTTCACCTTGAATGCGACATTTGCTGAGGTCAATCTTGATGACTACGTGGGACTGGTCATCCCCGGTGGACGTGCTCCCGAGTACCTGCGTCTCAACGACCGCGTGCTGGCCGTGGTGAAGCATTTTGCTGATTCACAGAAGCCTATTGCCGCAGTCTGCCACGGATTGCAAATCCTCAGCGCGGCCAATGCCCTCAAAGGACGGCGTTGCACCGCTTATCCCGCCTGTTCACCAGAGGTCGGCTTGGCTGGTGGGGAATACGTGGGAGTTCCCGTCGACGAAGTGGTTGTTGATGGAAACCTGGTAACCGCACCCGCGTGGCCTGCTCATCCCAAATGGCTGGCCGCATTCATCAAGGTATTGGGTGGTCGTATCGAGATTTGACGCAACAATTGACAACGGGACACCAAATTTGAATTGAGGAACGTTGCCACATGTTTGAACTGACTCCGCAACTGAAGAACTGCGTCATTCTAAAGGGACTTTCGGACCGTGATTTAGAATTGCTGCTCGATCATGCCACGTTCGAGGATTTCGACCAGGGCGTTGAAATTCTGACGGAGGGATTGCAGTATCAAAGTTTGTGGGTGCTCATGCGTGGGGAGGCCTGCGTCATCAAATACTGTGATGGTCATCAGAACGAGTTGGCACGGCTGGGGCCGGGGAGCGTGTTCGGTGAAATGTCATTCTTTGAAGACACAACACACTCAGCCACCGTTACTGCGGTTACGCCCTGCCACACGGTGCGTCTGAAGCGGGAGGACTACGAGAAGCTCAGGGTTGATGCTCCAGACACGGCCTACAAAATCAGCCTGAACGTTGTCCACGTGCTGTCAGAGCGACTGCGACGCATGGACAGCTGGACCTGCCGCCTTGTTGAGCGAGAATGCGGCGAGAGCAACCAACGCGAATGGAATGACTTCCGGGCGAAGTTGTATTTAGGGACTGATTTCTAGATTGGTTCGCGACGCGTGGCTGGGGCGGTTAAAACGTGTTGATCGGATGATTCGCTGTGAGTGACATGTCGGCTTCAAGAAATGTGAATCGTGAGAGCCCCAGTTTCAAGACGCCAAACACTGGGGCTTTCGTGCGTTCTCGTATTACCGGCGCTGACTGAAATAACGGCGTCCGACTCCCTGCAAAGGACTCAGACAGCCCCAGCCACCCGCTGTGAGATTCTTGCAGTTACTTGAGGTTGGCCAGGAACTCAATCAAATCCTGGAACTCGCGGATGGTCATGCGGTCTTCGAGTTTCTCGGGCATGACTGAAGTTTTCACCGGCGTGCGGGCTTCGATGTCGACCGTTTGGATGGTCGTCAATTCTCCCTTGTCATTGCCGAGCGTTGTCGATCCTTCGTTCTCATGCACCAGCATTCCGGTCAGTGTGCGACCGTCGTGTGTGGCCATGTTCCAGGTGGTGAATTGTGGAGAGACTTCCTTGGAGGGCTGTAGAATGGATTCGACCAGTTTGTCGCGCGTGAACGATCCGCCGATGTGTGTGAGATCAGGCCCAATTCGACCGCCACGACCATCTACGGTGTGACACTTAAAGCACCCGGGACCGTTGGGATGAAAGAATACCTGCTCGCCCTCGAAGGCTGATGCGGTCTCCCCGTCTTTGTTGATGATGCCAAACCACGCCTCGTCCGATGCAGGTCGAGCAGGAACGGGAAAGCCTGTTTTCTTGCCGTTCAATTCAGTACCTCCGGGCAACAGAGCGATTTGAGCCTCAATTTCAATCCATAGTTCAGGTGGACCTGATCCGATGCCATTGATGTCAAAGATCTTTCGTTTGACGTCCTCGTCCTTCCCTACGAGTTCTCGTAGAGAACGTATGACAGAACCTCGTTCACGCAGGTCGATTGCAATCAGAGAGACAAGCGTCTTTTTTGCCAAGTCTGAATTGGCATGACTTGCCAGCCCGGTGATAGCCGTCATACGTTCGATGGCCCGGTCTTTGTCATGCTGAACAGCCGCCTCGGACAGCCATTTTGCCGCTTCGGGGAGTGTTGATCCTGCCAGAGTCCGCAGAACTTCCAGTCGGAGTTGCTGGTCGTCACTACGGAGCATGGGTTCCAGCAGTTCCGCTGTCAGTGCAGGATCAGCGGGATCGATGAGTCGCAGTGCCTGTCGTTTCACAGCGGCGGACGTCGTCGAATCGGCCAGGAGCGGGAGGACGTACTTCCCCGGCGGCGTCTTGTCAAAATCCTGCGGCGCTTTGCCGTCCAGCATTTCCAGTGCGGCCAAAGTCGCCAGGAACAAATCGGACGTCATGTCGTCCGATTTAAGAACCGCTTCCACCTGCGGGCGAAACTGCGTGAGTCGTTCTTCGGCTACCCACTGTACTGCGAGACGGCGGACGATTGGTGAACGAGCGGTCAAACTAACTTCGAGGATATCCAGCCTCGGCGGTTCTGCCCGACGTCCGAGTAGCGTGGACAGCAGAATGATGCGTTCTGAGACCTCCGCCGAAGTCCCTTCCAGTTGGTGCTGCGCTGCATTTCGGAAATCATCATCAACCTGTGGAGCGGCTGGCCGAAAGTAGGTGTTTCCCGTGAACGTCGCATCAACGAACGGATCAGCTATTGGCAAAGTGAACTTCCAGACATCTACGACATGTGGGGGGATTTTCTCGGGTGAGGCCAGCAGGTTCGGAGTGAGTAGCCCAGTCAGCCTGTCGTAGTCGTCCTCCAATGATGCGGAGTTTGAAAACCGGGAAGGGTTTCCATCAGCAATTTGCTGGACTGAAATGTTCACCACGAGTTGGCCAAATTTCTCAATCGTCTCGCGTCTGGCACTCGCTTCGAGCTGTGGATCGCCTTCACCGTCAATTCTCATGTGACGGCCAGCCGTTGATGCAATTTCGTACCTCGCGCGTTCTGAATATTTGCCTTTATCGAGCAGTTCCCAGCCAACGTGGTGATTGCGACGAAAACGCTCGGCGGCCATGCGGCGTACAAGCAACGAAGGACTCTCAAGGAGTTCGCGGTCGGACTTTTCTTCATTCTTTTCCTGCTTTGCATCCTTCGCCCGAATCCGCCACACCCGTCCATGTCCATGCACCTTGTAGTCCCGCATCACCCAGTCGGTGCAGTACAGGGAACCGTCGGGGGCGAGGGCGATGCCGACGGGGCGGAAGTCTTCGTCGCCGACAATGACCGGCTCCGCAATGGACTCAAACGACGCTCCTTTCGGCTGCAGGCGGAAGCGGTCGATGCGGTGGTCGCCCCAACTGGTTACGAGCAAATTGCCGAGGTATTCCTCCGGGAAGGCTCCGTGCTCGTACGCCAGAATTCCGCTCGGGGCTTCGCCCGTTCCGGCGACCATGGGCAGCGTCCCTGGGATTTCGCCGTTCCAACTGGTGAAAGGATGCAGTCCTTTGCGGCCGTTGCGGAACCGGAACCCGTAGTCGCCCCCTTCAATGATATGCAGCAGTCGGCAGGGGGGACGTGAGTCGGGGTCGTTGTCGACGGTGAACAGTCGGCCAAACGCATCGACGCAGGAGGCATGGGGATTCCAAAACCCGGTCGCCCAGTGCAGCAGGTGCGTGCCGTCGGGCCACATGCGGTACATGTTCCCCCCTTCTCCGCCTCCCTTTAGCGGAGCCGTGTCACCGCTCTCGGCGTTGTCGTCCGTGCTGCGACAGCGGAGCGTGTAGTCGGCTCCCAGGTTTTCGCCAAAGCCAAAGTACATCCAGCCATTGGCATCAAACGCAAATCCCGCCAGACCGTTGTGGGGATAGTTCCCCTCTGTTTCCAGCCACGCCAGCCGGGTTTGCCTGTCGCAGACGTCGTCGCCGTCGATGTCTTCCAGCAGCAGAATTTCCCGCCGCGTCGCTAGAAAGACCTGAGTATGCGGCTCGGGATTCTTCGTCGCATCGACGTCGTCGCTCTCCAGCCTGATGACATCCATCCACACCGGCCGCACGGCAATACTCATGGCGTGCGTGAAGCCCTCAGCAAACACCTTAGGTTCGTCCGCCCGACCATCGCCGTTGGTGTCCTGCAGAATCAACACCCGATCAGTCGGATTCCCCATATACCCCTCAGGCGGAAAATGCGTATTACACTCAATCGCCCACACCCGCCCATCAGCGGCGACATCAATTCCCGTCGGAGTAACAATCTGTGGCTGCTCAGCGAAGAGTTCGATGGTGAGGCGATCGTCGAGACTACGCGGTGGTGCGGCGAGCAGAGGCGTGATACAAATGAGGAGTAGGAGCGAGAGGCAGGTGAAACGCATTGGTTGGGGCTCCATGTCAATCGTGCATCCGAGAGGACAGACAATCACAAGACTGCATTTGGGACTTCGCGTTAGTCGCTAAAGTCACTTAGGGACAGCATTGAAACACTCAATTTCGGCTTCATCAATTGAAGTTGTGATGACGCGCAGCATGTCGGAATCAATTGAAATACTTCCGCAGTTGCACTCGTCATAGCCCGACCCTTTCAGGACGTAATACTGACACACAGGGCACTTCAAGTACTCACAACGCCACATTCCGTCTTGCGGGCCTTTTGATACAAACAGAAGTTTGTTGTCGCGAAGAAGCTGAGATTGGTCGGTAATGCTTGGCATGTTTAATCGGTCGGTCGGATTTCTCCCACCAATCAGGCTAATCCTGTTCAGGTCGTTTCCGATTTCCCCAGTGACCCGTGGGATCAGTCCCGCTGACGAGGACGCCTTTTTTGTTCCAGTCCATGCCGGCGTGGACGTCGGTGGAGGCGTAGCGGAGGGTGAGGCCGCAGCGGCGGCGGTCGCTGTCGTTGGCGTTGGATCCGTGGAGCAGCAGGTCGGAGTGCATCGACATTTGTCCGGCCTTGAGGATGTCGTCCACGATTTCACCGTACTGTTCCGGATTCTCGATGGTCTGATTCAGCACGTTGTGTTCGTCGGGCGAGCTTTCCCGATAGGTCATGTGACCGAACATTTGCGAACCTTTCACGAAGCGGACGCAGGCGTTTTCGACGTCGGCATCATCAATGGCGAGCCAGACGGTGACCGCTTTCGAAGGCGTGAGTGGCCAGTAGCTGGCGTCTTGATGCCAGGCGACGGCTTTGCCATCGTGCGGCATTTTGCAGAAGAAGTGCGAACCCCAGCCGACGACGTTTTCGCCGAGCACGTCTTTGACGCAGGCAACGATTTTGGGATGCGTCAGCAGGTCGTACACGCGGCCATAGGTGAGGTGGGCCGAACTGATGCTGTAGCTGTTTCCACCAGCGGCGATGACTTTTTCCAGGAGCTCATCGAAGTACGCCCGGATGTCGCTGATTTCTTCCTCATTGAAAATGTTGAGGGGCGCGACGTAGCCATCTTTGTTGTAAGCGTCGACCTGTTCCTTTGTGAGCGTCTCCGGTTCGGTGACCGGGCTGGGATGAAACGTCAGATCCCGCTGCATCGTGTCGAGTTCGGACTGATCGGGGATGACTTTGTACTGCGGCGTGTCGTTCATGAAAATCACATCAGGATGGGTGAGAAGTTGTCACCGTTCCATGATATGTCCGCGCCGAATGCCACCGCAATGAATCAGCCGTGCTGACTCAAGTCCTACCCACAACCAACTACCCACTATCTACTCACAATCAAAATGCGGTCGTCGTCGGAACAGCCCCCATGACGGGTTGTGGCTGTGCCATGGTTGGCGTCGTCATCATGGTGGGTGTTGTCTGCACGCCGGTGTTCCAGGTGGTCGTGGGGATGGGAGTTCCCAGTTGCACGTAGGGACTTGGGACCATGGCCTGTGGTTTCGCAGGATAGGTTTGCACGCCATTGGCCGGCACTGGTGGGAGCGGTGGCGTGCCGTTGGCTGGCATGGTGTAGGTCGGCATAGGTTGGTAAGTCGGCATGGACTGGTACGGGCCGACCATTTGGGGCGAGGACATGGTTGCCGGGGCGCCGTAGGGGCTCATGGTCATGGGAGCCTGATTGTAGGTTTCCATAGGCATATTGGACGGAGCCGACGGCATGTACGTCGTTTGCGGATAGCCGGAAGGTGCCGCGTAGGTTTGCATTTGCATCCCGGAAGCAGGCATCAAACCGCCGTTCGATGGCACGCCGTATCCGCCAGCCATGACTGGGCCGCCGGCGAATGTGGGGTCGGTCATTTGCATGGTGTTGGCCATTTGCATAGCACCAGACGTTTGGTTCTGGTTTCGCAATGTGAGAGCCCGTGAACGGGCATTCATCTGATACGGGTTGATCGCGAGCGAACTTTGATACAGCGACGACGCTTCCGCCGAACGACCCGACTGGCGGTACACTTCCGCCAGTTCGTTGAGTGCCGCGGGCTGACGCGGATTCATGGCGAGCGACTGCTTCAGTGTTTGCTCCGCAGAGGCCAAATCTCCCGACTGACGCTGAACCGAAGCGAGACCAGCCCGGGCCTGCGGCGAGTATGGCTGCGTGTCGACCCAGGCCTGCATCATTTGCTGGGCTTCCATTTGTCGACCCTGAGCGACGAGCATGTCACCCAATCCCCGGTAAGACGGAGCATGATCGGGCTTAAGCGTGAGGGCGTGCTGGTACATCTTTTCCGCTTCCTGGAGGCTCCCTTCTTTCTCCATGGAGCGAGCGGCGTTGTACGCGAAATTCGCGTTGAACGGCTGATCCATCAAGGCTCGCTCGTACTCATGCCGGGCGGCCGCATAGTTCCCCCGCTGGTAATACGCCCGTCCCGAGGAACTCATGAACCAGCCATTGCTCAAATGGCATCCACTGAGGAGTGGCAATAGACCGCCCAAGGCCAACAGGAACAGCAGACTTCTGCCGCTGGCTGAGCGGAAAGTATTGTTTGGCGAACGAGTTGCAGTGAATGCAGGGTGGGTCATCGGGATTCGTTCCGGGGGATTGGATCGAGGCGGGATGTGTGGAGTCGGCCAGAACAGCAAACTCCGAGGTGTTCATTTGGAAGGGACGGAAACCTACAGCGAAATTCCGAATTCCTCAAGAATTTCTTCAAGTTTGAGGCGAAGATTGTCGATCGACCGGCAGGAATGGCAGGATTTGCCACTGCCGCTTCCAAAACCCGCTCAGGTTCGATGAAATCATCGCTGGAGTGACCTGCGTAAGATGGGTACGATAGGGCCGTTCCGGCTCAACAACTTCAGAGGGAGGCGTTACCAATGTCTGACGACTTCCCGCATGAGAAGAAGTACCAGACCAAAGACCCTGCGACGCTCAGCGAGTCGTTGTCGGAACTGTTTGCCCGTCGTGGTTATGGTCGCGTGTTGGGGAATCAGGAACTGGTCCAGATGTGGGAACAGGTGGCTGGACCGGCATTGGCGAAGCAAACCCGCGTTCGCAACTTGCGGAATGGCGTCCTTGAAATTGCGGTCCGCAGTTCGGCCCTGTTGAGTCAGCTGGTGTCGTTTCAGCAGGATGAATTACTCAACCGCATCCAACAGGACTTCGCCAAATTCAAAGTCCGCAGCCTCAAGTTCAAGCTCCAGGGAAATCTCAAGAAGTAAGTTGTTCCATGCGAAGATTTCCACCGGTGGCGGTGCTACTTAGAAGCTGTCTGCCGTTTCACAATCCCCAACACATGCTGGAGAAGTTTGCCGCCGCCTGGTGCGAAGTGACGGGATGCACCGAAGTGCGCGTCGCCCGCTGGGATGAAACAGTTTCTCAAATCGATTTCTTCGAACGCGTGAATGGCGAAGAGTGGGACGAGTTTCACTCGCGACGATTCTGGAAACCCGTTGTGGGTGGCATCGATACGGCCCGCGAAATGGTCGCAGACGAGTTTCAGACGAGTGGCGCACAGTGGCAACTCATTGCGGCAGAGCGCATTGTCGGCTGGCTGCACTTGAGCGGAACGGCAGGGACGACGGCCCCCCCGCACGAATGGCTCGATCAATCAGCGCGGTTACTCATTCAGGCGGGCGGTTGGGAGGAATCACTCAGGCAGCAGAAGCTGTCGGCACTCCGGGAATATGCGGCTGGAGCAGGGCACGAAATCAATAATCCGTTGGCGGCCATTTCGGGAAGAGTCCAGCAGTTGCTGCAGGGCGAAGAGAATCCCGAACGACGTCGCATGCTGCAAACCATTGGCGCTCAAACCATGCGCATTCGCGACATGATTGGCGACTCCATGCTCTTCGCCGATCCTCCCTGCCCCGAGAAAACCAACGTCTCCTGGTGGGACACGTGGAACCTCGTCGCCAAGCGTTTCAGCGATCAACTCGCCGAGAAGGCGCTGCGTGTCATTTGCGACGGGGACGACGTCACCCTGCTGGCTGATCCCGTTCAACTGGAAATCGTCTGCAGCGAATTACTTCGCAATTCCATTAACGAAGGAGGAAAGGGACAACAGATTGAGTGCCTGGTCGTTTCAGCTACCGGTGACTTTGCTCACATTGTCATTCGCGATCACGGCCAGGGACTGACTGAGGAAGTCCGCGAACATTTGTTCGATCCCTTCTTCTCAGGTCGCGAAGCCGGACGCGGATTGGGATTCGGTTTATCCAAGGCGTGGCAAATTGCACGGCAACATGGTGGGCAGCTCACTTGCCATACACCCAGTGCTGAAACAGTTGAAATGCATTTGCATTGGCCGCTGACGAATTAAGTTTCGTTTTCGGCCAGCACGACAATCCGGTCGCCTGCCACCAACGTGTATTCGGTGTTCTTTTCCGGAATAAGTTTCACGCCAAAGTTCTCATCGATATTCGACTCGTGCTCTTTGATTTTCACGCCGAGAGCAACTTCTTCCCGTTTCTGAACGAGTGCCATCAGGTCGGCAAAGGTGACGGTGGCGGGGAGTTCGTCGAAGTAAAGGTCGACAGGCTTCAGGTAAATCTCGCTGCCGTCTTCTGAGAACAAATCATCATAGACCCGCTTGATGTCGGAGTCTTCGCTGATTTGGGCGAGCATCATACTGATGAAGCGGTTCGAAATAATGAACTCGTACACGCCGGCCCGGGCGACCAGCGCCTGGTTTTCGGAGTCGAGGATTTCCGTAATGAGTTTCGTCCGCTTGCTCTCCTCAGGGAACGCTTTGAACATATTCCGCAGCAAAAGCAGAATGATAATTGTCTCTGAGTCAGTGCGGCCTTCCACATCGTTCTCGCCGCCAACACCCTGACTCAGGATAATGATGTTGTCATAGGTAAACGGCTGCACCGCAAGGAGACTTGCCGAGTCGAGAGGGTTCCCTTCGATGAGCCGCACGGTGACGGAGTCGAGTTCATTGCTGAGCGCTTCGACCCGGTCTCGGACGGATGCATCGGGTGCTCGGAGCATAATGTCGATTTGGCTCCCTTCGAGCACGTAATCGGCGAATTCGCGAACAATGGTTTCGACTTTCGGCGTCCAGCCAATAATGAGTTCCCGCTCAATTCCAAGTTGCACGCGGCCATCGGCGAGCCGCAAGTCGCGAGCGGTAGCGACGGGGTCCTTTTGATAAACGATCGACGAGTCATCTTCCGCAAGAATGAGAATGCTGTCGTCATGGAGCACGACGGTTGAAGGATGCGGGTTAATACTAAATGTGTTGTCCGCGTGTCGCAGTCCCATGGGGACACCATCGGGGAAGTGAAACGCAAGTTCGCCAAACGTAATACCAGGCTTCCATTCGGCATGATGAAAGTACATTTCGCAGCCATCGAAGGAAAGAATTTCCGAGTACGCGACCGATAAGCCCACGGTGCGTGATGTCTGCACCAAGATTTTCGCGAGGATTTCGTTCGTATCGACCGTGGTGACTTCACTCGGGGAAATCGCTTCTGCCACTTCCCGATTGTGCTGCAGGAACACTTCACCGACGATGTTCAGTTCTTTCCCTTCCGGTCGACACGCGACCAGGGCCAGAATGGTTTTGATGGTGAAAGCGTCGCTCATCATCAATTCATTTTCTGTCGCGGTCACCGGGCATTTTGCCAGGACAATGACTGCCTTGCACTCGTCCACGGAAACGACGTCGAGGTTCACCATGGATGATTCCACACCACTGCGCGTGACAACCCGCGTGTTTTTCGTGTCCGGCATGTACAGAGCGAGGTACTCGTCCATTTCCTCCTTGTCTTTGTCCGCGAGGATGACAACGACAGGATCATCTTCGCTTTCATTCGCCATAACGAGTTCGCGAAGAATTTCCGTAATACGCTCGTTCCAGCCGAGAATGAGGGTGTGATCTTCTTCAATGACTTTTGAGTGCCCGCGCCGCAACAGGGCGAGCTTCCGGTCGAGTGCTGTTGTGATAAACGCAATCAGCGATGACAACATCACGACACCGGTCATGCCGGACAGCACCGAGAACACTTTGAAGCCCGGCGACGTTTCAATGTCCTGTGCCATGTTGCCCGGGTCGGTCATCTGCAGAAACGTAATGTACACGTTGCGAAAGAAACTGTGCCCTTCCACGTCGCGTTCAATGGAAGCGTTGGGGAACATCATGACGCCTGCCCCGCGCAGTATGGCCAGTAGCAGGAGCATGGACATAAATACAACGACGAGCGAAACAAAAATCGAACTGCCGCCTCGGGCCATGAAATTGTCGAACTGGTAACGTGCACGCTGAAAAAGCGAAGCCTGATGAATCTTCGACATGGAAGCAGTCCTGCTGACGGGTGTAAGAGCAATTGTCGTTTCATTGAAACAAGTTCTGCGGCAGACGGCAATCGTGTGGCTTGTGAGTTGAAGTGAAATCGCTGGGTCGCGACACTCGTGGCCTGGCGGCCTGTCATAGAGCCTTCAACATCCGTGAGAATTCAAGGGATATCTGTCCATGTCGAGTTTGCGAGTTTCCTACCTGAGCCTGGCAATCATTTTGGTGGTGAGTTCGATGAATGAGAATGTGTTCGCTCAGTCGGAAGATGCCCGTTTTGAGAAACTGGCTGCCCAGTTCATTGATGAATATCCCGCACTTTCCCCCATCGATGCGACGGCTTTGGGAGACCATCGTTTTGACAGTCAGATCGATGATTTGAGTAATGCTGCACGCAACAAACAGCGGGAGTTCTATCAGCGCTGGCAAAAGCAGCTGGCCGGGATTTCGCGCAGCGAATTGAGTCGACAAAACCAAATCGATTACTCACTGCTCAAACGCAAGCTGGAACACGACCAGTGGAATGTTGATCGTTTGCAGGAGTGGGCCTGGAATCCTATTGCGTATACACAGCTCGCAGGGCAGTCGATTTACGGACTCATGTCGCGAGAATTCGCTCCGGTCGAAGAACGACTAGAAAGCGTCGCTGGTCGACTGGAACAGTTCCCCCGCATGTACGAGCAAACGCGAAAGAACCTTGACCCGAAACGTGTTCCCCAGGTGCATGCCGAGACTGCTGTTAAACAGAACAAGGGCGTGTTAAGTATCATCAAGAATATGGTGGAACCGGAACTCGACAAAGTTTCACCGGAACTGAAAGCCCGCATTGAAACGGCCATTGCGCTGGCCACGAAGACCGTGCTGGAGCACCAGGAATGGCTCGAACAGGAACTGCTGCCGAATGCTCAGGGTGATTTCCGGATTGGTCTGGAACTGTATGACGAAAAACTCGCCCACGCGCTCAGCGGTGCACTCACGCGGGCGGAAATTCGGGAGCGGGCGGAGTTTCGGCTGAAAGAAACGCGCGAAGAAATGTACGGCATTGCCCGTGCTGTCCTCGGCAAAGAGAAGTGGCCGGAAAAGCCAACGCCCGAGCAACAGCAGGCGGCCATTGTGGAGGCTCTGGAACTCGCCAATCAAGACATTCCACCCCGCGACGGTGTGATTGAAGCGGCAGAGAAGTCGATGGAAATTACGACGGCTTTCATTAAGTCCAAAGACTTAATGACCATCCCAGATGACCCGCTGAAAATTATTGTCATGCCAGAATTCCAGCGCGGCGTCTCGGTGGCTTACTGTGATTCACCCGGTGCTCTGGAAGTCGGCCAGCAGACGTATTACGCGGTCGCTCCCCTGCCGACTGACTGGACGGATGAGCAATGCAATTCATTCCTGCGGGAATACAACATTCGGTCGATTCATAACCTGACCGTCCACGAAGCCATGCCCGGGCACTTTGTGCAACTGGCGATGTCAAATCGGTATCCGTCAAAGCTGCGAGCCGTGCTGGCGTCCGGAACGTTTATTGAAGGATGGGCCTGCTACACTGAGCAAATGTGCTCTGATGAAGGTTTGCTCGACGGCGACCCGCTCATGCGGCTGGTCACACTCAAATGGAATTTGCGAGGTATTGCGAATGCCATTCTCGATCAGAACGTACACGTCAACGGCATGACCCGCGAACAGGCCATGCACCTCATGACGCATGACACCTTCCAGGAAGAACGAGAGGCCGCCGGCAAATGGATTCGTGCACAAGTAACATCAGCCCAGCTCTCGACGTACTTCGTCGGCGTCGAGGAACACTTCGACATGCGTGAACAGGTCCAGCAGAAATGGGGAAGCGACTTCACGCTTAAGAAGTACCACGACACGGTGGTGTCCTTTGGTTCGCCTCCAGTCCGATTTGTACAAGCACTGTTGCTCGAAGAGGCAATCCCGGAATAGGCCCATGGCAAAGGCATATATTCCCGAAGAAATGTTCCGCATGACGACACCGGCCTCCCGGTGTTCGTACCTGGCTGCTGAAAAGTCGGCGCTCACATACCGAGTCTATCTCGACATTTCGCCAGGAGAATTGGAACAACTCATTCGTCGGGGATGGCGGCGTTTTACCGGGCACATCTTCCGCCCAAGCTGTCCGGCGTGCCAGAAGTGTGTGCCCATTCGCGTGCCGGTCCAACAGTCTGAACTGTCGAAAAGCCAACGCCGCGTGATGCGACGCAACGAACACGTGCGGTACGTCATCCAGCCACCGACCGTCACGGACGACCATATTCGGCTCTACAACGCCTGGCATGATGAGCGTACTGCCTCGCGTGGTTGGCACCGGTCCCGCGTCAATGCGCAGCAGTACTGGGAAAACTTTCTAGTCGGCGACTACCCAAGTCTTCATGAAATGCTGTTCTATGAAGAAGACCGACTACTTGGCGTGAGTCTCATCGACGTCATGCCGAATTCCACGTCAAGCGTGTACTTCTTCTACGATCCCAACTGGGCTCCCCGCAGTCCGGGCACGTTTTCCGGCCTGTGTGAAATCGAAGCGGCGCGACAGGCCGGACGCGAATACGTGTACTTCGGGTACTGGATTGGCGACTGCCCTTCCATGGCCTACAAGAATCGTTTCCAGCCGTATGAATTGCTGGAGGGGTATCCGGCTGATGATGAAGAGCCAAATTGGGTGTTGCACGGCACGAGATCGACACACTAGTCCCACTATCGGTCGCGCCTGTCGTCGTCTTCGTCGTCGTACCTGCGGCGCGACCGGTACGAACCGCCAGCAGCAGCGTCGGGCATGAGCGCGGCGTAAATGAGAAGTCCGTAGGCAAGCACAGAAGGCAGCGAAATGAATGCGCCGACAATCTGAAACATAAATTGTCCGGGTTCCATGTTTCGCATCATCGCACCGTAAATAACCCGGTAAAGCAATGGGGAGAGCAGCATGTGTGCGCCCTCGACAATAATTGCTAGCAACACAAAGCCAGCAGCGCGAGGACGCTCATCGCGCTTGCTGACAAAGAAGATCAGGCCAAACAGCAAGAGGAACCACATGGGAATATTGTGGATCAACGCATTGACGAACGCATGCAGCAATTCACTTCCGCCGAGTGACATAACCGTTTTCCTGTTCGAACATGGAGAATTCAGATTACTGATTCGCTGACCAGTTAAGATGCCGCTCCAGAAACCGAAACGTTCCCTGACCATTAATGGTGTGCGGTCCGTTGAACCATTCGATTTCCGTTTTATCTTCCAGTCCCAGAAATGTGTAGTGCCTGCGGACTTTGGCGTATTCCCAGGCGACCCATTCGTCCGGCGCGACACCGTCGTTGTGACCGCGTTCGACCATAAAAGGACGCGGGGCCATAAGATTGGCCAGTTCGGAATAATCTGCAAGGTGTCCCATGTCCCATTCGAAGATTTCGTACTCCGGCGTGAAGACGTAGGAGTACCGATCTTCCGCAGAGCAGTTCTTGCGAATCCATTCATTGTAGTCCGCTGAGCAAATCGACAGGCAATACAACGGCTTGTGCGTGCCATCTTCGTTCTTGTCAACGAGCAATGGCGGCACACGAACCGCCGTTTTGCCGCCGTACGACAGTCCGTAAAACGCAATGCGGTCGGCGTCGACGTAGGGAAGCGTGGCCAGCCAGTGGAGCGACTGCCGGTGCTGTTCGATGATGTAACTGAACAGTGTCCGCCCGACGGGATTGCTCTTCCGCTGGATGACGCGGAAATCGTGATAGCCCTTGTAAGGATTCTGCGGTGCATACACGATGAATCCCTTCTTCACGAGCTGCGTGCTGAAGCCTTTGTAGGCGCCGTAAGCTCGATTCGACTCGTCCATGGTGATGGTGTCAAACGGCGTGCCTTCGAGACCATGCTGACAGACGACAACCGGACGCCTCTCCCCGGCCTTGATTCCCTTGGGAACAAGCAGCACACCCGAGGCGATGAAGTTCTGGGGTGATTCCCCTTCATACACATCGAGTGCAATTTCAAAACCGACGTGGTCATCGGCGTCAATGACGCGACGAGAGCGGGGATTCATTGCTTCGGCATTTGCCAGCGGTAGCTTTCCAATCAAATCTTCGTGAACCATTTCCCGGAATTCTGCTGCCGACTTTGTCCAGGCTTCGATAGAAGAACGGTCAGCCGAGTTCCACAACTCCTGTCGAACCTTATCGCTGCGGTGCAATAACGCCTGCGTATGCAAAATGAGTTCTCGCAATTGCTGTTGCTGATGTTCCTGAACCCGTTTGGGGACATCGAGTCCCTCTGGAATGGCGAAGGCGAGGTCTTTCTTTGGAATGGGCTTTTCGAGAATGGCAACATGAACCGGACCGCCGCTGGCCACCATGTACTGCACCACGCGGCCAAACTCCTGCATGACTTCCTCACGCTCAGGAGAAACTGTGGTGCCCGGCCCGGCAATGTCTCGAATGGGAGGATCGGCCTTGGGGCCTTCGTACGGTCGGACGGGTGAAATGTCGATGGATACAGCTCGCGGTGCGATGAGTGTCGCCAGTTCTGCATTACCGAACAGCCCCTGGCCCATTTGGATGTTGCGATCCAGCGGTTCCTCCCACACGCGGCGGTGCTGACCGAAGTAACCTCGCACAACAACTCGTGAAAACTCTTCCCCCAAAGCTCCGGCGTACAGAGAGAGCATTCCCCCTTCGCCCATGCCGACCAGTTGGATTTCCTGGTTGGGGAATTCTGCATGCAGAGCGCGGCCGAGAGCGAGTACCCGCTGCGTTTCATAACCGACAGGATGCCGTCCCAGTTCGAAACTCGTGCGATACACAAATTCGCGAGGCGAAATGTTGTTCAGACGCTTATCACGAAATGCATCGTCCGGCTGCGTGCGAGGAATGAGACGCGGGATGTAAACGTCATACCCGGCGTCGACATATCCCTGCACGAGTTTCCAGTCATCCAGTCGCACCTGGTACCAGCCCAGCAGACTTTCAGGAGTGGTGTCGGCATCAGCGAGTAAGACAACCACGCCCTGGCAATTTTCACGGTCGGTGGCCTGTACCATGAGACCATCGCCCGTTACGCCTTCCATGACATCCCAGCGAATGCTCTCGACACGCCGCCCAGACTCGTCCATGAGCGTTCGACGATGAATTTCCGGATGCTCAACAGCGGGATCAACAGCCCCAATGTACTTCCGCAAGAACTGGCGGGCCTCCTCCTGCGTCATCTTGGCTGGTTCACCATTTCGCGAAATCCAGGGAGCCCAGCGAGCGTCCTGCACCTGACCGAGAATATCTTCCGCATACAGGCTGATTTGCTCCACCATGACTTCATGGAGCGGGCGTTCCTCAGTCAGCAACTTCGTGTCGGGAAGTCGATTTCCCGAAAACTGCTCATCAAGGGTCTCCTGCGCAAAGAGGGACCCGGCACAACACAACACCAGCAAACTTGAAACGCGCAAATTCATTCGAGATCTCCGGTTGTAGGCTGAATGTCAGCTTACGTAGCGGAGAGTCCGGTGAACAGGGAACGATGCTGTTCCGGCTAAATGGCCAACGCAATTGACCGTCTGCTGATGAGATGGAAACGGCTTGCTGCTGAAGTTGTCGAAAAACCACGGAGCGACTGTGTTGTTTTGTCAAGTTGCGATGGTCGTGATTGGCGGGGATTTTCGATTTTCTGGTTTCAGTTGTGTGTTGAGGTGAACGAGCATTTTTCGGGCGCAGGCGATGATTGCAACGTTGTACGGTTTACCGCGCTGACGCAGGCGTTGGTAGAACGCGCTGATGACTGGACACCAGCGGGCGGCGGTTTTTGCGGCCATATAGAGCGCACATCGGGCAGCCGCTCGGCCTCCGTAGATTCTTCGTCGACCGCACCAGTTGCCTGATTCTCGGGCGTGGGGAGCCAGGCCGGCCAGGGCAGCGGCTTGACCGCGCGTGAGTGTTCCGAGTTCGGGGAAATGCGACAGCAGAACGTTCACCGTCTTCTGCCCCACGCCTTTCTGGGACGACAAGATCTGGGCCTTTTTCTGAAACTCGGCATCAGTCTGGATGAGTCGTTCGATTTGTTCATCAAGATTGCGTTCGACGGTGTTCAAGGACTCAATACTGTCGCGAATGCAGGCCGCGACTTCAGCATCAGCACACGCCTCCAGGCGAGCCATTTCGCGGACACGATCTTCCACGACCTGTTGTCGGCGATCGCTCAGTGCTCGCAATTTGCGAGTGTTTTCTGGTGTTTTCGGCGTGAGTGCCGGTTGTGTTGCGGTTCCAAACTTCGCGATGAATCGGGCGTCGATTTTGTCGGTCTTCGCCAGCATGTTGACGCTCTTGGCGAAGAAGCGAACGCATGATGGCTGTACGACGGCGACTGGCACTTCAGCCGCTTGTAGGGCTTCTGTTACGAGTCGTTCGTATCCGCCTGAGGCTTCCATGACAACGATGGCATGGGGGAATTTTCGCACCATTGCGATGAGCTGTTCATGCCCCGCGGGCAAGTTGTCGAACTTGTCGAGAAACTTCTCCGTGGTGGCGAGGTGCAACGTTCTTTTCGAAACGTCAATTCCGAGGTAAACTGGTGTGGTCTTCATGATCTCCCTGCCTTGTGGAAACGAGCTCCGACAACGTGTCGTGCTCTGGCGACTGTACGGGATGACCCAGAAGACGAGAGAATGTGTTCCCAGCTCCGCGTCGATCATCAAATCGCGATCAGGGCACAGAACGAACTCCATTCTCCCCAGGAGATGTCCCTGCCAGGCCATCTCCTGTTCCTTTTGGGCCGCCACTTTCAGGCGAACAAATTCTCCCAAAAATCCCCGCCAATCACGACCATCACAACTTACAAGGCACAGAGGACACGGAGGCATCCGCAAGTACGTCATGGCCGGAACTACGCAATCAACAGCCGCAAACACTGATTTCTGGTGCCTAAGCGACTTCGTACCAGTAGCTGAAGTTTCAGTAACTACTCCGCTTGCTCCGGACCGGCCTACGTTCTTCTCGGTGTCCTCAGTGCCTCCGTGGTTTAATCCACCGCAACAGAAAATCAGCCGCTGAGTTTTTCGATGATTCGTTCGCGGACCTGCTTCGGGTCGGCGCCTTTGAGGGACTTCATCACCTTACCGATGACAGCCCCCACCGCCTGTTGCTTTCCATTCCGGAAGTCTTCCACAGCCTGAGGACTTTCGGCGAGTGCAGCGTCGATGGCAGCATCGAGTGCGCCGGTGTCATTCACAACCTTGAGACCGCGTTCTTCGATGAGTTCATCAATCCGGGATGCGGCGGCGGCTTGTCCGTCGTCCGCTTCCTCGATGAGTGCGGCAAACAGTTCGCGTCCACTCTTCACCGTGATGTCGCCGTCGACAATTCGTTTCAGCAATGCGGCCAGAACATCTGAGGACAGGGCGAAGTCGTCAATGGTTTGCTGCTTGTCGTTGAGCGTGCGCAGGACATCCTGTGTCGCCCAGTTGGCAGCCTGCTTGGCGTCACCAATTGCATCGGCGACACGCTCGTAGTAGTCGGCGAATTCCCGTCCCTGATTCACAATGACTTCGGCGTCATATGCTGAGAGTCCTGCTTCCTGAAAACGTCGGCGACGTCGCGAGGGAGATTCGCACACAAACGTGCGCCATTCCGTGAGCTGTTCTTCACTCACAACCACCGGCACGAGGTCAGGGTCGGGAAAGTAACGGTAGTCCGCGGCTTCTTCTTTACCCCGCTGCGCGAAGGTTGTGTTGCGTTCGGCATCCCAGCCGCGCGTTTCTTTCTCGACGCCGGGGTCACCCAGTTTGCGGCCGGTCTTCTTGAACTCTTCCAACTGCCGCTTCACCTCAACTTCAATCGCCGCTTCGACGCCGCGGAATGTGTTGAGGTTCTTGATTTCGACAATGGGTGTGGCCACTTTGTCGCCTGACTCGGTCTGGATGTGCAAGTTGACGTTGGCATCACACCGGAGACTTCCCTCCTGCATGTTGCAGTCGGACACACCGAGGAACGTCAGCAGCAAATGCAGTTCTTCCAGACACGCCTTCGCTTCCGCAGCCGAACGAATATCCGGCTGGCTGACAATTTCGAGCAGCGGCGTTCCGGCCCGGTTGAGGTCGACCTTGCTGTCCCCTCCCCTGCCCGACTCATCGTGGATGTTTTTGCCAGCATCTTCTTCAAGGTGGGCTCGCAGAATCCGAATTTTGCGGACGGGGCCATCTTCCACCTGAGCCTCAATCCAGCCATGTTCGCTGAACGGCAAATCGTACTGACTGATTTGGTACCCCTTCGGCAAATCGGGGTAGTAGTACTGCTTGCGGTCCCACTTCGTGAAGCGGGCAATTTCGCAGTTGAGGGCCATTGCGGTAATGCAGGACAGCCGGAACGCTTCCGCATTGAGCACCGGCAGTGAACCGGGCAATCCCAGACAGACTGGGCACGTCTGCGTGTTGGGATTGTCGGGATTAAACTTGTTCGCGCAGCCGCAAAAGATTTTGCTCTTCGTCAACAACTGCACGTGGACTTCCAGTCCCACAACAACTTCGTACTGCATTGCAATAACTAACCTGAATGACTCATTCCGCATGTAGGGTGGGTGAAGCAAGTATGAAATGTTGGGTTACGTCCGCGTTTCCGATGATCTGCAATCTTTCGACCATCAACACCGGCGGCTTGCGTAACCCACCAATTCAATTCTGCGGACTTCACCGCAACCTACAAGTTCTCGTTCGCCGACTGTTGGCACAACTCAGGGGAGAGTAGCGAACCTCACTCAAACCGAACACCCAACCTGTTTACTTGCGCGGCGGTTTGGGATCCAAATTCGCGTCCAGGTCCCCTTCTGCCAGTTTCGACTCGACGCCGCCAGCCGGTACTTCGGCGTGGGCCAGCCAGAGGAAACTGTTGAGTACGGTCTTGCGGTAGTCGTCATTCCCCCAGTTGTCGTGGAAGTGTCCGCCAGTGAACCCAAAGCCGCGACCACCATTGGGGCGTTCGACGGACCACATCATCGCTTCCGCCCGACCTTTGTCTTGCTGAATGTGTGGGTAAGGGCCCTTCGGATAAACATAGGGACCATCACGCACTTCGTCGGAGGGAACGGCCACGAGAATTGGTACAAATTTCACGCCATCGACATCCTTGGGCACGTTGCCGGGAATGTCCTGCACGAACCGCATGTTGAAGTACCACTCGTCCTTAATGGTGAACGGCTTCACGCCCCGTGTAATGGGGTGATCCGGTAACACCGTGAAACTTGGTTCCCAAATGGGATTACACGAGAACATGTTTTCGTAGTGGCCACCAATCCAGCGTTTGAATTCCTGCCCCGCCTGATCGGGGATGATTTCGACCCCGTAATGCATGCAGCCAATTCCCACGCCATTCTTGACCCATTCATCAATCAGCTTGAGTCGGCGCCCGTTCTCCTGCACGACTTCGTGACGGCCGCCACCATCCATGTAGAACACAACCGCGTCGGCACCGTCGAAGACTTCTTCCGACTCAGGCCAGCCGTTCAGCACCACGTGTACGTCGAGACCCTCAATGCCTTGCAGGCACTTGGCAAGAAGCTGCACACCCGCATTGAATTCGTGCATTCTGGGTGGGTGCGAAGGCTTGCCCGCGACAATGACCAGTTTTTTTGAATCAGCGCTCATGGCAGATGTCGCCAACAGCGAAAGACAACTCAGCAGTAGGAATGCGCGACGCAGCATCAACAGGATCCTCAATTCATCAAATGCAGTCCAGAACTTCTCGCTTTGATGGTAACCTGCATGTGCGTCGCCGTCCCGTCACTCGAAGGTCAGGAACGGAAATTCCCTTGAAATTCTGCTGGGAGCGATTTTCGGGGAATTTTACATTTGCCAATTGCGACTAAGCCTGAGTCCATCCCGCGAGAACATGACGGAGTCCCTCATGCACCGATTCGTCCCGCTATTTGCCCTGTTGATTGTCTCATCACTCACCGCACCTCAAGCGAGAGCAGACGAGGAACCTTGGTCGGACACTGTGAATGGATTCCGCGGACGTATGGAAGTGCGTGTGAAAGACAATCTCAACGGCACGCCGATTCTGAATGCCTACCTGACACTCGAAAACCTGGTTGATATCGTGAACCCACAACAGATTCACTGGGACTCGAACTATCTGTCGGTTCGGATTGTCGATGCGGATGGCCAGGAACTGGAACGCGCTCAGGTATTTGTGTATAGCGGCGGTCGGCGTCAGAACGTCGATTTGACACTGCCATACGACAGCAGTTTGACATTCAACGTCTCACAAAGGGGATGCGGCATTCCGAAAGATGCTCGTGCTCTCCTCGACTTTGGACCTGAGAATGTCTGGATCATCGCCGCAGGTGACAACACGCCGTACTTTCTGGAGGCGACCATTTCCGTCCCCGAGCAGAAGGAACATCGGGGAGGTTACCACTGGCACGGCACCCTCAAACTGCCAGCCGTTCGACTTCCGTAGAGCGATTTTCGATTTCGTATTCTGCCGTGAGCCGCGACGCGTAAGTCTTTGTAGGGTGGGGGGAGTCCGCGTCAGTCCAATTGGTGCGTTACGCAAGTCGTTCAATGCGAGAGGCAGTGTGCCATATCCGTAATGTCTGAGTCGCGGACGTAACCCACCATAATCCGGCGACTTGCTGCACACACCCTACGAAACTCAAGCTGCCAGCCGTTCGCATTCCTTGAGCCACAATCGAGTGCGATTATTCGAGAGTCGCAGTCCCTGAAGCCGTCTCCACCTCGGACGATTCATTTTCCGTCGGCTGTGTTTCTTCCATGTCAGCAGGAGCGTCGCCAGACACTTCTTCAACGGTGGAATACACACCGTCAACAGGTCCCGAGGACGCAAACGGTTCCGGTGCGGGGAAGACGAATGGCTCATCCATAGCGTAGGCACGTGCTTCGGCTCGGCGATCACTGTCGTTGTACGCCTCAGCAGTCCAGGCTCCCTCTGCCAGATAAATTCCATTGTGCTCCAGCAGCACTCCCTTGCGGTACTGCAAGTTTGTCAACGCTTTGTTGTAGTCGACGAGACTCTGGTAGTAGGCAACTTCGGCTTCGGCATTACGCGTTTGAGCCCGCAGCAAATCGTCAAGCAGTTTATCCCCTTCGCGGACGTTTGGTTCCAGGTATTTGACGTTCTCGCTGGCAGCCAACAGACGGTTCATATTGGTTTGGGCCGTGGCATAGGCCCGGGCGAGTTCCTGGAAGGCGACGGCCAGTTCGTGACTGATTTCCTGCTCTTGCTCTGACAACACACGCTGTGCCTTGGCGAGCCGGATTTCGTAGTTTCGAACTTGTGTCTGTGCTGAACGGAATCCGACGGGCATGGACATTTGCAGCCCGAGGTTCCAACCAGTCTGGTCACCCTGATTAATGGTTTCGTAGAAACTGTTGAGGCCCTGTGCCGTCCCTGCCACATCGTTGTCGGTGTTGGCCAGCAAGTGGTCACCGAATCCGTTGACCTGATAGCTGCTGATGAAGTCCAACCGGGGACGTGTCAGGCTGTGAGCTGCCCGCAACTGTAGCTCCAGACTTTTGATGTTCCACTTCTGACGTCGCAACTCGACTCGATGCGTGAGGGCTTCGGTCATCGATGCGTACCAGTCCGGAACCAGTTCAGCACTGACAGGCTCGTCGATAGGTCGCAGCACACTGCCGTCGTTGACAGGCAAACCCATCAGACGACGAAGCCGGACTTCGGAAGTAAAGATATTCGACTGGGAATTTTCCTTGGCCGCTTCCATCGCAAAGAGCTGATCTCGTGCCTGAGCAACTTCCGCCCGGGTGCGTGAACCCAAATCGAGCTGGATTTGAGCAGTCCGCCAGGTTTCGAGGGCCGACTCCCAGGCCGTCATCGCGGTGTGATAGTTGCGATACGCGAGGTACAAATCCCAGTAGGCATCTTCCACGTCTTTCGACATGTTGCGAACCGCTGATTCGAAGTCGGCCAGGGCAATGTCATTGTTGATGCGGGCAATAATCACGCCCTGCGACACACCCGTCAGTCCGCCAAACTGTTGACCGATGGGACCGGCAATCCGAGTGAACTCGGTGCCTGAACCGGCCAGCAACGGCAACTGATATTGAAGCTGTACGTTTCCAGAGTAAGCCGAAGGGAACAACTGGGCCGCATTGGACTGCAGATAGTTCACGGAATGGCCCAACGTGACAATGCCGCCGTTACCGAAAGACTTTTGCAGCCCCGCATTGAAGTTCCCCGTCTCAGCAACGAGCGTTCCACCGGGCGTCAGACCGCCGCCGAAGAACGCATTGTTCTGAACGGTTTCGTTGCGTCCCCAAAGCATGCTGGTGGTGAACTGGGCGTCGAAGGCCGACAGGGCCGCTTCCACACCACGGTTGCCGAACAGCACTCCCGACTCCTGAAGGGCGGGGTCGTAAATCGACGAGACGCGGTCGGGATTCGTGTAAATGGGGTTACCGGACGAAAGAAATGTTCCGCCGGAACGAATGATGTGGCTGTTCTGCAGTGCGGTCTGCAGGCACTCAGCCAGCGTCAAATCGTGAAGTGGAGCTTCTTCGATATTCTGAATCGTACGTGGCGCGGCGGAGTTGATCGTTCCTTCGGTGTAACTCTCCGTGACCGGAAACGCGATGTTCGTCGCCTCGGCCTGATAGTACTGATGGTCTGGTTCTCCCAGATATCGAACGTTGCTCGAATCCCGTGCGCATCCCCAAACGAGGCACAGTGAAACTGCGGCGAACAGCAGTCGATCGAGTTGATAATGGCGTCGGCGCATCATGTGCTGAAATCCTTAACGCAGAATCGGTGTCATGCGTATCGGCACGTTGGACCGCTCAACCAGCACAAGATGATTCATTCCGACGACGAACAAGACCGGTTCAACAGGTCGAATCCGTAAGGTTTGCCTAACCGGACCAACTGTCACCCGCCGCTGTTCGAGACTGCAGTTGAGCCAACGTCGCAAACGGCGACATCCCCCACACCCTTGCCCGAAAAAACTACCCCAGTTTACGCATACACCCGGCTACAAGGGGTGTTTTGAACAACGTGGCTTCGGGATCGGCAATTGCTACCGAACTCAATGGTACCACCAAGACGTGAGCCGGATGCCCCGCAGTAATCGATGCGGTACCTGGTTCGAGCCCCAACGCTCGAGCACCATTCACGGTGGCTAGCTTCAGAAGCTCAGAGGCCGCCATGTCCGGGGCCAGCGTCGCCAGCAGCCGCAGCTCCTCCCAAACCGACAAATCAGGATTGGATGCCCGACTGTCTGTTCCCAGGGCAACGTTGATCCCACGTCGCAACATTTCCCGCCAGGGATGCGTGGGATGCCCCATGGCCGCATGCGTCCGGGGGCAGTAGGCGACCGACATTTGTTCATGATCCGCCAGAAACTGCAGCGCTACTTCGTCGAGATAGTTTCCGTGGACCACAATGCTGCGATCCAGGCGCGCCAATTGATTGAGGTAATCGAGCGGTCGAGTTTCGCGTTGAAAAACGCCCTCCTGCCAGACACCAAAATCCTTGAGCATGTCGGCCAGCGGGCCATCTCCACTTCGCAACAACTGCAGCTCTGCGGGCGACTCGGCAAGGTGCATGGCAACAACCGGCTGCTGCGGTATCGCCGCCACGTAATCGACAAGTCGGTGAAACAATTCTGGGTGAACGGAATACGGTGCGTGAGGACTCAGCCCCAGGCGCACACCCTCGGCAGGTCGGTCAGCAAGATGCTTTCTGGCAACTTCCAACTGCGTTTCAATGGCATCGGGGTTCAGGCCCAACAGCTCTCGAAAGACGACGATGCCAGGCGTTTCGGCTTGCCCGAAACCTTCGAAGTCCCGGTGCCAGTCAGACGTGGCAATTTCCCCAATAGTCCCGACGCCCGACGCGAAGGATTCTTTCAGCCCCGCCTGGACTGCTTCGAGAACATCGCCTCCCGACTGGCGCCGCCATTTCACAACCGACTGAATCCAGTCGGCAAAACGGTCTCGCGGCTCTATCGGCTTCTCAAGCAGACTGAACTCAAGGTGCGTGTGCACATTGACGAGCTGCGGGAGGAGTGCGTATCCGGTGAGATTAGTGACCTCGTCGGCTTCTCCGCTGAAGGTCCCCTGCCCGACTTCGACGATGCGACCAAGTTCAACAACGACGTAACCCTCTGCGAGGGGTGGACCATCACCGCAGTACAGCCAGCTCGCACGATAAACAGACCGCACGATTCACTCGCGAATTAGGCGTCGCGAAGAGCGGCGACCGCTTCATCACGGGTCGAGTAAACGTTCCACACGGTGGTGAGATTCGTCACTTCCAGGATTTCCTTGCAGTAGGCATTCAGCCCGGAAATCGCGAATCCGGAATTCTCACACTTGTTGATGCGGTTCCACAGCCGGAACATGACTTCAATAAATGAAGAACTGAAGAAGGCCACGTTGCCCATGTCCAGCACAACCTTGGGAGGGTCGGCGTCGGCGGCGGCCAGAAAGGCGCTGCTGACCAACGGCATTACTGACTCCGTCAGGCTTACCTGATTGGCCGAGAACGAGAGAATGGTCACCCCATCGACCACTTCCGTTGTAACCAAATCTTTATCCGCCATGGTGCTAGTCCGCTGAGAAATCTCGGGATACTCCAAGCACATCGTACCGGGCAGGAGATGTGTGTCAATTGCCCTTCACATTTCCTGAACATTTCGTAGCAAGAGGTTACATCAACCGGCAGCGATTTGTTGCGTCAGTTGGGCGAGATTTTTCAGCTTCTCCTGGGCCTTTCCACTATCAATGGTCGCCTCAGCCAGTTCGACTCCGTCCCGAATTTTTTCGACAACGCCGGCACAAAGCAGTGCCGCCGCCGTGTTCGCCACGACCATATTTCGTGCCGGTCCCGGTCCGCCAGCCAGCAGGCGACGAATGACGTTTGCACTTTCCTCAGCAGAATGCACGACGAGTTCTTCAGGGGTACAGGCTGGCAGACCGAAATCGGTCGTCGTCCAGACAGATTGTTCCACCTGCCCGGGGCGCACATCGAACACGGTGACGTCTCCCCACAGCGAGACCTCGTCCAGTTGATCATTACCACAGACAACCAGCACTCGACCAATTTCCAGCTTTGATGCGGCTCCGGCCAGCTTCTTCGCCGTGGCAATTCGATTCGCCCCCAGCAACTGAAATTCCGCCTGAGCGGGATTCGTCAGCGGACCGAGGAAATTGAAAATGGTCCGAATCCCTAATTGACTTCTGACACCAGCAACATGCTTCATGGCGCCATGCAACAGCCGTGCATAACAGAAGCAGATGTCGATTTTCTCCAGGCAAACCGCCGCCTGCTCCGCCGACAATTCAATGTTGACCCCCAGTGCTTCCAGCACGTCAGCCGATCCACTCGAGCTGGAGGCCTTGCGGTTGCCATGCTTGGCCACAGGGACTCCCGCCGCGGCAGCGACAAGGGCTGTCGCCGTGGAAATGTTAAACGTGGAAAGACCATCACCGCCGGTGCCGCAGGTGTCGAGCAGTCCCGTGCGACTGGTTGGGATGCGACAGGCGCGAGCACGCATAGCCTGAGCGGCCCCCGCGATTTCCGTCTCGCTTTCACCTTTCACCGCCAAGGCCGTCAGCAGTGCAGCGATTTCCACGCCCTCGCACTCTCCGTCCATAATGGCTGAAAAGGCAGTCTGGACGATGTCCAATTCGAGGTCATGCCGCTGCAACAGTTTGTCAAGTGCAGGCTTCAATGCCGGATTCAATTCATGCTCCTCGCATTACAGTCAATTAAAACTCAACGCCCACCGGCATTGGCCGCATCCTGAATGTACTTTCGCATTGTGCTAATAGCCTGCTTCCGCTCTTCCTCGGGACCGGAAAAAATCTTTGGCAAACACTCGTCGTAAGCCTGCACAAGCGGTTTTATGACCGCAGTCTGTTCCCTGGATTTCAGCGACTGGGCATGTTGCTCAACCAGTGGCCGGGTGGTCGCCGCAAATTTCTTCCATTCCTCTTCCGAAGCGTTGCTTTGATCCAAGCTGATAATCTGTTTCCAAACGCCTGCCACCTGCTTGAATTCCCCTTTATCTCCCTCAAACATGGGGGGCATAAAGAAGTACAACAACACCAGCAAAACGACCGCGCCTATGCCGCCGAGGATTTTGGGATCGAGTTTGAAGTTGAAACTGAGCCCACCACCCGACGAGGACTTCTTGGGCGTTACAGGTCGCGGTGGAACCGATGCAGTTCGGTTCGACGGCGGCGGTGGCGGAGGCGATGCACTGACAGGCGGTGGTGAATAAGCACGGGAAGTTGGCGCGGTTGGAGTCGGTCTGGCCGGAGCAGGCTGAGTCGGCGGTCGCTCCGCCTGAGGTTCCGCTGGTGAGCTCGGCCTGGACTCGCTGACTTTTGCGGTTTTGGATTCGCTGGCGGCAGGCGTCATTACCTGCGGACTGGAAAACTCGATTCCGGGAACAGTGCTGGCGGGAACCCACTCCGGATTTCGGTCGGACCGGACAAAATCATTCTCGGCCAGTTCTCCCTTGCGTGCCATTTCATGGAGCGTCACGGTGTCGAATGGCCCGTATTCCTGGCCGAGGATTTGGCACTCCCATTGCACGGGCTTTACCGCCGCGCGTTGATGCGAGACTGTGTTCGTAACTTTCTGATCGCCATTCGAAATCTTCTCCCGCTTGATTCCGGTGAACAGCCCCTGAATGGTCGAAGCCTTCACCCATTCCTCATCCCGTTCGGCACGTATGAGGTCGGACTTCCCCACCTCGCCCGACTCTGCCATGAGCCGCAGCGCTTCATATTCAAACGGCCCCAGTTCCTGATTCAGCACCTTGCAGTACCAGCGAGGAACCACGCGGTGAGGCGCTGGTGCGGGTAATGACGCCTCCTCGACAAGCATGTTGTCGATGTCGAAGGCACCGGCCATGTCGTCGGAATCGGCCAGCATGGAATCGAGGTCGTCGCTGTCGGCCAGTTCGGCGAGATCCTGAAGCTCCGCCACTTGCGATACAGATTGCCATTCAGATGCGGACTCATGCCGTACAACGTCCTCGGGGCCGAGGTATTCGTCTCGAACCAGGTCTCTGAGAGCCGTTAACGTCACCGGCCCTAGTTCTTCGCCGAGAAGTTTGTAGTACCAGGACGCTTCGGACATGATTTCAACTCAACAAAACAAATCACGACATGGTGGACCGCCATCAAACAAACGGTCAACGGGGCCTGTCTTCGTCAGCTAACACGCTGGAATCGAAATAGCAGTCAAACGCCATCCAAATTCCACGTGCATGCCGAAACATCGACAGTGGTAACAGTAACGCAAGTACTGCCAGCGGAATAATGAGCTGATTCGCCGTGGCGCCAAACTGAAACCGTCCCAGAATGAAAATCAGGGTAATTGTCAGGGCGGTAATTCCATAGCTGATGTACGAAGCTCCCAGAAAATAGCCGGGAGCACGCTCGTAGTGGAAGTGACACCCGCTGCACTCCGTATGCATACGGAACCACGCTTTGAACAACTTTCCCTCACCGCAGCGGGGACACCGCAAGCGCGCGGCCCGCCCGAGCATTTCGGTCAACGTGGGTCGACGACCAACAAGCCCGGACTGCTGTTCCAACTCACCTGACACGGACGACAACCTCAATTCCAGAAAACGACCATCCGCACTCAGTTGGCGAATGCTTTGAACATCAAATCCATGATAACGGATCGGACTCGGTTCGGCTCGCCCAAACCTCAAGAGCGGGAAAGTTCTCGCTGAGCGTTGCCGCCAACGACTCAACCGCCGGTCGCTCCGACTGATAGTGCCCCACCAGCACCAGACCAATTCCCGTCCCCCGCGCTTCCAGGCAGTCATGGAAGCGGGCTTCACCGGTGACCAGCACGTCGCAGCCAAGTTTTCGCGCGTCACTCATGAATTCGGCAGCGGCCCCACACGCAACTCCCACCCGCTGCACTCGCTGTCGGTCATCCCCCACATAGGAGAGGTGGGGGGCGCTCAGTTGCTCGGCAACAACGCGAACAAAATCGCCCAGTGTCGTCTCTGTCGAAAGCACTCCGTGACGTCCCGATCCGGGACCGTTTTCTTCATCCGCCGGACGAATTGGCGCGATGTCCTGCAGTTCAAACAGTTCGGCCAACTGCTGATTCACGCCATTCACGGCACTGTCAAATGCGGTGTGCGGACTGAACACCGCTACCCCTGCCTGGGCAAGGCCAAGGAGCATTGCTCCTTGTGGATTTGCAGTGGTAAGACTTTGCACGGGTCGAAACAGAATGGGATGATGCGTGACGATAAACTCAGCACCAGCAGTGACCGCTTCCTGAGCGACGTCGGGCGTCAGTGTCAGACATGTCATAACGCGCGTGACTGACTGGGCCGAATCGCCGAGCAGTAACCCCACGTTATCCCAACTTTCTGCAGAGCGAGTCGGCGCAAACCCTTCGAGAAAATCGATGATTTCTCTACCTGTCGTCACCGCACAACACCTTTCGTCAGCTCTTCAACCAGTCTAGTGATGACCAGCGTGGTGCGGCTCACTCTCCGGCTCTTCTTCCGCTTCATCAAACAGACACCAGGGCTTCACAAAGCCGGAGAGCTGCACGGAAGCGCACATGGCGGCAATGACGAACAGTCCTGTGACGTAAACAGTCTTCCCCACAAAGTTGGACAACTGCAGTCCGAAAATGTTGTAGAGGCCACCATCCGGCGGAGCAATGACACCCCAAGTGAGGACAGAGAGAAATCCAATCAGGAGAATCCCAATCAACCCGAGCGGAACCACTCCAGCGAGACGGTCGCGGTCGAGAACCGGGTACAGCTTTGACCAGTTCACAGCCAGCAGCCAGAAGGCAATCCAGGCAACGAGAGGCAACCAAGGCACTGCCGTGTGCAGAAGTGCCGCCAACAACGCCCCAAGAGCAACAATGAGTTGCCAAATTGCGTTCAGTAATTCCATTGTCTTACGCCAGTTTTCGTTGACTCACATAACCGACAGTGTCGACTGCTGGGAGTGAAAGGTTCTACTGAGTGAGGTAACCGTACTTGGCCTGATAGGCCTGCTGCGATTCGAGTTTAATTCCTTGAATGGTTGAATCTGGATTATCCCAGACAAGGTCCTTCAAGGGAAACGTTTCGGGCGGTTTCTCATGACTGAGCAAGTACGATTGCTCAAGCAGGATTTGCGACTTGATGATATTTCGAACGATATCCGGCTCATCGACCAACAGGGCATTTGAGCCATCGTCACGAGTTTGCTTCCGGACAACGACCTCCATGTCCGTCAGGCCCTGAATCAAAAGTTCCTTTGCTCCTACGAAATCCGACATGTACGTGAAGCGTCGCTTCCCTTCAGCCAGCTTATAGCGAGCTTCCGTCATATTGGGATCGCTTTCAATCTCACACCGCTTCTTACGCGTGGGGTAATTCGTGGTTCTGCGGTACAGTGAATGCCAATCCAGAACAACTTGCGGCTTTACACCCTGATCCAGCGCCAACTGTTCCATTTCACGAAAATCCTCTTCGAGAATGAACTGCGTCCGATTCGGGTCGGTGGCCCTCAACCGCATGCGACCGTAGTCCGTCACCCAGGCTTCCAGAGCATTCTCCCACGCTGTTTGGCACCGTTCCTTCCAGGCGTCGTAGGCAGCGTCGAGACGTGCCTGCTTCTCTTTTCGTTTTTCCGGATCGTCGTCGTAACTGAGTTCAGCGAGTGCCTCGACAATATCTTCGTGACGAGCCAATTCCATGCCGTCTGGCTGGACGCCATCGTCCTGAATTGCCGTAGCATGATCGATGAGGGCACTTGAGGGATAAGCCAGAAGGAGCGGCTCATCCATTTGATGTTGTTCGCGTCCGGATGTCACCAGTGCATTCGCTTTCAGGAACCAGTCACGAGCCACCTCATAGTTGCCCTTACCTTGAGGATTGATTTCGGGGTCAGCCTTCCCGGCGAAGTCTTCATTCTCATCGGGGTCTGCAATGAAGAACCGTCGATACTCTTCCTTTTCGTCTGCCCGACCGATTTTGCTTCCAAAGAAGTAACCAGTCTGCCAGTGTAATTCCGGGACGCGACGATTCCGCTCAGTCCCGCGAATCATGAACTTGGCTCCTTTCTTCACCCACTTATAGCGCTCGCGAACGTCGTCGCACTCGGTCGAGACATTGAACGCCAGATTCCATCCTTGAAACTCCCACACCTGACGAAAGTGTGGTTGTAGTTCAATAATGGACTCAACCTTCTTTTCCAACTGGGCAAATTCTTTACGTTGCTTCAAATCGTCGGCTTCGCTCCACAACATGCAGGCGACAATGCCACGAAAGCCGAGCAGACTGAAACTCATCGCCGAGCTGGTGGGGTCGACGTTCCCCAGGCTGGCTTCGCCGAGTTCGTTGTCAAACCGCATTTGTGCCAGATATCCACCCGACCGAATGGGCGTTCCATCCTTATTGAGCTTGTCCGCTGGACTGCCCAACAAAAGGATGGGAAGCAGCATAAGAGCGCCAATTGCAGCGTAGACAATTTTCCGCTGCGACACCGTCAACTGGTTTAGAAAAGCGAGTGGTGACATTACTTATGCTCCAATTCGCGCAACACGAGGCTGAAATAACCGAGAATAACCATGGGGATGAAATACGAAAGGACAACAATAAACCGATAAATCATATGGGTTGCCGGAATATCAAACCCTCGCGAAATATCGAGCTGCAACTGCCGATCGGTCGCCTCTGTGCTGAAGCGGGTCAAATCTGGTACCGCAAGCTGAGCAACGTTCAATGCGGAAACGGCAGCACCATCGATTTTCGACATGACCTTTGTCCCAAAGTTGTTCGGCAACTCGGGCGACTTCGTCAGCAACTTGTACGTTGCCTCCAGCGGCCCACCAGCCCCGTGAACAGCCTGAGCCTCGGCCAATTGCCGTTGCGTCTCCAGGTGACCAGTCAGGTGATATCCCAGAATGATGAGACCGACGCAGAGCAGTGTCGCAACGGGACCTTTTACGAAACAGCTGGAAGTCGTGCCGAGAATGACCAGCAGAATGACAAACAACCAAATGCCGACCATGGCTTTGACGTAATTGCCCGTGAACGACTTATCGCTCAGCCGGACAAACAAGTCTGCGGGATTCACACCGATGAACTGGTTTGGCTCCACGCAAGCGATTTCGACGGTGAGTGCACTGCCCAAATTTTCCACGGTATCATCGACCAAATCATCGAGCACGAAAACATCGACGGTGACTTCCTTCACGTCCTGTCGCGTGATCTCTTTGGGAGCGCGGTTAGCAGCCGCTGCGGCTGCTGCTTCTTCTTTCCGCAATTCCTCAAGAACCCTCTCAACTTCCTCATCAACACGCTGCTGCAAATCGGGATCTTCCCATTCCGTCTTCTTGTTGACTTCAACGGTAAGCGGAAGGGTTTGGGGAACTTCAAGAACGCGTTCGCGACCGCTCGCAACAAACTCACGAACGGAATACATGGCTGGCAGCGTCATTCGCAGTTTTGTTGTCGGATTGATTAACGTCAATTGAAATCTGGTTTCAACTTCAATGCGTCCCTTGACCGTACGGAATGCCTCGAACCGGTGCTCAAGCGGAATGCTCTCCATCTTCTTCAACGTGCCAAGATCCAGGAAAGAAAATCGCCAAATAGCACGGCTTTGTGTTTGCCCTTCAATGTAACTGCGATATTCCCAAGGATCACCAACGTTAATTCCAACTTTCGATGGCATCCCCTGACGATCGAGAAAGGTCAATTCGCCGTAGACGGGAACGCGAGCCACCATTTGGTCTTTCAAATGTTCCGGAACCTGCCCCATCAGCCACAAATAGTTGCCGAGTGAAACGGCCACGACGATAACGGTCATAATGGCGCTGTAACCAAGCATGCGACCGACGACAATTTCGCTGCGTTTCACCGGCTTGGTAACGACCGTGTGAATCGAACGTTCTTTCACGTCGGCTGGAATCCCCCAGCAGGACACCAGCAACGACATGGGCACGAGCACAAACCACATCGGAGTGACAACCGTACTCACGTAAGGGGCAATGGAGTCGCTCTTGGCGTCTCCAAAGAACCAACCGCCGAACATAATGACGCCGAGAAAGACAAGCCCGACCGCAAACACCTGCCTCCGGTACGATTCAACAAACGTCAACTTGGCAATTGCTGCAATCCGTTTCGCGGACATGAACAGCAAATCCTTCACGCCGCGCACAAGCGTCGCGCCAAGAATTGCCGGCGCAGCAGAACCATGTTGCAACAGCGAGACAACGATGCCAACGAGTAAAAAGGCGCCCGCCGCCCCACCAACAACAATGAACCAGTAGCCTAACTGCTGCCAGAGTACGTAGAGAAATGACATGGATAAAACCTCCAATTGAGAACACGCAAAAGAGACCACTCGCAATGGAATTGCGTCGGCCTAGTTTTTGCGGCTCCCCCCTTCGGTAGCTCCTGTCGGCGAGTCGGCCTGTTCGACACTACCAGTCGGCAACTCACCTGGCTCAAACCGGCGGCCGGGTCGCTGTTCGCTTTCCATGACAGTCCGCAGGAACAAATCTTCCAGTGTTGTTGTCGGATGCGACGCTTCCTTCAGGTCGACACCATGCTTCGCCAGCACCTGTTGCACTTCTTTTAGAGCCTCTTCACTCAGCTCAGAAGTTCGCAGTTGGCTTTCTCCCTTGGTCTGCAGCAGGTCTTGGACATTACCGAGGACTTTCAAATCTCCCTGGTGCAGAATGGCAATGCGGTCGCAAACGTCCTGCACGTCGGCCAACAGGTGACTGCACATGACAACCGTTTTACCCTGCTTTTTGAGGTCGAGAATCAAATCCTTCATTTGCGAGTTGGCAATCGGATCCAAGCCGCTTGTGGGTTCATCGAGCAGAATGAGGTCGGGATCGTTAATGAGTGCTTGCGCCAAACCAATGCGGCGCGTCATCCCTTTGGAATATTCCTTCAATTGACGATGGCGGGCATGCTTAATTTTTACCAAGTCGAGCAGTTCCTCTTTTCGTTTCTTCAACTCTGCCGCCGACATCTTGAACAGCCGACCGTAGAAGTCGAGCGTTTCATCGCCGGTGAGGAACTTGTAGAGGTAAGACTCTTCAGGCAGGTACCCAATTCGCTCGTTCTTTTCGACGTCGTGCGAGGGTTTGCCAAGAATTGTTGCTGTGCCCGACGTGGGAAACAGCAATCCCAGCAGACACTTGAGTGTTGTGGTCTTTCCGGAACCGTTTGGTCCCAGCAAACCAAAAATCTCGCCTTGCTGAACATCCAGACTGAGCGAGTTGAGCGCCTTCACTTTTGGACGACCCCAGAAATCTCGATAGATTTTGCTGAGGTTCCGAATCTCAATGACCGCCGACATTAGAACTCCCCAAACCGCTGACTGCCTTCAAAACGAGAAGACAACCAACACTGCGTTAAGAACAAATGAACACCGAATGAATTGCGAAATGACGTGGGAGATGAAAATGAAAAATGAGGGATCATCCCCACAATAATGGCTCCATGTTGTCGTTCTGAGGAACGACCGTCAACGGTAAGGAACCACATTTGCTCAGTTGGAATCAAGTGAGCAACCGATTGTTCCTACGTGTTCCCCATTGCGGCAACCGGCAAATTTGAGATTGAACGCGATATTTCGCATTACGAACAGTATCCTGCGAGTTCAATCCTTGCCGAATTTGCCGTCTACAACGGGAATACAGCCATGCGTATCGCACACTGCCAGTTCGAGCCACAAAGCGGAGACTTTGATGCCAACCTCGCTCGTGTTGTGCAGGGACTGAAAGACGCCCAACGCGATCGCGTGGAAATCGTCTCCTTTCCGGAGTGCTTCCTCACCGGCTACCAAAACGACGAAGAACGAGCCCGAAAACATGCGTTTTCCGTCGATTCTCCGCAAATGCTCGAGCTTCTGCATGCCTCATCCGAGTTCGACCCGACGTTCATCGTGGGATTCAACGAAACACGCGGCGAGTTGCTCTACAACACGGCGGCCATTGTTCATCGCGGCCATTTGCTGGGCGCGTACAGCAAATGTGCGGCTTACATGAAGTTCCACACCCAGGGACGCGAATTCCCCGTTTTCGAGCGTCACACAGTCTCTGACGGCGTTGTCAAATTTGGCGTTATCATTTGTGCAGATGGAGGTTACATCGAACCGTCGCGTATTCTCTCCATCAAGGGGGCTCGGGTCATTTTTGCTCCGCATTACAACTTCATTGGCCCCTCGGGGCTCATTTCGCACTTCATGAAAGTACGAGCCGACCACACCGCCCGGGCCGTCGAAAACAGTGTCTACTTCGTCCGTGGAAACAACGTCACTGTTGGCGAGGAGATGTCCATAACAGGATACGAAGGCGTCGGTTACGGCGACAGTTACGTCATTGACCCCCACGGGGAAATCCTCGCCAGAACCCAGCGGCACGTGGAAGATATGCTGATTTGTGACATCCGTCCGAATCATCCGAGCCTGCAGGACCGGGGCTGGCGTGTCGGCCGCTCGATCTGGAGTGCCCAGCAGTTTGGCCCCGCTCTCCAGGAAGCACTGGACTCTCTCGACCAGTAAACACGCTGGCGCGTCGCCGCTGAAGCATTTCTGAAAATAACAGACATTTCTTCTTGACTGCCCCCTCCCCGCCGACTACTGTACTATCGAACTAGAACAGTAAATCGCTCAGCGAGGACTGAAATGATTTGCCACATTGACGCAACAAACGGCGTCCCCATCTATGAACAAATTGGTCGCCAGGTGACGTACGCCATTGCGAATGGCTCCCTGCTCGTCGGGGAGCACGTGCCTTCCGTGCGAGAACTGGCGACTCAACTGGCCGTGAACCCCAACACGGTGGCGCGAGCCTACCGGGAACTGCAGCAGACCGGCATCCTCACGCCGATTCGAGGAACGGGTCTCGCAGTCGCCCCGACCGCTCCGGACCAATGCCGAGAGGGACGACGTCACATTCTGCAGGACCGAGTCGAGTCCGTCGTCCGCGAAGCACAACAGGGAGGGCTGCAGCTCGACGATTTTCTCAAACTCGTCCACGCGGCCTGGCCCACTTCTGCGTAACAGTCACACACAACTCTCTGGAGAAACACAACATGGCTCCTATCGTTCAATTCCAGAATGTGACGCGCCGCTTCGGCAACACTCTGGCGCTCGACAATGTCTCTTTCGAAATCGAACCCGGCACCGTGTTTGCCCTGCTTGGGGCAAACGGTGCCGGAAAGACAACCGCCATCCGACTCATGCTGGGCCTCGACAGTCCCGACTCGGGAACAGTCAACGTCATGGGCCTCGACAGCGCGAAGAAGCCGCTCGAAATTCGTTCGCAGGTCGGCTACGTAGCTGATCGACCTCCACTCTACGAATGGATGACCGTCGATGAAATTGGCTGGTTCACCTCGGGGTTTTATCCCTCCGGATTTCAAGCCAAGTACGACGCACTCCGCGCACGCTTTGATGTGGATGGAAGCAAAGCGATCCGCGAACTGTCCAAAGGGATGCGGGCAAAAGTCGCGCTGGCACTTTCGATGGCCCACGAACCACCGTTACTTGTACTCGATGAACCGACCTCCGGACTCGATCCACTGGTCCGCCGCGAGTTTCTCGAAAGCATGGTTGATGTCGCATCAGCCGGCCGTACGGTGTTCCTGTCGAGCCATCAGGTCAACGAAGTCGAACGAGTCGCCGATGTCGTCGCCATTCTGCTCAACGGAAAACTGGTCTGCATTGAACGCCTCGAAGACTTGAAACGCAACACGACCGAAGTGGTGCTCACACTTCCGAATGTTGAGGCCAAACCGCCGCAAATGCCCGGTCAGGTTTTGGCTCACGTACCGTTCGGACATGACCTCGTCTGGATGGTCCGCGACCTGGATGCCGGACGACTACAAGACATTTGTCGCGACTCCAATTTGCCGTCACCACTCATTCGGCAGCCCAACCTGGAAGACATCTTGCTCGCCATGTTGCGGGAGTACCGATTGCCAAATAGGCCTCAGGAAGTAGTAGCCACCAACTGAATTCTACCTTTCCTCGTCCTGCCGAAGTAACGCGTCGACATTCGAGCCCGTTTCGCTCATTGAAAGGTCGTCCTCATGACTCGTTCAGCCAGTTATCATCTTTTCTGGAAAGAGTACCGCACCCAGCGCACGCTGTGGCTCAGCCTCGTCGCAGGCGTGTTCCTGCTGCAGCTGGTCGTCGTCGTATTTGCGCTCATCAGTTTCGGCAGAACCGGAACTGAACAACTGGGATCTGGTCTGACGGCCATTCCCATTGTGCTGACAATTTGCTTCGCCGGAGCTTCCGGATCCATGCTCTTCGCTGGCGAAGACGAAGAACGTACCGCCGACTATTTGCGTCACCTGCCGGTCTCCCCTTCCAAAGTCCTGGGCGCAAAAGCCCTTTGGCTCATTGTCGGAACGGGACTGTTTGTAATCGCCACTTCCTTGTTAACGCTGGTCATGCTGGTCGCGACTGGTTCCATCAACGAACTCATCTTCCCTGCGAAGGAAGTCATGCAGTTCACTGAAGTCGCTGTCGCGGCTGCGGTTTGGGGCGTCTTCTGGTCGCTCGCAATTCGCAAGGTCATGCCCGCCTTGTTTGTCACGGCGGTCAGCGTCCTGTTCGCTGAAGCCATTATGTCAGATATTGCTGAAACAAGTACGCATCGACTCGTCCCACACTTTGCATTCCAGATACTCATCGCCCTCATCAGTTGGCCGATGGCCATCAACTGGATGCGCAAAGGGACCGTCATCCCTTGGAGAATTTCATACCGCCCGACAACTTCCGCCGCTCCGCAAAGTGAGGCAACGACAGCGAAGGCCAAGGCGGGATACATACAGCGCATTTCGGAACGCATCCAACGAATTCTGGGGTCAATTAAACTCGCTGCCCGCCTAGAACGGGCGGCAAATCAAGACTCAGTAGCATCCCGCACGTGGTCAATGCTGGTTTGGCGAGAAATGCGGGCTCTCGTGCCACATGTCTGGCTCTGGGGCGGCGTTGGCGCTGCTGCCATTTGCCTCTCGTGTTTCTCCCCTTACATCCCCTGGTTCTGGCTTGTCTTCTTCGTCATGCTGCTCGAGTTCGGACTCAAAACATTTCGCGATGACCACCGCGACGACGTCAAGCAGTTTCTGGCACAGCGTGGCATTCCTGTCCGAACCGTCTGGCTCGCGAAAACTTTGACCTGGCTTCCCGCGACAATGGCTGTCGCCATTGGGCTGTTACTGTTCGACTGGGCCGCCGACGTGTCGAGATTTCACCCCGTCTTTCGCCAAACGTCACAATACGGGCACGAAATTGCTCCCAGTATATTCCATGTTCTCGGTGAAGTTCACGCGCCACATCGGGGAGACGTCAACGGCCTAAACCCTCACGTCTTCTATCCTGGGATTTCTCTGTCGGAAGACATTGCCATTCGGGCCTCGCTTTTGTTCAGCTTCCTGCTCGGGCTATTCGGGATTGGACAACTCAGCAGTTACTGGTTCCGCAGCAGTCTCCTTGCCTGGGGTGGTGCGGCGATTGCCTCCTGGATTCTGTACATCCTGGTGGTCGTTGTGGCGATGTTGGACCTGCCACACTTCGCCACATTGTGGCCGCTCGTGCTGGCGCCATTCTTTGCCACTCGATACACCGGGCACATTTGGTACGAGCAGCGCCCGGTGCGACGCGCCTCGTTCATTCAATTGGGTTGGATTTTCCTGCCTGTCGTATTGATTTCATTCGTCGGCTGGTCACTGCGAGCATTCCCCGTTCCCACGACGCCGTTCGTCGCACTGAACTATCCACCGCCGCCTGTTTCATCCACTCAGTTTGCATCCGTTCCCGGTGCCGTCATACCACCGGCACACCCGCAAAGTTATGACTCCGTCGTCCAGGAAGCTTTTGACCTGAACCGAAAACCTCAGGGGCACTGGAGAGACGCCTGGATGGAGTTGGCGAAGTTCTGCCGCAACGGTATTACGTCCAGTAACTACAACTACGCTGCAACAGTTGTCGAAGGCCGAAAGCCAGACGGTCGTTTTCTGGTACATCGCATCGCAGAACTCGACGCTGAACTCAACTGCACAACGCAAGACATTCCGTTCCGATTCAAGGACAACATTCCCATCGAACTGCGAGTTGGGCAAGACGGCAGGCTCACTATTGGAGTCGCGGCAATTCTGGAAGATGAAGGAAACGAACAACTCGCCGCTGGCGATACCGAAGCAGCGAGAGAGACATTCCTGCTCGCAGTCAAACTGGAACGCTACCTGAGCCATCAGGCGACTGACTGGCCGGGTTGGATCATGGCCATTCAGGGTGAGCGCCGAGGTCTCGCTGGCCTGCAGCGGTGGGCGGCACATCCCGACGTCACAGCCGATCAACTCCGGCAGACGCGGCAGCAGGTTGAAGACATTGTGGGAAATGTCGGGCCACTGCCAACCAAAATGTTGTACGCCCGGTACGTCGTGTTCGACCAGTTCTATCAGGGAGGCGGCCCGCTTTGGGATCACATGGGAGCGGACGACGCAATGGGTGAGACTGGATTCGAAGCAGTTTTGCGTTCACCACTTTCCTGGGCCGAACGCAATCGTTGCCGACGCCTCGTGGCTTTCCTGACACTGGAGTCGCTCAACACAACACTGCAACCAAACGCCGCTCCGAATCCGATGCAATCACAAAAAGCGATTCAACTGCAGCGCTGGATTTCCACTTCATACTTCCTTTTACCGGGCGCTGTCTATGATCCCATCCTGCAGGAAATGACGACGGGCGAATCCTGGAACATGAACACCTACCACGACGCCGTGGCCTGCGAGCGAGCCACACAACTCATTCTCTTGCTGCAGGCGCATCGGCGTGACCACGGGAACTTTCCCGACACCATCCTGGACCTCAAAGAAACGCCCGACTTGTTCGCCGTCGACCCCTGGTCCGAAAGTTATTTCAGCTACGCCCCGAAAGGCTTCAAGACCGAAATGAAAATGGAGCAGAGCCTCATTTCACCATCTGACCAGCCGCTGCTGTGGACCATAGGCTCACGCAATTCCGTCAAAGTGCGCGAAGCCAAACGTGGTATCGACGATCAGTCTCGTTCGACAGGGACGCTCAAGTTCGACGAAAACCGCATTTACTTCACGGGCGTATCGACGTTCGCCCATTCAGTTGCCGACGTTGTCTTCGAGGAAGACGGCGACGACACGCAACGTCAGGCAGAACAAGCGAGTGAAGCCGAGCCTCCCGCATTTCCGCTGGAGACAGACACGCCGAATGCCCAGTAGCCAGGTCATTACTGGAACAGCGTCTCAAACCGCAGGCAGCTATGCTCCATAGCTTTTGCCAGCGGCCAAATGTTCTCCGCCCGATACGTGGACGATTTCGCCAGTAATGAACGGTGACTCAAGCAGAAACATGACTGTCCGGGTAATGTCATCTGCCGCGCCCACACGGCGTAAAGGATTTCGAACAGCACGTGTCTCCAGCACTTCCTGTCCCTTACCGGGCGGTGGAAGAATTGCTCCGGGCGCAATGCCGTTGACTCGAATATCCGGGCCCAATTCTTGGGCCAGCAATCGCGTCTGGGCAACGAGTGCACTCTTTGTCTGAGCATAGGCAACGTGCCCCGGAACCGGATGCGTGCCACGCCAGTCGATGAGATTAATAATACTCCCGCCCTTGCGGCACTGCCGAGCGAACTCTTGCGAAAGAAAGAACGGGGCCTTCACGTTCGTCTCGAAGTGCGCATCCCATTCCAACTCGGTCGTCGACGCCAATGTTCCTTCTCGAAAAATGGCCGCGTTGTTAATCAAACAAGACACCGCCCCCAGCTTGTCCGACGCATGCTGGAAAACCTGCTTTGCAGCCGACACCGGTTGGTTGAGGTCAGCCGGCACACAGGTCGCCTTCACCCCCAGCAGTTCCAGTTCGGAAACGGTTTGTTTCGCCTCCCGTTCCGACTGACCGTAATGAATGCACACATTCCACCCCGCCACGGCCATACGTAGCGCAATTGCCCGGCCAATCCGGACGGCTCCTCCGGTCACCACAGCATTCAATTCACTCATGGCTCTTCCTCCTGCAAGTTCACGTCCCCTCATTATAGCCGACAATGCCACTTCGCCAGCAAATTCCGAGTTAGTCCCGAACATCGTTCTCCATCGCCATTTTCAAGACGCCGAGATACATTGAGCCTGCGTTGACCGTTTGCGAGATCACATCCGAGCAACCAGCGACGAAGCGTTCATTCCCACTCTCGACCATGAAGATCCCATCCGATGACCGGACTCATCGCAGCCACGCATTCTCCCTTCCACGACGACACCTCAATCAATTTGGACGTCGTGGAAACTCAGGCCAGTCACCTGGTGACGAACAAGGTTCAGGCCGCGTTCATTTGCGGCACTACAGGAGAAAGTCACTCCTTGACCACCGAGGAACGCCTGCAATTCGCGGTGCGCTGGGCCGAAGTCACTCACAATTCAGGCCTCGACGTCATTGTCCACGTCGGTGAAAACTGCCTGGAGAACTCGCGAACTCTCGCCGCCCACGCAGAGCAGCACGGTGCAAAGGCCATTGCGATGCTGGCCCCCAGTTACTTTAAGCCCGGCAATGTCAGCACGCTTGTTGACTGCTGCAAACTCGTCGCCTCCGCTGCTCCCAACACGCCGTTCTATTTCTACGACATTCCCAGCATGACCAACGTGTCGCTGTCGATGGTGGAATTCCTGCGGCAGGCAGCCGACGCCATACCAACACTTGCCGGCCTGAAGTTCACCAACCCAGACCTTATTGTCTTTCAGAAATGCCTGAGCGAATTTGGTGATCGGTTCGACATCCTGTGGGGTGTTGACGAAATGCTGCTCCCGGCACTCGCCTGCGGTGCCACGGGCGCGGTCGGCAGCACGTACAACTTCGCGGCGAGCATTTACTTGAAACTGATGGAGGCCTACGCCCAAGGCGATTTCGAAACGGCAAGGAAGTACCAAATTCAGTCCATCAGGCTGGTCGACATCCTCGTCAAACGGGGCTACATGGCATCGGCGAAAGCGTTGATGAAGCGGCAGGGCGTGAATGTCGGTCCACCCAGATTGCCTAACGCGCGACTTTCGGCAACCAGCCAGAACGAGTTGCTGGAAGAATTGCAGACAGCGGGTTTCTAATTTGCATTCCGCCAACTGCGTGGAACACGTTGGGCCAATCTGCGTCCGAACCGAGAGTTGACCTGCTGCATTTCGACGCAACGGCAGTGCTAGTGCGTTGACAATTGAGCAGTGTCACGCGACGCTACATGAGTGTTCCGTTTTCGCAACGGCCACGAGAGAACAATTGTTGAGGCCACATCTGATCAATGTGAGGCAAGGAACCGAGCATGGCTAAAATCACCCGCACCGTACGTCCATTGGCTGACGTCAACGTTCTGAAGCAGCCCGATGGCTCACTGGAAGTCGTCGCCTGCATTATGCCCAAGGTGGAAGATCTGGTCGGCGAAGGTGAATCGCGCGTTTGTCTCGCTCTCGACGCTTCCCGCTCCATTAAAGAAATGTACGGGGAAGAGGGTGATGTCTTCTCCGAACCAAAGCCTAACTACGTTGAGAAGGTGGCTCGCAAGCTCGGTAGCATTCTCACGGAAGCATCCAAAAGCGGCACCGTCCCCATGCTCTACTGGGCTTTGGGCCAGGGCGACGAAACCGAAATGATTGGTGAGTTCGACGAAGATGGCTGCGACACAGCCCCGATCACCGGTCCGAAGAAAAAGAAATGGGGCAAAGGCACCCACCTGTTGCCCGTCCTGAAACACATTGTCGATGAAGTCGACAAAGACTCTGAATGGACATTGGCTGTCATTATCACCGACGGATTCATCCAGGACGAAGAAGACAGTAAGAACTACTGCATGGAACTCGGCAAGAAACTCGTCAAGCAGTACGAGGATGGAACCCGGGCCAAGGATACGCTGAAGTTCGTGCTCATTGGAGTCGGACAGGAAGTCGATGCGGACCAGCTTGAAAGCTTCGACGACATGTTCGAAGGGACCGACCTCGCAGAAGAAGTTGACCTGTTCAGCAGCGGTATTGCCGCTCACATGAAGGATCAGGATGACATTCTCGGAGCCGTGTTCGGCGAACTGATGACCGAAGACAAAATTGTCGCCCCCAATGCGACCATTCTCGACGACAAAGGCCAGGAAGTAAAAAACTACTCCGACGGCCTCCCCGGCAAGTTTCGATTCCGTCTCCCAGCCGGTTGTAAGTCATTCACAGTACACACTCCCCGAGCTGATGTCACACAGGACATTTCGGAAGTTGTGCCCTGATTGCATTGCGTGCCGTGATGTGAATGATCAACGGAAACCGGAGGCAGGGAAGCCGCTTAGCACGAACTCAAGTACAACAGGAACAGCGGCCCTATGAGTTCCCACCAACAGTCTCGCCAGCAGAGCACTCTCATCCCGACTGGCGATACCGCCAAAGAATTCGGCAAGGTCTATGTCCGGAAGGAAGGGGACCAGCTCCATGTCGAATTCACAATTTGGCAGCAGGAACTCAAAGGGGGCATGGCTGAAAACTGGCAGACGGGCGTTGCCCTGGATGCCAGTGCTTCCATGAAAAACTGGTACGGACGAAACCTCACCGGTTCGGTACCGCCCAACATCATGGACGAGTACGAGCGGAAGGGCTGGATTCAGGCCGCCACCGAAGACGGCGTGAAAGTTCGCCGCCTGAAGAAGAACGCCTACGAAGACGCCATCCAACGCGGCTTCCTCAAGTTCACAGACAACATTGTGGAACCGCTCGCACAAGACTTCATCAGCTATCTCGCAGATGAACTCGACGAAGATGGCGGAACGACTGTCATTTACTGGGCCTGCGGCAAAGGGGGTGACTATGAAGTCATGGGGGATTTCACCACCGACGAATGCCGTGGCCTGAAGATTTCCGGACCTCAAAAGGTGACTTTTGGCGAAGGGACGGTGCTCACACCGGCAGCCAAGTATTTCGTTGATCGTTTCCACGACGCCAAACGCGGCATTTATGTCTTCCTCACTGACGGACGACTCGACGACCTTGATGCTCTCAAGCGGTACACCACGCAGCTCGCCAAAGAAATCGAAGCCGGAACACGCAACTTTGTGAAGTTCGTCCTTATTGGTGTGGGCAACAGCATCGACGAAAGCCAAATGGAAGAACTCGACGACCTCGACACGGGCACCAGCGTCGACATTTGGGATCACAAAATCGCGGTCGAAATGCGAGCCGTCACTGAAATCATTTCCGAACTGGTCGACGAAAACCGCGTCGTGGCCCCCAATGCCACGGTCTTTGACGACCAGGGAAACGAAGTCTGCTACTTCTCAGACGGACTGCATGGTCAGGCAGAATTCACCATGCCTGCGTCATCGCAGTATTTTGAGCTGGAAGTCGGCGGAACCAGAATCAAACAGACGGTGGTTATCCAGTAATACTTTTTCACTGAACCCAATTTCTTCGGCGAGAGCGAAGCCATGAGTGATTACGTCCGGCGGTTACCAGTTTACATTGTGCTGGATTGTTCGGAGTCCATGGCTGGTCCAGCCATTGCCGATGCCCAACGCGGCGTCCTCGACATGATCGACGCCCTCCGCGGCGATCCCATGGCGATTGAGACCATTTACGTTAGCCTCATCACCTTCTCTTCGTACGCCAAACAGGTAGTACCACTCACCGAAGTGCTGGCATTCCAAATGCCGCGACTCACCATTCGCTCTGGTACGGCATTGGGGTCGGCCCTGCAACTCGTGAAACAGTGCATTTCCAAAGAAGTGCGTCAGCGTGGTGGCGAATTCAAGGCAGACTACAAGCCCATTGTCATTTTGTTGACCGACGGTGAACCAACCGACAACTGGGAGCCTGCCGCTCAGGACATTCGCCGTGGCAGCAGTGTGGGCATTGCGAACATTTACGGAATTGCCGTTGGTGAAGACGCCGATCCCTGGGTCCTCAAACAGGTCACCGACATAGTGCTGCAAATGAAGGAAATGAACAGCGAAACATGGCGCAAGTTGTTCATTTGGCTCACACAGTCCATGCAGTCCACAAGTACCCATTTGCAGTCGGGCGGCGAGGGACAGGAACTGAATCTCCCTTCCCTGCCGGACGAACTGGAAGTTGCCGCCCCCAGTGCCCGACATCAGGGGCCGCCGCGGCAGGTGTTCCTGCATGCCTGGTGCCAGAAACGCAATCTGCCGTACCTCATGCGTTTTAGGCGCGATGAATACGGCGGAACTTATCAGGCGTTCGCTTCACACCCGCTTCAGCCGGAGGAGCTGGAAGGCTCGATGGGAGAAGCGTCGTCCATTAACACCTCTCAACTCATGGGAGTCCCCGAATGTCCGCACTGCCATGCTCCTGGCGCGGGAGCCTGTGAGTGCGGGGCCATTTTGTGCGTCTCTCCGAATCAAATGCGTTTCGTCTGTCCTCGCTGCCATCAGCAATGCGAAATGGGCGGCGGTGGCGGCGGATTCGATGTGCGTCAGTCGCAAGGCTGACATTTTCCACAAAAAACTGAAATCAACCTGATCCACTGCTGGCTGGTCCACGTTCCCAGCCATGCCCCTGCGGAAATCAACTTAAGTCATTCATCATCCAGAGCAACGAAGAGGAATTACCATGCGTCGCCTGCCCGTTTACCTGCTTCTCGACACTTCAGGGTCCATGATGGGCGAGCCCATTGAGGCCGTACGACAGGGACTCCGCTCACTGCTGAACGATTTGCAGTCCGACCCCCAGGCGCTCGAAACGGTGTGGATGAGCGTCATTACTTTCGACAGTACGGCCAAGCAGGTTGTTCCGCTCACTGAAATCGGAGCGTTTAACGAACCGCCACTCAATGCCACGGGCACCACCTCTCTGGGCGGCGCTTTGAAACTGCTTATGGATTGCATCAACAACGAGTGCAAGACCACCACGGCAACCCAGAAGGGAGACTGGAAACCGCTGGTCTTCATTATGACAGACGGCGCCCCGACCGACTCCTGGCAAGGCCCGGCTGACCAACTGAAGCAGAAACGGCCAGGTAATGTCATTGCGTGTGCCGCTGGCCCTGGAGCACAGGACACCGTGCTCAAGCAAATTACCGAAGTCGTCATTCGCCTGCAGGACACTTCTCCCGGAACACTCGGCGCCTTCATGGCCTGGGTTACTGCGTCCATTACCACGACCAGCCAGAGCGTTGCTCAACAGGGCGATGCGGCCGTCAACCTGCCGGCACTTCCGGAAGACAAAGGAATTGTCATTGTTCCTTAGGTCGTGTGGGTGCTAGCGCCCTTCCCCGTTCTTTCGCAACGTATTTCCTCGTCGGGGCATTGCCCCGACATTCGCCCTTATGGATCCTGTCCCTGCCTACTACCGTCGGCTGCCCGTTTATGTCGTGATCGACACGTCCGGATCGATGTCTGGTGAACCCATCCATGCCATGGAGGCGGGATTGCGGAGTCTGCAAGCCGACTTAATGACGGATCCCCAGGCAATTGAAACGGTCTGGATTAGCGTCATTACCTTTGACAGCACGGCACAGCAAATCGTCCCGTTGGTGGATATCGAAGAATTCGACGTCCCTGTTCTCGAAGCCCAGGGAGCGACCGCATTTGGGGAAGCGATCGAACTGCTGATGGAGTCCATTGAACTGGAAGTGCGGAAGACGAGCGAAACGCAAAAGGGCGACTGGCGCCCCATGGCGTTCATCCTGACTGATGGGGAACCGACGGACGACTGGGAGGAAATCGCCGAGGAATTCAAGCGAAAGTCACCGGCCTTTCTCATTGGTTGTGGAGCGGGGCCCGAAGCGGACGACGCAGCACTCAAGAAAGTGTGCGACACTGTTGTCCATTTGAAAGATACGCAGCCCGGAACGCTGGGTGCCTTTATGCAGTGGGTGACATTGTCGGTAACGAATACCTCGCAAGCCGCAGGCACAGTTGCTGACCGCAATACGGTCATTCCGGAATTCAATTTTGAAGCTGCGGAGGCAACGTCCTCTGACGAACAAAGCGATTAGACCCGTCGCCACCAAAGTAACGGGTAACCTTGGAGATGTAGCTCGATGCAGCGAACAGAACAGGAAATTGACGCACTACTGGACAAACTGCAGAGCGCTTACCCGGTGCCTTCTCCTCGCTCCAAACTTCTGGAGGAGTGCCTGAACGCTCAAGTGGTCATTCCATACTCCCGAGGTGAGATTTCGGAATCAATTGCGGAGTTTCGCTGGGTCGAAAACCTCAAGGAAGATCGGCTGCGCGCAAGCGGCCAGACTCCACTACCCAGCCCGTCGGCCCCAGCGAACGAGTCGTCTCAGGAGCCGACGAAATCGAGTCCCGAGCCGGATAGCGCCGCGCACGCTGATGTCATTATGCCCGAAACAGAATCGCCCGGGGAATTCTCCGAAACGGCACCGACGCTGCCCCTGAATGCGGAGTCGGAAGAGGCCGCGGCCAGCCAGGAAGCCGCTGCTGATGTGAAAAGCTCAGAAGCTTCCGAGCAGACAATTCCACTCGACAAAGTGAAGTCTGAAGATGAAGCAACTGATGCACCTCAGCCGGCACCACCTCCTCTAAATCTTGGTCAGGTCCCCACTGACGCGCATCAAACGCAATCCGGCGAAGTCCTGGAAGAACAGGCGGGAACACCCGTTCCACCTCCGCCGCCGCCCAAGCCGTTCATCAAACCGGAATGGAAAGTTCTTGAGCCTGAAGATCAGACCGATCCTGTTGATCACGAAGTCTCCGAAACCATACAGCGAAACGAGCAGTGGAAAATCGCGGCGGCGAGCGTGCGGGGACGCCTGCACGCGCACAAGGCGCTCTGGCGGGATGATGCCTATGCCGTTGGTAAAGTCGACGACTGGACCATTCTTGTCGTCTCGGACGGTGCTGGTTCTGCTCCGTTGGCACGCATTGGGGCTCGTGCCTGTGCCGACGCAGCACGCGACAAACTCACCGAACTGCTCGACGGATTCGTCCCCAGCAGTTTCGCGGCTGATCCATCTGACACGTCGGACCTCGGTCGAGTGAAGACCTTCTTGTGTGAGGCGGGTCGCGCCAGTTTGTACGCGGTGCAGCGCGAAGCACAACAGCGCGAACGACAACTCCGCGATTTCCACGCTACCCTGCTCGTCATGGTACACCTGCCACTTGGTGACCGTGACCTTGTGGCAGCACTTCAGGTCGGCGACGGTGCAGTGGGAATCTACACACAAGATGGAAACTGCACCTTGCTCGGTATTGCGGACCACGGGGAGTATTCCTCGGAAACGCGGTTCATTACCACGCCTAACATCGAACGTGAATTTGGTGCACGAGTCCTGTTCGCAGCGAAAGAAAGCGTGGTCGCCCTCGCTGCCATGTGTGACGGCATTTCCGACGATTTCTTTCCCGAAGACAAACGGCTCGTCGAACTGTTTGCGGGCGGCGAAATCGAAGGAATGAAATTCGCCAACGGTGACTCCGTCGATGGCTTGCTGTACACGGTGGCCAAAGAAGAGGACTCTGGCAAAGCACTGCTGGAATGGATGAAATATGAGAAGAAGGGCTCGTCCGATGACCGTACCCTGCTCCTGATGTATCGCCCCGATTTGGTTGAAAAAGTCTAATCCGACTGCAGATTCGAATTCCCGTTTCTTATTCGACGAGAACACATGCCCACCGCCAAACTGACCGATGGCCGCACGGTCGATTACCTCACTCCCCACATTGGGGAAGGGGGCATGAAGAGGGTCTATTTCACGACCGACAAGAAGTCGGTCGTCTGCTTCTTCAAAGACAAATCCACTGGGCAAGACCCCAACCGCATGGAGCGGTTGAAAGCAATTCTCGAAAAATACAATCCCACACTCGACACGAAAACAGGTAACGAGCTGGCAGAACTGTATTGCTGGCCAACGGGGATTATCACCAGTCCAGAATTGGGGGTGATGACTCCCACTTATGCTTCCAACTTCTTCTTTGCCAGCGGACGTTTCAAAGGAAAAGACAAAGAGGGCAAGTGGTTTTCGAGCGAGAAACTGCGGAAACTCCTCCCAGATGACGAACGGGGTAATTGGCTGGGCTACCTGCAACTCTGCATGAAAATGGCTCGGGCCATTCGCAAAATGCATTTGACCGGTTTGGCACATTCCGATCTTTCATCCAAGAACGTGTTGGTCGATCCCAAGGGTGGAAACTGCGCCGTCATTGACATCGACTCCCTTGTCGTCCCGAGACGATTCGCTCCCGACGTGTTGGGTACACCGGGTTACATCGCCCCCGAAGTACTCGCTACCCAGCGGCTCCCCGTCGGCGACCCGAATCGGAAGCTTCCGGAAATCAGCACCGACTTGCATGCTTTGCCGGTACTGATTTACGAGTATTTGCTGCGCCGCCATCCTTTGCGTGGACCAAAGGTCAACAGTGTCGATTCCGCTGAGGAAGATGAGTTTCTCTCAATGGGGCCGAAGGCACTGTTCATTGAACACCCCACCGACAAATCCAATCGACCGAGGGAAGGAATTAAGGTTCCTGTCGACACACTGGGACCGACCGGCGGAATTAACGACAGACTCTATCTGCCTGGATTGTTCCGTCAGGCATTCGTTGACGGGCTCCATAACCCGCCGCGTCGTCCGACCGCTCAAATGTGGGAACAGGCGTTGTATCGAACCGCCGACTTGCTCATTCCCTGTGGCAACGGATCCTGCCCGGAGAAGTGGTTTGTGTACATCGAAGGCCAGTCGCAGCAATGTCCTTGGTGCAACTGGAAGTTAAACGAGCCACTCCCAGTGCTGGATTTCATGTTTGCACCTCGGAAGGGACAGTATCGGGAGGAAGGCCATTGCCTTGTTGGATTCAACCAGCGACCTCTCAACCTTTGGCATGTAAACCGTGGAATCTATCCAACCGAAGGCGTCGATCGTACCACTCAAGCTTATGTCGCCAAGCACCAGGGACAATGGATTCTTATCAACAAGCATCTCGACACGATGATTTCACCCTCTGGCAACCCGGTCCCCAAAGGCCAGGCGTGTGTGTTGAAAGAAGGGTCCGAGATTCTGCTGTCAAATGATGACAAAGGCCGAATGGTTAGCATTCGCATGGTGCGATAGCCTTTCACTCATCACTTCCGTTAACACGTTTTTTTCTCCAGTCTTCACCGTTTCCGAAACCCATGCCTCCCCTGCAACCGCTTATCGACAAGACCTCTCCGGGTGGCACATTGACCCTCTCCCCGTCGGGCGGCGAATTTGAAGGACCGGCTACGATTTCGCGGCCCATCAAAATTGTGGGAGATGGCGGAACCATTTGGGCCAAGGCCGGGCCGGTCCTGACAATTGAAACACCCAAAATGATGCTCCTCGACTGCAATGTTGAGGTCACAGGGCGCAAGGCAACGGGCGCAGAGGAACTCGCCATTCTCGTTAAGGCCGACAATCCTCCAAAACTGAAAGATGTCACAGTCCACGGCACGGTCGACGGCATTCCGGGCGAAGAAGGTCATTGGGCCTATACGCGTTCACTGAAGCTCGGTCGAATTGCCGGAAACACAGACCTGCAATTCGGCCTCCGAATTGTTGTCCCCACCGCGTGCAAATTCGAAATCGACGTCGCCGGTGCCGCAGTCACGCCAATGAGTGCCGGTCCCGGGCTCGTCTCATTAGCGCTTTCGTTCGATGCTTGTCCTGTCGGTACCCGATTGCGTGGGAATCTCATCATTTGTAGCGGTCAACTGCGCCGTCGCATTTCGCTGACCGCAAACTGTGTCGATACCGACAGCGTGGGAACTCCCAACGGCAGCGTGTTGTGGGAACCTCCCGAGACATCTGCGGACACTCCGGCTGATTCTTCCAAACCGCCAAAACCTGTGGCCAAGGCAGCCCCCCCGACGAAGAGTTCTTCCAAAACGCAACAGCAGAAGGCGGAGCGAACTCATTTGCCGAAGCGTCCGACGGGAGACGCGGGCCAACAATCCAAAGCGGAAGCCCCCAAACCGGTCGAGCCACCTCCAGGTGCGGCATTCAATAATCCCCCACCTGACGAAGATATTGTCGATCTGCCCAAAGAGTGGACTGTCCCCGGGAAGAGCATTCCGGTGGGCGGAGCATGGGGAGACCCACCTGCAGCAACACCTGCCACCGAAGCGCAGAAAGCAAGCGCTGAGGACACCACCAGCACCAATACACCAGATTCTTCGCCGCTGAAACCGAAGAAGCGTTCCAAGCCCGTGCAATCAATTCCCCTTGGAGATTTGTTCGGTGGTCCCCCTGCCCCTGAACCCGAGTCTGAACCTGACGACATCGAGTCAGAAATCGCTGAAACACCGGCAGAGAAAAAGAAGAAGCGCTCGAAACCTATTAAGCCCGAAGGAGGCTACTCCGCCTTTGAATAGTAGACGTCCCACGATTTCTCAAACTGTTCCATGATTCTTTTCGCAGCACTTATCGTCCTTTACAAGCTCATCAGCTATCCGCTGCATGGACGCCTGGTGAAGTACGTCCTGGCCATCAGGGCGATTAGTCCGCAATTGAAGCAGGTGGCGGAACGGCACAAGAACGATTTTGCCGAGAGATCAAAACAACGAAATGCGCTGGTCGACAATGCAGGAATCGACCGTATCGACCTGCACTTAATGCATCTCGCCGATTTTGGAGTATTCGTCATTGCCTGGGGGATTCTCGGTTCAAGCAACCTGCTCAACGGCGCCAGTTTCGCCGGAATAACAAACGTCGCGACGTTCTCCTGGATGGCAGTGATCTTTTGGATTAACTCGTCAATTCTGGTTCGCTACGTCCAAAACTGGGCGATGAATATAGATTCAATCGAGACCTTTTCCGCAGGCGTCGGCTGCCTCCTCGCCTTCTGCATGGTCCCTGTATTCTTCTTCAGGTTCCCTGCCTACGTTTTTCTGTTCTGGACCATTGTCAACGCCTGCACGCTCGGTTGGTGGGGATGGCACGTCATCCTTGCTTCCGGTTCAGGAAAGTCGGCCTTTCCAACTCCAGGACAGGCACCGCCAGCGCCAACTCCTCAGCAGCCATCGCATCGCACTCCAGCGCCAACACCGCAACCGCATGGGCAGCGGCGACATTCACCGGCACCATCACCCGTTCCACAATCGCCTCGACCCGTTCCGCAACAGCAATACACACCAACTCCAACACCAGCCCCGGTACCTCACACTCCCGCGGTGCCCACGGCATACGGACTAAGCGACACTTCCGTGCCCGTAATTAATGTCGACACCACTCCGGGCAAAAGTTTTGAACTTCAACATGAACTCGGCCGCGCACAGGTCGGACAAACAATTGACTTCGATCCTCCCGGAACCATTATCACCGGCCCGATCAAATTCCACCAGAAGTCGCCAGTCACGGTCGATGGTCAAGGCGGCACCATTTGGTCAACATCTGGCCCTGTGGTGGTCATTGAGTCGGGCGAGGTTGTGCTCCAGAGCCTGACCATTGCCGTCATTGGCAAAACCCCGTCCGCGACGGCGACGCTCGAAACAGCGATCGAAGTGAAACCCGGTGCCAGAGTCACGCTGCGTGACGTGACTGTCGTCGGAAAAACTCAAGGGCTGGCCACCAACGAGGAAGCATGGCGTCTTCCCGGTCAACTGGACTTAGGAACGCTAAAACCGGGCACGCAGAAGTTCAAGCTGCGACTGGCGATTGGAGAAGACGTCACCTTCGTTTCCGATTTGGCGGGACTCAGTTTTGATCCGTCGTACCTTCCGGCAGGGGCCCACGAAGTCGACGTAACACTGCCAGATCTCTACGATGGTACGCGACTTCGCGGAATGGTGTTGCTGAAGTCCAGCAATATCTCACGAAAGTTTGATGTCATTGGCCGCGTCAACACAAACGGAAAGGACTGGGGAGGAAAGATCATCTGGGAACCCGCCGACTGGAGTACGGTTTCAAAGCCTGCTCCACCACCTTTACCTCCCAAGGCAGCCCAGCCACCACCAACGCCAGCGAAGCCGCCCGCCCAACCTCAACCACCAAAACCAGTCACTTCAGAACCAACCAAAGCACCAGACGCGTCTGGCCCAACGAATACAGATGCTGCGACGCCAGCCCCGGCATCGAATCCACCAGAAATACCGAAAAAACGCAATGTTGTGAAATCCGATGGCCTCGATGAATCCGTATTCGGTTAGGTCACTCCCGGTTTACAACTTCCCTTAGAATATTCGCGCCACAACATGTGGCACAGTTTTACAAGAAGAAAGACTCCCCATGGCATCTGCAGTCGATCATCATGTCGATTTGGGATTGAGTTCCAGTCAGGTCGAAGCTCAGCGTAAGGCACACGGCACAAACGTCATTACGCCCCCGGAACGTGATCCGTGGTGGAAGCTGTTTCTCGAAAAATTCGACGACCCGGTGATTCGCATTCTGCTCATTGCCGCCGTCATCGCCATTGCCGCTGGAATGTTGAACGGCGAGTTCATCGAAGGCATTGGGATTATTATTGCCGTGCTGCTGGCGACTGGCCTGGCGTTCATCAACGAATTCAAAGCCAACCAGGAATTCGACATTCTCAACCAGGTGAATGACGACGTCCCCATTAAGGTCATCCGGGACGGGGCCTACGCCTCGGTCCCTCGGAAGGACATTGTTGTCGGTGACGTCGTGCTCGTTGAGGCTGGCGAGGAGACACCGGCCGATGGAACTCTCATCGAAGCTGTCTCGATGCTGGTGAATGAATCGGGCCTGACGGGTGAGTCGGAACCGAACAAGAAGGTCGACAAGAACCACCCCGACAAGGAGAGCATCAAGCACACGACTTATGGGGCTGATCAAGTCCTGCGCGGTTCCATGGTCATCGATGGTCACGGTCTATTCGAAGTCACTGCCGTGGGTGATGGAACGGAAATCGGAAAAACGGCGCGAGCCGCCGCCGAAGACACGGGCGACGAAACGCCGCTCAACCAGCAACTTGACAAACTGAGCAAAGTCATTGGCGTCGTGGGACTGGCCATTGCAGTAGCGACGTTCGCAGCACTGGTCGCCCGAGGCGCTCTTGTCGGAGAGATTACGTCAACGTCCACTCAGTGGTTAGCAGCTGCCATTGCCGGCGTGGCCGTTTCGGTGGCCCTCATTATGGTGTGGCTCCCCATGGTCTACGACGGCCTCGAACTTGCCTTCGGCATGGAAGCTCCAGCATGGCTCGGCGGTGGTGATGATGACGACGAGGAAAACGCAGGGGGCGGCCTGAAAACCTGGCTCACCGTCATTGGAATTGGTGCAGCCATTGCTGCGGTCGGCTTGGGGGGACTCATCGCTACGGGTACACCGGCTGGTGAACTGTTCGATGAGGCTGCCATGAACCGCTTCCTCGAATACTTCATGATTGCTGTCACCATTATTGTGGTGGCGGTGCCGGAAGGACTCGCCATGAGCGTGACGCTCAGTCTCGCGTATAGCATGCGAAAAATGACAGCGGCGAACACGCTCGTGCGAAAAATGCACGCCTGCGAAACCATTGGAGCGGCAACGGTCATTTGCTCGGACAAAACCGGCACGCTGACCATGAACGAAATGAAAGTGTTTGAAACGGTCGTTCCCTCGGTTGAGGGTTCTTTGAATCCGAATGACCCCAATAGTGCCCTGCTCATCGAAAGCATTTCTGCCAACACCACAGCTCACCTCGGGCGCGACGCAAGCGGGACCAAAGCCCTCGGTAATCCCACCGAAGCCGCCTTACTGCTGTGGCTGGAATCGGAAAATGTCGACTACATTACCTACCGTTCGGCATTTCCCATCAGTTATCAACTGACGTTCTCCACCGAACGCAAATGGATGGGCACGCTCGGCAAATCTCCGCGAGATGGAAAGCCCATTCTCCACGCCAAAGGAGCCCCGGAAGTCATCCTGTCCCGCTGCGACAACATTCGTACCGCCAACGGGATTGAACCCATCGGACCTCACAAGGAGAAAATCGAACAGGGCCTGGCCGACTTCCAGGCACGCGGCATGCGTACACTCGGCTTCGCCTACCACGACACGCTGAGCGAAGACGCCGGTGACAAAGTCGCCGACGTCACATCCGGCCTCACCTGGCTCGGATTCGCCGCCATTGCCGATCCAGTACGTCCTGAAGTTCCGCCAGCCGTCGAAGCCTGCCACCGCGCTGGCATTCAAATCAAAATGGTGACCGGCGACAACGCCGCCACCGCACGAGAAATTGCCCGGCAAATCCATTTATGGCACGACGGCGACTCCGCGAATCAACATGTCTCCGGCCCGGACTTTAAAGAGTTGGAAGGGAAAGATGCCGAAGACGCTTCGGAACGCCTGAAGATTCTGTCACGTGCAAAGCCGCTCGACAAAGTGAAGCTCGTCCGTTCACTCCAGGCCCGGGGCGAAGTTGTGGCTGTGACTGGTGACGGCATTAACGACTGCGGTGCCCTGAACTATGCCGACGTTGGTCTGGCCATGGGTAAAACCGGAAAAGCAGCGGCCAAGGAAGCCAGCGACATTATCCTGCTGAATGATTCGTTCAGCACCATTATCGACGCCGTCATGTGGGGGCGTTCGCTTTACGAGAACATTCAGCGTTTCATTCTGTTCCAGTTGACCATTAACGTGGCCGCATTGTGCATTGCACTGCTCGGTCCGTTCATAGGTGTGGAGCTGCCGCTGACAGTTATTCAAATGTTGTGGGTGAACCTCATCATGGACACGTTCGCCGCACTTGCACTGGCGACCGAACCACCACACCGCGACGTGCTCAACCGACCACCACGTAAGCCCGACGCTTTCATTGTCACGCGTGAAATGGCAATCAACATATTCGGCGTGGGCGGCGTGTTTGTCGTCATTTTGCTGGGACTATTGATGTCACTGCACGGCGCGGGAACGGCGTCGTACATGAATCCGGTCGCTGCAGTCGCCGCAGAGGGGACAACCGAATCAGCCGTCACTGGCTATGAGTTGTCGTACTTCTTCACCGCCTTCGTCATGCTCCAGTTCTGGAACATGTTCAACGCCCGTTGCCTGGGGATTAAACAGTCGGCTCTCAATGGTTTTTGGAACAATCAAGGATTCCTGTTCATTGCAGCGGCCATTTTCGTTGGTCAAATTTTCATTGTGCAGTTTGGTGGTGAACTGTTCCGTACCGTGCCTTTGAGCCTGACAGATTGGGTGACTATCACCGTTGCGACGTCGTTGGTCCTGTGGATTGGTGAAGTCTGGCGGCTGATGACAAACAACTCCGCCAGTGAGCCACAAGCCGCGTAGAAAGAAAACCCATGTCCTCTTCGCGCGAGAGCATTCTCGGTAAGCTGCGGCAGCACCTGCCGCAGTCGCAACCGTTGCCCGCACTTGATGATCAATGGACCACGTACGACTCGCCCATCGACCAGTTCCGTGCTCTTCTGGAACAGGTCGGCGGCCAGTGTGTCGTGGCCGATTCGCTTGATGCCATCAACGCCCATTTGGCGCAGTTCGAACCGTATACAACTGGCAAGTCCAAACTGTCGTTCGTTGACGGCGTGGGTGAGTCGACGTTGGATATCGGCTCAGTTGCCGACCCGCACGACCTGGAACATATTGACTACGCCATTCTTCCCGGCGAGCTGGCTGTTGCCGAAAACGCTGCAGTATGGGTGGACGACGAGGGCATTCCTCACCGGGTCGTTTACTTTATCGCACAACACCTGGCTCTCGTTGTGCCAAAGGCGAACGTCGTGCATACGCTGCATGAGGCGTACGAGCAAATCGACGTGACGGCCCGTCCGTTTGGTGCTTTCATTTCCGGTCCTTCAAAAACGGCCGATATTGAACAGTCGCTCGTTATTGGTGCACACGGAGCACGTTCGCTGACTGTCTTTCTGCTTGACTCGACCACGTGACTTCTCCTCGCATTTATCTGGATAACGCCGCGACTTCGTTCCCCAAACCGGAAGTCGTATACGCGGCAGTCGACCAGTATCAGCGTGAGTTGGGATGTGCCGTCGGTCGCGGAAGTTCCGCTGCGGCTACGCAGGTTCAGTCGCTGGTGAATCAGTGTCGAGCCAATTTGGCAGAGCTATTGGGTGTTCCCAAACCCGAACACGTGTTGTTTGCGTTCAATGGTACCGACGCACTGAACCTGGCCATTCACGGTTTGCTGCGCCCGGGTGACCGTGTCATTACGACGTGCTGGGAGCATAATTCCGTCCTACGGCCACTCAAGCACCTTGAAGCACTAGGTGTCCAAACAGAGTTTCTCGCCCCGAATGAACAGGGAACATTTTCGCTCGACGAATTGCAATCGCTACTGGAGAAACCAACGCGTCTCGTCATTTTCACGCACGCCTCGAATGTGACGGGCTGCCTGCAACCCATCGAACAGGCCACGCGTCTCGCAAAAGACCGGGGCGCGCTCGTCCTCATTGACGCAGCACAAACGGCCGGCCATGTTCCCATCAACTTCAAAGACTTAGGGGCAGATGCATTGGCGTGCCCCGGACATAAAGGATTGCTCGGCCCACTTGGGACAGGACTGCTCATCATTCGAGAAGGCCTGGAACAGGAATTGGTTCCCACGCGACAGGGTGGAACAGGGACCGACAGCATGAGCGAAAATCAGCCCACCGATTTGCCCGCACGGTATGAGTCGGGGAATCACAACGCGGTGGGCCTCGTTGGGCTGCGTGCCAGTTCCGAATGGCTGCTGCGACGCGGCGTTGCCAGCATTGAAAAGCAAGTTGCCGAACTGGCCGAGTTGCTGGAGTCGGGACTGTCGAGTCTGCCGCGTGTCGAGGTACTTGGGGCTGGCCCCAAGGTGGGAGTGGTCAGCATTTCGGTGCCGAACATTGAACCGCAGGTCATGGCGTCGCTACTCGACCAGCACTTCCATATCGAAACACGTGCTGGACTGCACTGTGCACCGAGAAGTCATGCGGCTTTGGGGACACTCGAACTGGGTGGCACGGTCCGATTCAGCATTGGCCCATTCACAACAGCCAATGAAATTGAAACGGCGGTGGAAGCTGTCGCCCAAATTTGTGCCGCCATGTAAGCAGGCATGGTCAGCCTGCCACATCGAAAAAACCGTCCGCGCAAAAAAAGGGCAGCCGCTGGACGGGCCAATCCAGCGGCTGCAAGATGGTTGCCAGTGCGGGCTAGAAACTGACAACGACCGAATTTTATGTTCGCCAAGTCGGCACTTCCAGAAAATAACGCAACAAAATCGACAAATCCGTGACGACACTCGGCGGCGAGTGGTTAATTTTGAAACACCCTGGCAACTTGCCGACCGCCGTCGCACCGGGCAACAGTTGGCAACCATCTGCTGTAAAATACTTTACGCTGACAGCCAGGCGACGCGATGGGTACGTGAGGTTGCGGTTCCCGTTCGATGGTGAGTGTTTCAAGGACTGCGAATCTCCAAAATGATTTCCGAATGCTGAAGAATCCCGCCCTCAAAATGTTGTCAGATGCAGTCTCCGCACCAAATGTTGTAGAATGAGTTTGTGCTCGAAGTGGAGTTCGAGCGGACCGAGCGCATGTCGTTTTAGAGTGATTGAGGCGCGACAATGGCGGTGGCAGCCAAACTGAGATGTCCCCACTGTAAGCAGGACATCAAGATTACGAATCCCGCACTGCTTGGCAAAAAAGTGAAGTGCCCGGGATGCCAGAAACCATTTATCGCCAGTGAAGGTCCCCCTTCCCCGCCGGAACCGGAAGAGGAAGTTCCACTGAGGTTGGCCAGTGACGACCTCCCGGTTGGCACCAAGGCTCGCATTGTCTCCGATGCTCCGCTTCCGCCCCCTGTTCTTAATCCTCCCGCTCCAGAGTTTCCGCAGCCAACTTCGTTGGAACCGTTGCCGCCACCGGTTTTGAATCCGCCGGTCGTGCAATCAAGCATCCCCGTTATTCCTGCGGCACCAGCACCACCCAGTTTTCCAACTGTTGCCGACACGCTTCCTCCGCCGAACGTGAATCCACCCTCGCCACAGGTCGCTGCGCCGGCACCGCAAGTCAGCGCACCAGTTCCGCCTGCTGCAACTCCACCAGTTGTTGGTGCTCCACCGGCTGGCGGTGCGGCTTCGGAGCTGGAGCGGATGAGAAAACGTCGCGGCAAAGGAACCTGGATGTGGGTACTGCTCGGCGTCGTCGCTGTCGCAGTCATTGGCGGGGCTGGGTATCTCGTCAGTCAGCAAAAACCAAAAACGGCTGTGACGGACGCACCAGTCGCGGCGACACCGACGGACAATGTTCCCGCGAATGATTCTCCCATTCATGACGGTGTTTATTCGAAGCGCGAGCTCGAACTGAGTACCGAACTGGTTCGTGACTTCGCGCCGGCCCAGGGTGAACCCATCAGCCTCCTGATGCTGCCCGATGGAGTGAACTATGTCGTCCACTTGCGACCGGCGGAATTGTGGTCGAACGATTTTGAGTTCCAGGTGTTTCGCGCCGCGTTGACCGAAGACGTCACGAACTGGATGGCAGCGAAAATCGAGGAACTCACCAAACACAAGCCGGAACAAATCGAGGAATTAACCCTCGGCATTTTCCTCGGTGCCCGCGGTATGGAACCGGAAATCGCGGCCGTCGTGCGGCTGAAAGAACCCGGCAGGATGTCGGAGCTGTCTGGCCTGTTTACTGGTGAACTTGCGGTCGAACTGCCTCCGCCGTACATCAAAATGACGGCGGCCCAGGCGGTCTGGATTCAGGAAGACCAGCAAACCATTGTCATTTGGCCGAAAACGGTCGCTGGCAGCGGTGCGTTGCAAGACTCAGCGAATATCGAGGCCGATGTCATGCCACACATGAAACGTCTCATCCGCAACAGCAGTCGCCAGAATCTCGTCACAATTGTGGCCAGTCCCACCGATTTGAAAATCGCGTCGGAGAAATTGTTTGCGCAGCCGGTTCAGGCTCCGATGAACCATTTGCTCAACTGGTTTGGTGAAGATGTTGAATACGCCTCGTGGACAGTTCATCCCGACCCGTACCTCTACTCGCAAATTGGCGTGTGTGCGAAATCGACAAGCAACCCAGCTATCCTGAAAAATCGTCTGGAAAGTCAACTGGCAGACCTGCCGCAAATCATGTGGAAAGATGTCGCGCTCAAAATGCATCCTCGCGAGAAGCGCGTTCGCGATTTCGTGGGTCGTTACCCAGCCATGCTGGAAGCGTTTCAGCAGTCGACCGTTTTCCAGAACGACGCCGATCAGTTGACCGTTACCACGGTGTTACCTGCGATGGCTGGCCCCAACCTGGCACTGGCCACACTGTTTACTGTCGCGGAAGCAGAAGAAACCGACTTCAGCACCATGGTCGCACAAACGCCATCAGCAACGCAGGTCGTACTTCCTGACACCGTCCTGGAACGGATGAAATACGTGAAGCTCGAAGCGGAATTCCAGGCGAAACCTATCGAGGAAGCCTTCGTTTACATTTGTGGCGAAATGAAAGTTGAGGTCTTCGTCGACGGCGATGCCTTCAAAGATGCCGGTTGGACCAAAAATATGAAGCAGGATTTCAATCTTGGTGTGGTTACTGCTGAACGAGCGCTCGCCCAAATCATTAACAAGTACAACGAGCGGCTCTCCCAAATGGTGGTCAGCATCGACGAAAAGAACATGCGGATTACCGTCACCACCAAGAAATTCGCAGAGCGGGATAACCTCCCCATCTACGAGTTCCCGAAATTCGACGAATAGGACCTCCCATGCGTTTCGCTCTCCCGCTGCTGCTGTTGGCTTTTTCATCACAGTTCATACGAGGAGCGGAAAACGAAGGTCAGAAACCGAAAATATTGCTGCTCAAGCGGCTGCTGACCGTCAAGGTGGAAGCCAATTTTCGAGCAAAGCCAATTGAAGAGGTCTTCGTCTTCATTTGTCGCGAATTGGAAGCAGATGTCTTCGTCGACGGCAATGCCTTCAAGGACGCCGGTTGGACCAAGAACATGCAGCAGAATTTCAAAATGGGTGAAGTCACTGCCGAACGCGCCCTCGCTCAAATCATTAAGAAGTACGATGAGCGTGGTGCTCAAATGGTGATGAGCGTAGACGAGTCGAAGAACTTAATCACCATCACCACGCGGAAATTCGCCGAGCGTGACAAGCTCCAAATTTACGAGTTCCCCAAGTTCGATGAAGCCAAATAGGGACACTCGCCAATCCCTCCTGGCATTCTCCTGAACTTCACGTTTCCGTTTTGATGGCGCACCGGTGAAAAATCACCACACCCGAAGCAAGTCATCCGACTGCCGCGGTCAACGCGCACACGGCACGCGCCTCGCGAAAACATGCACCAACTTTATCGTTAAAGTCCCAGCAAACGGCGTCAGGCGAGTTGACAGAGACGGGACGTCTACGACATAGTAAGAGGCGTCGGAATCCCGGCCATCGTTAGACGCCTTTCAGCGACGGAGCACTTCATGAAGATTCTCAAATGGACCACACTCTCGCTACTACTCAGCGGGATTGCATTCGTGGGTTGGAGCTATGCCCAACGAAACGCTCCTGTTGCAAAACCGGAATCGCTGCTGCCGAAAGACTCCGTGCTGTATTACAGCGTTGACGGTGGACTCGAACATCAGGACGCCTTCGAAAAGACCGCCGCTTATGAGGCACTCTATGAAAGCGGTTTGATGGAGGTGCTCACCGACGCCTTGACCGAACTTTCTAAACAAGCCCCTCAGAGCGACATCGCACTCGACTCCGCCAAGTTCCTGCAGGACAACGGATTCTCTGTCGCCGTGACGGTCGATCCTCCAACCAATGGTCCACCAGCGCCGTGGGGCGTCATTGTGCTCCACAATGCCGCTCAAAAGAAAGCATTGCTCGACAAACTCAGCAAGAACGCTCCGCGGCAATTCGAAATCGAATCTGAAGAGTACCGCAATCGTGAAATTACCCACGGGATGATTCCGGACACGCCAGCACAAATCGCCTGGTGGGCAGAGCAAGGTCACCTCGTCGTCGCAGTGGGTATTAATGCAGTCGACTCAGCCCTCGATGTGGCAGATGGAGAGCGGGAGAACATCACCGCTCATCCCTATTGGGAACACGAAGGAGAGCATGGATACGAAGTCACTCAGGTCGGTTGGTTCCACTTTGACACCCTGCATCAAATGTTCGGCGGACTTCCAGTTCCCGCCCCGGGAGCCACACCCGATGAGCCGGTTCGAATTAACGACGTCCTGTTAGCACTCGGACTCGAAAACTTCCGCGGTGTCATGGTTCGAAACGGGTATGACGGCAAAGCGTTGCGGTCGGAGCAGTTCATCGACGCACCAAGCGACCGACACCCGGCTCGCAACGGCGTACGACGTGGTCTCCTGGCGTTGGCCGATCAGCAGCCCATGACGTTTGATGATTTACCGGTTATCCCACCAACCCAGAATAGTTTGACAGCTGTCAGCTTCAATTGGAGTGACGGGTACGACACCATTATGCAAATCGTCCGGGATGTCGCGCAAATTACGAATCCCCGTGCTGCAGAGGAAATCGAATCGAACATCGCCGAAGCTGAACGGGAATTGGGAATTGAATTCAAAAAAGACCTGTTCGATTCAATGGGTCATGTGAGCTGTATTTACACGGACGGAATGAATGGCAGCTTTGGCCTTGGTTCGGCTGCTGCGATTTCGGTGGAAAACCCCGCTGCATTGCGCCGGACCATCCGTACCGTGTTGCGTCGTACCGAACAGGAAACACGTGGCAAAATCCAGGTCAAAGAATTCGACAAACATGGTCGCGAAATCGTCATGATTTCGATTACTGAATTTCCTATTGTCTCACCAACCATTAGCGTCGATGACGACTGGATGGTCATTGGCCTCAACTCACAAGCGGTCGAGGCGTTTCTCTTGCGACAGGATGGCAAACTCCCAGCATGGGAGCCCGATGCCGCTACCGCACAAGCATTGGCTGCCTCGCCGCAGGAGTTCACTTCACTTTCGATTATTGATCCCCGCGGAAGCTACGGATTGCTGCTTAACGCCGCCCCCACAATTGTTGGGTTGGCCGAGTTGGGCCTGCGTAAGAGCGGAAGCACGCCGCGCGATTTCAAATTCCCAATTGACGTGACGGACCTGCCGCCTGCCGAACTGGTCACTGGTCCGCTGTTTCCGAACGTCACAGTGGGAAGCGTTTCCGAGGAAGGGTTCCTTGTCACGTCGCGCAGTTCATTGCCCGGTGCCCCGCTGGTTGGTGGAATTGGTGGCGGTTCGGGTGTGGCCACGTCGGGTGTGCTCGTGGCCCTGCTGTTACCGGCAGTTCAACAGGCTCGTGAGGCGGCTCGCCGTTCGCAGTCTCAGAACAATCTCAAACAGTTGGCCTTGGGCGCACACAATTTCCACGACGTGTACAACCATTTTCCCGCCGCTGACTTCTTGCCTGAAGACAAACCAAATGAGGAGTTGGATGAAGAAGAACGGCTCAGTTGGCTGGTTGGCCTGCTGCCGTATATCGATCAGGCCCCCATATACAACCAGATGGATCTCAAAGGTGGGTGGGAATCCGATGAGAATGCGCTTTTCGGACAAATAGACATTCCGGTACTCACAAACCCCAGTGTTCCGCTTGAACCACTGCGAAACGGCTACATGCCCACGCACTACGTAGGTATTGCTGGCCTTGGAGAAGACGGTCCCAACCTCGGTCCCAAAGATAAGGGAGCTGGAGTGTTCGCATACGGCAAGCCTCGCGGTATCCGTGACATTACTGACGGAACCTCCAACACCGTCATGTTCGCTGAAGCAGACGGCAACCTCGGTCCGTGGACCTCAGCGAAAGGCGCCATTCGTCCGCTGACGCAGCAGCCGTACATTCACGGTCCCGACGGTATCGGCGGTCACCACGCTGGCGGAGTCAACATGGCCCTCTGCGATGGTTCCGTCCGGTTTGTCAGTGAAAACATCGACCCTAAGGTCATGGAAGCATTGACGACTATTGCTGGTGGTGAGAACATCGGAGGGTTTTAGAACTCGCGCTGATGTCGTTTAGCTTGGAACTTCGCTTCCACGCTCAGCACAATTGTCAAACAAACTGATTTTCGTTTGGCCACACATTCCCGCGATGTGTGGCCAAACTGTTTTTGAGGTGCACTGGTGAAACTGTTTGTTAACAAGGATCTCGATGGTTTCTTCGGATTGTTCATCGACAACCTTGTCCAACTGCTGATGATACTCGCCCTCTGCGGTACCAGTTGCGGCATGACCGGGGACAACTCCCGATTTCTCTTCGAACTCATCCTTCCGGGCGCGGGCATTAGTATTGTGTTCGGGAACCTGTTCTACGCCTGGCAGGCACACCAACTGGCGAAGAAGACCGGACGCAATGACGTCACAGCCCTCCCGTACGGCATTAACACTCCCTCGCTGATTGTGTTTGTGTTCTTCGTCATGGCTCCCGAATACAGCCGCACACAGAGTGTCGAAGCGGCTTGGAGAATGGGGCTGCTCGCCTGCCTGGGGAGCGGGATTATCGAGTTTGTAGGAGCGTTCTTTGCCGACTGGATTCGGCGACACACTCCTCGCGCCGCACTTCTGTCAACACTGGCTGGAATTGCCATTGGTTTCATTTCCATGACCTTTGCCCTGCAAATCTTCCAGAAGCCGCTCATCGCTATGGTGCCGCTCGCACTGGTGCTGGTGGGACTCTTCTCACGGGTGCGACTGCCGCTCAGCATTCCTGCCGGCTTTGTTGCCGTGGTCGTTGGCACCGTCGCTGCCTGGCTCCTCACCGGCTTGAGTCAATTAATGCCTCAAGCACCAGCGTGGCTCATTTTCGACACCATGGACACCTCGAAGGTTGTGTTGGGAACTTCGCTCAACTTGCCACAGTGGTGCGGCGGTTTGATTTTCGAGAGCATCAGTCAGGTCGGCAACTGGCTGCCGCTGTTGTCGGTTGTCATTCCGATGGGACTGTTCAATGTCATTGGCAGTCTGCAGAACATTGAATCAGCCGAAGCGGCGGGTGACAGTTACTCCGCCCCACAGGCCATGGCGGTCAACGGATTAGGCACCATTCTCGCCGCCTGCTTCGGGAGTTGTTTTCCAACGACGATTTACATTGGACACCCTGGCTGGAAAGCCCTCGGTGCCCGGGCGGGTTACTCGACCTTGAGCGGCATTGTCATTGTCCTGCTGACAACCTTTGGACTGGTGCGACTCATCGCCGCCGTCGTGCCCATTGAAGCGGGTGCAGCCATTGTGCTGTGGATTGGCATTATCATTACCGCTCAAGCTTTTCAGGCCACGCCTGAGAAACATGCCCCCGCAGTTGCCGTGGGATTGTTCCCCGCCATTGCTGCCTGGGGAGCCACCGTCATGATGGGGGCGATTATGGTCAGCAACGGCCAAAACCTGTATGCACTCATTACCACAACAAACCAGGTTGAAGTCGCTGCCGAAGCTGAAGGCGAGGCCGCATCGGTTCCGCCAACTCCCTACAAGAGTCGACTGGAGGCCAATGGCTTTCTCGTACACGGCCTGCTCGTCATGGAACGGGGCTACATTTTCACGTGCATGATTCTTGCCGCCGCTTGTGCCTGTCTCATCGACCGACGTTTCAATGCGGCGGCCATTTGGATGCTCTGCGCCGCGGGGCTCACGTTTCTCGGTGCAATGCACGCCTACCAAGTGTATCCGTTCGGCGTGATGGATTACCTGTTCCCGTTCATCCCGCCCATGGAAGGGGCGTATGTGTATCGCGCTCATGACATCGCTGCTGGTTACTTGCTTTCGGCTGTAACATTCTGGAGCATCGGACTCTGGGCGGCTAATCAACCCGAAGCCGAAGCACACGCTTAACGTCCACCACAGAAACACGCCCGAATTACTTTCGAACTCTCAGAATCATTCACATGCAAATCACCGCTTCTGATCAGACGATTTCTGAAATCTCCGCCGACTGGCTCGTGTTGCCGGTCTTTGAGTCGGAACCGTCGCCACTGGAACAGGCATTCGACGCGGCAGCGTGCAACGTCATTCAAAGGCTGCGGGAACTCGGTGATGTCACCGGTGAGCAGGGGGAAATTGTCGAACTGCGCCAGGTTGCAGGAATGAAAACGCCGCGTGTCCTCCTGGTAGGACTGGGAAAGGCAGACGCACTGACTCGCGCCAAACTCGAGCGCATTTGCATGACCGTGTTCCGACGTCTCTCGTCGAAGAAGAATCGGTCGGTCGCCTTTACGGTTCCGGACGTGGCCAATGTATCCGCAGCCCAAGTCGCGGAAATCGTTGCGACGGCCGCCGTCGTCGCCAGTTCGGGACAATCGGTGTATAAGAAAAAGGCCGACCGCTTCTCCTTTGACGAACTCAGCCTCGCCACTGCTGGAAGTGATGAAGCCACCCAGCAGGCCATTGAACGGGGACGCATTCTCGGCGAGTCGATAAACCTGACTCGCGAGCTGGTCAACCGTCACCCCGGCGAAGTAACGCCCAAGTACTTTGCCGACCGCGCCTCCGAACTCGCCGCCAAGCTCCAAGTTCATGGCGAAGTCATGGATCGGCATCAGCTTGCACAGGAACGCATGGGCGCTTTGCTGGCTGTTTCGCGTGGCAGCACAGAAGAACCGCGTCTGGTTGTGCTCCGATACGAAGGCGCAGGCGAGTCGGCTCCGTGGCTCGCCCTCGTCGGCAAAGGGGTAACCTTCGACAGTGGGGGACTCTCGCTCAAACCGTCAGACAGCATGAAATCGATGAAGGCGGACATGGCGGGCGCCGCCACTGTGCTGGGAGCCGTCAACGCCATTGCCCGATTGAAACTGAAGGTGAATATCATTGCCGCCATGGGACTCGTGGAAAACATGGTGAGCGGCTCCTCCTACAAACTCGGTGAGGTCCTCACGGCCCGCAGCGGAACCACTATTGAAATCCACAACACCGACGCCGAGGGCCGTCTCGTGCTAGCCGACGTGCTTTCCTACGTGGTCGATGAAGGAGTCAGCCAGATTATCGACTTGGCAACACTGACGGGGTCGTGTGTGGTTGCCCTCGGTGAAGAGGTGACGGGCGTTTTCACCAATAATCAACCGTTTTGCGATCAGTTTTCCACCGCCGCTCGTGCCGCTGGCGAAGACATCTGGCAGCTTCCGATGTTCGAATCTTTCCGCGATCAACTCAAATCGGACGTCGCCGACATCAAGAACGTCGGCACGCGCTGGGGAGGAGCTATTACAGCAGCGAAGTTCCTCGAAGAGTTTGTGGCTGACACCCCCTGGATTCACCTCGATATTGCTGGTCCCGCTTTTGCCGAATCGACCAAACCACACCGCGAAGGGGGAGGTACAGGAGCCATGTTGCGAACACTCGTCGCGCTGGCGGAATCGCTGTAAACGGCTTAGCAGGTTTTCTGACCCACAGAAACGCTGGATTTGGTAACATTCTGCGACGCTCATAGGGGGCATGATCTTTCGATCTGTCCCACGATGCATTACGCTGACGTCTGTCGTAAATACATTGCATTCCGTTATTCCGTCCGAGGGTTTTCATTCAGATGTCTGGAGTGACACCAAATCCCTCTTCCCAACGCGTCATTGCCCGACAGCCGTACTTGCCGCCACTGGTGATCCTGGCGATTTTGGCGGTCATTGGCACCATCACGTTTCTGGGGCCGGTCATCAAGCCGGTGCTTGTGGCGACCTTCATTTTCTTCATCATTCAGCCTGCCGCTCAGTGGTTAACCGATCGCGGCCTGTCGAGCTGGCTTTCGTACCTGATTCTGCTGTTCGTCGTCCTCGTGGCTGGCATGCTGCTGGTACGTGTGGCGTATCAGAACCTCTACGATTTGCAGCGACGCATTCCACAATATGAAGATCGAGCCATCGAGCTCCTCTCGAATGTCCCCGGGATCGATGTCGACGAGTACCGCCGCTCACGCCCCAAACCGCCAATCGAACCACAACCGTACAAACCACCGCAGCCACTTACACCGCCAGCATCTCCGCCCACTGGTACGGCACCCGCAGTGGAAGAACTGGAGACCGTTGTTCCTGTCGCAACACCGGCGATACCTGTTGATGATCCGGGCACAGTGGAACCAACAAGTCCCATGCCGGAAACGTCAGACGTCGGCGCGGAACCGACAACAGTTGATGGCGACGGCGTAGTCAGTGACGAAACGCCGCTAGAGCCCGAACTCACAAACAGTGACGTCCCCGTCCCCGTCCCCGTCTCAGCCGAAATCGACGAAGATCCAGTAGTCCCCCCAACTGAGCCCGAGGTAGATGAGAACGGGCAAATATTCCGCCAGGCGTTACCCCCCCGAGAAGAAGCTCCCGCCGGTGAACAACTGGAAGGAAAAACACTTCTGGAACTGTTCAACGTGACGTCCGAGGCCATTGGTCGTGTCCTCGTGGGCACGGCGGTGGAGTGGCTCGAAGGGGGCCTCATGGTGCTCTTTTATCTGGTGTTCATCATCCTCGATGCACACCGACTCCCGAACCGCATTCGCCGCGCTCTCCCGGAAACCGGAGAGAAGGTTGTCGAAATGGGTGAAGACATCAATCAGAGCATTACCGACTACATGCGAGTCAAAACGCTCGTCAGTCTCGGTATGGCCGTGACCGCGGCCATGATGATGGCGGTATTCCGACTGGAAAACTGGCCGCTCTGGGCACTCATTACCTTCCTCTTCAACTATGTGACCTACGTCGGCAGCCTCGGAGCACTGGTGCCACCGACCGTCATCGCCTTTCTGCAGTTCGAAAGTCCCATCGCGGCGGGTATTCTGACGCTGCTGCTGTGTGGCAATCGCTTCTTCTGGATTGACTACGTGGAAATCCGATTCGCAGGACGGAAGTTGAGTATTAACGCAGTGCTGCTACTGGTTTCGCTGGCGTACTGGGGGAGCTTCTGGGGAGTCACCGGACTTGTGCTGGCAGTCCCCATGCTGACAGCGACAAAAATTGCGCTCGAAACGTTCCCCTCAACCCGCAACTGGGCCATTCTCATCAGCGAAGACTGATTTCTGATTCTGGAACAAAGTCCAAACGCGACGCCAGGTGGGCGAAGTCCGCCTTAGATTGAAGGAACCTGCGAATGACTCATTACTTCGCACGGACGAGTCCGGGGACAACATCGACATCCAAATCGGCGAACCGACCTTCCCGGTAGTGCTCCCAGGCGATGGCTCCCATGGCGGCGTTGTCGGTGCAGAGTGACATTGGTGCGATGTGCACATCGACTCCAGTGCGGCGCAATTCGTCGAGCTTGGTACGAAAGCGTTGATTCGCCGCCACGCCGCCACCAATGCAGAGTGCACTCCGGTTCTGCTTGCGGAGGGCCAACTGACATTTGGCAATCAGCACGTCTGCCACGGCTTCTTCAAAGCTGGCCGCAACATCAGCAGTGCGCTGCGGCGTCATTTCCGGAGGCGGGTCTTGTGAGCCAGGTTGGCCGAGCACGGTATATCGCACGGCTGTTTTCAAACCGCTGAAGCTGAATGCGAGACGGTCATCATGCATAAATGACCGGGGAAAACGAAAGGCCTTGCAGTCACCCGTTTCAGCGACCTTCTGAATGTACGGGCCGCCGGGATATCCCAACCCCAGCAGGGCCGCCACTTTGTCGAAGGCTTCGCCGGCGGCGTCATCAATGGTCGAACCGAGAAGTTCGTACGAAAGTGCACTCTGGCAGTCGTACAAATTCGTATGCCCGCCACTCACTACCAGTCCAATGGCGGGAAAAATGTCGCGGCCAGCTTCCATTCGGCAGGCGTACAAGTGAGCCTCGATATGATTCACGGCGATGAGCGGGATGTCCGCCACCATCGCGAGAGTCTTGGCCGCTGTCAGTCCGACTAAAAGTGATCCAACCAGTCCCGGTTGAGTCATGGCGGCAACCGCCGACAGGTCTTCTAGTTTCGTTTGCGATCGTTGCAACGCCTCGGAGAGGACGGGCAGTAAATGACGCACGTGAGCCCGCGACGCGATTTCCGGCACGACTCCGCTGAACTGCTGGTGCAACTCATCCTGCGACGCCACCACGCTGCTGAGCACTTCAAGGTTCTCGTCAATGACAGCGGCGGCCGTTTCATCGCACGATGATTCGATGACCAGAATGCGTTGGGGACTTGTCATGACTTTGAGTTCCAGATGTCTCGCCACCGTTCGCCGACGGCGAGACTACGCACGTCCCAGCAGCAGCGACACGTTGTGGCCACCAAAGCCAAAACTGTTGTTGAGAGCAAACTCCACAGAGGCGGCCCGGGCCACGTTAGGGATGTAATCGAGGTCACACTCTGGGTCGGGCGTTTCGTAGTTAATTGTCGGCGGCAATGTCTGTTGTTGCAGTGCAATGAGGCAGGCAACCGTTTCCAGACCGCATGCAGCGCCAATGAGGTGGCCGGTCATACTCTTGGTCGAACTGACCTGCAGATTTGCAGCATGTTCACCGAAGGCAAGTTTCAGTGCTCGGGTCTCCGTGGCGTCGTTCAGAGAGGTCCCGGTTCCATGGGCATTCACGTACATCCGACCGGCAACGTCATCCACGTTCAATCCGGCAGAGGCCAGGGCCTCCTGCATGGCGCGGGCCGGTTCGACGCCGGTTGCGTCAGGGCGGACAATGTTTGAAGCATCAGTCGTCATGCCGTATCCCAGCACACGGGCCCGAACTGAGGCATTCCGCGATTGTGCATGTTCCGCACTCTCCAGAACCACAATGCCGGCCCCTTCCGACATCACCAATCCCTCACGATTTAAATCGAATGGACGCACGGCTTGTGCAGGATTGTCGTTCGAGTTGCTCGACAGTGCCCGCATTTTCGCAAACGCAGCCATGCCGAGACGTGTCAGTGAGGATTCGGTTCCTCCGGTAATCACGATGTCGCACGCACCGCGACGAATGAGTTCGACTGCATCGATGAGAGCATGCCCCGATGAAGCACAGGCACTGCTCACCGTATAACACGGTCCCGTTACACCAAACGCCAAACTCACGTTGGCCGGAGCGGCATTGGGCATGAGTGTGGGAATAGTAAAGGGGCTCACCATTCCCGCCCCCTTGGTCAGCAGTCGTTCCGTCTGCGTCTGAAGCGTGTCGAGTCCACTCAGTCCTGCCCCAATGACAATTCCAATCCGCCTTCCCAAGTTCTCGATGGGCAAGCCGGCAGTTAGCAACGCTTCGCGCGAGGCATGCACGGCATAACGACTGGCGCGGTCCATTTGTCGGGCAACATTGGGACCGTATTGCTCGTTTCCAATCCAGTCGTCCGGGATTTCACCGCCAATTTTACAGGGGAGGTCTTCGGTGCAAATTCGGGTCAGCGGCCGTAAGCCACTCTTTCCAGCCAGAATGGCCCGGCCAAATTCCTCGGCCCCCATCGCCAGGGACGAGACCACTCCCATTCCTGTAATGACAACGTCATGCATGAGTTACGTACTTACCAACGGGGCCGTATGCTCGCCAATTCCTTGCGACGAGCCGAATCAGGGGGATGAATCTCAGGCAATTGTAGTGGAGGTAGAAAATGACACCAGCGTGCGGATTTAACTCAATCCCGACAGAAAACGGACCTGCGTCTGGCAGAATCCCTCGAAGTACCAATAAAACAACCCGCTGTAGCATCAGACTACAGCGGGCGTTCTCACAAAATTCAGGTCTTACGCTCAGGCTTAGTTGGCGGCAACACTCACTGGTGGTACCGACAACGATTCATTGTCACGTGGCTGATGGGGACGCCATTTGGCTTCACGGATGATGCTGGAGTCCTGTCGTTGTGCGACGGGTACTGAATCAACAGATTCGACTTCGCGAGTTGGTTGTTCGGTGGAGAAGGTCGGGTGACGGAGAGGCAACTCGTTGGGAGTCGACAGCGACTTGACACTCCCTTTTTCACCACCTTCAGCAGTCTGAGTGCCAGCTGGCGTAGGAGCAGCAGCGGTTGCACTGGAGGATGAACCGTCGAGTGGAACGAGTGCCATGCGGGTTGTGGTGTAAGCAACTTTCTTGGTCGTGGTGAATGGCTCGTAGGCGGTGTAGGTGGTGTCTTCCCAAATCACCTTTTGAACAGCAACCTGACGCTTTTCCTGAACAGGAACCACGCGGGCGACGTTGTAAGTTACCTGACGTGAAGTCGGAACAGCGACGGTTCGTGTTTGTGGTACCGAGTACTGACTGACGTTTGGCACAAACTCACGGCGGGCAACCTGGTTTGGTGTCACCGAGTTCCGCATGGAGTAGGCGAGACGATTCATTTCGCCCAGGAATCCGGTACGTGAGTCGTACTGGCAAGGACTCATTTTAGGCACGGGCTGATAAACCGTTCGCCAGTAGCTTTGGTTCACCGTGACGGGACGGCATTCCGTCACCTGCTGATAGTCATACGAAGGCACATTGACAGTGCGGGCTTCGGTTACCGTCTTGTAGACGGTGACATCTTGTTCTTCTTGAACAGTGACCACGCGTGCGGCCTTGGCTGTTTTCTGGACAGGCTTGTAGTCGACAACCTGAACATCTCTGTAGGCTGTTTCCGTGATTGGCTGATAACGGGCGACTGGCTGAACCTGCACGGCACATGGCGTACAGCAGGGGTTGCCGTAGGAAACGGGCGTCTGCATGGCCATGCCAGTGACAATTGGGGCGGAAATGGGCGCAATGGCCTGGCCACCGCATCCACAGTTACCACCAAAGAACTGGGCACTTGCAATGCTGGTCCAGCTACCAGCGGCAGCGATTACTGCACCAGCAACCAGACGTCGTAAACGAAATCCGAACATGAAATCCATCCTGATTTTTGCGAGGGAGTTTAGGAGAGGACCTGAGGAGCGGCTGCCAGAGAGGAGTTGAGCGGTCAGCCGTCTTGGGAGGGGATTTCTACGGGAATTTCCAAAAAAGGGTCAAGACGAAGGGGGGTGTTTGCCGAGGGCGTTTGTAAGGATTGCAAAGGATTTCTTCCCATCGGCAGTTTTTGGCTCAAGTTCCGGTCGAGAGCGACCGAGGACGACCTCGCACTTCCGGGAAGAAACGCTCCGCCCTACCCTGCCCCCCATGAGTGCCACGTCTCGCGAACTTGAAATCCTGAACGCCGCTTTCCAGCGAATTCATGCAGGATTTGAAGCGTTTCCTGCCATCACCAGCCAGCCTGACAATGAGCTGAGCGATGTCCTGCTGCGACTGGCCGAACGGCTCACCGACAACGATCCCTACCATCATCCGCTTTATTGCGGGCAAATGCTCAAGCCGCCGCATCCCGTCGCGCGTCTGGCGTATTCACTCGCGATGTGGCTGAACCCGAACAATCATGCACTTGATGGTGGTCGGGCCACTTCGAGACTGGAACGGGAGTGCGTGAGCGACATCGCAAACATGATTGGGTGGGACACTCACCTGGGCCATTTGTGCGGCGGGGGTACCATGGCCAACTTTGAAGGATTGTGGGTCGCACGTGAATGCGGTGACGGCGGGGCGATCTTGGCTTCGCAACAGGCCCACTACACGCATCAGCGACTTTCCGCGGTTCTCGGAGTTCCCTTCCATGCCATTCCGATCAATGCGCGTGGCCAAATGGATGTCGACCAATTGGAGAGCATTCTGCAGCGCGAACACGTCGACACCGTCGTCGTCACACTAGGTACCACGGCGGTCGGGGCAGTCGACCCACTGGCTGATGTCCTGGCACTCCGCCACAAGTATTCGTTTCGAGTCCACGTCGACGCCGCATACGGGGGCTACTTCACGTTGACTAACAATCTGGAGGCGGCAACCTGCCGCCATTTCGAGTCCGTGACGGAAGCCGACTCGTTCGCCATCGATCCTCACAAACATGGGTTGCAGCCCTACGGATGCGGCTGCATTTTGTTTCGTGATCCTCAGGTTGCCAGACACTATCTCCACGATTCTCCGTACACGTACTACACCTCGGAAGAAATGCATTTGGGTGAGATTTCACTGGAATGCTCGCGCGCAGGGGCAGCCGCGGCAGCTCTCTGGGCAACCATGCAGCATCTCCCGCTCGAACGGGAAGGTGAATTCGCCAAAGGACTGGAGTCAGGCAGAAGGGCCGCGCTGGGACTCCACGCATGGCTTACTTCCCAAGAACTGTTTCACCCATTGCTACAACCGGAACTCGACATTGTCGTCTGGGCCGTAGAAGCAGCGAGTGCGTCTGAGTCGTCCCGGCGTGCCCGACAATTCTTTGAAGCGGCCCAACAGGAACAGGTCTACCTCGCACTGGCCACGATGCCGCGGCACCTGGTGGAGCCGCTGAATGCCATAACGAACTGGGACGCTCCCACCGTCACCTGTCTGCGATCAACCATGATGAAGCCCGAACACGAAGAGTGGTTGCCGGAGATTATTGAGCGACTTGAGCGTGCGATGGCCACCACATTTGCCGAACCAGATTGAAACTCGAGTGACGACGATAACGGCTCGGGTGCGTCCGCTAAATCTTTGCATCTCTTCTCCCCCCAATTCTTTTGGGGGGAGAAGATGGCCGAAAGGCAATACTGTCCGTCGTACATGATTTGAAACGGCCTCTAAGGGAATTCGTCACACCAACGGCATGCCATTTCCAGACTTCGCTGGCAATCCACACCGTGGAAAGTCAAAATCAAGACAGAAGCGGTTTCAAAACGACCATGTTCTCCGTACTCGGAGACATGGCTTCATCCATCGTGGGGGAGAGGGGGAGTGGGAGCAGTATCACCATCCATCGGACGCACCCCGCCATGTGCCATTTCCTATGTTCGCTGGCAATCCACACCGTGGAAAGTCAAAATCGTAGCGTGTCCACTTACATCGCATTGAATCGAAGCAGCTAAAGACATGTACTTCATCGATCCACACGTCCACATGGTTTCACGGACGACCGACGACTACGAGAAAATGGCCCGGATGGGATGCGTGGCCATCAGTGAGCCCGCGTTCTGGGCGGGTTTTGACCGTGGCAGTGTCGATGGGTTCCGCGATTACTTCAACCAGCTCACTGGTTTCGAGCCAAAACGTTCTGGCTGGAGTGGAATTCAGCACTACACGTGGCTGTGTATCAACGCGAAAGAAGCCGAAAACGTTTCACTCGGGCGGGAAATCATCGCCATGATTCCCGAGTTCCTGAACAAACCGGGCGTCCTGGGCATTGGCGAAATTGGACTCAACAAAAATACGCCCAACGAGTCCATCATTTTCCGGGAGCATCTTGACCTGGCCGCCAAGACGAATGAACTGGTCCTCATTCATACGCCGCACCTGCAGGACAAGTACAAAGGGACCCGCATGATTATCGACATGCTCCAGGAGCGGAATGACATCCCGGCACATCGCGTTTGTATCGATCACGTGGAGGAACACACGGTACGACTGGCCAAAGAAGGAGGATTCTGGTGTGGCATGACACTCTACCCCACGACGAAATGCACACCCGCCCGGGCAGCTGACATCATCGAGCGTTATGGAGATGACCGTATTCTCGTCAACAGCGCGGGCGACTGGGGGCCTTCGAATCCTGTGGCTGTTCCGGACTTCATTCAGGAAATGCGGAAGCGGGGCCATTCCGAAGCGAAAATCCGCAAGGTGGTTTATGAAAACCCCCTGGAGTTCTTCTCGCAGTGTGAGCGTTTCGAGTTCACGCCACCGGACGCGGAATAGCCGTCGCGTCGACTGAGAAGAGCGAAATCAAATCAGACAGGACCGATGCGTACGCCGCGTCGGCCACCGAAAGTGCCCCCATGTTGGAGAATGCGCAGATCAACCCTCGTTTTCCAGTTGGCAATTTGTCTCATCTGAAGTAGTTTTCATCGAGTGCAGCACGGAGGCGACAACTCATCCAAACCCATTGATGCGTCGCCACTTGCGACAACAACCGAGCCCCTCACATGCGTATCTTGCTGGTCAGCTCTGAGGCCCTGCCATTTGCGAAAACCGGCGGACTTGCCGACGTGGCAACCGGTCTGTCGAAAGCACTTTCCAACGCCGGACATGAAGTGGTACTGGCACTCCCCTGCTATCGACGCCACATCGATGAACTGGCACGCGGCGAACGTATTGGTCAGGTCGAAGTCGCCATGAAATCGCGGCGGGTCAAGGCGGACATTCTGGAAACCACTCTCGACGAGAGCCCGCTGCGCGTCTGGTTGATCGATCAGCCGAATTACTTTGACCGCGGCTCCCTCTATGTCGAAGGGGGACTCGACTACGCCGATAACTCAGAACGTTTTCTGTTCTTCAGTCGTGCCGTTCTCGAAGCAGCACGCAACCAATACCTCCTGCCGGACGTCATCCACGCCAACGACTGGCAGACCGGCGTCATCCCGGCCATCGTGTCGCAGCAGTTGCGGCACACGGCCGACTTCGCCAACGTAGGCACCGCTTTCACCATTCACAACATGGCCTTCCACGGTGCATTTCCAGCACATGACATGGCCCTCACAGGTCTACCGCAGAAGTTCTTCAACTGGCGACAAATGGAGTTTTATGGTCAGCTCAACCTGCTGAAGACTGGAATTGCGTTTGCCGACATGGTGACCACCGTCAGCCCCACGTATGCCCGTGAGATTTGCACGTCCCAGTACGGATGCGGTCTCGATCCCGTTTTGTCCGACTGCGGCGACCGGTTGGTTGGAATTCTAAACGGAGTTGATCCTGAAGAATGGAATCCGGAAATCGATCCACTCATCCCGGAGAACTACACGCTGGAATCTGTGGATGTCGGAAAAGCCGCCTGTAAGAGTGCATTGCAGCAACAGCTTGGTCTCGCCGAGAACCCCAAAGCTCTGCTGTTCGGCATGGTGTCACGACTCACGGACCAAAAAGGCTTCGACCTTATTGCTGAGAAGGCCGACGCCATTCTGCAGGCCGACGTACAATTCGTGTTTCTCGGGACGGGTGAAGAACGCTACGAGAATTTGCTCCGCGATTTGCAGGAACGCTACCCAGGCAAAGTCTCGGCCAACATTGGCTACAACGAACAACTGGCCCACCAAATCGAAGCCGCGGCGGACGCCTACCTCATGCCCAGTCGCTTTGAACCTTGCGGCCTGAATCAGCAGTACAGTCACGTGTACGGCACGCCTCCTATCGTGCACGCGACGGGTGGTCTGGCGGACTCGGTCATTGACGCCACAGACGAAAACCTCGAAGAACGACTGGCCAACGGTTTTGTATTCAACAAATACCAGTCCGATGACTTCCTCGAAGCGGTCTGGCGTGCCGTTGGCATGTTCCAGCATCATCCCGAAGACTGGAAACGACTGCAGCAAGCCGGAATGAGCCGCGACTGGTCATGGGATCAAAGCGCCGACAAATACGTGAAAGTTTACGAACAAGCCATCAGTCGGACCCGCTCGGAATAAGCAACGACAGAATGCCATTGAAGTCGCTCGGAGCACTTACCTGAACAGGAACAACTGGACGGATCAACATGCAACCTGTTTCTCTCGCACTCTTCTGGCATCAACACCAGCCGTACTACCCCGACGACGTTACCGGGGAAACGCTTATGCCTTGGGTCCGCCTGCACGGCACCAAGGACTACATTGGCATGGCTCTGCACATCAAGGAAGTGCCGGAGTTTCGCTGCACAATTAACCTGGTTCCCAGCCTGCTTGTGCAAATCCTGCGCTATCTCGATGGCGGCTCGGATAAACACCTCGACGTCTCACGGCTCCACGCTGCCGACTTGTCCGGTGAAGACGCCATCTACCTCGTCGACAATTTCTTCATGTGCAGCGAACAGACCATGGTGCGTCCGTTCGAACGTTATCGCGAGCTGTACCTGAAACGCGCCTTCGGACGCGAAGGCGCTACCGCCGCCCTGAAACGATTCACAGAGTCCGACCTCCGCGATTTGCAGGTCTGGTTCAACCTCACCTGGTTCCATGAGTTGCTGTTCGAGCAAGACGTCGAGCTGCGAAAGTTTCGTGAGAAGGCCCGCGACTACACCGAAGACGAAAAGAACTGGCTGCTCGAAAAACAAATGGAAGTGCTGGGGAACATTATCCCGCTGCACCGTGAACTGAGCGAAAGCGGGCAGGTCGAACTCACGACCACTCCGTTCTATCACCCAATTCTTCCACTCCTGTGGGACAAGCGTTCCTGCCGCGAAGCAATGCCCGGCTGTCCTTTGCCGAAGTACACCACGCCCTACCCGGAAGATGCCATCGAGCAGATCCAACGCGGCGTCGCACTTCACAAAGAACTATTTGGCACAGCGCCGCGCGGCATGTGGCCGTCCGAAGGGTCCGTGTCCAATGACATTGTTGGTCCAATTCTCGACGCGGGCATCGAATGGATTGCCACCGACGAAGAAATTCTCTCGCACTCGACCGATGGGTTTGTTCATCGCGACGCGCAGGGACACATAACCCGTCCGGAAATGCTGTACCGCGCCTGGCATGTTGATAACGACAACCGCCAGCTGCAAATGATTTTTCGCGACCACGGCCTGAGCGACCTCATTGGATTCCAGTATCAGCGAAACGATCCCCACTGGGCAGCCGACGATTTGCTCGCCAAGGTCAAAGAAATTGGTCGTGTCGTCGAAGGACACAACGGCCAGCGTCCGGCACTGGTTCCCATCATCCTCGATGGGGAAAACTGCTGGGAGTACTACCCAGACGGCGGTGTCGGTTTCCTGCGGCAGCTTTACCAGAAGGCTGTCTCCGATCCCCTCGTCAATCCAGTGACGGTTGCCCATCACCTGGCCGAGTATCCGGCAGAACATCGCATCGCCCGCCTGTTTGCCGGAAGCTGGATTAACAAAGACTTCTACATTTGGATTGGACACCAGGAAGACCGCGACGGCTGGGACCTCGTCCACATTACCCGCGAGTTTCTGCTTAAAGCGGAGAAGACAGGGCGGTTCGACGCCGACAAAATCGAGCGAGCCTGGAAGGAACTGTTCATCGCGGAAGGGAGTGACTGGTACTGGTGGTATGGCGACGACCGCTGCAGCGGCCAGGATGAACTGTTCGACGAACTGTTCCGGCGGCATCTTCGTAACGTGTACACGCTGCTGGATGAAATCCCGCCCGCCGCGTTGTTGCGACCTGTTACCAAGGTCGAACGCCGTCCATTGCATACGCAGCCGAAAGGTCTGCTTGATGTAAAAATCGACGGGCGTTACACCTATTTCGAATGGCTACCTGCTGGTCATCATCATGCTGGTGGTACACGTGGAACCATGGCCATGGTTTCTGACACCATTATTAAAGACATGTATTTTGGGTTTGATCTCTCACAACTGCTGCTTCGCTGTGACACGTCCGACAAAGCCATTGAAGACTTGGCCGCTTGTGATGAACTTCGAATTCGCTTTGTTGATCCTTACGGCGTGGAAGTACGCGTCGATTTGACCGACTCTCCCAAGCTCGCCGCGACCATTTGCAGTGACGGCAAAATGCTGCCGGTGGACGGAGTGCATGCCGCCATCGACCGCATTTTTGAAATCGCTGTTCCGTGGAAGAGCCTGGGATGCAAAGTCGGGGACATGCTGCAATTCGCCGTCGAACTTTACACCAACGGCGAAAGCATTGGCCGCACTCCCGAGTGAGGGAACCATTGAACTCGTCATCCCGTCCTCCGACTTTGAAGACCGAAACTGGCGTGTGTAAGTCGCTTCCCATTTGACAGGTCCGGGTGAGTACGCTTTTTCCCAGCAGCCCCATCCCTCACTTCCGTGGAGAAACTGACGTGCGCGGCATTGTGAACATCATTTTTGGCGGAATCATGGTCGTTGGTGGGTTGTCGGGACAGCTCGTCCTACGAGGGACAGATAGTGGAGGAGGACTGGCAATCGCAGGTGGCGTCATCATTCTTATCGGTATCATTCGACTCGCCATGAGCAGCAGGAGCGAGGAGTAACGGCTCGGCAAAGGCCCATCATCTCAACCAATTCCCAATAGACTGCCGGCATGGGCACTTCGGACTGGTGCCCCTTCCGGCTTTTCCTTTTTGTTTGTCCGTGGTTTGAAGTTAAGTGAAGTACGACACAATTATCATTGGCGCCGGGATGTCGGGCCTGGCGGCGGGAGTTCGCCTGGCCTACTACGAAAAGAAGGTCTGCATTCTCGAACGCCACACCACCATTGGCGGATTGAACTCGTTCTACCGACTTCGGGACCGTAACTACGACGTCGGTCTCCACGCCGTCACCAACTACGCCGCACCGGGCACCCGCACAGGCCCCATGGCGAAACTTCTGAAGCAACTCCGCCTGCGTTGGGATGACTTCGACTTATCCCCACAGGTTTGTTCCTCAGTGGTGTTCCCTGGGCACAAAATCGAATTCGCGAACAACCATGGGGAATTCATTGAAGCCGTCTGTGCAGAGTTCCCGCAGCAGGCCGATGGTTTCCGCAAACTCGTCAAACATATTGAAGAGTTCGACGAACTCGACCTCTCTCAGGAAGCGGTTTCGGGACGCAAAGTCCTCGGTGAGTTCCTGTCAGACCGGCTCCTCATCGACATGCTGTTCTGCCCGCTCATGTTCTACGGATCGGCCATTCCGAATGACATGGACTTCAGTCAGTTCGTCATTATGTATAAGAGCATTTTCGTGCAGGGATTCGCACGGCCTTTTGCGGGCGTGCGTCAAATTCTGCGTACGCTCACCCGTCACTACAAACAACTGGGCGGCGAACTGAAACTGCGTCAGGGCGTGCAGGAAATTCTCACAAAGAATGGCAAAGCTGTTGGCGTGCGACTCGATGATGGCACCGAAATCGAAGCCGACAACGTCCTCTCTTCCGCCGGAATTGTAGAAACACATCGCCTTTGCGGGACGTCGCTCCCCACTCCCGAACCGGCGTATGGTGAGTTGTCGTTTAACGAAGTCATTTTCGTCCTCGACCGTCAGCCGCAGGACATTGGTCACAACGAAACCATTGTCTTCTACAACAATACGGAAGACTTCATCTACGCCCCGCCCGAAGCTCCCATCGACACCCGTAGCGGAATCATTTGCTCACCGAACAACTTCAAATACGTAGACAGCCAGCAACTCGAAGAAGGATTCATTCGGATCACAGCCCTCGCCAATCCGCAGTATTGGATGAGCATCCCTGATGAAGAATACTACCCGGCCAAACAACACTGGTGCGACCAAATGGCCGCCGCCGCCGTCGAACACATCCCCGACTTCCGCCCGCACATTGTCGACACCGACATCTTCACTCCCCGAACCATCAAGAAGTACACCGGCCATTTGAACGGCGCCGTCTACGGCGCTCCACACAAAATCCTCGACGGCACCACCGGCGTTGAGAATTTGTTCATCTGCGGAACCGACCAGGGCTTCCTCGGCATTGTCGGGTCCATGCTCTCCGGAATTACCATCGCGAACAATCATCTGTTGCGATAACAGCGAATCATCTTGGGTGGCACAGACATTCCTGTCTGTGATCTATTTGAGAAACTGCTGCTCACTCTTCTCCCCACCCCGGGGGGAGAAGATGGCCGAACAGGCCAGATGAGGGGGGCGAACGTTGCCCACGGCATCGATTCCCGAATCACCAGAAACATGAACATTCGGCCACTTCCACTTTTTCTTGAATTTCATTTCAGCCGAATTCCACGAATTGCCGAACTTACAAGTACGGCAGAGGCATCAAGGTTGGTGCCGCCGCGAAAACCAGCACGACGCCGCACGTTACGACGTGTGATACTTACCACCAGGACGGTCGCCAGGAGAAATTCCATGCGACCTCAACTTCGCCAATCCAACGAAATCGCCCATCTTCTTGATGAGGTTCAATCCCTGTTGCTCCAGTACGATCGAAACTCGTACAATGTCCGGCAGAATGTGCCGCACGAGCCGAACGGCGCCCCGCTTTACCGCGTAGAAGGTTCGTCGCCACGCAAGGACATGAACATGGATCAGCAGCCAACTCGCGACGTCGACGCAAAGTCACCGACGTCAGCCGCCGGAGACGACTACGTCCCCGCTGGCCGATTGCAGGGAGCTGCGCGTGCCGAACGCCTCGCCCAAATTCGGGCTCAAATTGAAGACGGCACCTACGACGACGAAGAACGCTTCGAGAAAGCCCTCGACCGTTTGCTTGAACGCCTGAATGGTTGAGAATCGCCCGAGGATCGGGGTATGCTGATCGGTTCGGCTGCCCCTTTTCCTTTCGATGACAGGCGATGACATGCAACTTGGCTTCTGCTCCGCAATTCTTCCCGAACAGTCTCTTTCTCAAGTGTTGCTGTTCGCAGCCGACGCCGGATACGACTGTGTCGAACTCATGTGCTGGCCCCCATCCAAGGCCGACCGCCGCTACGCCGGCATTACGCATATCGACGTCACCGAGTTCAATGAAGAGAAGGCCGCCCAGGTCAACGAACTCGCCACCGAGTCCGGCGTCGCAATTAGCGGTCTGGGCTACTACCCCAACGCGCTGACTCCGAACCAGGAAGAAGCCGACCTCGCTGTCAGTCATTTGCGGAAAGTCATCAAAGCCTCGTCCCTGCTCGGCGTGGGTATTGTCAACACCTTCGTCGGTCGCGACTGGACCAAGTCGGTCGACGAAAACTGGCCCCGCTTTCTGGAAACATGGCGACCGCTCATTGAGTACGCGGAAGAAATGAATGTGAAAGTCGGCATCGAAAACTGCCCGATGATTTTCACCCGTGACGAATGGCCCGGCGGGAAAAATCTCGGCTCCTCCCCGGCCCTCTGGCGCCGCATGTTCGAAGACATCCCCAGCAGCCATTTCGGACTCAACTACGACCCCTCGCACATGATTTGGCAGCACATGGACTATCTCCGCCCCATGCGCGAATTCGCAGATCGAATTTTCCACGTCCACGCCAAAGACGTCCGGATCGATCAGGACCAACTCGACCAGCACGGCGTCATGGCGTATCCCAACCTGTGGCACTCGCCAAAACTCCCCGGCCTGGGTGATGTCAACTGGGGCAAATTCTTCTCCGTCCTCACCGACATCGGCTACCGCGGCCCAGTCTGCGTCGAAGTCGAAGACCGCGCCTACGAAGCCACCCTCACCTCCCGCGAAGCCGCCCTCTGGCAAAGCGCGACGTACTTGAGGAATTACATTCCGGCTGCGTTCTCGGAGTAGACCGAACCGGCGAATGATGAATGTAAAGAGTGCCACAGGCTTCGCCAGTGCTGGTTCCTAATTTACTTGTTTTCAAATGGACGATATGGTGACGAATCTGTGTTGAAGTATCCGGAGATTCGTGGTGAACTCACTGGCGAAGCCGGTGGCACACGATTCGACATCGTTCGTCAACGTCACTCATCGAATGAGTCTCACCTTCAGGTACTCTTGTACGCGGCTTAACAATTACGAGGCCCATCATGGCAAAGCAGCCAGAATCCCAGCATCCTACGTCAACCAGCCAAGAAAAGGCATTGGAGGTCTACGAACTTCTCGCCAAAGACCATCCCACGGAGGAGGAGTTTCGCGTCTTACTAAAACACGTGTCACCAGGTGTGCTGGCAAAGCGATACCTTTCCACTGGGCTTCCCTTTGTTTTCAAGGACCAGCCGCACAAGTTCCTGGCCTTTCGAGAGGCCTTAGCCAAGATATTCTCAGTTCGACCTCAGGATATCGCAGTGATGGGTAGTGCTCGATTCGGTTTCAGCACTAATCCTGGCAAACAATCGGAAGCTGGTGCCAAGCAACTCGATCATAGTTCGGATATGGATTTGGTCATCGTCTCAAAAACATTTGTAGATCAGTCTCTTAGTAGTTTTGCTGAATATGTCTTCTCCGTCCTTCGTAACGAAGAGTCCCTGAAGTCGGATGCCAAGAAGCCGACAGATACTGTCCAACTGAATAAAGAGCACATGTTGGCAGCCCGCCGTCGAGCAAAGGGATTCAGCTTCGGTTATGTAAACCCATCAGACCTGGAGGACGGCACCGCTGAAAAGCAACTTTTCTACGACATGAAGCGTGAGGCTGGTACTCAGTTGTTCGGAACGGCCCCACCAGGGCCAATCAATCGGATCGGTGCCTGGGTTTACAAGGACTGGGACTCTGCAGAGAGAATGTACGAGTTCTCGTTTCGCCAACTTGCCAGAGCGTGGAAGATACTTTCACCTGACGATACGGAAGAACCTGGTGAAATCAATCTCGATGATTGATTGGCGGCGGCGGGTGGCATGGCCTAGGGAACAGATTTTGTGTGCTATGCTTGCATCGCGGAGCAGGGCAAGCATGCGAAGAAAAATGGAGAACCTCCCCAAACCTCTGGATCAGTGGCAGTATCCATAGGGAACAGATTTTGTGTGCTATGCTTGCATCGCGGAGCAGGGCAAGCATGCGAATGTCCTTCAGCTAGCCTTTTCCAAACGACATGGATCAGTGGCGACAGTATCCATAGGACAGACACTGGCCTGCCTCTTCGTCATGAATCCGTCTGCGGGCAACACCAGTCCCTGAAACGCATGTGGCGAGGACAGCTCGTCGATGGTGCAAATCCCATCGACAAAGGCGTGCGACGACCCGCAAAGAACAGAAACGCCGTAGGGTGCGTCGGCTTGAGGTCAACGAGAAATGTGAGAATCCCAAAAACTGTCGTCCGACACGAATGCGCGCAAAACGATGGAAGTAACCAGACGTGCGTCGGCTTTGTGGAGCCGAAGATGTTGAAGTTTTGGAACCATTTGAGCGACACGAATGGCGCGTGACAGGAGTAACCAGACGCACCTTTCTGGAGCCGAAGATGTTCGTTCCCAAGTTCATTTGAGCGTCATCCTGCAAATCCCATCGACAAAGTCGTGCTTCGATTCTAGAAAGAATAGAAACGCCGAGAGCGCTGAGGCCGCGGAGAAAACAGGAGAGCATCCCCAAATCTCCGCGCTCCCGGCGTTCTCTGCGTTTCAAATTGATGGAAGGCTGCAAGCGACGGTTGAACTTCGGTTGTGCACGTCAACCAACCATTTCCGCTTCACACTTCCACAAGTACAATCCAGCATTGGTTGAAGAGTCTCTCGCTCACATACCTTCAGGCGAAAGAACGAAGGTGATGGCACCCACTGGAAAAACAAGAACGGCACAGGCCAGCATTCTTCTGGCGTTCTGGGTCGTCCTGTCAGCACAGCCGAATCTTGCCGCTGAAACGCTTCAATTCCGCTCTCTGGGGCAACCAACCGCAAACAAAGTTGAAGCAGCCCGAAAAATCAACGAGTTGAAAATTGTTGACCGGCGACTCTACCTGGGCCACGGCGACTGGTTTAAGAACACCGGCCCGACAGATGTCATTTACTTCGATTTCGACAAGCAGGAATTCGTGACGGAGTACACAGTCGACGAGGAGGCAATCCAGCGGTATCGACTCTATGGAAATCGCCTGTTCTTGCCCGGCACTGATTCCACCGAGAGCGGAGAATTTGGCAATCTCTACGTTCGTGATGCATCAACCTGGAAGAAATACCGGACAATCCCTCGGGGCCTGCACGTGTTCGACTTTGCCGAATTCAACAGCCGATGGTTCGTCGCAACAGGGAGCTACTTCAACGATTCCAAACAGGGTCCATGGGTCGGCGCGATCTACTCATCTGAGGATCAAGCGGCGACTTGGCGATACGAGTACACGACCGCATCTGCGGGGCGCAGCGTCTCTCGAATTACGTCCCTCATGCCGTACAAAAACCGCCTGTTCGCCTTCGGATACACAGACGGTCCAATGCCCCGAGGTTCCGAACCAAAGCTGTTCCCGGCCGGCGAAGACAGGCAGTCCAATCGGGTTGCAACCTCAGTCGTTTATGACGGCGACGGTTGGTTTCCCGCCGACATCATTCCCGACACGAAACTGATTCAAACAATAGAACCAGCCGTGTTTGCCGACCAGCTGTTACTCAATGTTCGCGTCGGTCGTTACGGGCCAGACATCCCGAATGAATGGCAATTGTTCGCACATGACGGCAAAAGCGCACGCCGCGTGCCGTTAGCATCTGATCAGATCATTGACATGTTGGTCAAACGCAACCGCCTGATACTGCTATTGGAGCTTCGGGGAAAGCACATGCTTTCTGAATCCACCGATCTGGTCCATTGGACCAATCACGTCATAGACCCCGAGGTTAAACAGCCGCTGTCAGTCGAATTCGACGGCACGTCTTACGAGGTTAAACAGCCGCTGTGCAACCGTACCTGCCGATTCGAATTCGGACGGCACTCCTACCTCTTACTACCTCGGCCTGTCCGACGGGACGATATGGACTGCGACCAAAATCAAAGAATAGAAACGCCGAGATTGAGGCCGCAGAGGACAGGAGAATCAACGTCCGGGCGGCGTCCTCTGGTTTCAAAAATCGAAGCAGAGAGCCTGCACGACCCCTGCCAATCAGCTTGCTTTTTCGTGACTTTTTGCGATTCTTTGTGGCAATTCTCCAATCAAGAACAAAAAGCGAGTCGCGACTCTGGGTGAGCATGTCCATATGCCACGGATTCAAGGATTTAGAAATCGCGTTCCATCGCTGGCCAGCTCATAGAATGGGAGAACCTTGGATCGCCCATTCAGTTGGGAACGCATTTCCGACCTGATGTGCATCAAGTCACCGTTGGCGGACATGCTCAATCCCAACGAGGCAAGTTGCGCAGCATCCCCGCCGTCAGCAGGATCAACGTCGCTACTTCTGCGACGCCGCCTCCCGCAGCAGTTCGAGTGCGGTTTGGACAAGCACTTCGCCACCCCCCGGCTGCAGAGCCGAGTTGGTGACTTCGTAACTGCCACCGGCGTAAGCAGCGCGGTGCGGGATGTAAATGGTTTCCACGGCGTTCGACAGCTCGACGATCATTGTCGTCTCGAAGGGTGAACCCTGCTTGATGGCCAGACCGAGTTCGACGAAGACTTCGCCCGGCAGACAGACGATGGCAACCTCATCGCCAATCGTCATCACGGTGACATCGACCGGCAGCGCCGGCCCAATCCCCGCCAGCGATCGGCTGAGCCCCCAGGTAATATGATCTTCCGCCTTCACATGCGGTTCGCTGTGCAACAACTGATCCAAAATGAGTTTCTTGTACGCCGTCACGTGATCAAAGAACTCCACCTTTTCGCCCCGCCTGGCCTTTTCCACGATTTCTACTGACCGCTCAACTTCTTCACGCGTCGACTCTTCCAATGGCAACTGCACCGTCCGCGATTGAACGGTCAACCGCGTTTCTTTAAGCGGCTTTAACTCGTCGATTTGCCTACCGATGGAATCACCAATCGATCCGCCAATGAAGTCCGCCTTGTTGCGGACGGTACTTGCGGGATCAACATGATTGATATCCCCACAGCATCCTGTACCGAAGATCGAAACAACATTCGGACCGAGCGAGGCACGCAGTGTCCGTTCAATAAAGAAGGGATAATCTGCACTCCAGCGCATCCCGCCCACGGTATCCAAATGCAGTGCGAAGTTACTGAACACGCCTCGAACTGAACCATTTTCCGGATCGCGAACGGTCAGCAGTTCGATTTTGGAATCAATCGGACCGGCGGCACGGACGACTTCGGGATTGGACAGACTCTGCCACGTCCGCACGCTGCCGTCTCGCATGACGAAGCGACGATTAAAAGCGACGGGAGTCGTTTGCATCGCCGCCCCTGCCGCCAGCTTGGACGGCACCGCACTGGCATGGGCCTGCGTAATGGCATCAACCGGTCCACCAATCAGCTTCTCGATGTACTTGGCCCGCAGCGGCTCCTGTTCTTTCTTGCCCAGATACAAGTACAACTCCTTCATGTAGTCCGGCGCTGTATGCGAATGCGTCGCCGAAATGACGATATGCTCAGCCGGAATGCCGGTTGCCATACTTGCCCGCCGCCGCACCTCGCGCGACAGGTCGGTAGAGATTCCAATCAAATCGCACACCACCAGCGCGGCCGCGCGGTCACCGTCTCGAAAGACAATGGCCTTGGCATTCAACGGATCAATGGTCCCTTCGGCCAGTCGTTCGTGGTAATAACCCGCCATCGGAAATCCCATGGGCGGCGTTATGTCCGACTCCGCCAGCCCGACTCGCAACGTCACAGGTTCATCGGCGGAAGTAATGCCTGTCGCAAACAGACTCAGAGTCATCAAGAAGCAGGTGGCAAATCGCATGGATGCTGTATCCCGGTTGATCGAGTTTGGAGAGCCGACACATTGCAATCAACATGCATCGTCCAGTAAAACCGCCTCTATCGCAACCGATTGCAACCATCCCCTCCAAAGGACACATCATGGCGCAGGCTTACACGCCGGGATTACAGGTTCGTGAGAGAACGACTTACCGCACCAGTCGGCTGTTGCCGATTCCCGGTGAGGTATTGGTGAAACTTGGGGACACTCTGGGGGCCGAAGATGTGGTGGCCCGGACGAAACAGCCGGGGACAGTGACGCCCATTAACCTCGCAAACTTGTTGGGGGTTCCGCCAGCAGAGGTGCCGCGTGTGTTGTTGAAAAAGGGGGGCGAACGGGTTGAGGCGGGAGACGCACTCGCCCGGACCGACGGAATCTTCGGGCTGTTCAAATCGACATATCAAGCCCCGGTATCTGGCACGATTGAAGCGGTGTCCAACGTCACGGGCCAACTCATTCTGCGTGGAGAACCAATTCTCGTCGACGTGAAGGCGTTCACCAGCGGCGAAGTCGTTGAAATTGTGGGAGATGAAGGCTGCGTCATGCAGTCGACGGCCACATTTATTCAAGGCATCTTCGGCATTGGCGGGGAGACGTACGGCACCATTCGGGTGGTTGCGAAAGGCCCCGAAGAGGATTTGACGCCCGCCCACATTACAACCGACATGCGGGGCCAAATTGTTATTGGCGGCGGCCGAATTCATGGCGAGACGGTCGAGAAGGCCATAGAGTGTGGCGTCTCAGCACTTGTCGCAGGCGGAATTGACGACCACGACCTCAAGCAAATTCTCGGCTACGACCTGGGGGTTGCCATCACCGGCACCGAACAGTTGGGCATTACGCTCATCATCACGGAAGGGTTTGGTGACATCGCCATGGCTCGGCACACGTTCGCACTGTTTCAGGAACGTGAAGGTGCAGCAGCGGCCGTCAATGGAGCGACACAAATTCGAGCGGGTGTGCTGCGTCCGGAGATTGTCATCCCCTGGCATGATGGCAAACCCGCAGATGACACCGCCGCACGTGTGGGGGGGGGCGCATTAGAAGTCGGCGCCAAGGTCCGAATTATTCGCGATCCTTACTTCGGCGTACTCGCCGAAGTCGCTGCAATGCCACCAGAGCCGGAAGTCTTAGGCTCAGGTTCAAAAGCCCGGGTTGTTCAATTGCAAACCACCAGTGGCGATGTGGTCACGGTACCGCGAGCCAACGTTGAAATCCTGAGCGAGTAATCGGTCAGTGTGCCTTCGGGGGCGCTAACGCGGTGGTGTGGCTCGTTTGTCGGAATTCCCAGCCAGTGGGACGCAGCAGGAGCGGTGGTCGCTCGACTTTCTTCAGTGAGGACGAAGGCTTTTGTGCTGGTTGTGGTGCTTCACGCTCTTCGTAGCTCGCGCCCGTAGGTGGCAGAGGGATTTCGTCGACCTGAGGCTCGTACTCGTTAGCAATAGCCGGAGCCTGCCTTGGAGTAGCGGCACGCTGGGGAAGAAATGAGGGGCGATGCGCAAATTGTCGCAGAGAATACCGCTCGCCACCGCATCCTGAAATCAGGACGAGGGAAGCGGCCAATAATAGAGCCCGTGTCACACCGGACATCTCTCAAACTCCGAACCTCAAAACTGCAATCGCATCCTTGCAGAAAAAGTGAGAGCACGTTTTTCCTTTGTTTTGCCCGTGAACGGCTTTCACAAGTTCTTCACTTGGTGCACGCGAACAGCGGTTTGAACAATGCTCTATTGAGGTTCATCGACGTTCGGCAAATTCGACCGAAGCGACAATGTGAGAATTCTCAGCCATCTGAGGTTGTGAGCCTCAATCTAACACTGAGGCACGAAGCACGCCCTGAGAAGACTAATCGCCCTGTACGGTTTGCAGCGATCAAATCCAACAGTCGAATCAGCGCGATTTGGAAAGAGGTCGATCGCGTCGGATGAAGATGTAGTCGCCTCGCACGTCCACGCCGAAGCCAAATGTCTTCACGACACTGGCAAGTGCCTGTCGGGGATCGACATTCTTGAAGTCCCGCGAGTAAACGTCATCAATACCCGCTTCGACAACAACTTCTGTCCCGGCATGCTCACCCAGTTTGACGAGCACTTCGCTGACTGGTGCATTACGGAATTCAAAGGACCAGCGTTCAGGTGTTTCACTCGGAATGGCGCGAATGACAATTCCGCTGACCTCTTCGACTGCTTCAACAGACTCGGAACTTTCGCTGACCGTCACGTCGACGTTTACAGGAACAGTTTCCGCAACCAATACATTTTCGGTTTCCGCTTCGACAAGCAAATCGGTCTTCAGCGGTGCCCACGGCTGCGGCTCGACGCGAAGAGTCTGCGGCTCCTCAGGAGTTGATTCTGTCTCCAATTTCGGAGTGGTAGCAGCACGAACCTGCATTTCGCCAATTCGAGTGACTTGTTCCCGAATGAGTTGCACTTCTGCGAGCAGTTCCGTTTGCAGTGCCGATTCACCAAAACTCGTGGGAGCCACAATGGCTGGCTCTTCTACAACCAGAGGATCATCGAGAACCAGCGGCGGGGGGGGGAGTTCCTCGTAAATGTGATTTTCCGACGCGGTCAACGACGAAATCGCCTCCGCTTCCTCGGGCTGTGGTGCCGTAAGTACACGTGAAGGAATTTCTGTTCGGCTGGCAATTCGCAAATCGGTTGCGGGCAACTCTTCTGGCTGCTCCTGTACAACCATCGACTCCTGCTTCAATTCATAGGGAGGCGGAGCAATGGGCCGTGCCTCATAGGGACTCGGGACAGGAAGTTCCCGGACAGGGCTTGGAGCATCATGATTGACGGGAGCCGGACGCGGTGGCGGCACGGCAATGGTTGGAATAACGCTCGGATCACTCGATGCCACGCGCCAGTCACTGGGAAACGACTCTGGAGGGCCAAGTTTGATTCGGGGATATTCCGCGAGAACGAATCCGTCCTGATGCGGCAGTGTGGCCGGGGGCGGACTAATGGCGAGCTGTGCCTGAGGGCTGAGAACCGCAGCGGTGAGACAGAGCCCCAACGACGTCAGCAACGTCCAAAAGGCAATCCGAAAGGTGTGATTTTGCATAATGACACAACGCTCCCGCCAAGGAGATGCGGCTCCATCTCACTCATCGTCGCCGTCTGATCGGAACTTTGGTAAAAATCGTCAGAATCAGCAGGATTTCTCAAATCGGTTGCTTCGTCAGGGCGTCATCCTTCGAGGGAAGGTGAATTCGGCCTTCCGCTGCTGAAAACATCGCTTAGGAGTTCGTCATGCGTTGGAGTCTCTTACTTGCGGGATGCACGCTCATTTCGCTGTGTGCGGCGGCAGTTGCTCAGGACGAATCAAACCCCGCTGTAAAACACGTGCCAGAATTCCCTCGAGTTCTGGAGGGGCAAATCGTTGATGATCAAAAACAGCCGATTGCCGGAGCGGTGCTGAAGTGGGGGCCGCGTTATCCCTGGAACCGCAAGAAACTCATCGAAGCCCAAACGGACGACAACGGCGAGTTCCGCATTGAGACTGATTACGTCGGATCACAGTTCTCACTCCAGATTTCAGCGAAAGGCTTTTGCTCGACGTGGGGGCACAACATTGTGCCAGGGCCGAAATCGAATCCAACCGAAATGAATATTTCGCTCGCCAAGGACAATCCTCTGACAATTCATGCTGTGGACGAAAACGGGAGTGCAGTTCCCGGACTGACAGTTGTTCCACTGACTCCCAGCAATGGTGTGTTCTCCAGTTTTTCAAGTCCCACGACGCCCGAGCAAATCCCCGGACATGATGAGCCGGTGGTTACCGACGAAAATGGCGTCTGCCGACTGGAACAGCTGATTCCCGGTCCGGAACCGCTGCAGTCCATTGAACAGGAGGAGCAACGAGCAAAGTTCAACAACGCCGGATGGCTACGGCTGAACTTCGTGCGGGATGAGGACGTCGTTCACTACCACCAAATCTCACGAATTGAATATCACGCCTCCCACGGTGACGTCACGGTTGTCATACCAAACCGGACGCTGGAATACGCAGATGACGCTTCCGTTTCGACGCTGCACTTGCAAGTTATCGACACAGACGGGAACCCCGTCCCGAATTACCAGGCAACACTCAGGCATCGCGCACAAACCTGGCCTGTCAACAATCCCGAGGGGCGTCTGGCAATGGAGAATTTGCGTTCCTCGTATCGATGCCAGATTCGTGCCTTTGCCGTCGGCTACGCACCGCACTTTGAATACGGAATCGCAAAGGAAACCTCCGCCAGCGATCCAGTCATCATTACGCTGCAGCCACATGCGTCCTTGAAAGTTCGGCTTGTCGATGCCGCCACGAAAGCTCCCATTACCAACGTCAGCGTGCTCACGGGTGTTTTCCGCCAACGCCAACGGAACTACATCGAATGGAGCAGCTTTGACGAATACGCTGACGGGCACCATTCGCTGGAAGACGTGTGTCGACACACGTCCGATGCGAACGGGATGTTGCATGTCCCTGACGGCATCCACTCGGCTTCGCTTGTGATTTACCATCGAGGATTTTCGCGCCGTGTCATTCTGCCTGTTAACAGACCAGAGCCAGATTCCGACGGTGTCATCGAAATTCCACTTCAACGTGAAGCAGTCATTCGTGGCAGTATCCCGGAGGGCTCGCAGTTTCGCGAACTCACGGACTCGATTAGTCTCTCGTTTCAATCGAACGATGGTGTGGACCACATGTACGAGCGAGTTGACCTTGACGACAAAGGCGAATTCGAAATTCATTCACTTGAGGGAGGCAGCTATCACGTCACGCTCATGCATAGTGAAGGGAATGTGACGTACTCCTGCTGGTCGCGCAAGTTTGAAATCGAACCGGGAGCAGCCACCGAGCTGGAACCGGGAAAACTGACGGGGAATTTCGTTTTCGCTGGACGAACAGAACCATTCACACGAGTGGCACTGACACCAACGCATCACGTTGAAGTATCTCATCTGGCTGTTGTCTCTGACGTGGACGGCTACTTCCGCATCGAAGGGTTGCAACGCGGGCAATTCAAAGCGGCGATGGGTGTTGACAGTCTCAATGGTCGTATATTGAGGATGAACCCCAAGGTACCGGCGGTTATCGACCTGAACGGAGACCAGTTCATTGACTACCGTGCCGAAGAGGGGGAAACTCTGCCGTTCTTCCTAAGTAACTGAGACGCAGTCCTCGGGGCGTCCAGCACCATTCTCGATTCTGTACCACTGCGTCGCTCCCATGCCTCCTCAAATCCCGGAATTACTCCCCGACATCCCAGGTGGATGGACCGAACAGGAATTCGCAGTCGGGGCTGACACATACAACCTCATCGTCCCCACCGACCCAGACGCATTCCTCGACGACGCAACTGTCGCCCAGCGCAATGCCGAAAACGACTACATGCCCTATTGGGCGTTCATGTGGCCTTCTGCTCCGATGGCGGCGGCGACTCTTCGGTTCGCTCCCTGGAAGGCTGGCTCGCGTGTCCTCGAAGTCGGTTGCGGTCTGGGGCTGGTTGGGTTGGCAGGATTGAAGCGGGGAGATCAAGTCGTCTTCAGCGACTATGACGAACTGCCCCTCAACCTGGTGCGTGAAAACGCAATACGCAACGGGCTGGGAGAACCGGAGACGCTCCTGCTCGACTGGAGAATCCCGCAGGACCTCACGTTCGACGCCATTGTCGGCTGCGAAGTCACCTACGACGCCGCCCTGCATTCCATTCTGCTCGAAATGTTGAAGTCTACGCTGTCACCGAATGGCGTCTGCTGGCTGAGTGACCCCGGCCGTATGCAAGCCCCCAATTTTCTCAAGGCCGCCCGCGATTTTGGCTTCCGCGTTACTATTCTTGACCAGAATGGTTCACCCCTCGCCGAGCCAACCGTCCAACAGTTTCAGATTTTCGAGTTGCGTCACCCCCAGCAATCAGCCTGATTTTGCGTTCCCGCCAACTTGGACGGCGAAATTCGTCACACAAAACCGCCCGTTGAGGCTTTCGTTTAAACACGATTTTCGAAAGAATGCCGTTTCTTTCGATTCACCCGCGGGGCCGGGCGTGATTTCGAATACTGGTGACAATTCTCAAACGGGTGGCGACCCAATCGCTTTCGCCACGGAGGTTTCGGTTAATGATCGAACCAAATCAAGCTTGGACAATCGCCGACGCAGTTGACCTGTACGAAGTACAGCGTTGGGGGAAGGACTATTTTTCCGTCGGGGAGAATGGCCATCTGTTTGTCCATCCCGATCGTCGCCGTGATCGAGGAATTGATTTGAAGGAGCTGGTTGACCGACTTCAACTGCGCGGCCTCGACCTTCCCATTCTGCTGCGGTTCAACGGTGTCCTGAAGGACCGCATGCGGGAAATCAACGACTGCTTTTCGAAAGCAATTCTCGACCACGGGTACAAGGGGAAGTATTCGTGCGTTTACCCCATCAAGGTGAATCAACAGCGGGAAGTCGTTGAGAAAATCATCGAGTACGGACGCCCCTACGGGTTCGGTCTCGAAGCGGGCAGCAAGCCCGAGCTAATGGCCGTCGTCGCGATGACGTCGCCCGAAACGCCCATTGTCTGCAATGGTTTCAAAGACGACGAATTCATCGAAATGGCCATGCTCGCCCAGAAAATGGGCCGCACCGTCATTCCGGTCGTCGAGAAGTACACCGAACTCGAACTTTGCCTGAAATACGCCGAGAAGGTCGGTGTGCGTCCAAACATTGGAATGCGTGTCAAACTGGCATCACGCGGATCGGGGCGTTGGCAGTCCTCGGGCGGGTACCGGTCGAAGTTCGGTTTGACCGTCGCGGAAGTATTGCAGGCCCTGAAAGAACTTGAGAGCCGCGGCATGGCCGACTGCTTCAAACTCCTGCACTTCCACCTGGGAAGCCAGATCACGAATATTCGGCAGGTGAAGGGAGCCGTCAACGAAGCAGTCCGCGTTTATGTTGACCTCTCGAAGCGGGGTGCCGGGCTGACGTACCTCGACGTCGGGGGTGGTCTGGGAGTCGACTACGATGGCTCGCAGACGAACTTCGAATCGTCGATGAATTACACGCTGCAGGAATACGCCAACGACATCATTTACCATGCCCAGACGGTGTGCGACGAAGCCGGCGTGCCACATCCGAATATCATTTCGGAAAGTGGCCGTGCCATTGCGGCGTATCACAGCGTGCTGGTGTTCGGCACGCTTGGCGTTACGCGTCAGGGAAATGTCAGCAACATTCCGAAAGAAATCCCGGACGAATTCGAGCAACCGCTGCACGATTTGATGATGACCTGTCGCGACGTGAACACTCGCAACGTCCTGGAAGCGTATCACGATGCTCAGCAGGCCCTCGACATGGCCATGAGCCTGTTCAGCACCGGCTACCTGCCTTTGGAGCAGCGGGTGCTGGCAGAAAACCTCTACTTCGCCATTGCCTACAAAATCCAGCGACTCATTCCGGAACTGGAATACATCCCGGACGAATTGCAGAGTCTCGACCGTTTGTTGTCGGATACGTACTTCTGCAATTTCTCGCTGTTTCAATCCATGCCGGACAGTTGGGCGATCAAACAACTGTTCCCGGTCATGCCCATCCACCGGTTGGAAGAACAACCGACACGGCACGGCGTGCTGAGCGATATCACTTGCGACTCCGACGGAAAAATCGACTGCTTTATCGATCGCCGCGACGTCAAACGGACGCTGCGACTCCACGAATTCGATGGTTCCACCTACGTCATGGGTGCCTTCCTCATTGGTGCCTATCAGGAAATCCTGGGGGACTTGCACAACTTGTTCGGCGACACAAACGCTGTCCACGTCGAAATCACCGAAGAAGGTGAAGTCGTCCTCGACACCATCATTAAGGGAGACACCGTCCGACAGGTGCTCGAATACGTGCAGTTCAAAGGGAGCGACCTGATGCACCGCGTGCAGCAGTCGGTTGAACTCGCCGTGCGTGATGGTCATGTCACGCATCATGAAGCGGGCAGGATTGTCAAATTCTACGAGGAAGGCCTCAACGGCTATACCTACCTCGAAGAGCCATAACGAATCGACTACCCTGAGCCAAATCGCGTTCCGTATTGCCGCACGTCGACGTCAGCATGGAGACTCCATGTCACTCGTGTTTTCCATGGGCAAGTATGAAGCCCAAATCCCCACCGACCGCATGTACTCCGACAACCACTTGTGGGTACAGGAGGCAGCCGGGGGCTTTCGTGTTGGCTTCACGGCGTATTCCGTGCGTCTACTCCAGGACGTGTACTTCCTGGACTGGAGTGTCGACTCCAACACACCCGTGAAACGGAAACAGGAAATCGGAGAAATCGAAAGCTCGAAAGCCGTTTCCACGCTCTACCCACCGGCGGATGGCATCATCGGACACTTCAATACCGCCCTGATGGACGACCCTTCGGTCATCAACACCGACAACTACGAACAGGGCTGGCTCTATACGTTCGAAACCCAAGCCCGTTTCATGTCACCCCAGGAGTACGTCGACTTCCTCGGAACGAAGTGGGATGAAACTCAACGCATGATTAAAGGGCAACTGAACGACTGAGATTCATTCGTAGGGTGGGTGAAGTCCACGTCAACGGTGGTGGTGCGTTACGCAAATTTATCAGCGTAAGACAGAACACCTCTCAACTGCCACACACAGCCAGTGGACGTAACCCACCATGACAGTTGGCGACTTGCTCCACGCACCCTACTGAATCGTTTACTGCTAATTGTCAGGTGGCACAGACATTCCTGTCTGTGAATTCCCGTCACATCAGACGTGAATTGCCAGAAGTTTTGCGATACTCAAAACACGACAATCTGCCTTACGAATCTCGTTTCGCATCGCCGCGGGCGAAAATGCTGGCGACGTATTGCAGCACGTCGGTGGCCGACTCGTCGTTGTAACCGTAGTCACGAATAAGTCGACTCTTGACGATGTCGATTTTCGCCTGCGTGTCCTGATCAACGACCTGAGACACCAGACTCGTCAGCTTGATGGTGTCTTTCTGATCCTCGAACAGTTTCATTTCGAGGGCCTTCTGTAGACGCTCGTTCGTCCGATAGTCGAACGTCTTGCCATCAATGGCCAGGGCGCCAATGTAGTTCATGATTTCCCGGCGGAAGTCATCTTTGCGTGATTCAGGAATGTCGATTTTTTCCTCAATCGCGCGCATGAGACGTTCATCTGGTTCCTCGTCTTCGCCCGTGAATTTGTTCTTCACCTTTTCACGCTGCGTGTACGCTTTGACATTGTCAATGTAGTTACCGCACAGGCGTTTCAGGGCGTCTTCATCAGCGGCAATGGCGCGTTGCACTTCATTCTTAACGGCATCGGTGTATTCGTCCTTCACCACCGAAATCAGTTGGCGGTAGTGCTCGCGGAGTTCCTCGTTGCCAATGAGTGAATGATGTTTCAGCCCCGCCTCCAGTTCGTTGAGAACCATGAACGGGTTCAGACTGGTCGCCGTGGTGTTGACCACAAGGGCATTCGAGATTTTGTCCTGCACGTAGCGCGGCGAAATTCCTTCCAGTCCTTCGTGCTTCGCTTCGCGACGCAACTGCCGCACGTTTTCCGTTGTGAATCCCGGCAGGCTCTTGCCGTTGTACAACTTCATTTTCTGCACAAGCGTCAGGCCGTGATGCTTTGGTTGTTCCAGTCGTGTCAGCAATGCCCACATGGCCGCCACTTCGAGCGTGTGCGGTGCGATGTGTTTGCCGCGAACGCGTTTGGGATTGTAGTCCTTCTCGTAGATTTTGATTTCTTCTTCGAGTGTGGTGACGTACGGCACGTCGATTTTGATCGTACGATCGCGCAACGCTTCCATGAACTCGTTCGACTGAAGTTTGCGATACTCCGGTTCGTTGGTGTGACCAATAATGACCGTGTCGATATCGGTCTGGGCAAACTTCTTCGGTTTGATTTTGTGTTCCTGCGATGCTCCCAGCAAATCGTAGAGGAAGGCCACGTCGAGTTTGAGCACTTCGATGAACTCAATCATGCCGCGATTGGCGACGTTGAATTCTCCGTCAAAGTTGAACGCACGAGGATCGGACTCGGTTCCGTACTCTGCGATTTTCCGGTAGTTGATATCTCCGGTCAGTTCGGTCGAATCCTGATTCTTTTCGTCCTTCGGCTGGAACGTGCCAATACCAATACGATCCTGTTCCGACAGGAACAGCCGTTTCACGACCACACTTTCGACGACTTTCGTCCAGTCGCCCTGCGCTTCTTTTAGACGCTCCTGGAAGTACCAGCGGGAAAGTGGACAGACGTCCTTACGAATTTCGACTTGGAAGTCGTGCTCGCCACGTCCTTGGTTGAGATAACTGCAAACGCTGGCACGTTCGCTCGCTGGCACCAGTTGCAGTGGCTCGCCATTCATCGGATCCCAAGTAATGCTGCCGTCGGCTTCCTTCCAGCCAAAAGTGAACAGTGCCCCTTCATCAGTCCGGCTGTACCGTTGCAAACCGCGTTTGAGCAGTCGGGCAATGGTCGACTTCGAACTCCCGACCGGTCCGTGCAATAGCAGCACACGTCGCTCTGTTCCATACCCGAGCGCCGCAGATTTGAAGACGTTGACCAGTTCCATCAACGTGCGGGTCAAACCGAAAATGGCATCGGCCCCATTGTTGTGAGGATCATCAAAGAACTTGTAACGCACCATGTTCTTTGATCCCTCAACGGCATACTGGCCATCGGCGATGACCATATCGTACAACCGCTGATAGGCCGTGCGAGTCACTTCGGGCCGCTCTCGAACTAAATCGAGATACTCAGCGAAAGAACCCTGCCAGTGTTCCGTCCGAAACTGATCGGCGTCCTGCTTTGCAGAAACCTGTTGAAGAAATGCACTGCCTTGAACCATTTCACACCTCCATTTCATTGCCGTACCGCGAATGGTCTCACTGAATTGTGCGACTCAGTGAAGCCACTCAGATCCAAACCGAAATGGGATAGGGCAATGTGAGACTGAAGGATGCCAGGCAGCAATTTGCCGAGAAGAGCCCCACGAGCAATGGGTGATGTCGAACCAGCGGTTTCGACGGAAACTCCTTCGGCAAAGAGTGGCCAGACCACTCCGGTCTACACGCCAAATTTCCAAAGGAGCAATGTTGAATCCCACTCTTGCAGAATGCCGCGTTCGGGAAATTCCACAAGGCCGTGGGTAACACTCTCATTATCCGCGGAGTTTCATATTCGGCAAGAGCAGTTTTTCTTCTGCAAATCCGTACGGCGCATCGAAAGGCGAGTTACGTCAGCAGAACTGACTCTGTGAACGTATTGTTCTCATGGTCGACATGCCTCCTCAGTGCGGTTACCCTCATTCAGTCAGGCAATTGCATTGTTGCTGGATTGGATCGTTGAGAAGTTACCAACTCATTACGACATCGCTGTTTACCATTTGCCTGGCCCTGGCGCATGCGTCGTCAGTGCGTGCACAAAGTCCCGACCAGCTCCCCCTGCTGGTAGAGGTCGACGCAGCCTCCTACTACACCCGTACTGGTGGGCCTACTCAGCTTGTTTTGAATGTCACTTCGGGAAGCGGCAGCGTTCTCAAAGGGCAATTGACACTGCAAATTGCGAACGGACGCGACTTATTGGGGACGTTCGAAAACTCGGATTTGTTCATCACACCGGGTGAACAAACCATGCAGATGCTCATTCCGCCACTGACGGAAGATCCCGTTAACGGCTTTCTCGAAGTTGCCATCTGGTTCACTCGGGATGATGGAAAAACGTACCGTTTGCCGAACCAACAACTGCGAATGACGGCGACCGATGGAAGGAGATTTGTCCTCACGAAGGTTCAGCCGGAAGTGGAAATCCTGCAGCAAAATCGTGAGTTTGCCGAGGGACTCGATTTCGACGCATTTCGTCCGCCAGTGAAGAAAATGGACCCCAGTACCGGCCAGGAAGAAGCGGTTCGCCTCCAGCCACTGACATTGGCCCGCCGCGTGGCTGCCGAGGATTTACCGACACTTCCCATTGAACATTGCGCGAGTGACATTGTCGCCATTAACGGGACAGGCTTTGCCACACTGAAACCCGCTCAGCTCAACGCACTCATTGGCTGGATTCGCGCAGGCGGAAGTTTGTATGTCGAATTGAACGACACCATCCAACCAGCCGAGCAGGTACAGTTTCTCAACCAGTTAATGGAACCACATGTGGTCGAAGTAGCCTTTCTTCCCTCTTCTTTGGGACCTCCCACGCTCGCCGCCCAGGGAGAAGTCGACGACTACTTACTTTGCAAGTTTGGTTTAGGTCGTGTGGCTGTCGTGCCGGGTGGAACTGAACTGCCGGAAAGCGACATGGTCCGTGCTGTTGCTCCATTTCTCTGGAAGGTTCGATTGGATCAAGTTCAGGCCATCGGACTTGACGGTGAATGGTCCTTTCAGGTGGCACGAGACGCATTGCGAGCGAATGAGAGTTGGAACTATTCCTACCAGGCCGATCCCTCCACATACGAGGGACAAATGCTGTACGGCAATATGAACCCAGTTCCAGTGGGCGGTGGAATTGGCCTGGTGAAGCAACTCATGCCCAGAGGATTCGAACTCGTCCCGCTCTGGCTCATCGCGTCGGTGCTGTGTGTGTTTATCCTGGTCGTGGGACCACTCGACTATTTTTTCGTGGGACTGTTCACGAGCCGCAAGTGGACCTGGATTAGTTTCCCCACAGCCACGCTGCTGTTCACCGGACTGGCCGTGTTCATTTCCAACTGGTACATGAACACGGGAGACCATCGTGGCCACCTCATTATTCGAGATGTCGTCGACGGCGGGCTCATTGCGCGTGAGTCGGAACTTCAACTTCTGTTCAACAGCTTTTCAACTGTCGCCAAAACGAATGCGGAACAGGAGTCGTTCACGCCGCTCGTCTACCAGCGTTTCACCTCGGAGGCCGACAGTTGGGAATTGCAGGTCAACCAGCGGAGAATGCAAAACGCAGGCACAGTCGGCAAACCGGTATTCAACGGCCAATTGCCGCAGTATTCCACAGTCAGCCAGTCGGTTCCCCAATGGACGCCACAACTCAACCGGCTGACAAGAATCCCCAACAAAGACGTACGGGAGCCGAGTGGCTTTGACTGGAATACTCCCATTGGCTGGCAGGACACGGCAGACTTGCAAAACCGCGTCAGGAAAGCATTCGGCCCCTCCGCTCGGGCGCAATTGTTTCGGACGCAGCAGGGCAATGATTACGCGAAGTATTTGAAGAAAGTCATCCAGGGAGGTGACCAACTACTCGACGTTGCATCCAACAACGAACTTCAAACCACGTACACCACTGTCGCCTACCCTCAGGGGCATACGACGCGCGAGTTTCTCGAAACCATTTCCATGCGCGAATCGCGTGGACTATTCGGCGTCGTTTCTCAGATTTCGCCGACCGGTGGCGATCAGTTTGAAGACCTCACGCTCATGGACTCGAGCAACCCCTTTCAGGTGCTGCTCATTGTCGTGGTGACCAATCCCGACAATTCCCAAACCGTGTTCCGCCGCGTCTACAATCAGTAACCGCTTTGCCAGCAGAATTACCGCTTAACGAATTCGTTTCATTCGCCAGAACTGCGGATAGAACGGGAAGGTGTGGGTGGGGTAGTCGGTAACCTCACCTCTTCTGGTTTTGTGGTAGAAAGGCCAGCACGAATACCCATTCCCGCCGTTCAGGAATGGCACTCCGTGAGGCCAGTACACACAAAATGCTTTGCCCACCAGGAATTCGCGTGGCACCGTTTCCGTTCCCGTCCACAAACGCCCATCGTAGCTTGCTGGACTATTGTCTCCTAAGGCCAGGAAGCGGTCCTCAGGTATGACGATTTCCGTATAATCATATTGGGCAGCTTTTTCCATATACGTGTCGGACCACGCACTCGGTTCAGAAAGGCACAGAGACAAATCCCCTACAAAATCTTCCACCAGGAACGCGGAATCTTCCGCATCAACTCCTCGATAATAAATGTCTCGACTAATCCGTAGTTCGCTTAAGGTGGCCTGAACGCCATGCGCCGCGACGCCGACCGGCGTCAAATCTCCATCGGTTGGAAACGGATTACTCGTCGCCCCCGGCACCGTCAAATTGGCCGATTCACCAAACTCGACCAGACGTCCATTGATCCACAAGCAAAGTCGATCATCGACGTTTGCAAACTCCAAGTCGTACGTACCCGGGCCACGCAATGATGTCTCGACCGTGACCAGTTGTCGAACATCCTGCTCGCTCATTTGCACGTTGACTTCTTCCAGAATCGCAGACCCTGTCGAAACATCAATTCTGCAGCGATAACGTAGAACACCTTCCGTCAATTCGAGCATTACCTCTGGATTCTGCGAAACCGACTCGATCTTCAATTGGCAACTCACGGTGAGGTCAGGCACCCAGAATGGCCCCTCGTCAATTTGCAGTGAGCGACTTCTTTTCCCGTCGAGCGGTCCCACGTCGAATGCATTGTAACTGCAGAAATCTCCGACAAGACGCGGTTGCGGAATCGACTTTCGATCCTCCTCGACATCACGCCAGTCTTGCACGCCCGGTGCATAGTGCCGGTACCGCACCCAGGCCCACTCTGTATTGGAAGAGTCGACGGCGAAGGAGCGAGTTTGTCCGTTGAACTTCCAGACACTTGCATCGGTTTCTTTCCATCCGTCGATTCCAGCGACATCCTCAGTGCGGACCACTGCTGCCCAGCGTTCCGGCCAGCCTGCCGCTAACAACTTCTCTGACACATAAGCGTTGTCATGCACCGGAATTTGAATGGCCCGCTGTTTGTCCGGAGCCTTACGGAGGATTTGCTCTTTCTCTCCATCCCATAAATAGACGTTTCCATTACGCAGCCGAATTGTCTCGCCAGGAAGTCCGACCAGACGCTTGATGTAATTCGTCTGTGGCTTCAGTGGAAACTTGAAGACGAAGACATCCCACCGGCTCGGCTCCCAGAATTCATAGGGATACTTGGCCACACAAATTCGGTCTCCATTGAAAGGAGGACCATCGAAAATCTGCGGGTTGATTGCCCGGCAGTTTGGACAAATCGACTCGGTAACACGACTGTCAAACGTACCATCATCATGATCCAGTTCGCTGCTCGCCCCGACCACAATATGATGCCCACATTCACTGCATGTGGCTTCCTTGTGCCGTCCGTACAACGTGGGGGCCATCGAGCCCGTAGGGATGACAAACATTTCCGCTTCGAATGTTTTGAACAACAGTGCGAGCAGAAACGCAAAAATGATCGATTCAATCGAATCACGCCATCCGTCATGCGGCGGAGCTGTACCACTCTCAGTGGGCGATGCCGGTGCCGAAGGTTCCTTTTTGGACATTAACTCAACCAGTCAGGTGGATTGGCGTTCATGATGCGGCCCGGACCTGCCCCGGAGTCAGTCACGACACATGGACATGGCAACAAAGATCCAGCCGTTGGGAAGTGGTTGCCGCAGCAAACCAGTTCCGGACGCGAATCACTCAAGCCGGGCTCGAACTATCGAATATAGCGTACTCTGTGGAAATCCGGTATGCGGAGGTATGAGGTTCGCCCGCCGAAACTGACCTCCCCCTGCTTTGACGGTAAATGGACCACCAGCGGCTTTCCAATAAGCTGACTACGGTTAACGGCCGGTTGCTTCCAGACGCGACTATCCGCCGAGATGGGGCTATTGTCTCCCAAGACGTAAAACTCGTCAGGGCTGAGAGTTGCACCCGGCCCATTTTCGCCATCCCCCTTCTCTGTGTAGTAGACGTCTCGATACAACTCCAGATGATCCACCCCAAAACTGCCCCCCGAGGCCCGCAAGGCCACAGGGCTGCGTAAGGGTTGCCGTGGCTGTTTTGATTTTGTGTACGTCAGCGGCTCGAAGACGAGCTCTCCTCCCACGGCAACCAGCAGTTGGCGGTCAAACGTCGACATTTCCACGCGGAACGACTTCTCACGAATGATCGGAGGCAGCGGACCACTCCGCAGCGGGACAGGATCTCCGTTTGCCAGTAATTCGAATGTGTTCTCATCAAAGTCGAGCACGAACTGGAATCCGTCGGCACCGTCATCCAGTTGGATCTCAAATCGCCCCTGGTGATCCACCGGAATCAATTGAATTTCCACCATGAGGTCATGAACCAGATTCCCCTGCCTCGATCCGTCCACGTTGTAGCCGTATTCGTCGTGAATCGGGCCGAAATGCGACTCAGCCGCGAGTTCCTCAATGGCTGCACGCCAACTGGAGTCACTCGACTCGGCCACCAGTCGACGAATGTCGTCGTCCCCCATAACCCCCTGGAAGTACAGGCGGCCTTCTCCCTCCCGATAAAGCAACTCTCGCTGCACCCGTTCGGCATCCAGCATATCGCCCGGCCAGTTCGCCAGTGGTACTGATGTCCAATGCGTCCCACCCGCTCGCAACCAGTGATAATACCGCAGCTCTCCGGCGATTTCGGATACTGGTTCGAACCGAAAGCCGCCCCCAGCCGGCTGCCAGCCTGAGGCTTCTTCCGTTCGCATCCAACGCGGCGGAGCATCTTCCAGTCCCGGCTGGAAATCATTGTCCCACACCGGAATTCGAATCGACTTTTGCACTTCATATGACTTGCGCTGCAGTTCTCCCGCAACGTAGATATCGCCATCAACGACCGACAATTCTTCACCCGGCAATCCCACCACGCGTTTGCAGTATGCCTGTTGGGGATTGTCCGAGCTACGGAAGACAATGACCTCCCAGCGACGAGGATCCCGGAAATCGAAGGCGTGCTTATGCACGAGTAACTGGTCCCCTTCGTTCTGTGGAACATGCGACAAATCGATGTCTTGTCGTCCACAGTTCGGACAAGTCGTCACCTGACGCAGCGGTTCGTCTGCCCAGCCAACGAATCCCGAGTCGTTCTGCCCGGCATACGCGTAATCCTGCCCGCCGGTAATTCCCGTCGTATCACCATGTGCGAAGTGATACTGACAGCTCGGGCACACGACTTGTTTGTGATAGCCGAGCAGACACGGCGCCATCGACCCCGTGGAAATGAGATAGCCCTCGGCGGCGAATGAGCGAAACAACACGACCGCGAGTGCCAGCAGCACGCCAGATTCAACCAGCTGCCGCAAGACACTTGGCGCAGCGGCACTGTTGCCTTTGGACGGTGAGTTCCACATGTAACGTCACAACCAGCAAAAGCGGCATGCACTTGAGACCTGTAGTGATTGTAACGATTGTATCGACTGAGTGGAATTTGGAATCTGAGCTAAAATGCCGATTCGTCAACTGCTTTTTCGGGGAACGGGAGACGCCAGCAAGGCCCGAGTGGCGTCGCAACCAGTTTCTACAAAGCATCTTGTGGCCCGTTGCGGCTAGAAAGAAGGCTTCGTCGGAGCGAATGTGACTTGAAAATCAGGCAGCTCGGCGCATTGGTTCTGCGACGTTCAGATACGACAGAATCGATGCTGCCGCCTGTTGAACTCCACCCGCCTGGACGATTTCATCGGCCAAGGCGGAGAGTTCGTCTCGCCTTTGCTGCAGGACATCCGCGTTGGACAGCCATTCGTCCAGTCGTTGTGCAATTCGCTGTTGCTCGCCCTTAATGTTGAATGCAAACGGGAACTCGGGCATGAGGTCCCGGCCTGCAATCAAATTGGGGAGTGACATGTATTTGACAGTGAGAAGCAAGTGAGCGATCGCCCACAGAAGTATTGATCCTTTGTACATGACAATGGCAGGCGTCTTGCGGGCCAGCAGTTCCAGACTCACTGATCCGGAAACCATGAGGCAACAATCAGCGCCTTCGATGACCTCGGAGGTTTTCCCCGTGTACAGGTCGATGGGTAAGTCCTCATGGCCATTTGAAATCAGTTCACGGCAACGGTCCTCGTGCCATTCCTTGTAGCAGGCGACGGCAAAACGAACGTCGGGATGTTTCGCCGACAATTCGCGAATAACGGCCAGCATGGAAGGAAAGTTGTTCTCGACTTCCTGCTTTCGTGAACCGGGCAAAATGGCCACACAGCGACCATGATGCCCCTTCAGTTTCAGTAGCGTCGCCGCATCGAGTTCCTGCTCCGCCACTTCATCGAAGAAAGGATGCCCCACATATTCAACACTCACGCCCCGTTCGCGATACCATTCCGCTTCGAAAGGCAGTGTTGAGAGAATGTGGTCGACGTACTTCCGCACCTTCGAAATCCGCCACGCCCCCCAGGCCCACAACTGCGGGGCACAGTAATACAAAACCGGAATCCCTTCGCTCTTGGCGGCGCTGGCAACCCACCAGTTGAAGCCTGGAAAGTCGACGAGCACCACGGCGTCGGGCCTTTGGGTGCGAAAGTATTCCTTTGCCTTTCCGTACAAGCTGTAGAACTTCCCAATGAGCGGCAGGACTTTGCCAATACCCATGACCGCCAAATCGGTGAGCTGGTAGAGACAATCGAGCCCGGCCTGCTGCATTTCCGGTCCGCCGAAGCCACAGAATTCGATATCCGGGCTCTTCGCCCGCAACGCGTGCATCAAATGGGCAGCATGCTGATCGCCACTCGGCTCGCCGACTGAAAAGAAAATTCGCATCCTTGCGCCTTCATCACCACATCAATTTCCCGTGGGAATATCCTGGCCGGGAACGTACCAGATTGGCCAAATTTCGAGAAGATGAGTCGCTGACCGCAGGGAAACGGCGGTCATTGCCGCTTGATTTGCAGGGTGAGCGGAACGCGCGTTTCCAACTGGCTTTTGCGTTCCGTTCCTCGTCCTGCGTATTCCAGCGATTTCCAGCTTCCAGTGAGGCAATCCCACACCAATGTGCCTGTCATTTGGAGTGACATGGCCGGTTCACCATCAACCAGTTCGAGAGTTTCCGAGAGCACCGTACGTCGATACTGCCGTTCGGTCTCGGACGAGCCCAGCAATTCCCAGGTGACGTTGTACTGAACTGCTTTCTCGACTTTTTCCGGTTCTTCAAATGGAAGTGGATGCATGCCGAAACTTGAAGTCGTTTCAGCGAAGCGTTCCATTCGGGTTTCCTCGGAATCCCATGTTTTGAACGACTTCGATGGCAGCCGCGGGAACAGCAGACTCGCCACGTTTCCAATCATGAATGGAAACTCATCTGTCTCGACGGCTCCGATATGCCGCCCCTGTCGGTCCATCCGTTCGATATTCTCATGACGCCCGAGCCCCGGTACATCCGGGAACGGTCCTGGAAACGGGCCGATGCGCTCACGTAAACGGGACGGAAAACTGGGAGTCGGAGGGAACATCCGTGGGATTCTGTCACGGGGCAACAGGCCCATGCGACCATCGGGCCCGGGAACGGGATGGGCGAACTGACTGAGGGCAAATCGATCAACCGACAAATTCATTTCGTGAACGTCACCACCCGTTTCGGCGACATGCACGGCACCAGTCCAGGAGGTTTCGTTGTCGGGATACTTTAGTTGCAATTCAAACGAGTAGCCGAGTCGATCACCTCGCTCGACGCCGTACCGCAGCAACTCCCCACCAGCTTCCCCGACAACCAACTCTGGTTCCGTTACGGGTTCTGCAGGCGGAATGGGCCTCTGATTGGACTGACCATCGCCAGGTAATTCGGTCGATTCGACACCGACAGAGTCGACAATTTCGGTCGATTCCACTGATTCCACAGGAGCCGTAGCGACTGCATTCGCCTCGGCCGATCCAGGTAACGCGCCGCCAGGTATCACCAGGATTGCCAACACGAGTACGGCGCCCCAGCCTGCACGTGTCAGCATCGGTGGGCCGCTCTTACCGCAGCGCATAATGTGCCGCAGTCGCTGCTCCGTTACTTCGGCTGGTTTCAGGCCAGCGAGTTCCGGCATGGACCTGAGTTTTCGCTGTAGCTCCAGCACTTTCAATAGACAGCGGGCGTAATCGCCCGGAGGACATTCCAATTGCGAGACCACTTCAGCATCGCAACAGTCTTCACGAACGCGACGAATTTCGCGATTGAGCCACCACACGAAAGGATGAAACCAGAACAGCGCCTGCACAACGAGTTGAAACGCTCCCCATAACACATCCCCGCGTTTCAGGTGTGTCATTTCATGCGCGAGTATGAATCGGAGGTCTTCTTCCTCAGTGTTCAGAACAATACCGTCGGGAAGCACAATTCTGGGTGAAAGAACTCCGCTCACGAATGGGATGGTCGGATGCGCCGTCACCAACAAACGCGGGTTCTTCGCAAGTTCCAGTTGAGCACCAACATCTTCAGAAATCTGAAGTAACTCATCCGAGGGTATGACCTCTGTGTCTTCATGAAATCGCAGCAACTGCAGTCGCTTGCCGCCGAGATACCCCAGAATGCCGACCACGCCAATCAGCCACGCGACAACGAAATAGCCGTGACGTGAGATCGTAGCCGGGGGCGCAGGGGAGTCAGAAGGTGCCGTCCGCGTGGGCGATTGTTTCACACCCGGGACGTCGGGAGAAATTGAGTCCGTATGATTACCGGACTCAATGGTATCGCCCGGCTGAACTGACGTAATCGGCCTGGAAGCGATGGGCCCCTTGCCGGTCTCAGTAACCGACGCTTCCGCCGCTTGGACGGCTGCGGTGCTCCGGCCAAACCAGCAGAAGACACCAGCCCTCGAAGTCACAACCGGCGGGATGACACATTTCAAAAGACAGACGAGCAGGACGGCATACGCGAGATGCGCACTTCGCTTTGCCAACCAGCGAGACAGCAGGATGACCACCGGAATGAGCAGAGTAATCTGCCACAAATGACGCCCGGCAAGATCAAGTCCTACACCGGTCATGTTCTATTCCTGCTCCAATTCGTCCAGTAGCCCACGCAGACGGTCGATGTCGTCATGGTCCATGCCCTGTTCACGAATCAAATGCTCAACCAGCGGGAGTGGTTCTCCGTCGAACAGGCGACCAACGAAGTCCTCAACCGTTTCTTTGATGACCTCTGTCGGCCGAACGCTCGCAGTGTAGACGAGACTCCGGCCAGTTCGTTGGGAAGTGAGATACCCCTTCGCTTCCAATCGGCGCAAAAATGTCTGGACGGTCTTGTAGTCAATCTGCCGCGACTCAGGCAGCGATTCCAACACATCGCGCACGGTCGCCTGACGGCGGTCCCACACAATGCGAGCCACTTCCATTTCGGATTTCGATAATGCTCTTCGATCTGACATTGTGACCTTTCTCGTACAACTGTAGGGAACAATTCTGCGCGGTGAGGGTATGTCTGTCAACGACGAGTGAGAGAATACATCGGCGGGAATTACAGACCGTTTGTCCAGAGCGGACAGCACGATTCACGCAGAATTTCAAAAGGCGGGATCAGTCAAAATGCCCGGGGCCTGCAATGCATGCAGGCCCGGGAAAATTGACAGACAATTAGGGAGGACAAAAACTTGACAGTAACTTACAGCAGTTTCTTCGGCACGCGAACGATGTGGCCAGGCTTAGTCTTCGAGCCTTCTTCAGCAGTGCCGAATGCCGTGATCAGTGCGTTTCCTTTGTCATCGAAGACAATGGCCGTTGGCTTGTCGAGTTCACAAACTTTGCGGGCTTCGCACTTGTCACCAGAGATTGTCAGTTCAAATAGACCGCCGTTCTCGGTGGCGGCCCATGAGAAGTCGGTGGCGTACAGTTTGCCGGTCGCCGGGCTGTAAGCCATTCCGGTGATGTCAGACAAACCAGTCTCGTAGGACTTCTTCAGCTTGCCGGTCTTGGCATCGTAGATGAGGAGCAGGCTGTCACCAGCGACGTTGACTTCACCCATTTGACCGACAACCAAATCGCCGGAACTGCTGACCGTAATGCCGCAAGGTGCATCGGTCTGGACATCCTGCTTGGTTGCGATGAATCCTTCGAGTTCGCCGGGCTTGCCATCTTTCAATTGTGAACGCAACACCCAGCCTTTGGTGTCGTCGCCGTTCGAAGTAATGTGAATGGCATTGTTTGTAATGGCAATTCCGTAAAAGTTGCCTTCCCCTTTTGCGGAGGTGTCACCAGCCGTGATTGGCCCGAGCGTGTAGACAGCGGAATCTTCTTTGGCTGGCTTTTCAGCAGAAGTGGTCCCGACCTTGTAGACGCGAACGAGTTCTTCAGCGTCTTTGCGGCTACCATCGGCGACGATGATGTGTTCTACGTCGAGGAACGCCACACCGAGTGGACCGACATCGTACATCGGGCCTTTGCCATAAATGTCCGTTGGGTAGCGATTCACTTCGAATGCGCGGGCCAAGCCCTTCTTCCCTTCTTCGGTCTGTGGCGAGAGTCGCAGCACGCCGCGGTGTTCCGACACAAAGATGTGGCCGGTCTCCGGCTGAATGGCGATCCCGGAAGGGTTATCGAGATTACGTACGATGGTCCGAATTTGTGGACCTGGATTTGCTTTGTCATCGGCTCGACCGATATTGGCGACAGCGCCTACGGCGAGTGTCAAAGCGAGGACTTTCAGTGCCTTCATTTCTTACTCCAATAGTGAATGGTGATTCAGCTGATAATCGTTCAGAACACTCCGCGCGTCGCTTCAATCTACTGAGGCAATTCGGGAGGTGTGTGATTCGGGTAGGTCGAACTGGACAGGCCTTCTTCCAGGAACTTCACAAGGTCGGCCTGCTCTAGTTCGGTTAGCTTCATTTCGAACATTTCTTCATCGAGCCACGGATTCGCGATTCCACCACGATTGTAGTGCGCGACGACATCTGACAATGTCTTCAGGCTACCGTCATGCATGTACGGGCCAGACCGAGCAATTTCCCGCAGCGTTGGTGTTTTGAACGCACCGGTATCGCCCCCCAGTTTGCTGATGGCAACACGACCTGGGTCTGGTTCTTTGGCGTCCATTCCAATGCCGATATTGTGGAATCCGTTGTCGGTAAAATTCTGGCCTGCATGACACGCACTGCAGTTTGCGCGGCCAAAGAACAGCTTCATCCCGCGCTGTGCCGACTCCGACAACGCCGATTTATCCCCCGCCTGAAACTGGTCGTACGGTGCATTCCCCGAAAGAACTGTGCGTTCGTATGCGGCAATAGCTTTGGCAATTCCCTCGGAATTGACGTCGGTGCCAAAGACATCCTGGAACTGTTGGCGATACCCTGGAATTCCATTCAAACGCTTGACCACTTCTTCAAGCGTCATGTCCATTTCAATGGGATTCTGTATGGGCCCCAGGGCCTGCTCTTCGAGAGTTCCCGCACGTCCGTCCCAAAACTGGAACCGCTGGAACGCTGTGTTGATGACAGTGGGCGAGTTCCGTCCGCCGACCTGATTACGGACTCCAGTAGCGAATGTTTCTCCGTTGCTGAATCCCTTCTTGGGGTCATGGCAACTTGCGCAGGAAATCGTGTTGTCGCGGGAAAGACGGGGATCGAAGTAGAGTTGCTTCCCGAGAGCAATTTGTTTTGCACTGGGAACGTCCCCATTGGGATGAACGACTTTGGGTAGACCAGGGGGCTCGTCACCCCAACTGAAACTCTGTCCTGTGAAAAGGAGGACGGAGAGCATTCCTCCAACGAGTCGAGCTGCAAACCACGCACGATGCATACGGAAACCTCAGATTCAAAGTCTGGGCTTGAGAAACCTGTTATCCACAGGCATTCTCAACTTCCGCATTCAAATTCGCAAGGGTCAGCGACTTATCCTAACGCAATGACGCCTGAGAGTCGGTTTTCTCCATGGCCACGCGCGGCTTCACTGGAGAAGGCGGAGATTGCTGAACGGATTCAACAGGCACTTCGTGTCCGACACGCAGTATTGTGCCGCGTGGTCCTTCTCCGACCGTGGCGGCACTCCGGCCTTTTGGCAGCGTTCCTTCCAGGCTGGCGACATCGACTTTCTCATCAACAATGAGGTACGACTCGTCCGATGAGTTGACGAAGTCTTCCAGGGCCTTGGCGTTACTAATCTCCAGAAGAACGACGTCATCGCGGTCGAGGTAGAACGGAACCGAGCCTGGGGAATGCTCGACGCATGCGACCTTTGTTGTGGGCGCATTCAGCGTCTCGGCAAGCTGAGTTTCCTCGTGCACGATGGCATTTCGATCAGCCCATTCCGGGAAGACATGATGTGTCGCCTCAACCGTTGTCGCTAATGCCACGACGCAATACGCCCACCAGGCCACCTTCGGAGTGAGCCGAGTGCGGACTGCGAGAAAGACGAGACCACACATTGCCCAGACCACGGCATGCGTAATAGCAAAGGAAGTCGATTCCAAATGCATCCGCCACAACACGTAGGGCAGAATGAATCCCGCCAGACACATTCCGACAGACGCCTTGGAAAACAATTCCTGCAGTTTCTCCAACTGGAACGTCTCTGCGGTGAAGGGTGACTTGGTGCTCTGCAGGTAGTGTCCAATCAACAGTGCCAAAGCCGGGAAGCAGGGGATGATGTAGGTTGGCAGCTTTCCACTCGACAACGAGAAGAAGAACAAGCACCAGACGACAGACATCGCCAGAAAGCCAACTTTTGCATTGCGCTGCTCACGCCGTTTTGGAGAGCGAGAAGCCAGGAACGGTACGAGCGGAAACAGCAGTCCGCACCACGGCATCCAGCCCAGTAGCAGAATGGGAGCATAGAACCATGCCGGGGCGGGGTGATTCGAACCGGACAGGAAACGAGCGACGTTATGTTCCCAGAAGAAGTAGCCAGAGAACTCTGGAACACTGGTTGCAATCGCAATGTACCACGGCAGGTTCGCCAACATAATAACACCAGCATAGCTGGCCCAGGCCTTCCAGTTCATCCCCTGGTCAATGCGACGCAGCCAGCAATGCGCAAAGAGCGGTGGAACAACCAGGACGACGGCGACAGGACCTTTGGTCAACACGCCCAAGGCACAACAAATTGCCGAGAAGAACCACATCCTCCACGACCAGTCCTTCGTGCTGAATGAAGCGACGACTCCAGAGAACAATGCAGTTGTCACGAAGAGCGACAACAAACTATCGAGAATGAGGTAACGACCACACAGCATGAAGCCAATGGAAAGCGTGAGCACCATAGATGCCAGCAGCGCCGACTTCGTCCCCAGCATTTTGCGGCCGAACAGGAATGTTGCCGCAATCGTCAGCCATGCGGACAATACGGGAACGAGCCGTACGGCCCAGTCATGCGGACCAAACAATTTGATGCTCGCCGCACCGAGCCAGTAAAACAGTGGTGGCTTATCGAGATATGGTTGATGGTGCAGACGCGGAACCAGCCAGTCACCCGTACTCGCCATTTCTCGCATGATTTCCGCATAGCGACCTTCATCGGGCTCGATGAGTGGATAAGTCAGGTTCGCACCAAGGATGAGTGCGGCGAGTAGCAGAACGCCAACACCTGCCATCCAGGTCCACAGTGGACTAACATCCGACTCACGTGTCGGACGTGCCCCGGCGAAGTGCATCTTCCACCAGTAAGGCAGTAGCGAGTCGAGAGTGTGCGGGACGTCAGTAAGTTTCACCTTGCTGTGACCAGCCGCCCGAGCACGGTGTCGTACGCCCACGTCCACAATGTTCAGTCCCTGCTCCCGAGCCTTCGAAAACATTTCGGTGTTAGCAAAGAAGCCGGTGGCGTTTGGAAGAATGTTGACTAGCACATCACGTCGGAAAACTTTCAGCGCACAGTCAATGTCCCGAATGGGACTGCCCATGAGGATTTGAACGAGCGTGTTGTATCCCCAGGAGCAGAATCGACGCAGCGAGGAATCCTTACGATCAATTCGGTATCCGGAAACCACGTCAAACTGGTCGGCCAACTCGATCAGATAGCGCAAGTCGTCCAGATGAAACTGGCAGTCTGCGTCGGTGAACGCGACGAGTTCTGTGGTGGCTGCTTCGAAGCCACGGCGAAGTGCCGCGCCATAGCCCATGTTTCTCGGCTGCCTCAGGAGACGGACGCGGCTGTCCTGTGCCGCAAATTGCTCGACGATTTGCGGCGTTTCATCTGAGCAGCCGTCATCGACAATAATGACCTCAAACCGCGTGACCAATCGCTGGAGCGACTCGACGGCTTCGGTCATTGCCTGAGTGATAACGTCCGCTTCGTTGTATGCGGGAATGACGAGTGTGAAGCTCACGTCCTTGGGAGACGACACACCACGTTGGGCTCCATCCACGGGTACAGACAACATCTGGCTTCCTTCCTTGGCGCCATGTATTTTGAACCGACAGCGCGAGGGACTGTCAGAGTTCTGGCAAAATCACGTAAGTACTGAGGGGATATACCTCATACGATGTTTTTAGTGGAATACGAAAAAACTCATTTTCCCACTGGCGGGGGTACAAAAGGGGAAGTTCAGGTAAACCAGCGAGGAAGCGGTTCCGAGAATACGAACCTTTACGGGCCTTGATCTCTGGTTTGCCCCGAATCACATGCCTGTGTCAAATCCGATTCAGCCCAAGCCGCCTCAGCCCGCTTGCGTCTCACTTGTCTGACGAATACAACTTGTGTCTGACAAATCGTTTCTGTCACCACGGGATTCGGAATGCTTGGACCAAACAGACTGACTCAGCGACTACTGTTCTGCTTGACCCTCACATTGCTTCTGGCTGGTTCGGCACGTTTGCAAGCGGCGGACAAGCCAAACATTCTTTTCCTGTTTGCTGATGATCAGTGCTACCAGACCATTCGTGAGTTTGGTTACGAAGACATTGAAACGCCGAATCTCGACCGCCTGGCACAACGCGGCACAACATTCACCCATGCCTACAACATGGGCGGCTGGAACGGGGCGATTTGCGTCGCCAGCCGGACCATGCTCAACACCGGCCGTTTCATTTGGCATGCCAACGCTGTTGACCAGAAGTGTGAAGAAGAACGAGAAGCCGGAAGATTCTGGTCCGAGTACATGAAGCAGGCGGGATACCGCACATACATGACCGGCAAGTGGCACGTCAAAGCGAAGCCAGAAAAGGCATTCGATGTCGCCCGACATGTACGACCCGGCATGCCGAAACAGACCGATGCAGGTTACAACCGCCCCGTTGAAGGCGAGACCGATCCCTGGGATCCGGCTGATCCAAGTTTCGGTGGATACTGGGAAGGCGGCAAGCACTGGAGTGAAATCGTCGCCGATGATGCACTCGACTACCTGAAAGATGCGAAGGCGAAGGACAATCCCTTCTTCATGTACATCGCGTTCAACGCCCCGCACGACCCTCGCCAGGCACCACGTGAATGCCTCGCGAAGTACCCGGCGGAAAAAATGGCCGTGCCCGTCAACTTCCAGCCGCAGTACCCGTACTGCAATGAAATTGGCTGCAGCCCGTCCTTACGTGACGAACATTTGATGCCGTTCCCGCGCACAGAATTCGCGACACGCGTGCATCGCCGCGAATACTTCGCACTCATTACGCATCTCGACGCACAAATTGGTCGCATTCTCGACGCCCTGGAAAAGAGTGGCAAATCGGACAACACCTGGATTGTGTTTACCGCCGACCATGGGCTCGCCGTTGGCCAGCACGGGCTCGTTGGCAAGCAAAACATGTACGACCACAGCGTCCGCGTCCCGTTCATTGTTGTCGGCCCTGGGGTTGATGCGGGAAAGAAAATCGACTCGCACATTTATTTGCAGGATGTCATGCCGACCACGCTGGAACTGGCCGACGTCAAGAAGCCAGATCACGTGGAGTTCGAAAGCTTGCTTCCGCTTTTGCGGGGTGAAACGAACGAACACTACGAAGCGACGTATGGTGCCTATCTGGCAGTGCAGCGCATGGTCACGTACGACGGATACAAGCTCATTCTGTATCCGCAGGCGAAGGTCTGGCGGCTTTACAATGTCGCCGAAGATCCTCACGAATTACACGATCTCGCCGAGCAACCCGAATCGTTGCCGGTGGCCAAAAAGCTGTTTCAGCAACTTCTCAGGTTACAGGAATCCACCGGGGACCAGCTTGATTTGCGGGAGACGTTTCCCGCAATTTCAGGTTCGTCGTAGCGGACAATTGGAAAGTTGCTGATATGGCCAGTAATTACGTCATCCGATACAGCGCCATGCGCCATCTCGGTGAATTTCACTCGCGCGATGATCTTACGCGCGGGACAAAAGTTGTCGTTCACAGTAAGCGCGGAACCGAATGGGGCGAAGTGCTCTGCGTGGCCACAGCCAAGACGCGCGAGTATTTGCAGAAACGCGACACGGGGGGCAAAGTCCTGCGCGTAGCCACTCCGGAAGATGAACGGACGCAGGCCGAGCATTGGCAGTCGGAACAGAACATCTTCAAAGAAGGGAAGCAAATCATCGCCGATTCCGGCCTGTCGATGCAGGTCATTGATGTCGAGAAAATCCTCGGCGGCGAGCGAATTGTTTTCTACTACGTCGCCGAGGCGCGAGTCGATTTCCGTGAGCTGGTGAAGGTGTTGGCCAAGGCCTTCAACTCTCGGATTGAAATGCGACAAATCGGCGTGCGAGACGAGGCCAAACTGCTCGCCGACTACGGTGATTGTGGTAAGCCCGTCTGCTGCAACACACACCTGCAGGAAATGCCTCCCGTCTCCATGAAAATGGTGAAAGCGCAAAAGGCGACGCTCGACCCCAACAAAATCTCCGGTCGATGCGGACGCCTGAAGTGCTGTCTGCGTTACGAATACGAAACGTACGAAGCCTACCGCAAAGAACTCCCAAAAGTCGGCAAGTTCGTGGTGACCAAGCAGGGACAGGGCAAAGTGATCGCCCAGGAAATCCTCGCTCAAAAAGTCATTGTCGCCATGGAAGACAAACGGCGTCTGCTCGTTGACGCAGCAGACGTCCTGACCGTGCTCAGTGGTCGTCCAGAAAAGGAGTCTGAAGAACCGGAATCGCGCGAGCGACGGCCAAGACCAAAGAAAGGCTCTGAAAAGAAGCCTGAATAACATCCCGCCAGACCGGAAAACTTCGGGCCTTCCGGTCTGGAACAAGACGCTTTCAGCCCACAATTACTTCTGTGGTTTTGCCGCCTGCGGCAGCCCTGGCTTGGTGACTGTGACGCTGACGTCGTCGAGGTGAGCATCACCGCCAATCGTGCGAAACACAACGGTCGGCTTGGCAACATGGAACGACGGATCGGTCGCTTCCAGGCGAACAGCCTGATCACCGTTCTCCAGTTCAGCAACGACGGTGTCTCCTTTGAGAACCAGCCAAACCTTGATCCAGTCTTGCGTGTTCTCCAGCTTGGCCGTCGCCAGAGTTTCGTCTTTCGAGTCAGCATCGGCCTTGTCGCGATGCTTCTTCAACACGACTGAATTTGGCGTGAGGACGAGCGAAAACAGGTGTCCCTTCTTCTTCAGTTGACCAGGTGCGGGATCAAATCCCACGTGGAATCCTGTGGCGCCCGCAAACTTCACGCGGCAGCTTACTGTGCCATCGCTCAAGGGAGTTTGCAGACGCGCCGCCGCCGCATGGTTATCCGCTTCGAGTTCCCGGCACACGAGGACACCGTCCTTTGGTTCCCAATGACCAGTGTTAACCGTCCAGTTACTTGGACGTTCCGCTTCATCAAACGTTGCCGTAAAACTGGGCTCGGCCGACCAGACGGCGCTGCCAGACATTGCCAGGAAAAGAAAAGCTGCGAGGGAAGAACGTGTCACTGAGGCACTCCGCTGATCAATTTGAATTAGTAGAAGAACGACAACCCGAATCATCCAATATGTCGCCGCCATTCGTCCAGCGTTCGACGAGCACAATTGGCAATCGAAAAGTGATCAATACACCGCTGCCGGGCATTACGGGCCATGCAGCGGGCGAATTCCTCGTCGCCTAAGAATGCGAGGATTGCGCGGGCCTTGCCCAAAGTATCTTCCCGGTCGACAAGTAGTCCCGTGTGCTGATGAACGACAATATCTCCCGTGCCGCCGACGTTTGTGGCCACAATGGGCACTTCGCAGGCGGAGGCCTCGAGCAACACGCGTCCGAACGGCTCCTGCTGAGCGGTGTGCAGCAATACATCGACTTCGCGGAGCACATCGACAATATCTGTCCGCTGACCGAGTCGGTGCCAGCGGTCCTGCATTCCAGCTTCCGCAAACGCGTCGTCGAGTTTTTCGTCGTATTCAACCGTCTCCGGTTTCATCGAGTGCCGACTGCCACAGTGCACGAAATGCACATCAGGTCGCTGTTGTCCAATTTCCGTCGCGGCCCAAACAAAACGGTCCTGCCCCTTCCGCAGGCAAATCTGTCCGATGTTGGCGACAAGTCGAACAGACTCGTCAATTCCCAACTCGCGATGTAACAGTCCCGTTTTGGGTCCCGGACGAAATCGATACAGATCAATGCCGTTGGTAATCACCGCTAGATTCGGGCTGTCATATCCTTGCTCGGTCAAGCCCTCAGCAGTCGCTGCAGAGACGCAAATCAGCGAGTCGAGTTGAGACAAGTCGTGCAGTGCCGCTTGCTTCAGCCCCATAATGTCCCGGACATGGCCGGTACACTTTTGCGGCAGCGAGGGAGCCAATTGGCCGAGGGTACGTGACATCCGCAGACTGTTGGCGTGCACGATGTCAATCGGAAGTTGCCTCAACAGTTCCTGCAGCAGTGCCGTGCGGTTTGGCCCGACAGGCAGTGGATAAACCTTGACGTCGCGCCAGCGAAAGGCGGCGGCCAGGGGACCTGACTCAGGACAAATCGCGACCGAGTGTAGGCTCGTTCCCAGTTCGTCCAGGACCGTCAGTAGTGAATGTTCGCCGCCATTGAGTGTGGGATACTCACACAGAATTCCAATTCGCAACATTACGGTGCGTCACCTGGTGCAATCCAACTGAATCCTTCATTCAGAAATCGCTGCTGAGATTCCTTGGAGTTCAGCCTTTTGAAGAGACGCTGCGCCAATTGTGAATGCTGTGATGCCTTCGCCACGGCGAAGGGTTGCGTCGCTTGTGAACAGGGAATTCCTTCGATTCGAATGGCGTCCAGGTCCTCTGCCGAGCCTGCTGCATTACTGATGTAAGCGACCGCGGCATCGAGCGACCCCGCCTTGAGTTGATTCACCAGCATGTCGCCCGTTGGCGTCTGCACGGTGACGTTCGGCATGACGGTGTCGGTCAGGCCGCCTTCCGTCAGCGTCCGTTGCGTGAGCCACCCCATAGCACACTGTTTTTCATGACCAACGCCAACACGTAATCCTTCGCGGCCCAAATCTTTTAGTGACTGAATTCCGTGAGGATTTCCCTTCTTTACGAGAATGACCAGTTCGTTGGTGGAGACATCAGTCGGACTGCCAAACCGTTCCTGCACCTGTTTCATGAATTCGACGTCACAAGCGAAGTAGGCATCGGGAGATTGGCCTGCGTTCATTTGGGCGACCAGAATCCCGCAGCCGTTGTAGACCGTGGTGACCTTGGCTCCTTCCCGCTGTTCGAACTCGGCAACGGTCTTCTCAATTGCAGGTCGCAACATCGATCCACAGTAAATTGTCATTTCGGGAGTCTCAGTCCAGGCGTCGCCATTTGCTGGCGTGAAACTGAACTCGGCGTACCGCTTCTGACCACGGTCATGAGCGGCGGCGTAGCGAGCGAACTTGATGGCTGCGGTGGGATGAGAAGAGGTCTTGATAACGCTCACGGCCACATGAGCCACGCCCGTTGCGAACTCAGGAAGAGCAACCGCTTCCAGTTCCGGGAAAGTGTGCAAGACGGCGTCGTACACAATGCCCACATCAGCCGCCCCCAGCTTCACATCACTCGCGACTTCCGTCACCGTGGAACGGGTGGCTGTTGTCTGTTCTTCAAGCCGGTTCCACTGGCCGCTCTCCGTTAGGATTTCGCGGGTCATGCGTCCCACTGCCGCTGCGTCTGGCTCGGCCTGAACAATTCGCACCCCGGGTGCAAACAAATCTTCAAACGACTTAATCCCCAGCGGGTTTCCTTTCGGAACGCACAGCACCAGATGCATGTCGGCCAAGGGGAAGACTTCTTCCGTCAGACCTTTCTCTTCCGCCATGTCTAAATAAGTCGTGTCCGCTGGCAGATACAAATCGCCCTGGCCGCTGACTTCAATGGTCGTCAACAGCGTTTGCGACGGGCCGTACTCGATTTCTACTTTCTCTCCACACTCGGCTTCGTAGTCGGCCCTGATTTCCTCAATGACCGCTCGGTTACTGGCCGCACAAAACAGTCGAACCGTCGTCTTTTCTGCGTCAACCGACGGTGTCTCCGCCCGCATGAGGAAGAGCAGTGCGACGGCGATAATGCCAGTTGCCAGGATGAACAGTACGGGGCGATTCATGACAGCCTGCCTGATTTCACAGAACTTCGACATTGTTCCGCGCACGGGGCGCGGAACATGGAAATCCTATTGTCGAAATCAGGCAACCGACATGCAAGCTGGACGCCAAATTGCCGCAGCGACTACACCAGTTCAGGAATAATTTGACGGTGCTCGACCAGGAACTGCGGACGACCGTTCGGGTCTGACAGCGTTGTGGTTTGCACGTCGATGCCCAACTGGTGGTAAATCGTGGCGAAGATTTCCTGCAGATGAACGGGTCGATCCACCGGACGTTCGCCGAGCCGATTCGTAGCGCCAATTACCTGGCCAGTTCGCAGTCCACCACCTGCCATGAAGAAGAACGAAGCCTGCGGCCAGTGGTCGCGACCAGCGTTGCCGTTAATGCGTGGCGTCCGCCCAAATTCGCCGGACATCAGGATGAGTGTGTCATCCAGCCGTCCGCGGTCTTCCAAATCGGTAATCAGGTTGCTCAGTCCACTATCCAGCGACGGCAGCTTCGTGCGCATCGACTTGAAGTTGTTGCCGTGAGTGTCCCAGCCGCCAATGGAGAAGGCGACGTTTCGCACACCGGCCTCAATGAGACGACGAGCCAGCAGGAAATTGCGACCATCACCACTCTTCTTGGTGTCATATCGCAATTGAACTTCGGCAGATTCCTCATTGTAATCGAGGGCTTTGGCGACACGGCCCGACGTAATGAGACCGGCTGCACGCTGTGAGAAGCTGTCCATGGCATCCATCATGCCGGAGGCATCGACCTGACGACGCATGCGGTCGAGGGAACCGAGCAAATCCTGGCGATCATTGAACCGTTCTTCGCCGAGTTTTTTGTCCAGCGTGAGGTTCTGTTTACCGGTTCCATCGGGCCGATACGCCGAGTGAGTCTGCCCTAGGAATCCTGGCTTAGTCCAGCCGGTGAGATCCATCGCCGTGGGCGCCACACCTTCGTCGGTGACATTGGCCGGGCCGAACACCTTAGACATGACCGGCCCCAATCCCGGATGTCCACCGAGCTGCTGCAAATCACGTTGCCGCCAGCCGGAGTCGGACTGCGTTGGTGCGTGTTCGTTGTTGACGCCGGAGGTCGAACGAACAATCGCAATTTTGTCGCCAAGGGATGCGAGGCGTGGCATGAGTTCGCAAATCTCCACACCCTGTGCCTTCGTCGCGATGGGAGAAAACTCACCTCGAAACTCGCGGGGCGCCTCAGGCTTGAGGTCGAACGTGTCCATGTGCGTCGGACCGCCGGACAAATAGATGTTGATGACCGACCGCCCCGTTGCCTTGGCTCCAGCCACGGCCTCAGCCTGCAACAGTTGAGCGAGCGTCAGTCCAGCAAACCCGGCACCGCCAATCTTCAGGAAGTCACGGCGATTCACACCATCACAAAACGAGTTCTTCGATCCCAGGAATCCCAACATCTGCATGCTCCCAAGTTGGACGGTCGCCTCTCACTGCGCAATACGGATTCCCAGCGCAGAAGAAGCCCCTGAATTGTATATCGGCAGATTATCACCAATCAATCCCGGCTGATGCATTTGTTGCCGAGATTTTTTCCCTGCTGGACACCATTGCTGGCGACCTTGAACATGCCGGATCAAATCGACAAGCTGTCAGGAACAAACCTCCGCAATTGCACGTCGATGGCAGTCTTGCCGTTCGCCGTGCAGGCCCATTGAATATGCACAACAGGGAATGACGCATGCGTCGCCAATTCCAATTGCTTTTTGCCTTTGCTGCCCTCACCTCTGTCACAACGGTTCGTGCGGCGGACGTCGACTACGTTCGCGACGTGCAGCCCATTTTCAAGAAGTACTGCACCGGCTGCCACAACGACGCGGAGCCCGAAGGGAAGGTGTCACTGGAGTCGTTCAAGTCGCTCCAGCAAGGGAATCCTGATGGTCCCAATGTCCTCCCCGGTGATCCCGCCAACAGTTTGCTCGTCCGCCTGATTCGCGGTCAGGACGAACCTCAAATGCCGCCTGAGGATGAAGAACGTCCCACCGATAAAGAGTTGGCCCTCATCGAGGCTTGGATCGAAGGCGGGGCCAAAGGTCCCGAAGGTGCTGCTCCAGACCGCATGCAACTCATCGTACCTGAAATCGGGTCACTTACCGACCGTCGCCCTATTTCGGCCGTCGCCATTTCTCCTGGTGGTGATGCCTTGGCCGTCGCCCGCTATGCCGAAGTGACGCTCTACCGCAAGTTGCGAGGGGACGGAGAAGACCGCAAAAAGCTGACGTGGCAACCAGTGCAAACCCTCACCGATTTCCGGGGCAAAGTCACCGCCGTGCATTTCGTCTCTGGTGGCGGGCGGCTGCTCACGGCTTCCGGTGTGACCGGTCTCGGTGGCGTGGCAACCATTTGGGAATGGCCATTGAACCGGAAGGTACGGGAGTTTGTCGGCCACCGCGATTTGATGTACGACGCCGAACTCTCACGCGACGGCAAGGTTCTCGCCACGTGCAGTTACGACCGCGAAATCCAATTGTGGAACGCACAAACTGGCGAGCCACTGCGAACCCTCTCTGGCCACAACGGTGCGGTCTACGACATTGCCTTCAGCCCCGATGGAGAGTTCCTCGTGAGCGCCAGTGCCGACGACACCTGCAAAGTCTGGCGAGTCGCCGACGGTACCCGCATGGACACACTCGGCCAGCCGCTCAAAGAAGAGTACTGCGTCGCCTTCAGTCCAGACGGTCGCCGCATTGTGGCTGGTGGAGCCGACAACAATCTCCGCGTGTGGGACTTTGTTTCGCGCGACAAACCCCGCATCAACCCCGTGGCGATTGCCCGATTCGCGCATGAAGGCCCGGTATTGAATCTTGAGTTCACCAATGATGGCAAGCACCTCGTGACCATCGCGGAAGACCGCACCATCAAGGTCTGGGAAACACAGAACTACACCGAAGCGAAGTTGTGGGAAAATGAACCGGAAGTCGCTGATGCTCTCGCCGTCAGCCCGGACGGAAAAGAGTTCGTCGTCGGTCGGATGGATGGTGCCCTGAACTGGGTCTCACTCAAAGGAATCGAGAACTCCGCTTCGGGCAACGTACACGCAGGCGAACTCGCGACAACAATTCCCGCGGCTGCGGAGCGATCCAAAGCGGCGGAGCAGGAACCGAATAACGCGGCTGAGAATGCTCAAGTCGTCCAGGCACCGGCTGACATTACGGGTGTTATCGATGGCATGTCGGAAGGGAAGGCTGATGTCGATTTGTATCGCTTCTCTGCCAAGGCGGGTGAGGAGTGGGTCATTGAAACCAATGCGGCCCGCTCCAAATCGCCTCTCGACACGTTCGTCGAAGTCCTCACGGCCGATGGCCAACGCATTGAACGCGTGCAACTGCAGGCAGTACGCGATTCCTATTTCACGTTCCGTGGTAAGGACGCGAATCAGTCAAACGACTTCCGCGTCTTCAACTGGGAAGAAATGGAACTGAACGAATACTTCTACGCCAACGGCGAAGTAGTGCGGCTCTGGTTGTATCCTCGCGGCCCGGATTCGGGGTTCAACGTGTACCCCGGCACCGGAAACCGCTGGTCCTACTTTGACACGACATCCCTGTCGCACGCATTGGGCGAGCCGGGATACATTGTCCAGCCGCATGCGCCGGAAGAGGCACTCATCCCGAATGGCCTGCCAGTCTTCAAACTGTACTACGAGAACGACGACGAATGCCGCCGCGCGCTTGGCAGCGACTCACGGGTGTATTTCACGGCCCCGGCAGACGGTGACTACATAGCGAAAGTGAAAGACGTCCGTGGATTCCAGAGTCCCGACCACAAGTACACGCTCACCATTCGGCCACGTCAGCCGGACTTCAAAGTGACGCTGCACAACGGAAATCCTCAGGTGAGTGCCGGCAGCGGAAAGGAATTCAAGGTGTCGGTTGAACGGCTCGATCAGTTTGATGGTCCCGTCGAAGTGAACCTTGGTGGCGAACTGCCGCTAGGTTTCTCTGTGACGTCACCCGTCATTATCGAAGCGGGACAAACCGAAGCCTACGGCGTCATTTCCGCCGCCCCCGATGCACCTGCTCCCACGCCCGAAAACAGCAAGCTCACAAAGGTAACGGCCTCTGCGTCCATTCGCGGTGAGCAGATCGAGCACGACGTCAACAACTTTGGCGAAATCAAACTTGCCGAAAAGCCAAAGGTCATTCCGAGGATTGTCTCAGTTGACGGTGCGGCTGGTGCTGAGGGTCCACTCGAAGTGGTCCTTCATCCCGGCGAGACCATTCGGTTGAAAGTACAGGTCGAGCGGGACGGATTCGATGGCGAAGTAAAATTCGGCAACGAGTTCTCCGGTCGCAATTTGCCGCACGGCACGTTCATCGACAACATTGGCCTCAACGGCCTCATGTTGCTGACCGGTCAGAACGAACGCGACTTCTTCATCACCTGCGCCCCGTGGGTGCCGGAGCAGTCACGCGAGTTCCATCTCGAAACGGGAGAAGCCGGTGGCCAGGCGACCAACTCGGTAATTGTACACGTAAAGCGTGATTAATCCCTGATAGCACCGACATTCCAGTCAGTGGCTTTCTTCCTCATTGTGATGCCGCCTCTTCCCCGGTAAGCTCCGGCGAATGCGGAACATGTTTATTGGACTTCAACTCACAATTTGCGAGTCCGGCTCGTGCCTGTTGCTGAACCTTACACGCTGGAAGATTTCGAAACGCGGGGACTGAGCCCTGAGCGATTGCCGCGTCATGTCGCCATTATCATGGATGGCAACGGACGGTGGGCACAGCAGCAGGGATACCCCCGCATTGAAGGACACCGCCGCGGCGTGCAGAGCGTGCGGGCTGTGGTTGAAGAATGTGCCCGCATGGGGCTCGAACAGCTCACGCTCTACTGCTTCAGCAGCGAAAACTGGAAACGCCCCCGGCCAGAACTCGACCTCTTGATGAGTCTGCTCCAGCGCTTCGTTGTGGCCGAACGTAATGAAATTATGCGGCAGGACATTCAGTTTTGCACCATTGGCCGCACCGACCGCATCAGCTCGCGCATTCTGCGGGAAGTGAATACGACCATTGAAATGAGTCGCGACAACCCCGGCATGCGACTCTGCCTCGCCCTCGATTACGGATCAAGAGACGAACTGGTCCAGGCCATTCAATCAATTTCCCGCAAAGTCGCCGCGGGTGAAATTGATCCCGAATCGATCGACGAACAAACCATTGCCGACCACCTTTACACTGCCGGCATGTCCGACCCTGACCTCATCATCCGCACGGCAGGCGAAATGCGGGTGAGCAATTTTCTACTGTGGCAAATCAGCTACGCGGAACTGTGGGTCACCCAGAAATTCTGGCCCGACTTCCGCGCCCCCGACCTCATCGAAGCCTTCCGTGATTTTGGCCAACGCGAAAGACGGTTCGGCGGGCTCATTCAAAAGTAGGACTCATCTTGTGCCATGCTCACATCGTGCAGCAGCGTGAGCACGTAAGTGTCCAGGAATGACGCCCGGCACATGCAAGCCCTCGTCGACCTTCCGAGATCTGTTTTTTGTAACACGCCCATCGTCTTGGTAGACTGTGTGAGTGTTCCACCCAAATTGCATTTCATGCGGTAACAGGTGACGGAGCAGTCAGTCAATCATGTATGGTGATTCGATGAGTCAAAATCAGCAGCACGATGGCCGATCAATGAATTGGCTGCTGGTAGCGAGCTGGGTCTCATTCGGCCTCGCCGCGGCGTGTTTCATCACGACCATCGTGATGATGAAAATGTCATTCGATAACGTGGCAAACTCTGAGACCACACCTAATCCAGCAGACTTGGCAAACGGCATCAGACTTGCACTCATCCCCTCCGTTGCCGCAGTTTCACTGGGCATAGCCGGAGCGGTGTTTCTTGTTCTGGGCCTCATCCGTCGCCGTACTGAATCGTTCGACTAGGTCCAAGCGCATAACTCGGTTTGGCGTCCCGTTCTGTGCCATGCGTACATCGCGCAGCGGGGTGAGCATGTAATCGCTCAGGCATAAGTCCGGTACATGCAAGCCCTCGTCGACGCTTCACGGGGCGCATGCCGCCACCCTGACGTTACCACACGCATTTCGCTAAGCTATTTGCTCCTCCCGCTTCATTCACTCTCGAACGTGTGTGTCGGCAAATGCAGCAGATTCGTCGCTTTGTGGCAGTCGCCATTCTGGTTCTGGTTTCTGAATTCACTCAGGGCCAGCTGTTCGCTGATCAGAAACTGCCGGAGGGATTGTTTATTCAAGGCTATGCGGGGCGGCTCAGTTATGTTCCGGACGAAGAAGTCACTCTGCATTTGAATTCTTCTGGGGGGCAGTGCTCGCTGACCGTGGAACGTGTCGGGGCGGAGCGGCAACGGGTATTCGCGCAGGACAACATCGCCGTGGCGACGCATCCCATTCCTGACCGGGCTTCGTCTCACGGATGCGGCTGGCCTGAAGCATTTCGGTTCACCATTCCGAACGACTGGACGAGTGGCTACTACGAAGTGAAACTCAGTGTGAGCAACAGCGGTGATGCGGCTGCTGGCAAGGAGGCAAACAAAACTGCGAGTTCGCTCTTCTTTGTGGTCCGTCGTCACCAGAGTTCCCAAGCGAAAATTCTGCTGCAGCTTTCGACGAACACGTACAACGCATACACGAACTGGGGTGGGCACAGCCTGTACTCCTACCACGACCGCGACGGCGTTCAGGGGCACCGTGTTTCGTTTGAACGCCCGCTGTCGTCGCAGTTCTATAACTGGGAGCACCCGTTCGTTGTCTGGGCAGAAAAGAATGGCTACGAACTCGATTATGCGGTGAATGCCGACCTGGAATTTCATCCCGAAATTCTGAAGCAGTATCCACTCGTCCTCAGCGTGGGGCATGATGAATACTGGTCGTCTCCCATGCGTGACAATCTGGAAAAGTACATTGCCGAGGGAGGCAACGTGGCGTTCTTCAGCGGCAACACCTGCTGCTGGCAGGTGCGGAGCGAAGACGACGGCAAAGCCCTGACGAGTTACAAGCAGTGGTACAACATTGACCCACAGTACCGCACGACCGATCACCGTCTGCTGGCCACGTTGTGGGGACATCATTTGGTGCAGCGACCGGAAAACGAACTGACCGGCGTCGGTTTCCTGTGGGGCGGTTACCACAAAAGTCATGGTCAATTCATGGACGGCCCCGGCAGCTATGAAGTGCATCGAGCCGATCACTGGATCTTCGCCGGAACAGGGTTGAAACGGGGTGATCGTGTCGGCGGCGAAGAAACGGTTGTCGGCTATGAGTGTGACGGCTGCGAAATCGAATGGCGCGATGGGCTTCCCTTTCCCACCTGTAAAGACGGAACGCCCCAGTCGTTCACCATTCTGGGAACGTGTCCGGCCAAGTGGCATCCTGGAGACTGCTACTGGTACGACCAGTTCCCCACCGACCGCGTGGGCAATTCCGTCATGGGAATGTACGAACAGGGCGGGACTGTATTCACCGCCGGATCAACCGACTGGGCACATGGACTACGTGGTAAGTCTCCGGCCATAGAAAGAATTACGAGGAATATTCTCGATCGACTTTCGCGAAGTGAGTAGTAGATAGTTGGTAGTGGGTAGGAGAGGAAAGCATCGCAGCAGCAACCTTGAGTTTTCGCAACCATCTCAACGTGCTCCAGCACCTCAACTATCTCAACCCCGCAGTCAAAGGAACCAAAGTCGTACATTTGCCAAAGCATCCGAATTTCGATTCGCATTATTTGAACCTGCAACGAGAGACGAACATCATGTACAGCCGACGTCAGTTTTTGCGATCTGCGGCAGCAGCAGCCGTGACCGCACCGTTTGCAACTTCACTCTTTGCAGACGACACCCCGGCACGAAGACCCCGCATTGCGTTTCTTGGCACTGTGGTCAAGGAACTCTCTCATGCCCAACATTTTCTTGACCGGATGACTGCTGGCTACACCTGGGGCGGAACGTGGCAGACACCGCGTGTGGAAGTTGCTGGCGTGTATATTGACCAAATGCAGGCGGGGCCCGATCTGGGCAAACAACGGATTAAGAAGCACGGGCTGAAGCAGTTCCCGACCGTTGCGGAAACGCTCACGCTCGGTGGCGAAAAGCTGGCGGTGGATGGGGTCGTCATTATTGGTGAACATGGCGACTATCCCCGCAATGAGTTTGGTCAGAAACTTTATCCGCGCTACAAATGGTTCAAAGAGGCGGTCAAGGTTTTTGAGGCATCTGGCCGGTGTGTTCCGATTTTCAATGACAAGCATTTGTCCACGTCTTGGGCCGAGTGCGAGGAAATGGTCGCGGACAGCAAACGTCTCGGATTTCCGTTCCTCGCCGGTTCGTCACTCCCGGTGACATGGCGGCATCCCGAGACGGAAGTTCCGTTGGGAACGAATCTCACCGAGAGCGTGTGCGTGGCTTACGGCGGTGTTGACTCCTACGACTTCCACGCGCTCGAAACGGCCCAGTGCATGTCCGAACGCCGCCGTGGTGGTGAAGTCGGAATTCGACGCGTCACGGCACTTGAAGGTGCTGATGTGTGGGACTACTTAAGGAAGTCCGATGCTCGTCGCACGCATGACCTCGTCATGGCCGCATTGAATCGCAGCCATACACATCCGACGTCGGGAGGGTTTCCGAAGGAGCCGGTCAGCCTCGAATGGGCGAAAAATCAACTCAAGGAGGTAACGGCGTATTTCGTGGAACATCTCGATGGATTCAAAACAACCATTCTGCTGACGGAAATTCGCGACTTCAATTATGCCGGGTATGATGCCGACGCAGACAAAATCATTTCCTGCCAGATGTACCTCCCCATGCCAGGACGTGGTGCAACCACTGCCGACTTCTTTAATCCTTTGACGCGGCACATCGAAGAGATGATGCTCATCGGCAAAGCCCCGTATCCGGTCGAACGAACCCTGCTGACCTCTGGCATGGTCATTGGCGGCGTGATGGCACTGCATACTGGTAAGCCATTCGAGACCAACGACATGGCTGTTGCCTACCAGGCTCCCAAAGCGTCACTGTTCTGGCAGACATAACCTACCTCCACCATGCACTACATCGACATTACCGTTGTCGCCATTTATCTGGGCGTCATTCTGGCACTCGGATTCGTGTTCGGCCAGCATCAGTCGCGGGACGAGTTCTTCGTCGCCAGTCGTTCGATGGGCTGGCTCACCGTCGGCCTCAGTGTCATGGCCACGCTCTTCTCATCCAACAGTTTCGCCTTCTACACGGCGGCGGCACTGGGTGACAGTTTGCGACTGGGGGCCGCACTCATCGCATTCACTCTCATGACGCCCATTGTCATGTATGTGTTCATTCCGGTGTACGCCAAGCTCAATGTGAACTCCGCGTACGAATATCTGGAGAAGCGATTTCACGTTTCGTTGCGAGCGCTGGCGGCTGGCCTGTTTGTGCTGCTCCGGATTGGTTGGATGGCGTCGGCCACCTTTGCCGCCGCCGTGATTGTGTCGGGCATGACCGGCTTCCCGGAGACTGCAGTCATCATCACGCTGGGGGTTGTGGCAGTTGCTTACACCATGATGGGCGGACTCCGCGCGGTGATGTGGACTGATGTCATTCAGTTCTTTGTGTTCACGGCCACGATTTTCATCACGATTTATCTCATTCTGGACATCACCGGACTGTCCGCCGGAAAGGTGATGCACGACTACCAGCAACAGCACGATGTCACTTACATCGACCTCAAATGGTCATTGACCGAGAACTACGGCACCTGGGCCATACTCATTGGTTCCTTCCTCGAAGGCCTCTCGGCGTTCGGGGCCGATCAGGTCGCGGTTCAGCGTTACCTTTCTGCGAAGTCCGAGCAAACCTCCAAAGTGGGAGCGCTGCTCAATTTGGCAGGCATGTGGATTGTCATCCCTGGGCTGCTGTTTATGGGGGTGTGCCTGCACGCCTTCTATACGAATTCGCCGGAAGCACTGGGCGAAGGGACGCTCGAACAAATCCTGGATTCCAATCCGAAAATCGCGGACAAAGGGATGCCCACATTCGTCCGGTTGCACTTTCCGCCGGGCTTCGCTGGCCTGTTCATGGCAGCTCTGCTCGCCGCCATCATGTCCAGCGTCGATTCGGGTGTGCACTCGGTGGCGACAGTGATTACCGTCGATTTTCGTGACCGCCTGTTCCCTCAATTGCGTCCTAAAAGCGATGCAGCAGAGCTGATGTTCATCAGGCTGCTGGTCGTCATTATTGGTGTCATGTCGATTGTCATGGCATGTATCGCAACTCTATTTGAAGACGACATCTTCGCGGTCGCCAAGAAACTCACAGCCGCCTTTGGCGGTCCGCTCCTGGCGCTCTTTTTACTGGGACTATTCTCCCGACGCACAACCAGCGGAGCGGTGTTCATCGGAGTGACAGTGGCAACGGTCGCGACATTCATCCTCATGTGGACACAGAAATGGTTCCCCATGTGGTACTGGCCCATTGGATTTGGAATGGCGATGGTTCTCAGCTACCTTCTGAGCCTGTTTTCAAAACCTGTCGCAACTCAATTTACCTACGCCGACATTCTCCTTTCAAAAGATACCCCGTCATGAAATATGCCGAAATGACCTCGCCGCAACTTGCGTCTGTCGACCGTGACCAGACTGTTGTGGTCGTTCCAATTGCTGCTGTGGAACAGCACGGCCCGCATATGCCGACGGGGACCGATACACTCATTTGTACCGCGGTGGCCGAAGAGCTGGAAAGTCGACTCCCTACCCAGGTGCTCGTGACGCCGACTTTCTGGCTGGGGGCGAGTGCCCATCATTTGCGATTCGGGGCCACGCTCGATGCCGATTTGCTCCTGCACATTCAGGCTCTGGAGAACATTGGGCAGTGCCTGCTCGACGACGGATTCATGCGGCTGCTGTTCGTAAACGGTCACGGAGGAAACGTTGATCCTCTCAAAGTTGCCCTGCGGCGGCTGCAGGTTCGCCAGCCCGATGCCCTGCTGGTCGGTGGCTCCTACTGGGATGTCGGGCAACAGGTCATGGAAGAAACGCTGGAAGGAGACGACAAATCTGTGGGGCATGCCTGCGAATTCGAGACGTCGCTCATTTTGCATCTGCACCCACATTTGGTCGACCAAAGCCAGGTACGGAACGCCGGCCCGCTGGTGACCGACAGAATTGATAACCTGTTTGTCAGTCGTGACATGCGTCAACGCACGCGGGAGGGTTGCACTGGTTTCCCCGAACTGGCCACGGCGGAAAAAGGAAGCAAGCTATTTGAGGGAATTGTGTTACGTCTGCATGAGACCGTGCAGCGGTTGCTGAGCGAGCCACTCGGAACAGAGTTTACTGACTGGTTCACGGCGGACGCTTGATGATCCTGCATTCGCGATGGGGAAAACTGGTTTGAGTGTGACGAATGCGGCGCGGCGAACCGGAAGAATCAACGTATCCCTTGCTGTGCAGCGGTATTGGACTGGTCTCGCGGCAGTGAAAGCGTTACCCTTTCAGACATCTTGTCGTTCGAATTCTCCTGATCCCAACTCCGGAATCAGGAATCCGTTGTGGAAATCGAAATTTCGCTTCGAGCTGAACGACTGTTTGTCGCAGCACGAAATGAGAATAACTGGAGTCCCAGAGTGGCCATAGGGTCCATTACAGACTCTGTCGGACGAACGCCTGGCGAGCGTCCGCTGTTCAGCCGTCGCACCAGTTCTTTGCTTGGCATTCAACTGGTGGGATGCGGTTCGTACGTGCCCGATGTTGTTGTCACCAACGAAGATTTGAACCGCCAGTATGGCTGCGACGCCAACTGGATTGTGCAGCGCACCGGGATTTGCGAGCGTCGGCACGCTCCACCGGGAATGGCGACCAGCGACCTGTGCGTCGAAGCCGCACGCCGCGCCATTGAAGACGCAAGTGTCGATCCCGCCGACATCGATTTGCTCGTCGTGGGTACGTTCACTCCCGATCAGCAGTGCCCCTCAACTGCCTGCCTTGTTCAAGACCGCCTCGGCCTCGATTGCCCGGCGTTTGATACCGTCGCCGCCTGTGCCGGGTTCATGTACGCCATGACCACTGCCGCTCAATTCGTCGCGGCAGGTACTGCGAAACTGGCACTGGTCGTGGGTGCGGACTGCATGAGCCGCATTGTGAATCCGGCTGATCAGAAAATCTTCCCACTCTTTGGTGATGGAGCCGGTGCGGTGCTCGTCAGCCGGGGATCGAACGATCAGGGACTCGTCTGCTATCAGCTCGGTGCTGACGGAAGCGGCGGTCCACTGCTCGATCGTCCCGCCGGTGGAACTCGTACTCCCATCTCGTCGGCCAATCTTGAGGCCGGCGAACATTACCTGCAGATGGATGGTCGTAACGTATTCAAGTGGGCCGTCCGCATGCTGGTGGACACCATTGAACTCGTCCTCGAGAAGAGTGACCGCTCTGTCCACGATATCTCGATGTTCCTGCTGCATCAGGCCAATATCCGAATTATCAAAGCTGCGGCCGATCAGCTGAACATTCCCGAAGAAAAGCTGTTCGTCAATCTCGACCGCTACGGCAACACTTCAGCGGGATCGATTCCGCTGGTGCTGGACGAAGCCCTCAAGGCAGGTCGAATCGAACGTGGCGACGACCTCCTCATGTGCGGCTTCGGTGCCGGACTGACCTGGGGCACAGGCGTCTTCCGCTGGTAAGGCAATCCCAGCCCGCTCAACCGATGCTACCAGTTCGCGTTGGGACCTTGCGGTACCGGAATGTGGAAGTCAGGGAGCTGCCCCGTTCGGTCACCGGTCGTGAGGCCAGCGTTGCGAATTCTTTGCAGGACGGCCTGCACTTCATCGGAGCCGCGTGCCTTCTGGTATTGATCGCGCAAGTGCGATTTCACACGCATACTCTTCAGATACCAGTGTGCCATGGGGCGGAATAGCCGGATCCCCAGGTCTTCACCGATTTGGTCAATTTGATACTGCAGCTGCTTGAGCATGAGTGTGAGCCGCTCGTCGAAGTTGCCGGGCGGTGAATAGTGCCCGGTGGTTTCAAACTCGACGAGCTGCTTGAAAATCCAGGGATTCGCCAGGGCGCCGCGTCCAATGGAAATTCCGTGGCAGCCTGTCTCTGCGAACATTTGTTGGGCGTCTTCCACAGTGCGAATGTCGCCGTTGCCAATGACTGGAATATTCTCAACGGCTTCGACGACCTGACGAATTCCCGGGCGACTGACGCTACCACGAAATCCCTGCTCGCGCGTGCGTCCATGAATGGCAACAGCAACAACCCCCACCTGTTCAAACTCGCGGGCGAAGAACGGAGCGGTGAGATTGTCGTCATCCCAGCCGAGTCGCATTTTTACCGTGACCGGTAGCTTGACCGCTTCCACAACCTGCTGGACAAGCTGAATGGTGGATGACTGCTGGCACATCATGGCTGAGCCGGCACCGCCGCCGACAATCCGTTTGACCGGACAGCCCATGTTGATATCGATCGACGCGACACCGTACTCCTCCAGAAACTGGGCAGCGCCACGCATCATGCCGGGATCACTGCCGAAGATTTGTACCGAGAGCGGGGAGTCTTCGGGACAGGTTTCGATGAGCTGGAGCGACTTGCGGCTCCGGGCCAGGAGCGCCTTGGCACTGACTAGATCAGTGGTGCAAAGACCGACTCCCCCAATGTCATGCACAACGCGACGAAACGGCAGGTTCGTGTACCCGGCAAGCGGAGACAGCAAATACCGCGACACAAGCTTCAGCGATCCGTAATGCAGGGGCCGGGGGAGCATGGACGTGGAGAGCAAGACTCGTTGAGTGTTGAGAAGGACGAATTCGGCTATTTTGACGAAATCACCTGCTCATGAAAAGCTGCTATGTGATCGCACTGCGTAGCACATTCGGCACAACAGTGCCCTTCCCTCCTAACTCCTAACTCCTAACTCCTAACTCCTAACTCCTCATTGTCCGGCAACTCACTTCGCAACAGTGACCAGACTTCGTTGATCTTGAATAGGTAACTGGCGGACAGATAAACCACGGTTCCTGACAGCAGGGGAGCCAGAACTCTCACGCAGCGGACGGTGAGTGTGTCAGACTCGGGGAGCAGAAATTGTGTGCCGAGGACAGTAAGTGTCATGAGGGCTGTAGCAGCGGCAACTTTCAGGAACGTCCGGTGAACGGGTTGCCAGTCGAGTTGTCCAATGCGGGCCGTCAGTCGATTCAATGAGAACAACAGTTGAAGTCCCACGGCCAGGACTCCTCCGAGTGCCAGGGCCACCCCGCCGAGCCACCAAATTGCCGTGAGGTTGAACGCAATGTTGAACAGGAGTGCGAATAGTCCGAGCTTCATGGGGGTCATGCGATCGCCGACGGCATAGAAGGCGCGGTTGATGATTTGCAGTGCGATGAAAGCCCACACGCCGGCACCGTAGGTTGCAATCATGGTGGTGGTGAGTGCTGCATCTGCGGCGTCAAAGCGACCACGCTGAAACAGCAGCAGCGTGACCGGTTGTGCGAGTAAGTACAGTCCGGCACTGGCGGGAATGGAAATCGCAACCACGAGTTGCAGTCCGCGCCGCAGACTAAGGCGGAAACCGGGCATGTCATCGCGCTCGGCCTGCTGAGTTAAGACGGGGAAGAGAACCGTGCCGAGAGCGACGCCAAACACGCCGAGGGGGAACTGATATAGCCGCTGGCCCAAATACAGGGCCGACGCTGTTCCCGAGGCGAGCACCGGTTCAATGCCAAATGTTGATGAGAGCGCTGCTTCTCCGGCGTCTGGCCGGGAAAGTCCCCAGGCGAGGACACTGTCAAACACTGCTCCAATTTGGGTCAATCCAACTCCTGCGACGACCGGGAGCACGGCCGCAAAGACTTCGCGCACGCGTGACCAACCTTCCGGGCAATGGAATGTAAGCGACCATCCGTTGCGTATGAGCATGACGAGCGGCAGCAAGAGTTGCAGGCATCCAGCCAGCACAATCGAGGCAGACATCAGCAGAGCGCGGAGTCGATCATTCTCGGTCGACTGTGCTGCGATAAACACGCCGACAATCCACACGACATTCAGAACAACAGGTACAAGACCCGGCCAAAGAAACTGACGCAGGGAATGGAGGGCGGCGGACAGGAGGGCCGAAAGGCAAATGAACACCATGTAGGGAAGCAATACGGCGAGGAACTCGAGCACGAGCGCCAGTTGCGTCCCTTCCGGCTGAACGCGTAGTTGCGACCAGATGGCCCCCTCGCCGAGCAGGACAATGCCTGAGAGAATACCGGCGACGGTGAACGTCACGGCGGACAATGTTTGCCGCGCAGTTTCATTTCCATGACGTTCCATGTCGCGAACGAATATGGGAAGAAACGCCGTCGAGAGTGCCCCTTCTCCAAACAGTTGGCGAGCCAGGTTGGGGAGTCGGAAGGCGACAATGAACGCATCCAACACCGGTCCACCGCCGAAAATTGCTGCGACAGCCATGTCGCGCACAAGTCCCAGAATGCGACTGAGTAACGTGCAGACGCTGAGGATGCGAAAGTTCGAAATGACGCCACGTGATGGCAATTATGACTCCTTTCGCCTCACCGGTCGATCCGTCGATTGATGTGCGTCACGGCAATAATGTGTGTTAATTGGCTCGGAAGACTCTTAGAAGGTTCACTCAGGAAATTCGCATGTGAATGCCGGAACTGCGCAAACCCCGAATGAGCATCCAAAGTCAGTTGCATTGATGAAAGGTGTTCCTGGAGCCAAAGTCTCGGCAACCGTTCTGTTTGCTCCGGTCCGGCCTACGTGATCTAGTCGTTGCCGCCAGTTTGCAGTTTCTCCAGCCGTTCCCGCGCGTCTTTGTATTCGTAATCGACGACGAGCACTTCGCCGAAATGTTTTTCGGCGGTGCCATTGTCTTTCAACGCTTCAGCGCAGCGGGCCAGCCAGTAGTGACATTCGAGGAATGTTTCGGGCGCCGCGTTGGGGTCGAGGTCGGGGACCGCACGTTCGAACTGACTCTTGGCCAGCGGGATTTTCTTGTCGTACATGAACGACTTGCCGAGTGACACGAGCGCTTTCACCTTCAGCCTCGGGTCCTGTGAGGACCGCTGCAGCAGCGGGATGGCTTGCGGCCATTTCTGCAATTGCATGTACAACTGGGCCAGCTCGTACTTGATGTTCATGTTGGCAGGGTAACGCTGCTCTCGGGAGGCCAGCACCTCGATGCGCCGCTGCCGCAATTCGTTGACCATTTCGGCGACCTTCTTCCGGTCCTCCGCTGCGCCCGAGTCGTCTGCACGTTCTTTGGCGATGCTAAGGTTCTGCTCGTAAACCAGCAATTCGAGGTCTTCCACCTTTTCGCGGATGTTGGGGTCATTCCCCGTGAGTTCGAGAGCCTTCTGCATGATTTCCAGAGCGTCGTCGAACTTCTTGTTCTGCTTGAGGTGATCGGACAGATTGACGTAGTTCTCGTAGCGGTCTGGTTCCTTGCGAATGAGTTGACGCAGATCGGTCTCTTTGTCCTCACCAGGAGCGTAACGAGTTTGTCCCCGCATCCCAGCGTTGGGATTGGCCATAACGTCTTTGGTGCTCTCGGCCTGATCCCACTTTCCTTTTTTCTCTGTGTCTTTCACATCGCAGTCGTTGATTTTCTTGTCGAGTGTGAGGTCGTTGGGATCAGCGGCTTTCGCCATTTGGAAAGCCTTGCGGGCTTCCATGAATTCGCCCCGGTCATAGAGCAGTTCTGCGAAGGCCATGACCACCGCTTTATCTTTTGGGGCCGCCTTGGCAGCATCGAAGTAGGCTGAGCGAGCCACTTCCCCGCGGTCGAGTTTGAGTGATGCCGCACCAAGCTCCACGAGCAGGTAGGTATCCCAGGGATTGATGAGCAAGCCTTCCTCGCAGGCGAGGTCAACGGTTTGCCAGTCTTCAGCCGCCTTGGCTTTCTTGACTTTCCCTTTCGCCGAATTCATCGAGAGCATGGACATCATGCCTGCTCCCTTGCCGTTGTCGTTGTATTTTTTCTTGGTGCAGTTTCGAAGCAGTTGACGGAAGACGACGTTGTCTGGAACGAGCTTCGCGCAAGCAGAAAACGACTCGACGGCGAGTCCCCAGTTCTGCTTCTGCATGGCATCGTTCCCTTTGCGATACCATTCTGCCGCCCATCGCGTTTTGTCATCGCTCATGTCGTCATCTTTCCTGAAGTTGTTGTCGTTGCCGTCATTCTCGCATCCACCACAGACTGCCGTCGCCACGAGACTTCCCTCCGAACTCAAATGAAGGAATTCCCCCACATCAAGGGGCTCTGGACGTACTACGTAATTTCGGGCTGAAGTGAGATGCTTGATTTGCGTTTTTCGGTTGAATCGAAAGGATGGTGAATTCTAGGAGAGTCGCCCGTCGCCGCAAACCGTGTTACGGAAATGGTTTTGTTTGTTGCCCATGAAGGGCGTGATGCTTTTCCGTGCAACTTGCGGGTTGTCGACTTATACTGAGGGGCTCATCGATCCAGACATATCTCAGCAGACATTGGCTTTCCGATGGCCGTACCCGTAATCGATATTCAGCAGGTGACCAAGCGATTTCCTGGCGTGGTTGCTCTGAGTGATGTGACGTTCGACATTCTGGAAGGGGAATTTCACTCGATTTGCGGGGAAAATGGTGCCGGAAAAAGTACCCTGATGAAAATCCTTTCGGGAGTGCAAACTGAATATGAAGGCGAAATTCTCGTCCGGGGGGAAGTCGCTCACTTTCGCGGCACACGGGATGCCGAGCAGGCAGGCATCAGCATTATTCACCAGGAATTAAATCTGGTGGAACAGTTGAGTGTGGCGGCCAACATCTTCCTGGGGCGAGAATTGACGACTGGCGGATTTCTCAATGATCGGGAAATGGAGAAGCAGGCGGCAGAGCTCTTTAAGCAGTTGGAGTGTGCCATTCGGCCCGATCAACTTGTCGGTGAGTTGCGAGTTGGTGATCAGCAACTCGTCGAAATCGCCAAGGCTTTGTCGCTGAAGTCGGACATTCTCATCATGGACGAACCGACCAGTGCTCTCACTGAGACGGAAGTGGAACGCCTGTTCCGCGTGATTGAGCGACTGCAGTCGCAAGGTGTGACGATTCTTTACATCTCACACAAAATGGAAGAAGTCTTCCGGCTGTCAGATCGAATCACCGTGCTGCGCGACGGGCGTCACGTGCAGACACTCGACCGGAGTGAAACGTCGGCACGCGACATTTCGCACCTCATGGTCGGGCGTGAAATCGAGAATGTGCATCTCGGCGGTGAGCGTCAGCCCGGTGAGGTCATCTTAGAAGTCGAAGAACTTTCTCTGCCCTGGCCGGGACATGCCCGTGAGTGGCGGTTGGAGAATGTCTCGTTCAATTTGCGGGCTGGTGAGGTTGTGGGTATCGCTGGACTGATGGGCGCGGGACGGACGGAACTGCTGGAAACATTGTTCGGTGCCCGAAGTGAGCGTCACACCGGAGAAGTTCGGCTCGATGGCGAACGCGTGCGGTTCCGTCATCCCCTGGAAGCCTGTAATGCCGGACTCGCGATGGTTAGTGAAGATCGCAAACGGCTCGGGCTGTTCTCACTGATGTCGGTGCGCGAGAACATTACCCTTTGTACGTTGCCGGAAGTGACGTCGGCTGGCCTCATCAGCAGTTCGCTGGAAGAGCAGGCGGCTCAGGAATCCATCAAACAACTGGGAATTAAAACGGCCGGGCCCGAGGCACCGGTGGTTAGTTTGTCGGGCGGGAATCAGCAGAAGTGCATTATTGCCCGCTGGCTACGCACGAATCCCAAGGTGTTGCTGCTGGACGATCCTACACGCGGGATTGATGTGGGAGCAAAGGCGGAGTTGTATCGTGTGATTGATCAACTCTGCCGTGACGGCTTGGGCATTCTCGTGACGTCCAGTGAAATGCCGGAACTCATCACGTTATGTGACCGAATTCTCGTGCTATGCGAAGGTCGATTGACCGGTGAATTGACCCGCGACGAGTTCAGCGAGCAACGCATTATGGAACTGGCGACGACCGGTATTGATTAGAGTCAGCCGACTTCGTTGATGATGACTTCCTCCACTGGTGGTGAAGGTTTGGCTGCCGGCGTGTTCCAGTTGTGTGGGGAGAAATCTCGCATGGGCATGAGTCCCGCTGGCTGCCGTGATTCCGACGAAGTGTACCGACCCGTTGTGGTTTCACTGCGGAGGTTGCCGATTTCCTGATCGATGTCGGCAATGACTTCTTCAACCGGCTGGAAGGGGAAGTAGTCGTTCAGACGACTGTCAGGTGTGCTGCTGATGAGTTGCAATCCTGCGAGGGCCATGGCGCGTCGGGAAAGCCGCAAATACTGGGCGACGCGGTAGTAGTGGTCGTCGGTACGAATCGCGGAGTCAAACGGTTTGGTTTCGTCGAAGTGGTATTGATTCGTAATGTCGGACACTTCGATTTGTTGCTTTGTCATCCCTGCTTCCCGGCAGCGGGCCATGAAATGCGGCAGGGGCTCACGCTTGTTGTACGTCACATTGCGGCGTTCGGCTTCCTTCAGAAGTGCTGCTGGTGGTGCGAGAAACATTTCGCAGCCAATCAGGTACAGCTTGCGGAATCCGAGTCGGAAGGAAATGTCGATGGCTTGAATCAGTGAGTCCTGCCAGTCGGTAATTCCCTCGTTCAAATCGTTGGGGGACACCTCGACAGGTCGACTGATGTTCGTGACACTGTCTGCGGGGAAGTCGAAGAATCCCCGACCTCGGGTGCGGTCGAAGCAGAACAGGTTTGGCGACTCACACACTTTGAATGTCGACTCCGGAACGAGGTCGAGCGCGCGGCAGGTGTGTACGAATTTCATAATTGCGGGCGAGAGGTACACCGATTTATGGAACCGGGCGGTGGGATCGTAGCTCGTCCAGAAATCGGGTTGCAGCAGACCGGTCCCGGCCAGATTGATGGAGAACTTCGGGATTCCCGTGGCAACAATTTTTGCGATCGGCAATCGAGTGAGTGACGGTCCGCCGCCAACAATCCAGCAAGCCGTGGGTGTTGGTCCGGCGAAGTGGTTTTCCAGATTCACCTGCACCCGACTCCGATCGGGAAAGACGCGATAGAACATGGTTGAGTCTCCCCGAACTGGAAAAAGGTTCCCGTCGTTTTAGCCACATTTCCGCATAAGAATTGTGGCTTACGGACTGATGAAGCTGCTCCCAAAATCACTGCTCAAAGGGGCAGTGACGGGAGAACTGCCGGGAAACGAGTTGAATGAACTCGTGGAACCGGCGTTGCTGGTGCCGCCATTGTTCGTCGATCCGGGGGGCTCCGAACTGGGTGAACCTGAGTTGGACGTTCCGCCGCCACCAGAATTGGTTCCGTTACCGCTGGATGATCCTCCTTGCGAAGATCCGGGCGGATTGGATGTAGGACCGCCTTCACTCGACGACCCCGCGTTTGAGTTCGAGTTCGAACCACCTCCCGACAACGAGCCACCACCGGAATTGCCGCTGCTGGAACCGAGGTTGGACGAGTTCCCTCCTGACGAGGGACTGACTGAAGATCCGCCTGAATTGCCACCGGATGAGGCAACGCCCGACGAACCTCCTGAAGAACCGCCAGATGATAGGCCAGACGAACCGAGGGAGCTTCCTGCCGAACTTCCACTGCCAGAGTTACCGGAGGAGAGTCCGCTGCTCAGGCGAGAGGAATTGTTGCCCGAGGAGGAAACACCTCCGCTCAAAGAACTTCCAGTCGTTCCAGTATCACCGGAGGATAGGGGCGGTTGCGAGCTGTTCAGACTCGATTCGGCGGACGAGTAGGCTGAAGAGTAATCTGAGGAGATGTTCGACGAGACGTCCGATGAAACGTTGGAAGAGTTGTCCGACGAAGCTTGACTAGAGAGTGTCGAGGCGGGTGGAAGAGTGGAGTTGGGTGGGGGTGGATCGGAGATAGACGAATTCTGAAAGCTGTCCAGGTAGCTGACTGAGCCGCCGATATTCTGGATTTCCTCTGGCGACTCCCAACGCTCGTCTTGTGGTGGTTCGGGCCAGAGTTCACGTGGATCAGCGGGGCCGAGTTCCATGCGAAGGCGGGGCTGATGGTCGAAGGCGACCCGCACTGTTTCAACGCGACTGACCGCCAAGGTTTGGCCGCTTTGATTCAGCAGAGTGACGCGACCTTCCCATGGGATGAGGAGTGCGTCGTCTGGAGTTGTCTCGACGAGAAACCGCGAGGCGGGTCGGGCATATGTGCGGAAGAACTCACGAGCGAAGGCATTTGAGTCGGCTTGCGTGCGGATCCAGGGAATCCAGAGCCGGATACGGCGTTCGCCAAACTGCTGACGACTTTGAGGCTGTACGAAGTTTCCGCGCCAACGATAGGTGCGGCGGGCGATGGCGTTGGAATCTTCCTGTTTGTCGTAGACATAGTCTCCCGTCAGCAGCAGGCGGTTATACAACAAATCGCGATTCCGGGTTTCCGTCAGCGATGTCAGGTTGAGACTCTCGCGATACGTGCGAATGACGGAATCGCGGGGCCTGAGAAAGAAGAATTCGCCGTTGGCATCGACACCCCAGGAGGCATCCTGTCCACGAATGGCGAGGTCTTTGATGATGGTGCGAACCGTCTCTTCGCCACGGAACTTTAAGCTGGTGACGTCGGCCTGCTGCAGCGGGGGTTCGATGCGGGACGGGACATATTGGATGCTGGACTGCGGTACGACATAGCGAGACATCAGCAGGTGGACCACTTGATCGACGCGGTCGGCGAAGTCCACGGTTTCTTCCTGTCGGTCAGGGTCGTTGCCGAACAGGTCAGTGGCGGCGAATCGGTGTGGCCGGACACCATCGGCGTTAAGGCCGAATCCGCCAGGGAAGACTTCGTTGAGTTGAATTCCCATCCCTTCCAGACGTATGCGTGTGCCGGAAGGACTTTGTGCCCGAATCTCTTCGACTCGGCCAAGATACCAGCGGACGCCCACACTCCCCTCGAAGCTGATCCAGTCGCCGGGTTGGATGTCGTCGCGGATGGGGAATTCATCTGCAAGTCGCACTTCGCCCCCGCCGCATCCACCTTGTCGATGCAATTCGAACCAGCAGTTGCGGATGGCCCGGTCGTCGAGAATTACAGCTGCGCCGAAAGGACTTGGTCCGTGATGCAGGATGCGTCTGGTAAAGGTCATGGATCAGTCACAGTTACGCAGATGAGTGTGTGCGGGAGAAGTGCTTTCGCGAACCGTCAGATGAGCAGGCCCTGTTGCAGCTGTGGGTTCGCTGCGTGGATTTGGATGGAGAAGGTGAAGACGTGTTTATTCGACAGGTCAAAGTCGACTCGAGTGGTGCTGCATTCGTCGAAGTAGCGGTGCTGGCCGAGGCCATCGTTAAAAAGTGACAAGATGAATGTCTCGCTGCCGTTGCCGACATGCAGGGCGGTTCGCAGGGCAGTCAGCGTGTCGAACATGGCAAGTTCATCGGCCTGAAGTTGTCCGCCATGCGTGCCGATTTGGCCTTCGATGCGAATGTCGGTGCCATTGCGTGAGTGCCCCGACACGGTGTCGCCGTCACGCAAGGGGACTTTGACTTTTTCGAAATCCCAGGCGTCGGAGATCCGTAAGGATGAGACCGGGCGCGGGAGTTCAAAGTTCGACGTCGTGCGGAAAATTGTCGGTGCGAAGGTCAGCATGAGTGCGACTCGAAGGAGGTGTGACAAAGCAGTGAATGAACAAGCGGTCAGTCGGGGAATGATCAACCGCGGCGGTTGCGGAGGGCGACGTGCTGGGACTGGACTGAGTCGAGCAGGCCAGCGAGATCGACGTCCTGCTGAACGTTCACTGTGATGCCGCCGATTTGGTTCACCGTGTTGTGGTTCGTCTCAGAATTATGCTGCGAGTTGCGTTGGATTGAGACCGGTTCACGCTGCAGATGGGGCTGGAAGTGACGCGACACCTGTTGTGTTGGCGGCAGTGCGAGAGACGTTTGTGGTAACGGACGTGAGCGGAATTCCGTGGACAACTGGTCGGGGCGTTGATTCAGCCTGTTGACGAATCCGTGCCCTAATGTTTCGACGGCGGAACGGCTGAGAACGAACTCTCCGGCTGTGAGACGTGAGGGGATGCGGTCGATGCCTGGCGGTCCGGAAACCAGACCGCCCGATGCGAATCCCCGCGTTGTGCGGCTGACATTCGGTACCGCTGGTGCGACCGGGCCTGCCGGAGGAAGTGACGGGCCTCCTCCGCCAAAACTTAGGGCGCGAAGCTGGTTGGCCGTCGCCGCGATGGCACTCATCAACTGCTGCAACGCAGCGAGGGCGGGACGCACATTCAGCGTGATGGGTGTTTGTCCCAGTGCCTGAGCACGTTGCCGCACCTGATTCAGCAGGTTGCCCAGTTGTTGCAGCGGACGAGACGCATTGCCGACTCGCTGGAAGACCTGACTGATTTTCGCACCAGCCTGGTTGGTGGACTCGATGCGTTCGTTCAGACCATTCAGGGCTTGTTCGACTCGGGAGAGTTCCTGGTGGAGGCCGGAACTGTCTCCCAGAATTCGAACAGTCAGAGATTCGGTGTATGACATGCTGATTGCCAGAGACTTGGAGATGACTAGCACGGAAAGCCACACGACCATCGGTTGAGATGGTTGAATGTGGCTGCGCCACGCTTGAGATGGTTGAGATCGACCGGAGACCTATAGTCGGGTGACGGTTGGTTGAGGGACGAAGGCTCGGCCAGCGAAAGCGATGAGGTTGGCTTCTTTGTCTTCGGACATGGTCAGAGTTTCGCGATAGACCTTAGGGAAGACGATCCGTTCGCTCGCCACACCGGCAGGGTCCAGGACGGTGAATTCGAAAGTCAGCGTGTCTTGCTCGCCTGCTGCTGACGTGCTTTGAACGGTGCTGCCATCAGCGAAGGTCAGCATTTCGTAGAGCTGAAGTGGATCGGATGGGCTGGCGGCGAGTCCCAGCAGTTGGGTCCATTTGGCGGTGAAAGAAATCGAAATTGATTCCTCATCCCCCTTGCGGGTGTGCCCATTCAGAATCGAGCCACGGTCTTTGACTTCGATGGTGCGTTGGCGTTCGGTCCAGGTGAGGTCCCCTTCGTCAAGGACGACGGTCAGGACCAGCGGAGTGGTGCTGCCATCTTTGATTACGAGTTCGCCATCACGGAGATTTCGGGAAATGTTCGTTACTGCCATTGTGGTTTCAGCCGTTGAGTTTAGAGGGAAGTGCTGCGCTGCGCGATTGCCGAGAGTGAAAGAACAAGGTGTTGTGTGAGGTGACCGGGATCAGAGGAGGCTCTGGTCAGGTCGCGGGTTTGTGGTTCCTGAATGGCGAGCCAGCCCAGTGGCTGCTGCGATTCGTCAAGGATTGGGATGGTCGTTTGCGACAGGAGCTCGGCGGCGGAGTCGGCGAGTGTTTGTGCCTGCAGTTTGTCCTGCTCGTGCCGCGAGAAGGCATGAATAGTGATGAGGACGTGAGTGGCCTCGGGGGAGTTTCGTCGTCTCGGTGGTTCCCCGAGTGCATCAACCCAGATTTCGATCCAGGCCGGTGCGTTATCGATACGCGTGGGGACGCCCGGAAAGCACGTGGGAACCGGGACAGTGAAATTGGCTGCCCAGAAGCTGTGCAATGACCGTGTGATGTGCTGGAGCATGAGATGCGAAGGTGCCTGAGGCGATGCGAAATGAGAAGCCGTTTCGAAGCTTCAATGACTGTGATCTAGGTCCAGAGAAAACACAGACAGGAATGTCTGTGCCACCGGTCTTTGAAGTGTGTCGTATTCAAGTGTGAGGGGCCGAGAGGTTGTCAGTCGAGGTGAAACAGTTGGCCGACGCGTTGTCGAAGCTCTAGAAGGGCACGGCGAATCATGGCGAAGGGGCGCAAGCGGGTTGTGCCGTATTCGAGAAACGGGACGTACGGGACGTAGTTGGTGGCCGTGAGTGAATTACTCTGGCCAGTGGTTTGTTCCGTCAGTTCGCCTTCTGCGGTTGCGTTACTGATTAATCCGCCCGTTTCACTGTTTGTCAGTTGTTGCGCTGAAGCCCAACCGGCCTGGGCGCGGCCTGTGTCGACAGGTGTTTCATTTCGAATTTGTTCCAGTCCCTGTCGGATGAGATCGCGAGTTAGATTCTGCAATGCCTGCGGGAGTTTCTGATCCCGGACTTCGGTAATGTGCGCCAGGGCGTCCTGGTCGAGTTTTAGTTTGATCATGGGCTGGGAAACTTCCAGTGGCCAGTCTGTTGAAGAAGTCATGCGGTCATGTGGAAAAAACACAGACAGGAATGTCTGTGCCACCCGACACTGTTTTGATGGGCCGGATATGGAAGAGTTGTGTGACTATTCGCAGTGCAGCAATGTGAGTCCGGAGAGGGGGGAGGACTCGATGTTAATGATACGGAACTTCCGTTCGCCGACTTTGAGATGTGAGTGGACCAGGGAGGTGTCGGAGGTGAGTGCATCGGTGCGGACCAGAAACACGTGCGCTTGCTGTTCGCGAGTTGCCGTGGTTTCTGGGTTTAGGGACGTGCGTCCGGGACCACTGACCACGTCGATGGCGACTTCCACTTCCGACTGTTCGACCTGACCGGTGTCTGGGTCGTAATACGTGATTGTTTCCAGCAACGTGGCGGGCTGGCCCCAATCGGCGAAGAGGATGTTGGTGGGCATTGATGGTGTCTCAGGGAGGATCAATAGCTGTTGTTGGCGAGGAGCAGATCACCGTGTTTATGGTGGGTTACGTCCGCAGAGAGGGCGTTGTTGAACTGAAGTCCGACCTTGAATCCGATGCTTTACATGACGCACCATTCCATTGAGCGAGGACTTCACCCACCCTACAAGAACTTTTCGAGGGCGATGCTGAAGGTGGCTCCCAGCAGAAATGTGCCGGTGGCGAGAATGGGGGTGAGCGTGTGTTTCCAGCGTTCGATGGAGCGGACGCGGTCTTCGTGGTCTTGTGCGGTTTCTGCAAGGTTGGCCAGGGTGACACGCAGGCATTCGAGGTGCCCGTTCATCCGCACTAATGTTTCCGTGATGCGGTCGAGTCGGTCGTCGGCAAAGTAGATGGGGTCCATGGGATGTTCCGCGGTCATGGAGTGGTGTCTTGGTGGGGGCAGACGCGTGCCTGGGAGGTTTCCCAGGCGGGGCGCTCGTAGAGCAGTTTCTGGTACTTGTCACGGGCCATGAGCAGGGCCTGCAAATTGGCGGCTCGATCGGTCTGCATACCAGCGGGACCGTCGATGGCGTACTTGATGGCGGCGAGTTTGCCATCGCGGACGAGGTTCATGAGGTCGAGATCAATTTGCGCGAGGATTCCGCGGAGCTGATCATCGGTCAGTTCGGCGCCGGTCACGGTGGACAGGTCGGGAAGGTCCATGAGAGATGTCCTAGTTGTGTGATTCTTCGATAATACGGATGCGGTTGTAGCTCAGCAGTCGAAGCTGTTCGTCGTAGGGGAGCGAGTCGAATTGATGTGTAGAAATCGAGAGGCGTTCGCACGAACGAAGGACTTCATAATCGAGCGTGCGCGGCAAATGGAGTTGATTCGTCAGGTGCTGTCGTGAGACGTGACCGAGGAGAAATTTTCATGTGTTCCCTCCAGGTGATCGTCGACGAGGTTGCTCAGTCGACAAACTGCATCGCAGATGCGGATGAGGTCGCCCGCGGAGAATGCCGCTGATTCCAGTTCGGTGGCGAGTTGATCGGCGTAGTTCGTCCAGGATTGTGAGTCGCTGGAGTTGTCTGGTGGAGTGGTGTCGAACTGGACATTGGGATCTGCGGCGAGTGATTCGACAATCGAGAGAACGGCGACACGCTGGTGGTAGCGTTCGAGTTCGCAAACGTATTTGGCGTCGTGTGGTTCGGCGACGGAGACGGCGAGTCCCTGAAGGTCGCGGATGGGACGACCGCCGGGATCGCGGGCGATGCGAGTTGGTGGAGCTGGGGCGACAATGCCCCGTTCGCGCAGTCGGCGATGAAATCCGAGTGGCAGGGGACGGAGTTGCAGGGTTATTGAATCTGTCCCGTGACGCTGCAGGACAAAGGTCATGCTGTGCGGGGCTGACGCGACTGGCTTTCCGTTGAGTTTCATGCGTTGGCTTTCAATTGAAATCGTCAGCAAGTGCTGTGCTTCAACCAACATGGTGGACGTTGCGCGGAAACTTGATTTGCCGTAAGTGGTTCGCTTTGCGATGGCGTCTTGCGGACGGGTGAAAAACGGGTCTGCTCTTGCATGTGGCCTATTGAAAATGGCATGATGGAAGGCCCATGAAGCGGTTTTGATGCGTTCGTCTGCGATCGCACGCTCCGCTTCGCCCCCCGCCCGTTACCCGCCCGCCTTTTTCATCAAGACGCTTGAGAATATGGCTACTTCTTTGATGTCCCGAGATTTCGGACGCTGGATTCATTCCACCCTGTTGTGTGGTTTCATTACTTGCATTGCCGGAACGTATTGTTTGGGGCAGTCAGTCTGTCTGCCAGCACCGCGTTTGTTGACGGTGAAACCGTACGGTGGAAAGGTTGGGACGACCTTTGATGTAGTCATTGCGGGTGAGCACATTGACGATGCTGAGGAATTGCGGTTTTCGCATCCCGGCATTACAGCTCAGTACAAACTGGATGCCGATGGTTTGCCAATTGCGAATCAGTACAGCATTACGATTGCAGCAGATTGTCCGTTGGGAGTGTACGAAGCGTTTGTGATGACGCGGCTGGGGGCTTCGGCGACTCGTGCGTTCAGTGTGGGGACGACACTTGACGAGGTGACGCAAACGGCAGGGAATACGTCGCTGGAGAAAGCGATGCCGTTGCCGCTGAATTCGATTTGTAATGGTGCGACATCGACTCAAGCGGTGGACTTCTACTCATTTGAAGCGAAGGCGAACCAACGGGTCATCGTGGATTGCGGTGCTCAGGGAATTGACTCGAAGTTGAATCCTGTGGTCATTGTGAGTGATACCAGCGGCAATGATTTACTGGTGGAACGACGTGGTGGACTCATCGAGTTTGCGGTTCCACAAGATGGAACGTACGTCGCCAAGGTGCATGATCTGACCTTTAATGGTGGTCCCTATTATTTCTATCGACTGGCTGTTTACGAGGTCCCGCAAGACGCCGTCGTCAGCAGGATGCCTGGCATTCGGGAAGTGAGTTCTTTTTCGTGGCCGCCGCCAGCGCTCGGCGATGCAGAACCTGTGGCGGAAGTGGAACCGAACAGCAAAGGGAGCGTGCAGAAAGTTTCGCTGCCCTGTGACATTGTGGGCCGTTTCTATCCGGCGGCTGATGTCGACGTGTTTGAGTTCACGGCGGAGAAGGATGAAACGTGGTGGGTGGAAGTTGCCTCAGAGCGGCTGGGGAATCCCACTGATCCGACGATTGTTGTGCAGCAAGTGAAGCAGGGTGAGAATGGCGAAGAGCTGGTCGACGTTGCGGAACTGACGGACATCGCGAGTCCAATCAAAGTTTCGAGCAATGGTTACTCGTATGATGGGCCACCGTACAACGCTGGATCGGCGGACATTCTGGCGGCGCTGACCATTAAAGAGTCGGGGACGTATCGGGTGCAGTTGTCTGATTTGTTTGGGGGAACCCGTAGCGTGCCAACGAATACTTATCGAATGGTGATTCGAAAAGCTCAGCCTGATTTCGCACTCGTTGGTTGGGCACAGCACATGACGCTGCGAAACGGAGATCGTAACGCACTCTCAAAGCCGATTGCTTTGCGTGGCGGCACGACCATGCCATTCGAAGTTATCGTTATTCGCCGTGATGGGTTTAATGATCCCATTCATTTGACGATGGAAGGTTTGCCTGAAGGGGTGACCTCGACCGGATTCACCATACCTGCCGGGAAGGCGACTGGGATTCTGTTGGTCACTTCTGAGGCCGATGCACCGCGTGGCATGTCGATGGCCAATCTTGTGGGCCGCGCGGAAATCGATGGGAAAGAAGTGATCCGGAATGGTCACATGGCTTCGATGTCCTGGCCTGTGCCCGACGCTTGGAGTGCAATTCCAAGACCGCGTCTGGTGGGTGTGGTGCCTGTTTCTGTCTGTGGAGAAGAACAGGCTCCGCTGACTGTGTCGGCTGAGGGGCAGGCGGTATGGGAAGTAAAACAGGGGCAGCGGATTGAGATTCCGCTCAAGATTGAAAAGCGAAGCGAGTTTCAGGGGAATAAAGTGAGCCTTAAGACTTACAGTCCCGAGTTGTCCGGAAATCCTGGTTTTGACATTTCTCTCGATGACGAAAAGAACGTCGGCGTTGTGGATTTGACCAAGATCAAAGTGGCCGCCGGCGACTACGAAATTGCGTTTTATGGGAGCGCTGTGGCTAAGTATCGCGACAATCCTAATGCGGTCACGATTTTGGAGCAGGCGCTCAAGCAGGCTCAGGAAGAGGCCGAGGCCGCTGCGAAAGAAGTGGCAGAAGCTGAAGAGTCGACGGAAGACCGGAAGAAACGTGCCGATGCTGCGGTTGCTGAGGTGCAAAAGCAATTGAATGCGGCGGTTGCGAGAGCGAAGCCGAAAGACATCGTGGATATTGTCGTCTCCTCGCCCATTACGATTCGAGTACAGCCCTCCGAGCCGGAGTCGGAAAAATGAGTCAGCAGAGTGAATTTGATGCCCGTCGGCGCGCACGCGCGCTGTCGATTAGCCGTCGTGCGTTTATGAAAGTTGGCTTGGGCGGCTTTGCTTCGTTGTCGCTGCCGGGGCTTCTGCGGATGCGCGCGGAAGGGGCCGTGTCGAGCGGTCGACAGAAGAACGCGGTCATCATGGTGTGGCAGCCGGGTGGTTGTTCGCACATTGATACTTATGACCCTAAACCAGATGCACCGAGCGAATACCGCGGTCCATTCAGTACCATCCCGACGAAAGTTCCGGGACTGCGATTTACGGAACTGTTACCGCGCCAGGCTGCGATTGCCGACAAGATGACCGTCCTGCGGTCGATGCGTCAGAGTGCTGGCGGACATCCCGCAGGTTCGATGCAGTTGTTGTCCGGGGATAAGGACACTCGCGACAAGCCAAAGCCGAAGCTTCCAGACTGGATGTCGGTGGCGAACTACGTGCGGTCGCAGGGTAGTGGTCGCGATAATCCGTTGCCGAGGTATGTGGGGGTGAATCCCCCGACGACTTACAATGGCCCTGCTTACTTGGGGGATGCGTATGCCCCGTTCATTGTGGGGGGAGATCCCAATGCACCGAACTTCGTTGTGCCGAACATTGGGCTGGCGGACAGTTCCGAGGTGAAGCACCTGGGGCGACGGGCGGGACTGCGACAGACGCTGGACACATTGGAACGTTCGTTTGATCGGGCTGGTGAGCTGAGGGCGCTGGATGAGTTTGAGTCTCAGGCGATGACGCTGTTGACCAATCCAAAAACTAAAGAAGCGTTTGATTTGTCGCAAGAAGACGACGCGACGCGGGATCGTTACGGTCGAAATACATGGGGGCAGCAATTGCTGTTGGCCCGACGTCTCGTTGAAGCTGGCGTGGAAGTGTTGACGTCGAGTTTAAGAGGGCCGCTGTGTGGTCGTGTGAACAACTGGGACGACCATGCGGTGAATCATCACGTGTTTGACGCACTCAAGTTTCGCGCTGATGCATATGACCAGGCGGTGTCTGCTTTGATTGAAGACATCTATGAGCGCGGTCTGGATGACCGTGTGCTGGTCGTGGTGACTGGTGAATTTGGTCGGACGCCAAAGGTGAATTATCAGCCAAGTACTGGTGCCGGTGATGCCAGTGCACCGGCGGGTACGCGTCAGCCAGGTCGGGATCACTGGCCGCGTGCGTTCTCAAACATTTGGGCCGGGGGTGGAATTGAGACTGGTCGCTTCATTGGAGCGACAGACAAGTTGGGCGAAGATTCCATCGAACGGATTTGTGGTCCTGGAGATTTCCTGTCGACGATTTATCACCACCTGGGTGTCGACTGGGCCAATACGGCGATTGAAGATTTCAATGGTCGTCCGACGCCAATTATCACGGAAGGTGGACCGATTCCTGAGTTGATTGCTTAGCATCTCGAATAGTCTCCTCACGGATGCTTAATGTCTCAATGGGAAATTGGTTGAGATAGTTGAGTGTGGCTTTGCCACGGTTGAGATGGTTGAAGTCCGCTGCGAACTTTGCGGGTAGGATTCGTTCGCTGCCTGCAGGTGGTTGCTGAACCAAACTGACGATTGATTTGACTCGAAGTAGACACAGACAGGAATGTCCGTGCCACCGGGTCTTGGCTTAACCGATTCCGCAAACCGCTTAAATCACTGGTGTTGTGTTTGGCGACCCGGCCTCGGCTGCCGGAGAAATGCCTGAAAAAGCGTTAAATTGTTCGTGCGCTGGGGTAATTTTGCTTGCCACGCCTCAACCATTAGTTACTCTTCGGCAACTAATGTGTTTTGGAGGCATTGAAAGTGGTCAGGCCGCGTTCGGTTTCGGACGATCAAATTCGAGATGTCGCTTGCCGCGTGTTCCTGGAACGCGGGCCGGGGGTGGCTACGGATCAAATTGCGTCGGAATTGGGTGTGACGTCGCAGGCATTGCTGAAACGATTTCACACAAAACGCGAGCTGTTCATTCGATCGCTCATCCCGACTGAAGAGCCGGCCTGGCGGCCTCTGGTTGAAGATGGTCCCGATTCCCGGCCGGTCAAAGAGCAGTTGGCCGACATCCTGCACGCGCTTGCCGGGTTCTTTGCCGATGTTTCAAAACGGATGTCGGTACTCCGGTTGGGCGGAGTTGATCCTGCGGAACTCATGCGGCATTTCGAGGAACCGCCACCGGTGGTCGATATTCGAGTTCTCGCCGGATGGTTTGGCCGGGCCTATGATCGCGGGCTGATTCGAAACGTTGATTTTGAGGCGGCTGCGATGCAGGTCCTGACTTCAATGCATGGCCCGGTCATGTTGACAGACATGTTAGGAGAGCATCCAACGGGACACTCCACAGACGAATACGTCGATTTCCTTGCAGATGTTTTGTTACACGGGCTGGCTCCGCACGAAAGCTTGGGCCCCAACCTTTCTTTTACTAACTTGAAGTGAACCAGTGCGTATTGTCATTAACATTGTCAGTTCGATTGCAATATTGGCTGTCGGTGCCGTGCTCTTCGCCTTCTACGGTCAGAAGCCGGAAATTCCGAAGGAGCCCGAGTCGGCCAACGAGGCCACTCTGGTGCGTACGGCAGAAGCCGTGGAACACACGGAGCCGATTTGGGTGACCACCAGTGGCGAGGCGTCGACGTACCGTGTGCTTACGGTAGGTGCCGAAGTTGGCGGGAAGATACAGACTAAGCCTGCTTCGACACGGGGCGGCGAATTTGTCAAAGCGGGTACTTTGCTGTTCGAAATTGATTCGCTGAACTTTCGATTGGAGGTTGATCGGCTGCAGGCGGAATTGGATCGGATCGATGCTCAGATTGAGAATCTGAATGTCGATTTGGCAAACACGAAGAAGCTGCTTGATTTAGCGGCGGAAGATGTCGCACTCCAGCAGCGACAGCTCGCTCGTGTTCGCAATTTGTATGAGCGGAAAGCCACGACTGAGGCAGAACTGGATGCCGCACTGCGAATGGAGCTGATGTCGCGGAATACTCATCAAACGCTTGTGAATCAGGGCGTTGGGCTGGCGAGTCAACTCAAAACAAAGACTGCGGAGCGAGGACTATTTGAAGCTCAGCATGCTAAGGCAGTCGCTGACGTCAAACGGTGCCAAGTGGTTTCACCGATTGATGGTCGGCTCGTCGACGACGTGGTGGAGCAGGGTGACTTCGTGAAAGCTGGGGATCCGCTAGTACACATTAGCGACGCCAGTCACATGGAAATTCACTGCCAACTGGAGGCAGACGAACTTGGCTGGATTTGGCAACAGGAATTGTCAAACCGTGGTGGCACCAGCGACGCGCAGTTGCAGGTTGAAGACCCCATCGACTTCACTCCCGTGCCGTGTGAGGTGGTGTATGTGTTTGATGGCGTCGAAACGGTTTGGGATGGAGAGTTAACCCGATTCGAAGGAACCGGACTGGATCGAGAAACACGTACGTTTCCTTGCAGGATTGTCGTCAAGGAACCCGAACAAACGCGACTTCGCAGTAAGGGGGAGCGGACAATTGGTATTACTCCGCCGACGCTGCTGAGTGGCATGTACGTGGATGTCCGTATTCCTGTGGCGTCAGGCCGGCAGCTTCTGGCGATTCCGCGAGAGGGAGCCCGTCCAGGCGGAAGTGTCTGGGTCGTTCATGAGGGGAAGATTGGCATTCAGCGAGTGTCTGTGGTGGCGACGCAAGACGACATGGCAGTTGTGTTGGGAATGCAGGGGGATCTTCACAAGGGGGACCGCGTCATCGTGAGTCCGTTGCCTGCCGTGTTTGAAGGGATGGCGGTCAGCGAAGTAGTTGAGGGTGATGTCATCGAGGCGGAGGCCGCTCGATGAAACGCATTATCGCGTGGGCGATTAAGCAGTCGCCGGCCATGAATATTATCATGGTATCCGTCATTGTTGTGGGCTTCTTTGCAGGGATGTCGCTGCGCCGGGAAGAGTTTCCGCAGTTCGATTTGGAAATCATTCTGGTGAGTGTGCCGTATCCCGGTGCGAGTCCAGAAGAAGTTGAGAGCGGGATTTGCCAGAAAATCGAAGAGGCCGTGCGGTCGGTCGATGGCATTAAGAAGGTGACTTCGATTGCCATGGAAGGGGCTGGGAATGTCGTCCTGGAGGTCAAGACGGACGTGCCGAGCGTGCAGAAGGTTCTGAACGAGGTGCAGTCAGAAATTGACCGAATCCCCAGCTTCCCGGAACTGTCGGAAGAACCGGAGATTCAACAGATTACGTTTCGAAATTCAGCGATTACCGTGGGGGTGATTGCATCTGATGAATCTGCTGTCGATTCCGAACTGGCGTTGCGGGACATTACCGAACAGGTGCGTGATGACTTGTTGCAAATCCCGCAGATTTCGGTGGCCGAAATCCAGGGGGAACGCAAGTTTCAAATCGACGTGGAAATCCCGGAGGCGACCCTGCGGGAGTACGGGCTGACGCTTTCTGACGTTGCGATGAAGATTCGTGCGCAGAATTTGGAATTGCCGGGGGGCAAGATTCTGGACAAGGGGGAAACGTTTCTCCTGCGAGGTAAGAACAAGCGACTGTGGGGCGAGGAAATTGCGGAAATCCCACTTGTTACGCGCCGAGATGGTGTGGTGCTGCGGGTGGCTGATTTGGGAGTGGTTCGCGACGCTTTTGATGACACGACGTCGATGAGCCACATCAACGGCAAACCGGGGCTGGCCATTGACATCAAGGCCGCCTCACGGGAAGACCTGCTTGCCATGGCCGATGCCGTTAAGGATTACGTCAAGGTCAAGGAACTGCCGCCCGGGTTTGAATTTGTTACCTGGGGGGACACTTCCGTCGACGTGCGGGACCGACTGGATTTGCTGAAACGAAACGGACTGCAGGGACTGGTGCTGGTGTTTAGTGTGCTGGCGCTGTTTCTGGAGTTGCGACTGGCATTCTGGGTGGCTTTGGGGATTCCAATTTCCATTCTGGGCGCGTGCATTGTGCTGTGGCAGTTTGATCAGACTCTGAACATGCTGTCGATGTTTGCGTTTCTGATTGCGCTCGGCATTGTGGTCGACGACGCCATTGTGATTGGGGAGAACATTTACTCGCATCGACAACTTGGGAAGTCGCTGGTGCAGGCGGCAATTGATGGAACATTGGAAGTGGCTCCCTCGGTGACAACATCGATCGCGACGACGGTGTTTGCGTTCATGCCCATGTTCTTTGTTACGGGTGTCATGGGCAAGTTCTTTGCGGTGCTTCCCATCGCCGTCATTGCGATGCTCATCATTTCTCTGCTGGAGAGTATTTTCATCCTTCCGTGTCACCTGGCACATGGCAGTGACAAGCCGATTGCTGCGACGGCGTGGATGAACCGTTGGACGAACGGCGGACTGGACTGGTTCATCAATCGAGTTTATTTGCCACTCGTGCGACTCAGCGTGCAGAATCCGATGGTGACCGTCAGTACGGCCATTGCCATTGTGCTGGTGTCGCTGACCATTGTGTTCAATGGGACCGTGCCAAGTGTTTTCTTTCCGAAGCTTGATGCGCCTGAAGTGACCGCGACGGTCGTGTTCCCCGATGGAACGCCGTCGCGCGAGACTCAAATGGCGACAATGCGACTCGAACAGGCCATTCAGAAGATCAACGAGGAGTTGTTGGCGAAGGGTGAACCGGTGGTGGATGTTATTCACCGTTCTGTAGGATTCGTGAAATCCTCTGGTAATCCTTCCGAGATGTCAGCGGCTCAGGGTGCAGGGAGCCATACAGGTTCGGTGCATGTGCAACTGGTGGAAAACACAAAGCGGAACGTGACGAGTGAGGAAATCGTCAAGCTCTGGCGCGCGGCTGTCGGCGAGATTGCGGGGGCGGAATCCCTGACATTCGGCACGCAATCACGGGGGCCGGGTGGAAAACCCATCGAATTCAAGTTGCTGGCACCAGCCGCTGACATGGATGAACTGGAGGCAGCGGTTGAACTGGCTAAGGCAGAACTGCAGCGTTTCCCTGGCGTGTTCGACGTGAGCGATGACTCGCGTCCGGGAAAGTGGGAACTGCAACTTCGTGAAAAGGAAGATGCCACATCGCTGGGCGTGCCGTTGGAGACGATTGCGAGAACAGTGCGGGCGGCTTATTACGGTGAAGAAGTGATGCGGCTGCAGCGTGGGCGTCACGAAGTGAAATTGATGGTGCGGTATCCCGAGGCTGATCGCCGATCTCTCGGGAGCTTCGACGAAATACGCGTGACGGGCCGAGATGGGATTCAGCGTCCCATCAACGAACTGGCCAACGTGCGATTTGTGCGCGGGTATTCAGAAATCAACCGCGTTGATCAGCGGCGGTCGATTACGATTTCTGCTGACGTCGATGAGAAGGAAGGGAACGCCAAAATCATCGTGGCGGATTTGGAGAAAAACTTTGTCCCCAAGCTTTTGAAGCAAAGTCCGAACGTGCGCGTTCGCTGGGAAGGGCAACAGGAGCAGGACACAGAGTCGGTCCAAAGCCTGATGATTGGACTCGCCGTCGCCATGGCGGCGACGTACATCCTGCTGACTATTGAATTCAACTCTTACTTCCAACCGATGGTGGTGATGGCCATTATTCCGTTTGGAATCATCGGGGCGATTTGGGGACACGCGATTATGGGGTTGCCACTCACGTTGTTCAGCATGCTGGGGCTGGTGGCGCTCACAGGTGTGGTCGTGAACGACTCCATTGTGCTGGTCGACTTCATCAATGCGCGCATTGACGAAGGCATTCCGGTCGAAGATGCCGTCGTCGAGGCGGGGCAGCGTCGCTTCCGTCCCGTGCTGTTGACTTCGCTGACGACGGTGGCCGGCCTGTTTCCCATATTGATGGAGAAGTCATTCCAGGCCCAGCTTGTCATCCCCATGGCAACCAGCCTTTGCTTTGGCCTGATGCTGTCGACCGTACTGGTGTTGGTGCTGGTCCCGACGTTTTACCTGATTTACGTGCGTGTGACGCGACTCTTTGGGGGTAAGGTCGAGCATTAGGAAGAGCATTTGGTTTTGGAAGACGCGGTTGAGGCTCAATTAACTACTCGCGACTACCGAGCAGTGCGTGGGGCCGTCAGCGACATCATGATTGACGCAGACGAACGCACCAGCTCATGATTGCAAGTCGGTAATTGTCTGAGCGATCGAATTGGTTTTGAGGTGTGGAATTGATGTGGAAGCCTTCTGATGGACGACGCGGTGTCGTTGGATGAAGTAGAACGCATCGTCATCTGAGTACGAGACGCGGCCTGAAGACTCATCGTTACCAGAAGGCGAAAAGCAGCAATAGTTGAGAAGCTTTCAGTGCAATCGAAATCGACGGGCGGCTTGCTCCAAAGAATTAGCGAGGGAACCAGCCAATCGGTCCATCGATCTTCGAGTCAGTTACGCGCCGATGGTCTACTCGATAAACGTCACCATCATTGAGTTGGTCATGAACACGAACTTTCACCAGACACCATGCCACAATCGGCCTTTCGCCGGTGGTTGCCATTGGAAGGTCAGCCGCAAAGTTCGCAACCGGTTGGGAGGCTCCCAAAGTGGCTGGGCCAGTAATTCCCGAGACGCAACAAAGAACGCGGTTCCGTTCCCGACAGGCAACAATGAATCCATAGGTGTCCCACTCTCCCGCCACGGTCAGCGCACACTAAGTTGTTGAGATTCCGAGGGTATGGAGGAGGAAGTTGTCGTTCCCGCCGCAGGAGCGGCGTTTCATGGCGAGGGATTGCTTGCCGGGGTGTTGTTTCAGCAGCGACAACGTGAAGCGCCGGAGCCACGCCAGATTCTCGGCAAGGTGGCGATGTCGGGTGCACAAAACATCTTCACGATACGTCACGTCGAGTGTCCAGTGGCAGCTGTTTTCGATTTGCCAATGACTGCGGACCGCTTTGGCGAACTGCTTGACGCCCATCGGCAGACTGCTCAGAAAGTAGCGAACGTCCATCTTTTCCTTGTTTCCATTTTCACTGCATGAGACGACAACACCAATCGTTCGGAGATTCCTGAATTGGACTTTGTCTTTGAGTTTTCCGGGGAGCGGAAACTGAATATACGTCCGTTTGTCGTGACGACCGTGACGGGTTTCATCAGTCGTCGGTTGTCGGGTTGTGACGCGTTGAAAGTCATCGTTCACATGTTCGTCAACATACTCAACGACCGCATTGTGAATTCCGCTCTGATTTCCTTTCAATGCCCGCACATAGTCGCCGCCATCAATGATTTGCTCGGCAACGGATGCCGCAAGTTGATCGACGAACGCGGGTCATCCAACCCCTCGAAACAGGCCACCACTTCCGCTAAATCGACACGAGCCTTCTTCGCCATCACACGTCCTCCCTGAACACCATGAACCCATCACAGAGGACGTTCTAACAATCAATCCAACAGAGCGCAATCCTGCCTAGACCCCATCAACAGCCCAAACGTGCGCGCTGGCCGTGGGGATGAATCGCTCAATTGGAGCAGCGCGGTCATTGGGGACTTTGATCGCGACGGAATAAATGACTGTGTCAGCATCGATTTGAGCAGTTCCCAGGTGTGGATCGCTCCATCCAATGGAAATGGATTCGATCCAATCGTCGACTTTGGACCGATGGCATTTTCAGGTAACCCAGTTGGGTCGAATTCGCCTATTCACAGGAAGCGTCAACTAAGCAATTCATATGTCGACCTGGAAACGTCGACGTCATTTACTTAACTTGTTTATGCCGGGTTGCGGCGCGGGACTGGAAGAGCGAGCAGCACCGATTATTACGAACGGCATTCGGAGATAGATGATGACTCTGTGGTCGAAGATTTGTGGTATATTGTCGGTCGAGTTTTTGACGCAACTTCGAACCTCTGCGAATCGGCGTCGAGGAAACTGGCAAAGTGTGCCCGCAGAAGTCTGTGAGCCGAGGGTGATGTTGAATGCGGTGACCGAAACACCTGAGGTATCAACCGCCCCGTTGACGACGAGTGGGGGCGCAATAACTGGAATTGCTGCCTCTGATTCCCACTATGCCACGACCGCTTCCTTCGGTGAGGTCTTTCAAATACGCGATATAGCAACGAAAGCTCTTGTTCAGGAAATTTCAATTTCCACGCTGCGCGCAATCAGTCCGCTTGGGTCGACCTCTGGTGGTCCCGATGGAATGACTAGCGTCACGTATCACGAGGGAAACTGGTACCTGGTCGTGACGACTGATGGTCCCGACGGCATTTTTCGCATTTCAGAGGACGGCAGTTCCGTTCAACTGTTCTCTACGATTGAAATGTTTGATCGTGCCGATCAATTCAATCATTCGGAAATCGCATTTCACCAGAATGGGTCGGCCTTTGTCGCCCATTCAACCGGACTGGTGGAATTGAACTCAAGTGGGCAATTCGTACGCGAAATGGCTACCGGAGATTTTAACGGCGTCGCAGCGCACGGGAATGAATTGCTTGCCGCACGCGCTAATGGAACTTTCCTGTATTGGGGGAATGTTCTCGATAGCGGAGACGTGCCAGTTTCAATCTACGACGCGGGGACCGGAATAAAGGACGTGCAGTTTGGACAGTTCGGTGAATACGCCCCTGGATGGTTCGCCATCACAAACTCAAATCAAGTGAATTATTGGCAAGCGGATGCCGCTCAAGAGGCATTGAGTTTGCCTGAGGCAGAACGGCAACTTCCCATGCCTTACCAGTTGTTTTCCATCACGGGGTTGATTGGCAAGATTGATCTCAAGAATGGTGTCATGTTTGCCGGACTCGAACAGTCAATTCGTATCGACACACTCAATACATTCGACTTTGAGAGCGTTGACGGACCGCTCTCAATTGCTGAAGGCGGCCAGGAAATCTACGGAGCACGAGTCCATCTTACTTCGCAACCGCTTTTGCCGTTTATTGCCAACATTGCTCGAGTCGGAGGAGATGCGAGCATTGCTCCGGTTGAGTCGCAGGTTACATTCCTGCCTGCCGCCTGGCGGGCAGATGCATACCTCAAGTTCACGGCTGCCGAAGATGCTGACACCGTCGATGGGACATCATTCTTCGAGATTTCGGGCGGAGGTGCTGTTCTTCCATTCACGCTCGTGGAAAACGACAACGACGCATCACTGGGGGTAGAGATTCGTCAGTCCACAATTGCGGTCCGAGAAGGGCGGACAAATACGTTTCAGGTGCGTTTGACTGGGAAGCCCACGGCGCCGTCGGTCACCCTGACGACTTCCCGAATTGCAGGTGATGCTGATCTCTTCGTTGAAGGGCATGCACAGTTAACCATCAACAGCCAGGACTGGTACGAATGGAAGTGGGTCTCCATTGGCTCAACTGATGACGCAGACACAGCAAATGGAACGGCAACCTTCCGAGTGACAGCCGAGGGCATCGCGCCCGCGAGCATTGTCGTCAGTGAAATTGACGCTGGTCCAGAGGGTGCAAAACAAACTTTTCACGTTGCACTCGACGATTTCCGGTCGCTGCCACTGCAAGGCGAGCAGGAAGAGTTCTCTTTCTACAATTTACTGAGAGGCGATCGAGGTATCATCACCGATGCTGCAAACAACGGCAGTGGCGAAGTTGGTCGTGGATTTGCCGAGGCGAGGGTGGATGCGATCAATGGCTTCGCAGGCATGTTCAACAGCCTCAACCATCCATTGCGTGAGGGGCGACCGCTCAATTTTGCTGCCATCCTGCCAGAACAGATCGTGGCTGCGTTCCAGTATTCGGTGACAGGTATTCGGATCTTTGTTGAAGGCGGCCAAGGCGAACTAAAAGTCGAACTCAAAGATTCAGCCGGCCAGAACATCTCCGAAGAGCTTCGTGACCCGAATACAATGGAAGTTACGAGACGCGCTCTCCTCGCACACAATGGAACCGATCTTCCAAATGGCCGGGTCGTACTGGATGGGGGATCGCAATTGATTGAATTGTCGCTGAATGCGCTTCCTGAAAACGTGCAGGAATTAACCTGGACAATTGACGGCGCCGTCGGAAACTTCGTTCGAATTCAAAGGATTGAATTGGTGGTAGAAGGACCGGAAATTGGCTACCTGGAGCCGGTCTTGTGGACGTACTCTTCACTACTCGCAAATTTTGATCGAGCAACTGGGTTGACTCCCGACCGAGCCGCATTCGGGGCCGGTGACTTCGATGGTACGAACACGTCAGGGGGACAGGCAGCCGCAGCGGCAATTGCTTATCGACTTGGATTCATTTCGGAAGAGTCCGCCCGTGACATTGTCAGCCGAACGCGCGACGCCTTGTTGGACTTGCAGCAGAACGAGTCGGTAGCCGGGATTATTCCGCACTTTATTCGCACAAACATTGTCGTTGACAATTTGCCTCCCGCATTCGCTGCGGTGGGAGGATGGACAACTCAATCAACGGGAACTGGATTCCATGGCAATGACTACCTCGTCAGCCCTGCAGGTGACGGCAGTGCAACCGCGTCCTGGCAAGTGGAAATTACTCGTCCCGGTACGTATGAGCTATTCGCACGCTGGGTCGACACGGGAAGCAATGCGACGAATGCAACCTACTTGGTTACCGACGCCAGCGGCTCGACTTCAACGGTTGTCAACCAAAGTGTGAATGCCGACGCCTGGGTAAGCCTGGGCAACTTTGATTTTGAAGCTGGGCCGGTCACCATCTCACTCAGCAACCTTGCAGACGGAAATGTCATTGCAGATGCCATTCGGCTCGAAGGCCCGCCACACATTGTTCCCAACACCGAGTATTCAACCGTTGACTCGATTATTGGATTCCTGGGTACATTACTCGCCAGCGAAGCGTTGGGCCTCGATACAACCTCGCTGGAACAGGCATTCCGAAACATCGACTGGGCCGCCATCACGTTGACGGACGGAACCATCAGCCACGGCTTCCGGGACGATGGAACCCCGTTGATAAACGGCTGGGATTACTTTGGAACGGAATCGCTCATGATTGCGTTGGCACAAGCGGCTTCAACGGGAACTCTGCCAGCAATACCGCACATTCCCCATCCGCTGGGCTCATTCAATGGTTCAGGATTCATTGACGAAATGCTTTGGGCGTTCGTCGGATCAATCAATGTGGACAGTTACGGTGCTAGCTGGACGCCGTTCCGGGCCAAAGCTGCTGCCGGACAAGTTGCCCACTACGACAACGGTCCCTTGCCATTCTTCGGCGCTTCGGCGGCCGAGCCGGCAATTCCCTCGCAAATGCCGGTCGCTCGAAACAACGAAGTCGCCATTCCTTACGTTGCGTACGGAATTAATGGCGCATTAGCAGCCGACGAAGATGGCTCCGCCATGCTCACAGCCCCGGTTGCCGCTCCACACGACGCTGGCCTCATTTGGCGACATGAACCAGCAGCCGCTCAGCGAATGTGGGACGCCATGATTAACGCGGGCATCCTCAGTCCGCTGAATCAAACAGAAAGCGTCGTCGTTCAACAATGGGGCGACGATTTCGAAATCTGGAGCAATGCACTAAAAGGAAGTTGGAATCAGTCGCTGTTGGTACTTGGTGCTGGTGCCCATTTGCTGGGGAATAACAATCCGCTTATTGAGGCATCACGAACCAACTCGTTCATTAGTAACGGGCTCGGTTTGCTAACTTCCCGAGATGACGTGTTCTCTTACGACGATTCGACAGGACAATGGAGAATTGGTGCATCGAGTGACGGTTCGTTTACAAATTCGCTCGGCCCCAAATGGAATACGGCTGCTGGTCTGGAAACGTTCACTGGAGACTTCAATGGTGACCGCCTCACTGACATCGCTGGGTGGGCTGACAACGGCGTATGGAGTGTCGGTCTGAACAACGGCGCCGGCGGATTCTCAACAACCGAGTGGGGAAGCTGGGAGCCCGAAGCCACTGCCGTGTGGACGAATGTCTCGGTCGCCGACTTCAACGGCGATGGCAAAGCGGACGTGGCCGGACTCAATGTGAATGGCCAATGGGTCGTCGGTATTTCCGATGGCGTGAGCTTCACATTCAGTGTCTGGGGCAGCGTTGGTGCTGACTACGTAGCCCACGCTATTGGCGACTTCAATGGCGATGGTCGGGCCGATATCGCCAATCTTCATAATTCTGGAAATTGGTGGGTCCACGAAACAACGTGGGATGCCGAAATGGAGATGGGAACATTTGAACTCGACCACTACGGTCGCATTGCCACGCAGGGAGAGCGTGATTGGCGAAACCTCTTGGTTGGTGATTTCAATGGCGATTGCGTCGACGATATTCTCATTCAGGATTACCTTGGAAACTGGTTCATCGGTGATGGAGGTGAGAGCGACGACGGTAAATTCTCAGTGCACTATGCGAACCGCTGGGATCCCTCTGCGTTTGCCGAATACTTTATTGGCGACTTCAACGGCGATGGCTATGACGACATGATGGGACGTACCCACACCAATGTCTGGTGGGGCAATCGCTCCCTCGCGACTACAACAGGTCGCATGCATGCCCAACATTGGGGAAGCTCTGGTTCAGCTCATAATATCACGGCCACCACAGGCGACTTCAACGGCGATGGTTTCGCCGACATGGCGACAATACGTGGTGGGACAAACCTCTGGTTCGTACTTTACGGTACTTACAGCAATCGCTTTATGGCCAACGGATACGGCCCGTGGAGTGGATGGACTGGCGGCAGACTCAGCAGCGGCCGAGTCGATGGAGTCATTTAGGTTGCCGATGACGAGGTAGCACTTACGTCCGCCAACTTTTACAGCAATTGGAACGACGACTGGCAGCGTGGCAAATCGGTGCAACTTTGATACAAGCGCATAAAAATGCCCTGCGAGTCGGGCTAACTCAAGCAGGGCGGGTCGCGGGTGCGGGCTAGAACCCGCGACAACAGAAGTATCGCTCATGCGAATTCGAAGTCAATCAGCTTTGTCGTTCTTGTCTAGAAAAAAGTCCATTTCGAACGCGGTCTGTGGTATTCCGAAGTCGCTCATCAAGAATCTTCTCATGAAAGTGACTTGAGTTTCTGGTATTGGGGTTAGCCCACGCATCGACGTTTTGCGTCTTCTTCCGCAGATTTTCTGTGCCCCCTGGCCAGTACGATGGGAAAACGGTGGAAAGCTCATGTGCGGCCCGGCGGGTTTTGGAGACGGCTTCGATATCACAGTTTCCAGAATTGGTCGAAAACGGAAGTCGCATCAGGCGCAGCCCTTTGACAACAAGAAATCCACAAGTACGATTCACCCCACAAAACACTCACTCGCCCCTGTAGCTCAGTTGGATAGAGCACGGGATTTCTAATCCCGCGGTCGCAGGTTCGAATCCTGCCGGGGGTGCTTCATTTGTGCTACGAACTTCGGATCGCAGGCTTGTGCTGCCGCGTTTCCCAAAGGCAGTCGCTTTGCGCCGAGGGCCTGGCGAATTGCTTGCTTCCACTCGACGGAGGAACGTTTCGGTTCCGCGAGTGCTTCACTGCGACCATTGGGCCGCAAACGCTGCATGGCGAGACAGAAGCAAACGAGGCAGCGACCCACGAGAACGCACGGACAAAGCGTTTTCAAGATTGCATTGCAATGTCTCGATTACGGCGGGTTGATTGTTCGCTTCGATGAAACAGAGTATCACTGTTGGCACAGCCTTCCATTCGCGAGTTTTGAACCGGTTATGCAACAAATGATACGAGCCGTCGCGTTTCTGACGATGTTCTTGGCAATTCCCCTGCTTGTTGCCGATGATGACATCCCCCTCGTTCCTGACGGCTTTGTGGTGGACGTTGTCGCCCGTGAGCCAATAGTCAGCAATCCTTGTGTGATGGCGTTTGACCGGCTGGGTAGGATCTTCATTGGCCAGGGGCAGCAGTGGCGGGCGCCAACTCCGGAAACTCCCGGTGATCGCGTTGACATTTTGATTGATGATGACGGCGACGGGGTTGCAGATCGTCGCAAGACATTTGCCGAAGGCTTCAATTCAATTCAGGGACTCGCCTGGAAGGGCCGTGACCTGTGGGTGGCCAACTCGCCTGACCTTACGGTTGTCCGCGATTTGGATGGCGACGACGTGGCCGATGAGTATGTACGCGTCTACACCGGTCTGGGGAACCTGGAACATTCTCTGCACGGTCTGAACTTCGGCCCGGATGGCAAGCTATACATGTCGAAGGGCAACTCGCGCGGTTACAACCGGCTCGATCAACTTGCGCCGAAACCGTTTCGAGAACTGTGGGGATTGCCTTCACCGGAAGGTGCCCCGGATTACACGCCGATTGAAGTCACAGACAAAGACGGCTACCGACGCAAGTATCACACACCCAGTGATGACTGGGGCCAGTCCGGTGGAATTCTGAGATGTGATCCCATCGACGTCGAGGGGAACTACGGACGCAATTTGGAAATCGTGTCGCGAGGTTTTCGCAACCCCTGGGACATTGCTTTCGATGACGGTTTCAACTGGCTCGGCACCGACAACGACCAGACACATGGCGATAAAATCTTCGCACCATTTTACGGAGCCCATTTCGGTTGGGGGCATCCTTGGAGTTACCACTGGACCGGCGAAGACCACTTGCCCACCGTTCCTGCGAGTGCCCCGCTGTTTGAAGGTTCGGGCACTGGCGTTACGCACTACCACGCCACGCATTTTCCGGGAGAGTTTCGCAATGCGTTCTTCGTCAACGACTGGATGCGTCGTGAAGTTTACATGTTCCGTCCACAATGGGACGGTGCATTACTGAAATGCGAGAATAGATTTCCCGGCGTCTTCGCCCATGCGGACGGTGGCCGGACGTTGCCCGGCAGTTCCGGACGAGTCTTCGAGCCGACCGACATCGAAGTTGGGCCAGACGGAGCACTCTACATCCTGAGCTGGGGGCATGCCTACGGGGCGACCATTCAGGATGGTCAGCAAGTCGACGCGGGACGTGTCTATCGCATCCGGCATGCGGGCAGTCCATTAATTGCCTGGAAGAGCGATCATCGCAGCAAACCTCTCGCCGAGTGGTCGCTGGAAGAACTGTTCGCCGATCTCGGCAGCAGCGTTCCCGCATGGCGAATCGATGCTCAAGACGAGTTTGTCAGACGCGGAGATGTGGCTGGAGCCTTTCTGGTGGAAAAGCTGGGAGATGACAATCTCTCGACCGCTGTTGAAACCTGGACAATGTGGACACAGGGGCGACTCGGTATTCCGATGGATGTCGACAGTGATGATTTGAAACAGTTCAGCAATCAGGCCCTGCAAGCTATTCGCGTCGCGTCCTATCAGCAGCAGAACCATCCCGACGTTCCGCGACTGCCGGAGTTTGTATTCGCGGCACTCAAGTCGCCCGAACCTCGACTACGCCATGCGGCTGTTCTGGCGATTCATCAATCTGGGCACTGTCAATGTACGAGTGACCTGCTTGATCTCGCCTCCCAGGAAACGGACCGTGTGACCTATTACTCTGTCTGGAACGCACTGCGCGAACTGGCGGAAGTTGAGTTTCGCAAATCGTGGCTGACTGACGAACGACCGGGGGTTCGGCTCGCTGCGCTGCTCGGTTTGTTTGCAGACGACGCCCTCGATGTGGATGAAGTCCTGCCGCTGCGGTCTGACAGCGATGAACGCGTTGCGGCGCTGGTAGAACTATGGCTGCAAAAGACGGGTGGCGCTGAGCCGCTGATCACCTTGAGTCCGCCACCGGGCGAGTACACCGAGCCTGTTTCGGTAACTCTGGCAACGTCTGTCCCGCAAGCCAGACTGAACTACACGACCGATGGTTCTGTCCCGGTGAATACCTCACAGAGTTATGGCGGACCAATTCACATTAATCAAAACACGACGCTGAAGGTCATCATCACGCAGGACAATACCCAGGCGGGGCCGGTCACCGTCGGCGATTACAAGATTCGACACGTGGAGCCCTACCGGCACCGGGCCTTTATCACTGATGTGCAGGCAATGGCACCCGGCGAGTACCCCATGGACTGGACCGGACTCACGCTGGGTAAGAAACACTATACCGATCGCGACTACCACATCACTGGTGTTCCAGCCGAGCTTCTCGGACTGCCGTTTCTGCAAATGTGCAATCAGCATGACCGTTCAAGCGGATCGGAATGGATTCGCATGACATCGGACTCCGATGTCTCCGTTTTGGTTGGTGTCGATATTCGAATCAATGCTCCGTTGGACTGGATGAAAATCGGGCAGCCGGACGGATTCGAAGACACCGGTCTCGAGCTGGTGACGACCGATCCCACGTTCCGTATTTATCGCAAGGCGTTCTCTGCGGGAGAGATCGTCCTTGGGGGAAACACAAACGAGCCGCAGAACGACTCCGGACGCGGCATGTATGTGGTGATTTTTGATCGTCCCCTGCTTGCTTCTCAACCGAGCGACACGCCTGCAACCAAAGCCGACGTTCTGGCCGCATTGAAGGACGCGGACCCGGAACGGGGACGGGAGTTATTCTTGCATCCCAAAGGGGCTGGTTGTGTGAAGTGTCACCAAATGGAAGGCTTGGGACCGAAGTATGCTCCGGATTTGTCCGATGTCGGCTCGCGAGCGAAGAAGGCGGAAATCCTGATTCAGTCCATTCTCGACCCCAGTGCCGTCATCACAGAGGGTTTCGCTCAACAGCAAATTGTCACGGTACAGGGCAAGGTATATAGCGGCGCAGTGCTCGAAGAGACGGGGCTGTCGCTCAAGCTGATCGACTCAGAAGGCATTCCGACGACCATTCCGAAAAAGGACATCGAAGAACGCATTGGCACGAAACTCTCTCCTATGCCTGCCGGGTTCAACAAGCTAATGTCGGCCCAGCAAATCGCAGATGTCGTCGCCTGGCTGATGACGCAGAAAGTCAGCGGCGACCGTGAAGGGTTTTCGTTCCGTGACCAGTCCGATCGAACGGACATCTATCTTGGTGAACAACGCATTGCCACGTATTTGAAGGATCACCCGAAGCTCATGCGCCGTGCTCTCGTGAATGTGATGACCCCGAGTGGAATTCAGGTCACGCGAAACTTTCCGCCGCGGAAGCCGGAAGACATTGACCCCGGATACAGCGGCGAAGAGGGAATTATCCATCCCAATATGCATGCCGGGATTTGGCTGGGGTATGGTGACATCGACGGCAACGACTACTGGAGGTTGCAGGCCAAAGTTGTCTTTGACGGGTTTATTGAGCAACCAACTGGCGACAAGACCGCAGGCCGTTTCGCAGTCCGGAACCTGATGATGAGTGAAGACGGTGAACGGGTCGTATGCACCGAGATTACCCGCTACCGGTTTGAGCGCGCTCCCGAGGGTTTACTTCTGAGAATCGACGCGGAGTACAAATCGGACGAGCGAGACTTCTACTTCGGCGATCAGGAAGAGTCTGGCCTTGCGATCCGAGTCGCTTCTCCCATTCGAGTCCAAGGAGGAAACGGGACAATTCTTAACAGCCATGGCGAACGCAACGGGGCCGAGGTGTGGGGCAAAGAAGCGAAGTGGTTCGACTACTTCGGCACAATTGAAGGGCGGCAGGTGGGCATTATGGTCGTCCCGAATCCCGACAATCCCCGCCCCTCTTGGCTGCACGCACGAGACTACGGTGTTGTCGTGACGAATCCATTTCCTAAGCAACCGAAAGAACGTCGCGAACCGTACGTCAAAACGTGGATCAAACAGGGGGAGCCATTCCGACTGTCGTACGCGGTCCTGATTCACGAGCAACCAGCGGGCCAACTTCTTGATCACGCGGCCATCGCGGACAGGCTGTTGAACTCGTTCGACTGATTGGCGTCGACTGGGGGCGAACTGTCTGTGTTGTCTGGACTCGGTCGTGGTGTTACCAGTGCATGACGAATCCGCCGTCGACGTTGACTGTCTGGCCGGTGACGTTTTTGCAGCGGGGCGATGCGAGGAAGACTGTCATGCCGGCGATGTCGTTTGCGTCCTGCCAGCGGCCCAGCGGGACAATGCTTTTGATTTTCTGACCGGCCCACGTTTCGTACGTCATCTTTTCCCCCTCCGGTTGCCGGTCAGCCCAGGCCTGGTAGACGGAGCGATTCAAATCGGTCTGCACCATACCCGGGCAGAGGACGTTGACGCGGACATTGTAGGGAGCGAAGTCTTTGGCGGCGCACTGGGCGAAATTGATGAGGGCGGCTTTGGCGGCGCTGTAGGGAGGATCGGTCTGTGAGCCGATTTGTCCGGCCACGGAACTGATGAACAGCATGGTTCCCTCTTGCTTGCCACAAAGGAATGGCTGCACTGCGTGGGCGGTGTTGACGGCGCCAATGAGGTTGACGTTAATCACACGCGGCCAGTCTGCGGGGGTCATGTTCCAGAAAGGAAAGCCAAATTTGTTGGACCCGCATCCTGCCGCATAGACGACGTGCTGAATTCCGCCAAAGGTCTCTTTGACCTTTTGGGATGCCTCCTGAGTTTCGGAAAACTGCGTGGCGTCAACATGCAGCCCGAGGGCTTCCACTCCATGTTGCTGTTGGATTTTCTCTGCAGTTTTGGTGACATCGGGATGAATGTCGAGCACCGCGACGCGACAGCCTTCAGCGGCGAATGTCTCGGCAATGGCCCGCCCAATTCCATTGGCACCACCCACGACAACGGCCACCTGATTTGAGAGTCCCAGGTCCATGAGTTTGTTCTTTCAGCAGGAGGATGCGGTTACGCAGATTCGGGACACTCAACGATGACTTCGCGGTAGTTGGCCGGAATTTCAATCGAGGACAATGTGCCATTGGGACGGCAAATGCAGCACGCGGTTTTCATACGACCATGCGCGAGTCGTTTCTCGCCGACGAAGAACTCCATTCGGAGCGTCAGCGATTTGAATCCCACCCGTTCGACGGTGACGTGGATATCGAGCATGTCGTTGTGATGCGCCGGCGCCTCGAAGTGGCAACTGGCATTCACCCGAGGCCAGCCAATGTAGGTGCCGTCATCCTGCTTCTCCATAATGCTCAGGCCAAGCGAGCGAAAATACTCATGCTCCGCCTCCTCCATCCAGCGGTAGAAGTTCGCAAAATGCACAATCCCGGCCATGTCCGTAGCCGCAAACTCAACCCGCCGCTGAGCAACAAATGATGCCATGGATCCTTACCTGCAAACGTCCGGAGAAACTGTTCTGGAGGCGATGCTAGCGAGTTGTTGGGAATGGGCAAGGATGGGAGTTCAACGGACCGAGACCGACAGCGGCCAATGTGCCACTGCTGGCTCGCCCCAATCCAGTTCGACATGAAATTTGCGCCATTGCGGAGTCGTGGGCTCATTCTATTCCGTCACTACGAAAGTATTTGCAACTTCTCTTCGATGAATGCAACGTGGTGTGGTATGTGACGGGTGATGCGCTGCAAGAGAGTTTGCAATGTCATGGGCCCGTCCGTGGAATGAACGCCGACATGCTGAAAGGTGTCGACGCTGCATGACTTCAGAATGGGAACGAGATGATTACGTAGTGCCTCAATGAGATTCAGTTCTGCGGCCAGTGTTCGATGTGGCCCAGTCAACGCGGGGACATGAATGTTGGGGGCGAGGTCAAAGAACGTCGGGTTGTCTTCTGCGATGACACGTTTCATGCGGTCCGCATAAACGATTTCTGAGTCCGCCAAATGGCAAACCACTTCCCGAATGGACCATTGACCCTCGACAGGGCGGGCGTCAATGTCGACCTGGGAGGTGGCTTTCAGAACATCACGCAGCAATTGTGCTCCGGCTGCATAGGCGTCGATAAGTTCAGTTGTTTCAGTCATGGTGAATACTTGTTGAGAGTGAGCGGCATTGGCACGCGGGACTTGAGCTTTGGTGAAGAGCAATTCCGTATTCAGTGCTGCTCAGATTCTGCGACACCCAGGTTTCAATGTATAGGCCGATGCCAAAAAACAAAACCGGCGTTGTGTGTCCTGTAGGGGACGCACAACGCCGGTTGGTTTTTGGCTCAGGTTGCTAACAGATTAGTTGGCAGCTGAGGCGGTTTTCAGGGCCAGTTGGGCTCCGCGGAAGGCGGAGAGGCGGGCTTGGGTGGTTCGCTGCAGGGCGCGTTCGAAGTAGCCACGGGCTTCCGCTGGGCGGTTGCGGCGGGTCATTTCGAGTCCCATGAAGTAGTAGCCTTCGCAAATTTGTGCTTCGCGGGCTTCGACGTCGGTGGGGTGAATGGCAGCCAGCAGGCCGGCTTCATCAATTCGACCACCCTGGTACAGGATGAGCGAGTCGACCCAGTCACGTTGACCTTCGGCGCGGGTCAGTGTTTCGCGATACAGTTCCTGAGTAATGGATCCGTTGCGAACTTCGGCGGCGAGTCGCCAGGGCAACAGGAAGCGGGCTTCGGGATCAATTTCCATGGCTTTGGCGAATGATCCGTTGGCTCCGGCGTAGTCGCCAGCGAAGAACTGAGCAAAGCCAAGTTCGGTGTAAGGTGTGGCACTGGTCGGAGCGAGTTGGACAACCTGGCGGTAATCCATAATCCCTTCGGCGGTACGTCCCAGGTTCAGGCGGCAGTTGCCACGCAGTCCCAAGGCACCGGTGTGCTTTTCATCGACGAGGAGAGCCTGGTTGAGAGCCTGTTCTGCGGTGGCGTAATCGCCAGAAGCAATCAGGCAGAAGCCGCGGTTGACGTGAGCTTCCGTGAACCGCGGATCAAGTTGAGCAGCGACGGTGAAGTCTGACAGTGCCTGCTGGGCTTGATTGTTGTTCAGCAGGAACATGCCCCGGTTGTTGTAGGCCACGGCATCTTTCGGAAAGACGGTGATGACCTGTGAGTAGGCAGCGAGACCTTCAGCGGGAGATTTGGTCGAGGCAGTGATGTCAGCTTGAAGCATGTAAGCGGCGGAATGCTTGGGGCTGAGTTGGATGGCCTGACGCAAGTCGGCTTCGGCGGCTGGGTAGTTCTTCAGTTGAACTTCGGCGTTGGCCCGCTGATACAGCAGGTTGGCGCGTTCTTCGTCGGCGAGGTCTTCCCGTTCAAGGACGGAGTCAGCAACCTGACGAGCGGTTTGGGCATGATTCACTTTCCCTTCCATGCCGGTCAGGTAGCTCATCCCAAAGATGTAAGGGAGGTAGTAGTCGGGAAGGCCAGTTCCCTCGTGGCGAATGGCTTCGCGGGCGTCGGCGATACCGAGTCGGACGGCGTCGGGGTTGCCTGTGGAGACGCCAAGCTCAATGCGGGCACTTCCACGCAGGTAGAGGGCCACATGGTCCTCGGGTGACTCGGCGAGGACGGCGTCGGCGTATTCGACGGTACGCATGTACTGCCGCGCCTGGTACGCTTCATCTGCCTTCTGGCGGTTTGCTTCGACTGTTGGTGACTGGCCAAAACTGACCGAGCCCACCAGCGCTATGGCGCTAAAAACGAGAATTCCGTGCCGCAACATCCTTGTCTCCCCCTGACGAATACTCAGGTCGCTACCGTCTTGGCGGTAAAGTGAATAGTCCGTGTTGTATGGGTTGTATCGACCGAATGAGGCGGAATCTTGTCTGGGAATTGAGTGGATTTGGCCAGGATTGTCTCGAATGTCTGAGTTTTGATGCAAAAGACGGCTGGGCACATGTCAATTAACGACCTAGACTTGCCTCTCGCCATGCTGCGTAACTAATTGTGAATTCGCGGTTTAGTAACATTGAAGTCCGCCACGTCTCAATCTCAGTCGCTGTTTGTGGTCCTGTGTGGTTCACTGGGCCAAATTGTCGTGCAGCTTGCGCTGCAGGTGGTGCTGGCGTCGAAATTTGGCTCGGGAGAGGAGGTGGCGGCCTACCAGGCGGCGTTCTCACTACCGACTGCACTGGCGGCCACAATCGCGGGACCACTCGGAATTGCGTTTATTCCCCGCTATCAGAAGTTGCGGACAGAAGACCCTGTCCGCGCCGAGTCGTTGCTGCCCGCGCTGACGCTCATTGTTGTCGTTTGCGGTGTGCTTGTCTCCGGATTGTTGACCCTGTTCGCTGCTCCTGTGATGCAGTCCCTCGTGCCCGGATTCACCGCCGAGCAAGTGGCTCAGTCAACAACGCTGTTCCGAATTCTCGTCTGGAACATTCCTCTCATGGTGCTGGTCGGATTGTTCCAAACGGCACTGAACGCGCGCTTCAATTTTTTCATGCCGGCGATTGCGGGTGTGTTTGGACCGACAGTAACCGTCATATGCATGTGGTCGGGAGCGGCTCAACTTGGAATTGCCGCATTGGCCTGGGGTGTGGTGGCGGGCTCGCTCAGTTCCGTGCTGCTGCAGGGGATTTCATTATGGGGAGGGACGCGTTTTCCAGCGCGAGGTGACCTGGTTGACCATGCGCGAGGAATTGCGTTATTGGCAATTCCGGCAGCACTGAGCATGTTACTGATTCGAATTGATCCAGTGGTGGACGGGTACGTGCTGGCATCGCCCGAGCCAGAGCGATTCGCCAACTGGGGCTGGGCCTTACGAATTATGAACATGTTTGTGCTCGTCAGTTCGGGCGTGCTTTCCACTGTGGCCTTTTCACGACTCTCGCGCGGTGCGGCAACAGGAATCGATGCATTACGGAAAGAAGTACGCAACGCACTCCGCCTGTTCCTGTGGGTGAGTTTTCCGACATTCGCCGTGATGAGCCTGTTTGGCAAATCACTCATTCATGATTTGCTGGAACGTGGTGAGTTCCTGCCGACTGATACAGCGTCGGTGGCTTACCTCATGCTGCTTCTCGCTGTCATGGTCGCTGCAGCGGGCTTGGGGGAGATTTGCAGCAAGACTTTCTATGCGCGGCATGACACTGTGACTCCGCTTGTCGTGGCGACCGTGGCGATGAGTTGCATGATTGCCGCCAAGCTGTTGCTGGTATCGCCAGGCGACGTCGAAACCCTGGCGATGATTAACTCCTGCGTCTTTGCCGGATCTGCCTGTGTGCAACTGGCCCTCATTGGCTGGCGGCTTTCGGCAGACGTGTTCGCCGGACTGTGGGTCCCCCTGTTACGTTGCCTGCTGGCCACAGGCGTAACCGTCTGTTGGGGAAAACTGGTCGAGTCCAGTGGATTGCCCTACGCCGGTCTAGCGGGATTGCTCAGCGGCACGGCCATCTACTTTGGCTGCCTGTGGGTGGGTGGCGAGTTGAAGAGTTTGTCGCTGGCTGAATAGTAGGCGTAGGGGCCCGCCCCCCTCACCGTTAATCCCAGTCGACCCACACCAGCTGGATTTCTTCAAACCGTCTTTCCTTGAGGTTGGACTCCGCGATCTGAATGTGCAGATCAGGCCATATCCAGCCGGTGAGTTCATTGGTGGGGAAGAAGATTAGGTGTTGTGACTGTTTGTCGGGAGTCGGTTCATCACCCGAAGTCGCCACTGCGTAGCCCATCATGTTTCGAATGTTGTCCCATGTGCCAAAATCGAATGCCTCTTCGTCGGCATTGATCAGTTCCTGCAATTCCTCCTGCCAGGGACTGCCCCAGCCCGGAAGATCCAGAAACTCAGTAAACACGATTTGTGCAGAAGGGAAGCATTCGTTGCCGGTCGTCAGGTTGTCCGGTGCTGGCCGACGGCTCAATTGTGACCGATCGGGGAACCATCTTGCCATGACTCCAATTTTATCTGGGTTGTCGTTTTCCATGTCCTGGAAACCAAAGAAGGAAAGCAATCCCGTCTTGGGCAAGCGGTCATTCGTGACGGCGTTTTGTAGCTCGTCCAAATTGATTTGCCCTAAGAATCCGGCCAGGCGTTGTTCGCCCGCGGTGTCGTCGTTGTAGATTGCCCGACACTGGTCACCAATGGGCCATTCAAGATCGGCAGGAAGGTCAGGGAGCCCACCAAACTTACTACTCCCTACTTCCAGTTGATTGTCTTCCGTTGCTTCCGTTGAGAACCGCAATGCGGGGCGTGCGACACGAAATACGGTCTCGGCAAATTGCGAGAGTTGACGTTCCGCAAGTCGGTGAGCAATGGAATAACCAATCAAGTCGAGCCAACTGGCATCAAACCCTTCAGGGTTTGGGAATTGATCGACTGACCACGCAGAAATTCCGTTCGCGAGCTGCAGTAGAAACTCCCCACGTAAATCGCCTTCACGTTGCAACCAACGGCCATATTCTTCCAGAAGCGAAACGTTGCCCAAGTCGTGCGACACACGTTGAAGATGTTCACGTTCCCCAACGCGCAGCAGGCCGTTGATTGTTTCATCAAAACTCATTGAATGACTTTTCTAACGAACAGTGCGCTGAAACCTCGTCGCGTTCTTGGATGTCAGTTCCAAATCAGATGAGCGAACGGTTGGCGTTTCCTGAGTTGTACGGCGTGGTCGCTGGATTCCCGGTACTGTTTCTACCGATGGTTGAGTCGCGGGAGCAACATGGCGGTTGGTTGTGTGCGGTTGTGTCATTGACATGCCGAAGGAGGTGGGACCGGGAGGAGCCGAGCCGAGTTCTCCGTTCAGGTATTTCATGAAGGTTGGAGTCGCCTCGTGGATAATGACAATGCGGTCCTGTCCGCCGGGCTGGTTCTTGTCTCGGATGATGACCACCACTTCGGCACCATTGGCAGCAACGTCAACGGGCTGTGCGGACGTGGCTGGTTGAGTCGCACTGTTGGCAAAGGGATTGGAGTCGTGGTTCACGAGCATGCCAGGTGTGACTTGATTATCAGTAGGAAATGCTGGAGCAGCTGCAGGTGGTGCGGCCGGTGTTGGTGGCTGATAGAGCGCCGTCAGGTTGCATTCATCGAGCAGGGCATGCACGGCGAACAGGCCTGAGTAGAGGCCGCGTTGGCCGTCTTTGTCAGCAGCAATGCAAATCCCGACGAGTTCGCCATCCTGGTTGAAGAGTCCGCCGCCTGAGCGTCCCTGGACGGGAACGCCGGTGCATTCAATGTTGTGCGGACCTTCGTAACGGTTGATGTTGGTGACTCGCAGTTGCTCGCGAGTCGGAGTTTCACCTCCGCTGCAACCAACGCAGGCCACGGCTTCGCCCTCTTCAGGAGCGGCGTTCGGGCTTCCGACTTTCACCGCTGGGATTGGAGTGTCGGTTGGAATCGAAATGAGTCCAACGTCGGCTTTTTCGTCGAACTTCTCCAACGTCGCCAGATACAGAGTTGTCTGACCGTTCTGGAACACGTCGACTTCGATTTTGCCCGTGGCAGTGTAATTCCGGAAAATGTGAGCACACGTGGCGATAATGGTGTAACCCGGTCGGCTGCTGATGACCGTGCCCGAGCCGAGATTCATGTTGTCGCCATTCTTCACCCGAATTCGGATGCTGGCGTCCATCGCGGTGTTGTTTCCAACCGTTGGTGCGAAAGGACCGCCTGGTAACGGTGTAGGGGGGCCGAGTTGTGAGTCGGTGCCTCGGACTTCTGGTGTGGGGGGAGTCGAGTTGTTTCCACGTCGGAAGAAATCGGCCAGTCCACCACGCTCTGGAGCGGCAGGCGGAGCAACGGTTTCTTCTTGAACGGGGAGATCATTCGGCCGAGGCAGTGGAGCGGCCGGGCCGAGAGAAGTCTCTGAATTTCCACCAGCTGACGGAGCGGTCGTCACAATCGGAGCGGGATCAACGGGTGTGGCCGGAACGCGAGCGGCCATGGCCCGGATTTCGCCTTCGGTCATCAGGCCAGTGACGCGATCAACCTCTTTACCATCCACCACGAGCACGAATGTGGGGACGCGTTGAATCCGGAAACGGTTGGCGAGATCCTTTTGTTCATCGATGTCGACGGAATGGATGGGAAGTCCTTCTCGCTTCAGTCGATCGACAACCGGGGCAACCTGCTGGCATGGTCCGCACCAGGTGGCTCCAAACTTGTAGACACCTCCACGCGGCTCCGAAGCCTGAGACATTGAGGTAAGTGCTGCTGCGGAAACAATCAGCAGGGTAAAGACGGTATTGAGATTTCCAAATCGCGTGGACATGGTAATCCTCCGTAGAGTCATTGATGGTACAGATGAATAAAGTTGCGATAGAAACGTCTGATGCCTGACGAAAGTGCATCAACACGTCTCGCGGTTGACCTCAGTCATTCCGGGGAATGGACTGGTTCAAGACCTTGTGGGAACAAATTGTGACAGGTAGGGAAGGATGTCCGCCCCGGAGGAAAGTGGGGCTTCGAAAGAGAGAGGAAACGTCATTGGGCATCCTGCCTGTTGGGGGCGACCAAGGTGGTCAGGTCCAGAACAATCCTTGTTCCAAACGCTACTGTTTCATGTGGTGGGAAGCTTGTAATGTTTACATTCAAACCGTGTCAATGTGACATTTCCGCGTTGCCGCGAGGTGAAATGCGGATGCGTCATCCCCTTTTCATGCCGTGGTTTGGCGATTTGGGAAGGGAAAAGACGTGGTTTTCAGGAGTCAAAGGTGAATTCTCGTGATTGCATCGAAGTAGAGCATTTGCTGTGCCAAAATGCCCGTGTTACTTTTTTGAGATCGCGATGAAATTGAGGAACAACCGTTGGCCATTTCCATTGAGGCAAATGATGAGGGTGTTTTCCTGCCCGTACATGCGCAGCCGGGAGCGAAGAAGAACCGCATTGTCGGCGAGCATGACGGACGCCTGAAAGTGGCCGTCACCGCCGCGCCTGAGAAGGGAAAGGCCAACAAAGAGATTATTGCGTTCCTCTCGAAAACGTTGGGAATACGTAAGAATCAAATCTTGATTCTATCCGGTGAAACAAACTCGCGAAAGCTGTTGGTTGTAAGCGACGTCAATGCACGGGAATTGCAGAACAAGATTGAAGAACTGCTGGCGGAGGTGGAAGGATGAGGAACTACGAACGACAAGGAATATACGAACAGATCTTTGGCTTGATGACGCCTCACTGTTGCTGGTTGCTCGTCGTCGCGTGTTGTGTGAATTCCCTGATGGCAGCGGACCCGGTTCCTGTTGGTCATCGCGGACTGTTGCGGCACGCTCCGGAAAACACGCTCGCGGCCTTTGCCGCATGTCTTGATTTGGGGATGGGATTCGAGCTTGATATTCGCACAACCAAAGACGGTCAACTGGTTGTCATTCATGACGACAATGTGCAGCGGACGACAGATGCGCCTTCGCGTTCGGTACGCGATATGACGCTCGCTGAAATTCGTCGGTTGGACGCCGGGATGTGGTTCGATGAAGCGTTCAGTGGAGAACGTGTTCCCACGCTGGAAGAAGTGCTGGAGTTGGTCAGCAAGCGTCGTATTGACCGCACTGTAATTGCACTCAACGTCAAAGACGTCACGCCGCAGGGGGAAGCGACGCTGGTTAAACTGGTCGAGCAATACAACTTGCTGAAGCATTCCTTTGCGTTCGACCAAAGTGATGACATGAGCAGGCGCTTGAAGAAACTGAATCCGGCGTTTCGAATTGGTCAGAACGTGAGTCGTAAGAACATTGAAACGCGACTCAGTGAGGGTCTGCTGGACTGCTTCCTGTTGACATCCGAACCGCAGGCGGAAGAAGTCGCTCTTCTACACAAGCATGGCAAGCAGGCGTTGTTCAATTTTGGTGGTGACAGTGAATCGCGTCGGAATCCCGAAGTGTGGAAGCGCGCGGCTGCCGCGGGGATTGATGGAATTTTGACTGACTTTCCACTGGAATGCCGCGAGGTTTGGCGCGAAGCGAAGGAGGCTGCCGCAGGAAATCCCTCACTGGACACGAGCGGCGTTTGGGTGGAAACCCCGTGGGGCAAACCTGTGATTGATCGCGGGCCTGCAGGAAGCTGGGATCATCTGGCGGTTGATAATCCTTATGTGCATGTCGAAGGCGGAACCTTTTACTGCTTCTTCGAAGCTCAGGACAAGCCGTTTCCTGAAGGTGGACATGAAGCGTGCGGCATTGCCACGTCGCAGGACGGAATTCACTGGACCAAGCTGACGAGCAACCCCATTCTGTCACCTGGTCAACACGGTGCCTGGGATGATGTCGTCGCCAAGCTGCCGGTTGGTGTCATTAAGCGTGAGGGGCTTTATCACTTGTTCTATTCCGGTCGGAATGACGAAACGAAACAAATTGGGCTGGCGACCGCCAATCAGCTCACGGGGCCCTGGACAAAAAGTGGCGACAACCCGGTTCTTACCGGACGGAGCGGCGCTTGGGACCGTGTGCTATCGACTCACCCGGCTCCCGTGTTTGAACTGCGGGGACGGTATCACCTGCTCTATCACGGAATGGAAAAACGTTACGCGAAACAGGGGCTCGGCGTGGCTGTGAGTACTGACCTGCTCCACTGGCAGCGATTGGAGGATTCACCTGTGATTCCAGTCGCCGAGGAGATTGCCTCCCTTTCCGTCGCTCAAGCAGGGGAACGTTTCGTCGCCATCTCACAACCCATGGATTTGCAGAAACGCCGCTATTGGTTCTCCGAAGATCTGCGACAGTGGCAACAAGGCCCCCCGGTTAATCTGCGAGCATCAGTCAAATTGGAAACGATGTCCAACCCGTTCGTGGCCAACGGTCAATGGACAGTGCTCTACGAACAGCAAGATCGCATTTATCGAGCCGTGCTGATGTCGGCCACCGAAGCGGAAAAGAAATGATGCCAGTGGCTTGCTCGTCATCAATTGGCTTTGCGGCCTTGCTACGCCACTCGAATTGATCTTGATTGTCGGAGTGACAGGCTGTTTACTGAAGGGAGATCACACTCGCTTTGTTCATGGGGATTTGTCATGTTGCCACAGCCAATTCGGATTCTTGCGTTACTTGTTCTGCCATTCGCGTTCAGCAGTTCGCTCCTGGCTCAGTCGGATAAAGATTTTCAGCGGCGGCGTCAGGCTTTGGAGACGGCCGCTCACGCGTTGCATGAAACCGGGCAGCATGATTTAGCTGCCGCAGTGGAGCAGCGGCTGCAGGCGTTTGATGAACAACGGCGCGAGGCTGAGAAGCATCGTGAAGCAGAGCACATCAATGCGGAAGTCTTAAATACGCTCAAGATTCTGCGAGAAGAAGTGGAACATCTCAACGCTCAGGTTGCCGAACTGCGGGAGCAGCTTGAGGGTCGTGCACGGGCGGAACATCGCGAGGCAATGCGTCATGTGGATGTTGCCGGCGCATGGCAAATGTCCATGCCTGCCGGCTGGGAGCATGATGTGACCATTACCCATGAAGAGGAAAATCTGTACCGCGTGAAGACCAAGGCTGCGAACCTTGCGGGTATTTACCGCCGCGAAGCTGACCTCCTGATTGTGGAAACCCCACAAGAAAAACGGATGCACGGACTCGTCTGGCAATTACTTGATTATCACACGCTGAAACTCATCGAAGGACCGGACTACCTGGGGTCTGTCATGCAGCGAACGCCGGCGAAGGAGTTCATTGAAGAGGAGTTGATTGAGATTAAGAAATCTGATCCTGCTCCGAAGAAACGCCGTGAGAAACTCGACGAGGACGTTGATCCGTTTGGGGAGTAGTTGTTTTCAGTTTGGAATCGCTGATTTTGTGCCATGCCCACGTCGCGTAGCAACGTGGGCATGCTCAGAGGAACGGGACAGGCAGCAAAGTGGCTGATCCAGGTCGTTCGTGATGTTCTCGCCGAGCAACGTTCGCATGCTTGCCCTACTCCGCGATGCAAGCATGGCACATAAAAACGGGAAACCTTCAACCATGCCACCCGCCGGGGGACAGGCCATTGGGACGAAACTATGGAATCAGTACAGCTGCCTTCAGGAAGAGTGGTTGATCTCACTGTCATCCACGCAGATGTCAAATACATCATGGACCACTACCATGGCCGTTGCGACGAGGTTCTCGCGAAATGGCACTGCACACTCTGTTCATCGCCATTTCGGGCTGTACAGTTCGTCCTGAATGAAGTGTTACGTAAACACATTATTGAAGAACCAGCGATGGCATTGGATGCTGATGGGCAGTCAGGCGTCGAGATTGTCGGTAAGTCCTCACTGCGAGAATTGTTCGATGTTTCTTGTGACAGGACGATCGTAAGCCTCAAGCAAGATGTACCTCCAAAGTTAGTCACGGAATTGCTTGAATACCGTAGCTCTCTTGACACAGGTTGGTTTGTGAATTGTGAGGGATGAGAAGCGGCCTGGGCATGTCACGAATCCACTCGCCTCCTTATCAAGGCAGGTGGCATGGCTGAAGTTCTTCAGACTTTGTGTGCCATGCTCACATCGCGAAGCAGGGTGAGCATGCGAACGTCGTTTGACGTGCCTATTCGAGTTGCTGTCGGCCGTACGCACACTACGCCTGCAACAACCCCGCCACCACCTGACCCGGCTGGCCATCCAACAAACTCTCCAGCCGCCCATTCCGCTCGAACGTCAGTCGCTCCGGATCAAGGCCGAACAGGTGCAGCAGGGTGGCGTGGTAGTCGTAGTGGTTGACGATGTTTTCCACAGCGTGGTGGCCGAATTCGTCGGTGGCTCCGTAGGTGCCGCCGCGTCGGAAGCCGCCGCCGGCGACCCACATGGAGAATCCGTAGGTGTTGTGGTCGCGTCCCACTTTGGCCGGTCCGGCGTCGTTCTGGATGACGGGGAGGCGTCCCATTTCGCCGCCCCAATGCACGACAGTCGAGTCGAGCAGGCCGCGTTGTTTCAGGTCGGTGACGAGTGCGGCAGCGGGTTGATCGGTCAGTTTGCAGGCACGCGGAAGTGACGTCCGAATTGATCCGTGATGATCCCAGAACTGGTTCCGTGTGTAGACCTGCACAAACCGCACGCCCCGCTCAATGAGCCGCCGGGCAATGAGACAGCGGCGGCCGTATTCCTCGGTTTCCTTATCACCAATGCCGTACATTTTCTGCGTGGCTTCGGTTTCTTTGGAGAGGTCGAGTGCCTCGGCGGCGGCCACCTGCATTTGGGCGGCGAGTTCGTAATTGGCAATGCGGGCCTGCAGATCGGTATTGGTGGGATACTCGTCCTGATGCCGGGCATTCAGCTCCCGCAGGTAAGCGAGGTAATTGTCCTGCACCGCTCCCCGACGCGTGGCCGGCGGCTCCAAATTGAAAATCCGCGGCTCCTGCGGCCTGATGACCGTTCCCTGAAACAGCGACGGCAACCAGCCGTTCGACCAGTTGAGCACCCCTTCGACCGGAATGCCGCCGGGGTCTGGCAAAGCCATGAACGCGGGCAAATTCTCCGCCGCATTCCCCAACCCATACGTCAGCCAGCTTCCCAGTGCCGGTCGACCACGCTGGATGCGGCCTGAATTCAACGCATGAATCGACTGGCCATGATTGTTCACGCCCGTATGCATGGACCTGATGACACAAATATCGTCCACCACACGCGACGTGTACGGCAGCAGTTCCGAGAGTTCGGTACCACATTCGCCATGCGGCTGGAATTTCCACGGGCAGCCCAGCACCTTGGAACTCGCCTGAGCAGCGTTGTCGTATTTGATGGTTCCCGGAAACGACTGGCCGTCAAGCTTGTTCAGTTCCGGCTTAGGATCGAACATGTCAATTTGACTCGGCCCCCCCTGCATGAACAGCGAAATCATTGCCGTCGCTTTGGGAGTGGCATGCGGCGCACGCTGCTTAAGGGAATCGGGCGTGGGCGTGGCCCCAGGCTTAATGGGCGCAGCTAGAAGACCATCGCGTTGCAGCAGCGACGCAATGGCCAGCGGCGCGAGACTGAAGGTCCCCGCCCGCAGAAACTGTCGTCGATTCCAGTTGGTGAAGTCATTCATGGGGGAAATCTATTCCACGTAAAGGAAACGATTCGAGCTGAGCAAAGCCTGACAAAACACACTGAGCGCCTCGCGCTTCACGCGAGCTTCATCCCACTCACTCTGTTGACCGGCGAGTACTTCCTGCTGCGTCGAAATGAAGGCCACGGCCTGTGCCCGTTCCGACTCATTGGGACGGGCCGCATACGCGAGTTGCCATGCGCGGTCGACTTGTTGCTCCGTGCCTTCCGCCGCTTCGCTGAGGAGTCGCTCAGCAAAGAAGTCGGCGAACTCCACAATGGCCGCACTGTTCATGAAGAACAGCGACTGCGGGGCCACGGTCGAGGAACTGCGGAAGTCGCAGTTGGGAGTCATGGCCGGAGCGTCAAACGTTTCGAACATCGAAAACGTCCGCGTCCGCCGTACCTGCACATAAATACTGCGACGGAATTCCTCACCATTCAAATCCACCTTGTCGACAGGTTTCCGTTCGCCATCCAGGTTTTCCTGGCCGAGCACAATTTGGCCGACACTGTCTTCCATAACCGGAATGGGAGCCCCGAACCGTTTGGTATTCAGCTTCCCCGTCACCGCGAGCAGGGCATCACGCAACGTCTCTGATTCCATTCGACGCAGCGGAAAACGGGAGTACATGAGGTTGTCAGGATCGGCGTCCATCGCAGCGGTCGACGCGACAGAGGACTGCCGGTACACGGTCGACTTCATGATGACGCGGTGCATGTGCTTCATGCTCCAGCCAGATGACTGAAACTCCGCCGCGAGCCAGTCCAGCAGCTCAGGATGCGTGGGCCGATCACCCAAACGACCAAAATCTCCTGGCGTGCTGACAATGCCCCGCCCAAAATGATTCAGCCAAATCCGGTTTACAATGACACGGGCCAAGAGTGGATGCGTGCCGTCAGTCAACTGCCGGGCAAAAGCGAGTCGCCGACCACTGGTCGGTAACGAATCGAGATTTTCCGGAATCTCCCCGCGACTTTCGAGAATTGACAAGTCGTGCGGTGGGACAACATCTTTCGGCTGTTCGGGATCACCTCGGTGGAAGACAAAGGTCTGCGGAATGTTACCTGCCGGTTCCTGCAGTGCGCGCAGGAATCCTTCTTCTGGCTTCTGCTCGCGAGTTTTTGCCGCCTTGTCCTGATACTCTTTGAGCACGTCCGCTGATTTGCTGCTCCGCAGTTCAGCTGCCGCCTTCCGGTCCTGCTCCAACTCAGCCGCCGCTTCGGGATTAAACTCGGCCAAAGTCGCAAGAGTCACCTGCGTGCCGGGATACTTGGCGAGCAGTTCATTCCGTTCAGCCGTCCGCTGTGCCTGTGCCGCAGCTAAAGCGGTTTGCAGTGCTTCACGCTCTTCTTCGGGCACTTTGGCAAGTTCAGCTTGTTTCGTTTCCTCGATGAACCGGGTTTCCTTCTGCTTGCGCTCGGCGTCAATTTTGGCGGCCCGTTCGTCGCGGCGGCGGTCGTACAAATACAAGGAACCGACACTAATGCTCGCCACGCTGGGATGCTCTTTAAGCAACGCCTCCTGTTCAGGCGTGCGTTCCTTTGCTGCCGTCCGGTAAGCAGTGCGTGTGGCCTCCCGCTGTTCTTCGGGAATGAGCAGCAGTTCCTCTTCCAGTGTCCGCGTAATGAATTCTTCCGCCTTGTCGGCACGTTCTTTTTCAACCGCCGCAGCCTGGGCTTCAATCTCTTTGGCAGTTGCCCGGTCGGCAGCTGTGTAGAGAGAAATTTGCCGTTGCGGCGGTGACTTCCAGTTCTTCCAGTCAAGTGCTGGTTCGAATACAGCGCGGAGGGCGTAGTAGTCTGACTGCGGAATAGGATCGTACCGATGGTCATGACACTGAGCACAGTGGAGCGTCATTCCCATCAGTGATGATCCGACAATTTGCATGGTATCAGCCACAACCTGATTCCGAGCTTCCGTGGCATTAATCCCGCCGGATGCTGTGCCGTCGGGAGCCATCCGCAAAAAGCCAGTCGCCGTCAGTTGTTCTATTTGCTGTTCGGACAAATCACCGCCGGTCCAGTTCGCAAGTTCATCGCCCGCGAGCTGTTCCTGAATGAATACGTCGAACGGCTTATCATTCTCGAAGGAGCGAATGACATAGTCTCGATACCGCCAGGCGTGCGGACGGACTCGGTCTTCATCGGTGTAACCTTCGGAGTCAGCATACCCGGCGACGTCCAGCCAGTGGCGTGCCCAGCGCTCCCCGTAATGCGGCGACGCTAACAGTTCTTCGACAGCCGAATCCCACCAGTCGGGTGATTCGTCAGCCAGCACCCGCTCCAGCATTTCCGGCGCGGGAGGCAGTCCCGTCAGGTCGATTGACGCCCGCCTCAACAATTGCGCACGGTTGGCGTCCTCGGCGAATCCGGGATGATTTTCATTCGCCGACAGAATGAGTGCATCGATAGGCGTTCGAGACCGCTGCTCGGCAGAGGTGTCTGGCACTTCAGGACGTTGGACTGGACGAAACGCCCAGTAGTTTCGTTCCGCCGAGGTGAAGAGTGGTCCGTCACCAACAACGTCCGGTTCCGCCTCGGTAACTTTCGCACCGCCTTCCACCCACTTCCTGATGACTTCAACGTCGGCGGGGCTCAGAAGTTTGTCTTCATCAGGCGGCATTTCTCCAGCGGTAATCCGCTGCAGCAGCAGGCTTCCGTCAACATCTCCCAGAACAATGGCTGGCCCAGACTCACCACCTTTGACGAGCAGTTTCTGCAACCGCAAATCGAGTCCCGCTTCCTTCTCGCCCGCTTCGCCATGACAGTGAAAACAATGCGTTTTAAGCAGCGGGCGGACATCCTGTTCCCAAGTGACGTCAGCGGCATGGGAAATGCCAAGACGGCAAAGCAACAGGAGTGCGGCAAATGTGAGAATGAAACGTTGCATGGGGAATGCAGTGGCGGGAGGAAGGAACGCCCGGGCGGGACGCATCAGTGTGCATGCATGTTAGCTGCTCGCAGTGACCGCCGAAAAGGGGAAACGGCCAATCAGCGACCAATCGCAGCGACAACATGCCGCCGCTGCAAAAACCTTTGGGCTATTCCGGCACGTCAAGAACTGGTCTACGCAATGATTTCATGCACGACGTTGCCGTATAAATCAGTCAGGCGGTAGTCGCGTCCTGCGTAGCGATACGTCAGTCGCTCGTGGTCCATTCCCAGCAGATGCAGCATGGTGGCGTGCAGGTCATGCACTGACACACGGTTTTCCACGGCCTGGAATCCGAACTCGTCGGTTGCGCCGTAGACGGTGCCTCCTTTGACGCCTCCACCAGCCAGCCAGAGCGAAAATCCCCAATGGTTGTGGTCGCGTCCCTGTGAGGCCCCCGAACCGTTTTGTTCCATTTCGACCGAGGGAGTCCGTCCGAATTCGCCGGTGCAGAGAATGAGTGTTTCTTCCAGCAGACCCCGCTGCTTCAGGTCGATAATGAGTGCCGCCAGGCCCTGGTCACATTGATTGGCGACGGCCCGGTGCGAATTCTTGATGTTTGAATGACTGTCCCATGGTTGGCCATCGCCGTGCCACGTTTGCACGAAACGCACGCCCCGCTCAATGAGTCGCCGAGCCAGGAGGAGCTGTCGATTTTGTACCCCTTCACCGTAAAGCTTATGGATATGTTCGGGCTCCTGCGACAGGTCGAAAGCGTCGGTCGCTTCGGTTTGCATGCGGTATGCCATTTCGAACGATTGAATACGAGCCTCAATGGCTGATTCGCCAGCCCGCTGCTCCAAATGCTTCGCGTTGAGCTGCTTCAGGAATTCATACTGTCGACTCTGTTCATCTGAGGAAAGTCGGGAGTTGCGAATGTTCGTAATGAGCTGTGTGGGATCGGCCTTTGACGTATCCACCAATGTTCCCTGATATACGCCGGGGAGAAATGCGGAACGCCAGTTGCCAGCTCCGCCCACGGGATATCCGCCCGGACAGAGTGCGACGAATCCCGGGAGATTCTGGTTTTCGCTTCCCATGCCCCAGGTCAGCCACGAACCGAAACTCGGACGCACCTGCCGCATGTCGCCCGTGTTCATGAGCATCAAAGACATTTCATGATTTGGCAGTTCCGCGTACATCGAACGGATGACTGCCATGTCGTCGACGCACTTCGACAAATGCGGAAACAAATCACTGACGGGCGTTCCACATTCACCGTGCTGAGTAAACGTAAACGGCGACGGAAGTGCGACACCGGTTTTGCGTTCGGTTTGAAGATTGTCGAACGGTAGCATCTGGCCGCCACGTCGCGTCAATTCCGGTTTGGGATCGAACGTGTCGACTTGGGACATCCCGCCGTTCAGGAACACATGAATGACGTGTTTCGCCTTGCCAGGAAAATGTGGTCGGCCTGTCGCCGCGAATCCGTTCTCCTGCAGCAGTCCCGCCAGTGCAAGTGTGCCGAATCCCATGCCGCAGCGTTCGAAGAACTGACGACGCGACGGAGCGGCGTCCGTTTCATCGAACGGGAATGCTGAAGGTGTAGTTTGTTGTTTCACTGTTGCGTCCTCGACGAGGTGTCGTTCACGTCGTGTGCCATTTCCTGGTGGTCTGATTCAGTCGGCAAACACAAATTCATTCGATGCCAGCAACGCATGGGCCAATTGTAGCCACGTATCCCCGGCATCTTGTTGTCCTACGAAGTTCAGGGCCGCGTCGATTTCATCTGGCTCAGGATTTCGTCCATAGGCACGTTGATACATTTGTTGAATTCGTATGGCGGGGTCTGTGGTTGCTGCCGTCACTTTGGCAAACGCGGCGGCACGATCCTGGATAAACGCTGAATTCAACGCGAACAAAGTCTGCTGCGGCACGGTGGTCGTGGGCCGTGTGGCAGAGCAGGATGTGGGATTTGCGGCATCGAATGTACTGGCCAGCGAATGAATAATGTCCCGGTTGATGAAGCCATACACACTCCGCCGGGGCACAATGGGATGGGCCAGAAAATCGAATGGGCGACCGCCAATCCGACTGACATCCAACTCTCCCGAAACAGCCAACATGGAGTCGCGCATAGTTTCCATATCGAGGTGACGGCGCGGCATCCGCCACAGGAGCTTGTTGTCGGGATCAGCGTTCCGGCTGGCAGCGTTCTCAATCGCTCCCTGACGATACACGTGCGAAAGCATAATTCGCTTGTGCAGCTTCTTCAGCGACCAGCCGTCATCAACCAGACGCGACGCGAGGTAGTCCAGAAGTTCAGGATGGGTGGGAGGATTGCTCCGAGTACCAAAATCGTCGAGGGTACGGACTAACCCCTGACCAAAGTGTCGATGCCAGACCCAGTTCACTACCACGCGACGCAGTAGCGGATTCTCCAGCGAAGTCAGATTCTGAGCCAGTGCGAGTCGCCGTTGCCCCTCAGGAAACGGCTCCGGTGATGCTCCCTCGGGGGTGAATGCCGTGAGTGTGTGGGCCTGCACGACATCACCACGGCTGAGGGGATTCCCGCGTCGAAAAACGTAGAATGGTCCCGCCGTCTCAGATTCTTGAAGCGCCATCGCCCTCGGCGGTGAACCGGGTGATGAGAGATGCAAGCCTTCAACTGCGCCGCGTTTTCCTCCGAGACCATCTCGCACGGTACGGTTCAGCAGCGTCGTCGCCGTGTCCAAATCCATCGCGGTCGGCGTGCCGGGCTCGTACAAATGGCGACGTACCTGCTGGTTGATGGCACTGTTCACCACCGTGTGGCGACCATCCTGATCCGGGATGACGGTACCTCCTTCACTCGCTTCCAGCGAGGCTTCCAGTTGTGCCGTCAGCCATTCTCGATGCACCTCCGCAAACAGCGTGCCGTACGCATCTGCCACTTCAAGCAAAGACTTCGGTGACTTGGCTTCCAGAGCATCAAGCACCCGGGGATTCCACTTGGGAGCTGCAACAGCAATTTGATGCTGATTCGCAAACTTCGCAGGATCACCGTTCTCTTCTCGCCATTTCTTAATTTGCTCCAGCGCCGTTTTGTTGAATTCTTCGGCTTCCATTTGTGGTAGTGCGGACAGAGTCTTCCACGGACCAAAAACGGGGTCATCATCGCGAAGTTCAGCGAGATACTCCCGCCAGCGATTCAAGACCAGCGGACGAACGTCATCGGTCCGGTAGGAGAGAAATGCCGAGGCGAGGTCCTGTTCGGGAACGCCTTTGGCCAGTTCACGTAAGTAGAGCCCAACCTGCATTCGCAATCGTCCCCGCATGACCTGAGACTGATCACGCGCCATATCCTCATACACCGTTTGCCGCTTCTTGAGTTCAAAGGCGTACTGCTGATAAGCGGGAGTGTCAGGAGGATTTCCGACAGTCGGTGGCAATTCAGGTTTTCTGCTGCTGGCGAACGTGGCATACAACGCGTAGTAATCGGATGTTGGAATGGGGTCATATTTGTGGTCGTGGCAGCGGGCACAGGCTGCGGTCAGCCCCAGAAGCCCACGGGTGGTGACGTCAATTTGGTCATCGATGACGTCATGAGGATTCCGAAACTGCATGCCAATGGTGAGGAAGCCCAGACCAGCCAGGGCGGGATCATTTTCTTCCAAGTCCAGTTGATCGGCCGCAAGTTGTTCCTGTACGAAGCGGTTGTACGGCAGGTCGGCATTGAAGGCGTTGATGACGTAATCGCGATAGGTGTACGAGAACGGAAACTTCTGAAAGCCAATCGCACTGCCGCCGTGAGTGTCGGCATAGCGTGCAATGTCCAGCCAGTGTCGGCCCCAGCGTTCTCCGTAACGCGGCGAAGCGAGCAGTCGATCCAACACCTTCTCATATGCGTCGGGCGAAGCGTCATTCACAAACGCTTCCACTTCCTCCCACGTGGGGGGCAGACCAATGAGATCCTGCGTCGCCCGACGAATCCATTGTTGTCTGGTTACCGGAGCGGACAAACTCAGCCCACTCGATTCCAATCGGCTGACAATGAAATGATCGACCTCGGTGAGTTCTGGTGAACCATTCGCGAGTTGCGGTACAGGGGGATCATGAATCGGTTCAAAGGCCCAGTGTCCCTGATATGGGGCGCCTTCCAGCACCCACTGCTTGAGAATGCTTCTTTCCCGCTCGCTGAGCGACGTCTTCGAGTCAGGCGGCGGCATTTTGAGTTCGGGATCGGTCGATGTAATCCGTTCAATCAGTGAGCTGTCGGCCAGATTCGTCACGTCAATGGCCGACGCCTTTGCCCCCTGCTCTTCATCCAACCGCAGTTCGCCTTCACGGGTTTTCTCATCCGGGCCATGACAATGTAGACAGTGCTCCACCAGAATGGGCCTGATGTCACGGTTAAATTGAATTTCTGTGTCCGCCGCAGAAAGACAGGTCCCCGTTAGCAGAACACCCATCAAACAGGAGATGCGGTACTGGGTGAATCTCATTCGACTGTTGCGGGACACGGGCGTATTTCTCTGCATGACATCACTCCACATTCATCGCGGCAACCCCTGGTTTTTCGGAACTGCGGCACTTCAAACCATAGTGCGCCCTCTCAGTGCACACAATAAGAACTGGCAAGTCGTAGTTCCTGCGGCTTTAATCATTTGAGTAGTTTTGCCCTTGCGGGCCACAATCGGGTACATTGGGGGCTCCTTTTTCTTTCAGCGCATGGTGAGTTCATGTTGTGGAATCAGCTTCGTTCCGGTTCTCTGTTTCTACTGGCGGTTCTTGCAGTCAGTCTCGTTTGCACGTCAGGGCAGGCCGAGGAGCCGGAATTGGCGCCGCCGGTGTACGAATTCAAGGACCGGCACGATCCCAATGGGATTGGCAAGTTTTATCTGGGACGCGAAATCGCGCATGTCATGGGCCACCAGGGGATTGGCTGGCTGGAACGAAACTCACGCGAAGAGGAAGAGCGGCTCTCGGTGCTGGTCAAACTCCTCGGTCTGAAGCCCGGGATGGTGGTGGCCGACATTGGTGCCGGTTCCGGAGTCATTGCCACGCTCATGGCTCCCAAGCTTAAGCCAGACGGAGAAGTGCTGGCTGTCGACATTCAGCAGGAAATGCTCGACGCCCTGGCCGTTAAGTGCAAACTCATGGAAATCGACAACGTCGTGCCCGTTCTGGGCACAACCAAATCACCCAGGCTGGAACCGGGTACCGTCGACCTTGTCATTATGGTGGATGTGTACCACGAATTTGATTTCCCTTACGAAATGCTCCGCGAGATTTCGAACAGCCTCAAGGTGGGTGGTCGTGTCGCCTTTGTGGAATACCGCAAAGAAGACCCGCGCGTGCCCATTAAAGAAGTACACAAGATGTTGCAGGAACAGGTCAAACTGGAAGCCAGCCAGCCCGGCCTGAATTTGGAATGGGTCGAAACGAAAGACGAATTACCCCGTCAGCATGTCGTCATTTTCAAACGCGTTGCTGCTGGTGAATCGAATCTAGACGAGAAGTAGGAAGTGTAGCGAATCGCTCTCTACTTATTCTCAGCGATCTCAACCGTGGCGCAGCCACATTCAACCATCTCAACCCGGACGCAGTCCCGTCAGTTCACCTACTCCAGCGTATCAGTCCCTTTCGGCTGCAGGAGCACGTCAACTCGCTTTTCGTCAGGCGTGAGTTGTATGTTAACGGAACGTCGGCCGTTCTTTTCCGGAATGTCCCAATTCTCGTTCTCCCAGGCCCCCAGAGTGACGTGGCTGCTCATCAGGTTTTCAATTCTCAAATCCCCATTCTCGTCGGTCCGTCCGTAGTAACGAAAATTGCTGAACGGTTCCAACCAGGTGAAGTCTGGCTTCAGCAGGTACTCTGCTGAGCGATGACACGAACCGGCAATCCGGGAGCCAAGGCGAAATGTGTACTGGTTGGGATTCACTCCCAACTGCACACCCTCAATTGGATTCCCGGCCTTGTCGTGAGCATGCAGAACCACGTCGAATGTCGGAATCATGTCGAGTGTTATCTCGACGAGATTGGACTCTGGCGTGAATACCTGGGGATACATTTCGTATGAGTTACGTCGCACCATGTCCTCGTAACGTTCGCAAATCTCGGCAAAGCGTTCCTCACTCGGTTTGGCCGACACATAACCCTCGCACATGGCAATGAAATGCAGGTCGGTGCCCGGCGGGAGTGACTCGAACGTGAAGGTGCCGTCCGGCTGGATTTCGGCATAATCCATCCAGACTTCCCAAGGACTTTCGACATCATTGAGCTGCATGCACTCGACAGACACCTGTCCGCGTTTGATGGGACGAGGCACGTCATCTGACAACTTCCCTTTGACCTGAACTCCCTTCTCAAGCGTCAGCACGACAACTTGAGGTCCACCATCATCCCGGCGGTTCCAAGGCAGCGAACTACTGAAGAATGCCGGCTCGTCCGGCACAATGCTGACCACGCGAACAACACCACTTTCACCTTCCACAGGTCGTGTAATGACCCAATCATCTTTGACCCGCTGCATGGCAGCAGGCGGTGCATACAAGTCGGGATGCAGGACGAACACATCAGTCAGGGCGCCTTTGCTCTCCGGAGTGAACGTCTTGATACGCAATTGCGTGCCACGCTTCACGGTAACGCGTACCAAGTTCCCCACCGGCAAATGCTCGCTCCCCCAGCAGTAGTCTGGGTGGTCAACGTTCACGGAAACGGCGCCGACCTTCACCTGCTCATAGTGAAACTGAGGATACTTCAGTGTCAGCTTTCCATCTGCTCCCGAAATTTTTGTCTCCGGCTTGCCAAACCGCTCCCTGCTCCATGCCCCATGCCCCAGCCGACTTCCGAGTGCCCATGGGGTAACTGTTACGCCTTCAACTGGCTTGCCTTTCTCATCGACAACGTGCACGGCCAGTTCATCCCAGACAACTTCAGACTTGGCCGGTTCGGTAGTCGCATCGTCGCAGATGCCCATCCTGCAAATCAGTACAAAGGTGAGCAGAACCGAGAACCGCACTCTTAAGCCACTTAATTGCATGAATAGTTCCTCTCCCCGACGGGATGATGTGAGTGCAGAGTTCACGCACCGCTTCCGATGCCACCTGCCCCAACATACGCGACACGTCACCCAAAACGGGAAATGAATTCGACTATTTTTTGAGCAACTCGTCAGCTACTCGCGTGATGGTCAATTTGCCTGCACCGAATGTGAGTTGGCCGCCAGCGGACTTGAAGTCTGAATCGGTCTGCTTCCAGTCGAGTTTCTCGTTGGCTCCATACAGCGTTACTCGATGTCCGGCAGCCAGACGCAGCAGTCCCGGTACGTCGCCGTACTTCACAGCACCGGGCAACAGGTTGGGGTGCTGCGCGTTGTCGATGGAGGCAAATGAGAATCCCTGCAAATCGGCGGTCAGTGAGGTGTACTTGGTATCGCCCAGCTCTGCTGCGGCCAACGCCACCCAGACGCCCGCCTCGCCTGTGCCCACAATGTGAAGCTCGCTGATTCCCAAATCGTCAAGCTTGTTGAACGCGGCGTATGTACGAACAATCGTCACAATGTCGTGTACACGTTCGGCAATAAGCGGTCGGTTGTAGCAGAAGGTGTAGCATGGATCGGACTCGTCGACTTTGTACTGATACTCTGATTCAGCTCCCAGAAACTCCCCTGTCATGAACAGGTCAACACTATGGACTTGGCAACCTTTCTCGAATAGGGGCAGAATCTCGGGATTCAGTTTTTCACCCTGAAACAGAGCTTGCTTGCCGTTGCCATCAAACCAGAGAACGACCTTTGTCGGTAACTCAAAATTGTTATCGTCTGAGACAGTTGCGGAAGGAAGTGCGATACCGCGTCCTTTGTGTCCGAAGACTGCCTTTTCCACGACACGACTTCCGAATATGACCGTGTTGTTTCTCGCCGATTCAGCGGGACTTGATTCAAATTCGAATTCGCTGTTCTCACTAATACCAGTTCCCAACATCACCTGAACTGCTGGACCAAGCACACGTTTCACATCCTCGGGGGACTTCAGCGCCGCCATTTGCTGCTGCGATTGTGCAGTCCACGCGGCGCGCAGAGTGGCCCCGTCCATGATGTCGGCTGGCTTAGGATGGGCGTCATCGAAGACGGTCATTTGCTCGGTGGTGAGTCGGGTGAAATCTCGTTCTGTGGTCGAGACATCGCCCAGGTTGAGGTGCTCCTTGAACCATTCGTACATCAGTTCGCGGCTGACGGCGTTGTAGTTATGGCCGAACTGCGGAAAGCAGTTGGCTTCTACGTTTTGTGCGGCATCAAACAGGGCATACACCTGCTTCAGTTCCGGCAGACCTTTCGTTTCGATGTCGATGGTCCAGTCGTTGGCACCACTCATCGCCATGGGACGCGGTGCAAATGCTGACGCAAAGGCGACGTTGTTAATGCCAATGCGCAGGTAATCTGCATTCTCACAATTGCAGCCTCCCTGCATGGCAGTTCCGACCATGACCGCCGGGAACGAAACGGCTGGCCGCTCGTCGAGTGCACACAGAATGAAGGTTTGCGTACCGCCGCCGCTGGCTCCCGTAACGGCAATCCGGTCGGGATCGACGTCGGGTAAGCTCGCGACAAAATCGAGGGCTCGAATGGAGTTCCAGGTTTGCAGACCCATTTTGCTGTGCAGCTGGAGGGCCGCATCGACATCATTGAATCCGCTACGATGGTCGATGCCCGGCTGATCGGCATAGCCAACCATATCGTAGTGGAACACGACGCATCCCATCCGAGCGAGTTGCACCATCCGGGCCTGCAGCGGTGAATGTGCCGCAGCCTCAAACTTCTCGGCTCCGCTTTCAATTTGCTTCTTTGCTTCTGCATCACCTGCGTCGTAGAAGCGTCCGTTCGCCCAGTGTCCGTGCGGGCTCAAAATGCCCGGAATTTTCCCCTGCGCATTCTTTGGTCGATACAAACTTCCGGTTACGTAGAGTCCGGGACGACTGGCGAAGTACACCTTCTCCACGGTGTAATCGCCCATATCCAGCTTGCCATGAATGACCGGTTCCAGCGGCGTTTTCTCGGGGAGTGGCCAGAGACCGTTCGAGACGAGAATTTGTTCACGCAACCGCTGACGCACTTCTTCAAACTCAGCCTGCGTCGTGGGTGGCGTCCAGGGATGGTATTTGTCATTCAACGTCCGCAATCGACGAAGTCGTGCATCATTCGGAAGCGTTCCTTCCTTGAACACACGGAATCCGGATTCTGCATATTGCGGTTCGTCTGCGGCAGCAAAGAAGCCGCTGCCCAATACGCATACGACGCACGCCAGTCGCTGTGCGGCGGATCGCAGGGTTGGGAACAATCGACTGTTGAATAAAGAACTCTTCTCTACTTTTTGAGATGTGGCCGCAGGAGTGAATTCCATAATGCATAACCTTCCGGGTTAAGGTGCAGTCCATCTTTGGCAAACAGCTCGGGCCGCGGTGTACCGTCGTCACCGAGCATTGGTTTCTCAATTTCCAGGTAAGTCAGCTTGTCGTCCGCATCGCACGTCGCATGAATGAGTGCGTTCGCTTCACGGATTGTTTCAATAAGTTCCCACCGCTTGAGGCTCGGCTTAATGGGCACGAACACCAGCTTGGTCTCTGGCAACTTCTCATGCATGAGTGCGACGAACTTCTGGAAGTTCTCGTGCACCTGCGCCGGAGTGGTGTTGTGTGCGATGTCATTGTCGCCCGCGTAGAACACAATGAGTCGCGGCTTGTACGGTGTGACCAGACGGTCGAAGTAGTACACCGAGTCGATAATTTCCGAGCCACCGAATCCGTGGTTGATGGCCGCCAAATCGGGGAACGACTTTTTGACATCCCACATCCGAATGCTGGAACTCCCCACAAACACAACGCCGCCGCGTGGCTTCGGATGCTCCGCGTCCTGCTTGTCGAACTTCTGCATTTCCCCTTCCCACTTCTTGCTCTTCGGCTCAGCGTCTTGAGCAGAAACAACGGGGGCCAAAGCAGCGACCAGCAGAGCACTCGCCAGCAGACGTACGAACATGGGCAGTTATCCTTCGCAGATTGTTCAAATCAAGATTGGCTGTTGAGTGTAGACAATTGCAGGCTGAACTTCCCAGCCGACCGGAAATGTTTACCGCATCACACATTGGATTTATGACGTAATGGGTATTCCCGGTTGACGAGCCCCACATTTCGGCCTAATCTCCTCCCGAACCACTGGTGCTCCAAGTGTGTCTCGGTGGCGACTGCAAAGCTGTATTCAAAGACAATGAACAATCTTTCCCTGAGCCTGGCCCTACTACTCAACCTGACATCCTACGGGACGTCTTAGGCCGGGAGAGACATTCGACCGTTTCAAACCCCTGAGATCTCCCTCCCGAGGTCTCAGGGTTTTTTGTTACACCTCAGGGACCTGGGATTCCATCAACTCCCAACACCACACACGACAATGTCCGACCAAATTACGATTTTTGACACAACGCTCCGCGATGGTGAGCAGTCCCCCGGCTGCAGTATGGACACCAGCGAAAAACTCGAGGTCGCCAAAGCACTGGTAGAACTCGGCGTGGACGTCATTGAAGCCGGTTTCCCCATCGCCTCTCCTGGCGATTTCGAAGCGGTTCAAAAAATCGCCCGCACCTATGGAGACCGCGCCACAATTTGTGGCCTTTCACGCTGCCGCAAGGAAGATGTTGACCGAGCCTGGGAAGCACTGCGGGATGCCCAGAACGTTCGCATCCACGTCTTCCTCGCCACCAGCGCCATTCACCGCGAGTTCAAACTCAAAATGGCGAAAGAGGAAATCGTGCGGCAGGCTGTCGAGATGGTGAAGTACACCGCCGACAAAATGTCGAGCCGTACCGACATTGTACGTCCGAACATTGAGTTTTCTCCGGAAGATGCCATTCGAACCGAACTCGACTTTCTGTGCGAAGTGGTCGAGAAAGCGATCGAGGCAGGTGCAACGACCATCAACATTCCAGATACGGTTGGCTACGCTACGCCGCACCACTTCTACACGGTCATCAAAGCCTTGAAGGAACGAGTGCCGAATATCGAGGAGGCCGTGATTTCCACACACTGCCACAACGACCTCGGCCTCGCCGTGGCGAACAGCCTGGCCGGCGTGGAAGCGGGAGCCCGTCAGGTGGAATGCACCATTAACGGACTCGGCGAACGCGCTGGCAACGCGGCTCTCGAAGAAATTGTCATGGCCCTCAGAACGCGTCATGACTACTTCGGAATTAGCACGAAAATCAACACGCCCAAACTGTTCCCCACGAGCCGACTCGTCTCCAGCATTACTGGGATGAAAGTACAGCGCAACAAAGCGATTGTCGGCCAGAATGCATTCGCGCACGAAGCGGGAATTCATCAGCACGGCATGCTGCAGAACCGTGGCACTTACGAAATTATGCGTCCCGAAGATGTCGGTTACGTCGGTACCAACCTCGTGCTCGGCAAGCACAGCGGTCGGCACGCGTTCCGAGACCGTGTCGTCTCGCTCGGATTCGAACTGGACGATGAAGCGTTCCAGAAGGTCTTCGATGATTTCATCGCACTCGCGGACAAGAAGAAGGAAATCTACGACGCCGACATCGTGGCGCTCATCGACAAGCGAGCGCATCAGGTGCCGCAGCAGTGGCAAATCGTGAACTTCCATACGTTTGGTGGCACCGGCACCATTCCCACAGCCACCATCGACATGAAGCACGAAGATGGTCGCCGCGTGCAAGATGCCGCCACCGGCGATGGCCCCGTTGACGCCGTCTTCAAATGCCTGGAACGCATTGTTGACATCACCGCCAAGCTCCAGGAGTACAACGTTCGCAGTGTGTCGAAAGGGAAAGATGCCCTCGGCGAAGTCAGCGTGGCAATCGAAGTGAACGACCGCATGCATCACGGCAAGGGTGTGAGCACCGACATCATCGAAGCAAGTGCCGAAGCGTACCTGCAGGCCCTGAACAAGGCACTCACCACCGAACGCGGACGCGATCCTTATCCACAACACGGGATGTAGTGAGCATTACGAGCAGCGCAGGACGGGATGCACAAACATCCCGTCCCTTTTTATGCGTCTCGAGGTGAAGAGCAGGGGGGCAGTTTTCTTGCACTCTGTTCCGCTAACAGCAGCACAAGTTTTCGAGTGGCCAGGTCGTCACACGAATTCGATTGTCTTGATCAATGCACCGCAACTATTGACAAAATGACTACGAGTTCCGATTCTGGAGGCATGAGACATTTTCTGCGAGGTGTGTTTATGTCCAATCGGTTGTTGTCATTCGGGTTCGTGTTGCTCGGTCTCCTTTGCTTCACAGCTGTCGTGAATGCTGATGAAGCAGACGACGTGACGCGGTTAGCTGCGGAAATTGATCGGCTCATTGAAGAGAAGTGGAAGACCGAGGGGGTGACTCCTGCTCCGATTGCAGACGATGCGGAGTTCTTCCGCCGCCTGCACCTGGATTTGTGCGGACGCATTCCCCGCGCTGCCGAAGTCCGCGATTTCCTCGCAGATGAAAGCCCAAATAAGCGGTCCGAAGCAATTGAGGACTTGCTGCGGCGGCCCACGTTTGTCATTCATCATACGAATTTGTGGCGGGCTGCCATGATTCCCGAGGCCGACGCCGACCAGGGAATTCGCTTCCAGTTACCAGGCTTCGAAGCGTGGCTGCGGTCGCGAATTGCGGAGAACAAGAACTTCGCGGAAATCACCGAAGAAATTCTCACACTGCCCGTGAATCCTGAGAATCAGCAGCAATTCATTCAGCCGGACCGTCCGACACCAGTGGCATTTTATCTCGCCAAAGAGTTCAAAGTCGAACGACTGACGGCGGCCACGTCGCGGCTCTTCCTCGGCGTGCGTATTGACTGTGCCCAATGCCACGACCATCCCTTCGACCACTGGAAACAACCGGAGTTCTGGAGCCTCGCCGCCTTCTATGATGAAGTTCCCAGAGTTGGCCCCGACGCCCAGCCGGGAGCACCGGGAGATGGACGTTCCATTCAAATCCCCGAGACGGACAAGACCGTGAGTGCCCGGTTCCTCGACGGTCAGGAACCGGACTGGAAGGGTGGTGACAGTAGTCGAGCCAAGTTAGCCAAATGGATTACCTCGACGGAGAATCCTTACTTCGCCAAAGCGGCGGTCAATCGCATTTGGTCGTACCACTTTGGCCTTGGGCTCGTCGAGCCAATGGATGACTTTTCCGACCTCAACCCGCCGAGCCATCCCGAACTGCTGCAGCTCCTCGCAGATGAGTTCGTCTCGCACAACTACGACTTCAAGTTCATGACACGGGCCATTACGAACTCCAAAACCTATCAGCGGACGAGTCGCCAGACTGATGACTCGCAGGGCGATTCCACGCTATTCGCCCGCTCAGCGGTCCGGGGAATGACGCCAGAGCAAATCTTCGACAGCCTCGCACAGGCGACCGGTTATCGGCAACCGTTTGATCCCGAGCAGCCCGTGAATTTCAACAACGATACGGCCCGTCAGGATTTCCTCGGGACCTTTACCAACGACAGCGACTCGCCCATTGACCGGGCCACGTCGATTCTTCAGGCCCTGTCACTCATGAATGGCAACTTCGTCAATAACGCCACCGACCTGACGGATTCACGCACGCTGGCGGCGATTATTGACTCACCGTTTCTGGATGTGAATGAACGCGTCGACGCCCTTTATCTCTCAACTCTGAGTCGTATGCCGAGCGATGCCGAGCGAGCACGCTGTGTCGACTACATCCAAAGCGGCGGATCGGATGGGGACGCGAAAGCGGCCGTTGCCGACTTGTTCTGGGCGCTGCTCAATAGCAGCGAATTCCTGCTGAATCATTGATTCCGACGTGCCCTCAGACCATTATGGTCGAGAATGCTTGTGCCCATCACGCGGAAAAGTCGTGCAGAGAAGTGACGACCTGAAAACAAGAATGGCCGCAACGACTCTTGTGGAATCGTCGCGGCCATGGATGGGTTAGCCAGCTGTCAGCTTATCCGGTATCACTCCGCAAATTGCTTTGCCAGTCAGCCATACGGTTGCAGCGAGCGTAGTTTTCAACCAAAACGTTTTTCGCCGATTGGTGTTTTCCCGACGTCGTCTTTGTGAGGTTGTGTGAAGTAAGTTCGAATGTCCCCACGTCCGAACTTGTTGGTGGACCCAACACACGAATTCACTCTAACAGCGCCAAGTGGAGCGCCCGTCGGTCGAAAGAAGTCTGGGTTTTGAACCACGTCAAGGCTGTGCCGTGCGGGCTTACCCCAAATCTTCATGATTTGGTCGAGCAAAACGCCCGGCATTGCATCTAGTGGCTACCATTCCGCATCTGGCCAAATTAGGCCAGTTGCTTCTTCCGGCTGACAAGCGTTTTGATTCGTTCCGCGAGGAGCGCTGAATCGAATGGCTTGCGGAATGTTTCATTGAAAATCGTACGGTCGAAGCCACTCGCGGTGTCTTCGTCGCTCAGCAATGCAATCAGCACCGTGTCGGTGTAATCAGCATTGCGACGAAGGTTTTGCGCGATCATCAATGCTTCGTTACGACCCATCGTGAAGTCGACGACAACTGCGTCGGGATGGAGCGATTCAGCTTGAATTCCGGCCTCGAAACCGCTGGCAGCGATTTCGACTTTGAAATCTTCCGGTGACAGCACAGCTTCCAGGCTGGAACGGACCATTGTGTCCATACCAACGAGAAGCAGTTTTCCCATTGCTTCATCTTCCAGTTCGCCAAGGGGCATACCATGCTCCTTGAGGAAACGAATAAGATGTTCGCGAGGAATACGCCGATCCTGGGATCCGGGAATCCGGTATCCGCGGAGGCGTCCGGAGTCGAACCATTTCGAAACGGTTCGCGGTGCCACCTTGCAGATTTTGGCCACCTGACCTGTAGTAAAGATTGTCCTCATGTGCGGGCTCTCCAATCACACGCTTTGTCTGGGTTGAAGTGGGGACCACTTCGTGTTCCCTGTTGAACCTCGATGCGCGTTACGGGTGAATTCCCAAAATAACGCCGACCGAAACTCGCAAGGGATGTCTCAGGTTCCACGTCGGCCCTGCGTGTCATGCTCGCAACCCCCTCCGTCAGAGTTACGTAACACACTGGAACCGAAAAAACTGGTGATCAAAACTGTCACCAGTGCGAGGGAGAGTCGCAGGAGTTAATCGATGAATCCCCCCCCGATACGCATCGGATCGATTCATCGAGCAACTCATCTGCAAACAAGGACAGAGAAACAACGAGGCGTCATGCCTCAATCGAATCCAGCGTCCAGCTAGAGAATTGCGTTCCCCCCCAATTTTCAACGATTCATACGTCACTGACCTTGCGGCTGGTGTCATCGCTCCGGCAATTGCCTTCCCGATGTTCGTATCAAATCGTCTGACTGAATTTTTCGGCGTTTTGCACTTGACACTTCAATCAATTTGTTAAGACCAGCCGTCGGAACAGAATTCCCGTGACTTGGCCGCATAATCGGTTGTGTCGAATGCCGCGAATGCTGCAACAATAGTGTCCAATTAACCGGCATGATTGATGAAACCCGATCCGCGCGGCAAGATTCGCCGTTGCGGAAATGCCTCATGGCCGCAGAATTGGACCTCAAATACATTGGACGAGTTACTGCAAAACGCAGCATTCCAAAGCTGAGTTGAACCGTGTTGTCGCTCAGCCACACCTGAAACGAAAGCACCCTCGCGCGGCTCAGGGGCCACGCGAGGGTGAGGGCATTCGATGGACGCGACGCTGTTATGCGCCGAATTTCTCCAGGCGACCGGCATGAGCCAGAGCGAGGGACATCAGGTACTTCGATTCAAACTGCCCCAATCCGCCGCGAAGACAAGCTGATTCGCTGAACTCGGTGTTGCCGTCATAACGGCAATTGTTTGCTGCGAGCAAAGTCGGCACAGGATGCCAGCTGTGCGACTTCATTTTGCTCGGCGTGCTGTGGTCACCGGTCACAATGAGCACGTCGGGATTCATGCCCGTAATGCGTGGAATGGCAGCGTCGAGTTCTTCAATACGCTGCACCTTCGCGTCGAAGTTGCCGTCTTCGCCGGTGGAGTCGGTGTACTTGAAGTGCATGAAGAAGAAGTCGTAGTCGGTCCAGGCCTGGGCGAGTCGATCGCATTGATCTTCCAGGGTGGTACCGGCGTTGAGCACGTCCATGCTCACCAGGCGAGCCAGACCTCGGTACATGGGATAAACAGCAATCGCACCCGCCCGCGTGCCGTAGACGTCCTCGAAGGTCGGAATGGGCGGTTTCTTGGCAATTCCGCGGAGCATAAGGAAATTGGCTGGAGCGTCGTTCTTCAGCACTTCGCGAGCCTGACGCAGAAACTCTGTGGCGATATCCGCCGTTTTGCGCGAAGGTTCGTCGTTTCCGTGTGGTGGCAGTGGCTCGACACCAACGGATTGTGGGTCGGTGTCATCGACATCACCACCGAGGCCGGCAGCGCGAAACACGACAACGAGTCGGTATTCCTTCACGTGACGGACGAAGACTTCGACGCCGGGAATTTTGATGTTGTTGAGCTTCTCACACAGAGGTGCAGCGACCTCTGACGAGACGCGGCCAGCGCGACGATCGCTGATTTTGCCCGCTGCGTCCAACGTGCAGAAGTTCCCTCGAATCGCGACATCGTTCGGTCCGAGGTCGAAATCGATGCCCAATGCTTCCAGCACGCCGCGACCAATTTGGTACTGCAGTGGATCGTAGCCGAACAAGCCGAGGTGCCCTGGACCGCTACCGGGCGTAATCCCGGGCAGCACGGGCACACTCAGACCAGACGTTCCACGCTGCGCAAGTGCATCGAGGTTCGGAGTTTTGGCCGTTTCCAGTTCGGTTTTTCCACCGGGCTGAAGAGGCAGACCGCCGAGACCATCGGCGACGAGCAACACGATTTTGGAGTCGTTGTGCTTTTGAAGTTTGCGTGTGAGATCGTGTAAGTCAGCCATGAGTCAACCTGTGTCACTTCTGTTAAACGTTTCTGCGTGGCGAACTGTACCAACGTCGCCGCAGGGGTGTGATGAATTGTTTGTTAAATCGGGCCCGACTTTTTTGGCCTCAATTGGATGCCTGTCCACGCCACCGCAGCCAGTGGTCGGCAACAACAAAGGCGACCATGGCTTCTGCCATTGGAATGAACCGTGGCAGCAGGCAGGGGTCGTGTCGGCCCTTGGTTCGAATCGTGGCCGGTTCCCCTTCCCGCGTGACGGTTTGCTGCTCGATGGGAAGGCTGCTTGTGGGTTTCACTGCGGCCCGCAACACAATGGGCATCCCGGTGGTAATGCCGCCCAGTATGCCACCGTGCCGATTACTTTTCGTGACGATTTTCTTATCGCCCGAGGCATTCGCCTGGGTTGTGAAAATGTCATTGTGTTCGCTGCCGCGCATGTTGACGCAGCCAAATCCAATGCCGTACTCCACGCCCAATACGGCGGGAAGACTGAACAATGCTTTTGCCAGGTCAGCTTTGATTTTGTCAAAGACAGGCTCACCCAGTCCGGCTGGCACTCCAGTGACGGCGATTTCTGCCGCGCCGCCAATTGAGTCGCCCGCTTTGCGACACTCTTCGATGAGCTGAATCATTTTGTCCGCTGCGTCGACGTCCGGACACCGCACAATGTTTGGCGTTCCATCTGGTCGCTGTTCAACGGCTTTCAGTGTCACGGCTGCGGGATCTGGGATGTTGGCCTGGATATCCCCCACCTGCGTGACATACCCCACCACGCGTCCACCGAACGCATGTTCCATAATCTTCTTGGCAATGACGCCAGCCGCGACACGAGCGGTCGTTTCGCGGGCACTGGAGCGGCCACCGCCACGGTAGTCGCGGAATCCGTACTTGGCGTCGAAGCTGTAATCCGCGTGGCCGGGGCGATACAGGTCCTTGATGTCGCCGTAGTCGCGACTGCGCTGATCTTCATTGCGGACCAGCACCGCCACGCTGGTACCCGTCGTACGGCCTTCAAACACGCCTGAGAGAATTTCCGGGGCGTCCGCTTCTTTCCGCTGCGTGACGATGTGGCTTTGTCCCGGTCGTCGACGCTGCAAATCGACTTCCAAATCGGCTTCGGCTAGCGGAATTCCGGGGGGCACGCCATCGACAATAACAACATTCCCCGGCCCGTGGCTTTCGCCAGCGGTGGTCATGCGCAGTGCCTGTCCGAATGAATTACCTGCCATACTGAAACGATTCCATATTGCGAACGAACCACCAGAAGTTTCGCTCGTGAATTATTCCCATTCGATGGTGCTGGGCGGCTTGGAACTGATGTCGTACACCACACGGTTTACACCGCGAACCGAATTGATAATGCGTGTTGAGACCTTCTGCAGCAAGTCATAGGGGAGTCGAGACCAGTCGGCGGTCATGAAGTTGTCGGTATCGACCGACCGAATGGCAATAACGTCTTCGTAGGTCCGGGCATCTCCCATGACACCCACGGTCTGCAGAGGGAGCAATACGGCAAACGCCTGCTGAACTTCTCGATAAAGTCCAGCTGCCACGAGTTCTTCGATGAAAATTGCATCTGCTTCCCGCAATGTCCGCAGACGCTCCTCCGTGATTTCACCCAGGCATCGAACCGCCAGACCTGGGCCAGGGAATGGATGCCGCCAAATCAGGTTTTCGGGCAATCCGAGTTCGAGGCCAATCTGACGGACTTCATCTTTGAAGAGCATGCGGAACGGCTCGACCAGCTCGAAGCCGAGTTCTTCCGGCAATCCACCGACATTGTGGTGAGCCTTAATGGTGGCCGCAGGTCCGTCGGGATTTGCGCCCGACTCAATAACGTCCGGGTAGAGTGTGCCCTGCGCGAGGAACTTGGCATCTTCGATAGACTCTGCTTCCTTCCGGAATACGTCGATGAAAACCCGGCCAATGGTCTTCCGTTTTTCCTGGGGATCGGTCTTCCCTTTGAGTTCGTCGAGGAATTGCTGGCGTGCATCGACGACGTGGAGGTCGGTTTTGAAGTGGTCGCTGAACTGCTCGCGAACCTGCTCCCGCTCGCCTTTTCTCAGGAGTCCGTTATCCACAAAAATGCAGGAAAGCTGCGGTCCAATGGCTTTGAACAACAGTGCCGCCGCAACCGAGGAGTCGACTCCGCCGGAGAGACCACAAATGACTCGGTTCGCTCCGATACGCTCGCGGAGTTGTGTACATTCCTGTTCGATGAACGAGGAAATCTTCCAGTCGCCAGAGCACTTGCAAACGTTGTTCACAAAGTTGGCCAGCACCTCTTTGCCGAACTTGGTGTGCGTGACTTCCGGGTGAAACTGCAGGCCGTAGAGTTCCCGGTCGCGGTGCTTAATCGCCGCGTTGGGACACTCGCTGGTCTTCGCGACCAGCTTGAAATGTTCGTGCAAATCTTCGACCCGGTCGCCGTGGCTCATCCAGACGGCGTACTCTTTGGGCAGCCCGGCGAAGAGTGCATCCTCTTCGAGTACTTGGATTGGGGTGTGACCAAACTCCCCCGAATTTCCGGGTCGTACGGCACTTCCCAGAGCCCGGCACATGACCTGCATGCCGTAGCAAATTCCCAATACGGGAATTCCGAGATCCAGAATTTCCGGGTCGATTTGCGGAGCACCTTCGGCATACGCACTCGCCGGACCACCAGACAGAATGAGTCCCTTTGGATTCAGTTCTTTGATTCGCTCGGCCGAGAGGTCGTGACGCACCAACTGGCAGAACACATTCTGATCCCGCACACGTCGGGCGATGAGTTGGGCCGTTTGACTGCCGAAGTCGAGAACCAAAATCGATTCTGACTGAATGGCAAGCTGCTCTGTGGTGTCTGGTGTTGGACTGTTCATTTCACAAGCTGAATTGGCCTGGGGCGACGAATCGGGTGACGCCACCAGCATGATGCCGCCATAAGATACAGGGACGCACTGCCCCTGCAGTTTTTCCGGATGCGAGCGCAAACAGGCGAAACGGTCATTTTAGCCGGACAAAGGTGTCGAGAAAACGCATCGGCCCCAATTCTCGGTTTTTGTCGCCCGCAAGGGCGCCGTGAACGCATCTTGTGCGTTTCGTGAGAGTTACGCAAACTGCAGCGGTTCTGGTCGCATGCGTCGCAGCGTTCTCAGGAAATCGTCGGTTGCCCTCGTGAGCATGGCTGTACGATACTTGGGCGAAAATGGAATTACGGAGCGAAACACTCATGGAATGGTCCCGCTGCTACTTCGTTGCTGCCGCACTTTGCGTAGCCTCTGGTCAGGCGAACGCCGCTGAGCCCACCACTTTGGACTCGAATCGCACTTTCACCTACCTGGAACGGGTTTGTGAGATTGGTCCCCGCATTTCTGGCACAGAGGGAATGCGGCAACAGCAGCAGCTCATTGAAGACCATTTCGCCCAGTTTCCCTGTCAGGTGACAAATCAGGAATTCGACGTCGCCCATCCCGAAACCGGTGAACCGGTTCGAATGAAGAACATTATTGTGTCGTGGCACCCTGAGGCGAAGCAGCGTTTACTCCTGTGCTGCCACTACGACACACGTCCGCACCCTGACAAGGAATTGAATCCTTTCAACCGCAACAAGCCGTTCATTGGTGCGAACGACGGTGGGAGCGGTGTGGCCCTGTTCATGGAACTGGCCCATCACATGGGGAACTTGCGCCCCGGCTACGGTATCGACTTTGTCTTCTTCGATGGCGAGGAACTGGTTTATGACTCGCGCGACAAGTACTTCCTTGGCTCAGAACATTTTTCCCAGCAGTATGTCGACCATCCGCCAGGGCATCGGTATGTCGCGGGAGTGCTTGTCGACATGATTGGAGACAAGAATCTCAACATTTATCAGGAAGGGAACAGTCTCCGTTATGCGGGGGACGTCACACGGAGCGTCTGGCAGGTGGCTAAGGACCTGAACGAAGTGGCGTTTATTCACAGACGCAAGCACAGCCTCAGCGACGACCACTTACCCCTGAACAAGACGGCTCAAATTCCAACCTGCGACATCATCGACTTCGACTACGCCTACTGGCACAAACGCAACGACTTGCCCGCGGCCTGCTCTGGGGAATCGATCACACGCGTAGGACGCGTCGTCATGGCGTGGCTGGAGCGGTACAGAGTCAATTGATGGAATGACTCAGGTCACCGTCATCCGACATGACACGAATCGACCGGTCGAGCAGGGCAATGGCCAGAAGCACTTGGCCTACAGGTTGTCCCGGTAAAGTTCGTGGCAGCGGCGGCATTCCGCTTTGAGTAGTTTGAATTCGCGAGTAATTACCTCGACCTGCTTCCCGTCCTGCACAGCGGCATCAACACGCTCCGCCACGCGGGATGAATTATGCATCATGTCCTGAAACTTCTTGTCGCAGTCGCCGAGATACAATCGGACCGTTTCCCGAAACTCTTCTTTCAGCAGCAAAGACTGCTCCGCCGCTGATTTTGCAGCCGCGCCTGACAGCTCCTGATTGTTTGTGAGTAGTCCTTCGAGTTCCTCTGAGGCACGACTCATTCGTGCCATCACCTGCACCATGCTGTCGACATCGGCCGCTTCCACGAGTTTTGGCAATTCAACGTTTCCGTCCGGCAGTTCGAATGCCTGGACGTCGCGCCATAGACCCGCATAGTGAGGATTTGTGCCCCCCAGTTCCAAGACCTTTCGCACGGTCTCTTTTGTGGCACACTTCGTGGCGACCGCTGCAATCGCGGCGGCTGCAGGTCCTCGGTGCTTGCCGTGATGGCAATGCACGTAAATGGGACCTTCAGCTTCCTTTGTTGCTCTCAGAATCGCCAGCCGCGCTTCCTCAGGAATCCCGTCATATCCGAACGGAACGTGAATGTATCGCAGTCCGTGGCGACGAGCCTCGGCCACCTTCGGCACGGCCCCGTCGACGCTCAACACAACGCGGACTCCCAGCTTCGCAAGCTCAGCAAAATCCTTGTCGCTGACAGGTTCGCTTCCGGAGTAAATGGAAGTCGACACGTGCATGAGGTTTTGCAAATGCGTGCCGTCAGCGACAACGACATCCTTCCGCAATAGAAGTTCTTGTGGCGGCAACTCAGCATGCGCCCGACCGCTCGATCCAGTAACTACCAGAACGAGCAAGGCAACGAACAAACGCCAGCAGCGAGACAGCTTTGAGGTGTTTCTCATGCAGGTGAAGATAGAATGTCTGTTGCGTGTCCGTCAATGGTGCGAAGGAGCTTTACCACCCCAGCACGGAAGCAAAAATCAGGGGGGCGACGATTGTGGCGTCCGATTCCACGATGAAACTCGGAGTGTCGACGCCCAATTTCCCCCACGTGATTTTTTCGTTCGGAACGGCTCCTGAGTAGCTGCCGTAACTCGTCGTGGAATCACTGATTTGGCAGAAGTATCCCCACAGCGGGACAGAGTCTCGCTGCAAATCCTGATGCAGCATGGGGACGACACAAATCGGAAAGTCGCCAGCAATGCCGCCCCCAATTTGAAACATCCCGAGTGAATTCGCTGTTGTGGTCTCGGTGTAGAACTCAGCGAGCCAGGTCATGTACTCAATGCCGGTGCGAACTGTGTGAACGTTCTTCACGTCACCCCGAATGACTGCCGCGGCGTACATGTTTCCGAGCGTCGAATCTTCCCAGCCAGGAACAATGATTGGCAGGTTCTTTTCCGCTGCCGCCAGCATCCAGGAGTTCTTGGGATCAATTTGATAGTGCTCGGTGTATTTCCCGCTGCGCAGTACCTGATAAAAGAATTCGTGGGGGAAGTACCGTTCGCCCGCCTGATCGGCTTTCGTCCAGAATTCGAGCATGGCCGTTTCCATGCGACGCATCGCCTCGCCTTCGGGAATGCACGTGTCGGTGACGCGATTCAGGTGACGTTCGAGCAGGCCTTGCTCGTCAGCAGCCGTCAGGTGACGATAGTGCGGCACACGCTCATAGAAGTCGTGCGCGACCAGGTTGAAGACGTCTTCTTCGAGGTTTGCGCCTGTGCAGGAAATCAAATGCACCTTGTCCTGCCGAATCATTTCTGCCAGCGACAACCCAAGTTCCGCAGTGCTCATCGCGCCGGCGAGACACACCATCATTTTTCCGCCCGACGCCAAGTGGGCCGAGTATCCGTTGGCCGCATCGATCAGCGCGGCGGCGTTGAAGTGACGAAAGTGATGCTTAATGAACTGAGAAACTGGTCCAGGGGTCGATTGAGACGCCATTGTTTAATGATTCCAAATCTTCGGTCGAAAGGGTGGCGGTCCGTTGCCAAACGCGACGCAACAACCGCAGAGTGCTAATTCTAACACGATTGCCCGGAGATTGAACGTCGACGGGCAAACAGACTACCCTAATACAGACCACTGTTCCGTGGCGTCTCATTGGAATCCTCCTGTTGTCATACTGTTGCGGGATCAATCATGCAGGTGCGTTCAACAAGACCTGTGATTTTCCTGGCCTTCGCCAACGACCGGGCCGACGCTGTCCGGTACTTGAGAAACCTTCCCGAAGAGGCGCGCCAACTGACTGCAGCCCTGCAACCTGCCGAACAGGCAGGTCTTTGCGAAGTCGTTGTACGGGCAAATTGTACTGCGGGCGATATCTTCGAGGTATTTCAGGATCCCCGTTACCGCAACCGTATAGCGATTTTCCACTATGGGGGACACGCGAACGGCTACCAACTGCTGCTTGAGTCGACCGATGGACAAGCTGCCGCGGCCAATGCGAAGGGGTTGGCTCATTTCCTGGGTTATCAGCGAGCCCTGGAACTCGTGTTCCTGAATGGTTGCTCCACGCAGAAGCAAACCGAAGACCTGCTGGACGCGAACGTCTCGCTGGTGGTTTCCACGTCGCAGGCCATTGACGATGCCATTGCCACCGAGTTTTCTCGTCGCTTCTACTCCGGGTTAGCAAGTGGTGCAAGCATTCGCACAGCCTTTGGTGAAGCGGAATCCGCGATTCAAATGGAACGCGGTGACAACGCGCGGCTCCTGTACTCCGTCGATGCCGAGCCCGCGACGGAACACTCCGTTGCTGATCGCTGGCCCTGGAGCATTTACGTTCGCAGTGGTTCCGAATCGGCAGACGAGTGGAATCTTCCCGAGGCAGCGAATGCGCCGCTGTTTGGACTCCCTGCACTTGAGTCGCGCGATCTCCCCGCAAGTCCATACCGCCATTTGCACTGGTTCACCAAAGAAGATGCACCCGTCTTTTTTGGCCGTGACCGTGAAATTCGTGCGTTGTACGACAGGCTCGTCGCTCCCCACACCGCTCCGGTCATCATGTTCTACGGACAGTCGGGTGTCGGGAAATCGTCGTTGCTGGACGCCGGGCTCATTCCGCGATTGGAACGCGACCACGATGTCTACTATCTCCGCCGCGACATTCAGCAAGGGCTCGTTGGCACACTCGGCCTGGCATTTCTTCCAGAGGCAGCGGACGTTCCCGTCACCGACGCATGGAAAGCAAAGGAATTACAAACAGGTCGTCCGCTCATTGTGGTGCTGGACCAAATTGAGGAAGTCTTCACGCGGCCCATGCAGCGGGTTTCTGCCGCAGATGAACTGCAACAGCTTCTGGAAACTATCAACGGGATATTCAAGAGTCACCTGAACCGTCCGCGTGGTCGGCTCATTCTGTCCTTTCGGAAAGAGTGGCTTGCCGAATTCGAAGCGAAACTGCAGGAGTACGAAATCCCAAGGACCAAGGTGTTTCTCGAAGCTCTGGACCGCCGAGGCGTTATTAGCGTCGTTCGAGGACCTGCTGATGCACCACAACTCACACAGCACTACGGACTGGAAATTGAAGCCGATTTGGCGGAAATCATCGCCGACGATTTACTCGACGACCGCGATGCCGCCATCGCTCCGACGCTGCAAATCTTGCTGACAAAAATGTGGGCCAGGGCGACATCGCTCAGTCCCACAAAGCCAAAATTCACGCGCGACCTGTATCACGATTTGAAACGCAATGGCATTCTGCTACGCGACTTTCTGAACCAGCAATTCGCGATTTTTCGGGAGAAGTATCCCGAGGTTGTGGACTCGGGACTGCTCCTCGACCTCGTGGCACTGCACACCACGCCTCTCGGTACCGCCGATCATTGTCAATTGAAACAGCTACGCCAAATGTATTCCCATTTGGACACGGACCTCGCAGACTTGCTTCAACAGTGCCAGGACCTGCACTTGTTGACAATTTCGACTGATGTGAAAGAGGGTCAAAGCCGAACGTCTCGCCTGGCACATGACACATTGGCCCCACTTGTCCGGGAACAGTATGAGTCGTCTGACAAGCCAGGACAGCGCGCACGCCGCATTCTTGATAACCGCGTCGTCGACTGGGACAACCAGAAGCAGGGAACTCCGCTCGATGAGTCCGATTTGAATGTTGTCGAGGAGGGCATTGTGGGAACTCGTTCTCTCTCGGAGGCCGAACAACGACTGCTCGAAGCCAGTCGCGCTCTGCGGGCGAAAATGCAATGGCACTACACCATGGTGCAGACAATTGGCGTGATTGGTGTCATTGCAATTACCATGTTGGCAGTGGTCGGCTGGTATCTATACAACGTTGCGGCAATTGCCCGAGAAACTGCCGAAATTGACAGCAAAAATGCGTCCTCCGCTCGCAAAGATGCCGAAGACACGCAATCCAGACTGCTCACAACAGCCCAAGAGGCTTTGGATTCTCAAGAACATGCCGAGCGACTGGCGTATCAATTACACGTGGCCCGTGTCATGGATATCTACCGCGACGACCCCAAAGCGGCCCATGAAATACTCGATGATCCTGAGAAGTGTCCACCCAAATACCGCGGCTACCTGTGGGGATACTTTCATGACAAATGCAATCGGCAGTCTGCGTTCTATCAATATCCTGCAACGATTACAGCGGTCGATTACTCGCCTGATGGATCTCTCCTGGCCATTGCGAATGAAAGTGGAAAGATTCATATCCGCCGGGATCAAGGAAATTTGGAACTCAAAGGGCATCGCCATTCCGTCAACGACTTGGCCTTTTCGCTGGATGGCAACATTCTGGCTACTTGCGCCCACGGCGAAATCAAGGTGTGGGATCCTCAGACCGGACAGGAAACCATTACCTTCACAGCCGACACGTATGACACAGAGACGGCTTCACTCCATGAGTCACTCATCTTTGTCCCGAGTGAGTCAAATCGGCCGCTGTTGGCGTATGCGTCAAATGTGCACACAACCATCTCTTTCTTCGATGCTCACACGGGCGAAGCAGTTCGTAAGAACGACCACGGTTCCCCCGTTGTTCACTTGGCGCACGGCCCACATCCTGACGAACTTCTCATTGCCTGTGTTGATAGCGTAATTCGCCTCTCACGAGTGGGAGATGACAAGCCGGTCTTCGAGCTTCCCAGGCACAAGGGCGTACGTGTCGTGCGTGATATGGTTGCTGTCGGCATGGATGACAACTTCAGGTTGCTCACCGCAAATGACGCCTACGATGTCATTGTCTGGGAATGGACCGGCGACATTCTTCAAGTGGCTCACCGCTTTCAAACTTCTCGCACTGATGTCCACGCCGTAGCAATCACGGATAATGGCAACCGCATTGCGTGGGGGAGCGCTGACGTCATTGAAATTCGTGACCTGACGAATGACGCCTACTCACTCTCGCTCCCCGTAGACTCCGTAAACGACGCCTTCGAGTCGCAATTTGATATTTCACGACTCGATTTCAACGCACGTGACCAGTCGCTCGCGGCAAGCCGACACGGCATGGTGTTTGTGTGGCAAACGCGAGACTCCATTCGCATCGACGACCCAGACAAAGCTCCACGATTTGAGAATGCCGCCGACGAAGAATTGAGGTCGCTGGTTCTGAAGATGACCGATATTAACGGGCTCACAAAGGAGCAATATGTGGCTTGTAGTGCGCCTTCGAGAGATCGCACCCGTATGGCTCTGGGACTTGCCAATGGACAAATCCTCATTGTCAGCACAGCCACGGGTACACGTGTTGGTGTGCCCATTCCCGCCTATAATGGTCAGTCAGTCAACGCTCTCGCCTGGTCTCCGAGTGGACTCATTGTATCGGCCAGCAATCTTCCCAAGGGAAAGTCGATTGGGGAGATTCGATTGTGGGATGCCGAATCCGGCCAAACCCGTGGCATGTTCGTGGGGCACGACGCCGTTGTGACCAATCTGAAATTCAGCGACGACGAGACTGTGCTCTGGTCGAAAGACGTCATCGGAGAAGTCCGCGCCTGGCATGGTGATGCAACGAAAGCAGCGGACGAGTAGGTGGTACGGCAATCAATTGCGACTCAGCTTTCGCTCTCACGAATTCGAATCTGGCGTACCGTTCACTTGCAAAACGAAGTGCGAACCTGTTGGAATGTCGGTTTGGACAATTCAACCACTTACACCAAACATCGTGTCAGGAATCTTATGAAAACTGTGTTGTATTCTCTGTCAGCCTGCCTGCTGCTTTCCGGCATTGGACTCGCCAAAGGTCCCGCTTACGCCACCCCCGAAGAAGCCAGCCAGAACGAGCCCGGTTTCGCCATCCAGGGCGAATACGCTGGCAAAGGTGTCGGCGTGCAGGTCATCGACCTGTCGGAAGGAAAATTCCAAGTCGTGAAGCACAAAGGGGGACTCCCCGGCGCCGGTTGGGACAAGTCGGACAAGGAAATCACCGAGGGTGACGCCGATGCCGTTAAGGCGGCGACCGAGTCGCTCAAGAAAGTCGAACGCAAGAGCGAGACAATCGGAGTCAAAGCCCCTGAAGGTGCTGTCGTGTTGTTTGATGGAACGGAAGAAACCCTCAAGGCCCACTGGAAGGACGGCGCCAAAATGACCGAAGACGGTCTGCTGATGGAAGGCGTTACCTCGAAAGACACCTTCGGCAGTTTCCATTTGCACATGGAGTTCCGTCTCCCTTACATGGCCCACGACCGTGGTCAGGCACGCGGTAACAGCGGCTGCTATCTTCAGGGTCGCTACGAGTGCCAATTGCTCGATTCCTTCGGACTCGAAGGTCTGGACAACGAGTGCGGTGGTATTTACAAGGCTGCCCGTCCTTCCGTGAACATGGCCTTTCCGCCACTTACCTGGCAGACCTACGACATCGACTTCACCGCACCCGAATTCGACGGCGACGGCAAGAAGACAAAGAACGCCCGCGCGACCGTACGTCACAACGGCGTTGTCATTCACGACGACATCGAACTCCCCGCCGGAACTCCAGGCGGTGTCGGCGGCGAGTCACCGGAACCTGGACCACTCTTCCTTCAAAACCACGGCGATCCCGTCCGCTACCGCAACATTTGGGTTGTGCGGAAATAGTTCACATTGAAAACTCGATGATCGAAGTCGGCGTGGGGCAACTCACGCCGACTCATGTTTTTTCAGGGCCGCATCAATTTGCTGGAGAGTCTCTCCCAGCCTCTCGCGGATGACGAGGTCTGCACGCCAGTCAAGTGGTGTCTCTGTATTGTTGATGATGACCAACCGCGCGCCGCAACTCTTTGCTTTTTCAGGCAGGCCCGCCGCAGGATACACAACCAACGATGATCCCAGCGCCAGGAACAAATCCGCCTGACGCGAGCGTTGGGCAGCGGCGCTCATGACGTCGTCAGGTAATCCCTGACCGAACGAAACCGTTGCGTGCTTGAGGAGTCCGCCACATTTGCTGCACGTGGGTACGACGTCGGTTTCCAGAAACTGTTGCACCAGTCCATCTGCCGGCCAGCGGGAGGCACAACTCAAGCACCCAATTTCGCGTGCCGTCCCGTGCAGTTCCCAGACGTGCTTGTTCCCAGCGACCTGATGCAGTCCGTCGATGTTCTGCGTAATGACACCGACAATTTGGCCGCGTTGCTCCCAGTCGGCAAGTATTCGATGGCCCGTGTTGGGCTGTGCGTCGTGGAATTCCAGGTGCGTCAACGATTTCTGCCGCCAGTATTCATGCCGGGCCGACTCCGACCGCAGAAACTCATCGAAGTACACCGGTTGATTATTCGTCCACACGCCGTTTGGTGAACGAAAATCAGGAATCCCGCTTTCGGTACTGATTCCCGCACCAGTAAACGCAACTGCCCGTTTCGCTTTGCTGAGCCAACTGGCCACCTTCTGTGCGGGTGTCATGTTCCAATCCCCGTGAGATGAATTCAATCGAACGCGAATCGCAATTCTACGGGGCGGCAGCGGCGTCAACCACACTACGGAATGAGGAAGACCAGTCCCGTTACGGCGGCGGCTTCAGCGAGAGCTGCGTCGGCATGCACTGGAGGCAATTGTTGTACATACGGAGCACTGCTACCCGGTCGAGACTCTCCCAGAACATACTGCGTTGTATGCGGTGGTCGAGCCACCATGAGATACGGGAGCATGGGAAGTGTTGTGAAGAACTTGGTCCCCGAAACGACCGGTTGTAGGACGCCGTTGGAGAATCCGTGTCGTTCGAGGTTCACGTCTTCGAAGTAGAGTGGTTGATGGTTCAAGAGCGGTGCATGCCAGTACTTGGTGTGCCCGTTTACGTTTCGCGAAGTTCCCGGCACATGCGTTGATTGTCCCAACTGAGCAAGCTTCGAAGGTTGATCTTCACCAGGCACAGGACCAGGTGGCGGTGCGATATTCAATGACACTTGTGTAATGGGTTTTGCCTGTTCTCCTTCCACCAACTGCGCCTGTTTCAGCGAACCGCCTTGTTCGAGTTCCAACTGCTGTTCGAGAGGTCCATCGTGCAGCACGGTGGTGGGAGCACTCACAATGAACGACTGCAGGGCATACCCTTCCGGCATGCACCCTTGAAGATACGAACTGCCATGCCGCCAGTTCACCAGCCGCGTTTGCCATTCGCAAGCGAGCCCATCAAACCAGACCGGCATGCCCGGCAATTGACTGCCAGCACTCTCCAGCAGCTGTGCTGATTGATCGAGTCCAAAATGGACTTCTTCCACGGCGGCAGCCAGAAACGGTGAGCGACCGTAAGGATCAAGCCCCAACGCCGCCCCAATGTGGTCCGTCCCGCGATACCCGACTCCGGTCAAGTATCCTACCGAGGGAGCATAGCCCATAGGCGTCGCGAGTCGATTTGACAGCAGTTCCAATTCCTCGAACAGCAGCGGCGATTCGCTCGCCCCGCTTGCTTCGACCGACTGACGCGTGACGACGAATGGTTCTGGGTCAGCAAACGCAATTGCCTCGGCATCTTGCGGCATGGGGGGCAGGGCAGTCTGTCCCCACACGCACGCCGAAAGCGCGCTCCAGGCAATCAGGCAATGAATTGGTCGCATGGTCTGAGTCTTTCCGTAGAACCATTAACAGCGCACCGCGACCGGAACGCTCCCTCATCATCTTCTTCGTCAAAACGGCGTGACAAACCCCGTTTTTTCAATTCGAAGCATGCCAGCCGAATAACGCTTACAGGTTACCTCTCTTAACTGACCGGCCCGGTTACTTGCGAGCGGCACGAATGCCTGCCATAACTTTGGGAGGAGATCTACCGTTTTAGAGCAAGTCGAGACACACATGCGCCGTCGAACATTCTTGAAAGCCACCGCAGCGGGACTTTGCACATCAGCGTTGATGCAGAATGCACCAGTTCATGCCGCGCCGAAAAAGCAGCTCATTATCGATACGCATCAGCACTTGTGGGACCTCTCCTGGCAGAAACTTCCCTGGCTGGCCGACGATAGTCCCCTCGCTCGCAATTTTGTGACGTCCGACTATCTGGAAGCGACCGCCGGCGAAGACGTGCGGGCCGTTTACATGGAAGTTGACGTTACGGCGAATCAAAAGCGGGCCGAAGCGGAGCACGTCGTAAACCTCAGTCGCGACAAAGCGAAGCCCACAGTGGCCGCTGTTGTGGGTGGTGATCCTGGACTCGAAGGATTCGCCGACTACGTGAAATTCCTTTCTGCATTCCCGGAAGTCAAGGGCGTCCGGCAAGTGCTGCATGGAACGCGACCACAGGGAAAATGCCTGCAGCCCGCGTTCGTGAAATCAGTGCAACTGCTGGGTGAGCGCAACCTCAGCTTTGATTTGTGCATGCGCTCCACCGACATTGGTGATGGTGTCAAACTGGCCAAACAGTCTCCCGATACGCGGTTCGTCCTCGACCATTGCGGCAACATGGACCCGAAGGCGTTTCTGGATTCGAGCGACGAAAATCAGAAGTCGATTGCCCAATGGAAACGGGATGTCGCCGCCCTGGCAAATGTTCCCAATACGATTTGCAAAATCTCTGGCGTCATTGCCAGCGTCCCCGGAATGGCAACGGCTGAAGTATTAGCCCCGGTCGTCAATCATTGCCTCGAAAGCTTCGGCCCCGAGCGCGTCGTCTTTGGTGGTGACTGGCCCGTTTGCCTGAACGGAGCCCCACTGGCAACCTGGCTTTCGGTTCTGCGGGAAATCATTTCCAACCGCCCGGAGAAAGAGCAGCGTTGTCTCTGGTCGGAGAACGCTATTCGATTCTACGGCCTGAAGGACGTGGTGTAGCTTCCGGTCTACTTCGCAGCCTGAAGCTGGTCGACGAAGAAATCGATACAGCGTTCGGTGATTTTGGGATCACCGAACTGGCCGTGCCCGGCTCCGGGAACAATGACCAATGTTGACGACACCTCGGCCTTCTCCAGAGCCGCCTGCAGCATTTGGCTCTGCTGAACCGGTACGAGCGTGTCCTGGTCGCCATGCACAATGAGGAACACGGGATCATCGGGCGTCACATACGTGAGTGGACTGGCGCGTTTCACCAACTCAGGATGCTCTAACCGTACCGCCAATGAGTTGGGCCTCGGGAGCATCTGGTGAGTCATGGTCGATAGTGCCGATTTCTCCCGCTTGCTTATTCATCAGGGAAAAGTCGGTCGGGCCAAACCAGTCGCATACCGCCTGCACGCGACTGCTGACATCAGTCTCGCTTGTGCCTTCGAGTGTGGGTATATCACCACTCGTACCCAACAGTGCGACGAGATGTCCTCCCGCCGATGATCCCCATGCCCCGAAATGGTCGGGATCAATTTCATACTCTTTCGCATGCTGCTTGAGCCACCGCACCGCTGCTTTACAGTCTTCAATTTGAGCAGGGAACGTAGCGTGCTGACTCAACCGGTAATTCATACTGGCGACGACAAATCCTTTTTCCAATAGCGGCATCCACGGCCCACTATTCTTGTCTCCCGCTCGCCAGGCACCGCCATGAATCCACAAGACGAGTGGCCGAGGCTTACCGGTCGATTCGGGAAGATATAAGTCAAGCACCTGTCGCTCGTGCCCGTTTTCCACGTAGGGAATGTCGCCAATTTTCTTGACACCTTCCGGCAACTCCCTACGGCGACCACCATTCCGTTGCAGAACAGCAGCATCTTCCGCAGGTGAAATGCGTCCGTCGCGGTTCCGGTCCACTCGATTAAAGTTGCCGCGAATGGCTTCCGGAAGTTCGTCGGGTGTCAGGAATCCGTTATTGTCTCGGTCGAGTCGCTTGAATCGCTCGCTCGGCTCCTGGGCCAACAGAACGCTGGACAGCAGCAACATTGCCAAACTGCTCAGACCAATGCGGCAAACGGCGTTTCTCATTCCGGCTCTCCAGCATTCTGCTTCTCCCGCAAATTGGCGGCGGGAATACCAACAAGGGGTAATTCGTCCGACGCCTGATCTTCCAGATAAACCGAGGTCAGCGGCGTGGCGTCTTCACTCTTGCGTAACAGCAAGTAGACAATGGTCCCGCCGACCCAGAAGTAGCTGAATGAAAACGCCACCGGCACACTGGACAACGCGACGCGCCAAAACAGCACGGTGTCGACAGGATCAACCACTTCGCGATTCAGCCAGTACCCAACGCTGTAGTCAGTGAATGTCTGGATCAAAGACACGAAATACGTGACCACAGTTTGCAGCCCCCAGCCGAACAACAGCATGACCACAACCAGGAACAGCGCGTACCACGTGCGCGAATAGATGTAATTAAAGCTGCGGCTGAGCGCATCGAAAGCATCAGTCCCGTCGACGCTGATTGTGCAAATCATGAGCGGCCATGAGGCGGCCAAACCTACGGCAAGCAGTGTCAGCAACAGGCCAAAGCAGAGGGCCAGGGGATAACCCGCCCACAGAAAAAATGATCCCACCACCGGGATGTTCCCGAGTGAACCAATAACAGCGTTGAAGAATGCAAACAGCAGAAACCCGCCTGCCGCCAGAGCAATTCCACCGCTGTAGGCCCCGACACGGCGACCAACAAAGGAACTGGCATCGGTCAGTGAACAGTGCTGTGACTGCGTAAGTTCCAGCGCAGCCATACGGCTCGACATCCCGCCAAACAGCAACAGGATGCCGAACATCCACACCCATTTCAGCAGCGAAATGCTCCAGATGCCCAGTGGCTTCACACCGACCAGCACCTCCCAAGTGGTTGAACCAGTGAGCATCACCAAATCGGCTACGCCGTAATTGATGAGCGTGCCACCCACCTGCAGCGAATTGTCTGAAAGGTGAAACTCACCGCTTGCGGGTGGAGTTTGCGTAGTCCCTTCGAAACTGGATATGAGTTGCATTCCGCTCGTCAGCAACCACACCGCTACAAACCCCACCATGAGTTGCCGATGCCCTAACGCAACGCGGAATGCGCGAAACAACGTCAGCCACGGCATCCAACGTCGAAGTTGGGCTTCGTCTGTCAGAAAGAATGCTTCTTGCGGTTCAGTGTTCGGAAGGTTCGAATTCACGGGACCAAATGTCTTGGGGGAAACCGTTACTGTGAAGTCAGTAGGTTAACGCATTGCCGACTGGCATGAAAAACGCCTCGCCGCTGATTTCCTACTTGTGACATCAACAGTCTCATTCTGCTTTCTGGCCAGCAAACACGGCGATTTCATCCAAGCGACCCTCCCAGTTACTGTCGTTGTCGCAGCGACCGCCGAAGAAAATCTGGTTGTATCCTGCCGGAAAATTGGCCGGCGAATTGGTCTCGATTTCCAGTTCGCCATTCAAATACACGCGCACACGGTTTCCTTTGCGTTCAAATCGCAACTGGTTCCACGTCCAGCGTTCAACAGGAGTTTTCCCGGCGGCCACAACATTCTTTCCGCGCTGAAACACTAGGGTGCCTGCGTGTCCATTGGTCCCGCCAATTCCGATGTGATCACCCAAATCGTCAAGGATGAGGTCGCGTCCGCGTGAGAAAATCCAGCCGGACATGTCGCGGGCATCAGTCGGCATGCCATTCCAGAACCAGAGAGATACGGAGTAGTCCGATCCCAATCCATCGAGCGTCGTCCGCACGCGTCCTCCAGCGAAATGCGCACAGCGATTCACTTCCCCTTTGCAAACTTTGTCCGATGCAGGCCCGTCGAGGAAGAACACCACCCCCGGTTCGTAAATTCCGTGGCGATGGTTTCCCGAAGAGTCCTTCGCTTCCGGGGCTGCAAACTCATCCAGTCGCCAGAACGCCAGCGGCTTTGCATTGAGCGTGGCGACAGTCTCCTCGCCTTGAGACTGCGAGTGAACACGACGCGGCCCACCGGCCACCTGTTCCAAAAGTTGCAAAGCCATCTCGGCAATCTTCGGTTCGGCTTGTACTTCCAGTCCTGCCGAGCGAGCCGCCCAGGTGTTGTAACCACCAAGCAGGTGTTGTTCCGGCGGTGGAATGTAACCATCACCACCGTTTGCCAACTCGATGACCACCGTCTTGTCGAATGGACTCTGCTTCTTGAGCTTCAGCCCGGTCAGCGCGTACGTTTCATTCGGCGTCGTCGCAATTCCAATGTCACCAATTTTCACCGCCTGCACCACAACCTCAGTCGATTGCCGTTCATGCAGAATAATTTGTTCGAGGGCGTACACTTCTTTCTGGTTCTTCGGGAGTTCGTCACCGATGTCTGCTGTATTGCGCTGCGCCCACTCTAGTCGCTGTAAATCGGGAACCCGGTACTTCAACTGAAAACGTTGCTCCGCCATTGCGAGTGGAACATCAGACTTGTATTCAATCCCTTCGTAAGCCTGCATGGCAATGTCGAGCAAGCCGTTTGTGTATTCCTCAATCGTGATGGCGTCATTCCGTTCCTCGGCAGGAACTTTGTAGTCGCGTCGCCAAATGTCGCCACTGCATCCGTGCGACATAATTCCCACAAAAGGATGCTCCTTATCGCTCGCCTCGGGCGTCAGACGTTGCTTCAGCCCTTCACAAAACAGACCGAAGTAGTCGGCACTAATGTCCTTGTCACTGAAATAGTGCATGGAAAAATTGGCCAGCACGGCCAGCGGTCGACCGTTCGCATGCTGAATGGAAATGAGAGACAGGTCAGGATCTTCTGGACCTGACTCGCCGGTAACATCATCCCACACGCGGCCCGAATGCATGTTGGCGCGAACGGTGAAATTGCCAAACGGATCTTCCACAACCCGGTCGGGTCGACGAATCCAGCGACGCAGTGCCGTGTAATCAGCGGCGTCGGTTTTGGCGAATCCCACCTTCGCGGGTTGAAGGTTCCTCTCGGCGGCCATCATTGCTTCGACGATTTTGTCGATGAGAAATGGCGGATAGTTGGGATCGGGTGGTGTTCCCAGGGCTCCCATGCAGGAAGCCGCGCTGTGCGTGTGCGTGGCGGAAATCAGCATGTGGTCCTTACTGATATCCGTATGCGCCGCAGCAAGCTCTTTGGCGTCATCCAGCAGCGGACGAGGCATCATGCAGCTGTCGACCACGACAATGGCAATCCGTTCTTTGCCATCATCCAGCACGAGCGCCCTAGCATTCAGCGGCGTATTTACCTTCGAGAGACTGCGGCTGAGCACACCTCCATTTACAATGACCGGCAGCACTTGCGGCGTGACGTCAACCACCGCCGCACCAGCCCGAAACTCCGCAGCCGCCACAGTCGCCAGTAAACAGAAAGCCATACCCGCTTGCAGTAAATGCCAGAGTCGTCGCATTGATGTCGTCCCTCCAGGAGGTGCGTGAAATTCAGAATTCGCAGCTTCTCAGTGTATATGGTGCGAAACGAAAAGGGGATGCAGTACGTCCGGCGGCGCCCGGTGTTCTCCTGATTGTTGATTTCGTACGATAGGCGGCATCGATGACAATATTCGTTCAACAAACTCAGCAACATGGCGATGCCTCCCCAAACGACAATTCTCGGACTCGGAGAAATACTCTGGGATGTTTTCCCTGATGGCCCCCGCTTTGGAGGGGCTCCCGCTAACTTTGCCTGCAGCGTGGCGGGGCTGGCTGGTAACGCGGTGAACTCTGGAATGGTCAGTGCTGTCGGACAAGATGATCTGGGAACTCAGGCGCTCGATGAATTGCGACAACATGGAGTGAGCACCGCGACCGTTGCCCGCTACCCGCAGCAGACGGGGCAGGTTCTCGTATCACTCGACGCTGACGGTCATGCAAGTTACGAATTTGCCAGCGATGTGGCCTGGGATCATCTGGAATGGTCAGATGACATCGAAACGATTGTCGCGAAGGCTGATGCTGTTTGCTTTGGCACGCTCGGTCAGCGTACGCCCGAGTCACGCACCACAATTCAACATTGCCTAAGGTCGGTTCCGGAAACCTGTCTGAAGATTTTCGATATTAATCTCCGCCCGCCATTCTGGTCAGAAGAAGTCATTCGCGAATCACTCCCGCTGGCGAATGTGCTCAAACTGAATGATGACGAACTCCCCATCCTGGCCGACATTCACGGATTCACGGGAACAGCAGAAGCCCAACTCGCCTTACTGGTCGAGCGGTACAGTTTGAAGTTCGCCGCACTGACGCAAGGTTCCAAAGGGGCGTTGATCATCGACGCCAATGGAAATACCAGCCAACAGGCCGCACCTTCGACGACCGTGAAAGACACTGTCGGTGCTGGCGACTCATTCACAGCGGCGCTCGCACTGGGACTGCTGCATGGAATGCCGCTCGATGAGATTAATCAATGGGCCATCCGAGTCGCGGCATTCGTCTGCTCACAACCGGGAGCGACGCCATCTATTCCCGAGGAACTGCAGCTCTCGTCACAAAAGTAGGCCGGACCGGAGCAAACTCGCCGCTGCCGGAACTTCGGCCGCGAAGAAGACGGTTGGTTTGAGATGACGCGATGGGTTGTACAAGACCGTTTGCGTAGTTCCGGCGATTGCGCGCGGCCTGCGGTCCGGCCTACTGATGCTACTGACGCTCCAACACGCGCTGATACACCTCGCGAATTCTTTCGGTCATGAACTGATGGCGAAACTGCTCGGTGAATCGTCGTCGTCCTTCGGTTCCCATGCGGTGCCGGAGGTCGGGGGCGTTAGCGAGGGCGAGCATGGCGTCGGCGAGTTCGTTGACGCTATCACGGGGTAACAGGAAACCGGTCTCGTTCGGGATGACGACTTCTCGTGCGCCGCCCACGTCATACGAAATGACGGGTTTCCCCGCGATGAGTCCTTGCGGCAGCACACGGGCTAGACCCTCCCATTGACTCGTGTGTACCACCATGTCGAGTGCGCCGAGCAATTCAGGAATGCGAGTGGGCGGCACGAGGCCGGTGAAGCGGAAATGATCGGTGAGTCCGAGCTGTTTGATCTCTGCTTCGATGCTCTCGCGGAGAATGCCATCACCAATGAGTACAATTTTCACCTTCGGCTGACTGGCAATGACTCGTGGAGCGGCCTGTATGAGGAACTCATGCCCCTTGAGATGGAACAGTCGCCCAATTTTGCCGACGACAATGTCGTCCGGTTGAAGTCCCAACTCGCTGCGAACCTCTTCCCGGCACTTCGGAGGATTCAGGAACGGTTCGACATCGAATCCGCTATAAACTGTGGTGTAGTCTTCCGGCTTCCCAATACCGGCACTGAGGTACGTGGTGCTCATGTCGTCCGCCACGCTAATTGTGTGCGCCGTGCGGCGTGCGGCCCACCATTCGGCGGCGACAAACGCCCGGTAGGCGAGAAAACTCTGACCATAATGAAACGCGGCGCCATGAATGGTGTGGACTGCGGGTATGCCGCAACTGGCTGCGGCTGCCCGGCCAAGAACGCCCGCCTTGGAACTGTGAGTGTGGATAATGTCCGGCTGGATTTCTTTGAGCAGCCGACACAATTCCCGATAAGCCTGCCACTCGCGCCACAGGCCAATAGACCGAGTCAGCGAGGGAACTTCATGAATCGAAAATCCACCGGTTCGTGCCCGCTCCATGAGCGAGCCTTCCGGGCCAGTTGTGGGACCGGTAATGAGGTGGACATCATCACCATGAATGGTGTGTTGATCTTCAACCGTGTGCAGCGTGTTCTCTTGAGCACCGCCAACAATCATCCGGGTGATAATGTGAGCAACACGCACAGATTGTCATCGGGTTGGAGCAGAGAAAGCAGGCGAGGGTGGACGTGTCAGGATTTGGGTGACGCAAGCGCCGTGATGGCCTCAATTCGATTCGGGTAATGTTTCCAGACCCGTTTCAAAGTTGAGTTCTTAATGCTGGAATGCAGGTCGGGATGACCACCACTGAGGACCGCCGTGCCATTCGTGTTACGACAAAGTGAGGCGAGCGCCTCGACCACGTGTGGACTGATGGCTGTTCCCACAACATCCAAATCGATGACCAGGTTCTTGTATTTCCTGGTCATCAGGTCCGTAACGCGACTCGATTCCACGTACACGTCCTGAAACAGCACAGCCACTGCATTCGGCGATGGCGAGACAATGAGCGTTTCCTGGTAGGTCTCCACCAACAAAACTTTGTTCTGCTTGGTCAGGAATTCCGTTCCATATTGCAGTTGCTGAGCCTGAGCCGCCACGGCTGCCTCAACCTGCGGATAACGGGCTGCCAGCTTGTAGGGACCAATTTGCAGTTCAACGGAATCAGCGAGCAGGGCACAGCGGCAATCCTGTCCACCCACCTTAATCCCCACCCTGGCGAGTAAATCCAACACCCAGAGTCCCGTTGGGAGCAGCAGGAAGGCGGCGTGAGCCCGGGAAATGCGATCGTCCACAACAGTAATCCGGCACGCTTCATCCCGCCCGAGCAGCGTAATGACCCTATTAATTGGCCACTTGCGACCTCTGGCCGAGGTGTTCAGTAACTCCAAATCGACTGTCGGCAGCAGTCCGTACTCGGGACGCTGTTCATCGCGCGGGCGAAATGCGGTCGGGGAGGGGAGGTCTCCGTCGGTCGCCCAGTGTGTATCGAGCAGTTGCAGAGTGTAGCCACAAATCTGCATGCGATGATCAACGCCGAACCAGCCAGTGAAGTCGGCTCCAACGCACTGAACGCCTGCCGCACTCGGCAGCGGCACCACTGCCAGCCGGTTGCCAATCGCCTGCAGATACACATGGCGAAACGCCACGGTGTCATCCGGGATGCTGATGTCGCAATCGTCCGAACGGCCAATCAGGCAAGATGATCCCACGATTTCATGGACGGAAATATCTCCAGATGGACTGCGCATTTGCAGCCGAATCGGGGAAGCCACCCCGGCGGCGTACTGCAGCATTGCGCGAATTTCGTCCATAAAAACCGAATTCAAACAGAGTTAGGCAGACTCCTCAGCCGACACGTTCCCCGCACGCGCGAGTCTGAAACCGGACGAACATTCGGAACCCGAGCCCAGTATGAAGCTTCCGTTAACGCAGGTCAAACGGTTGCTTGCGAGAATTGTCCCGGCGGTAACCTCACTATGTTGGGACAGTTCCGACACTCTGCTACGATACGCTGCTTGCCCCAATGAAACCGATGTTCAGTAGTGATCCCATCGGGCTGGCACGGTGTCTGGTGAAAGGACCGGGCACCCGAAATGTCGTCGTCGAAAGAAATTCCGTTTACCAATGTCTGAAATCCCCAAGCATTACGATCCTCAGTCCGCTCAGCAGGAATGGTTCCCGTTCTGGGAGCAACGCGGCTACTTCAACGCCAATCCTGGCACCGGCAAGCCGCCGCACACCATTATGATTCCGCTCCCCAACGTCACCGGGGCGCTGCATATGGGGCATGCACTCAACGGCACATGCCAGGACCTCATTACCCGCTGGCGTCGGATGCAGGGTTACGAAGCGCTCTGGATGCCGGGAACCGACCACGCCGGAATTGCTACGCAGGCCGTGGTCGAACGTCGGATGCTCGAAGAAGAAGGGCTCACCCGGCACGACGTCGGTCGTGAAGCACTCGTAAACCGTATTTGGAAGTGGAAAGAGGTCTACGAGAAACGGATTGTCAGTCAGCAGAAATCGTTCGGGGCGAGTTGCGACTGGCGCCGCATTCGGTTCACGCTCGATGACGTGTGCGCGAAAGCCGTGCGGCATACGTTCTTCAAAATGTTCCGCGACGGGCTCATTTATCGCGGCAAACGACTCGTCAACTGGGACACCTTCCTCCAGACCGCCGTCGCCGATGATGAAGTCTTCGAGGAAGATATCGATGGCCACTTCTGGACGTTCAACTATCCTGTGGTCGACGAGAGCGGTGCGCCAACCGGCGAACTCATTCGCTTCGCCACCACCCGACCCGAAACCATGCTGGGCGATACCGCCGTCTGCGTGCATCCGACTGATGAACGTTACACGGCACTCATTGGCAAGAGCGTCAAGATCCCGGTCAACGGCCGCATTGTTCCCATCATCGCCGATGCACTGCTCGCGGACAAAGAAAAGGGAACCGGGGCAGTGAAAGTCACCCCGGCGCACGACCCCAACGACTATGCCTGCTATCTGCGAAATCCGCACATTGGCATTATCAACATTCTGAATCCCGACGGCACGCTGAACGAATATGGTCAGGAGTGGAAAGGGATTGACCGGCTCGCGGTGCGTGACAAAATCATCGAGAAAATGTCCGATCTCGGCCACTACGAAGGTGTCGAGGACCGCCGCATTCCGCTAAAGCACAGCGACCGTTCCAAAACTCCGGTCGAGCCGTACTTGTCCGATCAGTGGTTCGTCAAAATGGACGACCACGCTGACGGCAAACCCGGCCTGGCCCAAATGGCCATGGACGCCGTCGAAGACGGTCGCGTCCGCTTCTTCCCCTCCCGCTACGCCAAAACCTACCTCGACTGGCTCGGCGAGAAACGGGACTGGTGCATTAGCCGCCAACTCTGGTGGGGACACCGGATTCCGATTTGGTCGAAGACGATGCGAAATCCAAAACTGGAGGATATACCGTTCTTGTACTTTGCCGGCGAATTCCTAGACATTGAAAGTCAGTACAAAGGACATGTTGCCTGGACGGCTGTCGCAGGGGGCAATGATACGGATTCCGACTTCGAGCCAACCTATCTTTTCTGTGTTGATGATGGGCATCCAGAAACAGAAGAAATCCTCGAAGCAGCGGGCTTTGTCCAAGACCCCGATGTTTTGGATACATGGTTCTCTTCCGCCCTCTGGCCCCACGCCACCCTCGGCTGGCCCAACATCGACCACAATCCGCCGATCAACGAAGAGGAGGTTGCGAAACAAACGTCGAATTCCTCAACGCTCAACGCTCAACGCTCAACCGAGAACGAAGTTCTCCAAACATTCTACCCGCACGAAACCCCAGCCGATGGCAACCACTCCGTCCTCATCACCTCCCGCGATATTATTACGTTGTGGGTCGCCCGTATGGTGTTGACCGGCATCTACAATATGGCCGACTACCCGTACGTTAGCGGCATCCCATTCCGGCATGTGCATGTGCATCCCAAAATCCTGGACGGCTTCGGACAAACCATGTCGAAGTCGAAGGGAAACGGGGTTGATCCTCTCGACCTCATCACCAAGTACGGGGCCGACGCGGTTCGCTTCTCGATTGCGTCATTCGCCGGGGAAACGCAGGATGTGCGGTTGCCCATCAGCTACGAGTGCCCGCACTGCGAAACACTCATTCCGCCGAAGCTGTATAAGCTCGGGGCCATGACCGTCGTGGTGCCGACGACATTGAAAGGGGAGTTCCCCGTTCCGCAGGGGCAGCCGAAACCGACGCTCGCCTGCACCAATAAGAAGTGCAAGCAGGAAAGCCAGTTCTCGACGCCGCTGTACGATCCGGAGCCGAACCAGCCGGTGGCCGCGGTGGTCAGCGAACGCTTCGAGTACGGTCGCAACTTCTGCAACAAGTTCTGGAACGCCGCCCGCTTCGCCATGATGAACCTCGCCGGTTACACACCGGGCGACGTCACGGCCGATCAATTGCAGCTCGAAGATCAGTGGATTCTCTCCCGGCTGTCGACCGTGGCGCATCAAATGAACGAGTACCTCAGCCGGTACCAGTTCGACGCCGCCACCCGAGCCATTCGCGATTTCACCTGGAACGAATTCTGCGACTGGTATCTGGAAATGATCAAGCCACGTCTGCGGACCAAGATGAAGTTCACGGCGGACGCGAATGAAGAGCATCCCGAAGTCGAAACCAATCGTGAGGAACGTGCCATCGCCCAGCGCGTGCTGCTCGCCGTGCTCGATTCCCTCGTCCGCCTGCTGCAGCCGTTTACTCCGTTCATTTGCGAAGAACTGTGGCAACGCCTGAAAGACATCGCGGGCGAACGCGCTTTGCCAAACTCCAGTGCCGAGGCCAACGCCGCCGTGCTCACCCCACAGGCTTGTGCCGATTCCGTGGTCGTCGCCAACTGGCCCGATGTTCCCCGGAGCTGGCAGGATGAGTCATTGGAAAAACGCTTCGCACAACTGCAGGACACCATCATTGCGATTCGCAACGTCCGCGCAATTTACAATTTGCCCCCCGGAACTCCCGTCAAACTGCTGATGCGGACAACAGCGGACGTCGCTCAGGAAATGCAGTCGGTCGCCAGCCAGTTCGACAATTTGACGAAAGCCGTGCTTGAAGCCGCCGGAGCCGACGTCGAACGCCCCTCCGGCGCCGCCAGTTTCTCACTCGGTAACGCCGACGGATTCATCCCGCTCGAAGGCCTCATCGACCGCGAAGCCGAACTCGCCCGCCAGCAGAAAGAAGCCGACACACTCCGCAAACATATCAAAGGCCACGAAGGCAAACTCAACAACGAAGCCTTCACCGCCAAAGCCCCTGCCGAAGTCGTCGAACAGGTTCGCGAAACCCTCGCTGGACTGAAAAAGCAGCTGCAGAGTGTTGAGGAAATCATTGAAGATTTGAGTTGATTTGCAGGTCAAATGGGCAACTCGCTGGTTGAGGCGCAATTGACTCGGTTTTAGTAGAAAGGCTACTGTTTCGCGGATTCTGCAGCGTACCAGGGAGGGAATTGTGGATCGAATTCAAATTGAAGAGCAAAGTTTGCGTCAACTCATTCGCCTGGGTTGCGAATTCGAGCGCTGGTTGATTGATCAGGCAGTTGCGAAGGGAATCGCACAACCGACTGCCGAGGTCGAAAAACAGAGCATTGATTTTGCTGACGTCGTGGAACATTTGGACGGGGCGGATATCGAGAGTCTCCTGAGCCACTTGCGCAGGCAAAAAGAAGTTGTGAGCGAATCACGTAAAGCGGGCTGAGGTAATGGACGAACGCCAATTGTCCGAACTGCGGGCCAATGTGGAATTGGCAGTTCATGACTTAATCGGGCAATTTCAGAGCCGAGGGATGTCGCCGGAAAGCTCCTTTGAGCAGGCTGAACTGCGACTCTATGAGTTTGTCCGCTCACCGTTTGGGACGGAACACAGCACACTCCCTCCTGCTGACGCTGATGGATTTCTCCCAGCACTCATTCCCTGCCCGATTGGGACAATTCGAGATCGATTCGGCATGCAAAGCGAGCGGCGGCAAGCTCTCATGGCACGACTCGAGGGAGTTGTGAGAGTCGCGAACGAATTGAACCAATGCCGCATTATGCTTGGCGGCAGCTTTCTGACGACCGCGCTTGCTCCAAACGACCTTGATTTGGCGATCCTGGTCGATAGTGAAGACGTCATGCATCCCGATGTATTGCTCTGGATTTCCGAGATCGATCCAGAACTTCAGGTATTCGTTGAACGTGTGGAATCAGAATGGTGGGATTGGTTTCGCCACTTTGGTCGTCCAAAGCCGCCGCACAAGCGTTACATTGGAGTCGTGGAGGTGATGTATGATTCAGACTGAAACTGAGTACCATGCAGCGATTGATGAAGTTCAATCACTGAACGCACGTTTGCAGGCAATATTGTTGCGAGACGATGTTGATTTGCTGACGGTGTTGAACATCCACAAAGCCCTTTCCAAATGTCACGCGGATATTCATCGCTACTTGGTCGGCCAAGTTGCAAGTTCCGAAATCGCGAGCACTAAGGAATCTTCAGATTCTGAACGCTCCAATTGATCGATTAGTTCTCACCGAATGGAAGACCTCGAATACCTGCCCGATCCTGTCGACGTTGAGCCAGATACGTTCTGGTCTTCAACGTGGAGCGGTTGGGCGTTGTTGGGTGGAGTGGTCATTCTGGCGGGCATGACGGGGATTCGGTTCATTCCGCCGGAATGGATCGAGACGTTGCCGCCGTGGCTCGGAATTGTTTTGGGTGGTGTGCTGCCGCAGCTGCTGATTTTCGGCTTCCCGCTGCTGGCGCGTACGAAGGCTGCGGAGAGTCAGGTCGAGTGGCCAACTGTTCCTGAGGTGATGTTGGAAGCGGCCATTGGAATTGGCTGCAGCGTCGGTGGACTGTTCCTGCTGGGAGGGTTTCTGGCTGTGCTGCAGCAGTTCATTCCAGACGCCGAGTTTGGTGGAAGTTACAGCGAGGCAATGAGTCAGGCACCACCCTCGGGGGCTGTGCTGGGAATTCTGCTGGCGTCGTTCACGCTGGCTCCGGTTTGTGAAGAACTTTTTTTCCGGGGATTCCTGCTCAACGCCCTGAGGCAGCGCATGTCCACGCCGGTGGCCATTCTGCTCTCGTCCGCGATTTTCGGAGCAGTGCACACGTTTGGCGGCTGGCATGCGTTTGCTGCTTCGCTGCTGGGGCTCATGTTCGCCGGTGTTTACGTGTGGCGGAAGACGTTGCTCACTCCAATGTTCATGCACGCGACGAACAATTTTATGGTCTCGCTCGTGCTGCTGGCGCAAATGTTCATGAACCAGGGCACCTCTGTCATTGGTATCAGTCCCGAGCCAGATGCTGCCGACTACCGAATTGGCGAAGTCTATCCCGGTTCACCAGCAGAAGAGGCGGGACTCCAGCCGGGGGATGTCATTACGCATATTGATGAACAGCCCATCAACGATTTCAGCGACCTCACCAAGGCCATCAAATCCCATAAACCGGGAGTGCGGCGTACGTTGACGGTGCGGCGAGACGAAGAAACGCTCATCATTTCCGTCATTCCGGTATCGGTGAAGGAACTGAGAGAGCTGCCGCAAGAGTAGGCAGAAATTCATCCTGCCAGGCGAAGCCGTCCGGGAGAGTCGGAAATGAGCTCGCGTGTTTCCAGGGAGGGCCTGAAATTCAAAAGGAGCCGCCAATGCACGCGGCCCCTCCCCTCGCTTCGCTCGACCCTCCCACCGGAGGGTGAATTCGGTATGTCGAAAAACCGGTGTACTTGAATCTGGGGGGCGGCTTTGCCAGCATGTGCAGCCCGCAGTTTTTTTCTGGCCTCCATTGCGCTTTGACACATGCCACACGACGTCTACGAAACACCACTGAACACGCGTTACGCTTCCGCCGAAATGAGTGGCATTTGGTCTGCCCAGACCAAGCACTCCACCTGGCGACGGCTGTGGGTGGCACTGGCTGAAGCGGAAGCCGAATTGGGCCTCGACATTTCGCCGCAGCAACTGGACGAAATGCGGGCACACATTGATGACATCGATTTCGATGTGGCGGCCAGATATGAGAAGGAATTCCGCCACGACGTCATGGCGCACGTCCACACGTATGGGGATAAGTGTCCGTCGGCCAAGGGCGTCATCCACCTCGGGGCGACGTCCTGCTACGTCACGGACAACTCGGAACTCATTCAAATCCGTGAAGGACTGAAACTGGTTCAGCGTCGGTTGGTCCAGGTCATTGATGCCCTTGGTCGATTTGCTTCAACACATCGCGACTTGCCATGCCTTGGGTTCACGCACCTGCAGCCAGCTCAACCCACGACCGTCGGGAAACGTGCGACGTTGTGGTGTCACGATTTGGTTCTGGACCTGGAAGAAGTGGAGCACCGACTCGCGACTCTGAAGTTCCGGGGCGTGAAGGGGACAACGGGAACGCAGGCCTCGTTCCTAGCCTTGTTTGAGGGGAACCACGACAAGGTGGTGCAGTTGGACAAACTCGTCGCGTCAAAAATGGGATTTGACGCCTCCTATCCCGTGACGGGGCAAACCTACTCACGCAAGGTCGATGCCCAGGTCCTCTCTTGTTTGAGTGGAATTGGGCAATCGGCACACAAAGTCGGCAGCGACCTGCGGATTCTGCAAAGCCTCAACGAAGTGGAGGAACCTTCTGAGAGCAAGCAAATTGGTTCCTCCGCGATGGCGTACAAGCGAAACCCCATGCGTGCCGAACGGATGTGTGCCCTTGGCCGGTTTGCCATGAGTCTTGCCCAGAACGGTGATCAGACCATGGCAACCCAGTGGATGGAACGCACTTTGGACGACAGTGCGAACCGTCGGTTATCGCTGCCGCAATCGTTCCTCGCCATCGACGCCGTCCTCATCATTTATCGGAACCTCGCCGAGGGGCTGAAGGTTTTCCCGAAGTCCATCGCACGCCGTCTCAACGAAGTGCTGCCGTTCATGGCGACGGAAGAAATCCTGATGACGGGCGTTAAGCAGGGCGGCGACCGACAGGAACTACACGAGCGCATTCGCGTGCACAGTCTCGCGTCGGCCAAGGTCATGAAAGAGGAAGGTCTCGTCAGCGACCTCATGACCCGCCTGGCAGATGACCCCGCGTTTGCCGGTATCGACCTCAGCTCCGCGCTCGACGCATCTCGTTTCATCGGACGCGCCCCGGAACAGGTTGACTCCTTCGTCGCTGACGTGGTCGAGCCCATCAGAGAGCGATATCAATCCAGCCTCGGCGAGTCCAATGCGGAACTGAAGGTCTAGAGGAAATCTGCCGTGTGGAATAGGAAGGGCACAGATTTGCCTGATCTGTGCCCCTCACGAATTGTTGAACTGGACAATTCTCGGAATCACTCCGGCTTCGTGAGCACGGCTTCCATCATCCAGTCCCCTTCGAAGTTGAGGTCCTTGGAATCTGCACCCGGCACCCCGGTGCGGGAGTGGGTGCCGTCGGAGTCTTTGTCGTAACTGACGTAGACTCCCTTCGTCCGTTCGGCATTGAACTGGAAGTGCACCCAGAACTTTTCCGGGACGGTGACGGGATCTTCGAACGCAATGGTGGTCCAGCGTGCATCACCTCGTTTGAATTTGTCGTAAGGGATGAGTTCGGTGTGGAGAATCATTTTCTCGTCACCGGAGAGAATGGTGACTTCGACATCTTCGTCAGGAGCCTTGGGGTACCCGTAGCGGGCACAGTGCAGTCGCACACTCACCAGTTTCTGTGTCGCCTGGGGGAGATCAAACTGCGTCATGAGTCCCGTTCCCGCAATGCTTTTCTTGCCATCAGGAGTGCCGTCATGATACCGCAGAATTCGCGGAGCCTCTTCTGCGTTCTCCGCGATAGCAGGAGCAGGGTCAGCGAAGGCCAATTCATTTGAAGTCGCAGGAACACTCGCTGTGACCTGAACTTGCGAGTTAATTGCTGGCGGCGTTGTGGCGGGTGGAGCGGCGAGGGCGGTCCAACCGAGCGCGGAGATCGTGGCAAGTACGAGCAGTGCAGCGCCGGCTTTTGCGGCAACGGCCGTGAATGTGGATGACGTCATGGAAACCTCCTGGGCGAGTTGAAGTACGTGGGAATTACAATGGGACTCTGTAAATCCCGATTCACAAAACGTCATGCACGCTTGTATCGAACCCGTCAACAAATGCTGCGGAACAGCAGTCGGGGCGAGTTTCCAAATGGCCATTCCAACGGCGAACACCGAAAAGTCGATGCCACGACGGACAAGGCGCGTGTGCAGCAGACGCTTACCGCGCTGCAAACGGCCTCGAATGGTTCCGTCACTCGTCCCCAAAGCCTGGGCCGTTTCCTGACACGTTTTTCCTTCGAGGAAATGCTGCACCAGCACATCCCGGTAGGTGGCAGGCAGCTTGTTGAGTTCTTCATCGAGAACCTGCAAACTGTATTGCCGATGCAGTTCGTCCAAGACAGATGGAGTGGCTCCCTGAATCATGCTGAGATCTCCTGATCGAGAGCGACTCTGCTTTGAAAGGGCCTTTCGCGCAATTCGTAGCGTGACACCGTGCAGCCAGGCTCCCACCGACGACCAGTTTCGAATCGACTCGGCGTCGCGGACGAGTACCAGAAACACCGCCTGAAACACATCTTCCGCCAGGTGATGATCTCGCACCGTGCGACTGGCAACGGCGTACACCAACGGACCAAACCGATGCATTACAGCACGCACCGAGAGTGCATCGCGGCGGTCGATGAACTGAGCGAGCAACGCTGCGTCGGTCAGTGGCGTTTCTACTTGCGTAGAGTTCACCACAGGCGGAACAGTCAGTGAGGGGGCCGGTACAATCGACATGACGCCAGTGTAGTGCCGCGAATGTCTCTTTTGGCGCGCAGATTCTGGCAGTTTTTTTTGAAATTCCTTTTACCGGTTCAGCGTGGTCAAAGAATTGGCGAACGAGCCGCTGCCGCTTGACTTTATGCCGGGAACCAACGAGAAAACTCGATGAAGTTGCGAACTGACCTGCGTGAGATTGCGTCAGCTTTTGCAAAGCAGATTTTCCTACTTGAGTTGAGACAGAAGAATGGGACGCATCCGGGTAGCAGTTCAGGGAGCCACGGGTTACACAGCACTGGAACTGATGAAAATCCTGCTGCGGCACCCAGGGGTAGACCTCGTGGCCGCCACCAGCCGTTCCGAAACCGGCTTGCTGTCGTCCGTGCATCCCAGCCTGTACGGTCGGACGTCGATTTCCATGAGTAATCCAACGCTGGAAGAGCTTGGCGAACAGGCCGACGCCTGCTTCTGCTGCCTTCCACACGTTGCCAGTATGGAAGCCGTTCCGGGACTCTTGTCCGCAGGTCTGCGTGTTGTCGATTTGTCAGCGGACTACCGACTCCGCGATCCCGGCGTCTACGAGGAGTGGTACAAGCACGTACACACCGACCCCACGCGGCTCGGTTCGACTGTGTACGGTTTGCCGGAACTCTATCGCGATCAAATCCCGCAGCAGGATCTCATTGCGAATCCAGGCTGCTACACGAGTACGTCGATTCTCGCGCTCGCTCCACTGACGACATCCAAGCTCATTGAAACCGAGTCCATCATCATTGACGCCAAGAGTGGTGTTTCGGGAGCTGGCCGAACACCGAAGGTGGGAACGTTGTATTCGGAGTGTAATGAAAGCATTTCCGCTTACGGAGTCGGGAACCATCGTCACACGCCGGAAATCGAACAGGTCCTGACCGATGTCAGCGGCACGAATGTTCGCGTGCTGTTCACCCCGCACCTCACACCGATGGATCGCGGCATTCTGGCAACCATTTATGCCATCCCGACGGAAACGAAGTCCGAAGGGGAACTACGTTCGCTGTACCGGGAGTACTACGCCAACGAACCATTTGTGCGAGTCGTTGATCACTTGCCGCGCACGAAGGATGTCGCGTTCACAAATTACTGCGACATTACGGTGCGAGTGGTTCGCGGTCGGGTTCTCATTCTGGCGGCCATCGACAACCTCATCAAAGGGGCCGCCGGTGTGGCCGTGCAGAACTTCAACTTGATGTACGGCTTCGACGAAACGACCGCGTTAATCGTCTAGTCGAGCTCGCCCTGTCCATCACACTGAACCGTTACAGCTTCAATAGCTGTCGAAGATGGCTCAACTTTGTGATCAGACGGTCCGGCCTGGTTTCGGCGTCCCGGACTTCGGCGTTGTTGACTTTGCAACTCGTCTTGTCGGCCACAAAGAGCGCGGTACGAAATCCTACCTGCCTGGCGGGGACGAGGTCGTCCATGTGGCGATGGCTGACGTGCAGTACCTGATGCGGTTCAATCCCTAAAGAGGCGAATTGCTTGCGAGCCTGTTCATACAGTCCGGGGGAGGGCTGTCGTATTCCGCAGTCGTATGCCAACTTGATGCTGTCGGCGGAGAGTACCTCCCCCAGTGAATGGATGTTGCCCTGCTGTCGCAGACAGCGCAATACCTGAATGAGCGTAAAGGACTGACCATCTCCCAGCAGTCCGCAGCGAATTCCTTGATTCATCAATTGCTGCAGTACTGGTACGGCACCTTCATGTGCAGCGACCGCCTGCATACTCGCGTGATAAAAGTACGCCACTTTCACAGAGAGGTCTTCAAGCGATCCGTACTCTGAGGCATCAAACGTGTACTCATTCTTGCCGAGACGCTCGAGAATTTTCAACCACAGGCGGGAGGAGTCGACAAAGGGATAGTCTCCTTTTCGACCGGTTGACGCCATTTCTCGGTCTTCAATCAGCTTCATGATTTGATGCAGCATGTACTCCCACGGTTGCCCCGGTTTCCGTGTCATGCTGTTCCACATGTTGAATTCGTGGATCGTCTTTTCCAGGGCAATTTGCGTCCGTAGCTTCTGTGGATGCAATACGAACTGCTCACCCTGATCGATATGAAGCAGCGTCCCGTAAGGATTAAAAGTGACGAGACGAATGTCAGGCAGCGGTGACAGGCTGGGCGTGGCCTTCAGAGATTGAATTGGCGGAGCCTGCGGCCAAATGAGGTCGCGGCGTTCGTCCAGCCAATTGACGTAGTCGGAGAGAGACTTGGGCATTATTCGGAATTCAGAGAGTTCTGTAACTCAATGAGCCCCTCAATCCGACAATGGGCCGGGGCATGCGGGGGTGGTCAGTCCGTATAATAGCGTGAGATGAACCATCCCAGTATGCAAATGGTCATGGCGAGCACGCCAAAATCGGCTGGCGTCGCATGTTGCCAATGATGCGTAAGGTAGTCGACAATTTTGTCAGCACTGCGCATTGAATTTGACCCATGATGTGAAATGCGAATTGGAACGCCAGTAGCCATGGCACGTTGCGAAAAAACTACGTCGTGTTGAGAGGATGCAACGTCACTTCCACCCCGATTTGCAGCGATTGCTCAATTCAATGAATCGATTAGTCCGGTTGTGCCGGGGGAAAACGTCACGGGAGTCTCCCTAAATGAAATCAGGCGACTGCTTATCTAAGCAGCCGCCTGATGGTCACAATACGTTACTCGAGAAAGTGTTATGCTTCAGGACGGGCGGGGCGCTCTGGGCGTTCGCCACCTTCTGGACGCTCACCGCCTTCTGGACGTCCGCCGCCAGGGCCACGACCGCCGCGGAAGCCTTCGATCATTCGCTTGGCAACAGCTTCCAGTTCCGCCTTATCCATGACACCGTCCTTGTTGGTGTCACCGTTCTCAAGGAGACGGGCGCCACGTTCACCGAGTTCTTCTTTGGTCAACTTGCCGTCGCCGTCCTTGTCGTTTTCCATAAAGCGGGCCAGCATACCTTCCACACTGAAACCACTGCCACCAGGTCCTCCTGGACCACCAGGGCCACCGCCACCAAAGTTTGGACGGGGAGGACGGATTTCGTCGCCGGAGAGTTTTCCGTCGCCGTTCTTGTCCAGTTTCTTCAGTGCCGCAACTGCACCAGCTAGTTCTTCTGCCGAGATTTCGCCGTCTTTGTCGGCGTCAATAGCTTCCATGAATGGGTTTGGCGGGGGACCACCAAATCCACGGCCGCCGAAACCACGGCCGGGTCCGCCTTCACCAGGGCCGCCTTCGCGCGGAGGGCGTCCACCTTCTGGGCCAGGCTGGGCAACTGCGACGGCGACCATGGCCAACATCGCGACTGAAAACGCAACAACTTTACGCATAGTGTTCTCCAAATGACTTTCAGGGGGATGCATTACCCCAAGACCTCTTTGTTTTCACTGGCCCGGGTTTTCAGGGCCTTAAGTGAATTGAACACATCCGTGCCGATCAGGTTTCGGCAAAAAAAGTCGGTTCTTACGGATTTTGCGGTGACTCACGAAATTCCGGCTCAGCGTTGATTCCGACTGAGGGTGGGGGCAAGAATTGATGGGCCCGCTGCGGTTCGAGATAACGGATACACCAGGCCAATACGATCCCAGCGAGCAGGGCGAGGCTCAGCGGTACCCGGTGGTGCGAATGGAATTCCATTTCTGGCAGCAAATCGCTCAGTGAAATGCAGAGAAAGACGCCCGCCGAAAACGCGAGAACAGTTCCTACAAGTTGTGGTTGTTGTTCGATGAATGTCGAAGTTCCCAGCAGGAACAGCATCGCCCCCAAGGGGCACATGAGCGCAAACGTCCCATTGACAATGAATTGCGTCCGTGTCGGCCACTTTCCTGCCCGCATCAGGGCCGTAATGGAAATGGCATCCAGTGGCTTATGCAGGAGGATGGCCAGAAATGTGCCCAGCCCCATCATGAGGGTGGAGAATCCGTGGGCTTCGTCAGCCCGCATGCTGGCGCCGAGGGCAATTCCATCCAGCATGGTGTGGAGCGACAGCCCGATAAACACCCCCAGCCAACTTAAATTCTGGTGAGCATGGCTGTGCTCCCCATGTCCATGGCTACAACCTTCGTGACCGCCATGATCATGTGCGTGGTCGTGCTCTGGTACTGTGTCATCAGGGAGTTCCGGCGGCTCATGATGGTGGAAATGGAACATCCGCAGCAAAAAGAATGTGACGACCATTCCGGCCATCACGGAAATCATGGTGCGGTCCAACCCCACGGGGCCCAGTTCGGCCAACGCGTGAGGAAGCATGTGAAACAGGCCAATTCCCAACATCAGCCCCCCCACAAAACTGATGAGCAACTGCATCCGTTTATGCGTCAGCTTGACCAAATTGGGGAGGTAACCCCCAAAGAGAGAAGCTGTCACAATGAGGGCGCAATACACACTCAACGTGATCGAAATTGATCCCGTGGCGAGCACGAAAGCCTGTGGAGGGAGTGAGAACATCAAAGCAATTCAAGTGAGCCCAGGAGCCGGGGCGATGGCAAACCCGCCATTATGACGAGCCCGCCACGAATCGCAATTGGTCCCACAAACGGAAATCTGCCAGATCAACGGTGTTCCCAACGGGCTTTCTACGTGATCAAACGATCATTTCGACCAGCCGGAAGAACGACATGCTCCTTGTGAAACTTCAGAAACATAAGGAACCGGCTGCTGTACCGCCATTTCGTGGAGAACTATCATCTCGGTGAATTCTCAATGGTAATTACTGGATTTGGTCCCATGGTGAGTGACTCACTCGACAGCCCGACGTGTCGTCTTTTGACACTTGGCTGCAAGGTCAATCAATACGAAACGCAATTGGTCAAAGAAGCGTTGGAGCAGAACGGCTATCGCGAAGCCCGCGAAGACGAGACGGCCGACCTGTGCGTGGTGAATACCTGCACGGTCACCAATGAAGGGGATGCCAAGTCGCGGAAGATTATTCGGCAGCTTGCCCGACAGAATCCCGGTACTCGAACCGTGGTCATGGGTTGCTACGCGACCCGCGATCCGGAAGCGATTGCGAAATTACCGGGTGTCTTCGAGGTCGTCACGAATAAACGGGAACTGCCTGACGTTCTCTCGCGGCACGGCGTGGTCGATATGCCCTCCGGAATTCGATACTTCGAAGGCCGCAAGCGAGCATACGTCAAAGTGCAGGACGGCTGCATTCTGCGCTGCACCTACTGCATTATCCCGCAGGTACGCCCCGGACTGCAGAGTCGCGACCCCCACGACATCGAGCAGGAAGTCCGGCAACTTATCGACAATGGTTACAAAGAAATTGTCATCGCCGGGATTCATGTGGGGCACTATGGCGTTGATACAACGCGTGGAAAGTCAGGGAAGGCCCCGTTTCGCCTGTGGCATTTGTTCAGGCAGCTCGACCGCATTCCCGGCGACTGGCGGATGCGGCTCTCGAGTATTGAAGCGAACGAAGTCGACACCGATTTCATTAACGCTGCGGCCGACTGCGAACATTTGTGCCACCAGTTTCATCCGGCATTGCAAAGCGGTTCGGACGGAGTGCTGACGCGCATGCGGCGCCGCTATCGCGGCGGACGCTTCCTCGAAAAGCTTGACCGTATCCGCGACCGCATGCCTCATGTGGCCTTTACCACCGACGTCATTGTCGGCTTCCCTGGCGAGACTGAGGAAGAGTTCCAGGAGACCGTGGAGACCTGTCGCCGGGCTCAATTTATGAAAGTGCACATCTTCCCATTCAGCGCGAGACGTGGAACTCCGGCGTTCGATTTTCCTGACCAAATCTCTCCCGAGGTTCGAAAAGACCGCTGTGCGGCATTGTCTGATGTGGAAAAAGAGCTCGCACTGCAGTATTATCACTCGTTAACGAATCGAGATTTGGAGGTCCTTGTGGAACGGGTCTCCAATGAACGATCCGGTTGGGTGCGAGGGACGGACAGGTCTTACGCTCCCGTGGAACTACCGGGCGGTTCTGAAGATGTAGGCCAACTTGTTCGCGCACGCGGCAAGGAGGCCTCTCCGTCCTGTGTGACCGGGGAGCGACAACTGAGATGAACGGCTTCGAATCGAACTTCTTTACTTGCACCGAAAGCGGCGACGCTGTCGTTTTGCGCCTCGATTTGCCCCAACTCACCGAGGAAGACAATCTCGAACAGTTGGATGAAGAGTTCACTGCACTGGTCGAAACGTTTGGTGTTCGCAAGCTCATCGTCAACTTGGAACGGCTCAATTACCTTACGAGTCACGCCATTGGCAAACTCATTGGGTTGCATCGCCGCATGCAACGTGTCGAGGGAGTACTTGTCCTCTGCTCGGCGGGAGATGACGTCCAGCAAATATTGCAGACGGCTCACCTCTGGACCTACTTCAAAATGGCCAGTTCACCGTCCGAAGCGGTCACACTGTTGGTTTAAATCCACCTGCTGACTTGCACGGTACCTTGACGAATCAATTCGTTGGGCGGCAGAATTGATTCGAGATAACAGTTGACCGCGCAGGTTCGCTCTTGCAATGAGATTGGGCTGCATGCGTCAAATTCGACAAGGGGGCGAACATGTCTTCTGAAGCGCAGTACACGTATCCCTGTCCACTGTGCGGGAATTCGCGCGAAGAGCTGGAAGCCACCTGCAAACATTGCGGCTGGAGCCCCTACCACGACCCCGTTGGAAAGCCAAAGGAAAATGCTCCCCAGTCCGAGCCCTATTCCAAATCAACGGCTGTGTTTGCTGGGGTGCTGACAATACTGCCGTGGTTTTACGGGTTCTTCTTTTTCGCGGTGGTCTTGTGGGGGCTTGCCAGTTCACAGGGGAAACCGCCTGTTGCCATGTTTGCCATTCTGTTCATGTCACACATCTGCATGATGATGCTCAGCCTGGGGCTCATTGTGTTCTACATGATCCATTTGTTCTCGACCGACTTTGTACCGAAGGACCAGAAGCCATTATGGGCCGTGCTGCTGCTTGTTGGTGGTCTGCTGGCCATGCCCATTTACTGGTTCTTTTACATTTGGAAACCAGCTACGGAGTGAATTCGGTTCGTCAGGACTCAAAGGCTTCCTGAACCTCACTGTCTCCCAGGACAATAAGTGCCCAAATCGCAAAGGGGATGCCGACACAACCTAACTGCGAGCAAAATGGAATTAGGGAAACGATAACTGTCGCCCGCACAAGTCCCAGAGAGCGTAGATTCAGCATTTGAAATGAGCCGTACACCTGGCACGCTCCAATTCCACAAAAAATAAAAGCACCGGCAATCATGCCCGCAATCACGAGTTCATCGCCCGGCGGTCGATTGTTACCCATTCCCCCCGCCATAGCGATGAGAACGACCAGTGATCGAAGCAAATTCAGTAGCAGGGATAAAATCGACACGATGATGAGGCAAATCGCAACCGGTTTGACTCGATCTTCGGGCGAACTCCTTCGATAACGCCTGCGTTCACGGTTGCTTGATCGACGCCGGCGTCGCGGTCGGTAGTCGTCGTCTCCGTAGTCATCATCGTCGGGGGCAAACCCGGCGTCGGCACTGCTGGCTGAAACGCCGCTGTCTGGGACAGAAATCACTTCGCCGCAAGTTTTGCATCGAAATTTGCGACCACCCTTATCATCTGGGACAGAGTATTCCTGACCGCATTCCTCGCAATTGACCGAAATCGCCATTTCACGTTGTTCCCTGGAGTTCTTAGGGAGGATTTGTCGTTATCCGCTACCCCAGCCATGCAGAATCGGCTGGCTTGAACGAACCTCACACATTCCCACACGCACGCAACCGCTGATGAGCTGAAGATAGACGCAAAGCCTACTTCGTTGGCACCACACCGGTCAAACTTCCCTCGCGCGCCCTCCTTACTTTTTCGCCATTCAAAGTGAAATCGCGGGACGGCATGCCCCTATAATCCGGCCAGTTGCGTCTCCGCGTCACCAAAGCTTTCCGCCGGAAGCCCCATTCTGTGCATTAGAGACAAATACAGGCTGCAGAGTTTGCGGTTGTCATCCCCTTTTTCGATGTAGTTGAGCACACGACCCGTTTCGAGCGTGCCCCCCAAACCTCCCACGGTGAACAACGGGAGTTTGGTGGAGTCGTGTTTGCTGCCGGACCACATATTGTTGACGAACAGCAGGCAGGAATGATCGAGAACTGAACCAGTTCCTTCCTGCATGGCATCAAGCTTCTCGGTGAGATACGCCACCTGAGAGCAGTAATAGCGGGAGACCTTTTCCCAGTCATCCGAACGGTCATCGTGTGAACCGGAATGGTGGGCCTTGCGGACATCAAGGAAGGGATAAAACAGTCCCGAGATGTCGCGGCAAAGCAGCAGGCTGGCAAAGCGAGTTTTATCCGTCTGAAACGCCATGGCAATGATGTCGCACATCAGCCGCATGTGCTCGCGAATGTCTTCGGGCAAACCGTTGTCGGGCCGCTGCATCGTGACGACCGAAGTGCCACGATTCTTTGCCCGCTCGATGGCTTTGTCCTGCTCACGTCGAATCCGTTCAATCCGTTTTTCAACTTCCCGCACGCTGGTGAGGTACTCATCCAGTTTGGCCCGGTCATTGGAACTCGCCTGCAGGCTCAAACTGGTCGCCTGTTCCTTGACGCGGTCAAGGACACTCTTGTTTCGTTTCTGTCCGCGGTTTTCCATCAGACTGTCAAAGGCGAGAGCCGGATATACTTCCATGGGCACAGGCGACGTCGCGTTCTGCCAGGAAATATGCGAACTATACGCCATCGAAAAATTGGTTTCGTGATACCCGGTGACCGGTTGCTCGCATCCTAAAACCAGACTCGGCTGCGCAGTCTCCTGTCCCAGATGATTCGCCAGCACCTGATCGACACTAATGCCACCCCGCAGTTCGGCACCTTTTTGAAGTGAGGCACCTGAGAGAATGTTACCGGTCTGGCCAGGATGAATGCCGACACCCGTCGCGTTCTTATTGAACAGCCCTGAGATGAAATTCATTTTCTCCTTGTGCGGTTCCATAGGGGCAAGCGACTTCCCCAATTCCATCCCACCCTCAGATTCCTTGGCCCACCAGTGATCGCCGTTGATCCCACAGGCCATGAACATGACACCGAAACGCTTCGGAAAGACCTGATCTTCCACCTCACGCGCCGGCTCCTCGCCCCATACCGGGAACGACTCCAGCCACGGCAAGGCAAGCGTCACACCGGCACCGGCGAGAACCATGCGGCGGGAAAGCAAATGAGATTGTTTGGCGGACTTGGTCATCAATTAGTCCTCGACGAGGTAGTCCTGTCCTCGTTTGGTGAGGAACTGCGGACTGGTAACAATCGACTCAATCAGGCTACTGAACCTGTAATCATTTTCAGTCAGGCGACTTTTCATTGTCTCAATCAGCGGCTCGTCGGACAACATCAGGCCCCGTCCCAAGGCGTAGGCCAGCAGTTTCCGGCAAAAGTTGTCGACAAATTCCTCACGACGTTCTTGCACCAGATAGGTACGGACACCTTCGAGACCGGTCCCCTGCATACCTCCTGGAAATTCAGCATCGGTCTCGACGGGACGACCGCCCAGGTCCATTGTGCGCCGCTCTCCAATCGGACCAAATCCCTCGAAGGCAATTCCAATGGAATCAAAACGATCGTGACAACCTGCACAGCTTTTGTTGTCGCGGTGTCGGGCCAGCATTTCCGGCAACGAGAGTTCCCCGAGCTGACTTTCATCTTCCGGCAGGTCAGGCACGTTCGGCGGCGGTGGAGGAATTCGTTCGCCCAACAGGCGCCGCACCACCCAGTAACCACGTTTCACCGGGCTGGTTCGCAGGCCGGGCGAATTCTTCGTCAGAAAGACCGACATCCCCAGCGGGCCGCCGCGACCATACTTGGACATGTCATCGACTCGCTTCCATTCGTTCCCCTCAAAGGTGATGTCATCAATGCCGTAGTGCTGAGCCAGCACCGGATTCACAAACGAGTGCTGTGAGTCGAGCAACTCCAGAATGGACCGATCCTGCTGCACTATGTCGACAAAGAATCGCACGGGTTCTTCATACATGGCCTGGCGTAGTTCATCAGTGAACTGCGGGAACCGATTCCGGTCGACACTGTTGTGCTCTTCAAACCGTCGCACGTCGAGCCAGTTGGCAGCAAACTCCGTGGCCAGTCCCCTGATGCGATCATCCCGTAACATCGCTCGGGCTTGTTTGGCGACAGATTCCGGTTTGATCGATTCCTCTGCGTCATCCTCCGTCACAGGCATTGACGACCACAGGAAATAACTCAGCCGATTCTTCAGTTCAAACGGCGTTAGCGGCCGCGATCCGCTGCCGGAACTGATGAGATCGGTCCGGTACATGAAGTGTGGCGACATAAGAATTGAAACCAGACTGTCTCGCATCGCTTCTTCATGGTCGAGTCCATCTTCTGCTCGCAGCAACGTATAGAAGTCCCTCACTTGCTGCTGCTCCGCTGCCGACAATTCGCGACGCCATGCTCGATTGGCGAATGCCAGCAGTGCATCCAATTGAATCGACTCCGACTCGGCCCGGGCGTTCTCGACCCACTGAATTTGTGTATTGATGTTCTTGAAGTAGTCAGCAATGGCCTGCAGCGGAACACCTTCGCCGCCATTCTCTCGTGCTTTGGCCAGATAAACCTCGGCCAGCTTTTCGATCATGACCTGCGAAGCAGCACTCTTGTCTTCGGCCCGGGCGAAATCAAAAACGGGATCGCGCATGTAACGCGAATCAGTCCGCTCAAACCAGAGGAAGCCCTGATACTGTCGCAGCGGTGCATACGTAATAAAGTCGAGTTCCTGCCACAGTCGGTCTAGTTCGGCATTGCCGGTTTCATCCAGGATGAGTTCACGCAGCGGCACATCATCACGGAAGTAGCCCATCATGCTATGGAAGCCAGCACTCAGCAGCCGCCCCTTCTCCTGGTTCTCCTTCGCAACGCCGAGGTAATCGCGGCCCCGTTCAGAAATATAGAATGCGTCGGGGAACACAGAACAAAACTTCGCCACTGAATTCAAATACCATTCACGGTCAGCATCATTTTGTGGGATGACAAGCTCCTGCGGCGTTTCCTCGGGGAGTTCTTCACTGTCAACAATCAACTTGCCGGGATCAAAATCTCTGCGATGGGCTGCGTACTGTTCGTTCTTCCACAGCACAAAAGACTGCGACCCCTTGTGCACTTCGTTGATTTCCAAATTGTCAAAAGTCCTCGACAGCGTCGGCCGGATCTTCTGAACGTAGTCTCGCATCTGCACGCACCGCTCACTTGCTTCGTCCGCCGACAATTCCGTCGGCATTTCCTGAAACAATTGCTGCAGCACCTTGAGCGGTCCCACCTGATCTTCGCTGCCAAGTGCTTCCCACACCAACTTCGCGTACTTCGGACTAACGCGTTCTTGCTCTGCGAAAGATTCAAGGGTTGTCGACTCACTCTTTTCCCGCGATGACCGATACCTCCAGCAAACGTAGAAGTAATCCCTCAAATCGGTCGGTTGCTGTTCGTAGAATTCCACAATCCTTTTGACGCAAAACTTGTCCCGGTCTGTCTCCGTTACAATGGGGTGCGGTGCAAAGTGAATTCCTGAGGGTGAAAGATACAAATACTCCGAGACCAGCCGTGCCGCTTCGAGGTACTTGTTCAGTAGCGCCGGAGACATGGTTAGTGATTCACCCGTATTGTCGAAGCCAGCCTCGTTGGCTGGATCGACCGGGAACGCTTTCGTGGGTTCGATGTCAACGCCTGTCAAATCCCTGATGCTGTAGTTGTACTCCGCGTTACTCAGCCGCCGCGCGAGCACCACACCGGGATCACCCGCGTACCGCTGCGCCTCATGACTCCGCATGGCCCGAACCCAGCGCGTCAACTCCGCGCGTTCCGCATCCTTGGGTTGTGTAGCCTCTTCCTGCGGGGGCATTTCATGCGCTTCGACTCGCTCCAGAATGGTCAGCCAGACCTGATGTGCACTAGTCACATCTTCGACCGTTTTGAATCCACTCAGGTCCAGCATCGCTTCAGGTTCATCTGGACCATGACAGTCGATGCAGTACCTTTTCAGAAATGGCTGAACCTGACCGCTGTAGTCTTTCCCAAGCACAGCACGCTGGTCGTCGCCGCGACATTCCTGCAGCAGCGCAAGGCCGCCGCAGAATGTGAGCGAACAAATGAGAAGGCGGAATGCGTTCATACGGGGTGGGACGTCAAAGGCAGAGTAGGGGAGGGACCCCACAAGCTTAGCGTACCAGCAGGCCCTTCGCATTATTAATTGTGGACAGCAGCAACAACGGGACTGGGATTGCGAACCGCACTTGCCGTTTCGCATAATAGAGTGTCAATGAATCTGGTTCGGTCGTTTCCGTATGCGGGTTCGTTGCTGCCCTCCTTTTATGTCCCTCCTTGCTGGTCTGGCCTCGCCAGGGTTTCCGACATGTCCAATGTCTTTCGCTCACTGTTTCAGTGCATTGCTGCATGCTGCGTGGCACTTGCTGCGCAATGTTCGTTTGCTGATTCCACGACCGAACTGACTTTCGAAAAAGACATCCGGCCCATTTTTCGAGAGTTCTGTTTTGATTGCCATGGCGCGACAGACAAGCTCGAAGGTCAACTCGATTTGCGACTGGTGCGCTTCATGCAGCGGGGCGGCGAGTCGGGGCCTGCGATTGTTGTCGGTGATCCAGCAAACAGTTACCTGGTGGATCGCCTTCGTAACGGCGAAATGCCGCCGGGAGAAACTCGTGTTCCGGACGACAAAATTGCAATTCTGGAACAATGGATTACGAGTGGTGCTCCGACGTCGCGGCCTGAGCCGGAGTCGATTGGTCCGGGAGTTCCGATTTCAGTGGAGGATCGAAGCTACTGGGCGTTCCAGCCGATTCAGCGTCCCGATGTTCCCAACTTCGACGCAGCGGAACGGGTGCGAACTCCCATCGACGCGCTGTTGCGAAAAGCAATGCCAGCAGGGCTCTCGTTTTCGCCAGATGCAAATCGTGAAACACTCATTCAGCGGGCGTACTTTGACCTCATCGGACTTCCGCCAACTTTGGAGGAAATGGCCAAATGGAAGAATCACGCCAGCGAGGACTGGTTCGATTTGCTCTTGAATGATTTGCTCGATTCCCCTCGCTACGGCGAACGTTGGGGACGGCACTGGCTCGACGTCGCGGGCTACGCGGACTCTGAAGGCTACACCGTCCAAGATGCGGAACGCCCCTGGGCGTGGAAGTATCGCGACTACGTCATTCGGTCGCTGAACGCCGACAAGCCATTCAACCAGTTCATCGTCGAGCAACTGGCCGGTGATGAACTTGCCGGACCTCAGCAGGGGGACTGGACACCAGCACAAATCGAACTGCTGACAGCGACTGGTTTTCTTCGTATGGCGGCTGATGGCACTGGTTCAGGCGATAACAGTCCCGAGGCACGGAACAAAGTCATTGCCGATACCATCAAAATTGTCAGCACGTCACTCCTGGGCATGAGTGTGGCATGTGCCCAGTGTCACGACCATCGTTACGATCCGATTTCACAAGTCGACTACTACGCCATGCGTGCTGTATTCGAACCGGCGCTCGACTGGCAGCAATGGAAGAACCCCGCCCAGCGACAAGTCTCGCTTTATACGGCTGCTGATCGACAACTCGCGGCAGAAGTTGAGGCCGAAGCTCAGCAGGTCGCAGCGGAAAAGACGGCAAAGCAGACGGAGTACATGGCTCAGGCCCTGGCGAAGGAATTGGAGAAGTACGAAGAGCCACTGAAAGGGGAGTTGCGAACGGCATACGAAACGGCAGCGAAGGACCGCACACCCGAGCAGAACGAACTGCTCAAAAAGTATCCGAGCGTGAATATCAGTCCTGGCGTCCTCTACCAGTACATCCCTGAATCGAAAGAGGAACTCCAGAAATTTGATACGCAAATTGCGGAAATTCGGGCGAAGAAACCCGTCGAACAGTTCGTCCGCGTACTCAGTGAACCGGTTAATCACACTCCTGTCACCAAATTGTTTCATCGTGGCGACCATCAACAGCCATTGCAGGATGTGGCTCCGGCAGCTCTGACCATCGCCGCACCAGAAGGGGAAAGCCCCGAGTTTTCTCTCAATGATGACAAACGCCCTTCAACAGGTCGCCGACTCGCCTATGCACAGTGGCTCACCAATGGAAAGCATCCTCTCGTGGCCCGGGTCATTGTGAACCGCGTTTGGATGCATCATTTCGGTCGTGGTTTAGTATCCACACCAGCCGACTTCGGCAGGCTGGGTGATTCGCCAACGCATCCCGAATTGCTCGACTGGCTGGCTGACGAATTCATGCGGGAAGGGTGGAGTTTGAAGAAGCTGCATCGTGTCATTCTCACTTCGACCGCCTGGCGACAATCATCCTTCCGCGATGAAGACAAAGATGCCATCGACGCAGAGAACCGGTACTACTGGCGCAAATCACTCCAGCGACTGGAAGCGGAAATCATCCGCGACCGTATGCTAGCTGCCGCAGATTCACTCAATCCGGAACTCTTCGGCGCACCGGTTTCGATTAAAGAAGATGACACAGGTCAGGTCATTGTCGACGGGCCGCAGAAACGTCGCAGCTTGTACATTCGAGTACGCCGTTCGCAGCCGGTTGCCATGTTGCAGGCATTTGATGCACCGGTGATGGAAACGAATTGTGAACGTCGCCCTTCTTCGACGGTGGCTACGCAATCACTCATGCTCATGAACGGTGAGTTCACACTGGAGCAGGCGAAATTGCTGGCCGACAGAATCGTGCAGGAAGCTCAGCCGCTCCCCGCTGAAGTTGCGGCGTTGCTCCCCGTTCTCCCTGAACCGTTGCCTGAGTTGTGGTCGTTTGGTTCAGGTCGGTTCGATGAAACGTCAGGGCAAACGACCAACTTTGTTCCACTGCCGCATTGGACAGGATCAGAGTGGCAGGGCGGTCCGCAGCGGCCCGATCCGAACATTGGCTGGGTCATTGTGAATGCCAATGGCGGGCATCCGGGGAATCCCAATTTCGGAGCTGTCCGGCGCTGGACAGCTCCCAGGAAAGGGACCGTCGCCATTACGGGAACGTTGCAGCACGGCAGCGAGAATGGTGATGGCGTGCGCGGTCGCGTTATATCGTCACGCACAGGAGTTGCTGGTGAATGGCAGGCTTTTCACAGCAGCGCCACCAGCAATGTGGCTAAGCTGGAAGTCGAAGCGGGCGACACCATTGATTTTGTTACCGACTGCAAAGCCAATGAAAACTCAGACACGTTTTCCTGGCCGGTCAAATTGACGTTCCAGTCAGATTCCGCGGACGCGCGAACGTTTGATTCCGTGGCTGAGTTTCATGGCCCGGTCAGCGTGGATGACTACGCCAAACTTCCTGCAGAAATCCAGACGGCGTGGCGATTCATTCTGCTGCGCGATCCCAACCCAGATGAACTTCAGACGGCAACAGAATTCGCGGCACGTCAGTTAACAGCAATGCACGAGAATCCCGCCGGTGTTCCGTCAGGCCTGTCGACGAGCCGTCAAGTGCTGGTCAACGTGTGCCAGGCACTGTTGAACTCTAACGAATTCCTGTACGTCGACTGACAAGTCGGCCAGCCCAGTTTCATTTACATTTCCCAATACTCACCAATTGTTGATGAATATGTTCACTCGCAGACAGTTCCTTGCTGAAAACGCTATGGGTGTTGGCTCAGTCGCGCTGGCGTGGCTACTGCAACAGGAACAGGCCAAGGCGAATCCGAAAGCTGTCGGCCTCATACAGCCGCACAACGATTTGCGCCCGCGCGATCCCCACTTTACCCCGCGCGCCAACGCCATGATTTCGCTGTTCCAGCATGGCGGACCGGCTCACATGGATTTGACCGATCCCAAACCCGAACTCACACGGCAGAACGGCGTCGATTACACCGGAGACATTCAGTTTAGTTTTGTGAATGAAGCGAGCAAGAAGCTGTTTGGATCGCCCTGGAAGTTTGCTCCACGCGGTGAATGTGGCACCGAGCTTTCCGAACTGCTGCCGCATACATCCGAAGTCGTGGACGACATTTGCCTGATTCGCAGTATGCATACCGGGGCCAACGGCCACGAGGTTTCCATTCGTTATTTCCACGGCGGCATTCCCGGCGTGGTCGGGCGTCCCACATTGGGATCGTGGCTGGTGTATGCGTTGGGGTCGGAGACTCAGAATCTTCCCGCGTACATGGTGTTGAGTGATCCTGGTGGCCTGCCAGTCGACGGTGTCTCCAACTGGTCGAACGGATTCATGCCTGCGTTGTTTCAGGGAACGGTGCTGCGTCCCAAGGAACCACGCATTCTGAACCTTGATGCTCCCGCACATTTGCGGGGAACATTTCAGCAGCAGAATCTGGAATTACTGCACAGTTTGAATCAACGGTATCTGGACGAGCATCCTCGCGAATCGGAACTTGAAGCCCGCATTGCGAGCTACGAACTGGCCGCCCGCATGCAGACTGCCGCCGCCGAAGCACTCGACATTTCTCAGGAGACCGAGGCGACCCAAAAACTGTACGGGCTCGATGATCCGAAGTGCCGCGAATATGGCACCCGTTGCCTCATTGCCCGCCGACTTGTCGAGCGGGGTGTCCGGTTTGTGCAACTGTTTCACGGCGGACAGCCCTGGGACAATCACAGCAATATTTCGACCGGCTTGCCAAGTATTTGCAAGAAGACCGATCAACCGGCTGCAGCCTTGGTGAAAGACCTCAAACAACGCGGCTTGCTCGACACCACCATTGTCCACTGGGGTGGTGAAATTGGCCGTCTCCCTGTGACGCAGGACCATGGTTCGCCTGAGAAGGCCGGTCGCGATCACAACGGGCAAGGATTCAGCATTTGGCTGGCGGGCGGTGGTATCAAGGGAGGCATGGCGTACGGAAAGACCGACGAAGTGGGACACCGGGCAGTAGAAAATGTGGTGACGCCGAACGATTTCCAGGCAACGCTCATGCACCAGTTCGGACTCGACTATGAACAGGTTGTGTTCCCCTCAAACGGCCAGCAGCAAATCATCACGAATAAACGCCCGGCCCATGTCGTGAATGACATCCTCGCGTAGCAAAATTGGTATGCATCATGCCATTTCTCAGCGACGGTGTGACAACGTCGTCCAAGCCGCTTATGATGCGGCAAGTCCCACGTTTTGCCTTTCCTGGATGAAGGTCATTCATGTCCCCGCTTGTTTCCGGCCTGCTGCTGTCGCTTGTCCTCACCGATCCCGCGACCGTTACAACGCTCGATGGGCAAACCCTCAGCGGAGAAGTCTCACAGTTCTCAGATGCGGCATTCGTTATTGATGCGAATGGCGCGGCGAAAACGGTTGCCTCGGACACCATTCTTTCCGTTGAATGGTCCACCCCCATTGTCGAGCCAGATGGGATTCCGGAAATCCAACTCGTCGACGGTTCGACTCTGCGGGCTGATTGCACTATTTCGGGAGACGCCACACAGCTCAAAGGGGCGGCAGTCGAAGCTTCAGTTTCTCGGCAGCAGGTGCGGAGTATTCGCTTTGCAGCGCTCGACGCGAAGGTAGAAGAGTCGTGGGCCGAGCTACAGTCGCGTCAGCCGAAGCAGGACTTGCTCGTCGTCCGCAAGGGGGATGTTCTCGACTTCATTTCCGGGGCCGTGGGAGACATCACAGAGAGTCAGGTCGCCGTGGTTGCGGGCGGAAGAGATTTTCAGGCCGGGCGTGACAAGATTTTTGCCATCATTTTTGCAGACCGTGTTTCTCCGAAGGAGGGGGCACGTGTCAAGGTTACGCTCGCAAGTGGCGAACAACTCATCGCGAAGTCCATTTCAAAAGACGCTGAGAAGTGGGGAATCTCACTGGTCGCTGGCCTCGATTTGAAAGTTGATACCTCGCAATTAAAGACACTCGATTTTGGTGGCGGTCGCATTCGTTACCTGGCAGATGTCCCCTTTACCACCGACGGTTCCGCCTCGCCCGATCCCATTTTCCCGGTTCAATGGTTCACGTGCCGAAACGCTCCCTCTGGTTTTGGCGTGGAAGGGAAACCCCTCCGCATTGGGGAGTCGGAATACCTGAAGGGACTGTGGATGTGCACGAATGCAGAACTGCATTTCCGTTTGAACCGAGAGTTCACACGCCTGCAGGGGACTGGCGGATTCGAACTGACACACGTCGAACGAATGCCCAAATACAATCCCAAACTGGAATTCGTGGTCCTGGCCGATGGCAAAGAACTGCTGCGACGAGACGTCAAATGGGATGATGCCCCGCAGCCATTGGACCTGGACATTTCAGATACCCGGGAACTGGTCGTAAAACTCGTCTCGAAAAGCGATCAGCCCGGCGTGCTCGAATTCTTCGCAATTGGTGATGCGCGGCTCATCAAGTAGACCGGCACATTCTGCCGCACACATTGCCGAAAACAGAATTGCGGTTGACGGGGAAATTGTGTCGGGATTATCAGCCAGAATTCGCACTTTGAATCTGGCATGCGGTTTCTGATTGAAGACCTCGGCAACGGTTATTCTTCTGGCTGTGGCATGGCTGAATGTCTATCGGCAGGCGGCTGCTGAGGGCCTATTGCCCATCGCGCGTGCCCAATCACCGCAGGTGTTTGATCACGCTCCTGAACAGTTTCCGCAGCACTCGTTCTTTCCGGCCGGACATTCGATTTATCAGCAGGCTCAAGTCGAAGAAATTCTCGAATACGCGCCGCTTCGTGAGAGTCGCATTGCCGACACGCTTGAAGAGGACACGCAGCCAGCCATTCAGCCGGTGCAGTATCCTTTCGAACCCTCCGGCGGTGTTGATGGAGACTGGGTGCCCGACGTTGAGGAGCGACTCTCTGTCCCTCCCGCACAGCCAGCCAGTCGTTGGAGTAAGCAGATTTTTCAGACCACGGTGTTACCGGGTTCGGGCGATACACTGGGGATGTTCGAAATCGACTCTCGGGCGACAACCTCGTGGCCGGGGTTTCCCTTGCTGCAAGTCACGCCCCGCTTCGCCTTTCGCACATTGACTGGACCAGTATCAACCGACCTGCCGGGTACTTTGTTTGATTTGTCGCTTGATGCGACTTTCTTTCTGCCCGTCTCAACCGAATGGTCATTCCTGTTCAGCCTATCTCCTGGTATTTACAGCGACTTCGACGCCTACAGCCGCGATTCTCTCCGCATTCCAGGCCGAGCCTTCGCCATTTACAAATGGAGTGACTCACTCAAACTGGTCGGCGGACTCATTTATCTTGATCGCCAGGACATTGGCTTCCTTCCCGCAGCCGGCCTGACGTACACACCCAACGACGATTTGAAATTCGACGTCAGTTTCCCCAAACCGAAGATTTCGTGGCGCTACCTCGCTGACACGCAGCGGGAGCGGTTTTTGTATATCGCGGGAGAATTCTGGGGCGGCACCTGGACCGTGGAACGAGCCTCCGGCAAATGGGATAAAGCCGCCATTGGTGATTTGCGTCTCCTGGTCGGCTGGGAACACAAACAAGCCGACCAACTTCACTGGAACGTCGAAGCGGGCTACGTCTTCAATCGCAAAGTCGAATACGCCTCCGGCCTTGGCGATTTGGATTTGGGCGACACGGCCGTACTGCGGTTCGCAATTGGTTATTGAAGAAAATTCGCCCTCACACCTGCAGTTATCAGGCAAGAACTATCCGTCGTCTACCGGCCCTTCATTGGGCGGCTGATGAGTATTTTCAGTTGCGACTTTGGCCCGACCAGCTTCCTGGCCAGGATGTCTTCTTCTGTGAAGCGGGCCAGCAGGATTTCGCCATCGATGGCTCGGTTGCGGTCATAAGAAATGTAAATGGTTCCGTCCGGTGCCTGGAATCCGTCGGGATAGGAAACTCCGGTCCGTTCGTCGAGGACCAGTCCCCCCTGCCAGGTTTTGCCGTCGTCGTCAGAGAGCCAGGCACTCAGTTGGACGCGGCCGGAATGTGCGTCGATGTGGTCGCCGTGTTTGATGAACAACAACCGGCCTGACGCCAGCCGCCTGATGTGGAACCGCGCGTTCGGTTGTTTGATGTGGGAATCGACCGGGACAGTCCACGTTTTGCCACCGTCCGTCGAGGTTGTTTCCATCATACCTTTGGCCGTGCGGGCCAGCATCCAGAGTGAACCGTCTTTCCGTTCCACAATGATATGTTCGTGCCAGTCGGGATTGGGGAAGGTCGCCATCCCGCGGCGGTGCCAGGTGTCGCCGTTGTCGTTCGATACGAACACGTTGGCCCCGCGAACTTCATCCAGTTCTGAGAAACATCCCTTGAACGGCCCAAACCCGCCGCGCTGGTCGAGTGACATCGGCAACATCCATTCACCAGTGGAGAGCACGGTGGGCTTGTTAAGCGTGACTCCGTGCCAAATTCGCCGCGGCTCTGACCAGGTGGGATGCTCCGCATCTGGGTTCTCACAAATAGTCACCCATACGCCGGCGCGACCATCGAACATGTCCATTGACTGATCGAAAATCAGCCATAGTCGCCCGAGTGGATCGGTCCACAGATTTCCGACCAATGTGCTGCGCAGTCGCGGAAGTTCTGGGGAATGCGTATCCACAACAAGTCTGGGATTGGACCAGTGTGCGCCGTCGTCATCACTCGTCGCCAGCACAAAAAACGCTTCGGGGCTGTCACCGCCAGCAACCCAGCAGGCCCACAAGCGTCCCTTTGGTGTGCGTTCAATTCCAATCGTCATGCCATAGTCGAGTTGGTCATAGCCGTATTCAGGCAGCGGTGACGTATTGAGCTTGGGAGTTTCCAGCGCGAAGTCTGCGACCTTTTCCATTTCTCGAATTCGGGCCAAACGTTCCACGGTTGTTTCCTGTTTCGGCTGCACCAAAGTGACATCTGTACCTTCCCCCAGCACGAGAAACGCCAGCTTACGGAGCTGAAGCCGTTCTCCCTTCTTCAGCGACTTCTTCCACGCAAAGACTCGGTTCACCTCTCCCGGAAACAATTGAAATTCGGGTGTTTCGACTCTGTCAAAGCCAAATCGCTGCAGCTCGTCGGTTCGATTCGCGCTGTGCGGTTTGCTGAGTGTCATGACGTACACGTCGCCGGGTTGCTGGCACTCAACTTCATACCGCTCAATGCTGGTCAGCACAAATTCCCGGCCCAGCAAAAACTCGGGAGCTTCGGTTAACTCGTAGTCACGGTCGGTGAACAGCTTTGCCCCGACCTCGAGTTGAGGCCACGTCGCCTTCTCTGCCGACAGCAGCGGGCGACTCAGTCCGATGGCCGACGAACAGGCAACCAAAACGCACAACAGCATTTGACGCATCGCGACTTTTTCCGGTTAGAAACAGTGACGTAGAAACAGTGACGTAGAAACTCTGCCGGAACTCCCGTTGGTCGGTCCGGCCTACATCCAAATTATGGAACGACATCACCCAGGACGAGAATTTGGCCGACGCGAACACACGTGCCCTGGTACTTGGGAGAATTCAATTCCGTTTCGGGATCTTGCAGTCGGAAGGCCACGCTGTTTCGATCGGGCTGGTCGGGATGTACTTCCACGGTCACGGTGTGCAGCTCGTTGGGATCAAGCCCGTCGGCAATGGTCAGCGTCGCGATGCGATGGTAAGTGCAATAACTATCAAACCGGGGGACGGGTTTCGGTCGCTCCTGACCATCAACCGTGATGATGACCTGCCCACCGTCTGGTCCGAGGAGGTCGTACAGTTTGGCTGTCGAGCCACGGAACTTGAAAGTTAGTCTGGCCCCAGGTTCGGTGGCCTCCCACAGCGTACCCATGCGGTTGCCGAAGCTCTTGGCGAGTCGATTATCTCCTTTAAGCTCATGCCATTCTGGCGAAAGCATGCTGGCGTCGAGGGGCACCATTTTCGCCGCTTGCCAGTGATCAGCCACAAAGGGCGTCGCCAGTTTTCCGGCATGGTCGACCGGTGCCAACGCTTTCATTTGCCGCACGGCCTGCGCCACGATGTCTGCGTAAATCGCATGGCCTCCATCCAATGGATGCACACCATCTTTGGAAAAATGGACGACGTCACCGCCGGGTGCTTCGTCGGACTGATAAATGAGTTTTCCCGCCTGCTGCTGTTCCACAATGTTCAGGGCGAAGTTGATGGACGGAATTCCGTAATGATCAGCGAGCAGTTCCATCGCCGAAGCCGCATTCGGGCAAAGCCCCTGCTCCAGATCCTTCTCATACCCGACGCGGTACGTGTAGACAAAGCAAATATCCATCTTCAAATTCGCAGCCCAGGCCTGACGCACAATTCCTTCCATGGCCTGCCAAATTCGCTTGTATGGTGCACCACCATCATTCACGGCGAATTCCACAAACAGCAAATCGGGTTTGTGTTGCAGGGCATCCCGCTGAACCCGAAACGCACCGAGGTCACTTCCCGTCCCACCAATGGCCGCGTGAATTTCATGCACTTCGGCTTTCGGAAATTCACTCGCAAACCATTCACGAGTTTTCACTCGCCATCCGTTCGCAGCCGTAATCGATCCCCCCAGATACGCAATGTTGACCGACTCACCCGCCTCGAGTTTCTGCAAAACATTTCCCAGTCCATCACGCGGACGAACGAGCTCCGCGTGGACCTGATGAAACTCAGGTTCATCAGCAAGGGCACAATTCAGCGTGCCAACGCAGGTCAGGCAAATGACGAACAGGAACCGCATCAAGGAACGACGGTCGGGGCGCATGGAAGTCTCGGTAGAAGTTGATATCGGGCTTGCCACCGATACTACGAATCGTCTCGTGAGATTTCCAACAACTGAAACGGATTGCGTTGATGACGTCTTGCTGAAACACAGCTTCCAGGGCAATGGCTGAGGTCTGACCAGGACGCAAAATACCCCGAGGCCGGTGAGTCGCCACTGGTCATTATGGGGCGAAATGTCGTATGCTGCTTCGTTAATTGACCGACATCTTTCTGTCGAATATGGGACGACCGCAATTTGCCTCGGCGAATCCTGACTTTGTTCTGCCTGCTGTGCCTGACGTACTCCGCTGAAGGTGCGGAAATCGACACGTACCGCGAGGAGTATCAACATGGCGAATACTCACAATGCCTGGAAAACGTTTCGGCGGCCATTGAACGTGGCGTCTACGGAGAAGCGTGGCATCAACTTAAAGCTGATGCACAAATTGCACTCGGAAATTACGAGGGCGCACTCCTTACGCTGAAAGAAGGTGTGGAGAAGTACGGCTGGAGTATTCGACTTCGCTGGCAACTCATGCAGATTGCTCCCTTTGCTGGCATGCCTGAACTTCGCGAGTCGACGGCGGAAGAAATTGCGAAACTGGCTCAGGCCTCTCCCTGGCGATACACCGACGCGGAGAACCTCATCGTATTAGGCGAATGGGCGTTGTCGCAGGGGGCTGATGCGAAGGACGTGCAGGACAAGTTTTATCAGCGGGCTCGACGCAACAATCCTCTGCACAGGCGACCGCGACTGGCCATTGGCGCACTCGCCCTGACGAAGCGGGACTTCCAATTCGCGGCCGAGGTGTTTCGTGAGGCGGTCGAACAGACGGCAGATGATCCCGACTACCTGTTCGGCTTAGCACAGGCACTACACGGATCTGATCCGCCACAGGCTGCCAAGCTGGTGGATGGCGTCTTGGAGATCAATCCCAATCATGCAGCGGCGCAAATTTGGAAGGCTGACCGCTTCATTGAAGCGGAACGGTATTCTGAAGCGCTCGAGACTTTGAACTCCGTTTTGCAGACAAATCCCAAGCATGCAGAAGCGTTGGCTTTTCAGGCGGCCATTGCCTTTGTTCAGGCTGACGAAGCCAGATTCAACGAATTACGAACTCAGGCGCTGTCCACGTGGGATAAGAATCCCATCGTCGACCACGTCATTGGACGCGAGTTGTCGCAGAAATACCGCTTCGCAGAGGGGGCCAAACATCAGCGGTTGGCTCTCGGTTTTGATGAGAATTACCTCGACGCCAAGAAGCAACTTGCGGAAGACCTGTTGCGACTCGGAGAAGAAGAGGAAGGCTGGCAACTCGCCGAAGAGGCGGCAAAGGTCGATGGCTACGACGTCCGCGTTTACAACTTACTTACCCTGCATGATGAAATCTCCAAGTACGCCACGCTGGAGGCAGAAGGACTGTTGATTCGCATGGATCAACATGAGGCCGATGTGTACGGGAGTTATGTCGTCGACTTGCTCAAATCTGCACGGAAGGAATTGACGGAGCGGTATCAGGTCGAGTTGAAGCAGCCAACGCTCGTCGAAATCTTTCCCCATCCCGACGACTTTGCGGTCCGCACTTTTGGACTTCCGGGAGCGGGTGGATACCTGGGTGTTTGTTTTGGGAATGTCATTACCGCCAATAGCCCGGCATCACAAGATGCACGCCCAGTGAACTGGGAGTCGGTGCTGTGGCATGAATACACCCACGTCATCACGCTGAACAAAACGCATAACCGCATGCCGCGCTGGCTGAGCGAAGGCATTTCTGTTTACGAAGAGCGGCGGCGCCACCAGACATGGGGCGAACGAATGACCCCGGCCTACCGCGACATGATTCTCGGAGACGACCTTACCCCCATTGGAGAACTGAGCGGTGCATTCCTCGCACCGCCGTCCGGTCTCCATTTGCAGTTCGCGTACTATGAGTCGTCGCTCGTCGTTGAGTTCATTGTCGATCAATACGGATTCGATGCCCTTTTGCACATTCTGGACGATCTGGCTGTGGGTATTCCCATCAACACGGCTATTGAACGCCACACCGATCCGCTCCCCAAACTGGAAGAGGATTTCAAAACGCACGTCACGCAACTTGCGAACGATTATGCACCGGGTGTCGATTGGTCGGAGCCAGACATTGCTGACCTGCTGGAGCAACCGACGAAAGCGGGGGTTCTCGTGTGGGCGAAAGAGCATCCAGCCAATTATCGAGGGCTTTGCATTTGTGCTGATCTTCTCGTGCAGCAGCAGAAGTGGGAAAATGCCAAGAATGTCCTGGAGCAGGTTGTCAGTCTGTTTCCAGGAGAAACCGGACTAGCTTCCCCTACGTGGCAACTGGCCGAGGTGTGCCGTCAGCTTGGCAATGAAGAGCAGGAACACGAAATGCTGCTTGCCATTGCCAACCTGGATGATGACCATGCGCCAGCGCTCATCCGACTGCTGGAATTGGAAATTGCGAATGAAAACTGGAATGCCGTACGTGAACATGCAGAGCAGTTACGGGGGATCAGATCGCTGATTTCCCAACCGTATAAAGCCATCCTGTCTGCCAGCCAGCATTCAGAGGATGAGGAGAACGTCATCCCGGCTTTGCAGTCGCTGCTCGCACTTGATCCTGAAGATCCCGCAGAATTGCACTATCAGTTGGCAAAACAAATGGCACACCAGGGGCAAAAAGAAACCGCCAAGCGGCAAGTGCTCATGGCGTTGGAATATGCACCTCGGTTTGGCGACGCATTGAATTTGCTGCTGGAACTGACAGCTTCGGAGTAAGAATTGAATCAGGCGGAATCCACAATAAAGCAGGTTGCCCAGCGGCCCGAAATCCTACTCGGTGTGAGTGGCGGCGTGGCTGCCTACAAGGCTGCAGATTTGTGCAGTCAGCTTGTCCAGTCCGGCTACGGCGTCACCGTCGTTATGACGAAGTCGGCGGAGCAGTTCATTGGTCCCACAACCTTTCAGGCATTGACCGGAAGGCCCGTCTACCGGGAAATGTTCTCACCGCAGGAACACTTCATTGGTGAGCATATCGGGCTGGCGCGACGTGCCGACCTGTTGGTCATTGCACCAGCCACCGCCAACGTCATGGGGCGACTGGCCCACGGACTCGCCGATGACTTGCTGACAACGCTGGCACTGGCCGTGACCTGCCCCGTCCTGCTGGCACCGGCAATGAACAACGAAATGTGGAGCAAGCCGAGCGTTCAGCGCAACGTCAAACAACTCACCGAGGACGGAATAGAATTCGTCGGTCCGGGCAGTGGTTGGCTGAGTTGCGGGAACATCGGACCGGGTCGAATGGCGGAACCGAATCAAATTCTGGAGGCCATTCAGAAACGACTCTGCACGTCTGGCCAATAACTGCAAGATTGAATTATTCCGGCTTGTGTCCCACGACACCAATTTCCGCCGCCGAGGCCCAGGGCTCTCCGTTCACTTCGGAGAGAATTCGAATGCGAACATATCGACCGGTCACTGGTCGTTTAAGGTTGGCTGATTGTGCCTCCCGGTTCTTGCGAAAGGTCGTGGTTGCGACTGGGTCGGAAAACTCTTCCGCTGAGTTGCTCACCGAGAATTCTGTCTTCCCGAATGCTCCGTTCCAGCCACTATCCTGTCGGGCGAGATATCGGAAGCCTTCAATTTCGTAAGTCGCGCCGAGGTCAACAACCAGTTCATGCGGCGGTTGAGCAAGTTCGGGCGAGAACTGAGTGTGCCAGACGGTACCGGGATTCCCATCAAACGCATTGGCCGCGTATTTCTGGTTTCCAGAGTTTTCGCTGCTGGCCCGTACCAGCTTCCAGTCCTTGTTGGGGATGAGTCCTTCGGGGGGAATGACGTGCATTTTTCCATCGCTCTTTGCGGTTGGCGTTTCGTCATGCTTGCCAAACTTCGCCCGGCGGTCGCGTTCATGACGGTCGCCCCGTGAGAAGGTTCCTTCGCGTACCGGCTCATGCGCTTCCTCCGCAAGACGAACCAGTTCTTTCAAAACGTCACCATGTTCAGCAGAAATATCCTTGGTCTCTCCGGGATCGGTGCTGAGGTCGTACAGTTCCCATTCTGCATTGGGACGAGGTAGGTCAGCTCGCCAGTTCCCTTTGCGAATTGCGGTGAAACCACCAATTTCCCAGTAGAGAAACTCGTGCTGCTGCTGCGCATGTCCAGCCGCCTGTTCGCCAATGAGGGTCGGCAATAGTGAAATGCCGTCGATGTCGCCGGGGGCCTTGGCGCCCGTCACCTCGGCAACAGTCGGCAAAATGTCGGGGAAGTAGCCTAAATGATCGGTGACTTGCCCCGGTTTAATTTTCCCAGGCCAGCGAGCAATGAATGGAATTCGGAGTCCGCCTTCGTAAAGGTTTCCTTTCTTACCGCGGTATTCGGAACCCGTACGAGGATCGACATTGGCTCCGAAGAAACCTCGTGGCTGTTCCTTGGATGCGAAGTAGTCAGCACCGCCGTTGTCGCCGCTGAAGAAGACGAGCGTGTTCTCTTCGATTCCCAGTTCCTTGAGCAACGCCAGGATTTCACCGACTTGGCGATCCAGCATGGTGACCATCGCGGCATAGCGGCGTACTTGCTCGGGCCAGGGTTTATCTTTGTAAATTGCCCAGGCAGGATCAGAGTCTGGAATGTCGAAAATCCCGTGCGGAGGCGTCACGGGAAGGTACGCAAAGAAGGGCCGATCGCTGTTGTCACGAATGAACTTCACCGACGCGTTGTAAATCTCGTAGTGCGAATACGTCTCGCCACTCGTCCCGACATTTCCTGGCAAGACCACCTCTTCGCTGTTGCGAATGAGATACGGCGGATAGTAACTGTGTGCGTGAACCTGGTCGTAGTATCCGTAGAAGACATCGAACCCATGGATTTCGGGAACGCCCGTTGAGTCGCGACCACCGCAGCCCCATTTACCGAATCCGCCCGTGGCATAGCCGAGCGGTTTGAGAATAGAAGCAATGGTCTCTTCTTCTGCCCGCATGGGTGTGCCGCCACCATTGGAGCGAACTGACGTGTGCCCGCTGTGCTTGCCGGTCAGGAAGCAGCAGCGAGTTGGAGCACATACTGAAGACCCTGCAAACAAGTTGGTGAAGCGGATTCCCTCCGCGGCCATGCGGTCGAGATGAGGCGTCTGGATATGCTGCCCTCCCATGAAGCCTGGCTCGAAGTAGCCAAGTTCATCAGACATGATGTAAATGACGTTGGGAGGCCGCTGTGCCGCCTGGGCCAATGGTGCGAGCGACAGCAGTAATATGAACGTAAAAATCGGGCTACGCATGGTCTTGATTTGGGAAAGCAAGGGGACGAACAATGTCGGCGTGTTGATTTTCAGCGGCACCAGATTCCTGCTATTCGTCAGCGGCTGGTTCGGTTGCACTCTCCACATGCGGTGGTGTCATCAATGACACGCCGATGACTGTGAGGAACCCGAGCGGAATGGTGACAATTCCTGGTTCGCTGAACGGGACGTAACCAGCATGGCCTTTGAATCCGAACACGCCGTCCAGGGTTGGGCCGCTCAGCAGAATCCAGGCGAGCGAGGTCACCATACCGACGACCACACCAGAAATAATTCCTTCACGCGTCGTTCGCTTCCAGAACAGCAGCATAATGAGTGACGGCAGGTTGGCCGACGCCGCAATGCTGAACGCCCAGCCCACGAGGGCTCCGACGTTTAGTTCCTTGAACAGAATGCCCAGCACAATGGCCGCGGCTCCGACCACCACCGATGTGATTTTCGCGACCCGGACCGACTCGGAGTCGGTGAGCTGGATGTGCATGTAGTTCTTCATGATGTCATGCACGACAGCTCCCGCGGCGGCGAGAATTAGTCCGCTCACTGTGCCGAGCACCGTCGTAAATGCAATTGCCGAAATGATGGCAAAGAGCAGCGGGCTCATGCTTTTCGCCAGGAGTGGTGCCGACATATTGGTATTCGTGACATCCATCGCGCCGCTGGTCATGGCTCCCAAGCCAAGGTACAGCGTCAACACATAGAAGAATCCGATGGCTCCAATACCCACAATGGTGCTCTTCCGTGCCGCCGCCTGATCTTTCACTGTGTAGTAGCGAATGAGAATGTGCGGCAATGAGGCGGTGCCACAAAACAAGGCAAGCATGAGGGAAACAAAGTTCAGCTTCTTCGTGAAATCGGTACTCCGAATTCCCGCAAACTTGGGATTCTCACCTGGACGCAACACCTGCGAACCAGCGGTCACTTTCGGCACGTAAACATTGACTCCTTCCAGTCCGAAAATGGAGTTTTTCGCCTTACCCCACAAAATGACTTCGCTGTCCCCCAGCGTGCTGAAGAATTCCATCGGTCCCAACGGACCGCTTTCTAATTTGCCCTCCGGCAGCTTCGAAACCTGTCCTACGGGAAAGAGTTGTCGACGAGGGCGGCCATTCTCGTAACTGGCAGTTGGGTCGCCGTACTCCTCTCCCTTGAGGTAACCGTTGACGAGCTGAGCCCCTGCCTCATAAACACGCTCAGGATCTTTGGAGGACTTACCTTTTCCGGGCTCTTCAATGTCTTCGACCGTCTGACATTCGCGGAGCCAGACGTTTCCTGCGTCGGTCTGCACGGACCACACCCCGGAAGAAGCAATGATGTACGGCGGAATGCTGACGGAAGCTGGCGAATCGTACCCCCAACTTCCGCCGTCCATTTCCGGCAAATCGATAATCGCATTGCCGAGACCCCCCTCCCCTTGGGGCATGACATCATCAATTGCAAACGGCCCCAGTGTGCGTGGACGGTCGACCGCATCCGCCGATTCAGGTGTGACGGTGAATCCCTTGTTGAGAATCATGATGGTCAGAATGGCGCTGAACAACACAAGGAGCGATCCTTTGAGGAACTGCACCCAGGTCGTCGACACCATACCGGCGGTCACCACAATGACAATGACGGTCGCACCGACAATAAGCACACCGACCCAATGGGAATAGCCAAGCAGTGGCGTGATGAGCGCACCAGCACCCACCATTTGCGGGATGAGATAGAACACACTGACAATGAGCGTGCTGATGCCAATGACCAGCGTAATTCCGGGCGATTGAAACTTGGCGTTTAGTGCATCGGCAAATGTGAATTTCCCCAGCCGCTTGAGCGGTTCAGCGACAACGAACAAGGCGACAATCCAGCCGGCCAGAAAGCCAATGGAGTATAGAAATCCGTCGTATCCGTAAAAGGCAATCATGCCGCAAATACCCAGGAACGACGCGGCGGACAGGTAATCACCGGCAAAGGCCACGCCGTTAATGAACCACGGAATCTGACCGTGGGCCGCAAAATATCCGGCCGACGACTTCGCCTTTCCACCGAGGTAGAAACTCAGCCCCATGGTGAGGCCCACGAAGGCCAGAAAAATGATGACCGCAGTGTAGGAGGGTTCGTAAATCACGCGTCACCTCCTTCTTGCTTGGCGGGTTCCTCAGCATCAACGGCGAGGTAGCCATACACCAGCGACAGCACAAACGCGATGATGATCAATGCAAAACCGAACAGCACGGCGAGATTCATCCCGCCAACAGGAGTGCTCTCCATAATGGTCGGGGCAAAGGCATTCAGCAGCACAAACGCTGCATAAATCACCGTGTAGACTCCGAATAGCAGGAGCCCGAGACGGGAACTGGATGTCATGACGGAAAGGCCTTGAACGAAAAACTGGAGTTGTCGGGCGAACTCAATACGGCATCGCCCAATTCAGAAAATGGGGATGTATTTGAATTGGTCCATGTGAGTCCTGTCCAGTCCGTCGAGTTTTTCCATGATGTCCAATACTTTGCTGTCGTCTCCGTGCGATGCTGTGTCCCGTTAGTCGAAACTGATAAGGTATGCGGCAAACACACAATGCACTGCAATTGCGGACGCGTTGCTGCCTCGGAACAGATGAAGGGACTCCGCTGGATTCATGACACGTGACGACCTCGCCGCGATGTATCTCGACGCACTTCCTTACGCCCCGTATCCGGTTCAGGAGGAAGCGTTGCTCGCGTGGTTTACGCACAAGGAGGGGGTCCTCGTTTGTGCGCCGACCGGTACTGGCAAAACGCTCATCGCGGAAGCCGTGCTGTTTGAGGCCCTGCATTTGAACAAGGTGGCGTACTACACCACCCCGCTTATTGCACTCACCGAACAGAAGTTCCGTGAACTGCAGGATACCGTGGTGCGCTGGGGATTCTCGCCCGACCAAGTGGGACTGGTCACCGGTAACCGCAAAGTGAATCCCGACGCTCCCATCAAAGTGGTCGTCGCGGAAATCCTGCTCAACCGATTATTGATGCCGACGGAATTTGATTTCGACCAGACCCACGGCGTTGTCATGGACGAATTCCACAGTTTCAACGATCCCGAACGCGGTGTCGTGTGGGAACTCTCACTCTCCATGCTCCCCAAGCACGTGCGGCTCATGTTGCTCTCGGCAACGGTCGGCAACTCAATTGAATTCCTCGGCTGGCTCCGCAAGAACCACGGCCGAACGCTGCAACTCATTCAGGGGACCGAACGTAAAATCCCGCTGTCGTTCAACTGGGTAGGCGATCAGCTCCTGGCGGAACAGCTGGAATGGATGCAGGAAGGTGAGGAAGAGCGCCGCAAAACGCCGACACTGGTCTTCTGCTTCAATCGCAACGAGTGCTGGAGCATCGCGGAACAACTCAAGGGGAAACGACTTCTCTCCGATGGTCAGCAAAAGGCATTGGCCGCGCGTCTGGACGAATGGAACTGGAAAGTTGGAGCAGGACCCAAGCTGAAACAACTGCTCATGCGCGGCGTGGGTGTGCACCATGCCGGCATGCTGCCGAAGTACCGGCGACGTGTCGAAGAACTGTTCCAGCAGAAGTTACTCAGCGTGTGTCTCTGTACGGAAACTTTGGCGGCGGGGATTAATCTGCCAGCACGTTCTGTCGTGCTGACAACATTACTGAAGGGACCTCCCGGCAAGAAGAAACTTGTCGACGCCAGCAGTGCACACCAAATGTTTGGACGGGCAGGGCGTCCGCAGTTTGATACCGAAGGCTATATCTACGCCATGGCCCACGAGGACGACGTCAAAATTGCCCGCTGGAAGGAGCAGTACGACCAAATCCCGGAGGACACCAAAGACCCCAGTCTCATTCGGGCCAAGAAGAAGCTGAAAAAGAAAATGCCCACGCGGCGGGCGAACATGCAGTACTGGAACGAGGAGCAATTCGAAAAGCTCATTTCCGCGCCGCCACTGAATTTGGTGAGCAAAGGAGAATTTCCATGGCGACTTCTCGCCTACCTGTTGCTGCACTCGCCCGATGTTGAGGGGCTACGTGAACAGGTCAAGAAGCGGTTGCTCGACCAGAAGCAGGTTGAGACATCACTCAAGCGGCTGCACCGCATGCTGCTGATTCTGCGCACCGGCGGATTCGTCGAACTCCAGCCGGAACCGCCTGAAAAGTTTTCGCCAGTTCAGAGGGTTTGGGACATCCCGCCGGAGGCTATTGCCGAACGAGACAACATCGCACCTCCGGTTACTCCGCCAGATGAACAAGTGGAGGAGGACGCATTTGGATTGGGCGTGCTGGAAGACGAAATCCCCGACGACGACCCACCCGCGGAATCGGAACAACCACAGGTAGAAGTACCGGAAGAGGAACCCGAACCTCAACCGCAAATGGGATCATTCGGCGCGTTGTTGCAGCAGGCTCTCTCAGATGCCGACCACGACGAGAAACCAAAGAAGTCCCCGCAGGGTGCGTCACAGATGGACAGTGGAAAGGAGGAAGCAGAAGAACAACCCTATGTCCCCGTGACTGCGGCCCCGACGGGCGAACTCAACACACTATTGGAATTCCGTACCTGCAATCCGATATACGCGACATTCCTGCTGGACCATTTGGGTATAGCAAGTTTGTCAGAACGTATTCAGGCACTCGAAAGCGTACTCGATGTGCCCGGCTCCATTCTGCCGCAGGTGCGTGCTCCTGGCCCTGACGAACTCCCACCGGGACCGCTGGCACGCTATCGTATCGATGCTTTGCTCCTGGAACGTGGACTTGCCACACAAGCGGATCTCGATCCCGGTTCAGTGGAACCAGAATTCGACAATTTCGGCAAGCCCATCAGACGTTGGCCGCTTGCATTGGGAGATAAGCTCCGACGGTTCTTCGATTCCGAATTCCCGGGCGTTGATCATCTGCGGACCTTACCGGTCTGGATTGTTGGCGACCTGCTTTTCTTCGGCGGTGACTTTCACAAGTACGTCACCAGCCGCGACCTCACCAAGCAGGAGGGCATCATTTTCCGCCATTTATTGCGGTTCGTGCTGCTGTGTAAAGAGTTTCAGCCGCACTGCCCGCGCGGTGAGGAACCGGAAGTTTGGCACAATCAACTCAATGGCCTCATAGAACAACTGACAGCAGCGTGTCGGGCCATTGATCCGGAAAGCACGGACAGTTGGCTTGCGAAGGCGGATGAGGATCCTCTGCTACAGCAGTAGTCGAATCCCCGTCCCCGCCTTCATTGTGCACACGCGGCCAGCGACCTACTGGAACATCATTTGAGCGTGTCGCTCATAAGTAATGTCAAACTTCTTCATTTTCTTGTAGAGCGTCGTACGGTTGATTCCCAACAGCCGAGCCGTTTCCTGGCGGTTCCAGCCACTCGCTTCGAGAGCATCGACAATGATTTGCCGTTCAGGATTCGCCAGTGCGGATTTCAGGTTGCCATTGCCAAGGCGACCGACTTCGAACTGATGCTCCTGAGTCTCCCTGTGAATTTGCTCTGGCAATTCGCTGGCATTAATGACATCGCCTTTCGCCAGCACAACCGCCCGCTCCACGACGTTGAGTAGTTCACGAACGTTACCTGGCCAATGATATCGTTGCAGGCATTGCAGTGCCTGATCATCAAAGCCACGTACGCGCTTTCCAGCCTGATCATTAAACTGCTTAATGTAATGATCAACCAGTAATGGAATGTCGCCAATGCGTTCCCGCAATGGTGGCTGCGTGACGGAGATGACATTGATGCGATAGAACAGGTCCTGACGGAATTCACCGCGTCGCACTTTTTCTTCGAGGTCATCGTTGGTCGCGAGGACCAGTCGTACGTCGACCTTGTGTGTCTGGTTGCTGCCGACCGGTTCGAATTCTCGATCCTGCAGCACGCGGAGCAGTCGCACCTGGAGACTTGGTGACGCGGTTCCAATTTCGTCGAGGAACAACGTTCCGCCGTTTGCCTGGAGGAACTTACCGACCTTGTCGTGGTTAGCTCCGGTAAACGCACCGGCAACGTGGCCGAACAGTTCACTTTCCAGCAATGTTTCTGGGAGAGCACCGCAGGCCACTTCGACAAACGGCTTATCGCGACGGGAACTCATTTGATGAATGGCCCGGGCGGTAATGGTCTTACCAGTCCCGTTCTCGCCGAGGATGAGTACCGTCGTCCGGGTATCGGCCACGCTTTCCACGAGGTCGAACAACTTGGACATTTTGTAGTCACGACCAATGATGTTCGACATGCCGAACTTTTGGTCGAGTTGTTTCTTCAGCTGGCGGTTTTCTTCCACAATGCGGCGTTGCCCCAAGGCACGCTGAATCGAGAAGTTCAGTTCATCATCAATGACGGGCTTCGTCAAATAGTCAAACGCTCCAATGCGAATGGCTTCGACGGCACTTTCAATGGTGCCGTAACCGGTCAGCAGAATGACGGCGGTGTCGGGTTTGTTTTGAACAACCCATTCGAGAAGCTGGAAACCGTCCTGGTCGGGCAAATTGACATCGCAAATGACGACTTCGAACCGGAATTCTTTGATGCGGTCGACGGCATCGCGGTAGTTAACCGCTGTTTCCGTACGGTATCCGAGACTACGCAGGTAGTCCGCCATAGCTTCACAAATGTGACGATCATCGTCGACGACGAGGAGAGAACCTTGATTCATGGTGAGTATCCGAGAGACGTATTTCGAGACGGAACGCTTCGCGGTTGACGCGAAACGACTTTTCGGGACAGGAACTTGCACGGACGCACAAATTCCCAACTCGACAGCACTCCTCACCACACCGAGTTATCCACTTGCCCAGCGAGACAAAGTCCCTGCTCCACCGGTCGGAAGATTGGATGCGGTTAATACACACTCAGCCACTACGGCACTGCTTAGGCAGACCGAGTTTGTGGCGCAGTGTGGTCTCGAAATGCGAAAGTCCACTGCGGTCATCAATGACCAGCAGAGAAACGCGAGAACTGCCAGGTACTTCGATATTCACCCATTGGTGACGACTTGCAACGTCTCAGGGGAGAGGACGCACAAAATCACCAGGGATTCATCGAAGAGGCAACATTCCACGCTGCTTTCGATTCCGACTTCCTGTTGCCGGGAGCAAATTGTTTACTTGAGGGTTCAAAAACCTACGTCACAGATGCAACAACGCAACAAGATTTCGAGAGAAACGTTGACAAATCTCCCCAATGCTGCCGTTTTTTGGCGACATCGACAGCATTCCTCGTGGTCCAGTCCGCCTCAAATGTTGTGGGATCACCACTATTAAGTACGGCGTTGCACAGGTCACTCAGCAAGTTCGGCCAAGGTGTGCCCGTTCGCGCGCCATGTGTGACAGGAAGGAGATTCTCCCGAGACGTTGACCGGCAGAATCAGAAGTGAGAACTGCACTTACGAGCTAAATCACTGGTTTCCGACGGCGTCGAAAGTATTTCCCAGGAAAGCGACTGAACGTTCGCACATGGCACGCAATTTGAAACTCTTTGAAGCATCCAGAGTGTCCACATCCCCTTTTTCAATGGGGTCCTTCAAGGGGACCCGCAGCAGGAGTACACATGTCACGGCTCAAACATAATGAGTCCATTCGTCACATCATGACGACGACGTTGCAGACCATTAACGTCACCACGCCCCTTTCAACGGTCGGCAAGATTTTCAGTGAATCCTCGTTTCACCATTTGCCCGTCGTCAGCGGCACCAAGTTCATTGGTATTCTCAGCTATCTCGATTTGATGCGGGTGAGCTTTCCAAATGCTGTGGGCGTCAACGCCAACCAGCCTGTGTACGAAGTACTCGACCACACGACGTCTGTCGAAGAAGTCATGACAAAAGACGCCGTCACCCTGTCGAGCGACCGCACAATTCGAGACGCGGCAGACGTTCTGGCCAACGGCAAGTTCCACTCGCTCCCCATCGTTGACGACGGCGAACTCGTCGGCATGGTGACATCGGGCGATTTGCTGAAGTATCTGCTCGATCAGTATTGATCCGACACAAACTAGCAGTCGCAATGATTTACCAAAGCGATGCCCTCCGGCGTAATGTCCTGAAGGCATCGCTCTCTTTTTTGATGCGGTCAGCAAGTACCGCTCGTTCGCTTCAAGATGGCCATCGCCTCAACGTTTCAACTGAGGCGCAGCCGCACTCCACGTTCTCAACGTCCCGCCAAATCGCACTGGTCAGTTGACACAGAGAGCGCCGTCGATTCACATCAGCAGTCGTTGATTCACCTTCCTCGTTTCCGGGATAGCTCACCTGATGAAAAGTCCACTCCTTGCCGCGCGTGCTGCACTCTCTGCAGCAGCCCTGCTCACCGCCTGTTTGTTCGTCGCCCCGGTCCATGCTGAGGTCAAACTGCCTACCATTCTGGAAAGTGGCATGGTCATTCAGCGTGACCAACCGGTTCGAATTTGGGGAACGGCCGATGCAGGTGAAAAAGTCACGGTAACACTTGGCGATGCCGCCAAATCAGCCACGGCCAATGATTCAGGTGCCTGGATTGTGGAACTGCCAGCTCAAAAAGCTGACGGAAAGCCCCGCGTAATCCAAGTACACGGGACTAATGACATTGTCCTGGAAGACGTCCTTTTCGGCGAAGTCTGGATTGGCTCAGGCCAGTCCAACATGGAATGGCAACTCACAAACACACATGGGGCTCCCGATGACATCAAAGCAGCGGGTAACCCCAACATTCGTCTGTACCATGTGCCGAAAGTTCAGGAAAAAGCACCAGCCGGTGACATCAACGCACACTGGACAGCCTGTACGCCGGAAACCATCCCCACTTTTTCCGCAGTGCTCTACCACTTCGGTCGCGAACTGCAGAAAGAACTCAACGTCCCTGTCGGACTCATCAACAGCTCGTGGGGTGGGTCGCCAATCGAACCGTGGACAATTAAGGACGGTAAGTCCGGTGGAATGTACAACGGCATGATTGCTCCCATCACAAACTTCGGTGTTCGTGGCGCCATTTGGTATCAGGGGGAAACCAATGCCATGCAGAAAAACGGCTTCGCATACCGTCAGAAAATGGAAGACCTCATTCTCGGCTGGCGCGACTCGTTCCAGAATCCCGACCTCGACTTCTATTACGTGCAAATCGCTCCCTGGTCGGGTAGCTATGAACCAGGCCAACTCCCCGCTCTGTGGGAGGCTCAGGTCGCCAGCATGTCTATTCCACGCACCGGTATGATTGTCACAACAGACCTTGTCGACAATCTGGCCGACATTCATCCCCGCAACAAGCGGGACGTCGGTCACCGACTGAGCCTGTGGGCTCTCGCCAAGACGTATGGTCGCGAAGGGGTCATCTACTCAGGACCACTCTACGATTCTATGAAAGTCGACGGCAACAAAATTCGCATCCGCTTCACCCATACCGGCGAAGGATTGAAAAGTTCCGACGGCAAACCACTGACCGAATTCCAAATTGCTGGCGAGTCCGGCGAGTACGTCGCCGCCCAGGCCACCATTGATGGTGATTCCGTCATCGTGTCCGCCGAGGGAGTCGACGCACCCAAAAACGTCCGTTTCGGCTGGCACAAAGTTGCTCAACCAAACCTCGCTAATTCGGCTGGACTGCCCGCGTCACCGTTCCAGACTGAAGGCTGGCGCGGAGTCGCTGCAAAATAGTACGGCTGTTGAATTCTTCATTGCACGAAACCCGGTGGCACAGACATTCTTGTCTGTGAATGCCCAGAGAGGTTTTGAAACGGTCTTTAGCATCTTTCGTAAGGTTACCATTCATGCGTTCTCGCTTTCTGGCTGTCGTTCTCCTTCTGTTTGCCGTGATCCCCTGCCTGGCTGATGGACCGGCCGACAACAACATCGACTCGGTCCGTCAAATTCCTCCTCCAGGAATTGAGATTCCAGCAGCGGATCGAGAAAAACTGGAAGCCGGACTGGAACGTCTGACGGGGCTCATCAACCGATTGAAACTACGTCGCGACGCCCGTACGCCACAACTTCTCACCGATGTCGAAATCTTTCACCGAGCCATTCAGCAGGCACTCGATTTCAACGAGCTCTACAATGAACGTGAAATCAAAGGTGCCCATGAAGTGCTGGCAGAAGGAATTTCCCGTGCAGAAGCGTTGATGAAGGGTGAAACTCCCTGGACGACACAAACCGGTTTAGTGGTCCGCGGATATCGGTCGAAGCTCGATGGCACCGTGCAGCCTTACGGATTGGTCATTCCCGAGGACTATTCCAAAGAGAAGCCTGCTCGTTGTGATCTCTGGTTCCACGGTCGTGGTGAGCGCAGTCTGGAAACGCAGTTTATCGTCCAGCGCATGCACAGTGCCGGGAACTTCGAACCGCCCGGAACCATTGTGCTGCATCCCTACGGTCGTTATTCGAACGCATTCAAATTCGCGGGTGAAGTCGACGTCTGGGAAGCACTGGAACATGCGAAAGCCAACTACAACATCGACGACAATCGCGTCGCAGTGCGTGGATTCTCAATGGGAGGAGCTGGAGCGTGGCACTTTACGGTCCACTATCCCCGCCAGTTCTTCGCCTCGAATCCCGGTGCCGGATTCAGTGAGACACCTGAATTCCTGAAGTCCTTCCAGGGAGAAACGCTGAATCCTCCGAGCTACGAAGAAACTTTGTGGCAAATGTACGACTGCCCTCCGTGGGTCGAGAACCTGAAGCTCATCCCCACCGTAGCTTACAGCGGAGAAATTGACCGCCAGAAGCAGGCCGCCGATGTCATGGAAGCCGCCTGTGAACAAGCGGGCATGAAACTCACACACATCATCGGACCGCAAACGGCTCACAAAATTCATCCTGACTCCGCGGTGGAAATTACCCGGCTGCTCGCTGAAATCGAACAGGCCGGGCGCACCAGTCCGGAACCATTCACCGCACTGACTTGTACGCTTAAGTACGACGACTTCGGCCGCATTGTGTTCCACAACCTCGATGAGCACTGGAAGTTTGCCAAGGTCACCTTCGATCAATGTGCCGTTTCAGTGAGCGGTACGACAGATGTCACAGTCCAAATCCATCGTGACAAGCAGGACACACCTGTGACGGTCAACGGTCAGGCCGTGGCTGTGACCGGCACAGGTGATTTGACACTCCGACTGCATCAGCAGCAAGGCAAGTGGCTGGCGGGTGAACCATCAACCCCGAGTGGCCTGCACAAGCGACATGAACTTCAGGGGCCCATCGATGACGCATTCATGCAGCCGTTTCTGTTGGTCTCCCCTGAAGGAAAGGCCTTCCATGAAAAGACAGAAGCTTGGGCGGCCAGTGAGTTGCAACATGCAGCAACGCACTGGCGACAGCACATGCGCGGAGATGCCCGCCAGAAGGCCGCTTCCGAGGTCACCGAACAGGACATTGCCAACTGTAACCTCGTCCTGTTCGGCGACCCCAGTTCCAACGCGCTCATCCAGCGTGTGCTTCCCAAGCTCCCCATCAAGTGGACCAAAGAATCCATCACAATTGGTGACAAGATGTACCCCGCAGATTCGCATGTACCCGTTCTCATCTACCCGAACCCGTTGAATCCCGAGCGGTACATTGTGCTCAACAGTGGATTCACGTATCGCGAGTACGACTATCTGAACAACGCACGACAAACTCCCAAGCTGCCCGACTGGGCCGTCATCGATGTGCAAACACCCATCAATTCGCGTTGGCCGGGAAAAGTTGTGGATGCCAATTTCTTCAATGAGCAATGGCAACTGAAGGATTAGGCCACAATTTCTCAGTATCCCGCGACATCCGCCGGTCGCTGGGCTGCCGCGATCTGGAATCTTGAGTCTTTTTTCCGGGTCGCCACATTTTTTTCACGATCTCCCTCCACCTGTGACGATGAATAAGGCACGGGAAGGTCTGCCCAGTGCATGACCTGCTCCTTGCCTTTATCCCTCATTGCAGGATGTGGTATGTCGACCAGCACCGTCTCTGCTTCTCATTCGCACGTCGAACCGGGTAACCGACCGGCGTCGCTCTTCCTTCAGGTTGTACTTTCCCCTTGGCTGTGGGGACTCGCACTCGCAGCGGGATTCTATTCGGCCATCGAGTTCTGGCCTGTATGGCCAGCCTGGGTGTACCGCTATTTCTGCATGCACTGGACCGAGCGCGTGCTGATGTCGCTCTCGTTCGTGGGATTGAGCATCCTGGCCATTAAGTCACTCACCGTGTCTTGGGAATGGTCGGTGTTTCGACGAGTCCGCGACTTCGGCATTTCCGATCCCACTGCCCCCCTGCCAGAACGACTTTCACAACTGCACGAGCGCGTGCATGCTCTCGACGACCGCAACTACAACACCTACTGGGGCAACCGTCTGCGGCACCTGCTGGTCTACTTTCAGCAGTCGAATTCATCGGAAGGAACGTCGGACCACGTTGCGTATTTGAGCGAAGCTGCGGCCGACCGAATGTTTGCCAGCTATTCACTGATGAACACTGTCGTCTGGGCGGTTCCCATCATCGGGTTCCTCGGCACCGTCATGGGCATCACACTCGCCATTGCGAACCTCACGCCCGATCAACTCGACACCGCACTCAACAGCGTCACCCGCGATTTGGCCCTGGCGTTCGACACGACAGCGATTGCCCTGACGTCGTCGCTCATCCTGGGGTTCCTGTCGCTCTTCGTGAAACGGAACGAAGAACAGTTGCTCTCGGAAATCGACGAACGTTGCCGCCTGGAAATTAATCGCTGCTTCCCCGACGCTCCGACGACGAATCCGGTTGTTGAAGCGCACGAGAAAGTCGCCGAGCAACTTCTCGCCCAGAGTGATGAATTCGTCGCTGGCCAGTCGGAGCTGTGGAGCCAAACGCTCAACGACTTCCGTGACCGCTGGTCACAACTGGTCGACACACAGCAGCAGGCCATGTCGATGGCTCTGGGCTCATCGCACGAAGCAAGTGCGGCACAACATGCACAACTGCTGCAGGAATTTCGGAACGAATTCGTCGCGGCTTACACGCAGGTCACCGAATCACTTCTGGGTGATCTCGTACATCGAGAGAACTTTCAAGAACAACAAAGCGAATTGTTGGCACAACGCTTCCAACAACTCTCAGATGCTGTCTGCCGTGGCTTCGAACAAACCATGCAGCAACATCAGTCGCAAACCTCCCAAAGTGTCGATCAACTGTCACAGCGTCTTTCCTCATTCGTCGATTCACTCAACCGCTGGCAGACAAGTTTTGACAAACTCTCCGACGCAGCAGCGCATCACGCCATGTTGCTGCAGCAACAGACCGCTGCTCTCGCAGACTTGCGAGGTAACGAAGCCGACCTTGTGCGGCTGCAAAGCAGTCTGGCGGAGAATCTCAAGGTTGTGCGGGCTGCCGAAACGTTCGATGAAACCTTGCACAACCTCACTGCCGCCGTCCACTTGCTGACAGCACGCTCACGAGCGGCTTAAGTCTTGTCGTTTTCCTTCCCTACACACTTTTCAGTATTTGACTCAGCGTACTCAGTCACTTGAAGCGTCCCCGCTCACAGCCGACCTTCACCATGTTCCCCTTTCTTGCCGTACTCATGTGCACGATGGGAGCACTCATTCTCATATTGCTTGTGACGACCCGACGCATTCGTACTCAAGCCATTGCTCAGAAGCAACAAGAGACGCTGCAGGCCACCATCGAGGTTGAAAAAACCGAGCCCCCCAAGCTGACAACTGTTGCGGTCATGCCGACGCTGCGTGTCCCGCCCGTTCCACAAATGCCCGTATTACCACGTCGCGAAGTCGACGAGCCGGTGCTGCCAGAAGTCACTGAGGATCCACCTGGACCAACTGCTGCTGAGCTAGCTCGATTGGAATATGAAGCACGCCTCGCTCAACGCAACTTGCAGGAGCAGAAGCTCAACGAGCAAATGCGCGCCAGGCTCTCGGCACTCCAGGACAAGTACTCCGACCGTGCAAAACAGCTAGCGACCGAACAGCACAACTGGATGACCACCCAAAGCCAGACCAATGCGCTGCTGGCAGATGTGCGTCAGTTGCAAGGTGCGAATGAGCAAATGGAGCAGCAGTTGAAGCAACTCGCGGCTCAGAACACGGCACTCCAGCAGAAAAAGAGCGAGCAGGAGCAGCAGCTCGCGCAACTCGGAAAGAATCAGCAGCAACTCGTCGAAGACCAGAAGAACCGGCAGCCACGTATTGCACTTGTCGCGCACGATCCACTGGCCGGGACCAACCGCAAGCCTATTCTCATTGAATGCCGGGCTGACTCTTTCCACTTTCCAGCCGAAGGAGTCTCCATTTCCGCGGCCGACTGTAATGGGTTCCTGCCCGACGACAATCCTTTGCGGGCGGGCGTGGAAGCGTTGGTTGAATTCCAGAAGCGAACTCAAGCCGCGGGGAATGGAAACTCTGAAAAGCCGTATGTGCTGCTCGTCGTCCGTCCCGGCGGAACGACCGGTTTCTATGTGGCTCGCAAACTACTCGAAGGCACAGAAGCCGAGGCGGGATACGAACTGGTTCTCGATGAAGATGAAATGGCCTGGCCGGAGTCGAATCCTCAGGCAGCCGAAGCCTGTCGTCGCGCGGTTGAGGAATCATTGCGAAAGCAGGAGGCGGCAGCACAGTTCATTCCGGGTGGGCGCGACCGCCGCTATACCGAGACGTTGACCTTTGCCGATGAACGCGGCACGTTCCGCATGGCCGAAGTCGACCGGATGCGAAACGTGCAGGATCCTTACGCAATCGCCAACCCGGAATGGGTCAGCCCACACCGTAGGAATTCCCCTACTCCCGATGATTTTGGAAGTGGTCGCCGGCTGTATTCACCAAAGTCACAATCCAACACTGGCTCAGCCGAGGCGCAGCGAAATTCAAACGGGGGAGAGAATCCTTTCGCGGGTTCACAGCAGGCCAATCCCTTTGGCCAGCAACAGGGGCGTGCGGGGAGTATTGTTCCACCGGCGGTTGATCAACCATTCCGTCCAGGTGAAGGCGTTGGCGGATTCCGGGATGAGTCGAGTACTGCCCTTGCTCCGAATGGTGCAACATCATCGGCGGGCTCGTCGCAACGCGGTTCGGCCACAACGGGCTCATCGACTGCGGGGATGGGAACGCCTGAGGCCCTCTCAGCACTTCCCGATTTCGGTCAAAGTTCCGCAGGTGGCGGTCAACGAAATGGTGAGCCGCGACTACGGTTCCCGACGGCCCGCTCAGGGGCAATTGGCGTAGAGCGTGAAGTGGCAATTGACGTTTGGAACGACCGCATTGCCTCCGGGGCTGGTGCAGCACAGCAATCTGTTTCATTCGCGAATGTCCGTGACTCGCTCGATCTGCAACGGCAAATCGCCGCACTGGTTGAACTGGAAGTCCGTTCCTGGGGGGCTGCGCCTTCGGGATTTGTCTGGCGTCCACAAGTGACATTTGTGGTGCATCCCGGGGGGAACGCGCAACTGGGCCATGTGGCTGAAGTGGTTCACTCCTGGGGCCTGAAGTCTTCAACCGAACACGTGCTGGAGTAATAAGCAATGGCGCGTCGGAATGACAGCATTGGATTCAGTTCGGACTCGTTTCTCGACGTGGTCGCAAACCTCGTCGGGATTCTGATTATTCTCATTGTCTTGACCGGCCTCCGCGTGAGCCGTGCTCCGGTCGAATTGCCGGTTGTTGAGGCCGAACCAACTCAAGAACTGGATATGGTACCAAAGGAACCCGACACACCCGTTGTTGTAGAAGCACCACCTTTGCCCGCGCCCGCCGTTGTTCGTTCACTCCCAACACCCGCAGAGCCGCCCCCCGAAATACCGGCTGAAGTTCCGGAAGAGCCCATCCCGGCTTTTCCTCCAATTTCTGCTCCCGCGGTTGCCGCGAATTTGACGGCGGAATACGAACGCCTGCAACGTGAACTGGCCCGCATTGAAAAAGAGAATGAACTCACCCGAAGTCAACTGGCCAAGTTGCGTGTGGAGCAGTCCCAAATCCAACTGGAGAAAGACCAGCTTGCACGGGCAGCCACGAGTCAGCAAAGCGAGTTGGCGCAGGAACGCAAGCAGCTGGAGGTCACCAGCCAGTCCGCCGAGGAGGTGAATGCCGCACTGACAAGAATGCAGCAGCAAATTGGCCGACTGGTTGAGGAACCGCCACCCGTCGTGGAAGTCGAGCACTACCTCACGCCGGTCGGGCGAATTGTGACGGGAAAGGAAGTTCACTTTCGCTTGGCGGAAAATCGTGTCGCCTATGTTCCAGTGAAGGAACTTTCGGAAATGCTGCAGGTGGATATCGAACGGCGCAAGAAGATCATGTTGACGCAGTCTTCGTTTCAAGGTCGGGTTGGTCCGCGTGACGGCTTTTCCATGAGCTACATCCTGCAACGCGACTCGCTCTCCTTGGCTGACGAAATGCGACTGGGGCCGGGTACTATTCGCATGACAGTCACCGGCTGGATTATTCATCCGGAAAGTCATCTTCGTGCCGAAACGACGAGCGAGGCATTGCAACTTGGTTCCGAATTCCGCCGCGCATTGCAGACGGCTGGTCCGAGCAGCACCGTCACTTTCTGGGTTTATCCCGACAGTTTCGAAATCCACCGTGAGCTAAAGAAGCTGGCCCACGACTCCGGCTTCTGGGTCGCCTCAAGGCCGTTGCCCAGCGGAGTGCCGATTTCTGGTTCGCCACAGGGTGCGAAGTCACTCGCACAGTAGCATGAACTCAATTGGCCGACTCTTCCGGAGCGGGCTCGTTGTAGTCGAGTTCAAATAGCACACGCTGTGTTTTGATGCGGATTCGCTTTGTCTCCAATTCGCCCGAAATCGAGTAGTACGTCCATTTGGGACCGTCGTCCTCGTTGCGATAGATTTCCGCTCCGGTGCGTCGATCATAAATCTCCAGCGTTGACCTCGGCGCGACGGACTTCTTTTCGTCCATGCGGGATGACGTCAGCACAAACACGGGCAAATCTCGCGGTTGATCCAGCGAAAATACCGTGTTTTCCAACAACGATTCCCACAACTTCTCGCCATTGCTGCGATTCAGACAAAGCAGCGGACCGTTCACCAATTCGCGGCGGTAACCTTCATGCACCTGTTTCGTCGCAAGGAGGTCGGGGTCGTTCACTTCGCCAGAAATCGCAATGAGGAGTGTCTCTTCTCCCACACTACAAGCGACTTTATGCACCTCTTTGGGAGCTTTTACCACGTGTGAAGCAATTCTCTCACCAGTTTGTATTTCGAGAATTTGAATGGTTCCGCCCGGTTCCAATACGCCAATCCATTCCTGATCGATTTCGAACGGAATGGTCCCCGCTGCGAAGTCCTGCTTCCAAATGCTGGTGGCCTCAATGACATTCCACCACTCAAGAGTTAGTGGCGTTTTGTCATTCTCTGAAGTTTCGTCCAAATGACGAAGTAGTCCTTCGCCAATTCCCTGTTTCTTATTGGGCGCCAAATTCTGCTGTCCACGCGCTAACAGCATGTGGCCGCCAAGTGTCAGGAGACTACTGGAATTTTCGTCAGGCAAATCGATGAACCGTTCAAACGTTCCATCAATTGCCCGCAACACTTTGGCAACTCGGTCGCCCTGGCCCCAGAGGGCTACGTGAGAGTCATCTCCGACGCAGGTGGCGTACTGCGGAAGTTCGTAACGCCGCCACAGTTCTTCCGCGGTAATGGGATCAAAGGCGACGAGCATTCCCTTCTGCTGCACGCAGAAGAATCCCGGACGTACAGGCCCGACGGCACCGACCACGTGCTGATAGTCATCCACCAGGAGATTGGCTGGCCGCGAAAACCCTACCCGTGCTTCCTGTGGTATTTCATAGAACTCCAGCATAATGAGCGAACGATCGCCCAGTGTGTCGACCGATGCGGTACCCCGTTTGGGCCAGTGAATGAACGCTCGTCGCTCACCATGTATTGACATCGGACTAATCCCGAACAACTCGGTGCCAATTTGCACAATACATTGCTGGCCCAGTCCCCAGGTGCGGGAGAGATCCATTTGCGAACGGAGGAAGCGTCCCGGAATGGGGGAATAGGCTTTCCATGGTCGCCCCAATTCAGCATGCGAGAACTGCAAACCCTGACCGCCCGGCCAGTCCACACTGATATTCAACCGATCGGCCAACGAACCGCGTTCCGCCAACACAGGTACACCAGAAAAGCGAATGTCGGAAGACACTCGAAACTTTTCTGTAAGCGTTGGCGTGCGGTCGCCCCAGGCAGCGAACGGCTGCTGTTCCGCTTCCGGGAGTTTATTCGACCAGCGTTCGATTAATTCGGTGAATGCAGCGGCCGGAGGTGTGTCAGCGCTGGGTGACTCGCGAAGTCGCTTGTACATTTCGAACCAGTGAATTGCCTCTTTGCGGTCTTCATACAGTTCCACCAGGCGAAGTTGCGTCGCTTCGCGGATACTCCCCTCTGTCATGGCAGATTGTTCAATGAGCCTGAGTTCTGCCCGTGCGAATTCTAATTCGTCTTTCCAGGCTGGGGGTTCTACCGCCCGCAGTCGCTGTCCCCAAGGAAGTTGCCCAAGTCGCTCCACCAGCAGTCCACGTGGTATCACCGCGTTCTTGAGAAGTACATCAAGCTCACTCTGGACAGGATCGATAGCCTGCTGCGTTTCGCTCTGATTGAGTTGGTTCAGACATCGCATCCAGGCTCCCTGGACCCAACGGTCAGCCCGGCAACGACCCGTGCCGTCGGCAAGCGTTACGTGGGAATGTTCCATATCGAGAGACCACAGTTCGCGGCTGGCTGCAGCGGCCTGTTCCCAATCCTTCGATTCCAAGGCCTCAGCCAAGGTGAACTGCCACCAACTGAACTGGTGACTTGCCGAGCCATGTTTGAGCAGTTCGTCTCGGAGGCGTTTGTCGACATGGCTCGGACCGGATGATTCCGCGAGTTCCAGAGCCATTTGGGCGACACATTGATTTACCGCCTCTTCATCAAACGAACCGAAGAACTGAAAGAGCGCATTGGCAGCCTCGTCCGCTTGCTCCTGCTGAATGAGTCGACGACAACGGTTTTCGAGGTCGGCAAGCGTTTGCGGCGGATTCACCACGGGCAGCTCATTGGTCAAGCCTGCCGGTACGAATCGCTGCAGTGTGCGATGCGAAAGCTGCAGGGCCTGCCCTTGCTCCTGCAGGAGAACTCGGGGATGAAGAGTTCCGCCGTCATTCCAGTTCTTGAAATCGCGTGAAACCGTGGTGGAACGCGTCGACATGTCGAACTGTGCAATCACGCCGCGTGAGGTTGGAAACAGAAATGTGTCACCGACCCCGACACCCGCACCGCTCGGAGCCGGAATCGAAACGCGGTCGACGAGTTGTCCATCGGCAAGTGAGTGGATGTGGATTTCATCAGTACACATGAGAAACATATGGGACTCATTTGACCCTGCGAATTGTTGCGCGTTTACGGCGTCACAGGTCCAAATGATGTGTCCATCGAGGCTGTCCAGGCAATGAACTTTGTGTGACTCGGGAGTCGCAAACAGAACTTGTGATTCTCCAACGGGATGAAACTCGACGCGCCTCCAGCCATTCCAGTTTTCATATTTTACCGACCCCGATTGTGAGGCCAGAACTGGTTTGCCGGGCACGTTGGTGTCATCTCGATGGTATCGATACGCCCAGCGAAACTCGTGGGAAATGCGGTCCACGGCGACTAATCCACCCGCACATGTCGAACAATAGAGCAAATCGCCAATGGGGACAGCGACTGCAGCGCGGTTCATCCGTTTCAGGTCGTGCTGGATGTCGGTCTCAGGCTCGAACAGTTCTTGAGCGTGATCAATCGCTCCGGTTTCTGCATCAATTGACATCAGCCAAAACTGGCCGGACGTTTGCGATTCAATAAGAACGTTCAACAGGTGGCCGTCGCGTACGGGTGGCCCGGCAAAGAAGACGGGGGCCAACTGCCCTCCTTGCGTCGACCAACGCATTTCTCCCGTTGCCGCATTGCGGCAAACCAGCGACTGCGTTGGAAACTGTGTTCCTCCGGTTCCCGGTCCAATTTGGAACAAAGCCAACGGATTCTCCGGGACGACATAGAAAATGCCGCTTTCATCTGCTTCGAGCCGATTGAAAGTGGTTTCGCCGTGCATCCGCATGAGCAGTTCCCAGCGATACAACCGGGCACGCAGTGGATCGTCCCCAACATTCTGCTTTGTATACGCGAGTGCCGTGTTCCATTCGTGTGGCAGGAACCATTCCTCTTTACCCGTGGTTGCGTTGAGCGCCGTAATTCCTGTCGGATGAGAGACCACCCAATTTCCGCTGACCAGCCTTCCATGCCAGGTGGGGGGAGGATTCAATCCGTGCTCGGCTAAATCGTGCAGACCTCGATCAAGCTCTTCCGATGCCGTCTGGCTGACTGCAAATGGATGTTCCCACTGTGGGACAACGGAGAGTGGTCCCACCAGTAATGGCTGCTGCGCGTTCGCGTTGGTATTGCCTGACTGTTTCAGGAGTTGTTGCAGCCGAGGCCGAATCAACTCGCTGCCCGAGTTTGCCAATTCGTTGAGTTGCTGGCCATATCGCTCGCGAAACTGTTGGAATAATGCAGGGTACTGCTCCAACGTTTCCAGATAGCTGACAACAAGATCCGGTCGACGCACGAAAAGTTCGTGGGGATTGGTCTCCGAGTCAAAACGGGTTCGCAGGTAAGCGGCAGCTAGCGTTGTGCGCCCTCTTTGCCGCTCGACGAGTGCCAGTCTTTCCAAAGCTTCATGTGCAATACTTGTAAATGGAAACTTGCGGCTCAGCGATTTCAGTTGAGCCATGTCCTGAGTTTCCAGTGCCGTTTTCAGTTTACTGGATGCGTTTGCCCGGACGTGATTTTCAAAAGCTTGAATTGCATTAGGCCCGGCAGCTTTCAGTATGCGCTGCGCTTCCTGACCCGCTTGGCGGAACGTGTTTTGCTCCCCTTTCGGATGAACCAGAGTGTCATCTGCTTCGTCCAGTACGCGAAACAACGACTCGGCGACGCGTGACCAGTCTTCACTTGCAGCGGCCTGTTCTGCTGCGACAAGCACTTTCTCGACGTCGCGGTCGGCTGCAAAGGGGATGGACTTGGCGAACTCCCCGTCTTTGGTCCCGACGAGATCCTCAACGGCTTTTTCGACATCGATAGGACCGTCGCTCTCGTCATCTGCGAAGAGCAATGCCGGAGTGAGTGCACCGTGCAAACCAAACAACAACAGAGTGAACAGCAATCCAGCAACGAACTGCCGAAACGAGTCTGGTGTCGTTTTGGATTTGATCACACACCCAGGTCCCGTTTGAGTTGCTGAAGTTGGTCCATCAGGTCGGCGACGTCGTCTTCCAGAGAGGAAACCTGATCTTTCAATTCGCGGTGTTGATCTTGCAGACGTTCAAACTGGTTCTGCAGATCCAGTGAGTCTGATGCAGGTGCAGGCGTTCGAATTTCAGTGCTGGAGGGCACCTCGCTGACGCTACTCGCCTCAGACATTCTTTCAAGTTGCTTTCCTTCGGATGCACGGTAGAACGCGTGGTCGACTTCAATGCCGCGCCGTGCCAAATCGCCGTTGGCCTGAATGAATCCTCCGGCCAAGAGCGACTCCAGCTCCGATCGCAAATCGTCCAGGCTTTCGACAGGCACCATACGACTGGCGCGAGTCCGAAGTTCGCCAAGTTGCTGACGGCCGCGCAGCCACAACTCGGCCATGATGGCGATTTGCGGTTCTGAGAACGGGAACCGCTTCCGGACATAGTGCCGGTATCGCTCAGTCCGACCACCACCGGTGAGCACAACGGCAACCAGTCCCATTTCTCGCAATTCGTCCAGCACGCGTAGGACATCATCTTCGCGGTAATTGACGACCGGCGAGCGGTTGCTTTTCTGATTGCATCCCGATGTCGCGGACTTGACCGTGAGCGGATACTGATCCGGAGTAGTGAGCCCTTTCTCGATCAGTGTTCCCAAGACCCGCCGCTGAATTGGGCTCAATTCAGTAATTGGCGGAAACTCCTGGTCATCCGAAGTTGACTCGTAGACATCTACCATTGGAATTACCCGTGTTGACTTCCCTGCTGTCAATACGCTGCGTCGGCCACTGACCTACTGCTTGATTTCGCAGTCGGGGTGCGATTCCTGGAACTTCTTGACCGCCGGCAATGAAACCTGAGTTTGCTCCAGCGAGAGAAACTTCAGGTTCTGCAGTGGCGCGAGTGTTTCCAGACCGGAGTCACCGATGTTGGTTTGCTTGAGAATGAGGCGTTCCAGGCCTTGGAACTTGGCAACCGTTTGCAGCGAGTCATCGGTAATTGACTGGCAGCCTTCGAGATTGAGGCTCTTCAGTTTTGTCAGTGGTTCCAGTTGGGCCAGACCGGCATCATCAAATGTACCATTCCACAGGCTCAACTCTTCGAGATTCGTGAATTGAGCAACGTGCGTCAGTGCATCGGAACCAACCAGCAATTCGCCCAAGTCCAAATCACGCAGCGAGTCCTTCGCTCCGGTGATGTGGTCGAGCCCTTTGCCACCGAAAGCAGTGTCGCGCAGATTCAGGATTTCCAGTTTGGTCATTCCACTGCACGCTTCCAGGTCGGAATCGTTTACGAATGTTCTCAACAGATTGAGGTTCTGGAGTTCTGTCAGCCCGGCGAGTTCCTTCAGGCCGCCTTTGCGGACTCCGCAGTCTTCCAGCGACAACACGCGGAGGTGTTTCAGTTTGCCAATATCAACCAGAGCAGCGTTGGTGACGCCGTCGCCGCGAAATTTCAGGTCGACCAAATTGGTAAGCGACACCAAGTGATGAATTCCTTCATCGCTCACTTTTGTGCCACGCAAATCGAGCACCTTGAGTTTTGACAAGCGAGAAATTGGCTCGAGGCATTCATCCGTGGTGTGCGTGTAAAGAATGTAGAGCCGCTCCAAATCGGTGAGGTTTGAAACCAGCTTAATACCGTCAAACGTCAACTGACTGCACTTCTGGAGTTTCAAGCTCTTCAATTGAATGAGGCTGGAAACGATTTCCATTCCGGCATCTGTGATTTCTCGATTCTCCAGACTGAGCGTTGTCAGACTGGCCAGCTTTTGAAAGTGCACAAGTTCCGCATCTCCGACGTTCGCTTCGAAACAGTCGGCGGCGATGACGTTTCCGTTGTCATCTTTCTTTAAATGCACTCCCAATTCTTCTAGAGCTTTTACGACTGCTGGATCGTCGTGTAACACGGGGAGTGCATGGACCATGTCCATACCGGTTCCATTGTCAGGGGCCGCTGCACCCGGCTCTGGAGTTTCCGGGCAACCCGATAACGTCAACAACAGCGCTCCAACAACAGCTGCGAAGGAGAATCGCTCGGCGAAATTCGACAAATGCATTCGTAAGTCTCTAATTCTCATGCTTTCGACATCACAATCTTGGTGGATCGAGGTTTTCGCGAACCACCTTCAGCCAGTCCGCATGCTAAGCTACTCGCCTGCCTGACAACAGGGAAGCGACGCCACTTTTGCGAACTGTTTGTGTGAATTCAATTCCTCGGTAAGTCAGCAAAACGTATTGCCACGCAGAATGATCATTTGGTGCAAAGTCACATGGAACAACCGGAATTAGAACTACCTTACTATTCACCCACCTCGTTGCGGGTGGGAGGGGCGTTTAAACAAAGCCCTGAGGACTTCGAAGTCGAAGAAATCCCCGCCTACCTTCCGTCTGGAGAAGGAGAACATCGCTACTTGTGGATTGAAAAGACGAATGTCGCCGCCGAGCAACTCGTCCGACATATTGCTCAGACGTTGGGAATTCGTCGCGATGACGTCGGCGTCGCCGGGCTGAAAGACCGTCAGGCTGTAACACGACAGTGGATTTCGGTTCCGTTTGCTGAAGAACAGGACCTCGAACAGCTGAGCACACCGAATATCCGAGTGCTGTCGGAAAGTCGGCATCGCAACAAGTTGAAGACAGGTCACCTGAAGGGAAACAAATTTACGCTCTGGCTGCGAGACGTCTCTCCCGACGCCGAAAGTCATCTCCCTCAGCTTGTCGATTTCATCAATGCAAATGGAGTTCCCAATTACTTTGGAGATCAACGTTTTGGGCGCGATGGTGAAACTCTCGAATTGGGAATGAACCTGCTCAAGGGGACTGCAACGCCCAAGTCGATTCCATTTTCGCGGCGGAAATTCCTGTTGCGACTGGCACTCTCTGCCGTGCAGTCACAATTGTTCAATGAACTGCTCGCCGAGCGAATTCGGACTCAGTCTGTTTCCGACGTTGTCGAAGGTGACGTCATGGAAGTTGCGGCCTCGGGAGGATTGTTTCTCGTCGATGACGTCGAGGAAGCACGCCAGCGAGTTGCCAGCGGCGAAATTCTCACCACGGGCCCGCTGTTTGGCGCCAAAATGAAATTCCCTTCCGGGGTGACGCGAGAACGCGAATTGGCGGTGCTCGAAGCACATGGACTCAGTCTGGAGGATTTCAATCGGTTCCCCAAACTGACGCGCGGTGCCCGTCGCAGCTTGTTAATTCGACCACACGAAGTGGTAGGAGAATACGTGGCGGCGGAGAATTCCGTGCGGCTCAGTTTTGATTTGCCTTCGGGCAGCTACGCCACCATTGTGCTCCGCGAGTTCACGAAATCGCCGGAGCAGGGGAGTGCGTCTTGTTAATTTCGTTTGACAGAACTCCCCGATTGCGCGGCCAACGTCTATCATGAGGGGATTAACAGGGACACTAAAGGACGACAAATTGCCATGGCAGAGCCACTGTTCATCGATCGAGAGCTGAGCTGGCTGGAGTTTAATCAGCGCGTGCTGGATCGCGCCCTGGATGAAAATGTGCCGTTGATGGAACGGCTGAAGTTCCTGGCGATTAGTGCGTCGAACCTGGACGAATTCTATCGAGTTCGCATTGGGACACTGGTCAGTGCCATTGAGCGGGAACTCACGCGAGTCAGCCCCAGCGGAATGACGCCGATGGAACAACTGCAGGCAGCCCGCAAACGTTGCGAAACCATGTTCGCCGACCAGTACCGCTGTTTTCGCGAGCAGCTTGAGCCGGCACTCGCAGAACAGGGATTGCATCGTCTCAGCCCGGGCAATCTCACCACCGTGCAGGCGAGATATCTGAAACAGGTTTTCGAAAAAGAACTCTTCTCGGTCCTCACTCCGACAGCCATTGATTTGGACGTCGGTTTTCCGCATTTGCCGAATGAGCTTGTGCATCTCTGCGTTCGGCTGAAACGTGAAAGCCGTTACGCGATTATTCCAGCGGCGGCCACTCTATCACGCTTCCTGTCGATTCCCTGTGAAAACGGCACAGGCTACGCCCTGCTGGAAGATGTCGTCAAAACTCACGTCAACCAATTCTTCGCCTCCGATGAAGTCGAAGAGTGCGTTCCGTTTCGTCTGATTCGGAATGCAGAAGTGGAGCTGCAGGAGTTTTCTCCGTCTGGGTTGGCAAGCCAAATGGCGGAGGCTCTACAGGACCGTTCGGCCAATGAGGGGATTCGACTCGACGTCGATGCCTCAGCCTCTGAGGAGACACTTGAGTTCCTGCGAACCGCTCACAAGCTGGCTGCCGAACAGGTCCAAAGCCTGGACGGGCCACTCGACTTGGGCGCGTTTATGCAGTTGTCTGGCCAGGCCGGTTTTGACAAGTGCCGATACGAACCGTGGCAGCCATTGTTGCCGCCAAGTGTTCCGTCAGAAGATTTGATTTTTGATGTGCTGGCGGAGCGCGACTTGCTTTTGCACCATCCTTACGACAGCTACGAGCCTGTCGTCCGCATGATCGAAGAGGCCGCAGAAGATCCCGAGGTGCTGGCCATCAAGCAAACGCTCTACCGCGTCAGCCGCAATTCACGCGTGGTCGCCGCATTGCGACGTGCAGTCGAGAATGGGAAGCACGTCACGGTACTCGTTGAACTGAAGGCCCGGTTCGACGAAGCTCGCAATTTGCATCAGGCACGAGAACTGGAACTGGCCGGTGCGCACGTCATTTGGGGAGTGAAGGGATACAAGACACACGCCAAGTTGTGCATTGTCGTGAAACGGAATACCCAGGGGATTCACCGCTACGTGCACTTTGGCACGGGGAACTACAACGAATCGACGGCTCGGCTCTACACCGACGTTTCGTTCATGACGGCCAATGAGGATTTGGGGGCCGATGCCGTGGCGTTCTTTAATGCCATATCGGGGCTGTCGCATCCTCACGAATACCGACGCATTGAAGCGGCACCGCGCCGTCTTCGGGAAGCACTCCTGGAACTGATTCACGGCGAAACCCAACGGGCAAGAGCAGGTCAGAAGGCACGCATTCTCGCGAAAGTGAATGCACTGGTCGACACAAAGATTGTCAAGGCCCTGTACGAGGCATCTCAGGTTGGTGTGCAGATTCAATTGAATGTGCGTGGAATTTGCTGCCTCAAGCCGGGGATCAAAGGGCTGAGCGAAAACATTCGTGTGGTCAGTATTGTGGACCGGTTCCTGGAGCACTCGCGTGTTATGTATTTCCACCACGGAGGTGCGGGTCGCATGTTCATTTCGAGTGCCGACTGGATGCCTCGCAATCTGGATTTGCGACAGGAGTTGATGATTCCCGTTGACGACCCTTCAGGCCGTAAGCGACTTATGGAAATCCTGGAGGCGGCCTTTGCGGACAATGTCAGCTCTTCAATGCTTCAGCCCAATGGTGAGTACATCAGACTGCAGCCCCCGAAAGGCGAACAACCATTTCGTTCACAGGAGGAGCTGTATTTGTCTGCACGCCGTGCGTTGAAATCTGACCAGCGACGCAAGCGGACCGTCTTTGAACCGCACTTGCCGAATTCGTAATCGGCGATCGTTTGCACATCACTGTCGTCCGAACTGAACTACTCACTCAAAGAACGTTTATGAGTTTTCCTGAAGTTGTCCTTGCCAGTCGCAACAAAAAGAAGAGCGAAGAAATCAGGGCGTTGCTGGCGCCGCACGGTGTTGTCGTCCGTTCCGTCGCTGAATTCGAAGAAATGGGTGACGTTGTCGAAGACGGCACCACATTCGCCGAAAACGCAGCGAAGAAAGCCTCAGAAACTGCGACGACGTTGAAGCGTTGGGCAATTGGAGAAGACAGCGGCCTGCGGGTCGATGCACTCAAAGGGGCTCCAGGTGTCTATTCAGCGCGGTACAGCGGTCCGAATGCCACGGACGACGCGAACAATGCAAAACTGATCGAGGATTTGCAGGGAGTTCCCACCGAAAAACGTGGCGCCGAATATGTCTGTCACGTGGCCGTTTCTGATCCCGACGGCAACATCCGGCTAAGAATCGAAGCGACGTGCCGAGGTCGGATTGGTACCGAGCCGCGTGGCACGAATGGTTTCGGGTATGATCCTTATTTCATCATCCCGGAATACCACGCCACATTTGGTGAACTGAGTCCGCTGGTGAAACAGGTACTCAGCCACCGTGCGCGGGCCTTTCGGCGGCTCATTCCCCAACTGGTCAAGGTCCTGACGGAAGCAGCGACTACCTGAGCCACTCGACGCTGGGATGGTCGCTCCGCAAATTCACCCAGCCAATTCTCTGTGTGTCCTCGAATTTCGCGACTTCGACAGGCGTATGTCCGTCGATGTGGCCTGATTCCACTGCGGCGGCCCAATCGCTTCCGGTATTCCAGTCGACGGACTTCACGAACAGCAAATCAGCCATCTGGACTGATCGAGTTACCCACGCGGCGATGGCGTCACTCGTGACATCCCAGGATTTCGGAAGTTCTTCGAGCCCGTTTAACATGAGCACATCGGTCGCAACATCAAGAATTTGAGTTGTCGGACCAGTTGCGTCAGCCCAGACTTTCAGAGCTTCCCCCATTGAAGAAACGACTGGGATGGACAACAACCTCGCAACAAACTGGGCCGTGAGCGACATTGACTGGACCGCCAGAATGTGGCTTTCCCGTTCCGTCAATCGATGAATTGCATCCCATTCCCGCACGACGTCAGCCGCTTTACCACCGCCCACCACCAGCAGTCGGTGTTGATGCTCGAGGGTGTCCAACAACGCGGGCAGCCTTTCAGGGAAATCAGGCAGCGTAAACAGACTTCCGCCAACTTTTATGACGACGGCCTGTTGCCCTGACCTCGATTCAGCAGTCATGATACTGTCCAAGGCTTTCCGACGAACAATGGTGACCGAAACATGGGACAGATTTCTCCCGACGAACCAATGGCATTCCTGAACGGAGAACTCATTCCGTTCAGCGAGGCCCGCATTCCAGTGTATGACCGGGGTCTCGTTCAAGGCGCAACGGTGACGGAACGACTCCGTACCGTGAATGGGAAACCGAATCAGGTTGACGAACACCTGCTGCGACTCGAACAGTCACTCGACCTCGTCGGCTGGGATGATGTTCCTCCGCTGCAGGTCTTTCGGCAAGCCATTGACGACGTGGCTGCTCACAATACGAAACTCCTCGGTTCCGGAGATGATTTGTCCGTCGTTGTGTTTGTAACAGCTGGGCCGTTTGTTCCCGACATGTTTCCCGCTCCGCAGCCTCCGTTCGAACCAACCGTGTGCGTGCATGCTGCTCCGCTTCCGCAGCAGGCCTGGCAACCGCTCTACCGGGACGGAGTTCATTTGTACGTCACGGGAGCCCGACAAATTCCGCCCGAATGTATTGATCCCCGTGTCAAACACCGCAGCCGCCTCAACTGGCACCTCATTGACCGAGATGTCCGTCGCCAGGATCCCTCGGGAGTGGCCTTGCTGGTGGATGAGTCTGGTTTTGTCACAGAAACGAGCAGCGCGAATTTGTTCGTAGTCGAGTCTGGTCGACTCTACACACCCAGACGTGAAAAAACGCTGCACGGCATTACACAGTCGACCGTCATGACACTCGCACGCGAAGCGGGGCTTGAAGTGACCGAACGGGATATCTCCCTGGATCAACTTCTTGAGACCGATGAAATCTTTCTGACATCATCAACCTTTCTCATCATGCCAGCGACAAGGTGCAACTCCCGCAGCATTGGCACAGGGCTGGTGGGGACAGTCACGAAACAGCTTTCAGGACTGTTGCGAGAGTCGTTTGGTCTTGGTTCCCTCTACTAACTCAACGCACTTTATTGTCCTGCTCCAGGCTGGATCTAACAACGCGTGGGGGGCCCGGGAGTTGGAATCGTTGCGGTGGAACTTCCTGGTTACGGTGCTGTTAACGGTGCTGTTACTTGTGTAAACCAGCAGGACGCACGGTGGTTGAAACTGGAAGCAAGTTGGGGTTTTCCGTCTCGTTCACGTGAGGACCCCAGGAAACATGACGTTTCTGTAAAAGATGGGAGGAAATCGTCTGTTTCTGCTGTGAGGGGTTGGCATGGGGAAGTGATCCCTCTATGGTGGCTGTGCCGCGTTGAATTTGAATGCCAACGTGTTGTCACGTATGTGACATGGTCTCATCGCATAATGGTGCATGTGCAATGCACCGGACGCTCAGTTTGAGTGTTGTGATGCTTGCGAGTGAATCATTCTCGCAGTACTGGCATCACTGGTTGCAGGCTGGCAATGGGCATTGCGGCAACGCCATTCTGACCAACTTTTATTTGACCACGTGGAGAATCATGCCCCATCGACATCGAATCCAGTTTCCGCCAGCCGATGCCAACGACCTTGCTCAGGACGAAGTGACGTTTCACCTGATCGAAGAGGGTGATGTCAAGACGGAAATCCGCTTCCACGACTACGATCAAATCTATCTCCGCCCGGGTCTCTACGAACAAATCTTCTACGACCGCCTCAAGTGTACCTCTCCTGAAAAGGTTGGCGAGATCTTGAAAGCCACGCTTGATGGATCGGGACAGAGCTTCACGGAACTGCGGGTGCTCGACCTGGGGGCCGGAAATGGCATGATGGGTGAAGTCCTCAAGCAGCACGGAGTCGCAAGGCTCGTAGGTGCTGATATCATTCCCGAAGCGAAGGACGCCTGCTATCGCGACCGGCCTGAAGTTTACGACGAATACTACGTCGCGGACTTTACCGGTCTGAAGCCAGAAACTGCGGAAGACCTTGCGGAATGGGCGTTCGACTGTTTGACCTCTGTGGCGGCGCTCGGGTTTGGTGACATCCCACCCGAAGCATTCTTTCAGGCATTGCAACTGGTGAAGACCGAAGGCTGGGTGGCCTTCAATATCAAAGAGACATTCCTCGACAAGTCCGACACATCCGGGTTTTCGCGATTCATCCGCGAACTCATTTTTTCTGAGTACCTCGACATTTATCACTTGGAGAAATATCGGCACCGACTGTCGATGGAAGGAACACCGCTGTACTACTACGTGCTCGTGGCCCAGAAGACTGCGGAAATTCCGGATGACTTTCTGCAGCAGTATGGAATTGATACGTAAATACGCCAATTCCAGTGGCCGACAGGAATTGGAAACGAAAAAAGCCACGAACTCAATGGGTAGAGTTCGTGGCTCTCGATTTACCAGGTGGTATGGCGAACGTGACTTATTCTTCTTCGCCGGCGCTGGTGTCTTCTTCTTCGGTCTCTTCGGCAAGTTTCGCTCCCGCTTCTTCCCAGACTTTCAACTTCTCATCTTCAACGGTGACTTCGGCGAGTCCGTTGGCATTTGCTTCACCAATGGTGGCTCCCCATTCGGTCAGGAACGCGGCGAGTTTGCCTTTGGCTTCGACGGTCTTGTTGTCGGGGATGGCGCGCCACCACTGGAGATGATCCCAGTCGCGGCGAATGGCTTTCAGGCAGGTCAGCATGCTGCGGCCGGTTGTTCCGGCGCTGAATCCTGCACGCTCGGCGATGGCGGAGTACGTGGCGACCTTGTCCTCTTTCTTGAGTTCCCAGAGAAGTTCGGCCACCAAAGCTGCGCGAGCTGACATTACGTTACCTCCAAAACCTTCTATCGACAGCGTCTCATGTCGAGACGGTGTCCGCATCAAAACCATGTGTTACTGCGAATTGGCTCTGCAGTCCATGCCAGCCAAATTCGGCGGAGCAAGCATGCTCCCCACACCTCCAAACTACTGGAATTGCCGCATAATCACAAGCGGTGAATGGTTGAATCACCGATATCCAAGTTCCGTGATGTGTTGTCGCTGGATGGTCCGCGACCGATTCTCCATAATCAGCAAGGGTTTGTTTCGTTTGTTGTGTATTGCGGAAGTTGGATTCCCATGAATCGTGAGTATTCAGATTATCAGCGGAAAGTGATCAACCGGTTTTACGAGAACCGTGAGCATCATGATGATCAGCGGTTGAGTGAACTGGTAACCAATTTGTACCTAGCGACGACCGAAAAGCAGAAAGATCGCCACTGGAAGTCGGCAGAAGAGGCCATGACGCGGCTCGGCGTGCCCGATTCCCGTGTCAAACACGTGGTCAACTCGCGGGAACCAACTCTCCTGGCTGAAGTTGTGAAGGACTTGCAGTCGGGACGTATTGGAAAGAAGAAGTCGTAAGCCGTTCTGGGAACGTAGTCTGGAATGCCTGTGCAACCCGGACGTTGCCGAGATTGGCCGAGGAAAGAATTAGAAATGACATCATTTCCTGAACAGCAGTCGCGTGAGGAATTGCGGGCGATGCAATTGGAGCGTCTGCAGGCACTTGTGTCGGCGGTTGAGGAATCCAACCCATTCTGGCGAGCCAAGTTAACAGCTGCGGGTGTTTCCTCGGCCGATTTGCAGACCTGGGACGACATTCGGCGTTTGCCGTTTTGCCTGAAGCAGGAACTGGTGGATGACCAGAACCAGCACGCACCGTTTGGAACGAACCTGACCTACGAGAAGGCGAATTACTGCCGACTGCATCAAACTTCGGGCACAACCGGTAAGCCCATGCGGTGGATGGATACCGCCGCCAGTTGGGACTGGTTCATGGAGTGCTGGGCTCAAATCTATCGCATTGTGGGTGTGACGGAGGACGATGTCGTCGCTTTCCCGTTCTCGTTCGGGCCGTTCATCGGGTTCTGGGCGGCGTTTGATGGGGCGCATCGGGCGGGGAATCTGGCCCTGGCAATGGGTGGCATGACCAGCGAAGCCCGCCTCCGCATGATGGGTGAAATGAAAGCCACGGTCATGTGCTGCACGCCAACCTATGCGCTGCGACTGACAGAAGTTGCGCCACAGTTGGGAATTGACCTTAAGCAAATTGGCGTGAGGAAAATTGTGGTGGCGGGCGAGCCGGGCGGGGCCATTCCGTCGATTCGTGAACGGATTGAATCGGCGTGGGGAGCTCGGGTGTTTGACCATTGGGGGATGACCGATATTGGGTCGCTTGGTATTGAGCCGGAGCAGGGGCCTGGTGGTTTGCTCATCCTGGAAACGGAAGCGATTGCAGAAATCGTCGATCCCGAAACTTCGGAACCGGTTGAAGCTGGTCAACTGGGTGAACTCATCATCACCAACCTTGGCCGATGGGGGCAGCCTGTCATTCGCTATCGAACCGGTGACCTCGTTCGCGAGTCGACGCAGCCGTGCCCCAGTGGCTTGTCACTCCTGCGGTTGGAAGGCGGGATTCTGGGCCGGGTGGATGACATGGTCACCATTCGTGGGAACAACGTGTTCCCGTCGAGTCTCGACGCCATTCTGCGTGAATTCCCCGATGTGGTTGAGTACCGGACGACTGTGGAAACGCGCAAAGCTATGCCGCATCTCCGCATTGAGATTGAACCTGCGGCGACGCTGAGCGCTGAAGAGGTTCAAAAACTGGCGGAAGAAACGCATCGGGAAATCAAGAACCGATTGAACTTCCAGCCCGAAATCGTCGTGGTCGAGCCGAACACCTTGCCACGTTTTGAAATGAAAGGGCGCCGATTCCACCGCGCTCAGGGCTGAATTCTCCCTAAACTGCCTTGACGCATAGGTATTGGTTGATGCCATCTCCCGCAGGGTTGAACATCGAATGCCGTACTGATAGTTTGCCGCTTCACAAGTCTGCCGACTTTCGCGGTCGTGGTCTGCGCTGGGGATGTGTATTCCCCGCGATGCGAGGCAGCATAAGCCTCGCGTGTTGTGTTGGATAAGAACCCGGCTGAGCGTTATCGGTGCGTTCAAACTTGGTGAGGAATCGTTCCCATGTCGACGAAGTACGTCTACTCTTTCGGTGGTGGTAAAGCTGAAGGCTCCACCAAAATGAAAAATGAGCTCGGTGGTAAGGGCGCGAACCTGGCCGAGATGAATTTGATTGGTCTGCCGGTTCCCGCTGGTTTCACCATTGGTACAGCTGTCTGTAACTACTACTACGATAACGGTCGGACCTATCCCGCCGAACTGCGTGATCAAGTGAACGCGGCTCTGGAAAACACCGAAGCCGTCATGGGCATGAAATTCGGCTGCAGCGAAAACCCGCTGCTCCTCTCCTGCCGCTCCGGTGCTCGTGAGTCGATGCCCGGTATGATGGACACCGTTCTGAACATTGGTTTGAACGAAACCACTGTTGCGGCCCTCATCAAGAAGTCCGGCAACGAGCACTTTGCGTGGGATTCCTATCGTCGCCTCATTCAAATGTACGGCGACGTTGTTCTCGAGCTGAAGCCACAGTCGAAGACCGATCCCGACTTCTTCGAAGACATCCTGGAAAAGCATTTGCATGCTGCTGGTGTGCATCACGAGAAGGATCTCTCCGTTGACGCCCTCAAGGAAATCGTGACCCAGTTCAAAGCGGTCATTAAGAAGGAGGCTGGAGTCGACTTCCCGACCGACCCTATGGAACAGCTGTGGGGTTGCATCGGTGCCGTGTTCGGTAGCTGGATGAACGACCGTGCTATCGTCTACCGTCGCCAGTACAGCATTCCTCACAACTGGGGAACAGCCGTCAACGTGCAGGCCATGGTGTTCGGTAACCTCGGTGACGACTGTGCTACCGGCGTGGGACTCACCCGGAACTGTTCCGACGGAACCCCAGGGTTCTGCGGCGACTACCTCATCAACGCCCAGGGCGAAGACGTGGTGGCTGGTACCCGTACTCCAAAACGCGTGGAAGAGTCGCTCGAAGCCGACAACCCAGCCGCGTTTGCCGAACTGACCAAGATCGGCAAGATTCTGGAAAACCACTATAAGGAAGTTCAGGACATCGAGTTCACCGTCCAGCAGGGACAGGTCTGGATGCTCCAGACTCGTAACGCCAAGCGGACTGGTTTTGCTGCCGTTCGTATTGCTGTAGACCTCGTCAACGAAGGTCTCATCGACGAAAAGACCGCTCTGCAAAAGCGTCGTATTCCTGCCGACGACCTGAACCAACTCCTGCAGCCAATTTTCGATCCGAATTCCAAGGCTGCTGCTGAGAAGGATAACCGCCTGCTGGCCAAGGGGATCAATGCTGGTCCTGGTGCCGCGAGTGGTCAAATTGTCTTCCACGCTTCGGACGCCGAAGCTCAGTGGAACGCCAACAACGACTTGCAGCTCGTGCTGGTCCGTAAGGAAACCAGCCCGGAAGACCTCCGTGGTATGAAAGTGGCCAAGGGAATTCTCACCGCATTCGGTGGTGCCTCCTCCCACGCTGCTCTCGTTTCCCGTCAAATGGGTAAGACCTGCGTTTGCGGTTGTGCTGCCCTGAACATCGATTACGAAGCCGGTACCGTCACCGTGGGATCCACCGTCCTGAAGGAAGGCGACTGGATTTCAGTGGACGGATTCACTGGCGAAGTCTTCGCTGGCAAAATCGAAACCTCACCGTCAGAGGTCATGGAAGTCCTCATGGGCAACCTGAAGCCTGAAGATTCGGGAACCTTCGGTCGCTATGCTCAGCTCATGGAATGGGCTGACAAGTACCGCAAGCTGGACGTCCGTGCGAACGCAGAAGCCGATGATGCCGAAGCAGCCGTGGCTCTGGGTGCTCAGGGAGTTGGACTGTGCCGTACTGAGCACATGTTCTTCGATCACCTCGACGAAATCCGCGAAATGATTTTCGCGACCAAGCCGGAAGACCGTGCTGCGGCTCTCGCCAAGCTGCTGCCATTCCAACGTGACGACTTTACCCACCTCTTCAAAGTGATGGGTGACCGTCCGGTAACAATTCGTCTGCTCGATCCACCGCTCCACGAGTTCCTCTCCGAGCACCACATGCACGACGATCCAACTCTCGGACCGAAGCTCGCTAAGACCTTCGGCGTGAGCGAGGAAGAAGTCGCCCGCCGTGTGGAAGAGCTGAAGGAATCGAACCCGATGCTCGGTCACCGTGGTTGCCGACTGGGAATTGTGTATCCCGAAATCACCGCCATGCAGGCCCGTGCCATTTTCGAAGCCGCTTGCGGCCTGAAGAAGCAGGGCATTAACTGCCATCCTGAAGTGATGGTGCCACTGGCTGGTTTCGAGTCCGAGTTCAAGAACCAGGCCAAGGTCATTCGTGACACAGCCGCCAAGGTGTTCGAAGAGCAGGGTGTGCAAGTCCAATTCATGGTCGGCACCATGATCGAAATCCCACGTGCCGCACTGACCGCCGGCGAAATCGCCCAGGAAGCTGAGTTCTTCAGCTTCGGTACCAACGACCTGACGCAGACGACCCTCGGCATTAGCCGTGACGACTACAAGGGATTCATTGGCTACTACATGGAAAACGACATCGTTCCCGCCGATCCTTTCCAGACCATCGACACCACGGGTGTTGGCAAGCTGATGAAGCAAGGTGTGGAAGGTGGACGCGGTACCCGCAACGACCTGAAAATTGGTATTTGCGGTGAGCACGGGGGAGATCCGAAGTCGGTCTTCTTCTGCCACGAAATTGGACTCAACTACGTGAGCTGCTCGCCCCGTCGTATTCCAATCGCACGTCTGGCCGCCGCTCAGGCAGCCCTGGACAGCTAAGGTTCGACTGGGAGGGCGAGGCTCCTGCCGAGCCGCTCGTTAACCGTAGTAAATGAGTAATGCGACAGCCGTCGTTGGGAGCTTTCCAGCGACGGCTGTTTGTATTTAGGGTCGAAGTGCTCAGGGGTGGCACAGACATTCCTGTCTGTGAAATTGCGGGTGAGCGAACCTATCGGCATTGGATTCGGTCCCTTAAGATCACCACAGTCCAATTGCATTTTCGTTCTGAAAGGTCTCGATTGATGACACAACGTCGAATTCTCGTGACCGCAGCATTGCCGTACGCGAATGGCCATATTCATATTGGCCACCTCGTCGAGTACATCCAGACGGACATCTGGGTGCGGTTCCAAAAGCTGCGGGGGCATGACTGCCGTTACTTCTGTGCCGATGACACGCACGGAACGGCTATTATGCTGCGCGCCCGCAAAGAGAATCGTTCCGAGGTGCACCTCATTGCGGATATGCAGCAGGCGCATATGCGGGACTTTGCGCGGTTCGATGTGCTGTTCGACAATTATGGATCAACGAACAGCGAACAGAATCGCGAGGTATGCCACGAAGTTTGGGCAGCCATTCGCAAAGCCGGCCTAGTTCACGAGAAAGAAATTGAACAACTGTTCGATCCCGAAGTCGGTACGTTTCTGGCCGACCGGTTCGTGAAAGGGACGTGTCCTAATCCTGAGTGCAACGCCCCAGATCAATACGGCGACTCGTGCGACAAATGCGGCCATACCCACAGCCCCTCAGAACTGATTAACCCGAAAAGCACGCTGAGTGGTGCGACGCCCGTGGTTAAGCAGGCGCTGCATTTGTTCGTCCGCATTGAAGACCTCCATGAGTTCCTCGCGGATTGGACGCAGTCGGGAGAGCACCTGCAGCCGGAAATCGCCAACTACCTGAAAGGGCATTTCCTGGGGAAGGAACTGCGCGACTGGGATGTCTCGCGCCCGGCTCCGTACTTCGGGTTCGAAATTCCCGACGCTCCCGGCAATTACTGGTATGTCTGGTTCGACGCGCCGATTGGATACATTGGCAGCACATCTGAGTGGTGTCAGGCGAATGGGGAGGACCTCGATAAATGGTGGAAGAATCCGGAAACGGAAATTCATCATTTCATTGGGAAGGACATTACGTACTTCCACACCTTGTTCTGGCCGGCCATGCTGAAAACGGCGGGGTTCAGCCTGCCGACCAAAGTCCACGTGCACGGGTTCCTCACCGTGGACGGCGAGAAAATGAGCAAGTCCAAAGGGACGTTCATTTCCGCCGCGACGTTTGCTGATCATCTTGATCCCAGCGGCTTCCGCTACTTCGTGGCGTCCAAGCTGTCCTCGAAGGTGGATGACCTCGACCTGAACTTGAAAGAGTTCAAGGCGAAGGTCGACAGTGACTTGGTCGGCAAAGTGGTGAACATTGCGAGCCGCTCGGCAAAGTTCATCGCCGGTGAAACTCTGTGCGATGAGTATCCCGAAGATGGTGGCCTGTTCCAGCAGGGAGCGGCACTGGCCGACAAGCTGGCGGAGGCTTATGAGAATTGCGAGTACAGCAACGCCATCCGGGAAATTATGACGCTGGCCGACGCGGCGAATCAGTACGTGGAGTCCAAGGAACCGTGGAAGCTGCGGAAAGACCCTGAGCGCCAGCAAGAGGTCCGCGAAGTTTGCAGTGTGGCGCTGAACCTGTTTTGGCAAATCGTCTGCTATCTGTCGCCCGTGCTGCCGCGACTGGCCGCTCAGGCGGAAGAGTTGTTAGGTGCCCGCATTGACAAGTGGTCCGACGCACAAACGCCGCTGACGGGAACAAGTGTCAGCAAATACAAACATATGTTCTCACGTGTTGAAGAACAGAAGGTGAACGAAATGATTGAAGAATCCAAAGACGAATCGGCAGCCGCCGCAGCAGTTGATCCTGCCGCTCAGTACAACGACGGCCCGGAGGCCCTGCAGGCGGAGCCAATGACCGAAGAACACTGCACCATTGAAGACTTCGTGAAAGTCGACATGCGTGTGGCTCGGGTCATTGAGGCCAATCATGTGGAAGGTGCCGACAAGCTGCTGCAACTCACACTGTCACTCGGTGGCGACGAACGCCGCAACGTGTTTGCCGGCATCAAGAGTTGCTACAACCCGGAAGACCTCATTGGCCGACTGGTCGTCTGCTGTGCGAATCTGAAGCCTCGCAAAATGCGATTCGGCCTCAGCGAAGGCATGGTGCTGGCCTGCGGACCGGGCGGAAAAGAGATTTTCCTGCTCAATCCCGATGATGGTGCGAAGCCGGGTATGCGTGTGCATTAGGCTGACGTAGTCGGGATGCGTTCGTCTGGATCATCTCAACCTCGCATTTGGTTGAGATGGTTTAGTGTGGCTGTGCCGTAGTTGAGATCGTTGAGATTGTAAGGCAGGACGCGAAAATCATTTTGAAACGAGCGTGAATTCGCATGTCGGTAACCAACGACGACGATGGCAAACGCAAGCTCGAAGTGAGAACCTGGCGTATTGTTCTGGTCGTCTTGCTTGTCGTGCAGTATGTGTTGTTGTTGTTACTGAACATGTTTGACTACGGCGTTGTCTTTCCCAGCCAATCGGGTCTCACGCTCGGACACTTAGTGTTCTTTGCATTCAGTTACCTCGTCGCGTTTTTCGCGAGCGTGGGGATTGCCATTTGGCGACGCGAGTACGAATTCGCCGTGACCCCACTCGCAGTCGCCCTCATCGGATGGGCCGTGGGCTCGTTCTTAAGTCAGTACGTCCCGCATTGAAATGTTTGTAGGCCGGACCGCAGGTCGCTGAAAAAAGCCGGAACTGCGCAAACGGCATCCGCATTCATCAGCGAGTTTTGCCTTGATGAAGGAACGTCCTGCGACCGGAGTTCCGGCAACGTTTCGGTTTGCTCCGGTCCGGCCTACGAGGCGTTTGCCGCGTCACGGAATGGTCGCTTCCAAGTCGTCGATGAGTTTGGTGATGACTTGACGCGTGAGCAGCATGTCGACTGGTTGGCGACCGGCCTGGCCTTTGGTGAACTGGTAGCGTTTCAGCAGAAAGTTACCGGCACCGTGGCGTGAGAGCACAATTTCGTAGTATTGCGCACCGTCAGGGAGTTGATCCGGCTTGTTGGAACGAATCAGAACCTGCCCGGCCTGTTCGTCGAATTCCAACGGGCCAATTTGTTCCAGCAAATAAGTCACGCGCTGGCTGAGTTGCTTCGCCCATTCCTTCAGGACATCGAATGTGGACGACTGCAATTGCGGGACGAACACTTCGATTTCCGAGATGGCACATCCCAGAGTGTCAGCAGACGTCACGACCGCTGTGAGATTCACTCCCCGCTGGTTGCTGACTCGAATGTTCGCCGGCAGCGGACCGCCTGCCAGAGTGAGATTGCGAATTGCCGTTTGAATAATGCGTTATTCGACAGTCGTACGACGGACTTCCTCGCCCGTCGTATTGGCCGGGCGGTGCGGATTCAACGGACGTGGACGTCCGTTGTACGATGAGATTGTGGTTTTGAACCTGCATCTAGTGAATGATGGGGATCGCTTCAGACGCCAATTCTAGAGGTTCGGCTTCTCCCGGTGAGAGGACAACGACGGTCTCGTCTTTCAGGAAGTAGGGCGTCGATTCGACTCGGTAGGGGACTGACTGCAGGTGCGGTCGGAGTCGTTGAAACTCCGTTTGTGTCGTGATAATCCGTGGCTGCTCGCCTGACTCCAACGTCTCCCGCCAGCGTGCGAGGACCTGTTCGGGGGCACCATATTCTTCGATGGGTTGCCCGGCATAGTAGACCCAGCTTGGCTCAAGACAGGCAAAGCTAAACAAGGTTGAGGTCTCGTCCTCAGATTGCAGGTGAGACACAATTTCATCCAGGCCACGGTACTTGTTGATCTGCATCGGGGCGATGGCGAAGAGCGCCAGTGAAAAGGCGATGGCTCCACCCGCGAGAATTCTCAGTGAATCTTGCATGCGTTGCTGGTAGCCACGAATGAGTGCGATGAACCCTGCAACAATGAGGACGGCCCCCACGACTCCCAGCAGTGCTTCGCCCGGCAGAAAGACCTCACTGGCTTTTGGAACTGCGATGGCAATGGCGACACCGACGGCGGTTACTGTGCCGAGGGTAATGCCGGTCCAAAGTCGGGAAAGAGCCACCGAACCAGCGGCGAGTCGCGACAGAAAGACTCCCATCAACAGAGCGACGCCGGGGTAGCAGGGTGTGATGTAACTCGGCAACTTGGTTTTCGCGATGGTGAACAACACCAGGTACACGCCCACCCAGCAGGCGGCGAACAGGTAGCCTGCCTTGTGGTTTGATTTCTCTTTGCACTCGCTTACGCCGTCGTGGAGTGCTGGAATCCAGAAGACCGACCAGGGGAAGAAGCCGACGAGGAGTGCGACGGGATAGAACCACACGCCACCGCCATGACCTTCCATCGAACTCGTGGCCCGGCGGACGTTGTGTTGAATAAAGAATCCGTAGGTCCACGCTCCCTCCGTGCGGACATGCACCCACAAATACCAGGGGAGCGCGACGGCCAGAATTGACAGAATGGCAGTGAGCGGCCGCATGAAAAGGCAAGTCTTCAGGAAGTGCCCGGGATGAAAACTACGGAGCAATGTCCAGCCCGGTTGCCACCAGCGTCCCACGCCGACATGAGAGGCGGGCAAGCGGCGAATCAGGAGGAACATCCCGATGATGGCTGTTGGTAGAATGAATCCAATGGGACCTTTGGCGAGGGTCGCCAGTCCCATGACGAGGTACATCGCAACACTTGGCCAGAAACGTGGGAAGAGAATGACTTCCTCGTCTTCGAAGTTCGTTGTGAAGGCATAGATTCCGAGAGCCAGCGTAACAAGGAAGATCAGCAGTGCATCGGGGGTTGCTGCACGAGCCGCGACGCCGAACATCATGGTGGTTGCCAGCGCAATGGCGGCCCACATTCCGGCCTCACGCGAGAAGAGTCGGCGTCCGATGAAGTAGGTCAGGAGAACAGAGCCCGTTCCGCACAGTGCAGATGGCAAACGCGCTGCGAACTCTGTGGCGCCGAAGAGTGAGTAGGAGACCATCATGCCCCAGTAGAGCAGGACGGGTTTATGCGGTCGCAGCTGGGCATTGAATGTCGGCGTGACCCAGTCGTTCCGCTGGAGCATTTCTGAGGCACATCCCGCGTTTCTCGGCTCGTCTCGGTCCCAGAGTTTGGGACCACCGAGGTTCGTCAGGAATAGCAGCCCGGAGAGCAGGACGAGGACGCACGTATCACCAAGTCGTTGTGACATTGCCCCCTCCTGATTGCTGAACGAGCCCGACATGCTGTCATATCCTTTTCTAAGGACACAATAGAACTATCGCCGCCGGTGAAAGTCGGGGTTCAGCAATCAGCGGACTGGCAGGATGGATTCATGGCACATTCGAGGGCAGCTTTCCCAGTCGTCAATGTCCGTGCGTTCGTTTCGGCAATAGTTGCCGGTGTGGAATGTCATGGTTCGATGAGCCGATGAGCATGAAATGATGATGGGACTACACAAACGCGGCAACGGCTGACTATCATGCATCGACAATGGCTGATGTCTGCACCCTGTGGGGCAGGTGCCGTTTTTTGTCTTTTCGAATTCGTAAACTGAAACAGTGTTGAAAGTACCCATGTCTGACAACAAGGCTCCTCATCGTCGCGATTTTCTGAAAGCATCAACCGTCGCTACCGCGGCGGGTTTGGTCGGAACGCTTGGCAGCACCGCTGGTGTCTACGCGGCAGGCAGCGACATTCTTCGTGTGGGACTCGTCGGTTGCGGTGGCCGTGGAACCGGGGCAGCCAGTCAGGCGTTGCATGCCGATGAGGGAGCCCAGCTTGTGGCAATGGGTGACGCCTTCGCCAACCAAATTGAAGGAAGTCTCAATGCCTTGAAGAAGCAGAAAGAAATCGCAGACCGCGTGCTCGTCCCGGAGGAAAACAAGTTTTCGGGCCTGGATGCATACCGCTATGTGGTCGACAGTTGTGACGTCGTCATTCTGGCGACGCCTCCGGGATTCCGTCCTGAGCATTTGGCCTACGCCGTCGAAAAAGGAAAGCACATTTTCACCGAAAAGCCGATGGCGACCGATGGTCCCGGTGCACGCTGGGCGTTGGAGTCGGTGCGGAAGTCGAAAGAGAACGGCGCTGCCATGGTTGCTGGCTTCTGCTGGCGGTACGACTATCCCCGCCGCGAACTCTTCAAACGCGTGCTGGATGGCGAAATTGGTGAGGTGCTGTGTGCGTTCGGGACCTATCTCACCGGTCCTGTGAAGCCCATGCCAGCACCTGAGACGCGTCCCGCCGGAATTTCAGATCTCGAGTGGATGGTTCGCAACTGGTACAACTACACGTGGCTCTCGGGCGATGGTCTGGTCGAGCAGGCTTGCCACACCGTCGACTGGCTCGCGTGGGCCAAGGGAGATGTTCCTCCTAAGGCATGTACCGCAGTGGGGGGACGTCAAATTGAATCGAAAGGTGGAAACATCTTCGACCACATTGAGGTCAACTACGAGTGGGCGGACGAAACCCGCGGTTTTCTGGCCCAACGGCAAATTTCCGGTTGTCACAACGAAAACAACCTGTATCTGCTCGGTTCCAAAGGGAAGGCCAATATTGGCCGCCGCGGCGTCAGCATTGACTACGCCGATGGCACCACCTGGAAGTACTCGGGCGAAGCTCCCAATATGTACCAGGTTGAGCACAACGAAATGTTCAAATCGATTCGCGAAGGGAAGCCGCTTCACAATGGCGACCGCATGATGAACAGCACGCTGATGGCCATTATGGGACGCATGGCGGCCTACACCGGTCAGGAAGTGACTTGGGAACAGGCACTGAATTCCGAGGACAAACTGGTTCCGGAAACGCCAAACTGGGATGCTCCGGTTGAGTTCCCACAAATGGCGAAGCCGGGAGCAACCAAACTCAAGTAAGGGATTCTCGCCAACTGAGGTAGCATTGCCTCATTGTCTCAACCTATGCTCCCCTCGTGAGACGCTTTCGTCCTCCGAGGCGGAGCATTTATTTATTGGTGATCCTGGTTAAACAGAACCGAATTATCAGATGAAAACTGCAATTATTGGTGGTGGTGGACTGGTCGGCTCGTGTGCGGCGTCGGCATTGCAGTTCGGTGGAATTGTCCGTGAAATTGCCCTGATCGACGTCAATCCAGACGTGGCTGAAGGTCAGGCACTCGACCTGTTGCACGGTGCGAGCCTTATTTCCGACCAGAAAATCTATGCAGCACCCACGTCGACAGTCGCTGATGCTGACGTCGTGTGCATTACCGCCGGTTTGCGTCGTAAACCAGATGAAAGTCGGCTCGACCTCATCAACCGAAACGTGGCGCTCTTCAGGAACATTCTGGCGGACGTCAAACAGGCAGGATTGAAGAAAGACGCTATCGTATTCGTGGTGTCGAATCCGGTTGACGTGCTGACGTATTTGGCCGTTCGCGAATTGAACCTCCCGCCGCAGCAGGTTATTGGGCTGGGAACAGTTCTCGACACCACACGTTTGCGAAGCATGCTGGCACAGGGAATTGATGTCTGCCCAAGCCAGGTCCAGGTGACCATTTTCGGTGAACACGGCGACAGCATGGTCCCCATTTGGTCGCACGCTCAAATTGCAGGTCTGCCGTTGGAGAAGTACCCCGGTGTGAGTGCTCAACTCATCGCAGACATTGAAAAGAAAACACGTGGTTCGGGTGCTGAAGTCATCAAGAAGAAGGGCGGTGCCGGGTTCGCCGTCGGTGCTTCGATTGCAGACGTCATTCACTCCATCGCACTGGATCAACGTCGCATTCTGCCTGTTTCGTCACTGCAGAATGGTGCATATGGCCTGTCCGACGTGGCGATTAGTGTTCCAACCGTAGTTGGACGTGGCGGGGCGCTCTCGCACATTGAAATCGAATTGTGGCCGAAGGAACTGACGGGATTGCAGCGTTCAGGACACGTCCTACGCGAGACAATTGGTAAGGTTCTTGGTTCTTAATTGCCAAGTTCCTGATGCATTTCAGTTGTTCCCATTGTCTGCCATTCATCGATGAAGATTCTGCGATCCCGACCTGTGAAATTCCTGTTGGGGATAGGCAGTAGTCTCGTCGGATTCGGCAAGAAGGTTTTGCAGTCTCCCATTATAAAACTCATCGCAACAACGGCGATGAAGATACTGCGATCCCGCTGGTTCATGTTCTTCTTCGGGATTGTTGTTTCCGTCGTCTGCATGTGGCTCGCGATGCGGCCCATTCTCGCGGAAAAGGATGGACTGACGAACCTCGGTGAAGAGTTTCGAACGGCTGACTACAGTCTGTTGCCGCTCATTCTGTTTCTGCTTTACGTCTTCTATTGGCTGAAATCGTGGCGCTGGCGATTGTTGCTGTTGCCGGTGCAGGACTTTGCTCCCATGCGGGACCTGTTTGGTCCCACCATGATTGGTTTCGCTTTCAACAATGTGCTCCCCGCCCGGATGGGAGAATTTGTCCGTTGTTTCGTGTTTGCCCAGCAACAGAAACAGCCCATGACCATGGCAGTTTCCAGTATTTTTCTGGAGCGAGTGTTCGACGTGGTGGCGATTTTCGTTTACCTCGGCATTGGATTGGTTTTCATGCCCATGCCGGAGGAAACGAAGCGACTGGCCATTTTGTTCGGCGCGGGAATTGGTGCCATTGCTCTATTTGGTGTCGTCTACGTTTTCTGGACGCGACCACTTGTGGATTTCGTTGAACGCATTCTGGCCCGCATGTCGTTCATTCCACACGGACTACGTGACAAGGTCTGTCGGATGCTGGAAAACGGCGCTGTCGGGATGGCCTCGATTAGAAGGCCACGTCTGCTGGCTGCCATCCTGCTCATTTCGATGGTGAAATGGGTGCTGAACGGGGCCGTGATGCTCATATCCCTGTGGGCATTTGGAATTCACCCTTCTCCCGTCGTGGCGTTCGTGCTCATGGGGGTTGTGGCGCTCGGTGTATCCGTGCCCGCCTCGCCCGGCTATTTCGGCGTGATTCAGGGGTGTTTTGCCGCCGTTTTGGCTGGAATGAACTACGACAACGACGCCGTGTTTGCTGCGTCGGTCTACTTCCATTTGTCCGGCTACATTCCCGTTACCATTCTGGGACTGGTGCTCTTCAGCAGAACGGGATTGAGCCTGCATGACATTGGGGCCGCCCGTGAAGAGACGCAGGACGCGGGTGCCTCTTCGGAAGTCGCGATGGAAGGTCCCCCGGCGACTTAGTTTGATGGGCGTCGATTCTCGCGCTGCGTCAATTTGCCGGTTCTCTCTATCATTTCGAGATTCTGCGACCTGTGTCGCAGCAGTACGCAGGGAGGGATTTGGACATGCAAGAGTCGATTGCAGGACAGGTGGTTGAAGTTGCCATTATCGGGGCTGGCTTTGGTGGTCTCGGGGCGGGGGCCATGTTGCGGCAGCGCGGGATTGACGACTTCGTTATTCTCGAACGGAACCAGAAGGTGGGCGGAACGTGGTACGAAAACTCGTATCCCGGTTGTCAGTGTGACGTGCAGTCTGACTTGTACTCGTTTTCGTTCGCACCAAATCCGGACTGGTCGCGAACATATTCGCCTCAATCAGAAATTCAGCAGTATTTGCATAGTGTCGCCGAGAACCGCGACTTGCTGCCGAAAATTCGCTTTGGTTGCAGTGTCCAGGAAGCCCGCTGGGATGCTGCCAGTAGTCGGTGGCGAATTGACACCAACCGGGGCCTGGTCCAAGCCCGCTTTCTCATTCTGGCTCATGGTGCAATGTCGGCACCGGCGTATCCCGACATCGAAGGCTTGGATGAGTTTGGTGGGGAGGTGCTGCACTCAGCCCGCTGGGACCATGCGGTTGAGTTTTCCGGAAAACGAGTCGGCGTCATTGGCACAGGCGCGAGCGCCATTCAAATTGTTCCCGCATTGCAGCCCCTGGCGAAGCAAATGTCGGTGTTTCAGCGGACACCGGCCTGGATTGTGCCTCGGTACGATAAGGAAATCTCTGACTGGACGAAGACGCTGTACCGGACTGTTCCGCTACTGCAGCGGCTGAGTCGCTGGCGACAATACTGGGAACGCGAGTTTCTGGTTCCTCCGCTCGTGTACTCCCCCATGTGGGCCAAGTGGGTGGAACGCTGGGCACGGCGTCATTTGCATAAGCAAGTTAAGGATGTCGCTCTGCGGGCCCGGCTGCGGCCTCAGTACCGAATTGGGTGCAAGCGGATTCTGTTGTCGAACGACTTCTATCCCGCCATGCAGCAGCCGAATGTTGAACTGGTCACCGACTCAATTCAGCGAGTGACCCGAGACGGCGTGCAAACAGCCGACGGTCGGCACCATCAGTTGGATGCATTGGTCCTGGCGACGGGCTTTCGTGTGGCTGATCATCCCTTCTGGAGTTCCGTTGTCGGGGCAAAAGGAGAAACACTAGCGGAGACCTGGAGCGACGGGGCGGCGGCTTATCTGGGGATCTCAGTGCCGAATTTTCCGAACATGTTTCTTTTGGCGGGACCGAATACCGGGATTGGTCATACGTCGCTCGTGTTCATGCTGGAGGCACAGGTTCGTTACGCCCTGTCTGCCATGCAGTGGATGAAAACCAATGGCACCGACGTCATGCAGGTGACCCCTGAGGCGTGCAGCGAATTCACGGCAGAAATCCAGCGGCGGTCCACATCGACGACATGGGCGGGCGGCAGTTGTCACTCGTGGTACTTAGACGCCCAAGGCCGCAATTCGACGATTTGGCCAGGCTTCACGCTGGAGTATTGGTGGCGCACTCGAAGCTTTAATCCCGCCCTTTATTCCTCGGCGGTCGCCGCAAGTGAAGTGGTTGAGAGTTCAAGAAAAGCAGCCTGAAGGTGACCGGTGTCGCCTGCAGGCTGCGAGAGTCCTTAGATGGGACGCAGGAATTAGACTTCTGTTGCGAAGATGGTGTCGTTCAGCAGCCACTGGCCGAAGTACCGTGTCCTGAACAGTGCCCCGTCTGAGAGTTGGACGAACCACGTTCCTGCAGAGGCGGTAATGCCGGCGATGTCAGCTTTTCCATCGCCATTGAAATCACCGACGACAGACGTCCAGGTTTCTGCCGAGGACCAACTTCCTCCTGCACTGCGGGCGAAGAACCGTCCGGTCAGTGTGGCTTCGTTGATCCACCAGCTGTTTCCGGTGGTGCGGGCGGCGAAGTCATCGCGTCCGTCGCCGTTGAAGTCGGCGACGTGGAAGTCGCTGAAAATGGTCGCCCAACGATTACCGTATTCCACGACAAAGTGGTCCGTTGTTCCCAGGAATTTCCACCACTGGCCGGTTGCCTGCTGCGCGGTGATGTCATCTTTGCCGTCGCCGTTGAAGTCGCCGACGAGGAAGTTCATCCAGCCTGCAGTTGCCTGATCGGCCACGCGGACCCAACGGCTGGAGGTAAAGCTCGAACCAATGTTTGCCGTGACCCACCAGGCACCTTGTTGATTGAAACTGGCCAAATCGAGTCGACCGTTTCCGTCAAAATCTCCGAAGAGATGTTGCGTCCAGGCAAGAGTTGGAAGTGTGCCGAGTGTACGAGTCTCGAAGGAGGCTCCATCGGAAATGGCAACCCACCATTCACCATTGGCTGCCTGTCCGACGATGTCCGCTTTGCCGTCACCATCGACATCACCCGCGGTGACATGGTTCCAGGTTGTACCAGCGGGCCACAGGCCCCAGACAGCTGACTCGACCGCTGTGCCGTTGATAAGTCCCACCAGCCAGACGCCGGATGACGTCAGACCTGCGACATCGCCGATGCCATCACCGTTGAAGTCGCCTTCAACAAACTCGACGGTATCGAGATCTTCATAGAGCAGCCATTGGGCGCCGGTGACTTGCGAGAACTTGGCACCGTCGGAATCACCGAAGATCCAGCGACGGGTTCGCTTGTCGAAAATGATGAGGTCTTGTTCGTAGATGTCGTTGAGGTATACCTCAACGGTGTTTGTCCCAGGCCGTCCCTCGTTGTCCGTGGCTTCAATCGTCAGATAGAAGACCGGGGTAACTTCGTAGTTGACGGCTGTGCTGTTGTTGACCGTAATGTTGCCACTGTTGTCGATGGCGAAGGCGTTGCCGACGTTGCCGCCAATAATGGCCCAGCTATCGATGGTGCCGTCAGCGTCGCTACCGGTTGCCGTACCGACTGCCGTGCCTGTCGGCGCCTGTTCATCAATGGTGAATGAGGCTGCGTTGACAATGGGTGGGTCGTTGACGTCGTTCAGGTTGACGGTAATTGTACCAGTGTTGGACAGAGCGGGGCTGCCGTTGTCGACTGCTTCCACAACGAGCGTAAACACCGGATTCGTGACAAATACAAGTGGGGCGGCGTTGGCAATGACGAGGTTGCCGTTACTGTCGATTTCGAAAGCACCGCCTGTATTACCACTGAGAATGGAGTACGTCAGCATGGCCCCGGCGTCGACGTCGGTGATTGGCAAAGCAGCGACAAAAGTGCCAACAGGGCTGTATTCGTCCAGGAAGAATGTGGCGTCGTCGACAATGGGAGCGTCGTTTGCGTCCGTCAGGTTTACGGTGACCGTTGCGCTGCCTGTCCTGTTTGGAGAACCGTCGTCTACCACTGAAATCGTCAGACTAAACGAGCCGACTGTTTCGAAATCGACGGCTGTACTGTCATTCACAAACAGTTCACCAGTAGTCGGGTTGATACCGAAGGCATTCCCCGTGTTTCCACCGGTGATCGAATAGGAGAGCAATTGGGCTGGCACATCTTCGTCGGAGGAAAGAATTGAACCGATGACCGTGAGGTCTGCGGTGTGCTCTGGAATAGTAAATGTGTTCGGAAGAACAACGGGGGTGTCGTTTACGTCGGTGATGTCAATGATGAGTGTTACTTCATCGTCTGGGGTCACGCCGCGGGTGGGGTCGTCAATTTGAATAGTGACCTCGAGCTGTGGCTTGGTTTCGTGGTCGAGTGCGACGCCGTCCCGCAGGAAGAGTTGGTTGCCAATGACGATGAACAGGGCTGCATCGGGACCAGTGAGCGTTGTGTTAACTGTGGTGGAACCATGAGGTGCGATGTTCAAGTCAGCCACACGAATGGGCGGTGACGTGATAGTATCTTCCGGCAGACTTGTTACGGTGTTTGCGAGTGCAATTGTCGGCAGGACACCATTGCCGAAGTCGAGATTTCCAATTGCTGTCGCGTCCAGGACATTGGCGATCCAATAGCCATCACTCATGATGTCCAAGTCAAGCCGGATGTTATCCAGCGAAACATTCATGAAATAAACAGTTGGATTGGCGTCAAACACGAGTTTGACGGTCTGTCCTGCCAAGGACCGAAGTCGCGAGGTGAGGTCAAACAACCTGAGGTTGGGCCCAGGCTGGAAGTCAGGGTCGCCCGGGGTCGTTGAGTAAATCGTTGAAATGACGGAGTTCGTTTCCGACCACAATTGGACTCGGTATTCCTGATCGGGATCGGACAAGCTGGCATAGCTGAATAGACGCTCAAACCAGCTGAGCGTCGCCGAATTGATTCCTTGGGGAACGACAAATGTCTGGCTGAGTATTTGATGTCCAGGACCGCTCTGGTAGTTGAGGGCATCGTAATTACCGGCGATTGCTGGAATTGGGCCTCGAGTTCCATCGGGATCGAACGTCCCGTCATTTACTACCCAGCCTCCGGTTGTGGCCGCTACGTCCCAACCTGCGAGGGTGCCCGTTTCAAAATCTCCATTGGCGATGATGTTGTAGTCGCGGGGGAATGTGAGATCGAAACCTGCCGGCAGGATTTCTCGAACGATGTACCTGCCAGCGGCGAGGTTGAGGAATTCATAGTATCCGGTCTCGTCAACGCCTGGTGTTCCGAGGTCGTCGGTCATGGAAACTGTACTCGGCTCTGCTCCGTCGAGCATGCCGTTGTCGTTCAAGTCGAGATAAATCGTGACGCCAGCCAGCCCGGGTTCGCCAGCATCTCGAAGCGAGTTGAGGTTGTCGTCACGCCAGACGCGGCCTGAAATTGAATCGGTATCGACGAAATCGGCGGTCGCAGTAACAACTGCGGGATTGCCGGTGCCATCATCGGTGTCGTTGTAGGTAACGCTGATAGTGTCTCCAATTGCTGCGTTGATGAATCCATCGGCGGCCACCGCGCCTGACCGCGAGTTGATTGACCCCAGGAATTGTCCAGGACCTACAACTTCAAAGAGTGTGACGTTTTCAGTGTCTCCATTTGTCGAAGTGACAGTGACGACCAGGCTGCCCAAACCAATGAGGTGTGCATCCTCGACTGAAATGTTGACTGTGTTACCGACGTAGTACTCGGGGCGGTCAAATTCGATGGATCCTTTAGGGCTCACTGGCAAGTCAAATGCTTCGGTCACATTAGACGAATTTGCGGAGCCGCCGTCGTCCGCGCTGACTCCCATACCGCGACGCGCGAACACTGTCCAGATTGTCACATAGTTGGCTCCACCGGTAAGCGCCTGATCGGCGGCGAGAATGGCGTCGCGGGCATCGAGGAATGACGGATTGGCCGGTTGCAGTTTCATCCCTTCCATGATGAGCTGCATCGCAAGGTTGTTTCCACCGGTTCCATAGAGCAGGTCGGAATCAAAGCCCAGACCAGCATTAGGAAGGTTCGGGTCGAGTGAGTTCCCGTCAATCAACGCCCAGTTGAGGTCCCACAAGGTGCTGGCCCAGATTTCCCCGGTATAGTGGACTTCGGAGGAAACCTGGAAGTCGCCATACGTATGTGGATTGATCGACATATCGTAGCTGTAGGGGTAGGTGCGGATACCTGGCCCGTTGGCAGGTTCTCCAAGGACATACGTTCCCATGCCTCGTGCGTCATTGGCTGCGTCAGTTCCGACTTGGGTAAAAATTAGCGCATGCAGGTCACTCCAGCCTTCACCCATACCACCGCTTTGAAGTGCATTCAGTGCACTGGAGTTGCTGGGACCGCCCGTCAGGCGATTGCTCACCCCGTGGCCATACTCGTGAATGATGATGCCCGCGTCGAGGTCTGAGTCACGTCGTGGGCTGGTTAACGTGAATTCGTACATTTGCATTCGCGGCGCCGTGCCGTCTGGTGGTGTCAACATGTTTGCATTGTTAGAGTCGCCGACGTCTGCACCGTCCTGAGCTTGAGCCTCCAGAGCGTCGCCACCCAGTCCACCATTTCCGTAGTTATTGACCTGGAAATTTCCAGAGGCCTCATCGAAACCGTACTGGTAATGCCAGTCGTGAATGATATTGTTCCAATAGAAGAGGTTTGTGACGGCGAAGTCCTGGTAGTCTACCGGTTGATCTGCCGTGCTGAACGGGTTGTCGAACACCAACCCCGCGCCACCATCGGGTTGCGAACCCGCGTCAGGTATGTCGTCATTGTTTCTGTCCGCGTAAGCGTTGACATTGTTACCTCGCGTTACGGTAAATTCTGCACCCGCAACGCCGTCCGTGTCATGCCATCCAAACGGTGATGCATTTGATGCGGCAAGGTGTGGATCGACTTCAACGGTGCGTCCACCGTCTAATGGACTTTCTTTCGGCGCTGCAAATACATTGTAAGACGCGTGAGATGCCCAGTCGGCAACGCCTACCAGCTCACCAGTTGTGGCACTCACGCTGGCGTCGTACCAGTGGGCACCATCGATGGTTTGCACCCACAAATTCCAGGAGAGCTCTACGCCTGTCGGGGTGGGAAGATAGACGAGTCGGGCTGGTACGTCGGCACGTGCAATACCGGGGGCGGTAAGGAGTGTTGATTGGTCCCAGCCGCCAATATATTCCACAACAGACGGAGCATCGTTGACGTCGATTCCGGCGTTTCCGCCGAAGATTCCAAGCGCTTCCACGGCTGTCAGCGACGGCTGCGGTACGGTTGGGTTGGCGAAATCATTGAGAGCCAGACCCCCGACGAAGCTGCTACCGGCAGTGAGTACCTGTCCACCCGGCATGACACTGATGTTGATGTCGGCGTTGAGGACCTCCAGGCCGTTATACATTTGGCTCAGGTAGATGTTCGTGATGCCCGTTGTCGAACTGACGTACATGTCGCTGACAATGAACTGGGTCAAGTCCTGGTTGGTGAGTCCGAAATCGCCGGCGTGACTTCGGAGATAACCAATGGCAATGTCCAACGGATCGGCACTGCTGGGGCCGGACAGAAATCCCCCAGGATTCGAAGAGAATTCCATGGCAGGGAGGTACACAGGCGACAACGCTTCGTGTCCGTGTTCGTCGGCTCCCGACGTCGACGAAAGCATGATACGTTGTTCCAGCGATTCAAAGCCCCGGCTTTTTCGTTTTGATCTCTTCTGATTCAGCGGCCCAAACTGCTTGACATATTGCTGGAGACGATTGGAAAGAGATTTTGGAATAAAGCTGCTCATTGTGCGACACGAATGGTTTGGGATTGAAAACCCATCGTCCATGAAGGGGCGTAGAACAGATCAACTTCCTTGGAGCCACTACCCAAACGAGGAGTGCTCCAAGTCGTGCAAGGATAAGATGCCGTTGATGAGATTAAACCGCGCTGCCGTACGAGACGCAAGTACTGGCTCAACTTACGACAAATTGAGCTGAGATTTTGTGCAAAGTCCCCGCAGAATTGCGAATTCTGACGGTTGCTACGGTTCCATCTCGGTCGGTTGGAGCAGCGTCGCGGGCATTCGTCACTCGTAATGGAGGGAGAATCAACGTTATTGCACGGGACTACGGAAGTGAAACGCGACAACGTAATCGACTCGCCAGGTTCACGGCGAAGTCAGGCAAAATCAAATATTCCCGTCAATGACAATTGATGGGTGGCGGGCGTAAAATTGTTGACTCGGTTTCCAGGACGGACAATAATAGGCGAAGTTTCATGCGTTGGCCGTCGTTTGTAGTGTATTGATTTTGCCAACAGCATCCTTCTCCCGTCCGTTCTCCACCTCACCTTCTCGGAAAGAGCGTGTTTTGAACAGTGAAAACGAGCATCCTCCAAGTGATGAGGATGCATTTCCAATGGACTCCGAAGAGCAGTCCGAATATCCACAGGATGATGAAATGTTGACCCAACTTCCAGAACCTCAGGTAGCAAAGCCAGTTACGACGCGCTTTCCTGAGATTCCGCTCAGCCTTGAGAAAGACCTCGTCCAGGTCTTCAAGCTCTTGGCCGACGAAACCCGACTGAAGGTGCTCATGTACCTGTTGCGCGAAGGGGAGCTGAATGTGACCTCCCTTTGTCAGCGACTGGGACAGAGCCAGCCAGCAGTGAGCCACCACTTGGCACTGCTGCGAGTTGCGGGACTCATTGAGCCTCGCCGCGATGGAAAGCACAACTTCTACTCAGTGAAGTCTGTGCGGTTCCATGGAATTATCGCCCAGCTGTTCTCGAGCATCTCCCATGAAGGTGATCAGGCAGAGCTTCGCCTGGAGAATTTCGTTCTGCGTCAGGACGAAGAGTAGTCCTAAAACGCTGAACCGAGATTGACGTAAGACGCGCAGGCGGCCTGGTTCAGGTCGCCTGGCTTTGTTTTTGGACCAAGGCTGAAATCTTAACTCATCAGCTACCGTCTCCCTCGTGAATTGGCTACCCTATAAGCCAGCGTTGATGTGGAATTCCCGTGTCGACGTCCCTTTGCATTGTCACCTGTTTGCTCCACATGCAGGAGCACAGGAGGGACGGACCTTATTCAATCATTTGAGGACTCAACTGATATGTCTCGTCAAAATACGCGTCGTGACTTCTTGAAGACCACTGCGGCCCTTGGGGTAACTGCTTGGGCTGCCAACAGCTTTGCCGCCGAGGAGTCGAAATCACCCAATGAAAAAGTTGCCTATGCCTGTATTGGTATTGGTGGCAAGGGGTCGAGCGACTCCGCTGATGCGGCTGCGCATGGTCAAATTGTGGCGATTTGCGATGTCGACCGCCGTACTCTCGAAAAGACCGGTTCCCGCAACGGCTTCGAAGATGCTCAGCAGTTCGAAGATTTCCGTGAAATGCTGAACCAGCTGGGTGACAAGATTGACGCCGTCACCATATCCACGCCGGATCACATCCACGCACCTGCTGCCGCCATGGCCATGAAACTGGGTAAAGCCTGCTTTGCTCAAAAGCCCATGACCCACACGGTTTGGGAAGCACGACGTCTGCAGGACATCGCCAAAGACAAAGGTGTCAAGACGATGATGGGCAATCAGGGAACTGCACACGATGGGTTGCGTCGTGCTGCTGCACTTCTGGCAGGAGGACACATTGGCCGTGTGAAGGCTGCCCACATCTTTACCAATCGTCCCGTCTGGCCTCAGGGGGGAGAGCGTCCTGAACCAGCCGAAGTGCCTGATTACCTCGATTGGAACCTGTGGCTCGGCCCAGCTCCAGAACGTCCCTACACCCAAGGATACCACACATTCAAATGGCGTGGTTACTGGGACTTTGGAACAGGAGCCCTTGGTGATATGGCATGCCACACATTCAATATGCCATTCATGGGCCTGCACCTCGCCAACCCCACTTCGATTCAGGCGACTTGCTCTGGACACAATCAGGACAGCTATCCTCAGTCGTCAAAGATTGAGTTTGTCTTCAATCATCCAAAGGGCGATGGCACCTTGCCCGTCTCGTGGTATGACGGCGGGAACACGCCAGATGAAGCCCTGTTGAATGGCGCTGGATTCAAGAAGAAGAACAATGGTGATGTTGAGAAGAGCGGCTCAATCATTGTTGGTGAAGACCTGGTGCTCTACAGCTACGGCGATTACGGTGAAAACTGGATGCTGCTGGACCAGAACGGCAAGGAAGTTCCTGTGCCTGAAGTCGAGTTTGAAAAATCACCTGGACACTTCACCGAGTTCCACCAGGCGATCATCGGCGAGCGCAAGGAAGCCACCAGCAACTTCCCGAACTATGCTGGTCCGCTCACGGAAACCATTCTGCTTGGCAACCTGGCTGTGTACGCGGCTGCTGGTGGCGAAGGAAAGAAAATCGAATGGGATGCTGAGAAACTCGAAGCAACCAACGCTCCAGAAGTCATGAAGATCGTAAAGAAAGAATACCGTGGTGATTACGGTAAGCTGCTGGACGCCTAGTCGTTGACGTCCGCTGGACGCCTATAAGTGCTCAAGCCGCTCGGAGTTCATACTCCGGGCGGCTTTGCTTTTTTGGTGCTCAGAAAACCGTCTTGGCACGATTTGGGGTCTTCACGTAAATTCCGGCACACTTGGTGTACTGAAAGTGTGTTTCCCGGAATGCCATCGCTAATAGCCCGTACTGTTGTGCTTTTACTGCTCTTCTCAGCCTGTGGCTGTGTGAGCAGAAGGATGACAATCCGGACCGATCCCCCCGAGGCACTGGTTGAAGTCGATGGGGAACAACTTGGGCTCTCGCCGGTCTCAATGGATTTCACGTACTACGGAACGCGTGAAATCAAGATTTCGAAGCCGGGATACGAAACGCTTACGGTCCAACAGCCGGTTGATCGCCCACTGCATCAGGCGGTGCCCTTTGATTTCGTCTCGAATCACTTCGCTGGATCGCACGTAACTGACCGGCACGATTACGTTTACCGACTTCGTGAAAAGCAAATCCCGCTCGATCAGGAGTCCGACCTCATCAACCGAGGGCAGAATTTCCGCTCTCAGGCCCAAATCGGCAGACTCTAACACATTTGCCCCTTCTTGCAGGTTTCCCCAAGTTTCTCATCCGTTCATGTGGTGGATTTGAGAAATAGCCGCACTTTGCGCGACGTGCTGCCGATAACAATTGTAACGACTGGCAGGTTGCTGCCGTCGACAATGGGGATATGTCAATCGCCTGAGCATTCGACCGTTGGCGAAATCAGGATGTCCAAGGACGGCGACCACGCCTTGAAGTGGGATCGTCAATTTAGGGGAGATGGGATCTCATGTTGCGGAAATCGATGCCAATGTTGGCGGGAGTTCTGCTGGCTGCTCTTGTGGGAGCTTCCGGGTGCACGTCAATGAACTCAATGGGAACATCCAGCATTTTCCGGGGACAGGAGCCCGCTGCGAATCAGCTCGCCGCCTACCTTGAAGATGCACCAATGCCTGAAGCGACACCTTCAGAGGAGTCGGCAGCTCAGCAGGATGCAGGTGCTGGTTACGACCAAGGGATGGTTTACGACCAGTCACAACAACCATGTCCCACGTGCCAGACCTATCCTGCATTCGTCTGTCAGCCAGGTGGTTTCTGCCAACCGGGCGGCTGTCGCTCATGCGGCCAGGGTAATGCACTTGACTGGTACCCACGCCACCACTTGAGCTACTCCTACACAACTCCTCGCAACCTGAAGTATCCGTGCCCGAACTCGCCAGCCGGAACCGTTGTGTATCCTTACTACACCCTGCGTGGACCAACCGACTTCTTCATGCAGTAGTCTGTTGAAGCTGATTAGTTGAGAAATCGTGGACAGGGTGGTTATCACAAGAGACCACCCTGTTTTCGTGCGCCTAGTGCAACTGCAGGACCTCAATGTCGTCACCTTCGCGATACTCGCCGGCCTCGTGAAAGTAAGCAAGGGCGTTGGATTCAATGGTAGCCCGCAAGTCGAATGAGCCTTTCCATAGGCTCGGCGTCACCCAGACTTCTGATCCATTGCGGGAAACTGCGCTCGGGAAAAGTGTGGGACGATTACTCGTCATGCTGAATGGCTGACTCAGTTTCGCCTGTTGTAATCTTGGTGTTGAGTCGCAGAGCCCAATCCAGCGCCGAATTGCCGCTCTGACAAACAATTCGAAGCAGACAAAGCTGCTGACGGGATTCCCCGGCAGACCAAAGACGTATCGGGGATGCTCACCTTTCAGGACTCCAAACCAAATTGGTTTGCCTGGCTTCAGCGCGACCCGGTGAAAGACTTCCACGACGCCAGCACGAGCCAGTTCGCTGGGAACGAGGTCTTTCTTGCCAGCAGAAACACCGCCCGACAGGCAAAGAATGTCGGCTTTGAGCCCCTGTGTAATTTTGGCGTGTAAGTCCTCGCGGTTGTCGCGTGCTATTCCGATTGGTACGGGCTGACAGCCAACTCTCGCTATTTGAGCCGCCAGCATGGGCTCGTTGGAATTCCGGATTTGTCCGGCACCCGGTTCTGCATCGACGGGTACCAGTTCATCACCCGTAGCGAGCACGGCAATGGTTGGTGGTCTTCGCACCAGGATTTCATGTCGTCCCAACTCCGCCAGGAGTCCAATATCCTGAGGTTGGAGTTGCTTGCCCGACGTCACGAGCGTTTCGCCGACGCGCATGGACTCGCCGCATTTCACAATGTTGTGATGCGGCTCTATGAGTCGATCAGTCGTAATCTCAACGTCGCTGCCGTTTTGCTTTGTCTCTTCAACTTGAATGACCGCATCGACCCCAGCCGGAATGGGGGCGCCGGTCATGATTTGAATTGCTTCCCCGCTTTGCAGGACGTGCTGCGAAGTGTGGCCCGCCATCAGTTCGCCGACTATGCAGAAGGTGCGTAGGCCACTGGCGAAGTCTGCGGACTTGATGCCGAATCCGTCCATCATCGATTTGTCGAATGGTGGGGAATTGATGGTGCAGTGGACATCTTCTGCCAGCACACATCCCAAGGCGTTCATCAGCCTGACGGTTTGGTCGGGACCAGGGGCGACACTGTTTTCAATCAGGTCCCAGGCTGCTTGGATGGAAATCATGAAAACAGAGTTATCCAAATAGCTGGTTCAAATGCAGCCAGTCGTTAAAGAGGAATTCAAACCGAATTGCGAGCAGGGCAATGCGGCCCATAACGGTGTATCCAAACGCGGCACCGAACGTAATCATGAGCACCCAAATGCCAACCTTGGAGACACGTCCGGTGAACCCTTTGTGTTCAATCGAAAAGAAGAAGTACACGAGCCCTGATACCACGGCAGCCACCAGCACAATATTTCTCAGGCTGCTGGGGATATTGAGACCCCCGTCATCTGCGAATGTGATCACCGGAACAATGGTATTGCGAACCTGACTCAGGAAGTCGGCCTGCAGAAAACCAATCAGGCGAATACCGGCGGTTGAGCCAATGATGAATGCCAGTGGCCAGCGGGCAATCCACGCCCCTTTCGGTGAGAGTCGCCACAACAGCATGCCACCCAGAATGAGTGGAATGAGGTAGAGCCACCATAGTTCATCTCGCACAGGGGAAAGTCCCGGAATGGCCCACGAGCGAATCCAGCCGGGCCAGACTTTCCCCAGCAGGTTGGGGATAATGACTGTCCAGAAGGCGACAATCATCCAGTAGGCTGCCGAGACACCCACGAACACCGACTCGGCGATTTTGTAGGCGACGTTGTCTTTGTATAGGAACGAGAAAATTGCGAGCGTGCAGAATGCCGCAATCCACATCCCCAATGTGCGTGAGTAACTGTATTCCGCCGTGCCAATCAGGTAATCGAACTCCGTGGCTTCCGCTTGGGTGCCATTCATTTCGGCGACGTAGGCCACGCCAGCACCATCGAGTGCACGGAACAGCAGAAACGCGGCGAAGCATAACCCCAGCACCGCGAGGATCATGTCCTCTCGGGTTCTCCCCTGAGGAGTCGGCGCGGTGTCGGCGGTGGCAGGTACTGGAACTGATTCCGTCATTCAGGTCTCCCTCGCTCAAGCAACGCCAAATGACCGCTTGAGGACTTCGATATTCTGCTGACCATACCGATGTACGCAGCCAGTTTCCACATTGTGGATCAAGACTTCTGCCGGACTGAACAACATGGGGTCCAGTTTGTAGAAGTCTCGGCCCGCTTCCTCAAACAATTCGAGGAATGGACGACCGTAGTCGTGCGACGAATTTGACGGGATTCTCGGTCCAATTTCTCGGATGGATTCGTCATCACCATTCACGAACAGCGTGACCTGTCCGCCGTAGAGAATGGCGTCATTGGTCCGTCCAATGCCGGTCAAATCATCACCCGCGACCGGAGCCAGCGGGGCGACGCCGCAACCACTTTGGATGCGATGCACGTCGAATCCCAACTCATGCATTTTGTGTAACGCTGTTTCCAGCGACCGAGCTACGACTTGCAAGTTTCCTGCGATGCTGGACGTTGGAGCCACCAGCAGCGCGACGGCCCGTTTCGGCACGTTGCACGCTTCCGCCAGCATTTCGATGACTTCTTCTGTCGGCAATCGATTCGATTCCAGAATGCCGACCACGCCACGGGCATCCTCGCGGTAGTCCAACTGCTCGAACAATTCTTCTTTGCACGCTGCGGCCCGCATCGGACCCGAGCCCATGGCAAAGTAATCACCTTTCGCGATTTGCCAACCGGCGTACTGACTGCACAGGCAGGCTTCGACCGGCGTGTCTGTTTGGACAAACACATGCGGCCAGCCGATGTCACCAATCCGACCGGGATGAATTGACACATCAGCCAGTCCTGCGAGACAAATCTCGGCCAATGCCAGTCCTGCCCCAACGCTGCCTGAGGCTTCCACACCGAAGTCGAGAATGACACCCCCCGCTTCGGTCTCTACAGGATCCACCTGCATTTCGTCGGTGGCGGTGAGCATTTGATGGACCAGGTCCCACGCCAGTTCGTTCAGGACTGGTTCATGTTCCATTTCGTCAAGGTCGTCATCTTCGAAGTCGTCGGACATCTTGTCTCAATTCTTTGTAAGTACCGTGGAGCCGCATTGTAGCGTCCACGGCCTCGAATGCGATTCGTCAGGGCAGTCAGCATGTCAGGTGGCAAAGACATTCCCGTCTGTGGTAGAAGAGTTCCATCGTTTGTCGAATGGAGATGTCCACAATGCCTGCTGTCAATTCACCTCATCTCATCAAGCCCGGATCTCGGTTTGACATTCGAGCCACGAAAACGCATGGGGACAACTACCATCCCTCGCGCAAAGAAGCGGAAGAGCAGTTCGAGGAATTGCGGGAAGAACTCATCCAGTGGCAGTACAAACTCTACGCGGAGCAAAAACAGAAATTGCTCGTCGTGCTCCAAGCGATGGATGCCGGGGGGAAAGATGGCACCATTCGCAAAGTCTTCACCGGCGTGAATCCCCAAGGGGTGGAGGTAACGTCGTTCAAGGTCCCCTCAAAGGAAGAACTTTCCCACGACTTCCTGTGGCGCATTCACAAAGCCGCCCCAGCGACAGGCATGATTGGCGTCTTTAATCGTTCGCACTATGAAGACGTGCTCGTTGTACGTGTTGAGAACATCGTGCCCGAGTCCGTGTGGCGGCCACGTTACGAAACGATCAACCATTTCGAGAAACTGCTCGCTGATGCAGGCACCAGAATTGTGAAGTTTTATCTGCACATATCCCGCGATGAACAGAAGGAGCGATTCCAGGAACGCCTCGACAATCCTGGCAAGCACTGGAAGTTTTCGATGGACGACCTCCGCAAGCGCGAGCAGTGGGATGACTACATGGACGCCTACGAAGACGCCCTCAACAACTGCTCCACCAACCACGCCCTCTGGTACGTCATCCCCGCTGATTCCAAATGGTACCGCAACTACGCCATCACCAAAATCCTGGTTGAGACTCTACGCGACATGAATCCGGACTATCCCGAGTCGGAGGATGATTTATCAGGCGTTGTGATTGAGTAGTCTTGCGCTGTGGCTGGGGCGCTCGTCATGTTTTGCTTGCTACACATCCTCTGTGTTTGAGAGTCCCGTCGTCCTCACGAGTCGCTTCCCAAGCCCCGATAAGTTCAGATTCCACCCCACCCTCCTGGGGCTTGGTGAGCAACTCGTTTCGCAGATGTTCATATGCGGTTCTCTACGCAATGTTTGCCAAGTTCCTCGACCGCGCCAGCCACCCGCCGGTACTTGTGATTGAGTAAACATGTGGTGGCGGGCGCGACTCCGGTTTGCAAATCTTGCAAACCCGAATTGCTGAAGTGAGGCGACCCGAAATTCTCGTTGACCGTGTGAACCCCGTCCGCCTATTAGCATTGGCACAAGAGGCACTTTGCGTGCTTTGTGAAGTGAATCGATTTCAGGCCAAGGATGGTTTTCGGGAAATGTCGCACTTTCATCGGGCGTTGTTGTGGCTGGCTCTGTTTCTCGGCTTAGGTTCGGGCTGTGCGATGAACCGGGCCTCTATCGCGATGAATGAGCCGCAAATTGAGCGGGGGCGACCGAATGCTTTGGTTGATGGTGCCGGCTGGGTGGTGGGTATTCCGCAGAAGGTGCTGTTGTGGAACTCGCGTGTGGACAATCACAACGTGTCGCAGCGGACTGAGCAGATGGTGAAGGGCTATCTGGATGAGCAGGGGTTGGCTCAGACGAAAGTTCGCATCAACCAGTATGCTCCGCTCGATGAATGGCGCCGCCTGCGTGATAACTCCGAAGTCGGCATTGGCTGGCGATGTACGTTTGGTGCACTGCACACGCTGGGATATACGGTGTTGCCAGGCCGGGTGTTCGGGGGTGATTCGTATAACCCTTACACCAACACGCTCAGCATTTACTCCGATGTTCCTTCTCTCGGCGTAGTAGAAGCGGCGTATGCGCAGGACGTGCGGAGTCGCAACTATCCCGGCACGTATGCGTTCACGCAGGAAATTGCTCCGTTCTCCTTGTGGCATGACACCACGGCACTGGGTGATGCGGAAAACTACATCGCACGGCAGGGAAGACCCGAAGAACACATCGAGGCAGTGCAGGTGCTTTATCCCCGCTACGGGATGAAGGCCGGGTACGCGGTTGACTCTCTGGTCGGTGGCGGCAGTGTGGGTTCGATCGGACTTCTCGGGCTGCTGACCGGTCATGCCGTGGGGCGACATCGCGGCGGCAATTTGCGAGTCGAGGCCCTGAACACTGAGTTCGCGACGACATCGCAACAACCTCCCGCGACTCGATCCCCAGTGCCGCCGGCGCCACATATCTCCGACAGTTTGGTGGAACAGGCCAGTTTTGAAATGCCTGCTCAGTAGGTGATGATCTTGCGCGAATCGAACTGGTACCTGTTCGTGCGAGTTGTCGTTAGCGATTGCAATGTCGCGCAAGCGAACAGCGAGGAAGAGCAGGGGCTCATCCTCGCTGTGGCGATGAATTCTGATTGTTTGCTAGCGTTGAGACTACTCAGCCTTGGCGGCGGCGAAGCCTTTTTCGAAGGCGGCGTCGGCGAATACGAGTGCGGTTTGGGCGTCACCCTCAGCACCGGCGACTTTGCCTTTGCAGTTGTTGCAGCAGAAGCAGACTTTCACTCCGCCGACTTCAATCGCTGTCGCAGGATCGAGTTTGCCGCCGCTCAGCGGGCAGGCTTTTTGTTTGAATTGTTTCGTGGCAACCAGTTGAGCATTGGCTGGGACAGCGAATGGTTTGGAGTCGGCCGTAAACTTTCCTTTGCAGTTGTCGCAGCAGAAGTAGACGTGGCCGCCACGGTAGTCAGCAGACTTTTCGGCCTTGGCACCGGCCTTGGGGTTCACCACACATTTGACTTTGCTCAGGTTCACATCAGCGGCGAACAGGGTTGCAGTCAACGCGGCCATGGCCGCCAGTCCAAAGAGAATTCGCATTTTCATGGGTGGGTTCCTCACAAGGAGTGATGGGGACACAGGGCGGCGGATTGCGGCAGTGCTGCACAAATCCGTCCATACTCACCATTATGCTGCGCGAGAAAGCTGCTGGAGTCAAGTGGGGAGAACAAATGTTGCGTCATGATGCTGTGAACCACGGACCGAAATGTGCATGCCATCAGTTTGCGTTGCGTGCGTTGAGATGCACGGAACGCTGGGCACCGAATCGAAACTACGGCACGTGAACGGTGCTCGTTGGCAAAGCCGACGCACCAAAGATTACTGTGGCCGAACCGGTGATTTGCCCCCAGGACTTGGACCGCCATAAACTGAAATCAAGTCATCGAATTATGTCTGCGAAAGGCTTCGAGATAATGAACGACCCGATTGCACTGAAGTGTCCCTCCTGCAATGCCCCGCTGACGGCGCCGTCTGGTCGTGGTCAGTTTTACTGCCAGTTTTGTGGAACGCCGGTCACGATTCCCAACGTTCGTCGGTCGGACAATGCATCATCCCGGGATGCGAAGACAGCGGTTGCCATTCCGGAAAAGCTACGTGTGGAAGAGTTCGGAGGTGAACTGCGAATTAGTTGGGGCTGGTTTAACCCGAGTGTGTTTTTTCTGATTCCGTTTTGCATTGCCTGGAATGCGTTTCTGATTGGGTGGTATTCCATGGCCATGGGAGACCACGGCCCTCCAGGAGCGATGAAGTGGATTATGCTCATCTTCCCAATCGGCCATGTCGCCGTGGGGCTGGGATTGTTCTATGCCTGTCTGGCCATGCTGTTCAACAGCACGTCAATTCGCGTGATGTATGGGCAACTCGAAATCCAGCATGGCCCCATCCCGTTTCCGGGGAATCGCACGGTTCCTGTCGATGACATCGACCAACTGTATGTGAAGCACGAACGGAACGTGGGGGAGAAGGGCACTTCCCACAACTATCCTTTACTGGCGCGGCTGAAATCAGGACGGGAAGTCAAACTCCTGCCCCATAACAGCGAAGTCGAAATTTCGCGCGCCGTCGAACAACTGGTCGAGAAATATCTCAACATCAAAGACCAGGCGGTGCCCGGTGAATATCGGATGTAACAACGCAGGGTGGCCCACCCGCTCGTTCAGAGCGGTTGGGTGCCGCAGGCACAAGATGATTCATCATCCGTTCTCTTGCTGTGAAGGACGGTTCGGGTGGCACGACCCAGAACGAAACGGAGTGAAGTGAAGGGCGTGGCAATTCGCAGTTTGCCACGCCCTTCGTGCCTCAGAGCGTGTCACCACCCGCCCTACATCACTAGCCTATCAAGACTTTCATAGAAGCCATGCGTCGCGATGGCGGAAGCTGCAAAGTAGATCAGCATGAGGATGATCGCGATTGGAACAACAATGGCCATCTCCAGCAACGCGACCAATAATGCCCGTCTGGTATTGGTCGGCAACATCCGAGATATTATTGCAGTACCAATCATGAAGCCGATTGCCGCTAATATCAGGAATAGACCAACCATCAATTGCTGCGGCTCACCTTCTGCCTGAATTCCACGGGCAAGGCCGATGCCAAATCCCAAGGCCACGTTTAAGAGAAACCGCACTAAAGCAATCCCGAAGGCACTGCCAAACTTGGGCTCGGGAACGGAATTGGGCGAGATTCTGTTCAACAAGCCACAGGCGGCACGGAGGGTAAACGTTCCCAGCAAGACTCGAATGGAACCCAGTATCAGAAACCCAAGCAATACACCCACGAGTGCCGCTTGAGTATCTGCGGTTTGAGCCAAGATCATGAACATATGAGCCACCCTCCTCATTTCTTAAGAGTCGCCTGTAACGGCCACCAGCCTTCTTGTCCCTCCACGACCCGACCGGTTCGGTCGTGGCACCCTGCGATCCACGACAATAGGGGACTGCTCCGAAGGCTGTTACCGTGCCATCAACACTTCAATCATCGCCCGGCAGAAGTCGGGGAGGTCGTCGGGTTTGCGGCTGCTGACGAATTTGCCGTCGACGACGACTGCTGTGTTCTCCCAAATGGCCCCGGCGTTGATCAGGTCGTCCTGGATGCCCGGGGAACCGGTGACCCGGATGCCTTTGTAGACGCCAGCCGAAATAGGCATCCAGCCACCGTGGCAAATGGCTGCAATAAGTTTCTTTTGAGCTGCGAAGTCCTGCAGCAGCGACTTCACCTTGGGATCGCGGCGGAGTTTGTCGGGCATGAAGCCGCCGGGGCAGAGCACACCGTGGAAGTCCTCGGCTTCCATGTCGGCGATACGAGCATCGGAGACGCAGGGATAGCCGTGCTTTCCGGCATAGGTCACTCCTGCCTCAGGTCCGGCAAGCGTGACATGCGCGCCGGCTTCTTCCAATCGCAGCTTGGGGTACCATAATTCGAGATCTTCGTAGATATCCCCCACGAAACAGAGTATGCGAACATCGGTGAGTGGGCGATCGAGCATGACAGAATCCTTGGCGGTGAAAACGAAAACGTCGGGTGGCATGTCGATTGACGATTTTGTGTGCCATGCCCACGTCGCGTAGCAGCGTGGGCATGCTGGAGCTACCATGCAGCAACAAATCGCGGGGAATCTCGATGCAGCCACATCGTAAGACATGTCGACGTTGGAACGAAGTAGGGCATGCGCATTTCTTGACGTTCTCCTGTTTTCGGCGGCAGCAGTTTTTGTCCAAAGACCGGTCCAGAACTTGGATGGTTGATGCCATTGATCTGGCACGCAAGACCCACAATCTACACTTGTGGAGTTATGTCATTATGCCGGAGCACGTCCACTTACTGTTTTGTCCGACAACTGCCGAGTATTCCATCTCGGCGATTCTGACGACACTCAAACAGTCGGTCGCCAAACGGGCAAAACGATATGTCGAAAAGCATGCCCCAGAATTCCTGACGCGTATGGAAGACCGGCAACCGAATGGACGAGTTAGTCATCGCTTCTGGCAACGCGGTGGAGGTTTCGACTCGAATCTGACCGAGCCCAAGGCAGTCTGGGAGACGGTGGACTACATTCACGCAAATCCCGTCCGTCGGGAGTTGTGCATCCGTCCGGTGGACTGGACGTGGTCGAGTGCCATAGAAATGGAGTCACCAGGGACCGGTGTTTTGTCGCTTGATCTCGACTCGTTTCCGAGAACGGAAGTCGGTTGACAGTTCGCATGCCCACGCTGCTACGCGACGTGGGCATGGCACGGTATGACGAATCCTCGAACATGCCACCCGCCAACCGTTTCTGTCCAAAGACCGGTCCAGAACCTGGATGGTTGAAGCCATCGACCTGGCGCGTAAGACCCACAATCTACACTTGTGGAGTTATGTCATCATGCCGGAGCACGTCCATTTACTGTTTTGGCCGACGACTGCCGAGGATTCCATATCCGCGATTCTGACAATGGACTTCGGTCGCCAAACGATTTGTCGAAAAGCATGCCCCCGAATTTCTGACGCGTATGGAAGACCGGCAGCCAAATGGGCGCATCAGTTATCGCTTCTGGCAGCGCGGTGGAGGTTTTGACTCGAATCTGACGGAGCCGAAGGCAGTCTGCGAGACGGTGGACTACATTCACGCAAATCCCGTCCGTCGGGAGTTGTGCATCCGTCCGGTGGACTGGACGTGGTCGAGTGCCATAGAAATGGAGTCACCAGGGACCGGTGTTTTGTCGCTTGATCTCGACTCGTTTCCGAGAACGTAAGTCGGTTGACAGTTCGCATGCCCACGCTGCTACGCGACGTGGGCATGGCACGGTATGACGAATCCTCGAACATGCCACCCGCCCCTGGTCCGTCCATTTTGTCTACGACTTCTGAAATTGCTCCCCTGAATCGAAGATGACAAACACCTGGTGTTCATTAGCCTTCGGGTCGATAACGTGTTGTACTGAAACGATGACGTTACTTGTGTCGCCAATAACTAATGACTCACCCTCGCGAGGCAGTACATCCAAGGTTACTGGATATTGAACGGAATCAGATCCCGACAGGCATAGTGTACAGCGTATTCCCATGGCATCATTCCTAAACGTGTTGTATTAGACATCCGATCTTGGTTATCTCTCGATAAACTACATTAAGGATAGTCGATGAATCGTTCCAGCGCAGAGTGGCCCACCCGCTCGTTCAAAGCGTTCACCAGGCACTCACCCAGAACTTCCGCGATGGCCATGCGCGTTCTGAAGTTCCCTCAGAGCGTGCCACCATCCCTCGACTCGTTTCCGAGAACGGAAGCCGGATGACAGCTCGCATGCCCACGCTGCTACGCGACGTGGGCATGGCACGGTCTACGCGCTTCCAAACAGATTACTAATCCACCAACTTCACCCGAGCCCACTTCTTCTTCCCCGCACGGAGAATGAGTCCATCCACTACGGCGACTTGTTCGTTTCGATCGGTGATAGCGTGTTTATCTTCGCCCAGATAGAACGAGGCGCCGCCGCCCTGGATGAGTCGAATGGCTTCACTAGTTGACGGTTGGAGTCCCGTTGTTTTGAACAAATGTGGGGCCGCGATTTTTCCCTCGGCATCCAAATTGGACCGCGAGAGTTCGACCTCTGGCATCGATTCGGGAAGCTGACCGCCGCTGATTTCTTTCTCCCAGCGGGCAATGGCTGCTTCGGCGTCATCGGCCGGGTGGTAGCCAGAAATGACGAGTCGGGCGAGGGCCTGCTTGGCTTCCTTAGGATGCCCGGCCAGGATTTGATCATACTCCGACTTCGGCAAGTCGGTCAGCAGTTCGAAGTACATTTCCATGACGGCGTCGGGGAGCTGCATGAACTTCTTGGCCATGTCGTAGGCGTCTTCGGAAATGCCAATGTAATTCCCGAGGCTTTTTCCCATGCGGCGGGTGCCGTCGGTGCCGACGAGAATGGGAGACATGATGCCGATTTGCTGCGAAAGATTCTGTTCCTTCTGCAGGTCGCGAGCCAACATAAAGCTGTAGAGCTGTTCGGTGCCGCCGAGTTCGACATCGGACTGAATGACCACGGAATCCCACGCCTGCATGACGGGATACAAACACTCGTGCAGGAAAATGGGCGTTTCGCTCGCCATCCGTTTCGAGAAGTCATCACGCGTCAGCAACTGAGCGACGGTCACGCGACCGCACAGCGCGAGGACATCGGCGAAGGACATTTTGCCGAACCAGTCGCCGTTGCGGTGCACTTCCGCCTTGTCGAGGTCGACCACCTTGCCGACCTGCGAGAGGTAGTACTGGGCGTTGGCTTCCACTTCTTCTTCAGAGAGGCGTTTCGAGCGTGCTTCATCACGGCCACTGGGGTCGCCGACCATGGCGGTGTAGTTGCCAATGATGATGACCGCCTGATGCCCCAGGTCCTGGAACTGCCGCATTTTTCGCAGCGGAACGGTGTGTCCCAAGTGCACGTGCGCGGCGGTGGGGTCGATTCCGTATTTAATTCGCAGCGGCTTGCCCGACTTGTAGCTCGCTTCGAGCTTCTGAGCGAGTTCCGCCTCGGGAACGATTTTCTCAATGCCGCGGCGAATGATTTCCAGTTGTTCAGATACGGGAGCAAACATGGAGACTCAGCAAGCTAATTGCACCTGCAAAGGTGGCAGACGACACAAAACAGAAAGTGAAAGCGGCCAGAACAGTTTCGGCCGCTTCCATTGGAGTCGCTCACGTTAGAGAAACGAGCGTTAACCGTCCAGACACGCGTCCCAGCAGAGCACTGGCTTGCGTGCTGCGGCCACTTCATCGGGGCGACGCACGGGCGTGGTGTGTGGAGCTTCTTTCAGGAACTCGGGATCTTCCTTCGCAATGGCCTGGATGGCTTCGACAAAGGCGTCGAGCGTTTCCAGAGACTCGGTTTCGGTCGGTTCCATCATGAGTGCCTCGGCGACCACCAATGGGAAGTAAACCGTGGGGGCGTGGAATCCGTAGTCCAGGAGGCGTTTGGCAATGTCCATGGCCGTGACGCCGCGTTCGTCCTTGAGTTGCTTGGCCGAGGCCACGAACTCGTGCATGCAGCGTTCGCCATTCGGCACGGGCAGGACGTCGCGGAGACGTTCCTTGAGGTAGTTGGCATTCAGGATGGCATCTTCCGAGACACGACGCAGGCCGTGCGCCCCGAGTGTTCGCAGATAGAAATAGCCACGCAGCAGAATTCCGACGTTGCCGAAGAAGCTGCGGACGCGACCAATAGACTTGGATGGCGTCGCCAAGTCGTAGACGGGGTTTCCGTCCTCGCCGTCCGCCTTGGTGACAATGGGACCGGGAAGATAGTCCGCCAGAAAATCACGCACGGCGATTGGTCCAGCCCCGGGGCCGCCCGCTCCGTGTGGACCGGTGAATGTTTTGTGCACGTTGTAGTGCATCATGTCGCCGCCGAAATCGCCGGGTCGGGTAATCCCCAGCACGGCGTTCATGTTGGCACCATCAATGTACACCAGGGCTCCGACGTCGTGGAGCATTTGTGAAATGCGATGGATGTCTTTCTCAAACAATCCCAGCGTGTTGGGATTCGTGATCATGAACACGGCGGTGTCGGTGTCGACGTGCTTGGCCAGTTGCTCCACATCGACGAAACCATTCTGTGAGGCGTCAAGTTGGACGCACTCGAAGCCAGCCAGTGCTGCACTCGCGGGATTCGTTCCGTGAGCACTCGCCGGAAAGACGACCTTCTTCCGCGTTTCTCCTTTGTCGCGGAAGTAAGCCGCAGCCACGAGCAGTGCAGTGAATTCTCCCTGAGCACCAGCCGCTGGCTGCAATGAGACGGCAGGCAGTCCCGCAATTTCGCCGAGCATTTTCTGCGATTCGTAGAGCATCCGCAACATGCCCTGGGAATCTTGCGGGCGAATGTGGGGATGCAAATCACCAATGCCGCTAAACTTTGCCCAGCGTTCGTGCCGCTTGGGGTTGTACTTCATCGTACAACTTCCGAGCGGGTAGAAGTGTGAGTCGACACTCATGTTCCGCTTGGAGAGGTTTACAAAGTGCCGCACGACGTCGGGCTCGGTCAATTCCGGCAACCCAGGTGCCGACTCGGCCAATACCTCGGCGGGCAATAAGTCAGACAACGCCGGGCCGTCTGCGGGAAGCGGAAATTGCGTTCCCCGACGTCCGGGAGCCGACATTTCGAAGAGTGAGCGAGTGGAAAGCGTGTTTTCCATGACACCACGTAAGCGTTACAACAAATGAATCAAAAGACTTCTAACTGGTAACCTGACCGCTAACTGACTGCGGCGACAAACGCGTCGATTTCTGCCTGCGTTCGCTTTTCTGTGACGGCGACGAGAATGCCGGAATCAGCATGCAAATCGGGTCCCACATCAAATCCCGCCGCGTGAGCCTTGGCGACAAACGCGTTGACGTTATCAACCTTGAGCACAAACTCTTTGAAGAATGGGGCTGAATACATCAGTGACACGCCTGGAATTTGGCAGAGCTTCGCTGCGAGGTCGTGTGCACGTTGGCAACAATGCGTGGCCACTTCCTTCAGACCGGCAGGTCCAAGCACGGACAGATAAATTGTCGCGCGCAGGGCGAGCAGTCCCTGGTTCGTGCAAATGTTGCTCGTCGCCTTGTCGCGCCGAATGTGTTGCTCACGCGTTTGCAGACCAAGCACGTAGCAGGTCTTGCCGTCTCGATCCTTTGTCTGCGCGATGAGTCGACCCGGCATTTTGCGGACGTACTGCTGACGGCAAGCCAGAATGCCGAGATACGGTCCGCCGTATTGCAGTGGCGTTCCGAGTCCTTGTCCTTCGGCAACGGCAATGTCGACTCCGTGATCGCCGGGACGTTTCAGCACGCCGAGGCTAATGGGATCAAACGACATGACCGACAGTGCACCAGCGGCCTTCGCCATGCCACTGACAGCGCTCACGTCTTCAATGCAGCCAAAGAAGTTGGGTGACTGCACAACCACGCAGGCCGTTTGATCATCAATCGCGGCTTCCAGTTGTCCCAAATCTGTGGTGCCATTTGCGACAGGCGCCGTGACAACCTGGCAGCCCAGCTCACATAAGTATGTTTCGACCGTCTGGCGGTACTCGGGATTCACTCCTGCGGACAGAACCACTTTCTTCTCGCGGCCATTGACCCGCATAGCCATGAACACGGCCTCGCTCACTGCGGTGCCGCCTTCGTACAGGCTGGCGTTCGAGACATCCATGCCGGTCAGCTGACAAATGAGCGTCTGATACTCAAAGAACGCCTGCAGCGAACCCTGACTCGCCTCGGGCTGATAAGGCGTGTAAGCCGTGTAGAACTCGCCGCGTCCGGCGATTTCGTCTACGACGGCAGGAATGAAGTGGTCGTAAGCACCGCCACCCATGAAACAGGTGCGTGACTTGTTCTGTTTCGCAATGGCCTGCAGTTCGTGCTCCAGCTCGAACTCTGCCATGGCGGGAGGCAAATCGAGCGGGCGTTCCAGTTGGAGTTCCTGAGGCACCTGGGCCAGCAACTCTTCGAGCGAAGAAACGCCAATGACGTCCAGCATTTGGCGACGCTGTTCATCAGTCGCAAATAAGTAGGGCACGTGTCTGTCTCAGCTGTGCGATTTTCAAAGTAAGAAACGGTCGGTACGCACGGAACTCTGCGAAGAAACACAGACCCCGACGGCACATCGACCACTTTGGTTTGTACGATTCACCAGCGCGAAGGCAAATCAAATTCAGAGCAATTAATGTCCACTCTGACACATTTGCTCGTAAGCTGCATGATCGAGCAGCGACTCGTAGGCGGAGGCGTCGCTGACCTTAATGCGAACCACCCAGCCAGCGCCGTAGGGATCATCACTCATCAGGGCGAGGTTGTCTTCCAGGTCGGAATTGACGGCCTCAATGACGCCGGCAACCGGTGAGTACAAATCATTCACCGATTTGACACTTTCGATTTCCCCGAATGGCTGTCCTGCCGAAACGCTTGTTCCGACTTCTGGAAACTCCAGGTGGACAATGTCCGTCAATTCTTTGACGGCAAAGTCGGACACACCCACTGTGGCAATGTCTCCGTTCAAATGCACCCATTCGTGAGTCTTGGAAAATCGCAACGTCTTTGGATCCATGCTTCAACCGCCTTTGTCAGTTCCCCGCGACTCCGTTTGCTCAAATTGTGGCCCCCTGCGGCGGCCCCCTACTCAGAGCCGGGGCAGGTATTTTCCCGAATGTAGCGATTGCCAACGAAAAAGAAAGGGGCGGGGCAACTTCGGCGGCAACTTCTCACCGGGAACGGCCCCGTTCCAATTTTCGGGCAAATCATACAAACACTTGATCACCACGGAACCAGTCTGACGAAGCGTCTCGCCCCGTCGGGATTAAGACGATGTAGCGGCCACTTTCCGAACCCCCTATACTCCTTGACCAGCACACGTTGCACAGTTGACCAATCCATGCGACAGGACCAATGTCTGACCCTCGGATTCCACTAAAAAACCGCTACCTGGCAGCCTTCCTGGCATTTCTCTGCCCGGGGGCAGGCCATTTCTATCAAGGACGGCACGTCAAAGGTGCGATTTTCTCCGTTTGCATTATCGCACTGTTTCTCACGGGCATGGCGATGGCGGACTGGAAAGCCGTTCAGCCACCGGGCCGGTTCGGGTTTAGCGGTACCAAACTGCATTACGATGATGGCCGACCCGCTGCACCTGGCAACGGATTGCGAACCTTAAAGTTTGCTGCCCAGGCGTCGATTGGCGTTCCTGCCGTGATTTCGATAGTCCAGAATCAGCGGTTTCGGACGCAATCCAACGACGTGAAATTCACGATTTCTGGCCCTACGTCTTATCGATTCTCCGGCACAGGACAGGTCAACACCGAAACAGAACTCCTCGAAGGGAAGGCCGAAGGAACCCTCACCCTGGAACCCGTTCGCGGTAACCTGGGGGCAGAGACCATTGGCGGGCGTTTTGTGGGAACAATTAACGGCAAGCCAGTTGAGCTGTCGGTTGATTCAGTGGTCGCCGGGCCAGCATTGGGAGCAAATTCGGTCCGATCTGTTGTTATGGATGTTGTTGAGTCTTCCCCCCAGCAGTCAATTGGGACATTGCATGGCGGAATTCCCCGCTCGTTTGGTAATCACTTCTTGATGACCATGAGTCTGAAGGAAGAGGACGACCTACAGAACAAGCTCGGTAAGCGACACGAATTGGCCATGGTTCTGACCTGGATTGCCGGATTGCTGAACGTGCTCGTCATTTGGGACGCCGCAGAAGGCCCGGCCTACGGCTATGGCGACGAAGAAGAGACACCCGAGTCTGACAAGCCAGTAGCGGATGGCGGCACAGAACCTCCTGCTGCAAGCCCCAAGGCGTAAGAGGCCACACAATGGTTTGGTACCTGTTTCCCGTTGCTGCCGCCGTCAGTCTCGTGTGGAATGCGACGCGCTATGAATCGACCGCGGTTATTATTCGCAAGGCGATTCGGCTGTATGTTCAGACGCTGTTGTTTATGGGCGTCATCCTCGGCGTGCTGATGTTCTTCTCGTGGCGACTGTAAATTCTTTTCGCCCAATTGGATCACCAGGTGTGAATTACGCGCTCGGCATACACGGTACGCATATTCGCGTGGGCAAACAAAAACACCTCGCGAACACATGTTACGCGAGGTGAGTACATCGAGACTGCCGTCCCCTGAGGGGATGTGGCAGCGTTATACCGAGTTGGGATCCTTCTGCCTGGCCTTGTAGATGTCGAATCCTTCGGCTTCCTTGGGGACGTCAATGGTCAGCTCACTCTCCCAGACATCCATTTCCATTTCGTATCCGGTGAACAACGGAGTGACAGCAGCTTCTTCGGCTGACTCTCCCTCGGTCTGCGGAGGCTTCGCCGAGAAAGCCGTAATACGGACGCTGTAAGAACCGAACACGAGACCTTTACCACCATTCTCTGTGCTGAATTTCCCATCGACAATTTCTGCACTGCCGGCTGGCCCGGACTGGTCATGTTGCTTGTTGGGAACAAACTGGATTTGTCCATATGGCACAGGCTTGCCATCAAATGTCACTGTGCCAGAAACATGGTCCAGTTTGACGTCTGGACCGCCGCAACCAGAAGCCATAGCAATGCAAGTGGCTGACAGCAGAAGGAGCGGCAATTTTGAAGTAAACATGATATCCTCGGTTCCAAGAAAGAAGGCAGCCGCATGTTCGTGTGGCTGCCTTGGTGTTGATCGGCGGAATTGGAGAGCGTTGCTCCCGACTGACTAGAATTCCGACACAACTTCGCCGCCGCCAATGCTGGCCAAGCTCAGCAACAGATTGTAGTCAATGTTTTCCGACAGAAAACGGACGGCGCCGTCTCCCATGAGGAACTGTGCACCACCGACGTGGTTGCTGCCGAAGCTCATGTCATTGAAGAGGGCGGTGTAGTCGGCGTTGATTTGCTGAGCCACATTCTTCGCACCAGCAAGGTGTGAATTCAATTGCCCACCGCGAGTCCAACTTCGATAACGCGTGTTGTTGCCGTTTCGTTTGGTCCAGGAAATCTCACCGACAGCCAATGTGGTTGACGTACCGTCCGTAATGTCCCGCATCCGACGGACTTCACCAAAGGTGAATAGCCCTTCTCGGGAGAATCCCCCGTGCGAACCGCTCGTGTTCTCACTGTAGGCGGCACCAGTAGCAGGATTTATTCCCGTTGGCCCTGCAACACCATAGTAGTGCGTCGTGTAATTCGCTGCGTTGTCATCAGCGACAACCTGGGTTCCACTCGGGCACAAATAGATCGGCATTGGCGAGAAGCGGCAGTGGGGAAGATTCGTGGTCTGGTCCCAGCGGTCATCATTTGGGGTCATGGTCGTCGACCCAAATTCAAACTTGTCGTAGAGAGGAGCCTGCTCCATTTGAGGTAGGATCGCGACGTGCCAGCTCAGTCCCTCGGTAATGCGGGTTGCTCCCATGGGGAACGTGCTGTACACGTCGTGGTAGTTGTGGAGTGCCAAGCCAATTTGCTTCAGATTGTTCTTACACTGGCTGCGACGAGCAGCTTCGCGTGCCTGCTGGACGGCAGGCAACAGAAGTGCAATCAGCACAGCGATAATGGCAATGACCACCAACAATTCAATGAGCGTGAAGCCCCGTCGGCGCAAACGTGGAACCATGTGAAGTGTCTCCGAGAAAGAGAAAGAAGGGAAAATGTAAGCCAATTGTGAGGACTTATACGTTCGAAACGGCGTACCGTCGACGGATTCGTTCAAAGAATTGCTGAACTTTCTCGTCTTTTTCAGCATTTCTGGTGCATTGCAGGCCTAGGATAACTTTTAGGTTATGTGTTGTCTCTGGGCATACCCATGCTTGAGGACATTCATGTGATCGCCTCGAAATGCGGCGTTTTGTTATGCAGTATGCCGAGCATTCTTCAAATTGGCACAGCAGGGCGCCATCGAAAACTCTCCAGCATGTTGACGAAAAGCAACATTCCCATTTTGACTGCGGGAGCTCGTGGGCCTCGCCGGGAATAGTAAAAACAGTGCTGGTTTCTCGTAGGAGGCACTTCTTAGCCTCGACATGTTCCCTTTCCTCAACGCGGAAAGCACATGTCACGCGTCGCCCGCCACTTCCTTGCAATCCTGCTCCTCCTGACTGCTGCCGCGCACGCTCAGGTCATTTCGGCACAGCAGCGGTTCGTGGTTCACGTCCCGTCCCGCTTGAGCCTGGAGTTGTCGGCACCTGCGTTCACGCAGAGTGAGTCTGGTGTTTTGGTACAACAATCTGTCCAGGTAAAAGCCACGCCTGAGGCCGGTATGGTGATGGCAGTTCACCTGCAGCAACCGGGGAACATCTCGCAGGTACAGCAGGCTCACATCCCCCAATTCCCCAGCGCCGAATCAATTCAAGTGTCGCCGGGCGTGGCCCATGTGTTTGACATCCCGCCGGCGCAATCCCGCAGCGGCCTTGAAAGATCGAGTCGATCGACAACGCCGGTCATGTTTTCCAGCATTCAAGATGGCCCGCACTACCTCACGCTCGATGTGCAGTTTCGGATTGAGCATGCAAAGGACGCGCCGCCGGAAACACTTGTGACCACGTTTACAAGCATTCCGTAGAGCCCAAGAGCTGCGACGTTACTTCGTCTTGCGCAAATCCAGGCAGATGAGTGCATCTTCGCAGCGCAAATAGAGTCGGCCATTAGCCAAAACAGGGGCGGGCCAACTGGGATAATGCATGCGCGGGGCTTTGCACCGTGAGATTTCTTTCCACTCTTCGGTTGTCGCCTCAACCAGCGCCAATGTGCCGCGTTCAGCCAGCACAATGAACTTGCCGTCAGCCACAATGGCGGAACCTCTTCCATAAAACGGCCAGGGCATGACTTCCTTCGTCTCGCGGTTCACCACGCTGCCATCGGGCAGTTGGCCCAGACCATCGATCGATTTCATCCAGCCATCGGTTTGCCATTTGATCTCACCGGTTTTTGCATCGATGCAACGCAGTTCACCTTCGTTTTCGTGGCGTCCGCTGAATCCGAAGTAACATCCGTCAAGATAAATCGCGGTGGACCAGTGCGTCAGGAGGTTGCGGGGATCTTGCCAAAGCACGTCATAGCTGTTTCCGTCGGGTTTCACTTTCAGTAACGCGGAACCAACTCGGTATGCGGCGGAAAGCATGATTGTGTCATCCACAACCACGGGCCGTGCGGCATTGACCGACTCATGCACCCGGGCGCGAAACCAGAAGTGGAAGTTTTCTTTACCCGATTCGGGATCGAGCGAGACCAATCCATGCCGCACCAGACAAAGAACATGCCGCTTGTCATGAATGGTGGCCACAATGGGTGAGGAATAACTCACTACCATTTGTTCGTCATCCCATTCGTGCTCCGGTTCGTTGTCCCAACCGGTTTGGGCGCCGTCCCACGTGCGTTTGCCGACGTTCTCCCAAATGACCTTTCCGGTGCGGAAGTTAAACGCGACCACTCCAGAATTCGGCTGGCCGCCGACGAGGACAATGAGCTTTTCTCCTTCCAGAATGGGAGTACAGCCCACGCCAAAGAATCCCTCAGGCACTCTGTACTTCGTCAGCAAATCGAGTTGCCAGACGACACTTCCGTCGGTCAGCTTCAGGCAGAGCAGTTTACCCTGAGCACCGAGCGTAATGCAGAATTCGTTCGTCAGCAGCGGCGAACAGCGGGGCCCGTTGTTGTAGCCGTAAGGATCGGTGAACGTGCTTTCGTAACTGTGCTTCCATACCGCCTCGCCGGTTTGTGCATCGAAACATTCGACGATTTCCTCGTCCTTCACGCGATGATGCAGCACCAGCATTCCATTACGCACGGAGGGGGCACTGTAGCCTGTGCCGACTGTCTTTTCCCAGACGAGCGGCGGGCCTTCCTGTGGCCACACGTCGAGCAAATCCGTTTCTGCAGAAATGCCCGTTCCGTCGGGGCCGAGGAATTGCGGCCAGTCAAAGGCGCCGGCTTGGGCTGGAACGTCCTGAGCCTTTCCCTTGCACGCGAACATTAAGAGGACGCTGAGCAAGAGAGAATACCGCAACAGATTGATTTTCATGACTCATTCATTTCCATCGTTCGCCAGCAACTCCATTGCGGCGAGGGACCATTGACACGACTTACGGATTCCCCGCCACCTCAGGCGGGGCTGGTGCGGCAAAGGTAACAATATTCTGGGCGTTCGTACCATTCCAGACGCGGACCACTCCATCTTCGCCAGCAGCGACGACAACTTGTTCATCGCCCGTGCTCACTGCCTGGTAGACGAAGTCTTCACAACCACCGAAGTTCCGGTAATTGGAACCATTACTTGCCTGATGATAACGAACCGTCTTGTCGCCACCGGAGCTGATCAATTTGTCGGTCACTCCAATGAAATCGATGGATGTTACCTGCTTACCGTAGTTGTTAATGGTGCGGCGCTGTTCACCTGTTTCAGTGTTCCAGATTTTGATGGCATTGTCCGCACCGGCACTGGCAAGGCTGCTTCCGTCGGCCTGGAACGCGACACCGAGCACATGGTTCGTGTGCCCTTCGTAGGCACGCACAAACTCACCGGTCTCTACGCTGAAGACTTTGACAAACTTGTCAGCCGCGCCAGTAACAATATGCTTGCCGTCGCGCGAGAACTCGATGTCGAACACCGTGTCGCTATGAGCTTCTTTGAACTCACGCGCCACATTGCGAGAAGCCAAGTCCCACAGCAAGACTTCACCACTTCGAGAGGGATCACCACCGCCGCTCACGAGTTTGGTACCGTCGGGGCTGAAGGCCAGTGCCAACACCCGATCAACGATTGGAGAAGCGCTGACGTCCAAAGGATTGTCCGCCGCAGGTCCCAACGTAGCGACTAACTGGTAGCTTGGTTGGACATCCCAGACGGTGCATGTTCCGTCCTTGGCGACAGAAAAGAGCGAACCGTTTTCAAAGAATTCTAGGCGGGTAACGACGTCACCCTCCTGATTGAAACGATCGAGCGCCAGTCCGGTTTCTGCATCCCACAACTGAATGGCCTTGTCGTCTCCGGCAGTAGCAAGGATTTGAGAATTCGCAGTCAGGGCAACGGCACGCACTGGTACTGGCGATTTGCCGGACGTTTCTTTCGCGGCGTTGAGTTGCTGCTCAATGTCCTTCTGGCGGACTTCTGCCGCCTGCTTTGCCGCCTGCTGCTGTTCCAGTTTCTGCTTGGTGCTCGTCACCGACTCCTCGGAGAGTCGAATTCCCCGCTCAGCCGAAGCGACGGCATCCTTGGCCTTGTCACGGGCATCAGATGCTGTGGTGACCGCTTTGTCGGCATCTTCTTTGGCCTTCTTCAGTCCAGCATCGTCTGGCTTTTCGGCCAGTTTTGTTTCGGCGTCTTTGGCCTTCGTCTGCTCTTCCGTCAGCTTCTTCTCTGCCTCAACCAGAGCCTTGTCCGCCGCTTCCTTTTGCTCCTTCGCCTTCTTGACCGACTCTTCCCGCTGGGTGATGTCTTTTTCGGTTTCTGTGACAGCAGTTTCGGAAGACTTGAACTGTGCTTGGGCGACGGCGAACTCGTCGGTCAGGAATTGAACGTTTCGGGCCAAATCGGGGTTGCCAGTCACCTGAGCCTTCTGCTGATTATTTCTGGTCCATGTGCGAGCCATATTGTTCTCTGCGCTACCGGCAATCCATTGGCCATCTGAGGAGACCGCCGCTCCCGTGACAGGTGCGCCGAGGTTCTGTGAGAAGGCCTGACTGCCATTGTCCAGGTTCCAAATACGAACGGTGCCGTCTTGCGATGCGCTCAGCACTTCATTGCCGGCATCGAGGACTTTCAATGAAATCGCTGGCTTTCCGAGACCGCCAATTTCGCGAATTGGCTTTGGCGGCTCAGCCTCCGCTTCGATGGTTGCCAATGTGGGCCAAGCCCACAGGCGAATGACGTTGTCACCGTGGCCAGCAATGACGACGGGGGGATCGGCCGGACGCACAGCCAGTGAGGCAATAGGCTGCGGAGTCTTCATAATGGCAACCGCCTGACCGTCTGCGATTTTCCAAGTGCGGATTGTGCCGTCATTTGAACCCGTCAGCACGGTTTCACCATCGGGGGCGAACGCCAAGGCGTCGATAACAGCCTCGCCGACTTCCAAAGCCGGGCCGGATTGTCCGTTGACCAAATTCCAGAGCTGAACCTTGCCAGACTCAAGCACAGTTCCGGCCCATGTTCCATCCTTGTTGACGGCGACAGATTTCGCGGCACCTTCGAGTTTCCACTGACTGACCGCCTGAGGCATTTGCCGCTCCCACAACCGAATGGTGCGATAGCCACCTGAAGCCAGCAGCTTTCCGTCAGGACTGAAAGCGAGTGAGTGCACAAAATCGCGTTGAGCCACTCCGGGGCCATACAGAGGCTTTCCGTCACGCTGAATGGGCAGCAAAGCGGGATCGGTCAAGCGGCCAATTTCACTGCCGGCTGCGAGGTCGTACACGAAGATTCTGTTTCCACGTCCCGCGGCAACAAAACGACGGTCGCCACTGAGGGCCAGGCTGTAAACGGCCTTGAAACTTTCAGGCACAGGTTGCCAGTTGAGTGAACCGGCAACTTCCGGACGCTCACCAGCTTTTGCTCCCTGTTCAATCCATAACTTCAGAATACCGACTTCGCGTGACGTCAGCGGCTTGGCCTGCACTTTGTTTGGCAGCGGCGGCATGACCGGCTCGTCACGGCGCGAGGCGACCAGATAGACATAACTTTCATCTGGCTTCCCTGGAATGACGGCCTCGCCACTGGCTCCGCCTTTCAGAAGTGCTTCCACCGACTCCAGGATGAGATCCCCTTCTTTCACAGCCGCGTTGTGACACGCCAGGCACTTCGCCTCCAGAATGGGATACACGTCGCGATAGAAATCGACTTCGCGTCCGAGAGCGGGGTCGGCAGGTTGGATGGCTTCTTCAGCTTGCGTCTTGACGGCAGTTACAACCACCAGCAGAGCAACAATCCACAACAGTTGACGTCTCATGGAATCACCAACAATGAAAACATTTGCGGGCGGACATCATGCGACGCCGCATCCCGTTGATTACCAAACCTTAAAAACTACTCGTTCACATTCACGGTAATGGGGGCATCGACCGCCGCCTTACCTTCGAAGTCCATTTCAGCACGAATGACCGTGTTCGCAAGCTGCCCTGTAGTAGCGTCACCGGCAGCCGTGAGGATGATTTTTCCCTCAGCAGCGTCAGCTGGCACAACCACTGCCGCAGCAGCCATTCCCTGAACTCCAGGAGGAGCGGGGAATGTCAGATTCACGGGGCCCTCGAAACCGTTTTGCCGAGTGACCTTCACGGTCACTTCCAGTTGCTCACCACGTTTTACTGCGCCTCCATTCGGAACAGTGGCGGCCAGCTTGATCGGGGCGGGTTTCACTTCAATGACGACAGGAGCCGTGGGTGGTGTGAAATTGATGTTCTTGGGTTTCGCGGCGTTGTCGGCGTCGGTAGCGGCCTTTTCAGCGGCTTGACGTTCTTTCTCGATGGCTGCGACGGAGTCGTTCGCAGCTTTCTCCTTCTGCTCGGCTTCCGTCTGAGCCTTCTTGGCTGCCTCCAGAGCGGTTGTCTGGTCGGCGACCAGCTTTGTGGCGGCTTCGAGGTCTTTCCCTTTTTGCTCCTGAGCTTTTGTCGCCTCGGTCAACTTGGCAGCTGCCGTTTGGGCGGCCTGCTCGGCCACCTTCGACTTTTCCTGAGCCTGGGTGTCTTCTGTCTTCTTGGCATCACGTTTGGCTGTGACGTCGGTCAACTGCTTGGTGGCTTCTGTCAGAGCCGCGTCGGCGTCGGTCACAGCCTTTTTCAAGTCAGCATTTTCAGGATCGGCGGCCAAGGCATCTTGTGCCTGTTTCTGAGCGGCGGTCTTTTCTTCAACGGCTGTTGTCGCCTGCTTGACCTGTTCCTCCAGTGCTGCCAGTTCTGCAGCGCGGGCTTTCGCATCGGCCTGAGCTGCGGCCAGTTGTTTGTCGGCTTCGGCCTTGTCTTTCTGGGTCTGAGCTACCAGTTGATCGGCTGCCTGCTTTTCCTTCTGAACTTCTGCCTGCTTCTGCTGTGCTTGTGTGAGCAACTGCTGAGTTTGAGCGGTGGTATTGGTCGCGTCGGTCTTCAGTTTGGTTGCCTCGGCTGCTGCCGTCTTGGCGGCCTCCACACGTACCTTGACCGCTTCGTGCGCGGCCTTGAGCCGTTCGGCCTTACCGGGATTTCGGCTGTAGGCAACCTGCCCCTGCGACGTGAGCCAGACAGAGTATATTCCCGGCGGGGCGTTGTCTTTCACAAAGAGCCGCCACGTTTGCGGATCGGACACGCCTTCTTCGATGGCGATGTTCGGAGCGTCAATGTTCGCGGCCTTCGGCATGCCAGCGGCATTCAGTTGAACCTTTGCTTTGAATTCGTTCCGCCGCGCGATCGACACGGGAATCAGCAATTGGCGTCCCTGATTCGCTTCGAACTTCGTCCGTTCCAAATCGACCTGATACGGCGCCACTTCCGGAATAATCGAGAAGGCAAACGCTCCCGCGACGCGCGAGACTGCCGGTTCGTTGTTCGCAGTTGGCCAGACGACGGTTCCGGTTCGAGCTGCGTGGGTAATTGTTGCAGCGCCGTTCTTTCGTGCTTCAGCGGCAGCCTGCTGAGCGGCCTTTGCATCAGCAATGGCCTTTTCCTGAGCGGCGACTTTCTGCTGAGCTTCGTCGACCACCTTTTGGGCAGCGTCGACTGCTTCTTTCTTTTGATCGCGTTGTTTCTTCAACCCTTCATTTTCGGCGTCTTTCGCCAAGGCCTCTTCAGCCTGTTGCAACTGTTGCTGAGCCTCGGCGAGCTTGGGCTGTTGCTGATCGAGGGCTTTGCGTAGATCGGGTAGGGGCTTCTCGGCGTTTGCAACGGCCGCAACGGCAGCGGCCTCAGCACGCACCTTTTCGAGGTCGTCAACCTGAGCGACACCCACAATGCGTACTTCGTAACTTCCGGGCTTCGCGTCTTCCGTAGTCTCAAAAACCAGCAGGCCGGTGTTCTCCTTCAAACTGATTGTCGTCCCTTCGCAAACAACTCCTTCGGGAAGACCTTCGACACGAACCTCAATAGGTCCTTCGAACCCATCCTCGCGAAATGCCAACACGTTGACACCGAAGTTGTCACCACGCCGCAAACCGGTCGGCCAAACCTGTCCTGCTGTCGGCGCGGCAGGCATGGCAACCAGACGGAAGTCATGTGCTTGTTTGCGAACGGAGAGCCAATACGTGAGTGAGGGATCTCCGCGAGTTTCCCAGTAGCGGTCGCGAACTGTCAGTTGATAGGTGCCGTCGGCAGGGACGGTTAGCTGGTACTTGGGGTCATCCGAGCGGGTGTCGAAGACGTTCTGCAGCAGGTAGGTTTTGTCGTCATCAGCCGTGGCGAGACGTTTCAGTGTTTCCTTTCCTTCCGCGTCCACCACAACCTGATCGACATACAGGTTTGGATCGGCCAGGCCACCGAGCCGCTGTGCGTAGACTTCAATCGTTAATACCTCGCCGGCTTTTGCCTCGAACCGGTAAAGGTCGGAATCTTCAATGCTGGCAAACTGCCCACCGACTTCGGCTGGCACGCCAACTTTCTGAGCGGCGGCAGCTTCGTTGTTGGGCTCCTGCTCAACGGCGACATCGCTCCTGCCAATGCCAATGCGAATGGGCGCTGAGAGCCCCTGCGGCGAATCGAGCCGGTAATCGAATGCGTCGATCCCAGCTTCCACTCCACGTACTCGACCGATGGTATTGAGTGAATCAGTCTCGCCCGGCACTTGGACACTGACAGCCAGTGATTCGAGTTTCGTACCGTTTAGTTGCTGTTCAGTCTGCTGCCCACCGGGCAAGTTGACGCCCCACAATGTGATGGGGGCATTTGTCCCGGCTTTGGCAACCGGCGGCACGGCGTGGAAAATGTGTGGGCCGGTGTGGACATCGAGCCGATAGACGTAGTCGTTACCGTTCTTGAATGTCTGGTCGTGCAGTTTGACGACGTATTCGCCGTTGGCGGGAACATCGAACACGAGGACAGGATCGGTGCCGGGTGTGTAACGGGCCGAGGTGATTGGTCTCCGACCACTGGCATCATAGACGGTGAGTGTGGCCTTCAGTTTGGAATCAATTCGCTCGGCCCAGCAGTCCAGAACAATGCGCTGTCCCTGAGTTGCCGTGAGCTTGTACCAGTCAACATCTGTGCCGCCATCCATTTTGCCGTTGATGGTGCTGTTCAGCTCGACGACTTGTGGCTCGGTGGGATCGGGCTTGTTGTTTTCAGTTTCCAAGACCTCGGTGCGTTGCCCGATGACGAATCGTCGGGGATTACTCATGCCGAACAATCCCGCACAGCGGGCTTCATACAATCCGACGGGGACGTTCTCCGCCACAGTCACCACAAATTGGTTGGCGACGGGATCGCCTGCCTCAGTTTTTTTCTGCACGGCAGTAATGCCAGGATGCGAAAACTGAAGGCGGTCGACTTCCTCCAAATCGTCGCCACCGGTAATGACGACCTCAATTGTTTCGCCTGCGCGGCAGCCTGTTCGCGACAAACTGTACAAGCGAGTTTGTGGCAGTTGAGCACAGGCGACGGAAACGAGAAACAGGGAAGCGACGAGGGAAAGAAAACCACTTCGTAACGGGTGAATCGTCATCGAGTCGCCTTGGCAGGAATATATTGGCAAGGAGTGGCTCGTGACTTGAGGTACGTCACGAGGGCCATCCAGGTGAGGCTTCCGAGCCTCTGACTATTTGGTGGGACGCGGGACTAGTGGTTGAACAGGAATTCCTTCGTGTTCACCAGAGCCCAGAGGATATCTTCGTAGGCAACTTTCAAGTCGTCCTGATGCTTTTCAATGTGCGCCAGAGCAACCTGAAGTTCTTGACTGTCCGGATCGCGGGAGTACACCCAGCGATACAGTTCCTTAATTTTCTCTTCGTGTGAGCGTTCCTTGTCGTTCGCGTACATGGCCGCACGACTGGAACCACTGCCGATTTTGTTCTGTACTTCGCTGCTGTTGAGCAAGTGAAGACTCTGAGCAAGGTTGGCTTCCTGCGAACGCTCACACTCGCAAGCGGTGTCCGACTGAGGCTGACCAAACACCTTCAGGAAGTACGGTCCCACAGAGGTGTCCGGCAACTGCACGGCGCGGGTACCGGCTGGCAATCCCGTGTAACCTTGCGAGCTGTTCGTCACCTGATGGAATCCGTCGTACAGCACTTCGGCAGTAAGTCGTTTCGGATAGAAGCGGGAGAAGTTCTGCTTATCCTTCAGATTGTACTCGTTCGGGAATGCCGAGAGCTGATAGGTCGATGACCGACAAATGGTTCGCACCAGTTCTTTGAGGTCGAAACCACTGTCAACGAATTGCTGAGACAAACCTGCGAGCAACTCGGGATTGGACGGCGGATTGGTTTCCCGCATGTCGTCTTCCGGTTCAACAATCCCGCGACTGAAGAAGTGCTTCCAGTAACGGTTCACGAGTGCTCGGGCGAAGAATGGATTTTGAGGATCGGACATCCAGCTTGCGAGATATTGACGCGGGTCGCGGTCAGCGGGAATCTCATAGGCTTCTTCCAGTCCCAGTCCGCGAGGCTTCAGTTGGACATTCCCACGTGGATTCGTGGCAGTCGCAACACCGTCGTTGTGGAAAATACGTTTCTCACGTGCTCGGGTGCTGACTTCGGCTCCCAAGTCTTTCTTGCCAATACGGCTGAAGAACGCAGCCAGTCCGTAGTAGTCGTTCTGGCTCCATTTTTCGAATGGGTGATGGTGGCAACGAGCACATTGAATTCGCAGGCCGAGGAACAATTGAGCAACGTCTTCGACCTGTTGATTCACATCGGAAACTTCGCGATACCAAATGACCGGAGGATTCATGGTCGGATCGCCGGAGGCCGTGATGATTTCACTGACCATTTCGTCGTATGGCTTATTGGAATAGAGGCTATCCCAAATCCACTGATGGAAGATGTACGTTCCAGCCTGATCTTCGTTCTGCCGCTTTTTGTTCCGCAGAACAGCATTCCACTTGTTCGTGAAGTAGTCGGCGTATTCCGGACTGTCGATGAGTTCGTCAATCAGACGATCGCGCTTGTCGGGTGTGCTGTCAGCCAGGAATGCACGCGTCTTTTCTTCGTTGGGGAGAGTGCCTGTAATGTCGATGTAGACCCGACGCAGGAACGTGGCGTCATCGCAAATGGGTGATGGAGGAATTCCGAGCACCTTCAGCTTGGCGAAGACCGTTTCGTCAATAATGTTCTTGACTGGTGGCAGGCTGGCGACTTCAGCGCCGAGCGGAATGGTGGAACGGAATGTGGCCACCTGCCCCTGATAGCGAGCCATGATGGCAACTTCGCCGGACAGATCGAGTGTCCGCACGAGTCCAGTTTCGTCAGACTCGGCCAGTTCCGTATCATTGGGTTCAAACAAAGCCATGCGGGTGACATCTTCCCGAGAGCCATCGCTGTAGGTGGCGTAGACGGTGATTTGCTGTTCCTGGTTCTGCCCCATAATTCGAGCAGGCGGAATGCATTCAATTTTGGTCACAATGGGGTCAGACTCGTTGCCGTACGGCATGCCCTGTTCAATCCAGCTCGACAGCAGCCGGTACTCGTAGCTGTCCTTGTCCATTCGCTTACCACCGCCGTGCGGTGATTCACCAATGGCCTTCACCAGCAGCAGAGAACGGTCTGGTGCGGGTGGGAAAATGCGACGACCGCGTGCTTCCTTTACCAGGAACTCGTAGTCATCTTCGGGATAGAATCCGAGAAGCGAGAGTTTGAACCCGTTCTGACCACTCGCCTTGCCGTGGCATCCACCACTATTGCAGGAGAGCTTCGTGAAGACTGGAATGACCTGATTCTTGAAGTTGATTGCCTTCGGTTGAGCGAAGCCGGAAATGTTCAAAGTGACTTGGGCAGCTTTCCCTTCAACGGTCGCGGTCACAACGACCTGACCATCAGCCAAGGGACGAACAAGTCCAGAAGTTTCGACCGTTACGAGACCTTCAGGTTGAGCTGCGTAAGTAGCTGATCGTGAATAGTCGACCTGTCGACCGTTTTGGTGCGTACCGGTCACCAGCAACTGCACACGGGCGTCGCGGCTGGCAATTTGAATGGCACCGGAATCATCAACCGGTCCAACTTCAACTTGTTGAAGAGGTCCATTCTCGGCCGATGCAAACAGTGCCGAGGTGGCAAACAACGCCGTCAGGAAGGCGGAAAGACGCAGGTTCATCATTGAGCCTCGCTCCGGAACGAATTTTAAGGAAGGTAAAGAACCGCAAGTTTCACGGTTCGGAGGGAAGTGCCGATATGTCCATTACCGGGTCACTCAACTACTGAACATATCAGCATTCCCTTGCGTGTCAAGAACGACATGGATTTCGGATGCCCCTGAACCGCTTCTTATTGGACTTTCGGGGACCTGAATCAGTCTTACCATGTTGCTGCGACGCGTGAACCAGGCACAAACAACACCGGCATTACGAGCGGATTTACCGTCACAATTGAACGCCAGTTTTGGGGATGAGTCTTCGCCTATGGGCCGGGGCTACTGATTTCAGGCGGGCCTCACAGGCAGGCGTTGCGTCCCCTGTCCGGATCACTCAGACTAGCCACACGAACAACCACGAGTTGCAGCACCGATCTGCGTCAAACTCGTTGGCGGGAACCAACGAATGGACTTGAGTCACTTACTTCTGTGGATGATTGGTGCGAACAGCCTGGTGCTGGTTCTTCGCAGCATTGTTGCCCGTCGCCTCAATGGCTGGAGCGTCATTTCCATTGGCATGCTCATTGGGCTGGCTTGCTCGCTCTACCTGAGTCCCGGGCAGACGCATCTGTACGTCGGCATCCCGTGGGTTTCGCTCATTTTCGTTCCGCTCTTGCTCAATGCGGCGACAGCCTGGCTCGTCACACATCATTACTACCGACTTGGAATTGCGCTGGCCAACGTCGTGGCCTGGCTGCATCCTTGGGACAATATGTGGCAGCAACCGAATTTGATTCGGGCAGTGCGTCATTTGTATCGAGGCGAACAGGAGAAAGCCCGAGCGATTCTCGATTCACTGAAGTCCGACGATTCCCCGCTCAGTACACTGGCACGGATGCTTTCCAGTCGAGTCGATGGAGACTGGGATGGCATCCTTGCGTGGATTCGGGCATCGCACGCTATTGAGCGGCTCAATGACGCCACGCTCATTGACGTGTACCTGCAAGCTTTGGGGGAGACCGGACAGCATCAACTCATGCTCGACGAGTTCGAGCGTCTGCTCATCCTTCAAAAGCGTGTGCCCGATGGGTTCGAAATGAACACCATGAGTATGCGGCTGGCCGCCTATTGCGGCGAAGTGGACATTGCCGAGAAGTTGCTCAGCGGTCCTCTGAATCGACTGGCCAATGACACGCGGCAATTCTGGATTGCGACGGCATACCAGGGGGCCGGGCAAATCGCCGCGGCGGAAGAAATTCTCGGCCGTTTAACGCAAAGTCCGGACAAACAACTGGCTCGTCGCGCAGAAATGCGACGTTCGGAACCACTCGCGACATTTCCACTTGAGGCTCACACCCCTGCCAGCGATGACATCTTTCACCAAATGGCAGAAACGGTCGGACACGAAAGCCACTTCGCGGTGATGAGTGCGCCGCCTTCGCGACGGGCTCCCGTGACGTGGCTCATCATCCTCTCGCTGCTCATTGTCTTCTTCTTCGAAATCCCGGGCGGGGCAACAAACGAAGAGAATATGGTCGGCATGGGAGCACTCATTGCCCCCTTCTCATATACGCCTGGAGAGTACCATCGCTACGTTTTCGCTGCGTTCCTGCACTTTGGCTCCCTCCACTTGATGATGAATATTTTCGGCCTGATGTGGTTTGGCCAGCGCCTGGAACGTGCCTGGGGAAGCCTGGCCATGCTGGCGTGTTACCTGTTCACTGCCGTTGTCGCGATGGTGTTGTTTGAGCCCATTCTCGAACTATTCACGAGCTTCAACCCCGATGAACAGGCTGTCGTCTTGGTGGGAGCTTCTGGTGGTGTCATGGGACTCATCGGCGCGCTGCTGGGACATCTCATTCTGGGGGCATTCGTGGGGAGCAGCCCACGTGTGAAACGCGATTTGTTCGGCCTGGGCCTAATTGTCATTCTGCAGACGTTTTTCGATGTGAACTCTCCGGAGGTGAGTGCCACGGTTCACCTGACAGGAGCCGCATTGGGGTTCCTGTTTGCCATGGTGTACGTCCCAATGACCTTGCGTCACGCGCGCGTGCTCAGGCGTAAGGCGGCCGATGCTGAGTATTCCGACCCACCGATTGCCGCAGTGGAATCACCAACGACGTGACAACTCCCGCCATGAAACTCTTGGTCGTCGATGCCGGTCATACCCGCATCAAGTTCGCCTCTTGCCATTGCGAGGAGGCGAATCAGTTACCAGAAATTGAACACTTTGTGGCACCCATGGTCGGCAATGAAATGCCGTGGGGCGATATTGCCAGTTGGTTCTCCGAATGCGACGAGCAGTTGACGGCAGTTGTGACGGGTTCTAATCCCAAGGCAGTCGAAGCGGTGCTTGCGAATTGGCCAAAGAATCTGCCGAGTCCGCAGCAGCTTGACCGCCGCATGCCGCTGCCGATTGAAGTCGACGTCGCCGAACCAGCCAAGGTCGGCGTTGACCGATTACTTACCGCCATTGCTGCCAATCAGCTCCGGGGCGAAAAGCAGACGGCTTTTATCGTCGACTCGGGAACGGCGGTGACTGTGGATGCCGTCAGCAGCAAGGGCGTTTTTCTGGGGGGAGCCATTCTACCGGGGGTTCGCATGGGAGCTCAGGCACTGTATCGCTACACAGACACGCTTCCAGAAATCGCTGCCTCGAAACTCTTTGACCAGCCGCCACATGCCATTGGCAATCAGACCACAGCGGCGATTGAGAGCGGTCTCTACTGGGGACACGTGGGGGCAGTTCGGGAACTTCTGTTTCGCCAGCGGGACCGGTTAACACGCACCGACAAATCGAAAGACCGACCGCCACTTGTCCTGCTGACCGGCGGAGCGAGTCCACTGCTGGCTCCTCACTTCAGCACAGCCCAGCACTTGCCACATTTGGCATTGCAGGGGCTGGCTCTCGTTGCCCTGCGCAGTGAAAGAGAATAAAGGCCGCAAAAGAACACAGCGCAAGAAGAAAGGGTACGGTGTGAATTCACACCGTACCCTTTTCGGTATTCTCACATGTGCCGTGAAATTACTCGGCGCTCTCAGCAGCTGCCGCCTCGGAAGCCTTTGGAGTTTCCACAACCTGCAGGCCAGGCACCGAAATGTCGGTAATCCGAACCAGCGTGTACTTCTGGCGGTGTCCCGTGTGACGACGTGAGTTCTTACGGCGACGGAACTTCTGAACTTCGAGCTTGGGGCCTTTGGACAAAGCCTCAACGACTTCGCCGGTTACCGAAGCACCGTCAATGACGGGAGCACCAATGACGCTGGCAGCTCCACCGTTCGCCAGCATGACGCGGTCAAAGGTGAGCGTTTGCCCGTCCTGAGCGTCTGCACGCAAATCGATTGCCAAGGTTTGACCTGGCTCAACCCGAAACTGAGTACCACTATCTTCAATGATCGCAAACATAGTCATGACTGTTCCTTGGAGACGAAAATCCCGCTCCAAAAATCTCTTGTTCGACTCCTCGGGAAACGGGTACGCTTCCGCACGAAGAGCAAAGCTGGTGATTGGACAGACGTACCAATCCCATTCGCCTCACCGACGAGGAATTCGGCATTCTAGCGAGAGCCAAGTCGTACGGCGAGTCTGCAACTCAATTATTTTCGCGGAGTTTGAGCGGCCCCAAACCGTACTCGGCAACAGGATTACGTGGAAACGGACTTCAACTATATGAACATTTGGCCACAACTGCTCGCGGAATCGGAAAACATTGCTGCCGAGACCTTGGCGAAGATCGTTGACCAGAGAGAAGTGACAGACTGGGTTAACAACACCAAAAGCTTTCTTGCCGAAAATGCGGTGATCTTTGGCCTTCGCTTGGCGGGTGCGATTGCCATTTATTATGTCGGTCGCTGGGTGACGCAGATTCTGCTCAGTCTTGTCCAGGCCGCCCTACTCCGGGCCAAAGTGGACTTGATGATCGTGCGGTTCACGCGCAATGTCCTCAATGCGGTGCTGACGGGGATGATTGTTATTGCGGCGCTGGGGCAACTTGGCGTCCACATGAACACCATGACCGCCACAATTGCAGCCGCCGGCTTCGCAATTGGTCTCGCATTGCAGGGTTCACTCTCAAACATTGCGTCAGGAATTCTCCTGGTGATCTTTAAGCCGTTCCGAGTAGGTGACCGAGTTGACGCTGGCGGTACGTCCGGAAAAGTGGAAGAAATCCACCTGTTCACGACAATTCTACGAACTCCAGATAACGCCCAAGTCGTCGTGCCCAACGGCCAGGTCACCTCGGGTGTCATTACCAATTACAGCGCGTTTCATCAGCGGCGCATCGATTTGGTCGTGGGTTGCGGCTATGCCGATGATTTGCTGGCCGTGAAGAAGTTTCTCCTCCAACTGCTTCAGGAGCATCCCAAGGTGCTCGCCGATCCGGAGCCACTTGTCGCCGTCGCCGAACTCGCGGACAGCAGCGTGAACTTCAATGTTCGCCCCTGGGTTGCCACAGCGGACTACGCCATTGTGCGCAGCGAACTGTTGGAATCCATCAAGCTTGGCTTCGACAAGCAGGGATTCACCATCCCGTTCCCGAGCCAGGATTTGTACGTCCAAACACCACCGACATTGACCGTAACAGCCGCGACGCAAAAGGCCGCTTAAGTCTGGACTTTGCCGGGGTGACTCAATGTAGGCCGGACCGCAGGCCACGAAGTCAGTGCCGGAACTGCGCAAACAGCGATCCAGCATTCCCACGTGCCCATTCAATCAACGAAGATTTTGTGGCCGAAGTTCCGGCAACTGTCAGGTTTGCTTCTGTTCGGCGACATGTCACGAGAATCGCGGGTTAGGCACGAGCTTGTCGCTTACGGTCGTTTTCACGGAGCATGATTTTCCGCAGCCGGATGGCGGCGGGAGTAATTTCGACGTACTCATCTCCCTCGATGTACTCGAGTGCCATTTCCAGCGACATGCGGCGCGGCGGCTGGAGGATGATGTTGTCGTCAGCTCCTGCGGACCGAATGTTGGTGAGCTTCTTTTCTCGAATGGGATTCACGACGAGGTCGTTATCGCGGGCATTCTCGCCAACAACCATGCCTTCGTAGATTTCATCACCGGGACCGACAAAGAAGTCTGCTCGCTCCCCCAGTTTCCAGAGTGCGTAGGCTGTCGCCTTGCCGGCTTCCTGCGAAACGAGCACGCCGTTTTTGCGACGTGGGATTTCTCCTTCGACCTGCTTATAGGTATCGAAGCGGTGGTGCATGACCGCTTCACCTTTGGTCGCGTTGAGCAAACGTGTCCGGAGTCCAATGAGGCCACGAGCTGGAATGCTGAACTCGACGTGCGAATGCGTTCCGGTTCCGGGACGCATTTCGGTCAATTGACCTTTGCGGTTCGATACAATTTCGATGACAGAACCGACATCTTCGCCTGGTACTTCGACTTCCAGAAACTCGTACGGCTCATGCCATTTGCCGTCGATTTGCTTCCGGATGACTTCGGGCTTGCCGACGGAGAGTTCATACCCCTCGCGACGCATGGTCTCAATGAGAATCGACAAGTGCAGCAGTCCGCGTCCGGAGACTTTGAAGCACTCTTTGTTGTCGGTGTCTTCAACCCGCAGGGCGACGTTTGACTGCAACTCGCGGCTGAGACGTTCCCGCAGGTGGCGGCTTGTGAGGAACTTTCCACTCTTGCCGGAGAGCGGCGATGAGTTGATCGTGAAGACCATCGACAATGTCGGCTCGTCGACTTCGATTCGCGGCAGTGCTACCGGAGTGACGGGATCGCAAATGGTGTCACCAATTTCGGCGTCCTGCAGTCCGACCACGGCGACAATGTCACCAGCCGACACGACTTCTGACTTCACGCGTCCCAGCTTCGTGAACGTTTCCAGCGACTCGATTTGGCCGGGCTTTTGACCAGCGGCTTTCATGAGGGCAATTTTCTGACCGACCCGAGCCGTTCCGGCTGAGATCCGACCCACTGCAATTCGGCCCACGTACTCGGACCAAATGAGCGAGGTCACCATCATTTGCAGAGGTGCATTGACGTCGACCGATGGGCCTGGAATTTCCTGCAGCACCAAATCCAACAACGGTGCCATGTTGCCGGAACGTTCGGTGTAGTCATCTGTGGCATAGCCGGAACGACCACTCGCGAAGATGTACGGGATTTCGAGGGGATTCTCGGCTCCGAGCTCTTCCATCAAGTGAACGGCTTCGAGGAGTGCGTCTTCCGGACGGCAGTCTGGTCGGTCGATTTTGTTGACGACAATAATTGGCCTGAGGCCAACTTCCAGAGCCTTGGTCAGCACGAAGCGGGTTTGCGGACGTGGGCCTTCGAAAGCGTCGACGAGCATGAGGGCGCCGTCGGCCATTCGTAGCACGCGTTCGACTTCACCACCGAAGTCGGAGTGGCCTGGCGTGTCGATGATGTTGATTTTCACGCCCTTGTACTCCATCGAAATGTTCTTCGACAGAATGGTAATCCCCCGCTCGCGCTCCAGTTCGTTGGAGTCGAGAATACAGGTCTCAGACAACTCCGACTCACGGAATTGTCCACTCTGTTTGAGGAGTGCGTCGACCAGTGTCGTTTTACCGTGGTCAACGTGGGCAATAATGGCAATGTTGCGAATGTCGTCGCGGCGCATAATTCATCTGCACTTTAACTTGGAACGTTTTTGGGTTGGACGATCAGCCGTAGGAAAACGGTCGTCCAACAATTGCGGGTTAGAACCCCGCCGTGCGCGCGACATAATATGTCGCTGATTCTGAGAGACAAGACCAGACCTGGGTTTTCACCCAAGTCTGGCCAATGTTCATAATCTCTTAAACTGGCTGAAGCCCCATCTGCCTGACCAACGCTCAAACGTCGGGCAGGGCACTTACTTTTCTTACACGTCGGAGGACTCCAACAGGCCGCCTTTGTTACGCATGACCAGGTGGCTGTCGATTTTCTGAACCAGGTCCAGGCAAACCGAAACCACAATGAGCAGTCCCGTACCGCCGTAGAAGCTGGCCACAGTGAACGACACGTCCATGTTGGTGGCCAGAACCGTCGGGATAATGGCGATGAGTGCCAGGAACCCGGCTCCAGCATAGGTAATACGGGTCATCACCTGATCGAGGTATCGCTCAGTATGAGTCCCGGGGCGATACCCAGGAACGAAACTTCCGTAATCCTTCAGGTTGTCGGCCATGTCCTTCGGATTGAAGGTAATGCTCGTCCAGAAGTAACAGAAGAAGAAAATGAGGGCGACGTAGCATGCGTTGTAAACGAGTGCGTGTGCGTCGAACACGTTCTTCCACTCGGTGAAGAAGTCGAGACCGGTGAGGCTACCCAGGCCGCCCAGGATCATTCCGGGGAACATGAGCAGGCTGGATGCGAAAATGATGGGCATCACGCCAGCCTGGTTTACACGCAATGGTAACGATTGACGTTGACCACCCAAAACCTTGCGGCCCCGGACGTGCTTGGCGCTTTGGATGGGAATGCGGCGTTGTGCCTGGGTAATAGCAATGACCCCCAGAACAATGGCCACGAACAAACCGGCCAGCGGCAGCAACTTGTCGATCCCGGCACCGGTACCGAGGCCAATCCCCTTGGTGAAGGCTGGTCGCAGCAGTTCCATGGCGGCACTTGGCATACGGGCGAGAATACCGGCCATAATCAGCAAACTGACGCCGTTGCCAATGCCGTACTCGTCGATTTGCTCACCAATCCACATAAGGAAAATGGTTCCGCATGTCATGGTTACCGTCGCCATGATGTACCAGTACCAGGCGTTGTAGTCACGCAGCAGCAAGCTCGATCCTTCGGGGGCCTGACCCAGCGTATAAATCCAGAAGAACGACTGCCCGAGGCAGATGACCACAGTGGCATACCGGGTGTATTCGTTGATCTTTTTACGTCCCGCCTCTCCCTCCTTCTGCAATTGCTCCAGTGGCGGATACACCTGCCCGAGCAATTGGAAAATGATGGACGCCGAGATGTAGGGCATAATCCCCAGACCGAAAATCGTCGCATTTCCCAGCTTTGAAGCGGACAGCAGACTCACGGCCTCAACCAACTGGTCGATCCCTTGATTCGACGCAAAGTTGGCGAAATTCTCTTTGAACACGCTTTGGTCGATAATTGGCAGCGGAATGGCGAAACCCATTCGGTAGACAGCCAACAGGATGAGCGTCAGGAGAATTTTCTGCCGCAACTCTGGAATTGCGTAGATCGTCTTCAACCGAGCCAACATGGAACAACGTCCTTATTGTGAAATGAGTTGAGGTTTCTGGCTACAAAAAAACAATACGCAGCCATCACCTCGGCAAGAACTTCGGAGAATAGAGAACCGACGCCAAATAGCCAACTCAAATTCCCTAATCCGGCCCGAACAGCCCCAACAAAACGCATTTTCGCAACCTCGGGAAACAAAAATGGCGGTCGTAAACGACCGCCGGGTACTCCGAATAGCGACTCATTAGCCAATCAGCTCGACGCTGCCGCCAGCGGATTTGATTTTCTCTTCTGCACCTTTGGAGCAGCGATGAACCTGAACGGTCAGCTTCTTGGTCAAATCGCCGTCGCCGAGGATTTTGATCAAGTCGAACTTGCCCTTGGCGAGGCCTTTTTCCTTCAGCGAGTCGAGGTTGACCGTGTCGCCAGACTCGAAACGTTCTTCGAGGAAGGAGACGTTGATGGCCAGCACCTTGTCGGCGAATGCGTTGTTGTTGAAACCACGCTTCGCGACGATTCGGAACAGTGGCATTTGACCGCCAGCAAATCCCAATCGGCTTGAGTGACCGCGACGGCTGCCGGCTCCCTTGTGACCACGTCCGGCTGTTTTGCCATGACCAGATCCAGGACCGCGACCAATGCGCTTCCGCTTCTTATTTTTCGTTATGCCACGATGGACATCATCAATAATCATTAGACTTCGACTCCTCGCAGACGCGCCACGTCTTCACGACTTCGCAGTTTCGAGAGGGCGTCAAACGTTGCCTTAACCAGGTTCGTGGGGTTATTCGATCCACGACTCTTGGTGAGAATATCTTTCACGCCGGCCAATTCCACGACCGAACGCACAGTTGCACCAGCAATAACACCGGTACCAGGAGCGGCCGGCAGGAGCAGCACGCGTGAGGCACCGAAACGCCCCTCAACACGGTGCGGGATGGTTGTTCCCTTCAACTGCACCTTGCGAACCTGACGATTGGCCTGCTTGGTGGCTTTTTCGACAGCCAGAGGAACTTCAGTTCCCTTGCCGTAGCCATAGCCAACCGTTCCACTCTCATCGCCAACGACGACCAGAGCTGCAAAGCTGAACCGACGGCCCCCTTTGACCACACATGCACACCGGCGGATTTGAACCACGCGATCGGTGTTACCAGTTTTACCTTCAGCGGTTGCCACGATACTTACTCCCCATGTTCCCTTTAGAACTGCAGCCCCGCTTCACGTGCCGCATCGGCCAGTGCCGCGACACGTCCATGATACTTGTAAGCACCACGATCGAAGGCAACCTCTTTGATTCCCTGTGCAACAGCACGTTCGCCCAAAGCTTTGCCAACGGCTGCGGCTGCAGACTTGTTTCCGTTGTGTGTACCAACTCCACCGAGAGATTTCTCTGCGGAACCAGCGGCAACCAGAGTACGACCCGCTTCATCATCGATGATTTGGGCGTAAATGTGGTTGTTCGAGCGGAAGACTGACATACGCAGTTTACCGCTTTTTCGAATCTGATTTCGAACATGGTGGCGGCGTCGTTCACGTCGCTTCGCAAGTCGTTTTTCGAGTTTCATGATATCACCAGTGTATTCAACGTCGGCACATTAACGGCCGATTCGCATTAACTACCAAACGACTTACCGGCCTTACGGCGAACAACTTCGCCCTGGTAGCGAATTCCTTTACCCTTGTACGGTTCAGGCGGACGAACGCGACGAATGTTCGCGGCAAACTGTCCGCAAGCGTGCTTGTCAACGCTGCGAATGATAATCAGTGTACCGGAAGGCAATTCGCAATTGACGCCTTGGGGAACCTGCAACTTGATGACGTTGGCAAAGCCGACCTGAAGCGAAAGTACTCCGCCTGCCAGCGTGGCCTGGTAACCAACCCCCTGGATTTCCAGCTTCTTCTCAAAAGGAGTCTGAACTCCTTGGACCATGTTCGCGATGATGGCGCGAGTCAGGCCATGCAAGGCACGATTCTGGCGTGTATCGTCAGGACGGGTCACAACGACTTCGCGTGATCCTTCATCGAAAGCCACAGCCATATTGGCGTGACACTCGAACGACAACTCGCCGTGCGGTCCTTTAACGCCAATCACCTGATCTTTCAGAGTGATTTCGACGTTTGCTGCGACGGGAATCGGCTTCTTTCCAACCCTTGACATTGTCTCATCCAACCTTTGCTGTTCAGTCTCACCTGTTGTTGTTACATCCGACAGGTTGCCGAACTACCAAACCTCACACAGGATTTCGCCACCGACGTTTTGGGCCTTCGCCTCACGGCTGCTGAGCACACCTTTGCTCGTCGACAGCACGCAAATGCCGAGTCCCTGCAGAACTTCTGGCGTGTCTTTCACAGTGGCATAAACACGGCAGCCGGGCTTGCTGACGCGGCGAATGCTCTGAATAACGCGTTCGCCAGTCGGGCTGTACTTGAGATTGACCCGCAACACGTTCTGTGGGGCCTGCTCAATGATTTCGTAGTCCCAGATGAATCCTTCACGCTGGAGTGTCTGCGCAATGCCTTCCTTCAGCTTTGATGCTGGCATGTCCACAAACGGACGCTCAATCAACAAAGCGTTACGCACTCGGGTCAACATATCCGCGACGGGATCGGTCATCATGGGTGAGTTACCTCAACTCGCTGGAGTTCTCCCCGAACTCCAAAATAACTTTGAAATGTCTTCTTTGCAGGGTCGATTACCAGCTGGCCTTTTTGGCACCGGGAACCAGACCTTTCAAACACAAATTCCGGAAACAGATACGACAAATCTTGAATTTCCGGTAAACCGCTCGGGGCCGACCGCACAGTTGGCAACGGTTTTCGATGCGGCTGCTGAACTTGGGGGTTCTCTTCGCTTTCGCGACTTTCGACTTACTTGCCATCTCGGGGCACCCTTCACTCTATCTTTTAGCTGTTCTGACTTTTCCGGAACGGCATACCCAATTCTTTGAGCAGCAGACGCCCCTCGTCGTCGTTACGTGCCGTCGTAACAATGGCAATGTTCATTCCCTGCATTGTCTTCACCTTGTCGGCGTTGACTTCGGGAAAGACCACCTGTTCCGTCAGGCCCAGGCTGTAGTTTCCGTTGCCGTCAAATGCCTTTGCACTCACGCCGCGGAAGTCGCGTACTCGTGGCAGCACAATGGTGATGAGACGATCGATGAATTCGTACATGCGGTGGCGACGCAGTGTCACGCTCGCACCAATTTTCATGCCTTCACGCAGTTTAAACTGAGCGACGGACTTGCGGGCGGAGCGGATTGTTGGACGCTGTCCGGCCAGTTGCATGAGGTGCTCGGCAACTTCGTCCAGGATCTTGCTGTCCTGAATCGCGCGGCCCACACCCATGCTGATGACGACCTTCTCAAGTCGTGGCAGCGAATGGACATTATCGCGACCGAGAGCACTTGCCAGTGCTGGCGCGATCTCTTTCCGATATCTTTCAAGTAAACGTGCCATAACCTAACCAACTAACTCGCGATGTCAAAAATGCGTGAGAGACAGTGCTTAACCTTACTGGGCATATGGAGTCCGAGGAGGACTCACCTGCCCGACTGTCGTCGAGCACTTTCGACAGAAGCGTTCTTTTGCTCCGTCACTCGTGTACCGCAGCCCCAACTTCACGCCACGATTGCAGGTGTTGCAATAGTACATGACGTTCGAGGACTGAATTGCTTTTTCCATTCGCAGTCGTCCCCCTTGAGGACTCTTGGGATGACCGCGCTTCACGTGCTTGTAAACCAGATTGACGCCTTCAACGACAACCTTCTCACCGTTATCCAGCACTTGCTGGACCGGCTTCGGAATATCAGATCGGTCATCGCCTGCGACAACAACGACCATGTCACCACGTTTGATTTTCATTTCAAACTCACAAAATTCGCGAATCGCGAAGTGTACCGCTAAATGTTTCCGAATGCACGCGTCTTAAACGACTTCTGACGCCAGACTCACGATTTTCATGAATCGCCGCTCACGCAGCTCACGAGCAACCGCACCGAAGATACGGGTACCGCGTGGAGTTCCGTCGTTATCAACCAGCACGACGGCGTTACTGTCGAACCGGACATAGCTTCCGTCGTCGCGACGCACAGCCTTCCGGACGCGGACAATGACGCCGCGGGTCACGCGGCCCTTCTTGAACTGCTCTTGAGCACCGGCAATCGACTTCTGAATACTGACGACAATAATGTCACCGAGCGTCGCAAACCGCCGCTTCGTGCCACCGAGGACGCGAATGCAGCGAACCGACTTCGCTCCGGTGTTATCAGCAACATCCAAAATGGTCTGCATTTGAATCATTGCGACGACCTATCCAACTTCTTCTGACGCAACTTACTTTGCCAACTGCCGTTCGCCCAATGCGAACAAACCTCAAACTATTCCGCAGCGGATTCCTCAGCAGCTTCTGTTGCTGCCTTCTGGTCTTCGCGGATCAACTGCGAATCGACTTCGTCGTTGCTCTGAACAACGCGAACCAATTCCCAGCGCTTCGTCTTCGAATGCGGACGGCTTTCAACGATTTCCACCGTGTCGCCGACCTTCGATACGTTGTTTTCATCGTGTACGTAGCAAATGGTCCGACCACGCACGATTTTTCGATACATCTGGTGCTGGAACAACCGCTTCACGTCAACACGACGCGTCTTGGAGTTCCGGTCACTCGTGACTACACCAACCAAAGTTCTTCGCATGGCCTTCACCAACTCAAAATGAAAACATCTGTCTTCAAAAACTGCTCTAACTTGCAGCAGCGATTTCCCGTTCGCGCTGAATGGTCCGGATCCGGGCGATGTTGCGACGCAGTCGCTTCAAATTGCTCGGAGCGTCCAACTTCTCAGTCGAAGCACGGAACCGCAAATCAAACAGGTCGCGCTGCGTTTGTTGCAACTCAGCGGCGAGCTGTTCGTCACTCATTTCTCGAAATTCTGTCGCTTTGGACATGACTCTCAACCTAATTCACTTTTTCCAGAAGGGCAGAGCACAGGCTCTGTTTCTCTGAAAACTCTCACGACTGAATCTGGATTATGTCCCTGGCCGACGTTCGACCATGCGAACACGAATGGGGAGCTTGTGGGAAACGCGGTTGAAGCAGTCACGGGCTGCATCGAGCGATGCACCGGCAACTTCGAACAACACGGTACCAGGTCGCACAACAGCAACCCAGTGGTCCGGTTCCCCCTTACCCTTACCCATTCGAGTTTCCAGTGGGCGAGCCGTTACCGACTTGTCCGGGAAAATCCGAATGTACAATTTACCACCGACACCGCGAATGTATTGGTTCGCGGCGATACGGCAGGCTTCGATAGTAGTGGCACTGACATGGCCAGCATCGACCGACTGGAGTCCGAATTCACCGAACACCACGGTGTTGCCACGAGTCGCATTACCTCTTATGCGACCTCTTTGGCTTTTTCGATGCTTGACCCGTTTCGGCATAAGAGCCATTGTCGCTCTCCTCGTCTGAATAATCCCCAAGATCGACCCACACCTTCACTCCAATAATGCCCTGGGCAGTCTTGGAGGCTGCAAAGCCATAATCAACGTGGCGTTGCAGTGTGGAGAGCGGAATCGATCCCCGGCTTGCTTTTTCTGTTCGGGACATTTCTGCACCGCCGAGGCGGCCAGAAAGTTCCAGTTTAATTCCGTTTACTCCCGATTCCATGACCTGGTCGAGAGTCTTCTTAATCGCGCGGCGAAAACTTCCCCGCTTGCTCAATTGCTGAGCGACGTCTTGTGCAATCAATTGAGCACTGCGGAAGGGATTGTTGATTTCAACAATTTTCACTTCCATGCGACGCTGGAACAAATCTTCCAGACGAGCTTTCAGCCGATCGATTTCTTGACCTTTGCGGCCAATGATGATACCCGGTCGTGCTGAGTGCAGATGCAAAATGACTTGATCGCGCGTCCGTTCAATAACAACCTTTTCGATTGCGGCTGAACGGTATTCGTCGTCAATGAACTTGCGAATCCGCTGGTCTTCCACCAGCAAATCCCCAAACTCCTTTTTCGATGCGTACCACAGGCTGCGCCAATCTTCGACGACGCCAATGCGGAAACCGAGTGGATGTGTTTTCTGTCCCATGGGGGAATCCTACGCCTACTGAACTTCCGGAGCTTCGATGCCAATGTGGATGTGGGCGAAACGTTTCCGAATCATGAATCCCATACCACGAGCACGCGGACGAATACGCTTGAACATCGGACCACCGTCAACTCGCGATTCCGCGATTGCCAGGTTGTCGACGTTGCGAGCACCGCGGTCTTCCGCGTTGGCCGCTGCACTCTTCAGGACCTTTTCCAGGAATCTTGCACCACGATTTGGTACGTAACGGAGCGCGGCAATTCCCTCCTGCACCGTCATTCCGCGAATCATATCCGCGAACGGTCGCACCTTCGTTGCAGAGATTCGGGCGAACTTGTGTGTCGCTCGTACCAATGCCATTGTCTCGCTCCCCTGTTAACACCTGATGGTGCTGAAATTTCCAATTGACCTAGCGGTTACCCTTAGCGCCGTGACCTTTGAAGGTACGGGTCGGGGCGAACTCGCCCAGTTTGTGTCCAACCATGTCTTCGGTCACGTACACCTGAATGTGCTGACGACCGTTATGAACCAGGAAGTTGTGACCAATAAACTCCGGGGAAATCGTCGAACGTCGCGCCCAAGTCTTGATGGGTTCTTTGCGGCCACCCGCATCCATCTTAGAGATCTTCTTGAGCAGCTTTTCGTCGACGTACGGTCCCTTTTTTGTGGAGCGTCCCATTGTATTCCTCTAGTTCGGGCAGTCCCGATAATTCAGGCTGAGCGTGAACTCAAACACTTAAACTAAACTTTCTTGTATCCATTGCGACGTGATTTACGACGTCGAATAATTGCTTTGCTCGATGGTTTACGTCGCTTACGGGTGTTTCCACCTTTGGCCAACTTACCAGTCGGGCTGCAAGGATGGCGTCCACCGGCACTACGACCTTCACCACCACCCATCGGGTGGGCGATTGGGTTCATGGCGGTACCGCGAACGTGAGGACGGCGTCCCAACCAACGCTTACGGCCAGCTTTACCCAACACAATGTTCTGGTGATCGGAGTTACCAACCTGTCCGATTGTCGCACGGCATTCGCCAGGCAACCGTCGCACTTCACCAGATGGCAAAGTGATTTGTGCCCAGTCTTTCTCTGCGGCGTTCAACACCGCTGAGTTACCAGCACTACGGACGAGCTGGCCGCCACGGCCAGGCTGCATTTCAATGTTGTGGATGTCCGTTCCGGCTGGAATAAACCGCAGTGGCAAGCAGTTGCCAAGGGTTGGTTCCGCACCAGGACCGCTCATCACAGTCATTCCTGCCTTCAGTCCGTTCGGAGCAAGAATGTAGCACTTTGTCAGTTTACCTTCCTTGGGGCAGGTGAATTCACACAGTGCGATGCGAGCCGAGCGGTTCGGATCGTACTCGATGTGCGTCACGAGCATTGGTACGCCATCGATTCTTCGCTTGAAGTCGATAATGCGGTACATCCGCTTGTGTCCACCGCCACGGTGACGGGCGGTGATTTTTCCGTGATGGTTCCGCCCACCGTGTCGCTTCAAACGCTGCAACAGGTTCTTTTCAGGCTTCTTCTTGCGATCAGTGATCTCGGCGAAATCGCTGACCGACGCTCCGCGGCGTCCCGGCGATGTCGGCTTGTAAAAGCGAATACCCATGATCGTGTTTCCGTGAAATCAATTAATTCAAAATACTGATGGAAAAAGAGGAACTCAAACAGGCTTAGAAGAATGCAATGCGGTCTTCTTCGTGCAGCTGCACAATGGCCTTTTTCCAATCACTACGATATCCAACTGACATCCGATGCCGACGTGGCTTTCCTTTGCGAGTCTGGGTCCGCACGTCAATGACGCGCACTTCCCATAACGCTTCAACAGCGCGTTTCACGTCGGCCTTGTCTGCCTGCGGATGCACCTGAAATGTGTACGCATTGTAGCGTTGGGACTGGTGCATCCCCTTTTCCGTCACGACCGGCCGCACAATAATTTGATGCGGCTCCAGTTGTATTCCACCACCAGTTTCAGTTGCCACAACTGAACTCCCAAACACAGTTTGTCAAACTTGTAACCAATTACTCTGCAGCTTCAGATGCCCAGAGCGATCCATCGCGAATGGCGTCGATCGCCTCGCGTGTGATCAGCAACCGGCGCTGACGCAGCAACTTGTAGGCATTCAGCTCACGCGCTGGTGAAACCAAAACACCTTGGATATTCCGTGACGAACGCCACACAACCTGATCCTGGTCGCGAGTCACCAGCAGTGTCGACTGACCTGCAACTCCGAGGGCCTTCATCATAGTTGAGACGGGCTTCGTCTTCACTTCACTCAGGGCAAAGCTGTCCAGGACGATTGCTTCGTCGTCCTGGAATTTGCTCAGCAGAGCCATGCGTGTTGCGATCTTGATTGCCTTTTTGGGCAAGCGGTAACTCCAATCACGTGGAGTCTTCGCGAATGTATGTCCACCGCCACGTCGCACTGGTGACCGCTTGGTACCCATGCGGGCATTACCGGTACCTTTCTGACGGAACAGCTTCTTCTTGTTTCCGGCAACTTCACCGCGAGTCTTGGTCTTCATCGAACCCTGACGCGCGTTCGCTTCGTACATGACGACAACGTCATGCAAGAGTTGCTTGCTAATACGATCAGCCAAATCGGCGCCGTCGAACTCGTAGGTTCCGACGTCTTTGCCTGACATATCTTTAACTGGGGCCGAGACCATCTCGCTCACCTTAACTCACGTTTCCAACACTACCGGGCAACCCGAACCACTACGTAACCGCCATTCGGGCCGGGGACAGCCCCTTCCACCAGCAGCATGTTATTCTCTGCATCAGTGCGAACCACCTTGAGATTGCGAACTGTCGCCCGGGTAGCCCCGTAACGACCAGCCATCCGCTTTCCCTTCTTTGGGGTACCGGTACCAAGGTTCGACGAGAGCGAACCAATACCACCAACGCGGCGATGCACTTTCTTGGCACCGTGTGAAGCGGGCTGGCCAGCAAATCCGTGCCGCTTCATGGCACCTGCTGTTCCACGCCCCTTGCTAATACCAACCACATCAACGCGAGCGACACCTTCGAGGTGACTCGCATCCAGTTGAGCACCAACTTCCAGTGAGACTTCCTCACCATCAATTCGGAACTCACGAACAAAACGCTTCGGCTCGCAGTTCGCCTTTGCCGGCGCTTCAACACCAGCTTCAGCCATACGACGCTGACGCTTGCTCTTCAAGGGAGCCACGTGGCCACGCTCAGGACGAGTCGCACGATTGCGATTCCGATCCCCTTCAGCGCGGCGCTTATCGTTTTCGCTCAGCTTGTCATCGAAGCCAAGCTGAACTGCAGAGTACCCATCACGATCTGAAGTGCGAACCTGCAGAACCGTGCAGGGTCCAACTTCGAGAACAGTCACGGGAAGAATTACTCCGGCGTCATTGTACACCTGAGTCATTCCAACTTTTTTTCCGAGCAGCCCCACTGGCATGGCTCTTCCCCAAACTAATGAAAAACACCGCCCGACAGACGCACCTCAAACGCAGGCACTAATATCGAGCAAAATCAAATCAACCTAACCTGAGTTAGGAGGCGGCTTTAATCTTGATGTCCACTCCGGCAGGCAGTGACAGCTTGTTTAAAGCGTCAATTGTCTTGCCAGTTGGCTCAACAATGTCGATAACCCGCTTGTGAGTGCGAATTTCGAATTGCTCCCGCGACTTCTTATTCACGTGAGGGCTGCGGAGCACTGTGTAACGCTCAATGCGAGTCGGGAGCGGAATCGGGCCATGCACGATGGCTCCTGTCCGCTTCGCCGTATCAACGATGTCGGCCGCCGATTGATCGAGGACAGCGTGATCGAACGCTTCCATACGAATTCGAATGCGATTGCTGACAGACACGGACTAACCTCTTCACCTTAACAACAAGCGTTGCAACACCTTGCGACACAGGATGCGCCCCACACGGAAACGCGGAACGAAGAAGTTTAATTGGGCAATGTGAAACTGTCAATCAACCCCGACCACTCATTTTTGCGCTGAGCGGCAAACATTTCGGGCTTCCCCGTACACGGGGGCATTTTGAGGTCGTCAATGCGACTTGTCCAGTCATCGGGGGGCCGAGAAATTGGCAAATCCCACGGAAAACACTGATGTTTCGTGGCCGTAACGGTTTTCTAACAGTTCCGGCAGTCGCTGCACGCGGTTGGATTCCATACAATGTGGTACGTCATTCTGTACTTGCTGCCGCCAGCTGAACACCGATTTTTCATTACGTCAGTTGGCCAGTTGTGAATTTATTGTCATTACTTTTTATCCGAGAAATCTTGAGAGGAATTGATGTCAACTCCTGAATCGGCAGCTGCGGCTGGCATTCCCTGGAAGGCTGTGGGGACCGGCACGGCTCTCGCGCTTGTGGCTTTTCTCATGTTTATTGCACTCCCGGAGGCGGATAACGAGCAAGTCGTCGTTGCCCCGACTGATCAAACAGAGGTGAAACAACAGCTCCGGTCTGAGCAGGAGCTGACGCGAATTTTTTCCGGAATGCGTGCTGGGCATCTCGATTCGACTCTGGATCGGCAGGCGGCAGTTGATGACCTGAATCGCTGGGCCAATGAGTTTCCCCTGAACGAAGGCCAGGTTCTCTCTCAAGACGAAGACCTCTTGCGGCAGCTCATTCCCGGAGATTTTCAGGAATCCGTTCTCGGGGAACGGTTTACGCCAAATGACGCTGGCCACATCCGCATGTCGCTACTGGCCAGTCAAATCGTCAGCACGATCAAGTCGCGGGTCAAGCATGAGGTTCCAGAGAGCGATCCCGGCTACGAAATTGCTGTCATTACCGCTGCGTTTCACTATGTCTGGCAGAACGTTGGGGAAGACGCCCAGCAAAGAGTGCTGACCCCGTACGAGGTATTCATTTACGGACGCGGTACGCCGCCCGACCGCATTTGGTGCTTTGCTGAACTGGCGCGACAGTTGGCTTGTGACACGGTTTTGATTGCTCCCAAGCAGGCGGAGCAGCCTCTTCCACCGCTTGTCGGCGTGCTGACAACGAGAGACGAGTTGTTGCTGTTTGAGCCCTCGCTGGGAATCCCCCTGGCTGACCTGTCTGCAACTCCGACAGGCCTTCTTCCGAACACGCCAGCCACGCTGAAGGAAGTGCTGGAAACGCCTGATTTCTTCAAAAACTACCAGTTCGCGGCTGTGGAAAAGATGGGCCTGGGTGAGTTTGCCTATCCCATCAAGCACGAGCACCTGAAAAGTGTGGAAATCCTCATTGCGGGACATCCCAGTCAGTGGGCTCCGCGGATGGCCAGCGTGGAGTTTCGCACACCTTCAGACCAGGAAGCCTTGTTCTACACCGGCCTGGGACAAAACTCGCTGCGGCAGAACGGCGCCTATGACCGCGTTGTTGGAGTGGGAGCAAAGAACGGATGGTGGGCCGCTAACGATGTACAAGTCTGGCTCGACCCGCTCGCCCTTGATATCCGACTCGAGCAAGATCGCAATTCTCCGGCTACATCAGCGGCCAATTGGCAACAAATGAACCGCATTATGCAAGGGCCCGAAGTGGTCAATGCAACTGTTGATGGTATCGAACTGGCGCAGCGCAGTCTGGAAGATGTCCGTATTGAGCAGTTGACAGGGAAAAGTGCCACTGCGCTCAGTCATTTACTTGCCATTCGCAATGCGAATCAGCAATATAAGTCGGACATCAATGCCTATGCAGCCGACTTTGCGACCTTCCGTACGGCGCAATGCCAAATGGATATTGGTCAGTGGCCAGCCGCAACTCAGACGCTGCTGGGCTACCTCAACGTAAGCAGCGGCCACCAGCTTTGGACAAAAGAGGCCGTTGAGCACCTGGCCTGGATTCAAATGCAGGAACTGGAAATTGCCCCCCCTGAGGCGGAGGTGAATCCACTGGCTCCGTTCATTGTATTTCGCCAGCTTCCTGAAATCAGCTACCGTCAGCTGTTTCAGTTGCATTATTGGGCTCGAGTGCTGCAAGCGAGTGGACGGCTCGGTGGCCTGGAAAATGCCTCGCCAACAGGAAGTGGTGACGCCTCTTCAGGACGTCCGCCCTCGCCGCCATTACCCACGCCACTGGCGGAATAGATTTTCGAGAGCGGATGAGGGGTGAGAATCGATCAGCTTACCCTGGGGAGTTCTCGAGGGCACCGGCGACGACATTGGCAGCACCGGCAAGTGCTTCTGCTGGAATGGTGTGGCCATCGTGGAATTTCACGAATTCGGTACTGCATCCACTCTCGACAAACAGGTCTCGCAGCCATTCTGCGGCCTGGAACGGCAGAATGCTGTCGACTGTGCCATGGCTCTGGAATACGGACATTCCACTCCGCTGCGGCATGAGTTCCCGCCACTGCTCTTCGGCCAGAAGTGTTCCCGACCAGACAATTAGCCCCGCTGGTTGCTCGGGGGCATGCAAGGCGACTTCCGTGGCCAGCATGGAACCTTGGGAGAATCCGCCAAGCACAACCTGGCTCCAGTCGAGCCCAGTTTCATTAAGCAGAACACGAATAGTCTCCAGCAGCATTTCGCGTGCATCGGACAGTCCCGCTGGAATTTCCCGGCGCAAGTCACGGAATTCACCGAGCTCAATGGCTCGTTGCAGCTTGAGCATGTCCAGCATCCACCAGGCCCGCCCACCCGGCATTCCGGCCGGAGCCAAATCAAGCGGTGCCGCAGGGAACACGAACTGCACGGCGCCACGCAACTGCGGGTACTCCCGCAGCAAGTAGCCCCCGAGCGGAACCAAATCTTCTCCGGGGGCACCAAATCCGTGGCACAGAATGACGAGAAGTTTGGGTGGCTGCTCGGGAGAGTACTCGAAGCACTGCAGTTTTCCGATTTCGCGCTGCGTTAACCCAGCCATTTTCCACACCAGTCAGCCGTTGTGCGTCTGGCCGAAACGCGACGAGTGAACGAAACCAGTGGGCGACCAGTTCCGTCGATGGTCGTACGAGAAATGACGGAAAACCCACATGGGGAGAAAATAGGGCCGGCAGGACTCGAACCCGCGACCAAGCGATTATGAGTCGCCTGCTCTAACCAACTGAGCTACGGCCCCGCATGCCGCCAAGAATCCTGGAGGATTCTTCAACAGCCGAACTTTGAACGAGGGATGGTAAAGCTACGGTCTTAACCTTTGCGGGTCAAATCAAAATGACTCTGGTGCCACTTCAACCACCGCCACACGCCCACTTCACCAACGGGAATTTCTGGCTTTACCAACAATTCGTTTCGCCAGTACGCGAAATCAACGATGAAAACTCGGAGTGGACACGATAGACTTTCCCCCAGAGCGCAAATGGCATCCCCTACAGGAGAAACAAGGACGCACATGCTCACGCGGACGGCCGTAGCCCTGTTCTTGCTGCTGAGTTTCACCAGCATGCTGTCGGCTCAGGGTACGACTCCATCCCCTGCTCCTTCCCCGACATCCGAAGTGCCGGAGTATCACCTGACGCGGGTCGAAATCGAAGGCGAAGTCCTGCGCGATCGTGCTGTGCTGAAGGTGTCAATCGACATTACCGTCAACTGGGGAGAAGGCTGGCACACCGTTGATTTGCGCATGGGGCAGGCCCACGTTTGGCGTCGGGAGTACGCCGGACCGGGCGAGATGGCCCCCGAGACATCCAGTAAGAATGACGATGGCATGCGCTGGAAACTGCGCGGCATTGGAGATCATCAACTCGTCTTTCACATTTGGGTCCCAGTAAAGCGTGTTTCAGGTGGCGGACAAATCCTGCTTTCGCTGCCGCGACTTCCCTCGCAACTTGAATCAAATGTGAAGCTGCGTATTCCTCAGACGCCGCTCGAAATCAGTGTTCCCAAAGAGACCACAACCATTCTCGACCAAGTGGACGAAGATGGGACCACGTCCATTCACGCCAGTGTTGCCGGCACGACAGCCATGGGGGGGCGGTTGGATTTGTCGTGGTTTCCCACCGTCACCGTCAGCGGTGACGTACAGCGTGTCACCAGTAACTGGACGGTTACCCCCGGCACTGGTTCTGTCTCGGCCATTGTCGACCAGGAATTAGCTTTCGATTCGGGACGTGTCTCGGAGATTCGAGTGAAGGCTCCGTCGAAGCTGACGGTTAGTGAGCTCACCGGACTGCATGTAAAGAATTGGCTTGTCGATAAAACACGCCCGGGATGGCTCATTGTGCATCTTGCCCTCGGGCAGTCCAACAAAACACGGCTTCGCTGGATTTTGGAAGGTGAGACCACACCCGGCGATTCCTCGTTGCAAATTGATGGACTCGACATTGAATTTAGTGGTCAGCAGACGGGCCTCATTGATGTCGAACTCCCCAATGACCTGCAGTTGGTGGCCGACCTCGACGCCTCGCAGTTCGTTGGTCGAACGGCCGTGGCAAACGACTCAAACAGCGGACGCCCGAAATTGCAATTCGATTACACACGGCAGCCGTTTCGCCTGCAACTTCTCTCGATGCCCGTTGTGCTTGCTACAACTGTTAAGCCGACGTACGACGTGTATGTTGATCGGAGCGAAACGCACCTGGAATTCACGTTTGACATCAATGTCGAGTCGGGTGCTTTACGGCAACTCGAAATCCAACTCCCCGAACAGGAATACGACTGGCAGGATTTTGCTCTCATCGACGCTGCGGGGGCTACGCTTTCCACGCCGGAAGCAGGTGCCGACCGTCTCCTTGTCAGTTGGAAAGTGCCGCAAACAAAACGTGTGGTGCTCCGCGGTCGAGCAATCGCGCCCAACAGTATCGAGGCCTCAGCGAATTGGGCGATTCAACTTCCCGCACCGAAGGGCACCTATTTGCTGACACCGCTGGTGTCGTTCCGCGCCGCAGATGAAATCGAACTAACCGTGGACCGGGAAAACTCTCAACTGGAAGCCCTCCCTACTCTGGACGGTCCAGCCAACCAGACGGCGGTATTTCGTTTGCGGAATCTCTCCGATCCCGTTCCGCTTGCTGCAGAACTTCATGAGAGAGAATTGTCGGCCCATGCCACTGCAGATATTGAAGCTGTCGATGAACAGGCGCTTCGCATCACGCAGTACACAGTCCTTAACGTACGCTATGGCCGGTTAAGTGCGGTGGAGTTGCTCGTACCACCAGAACTCAAATCGCAAGTTCCCGCGTTCGGAATTACCGAGGTGGCCCACGTCCGCTATCGGGGCAAACGGCTGCCTGCTGCCGAATCTCCCAACGGTATTCGCGTGCCACTTCCTGAGGCGACCATTGGCGGTATTCCATTGGAAATCCAGTATCGCCTGCCATTGCCTGCGGTGTCGACCGCCGAAGCAATGGCTCTCAATATCCCTGTATTTACATTGGCCGATGTCGAGTACAGCGAACTGCAATGCCACGTTACTCCCATCGATCAGGTGCAGGTCGAAGACGGGAGCGAATGGGGAGCCGTTCTTACGTCACCGAGCGGTGCGCTGTGGGTCGCCAAAGACGCACAATCGGCTTCGATTCCGGTCTCCATCAGTCCCGATCTCGGTCAAGTTTCGCAGCAATATGTGGTGAACCGTGCGGTCATTCGTACGCAGTTCGCGGCGAACGGATTGTCCGAAACGACGGCGATTTACGAAATCCTTTCGCCGCCCGCTTACGTTGTTCTCCAGCTTCCCGAAGGTTATGGCCGCGACCAGGTGCACGACCTCCGCTTGAATGGTCATGTTTTGCCCGCCAGCCAGGTTTCATTCGAGTCTGGCGAACGCCCCAATCTTCGAATTTCACTCGGAGAGAACTCACTCGAAAGCGCCGTTCTCCAGCTGACATATTTGGATCGGACTCCACATCCATTCGGCCTGACGCGCTCGCAACGCATTGAATTCCCCACGTTTCCCAAGTCGGTCTGGATTAATGAAATGACGTGGGAATTACAGTTGCCGCTGGGGCAACATCTCTTCTCGTACCCGGATGCACTGTTCCCGCAGTTCACCTGGAAACGAACCGGCCTCATTTGGCAGCGACGGCTCACCAGTGACTACCGTCAGTCGCAGTCAAACTCCGGCGAGAACGGTGCCGGGCAGCAGCCGTCTTACTTCTATGCATTTCGTGCGTTCGGGCCATTGCCCGAGGTGACAATTCGCTCAATGAGCCAGTCGATGATTCTTTTCGTTGGCGCGGGAACATCATTGTTGCTGGGATTCCTGTTCTGGCGTTTTCACAATACACGAAATGTGTTGACCCTGGTTGCTCTGGCATTTTGCATGTCGGTGGTGAGCATGTGGTATCTCGAAGCAATTCAGCTTCTGCTCCAGCCCGCCCTGATTGGCCTGGGCCTCGCAGGGATTGCCACATTTGTCGACTCACGATTGCGACGTCGCCAGCCGCCCATCCCCCGGCACCGAACGGGAGGATCGTCCATTATTCGTCCGCCACGATCGGGGAATGATTCCTCAGTTCCACCACAAATTGGTTCGGAGTCGGCGACGAGAGTTCCCTCCACCGTCTATCGGCCAGAGAATTGAACGACACGAACGCGTGTAAATACGGAGAATGACCATGACCAGTTGGGGACTTCATCGCTTCTTACTCGCGGCCGCGATGCTGAGCTTGCTGCCCTTAAATGCCAATGCCGCACTCATTAGCGGAACCATTGTGAAGGTGGCTCAGTCTGGAAAAATCACTGTCGAGACGACGTCAAACAAGCAGCAGGAGTTTCAAGTTCCGTCCAGTGCTCGCATTACCATTGATGGGAAACCCGGCGGATTTGGTCGCCTCGAAGTGGGGCAACGGGTCAGCTTGATTACATCGTCGAGCGGCAGTATTACGCAGATCAAGGCACGCACTGGCACACCCACAACGCCATCACCCAAGCCCGTGCCCAGTTCCCCAGCGACTGGTACGCCACCAGCCAGCGAGACAATATCAGGCTCAGGCTGGACACAGTTTGGAGGCCCCAACCGCGATAACATTTCTCCCGAAACAGGATTGATAACCGAATGGCCCGCAGGCGGTCCCGCACTGAACTGGACAGCTACCGGGCTTGGGGAAGGCTACTCCTCCGTCTCCATTTCCGATGACGGCAAGCTCTACACTATGGGGAACCGTGGCAACCAGGAAATGACAATTTGCCTCGACCTGGCCACCGGCAAAGAACTATGGGCCACGCAAACGGGCAACGCGTATCGGGAAAGTCAGGGGAACGGCCCGCGCAGTACCCCCACTATCGACGGCGACCGCCTGTATGTGCTCGGTGGCAATGGTGACTTGGCCTGTCTCAGTCGCAACGATGGAGAAATGCTTTGGAGCGGCAATATCCTGCGGCAGTACGGAGCCGACAACATTGTTTGGGGCATTAGTGAGTCGGTGCTCATTGACGGAAACAAGGCCGTCTTCACCCCCGGTGGTCGTAACGCCACCATGGTGGCTGTCGACAAAATGTCCGGCCGGGAACTGTGGAAATCGAACGTTCCGGGAAATCCCAAAGCGGCCTATTCTTCCATTATTGCTGCCGACATTGGTGGTGCGCGGCAGTATGTGAATTTCGTGCACACGGCTGTTGTCGGCGTTGATGCCGCCACCGGGAAAGCGCTGTGGGGAATTCAGTCGCCTGCCAACGGCACTGCCAACTGTTCGTCACCACTCGCCAGCGGCAACTTCGTCTTTGCTGCTTCGGGATACGGAACCGGAGGAACACTCGTCGAAGTCAGTGGTACTCGTGGGAATGTCTCGGCCAAGGAGGTCTACCACATTAACGAAATGAAAAACCATCATGGCGGCATGGTCCTCATTGACGGATACATCTACGGCACCGACGAGCAAATCCTGCGCTGCATTGAACTCAAGACCGGCGAAACAAAATGGCAGAGCCGTTCCGTCGGCAAAGGAGCCGTAGTCTTTGCTGACGGTCACATCATTTTGCGTAGCGAAAACGGCCCCGTCGCCATGTTCGCTGCCAATCCAGCGAAGTATGAAGAGCAGGGACGCTTCGAACCACCCCGCAGTGATCGACCGGCCTGGCCACATCCTGTCGTGGCCAACAGCTGCCTCTTCCTGCGCGATCAGGACCAACTTTTCTGCTACGCCCTGAAGTAACAACACACAGCACAAAGCCAACAAGCCCTCGGGAGATTCCAAATGCGATTCCCGCATTTCCTCTGTTTTTTACTGCTGTTCCTTTCTGCTTGCATGCGGATACCTGGAGATCCAGAGCCTGCTGCCGAAGAAGAACCGGCCGCCCAGAATCAGGCCGAAGCAGCACCTGCCGCTCCAGCTCAGCCCACGTTTTCACAATTGGAGTGGAAACTCGTCGACAAGCGCAAAGCCCTGGCTGACAACCCGGGGCTCATCGAGGCAGAAAACAAAGTGAAGATCACCGATCCAATTACTGGGCCTCTCCAGGCCTATATCCCAATTGCATCCAAGATCAACCTGATGAACTTCCAGCACAACCTCGACATCCTGAAAGCAATTGACGACCGCAATCCCTCGTTCGACGAGTTCAACAGAATGTTCAAGGAAGCTGGTGTCCAGCTGAAAGGACTCTATCCCTGGCAGGTCTACGCCTACGACGACCAGGAAGGGACCATTTGCATCCTGGAAGATCCCGCCGAAAAGAAACGGCTCTACAACGAACAGGGAATGGAGCCGCCAGAGTAATTCCAATTGGAAGAAATAGGCGGAGGCACAGAGCACTCGGAGAAGAACTCCCAAGGACACTGAACCTCAAAACTCTCAGTGTCCTCAGTGGCTCCGTGGTGATTCAATTGGAAGCCGCGCTTATTGGTGGCTTCCAATTCACGCTCCGCCATGAGCTGCACACTCAATCAGTTTGCTGGCTTGGGTTGTCCCTCAGGACGCAGGAGCGGGAAGAAAATGATGTCTCGGATTGTCTGGCTGTTGGTCAGCAGCATGACGAGGCGATCAATTCCAATGCCGAGTCCACCGGCGGGGGGCATGCCGACTTTCAGGGCCGAAATGAAGTCGTGGTCCATTTTGGCCATGGAGTCTTCTTCGTCCTGTCCGGCGAGCTGCGTGCGGAAGAGTTCTTCCTGCAACTTGGGGTCGTTCAATTCGGTGTAGGCATTAGCCAACTCCATCCCATCAATGAACAGCTCAAACCGCTCCGCGATGTTTGGATCATCCTGCTTGCGTTTGGTGAGCGGGCAAATGGAGGCCGGATAGTCGATGACAAATACCGGACCTTGCAGTGCGTCTTCCACGCAGGCTTCAAAGACTTCACTGACGACGATATCCGGGTGGACATGGCCGGCATCCATCTGGGCGATGAACTCCTGCTTGATGTTCCCTTTCTGCGCTTCTTCACGGGCCTTTGCCTGAACAGCGGCTGAATCAGTCATTGAGCAACCGGCGTGCTCTTCGAACAGGTCGGCGTACTTTCTCCGTGGCCAAGGCGGAGTGAAGTCGATGGTGGTGTCTTTCCAGGGGAGTACGAGTGGTTGGTCGTTTGATCCGAGAACTCGTCGTGCGGCATTCGTCACAATGGCCTCAGTGAGGTCCATCATGGATTCGTAGTTTCCGTATGCCTGATAGATTTCGATCATGGTGAATTCGGGATTGTGCGTGGCGTCAATCCCTTCGTTCCGAAACACACGACCAATTTCGTAAACGCGCTCAATCCCACCGACCATCAGACGCTTCAGATGAAGTTCCAGCGCAATGCGGAGGTAGAGGTCGATGTCGAGCGCGTTGTGATGCGTAGTAAACGGACGAGCCGCCGCTCCACCAGCAACCGCGTGCAGCACGGGGGTTTCGACTTCTACGAACTTCTGGTCGCGGAGTGTCTGACGAACTGAGTCGAGGATTTGGCTTCGCAGCAGCAGCTTGTCACGAACACCTTCCGTATAGATGAGGTCGAGTTCACGGTGCCTGAGCAGTGTTTCAATGTCGGTGACGCCGTGGTGCTTTTCTGGCGGCTGGGCGAGCGACTTACACAGAACGGTAAGCTGCTTGACGAAAATGGAAATTTCGCCGGTCTCGGTCCGGCGCAGGCAACCATCAATTCCAATGAGGTCCCCCAAATCGAGGGCACTCATGAGCTGCCATTGCGCGTCATCGAGGTCACCGCGTGAGAACAGGAGTTGGATATTGCCGGTGGCATCTGCGATGTCGTAAAAACGCAGCTTGCCCGCCTTACGCCGCAGCATAATGCGTCCGGCGACACGGACCTGCTCACCATCAGTGCCGCTCTCTTCCGGGCAGCGGGGACGCACTGCGGCAATGCTTTCGTGGTTGTCGAAACGCTGGCCGAAGGGGTCGTGTCCCAATTCGATAATCGCTTCCGCCTTTTGGAGGCGGGCCGTTTCGAAGCGGTCGGGCTTGGAGGGTGCTGACATGCTCAAATGTTCATGTTGAAGTAGTTCGCGGGCCAATTCGGCCTGAGAATGCGGCATGGTTGCGAAACGAATCCCTGCGGTCAAACGCCGGGCGGGGAATTCCTCCTGAAATTCAATCGTAGGCCGGACCGGAGCAAACCGAACTGTTGCCGGAACTTCGGCCGCGGCAAAACGATTGAGCGAATTGCTTCATCGTCGAAGGAATGGGACCAAGTTTGCGCAGTTCCGGCGACAACTCGCGGCCTGCGGTCCGGCCTACTCTTCGTGAGGACTCCGAATTCTGCCGTTTTGCGATTCCTTCCCCAGTGGATTCGCAGCACGGGGGGCGGGTTCGCTAACATTGGCGTTTTACGCAAATTGTTAGTGAGCCCCTCATGCTTCAAACTGCACTTCACGACTGGCACGCCGCCAACGGCGGTCGAATGGTCGACTTTGCCGGCTGGTCGATGCCCATTCAGTACTCCACGATTACAGTAGAACATGCGGCCGTCCGTGAACGTGTGGGATTGTTCGACATCGCACACATGGGCCGGATTATCTTCACCGGACCAGACGCCGAGAAGTTTCTCGATCGGCTGCTGACGAACGACGTCACCCGACTCCGCGTCGGACAGGTTCGCTACTCGCTCGTCTGCAACGAGCAGGGAGGCATTCTCGACGACGTGCTCGTGTACCGGTTTGAAGACCGCTACATGCTCGTGGTCAATGCGTCGAACCGCGACAAAATTGTGAGTTGGATTGAAGAACATCGTGGCGGATTCGATGTGCAGGTGGATGATCAGACAACCACTACGTTCATGTTTGCCCTTCAGGGACCACGCAGCCTGGATGTGCTGGGGCCAAATGCCTCTGCCGATTTGGGTTCGATGAAATACTACACCGTGCTGGACGCGGAAGTCTTCGGCAAGAAGGCGACCATCAGCCGGACTGGCTATACCGGCGAAGATGGTTTCGAGGTCATTGTCTCTCTCGCGGAAGGGAGCGAGGTCTGGCAGTCGGTGCTGCAGAGTGGTGCTGAAGCTGACATCACACCTTGTGGCTTAGGCTGTCGCGATACGTTGCGTCTCGAAGCGGCGATGCCGTTATACGGCCACGAAATGGACGAACGCACGGATCCCCTTACTGCGGGTCTCGCCTTCGGCGTGAAAATGGATGCTGGCGAATTCTTCGGAAAGTCAGCACTGAAAGTGATTTCCGCCCGGACCGATTTGCCAGTGCGTGTCGGCCTGAAACTCGAAGGAAAACGTATTGCCCGCGAGGGTGCGATTGTTCGGGCTGAGAATGCAGAGGTTGGACATATTACGTCGGGAACTTTCTCACCGACATTGAACGAGGTCATTGCTATGGCTTACGTTCCAGGAAACCTTTCGCAGCCCGGAACAGCCGTCGAAGTTGATATTCGCGGAAAATGTGTGGCGGCTGAGGTGGTTGCGTTGCCGTTTTATCGTCGTCAGAAGTAAGACACCGCATATGGACCCCATTCGCTTTTCGTGCGAAAACCCCGTCAAGGTGAGCGTGGGCGTGCTGCTGGCCATGCTCTTCGGGGCACTTGCGCTCTTCAACACACCGGTTCAGCTGACGCCCGACGTCGCTGAGCCCGAAATTACCGTGACCACCGTCTGGCCGGGGGCCAGTGCTCAGGAGGTGGAACGCGAAATCATCGACGAGCAGGAAGAGCAGCTGAAAAGCGTTGAAGGCCTGCAGGAATTTAAGAGTGAGAGCCGCGATTCCAGCGGGACAATTACGCTGAAGTTTCCCGTCGGGTTCGACCTCGGCGAAGCTCGTGCCAAGGTGAGCGACAAGCTGAATCAGGTGGCGGAGTATCCCGAAGATGCACGCGAGCCGACCATTACCGAAGGGGCTCAGGGAAACGAGTTCATCGCGTGGGTCATTCTCAAACCCATTCCCCCAACACGTGAAGAGTTGTCCGCTTTTGCTGCAGTGCATCCCGAATTGAGTGAACCGCTGTCGAGGTTTCTTGATGGACGGACGGAGCCGGACCTGGGGATTCTCCGCAAAATGTCAGACCAATATCCGGCGTTGGATGAATTGCTCGCGGGAAGTCCGGAGCCCGCACTCATGCGGCGATTCGCCGAAGATTTCATTGAGGCACGGTTGGAACGAATTCCAGGAGTTTCCAACGCCAACGTGCTGGGCGGACGCGATCAGGAATTCCGCGTGGTGGTTGATCCCGTGCGACTGGCGGCGCATCAGGTCACCGTGGCTGATTTGCGGCGGGCGTTACGTAGTCAGAACAAGAACACCTCTGCTGGCGATATCTGGGAAGGGAAGCACCGGGAAGTCGTGCGGACCATTGGTCAGTACAACACGCCAGAGCAGGTTGCCGACACCATTATTGGTATTCGGGACAACGCTCCAGTGAGAGTCAGTGACGTGGCGACGGTGGGAATCGATTACAAGAAACCCGATGGAACGGTACGTCAGAAAGGTGTCGACGGTCTGGCCATTAACTGTCAGCAGTCGCCCGGAACGAACGTGCTGGAAATCATGGGGCCTCCCGTTGCAGAACTCGATTTGAATGGCGACGGCGAACTGACTGAAGTTGAGTTGGCCGACGCAAAAAAAGAGTTCGGAGACTGCATTCGTATTGCCATTGAAGAGCTGAAACTCGGTGTGCTGGCCCAACGGGGACTCACGCTGGATCAGGTGTACGACCAGACCGAGTACATTTATTCCGCGACCGATTTGGTGACCAGCAACATTTATCTCGGTGGTGGCCTGGCGATTTTCGTGCTGCTGCTGTTCCTCGGGAGCCCGCGCAGTGTCATCATTATTGGCCTGTCGATTCCCATTAGTATTGTGGCTTCGTTCCTGTTTATCCGGGGGTTTGGCCGCAGTATTAACGTCATCAGTCTGGCCGGAATGGCGTTCGCGGTCGGGATGGTGGTCGACAACGCCATTGTGGTCTACGAAAACATTTTCCGCCGGTATCAACTTGGCGAGTCGCCACAGGTGGCTTCATTAAAAGGGGCTCAGGAAGTGTGGGGAGCCGTGCTGGCTTCGACGCTCACCACGCTGGCCGTGTTCGTGCCTGTGGTCTTTATGGAAGGTCAGGCGGGGCAGTTGTTCCGCGACATTGCCATTGCCATTAGCTGTGCGGTGGGACTCTCTCTCATTGTGTCGGTCACGGTCATTCCGACGGCCGCACAGCGAATTCTGGCGCAGCAGAAAGAGAAGCAGGATGCAGCGCAGAATGCCGCTCCCCCTCGGACATCCCTGTGGACAATGCTGGTCGGCTCATTCGCCAATGGCATCCGCATGATGATTTCGATGCCCGGAAACGTCGTCATCAAACTGCTGGTGTGCGTCATTTTCGTCGGTGTCTCCTACTTCGGTGCCCGCGTCCTCATGCCGCCGACGGAGTACCTGCCGGAAGGAAACCGGAACCTGGTGTTCGCCATCCTGTTGCCGCCTCCTGGTTACAACCTCGACCACATGATCGAAATCGGACGCGACGTCGAATCGGAACTGGCTCCCTACTGGGAAAGCGAACGCGGTTCACCAGAAGAAGCTGCCCTGAAAGGGCCACGCATGGAAAACTTCTTCTTCGTGGCCCGCGGCGGAAACCTGTTCATGGGTTGCAAAGCGGAAGATCCATTGCGGGCCGGCGAACTTGTCCCCGTACTGCGACAGGCTGCGGGACGCATCCCCGGGATTATTCCAATCGTAACGCAGTCGAGTCTCTTCTCTGGCGGCTTGAGCGGCGGACGCGCGGTTGATGTGGAAATCACCGGTCCGGACATTGAGCAACTCAACGTCATTGGAGCCGATGTCTTCATGCGTGCCGCAGGGATTGGACCGTACGCTGAATCGGGCGTCTTCCCGGCCGATCAAGGTCACCAGGCACGCCCCATGCAGAACCTGGAATCGACAAACCCCGAATTGCACGTGCGTCCGCGTTGGGAACAGGCCGCCGACTTGGGAATGTCTGCAGATGACCTCGGCTACACGGTCAACGCTCTGGTCGATGGTGCGTACGCGGGCGACTATCAACACCAGGGCCGCGAAATTGACCTCGTCATTTACGGGGCCGATCAATTTGCCTCGCGCGAACAGGACCTGGCAAATCTGCCCGTCAGTTCACCGGGCGGTAAGCTCATTAACCTCGGTGCCGTCGCCGATGTCGTGCCCACAGGTGGTCCAGAGCGACTGAACCATATTGAGCGTCAACGTTCGGTGACGGTGCAAATTAAGCCCGCACCGACCATGGCATTGGAATCGGCAATTTTGAAGGTTGATCAGGAAATTCGGCGTCCGGTGCTGGAGTCGCCATTGTGCCGCAGCGGGCAGTATCAAATCAGGCTGGCCGGAACGTCGGACAAACTGGCCGATACACGCCGAGCCATGTCCGGGAACCTTATTCTCGCTGCGCTCATTACCTACCTGCTGATGGCCGCGCTGTTCGAGTCGTACCTGTATCCCCTCGTCATTATGACCAGCGTGCTGCTCGCGCTTGTCGGCGGATTCGGTGGATTGGCGATGTTGAACCTGTTCATTCCGCAAACACTCGACGTGCTGACCATGCTGGGATTCGTCATTCTCATCGGCACCGTGGTGAACAACGCCATTCTCATTGTGCACCAGGCGCTGAGTAACATGCGCGAAGAGGGAATGGGCGAGACCGACGCCATTGTCGACAGTGTACGCACGCGTGTCCGTCCCATCCTGATGAGTACCATGACCACCGTGCTCGGTATGCTGCCACTCGTGGTTCCGTTGCCGTCGTGGGAAGGCGGACACATTGTGTGGGCGCCCGGTGCGGGAAGTGAGCTGTACCGCGGACTGGGAAGTGTGGTGCTCGGCGGTCTCATTATTTCGACCATCTTTACGTTGATTCTTATTCCCGCCGGGTTTAGTTTGATGCTGGATGCCGAAGGGTTCGTGCGGCGACTCTTTGGCCTGGTCCCGAATTCCAAAGGGGATGAAGGGGAGTTGGTGTCGCTGCCGGAATAGGGTGAGGCGGTCCATGTCACGTACTGAACTGCTCAAAATCCGGCTCGCACTGGCGGCGGGAATTATATTCGCCGTGAGTTGCTTTTACTCATTGACCGAACTCAATTATCTGATGTTCGCCCACCGTGCCCAGGGAGTTATTAACGACGTTCAGGTCGTTCCCTTCGAAGGTCGCCAGTATCGACACACGTCCGATCCCTCTAATCGACTTGTCTTACAATTTAGCTACCCAGACGCTTCCGGTGCCGAGTTTCCGGGGACGGCCACCACCGAATACGGACGAAACTTCGTCGTGGGTCAGGCAGTCACAATCCAGTACTTCCAGGGTGATGAATCCTCCGCCCGCATTGCGGGACTGCAGTCAATGATTCCCATTTACATTGTGGTCGCCAGCGTGGCCTTCGCAGGCTTCATGATTTGGCAACTGGCCCGCGAAGCAAATTCGCCAATTCTCAAGAGTCGACGTTCTTGAAATCTTATAGGTCCACTGAATACTGATGTCCAGATGATGAATGCGCTGCATGGCTTGCTTGTCAACGGAAACTAATGAGGTTGGTGCTTCCCAATGAGCAGTGAACGTGATACGTCGCTCGGTCGCGGTGTCAGTTTCGCTCCTGATGACTACATCAGGGGCCGATGGCGAGTATTCATTGTGGTCATTGATCTTCTTGCGATTATCGCGACATGGATGTTGTCTTCCGTCGTTCTATTTGTCATCAGGAGCGGCCACATCGATGAATTGGATCTCACGCTACTTGGGCTCTTCCTCGCCTGGATTTATTTGACAGTTGTCAAGACATCGCGAATTGGTACGGTGGGGTATTGGTTGACGGGCTCCAAGATCGTTGACCTGCGAGGAGGGAAGCCATCCATTCTGTGCATGACATACCGCCTGTTGATTGGGTTGTTTGGACCGTTTCGACTACTAATCGACTATGTCTGGTCAGGAGTTGATGATGACAAACAAACACTTCATGACCGGTTCGCCGGAACATGTGTCGTCAGAAGAAAGGCCGTGCAATCTGGAACGGGTGAGATTCACCTGACCTGTTATACGGGCATGGGCCTGGTGCTCATGTATCCGAGAGTAACGCGAGTTGACGCTACGTGAAATTTGAGCGATCGCTGAGCCATTCGTTCGTGTCTTCAGTGCCTTTTGTGGTTATCTTTCCGCAACCGGAATACTGACAATCAATCCCGCCGCGAGGTCTTCTGATGATTTGGGGTCCGGGGCGTGACACTTTAAACACTGGTTGGCCAGCCAGCGCAGGCTAGTTGGGCATGCTCCCGCGTGTCTTGCTCAACTGGAGGTGCATTCATGAGATCTCCTCGCGAAAACTCCCGCAGGCCTTCCTCTGCAGATCAACTTGTTTTTGCGACTTTACGTTTTTTTGTGGCCAATGTCTGCCCCAGTGGCACAGACATTCCTGTTTGTGGATCGCAGCCGGCCACACTCCCACCGCCAACAAGAATTGCCGTCACGCCAACGTGATTGAGTCAGATGAAATGTGCCAGCGACCTCTGCCTTTCGGCGATCCCATTGAACCGTAACCTGTATCGAAGCCGCAGCGGCACTGGCAAAATGCCAGTGGCACACTTTCGGCGACCTCATTAAATCCGGCCGCCATTGGCACCCGGAAAACTACCAAGACCAGGACACTTAACGATAGACGGACGACTGGTTTACTGGTCTATCGGCGGCACAATTCAACCCATTTTTCACCTTTTTTCAATTTGTTCTTCCAGAGTGAAAACGCGCAAAAATTGATCTGGTCCGGGAGAGAGTTGAGCGTATACTAAATGTTGAGAGGAATGACCCCATCTTTGGATTCTTTGAGGAGATGGCTGATGAATTTTCAGATTCGTTTCAGTGGTGGACATCGTGTTGAACTCGGGAAACCGGAACTGCACGAAGACATCCTCACCCGAGCCCTGGACCGTTTTGGTCGCCGCCTGCTCGGAGTTCGCGTATTCCTGGAAGACGTGAACGGCCCGCGCGGTGGTGCGAACAAACAGTGTCGCTGTGTGCTGCACGTACGCAACATGCCGCCCGTTGTTATCTACGACCAGGACGAGAACGTGCTGACGCTCATGCAACGCGTGGCCCGCCGCGCAGCTTTTGCACTGAGCAAAAAGTCAGAACGCAAACAAAAGAAAGCCCTGCACCATCGCGACCGCCGCGAACAACTCCAGTTCGCTGGTTGACGTCAACCAGCACCGCGTAGTTCATTAACCCACTTTGGCCTGGAGCATTCGTTGCTTCAGGCTTTTTTCGTCGGCCCGTTCCTTGAGATTCAGAAAGTAGGGCCACGAAAAACACAAAAAGGCACGAAAGTGAACGATTAAAACACCCTCGTTACCAAGCTCCAGCTTGGGAACGATTTCAATGCGCCGTCCGGCATGCGAGAGTTCACACACTGCAGTATGGGAACCAGGGAAAGGCGCGAAACTGCCCTTCTTGTTTTCGTGACTTTTCGTGCTTTTTGTGGCAATCTATTGACGGTACCGCAATAATTCGCGGAACACTTCCCAGCGCTGCGACGTCTCGTCCTTTGCAATTCCCAAGCCGCCCCGTCACTGAACGAGCATGTCATGGATGCAAAACCAGGTCCGTCGCAACCACCCGCAGATGACCGCTATTGGAAGTACAAGATTACGGCTGCGCTCTTGGGCATGATTTTGATTGTCGCCCTCAGCATCTGGCTGTTGAACTGGGACGGCACGCATGGCGTTGAGACAACGCAAGTCGTCGAAGAGCAGTACTACAAATGCGTGCTCACGGGGGCTGATCGAACCATCCTCATCGAAAATGGAGTGACAGTTTCTGATCGCATCACAACGAACGACGTCTCCGACTGGGCCACCGCAAACGGCTTACCGGGATTGACTCCCGGACAAATTGGATGGGAACTCGCCAGCACGGTCACCACGACTGGATCCGACTCACCACTGTTTGGAGAAGGCGATGTCTATCTCGTCCCCTACTGCCTCAAGAACGGCATCACTACTGGAGATGAAATGACGCCCGAATCAGCCCTGCTCAGCTACCAGCAGTACATCCTGAAAACCGCACCCGAGCGCCGATTCTACCAGCAAGCCATCCAAGAGTGGCTGGCCGAGAATGCTCCGTGAGTTGTTTGTCGACTCGCATGCAGACGCAATCGTTATTCATCCTTCCATTGCCATGGTCGCAGCGGTTTGACGCCGTGATTATCGAGAACCTCCCTGCAAAGGACATCAATCCCCAATTCGCGCACTCGTTCAGCAGAAAGCGGTTTGCCCCGGAAATTCCTGATCCAAACTGCGCCACCGGGGCCGGAGTCGGCGTTTCTAATTGCGAGGCAATACCCCGATCGATGCATTTCGTAGTAGCCATCCCGCAACATGCAGAGCGCGTAGTCCAACTCAAACCTGGCGACCTTGTTCTCCTCCGAATGCAAGGCGGTCTTGAGATTCGGCAGTAATTCCACAAGCCCAAGGCCTTCAATGCGAGACACGGCAAAGCCACGCACCTTGGCACTCCTGTCCTGCAACAGCCCGTGCAGCAACTGGATGCAGAACGACCGTGGATAGAAATCGTCAAGATACTGGATTGACCGCCGCCTCAATTCGGAGTTGCGTTCGGTAGACAGCCGTTGAATGCGTTGCCGTGCCAATTCGGACGACCCGGCCAATTGTGAAAGCAACGGCAGCGCGACTTCCCACACAATCGAACAGAGGTGGATTGCAGCGTCATACAATCGGTCGACTGAATCAGCGGCGTTGCAATCTGCGAGCGCCGACTCATAGTCGTCGACTGCATCCCGCGCCGATTGTTTCAACTCATCGGACTCATGACGCCCGTCGATCCACGACCGAAAGTCACCGGGAGATGAATGCGAGAACGTCATTTGAACGCAAGTTGTTGGTGTAAGCGCGAACCTCGAACGGGATACACAATAGCACTTGCGAGTGCCAGTGGCATACCCTTCAAATGCGCTGTCACCTCAACGGGCCATTGGCACCTGGCTTTTTTCGTCGGCCCGCTTATGAAGACGCAGGAAATGAGGGCCACGAAAAAGCACAAAAAGGCACGAAAATAATCGTCCTGATTTTGTGACTTTTTGTGTTCTTTGTGGCAATTCTTCTTCTGGGTATTCGACTCCGGGGTGGCCCGACCGAATCGGTCGGGTCGCATAGCGACAAGATGCCCTCTCATGTGCGTTCCACCGCGATTGAACGTGCACCAGCGAAAGACACCGGATGAAGAATCATCTTGTGCCTCCCCGGCCCCCAACCGTCCTGAACGGGCGGATGGGCCAAACCGGTTCATGTCGCTAGCAAATTCCCCCATTGCAGGATAACTTGCCACAAAAGTTGCCCCAGCCCGACAGAGTCTTATGGACGTTCGAATTATCCAATTTCCGTCCCAACCGGTGGTTACGCATTACTGGGGAGATCTCCGTTTCATTGGACGGATTGCCGATGACACCTGTTTGTATGCTGTAGACTTTGCCAATGACGCCCCGCACCTTTGGCATTATCATCTGCAAGATGAGTTAATCGTCGTGACCCGTGGGAGAATCCAGCAACAGATCGGTCCGGCGCCAGGAAGTGTCGCCTACGATGAGATTCTCACGACTGGCGACGCTGTATACCTACCAGCACAAAGCTGGCACACCGCACGACCATTGGATGCTGACACTCAGGTGATGTTCACTATCAAGGGCGGTGACGGCGTTTATCGCGCATACGAGGCGGATGGACAAGAACTTACGGGCGCAGCGGACTAAACGGGACATTACGTACAGTTCCGCAGAGAATTGAGAAGGGTCTTGAGGTGTATTTCAAAAGCCACAAATCGAAGTTGGCGATCGCGTTTGCGATGGCGAATTTTGTAGCCCCTGCACTGGGTTTTCTTTACTGTTTATTCGTTCCGAATTCACTCTTCCAGAGTGCCGTTGTCAGCCTTTTGGTAATCTGCTGGATCAATCTGGTATTACTTTTGTTTGAGTACATGCGAATCGTCTCGACGTTTCAGCAGCAAGTAGCCACTCTCGTCAACTCCAATGAAGGAATGTTCCAGACGCTTTGCGATGATTTCAACAGTCTAAAACACACAACGAACAAGGACGTACTGGACCTTCTGGTCGAGATGTCTAAGCTACACAACTCATTGTCTCAGGAGACGCATTTTTCTCCGACCCACAGCCCACTCATCAAACCCTTAATTGAGCACCACATTCGACAATACGTGGTTGCTTTGCGAAGCGTTGTCCACCACCAAAGCTTACCGCTTTCAAGTGCCCCGAGAATGCAGGTTGCAATGACTGCGATATCGTTGGCAGGATCTGTGTCAGCGATCAGTATCGCCGATGACTACTGGCACCATTCTGGAAGAGCATACCAGTCGGCAAACCTTGACGCCGCAAAGTCGGGCGTGAAGATCAAGCGTGTCTTTGTTGTCAGCGACAGAAATCGGCTGAAGGAATTCAAGGGACCGTTGAAAGAGCAGTACGACCAGAACATTGAGTTGCGGTATGCGATTGACAGGGACTTGGAACGGCAACTCAACAAAGAAAGCTCTGGTGCTGGGATTCCTCTTACAAACATCCTTATCTGTGACGACAACTTGCTCACCTGTTCCACAAATGCCACGAAACATGACGGGAGGGTGATTGTGAACTCGGCGGAGATTGCCAAGTACAAAAGGTTTTTTGAACACGTTTGGAGCATCGCCACTGTGTACGTCCCTGATGATGCACAGCCCTGACAACCAGGAGCAGCAGTTTTCTGAATAACCACTAGAATTGCGGCATATCAGGAGTGCGAGCAATCACCCCAAGGTGGCCCGACCGAATCGGTCGGGTCGCGTAGCGACGAGATGCCCTCTCGTGTGCGTTCCATTCCGATGAGACGTGTGCCAACAAAAAACGCCGGATGAAGCATCATCTTGTGCCAGTGGTCCCCAACCGCCCCGAACGGTCCGATGGGCCACCATGCGTTGTCACATCAAGTGGCCAACGGTACCCGGTAGGTTACTCAGAATCAGTTCCATCGAGACCCATTGGCAATTTCGGAGGTGTGGGTCGCGGAATGTGCTTAACAACCTTTTTGATGGAGTATTGATTCGTCCTTTCATAGTCCAGAATCGCCGCGACGTACTTTTCGCCGATTTCAAGCTCGACAATGAGCCTATCACCATTTCGGAATGATTCAGCCCCACTGGCAACCTCCTCCAGGAATGTTTCATCTTTGATCGATGCTGAAATCTGCTTACCCTCGTAAACGAATTTCCATTTTGCATTTCCCTGAAGAACTGGAGAATGAATCGTTAGCGTTGCTATCGCCGGTCGATTGCGGTCTTGCGGAGTGTCGATTGACTGCTCGCTGCCAGAAGCACGAAAATACTTGAACTCTTCGCGAGGGATGTCCGCAATTTCCTCTCCGGTCGTTCGGTTGATTACTTTCATCCCAGTGAGTGAAACGTCCTTCTCAAGGTCTTGGGCAGCTCGATCAAATGCCAACTCAACACGGGGCTGATTTATGATGTTGATGACATTGGTTCCCCCATTGATCGTGATTTCACCGACGCTAACTCCTTTTTGAACCGTCTTTTCGTTCGGAGCTTCACCTTTGAAATACTTCTTCAAATCAAAGACCGACTTCAGGGTGTCAATCACCTTGGCCAAATCTGGATTGAACGTGAACAGTGCCACTAATCCGCCGGTAACGAAGACCTGCAAAGGGATTTCGAGGCTACCTTCCTTGAACGGATTGACGCGAATTGAAAACTCCCCGTCAATCTTCAATTCGCTTTGCGTCTCTTCAATAAGAACAACAATTGCATTTAACATTGAAGCAACGGCTGCAGCGTTGGCAGCCGAATCTGGAGTCTTCAACACAAGCGATAGGACTTCAGAATTCTCTTCGTGAGTTTTTCTCATGCTGACCCCAACTCCCGATGTGAGTGAGACCTGGGCCCCACGTGCGTGCTCTTTCCCGCAGGTGTCACAAAGTGAATCGTCACCAGTGCGACATTTGGATCATTATATGGCACTTAGTGCCGCCACTCCACGCTAACTCGTTATCTGCATCACAATCAATAGCAGGAGCTGTCAAGCCGACATCATTGGATTGGACGACAAGTGAGATTGCAGACGATCAGCGAAAGTGCATCACATGTCCCTGCTACACCAACTCGCTTAACGGTTCCCCAAACGGCAACACCTTGATCGGTCTTCCCGCAGCATTCTCGTAGTGGATGTCCGTATCAACGCCCAGGTGGCGGTACATGGTGGCGAGGACGTCTTGGGGTTGTTTGGGGTTTTCCAGGGGGAAGGCGCCTTTGGGGTCGGAGGAGCCGACGACGCGGCCGCCCTGGATGGGGCCGCCCGCTAACGCGGCGCTGAAGACGTTGGGGTAGTGGTCGCGGCCGTTGTCTTTGTTCACTCTGGGTGAGCGTCCGAATTCGCCCCAGGCAATGACCATGGTGGTTTCCAGCAGGCCGCGCTGGTCGAGGTCTTCAATGAGCGCGGAGTAGCATTGATCCCAGCGCGGCAGGAATCCGTTCTGCATGGAGTCGAAGCCTTCGACGTGCGTATCCCACCAGCGGCAGTCGACGGTTACCAGCCGCACGCCCGCTTCCACCAGTCGCCGGGCCAGCAGCATGCGCTGACTGAACGCACTCGCACTGCACCGATTCGGCACGCCGGGATTGTACGTCGGCATGAATCCGTAACGGTCGCGCACGGCCTGCGGTTCGGCGTCGAGGTTGAACGCGTCCGCCGCTTTGCTGGAGGTGAGAATGGACCACGCCTTCTGCTGAAATTCGTCGAGGGCCTCCATTTGTCCTTCCCGGTCAATGGCGGCTCGCAGACGGTCGACGTTTTGCAGCAGCGTTTTGCGGGTGTCGAAACGGTCGGTCGAAATGCCTTCGAGCGGAGTGAATCCCCGCACCTGAAACGGACCGTCGCCAGCCGGGTCCGCTTCCGTTTCAAAGGGGCGATGCGCGGCTCCCAGATAGGCGGCGTCAGTCCCCGGTACCTGACGGGGAATGACGACATACGGCGGCAGTTCGGGCGAGAGGTGTCCGAGTTGTTTGGAGACAATCGACCCGCAACTCGGCTGGTAGTTGACGTCGGCCAGCGGTCCGGGAGGATGCCCGGTAAAGAGAATTTGATCACCCGCCGAGTGCCCGGCGTTGGTGTGATACAGGCTGCGGACAATGGACCACTTGTCCATGATTTTCGCGCACTGCGGCATGAGGTCGACAATTTGAATGCCTGGCACATTCGTGTCGATGGCCCCAAACGCGCCCCGATAGTCCACAGGTGCTTCCGGCTTGGGATCCCACGTCTCATGCTGCGACGGCCCACCCCGCATCCAGAGAATAATGACGGAATGATCCCGCGTGTTGCCCGCCGCCGCCTGAGCCTCGAACTGAAAGAGTTGCGAAAGACTCAGCCCCGCCACCCCGAGCGCCCCCGCCTGCAAAAAACTCCGCCGCCGCATGCGTTGTTGAAACTCAGTACAACCAAGTCGTGTGGGCATTTGGTGGGTCCTCATGTTTCAATTCATAGTGGTTGGTACCCAGTAACTTTGGACGTTCACTTCAACCTGTGGGCAATCTGTCGAACCAACCGAACTCAAGGATAACGCAAATCACGACAGATTGACCACAGCCACCCGTCCTGCGGTTTGGTGGCACGCTCTGAGGCACGAAGGGCGTGGTCAACTGCGAATTGCCACGCCCATCACTTCACTCCGTTTCGTTCTGGGTCGTGCCACCCGCCCGGACCTACTTCGACTATTCATTGAAGACTTTGCCGATGTTCCCGCCGAGGTCGTAAACCTCGATCTTGTAGATTTTGGCATGAGTCACCATTTGGTTAAAACGCATGATCTGCGTTATCTCGCAATAAACGTCACAATTGAAGAATTTCTCGTCGTCGTCCAAGGTGTTTAGCAGAGATTCCGCCATCCGGTCGGAGGTCGTTACAATCAACTCGTCTCCAGAGCCCGTAAAGTATTTGTCACGGCTACTAAAAAGCGGAACGCAGAAAAGATTTCCCACATATTTGTCTCGCTCGATATCGCCAAGAACCTGCACTCCCTTGAATCGCACGAACTTACCAATGTACCGCCTTGGAAAGTTTGCTACATCCTCCACCTGCGGCGCTAATGTTGGGTTTTCCCTCATCTGTCGAAGTCTTTCGGCTGCTTGCCTTTCAGCAAGCAACTGAATTTGCATTCGTTCCTCTTCTGCTTGCTTCCGTTCTTCTTCCTTTCGCAGGCGTTCCATCATTGCCAACCGTTCTGTTTCCACTCGCTTTTCTTCGGCAATTCGAACTTCCTCGCGTCGCTGAGCAGCCTTTTTGAGATTGCGTCTCACAGTTTCGCTGCGAACGACTACCAGAATTGGATGCCTCACTTTGCCATCACTAATTTCGCCCGTCGTCGTCACCCGGTCAAAATCTTCGTCCGTCATATCGACGAGTACCTCAACAACCAGCATGTCAGACACGGCGATTTTGGCTTCAGCCAGCAACAGCTGAGCTTCAGCCTTCGAAGTGGCATGCGGGTGAGTAACGTATTTACCAAGAAGTTCTATTGCCCTCTCAACTTCCTTTTCGTTGAGCCGCATCTTGGCATCCTCAAAGATGGCCGTCGCATCCTGTTCGCTCTTCTCGATACGGGCTTCTTCGGCAAGTTGCACGAGCCTTTCTCGAACCTGAGCGAGAGTGGCTTCGCCGTTCGTTCGTTCTGTGGCATTGTCGTCTTGGAGAGCAACGACCAATTGTTGCTCGACGACTTCACCATCCAACGATGATTTTCCAGCTATCCATTCCGTTGCTGAGACCACCGCATCCGAGATGCGATCATTGGCAGAGGCGATTTGTAATTGGTGCGACGAATGAGAGTGCCATACAACAAAGAATATACAGGCCAGTGCAAATATACCGACAAATGACCACAAGGCAATTAGCGTATTAGTGCGAACACCTTCGGCCTCGTTCACTGGATGTGCCGACGCGTCGTTGGGTGGCAATGCGTCGCCCGGAATAACAAGAGGTTCGCCACAAGTTGGACATTTAGTCCGTTTGCCAGAATGTTGTGACGATACGGCCAGCCGCTTGCCACATGGACACGTTATCGTGACACGTCGAGGCTGCTGATCGCTCCGTTGCGTTGCCATTGGCCCACTCCCGATAAACTTGATCAATATGAAAAAGAAAGTCACTCACCTCAGTTCAGTCAACCGCTCTAGAATAGTCACGTGGGCTGTGGTAGGCAAATTCAATGCCGTGTGCCAGCGTAAGCTGTCACAGCCGGTCACAGGACGATCGGAAGCTGGGATGCGCCCATCGCGTATCCCTGGCTACTTCAGTGAATTAAGCAGTTAGGCTCCACTCTCGCATTGAACCTGTGCCTACCGCGATTATTACCCGGATATCGTCGCCGTGAACCAAGTTGAGCTTGGATTCAACTAATTTCAAAAGCTTGGACGCCGTGAAGGTAAGCGATTGTTCCGTGACAGCGCCATGAACCTCGAGTCGCCAGACTGACTCGTCTGGCGTTGAAAAGAGTGTTGCACCTACGGTCTGGGCTTCTGACGAATTTGAGTCGCTTAATGCATCTCGAAGTGACGTCATTTTCTGCCACGGATTGTCTGAGCGATATTCTGGATGCGACGAATTGCTGTTGTTGCCGCTTAAATAGTAGTGAAGTGTTATGTCACCCGGTCGATAGATTTCTGTGGTCGTCATGCGTCTTTCGTCGTTTCGAGGGGATGGGAACTCTTGATCGCTATTTTGGCTGGGTGCCGGGTGCCCTGATTGACTTGATGTTTCGGGTGCCACGGCTCTGTGAGCCGTGCTTGTTATTCAAATTGCATTCCTCGGGAAAATGCACTGCTCACAGAGCAGTGGCACAGCGTGAATTGTTATCTCATTGACTTGGAAAACGTCGCCGGAACTCCCGTTGGTCGGTCCGGCCTACTTCGTTCTAAATGACTTCGCGCATCGGTTCGACGTCACCATCGACGAGGTACCGGGGTGTGCCTGATTGATCGAAAATGCGGACGGAGCCGATGTCGATGCCGGCGTTGCGGTAGAGCGTGGCGAAAACTTCCTGGAAGCGGACGGGACGATCGCTGGGGCGTTCGCCGTCTCGGTTGGTGGCGCCGATGACCTGACCGGTTCGCATGCCGCCGCCGGCCATGAGGCATTCGTTCGCGGCGGGCCAGTGGTCGCGGCTGTTGTTGCTGTTGATGCGCGGGGTCCGACCGAATTCGCCCCACATGACAATCGAAACGTCTTTGTCGAGTCCCCGTTCGTGGAGATCGGTGACGAGTGCGGCCACGGCTTGGTCGAGTTTCGGGAACTCTTCACGCGACTTGGGGAAGTTCATGCCATCACCGCCGTGCCAGTCCCAGCGGCTGTAGTTCATCGAAACGAACCGGGCTCCCGCTTCGACGAGTCGCCGGGCTACGCAGAAGTTCTCGACCATTTGCGGAGCCCCGTCACGCTGGAACTGCTCGTTGCTTTCGCCGTAGCGCGCAAGAATGGCGGGGTCTTCTTTCGAGAGGTCGAGTGCGTCGGCCAGTTGTGAACTGGTGAGAATGCCCATGGCCTGTTGCATGGAAACGTCGAGACTCTCCATGGTGCGGCCGGTGTCGAGTTCCTTCTTCAATCCATCGACCGACTGCCGCAAGGCGACGCGGTCTTGCAGCCGCTCCAGAGTAATCCCCTGTAGCACCATGCTCTCCGAGGAACTTCGCGCTTCCCGCCCCAGGACGTTGAACGGAGAATGTGAAACGCCGAGGAATCCTCCGGTTCCCGGTTCGCCCCAGGTGCGGTTACCAGTTTGATACATCAGTCCAATGTGCGGCGGCACCGCTTCGGTGACTGCTCCCTGCAAATGCGAAACCCACGCTCCCCCTGCGGGCCAGCCGCCGGGTGGTTGACGGTCACTTTTCTTGCGACCGGTCATGCATTGATAGGCATCGTGCGCGCCGTCGGAATCGGAGAGTGAACGGACAATGACGAACTTGTCCATCATTTGTGCGATGCGCGGAAACAGTTCGCAAATTTGAATTCCAGGAACGTTGGTCGCAATGGGATTAAATTCACCGCGAACTTCGCGCGGTGCATCGGGCTTGGGGTCGAACATGTCAATGTGCGACGGACCACCCGGAAGGTAGATGTTAATGATCGCCTTGTGCGAGCGGTCGGTTTCGTTGGCGCGGAGGACAGATGAAAGTCCCAGTCCGCCGAGAGCAAATCCCCCGACAGTCAGAAAGCTGCGGCGACTCAACCGGTCGCAGGAACCGGCTCCAGCAGTGCGACGTCCCAGAATCGAAATCATGTGCGGCGTCCTCTCAGCGGTGTCAACACGCAGCTTCAAAACTGCGGCAATCGTCACTTATCAAAATCGACAACGCCGTAAACTGTACTTTGGCGAAAACCGGCCGGTCAATTGGCATTCAGGAAAACATGGGCAAGTTTTGATGGGTCGATCTGCAATTTGCGTGTTCTGCGCCTCTCCAGGATCGCATTTTGGGATTCCGTCGGTGAAAATGGCGCCCGAGAGCGGTCAACCGAGGCCGTTCCTTTGGTGAAATGATCAGCCAACAGAGTCCTCATCATGACAAACGTCAAACCGATTCCCGATGGTTTTTCCACCGTCACACCGTACCTCATTGTCCATGATGGCAACGCCGCCATTCAGTTTTATGAACGGGCGTTTGGAGCCAAAGAAGTCCTGCGATTGGACGGACCAAACAACACGCTCGCGCATGGGGAAATTGTTATTGGTGAGTCTCGCCTGATGCTGGCCAACGAGCATCCCGGCATGGGGGCTCTGAGTCCAAAGTCAATTGGCGGCTCACCCGTCAGCATGTTGATTTATGTTCCCAATGTGGACGAAGCGTTCCAACAGGCACTCGACGCCGGTGCCACTGAAATTCGCCCGGTACAGGATCAATTCTACGGCGACCGCGCCGGGACGCTCAAAGATCCTTTCGGACATCAATGGACGTTGGCCACACACACTGAAGACGTCTCGCAGGAAGAAGTCGAACGCCGTTTCGCTGAAATGATGAAACAGGCCGGCGGTTCTGAGGCGTCGGGTTGATTGGGTGATGGTGTCTCCGATGAAGGTTGGCGTTTCTTCTCCACCCATTGGGGGGAGAAGCATCAATTCAATGCTGGGATACGCCTGATCTCAGCCTACATCACCACAACTTCTTCTAAGTTGACTCGGAAAACGACCTCGACTTCACCGGTACCGGAAATTCGGACAATGGTAGCGGCTGCAAGACAATTTGCGGCCGGTCAAATTCACTTCAGTGCTCTCGTCGGCCCACACAGAGTGCGTTGGTGGAGAACGCGGACTCCCTGCATTCATCAACTTGCTGTAGAGTGGCAAGAGTTGGTAGATCGGACTTGGAACGAATTCGGGCAGCATGATGATCCATTGACGGTGGAACAGAGCGAAAGAGTCTCACACTTGAGGGACACGGGTCACTCCCTGGGTGCGATACTTGATCATCCCGATTCACTCGATTGAGACCATCACATTTCCATGAGCGTACCGGACCTCAACCATTTGGAGTTTCTTTCGGCAATCGACAACTTGCGTCAGCAGGTTGGCGACTTTGCGAATCGACCGTCTGACTGGGTTCCGGTCACGCGGTGTCAGTCGCTGTTGAAGCGAGTGCTTGATCGAGTCGACACGTTGCGTGTGCGTCTGGAAGCACCGCTTATTGTCGCGACATTTGGCGGAACCGGCACGGGGAAAAGTTCCCTCGTCAATGCACTCGTTGGCACGGAATGCACTCTCGCGGGAAGACAGCGTCCCACGACGCGACAGCCGGTCATTGTGACGCATCCCCGTACCGACCTCACGGCACTCGGCATTCCGCTGGATGATGTTCGTGTCGTCGAACGTGAATCTGACTTGCTGCGTGACGTGGTCATTGTCGATTGCCCCGACCCCGACAGTGACGAACAGGCGAGCAGCGGCAGTAATCTTGAACGACTGCACGATTTGCTCCCGCATTGCGACGTGCTGCTATACGTCTCAACACAGCAGAAATACCGCTCTGCCCGTGTCTCTGATGAGTTGCTGCAGGCCGCTCAAGGGTGTCGCATTTTGTTTGTGCAAACACATGCCGACCTCGACAGTGACATCAGGGACGACTGGCGCAAAACGCTGACTGGTAAATACGAAGTTCCCGACCTGTTTTTCGTCGACTCCAATCGAGCGCTGCAGGAGCAGCAGGCGGGGCAGCGTCCGACTGGCGACATGGGACGCCTCATCGATTTGTTGTCGAATCAGTTGGGTGCGTCGGAACGCGTGGGAATTCGGCGTGCGAATGTGATTGACCTGGTGCAGGTCGCATTGCAGCGGTGCTCCCAGATTCTCAATGAGAAGCAGGAGGCCGTTGCGGGGCTTGAGTCGGCACTGGAAACACAAAAGCAACGCCTCACCCAACGGATGGCAGAGCGGCTTGAAGAAACATTGTTGCGGGGCCGCAACCTCTGGGAGCGTCGTCTGGTGTCGGAAGTTTGTGACACTTGGGGAACGAGTCCCTTCTCAAGTGCGTTACGGACCTACAACGGATTCGGCAGTCTGCTTTCGTCGCTCTCTCTGTTTCGCGTCCGCAGTGCCGCACAAATGGCGCTGCTCGGGGCCGTTCAGGGAATTGCCTGGAACAAAGATGCATCACAGGAACAATCTGCTCAACCTGGTCCTGAGGCAGCCAGTCACTTCGGACTCGACGACAGCCTGCTGCGCGAAGCCGGGATTGTCATTGAGGGGCACGTGCAGGAAGCCCACTTCAGTCGGGAATTGCTGACGCCGACCTCACCCGAAAATCTAAGAGCCCAAGCGGCGGCTGTCGAAGCTGGATTCGTCAGCGATGCCGCTCAGCGCGTCGACAAAACCATTCGAGAACTCGCCGCCAGCAATTCACGCTGGTGGGTTCGGTTTGGTTACGAAGTCATGTTCCTGCTGTACATTGCCTTCGTCCTGTTCCGTATGGGAAAGAACTTCTTCTACGAGTCGTTCATCCTGGGAACCGACTTGCTGTCGACCGATTTCTACATTGCCGCCGGTCTGTTCTTCGTCCTGTGGACGGGGCTGCTGGTCATACTGTTCGTGCGGCGGCTGCGAACCGGACTGCAGGGACGCATTACCTCGCTCGTGCAGGAACTCATTTCGTTGCGACTATCTCAAGGGCTGTTCCCCAACATCGACCGTGCGGTGCGAGAGGCACGTTCTTCGCAGGAGACGGTAAAAGCTCTACTGGCCGAAGTAGACCAACTCCGAGATGACGTGGCCGGTTCTTCAAAACTCGGTGCACAAAAGGTGAGAATCGAGGGCGCCGCTGAGTTGTGCAAATAGAGTCCAATCAGCAAGAGGGATTAAATCGCCGGTTGGGTTGAGATAGTTGAATGTGGCTTCGCCACGGTTGAGATGGTTGAGAACATCGAAATGCAAAGCGAATGATGTTTTTGCATCGCCCGAAATGAAAATCGGACCGCGGCCCATGGTGGGCGGCGGTCCGATAGTTCATCACACAGTTCTCACCAGATTGGCAGCATATCCCCTCGCGAGGATTCAGTTGTCTGTCCCGGTGGCATGGCGGCTGGGGAGTTGGCAAGCACTCTCAGCCAAATCGACTTCCCATGGTATTGACCCGTCACGGACACATGGGCGGCCAGGTCATCATCTAAATCGACGGCCTGAGTTTGCCAATGCATTTGGTCAACATCCATTACTGAAAACAGCTGACGCACATCCAGCCAAAAAGTTGGTTGTGTTCGTACACCGTCGAATGCTCCTCCCACGACTTCCGTCGCGGCAAAAAAGAGGGTCACTTCCCAAACGTTGTCAGCGAAGTGAAAATGACAACCTAAGGAGGGTTCATCCAAGGTGTGGAGGCAGGCTCCGATTTCGTCAGTGAAATCATGAAGCCATTGGGGGGGAGGGAGCTTCATTCCGTTTTCCTTCACGCAGGGGGTGGGCACCGGGGGGACCGATGGCAAAGTAAAACTGATTCATTTTTCGACCTCTGCATGTGTGTATGTGTGTGAACTGCCCGCCATGACGCAATTCAAAACAAGGGCGTGCAGTTCGCCGCAGGGAACGCAAGCTTCGTGCCAACTAGACTTGTCGTACTTGCCGATGTTACTAAAAGATCAGATATCGGCCTTGGAGTAACGGTTAGACGAATTCTGGGGTCACCGGATTCCGCATTTCTCAAATTGCCAATCAACCACACGCCAAGGAAACGCAACGCGCGACTCGCAATTTGTTAACCCTAGTTAACGTCGCGTCATTTCTGAACCACTGATAATTTCTCGATGCTCGCTCCTTCGACAATATGAACGATTTACAGATTTCTGGCCAACTGCTTCAATCTGCATCACGACTCGCTGACCGACTGGCGACGGTCGATCTACGAATTGTCTTCGCAGAAAGCTGCACCTCGGGCTGGTGTGCCGCCCTGCTCTCCCAGATTCCAGGTATCTCGCAATACCTGTGTGGATCGGCCGTCACGTACCGTAACACCACGAAAGTGGAATGGCTCGATGCCTCTGCTGAGATGTTGAACGATCCCGCAATTGGTCCCGTCAGTGAGCAAATCGCAAAGCAAATGTGTCTGGGAGCTCTCGCACACACTCCCGAAGCTGACCTCGCGGTTTCCGTCACCGGACATTTGGGCCCCAATGCGCCGGAGGAGCAGGATGGGCTCATTTTCATTGGCGTTGTTCGGCGAGACGCCTTATCGACTCCGACCGTGAATTCATTCCGACTGAAGTCAGCACCAACCTACGGCGGGACATTGCGAACCGAGCGGCAGTTCGAAGCCGTGGAGCATGTTTATGAACTGGCAATTCAACACTGCCACACCGCTCAATGAGACGAGGAATTCGTCCAGTGTGAGAGGGGGACATCGCTCCGACCGAGGCTATGCACTAGTCGTACCAGTGTGCGCAGGGCATCGCATTGAGGTGATCCCGGCGTCAGCCAGTATCGACCGCCGTAGTCTGTGGTGACATCGGGAAAGGCGCCGAAGCGTAAGAGGCTCAACGTCTGTTCCGGCAGCAGAATTTCACCCGACTCCGCCATGAAGTAACAACTGCGTCCGTCGTCGCCGACTATGAATCCCAGATTCAATTGCTCCTGATCAACGAGTTCGTAAAGCGAGTCGGCCACGGCGTCGGGCGGTTCGAGCGTTCCGCCGACAGTGCCATTTGATGTGACGAACTGAACATCTAAGCCAGCCCCGGTTGCCAACTCAGTCATCACCTGACGCGTTACCCGACATGCGGCAGCGACGCCAATCCGAAACGGTTTCACGCCTCGCCAACTGGGACGCAGAGACTCGATGTAATCTGCGTGCACATTTGCTGACTCATGTTCACCAGCAAGACGAACCGGACGTTCAAGTTCCGCTGACAGTCGCTGCTCCACGCTCTCCCAGTCAGCCGAACGAGTCCAGGGCCAGCCGGCCTTATCGATCACATCGAGACCGTTCACGTTGACGGGGCCAACACCGCCGGTGACGTACACTCCTCCATGCATGGTCTTCTTTTCACCGGAATTCGATCCTCGCAGAACAGCGAATTCAAATTCCGGACGCGAGACCCGGCCCACGTCGATGACGTGGCATCCCCACTTCAGTAGCGTGTCGACAACACCGACGACTAAATCTGGGGATGAGGTTCGGTCATCGTGTCCGACAACGAGGCGTGGTCGTTCCGCGGCGAGGACTTGTGGTGCGGGTCCTTTGTCATTAAGTCCCAAGGCACGTCGCTGGCGGCGGAACCGGACATCGACCGCAAGTTCGCCGGGCCGCATTCGCAAAGTGCCGGGATCGTGCGGATTGCTTTCTTCCCAGAAATTCAGAGCAATGGCCGCTGCCAGCTTTGAGACCGACTGACGCGTCATGTTGTTGCAGTACAGGCCGCGGACGCCTTCGTCGGTGATGATCGAATCTTCTCGCGGTTCCGATTCCAGCAGAGAATTCAGTTTCAAAGTGACGAGATTGCCCGCCTCGGTCCGATGCTCGCAGTTTCGGCACGCTGCATATCCGGCTGCCATCCGGGCAAGATGCACCGACCGCGGTACCGCCACCGCCTCACCAGGGCAGTGGTAGGTGGCGTGGGTCGAGAGTTCAGACAGACTTGTCGACGAATTTGCCAAAGTGTTTCAGTTCCCTCTGAAACGATTTCCGTTGTTGGCTGACCAGCGGGCCAAATCATCCTACACTGGTCGGTGTTGACCCGAACTATCCCCGCAACGCCTGCCCGGCGTCAATTCCGGTTTCCATGCACGCCACCCAATTCCTTCGAAATCCCGCTGCCGCAACGCCGCAGGGCCTCATTGTCCTGACCGGCGGCGAACGCTATTTGAAGCAGCGTTGCCTGGAAATCCTGCGGGCTGCGGTGCTCGGAGCAGGTGACGAAAGCAGCATTGGAGAAACGCGGTTCAACCGTAAAGAACTGGAATGGAAGGACGTACGCGACGAACTGCACACCGTGTCGATGTTCACGACGCAGCGGCTGGTTGTTGTTGAGGAGGCAGATGACTTCATTACGAAGTACCGCAGCCAGCTGGAAGAATTCGCCGACAGCCCCACGCGTCGCTCGGTCCTCGTCCTCGACGCCAACACCTGGCGCAAGAATACGCGGCTGGCCAAGAAGGTTGATGAGTCGGGCCTCGAACTGGAATGTTCGGAACTGAAGGGAAAGCAGGTGGCGGGATGGCTGACCGCCGAAGCGAAAGCCCGCTTCGAGAAGCGACTCCCCTCAGACGCCGCCACGCTCATGACGGAACTGGCGGGCACCAATTTGGGACTACTCAACCAGGAACTGGAAAAACTGGTCAATTATGTCGGTGACCGGGAGACCATTACCTCGGAAGATGTCACCACGCTGGTCGGCGGTTGGAAAGCGGAAACGACCTGGACCATGATCGACGCCATTCGGGACAACAATCCCGACGTCGCCCTGGCCTGTCTGGACAAGCTCTTCGTCGCTGGCGAACCCGCTCCCAAGATTCTGGGCGGGATGAATTTCGTCTTTCGTAAAATCGCCAAGGCCACTGAGATTTCCCGCTCCGGCACCAACCTCCGCAAAGCCCTGCAGGACGCCGGGATGAAGCAGTGGGAAATGCAGCCGGTCGAGAGCTACCTCAAACGGATCCAACGCCCCCGAGCCGAACGCATTCTCGAACGCCTCGCTGAAGCCGACTTCGGCCTCAAAGGCGGCAGCCGCCTGCCAGAACGACTGCAAATGGAGCAATTGATTTTGTGGTTGATGGGCAAGATGTAGACTTGCTTGGATAACGGGTGGCACGGACGCTCCTCTCCGTGGGGAACTTCAAACATCCGAATTTGAATCGGTTTACGACTCTGACAACTGCTTTATCTGGCTTTGTGCCGAGATTTTTGATCCACTCTTGTCTCGAAATCGTTTCCCTTGGGAACAGGAGATGAGAGATGTGCGACGACAAGAAGCCTGCTGAAGAGAAGACCTACGATGAAAGACTCGTGGCGTTGATTCGGGAAAAAGGCACGACTGGGCTGGAAGATTGGCGGGAGAGGAATCCTGAGAAAAAGATCAATCTACAAGGGGCACCGTTGGATGGAGTCTGTCTTAGGAAGGCAGTTTTGACTGAGGCTGCACTCGTGGCGGCAGATCTGACAGGCGCGGATTTGACAGGTGCTTGGCTGGAGACAGCTGATCTTAGAAACGCAAACCTCTGCAATGCCAAATTGGAAAAGGCCAACTTGAGCGGAGCGAACCTTGGTAAATCCAATCTATGTGGCACAAACGCACGCTATGTGATTGTCTCCGGTGCGACATATATTGCGGATATTGCTGACTGCGATTACGACATTCGCACAGACTTCCATGGGGTTGGCCTTGCGTCCTGCAGGATTGATCCTGCACTTCGTGCGGACCTTGAATCATACGTCCGCCGCCAGAATTGGGAGAAATGGTACCACATGAATTGGGGAAATTGGATCAAGTCACTGATTGTCAGACCATTCTGGTTACTATCCGATTACGGACGTTCAACAGAACGCCTTGCGATTGCGTTCACCGTTCTGTCGTTCCTCTTTGCTGCAATCTACCTGATCCCAACTCCAACTTGGTTTCCAAGCTGGTGCCCAACTTGGAATCTGGAACCATTCGTCACAAATCTTGAAGTGATTGAGCAAGACGCTCCCAAAGAAGATATACATGTCACGGGAGGAAACTTGCTAGTTCGGTCACTGTACTTTTCGGTCGTAACAATGACCACATTGGGGTTTGGAGACATTCATGCCAATCCCGAAAGCATTCCGGGGCATCTCCTCCTGATGGTTCAGGTGATGTTAGGTTATGTCCTACTTGGTGCCCTGGTAACACGACTTTCCATCATGTTTCAGGGTATGTCACACAAATAGTTTGCCGGGAGCCAATGGCGGGACGATTTGCCTAGGCAGGTGGCTGGGTGGGGGGCGGGTGGCATGTCGATTCACCAATTCGC
>JACKHO010000007.1 GCA_020638955.1 Planctomycetaceae bacterium | reverse complement strand
TTAAGTTTTGATCTCCGCCTGCCGGTGTTCTGCAAGTCGCGACCCAGTTGTGGTTTGCGGCAATTTTCGATGGGCGATCCGCCAGTGGCGTCGTCAAAGGGTTTCTTTTCTTTCACAGGCGCAACCGGGCCGCGCACGGTTGAAACGGTCTCTCTCCCTGCGGACGCCCGATAGCTCCGCGCCTGTCTTCAACCAATCTATGCCCATGCTTCAGTATTTCCGCGACATGTTCAGTACGTATGCCCTGCGGGCACGCTATGAGCGGCTCATTCATGAGCGGCTGCTGCAATTCACCGAGCAGGAAACCAATCTGCCCGTGGCTGATGAAGCAGGAAAATGGCAACTGGCGGGGGGGAATGGAAACTCTCTCTCAAATGTTCAACAAAGTGACATCCGGCAGCGTGCTCGCAAGCTTTCTCGCACCAATCCCCATGCCCGCAATATTCTTCGTCTCTTGCAGGCGTACGTGACTGGACCAGGACTCACATACACTCATCGGGATTTGTCGGCAGACGAGGATCGGGAATGCGAGCTCATCGCTCAGGCCAACCGCCTCTGGAATTCGTTCCTGCAGTCCAATGCTCGTCACTACGACTTCAGCGAACACGCCCGTCGCACCTGGCGCGATGGTGAGTGCTTTGTTCGCAAATTCACATCAAGCGAATGGCCACCCGCCGTCCGCTTTGTCGATCCCGAGCTTATTGGCCCGACGCCGCTCTATCCGGACTCACAGGGCATCGTCACTCGCGAACATGACGTTGAAACCCCGCTGGAGTATTTGAAAGTGAATCCCCAACGGGCAATTCTCGACGAAGCCATCCCGGCCAATGAAATGTGTCACACCCGGATTGGCGTCGACTCGAATGAGAAACGCGGAATGACAATTTTCGCGTCCATCCTCGATACCCTCGACTGTTTTGACAATTGGGTGGAAACAGAACTCCTGGCGAGAAAGCTGCAGTCCTCCATCGTGCTCTGGCGAAAAGTGCAGGGTTCGCCCCAGCAAATCAGTGCGATGGCAGACAACGCTGGAACGAACGATCCGCTCCACGGCCGCCGTGAACGCGTGAAACCCGGCACCATTCTGACAACGAATCACGGAACTGATATTCAGTTCCTTCAACCGAACACGAATTTCGGCGACGCCGTCCCCCTCGGACGCATGTTGCTGCTGAGTGTCGCCGCCGGTGCGGGACTTCCCGAATTCATGCTGACGTCTGATGCCTCCAACGCAAACTTCGCATCGACCATGGTCGCGGAAGGTCCGGCAGTGAAACTGTTCCAGGGAGAACAGCAATTCTTCGCGAAAGAATTCACCTGGCTATGGCGCTGGGTCATGCAAGATGCCATCGACATGGGGCTGCTGCCAGATGACTTTTTCAGCCGCATCGAAATTAACTGGACATTCCCGCAACTCATCAATCGTGATCGTCCCAAAGAACGCATGGCCGATGTGCGTCTCATTGAAACCGGAGTCCTTTCGCGTTCCGAAGTCGCCCGGCGTGATGGTGTCTGCCCGCACCGCATGACCACGGAAATCGCTGCGGAGAAGCAGCCGTAGCCGGGGGAGCCAGCAATTCAGGCGTGTTACTCACAAGCCGCCAGCAATCTCTTTGATGATTGCTGGCGGCTTTTACTGCTTTGGTGACAAACGTCAACGCATGGGGAATAGGTGCGGCTCATCATAGAAATTCAGAAACTGAGAGGCGGGGTTGTTGAAGTCGCTGCATGCCCTGCGTTTATGTTCCCTATCAATCGCCAATCTGATCTCAGCAAATGCCATCGCATGGCTATCGCTGTTGCGAAAGTTTGACGATTCGTCACATCCATTCCCATCAACCGGGAGACCTGGAGTTCAGCCGTCACAACCTCTGGCTCAGCTTGTCGTCGATAAGTTGGTGTCATTACGTTTGTGATGATTCTCTCACGCTGAAGCCCGCTCAAATCGGGTAGCTCCAGGGAGCATTCAGAACAAAGGAACGGTCTCATGCTGCGCGCACTCTTCTCCGCAAAACGCCGTACGTCCCGGAAGTCGGTCCTCACGTCATCTGCCGAAATCTTTGAAGAACGGCAAATGCTCTCGGCAAGTACGTCCCTCGGGAATCCGCCACCGAATATCGAAGCTCCACCAGCCATAGACGGCACAGGAAACAACCAGTTGAACCCTGACTGGGGCAGCACAGGTGAGCAGTTGCTGCGTCTTACCTCAGTCGATTACACAGACGGCCTCGGTACTCCCAAGAGCGATGGTCTTCCCAGCGCACGTGAAATCAGTAACACCGTCTCCGCGCAGGACGGTCTCATTTACAATGACCGCTTCCTGACCGATTACGTCTGGATTTGGGGTCAGTTCATCGACCATGACATCGACCTCTCCGATGCCGCCGATCCCGCAGAGAGCTTCGACATCGAAGTCCCGACCGGCGATCCGTACTTCGATCCCTTCGGGACCGGCACGCAAACCATTGGTTTGACACGTTCGGACTACGAAGTCGACTCCGAAGGCGTCCGCCAGCAATTGAATTCCATTACAGCATTTCTCGATGGGTCTGTCGTCTACGGTTCGGACCAGGAACGTGCTGACGCACTCCGCACCTTTGAGGGCGGTCATCTCAAGACGAGCGACGGCAATCTTTTGCCGTTCAATACGGAAGGTCTCGACAACGCGGGTGGCCCGAGTGACAGTCTGTTCCTGGCAGGTGATGTGCGCGCGAACGAAAATGTACTGCTGACCTCCATGCAGACCATTTGGGTGCGTGAGCACAATAGAATTGCAGACGAACTCGCTCGGCAAGATCCACGTCTGAGTGACGAGCAGTTGTACCAGGGAGCGCGTCGCATTGTGACGGCTGAAATTCAAGCAATCACGTACAATGAATTCCTACCTGCATTGCTCGGAAGTCAGGCGCCGGGTCGTTATGAGGGATATGATCCGACTGTTGACCCCGGAATTGCCAACATTTTCTCAACGGCCGCTTATCGATTCGGTCACAGTATGCTGTCATCGACACTGCAACGTGTCGGCTCCGATGGAAACGAAGCGGCGGAGGGTGACCTGGAACTGAAGAACGGCTTCTTTAATCCTTCCGAGGTCGTCAACTACGGCGTCGATTCACTACTGCGTGGTGCAGCGACCCAATTGGCTCAGGAAGTGGATGCCTATGTCATTGACGATATTCGCAACTTCCTGTTTGGCCCTCCCGGTTCCGGCGGACTCGATTTGGCCTCGCTGAACATTCAGCGTGGACGCGATCATGGACTCCCCAGCTATAACCAGGCTCGTCTCGACCTCGGCCTGGAAGCTGTGACCAGTTTCGATCAAATCACGTCCGACTCGGAACTCGCGGCCAAGCTGGAAGCAGTCTACGGCAGCGTAGACAACGTGGATGTCTGGGTCGGTGGACTCGCGGAAGATCATGTTCCAGGTTCCAGCATGGGTGAACTCTTCACAGCTGTCATCGCTGATCAGTTCAGCCGCATTCGCGCCGGTGACCGGTTCTGGTACCAGAACACCTTCTCCGGGAAAGAACTCCAGCAAATCGAACGTACGACGCTGAAGGACGTCATCGAGCGGAACACCGGTGTTCGCGGTCTGCAGGAAAACGTCTTCTACTCAACCGACGTGTTTCACGTCGACTTGGCGAAACTTCCGCCGAAAGAAGTGACCGTTGTGGAAGGCCAGAACCGCGTCTTTGTCCTGGACCGACGTTCCGGCAACGTGCTGATTTCACAATCCCTGAGTGGGTTGCAGCAAGTTGTCGTCCAGGGCGACGCGAACCGCGACGAAATTGTCACCTACGGCGTCACTCAACTGGTCAGTCAGCTCGGACATGGCATGGTGTTCCACGGCAACCAGGGGAATAACGACCAGCTTCGCATTTGGGGAACCACGCGCGATGATGACATCGTCATTGATGAAACAACCATCATGGCGAACAGCTCGGAAGTCGAATACTACGGCATGACCGCCATGATTGTGGTTGGCCACCGTGGCAACGACCACATGCGAATTAACAACAGCCTCTGCAGGGAAGTAAGCATGTTCGGCTGTGATGGTGACGACACACTCATCGGCGGTCTGATGAACGACTACCTCAACGGAGGCAATGGCAACGACCGTCTCATGGGTATGATGGGGAACGACCGACTCGTCGGCGGTTACGGTAGAGACATCCTTATGGGGGGCGACGGCAACGACGGCCTCTACGGCGACGGCGGTGATGACGTCCTTATGGGAGAAGCTGGCAACGACTGGCTCTACAGCGGCACCGGTAGCCATGACGTCATGGATGGTGGCCTGGGCCGCGACGTCATCAACGGCGTCCGCGAACCATTCGCCTCACTGTTCTCTACCGTATGATTCGTAACCTGAACTGATCTGCTGTGTGTGAAACGCGGCCCGCTGGAATTCCAGCGGGCCGCGTTTGTGTTTACTGATTGACCGGGCGACGGCACCGACTCTTAGTGCATTCTTCGAGAAGGCCGTCCGCTCTGCTATGTGTCGTTGTCTTCACGCACCTGTACCTGCAGGGCGCTCAGCAACTTCGTAATGGCCTTCTCTTTCGAACTGATGAAGAAGACGTTGTCCAGCACAATGGCGCGCCGTTCGTTGTTGGGATGCAGAATGAGGCGACCGGCTCCCAACAGCAGGTACTCGAAGATGTCGTTGATTTCCTTGTCGATACGCAGACGAGGAGAAGGGAAGCGTTCCAAATCGCTCAGCAGACCGTGATGGTGCAGCAACTCGTTGGGACGCACTTCCCAGTAATCAAACTGGGCATTGAAATACACACCGATGTAAATGATGGTCAGGATTCCCGCCAAGATGAAGTAGAACGTGGAGTTCGCCACCGGATTGAAAAACTTCAGGAAGCCTGTGACATTGGGTAGTACGTTCGGAAAATTGATGAACACCAACGCCCCTCCCAGCACCGCCGCAATAATTGCGACAATGAGTGTTAAGGATGTCGCCCGGGGAAAGTCAAACGCCAGCACCTGCAAGTTCAGTGTCAGCAGAATGAGAAAACTCCAACCGCACGTCACCGTCAGCGCATTAGGATCAGCCAGAGTGGCATCACCCCAAAAAAACATGTAAATCCCACAAACGATTGAGAGAATCCAGGTGGGGTACAGGAAGACAATTTTCGGATAGGCAATCAGGATGATGCCCTCGTCCGATTTGTGTTTCGCCTTTGCATCGCCCGTAGTCATTGGATCAGTTCCTGCAGCGGAATGGGAGTCGGTCATGGATACAAGTTTATCCTGAGTGGTGAACGGGGAAATGCTGTCGCTGGATTAATCAAATTCGCAACATTGTCGGTTCATTCAATCGGACTGCTTCTCAGCTTGCAAGTCTAATCGATTTGGCGACACACGTTGAGTCCATTTGGACGGGCCTTGAAATCGACTCAGCCGAAGCATGCAGAAACCGGTGTCACTGCCTCTCCGGCTTGATTCTCTTGATTCCCGTACGCGATACTCAATGCTGCCCACCTGAGTATGTTCAGTAATGAACACCTGCCTTGAGGTGTCCTTCGGTGCGAAGCTCATTTGCTGCGTTTCCGGTTTGCCCAGTCTCCTTGTCGAATGTGATTGAACCCATGTCCAACGTTCGCACGGTATACCGCACATTTCTTTTTGCCGTTGTTGTCACTGCAGTGATCTCAAGTGGCATTGCTGCAGAACCAGTTCAATACGGACGCGACATCCGACCGATTTTGTCCGACCGTTGCTTCACCTGCCACGGGCCCGATCGCCGCGGCCAGGAGAACGAGTTGCAACTCGACTCACACGACAAGGCTGTCGAGAGTGCCATTGTCCCTGGCAAACCGGCGCAGAGCGAACTCATCGCCCGGATTCTGAGTGATGATGAAACAACCGTCATGCCGCCTCCCGAGTCGGGACGCAAGCCGCTCACTGCTGCCGAAAAGAAGCTCATTGAACAATGGATTGCGGAAGGAGCAAAGTACGAAGAACACTGGGCATATGCCTCACTGGAACGACCCGGTGTGCCACAGCCGAAATCAACCGACTGGTCGCAGAATGAAATTGACGCCTTTGTGCTGGCCCGTATGGAAATAGCCGGGTTTAAACCCTCTGCACAAGCTGACCGACGCACGCTCATTCGCCGACTCTACTTCGACCTGTTAGGTGTCCCGCCCACACCCGAGGCCGTCCAGGCGTTTGTTAACGACAACTCACCCGACGCGTATGCCAAACTTGTTGACGAACTGCTCAACGACGAACGCTTCGGCGAACGGATGGCGATGTACTGGCTCGATTTGGTCCGCTACGCCGACACGGCAGGGTACCACAGTGACAACGCCCGTGAAGTCGACGCCTTTCGTGACTACGTCATTCAGTCGTTCAACGACAACAAACCGTTCGACCAGTTCACCATCGAACAGTTGGCGGGCGATTTGCTGCCCGAAGCCACCGTTATGCAGAAGATCGCCTCAGGTTACAACCGACTGCTGCAGACCACCGAAGAGGGTGGAGCCCAGGCAAAGGAGTACACGGCGATTTATCAGGCCGACCGTGTGCGAAATCTGTCCGAAGTTTGGCTCGCGACGACCATGGCCTGCTGTCAGTGCCACGACCACAAGTACGATCCATTCACCATGCGAGACTTCTACTCGCTGGGAGCGTTCTTCGCAGATGTCAGTGAAGTGGCCGTTGGTCGGCAGCCTGCAAATTTGCGATTGCCGACAGAGGAAGAGACGGCGGAGCTCAACCAAATCGCACAGAATCTCACGGCAGCGAAGCAGAAGCCGGTCGCAGCTGAGGCTCTACAAGCGTGGGTTTCCGCGCAGAGAGACGCCGTTGCGAACGAGGCTGATGCATGGACCGTCGTCAAACCGACCGATATCAAATCCTCGGGCAATCAGAAGTTGGCTCCACAGGATGACGGTTCGTTACTCGCCAGCGGCCCCAATCCCGCCAACGACACTTACACACTACAACTGCCACTGACCGATGCGGCCAAGACAGGCTTGCGACTCGAAGCACTCACCCACGACAGTCTGACGCGCAAGGCCCTTTCGCGTGCGAACGGAAACTTCGTGCTGACCGGCGTTGAAGTAACATTGGTCGCCAAAGACGGCGCCGAAACGCCCGTCAAAATTGCGAAAGCGACTGCCGACTACGAGCAACCCGGCTGGCCGGTCGCCAACGTGCTCGATGGTAATCCCGGAACAGGCTGGGCGGGGAATGGACACAACGAAACCCTGAGCCGCACGGCTGTCTTTGAATTCGCCGAGCCGGTGGCCGTCACCGAGGGAGCTTCGCTGCGAGTCGTCCTGAAGCATGAATCACCGCACGCCCAGCACAACATTGGGCGTCCGCGACTGTCGCTAACGTCCCAGGGACATCCTCAACTTTCGTCCGGCCCCAATCTCCCCGCAGCCCTCGTGCAACTGCTGCAGAAGCCAGCGGATGACTTGACGGCGGAAGATCAGCAACAGATCGAAAAGTTCTACCGCGAAGTCTCTACGGACTGGGATGCCACACGAAAGGAAATTGCTGGGCTCGAAGGGAGGCAGAAGGCTATCCAGGATGGCATTCGGACCATGCTCGTTGCGCAGTCTACCACGCCCCGCATGGTTCGGATTCTCCCTCGCGGCAACTGGCTTGATGACTCCGGCGAGGAAGTACAGCCACAAGTTCCCGCCCGGCTGGGAAAACTCGACACCGGTGACCGCCGTGCGACTCGACTCGATTTAGCGAACTGGCTGGTCGGTCCTGAGAACCCGGTCACGGCTCGTGTGTTCGTGAACCGGTTGTGGAAAATGATGTACGGTTACGGTTTGTCACGTTCGCTGGAAGACATCGGGCATCAGGGCGAGTGGCCCACGCATCCCGAATTGCTCAACTGGCTGTCGAGCGAGTTTGTCCAAAGTGGATGGGACGTGAAGCACACACTGCGACTCATGGCGCTTTCGAACACGTATCAGCAGTCGTCGGTTGTTTCTCCCGCAGGACGCGAGAAGGATCCCTTCAATCGTTACCTGGCCCGGCAGTCACGACATCGGCTCGACGCGGAAATGATCCGCGACAACGCCCTGGCAGTAAGCGGTCTGCTCGTCACCGAAATTGGCGGACCTTCGGTGAAGCCGTATCAGCCCGCAGGATACTGGCAGCACCTCAACTTCCCGGCCCGGGAATGGCAGTCCGACAAGGGGGCTGATCAATACCGGCGTGGCCTCTATACCTTCTGGTGCCGCTCGTTCCTGCATCCCAGCTTGTTGGCCTTCGATGCGACTTCCCGGGAAGAGTGTGTTGCCGATCGGCCCAAATCCAACACACCACTGCAGGCACTGGTTCTCTTGAACGACCCCACCTACGTCGAAGCAGCCCGCGTCCTCGGTGCGAGCACCGCTGCCTCCAGTGACAATGATGAAGCGCGTCTGAACTACGCCTTCCAACAAGTCCTGCAGCGCCAACCTTCCGCCGAAGAATCAGCCTTGCTGTTGCAAATTGTCGATCAACAACGCCAGGAACTCGCTGCCCACGCCGAATTAACATCCACCTTCGCCAAAAACGGCGACGCTCCACCCGCAGCCGACAACAGCACGGAAGCCACCACGTGGGCCACCATCGCCCGCGTGCTGCTGAATCTGGATGAGGCGATTACTCGGGAATAGGACAGGTTGTCCGATCTGCAGGTGTCCGTGTTGCTTCTTCCAACGTGCTGAATCAACCTCGCCCATCAAGCGTTTGCCAACAGTGAGTAGAGGTATCCCATGAAACCATTAACTGCAGGCTTCGTATTCATGTTGGCCGCATTTACAGTAGAGGCACAAGATCGCATCATTTCTCCAGAAGTGCATGCTGACGGCACGGCGACGTTCCGTATTGAGGCTCCCAAGGCCACTGAAGTCTTGCTGGCCGGCGACTGGATGGGAGGCGAATCAAAGCCGATGGTGCGAGACGACCAGGGCGTCTGGAGCGTGACCGTGGGACCACTGAATCCCGGGTTGGCAATTTACATGTTCGATGTCGACGGAATGAAAATTGTCGACCCCGTGAATCCACTCGTCAAACTGCGTGCGCATACGGCAGCCAGCCTGGTCGACATCCCCGGTAATCCACCCTCGCTGTGGCAGGTGCGGGACGTACCACATGGTGAAGTTGCCATTGTACGTGCTAAATCGGAAGTCCTCGGGGATACGCGTGCCTACCGTGTTTACACGCCCCCGGGTTACTACGAACAGGAGTCAACGAAAAACTACCCGGTGCTGTATTTGCTGCACGGGAACAATGGAACAGAGGCCGACTGGTCGGAAATTGGTTCGGCGAATTTGATTATGGACAACCTCATCGCGGAAGGACTTGCAGAGCCCATGATTGTGGTCATGCCGTGGTGCCACGCTGTCCCCTACTTCGCAGATCGAACCAACAATCTCAACCTAATGGAGCGTTACCTGCTGGAAGAAGTCATTCCGCAGGTCGAGAAAAGATTCCGCGTGCAGAGCGACCGGCAGCACCGGGCCATTATTGGCTTCTCGATGGGCGGGCGACAGTCCACAGTCATTGGAATTCGCAATCTGGACCGCTTCGCATACATCGGAGGTATGAGTACCTACCCGAACGGCCTAGAGGAGTACATTGTTGCCATGCTTGATGGCAATCCAGAGAAGCTCAACTCACAACTTGAACTCCTTTGGTTCGGTTGCGGTCGGCAAGACAAGTTCTTCGACAAGAACGAAGAACTTTCCACAACGCTCAGCAAACTTGGCGTCAACCACACGTTCTATCCCACCGAAGGCCTGCACATCTACGATTTGTGGCGAAAGCACCTCGTCGAAGTGGCCCCGAAGCTATTTCGATAGCAATTGGTCTTTCCAGTCGCACCAGGAGGCTGTGTGCTATGTTGAGCATTCGCAGCAATTGCGCTCCGGCTGGCCAATAGAACCGTTACGACTGTAACAGCCCGAACGGGTCATGTTGACAATTCACAACACGCGTCGGCGATTCTGTTTGACCGACTTGTGGCATGACCTAGCGTTGACGAGCCGATCTGACGGCTGCGCGACAATCGCTCAGGGTCAAGATCGACCAAGCCCCCTATGGTCTGATGTCTTCAAAAGTCGCCGAAGCGCCCCTCCTTTCGCTGCTTGAGCCAGTTCACCCCATGAACTCGTCTCGGTTGATGCTGTCGTTGTTGCATCTGGCCGAAGCGGGGATCGATCGTCCGAAAAACGCAGCCGGAATTGCCGGGTTGATTTCGGTTCGAGTATTGAGAACGCTGCTCGGAGCACTGCAATTCCGCGATGCCAAGACGATGTTACATGCGCGACGGACCAGTTTGATTTGCCGAGGCATTGCCGAACGTCTCGGCTGGGAAGAAGATGCGCTCAACATCATTGAATTGGCGGCCCTCGCCCACGACATGGGCAAAATTGGCTTGCCTGACCACATTCTGAAGAAGCCAGGCAAACTGAGCCCCGACGAAGCGGAGCACATTTCTGTTCAGCATCGGGTAACAATTTGCCTGCTGCAGGCCTGCGGCGTGAACTCGCGCGTCATTGACATGGTGGCGCATTCACACGGTGTCGACAAAACCGAAGGCCCGGTAGATGCAGAGTTGGGACTGGGAGCGAGAGTTCTCTCCGTCGCCGACGCCTACGATTCTCTGACGACGAATCAGGCGTACCGCCCAGCATATGATCCAGATGAAGCACTCAAAATTCTCGACGAGCAAACCGGTAAAGAATTTGACCGCAACGTCGTGGCCGCGCTCACACGCTGGCTTCAGTCACCGGGGGCCGACATGCTGCTGGACCTCGACCCTGAGAATCTCCCGCCGCAGTCAGGCGCTGTCAGCACAGCCATGTTTGGAGAAACCAATGCGCTTTGCTACTTGTTGAACACGCTGCATTCCATGGAGTGCATGTACGAAGGACTCATTGTCGTCGACGCCGATTTAATGATTCGGGTTTGGAACTCCGGCGCGGAACGGACATTTGCCACGGCGGCCCGCCACGTCTTGGGTAAACAATGGAATCCCGACGACTTTTCCATCGTTTCGCTCGCCGGAGACAATGGTGGCACGGCACTGCGTGACACTCTGAGAGAGGGCCGCGCTGTTTGTCGACGACTTGCATTTCGAGATCCAGCCACAGCCGACTCCGTCCGTGAACTTGCCATTCACACGGTACCACTCATTGAAAACGGCGCTGTCCGCGGAGCCGTCGGACTCATCTACGATACGAAACAAGCCAAACGACACGAAGGACAGTTCCGGCAACTTCAAATGGCTGCCACGCGAGACCCCTTGACCGGCGTTATGAATCGCGGGGAACTGGAATCCACGCTCCAGCAACTGCATCACGAATACGAAGTTTCGAAAGGCCACACACCGTACAGTGTTATCTTCTTCGACCTGGACCACTTCAAGGCAATTAACGATCGCCTGGGACACAACGTGGGTGATCAGGTACTCATCGAGGTGGCTCGCCTCATGGAAGATGAAACTTACTCGGGTGAGTCGGTTGGTCGATACGGCGGCGAGGAATTCGTCATTGTTTGCCCCGAGACGGAATTTGACGCGGCCATCGAAAAATCAGAACGTCTGCGCCGGGTACTCATCAACACACGCATTGCCAATCGAACCGATTTGCGCGTTACGGCTTCTTTCGGTGTCGCTCAAGTGGAACCGGGAGACACGGTTGACTCTGTTGTCGAACGTGCCGACTCGGCACTGTACGAGGCGAAAAACGGTGGTCGAAACCGCACCTGTTCGCAACGTCGCTTCGAACAGCCGCTGGGCGTTGTCAGCAGCTTCGATTTGTCGAAGAAGAAGGTGGATGACTGGATCGTGTGCGTGAACCTGGTCACCAACGTTGCCGCAGACCTCATTGTGTACAAGTTGAAAGGGTTCGTGCACGACCATGCCGTGGAAATCCTGGAATGCACTCCCAAACGGATTGTCGTCAATTGCGGCCGTGCCGGGTTATTCGGATGGGGAAATCGCCCCGAAGCGCAGCCAGTCAAAGTTTCGATCGATATCCAAAATGCGCCGTCGATTAACTCGAAGAGTGGGAACAAGCGCATTCTGCTCGCGACCACTGTCGAACCGGTCACGCGTCCGATGCGTCCTGCCGTTTTCCAGGCACGAGCGCATCAAATTATCGACCACCTGCGTTCCTACAGCATTGCCGATACGTATCACGGGGATGAATAGCGGGTGGCCTGCAATTGACGGAACACCAGACAATCGCAACGATGCTTGCTTCATTAAATTGGGGTGAACAGGTCCTCGACGTGTCCTAACATGCGTGGTAATCCCGTCCCGCAGCGTTGCAATGCCGTTCCATGGAAGACACGTTACTCTGGCCATTTCGTCACCTGCCTGTCCCGTTACTCGCTCTCATTTTCGGAGTGGTCGTGGGTGCGGCTTCTGCATGGATGACGAAACGTGACCTGCAAGATTGTCATGAGCAGCCGGGACGCTGGCCCCTCTATTTCGGTGTACTCGGTGCGGCACTGGCCAGTGGGCTAACCATCGCCATGATCTCGGGTAAGTGCCAGAAGACGGAGGTTGTACTCCCATCGGAGTTCTGGGAGTTTTATCGATTGCCGTATCAACTGGTGCTCGTGACGTTGCTGGTTTCGATGACGGCGACTGATCTTCGGTCGTTCTACATTCTGGACCGCACCAATCTGATTGGCGTTTGCGTTGGCATTTCTCTGGCCACCCTGTCAGGTGAGTTGCAGATGGAACATCTGTGGGTCGACTGGACTCCAGCGATTGACCAGATTCGCCCCCCATACATTCCCGACTGGCTGGACAAACATCGTCATTTGCACGGACTTGCCTGGAGCGTCACAGGAGCTGCAGTGGGCGCGGGACTAACATGGCTTGTGCAGGTTATCTCGAGGTGGGTACTTGGCAAACCAGCTCTCGGCACAGGTGACATCTTCCTGATGGCGACCGCTGGCAGTTTTATTGGCTGGCAGCCGGTGCTCATTGCCTTCGCGTTTGCACCACTTCTGGCAGTCATAATTGGAGTCGTCGTACGGTTGATCAATCGTCAGGCGGCTATCCCCTATGGACCGTTTCTGGCGGGCGGTGTCGTCCTGGTGCTTTTCTTTTGGGGTGACATCCAGACGTTCAAGCTCAATCTCACCTCTGCCGACACAAACGACCCACGCCAGGTATTTGAACTGCGACGTTTTCTGGGGGACGCTGTTGCCTTGGCGACCGTTGCTGGTGGGTCCCTGACTCTACTTGTCGTCCTGCTTGGCGGGCTCCGCTGGTACAAATCGGGACCGCCAGAGACCAGCGAATGACACTCTTTGCGCAACCGCATTTCCCTCGATTAGAGGGAAGACGCGATGGCTGCGGTGGACGTGGGGATTGTCATTACGCAATTCGGTAAGCACGAATTGACGGTGAATTGCCTGCAAACGCTTCAGGCTCATCACGATTTGGAAGCCGTTCGCATCCTGGTCGTCGACGACGCGAGTCATGGAGCAGACTCACGACGTGAATTGCTGCAGCTGGACATACCTTTCGAGGTCCTTGCTTTACCCAGCAATGGTGGGATCACAACAGCCTGGAACGCAGCGGCGAATGTTTTGATGAAACACCACGCACCAGCTTCACTCATTTTTTTGAACAATGATGTTGTCACCGAGGGAAACTGGATCCCGCAACTGATCACTCCGCTCCACAGTGAGAGCACGCGATGTACTGGAGTTCGCTGGAGGGAAGAGCAAGGTGTTCCGATACACGAACTGAGTCTACCGACCACCCAATTCATCGAGGGCTGGTGCATGGCGGTCGACAGCGACACATTCTCGCGACTTGGCGGCTTTGACCAGAAAATGCAGCTCTACTTCTCCGACACCGACTTCCAGTGCCGCCTGCTGCTGCAATTCTCGACGGTCGAAAATGGTCCACTCGCGGTTGTAGAGAATCTACCAATACAGCACCTGGAGCATCAGACGACGAAATCAGCATCGAACCGAAACTCGCTCTGGCAACAGGATCGCAAAATCTTCATCCACAAATGGCGACGGATTCCTTTCATCTGAGGTGAATCACGAACTGCCAGCAATTTGTGTCTGATCGTTAGCCACAAAAAACACAAAAAGGCACAAGAATGAAGTCCACGTTTTCGAGTCTGTTTGTGCTTTTCGTGGCCAACCAAACCAAAGGCCAAACAGGACCGTCCATTGCATTTACTCCAGGTCTGTAACGTTGGAAACATTGTCGGTGGCACGGCGGCCTGCGCGTGGACGGTGTGTCGCAGTCTGCCTGATTGGAAACATACGGTGCTGTTTCTGTCTCGACCGACGGTCGAAACGCAATCAGCGTTTCAGGGTGTTCAATTGCTGCATGCGAATTCGATTTCCGCGGCGCAGGTGGCTTCACTCAACCCCAATGTTGTCCTGCTACATAACACGGCTGCTGACAGAGTTGCCGGGCCGCTCGCAGTTCCGAGCGTCATGTATCAACACTCCGCTGGGCACCGAGCGAATGCGTCACTCAAAGTCTTCTGCTCGCTGTGGCTGGCAAAGAGCTCGAACGAAATTGATGCGCGGGTTCTCATTCAATCTGTGCCCGAACCGCCGCGTCCAAATGAACGTACCGAGGCGCGTCACCTGAGGACAAATCTCAAAGTCGGTCGCATTTGCACGCCCACGTCGAGAAAGTGGCCGACGGACCTCATTGATTTCTACGAGCAGGCAGCGGAGCGGTTCCCAGAAATCGAATGGGAGTTCGTTGGCGTTCCGGAACAATTGACGGACGAGCTCCGACGCGTCTGCCTGCAGCGAGCAAGGTTCATTGATCCCGGCTGGAATGTACGTACGCACCTATGGAACTGGGACGTCATGCTGAACCGTCAGCCGCAACTGGCCGAGTCGTTCGGACGAACCGCAGCCGATGCGATGCGTGCCGGATGCATTCCAGTCGTCGACAATCAGGGGGGATTCCCCGAGCAAATCAACAGCGACGTTGGCTACCTGTGTGGTAATGACGAGGAATTCCTGGACGCACTGGAGCAGTTACAGAACGCTGATCGCCGTTATCAAATGTCATCCCGTGCCCAGGAGCACGCCAATGTGCAGTTCTCGCTGGCGCGATTCCGCCAGGATTTGTTGCAACTGTTCCACGACGCAATCACCGTCGGGCCAGCACATCAGCCTTAAATGCTCGTCGAGCTGAGAAGAATCGGTAAGAGCAGAGCGACGATGATAAAGAGGACGACTGAGGCCATGACCATGAGCATCAATGGTTCGAGCAATCGCACGGCGAGGTCGAGTTCGCGGTTGGTGCGGCGTTCGAGGTTGTCGGCAATGTCGATGAGCACGTCTTCCAAATTGTTGGACTCTTCACCAACGGAAATCATGGCGACAATTTCGTCGGAGAACTGCTTGCTCCCTTCGAGCGGTTTAGCGAGCGACTTACCGGCGGAAATGTTGTCGGCTGCGTCGGCAATGGCCCGGCTGAGAACCATGTTGCCGGTGGCATCTTTGGCAATCCGCAGCGCCTGCAGAATGGGTACGCCGTTTCGCAGCAGTGTGCCCAGCACGCGGCAGAAGCGGGCTGTGGCAAGATTGCGAACAATCCGGCCGAGTCCGTACGTCTTCAGTCTGATGGTGTCGATGACAAATCGACCTTCTTCCGACATGACGTACTGCCGAATTCCCAATCCCGCCAGCACAATTCCCCCGAGCACGACGTACCAGTAATTCTGTGTGAAGTCGCTAATCCCGAGCAGTGCCGTTGTGGCCCACGGCAAATCGCCGGTGCTGCGCATTTGCTCGAAAATCGGGGCGAAGTCGGGCACGAATTTGATCATGAGGAAGGTCACGACCGCCGTACCAAATACAGACAGAAGGATGGGGTAGACCATCGCACCGACGACGCGGCCTTTGAGGTCTTCCTGATGGTCGGTGAAGACGGCAATGCGTTTCAGCACTTCTTCCAGAAAACCGCCCTCTTCACCGGCCCGAACCATGCTGATGACGAGTTCATTGAACGCGCGAGGATGCTTCCGCATGGCCTCGTTGAGTCGTGTACCGTCAGCGACGTCGGTCCGGATTTCTTCCAGAACGTGCTTCAGGGCCGGGGCCGTGGCCTGTTTGTTGAGGAGGTCCAGCGACCGCAGCAGGGGCACGCCCGACTTCAACAGGTCGGCAAGTTGCGAGTAGAAAATCGCCAACAGTCGGGCGCCTACGCTATGGCCCGCGTAGCTCTTCTGTCGCTGGGCCGCCTCAGCCATTTCGACTTTGAGCGGAAACAGCTTGCGCGAAGCCAGAATTGTCAGCGCTTCCTGTTGGGAATTGGCCGTAACGGAGCCATTGACCGACTGGCCGTTCGACTCGCGCGCAATGTACGTGTATTCAGGCATCGAGCTGATGACAGGGAGTTTCTTGGATATCCGCTAATTGGAACCCCGGAGAGGGGAAAAGGGATCGCAGGAAAGACTACATCGAACCGGGACCATTGGGAAATGGGGAAAATCAGGAAATCATTGTACTGACCCGAACTGCTGAAGTCCCCGTCTTTCAGTATGATACGCCTGAACCACTCGGATTCCGGCATAATGACTCAGCAGAAAACACTCTTCACAGACCTCTCACGCGACGCACTCACAGCGTGGTGCCAGGAACAGGGATTCCCAGCCTATCGCGCCGATCAAATCCGCCGCTGGATTTACGGAAAACGGGTCAATTCGTTCGACGAAATGCACGACGTTCCCAAGGCACTTCGGGAATTGCTGACCCAGCACTACGACATTTTTTCGATGGAAATCGAGCGGCATCTGGTTTCCAGCGACGGCACCGAGAAACTGCTGCTCCGTCTGGCCGATGGAGAACACACTGAGTGCGTTCTGATGCGGGAAAGCGATCGCCGTACCGTTTGCATCAGCTCGCAGGTTGGTTGTGCGATGGGGTGTGTCTTTTGCGCCAGTGGACTGCTCGGAGTGAAACGGAATTTGTCGACGGGCGAAATCCTGGAACAAATCCTGCGACTGGATCGACTCCTGCCCCCCGAGGAACGGATTACCAACGTCGTACTCATGGGAATGGGCGAGCCGCTAGCCAACCTGAAGAATGTCATCCCGGCCCTCAATACGCTCAACGAAAACGGGGCGCTCGGCATTGGTGCCCGCCGAATTACGGTTTCCACCGTGGGGCTGCCGGACAAAATCCGGGAACTGGCGGCACTCGACATGCAGTTCAATCTGGCAATTTCACTGCATGCCCCCACTGACCAACTTCGAACGGAAATCGTCCCGGTGAACAAAGGGACTGGAATTCAGGAAATCATGCGGGCCGCCAATGAGTATTTCCAGAAGACAGGACGCCGCGTTAGCTATGAGTATTGCCTGTTGGGCGGTGTCAATGATGGTGAAGTCCACGCAAGGCAACTCGCCGCTCTCCTGAAAGGAGAGAATGCGCACGTCAATCTCATCCCCATGAATCCCGTCGATTCATTGTCGTTACAGGCTCCGACGCAACCGCGAACCAAACAGTTTGTGGATACACTGACCACGCACGGTGTGAATGTTACCACGCGCAAGCGAAAAGGAGCCGACATTGACGCCGCCTGCGGTCAGTTGCGACTTAAACAGGAACAGTCGCAATCCACCAATGTCACGGTACTTCCAACAGATCTTTCCTCGGAACGACCGGTTGGTGAATAGCCAATGCTGCCGCGCCCGAGGCGTGTGAGTTGTTGAATCGCAGCATTCCCGTCCGTTTGTAACGGCATGGGATTGTTTCCGCAGTAATCGGTGTGGATAATGTCGATGAAGCGGGTTGGGGAGCTTTTTTCGTAGTCATCGCCTTGGAGAGTTAGATGTCGACCGTCGAAACGACGAATGACGCCTCACCGGGCACCAATGCCACCCCCAGCCATTCCGGGGGCGTTTCGCGCGTCCCTTCCCAGTCCATTCTGGCGTGGCTGAGGCAGCGGGACATTCCGTGGTACCGGGCTTTGTGGAATGAACTCAATGGTGACGGCGGCGCCGGCCTGGGGCTGTCATTCGCCGTCCACGTGCTCTTACTCGCTCTCTTCGCCATCCCTGTTTATCACGCCGTCACCAGTGGCTCGCAATTCATTACGACCGTCGCAGAGGAATCGCCACAGCCGAATCTCATTTTGTCTGAAGTCGATGCGGAAGAGTTAGTGGCACTCCCCGAAAGCGGTACGGGAAGTGAAATCAATGGAATGGTTGCAACCAATTTCGACCCCAGCGTGACGAAATTCCCAGATTATCTGGACCCAGGAATTGTCAAAGGGGAAGGGGATAACGTGGGCGATGACGGCGTCCGCGGCGGTTTCCGCGTGAAAGAACCAACCAATGCCGTGAAGGCCGGCAACTTTACCGTGTTCACCCTACCGATTCCCTTTGGGCGCGAACCAGTCCAACCGGGCGATCCCCCTCGGCCCGGGCAGGACTATTACATTGTCGTGCAAATGAATATGCCGACCGACCGCACGGTTTACCCCCTTCGCGACTTGAGTGGCCGAATTGAAGGGACGGACGGGTATCAGCAAAAAATCCCCGAAAAGGCGTTTGCCATGAGCGAGGAAGAAAAACTGGTGGCCGTGAATCCCCGACGTGGCATTCCTGTCATCGACAACGTCGTGCAGGTGTTCATTCGCGTACCCGGTGCTAACCGTCAGGTCGAGGACACAATTCGAGTCAGCTCACGCCTGCTGCGTGAATCTCAGGAACTGGTACTGACGTTTCAGTAGGCAGCCTGTGGCGCTGAAACGCTTTACCAGCATTCATTCTGGTCACTGTTCCGGCAAGAAGTATGTGCATTTCTGCGTGTGCTACTGTGGACTTGAATTGGCGTCGGCCGCAGGAATGTTTGCTTCTGGAGCGGCACTGGTCGGTGGACGGTCTTGTGTGCCAATGTCCCCACCCGCCGGACGTCCCTCACGGAGTTCGACGTCTCGAATGAGTTGTGGCTGAGCTTCTGCGCCGGGCTTCAGGTAGATCCGCCAGTGCCCTTCGTGGAGACGGTCGTACAGGTCCGGCAAATCGGAGATGGTGTCAAACACCTCTGATCCATGAATTTCCCGGCGTATGGGCTGTCCGTTGGGCAACCGGGCAATGGTGCCATCTTTGGCGACCTTCTCAATGATAAGCACTTCTTCGTCAGTGGAAACGGTGTCGGCAATCATGACCGGAATTTCTTCATTGCCGGAATCCTGGATGACATCGGTCGTAGTCTGGATGGCGGCGTCGTTTACCACCGTACGGGGAGCTTCCAGCGGGGGAACCTCAATCGACAAGTCGAAGAAGAACACGCCCCCCTGGAGTCCGTCTCCCGGCACGCCAGCTTCACCTGAGACTTCCGCTTGACCCAAGTCCTGCCCCTGTTGAATGAACGTAATGTTGCCGTCATCCCAAATGTGAACCGTAATGGGAATGTCTGCGGAGGGATCGTACGGGACGTCCTTGTTGGGGTTCGCTCCGTAGAACTTCGCTGCCGCAAAATCACTCTCGCCCGGGTAGGGAGCCGTGCCGAGTTTCTGAAGTGCAAGGGGATCATATCCGTCGAATGATACTCCTGTTCCAACTTCCTGTTGCCGCGCTATGAGCACCTGCAATGCTGCCGCAAAATCTGGGGGCAGATTCTGGTACATTGTCCCTGGAGGCAGGGCACTGTTGTTCAATCCAAAAATGGGGGCACCGTCGAAGGAAGCAGGAGCAGCGTCGAACCGGTCGATGAAGGCTGGGTCCCACAACACCATGAAGTAGAAGTTGCTCGCTCCAGCATGTCCGAATTCGGCAGTAATGTGGGAGACGCCATCTGCCCCAATTTGCGGCGTCAGCAAGTTTTCCAGTCGCGGAACCGGCGAGACAACACTTCCCGTGGCACTGCGGACGGTGACCCCACTGAATTCGTCGAACTGAACTTCGTTGCCCGCTTCACCGATTACTTCGCGGGCCAGGATATCGTCGGCGAAGCCGGTATCATTCAAAATGAGATTGCGTCCGGCGGTCAACTGAATGAGTCCCAAATCGATGGACGCTACCAGCGGTGCATTCACGGTAAGATCAGAATTTACCCCAATCGCATCCAGAGCAATCCCGCCGCCGTTCGTGTCGAACACAAACTCATCGACGATGATTGCCCCTTCATTCGATATTGAAATTCCTCCGTCGCCAGAACCCGTATTGGTGACGCCGACAAGTCCGTCGACCGCGCCAAGCGTTAATGTGCTCATCGCCCGCGTGCTGTTTTCGATTTGAACTTTGCCCGCTGTTGAATTGGCGAGTGCCAGCAATTCCGTCTGTGTCTGAACGGGTGCGTTGTTACCAATTCCCTGTGATGACCTCAGCACCAGTTCTGGAGCAACAAGGTTCGGGCCGCTTCCCACCTGACCATTCTCAATGGCACCGCCAGTCGACGTGACACTAATGAGCAAGGGTGACCGCACAGTGCCCAATAAGACGTCGCCGCCCGCGACCAAATCGACTCGATCCATAAACGATTGAACTGACGCGCCATTTTCAATAGTCAAACTGGATCCCGCTGCTAGCAGCAGTGTTCCCTCGGTGGTAACGACTCCCGTTGTACTTACTTGCAGGCTTCCGCCTGATTCAACTTCTACGGGCCCCGTGTTTGACGTTACCTGCCCTGCGATGAGCATGTCTCCGGTTGTCGTGGTGAGTCGGAGCAATTCGGCATCGGTCGTGAGTACCCCGGTGTCTGCGACTTCGAGGTTACCCGTCGACGAGACAACGAGAGTCCCCGCAGGGCTCGATACCTCACCTGCGAGCAAAGTCGAACCACCAGAGTTCAGTGTGACATCATCAGCGGTCGACCGCACCACGCCGTTGGCGTCAACGGTGAGGTTGTTAGCTGACATCAGCGAGACTGGCCCCGCTGATGTGACGTTGCCCGCTCCCGTCACCTGCAGGCCGGCGCCGGAATCAATTTCGATTGGACCAGTGCTTGAACTGACGGTGCCGTCAATTTGCACATCACCATTCGTTGTCGACAGTCCCAGGACACCAGCGTCGGTCGTCACCACTCCGTTGCCGGTCACGTGCAGCATGCCGGTGGAACTAACGGTGACACCACTACCAAAGCTGCTGACCTCGCCACTAATCGAAGTGTTCCCACCTGCGCTCAGTGCAACCGTATCGGTGGTTGACTGTACCACTCCACCAGTGTCGAGTGTGAGATCGGTCGTGGACATCAACGTCACTGGCCCCGCTGATGTGACGCTGCCCGTTCCCGTCACTTGCAAGCTGGCCCCGGAATCAATTTCAATCGGGCCAGTGTTGGAACTGACGGTCCCGTCAATTTGCACTTCACCATTCGTTGTCGAAAGTCCCAGGAGACCAGCGTCGGTCGTCACTACTCCGGTGCCGGTCACATGCAACAGGCCGACCGAATTAACGGTCACGTCACTACCAAGACTGCTGACCACCCCACTAATCGAAGTGTTCCCACCGGCGCTGAGGGCAACTGCATCGGTGGTTGATTGCAAAAGGCCGCCATCATCGACAGTCGTGTCACCCGTTGAAGTCAACGAAATCGGACCAGCCGAAGTTACACTTCCCGTACCAGTCACCTGAAGGTTGGCGCCGGAGTCGAGTTCAATAGGGCCAATGTTCGAGTTGACGGTACCATCAATCTGTATGTCGCCACTTGTTGTTGAAAGACGCAAGAGGCCTGCGTCGGTCATGACAATGCCGGTTCCGATGACGTGCAGCATTCCAACCGCGTCGATGACGACATCACCCCCCTGACTGCTGACCGCACCGCTAATCGACGTGTCTCCGCCAGAGTTCAGCGTGACCGCGTCTCCGGTGGACTGAATGACTCCGCTAACGTCCAGCGTTACATTGCCAACTGCTCCAACCGCAATCGTGCCCGCTGTTGCCACACTCCCCGTCCCGGAAACTTGCAGGTTTGCTCCCGAGTCGACTTCAATTGGCCCCGTGTTCGAAGAGACGGTTCCGTCGATTTGTACGTCACCGCTTGTGGTTGAGAGCCTCAGCAGACTGGCGTCGGTCGTTACATTTCCTGTGCTGGTGACATTGAGAGCCCCTATCGCAGAAATCACAACGTTGCCGCCCAGGCTGCCGACATCACCACTAATCGACGTACTTCCGCCTGAGTTGATAAAGACGGCATTGCCCGTCGATTGCACAAGGGAACCGGCGTCGAGGGTGGTGTCACTGACGGACATCAACGACACCGGACCAGCCGATGTGACGCTTCCCGTTCCTGTGATCTTCAGATGCGCTCCAGAGTCAACTTCAACAGGACCGGTGCTCGAACTGACCGTGCCGTCGATTTGGACGTCACCGTTCGTGGTCGACAATCGCAGTAGACCTGCGTCCGTGGTGACGTTACCGGTTCCAGCGACCTGTAGCATTCCGGCAGCGTCAATAGTGACGTCGCCGCCCTGGCTGCTAACGGTGCCTTCGATACTTGCGTCATTTCCGCTGCTCAAGGAAACACTGGCTCCGCTGGAATCAATCAGCCCGCCGACAACTAAATTCAGATTTCCCGTCGCAACAGCGGTGATTGTGCCCGCTGATGTAACACTGCCAGTTCCAGTGACCTGCAGGTTCGCTCCTGAGCCAATTTCGATGGGACCACTGTTTGACGATACCTGACCATCGATGAGCACATCGCCACTCGTTGTCGCGAGCTGTAACAACCCTGCGTCCGTCATGACGGTGCCTGTACCAGTCACATGCAGCATGTCGGCGCTCGATACTGTGACACCCCCACCGGTACTGCTGACGCTACCGCTAACGGACGTGCTGCCACCTGAATTCAGGGCGACATCATTGGCCGTTGATTGCACTATGCCGCCCACGTCAATGGTTGTATCACCAGCGGAGATGAGGGATAACGGGCCAGCCGACGTAATAACGCCCGTCCCTGTAACGAGAAGATTGGCCCCAGAGTTCACCTCGACAGTTCCTGTGTTGGAACTGACGGTGCCATCGATTTGAACATCACCGCTTTTCGTCGTCAGTCGCAGGAGACCAGCGTCGGTCATCACATTGCCGGTACCAGTGACATCCAGCATGCCGACTGAGTCAATAATGACGTCACCAGCCGAACTGTCGACCGCCCCACTGATTGTTGTACTGCCGCCCGAACTGAGGGCTACCCCGCTTCCGGTTGACTGGATAAGCCCGCCGTCGTCAATCGTCGAATTTCCAGCTGCTCCAAGAGTGACCATCCCCCCTGATACAACACTGCCCGTCCCCGTAACGTGCAGATTGGCCCCCGAGTCAATTTCGATGAGACCACTGTTCGAAGCCACCTGTCCATCAATGAGCACGTCATCGTTGCTGGTTGAGAGATGCAACAGCCCGGCGTCTGTCGTGACGACTCCGGTGCCCGCGACACGGAGCATTCCGGCAGTGTCGATGAGGACGTTTTCACCCAGACTGCTGACCGTGCCGCTGAGGGATGAGTTTCCGCCCGAACTCAGCGAAACAGCGCTGGCTGTTGATTCCACAAGACCGCCGACATCAATGGTCAGATCGATTGTGGACATCAGGGAAATCGGACCAGCAGAGGTGATGCTGCCCGTTCCCGAAATCTGGAGGTTCGAAGCGGACTCAACTTCCACTGGCCCCATTGTTGAAGACACCTGTCCGTCGATGAGTATGTCGCCAGTCGTTGTCGACAGACGCAGCAGCCCAGCGTCAGTCATGACAGTTCCCGTACCAGCGACATGCAGCATTCCGGTCGTGTCGACGGTTACAGCACCACCAAGACTGCTGATCGCGCCGCCAACCAAAGTATCCGCACCGGCTATGAGTGCAACGGAGTCGGCGGTTGACTGCACGAGCCCGCCGTTATCGACGGTCAAATCGCTTGTGGACACCAGAGAAATTGACCCAGCCGACGTGATACTGCCGGTTCCCGCAACGTGGAGGTTCGATCCTGAATCAACTTCGATGGGGCCTGTATTGGAGCTGACGGTGCCGTCGATTTGCAAATCACCCGTTGTCGTTGTCAGGGTCAGCAGCCCGGTGTCGGTCATGACACTGCCCGTACCGGTGACTTGCAGTGTTGCAGACGCGTCGATGAGGACATTGCCGCCAGAGCTGCTGGCCATGCCGCTGATGGTCGTATTCGCAGCCGAACTGAGAGTCAGATTGGCACCTGAGGCAATAGTTCCTGTGATGGAAACTGCCAGGTCGTTCGCAGATTCGATTTGAATGTTCCCTGAGGTGGAGGCTACATGTCCATCGACCTGGATATCGTGCGCGACGCCGGTGGTCTGCAGGTGTAAATTGCCTGAGGTCACGGAGACGTTCGGGACCATTGTCATCGCCGGGAGAATTGTCAGCGTGCCGTCGACAATGACGTTCAGATCTCCCGCTCCCGATTGAATTGCCCTTTCGACCTGCAAATCGCCAGTGTTGTGAAGGTCGACGTTTCCTGACACCAAGTTCTCAGCGTTGAGTTGATTCACCTGCAGTTCCAGCGGGTTGCCGTTGCCAATTCCGTCGTGGCTCACAAGCGTTAAAGTGCCTGCGACGATGTCGACTACAGTTTCGCTGCCATCAACAATCGCACCGGGATTGTTACTGATGGTGAGCGACACATCCGCCGTGCCCGCGTCAATCGAATGAACCGTCAAATCACCGGCGGAACCGTCAGCTGCGGTCACGCTGATGTTGCCGTTGTTGGTGGCAATACTTTGAATTTGAACGGCATCTTGTTCGACGATGGACACGCCCGTTCCGCTGGTTGCGGTCGTCAGGTCGATGGTCAGGGCATCCACGTGCGTCTGCAGCGTGAGGTTGCCACCGGTAGCCGCGGTTTGCAGTTGGAGATTCTGTGCGACGAGCAAACCGAGGTCGCGTCCGAGAGGATCAACAATGTCGGTGTCGCCCTGCAAACTCAAATTGCCGCTGCCAACATTCACACCGGCGTCAGGGAGAGTAATGGTTCCGCCAGCCTGAAGGTCAACGTTGTCTCCGTCGGTGGTCGCCAGTGCATTGCCGAGCGTTCCCAAATCGATATCGCCCACGGCAATGATTTGGAGATTGGAAGTTCCTGTTCCGGGACTGATGGAAGCATTTGCCGACAGCAGACTTCCGTCAACTTCGATAAGAATGTTGCCGTCGGTTGTTTGAGCTGCTGCGATGGTAATTTCACCGATGTCGTGGATTTGCAGAGTTCCAACATCAGTTACCACGCCAGCGAATGTGTCAACATTGGTCTCCAACGCGTTTCCAGAGCCCGTGCCGAATCGTGAAGTCACAGCCACGACGGCGCCGGCGGAGTTTGCAATCAAATCAACATTAGTGTCGCCCGCGTCCAGAACTTGTCCGTTTTTGGATGTGACTGAGATTGCCGGACCGCCAGCATGTCCTGTCGACAGGGAACTGACCAGAATGGTTTCATCAGCACGGACTTCAATGGAACCGGTTTGACTCATTACAAAGGCACCGTCGGCCATCGTTACTGCACCACTGGTGCCATCACACACCATGTCGCTATCGGCGATCAGTTGAATGTCGCCGGCGTCTGATACGACTTCCGCTGAACCGGTGAGCGTGACGTCATTTGCTGCCAGCAACAAGATACTTCCGGTCGACTGCGATTCTACGCGACCAGTGACTTCGATGTCGTTTGTGGCGATAATTACGCTCGACGAACCCGACGTCACCAGTGCCCCGTCGACGTGCGTGGTTCCGGTTCCGTCGAGTTGATGGAACGCGACAGCCAGAAACTGACCCAGCAGGAACACATCCCGGGCGAGGGTGACATTGACGACGCCCAGTTCCTGCACCAGACCGACATTCATGGTGAACGTAATGTCGCCGGCGGTCCCGGCATTCAGTCCCAGCGAATGAGCTTGGGCTGCGACGTCGTCCATAGTGTTGTGAAATGTGATGCTCGCGCCCGTCGCTCCTGTTTCCAGCGATACGTCGTCCGTCAGCGTGACCGGTCCGTTGAAGTCAATCGTCGCGTCGTTCGTGGCAATGTCCCCGCCCAGCGACACGGCGCCCGATCCGATTTGATCCAGTGCGCCATCGAGCGTGAACACCGCTGCATTTCCAATAACCAACTGCCCGGCGTTGTCGATGCTCAAGTTCCCGCCGCTGCCGGTCGAAATGTTTCCGTCCAGCAGAATCATTTGGCCATTGAGATCAATCGAGCCCTGTACCGCCGTTGGACCGAGAATTTCCAGTTGCTGGAAACCGCTGATATTCAGCGCCCCGAGTTCCCGACCGCTGCCGAGGGGCGCCGTGGAATTCAGTTCGACCTGTCCCGTGGTGTTGATTGTAAGTGAGCGAAACAGGCCGAGGGCACTTGCAACCTCGCCACTCACGGTGACATCCTGCGCGGTAAGTAATACATCCTGGTTCAGGAGGAGTGCACCGTACGACTGCTCTGCAATTGCGGTGACATCACCATTCAGGATGGCTTCTTCCAGCACATGCACGCTGCCCGCGCTGAGTGATCCGAGAAACTCGGTTGTGCCGTCGAGGTCACCAACGGTCAGGGCTCCCGAAATCTCAGATTGTCCGAGAGTGAAATCATTCCCGGAAAGAATGTCGACGTCACCAAATGAAGCGACTGGCAGTGTGCCGAGGTTGACTTCCAATCCACCGAGGTGAATGTCGCCCGCTGCGGCAAAGTTGAGATACAGACCATCAACGGCGGGACGGAAAATTGATGCTGCGGCATTGATTTCACCAGCCGCAGTGAGGTCGAGGGAGTCGTGCGCGAGCACGTCACCAGCAAACAACAAGTCATTGCCTGAAACATCGCCGTGCAAATTAATTTGAAATGATGTCAGCGAAACATCGCCTGACGCTAAGACGTCGCCGACGGAGAGTGCTCCAACGTCCGCATCGAGGTTGACTGTTCCGAGTTCTTGACCTATGTCACCGAGCATTCCATCAATGCTCAGAAGTCCGCCGCATGTCTCAATGAACACGTTGTTGCCGGAGGCGGAATGCATGTCGCCGAGGAGCAGGAAGTCGCCGCCGCCGGTCGACAGGTCCAAGTCAGATTGCAGCGACAGTTCGCCGGTCAGCTGAAAGTCGACGTCTAGTAATGTTTCCATGAAAGCGCCGTCGAATGAGATCCGGTCGCTTTCGATGTTTAGACGGGTCCCTTCGATATCGAGAATCGAGGTCGAGGTCTCGATGTCAACGGTGTCGATGCCATCGCCATCAAGCACAATAACGTCGAGCCCGCTCCCCAATGGAGCAGCTGAAGGAATTTGAAGGTGCAGGGCGTCATCACCCGTTCCCAGGTCGATTTGAATGCTTCCCGCGGTGATGTCGGAAATGGGCAAATCAGTGACCGGCGACATTCCCATACCGAGGTCGATGTCGATGGGCGTACCGTGGTCGAGAATTTGCAGAAACTCGTGGCCCATGCCGTCATCGAACACGGCGAGTGTTACGTCATCGTCGATGACGGTACCCGCGTCTCCGGTAATCAGCAGTTCACCGCCCACGAGAGCGGCTGCCGCGTCGAGCACAATTCGCGGTTCCGCTGCTTCCAGCCAGAGCGGAACGTGAAATGTCTCGTCTCGCCGGGGAGCTGGCGTACTTCGCAGCGATGCGAATTGCCGCACTAATGCGTTTAATCGGAACAACCAGAACATCTGCACGTACCCATTATCAGTCCAGCTAACCAGTTTTGTGGTCAGCACATCCGGACGACAGTATCAGTTCGTGGTGATACCAAGGTCAAACCGAGTTGCTGGAAATCAACAACTTCGTTCGTCCTTAATGGGAGTACAGTTAGCGAAACACGTGCCGTAAGTGGCGCGACACTTGGGGAAATTACGCCTTGCGGATTTTATCTCGGCCTTCGACAACTCCAATCGCTGCGTTACGAGTGTCGACCACAAGCCGGCTGTGTTTCACGATGTGGTCGTAGTCGTAGGCGGAGTGATCGGTGGCGATCAGCACGCAATCTTGTGCAGCGAGGAAGTCGGCAGTCAGTTCCTGGCTTTCCATGACGGGCAGATTGTGGTGCCGCATTTTCGGGAGGCGAGGAACGTGAGGATCATTGTAGGTCAGGTCGGCGCCGCGCTGCAGGAGTAGTTCCATCAGCACGAATGACGGACTTTCGCGGGGATCATCGACGTCCTTCTTATATGCCGCGCCGAGCACACAGACCTTGCTCCCCTTGATGGGCTTGGCCATGTCGTTCAGGAATTCGCCCAGTCGTGACACCACGTACTCCGGCATACGGGAGTTGACTTCACCGGCCAACTCAATGAACCGGGTGGTCAGTCCATAACGACGTGCCAGCCACGTGAGGTAGAAAGGGTCGATGGGAATGCAGTGACCGCCGAGACCCGGACCGGGGTAGAACGCCTGAAAGCCGAATGGCTTAGTCTTCGCCGCGTTGATGACTTCCCAAACGTCAATTTCCATGCGGTCGAACAGAACTTTCAACTCGTTGACCAGGGCAATGTTCACTGCGCGGTACGTGTTCTCCAGGATTTTGCACGCTTCGGCGACTTCGGGAGAGGAAACGGGCACAATGCTCACGACAGCCTGCTGATACAGGGCCGTTGCCAGTTCGAGACTTTCGGGATCGAGTCCGCCGACGACTTTCGGAATTTTGGCTGCTGAATAGACGGCATTGCCGGGATCCTCACGTTCGGGACTGTATGCCACGAAGAAGTCTTTGCCTGCCGAAAGGCCTGTCGACTCCAGAATGGGCAGCATCACCTGACGCGTCGTGGTGGGGTATGTGGTACTTTCGAGGACCACCAACTGACCGGGCCGCAGGGTGGCTGCAATGGCCCGAGTGGTGCTTTCCACGTAGGAAAGGTCTGGGTCGCGGCTGTCGTTAAGCGGCGTGGGAACGCAAATGATGACGACGTCAGCCTGGCCGAGTTGTGACATGTCGGATGTGGCATCGAACTGCTTCTTGGCAATCCAGTCGGCCACGGTTTCCGAGGAAATATGCTTGATATAGCTGCGTCCCTGGAGCAAATGGTCGACCTTGGTTTGATCGACGTCGAACCCCAGGCAGCGGAATCCCGCGTTGACGAATGCGTCAATGAGGGGCAAGCCAACGTATCCCAGTCCGACCACACCAATGAGGGCCGACTGGTTCTGAATTCGTTCAAGCAATGAACCGGACATTTGATTTCAACCTTGGGGAACCGGGTAAAACCGGGATTCTGGTCGAAAATGCCCGTTTGTCACAATGCCTTTCTCTGCCACAGTCCCCGAAAGATTTCCCAGCCGTCCTTTCGCTTCTTGCGCTCAAAACTGGTCTGATAATCCATGTCGTGTTCGGGAAGTACTTCTGCCGGCGGCTCCTCCTTGGTGAATAACTCGTGATGGTCCATAATTCCCGAAATGACGCCAAAATACTCTTCAACGTCGGTCCAGGAATGCAAATAGCCCCCCGGTTTCAGCAGTCGAGCACACCGGCCGACGAATTCATCTGTGAAGATGCGGCGGCGGCGATGCCGTTTCTTCCACCAGGGATCGGGGAAATAGACATGGATGGCCGAAACTGAGTGCGGCTCAATCATGCGATCCAGCGCCACATTGGCGTCGCCACCCAGAACCCGCGCGTTCTGTCTTTCCTGCTTCTGGAGCCGTCGGGCACTGCGGCGGCCTTCCCGGTAGTCAATTTCCATTCCCAGAAAGTTGGTGCCGGGACGCGTTTCCGAGGCGCGGAACAGAAACAGTCCCCGACCGCACCCGACGTCGAGTTCGACTTCGTGGTCATTCCCAAAGAAAACCGGCCAGTCGAGTTTCCCGCCATATTCCTGGTCAATGTCTTCCAGGACGAGGAAATAGGGCTTCAGGTCGGTGGGAGGGGGCATTTTCTGCATGGCAAAATATCAAACGCAGTACCGTGTGAGACGATCTCAGCCTGTAGGGTGTGTGGAGCAAGTCCGTGTATTGTCTTGGTTTACGTCCGCCAATTCGAGTTTGTCGAATCGGCACTCCGTTTCTCAAATTCAACGACCCGCGGAACGCACCACCAAGTTCGTGGCAAACTTCACCCACCCTGCAAATCATCGAAGTCAGCCTGTGGGAGCGGGAGTTTAGTCGGTAGATGGGGGTTCGTTCGAGTCATCAAGCAAATGGGGGAATTTGGTGCTCACGTGTGGCCCGTCAGCTTCTCCACGGGTCCAGCCACGCAGTGCCTGCAGCATCCGTTGCCCGCGATGAAAATAGGACTTATCGAGCGTTGCAAAATGTTCTTTGAACCGAACCTCGGAGTGCTCGCGCCAGTTGATATTGGACATGCTGGCCCATCGCCGCGAAATGAATTCCTCGGCCAGCCGCAGGCCAATTTGCTGGTTTCCATCGAACGAAGGGTGTACGTGGTCGACAAGCCACTCGTCTCCGAGAATGTGTGATGGAGTTTGATTCTCCAGGAACTCATGCAGATTGATGAACGGCACATTCCCGTCCCGGGCCACGTACTGCATGGTCATTTCGAGTTCACTGATCATTCGCAAAGGGCAAATGTCCTCGTCTCGGGCTCGAATGAAATCGGTATGCGCCTCGTCGTAACGACCGGCAATTTCCAGAATGCGACCGCATTCATAAGAGGTCATCGCATGTTCGGGATTGAGTGCCACGGCCTGTTGATACGCATTGGCTGCAGCGGAAAGATCGGTTTTCGCCAACTCGTTGGCGCGGTCTTTTAGTTCCTGCCAACGCTGAAGTTGTGCGTCTGACAGGCCGGGTGTGTGCTCTGATTTGAATGGCGGTTGTCCGCGGAGATTCGATGTCGGTTGGAGCAGAAGGACGGGAACACCCGCCTCGCGGCACATGCCCACCATTTTCTGGAGGTTTTCATCGAAGTTGCGAATGACAACATCCCGCCAGACTTCGTCTCGATGATACGCCGCCAGCCCTTCGTGATAGTCGAGCATCGCATTGACCTCAACGGGCATTGTGGTGACGTTTGGCTCGTCAGTCGGTTCCGTTCCCGCACACCAGCGGCACAGTTCCGTGGCAACGACAACCGTCCTCAATCGGACAAGGGAATCGAGCGCCGCGCGGCTCGGCTCGGGAATCTGTTTCGTTGCGGCGTAGCTGCGGTCTTCGAGAAACTCGTTGTGACCCGTGCAGAGAATGATGTAGTCGGGTTCGTATTCGAGGACTTCTTCCAGGATGGGAACGAGTCGATAGCTGGCATATGAAATGCCACCGCAGTTCACCACTTCCCAGTTCACCTCGGGATTGGCTTCCTTGAGTGCCAATTCCATCCAGGTCGGGAATGATGTTTGAATGGAATAAGGACGCCCCTGCACCGTCGACCCACCGAGGCAGAAGACGCGCTTCGTGTGGGGAGACTTCACCGCAGCAAATTCGTCGTAGGCGAAGAAATTCGTGCGGTAACTGGCAATGTGGTACTTGCCCGCCTCTTCATCTAACTGGAACAAAGGAACGACACTCGAAAAGCCGACGAGAGGATCGGCCTGGGTTTGAGGGTCGCCGAGCCCAATTAGTCCGAGAGTGCATTCGAGTAATACGAACGGGACAACAGCGACGAGAATTGCCAACAGCCGAAAAAGCCATCGCCTGCGGGGCACGGCTGCCATGGCAATTGCCTTCCGAATACAAAGCACGAAAGGGCCCAAAAGTAGCGGGGGCGGGACTTGAACCCGCGACCCCAGGCTTATGAAGCCTGTGCTCTAACCGACTGAGCTACCCCGCCAAAGGGAGTAACAGCCCGTTTGGGAATGGGGCTGACGTTCGCATGATAGCCGCGTCAGACCAACTGTAAAGTCAGTCGTGTCAGTTCACAGCGTCGATTTTGAGCTCTGAGGGCGGTTGAGAAAGCCTCAGGGTCACATCCTGGTAGGATTCCACGAATTGTGACAATTAATTGCGATTCTCAGGCTTTGATCAGGCCTTCCCGGATGGCCCAGCGGCAGAGGTCGACGCGGTCATCGATTTGCAGGGTCTTCATGCCCCGGTATTTATGGCTCTCGACCGACTTGTGGGAAATCCGCAATTGACTCGCGACTTCGCGGACGGAGTTTCCTTCGGCAATGCGAATAAGGACTTCCAGTTGCCGATCGGTCAGGCGGGCAGCCACTTCGTAGCGAGGTTCGATGAATCCGTCGTGACCAGGTTGGACGTGTTCCGCGAATTCATCTGCAGCTACGGGGGTTCCTGTCATTACGAGGTTCAGTTCACGAGCCAACTCGGGAAGTGAGCGGTTCCGGGATATCAGTCCTGTGACTCGATTATGGACCACGTAACTCAACTGTCCCTGTGTCAGTTCGTTGGCGAGTACGGCCAGTCGGGCGTTGCGAACGCGGACCTCGACGAATCCCGACAGAATGCGAATGGCCTGCATGGCCATGGCTTCGTCCAGTAGGACCAGAGCCGGAGCCTCCATGTGAAAGCGGTGCTTCAGTTCGTCGAGTGACCAGACTGAGATGACGTGCACCTCGGGCAAGTGGCATTCCAAACCCCAGGAGAGTGCTTGTGCCGAAAGCCGGGTATCACAGGCTACGAGAATGGTCGACTTGGGCTGCGCAGAAATCATGATGATCTCACGTCGAGTGTTGAATGGGAGTAGTTGTCAGAATGACTGAGTGCAGTTCTATGGCTGCATTCACTCAGCGAACAACTGCGATTCGAGTGGTTTGCCGGTGGGTGAGTAGTATTCCTCGCGCGTGCGTGAAACCATGAGCGGTTCTTGGTTCCTCCGACCCAGCATTGCCGCCAAAACTGCCGATTCTGGTCAACCAACCGAGAGAGATATATTGCTCTCAGCCTGGATGTCCGGAATTTCACCCGTTGCCTGCAAACGGTTTGCTTCCGCACGAATTGCGTGAAAACCCTCGCGAAGTTGTGAAATCACTTCATGTGCTGATTCCCAATGACGCGGTGAGTGTTCGGAGATTTGATCAAGTGCGAAGATGACGAGTCGGTATGTGTTCTTCGCGATTTCGTCGTACTCAGGATCGATGCCGCTCAAAAGTCCCAACAGCAAACGGGTGGCCTTGAGTCGCTCCTGTTGGAATTCTTCATCGGCACTCTGAATCAACAAGGTTGCCCCACGCTTTAGACTGCGGAGAGTGGTGTCGTACAACGCGACCAGCAAATCAATTCTTGTGAGCTGACGCGTGGAAACCTGTTGATAGGCGGAAAGTCCAGACATGGGAACCTCTCATGTTGACAAATGCTGTGACCGTAATAATTCGCAGGATGGGTGAAGGAATGTAGGCCGGACCGAAGCAAACGGAAGTGATGCCGGAACTTCGGCCGCGGAAGACTACTCCGACAAACAGATGATTTTGGGAATGCTCGATTGTTGTTTGCGTAGTTCCGGCAATCATCAGCGGCCTGCGGTCCGGGCTAGGGCGAATAGTTCGGATTTATCGCAATTGGCTCACAAGCCCCTTGAAAACTTGTGCTAATTCCTTGATGGATTCGGCAATGACGCCAATTGGGCGCCGAGCAGTGAGCTTGTGTTCTGGATTTGACTGATGGCCGATTCGAGCGAGATGAGTTCTCTCAGCAGGCGGTCACGTTGCAAATCAAATGTTTCGTTCTGCCGGTCGATTGTGGTCTGGATCGATTCGGCCCGGGCATCAAATCCCCGTTTGACAATTCCCAGCTGACCATTGTCCACGTCGAGCAGTTTTCCCAGCAGGCTGTCCAGACGTGATCCAATTCCTTGAGTGACCGTCAAATCTGCTTCGGAGTCAGGAGTGATGTCACCAGCTGAAAGCGTTACCAGCAATTGTAAGTCCGCCGTATGATCATTTCCTGAAAGTCCTGTGAGTACGCGTCCGCTGCCCGAGGCATCTTCCGCGACGCCATTCACGAGAAACCGCCCGGCGACGTCGACTCCTTTGTCCGTTTCTCCACCGCTGAAACCGATACTGGCCAGTAGAGTTCCCGACTCCAACGTAAGTTCCGACGTCTGGCCGTACGAGTCAGATCGAAGAGTGAACGTACCATCACCATTCAGGATTCCGGTAGCCCGTCGACCTAATAAGTCAGGTTGCGAGTTGATGGTGCTGGCTACCAAATCAACGAGCTCTGCCTGCGAATACGTACCATGCTCGAGGTTGATTTCAATTTGCTGCGAGTCGACAGTGAGTACCGCGTTGTCGTTTGATCCATCAATAACAGTACTCGCGGCGAGCGAAGTGGCGCCGGTCAATTCGGCTCGTTCCGCCGCGCGACTGATGTCCACTTCATACGGCACAGATGAAGGCAAAGTTCGACTTGAGCCGAGCAGGAAGCTGACGCCACTGTTGGTCGACTCACCGGTCAAAGCGAACAAACGTTGTACGTCCTTGCTGGTGATTCCCTCCACACGCCCGGCCAGGACATCATCTAACCGACCGGAATCGACAAGCAGCGTGCCATCGTCGTTGAACGAAATCCCGATGGCGGTGAGGCGATTCAATTTTCCATCGATTCCGCCCACAGCTTCCTGCAGCGCACTTTGAATTCGATTCTGAATGTCGAGGACGGCATTCTCGCCGAGCAGTACACCGGCCTGATCGGTCTCGGCGACGTAACGCGTTTGTTGCGCAATCGATTCGATGAGGCTGTTGTAAGCATCGACGAAATCGTTGATGGCCGTCTTTGAGGCTTCCGTGTCCGGGCGAATTTGAATGGTCACTACTTCGCCCGGCGCAGCCTTCAGTAAGTCGAGCGATAAATTTGGAATGAGCCCGTCGAGTTGTGTGTCCTGCGAGACCGCCTGAATTGCTCCCGCACCTTGTCCCAACTGAACAATCGAGTTTGCCGCTTCCTGCACAGGTGAATTCAAGTCGAACAACACCTGCGTGGCACCGCCATTGTCGGCAGCGAGGTTGTTTGTGATTTGGAGTTCGTTGTCGGTCCCTGTTTCATCTGCGGTGAGCAGAATGCGGTAGCCGGTTCCATCCTGAATGATGGCAGCTGAGACTCCGACATCTGCGGCGTTAATAGAGTCGGTGACACCTTGCAGTGTGTCGTTGGAGTCATCAACCGTAATGGTCGCCACCGGGCCGTTGCCGGAACGAATCTCTAATGTTCCCTGAGTGACCAGTGAGTCCGCCGTGGACAAAGACTGGGACGCCACCTGATGAGCACGAGCGATTGATTCCACAGAAACATGAAACACCCCCGGGGCGACTTCCCCTTTGGATGTCGCCGTGACGACGGAGTCATCAGAGCTGGTGATTTCGCTTTGAGAGAAGACACTGCCACGACTGCGAACCAGCCGCGAAATGGCGCTGCGAAAAGAGACAACCGAGGCTTCAATGCCTTGGAAGGCGGCTTGCTTGGTGAGGACTTCCTGCTTCTGCAGGGTCAGTCGATCCAGGCGCTGCTTCTGGATTTGAAGCAGGCCGTCGAGGATGGCTTGCGTGTCGATTCCGGAAACGAGTCCATCGATGGTAATCATGTCGACCTCGACGCTGCGTCCACTGGAATTCGTGAATTGGAGAGTTGGATGATCAAATTGCAAAACCTCCGATCACTCCACCAGTACCTCGGAGTGGGGTACTGATGGAGGACCTTTGGTCGCGAGAAACTATCGCAGCAGCGAAAGGATTTGCTGCGGCAACTGGTTGGCATTTCCGAGCACCGAAGTACCGGCCTGTACCAGCACCTGGTTCTTGGTGAAGTTGGCGATTTCGGCAGCGAAGTCGGTGTCACGAATGACAGACTCAGCGTTCACCGTGTTCTCCAACGTGGCACGGAGGTTGTTCGCGGTGGACGAGAGCGTGTTCGACTGGAAAGCTCCGAGATCACCCCGCAGATTGGTGATGTCGTCGATAGCAGCATCGATAACGCTAATGGCATCCTGAGCCTTCGATGCCGAAGTGACATCAATGTCGGCCAGGCTGGAGAACTGATTGCCAGTTACACCAACACCAAGCGAGCCAGGATTGGACTTGCCAATCGCAATTTTCGCAGTCTGATTCGCGTTCGCACCAATCTGGAAGACGAGCGAGTTGTCGGTGACGGTGACGTTCCCCTGTGCACCCGTTTCGGTGACGGTTGCATCGGCTGCGGCAACGCCAACACGAATTGTGAGTCCGCTGGCGGAGCCGGAGTTCGCGGTTACGAGATTTCCCGTTCCGGTGTAGGTCGTACCATCAATCGAGGCCTGAATATCAACACCGGTGTCAGTCACGGCGGTCGTACCGAAACCCGAACTCGTTGCGGCTGCGGCGGTGTTGGATACAACGGACAGTGAGGCGTTTGAGCCGAATTCCGAGGTGTACAACCGGGTGGCACCACCAGCACCGTTCGCATCGGCGGTGACGCCGGTTTGCGAGCTGTACTCGTTAATGCGGTTGATGACCTGAGTCTGAGTCGAACCAGCATTCAGCGAGATAGCCACACCATTCACCGTCAGCACTTCGTCAGCGGCCAGAGCAGCAGACTGAGCGGTACCGGCATCTGTCGTCGCACGTTCGCCAACAGTACTTACGCTAATCGCATACGTTCCAGCAGAAGTGTTGGAGTTTCCGGAAACGAAGGTGACGTCTGCGTCTGAAGCCACACCGCCGATACCTGCGTCGCCGTTGAGCAGTTTCTTGGTACCGAACTGCGTGTTGTCTGCGATCCGGTTAATCGTATCCAACGCGTTGGCGATTTCGGCCTGGTTGGCTGCCAGAGCGTCGTTGTCGTTCACACCGGCGTTGGCCGAGTCGATGGCGAGGCTACGGACTTTAACGAGCAGCGAGTTGATTTCCGTCAAAGCACCTTCCGCCGTCTGCACGAGCGAAACGGCCTTCTCCGAGTTCTCAATGGCCTGATTCAGACCGGCAATTTGAGCACGCTGCTTTTCGGAAATCACCAGAGCGGCGGGACCGTCTGAACCGCGGTTGATTTTCAACCCGGAGGAGAGACGTTCCACCGACTTGGCGAGGTTGGAGTTCGCTCGCGTCAGGTTGGACTGCGCGTTCAGCGAAGCCACGTTGTTGGTAATGGACAATGCCATGACGAAACCTTCTTTCTGTAGTTGGCTGCGAAGTGAACCGGAGGGAGTGGGTTAGTTCGGTTCACCTCACCGGGGTCAGGAAAACTCTCTCAGCAGGGCTGCTGCCGCTTCATCTGCAACCGCCCGCGTGTTGAGCGCGCCCGATTGCAGTTTGTCCTTGGCCTCGGCGACTCGAGTTGGTCGCACGAGTTGGTCTTCCCTGACACCCGCCAGCAAGTCGGCATACACATTAGAAGTCGATTCGTTCGCGCGTCCCGCTTCCCCAGCGCCGCTGGATCGACCGGTCGGGGCACTGTCCCGACTGCTGGCCAACTTCGGTTGCGGGAGTTGGTGAGAGCTATGATTGATCTTCATGTGTCTGTCCTCTTGCGAACACCAAGTTCAGGACATTCATCGAAGCGCAGCGTGAGGGCTTGCCCTGATTCCGACACGATTGAGCAAAAAGCCAGAATTTCGGTTAGGGGGACTCTGCGGGTTGTGTCGAACAGGTTGACTACTGCGACATTTCATGTGTTCGCTGTGTGAATCGTATGACTCGACCACCAGTCCCAAATCCCGCACCAGCCAAGTTGTTCCTCGCTCCCTTGTTATGGGTGATGGGGATCGCGCTGCTTTGCGCGCTGGTGACGCTGGGGGCACTCATCTTGAACAGCCAGCAGACGGAATCGTCGGACGAGGAGTTGGCCACATCGCCTGAATTGCCCCCTATGTCAGCTACAGATCTCCCCCCCGCGCCGGTATTCGAACCGGATTCTGTTCAGATCGATGCAGAAACGGTGGCCCTCAATGACTTCATGGTGAGCAGTGAGAGCTCCAGCCTGCGGTCAGTCGCCGAGCGACTCAATGCTGCTGAGACACTGCTAGTGGAAGGTGACGTCGCCGCGGCGGCCGTCGAAATCGATTCGCTCATTGATGACGCGCGAGAGCATCCCCAGCAAATGCGGTTATCGGCACGGGCGTTTCTTATCGCGGGACTGGCACATGAACTCTCTGGCGATTCGACTCGCTGCCAGTGGGCGTATCAGGAAGCATTTCAACGCACCGACGATATCACGCAGCGTGCGTGTCTCATTCTGCGTCTGGCCGCTCAGTTTCAAGAGCGAGACGAGTCATCGCTTGCCGCCTCAATGCTGTTGAACCAGCTCATGAAACATGGGCGTTCCTTGTCCAAAGAGTTGCGGGGCGAACGAAGTGTGGCTCTCGCAACCGCCATGCTGGGGACACGTGAAGAAGCTGTGAGCCCCAAGAGTATTCTCGACCTGAAAACACTGCACGCGCCGCATGTCATGTTGAAACCGGAACACATTCTAGACCAATGGGACGCCGGAGGAACCAATCCCCCGCCGGAGCCGCCGCGTGAATTCGCAATGAGTCGGCAACGACAAATTGGTACCAGGCCACATCAGGTAGTGGCCGTTGTCCAATGCCCCGGCTGGCCCACGGAAGACTTGATGGAACAAATCGGACGTGAAATGGGCTGGACCGTTCGGATCACTGACGAAGCGCGTCACCGGCTACGCGGACATACCACCAGTCTTGACTCCCCTGAGCTGTCGCTCGACACACTGCTTGATGGAGTTCTACTGCCGTTCGACGTGGAATGGACGCACGACGGACTTACTCTTCAACTGATGAGTACGCGCGAATTCTTCGGCGGCGTCGAGGGGCAAATCTCCGACACGTTGCAGTTCGCATACCGACGACGTGGAACGCGTTATCTGCAATATGCACTGACACAAGCCTCCGATACTTCTGTCCTCCCCACATTGCTGACCGATCTCGCCCGCCGTGCGGTTGTGCAAGGGGAATACGATCAGGCCATTCAGCCGCTGCGGCAAATTGTCAGTCGCGGAGTTTCCGGAACCGAGGCAACCGTGACGTGGCTTAATCTCGGTAAGTGTTACTTGCTCGCAAATCGCCGGGATGAAGCGCTCGAAGCCATGTTGCACGCTGCCGACCAAATGGATGGCGAAATCTATGTTGCGGCTGCCTACTTGTTTGCCGGGAACATTCTTCTGGAAGACAATCAACCCGACAAGGCAATTCCGCAGTTGACGCGTAGCATGAGCATTGGACGGGATGAATTGCGAGGTCGCGCCGCCCTACTCCTTTCGACCGCGTACCTTCTCCAGGACGAATACACGTCTGCCAGTCGCGTACTCTGGGAAGCGCAAGAGGCCATCAAGCTTCCCCCGGTTGATGATCAGGCGGCGTTCCTCATGGCGTTAATTCGATTCAACGCCAGTCAACCTTCGGAACGGGAATACATGGGCCGCAATCTGTTGACCGCTGTGACGAACGTGCATCAGGAATCGATGTTTGGCGGCACGTGGGATTTGCTTCAAATTCGCGCCTATCGTGAACTCGGCATGATTGCAGAATGTCGTGAACTGGCGGAAAACGTCGACATCAGAAGCACTGGTCCGGGACTGCACAAACTGGTCCGCGAAACAGTCGGCGACATCGCTTCGCTCCTCGCTTTTGAATCTTCGGGTAGCGATAGCGACACAGCGTTGCAGAAAAAACTGGACGAGGCTCGACTGCTGCAGCGCGCCGGGAAACTTGAGGAAGCCATTCGCGTTTGCGAAGAACTTCTCTCCGCAGAACAGGCCTCGCCCGAGTTTCGACGCGAACTCCTGAAGACGCTGGGACATTGTTACCAGAGCAATGGTCGTCACAGCGAAGCAATTCGCTGCTTCGTCGGCCTCTCACCGCAGACACAACCGGGCGAGTCCGCCCCCATTCAATAAGGCGATGACAAATGGTTGATATCCAACGGACAGTCAGACGCATGATGGAAGTCGGCGGTAGAATTGGCATGTTGATGGTCGTCATGCACATCACCACCTTGGCCGACGACATCCCAGCACCCACATTACCCACACCTGCGGCACTTCCCACATTGAACGACGACACCACAGAGGGAACTCAGGTCCTCGAACGAAAGCGTGCCAAGCTGCAGGAACTGCAAATGCAAATGCAGCAGTTGCGACAGCGTGTTGAAGCCATGAAAGTCCGTGCACCCGAACCATCTGTTCCAGAATTACCAGCGGCTCCACTTTCACCCCCCGTCGAACGACCAACGCCTCAGCCCACACTAATTCCACCCGTTCCGATGCCGTTGGAGCAGTATTTGGATCAGCCGCCCAAGAATGAAATACCGCCCTCAGAGACCGAGAAGTCTCCACCGCAAGACATGGTGATTGGAACTTCTTCGCCAGATGCAGTTTTGCCAAACGATGTTCTCAACGACAGTTCAATCAATGGGGAAATCGATCGTATCTCACTTGCTTCGAGTTTGTTCGCGACGGGCCAGCATGCGGAGTGCCTACAGGTTCTGCAGCAGCTCAAGGAAGAGTCACTCTCGCCAGACGACATCATTTGGCGGCGGTACTTGACCGCCTGCTGCCACCGTGGGATAGGAGAATACAAGGAGGCCGCGCGGCTTTACCGTGAAATCGTTGGTCGTCCGGACTCCGACTGGACACGTGAACTCGCCAAGTGGTGGCTCGATCATTTGCGGGAACGAAACGAACTCACGGCACGTAGCCAGCAGTTACAGGCGGGCATGAATCAACGGACGGAGACGGCAAATGAAGACTTCAAGCAATGATTTGACGGAGCGACTAACGGAAATCCGATTGTTCGCTGAGAATCGGCTCCAGCAAATCGCGCGACTTCGAGAACTGTTTCAGAAGCAGGCACCCGGTGCGTTTGCGGAACTCAACAAGTTCACGGCAGAAGTTGCGGCGACGTCAACAGAGTGCCTGCTGATACCGGAACTGGCCAGGCAACTGAAGGCCTCCGAGAATGGACAGTACCAGCAGACGCGCGAGGTTCTGGCACAACTGCAGCAAGCACTGTTAGAACTGACTGATGAACTCGTGCAGCAACGTGGCAAGCGCTATGAGCAGGTGCAGCAGGTTCAGGTGAAACAGAAAGGAATTCAGGCGTACCGAGAGGGCATCCAAACGTGAGTAACCCACCATGTTGGGGGAAATGCTCGCGATTGACGTATTGATGGCAGAAATTGGGGGGACATCGAAATGATAAAACAAGCGGTCCGGAATCAGTCTGGAACCGAAGATCTCGTGACCTGTTCGCCGCGTGTGTTGGAGTTGCTCGACATGACACGGCGGTTTGCCGCGTCATCAGCCACGATTCTCATCACCGGTGAGAGTGGAACCGGCAAGGAAGTGCTGGCGAACTATGTCCATCAGCACAGTCCGTTCGCTGCTGGACCGATGGTGACAGTCAACTGTGCCGCGCTGACGGAAACACTGGTCGAAAGCGAACTCTTCGGCCACTCCACCGGAGCGTTCACTGGAGCTGTCGCACAGCGGCAGGGATGTTTCGAACTGGCCGCAGGCGGAACTGTCTTCCTCGACGAGTTCGGGGAGTTGCCGCTGCCAACGCAGGCAAAACTCCTCCGCGTGCTCGAAGAAGGTGACTTTCAACGCGTGGGTGATGGCAAGATCCTGAAACTTGGTGCACGGGTTATCGTGGCGACTAACCGTAAATTGAAGTCCGAAATTGTGGCTGGGCGGTTTCGAGAAGACTTGTATCATCGAATTAGTTCACTGACGCTGCACAATCCACCCTTGCGTGAGCGGTTGGACGACATCCCGCTACTCATCAACCATTTTCTCACCCGATTCAACCGCGATGCATTATCCCAAATCGAGGGCGTTTCCGATTTGGTGATCAAGATATGTCAGGAACACGACTGGCCAGGCAACATTCGCGAACTGCGGAATGTGCTGCTTCGCGCCTGCCTGCTGACCGACTCCAGGGTCGTCACAAAACTGGAGTTGCCGGGTACTTTCCCACGGCTCGCTCGATTTGATGATGAGGACGAACCGTCCATCGGAAGCACTTCCCTCTCACTGAGTGAAATCGAACGACGCGTCATTCTCAAACGACTCGAATCGCTGCACGGCAACCGAACTGAGACCGCCCGCACCTTGGGTATCACATCCAGAACATTGAGGAACAAACTTGCGGAATACCGTCGACTCGGGCACGTGGGCTAGTCGGCAAACTTCTCCTCGAACCGGAAAGATTTTCCGGCTCCGCATTCAGCTTCGCAACGCGTTTTCGACCTAAAGAATGCGCAGTGCGAGGTAATACGCTCGCGCTGTGCGTTAAGCACATGCATATTCCAGCTACTGGTACGTCAGTTGCAAGGAGAACCTGTGGTGTCCTCTGTCCCCATGGAACCGCCACGTGTTCATTGCTTCCTCACCAGCGAACGTGCTGCCAATCACTGCGTCGACGTCGGAATCTCCTGCGGGAGATTCGGAAGCCGTCGAGAACGCGGGGATCGATTTCCGTGCGGAACTATGGAAATTACTGAATCCCACCGTTCCGCAAACGGAATTGCCACTGGAGCAGGTCAACTCAAATTCGGAAACATCGAACAACGAGCTGCTCGAAGGCGATGAGGACGCCGAATTTGCTGTTGCACTTATGAATGTGCCGATGACGCCACTTGATGTTCCGAGACCGCAAGTCGAAGTGAATCGGATTACAGAGTCGGGAGTTTCACCTCTTCCTACGCTGCAGGCAGCGACTTCCCTTCATGGCATGACAATGCCTTTATCTGATGGGGGATTCCAGCGGGCTGTACAGGACATTCCACTCACCACGAGTGAAGTTTCATATGAGGCTTCGTCACAATTGGATTTGGAACAAACGTCGGGGCAAGCGTCCCGCGAAGTCGATGCAGACGGGATAGGTGACAAGGTTGCCGCCACAGTCGCGCTGGCTGCGAACGCTCAGATGAGCACACCAAACATCCCGCCGAAGTCGACGGAATCGGGCCCAGAAGAATCCGTAGAAGACGTCTCGCATTCTGCGGCAGCATCGGAATCTGATGGCAGCGAATCACCGGTCAATTCCGCGCGTGCCGCAGCTGCAACCGCGACCAGGGTTGCTGATGGCAATTCGGGATCGTCAATGCGTCCTACCGACCACGTCGAATTCATGATGAACACGCCGGTAGATGTTGCTGCTGCACGACCAGAGCCAGCACAACGTGAGGCAATTGAATCCGCTCCCAGAACTGGGGAACTCAAATTGCCGCACAGCGAAGCGTCCAGTGGCGTGGAAAACAACGACATTTCGGTCAGTCAAACATCTGCTGAATTTCCAATGACGTCTAATGAAATTGTCGCCACCCGGTCCGAGGATGTCGCCCGTGCAAATATGTCAGGTCGTATTTTCACCCTGGCTCAGGAAACGAAGTCGGGAGACATGCAGTCCGTCGTGCTCCGACTTTCGCCGCCGGCAGTGGGTGATGTGTTCGTCCGCATTTCACGGCAGCGGTCGAAACTCAATATTGAACTGCGTACCCATTCAATCGACATCGCTTCGTCATTGCGTGGGGAGCATGACCAGTTAATGGAACGGCTCGTCCAACAAGGATTCGAACGCGAGTCGGTTGACATTTCTTACTCCGGGTCGGAGCGCAGCACTCAGGACGTGCCGGACGAATGGCTCAACACGCCGCGCGTACCGCGTGGTGCGTTGACGGAACAACAGAAGAAGACCGACGACATGAGTTTCGTCGCCTGAAGAAAACACTTCCGGTTACTGTAAAGGAATACAGAACATGAACACGGCACCCAATGTCAACGGAGTCGACAAAGGCCAGTACCTCAACTTGCTGGTCGCACAGTTGCAGAACCAGGATCCACTCAAGCCGATGGATCAGCAGGAGCAGGTTGCACAGTTGGCCCAGTTCTCAATGGTCGAAGGGATTGATCGACTCAACACCAGGTTTGATCAATTCTTCGAACTGCAAATGCTCGGCAACGGACGGAACCTGCTGGGATCGACCGTGGAATTCCAATCAAACAATGGCCTCACCGAAACCGGCATCGTCGAACGGATTAGTGCCGAAGACAGTGGCATTGTGCTGACGGTCAACGGCCAGACAATCACCATGGATCAGGTTGCTGCACTAATGAACTCCGCGTCGATCGGCACACCTTAATCGTACATCCCAGCTGGTGGCACAGACATTCCTGTCTGTGTGCCGCCACTTCATCCACCTCACCCCGTCTCACACGTCTCTCGAAAAAGGAATTTCGAAATGGCCAATCCTCTCATCACCGGCGTTTCCGGACTGTCCGTTCATCAGAAAATGATCGAAGTCATCGGAAACAACATTGCGAACATCAACTCCACGGCGTTTAAGGCCCGTCGCGCATACTTCTCCGATGTCTTCTACGAAACTATTCGGTCAGCCACGAGTGGCGAAGTGGGACAAATCGGGGGGACGAACGCTTCGCAAATTGGAACCGGAGCCAAAGTCGCTACCATTTCCCTCGATGGTCGCCAGGGGAATATGGAAACCACCGGCGGCCAACTCGACTTCGCCCTCGAAGGTGAAGGATTCTTCACGATGGACACAGGCCGTGGTCCGCTCTACACGCGGGCTGGCGTGTTCAGCATCGACAAGAACGGCATTCTGGTTGACGCTTCCACCGGCTACCGCATTCAACGCTTCGGCACCGTGGGCGAGCCAGATGGAATTAATCCCGCGTTCCAGATTCCTGGTGCGACCGAAATTCGTATTCCAATTGGCGAATCCATCCCGGGCAACAAAACCACCGAGACCGTGCTTCGCGGGAACCTCTCATCTTCGACGAAAACTGCTGAGTACCATGAAATCGCCACGAGTCATCCATTGCTCGATGGTGCCGTTCCTGCCACAGGAGCGTCGCTGCTGAACAGCCTCGACTGGGTGACGACGCCGTTCCAGGCCGGTGACTCCATTGAGATGAGTGGGACCGACGTCGACGGCAACGCAATTTCAACGAGTTTGTCTGTCGATGGGACCACCACCGTCGATGACTTGCTGAGTTCGTTGTCATCTTCCTTCCCGGGCACAACCGCTTCCATCGACACCGACGGATTCCTGCGGCTCGTCGCTGACGAATCCGGGGCCGTCCCGATGATTGTGAACCTAGCGAATGGCTCAACAAATGTTGGCCAACTGGATGTGGTATCGAATCCGCTCTTCATCGAAAACGCTGGCGAAGATGGCAACATTATTCGTGGCGGTATTGAGGTGTTCGACAACCGTGGCGAAGGACACGTTGTGGGACTCGCATTCGAACCACAGGCTGACGGGACGTGGAATATGCTCGCCACCATGGACTCCGCTGAGGGGGACATCCTCACCAGCGAAATCAATGGCATTTCGTTCAACTCCGATGGCAGCTTCGCCGGTATACAGGGATCTGCGACAGGTGAACTGGAGTTTCAGTTTGTCGGTCAGGTTGATCCACAGGTTGTCACCATTTCTTTCGGCACCCCCGGTTCGCTCAACGGATTAAAATCCATCAGCGGTGAGTCGTCGATTGCCACCGAGCAAGACGGCTTCCCACCGGGTACGCTCAACTCAGTGAGCGTTGACGGCAACGGCATTATCGACGGACTGGCCACAAATGGCCGTCGCATTCCGCTGGCACAATTAGCGATTGCCTCGTTCCGCAATCCCGCTGGCCTCGAAAACCGCGGTGATGGAACCCTGCAGGTCACTCGTAGCAGTGGTGACGTGCAACTTGGATCTGCTCAGTCTGGCGGACGGGGAACTATTCGCAGCGGTCAACTGGAGCAGTCCAACGTCGACATTGCAGCCGAGTTCACGCGGCTCATCATCGCCCAGCGCGGATTCTCTGCCAACGCCCGGACGATTACGGTTGCCAATGAAATGCTACAGGAACTAACGCAGATTCTTCGGTAACTGTTCACCAAACTCGAGGAATTCTTGGTCGCGTGAGAAATACAATCATTCCTTTGACAATGCTCGTTCCAGTTCAATTTCCACGCGGAGTCGATTCGATTTTGCTTCGAGAACATCTGTCATGTTTGCCACGGCGCGTTCTCTCAGAATGCTGTAATACTCTTCGATTTTCTTGAGATTCGCGACTTGTGCGCGGAGAACCTCAATTCGCTCGTCTCGACTTTCTGCCATTTCCAGTTTGGCCGCGAATAATTCGTTGCGGGCCTTAGTGACTTCAATTGGCGACACCACACCTTCGTTGGACAGGGCATTCAGCATTTCCACACGCTGGGCCAGCACGTCGTGCCGCTCCTGCAGTAGTTCCCGGACTCTCTGCGAGTGAGAATTCTGAGGATCGGCGCCGAAACTGTTCGTCGACATGCCATTTAGCAAGGCGATTGCGACCAACAGCATTGTGGTGAGTGAATTTCGACAGAGCATTTGAGTATTCCCTCTCTTTGCATCCCTCAATGAATGAGAGCTCTGGTTGGTGAGGAACCTATCCGAATTGCCAAAGCTGATTGCTCCAACGTATTCGGTGCCGTCCAGGCAAACAAGGGTTTTCAGCTCTTGTACCGACGAGAAGCAGTCGAACGGCACCAGATTGATAATCTATTGCCCCGTTGACGCATCTCTCCGGCCCTCATTGACCCGCAGGCCTATCTTCTTTAGAACCCGGCTATGGTTCTCGTGCGTCCCAGTCGCCCTTCGTATCGGCGACCGTGGGGGAACCGAGTGTCGGTGTGCTGTGTCTGGTGGCGTAAATCCTCAAATGGTTTTGCCTACAGACTTTACAGTCCCGGCCCCTGTGCAAAGATGAAGTCGCTGCCATGAATATTCAGCTTCCTGACGGATCGGTCAAAGAGTTTCCTGCCGGTTCTTCCGCCCTTGATGTCGCCCGTTCGATTGGTGAACGGCTGGCCAACGCCACCGTGGCTGCTCAGGTGGGTGAGACCATTGTCGATGCCATGCGGCCTCTCGAAGAACTGACCGACGCTGATCCCATCCCGCTGAAGCTCATCACCACGAAAGATCCCGAAGCTCTGGGCGTACTGCGGCACTCCTGCGCGCACATTATGGCCCGAGCCGTTATGCGAATTTTCCCCGGCGTGGGGCTGGCCTTCGGGCCGACTACCGGCAACGGCTATTACTACGACTTCGATTTGGAAACTCCCATCAGCGAGGAAGACTTCCCCCGCATCGAAGCCGAAATGCAGGAAATCGTGAAGGCGGGAGAACCGTTTGAGCGTTTTCATCTTTCACGGGCAGAAGCGCTCAAACTGGCCCAGGACCTCGACCAGGAACTGAAGTGCGAACATATTGAAACCGGTCTGGCCGATCATGATGAACTCAGCTTTTATCGCCAGGGCGAATTCGTCGACCTCTGCCGCGGTCCGCACATTCCAGACGCTGGTAAGGTCAAAGCCTTCAAGCTGCTGAGTGTCGCAGGTTCGTACTGGAAAGGTGACTCCGCCAACAAAGGCCTGCAGCGGCTGTACGGCACTGCGTTCTTTGACAAGAAAGATATGCAGGCGTACCTCGATCAGGTCGAAGAAGCGAAACGCCGCGATCATCGAGTGCTCGGCAAGCAGCACAATTTGTTTGCCATTTCGAACGACGTCGGCCAGGGGCTCGCGCTCTGGCTGCCGAAAGGGGCCACCGTCCGCAACCTGCTGGAAGACTTCATTAAGCAGGAACTGCTCCGCCGGGGCTACAATCCCGTCTACTCGCCGCACGTTGGTCGTGTCGAACTGTACGAAACCAGCGGACACTTTCCTTACTACCGGGAATCGCAGTTCGCTCCTTTGTTCGGGCATCCCGCCGGGGCACTGGTCGACCACTGGAAGAGCCGCATCGAAGATGGTTCCATTAAGGAGCAGCACGAAGCCGATTTCCTCGCCGCCGCCGTCGACCTCGGCGCCGACCTTTCCGCCTATCCCAAGGCAGCATCCGCAGAAGACCGCATGGCTTTCCTTCGCAAATGGGAAAGGCAGCAGGAGCGCTATTTGCTCAAGCCCATGAACTGCCCGCACCACGTGCAAATGTACAAGGCTCAGCCACGTTCTTACCGCGATTTGCCCGTGCGACTGGCCGAGTTTGGAACCGTTTATCGTCACGAACAGTCGGGCGAACTCAACGGTATGCTCCGCGTGCGCGGTCTCACCCAAGATGATGCCCACCTGTTCGTCACGCCCGATCAGGTCCAGCACGAGTTCACCGATACGCTCGACCTCGTGAAGTTTGTGCTCAAGAGCGTCGGCCTCGAAGACTACCGCGTGCAGCTTTCGAAACGCGATCCTCAATCAGACAAATACGTCGGATCACCCGAACTTTGGGATAGTGCCGAAGGGACACTCCGCGGCGTGCTCGACCAGTCCGGTTTGAACTTCACCGAGTGCGAAGGCGAAGCGGCGTTCTATGGACCGAAGGCCGACTTCATGGTCCGCGATGCTATCGGCCGTGAATGGCAGCTCGGCACCGTGCAGCTCGACTACAACCTGCCGGAACGATTCAAACTGGAATACGTGGGAGCCGACAACGCCACCCACCGACCCGTCATGATCCACCGCGCCCCATTCGGCTCAATGGAACGTTTCGTCGGCATGCTCATCGAACACTTCGCCGCCGCCTTCCCGCTCTGGCTCGCCCCGGAACAGGTCCGCATTCTGGGACTGAACGACGACATGTTCGGCTACTGCCAGCAAATCCAGGCTGCCCTCCAGCAAGCAGGCTTCCGGGCGACCATTGACCACCAATCTGCGAACGTGAAGAAGAAAATTCGCGACGCCCAACTCGACCTCGTCCCCTACATGATGGTCGTCGGCCCCAAAGACCGCGACCAGGGCGGCGTCTCCCTCCGCGACCGCCTCGAAGGCGACCTCGGCTTCCTCACCCTCGACTCCGCCCTTACGAAACTCAAAGAAGAACGCGACGGCCGAGTCATCCGACAAGTCGTCAAAAGCAACTTCCAGGGATTCCAGGGAGGCAGTGGGGATGAGGAGGGGTATTGATTTCAACCGACAGTGTGACTGACACATGTCGCATCGACCACACGGGATCGACCTAAGTGATTATTCCAAAAAGGCTTTCCGGCTTGTCCAAAATCAGTTGAACGGCCTAATAAAGTGGTATTGTAAACTGCGTGGTGTGACATGACGGTTGACGTATCAAACATCTTGAGGGAATCAGGTCCCGAACGATCTTCAGAACTGGTCAAGAAACTGCTTACGAAGGGATTGTCAGCGGCTACGGCTCGGCAACGTGTGAGCAGGGCACGAGGGGACGTGTGTCGACTTGATGCAATACGACTTCCAAATCGCGAGAAGTTTCTTTTCCTTAAGGACCAGTACCACTCGACGGAGTTTTGGTCGGCACTCATTTCAACCCTTGAGAATACGGGGTCGTCATACCGCTATGCAGCGAGATCACTTCTGCGTCGCGGTGGCGTAAGGAAGACGCAGTTTCACAGCATTAGCGGTGCTCCGCGAAAGCTCAAGGGACACGTAAGCTACAATCGAGTACTCAATGCTTTAAAGACGATTGGTTTCGCGGAGGAAACCGAAGATTGGATCTGTACTTCGCCCAGAATGGACCCAGAATTCGCTCAATTGGATTTTGATGTCCGATTTCGTGTTGAGCGGATGATTCTCCCTGGTATTGCTGACTGGCTCAGGAGGATGGGCTTTGTCAGCTACAACAAAGTCGAGTTGCTGTCGGGTAATACAAGCCCCGAATTCTCGTCGTTTGGATGGGACTTGGTTGGTCCGAGTTATTTGTCCGGCTTAGCGACGTTTCGTGACGGCAAGCCGAAACCCGGTTTCTTTGTCGCGGATATCTGTCTTGTGGGTGAACTCAACAAGGCCGATGTCGAGTATTTTGTTCAGAAGTGCCAAGTAGTTCGCAAACTGAGAAACTCACGTCCGTTTCACGCCATGCTTTTGGGAGAGTTCTTTGAAAAGGATGCATTGTTGTTGGGGCGATCTGAGGGTTTGATTTTTGCCACGTTGGACGATTTTTTTGGCAAGGGAACACTTGAAGCGACGCGAACACTTATGAAGGCATTGACGCGAGCGGCGGAAGTTGCCTCAGCCAATCCGGATGCCCTGGCGACGATCCTAGAGACGTTGGGAAAGATTGAAGGGGCTTCGCTGAATATACGTGGGGCTTTGTTTGAATTAATAGCCGCACACGCCGTGAAGACATGCGAGGGGGGGAGCATTGACATTGGTCGGAAGGTCACTGATCGCGAAGGAAATTCTGCGGAAATTGACGTACTCCATTGGAAGTCAAAGCAATCGGTACTCGCAATTGAGTGCAAGGGAATACATCCCTCAAACGAAGTCACATTGGACGAAGTGAAAGACTGGGTTACACGTCAAATTCCGGTGATCCGCCGTCACTGTCAGTCGCAACACGAGTTAGTATGTGCCCGCAACCGTTTCGAGTTCTGGACATCTGGTAGATTTGAAAACCATGCACTTGCGTATCTGACCGATGTCAGCACGAAGACCAAGAAATATGAGATTGGATGGAAAGATGGCACTGACGTTGGCAAGTACATTACGCAAATTCGCTCAGCCCGGCTAAGAAACGTCTATCGTGAGCATTACGAAAACAAGCTTCAATAGTCCGTTCCCATATCTTGCTCCTGATTATTTCTGACCGCCAATTTGATTTGTACCGTCCCCCTCTCCCCCACGGTGCAGTCGTGTAAAGTGGTGAGTCGATTGTGGGGGAGAGGGAGTGATTTGGGGGTGGCCAGCATCCCCCGCTTATGCGCTTGGACATTGGAGTCGAGGGGCGATGTGTGAAAGCGGTGGATGCTGGTTAAGTTTGAATTCCAAAGTGGCGGCTGAATTGCGTCCTTCTCCCTTTTCGGGGGAGAAGGTGGCCGAAGGCCGGATGAGGGGGCGAGCGCGCTGGTGACGGGCAATTCATGAGAAACGTGGTCGGCACGTGTGGCGTCGCGGGACGAACAGCGTCAGGTGGGGTCAATCTGTCGGGACATTCACGTCCCAATCGAAAATGTTTGATCCCCCTCACCCCGGCCCTCTCCCCCACGGTGTAGTCGTGTGAAGTGGGGAGTCGATTGTGGGGGAGAGGGAGTGATTTGGGTGGGGCCACCGTTCGCCGGATGTACGTTTGGTGTTTTGGAGTCGAGGGGTGGTGTGTGAAATGGGCGGTAGTGTCGGTTGCTGGTTGAGTTTGAATTTCAAAGTGGCGGCCGGATTGCGTCCTTCTCCCTTTTCGGGGGAGAAGGTGGCCGAAGGCCGGATGAGGGGGCAAGCGCGCTGGCCACAAGCAATTTATGAGGGGCGTGGTCGGCACGAGGGGCGTCGCGGGTATAGCGGTGTCAGGAGGGGTCAATCTGTCAGGGTAGTCTCGGCCGCGATCAAAAATGTGTCGTCCCCCTCACCCCGGCCCTCTCCCCCACGGTGGAATCGTGCGAGGTGGGGAGTCGATTGTGGGGGAGAGGGGGAAAAGTGTTATGCTGCCTTCAGTAACACATCCCACAAACTTGTGAGGGCGGTTGGATGGGGCGGCGGCGGAAGGCATCGCGGAATTTGGGGCATGCTCGGGAGCATCGGCGGAATGCGACGCAGCCTGAGAGAAAGTTATGGATAGCGTTGCGTGATCGCCGTTTGGCGGGGCTGAAGTTTCGGCGGCAGTTTCCGGTGGAGGGCTTTATTGCGGACTTTGCATGCGTTGAGCAAAAACTCATCATCGAAGTTGATGGCGACAGCCACGCTGATCAATACTCCCACGACATGACCAGACAGGAAACACTGGAACGCGCCGGCTGGCGCGTCGCGCGAGTGAGCAATGATGACGTGCTCCAGAATCTGGAAGGTGTGCTCACACAAATTGCCGCGGCCGCTGGGCTCGATCCCGAGCAGTGGCGGGATGGTGTGTATGGGCAAGCACCTGACAGTTCCGTTTGACATTTCCGAAAGGAGTGGCGTGTCCGTTGCCTGGTATGTCGTGTCTTCATTGCTGGGCCAGTTGTCATGCGTGGGGCGAGGTGCGAAAGCGGCGGCTGCGTTAATTGGTGGTTGAATTTGAATTCCGAAGTGGTGGTTGAACTGCGTTCTTCTTCCCTCCAGCAAGAGGGAAGAGAAGAAATATCCCAAGACTTCGGATTCACACGCGGGGTGATCAACAAGAAGCGACATCATATACCGATGACCATTTCAGTCCGATTTGCACCATTCCTGACTCGACGTCCAAACAAAAATGGCCCATGCTGCGTATTGCTGACAGGATTGAGATTTCGCTCCCCGAAAGTCTGACGGGAATTACAGGATGGATACGCAACCAGAATTGGACTTCCTGCCTATGGATGAGGACACCAAGTCCCCCGCCGCCGGTTCGGTGCCGTGGCTGGAAATTGGTTGTGCATTCCTCACGGCGATTCTGTTTGATGTTGCCATTTACCACGGCGGTGGCAGTCTCGGCTGGGCGGTCTTTTTCCTGGGAGCCACCCTGCTGTACTTCGTGGGAACATTGCGAAAGCGTGACCTGATAAACGGCTGGCTCATTGGTGCGATGCTGGTTGTCATTTGCCTGCGATTGATTTGGCTAAATCAACCCGGTGCCATTTTCTGTGGGCTCGTTCTGTTGCCGGCTCTAGCAATGTGCCGAAACGGGCTTGAACCGACCTGGTGGGATTACGCTGCGTACGGACTGCAGTCGTTACTGTCCAGTGTCTTTGTCATTCGTGATACGGGCATTTCTTTGCAGGAACGCAGAGGCATCAAGATTTCGTACATCGGTGTGTTGGGAATTGCGCTGCCTGTTGGCGCTCTGCTGATTTTTGGCACGATTTTCGTCTTGGCGAATCCTGACTTGGCGACGTCATTCTCTACAGTTTTCAACAACATCGGTACCTGGTTGACTGATCTGTTGACCACAACGGGATTTGGATTCGACGACTTCCTTATTCTCGTCATCATCGCATGGCTGACGCTGGGGCAACTGGTTCCAGCCATGAAACAGAATCTTCAGGAGCTCCTCGGGTTCACCGAGGGGGAAGCAAAGGCATCTGAGGAGCCTGAGCCGTTTGCTCTCTATTCGCCGATTCGGAACACGCTGATTGCCGTTGTGGTGTTGTTCTTTGTGTATCTGACTTACGAATTCTGCACGATTCCATTCCGGCAAATACCGCCGGGAGCCTACTGGAAGTATGCCCATCAGGGAGCCGCGTGGCTGACTTTGGCCCTCGCCATTGCCACACTCATGCTGTCCGCAATTTTCCGGGGTGAGCTCTTGCAAGATGAACGCGTCGAGAAACTGAAAACGCTGGCCTGGTGGTGGTCGGCGGCGAACTTCATTCTCGCACTGGCCGTGTACAACCGCATGTTCATTTACGTGCGGTTCAACGGGATGACCTACATGCGGGTTGTCGGTCTGTACGGCATTTCCACGGTGGTTGTCGGGTTCCTGCTCGTCGTGTGGAAAATCCGACACAATCAAGGTTTTTTATGGCTCATCAAACGGCAGTTGTGGGCACTGTCCATTGCCATTTATCTTCTGAGCGTGACACCGGTCGACTGGCTGGTGTACCGCTGGAATGTGTGGCAAATCTTGAGTGGCAATCCGAAGCCAGCAGTGCAAATTACCGAGCATGAAATCGACCTTGGCGGCTGGCTCGCGCTACATGATTTGGTCGACAGCGAAGATCCCATTATTCGCGACGGCGTCCGAGCGAAGTTGGCAGGGTTCTACTACAAAGGAGTCAACAGTGTTCGCCCGCGTCGCATGAAAGAAGCGGAACACTGGTCCGACTACCAACTGGTCCCAGAACAACTGAAGCAGCGACTTGAGGAAAACAAAGAGCTTTGGGAGCCATTCGAACGAGAGGGCGTCCGCGATGAAACGTGGTACAAGTTCAAGGAATATGCGTATCAGTGGTACTGAGGCAACTTGACGACCCGTCAGTCTGCCAACCCGAGGTGAGAACTGGTTGAGATGGTTGAATGTGGCATTGCCACGGTTGAGATGGTTGAGAATTGCCATGAAGGCAAATCAAATCATTCAATCAGTTCACCGACCGTCAATCGGGCCAAATGCCTTGGCGGGGATTCTGTGGAACCTGCTCGGCAAACTGACGCAGAAGGTCGGCTGCTTCATCGGGGACATCTTTGGGTACGACGACTTTCACGACGACGTACTGATGGCCGTTCTGGCCTGATTTTCGATCGGGGAAGCCGGCGTCTTTGATGCGGAGTTTTGCTCCCGATGACGTTCCCGGAGGGACGGGGAGCGTGACCGACTTTTCACGCAGCGTGGGGACTTCAACCTTCGTGCCAAGCACGGCCTCTGAAATTGTGAGCGGCAAGTCGAGGTACACGTCGTTCCCCGTCCGCCTGAAGAACGGATGCGGTGCAACATTCACCGTGACTAATAAATCACCTGCCGGGCCGCCAGAGGGACCGGGCTCGCCTTTTCCCGCGACTCGCAACTTGGCACCTGTATCAACACCGGCCGGAACCGGCACGGCGAGTCGCTCGGTCGTTCCAGCCCGATGGACACTGACGTCATACGAACCGCCGGTCGCTGCCATTTGAAACGGGATGCTGATGCTGGCTTCTAGATCGGGACCTTTGCGGGGGCCGTAGGAACGTCGACCTCCGCCACCGCCCATACCTCCGCCAAACATCCCGCCGAGGAGATCACCCAGGTCGACGCCTCCGCCGCCACGACCACCGCGTCCGAGGAACTCACCCAGATCAACCTGGGCTCCACCTCCGCCACCACCGAACGGGTTTCCTCCCAGCTGATCAGCATGTTTCCAGGCTGATCCAAACTGGTCGTACTTCTGTCGCTTTTCGGAGTCGCCCAGGACTTCATACGCCTCGGCCGCCTGCTTAAATCGTTCCGAGGCGGCCTTGTCTCCCGGCTTACTGTCGGGATGATTTTCGCGCGCAATCTTTTTATAGGCCTTGCGGATTTCTTCCTGCGAGGCAGAGCGAGCCACTCCCAGCACGTTGTAGTAGTCTTCAGCCACGTTATTTCTCTTCCGGATTCCAACCCACGGCGGTCCGCAGACGGTTCATGGTGTCATCCATCATCGCCTGGTCGGGGTTTTGGTCCTGCTTTGAAAAGTCGAGTTCGTGCAACGCATGGATGGGAACCAAATGCAAATGCGTGTGCGGCACTTCGAGACCAGCAATCATCAGGCCGACTTTTTTCGGTTGAAATTCCTGCTGAATGGCCTGCGAAACCTTTTGTGCGACGGCAAACAAATGCGAGGACAACTCGGGCGGGACGTCAATCCAGTGGTCGATTTCCTCGATGGGCACAACCAATGTGTGTCCCGGTTTCAGCGGAGCAATGGTCAGGAATGCGACGCACAACTCGTCCCGATACACAAACCGACCGGGGAGTTCTCCGTTGATGATTTTCGTAAAGATACTCGGCATGGGGGCACTTTCATTGACGACACAACCACGCGGCGATGGTCCTTTCTACTGCCACTATTATGGCAAAAAGTCACCCGATGACGAATGCTCCCTCCCAACAATTTCCCGGTGACGACTCACATCAACCCGGCTGGATTGGTGCTCGCACAATGGGATTTCAGCCAAAATTGGCTCCTACGGCCTCAGCATTACCGCTTGGCCGAATTGCCAGGTTCTGCGGCGACTTTATCGCGGGCCGTACCTGTGTACTGCACAGAAACGAGCGAGCCGGTCCCCTGTGTGGTCCAGCGGTCCAGGACCCAGGCGTTCCGCACAAGAATGTACATCCGACCGTCGGCACCGAAGCGGAGGTCGACGGGTCGGCGCAGTCCTTCGCCAAAGGTGCTGTAGTCTTCCGGCTTGTCGGGATCGAGCATGCGGATCCAGCCCTGCGTGAAGTCGGCGAAGAAGAACTTGTTGCGGTACGGTTCGGGCCATGACGGCGTCGAAAACGCGGCACCGCATATGCAGGAACGCTGGTAGTAGTGGATGGGGCTCACGAAGGCCGTACTTGTGGGACCATGGTCGTAGCTGGGCCAGCCCATGTCATCGCCGACGTTGACGACGTTCAGTTCCTCGAAGCGTCCACCAACGTCCGTGACGTACAGAGAATTCGTTCCCGGTCGAATGGCAAACGAGTACGGATTTCGCAGTCCTTTCGCCCAAATGGAGCGGTACTTGTCGGTTGTTTGCTCGTAGAAAGGATTGTCTTTCGGAATGGACCCATCGGGATTGATTCGCAGGATTTTACCGAGCAGCGAGTTAATGCTGCGGGCATGCGGGGCGGCCGTTTGTTCGCCGAGGGAAATGTAGAGACATCCGTCAGGTCCGAAGTGGAGCGCTCCACCTTGAGCACTGGCTGGATCGCTCCCGCCAATGCGGCCCTGATTGTCACCTTCGAGCAGAACCACTTCACTGTTGGGGTCGATTTTGTCTCCCTTCATGGTCCAGCGGCTAACGACATGATGCGTGTACGGATATTGCCGCACACGGCACAAATAAACGTAGGGCTTCTCAGGGAAGTTGGGGTCGATGGTGACACCCAACAGTCCCCGTTCGCGGTTGCGTTCCACGTCCACTTCAAGCGCTGGCTCCGGCAACAGTCGGCCATCTTTGGCGACCCGGACAAATCCGTTCTGCTCGCAAATGAGGACGCGACCATCGGGCAGCACTTCGAATGTTGCCGCCGCCGTAATTCCCGTGGCGACCGTCGAAACGGTGAACCCTTCAGGGAAACTGTACGCTCCCGCGAGGTTTGCTCCGGGCGATCCACCGCCGTACCGCTGTGATTCGAGGTACGCAATGAGGTCGGTAAATTCTTCTTTGGTCAGGTTCTTGATGAGCCCTTCCGGCATGAGCGAGACTTTACTCACCACACGCTCTTCAATATCCGTCAGTTGAACGCGGTGCCACTCGGCCTGTGCGTCGACCAGCATGAGGTCAACGCGCGACTCCTGTTTGACAATGCCTGAGAGGACACGGCCATCTTTGAGCGCGAGGTTGGTGACGTTATATCCCTCGACAATTTCACGTGAGGGTTCGAGCAGCGATTCAATAAGGTGAGGGCGGTCAAACTTACCACCAATTCCATTCAATGCTGGTCCGACGTTACCGCCGTAGCGCCCCAACTGATGGCAGACCATGCACCGCGTCCGCTCCTGATCCTGAAACAGCAGGCGGCCCTGATTGGGATCCCCCGGATGCGTCAACGCATATTGAGCCCGAATATCGACGCGAACGGCCACTGGCTTATTGCCACTCGCATCAGGTGTTGCGATGTCATCAGCCCTGGCTGAACGTTGTGACACCAACGAAGCAAGCAGAACGATGGCAGTGATAATTCGCGACATTTTCCGAACCGGTTGAGAGTCGACAAAGCGCATGTCGATTGGTCTCCCGTAAAATGGATAGAATTCCGGGTTTAGAATCTTCCGCTCTTATCGGCTGTAACGACAGCGAATCAATGGTAGTGTCTGGAATTGGCCCCACTCCGGCAGAACATGCTGAAGTCTTCACCCTAAGTGAAGGCATCCATCTCGTCGCGGGTGAGTCGTCCGCCGGTCTTGAGAACGGCCGCATTGATATTTGTCACCCAACTTGGGAGTCCAGTGCTGCGGATTTGAGCGAGTGTCGCATCAATGTCGTACTTGACGCGATGGTGAGTCACTTCGCCGTTCTCAATAATTGCGTAGGAAGCGTGCGGATTGCCGTCTCGCGGTTGTCCCACGCTGCCGGGATTCACAACTTTGACTCCATCGATGTCGAGGCAAAATGGCAAATGGGAATGGCCGACGCAGACAAAGTCGGCGTCAACGTCCTGCAGGCGTTGCTTCCATTGCTCACGATCGGCTGCCAGATACTCGTCCATGGGATCATGTGGGGTTGCGTGGACCAGTAGGAAACGGTGTCCTCCAATTGTGGCATATTGCGTCACTGGCAAACGGGCCAGGAATTTCATGTGCTGCGGTTCCAGCACCGACCAGTGATAGGGCCGAATGACGGCTGCCAACCTTCGGAACCCCGAATTGCCTCGCCCCACAACACGCTGCGCGACCGCGTGGTCATGGTTCCCCCGCACGGCATACGTTGCATGCTGCTGCACCCATTCCACGCACGGGATGGGATTGGTTCCATAGTCCACGATGTCCCCGACGACCAGACACGCATCGAACTCCTCCTTAATCGCGGAGAGTGCCGACCAGTTCGAGTGGATATCTGCCAGAAGAAGAATACGCATCCCGGAAAGGATGGTTGAGACGCGAACCAGAGGCAAGCGATAACGTGCCGAGGCCGGGCTTCTGAACTCCCCGCATTACCTCCCCTTGGAACGCCTCGGCCACGTGCCACCGTTTGCAATCGAGTCGGGTGTGCGATACCCTCCCGGTCTTGTTCAAAACTTTCCGGGGGCGGGAGGCTGCCTCCCGTACGGTGGAGCCATGTGAACCGGGTCAGGCGGGAAACCGAGCAGCCCTAAGCAGCGTGTTTCCAGGTGTGCGTGGGGGCAGCCTTCCGCCTCTGTTCTTTTGGCCTTTTTGCTCTTCTCATTGCCTCGTCTGAGTTTACGAACGGGTGGAAGAGCGCTCATGGGAGATTGCAGACGTGTCAGCACTGGGATTATCAACGTTTCAGAAGAAGCATGACTTTCTCATTGGCATCGACTCCGACGGCTGTGCGTTCGATTCGATGGAAATCAAGCACAAGGAATGCTTCATCCCCAACTTCATCAAGTACATGGGGTTGCAGCCAATTTCCAAGTACGCCCGTGAAGCCTGCGAGTTCACCAACCTGTACTCGAAGACTCGTGGTGCGAACCGGTTCCCCGCCTATCTGCTGGCTCTCGACCTGCTGGCCAAGCGGCCGGAAGTCATTCGTCGTAACGTGACATTGCCTGCTCTGCAGGGTGTCCGTGATTGGGTTGGTCGCGAAACAAAACTCGGCACGAAAACGATTGGACCTGAATCTGAAAAGACGGGTGATGCGGACCTGAAACTCGCCTACGCCTGGTCGAAGGCTGTTGATGATGACATCAACGACATGGTTCACGGCGTCCCACCGTTCCCAGGTGTGCGTGAAGCACTCGAAAAAATGCAGGCCCAGGCCGATCTCATCGTCTGCTCGGCAACGCCGAACGGCGCGCTCCAGAAAGAGTGGGATGAGCACGATATCGACAAGTACGTGCAGTGCATTTGCGGTCAGGAAGCTGGCAGCAAAAAGGAATCACTCCAGGCCTGCAAGGAAATGGGTTACGCCCCCGAGAAAATGCTCATGATTGGAGACGCCCCAGGCGACCAGAAAGCAGCCGAAGCTGTCGGCGCTCTCTTCTACCCAATTAACCCGGGCCACGAAGAAAAGAGCTGGGAACGATTCCTCGGTGAAGCTTGTGATAAGTTCTTCGCTGGCACGTACGCTGGTGAGTATCAGGCACAACTCATTGCCGAGTTTGAAAAGTATCTGCCAGAGAATCCGAGTTGGGACCAAGTGTAGTTCGTACTGTTCACGAGATTTGTAGGGTGTGTGCAGCAAGTCACCGTATTATGGTGGGTTACGTCTGCGGATTCTGCGTCAAGGAATTGACACCCTGTTTTTCAGGTTGAGTGACTTGCGAAACGCACCAACCGGAACGACGCGGACTTCACCCACCCTACGAAAAACTCGGTCTCGTTCGCTCACTCTGCAGGTAAGTTTGAGAATTCGCCGCCCGAAAACTGCTTCTCAGGATTGAATCTGGGAGACGCGGTTTTCGGGCGTGGTTTTTTGTCGGCGTTAACCGGGAGTCTCGCATGTCGAAGCAAGTCGTTATCACAGGGTGCACACGGGGATTGGGTCGGGCCTTGACCCATCGCTTCAGCGAAGCGGGCTGGACGGTCATTGGCTGCGGACGCTCGGCGGAACGTATTGCGGAACTACGCGACGAGTTCTCTTCTCCGCACCGGTTTGATGTCGTCGATGTGAGCAACGACGCCACTGTCGAGCAATGGGCCAACGACGTCATTGCCACGCATGGTGCGCCGGACTTGCTGCTGAACAACGCGGGACTGATGAATCCCACCAAGGCCCTCTGGGAAATCTCACCGGACGAATTCAATGCTGTTATGAACGTCAATGTCACTGGAACCTTTCACGTGCTGCGCCATTTTCTTCCAGCGATTATCGACCGTGGCGCCGGAGTGGTCGTCAACTTCAGTTCCGGCTGGGGACGGTCGACATCACCGGAAGTCGCGCCTTACTGTGCGTCGAAGTTTGCCGTTGAGGGACTCACACACGCGCTCGCTCAGGAGCTTCCACACGGAATTGCTGCGGTGGCATTGAACCCTGGCATCATCGACACAGACATGCTTCGCAGTTGTTGGGATGATTCCGCCAGCCAGTTCCCGCCTGCCGAAGAATGGAGCCACACGGCAGCACCGTTTCTTATGAAACTATCGGCGCGTGACAACGGTCGCTCGCTGACTGTGGGGTGATGAACGCGGCCTGACCAGACGGACATTCAAACGTGTTCGGCGCGATCTGCGTCGACCAACAACGGATCCCGTAGGATCTCAACGACGAACGCTGTTCTTCGCAGCCTGTCGCTGCTGATTCTCGAAGTCCGACCAGTTCGTCAATTCAAACTGACTGCCGCGGAAATAAGTTCGCAGTTCGTCGAGTTCTTTGTCTGCCAGACTGACATCGATGAGTACAAGTCGTTGTGGCTTTGGCATTTTCTTGAATGCGGGCAGGCTTTCACTCGTGACGCCGCTGCCCTGGATAACCAACTCATGTCGGACAGAAATCTGCGACAGATGCTCAATGGATTCGTTCGTGGCATCAAGGATTTGAAGTGAGTTGAAGAAGCTGCGGGTTGTGAAGGTCGACGCGGAGTTTTCGGTTAGCTGACGACCATCAATGGTTAATCCTGTAGGGACGGACACAAGCTGCTGCACTCCTGCGTCGGTAACATTCGTACGAGCGACGTTCAAGTACTGGAGCGACGGCGGGAGTTTATTGAGCGAAGCATCCGTGACACTGCTCCCCTGCAGGTCGTACATGAAAACATCTGCACTCGCGAGTGGGGCCAGCCCTGCATCGGAAATCGCGGGATCGCGGAGCGTAAGCAGCAGATTGGGACGGTCATTGATTTCGTCCGCATGTTCGATAAGCCACTCGTCGTCGACACCGCCATCAAAAAAGTGAATCCAGTGCAGGCGAGTTGGCCGGCGGTTGAGTAACTGGACGATATAGCGAGTCAGGAATGGATTTGAGTCGAACTCGTAGTAATGTCCCCCTTGAGCTTCCACGGCCTGCTGAAGTCCATCATCACGTTGCAGGAAAAGAATGCCCGCCATTATTGCGAACAACACGAGGAGCAGGATTAGCCACCATCTGCGAGTTTGGTTGGGTGGATCTGCGGGAAGTGGAGCTTCTGGTGACTGGTTCATGCTCAATATGGCCTCTATAGACAGTACGACTGTCTTTTGAGTTTAGAATGTCGAAGGCCAAGAGGAAAGGCGCCTCCGTTTGTCGGCCGGGATGCGTAACTTTGAATCAAGTAATTCTGACCATCGAGGGGCGGCGGACGTGGCGCCACTCACTCCGATGGCCCCACCTTGGAACTGGCCACCTTCGTGTCCGCTGGAATGCAGCAGTATTCTGACACTCATGGCCACGCTATCACAATCTGCCTTTCCCGTTTGAGGTCGTGCCATGCCATGTTGCTACGACTCACTTAGCCTTTGTTCGTACAGCGCGTAATCGTCGTCGCCAAAGCAGCAGAAGGTAACGCGCTCTGGCAGCGCATTTTCGGCTAACCAGTACTGCACGGCAGTGATGGCGATTTCGCAGGCCTTTTCCTTGGGGAATCCATAAACGCCGGTGGAAATGCAAGGGAAAGCGATGCTTCGTACGTCGTGCTGTTGGGCAAGTGCGAGTGAGGATGTGTAGGCTGAGCGCAGCAACTCGGCTTCCCCGTAGCCTCCACCATCCCAGATGGGGCCAACGGCATGAATGACATACTTTGCGTGTAACTGGAAGCCGGGAGTCATGCGGGCTTCGCCTGTGGGACATCCTCCCAGCTTGCGACAGGCCTGAAGCAACTCCGGTCCGGCGGCTCGATGAATGGCACCATCAACTCCTCCGCCGCCCATCAAACCTGAGTTCGCCGCCGCGACAACCACCTCGACATCAAGAGTGGTGATGTCACCCTGTACAAGTTGAATTCGGGAACTGCTCATCGTCACACCGTTTGTCCCTTGGCACCTATTCGGTTTTTGAATGCTCGCGTCCGGCCACGTTCCAGAACCACTCCCTTAGCGTTGTCCGTTCTGGAATTTCGCGCAAGACCCAGGTGTCAGTGTGATCAGCGAACGGAAGCGAGACAAACGTGAATTTGCCTTGCGGCGCGGCGCCTTTCAAGTAGTCGCGTGTGGCATCAACACTTGATTCATGACTGATGAACTGTGGCCGGTCGCCGAGGCGGGCGAGTCGTTGGGCGGCTGACGTTCGATCACTGCCGGCGTAGTTCCACTGACGGACACCGTCGTAGTGGCTGTGGCAAATGAATCCGCACCACAGCGAGGCAATTTCGTCGTTGTGCAGTCCGATGTAATTACAGGCAATGGCACCACGAGAAAATCCTGCGATGAACACCTTCGAGGAATCACCGCCGTACTGTTCGCAAATGCCGTGCACGGTTGAAATGCAGTAGGCCACGGTGGCATCGACGTTGCCCCACCAGTTGGTGGCGTTCACGCCTTTCGCTTGGTCGACGAACGGCATGCACACCCAAATAGCACCTTCCCCGCCGGTGATTCCGTAGCCGAGACTGCTGCCTTCAACCGTCCCCAGGCTCGTGCGGTACTTGTTCCCGGCGTATTCCACAATGACCGGGTAGGATTTCCCCGGTTCCCAGTCGGTGGGGAGGTATAGCAGGTGGTGAATTTGTGTACCTGCAAATTCCTCGTTCACGACTCGGACGCGTTTCCCTGGAGCAGGAGGACCGTCTGTCACTTCTGGAACGACGAGGTCTGCAGGAATGGACTCGATGTCAGCCGCATAACTTGCCGTCATGCAAACGGCAATCATCACAACAGACAGCAGTCCACAACAACGGGCAGGTACCGCGGCTTTCCGCATTATGATTCCGTCGACGTCAAATTCTTGCTCATCAGGCCGTGAGAAGCCAGCAGTCCTACAAGCAGAGGACCGGCTTGAGCCATGGCAATAAGGAAGTTGCCAGACCCGTCAACCAGAGAAGCCGCTACCCGCGGTAGTATAAAACTGGCTAGTGCTGCAATTGCCCAAATCGCCGCGTTCGTTGCCAGCAACCGTTTCTTGTCCGAACCGTTCATCACGTTACTCCCAATAGCTCACACTGAACAAACTTATTGACATTACGTCTAAGGTGCCGGTATTGCAAGTCTGAATTCAATGGTTGACAGGCTGCACTTGCACCCAGTTGATGCAGGTGTTGGTGTTGGAATCAATCATGCCGATTTCAATGGTCAGCTTGCCGTCGGTCACTTCAACTTCCATCGATTTCTCCAGAAACCATCCCGTTTCTGTGCGGACGTCACGCATGAGCGGCGAGCCATTGACGGTGACATTCTGGCCGAACTGTTCGTGTCCGGAGTCTCCTACGCAAACTGTGACGTGGTACGTTCCGTTCGGCAGGTTCATGGTCCAAATGTCATCGGACCGGGTGAAGAGGAATGTGTCCCGCGGGATTTCATCGAGCCGGTCGCGTTTGCGACTGTTGGCGGAGATGTCCCGGCTCCAGCCGAATCCTCGCTGGGCATCGAACGGTTGCCCGGCGTCATGCAGGAAGCCGTCGACCTTGCGCACGTTGGCGCCGGCGAAGTTGATGTGTTGCACCTTGCCTTCGACGTCCTCAGGAATCCCATCCTGATCCTCGGGCAGTTTGAATTCCGGCCAGGTGCTGGAAGCAGCGGAGTAAGGAAGCGGATCTTCGATGTCCGGGATGCCGTCCGCGTCACGGTCGCCGGGGTGGCTGTTGTCGAATTCCAACTCCGGTTGCCGGGCAATGCGTTTCCACCAGTACATGGCGAATTCGGCCCGGGTAACATCGTTTTGAGGATCGGTAATTCCTGGGGCAACATCCTTGCAAAGAAATGAACGTCGTAGAATCTCGGCCTGCCATTCGAAAGTGGCTGGATCATTGGGGCGGAAATCGACTTCGTACGGCTGCATGGGCAGGATTTGACGAACGGCCAATTGCTGTACGGCGACGAATGCCGGATGCGTGGGATCGAGGTCGCCGAACGGCCAGAGAGTTTGTGGCATCTGGCCGTTTTCTGTAGTGGCCAGCGCATTCCAAACCTGAGCAAGGTGTGAGCGAGACCAGGGAATGTCGCGGGGATTGCAGTCATTCAGAATGGACACCGCGGCGACTGCTCCGGCTCCTTGTCCCACCGCCATGCTTTGATCATGCAGCCGGACCGCGCTGCTGACAATGCTGGTGTAACCGAGGTTCTTTTGTGCCCCAAGCAAACCATCGAGCGATTCCGGGACCAGACTGCGAATGGGGAACAATGCCCGTCCGCTGTATGGTGGTCCCCAGGTGCGGAGCGAACGAAAGCTCGCCATCCAGGGGCCTTTATTGCCTTCATCGGTGAAGAAGTCGCGACGGGTGGGATGAAAATCAAACTCGAACTGCCAGGCAAAGAGTCCATCATGCGGCATAACGTTCGCGAAGTTTGTTGATCGCCCCCCTGCTCCCATGGTGTCCTGTTGTTTGTACATGTACATCGACTTGAGTCGTAACGACTCCCGCACATACGGCTTCGGCGGCAACTGGTCAGGTGTTCCAAATTCGTCGGACAATCTAAATCTGCGAAAGCTGTGCGTCTTGTCTGGCATGGCGTCGTGCACTTCCGTTTGCAGGTAGTGCAGAAAACCAAGCGAGTAGCGTTTCGATTCATCGAACACAATTTGCCGCTGCGTGGGGGTCAGTTCGGCAATGTTCCTTGTCGAGGCCCCCTGCTCTGTTGCTTCGAGAGCTGCGTTGATGTGTTGTGGCCAGGTGTCGAGCGGGAAGTCGAAGGCGGGGAAGCAGAGCAGCAACACGTCGGGATGCGTGACTTCCTTGAAGTTGTAATGGTCGATGACGCGACGACTTTCATACAGCCACAAGGGATCCTTCGGATAACTGTGGCTCCGGTAATCCCTCGCATCGTAACCGGGCGGTGCGGGAATTGGTTCGTACGTGTCGGTCTCGTTGATGACCATGCAGTACGTAATGGGATTCATATCTGTGACCGGATATTCCTCGCGCGATTCCGGTGCCAGCGGCTCGCCGTACTTCGACTTCAAGTCGGGGCCGAATTCATAGGCCGCGCCACTGAGTTTGATGACATCACCCCAGTCGGTCGCGTCGATGGTGAGTTTCGCTTTGACCGTCAGCGGAGCGAGTTTGGTGTCGCCCGTTGATTGAAATGTCATGCCGCGAAGTCGCTCGTCTTCGACAATCGCCACGGCAGGCTGCATACCCGAGATGATTTTCAGTTGGCCAGATTTCACATACGACTGCAGCAACTCGCGGAAGACCTGTTCGGCATCGGACGGGCGACAGGTTGTGATGACGCGCGTGTTCCCGGGGCGGGCCTTGCCATACTTTTCCAGGTTGAGTGCCTCGATGCGGTCAATGACTTCGCGAAACAAACCCGAGCGAGGAAAAGGAACGCCGTGGCCGTAACCATCAGGCCCCCGGTTTTCGTCGATGGCGACCAGCCCTTCGGCACTGAACTGCCCGCCGAGCCAGTCGATGTCGTTGACGAGGACGATCGACTTCACGCCGGCACGGGCCGCCGAAGCTGCCGCAGCACAGCCAGATTCGGTGCCCCCGACGATGAGCAGGTCTGTTGAGATTTCTTCGCCGAGAATCGCGGTTGACGTCAGCAGTACACTCAACAGTCCCAGCGGAACAATCAATCGTGACATGTGGGCTTTCCTCGAGTCAGCATCCTCAAACTGAAGCAGACATTGTCGAGAGTTCGCCCCGAATCGGAAAGCGTAGAGGCAGTTTCCGAACCAGATAGACGATGATTCATGTTCAGGGAAACACAGACAGGAATGTCTGTGCCACCGTGTTCTGTGTTGGCATGTCCAGACAGGATCAGTTGAGCAGTGGGTCGGCTTCCAGTAGTTTCAACGCGCGGTCGAGCCGCATAATGGCGTCGGCCAACTGCCGGACCCGATGTCGCTGGCCGATGTGGCGTGCTAGCCGGTTGGCTTTATCGAGCAGATTGCGGGCAACGGTCCAGTTGCCGAGCGACAGTTGTACCTTCGCGATGGCTTCCAAAGCGCGACTTGTACCAGCGGCGTCCTGCATGTCCTGGAACTGCTGGAACGCGGAATAGAATTTCTGCAGAGCAGCCTCGACGTCGCCTGTTCTTAGCGCGGCCACCCCCAAATTCAGTTCGGCAGTCGCCGACATGCCTTCGTCACCGTTGGTTGCGCGACATGTCTGCAACAGGCTTTCGGCATCAGCAAACTCACTGGACTGCAACAAATCTGCTGCTCTGCCAAGGCGGGATTCTGTCGAGAGTGCCGATCCCTCACCCCCGGAACAAGAATCCAGTTCCGCAGCAATCGCGAGCTGCTGAAATTGTGAGGCGGCAATGTAGTCACCCGTTTCTCGATAGCTCGACGCGAGTGATTGACAGGCCCATGCTCTCAGTTGTGGAGAACCGTCACGTTTGGCCTGTTCCCACGCCTGCAGCAACAGGCGTATGGCTTCGTCGAATTCACCGAGCTCGGCCAAATGAGTTCCGTAGGCAATGCGGGCTGTGGCACCTTCATCTGCTGCAATGGCCGCCGCGAAGAACGACTCCGCATGATGCAACGCGCCCTCGGCAGCGTATTCCGTGGCACGTGCCAACAAGGAATCGACCACCGGGCGAGGGGTAGATATTCGCATCTCCACAATCAGTTCTCCTGCAAGGAGCCAGATCGAGTGGAGCGAATTTGGGTAAACCTGAGACAAACGTTTTGTACCGCAAGGGGAGGGTTGTGTCAATTGTAGCGATTGTGCAGGCTGCGCAGGTTGCGAGGGGGCTGGGCTTCCCGTGGCGGCGTCTATACTAGAGCGATTGGCAACCGCTTACCCTTGAGGATGTTATGACGCCGCCGAAGTTGCAAATTGGCCCGAGCCCTCGCAGTGACGCTCAGTATCGGCTTGAAGCTGAATCGTGGCTGGATTGTCCGCGCGAGGAGGTGTTTCCATTTTTTGCAGATGCATTCAATCTCGAACGCATCACGCCACCGTGGCTCAACTTTCATGTTGTGTCGCCCGCCCCCATTGAAATGTCAGAAGGAACTCTGATCGACTATCGGCTGCGACTCCACGGTATTCCATTCTCTTGGCGTACTATGATTTCACGCTGGGAACCACCGTTCATGTTCGTTGACCAACAGTTACGCGGGCCGTATCGATTGTGGCATCACGAACATCAGTTCCTGGAGGTCGATGGCGGAACACTGGTCCGCGATATTGTCGATTATTCCGTGCCCGGTGGTGCGATTATTCACTGGCTCATGGTTGAGCGGGATGTCCGAAAGATTTTCGAATTCCGGATGCAGCAAATTATTCAGCACTTCTCCGCTGCCAGCGAGTTGACTCAGGCCGCCGGAGACCCCGAAGCCATCCATCATCATGCATGAGTTCGATTTGTGATGTGTTGCCATTTGGCAACAAACCGGTTTCAGGCGTACGCGTACGGGCAGCCAGTGGCTTTTTGCAGATGTTTCGCGAAAACATCACACAAACTTCCAGGGTGGGATGCATGCTGTGTATGAGGCGTTCGGCGCTTCATACTCAAGTTTCAGCAGCCCCCATCATTAAGAAGTTTCATCATGCCTACGCTCACTCGGAAAGAGGCTCCCGAGTCATCCAAGGACTACTCAGACGTATTGGACTTCGTTTCCTCAGAGAAACTGAGCATTCCGGACCTGTGGTGGTTTCATCGAATCGATGTGGGGATGAAACGTCGTACGCTCCATTGCCTGGGGTATTGGACAGCGTTCGGCAAGCGGCTGATGGACATTGTTATTTCAGCCGTCGCGATTGTACTGTTGCTGCCCGTCATGGTGTGCGTCGCGATTGCCGTGAAGCTCACCTCAAAGGGACCAATCATTTTCAGCCAGACGCGAGTCGGCCTGAACTTGAGACAGCCGGGTAAAGACCGACGTCTCGAAAACGTGGGACCGCCCGAAGGGGAAGAAGATCGACGCGATCCTGAAGCGGACCGTCGTCGTGCATTCACTTACGGCCGACACTTCACACTCTACAAGTTCCGCACCATGCGGACCGACGCCGAAAAAGATGGTGCCCAGTTTGCTGTCGCGGGTGACAACCGGGTGACTTCCATTGGTCGCTTCCTTCGCAAGACACGACTGGATGAATTGCCCCAGTTGTGGAACGTGCTCAAAGGGGAAATGTCGCTCGTGGGACCTCGCCCCGAGCGTCCCGAATTCATGGAAGAGCTGTCATCCAAAATCCCAAACTATCTCGACCGACTCGGCCTGAAGCCCGGACTCACTGGCGTCGCGCAAATTCTCAATGGCTACGACAACGAAATCGAAAGCTTCAAACGCAAAGTCTCCTACGATTTGCACTACCTGCAGAACTGCACGGTCTATAACGACTTCAAGATTCTCGTTCGCACGATTGCCGTGGTCGCGACGGGAAGCGGGGCGTTGTAGGAGAGTGGGTAGTGGGTAGCAGATAGTGGATAGGTTACGAGGGGACGACCGAAGGCCTAGCCTTCGACCATCAACCTTAGACCTTCGACCCTGCCACACTTAGTCCATGAAAATGCGGTGCCAGCCGGGGTAGATGCAGTCGAGGAGTTCGCGACCTTCGGCGGTGGCTTCGAAGCAAATCTTGTGTTCGTCGCGTGAGGCTTCTTCGACGATGGCAACGGTGTCGCCATCTTCGGAGTAGAGCCAGTCCGACTTACCGAGCCAGTTGAAGATGTCGATCATGTCCTGGCGTGAGGTTGGTACGAACACCTGCCCGTCCAGGAACAACTGGTAGCCGTACTCTTCGAGTTTCGCCCACGGCAGCTCGGCTCCTTCGCCTTTCCAGTACGGCAGAAGAATCGAATCGTCATCCGGCTTCACATTCGGATTGTGTAAAATATCGATGGCATTCCAGGGACAAATTGTCATCTGGTAATGCTCGGTGCTGTCGTTGGGGGAGCGGTAGCACATCTGGCAACCAATGCAGCGCGATGTGTCGACCTGGTGGTAGCTCTGCCCAGGAATACTGCTCGGGACTTCGTAAATGCAGTCCACTGGGCATACCGTTGCACAGGACTGGCAGCTGGTGCAGTTGTCCTTGTTAATGACGTTCAGATACCGCGTTTCTTTCTTGCGGTCATCCTTACGTGTTGCAAAGTATTCGTCGACGGAAATGGTCATGGTGATGCAACTTACGAATCGTGCAGCCGTTTGCGGGAATAGGCTTCGCTCGGCAGACGCACAATAATCCCGATGATGATTGAGGAAAAATAACGCTCCTTGCGTTCATCGACCAGTCAGTTCACCCCAGATGAGACACTTTTCCCGCTGCTGGGAGCCAGAATTCCGCCGGTGTCGATCGAATCTCTGTGTGCCAGTGGTCACCATAAACCTATTCAGGAACGGGTGTTTCAAGAAAAGGCCCCGAGCCGATTCGGCGGCCGCTCCGATCTGACTTGCCCGCATCGCACAGTGTGCGGGGCGAGAGGGTTAAAGATCGGAGAAATCGATTTTGTTCAGGACCTCAGGATTCACTCCCAAAGCTGACCAGGATTTGGGGATGGGCGCCCGAATTGGCAGGCGGTCATAACGGACGGGATGCAGAATGGTGAGCTGCACGCCATGAAGTGCGATTGGCGACGTCCTGGGTGAGTCGGGGAATCCCGGAAACGCCCCCTTCGCTCCGTATTGGGTGTCTCCCACGATGGGACAGTTCCGGCTGGCGAACTGCACACGTATTTGATGCATGCGGCCCGTCTCCAGCCGCACAGCGACTACCGCCCGGCCTCGCACGTGGTCGACGACCCGGTAACGCAAAGTGGCTTCTTTGGCTCCTTCCCGGTCGGGCCGCGTCACAATGACCTTTGGCTCGTCGGGAATGCGGTACAGCCAGTCGACGAGTCGACCTTCCGGTTCTTCGGGGAGATGTTCCAATACAGCGAGATACGTCTTTTCGACCTGCCGTTTGGCGAATTGCTCCGACAGTCGCGCGGCACATTTGGAATTTCGCGAGAAGACCACCACCCCAGAGACCGGCCGATCCAGGCGGTGCGGCACACCGAGGTATACAGCCCCGGGCTTGTTGTACTTCTCCTTGAGGTAATCCTTCACCAGAGAAACAAGGCTGTCGACTCCCTGTGGCGCGCCCTGAGAGATAATGCCCGAAGGTTTGTTCACGGCAATGACCGGACCATCTTCGCAAATCACCTCAAGCACTTTATTCGTCACGTCCAACTCGAATTCTTCATCACCTCCGTAGGGTGCGTGGAGCACGTCGACAGACATGGTGGGTTACGTCCGCGGGCCAGAAATCAGCGATGCAGTATTGTCTGCTATCCACGCTGAACGACTTGCGGAACGCACCATCGAAATGAATGCGGACTTCACCCACCCTACGAGAAATTGGGGCTTCCAGCGGAAAGAGTAACGGACCGGGGGTGACTCAGGGAAGGATTCGTTCGCGGTCTTCGGCGGTCGGCATGCGGCACTGCTCCCGGTGACCAAACCAGCGGTACCGGTTCGTTGCCACAATCCGATAACCCAAATCTCGTAGCGGCTTGGGAATGAGCCAAATCAGCCAGCCGGCTATTCCCCATATCCCACCCAGCAGCCAGAAGATTCTGACAATCGCCGAGGAGTACCGAAAACTCTCACCACCGGTAACGAGCACGACCGTTTTCAGATTCGTTGTTTCTTCCTCACCCAGCAACTTGCGAGCGGTCTCTCCCTGCAGCGGAGCGAACTGGAACGATTTCTTGAGATCCCGCTTCATGACGAAATCGACATACCAGTTACACAGCCCGCAAACCCCATCGAACAGGAGCAGCGGACGGTCGGTCCCGGCGTGTTGGGTGTCGTTCATGCAGTCAGGGACTTCCAGAGTTTGAGTGGATTCTTCGTTAGTCGGACAGACAAGGATAGCATTCATCCCGATGAAAGGCAGACTCAATGACTGAACCGCAGATTGGTGCCCTAATTAACTGTGCTACTGACAACCATCCGGTGGTACAGACATTCCTGTCTGTGTTTCAGCGCGTCGCCGCCCGTCGTAACCGATCATTCAATGCCACGCCGAGCTCCCGGTCGGGGAATCGTTCGGCGAGGATGACATCGATGTCGGGGCAATCCAGTCGCCGCAGTGCGGCGAAGAAGTTCGCAGTGGCTTCCACGAGTGAGCCATCGGGCGAGAGAATCTCTACGATGGACAGGTTTTCGTGGTCGGGCGGTGCCTGCTGAAAACACAGGGCCGCCGCGCATGGTGGAAGATCGGTGGTGCTCCAGTCATTCACAATCTGAATGGGAGTCAGCGGTGCATAATGGCTGGCGAGCTGCCCCGGCGCCGCCGGTGCTGTTTCATCGAGCAGATTTGAGACGACCGTCACCTCACTGCAGACGGTCTGCAGCATTTCGAGTGTTGTTCCGCCCACCCTCAGAACTTCCAGGGAACTTGGCCCGGTCATGCGGACGATGGTTGATTCCACGCCCACGCTACAGGGGCCATCATCCAACACGAGGTCGACGCTCTCGCCGAGTTGCTCTACGACATGAGCAGCGGTGGTCGGGCTCGTGCGTCCGAACAAATTGGCACTCGGTGCCGCAACGGGAACACCGGCTACCTTGATAAGTTGCCGCGCCACGTCATTCGCTGGGATGCGAATTCCAACGTCAGGCAAACCGGAAGTTACCAGGTCGGGAATGATGTCTAGCTTCGGCAACAGCAAGGTCAACGGACCCGGCCAGAACTGTTGACTCAACGTTTCAAACAGGGGATGACTCGTCTTGGCGAGTGGTTCGATGTCCCCAATTTCAGCCACGTGCACAATGAGAGGATCAAACTCCGGTCGCCGTTTCGCGGCGAAGATTTTCGCCACGGCAGTGGGATTCAACGCGTTTGCGCCGAGTCCATACACCGTTTCCGTCGCAAAAGCCACGAGCCCACCAGTACGCAAAACTTGCGCACAGCGGGCGACATTACGTGTGATTTCAGCGGCCATTAGTAGCACATCGGCGAGGTTGCAGGACGGTTCTGTCGAGACTAACGAGCGTCGTTGCCATCGACAAGACTCGGATGACTATGGATAATCGTGCGTTGATTGGTTTTCGAGTCCCAACGGGTTGACTTGTTTTTCGCTGATGATTGTCCCACCGAATCATTCCCGACGCGATTTCCTGCTGCAGGCAGGCGGCGGATTCGGTGCGATTGCCTGCCGGGGGCTGCTCAACTCAACTGGAGTGGCTGGAGAATCGGTTTCGCAGCCGCACTTTGCACCACGGGCTCGGCGCGTCATTTATTTGTTCATGCATGGTGGCCCCAGCCAGGTCGATTTGTTTGACCCCAAACCCGCCCTGCAAAAGCATGCGGGCGAACCTCTGCCGGACAGTGTCGGCGAGGTCATGACGCGTCGCAAGGTGGCGACGAATCCGTTGCTGCCCGCCATCAAGCCGTTTCGGAAATATGGGGAGTCGGGACTCGAAGTCAGCGACTTCCTGCCGGAAATTGCTCAGTGTGCTGACGAACTCTGTGTTCTGCGATCGTGCCATGGGGACAGCGTGAACCATCCGCAGTCCGTTTATCAAATGAACACGGGCAGCATTCTGATGGGAAAACCCAGCCTCGGCAGTTGGGTGAGCTATGGACTCGGAACAGAAAACCGCGACCTCCCCGCGTTTGTCGTCATGCCCGATCAGGGTTCCGGCATCAAAGGCGGCCCGCCCGCCTGGGGCAGCGGATTCCTGCCCGCGACTTATCAGGGCACTGTGGTCCGGCCCGGTGCAAATCCCATTCTGCATCTCACACCGCCGACTGGAATGACGTCTGCCAGGCAGCGGCACATCCTTGATTTCGCTCAGCAACAAAACAGAGAACATTTGCTGCAGCGCGAACGCGACTCCGAACTCGAAGCCCGGATTGAGTCATACGAACTCGCTTTCCGTATGCAGAGCACCGCTCCTGAAGTCACGGACATTTCGGAGGAGTCCGAGTCCACACAACGGCTGTACGGTATTGATCAGAAGGAAACGCGCGAGTTCGGCATCCGATGTCTGCTGGCGCGACGCATGGCGGAACGGGGCGTACGATTCATTCAACTTTACTCCGGCGATACCAACGGCTGGGATGCTCACAAAGACGTCGCCGAAAACCACGGCCACTATTGCCGCGCCACGGACCGGCCCGTCGCCGGCCTCCTTAAAGACCTCAGGCAGCGCGGGCTGCTCGACGACACGCTCGTTATCTGGGGTGGCGAGTTCGGTAGGATGCCGATGAGTGAACAGGGAACCGGACGCGACCACAACCCTTGGGGATACACCGTCTGGCTGGCTGGTGGCGGCGTGAAAGGTGGCATGGCCTTCGGATCAACAGACGAATTCGGATTACGTGCCGCCGAGAATCCCGTTCATGTCCACGACCTGCATGCTACGATTCTGCATCTCCTCGGGTTCGATCACACCGCTTTGACCTACTTCCACAACGGCCGCGATCAACGTCTCACCGACGTGGAGGGCAACGTGGTGACACAAATACTCGCCTGATGAAAACGGTCTTCTCCATTTGTTCTCTGTTACTCGTCACCTCAGCGGTGACGACACTGGCTGAAGAACCGGAGGGCGCGCCCGTCGCGGAACCTCCAATTACTGACGTTGACTTTGAATTACCCGGCCTGCAGCCGCTTGAGCGTCCGATGATTCCGGACACTCAGGATACGGAATGGTCAGCGAACGCCATCGACCAGTTCGTGCTGTCGCAGTTGGAAAATTCAGATCTTGCTCCCGTCGAACAGGCCAGTCGCCTCACGCTGCTGCGACGCATCAGTTTCGATGTACGCGGCCTGCCTCCTTCAATTGAAGAAATCGAACGATATGTGACGGCTGAGAATGCTCCTGACTGGTCGGTCGTTGTTGACGACATGTTGGCTGACTCGGCCTACGGCGAACGCTGGGCACAGCACTGGCTCGATCTCGTCCGTTTTGCCGAGACCGATGGGTTCGAGCACGACAAAGTTCGCCCGGAAGCGTGGCGCTACCGCGACTGGGTGATTAACGCCTTCAATGACAATCTGCCATACGACCAGTTCATCTCCCTGCAGCTCGCGGGTGATGAACTTGCCCCCGACGACCTCTCCGCACGCATTGCCACCGGCTACCTCATGGCTGGGCCGGATATGCCGGACATTAATCTGCAGGAAGAACGGCGACACAGTTTTCTGAATGGTATGACCTCAAATTTTGGGGAAGTCGTTTTCGGCCTGCAGTTTGGCTGTGCACAATGCCACGACCACAAGGCCGATCCCATTTCCCAGGCCGACTTCTACCGACTCCGCGCCTGCTTCGAAACCATCGACTTGTTCAAAGAGCCGGCACTGAAAGTCGCTGGTGAAGAGGAAGAGAAGAAACTGCGGGTAGTGCAGAATGCCGAGAATGTCTCACCAAGTCATCTGTGGATTCGAGGTGATTTCCGCCGCCCCGGTCCGGAACTGCAGCCAGCGGCACCGCGGGTTATCGATGGTGCGATGGAATGCTTCCTCAAGGCCGATGCAGTTTCAGTTACTCGTGAAACACCACGCACCGATTTAGCTCGGTGGGCCATGCATCCTCAGAATCCATTGCCCGCCCGCGTCATGGTGAACCGGCTGTGGCAACACCATTTTGGTGTGGGCCTCGTGTCGACTTCGAGTGACTGGGGCTGGATGGGAAACGGGCCCACGCACCCCGAGTTGCTGGACTGGCTGGCGGTGGAACTCATTGAATCAGGCTGGGATTTGAAGCACATTCACCGACTCATTCTGAATTCGGCAACCTACCGACTCGCCAGTCGCCGCACTGCAGAATCGTCCAGCGACGTCTGGGATAACTTGCTGGAACATGATCCCGACAACCAGCTCCTCGGACGAGCACGCCGTCGCCGACTGAACGGCGAAGCCATTCGTGATGCACTTCTCTCCGTGTCAGGACAACTGAATCGAAAACAAGGCGGCCCAGGTGTTCGTCCCCCACTCCCACAAGAAGTCGTGGGCACACTCTTGAAAGATCAGTGGCCGGTGACGAAAGATACAACAGAACACACCCGCCGCAGTATTTATTTATTCGCCCGCCGCAATTTGCGGTTCCCCCTGTTCGAGGCTTTCGACAAACCCGACTCCAACTTAAGTTGCCCACGCCGCGTACAAACCACCATTGCGCCGCAGGCACTGCATCTACTCAATTCCGAGTTCGTTATGAAATCGGCCAACAAGTGCGCCGAACGCGTACTGAAGGCTGAGTCGACCCAAACAGCGCGCATCCAACTGCTCAGCCATCTCACACTCGGTCGTCCACCCACAGAGCGGGAAATGGCTCAGAGCATGGAGTTCCTCGAAAGCAGCGAAGACCCCAACCACGCCTGGCCCGACCTCTGCCACGCCTTCTTCAACAGCAACGAATTCGTCTACAACGACTGACGGTTAAAGAAGGAATTGAAACGCCGAGGGCGCAGAGGAATCGGGTGAATTCGCATCTTTTCTCTGCGAACCTCGGCGTGCTCTGCGGATTTTCAACTTCTGTGAATTACAATACGAGAACCGGTCACCACGTCCGCAGCCGCGCTTCGCGCAACACGGGTTCGTGGGATTGAGCATGTCTGCTCACGGTGACCTGATGAAAGTCGGGTGGGAAATGTGTTCTCAACTGAATGGGTGATCCAAGGTTTGTCTGTTCTATGAGCTGGCCAGCGACGGAACGTAATTCCAAATCCTTGAAGCCGTGGCAACAGGGCATGCTCACCCAGAGTCCGGACTCGCTTTTTTCTTGAGGTGAGAATAGCCACAAAAAACACAAAAAGTCACAAAAAGCAAGTTGATGAGCAGGGGCAGGCTGACAAGAGTCGTCGTCGGTTGCTCTTATCCTTTGATTAGTTTGAAACGCCGAGAGCGCAGAGGATTCGGGAGGTTCTCCCATGTTCTCCGCGATCCCCGCGCCTCCGCGTGCGATGACCCTGAGCTACAACTCGATCCGTACGATGATACCCGACAAGTCTCACGCGGAGGCGCGGAGAGAAGCCGTAGCGTGCGTCGAGACGCACGGAACCGTGAGCGCAGGGTGACGCTCAGATGAACAGGGGGACGGAATCTTCGATTCCAGAAAGGTGGACTGTTCACTCCTGTCACGTGCCACATGCGTGAGACAGGTGTCCCGCCGAGCCACGCGTTTCTTGTTGACAGTGCCGACGTGCCCTGCGGTTAGTGATCGACGTCAATTTGGATAGGATGACCGAAGAGCGTTCGCATGCTTGCCCTGCTCCGCGATGCAAGGATGGCACACAAATCCATTTCCCGTTGATCATGCCACCCGCCCGCCGACGCACCCTACGGTTACTCTGAACACGGTTCGAATTCTGGCGGAGACGTGAACTCGCAATTCACGCGTTTCATCAGTTCTGATCGGCCGGTCACAATGTCTACCAAAAACTCGACAAATGTTAGCCCCTTTAGTTCGACTTCGAAGTAGCCATGATCCCGATCGAAGTAGACCAACGGCCAATTCTCAGACGACCCTCGTGTCAACCAATTGATGCGATTAACGTCGCTTACAATCGCACACGGCAGCAGACCTTCGAATTCAGGGAAGATTGGATAGGGCACGTTGAACCCGGCATCCAGCCAAGCCCTAAAGTGCGAGGCGCGTTGACTCCATGAATTGCGAACATTCGACCACTCGAGTGGATGGAAAACTAGGATTTCGTCCCGACCGAACCTCCCTTTGCCGTATGTCGAAGCGAATTCTTTGAAGTCGGGCGGCAGACAGAGCCCCAAGTCACTTTCAACACGCGACCAGTCTCCATCCACAGCAAGAGGTCGTTCTGGAGGTGGCGAAACGCGTTGTAGTTCTTCGAGTGTACTCGCCATCAATGCTCGCCAGTTAATCACTTGGAGGTTGGGTGTAGTGAAGTGTAACCCAATATGCGGGCGGGTGGCATGGCTGTTGGTTGTCCGTTTTTGTGTGCCCTGCTTGCATCGCGGAGCAGGGCAAGCATGCGAACGTTGTTCGGCGAGACAATTGCGCACGGCTTGGATCAGCCCCTTTGCTTTTCGTCCGGTTCCACTGAGCATGCCCACGCTGCTGCGCGACGTGGGCATGGCACCACATCACGAAAACACAAACCGCAGTTACAGCATATTGAACTCACCCAAATCGGTCGCGACTTCGGGTTCTTCGCCGTTTCGCATGAGGCTCTGGAAGCTGGCGAGTGCAAAGCCAACTGGGCAATCCCCTTTTCAACAACCCACATCCACCCAAGACCCCGAATCGACACGAACAGGCCAGGTAACGACTCCCCTTAGATTCGTCACGCCAATTAGTTGTACTGCGTGACAAACTCGCATAAACTCCGTCTCTCGGTCGCGTAGTTCAGTTGGTTAGAACGCCTGTCTTACAAACAGGAGGTCCACAGTTCGAGTCTGTGCGCGACCACTCCTTAAGTCCTTGTTGAGTCGCCAGTTGCGACTACCTACGCCAAGCGTAGTGCGACAGCCTACTACCCCACCACTACCACTTTGGGGTTTGGAGTCGCACGAAATGGCACAGCGCAGAGTACCGAAATACGCTCTTCACAAGGGAACGGGGCAGGCAAGAGTCCGCATCGAGGGCAAGGACATCTGGCTGGGGAAATACGGCACCCCTGAGTCGATGGAACGCTATGCGAAGGCGGTCTCAGACTGGCAGCAGGCAACGGTCGAACAGCCTGCCGAAGTGACCTTTGGGCAATTGTCGATTCTCTACAAGCAACATGCCAAGTCCCACTACCGCAAGAACGGCAAGGTCACGACCGAATACGGACTCGTCTGCTACGCACTCAAGTGGATGAACAAAGTTGCCCGCAAGGTCCAATTGCCCAGCATCTCACCGCGACACCTGACAGCGTTTTAGGAGGACAGTATGATTAGGACTCCCTTGAATTTTCCCGTGTTGGCCGTGTTGGTGATGGTCACTTGCTCCAGTTGCAGTGGAGACTCTTGGCAACGAAAATTCGGCTGGAAGGCGGAAGAGTATTTCGAGGATCCGCAAGTAATTGCACTCTGCCACGCGATCGAGGACCGTGAATTTGATGAAATTGATCGGCTTGTTGCGGATGGTGTCGAAGTGAATACTGTCGGCAAGAATGGAATGACGCCGCTGCTGTGGGCGTATCCCGGCAATGATCTGGAGTTGTTTGAGTATGTTCTGGAACGCGGTGCAGATCCGAACGTCATACTGACTGGGCACATGGGAAAAAAGGTCAACATGCGGCCCGGCGACTCGGTGATGTCAATGTGCGCAAAGACCGTTTTTCCCGGGTACCTGAAAGCTGTATTAAAGCATGGCGGCAACGCAAACATCCAAGATTCGTGGAAGAATTCGCCATTGCATTCAGTGGTTTGCAATGGAAAGAATAAGCAAGTACGGGTTCAAGCCCTGTTGGATTCAGGAGCTGACATAGATAGCTTGAGTGGAAGCGACGTGACACCAGCGATGGAAGCCATCTCGCAGGGCGGCCAATATGAATTGGCATTGTTTCTCTTGAAGAAGGGCGCCGACCCATCAACGCGCAGAAGGAGCGACCTACGAAACCTTCCTGAATTCCTTTGGGCTGATGCCGAAAAGAGAAGAGGAAATTGGACCCAGGAGAACCAGAGATCATTTCATGCCATTTGGGTGTACCTGGAAGAGCATGGTTATTCGATGAGTGCTGTTGCAAGCGATCATGAAAGATGGATGGGAGACATGAAGAAACATCCCACAAGCCAATACAAATCAACCCTCATGTACAAGGAACTTTCTGAACGGATGAGGCAGGAACAGGCCGAGAAACAACGGCAGCCGGAGGCTGAGAACGAGGGCGGGTGGCATGGCTGAGGATACCCGATTTTGTGTGCCATGCCCACGTCGCGTAGCAGCGGCTGGTGGCTGTGGTCAATCTGTCGCGATGTGCGTTAGCTTTGAGTTCGAATTGGCCGACAGATTGCCCACAGGTTGAAGTGAACTTCCAATTCGTCCCGACACACATTGCGGACTTGGTGTGAAGGTTGCCATCCCTACTGCGGTCCACTCGCTTTTAACTGCAATGCCGCCGCCTGATAGTTTTGGGCAAGCTGGGTGTACCCCGCTTGTTGAAAAATGGGGATGGCTCGTTCGTACATTTTGATGCAGTAGGCGCTGGGCGCGCCAGCCCGTGTCTTCGGGATGTTGGGCAGGAAGCCCTGATAGAAGTCGGCGAGGGTTTGGGCAGAGGCACCGCTGCTGCTGGCGAGAGCTTCGAGACGGTCGAGCATGTTCGGAATGTGCTGACCTTCCGTTGCATACTTCTGAATGGCGGCGGCTAACACCTGGATGGCTTCCGGGCTGCGGTTCTCTTCTTCAAGTAGTTCACTGAGCCGCAACAGGGCTTTGAACGACAGGTCCGGACGTCCGGCGGTGGCATAGACGTCGAGCAGTTGGTAGTAGAATCCAATCCGCTTGGCTGCTTCTGGTTCAAACGAAATCAAGTCATCAAAGACGGTAATCGTAAAGTCGGGGAAGCGCGCGAAGTTGACGAACAACTGGTTCAGCAATCCGTTCATCAGTTTGTATTGCGCCTTGTCGAACGTGCGGCCTACCGGGATTTGTGAGACGGCCTTCCAGGCGGGTTCGCTCCAGGGATTCATTCCTACGACTCCAGACAGGAATTCCAGTCGCTGTTCGAAATCTAAATTCAGTTCTTCAGCCAAGGCGGGATAAAGTTCCATGACACGACGGCTGTGACGTGCGGCCATGGCATCGGTCCCGACTTGATGCAGTTTCAGTTCGAGTCTGCGGTCGGTAGTGCCGCGGCCGGTTTGAGGATCTTCCAAAGTCCCAACGTAATAGTGGTCGTCCTGATAGCGTCCGTGCGACTGCAGTGAGAAAACAATCCCGCGCTGCGTGACCGACTGCAGTTCCACCCACATCACCCAGGCATGCAAATCGCCCGACCGGGCCTCACCGCCGACGTACGCCGCGGGAATGCCCACGCTCTTCCCGACCCGTGCCGCGTAGTCAGCCTGCATGGCACACACGCCGCCAAACTGCAGAATGTTCGGCAGATTGTATTCCATGCCGCCCAGCTTGCAGACCTTGGAACTCGTTTGCAGCATGACGGTGTCATAGGGCACGTCGGAGTAGCACTTGCCATACATTGTGCGGGCGTTGCTGTAGTTCTGCACGGCCCACAGCCGCTCCTGCAGCGGTGTTTTATGGTCGACCATGTGAACCATGAACTCCCACGGCAGAAACTGAGCCCGTCCCTGCATGGCACTTTCGGCTTCAACGAAGAAGGCGAAATTGTCCATGCCGTGAAGGAGTTTGTCCTTCGGAACCGTCGAGTGTGTGCGGTCGGCATGATGAGTGTATCCGTACACTCCGCGACCATTGTCCCACACCACCGACACCGCAATGGCCAGTTGGCCATACTTATCCATCGCCTTGGGATACGCTTTACGGATTTCATTGAACAGTTTGAGCGCTCCCACAACATCATCTTGCCCGGGGATGATGGCCGTGTAGAGCTCCTCTTTCATGTCGGTCCGTGTTGAGAACCATTCCTGAACTTCGTCGTAGTCAGTCCCGAATGCTGCCTTGATTTCGATTTCGTTTTTCTTCTCAAATTCGTCCGCAAACGCTTTGCGCACGGCGGCATAGCTGTCCGTCGTAAACAGCTTGCGAGGTTTTCCAGGCTGCGTGGCTCGCTCCTCGTAAAACGGCTTGAGGGCCTGCACGAGCGCGGGCGTTTCTTTCACCTCTGGCATCGGAGTTTCGACAGGACGCACGACAGCGACTGACTCATCGAGTACCCGTTTCAGTATGTCGACGTCGGTCTCGCGGTCGCCTGTAAATGCCACCAGCAACGTCCCGCGCCGCAATACACGGAGGGGATTCTTTTCCGTCCAGGCCTTGCCGAAGACCAATTGTCCTGACTCGTCGATCTGCGAAACGTCTTTCTGCAATGCGTCGTCAGACTCGTAGGCAAACACTTCCAGAGGATCATCACCAACCTTCAGCGAAGTTTGTTTCCCAGTGAATGGCAGTTTCAGGGTGGATGATTCAACCGTTGTGATGTCCAGGCTCCGTTTGCGAAAGTCGGCCAGGAGTTGTCGGACGGGATCATCGTAGGGAGCAACACGTACCCGCAGGGTCTGCTGGGTTTCGAGTCCCGCCTCAGAGGATTCCTTCGCCGCGATAACAATTTGGACGGTCTCACCGGCGGTGACCTCGGGCGGCGTCCAGGTCAGCACGCCGGTCTTGCTGTCGAGTTTCGCGTCAGTCAAATCAACGCCGGGATTCACCAGATGAAATGTCACCTCCACAGCAGGCGTGTCAGGGTCTTTCGCCTGAACGGTCAGCTTGGTTTCTGTTTCCGGACTGGCCAAGAATTCTTCGACGGATGAGAAGACAGGTGGTGCATCAGCCTCTTCAACGCTAATGCTGAACCGGACTTCAATAGTGCTTGTTCCCTGTGTGACACGCAGGACAACCTTTTGCGTGCCGGGTCCATCTTCTTCACCGGGTGTCCATTGGAACTGCTGCAACTCCTTGTCGAACGTTGACCCCGCCGGCGACTCCACCAGTTTGATGTCGGCTCCGCCCGCAGCAGAAATGGGGATGTTGACCTTCAGCAGTTTTCCTTCGACGGCGTGTTGTTCAGGCACATCTTGCGTCGTCACGGAATCACCAGCGTCTTTCGGCAACGTGTACCACACAGCGCCACCAACCACGACCAGTCCGAGTACCACGACAATCCAGAGCCCCAGCGCACCGCCGCGTTTCTTGCGCCGCACGGGGGCAGGGCTTGACGTGTTGAGATTGAGGCCTGCGGTTGGAGCAGTCGGCGCTGGTTCCTCATTTGCTGGCAACGCGTGAGGAACTTCTTCCTCATGCGGTTCGTCAGCCGGGGCAGCAGGCACATCGATCGCGTGCTGACACTTCGGGCAACGGATTTGCGTCCCCGCCAGCTTCGGTTTCAGTTTCATACGGGACTGACATCCCGGACAGATCAATACCAGCATCAGCCACCTCAAAACTCACAATGCCACAAAACCCAGCATAACCGCCAGTGAGATCACGGGGAATGGGACGATGCGAATCAAACTGTCTTTTGAATCATCGGCTACTTCGCCGCATTCTGCTGTGCAATGAGCGTCAACATTTCATCGGCCATTGCTTTCCCAATGCGGTTAAACCAAATGGCACTTCCCATGTAGTGGTAAGCAAAGTCGCCGCCGGTGACTTTCCATTGCTCAAAGTTCTCTCTCCAATTCGGGTAGAGTTCTTCAGCCGCCTTGTCGACCAGCACATCTGTGCGGAACGCTTTGACATTCCCCTGAAACTCGGACAGGTCGTTCATGGAAAGCTGTGCATCCCGGACGATGAGCATGGCCCCCTTGGCGGGCTGGGAGCCGTTTTGCCCCATGGCGGCAATGACAAATGGTAGTTCGGGGGAGTTCAAATCCTTACGGACATCATGAATGAAGTGCTGCATGTTCGAGGCGTATTCGTTTTCCGCGCCGTACTGATCATTCCAACCCTGAAACCAGACGAATCCCGTCATCTCCAGCTTGTGACCTGCCAACTCAGGGAACAGGGTGCCCACGTTTTCCTGCACATCTCGAATTTCCGTCAGCATGTTCCGGTACGAGGATCCGTAGTCTTTGAGAATGTCCTCACGTGTGGGGAGGGGATCGTTCTTGCTGTTCTTTTCGTTGTTCCGCTGCACACGCTGTTGTGCCTGATCCAGTTCCTTCTGCAGAAATTCCTCTGGCGGCAATGCAGCAGACGGAGACCGAAACAGTTTGAACAGCGAATGACCACCCCACGCGGTTTTAATGAGCAGCACTGGCTCCTCAAAGTGATTCCCCATTGCCGTTCCAAATTCCAGTTCCGCGCCTGTCCGTTTGGGGGACCCATAGCCAATGGTCAACGGCCCTTTCCGATTCAGAAACTTGATGAACACGTCATCCCGTTCCACCCACTTGTCGCCATTTCGCAAGTGCCGAAACAATTCGGCCGTTTTGGGATCGGTCGCCTGATGTTCCAGAAGTTCATTCGGCGCCTTCCCCTCCATGTTGGACTGCCCGGCCAAAATGAAGACTTTGACCACTTTCTCCTCAGCCGAAAGTGAAGCTGTCAGGAGACAAAAACTGAACGCAATCAACAACGGACGAAACATGACTTCCCTCACAACATCATTGAGACAAACCGCTCTCACGCAGCGCGACGGCTTTCTGCAACACCTGTGATACGAGGCCAGGACTTCAGCGTCAAATGAGGGGGCGAGAAAGTTTTCGCCGCATCACTGAATTCTCAATCCAGCGCGTGTGGCCGATTCCCTCCTTGCCCTTTAATTGTCTGTATGAGATGATTTTGATCAACCACGGGACGACAGGCGTCCCCCTGATGGCGAGGTTTTCGGGCCTTCTCAATCAACCTTGCCGGTCGACAGTAGTGTGACTGTATCAATTGCGAATTCATCCCGTTTCACTGGCGTTGCGATATCTCAAGGGCCAAAAGACAATGCGCGCAGCACCGTTCTATGGCAGGCCATTCTTTGAGAATGAAGCTGCAGCAATCGCTGTCTTGTATGAGTGGACTGGCCAGCAATTTGGGAATGATGCTGTCGCGTGGGGAGAATGGCTTCGAAAGAATCGAGCGGTTTACAACCGGCATCTAGATCGAGGTCATTGGGCAACTGTCACCCAGGTCGGACATTGCGAGTGGCAGGTCAAAACTGACGATGGACGCCTCCTTCCCTCGCGCATCACGGCATTAGTTCACACCACCAAGATTCCAACACTACAAGTAGGTGACCGAGTCAAAGTCGAAATCGCGCTACATCGAAATGACTTGTGCTCAATTCTTCTTTCGTCGTCACCCGTAGTTTGGATCGCCCAGCCACGCTGACGAAGGATTCCGCCGCCTCGCCCCGCCTTTTTGGTACAGCATGAATTACGACAAGGCGTTGTTCTCCTTCGCTTGCTGACCCTGGCCGATCATTCGGCCAATCGCAATACCGACAAATGGGCCGAAAATTATGGCAGCGGGAACTGCGTACCAGTCGACTGCGTCCATGACGCTGCTTTCGGATGTCTTCAAATTGTTGAACGGATACTGGTTCAGAAATGCGGCGGCAATGAGTCCGGTTGCGACGACCAGTACAACACTTCCCAACATCCCGTAGTCCGCGAGGTAGGGCCAACCTGACTGCCAGTTTGCGGCGATAACGGCTCGGGCCAATCCGAAGAATGCAACTGCAGAAATGGCGACAACAAAGCCAAACCTCAGTCGCGCTGCTTCGTATCCCACTTCGTCATAAATCCCGGGATGCACGTAGTCATCTGCGCGGATAAACCACTCGTTTGTGAAGGCAAACACATAGCCGCCCACGAGTAATCCGTAGACCATCCCCCGAACAAGCCCGGACAACGCACGAGACAGCATTGTGCGTTGTTCAGACTCGGGCTGTACTGAAGCGTTGGTCGACGACATGCCGCTTTGTCCCATTTCAAGGAACAATCATGTGGGGAGCGACTTCAACCCTAAACGCTAATTGCATCAGCTTTCAACGCTTTTCCGCGAAATTCGGCACGTCGGACGATGAAGGCTGAACGGTCTCTCCGCGTCTCCGCGCCTCCGCGTGAGTCTTGAAGGGCATGATCTCACGGAACGTGTCGCCGTCCGTAGTAGGTTCACGCGGAGGCGCGGGGATCGCGGAAAGGAATATGGAATTCGATGCAAACACTGGTACCGGCATTTATGAAGAACTGGCCACGAAAAGTACAAAAAGTCACGAAAACGCGTGGTGGCGATTTTCGTGACTTTTTGTGTTTCTTGTGGCAATCAAAACTGCGTACTACAGCAGTCCGTAAGTCGTCAGCGTTCCCTTGAGCTTGCTCATATCGGCCTCCGAGAGTGGAGTGAGCGGCAGGCGGACTTCGCCTGTGTCCATGCCGAGAATTTGCATGGCGGCTTTGACCGGGATGGGGTTGGTGGCCAGGCCGAGCATGTCGCGGCAGAGGGGGAACAGTTTGTGGTGCCATTCCTGGGCCTTCGCGATGTCGCCCGCTTTCCAGGCGGCGACGAGGGCCAGGATGTCTTTCGGCACAATGTTGCCAGCGACCGACACAATCCCGCTGCCTCCAATTGACATCAGCGGCAGTGTGAGGCTGTCGTCGCCCGAGAGGACGGTGAGGTTGCTGCCGTTCAGAATTTGCGACGCCTGATCCATCGATCCTGTCGCTTCTTTCACGGCCACAATGTTCGGGATTTCGCCGAGACGACAAATGGTGTCCGGCTCCATGTTCTTCGCAGTTCGTCCCGGAATGTTGTACAGGATAATGGGAATATCAACGGCTTCAGCAACAGCCTTGTAGTGCTGATAAAACCCTTCCTGCATGGGCTTGTTGTAGTAGGGAGCGACCAGCATGGCACCATCGGCCCCGGCCTCCTTCGCTTTTTGCGTGAGGCGGACGGCTTCCTGCGTGCTGTTGGAACCTGTTCCTGCCATCACGCGAATGCGGCCAGCGGCGTGTTCACAGACAATGGCAATGACGCGGTCGTGTTCTTCATGGCTGAGCGTGGGGCTTTCGCCTGTTGTGCCGCAGGGGCAGAGGCAGTTCGTTCCCTGCTCGACATGAAAGTCCACGAGCTTCCGCAGTGCCGCTTCGTCCAGTGCGCCATTCTTCAGTGGCGTGACCATGGCAACTGTCAAACCGGCAAATAGTTCCCCCTTACGGGCCATGATCCATCTCTCCACTAAGTCAGCTAAGGCAGTTTCTTTGGTCCGTAGACAACGGACTTCGGTCGTTTGTTCAGTTCAAAACCGCAATTTAGCGACTTCAGTTCACATTGGCGAGTTGACCGGCGCGGCTGCGTGCATTCCAATCTCATCACCAATTCCCCGACTTTTGCCCCGAGAGGCCGACCGATGGTATTTGGATGGTTTGGCAAGGACTGGAACGTCCTGGCCGTCATGATTGAGCGAATGGACCTCTACAAGGTGAATGGCCAGCGTGTGTCCGGCGGCGCAGCGACCAAGGCCCGCGATGGTGCTAAGTCTCATCCTCGCACGTTGTTATGGTTGGTTTTCAATCAAAAGGGCTCGCTCATTGAATCGGGACCCGGACCGGCCGTGACGCAAATACCAGCCGAAACATTCAAGCAGTTGGAAAAAGACATCCGCATTAACCGCACGGTGCTGGAAATCCTGAAATCTCTGGAGACCGGGGAGTCGAAGAATTTGGCCAAACCGCTGGTCTGGATGGGATATCCAAGAAAACCGCGTCACGGCGGGGACGATTAGCGAATAGGACTCTATACTTCCCTGCACAGAGGATTGCGGGCGACGCAACCCGCGTTTGCCGCCGCACCATCCTCCCGGGCTGTCCCACCTCAGAGAGTTGTACCTGCCTTACCGTCGTACGGTAACCTATCCATGCAAATTGTTTATTACCCGCATCCGTCCCTCCGATTTCAGGCGCTCGAAGTCAAGCGCATTGACAGCAACCTGCGGACCGTCGTTCGCAAAATGTTCGATCTCATGTACGAGGCACGCGGGATTGGTCTGGCCGCCACGCAAATTGGCCTGCCGCTGCGGCTGTTCGTCATTAACCTCGAAGCCGATCCAGCGGCCAAGGAAGACGAATTCGTGTTCATTAACCCGCAAATCAACAAGCGGCGGGGATCGGACACCGACGAAGAAGGTTGCCTCAGCCTGCCCAAACTGTTCGCCGATGTGAAACGCCCCGAAGCCGTCGTCATCGAAGCTTTCGACCTCGACGGGCAATTGTTTGAAATGGACCTCGAAGAACTCCCTGCCCGCGTGGTACAGCACGAACTCGATCACCTCGATGGGGCCATGTTCACCGACAAAGTCATCGACCAGCATCGAGACTATGTTGATCCTGTGCTGAAGGTGTTTGAGCAAACGTTCCGCCAGGCTCAGGCGTCGGGTGCCTATCCGAATGATGAAACGCTCATCAACACGCTGCGGGAAATCGCAACCTCGGGCGGCGTTCCAGACAGTTTCCTGACGGCCAACCTCGCACCGCCCGCCGTGGAAATTCCAGCGGGATTGCTGAGACCTCGTCGCGGTCGCAATTCAGATGGCTAACAGCCGGGTGGCACAGACTTTCCTGTCCGTGAGTCGCTCTAACGCGACAGCAAATCAAAGCCAAAAAACGGACTGCGGGAATTGCTGTCCATTTGGAAATACGTGTTTCCCCACGCGCATCCACTGAATGTTGCGCACACCAGGAGAGCCAGCACGAGCAGTAGTTGACGCACAGGAGACTTACTCACCGCGAATGTCCTCCTCAGTTTGCGGCGGCAATCCCCGACTGGCTGATGGCCCAGTCAGTGACGAAAGCTGCTGACAACCTGCGGCGCTAAACAAAAGCGCAGCCAGCAGCAACACGCCGAAACGAGTCGTCCAATGAGTGAGGCGGGTCCTGTCTGAATCCATGACAGACTTCTCCTAAGGCAATTTCACATCCTTGTGAGAAACGCTGATAGCAGGATTGTCTGCCGACCAGAACCGGAATTCCAAATTGCGGGGGCGCAATGCGAAACAATCGGCAACCGTTGCCGGATTTCGCAAAAAACGTCCTGATTCTCCTCCCGCCGAGCGACCGCAGATTTAGTGCGGCTTGTACTACAGCGACCAGCCTTTGCGTGGTTCGCGCGAGAGGAACCGCTCGGCATCCGGGCAGTTCGGGATTTTCATGTCGGCATGATTCCATTCAATGCGCTGTCCCGCACGGAACGCCACATTGCCGAGGTGATTCGCTTCTGTGAGTAGCCCCGCGTAACTGAAGGGACTTCCCGTCGGAGCACCGGTGCGGCAGGCAATGAGCCACTCCTCATGCTGTCCTGGCGAATCTGGAATGGTCTGGGGCGGACGCTCGAAGTCCTTGAACTTCTCTTCCGGCAGCAGCACGTGCTTGCCGTAGTCGGAGAGAATCATGCCTTTGTCGCCGACAAACAACACGCCGTTGCCCCACTGCGGGATTTCTTTGTTTTTCCACAAGTCCGGTTTGTCTTCGCCCTGGTACCACGTGAGCTTGAGCGCGCCGAGATGATCGGCGTCGCCCCGCTTTCCGTATTCATACTCGGCGGTCATGGTCGCCGGAGCAATTTCTTCGTGCGGTTTCTGATCACCAATCGGTGTGACGGCCAGCGGCGCATCAAGTTCGAGAGCCCAGAACGGCAGGTCGTTCCAATGGCTGCCGAGGTCGGACATGGTGCCGTTCCCGAATTCCCACCAGCGGTACCACTTGGGTCCAGGAAAATACGCGGAATGGAATGGACGTTCTTTCGCTGGACCTAACCATAAGTCCCAGTTCAAACCATTGGGAACAGGTTCGCCCTGCGCGGGACGATCGGTGATATGAATGATGTCCCCGTTTCGCTTCGCTGCTTCGGCCGACTGCAGTCCCCACGCCCGCGAGACCCAGACGTGGGCTTCCATGATTTTTCCAATCGCACCCGACCGCACGAGTTCCACCACGCGGCGATAGTTCGGCATGCCGTGAATTTGCGTCCCCATTTGGGTCGCAACTTTCTTTTCGGCGGCGGTGTTCATCACCAGTCGCGACTCAGCCACATTGTGCGTCAGCGGCTTTTCGCAATACACATGCTTCCCGGCCCGCAGCGCCGGCATGGTGGCGTAAGCATGCGTGTGTTCGCAGGTGCTGACGACGACGGCGTCAAAGTCGTCTGGGTAGTCGAACACTTCGCGGAAGTCTTCAAAGGTCTTCGCCTGAGGAAACAGTTCCGAAGCACGGGCCAGGTTGCTGCCATTGACGTCACACAACGTTACAACATTGACGCCACCCGCTCCCGAAACCGTTTTCAAATTCGCCCCACCACGACCACCACAGCCAATGAAGGCCACATTCATTTTGTCATTCGGAGACTCACTCCAAACCGGCGCCGCACTTCCGGCGACATAAACTCCAGCGGCAAGTGAACTGGCAACAAACTGACGGCGCGTAAGTTTCATGGGGCACATCCAACTTCTTCGAAAGCACGAACATCAACGCTGCGATTGTTCAGCACTCGCACCCATCCGTCAATGCTGATGGGTGAGTTGGTGGTTGTGGTCGTACGTATGCCTACTATTTGAACCGGTGGGGGCGTGTCATGGGGAGCCTCAATCGTTTCACTGTCTTCCATTACCGTCTCCAATGTGACGCCTCCCGTGGAATATAGAAGCCAATCGCTCAGGTCCGAAATCCATGCTGACGTTTCAACAAAGAAGCGAATCGTAGCGAATCCGACGAAGCAAAAACGCACGAGTGTCTTCCACATCTGCCAATCGAGAAATCGAGAGATTATTAATCTTGGAACATTTTCGAACGCCTGCCACTCTGTGGGCAGCAAGACTTCTGCAACTGGTGTGAATGCTGGGGAGAAGTCGACTTTCCACTCTCCGTTCAGTCGCCTATTCCACTTAACGCCGGCTACAGCATCTTCACCGAGATGTTTTTGAACCTCGGTGGCCATCTGAGGCGAAAGTGTTACAGACTTCGGTTTCTGGGCCGCTTATGCCAACGTCAGTTCGAGCATGGCAGTGACACATGCTTCGGAAACCGTGGTAGGACTACCAATCACCCCACCAATTCGAACAACAGACCTCGTGGAAATAAGACACAACACTGTCCGCAAAATCCCAAGCACCTCATCAGCAATGGTCGCTTCGGAGTTGTCGACATGTACACGGGAAGCAGTTCAGAACGTCCACCAACAAATCAATGAACCTGTCAGCCGTATGAAGACCGAAAAGTGGTTTAAGCAGACAACTGAGGAGCGCAGACAGACCAAGGGGGCAACTGACTTACTCGCGACGGCCGTGTTTGGCATTTGTTCGAGTATCCTACCTCCGCCAGAAGGCTGGTTATTCGCTGGGGCGAGTACCGTGATTTCCACCGCTACTATTTGGGAGTTTCTCGCGTCACAAAAGCCGATTACTGAGTCCGGCAATCTTCATTCGCCGCCGCTGCATATGCATGACCTAATGAATTGGGCTTGCATGGAAGTTGCACTGAGTGGGGACCTGAAAGTGTACCTTCCTGTCGATGGCGGGACCGACAGGTAACAAAACTCGACGAACCAGTGACCGTAGGGCATGCCCTCGAATGCCGTACTTTGCTACCGCGCAAGTCCCGGCACAAGCATTCGTTGTTTGTAGACTCCGCCGAATCCCGTGATGTAGAGAGATTTCAGGTCGTGATCGCCGAACGTGCAGGCTGTGGGCTGGTTGGGACAGGAGATTTTTTCCACGAACTGTCCACGTTCATTCCAAATCCAGATTTCCTTGCTCCCAACCACATAGAGGTTTCCATCCAGGTCAACCGTCATCCCGCCGGGGCCGCCTTCCATGCCTTCGGCGAGTCGCCGGTATGGAAAGTAAGGTTGTGGGGCAGGGTAGCCAGCATGATGCGGCGAACAGCGCCAGATTTGTCGCTCCTTCAGTGACGAGATATACAGGTAGCTATCGCCAGGGCACAGAGCGAGGCCTGTTGGGCTGGGCACCTCGATGGTTCGGTGACAGGTGGCATCAAATGGGGCGAGAAATTCGACTCGATTCTGTTCTGGCAGTGCTGCGAAAACTCCTCCGCGACTATCGACGGCCAAATCACCGGGGCGCTCGTCAGTTGCAAACTGGTGGCGCGTGCGCAGTTCACCATTTTCCAGAACCAGAATTCGAGAGTTCTTGGGGTCGGATAAATACAGCTTGTTCCCGCGAAAACATGTCGCCGCAAGTTGCATGTCAATTCCGGGAACCGCAGCCACCTGGCCATTGGTGTATTGCAACAGTTTCTCCTGCTTTGGATCGGAGAAGTACAGGCTGCCGCCGCTGTCCCAGCTTGGACTGAAGGCACGTGCAAACTCATTGACGACCGTTTCAACTGAGTGCGCAGTGTCAATGACGGAATCCCACTGAGTGCCAATCCAAGCCGTATTGAATCGGGCGACGGTCAGCTGCTCCGGTTTGTGAAAACTCGTTCCGTCAGTCGACCCACGTTCATAGAAACAGAAGACGGTCCTGTCCGCTGAGGCAGCCAAATCGCTGTATCCACTGAATCCTGGTTCAAGCACCCGATTTCGGTAGAAGTTGTAACCGGTGCCATAGCGAATCGTGAGATTGACACGGTCACGCCCTTTGCCCGGTGCTTCCGTATGATCGGCACGGGCCAAATTGTTTGGGTTCGAGAAGATTACCGGTTGTTCTCTCTCCAACGCTTACCATTCCAGCCATGCAAATTGGTTCGAGCAATTCGTCAGCAAAGTGGGGTTTCGACCAGGTCACGCCGTCAATGCTCGACACCACCACTCGTCGATTTCGCGATGATTCAGTCCGCACGTTGAGGACCAGACCAAAATCGTTTTCCGCAATACATGCCTCGCTGGGATTAACAAACTCCTCGGTGTTGGGCACCGCAATGCTGCCAGCTTGCCAGCTCTGCCCGTGGTCATCGCTGTAAATGGTGGCGGTGACCGAGGGACGATGGGCATGTTCGCCTGTTCCCAGCGACAACCAGACGGGAACGACGAGACGCCCCTTGGTCTTTTTCTGACGCTGAATTTGAATGCCGTGTCCCGGTCCGGTGGCGATTACTTTCCAGTCATACTGACGTCGAAACACTTCGAAGGTTTGAGTAATTTCCACCGGTTCTGTCCAGGTGGCACCTTCATCACTGCTCTTCATGTAAAAGCAGCGCATATATTCCAGGCAGTACAGAAAATGAATGTCGCCGGTTTCGTAATCAACAATCGCAGCGGGATTGTTCGCGGTGTTGTCACCGAACTTATCCAAGTTTTGAGCCGCTGCAACGGCGTTGACTGGCAAGTCGCCCTCAACGTGCACAATGGTTTGGCGTTCACCCCAGGTTTGACCACCATCAGTACTCCGCCGCATCAGAATATCGATGGGCCCCCAGTCTCCTTGCGCGGACTTTCGAGCTTCGCAGTAGGCCAGCACCGTGCCCTTTTTGCTGACCACAATTCCTGGAATCCGGTAGAGTTCGTAACCCTCGGCTCCTGCTCTGAAAAGATCGACCTTTTCCAAGAAAGGACGCTCAACGCCCTGAGCCCAAAGTGGTCGAACCCAAATCAGCAGGAGGAGTGCTTTGACAATGCGCATGAAACGACCGACGTTGGATAAAGCCGCGTGTCCGTAGAGTGCATGCTCCCGCACATCGCCCTTGGGTGTCAAGGAAAAACAGTGGTGGAATCAGGTTCGAAACAGCCATCGTAACTCCGGCAACGCGCCATATTAATCGTCGTGATTCAATACGGCCTCTTAGTTTGTAAGATCATTTCGAACGCCCTATTCGGATTCCTGAAAATCTGAACAAGCGATTAAGTGTCCGCTGTTAAGACGTATGAACCAGGCTGTCGTTCCCGGCGGGATTGTTGCTTCGACAGTGACCCGCGACTGATTTTTTCGCAGTTCGGCGGGAGACTCCGACCACTTTCTATCTCCCGTGAAACCTGCGTCAGTGGTTGAGACGAGCGTTGCCGCGTCAATTGGTTTGGTGGAATCGAAGCTGATACGTGCTACGTCTCCCTCAACTTTGGCACCGAGTTGCTTGCACCACGGCCTGCCTGTTTCGACGACGCTTTTCGCGAACGCATAACTGTCCGGGGGATTCCATCCCGGTGCGTGGCCGTGTCGCATGTTGGGGAGTAGCGCGAGCAAATGCGGTCCGGGAGCGGACGTGTAGCAACGTTTCTGAGCATCGAGGGGAAAGTGGAGATCACCCGTCCAGCTCAGCCAGAGGACGGGCATTTTCGCTCTCTTCATCCTAACGAGAGGGTCCCAGACTTCCTGATAGATCAAATTCTCACCCAAAGCGCGCCCGTATTGATTCTGTGCCGCGGCCAGCCCTCCACAGCCGTAGGTGGGAATTGCGAAAGAGAATCGGTCGTCGACTCCAATGACTGTGCTGGTAATGACACCGCCCCAGGAGATTCCCATGACGCCTACTCGTTCGGAATCCACCTGGGGCAGGTTACGCAGCAGAGAATTCGCCAGAACCGTGTCGGCGACGGCGTGATACATCCATTGATCGGACAGCGGCTCGTCGGTGTCGCCATAAATTCCAACACGCGCGGGACCGGCCCAGTCGTGTCGCTCCCAGCTTTTGCCGGACGCGTCACGACGGTCGGTCTGCCCTTCTACAGCGATACTGATGGCGGCGCACCCCTGTTCATTCCACTTTTTCACCCATTCCTTGAACGCTGTGCCTCCGCCACCATGGACCAGAACAACACCCGGCACTTTTCCGCCCGGGTTCTCCAGATTCGGTTGCGGCATCCCCAACCAGGCGAAGATGCGCGTTGGCTTGCCTTGCCAGGGAAGGCCATCAAAGTAAATCGGCTTGATATCTCCCTCGGCTGCGAATCCCTCGGCTTCATACATCTTTGGTGCGTCTGTGAGTTGGCTCAATTCGAGCACCTGACTCCGTAACGCGTTCCAGTCTTGTACTGCGGTTTCCTGCAAGCGTGCGGGATCGTCTCCCGCATCCACGCGACTCGCGACGCCGCAGAGAATCAAGATAAGCCAAATTAAGGACCTGTGGTTTCTTCCATTCATGTTTGCTGCCTTGATGAGATTAATTCCCTCACGATTCTCGATACCCAACATCTACCTGAACTCCGGGCTCTTCATCAGAATGGCCGTTGCCGCATCGCAGGCTTTGAAGGCTTGGGATTCGGCGGTGTTGGTGATGACGAGGGTTGCTCGTTTGCCTTCGGGCATTACCCAGGTGAGTGAGTATTGGTTGGTGTTATTGCCCGCATGTTGCAGTGTACGGCCGAAGCCTGATTGGAATTGAATCCAACCGGAACCGTACGACTCGCCGGGTGAATCGCGGTCGACGGTGGGCTCGTGAAGATGACGCAATGTTTCATCTAACTTGAGCACGGGAGCGGCGGACTCATTCATGTGCCAGGCGATGTACTTCGCCCAGTCCTGCATGGTGGTTCTGATGGTGCCGCAACTGGCGTAGACGGTGGGGTTCTCGGAACTTGGATCACCCGGTTTGATGGGTTTGCCACTCGTCTCGCTGTGGCCCCAGACGAGAGGTTTCCTCGTGGCCGTCAGTCTCTTCATCGAAAAGAACTCGGTGTGTGTCATGTCCAGCGGAACAAACACCCGCTGCTTCATGAGTAGTTCAAACGGCTTCTTGCCACGTTCTTCCAGCATGGCCGCGGCAATAACGAATCCCAGGTTTGAATAGTCATACTTGCCAACGGTCCCCTCGGGTGGCTTTTTCAAGAGCAGCGCACACATGCGGGCCCGCTGCTGTTCTGGTTTGTCGCGGTCGTCAAAGAAGGTCAACCATTCGGGTCCGTGTAATGGCAAATCACGTTGCAGTCCGCTGGCGTGTGCGAGCAATTGTTCGAGCGTGACATCCTTAAACCCTGCATCGACGGACACCTTCGGCCAGACTTCGGAAATTGTCGTCGTCCATTCAATGAGCCCCTCCTCAACAAGCACGGCGGCGAGCGTTGCCGTGAACGACTTGCTGTTCGATCCCAGTGCAAACTGGTCCTCTATCGACATGGCTCCGTTGGTGCCACGTTTCCGCACACCCGCTGCCGCAATTTCAATAATGCCATCTGGACCGACTGAGGCAGCAATCATGCCGGGCACGCTTTCTGTTTCACAGACTTCGGCCAGTTTCTCGTCGAGTTCGCCGCCAGCAGCAGGAACACTGAACAGAGAGAGCCCCACGAAACTCAGCAACAACGCCCCCTGCCTGGCGAAAGACGACGAGTTGGCGAGACATCGAGGGAGCATTGCAATCTTGTTCTGGTGAGAACCGTGAGTCAGCATATTCAACTCATGATACGTTGTTGCCGCGACCGCGTCACACATATTCGGCATCACAGACGTTCGTCGATCTGACTGGGGGGCTTCCGCATCCTGCAAGCGTGTCCCGTGCATTGGTCTGTGCTACAACATGCGGACACAAACATGGGTAACACAGCCAAGGACAATCCGTGACCGACAATCAGCAGCACCGCACTATCAAACTTGCATCCGGAGAAGAAATCCCGTCCGTCGGATTGGGGCATTGGAAAATCCCAAAAGATCAAACGGCCTCCATTGTGCATTCGGCTTTGGAAATCGGCTACCGGCATCTCGACTGCGCGTGTGATTACGGCAACGAGGCAGAAGCCGGGGCGGGATTGAAACAGGCAATTAATGACGGCATTTGCCGCCGTGATGACGTCTGGGTGACGTCCAAACTGTGGAACACGTATCATCGACCCGAGCACGTGCGGGCCGCGTGTGAACGGTCGCTGAACGATTTGCAAATCGACACGCTCGATTTGTATATGATTCACTTCCCCATTTCGCTGGCGTTCGTGCCGTTTGAGGAACGGTACCCACCCGAATGGTTCTTTGATCCCAACGCCGCTTCTCCGCAACTCAAGCCCGATCCTGTTCCCATCGCGGAAACGTGGGGAGCCATGCAGGAACTGGTTGAGGCCGGACTCGTCCGCACGATTGGCGTTTGCAACTTCGGCACCTCGCTCCTGCGCGACCTGCTCGCCTCTGCGTCCATTCGGCCTGCAGTCCTGCAGGTGGAAATGCATCCTCAACTCACGCAACAGCGTTTGCTCCGTTACTGCCAGTCCGAAGGGATTGCCGTCACCGCCTTCTCGCCACTCGGAGCCGGTTCTTACATTCCACTGGGGATGGCAGGGGCGGAGGAATCATTGCTCAGTAATTCAGTCGTCAATCAAATTGCCGAAAGCCACAACCGCACCGCCGCCCAAATTCTTCTCCGTTGGGGAGTTCAACGCGGCACGGCGGTCATTCCGAAATCGCAACGTATCGAACGCCTCCGCGAAAACCTCAACATCTTCGATTTCGCGCTGTCCGAGGACCAAATGACCCAACTCGATTCCCTCAACCAAAACCGCCGCTACAACGACCCCGGCCAATTCTGCGAAGAAGCCTTCAACACCTTCTTCCCTATTTTTGATTGAGCCGCGATTTGTCCCTTCGATGGGCAATTCTTTTAGTTTCATCATTGAATCAGGAGTATCAGTGAACAAGCACGAGGTCGTAGCAGGCGATGTATTCGAGGTGCCATTGGGAAATTACTGGTTCGGTTATGCAGTGCAAGTCCAACATGGCGTCACGGCGATTCTCGATACCGTCGCCGAGGTGCGTCCCCCACTCGCGAGTATTACAAAGCACGCAATCTGCGGATTCTTTCATTCGGATTGGCCAGACAACGGTATCTGGCAATTGGTTGGCCATGACGCGGAGTTGGGAAAGATTGTGGCTCCTCCGCACCAATTCTTAGGTCAAGTGCTCGAAAACGGCGTCGAACGGAAAGCGACGGAAGCTGATTCGCACCTGCCTTATTTGCGGATTTTCGGAGAAAGGCACATTATCCGAAAGATCTGTCGTCATCATGGCCTTCCCGTTCCCGATCAGTTCCTCCCCAAGCCCTCGGAGGACCCCATTTGCAACGCCATGTCAATCAACTTCAATGACCCCGCCGAGCAGGTACGGCAAGTCTTTGATGAGGAACTGTCGAAAGGAATGACTGCTAAGAAGGCACTGCGTGAGACTGAGGCATACTTCCGAGATGACATTAAGGGCGACAGCGATTGGGAGGTTCCCTTCTGGCTCGTCCTTGCTTATCTGGGGCTTGAGTATGAGTGTCTGACCGAACGCATACGAAAGAAGGCGTTGAAGATACTCGACAGCGAGAGTGTCTTTGACGTGGCTTGGAACTGGCCTGAAGAGAACAAAGGCCAGATACAGGCATACGCTGAGCGGTCTTTTGTTGTGAGGCAGTTTCGACGCAGGCTGCAGAGTCTGACGAGGTGGTGGTGAATCCCAGACGAAATATGGTGGACGCCACGGTGCCCTTGCCCCTAACTCCTGTTGACCACTACACCCAAAAAACTTCCGAGTCGCCAACCAAAGATGTAACAAGGAAAATCTGGCGACGCCCAATTCCGACAGATATCATTTCCGGAAGCAGATCTGCACCGTCGTTTAGTCACCGGTGCGGCTCCCTTCAATTCAACCACAGAATCCCCCATGAGAACGCTGACCATTTTTGCTGTTATGTTGTGTCTGTTCGCAGTCGTCGCTACGGCAAACTCAGAGGAGGAGAAAGAAATTGGTTTGAAAGAGGCTCCCAAAGCAGTGCAGTCCGCCGTCAAAGCGTTCTTGAAGCTGTTGCCTGAGGGGGCTGAACTGGAAGAGTTAGTCGAGGAGCAGGAAGGGGACACCGTCGTCTACGAAGCCGAATTCGAAGTCCCCGGCGATGTCGAGTACGAGGTGGAATTCAGCGCCCAGGGAAAAATCCTCGAAATTGAAGTGGAACGAGAAAACGAAAGCGACGACGCGTAATCAGGCGCGTTGTCGTTGGTAATCACCCATGCCCCGTGTGAAACGCCGAATGGCCTACCTCATTGCACTCATTGTGGCAACGCTCTTCACCGCCGGAGTGGGGATCTACTATTGGCGGACCCGCGTTGCGGTGGTTCACCACATGAAGACTGTCATTCAGCAGAATCCTGACGAACTGGAAAACTCGGAAGAGCTGTTGGAACAACTGGATCGAGGCATTATCCCCGAAGGATTTGGCATCGAGGTTCCCGCTGCGCTGCAACTACGGATCGATATCGCAGATTTGCTGGCGGTCTTCTGGTACTTGTGGTTGCCGCTCCTCTACGCGTTGTGCCTGACTGTTGCCTTTTTCGTCTCGCGGAATCAAGCGACGTAGGATAAATGGGGAGCAGCAGTTCGCAGCCACGTTTACGCAAATCTTGCAGAACGGACGAGCTTGCATCAGGGATTCTTGATATCATGAGGCACGGGTGTCCGTGATTCAGGAGCAGTGCTATGGCAAGTCGGCGTGAGTTTTTGACGCGGGTTGGTCGCGGGATGTTGATTGCCGGACTGGGCTACGTCACGGCGCGTGAGTTGGAACTGACTCCGCTGATGGCCGCTGAGGAATCACCGCAGCGACTGCAGTTTGGCAGCCAATCGCGACTGGTCGACCTGCTGCAGTCGACGCCGCCCGATCATTTCCTGCCGACGGTCGTCAAGGAAATTCGGTCCGGCGTGGGGCTCTCTGAACTGGTGGGAGCAACGGCCCTGGCAAACGCCCGGGCGTTTGGGGGCGAAGATTACATTGGGTTTCACACGTTCATGGCGCTACGTCCGGCGCTAGACATGGCAGATCAGCTCCCCACCGAGCAAAAAGCGTTGCCCATTTTGAAAGTGCTTTACCGAAACGCGGCACGACTGCACGACACGGAACATCATACGCACGATACCCTGACCCCGGTCGCTGCCGGGGATGTTCCCAATCATGCGGACGTCGCGCTGCGAAACGCGGTGCACGAACAGAATCGCGACTCGGGTGATGCACTACTGAGCGGTCTGGTCGGTCGGAGTCCCGAAGAAGCCTGGAATGATTTACTCCCCACCGTAAGCGAGGCACCGGAAGTGCACCGCATTGTGCTGGCGCATCGCGCCTGGGACATGATGGGACTTGTCGGCCGAGAACATGCGGAAACGTTGCTGCGACAGTCCGTACATTACTGCATTAACGTCGAACCGCATCGTCGGAAGGATGGAATGACCGCCGCCGAGCTTGCCATGAAAGTCTTCGACGAACATCACCTCGACCGCGACGCATCGACTCAAAGAGAGGTGACCGAAGACTGGATTGAGGAGTTTGCGAACACGCTGCTGAATGCCACGCCAGAGGATGCAGCACACGCCGTTGGAGCGGCACTGGCGGAAGGGATTGCCCCCATGACCATTGCTGAAGCGGTCGCTGTGGCAGCGAACCAGTTGGTGTTACGCGATCCCGGTCGACCTGCCGAATGGGCACAGCCCAACAAACCAGCAGGAAGCGTGCACGGTGATTCCGTCGGCGTGCATGCCTCCGACACCGCCAACGCCTGGCGGCAAATTGTCGCCGTTTCGAATCGCCGCAATGCAATGGCGAGTCTTATTCTCGCAGGCTGGGGCGTCGCTCGGGATAGTGGCGTACGTCATTATGCGAATTTCGCGCCCCGTCCGCTGGCGGAACAACTGGAAGGACTCACCACGACCGATCCTGACCGCCTGATGAAGGAACTCGACGGGGCGATTCGAGAGCAGAATCAAGAACGTTCCTGTGCCGTGACGCAGCATTATCTGAACGCAGGACACTCGGCTCAACCTGTGTTTGATTTGCTGCTGAAGTATGCCTGCAGCGAAGACGGTGCACTGCACGCCGAGAAATACTTCTGGACCGTTCAGAACGAGTACCACACATTGCGTCCGCGTTTCCGCAATGCACAACTCGTCGCACTCGCGCGCGTAACCAGCAGTGCCTACGGCACACCCGCACCGGGCGTCGACATCGCCCGAGAACTCCTGGCGAAAAGCTGAATGGATTGATCCAGCCAGCGCAGCACCGTAACTACAACGCCTGTAAGATATCACCACGAGCATGAAAAAAGGATTTGAAATCGTGGTGATGTGCGTTGGCGCGGCAGTCCTGTACGGGATTCTGCACGATCAAATTACCGCGCGCATTTGTGTGGAGTATTTCACCATTGGACATCCCAGGATGTTCCCTACGTCAAATCCCACACTTCTGGCCTTTGGCTGGGGATTCGCTGCGACGTGGTGGGTTGGCTTATTATTGGGAGTACCACTCGCACTGGCCTGCCGGATGGGCTCGTGGCCCAAACGTGAACCACGTTCGCTCGTGTGGCCACTCATACGAATTATGTCCATTTCGTTCGTTGTGGCTGCACTGGCAGGAGTAGTTGGCTGGATTGCTGCTTCGCAGGGTTGGGTGTTCCTGATGGGAAGACTTGCGAACCAAGTGCCTCAGGAGAAGCACATTCCGTTCCTAATCGACTTGTGGATTCACAATGCGAGCTACCTGAGTGGATTCGTCGGCGGAATTGTGCTGTTCGTACTCGTACTACGAGATCGCCGACGGGAACACCACACGAACGTTGCGAAAGAACAGTCCACTACTTCGCCACGTCAAAGCAAATGATTTCGGCGTTGTCGCGGACGAATAGGCGTTTGTTGGAGAGTGCTGGAGCCTGTCGCGTGGTTTGCATCACTTCGGCCCGACTGAGTTCCTGGAATCCTTCTGGAGAAATCTTCACGAGGACGAGTTCGCCCATCATGGTCGTCATCCAGAGTTTGCCGTCGGCCGCAATGAGGTTTCCTTTTCCAAACCGACGCTCCAACCAAACTTGCTCGCCGGTCAGTGCGTTTACACAGGCCAGGTTCGTTACCGGACCAGCGCTGCCGACGTTGTCGAATCCGTAGAGGTAACCTTTATGCAGAATGGACGTTTGCCATTCGTTTCGCATGACGCTTTGAACATCGTGTGATTTCCAAACCACCTTGGGCTTGCCAGTTCCTGCGACATCCAGCAGCACGCTGCCATGATTCTCGCCCGAGGACAGGAAGACGTGTTTGCCGTCGCCCAGCGGCGTGGCAATATTGCAGTCGTAATCAGTTTCGTAGGGATACCGCCAAAGCAGCTTGCCGGAACGAGGTTGAATTCCGAGTGCAGCCTTCCCCCCATGAACGACCAGCTGTTCCTCCTGTTCCACTTGGACAACTGCTGGTGAAGAATATCCCGCCGTATCACCCGGTTGGCTCAATTGCCACACCGTCTCGCCGGTCTCGGCATTGAATGCAGCCACCGCGGCTTCAGGAGCGCCAATCGTGACGGCGACGAGTCCTTCATCGACCATGAGTGGTGAGCAAGCCATTCCATATTCGGCAGGTTTCCCACCGAACTCGACGACTGGATGACGCTTCCAAAGCAATCGACCATTTTGCAGATTCAGTGCTGCCAACACACCTTCGCCGGAGTAGACAAAGACTTTACCACCACTAATGCATGGGGCGGCACGTGGACCATCACCCATGGGGTTGCGATAGGCTGCGGCAATGGGAGACTTCCAATGAGTCTTGCCCGTTTGAGCATTTAGAGCGAGAACGAACTGTTCGTTGTCATCTTGAACCAACGTGACCACCGTGTCGCCCACTACGGCGATGCCTGACATCCCAACTCCGCCCGGCACGCGCCAGAGTTCCTTCGGTCCTGAAGCAGGAAACGAGTCAATGAGTCCCGTTTCAGTGGAAATCCCATTTCGCTGCGGACCGAGAAACTGTGGCCAGTCATCTGCGACGGCTGTCGCACAAAGAACACTCAGCAGCGAAAGAACAGCAGCGAAACGCTTTGCGTTAATGAACATTCGGAGTTCCCTGTTCAGGCTCGTACACGAAACGATTTTCGGCAGTGTAGGGCCTGAACGCGTCCAAAGCATCAGTGAATCGGCAGGGAACTCGATTCACGACGCTGCATGGGACTCAGCACACGCGGTTGATGGCGAGCCCGGGGAGCAGCTCTAACAGTCGGCGAGCCGAGCTTTCCGGCAGGATGGACAAACGGTTTGCGGCACGATTCGCAATTTCCTGAGCCGTCGACGCCGTCTCCTCCAGGATCCCCTTCTCCTGACACAACCGGATGATTTCCGGTCCGGCGTTGCTTCCCTCGTCACGAATTTGGCGACGCAGTTCATTTGCTTCTTCACTGGGGAGATTGCTCAGCAGTCGAATAACAGGCAGCGTCAGTTTCTGCTGGTCCAAATCGGTACCCAGCGTCTTACCGACGGCATCTTCCGTCCCCATGATGTCGAGCACGTCATCTGCAATTTGAAATGCGAGTCCCAGTTCGCGGCCATATTCGCGGAGTGCATCAACAACATTTGGTGATGACTCGGCGTATTTTGCTCCCAGCAGGCAGGCGACGGCGCACAACTCCGCCGTTTTGCCGTCAATCATGTCGAAGTATGCCTCTTCGGTGAGGTCCAAATCTCCTCGATGCCGTACCTGCGACAGTTCTCCCTCGCAAACGCGATTGGTAGCCCGGCCAATAATGCGGCAGGCGTCGGCTGTGCCAATAGAAGCGGCGAGGTGAAACGCGTGGGTGAACAAGTAGTCCCCGAACAGCACGCTGGTTTCGTTATTCCAACGCACATTGACAGTCGCCACGTGACGACGTACGTCAGCCATGTCCAAAACGTCGTCGTGGACCAGCGTGGCAGTATGAATCATTTCCACGACTGCCGCGAGAATGGGATGCGCATCAGAAATGTTGCCGCAGGCTTTCGCGGTGAGCAGCAACAGAATGGGGCGAAGCCGCTTTCCTCGGAACCGCCGGGTGTGTGCGATGATGTCCCCCACGAAAGGATTCGTCGACGCCAGTTCTTCATCGAAAATCTCTTCGGTGCGCACCAGTTCGGCGCCAATTTCCTGGTGAACCAGTTGGAGCAAGTCGGCGGTGGTGTCCAAGCGTGACATGACGCTTCCAGTCTGTAATTCGAAGTAAGTTGGCATACGTTGAGAACCGAATTCTTCATCGGCTCTTCACGCGAAATCCTCAACTCACTTCCCAATTCTGTCCATTTGCGGGGTTTATTGCAGAGAATTGCCTCCAGTGCCACTCAACTGGCGACGCCGAAACGCGCGGTTTGCAGAATAAACCGAACTATTTCTTACCATTTGGCTCCGGCTCACCACGCCAGCCACCCAACGGCAGCACCTGAGACCTGGCGGCCCACTCGTCCCATTTTGACGCAAGTTTTGCAACCATTTCAGGATGCGTTTCGGCCAAGTCGTGCATTTCGGAGCGATCAGCCTCCATGTCGTACAGTTCCCAAGGCTGATTCTCCTTGGCAACCAGCTTCCACTTTCCGTCCCGCACCGCCCGGTTCCCTTCGTGCTCGAAGAAGATCCCATCGCGTTCAATTGTCTTACCAACGAAAGCGGGAGTTAGACTCCGTCCGGCTAAAGGCGTAATGTCATGTTCTCCCACGCGAGTGGGATACTCAGCACGGGCCACGTCGACACAGGTGGCCATGATATCGATTAAGTGGCCGGGCTGTGCGTCAAACTCGCCGCGTCGAGGAATTCCGGCGGGCCAGTGTGCGATGAGCGGTGTCGAAATCCCGCCTTCATGCACCCAGTGCTTGTATTCGCGGAACGGCGTGTTGGAGACATTCGCCCAGCCGCGACCATATGCAATGTACGTATCGGCGGGACCCGGCATTACCTTCTTCCCCTGCAGGACGGGGAACCCGTCACGCGATTGCTTCGGAATCATGTCGGGTTGGAGTGCTGTAGCATCCATTGGTGCCAGCGTCGGCCCTTCTGCCCGAGCTTTGGCCTGTTTGGGATTCCGACCCAAAGGCTCCGCGCATCCACCGTTGTCCTGCAGGAAGAAAATGAGCGTGTTGTCCAACTGCTTGCTCGCTTCCAATTGCGCGATGATTTTCCCCACCCCCTGATCCATGCGGTCGACCATGGCGGCATAGACTTCCATGCAGCGAATTTCCCATTCTTCGTTCGGCACCTTGCTCCAGTCGTCCGCTTGCGGTGTCATTTCCCACTCGGGACGAACGAGCCCCATGTCGCGCATCCGCTTCAGGCGCGCTTCACGAATCGCTCCGTAGCCTTCGTCATACTTTCCCTTGTACTTCGCAATGTCTTCCGGCAACGCATGCATGGGCCAGTGAGCCGCAGTGAACGCAACGTACGCAAAGAACGGTTCTTTCTTTCCACCATCGACGTGTTCCCGAATGTAGCGAGCGGTGTGATCGGCAATGGCGTCGGTGTAGTAATACGTGTCCGGCTGATATTCCGCATCGGCGTATGGCGAAATCTGTGTGTTGTCCCGAGTGAGTGAATTGGGATCATAAAAACTTCCAGCACCGTGAATGGTTCCGTAGAACCGGTCAAATCCCCTCTGCACGGGCCAGTTGTATTTCGGACCATCGGGAGCGACATGCGGCGTGACGTGCCACTTGCCCGCCATGTACGTCGAGTAACCAGCTGACTTCATGACCTCCGCAATGGTCCGGCAGTTTTGATTTAGGTCTCCGCGATACCCGGGATAGCCACGATCCGTCATCATCCAGCCGACCCCGGCCTGATGCGGATACAATCCCGACATGAGCGATGCGCGCGTCGGGCAGCAGCGGGCCGTGTTGTAGAACTGCGTGAACCGCAATCCGTTATCCGCCAGTCGCGACAAATTGGGCGTATCGATTTCACCACCGTACGGTGCGATGTCCGAGTACCCCATGTCGTCGGACATAATAAGGATGATGTTGGGGCGGTCGGCCGCATGTGCTGAAGCACCGATCCAAGCCGCTGCGACGAATGCACACAGCAGGCCCAGTGATTGGACGCGGCAACTGTTTTTTGGACGGTATGAGTGAAATGGCATGTTTTCTTGAGTCATAGCTGATGCAGGACGAAATGCGTTCCAGAGCTTTCGCACCATAGTCTGATCACCTCCGCTAAGAAAATACAGGGTGCATGCGCGCAACGCCGAGTGAGAGACGTTCATCGCCTGATGATTCGTCAACCGCGCATCGAGAAATTGCCGCGGAACACTCAGAATCTCTGACGACTGTGCTTCCCAACAACTCTCTACATTGGCAGGCTGTCTGCGCTGAGGGTATCTTCGGTTAGTGAAATCGTGATGACTCTTCTTCGAAATGGCATGCCCCATGTTCAGATCTTTACTCACTGTCACAGTGCTGCTGTTGGCAAGTACCACGCTCGCTGCAGAACGTCCGCGCTTGGCCATTTTGACGGACATCGGTGGTGACCCCGACGACACGCAGTCCATGATTCGGCTGCTTGTGTACGCAAACGAGTTCGACATGGAACTGTTGATTGCTTCGGCATCAGGCACTCGCGGAGAACTGAAAGATGCCGTGACGCGGCCAGATCTCATTCTGCAGCTCATTGACGCCTACGGCGCAGTGTTGCCGAATCTCAAGCAGCACGCCGCTGGCTGGCCGGAAGCGGAGCAATTGCGGGCGTGTGTGAAATCGGGGAATCGCTTTCGAGAACGGTCACATATTGGCGAGAGGCACGACACGGAAGGTTCCAACGCACTCATTGAACGAATTGACGCTGGTTCAACAGAAAGTCGACTGAACATCGCCATTTGGGGCGGACAAACTGACTTTGCACAGGCCCTCTGGCGAGTGAAGCACGACCGCGGTCCCAAGGGGCTGGCCGACTTTGTGAAGAAGTTTCGCGTCTACGACATCAACGATCAGGACGGAATTGCCGACTGGATGCGAACCGAATTCCCCGGCATGCAGTACATACTGGCGAGCGCAAAACCGGGAGCGGACAAACGCCTGGGAACTTACCGCGGAATGTATCTGACCGGGAATGAAGACCTCACCAGTCGTGAGTGGATTGAGGAACACATCCGGAGCAAAGGCCCGTTGGGAAAAATGTATCCCACACGAACCTGGACGGCACCGAATCCGCACGGATGCCTGAAGGAAGGAGATACCCCCTCCTGGTGCTTCTTCCTGCCACTCGGCGGAAACGAAATTGATGATCCCACGAAGCCTGGCTGGGGCGGGCAGTTTGAACGACAACCCGACGGATGGTATCGCGACTTACCACGAACCGAGGAATTTGATCCCCGCACTACAGTCAGCCGCTGGCGTGAGGAGTTTCAGAAGGATTTCGCAAAGCGAATGTCATGGTGCGTTGCCCAGTAGATCAGGGACACCAAATAGAAAAAAGTTATTGTTGAAGAGCCACGAACGGCACGAAAAACACGAACAAATAAAGCGGTGAAGTGGAGCATCATTTTCCTGTTCATACTACTAACAATCAGTTTCTTCGCGGCTTGCGAAGATTTTACGCGACGAGTTGCGCAAGTTGTTGGACGCTTGTTTGTTGGGCGACGAGGAGAGCGGCGATAGTGGTGCGGCCTCGGGGTGTGAGTTGGGAGCGGTGGGTCTTGGGGATCTTTTTGATCAGGCCGTGGCCGTGGTGCCAGCAACTCGGTGCCAAAGTTGAGGGAGACGTGGCCCGTATCAGCTTCAATTCCACCAAACCAATTGACGCGGCAACGCTCGTCTCAACCACTGACGTGGGATTCACAGGAGATAGAAAGTGGTCGGAGTCTCCCGCCGATCTTCGCCAAAATCAGCCGCGGGTCATTGTCGAAGCAACAATCCCGCCGGGAACAACAGCCTGGTTCATACGTCTCAACAGCGGCGGCCTGGTTGCCTGTTCAGATTTTCAGGAATCTGAATAGAACTGCTGAATCGTCCTCTGGTGTTCAGAACCCCTGTCGCTCGTCATGTTGTGTCTGACGTGTCCGTGGAATCAAGACAGCCGGTGAGTCTTCCTGAACTCGTAGGGTCCGCTGTCAGGCTGTGAATTTTTGTTTGGTGGTTTTGCAGAACGAATTAGACTCCCTCGGGTCGTGACTGAAGATTGGTGTTTCGGTTTGGGAGTCGTTATGGAACAGACTGCGAAGGATCCTGCCGTTCGGTATCAGCGAGCCGAACGGCGGCAAATCGAGTGGCGACCGTTGTCGTTGGATCAACTTCTGCCGGAGGATCACACGGCCCGGTTGATTTGGGCGTATGTGGAAGCGCTTGATTTGAAAGAGTTGTATAAAAAGATTCAGGCCCATGAGCATGGTCCTGGTCGAAATCCGATTGATCCGAAGATTCTGCTGGCATTGTGGCTGCTGGCCACAATTGATGGATTCAGTTCGGCACGGCGTCTGGACAAGCTGTGCAAGGAGCATTTGGGGTATTTGTGGCTGTGCGGTGGTGTCACGGTCAATTACCACACGTTGGCAGACTTTCGCGTGGAACACGTCGAGGTTCTGGATGGACTGCTGACGCAAAGCGTGGCGACGCTCTTGCATCAGGGGTTGGTCGAACTCACACGTGTGGCTCAGGATGGCATGCGGGTACGAGCTTCGGCGGGGAGTGCGTCGTTTCGACGTCACGCAACATTGCAGGAATGCCTGAAGGAAGCCCAAGAGCACCTGGAAGAACTTCAACGCGAAGCTGAGTCGGGAAGCGAAGACCGCCGTGTGCGTGCTGCAAGAGAGCGTGCTGCACGCGACCGCAAGGAACGTATCGAAGCAGCACTGGCCGAACGGGAGTCGCTGGTTCCCAAGATGGAGCGACGTAAGAAAGGGTCTGGCGAAAACGCTCGTGCTTCGATGACTGATGCACAAGCCCGCAAGATGAAGATGGGCGATGGAGGTTTTCGTCCCGCTTACAATGTGCAATTTGCGACCGCAACCGATTCGCTGGTGATCGTCGGGGTGGACGTGGTCAACGCAGGAACCGATGGCGGCCAGATGAAACCGATGGCCGATCAAATACAAAAGCGATACGGCAAACGTCCCGACGAGTATCTGGCAGATGGGGGCTTTGTCAATCTCGAAGACATCACCGTTCTGGAACGAGCTGGTATGACGACGTATCTCCCAATCATGGAACAGGAGCAGAAACGGGCCAAAGGAATTGACCCATTCGCCCCCATCAAAGGAGACAGTGAGGAGGTCAAGAACTGGCGGTCTCGCATGGGGACCGAAGTCGCCCAAACGATCTACAAACAGCGCACAGCAACCGCGGAGTTTCCCAATGCCGGTTGTCGCAACCGTGGCTTAAATCAATTTCGAGTGCGAGGTCTGTTCAAAGCCAAAGCCGTGAGCCTGCTTCACGCCCTGGCCCACAACTTTCAACGGATGTTGGCACTCTCCTCGCCGGCATAATCGAGGATCACCTGGCCAAACACAACTTTCGTAGCCCTGAACGTCTCAACTGGACCGGCTGGCACCGCCTGCCTGAAACATCCAGCAAAGAAAAACTCGGCCAAAACTCACAACTAGACACGACTCACCCCGGTCACTCAAAAAATGACCCGCCGGTATCGAAAAGAATTCCCTCCACGACATAAATTCACAGCCTGACAGCGGACCCTACTTGGCTACTTGGCTTGACCACGCCCTTCCTGTCGTCAGGGCGTGCCACCCGAACCAATCAGGCTTCGGCCGGATGCTGCAACATGCAGGGAACAACACCAACCAATACTCCCTCACCTAGGTGATGCCCGAAATCAAACGAGCAACTCTCGTGATCACCAATACTGCCGAAAGCCAGGCCTTCAAAGCCTGCGACGCGGCGACGCGTGTTTTGATGAAGAGTCCAGAGTTTCGGTAAATGTTGGGTGCTACGGTGCTTCCTCACCAAGAATCGATCGCTTGATCTGCTGCGGCAGTGTCTCCAAAACAATTTGGCGATTTCTGAAATGCATGAGCGGTAGGAGGTTGCGATTGCCAGCCAACAGCACTGCAATAAAACGATCGACGAGTGACACAAAGCAAGAAATGAAAGTTCCCGCGTCCGTTTCTTCGAACTTTGGGAACATTCGAAATGCACAAACTTGCGTGAATCTCGCCGCTGTTGCAGAGTGTGCAATCCCACACAATTGGGCGTACATTTCTTTTATCTTCGTGAAGTGGTCTACAGCTTGGCCGCTGCAACTCTCTGACTTCTTGGCAATGTCAAAGAGTTCGTACATGCTCTTCTCAGTCAAAACCGTCGGGTCTTCAGTGCATACCACCGCCTTGATGAACGTCTCAATCGAGCTCCTCAGTGATAGGTACGCTGGCTTATACGCACCATGTATCCAACAGAAAACTGCCTGAGCTACATCAGAACTGCATTCGGCAAAGTAGCTCATTGAATCATCACTGAATTTATTTGTCGAGCAATTCGTCGATGCAATTTCCCCAACAAACGTCAGGAAACCAAATAGCCGCTTGTGGCCGATTCGCAGATTGTCGACAAAGCTGTCATCAGTTACCGAAGGTGCGATCCCGTAGCCGCGCACAAACTCCTTCAATTCATCAAAATCTGCTCTCGTTTCTCGCATGTCTGCAGAGCCTCTTTACGCATCATCTGACAACTGGCGAATTGTGTTGTTCCATGAAAACTTTCCTGACTGCCGAGCGGCGCGGATTCGGCGAAGCTTTTCCTCGTTTCTCGTGATCTCCGACAAGGCTCTGACGAGCTGATTCAGCTTCTCGTCGTTTAGTTGGTCGGTTTCACAAACAATGAGGCCGATTAACTCATATTTGGATCGCTTCTCATAACGGGGAACCTCGATGTCGAGTACCTCTTCGGCGAACTGAGCAATCATGGCATTTGATGGAAAGAGTTTGTCATCCTGAAACAGTCGCGGGAGAACCCCAATAAGAAAGTGGATGTTCGGATTCGGTGATGTATATTCGTCGCCTACTTTCCGAGCTGTTTCCGGTCCGGTTGCCAATTCGCGCAGGTCCGACGCGACCTGACTTAGCCTTAGACTTTTCTTCGAGTCGATGAGCCAAGCCAATTCTTCAATGAACGAAATTGCTTCGGAGAGGCGTTTCGGGTTATTCATCGTGCGTTTCAATTCGATTAAGTAGTTCCTCAGTGATTTGTGCAAGCCCCAGTTTCACCTCGGAGTTGTCACCGTCAAGAATGAGTATTTGGTCGAGTTGTTGTCGTGCTACTTGTGTTCGCTTCACGAGAAATTTCTCGAACAGTTTCTCTTTCCAGAAGTCATTGGATCGCAAGTTTTCTTTCGCATTGTCGAAAACGCGTGTGTTCTGCTCAACAACGGTCAAGACAACGCCTGCACATTTCGTAGACAGTCCAAAGTTTTCCGCCATTTCGCGTACAATACTTCGAAGTAAGTCGATTCCCGTTAGGGAAATTGGGTCTGGTCGCACGGGAATGACGTAATGATCTGATGCGATTAGTGCACTCGTCATCCAAACGGACGGCGTCGGCGGCGTATCAATTATCACGTAGTCGTAGTCGTCCTGCACTGTTTCAAGGTACAGACGTAAGCGATTCTCTCGTCCTTGCCCGGGAGCCATTTCCAATCTGTATAGGTCAAGCGACCCGGGAAGCAGATCAAAACGATCCTTGATCCTTACCGGCGTGATTGATTCAAGCGTTCGCGGCTCGGTCTGGGTCGTTCCTTCGACGACTCCAACGCGAGTCCGAGACTGACGATCAAACACATCCACGATGGTACAACCATTCTGTTGACGGTGGTCAACATATGCGTCTGGTGTCATTAGACATTGTGTTGCGTTGAATTGGGGATCTACATCAACGCAAAGGACAGAAGCGTGTTTCCGCCGCACAAGACAATCAGCGACGTTTACTGCCAAAGTTGTCTTGGCGACGCCACCCTTCATGTTGATAAAACTGATGACCTTCATGTAGCCTCCCGCACAAGTACGCCCGAAATAGTCCGATGCTCCAACACAATAGCGTGTGATCGCTGGACGAGCTAATCAGTTCGCTTTGCCGAATGGTTCGAGATGTCTCATGACATCAGGTAATCCAGCTTTGACCGGTGTAATTCGTGATGCCGTCTCCATGCACGTTCAATGTCCGACACAGTTCACATCACAGTGGGGCACATTGAATCTCCAATCGCCTTAATACTCCCTCGGCCGAACGCTCCCCTGCACTCGCAGTGGCAATCCGCTGATGCGCAGGAAGCCTTCGGCGTCGGTTTGGTCGTAGCTGCTGGCGCCGCCTTCCATGGATGCGATGGCTTCGTCGTACAGGCTGTTGGGGCTGGTGCGGGATTTGACGCGGCAGTTGCCTTTGTAGAGGCCGAGGGTGACTTCGCCGGTGACGGGTTGCTGGGCTTCTTTGATGAAGGCCATGAGGGCGTCCATTTTGGCGCAGTACCAGAATCCGTAGTACACCATTTCGGCGACTTCGGGTGAAATACGATCGCGGAGGTGGACGAGGTCGCGGTCGAGGGTGAGTTGTTCCAGGGCCTGATGTGCCGTGTAGAGGCAGGTCATGCCCGGAGCTTCGTACACGCCGCGGCTTTTCATCCCGACGAAACGGTTTTCGACAATGTCGATGCGACCCACGCCGTTGCGTCCGCCCAGTTTGTTCAGTTCAGATACCACACCAAAAGCGTCGAGCTTCTGGCCGTTGACGCTGACAGGCACGCCCGACTCGAAGCCAATGACCACGCTCTCTTCTTCGTTCGGAGCATCTTGCGGGGAAATGGTCATGCCGAAATCGATGATGGGAATTCCATCGACGGCGGGGTCTTCGAGGAGTCCTGCTTCGTAGCTGATGTGCAGGCAGTTTTCGTCACTGGAATAAGGCTTCTTGACGGAGGCCTTCACCGGAATGTTCTTCTGGGCACAGTACTCAATCATTTCCGTCCGGCCGGGGAAGGCGTCGCGGAATTCTTTCATCCTCCACGGTGCAATGATTTTCACTTTGGGGTCGAGTGCTTCGGCGGCCAGTTGAAAGCGGCATTGATCATTCCCTTTGCCGGTCGCTCCGTGTACGAATGCCACGGCACCGACTTCACGGGCCCGCTGCAGGCAGACTTTCGAAATGAGCGGACGTGCAATGGACGTGCCCAACAGATAAATGTTCTCGTACTTCGCCTGCCATTGCAGCACGGGGAAGGCGAAGTCGCGGCAGAGTTCTTCCTGCACGTCGACGATTTCGGAGCTCGCGGCCCCAATATCGAGAGCCTTCTGCAGAATGGCCTGACGATCTTCGCAGGGCTGCCCGAGGTCCACATACAGACAGTGCACTTCGTACCCCTGGTCCATCAACCAGCCGACAAGGACAGACGTGTCGAGACCACCACTGTAAGCGAGAACAACCGAGTTGGACATGAGACCTGGGTTACCTTTGCACTGAAAAGAAATGTGTTGAGACCGCCAGTTTAACGCGGCGCGAGGCGAGCGTGTAGCGGTGCGGTGACTGATTTTGAGTGAACGAATGGTTGACCAGTGGCGTTCGGTGCATTTTTCACACTCTCCACCGCGATGGACCTGACTACCTTGTGGGGCATTCGCTGCGGGGGAGAGGGCAGGGTGAGGGGGACAATTTGGACGAAAACCAGACGCTGGCAACGTTTGGCCCCCTCATCTGGCCTGTCGGCCCAATACTGTTCGGCACGTTTTTTGCGCCAGGTGATTGATGGGATATACCTTCTGCTTCTGAGGTTTCAAGCTCATGGAGGCAGGCGATGGGACGGAAGAGTCGGAAGGGTGTCGAGAAGACCACGAAATTGCAGGGGCTGAAGTATTTCCAACTGATTGACGACCTGTTGGCAGGGCTGCGTGGACAGGCGACGGCGCGTGACAAGGCAGGAAATCGACAGTTGTTCTGCGATCAGTATATCGCACTGTTGCTGCTCTATTTCTTTAATCCGACGGTCACCAGTTTGCGTGGGCTGCAGAAGTTCACCACGCTCGAAAAAGTCCAGAAGCTGTGTGGCGTCAAACCGACATCGCTGGGATCGCTCAGTGAGGCGGCACGCGTGTTTGATCCGGCGGTGCTTGAACCGATTATTGCACAACTGGCAGCTCAAGCCCGGACATCACCCTCAGCTATGCCTCCCGCCCAACAGGCCGCACTGGCGGGACTAACGGCAGTCGATAGCAGCCTGCTCAAGGCGTTGCCCCGCATGGCCTGGGCACTCTGGCAAGATGCCGAACATCGAGCCATCAAAATGCACGTGGCGTTTGGCGTGTTCGAGCAGGCACCGCTCGAAGTGGCGGTGACGCATGGCAACGGTGCAGAACGCGAACAATTGCGGAACATGGTTCAGCCCGGCGGGTTCTATGTGGCCGATCGGGGCTACGCGAACAACGCCATGTTTCGCGAATTTGATGCACAGAACGTGCGGTTTCTCATCCGGGTGCAGGAGAACACCACCTTCGAAGTCCAGGCAGAACAGCCACTCTCTGACGCAGATTCTCAGGCGGGTGTCGTTCGCGATTTGCTGGTGCGGCGACTGGGCACGGAAAAGCACAACCGGCTACTGGAGGAACCATTGCGGATTGTCGAAATCCGGGGCACCGAACCAGACCAGGTTTGGATTCTGGCGACCAATGCCCGCGATTTGCCAGCGGAACTCATTGCGGTTGCGTACCGTTATCGCTGGCAAATCGAACTGTTCTTCCGCTGGCTGAAATGCGTGCTGGGTTGCCGACACCTGCTGAGTCACTGCGAATCGGGCGTGACGCTGCAGGTGTACGCCGCCGTCATCGCATCCCTGCTGATTAGCCTGTGGACCGGCAGCAAGCCCAGCAAACGGACTTGGGAAATGCTCTGCCACTACTTCAGCGGCTGGGCCACCCTGGAAGAACTCCACCAACACCTAAATCTCCCCTCACCCCGCGACCCACCACGCAAATCCTGAGCCGAACAGTATTGCCTGTCGGCCATCTTCTCCCCCCGAAGTGGGGAGAAGAAGTGAATCTCTTCAGGAGCTGTGCCCTCCATTCAAATAGTTCGACCTATCGCGTGGTGCGGGGAAGTTCGTCGACGTTGCGATCTGGGATGAAACGGGACAACTCTGCTTTGACACCGTCCAAATCGGGGCGGTTCGCGAGGTTGTGCCATTCCAGGGGATCAGCGTCGTGGTCGTACAGTTCCTCACTGCCGTCGGCGTATTTAATGTAGCGGTACCGCTCGGACCGCAGGCTGTGGTTGTTCTTGTGGTACGTGGTCAGGGCAGGTCGATCCCATTTCGCTTCGGGATTCTTCAGCAGCGGGCGAATACTCACTCCTTCGACATGCGCAGGTGTGTCGATGTTCGTCAGCTCGCACAGCGTGGGGTAAATCGACATGAAGTCAACGGGCCGCTCGCACTTCACGCCACTGGGTGTCGTTCCGGGCACGCGCCAAATGAACACGGTTCGGGTTGCTTCTTCCCAAAGGGCGAACTTCCGCCAGTGCTCCTTTTCGCCCAAGTGCCAGCCGTGGTCGCTCCAGAGGACGACAATGGTGTCCTCGCGGTGACCCGACTCGTCGACCGCTGCCAGCAGCCGACCAATTTGAGCGTCGGCGAAGGCAATGGTTGCAAGGTAGGCCTGCACTGCCTCTTTCCAGCGGCCCGACTCCAGCATTTGGGCGTGATCACCCGTGGGCTTGGCCATTTTAATTCCTGCTTCGGGAACATCAGCGAGGTCGTTCTGGGTGTGCGGCGGGAGTTCGATGCTCTCCAGAGGAAAGATGTCGAAATACTTCTTCGGCACGCTGAACGGCATGTGCGGTTTCACAATTCCCACGGCGAGAAAGAACGGCTTGTCGTGCTTCTGGTTCAGCACGTCGATGCTGTAATCGACCACGCGATAGTCGGGCATGTCTTCGTCGGGGTTTTCCAGGGGATAGAATTTAATCCCGCCCACGCCGTCATCAGGGGCTGATTCGTGACGCTTCAGTTTCACGTTCTTGCCCTGGAAGTACTCGGTCCATTCCCCGTCACGATGTGCCTGGCTGTGGTAGATTTTCCCCGCCCCGTACACGTTGTATCCTGCGTTCAGAAACTGCGTGGTGAGCGTCTGGCTGCGGTCGATGACCGGCTTCCAGTCCTGGCCGTTGTCGTACACGCCGGTGGTGCTCGGTCGCAGTCCTGACATCAGGGCCGCCCGCGAAGGATTACAGGCCGGAGCGGCACAGTTGGCCCGGGTGAAACTCACGCCTTGGGCGGCGAGCTGGTCGAGATGCGGCGTTTTCGTCTGGGGATTCCGTCCCAGGTGCCCCACCCAGTGGTTGAGGTCGTCCACCGCAATAAACAGCACGTTGGGTCGCTCAGCAGCGGAAATCACACTTGTCAGTGCCATTAGTGCCGCAGCCACAAACCAGCCTCGAACTCGCATGGACTCGCCTCATTGGAACAGAAAACCTTGATACGTGCCCGAACTGCGGCGGAAACACGCGAAAAACCGGTGTGAGAATACCTCTCACAGAGCGATTTGTCAGTTCCATCGGACGGAGTGGATGTGAACAGGCGTCGATGCGGAATTTGTCGCTATTCCCCTTACTCTGTCTCGACTATCATCCGATGTATTGGTTTAGACAGAACTTGCCGCTGCGGCGGTGGAAATACGTACCGTCGATACCCATCGGCACAGACGCAACGTTGAGCGATGAGCGAAGAATTCAAACTCCCCAGTCTTGGCGAAGGTGTTTCCGAGGCTGACATCGCGGATATCATGGTAGCCGCTGGAGATTCCGTGGAACCTGGTCAGGTTCTCATGGAACTCGAGACCGAGAAGGCCGTTATGGAACTGCCTCTCGAGCTTCCTGGCGCCGTACAAATCGACAAACTGCTTGTCGCTTCCGGCGATACGGTGAAGGTCGGCCAGGTCCTGTTCACGTATTCTGCCGGTGGTGGAGCCAGTCCTGCTCCCGCAAAAGCAGAACCAAAACAGGCCGAGTCCGCCAAAGAAGCTCCCGCACCTGCCGCCGCCGCACCCGCTGCTGCGGCCACGATTGTCGAGTCGACCGGCCCGATAACGTTTGTGCTGCCGAGCCTGGGTGAGGGTGTGAGCAGTGCTGATGTAGCTGATCTCACCGTCAGTGTTGGTGATGAAATCGCAGCCGAACAAGTCGTGATGGAGCTTGAGACGGAAAAAGCCGTCATGGAACTCCCCTGCCCGCACGCCGGCAAGGTCACCGAAGTGCTCGTCAAAGAAGGGGACACCATCAAAGTGGGCGCCCCGCTGCTCGTCATTCAGGGTGTTGCCAATTCCGCTGCTCCGGCACCAGCTGCCGCTCCCGCACCTCAACAGGCCGCAGCACCGAAGGCCGCGCCAGCCCCGGTCAAAGAAGCGGTCGTGGTTGATACACGCAGTGTCGATGCGAGCCCCGCAGCGACAAACGGCACGCCCGTGCCTGCCACTCCTTCCACACGTCGCCTCGCTCGCGAGTTGGGCGTGGACCTCAAGCGGGTCAAAGGATCAGGCAGTGGTGGTCGTATTACCGCCGAAGACGTGCAGGCCTTCGTCCGTAATCAACTGCAGGCTGTTGCCAAGGCGCCCAGCGCCGCAGTTTCGGGCGGTACCATGGTTTCGGCTGGTGGCATTGCCCCGCCGCCGCTCCCCGACTTCTCACGCTTCGGTGAGGTCGAACGGGAACCGCTCAACAAAATTGCCCGCGTGGCCGCCGAGAATTTGACGGTCAGCTGGAACGTCATTCCGCACGTCACACAGTACGACCTCGCGGACATTACCGACCTCGAACAGGCCCGCAAGCGGTTCGGAGCGGGCATTGGGAAAAATGGTCCCAAGGTCACCATGACCGCTATTGTCATGAAGGCCCTGGCGACCTGCCTCAAGGCGTTCCCGAAATTCAATTCGAGCCTCGACCCGGTGACGAACGAAATCGTCTACAAGAAATACATCAACATTGGCTGCGCGGTCGACACGCCCAACGGTCTGGTCGTCCCCGTCGTTAAAGGCTGTGATGAGAAGAGCATTCTGCAAATCGCCGCCGACATTACCGACCTGGCGACCAAAGCCCGCGATCGCAAACTCTCGATGGACAACATGCAGGGAGCCACCTGCACCGTCACCAACCTCGGCGGCATTGGCGGCATTGGCTTCACGCCGATTGTCAACTATCCGGAAGTCTGCATTCTCGGCATGAGCCGCGGCCAGACGGAACTGAAACTCATCGACGGCAACGTCACCGAACGCCTCATGCTGCCGCTGAGCCTCTCCTACGACCACCGCGTCATCAACGGCGCCGACGCCGCCCGCTTCGTCGCCACCCTCTGCAACCTCCTCGCCGATCCATTCCAATTAATGACGACGGTTTAGGGTCGATGTGCAGCGGTGATTGAAAGTCGATAGCTAGTCGCTGGCACGCCTGATCCGGTATATTTGGGAGCATAGTATGCACTATGTTCTTCCACCCGGGACGGGCTCATGTCAAGTAATTCAATCCGAATTCAGCGACCTTCATTTGCCACGCGAATACTCCGTTTTGACGGGGACGTTGTACTCGGCGCGATGCGTGACGTATTCGCTCAGGGCGTCATTTGGGCAACCCCGGGGGTGGCTTCAGGAGACGCGGCAGCGACGATTGCAGGTGCGGCAGCTGGAATGGCTGCGCAAGCATGGTCGTCCGGTCGCGATGTTTGGCGCGCTTGTTCGACCGAAGGGTTGCCGCAACTTGGCTGGTCACTCCTTTACGATGGAATGTCTAAAGCACTCGGCGAGTTGATAAAAGAGTTGGAACAAGACTATCCGACCGCTGCTGCCGATAAGCAAATCCTCGATCTACTCGGCCTCACTGGCGATGTGCTCGACGAACTGAATTTTCAATTTGATGCAACGTTCTTTCAAGGTATTGCACCCGAATTTTCAGGGCAGATGTCTGGACGGCTTCGCGAACGTCTCATTCGACATGGAAATCTTCACGAGATTGATGCGAAACACGTGTCGGGAAGATTGCCTCACTACTTTCGTGTCGCAGTTGGGGAAGCCTATCAGGCCAGGCGGTCCGAGTATCGTCAACTGTTCGAAGCAGTGCAGCCGAGCGAACTTCACGAAGCACTGGAACGAAGCACGCAATGGTGGACATACAATCAATGGCTCAAGAAGCAAATGGCCATGCCAGTTTTCTTGGAGAATTTTGGACTCAGCGAAGTCTTCGTTCCACTTCGATGTTGCTGGAAGGTACGTAAGTCCCCAGCGCTACAGAAGAATAATTCGGACGCTTCGGAATTGAGCTATCTAGAGCAACCTCCAGAGAAGACTTACGTACGCATGTTGGAAGATGTGCTCGAAAACTGGGTCGCAGATCTTCGAGATCACTATTCCCCCGACAATGCGATAATGGTCATCGAAGGAGACCCTGGTAGTGGGAAATCTTCGTCGGTGAAAAAATTCGCAGCAAATGTTGCTGGTACAAATGATGACCTGAAAGTGGTGTTTATTCCACTACAGCGGTACGTCCACACTGGCTCTGTTTCAGATGGCGTTCACAGCTTTTGTACTTCGCCAGATCGTGGTCATCCGATACTCCCCGACAACCTGTTGAATGTTGATCGCAGGGCACGGAATCAGCTGTTGTTGCTGATATTTGATGGTCTTGACGAACTTTCCAAAGGAGAAGCAGTCGGAGCGGAAGCCGCTGCTGACTTGGTCAAGAGTACTCAGAATTGGCTTGCGAATAATTCAAGCAAACGCGTGGCCGTGCTTTTTGTTGGGCGACCCGTAGCTGTCAGTAGTTCCGTTCAAAACCTAAATCTCAAAGATTCACAGCACCTGTTGTTGCTTCGATATGTGCTTGACGACTCTCAGAAGGAGTCGTTTGGTAGAGACGTCGATGACGCCGGAACAAGCCTTTACCTCGACCAACGCGCGGACTGGTGGAAGAAGTTTCAGAAGGCGCGAGGGAGTGAAGTCGTCGGCTTCCCTTCGACGCTTAACGTGAATTCACTCCGTCAAGTCACGGCACAGCCGCTGCTGAACTACCTAGTTGCCATTAGTGAATTGAACGCACTGGATTTCGACGCCGACCGCTTTAATGAAGCGGCGCTATATCGCCAATTGTTCAGGGCAATTTGGAGACGTGAGTGGGGCGAAAAAGCAGACAAAGAGGCGACGGGGCCGCACCAAATCGGGCACCCTGCCGCTGGCCAGCTAGATCGCGGCGAATTTGAAGAACTCATTGAAGTCGTTGCCCAAGTGGCCTGGTGGAACGAAGGGCGTTGGGCGTCAACCCTTCATGTTCAGCAACAATTGACTCAGCCTCAGCGTGATATTCTGACAAAACTGGAAGCCAAGGATGATCGAACTAAGCTAATGCGATTGTTCTTGAATCAATATGTTCAGGCACGGAACGTCGGTGGAGACGCCGCCTTCGAGTTCACCCACAAAACGTTCAGTGAATACTTGACGGCACGACGAATGATCCGATGTGTTGGGCAGCTCGAATCGCGACGTGTGCTCGATCCCGATATTGTCAATCTTTTGAGCAACTGGTCGAAAGTCTTTGGTCCGAAACGTATTTCCTTTGAATTATTCAATTTCCTCCGGCAGGAACTTCAAATCCGTCGAATTCCAAGGCCGGGTGCTGCCACTGAGGATTCCTACCCCACAACGGAGTTGGAAAGCTGGCGTGATATGATCGTAGATCTAATAAATCATGTCATCGTGGAAGGAATGCCAATGGAGAAGCGAACGGATCTGACAACTTTTCAGCAGCGTAATCAACAGGCTGTCGCCTCGGAAGAAAGTCTTTTGGCGATTCATTCTGCGATTTGTGAAGCATTGCAGGCTCGTCAACAGAAGCAACTGTCAGAGTCACCTATCCGGTGGCCTGACCCAGCAGCACTTGGTAACTGGCTTTGCCGGCTCATCGGTAACCCGCTTTGGTCTCAGCGCTTCGTGACACAGGATGCATTACGTTGGCTGAATACCGGACCAAGACGCGAGATTTCTGGCGTTTTCACCTTTTGGAACACTCAATTGCAATTGTCATGGCTACCGTCCGCGATGCTTTCAGGGGTCAATCTTTCCCTGGCATTCTTGCAAGGATCCAATTTGAGCAAAGTGAATCTTGCCAACGCAAATCTCAAGGGGGCTTTGCTTCCTAGAGTGAACTTGGAGTATGCCAACCTAACGGGAGCTAAAATGCTAAAAGCAAACCTTGGTTTTGCCGACTTGTCTCACGCAAATCTGACTGATGCAGATTTGTCTGAAGCAGACCTGACGGGTGCAATCCTCCCTTGGGCAAACTTGACGAGAACCGACCTGCGGAATGCGATAGTTCCAACTCGGGCATTGTTGGCTAGCAACGGCCGTCCAGCATACCTTCCTGACGGAACTGTACCTGACAATGACGAATGGCGTAAGACGTATAAAGGATAGTAACCAGAAGAAAGATGCCCCGTACCGCATCGCTCCTGCCTGTCGCCCTCTTCCGACGACAATTAGAAAAACGGTGTGCCACGGGCTGCTTGTCAGCCCGTGTTTCGATGTGCAGTAGGGCTTTCTCTCCGCCCCCGAAACATCACTTTGCTGTGGCTCGTGTAGTTCCTCTCAAAAACAAAAAAGCGAGTCGCGACTCTGGGTGAGCATGCCTTGATGCCACGGATTCAAGGATTTGGAAATCGCGTTCCATCGCTGGCCAGCTCATAGAAAGGGCAAACCTTGGGTCACCCATTCAGTTGGGAACGCATTTCCGACCCGATAGGTCTCAGGTCACCGTGAGCAGGCATGCTCAATTTCAACGACGCACGTTGCGCCGGACGCTCGTGCCGAAAGTGTCCGTGGTTGCGTGCAGCAAAGCGGAGCCCAACATGAGAGGAATTGGTCAGTACAATTGTTGGATTCTGTGAACAACCTGACGAGTGGAAAGCAATAAACAATTCGAATTCTGTTCGAGTCTTGCAATCCAAAATTCCGTTCGCGTCGCCCACCCTACTGAGACTTTCAACCGTAGCAACGTCGACACCGACCGCAACTACAGAATATTAAACTCACCCAAGTCGGTCGCGACTTCGGGTTCTTCGCCGTTTTGCATGAGGCCTTTAAAACTGGCGAGCCAGTTGGTGGTGGGGACTCCGTAGGGGCGGAACTTTTCGAGGGTTCCGGTTTCTTCGCGGTAGAGTAGAGCCCGGTGTGGTCCCAGGCGGCTGGCGGCGGGGGAGTCGATGAAGCTGCTGGAGTCGTTGCCGTTCATTTGGAAGGCAATGCGCTGTTCCATTTCGCGGAGTGTCTGTCGCGAGAACCAGCGGTCGACGTTGTTGTAGGAGTCGGCCCAGGCAATGGTGTGAATCCCATGCTCGGGGCCTTTCACAATGAGGTCGGCAAAGACTTTTTCCGGCTTGATTTCCTCCCCAGCGGGAGCCGCACCGAAGCTGCCCATGCCGTAGTCGTCTTCCCCTTTCCGCAAATCACGAAACTTGGCGACGTTGTAAACGAGCTGCAGTATGGGAGGATGCGGTACGTCGGAATTCTCTTCGCGGCGTTTGAGTTCCGCAGCGAGTTCGGACATGGCGGTGACACTGTCCCGTGGCGTGACATGACGCACGTTTACTCCAACGTTCGCCAGCAGCGTGTTCCAAGTTTCGGCTTCGACAGTGTCCGGCAAAGAACCATCGAGCAAATACACCGTTGGCGCAGTTGCTGTTGGTGTTCCTCCGGCCAGCCACGCGAGTGCGGCGGCTGACTGAATTCCCTGAGCGGCCTCGGCGTCCTGGCCGACCATCAGGAGGTTGTTGCCACCCTGACGATAGAACGTAATGGCGGGCGGCGGTCCAATCTCGACGGGATCACCAAGCCAAATCGAAGGATAGGCGACGGGCGTTTCGCGTCGACCGAATTCCGCGGCAGTGGTTTCAAGTGCCTGGTTGCGTGTAATGTCCGACGGGATGTTTCCTTCGAAGACAATGGGCTTCTCGAACTCGATTCCCTGCCGCGTGGCCTGCTGGCGGATGTTGCGGAGTGCCTGGTTGCGTTCTTCGTCATCGAGCCACGCAATTTGGAAGGGATTGTTCCCTTCGCTTAATCCGTTGGCGTCGTTGTAAATGGCTTCGCCGGGCCGGGTGAGCAGGCGTGCGGCGGTGTTTTCTTCGCTGAGAATGAGGTGTGCATCGGACTCGCTGCACTGGAGGGCGACTCGAATGGCGACCTGCCCGAGCGTGCTGCGAGCGAGCGAGTAAGCCCCGCCCAGCGTTTGAGATCCCAGAACCACGTGCATCCCGAACGCCCTTCCCTGTCGCACGAGTCGGTCGAGCAGCAGCGAAGCGGACTGGCTGAGCTTGTCGTCTTCAATGAAGAATTCCTGAAACTCGTCGACAATTAACAGGATGCGGGGGAGCGGCGTGTTGGGATTTGCGTTGCGGAAGCCGGCAATGTCCTGCACGCCATGCCGCCGGAACAGTTCACCTCGCTCCTGCAGAATGGCGTCGAGTCGCTGCAACGTGCTGACGCCAAATTCTCGATCACTCTCGATGGCCACGACGCGGGCGTGCGGCAGTTCTTCGGAGGCGTAGTCCTTGAATTCCACCCCCTTCTTGAAGTCGATGAGGTAGAAGTTGATTTCGTTCGGGCTGTAATACAGTGCGAGGTTGGTAATGAGAATGTGCAGGTATGTCGACTTACCGGAACCGGTCTTACCGGCGACGAGCATGTGTTGCGAGGTGCCGCGTCCCAGCTTCGCCGTTTGCAGTTTCGTGGCCCCTGCGCGTCCCAGTGGGACTTCGATTTCACGTCGGCTGTCACGCGACCAGAACTCTCCCGGCTTCGGCGCAATGCGTTGAAACGCAACTTCGACCCGGCGTGCATCTTTGGAGGCTTCGCCGATTTTGCGAACGAGCCGCGTAAAGAGTTCGGGGTTCGGTGGTGATTCGATTTTGATGGGCCAGTAAGCCATGTCTTCGCGCTCGGCGTGAAACGCACCGCCGCGATACACGAAACACTCCATGGCCGGTTCGACGTCGGCCAGTGTGAAGTTGTGTGGCAGTTGCTTGGTTTCATCAGTGCTCATCAACGTGTAGACGCCACAGCGTGGACCACTGTTGATAATGCTCACCAGCCGACGGGCGGCCAGGTCGCTGAACTTCGACGGAAAGTCGCTGATGATGAGGAAGTGGTACGGCTCGGCTACTTCGCCAGCCGCTGCGTTGTACTCTTCAATGGTCTGGAATTCGTTACGCAAATACTTCTGCAGCACGTTTTCCATGTGGCCGGTCAGATCGGCCAGTTGCGTTTCAATTTGGCCGGGCTCTGTCCAAATACGATGCGTCACCATGAGCTCGTCAAAGTCGGCGAGATGCATGAGACCTGCGAAACTTTCGCCCAGACCAACCGGATCGAGAATGGTAAACCGGATTTTTCCGGGCGGAATCATGGCCAGTAGACGCAGAGCGAGAGTTCGCATGGCGGCGACGGCGGCTTCGCGTCCGGCTGCATCCCGGATTTTAAAAAGGGCCGATGACTGCTCCGGGAACGGCAGGAGCGCCGGGAGTACGTGTTCTGTCACGCGGGGAGCCAGTCGCATGTCTTCGGAAATCGCGCCGGGCCACGTTTCGAGATTCAACGCGTAGTCACCAAACTTCAGGAATGAGGGCGTGGTGCCGCTGGGCATCCATAATGTGCTGAGCTGGTCCCAGGCGGGGAACTGCAGTTGCGAATCGGAATTCAGCTCTGCGACAGAAGAATGAAACTGGTTGTAGGCGGACATCCAGTCGTTTTTCAGTTCGCTCCAGTCCGCCAGTTCGGCACGTTGCCGATCGCGTTGGTAGTCAGCCAACGACTGACGGGTCCGCGAGGTTTCGGCAATCCAGTATTGTTCAATGGCTTGCCGCGCCTGTTGATGCGTGTCTTCGGCTGAAGTCAGCGCATTCCGCATTTGCATGTTGAGTTCGCGGTCGGCCTGGGCGTGTCGCTGTTCTTCTTCGCGGATTTCGCGATCGCGGCGGCTTTGAATTTCGTTCAGCTTCCGAGTGTGGGTTTCTTCAAAACGACGCAGCTTGTTTTCGCGCTCTTTGATCATGGCCCGCTGACGCTTTTCGCATTCGGCCTGTTTGTCGTCGAGTTGCTCCCGTGCATAGCCCAGCCAAATTTGATGCAGCCAGTTTACTTCCGCTGTCAACTGCTGTGTCCGGCGAAACGCATCGGACTGCTGCATGCTTGCCAGCGTGTACATGACGAGCGTCAACAACAAGCCCCCTGCAGCACCAGAGACCGCTGAAGCGACCGCCCAGGAACTGGCGTCTTTGGTGGCATCCATTCCCAGAGCACTTGGTTCTACGAAGAGATAGAACGGAATGCCAATGGCAATTGCCGCGATGAAATAGACGACCAACGAACGCACGCCCAGAAAGAGCTTCGGCATGATGAGTGACCGCAACGCGCGGATTTGCTTTCGCCCCGCTTCGACCCGCTCGTTAAACCACTCCTGAGTTTCTTCAATTGTGCGCGGGCGACGCTCCGGTTCTTCCGGCGGCGAACCTTTCCAGCCGCGTTCTTCCTGAACCGTTTTGAACTGGTGTTCGAGGTCGGTCCATTCCGCGACTTGTTCCTCGCGAACTTTGTGGATTTGTGTGCTGAAACGATCGAGCTCTCTGCGCGGACTGTCATCTGCGGTGTCGTCGAGAACGGAGGTGACGACCCATTCGCTATCGTTTTTCTGCTGTTCCAGTGTTGTCGACTCGCGGGCCGCCTGTGATTCGATGCCATGCAGCCGGGAAACATGGTCGGACTTTTCATTGCTGATTTGTGGCAGGAAGCGTGCGTCGATTTCCGCCTTGATGCGTGCATGTTCAGCGTCGACTTCGGCAAGTTCGGTCGTCCGCTGCGTGGAAGCGGACTCCAGAGACGCCACGAGCTGCTTTTCCGTTTGATCGGGGCCCTGACCGTATTGCTGCTGCCATGTATGTTCAGCCCTCATGCGGGCCTGAATGGCCTGATGAAAGCGTTCCAGTAAGCTGCGGTAATCGATCATATGGGATGGTTCCGGGGCGACCGTGTCTGGCTCGATGGAACTCATCAGTGTCTCGTACAACGCGTCCCGAGAAAAGGTTGAACCGGACTCGAAACCGTAATTCTCCCGCATCGGATCGTCGTTGTCGGATCTATAAGATGCAACGGTATGATTGGACCGCGTGACCATGGTCATCGTAACTCCCAGAGGCAAAATTCATCGAAGCTGCATCAAAACCGGTGGGGATTGGGCGCAAGGTAGAGCGCTGGTTCAATTGCCAGCCCCGTCGGTTGAGGATTGTTTCTGAAAGCCTGCGCAGATGTAGAGCACAGGAGCGTTTGCGGCTGATTGGAGTGAGATGAATTGTGGACAATGGGAAATGAATGAGCCCAAGTGCGCCGCGCCCGCCACAATTGTCTCGGGTGAATTGTGACGGGACAACGGACACTCAGTCGAAGGGTATATCTCTAATACGCACAGCTGCCGCGATTTTCCACAAGCCTTTTCGAAAGTTTGCAACCAGCGTCCGGAACTGAGTTTGGGGAGCAGCGAGTGTCGTTTGTTGTGAGTCCTCCCCCGCTATGCTAGAAACCTGTTCGCGGGGCGAAGTGGCATGACTTTTTGCCCGACTTGCCCGTTCCTTTTTATTGCTGTTGTTGCTCAGGTCGTCTCTTGTCGAGTTCCAGTTCGTATCGCATTCTGCCTGTTAGTGGTCCTGTCTCTGGCGAAATCCGGCCACCGGGATCGAAGAGCCTGACCAACCGTGCCCTGATTATTGCGGCACTGGCTACGGGACAAAGCCATCTGACTGGGGTGCTCGCCAGCCAGGACACGGAAGTCATGGTCGACAGCCTGCAGCGGCTTGGTGTTCCGGTGGAGCATGATGCAGCCAACAAGACCATGACCGTCAGCGGCTGCGGTGGACAAATACCTCAGTCCAATGCGAAGCTCTACTGCGAAAACAGCGGCACCAGCATTCGGTTCCTCACCGCACTCTGTGCGACAGGAAATGGGCGTTACGAACTGGACGGCAACGCCCGCATGCGTGAACGCCCCATTGGTCCGCTCGTCGAGTCGCTGAGCCGCGCCGGCGTCGCAGCATCCTGCATTCTCGGGAATTCCTGTCCACCGGTGCTCATCAAAACGAAAGGTTTACCCGGCGGTGAATTGGAAGTGGGGGGGAATCTCTCCAGCCAATATCTCAGTGCACTGCTCATGGCCGCTCCCGCCGCACGCGAGTCCGTCTGTCTGAAGGTACAGGGCGAACTGGTTTCCCGTCCGTATGTCGACATGACGCTCGAAATCATGCGGCAGTTTGGTGCACAAATCAGCGAACCGGAAACGAACACGTTTCAAATTCTCAACCAGACCTACACCGGTCGCGAATTGCCAATCGAGCCTGATGCCTCTGCCGCGAGCTACTTCTTCGCAGCAGCCGCAATTACCGGCGGACGCGTTACGGTCACTGGCCTGTCCCGGAATGCCCTGCAGGGGGACATTCATTTCGTTGAGGCACTCGAACAAATGGGCTGCGAGGTCACGTGGGGCGACAACTCAACCACGGTACAGGGAAGTCCGCTGCGTGGTATTGATATCGACATGAATGCGATCAGCGATACCGCCCAAACGCTGGCGTGTGTGGCCCCATTCGCCACGGGACCAACCCGCATTCGCAACGTGGCTCACATGCGACTGAAGGAAACCAATCGCGTGACGGCCGTTGTCGACGAATTGCGACGACTCGGATTACAGGTCGAAGAGTTCGATGACGGGATGACCATTCATCCCGGTCCGATGCATTCCGCAACCATCGAAACATACGACGACCACCGCATGGCCATGAGCTTCGCCCTGATTGGGCTGCGTCACGCAGGAGTGACCATCTCCGATCCTGGTTGCACGCGCAAAACGTACCCGGAGTACTTTGACGATTTGTCGAAGCTCTGCGGAACGCGTGTGTATGAATCAAACACGTAGGCAGCGAGTTTTTTATCTCTGCTGCTGCCCCGGCGGTGACTTATCCTTCCGTCCGGCGGCAGGAACCCAGTTGTTGCTGCCGGCTTTGATTTCACGAACCTCGTCAACCGTCGGTGGAGTTCGCGTACCAAACCGGGAATCGTGCTGTTTTGATTCACGGGGGCCCGGCGAGTAATTGAGTTCATCTTGCCGGTGGCGCGTAATGATCCAGGATATCGATTCACCGATCGAAGGAACGGCCCAGAGTGTGGCCGAAATCAGGAAAACGACGATCAGGGTGATTCCAACTCCGAACGCAATCAGGCCAATGGAGATGCTTTCACCGATGGATCCGAACAGAATTGCGGCCGCGATACTGCCGACGAACAGGATGATGGTGGACGCAAGTAGCGAACCACTTCGACGATTCGGTTTGACGTCGAATTGATGTGTCATCTCTGTAAGGCCAAGTCCTGAGCGGGGTGGGGCCGTATTCAAATCCGTTACTCGCAATACGCCCAGTTTAACCGCCGTGTTGGGAGATTGTCGACGATTTTCGGGTGTTCGGCTACCCCATCTGCTATTTCAACAATACAGATAAAATCGACTTAGTCGAGGCTTCAATTGTTGACAAACGCCGTCACGTGCGCGACTATAGACACGACGTTCCGCGCCAGATTCTGAAATGGTGCCCGCATGAGGTTGGTACTTGCGGAGCTGAGTCCAGGAGGCCCCCCCTGAAAAACTTCTTTGATATTCGCTGAAGAATACGAAGGAGTCCTGTCCGTTTTACCTGTGGTAGGCCATTTCTAAGCCAGTTCCACTTCGAACAATCCTCACTCCCATGCCTCATCGGTCCGTCCCTCTGGTCGGCCTTGTTGGTGGTGTCGGTTCCGGAAAAAGTGCCGTAGCCGATGCTGTGGCTGTTGCTATGCGCGGTGTGGTCATTCGGGCTGATGAAACGGGGCATCGGGCATTGAAACAACCCTCCATTCAGCGACGACTGAAAGAAACTTTTGGCAAGCAGGTTGTCGATTCCAACGGCGAAGTCGATCGCAAATTCCTCGCGAACCTTGTGTTTGGAAGTTCACCCGAGGCGACCGGTAATCGTGAGAAGCTGAACGCAATTGTGCATCCCTGGATTCGCTCGCAGCATTTGCGGGAAATCGAACGTTTGGAGACAACCGGCGAATGTGAGGTCATTTTTCTCGATGCCCCCGTCCTGCTGGAAGCGGGCTGGCAGGACGTGTGTGATGTCATTGCGTTCATCGACGTGCCGCGAGAACTTCGTCTGCAGCGAGTGGCCGCTCGCGGGTGGGATGAAGCCGAACTTACTCGACGCGAAGCAAGTCAACTCCCCCTCGATGAGAAACGCACTCGCTCGCACGTTGTCATTGATAATTCCGGTACCGTTGAAGCAGCCGCCCAGGCCTTGAGTCATTACATCCAGAGTTTCATTTCCCCGTCACCCCTGAATCAGCCTGTCGAAGTTGGCACGTCAGCCATTTAAACACCATTCCTACTGCACTCCCTCCCCATAGTCATTTCGATTGAATTGAGGTCATCATGGCCAAACCAGACACATCAACGACCGGACGCCCATCTGGCGACGGTGCCGCGAGCAAGTTCAAAGAATCCTCCGTGGAATCATCCCCGATTTACGATCCCTCCGAGTCGCGTTACGAAGACGCCAAGCATGGCGAAATCAACATCGCGGCACTGCAGCGGATGACCATGAAAGAGCTCATCGAGCTCGCCCGCTCGGAGAACATTACCGACTACGCTGGCCTGAAAAAGCAGGATTTGATTTTCCGAATTCTCAAAGAGCAAACAAAGCTCGCGGGCCTCATGTTTGGTCAAGGGACGCTCGAAATCCTGCCAGATGGTTTCGGATTCCTGCGCAGCCCGGACTACCACTACCTCCCGTGTCCCGACGACATTTACGTGTCACCCAGCCAAATCCGTCGCTTCGGGCTGAGGACCGGGGCAACCGTTGCGGGAACCATTCGGCCCCCCAAAGAAAACGAGCGGTACTTCGCCCTGCTGCGAGTTGAGGCGATTAACGGGCAAGATCCGAACATGTTGTCGGAGAAGGTACCGTTTGACGACCTGACACCACTGCATCCCAAGGACCGGCTGCAACTCAGCGCCGATCCCGAAGAACTCAGCACCCGAATTGTCGATATCGTTGCACCCATCGGATTTGGTCAGCGCGGACTCATTGTGTCCCCGCCACGGGCTGGTAAGACCGTGTTGCTGCAGCGATTGGCGAAGGCTGTTTTGGCGAATCATCCTGACTGCTACGTCATCATGCTGCTCATTGACGAACGCCCCGAAGAGGTCACGGAAATGGAGCGCCAGGTGAAGGGCGAGAACTGCGAAGTCATTTCCAGCACGTTCGACGAACCACCCAGCCGACACATTCAGGTGTCGGAAATGGTCATCGAAAAAGCCAAACGGATGGTCGAGTACGGCCGCGACGTCGTCATTTTCCTCGACTCCATTACCCGACTGGCCCGTGCCTTCAACACCGAGTGCCCCAACTCCGGCAAGATTCTTTCCGGTGGTGTTGATGCCAACGCCTTGCAGCATCCTAAGCGTTTCTTCGGTGCCGCCCGCTGCGTGGAAGAGGGTGGCAGTCTGACCATTATCGCAACCGCCCTGGTCGATACCGGCTCGCGAATGGACGAAGTCATTTTCGAAGAGTTCAAAGGAACCGGTAACACCGAATTGCACCTCGACCGCCGCATGGTCGAGAAACGCATTTGGCCAGCGATTGACGTCAACAAGTCCGGCACGCGGCGTGAAGAACTCTTGATGTCGGAAGAAGAACTCAAACGCGTCTGGATTCTGCGTCGCGTCCTCAACGACATGAATCCCGTTGAAGCGATGGAACTGCTCACCAATCGTATTCGGCGAACCAAGACGAACGAAGAGTTTTTGAATTCCATGAATCTCGGTTGAGAGAGCTCCTGACAGGTTCAGTGACGCACCGACCTGATTGACGCGGACTTCACCCACACTACGAATAATTCAGGTTGAGAAAGCCCCTGACAGGTTCAGTTATGCGACAGGTTGCCTACGGTCTCGCTCTGTTCATACTCACGGCCAGCGTGGCTCAAGCAGATGACAATGCCGTGCCCCCAGCGACGCTCAAACTCCTGAAGACTTTCGACTCTGAGTTCGTACTGATCGAACCGGGCCAAGGGAAGTTTCCCGCGACCTTCGAACTGGGTTCAAAACAGGGACCAGAACACGAGCGGCCCGCAGTAGAAATTTCACTGAGCAAGCCGTTTGCCATTGGCAAATACGAGGTGCCGCAGAATTTGTACGAAGCGGTGATGGGAAACAATCCCAGCCGCTGGAAAGGAGTTCGAAACTCCGTCGAGATGATGACGTTCCCAGAAGCTCTGGAGTTTTGTGAACGCACAACTAGGCTCATGCGACAAGCCAATTTGCTTGGAGAGAACGAAGAAATCCGACTCCCTTCGGAAGTGGAATGGGAGTACTGCTGCCGCGCCGGAACAACAACGGCTTACAGCTTTGGTGACGCCGCCCAAGGCCCCGATGATGCGGGTAAGAAGGCCACCTTGCTTGATCCTTACGCCTGGCACACCGGCAACGCTGCGGGAAATGATCCTCCCGTCGGCGCCCTCAAACCAAACCCTTGGGGCCTGTACGACATGCATGGCTACCTCTGGGAATTCTGCCGGGATGACTTCATCGAGAGCTATGAATCAATCGCGACAACGGAAGCCAAACCTCGTTCGCGAAAGAATGGCGACACATGTGCCATCCGAGGCGGATCATGGAAAGATGAATTTGTTTATCTCCGCAGCGCTGCGCGTCGCGGTTTCAGCCACGCAGGCAAAGACGACGCCGTTGGCTTCCGCTGTATGAAAGCGACGGTCGACTAGCGGCTGTTACTGTTCCTACGGCTCCGGAAAATATTCTGCCATCGGAACAACGTGCATCCGGCGTGTCAGCGGGGAAATCTCGCCGTCCAGATCTTGTACGATCTGCCAACTTGGCGTTATGACCATCCTCAGCGTTCTATTGGTGGGCCGGGTTGTAGAAATGCACCTCGTCGATCGGCTTGCAGGTCCACCTCTGAATCGAGATACTTCCGCAGTGCTACTTTTTCTCCCTCATGGTTTGGTGGCTGCGGTTGTCGCAACCGTGGAAAACGCCCGACAGGATGGCAAGAAACAAGTAAAAACACTGGCTGGCCGAGTGGCGAAATAGGCAGACGCACAGGACTTAAAATCCTGTGGGAGGCAACTCCCGTGCGGGTTCGATCCCCGCCTCGGCTATTCTCTCTGGGCAATTGTGTATTGGCACAACCGTTGCGACTGGACCAATCGGTTCGTCGGCTGTGATGTGCACCAGCGGCGCATATTGTGCTAGTCGGCAACTTCGGGATGAGGGACCTGCAGTCCCCCTGCTGCGGCAGTTGTTGCCGAATTCGGTTGGAATTCTCTTAACAGAAACTCCGATATCCCATGCTGTGCCGAGATCTCCAACCGAGGCAGAGGTTTGCCTCGTGACAACTGTTCGCAGTTGATGTGGTTGAGCATCGTTTGAGGAACAGGGCACACGGAACGGCGTCAAGGAAGGAGGTTATTCGTCCCCTTGAGGATTGTCCTCGATTCCGATGTGAGAAATCGCATCGGTCGATTTATTGTGTTGTGGAGCCCCCCTTGAGTCACTCTCATTTGCCAATTCGTCACCTCATCCGTCACATCGAGAAGACCCGTATGAACGGGCATTCTGACGCACCCTCCAGCAAGTCGACACCGGCCTGGATGCAAAGGTTCGTGGACGGAATTACTGACCTGTTTGAGCCTTTCAGCGGCGTCGCCCGGGTTGGTTTTGAATGTGCTCACGCGACTGAAGCGTGGGAAATCTCGGTGTTTCTGGGCGAGAAAGAACTGGTTGGCGGTCCGACCGACGGGCGAATGGAAGCCACCAATTTTCGGTTCGACCTATTTGGCATTCGCAACTGCTTTACCGAAATTCAGTCAATGCAGTGGAATGCTTTCCCGAACAGCCATGTCTGTTTCGATGAAGCCGCCGACCTCTCGTTCATTACCGTCGCCGGACAATACGAGGGGAATTTCATCCGCCTTCAGGTCCATGCCACGCCGCCAGACTGCGTTGGCCCCGCAATTCGGGAATATGCTGACGGTCGGGTTGAAATGGTTTAGCCTGAATTATTTGCAGGGTGGGTGAAGTCCGCGTCAAACATGACGGTGCGTTACGCAAGTCACCCAACGCGAAGAACAGGGTGTTACGTCCGCAGCATCCGAATCGCGGACGTAACCCACCATAATGCGATGACTTGCTGCACACACCCTACGAATCGCTGACGGTCGTGTGGAAATGGTTTAGGCCACGGCGGGAACGTAAATTGGCGAACGACTGACGTTAGTTCGCCTTCAACAACTCGGGAACCATTTTCTTCAGTTCATCGACCGAGGAATTCGGGGAGACAACGACTCCCCGTTTGTCGATGAGGAAAATCGTCGGCAGCGAGATGATCCCGAACTCGATGGCCGGGCGGCTTTCGAGTGCGCCTTCCTCATAAATGTGAGGCCAGGGCACCTTGTTCTGTTGAATATACTGGGCCACAGGAGCGCCAGGGGCGTCCAGATTCACCCCGACAATTTCAAATCCCTGTCGCTGATAGGTCCGGTAGAGTTCTTGAACCTGAGGCAGGTCTTGAGTGCAGGGGGTGCACCACGTTGCCCAGAAAATGACGGCGACCACCTTGTTCTGGTAGGCTCGCAAATCCAGTGTTCCGCCTGAAAGGGAGTTTCCGGCGAGCTGAATTCGCTGTCCTTTCAATGTCAGGCGTCGCAAGGCACCACGTGCTCTGGCAGCAGCGTCACTGCTGGCATACTTGCCAATGATGGACTGATACCACTTCTGAGCTTCTGTGCCATTGCCGTTGAACTCGTGGGTAATTGCAAGTTGTAGAAGTGCATCAGGGGCGTTGCTCGAATTGGGATACTGGGTCGCAAAAGCTTCCAGTGACTTTAGCCAGTCTTCCTGAACCTGTTGGCGATTCTGTGCGTTCGCCTTTTGAAGTGCAGAGTTGTAGCCCAACAGCATTCGCTGGAAGACTACGAACGACAGCAAATCGGCGTCGGCGGGATTCTTTTTCAGCGAATCCTCGAGTTGAACCAGTTCCTGCTCACCGTTGGGATAGCTGTCCATTTGGACTGCCACCGCGATGAATTCAATTTGCTGTCGCAACCAGAGAGTTCGGTCTTCCTTCGAAGTGACGGCTGCCGCAATTTGACCAAGCAGCCGGGCTCGCGAAACGTTGTAGCGGTTCACCTCGGCAGCACCCGACTCCGGCGAGGGAGCTTTGGCATCAAGGGCCTGCAACTGTTCAATGAGTTTCTGGACTTCTTCTGAGACGTTCGTCGAGGTCAAGCTGTCGGGATTCACCATTTGCTGCAGCAGGAGGCCAGCCTCGGCTTCAACACGGTCTCCTTCGACCGGTTCTGGGACCTGCGTGAGCTTCCACGTGTCGCCGACCTGCACCATTTCGCCGACCTGGACAAACCCGTTCGTGCCGCTGACGTCGACAATTGCCATGACGTTTTCATAGACAACCAAATCCTGTGCCGCCTTCCCCGATTCGGCTGGGATGAGATTGGGCATCAGCATGGAACTGTCAAACCGGAGCCAGTTCGTTTGGGGGGTAATTACTTTCGATTGAGCACGAATTTGGGCCATTTGGGGACCGGGACGACGCGTCCTCTCGATGATTTTGTTGGCGAGTTCGTCTTTGATTTTCAGTTGCTGCAGGTCTTCCGGGGTAATCAGCACGGTGCGGAGCAGGTCTTCATCTCCGGCAGCGAGTGCCTTTACCGCTTCCCGGGAAGCTTCTTCGGCGGAAATCCGCTTCCAGCGATCAATCCGACCATCTTCGTTGCTGTCAATTCCCCAGCGGCTGCCGAGCGTATTCATCCAGCGTGACTGGTCGACCTTGTCGTTCTTGTTGGTGTCGTAGTCACGGTACACCTCAAGGCCGTGCATGTAATAGCTGAACGTGTCCACGCGTCCGTCGTTGTCGCCGTCGATGAACCGCCGCAAAACCTGGCCCTGAGGACTGTACAACAGCCAGCCAGACTTGCCCTCCGGCTCAATACGGCACTTCGCAACTTCTTCAGCGGCAGGTGTTTCGATTTCGACATCTTTCTGCGCGGGCCGGATGTCAAGGATTTGCTGAACTGTCACCTGACCGCGAGCGGCGGACGGCAACAGAAGGAAAACTGACAAACAGGCCAGGACAAATCGAACCGGAAAACGAGACATCGCATCACTCCGTTTTTACCTGCGATGGTATTGAACTCAAATGGACAGACGCACAGCTTAGAAAAGGATGGCGATTGAGTCAGGGGCAATTTCCCGGAATTGTCGAATGGCCAGACATTCCAGTGAGCCGCTTCATTTTCCTAAAGACCAGGTGAAAAAGTCATAAATCACAGCGTTTGACTCATCGTTGGGGGAATGGTCAGGCCGATTTGTCATGGCAACCCGGTCTTCGTGCCCCAGCAGGCGGTTCACGGCGCGGCTATGGTTCAGTGGCTTCCAGCGTTCGACGGGGTCTTCTGATCCTCCCGACACGAGAAATGGGCGCGGAGCCATGAGGACATGCAGATCGTGTAAATCGAGACCGTCGCGCCGCAGTTCGGGATACAGTCCGAAGGCTGGATTCTCGGGGGTAATCAAACCCCGTTTCCGCCACGGTTTGGGATGATATCCCAGATACCACGGCTCCCAATAGTTGATGCTGGGTCGGTCTTCCGAGAAGACAATTCCGGGGTCGGACCAGGCTGCGGCCGCATATCTGTCGAACAGGCACGACGCAAACATGGCCCATTTTCCACCAAACGAATGCCCCACAATGCCAATGCGGTCGGAGTCAACCTCCGGCAACGTGGCCAGCAGGAACCACGCATTCGCGGCCGCGTAACCCAACATGGAAAGTGGCTGGATTTCCGCATGCCGAATGTCGGGGAAGTAGAGTCCGTAAGTTTGTGCGGCTGAGGCTTCGGTGGTTCCGAGCGACAGGGTTACAAACCCGCGTTTCGCAAGGTGGATGGCAAAGTCGCGGAAGGGATTCCCTTCGCCAATGGCAGTTTCCGGTTCATAGAAAACGGTCACCACGGCAGGATGCGGTCCCGGTGTCGGTGGAATGAGCAAATAGCCCGTTGTGAGTTCGTGCGGCGTCCACCGGAAACGAATGGTCAGTTTTTTTATGTCACCAATCTTCGATTCGTCCAGAACTTCGAACTCTGGTCTTGTAATGAACGGAGGCCATTGTCCCAGTCGAGACATCCACTCGTCTCGGATTTCCATCCGGCGTAGGGCCCAACCGTCGGCACTTTTTACTGGAGTGCCATCAGCGAAGAGCAGTGGTGAGCGGTAGTCGCCCAGTTCATTCTGCAACTCTGCCGGTGGTTGGAAATACGGTTTGATTCGGTTCCAGGCCGCATCACGTTCCTGAGCGATGAGCGGACTGACTGACAGCATGATGAGGAGAGCAACTGGAAACCAATACCTTTGCATGAACTCATCCTTCTCTCAATTACGATCTGTCTCGGATTCCGTAACGGGTGTGAAGTGGGGCCGTGTTATGGTGGGTTACGTCCGCTGATCCAAACACCCTCAAATGATAACTCGTCTTTCAGGCTGAATGAATTGCGCGACACACGACGTTGCTTGGCGCGGACTCCACCCACCCAACGAATTCATTGTGAACTAACCGCGTCGAATGGCTTCCATGGGGGACAGGCGGGCGGCCAGAAAGGCCGGGTACACTCCGCCGAGAATTCCCATGCCAATGCTGAATAGAATTGCAAACACCAGCAACTGCGGGCTGGCGAACAGTTGCATGCGGTCGGGCCAGTTCCAGTTAATGACGTGAGTCGCCACCCAACCGAAGAATGCACCCAGGATGCCTCCAATGAGGCCGATCAGGGCACTTTCAAACGTGACCAGCGAAACAATGTCGCGTGCGCGCCAGCCATTGGCACGCAGAATACCGAAGTCAATGGTGCGTTCGGTCACACTCATCAGCATGGTGTTCACAATGCTGAGCACGGCAATGACCACGCCAATGGTTGTCATCACGGTCAGAAACAAATTCAAATCTTCGGTAAACTCATCGAACCGTTCGGCCCAGTCCTCTGCGGTGCGTACTTCGATGGCCCCCTTGCCACCGCTGGTTTGTTTGGCGGAGCTGTCGCCTTCGGTCGGCTCCTTCCCTTCGGTGGCATTCGGCCGAAGTTGTTTATCAAAACTCCGAATAAGTGCTCCGAGCGGATTTTCGCCACTGGTTGACTGCGAACGCCAAATGGCGTCCGAACGCCCCGAGAACTGTTCTTCGAGTTCCGCCTTCAATTGTGCCTTCGGTACCGTATCGTCGATTTCCATGTAGTAGCAGGAAACTGTGTTTTCATCGAACCGCGTGGTGCGTCGCACGCTTTCAATATCCATGAGAATGCTGACGTCAATCATCATGGAACCGGAGTGATAAATTCCCACCACATGGCAGTCGACGCCGCCAATGTTGATGTCATCGCCCACTCCTTTTTCCTGCTCTTCCGCAATGGCCTGGCTGAGAATGCAGTTGAGTGTTCCCTGATCCTGCATTTCGAGAAAGCGACCCGCCACAATGTTTTCCCGATACACGTCTCGGTTTAATTGCAGTCGACTGGAGATTTCCAAGCCAAGTAGAAACCTTGGTGGCGAAATGACAGATTCTCCTTCGAGGAGATTAATCCGGCTGAGAACTTCTGGGTTCACTACCCGCAAGCCGGGGTGTGCCTCCAGCTCTTCTTCCCACGAGGCGGGCAGCGTCGAGAAAATAGGTACCGGCGCCCCGCGCTGCTGGACGAGCAGGCCAGGGATTTGCTGGAACGCCTGATTCACCGCCTGGTCAATTCCTTCAGCAATCGAGAACAGCCCCACCATTCCCGCGATGGCAACCGTCAGTCCGAGCGTGGACAGGCTCGACCGCAACTTTCGACTGGCAAGATTCGACAATGCAAACGCGAACATGGATCGACAACTTGCCTGAAAGGAGAGATTAAGACTTGAAGGGCTGGAAACTTACCGGTGAGGTGCATGGTCTCAGTAATCTGCTCACACCGCAACCGGGAGTGAGGCTGGCGACTGACGTTCGATCATGAGACTGAACACAAATGCCGACACGCCAGCACCCAGCAGAAGTTCCATCAGCCAGAAGGCAACTGCAGCCGAGACAGGCCACTTGCCGAGTTGTGAAACGCGAAATTGCAGATAATCAGTGAGTTGCCGATTACCGGTTCGCTTCAATTCTTCGTATTCCGCTTGTGCGATGGGGTCGAGGTCTGCTTCCGACTCCAGTAACGTTAGTGCCAATTTGAACTGTGGGTTTTCAGCTTGGCGAATACCGTCTTGCCGGTACTCGACGAACGACATCCCGGTGGTGTTGAGAAGTCCCAACAGTGTCGCCGCAAAAACAAAAAGGTGCGTCCACTTTCCGCGCTGGCCCAATTGCATCCATTGCCAAATCAGCCCGGAGAGAATTCCAATTGCCAGACCAAACACGGCGTACTGAATGACGAGTCGCTTCAAGTCCGCAGGAACTTGCGCCATGACCAGCGAAAGTGCCCAGGCAAGAGCAGCAAGACCGACGAGCCAGAACCGCCAGTCGAAACCGGACTGCGGTGATGTTTCCGAGGCAGCTTTCGCTTCGCTCATGTCTGATATCCCGGAATCATGGGCGCTGAAGTGGGAACGTCACCATCGATGAACATCCGGTGCCAGTGCTCGAACACGATAAGGTTCCACAGTCGGTAACGATGGTCCCATTTCCCGGACTGATGTTCATTCACAAGACGCTGAATGGTTTCGGGTCGGAAATACCCGCGCGATAGAAAACGGTCGGTCAGCAGAGTTTCGTCGAGCAGGCTGCGCAGTTCGTTGCGGAACCAATGGTCGATAGGAACACCGAACCCCATTTTGGGCCGCGTCTTGATCGAGGCGGGGAGCAGGTCGGAGAAGGTTTCGATGAGGATTCTCTTCTGTGCCGTGACCGAGAACTTCAGTTCAATAGGCATGCGGGCCGCGAGTTCGACGACTTGATGATCCAGGAACGGACTGCGGGCTTCGAGGCTGAACGCCATACTGGCAATGTCGACCTTCGTCAGAATGTCGCACGGCAAATACGTATGAACATCGGCACACGTCGTCCGCGTGACGAAATCTCGATTCGGGCACGCTTTGTACGCGTCGAGAATGATGTCACTCGAATCATAACCATCCAGCGACTGCTGAAACTCAGGTGTGTAAAGGTCGTGGCGTGCTTCGTGGTCGAAGATTCCAATCCAACGCAAATACCGCAGTTCGGGCGACGCACTGATGGCGGACAGAAACCGCTTCAGCCGACGACCGAAAGAACGCTGACTCTGCGAAGAAGGAATGATTTGCTGCCACAGTTTCCAGCCAAACATGTTTCGCATGAATGCCGGGAGTCGATCCATTTGTCCGGCCAAATGCACGGCACGATAACGTGGATATCCCGCAAACAGTTCGTCACCGCCATCACCAGACAGGGCAACAGTCACCAACTGGCGCGTCACCTCGGACAGGTACATGGTGGGGATGGCAGAACTGTCACCAAACGGTTCATCGTAATGCCAAATGAGTCGAGGCAAGGTATCAAGCACCGACGGTTCGACGACATACTCGTGGTGGTTTGTCCCCAGCAGTTCCGCCGCTTCTCGGGCATAGCGGCGTTCGTCAAACTCGGGAATGGAAAACCCAATCGAAAACGTGTGAATGGGATGGGGCGAAAGCGACTGCATTAAACCGGATATGATGGTCGAGTCAATTCCGCCGGAGAGAAACGAACCGATTGGGACATCGGACCGCATGCGTAACCGGACCGATTCAGTCAGCGTTTCCCGTAATTCGCGTGACCATTGTTCCGTGCTCAGCGGTGATGCGGTGTCGGAAACGGCTTCGTACTCGGGGCTCCAGTAGCGGTGGACCGTGAGTTCGTTCCCTTCGTAAATCGCCAGGTGTGCCGGTTGAAGTTTGGCGTACCCTTTGAGAATGCAGTGCGGATGCGGCACGTACTGATACGTGAGAAACTGTTCGACGGCGCGAGGATCAACCTCTCTCGGCACAGCGGGAACCTGAAGAATGGATTTCAGTTCACTTGCGTAGAGAAGCCGCCCCTCTTCCTGACGATATACCAGCGGCTTCTGACCAAGACGATCGCGTGCCAGTAGCAGCCGCTGGTTCGTTGCGTCCCAAAGCACGATGGCGAACATCCCGCGCAAGTGCTTAATGCAATCGGCCCCATGTTCCTCGTAGAGGTGGACAATGACTTCCGTGTCCGATGACGTTGCGAACTTGTGTCCCTTGGCCAGCAGGTCTTCCCGTAACTCGCGGTAGTTGTAGACCTCGCCATTCAGTGTGACCCAAATGGTTCCGTCTTCATTGGAAAGCGGCTGGTGACCTCCACTCAGGTCGATGATGGACAATCGCCGAAACCCGAGTGCGCAACGGACTCCGCGCGACGATTCGGGACTGAAATACTCCCCGGCGTCATCGGGGCCGCGGTGGACAATGACATCGGTCATGCGCCGCAGCACAGAAGCTGTTATCGCTTTGTCTGGACGAGACCATACCGCCCCTGCAATGCCGCACATGCGGTTACTCCGACTTATCGCGGAGGGAATGCCCAATCATGAACAGTGCCCCGCCGGCAATGGTCAAACTGGGCATCCAGATGAGCTGAAAGCCGAAATTCAACTGCCAGAAAATGAGCAGTGGCAGAAACACCAGTGCAGCAAACTGCATGACAAATCCAATGGTGTTTTTCACGGGACTTTTACTTCCTTATGGACTGCCTTGGGCAAATCGGAAATTCAATGAACAGCGACTGACTGGCGACTACAGGGAATTAGACGAGAAGAATTCTTCCAGGATTTCAGGCGAAACCTTACCGGTTTGCATCCCCTTTTTGAACCACCGCACACGTTGTTCCGATGATCCGTGAGTGAACTTTTCCTGAAACACCCGGCCCGTTGCCTGCCGCTGCAGTGTGTCATCGCCAATAGCGTTAGCCGCTCGCAGCCCCTCTGCGACATCACCTTCTTCGAGAATGTTCCGGGCTCTTTGGGCATGATGGGCCCAGACACCAGCCAGATAGTCGGCCTGCAGTTCGAGTCGCACACTCAGTTGATTTCCTTCCACTTCGTTCGCCGATTGTTGAGCGCGATGCACCTGTTCGGAAATCCCTAACTGGTTTTGTACGTGATGGCCGACTTCGTGTGCGATTACGTAGGCTTGAGCAAAGTCACCCGGAGCACCGAAGCGTCGATCCAGTTCGTCAAAGAATTCGAGATCGATGTAAACACACTCGTCAGCCGGGCAGTAGAACGGACCCATTGACGCTTGTCCCACTCCGCAACCTGTCTGTGTCTGGTCGCGGAACACAACCATTTTTGGGGGGTCATAATCCTGGCCGAACGCTCTGGGAAACAGTTCTCCCCACACGTCTTCAGTATCGGCCAGAATGACCGAGGCCATGTCGAACAGTTGTTCTTCTTCGGGCGAGGCCGGTCCGGCGTCCCCGACGTCGGGCATGTTGACCTGCTGCTGTTGCTGCTGCATGAACAGATTCAACGCCTTGTTGAAATCTCCCCCTGAGAGAATGAACACCAAGAGCACGAGCAGCAGTCCGCCGCCGCCAACTGCTGCCCCCCGGGGCATTTTCTGGCCACGTCGATCTTCTACGTTGTCACTTCGTCGACCGTCTTCCCACCTTACCATTTGAGCTCTCCTGGCATCGTCACGGACAGGCTCGTGCGGGTGATGCCACGCATGTTCTTGAAGGGATCAATCTATTTCACACGAACTGCGGACAACAGGCAACCTAATGAAATTCCAAAGGATGCTCACCCACACAGAATCCCTGAATTGGTTGGGCAGGATGGCTTTTGATGTACTGCACCACATCGTCCACGCTGAGCGAGTCGATGGCCTCGCGGATTTCCGTAAGTGTCTGCACCCGGTTGAGATAAAACCAGTCGCGAGCGATTGAGCCGGCGCGGGATGGCGTCGATTCCTGCTGCATTATGAGCGAGCTTTTGGCCCGGGCCTTACAACGGTCCAACTCGTCTTCGGTAATTCCATTCTCTAAATCGCGAATGACCTGCAGCATAACATCGAGGGTTTCCTGCGCACGCTCTGTCGTCGTTCCAGCGTAGGCCATGACATGGCCCACGTGCGGCAAACTGCTGAGGCTGGCGTCGACCGAATAGCACAGCCCGCGTTTTTCCCGGACTTCAGTAAACAGTCGAGCGCTGCTGCCTCCACTGAGAATTCCTACTGCGGCCCAAGCGGCATAGTAATCCTTGTGCCCGAACGGGACGGCGGGATAGGCCAGACCGATGTGCGTTTGATTCGAGGGATGATGCAGGAATTGATCTGAGACTTCCGGTGGCCGGGAGATGATTTCTACTTCCGGGAGCGATTTCCACTCGCCAAATGTTCGTGACACGACGTCGAACATTTGCTGAGGATCAACATTCCCGGCAATGCCAATCAGCGTACCGTTCGGCCTGATGTTGCGACGAAAATGGTCGACGATTGTCTGCCGGGAAATGTTGGGGAGTTCTTCCAGTGTTCCATCGGAGTTGCGGCTCCAGGGTGCGTCGTACACCCGGCGACGCAGTTCAACGAAAACCCGGCGCTGCGGTTCATCCTCCTGAGCCAACAAGTGTTGTTCCACGCCACTCAGTGCCGCCTCGAACTGATCCTCCGGCAGGTGCGGACGCATCATGACGTCGCCATAGAGCTCCAGCGCCGACGAAACTTGTGAGGCGAGGGTCGCTCCCGTGAACGAAATGAAATTCCACCCGGCGCTCTCATTGCTCTGAACCCCGTAACCGTCCAGGGTGTCGATGAGTTCACGGCTGTTTCGTTCACCGGCGCCCCGCATGATGAGGTCGGCCAGGACCGCGGCAGTCCCATTAACGCCCTCCGATTCATGAATGCCGCCCGCTGGAACCAGAATAGCATAGGCGGCCGACTGCACATGAGACATCGGTTCAACCAGCAGGGTGAGCCCGTTCTCAAGCTCAAAAGTCGAAATGGGCTGTTGCATAAATGGCGTCTTTTCATGGAACAATGCGATGCGACATGGTAGCCCCCCCGCCGCCGGAAGCAATCCCCGCCGCCATGATTGGCGAAATTGCCAGTGGGTTGTCAAAATTGCCCTGCGGTTCACTTTCACCTCCCGAGATTACCCTCCGTGTCCAGCCCCTCCACGACATCTGAAACCAGTTTCACCGCTGAGGAAGTGGCGAGTTTCCAGCGAGATGGCTACGTCATTGTGCGAAGCATGTGTCCGCCGCATCTGGTCGAACGCATGCGCGCGGTGACGGCAGACAATCTCCAGCGGCTCGTGGAACCGATTGAATTCGAGGCCGACCTTCAGTACCCGGGGGCTCCCGAGTCACGCAGCGAGGCTGGGGGACGGACTGTGCGGCGCCTCAAGCAGGCTCACAGCCGAGACTATGTGTTCACGGAATGGTTGACCAACGCCGGGCTGGCTAACCGACTCAAGCAGTTGCTGGGACCAGAACTAGTTTGCCCGTTGGCCCATCACAACTGCATTATGACCAAAGAACCCCAGTACAGCAGCGACACGGGGTGGCATCAGGACATTCGCTACTGGTCGTTCACGCGGCCTGAACTGGTTAACGTGTGGTTGGCTCTTGGTTCGGAGCACAAGGAAAATGGTTGCCTGAAGCTGATTCCCGGATCGCACCAGATTTCGTTCGAACGACACCGCTTTGATGATGACGTGTTCTTCCGGACTGATTTGGAAGAGAATCAACCTTTGCTGGATCAGGAAGTACTTGCCGAACTCGAACCGGGGGATGTGCTGTTCTTCCACTGTCGGGCACTGCACGCTGCCACTCGAAACTACACTACCTCATCCAAACGGTCGGTCGTCTTCACCTTTCGGCCGGTCGACAATCCTCCCAAACCGGGATCGCGTTCCGCCGCGTCGCCCGAACTGCTGATTCATTAGGCTCGTAATTATGACCGAAGCAACGTTGGAAGCTCAGGAGCAGGCTGCGAACTCGGGCTGTGTGCTGTTCCCTTTGCGAGATTGGACCATCCTGTCGATTACCGGCCCAGATCGACATTCCTTCCTGCACTGCTTCTGCACGAACGACATCAAAGGGATGGCTGCTGACTCTGTTTGTGAGGCGTTCATCACAAACGTGAAGGGCCGCATTCTCGCGCATGTGCTGGTGCTGAACGAACCGGAGCAATTGACGCTGTTGGCAGCACCGGGGCTCGCTGATGCCTTACTGAAACATCTTCAGATCTATCTCATCGGACTCGACGCCGAATTGCGGGATGTCTCCGCCAGCACAGTGCTGACGTGCCTGGTCGGTCCTCAGTCCGAGGAAATTGCGACCTCACTTACTGGTTCGGGAGTTCGCAGTTTGCGTTATGACTTTCTTGGTCGCCCGACACAAATTGTGTTGGCCGATCAGGAACATATTGCTGCAATGCAAAAGTTGGAGTCGCTTGATGGGGTTACTCTCGGGGGAAATGGCGGATTCGAGGTCCTGCGAATTGCAGCTCAGTTCCCGCTGAGTGGCAAAGATGTAACCGAAGAGAACTTGGCTCAGGAAGCGGCTCGCACAACGCAGGCGATTAATTTCCGCAAAGGATGCTACCTCGGACAGGAACCCATTGCCAGACTCGACGCTATGGGGCACACCAACAAAGAATTGCGTTGCCTGAGGTGCGATGGTTCACTGGAAGTTGAACTCCCCTGCGACGTCCAATTCGGCGGTCAATCCGTCGGCAAGTTGACGTCCCTCGCCTACTCGGCGCGCCGCAATGAAACCATCGGACTCGCCATGCTGCAAACTCGTGCTACGGCCTCAGGCACTGAAGTAACTGTCGGAGCAGATGGCCAGCACCACATGCAGGTCGTGAGCCGAAGCCCGTAAGGGCTCGGGCCAATTGCCGCCTCTATCCAAGGACGAGCAAGTTCCGTACAAACGTCGCAGCACGAAATGTGTCGGTAGCGGTATCTGCACCGGGACGTCCGGCTACCGTTATCCAGCCCTGATATTCAATTTCATGGACGCTGGCGATGACTTCGTTCCAGTCAACTTCACCACGGCCAAGCGCCACTTCTTTCCCGCCGCCGAACGACTCCCGAATGCCATCTCGAATGCGGACATGCTGTACGTGTTGATGCAGTTCCCGCAGCCAGTCTGAGAAATTGTAGCGACACGCAACGGCTGTGAACGGATCGGCCTCGACAGCCAACGGTCCAACCTTGATGGACTGAATGAGTTCGACAATACGGCCAGCATTGTCACCAGAAGGAATGAGCGTCGGAACAACTCCCACCTGATTTGCATGAGCGGCAAGTTCTTCCAGGATTTGTCTGGTCAACTCCGACGCTGAAGCGTTTTCGGGACTAGGGAGTGGATCACCCACGCGCAATGTGAGCGAGCGGGCGCCGAGATCCCAGGCGAATGTCATGGCCGACTTCAACGCCTCAAGTCGCGCCTCCACATATTCGGGATCGAACAGGGGACGCCGCAGACCAAACGTGGCAGGACCTACTCGGAGGTTCCGCTCATCGAGGTAATGCAACAATTGTCGACGCGCGGTTGGACCAAAATCTTCCGGTCGCACTTCCTCACGCAAGTCGAACTGCACTCCTTGAACTCCCGCCTCTGTCGCCACGTCAATCGCCTTGCGAATGGGCAACTCCAGCGGGGCAGTGGCAATGGCAATACGCAACCGGTGCATCATGTCTACTTTGACTCAGATGTTCTCAACAGCATCAGGCAGTTTTCTACCCTGAATAATTCGTAGGGTGGGTGGAGTCCGCGTCAGTCGGGGCGGTGCGTTACGCAAGTCACTCAACTCCAAAAACAGAGTGTTCATTCTATGGCGAGCGATTCGCGGACGTAACCCACCATAATGCGGCGACTTGCTTCACACACCCTACAAATCCCATGAATAATCCGGGCGACGGCGGTCAGTTTTTGTTCTCGACGCGATAGACCGCCGAGCGTGTGCGGAGGATCATGGCATTGCCGATGATGGCAGGAGAAGCCATGAACCCGTCCTCCAGTTGATTCACGGCAACTTCTTCGTATTCATTTCCGGGACGAAACACGGTGGTTTGCCCGTCTTCATTCGATGCGTAAATGTTCCCTCCAGCAAACACCGGTGAAGCAGAATAGTTTCCGCCAATGCGCTGCTGCCAAATCGGGTCGCCCGTTTTAACATCGAGGCAGGTCGCGACACCCTGATCCTGAATGACATAAATCTTGCCGTCGATGAGCAGGGGCGACGGCTTGGAGGGCATCGACTTCTTCTGCTCCCAAACGAGGTGTGTCTCAGTGACGTCTCCCTTGCCCGTGGGATTCACAGCAATGATGACCCCTTTACTGAATCCGGTCGAAATGATGACCAGACCGGTTGCGGGATCGTAAACCGGGCGGCAGGGTGTGGAGAATCCGTCGTAGGTCACGCGCCAAATCTCGGAGCCGTCGAGCGGGTTGTAGGCAAACATCCCTTTGGACGTTGGGCTGATGAGCTGCAGTTGCCCTTCGACCTCAATGACAATGGGCGTGGCGTAAGCCTTCTTCTGATCGCCGTTGTCGGTACCAAAGTCTTTGGGACGCTTTGTTCGCCACACGGTGTCGCCGGTGTTCTTATCGAGGGCAATGACGTACTGGTAGTCGTAGCCATCGTAGTGCTGAATAAGCAGGTTCTGAAAAATGATGGGGGAGGAACCCGGGCCGCGGTAGTGCTCGCACTCCAAATCGCGTCGCTGCCAGATTTGTTTCATCGTGTTGGTGTCGAGGCATACCAGCCCGTAACTTCCCCAGCTCAAGTAGACTCGGCCTTCTTCAATGATGGGCGAGGGGGATGAAAAACTGTTGAACTTGTGGATTTCGGGCGGCTGTGCGAGGTCAAACAACTTCTCGTTGTACAACACTTCGCCACTGTTGCGATCCAGGCAAACGCCAAACAGCTCTGTGCCATCTTCCGTGGCGTTCGTCATCCAGATTTGGCTTCCCCACACCACCGGTGACGACCACGCTCGACCCGGCAATGGCGTTTTCCAGACGACATTCTGGCCTTCACTCCAACTGGTGGGAGGATTCCCCTGCAGTGCCTGTCCGTTCGTATTGGGACCACGAAACTCCGGCCAGTTCTCTTCGGCGGAGACGTTCAGCGACAGTAGACCAACGGACAACAACGTACAGATCGAGAGGAAACGAACCACGGACATATTTCGATCCTGAAATCATGGAAGTAAACAGAAACAGTCGCCGCACATGCTATCAGAGCCGTGCGTGCGGGTCTTGTGCGGCGCTCGATTTTCTGCGCCGACGCCGGGATGATTCGGGTTGTTTTCTCCCGAGGCTTGTATCTGTCGCAGAGAGTCGGTCAACTGAAGTGGCCGCCGATGGCTCCAGTAACTCTGTCGCATGAGGAAAAGAAGTATGTTGCGCTCCAGGTTCTCTTCAGCATTTCTGGCTCTCGGATTCCTGTGCGGAGGATTGCTGACGTCGCTGTACGCACAGACGGCTGAGGAGAAGGCTCCGGAAATCCCGCCGCCGAATTACCCCAAGGTCGACCCCGCGCCGTGGTATGAAGTCGATCCTGCGTGGCCGCAGAAGCCCGCGGAGTTTCAGTGGGAAGCCATGCCCGGCATTGCGGTCGATGCGAAAGATCAAATCTGGATTTTCACTCGGTCCACGCCGCCCATTCAGGTTTACACACAGCAGGGGAAGTTCGTGAAGTCGTGGGGCGACGACACCATTGAAACGGCCCACCATTTGAAAATCGACAAGGACGGGAACGTTTGGGTTGCTGACATCGGACTGCACATTATTCGTCAGTTCACGCCAGACGGTGAGATTCTGCGAACCATTGGGACCCCCGGCGTTCCCGGCGAAGACAAGACGCACCTCAACAAGCCCACCGACATGGCCATTACGCCCGACGGGCAGGTGTTCGTTTCTGACGGCTACGGCAACAACCGAATTGTGCACTTCGACGCCAACGACAACTACGTGAAGGAATGGGGCGGACTCGGGATTGGCCGCAACGAATTCAGCCTGCCACATGCCATCGATATCGACTCGAAAGGACGGTTGTACGTTGCCGACCGCAACAACGCCCGCGTGCAAATTTACTCGCAACAAGGCAAGCTCGTTGACAGTTGGCAGAACGTCGTTGTGCCGTGGGGTTTCTGGGTGAAGCACGGAAGCAATGGTGCAGATGACGAAATCTGGGTCTGCGGATGTTCACCCATGCCGTGGCTGGAGCATCCCGACTATCCCGGCGCGCCACTGAGTTGCCCACCCAAAGATCAGCTCATCATGAAGTTCGGGACCAATGGCCGACTGCAGCAACTGTGGACCATTCCCAAGGGTACCGATGGCGAAGAACAACCCGGCGACGTCAACTGGCTCCACTGCCTCGCCCTCGACTCCGATGGCAACGTCTACCTTGGGGACATCATCGGCAAGCGGGCACAGAAGTTCGTGCTGCGTCAGCGGAAGTAACACGGCAGGCAATGGGAGGGCGAAGCTCCTGCTGAGCCGCGAACGTGGTACCTACTTCCTTTTGCGCATGCGGCTCGGCGGGAGGCCATCAACTGGCATTACCATGTGGATTATGGCATGCGAGATGCGTAATTCTGTAATACTGTGCCCCGGTGGAAGTCTACCGCAGACACTTCAAGCAACGCCGTTGAGCGAATGATGACCGCCCGTGACGATACACAGTTAGTTTCCGATTTGGTCACGATGTGGTTCAGCAGTCGCAAATGGGCCGAGGAGTTGATATGCGCAACATTCAACTTGTCATCTCCGGACGACTTTCTGGCGAACATCAGGCGGTTCAATAAACCTCGGTCAGGACAGTTTCCCAATTCGCCTTGGCACTACCGAATCCATGGCGTTGGAATTGACATCAGTAAGCCGAATAACTGCGGGGGTATTGATTTTGACTTCGACAAACCGGGGGTCGATCAATGGCGACTGCGTGAGTTCATGGTCAAGCAACTCAATGATGGTGCGATTCCAATGCGATGGTATCGTCCACTATTACAAGACCCTGCTCGCTGGTCTGCTGCGTTGGCAGCTGCTGGTGTGGCAGGTTTGTCTTTACCGAACAAAACTCAATCTGCCGGCGAATGCACGAACTCCATGAAGAAAGCCAAGCATGCTGCTGGCCTCAATTCTTTCGAATACTGTGCCACCCTGCACATTCTTCATCCCAGTATCAACCCCGAGGACGTCACAGCATGTTTGGGGATTGAACCCTCGAGAACCTCCGGTGCTGGCCAAACTGACCGAAATATTCCGGGGCGTGTTTACGACTTCTCTCATTGGATGTGTGAACTGCCCGTCCGTGACGGCGATGATTTGCCGACGTTCCTCGAATGCGTTATCGCGTTGCTGTCTCCTCATCGAGGTTACCTTGAACATATTTCCGATGAGGGAGGTGAAATCGAGTGCTTCATTGGAATCTTTGCTGATCGGCTTTGCGACCAATCATACCCATATGAACTTCTGGCATCCCTCGCAGAACTCCGCATCAATCTCAGGTTTGATTTCTACAAAATCGACGACGCGGAATCTGACGAGTCGAATTAGACACCACGAGGGCGAAGCTCCGGCTGAGCCGCGAAGGTGGTTCAAGGCCGCATCCGGAAATGCGGCTCGGCCGGAGCCTCGCCCTCCCGAACAATTCACTCGTGCGTGTGCCCTGACCTGTCGTTGTCGAGGTGCAGGTCGTTCCAGTGAATGTGCAGGTGGGGATTCTCTTCGAGCAGCGTAGCGAGGCCGCGTTCGGTGCAGTGGCCGCCATCGACGTAGAAGGACTGCAAGTTTGGCAACTTCGCAATGACTGCAAGGCCGTCGTCTGAAATCGAAGTGTCGATGAGATGCAGATATTTCAGGCTCGGGAACTCTTTGAGACATTCGAGCGAAGCATCATCAATGTCGCCAGAAGCAATTCTCAGCAAATTGAGGTGCGGCAGCTTCGCCAGTTGCTGAAGTGAGGCCGTGGGACACTCGGCCTGCGGCAGGTTCAAAACTTCGAGGTGTTCCAGATGTGCGATCGATTCGAACGCCGCCGCATCCACTGGCCCGCCGAGTTTCAAGCGTTTCAATGCCGGGATGCCGGGAACGACTTCTGCGAGTGTAGGTGTCGTGATGTTCGTCCGCTCAAGCTGCAAGACTTCGAGTGCGGTGCAATCTTCTTTCAACGCGAGAAGCTGGTGATCATTGACGTCATGAAATGAAATATCGATACGGCGGGATACACCGCCGCGCACGGCGTCGATTTGCAGTTCCCATGACTCCGTGATTTGTTCCAGCGCCATTTCCGCGGCGTCGCGTACGTCCTGTTCGGGATCATGCTTCAGCGAATTCAGCACCGGAATTGCCGGTTGAGCTTCATCGCCCAGGACACCGAGCGAATGAATGAGTGACGCTCGACCGAAAAACGGTGGGCACTTCAGCAGTTCGACAGCAGCGTGAACTGCGGCTTCGCGTGTGGTGGGTTGGTCCGCTCGCAGGTCTTCCGCCCATTGAAACTGGTCTCGACTGTCGATGTAAATGAGCCCGTTGGAATCTGGGAACCAGTAGCTGGCGGCAAGGGCAATTGCTAGTGCAAGCAGAATTGCACCACTCGTGCGGGACGACATGTTGTCCCGCTGCAGGAACAGGTGGGAGAAAAGTAGCCCACTCAGCAATCCCAGGAGAGTCGGACGCAGTGCATATCGCACCCATAGCCTGGGTAGAGATTCATATCGGATCGCAACAACTGCAGCTTGTGCTCGAAAGTCATCGGTCGGCACGTCTTGCAGTTGCCGGGCAATGGTTTTTTCCCGCAGCTCTGCCGAGAAGCCAATCGAAAGAGCAATCGCAGTGGCCAACCCACCGACAACGACCATCCCAATGAGCCCTGATTTCCAGTGGCGCGGTTGGTGGTCGGTAGATTGATCCATAAGACTGTCTCCGCCAACTACAGCAGCGAAATGACCAGTCCTGTGCGGATTTTGGGATCGAACCAGGTCGACTTCGGTGGCATGAACTTGTTTTGCTCGCACACCGCGACGAACTGATCCATGGTCACTGGAGCCAGTGAAAGGGCGAGGTCGTAATCGCCAGCGTCGACGCGGGCTTTCAGATACGCTGCGTCTTTGTTGCCGCCGACGTAGTTGATGCGTTTGTCGCGGGCATCGGACATTCCCAGCAGACCATCAATGATGTGTTGCTGAATGATGGCGGCGTCAATGGCTTCGGCAGCATCGTCGGGATTAAAACTGCCAGCTTTGGGTGTCAGCGAATGCCAGCTCCCACCAATGTAAAGGCCGAACTTGTTGACAGCGTCGGGCCGATATGTATCGACGGCTCCGAGCGACTCCAGTTCAAACTGCTCCTGCACTTTTCCCAGGAACTCTTCCGCTGACAATCCATTGAGTGGCAAAAGGCGGTTGTACGGCTCGAGTCCCAGACGTCCGGTTGGGAAAAAGACGGACAGAAAGTGCGGCTTGCCGAGCTGGGCAGCCGCGGCGCTGCGGTGGTTTCCGTCAGCCACATAGGCGGCTGGTTCGGCCTGGATGAGGTCGACGAACTTCTGCTGCTGAGCTGCATCGGTGAGGAACCAGACGCGGTGGCGGTTCTTGTCTTCGTCGATCACTTCCAGGTCACATGCTCGTGAGGCTGCCACCTGGTTGAGTGCATCCAGAAGCTGACCAGACTTGTCCTGCACTGCCAGATTCACGAATCCCGTGTCCGCACTAATGGCGTTCAGCAAATCGGCACGGCCCTGCATTTTTTCGGGCCGAATGCCTTCATTGCGGATGATGTTTCCTGCAGGGTTCTCGTCAGTGCGAATTTCCGCAGTGGCTCCGTGGCCACCAACCCCAAGTTGGGGAGCGTTCGGACGCTTCGGAGAGGTAATCTCATACACCCACAACAAACCCTCGATTGTCCGCGTTTGCTCGTCGTCAATAAGCTTCTGCATTTCGGCTGCGGCATGCTGCAGTGCGACCTCGCCACCTTCTGAAGGTGCATCCTTGAGGTCGCCGACGTGGCAGTGCGACATGGTGACGGTCAGCAGTGACTTCGGCTGTCGCTGCAGAATCTCCCACACTTCCAAATCGCTTTGAAACTCGTCGTAATTCGGGGCACTAATTGCCTCGGCTGCTGCGGAATCGACAGGAACAAGGGCAGAAGCGACCGGTGAAAGCGTGGGCATGACGACTGCATCAGCACGAGATGACGCGCTGGAATTGAGGTTTTGAAAAAAGCACGTCTCACACGTGGCACGGTAAGACTCGAACCGAATTTACTCTTTGCCACCTTCAGGCTCAGCAGGCGACTCAGATGTCTCGGTAGCCGGGGCCGCAGGGGTTTCCGTTGCGGGAGTCTCAGGAGTTTCGGTTGTTGGCTCGCTCTTCTCTTCCGTCGAGGCCGGTGACTCAGGAGTACCTTCCTTACCCTCTTCCGGAGCTGCGGGTTCCGTTCCTTCGGCGGGAGGTTCCGGCTTGGTCCCTTCCTCAGTCGTGCCGGACGGTGGCGGTGGAACGGAATCACTCGAAGGTGGCGGCGGAATCAGGCTACCACCATCGGAAGGTGGCGGAGGAAGCATGGGATGCCCGGGCGGCAGCAAGTCGCGCGGGAGCAAACGGTCGGCGGGAGACGGGTCTTGTTCACGGAACCAGACGTAGAAGTCTTTGGTTTCCTCTTTCTGGAGTTCCTTGACCCGTGCTTCCGCCCACTTCTTGTGGCGCGAGTTGTCGAATTCGCTCAACAGGGTTTCGTAGGCTTCCACGGCCTCAGAAGTGTTATCGCCCGAGAGTGCTTCCAGGCAGTTGGCGAGCCCGAACAACGCTTCCTCCCGAATCTCGGCAGGTACGGCGTTCCCTTTGTCGAGGATTTTATTGAAAGCCGCTTTGGCTTCGCCCAGGCTTTCGTCGCTCGCCTCGCGATTCGTCAACGCCTCCGCCATGCCTTCACTGGTGTAGAGACGGCCCGCTTCCAGCAGAGCCCAGTTGGCGACTGGGGCATCGGGATGCTTGTCCGCCAGCGATTGGAAATCAGCAGGCGTTTCGAAGGTGGCGAATTCGTCCCAACCTTCAGTGCTGATGTAGTTTGAGCTGCGGGACATGTAAATCCAGCCAGCCAAAACGACGGCCACAATCACCACACCTGCGATGATGTAGTTGAAATACGGCTCCAGCGACTTGGAACCGGAGTGCAGGAGCTTCTCTAACTCCGTCCGCTCGGGATCGTGCTGATAGTGATGTTCGGGAGCTGTTGGGGGGCTATCCGTCGACATAAGGGGACCATTCCCTGCAATGCCTGAATGTTTCATCAGGTCGTAAACGTACACTTTTCGGGGCAGCCGATGAAATCGCCCCCCGGTCAAATTGAGCAAGAAGAATACGGGGGCCACGAAAAGGGGTCAAGCTGTGCTGGATATTGACGTCAATTTGGACTGAAAAAGGTGATCAGTTCCCAGTTCGAGGCGGTCGGCTATGATACGGGCATGAAAATCACAAAGATCAGCGTCTATCAGGTCGACCTCCCCCTCCACGAAGGGAATTACAGTTGGTCGGAGGGAAAAAGCGTCGACGTTTTCGACTCGACGGTTGTCGAAATCCAGACCGATTCAGGTCTCGTCGGCTACGGCGAATGCTGCCCACTGGGCCCGGTTTATTTGCCAGCTTACGCCGCAGGGGTTCGGGCTGGCCTGTGTGAACTGGCTCCCAAGCTGGTCGGTGCGAATCCGTTGGAGCTGGCCAAACTCAACCGCATGATGGACTACGAGCTGAAGGGGCATCCCTATGTGAAGTCCGCCATCGACATGGCCTGCTGGGATTTGCTCGGGAAGTTCAGCGGACTGCCCGTCTGCGAATTACTCGGCGGACGTTACGGTGAGGACGTCGTGCTCTACCGGGCCATTTCTCAACGGCCCCCCGCGGAAATGGCGGCCAATGTGAAGGAATACCGGGACGCCGGTTATCGGCGGTTCCAGTTGAAAGTGGGCGGCAATGCCAATGAAGACATCGAACGCATTCGGGCCGCTCGTGAAATCCTGGCCCCCACCGACCGCCTCGTGGCCGATGCCAACACCGGCTGGACCATGCACGAGGCCGCACGCGTCGTGAATGCCGTCCGCGATTTGGATGTGTACATCGAACAACCCTGTGCGACGTATGAGCAGTGTCTGACAATTCGTCAGCGGACTCCGCTGCCGTTCGTGCTGGATGAAGTCATCGACGGCATCGACGTCCTGGTCCGCGCCGCGAACGACCGTGCGATGGACGTCGTGAATATCAAAATCAGTAAGTTCGGTGGACTGACCAAAGCCAAACAGGCCCGCGACCTGTGCGTATCCCTCGGCGTCGTGATGACACTCGAAGACAGTTGGGGCGGCGACATCATCACGGCGGCAATTTCGCATCTCGCACAAAGCACCCCCACCGATTACCTCTTCACCTGCACCGACTTCAACAGCTATGTCACCGTGCAAAATGCTCACGGAGCCCCACAACGAGTGAACGGCCGCATGTCAGCCCCTACCAAGCCAGGACTCGGCATCGAACCAAATTGGGATGTGCTGGGAGATCCGGTTTGGACGACGGAGTGATCAGAGTGTCGCGTGTCGATCTGCACAATGTCTACCTCTTCTTGGTGGTGTTCGTGCCGCTCGCATTCATTCGCTTCATGACGGGAAATGGCTTTTGGTTCGGCGTCGTTGGAGGAGCGGCCATGTTCGTCGTTCTGGCCGGTCGCATTGCTACACGCGGCAACCATATTCGCCGACATCATCCAGACCGCTATTCTGCCTATTTCGTCCCCAATATCATTTTCAACATTGTGGCATCGCTTTTGACCTTCGGGATGTTCACCGTACGCTGGTGAAAAGCCTCGGGTGGCCCAGATAAAATCAGGACGGCGACGAATAACCACGGAGACAAGGAGGGCAGTGAGAATTGTTCAGGTGACGGCGCCATCACGCCAGCTCCGTGTCCTCCGTGACTCCGTGGTGATTTTCTTTCGTCGATCAGAAATTCAACGTGACTGCCCGATTGGTCGACGAATTCGCCGCCCCAATTTCAGTTGAGTTGCTAGCGTTTTTGCGAATACATGCCGGCAAAGCCGTACCGTAGCAGAATCAGCGTCGTGCAAATTGCCGTCAGGACAGTCTGACCGAACAAAACAATGGGCGGGGCCGGGTTTTCATAAAGATCACCCGGCGGAATGCGTGCGAAGGGGGTGTTCGTTCCCAGAATCCAAACGGCCAATCCCCCGACGAATATTGAGGCACACAGAGTCACTAAAGCCAGCCAGCGGTGCTTGCGTGTAACGAACGCGACAGCGGAGAACGCCACGCCCGGGATTGCAATGAGCACCACGCCGACAATGACGTTAAGAGAATCTGGGGTATGACCGGAATTCTGGCATCCAATCCACAGCAGAGTTCCTATGGAAAGCGCGACAACTGCATTGACGAGCATTGTCAGGAGATACATGCCACCCCCGAGCATCTTGTGAGATTTCAGGCTGATGTTCAGCCAATTCATCGTACGTCATGCACTGTGTGATCGACAAGAACTGTCTCGGTGCCTGGACTGGAATTCCGAGGTCAATTCAAGTCTGCGTTTTTCCCAAGTCTCGCCATAGCGTGGGAATGTTTGTTTTGAGAAAACCACGGAGGCACGGAGGGCACTGAGAATTGTTCAGGAGGCCGCCGACATTACGCCAGCTCTGTATCCTCCGTGACTCCGTAGTGATTCTCTTCCGTCAAACAGAGATTCAACGCGACTGCCCGGATGGTTGACCAATCCGCAGCCTTGAACGGCTTCGCCGCTCAGATTTGATCTGGGCCACCCCTCGGCTTGTCACTCAGCTATTTCGACATGTGGCGTCAACAACAGGACGGTTGTTGTGCCATTGTCCTTAAAGTTTGGATCGGGCCCGCTGAGAACAAAGGCCATGGTCGCGTCAGCAGGAACAAGATTGGACTGGGTCAGTGCGAAGTCACCGAACCAGCCATGCTGCTGATTGGATTGGACGGTTAATTTGATTCTGTCCTCCCCGTCTACAGCCAGGGCCGAAATGAGTGTGTCAAAGCCGCGTTTGAGCGTAGTGGTTCTGCCATTCAGTATCGTCACCGAAGGCAAGGCACTGGCTCGGCCAAATCGAGAAAGGTCAGCAAGTTCCCTCAAGGACTCGACCATTTCGGCATCGACAAGGGTGCCATTGATTTGCAGTGTGCATTCGGGAGTGCCGTCAAATTCCAAAACTTCCATATCGACTCGGATGCGGCGCGTGACAATCTGTCGAATTTGCGACAGGAGTTGGGAAATCTCTTTGTGGCCGAGTTCATGCTGATAAACGACCACCGATTGAGACTCAGGATGAAAGTTGGCCTTCCCAACACCACCGGCAACCTCCCAGTTCGGCAATCCATTCAATTCCATCAGCCGACTGACGAACTTCTCGCCCCGATTGCTGATTTCGTACTCGTCCCCGTCTTTTCCGACGCCGATGAGGTCTGCGATTTCATACACTTTCGTCGAATAAGGACCACGCATTCGGTGGTGTGTGTCATCGTATGGCAGAACGATCACCTTACCGCCAGCGACCCACCAGTCGAATTCGAGAGGACGTAGAACTAGACTGAGTGCCGCCCGGGCATGAATGCCGTCAACTTCAATGGAGACTGGCGTCTCCGGCGTGACACCCTCGTCAGCCAAGTCCGCTTCATCGGCAACGATTTCAACACCTGCTTGTTCCGAGATAGACTTCAAAATGTCTTTGAGGGGCGTTTCGGTGAACTCAAGGTGAACTGGAATTTTGAGTTTCTGAAGGACGCCCAACGCTGCACTGTCCCTCGTGTCCTGGCCGTAGCCCGGGATTGCGAGGAGGGACATCAATGCAGCAATTAGCAGATGTGTGGACTTGGACATGTTCCCTCCTGGTCGATGAGTGGCTTATTCGCTTGGTGACGGCATACCAAAAACTCCCGATTTGCAGCAATATCAGGACGCGACACACAACACGCAGACGACACGAAAATGCCCGTGCTGTTCCGCGGCATGGGCATTGCAAGAATCTCGTCATTCAGATGGCGTGCCAGCGTTCTAGCACAGTGTCGTCAAGGCTGGCTGATCACCCGTGCCATAGGGCTGAATTAAGAATCACTGGCGAGTGAATTGCGCTACCCGCCAAACACCACCGAGAAATCTGCCAACGCGATGTAAATCGTCAGCACAATGGCGACCAGAGCGATGCCGACGTACCAGGCGGGTTTCCAGGGGGTCATGTCGACGACGTTGACGTCTTTCTGCACGTATGGCTCCGGGCTGGGTGAGATTTGCCCGATGACGAGCATCAGGCCGACGGTGCAGGCGAAGACGAGGCCGAGGAAGTGGAAGTCGTGAATGGGTGAGAAGAGCTTCGTCACGGGCGGTACGAAATACACGAGAATGATGGTCAGGAAGCTGAGGACGAGTCCGATTTGAGCGGCCTTGGCCGGGACGCGTTTTGTGAACATGCCGACGGCCATGACCGACAGAATTGGGATGAAGTACAGCCCGTTCATTTTTTGCAGGTAACCGAAAATGCTCTCCTGACCAATGAGCATGGGGGCCATGAGCATGGAGGCCACGGCGACAATGGTGCCGAAATACTTGCCGGAATCGATGACGTCTTTGTCGGTAGCATCGGCGTGCAGCATGTCGCGGTAGACACCGAGGCTGAACAGCGTGACGGAACTGTTGAGCACGGAGTTGAACGAACTGAGAATGGCTCCAATGACCACGGCGGCAAAGAATCCCCGCAGGTACCAGGGGAGGACCTTCTGAACCAGTCGACCGTACGCCTTGTCCCGATCGCGTGGCGGAATGATTTCGGCTTTCTCGTGCCCCTCGTGGAATCTGAGTCCATCGGCCGACTTCGTGATGACCACACCAGGCCCCAATACATGATCAACCGTTCGCTCCGTCCCGTTTTCCTCGTTGAACTTTGCACCAACAGCCGGGGCGACATCTTTCAGCGTCTTCTTTACATCATCTCCGTGAATAATGACGGGCCCCTTGTCGCCGTTGTACACCACGGCCACCGCTTCAGTAGTGAAATCGTGTACGGAAACGAGTTCGTCGTTTACTTCGAATGTGCCGTAAAGATGAAACGCCACCATGCCGGGAATGACCAGGATGATGGGCGCCAGCATTTTGAAAATGCCCGCGATGAGTACGCCCTTCTGGCCTTCACCGAGGCTCTTCGCGCCGAACGTCCGCTGAATGATTTGCTGGTTGGTCGTCCAGTAAAACAAGTTGAGCAACAACACGCCGGTGAACAGGGTCGAGAACGGAACAGAGGACGTGGGACTGCCGAGCGAGTTGAACTTCTCGGGGTGTGCGTTCTTCAGCAACAGCAGTCCTTCCTGCGCCCCGCCACCAAGCGCCTGCAGACCGAGAACGGCAATGAGAATACCGCCAACGAGCAACCCGAACCCGTTGAGCGTGTCAGAGACGGCCACAGTTCGCAGTCCACCGAAAATGGCGTAAATCGAACCAAGGATGCCAATGAGCCACACCAGAATCCAAATGAGGGCGGTGTCGTTCTCAATTCCGGTCATGCCATGCAAATCGAGGATTCCCGTCATTCCGCGTGCTCCCGTGTAGAGAATCATGGGGAGCAGAATGACGGTGTAGGCGAACAGAAAAATGAGTGTCGTAATGGTGCGGGTCCGCTTGTCGAACCGCTCTTCGAGGAACTGTGGCACCGTTGCAATGCCGCTCTTTAAGTAGCGTGGCAGAAAAATGAGCGCGAGGACAACCAGCGAAATGGCGGCCACGACTTCCCATGCCATCACACATATCCCGTCGACGTAGGCCGAACCGTTGAGTCCGACGAGTTGTTCGGTCGAAAGGTTTGTCAGTAGCAGTGATCCCGCAATGTACCCCCCCGTCAATGACCGACCAGCAAGAAAGTACCCGCCCGAGCTTTCATGGTCATCCTTCCGGGTGAGCCACCAGGTAATGACACCGACCAGAGCCGTGAACAGGATGAATGACGAAGCGGTGAGTAAATGTTCCATGAGAACAATTGGGGCAAATCGACGAAGAATTTAGAGTTAACGGGCGTGAACTGTGACGAATATGGCTGCCGAGAGCAAACCAGCGCACAGCCCCTTCGCGAATGCCGTATCGGTGTCAGTTCTCGGTTGCGGCGGGCTCAGACGCGATGGCTGCTCCCGTGACCATGATTTCGAACTGAGGCATGAGCCGGTTGTCTGTTTCGAACACGTATTTCTCGTTCAGTGGTCCGACTTGGTTGGGCGTGACGGTCAATTCCACCCAATGTTCGGCGCGACGTTCGTTCTCAGTGACAACTTGAATGGTTTCCGTCTTGTTGTCGGGAGACGGCCCCAGCGAGAACGTCGTGCCGCTGGCCGACCGAATGAGAATTCGGCGCGTGCGAGCTATCCCCACAGGAATGGTGCCAACGGCCACATGAGAGGGAAACTGAATGGGAGTTTCGAGTTGAATAAGTGCCTGGCACTTGGCGAAAAAGGGAATCTCTCCTTCCTTCGCCGGACAAACGGCTGAGAACACGAAGGCCGGTTGGTCGGCACTCAGATCCTTCGGAGGGACAATCGCCAGCGTCAGTGTCCACATCTGTCGCCAGATTCCCGGCGCAATTTCCTGAGGATCGCCCTGCGGTTCCACGCCATCGAGCGTCATATAGTCAACGGGACTGTCGAGGGATGGCGTTTGCTGGATAACCTTCGGATCGCGTCCAATGCGCGAAACCTCAATGATGCGTGTGAACCGCTGACCAAGTTGTTCCGGCGGAACTTTCGTGATGATTTGTGAAGTGACACGTGCATCTTCGAAAGTCTGCACTGACGCGGAGACGACCTGCTCAGTCCGGTTCTCTCCTTCTTCCCAATTGAACCAGACTTCATACTGGGAGGAGCGCTCAACTGTTCCAATCTCAGCCAACACAGTGAGCAGCTTTTCTTCATTGGGCTGGAAAGTGGTTCGGTCATCGTACTTCAGCAATTCATCACCAAACTTGGCGGTATAACAACTGCACCCCGTCTGCCGAAAAACCAAATCGCGAGCTTTGTCCGAGTCGTTTCGAACTGGTACGGCGAGGCTGAGTCTGTCCGAGGAGCGTTCCGCTTTGAGTTCGCTGGTGAGTTTGGGAGGGAGTTCGGTCGCCTGGCGTCCACCGTCTGAATGAGAAACAACCACATCATTTGAAGGGGAATGACATCCTGCGAGCAGCAGGATTCCCAGAAGCCAATTGCGCATTTTCCAATCTCCCGCACCGGTGCCTACGCCACTCGACCCGCGTCAAGTCTGCGAACTATTGGGAGAGCCGCTTTTGCTCCCAACAACAGCACTACGACCGATATTTGCTATCGGGACCAAACACAAGAAGTTTACATGAAACCGATGCAAAACGCTGCGATTGCAGTCATTCAACCCATTCACTGGGTTGCGTTAACGATACATTCGCTACAGGTGGACCACGCCTTTTGATGATTGTCGACGAGAAGCAACCTTGCAAACGGGACTTGAAGTAGCTCAGATGCGACCAGGATTACTGAAGTTCGAGTAGTTCACGGTGAAGGGATTCGATGAACAGTTTTCAGAAATTGATGGTACTCAGGCTGGCGTTGTTGCTCGTGCTGATGTCTGCATCTGTCACGGCGCAGGATGTCACAGAAATTCCCCATGCGCTACAAGACGCATTACCTGAGCCCAGCGTTGTTTTAGCTGAGGTAAATGGGAAGAAGATCACTGGAGCTGAAGTGCGTGCTCGAATGCTGTCAGCACCGCAGCCTGAGCAGTTGGCTCCCCGAGCACTGGAGGCTTATGTTCAGGAATGTGTGGACCGGGTTCTCATTGAGGATTTCCTGAAGAAGCGCCGCGTTGAAATCGAAGACGAAATTGTCGCCGCTCGGACCAAAGCCGTTCTGGCACGAGCCAGCAAAGCCGCGGGTTCAGAAGAAGCAGCTCTGGATCGATTGGGACACGACGAGGAATCGCTTCGGCGGACAGTGCGACTTTCCCTTACCTGGCTGAAGCATGCCCAGCAGACCCTCATCGACAAACAGTACCGCGACTATTTCAAAGAACATCAGCAGGAACTGGACGGAACGCGCGTGGTGCTGACCTATAAGTTCATCAAATTGTCTGACAACGCGACAGACGGGGAAACGGAGCGTGCAGCCAGTCAGCTCAAGGCTGCCATCACTGAGGGTGACCTGGGGGAGCGCGTGACGACAGAATTCGCTGGAAAGTTACCGCGCCCCGTGACGGCAGAAGCATTTTCGATGAACATTGGCGAGACGAGCGACATCATCTTCACGCCGCAAGCCGCGTACGTCATACGAGTTCATGAACGTATTCCCGGACAGCTGAGTCTCGAAGATGTGCGCACGCAAGTCCTGTCGGTTCTGGCGCAGCAGTTGTGGGATGAAGAAGTCGCCCGACAACGGTCCAGCGCCCGTATTCGCGTGACGCTTCCGTAGACGCCTTTATCGCAAACAGAGCAGACATGGTTTACCTCGATCGAATTTACACAAAGTCCGGGGACGCAGGTGAGACAAGCCTGGGTGATGGCACGCGCGTACCGAAGACTGCCTTACGAGTGGAGACATACGGTATTGTCGATGAACTCAACGCCGCACTCGGCGTTGTGCTGGCACTGGGAACCTGTGCCGACCGCATGAAACAACGATTGCTCGTTGTGCAAAACGACCTGTTCGATTTGGGAGCCGATTTGTGTGTGCCGGAATCGAAGGAGGGTGAGAATTCCTCACGTCTTGCCGTTCGATCTGAGCAGGTACAGCAACTGGAAACCTGGATCGACGACGAAACTTCTGCGCTCACACCGCTGCGAAGTTTCATTCTGCCCGGCGGAACTCCCGTTGCCGCGCTGTTTCACCAGGCACGAGTCGTCTGTCGACGCGCGGAAATCGCCGTCTGTCGGCTGAAAGAGCAGGAATCGATCAATGACGAAGTCCTGAAGTACCTGAACCGCTTGTCTGATTTGTTATTCGTCATGGCCCGCATGGCCAATAACGGCGGGAATGATGACGTCCTGTGGGTACCAGGCGGACAACGTTCTGCCGACTAAATGCATTCCCACCGGACTGTTCACCCACAATTGACACAACGATGAGTACAATCAAGACGCTGCTGTTCGACATGGGAAACGTGCTCGTGTTTTTCTCACACGAGCGGATGTGTCGACAAATTGGGGAACTGTGCGGTCGGTCGGCGACCGAAGTTCGCAAGTTGCTCATGGGGAGCGATTTGCAATGGGAATTCGAGCGAGGCCGCCTGACGGAAGAGGAATTCCGGGCGAGCCTCTCTGAAAGAGTCCAACACGAATTCGAGCTCGACGCGCTTCGGAAAGCTGCTTCGGACATTTTCGAAGCACACGATGAAATCGAACCGGTTTTGCGAGGCCTGAAGCAGAACAATTATCGGCTCGTGCTCCTGTCGAACACTTCGATTTCACACTTCAACTGGATTCAGCAGCGATTCAGCATCCTGGAACACTTCGACGACTTCACCGTCTCGTACGAGGCCGATGCCATTAAACCAGAACCGGGGATTTATCACCGCGCACTTTCCATGATTCAGTGCGAGCCCCACGAGTGCTTCTACACCGACGACATCTCCGAGTATGTCGAGGCCGGACGTACGTACGGTTTGCAGGCCGAAGTTTTTCAGAATGCGGAGACGCTCAAGACGCATTTGCAAGAACGAGACGTGCGGTTTGAATAGAACGGAAGTCCAATCCGTATGTTAGCGGGCTATGTCGCACAGTTGCCGAGTTTGTTCGATGTCGATGTTGAGCTGTCGAACGAGCTGATCGGTGCTGTCAAATCGAACGACGTCGCGCAATCGGTGTCGGAAGTCGACATCAGTCTCTTGCCCGTAAATGTCGCCAGAGAAATCGAGCAAATGTGCTTCGAGCTTTCTCTCAGATCCATCAAACGTGGGATTCGTTCCCAGTTGAATGGCCGCGCTGAATACGCGGTCGCCGACCGTTGCAATGCCCGCGTAGACGCCATCGCATGGGAGCATTTCCGCGACATCTGCCAGGTTTGCTGTGGGGAAGCCAATAGTCCGTCCGCGGGCTGCACCACTTCGAACCACACCACGGACACGATGCATTCTGCCCAGCAACTGTGTCGCCAGTTCGATGTTGCCAGCTTGTAACGCCTGTCGTATTGCGGTCGAGGAAACGAGGTCTTCACCAGACGTTTCCGGCGACACGATCTTCACGTCAATGCTGTGTTCATCTGCGAGGGCGACGAGCGTTTCCGTCGTGCCGGCGCGATGTTGACCGAAGCAGAAATTTGGGCCTTCCACAATTCCGGCAATTTGCATTTCGCTTACGAGAATTGTTTCAAAGAACTCGCGTGGCGACATGGCGAGTAACTCACGCGTTGGTTCGATGGCGAGCACGACATCAATGCCACACTCTTCCAACAGGTGGGCTTTATACTCCAGTCGGGTCAGCCGCGGCGGCTGTCGATGCGGCGCCAGAACAGCGACGGGGTGCGGTTCAAAAGTCACCACAACAGCAGGGACTGAGGCCGCACGAGCACGTTCGACAACTTGGTTCACAATGACTCGATGGCCTCGATGGACTCCATCGAAGTTGCCAATCGAAACGTACCCGCCACGATAGGCAAAAGGTGCTGTGAAACCGGTAATCAGTGGCATAATGCGGCGTGCTGAAACGAAGGACGCAGGGACAGAATGTCAATTTCCAATTGCATAAAGTCGTTCGTAAGCCCGCAAGTAGAGCGTTCCCGGTGCTGCCGCCGGAGTCGCGTAAAACGTGCCCGGCAATGTATTGCGTGCAACCACTTCCTTTTCGCGACCGGCCTTCATGATGGTGCATACACCGTCGATTCCCTGGAAGTAAACCTTCCCATCTCCAGCAATGACCGACGCATGGTAAGGACCACCGCCAAGTCGATTCTGCCACACCAGTTTACCGGTTGTCGTTTCGAGACAAGAAGCAACACCATTGTCCGAAACCATAAATAGTAAGTCGCCGACAACCACGGGAGTTGATGAGTCCGGCAGTGAGCGTTCGTAAGACCATTTCTCACCTTCCGCTGAAAACGCGGCAATGCGACCGCGACCGCCCCCGCTTGGGTTCGGTGATGTACCTATGACGAGATCCCCCGCTGGCACCGGCGAAGCAATGACGCGACCGTAAGGGCTGTCGATGCTCAGCCCCGGATGCGACCAGAGCCGCTTCCCGTCTTTCACTCCATAAGCATCGAGATGGCCAGCGCCACTCAGCAGTACTTCGACCGAATCCCCGCGATTCCAAATGATGGGGGACGAGTACGAGTCGGGATGGTCATCAGCGACGTTGTATTTTCGATCTGACTTCCACAACTGCTGTCCGGTTTTCGCATCGAGTGCGAGCAAATACGAAGCCCCTTTGGTCATGCAGGCAACCAGCAAATGGTTGCCGACCAGACGCGGGGATGATCCCATCCCGAACGTAATGTCGTACGCCCCGTATTCCTTCTCCAGATCCTTCTTCCAGATGACGTCTCCGGTGGCTGGATCGACTCGAACGAGCAAACCATTGCCGAAGAAGGCCCAAATGGAGTCTTCCGTGGCAATGGGAGTAGGCGTGGCGGCGTTGTGGCGGTGTGCCCAAAGTTCGCGTGCCCCCTTCGCCTTCAATTGACCGGTACCAACTCGGGTTTCCCGAATTTTCTTCCCTTTGGCACGATCAAACGAGAGCACCCACAGGCCGCCATCGTCCGTTTGGGTCGTGACATCGATCCGTTGTTCCGTAACGACGGGTGACGAGTTCGCGCGGCCGGGCAGTTCGACGGACCACTGAATTCCGGAATCCATCGCCCATGAGTCAGGCAGTGGAGATTCGATCACACCGCTGCCGGTCGTTCCCCGAAACTGATTCCAGTCGTCGGCGTAAACCGTTCCCGAGACGAGAATTGTGAGTAAGAACAGTCTTGCCATGTCACCAGTAAGTAGGATGCACCTTGAGAATTTGTCTGGTAAGCGAGCAACCAGACTACGGCGACCGCCTCCAAGTCGGCCATCGCCACTGCATCCCTGCAAAATCCAACCGGTACCGCGGACGTAATTGCCCAAAGCGGCACAAAACGAGCCCGGCATTATCGCCGTGTTATATCAGGAAATTGCTGCGATGAAAATGAACCGGAATTCGGTCATTTGCCCTTGTTGATTGACGGCAGGAACCGTTCTTCGACCCACCAGCGGAGCATTGATCCGCTCGCGGAGGTCAGCTGGCCCAGGAACGTTTTCAGCCGGTCGCTGTTCAGCCGGTCGTGGTATGCTTTCAACAGGGCCGCAGATTGGCCTGCTTCGACCTGCGAAATGATGGCTGGTACGAGGTCATTCATGACGCCGGTGCGTCGACTGGTGTCGTCACTGGTGCAGACCGGGACAACGTCAGCGACCGCGTTTCCAAAGACTTCCTGGGCATAGCCGACTGCACCCCGAATGCTCTCAACTTTGGGGGATTGCCCCGACCGCCAGTCGTACGGGGGATTCCACTCCCGCACGGGGCTGAGCAAATCGATATGCGTCAGCACACCAATGACCGGCGGCAGCTTCAAATGCTGGCGTCCGGCATAGTGGGCCTGCAGTTGCTTGAGGAGTTCAACGTCGGCAGATCGGGCGGGTGAGTTGGCAGCCAGAACAAGTAGCACGACATCTGCCTCGGCTACGGCGGTTTCGATCTCAGAAACCTGGGCACTGGTTGCCCCCGCCTCGGCATAACCGGGTGTGTCGAGCAGCGTGAGTTGTTCCTCCGTGCCCGGCAGAGTCCAGGAGTAACGGCTGACACTACGAGTTTGCGGCAGGACATCGGTGGTGGCCTGTTGCTGTTCCAGCAGGGCATTAATCAAACTCGACTTTCCTGCTTTCACCTGGCCCAGCAGTGCGATTTGCAGGGACTTCAGTTCGAGTTCCTGATGACTACCCTCAGTCGGATCAGCCGCTGCCGACTTGCGACCAAACGTGTTGCGGTAGACGTCGGCGCCCCCTTTGAGTCGCCCGCTATACATTTCGATGAGATAAAAACCGACCTGTCTGATGTAACGGACGAAGACCGTTGCCAGTAGCTCGCGCTGCACATCGGAAATGACGGGCCCCAAAGTCGCCTTTGAAATGAAGTAGTTAACGGCATTCACCGGATTGAAAATCGACGATGCCAACCATCCCGCTTTGGTCGCCGGTTCAACCCACTTCGACGCACGGGCCAGCATTTTCCACTGGCCAATGGTGACCAGTTGGCTTCCCGGCACATTGGCAATGACCCACCGTTCCGTGTCGTCCAAGGCGAGTCGCATGGCTGCGAGTGCTTCGGTGGCGGTAACACCATCGACGGGGTGTTCCTGGCTACGGTTAAAGTGTTTGGCCAAATCTCCGGCTAGACTGAGTGCCGCATTCAGATAGTGGTGAGGATCAATCAGGTCTTCGGCAGTTACTTCACTCACCAGTTCCTGATGCCGCGCCACAATTTTCAGCCCCGCTTCATCCTGCTGCGTCCAGTGTCCCGGCACTTCAATTGGAGAAGCCGCGGCCGCCGGACTTGAGGAAGGGGTGTCCTTCCAAACACGCGACAATCCCCACGTGGCAATCCAGATAACGGGGAGCGTCCAGCCAATCCAAATCAGCCAGCCAGTTTCCCACAGCGCATAAATGCCAAACGCGAGATATACGAAAACGGGCAGAACCAGCAGTGCGATGATGACGAGTTGACGAAACTTCACGAAGGCGCCTCCTCACTGCTGGCGGGTTGCTGGTCGGTCTCCTTCCAGAGTGCCGCACCGCGCGAAAGCTGTTCCTGAAAGACTTTTTGCAGTTCATCAGCCGAAGGGACATGCCCCTGCTTCACTTCCAGAAAGTACCAGTTCCAGGCCATCCCCGTGGCGAAGGTGTAAGCAAATGCTGCGGCAGCATTGGCTGCCATGCCCACCCACGGAATAACTTTCAACATTTCCCGCACTGCCATGCCAACGGCAATCCGACCACCTGCGACACCCGTCAGTTGAGCCCACTGTGCTGTTGTGAGTTCCAATTCGTAAATGGCTGCGAGACGATACGCCAAGTGCGTTTGAATGGCGAAAACCACCGGAATGTCGACCCAGGGCAAAGGTACAGCGGCAGCCGTTCCCGCAATGGTACTCGCGGACAGAATGGCCGATTGTGCGCGACGTTGCTGCAGTGATTTCAGCGGACTGACCAATTCCTCCAGGTGCAGCAGGGTTTGTCGGTAGGAAGATGGGAGCAGTTCGAGAATTGCCGCCTTGAGCCGGTCACCACCGAAGTTGGGATGGGCAAAACCTTCTGCGGGCTGTGTCAGGTCAATGGGAACAACGGCGTCCGCCAGCCCCGCGAACAGTTCGATTTGATGCTGCAGAGAACGTTTCAAATCATCGGGAAGTTCGCCAGGAACGGGCACCTCGGAAGTAAACAAATCTCGTTCGCTGATGTCGCTCCCCGGTACTGTTTCATGAAGACAGGTGAGTGCCAGCAGGATTGGGCGTTCTGGAGCGGCGGCTCGAATGGTCTTCAAACTTGCGATCAATTCATCGAGTGCATGATCCAGTACTCGGACTGTGACTAGCACAAGTTGGGTAGAATCGGAGAATGATTCCAAGTCTTCGGTGGGATCGTATCCCGCTTCACCCAATCCCCGCGTGTCGAGAAACGTCATCAGCGGGTCTTTTGAGTCGGGAAAGTCGTACCGCTGCGATGTCTTCGTCTGCGGGCGATAGCCGTTCCCGATTTCCGCTGACTCAACTCCGGTGAGGTACCGGATAATCGACGACTTCCCACTGCCGGTCTTTCCCAGCAGCCAGAATGTCGGAATGGGAGCTTTCCCCAGCAGCTGCGCGCGTCGCCGGACGTATTCGTCCTCGGAGAGCGAATCTCCCTGCCACCACTGCTTTAGAAACTCAAACATTGATGCCGACCAAACTGCTACGGAGTCGTACTCATATCGCCATTCGCTGCCGGAAGGACGATCTTGTGGAGAATTTCACCAACGCTACCGGAATTCGTGCGGCGACTGCAAGCAGTGCGGCCATTTCGCGATGGACCGTCAGCCGTAATGCACGCATACGAGATAAAGTCCATGAGCCGGAGCCGTTCCGCCCGCTTCTTTTCGATTCATGGCTTCGAGAATCCGTCTTACATCTTTGCCAGTCCAGTTGCCACGCCCCACGTTGAGCAGCGTTCCCGTAATGGTCCGGACCATGTTGTAGAGAAATCCGTCCGCTTCAATTTCCAGCACAATAAACGGAGCAGTGGGTGTGCTTTCTCCGTCAACTCTCTCACCAGCGGTCGCAACGGGTGACCAAGCGGGCCACTCTGCGACGCGATTTACCGAGACCTGGTTCACTGTCCGAATGCTCGTCGCTTTATTCGGCCAGTGTGATTCGAAGCTGCGAAAATCGTGTTTGCCAACGAGTTCCTGTGCTGCTGCATGCATGGCGGCGACATCGAGTTCCTGCGGGATACGCCACGCGTAGTTTTTGAGAAAGGGGAACTCGACGACGTGATTGTAAATGACGTAGCGATACCGTTTCGTCTTGGCAGAGAAAGTCGCATGGAACTCGTAGTCGACTTCTTCACTTTCGACGACCACCACCTCGTCGGGCAAGTGAGCCCTGAGCGCGAGCTTCCAGCGATCAGCCGGGATGTCTGACTCGGTCCGGAAGTTCGCCACCTGTCCCAGTGCATGCACACCGGAGTCGGTACGCCCGGCGGCGAGAATTCGGAGTGATTCGCCAGACGTTTTCAGAATGGCGTGCTCGACGACTCCCTGGACCGTGCGGCGATTCGGTTGAACCTGCCATCCCGCAAAGTCAGTTCCGTCGTAGGAGAGTGTCAGCCTGATGTTTCGCTGGGCCATGACGGTATGGTGCCGCTACATCAAATGATTCGTAGGGTGGGTGAAGTCGGCGACAATCAGGATGGTGCGTTACGCAAGTCGTTCGCTGCGACAATCGGGGCGCCATTTCCGTGACGCGTGATTCGCTGACGTAACCCACCAAATTCCGGCGACTTGCTGCACACACCCTACAAAAGGGAGCCATACCGATACGATGCCGTTACATCGGGGACGCAATCCGAGGAAGTGTCAGTTGGGCTATGCGCTACGCAGCATCGTATTCGGAAATGCGATTCCGAGGGGAGTACGGGGAGGTCGCGTCGTGTGTGGCGTCGAGACGGAAACGCAAGATGTAGGCGTCTTCGTCGGTGTCGTCGTAATGGCAACGCAGCACGCTAATCGCCCGGAAGTTCTGTTCACGGAAGAAGAGCTGTGCGTCGAGATTCCGTTCGCGGACTTCCAATAGAATTTCGTTGCGGCGCTGTTGCGAAAGTTTGTCGATGAGACGGAGGACCATTTGTCCGCCGACACCGCTGCGGCGCAAGTCTTTCGCAACGGCGAAATTCAGAATGTGCAGGCGGGTTTTGTGCAGTTCATAAATCATGAACCCCACAATCCGTTGGTCCTGCTCGGCAACCATGCCAATGCAATTTCGCTGGCGGAGACAGCAAAGAAAGTCTTCATCAGTCCAGGGGGACTGGAAACTTTCCTGTTCGATTTGAAGCACCTCCGGCATGTCCCGGCGAATAAGCCAGCGGATTTGCGTTTCGGTTTTTTGTTTCGGTGTTGATCCAGAACTCACAATGGCCTCCGTGCCACGTTTCAACGCGAGTGTCAATCCTTTGTTGCCAGTTCTCCAGCCACAAACCGTTATCCAATCAAGACAACGGCAGCGTCCCAGCCGGAGAGCTGTCGACGAATGTTAACAGAGGTTCGTCGCTGGGGTGAAGGCGGAATATGCAGGAATTTCGATAACAGACGCGGGTGAGGCTTTTTTTGCCGATGCCGCCTTGAGACATTTGATGTGTTGCGCCTCTGGTCGATGAATTACATTCACGGAACTGAGAACTCAGGACGCATTGCCATTTTCAAATGCGCGTTCAAACTCTTTCAAGAGTCGAGCACATGCCTCGTTCACAGGGCCCGCTAGCATAGCACCCGACGCCTGCTTGTGACCGCCTCCACCAAACTTTTCGGCAATCGTCGCGACGTCGACAGGCTCTCGACTTCGCAAACTCGCTTTCACGCGTCCATCGATTTGTTCAACGAGGATGAATGAAGCCAGAACGCCATCAATGGCCAGGCCGCTGTTGACGAGACCTTCGGTGTCGGTGGGGTGTGCTCCCGTTTCCGAAAAATCTTTTCGCGTCACGAACGTGTGAGTCAGTTGCGCCTTGTGCGCCAGTTCCACCCGACCGAGTACCACCGACTGCAACTTGAGCCGGGCCAGCGACGAGCGTTCGTACAATTGCTGGTAAAGGACGTGCGGCTCCACACCAGCATCGATAAGCCGGGCTGCAGTGCGATACGTACGTGCATCGGAGTTGGAGAATCGATACCAACCCGTGTCGGTAGCAACAGCGCAAAACAACGCGTCGGCCTCTTCCTTCGTCACGGAAATGTTCATCGCTTCGGCGAGTTCCGTGATGAGTACTCCCGTGGCCGAGGCCGAGGTGTCTTTGAATTCCAGAGCCCCTAAGTCATCGGAACTGACGTGGTGATCAATTACGACCTTTCTGGCAGATGTCTGCTGCAGGACGAGCCCTACATCCTGCAACTGCTGCCAGGCCGAGGTATCGACAATGACATGCACGTCGGTATCGCAGGCCGATTCGATGCTGACATCGGCCTTGATTTTCTGAATCCGCTTTTCAGGATCCATGAAGCCAAGATGATCTGGCGTGTGCGAGGGATTAATGATGCGCACAGTTTTACCCAGCGACTCCAGAATTCCCGCCAGTCCCAGCGCCGATCCAATGGCGTCCGCATCGGGTCGCACATGGCTGGAAATAACAAAACGTTCGGCACTGTGCACCACGTCGATGAATGGTTGCCAGTCGATAGCCATTTGGAAGTGCCAAACTGAAGGAAGGAATTCGAAAGCCGCCTCTCACGGCAGACGGAAAGTACCCCAAAGGGTAGTCAGGATATAAGAATGTCGCCATCCAAATCGACATCTAAGGAGTCGGCAATGGCCTCGAAATTCGATCGGGCGTCTTCCAGTTCGTGATCCGTCGCCTGACAGAGAATCATGACCGTGAACCGGCCCGTTCGAAAGACGCGCACAAATGCCGTGTTGACCAGCTCAAGACAGACGAAACTGATTTCACGAGCTTCGGCCTCCCGACGTGCCAACTGCTTGATCGAACGCTCGACGTCGACTTCGTCATACTCACCCTTGAACGCCGTTTCGATTTCCTCGATGACCTCTTCGACTTGCGGCCGCTCCCGCATGAGATGCAGTGACCAGAAGGAGGTTTCCCCATCAGTCACCGTAATGGTGGTGTCCCCTTCATTGTTCTCTTCCTCAAGCATCCAGTCCTCTGGGTACTGGAAAGCAATTCCGTGGTTCTTGTAACGCTGCATGTCTGAGACAATCGTCCTGTTGTCGTGGGGGTGTGGTCGAAGGTTGAGGGTCTAAGGTCGAACGGACAGAGCAAGGTCAGCAGCACGGCAACAACTTCCTGGCTCCTGAATCCTGACTCCTAACTCCTCTCAAACGGCCCAATTCCGTCGGGCACGGGCACGCAGCATATTGGCTTCGGGATCATTCACAAACTCTTCCGTCTTGGGATTGATTTCGAGTTTACGGCCGAGAATCCAGGCAATGGCGGCAGCGTGTGACGCAATGTGTGAACGGCGCATGACGTCCTGATTCGCGGCCGTCATTTTGCGGGACCGAATGCAATCGAAGAAGTTGCGGGCATGTGCGGAAACATCGAGCCCCCGCACGCGCTTGCTGGCGTCGGGGAGTTCCTTCCGCAGTTCCTCGGTCGAGGCCAGAATTTCTCCTTCGTCGCCCGTTTCGACCGAACCCTTATCGCCGACGAAGCGGACCGGACACGTACCGAGCCGCGTGGTGTAGTGAGGATCGCGGTTGCCGAAGGGATCTTTGAGGAAATCGATGACCAGTTTCACGCCGTTCGCGTACATGCAGACAATTTTGTCTTCGTGCGGTTCATACGTCACCGGCATGGTGTCATCGGCCTGATTCGCCCATTGACACAAATCGACGGTGTGGGCACCCCAGTCCAGCAGACGGGCACCGGAATCGAAGTCCCACTGACCACGCCACCGTCCTTGCACGTACTTACTGTTGTATGGACGCCAGGCCGCTGGGCCGAGCCACATATTCCAGTCGACCACGTTGGGGGCAGGCGTTGGTTCTGCAGGCAACCATGTGTTGTCGAGCGTCGGGTAGTAGACTGAGGCATGCAGCGTATGCACCTTGCCGAGTTTGCCGCTGTGGGCCATGTCGACAGCCAACTGAAAGTTCGGCACGCTGCGACGTTGCGTTCCCGCCTGAAACACCCGCTTTTCATGATGAATCGTATCGGCAAGTTCCTGACAGTCAGCAATCGTAATACCGCATGGCTTCTCGCTGTACACGTCTTTCCCGGCCTTGGCCGCGAGCATGGACGCAGCCGCGTGCCAGCGGTCGCCGGTTGCAATGAGGACAGCGTCCACATCTTTACGATCCAGCACTTCGCGGAAATCCTGATGCAATTCGAGTTTGGTGTCGCCATAGGCTTCATCGACCAGCTTCTTACCTGCGTTACGACGCGACTCCTGCACGTCGGCAATCGCAATGCAACGGATGTCGTCGAACTTGAGCATTGCGGTCAAGTCGTAAGTGCAGCGGGGGCCAATCCCAATGACGCCCAAATTCAGTCGCTCGTTGGGTGAGGTGCTCCCCTGGGCATAACTGAGCGTCTCACTCCCCGCCACAGCCGTAAATGCCACCGAAGCAGCCACGGCAGCCATGAAATCCCGGCGACTCGTTTTCTCGTTCTTCGTTGCACCCATGGTGATTCACTCTCCATCCACGCTAACCAACCTCAGGCGGCTCACGCTGCACGCCTGTCGACTTGAATACTAGCGGAACAGAGCCTCCGTTTGCACGGCAAGGACACAATAGCGTGGTAGCTTCTGCCCAATAGGGTGGCGTAGGGTGGCGGCGTGCGCCCCGCGAAGCGGAAGCACCCGGACAAGCGAGTCTCACGTTGGCCCGTCCGAACAATTTGCCGTACAGTGTGTCCCCTTGATGTCCCAATCAGCCCCTGCCTGCGCTCCGAACTGTGAAATCCCATGTCTCCCGAATCGAATCCGCTGCTGACAGCTCCGATTCGGCGAACGGTCATTCTGCTGGCACTCCCGGTGCTGGGTGAGCAGTTTCTCAACTTTCTGGTGGGGACGGTTGATGTCTATCTCGCGGGGAACCTGCCTGATGATGCCAGCCTGCAGGGAGTATCAGCAGTTGGGGCTGCGGCGTACATCGGCTGGCTGGCCTCGCTTGTGTTCTCTCTCGTGGGGACTGGTACCACAGCCCTGATTTCGCGGGCATGGGGTGCGGGTGATCGCGAACATGCGAACAAGGTGCTCAATCGATCCATCGCCCTTTCCTGGATTATTGGGATTGTCTTTCTGTTGCTCATGCAGTTCTTTGCTTCGCACGTCGCCCGAGTCATGGGAGTTGAGGGAGATTCCCTACCCATTGCCGTGCGCTATTTGAGAATCGATGCCATCGGACTCATGTTCGCCAGCGTCACGCTCGTAGCCTCCGCCGCATTACGCGGCTGCGGCGATATGCGTACCCCCATGGTTATCCTGGGAATTATCAACGTATTGAACGTCATTATGTCGACCGCGATGGTCTACGGGTGGGGACCTCTCGAACCATGGGGCGTTGACGGCATTGTCATGGGCACCACCATATCCCGGATCCTCGGCGGCGTACTCCTGCTGGCGTATTTGTCATTCGAGAGAATGGGACTGGTCCTCAAACTCTCCGATTGGCGTTTGCGCGGCGAAACGGTGCGGCGCATTCTTTCGGTCGGTACACCCGCCGCTGGCGAAGGACTTCTCACCTGGATTGGACACGTCATTTTTCTCTCCATGATTGGCCGACTTGGTGAGACCGCCTACAACGCGCACATCATTGGCGTGCGAGTCGAGGCGATTTCGTACCTGCCCGCCGTTGCGTGGGGATCGGCCGCGGCCACGCTGGTCGGTCAGTCCATTGGAGCAAACAAACCAGACCGCGCCTGGGAAGCAGGCCACGAAGCGGCCATGCAGTGCGGCCTGTTTGGAGTGCTGACCACACTGCTGTTCGTTGTCCGGTCCGACCTCGTATTCGCCCTCATGCACAACGAAACCTCGGTACGCGAATTGGGCGTTCCTGCTCTGCGGTTGCTGGGTGCGTTTCAAATCCCGCTCATGCTGGCCATTGTCTACGCGCACTGCCTCCGCGGCGCGGGCGACACGCGGTATCCCGTTGTCATTGCCATCATCACCACCTATGTCATTCGCATTCCGGTGGGATACTTTTTCGGCTTCGTGCTGGGAATGGGCTTCTTCGGCGTGTGGATTGGCATGACCATCGACATCAGCTTCCGCTGGATCCTCAACGCCACCCGCTACTGGAGCAAAAAGTGGCTGCACGTGAAGGTGTAATGAGTATCACAAAATGACGGTGGCACAGACATTCTTGTCTGTGAACGGTAACTTGGCATCGTGCCGGGAAAGGCAGATTGAACGTAACTAATGTCACCTCAACAGTTACCAGACGATGTGATGTGACCGTGCATCTGCCTTTGTCCCGTCGGTGCATACACGCCTTCAGTCGGAAGGCAGTTGCCGACTTTCGTCAGTAGGTTCGTTCAGCGACAAATCAGTAGAACTGCTAACCGATGGCGCTGCCTCACATTGCGTTGAGAATCCACGTGGCAAACCTGAAGGTTTGACGAGTACATACGACGAGAAAATCCTTGCCCAGAACGCCAATACCGATTACCGTACGGGAAGTGTTACACAGAAACCCTTTCCCCGTTACACAGAAGAGATTTCTGTCTAACGATTAGTTCTGCGATAAAGAAATGCAGATTCCTGACCGGCTCTACCGTTATCGCTCTGCCGGATCATCGCTGGGCTACTTGCTGTCTGAGGTTCGTGGCTTGCTGTGGTGTTCCAACGCGGAGTTTCTCAACGATCCGTTTGACGGTCTTGCAACCGTACCTGTCGAAGATGTGCGACGTCAGATTCCAATGCCGGGCGGCTACGACTACCGAGTGGTCGCTAAGCAGCGATGGGCGGCTGCGTGTTTCTCCGAGATTTGGGACAATCCGGCCATGTGGGCGCACTATGCAACATACTCTGGGGTTTGCCTTTGCTACGACGCGCAAAAGTTGACTGAACTCGTTGCGCATCGTGTCAATACAACCGGTTCATCATCTGATATCGGAAGTCTTGTTCGTGTGACCTACGTTAATCCAATGCCAACAAGTTTTTCCGATGTTGGCGACGCACTCAGAACCAAAACAAATGTATGGGAATATGAAAAGGAATGGCGACTACTCTATCGTTACCATTCCCCGCTCGACTCCCCATCTCGGGGCAAATCACTAAATCTCGGCACGCCCATGCCAAACCCTTGCCTTCGCGAGGTAATCTTGGGGTTGACTGCCGATGAACACACGCAAATGGCGATTCAGGATGTATTGAGAGAGAAAACCACTGACGTCATCATAAGTAAACTCCGGCTTGACAATTCGGCTGGCGTGCTTAGACGAGTACCATTGGCTGATTGACAACCTGGCGGGTGGCATGTTCGTTCGGGTTTGTGCATGCTGGAGCCACCATGCGGCATCAAATCGCGGGGAAGCTCAATGCCACCACATCGAAAGACATGTCGACGTTGGAACGAAGTAGGGCACGCGCATTTCTTGACGTTCTCCTGTTTTCGGCGGTAACCGTTTCTGCGCAAAGACAAGTCCAGAGCCTAGATGATTGAAGCCATCGATCTGGCACGTAAGACTCACAATTTGCATTTGTGAAGTTGTGTCACTTTGCCGGAGCTCGTCCATTTGCTGTTTTGGCCGACGACTGCCGAGTATTCCAGCTCGGCCATTCTGACGACACTCAAACAGTCAATGTAGGGCAGGGTCCTCCCTGCCGGGAATAGCTGAAATCAGCGCGTAACCTCGCCGCCCGGTTTCCTTGGCCGCCATCCGCGAAAAGTCACGGATTCCGGCTAAGAAATCACGCCTTGTTACGTCTATTTCCGTAGACGCCCAACTCACTCGAACCGGAGAACAGAAATGCGACGTCTTGATCCAGTCATGGCATTGTTATTCGTCTTGCTTTGTGGGAGCGTTGCAACGGACACGGCGACTGCGGATGAGCCGATTACATTAATTGGGACAGTAACCGTAGGTCAGGCTGTGCCTGACTTCGACTGATGTGCGACAAGTGCGTCAGGCTCAGCCTGACCTACCGAACTATGGTCAATCTGGCGGGATTTGCGTTACCTTTGTGTTCGGCTTGACCGCCAGATTGCCCACAGGGAGAGGTATAAACTCAACTTACTGGGGGCAAACTGTTGATCACGCCAAGTGAGTTGCTGGGGTCCAATTCAGCCATTTGCCTCCAGCGAACCGTCGGACTTACACAGACTTGGGGCAACATCGATCATGCCATTATGATTAGGCCTGTTGCAGAAGAGTTGCTCCAAATCAGCGAACATTATGCGGGTGAGTAAGAAGCAATGCCTCAATGGATTGGACTTCTGCGTGGAGTGAACGTCGGCGGCAGGAACAAAATGCCGATGGCCCAACTGACTGAGCGGCTGGAATCGATTGGCTGCACCGACGTTCAAACATATATCCAGAGTGGCAATTTCGTGTTTGGGTCGCGCGTCAAATCCAGGGCAACCCTCGGTCGCAGAATCATGGTTGCAATTGAAGATTCGTTCGGATTCCGTCCAAGCTGCTTATTGCTCTCGCCAACTCAGTTTCGTTCTGCAATTGAGAACAACCCCTTCGTCGAAGCAGTGACAGCCCCCAAAACTCTTCACTTCTTCTTTCTCGACTCGACGCCCAGTAATCCCGACCTTGACGCGATTTCAAAGTTGGCTACGGGGGCGGAGGAGTATCGTCTCATTGATGATGTGTTCTACCTCCATGCCCCTGAGGGTATTGGCAGGTCCAAGTTGGCTACTGCGGCGGAGAAGAAACTGGGCGTATCGGCGACTGCCCGAAACTACAATACGGTCGCGGCACTTTCACGTCTGCTTTCGGATGGCTAAGCAACCGCAGGTCAGGCCCCCTGGCGGGCATGGTGCACAAAGCACGCACGACCATACGGGGGGTTGACAGGATATTCACCGAACTGGAATGCGAGACCCTGACGAGACTACTTCCCCTTGTGCGTTTGCACGTTCTTGTTTCCCTCTTTCAATTCACCAAGTCGGCGCTGCAGATACTCGTGTGAAATCTGTTCGGCCTTCTTACGGTCGGCTTCGTCGTAGTCCCAGAATTCTTGAACGATGGCTTCACAGGCGGGGTAATGCGAGCCGTCGTCTCCGACGCGTTGGCGGGCGTCCGCGAGTTGCTTCTTCAGGGCGTTGACGAGTGCTGTCGATTGCGGATCGTCGTATATATTGCGGGTTTCGTGAGGATCATTTACCAGGTCATACAGCTCCCAGCCGGGTGGTGTCTGGTAGCCGCCGTCGTAGTTGCATCCGTAGTAGTAGATGAGTTTGTGGGTTTTCGTGCGAATGCCGACATGGCCGGGATTGTCGTGGTGCACCATATGCATCCAGTAGCGGTAGTACGCTTCCTGCTTCCAGTCCTGCGCTTCCTTGCCGGTTTCGAGCAATGATTTGAACGAACGTCCCTGCACCGACGCTGGAATTTCCGCACCAGCAAATTCCAGCATGGTGGGACCGTAGTCCACATTCTCGATGAGGGTGTCAAACTTCTGACCTGCCTCAATGGCCTTGGGATACCGCACCAGAAACGGCATGCGCTGCGATTCCTCGTACATCCAGCGTTTGTCCTGATAGTCGTGCTCGCCCAACATGAATCCCTGATCGGCGGTATAAATGATGAGCGTATTGTCCATTTGCCCGGTCTCGTCGAGGTAGGCAAACAGCCGACCGAGGTTGTCATCAATCCCTTTCACACATCGTAGGAACTTCTTCAGGTAAGCGTTGTAGGCCAGCCGCGTGTTTTCTTCGTCGCTGAAATTCGCAGGATCAAAGTTCTCCGGAAACTCGGCGGGATACAGCGCTGGCAAATCACCGAGGTAAGACCGCCGGGGATTGCGAGCACCAATCGACGTCCCAATGTGCGGGATGAGTTCATCATTGGCTCCGCGCGTGGCGATAGAGCCAAACTGCTCACTCCGTTCCCACAGTGAAGGTGGCTCCGGGATGTCGACATCGGCGAGGTACGATTCATAGCGCGGCGCATTGTCGAAGTAGTCGTGTGGCGCTTTGAAGTGGTGCATGAGGAAGAACGGCTTGCTGGAATCGCGATGTTCTTTCAGCCACGCAAGTGAGAGGTCCGTGATTGCGTCGGTGACGTGCTTATTGTCGAACTGAATGAGGTTCTTCCCCCGCGGGCTTCTCACCCCGAACCCGAAACTCCGGATCGTGGTATTTCCCCTGGCCCGGCAGCACGCAGTAGTAATCGAAGTCGGCCGGTTCCTCTTTCAAATGCCACTTCCCAATCATGGCGGTCTGATATCCCGCCTTTCGCATTTGAATGGCCAGCATTTGTTTACCGGGGCCGACACTTCCTGCCAAATCGAACGCGCCGTTGACGTGGTTGTACTGCCCGGTCAGCACGCACGCTCTCGAAGGCGAACAAATCGAATTCGTACAAAAGGCATTCGTGAACAACGCCCCCTCTTTCGCCAGCCTGTCGATGTTCGGCGTCGGAGCAACTTCCGCCAGCCGACTCCCATACGCCGAAATCGCATGCGCGGCATGGTCATCGGACATGATATACAGAATGTTGGGACGCTCGTCAGCGAGAACAGCAGTCGCAGACAGGGCAGCAATGGCAGACAGAAGAATCGAACGCATGATCTGTTTGATTGGTGTTGATTTGAGAATCTGGTCAGGGAGGCACTGTAGGGAAACAATCGTTGCTTGCTAAGGGGCACATCCAGAATTCACCAAACCTGACCGGGAAGCAAGCATCACTCGCCCGCGTGTCATCCTTGAAATCAGCGTCCAGCTTGCGGCTTCACTGCCAGCCCAATCGGTCTAACCGAAAAACCGGCAGAATTCCGGGCGTTTTCTTTGATCCTCGCCTCCCACTTATGCGTTTCCGTCTGAAACGAGTCCACCCGTGTTGCATACTGACAACACAGTTCAGGTTACGACGAACGATGAACGAGTTTCTCCAGATTTGCACGAGTATGCCGGTTGTGCCGTTTACGGTACTGGGCATGCTCTGTGTGGTGTACTGGGTCATTGTCATCTTCGGCGCCCTGGATATTGATGGATTGGACCTCGACCTGGATTTCGACGTCGATGCAGACATCCCTGATGTGGAAACGTCGGTCGTGGACTGGGGACTGGTCAGCCTGAAGTGGTTTAATCTCGGCGACGTGCCGCTCATGGCATGGGCCAGTGCCTTCACGATTTCCGCGTGGGGACTGGCGATGTTCGTCGACCGGGACCTCGCCATTGAAGGCGGAACAAATGGGGCGTATGCCCTGGCGATACTGCGTACCGTTGCGGTCGGGGTATTTGCCGCCAAGTTTTTGACACAGCCCATCAAAGGGCAGTTCAAACATAAAGAACCGAATCCTGCCGAGGAAATGATTGGCAGGGAAGTGTTAATTACATCGAGTGAAGTCACAGCAGATTTCGGTCAGGCCGAATTCTCCAACGGAGAAGGAGCCCCGCTGAAACTGCACGTGCGAACGGAAGGGGACGCCCTGAAGAAGGGAACCACCGCCCGCATTGTGGGGCACACACCTGACAAGAGAATGTTTTACGTAAGTGGTCTGAGCGACATAGAAGTCGACTCACATCTGGAAGGATAAGCACACATGGCCGCGTTCATTACGGTTGTTTCCATCATTGGTGGAATTGTTCTGGCGGTTGGGGGATTCCTGTTTGTCCTGAACCAGTTCTACCGCAAAGTCGGTCCGGAAGAGGCCTTGGTAGTCACCGGTATTGGTGGACTGCAGGTCGCCACCGGTCGCGGCATGATTGTCATTCCGGTCATGCATCGTCCAGAACTCATGGACCTGTCGGTAAAGCGCATCGAAATCCAGCGGCGCGGCGAGGCGGGCCTGATCTGCCAGGACAACATTCGAGCCGATATCGAAGTGGCATTCTTCGTCCGTGTGAATAACACGAAAGACGACATTCTCAACGTTGCTCAGTCCCTCGGATGTAAGCGCGCCAGCACGCGAGACGCCCTCATCGAACTGTTCGATGCCAAGTTCTCAGAAGCGCTGAAGACAGTTGGTAAGCAGTTTGATTTCGTCGAACTCTACAACGAGCGCGATCGATTCAAAGAAGAAATCCTGAAGGTCATTGGGACTGACCTGAACGGCTATGTCCTCGACGACTGTGCGATCGATTACCTGGAGCAAACTCCCATTGAGCTGCTCAACAAGATGAACATCCTGGATGCGGAAGGGATCAAGAAGATTACCGAACTCACGTCGCGCGAGCATGTGCTGGCGAACGAAATTGAACGTGAGAAGGAAAAGATCATCAAGAAGCAGGACGTCGAGGCGCAGGAAACCATTCTGGAGTTGGAGAAGCAGCGCGTTGATGCTGTCGAAAAGCAGAAGCGGGAAATCGCGGAAATCACTGCCCGCCAGAATGCGGAAGCAGCCAAGGTGCAGGAAGAAGAGCGCCTGAAATCAGAGCGGGCTCGCATTGTCACGGAAGAAGAACTGCAGGTTGCAGAACAGAATAAACTGCGGCAGGTCATCGTCGCTCAGCGGAACAAGGAACGGACCGATGCCGTCGAGAAGGAACGGGTCGAAAAAGACCGCATGCTGGAAGTCACCGAACGTGAACGCATTGTCGGCCTGGCTGAAATTGAAAAAGAGAAGGCCATTGAAGTCGAAAAGCGGAACATTCAGGACGTCATTCGGGAACGTGTGACCGTCGAACGGACCGTCGTCGAAGAACAACAGAAAATCAAAGACACCGAAGAATTCGCCACTGCCGACCGTAGCAAGCGCGTCGCCGTGACCGCCGCCGAGAAAGACGCGGAAGAGGCTTTGGTCAAAGAAATCAAAGCGGCAGAAGCTCGCAAGAAGTCAGCAGAGTTCGAAGCCGAGCAGGTGCTCATCGAGGCCGATGCACGTCGTGCCGCTGCCGAACGAGAAACCGCTGCCAAGAAAATGCTGGCCGAAGCACGTCAGGCGGAAGCCGCCGCAGATGGTCTGGCTCAAGCTCAGGTGCAGGAAGCGAAAGCGGTTGCTGTCGAGAAAGAAGGGACCGCCGAAGCCAACGTCATTCAGAAGAAGGCGTTCGCTCAGGCCGAAGGTCAGAAAGCCCATGCCGAAGCCATCGAGAAGGAAGGTTTGGCCGAAGCCTCTGTGCTGCAGCAGAAGTTCCACGCCGAAGCTCAGGGTATCGAAGAGAAGGCCAACGCCATGAAGCTCTTCGACGGTGTCGGACGCGAGCACGAAGAATTCAAACTGCGTCTTACCAAGGACAAGGACATCGAACTGGCTGCCATTGCCGCGCAACAGGAAATTGCCCGCGAGCAGGCCGAAGTGGTCGGCGCCGCACTGGGCAACGCCCGCATCGACATTGTCGGTGGCGAGACCAAGTTCTTTGAAACCATTGTCGACTCGATCCAGGCTGGCAAGTCGGTCGACCGCTGGGTCGACAACTCCCGCGTCATCACCGATGTGAAGAACACATTCTTCGGCGGTGGAGACGGTGCCGACTTCTCGCAGTCACTCCAGCAGTTCATGGGACAATTCAACCTCAGCTTTGAAGATGTCAAAGACCTCTCCGTCGCCGCCCTCATCGGCAAACTGCTCATGGAATCGGACGACGACACTACCACCACCACACTCAAACGGATTCAGAAGTACCTGAAATCGGCTGGGCTAATGGATAAGAAAGTCGCAGCACTGGGACTTGAAGGCTCGGCTGACGTCGGTGGCAAAGGTAAGGCGACGCCTTAGGAGTCCGGCTACGATTGACAAGTGGCGATGCTTCGAAGGGTGCCACTGCTGGCTCGCCAGCAGTGGTCGCCCTGAAGTCATGTGTCGATGAATACAAGTGTAGCGGCCCCTGTCCACAATGGACGGTTGAACATACCCTCTGCCTGTTCGATCATGATCGTTCCGGTGGAGCGCCTTCCCCATACAAAATTGCCCTCACCAGCTGGGCACTCTGTTGATTGAGCCCACCCCAGAAGCTGGGTAGGGTCCGCTGTCAGGCTGTGAATTTATGTCGTGGAGGGAATTCTTTTCGATACCGGCGGGTCATTTTTTGAGTGACCGGGGTGAGTCGTGTCTAGTTGTGAGTTTTGGCCGAGTTTTTCTTTGCTGGATGTTTCAGGCAGGCGGTGCCAGCCGGTCCAGTTGAGACGTTCAGGGCTACGAAAGTTGTGTTTGGCCAGGTGATCCTCGATTATGCCGGCGAGGAGAGTGCCAACATCCGTTGAAAGTTGTGGGCCAGGGCGTGAAGCAGGCTCACGGCTTTGGCTTTGAACAGACCTCGCACTCGAAATTGATTTAAGCCACGGTTGCGACAACCGGCATTGGGAAACTCCGCGGTTGCTGTGCGCTGTTTGTAGATCGTTTGGGCGACTTCGGTCCCCATGCGAGACCGCCAGTTCTTGACCTCCTCACTGTCTCCTTTGATGGGGGCGAATGGGTCAATTCCTTTGGCCCGTTTCTGCTCCTGTTCCATGATTGGGAGATACGTCGTCATACCAGCTCGTTCCAGAACGGTGATGTCTTCGAGATTGACAAAGCCCCCATCTGCCAGATACTCGTCGGGACGTTTGCCGTATCGCTTTTGTATTTGATCGGCCATCGGTTTCATCTGGCCGCCATCGGTTCCTGCGTTGACCACGTCCACCCCGACGATCACCAGCGAATCGGTTGCGGTCGCAAATTGCACATTGTAAGCGGGACGAAAACCTCCATCGCCCATCTTCATCTTGCGGGCTTGTGCATCAGTCATCGAAGCACGAGCGTTTTCGCCAGACCCTTTCTTACGTCGCTCCATCTTGGGAACCAGCGACTCCCGTTCGGCCAGTGCTGCTTCGATACGTTCCTTGCGGTCGCGTGCAGCACGCTCTCTTGCAGCACGCACACGGCGGTCTTCGCTTCCCGACTCAGCTTCGCGTTGAAGTTCTTCCAGGTGCTCTTGGGCTTCCTTCAGGCATTCCTGCAATGTTGCGTGACGTCGAAACGACGCACTCCCCGCCGAAGCTCGTACCCGCATGCCATCCTGAGCCACACGTGTGAGTTCGACCAACCCCTGATGCAAGAGCGTCGCCACGCTTTGCGTCAGCAGTCCATCCAGAACCTCGACGTGTTCCACGCGAAAGTCTGCCAACGTGTGGTAATTGACCGTGACACCACCGCACAGCCACAAATACCCCAAATGCTCCTTGCACAGCTTGTCCAGACGCCGTGCCGAACTGAATCCATCAATTGTGGCCAGCAGCCACAATGCCAGCAGAATCTTCGGATCAATCGGATTTCGACCAGGACCATGCTCATGGGCCTGAATCTTTTTATACAACTCTTTCAAATCAAGCGCTTCCACATACGCCCAAATCAACCGGGCCGTGTGATCCTCCGGCAGAAGTTGATCCAACGACAACGGTCGCCACTCGATTTGCCGCCGTTCGGCTCGCTGATACCGAACGGCAGGATCCTTCGCAGTCTGTTCCATAACGACTCCCAAACCGAAACACCAATCTTCAGTCACGACCCGAGGGAGTCTAATTCGTTCTGCAAAACCACCAAACAAAAATTCACAGCCTGTTAGCGGGACCCTACGGGACTCGTCCGAACTGAAAAATCTCAGGTGTGAGCGATTTCACTGCCTGATGACCCAGTATTCTGTTTTGCGGTCGAAACTCGCTTCATCCCGGTAAAGGAGTTATGGAGGCCTGTTTCAACAGAATGTGACTTTACTGATGCGGCTCGCGAGAACTGAGCTGCCTCCCTTGAGCCGCGAAGACATCATCTCAACGGACACTCGGAGGCAAATCGAATGTGGCGCAGACGGACTATTCTGATAACCGCACTGGACCTGGCATTGGCAATGATCATTTGGAGAATTGCCTCTTCAACGTTCGTATAACAGAGGTGGACAATTCGATGTTACGTCGCAGCACGGTCCGCACAGCGGACCCTACACGTTGGTTACCGAAATTCGTCGCTCTTCGTCAAAACACTTGTCGCCGCGTCGCAGGCTGTGAAGGCCTGGCTTTCGGCGGTGTTGGTGATGACGAGGGTGGCTCGTTTGATTTCGGGCATCACCCAAGTGAGGGAGTATTGGTTGGTGTTATTCCCCGCATGCTGTCCTTGGCCTTTTCCCTGGAAAATCTGCTTCGAGTTCACTGGTCGCTTCGCCGTGTGCCATCGCACCGATTTGCTTGAACTTGTAGAATTCGCTTGTGCCCAAATAACACCGAAGAAAGTCTGGTATCGCCGACCTCGCTCGTATGAGAATCCAACGATGAATCGCCGTCAGTCTCAACCATCATGCCTGGCAAATGACGCAATCATTGATGGCGTTGTTGCTGGTCAGCACAATCCGACAGCCGGAGGCGCTGGGCTCGGTCGAATTCGATGTTACCGCACGCCAACGGGGCCAAGACGCGGCGGCAGCAGGCGGCAAGGCAAGTCGTCTGGTCGGAAAAAGGGTGCAAACTGGCTGATGTCACTGCTGGCGATTGGCGGTGGAGTGTTGTTGGTGGGCGTGGTTGTTGGGGGCGGGGTTTATCTGTTTATGGGGCCAGCAAGGGACATGCTCAACCGCCAGAGGGAGCTTGGCCAGAAGCCGGAGTACGACAAGTCAATTGGGGAAGCAACCGTCGAGGCCGGGAATGCCCCGTATGGAACCCCTCACGAACGTCGCCGCACCGACCCATTAATTCGCCTGTCGAATCCTCGGATTGAAAAGGACCACTTTGGCCAGGAAGGGATGGCGATTGACTACACCGTAGAATTTGATGGCGGTTCGCCCTCCATCACACTGCTGATACGAAAGTCCGATGGTGAAATTATCACCAGCAGCCTGTGGTCCTTGGAAAAGAAAGGGACATTTGGTGTGGCCTCGGCACCCGGCATCAATCCGTATATTTCGAAGGACCAATATCTGAACTGGGATGCGGGTGTCGAGATGTACTGCATTGTTGAAGATTTCAATCGACAGAAGTTTAAGGTCTCCAATTCTCTGACATACGGTGCGAATTCGAGCATTACAGCAGCCATTCGGCGTCCCACCAAAGAGGAAGAAGCCGCTCGCAAAGCTGCCTGGGAGAAAGAAGTAGCCGAGCGTGTTGCATCCCGAGTGATGCCCGAAGGCTACTTGCAAGTCACTGCTGAGACGCCGCTGGTGCGGGGAGCACAACTCAAATGGGGTGAGCTTGAGAATTGGTACGATGTCGAAGTTTTGCGAACACCTTCCAAGGAGAATTCCGACCTTGTTAAGGTGCATCGTCATGGATTTCCTGCAGCCTTTGACGCTCAAGTTCCGCGATCAGAGTTAATTGTTTCACTGGAAGTGCTCGATTTGCTGGCGACGAAACCCGATTTCATTCGAAGCGAAATTGCAAAACATGAAGCGTCGAAACACAGCATGCCAGATCTTGCTGATAACGTGCCAGATCTTTCTGCCTTTGCACCGCCACCTTTTCCCGGTCGCACGTCGCCCTTTGACGGGCCGAGTATTCCCGGCAGCTATCGCCGGGTAGATTCGAGGACACGGCTTGAGATTGGGACAAGCGTAAAGATCCTATTTGCCCAGCAATGGAAAGATGCCGAAGTCATTGAAATCGACGGACCGCGAATGGTGACAGTGCGGCAAACAGAGACCAATTTTGAGAACACCGTCAACCGAACAGATTTGATCATCCGTCCAAAAGAATTTGCCAAGCTTGATGAAGAAATGGCCAAGTTTGAGGAAGCAATGGCCGATCCCGAAGCATTTTTCAACTCGATGCAGCCGGAGCCAGTCCCGGTGCCCGACCCAATGCGAAACGGCGTCGGAACATTCGACTCCGGTGTACCTCCTGGTCACGAAGTTGTCGCAGAAGACTTACCGCTGAGAAAGAACCTTCCTGTGAAATACAGGAACAACGGAGGTTGGAGTAGTGCGATTATCGTCGCCGTGGGAGATAAGTCGATTCGAATCCGAGTCTTTCCCGAAAACACGGAGGTTGAGGCGACGCGCGACGAGCTAATGATCCATTCAGCCTTAGCACGCGGAATTCGCAGGTAGGCCGATTTCGCGGTTCCGTATCGGCTGTCTTGGGGGGCCATCAGGGCTTTGATTCATCTGAGCCATCAGGAAGGCCGAGAAGCTTCTTGAGCGTGGCGAGGTCTTCAGGTGTGTCGTGAAATTCGCCGACGATGTTTCCGTTGCGATCGATGAGAATCATGGTCGGGTAGCGGTCAACTCCGTAGGCGGCCGCGATTTTGCACATGGCAGCTTTCGCGGAATTACCGGCGAAAGGCGTTTCTTTTTCCGCAATGAGCGCTACGGGGTACGCCACCTCTTTTCCGCCGAGAGCTTTCTCCTTCAGCCTTTCCATAAACGCGTCGTACTCGGGGAGCGATGTGATTTTCTCGCCCGTATCGATGTGCAGTCCGAGAATGACCAGGCCGTGTTGCCGGTAGAGATTGTCGAGTTCGATTAGCCTGGGCATTTTGGCTATGCACGCCTGGCACCAGTAGCCCCAGAAGTCGAGGAGGACAACCTTTCCCTTCAAGTCCTTGAGCGATTTTGGCCCGTCTCCCTTCCAGGCGATGACATCTGTGAGTTCGGGTGCTGGACGTCCACCCAATCCTCTTGATGGCTTGAGCGACAGTTCGATGGGAAATAATTCTATCTCGGCCACTCCTACCGGAACGACAAGAGAACGCTCCGCTTTCAGTGTTCCGCCATCGCCTCCAACGGCAAAGAGAGAATACTCCCCCGGCGGAAGGTACATTTCAAAACCGGACGTATTCGAATAGTGCTCGATACAGAGTTGTTTGTTGAAATTGACCCCCACCCAGTTGCGATGAAGTTCGAGTCCTTTTGATTCAAGTTCGCCGCACTGCAAGTTTCCGGTAATCCTGCATTCCGGGTAGAGAACCATTTTGACGTCGTCATTTCCCTCGCGGCTTAGATTGGTGACGCCAGCAAGGTGCAGTTCTTCTTGTCGTGCGACGAGGGCCACACGGTATTTGCTCGCAATTGTTTTGCCCCCTTTGAACGTGGCCATGCCCTGCTCGTCACTGATGACTTCGGTCGGCAGACGCTCCAGAGACGCTGGATCTGGGACAAACACCCAGGACGGTGCTTCGAATGAATTGTCTCCGAAGGAAGCCTCGAATCCAATTCGAGCGCCAGCGATCGGATTTGATTCAGCGTCGACAAGACGCACAGTCAAATCATCCGACGTTTCGCTGCGCGACTGAGTTGGCTGTGCCCAACTGGAAGCTGGTACCGCCAACAGCATAACCAAGCTGGCGGTGTACATCCCACGGGTACTGAAGAAGTGTTCTGGCCGCATGGAAGCGTCCTCCTGGTTTCGACGATTACTGCGTATCCATTTGTGACTACAGTTTCCACCGGACGTACTCCCCGGGAGCCTACTTCGTTGGAGATTTTTCTCAATCTTTCGCGTAATTGCTATTCCTGCCGCACATTCTGCACGACGGAGATGAGTTGGGGGTACGGCACTGGGGTTGATCGCAACGCTGTCTACGCGAACGCCGCCCAGTCGTAATAGTGAGTTTCGGAAACCATTCCGCTGGGGAGTTTTTTCGTCAGGGTCATGAAGGCGTCGTAGATGGTTTCCCGCTGGTCGGTTTCCAACCCCGACTTGGCTTCGAGCTGGTTAAACACCTCGACGAACGCCTTGAGGATGGTGGCCGATTTCTTTGCATTGACCTTTTTGCCGAGTTTGGTGAGGTCATTGTTAGCGGTGTTCCAGGCGGACATTGCTTTCTTGCCGGCGGCGGCTCCGAAGTAGTCGCTCCAGTCACGGAAGGGATTGTCCAAATTATTGGCGATCCACTCAGCCGTTCGCTTTCCGCGCAAACTTAGTTCTTCGAGACTCTGATACTTCGCTTTGAGTGCCTCTGCGTCGTCGGCTCGCAGTCCATCGATGTCAAGACTTTCCAGCGCACGAAGATGAGTGGGGTCTGGGAACGCAGTGACATCCATTGTGTAGCAGTTCTGAATGCACAGTTCCTCTAAGGATTTGAGCTTTGTCAGACATTCCTCGTGCCGCAACGTCACTGCCTTCCCGGAAATGTCGAGTGACTCGAGGTGCGGGTACGCCTTCGCGATGTTCGACAGGTCAACATCCCGGCAGTCGAAGAGTTGTAGTCGTCGAATTTGCTTCAGGCCGGGAATGGCGAGGAAGGTCGGGCCGTAAATCATCAGCGTCACTCCTTCGCCCCGATTGGGGCAAACGACCGTGGCACGGCATCCCTTAGGAGGTTGCAGGATTCTCAAATATTCAAAGCGGCCATGCGTGGGCAATTTGATATGCAGTAATTTACCGGTTACTTCAATTCCAATGTTGTCGAGCGCCTTGGCGTTCGAGAAGTCAAAACGACTGCGACCACTTTCGTGCCAGGAGAATGTAGAGACCGTACATTTCGGAGACGCGAGATAGTCGAGAACCGTTGCGTCGCGCCCGGTGTACGTGACGTCCTTCAACTCTTTGAGCCGTGAAAGCTGCGACCAGTCCAACGGCCCCGCTGCATAGGAAAGCCCCCAATACGCCTCGACCAGCTCACGGTCGTTGGAGTCGAGAGATATCCGCCACGTGTTGTTCGGAATTCTGCACTTCGGGTGTTTCCCATCGAGGTTCAAAACAACAGGCATCAAATCATCCTTTTCAACATAAAGTTGATGGTCGGTGCTCAACCAGAAGGAAGGTGAGAGCGACAGGAAGAATAATAACGTCAATCTCGTATACGCACGACGACGCGTTGGTAGCGAGTCAGCGGCGGTTCACCGTTGTCAGTGACTTCGCACACCATGTGAATTTGGTTGCCGGGTTGGGCATCGAGCGGGATGGCAAGAGTTGCTTTCGGTTGACTTGATTCCGGCAATTGCTTGCCGGCATAGGTGCCCGCTTCGATGTAGTGCCACCAGCGGAAGCTGAGGATATCTCGGTCGGGATCGGTCGTCGGAGTAGCGTCGAGGAGAATGGCTTTGCCGGGCTCGGCTTCAATGTCGAGGGGCGTCTCCTTCAATCGCACGACAGGATGGTGGTTGGCCGAAGCATAGTCTTTCACGCACCAGTCGGCTCGGGCGGCGAAATCGTTCTGTACGGCGGGCATCCAGCGCCACATTGGTTTGAAGTAGGCCGTGCGCATTTGTTGCTCTGCGGGGCTGTTGACGTTTTCGAGTTGCTTGGACCAACTGTTGCCGAAGTGCCAGCGGCCCTCGGGATGTTTCCAGTCCGTTGCGGGTGGAGGGTCGAGCCACACGTTGTTGCGGACTTTCACATAGCGCCCGCCCCACCCTCCCCAACCGGGCGACTCCATGTTCCTGAGTCCATTCGGAATGGAGTAGAGAAATGCGGGCGTGTCGCCTTCCGCGTGGAACGCGCCGTCCTTGTGCTCGTACGCTGAACAGAGGGGACCGTGCCCCTGCAGAATGTGCTTGCCCATCCAGTCGGCCTGGAAGTATGTCTTCGTTTCCTCGGGCAACACCTTGGGCCAAATGTAGGCCATGCAGTCGAATTGATCGGCGATGATTGTCGGCACTCCCAGATGTTCCCAGTTGGGTCGAATGGATGACTGGTAAGTTTCGTCCTGTTCCCAAATGAGAAACAGCCGCAGCTTGTCGGCCACTTCCTGCATACGGTCGGGATGGTCGTCCTGAATGATTTTCAAAGCCCGCGAAATTGTGTTGCATCCTCCCCACGCTTGAACCCAGACGGGTCGGGAATTGCTTTCGTCGAGAAGGACTTCCGCAATCCATTCTGCTCCCTCGGTGCGAATTTCGTCTTCGCCGATGCCACTAATGTTTCCCACCTTCCAGCGACTCAGCAAATACTCGGGCGTGGGATAGTTGGGATCATGCAATTTCAAATTGTCATACACCTGAGCATACAACTGGATTTGATCACGCACCCACGTCACGGGATGAAACGCGTTCCATCCCTGCCCACCTTCCCAGTGAAACTGCGAACTGCTGTTCACAATTCCTTCGACTTCAAATTCGTTGGATGTCAGCAGAAACCGAATCATGGAGCAACGGTCATCGGCCTCTCCGTCGGTGGTGACAATTACCCGCGGCCTGTCGTCGCGGATTGATGTTTCGGCAGCGCGCAGGAATCCAGGCGTCGCAAGTGCCAGCAGGAGAGTGATGATTCGAGACATGGTCCGATTGTACGCAGGGGGTGAGTTGTCACTTAGTCGATGCCATTGGCAGGACTGTGCAACGAAAACCACCATAGTACAAACCGAGTCATCAACCTTCGACCTGGCACTCAGCGCGAATTCGTGCTGAGTGCGTCCGCTCGATGGTTACGCTGGCGGATGTCACCCGCGTTGCCAGCGCGCCGGACCGTCTTTGACGTCTTCGACGGTAATGTTAAGGGCTTTGAGCTGGTCGCGGATTTTGTCGGCGGCTGCCCAGTTCTTTTCCTTGCGCGCGTCGGCCCGGAGTTCGAGAATGAGATCCATCAAACCGCCGACCAGTCCGTCATCGGCGGCAGTTGTCTTCTCAATGGGCTTTCGGAATACGCCCACGAGTTGTCCCAACTCGCGGAACAATGTGATGGCAGCCAAGAGACCAGCCTTTTGTTCTGCTGTCGCCTGTTGATCGAGTTTGTTGTGAGCAATGAATCCATTAATGCACTTGCGCATTTCAAACAGGTTGCCAATGGCACCGCCGGTGTTGAAATCGTCGTTCATGGCATCGAGGAAGCGACCTCGCAAGGCGGTCAGTTCGGCAGCTGTTTCCGCAGGGAGTGCCGACAAGTCCGTCGTGTTCTCACCAGACGTCGGAACTTCGATGGAGTAGGGGCAGGTGCCGCAAATTCGTTCGACTGTTTCGAACATACGGTAAATGCCTTCGAGTCCCTTCGCCGTGTTCGCAATGTTTTCCAAAGAGAAATCGATGGGGCTGCGGTAATGGGTCGACAACAAAAAGAAGCGGACGGCTTCGGGATGCTGGTGAGCAAACACGGCGGTCTTCACCGACTCTGCACCTGCGGAGCCAGCGAGTTTTCCGGCGATTTGATCCTCCGCCGACGTATCGCCGTGCTTGTCGTGCTGGCCACCGACCTTGCCGGTGTTCTTGCCCGATTGCATGAGGCCGTTGTGCATCCAGTAACGTACGAAGCACTTCCCCGAGGCCGACTCGGACTGAGCCAATTCGTTCTCGTGGTGCGGAAACATCAGGTCGAGGCCGCCACCGTGAATGTCGATGGAATCGCCGAGCAACTTGGACGACATGGCGGAGCATTCAATGTGCCAGCCGGGTCGACCCGGTCCCCAGGGACTTTCCCAGGCCGGTTCATCTGCCTTCGATGATTTCCAAAGGGCAAAGTCCGCAGGATTCTTCTTGCGGTTGTTCGCTTCCACACGTGTACCGGCCAGCATTTGCTCCACGCTGCGGTGAGACAGTTTGCCGTAGTCGTCATCGGCCGTCACCGAGAAATAAACGTCGCCATCGAGGGGATACGCGTGACCGTTGTCGACAAGACGCTGAATCATTTCCAGCATGTCGCCGATGTGGTCGGTGGCGTACGGAAACTTGTCGACGGAATCGACGCCCATCAAACGCAAGTTGTCAAAGTAGTCTTCCGTCATTTGCTCAGCGAGCGCCTTAACGGTCATTCCCAGTTCGTGAGCTTTGTTGATGAGCTTGTCGTCGACGTCGGTGATGTTAATGACAAATGTGACATCGTACCCGACGTACTGCAGGAAGCGTTTGACGGTGTCGAAAATGACAGGTCCCACCATGTGTCCAATATGCGCCGGCTTGTAGACCGTCGGCCCGCACAGATACATCGAAACCTTGCCAGGTTCGAGTGGTTGAAACGTCTCTTTTTCACGAGTGAGGGTGTTGTAAACGCGCAGGGACATGGGAATGGGTATTCTGCAATTGCAATGGGGACGATGACCGGAAGCGATTTAGGGAGCTTCCGTTGCTGTAATGACTGAGAAGATAGCGACTTGGACGAATCCCCCCAAGACCTTCTGTGACTGATGAGAAAACGTTGCGGTTCTCACAATTCGTGGCGAGTTTGAATTCCTTGACAATCGAACCACGCCGCGTCACGATTCCAGCTGACCGAGGTGTCCGCCAGGGTGTTCCTGGTGGAAGAATAGGGAAGACGGTGTAAATCCGTCGCGGTCCCGCCGCTGTAACCGGGGACGAACGCCGCACTCGCCACTTCACAAACGTGTGAGGGAAGGCGCGGCAAGTAGGACAATCCGGAAGCCAGAAGACCTGCCTTGTGGTCAGTCAACTGAATGAAAGTCTGCGGAGAACAGACTCGGTCCGGCAGGATGCCTCGGCATCCGGTCCGTTTCTTGCTTCGCGCGGCTTCTCATTCGCAATCGCCCATTTCCGCCATTCATATTGGGGAATTGCGGCATCAGGCAACGGAGATTGTCATGTGGATTTTGAATTGTGGTCAGGGCTGCGCGGAGCATCAACCACCCAGACGGCGACGGGCGTTTACACTCATTGAGCTGCTGGTGGTCATCGCCATTATTGCCGTGCTCGTTGCTTTGCTCCTTCCGGCAGTCCAGCAGGCGCGCGAGGCGGCACGTCGCACCCAATGCCGCAATAACTTGAAGCAGCTCGTGCTGGCGATGCACAACTATGCCGACTCCCACTACGAGCATATGGTGCCCTATGTCGTCGAAGATGTTCAGCGTACTCAATACCTCTCAACCTTCAGCGGCCCACAGGGGAAGGCCCAATTCTGGTTTGGTCTGGTGAACTACGACGAACCGAATCCCGCAATGCAGCTCGATTACACCAAGGGGCCACTGGCACCGTATATCGAAACCAGCTACATGGCGTTTCAGTGCCCCAATTTCGGTCCATCACAAATGGACAACATCCACTTCGGCAAGCCCGCCAGTGGTTACGGATTCAACGGTTACTTCCTGTCACGAACTTCAGCGATTGAATGGCTGCCACCCACGTGGGCTCCTGGCCCGAGTACACAGCCACTTACTCATCGCTTCCGCGATGTCACACAAATGACGCGCACAATTGCGTTCGCCGACTGTGCCCAGGCGGTGGGTTATCCTCAACTCGGATTTGAAGAGTGCTGGCTGTTGGAACCGCCGAGCAATAATTATCCCACGACACATTTTCGGCACGGTGGAGATAGTGCGAACGTTGCATTCCTCGATGGACACGTCGAAACCATGACCCGGGAATTCCTGATTAATGTTCCAGGAAACAACTTCATCTCACCCGAACAGGCGGCCCTCATGGAAGAAAAACGCTTGGGCTACACCACTCAGGGAACCTTGGGTGATTCTGCTCTCCAGGATCAACTTTACGACCTCGAGTAGTCGGTGAATTACCGCGACATTTCCTCATTCGACCAGTATCCGCGAAACACCTTCAGCGGATCGGTCGTCTGAGGATTTGCTCCCGCCGGCGCGTCTCGCCAGAGCCAATAGTCGTCGAACAATGCTCGTGGATCGGGCGACGTACGGTCGTTCCAATACGTGCGGTCATGTTCCAGGATTTCCTGTCGCGACATCTGCCACTCATACATGACTTCAGCGAACCAGGCGTCGTATTCGCTGCTGAGCCGATGCACCATTTCAGGATGCTGTGACGCGACATCGAAGCGTTCAGCGGGATCAACATTCAGGTTGAACAATTTTGGTCTGGGGGCATCGCTCTCGTCCGGTTCGGCCAGTTCGCGGTCGAGGGGCATTTCCCAGTGTGGATTCGTAATGCCACGCAGGTACGAAGGATTGTCGCGGCCAGAATCCTTCCGCATGGTGCTGGAGATGCCCGGCCAGACGAGTTTCCACTTTCCCTGTCGAATGGCCGCATCGCTATGTTCGACCGGCAGGTAGCGGTTCTTTTGAAAGTAGAGCGGCCATTCAAGCATTTGTGAATCTGATTCGCCGCGGAGAATCGGGAGAACATTTCGTCCGTCGAATGGCTTCGCTTTGGGTGGAAGTTTACTTCCGGTCAGCGCGAATAACGTGGGCAACCAGTCGCATCCGTGAAGGGGTGTGTCGATGACCCGCTCACTCGGGATGTGCCCCGGCCACGACACAATGGCCGGAACCCGAATTCCTTGCTCGCCGACATCACCCTTGTTGCCCGAGAGCCCAGCGTGGAACCGCTGCGTTGTCAGACCATCAACTTTCCCAAACTGAGCGCCGTTGTCGCTGGTGAACACGACAATGGTGTCGTCGCGGATTCCCAATTCATCGAGCTTCTGAAACAGTCGCGCGAGTCCCAGGTCCATGGCTTCAATCATGGCGTAAATGATGGCGACGTTATCGAGGGACGCATCACCAAGCTTCTGGCGATACTTCTCCACAAGAGGCTCGGGAGCCTGAAACGGCATGTGCGGTGTGTGATGGGCCAGGAACAACGCAAACGGCTGTTTCCCTTTCGAGCACCGCGTAACGAATTCAATGGCTTCATCGTTGAAGGCGTCGGTCAGGTAACGTCCATCGTGCGGGACATGGATGTCATTCCGCAACAAGTTCCATTTCCAGTAATCCTGTCCGCCGTTGGGGAAGCCGAAGAACAAATCAAACCCGCGGTGGTGCGGCAAATAGTCGCGGCAGTACAGACCGTTGTGCCATTTCCCAATGAGTGCGGTGCGGTAACCGGCGTGGCGAAAGTAGTCGCCGAATGTGAGTTCCGAAAGGGCAATACGGTCGAGCCCCCGGTTACTCGGAACATCTACAGCGCCGGTCCGATGGTTAAACCGACCGGTCAAATACCCCGCCCGAGACGGGGCGCAAAGTGGCGATGGCGCATAATGCTGAGTGAGCCTCGCACCGCTTCGTGCCAACGAGTCAATGGCGGACGTTTCAACGACGGGATTGCCGTAGCACGCCAAATCTCCATAGCCGAGGTCATCGGCCAGAATGAACAACACGTTCGGCGGCGAGGTTTCGGCGCCGAATGCATGGCCGACGAGAATCGTCGAGTAAACGAGAAATACGGCGGCACTCTGACCAAAATCCCAATTGACGCAACGAGGCTGACGAATCATTTCTTGTCGTCCGCAGCGTCTTCGATTGGTTGATCCCACAGCAGGTAAGGATCATCCAATCGTCGCATTTCTTCCAACAGCAAGGCTTCGAGTTCGGCCCGCTGTTTGGCAAAAGCCGGGTTGTCGGCCAGATTCGTCTGCAGGACGTGAGGCCGCTGGTGCTGCGCGAGGTATTCGTGTGGATTCTCTGCGAGGTTGAACAACTGGGTTTCGTGAACCGCACCATCCATGACGTCGTACTTAATGAGCTTCCAGTCTCCCTTCTTCACGCAGCGTAGCCCCGGTTTGGTCCCGCCGCAGTACGCGCCGTAGAGCACTTCACGAACCGTTTGCTGCTTCCCTTCCAGCACTGGTCGAAAGCTCTTGCCCTCAACGGTTGCTGGGATTTCGATGCCAGCCAGGTCACACAACGTCGGGAGGACGTCGAGCAGGTAGATGTTGCCGGGCACTCGTTTTCCGTGTGGGATTCCAGGTCCACTGATGATGAACGGCACACGCCAGGTGTGCTCGTACAAATTCTGTTTCCCCTGTAAGCCATGACGACCAATGGCCATACCGTGGTCTGAGGTGTAAATGATGTACGTGTTGTCGAGTTCCCCCATCGCTTCGAGTTTCTGCAGCACGCGACCAATTTGGATATCGATGTTCTCGCTGCAGGCAAACTGGCGTCCAATTTCGTTTCGAATGGTGACTTCGTCCCGTCGCTCCCATACTCCGCTGACGGCAACTTCGTCGCGCAAGCCAGGATGGCCGTGATGGAAGGGATGTTCCAAAAGATAATTCGGCGGCAGGGGAGGCTGCTTGGGATTCGCAGGCGGCAGCGTCTCTTTGTCGGCGTGGTTCACCGCCCCGTACTTCGCCAGCAGTTCCGGTTTGCCATCGCGCGTGTCGTGAGGATGTGAGAAGCCGAAGTAGATGAGGAACGGGTCTTCATCTTTGCTCGACTCTCGATCATTCAAATAATCCAGCACGCGTTCCGCATGCCATGCACTGCCCGTTTCATCAGTGCCGCCCCGTTTGCTCGCTTCGTGCACAACGGTAAACAACTGGTTGGCCGCCGCATAGCTGTTCCCCTTCTTGCAGGTCCGCATGGTGTCGTACCCGGCACGGTTGAAAACTGCCCCCATGGTCTGCTGCGGCAAATCGGGCGGCACAAGCTGGGGGTTCGCACTATTTGGATTTGGCGAGTTCTTACGCCCTTGTCCAGGAATGTGCCACACGGTCCGGCCGCTCATAATCATGTGACGCGACGGCGTACAAACAGCGCCAGACCACGACCCCATGTGATGGGCGGTATCAAACACCATCCCATTCGCAGCGAGCCGGTCGATATTCGGCGTGTCGAGGGGAGAGTCCGGCGTGTATGTCTTCAAATCGAAGGGCGATTGATCATCGACCAGAATAAACAGAAAGTTCGGTCGATCAGCCGCATGTAAAGTCGCAGATAGTCCCAGCATCAGCGAACAGAGCAGCACAGGCAAAAATCGTCGGGGCATGGCAGTCCTTACTCTCATCAAATTGGCAACTGTTGATGAAACAAGAGTACCGCTTACGGCCATTCGAATGCCACCGTGGGATCGTTCGGCCAATGTCGGGGAGAATCTCGGGTGAGGATCTACAGCATTTCCGCTGGCGAATAGAGAACGACCACAAGGAAACGTCTTGCGGATTCAGCCCATCCCTCAGAAGAGCAATGCCGGGTGAGGGGAAAAGAAGCGAGGCGGACGGGACTTGAACCCGCAACCACCGGATCGACAGTCCGGTACTCTAACCAATTGAGCTACCGCCCCGGCTAACAACATCCAGCGCCTTGCGGGGACACCGGTGCCATTGCGGAAGGGAAAATATCGAATGGAGCAACGGGTGACAAGCCAACAACAACAGAAACTTAACCGGGATTCGCGACCGCTGCTCACGTTCGGCTGAAATTCGGCACAATCTGCACGTGCCGTAAAGTTTCGATGAGCCTGCGTTGCGTTGACGTCGCTGGATTTTTCTGTGTCGAATCACCAAGCTGTAGACACTGGTTGAGGTTACGTAACAGCAGGGGAGTACACAGGATGATTTCGCGACGTGAGTTCATGGCCGCAGCTGCGGCCTCCGCAAGCCTGGCAGTGGGTGGTGCAGCGGTCGCCCAGCAGGGAGGGATTGGCGACATTCCGGCGGTTCGCAAAGGAACCGGACCGATGAAACTGTCGCTGGCCGCGTATTCCTTTAATCGTCAGTTGGCACGACGCCCCGAGCAGGACGAGCCGGGAAAAATGACGCTGTTCGACTTCATCGACTACTGCGCCGAGTTGGGACTCGCTGGCACCGAACTGACGAGTTACTACTTCCCGGCCAATGTGACCGACGAGTACCTGCTGAAAATCAAAGAGCGAACCTTTCTGTCAGGTCTCGACATTTCCGGCACCGCCATTGGCAATGATTTCTGCGTCGCTCCCGGACCGCAGCGGGATGAACAATTGAAAATGACGCGCGACTGGATTGATTACGCCGCGTTCATGGGCGCCCCGGTGATTCGAATTTTCGCTGGCAAAACTCCGAAGGGGGAAGCCGAAGAGGTCGCACTGGAGCGCTGTGCTGAGGGAATCAATGAGTCGGTTGCGTACGCCGCTACGAAAGGTGTGGTGCTCGCCCTGGAAAACCACGGCGGAATCACATCGACGCCGGATCAACTCCTCGGAATTGTCGAACGGGTCACTCCGTCACCCTGGTTCGGCATCAACTTCGACAGCGGCAACTTCCGCACCGATGATCCCTACCGCGACCTCGAACGGATTGCCCCACTCGCGGTCAATGCTCAAATCAAAGTCGCTGTGTCACCGAATGGTGGCGAGAAGGAACCGACCGATTTGAAACGGGTGGTCAACATGCTCAAGTCGGCTGGCTACCGCGGCTACGTGGTACTTGAGTACGAAGAGAAGGAAGATCCCCGCACGGAAATTCCGAAATACATCGATCAATTGAGTGCACTGCTGTAACCGCAAGGGCTTGACACCAGCACGCTTCGATGCGAAAGTCGGAACAGAGCGTTTCATGGAATCTTTGCAGTAATGGCGAGAGGTTCTGTGAAACAATCTGTTTGCTCGAGTTCTCTGGCAGACGAAGGGGATGCAGCGGCAGGTTCCGCGGCCCCACAGGGAGGGGCACTTGGAACGGCTACTGGCCCACCACGTCAGTTGGCTTTCACTTCCAATGAACGACTCCGTGCCACACACTGACAGTGAACGGCAACCACTTCCGGCGGCTGCTCTGCCGTTGGGGATTGATGTCGTCGTTCGCCCTCCCCCACGCCTGGGGCGGACTTTGTGGGTGGTCATTGGCGTCAGTCTCGTTATTCACGTGGTGTGCCTGATTCTGGGGCATACCCTCATGCGCGAGTGGCGTTGGCCACATCATCCAGTCCATGCTGCCGTGGAGATGTCCGGCGGACTTATTGCCGTCTGGGTCGCGTGGATGCTGTTGTCTCTGGAATGGCGGAACGCGGGAACGAGCTATAACGTCTGGATTGCCGGGGCCATGATTGGCATGGGGCTGCTCGATGGCCTGCATGCGCTCGTCTACGCTGGCCAGGAATTCGTCTGGCTGCATAGCACTGCGACATTTGTCGGCGGCGTACTGTTTGCAATGGTTTGGGTGCCCAAGAGCTGGGGGCGACGCTTATTGGCGTGGTGGCCTTGGGCAGTATTTGGTGTCGTTTTTCTGTTCGGCATTCTGTCACTGGCGTATCCCGGCGCAACTCCTCGCATGTTGTTCGTCAACGAGCAGGGGGAGAAGGTCTTCAGCCTGTGGGCCAAGAGTCTCAATGTTGTGGGTGGAGTACTCCTCATTGCCGCCGCGGTACGATTGGTAACCACCTACCGTCAGACCAAAAACGTCGATGACTTGCTGTTCTTTCTCCACTGTTCGCTGTTCGGCGCGGCGGCGGTCATGTTCGAGCAGTCGCAGTTGTGGGATTTACCCTGGTGGGGCTGGCACTTGCTGCGGCTCATGGCATACGGCGTGGCACTTTGGTTTGTTGTCCTCACGGAAATGCGCGAGCAACAGGCACTTGCCGATTTTACGAAGAACCTGAAGCAACTGAGTACCAGCCTGAATGACCGCGTCATGGAAATGACGCGCGAACTGCACGAGAAGAATGAGTTTCTCGAACAGAGCAACATGGAACTGCAACAGTTCGCCTACATTGCCTCGCATGACCTGCAGTCGCCGCTACGGGCGGTCGCTGGTTTTGCTCAATTCCTGAAGCAGGACTATCGGGGGAAACTCGACCAGAACGCGGACGACCAAATCGACCGGATTGTCAACGGCTGCAAACGTATGCAGACCATGATTAAGGCAATAATATACTTGACTCACCAATGGGGTAGAGCTAGAATTGTGCTGTACCGAGAACAAACCCGGAGCCAGCACGATGGACGCCACACCAAAGACACTGATTGAAGCTGTTCGGTTCTTCTCCGATCTGGACCGCTGCAACGAGTACATGAAGGGCATCAAATGGCCTGACGGTGCTATTGCGTGCCCAAAGTGTGGCGGACAGCGAATCGGCGAAATCAAAACTCGCAAGATGCTTCGATGCAAGGGCTGCCGTAAGCAGTTCAGCTACAAAGTGGGCACAATATTTGAAGACAGCCCGTTGGGGCTCGACAAGTGGTTTGTGGCTGTGTGGTGCATAACTTCGGCCAAGAACGGCATAAGCAGCTACGAACTCAGCCGGGCACTGGGGATCACACAGAAGAGCGCGTGGCACATGCTTCACCGTATTCGTGTTGCATTGTCGGCTGGCAACTTCTCAGGAAAGCTGTCTGGAACTGTAGAAGCCGACGAAACCTTCGTTGGCGGCAAGGCGAAGAACATGCATAAAGCCGAGCGTGCCAGAAAAATCAAAGGTCGCGGAGCTGTTGGCAAAACGATTGTGCAGGGGGTTTTGCAGCGGGGAGGTATGGTCATCGCAGGCGTTGTCCAGGATTCCAAACGCAAGACGCTACAACCAAATGTGCGGGCTTCTGTGGAGGCTGGTGCAAGTATTTACACAGACGCACTACGGTCCTACGAAGGGCTGGAAGACGAATACCTTCACGACACCGTTGACCACGCAAAGGAGTATGTCCGTGGTGATGTGCACACCAATGGGATGGAGAACTTCTGGAGCCTGCTAAAGCGATGCTTGAACGGAACTTACATCAGCGTCATGCCGTGGCACTTGTGCCGGTATGTTGACGAGCAAGTCTTTCGATTCAATGAACGCAAGCTTTCGGACGGCGAGCGTTTTGACGTGGCGATGGCCGGTGTTGTTGGCAATAGGCTCACATACACCGATTTGGTTGAACTGAACAGATAGTTAGCTAATCACTCGCTGGCTTGCGAGGCTGTTTCAGTTCCTGTTCCCTCTTCTCTATCTCGCTTTTTGGCACTTTCGCTAGGCAATTAAGTGCTTTCCGGAACTCTGGAACCGCATCAAATGGGTGCGATTTAGGCGAGTCTTTGGCATGTCTTGGCGGCATTGCAAACTCACGATGTGGTACACAGCATCAACTATTTCCCGAATCCGTCCGAAATCCTTTGGATTGTGATTGTGTACTTGTGGGTTGTACCCTATAAAACGAGCCACTGTGGAGTAATCCGGCAAGATTCGTCTCCAGAGTGGCTTCAATCCGAACAACGAAACGCCGCGATATGCGGGGCAACGCTATTCTTACGCGCCAAGGTACTGAAATGTCTGACAAAAATCAAGCGAAATCAGTGACAATTGCGGATGTAGTCGAGGTCCTACGATTTGACTTGAACGATGCCAAGAAGCGGGTGGCGGAGATTGAGGCACAGATTTCCGCTGTGGAGCGAATGGCCGAACGAGTCACCAACATGAGCCGAGTTGAATATCTTGACAGGCTCACTGCTGATGATGTGACGCCTACTCCAGCCGCCGCGGATCAACCGCAACCGGATGATGATCGCCCAACAATTCTTGAGGCGGCTGCCGAACTCATAAACAGCGCGCCAAATCGTGTGTTCCGGCTATCCGAAGTAACGAAGGCACTCGCAGGAAAGGTGTACTCCAACGCCAAGAACTTCAACGGTGCTGTCAGCGCCAGCCTTTCCAACCTTGTGAAGGCAGGGCGCATCTCAAAAGCCAGGCGGGCGGGTTACACAGCGATTGGCTCACCGCATGCAGTGAATAACCCGTTCTCACCGACAAAGCCTCCTGAAAGCACGCTTGACGGTGAAAATCCAGTCAGCAGCATCGACTCATTCGTTGACCGAGCTACTTAGTCCCGTTTTTCACAAACCAACGGAGGGTGTGCCCATGAGAAGATAGAGGCGGTCGGCTCGGAGCCCAGATACTGAAAAGAGAAAGCGACAGGGGACTGCTATTCCCCTGCCGCAAGTATCACCGAGCGTCATTTGTGCTTGGACACCCCGGAGGTTCTAGAATAGTTCCTCCGGGGAATTTTGCAAATCCTTTTTCCGGAGGACGAAATGAGTACTTCTCATGTCCGAACGAAGAAACGGCGCATTGTGCGTTGGGTTGTGTGCTGGACCGTGTGGCATTGGCGTGCACGGAAGTACATTCGCCGACGCGATGGAAAGCCGTTTCGATTCCCAGTATTTGGGAAATAAAACCAATCGTCGCCCACGTTAGTGGTGTGGCCCACGCAGAAACCTCTGCGTGGGCTGTTTTGTTTCATTGCTACTTGACAGGTGTGGTGAGTCAAGTATATTATTGCCATGATTAATGATCTGCTGACTTATGCACGTGTCGAGTCCCGGTCGCGACCGTTCGAGCCGACAAACCTGAATGCCGTCGTCGATGACGTCATCACGCTGCTGTACGCCGAAATTCGAGACGCCGATGGCGAGGTCACGCATGGCGAACTGCCAACCGTCATGGGAGATGAATCGCAATTGTCGCAGTTGTTGCAGAACCTCATTGGTAACGGTCTGAAATATCACGGTGATGCCCCTCCCCAGGTTTTCATTGCAGCGGAGTCCAACGGAATCGAGTGGACCATTTCGGTGCGCGACAACGGCATTGGCATCGACGAAAAACATTACGAGAAGATTTTCGAAATCTTTCGGCGTCTGCACGGCCAGGATAAGTACCCCGGTACCGGCATTGGTCTGGCAGTTTGCCGCCGTATCGTGAATCGCCACGGTGGGAGGATTTGGCTAGAATCGGAACCCGGTAAGGGAACGACGTTCTATTTTACAATTCCCCTTTCCTCCAAGTGATGAGACCTCTAAGTAACGACAACAGTGGAGCGGCAGCATGCAGGTCATGGATGGGAGAGGCAGTCGACCAGCAGAAATTCTCCTGGTCGAGGACAACGAAGACGACGTCGTACTGACCCGGATTGGTTTTGACAAATCGAGCCTCGTCGTGAACCTGCACCACGTCGAAAACGGCGAAGAGTGCCTGAAGTTTCTCCGGAAGGAGGAGGGCTATTCCGAAGTTCCCACACCGGACCTCATTCTGCTGGACCTGAACATGCCCATTATGGATGGACGGGAAGTGCTTGCCGAACTGGTCAAAGACGACGACCTGAAACAAATTCCGGTCATGATTCTCACAACCTCCTCCGACGAGAACGACGTACTGAGCATGTACAAACTCAAGTGCAGCTCCTACGCCACCAAACCGGTCGACTTCAACCAGTTCCTGCACGTTATCCAGGGCATTACGAACTTCTACTTCACCGTCGTCGTCCTCCCACCGAAGTCGTGAACACCGAACGTCGTTTGCAGGACGTAAGTGCCCGAAAATCGAAGTCCATCCCCCGGTTCCATCCGCTATCCCAAGATCCACCAGTGGACGTACGCGTCCAGCCAGACGCCAAAGGGTGGGATGAGTTGGGCGAGACGCCACAGCGGTTCGTAAAAGACGGCAACCCAGTCCGATCCCGCTGAAGTGAATTTGCCGAGGTACCATCTCCAGTACATCGGGCCAATGGAAAGACAGTACATCATGAAGAAAATGAAGTACCATTCCAGTTGGACAAGCCACACCGGATCGGGCGCATCGTCTGGCGTTTTGCCATCGTCCGCTGGTTCGTTCTCGGAGGAATTTGATTCGGCTGTCACCGGGAACTCGCGGTCAGAATACGGAAATCAACAGGAATTGAGAGGCTCTAATGAGCCAGACACGTTCTTCAGCCGAAATCCGGCCACGCCGCATTGCACCGCCAGTTTTCGACTGCAGTTGCGAAACAAACGTGCGATGAAAACCACTCAACTGGATTTTACCTGTGTCATCGGCCTTGAGTAGTGCCTCGGTGACGCGGTTCATGGTTTTCGCATCGATGGGATCAGTGGGATCGGGTGACTTCCACGTTGGGACTTCCGGCAGTTCACCTAGATGAGCACACAGGCGCGCCATGATTGTCGAAATTTCGGCGAGTTTCTCGTAATCGATTTTGTCCGGTGTGTCATTCGGTGTGTGATAGTCGGGGTGCTCGCCCGTGGAGAAAAAGAGGAATGGAATTTCCTGGTCGCGAAACGGACCGTAGTCGCTCCGCGTGCCCACCATGTCGGCTCCTAGAAAACCGAGTTCAAGCGAGCCGCTGGGATTGGCCGCGGTGAGGTACTTGCGAAACTCAGGTGTTCGCTCCGTACCCATAATGAACACGGTTCGCATGGGGAGGTTGCCGAGTGAACGGCCCAGCAAGTCGGCTGTCATGCAGAATTTTATCTGCTCCGGTTCGCAGGGAGGATGCGCGACAAACCAGCGTGATCCCCACAGGAGTTGCTCCTCCAAATCAAACGCGACGAAGGCAATGTTGCGTTGGGGACGTTGCTTTAAATTGGCCAGTTGCCGTGCCGTTTCCAGCAGCATCGACATGCTCGAGGCGTTGTCGTCAGCACCGGGATAAATGCGACCATTCCGAATGCCGAGATGGTCGTAGTGAGCGTTCAGCACAATCCACTCTTTGGCTCCCGCAGCATTGTCTGCCGGGAGATAGGCTCCAATGTTGGCACCGACGTAGGTCGGATTACCGTTTTCATCGACTTGGCCGGGGAGCGGCTGAAGAAAGTCACCGTCAAACAGCGGTTTCAGTCCCAGTTTCTCAAAGTGCGCAATGATGTATTCACGCGCTGCTGGTTTCCCTTCCGGTCCGCGACCTTTCAATTCGGGGCTGGCCAGAAACTGCACGTGCGGTCGCACGTCGTCGGCAGCAATGCGAATAGCTGAATCAATGAGAGTAATTGGCGTCGCCGGTGCGGGCGGGCGGGCTTCATCAGCGCATGTGATCCCACACTGCCTGCATATCAACAAAACGCCGGCAATCAGTATCAACCAACATGTGGAACGCAGATCGTTCCTTCTCATTCGAGTAATCCGTTCGCTCGTAGGGTGGGTGAAGTTCGCGTCAAATCGGAAAGTGCGTTAGGCAAGTCATCCAACAAGATCAGGAGGCAAAGTTTCGGTGATGGGCGACAAGCGGACGTAACCCACCACAATGCGGTGACTTCCTCCACAGTCGCTGCAACAGTGACTTTGGGTTAAGGAGTGCACGTTGTTGTACTGGAAAACCAATCAGTCTGCCCACACCGAATCTCTGAAAGTTTGCGGCGGTCCGTGCACGGGGCATGGTCAATTGGTTACGATCAGACTCGGATTCTCTGTCACTTCAGCAAGGTGAGAAGCATGCGTTCTGTTTGGCTGGTTTCGTTCCTGTTTGTTTCGGCAACTGTCGTGGGGGCCGACCCGGTGCTCATCGACCTCGATAATGACACCGCCCGGCAGGTGGTTGTGGACCGTGAAGCGGGTCAGTACCTGGGGCATCCCACAACTTGCCTGCTGGAAGACGGCAAAACCGTGTTGTGCGTCTATCCCAAAGGGCATGGACGGGGCGGGATTGTTTACAAGCGGAGCAACGACGGTGGCCTCAACTGGAGTGACCGCATCGCAACTCCTGAGTCGTGGGCGACCAGCAGAGAAGTTCCCACGCTCCACCGCGTTATCGACGCTGAGGGGAAGAAACGGATCATCATGTGGTCCGGACTTTACCCGGCCCGGCTGGCCGTTACGGAAGACGATGGTGGCACCTGGAGTGAGTTGAAACAGGTCGGCGACTGGGGTGGGATTGTCGTCATGGGATTTGTCGAACCGCTCAAGACAGGCAAAGGACACTACCTCGCCATGTTCCACGATGACGGCCGCTTCTTCACCGGCAAGCCCGTCGCTGGTGCGGGATTCACCCTCTACAAAACATTCTCGAAAGACGGTGGGCTGACGTGGTCGCATCCTGAAGCGGTTTTCAATTCATCTGAGGTCAATTTGTGCGAGCCGGGATGCATTCGCTCGCCGGACGGAAAACGCCTTGCCGTGTTGCTGCGTGAGAATGCACGCCGTAAGAATTCGCACATCATTTTCTCCGACGACGAAGGGGCCACGTGGTCTGAACCGCGCGAAGTGCCGCTTTCCCTCACGGGTGATCGTCACACAGGCAAGTACGGACCTGATGGTCGGCTGCTCATCAGCTTCCGCTGCATTTCCCCCTCCGCCAAACGGAGCGAACGCCCATTCGAAGGGGACTGGGTCGCATGGGTCGGCACGTGGGATGACCTCGTTGAAAACAAGCCCGGCCAGTATTTCGTCCGTCTAAAGGACAACACCAACGGTTACGACACCGCTTATCCCGGCGTCGAAATCCTGCCCGACGGCACCTTCCTGGTGACAACCTACGGCCACTGGGCTCAAGGCGAGCCGCCGTATATTTTGAGTGAGCGTCTCAAACTGTCGGAACTTGATGAGCTGGCGAAACAGCCCGCGAAGTAAACGTCACTTCAATTTCAGGTGGCACAGATCATTCCTGTCTGTGCTTTGCAGAATGAATTCTCGAAACTGGATTTCGGCTATGCCCTATCGCCTCGCAGTTATTTGTTGGCTCTGCTTGCTCAGTCCACTCATGGCGGACGATGTCTTGGAGCAAGCCATTCAGTCATGGAAAGGCGATGTCCTCACCATTGGTCGCGACGACCGTGGGGAACCGCTTCGGGTGTTGATTGATCCCGGGGCGTGGGAGTACAACCGTGAGCAAACGCGGTATCTGTATTACATTGATGTCGGTGACGACGAAGAGGCGCTTCAAGGGGCGTGCAAGACGATTTCGCTCCTCGATGCCTTGCGAAATAATGGATCTCCCCCCCACCCCGCACGTGCGGTTGTCTTGGTTACTCCCGACATGCTTCCTGGCGATCCAGGCCGTGCACGATTGCTGACGTTTCCGCCGAAAGGCGATGCATACAACTCGTCGGGCCAGGTGACTGCCTCGACGATTTGGCGGTTTGCGGCTTGGTTCGGCCCCGACATCATCAAGGAATACCACAATGAAAAGTCGGAGGATTACCAGGAGTTTGCTCGTGCGTTTGTTCCAGGAGAAGAGGCCAACGTAGAGTGGAATCCCGGTTCATTTGCTGTTGAAGCACAACGTAGTTTAGCAGGCTTAGGAGCCGTGCTCGTAAGCCGGAAGCCCATGCCACTACGAAGAACAAAAGCAACTCTCGAATATCGAAACACGGTTCAGGCATGGTCACAGGAGCATAAGTGGGTAGACGACTTGAATCTTGAAGGGCCACAATCCAAAGCACGCATCGAAATCCAGCGCCGCATTGACCGCACGCCGGAACAGGTTGTCGACGAACTTCTGAGCGTGTATGGCGATCAACTTAACAGCGTTATGTATCAGCCGGCGCTGGCAGTCCTTTCGCGGCATCGCTGGGCGATTTCCCGGCATGATGACGAACAACTGCAGCAGGTTCAGCGCATTCTGAATCCTTATCTGTCCGGGGATAAGGAAGCACTGAAAGGATTAGGGAACGGCAGTCAGTATGCCGGACATTTGGCGTTTGCTGAGTGGGCACGACATTCGGGAGATGCCGCAGCCATCAAACTGGTGCAGGCGGCGGCTGACCGTGGATTCGATGACCAGGGGCAGCCGCTCGAAGCCATGCCCACCCACAATGAAATGAGCGACGCGGTCTTTATGGCGTGTCCCATTCTCACGGCCGCGGCGGAGTTGACCGGCGAGCAGAAATACCTCGACATGGCCGGGCGGCACTTCCGCTTCATGCGGAAGTTGTGCCAGCGTGACGACGGGATATACCGACACTCACCGCTGTGCGAAGCACCCTGGGGCCGCGGCAACGGATTCCCGGCTCTCGGTCTCGCCCTCTCATTGACCGACCTCGACTCCATTCTGGCCAACGCCGACCGCGCGGAGCTGCATCCCGTCGCCCGCGAGTTGCGAACAGAATTCCGCGACGCGCTGGAGCAGCATTTGTCGGCATTGCTGGAGGATCAGGACGTCACCGGCATGTGGCGACAGGTGATTGATGATCCCAGAGCCTACCGAGAAATGACTACCACCTGCATGATTGGCTTCGCCCTCCAGCGCAGCCTCGACCGTGGCTGGCTGACTGATGAAAAGTACAAAACAGCCGTCGACCGCGCCTGGCAAGCGGTCAAAGTCCGAACGGGAGCCCACGGCGAACTCATGGACGTCTGCACCGGCACCGGCAAACAGAAATCACTCGACGACTACCTCAACCGCACCGCAATCTGGGGCAAAGACGAACGCGGCGGCGCAATGGCGTTAATGTTCGCCACGGAACGAGCGCTGACGGCAACCAAGTGACCTCAGAGCCTTGATCGGAATTCGCGTCAGACATTTACCCCACAGGAGTTGCCACAAAGAACACAAAAAGGCGCAAAAACAGTGTGATTCATTTTCGTGCCTTTTTGTGTTTTTTGTGGCCAGTCTTTTCGAATCGAAAATCAGGCCGGTCGTACTAAATTGGTCAGCATCACCCAGCAATTCGAAATTGCCCCTAAGAATCTGTCGGCTGATCCGTCTACCATGTGAAGGAATCTCACTTCACTGTTATTTCGAGTCGAGGACGTGCCATGAACTGGTTGGGAATTTGGAAGTCTCTGGGTGCCTCGCTGCTGGCGTTGGTGGTCGTGGCAGGGAGTTGTCAGCAGGCAAATGCAATCGGTTTTCCCCTCTCTGAATCCAAGGAGGAATTGAAGCTGCAGTATGAGGTCGAGGTCACAGACCACGGTACGGGGCGGGTGACTGTGGTCTTCACTCTGCAAGACGAAGGCCGGATGAAACCGCTCGATGAAGTACAGTTCTATATTCCAGCCCAGAAGAAGAACGCTGATGGCGGCTACTACGCCGACTTGGTTGTTTCCATGGAAATGCGGGAAATGGAAAACGGTCAAAGACGGGGCCGCGTTCACATTCTTCGCGAACTGGCAGAGCGCGGTGAGATTTGGCTGAACACTCACCAATTGGACGGCAAGATGACTCCGCTGACACGCTGGCACCATGTCATTCCGGTGGCAAAGCATTTACCGGAACCAAAGGAGTAACCAATGACGTTCCGAATTCGCATTGGAAGAATATGACAAACTGCAATGTCTGCTACGCGCCAGCCGCTGGTTGACTACTGTCTGATGACTTCACCAACATCCAAAGAGGTCGCACTCCTTCATAGAGTGGGACCTCGTTTCTTTTGTACGAACAGCAGTTGTTGAGACGGCAACAGCAGGCGTCGTCAACTCCCGTGATCACGGTCATGTGGCGATACCGAGGCGTTCGGCGACGTCAGGTGTTTTGCTTCACAAGTCAGAATGCTTGAGTGCAAGCAATTGTCGGGGCTTGCCCGGGAGGTGCCGCGGCCTGGTTCGCTACTTGGCCGAGTGGCCTAAGTGTGAGTGCAATGTCGATCCAGGCTGCAGCGACTTGAACGTTGGGATTGCCTGCAAGCAGTCCCAAATCAGCTTCACTTAAAGGCCTCGATCGCATTCCGCGTCAGAGTAGTGGCGTAAAAAAGAAAACATCTCTCATTCCTGAAAGTCAGGATTGAGAGATGTGAAGTGCAATTGTTTCTGGCAAGTGCTGACTAGAAGGTCCAGTCGATACCGGCACTCCACTGATGAGCCCACCAGTTTTCATGCGACAGCGAAACTTCAGGTGTGAGTGGGAAACCCTGCCAGTTGATCGAATCGAGTGGTCGGGCCACTTTGCCTGCGTAGATGAGAGTGTAACCGACTTTGAATCGGGTGTTCTCAAGCAGGTCAAACCGAGTGAACGGTGGCAGGCTGAACAGGTCGAAGTCTGCAAAAACGGACTGTGTGAAGACGGGTGAGACGTGTGTCCGGTCTTGCTTGTCGGTGAATCGTGTGTCAACACCTGGTGCCAGCATGCGAGGAGTCGCCAGTCCGTTGATTTGAATATCAACGAGTGGATCACCAATGTTCTGTCCACTCATGCTGGCTTTCTCGTAATTTGCAGCAACGGCAAGCGTTGTCTCTGTGTACACGTGGAAAGAGTCGCGATTGGTCGCCAGGTCAATTCGGAAACCAACCTCAGGACCACCGAGTTGGGTACGGATTTCGTTGCGGAGGTTTGCTTCAAACTGATCGTAAGCAATGGCACCACCAGTGGGGCGGAAGGTGTCGTCTGCCAGATCGTACGTGAAACCGCTGTCGATTCCGCGGAATCCGAAGGACTCGTTGATGTACAGGTATCGTGCTCCCCAGAGTGGGCGAATTTGAATTGCGTCGCTGTCAATGACCGACGGTAGATAGAAGCTGACGTTTGCACCGGCCGACTGAGTGAAGAACTCGGTGTGATAAAGGATGTCATATTTCGCTGTACTACCAGGACCGAATTCAATACGAGGTGACTCGCCGTTATTCAGTGGTACAGCACCATAGGCTGCAAGGTTTTGAGCACCGTATTGAGTTGTCACAGCCTGGGTAATGGGCACGCCGAAGAAATTGTCGGTCCCGCGGTGATAAACTTCGCCAGCCGTGTCGGCCCAGAAACCTGAGAGCATGACACCAGTTCCGTCTTCAGAAAAGAACCCTGTCGTTCCTTTGATACCACCGGCGACGTTTGGATCACCGAGGGCGGCACCGGAACTGGGCCGAAAACGAATGGCATTTTGGTCGAAGTCACCGTTACCTGCATCGAGGAACGGAATCGGAAAGACTCGGGGATCGGCGAGGAAGAATCCTTCGACGTTCGGAGTGAAGTTTGAGACGGTCGGGAATTCACCAACCGAGGGGTCCGCAGGGAATCCGGGTGGTTGATCATTGTCCGTACGAAGTGCCGCAAACGGTGCACCGACCGTGGCGTCACCTGCGTCTCGATAGCGCATTGCAATGCCTTCGAGTGAGAAGATCCAATCGGTACGGCGGTTCAAAATACGGCGATACCACAGCCCATCACGTCCTTGATAGGTCGTGTCGCTGCCGATGTTGGCCGACTGGTACGGGCTGACCATAGGCCAGGGAGCCGCATTTTGTGGCAGCAGACCGGGAGGGTAAATGTTCTGCGGCTGGTTCGTTGAGTAGGGGGCCTGAAAACCAGGACCCTGCGCGTGCACAACGGAAAACGTGCCGACAGCCATTAATATCACAGCACCAACTGCCGTTTTGATCCAGGGCTGAATCCGCATCAGTACATCCTTGAACTGGGGGGGCCAGCGAGGGGGAAAGTCCACCTCAACAGGGCATGCATAACGCCCCAATGAATTGGGCGCACGGCATGGACCTGCCGGTAGTATCGGTATGCGGATTTGGCAAACTCTAACGATTGTTCACAGGATGCCGGATTTCCCGATGCTTCCGATGGCAGCGGTCGTGGTGGACTTGTCGACAGCGGGGCTGATTCGGCAGAATCTGCCAGTGGAAGCACTTCAAATAAGAGGTCAGTATGCAAGTTCGTGTCGTCTGCAGTGATTGCGGATACGCCGAGAAGGTCGCCAAGTCTCGTATTATGAAGCGCGGGCGTGCTCCCAAGTGCCAGCTATGTGGAAAGCCAACTCAGCTTCCAGCAGCAGTGAGAAGAGAATTGGCAGCCTTGGGGGAAGAGGAAGACCACGAGGTTTGCCGTGTCTGTGACGCACCGTTAAAGGGCGGCGTCAGCTTCTGTGCAAAGTGTGGGACGAGCCAGGAGGGTGATGCCCGCGAAAAGCTGGCGGCCGCTCAATTCGAGTTTGACCGCGAAGCAGAGAAACGCCTTGGCGGGCTGCGTTTTCGGATGTTTCTAAGACGCCTGTTTGGAGGCTGGTTCTGGTAACCGCGCCGAATTCGCGGTCACTGCAGGTTTAACAAGTCAATCTTTGCGGTTGAATTTGATGTAGTATGCGATGAACAGGTCGCTCGGCATTGGTTTGCTGATGTCGACTCCACCCTTCTCAAACTGTGGCTTAATGGTTGTGCTGATAGACCACTCGTCGGGGTCTATGGTGCCATTCTTGTTCTGGTCCAGCCGGCCCACATAGAAAGTGGCGCGTTTCCCTTCGACGGAATTGCGATCATCTTCCGACAGGTTCGCTGAGACTGATGGCGGACTCGTCGAAACGGGAGTTGTCGGTTGTGGAGTTGCCGTCGCCGAACTTGGAACAGGCGCGGCTGGCTGACCTGTCGGGGTACTCGACACAACCGGGGCCGCTTCCGCGTATTTGATTTCCTTGGGAGTCAGGAAGCCGTCGTGATTCGCGTCCATTCGCAGGAATTCACGCAATTCCGTTGGTTTCCACTTTCGCCATTCATAGAAGGCGATTTGGCCATCGCCATCAGCGTCCCCTGCGGTGAAGCTGCTCTGCAGGTCGACGGTAATTCGATCAGATTTTGCGACAACGCGTTGGGAACTCGGGCGCGAAGTACGACTGCGATCCTCTTCGCGGCGTCTCTCTTCCTCGCGACGTCGATCCTCTTCTCTGCGTCGGTCATCTTCGCGACGACGGTCATCTGAGGACCTTGGATCAGGCCCACGTCCTGGAGGTCCGCCTGGTGATCCTGGGGGGCCACCTGGTCCACCCGGAGGTCCACCTCGGCTGAATCGTTCCCGGATTGTCGTAAACACTTTCTCGGCCGAACGTTCAAACTCGTCGCGTCGGACGCCTCGATTGAAATCCAGGCCGTTATTCTTGAATTCGTCCCGCATGAAGCTGGGGAGCCGCTCGGTTTCATTGGCCGTAATGACCCCGTCGTTGTTGGAATCCATCCGGCGAAACATTTCGTCCGGCGAGAATCCCCCCCGCTGGGCGAATGCTTCAGAATAGAAGAGGCACGTCGCAAGTGTAATGAATACAAAGTGTTGAGCTGCTTTGCGATACGGCATGACTGCCCCAATTCTCAAACCCGGTACAACCGAAACGACACCCATATCATGCGCCCGAGGTAAGTTCTAAGCAAGTCGCCCATTTTCTTCGGTCCTTAATAAGTCCAGCGGGGTTTTAAACTGCTGGACAGCCGACCCAATGTGATGTGCGTCTGCATTCCCTTCCTCAAGGGATTAACCCCTTGCCTTCTGTCAGGTTTCGTCAAAATGCGGTTTTCGAATCACAAATCCGGCGAAACAATTGAGTTGTTCCAGTAATTTCACGCAGGTTACCGCTTCCATGTATGCACTTCGGAAACACATTCTGCTGTTCGCATTGGCCTGCACAATGCTTGGCGGTCAACTCATGGCCCAACCTGATGGCGGTGGTCGAGGACGCGGTGGCCCTCCGGGTGGTCCTGGCGGTCCAGGTGGATTCGGCGGTCGTGGTTTTGGCGGACCAATTGGCTTTGGCCGCGGCGGCACATCCATGGGCCGGGAAGTTCGGGACGAAGCCGTTCAGGGTGAACTGAATCTCTCGGATGAGCAAAAAGCGAAGCTGCAGGAACTGGGTGATGGTCGCGATCAGGGCCGCGAACGCATGGGCCCAATTTTCGAACGCATGCGCGCAGCCCAGACCGAAGAAGAACGCCAGAAGATTCAGGTCGAAATGCAGCAGACCATGGAACAGCTTCAACGTGAAAACGACGACAAGGTTCGGGCCATCCTGAACCCGGAACAGCAAACGCGATTGAATCAGGTCGTGTTGCAGCGGTCGGGGACCAGCGGATTGCTGCGAGACGATGTTGCACAAGATTTGAAGATTACACCAGAGCAGAAAGCGAAGATCGAAGCGCTGCGGGCTGAGTACGAAGAGGCCCGCCGTGCCCTCGGCTTTCAGGCGAGCGAAGAAGAGCGGGACAAGTTGCGGGCCGAACACGAACAGAAAGTTCAGGCAGTCCTGACGGCCGATCAGCGGACGCAGTGGACGTCAAAACTGGGTGCTCCAGGTCCAGAACGAGATCGCAGTGGATTCGGTCGTGGTCCAGGTGGCCCTCCAGGAGCTGGCCCTCAGGGAAATGCGCCACCTCGTCCAGCGTTTGTCGAAGAAGTACCGGAAGGGGCTCAGGTCATGGGGTCATTCGGTGCGCCGGCGCCGCCAGCAGGTCCAGATGGGATCCCCGGCCCTGGCAGCCCAGTTCCAGCCGATGCCACCCTGCGCTTTACATTCTCTTACATGCCATGGCTCGATGTGCTCAAGCTGTTCGCTGGGGCGTCAAACCTAACTCTTGACCCACAAGAAGTCCCACCCGGCACGTTCACGTACAACGACCCCAAGCCGTACACACCGACGGAAGCGCTGGATGTGCTGAACGGTTACCTTATTCAAAGGGGCTACATCCTGGTACGACGTGACGAGTTTCTTGTGTCGCTCAACATCGATCACACCATTCCGCCCAATCTGGTGCCCATTGTCTTGGCGAGTGAGTTGTCGAGTCGGGGCAAGAATGAGTTGTTGACTGTCGACTTTCAGTTGGCGAAGGGAGCCGACGTTGACCTGATTGCCAATGAAGTCGATCAACTCAAAGGCCCGCAAGGAAAGGTTGTCAGCCTGAAGACGTCGGGTGCACTGCGCGTGACTGACATTGGCAGCAACCTGCTCTGCATCCAGGAGCGGCTCAACATGATGAACGCTTCCGGCGGTCCAGATGATCGGACGTTCCAGCCTTATGCATTGACGCATGTGCTCGCCGAAGAGGCCGAAGAAATCATTCGAGTTATGCTCGGAGCTGAGCGCCTCACGCCCAACGTTTCTGCCTCGTTCGACCGACGCGATCCTCGTTCGGCACCACAAACAACATCTTCGTCAGGTGACAAAGCCACTATCGCCATCGATCCTCGTACGAACACACTGCTCGTGGCCGCCACGCCAGCCGAGCACGCCATTATCAAAGATACACTGGCAACCATTGACGTGGACGGAGAAGGCAACGGCCTGGGTGCGTCCAGTCGCAAACCTTACCTCGTCGTCTACAAGGTCAAAGGTGCGAACGCGCGAGAAGTCACTAAGACAATCGACGCGCTCATGCCGGGCATTGTTGTTAATGAAGATGGCGAGAATGGAACCATCCATATCAACGGAACGCCCAAGCAGCACGAAGAAGTTGCCGCTCTCATCCGTCAAATGGATGGTTCGGGCGGAGGTCTCATGCAGGTCGCGGTCATTCCTCTGGTGAAGAACGACCCACTCAACATTGCCGCGACTTTGCGAGCCGTGTTCATAGGTGACGGGGAAGCCGCCCCAACAATCGAAGCCGATTTGGTCGGACGCCAAATCATGGTTCGTGGCAGTGCCGATCAGGTGGCTCAAATCAAATTGATCCTCGCTGACATCGGCGAAGATGGAACCGGCGACCGAACCAACAACCGCGACCTCATTCGGACGTCCCCGCTGAGTGGTCGGAATCCCGAGGACCTCATTCCCTTCATTGAACAAATGTGGGATCGATCCAATCCGAAGCCCATTCGCGTGGTGACGCCGGAACAACGTGGCCCCATTCGGGAAATTCGGTCTCCTTCACGCAACGAAGCGGCGGACGAACTCCAGGAGTCGCCAGCGCCTTCACGGACTTCAAACCAGCCAGCAGCACGTCCCGATTCGGCCAGCTATCAGCCAGCAGTTGGATTTGCTCAACCAACCTACACTGTTCAAGCCGAAGCTCCTCAGGATGCCTTCGACAGCGCGCTCGACAGTTTCCTCGACGACTTGGATGCCGCCAAGAAGGATTCTCAGCCAGCACCACCGGCTGAGCAGAAGCCAGAATCGTCAGAAAAAAAAACTCCCAGTGAGTCCCTGGAGCCGCCAACGATGACGGTTGTGGGTGACCAGCTCCTCATGATGGCCAACGATCCTGAGCAGTTGAATCGCCTCGAAGAACTCATTGAGGCTGCCATGCAGGTGGTGCCACCGAGTTCCGAATGGGTGGTCCTGACACTGCAAACGGCCGACGCCACAGAAACTGCCAGCATTCTGGAGCAGGTCATCGACGGGGCGAATGTGAGTGCCTCTTCGTCTTCGAGCAGCTTCGGCGGAATGATGGGGAGCATGCAGGATTTCGGTTCGGGCGTCATGGACATGACGGGCGTTACGTCGCTCGGTGGTTCCACGGGACTGCGAATTGTCCCCGAGTTGCGACTCAATGCCCTGCTTGTTAGCGGCCCCACATACAAAATTCGAGAAGTCGAAGAGTGGCTCAAGGTACTCGACGGCACCGACATTTCCGACTCCCTGCGCGATCGAGTCCCCCGCATGATCGCCGTCAACCACGCCGATGTGAACGACGTCTATCAGAACGTGCGCGATCTTTACAAAGACTACCTGGAAGACTCACAAGCCCAGGCCCGTGCCGGTGCCAACGCCTTGGCCGCCATGTTCGGCGGTGGCGGTGGACGCGGGGGGCGAAACGATCAGCGTCAGGCATCAACCGTGCGTATGACAATCAGTGTCGACTCGAACACCAACAATCTTCTCGTCTCGGCAGACGAAGCCCTGTATCAGGAAGTAAAGACATTCGTCGAGGAACTCGACAATGCCATCCTGGTCGCCCAACCGACCGTACAGGTGTACCAACTGAAGAACGCCAGCGCGACGGTTGTGCAGCAGGCTCTGGGAACGCTCGTACCAAAAGTGAAGACAACTTCCAGTCGTACCAGCGGCGGCTCCAGCAGCAATAGCGGCAGCAGCGGTCCGTCTCCTGGTGGACCACCACAGGGTGGACCAAATCCCGACGATATTCGCCGGATGTTTGAACAACGCATGCGTGACCAAATGCAAGGCGGTGGTGGACCTCCCAGTGGAGGCGGAAGCCCCTTCGGTGGTGGAAGTCCATTTGGTCGTTCAGGTGGCTCGCCGTTTGGTCGTCCCAGTGGGGGACCTCCCAGTGGTGGGGGAAGCCCTTTCGGACGCTCCGGCGGACGTGGACGGTAATTTTTGACATTCGTCCGCATAGAACGCACAATTCTTTGCTTTGCGACTCATCATCGAAAAGAGACAGTAACCTTCGAAAGCCAGTTGGGTTGAATGTTGTAGTGAGTGATTCGAATTCACTTATCAGCAACATCCCTGACTCGGTGGAAATAACGTGAACATGGATATTGGCCAGTTCTTCGTCGATCAGAAACTCGCAACGCGTCAACAGGTTGAAGAGGCGCGACGGACTGCGACTGGCGGACGGGTCGATCGTCAACTCGTGTCCATGGGCGTCATGTCGGAAGAACAGGCACTCCGGGCCTTTGCCGACGACCTCGGGATGCAGTATGTCTCTGTAAAAGATCGGGCCATCGATCCTGAGTTGCTCCGGCAGTTCCCCACGACGGCAATTTTCCGCCACGAAATCCTGCCTCTCGAACGACAGAATGGCCACGTCACCGTTGCCACGTCCGACCCCTTTGAATTCGAAGCGCTCGACGAACTCGCCGCCCTCGGCGGCGTGCAGGTCGAACCTGTTCTCGCCATCCGCGAAGAAATTGTCGATGCCATCAAGCAGCACCTCGGCGTCGGTGGGGACACCATCAACCAGCTCGTGGCTCAGCGCAGTGCTGAGGGCGTTGAAATCCTCGACGACATCCCGTCGGAACTCGGTGAACTCGCCGAGTCAGCTCAAGCCCCGTCAGTCATCCGACTGGTGAACGAGCTTCTGGTGGAGTCACTGGAGCAGCGTGCGAGCGACGTGCACCTTGAGCCGCAGGAAAACGGATTCGTCATTCGGTTCCGCGTCGACGGATTACTCCGCGTGCAACCTGTGCCGCCGGAAATCCATCACTTCTCGTCAGCAATTGTGACGCGTCTGAAGATTATGTCGCGGCTTAACATTGCCGAGAAACGACTGCCGCAGGATGGTCGTATCAATGTCCGCGTCAAAGGACGCGAGGTCGACGTTCGTGTTTCGATCATCCCCATGTTGCATGGCGAAGGGGTGGTGCTCCGTTTGCTCGACAAACAACGGATGAACTTCAGCCTCGCCAGCGTCGGTATGCCGACGACGATTTCCGATCCCTTTAACAAGCTGATTTCCTTGCCGCACGGAATTGTGCTCGTCACCGGTCCGACGGGTAGCGGTAAAACGACCACGCTTTACAGTGCTCTCAACGAAATCAAGAGCCCGGAAACCAAAATCATCACGGTGGAAGACCCTGTCGAATATCACATGGATGGCATCAGTCAAATCCAGGTGCATTCGAAAATTGGTCTCACCTTCGCCGCTGGCCTACGTTCTATTCTTCGTCACGACCCCGACGTCGTGCTCATCGGGGAAATTCGAGACGGCGAAACAGCGACAAGTGCCATCCAGGCTTCGCTCACTGGTCACCTTGTATTCAGCACACTCCACACCAACGACGCTCCCAGTGCCTTCACTCGACTGGTCGACATGGGTGTCGAACCGTACCTCGTCGCGAGTACAGTGGAAGGAGTCCTTGCGCAGCGGTTGTTGCGACTGCTCTGCAAAGAATGCAAAAAGCCCGTCCCCATCGACTCGCTCGAACGGCCTGAAGACTTCTCCACAAACGGCCTCACCGAGCTTTATCAGCCGGTCGGCTGCCGCACCTGTCGCGAAATTGGTTTCTCAGGCCGAAACGGTGTTTTTGAACTGCTGCTGAACGACGCCGAAATCCGCCGGCTCTGCACTGAACAGGCAAGTGCGAGCATCATCCGGGAGTACGCCTTGAAGCAGCAACATATGATGACCCTCCGCCAGTGCGGTTACGGTATGGTCCTCGATGGCCGTACGACGCTCGACGAAGTCATTCGCATTACACGCGGTGATGCTTCGTAGGTCAACCAACCAGACGTCACTTCCTGTTGGGCTGACTGTCATCAGATTCCTCTGCGTCCAGCGTTTGGAACAGTTCGTCCGCCAGTCCAACGAAATGCTCATCGGACAGAAGCGTATCTGGCAATTCTCCGGTACGTCGCAGGAGCTCGGTCAACAGGACGTGCTGTTCCTGTGGATCGAGCGTTTCAAATGTTGCCAATAATTGGGCGGCAGCTTCCGTCATTTCTGGCTCCGTAGCTCCGATGTGAACTGACATCTCTTATACCGTTTTTCGCCTACGTCCGGCCATACTGTTTCAGTCTACGGTGCCTTGTTCCTTGCTTGGGGTGACTCAACAGCAACGCTTGGTGTGTACATTGCGCACGGCTCTGCCGCTTGCAGGGAACAGAGTGGCTCTCCATTCATCGCAATCGTACAGGCCAGCCTAACGTTCGACACAACACGACAACTCTCGCTGAATTCACAACATCGCAGAACTGATGTGACAGGCGCCGCGTTGGTGAACCTGAGGAACCGCGACACAGTTTCACTTCAGATTCCGTGGACAACTCCTACGATGGGGCCGGGCCTGAGTATTGAAAAGAGACTGGTGAATCCCGTGTTACGCGAAGAAGTTGAGCTCGTTGTCCAACGTACCTGGCAGGCCATTGGCCTGCTGCAGGGGGCTTGGAGTCGTCGTAACCATCGCCGCGATTTGGTGTGGGCGTCGCTGCTTGTGTGGAGTTTCCTGGTCGTCTCCACCCTGAAGCCGTAAGGGATTTTGGGGGTGGCAGGCGTGTCGAAGGTCTGCCCGGTTTGACATACGTTCAAAGCAGCGTTTACCCTCATTTAATTGCCGTGCCGTAATTCCGCACTGCAGCCCGCCTGCTTTTACCCACCTGCTTCGACATGATACTCAGCTCGCCTCGCGTTCTTCGAATTGGCATCCTGTTTTCGGCCGCATTTCTGCTGGCAGTTCCAGTATGGGGGCAGGCTCCGACGGTCAACTTGATTCAACCTCGCGGCGTGAATCCAGGTCAGACCGTTGATGTGCGCACAGTCGGCGGGAATCTCGCGGGAGCCACGCAATGCTGGACCTCATTCTCCGGTGTGACGGCGGTGGCAACGGACATCGAAAAGAACGGGACCGATGGCGGTCAGACGGTGTATCACGTCGCTGTTCCGCCAGATGCACCTCTGGGCGTACACGGACTTCGAGTCGTAACCGACAAAGGTGTCAGCAATTTGCGACTACTGCTTGTGGACGACCTGCCAACCGTGGCCGAGGCGGGGGGAAACAATTCGGTGGCCGCGGCTCAAGAAGTTCCTGTTCCGGCAGGCGTTGATGGTGTCGTCGATAACCTGGGTCGTGACTTCTTCAAGTTCAACGCAGCGGCGGGAGCCACACTCACATTTGAAGCCTGGTCGCGACGGCTGGGATCGGCCCTTGATCCCGTCCTCTTCCTGTACGATGCAAGCGGCCGCGAACTGGCTTATGCCGACGACACACGCGGCCTCTCTTCCGATTCCCAACTGAGCTTCACGTTCGCGACAGCGGGCACGTACGTCGTCGAAGTTCGAGATGCACAGTTCCGAGGGAGTGGAAACCATTTTTATCGCTTACGGATTGGTGACTTCCCGGCCATTACGTCGACGGTTCCCGCAGCGGTGACGAAAGGTCAGGAAACCCGCGTTGACTTCGTGGGGCTCGATGCGGCATCTGCGGCGCCGGCTCATGTGACGGCTGCCCCAGAAGCTCCAGAATGGCTACGTGTCGCCACGACGCGCGTTGGTGGTGCCACGCATGCGTTTTCTTTCGTGCGCACGACGGACGCCCCACAGGTTTTGGAGCGTGAGCCCAATGACGCGGTTGAGCAGGCAAACGAAGCGGCATTGGGCGCGAGCATTAGCGGTCGCTGCGATGAACCGGACGACGTCGACTACTATGTAATTGCTGGCAAAAAGGATCAGCAGTTTCGCTTCATCGGCATGACCCGCGAGATTGGTGCGCCGGTCGATTTGTCGATGCGGATGCTGAAAGCCGACAAGAGTGCGCTGGTGGCCGTTGATGACGCTGGCACCGCCGAAGGAACACTCGCAGTTAAGTTTCCGGAAGACGGCACGTACTATCTGGAAGTGAAAGACTTGCTGAAACGGGGCGGGCCGGAATTCGGTTATCACATTTCTGTAACGCCCCAGCAGCCCGGGTTTTCACTTGAAGCAGGAACAGATGCCATTTCGCTCGCAGCCGGAAACGTGGCTGCCGTTTCAGTCACGGTTGCACGGATCGACTACGGTGGTGAAATCACCCTCACCGCCACTGGGCTTCCGCAAGGAGTCACTGCCACGCCCACAACAATTGGACCTGGCGTGAACACTGGCGTAATGACGCTGGAGGCGGCTCCCGAATTTCAGGGAGGCCAACTGTCGAACATTGCCATTCGAGGAACGGGTAAGGTTGGCGAAACCGAAATCAGTGACGTGGCGAGTGTTCACGACTTCCTGAAAGGACAGTGGAGCAGTCTGGTCGCGTTTCCGCAGCCACTTAGGGAGGCAGTAGGGCTGTCCGGAGCCCCCGCACAGAAATTGCGGCTGCGAGTTGAGCCAGCGCTTGTCGAAATCAAACGGGGGAGCAAGCCAACGTTCAAGGTCACTGCCGAGCGAGGTGAAGGGGTGGACGAGCAAATCACTTTGGCTACCAATCCTGACAAGAATGCCGTGCCTGGAAATGTTGGATTGGCCATGAAGCCCATCCCAAAAGGGCAGAATGAAGTAGAGCTGCAGTTCGACTCCAATGACAAATCGCCACTGGGAACCTTCAGCGTTGTCTTGACGGCAACGCACAAGAAGGGGAACGAAACCATTACCGTTTCGACCCCAGCCATCTCGTTCCGAGTTGTCGAATAAAGACTCAATCTGTTCTCTGGCACGTCAATTCGACGCGAAGTGTGAAAAGCGTTGTTCCAATCTGTTTTGCTGGTCCCCGGTTGTTGCTAACGTTATCGGGAATGCAAGGAGTCGGGTGACTCCTGAAAACGAGCAACGACAAACCACAGGCTGATTCGCCACCTGTATGTACGTGGCAGTCACATTGTGAGAGGGACAGGAATGTCAGACTGGGAACAAGTCGCACAGGTAACTGATGTGCAAGTCAACGGACGGCTGTCGGTTATCGTCGATGATACACCGGCCCTGCTGCTGCGAGCAGGCGATGATTTTTACTGCATCGAAGATGTCTGCACACACGATGGTCAGCCATTGACCGATGGAACCGTCTCGGGAAATGCCATTGCTTGTGCACGACACGGTGCTGAGTTCGACATTCGCACCGGAGCCGTGCTGAAAATGCCGGCGACCGCTCCGGTCAAAGTCTTTGATGTCGAAGTGCGTGACGGAAATGTCTACGCACGACGACCATCGAAATAAAGCGAAGGCAGGAGACCGTCGGGACAGCCCGGGAGTTACGTTAGATGGCCCACTTAATCGCGATTGAAGGGATCGATGGTTCCGGTAAAGGAACCCAGTCGAAACGACTCGTGGAGACGCTCCGCGAAGCGGGCTATCGCGTAGGATTCATGGGGTTTCCAAGGTATTCAGAGACGTTCTTTGGCGCACGGGTTGGCGATTTTCTGAACGGCCGGTTCGGTGAACTGTGGGACCTGCCGCCGTTTTTGATTTCGCTGCTGTTCGCTGGCGATCGACTCGAGTCTCGATCCAGGCTGCTGGAGGAACTGGAGAGTCACGACCTCGTCATCCTCGACCGCTACGTGGGATCGAACATGGCTCACCAGTCGGCCCGCTGCTCAGATACAGAACGCCGTGAAGTGCAGGACTGGATTGAGCACGTGGAATTCGAAATCCACCAAATGCCCCGGCCCTCACTGAACATTCTCCTCGACCTGCCCGTGGCCACGGCGCAGGAATTCGTCCTCAAGAAAGCAGCTCGCGATTACACCGACCAGGCCGCCGATTTGCAGGAGGCAGACGCAACTTACCTTGGCAAAGTTCGCGACACATATCTGGACCTCGCGAACCGTTCAGCGAACTGGGAGGTCATCAGCGTTGCCGACGACAGTGGCATTCGCAGTATCGAAGCCGTCGCTGCGGACATTCTGGAAGCGACAAAGAATTCGCTTGGCTGATTTCGTCAAATAAAAAAGCCTTCTTCCGGTCGAACCGAAAGAAGGCCAATTTCAGATGTCCGAATCAGCACGGACAGCCATTCAAAGCAATTAGGCTGCTTCTGGCTTTGGAGCGTCTTCAGCAGCACCGGCGTCTTTGCCACCTTCGGTGCAGTTTGGGCAAGCTGGCTTGCCATCGCAGCTGTTGCAAGCTGGGGCACAGCTGTTGCACTTAGGTGCACAGCAGCTTGGAGCTGAGTTGCAGCACTTAGGTGCGCAGCAGCTTGGAGCTGGAGCACAGCAGCTTGGAGCTGGCTTGCAGCAACCGGTGTGGCGAACGCGAACCACGTGGCAGCAACGGGTCTGGCGAACTGGACGGCAGCAACGAGCTGCGTCAGCTGAACCAACCGAAACGAACAACATGGCAGCAACAGCAACAGCACTCAAAATACGACTCATTACACTTCTCCTTCAACATCCTCGGGGGGAGGGAACTTGAAGCTGACCACCAGTCCCGAGACACTGCGAATCAGCGCTATTTTCGGTCAATTTGTGACCATTCACTAACCATAGGGGCAGTGAGGAATGTACCAATACCCCTGACATTGACGATTAAGTAACGTAGCGAAGCCAAGGTGTCAAACCAGACCCATGTCAAATTGGGAGTTTTCGCCAAGTTGCTATTTGCGAGAAATTGGCCTTCTCTTCAACAAAACAGCTTGCCCAGTTTACCTCTTCGGTCGCGAACTGGGTGCGATTCTTCCGCAAACAACAGGTCTGGACAACTGCTCAGTGTCGTGTACGCTATGCTTTCTGCATGGAATCTGCGATCAAACTTTGCCGCTCATGACGTAAGGCTATGGAGGGTAACGGGATGAAGTTGTCAAAGTCGCTTGGTTCGTATTTCTCTCAGCCCACCCGTAATCGCGGCAACGCTTACGTGGCTACACGTAAGCTGACGTTGCAGCAAGAATTCACGGCAGGCGCGATTTACCTCGTCCGCGGGACAACTGACTACACCGTCTGCCTGGACTGGCAGGACGCGGACGCAGAGGAGCAATTTGCAGTCTCCTGCACGTGCCCGCACTACTACGACGGTTTCCTCTGCAAGCACGTCTGGGCAGCGATTGTTCATTTGAGCCGATCAAAGAAGGGGCCTCAGTCGGCAGATTTCGATCTCGTCGGCGATGATCCAGATGAACTCGAGGAAGAATTGCGGAGTCGTCCTCCTGCAGGGGCTGGGGGATCGCAGTTGCGTCGATCTCTTAATGGAATTTCACCTCAGGGCATCTCGCACACGAATCACCAGTCGGTCATCGTGTCGCCTTCGTCGTCAAAGGAAACGTGGCAGGAGACTCTGAAGCGACTGCAGGACGAGGCGGCGGCGAAGCAGGGTCCAGACGATATCCCACGTCATCCGGCGGCAGTTCCAACCTTCTATTACATGCTGGATGTCGGGGCGACGCTGTACCGAAACCAGGTTGCCGTTTCTATTCTGTGCGGACTGTCGTCCCTCGGAGAGCAACGTAGCCCAAAGCCATTTCAGATACGCAGCTACGAAATTGGACGCCACTGGGAGCCCGCCGATCAGCGGTTGTTGAGACTGATTTCCAGCGTTCATCGTGAACGCGATCGTTATGTGTTGCCAAGCCCTTACCAGGCCCAGAGCCAGTTCGAAATGTCGGGCGAAGACTTCGTGGCCCTGGCACCGCAGCTTTGTGAAACGGGTCGGTTCCATTGGCGGCTCGGACCAGAGCAACCTTTTGAAGACACCACCGCAATTACCTGGGACAACGCTATTCCCTATGGATTTCGACTGAAAGCAGAGTCGGAGAAGAACGGTTGGCGCGTTTCGGGTGAACTGCAGCGAGGTGATGACCTGCTCTCGCTGCCGGGTAATGTCGTGCTCGCGATGTCGGAATTCGTGCTCCTTTCAGATGGTCGCCTCAGCCGAGCCAACCTGGAAAACTCGGGACCGTGGCTGCAGCAGTTTCTGGAGCAGCCTTCGTTTCATGTGCCGCGCGATGAGGGAAGAACGTTCCTGGAAAACGTCTGGTCATTTCCAGAATGTCCACAACTCAGTTTTCCGCCGGAACTGCAGCCTGCTGTGGAGGAGATCACCCCCGCACCCATCGCGAGGTTTCGCTCATTGAAGGATGACGATTTCTACTTTGAGGTGCTGGTCTCATTCGACTATGCCGGTCGAGAAATTGAGGGATCGGCGCCAGCCCACTTCATCATGGACGAGGGAGTCAACAAGTGTTACCCGCGTAATTTCGCGACGGAGGCACTCGCTCATCAGTTCCTGGATGACGTTGGAACGCATGTGTTGACCTCGTATGACAATGACGAGTTGATTCGAGTCGTTCCCCGAGACATGTTCCTCCAGGCGGCCATTCCCCTCATCGATGCGGGATGGCAGGTCGAAGGAGAGCAAGGGCTGCTGCGAAAGAGCACCGCCGAAACCATTGAGGTGAAGTCGAACATCGACTGGTTCGAACTCGAAACAGAGGTACAGTTCGGTGATCAGTCGGTGAAGACACCAGCATTGCTGCGGGCCGTCCGCCGTAAGGAACGGTTCGTTTCGCTCGATGACGGCACACAAGGTGTCATCCCAGCAGAATGGCTGCAACGGTTCGGTGAACTGGCCAATTTCTCCGATGCAACGCAAACGGAAAGCCTCCGGTTCCAACCATCGCAGGCAATGGTGTTGGACGCACTGCTCGAAGCGGAACCACAGGTCAGCTTCGACAAAGCCTTTTCGTCGTTAGTCAAACGGCTTCAAGACAGTACGGAACTCAAACCGGCGAAGGAACCGCGAACGTTTAAAGGGACGCTGCGCGAGTACCAGCGAAATGGATTGGGTTGGATTAGTTATCTGCAGTCAATTCGTTGCGGCGGCTGTCTCGCTGATGACATGGGCCTGGGAAAAACCATTCAGGTGCTGGCTACCCTGGAAAAGCGGCGACAGAGTTTTGGACGTAAGAATGCGAGCGAATCGCATCGGCCCACTTTGGCTGTCGTCCCCAAAAGCCTCGTGTTCAACTGGATGGATGAAGCAGCCCGCTTTACGCCTAAGCTGAGAGTCATGAGCCATCACGGCACGGGAAGAAGTGTCGACGCAAACACCTGGGGCGAATTCGACCTTATCATCACCACGTACGGAACGCTTCGCAAAGACATTGAAGCCATTCGAGAAATCGAGTTCGATTACATTGTTCTCGACGAAGCGACCGCCATTAAGAATTCCAGTTCACTGACTGCCAAAGCATGTCGACTGCTGAAGGGGCGTCATCGATTGGCCCTTTCTGGAACTCCCATTGAAAACCATTTGGGTGAATTGTGGTCACTCTTCGAGTTTCTGAATCCCGGCCTGCTCGGTAATGAAGTTGCATTCAAGCGACGTGCCAATTCAATTGCAGCGAATCCCGAGTCGCAGAAACTCCTCTCGCGGGCCATTGCACCGTTTGTGCTCCGGCGCACGAAGTCGGAAGTGCTCACAGAACTCCCGGACAAGTCGGAACAAATTCTGTACTGCGATTTGGTTGGCAAGCAACGTAAAGGATACGACGAACTCCGCGACTACTACCGTGTTTCGCTGGCAGGGACCATTGCCGAAAAGGGCCTGAAGAATTCGAAAATCCACGTCCTCGAAGCACTGCTGCGTTTGCGACAGGCCGCCTGCCATCCCGGATTGGTGGACGAAAAACAGGCCAAGCAGTCCAGTGCCAAGTTGCAGCTCTTGTGGGAGCAGCTGGAGAACACTTTGGAGGAAGGGCATAAGGCACTCATTTTCTCGCAGTTCACGTCGTTGTTGGCCATTCTCCGACGACAACTCGACCAGCGTGGGATCAAGTACGCCTACCTCGACGGAAGAACCAATAACCGCAAAGAGTGTGTGACCAAGTTTCAATCAAATGAGGACTGCAAGCTGTTTCTCATCAGCCTCAAGGCGGGTGGTCATGGTCTGAACCTTACGGCTGCCGACCACGTGTTCATTCTGGATCCCTGGTGGAACCCTGCTGTGGAAGCACAGGCCATTGACCGAGCACATCGAATGGGACAGCAAAACCCCGTGTTCGTGTATCGAATTATCGCACGCGACACAGTGGAGGAGAAAGTCCTCGAACTGCAGCAGGGCAAGCGAGAACTGGCGGAAGCCATTGTCACCTCCAACAGCAACTTGATTCGGTCACTCACGAAAGAAGACCTGTCATTGTTGCTGAGTTAGCCCAAATTATTTGTAGGGTGGGTGGAGTCCGCGTCAGACAGGTCGGTGCGTTACGCAAGTCACTCAATCCCCCAAACGGGGTGTCTTTTTCGTGGTGCATGATTCGCGGATGTAACCCACCATAATACGGCAACGTACTTCACACACCCTGCCAATCTTCAATTGAGCTAATGGCACTTCCGATCAGCAGAATGTGCCGCATGCGTGCAGCATACTCGGCCCGAAACGAATTCGGTCTGGAGGCAGCGGTTCACAATGCCGTATGAGCGCAGCGACTTGAATTCTCATTGATGCTGAAACTGGCGAACGTATGTCCTGGTGGCGCTCCCATTCCGATAATGCCCGGTACGTTGATTTGTGGATGTTTCCCAGTATGCATCCCACAAATGTCGACTTACTGCAGCGACTCAAATCGGCAGATGACCGTCAATTCGGCAAGAATATGGACGTCTGCGGCACCGTTTCGGAGTACGACGCGAAACGCAAAGGGTGGATTAAGAGTCATCTCATTGGGCTGCGAACTGATGTCTGGACCCCCGACAAAGTCGAAAAGCAACAGGCCATTAACCGCCTGCAAAAGAACCGTCGAGAAGAACTGAAGGACGACGTCAAATACCGCGGACGACTCAGCGCCAAAGAGGCCGTGGAATTGGAGCAGCAACTTCAAGATGACGCCATCATGAATTTGAAAACCGGCGACATCGAACAGCGCCGGCTGGTGCTCAAGCACTTCAAGACGACGACCAAACGCATCCACTGGGTTGGTTCAATCGAAGAACTTTCTTCCTGGGAGGTCACCAATTCGCTCGCGGCAAGGCGCCCGCTGCTTTCGCTCGCAGTGAATTTGTCCGGCATTGACGTATTCACTGTCATGCAGCAACAACACCGCTGGCTGCGCTATCCCGCCGTGTATGGATTCGTGTTCATGGACGAATCGACCCACCGGCTGTGGAATATTACGGTCAAACGGAAATGGGTCTCGTTCGGAGCCGACTTTGACATCGAAGGTGATGGCAAACACATTGGCGCGATTGACGGAAACCTCATTGGGTTTGGCTACAACGCCTACATCGACGTGTACGAACCCACGCTGGCGCAAAACAGTCGTTTCATGGATGTACTCACACTCTTCACGTCTTCCGTGGGGTTCCACAAGGGAATTTGGAAGAGCATTAAACGTCGGATGAAACTCATCCGGGCCGGTCAGTGGTTTCAGAATTCCATTGACCTCGATGAACTCCGTCTGCTCGAAGCTCCGCGCCGCCGTTCGGCTTAGGCGAGTTTATGAATCAGTCGACCGGAGGGCGAATTCCAATACAGTTTTTCCCAGTTCGATTTGATCACCGCTTTGCAGGACGCGTCGGCCGTTGATGCGGGCACCATTCACATACGTCCCCGCAGCCGTCATGTTGTCTTCGATTTCGAAACGCCCACCGCGATTGTAAATCGTGGCGTGTTTCGGCTCGATGTCGGTGTCTTTGAACAGGTAAATCCCGGCCTTGGGCGAACTGCCAAGCACGGTGACATCGCGGTGCATAATGAACTGCTTTCCGGCCAGCGGCCCGCGCCGCATCATGAGCCAGGCCGTTTTGGTCCAACCTTCGACAAGACCTGTAAACAGTCCTACGGAAGCCCCAATGGCCACGAAGCCGAATCCCCGACTCAATGACGCCTCAACTTCCAGGTCACCCAGAAGCCATTCAAGGTAGAGCGTGGTCGAAAGACCCTCTAACCCGAATCTGGTGATGAGATATTCTACCCCGAGGTAAATGGGATCGAACAGCAATCCGCCGACCAAACCACCAAGAACGCCCCCGAGCATCCCGTTGAACAGAACTTTCTTTTCCCATTGGGCGACACCTTGGCCCAATCCGGCAAAGACTCCAATAATGGCCCACGCGACGCCGCGCCCAATCATGTGCACCACGAAGCCCATGCCCGTGGGGAACTCCGCGCCTTCTGGTGACAGAGACATCGCAATGGTACCGAAAATTCCATACAGAATGTTTACGGGAAGCATGAATACGACGCTTCCGATGAAACCAACCACAAAACTAATGAGCCCATTGAATGCGGCCCGCTGCGGATTGCGGCACATAATCCCTTCCGCCATCCCCAGAAACAGGCCGGACATGGCTGCCACAATGGGGAACAGCAGCAGGAATCCCAGCAAGTCGGACAGGGGGCTGTCGACGAAAGGATTGTCCGTGAATACTGGCTCGCACAGAGCCCAGGCCAGGAATGCGCCTGTCATACTAGCGAAGGCAAGATACAACCAACTGGAGTAAATCAGTTTGACGTACCAGGGCTGATCATCAATTGGATCCACCGCTTCCCGCAGCTGGTCCTGGATGTCAATGTAATCCTGGACCTGTGAGGAATTCAGTTCGTCAAACGAAATGCGAAGTTTCTCAGACATGCTTATGTTGCTCGCCAGCCGTGCGCGGGGCAGGCCCTAGTTGGATTCAGCGGGAGGTGTCGGATTCGGTGTGTCCGAATTGGATTCGTTCGAGCTTTCTTTCGGCTGCGGAGTTGAAGGAGCGGGTTGCCCCGTTTTCTCTCCGCCTGCTTTCGCTGCGGGGGCTGGCCCAACAGCGGTGGAACCATCCTTGCCAGATTGCTCGGGTGATGATTTGCCGTCTCCCTCTTTGGCTTCTTTGTCCGGTGGCTGATGGTACTGCTGGTAAAGTTCGTTGTAGCGCCGTTTCTGCTCAGGAGTGTGGCCGTACAAACGCTTGACTTCTTCCAGTGCATCGATTGCAGCCGACAGGTTTTCGTGCAATTCGGTAATGGATGCTCGTAATACTTTCTGCGCTTCCTCGTCCGCGCTTACTTCAACAAGTTTCGTCGAATTGTTACCGGTTGTGGCTAAGTGTTGCTGAATCGATTCGATTCGTTCTTCAAAGTCATTCCCCTGGACTTTGTACATTTGGTAATTGGCCACGAGTTCCAATTGTAGTTGTCGCAACGATGCGTGAAATGCGTTGTTCGACAACTGCAATCCCAGCAAGAACGCGCAGACGCAGGCGAGCGCGACCACAATCCAGTTGAGAACTCCCTCAGTGGATGCCTTCGGGAATTCCAAACCTGTTGATGGTTCACCCGCCTCGGAATCATCCATCATGCCGGGCTTCGGTGCCTGTTTTTCAGCCGGTCGCGTTTCGCCTAAATGAATTTGTTCACCCACCCAGTAATGGTGCATGGCCGTTGGTTTGCCGTTACGCCATTCAAACAGTCCCTCCAAATGGCGGACGGGATCAATGACAAACGCTACCTGTCCGGGACCGGAGAAGAAGTGCTGCTGGATGAAACAGTCGCGGTCCGACAGAAAAATCCCGAAGTCGGGATGCGAGTGGTACCAGCCGATGATCCGCAGCTCTTGATATTTGGTATCCATCTCATGGTTGATTTGCGTCCATGAGTCTTGCGTGAACGTGACTTCCGCATGCTTCTGTGCCGCGTTATCGCACCGAATGTAATTGGTAATGAGTGCGTAAGGACCGTTGGTATCGGTCTCCCATTTACCGACGAGGACACCGCAAATTTCGACCGACGTGTCGGCGGAAGCGTGAGCACGTGTTCCCTCATGGACTTCGGGAGCAAAGTGCACGCGAAACGGTTCCTTGTTGCCGACCGGGAAATTCCCTTTGTCCAGCGCCTCTTTTTTCAAATCGCTGATGTCAATTTCGCTCATGATAGACTCAAGTCAGCTTTCAATTCTTGTTGCGAAACGCCCACCCTTTGTGCGCGAGCCCCTCTTTAATTCTCGGTCGATTCCGCAGATGCCAGCGGACCGAGGACTTCGTCGCGGTCACCCGTGAATTCGTAGTAGACCATGTCCATGCCGGCACGGCCGCCAATTATGTCCCACGCGGGAACGCCCAGCTCACCCAACGTTCTGTCGACGAGCGGTGAACTCGCATCTAACGTGTGGTACATCTCGGGAGTCCGATTGCCGCCACACTGCGGACACTTTCCCTGCGATACTTTCACTTTTCCGAGCGACGCAAACATTGGTTCCGACACATTGCATTCCGGACAGGTGAGAGCGTTCAACAGGTCATGATTGAACTCAATCACGCCCGGCTTACCTAAATCCTGCTGAATCCGCTCCAGCAGTTGACCAACCGTGGTCTCGCTGACTTTCCAGGGAACTTCAACAATGGGCTCGTATGCTTCGTGAGTCGGGCAGTCTTCCGACTGTTGATACGTCACGGTATAGCTGTTGTGGTATTCCCCATCGAAGACAAAACCCTGCCCTTTGATGACATCCAGTCCGTGCAGATACTTCACCGCTTCCTGTGCCTGCACACCGGCCACGACAGATGACGTTGTCGGTGTGGTGGGGACCTTTCCTTCCTGCATTTCATCGCGTGTGAGCAGCGCACAACTGCGACGCGCTTCCAGCATTTTCCAGTCGATTTCGCTCATCGTGCATTCGTAACACGGACCGGACATGGGGTCGAAAACCCGCGCCACGCCGCTCAGCCGTTCGATAGCACCATCAATCCAGACTTTCCCCGTGCGGGCTGCGGCCTGATTAATCGCCACACGTGCTTCGCGGTTGTCGAGTCCACCGAGAATGACATCGGCCCAGCGGTACACCCCCAGCCCCAAGTCGAACACGATATTGCCATCGAATGACTGGGTATTCATTTCTGGAAAGATGTGACGCGCCCGTTCCGCTGCTGTTTGTGCCTTACTCTTTCCACAGTCTTCGGCACGGTACAGGACCGAACGTGAAAGGTTCGAATTCTCGATCCGATCCAAATCAGCTACGAGCACATTCCCCACACCCAGCAGCGCCAGGTTCTTGATGAGTTCGTTGCCGAGCGCGCCGGCTCCAATCACGAGAACCTTCGCAGCGCGCAAACGGTCCTGGTCCCACCAGCCAATGAGACGAAAGCGGGAGAACCTGTCTTCCTGTTCCGGCTCTTCCGAAATGTGGATGACGTCGTTCACGCACGGCCCCCTGCGGTGATTTCTGGTTGCAGACGCAGAATGTCGCCATTCTTTACGCCCGCCCCTTCCAGCGATTCACTGTCAAGTAACTGACGACCGCTGGCCCGGTGGTGAAATTTGTAGCTCATCAGTTGACCGTCGGGACTGTTGCGAGGCAAATTCATGCGGTCCACCAGCACGGCAATCACCCGGTTCACAGGGGCCGTCGCTGGCACTTCGACAGTTTGACGCTTGTTGCCCGTGGCATCCCACACTTCGATCGTCAGATCGCTCATTGAATTCATTTCCAAAGTAGTAATGAAATTATGTCGTACTCCTGTCGGACAATTAGACGACACATTCGCCGAATGAGCAAGCGCTCCATCGCGAGATCATCGACGGTGCGTCGGACTTTTTGAGATTTCCTCTTTGTCAATTTGATCTAAGACGCGAACGTCGTGCTGAATGGCCTGATTCAGCAGGAAAGCAAGCAGGAATCCGACCGATCCGCCAAAGCTCAGCCAACCGAGTGCCATGCGGTTATTCGTGTCGAGCAGAGCCAGCAGCGTAATGGACAGCAGCGGGACAAGTGCCGTTAACACGAGGTGCACATTCGCCTGTCGGGCCAGGCCGCGATAATCAATGCCAGCCAGGGCGGCAACGCGACCACGGCATATGCCAGGCTGAATCGAACGCAACGCGAAGACCGCAATCAGTAGAAACGGGTACGACGCCGCAATGAGTCCACAAATTGCCAGCGAAGCGACAAAGTACACGGCCGCCCCGAGTGGAAACTGGCCAGCGATTAAATGCAGGCTGACAGGATAGGCGACTCCCGCAATCAGCCAGGCTGCAATACTGACCCAGGAAGCAAGCGAGCCCGTGTAGAGTGTCCGACGCAACAGACGACCTTGTTCTCCACTTGCCAACTCTTGGCTGTTGCGCAAGGCCCGCGCCGTCGACTCGAAATACCACAGGACAATGCCAATCCCGACAGGAAAGGCCACCGCGTTAATAATTCCCTGCACCAGCATGAAGTCGGCGAGCCAGTTTCCGGCTTCCAGTCGGCCAATGATTTCCTGCCGGTTGTAGTGGAAATTGAACACCGCTGCGAAGACGTTGGGGATGATGGCGGCCAGGAACAACGCGGTGCGTGGAAACTGCAGGAGCCATTTCCGCCACCCAGATTGTGGCGGCTCAACCAGTTCCGCAAGTTCGGGATGACAGGCCAACTCCAACTCGAGACGCAGTTCCCGCGCCGTCTGCGGACGGTCCGCAGGATCGAACTGCAGACAACGTATTAACACCCGCCGTAAGCGACCTGCGGTTGAGGCTTCGAATGTGTTTGGACGAGGCTCTTTTCTCCGAGCAAGCATATGCTCCAGCGTTCGCAGCCAGTCGCGCTCGGCCTGTTCCTTTCCAAAAGGATGCTCCGCCGTGAAAAGCTCCCACAGAACGACTCCCAGCGAATAGACATCAGACCGTTCATCGATGTCAGCCGGCCCCTCAGAATGGAGCGGGCTGTTCGCTCGAATTTGCTCCGGCGACATGTAGGCCAACGTACCGCCAAAGAACGCCTCCGGATTTGCACCGACCACGTTGCCCGCATAACTGATGTTGAAGTCAGCGATTTTCGGAGAGGCGTCTGGGGACAGCAAAATATTGGCAGGCTTAATGTCACGATGCAGTACCCCACGTGAGTGGGCATGTTCGAGTCCACTGGCACATCGAATTCCGAGAAGCGCAACAGTCGTGGGCCAGTCGGCGGCAGCAAGTTGTTTTCGAAATGACGAGTCGGGTGGCGAAAGCTGTCCCACGCCGACCAGCTGCCGATCAACAACCTCCAGCACCGAGGAACCCGCCTGCTTTGAATCGTGCTCCAGTTGTCTGATGAGCTGACGCAATGTGCCCGCTGCTACGAATTCCATGTAGAGCAACCGCAATCCCTCACACGGCAGGATGCGTTGGTCGAATACTCTGACGACATTGGGATGATCAAGCTGAGCGAGCGTTTGGGGTTCATCATCTTCGCGGTTGGCTCCAATCTTGAGAGCCACGAGTCGCTGCATCGACTTCTGCCGTGCCAGGAATACTGTCCCAAATCCACCTTGGCCAACCTCTTGCAGTAGTTCGAAATCATCCAGTTCATCGCCGGAATGGAATTCGAGTTCAACAGGATGCGCGGCTTGTCTCTCGGAATCACGACCGTCGGGATCAATGCCCAGCGCCTGTTCGAGCTCTCCCCGGAATGTGGGGAACCGTCGCAGATAGTCGTCCACGTTCAGCAGTTCATCGACCGCGTAACGAATTTGATATTCCTCGATAATCAGTTCGAGTGGTGGATTATCGGGCGACAGCTCTGTCGGAAATGCGTCGACGTAATCCTCCACCAGTAGCACCGGGAGACTGGAGTTCCAGCGGTACTCCATATCAACTTTGATAAGTTCCACAAGAACGAGGCGACGTGTTTCCGATGGACTCTCTGGCAGGAACTCTGCAATGTTGGCCGGGGGAAAAAGCTCGAAGCACTCGACGAATTGATCAACGCAGCACGCAACGACAGCCCAGGGGTCGTCGTTTGAAACAGGGTCGATGTCGTCTGGTGTTGTCATGAACGTCCGAGGTTTGTCATTCTGCAACCTATGAACAGTCATCAAGACTCAACGCAACATGATCCCTTGCTCGACAAGGTGCGGCAAGGCGACACGACTGCTTTCGCCGAATATCTCGAACGGGAACGTCCGCGTCTGACGAATTACGTAACGTCTCGACTCGGTGCCGCATTGCGTGGAAAGCTCGAAGCCGGTGACATTGTCCAGGATGTCTGCCTCGATGCCGTACAGGGATTCACTCAGGTTGACTTCTCAAATCGCGAGCCGTTTGGCTGGCTCTGCCACATTGTCGAACGAAAAGTCATTGACGCTCACCGCAGGCTCAAGAGTCAGAAGCGAGGGGCGCTGGAGGTTCCACTTCAAGGTGGTCAACGCGGCAATGACGAGGGTGACATTGTGAATTTGCTGGTCGTCAGCATGACCAGTCCCAGTCAGGCGTTTTCGCGAAACCGCAAAGAGAGCCGCATGTTCGCCGCCGTAGCCGAGCTTCCACCCGAGCAGCAAACGGCGCTGCGTTTGCGTTATGTGCAGGGGCTTTCCTCAAATGAAGTTGCCCAGAAAATAGGAAAATCTCCCGGGGCAACGAGAGTCCTACTGAGTCGTGCACTCGCTCAATTACGCGATGCGCTTGGCGAAGATTCAAACTGACCTGCTACAGCGATTTGGGATCGAGCAGCTCGACGGCGTTTCCTGAGGGATCTTCGATGTACACCGAACGGGTGCCATCGCGGTGCGTTTTCAAATTCCCGACCGATTCCGCCTTATCAGTAGCGAAACCAATGTGTGGCGGATGTTGTTCGGCAATCACCAACGCCAGCGACGTGTTGGCAAAGTTCAGCAGCGCCCAGGTTGCATCCTGGTAACCAATTTCGCACGCAAAATTGTCACGGTACCACTGCACACTTTCCGCGATGTCGTTCACGCGAATGGCAACGTGGTGCAGCGAGTCCAGTTTAGTTGTGTCAGGCATGTTCTTTTCCTTGTGTGGCTCTCAGGTCTCTGAACTGAATTGTAACGGTGCCGGTTGTTGCTTCCACTGAGTTTCTCGATGGAATTGATCGAGGACGAAGGTGCAAAAGCAGTGCCGTTCTCCGGTGTCATTCGCAGACTGAAAACGAAAAAAGCCCTGCGTTGTGAAACGCAGGGCTTGAGTTCTTTCGGTAAGCCGTAGAGTTTGAGGCTCTAGAACTGGTCTTTCTCGCCGGTCAGCTGCTTTTCCATTTCGTCGGCTGCTTCCACGGTGAAAATCAAAACGTTGTGCAGCGTTTCGGCATCGAGGTCGGCTCCAATATGAGAGACGAACACGGCGTATTTTCCATCTTTCTGCCAGCCGCCCATTTTCTTGGCGCGGTTGTCTTCCAGCAGTTTGATCGCCACGTAGTGTGGGATGTCGTCACCTTCTGCGACATAGCCGGGTGACATGATTTCGCGGATTTCCAGGGTGCGGAAATCTTCGGTGTTGGAACGAATCCACACGATTTGGCTGCGACCCGACTCGCCCACTTCGAATACCAGTTTGAAGTCGTTGTCGTCATCGACTTCGTATTTCAGTTCGAGTTCGTCCAGCAAGGCCTTCACTCGTTTGTCTGGCCCCTTCTTACCACCGATTTGCGCCTGAGCCGTAGCTGCCACGCCAACCAGAATCGTCAAAGCCAATGTCCCCATCACAAACTGCCGCATTGTATGCTCCTGAAAATGGTGTGAGTTGCGAGTCGGCTGGTCAGAATACTGCAGATTCCACTGGAAGCGAAGGGGAATTGTTCGCCTACTGGTGAAGCGGTACTCCCGCAAGAGACTCAACGCGTCCCTGATACAGTTCTCGGATGTCTTTGAGTCCGTAACGAATCATGGCGAGGCGTTCCATGCCGAGTCCCCAAGCGAGCACGGGATGCTTACAGCCGAGCGGCTCAGTGACTTCGGGACGGAAGATTCCCGACCCACCCATTTCGATCCATTTCCCGCGGCTTTCGAGGTAAACGACGACGTCCACGCTCGGTTCCGTGTAGGGATAAAACGCTGGTTTGAACTTCACCTGTTGGAAACCCATTTTCTTGTAGAACGTTTCCAGCGTTCCCAGCAAAGAAGCCAGCGACGCATTTTCGTCGATGACAATGCCGTCTACCTGATGGAACACCGGCAGGTGCTTGTAGCTCATCGTTTCATTGCGGCAGACCCAACCGACGCAGAAGGCTTTGAAGGGCGGCTCGGGATGTGCGGCCAGCGCGCGAATTGTGGAGGCGGTGGTGTGCGTTCGCAGCACGATTTGGCGTGCACGTTCCGGCGACCACTTGTAACCCCAGCCTTCTGAGCCTGTGTCGCCCCCGTTTTCGTGGGCGGCCTGCACTCGTTCCACCAAAGCTGCATCTTCTGGAAGCGGTGCGACCTTGGGATCGGCCATGTAGAACGTGTCCTGCATGTCACGAGCAGGGTGATCCTGTGGCTGGAACAGTGCATCAAAGTTCCAGAAACTCGACTCGACCATGGGAGAGACAACCTCAGTGAATCCCATTTCCAGGTAACCACGCCGCGTCTGCTCAATGATCCGACGCAACGGATGCGGCTTCGCGGGACGCACCGTTTCCGCAGGCAACGTCACGTCATAAGGACGCAACATGATGTCCCGCCATCCCCCATCCTGCAGATCTTCGTGCGTCAGAAGATTGCGTTCCTTCTTGACGGATACGCCCCGGCTCAGCACAGCTTTGCCAGCATCAGTGAGGCTCAGGAACCGCTGCTTGCGTGCTTTGATTTTTCCCAGTTCGTTTCGCTTCGAGAGCAAACTGCGGAGGCGTTCCGAATCATCAAGGTTGGCGGGATTTCCGGCGGACTGTTCGATGAACAACTCATCGACATCACGCTCGCCCGATTGGGCAATACTTGCACCTAAATCAGTCAAACCAATGCCAGCCTTGTCGCGCTGAATCCAGCCGCGGGCTGTGCCCCATTTGAATACTTCGTTCACTGCCAGGCCCGTCCGACCGGCCGCCTTGGCGAAATCACCGGTTGCCAGTTGACCACCAGCTTCGGCCAGCAGCGTCAAAGCCTTGCGCTCGGGCAACCCGTCGGATACGAGTTGAACGGCGTTCTCGCTCGGAACAAACTCGTCGGACTGCACTTCCCGGATGCTGATGTATCCACCATCAGACCCGATTTGGGCGACGGCGAGCACTTTCGATTGATCAGCGCCGAGTTTGGCAGCCAGCGTGTTGACGTCAATCTCACCAGCTGCTGACAAAGCCTGCCAGACTGTGTGGGACCACTCATCGAGAATCAAATCACTCATGTTGACGACGGTTCGTAAGGACTACTGCAATTGATTAAGGCCGAATACTAGCAGGTCGCCGTTTCGTCTGTCAGCGAATTGTGTGGCTGTACAAACAAAAATCGCCCACCGAATTTCGATGGGCGATGACTTGCTCCACTCTCGCGACTTCCTACAGGACGGCGCGGATTTTCGAGAGAAACTCTCTGTTCGACGGGAATTTGACCATAGTCCGGGTCAATTGCTCCATCGCTTCGACTGGATTGAGGGACACCAGGCTGCGTCGCAGCATGATGATTTCATCCATGAGTTCCGGATCGAGGATTTTCTCTTCGCGTCGGGTACCAGACTTCGAAATATCGATAGCTGGCCAAATGCGGCGTTCAGCCAGGTCACGGCTTAGAACCAGTTCCATGTTACCGGTTCCTTTGAACTCCTGGAAAATCGCTTCGTCCATGCGGCTGCCGGTGTCGATGAGTGCGGTCGCACAGACTGTGAGCGAGCCACCTTCGTCGAAGACGCGAGCCGTACCGAACATTTTACGAGGAATTTCCAGAGCCCGGACGTCGAGTCCGCCGGTTCCGATTTTCGACTCGCGGCCGCCGCCTATCCATTTGTTAAAGGCGCGGGCACAACGGGTCACGCTATCCATGAGAATGAGGCAATCACGGCCTGATTCAGCAATACGCTTACCACGTTCAATGACCAGTTGACTAATTCGCACGTGGCTTTCGACGTCGCGATCCATCGAAGAGGCAATGACGTCACCCTTCACGCTGCGACGCATTTCTGTGACTTCTTCGGGGCGTTCGTCGATCAAGAGCACGATAAGATGAATCTCAGGGTGGTTGACACTGACGGCCTCGGCGATGTCCTGCAACAGCATTGTCTTACCGGAACGCGGTGGAGCAACGATGAGTGCGCGTTGTCCTTTTCCGAGTGGAGTGAGGAGATCCATCACACGCATGGTGACCGGACGGGCTCCCGTTTCGAGACGAATTTGCTCGTGCGGGTTAATGGCGGTCAACTGGTCGAAGTGTTTGATTTCGGTAAACGCTTCGGGGTCGCGTCCGTCAATCGATTCGATTTCCAGCACGCGCGGTCCTTGACCACGTGTCCCCGGTCCGACTTCGCCGCGAATCATAATCCCTTCGCGAAGGGAGTACTTTTCGACAAACGAGCTGGAGACGAACGGATCGATGTCCTGAGCGCCGTAGTCGTTTTGGGCCGAACGCAAGAATCCGTACCCCTTGGGGTGCAGTTCGAGCACGCCTTCAACAGTACCACTGGTCACCGCAGCAACTGAGGGAGCGGCGTTCTGTTCGAACTTTGACAGGCGACGAGTTTGCGGGGGACCGCCACGCTTATTGTTGCGACCACCGCGACCACGACGACGTCCACCGCCTTGCTGTTGCTGTGATTGAGGTGGGCGGCTGCCTTCATTCTGGCGACCGCCTCGTTTGCGGCGACGGCGACGGCCATTATTGGACCGATCTCCACCACCTTCGGATCGTTCGCCCGAGCCTTCACCACCTTCGCTCGAAGGTGCGTCATCGGCTTCCGAGCGAGTTCTTGATTCGCTACGTTCGGATACTTCTGCGGGAGCTTCCTTCACAGCTTCGGTTTCTGCACTGGCTTCTTTGCGAGGTGTGCGAGTCCGGCCACGGCGACGAGGTTTTTCCTCTTCAGCGTCGCCACTGTCATTGTCTCGTTTTGCAGTCGCGGCAACCTTGGGCTCCGGCTCTTCGTCGACCACCTTCTTCTTCCGGGTTACGCGGCGTTTTTTTGCTGGAGCTGGTTCGTCGTCCAGCCCGGCACCGAAGTCATCGGAATTCTTGTCCACTGTTTGATCCGTATCTGAAGTGACCTTGGCCGTTTTTCGGCGACGCGTCGTGCGTTCCGGTTTTGTGGCGGTTGAAGAAGAAGTCGATTTGGCAGCCATAAAGAGAGTCCGTGGCAGAAAGCAGTTAAAATTTCTTCGACTGACGGGGCAGGGCATTCGCAGCCGACTCAACCGGCGTGATTGCATCTGTTCGCAATGCTGTGTTGCGTCGCGAAATTGTCATGTCGAAACAGTGTTTTTTGAGATCCTTGTTTATCGCAAGGAAGCGTTCCCCGACACAGTGGTAACATGGGGACCAGGAGTAATTAACTCAGTGGGTGTTGTGTTTGCTGTTGGTGTCATCCCGACACTTCCAGTCCATTGTTCGTGTTAACGAGGACAACAAGTTTTGCAGGCACTTCAAGGGGAGTAGCAGGGTTGGAGTAAGAGTCCTGCCACGACATTCAGCAACGAATGTTGGACACACTGGAAGGACACTGTTCCGAACGCCACCATCACTTTGAAGCAGTGACCCATCACCAGTCCTGGTGACGCTCACATGCCTTGATGAAGGGTACCTTGGAAAGAGAATTGTTATGAAACAACTGTTTCCAGCCAGCCTACCCTGTACATCACAACCGTGAAAATGAATGTCCAGTTCACAACTAACTGGTTCCGTTCTTTACCCAAAAAGGGGCACTTAACGCTTCCGGGAACTCACTTCCGGCTCTGGGCAATCGTGGAATGGAAGACCCTCACTTCTCACAATGAGGTACCCTCTCACATTCAACAGCCAGCAGTAATCCTGTGGTGAGCACACCGGAGACATGTCCACAACGACAAACTTCCAAGCAAGTGAGAAGAATTCGAGGGGACGAGGTGGTTGAGTCAAAAGCAACAACCGTTTGAGGAATCGTAGCTCCGCAGCCGAAACTGTCAACTCCACACATCGAATATCGGCGATGTTACGTCAAATTGTCAATACTTATCTTACTGAATCCGGCTGGAACGGGCTTTTCTCGGGCAGTGGCTTAACGCTGTTGCAGGTACTCTTCCAGCCGTTCCGCCTTCCGCATTAAGTAGGGAATATGCTGGTTGTTGGCCTCGACGAAGTTGGCCAGCAGCCGCATGTGGTTACGGAATTCTTCTGTGAACTTGGCGTTTTCCTGGTCTCGCCAGGTTGCGCCCAGAGAATCCAACTGCCCCATGAGGACTCCCGCCTGTTCACTCAGGGTGTGGTTGAATTGCTTTAATTTCAAGGCAAACGCCCTGAGTTCCTCGGGGTTGGCAATTGCCTGGGCCATGCGTGTTGTCCTGAACTGCTGGGTCGCTTGGGGGAGGGCACAGATTCAATAAACGCCGACGGTGCGACGTTCACTTCATCAATTCTGCAAATTCAATGACGCCAGTGCGACCCGAATATCGTTTTTCTGTGTTGAATGCTGCGAACAATTTTCGTGGAGGGCCACCCTCCGCCTGGTTTTGCCCAATTACCTGCTAATCCTTGACGAAAGTGCCGAGGATGGCTATAACTCCGGAATGGCTATGAGCCTCCGGAGGACTATTCAGGATAGGTTATATGTCTCTGATTCACCTCCGGAATGCGGAGATCTTTTGTGATGTCGTAACCCACAATGGTTTTTCGCGTGCTGCTGAAGCACGTCAGATATCGCAACCTGCTGTGAGCCAAGCGGTTCAGCAGTTGGAAGATCACCTGGGTGTAAAGCTGATTGACCGTTCGAGGCGGCCTCCGGAACTCACTGCTCCGGGGGAAATCTTCTTCGAGCGGGTGCGGAAGTGGTTGGACGAGTATCGAGACATCGAAGACTCGCTTCAGCGGTTCAAGGGGAAGGTTGCCGGACGACTGCGAGTCGTCTCGATCTACTCTGTTGGACTGCTGCAAATGGCAGCATATGTCTCCAGGTTTCGGGACGTGCACCCGGATGTGGAGCTGAAAATTGACTACGCACACCCGGAGGATGTGTATGCCCGTGTACTCCGCGACGAGGCGGAGTTAGGGATTGTTTCGTTCCCCCGAGATGGAGGAGACATAAGTTGTATTGAATGGTTGCGCCAGAAAATGGTGCTGGTCACCGGCCCGGATGATCCGCTCGCCGCTGGCGGGGCCATTTCGGTGAAACAGCTTTCACGGCAGCCGTTTGTGGCGTTTACGTCTGATTTAACGATTCGTCGGGTCACAGACCGCATGCTGCGTAGCCATCAGGTGGCTGTTGAGGTGATCCATCAGTTCGATAATGTGGAAAACGTCAAGCGTGCCGTGGAAATTGGTCAGGGTGTTGCTATCCTGCCAGAGGATTCAGTCCAGCGCGAAGTGCGTGCCGGGCAATTGAAGGCTATAAGATTTACTGATTTGGAGTTTGAGCGCCCACTTGGGATTGTTCACAAGCGGAACAAGAACCTCTCGGCGGCAGCTGAAAAGTTTGTCGAGTTGCTCAAAAGCGTTCCAGAGTCCTCGAGACGCCTTATCGAGGAATACGAAGACTAGCTCTCGACTCGTTCGTGAAACTCTTTGGAACGCTGCCTGCCATTGGCCCTCGGGTGCTGGACCAGGCTGGGCGTCACGGATGGCCATGTACCCAAGGTACGGGTAACCCAAGAGTTTTGACGTCGAAGGAATCTAGAATGATCGGATTGACACAGTTTCCCGCTGCCCACGGGCTGTATGACCCAGACAACGAGCATGACTCATGCGGTGTGGGTTTCGTGGCGCACATTAAAGGGAAACCGTCACATCAAATCGTCATGGACGCTGACCGCATGTTGCGCCACATGACGCACCGCGGTGCTTGCGGCTGTGAAGAAAACACCGGCGACGGAGCCGGCATGCTGGTCGGTCTTCCGGATAAGTTCATTCGTCGCGTGGCGAAATCGGAACTCGGAATCGAACTGCCTGCAGCTGGTCGCTACGGCGCGGGAATCATCTTCCTCCCGAAAGATGCATCTGCGCGCGCGGAATTCAAAGAGATTATGAATTCCATTATCGCGGAGCAGGGACAGGTCCTGCTTGGCTGGCGCGATGTTCCTCAGCGTGCCGAACTGGCCAATATCGGACCCTCCGCCGCTTCCGCCGAGCCCTACATGGAAATGTTGCTCGTCGGTGCCAGCGACCCGAACATGGATCAGGAAGCACTGGAACGGCAGTTGTTCATGATCCGTAAGCTGGCGAGTCACCGCATTCGTGAGAGCGCGCATCCTCATGCGCTGGAATACTACGGATGCTCCCTGTCGACGAAGGTCATCATTTACAAAGGGATGTTGACCCCCGACCAAATGCTCCCTTACTTCGCCGACCTCGAAGACCCCGACTTCGAGTCGCACCTCGCCATGGTGCACAGCCGGTTCAGCACCAACACCTTCCCGTCGTGGGATCGTGCCCAGCCGCTGCGATTCATGGCCCACAACGGCGAAATCAACACGCTCAAAGGTAACGCCAACTGGATGCACGCCCGCCAGGGAATGTTGCGTTCCGACTTGTACGGCGACGATTTCAAGAAGCTCTTCCCAATTGTCGAGAAGCACTGCTCCGACTCGGGGAACTTCGACAACGTCATGGAATTCCTCTACCACTCCGGACGCACGCTCCAGGAAGTGGCCATGATGATGATTCCCGAAGCATGGCAGAATCATCACGAAATGAGCGAAGAGAAGCGTGCCTTCTACGAATACTTCTCGGCTCTGCAGGAACCCTGGGATGGTCCCGCCAGTGTCTCGTTCACTGACGGACACTTCATTGGTGCCTGCCTCGACCGGAACGGATTGCGTCCCAGCCGCTACTATGTCACGCATGATGACCGCGTCATTATGGCGAGCGAAGTCGGCGTCATTGATGTGGATCCTAAGGACGTTAAATTCAAAGGACGCCTGCAGCCCGGAAAAATGTTCCTGGTCGATTTCGAACAGGGCAAGCTCATTGCAGATGAAGATCTGAAGCACGAAGTTTCCACACGCCGCCCATACGCCAACTGGCTCAAAGAACAACGCGTGGAGTTGAGCGACATTATTGACGAGTGGAAGCGGAACAGCGGGAACCACGAACTGCCGCACATTCGTGGCAGCGAACTGCTCGAGCAGCAACAGGCCTTCGGTTACACCACCGAAACGCTGCAGTTCATGCTTATTCCGCTGGTGAATTCGCTCAAAGACCCCATCTACTCGATGGGAGACGACTCCTCACTGGCCTGTCTGTCCGACAAGCCGCGGATGATTTACGACTACTTCAAGCAGCTCTTTGCTCAAGTGACGAACCCCCCCATCGATTCGATTCGGGAAGAAGTCATTATGTCGCTGGAGTGCTATATCGGTCCGGAAGGCAACCTGCTCGACACAACCAAAGAGCAGTGCCACCGTCTCCGCGTCCCGCACCCGATTATTACCGACAAAGAGTGTGCTGGCATTAAGGCCCTCAATGGCTATCGAGGCTGGAAGACGAAAGTCCTCGACGCCACCTGGGATCGCGCCGAAGGGGCCGATGGTCTCCTCACGGCACTGGACCGAATTTGTAACGAAGCCGAACAAGCCATTCTCGATGGCTACAGCTTCCTGGTTATCTCCGATCACACCACCTCGGCTGAGCGCGTGCCTATCAGCTCGCTGTTGTCATGCGGTGCTGTTCACCATCACCTCGTCAGTAAAGAACTGCGAACACGAGTGGGACTCGTGCTGGAATCGGGTGAAGCTCGCGAAGTGCATCACTTCTGTCTGCTGACAGGATATGGTGCCGACGCCATTAACCCTTATCTCGCATTCGAAACACTACGTGACGCCAAAGACCACGGTCACCTGAAAGGTGATTTCACGGAAGACAAAATCGTGGCGACCTACCGTGAAGGTGTGCAGAAGGGGATGCTCAAGGTCATGGGGAAAATGGGCATTTCGACGCTTGCGTCGTACAAAGGTGCTCAAATCTTCGAAGCCCTGGGTCTGGCCCCAGACGTCATTTCGAAGTGCTTTGCTGGTACTGCCAGCCGCATTAAGGGTGTGAACTTCAATATCCTTGGCACCGAACAACTCATGCGACATGCCATTGGCTTCCCGGTTCGACACGAATCGCAGCCGCTTCCTGTGCTGCCGAACGATGGTTTGGTGCACTGGCGACACAACGGTGAAAAGCACGGCTGGAACCCTCTGACCATTGCGGAAATTCAGCAGGCCGCACGCGGTGGCGATCCAAACGCCTACCGTCGCTTCGCTGACATGATCAACAAGGGAGATCAGCGTCAGGGAACTCTCCGCGGACTCATGCAGTTCAAAGAGTCCACCGCGATTTCACTTGACGAAGTCGAACCGGCAGTTGATATCGTGAAGCGATTCTGCACCGGAGCGATGAGCTACGGCTCGATTTCCGCTGAGGCCCATGAGTCCATTGCCATCGCGATGAACCGCCTGAAAGGGAAGAGCAACACCGGCGAAGGTGGCGAAGACCCTGAACGGTTCATGCCCATGGCCAATGGTGACAGCAAGCGTTCTGCCATTAAGCAGGTCGCCAGCGGTCGCTTCGGCGTGACTTCGTGGTACCTCACCAACTCCGATGAGCTGCAAATCAAAATGGCTCAGGGTGCAAAACCCGGTGAAGGTGGTGAGTTGCCCGGCCACAAGGTCGACAAAATTATCGCAGCCACGCGGCACTCAACGCCTGGTGTGGGACTCATTAGTCCTCCGCCGCACCACGACATTTACTCCATCGAAGATTTGGCTCAGCTCATCTTCGATTTGAAGAATTCGAATCCTTCTGCCAACGTCAGCGTGAAGCTGGTGTCGAAAGTGGGAGTCGGCACTATTGCTGCCGGTGTGGCTAAAGGTCATGCTGACAAGATTCTCATCTCGGGTGATGGTGGTGGTACAGGCGCTTCGCCGCTGACATCGATTAAGCACGCCGGCCTGCCCTGGGAACTCGGAATATCCGAGACGCACCAGACACTCGTGAAGAACGACCTGCGTAGCCGTGTTCGTTTGGAGACCGACGGTCAAATCCGCACCGGACGCGATGTGGCCATTGCCTGTATGCTGGGGGCCGAGGAATTCGGTCTGGCCACAGCACCGCTCATTACGCTCGGCTGCATTATGATGCGGAAGTGTCACCTCAACACTTGCCCCGTCGGAATTGCGACACAAGATCCCGAACTGCGTGCGAAGTTCAGCGGACAGCCGGAATACGTGGTGAACTACCTGTTCCTTGTGGCTGAGGAATGCCGCGAAATTATGGCGCAGCTTGGCTTCCGGACCATCGACGAAATGGTCGGCCGGGCAGATATGCTGAAGTGGGATACCGAAACGGACCACTGGAAGGCAAAGCACCTCGACCTCTCGCTCATTCTCACGAAGGCCACGAGCCAGTACGAGAACGTCGGCACCTACTGCCAGAAAAAGCAGAACCACGGTTTGGAAGAAACTCTCGACCAGTCGCTGCTCATTCCGCAGTGCCGCGAGTCCATCGACAAGGCACAGCGAATCGAACTGGACGTCGAAATCCAGAACATCGACCGCGCGTTCGGCACCACGCTCTCCCATGAAGTCTCTAAGAAGTGGGGACCCCAGGGGATGCCGGAAGACACCATTCGCATTCGTTGCCGGGGTTCAGCCGGGCAGTCACTCGGTGCCTGGGCTGTGAACGGTGTGACACTGGAAGTCATCGGTGATGCCAACGACTACGTCGGCAAAGGACTTTCCGGCGGCAAGATTATCGTGCATCCTCCCGAAGGCAGCACGTTCAATCCCACGGACAACATCATCCTTGGAAACGTTGCTCTGTACGGCGCCACCAGTGGTGAGGCCTACTTCCGTGGTATGGCCGCTGAGCGGTTCTGCGTACGGAATTCCGGAGCGAAAGCAGTGGTCGAAGGAGTTGGCGATCACGGATGCGAGTACATGACTGGCGGACGAGTCGTTGTGCTTGGACAGACGGGACGCAACTTTGCTGCCGGTATGAGTGGCGGGATTGCCTACGTCTACGCTCCATCCAAAGAGACACTGCGGCTCAACTGCAACCTGGAATTGGTCGACCTCGATCCCGTCGAAGACATCGATGATGTCGCCGAACTGAAAGAAATGATCGAGAAGCACCAAATCTACACCGGTTCGGAAGTTGCTGGACACATCCTCGACAACTGGGATGAAGAACTGCCGAAGTTTGTCAAGGTGATGCCTCGCGACTACAAACGCGCCCTGTCAGAAATGAAAGCCGAAGCCATGGCAGAAGCCGCTGGGGAGGAAGCTCCGGCGACAAGCCACTAGTCAAAAACTGCCTCGGCAGGATTCACCGACTCGATTCTCAGACTCGCGGCAACACACGAGTCAAACTTAGATACAAAAGTCATTGTCATGGGAAAGCCAACTGGATTTAAGGAGTTCGCACGTCAGGTTGCCAAGGAACGGGCACCGCTGGAGCGTCTCCAGGACTGGAACGAATTCTCACAGAAAATCGACTTGCCTGTTCTGCGCGATCAGGGGGCACGTTGCATGGACTGTGGGATTCCATTCTGTCACACCGGTGATTTGATTGGTGGCATGGCGGCCGGATGTCCGTTGCACAATCTCATTCCGGAATGGAACGACCTTGTCTATCACGACGACTGGCGTGAAGCACTCGACCGACTCCACAAGACAAACAACTTCCCAGAGTTCACCGGACGCGTTTGCCCGGCTCCCTGCGAAGGGTCCTGCACACTCGGGATTCATGAGCCTCCCGTCGCGATTAAGACGATTGAAAAGAACATTATCGATCGTGGTTTTGCGGAAGGATGGATTGAAGCCAAGCCACCTGCAGAACGAACCGGTAAGAAGGTCGCCATTATTGGTTCCGGACCTGCGGGACTGGCCGCTGCCGCACAGCTCAATAGTGCTGGCCATTCCTGCACCGTTTATGAGCGGTCAGACCGCGTCGGCGGACTGCTGATGTACGGCATTCCCAACATGAAACTCGACAAGAAGAAAATCGTCGAGCGCAGAATCAAACTGCTGGAAGCCGAAGGGGTGCAGTTCGTCACGAGCACGGAAATCGGCAAGGACATTGACGCCAAAGAACTGCGTGACAAGTTCGACGCTATTGTCGTGGCCACCGGCTCGACGGTGCCCAACGATTTCTTCGGTAAGACACCGGGACGGCAACTCAAGGGTATCCATTTCGCAATGGAATTCCTGCACGCCAACACCAAGAGTCTGCTGGATTCGAGTCACGCCGATGGCAACTACATTAGCGCCGAAGGCAAGAACGTCGTCGTCATTGGTGGGGGTGACACCGGTAACGACTGTCTCGGAACCAGCCTCCGTCAAGGATGCAAAAGCCTCGTGAACTTCGAAGTGGTTCCGCAATCACCCGAAGCGCGTGCGGGCAATAACCCTTGGCCACAGTGGCCACGTATTCATCGTGTCGATTACGGTCACGCTGAAGGGGGCGCCGTGTTCGGCGAAGCCTATCAGGCTGATCCCCAGAAGACGCTCAAAGATGATCCTCGAGAGTATGCCATCCAGACCACCGAGTTTGTCAGTGACGGACAGGGGAACCTGAAATCCATTAAGACCGTCCAGCTCGACTGGAGCAAGCCCGCGAACGGTGCTCCGTTCTCGCCCATTCCAGGGACAGAGAAGGAGTGGCCGGCGGACCTCTGTTTCCTCGCGCTTGGTTTCCGGGGACCGGAACAAACCATTATCGAGCAGCTCAGTCTCGAAACGGACAAGCGGACGAACATCAACGCCGAGTATGGCAAGTACACCACGAACGTTCCGGGCGTGTTTGCCGCGGGCGACTGCCGACGCGGTCAAAGCCTCATCGTGTGGGCGATTAACGAAGGCCGTGAGTGCGCCCGCGAATGTGATCGATTCCTCATGGGAAACACACAGCTTCCTTAATGCGGAAAACCCCAAGAGTGTAGGCCGGACCGAAGCAAACCGAATCATTGCCGGAACTGCGGCCGCTGAAAACCGTTCGTTAACGTGACACAAATTCTTATGCTTGGTTGCCGTTTGCGTAGTTCCGGCAGTCGCAAGCGGCCTTCGGTCCGGCCTACAATAAGAATTCTTGTCCAATGACGACAAACCCCCAATCGAACCGGGAAGAGGAGCGAACCGGCAGCATGATTGATCTCGTCTTGAAAATGATGGCCATTCCGGGTCGCAGTGGTTCGGAAGGGAAAATCGCGGAGTTCATTGTCGACGCCTTAAAGAATTCGGGCGTGCAGGATTCCTGCATTCAGTTCGATACGGCCCACAAAAAGAGCCCCATTGGCGGTGAGGTGGGAAACCTCATCGTCAAACTGCCGGGAACCGTCAAAGGCCCGCGGCGATTGCTCATGGGGCATATCGACACAGTCCCACTCTGCGTCGGCTCGCAGCCCTATGTCGACGGCGGTGTCATTCGCTCACGTGACAAGAACACGGCGCTCGGCGGTGATAACCGTGCTGGCGCAGCGGTGGTTCTGAATACGTGGCTGATCATTGCCAAGCAAAACCTCGACCATCCTCCCCTCACACTTTTCTGGCCGGTTCAGGAAGAAATTGGACTCGTCGGCGCACGCTATGTGACCGGCTCGAAGCTGGGGAACCCGAAACTCTGTTTCAACTGGGATGGTGGCCTCCCCAACATGGCCGTCGTGGGAGCAACCGGCGACGACCACATCGACATTACAGTGCGTGGCATCGCCAGTCATGCAGGTGCCCATCCTGAAGATGGAGTGAGTGCCGTGGTCATTGCCTCAAAAGCCATCGCACAACTGCAGGAAGAAGGTTGGCTGGGACTCGTGCAGAAAGGGAATCAGGCCGGCACGAGTAACATCGGAGTCATTCATGGAGGCGATGCCACGAACGTCGTCATGGATCAACTGACGCTCCGCGCCGAAGCACGCAGTCACAAAGCTCCGTTCCGCGCGAAAATCGTCAATGCCATTTGCAAAGCCTTCGTGCAAGCCGCCAAGGGCGTGACAAACGCTGCCGGGAAACGTGGTTCTGTGGAAGTCGAAGTACGAAACAAGTACGAAGCCTTCAAGCTCAGCAATGAAGAACCTGTCGTTCAGTCTGCCATTGCCGCAATCCAGCAGGCCGGACTCGAACCGAACACGCGCGTTTCCAATGGCGGTCTCGATGCCAATTGGATGACTGCGCACGGATTCCCGACCGTCACACTAGGATGCGGACAAGCAGGCATTCACACTGTCAACGAAGAACTCTCCATCGAGCAATTCCAGCAGGCGGGCGATATCGCACTCATTCTGGCCACTGGAAAGGCTTAGGTTCAGATTTGTAGGGTGTGTGGAGCAAGTCGCCGTATTATGGTGGGTTACGTCCGCGAGTTGGGCGTCACGAAACTGACCCCCAGTTTTTTGCATTGAACGACTTGCGTAACGCACCATTCCGTTTGACGCGGACTTCACCCACCCTACGAATATTTCGGGCTGTCCACTCCTTTCACGGGAAGTTTTGGCGCCACTACCTGAGGCGCTACAATCCCGGTCTGCTTCCCGGTAACATGCTGCTCCCGCCTCGTTGCCATGCATGGCCTGCGGGACGTTCTCTCTCAACTCGAAATTGTCGTGAATTCCTATGAAAGTCCTGGTCATTGGTTCTGGTGGTCGTGAACACGCCCTCGCCTGGAAACTCGGATTGTCCCCCAAGGTCACCGAGGTGTTCTGTGCCCCTGGAAATGCCGGTACCGCCGCCGATGCCACCAACGTCGACCTTGATCCCTGTAACGCCCAACAGCTCGTGGAGTTCGCGAAGAAGAACGCCATTGAACTCACCGTTGTCGGACCGGAAGCTCCGCTCGTCGCTGGCGTGGTCGATGCATTTCGCAAGAACGGTCTGAAAGTGTTCGGTCCATCGCAGGCTGCCGCTCAGCTCGAAGGAAGCAAAGCCTTCTGCAAAGACGTCATGCGTGCGGCCAAAGTGCCGACGGCTGACTATCAGGTCTTCACCAAAGTCGGCGAAGCCATCCAGTACGTCAAAGAACGCGAGGAAACGCCACTGGTCGTCAAGGCCGATGGTCTGGCCGCCGGTAAGGGGGTCACCGTCTGCGAGACAAAGGATGAAGCCATCGCGGCCATTCGTGCTTCAATGGTCGACAAGACATTCGGTGACGCAGGACGACAGGTGGTCATTGAGGAAAAGCTCGAAGGTCTGGAAGTCAGCGTACTGGCCATTGTTGATGGCCGAACCATTGTCACTCTCGAACCAGCACAAGATCACAAACCCGCGTACGACGGCGACAAGGGACCGAACACCGGAGGCATGGGGGCGTACACACCCGCTCCGTTCGCTACTCCGGAACTCATGGATGAAGTCATCGAGAAAATCCTCATCCCGACCGTCCACGAAATGAAACGCCGCAAGTGCGAATTCTCTGGCGTGCTGTATGCCGGCCTCATGCTGACAGCTCAGGGCCCCAAGGTGCTGGAATTCAACGTCCGCCTGGGCGACCCCGAAACGCAGCCGGTGCTCATGCGTCTGAAGACCGACCTGTTCGACCTGCTGCATGCCGCTGCGACCGGAACGCTGGAGAAAGCAGCCGACATCGAATGGGATGACCGCGCGGCCATTTGCGTGGTCATGGCGTCCGAAGGCTATCCCGGCAGCTACACCAGGGGACACGAAATCCGCGGCCTCGAGGCTGCCAACGCTCTGCCAGACACCAAAGTCTTCCACGCCGGAACCGCCGTGCAGGATGGCAAGGTCGTCAACACCGGCGGCCGCGTGTTAGGAGTCACCGCTTTGGGTGACAACATTGCCGAAGCGAAGCGAAAGGCCTATCAGGCCGTCAAAGAAATCCGCTGGCAGGGTGCGTGGTGCCGGAAAGATATTTCCGACAAGGCGCGCACGGAGAGTTAGTACCTCTTGGCGGCGGACATCAACAACTCATTCCGCCTCGTCGACTTTCACTACCTCAATCTGGCCCGGGTACTCGACAATCATTTGGGGATTCCCTTGCCGTAGTCCGATTTCTCCGGTGACGCGGAGATTCTTCTCAGCGTAGTACTCTGCCGGGTTTTCAATGCCGTGTTCGGCAAACTTCTTGAGTGCCTTGCTGAAAATCACGACCGTGAAGTTGCGGGAGTCGCGGTAGTTCTTTTGGGAGTTCAGGAAGCAAACCGGTTCGGCTCGATCAGCCAGCAGTCGGCTCGATTCGACCCGCATTTCGATGGTCGCCTTTTCGCCAGCACGCGCCGCAGCGAGTTCGGCCGGAATGAAATCATCGCCGCGAGCCGATGATGCAATGGACAGCACTGCCAACATAAAAAACGCGTTAAGTCGACTCACGGGACCATTCCTTCCGGTAGATTACGCGACGATATTGTGCGGGAGTTTGAACTTCTTTCCCCAGAGTTACCAGCGATGCGCATCTCACTTCTTCTGTTCTTAATGATTTGCTCCAGCACCGTGCGGGCAGATGACACGCTGCGAATTGCGTTCTGGAATGTGGAGAACCTGTTCGACAGTCATCGCAATTTGGCGACGCCGAATGAGGACCTGTTTGTCCCTTCCACGCTCAATACCAAACTGCGGAAGGACGGCGAGATTATTCGTGAGCTGAACGCCGACATTGTCGGTCTCATGGAAGTTGAGAACCACCACATTCTGAAACGACTGGTCAAAGAACGGCTCGCCGACATGGGATACCAGTACACTGCACTCATTGACGGAGAAGACGAGCGGGGAATTGACTGTGCCCTGATCAGTCGACACCCCTTCACTTGCACGACCATTGAAGTTCCAGGCTTCTACCGGTCGCTGCTGCTGGCACGGTTTGTCATCAACGGCGAGCCACTTTACGTCATTGTCAATCACTGGAAGAGTCGCTTCAACGACGGCAGTGAACAACGGATGAGTTGTGCCAACAGCGTGCTCAAGGCGGTCAACGAACTCATCCCGGCCATGGAGCACGGTCGTCTGGTTCCCATCGTCATTGGCGGTGACCTCAATGACAATGACTGGAACGAGTCAGTCGTTCACCTGGAACAGCAGGGCCTCGTTAACACGCTCAAAAGCCTGCCGGAGGAGCAGCGCTGGACACTGCCTTATGACAATCGGGACGCAGGCAAAGTCGAATTCGACAGCTTCGACCATGTGTTTATCAACAGCACACTGAAGGACGGATCGGCAATTCGCTGGGCGAGTTCGCAGGTCATCCGTCCCGCCCGCATGGTGACTTCACGTGCCATCAATGGAGAATCGTACATGTGGCCAGATGATGACCACGACGATCACATCGGCTACTCCGATCACTTTCCGGTCGTCACAGAGCTGAAAATCACCAAGTAGACTCTTCGCATACAAAAACAGCACGCTCCCGCGATGTGCCGGAGCGTGCTGACTTTAATGCAATGACTGCAGTTACCCTTCAGCAGGGCCTGTGGTTGAACCGTCGGAAGCCAGGTCGAAATCGATGCTCTCGCCTTCGATGATGTAGACACGCAGCTTCGTTTCATTGCCGCGATATGCGTCCGGAATGAGTTCCGTTGGCTTTTCTGCGGCTCCTTCACCTTCCTCCGATTCTTCTTCGCCCCCCTCAGAGTCGCTGTTCACTCCGAGAACTTTCATCGTCGTACTGATGAGCACCTTCTTCTCTCCGGGGATAATACCACTCTTCTCGCTGTTGAACTGGAGCGAGTAGTTTCCAGAAGAGTCGGTCAATCCGTAGGACCGGGTGGATGTTTCCAGGTCTTCGAACACGACAATAGCATCTGAGACCGGAGCACCGTCCAGTTTCACCGTTCCTGAAACATTGACGAGTCCCAGGTTGGAGTAGTCAACGCGGTTTGAACCGCAGCCGAGGGCCAATGTCAAAGAGAACAACAGAATATAGGCAATTGGATTTTTCATGAATTCACTGCTCCTTCTCTAGAATTCGCTGACAACTTCGTTGCCATTTCTCGAACCGAGCGACCGCAGCAAGTTGAGATCAATGTTTTCGGATACGAACCGTACGGCCCCATCCGCCATGCCGAAGTGCGCTCCACCAACGTGATAGCTACCGAACGTCAGCTCCATAATGACACCGTGCAGAGCGGGATCGCGGCGACGAGAGTTGATGTGCCAATATGTCGATCCCAAGCCTTCCGAGTATTCCGTTCCTCCGAGGTCTCCTGGAATGCAGTCCCAGCCCCCGGTTTGAGGTGCACCGAGAATCCAGTAGTCCATTCCCTGCCCGTCCTTTACAAAGCTGGGGTCGGTATAGCTTTCACCCAGCATGAACGTGGTGGAAGTACCGTCAACGATGTCTCGCATCCGCGTCGAACTGCAGCCGTAGAACATGCCGTTCAGGCCCGTCTGCTGCTCCAGTGCGACTGCCGGATGACCAGAGGGTACGGTGCTCAGGTCGTCGGACACAGCATTGCTTCCCGAAACGGCACGGTAGCTGGTAGGAACACGCGTTGGGATGCCGTTGTTGTTCCAGTGAGTTTGAATGGCCATACTCGGACACAGAAACAAGGGAATCGCGGTGCCGGCAGCCGTTTCGTTGGGAGATCCGTTGGCATCCCAGTTGCCTGGACCGCTTTCCTGCCACACCAACGTGTTGTACAGAGGAGCCTGTTCAATTTCGGGGAGAATCATGGCCGACCACAATGTTTCCCGCTCGTCGAAGCCGAACGGAAAAACGCGATGGGTGTCGTGGTAGTTGTGCATGGCCAGCCCAAGGTTCTTCAGATTGTTCTTGCATGAGCTACGGCGAGCTGCTTCTCGCGCCTGTTGAACCGCAGGTAACAGCAGAGCAATGAGCACCGCGATAATTGCAATAACAACCAGCAATTCAATGAGTGTGAATCCGTTACGTTTCAGTCGTTTCATTTTTGGAACCTGCCTGGCACCGAAGGAGTAAGAGTGTCCGAACGCGGACTTGAATTGCGGCGGAGGGTATTCAGCATGTTTGAATTTCTGGCGCAGGTTTGGGCAAATCTCCGACAGTAATCAGTTAGGAAATGGTCAACCCCCTTAAGCACGGGTTAACTATGTGAATTATTCGTGCGCGAACTGGCACTCAACTGGAGCGGGTGTTTTGGTCGAAGAAGAACGAGGGCGCTAGGGCGGTGGCTGCCGTGCGGAGCGGATTCTGGGCGAGGGGAAATGGGCGACGCTGTCGTTACATTTCGCATCCCGCATTCACTTCACGGCTCATAGAGCACGTGGCACACAATTCATCCAAAAATCATCCGCGGGCCGATTCAATCATTTGAGGGCAAATTGCTTTTCACGTCGTCTGAGGTGCGGGCATCCCATTCGGCCATTTGACCGCGGAGACGCGTCGATACGCACAGCGGCCCCTGCCACGCTACGAAGATCGCTCACTAGCTGTGTGACGGTCGGCAAGTTCTCGTCTGGAGAAATTCGGCGGGACGAGTAGCAGGGTTCCGAAGATGAGGGTGCCGCAGATTGTGTAGCAGGCGGTGAAGACCCACCAGGGGGCGTCGAAGAAGAGGAGGTAGTGGATGGTACGGGCGACGACGCTGTTTCCATCGAACGGTTGTCCCGCCAGGGCGCGCAGCTTCTCTTCCCAAACGGTCAGCGGACAGACAATTCCGAGCCAGGCCTCAGCGACCACAATGGCAATCATGCCCAGGTGAATTGATCGGAGCCATGGTTGACGCACCCACTTCCAGCCGCGCGCTCCGCCAATGAGAATGAGGAACAGTCCCACGACAATTGATCCTGCATACAGGATATGCAGAACGGCGACGATGTCAGCCAGGATTCCGTAGAGTGTCGGGCTCATACCCTGATAGAGCATCGGACCGGGGATTTATTCCCGGTGGAATCGCAAATTGCCGTGATTGCCGCTGAGTGGCGGTCCATTTTGCATTCGCATACTGACGATTGGCAATGATTAGCCAATTTCGTTCAGGGCCTCGACTGGGAGTTCGCGACCGCTGAATGATTTGAATTGTGAACCGAGTTGTCGTTGGAAGATGGCTTTGGCGTCGATGACGCGGCAGCCGCGTTCGCGGGCTTCGATGAGCAGTTCCGATTCCGCCGGCAGGTTGCTGACGTCGGCGACGGTCATGGACTCGCGGAAGAGTGAACCGTTGATTTGTCCGTGGTTGACTCCTAATCGGAGCGAGGCATCTGCGATGATGACCACATCGACAAACGTGTCGTAGAGTTTGTGGAACGGGACGTGGCGGCAGCCGACCTCGGTTGAAATTCGCAGCGTGGCTTTGTCGTCGTTACCGCAAATGCTGACCATGCCTTTCCGCTGGGTCACCGCATAAGCCAGCGACTGGGCCGTTCCGCCATTCCCCAGCACGAGCACATTCTGGCGGTCCAGCGGACGTTTGACCCCTTCCCCACCGATTTCCTCTTCCAGCGTCTTGAGTGCCGCACGCCAGAGCGTGTTGTATCCGTGCCAACCATCATCGCGTTTCAGCAGCAAGTCGATGTACTGGCTCTTGGCGTCGTGCTCGTCGACGTGTTCGGCCAGCGGGAGCAACTGTCGCCCCAACCCACCGCTAACGATAATCGCACGGACCTTGAGAACGTCAAGCATTTTCTTCAGTCGCTGCACGCCGCCGACTTCAATGGGAAGGCAGCGAACGTTGAGGTCGTGTTGTTTGAACGCGGCGTTGAGCACCTGGGTTGTTGCTCGTTGCGAAGGACCGAATCCCGCGACGGCGACAAACGTCGTGTGCTGATTAATTTCCCGCCAATGATAGACTTCGTCCAACTCAAAGCAGGTGGCCTGTCCCGGATATGCTTCCTGCCCCTGCTCGAGGGCGGCGTAAATCCAGGGGGATCCGTACTTGCGGCCGAGCAGCGAGAACGTCAAATCGGCACGACCAAGTCCCATGCCGACCACGGGGAGAATTCGTTTCTGGCTGACAGCCGCCAGCAGTGGCCAGGCGTCGTCGAGAGTGGGAGTGGGCCACGTGAATTTGACGACGTCGGCCTTCGCGTTCGACGCTTCGTAGAAGACCTGGTCGATGTCGGTTTCAGGCTCGTCGAGTCGGGTGAAACTAATGACGCGCTGCGTGTTACCGAATCGCGGCACATTGGGTGCGATGTCCAAATCGAGTTCAACGTAGGCTGGCCCGGCGACAATGGCCTGACGCAACAGCATGAGGCGTTCTTCTTCGGTGCCCTGCCATTGACCACCATCTTCCTGGCGACGACAGGAAATGATGACGGGCTTGTCGATGGCCGAAATCAGGTCTTTGACGTCAGGCTCTTTGCGGAAGTGGTCGAGGCACAACTCCACAATATCCCCCTGACGTGCCGCATTGAGTAAATCGGCCTTGGCCAATGTGCGGGACGTGGGGGTCACCGTAATGCAAATCATCGAAGGCTCCGTGGTGTTGCTGAACTTGGGCCGCAAATGCTTCCTGCATTCTAGCTCGCAAACCACGTTTGCTGCTAATGATCCCGAATGACTCCTTTGCAAATTGCGTGACGACGCTTACGCCCAGTCGAGTTTTGTCACTTCGCCGTCCTTGTCCTTGTTCCCCCCGATGGTGTGGAGCGTGAGTTCGGCGCCTTGGGGAGTGAACGCTCCGCTCATCCAACCGATGGGTTGTGCGTCGCTGAAGTTGTAGCCAATGGCGGGGAGATTAATGAGGTGAATATGCTCGCGCTTGTCGAACTGATAAATGTGTGCGTGCCCCACGAAAATGGCTTTGACTTTCTTGTGCGGCGCGAGAAGTTTGAACAGGCGGTCGACGTCCAGCAGGTCACCGTCATTGTCGCCGAGGGTGTGATGCACGAAGAACACGACGGGGCTCTGGTCGTCGTCGCCTAAGAATTTCTCCAGCCAGTCGCGCTGGGATTTACCAAGCAGACCGGCCACCTTGTTCACGTAGAGCAACGAGTCGAGCACGACAAACCGCGTGCCTCCCAGTGAAAACAGGGAGACATGTTTTCCCTGCACCAGCTCTTTGCTGTCTGGCTGCTGCGAAAACTCTTTGAAGAAATTGCCCCGGTCGTCGTGATTTCCCAGCCCGATGTGAATCGGGAGTTTCTCGGCAAGTGGCTGGAGCAGTTTCTTCAGCGTTACGTAGTCATCACGAAAGCCTTCGAGGCGGGCGGCGTCACCATTCAGAATGGCTGCGTGTGCGGGGGATTCCAACACCTGCTTCACCACTTCTTGCAGATTGTCTGCAGGCACAAAACCACGGTACCCGTTGTTCTCGACGGTCGCGGGAATGTGGGTGTCCGACAGCAATGCAATCCGTGCCGGTTCCGCACTCTTGTCATCAGCAAAGGCTCCTGCTTTCGGTAACAACAGCGAGCCAGTCAATGCCGCAGATGTCGCGAGGAAGTTTCGGCGTGAGACAGGCGTGTCAAAAATGCCGGGCATGGAAATTCTCTCTAGAAGTAAAGGTTCAAACGAGCGCCGCGATGATAACACAGTTGGCTCGATTCGTGACAATGCGTCACACCTTGTCAATTAGGAAAGCAGCCGCAGCGGGCATTGAAGTGCAGCCAACCGCAGGACTTCCGCCACTCAGTGTGGGCATCTCGACGCCAGTTTGAGCTACGGCATTTGATTTGCTTTGAAGTAGCACCCATTCCCTGTCTCCCCGTTGATAGCAGTCTACTTGCGTGCAGGAGTGCTCATGTCGAAGCCGGCAGTTGCCACGATGGACGGTAATGAAGCGGTTGCCAAAATCGCTTACGCCGTTAGCGAAGTCATCGCCATTTACCCCATCACACCGGCCTCTCCCATGGGGGAATTCTCAGATGCCTGGGCCGCAGCGCAAAAGCCGAACGTGTGGGGCGTGACCCCCAGCGTCATTGAAATGCAGAGTGAAGGGGGAGCGGCAGGCACTGTGCATGGAGCACTTCAGACCGGGGCGTTGTCGACAACGTTCACGGCCTCGCAGGGGCTGCTGCTGATGATTCCCAACATGTACAAAATTGCAGGGGAGTTGACGGCTTCGGTCTTTCACGTCGCCGCCCGAAGCATTGCCACGCATGCACTCTCCATTTTCGGCGACCACAGCGACGTCATGGCCACCCGGATGACCGGTTGGGCCATGCTCTGTTCGGCAGACGTGCAGGAAGCACACGACTTCGCCCTCATTTCCCACGCCGCCACACTGAAGTGCCGCATTCCGTTCCTGCATTTCTTTGACGGATTCCGCACGTCCCATGAATTGAACAAAATTGACTTGCTGCCTGACGACGTCGTCCAGGCCATGATGCCGCCGGAACTCATCAGGCAGCACCGTGAACGCGCCCTCAGCCCCGACCATCCCGTCCTACGGGGCACGGCACAGAATCCCGACGTCTTCTTCCAGGCGCGCGAAGCGATCAACCTCTACTATGACGCGGTTCCACAAATCGTTCAGGAAACGATGGACGAGTTCGCCGCGCTTACGGGTCGGCAGTATCACCTGTTTGAGTACGTTGGCGATCCCGATGCAGAACGCGTTGTCGTGGTCATGGGCTCGGGCGGTTGGATTGTGGAGGAGGCTGTCGAAAAACTGCGTGAGCAGGGTGAAAAAGTTGGCGTGCTGAAAGTTCGCCTCTACCGTCCGTTCGACGTCCAAAGGTTTGTCGATTGTCTCCCCTCGATGGTGAAGTCGATTGCTGTGCTCGACCGCACGAAAGAACCTGGCGGCGTAGGCGAGCCGCTGTTCCAGGATGTCGTGACTGCACTGGCAGAAGCGTGCTCGCAGCGAGTGAGTGGCAATGGGCATGCAATGCCACGCGTCATTGGCGGTCGTTATGGACTGTCATCCAAGGAATTCACTCCTGCCATGGCCGCCTCCATTTTCGATGAATTGGCCAAAGAGGAGCCCAAGCCTCGCTTTACCATTGGCATCACCGATGATGTCACACACCTGAGTTTGCCGTGGGATCCCGCTCGATTCACCGAGCCCGACTACGTTTCTCGATCCGTGTTCTTCGGACTGGGGAGCGATGGAACGGTCGGGGCCAATAAGAACTCCGTCAAAATCATCGGTGAGTACACCGACCTGTTCGCGCAAGGCTACTTCGTTTACGACTCCAAAAAGGCCGGAGCGGTCACGGTGTCTCACCTGCGATTCAGCGAACGCCCTATTCGCTCGTCGTACCTGATTGGTCAGGCCAACTTCGTCGCGTGCCATCAGTTCCAGTTTCTGTTCAGTCGCGACGTGCTGTCGCTGGCTCAGCCGGGCGCGACGTTCCTGCTCAACAGTCCCTATGGCCCCGACGAGGTGTGGGACCAGTTGCCGGTCGATGTGCAGCAGCAAATCCTGGAGAAGAAACTCCACTTCTTTGTCGTTGACGCCAACCAGCTGGCACTCGACTGCGGACTGCGAGGCCGAATTAACACCATTATGCAGACCTGCTTCTTCAAGCTCTCTGGTGTGCTATCCGCTGACAAAGCGATTGCGAAAATCAAACAGGCGATTACGGACACGTACGGCAAGCGTGGCGAGAGTATCGTCCGCAAGAATCATGACGCCGTTGATCGAACAGTTGAAGCGTTGTACGAAGTTGAAGTGCCCGCAACGGCTGCTTCGAGCTTAAGGATGGGTCCAGCCGTACCAGCGGGTTCACCAGAATTCGTCGAACGCGTTACTGGAATTATGCTCGCTGGCTGGGGCGACAACCTGCCAGTCAGTGCGATGCCGGTCGATGGCACGTTCCCGACCGCCACGTCCCGCTATGAGAAGCGGAGCATCGCACAGGCAATTCCGATCTGGGATGCCGACATTTGCATCCAGTGCGGATTGTGTGCGTTTGTCTGTCCGCACGCGGCCATTAGGTCGAAAGCGTTCGAGCCATCGGCCGTTGAACACGCTCCCGAAGGTTATGTCTCTGCGACGTGGACCGGGAAAAAAGATTTCGACACCGAAATGCTCATGACGATTCAGGTCGCTCCCGATGACTGCACCGGCTGCGGAGTGTGCGTCGATGTTTGCCCGGCCAAGAGTAAGGAGGTCGCCAAACACAAGGCGATTAACATGGAGCCCAAGCTGGACCACTTGGAGCGCGAGCAACAGAACTACGAATTCTTCGAGTCGATTCCTGAGCTGCCGCGTCATCTCGCAAAGCAGGAGACGGTTAAAGGATCGCAACTGCTGCAGCCGCTGTTTGAATTCTCCGGCGCCTGTGCTGGGTGCGGGGAGACTCCGTATCTCAAATTGCTGACACAGCTCTTCGGTGATCGACTCGTCGTCGCCAACGCAACGGGATGTTCGTCCATCTACGGCGGAAACCTCCCGACGACACCGTGGTCCATCAATCACGAAGGACGCGGCCCCGCTTGGTCCAACTCACTCTTTGAAGACAATGCCGAGTTCGGATTGGGAATGCGATTGTCGATCGACCAGCAAACCGAGACCGCATGCACGCTGCTCAAACGCGTGAACGGCGCGTTGGGAGATGACCTAACCGGAGGACTGCTGAAGGCTGATCAATCCAACGAAGAAGGCATTTCACAACAGCGCGAACGTGTGGTTGAGCTGAAGAAGCGACTGGCGAATATTGATTCTGAAGACGCGAGAAATCTCAATACTCTGGCCGATGCTCTGGTTCGCAAGTCGGTCTGGATTGTTGGCGGTGATGGTTGGGCCTACGACATTGGTTACGGCGGTCTGGACCACGTGCTGGCGTCGAACCATGACGTCAACATTCTGGTGCTGGACACTGAAGTGTATTCCAACACCGGTGGGCAGGCGTCGAAGTCGACACCGCGGGCCGCCATTGCGAAGTTTGCTGCGAGCGGTAAGGAAGTTCGCAAGAAAGACCTCGGCATGCTGGCCGTGGAATATGGTCATGTGTACGTGGCCCGCATTGCGATGGGTGCTCAGCCTCTGCAGACGTTGCGGGCATTCCATGAAGCGGAATCGTACCGTGGCCCGTCGCTCATCCTGGCATTCAGTCCGTGTATTGCACACGGAATTGATTTGTCGCTCTGCATGTCGCACCAGAAGGATGCCGTCAACTGCGGCTACTGGCCCATCTACCGATACGATCCTCGTATGGCCCACGGAAAAGAACACGCGTTCCGTCTCGACAGCCGCAAGCCGTCAGTGCGTTTCCAGGACTTTGCTATGAAAGAAGCCCGGTTCGCCGCGCTCGCCCGGTCGAATCCCAAGCAGGCCGAGCGCCTGTTCCAACTCGCCCAGTCGGACATTGACGACCAGTGGCACTTCTATGAGCAAATGGCCGGAATCGAACGGGAAATTCCCGCGATTGCATCCGAGGGCGAAGCGACCGCTCACGCCGAATAGAACCGTACCCGCATAACTCTTCCCACCAGTTAACCTCAGCCTCACTCCGCATCCTGATGCCACGCCCCATTGACTTATCAACCCGCTGGCTCGGTTTGGACCTCCCCAATCCGATTATTGCCTCTGCATGTCCCCAGAATGCAGACCTCGACATGCTCAAAAAGCTGGAAGATGCCGGCGCCGCAGCCGCGGTCATGCCGTCGCTCTTCGAAGAGCAAATCGAGTTTGAGGAATGGCAATTCGGCGGGCTGTCCGATTACGGAGCCGAATCGTTTGCCGAGGCGGGGAGCTACTTCCCGGAACTCAACGACTACAACTCGGGGCCCGATCAGTATCTGGAAAACATCGAACAGGCGCGGAAGGCAGTTTCGATGCCCATCATCGGTAGCCTCAATGGGGTCACACGCGGCGGCTGGACGCGCTTTGCTCAGCAAATCGAGTCAGCTGGTGCATCAGCACTCGAACTGAATATGTACTACCTCCCGACCGACCCCAAAATCACCAGCGCACAAATCGAAGAGACGTATCTGGAACTGGTGCAGGAAGTGAAAGGCAACATTTCCATTCAGCTCGGAGTCAAAATCGGTCCGTTCTTCAGTTCACTGCCGAACTTCGCGGCTCGACTGGTCGAGGCTGGAGCCGATGGCATCATTCTATTCAACCGTTTCCTGCAGCCTGACCTGAAAAACGACCTCACGGAAATCGAGCCGCTGTTGTCGTTGAGCGACCATCGGGAAATCCGGCTGCCTCTGCGTTGGATTGCCATTCTGCATGGCCGCATTCAGGCCTCGCTCGCAGCGACGAGTGGCATTTGCTCAGGCGAAGACGTTATCAAAATGCTGCTCTCCGGTGCCGATGCTGCCATGATCACCAGCATCATTATGCGCAAGGGGCCCGGCGTCGTCTCGGAGATGATTGCTCAAATGCAGCATTGGATGCAGGAGCACGGTTACCGGTCCGTCGAGCAGCTCAAAGGGAGCATGAGCCACCGCAACTGCCCCAACCCTGCTGCGTTTGAACGTTCCAACTACATGAAGGCCCTGACGTCATTCCAGTCGCCAGAGGTATAGACGCCGTTTCAGAAATCAGGCGGCATCTTGGCCAGGTTGAGAGGGGCCAATGGACGTTGTTCCACCTTTGCTGGTTCGTTTCTTCAGGTCAAACAGACCGAAGATTTCTCCGGCTGAGAGACTAAGCGACTCGTTCTCGTTATCACCTTCGCCCAGAACGCGACGGAACAGTTCACGCTTTTGACGCAGCACCAGGTCGATGCGTTCTTCGATGGTGTCTTTGCAAATGAACTTGCTGACAATGACCTGACTCTTGCAGCCAATACGATGTGCACGGTTAATGGCTTGGTCTTCCACTGCAGGATTCCACCAGCGGTCATACAGGAAAACGTAGCCGGCGAACTGCAGGTTGAGTCCCACTGCTCCGGTGCCGTAGCTCATCAGGAGCAGGTGTGCGTTGGGATCATGCTTGAACTGATCGAGAATGGGCTCGCGTTTTTTGGTGGGTACGCCACCGTGGTACACGAGACGGCCGAACTGTGTTGTCCGCTCGGCCAGCCAGTCGATGGTGCGGGTCCACTGACTGAACAGAATGGCCTTTCCGCCGCTCGCGGAGATTTCTTCCATGTCAGCCACGAGGCGATCCAGTTTCGCCGACTCACCAGTCAGTGGGTCGTAGTTCGCGATTTGCTTGAGCCGCATGACCAGCTCAAAAACATGCTGCACTGTAATGGAGTCGCCCATTTCATTGAGCTGGATGACACCATCTTTTTCTGCCGTGCGGTAAGCGTGCTGCTGCGCCGGACTGAGTTCGATGATTTCGTCACGGTCGAGACGAGGAGGCATGTCCTTCATCACGAGATCTTTGGTGCGACGCAGAATGTGGACTTCACTGAGCTTCGAAAGCTGCCGCACGTCGGGAGTGGCATGCGGTGGAATGACTCCCATGAATTCAAACAGGGAGTACATTTCCTCCGCACGGTTTTCGATGGGCGTGCCCGTCAGACACAGACTGCGTTTTCGCGGAATCGCGCGGGCCGTCTTGGACGTAACCGAGTCACGGTTTTTGATGCGCTGTGCTTCGTCGAGTACGACGAGATCAAACTTCGGGAGCGGTGAGTCGAGACTCGCCACGCCGCCATTGGATTCCGAACCATTGCGGTCTCCGGTGCGCTTCACAATGCGGCCGAGTCCATCGCGACTTGTGACTTGGGGGTTGTCGCAATGTTCCAGCATGGTCTGGAAGTCGCGTACCACCACTTCGTAGTTACACAACAGAACCTGCGCGCCCGGCATTTGCCAAATCATTTTGCGGCGAGGACCATCACCCTCAACCGTTGTGACGGGAATTTCTTCCGCCCACTGCTTGAACTCTCTTTGCCAGTTGGGAATGAGCGGTTTGGGGCAGACCATGAGTACCCGTCGCACCTGACCCGCACGCAGCAACAGGCGGAGTGCGGTAATAGTCTGCATTGTTTTCCCGAGTCCCATTTCATCTGCGAGCAGTGCTGACTTCTGAGAAAACAGCCAGGCAATCCCTTCGTACTGATACGGGAAGGGCTCAAACGGCATAATGAGTTCTTGTCCCGCCAGCCACGACTCCAGCGGCGGCTGCAAGACATAGAAGAGTCGATCTTCGAGGGAGAGTGCGTCAGCCGGAGGTTTGACGCGCGTGGACTTCTTGGCCGGTTTATCGGAGGACTGTTTCTTCGCTGGTGTGGTAATTGCTTCGAGTCCGCTTTCCTCCGGTTCGACACGGGTCGGCAGAAACTCCATTCCGGCCGGGAATGTGAGTCCCACGGTTCGAACCTTCGGCCAGACGGGACTCCACTTGGGAACGTATCCTGCGCGCTCAATGAGTGGATTCTTCAAAGCGTTGAAGACCGGCCAGCGTTTGAGCGCGCCGTTCATGCCCGTGACATGGATGGTTGACCGCGGGAGTTCGAGCGACTCCGACGCCGTCTCCGGTCGATCGATGTCGAAGTGTGTCGGCGTGGGATGTAACGATGGTTCGCTGCCGGTGCGTTCTTCGTCGTTCCACATCATGCAACCGCGCCTGCTCGAACCGTTTCGGACAGTGCTTCGCCCACACGTTCCAGTGGTTCAACCAAATCGGCGTCATTTGGAATGAGTTGCGAGACCCGATTGAGCGCGTCGAGATCGTCCGAGTGTTCCGCATGGACGACAACGGTTTGTCGTCCGAGTTGTCGACGCAATTCATCTGCGAGAGCAACCGTGTCGTCCGGCTGTAGAATGCAGGCCACAGGACAGGGAACATGCGGCCTTAAATCGAGCAGCGAAGTCTCTTGTACGATGACCACGCCCGGCTTTACCGCAAGCCGTTCAAACAGTGTCTTCCCGAGCAATTCCGAATAGATGAATGGCTTGAGCGTTGGCCCGTACAGAATTTCCTGCGTGCGGTTTGGCTGCACTGGTGTGGTGCACTGGAATTCCAGTGGGCGCCCCTGACGATTCGTGACGAGCAAACCACCCACGTATCCCGAAGGCGTGAGGGTCACTTGTAGGAATCCCAGATTCAGCTGATCTCCGTCCGAGCGCTGAGCCATAAGTTCTCCATCCATGAGTTGCACAATTCTGCCGGTACCTTCCACCCACATCCGTGGTTTCGCGGACGGCACCGGGGGTAGAATCGGACACCTGCGGACGAAACTTGAGTTTCCGCCTGACTGCCCCTACAGCTTCGTGCGGCCTGTAACTGCCGTGGCATTAATGATTTACGCTACGCATTTGGCCTCGCCTCACGGTGGCAGCATAAATCACAGAGTTCTCGAACCAAAAAAGGTGGCAAGTTCTTTGGGAACTGCCACCTGGAAGGTCATTGGAGCGTGAGAATTCGTTTCTGCACCGCCTACTTTGCACCGGCCAAGGCAGGGCCAACGGGCCGAATCGCTGGCATTTCTGTTGCGGCCTTTTTCTCGTGCAACTCCCGAAGAACATCGATAATGACCGCATCGCCTCGTTCATCTCGCTGGAGCATGTCGAGAGCGAACTCGGTGGGTGATTCTTCACCTGCGGCAATTGCTTCGAGTTCGACGAAGGAACGAATGGTTCGGAGAATTCGGGCACCGAGCGGCAGTTCAGACAACTCTGTGGCAGCGGAACTGGCCAGTAGTGGCGAAGCACCGGTCAGCACGTTTCGCAGTGAATGCACCAGTTCGGTTCCGTGGATGGTGGCCGGAGCGAGGTTTTCGTCTTCGCACTGCCCGACTGCTTTGCGAATAACCCGGGCGGTGATTTCGATGTTCTCGACATCCATGAGCATGGCCGCGACTCGTAAGTCGTCGATTTCCCGGCGGGAAAGCCGCAGTACATGCGCCACCTGCTCACTCAGATCCACAATCCGCATGGCTTGTGCATGCAGTTGAGAGTCGGCCGACTGGAGATATCGGGCCAGTACCTCGACAACCCCGACGTGCGCCTCGTGTGCCTCGACGACACGGGCGTTGCGGTCGTCGCTGAGCGTGCCGACCATAATGGCAGCAATTCCGAGGATGGCACCCCAAATCATGACGGACAGAATGACCATCACCGGGCTCACCATGAACGCAAAACGGCTGACGTCCAGGGCAATGACCACGGTCGCTGAAATGACCGACAGAAACGCCAGCACACCGGCTCGATAACGGCCGAGGAAGAATCCCGCAAGAATGACTGGCAGGAAGAACAAATTCAGCATGACGACCTGGGAGGTCTCTACTGAGTACAGCACACTCGCCATGGCGAGTGTGACGAGTACCAGCATGATTTCCAGTTGCCGTTCGGCTTTGATGTCGAGTTTCAACATGGTTGTGTTCAGGGGTTAGTCAGCACTGCTGTTCAGCACCGATTCCAAAGAGGGAGTGCCTTCCATGATGGTTGCGAGAATGCGTTCTTCTGTGCTCGTGAGTTTTTCACGCGACGTGCTTTCGGCGGCGAATCGTCGTGCGATGAGTCGGAAGTCCGATTCGATTCGCAGAAAAACATCTACCAGCGTTGGGTCAAAATGAGTACCCGCACCCTCGCGGATTTCTTCAACGCACGTCTCGTGCGGATAAGCTTCTTTGTATACGCGGTGAACGGACAGTGCGTCGTACACGTCGGCAATGGCCACAATTCTTGCAGCGAGCGGAATCTCTTCACCCTTCATGCCATTGGGGTAGCCGTTGCCGTCCCACCATTCGTGATGCGAGAGTGCGATTTCCTTGGCCATGTGCAGGAATTCCGAATTCCCCAACTGCCGTTCAATTTCGCGGATGCAATCGGCTCCGAGCGTAGTGTGAATTTTGATGTGTGCCCGCTCGGCTTCCGTCAGCTTGCCTGGCTTCAAAAGTACAGAATCGGAAATACCGACTTTCCCGATGTCGTGCAGAACTGAACTGACGCCAATCGTACGGATGAATGCTGGCGTTATTTGACGGCAATACTTCGGATGGTTTCGCAGTGCAGAGGCCAGCTTCACCGAATACATACTAATGCGTTCAAGATGGCGTCCCGTTTCAGGATCGCGCGATTCAGACAGTTTTGCGAAGCCGAAAATGACTGCGTCGCGTGTTCGAACAAGTTCCCGCGCCGCGGCCTGGCCTTGCTCACGATTGAACTGGACTGCTTCATCTTGGCTTTGGAATGCCCGATAGAGGAGGAAACAGGTACCCGTAGCCTGAAGTCCGCAAATCCACATGAACGCAATGACTTGAATGAGCCAGCGGTCCATTGCAGTAACATCTCCGCCTTCCGCACTCAATAGCGTGGCGGAAAACTGCTCGCGAATCCACAGCCCCAAAGCCAGCAGCACGACTTGCGCGAAGCAAATCTTAACCGCTAGGGTCACCATGGGTGAACGCTCCAGCATTTTCTTCAATTGGGGGAGCATGACGTTGGTATGGAACAGGGGAAGGATTTTGTGGAAACCTGTTTTTAAACAGGATTGCCCGCCCAACCCTAGTTCCGGTCAGCCCGCACATTGATCAAATCACTAGCATGCGAAGTAGTTTACCCCGTCGTTTTTTTTAAACACCCGCCCAATCGGAATATCAAGAACGATCCGAATCCGGGGTGCGTGGGCGAAATTGCATTGCGACCGCTGTGGCTGTGGCGTAGGCCTTGCAGTGGGAAATCGTAATAAGGATTTCGTCGATTCCCAGTAATTCGGCCACGCGCGCTGCCCCGCCCGAAAGCTCGATTGCTGGTTTACCACTCCGCAGGTTCACCACCTGAATGTCTTTCCAGCCCACGCCTTTGGTGAAGCCGGTTCCCAGGGTCTTCATCACGGCTTCTTTGGCAGCCCAGCGCCCGGCGTAGTGCTGCAGCGCTCCCTTTTTCGCGTGGCAATAATTGATTTCCTGCTCTGTGTAGACGCGTTGCAGGAACAGTTCACCATGTTTTTCGATCATGGCGCCAATGCGGACAATTTCGATGATGTCGGTTCCAAGCCCCACAATCATGCCGTCATTTCCCCTCGTTACAGGAGTCCATCAATACAACAAGGGGGAGGCGTTGAGCCTCCCCCTGCGTGATTCAAAATGTTTCCACGAAAACGCGGCTAGGCGTTTTGTGAGACTTCGATATCAAGCAAGCGACAAATCCTAGCAACGAGGGTATCCACCTCGAAAGGTTTCTGTAGGAAATCGTTGGCGCCGGCGGCTCGCAGGTCGGCAATTTTGTCCTGCTCGACCATACCGCTGATGCAAATGATTTTCACATCGTCCAAAGTGGAGTCCGATCGCACGCGCTGACAGACTTCTTTACCATTGATGTCTGGCAACATCACGTCGAGGACCAGAATGTCCGGGCGGTAATCTCGAACCATCATACCGGCATCAAATCCGTTGTTGACCGAACGGACCTCGAAGCGACCATCTGCGGCCAGCACGTCTTCGAGCAATTCGACCAGTTCCCGGTCGTCGTCAACAATCAAAGCCTTCCGCTTGCCGCTTTCCAGAGCGTCGGTCGGAATGCCGTTGTCCTTCATGAACTTATAGAGAATGTCACGTGGAATTCGACGGAACCGAGAACCTGGTACGCGAAATCCTTTGAGCTGTCCCGAATCAAAACAGCGAATAATCGTCTGCTGAGAGACGTTGCAAATCTTGGCAGCCTCGCCGGTTGTGAAGACGGTTTTCATGAGTGCTCCATCCTTCTCACCGCGCCAGAATCCATTGGCGGGTTGTTAGGGCGTCCCGGGAAGAACGTCGTGGTCAATCACGATCATCATCCATGAAGGTTCGCCAGAGTTACGGTTCCTACCAGTTGTATCGACCTTACCGGTATTTCCATGTAGCCCGATTGTATCCATCCTGCGGAATCGGTCAACAGGGGTTTGCCACCACTCTTCCACGCCCTTTATCCGTTCATCCCATCTTGTGATAAGCATTGTCATCGTCCCCAGCCATCTGTTCGGCTAACTGGTACAAGCTGCACGCGCGGTGCAGGCCACAAGCTTGCCCTCCGCTTCCTGCGACCTTCAAATTCCCCAGATATTCCATTCTTTTCAATTTGCCAATTGTCGATTCTTCTTGGCAGGAGTTTGAGTGCAAGGCTGTTGGGACGGCGGCTTACGCGGCAAACAATTGGTGGGTGATTTACGAAAAAATCCTCGCTGTTCGCTACTGGAGAGCAGCGATTACAAGGGAGTCAGGAAGATGCTAGTCCTTTCAAGGCACCGAGATGAGAGCATCATCATCGGCGACGACATTGTCATTACCATCGTTGACATTCGCGGCGACAAAGTGCGTCTGGGAATTCAGGCACCAACAGAAATTCCCGTGCATCGCCAAGAGGTGTACGAAGCGATTCAGCGCGAACGTAAGGGCGGACAGCAGCGTGCCGAGAGCGGCGCGTAACGTTTACACGCAATGAAAATTGAAACGCCACGACCCAATCATGGTCGTGGCGTTTTCGTTTCAACCGGTTTGTGGCGCAAACGACGCGAAAGAGCTTTTCGTTTAGACGTTGAACAGGAAGTGACAGATATCACCGTCCTGCATGACGTAGGCTTTGCCTTCCACCCGCAACTTACCGGCCTGACGAATGGCTGGCTCGGTCCCGTATGTTTCGAGGTCGTCGAGCGTGTACACCTCGCAGCGAATGAAGCCCCGTTCGAAATCCGTGTGAATAACGCCTGCCGCCTGCGGTGCAGTCGCCCCGATGGGAATGGTCCAGGCTCGCACTTCTTTCTCGCCTGACGTGAAGTAACTTTGCAGTCCGAGCGTGCGATACGCTTCACGTGCTAACACCGCCAGCGCTGGCTCTTCCAGTCCGACAGACTCGAGCATTTCGTTTCGGTCCGCCTCGTCCAACTCTGCGATTTCCGATTCCAGCTTCGCACACACACAAACCAGGCCTGCGTTGTTCGCAGCAGCAAATTCTCGCACGGCCTGGACGTGTGGATCGCGACCTTCTAAGTCGTTCTCATGGACATTGGCCACGAACAAAACAGGCTTGGCCGTCATCAGCCCATAACCATGGACGATTTTCTGCGAGGCCGCATCCAATTCCATCGTACGAATGGGACGCTCTTCGTTGATGTGTGCGAGGCACGCCTCAATCAGTTCCTGTTTCTGCTTGGCATCCTTATCGCCAGTGCGGGCACTCCGCGCAACCTTGGGAAGTGCATTCTCCAGCACCTGCATGTCAGCCAGCAGAAGTTCCGTTTGAATAACTTCGATATCAGACAAAGGATTCACTTCACCGGCCACGTGAATGACGTCTTCATCTTCGAAGCAGCGAACCACCTGAATAATGGCGTCGACCTCGCGAATGTGACTCAGGAACTTGTTTCCCAGTCCTTCTCCTTCGCTTGCTCCCTTTACAATTCCCGCGATGTCCACGAGTTTGAGCGCGGCGGGGAGAATTCGTTGTGGTTTGGCGTACTTGGCAATGCGCTGCAGTCGCCCGTCCGGCACGCTGACAATTCCCTCGTTCGGTTCAATGGTACAGAACGGGTAATTCGCGCTTTGCGCCGCCTGCGAACAGGTCAGTGCGTTGAACAGCGTGCTCTTTCCGACATTCGGCAGACCGACAATTCCAGCTTCCATCGACGCAACATTCCGAAAAAGATTTCAAATGAATTACATCCGGCCCGCCGAAACACAACGTTCCGACGGGCCGGTGAGAATCGAATCACCAAATGCATCGACACTTCGGTAACGACGCAAGGGCGATGAACTAATTGGCAGCCTGCTTCAGGGCTTCGGCTTTGTCGGTCGCTTCCCATGTGAAATCGGGATCGTTCCGGCCAAAGTGACCGCCCGCTGCCGTCTTGCGGAAAATGGGGCGACGCAGTTGCAGGTGCTCAATAATTCCTTGCGGTGTCAGTGGGAAGATTTCACGGACAGCCGCTTCCAGCTTCGCTTCATCAACTTTTGCTGTGCCGCTGGTGTCCACGCGAATGCTCACGGGATCGGCCACGCCGATTGCGTATGCCAGTTGAACTTCACACTCGTCTGCCAATCCTGAGGCAACAATGTTCTTGGCCACGTAACGAGCCATATAGGCAGCAGAGCGGTCCACCTTGGTGGAGTCTTTACCACTGAAAGCACCACCGCCGTGACGTCCCCAGCCACCATAGGTATCGACGATAATCTTACGACCCGTCAGGCCGCAGTCGCCGTGAGGACCACCGATTTCGAAGTTACCAGTCGGATTAATGTGGTACTGCGTGGCGCTGTTCAGCAGTTCTGCAGGCACAGTCTGCGGTACAACCTTCGACAAGATGTAGTCCCGAATGTCGGCCTGCGAAACAGAACCAGCATGCTGAGTCGAAACCACGATTGCCGTAATCGCTTTGGCTTTGCCGTTTTCGTATTGAATCGAAACCTGGCTCTTGCTGTCTGGACGCAGCCAGTTGACATCGCCGGACTTCCGCAAATCGGTCAGTACGTTGAGAATTCGGTGCGACAATGCGATTGGCAGTGGCATGAGTTCGGGAGTCTGGTTGCAAGCGTAACCGAACATCAGTCCCTGGTCGCCAGCTCCAGCGGCATCGACACCCATGGCAATGTCAGCGCTCTGCTCGTGCAGGCGGCTTTCGACCTTGCAGGTGTCGGCGTTAAATCCAATGTCTTCGCTGACATAGCCGATGTCGCGAATGACGTCGCGGGCCACGGCTTCGAAGTCGACCGAGGCATTGGTGCGAATTTCACCGGCCATCAACAGGTAGTCAGTGGTGCACAGCGTTTCACAGGCACAACGTGAGGTGGGATCTTGGGCCAACAGTGCATCGAGCACACCGTCGGAAACCTGATCGGACACCTTGTCGGGATGCCCCTGGCTGACTGATTCGCTGGTGAAAATGAAACCGTTCGACATTTCGATCCTCAAAACAATTTGTCCTTCGCCGGCTGGAAACCAATTCGAAGGAAACTCTGCGAGTAGGCGTACCTTCAGCCGTCCTGCTAAGAGGGCAGCTTTAATGGACTGCAATCCTACAGATTCGCGGCGGCTGCCACTACAGTTCAGGTGGAGAAAGTCGATTTGTTCTGGCAAATTCCCACAAATTGATGGCTACACAATGCCGGGCGGGGCTCGTTAACATCCCGCCAGACACAAGAACTTGATCAAAGACGAACACCCAGCAAGGACGTGGCCGGATGGCGAAGAAGAAAGCCGCAAAATCGAACAGTACCCGGCCTGAATCGACCTCTGCCTCCCCCAAGAAAGCCAGTTCAGGGAAGAAGACGAAGAAGCCCGCCGCCCAATCGGCCGAAGCTGATTCTGCCCCCAAAAAGGCTGCGCCGAAGAAGAAAGCCGCTGGTAAGAGCACCTCGGCTAAAGCGAGGAAGAAGCCCGCGGCTCCAAAACCTGCTGGTGCTACCGCTCGCCAGCCAGAGCAGCCACCAGCCCCCGAAGTGGCAGCCCGCGTTGAACATGCCACCCAGGAAATTGGCCGATCATTGTGGGATCATCTCGACCGGCGTAAGCCCTCGGTCTTTGAACGGCGCTGGTGGCTCGACAACATTCTCGAATGGGCGACGCAGGACGAGTCTGTCAAAGTTCAAATGTTTCGTTTTGTCGATGTTCTGCCCTCACTGAAAACCAGCGAGGCGGTCGCCCGGCACCTGCAGGAGTACTTCGACGAAGTCCGCAGCCACCTGCCACTGGCTGTCCGCATGGGGCTCGACGTCGCAGAACCGGACTCGTTGCTTGGCAAGGCACTTGCAGTCAACGCGCGCATTAACGCCCGCAAAATGGCGGAGCGCTTTATTGCAGGCACTCGCTCTGAGGAAATCATTACCAGCCTGACGCGACTCCGACGAAAAGGCCTCACGTTCACACTCGATTTACTCGGCGAATGCGTGCTGAGTGACGACGAGGCCGATGCCTATCAGCAGGCCTACATCGATCTCATTACCGAGGTCGCTCCACATACGGAACGCTGGCCGGTTGATCCTCTCCTCGACTACGACGAACGGACGCAACTTCCGCGCTGCCAGGTCTCCCTCAAACTTTCCGCACTCGCCGCCAACTTCAAACCAATCGACCCCGAAGGCACGGCAGAAGAAGTGAAGTCACGCCTGCGGCCCATTATGGAGACGGCCCGCGAACATGATACGGCCATTCACATTGACATGGAGCACTACGCGTTCAAAGACCTGACGTTGCAGATTTTCAAAGAGATTTGCTCCGAACCCGAGTTCGCCGACTGGCGTGATGTCGGAATTGTCGTCCAGGCCTACCTGCCGGAAGCCGAGAATGATCTCCAGGACCTGCGCGACTGGGCCGAGGAACGTGGCACATCCATTTGCGTTCGTCTCGTCAAGGGAGCGTACTGGGATTCGGAAGTCATGACCGCCGAGTACCGCAACTGGAAGACGCCGGTTTACCAGAACAAATGGGAATCGGACGCCAACTTTGAACGGCAGACACACTTCCTGATGAAGCACCACGAAGTGCTGCGTCCGGCCATTGCGTCACACAATTTGCGCAGCATTGCACACGCCATTGCCTGTGCGAAGGAACTGAAGGTCCCCAGCAACTGCTGGGAAATCCAAATGCTACACGGGATGGCCGAAGAGCAGCAAACCCTGCTCAGCGAACTCGGCCATCGTGTTCGCGTCTACACGCCATTCGGCGAAATGATCCCCGGCATGGCTTACCTCGTTCGCAGGCTCTTGGAGAACACCTCCAACGACTCTTTCCTCCGACACGCCCACGCCAACGACGCATCCATTGACGATTTGCTCAAGGCACCAGCGCCAGTTGCCTAAACCTTGGTGCAATTCTCAACCATCTCAACGCCGGCGCAGCCTCCCTCAACTGTCTCAACCATCCACGCCTAATACTTCCGAATCACACCTTCCAGCACGCCGAGAATCTGGACGTTGGTGCTGATGATGGGTTGCATCAAGGAGTTGGCAGGCTCCAGTCGAATATATCCCGCTTCCCGGTGGAAGTACTTCAGCGTGGCATCCTGGTCATCGACGAGGGCGGCAACGATTTCCCCTTCGCGCGCCGTGGACTGCTTGCGAATGATGGCAAAGTCGCCGTCGGCAATTTGGGCTTCAATCATGGAGTCGCCCCGCACTTTCAGGCAGAACAAATCTTCGTCATCAAAGAGTGACGAAAAGTCCGCCTCTTCCCGCTGCTCTTCCGCCAGTGTCGGTGATCCCGCCGCAATCTGACCAGCCAAAGGCAATTTGGCCGTCATTCGCGAAGGAGCGTCCGTCAGCTGAATGGCCCGAGACATGTTTTGTTCACGCGTAATGAGCCCTTTCTTTTCGAGGGCTTTCAGGTGGCACATCACCCCGTTGGGGGACCGAATACCGAACTCGCCCCCAATTTCCCGCACAGTCGGCCCGTAGCCCCGGTTCACGATTTTGTCCCGAATGAATTCATAAATCTCACGCTGCCGGGTAGTGAGCTTGGACTGATCGGACATGGGGAACTCCTTGCGGTAAAGCCAGATTGCAGGCGACGACCCACTGTCCCAACGAACAGTGGTGGTCATTGGTACCGTAATAGTATACCGCTGAACATTAGTCAAGCGGGGAATTACTCGACCGAAAGTCAGCCAACCAAGTTACCGTGACGATGCACCATCTTCGGTATCCGATTTTTCGTTGAGTTCCTTGAGAACTTCAATCACCAGAAAGGCCCATGTTGCACCAACTCCCGGTTTGTGCCCGCAAATCTCAAGACTGTCCGTCACATCGTCGAATTGATGGACCGCAATCAGCTTGTCTCCATCAGGAGTCAGCTCAACGCTGAACTCAAAGAATTGACCTGATGCTGCCACAAAGATTCCGTCCGCGCAATCTTCGAGTCCAAATTCGCGGTCACAGACATTCACAAGTATCCCAGTGGAAACATCCTTGCCGTTCCGTTCAATTGATTCTCGGATTGCAGGCGCTATCGGATTGTTTCTCCACCATGTGGCCTCACGTAGGATTGAGTCCCTCAGAACGGCAACCTGTTCTTGGACATTGCGCGATTTGCGGCGCTTAATCTCGGATAAATCGGGCTGGTCAGACATGCGACCACCTCAACTTGGCTATTAGTCGCTGAAAAGGGGTTCTCGGGCGATACATCAGTCCGAGCGGACAATGATCGCGAACAAGTTCGGGGTTGGCAAGAAGTTGTCGCGCTCAATCCAGTTCAGTGGTATCCACCGCCACTCTGATGCTGATCCAATTCATCACCCCAATCCAATTGACCTTGGTCCCGGTTTACCGCAAAATGGGGTTGGAAACGGTGGTGGGGCTGCCGTGCGACTTGCTTGCCGCCTCGTGCCGTGGATTGACCCTGAGGGGAACTGCCATGAATTGTGATGAAGTGTTCGATCTGCTGACTTCTCCTGTCGAGAACGCCAGTCCGCAGCTTGGTGAGCATTTGCATCAATGCCCCCGCTGTCGCGATTTGCAGGAGGCCATAGCCCCTGCGCTGTCCGTCGTGCGTGGTGCCAGCGTCAACAGAACTGCCGTGGCGACACGTCCCACACCGGCCAAAGCCCCAGAGAAAGACACGTTCTGGCGGTACATCATTGCCTTCAGCGCGGGCCTGACCGCCGCACTACTCCTGATGGCCGTCGTGCCGCGTCCCGGCGCCGCCATGACGCCCGCAGGCAGCCAAGCCGTCTGTCTGTGGCAGGCACCTCATGACGCAGCCGACAACGTCAACTCCAACAAAGTCGTCCTGCGCTGCGTCAGCTGCCACATGGGGCAGTAGGCTTTTGGCAAATGGGCGTGATTATTGGGTGGCTGGGGCGGTCGAGGAACCAGGCACAAGCTGCAAGTTATTTCGCGAGTGGTCGTCTGCGTCACCTTGATCTTTCAAAGCCCCAGATCGTTGAGCGGTGTGCTCCAACTTACTGGGGCCTGGCAACTCGCTCTGCCATTCAGTGATGAATTTGAGGCAGTTAGGACCGTGAGGTTCGTCGTTTTCCGAGCGCCCCAGCCACCCACAAGTCATCAATGGCTACGACGGAAACGAGCACATCTCCGGTTGACGTGTACGACCGCGGGAACTTCTCTACACTGTGCAGATGCATCTGTTGGCACTGATGTGTCAGGTCAGATGCTGTTTGCCGCTACCGACAATCACTCCCGTTTCGAACTAGGACTCGCACGCGATATGAACACCACCCGCCGCACGTTTATCAAGACGGCTGCTGCCGCATCACTTCTGGCCACCGTCACACCGACATTTGCTGCCGAGCGGGAACGGAAGAACAAGGGAGTCATTTTCAAATCGAACAAAGGGGGCGGCATTGGTGGCACAAAAGGAGAAATGGTTGCGACGCTGCAGAAGTACAAGTCCCTCGGCTTCGATGGACTCGAAGGGGGCATTCCCAACATCAAAGACCTGCAGGCCCTGAAGGAAGCCATTCGCGAAGTCGACTTCCCGGTCCACGGCGTGGTCGATGGTGTCCACTGGCAGGAACGTCTCTCCTCACCCGATCCCAAGGTCCGTGACATCGGACGCGAAGCCCTCATTGCAGCCATCAAGGGATGTCACGAAATTGGGGGATCGGCCGTGCTGCTCGTCCCCGGTCGCGTCACTGGCGATGACGAAAACCACGACCACGTCTGGCACCGATCCATCGAACAAATCCGACAGGTCCTGCCGTACGCGTCGAAGTACGGCATCCGGGTGCTCATCGAAAATGTCTGGAACGGATTCTGTGAATCGCCCGATCAATATCGCGACTACATCGACGCCATTGGCAGCACGTGGGTCGGTGCTTATTTCGACATTGGCAACGTGCGGAAGTTCGGCAAGCCGGAAGACTGGATTCGCGTTCTCGGCCAACGGATTGTGAAGCTCGACGTCAAAGACTGGGGCGCCCAGAACGGCTTCTGCCGCCTCGGCGAAGGCGACGTCGACTGGCCCGCCGTCCGCGAAGCCCTCGCCGAAATCGGCTACACCGGCTGGGCCACCCGCGAAGGCGGCGACAAGTCACTGGAAGACACGGCCCAACTGATGGATGAATTGCTGGATTTGTAAGCCTTCTAGTCCTGTGCTTGCTGGGAGCATTGAATGGGAAGCGAGACGACGGTTTCTGGTGTGATCGTCACGGATCCTCAATTCTCGGATGAGGACTTCGAGACGCTCACGAGATTTCAGTTTGACGAGAAGTATCCTTTTCCGAATATGTTCGGACCGATTCAACGCGGATACCTTTCGTGCTCAATTCCGTTTGGCCGTGTCTTCAAGTCATTGGTTGAGGAATTAGACGAATGGGAGCCGCGATTTGAGAGCCTCTTGTCGACCCTTCATTGCAGATCTGCTTCTGTCAGGTTCGCTGACGAGATTCACGGTGATCTTTCATTGGAATATGTGTGTGTAGATGGTTGGCTGCGCGATGTAGCACCGCGCAAGAGAAGTTGGCGCAAGTGGCGTAATGGCTCCGAAGCGGATTGGGTTGGCCCCGTCGATTAACAAAGCAACCGGTAGACAGGCAAAACGACGGGTGGCTGGGGCGTTCGAGCACTCTGGCGAAAGTTACGAAGAATTTCGAGAGTTGATGTTTGCAGAATGAGTGGCTGGCCGAGCCCCAGGTAAATCGATATCGAGTGTGAACTCACTGGGGCTTGGAACGCGGTTCACTTACGCGAAGATCGTTTCAAGAACGATGGCTGAGTGAATCGCAATGTGTTTTGATCGCCCCAGCCACACATGGTGACACCGCCAGCGTTACTACCCGTAAATACCGCCAAGTTCTTTGGGGACTCGCTTCAGGATAACGACCGAATTGATGCCGAGCATGCCGAAGGAGTTGTTGAGAATGTACTCGACGCGTTCCATGCGGCGTGGTTTATTCGCCACGATTTGCTGCAGCGGGCAGCGTTCGTCCTGTTCGTCGAGGTTGATGGTAGCGTGGGCGGTCAGGTCGCCGAAGCTGGGGACGTTCCCCATCAGTTCGAGGGCACCGGCAGCTCCCATGGCGTGTCCGATGAAGCTCTTGGTGTTGTTGATGGCCAGTGACATGCGGTCGCCGAACACTTCCTGCAGAGCACGTGACTCTTCGATGTCACCCTGCTCTGTCGCGGTCGCGTGACTACTGACAATGTCGATGTCATCCGGCGAAAGGCCTGCACGGCCCAACGCGAGCCGCACGCATTCTGCCTGACGTGAAGCGACCGGCAGCACGAAGTCCGAGGCATCGGAGTTCATGGCATGGCCGACAATTTCAGCATAGATTTTCGCGCCGCGGGCCTGTGCATCGGAGAGGCGTTCGAGGCAGCAAATGGCTCCCCCTTCCGAAACGACAATACCGTTGCGGTTCACATCGAACGGGCGGCTCGCCTTCGCAGGATCTTCGTGCCAGGCTAATGCTCCCTGACTCGCGAAGCTGGCGAAAATTCCAAACGTATGTACGCTCTCAGAAACGCCCCCGGCGAGTGCGAGATCGACTTCTCCGAGACGGAGCATTTGCAATCCGTAAATGAATCCGGCATTCCCTGCGGCACAGGCGGCTCCCACCGTCAAATGCGGTCCTGTGACACCCATGTTGAGCGTCACTTCGCCGGCGGGGTTGTTTGCCACGGTTCGGGGATTGTGGTGATGCGACCAGACCTTTGTGTCGTAGTCGAACTGCGAAATCTCGTAGATTTCGTTTTCCGTTTCGACGTTGCCATGCTCGGTAATGCCGAGATACACGCCAACCCGATCTTTCCGAACTTTTTCCCAATCGAAGCCTGCGTCCTGAACGGCTTCGTTGGCGCAGTAAATCGAAACCGACCCCGCCCGTGTACCGCGTCGCCGTTCCTTGCGACGCTGGTATTTGAATTCGTCGAAGTCGCACACGCCAGCCAGTACCGGCTGCTTGACGTAACGCGTTTCGAATGGGGAAACACCGCTTTTACCAGCGAGCAAATTGGCCCGATACTCATCCAGCGAGTTGCCGTTGGGTGCGGTCAACCCAACGCCAGTAATGACAATTCGTTGTGAGTAATCCAATTCGGCAGACATAAACGCTTCTTACACACTCAATCCATACGCTGCAGAACGCTCGAAACAGCCTGCAAACCGGAACACGGGTCCCATTTCGGCAGGGTAACGCTTCCCAGATTCAGAGGCAAGTTGCCCGCTCGATGTGAGAATGTGGGCAGGATGATTCCCGTCAGTCGGAAATCACTTTGCCACAAGAATTAACGTCAATTCAGTCTGTCCTCAGGTTACTCCGCCGGAGCAGCCTCAACCGCTGCGGGAGCGTCTGGTACGCCTCGGATTTTGAGGAAGCTGGCAATACCGGTGACGGCTGTCCCCAGCAGAATGAGAACCAGCAGCCATTTCGCGGCATCTTTCCGGAGAAATTCGAGCCCCTTCGACCGTCCCACCAGTCCGGCAGCCATGACGAAAATTACGAGCGCAAGCAGGATTTTGATTCCCATCAGCATGCCGTAGAGCTTGTCACCATCATGCAGGGGATTCGTGACGCAGAGGTAGTTGTAGAGCCCGGTGAGAAAGAGAATTCCGCTGCCCATCATGACGAGTTTCCGCCAGATTGCGGACACCCGTTCTTTCAGGCTTTCGCGAGTTTCCTCAGGCAGGTCCTTCACTGCGGGAAGCAGGGCGAACCGCTTGAACATGGCGCCACCCAGCAGCAGTACGGCGAACAGTACGTGCAGGAATCGCGAAGAGAAAACAATGGGATCAACGGCGAGCGTCATGGAAATTCAACCTGAATGGAAATTGCTTCGAGGATTTGCGTCTACCGAAGTTTATAGACGCCCCACTCTCGTTGCACCACAGCCGAGCAAAGAAAAGAGGCCATGCAGTCCAAGTGGATGCATGGCCTCGTGGTAATTGAAATAACCTTCCGCCGGTTGCGCAGTCAGGAACTGCTGCGAGACGAGCGGCGGTCGGGTCATGTTAAAACATGCACCCATAAATGACCGCGGCCCACGCTATGGGTTGGTCCTCTGGCGAACTTGTTGCGGAAGGCGTCCTCTTGCGAGGAAGGCGGACCATCGTCGATGGCGTAGAACCTGTCAAGACCGCCCGATTTGTCTTGCGTGAATTTTGAAAATGTTGCCGGAGACAATTTGGTTCTGCTGATGCCAGTCAGATCGAGGACGTCCGGTACGCAAATGGATCACCGCTTCGTTTTGATGCGGCTCACTGTGGAGCGTGTCTGCTGTGTTTTGCCATGCCCTCGTTGTCATTTCCGACGCGATGTTTACGAAAGGCAGCATGCGTGTTGTTAGAGAATGTTCCCCACGCATGCCAACGCAATTTCACTCGCATCTGATTGAAAGGTTCATGTCCTTGTCGAGTAATTCGGTCTGACCCGAGGGCTTCTGGTGGGAATACTTCTGGCTCACCTGTGATTGCGGCCTGCTTAGAGAGTGAAAGTTTCGATTCATGTTGTTTCAGTTTTTGAAAAACCTTATCCGTCAACCAACTCGTCGCTCGCAAGCAAATGCATACTGCTTGGAAGCCTTGGAAGGCCGAACGCTGTTGTCGAGCGTCGGCCTACTTGCCGCACCGGGGGCTCGACTTGTAGTTACCGGTGGCAATGAGGCGAACGATTTTTTGGTTTCCTACAACGAAGGAACTGGTAACTACCGGGTGGAAGATCGCAGCGGTACACCTCTCAATGCAACGCAACTTTTGGCTGGACTCGACATCGCACCCGAGGCAAACGTTGTCGAGTTCAATGCAGTGCAAGCTGAGTTGCTGGCAGACTTCACCCGAATTCAAATTAATCCCGGACTGGGTGATGACGTGGTGACCATCGATAGCATGCGGACAGGCAACGAAGGGTTGCACGTCATTGATGGACGCAATCAGGGAATCGACACCATTATTGTCAATTCCGACCTCGGTAGCGCTGCGAATCCCATTCTGTCGGACAGTATTCTCTTGCGAAGCGAATATGTTCAGTTGGGCGGCGACGTGTACACAGACAACAGGCCGCTGGGTTTTGGGGGCACGCTTGGTGCCAATTTGTTGGGGGACCGCCAGATTCATGTGGGCACGGCCTCGGCGAGCTTTGAAGTTCACACCACCTCTTCGCATCACCTCGAAGTCAGTGCACGGCTGGTTGACATCAAGGTTGAACTCAATGTTGAAAGCCTCGACGTTTCTACTGACATTTTGAGCGGTGGGCGGATCAACATCCTGGGGGGAGATGGCAACCTCCATGTAAACAAATGGAATCTCTTTCAGGAAATCACTGGCGCAGGTCACCTAACCGTCGCGCGTCGCACCGTCGGCAACCAGACCTTCAAGCCGGCCGATCTCAATTTTATTCGGCCTGGATTTCAATCGATTACGGTCGGTTCCGAATTGACCCAGCGACTCGTCATTGCTGATGACCGTGACAACAATCCCGATACCGGCTCACTCCATTTGGGGGCTGACGTCCAATTCGTTGCCGAGTCAATGGTCATTTTTGACAACATTCTCCAGACCGATCACGAGCTTGTGTTCAACACGAATTCATTCGTGACCTTCATGGGGGCTGGTCGCGTAATCAATGCTTCGCAAGTTGAATTCCGTCCTGGAAGCAGTGCGACCTCGTTGGCTGTCATCGGTGACATCGGCAATGGCTGGGGACCGAGCCGTCTCGTCGTCAATGCACCGGATGTTGATGTGACGTTCACTGGAGGCGTTGGCTCATCGTTCAGTTCAATCGACATGGTTGGGTCATCGCTGGCGTTTCCGGCTGCATCTGCAGTCGTGGCGCAAGGAGATGTGCGACTTCAGGCCAACGTCATTTGGCTGAATGGGGGCGTGTTTTCCGAACATGGCGACATCGACATCTCTGGTGATGTGCAACTGACGGGAAATGCACTGTTTAAGGTGCCTGGTGGACATCTTCTCCATGTTGACGGAACTGTCGCCGCGAATGAGCACAATGTCATCACCCGCAGTTTTAATGGGGCAGCCGAAGGAATTCTGTTCTCTGGCCCCGTCACGAACGCAGGTTACTTTTATGTCGACTCAAATCGCGCAAACCTTGCCGCGAATGTGTCGGTTCCTACGGTCGATGCCGCAGCGATTATTCTCCGAGGGAGTAATGTCGAACTCTACGGCGATTTGATTTCGCGTTCCCTGATACAGGTTGTGGGGAATACAACATTGCACCACGACGTCGCCATGACATCAGGAGGCGAAACAAGAGATCTCATCCAATTGATTGGCGACGTCAATGCAGGAACAGAGGGCGGACAGTCTCTGTCGATGGACGCAAACCTGGCACGCGTTTATCTGATTGGGAACGTCGGCATGACAACTCCGTTGGAGACGCTCACGGTTCGCAGTCTGAGTAACAACGTCATCTCGGCGAACATTCAGGTCACCGACACGTTTGAATGGTTCTCAGGTACTTGCCAACTCATCGTACCGCAAGGTCGCACAATTAGCGCAGGAAGCCGGGCGACACTGACGTACGGATCGGGTGGCGTTAAGGGAAGAGTGCTGGTTGGTGGCGTTGAGGTGAGCGTGTAGTGCAATGTAAGTCACCCGTTCCCGCATGCCGGGAACGGGTCGCCTCTACTGAATCAACGGAAGCATAATCCAAAACTGAACGGATGAAAGAAAAGCATCAAACGCAATGACGCTGCAGCGGTACGCTGGGGAACAGTCGTAGCGATACACAACAAATGCAGCGAACGCTGGAAAGAACTGCCAGGAAAAGACCATGGGAGTTGTCATCATGCGGTTGAAGAACGTCCGCCACACAAATTCGGACAAGTGAATTTGCCCGGAGTCGGCCTGGGTAAAAACTGTCACATACAGAATGACGACCACGTGGGCGTATAGCACCAATCGCACGTAGGATGGACTCTTCGTCAGCGCCGCTGGCTTGGCATTGTCGCCGAGGAGGAGTTGATCTTCAGTTGTGATGTCCGTCTCAGACAATCGAGTCATTCCCCATGTTGCGATCTGTCGTCAGTTCAAAGTATCCGCCTCTGAATCAACTCGGCATGTGAGTGAATCGTATCGGCTGGAACTGCTCACTGGGAACCACAATTCCATTCACTTTGCTAAACTGCTTTTGTTCGTCCTTTGATTCATTCACCGTGTTGGACCATTTCGCGTGACAACAGAGTCTCTCCCGCCAGAACTGGAACACTCGCACTCGCCCGATGCCATTCGAGCGCGGCTGCAGAACGATCCTGAACATTCCTATCTGCGCGACTTCATTTATGGTGCGGTCGATGGGGCAGTCACAACATTTGCCGTTGTGTCCGGAGTTGCGGGTGCGGGACTGGCGCCTAACATTGTCATTGTGCTGGGCGTGGCCAATTTGATTGGTGATGGATTCAGTATGGCCGCGGGCAACTATCTCGGTACGAAAGCCGAGGCCGAGCAGCGTGAGAAAACGCGGCTCATGGAGCACCGCCACATTGCGCACAGTCCTGACGGAGAACGGGAGGAAATCCGACAAATCTACGCAGCGTATGGGTTTGAAGGGGCGCTGCTTGAGCAAATTGTCACGGTCATTACCTCGGACAAGAACCGCTGGGTGAACACTATGCTCCGCGAAGAGTTTGGCCTGTCCTCGATCTCTCCCAACCCGTTCAAGTCGGCAGCGGCAACGTTCATTGCGTTTATTCTGATTGGTGCCATCCCGCTGCTCCCATTTGTTGCCAACCTGCTGATTCCGTTTTCCGGAACATATCTCATCAGCACTCTCATGACCGGCATTGCCTTCTTCGCCGTGGGTGCTGCAAAGTCGAAGTTCGTCGAGCAACACTGGGCCGTCGCTGGGGCGGAAACCTTAATCGTGGGAGCTATTGCGTCAGGCTTCGCCTACCTCTGCGGCTGGGTGCTCCAAGGGATTGTGGCCTGATTGCGAGGTAATCGCTTTACCCTGCACTTTCACTCGCGGTACACTCAACTCCGGCATCATTGCCAAATCGCGACACGCAGGCCACAGGGCGTTCATCCATGTTCTTCAAGCATCTCCGAACCTGGCTGGCCAACGCATTCTCGTCGCTCGTCGCCGCCAATCCCCAAAGACGATACCGCCGACGCGGTTGGTGGGTGGAGGGGTTGGAGGATCGGACGTTGTTGTCTATTCAAATCGAGAACACTGGACTTGCTGGGATCCTACCCGATGCCACCGGGTTCCCAGTCAAGTATGGTCCTGTTGATCACACGTATGTCTGGATCTATGAGACTGATCAAGGTGATTTGAATGGAGACAATGACAAGTTAGACACTTTCATCGGCTTCGCGAACCTCAACGAGGGGACGATTGATCCCGTGAATCTGGCGATCCAAAAAAGGGCCGTAACGCGATGGAACAATGACAGAACAAGCGTCGTTTTTTACGTTTCTGAGCAGGACCAAAGCGAGGATTTGGATGGGGACGGCTACCAAAGAGGCAGCGTGCCGTACGTCTACTCATTTGTCTCGAAAACGGCGACTCGCGTTGAAGGTCAAGATTTTGTTGTCAACGCAGAACGCTGGAGTCCCAACGGACGATACTTGTGGTTGGATCGTGGCCAACTTCCTGCCGTAGTCTACGACACCGTGACAATGTCGTCGCATGTAACGGTAAGTGACACCTATCAACAGAGAGCCTTTTGGAGCAATTCCGGGGATTTCGTGGCCGCGTTTGAAATTGATTCCGGCGGCGATAGTTTTTTGACGACTTTCGATGCCACTAACACAGCGGCTTATCAGACAGGGCTTGGTGTACTCAATACAGCCGAAATAACCTGGCATGCGAAGCTCCCGATTGCTGGCGTCCCAGCGAGTGAATCGGTGACTGGCGTCGACTTGAACCTTGATGGAGACTTTGACGACAACGTACTCCACTTTGTGAATGCGGCCAGCGGTACAACACAGAACACGATGTTCGCTACGGACCGATCGCCAATTTGGAGTAGCACACAAAGCAAAGCTCTTATCAGTCTGGACGAGGTGGGGCAGCAGCAGGATTTGAACAATGATGGCGACACGAACGACAAGGTCTTTGCAATTTATGACTCCGATTCTGGGGCCATCGAAAACTTGCAACTTGACTGGGCGTTCGGGAGCTGGAGCAGAGATGGGACGATGCTCATTTTGACTGTAAACGAGGATGGGCAATCTCAAGACTTGAACGGAGATGGCGACACGGCGGATGAAGTCCTCTATGTTTATGACACTGTGACCGGCCAGCTGCACAATTCACGTTTAGCGTACGATGCTTTGTATGAATTTGATTTGAATCCCAGTGAAGACTTGCTGTTCTTTTCGGTGAATGAGTCATTTCAAGGGCAGGACCTCGATGGGGATGGACTCATTGAGGACAAAAGATCGCCACATGTGTGGAGGAGGGAAACCGGGAGATTTGAAGGGTTGGGTGTCACCGTTGAAGAACCATGGTGGCAGTCCATTGATCAAAACTACCAACGCATTGCGCTGAATGTGAATGGTCGGCTACAGGTTTACGACATATTTGCAGACCAACTCATCGACTACGACGTACCAGTCTTCCGACCACGTTGGAGCCCAAATGGCGACTCTCTCCTGTTCGGTATTGACGAGCAAGTGGCAGGTGACCTTGATGGTGATGGCCAAGCCGATGACATCGTCGCACACGTGTATGATCTGAACACCCATAATCTGGTTAACTTGCAAGTCGCGATGTGGTGCTCAGTAATCCATTGGATGCCACAGGGGCGATTTGTGTTTATTGCGTACCACGACTGTGCTGACCTTCGAGTCACGAGATATGAAGGCACACTCTACGACTCATGGACCGACAGTTCGATCAGTCTGGGACAGGTTACTTCCAGTTCAATTTCGAATGCAGCCGGGACAATTATCGCCTTTGTGTACTCAGAGATCGATGGTAGCGATCTCAATGGAGATGGTGACACACGGGACCTTATTCTTGGAGTCTTCGATGCTGTGACTGGAGAAGTACACAACACGAACGTGAATTTCGTCAACTGGGACGCAAGATGGTCTTCGAACGGCGAGAACTTTTTGTTTTCGACCGTTGAAGATGGGGTCGACCTCAATGGTGACGGTGACACAACCGATGTCGTGTTGCAGTTTTTGCGAAACGAACCGCCGGCGCTTGATGTTTCGCAAACGGTGACCAGTTTGAATGAATTGGACGACACATCGGTGGCAATCAAAATGGCTGACGTCGGCATCGTTGACGATGCACTCGGGGTGAATGTGTTGTCACTCAGCGGAACTGATGCTGCTTTGTTTGAACTCATTAACGGTGAGCTGTTCCTGAAGTCGGGCGTGTCGTTGGACTTTGAAACGCAGCCGCAGTTGCATGTGACTATTGAGCTGGATGACGCGGGAATTGGGTCTGGGATTGAAGATTTCGTTGACCTCACCCTCGACGTGCTGGATGGCAACGAGGCTCCCTCATTCACGTTGACCCAGGTGTTGTTCTCGCTGCCAGAAAATGATGCTGGTGTCGCCATGACGAAGGTCGCTGATTTGGCGATTATCGATGACGCGCTGGGTACGAACCTGTTCTCAGTGAGCGGCGATGATGCGTTGCTGTTTGAAGTGGTGGGGAATGCACTGTATCTGCGAGATGGGGCTGTGCTCGATTTCGAGTCGAACCGCATTCTCAATGTGACGGTTGAACTTGATGATCCTGCCCTCGGCGGTGGTCCGGAGCAGACCGCGGATCTCACCATCAATTTGACAGACGTTCTCTCAGACGGCGAACAGGACGCGGTGGTATTCGATCCCGCCACCAATCGCTGGTGGAGTGGTCGCAATGCCGGGGGTGAGTTGCAGTGGCTTGCTGGTCCGCAGTGGACGTCCGCGGTTGAGTGGCAAACGTTCACCGGTGACGTCAACGGCGACGGACTACTGGACGGCATTGGTTTCAACTCTCGTAGCGGCATGTTCGCGGCGCTGAACAACGGTCACGGTGGATTGCTGACGGTGTCGATGGGAAGTTTTGATCCTGCGTTGTCTTTCCAGCACGTGATGGTTGGTGACTTTGATGGCAATGGGACTACCGATGTGTTGGCTCAGGGGCCGCGGGGTGAGTGGTTCTCACGCGGCTGGGACGGGACACAGTTCGTTACCAAGTTTTACGGACGCTACACCCCCGTTGGCTGGGCGGCGTTCCGAGCCGGTGACTTCAACGGCGACGGTGCCGACGACATCATTGGGGTGCGGAATTCGGTCGACAATTCGAAGACCATTTTCTTCTATGGCATTTCCCGGCAATTGCCGGTTGGCCGTCGATTCTCGGGCAGTTACGCCGGTCGACTCGGTCAGTCACTCGAAGCAGGCGGCTGGCACAACTTCACGGTTGGCGACTTCAACGGCGACAACCGCGATGACTTGCTCCTGGAGCATCAGGGTGGGCAACTCTGGATTGCGACGTCGACCAGCGGTCCCATTGCCGCCATTCCCTCGGCGAACTATCTGTGGCTCTCAGCGGGAACGTTGTTGCCGCCCGCCTGGGTGGGACGTCCGCTGATGGTTGGCGATTTTAATGGTGACGGTCTTGATGATGTCGTTGCCCGCGCCGAGAGCACTGCCGGTGATGACGCGAACAAGTTGTTCGTCGCCCTGACGAGCCTGACCGCTCCGCCCCGGGTCGTGCGTTTGGATGGCGAAGTGTGGGGACAACTCAGTCCCGCCGACGACTGGAGCTCACAAGCCATAGTCGGTGATTTCAATGGCGATGGCCGATCAGACTATGCCACCTGGAATTTGACTGCTGGTAGCACAAACATAGCATTCGCAACGACCAACGCCTTCACCTCACTCATCCCCTTCGGCGCCTCCCCCAACTGGACCAACCCCAAAGGCGGAGCCGGACTGGTGTTTCCCATCGGCCTGAGTTCAGTTCGTCTTTGATTTGAAGAAAAGAGACGTTGGCTGGGATGGCCGGTAGGCGTCTCCCAGCATTGCAGACAGGCCGTTAAACGCTCGGTTTGGTCAAGTCCCCTACAACGAAGAACTGCCCAAGGATGTCGTGCTTGCTTCGCTCAATCCAGCCTGCGAAACGTACATCCCTGATGATCACACGGGAAAGGGCTAAAACCGTTTCGGTTTCTTCTTGCGGTTGGACTCTCCGCGGCCTGATTGTTGTGCTCCGGTGTTGGCACGGGCTTCATCTGCGGCAGCGAGAAGCTTTTCGAACCAGGTCGGCTCGCGCGGTTGTTCTGGACCTGCAACAACAGCCGCCGCCGCTGCGCCGGGGGCACCGCCAGCGTCATCTGGCGCGAGTTTGGGGTCGTAGATATGTGGCCAGAAGCGTTTGATGATAAACCGCTCTGCGAATCCCCAACCACTGGAGCAAATGATATACAGGCACAATCCTGCCGGCATGCTGTAGAAGGCAAAACCAATGGCAAGCATCATGGCCATTTGCATTTTCTGTTGGAACTCCTGATCCTCCGACGTCGGTGGGGGAGTCATGATTTTGGCCTGGAGAATGAACAGGGCCACGGCCAGAATTGGAAGCAGATTAAACTCCGTCCAGCCAAACCAGGGCACAGTAAATGGCAAGTGGAACAGCGCGTCTTGCCCGGCGAGATTGTCGACCCACAAAAACTGAGCGAGTCGCAAATCGACAGCCTGGCCGAGTGCTCCGTACAGCCCGAAGAAAATTGGCATTTGCAGCAACATGGGCAAACAGCCGTACAGCGGGTTTGTGCCATTTTTCTTGTTGAAGGCACTAATGGCCCGGGCGTATTCCTCTGGCTTGTCTTTGTACTTCTCCTGAATCTTCTTCATTTCAGGAGCGAGGATTTTCATTTTCTCGGCCTGGGCCGCCTGTCGGACCGACAGCGGGAACATCGCGCCACGCACGATGATGGTGACCGCGATGATGCTCAATGCATATGGCAGGGCCAACGTGTCGTGCAGGAACGCCAGCAACCACATGACAAAGTGGGCCACGTAAGGATTCAATGAGAACGGTGGCAGCCAGCCAATGAATGGGATGGTACCGAAGTGAATGACGTCTCGTGCTCCCAGTGGCGCCAGCAAGTCTGGGCGTTTGGGGCCGACGAACATTTGAAAGGAATAATCCTGAGTTGCCCCTGCAGCGAGCTTGACGGGGCGCGAGTGCATCAACAGTGAGACGTCGCAGTTGCGTTTGTTTTCTTTTTCGGAATACAGCAGTAGCGGTTCGACAAAATCAATTGTCTGGTCGGGCTTGCCGTCTTTGTCGGTGTCGAGCAATTGATCCTGCGGGAAAATCAACGCTCCGAAATACTGCACGTCCACGCCGGCATATCGCACCGGCTCAACCCATGTTTCGACTTCGTCCCCTCCGTCCTCGGCTTTCTGGACTTGAGTCCGCACTTCCGTGGAGCGCAGGTTGACGGGGGTCACGCCGCCAGAGGTCGTTGCCGTGCCGATTTTCAATTCTCGCTGCGTTCTCGCATAGGTCTCGTTTTCGACGTGGGTTCCCGTTGGTCCCTGGACGACATAAATCGCTTCCTGGGCTTTGGCACTGTGGTTAATGAGCGAGAGTTTGACGTCAATCAAGTACTCGCTCGGGTTCGATTCTGCGGGATTGGCGACATGATGAATACGGTACGTTTTGACGACTTCGAGTTGTTCGTCTGGCGACAGGTAAGAGAAGATGGCCACGTCGTGGTGTGTGTCGCCATCGCCTGCTTGCTGTTCGGGCTGCTTGTATTGCCAGTCAACCGTGCGCAGTGAAACGCCATAGGGCTTGAGTTGTGCGTCGATCAAATCGACAGGTGTTTCAAACGTCTTTGGCTCCCGCAACAGCGCGCCAGGCAAACCTTCCCAGTCGACCTTATTCCCAATGACGCGGTACTTCTGTTGCCGGTCGAGTGTTGTGTAGCGAGGATCATTCAAATCGACTGATTCTACGGCAGCGCCGGTCGACGTCAGCGTTACGGTAATCAGGAAGCCTTTGTCGTATCCCCCTTCACCGAGCACGACGGTTTTATGGTCATGTTTTTTTAGTTCAGGCAGTTCCGGGGCGGCATCAACTGCCGCGGCTTCTGCACTGTCGTCACCAGCGTTTTCGGCGTTGGGATTGGCAGCCGGACTTTCGTCAGTCGCCGACGCGTCTACGGCACTGTCCAGGTTTTCCTCAGCGCCAGGTTCTGCCTCTTCTGCGCCTTCGGCGTCGACGACTTCAACTTTGGGCTTAAACATACCGGGAAAGAACCGCGGAGCAATGTTGAGCCACAGGAGGTAGAACCCCACAGAGAGCACCAACCAGTAGATGTACTTACGGTTATCCATCGTGGTGGTTTGCGTCAGTTCGCAATAAAAATGAAAAGATCGGATTCAGGGATATTCGTGTGCTGTTCGTCAGCGAATGACAAATCTTGGCGAGTAGATACCTCACGACGAAAACTTGGCGGCAGATGTCAATTCGTCTGACGCCACTAGTCGAGGCTATCGTCCATCCCGCAGTCGATCGCCGAGGAAATTATCCAGGTCCTGATAGGCATAGATTTTCGCAATAGTGGCTTCGAAGTCATAAGCCACCCGCCGCCAGGAAACGGTTTTGTCGTTCAGCACGACATAACAGGAACGATTGTCACCATCGCGCGGTTGTCCCACTGAGCCGACGTTGATGAGTGTTTTGGCTTCGCCGAGTTCCACCTGATAGTTCAATTCGTCGGGCGAAAAGAAGTTGTAGTCCTCGGTGAACATGCCCGGAATGTGCGTGTGCCCCTGGAAACAGTACTTGTCCACCAAACCGAAAATGCGTTCCATTTTCCGTTGGTTGTAGACGTCTTCGGGGAAGACATATTCGTTGAGCGGATTGCGGGCCGATCCATGCACAAACAGGAACGGCTCTTCCCGTTTCATGCGAGGCAGTTCGCCCAAAAACTCCCACCGGCGTTCTGCTTCGGTGCCGCCAGCACTCTCCAGGTTGTTCCGGGTCCAGAAAATGGCCCGCTCGGCGCCGGCATTGAAGCCTTCCGGGTCAAACAGGGCGGCTTGATCGTGGTTGCCGAGAATTGTCACCTGCGCGTGTTCGCTGACAATGTCTATGCACTCACGAGGATTCGGGCCGTAGCCAATAATGTCGCCCAGGCAATAAATCTCGTTGATGCCCTGGCTGCGAATGTCCGCCAACACGGCCTGCAGAGCTTCGAGATTCCCGTGAATGTCGCTAATGATCGCTCGCAACAGCTCAACTCTCACAACACAGAGCACCAGCCAGTAAAGCCAACTGGGCCAGCCTAACTTCCAACGCATGTACCAATTGCGCTCTCATCTCCCCGATGATGCAGGGAGTCCGTGCGCGCAATAACGCGAAACCCGAAGTCTACGGGAGAGTGTCACCGACATTCAAGTACCGAGCCCGGTACTTCTCAGAAGTTAGAGCTTGAGGGTGATTATTCCGCAAATGCTGCGTCAAACGCCCTTTGTGATGGCTGGAAGTCAAGATTCTTGACGTACTGGGCCGCTTCGGCCGCTCCCACTTCACGATCCATCCCCATGTCTTCCCATTCCACTGAGAGTGGCATGTCGTAGGGATAACTGGCCGCGTTGAGGGCGCGAATGACTTCCTCAAACCGCACGCCGCCGCGACCAACACTACGGAAATCCCATCCACGGCGAGCATCGCCGAAACGCAGATGGCTGGCCAGAATGCCTGTGCGACCGTTGAGAGTCGTTGAGGCATCTTTCATGTGGACATGGTAGATGCGATCGGCGAACTCACGAATGAACTCAACAGGGTCGACCCCCTGCCAAATCAGGTGAGAAGGATCGAAGTTAAAGCCGAACTCGGGGCGATTGTTAATCGCTTCCAAGGCACGCTTGGTGGAATAGATGTCGTAAGCAATTTCGGTGGGGTGCACTTCAAGTGCGAACCGAATACCGCACTCCTGGAAGACGTCGAGAATGGGATTCCAGCGGTCAGCAAACTGCTTGAATCCATCTTCAATCATAGATTGTGGTGCGGGGGGGAAGTCGTACAACAGGTGCCAAATGCTTGATCCGGTGAACCCGTTGACCACGCCGACACCCAGCTTTTGAGCGGCGCGGGCGGTTGCTTTCATTTCTTCCGTGGCACGTGCGTTCACGCCAGCAGGATCACCATCGCCCCAGACGTAGTCAGGCAGGATTGATTTGTGACGGATGTCAATGTTGTCGCAAACGGCTTGACCGACGAGGTGGTTTGAAATGGCAAACAGTTTCAGGTCGTGCCGTTCGAGCAAGTCGCGCTTGCGAGCACAGTAGGTGTCATCAGCCAAGGCCTTGTCAACCTCGAAGTGATCGCCCCAACAGGCTAGCTCCAATCCGTCATAACCGAATTCTTTTGCCTTCTTGCAGAGTGTTTCCAGTGGCAAATCGGCCCATTGACCTGTGAAGAGAGTGACCGGACGTGCCATGGTGGAAGACCCCCGTGAAAAATAGAAGTGATTATTCGGACTATTGATTTTTCAGCATATCACAACTCTGCCGCAACTTGCAACGAACTGGATTGTCCGCCAGAAGTCGTTTTCACCAATGCGATTGCGGCACAGATTTCGGCACGTTTCGTGAGCTTTTTCGCGATGATGCTCACTGAGTCCCTGAATCGACACAACCCAGACGCGCCGGGTTTCCATTAGGCCTATTTGCCTTTGTGAAGAATTGGCTAGACTCTCGTGAACCCACCACAAAGTCAGCGGCACGGCGAACTGAAATGCCCGATTACATTGTCATTGAAGATTTGCTCGTCCGCGCAATTCTTGGCATCAAGCCGGAAGAACGGGTCAATCGGCAGGATGTGGTCATCAATGTTCGTTTGGAAACAAATACGCGCAAAGCGGCCCTGTCTGACAATATTGAAGACGCGGTAAACTATCGCACGCTTACCAAGGAAATCATTCAGCTCGCCGAAAAGTCAGAGTTCCTGCTGGTCGAGCGGATGGCAGAGGAAATTGCGGGATTGTGTCTGAGGCGGGAGAAGGTACGACGCGTTTGGATTGACGTCCGCAAGCCCGGCGCATTGAGGTTCGCTCGTTCCGTCGGAGTGAGCATTGAGCGGAGCCGGGACGATGGCAACTGAACCGCGTCCAGCGTTCATTGCCCTCGGCTCGAATATTGCTCCAGAGGAGAATCTGCCACGCGCTGTAGAATTGCTCTCCGAACAATTTGGACCACTTGCCTGTTCAAGCGTCTGGCAATCAGCCCCGGTTGGCGACACGAACCAGCCGGACTTCTGTAATGCGGCCGTGCTGGTTGAGACAACACTCTCTCCGCTCGAAATTCGTACTCAGCTGAGAAGTGTCGAAGACCAACTCGGCCGCGTGCGCGACCCCAATAACGTGAACGCGGCACGTACCATTGACCTGGACCTTGTCCTCCTGGGCGATGTCATTTTTGATGAGCCACCGGTCCTGCTTCCCGATCCAGACATTCCGCACCGACCGTTTCTCATCATTCCATTGGCAGAAATTGGCGCAGATTTCATGCATCCGGTTCTGCAGGGCACATTGGCCGAAATCGCTGCAAAGTGTGACGCGAATGGCCTAACTCGACGCGGCGACATTGCGCTGGCCGGTTCGGTTGCGCCGTAGCAGTTATGACAAAACAGCTGCTGGCTGCTGCTGCGTGACGCAGTGAATGGCTCCCAGCCCCCAGACCAGTTGTGTGCAATCAATGCCGACGACAATTCGTTCGGGAAACAGATCCTGCAGGATTCCGAGGGCGCGGATGTCGTTCTGGTGACGATACACCGGGACGAGGACATGGCCGTTGGTAATCAGGAAATTGGCGTAACTGGCCGGCAGGCGTTCTCCGTCGAAGTACACCGGACCGGGCATGGGGAGTTCCACAATGTTGTAGCCCCGACTCCCCGCCAACTCGTGCAACAGGTTCAGATTCTCTAGCAGCGGTGCATAGTTTGGGTCTGACGAATCTGATTCCACCACGGTAACAATCGTGTCCGCCGACACAAAACGCGTAATGTCGTCGATGTGACCGTCTGTGTCGTCACCCACAATTCCGTCGCCCAGCCACAGAATTTCCTCCACTCCAAGAAAGTGAAGTAGATATGTCTCAATGCTTTCCTGGTCTAGTTTGGGGTTGCGGTTCTTGTTCAGCAGGCATGACGTTGTGGTCAACAAGGCGCCCTGCCCGTTCACGTCAATGGACCCACCTTCGAGCACAATGCCCGTCTCGAAGCGGCGTTCGCCAAATTCATCGGCAATTCGCTGGGGAACTTGATTGTCGAGGTCGTACGGCGGGTACTTGTCGCCCCAGGAATTGTATTTCCAGTCGGTGAGGGCCCGCTCACGTTGTCCGGCCTCATCTTTCACCACGTAAATGGGACCGTGGTCACGGACCCAGGAATCGTTCGTGGGATTGAAATGGAAGCGAATTTGATCCAAATCAACGCCTGCGCGTTTCAATTCGCCGGAAACACCGTCGGCCATTTCTTCATTTGCCACGTTGATGCGGACAAGTTCCGACAGCGAAATGTATCGGGCAATTTGGGCGAACACCTGCGGGATGGGTTCGAATGCTCCCGGCCATGTTTCCAGCTTATGTGGCCACGACAGCCAGACCGCTTCCTGGGGCTCCCATTCGGCGGGCATTCGAAATCCAAGTTGGGAAGGCGTAAGCATTGTCATCCGGGCACACGTCGTCGCAAAGTCAGGAGTGAGGCAGCGGGAGTTTACTTTCGCAAGCGTGGCTTCGCGAGGTCTGCGTTGCGGTAGCTGCAACTGCGAGAAACTCTCCTGAAGTTCTCTCCGATTTGCCCCCGGTCATCGGTTGCGGGGTGTCACGGTGAGCGGTAGCATGGCGGACCGGCCTTTCAGGCTGGCCTGTCGGACGTTGGCGTTGCCTCTTTGATGTGTTGAAGGCTGAACCGCACGTGGTTGAGTACCGAACTTTTCGGAACAGTGACCCACCTCGTTTATTCACGTTGTGGCAGAATTCCGGTCTGGGCAGAGCCGCCGCACAACCGACGTCGCTGATGGCGTTTGAAGTCGCCATTTTTGCTTTGCCCTACTTCGATCCCAAGGGCCTCATCATTGCCGAAGAGCAGGGGAATGTTGTTGGCTTTGTGCATGCGGGCTTCGGGTTTCGCGAGGACTTGAGCGGACTCGATTACGCAAGTGGTGTCATTTGCGTGGTCGTGGTGCATCCCGGTTGCCGTCGCCAGGGAATTGGGACAGAGTTGGTCCGCCGCGCCGAACAATACCTACGGGACAAAGGGGCCATGCACATTCAGTTTGGCCAGTCACGACATCGCGATCCCTTCTATCTCGGGATTCATGGTGGTGCGCGGCCCTCAGGGATTCTCGAGTCTGACGGGAACATGGCACCGTTTCTGCAGCATTTGGGTTATCAGGTCAGCGGCAATGTCAAGGTCATGCAGCGCGACCTGACAACGAATCGCGACCCCACCAATTTTCGCCTCATTGGCCTGCGGCGACAGACTGAAATCCAAATTGCGGAGCATTCCGTCCCTGTGACGTACGCGTGGTTTTGCCGCTACGGCAATATCGACTCGATGCGGTTCCGGCTGACGCTGAGAAAAACAGGGCAGGCGGTGGCTGCCGTGACGGTCATTGGTCTCGACCACTATATGCGCAGCTGGAATGAGCGGGGAATTGGCCTGCTCGACATGCAGGTTGCCGAGCAGTATCGAGGACAGGGGTACGGTACCACGCTACTTATTGAATCATTGCGGCGACTACGTTCTGAAATGAACATTACCCTGGCTGAAATCCATGTCCCGGATGATCAGCCCATGGCCGGTAAGGCCATTCAAAACGCAGGGTTCATTACCGTCGAAACGGCCCACGTTTACGAGCGTGCTCCTGCGGGTTAACTGATCTCTGAAAACATATTCTGAAATCAATAACGCAACATTTGCGAGGAAATATCCCCATGAAATTGAATCGCCGCGAATGGCTCACAACTGGTGGCGCTGCTGCCGCAGTCGCCAGTCTGACAGGACAAGCAACCGAAGCTGCTGAGGCGAACGTGTCCACGAAACCACTTGGCGAGCGGGTCTCCTACTGCCTGAATGCCAGCACCATTATGGGGCAGAAGCTGCCCATCGATCAGTTTGTCGACATCGCGGCGAAAGCGGGATACAACGGCATCGAACCGTGGATCCGCGACATCGAAGCCTACAAGAATGCGGGTGGCTCGCTCTCTGACTTGAAGAAGAAAATCGCCGACCTGGGACTACGCGTCGAAAGTGCCATTGGGTTTGCCAACTGGATTGTCGATGACGAAGAGAAACGAAAGTCAGGCATTGAGAACCTGAAACGCGACATGGACCTCGTCAGCTCCATTGGCGGAACACGGATTGCCGCACCGCCAGCCGGTGCCAACGGCGGCGATGCTCCAAAACTGGACCTGTTCACCGTCGCGGAACGTTACGCCGCCATTCTCAAGGTCGGTGATGAAACCGGCGTCACGCCACAGGTGGAAGTCTGGGGACCATCCAAGAACCTCTCACGTCTGGGCGAAGCAGTCTTCGTCGCCGTGGAAAGCGGTCACCCGAAAGCGTGCGTTTTGCCTGACGTTTATCACGTCTTCCGTGGCGGGTCATCCATCCTGGGGCTCAATGTGGTGGCCGGTCCGGCCATTCATTGCTTCCACTTCAACGACTATCCGGCGGAGCCAGAACGCGAAAAACAGAACGACGCCGACCGCGTTTACCCCGGTGATGGTGTTGCTCCCTGGAGGGAAATTCGCGAAACGTTGGACCGCATTGGATTCTCCGGCGCCGCGTCACTGGAGCTTTTTAATCGCAGCTACTGGGAACAAGATGCACTCGAAGTGGCCGAGACCGGACTACGCAAAATGAAGGCTGTGCTCCACGCATAATCGGTACGACCGCTGCGGGCTGACTAACTGTCAGTTGAATGGGGTAAAGGTGTTTCGCCAATGCTACGTGTCGCGAAATCGCGACCTACGGTAGATATGACAAGCGAATCCCCTTGGGCCGAAGTGTGTACCCCATGCATCCCACAACACCTCTATTCAAACTGCCGAAGTCTGAAGTTCCGGAAGCGAACAGTGTTGAATCACCTGCGCGTCCGGAAGGGGCCAGCCTCGTACGCATTTACCCCGCCGGAGTGAGCGGAAGCTTAATAGCATTAGACCGGCCCATGGTCCGCTTTGGGCGTGGCCAAACCTGTGAACACGAAATGGCCGACGAGTTCGCCTCGCGCGAACACTGTGTCATTCAATTTCGAAACGGTCACCACGTCATCCGCGATTTGGGCAGCATGAACGGAACGTTCGTGAACGACCAGATGATCGAGGAGCGGGTGCTGAAGCCGGGTGATCAAATTCGCGTTGGCTTTCACATTTTTAAGTACCTCTCGGCCAACGACGTCGAAGCGATGTACCACGAGGCGGTCTTCCAAATGATGACCGTCGACGCACTCACGCAGACGTACAATCGCCGCTATTTCGAAGACGCCTTCCAGCGTGAAGTGCTGCGGTCCAGCCGTCACGGTCGCTCGCTCGGCTTGTTGCTGATGGACATTGACCACTTCAAAGACGTCAACGACAAGCATGGCCACCTGGTGGGTGACCAACTGCTGGCCGGCATGTGTCGTCGCATGAAAGTGCGCGTCCGCGGTGATGAAATCCTCGCCCGTATTGGTGGCGAAGAGTTTGCGCTCGTGGCTGTGGAAGTCACGGAACGCCAACTGCGTGAAATTGGTGACTCCATACGGGAACTGGTCGCCTCCAAGCCATTCGACACCTCCAAAGGCCCCGTGTCATTGACCGTCAGTATTGGCGCCAGCCACGTTTCGGGGAGAAATCTCAGTTCCCCACGTGAGCTTATGGACGAAGCCGACAAACGCCTCTACGACGCCAAAAGCGCCGGCCGCAACTGCGTGCGGTACTAAATTCAACCAACCCTTTCCCGGGTCAGAAGCGAGCAATTCCTGCGAGTTGCTCGCTTCTTGCTTTTTGTGGCCGAGACTCGAAAGACATCTTGACGAAGTATTGCCAAGCAACGTATTGTGGCACTACCTTGCAGTGCAATGTCTACCTGAGGTCTGCCCATGTCACTCCCAAGCCTGTCGCATCTTCAATTTGCGATTCTCGATATTCTTGAAGGCCGGTCGCGCTCCGGGAAGTTTGTCCGCGTGAAACTGGCCGAACGGGGAATCGACCGCAACGGCCCTATGTTCTACCAAATCATGGCAAGGCTGGAGGATGCCGGCTTCGTCGAAGGCTGGTATGAGCAGAAGAAGATTGAGGACACGACGGTGCGTGAGCGGACTTACAAAATCACTGGTGATGGTGTTCATGCACTGAATGACGTTCGACTGTTCTACGTTAGTTCCGCATCGTCTGCCGTGAATGGAGCCCGCTAATGACCACCAAGCAGTTTATTCAAAGTGTGTTTGTAGGAACTTTGGTGTTCATGCTTCTGCTTTGCGTGGCGGCAGTAATGCAGGCGAGACAGACCGGCAATTACTTCGGATCCGTAATTGGAGTATTTCCATATTTGGTAGCACTCGCGCCAGCATTTCTGCGGAGACGCGAATCGGACCGAGTTTTTCTCTGCCACGTGTTAGTTGTATTTGCAACGTTGATTGTATTCTGGGTCTCAAATGGCGCGACATTCCGCTCCTTTAGCTTGACCTTCAATGTGGTGATGATCACGATGAATTCCTGGGAGAAGTTCCCCGGGATTTGGCGTAGCCTGTTCACCAGAGCACCACAAGGAGAAATCAACTCGGCGTCAATCGGGCAGGATGAGTCAAGAACTTCTCAATTAGCAAAGCCTGTCGACTGCAGGGAGATCTGGAAGCTCTTTTCCTATTGCCTGCCCAGGGAGACGCGAGAACGCGTCTTCGAGCCTGAATACGAAGACATGTGCTGGCGGTACATTGAGGCGTACAAATCTCACTCGGGGAAATGGGAACGCCGGTGGCTGACGGTTTGTTTCACGGTTCGCACCATTTGGATGGTGTGCCAGTGCTTCTATGCAATGGGAGCGGACACGGTCTGCGAGCTGGCGTCAAAGGTTTTCTTGCGGCGGTAGAGTGGGCTGACTTTCGGTCACTAACCCAGTGAGCCGAAGGCCGTGAGGCCCCGGGCATTTCAAATGCTTTGCCCGCCCGCTTACGCGTCGCGGCTCACAGACTGAATTCGCTGGTACACCGTTAGCGCACAAAAAAGGGAGGTCACAACTTTCGTTGTGACCTCCCCGAGCAAGTCAAATTGACGGGCGGCTCTTAGTAGAGGTCGCCGTCGTGGCTGTGCTTCTTGTCATTCTTTGGCTTTTCCGCGATGAGTGCATCGCTGGTCAGCAGCAGAGTGGCGACAGAAGCGGAGTTCTGCAGGGCGGTGCGGGTCACCTTTACTGGGTCAATCACACCAGCCTTCACGAGGTCTTCGTAGACGTCGGTGGCAGCGTTGTAGCCGTTGTTCCCTTTCAATTCCGAGACCTTTTCGCAAATTACACTGCCGTCCATGCCGGCATTGTTGGCGATTTGAGTCAGCGGAGCGCGGCAGGCACGGCGAATGATGTTGTAACCAACTTCTTCGTCGTGGGTAAGCTTGCCAGGTTCAACAGAGACCGAAGCACGAAGGAGAGCAACACCACCGCCGGGCAGGATGCCTTCCTGAACGGCAGCACGGGTCGCGTGCAGTGCGTCTTCGACGCGTGCCTTCTTTTCCTTCATTTCCGATTCAGTGGCGGCACCGACGTTGACCTGCGAAACACCGCCGGAGAGCTTGGCAATTCGCTCTTCGAGCTTTTCACGATCGTAGTCGCTGCTGCTGGCTTCCATTTCACGCTTGATTTGCTCGATGCGTGCTTTCAGGTCAGCGGCTTTGCCATGACCTTCGATGAGTGTGGTGTTGTCTTTGTCGACAACAACCTTCTTCACGCGACCGAGGTCGGAGAGCTGGATGTTTTCCAGCTTAATGCCGAGGTCTTCAAAGATGGCCTGGCCACCGCACATGATGGCGATGTCCTGAAGCATGGCCTTGCGACGATCGCCGTAGCCAGGAGCTTTCACTGCGACAACCTTGAAGGTGCCACGCAGCTTGTTGATGACCAGTGTCGCGAGGGCTTCGCCTTCGACGTCTTCGGCGATAATCAGCAGTGGCTTGCCGGACTGGACAACTTTTTCCAGAACAGGAACCAAGTCCTTAATATTGCTGATTTTCTTTTCGTGCACGAGGACGTAGGCGTCATCGAAAGCACATTCCATGCTTTGTGGGTCGGTCACGAAGTAAGGTGACAGGTAACCGCGGTCGAACTGCATGCCTTCGACAACTTCGAAGTCGGTATGCAGTGATTTGCCTTCTTCGACGGTGATGACGCCGTCTTTACCGACAGCTTCCATCGAGTCAGCGAGGATTTGACCGATTTCGGTATCGCCGTTGGCGGCAACAGTTCCGACCTGGGCGATGGACTTTTTATCCTTGCAGGGGATGGCCATTTCACGCAGCTTGGCGGTGATGTCGGCCACAGCCTTGTCCATGCCGCGCTTCATTTCGAGCGGGCTGACACCGGCCACAACCGACTTCAGGCCTTCGTTGTAAATCGCTTCCGCCATAATGGTGGCAGTGGTGGTGCCGTCACCAGCGACGTCGCTGGTCTTGCTGGCCACTTCACGCACCATGCGGGCACCCATGTCTTCGAACTTGTCTGACAGTTCGATTTCACGAGCGACGGTGACACCGTCTTTGGTCACGGTTGGCGAGCCAAAGCTCTTTTCAAGGATGACATTGCGGCCTTTGGGGCCGAGTGTCACGCGCACTGCTTTGGCGAGCTTGCTGACGCCGCGGCGCATGGCCTCTTGGGCATCCTGATCAAATGCAATCATCTTTGCCATGAGTCAATACTCCTCTGGAGTGTTTCGCCGGTTCTCGCCCAGTGGCGTTGTCCGGCATGTTTGATTTCAAAAGAGAATTACAGGACGCGTCGATTCGGCGTCCTGCAACGAGGTCCTAGTAGGTTGCGAGAATGTCGCCTTCGCGGAGGAGGAGATACTCTTCGTCGCCCACTTTGATTTCATCACCGGCGTAGGAGCTGAAAATGACGCGATCGCCTTCCTTGACGGTGAGGGCGACGCGAGTTCCATCGCGTTTCACATGTCCATCACCGACCGAGACGACTTCACCGCGCTGCGGTTTGTCCTGAGCCGAATCTGGCAGGACAATTCCCCCTGCGGTCGTCGCTTCTGCTTCCTGACGTTTAATCACAACCTTGTCGCCGAGTGGAACGATACGAGTTCCACCGCTTTTTTTGCTGGCCTTTTTTGCCATCGAAGTGCACTCCTCACCGGGAAGTTGCTTGCTGTCAACAAAATAGATGCGTTACCAACACCAACCGGCCGGGCGCATCTGTCCCGAAGTCCGGCGAACATCCCCAGTAACAAATGCCGTGCCAAGGCGGAGTCGGAGTTCGCAAGGCACTTCTGCAAAGCAGTTTGCGTCACGAGAAGAGAAGCTTCCTGGAGGAGCCTCGCTCAAAACGGGGACGCGGGGTTGTAAAATCTGTCAATGTGGCAGATGGCCAGGCCCAGGCATGAACTGGCAGTCGCCAGGGCGTTCCCGTCAGTTCTCGAAAGTCGACCTAGCACCTCGTGATTGTTGTGTGAGGGGGGCTACAAAGGAAAAAGGTTTCCTTCTCTTGTACGATTCCCGGTCCCAGTCGATTGCCGAGGGAATTGAAATCGCTATAGTGTGCGGCTTACGCTGAGTACGTGAAAATAGACGGAGTGCCCCCGTTTGTGAAGCATCGCCCGTCGGGGGGCCGGGTTGTTGGAGTGAAGAATGTCAATCACAAAAGAACGTAAGTCTGAACTGATTAAAGAGTTCCAAAGGGCAGACGGAGACACTGGGTCTCCAGATGTGCAAATCGCTGTACTGACCGAACGTATTAATACGTTGACGGATCACCTTCGCGGTCATGACAAGGACCATGCAGGTCGTCGTGGCTTGCTGGCCATGGTCAGCCAACGTCGCCGCCTGTTGGACTATGTCCGCAGCAAGGACGCTTCCCGGTATGTCGAGTTGATTACCCGCTTGGGAATCCGCAAGTAGTCAAACCAGGATGGCAGTATGAACACACCCTGTTGCAGATTTCTGTAACAGGGTTTTCGTGCATTAGGCCACTACTTGTGTCTCTCTTTCAGTGATGTCGACCCTGCCTTGTTTGCGGGGAGTTAGCTCTGCGGATTCAACTGACCTGCAGTGGGTCATGTCCGCTTCTCAATCAATTGAGCACTCGCTCATGAATTCAGTGCTGTCGAATTCTCTGGCCATGTTTACTTGAGGCCGCATCCCCGACAGCTGTCAGTCAAAATCAAGTCGTAGAAAAACAGGAAACGTAGAATCGTGAAAGTAACAGTAGAAAAGAAAATTGCTGGCCGGACACTCTCCCTCACCACCGGCCAAATAGCCAAGCAGGCCAGCGGAGCCATTATCCTGCAGTATGGCGAAACCAGCCTCCTCATTGCCGCTCAAGGTGGACCCGGTCGTCCCGGGATTGATTTCTTCCCGCTCACCGTTGATTACCGCGAGCGCATGGCAGCCGCCGGAAAGTTCCCTGGTGGGTTTCTGAAGCGTGAAGGTCGCCCGACCGATCGGGAAATTCTCACCGCTCGTCTGACCGACCGCCCCATTCGTCCATTGTTCCCCAAGGGTTACACCGACGAAGTTCAAATTCAAATCAACGTCATGTCGTACGATGAAGAAAACGACCCAGACGTGTGGGCCATTAACGGTGCCAGCGCTGCCCTCAGCGTTTCAAACCTGCCGTTCCAAGGCCCCATTGCTGGTGCCCGCGTTGGTTTGGTTAACGGTGAATTCGTGCTGTTCCCAACGGTACAGCAAATGGCCGAATCAACTCTCGACCTGGTTCTCGCCGGAAGTCATGATTCCATCCTCATGATTGAAGGTTTCGGGGCTCAAATTCCAGAAGAGCAAATGGTCGATGCCCTCATGTTCGGCCACGAAGCAATTCGCAAGATTTGTGCGATGCAGGAAGAACTGGCTGAAAAGGTTGGCGTCGAGAAGCTGGCTTACGAAGCACCTGCCGAAAACCCATTCGTGAAGCAGGTTCGCAGCGAAGTTGGCAGCCAACTGCGTGAAGCACGCCAGAACTCCAAGAAGCAGGAGCGTTCCGCAGCTGCCAAAGAAGTTCGCGACGCCTACATCGCCAAGGTCTTCCCGGAAGGGGCCACTGCTCTGGAAGATGGTCGCACACTCGATCAGCTGAAAGAAGCCTTCTACACCGTCGACAAGGAAATTTGCCGCAAACTGACGCTCGATGGCCACCGTCTGGACGGACGCGGTGTCACCGATTTGCGTCAAATCGACTGTGAAGTGGACGTCATTCCACGAATTCACGGATCGGCTCTGTTCACACGTGGTGAAACTCAGTCGCTGGCTTCGCTGGTTCTCGGTAGCGTTCGCGATCAACAACGCGTTGATGGCCTGCAGGAAGAAATCAGCAAGTCCTTCATGCTGCACTACAACTTCCCGTCCTACTCGGTCGGCGAAGTTCGCCCGATTCGTGGACCAGGACGTCGGGAAATTGGTCACGGCATGCTGGCCGAGCGTTCGGTCGCCCCGGTCCTGCCAAAGGTCGAAGCGTTCCCATACACCATCAAAATCATCTCCGACATTACCGAGTCGAACGGCAGTAGCTCGATGGCTTCGGTGTGCAGTGCCACCCTGTCACTGATGGCAGCTGGTGTGCCAATTAGTCAGCCCGTTGCTGGTATTTCGATTGGTCTGGTGAAGGAAGGGAGCGACTATACACTGCTGACCGACATCATGGGCGACGAAGACCACTTCGGCGACATGGACTTCAAAGTTGCTGGTTCTCAAAAGGGAATCACCGGCATTCAGCTCGACCTGAAAATCGATGGCATCAGCGAAGAAATCATTCGCAAAACTCTCGAACGTGCCAAGGACGCTCGTCGCGAGCTGCTGAAGCGAATGCTTACGGCCATCCGTCGCCCACGTGCGGAACTCTCCTCTCTGGCACCTCGGATTGTTTCGATCAAAATCGATCCCGAGAAAATTGGTCTGGTCATTGGCCCCAGCGGCAAACACATCCGTGCCATCCAGGAAGAAACCAACACCCAGGTCGACATCACCGATGACGGCACCGTGACCATTTCTGCCCGGAATGCCGAAGACTGCCAGAATGGCCTCGCTCGCATTGAAGCGATTACCGCCGAAATCAAAGTCGGTCGTGTCTACAACGGCAAGGTCACCAGCATTAAAGACTTCGGTGCCTTCATCGAAATCGCTCCTGGCAAGGACGGTTTGCTCCACATCAGCGAACTCTCGGACGGCTTTGTCAAATCAGTCTCCGACGTCGTCAGCGTCGGTGAAATGATTGAAGTCAAAGTGATTGCCGTCGATGACCAAAACCGCGTGAAGCTCTCCCGCAAAGCCCTGCTCGCCGAGCAGAAAAGCGACAGCGATGATGATAACGACGACGACGATGATGACTTCGATGGCGAAGAAGAGTAATCGCTCAGAAGTTTGATCTGCTAAAACGCAAGCCACCTCGGACAAGAGTTCGGGGTGGCTTTTGTTTTTGTGCTGTTTCGCTGTGGCAACTACTCGGACGTCGAGTACCTCAACAAGCCGCAAGAGCGAGTGCGCCACGGGGAAGTTGCGACAACACAAATGCGGGGCACTGCGGGTTGAATGGGCGCAAAAAAAGAGGAAGCACAGAATGTGTGCTTCCTCTCCGTGCTCAAGTTTGCACGGCCCGCCTAAGTACTACTCGCTGATTTTCGCCGGCTGGTATTCGTGGTTTCGTTTCCGCACAACTGTTGCCGAGACGATTTGGTCTCCCATGGCGAGGCTGCGTGCGACGTCCAGACCGTTCACAACACGGCCAAAGACGGTGTGAACGCCATTCAGGTGCGATGTTGGCAGGTGTGTAAGGAAGAACTGTGAGCCTCCGGTGTCTTTGCCAGCGTGAGCCATGCTAAGGCTACCGGAGAAATGAACACGTGCGTTGGGGGCACCAGTTTCGCATTTGATGTTGTAGCCAGGGCCGCCGGTTCCAGGGGCTCCTTGTGCATCATCGCGAGTATTGGGGCATCCACCCTGAGCCATAAAGCCGGGAATTACGCGGTGGAAACGCAATCCGTCGTAGTATTTGCTTTCGACGAGTGAAATGAAGTTGGCGACGGTGTTAGGGGCCTCGTCTTCAAACAGTTCGATCAGGATGTCTCCCTGAGTCGTCTTCAGAAGCACTTGAGGAAGCTGCAGGTTGGGATCTGCAATGGCATCGGTTCGTTCGCGGGTGGCCGCTTCGGTTTTCCAGAGTTCCACGTAATCTTGGGCGTCTTTCTTGTATCGCCCTCCTAGCTCCGGGATGAGGAGTTTTGCTGTTTCAGCTTTTTCGATTTGAGCCACGGCACCTGCAAAGTCGTGCTCAGCAAAGCGGGCGACACCGTTGAGATTCAGAGCCACTGCATCTTGTGGATCGAGTGCAATTACTTTCTCGGTGACCTTCAGAACGTCCTGATAGCGGTTTTCCTGGAAGGCAATTTGCATAATCATGGCCGCTGTTTCACGGACCTGTTCGTCTTCGGGATTCTTTTCGAGTTGTTCTGGTAGCAGGTTTTCCAGACCGACAAAAATGCGTTCGCGCAGGTCGGTGACTGTTGTGCCAAACTCTTCTTCAATGGTCACCCGCTTGTCTGGCGTGGCTGTTTGAAATGCCGTGCGCAGTTCATCAATTTTGGCCAATGCCGCATCGCGTTGGGCGCATAGGGTTTTGAAATCGACAGGCTTGGCTGCGGCGTCGCCCGGTTGGGCGTATGAGACGGAGGATGTCATTGCCAATGCAACGAGTGAACAGAGAAACAGATTTCGCATAACGAGCCTTTTAGGTGTGGCTGGACTCTTGGGAGGAATCGCAATAGGTGCGGAACCGTGACATGGGTTCCGCATGAGGTTAGAGGGAGCGTCAACACAAGCCCGTGACGCGGCTGGTGCCCAACAGTCTAGAGAATTCTAAGACGAAAACGAAACTCAACCGCCCAAGTTCTCACTGAGAGTGCGGTCTGCCTCGGGCAAAACGAAACGAGGGCGGAATGGTTTGAAACCATTCCGCCCTCGCAAATTCATGACGGTCTCGCAACTAATTGGCGGCCGTTTTGCCAGGAGTCAGCAGGGCTGACATCATGCGCCCACTTTCCATGCGTGGAGACTGTTCCACGGTGGACACATCAGCGAGCTGCTGGATGATTTGTTCCAGCAATTCACGACCACGGTCATGGTGGGCGTTTTCCCGCCCACGGAACATGACGTTGAACTTCACCTTGTCACGCCGTTCCAGAAACTCCCGCGCTTTCTGGACTTTTACGTCGATATCGTGTTGCCCAATTTTCGCTCGAATGCGAATTTGTTTGAGCTGTGTTTTGTGCTGCTTGGGGCCAGCGGACTTTTTCTTCTTTTCGTACTGGATCTTCTTGTAGTCCATAATACGACAAACCGGCGGCTTGGCGTCTGGACTGACTTCCACCAGGTCCATGTCGGCGTCTTCAGCCATGCGGATTGCATCGGCGGTGGGCATTTCACCCAGCATGTTTCCTTCCGCGTCGACAACACGAATGGGCGAAACCCGAATCGCACTGTTCATGCGGGGGCCACGATCTTGCGGCACTGTTTGGGGGCGGGGTCGGCGGATACCTAGTTCTCCTTCATCAAAATAAAAACAGTTTGTCGAATTCCCTGCGGGCCCGAGGAACTCCGGCGCCAGCCGCTCAATTCACAACATGAGCAGACGAGTTGTTCGACGTTTCGATCGTCCAACTGACAGCAAAACTCAGAGCAAGTTTGAACCATCGGCACCATTCCGCCGGGCATTCGTTCAGAATTCCACTGTATGGATAACGCGTAAGCTTATCGCTCATTTACGAATAAGGCGAGTGAAAGTCAATGAATTTTGGTCACCGGGCAAAAGTGGCCCACGAGAAAGCCGGGCGAATTCGGCTTCTAAACCAGGCCTTTGAGCTTTCGGAGCGTCCATTCCAGGGTCATGAGTACCAGAAACAGGCCCAGTAGTACCCAGTTGTCCCACAGATTCTGAATGCGGTGCCGGATGAGGTCGGTGTTGATGCCCTGTTCAATAAACTCCTTGAGGAAGTTCTGGAAGTCCTCGGGAGCCACCGTGCTTCCACCGGTCATGGCGGCCAGTTCGTCCATGAAGTCGGCATCGGCCGTGGGGTTCTCCATTTCAATATCACGGGAATTGATAATGAATCTGGCCATGGCCGAGGGCCCAATTGAGCTTCCATTTTGGCTGGCGGAGACACGGGCCCAGTAATCCCCCGGTTGGAGTGTTTCCGCAAAGTCTGACAGGCCATGACCTTCGACTCGCTGGGGCGTCAGCGGGAGGGCTTGTCCCGCGGGATTAATGACCTCCACTTTGTAGTCCGCATTGGGAATGGGGGTGCCGTCGTTGCCACGGGCTCCAAATTCAATGGGGACCTCCGACAACGGCGGGAAATTGCGAGGTTCAACACGGGCCCAGACCAGTCCTTCGTTGTCGAATTCCTTTCGAGCGAGCCACAAAACGACCTGCTGCCAGAACCGCTGATGCTCTGCCCCGTATCCGTGAAGATGCCATTTCCACGTTTCATCGACTGCCATCGCCAACACGCGGCCTTTGCCGGTGTCGGTCGCGAACATGAGGGGCACGCCGTCATCCGACTCCGCCAGGACGTCGACTGCACCTGATTTGGGAACGAGGCGATTCGCCCCCCCGACTTTGGGTAATGCCCGCCACAGCTTGTCATTCGATGTTGCGGACAGCCGCATCAGGTAATGGCTTTCACCATCACGAGTGGGGAGCATTTGAAGTTTTTGCGAGTAATGTTGCCCGGGAGCAGCGGGCGACGTCGCCGTGATTTTCTCACTGGCGTTCATTTTGACGGGCAACAATGTCCCCAGAGGACCGTTGGCATAGCCGCCCGCACCGTAGTTGTGCAGGCCCCCAATCATGGCCAGTCCGGCCCCTTCGTTGACTCGTTTTTCCAGCTCTACCAGCAGCGAACGCCCTTCCCCCTGAAACACCTCCGCCGGAACATCACCGATGATATAGGCGTCGTATGCTCCCCGTTCGAAGAGCTTAGGATCGATTTGCGTGCGTGAGGCGAACTGACCGGCGAGGACGAGTTGGAAATCGAGCTGGATTTTGGCTGTGTCGTTGAGTCGCCGCAGAAACCGCTGCTCCGGACGGTAGATGTCGAAGTAAGCCACCCGCAGTCCCCCCTTGCGGACCGTAATGAGTGTTTCCAGTTGATTGTTCGAGGTCTTCACTTCCTTCTCAAGTGGGATCACCTCTGCCGCAATTTTGAATTCCCCCGCCTGTTCCGCCACGAACGAAAGTTCGACGGGAATGAGATCGGAACTTTCACGTGTTTCGATGTCCCTGAAAGGTGTTGCTTCTTTGGAGAGTGGAATGGGCTTCAATTCCCCTGGTTCACCAAGACTGCGTCCGGTTCGATCTTCCAGCAACAGTCTGACCCGCACCTTTTGACCGGCTGCGCCGAGCAGTCGTACCTTCATGCGGACAGGAACGGTCTTGCGTTCAAACGTGACAGGTTGATCCAGCGACAAATCTTCAATCGCCAAATCGAGTCCCGAGGCCGTCAATTCGTTCGTGCCGTACGTCACCGTATGGATGGGAATGCCGGTTTGTTCGCTGAATCGGCGGGCTTCGCTGCGGGGATCAATCGCATTCTCGCCACCGGCCCGTTGAGCACCATCGCTCATGAAGAAAATGCCTACGGTCCTTTGCCCCGACTCTTCTTCCCGCAACGTCTGCAGCAGTTTTCCAATCGCGGTGAACTGTCCATCGGTCTTCGCTTCGGGAGTGGTCACCGCTTGCAGTTGCTCGGCGAAATCGAAGTAGACGATTTCTACTTCCTCCTGCAGTTCTTCCAGTTCCGCATTACAGTCGGTCAGTGTTTTGAGAATAGCCTCCCGGCGCGTTAGACCGCCGGGCATGTCCGCCGTGCCCATACTGCGACTGGTGTCGGAAACAATGAGGATTTGCGAGGCCCGATCATCCTTTTCGACAATGTCCACCGCGGGGCGCAACATCGCGAAGATGAGAACCAGGGCCGTGGCAATTCGCAGTGCGAACAGCACCCGTCGCCAGAGCGGTGGCAACGATTTCAAACGAGCAGGATAGGTCCAAATGACCAGCCCAAGGAGTACGAACGAAGTCACCAGGACAAGCGGCAGGTTCCAGACTGGTTCAACAAAGAAACGCATTTGTCGACTGGCGAGGTCCTACCCGAATACCGAAATTTGCGAAATCGCGATTTGTCCACCAAAACAGACGGCAACATCCCGCCCGGCGGTTTGCGGGCGTTCCTGGTAGACACCTACGTACTGAACGCTGTCACCGTTGGACTGATATTGCACCTGGAGCGGCTGTCGCTCTGGTTCGCAGAAGACAACCTCCGGGCTGGAATGCACATTCGGGTGCGGGAAATTGACATTCCAGAAGCATCCCGGCGGCAATTCCCGGTCGAGCAGCAGAGGAAGAATTCGCTCCACCTGCTGGGCCGTCCAATCCCAATTGCAGGGCAGGTGCCGATTTCGGCGGTACTGCGAGAACGCAATCGCCGGTTTCCCCAGCAGCGTCGCCTCGCGTACAGCCGCCACGGTTCCAGAAAGGAACAGGTCGACGCCCAAATTTCCGCCGTGATTCACGCCCGAAAGCACCCAGTCGACGTCCTCAAACAGTCGCGTCAGCCCCAGTCGAACACAGTCGGCGGGATAGGCGTCGATGGAAAAATGGTCTTCGCGGCGAGGTTGTACTCGGATGGGCCGCCGGTCCGTCACCTGATGGCTGCATCCCGAAAGATGTTCGTCCGGTGCTACAACGCACACGCTACCAAGAGCTTGCGCCGCCTGTGACAGGACCGTTATCCCGTCGGCGTCAAAACCATCATCGTTGGTGAGAAGGAACTTCATACAGCATCCAATAGTGACCAAATTGCTCCGCGAGATTATCGGGAATTGCCCGCAAGGTAACAAGACCGGCAAATCGAGGCGCGGTTTGGCGTGTGGCGTCATGACATCATCGCGTTGCCTTTGAGGATACAGAACGAAGAATCGTTACAAATGGACGGATAATCGTTCCATTTGCGGACGTGGTGGGGATTCCGCTGGCCAGGCGTGTTCAGGTGGTTCCGGGACGCCGGTTCGTCTTTTAGTGTCAGCCCGTTTCGACAACTTCGTTTCGCAGAACACGGCTTGCACGTCATGACGACAGTCACCACACAACAATCACAGGCGGTTGCTACCCCGGTGGGGAGCGGGCAGCAGGGGATTTGGCTGGAAATTGTGACGAGCAAAGAGTCGCTCGAAACATACCTCGACGCCTGGAACGACCTTGCGGCCAACGCACTCGAAGTGAACTTGTTTTACGAACCCGCCATGCTTTTGCCCGCGTTGACTCATGTCTCCGCAGGCCATGATGTCGTCATCGTGCTGATGTTTCGTTCGGTTCAGGGACAGGAGGCCCCCGAACTTGTGGCACTGTTCCCGCTGGAACGAACCAGCAGACACCTGGGGCTCCCGCTGAAGAAAATGAAGTTGTGGGAGTACGACTACTGTTACCTCACCACACCGCTCATTCGGAAAGGGTGCGGACGAGAGAGTTGGATTGCATTGTTCGACTGGATGAAAGCCGATCCACAGGCCGGTGCGATGCTCGAACAGCGGTTCTTTCCGGGCGAGGGACCTGTGTATCAGGAGCTCGTGGAACTCGTCCGCCGCCGCGGCTTGCTGACCTTTGAAATCGAACGGGCCACTCGCAGCTACTTCCGTCGCCGCACCACCGCAGATTCCTACCTGGAACAGAGTCTGTCCCCATCGAAACGCCGCGACCTCAACCGCAAATGGCGCCGTCTGGAAGAACTGGGAACGGTTGACATGCGCACGTTGAACAACGCGGACGACTTGCCGAAGTGGATTGACGATTTTCTCCGCATTGAAGCGAGCGGCTGGAAAGGGAATGAAGGAACGGCCATTGGCTGCAAGCCGCATGGTCATGCTTATTTCAGCGACATGTGTACGCGCCTCTTCGAGGAAGGTCGCCTCAACATGATTGGGCTGTTCCTCAATGACGAGCCCATTGCCATTCGCTGCAGCTTCCTGGCCGCACCCGGAGCCTTCTTCTTTAAGCCCGCCTATAACGAGGAATACAGCAAGTATTCACCCGGCGTGCATCTGGAAGTCGAACTCATTCGGCAACTCCACGACCACAGCGCCGTGAACTGGATGGACTCCTGCACCAGCCCTGACAACGTCCTCCTCAACAAAATGTGGCTCGACCGCCGCTGCGTGCTTGAATTCCAGGTTGCCACCAAAGGATTCATTGCCCCCTTCCTCCTGGGAGCCGTCCAACCCGCCCTCCGCTGGATCAACCGCAGCCTGGGACGCTATCGCACAATTCCAGACTGAGGAAGTGGCGTCTTTGTGCTCGGAGACATTTCTGCTCCACGCCTTCAATACTCAAACAGGCTGCCATTATTTTCGGTTGACGCGCACTCCCAGCGCCTTGAGTTGCTCGACTTGAGCTTTTGCCTCAGCGGACAGGTTCTCTTCGTCGAGGTATAGGAACCAGTACGGCGCGAAGCGTTTGGCGCCTTCGACATCGGCTTTAGCCATCTCGACGAGCACGCCATAGTTCGTCACGGGATTTTCTTCCAGGAAGGTGAACCGCAATTCCGTGTAGCCACGCAGTGGGGTGAGGTCCGACAGTTGATTGTTCTTCAGTCCGAGCGTCGACACCCACGGCAATTCGGCAATCGGCTCCAGTGACTTGAGTTGATTGCCGTTCAGGTAGAGCGACCGCAGTTGCTTCAGCGGTTTGAGTGGCGCCAAATCGGAAATGCTATTTTCGGAGAGGTAGAGTGCACGCATGTTGCTGAGCCCCTGCAGTCCCTCTAGTGATTCGATTTTGTTCCCGCTCAATTCCAGGTACTGCAGCTTGACCAGCTGTGCGAGAGGTTTGAGGTCACTGATCTGGTTGCGTGACAGGTACAACGACTGAATGTTCTTCAGTTCGGCCAACGGCGAAAGGTCGCTGATTTCATTGTCGCTGAGTTTTACTTCCGCGAGGTTGGTGCAGTGCTGCAGTCCGGCGAGGCTCTTAATGCCCTTGCCCCGAGCGTCGAGGAAGAAAATCGATTTTAAGTCAGCGGGGTCGATCGCATCCTTCTTGATTTGCTTCTTTTCCAGTATGGCGCGAATGACCTGCTGGAGATTTGGGTCTGGGATGGTCTCTTCGGCGTGCGTCAAAGTACCAGCGCAGACACAGAACAACACGGGCATGATCAGAATGCGACAGGTCATGATTCCAAACTCCTTAACTCTCTCAGATGCATTTTCAATTGCGCCATCGACGTTGAGTCTACCACGTAACGTCGATTTTCATTTTGGCCGCACGTTGCCTGATTTGTTGTGCACTCGATTTCAGTAGCGGAACACTCTCTCCGTCACCGATAGCTTGAGAACGGTCACCGGGAATGCGAACTGGCTCCGCGGCATTCGTCGGCGCCAATTGTCGGATTTCCGCGAGTGCCTCAGTGACTTTCTTTTTGAAGGCATCCAGGTCGGCGAAATGACTGACGTCGATGACATAGAAGAAGTGTTCGGAGTCGTTGGCGGAAATAATGGCCTTCTTCTTGGCATTCGGCATTTTGCCGCCGGCCAACGGACCAGCCAATGCCGAACACGCGAGCGCCATGCCGAATCCCATTGCACCACCGCGCGGCAGTAGTGGAGCATTTTCAGCGTCGGACTGCAGCACGCCTGCCGGAATGGGGATGCCAAGTTCCTGCAAGATGTTCAGCTTGCCCCGCGAAGCAGTGCCGCACGACGAGTCGATGAGAAGTGGCGACTCTTCAGCGGTCGGGATGGCCCAGGCAAACGCGTTGTTGCCGACTGCCGCCTCTGATGTGCCAGGAGCACTCACCATGACACCGCCGGTGCTCGTACAGCAGAAACAAATGCATCCTTCTGCCGCGGCAAGCGTGGCATAGACGCCCAGAGCACCGAGCGTTTGACTGTTCCCAACAGCAACGGTGCCAGTCCCGCATTCCTTCGCTTTCGCGACGGCGAGTTCAATTCCCTTGGTGGCGGCGACTGATCCAATGGCTCGGCTTCCGTCAAGCACTGCGAACGCTGGGCTGTCGACCAACGTCAACACACGTCCACGTGGGTCAATGTCACCCAAGTCAACTGCGTCGAGGTATTCGCAAATACGCCCGACGCCATGCTGTGGCAGGCCATGCAAGTCGGCATCGATCATGCGCTGCACGGCGACCTTGGAGTCAAACTCAAACATGCTGACTTTTTTCAGCATGGCCAGCAGAGTGGTACGCAGTTCCTCAAGAGGAACGCGAACCATGTGCTCTGCCAAATTGGGGTAGGCAACTCCGTTGCTCATGAACTCGTCCAATTACTTCTTCAAACTCTTAACGAGCGCGATGATTTTCTGGCTATCTTCCTGGGCCTGGACGGCGTCGTCTTTGTAAATGACTTTTTTGTTCTCACCGATGACGAATGTCCAGCGACGTGTGGTCAGCGCGCGTACCAGTGTCGTTTTCTGGCCGCCAATTTCGGTGACGAATTCTTTTTCGCCAGCGGTGTAAGGGACACCAAACGCCGTTGCGACTTTCCCCTCAGTGTCTGCCAACAACGTGAAGTTGAGTTCTTTTTCCTTCTTGAACGCCTGATGGTTTTCCACTGTGTCACCACTGACGCCGACAACCGTGACGCCGAGCTTCTTGAGTGCTTCCGAATCATCGCGGTAGCTGCAGGCTTGTTTAGTGCATCCGCCCGTCATGTCGGCAGGGTAGAAGTACACGACGGTAATTCCCTTGCCGAAATGCTCGTCCGATTTCCACGTTTCTCCGGTGTCATCTTTCACCTGAAAACTTGGGGCTTTGTCACCTACTTTGACCTCTTCTCCGCGAACAGAGATTGTGGCCGCAAACAATGTTAGCACAGCAAATCCAAAGGATCTCATGGGGTACCTCGAGAGCAAGTTAATCAGCGGTTCTCAAAACGTTGTGACCGCGTATCTTGAGAATACGAAGCCCGGCTGATGACGTCAAACTGCCTCGCCGTTTCGCAAGGGTTGCATCTTGCAAAAATGCATGACACGATGATGGTCTACGGGCAGAAATGTTTTTCCACTCCTTTGAGAACGGCAGTCAGGAGCACGTTGTGGCAAATCGAAAACAGTGGTTCGGCATCATCGCTTTGTTTCTGGTGTTTGCTGGCCGTGCTACGGTGCAGGCGGAAGGGAAATACAACGTCCTGCTGATCATGTCAGACGACCTCACAGCGACGGCATTGTCGTGCTACGGGAACAAGGTTTGCAAAACACCCAATATCGATTCGCTGGCAGCGCGGGGCACACGGTTCACCCGGGCATATTGCCAGGCGACATACTGCGGTCCCTCACGTGCCTGCATGCTCTCGGGCTACTATCCCCACGCGACGGGCGTATTGGGGTACACCTCTCCACGACCTCAAATTGGCGATCGCGCCACGTGGCCTCAGTATTTCAAACAGCAGGGCTACTACAGCGCCCGAGTCAGCAAGATTTATCACATGGGAGTTCCCGGCGGGATTGAAGTCGGCTGGAACGAACCGGGGCATCTTGGCAGCAACGAAGCCGATGATGAACTGTCCTGGACAGAACGTTTCAACAGTCCCGGCCCTGAGTGGAAGGCACCTGGAAACGGCGAAACTTTGGAGGGGAATCCCGATGGCAAGAAGCCGGTTGTCGGTGGGAACACCTTCGTCGTTGTCGAAGCCGACGGAGATGACATGGTGCACTCCGACGGCAAAACAGCAGCCAAGGCGGTCGAACTGATTCAGCGACACAAGGACGAACCGTTCTGGTTGGGCGTTGGTTTTGTGCGTCCACACGTGCCATTCGTGGCACCGGCGAACTATTTCGAACCGTTCCTGCCGTACAGTTCGATGGTTCTTCCTCCCAAAGTGGATGGCGACTGGGATGACATCCCGAAGGCGGGCATCAACTACAAAACCAGCGTGAACATGAAAATGGACATCCGTCGCCAGCAGAAGGCGATGGGCGGTTACTACGCTGCGGTATCATTCATGGATGCCCAAGTCGGCAAAGTACTCACGGCGCTGCGTGAAGCGAATTTGGAAGAGAAGACCATTGTCATTTTCACGAGCGACCACGGTTACCACCTCGGCGAGCACGATTTCTGGGCCAAGGTCAGCCTGCGAGATGAATCAGCCGGAGTGCCTCTGATTATTTGTGTGCCAGGCCAGAAGCCCGCCGTTTGTGACAGTCTGGTTGAACTCATCGACCTGTTTCCCACCACGGCCAAGCTGTGCGGATTTGAAGTCCCCGAGAGAATTCAGGGCCGCGACATTTCGCCGTTGCTAGAGGACCCCACTCGACGTGTTCGCGATGCCGCTTTCAGTGTGGCACCCATGCGCAAAGGATTTCTCCTTCGCGAAGATGACTGGGCGTACATCCAATACGAGGAAGATGCGTCAAATGGCATCGAGCTGTTCGACGTCAAACAGGACCCCGGTCAATTCACGAACTTGGCCGAGAGTGTCGATCACCAGTCTGTCGTCGAACGGTTCCAGCAACAGCTTGCCGCAAAGCTGCAAGCGGTACGTGACAACGACCTTAAACTTGACGCAAGCAAGTAGCGTAGGGTGGCCGAGTTACTCTGCTGGCGCAGCGGGAGCTTCGGGCTCTTCCGGTGCTGCCGACTCGTCGAACATTTCAGGCAGAATGGGCTGGCGGTTCGGGAAGAGATGGTACGCAGGAAACTCTGCACCTGACTCTCGCAGACAGACGATCAAGCCGCCTGGTGTGGAAAGTACAATTCGATCGGTGCGGTCGTTCGCGATTCGCATCCCGAATTTCCTCATGCGTAATGTTCCGAGAATTGAACCGTCCTGGCGATTCATGATAATCAAGTTGCCGGAAACGTCTGAACCATAAATCCGCGTTTCACTCGCAGCGATGAATTCAGTAATACCCGCCTGAGACCACATGGTGTTTCCACCTGCGACGCTAAGACATTCCATACCCCGACGGTGCGTGATAATGAACAACTGGTGTCCAATTGCCCGGGGCTGCTCTTGAATGTAGGTGCCAGTTGAGTACGTCCAGCGAAGCTGACCATTGTCCTGATTAATGCAGAACAGACGCCCATTGTCGTCAGTGACAAAAATCAAGTCTTCGCTGCGTCCGACTGGAGAAACGATTTGGCCATCGGTGTAGAAGTCGTAACGGGGTTGTTTGTCGCGGGTGTTGACCCCAATGACGACGCCGCTCTTGCTGGCAAAAGAGACGGTGGTACCTGTTGAAATTGGGGAAGACGTGATTTCCCCCGGAGCCTGTCGATGCCACCGTTGGGCGATGTGAGCCCACTCTGGCAGTCGTGACTCCTGATGCAGTTCGCGGACACGCTTCAAGTCAAACGCGTATACGCTTCCGTCGACTGTGCCGACGTAAGCCAGGTTGTCATCAACTTCCGGAGAGGCGGACGGGAGTTCAGGAACACGTAACTTCCACAACTCCTGTCCGGTCAGTTTGTCCATTGAAATGACATTGGATCCAATGGAGACGAGAATTTGCCGGTCGTTGGTGGCAGCCGGGTATCCGACACGATCGGGAATCCCCAGCAACTTGCTCCAGCGTCGCTCGCCGGTTTCCACGTTGAAAGTGGTCATGAGCCCCGACCGCGACTGCAGGTAAACGTTCTGCTCATCGTTCGTGATGAACTGTACCTCATCGCGGTTGCGGTCGATGGTCGCCTGGGCCCACCACATCATGGTCAATCCCAGGGGATTGAGTTCGTCTTCTTTGGGCAGCCGGATTTGGGCCGAAACAGGCAGCCCCATTAGCAGCATTACCGCAAACGCCAGCAATTGTGTTTGACGGCGACCGAAAAAGAGATACGAGAACGGAAGGCTGGGCATGGAATCCACCTGGTTGGGAGGAGATCCGTTCCTCTCTTTCCAACACGAAAGTTCATCAATGAAAAAGATGTAACACAGTGTGCGGTAATCTAGTGGATCATCGACGCAGGCAAAAAACAACCTTGTTCCTGTTTTCTCGCACGAAGAAACTCTCCAGAAATCTGAGTCGTATTGGTCGGACAGCGCCGGTTTTAACCGCTTTTGCATCCACGTCAGCAGTAGGGAACAGGAAAACTCACGAGCCGGGCAAGAAACCGACTCGATCTCAAAGGGTTTTTGCAGGGCATTTCCAGGAAATGAGTTACGTTGAAATTGGCCTGCGGCATCCAGTCCAGCTTCCGGAAAATCTGGTCAAATTTCCCAAAAATGGCGAACCGTTTTTAATCTTGTGCGGTCATACTCCGTATTAGGAGGGTAGGAGTACAGCCATTTGGCGGTCTCCGCCCAAATTTTCTGCCAAGGTGCATTCGTTTCAATGTCCCTTGTCGTCTCACATCTGCCCGCGAGGACGGGCAATATGAGTTTCCGCGAAGTCCGCAGCGGAGACGTGCCATCCGGCACTCCCACACATTGACGGACACGAAGAACAGGTGCAGCATGCTCCAGATTAACGCAACAAACGCAACGACCCAAATTGGCACAATTGGAAACGGTGGAACCGTACGCGCCAACATCGTCGCACGCGGTATGCGTTCGGGGCTGCGTAAGCGCCTGCATCGTGGGAAACCTCTATCCAGTTGCCGACCCTATTGTTTTGACTGGTCGGAACGCTCGCAGGAAGTCTCACCGGATTGGTTACAGCAATCAGAGCTGGATCAACCAACGCCGGCGGCTGCCCCCGCACGCATACCTGCCCGAGCCTGGGCGGCTATGGTCGTGCGTGAAGCCAGAAGCAACTGACTTTTCAGGAACAGAGTAAGTCTCGGCTTTTCTGTTCACCAACTCCGCCATAACAGGCGGCAGAAAATCAGTTGCTCAGGTGCGAGGGAGACCACAGGTCTGTTTCGTGCGTGACGTCGTACCTCCGCGTTCAACCACGTTTCCGGTACGTCATTCCCAAGCTTTTCAGCCCATCAATTGGCTGAGTTGTTTGAGGAATCCGTCAGGCCGACGTCTGAGTTCTCTTTCCGCTTCCGAGTGTGGTGCACTGTCCCGCAATCGCTTTCGCGTTCTGTCGGTATGACTGCGCCAATGACTTGTCCTGCATTCTCGTGCCGCTGCCGCGGTGAGTGTGACTATTCGCAGAAAAACCTTTCCTGGAGGGAAGGAGAATCGATATGACTGACATTGAAATCATACAGCTTGTTCGGGAGGCGCAGGCAGGCAGCCGCGTCGCCTTTGGTCAACTTGTGGAAACCTTTTACGGCGTTGTTTTCGCCATCGTATTGCGACGACTGCGAAACCAGGCTGAAGCGGCTGAAGTCACGCAGGAAGTCTTCCTGAGAGTGCTTCGGAAGCTCAATCAACTTCGCGAGCCAGAGCGGTTCGCAGGTTGGTTGAAGCGAATTGCCATTCGGTTGTCCATCAATCGAGCCGTTCGTCGACCTCGGGAAGCAGTCCATGCCCCCGAGACTTTCGGCGGGGTGGTTGAAGGAAAGCGGCAGTCTGCCTACACGCAGGCCGTCCAGGTCGAAGAGGCCGAGCGGCTGCGTGAAGGTATTCAGCAACTCAAGCCGCTCGATCGGGAAACGCTTGAGGCGTTTTACTTCGACGGCCAGAGCCTGCAGCAAATGAGTGATCGATTCGCCAGCCCAGTTGGCACGATCAAGCGACGGCTGCATACCGCGCGAGGACGACTGAAGGCTGTGCTGGGCGAAATGCAGCCAGTCTGAGTCATCGCCCGAACCGTCTGGCTGAACCGCCGGGCAGGTGGAGTGTCACGGGCCACACTCCATTCTGTCCGGCTTTTTCGTGCGCCGTGCCATAAGTTGGCGTCCCAAGTTCTTCTGTACGCAAGAATTGGCATACATCCAAGTTGGTCAGCGGGGTACAATTGGCACTGATTCCTCTCGATTCTGGGCAAGTTGACAACCTACGAGTACTGGACGGTCCGTCATGCGTCTGACATTGCGAACACTTCTCGCCTATCTTGACGACACTCTGCCCGCCGCGCAGGCCAAAGAAATTGGAACCCAAATTGGCGCCGTTCCCGAAGCAGCCATGCTTATGCGGAAACTGCAGGATGTCATCCGCAAACGTCGATTGCTCGCCCCCAATTTGACCGGACCCGGTTCGGGGCCCGATCCCAATATCGTGGGCGAATATCTCGAAAGTTCGCTCGACCCGTCATCGGTCGTGGAACTGGAAACGCTCTGTTACAAGTCAGACATGCATTTGGCCGAGGTGGCCGCCAGTCACAAAATCCTGACACTCGTACTCGGCGAGCCGGTTGAAGTGCCGCAAAGTATTCGAGAACGCATGTACGCGCTCGGTGAGACCGACAAACCCAAGGTGACGCCGGGCGCTGGGGTGGCAACCGCCCCTCCGGATGCTGCTCAGGAACCCCCACTGTTTGAAGATGGCATTCCCAGCTACTTGAAATCGCAACCCACCGGAACGCGAACCTTTGCCATCATTGTCGGCCTGGTCGTGTTTGCAGGATGGGCGGCGCTGGCATACCCCGAACTTTCGGCCTGGTGGAATGGAACGCCCACAACACCGGACGCCGCGCTGGCCGTTCATCAGGTACAGCCAGAGGAAAACGACATTCCAGACAATGACGTGCCCGCTCCTCCGGCGAATGTGAACAATGACCCGGAACCAGGGGACAAACAACCGGCCGTTGTCCCTCAGCCCGAGAACGTCGAGGCACCGCCCGAGCCCATGCCGGAAATGCCCGACCCGGTCCAACCGAAACCTGTTGTCGAAAATCCTCCGCAGCCACCGCAACCGCAGGCGATTCCACAACTCCCTGTTGTCTACATGAACATGGATGAAGTGCTGCTGGCTCGAACTTTGATGGAGCCAGACTGGACTTACGTCACGGCGCCGTACGCGTTGCCAGACAAAAGTTTCTTTGCGGTTCCCCATCCCTTTTTCGCAAATCTGAACGTCGGTGAAGGACGTCTCAAACTGGAACTGCTGGGGGGAACACTCATTGAGCGCCTTCCGCTCATGAAAGGTGAAACACTGGCAATTGGCATCGATCGTGGTCAGATGAAACTGTTGGCTGGTACCGAAGAACTCCCAATGCGAATTCGATTGGTTGTCGGAGATCGCGCCTATTTATTGGATATTCAGGAACCGGAGACGCTCGTGGGAATTGAAGTTGACCTGCCAGCAGCCGAAGGTCTGCCGGGGGAAGGTCGGGCTCCCAAACTCATTGGTGGGATTCAGGTCGGACGTGGGAAAGCGAAACTGCAAATGAGCGGCGACGCGAATTTCGTCGATCTCACCCCCGAGCTTGGTCGCACATACTGGGGGACGGCAAACCCGGCGGCAACTTTGCCGCCGTTTGGCTGGCTGCTTGGTTCCCCGCCGGTGACATCGATTGCGAAACGAAACGCCTGGGAGTTTCGTCAGGAGTTCTCGCCGGAATTTAAGGTTGGTGACAGTATTGGCCCGGTCGTCGATAACCGACTCGAAACCAAGTCGGAATTCGCCGTGCAAACCATGGCCCTCACCGACAATTTACCCGGCCTTGTACGCGGACTGCTGTGCGATCATGAAGCCTCGCGAATTGCTGCAATTGAAGCACTACGGCGCTGGATTGTGCGTGATCCCAATAATGAAGCTGCCCTCGTCGACGAACTTTCCCGTTCGCTGCACGACGACGACGTGAAAATCGTCGTGCGGCTGCTGTGGGGATACACCGAAGAAGATGGACGCGATCCTGAAATCTCGAAGCAAGTTGTCGGCTGGCTTTCGCACGAAGAAGTCTCGGTACGGGAACTTGCGTTCTACCACGCACTGCATCTCACCGGTCGACGCTATGACTACCGGGCCTTGTTGCTTCCGAACCAGCGAGCCGCCGCCCAATTGCGCTGGCAGGAACATCTCGATCAGTACGGCGCACTCGTCCATTAAGACCGTTCGCGCAGCCAGAGTTTGTGCGAAACGGAATTCCTGTCCAAAAGGTACGGCCTGTTGCGTTGCGTCGGCGGTTTCACGTAACGTGCGGTTCCTCTTCCCGAATACCATTTGTCATTACAAGTGAATTACGTCATGCGTTCTGCAATTTGCTTCGCGGCACTCGTTCTGGCGGCTGTGACACCAGTCTTTGCCGAAAGCCCTTTGGCACAGAGTATTACGGCGTTTCAACTCAAAGATTATCGGGGCCACGAGGTCTCTCTGGCGGATTATGCCGAGTCGAAGGTCGTCGTCGTTGCCTTTCTGGGAACGCAGTGTCCGCTGGCCAAGTTGTACTCAGTGCGGCTCCAGGAGATTTCCGACGAGTACGCCGACAAAGGCGTCGTTGTGCTCGGGGTGAATTCCAATGTGCAGGACCCCGTCACCCGCATTGCCGGATTCGTCCGCCAGCACGGCATCAAGTATCCGATGCTCAAAGACGTCGGAAACGTCGTCGCTGATCAGTTCGGGGCTGAACGGACTCCCGAGATTTTCGTGCTCGATGCCGATCGCAAAGTCAGGTATCGGGGTCGGGTTGATGACCAGTACGTCATCGGCATTGTCCGGGATAAAGCCGATCGGCACGATTTGAAAATCGCCGTTGATGAACTGTTGGACGGGAAGCCCGTTTCAGTCGCCCGCACCGAAACCATGGGCTGCCACATTGGTCGTATTCGGGAACCGAACAAAGAGAGCACCGTCACCTACTCGAACCAGATTTCCCGCATTTTTCAGCAGCGTTGTGTCGAGTGTCACCGCGATGGTGAAATCGCACCGTTCACGCTGACCTCATACGACGACGTTTACGGCTGGGGGGAAATGATTGCGGAAGTCGTCAAAGAACAACGCATGCCACCCTGGCACGCGCTGCCTTCGGAAGTCGGTCACTTCTCCAACGACCGCAGCATGACGAAAGAAGAGAAAGACCTCATTATGCAATGGGTGAAAGACGGTTGCCCGGAAGGCGATGCCACACAACTCCCCGAACCCAAAACCTACACCGAAGGCTGGAACCTGCCGCACGAGCCTGATGTTGTGTTCAACATGCGGGACAAACCCTTCACCGTTCCCGCTGATGCAGGTCCACAAGGCGTGGCCTACCAGAATTTCTGGGTCGATCCCGGGTTCAAAGAAGACAAATGGATTTCTGCTGCGGACGTGCGTCCCGGCAACCGGGCGGTGGTGCATCACATAATTGTGTACGGGCATCCCGAAGGTCGCGGTAAGGGCCCCGCTGACTTCCTCTTCGCCTACGTCCCAGGACTCCGACTCAGCCCGCTGCCGGCAGGATCAGCCAAGAAAATTGCCGCGGGCAGCATGTTGCGGTTCCAGGTGCACTACACGCCCATTGGTTCAGTGCAGGAAGACCTCAGTAGCGTCGGCCTGATTTTCACCAATCCCGATGAAATTACACACGTCGTGAAGACCATGGAAGTTGCCGAGCATCGGTTCGAACTGCAGCCCAACACCGACGACCAGGAAGTGAAAGCCGAGTCGAAAAAATCGCCCGTCCCCATCCAACTCATTTCCCTGTCGCCACACATGCACGTGCGGGGTAAGACGTTCAAGTACGAAATCGAGCTCAAGAACGGCAAACGGAAAACGCTGCTCGACATTCCGCATTACGACTTCAACTGGCAAACGCAGTACCGCTTCGCCGACCCCATCGAAGTCCCCGCCGGTGCCCGCATGATTTGCACCGCCACGTATGACAACACCGCCAAAAACCTCGCCAACCCCGACCCCAACAAACTCGTCACCTGGGGCGACCAGTCCTGGGACGAAATGATGATCGGCTACTTCGACGTTTTGTTGCCGGCGAATGAGAAGACGCTGGGGAAGTTGAAACGGTAGCTCAGGTGCCGGAACTCCCGCTGGTCGGTCCGGCCTGCAGTTATTTTCCCTGGATCGAGTACCCGTGTCCTCGTCCGCTCATCCGTAGCGTCAGCCCCTTCTGACAGTGGAGGCCCACATTGTCCACAAAAGGCAAACGGTTTCTTGGCGCAGCGACTGGCGCTGTAATTTGCGCCATTGCGAGGTTTGGAGTGGCGATTGGATTTATATACTACGTCAGCAGCCGGGGTGGTAAGTGGTGGAGCGGAGCACAGGAGTTCTACTGGGCGGCGTCCAATTCCGCGTTGATGGGCATACCTATTGGTGGGGTTGCAGGCTGGACATGCAAACCAATGCTGGGCACCGTCATTGGAGCAGTGCTTTCTGGCGGAACTTGTTTTGGACTTTTTGTTCTCCCAACCGAAATGATGATCGGCATGAGCCACCCTGGTGGATTCGATCGCGTAGAATCGATGGAAGTTCTTGGTGGATTTCTGGCCATGATCACTGCTGGGGCAATTGCAGGCGGCTTAGGTGCGGCAATCGGCGAATTGGCTGGGTCGAATCGCGATCCAAATACGACAGATCGTTCATCCTAGTGCAATCTGCGGGATAACAATGCAATGAACCGCCCGACGATGTTGCTGAAACGGAACAGACGATTTTGGAGTAATCGTAGGCCGGACCGACCAGCGGGAGTTCCGGCAATCAACTGAAACGAAAGGGATGGTTTCAGAGTTAGCGAGCAGAGTTAGGGTGAGAATGCGAATCTACTTTTTGAAACGGCTATTCAGTTCTCCAGAAATTGGCAAGCGGACAAATCCTCTGCACTATTGGGTCTACCACGGTGAAACCTCCTACGCAGGCTGGGGCGAAGACGCGGGAGGACACTGGCCTGGAACGCGGGACTGGTTGCTGCAGGGACACGAGCCCTCGCTCGATAACACGGCTCGCGAACGGGCACACATTCGCCGCAGTGGTCAGTTCGTCCCACCAGTTTTCGGAAACTTTCGCTACGACCTCATTGTTTCTCAAGAGGTGAGGAACGCCTTGGAACCGCTGGGAGTTTTGGAATTCAACCCGGTTGTCTTTGAAACTCTGGTTGAATTCGCCATGCCGTCCCTGGGAGATTTCTCATGGCTGGAGCAGGACCTTGACGACATTATCAGGGAAGATGAATTGAACGGCATTGCTCCCATGTCCCTGCCGCACCGACATCTCCGCCGCTGCCCTGACGTGCCACAGTATCATGACAACATTGGTCTGTATTACTCGGTGATCGGAAGAAAGTGGCGCTCCGATGCGTCGACGGAATGGCGCACATTTCCACCACCCTCCGACTTGCAGTTCATTCAGGCAGACTACGGATCGCTTCCCCGCGTTGCCGAGAGCGAGCGGAATGTGATGGTCTCCAAACAGACGATGGAGCAGAATCCTATACTGTTTGGAAATCCGTGGGTCCTCCGCGAAGATGCATACGCCGCGTTGGCTCCATTTCTGGATTTCGATTACTACGCCGTCGCCACGCACGATTTGGATCCCTTGCCACGGATTTCCCCGATTACCGGTCTGCCGATTCCGTAGCGTCAGAACGCCGAATTGGAGCGTGGTAGACAAAATGGGCGGCGGGTGGCTGTGGTCAATCTGTCGAGCATTGCGTCATCCTTGAGTTCCTGTAGGTCAGGCTGTGCCTGACTCCGAAAGGTGTCTGACGTGTGCGTCAGGCTCAGCCTGACCTACAATTACTTGCTACCTTTCTTCGTTCGCACCAACCTCTTCATTGGCCTCGTTGTGCATGCTCTCGCCAAGCTCTTGAAGGTCTTGGACTGTTTGATCGCGCTGGGCATTTTCGGCCCGCTGGCGATACGCAGCGAGATCACAGCCTGTGGCGAATAACAACACGAGGGAGGCGATCATCAAGAATTGACGCATGGGGCGACCCCGTCCAGTTCCGAGTGAAAAGAATTGACCAGGAATCCAAACTAATGCGCCGCCGGTGCTTCCGTCTGCACCGCCCGGTTGCGGAACAGGAATTCGATGAGGTTGCCTTCGTGCGGTTGCAGCCAGTTGAGGGCCATGGTTCTGATGGGGCCGATGTTCAGGCGGTCGATGTGGGTGGCGTCGAGCAGTTGCTGGGCCCAGGCCTGGTCTTCTGTAATGGCGGACCCGACGAGGGTGGTTCCGATCCGTTTGATCATTTGATCTTGCGGGCATTCGACCACGGAGACGAACGGGAACATGTATTCGCTGTTGGCGAGGAACGGTTCGTGGCTGGTGCAGTGGACGACGGTGGGCCGCAGGAAGTCGTGCCGTTCGTGTTCGACGAGACGGTCGCCGTCGCGGTACTTCGCCGTGACTTCGGTGACGCCCGGCTCCTTCAGCTTTTCTTCGAGCTGGTTGTTCATCGCTTCGGCGACACCTTTGGTGGTGAAAGCCGCGAGCGAGGCGGTGGGGTCGGTCATGAGTTTGGGCTGAACCGGACCAATGCGCTGTGCGATGGCGTCGGCGATTTCTTGCGTGTGACGCGAAGCCCAAATGCCGCTGGCGTTAATACAGCTGCGGCCTGAGTTGGCGAACACGCTGTCGACCAACACGTCGAGGAATTCTTCCCAGCGGTCGACCATGTCGTCGCCGATGAGGATTTTCGAGAATCCTGGACCGTGCGCCTGCACACGGGGATCACCGTGGTACTGCTCGACGGTTTGCTGGCTGCCGAAAATCATGGACCGGGTACAGGTTTCCATAACGGCACTACCGCAATCACGCGGACCGGGATAGAGCGACCAGACTTCCGGTGGAATTCCGGCTTTGGTCATGGCGGCGAACATCCGGTACGGAGTCCACGGCTCCTGCGATCCCGGCTTCAGAACCAGTCCCATTTGCAGCGGCACAACCGGCAGCCACAACGTGTGCACGCCGGGAGAGTTGTTGGGCAGCACGGCGCCGAGTACGGGCGTCGTGGCCTGATAGCTGACCGTCACTCCCCGCGATTCCATGCCGTAGCCACGGGTAAGAATGTCGAACGGCAGGCCACGGGTGAGGGCGTCGAGCACGTCCCGCATTTTGGTCATGACGAACGCATTCTTTTTCATGTTGAATGCGCACATGTGTTCCGGCAGACCGGTCGTGGCCGACTGAATGCGGCAAAAGTCTTCGGGTGTTTGCGTACCGTTGCCGAGCGGGAGTTCGGCGTTCATGAAGTAGTCGGCGGCGGTCGCACACTTTTCGCAGAGTTCATCAATACTGAACTCCCGCAGCGTCGCGCGGGCGCGGTTCGCCTTCTTCATGTCGATTTTAATGAGCCCCCCGTTGGCCTGGCCCATTTTCGCGAGCTCTTCACCCGTCTCAAAATGGACGACGGGAGCCTTTTCCATGGAGTCGTATTCTTTGCCCCAGCGGATGACAGGAATATCAAGCATGATGAAGTTGTGTTCTTGAAAGGTGAGTCGGCAGGCCAGTGTGCCAGAGAATCGCGATGATTCACCGGGCGCAAGACACCCATTTCAACGGAACGGGCTCCCAGACGCAAGCAAGCACATTCGATCTTGCCAAAAGAGACAAAATGCAAATAGGGACATACGCCAGCCAGGCACGGATTTGTCCATCCGCTTGAGTTACGACAGCCCTAAAGAGTCGCCAGAAAGATGTGCTGGCGGCTGAGGTTCGCGTCAACCTACGAGAGCTGGCTCGTAGCTATAGAGTTTCATCGCTTCAGACGTTTCTTCGGCAATGATGGCAAGTTCCGCGTCGGTGAAGTTGGGCTTGTAGTAGGACGGCGGTCGGATTTGTCCGGCGAACGCGGCGACGGTTGAGTCTTCTGGCAAGTCACAGTGGCTCAATAATTCGTCGAGCTTGCTGGCGGGGTCATTACACAGGTCTTCGTAACGCACAATCAAAGTTGCGTCACCCAATTGTGCGTTCTCCTGTAGCTGTTGCCACGTCCAGGCGTAGACTGCGTTCCAGTAGCAGGCCCAACCGCGAACTTCTTCCCCCGCTGCCCACAACTTTTGGATGCGTTGAATGGTCTCCGAGTTGCCGACGTTAATGGGGCGGCGGTCGAGTCCGAATTCGTAGTGGCCGACCCGCTGCATATGAGCGAGTGCTCGCGGATACTTTTCTTCGCCAGCGACGAACAAGCGGTGCTGCTTCATCAGTGAAGCGATGTGATGCACGGGATGCCGAATGGGAACGACGAATTTGGCGTCGGGGAAAATCTTTTGGAGGTAGCCAATGCGGGAGAGGTTGTAATTCCCTTTGGAGACATACCGCGAACGCTTGCGAGTCAGCAGCAGCTTACGGACGTGGTCGCCGTAGAACTGCTCGAAGGCCGGGTTGCTCGAATTGTGGTCAAGCACCTGCGACTGTTCGGGATTGTGGGCGTTCGCAAAAAAGCCCATCCAGAGCACTTCTTCCATTGCTTCGGGACTTTGGGGCGTCACCATAATCCCGTCGCCGTGTGCCCGTTCGACTGGAAGCGACTGTGCCTGCTTCTCTGTCGCCTGCCCCCACCAGACCGGGGTGTAGAGCATGGGGAAGTCACGGTATTGATGCGTACCAACATCTGCATGCGAGGCCAACACTTCCAGCAAAATGGTACTGCCCGAACGTGCGATACCCGAAATGAAAACGGGGCGATCAACTTTGTCCGCAAGTTGTTCACGACATGAGGTCGTTTCAAGATTCCCTAGCCACTTCCACAATCCCGGCCAGCCAGAAATAAGTCCGCTGAGCGCATGTACGCTCCAGGGCACCTGGAATGACTCGTCAATATTGACGGGGGCCATCGGCTTCTGCTTCGTGCTTTCTGCCTTCGGAGCTGTGGTTTGTGTGGCCGTGGTCATGGGGGAGGCCTGTCCTGAAGTTGGGATCAATCAGTCTTAGCACTGAATGCGGAAAACCGCTTTCACCGCCAGTGCGCTCAACGAGGCGACAATGAGAAACAACACTTCCGAGGCGCTCGCCCATCCCCAGTTCAATGCGGAAATTTGAACGACGTTATGAAAGCCGCCGAGTCCCCAGGTCAGCACCGCAATAATGGGGGCCGCAGCCATGAGCGACGGGACAACAACCAGTGCCAGTCGCAGGAACGAAAGCTTGAGCGACTCACGCATGAGCGCCTGAGCCCCTTCGAATTCGCCGTCGTAACTCATCATCTTCGACTGTACGTCACTCAGTTCAGCGACTGTGCTTTTCAGCCGCTCCTGATAAGAACAGAGTTTGTACAACCACATCGACAGCGCGCCGGTTGCGGTGCTCAGCACGATGAGTTGTACCATGAGGAGGGGAGACGACATCACTTTCTCGCGCGTTGCTATTGCGGTTGTTCGGCGGAAGCTTCTTCGGCCGCAGGAGCTGACTGCTTCGCAGCTTTAGCCTTGCGAAACGCGGCACGGATGGGCCACACCACAACCATGAACAGGGAAAACCCAATGGACACAACCAGACTGATGAGGGCTCCAATGAAACCGAGCCCGGCACCGGGACCGATGTAAGCAGGAACTGAAGAAAGCAGAAGCAGGGACATAGGAAAACCTCAGTGGTTCGAGGACGTGTATTTAAGGGCTGGTAGTTTTGACAGCGACCTGACTGGGAGCGTGCGGCTTGAGGAAGGGCAACTCGTCTTGCGTGTAGCGAAATGCCCCGGAGACAACAGGCGTTTGCATGGGCGTGGTTTTGCTGCGGACAGGATTCACGAATTCCCACACCACCTCACCGTCCAGCGTCACCTCCAGCAGGCGACCGAAGTCGGACTCTGTAATGAGCGTATTGCCGTTGGGCAGACGTTGCTGGCATGAGCGGATGTTGCTGAGCAGTGGATGCGTCTTATCGTCGCCTGAGAACGACCATTTGAGTTCGTGCGTGGCCGGATCAAATTGCACAATGCGCGACCGTATTTCGGTTCCCCAGGTGAAGAGATTGTCAAACGCCAGAATAGTGCCGTCTTCCATGGGTGTGGGATCGTGCGGTAAGTGCCATGGTCCCGAAGTGGCCCAGACAATTTCTTCCTTTTCCAAATTCACAATCACAGCCAGGTTCATGTTGCGGAGGCAAATCATGACATCGCCGGCGGAGACGGTTTCGTAGTGGCTGGCAAATCCGGGACCGACCAGTCGCACCGTGTTTGAATGCAGAATGTCGCCAGACAAGTCGACCGAGGTAATGTCACCCCGCAAAATTCCACTTTTCCCCACCAAGTCGAACAGCGAAATCTTCTTCAGCTCTTTTCCGTCCGGAGAAACGACCGAGACAAACTCCTCGACCTGTGCCCCTCCGATTTGACGGAATGTGGGATGCGGTTCCAACAGCAAAGCCTGCGTCAGCACATAAATGCGACCGTCATCACCAACGTCCAGGTCATGGTGCGTGTGGTCATTGAATGTCCAAATAGGATTTCCCTGCACATCAAGCCTGGCCAGGCCGCATCCGAATGGAGTCGTGGTCGTGGTTTCGTAGAGGGCGAGAATGTCGCCATTTTCAAAAGGATGAAAACGTCGAATGTAGATGGCGTTATCTGGCACCTTCCGGCTCATGTGCGGCGAGGTCTTCCAGACTTTACTGAACGGAGCATCCCAGCGATGAACGACCTCGCCGTCGTTATCCAACGCGACGACCGCGGCAGAATCACCGGAGCTGTAGAGCGTGTATCCTGCGAAGGACTGAGCCGTTTCCGACCGGACGATTCCACGCTCTTCGTATCGAGAAAGATTCCAGAGCGATGGCGGACATTCCTCCGCCTGCATGGACCGCTCAGCCCACAGTGCCTTGGCTGCGATGATTCCATCGCGTGTCATGCGATACAGTGGCGTGTCCGCCACAGCCATTAGAAATCCGAACTGCACACAGAGGAAGCCAGCTCCCAACAAAGATGCCAGACGAGCCAAACGATCAAACGTGCCTTCCTCCAGTTCCGGCTGGGAAACCGAATTTGCCGGGGTAGGCGTCGCAGGAACCTGGGTAACTGTACTCATGACTGAAAAGGCTGGTTTGAGGGGACAAACGCAGTGGAGTTCTCCGCAATAGAGAACCTCCTCAGCCTAAACATAGGTCGTAGATTCGAGCGTGTTGCAAATTCTCCACAAATTCATCCAACCTGCCCCATAGTGACTCGGTTGCCCAGACGGTCCCCCGTTTGATCAGCAGTTCACATTATGCTGAATCTTTCGCCTGTGCGGGATTTGGCGTCTCAACCGACCTGGGAAATGATTGTCTTGCGGAAGATTGATCCCAGAGAGCTTTCTGGGGTATCAGTCGCTGTGAAATGAAATGCACACCGCACTGAGGTTTGACAAGCCAAAACCGACCGTCACATACTCAGTCGTCCAATGTGAAACAACATTTGTCATGCACTTTGCCGCCGTCAGTCACGTTTGGTTACAGATGGAATTCCGCTTACATCGATAGTCAGGCACCATAATGGTAGATACGACCGACATGTTTGAGACGTCAGCGCGCCTTATTGCCGACGCCGCGTTAACACCAGAACCAGTCTCCCAGGGGATGTCGCGGTGGTTCGACTACTGCGAGAAAGTCGCCCCGACACGAAAGAAACTGTGGAGTCAATTACGCAAGCTCGACTTTGAAGCAGATCAGCGGCGACTGACGGAATGGTTGTGCAGCCTGCTAACCACCGAACCTCCCCCGCGCGAAATCAACGGCTTCTGGTTCGGTCTTTTTAATCCATGCGCCGATGATGGGGGACCGTCGTGCCAGATATACCTGGGGGGATCGGAGGGCTTTGATCCTGGCGCGGATTCCGATGAATGGGTGTGCAATTTGTCCTACATGCCGGAGGGGCGTTACGCGAACTCACAGGTCATTCCGGAGATATACAGACTGGTCGATTCCATTGAAGAAGACGACCTCTTCTACTTGGGAGAAGCGTTCTTGTGCCATGGCTTTGTGTCACTCATTGTTTCGAATTGGTGCCACGGGCCAATGAAATCAAAGCTACTGGACCGCAGTAAGCAACGGGCAGTCGTCATAGGGCACGACAGTGGTGACTTCTACCGAATGGCCGTGCTGGTTCCGAAGTGAGTGGCGGAACACACAATCCTCTCGACCCTCGAATTCCAGATTGAATGGTCACGTCGAAATTCTGTTGTCGGACTGCACGAAAGGCTCACTTCAATTATGGACAGCAAGACATACTTCAGAGGTTATCTGCGAAAGCACTTCGCGCCACTCCTCCACAGTTTGGGATTCACTGGCAAAGGATCCAACTTCCGGAGAGTAGTCGGCGAAGCAATTCATTGTGTCAATCTCCAAGGGGACAAATACAGTGGTTCATGCGCTGTCAACCTCGGTCTTCACCTGACATTTCTTCCAATTGAGCACTCTGGAGACTTGCCCGACATTGAGACTATTGAAGAAGTCAGCTGCGAGTTTCGAGATCGACTCACCCCCGAAGGCGTCTTCGACTATTGGTGGAAGTACAAATGTTCGAAAAGCCAGTTAATCGAAAATGCCGAACATTTGATCCGAACATACAAGGAACAAGGCGAGCCGCGTTTTGCGCAGTTTGCATCAACTGAGCAAATTGCCGAGATGATGACGGTCGATGATATTCGTCTTAATTCGGCCCCTGCCGGGTTTAGCACGACGCACACCGTGAAAGCAGCATTGTCTATGGCAAGGATTCACTTCCACATAGGCAACTTCGAAGTTGCCCTGGAGTTTGCCAACGCAGGGATGGAAAAGGTGGAAAGTTGGTCGCCACGCAAAGCAAAGCTTCAGGCGATGATCGACGAAACAGCGCGAAGACTTGCTCACGGGTGACAAACCCATACCTCTTGAGGCGAGCGGCACCTTGCTGCAACTCGGTTGCTGCCGGTCGCAGAGCAGTTTTCAGGTCGCCACAAATCGCCGAGCAATGGCTCGCTAATCGTATTCCTGAAACTCGATCTGTGGGATTTCGTCCATTGTCTCAAAATCAATGCTGGGGGCGTCCCAGTAGGAGACGTGCCAGAGCCGGGGGACCTGGCCGAGTTGCCGAGCGCGTTCGTCGATGAGCGTAGCCGGGTTGTCGATATACAATGTGCGGATGCTCAGCCAGGGCAGTAAGTGGTTGACTTCCGGGCCAAATTCCAGCGAACGAACGTCCAGATGGTCGAGGCGTGGCATGCGGACGAGGACCTTCAGGCTCTCGTAATTCAAGTCGAAATCTTTGATGTGCAGCACTCGCAGTCTTGGTAACCGGGTCAAAGGTTCGAGAATTCCCGGAGCGGAAAGCTGGAGCGGCACGTCAACCTTTTCCAGGCTTTCATGTCGGGAGAGGGCTTTGACAATCTTCGCAGAGCTCGACTCACCAAACGCGATAGGGCCTTCCGGATTGTTGTAATCATCGAATGGAATGAGCGTCAGTTTCTGAAGATTCTTCCCTTGATAGTGCTGAATGCAGTTGGGTATGCGTTCGCTGTGAATACTTGCATGCAGGCTGAGTTCCTCAAGGTTGGGCAGGCGGTTGAGTTTCTCAAGCACGTCGAAGGTTGTGTGCGAATTGAGTCTGAGCGTCCGCAGGGCAGTGTGCTCGCAGTTGGTCATGAAGTGAGTGACAGCTTCGCGAGAACAGTCTTGAGGCTCAATTTCGATGTACTCCATTTGGGGAAGTTGACCGAGTGTTTCGAGCAGGGCGTCGACTGGTAGACTTGGTAGAGAGCGAGGATGCCCCACACGCAGTCGTTTGAGATGCCTCAATCCTTGCAGGCTGGCAGCGAGTTCAGCGGCACCAAAGTCTTCATGCAAGTACGCAATGGTGATGGCTTCGAGACCGTCGCTTGCGGTTACAGCAGCAAACTTCTCCGCTGACATGCTTCCCAGCCGTACAGATTTCAAGTGCGGCAATTCACCTAGTCGTCGGCAGTCGTCTACGGAAAGGTTGGTCAGTCCCACCGTCAAATGCACGAGCATTGGTGAAACGTGCTCTTCAAGCGTTGCCAGGAAGTCGCCGTTCTCGGGCTCAAACTGAAACTCAACACCAAATGGAACTATTGATTCAACCTTGAGCAGATCTTCGAGCGTGGCTTTCGTTCCGGGGTATAAGTGCACTATTGGCAACCACTCGCCACAAACTTGCTGCATATGCACGTTGAAGGAGGGATCGCGGAATGCCGGCATGGCGCGGGGGGGATCGGGCGGGTTTTCGTGCCAGGCAGGATTCAGGGGGATGTCGCCGTACTGCCGCATCCGCTCCCTGTGAGCCAGAATGGCACTCAAATCAGCGATTTGCTGTTCTGGAGAGACCACGTGCGTCGGTGTCGGTTGAACTTGTCTATCTGTTGGTTGCCCTAAAGATGTCGGCGGAATATCAAGTGGTACGTTGCCTACTTCGGCAGCCTGTTCGACGGAGGAGCTTTCGGGCCGAGGGGGCTCGCATCCCAACAACGCAGGAATCATGAGTGCAATGAACAGAAGCAGCAAACGTCGCGGGAAACTGCTCGAAGCAAATTGCGATGACATGGTTTGTTCCCCGTATTGTTGGTGCGTTTGCATTGCATTCATCAAGTCAATACGCCGAGTTGACGTTTTGCAGTGACTCCTTGAGGAATGTAATTGCCTTTTCCGCCTGGGCATTGAAGTAGAGCCATCCGTGGCCGCCCCACGAGGTGGTGAGATCGGCGGTATGCAGAATGCCGGACGAAGATAGCTTGCTGGCGAGTCGTTCCGCGCCGGGGTGCCACTGGTGGTCCTGAGGATCGCTCGCGAAGAACTGATGCTTTGGCCAATTGAGAGGATGCAAATTCAACGTGACGGTGTGTTGCCGTGCTTCCTCGCGTGACGAAAACAAATCTTCGATCTCGAATCCTCGACCGTAGATGTCGTGAAAGTCGATGGCGGGAGACAGCGCGCGCGACACAGGGGAATCTTTTCCCATCGCGACAAGCAATGTTCAGCACTCCCTGTCCGCCCATGCTCACGCCCAGCAGTGCAATGGCTGGCGGCTCAATTCCCCAGCGCCGCTGAATTTCTTCAACTACCTTGGTCTTGATGAACTGCACGGGTGTCAGTTCGTGGGGAAACTCCGATGAAGGAACATCGAGCCACCAGCTTCGACCGCCGCGCGGAGCGACGACTGGAAGTTGAGCTTCTTCAAACAGCCGGGTGAATTCCTCATTCTCCGAAAGCCGCTCGCCGCCGTGGCCGTGCAGATAGATGATCGCACCGTCATCGCAGAGTTGCTGCGGTTCGAACAGGTCGAGTTCGATGCCTTCGAGGTTTGTTTGTTGCCACATGGGGGGAGGAGGTAGGAAATAGGATTCTGGAGTTAGGCATGGACGACTTTGGAGGGGCGGGGGAGAATCTCTGCATCGTCCAGCAGCAGCCTCTTGCGGCGGAGCCGCCCAGATTTGATCTGGGCCACCCATTAATTCGCGCACTTATAGAGGTGTTCCTATTTCTGAGTTGCGAGTTCGAGAACAGCGTCTCCGTTTTCCTGCATCTTCTCACGGATCATTCCGTCGAGCAACTTCACCATCCGCTGAACTGCGGGGTCGTCTGAGCCAATGAGGTTGGTGGTTTCGGCGGGATCGTTGACGAGGTCGAAGTATTCATCTCGTTCGGGGTTTTTGTAGTCGCGGATGAGTTTGGCTTCTGGAAGACGGTACATTCTCATGTGCGTCATCGCCTGATGGTGCGTGCTGTACTCGGCGTAGAATCCGTTGTCCCAACGCGAGGCCTTCGGAGTATCCCTAAGTAGAGTGATAATGCTGCGGCCATGAATCAGGACATCCCCTTCAAACTTCGTGTCCGTGATGTCCATGAGCGTGGGGAACCAGTCGAGGTTGGATACGGTCTCTGTGATTTCACGACCCGGTTCGACAACGCCCGGCCAGCGGACACAGGTGGGGACTCGAATGGAGTTGTCGTACATATTCGGCCGTTGGCCCTTCGGGATGTTCTCGGTCGCCGGTGGCGGAGTTTTCAGCACCCAGTGGCCATTCCCTTTGTGCCAGATGCCGTTATGCCCCATGTTGTATCCGTGGTCGCTGGAGTAAATGACCACTGTGTTCTTTTCGAGGCCGAGCAGTTTGAGTTCGGCCATGAGCCGACCGACGTTACGGTCCACTCCGGCGACACTGGCCAGATACTCACGCGTCATCGTTTTGACGCGGTCAACGTCGAGGTCGGGATAGTCAGGATTCGGAATGGTGGGATCGAGACCGTCAAACGGTGCCCAATCTTCATCACGCACCGGCAGCCAGCGGGCATGAGGAGCACGGAAGTGGAGGGCCATGGCGAATGGTCCCTTTTTCGGATTGTGCAATCGCAACCAGCGAATGGCTTCATCACCGAAAATGTCAGTCGTCAGTCCACGTACTTGCTGCTCCTGCCCGTTCACTTCGAGCAGAGGATTATTGGGAGTTGTTCCGCCCGCCCGGAAACCCATAAAGTAATCGAAGCCGAAAACGGTCGGGTGATACCGGTCGGGTGTTCCGAGGTGCCATTTACCGATGAGTGCGGTCTGATAACCGGCATCATGTAGGAGTTTCGGCCACGTCGGAAGAGTTGGATCGAGGCCGAGCTGTTCTTCGTTTTGCGGTTTGATCCAGTCGGTAATGCCGAGTTCCGATCCGTAGCGGCTCGTCATCAGACTCGCACGGGAAGGGCTGCAAACTGGTGTCACGGTGAAACAATTGGTCAGGTAGGCCCCAGACTTAAACAACTCGTCCAAATGCGGTGTTTTCGCGTGAGGGTGCCCCGACAGTCCCAGTGCCCAAGGCGCCTGGTCGTCCGTGAGAATGAACAGGATGTTGGGGCGTTCGGCGGCCCATCCCTTCAAGGCGAACAGGCAGATTGTGAGCGTCAGAACGAATCGTCTGGCGAATTGAGGCATGTTGTGAATCCTGACTTGTTTACGCGCCGTGTGAGACCCGCAGATGGGGCACTGAAGTAGTGAAAACGCTTGCTTCTCAGCGTTCCCAAGAGTATAAGAAAAGATGGATGTGTTGTCCTGTGCAGCGCGTCTTCCTACCTTTTTGGATCCCACCTGCCGCACGTGCGGCTACCTCTGCCTGAGAACATCGGACGGTGGACTGGTGTCCTGTCGCCGCAAATTCCGGACGACTTTGACCATGCCCCAAAACTTGTCTGACTCAATGATTAACAGCCAATCTCGCATCTTTGAGGTTTCTCGCGTTTTGTTCGCGGGAATGATGGTCACGCTACTCTTTTCACATTCTGGTTCGGCGCAGGAAGTGGCGACGCGAGTCGTGAGTTATCACAACGACATTCGCCCCATTTTCCAAGCCCATTGCCAGGGATGCCACCAGCCTGCCAAGCCGAGTGGCGAATACGTCATGACGTCTTTCGCTGCTGTCATTAAGGCCGGTGAAAGTGGCGAAGCGGCTGTTGTGCCCGGTAAGCCGGAAGAGAGTTATCTGCTTTCCGAAATTACCCCGGACGCCGAAGGAAACGCTGAAATGCCGAAAGGGAAGAAAGCCCTGTCGGAAGTCGAGCGCGATTTGATTAAGAACTGGATCGCTCAAGGAGCGATCGACGATTCACCTGCCGGAACAGGTACACAAGTCGACACCGAACATCCTCCCGTTTACACGCGGTTGCCGATTGTCACTTCGCTGGCTTATTCACCCGATGGTACCATGCTGGCCGTTTCAGGCTTCCATGAAGTGCTCCTGCACAAGGCCGATGGTTCGGGACTGCTGGCCCGGTTGATTGGTGTTTCCGAACGAATTGAAACTGTCGCGTTTTCACCCGATGGAAAACGCCTCGCGGTTGCTGCAGGAAATCCAGCCCGCATGGGTGAAGTGCAAGTCTGGAATTTGTTCGCTGCTGGCGAAGAAGGCGCGGAAGCGACGAGCCCGGTTCTTCAGCCAAGTCTCGCGTTATCGATTCCCGTTACGTACGACACCATATACGGCGCGAGTTGGTCGCCCGACGGAAAAATTGTCGCCGTTGGCTGCACCGACAACATTGTTCGCGGTTTCAGCGCAGAAACCGGCGAGCAAGTCTTCTTCAACGGAGCCCACGACGACTGGCCGCTCGCCACAGTCTTCTCGGTCGATGGTTCGAAGCTGGTCTCCGTTGGTCGGGATATGGCCACCAAACTGTATGACGTGGGAACTCAACGCTTCATCGACAACGTCACGTCAATTACGCCTGCCGCGCTCAAGGGCGGAATTTCGGCTGTCGAACGGCATCCGACGCGAGACGAAGTGCTTGTCGGTGGTTCTGATGGAACGCCACGTATTTATCGTATGGAGCGCATCACGAAACGCGTGATTGGTGATGACGCGAACCTCATTCGTCGTCTGCCCGCCATGCCGGGCCGGATTTACGGCGTGGACTACGCACCAGACGGCAACACGGTTGCCTGCGGTTCCAGCCTCGACGGCAAAGGCTTCGTGCACATTTACAAGTCGGAATTCGATTCCACGATGCCAAAAGATATCGAAGGAATTGTCCAAAAGGTTGTCACGGCACAGAGCCAGGAAGAGAAAGACAAGCTCGAAGCGTACATCACTGCCAACGTGGAGGTGCTGCATACTATTGAAGTTCCCGGCGGCGTCTTCGCCGTGACCTATTCGACCGACGGCAAGACCATCGCGGTGGCCGGTCCCGATGGGAACGTGCGGTACATCAACGCAGCCGATGGCACGATTCAATCGACGTGGGCTCCCGTAGAAGTCGCACCGCCCGCTCAGGATTCCGTGGCGCCAGCAAATTCTGCTTTTGCCGATGACGACAATCTCGCCGATCCTGAAACACTGCCGTCAGGAACAACTGTCGTTGGCTTGGAAGTGATGCCACAGAGCATTCAGTTGGCTGGCCCGTATTCTTATGCCCAGTTGCTGGCCAATGCCAAATTGAACAGTGGTGATGTTGTTGACGCGACACGTATCGTGAAGATTTCTGTCGAAGGCGAGTGTGTTCATCTCAACAACTTGGGACGGATTACGGCAGTTCGAGACGGAAACGCAACTGTCACAATTTCGCTCGGGGATCAGCGAGTTTCAGTACCCATCACGGTTTCAGGAGTCAATGATCCCGCGCCAATCAGCTTTGTGAAAGATGTGAACCCCGTGCTGTCACGCATGGGCTGTAATCAGGGAACGTGTCACGGCTCGAAAGATGGTAAGGCCGGGTTCAAGTTGTCACTCCGTGGTTACGACCCTATTTACGACGTTCGCGCCTTCACCGATGATCACAAATCCCGCCGCACCAACGTCGCCTCCGCGAAAGACAGTCTCATGTTGCTCAAGGCAACGGCTGCAGTGCCACACGTGGGGGGCATGGTTACCACGGAAGGACATCCTTACTACGAAACCATCCGACGCTGGATTGCAGAAGGCGCGAATTTGGATTTGAGTGTGCCTCGCGTCACTTCGATTGAAATTGAGCCGAAGAATCCTGTGGTTCAACATATCGACGCACGGCAACAAATGCGGATTGTGGCAACATACTCCGATGGCAGTCAGCGCGACGTCACTGGTGAAGCATTCCTCATGAGTGGAAATACGGAAGCGGCTGAAGTGAACCCGGCAGGAATTGTCACGGCGATTCGACGCGGTGAATCACCACTGCTGGCTCGCTTCGAAGGAAACTACGTCGCAACCACCATTACCATTATGGGTAATCGGGACGGATTCGCCTGGAAAGAACCAGAGGCATGGAATGAAATCGACACGCTTGTCGCGGCCAAATGGCAGCGAATGAAAATCACGCCTTCGGGACTGTGCACCGACGAAGAGTTCATTCGTCGGGTCTATATCGACCTGACGGGATTACCACCGAGCAGCGACGCCGTCAAAGCGTTTCTCGCCGACACCACCGAGACACGTCAAAAACGCGACGCGTTGGTCGACTCGCTCATTGGTTCAGATGCCTACATCGATTTCTGGACAAACAAATGGGCAGACCTGCTGCAGGTGAATCGAAAGTTCCTGGGTGTTGAAGGTGCCCAACTGTTCCGTGGGTGGATTCGTCAGCAAATTGCCGACAACAAACCGTACGATGAATTCTGCCGTGAAATCCTGACGGCGAAGGGGTCGAACAAAACGAATCCTCCCGTCTCCTACTACAAGGTTCTGCGCGATCCCACGGTCATGATGGAAAACACCACGCACCTGTTCCTCGGTGTGCGGTTCAACTGCAACAAGTGCCACGACCATCCGTTCGAACGTTGGACACAGGATCAATACTACCAGACAGCGGCGTACTTCAGTCGCGTGGATTTGGCACGTGACCCTGAGAACAAGGACGGCAACATTGGTGGTACCGCTGTTGAAGGTGCGAAGCCCATGTGGGAAGTGGTGACTGAAAAACCGGAAGGCGAAATTACGCACGACCGCACTGGTGAAGTGACTGCCCCGCTGGTCCCGTACGACCGAGAGTTGCCAATTCCGACCGATGTTTCGCGTCGGGAACAATTGGCCGACTGGATTGTCTCATCAGAAAACGACTACTTCGCTCGCAGCTATGCGAATCGAATTTGGGGATACATTATGGGAGTTGGGCTCATTGAGCCGCTGGATGATATCCGGGCAGGGAATCCGCCTACGAATCCCGAACTGCTCGATTACCTGACGCAGCAGTTCATTGCTTCCGACTTCAATGTTCGTCAGCTCATGGCAGAAATCTGCAAGAGCCGCACGTATCAACTGTCGGTCGCTTCCAATGAGTGGAATGCTGATGATGCTCAAAACTACTCACACGCAGTCGCCAAGCGTCTGCCTGCCGAAGTACTGTACGACGCCGTCTACACGGTGACCGGTTCCAACATGAACATTCCCGGTGTTCCACCCGGAACCCGTGCGGCAGCCCTGCCCGATGTTGGCGTCGAGTTGAGTGATAACTTCCTCGCCAATTTGGGACGCCCCGTGCGCGAGTCGGCTTGCGAATGTGAACGATCTGCAGGCCTACAACTTGGTCCTGTCATGGCTCTGATGAATGGCCCGACAGTGAGCGATGCCATTTCGCAGCCCGGCAATGCCATCGCAAAGCTCGTCGCTGAGCAGCAGGGTGATGCGGAACTGGTCAATGAATTGTTTCTCCGCGTGTTGAACCGTCCCGCAAGATCTTCCGAGGTCGAGGCGGCGAAGGAATTGATCAGCGAACTTAAGGTGGGACATGAAGCCCTGGAGGCCAAGTTGGCCGCGTATCGCGTGGAGATTGCACCCGTGTTGAAATTGCAGGAAGCCAAACGCGAACAGGCGATTGCCGCTGCCACCCAGGCTCACGATGCCTACTGGGAAAGCATTCGTGAACGCGAAGAAGCTGCCGACAAAGCTCAACAGGAGAAAATTGCAGCAGCGGAAAAGGCGCTCGCCGACTACGACACTGCCGTTGCGGACCGCATTGCCGCATGGGAAGCGGGGCAGTCTGAAGGTCAAACGGCCTGGGCAATCCTCTCGCCTGGACAAATGAAATCCACAATTGGAGCGACGCTCACCAAGGAGGAGGACAACTCCATTTTTGTGACCGGCCCGAACAACAAGGTTGGCAACTACACCGTGACCGCAGAAACGAACGGTGCCGGTGTCACAGGCATTAAGCTCGAACTGTTCGCCGATCCCCGTTTGCCAGGTAACGGTCCGGGGCGTGCTCCGAATGGGAACTTCGTGCTGACTGAGTTCACCGTTCAGGTCTGGCCCAAAGGAAAGCCCGAACGAGAAGCAAACGCTGAAGCTGCAAAATGCTCAGGCAGACTTTTCTCAGGACAATTACGGAATTGCCACCGCCATTGATGGTAAGCAGGATGGAGCCAACAACGGTTGGGCGACTTCGCCACAGGTGGGGGTGAACCGGGTTGCCACGTTTGAGTTGGCCGAACCCCTGACCATCGAAGGTGACGTCATTATGCACTTCACGCTCGATCAGAAGTATCAGGGGAAAGATCACTCCATTGGTCGCTTCCGTCTGTCTGTCACCAAAGCTCCGGCTCCGCTGAACTTCGGTGTACCAGAAGACGTGCTGGCTGTCCTGAAGGTTCCGGCGGCTGAACGGAATGAAGAACAGTCGAAAGCAGTTTTGGAGTTCTTCAAGAAATCTGACGTGGAGTTTGCCAACCTGCAGAAGGCGCTGGTCGCTGCCAAGGTACCACGCCCGGAAGATGCCAAACTGGTCGAATTGCGTAAGGTCCGTGACGAAGTTTCGCAGCCGTTGCCAGTCGATCCTCAATTGGCCCGCCTGGAACGTGCCGTGAAACTGAGTGGGGAGCAGCTCCAGAACAGCCGTCTGACAGGAGCCCAGGACCTCACCTGGGCTCTCATTAACAGCCCGGCGTTCCTGTTTAATCGGTAGTTGCGGTAAGAATAAGCTCGGTGGTCACGACGAAAATACAGTTCGTGGCCACTCGTTGCACTTGCCGTAAGATATTGCCATGACATTGGAAAAATCATCGGGCGTCCAGAGTTGCCCGGTGGAACAGGTTTGTTTACTATCCCGATCCGCTTCATTGAAGCCCAAGTGGCGGAACTGGCAGACGCGCATGGTTGAGGGCCATGTGGGGGTAAACCCCGTGGAGGTTCGAGTCCTCTCTTGGGCACTTCAGAAAGGCTGACCGGGTTCGGTCAGCCTTTTTTCACGCGCCGAGTCAACGAGCACACGAGGTGTTGGCATGACGCAAACTCGTCCCGGTTCTCTTGGCCTGCTGGCGGAGTTTCTCTTCTGGTGGCTGGCCGCGCTCGGTGTCTACTTCGGCTCACCCTCTGAACTGCACACACACATTCCCCAAGGGACTGAGGGCGTGGCCACTGTTCCCTTGTTCAACCTATGGACAATTGAATGGAATGTTGACCGACTTGAACATGGGCTGAATGAGTATTGGCACGCTCCCATTTTCGCACCGCAGCGAGGAGCATTTGCGTTTTCCGAACCGCAGCCGCACACCATGTTGCTGGCTCCCCTGGTCTGGGCAACCAACGGCGTTGTGGCCTACAACATTCTGTTTCTGACGTACCTGGCACTCAACGGCTGGTGCATGCTGCAGCTCATGCGGGAACTGGAAATCCCTTGGCAATGGGCTTGGGTAGCAGCGGGAATGTCGTTCCTGCAGCCGTTCGTCATCTGGCAAAGTGGTGTCATGCAGTTGACCACGTTGTTCGCGCCAATTTGTGTTATCTGGTGTGTGGTGCGACTTCAAAAAAGCCCCGGTTGGCAGCGGGGCTGCGTACTCGGCGTGGCTTTCTCTTTCTGTTACTACGTTTGCAATTATTACGCGCTCTTTTTGTCGATTTTGGCTCCCGCATTTCTGGTGCTGGCCGGTTGGAGGTTGTTTCACTGGTCATTCTGGAAGGCCATTTTTGTCGCGGCGGCAGTGAGTGCGTTGCTGGTGGGACCGGTCGTTTGGGGGCAGTCGAAAAACCTGAAACTGGTGCAGTCGGAACGAGGCCTCGATTTGGTTCGACAGCTTTCTGCGCATGCGTCTGACTACTGTCATTCACGTAGTCCACGAATCCAGGCTCTCGACATTTCCCGCTGGGGCGATCAGAATCGTTCCGGCTGGTATTTGGGAGCAGGCAGTGTGCTCATGGCGACTTCGCTTGCTGGAATGGTTGGCGGACTGTGGCGATCCAGCCGGAGGAAGTGGACACTCTTCTGGCTGACTTTTGGCTTGCTGGCGTTTGCTGCGTCATGCGGGCCCTTGCTGCGGTGGCGGACATTGGCTCCGTATCAATGGCTCATGACTTGGTACCCCGGCCTCGACGCCATACGCAGTCCGTTTCGGTTTGCCGTTTTCGTCCAATTGGCAATGGTGGGACTTTCCGCCGAAGGACTCTGGGCCATGCAATGTCTGGCGGAGTCGCTCGTCCTGCCAACTTCACCTCTTGAGAACGAGGACTTCGTGGAAGTCAAACAGGAATCACCACGCTGGCAAACCCGGCTGGGCACGGGGCTGAGCGTTGGATTTCCACTCCTGTTCGCCGCCGCCGCATTCGTCCAGATTTGGCCAGCAGGACTTGTCCTCACGAAGGTCCCACGGCGCACCCCGAATGCGGAATGGATTCATTGGCTTCAGCAGAATACGGCGCCAGACGAAGTACTGATTTGCCTGCCGTTTGCCAATGGAACAGCGGTCGAACACTACCTGGATTCGACGATTTGGATGCGTGACGGGCTCGACCACAAACGTCCCATCGCCAATGGATACTCGGGATTCTTCCCGGAGCATTTCATGGATTTGCGAGCCCAACTCGACATGTCGCAACAAGCAGGCGAGAGCGATGACGGCTACCGCGAGCGCCTGCAGAACTTTCCGTCCGAGAAAGCCTGCTCCTGGATGCGCGACCGCAATGTCCATTTGCTTGTTGTGAGGACTGCTGCCATGCCTCCGCAGGTTCTTCAAGCGCTTTCACGATTCCAGGAACTCTCCCGCGATGAACAGTCGGGAATCATCATCTATTCCATTGATCTCGAAAAGTAGCCGCTGCCGTGGCGTGAAGTGACAACGTCACCTTCCCCCAGTGCTTCCAATGAAGCAACGGGGCCATTCATTTGTCCGGCAACCGTCAGTTAGTCGTCGGAAATGGTGACCGGCACCACTCGAATGTTGTTAATCACGCGCCGTACGCCGGGCAGATGCCCCAGCATGACGCACAGGTCGGGGCTGCCTTCGTCAGACTCCAGCACGCCTTCAATGCAAATTCCTTCGGGAATTCTGCGGACGACAAGCGAGGCGAACGCCAAGCCAGGATGCTGAAGCAACCAGCGTTGAATCTTTACTTCGAGTGAATGACCGTCACTGGTCTGCTCCCCGCAGGTTCCCAGACACGAATGAGCGGGCACCGGGTCGTGCATGGCTGTGAGGGGAGAATTGGGCTCCACGTTCATTGAAATTCCTCCTTGGACAATCAAATCAGCGAACATCGGGTGACCCAGGTCTTTGGCAAGTTCCATGCCAGTCGCCCCCTCGATGTTACATAGGAGCCATTTTATGCGTAATGGGCCGGCGAGTCGCTAAGAATCTTTCAAGTTCCCAAAGAAAGAGGAACATTTCGCACACGGGCGTGTGACTCCGCGACTCGGGACGCACAGCAAAGAGAAGATGGCGCACGGCTCACTGAGCAACAACAAATCTCCAGGCGGTGAAGGCACTTTCATCTGCATTGGCAGTGATGATGACCACAACGTCGTTGTCGGGCGCGATGGCGAGATCTTCGGTTAGCTCGGTCGCCAGCGGAGAGACCTGGCCCAGAATTCGGAACAATCCGGTGTCTGTTCGATTGGTTTGCTTGGTCACGTAATCTGCGACGCTCATGAGACGTGGCGAATTCTCGTTGGTTGCCTCGCTTACCCACTTTCCATACTCCTGCGAGTTCGTATTGTCCCAGTAGAGAATTTGACACCGACCAAATTGCTCACCGATGCGCATTTGCAAGTCGCGATAGAAAACGGGATCTGCTTCCAGGCTCGGCCATTCTGCCTGCGACGGCAATGACTGCAGCCAACTCGTGTCAACGTCCGTGAACGGTTGAAATGTTGTCTGCCGAATGACGCGCGGCGTCCATTGGTTCACGCGCCGCTTCACTGTGTAGTCAACTGGTATGGATCCGGTGTAATTGGGAACGTCTGTCCGTGAGAGTTTGATGCGTAGCTCACCAGCGAGGACTTCATCAGCGAATCGCCCAAACTCGTCACGTGTCCCCCAATCTGGGTCGGGAGCAACGAGCGCCGGTTCCTGACCACTGTTTCCTTCCCCCAAATCGACCTCGAACACACGGTTCACCTGACGACTCAATTCCTTCGTTGTCGCCGGAAACAGAAGTTCGAAACGGTTCCAGCGGACCGGTTCCAATTCCTGATTCATGTCGACAAACGTGAGCGTCTGGCTGTGGTCCTGATTCCCCATATAACTGTTCGCCGTCCGCACCATGTACCACGTACTCCCAATTGCTACCACTGGAACCGCCAACCAGGTCCAGCGACGTAGCTTGAGCGTGCCGAGAATGAGATAGTCTCCAGGGACGACAATGAGCAGACAAATCCCCAGAACACTGCAGACAATCCATAGTGGTACACCGCTCACCTGGGAAGGAATGAGCAAATTGGTCATGACCGATGCTGTGGTGTCGAAGTTGGGATCCCATGGGTGCGGGTCGGCATATCTTTGTGGCGGAATCGCCCAGTCGGATCTCCTCGTGAACTGAAAACGTCGTCGCCGCTGCGCGGAAACAATTTGCGATGGACGAACTTTCCACAGGTGCCAAACCGCCTGGCGCCAGGAGACTGACTCTGTCATCAACGGTGCCTGCACAATGACGCTCCGCCCAACACCGGGGTATGCGAGGTGGGGACCGGTCGCATTTTGGCGGGACAACATTTGGACACCGCCACCGCTCGAAATCGACAAAACTTTGTTGATTCGCGTACCACCGGCGATTTCATTCAGCCAGCTTTCGAGACGTTGGGGAACGGGTTCGGCAATGGAAATCCCCAAACTCCCGCCTCCTTCCGTCCACAACCTCAGTGCTTCAAGCTTACCGTCGTCCAAAGTGGCGATTTGTTCCGTTGACGCAAGAAGAATATCAAAGGCCAGGAATTGCAGGGGATCATCAGGCAGCTTCGCTGGCGGAACTGTAGTGACATGTTGTTGCCAGCCACGTAAATCGTCGACGTCCTCCGGATTCTCGACGATGATGTAGTCTTCAAGTTTGACAGACGCCGCCAACTGGATGCTGTCCGCATCGCGCAGCAGACCCGTTGGCACCGCGGTGTCTCTGTCTGCCACCACGCCGACAACCATCGACCGTTTCCAACGCATTTCCGAGGGACGGTCGTGCTCGTCGAGATAAATCGTTCGATCGCGACCATGAAACTGCACACGGTAGATATGTCGTTGCCGGTCTGACTCCACGAGCGTGGGCGGGAGCGTGAGCTTAAGAGTTTGCCCCGGACTCGTAATGGCGGTTTCGTAGCTTTCCCAACGGCTGAGCAGTTTCGAGTCGCGATAGTTTTCGACTTCCAGGTTTCCCTCCAGAAGTTGCGTCAGCGGCCAGTTGACCTGCACATCCAGAAACCGAGGCGCGTGACTTCTCGTCGCATCCCATACGGGACTGAACGTGACGTTCCCCGGTCCCACTTCCTGACCGAAACCAGGAGTGGCGAGAGCGAATGCCATCAACAGGCAGAGGATTCGAAGAATACGCATTCCTGTTCTTTCACCCGAAATCTGTGTACGACGCTAACTCGGCTCGACACACAACCATTTTGTCTTGAATAGGCTATCGTTTCAGTGATTGAAATGGGAGGGAACAGTTCGGGCCACAATTCGCCGAAGCTGTTTTGTTCGCGGTTCCCTCAAATCTCGACTGCTAACATTGCGATCAAATCGTGAACCCGTCACATTGGGGATCGACAAATGGGACGGGAGGATGACGTCATACATGCTTGATCGATGTTGCGGCTTGGTGGCAACCGGCACCAATGGACTCGAAGGGATTTCCTTCGAACTCATGGTCATCATTGGCGTGGGAATTGGGGCCCAGTGGCTTGCATCTCGACTGCGGATTCCGTCCATCCTGCTGTTGCTGGGAGCCGGAATTCTGGCCGGCCCAGCGCTGGGAATTGTGGGTCCCGAAGAACTGCTTCAGGATCTTCTCTTTCCATTTGTCTCCATGTGTGTGGCAATCATCCTGTTTGAAGGAGCAATGTCGCTGCGATTTCAGGAGCTGGCCGGAGTGGGGGCTCCGCTGGTTCGACTATTAACTTTCGGTGTTGTCATTACGTGGGGGCTGACCACACTGTTGGCGCATTTCGTCCTCGGTATGAGTTGGTTTTCGTCGACGCTTCTGGGGGCCATTCTTGTGGTTACGGGGCCGACCGTCATTGGGCCGCTGCTCCGACAACTCAGACCCGTGGGGCTCGCAGGTCCAATTTCCCGCTGGGAAGGGATTATCATTGACCCCATTGGTGCCGTGCTCGCAGTACTCGTTTTTCAAACGCAGTCTGCATTTCATACGGGATCGACCGAGCATGATGCTCATAATCCCCTGTTGCTGCTGGGTGGGACCCTGCTCGTCGGAATTGTCATAGGCACCGCCTGCGCCTGGATTCTGTCGTATGCACTGCGCCATCACGCCATTCCCGATCATCTCGAAAGTCCTGTGACTCTGGCAGTTGTCATTGCCGCATTCACGTTGTCGAACCAACTCCGACATGAAGCGGGGCTGGTCACAGTGACTGTCATGGGAATTGCAATGGCCAACACCCACGTTTCTCTGCGGCATATTATTGAGTTCAAAGAGAACCTGAGCGTGTTGCTCATTTCCACGCTGTTCGTGTTGCTGTCAGCACGTCTCGACCTGAATGAGTTCACCGCGCTGGGATGGCAGGGCGGATTGTTTGTACTGCTGCTTATTCTCATTGTTCGCCCGGTGTCCGTTTTCTTGCCGCTGTGGGGAACGCGTGTGCTGCTGCGCGATCGAGTCTTGCTGGCCTGTCTCGCTCCGCGAGGAATTGTGGCTGCGGCGGTGGCCTCGGTCTTTGCACTGCAACTCGGAAATGCGGCGCCGAAACTGGTCCCCGCGACTTTCATGGTCATTATTGGAACGGTTGTCGTTTACAGTCTGGCAACTCCGCACATCGCACGTTGGTTGAAGCTCTCTTCGCCGAATCCCCAAGGTATTCTCATTGTCGGAGCGAATGCATTTGCCCGGGCGTTTGGCTCGGCGGTTCAGGAAGCCGGATTCCCCGTGCTGCTGGTTGACGCCAACCACAGCCGGACATTGGAGGCTCGATTGGCGGGACTACGAACGTCGAGCGTCAACATCCTTTCGGAAAGTGCCATTCAGGATTTGGACCTTGGCGGCATCGGGCGATACATGGGGATGACCGAAAACGACGAGGTCAACACAATGGGAGGATTCCATTTTGCCGAAGTGTTCGGGAAGTCGAATGTTTATCAGCTTTCGCCACGCAAAGGTTCAGCTGCAGCCAAAGATCCCAACGCCGCCCATTTGAATTTGCGGTATTTGTTTCGGGAGGAAGATTCCTTCACATCGCTCGCTGAGCGCATTGAATACTGCGACATCAAAGTGACCCCACTGACCGACGAATTCACCTGGGAAGACTTCCAGCAGCGGCATCCGAATGCCCAAATCCTGGGAACGATCACACAAGGTCAATTGTCACTTGTCGACTGGGAAGCCGAGCTCAGTCCCGGCCCGGGGACGAAACTGGTTCTCATGGAAGAAAAATCCTCAAACGTGCAGCTCCCTGAGTCGTAACTCTCCTTGCACCAAGCCGCCCGCAACTGGTAGTTTGGAGGTGTCACGACCGCCGTTTTCGCATTCAAATGAGGCGTATTGGAGTTTGACATGCACCCTGTGAATCAACACTTTCAGACACTCACCCGCCGCCACTTTTTTGGATCTGCGGGTCTTGGTTTAGGCACGGCAGCACTTGCCTCGCTCTTTCCTCCGGCAATGACATCCGCTTCGGCTGGCGGGCTCCCCGATATTCCGCACTTCGCGCCGAAGGCCAAGCGTGCGATTTATTTGTTCATGGCGGGAGCTCCAAGCCAAATCGATTTGCTCGACTACAAGCCGAAGCTGGACGAAATGTTCGACAAGGACTTGCCCGAGTCGGTACGGAACGGTCAGCGTTTGACGACCATGACCTCAGGCCAGAAGCGGTTCCCGCTCGCGCCGTCGAAATTCAAGTTTCAGCAGTACGGGCAAAACGGCACCTGGGTCAGCGAGTTGCTTCCCCACACCGCGAAAATGGTCGACGACCTGTCGATCATCCGGACGCTGCATACGGAAGCCATCAACCACGACCCCGCCATTACGTACATTTGCACCGGGCACCAGTTGCCGGGCCGGGCGAGTCTCGGTGCGTGGCTGAGTTATGGCCTGGGCACAATGAATGAGAATCTTCCCTCGTTCGTCGTCATGACACCCTCCTGGACCGGGCGCCAACAGGCGCAGGCACTCTACAACCGTCTGTGGGGGAGTGGCTTCCTGCCCGGCGAATATCAGGGAGTTTCGCTGCGTGCAAAAGGTGACCCCGTTCTCTTCCTCTCCAATCCCCCGGGAGTCGATTCAGAAACGCGCCGGCGGATGCTCGATCGACTGGCGGCGCTGAATGAGAAGACGCTGGATACCTACGGAGATCCCGAAACACGCACGCGCATTGAGCAGGCGGAAATGGCGTTTCGGATGCAGTCGTCCGTTCCCGAAATGACGGACATCAGTGGAGAGACGAAGGCGACCCTCGAAATGTATGGGCCGGATGTGGAAAAGCCGGGAACGTATGCGGCCAGTTGCCTGCTCGCACGCCGCATGATTGAACGCGACGTCCGTTTCGTGCAAATCTTCCACCGTGGTTGGGATCAGCACGGCAATATTGCTGGCGATTTGCCGAATCAGGCGCGTGACATTGATCAACCAAGCTGGGCACTTATTCAGGACCTGAAAGAGCGGGGCCTGCTCGAAGACACGCTCGTCGTGTGGGGAGGGGAATTTGGTCGCACTGTGTACTCACAGGGCGGATTAACCCGCGAGAACTACGGACGCGATCACCATCCCCGCTGCTTCACAATTTGGATGGCTGGCGGCGGAATTAAACCGGGCGTTGTCTACGGCGAGACCGATGATTTCAGCTACAACATCGTCGACAAGCCGGTCCACATCCACGATTTGAACGCGACGATTCTGCATTGCCTGGGAATTGACCATCGTCGCCTTTCGGTCAAATTCCAGGGGCTGGATGTGCGTTTGACCGGTGTGGAAGACCACGGCCCTGTGGAAGGGATTTTGGCGTAGTCGCGTCGTGCTCTTACTGAATGAGCATGGCGTCGCCGTAGCTGTAGAACCGGTATTTCTCTTCAATTGCCGCTTGGTAGGCGCTGAGGATTTGGTCGCGCGAGGCGAATGCGGAGACGAGTACGAGCAGCGTTGACTTGGGCAGGTGAAAATTCGTGATGAGCTGGTCGACCACTTTGAAGTCATACGGCGGTTTGATGAAAATCGACGTCATCCCGCTCCAGGGACGCAGCTCACCCTGACTGGCAACCGACTCCAGCGTTCGAACGGTCGTGGTGCCCACTGCAATCACGCGGCCTCCACGCTGTCGTGTCTCGTTGATTTTCCTGACGGTTTCTTCCGACAACTCGCACCACTCGGCGTGCATTTGATGTTCACTCAGCCGATCAACAGCGACGGGCCGGAACGTCCCCAACCCGACATGCAGCGTAACCGCCGCGATGTCGATGCCTTTTTCCCGAATGGCCTCAAACAGTTCCGGGGTGAAGTGCAAACCGGCGGTGGGAGCAGCGACGGCGCCTGGTGTTTTGGCGTAGGTTGTCTGATAGCGCTGAATATCGCTGGTCTGCGAGTCTCGCTGCATGTACGGCGGAAGCGGGATGTCGCCAAACCCTTCGAGCAAGTCGAGCGTTGGCGTGTCAGACTGCGGCTCAGCAAGCCACTCCCCGCCTTCTTCCCGGGACAGCAGACGAAGGGTCACGGTATCTGCTGAACCCGCAAGTGCCGAAGACTGCAGCGTGATTGTTTCGCCGGGCAGAAGTTTGCCACGGGTCGAACCAATAATGCGCCACACGCCTGGCGACTCTTCTCGCAGAAACAGCCCCTCCCAGCGTCCGCCCGTGTTCGTGCGAATGCCCGTCAAACGAGCACGAACAACGCGGGTTTCATTGACAACCAGCAAATCTCCGGGGGAGAGAAATTCGGGCAGATCGCGAAATTGCTTATGCTGAAGACTACCTGTTGCGCGGTCGACGACCAGCAGTCGCGATTCATCACGCGGTTCGACAGGAACCTGTGCAATGAGTTCTTCGGGCAAGTCGAACTGGTAGAGGTCAACGGAATCGTCGTGAGTCATCGACAAAACAGACGCTGGTGAGGATGAAACTCAATCGACGAGAAAACGGTGGATTGTCTTCTGGGTGTATTCCGCACCGGGACGCAGCACCGTCGTCGGGAAATCTGCATGGTTCGGCGAGTCGGGATAATGCTGGCATTCGAGACAGAACGCTCCGTGCTTCGGTGCCCCAGCCGATCCGGCATTTCCACTGAAATGGTTGGCCGTATAAAGCTGCACGCCGGGCTCTGTCGTAGCCACTTCCATGACGCGGCCACTCTCAGGATGCACTGCCTTAGCGATGGTTCGCAAAGAACCATCCCAGTCGTTGATGGCATAGCAGTGGTCGTAACCGCCAATGTCAATTTGGTTGATGCGTGCCCCTATGGTATGCGGCTCGCGGAAGTCGAACGGCGTGCTGGCGACGTCACTGATTTTCCCCGAGACAAGGACGTTGGCATCGGCTTCGAGGTACTTGTCGCACGCCAGTTGCAGAATGTGGTCGTAAACTGTGCCGGAATCCACCCCGCCCAAATTCCAGTAGGCGTGGTTGGTCAGGTTGAGCACGGTCGGGGCGTCGGTTGTCGCCTTGTAATCGAGAATGAGTTCATTCCCTTTCAACGTGAAGGTGACAGCCACGCTCAGTTCGCCGGGGTAGCCTTCATCACCGCTGGGGCTGACCATCCGAAAGGTAATGAAGTCCGCCTGCGGCTCTGCGGACCAGACATAGTGGTTGAAGCCTTTGACACCGCCATGCAAATGATTGGGGCCGTTGTTCAGCGCCAGTTGATACTTCTTTCCGTCCAGTTCGAACTGACCTTTGCCAATACGATTGGCGTACCGACCGCACGTCGCGCCGAAGCTGCTGGGGTTTTGAATATAGGTTTCCGCCGCAGCATGCCGCAGGTTGACGTTGGCACGTTTACCGTTGCGGTCAGGAGCTTCGAGGGTCACCAGCGCGGCACCCAGATTGGTGATTTGCACTTTGAGGACGTCGTTCTCCAGTGTGAACAGAGAGAAGTCCGTTCCGTCGTCCGTTTGTCCCCAATGCATAATGTCAACGCTCATTGTTCAATGGCTTACGGTAGAAATTGAGATTGGCCACGAGTGCACGACGTCACTCGCAGGTATGCGCAGCCCGCTCCTGAATTCGCGTCGCTGTCGCTCCGATTAGAACTTCGGAATCCGTTGCCGGTACTTCTCGTCATCATACTTGGGGTCGTGGAAGTAGCTGTGGAATGCTACGCCGAATCCCCAGTCTTTTTCTTGCTCAGCACGTTGTGCCCAAGGGGTCTTGGGGTGCTGTTCGATGACAAAGTCATACATCTTGATGGCAAGCTGACGCTGTTCTTCCAGCAACTTCATGTCGACCTTGGTCGCCTTGATTTGCTCATCATCGGGTTCAAGCATGTCTTTGGTATGATGCAAGTCCCAGAAGTTGTGCTTCGGGTCTTTGGGCAGAGGTTTCGCTTTCCGATGCTGGTCCAGTCGGAGCAGGAACTGGAACTCGCGGACACGGTAGGAAAGGAGCTGGGCATAGCACAGGTCGTAAGCCGCTCGCCAACGTGGTTCGCGCTCTTCGTCTCGCAACTTGCGAATGCTGTCCAAGAGTTTGATTCCCTGATCTACCTTGGCCATGGCCCGCAGACCCTTCTGGAACTGGATGCCAGCCTCGCGCTCAAACTCCTCATGGTCAATGGGGTACCAGCGCCAACGCAAATTGAGCTGCTGGTCAAAACCTGCGTGTGGGTTCAACGCGACAATGACTTCCCAAATAGTCTGCCGGAATTTGTTCTGGTTGCGGGATGCTTCATATTCACGCCGAGCGAGCAGCAGTGGCTCGTATTCTTTCATCGCCAAATCATCGAACTTACGTTCCAAATGGGCTGCACTGCCTATGAGGTCCTTTTCTTGCGTTGAAAGCATGAAGAAAATACCGCCCGAGCGTTTTGCCAGTCGGACTTGAGCGTAAGGACCGAAACCACTGGAGGCGGAATCCCAGCGACCGCTGAAACCGTTGTATTGCAAGCATTCGGGCATTGCCGTTTCAGGGCCACGGTCGACACGAATGTCGTGCGCCAGCCCAAACTCAGGGTCGACCCAGCGTACGTGGGCATAGGGGTAACCGAAAATCGCTTCGCGTCCCATGAAGTAGCAGGGCACGCTGAAACGTTCCGCCTTGTCGATGACTTCTTCGAGCTTGATGTCGTCTTCACCCGTTTCATCTGTGAGGCAAATGATGACGAGTTTGCGATCGGTCCGCTTCGAGGCGTTACCGTATTTCTCCATCATGGCTTGAATGGACGAGAAGGTCATTTCTTTGCCGGACTCATCTTCCTTGACGCTGTCGATGGCCTTTTTGATCGCGTCGAGTTCAGCCGTTGGCTTGGGCAGATACTCTTTGACGCCTTCACCGAAGCTGCAAATCATCGTTTCCAGAGCTGCATACTTCTGGCCGGTTTGCGTTGCCTGCTTTTGGGCGATGTTGAGTTCTTCGTAAATCTTGTGAAAGTTATCACGGATTTCGGCGCGGTCGTCTTTCAGACTGTTGGAGGCATCGAACAGCCAGACGGCAATGACGGGCTGTTGCCGCATCATGCGGGTGAGTTCCTGAGTGATGCGGTGCATCGCGACGCCGTAACCTTCCACGCGGGCGCCAACTTCACCAGAGACTTCCCCTTCGCCCAGGTCGACGTTTAGTTCACCAACGCCCGGAATGGTGATGTCACCAATGGTAACCACGCGAACTTCGGGATCTTTCAGCGCCTCGGACGTTTCGATTTTCGTTTGTGAGATCGGAGTGGAGGCTGCGGAACCAATGCTCGTTGTGACGACTCCACCTGCCTGTGTTGACAGATTCTCCGACGTCGTGGTGTCGAGCGTCATGTCCTGCGTGAACTCTTCCTGAGTCCGCTCTTCATCGATGACTGTTTCGACGGAAACGACGGGAATGTCGAGAGCCGTGCTGATTTTGTACAACCCCAGCGCTCCCAGCAGGACGGCATGCACCAGTCCCGAAATCATCAGCGCCGACCAGTTTTTGCTATCCCGAAAGCCAAAGAAGCTAAGCATGGATGTCTCACATCGAAAAGAATGACAATGAAGTTTGTCACAGTGTGCAAGGGCGTTGTGGGCACCAATTCTCACGGTTGGCGCACCGCTCCCCGCCTGACATATTAACGGCCCCCAGTGCGTCGGTGAAGGGGGCAACTGCGGGCGACACAAAAATTTGGAAATGAAGCCCAGTTGGGATGTTCCGGAAAAATCGAGCCATTTTGACCAACATGAGCCCCATTTGGGACGTACGAACCGAACTTCCCCATCTTCCTGGCTAAAACCAGTATACTTTCAAAACTCCAAGCGGAACCGGAATGTTCGCAGGTAGTTTCGCACTGCTGCAGCGATCGATACGAAATGACGCGCTTAAACCGCGCGCGCATTGGGCCCGGATTGCAGCCGTTCTGTTTATTCTCGTGCTGCTGTGTGTGGCTCACGCCAATGACGACAACAGTCTGGCACCAGCGGGTTTACGCTTCTTCTCCGGACTGTCCCACTTAGGGACGGTACTCATTCTCCTGGCAGGTTTCGGCCACTTCGTTACGGCCATTACCGAGGAGAAAGAAGAAGGGACCTTGGGGTTGTTGCTGCTGGCCAACATGTCTCCGGTTTCCATCCTGCTGGGAAAGTCCACGGCCCGGGTGATTTCGTCATGGCTGCTGTTCGCCGCACAATTCCCGTTCGCTCTGCTGGCTTTGACACTGGGTGGGATTACCGTTCGACAAATTGCGGCGACGTACATCGCACTCGCCATGTTCTTGTTCATGATCGCTAATCTCGCCTTGCTGGCGTCAACTTGTGCCCGCCGCACTGTACAGGCCGTTGTGCTGTTTGGCTTTTTGCTGTTTCTGGTTCTCGGCAGTATCCCCTGGTTGAGTTACCAACTCAGTTTTCTGAGTGGCCCCGGTCTGCCCCTCAACGACTCTTGGGGCGCCTGGGGTAAGGAGTTGTTGGAAACATACAACCAGATTTCCGTGACGCATCGAGTCGATGACATTTTGCAGATTCGATATCCCGGTGGACTCTGGAGTACGCAGGCCACGTTCAGCTTCTGCGTGGGATCCATGGCCTTCCTGATGTCGGCGATTGTTTTTCAGCGTATTGTCTGGGTTGCCGACATTTCCGAATCTCCGCGTTGGCAGGCCTCTCAGACGTCCGAAGGGCGTTGGTGGAACGTTGTGCCGCGAGTGGGGAAGGCACCGCTGGTCTGGAAGGATTTCCACTTCCTGTTTGGGGGTTACGCGTACTGGCTCATCAAACTTGCTGGTTTCGCGGTGTACGTGTCGCTGGTGTTCTGGAAGGCTGACTGGTTCAAGGCGATGACGTTTCAGGAACCGCTCCCGTGCATCGAAAGTGCGCTCTACTTTGTGGCCGGCTTCGAGCTCATTTTTGCCTGCTCGCAACTGTTTCATGTCGAACAGAAAGATGGCACGCTCGCCAACCTCATGATGCTGCCGCATTCGACCGGTTCGCTGAGTTACAGCAAGCTCGCGGGCTGTCTGCTTGCCATCGCCCCAACGCTCGTTTTGGCAGTCGCTTTAACGCTGAGCCTGCACAGCCTCAGCGAAATTGGAAGGTGGTTTCTTGTTCCAGAAACGGTGACTCTCGTCGGCACCTTTCTCGTGCTGTGCCATCTCTCCGTGTTGTGTTCACTCTATGTGAAATGGGGTGGAACCGCTCTCGCTGTGGCACTACTGGTGGTCATTGGCTTCGTCCTCGCTCCCGTTGTCGGCAGCATGATGCTCCTCATCGAAGAGGCGGAGAAAAGTGCCATGGCGCAGGTGGCGCCGCTGTATTACGTCTTGGCCGCCGTCTGTGGAGCCATTCAGGTGGCCGTACTCATGCGGCTGGAAGCTGTTTCGGCAAACTGAATGTCGTTCAATTTGCCTGACGAATACTGACTTTCGCACCAATGGTCAGCAGGTCGAACAACTCGTTGACGTCGTCGTTCGAGAGCCGAATGAATCCCCGGTTATCTTGTGGAGCCGCTGGATTCAGGCCGTGAATACCAAAACCGCTGAGCGTACCCGCTTCGTCATTGAGGGCAATCCAGTATTCCCCCAGAGGGTTGGCTGGGTTCGCTTCTGAGATTGTTTCGGTGAGTCCGTAGTACGTCGGGTTCGTGACTTTGTCGACAACGTGAAACTGGCCGCGCGGGGCCGGCTGGTCGATTCCCAACTGCACGCGATATTCACGCACGAAGTAGCCGTGTGAATGCACGGTGAGTGTTTGTCGACTCAAATCGATGACCGCTTCAAACGGTCCCGGCAACACCTTAATCGTCTCACCCGATTTAATTCGGTGGGGATCCAGTCCATTCAGCCGGGCGAGGTATTCCCAGGTCACATCATATTTGCGGGCGATGGTTTCAAGCCGATCCCCAAAGTCGATGCGGTGCGGGGGCAAGTAGTGCTTCGTCGTTTCAAAGTAAATGCGATTCGCCAACAGGTTCATGTCGCCTGAAATAGAATCTCGCAATTCGGGATGTTGCCAATACAGTTCGGAGAGGAGGCGGAGGGCACCTATTTCGTCACCCCGTTCGGCGAGTTGTCGCGCAGCTTCCGTCGTTTCGTCGAGTTGGTTGCGGGCAGGAATTTGATTACTGGCCGACGCCAGTTGTACTTCTGCGGGAGAGGGTTCTGCCTGAGCGACGCTGATGGAGCTTGACGAAGGAGGCGGAATAACTTGCTGGACAACTGCCGGAGCGTCGACCGTTTGTGAGTGAATCAGGTGACGGTTGCTCGGCTCGACCCCCTCAGGTGGTGGCGGGAGATCCTCTTCCGGTACGTGAAGTTGTTCGTGTGAAACAAACAGCGAGAGTGGAACAAGCTCAAATTTCCAGGCGCCCCAGGCGGCAACGCCGAATGCAATCAATCCCCAGAAGGCCGGGAATTGAAACGGGTGTGTGCGCGAACGGGGCCGCGTCGTAAACAAGACAAAAACTCCATTTTCTGTACCGTACGACGTCGCTTGTTCCTATTGCTTCGCCTGCCGCTGCTCTGCCTGGCACCAGGGATCGGACGAAGGAACAGGCTGAGCCGGAACGCTGAAATAGCCGTCCTCGCCACCGAGGGCCGGCTCGCGGTTGAGTTTCCACAACTGGTGGGGCCGTGCCCATTCCATCATGGAACAACCGGGGAGCAGTATCGCTGCGAACGCGACGAGGAGTAAAGATCGAATACGAGACATGGTTCCATCCAGCTCAGCAGAAGAATTGCTGACGGGATGGTACGGCCCGTTTCCCCAAATCACCAAGAAGTCGTCGGCAACAGTCACGCTTACGCGGCTGGAGTGGCGGATTCTGCCGGTTGGTTTGGCCCGTCTTTGCCAGCCCGTGCCCTAAAAAAGACAAGGCGGTGGCCTTCCGAGGAAAGCCACCGCCAGTTGTCAGCAGTGAATCGTTAATCCGGGAGATTAGCGATGGCTACGCTTTGGGCCTTCGCTCACAGGGCGATCGCAAGCGATATCGCACTGGTTGTTGTCGCAATCATCGACAGTGTCAGCGAATGCTGAACCGCGGGTGAAAGCGTGGACATTGCGGCCATCGCGCTTGGTGAAGCCAGAGAAGCTGTAGCTCTGGTTGAGGCAACCGATAGCTTCAGCAACGTCGTTCAGTTCGCTGTTCACAGCGTGTTGAACTTCGCTCAGGCCAACGATGAGGCCGATGACGAGGATGGTAGCAACGAGAACAAGTTCAGCGGAAACAACGAAACCAGCTTCGTCGTTAAGCAGTTGGTGCAACATTCTTTAAACTCCTGAGACTGTGTGTGATTGTGTGTGCCCATCAAGAAACGATTGGGCGAATCAATGTGGTGCCGAGCTTTGATTTCGGTCTGCAAAGCCAGCCGTTGGGGCGAAACCGGACCGACGATTTCTTGCCAACAAATTGCAAAGAGGTACGTATCGTGACGCGATGTACACTCCCCACAACAACCCACAGATGCACAGCCTGTACCACTACGTTCCCTCACGAAATCTTCCAGCGGCTCAATGCGTTGTAATGAAATGGGTTACGTGTTGCTTTGTTGCATCAATCAGCCTGTGTGCCTGCTTGGAAGCCCGTCTTGCTGTTCAGTGGTCTTAACAAACTGACGAGGCGCGGCGCATTGGAATCGTTGCATCATGCTGTTCCTAAAACGAAATGAGGCGGCATTCGGGGAGATCCCCCAAATGCCGCCTCGATTTCTCACACGGACGAGCGAATACCCGTCTCTCTCCAGCGGAGTTTTTCGATCAACTAGTTTTTGTAGCCTTCACGTTGTGGAGCATCGCAGGCGATGTCGCACTGATTGTTATCGCAGTCGTCCTGAAGATCGGCGAAGGCGGAGCCGCGGGTGAAGGCGTGTTCACGCCAGCCATCTCGCTTGGTGAAGCCCGAGTAGCTGTAGCTCTGATTGAGCTGACCAATGGCTTCGCCGACGTCATTCAGTTCGCTATTGACGGCATGCTGGACTTCGCTCAGCCCGACAATGAGACCAATAACCAGAATGGTCGCCACAAGGACGAGTTCTGCAGAGACGACAAAGCCGGCTTCGTCATTCAACAACTGATTCAACATTTTCCTTCTCCTGTGTGTTCGTTGCCAGTTTCTACACTTGGACTGAGAGTCACCGTGACGCTGGTGCCCACCCCGTCGATACACCCCTGGCTGCGGCGTACCGGATTTTGTTTGAGTTGACGGCATGGTTCGCACTGCCTGTGCCAATCACCCGGCGAATGACAACGCAGCCACGGTTAGTGGCGCAAGGCCCGTCTTCAAAAGCGTTTGCGATATTGAATCAGCAGTTGAGCATTTCGTTACATTCAGCGCATTCGTCACTGCGATCCGAGTAATCACAACCGGGAGTCAGCCAGGTGAGCGCTGCGCAAACGCTTTACGAGCAGCGCGCTAAGAATTGTTGTCACACGTGGGCAGCTCGTCACTCGGCAGTTTTGCGCCGCTGAACTTTCAGCTTCTTCATCTGAATGGCGTTCAACATGGAGAGCGAACTGCCATCCCGCTTGCTGGTGATGACAACGGGTTCTCCAGTCGTCACTTCAATTGTGTACTTCACAAACTGATTCCCTTCTTTGTGCCCACGGCTGCGGTAGTCGTACGTGCCATCGTTCAACGTTTTCCTGCCGCTGTAGAGTGTGCCACCTGACTGGATTTCGATGGCAGCATTCTGGTCGGGGGCATCGCCATGCGCGAAGACGTAGGCCTCGTACATTCCTGCTGGGAGATCGCGCAGGGTCACCGTCAAATCAACGCAACGACAGTTGTGATAAAGATACGCGTGGTAGACATCGAATGAACCAGGGATGCCCCACACTCCATCGTTTTCAGAGAGCTCGAGCGTGATATCTGTGGGAGTTCCGTCTGCCATGGGAAGTCCGAGTTTGGAAGTCTCGTGAACATCGACCTGTGTCCACACGTCGTGGGGACCACCAATCACGCCGTTTGGGGCGGAGTCTTCAGGAGCCTTGCCGAAGTTGATATTCAGAATGTGCCGAGCACCCTTTGCCGGCTTTCCCATAGGCTGTGCCGATTGAGTAACGGCAACCTTCATTGCCGCGTCCGGAGGAGAATTCAACCGCAACTCGTTGTCTTGCCGTCCTTGCCCAATTGCCTTTCCAGGAAGAGGAATCGATTGTGGCACCTCGCCCAGGCAAGCGTGCCCAATCAATGATGCCAGCAATGCCAGGTAGGCGACTCCCTTTGCGGTTCTGTGCATTTCTTGTTTTCCTTCGTATCGGAAGTGGCTGAACGACTGGCTGTGATTGCAAGTGCGAATCGGCGAATGAAGTTTACCGTCGCCGTACACATGTGAGATGGAGCTGACTCCTGTTTTGTTCCCACATTGTGTTTGCACGAAGGACAAATGTTGGATGAAACATCCAACCAACTTCAGTGTCTCCGGCACCAGGAGTGGGCCAGCTTTCATCTGTGCAACGCGTTCGGCATTGTGGTTTCATCCGTATTCGTAGTGAAAACCTGTAGTGCAAATCGCTGCACTGGCAGGCTTTAGTGAAAATCGTTCGAACAATACGACTTTCCTACTCGCTTTGAGCAGTGCTCAATGACGCAGCAACTGCCTGATTCCACTTCTCCCCCACTCAAGTCGAAATCATCCACGGTTCGATAGGGCTGCCTGAACTTCGACGCACCACCAAAGTTGCGATTTCACATTAGAAATCGCAACCCATTTGATTGGCACCAATGATTGGCGTCGCAAGTTCGACTCCCGGCCTCGCCTTCGTCTCGAACCGAGGAAGGTGAGGCCGTTTTTGATTCTTTGCACCTGAGATTGAACATCACATGACAACCGTAATCACACCAAAGTCCGCTCGAATCCTCATCGAGTTTTCGCAACTTGATGGAATGGAACGACTGGAAGTTATCAGCGCGATAAGAGAGTTTGTGTCGAGGACGCATCCTGCAGACCAGCAAGCATTTGTTCAAAACTTCGCAGCAATGGCTGGCATGAGACTGGACAAAGGACATGCAAACCTGAACGCAAAACAGTCTACGCCAGACACCGTTCCCGCCCTGTAGAACATGCGCCACATTGACCGCGTCAACGCCGGAATGAGAGTTCGCGGGATGAGCGACTGGCCGAGTGTAGAACGACTCAGTTAATCAAGGCCATTACCCATCACACCACCTGCTTACGGAACTTGGCCAGGCTAACTCCGAAGATGATGAGAGTGCATGCTAACAGCCCCACGATATGGGGTTGCAGGTCGTGGAGACCGGCGCCACGTAAAATGACGCCGCGCAGAATTTCCAGGTAGTACGTCACCGGAATGGCGTGTGTGATGAGGAAAATGGGCTGGGGCATTTCGCTGCGGGGGAACATGAATCCTGAGAGCAGCACCGAGGGGAGCATAATCAGGAAGGCGAACTGAATGGCGGAAACCTGCGTGCGGGCCAGTGTGGAAACGAGCAAGCCGAGTCCCAGTCCGCAGACCAGGAATAGCAGCGAGAGGAGTAGCAGAACGAACAAATCACCCCGGATGGGGACACGGAACACCGTCACCATGACGGTGAGGACAATGAGGACCTCAAAGAACCCCACGATGGCATAGGGGACAAGTTTCCCCAGCAGAATTCCGCCGCGGCTGACGGGGGTGACGAACAATTGCTCCAGCGTTCCCTGTTCCCTCTCGCGGACAATGGCAAATGACGTAAGGAACAACGTCACCAGTTGCAGGATGATCCCGACGAGGCCCGGTACGAAGAAATGCGAGCTTTCAAGGTTCGGGTTGTAGAGCAGCCGAGGCCGCATTTCGATGGGCATTGCCGGTTGCCCCTGGTAGTCCCGCGAAGGTACGGCGGGAAGACCTTCCACAAATGGCTGCACGCGGTTTCGCGAGAGTTGCACGCCAAGCAGGTTCGTGGTGTTGAGTGCGACCATGGCAACCTGTGAATCGCTGCCGTCAATGAGCACCTGCACCTGAGCCTGTTCGCGATGCAGCAAACGCTCGCTGAAGTCGGGTGGAATCCTTACGCCCACTTTGGCGCGGCCTGAGGTCATGGCGTGCTGGAAGGCGGCCTCATCAGTCACACGGTCGATAATGAGAAACGACCGCGTATTCGCGAACGACTCGCGCAGCTCGCGCGCGGCCTGTCGTCCGTCGAGGTCGTAGACAACCGTTGGAATGTTTTCGATTTCGGTGTCGATGGCGTACCCGAAAATCATGGTTTGCATGACCGGGACAATGAGCATGAACACCAGCGTCGAAGGCTGCCGCCGAATATGCGAGAACTCTTTCAGCAAAATTGCGAGACAGCCAGCGAATGGATTCCGAGCCGTCTTCGCTGGTGGACTCGAAGTTGCCGGTGGCGGCTGCGCAGGCTCCTGAGCAGGTTCACTCTCTGGCTGCTCCTCAACCTTTTCAGGCTGGGGAGTTGTTTCCGGCGGAACTGGTGGTGATCCGTTAGCAAAGCTTCGGGTCATCATGACAAACACATCTTCGAGCGATGCGGTAATGGGCCGCAGTGCCGTCGCCGTGTTCCCCGTCATTTCCCGCAATGATTGTTCGTTGACCGTGTCGTTAGCGAGGATGTGCAGTGCATCACCGAAGAACGTGGCATCGAGAATTTCCGGCTGTCCACGCAATTTCGCAAACTGCTCGGCGGGATGCTCCGCTGTGAGTTCCCAACGCCGTGTTCCGGGCGGAGTGACTTCCGGCCTTTGCTTCAGTTCTTCGGGCGACCCACACACAACGACCCGACCGCTGTGTAAATAGGCCACCTGCGTACAGCGCTCGGCCTCGTCCATGTAATGCGTCGTGACCAGTAGCGTGACACCCTGTCCGGCGAGTTGAAATAACAGGTCCCACAAATCGCGGCGGGCGACAGGATCAATTCCGGCCGTCGGTTCGTCGAGGTACAACAGGTCCGGTTCATGCACGAGCGCACAGGCGAGTGCCAGGCGTTGCTTCCATCCTCCCGAGAGGTTCCCGGCGAGCTGATGAATTCGGTCGCCTAGACTCGTCAGCTCAAGGACATCCTGAGTACGCTGCGCGAGTCGCTCTGGCGAAAGACCATAAATGCGACCATAGAAATGAATGTTTTCGAGGACCGTGAGATCGGTGTAGAGGCTGAAGCTTTGCGACATGTAGCCGAACCGCGGCTTCACAATTTCGGCCGATGTCGCGACGTCGACACCGAGTACGCGAGCCACTCCGCCCGACGGTGGCAGCACGCCACACAGCATTCTGATGGTTGTCGATTTGCCACAGCCGTTGGGACCGAGCAGGCCGAAGATTTCTCCGCGACGAACCTGGAATGACAGGTCGTCGACCGCGACGAGATCACCGAATCGTCGCGAGAGGTGCTGCACATCAATGACGAGCTCGCTCATAGCGGCTCATCCAGCCAGATGTCCGCCGCCATTCCGGGGCGTAGTCGGTGCTGTTCATCATGCAGTCGCACCTTAATGCGAAACACCTGCTTCGAACGCTCCTCCGGTGTCTGCACGTTTCCGGGAGTGAACTCGGCGTGACGTGCAATGTAGGTCACCTCTCCTTCGAATGACTCACCGGGATAGCTGTCGACCGTTACACGGAATTTCGTGCCGACTTTCACGTCGAGTTCATCTTCCGGCAGGTAAGCCCGCACCCAGAGGCGGCTGGTGTCGATCATGGAAACGACGGGTGCATTGGGACTGACTAAATCACCCGGCAGTAAATCGATGGCTTCGACCGAGCCTGCCGTCGGAGCTCGAACCTTGAGTTCGTCGAGTTGAATGTCTATGGCCGCCAACGCACTTTCGGCTCCCCGCATGGCGGAATACGCCTCGTCAATTTCCTGTTGACGATAACCACTTTTCATGAGGTTAACTGCCTCGAGTAACTCACGAACCTTAGCCTCAGCCGCTGCGATTTCTTCGGGCCGGGTGCCTTCTTTCAGCAACGCGACCTGTTCTTTCGCTGCCTGAATGCGTTCCTCAGAGGCACGCTTCTCTTTTACGGCACGGTCCAGTGCTTCGGCAGTTTGCGCCCCCTGCTCGCGAAGTTTCACCGTGCGGTCATACACTTCGGTTGCCAAATCACCCTCGGCTTCAGCCAATTCGAGCAAGGCCTGAGCCATTTCAATTTCCTGCTTGCGCGGGCCATTTTTCAAGGCCTGCAGGTTTGCCTGAGCCGCTTCGACTCGTGCCTCAGCTTGTTTCACCTCTTCGGTGCGGAAACCCTCGACGAGTTTCTCATGCTGAGCAGTCAGCTGATTCTTTAGTGCCTCCGCCTGGGCCCGGCGTTGCAGCAAATCGTATGGCTCGAATTCAACAAGCTCCTGATGCGCAGTAACTTCATCACCCTCGCTGACATAAACCTTGGCGACACGACCACCGACGTGCGACCCGAGTCGCAAATCATCAGCTTCTATGAAACCCGAAATTCGGCGCGGCTCATGTTGTCCCTGACTAATCCATAGGCCTGCAAACAATATGGCTAAGACGAGAGCACCCAGCAGAACGCGTCGAGCCAGACCACTTCGAGCAGAGGGAGCATTGAGGTGTTTCATAGACGGGACAAAGGAAGTTGCGGCAGACGACAGGAACAGAAGTACTTCACGTTAGTTCTCTGAGGGAGGTTCCCAGCGAAGATGTTTGCGAGCGGCCGCTTCTTTCAGTTTGCCGAGCACAAAATGTTTGTGGTTCGCGACAGCCTGTTCGGAAATTCCCAATTGGGCAGCGGCATCTTTATTGGGGATTTCGCGAACAAACAGCAGTTCCGTACATTTCAGTCGCTCGTAGTCACCTTGCTGGCACCATTGTTGAACCAACTCGCCGATGGTCTCCGCAAGAAACGCTTCGTGAATGAGCCAGTTCTCATGACTGCGAACAAGGCTGGACGCGCGACGGGCTGATCCGGGTGGCTCTGAGAGTCCGGGAGTACTCGATCCCGCTGAGGAAAGACGATTCAGTTGAGGACGCCGCCCCACTTTGCGGAGATGATCGGTCAACTTGTGAGCCGCGATGGCAAAGAGAAAAGAATCGATGGGTGTTTGTTCATCGTAGTTGGGCAGCGAATTCAGAAAACCAATGAATGTTTCCTGCACAATGTCCTCCGCCATCGACTTGTCGCGCAACCGCCGCTGCGCGAAAGCGACAAGTCGGCCCTCGTAGCGGTCAATGCATTCGCGCCAGGCTGATTGACTGCCTTCGCGAATTCGACGCACCAAATCAAGTTGTGCCGGAGTAGCTGGCAACTTCCATCCCCCAAGTTTGAACTGCGTTTACTTTTCCGGTTTCACGACAACACCCCGGAGCTGGACATTGTCGAACAGACCGGTGTCGTCGAACGAACCCACACCAATTTGTCCCCAGGTGAAGGTCTTGTCGACGGCTTTCATAATGGGCTTTTCCATGTCATCAAAGTACACGGCAATTTCGCCACTCTCGACGTTGCGGACAATCCGAGCATGGTGCCATTCATTGTCCCACGGCGTTCCCGGCGTTGTCTCTGTCGAAATCTTGGTGCGTGGCTCGTTGTTCACAATGAAGACTTGGTTCGCATGGTCATCAGTCCGTTGGCCGAAGTGGACGTAATACAAATGAGCCGGGTCCTGGAATCCGAAAAACAAACACAGACTTCTATGGGGATAGTCACGGGCAGTTGATTTGAAGTCGACATCGAGTTGAAAACTCCCGACAACGACATCATTCGCGAGTGCTCGGTTGAATGGAGAACGCACAGGGGTTTTTACTTTGCTCTGCTGGAACTGATCCAGTTGCTGGTTCTCTTTCTCTCCCGCCATCCTCCAGGCATTGGGATCACTCGCTGTCCAATGGCTCATTCCATCTTCGAAGCTGTCTTCAAACACAATTGGCCAAGGGGGAGACTCTTCGGCTGGCAGAATACCACCACACACAAAAACCGCTACAACCAGCACCGACCGAAACATCATTAAGACTCCCACAAGGTGGTAAGGTAAAATCTGGCGACAAGGGTGACATTCATTGCAGGCAGAGCCGCACGACGAAAACGAATGCAATGAGATGTGGTCATTTCGCTACAAGTCGTCGCGGTTACTGTCCTTCAATCTCGCACATTTTCCCTCATCGCGAAAGTCTGTGCTTGAAACGTGTCACGTGCGATTGAAATCATGGGTAAGAATCTCAGGACAACAGCAGTTTGAAAACTCACTGATTGTGGAGCAATGCGAGTGTTTAATCTACGAAATCGTCGACGGTCAAAGCGGAATGTCGGTCAAATTGCAGTGGAGCGATTTGAAGACCGAACACTGCTTTCAAGCGTCATCCAAGTCGACAATGGATTTGGCACGAATGGTCAATTGAATGTCCCGGCAGCCGTCGATGGAGTGGTACAGAACAGCGGGCGGGTGCTCATTACCCGTCCACAAGGAATTGGTGGTGGCAACGATACTGTTGTCATCCAGGCCTTCAACTCGCAGGGAGTTTTGGACTCGACCTATGGAACGAACGGTATTGTTTCCGGGCTGACACCATCGACTTCAATTGATGCCACGCCGCTATTCCTGGTGTTACGACCTAACGATGGCGGTGCCATTGTCGTTGGGCAAACACGACTGAACGGTGAGACAGGCCAGCGTTTCTTCCTTGCAGCAGTCGATTCAGCGGGGAATAGCGTCAACACGTTTGGTTTCCAGGGAACGACGACACTCCTCGCCACTGATCAGGATGCCATTGTCGATGCAATTGCCGACAACGCAGGCCGCTTGCTGCTCGTGAGACAAAGCTCGACCACTGGCTACTACGTTCAACGATTTGGAGCGAACGGTCTGCCGGACGGTTCCTTTGGTCCGCAAGGAAAGCGTTTTATGCTTTCTTCTTCGCTTATTCCCACCGACATTGCCGTCCAGGCGGACAATACCGTTCTCGTCCCAACGACGTTTGGATCGTTCAGTTCGACGGTTTTTGTGATGTCGTTCAACGGCACGAATGGAACAGTTGGATTTCCGTTCAGCTTGCCACTGGCTGAGGCGTCAGCGGTCGATGCGCGCATTGCCATCGATTCCTCGGGGCAAATCTACCTCGCGGCCAAATCGCAGACCGAGACGTTCATCGACTTCAACAACACATACATCACCAGCACCGTTCAAATTCAGCGGTTCAGTTCGACGTATTTGCGAGACACGGGATACGCGTATTCGCAGAACACCTCCACCACTCAAAATGGTACTTCCATTGAACTGGGCGACTTGGCAGTTCAAGCCAATGGCCAAGTCCTCATGTCCCTGAACAATAAATCGCTTCAGCCAAGGCAGGAGCAGCCGACCATACTGCGTTTGAAAGGTGACGCCACACCAGATGTCACATTCGATGACGATGGATTTTTCTCACCAGTACTCCCCAGTCGAGCCAATGGCGATTTGCAATTGCTGCCCATGGTGAATGGCCAGTTGCTCACACTGACTCCATTGGCCGCGTTAAACACGTCGACACCAGGGTCACTGTTGTTTAGCCGGTACTATGTCGGATCCACACCGCCAACAGGACAGGCAGAAGACATTTATCTCTTCAACCCAGACACGGGAATTCTCAATGTGCAGCGGTCGCTGGGGAATACATTCCAACAGCAAACCGTCGCAAACTGGGGAGCCGATCCGAACTGGGATACCGTCGTTGGCGACTTCGATGGCGACCAGAAACTCGACTTTGCGGGTCGCAATTCGGCCGGGCGCTGGATGGTGTATCTGGCCGGCCCGAAACAGACGCAGGACTGGGGCAACTGGAACAATGCCGTGACCTGGAACCGCGTCACAGTCGCGGACTTCAACTCCGACGGGCGTGACGACATTTTGGGCCAACTTCCAGGAGGCCACTGGTGGGTTGCGTTGTCCAATGGAATCCGTTTCGTGAACGAGTTCTTTGGACGCTGGCAGGCCAATGGCTGGATTGATTTCGAATATGGCGATTTCACTGGTGACGGCAAGGCTGACGTCCTTGGACTTCTTGACAACGGCTCCTGGATTCTCGGAGTATCGACAGGCACGCACTTCAATGCTCGATTCCGTGGCAAGTGGGCCGCTGCCCCAGCCTGGCAGGAAATTGTGTCGGGCGACTTCGACGGTGACGGCACCATGGAAATCGCCGGACGTACCACGGGCGGTCAGTGGTGGCTCGGCGAGTTTGGTACCAACTTACGTGTTCAAACCAGTTTCATGAACACGTGGGCCAATGCCGATCCCAATACGCCTGTCCTCACCGGAGATTTCAACGGCGATGGCCGAACCGATTTGTTGGGAGCTGCCACCAACAGTGGCTGGTTGATGACTCAAGGGAATGGGTCGACGTATCAAACCGTGGACTACTTTGGCATTGTGCCGCTCGCTGGAGGAAACACTTCCGTTGTTGGCGACTTCAATGGCGACGGACGCGACGACGTGGCCAGCTTCAACTTCTCAACCGGACGCTTCTTCACCAGCATGTCGACTGGCACGTTCTTCCAGCAGTCACTGCAGAGCGTTATCTCGGGATTCGATGCGGACTTCTCGCTTGGAGCGGGAGAAATCATCCCGTAGCGAGGCTGATTCGCGAGATTTGATGACCTGCGTAACGCACCATCTCGCTTGACGCGAACTTTATCCACCTTGCACATTATTCAGGCTGGTCAGTTGGCCTGAATCGTTGGGCGTGTTCGCGTTGACGTGACTGGTTCTCAACATTCAGAGCAACGAATCCACTACAGTTTCCGTTTGCGCCAGTCGGCGAGAGAGAAAAGGCTTTCTTCATCTCCTTCGACAATGCGCAGGTAGCTCTCGTAACGCAGCGGTGAAATCATGCCGTTGTCGACCCCCCGCTTCACGCCGCAGTCGTGTTCGTGCGTGTGTGAGCAGTTGGGGAATTTGCAGTGTGCGACGAATGGTCGAAACTCGATGAAGAGTCCCTCGACCTCTTCCGACTGAACATCCCAGAGTTGTAATTGACGAATGCCTGGCGTGTCGACGACCCAGCCACCATGTTCCGAAGAACCAGCGTTGGGCACATGACTGCGAAGCGGAATCAGTTCAGTGACGCGGGTGGTGTGTCGCCCCTTGTTGGTGTCGCCGCTGACTTCCATAGTCGGTCGACCCAGGCCGGGCTGAATGGCGTTTAGGAGAGAAGATTTTCCCACGCCGGACTGACCAGTGAAAACTGTTTCCCGGCCTTCGAGGTAGCGGCGCAGTGTGGAGATTCCTTCGCCAGTCAGTGCATTCGTCAAAACGACGGGATAGCCGAGCTGCGCATACTGTCCGACGAGCGGCTGCAAATCGACGGCACTTCCCAGGTCGATTTTGTTAATACACACGATCCCCTGAATGCCACCCTTTTCCGTACTGCAGAGGAAGCGGTCAATGAGAGCGGGCTTGAGCGGTGGCTCATTGGCAGAGGCCACAATGACCGCCTGATCGACATTCGCGACAATAATATGAGCATGGCGTCGGCTGCCGCGGGACAATGAAGTCGTACGCGGCTCGACACGTTCAATGGCGCCTGTGAAATCGTCACTGGGAGTAAAGAGGACTCGATCACCCGCCACAACCGCGTTGCGGGCGTCACGCGCTATCGCCCGCACAACCTGACGCACCGAGCACTGATACTCTTTTGCGTCGTCGGTCTGCACGCGGCAATTGTTGGTGCCAATGGAAGAGAGCACGCGACCGGACAAACATTTCGACACGTCGACGTCGAGAATGGCATCGCCGCTCGACTCATCTACTTCCGCAATAACTGTGCGGTAGCGATTGACGCTCCCCTTGCCCGAGAGTCGCTCGGCACCGGTGAGATGCTCGATTTCGTCCTCGTGTGCGTCATCGACTTTCCGTGTCAGGTTCTGCACGCGCGCACGGGTTTCGCGATTCTTTTTGAATGCGACCCTCAGCTTTTGCTTCTTCCGTTTGTTTGCCGTCACAAATGCTACTCGTCAGTCAGCCACTGAAGCGCAGCGTCTTCCTCGGCAGAGAACTTCTTTTGTGGAGCAGGTGGACGCGCCGCAGGTGCGGGTGGGCGACGACGGCGCTCCTCGCGTCGCTGCTGGAGCCCAGCTTTTTCCAGCAGGCTCATAGCGAAAGGATCTTCTTCTTCGACTGGTGCAGGTGCGTCGCCCATCGGTTGGTACGAAATCACGAAATGGTGTTTCGCGACCGTGAGTTCATCTCCGGGCATGAGGAATTTCTGATCGCAACGTTCGCCGTTGACCTTAATCCCGTTGCTGCTGTTGAGATCGCGGACGTGCCAATACCCGTTTTGCAGTTCCAGTTCGCAATGCTGCGACGAGACGTTTGGATAGTTGAGCAAGATATCGCAGGCGCTGCGGCGCCCAATGAGCAGTTTCTTGCGGAGTAGCGGGATCGAATCACCACCACCGCACGGCAACAGTTCGCCGAGCATTGCAAATTCCCTCTGCGATGAGACCCGAATTGATTGAAATGAAAAGTGAATTCCAAGCTGGTGACACGAACGGCTCCAGCAACTTCATTCCACAAATGTACGAGGCAGCTGTTTCGGTGTCAAACTGAGAATGCTGGGGGAACGCAGAAAGAAGCGAGAAGTTGCCCCCGCAATTGTTCAGTCAATCCGGCTGAAGTTAACGACTCTTGAGGAGTGTGCCGGATGTGTCAGACCGGTCGACCTACCAGAATTTGGGCGATATGCATGACTCTCAGCGGCAGCTTCTGACGCGTAATGAGTCCTTCGAGATGCATTAGGCAGGACATATCCCCCGCCGTAATGACTTCCGCTCCGCCTTTCAGATGGTCATGAATGCGGTCGTCTCCCATCATGCAGGAGACGGCTTCTTCGGAGACCGCGAAGGTGCCCCCGAATCCGCAACACTCATCTTTCCGCTCCAATTCGATGAGTTCCACACCTTCGACCATATTGAGCAGTGATTCCGCCTTGCTGAATTTTGGCAGCATCCTTTCTGACGAGCTTCCTAGTCTCAGCTCACGCAATCCGTGACAGCTATTGTGCAGTCCCACGCGAGCCTTGAACTGAGCGGGGAGTGATTCGATTTTCAGCACGTCCACCAGAAACTCGGTCAGTTCATGTACTTTGGACTGCAGTTGCTGATAGGCAGCGTCGCATCCCACCAGTTCCTGGTAATGATGCGTCACCATGGAGGTGCAACTTCCGGACGGGCAGACGACATGGTCGTACCCGCCGAAGATTTCAACAAACCGTCTGGCCAGCGGCTTGGCGTCGTCCAGACAGCCGGTGTTGGCCATGGGTTGGCCACAGCAGGTCTGGGCTTCCGGGAATTCTACTTCGCATCCCAGCGACTCCAGCAGTTCCAACGTTGCCATCGCAACGTCGGGATAGAACTGGTCAACGTAACAGGGAACGAAAAGGGCGACGCGCATGATGCAATTCGAGTGCTGGAGTTGGGGTGATGTTATGATAAATCAGAAGTGGTTGCGAATGCTTCCAGCAGTGAAATTAATGGTGGGCTGAACAGTTCCGGCGACTGCTTGAGTCGATTCAGGATCTCGTCGACCGGAAGTAGTTCCAGGCCAGTGATTTCATCTCGATTCGGCTGAGCCGTCTCGTCCGTCGTCAGGCGATAGAGTACCGTGTGTTCGAACGCTGTTTCCGCCGAAGCGGGCAGCTTGCCGACAAATTCCAGATTGCCGGACAGCCCCAGTTCCTCTTGAAGTTCTCGAATGGCCGCTGTCTCGTAATCTTCTCCACTATCGAGGTGCCCCGATGCGGACGACGTGTAACATCCCGGATACTGGTCCTTTGTCTGAGATCGCAACTGGAGCAGCATTTCCCCAGCCGAATTCAACACCCAAATATGAACAGCACGATGCAAGAGGTTCTGAGCATGTACAACGGACCGCGGCGCCTGACCGACAACCGCATCATGTTCATCGCACACGTCAAAAATTTCCTCGCTCGTCATCAATGTTCACATTCTTCTTGCGGAAACTCGTAAGCACAATTCCAACAGGCCGTTCGTTTGGACCTCGCGCCAAGCCATTTTAGTTGGCAGGTAGTTGAAAGCGAGGAATCAGCACCCGTAGAATGGCTTGTTTACGACATTTTGGAAGTCATTGGTCGGAATTGCTCGCAATTGAGGCCTGTCATTTCCACCAGTTCCGAGCCAGTATTATACGCTGGCATGTTGGAGTCGCTGTGTCTGATAGAATCCAAGTGAACGCCATTTGCCGATGGACGCTGCTGCTGCTGCTGCTGCTGTCGGGTTGGTCGGGATGCGACAACGCGAAAGACAAATCGGCGCCCTCGAACGAGTCCAGCGTTTCGACCCTCAAGGCGGCCAAGGCGGCACTAAAGAACAAAGAATTCGCAGAGGCGGAACGGCTTGCCAACGAAATTGAAAAGGATGATAAGGACTGGTCCGCGAGCCGCTTTGTGGCGGGAGAAGCAGCAACAAGACTGGACCGTCCCTTTGAAGCCGTTGACTACTATTTGGCCGTGAAACAGGATGGCAGCGAAGACGCATACAATGCCCTGTTCTACGCGGCTGACGTCTATCGCCATTCCGGGTACCTCTCGCCGGCAATGAATTTGTTCCAGCAAGTGGAACGGAGTGTTCCAGGTAACGCAGCGGTTCATGAGCGACTCATGACGCTCTATGCCTTTTCCGGCCAGCGATGGCGTTCGGTACCGCATCGATTCTTCCTCGTACGGACTGGCGTTTCGAAGCTCAACGAGCTTGCAGAGCTGGCAGATCTTGAACGCCCCATTTCCTATGGAGATTTCCTCGATAAATGTCAGCAGGTTTCTCCCGATGACGTCCTGGTGAAAATGGCTGTCGCCTTTCACTACCGCAATGAGGGTTTTCCCGACAAGGCAATTCCTCTGTTAAGAGAAATCATTGCCGAAGACCGCAGTCTGGTCGCCGCTCAGGCCAGTCTGGGTGAATTGATACTGGATTCGTCGACTGAAGAGTTTCTTAATTGGCATGCACAATTGCCCCCCGACGCCGATTTGCATCCTGACGTCTGGTTTGTGAGGGGCCAATGGGCTCGACGGCATGACGATTTGAAGACTGCTACGCGTTGCTACTGGCAAGCACTGCAACTGGATCCCAGTCACCGAAGGGCGACATACCAAATGGGGCAGGCACTCACGGCTCTCGGAGAAACAGAAGCAGCAGCGCCATTCAATGAACGTGCACAAATCCTCATCCAAATGACTCAACTGGCCGACCGTGTCATTACGAGTAAAGGACAGGACGAAGCGGCACTCCAGGAAATGGCGAACCTCATGGTGCAAACCGGGCGAATCTGGGAAGCTTGTGCCTGGGCTCTTTATGCGCGGCAGCATATTCCCAATGTCGAGTGGCCGTCTCAAATCTTCGAGAATTGGCAGCCACTGTTGAACGAAATGCTTCCATTGACGCATCCCGACAAGAATCTGGCAATGCAGGTCGACTACTCCGCGTTTCCGACTTTCGAAAAGCTTGCCAGCCGCATCCAAGGAAATTCCCCTGCCGCCACGAATGTGGTGAACGCCGCACGAACGATCCGCTTTGAAGAAAAACAAGCGGGCATCGACTTTGTGTACTTCAACGGCCACGATGCCGAAACCCCCGGACTGCGCCAGTTTGAGCAAACCGGCGGCGGTGTGGGCGTGTTGGATTACGACGTTGACGGAACGCCCGACGTATTTTTGCCGCAAGGATCGGAGTGGGAAACTGGTTCGAAGCTGCCAACGCCGAGCGGCAAGCTGGTGGACTCACTTTACCGCAATCAAGCGGGCGAGAATGGATTCGTGAATGTCACCATGCAGACACACATTTCGGAGACAGGGTTCGGCCAGGGATGTTCGGTCGGTGACGTCAACAACGATGGTTTTCCGGACCTGTACGTTGCCAACGTCGGGAGGAACGCTCTACTCATCAACAACGGCGACGGCACGTTTTCAGAGTCTGAATTCGACACTGGAGATGTGCTGGACGACTGGACAACCAGTTGCCTCATCATGGATTTGAATAGCGACGGCTTGCCCGATTTGGTGGATGTCAATTACGTCAGTGGTCCGCATGTCTACGAAATGATTTGTGCAGGGGGCAAGGCCTGTTCGCCCAAAGCGTTTGATGGTACGCCCGACCGTGTGCTCATCAGCCGAGGCGATGGAACCTTTGCCCGGATGAATTTGGAGACACCAACCGGTGACTCCAAAGGACTTGGCATTCTGGCGTTTGAAATGGACGAACCACGCCGACCGAGCATGTTCATTGCCAACGATCAGGTACCAAATTTCCTCTTGCGAAATCGGATTGCTGACAACGAATTTGGAATGTCGCTGTACAACGAAGCGTTCACCACCGGGCTCGCCTTTAATGAAGACGGCCTGGCAATGGCTTGTATGGGTATCGCTGCGGACGATATTGACGGGAACGGTCGCACCGATTTGTTCGTCACAAATTTCCGCGACGAATCCAACACACTTTACCTGCAAGACACAGATGGCCTGTTTGTGGATGCCACCAATCCCGCCGGACTTCGGGCTCCGAGTTATCCATTTGTCAGTTGGGGGACTCAATTCCTCGACGCCGACCGCGATGGCAACGTCGACGTGGCCGTTGTCAGTGGCGATGTCGACGACTACACGAAAGAAGGCGGGCAGTACCACATGCTGCCGCAGTTCTTTCAGAATGAGGGACGCATGCGTTTCCGTGAGCTCACGGTCGAGGAAGCCGGTCCCTACTTCGGTAAGAAGTTCTTGGGACGGGGGCTGGCTCGGCTCGACTGGAACCAGGATGGGCTCATGGACTACTGCGTATCGAATGTCCGCGACCCAATTTCACTCGTAACCAATGTTTCAGAGGGCGCCGGGCATTTTGTCAGCGTGGTGCTGCACGCAACGGAAACGGCACGCGACCCGTTTGGAGCTGTGGTCACCGTGAAAGCGGGGGAAGCGACTTACTCCAAACAACTTGTCGGTGGTGATGGATACATGGCGAGCAATCAGCGTCTCCTCCAGTTTGGTTTGGGTGACGCCAGCGAAATCGAGGAATTGACAGTCCGTTGGCCTTCAGGCCGTGAGCTGAAACTGACCAAGCCCCCCATCGATGGTACATTGGAACTCGTTGAAGGTTATTCCGTAGGAACGTTGTGGCTGGGGCATCAACCACAGTCACTGAAAGTGACTCCATGACTCAGGATTCTTCCGCCTCTCCCACTCGTCCCTGGTATCAGAGCCCACTCCTCTGGCTGGCGGTTATTGGCATTGGAGCCGCCGTTGCCGGTGTGCTTTGGCTTCTTCAGCCTGCGCCTCCTTCATCTGTCGAATTGGTTGCCCAGGCAGAAGAGTTACTGCGGCAGGGAGAGTTTCAGCAGGCGGAGCAGTTGCTGCAGCCGCTCGTATCGAAAACACCTCCAGATCATAATGCCGTCGTGGTGGTAGCTCGGGCACTCTTCAAGCAGGATCAAATTCAGGAGTGCATCGAACTGCTCAACAAACTTCCAGAGCGGGATGCAGCAGCGTCTTTACTCACGTTGGCGCGTGCCAGCCTGGAGACGTCTCCTAAAATGTCGCAGGGGGAATTGCTCTATCGGGCCGCATTGGAAGCAAACCCAGACAATATCGATGCACACCGCGAATTGGCTCGCATCCTGGGATTGTCCGCCCGTCGTCATGAGGCCATTCCACATATTCTCTCTCTGATTCGCGCTGGTAAAGAGACCGACCTCATCATTCTGTTGGCGCGCGAACGGAGCATGATTCGAGACGAACAATCGCTGGAAGCGGCACACAAGCTGATACCAGACGATCCGCTCCCTCTCCTGGGATTGGCCTGGATTGAACTTGAAGACGGTCGCCAGGAACAAGCCATTGAGTATGTCCGCGAGGCCATCAAACTAAATCCCGATTTAGGGACTGCCTGGGGGCGACTGGGAACGTACTTGTCTCTGGCAGAAGACTGGAATGGGCTCGTCGATTGGTCCGAAGACCTCCCACAAGTGGCGTATGAATCTCCTGAAACCTGGCAGGCATTGGGCGACTTGGCGCGAGAAAACAAAGACACCACCGGTGCCCTGCGGTGTTATGGCGAGGCGCTTCAGATGAACCCAGAGTCGCATGCACTTACGTTTCAAATGGCGCAGTTGCTGGCTCAGCACGGTGAACAGGAACTGGCAGGTAAAATGGCCAAACGGGTAGAAGAGCTTCAGGCGTTTGAACAAACGCTGAATCGAACATTCTTCTCCGATCAGCAGCCCGGTCCTGAGCAGCTCTTCGCACTCATTGATGCATACATGTCCGTCGGACGTTACTGGGAAGCGACGGCACTTGTTTCCGCGGCTGGGCAAGCGGAGGTTGCCCCCAACCAACTGGCTCGTGCCATTGAAATCCTCAGACCCGAGATTTCGAACTTACCGCTCCAGTTGACCGCACCGAAGTTCAATCCGTTGACGGGATTCGATTTGCAGCAGTTCCCCGTTCCGACAAAGTTTTCACGAAGCAATGAAGCTTCTGCTGCCGGAAACTGGCAGGCCCCCGAAATTCGGTTTACCGAAGAGGCGGCGCCGCGAGGTTTGGTGTTCACGTTCAACAATGGAAATCCCGAGCCCACACAACATATGTATGAGTTCACTGGTGGCGGTATTGCTGCGATTGATGTGAATCGCGACGAATTGCCGGACCTCATGTTCACACAGGGCGGAACGTGGCCACCGGGAAATGAGGACGCTTCGGATTCGTTGTTTCTGAACCACGGTGAGGAGTTCATCGACATTACAGAGAATGCTCGAATTTCCGATACCGACTTCGGTCAGGGCGTTGCCACGGGAGACTTCAATGCCGATGGGTTTCCTGATTTCTACGTCGCCAACGTTGGTGCAAATGTACTCTGGGAAAACAATGGAGATGGCACGTTCACAAAGAGGGAGGTTGAGCAGTTCGCAGATGAGAAGAAATGGACGACCAGCACCCTCATGGCCGACCTCAATAATGACGGCCTGTCAGACATTTATGACGTCAACTATGTCACCGGCGCGGATGTTTTCACGCGTGTCTGCCAGGGACAGGATGGTGCGCCAGCCATTTGCATGCCGTTTGATTTCAATGCCGAGTCGGACTCCATTTGGATTAACGAAGGGAATGGTGAATTCCGCAGTGCGGTGGGAGAAGAATTCCCGTCGGCCCTCACAGGTAAAGGACTGGGCATCGTCGCGTTTCGTGATGCGGTCAACAGGCCATTGGCACTGTTTGTTTCCAATGACACAACACCCAACTTCCTGTTTCGCCCCAGCGAAGACGATGGCAACTCGGTCTGGCGCGATGAGGCCATTACATCGGGAGCGGCGCTCAACGTTCAAGGAAAGGCGGAAGGTTCAATGGGGATTGCCGTCGACGACTTTAATCATGACGGCCAATTCGACCTGCACGTGACCAACTTTCTGGCGGAGTCGAACACGGTCTATGAAAACATGACCGGAGGATTCTTTTCCGATGCGACAGAACGGAACGGATTGCAGCAAGCAACCTGGAATTTCCTGGGGTTTGGTACCCAGTCGCTCGATGCCGATCTCGACGGAAAGTGTGAACTGTTTGTGACCAACGGACACATCGATGATTTGTCCCGATTCAACCGCCCGTACCGCATGACACCTCAACTGTTCTCATATGACGGGAACGAGTTTCACCAACTGGATGGAAACAACGTCGGTGAATACTTCGCTCAGACGAAACTGGGACGCTCCGTTGCCACACTCGACTGGAATCGCGACGGACGAAAGGACATTGTGGTGGGGCACCTGTATGACCCCACTGCCCTGTTGACGAATCAGTCAGCCGCTCAAAACAAGTCAGTGACCCTGCGGTTCGTGGGACAGAAGAATCGGGATGCGACTGGCGTCATCGTGGAGTTCGAACGAGACGGCCAACAGGAATTCCGTCAACTGACAGCTGGTGGCGGCTATCAGGCAAGCAACGAACCAACACTGGTCCTCCCGGTTACTGCGGAGGCTCTGGAACTCCGAGTGCACTGGCCTAACAATGGGGAGCAAGTTGTTTCCATACCAGAAGATGCATCGCAGGCGGTCGCCATCGAGGGCCGTGGCGTGCTCGCCATTCCGAATTAATTCCGGGGCGGCTGCTGCGGAAATTCGATTGAAATCGGAATCTGCCCCAATCGGAACGGGGGCTTCTCATTCAATGGAAGAGACACGCAAGATTCTGCCACACGTTGGCGAGTTTCCTGACGCTTTGCTAGGCTTCCCGTTCCGTTCGTTCGTCTGGAAGTTTTTCCTTCGTAACTGCTTACGTTCCCATGACAGCAACAACCGTTTCCCCCTCTCCCATTGCCGGTGTGTCGCCCCAAAATGAAGCTCCACTGGAGTTTGTATTCCCCGGAGTGGCCTGCAATCCCATTGGTCGCCTGATTGGCAGCGTGATGGGCTCTGCCCAGTCGATTGGGCCTCTCCCTGTTCGCATGGCTATGCTGCTGCTTGTGGGCGGCATTGTGGCTCCTATTGCCGCCTTGTTGTATTTCTGGGTGAAACTTTTCGGAAACAGCTACACCATCACAAACCACAGCGTGCAGGAACGTTCCGTGCTCTGGACCACGCTGTATCGTCGCGTGGAATTGGCCGACGTCGGAGAAGTGCAGGTTGACGCTGATGACTCTCAGCAATTCCATCAAGTTGGTGACGTCCGCCTGCTGGACGCACGCGGAGGGGAATTGATGACCATTGCCTCATCTCCAAACCCGCATCGTGTCGCTCATTTGATCATCGAACTGCGCGACGCACGCCAACACTCAGCCGAAGCACTGAAGCACATCCAGGCGCGTAGCTAAACTTGTGAGTAGCAATCAATACAAAACACACAGTGCCAGCATGTGCTACCTGAGAAGGTGAACATGCTGGCACTGTGTGTTTGTGTTTTCGCCTATCGAGCGACGACGTTTGCCACAACGCTTCAGGAAGGCCGACGCAGCACCAGGCAGGCATTGTGACCGCCGAAGCCGAAGCTGTTGGTCATAATGTTGTTGATTTCCATGCTGCGGGCTTCGTGCGGAACGAAATCGAGGTCGCAACGCTCATCTGGGTTGTCCAGATTAATCGTTGGCGGTGCCAACTGGTCGCGAATTGCGAGTGCCGAAATGACGAACTCCACACCGCCTGACGCTCCGAGCAGGTGCCCGAGCTGACTCTTGGTGCTCGATACAGCCACCTTGCTGGAATGGTCGCCCAGAATCGACTTAATGGCGGCGATTTCGGCAACATCACCCAGTGGCGTGCTGGTGCCGTGGGCGTTGATGTAATCGATCGCTGAGGGATCGAGACCGGCGTCTTTAATGGCCAGGGCCATGGCACGGGCGGCTCCACGCCCTTCCGAGTCGGGAGCAGTCATGTGACTACCGTCCGCCGACATTCCGTATCCGACGAGCTCAGCCAAAATTGGAGCACCACGCTTTACGGCGTGCTCATATTCTTCAATAACGCAAACGCCAGCACCTTCCGCCATGACGAATCCGTCACGGTCTTTGTCAAATGGACGGCTGGCCGCTTCGGGCGCGTCGTTCCGTGTGGAGAGTGCCTGCATGCGTGCGAAGCCGGACAACCCCATGGGGGTGAGTGCCGCTTCACTTCCACCAGTGACCATGACATCGGCCTGTCCGTACTGGATGAGCCGGAAGGCATCGCCAATGGCGTTCGTTGCCGAGGCACAGGCCGTAGCAACGGCACTACATGGTCCCCGAAGTCTCCAACGCACCGAGACGTTTCCGCTGGCGGCGTTGACCATCAGCTTGGGAATCATCAGTGGGGAAACTTTGGTGGGACCACGATCAAAAAGCTGGTTGTGCTGTTGTTCAATTTCGTTCAGACCACCAATACCGCTGCCAATGAGCACTCCGGCGCGATCGGCATCGATTTGATCGGTGTCCAAGTTCGCGGAGGTAATAGCTTTTTGCGCAGCGGCAACGCCAAACTGCACAAAGCGGTCCATACGGCGAACCTCTTTGTCCAGTAAGTCAACGTGGTCGGTGAGTTGAAATCCATTCAACTCACCACCGAATGTGACTTTAAAGTCGGAACAGTCAAACCGGCGGATGGGGCCAATGCCACTTTTCCCGGCGCAAATCTTCTCCCAGAACTCTGAGAGCTCGCAGCCAAGTGAAGTGACGACACCCAAACCGGTGACAACAACACGCCTCAACATGAGTTATCCATTCTCTCGTTGTTCGATGTAGGCAATTGCATCGCCGACAGTTCTGATCTTCTCCTGATCTTCGTCAGCAATAGCCACTCCAAACTTCTCTTCAAACTTCATTCCGAGTTCGACCAAGTCGAGTGAGTCGGCATGAAGGTCATCGATGAGCGAGCTTTCCGGCTTAATTTCATCAGCGGAAACGCTGAGTTGCTCGCTCACAATGGCAATCACATTCTCCTGAAGTGACACGTCCTGCTCCTTACGTTTCGACCCATTCTGGGCCGGGGTGAAATGTTACTCATACAACCTCCACTCACAGGGAACCTTGGTTTCCCCTGAAACCGAAGCGGCACGCAGCCGGGGAAGTTTTCATCTACTCACAATTGACTTCCGAAGTCCTGATATTGACATCCTTTTCCAACATGAGTGCCCAGAAACAGCCTCATGACAGGCTGCTGGAAACACGAAAACCCCACCCGTAAGTGAAGGCAGCCGGAAGATATAACGGCTTTACCAGAACGTGTAAACGCCAATGGACCGGGAAAAACAGGGAACAATTTTCCCGCTGGTTTTTCCACTTTGGAAGAGCCCGGCGAAACACAAATCTACCAGAATTTGCCCCAAGATTGCTCGCCCAGGCTACAGCTCACGTGAGAGGCCATGTCGGAGCGTAAATACAGGGCAAGAAAGGCTTTAGAACCCCGTTGCCCCGCCGGACGTGGGAGCGGGGGTAACGGTTGGCGGCGGGGTTGAGGTTGCCTGATTGGGGGACGTAGCCTGCCCGCCTCTCCCAAACTGTTCCCGACGAGCCGCATAACGGATGGGAAATGAGGACCATTTCGACACCGAATTGGGATCATCGGGATTGCTGCGGAATTCGACGGTGTCGAATCCCACCACACGACCATTCGACGAACGGGACAAGGCCTTCTCGGAGACATATTGCGTGAACCCCAGCCAATGACGGTCGGGAGCCACAATGTCGAACAAATTTGCACGCTCCGGCTGGAACCCCAGAAACTCCCTGGGCATCGGCGCCGTATGCAAAGCGGTCAGGACAACTCCTGTCACCACGTATCCGGTTGCGGCACCAAATACCCAACGACCAATGTCGTGTAGCATCGGTTTGGTTTCAGCATACGTCGGCAAAAGTTTTTCACCGACCATCCGCAGCAAGAAGACACCACCAGCAAACAGGCCCAGCAGAGCAATAATGTCCCAACGCATATCCCAATAGTAGCTGGTCAGGATATTGGCCCCCATGAAACGAGCCAGCGGCTCAAAGAAATTCATGGCCACGAGGCCAGCGAGCAAAGAGCCCACAAACGTAATTGCCGCGCCCCACACACCATCGGAGGCAACACACCAGGTGGTGACAGCGAGAACAAGCAGCAGTATCCAGTCAATAATTCCCACAACGACTTCCAATGTTGAGGCTGCGGTCAGCGGCAGTCATGCGATCCCACGGCACTTATTGAACGCGATTTGTCGCCGCTGGTCAATCAGGATGGGAAAGACATTACAAAATGTCACGGACCAAATGCTTCGTTTAGGAACGGAAACTCTTTCGTCACCTCAACAAGGAAACCCTCAGGTGCGGTGAGTACGTGAACGATTCTGACACCCTCAACCACTACCGCAAAAACTTCCATACCCGGTCATCGAGTCAGACGAAACTTAGGGATTGGTGTCGTGTTGAGTGGCTCGCCAGTTTGTGTCGACCTGAATCAGGAAATCTGCCCCGCCCCTGGCTGATATTGTTACGAACAGCGGAGTCGTCTCAGGATGGGAATACCCACGTGGGATGTCACAGTCACGACCTGACGCAGAGACATTCGAGGACGTTTTGCCACTCTCACTGGAATTCGCCGGCCCGCTTGCCACGTTGGGGCATTCGACACACACTCGATGTTTACCAGCGACAACTCCAACTCGCGAATTCTCCGCGACGAGCGTGAATTTCCCGTTGGATGTCGTTATCGCACTGGAAACTGGAGCTGCAATTCCATCGGATGATTCTGGAATGAAGCGGACCGTCATTCCTTCCATTCCCTTTCCGTCCACAAGCAACTGCCCGGAAACGCTCGCTAGTGGCGGAGGCTCGTGCCCGTTGCTGCAACCAATCAGAATTGGCAATGCTGCAATGAGAGCATTCTTGAGGAACGGCATCTGGGAACGAACGGCTGAGATCAAGGCACGCAAGAGTTGGACGCACTCAGCCTAGAATTCAAATGCCTGGGCGGTCAAGACGACAAAGAGAGGGCGGGGGGCACAATGCGCCGTGAGGGAAGGGGACGTTCTTCGTAATCTCCGTGGAGCACGGCCCTACATTTCGGCCAGAAAAAGCAGGAGCCGGCGAGTAGTGCAGGGCGCTCGCCGGCTCCAATCATCATCATGCAAATTACTTCTGCTGCAGCAGTGGCTGCTGCACGCGTTTCAGCACGTAGCGCAGAGCTCGTGGCTGATTCATTTCGAAGATTTGCTCTTCGAGTTCCTTGGCTGCTGCATTGTGTGCCGCGACGCGTTCGGCCATCCCTTCGTTTCGCTGTTCCTGTTCGGCGAGTTGCTTCTTCAGGTTTTCATCGTTGGGATTGTCTTTTGCAGCCTGACGGATGCGGGCGTATCCCTGGAAACGTCCCCATTCACCACGCAGGCCACCAATGGGGCCTTCGTTGCGTTCCTTATTCTTCAGGGCAACCTGCAGGGCCTGCTGGTACTGCGGAGTCTTGGCATTTCCCTGCAATTCGATATGCCGCGAGAGTGCTTCACTGCCAAACTTTCCGACTTCCTGACCATCAATGGTCAGGGCATACTGGCCCATGGGCAGGCCATGAATTTCGAGCAGTTCTTTGCCAAGGCGGTGACCGAGTTTGGTCAGCTCGACACCCTTCGCAGCTTCTTCCGGCACAACCCAGGGGAGGGCCGTTGCGTGGAAGGTGAACGCAATTCCGTCTGACGTTTCTTCGATGTCGGTCAGTTCGCCGCCGGCACCATTGCCGGTCCATTTGTTGCCGCGTTTGGTCAATCGGATTGCAGAAACCTGACGTGACAGACCGAGGTCGTTAATGATGGCGGTGGCCATCACCAGTTGACCGTCTGGCCCGGGATGCACGGCGTCTTTTATCATCGTAAACGCGGGGTCTTGCTTCCGCTGCTCAAGCGTAATGTTGTTCAGCGGTCCCCACATATCGACGAACCCATCACCCCGTTCGACCGCCACTTCACGCAGCCAGGTGCCGTAGTAGGTGAGCACAGAGTTGTAGAGAGCAACATTGTCCCCGTCGCGTCCTTTACGAGGGAACAGGCGGGCCGCCCGGGCGTCGAACATGGTCGGCGTCATCGGAATAGGCTTGGCGCCAATGCCATCCAAACGCTCGAGAAGTTTCGTCATGTCGGTACGGTACGTGTCCCAAATCTCCTGGTTAAATGGCTGATAGCGACCATCATTCATTCCGAGCAGAATGGTGACGTACTTGGGATTGTAGGCCGCGACGTCGTCATCAAATCGTTCGAGGGCATCCCAGGCCTTCGCGCCGCCAACACCCGCATTGTGCAGCTTCAGCCGCATGTGGGGGTAACGGGTGTAGAAGTAGTCTTCTACGTACTGTGTATAGAGCCGCTGGTGCGTAATGCTGTCGCCGAGGAAGACAATGCTGTCACCGTCCTGGAGTTCCAGTTTGGGCAGAACCGGCTTTGCTTCGTAAGTGCTCGCGTCCTGAGCTTGCAGCAAGGCCGGACTCAGGGCCAAAGCAGTTAACATTGTCAGTAAGACCCAGGGCCTGTGCATCTCAGTTTCCTCACATCAACTCGGGAATGATTCACTTGCAGGGAACAGCATTGCCCCCGCATCCATTCGCCGATGCTAATGTGTTGAGGAACCGGACTCCAGCGACTGCACTGGAACAGGTTGGTGGCTGGAGGCAGAGTGCGATACGCGACGTGAAGGCACCTGGAGCAACGTCAGCTACTGCGAGGCTGTTTCGGTAACCGCAGCGCGGCGGGCAAGAAGTTCGTCGAGCCAGTCTTCTGCCTGATCGACCTCCAATGTGTTGCCGGAAATCACTTCACAATCCACGCCCAGCTTGCGGAGCGGGACGAGGTACTGCTTCGGCAGGAGGCACGAATAACTGACTTGGTTCTCTTCACCATATTCAGTATTTGTGATTTCGGCGTGTTCCACGAGGAAGGAGTAGGCCCGGCCATCGGCGACTGAGGTGTTGACCCGGGTTTCCAGATAGCCGTCGGCCAAATGGTCGGCGACGGTTCTTGTCAGTCGCGGCAGGCCATGGCCTTCGATGGCGCTAATCGCAATGGAATTGGGATGAGCGGCACGCAAGACGTCCACGAACGAACGGTCGGGAACGGCGTCGAGTTTGTTCAGGACCAATATGGTGTTCTCGTGATTGACGCCAATTTCGTCCAGCACCTCATTCACTGTTTGAATATGCCGTTCGGCCTCCGGATGGCTGCCATCGACCACGTGCAACAGCAGGTCGGCGTGGCGTGCTTCTTCCAGCGTTGAACGGAATGAAGCGACCAAATGGTGGGGCAGATTGCGAATGAATCCTACGGTGTCACTCAACAGCACATCGCCCCAGTGGGGCACAACCCACCGCCGGGTACGTGTGTCGAGCGTGGCGAACAGTTTGTCTGCGATGTACACATCTGCGCCGGTGAGGGCGTTCATCAACGTGCTTTTGCCGGCGTTGGTGTAGCCGACGAGCGAAACAGTTTTGTGGCTGCTGCGGCCTTCGACGACGAGCTTGCGGCGTTTTTCCACTTCGCTGAGTCGCCGCTTCAATTCGGAAATGCGCTTGTCGACCAGTCGGCGGTCCGTTTCCAACTGCTTTTCACCGGGGCCTTTGCCACTGCCAATGCCCCCCTGAATGCGTTCCAGGTGGGTCCACATGCGTGTCAGTCGCGGACGCATGTAAAGCAGTTGTGCCAGTTCGACCTGCAGTTTCGCTTCGTAGGTCCGAGCATGCGTCGCAAAGATGTCGAGAATGACCTCGCTACGGTCCACCACTTGAGTGTTGGTCAATTCTTCCAAATGCTTTCCCTGCGAAGGACTCAGGTGATTATCGAAGACAATGAGGTCTGCTTTCGTCATCCCGACGAGATGCTTGAGTTCATCAACCTTACCGCTGCCGATGTACGTGGCTGGATCGGGTCGGTCGCGCACCTGGACCAGTTCGCCGACGATTTCTGAACCCGCTGTCTCCACCAGTCCGCTAATTTCGTCGAGTGCCGACTCACGATGTTCTTTATCGCCCGGCTCAATGACGGCAGCGAGCACGCAACGGCGGGAGTGAACTTTGAGTTTTTCGCGTTTGGGTTCGGCCAAGGATTGTGTCTCTATTGACGGAGGGAAAGGCGGGGAAACCTACGGAACTGTAGGCAGGGACTGCGGAACTGTCCAACGAATCATCTGCTTTCTGCCGCACGGTTTAGTGCAACCGACGTCGTGAGCTGACGTGTTTCGCCAACGCAGCCCACTACGTGGTGTAGGCACTTCGACAACGGCACAGCGGGTTTCGTTCGGGAGAATCGTTCCAGGTGGACGGGATTTTCCGGATTCGCCCGGGATTCGATTTGACCGGGAAATCGACCGAACTAGCTTTAATCGTGAAGGATTGCGTCTATTTCCCCTCACTGTAACGTCCAGCAAATTGCCTCGTTGTCATGCTTTCTACCAACTCGCATCACAAGTCTGGCCCCTCTCGTCGCGGCGTCATTATTGTCCTGGCCGCGATTCTGCTCATTGTCATTTTTGCCTTCCTCGCGTTTTCGATTGACGTGGGCTACATGACCATGACTCAGGCCCAATTGCAGAATGCGGCCGACGCCGCTGCGATGGCCGGAAGTTACAAAATTGGCGAAACACCGGCCGACGTGCGTCAAGCCGCCAAAGAAGTTGCCTACGCGAATACCGCCGCCGGCGCTCCAGTGGTTGTCCCCGACGAAGACATCGATTTGGGGATTTTCGACTACACAAACAAAACGTTTGAAATTAACGAAACGCTGCCCAATGCTGTGCGTGTGAGGACACGAGTTGTCGATCAACCTTTGTTTTTCGCGCCGGTCATTAAGCACTACGACTTCGACATGGAAACAACGGCTATTGCCATGTTGAATCCTCGGGATATTGTGTTTGTTGTCGACTTGTCCGGCTCGATGAACGACGACACCGAGCCCTGCTGGGCCACTCAGGTTATCAATGAAAAGTTTGCTCCGTTGGGATATCCCAGCGTGGCCAACCCGCTCATGGAACAGGTGTTTGCTGACTTTGGCTACGGCACCTATCCAGGAAATGTTCAGTACATTGGAGCCCCTCTGGGCGTTTCGCAGGACGATACCGCATTCGCCGAAATGACACAGGACGATGGTCCGCTCGCCGACGATACATGTGATGATTGGTACCGGGTGTGGACCGATGATGACGAATTGACGCGACGACAGAAGTGCTACCGCTGGATTATCGACAAGCAAATCGCGGTGGTCATGCCGAATGCGAAGCCAACGCCCGATTCGACCGTCAACTATGGTTACTGGGAGAAGTACATCGACTACATCATGGATGGTGAATGGGTCGGGAATCCGCCGCCTCCAGAACCTGACCCGGTCGATACTGGCGGTGGTGGTACTGGTGGAACAACTGACCCACCTCCCGATCCACCGCCCTCCGACCCGCCGCCGCCGGAACCTCCGATTGGCCTGCAAATCCCCATCGAAAACGGTCACCTCTGGGCCGGTTTAGGATTGCCACGCGGACCTCGCAGTCTCGGGCATGTTGCGGGTGACACGCACAGCGCCATGCAGTTGCTGCTGATGCAGTCGCCAACGCAAATGGAAATTGGGGTCCCGCGTCGGGGCTCGTACGACGAAATTTGGGTGCCCTGGTACATGGACGGGGACCGCATTGACGATTTCAACAACCCAAATGAATACACGTTCCCCAATGCGGACGAAGATCTGCCCAAAGACTGGCGAAACTGGGTTGGTTACATCACGTACGTGCAGTTCATGATGGACTGGGGACGTGACCGCAGCCCTGACGTCAGCAACTCCAGTAACTCGGACCCGGACGTGGGTATCAAGACACCCCTGTCGGTCTTGAGCCAATATTGTCCACGACACGCGGAATCGGTGGCTGGTTACACGTTCAACTTTCCTCCGCGCGAGCAGCCCATGCATGCGGTGCGGCGGTCTTTGATTTCGGCACTAGCCGTTGTGGCGGACCGAAACATTGGGATTACGCCAGGAGCGGGAGATCGTGTGGCAATCGTCACCTATGATGGTTTGGACGCTTACCATGCACCGCAGCTTGTCGTGCCACTCACTTCGAGTTTCAATTCAGCCATGTCCTCGTGTGTCGATTTGCAGGCGACCAGTGATATTGGTTCCACTACGGCTACTGAGGCCGGTCTGATCCTGGCCCGTGACCATCTTAAACCTACTCACCTGGGAGGAGCCGGACGCCACTATTCCAAGAAGGTCATCGTCTTGCTTACCGATGGTGTGCCCAATGCCTGGTCATCGAGTCAGGCGGAAATCGATGACTTCATCGTGAACAACGCCGGCGACGACTACTACCACATGGACTACGTCTGGCTGAACGCTGCACTCGTGCAGGCCGCCCGCGCGGAAATGGAAGGAACACAAATCTACGCCGTCGGCATGGGTTTGGGGACCGACTACGACTTCATGGACCGCATGTCCCGCACAGCAAACACTGACGAAGGTGGACTGAGCGTGCGTGGCTCGGGGAATCCCGCTGAGTACGAACAGCGACTCACCGAGATTTTCACGAACATCATCAAGCGCCCCGGTTCCCGGCTGGTGGAATAGTCCGCCGGGATTCGATGGCCGTCAGAGCAGCCAATTGCAGATTCTTTCTGCTAGACTTGGAACGCAGATTTTCTCTTTGTTCCAACCCCAGAAAGAAGTTTCGGCATGCTGTTCCGCGCCCGTTCGATTTGTTTCACATTGCTGCCATACGCCGCTCTGATGGCGACGCTTTTGCTGACGAGTTCTCACGTTGCCTGTGCAGAAGATTCCGAAGTGCGGAACGTCTGGCCAGAACGTCCGCCCGGTAAACTCGTCGAGCTTCCACCCGAAGCAGATACGACGACCGACTCAAGCAACAAAGTCGCGGGCCGCCGGCTCATTCGGCTCGGTAATGTCTCGACGCCGCAAATAGAAATCTTCCAGCCTGCGCCTGATAAGGCAAACGGTGCCAGCGTGGTCATTTGCCCGGGCGGTGGTCACCACATTCTGGCTTACGACTTGGAAGGTACCGAAGTCGCTGAATGGCTCAACACGCTCGGAGTGACGGGAATTGTCCTGAAGTATCGTGTTCCTGCACAGGATCCCAAGCAGCGCTGGATTGAAGCTGTTCAAGATGCGCAGCGGGCCATGAGTCTCGTACGGGCAAATGCCGAGAAGCTGAAACTCGATCCCAACCGCATTGGCATTTGCGGATTCAGTGCCGGTGGCGAAACGGCGGCCCTCACCAGTCTGTTTCTGGATGATCGGAAATATGAGGCCATTGACGAAATCGACGCCGTCTCCTGCCGGCCGAATTTCTCCCTGCTGATTTACCCCGCCTATCTGGCTGACAAGGATACTGGGGCACTGCAGGAGTACATTCATGTTTCTGCAGAAACACCTCCCGCATTCTTCGTACACGCCTACGACGATGGCGTTACTCCGCTGAGCAGTCTGGTGCTGGCGACTGAAATGAAGAAGGCCGGAGCGTCCGCCGAAGTGCACATGTACTCTAAAGGTGGTCACGGCTACGGCTTACGGCCAACCGAATTGCCCATCACTCACTGGCCGGTGCCATGTGCTGCCTGGTTGAAACAATTGGGTGTGCTGGAAAAGAAGAATCCGTAACAGGTCTGCTGTGGACATAATCCGTTGCGATGCGACACTGCGCGCACCGGTTACTTTCCTCCCGGATTCGAAACTGCTAAAAACCACCCCAACTAGAGGGTTTCCGGGCCGAGAATCCGTCTGAAATCCGTTCGCCGCAGCTTCTTTCGAGTAGATTATGTCGCACCCCGCTAAGCTTGCGCTTGCCGATGGGACCGTATTCACCGGACGCCAATTTGGCTCTGAAGGAGAGGTTTATGGTGAGGTCGTGTTCAATACGAGCATGACCGGTTACCAGGAAATCATCACCGATCCTTCCTACAACGGTCAAATCGTCACCATGACGTACCCGTTGATCGGGAACTACGGAGTCAATTCTGCCGACGTCGAGAGCAAGGGAACCTCTCTCCGAGGATTCCTCTGCAAGGAACTCTGCCGCGAACCGAGCAATTTCCGTTCGGAAAAAAGTCTGGACGAATATCTGCGAGAGAACGGGGTCATTGGTCTGGAGGGAATCGACACCCGCATGCTGGTCAAGAAACTTCGCACCAGCGGAGCGATGACCGGCGTGTTGTCGACAACCGACCTTGATGACGCCTCGCTCATCGCCAAAGCCCAAGCCGCTCCTCAACTTGTCGGTGTGGACCTCGTGAAAGAGGTGATGCCCGAGCAGGCTGATGACTGGGATCAGAAGTTACACGACATCGCACGGCATCCCACGACTCCGTTGCCTGTCCGCGATGACTCCGGAGCTGGAAAACATGTTGTTGCCATTGACTACGGTATGAAGTGGAACATCCCGCGGCATCTCCGTGAACTTGGTTGCAAGGTGACCGTTGTTCCCGGGAACGCAACAGCCGAAGAGATCCTGGCATTGAATCCCGACGGTGTGTTTCTGTCGAACGGCCCAGGAGATCCCGAACCACTCGACTATGCTATCAAGACAATTCAGGGACTGCTGGGGAAGAAGCCGATTTTCGGTATTTGCCTGGGACAGCAATTACTGGGACTCGCTCTCGGCGGCAAGACGTTCAAACTGAAATTTGGTCACCGTGGTGCCAATCAGCCGGTGCTGAATCGCGACACAGGCCGGGTGGAAATCACTTCACAGAACCACGGCTTTGCGGTCAATGCCGACACACTGCCTGCAGAAGCGGAAGTGACGCACATCAACCTGAACGACAACACCGTCGAAGGAATTCGGCATCGTGGACTGAAGGCCTTTGGTGTTCAGTACCATCCTGAATCGTCAGCCGGTCCTCACGACAGCCACTATTTGTTTGGCGAATTCCTGAATCTCATGAACTGACTCTGTCGCACGCCGAAAGTGCGACACTTCGAATTCCGTATCAAAACGACATTAGAAACAAGACAAAGACAATGCAGCGTACGTTTATTCTGTTCAAGCCCGATGCCGTGGAACGCCGTTTGTGTGGGCGACTGTTGGCCCGTTTGGAAGATCGGGGATTGAAAATTGTCGGCATGAAAATGCTGCAAGTCACCTCCGAACTCGCCGCGAAGCACTACGAAGAACACGTTACCAAACCGTTCTACCCACTGCTCGAAGAGTTCATTACCAGCGGCCCGGTTGTGGCGCTGGTTGCTGAAGGACCGGGAGCTGTGCAGGTTGTGCGTGGCATGCTCGGTGCTACCAACGGACGCGAGTCGGCCCCCGGAACCATCCGCGGTGACTTTGGCGTGTCGCGACAGATGAACCTCGTCCACGGCAGCGACGGCCCCGAAGCCGCCGAGCGGGAAATTGCCATTTACTTCACTCCAGAAGAGCTCGTCTCCTACAGCACCGGACTCGACAAATGGGTCTGTGCGGATGACGAAAAAGACGCCTAATCCAAACGGCAATAGATTTCTGTACTCGCTGCTTTCCCCTGTTCCCTCCACCCGTTGAACTATGCCTCTGCCAGAATGTCGTCACCGCTTTTCGTGTTTACACAACACGCCAGTTGATGACATTTCCGGTTTCGAGCCGATTGAGTGGCCACCATGTATCGTCGTCTAGGAGAGATTGTCAGCCGGTTTCCGGTGCTGATTATTCTTTTCTGGGCGATATTCGTCTCGGTGGCCTTTGTCCTCTCTCCCGAGGGGCTCGACGTGTGGATGGATGGCGAGTTCACGTTTCTTCCGGAAACGTGCAGCAGTCGACAGGCGGAGGAACTGTACCGTCAGGCATTTCCTGCGACGGCGACCGAAGCCGATGATGACAAGGCTCCTAAAGGAGCCTCGCTGCAGCAAGATCCACTCGGCAGCAGCATTGTCGTCGTTTTGCAGCGGGATGATGTACCACTCGGTCTCACCGACCGCGATCGGGAATTCGTCGAAAACGAACTCCTGCCGCAACTGACGTTGCTGAAATCGCGAAGTCCCATGGGCTATGACGATTCAGATCAAAGTCCGAATCCGGAGTCATGGGAAGGAATTCCGGAACTTCCTCCCAGCGAACAAATCATTCGTGACATACTCACCCCCAAGGACCGCAGCGTTGGCCCGCTGCTGACCAGTACAGACCAGCGCGCTGCGCTCATTGTGCTGGAACTGAAAACAGAATTCCTCGATCGGCGCAATGGTCTGGTCGTCGCACGGTTGGAGCGGTTGCTGGAGTCGCACGAGTTTCTGCGTCAAAAGCCGATTGGACTGGTCATCGCACTGTCGGGATCGGCGACCGTGGGACGTGACATGCTGCGGGCCGAAACAGAGAGCAGTGCCCGGACGGAACTGTACACCAAGGTGCTGGTGGTCATTCTCCTGCTGTTGATTTATCGCTCGCCGTTTTTGGCTCTCGTTCCGCTCATTACCGTCGGCGTGGCGGTTGAGCTCACAAAGTATTTGCTGCGTCTGATGGCCAACGCAGAACTCATTGGACTGTTCACCGGTCTGGAAGTGTACGTCACCGTGGTGGTCTATGGAGCAGGGGTTGATTACTGCCTGTTCCTCATGGCGAGGTACAAGGAAGAACTGGACAACGGCGCCACATTCAAAGAAGCCATGGCGCGGTCCATTACACGCGTCGGTGCAGCGCTGGCGACGAGCGCCGGAACCAGCATTGTCGGCATTGGCATGATGGTCGCCGCCGAGTTTGGCAAGTTTCGTCAGGCGGGTATTGCTATTTCATTCGGCCTGTTCGTCGTCCTCTGCTTCGCACTGACCTTCACTCCCTCGTTCCTGCTGCTGCTCGGTCGCTGGGTCTTCTGGCCCGACATTCCGACGGAACGTCTGAAGTCCGATGCAGGCTGGCTGCCCGCCACTACTTTCTGGAAGGCGATTGGCGAGTTTGATTTGATCGGAAAAATGTGGGACTTCATTTCGAAGTCGTTAGAGGAAAACTCGACTCGAATTTTCCTCGTCACGTGCCTTGTCATGATGCCGTTTGCAATTGTCGGCTCGATACAAAGCCGCAATTTGAGTTACGGATTATTGACCGACCTGCCTGATGATGAGCCGAGTGTCGACGGCGCTCGTCTGGTTCAGCAGCACTTCGATGCTGGCGTGACCGGTCCCGCGACGGTGCTGGTGAAGTTTCCATCGACTGAAATCCTCGCTTACAAACCACCGCTCGATGAAAACGAAATTGGCTTCGACGACGAAGACACTGACGAGCCTCAAGTCGACCTGAGCGACGTCACCAAGTCTCGAAAACTGTCGAATTTCATTGTGACGAACCTGAAAAAGGTCTCCAATGAATTTCGCATCCAGGACATCCGGAGTCAGGAGAATCCTTACGGATTGTCTGACGAGGCCGCAGATTTTCTGGATCGTCTCCAGACTCAGGATGAGCAAGGGAACCAACTCCGTGGACCACAACGGGTCCTCCGAATCAACGCCGTGCGGAGCAAGTCGCACAGGACGTACACGTCGACCAATGCGGATAGCCCGGTGAAAGGGCAGGTTCTGCGACTGGACCTTGTCTTTGAAGACGACCCGTTTGATCGCGACAGCATTTTGAGGTTGAGCGAAGCGGAAAAGGCCGTGCGAAATGCCTTGCCGAAAGAGCTGCAGCAGAATGCCGAAATCCTCACGCTGGGACCGACGTCGGGAATTCGTGACTTGAAACTCTCGACCGATCGAGACCAAATTACCATCGACCTCCTGGTGGTCATTTCAGTTTACATCATGCTGGTCATGCTGCTGCGTCGCCCCGCGATTTGTGCGTACCTCATTGTCAGTGTGGTGTTCAGTTATCTGGTGTCGCTCGGGGCCACCTTCCTGTTCTTCTATCTCCGCGATCCCTCAGGCTTCTCAGGTATCGACTGGAAGGTTCCGATTTATCTCTTCACCATCCTCATCGCGATGGGCGAGGATTACAACATCCTGTTGATGTCCCGTATTGCGGAAGAGCAGCATGAGCATGGAACCATCAAGGGCATCCTCATTGCCCTGCAGAAGACCGGCAGCATTATCTCCAGTTGCGGAATTATCATGGCGGGGACATTTGCCTCGCTCATGAGCGGCTCGCTGCTGGGAATGGTGCAGTTAGGATTCGCCCTCGCCTTCGGTGTGATGCTCGACACGTTCGTCGTCCGGCCAATTCTCGTTCCCGCATATCTCATTATGCTCTATCGCGGGCAATTCGGTGTACTTGGCAAGTATCTTGGTGCCGAAGCTTCGCCTTGTGCCATGTCATTCGACGACCGTCCCGAAACGGACGGGACAGGGGCTCCGTCACAACCGACAGACGCTGGTTCCGAAGGCGATTCGGGCTCGTAATCATGTCTGATTTTGTCGACACCTGCTTTCCAGCAGTGTTGACTTTCGGCAACACGTGGAGTTTGTCGGTTGCGGGGTGCCGTTCGCACAAATCGGTTGCAACGTATTACAGTAGCATTTGTTACGCGAATCCCGGCTTCTGAAGAATTCGACTGTTGTGCGAGGGCACGGGCTTTGCCATGTTGGAGGACATGCTCTCCATCTCTTCACAATCTGTCGCACCCAGTGAATTGCTGTACTCAGCGTTCCGGATTGCGTTTCTCGATACACTGGAACGAATCGCACTGGCGGACCAGCTCAATGTGAGCGATCGTTCGTTCGGTTATTTGACGCAGGTTCCATACTTGCGAAACGTGCATCCCGGCGTCCAGCTCGACCAGTTATTGCTGACGTGGTCGCGTCAAATGTCGTGTGAAGTCCACGAAGCCACAATGGTTGACGAAGCGGTACTGTACGCAGCCTGCGAAACCGCCGCTCAAGTCATTCGTACCGACGCCATTTCGGCCCGCCGGATTTTGAGAACCGGTCCCATCACGGCAAAAGCGGTTTGCGACCAGCGGATGGCGGAAGAAATCCAACGCCTGCATTTGAACGTCGTTGGCGAAGGGTCATTCCTGCTGTTGAGTCAGTTCCTCGATATCCCGCCGGAAGAGTGCACCAGCCTCAAAGCGGAATACGGAATTCAAGAAGGCGCAGCCGACTGCATGTTTGAGTTGCTGGCCCAGTACCGTGTTTCGCCACTTATCGCAGAACGAGCACGAGGCCTGTTGACTCCCGCCGAAGTTCGTGAAGTGTTCAGCGTGCTGCGGTCGAACCTGATCCGGCCAGCGACTACATAGTCGCTTCCGCCACGACGGAATTCTCCTCGGAAAAATGGGGGCGAGCCAAGAAATCGCGCACCGATTCGAATACGATATTGGAACCATTGTGCGCGAGGCATCAGCGTGAATTCTCCCGGCGATTCGAAACCCGATCCTCTCACCGTCTACTGTGGCGGTTGCAACGCGGCATTTGCCGTCGCGGGACGGCCGGAAATTTGTCCTCGCTGTGGCATGCATGTCGCAGCTCCGACCGTCACATCGATCCCGACGCTACTGTTTCGGTCTGATGAGTTTCTCTCTGGTGGTGAAACCCGTGTTTCCACCGACCAGGATGCTCTGAGCGAGTTGGCTCACAGCGAATTTGGCAACTACGACGTCAAGACATTGCTCGGTCGCGGAGGAATGGGTTGGGTGTATCTCGCCCGACATCGACAACTGGGACGTCCTTGCGCTCTCAAAATCCTCTCGCCGCACCTTGTTACGAATGAGCCCGAATATCTGTCGCGGTTTCATTCTGAAGGTCAGGCAGCCGCGTCACTGGTGCACCCGAATATTGTCACGGTCCACGCAATTGGCGAACACGAGGGACTGCACTTTCTGGAGATGGAATTCCTGCCCGGTCATTCCCTCCAGGCATTGCTGCGCGAGGGACGATTGCCCCCGTTTCGCGCGGCATCGGTCACACTTGGGATTGCGCACGGATTGGCAGCAGCGCACCGACAAGGTGTGTTGCACCGCGATTTGAAGCCAGACAACGTGCTCCTTGCGCAGAACGGACTCCCCAAACTCGCGGACTTCGGATTATGTAAACGCCTGCATGCTCCAGCTCTCGATGCTCGCTTGGCCGGTACGCCGCACTTCATGGCACCCGAATTGTTTTCGGGGTCGGCTGCCAGCAAACAAAGTGATGTGTATTCGTTGGGTGTTTGCATGTTTTCCATGCTGGCAGGACATCTCCCCTTCAGCGGCGTGAGCATGAACGAACTCATTCGTGCGATTTCTCACGAACGGACTCCAAGCATCCGACGCATTGTCCCGGACGTACCCCTGGAAGTTGCCGAAGTCGTTGGGCTCATGCTGGACAAGACCCCGGCCAATCGCCCGCGAGATGGTATTGAGGCTGTGCAACTGTTGCAGGCGGTGCTCGGTGAAACGCACGACCTGGAAACAATTCTGCGAGAAGCACTCACGCACGAACCGCACATCCAGTGGAATCGAGTCGGCTCGATGGATCGCTTCCAGGCCGATGTCCTCCTACAGGACGGTCGACGCCAAATGGTGTACATCGAAGTGACGCCACACGACATCAGCGAGCGTCTCGTCCAAATCTACAGCACGTGCTGTCAGGTCGTTCCCGAATTCTATTACGAGGCGCTCAAACTGAATTCCATGATTTCGCACGGCGCCATATCAATTCGCCGCATAGACGAAAGGGAGTTCTTCGTCATTGTGAATTCGTATCCGCGCAGCACAATTGTCGCAGAGGAACTCCGGCGCAGCATTCTGGAAATCGCACAGCATGCCGATTCTGTCGAACTGAAACTGACCGGCCTCGATATCTTTTGATAAATGTAGGCCGGACCGAAGCAAACCGATGTGTTGCCGGAACTTCGGCCGCAGATTTCTTGTTTATCAGGAATTCACGCTTGGACTACTTTACTGCCGTTTGCGCAGTTCCGGCAGTTGGTTGCGGCCTGCTGTCCGGCCTACCGTGTGATGCTCAGTCTGATTCCATATTGCGTCAATTCTGGAAATTCTGCGAGACTCCGCGCCGCCCCACGTTAACTCGTCGCATTGGTGGAGACATTGCGCAAATTCCTCGTATTGGCTACCGTTGCCGTCCTGAGTGGATGCGCCGGATGGCGTATGGGTGGCGTTGCGCAACAATCGCCCCTCTCCAATCCGCTGCTTGTGGCTTCAAACAGCGACGACCTTGTCTGGGAGCGGGCGGTGGATGTGCTCCATTCGTATCATTTCGAAATTGCCCGTGAGAATCGACTGGCAAGAACCATCGAAACGCAACCACGAGTCGGTGCCAGCCTGATGGAGCCGTGGCATCCTGACGCCGCGACCATGGCGGATCGCCTCGAAGGGACGACTCAATCGATTCGGCGGACGGTGGTCGTCAGTCTCCAGCCAAGTGAGGAACGGACCGGATATCTTGTGAGCGTGTCGGTATTTAAGGAAAAAGAGAACCTTGTCGGCCTGGCTGCTAACTCCGCAGGTGCAGCCACGTTTCAGGAGAGTGCCCCCTTGCAGCGAGACCTCGACCCTGTCGTCGGGCAAACTTCCAACTCCAGTTGGATTCCACTCGGACGCGACCTTGCCCTGGAGCAGTCCATCCTGCAAAGTCTGTATGAGGTCTATTCCCGGTAACGCAGTTCCACCCATTCTGGCGAGGGGTTGTTTAACGCGTTCGTTTGGCTCGATTGGCGCCACCGATGTTGGCAGAAAACAGTACTGCGTTTGTCATTCGATTAGCTGACTTCAGCGAGTCGAGCCGGGTTGTCACGCTCTTCACTCGCGATTTCGGCAAGATTTGCTGTATTGCCAAGGGGGCCAAGCGGTTAAAGAGTGCGTTCGATTCTGCACTTGATTTGCTTTCACTTTGTCACATAACGTTCCGACGAAAGTCGTCCGATTCCCTGCATTTATTGACGGAAGCAAAGCTCAGTCATCGATTTCATCCCCCCGCAAACAGCCTTACGCATTTGTATGGTGGGTACTACGTGGCCGAACTTTTGAACGTCATGACAGAGACGGATGACCCCCATCCCAATTTGTTTACATTGACGGAACGCTGTCTCGCTGGCCTCGAAGATATGGGCAGCGACGGCAAGACCCCTTCCGATCCCAGAATCCACATTGTTCAATTTGAACTGGCCATTCTCCGGGAGACCGGCCATATCCCCGACTTTGAAGCCTGCGTTTTATGCCATAACCCGGTGCAACCAGGTGCCAAAGGAAGGTATTGGTTATCTCAGGGAGGGCTGTTGTGTGAGCAGTGTGGAAAGCCAGAATACGACCAGACAACAATTTCAGGTGGAGTCATTTCAATACTGCGGCGGCTCAGTGAGGAAACAAGTTCCGCATTTGTGCAGCGACTCAACATTCGCTCCGAACAGTGGGTTGAACTGCGCCGAGTAATGAATTCCGCCATCAGTTATGTCATTGGCAAACGTCCCAAAATGCTCGCCTATTTGAATTTTCGATAGCCTTCCGTCATTGCGAAGGGCAGGATGCCCACCATGCCTAAAACAGTTTCCATGAGTTGCTTCAAGGAACAGAAGCCTCGTCTGGCTCTCAGCCTCCTGCTTCTTGCTGCGCTCGCTGGCTGTACTGGTGGTCCCGGCATGTCCATGCGAGGACAATCTGAGGAGCCTGCTTTCCTCGCTGGAGAAGGAAATGCGAGTAGCGGAATTGCCGGTCCCACAGAACGCAATCTGAACTCCCTCAGTTGGAAACGTCGTCAGGAAGAACTGCGATCCAATCCCGAGTCAGCGATTTCTGCAGATTTCGAACGGTACGAACAGGCTGTTGCTGTCTACGAAAATGGCGAGTACGCCGCAGCCGAAAAGCTGTTCAAAAAACTCATCCGCGACCGACGCAAAACCTACGAGTCGCCCGGTGCACGCTGGCGACGCTGGTGGGGAATGGAAGGAAGTGATCGCTACGACCCCTTCAGCAGCAACGGCGATCCCATCGAAGAAGATGCACTCTTCATGATTGCAGAAACGCAATTCGCGTTGGAGGACTTCACCGATGCACAGGACAGCTATGACGACTTGCTGAACCGTTACCCCTCGACACGTCACCTCGATCAGACCACGCAACAACTTTTCCGCATTGCCCGCTACTGGCTCGATTTCCCTGAAGACATCAACTCCGAAGGGGAAGCGGAAATCCAACTGGCAGGGAATGAAGAACTTACCGGCAAGTCGGTCAAATTCGCTGACCATTCTTCCACACTCAAACAAATCGCCATTATCCCAAATTTGACCGACCGCACTCGTCCGACCTTCGACACGTACGGACGCGGCCTGCAGGCGCTGCGGTCCATTTGGTTGCACGATCCCACAGGACCTTTGGCCGATGACGCGCTCATGCTCTCGGCGAACCACCACCTGCGTTCTAAAAACTACGAAGACGCCGCTCGCGACTACCGCTTGTTGCGGGAAAACTATCCCGACAGCCCGCATTACAAAGACGCTTACGTTCTCGGTTCGCATGTGACCTTTGCCAGCTATCAAGGTTCAGCATACGACAACCGGGCATTGGAAGAAGCGAAGGAACTGAAGCAGGCTGCCCTGCAAATGTTCCCTGACATCAGCCCTGAACAACGTCAGCGTTTACAGGAAGAACTGCAGGTGCTCCAGGTTGCTGAAGAAGCACGAATTTGGGACCGCGTAGAGTTCTATGAGGCGAAGGGCGTACCCGAGTCGATGGCACTGTACTGCAATATGCTCATCAACCGGCATCCCGACTCGCCGTTTGCTGACAAGGCGCGTTTGAAGTTGAATGAACTTGCAGCGGACCGCGCCCGCGCGAGTCAATCAGGTTCTTGGAATCCCCTTGCACAGCCGCGAACTCCGAGTCCTTCGGAAGTTCGGCAACCCATTGTGCGTGATCGGGAACCAGTCGATTCACGAGACCAACTTTCGCTTCCTTCAGACAGGGGTCGACAGGCCGCACAGCCTGAAGAATCGAAGCCAGGAGTTTGGCAGCGACTTGGCGGATTCCTAAAACGTGCCGACGAACCACCGAATCTGCAAACACCACCAGGTTCAGACGAACCTGCCGCCAAGGTAACGCTGTAAGGCTCGTACAAGGAGACGTTCCCACTGCTCAGCAATTGGACACAGTACGGCTGCTTAACGCGTCCTGAATTGGCGCGGGTGTGGACGGTGCGTGCCTTGTTTATTGTTCTCATGGGACCGCTCAGCGGTTGCGGATACATTGTCGGCAGCCCGTATCGCGAAGATGTCCGGACGGTTCACGTCCCAATCTTTGAAAATGACTCGTTTCGGCGCAACATCGAGCTCGCGCTGACCGAAGCTGTCCAGAAGAAAATCCAGGAGCGCACCAGCTATCGGCTCTCCCCCTCCGCCTATGCCGACACCGTCCTGACAGGTCGAATTGTGAGTGTCGACAAACGCCTGGAGAATCAAACCAAGTTCGATGATGCACGCGAACTCGAGCTCTCGCTGGTCGTCGAAGTCCGCTGGGAAGACCGCCGCACCGGACAACTTCTCGCTGAACGTCGCATTCCCATCGAAGGACACAGCGCCCACGTCATCGCTCAGTCGAGCTTCGCTCCTGAAACCGGCCAGTCCCTCGCCACAGCGACACAAGACGTCACCGACCAACTGGCCCTGCAAATCGTCAGTTTGATGGAAACGCCCTGGTAAAGGGGAGCGTGTCCATCATTAGGTCAACGCCAATGGGTAAGAATCATGACGACATGGCATGTCCTGCATGGTGATATTCTGGATGTTGAGGCGGAAGGACTCATTTGCTCTGCCAATCCTCAGCTTAACTTGTCTGGGGGCGTCGGTGGTGCATTTCTGCTCCGGTACGGCGATGAAATGCAGACCTTTCTCCATGAGTATCTGCGGGCGAATCATCTCAAATACATCTCACCGGGTCATTGCGTGCTCGCACCGCCTTGTGGCTCGCCATTCAAAGCCGTGGCACATGCAGTCTCGATTGACGCGTTCTATGACACTTCAGTTGAACGGATTCTCGAAACCTACGATGCGGCCATTCACACCCTCGCGAGTCGCGACTGCTCCACAATTGTCGCGGCATGCCTGGGATGCGGATATGGGCGACTATCAATTACCGACTTCTCGAGTGTCGCCGCAGCGCTGCTTGTACGGAACTACAAAGATGTTGAACGCATTACGTTCGTGACGACGAATGCCGACTTGGTTGACTCACTTCAAAGTGAATTGGCGAATGCCAAAGATGAGTGACGCACTCACCCGTGCAGGACGTTTTGTGTCGTTGTGTTGACCAGTTACATTTCCCGTGCCTGCCGTTACAAGAATGTGACAACGTGAACACTCACTGTTCGTTTACCATCCAACCTACGTGGGGCTGCACTTCCGCGAAAACGAATGGGAACAGCACAATGTTACGCAGGATAATCATTTTGGTAGCAGCACTTTCGTTGATGTCCTCACTTGCAACTGCAGAAGAGCTATTGAAGGAATCGCCAGATGCGGCAGACACAGGTCTGGTCCGACTCAAGGGACTGCTCAGTGTTTTCTCCACTCTCAAGGAAGGTGCAGAAGAAAACTCTCGGCCACAGGATGATGAGAACTGGAAGTTGGCTGGAGCATCCATTCAGGTAGGTGGTCGATGCATCGAACTGGACTGGAGTCGTTCGGAGCGAATTCGTGACGAGCTCTTCTGGTGGCGTGTGCCGCGGCATGGTGACTTTAGACTCGTCCAGGCAGATGTCACCGGTCACTTAAAATTCATTCCGGTGGCGGAGTTTCAAAAAGACCACACGGTCATTCGTACGGTCGTGGATTCAGAGACGGTGGACACGGACCCCGCTGCAGGCACGTCGGTCGAACCGGCAATCGTTATTTCACCAGTATTCGACATCGATTCTATAGAATCTGAATTGCCGCCAACACCGCCAGGAAAGATTGCCGTACTTGTCATCGAATCGCTGAACGTCGAATTGGTCGGCCCCGATGGGCAGGTACGCGGTACGCAACCTCCTCGTCCTCGCGTTACAGCTGAAAGAAAATAGCCGAAAAAAACGGGTGCGCTGAATGAATTCAGCACACCCGAGACTCGGTATGGCTACGTCAGCTTCGGATTGAGTTAGTCTTCTTCGCGACGCCGACGACCACCACTGCGACGGCGTCCTTTCTGGTCCGGGCCGCGACCACCGCGCGATTCGCGGTTGCCACTTGATTCCCGACTTCCGCTTGACTCACGCGAACCAGATTCCCGTGAAGGCTTTCCACCTCCAGAACGCTGCTGTGGCTGTTTCTTGGATAGAAAACCGATGGCGTCTTCCCAGGTGGGAACTGTCTTCTCTGGTTTCGGGCGACGGCGCGACGCTGGTTTCTCTGGTGCCGCTCGCTCTGCGGTTTCTCGGGCTGGTGGACGGCGGCGGCGACTTTCCGTTGGTTTGGTTTCGCTGGGGCGTTCACGACGACGCGAGCCACGGCGTGGTTTTGGCTCATCGAGACCTGCGCCGAATCCGTCATCGTCGTCGTTTTGTTCGTCGACGAGGTCGTCATCCCAATCGTCGTCGTCATCGTCATCGACTTCAACAACTTCTTCTCGCTTCTCGGCGGCTGGCTTGCGTCCTCGACCACGGCGGCGGCGTTTGCGACGTGGACGTTCTTCCTCGTCTTCGAAATCGTCGTCGGTGTCGACTTCTTCGGCTGTCTGTGCGACGCGTGAAAGCAAATCACCACCGAAGTCGTCATCATCGTCGAAATCGTCGTCCTCAATGATTTCTTCGCGACGCACTTCCTCAACACGTTCCGGTTTCGCACGGCGACGCTTCCGTCTGCGGCGTTTCGGTTCTTCACTCGCCTGTTCTTCAGGCTCTGCAGCCGGTTCTTCTCGCTTAGAACGCGGCTTCTGTTCTTCTTCGTCGCGCCGTGGACGCTTTTCGCGGCGGGGCCGCTCTTCGCGTTCGCTACGCTCTTTCCGCTCGCCTCGGCCTCTCTCTTCGGAGCGTTGAGGACGTTTCTTGCGGCGAGGACGTTCTTCTTCCCGCTCGCCTGATTCCTCTTTTGCAACGGGAGCAGGCGCAGACGCGGGAGCCTTCGCCTTTTTGCCACCACCGGGTTGATCCCAGTTCCAGTCTTCCAGAGCATCCCAGTAGTCGTCTCCTTGTTTGTCGTCGACTTCAGGAGGCAGGTCGGAGTCTTCAGCCACTGGAACTTCATCTGCTTCTTCGGCCGATTTCTTTGGCTTCCGACGTTTCCGCTTCTTGGACTTCGCCGGCTTCTCTTCCTGCACGGCTTCGACGGCTGGGCTGTCATCCTCGTCTTCATCGTCGAATGAATCGAGCAGGCCAGCACCGAAATCATCATCTTCGTCGTCTGTGCCTTTGGCATAGATCGAAGCGGGACGGCGGGCCTCCACGACGACCTCTTCTTCTTCTACTTCGTCATCCTCCTCGTCTTCGTCGAAGCCAATCGATCCTGCCACGGCTTCCTCTTCCTCCGCTTCAGCTGCAGGTTCTGGCGTGGCTGCTTTGCCGAAACCCAAATCGTCCAGGCCGAAGCCTTCGAGGTCATCCAGGTCAGCGTCGAAGTCCGCATCGACATTCAAGTTGACGCCCAGGAGATCCTTTGCGATGGAATCGATGTTGCCTTCTTCAGGCTGTTCAAAGTTTTTGTTTTTCATTTGTGTTCGTGAAAATTCTTTTTGTAGTAAAGGGCTTCGATCGATGTTCCCGTGTCGTTTCTATTGTCGTGCGGGAGATGTCTCTATTCGTTTAAGACAGTCGACCAAAGACCATTAAGGTAATGTCGTCATTCTGGGGCCGGCCGCTGGCGTGGCGGCGGACGTCTTCACGGATGGCAACACCCAACTCTTCCGGGTTGCGGGATCCGTTACTCACGATTTCTCTGAGGCGATCCATACCGTAGAGGTCACTTTGCGGATTCATCGCTTCGCTGACCCCATCGGTGTAAATGACAATGGTTTCGCCAGGATGGATTTCCCTTTCGACGACTTCAAACGGAAATCCTTCCATCACACCAATTGGTACGCCAATGGTTTCTTCGTCAAGTTCCTCAATGCTGCCATCGGGCTTACGGATCATCGGGGACATGTGTCCCGCGTTGACCACCTGCATGCGGTGGTTGACCGTATCGAGGATTGTCAGCACGAAGGTGACGAAGCGCCCTTCAACTGCTTTCGCGCACATGTGGTCATTGATTTTGCCAACCAATTCCACGGGGTCGGGGACATGCTCAACCAGCGTGCGCACGGCACTGGACATCCGCGACATCACGAGGGATGCCGGAACGCCTTTGCCCGCAACGTCGCCAAACGCCAGGCACACGCGTCCGTCGGTCAGGGGAATGACGTCGTAGTAGTCGCCTCCCACTGCCTGAGCCGCTTCGTAGCTGGCGAAAAACTCGTAGCCCGTACATTCCGGCATTCGGTCGGGCAGCAGGGCCTGCTGCACGTTTGCCGCAATATTCATTTCACTGTCCTGCTTCTGCTTTTCAACAAAAGACTGCAACAGCTTCGCGCCCTCATAGGCCAGGGCAGCCTGCCCCGCAATGGCCAGCATGATTTCCAGATCATCACTCCGGAACTGCATTACTGGATTCTGTGTATCAATGTTAATGGCCCCGACTGGCTCACCCTGAAGGTTGAGCATGGGGGCACACATCATGGACCGAATTGTCAGAGCCGAAATGGATTCGCTGGCATCGAAGCGGGAATCGCTCGCCGCGTCAGCAGACAGAATGGCCTGCTTCTGTTCCAAAACGGCATTGAGAATGGTCCGGCTGATTTTGACCGATTCATCTGTGTCCGACCGACGATGTTTCATCGCCTGCGGCACCATGTCCCCTTTGTCGTTCTTCAGCAGAATGCAGCCGCGGTCGGCACCTGGGAAAACTTTAAATAAGGCGTCGAGGATTTTCGGCAGGAGTTTCTCGACTTCCAGTGTACCTGCGAGAGCTCGACTGATCTCCAGGATAGCCTTCAGTTTCTCCTGCGGACGCGATTCCAGGACATTGAATCCGCTCGTGTCGATGGCCCCCATAATGGTGGAGGGATCATCTTTGTCGTCTGAGATTTCGAACTGTGGTGCTGTGCCAGCATCGGACACAAAAGTCTTTAAGTTGGAAGCGGTTGCTCCGACTGCATCGGACTCAAACCGCAGCAGTACGGGACCGAATTTAATGCGGTCGTTGTGCTGCAGCTTGTAAGCACCATCGATTTTCGTGCCGTTGACAAACGTTCCGTTGCCGCTGCCCAAGTCTTCGAGGTAGTAGTCGGAACCCTGTTGATAAACCTTCGCGTGTTTGCGCGACACCATATTAGAGGGCAACTGAATGGTGCAGTCGGACAGGCGTCCAATCGTGGCTTCTGCGGCGCCCAGTGGATAGGGAGTGGCCTGCCCGTCTTGCAGGAGAACTAATTGGGACACTATTTACCCCCTTTCCACAACCCGCAGTGCAACTCGGAATGAATTCTCCGAGTTGGCCGCTTGGAGTTACTGTCAAACATTGAAAATGCGTTCCACGTTTCCACGCAGAACCTGACGTCCTAAATCGAGTGCCCGCGTTTCGGACCAGCCTCGAGCAATAACAAACTCGTTCGCCAGCACGCGTGCCAGGACTCGACGGTACATGCGAAACTTCGGTAACGCAAACTCGAGTTTGTACATGTCGCTGTAATATCCAATTTGCTTCGACCGTGGTGCCGCTTCCAGGCGACTCCGGGTGTCGGCCTCGATGTAAGCCGGGATGTTCGAATACCACCAGTGACCGTTCGTCACCACGTTCGGGAAAATCCAGGCATAGCTGACCAGTTCCTGATTGCTCGTCTGCCCCAACACCGAGACGGGAAACGTCACCGTGGGGAAAGCGTTGAACAACTCGCGATACTGGAAGAGCGAAACCCGCATGTCAAACAGGTCCTGTCCCTGATAAACGCCCGTCGGATACACCTGTCGATTCACACCAATCATCAAATCGAAGGGGAGTTCGAACACGGCACAGTACTCGGCGATTTGCCAGAAGATATGCTGCGACAGCAACCGCTGCTGCTCATCGTCGAGTGATTTCCCTTTGCACGCACGACGAACCGCCTTTTCCACATCTTCCCCGGAAACTTCAGCGGGAGAGAATGTGGGTGGCAATGAAATCGCACAGGCCCGGACGCCGTTGGCCTTGAAGTGCTGAAACAGAACGCCAATGGCTTCCTTCAAACTGTCGATGTTTGTGACATCAACCTTCGTCGCTGCGCCGAGACGCTCCCGGACCGACTTCTCGGCGAACTTGAACACGAGGTCATCGGTTCGCAGGCATGGGATGTAAAGGTTGGTATCGAAGCCTGCGAGAGGATCATCGAAATCGTTGGTGAGGAATACCTTTTCGAGCTTACTTTGTTTCAGGACCTGCTGCTCCCAGTCGGGCTGCGCCATTTTCTGTTCGGCGCGGTCGTAGAGTGCTTCCCAGTTATCGGGAGTAATGTGATCACTCTCGAAGTCGAAGAACTCCTTACAGATTTCAAGCAGCCAGCTCACCTGGATGGTGTTGTCGAGGTCGGCGAGTTTCGTAACGACCTGTCCCACCTTTTCCTTGGGTGAAACTCCCGGCCCCTCAATACAGTCCTTCGGAAGTCCGGCGGAGTGAGCCAGTTCCGTGTAGTAGTGGTACCCCATGACGTCCGCGAGTGTGGTTGAGGCGGCTGAGAGGGGATTAATATGCGTATGGGGATCAATCAGGACGAGTTGTTCCAGTTCCTGAAAGAGAGATTCCTGGAGTTGCTGACTCATGCGCGTGGGGCGGGAGGGTAGAAACGGTGGATTCGCAGGAATCCGGGCAGGCATTCGAAGGAGAATGCGGAGCATATATTGTCGTCTTTCCGCCCGCTGAGTTCAATCGACGGCGCCTGAGTACCTGCACGAACTCTCAGATACCCAGCGGCTGGAGAAGATGTCGGCAAAATCGTTGTAACCCAATGTCGCAAAAGGGATTGACTCCTGCAGTCGAACCGGGTGACACAAAATGAGGGAGTGAAATCCCTTCTGGAATCCAACTCGACGGGGAATTCAGATAAACTCGGGCCGATGTCTTCCTTAATGATTAGCCGGATGAACGGTCCCATGCACCGCTTAACAGCCGCAGTAATTCTCTTTCTCTCGATGACCGCTGCTTCGCAGGCCGAGGTAGGCGATGACTTCTTCGAAAAGAAAATTCGCCCCGTCCTCGCCACGCATTGCTACGAGTGTCACAGCGCCGCTGCTGGCAAGGCCAAAGGAGGGTTGTACCTCGATACACGGGCGGGCATCCGGAAGGGAGGCGAGTCGGGGCCGGCGGTCGTTCCGGAGAATGTGGACGAGGGGACGCTTCTCGGGGCGTTGACTCACGAAACATTCGAAATGCCCCCCGATAAAAAACTCCCGCAACAGGTCGTTGATGATTTCCGCGAGTGGATCAACATGGGAGCCCCTGATCCGCGTGAAGGGGACGTCGTCCCATCGGTAGCCTCCGGGATCGACTTTGATGAAGCCCGAAAGTTCTGGTCGTTTCAGCCTCCACAGTCTGGAGCAACGCCGGAAGTTCAGAACAGTAACTGGCCGCAGAATGACATCGATCGCTATGTGCTTCATGAACTGGAGAAAACTGGACTCGCTCCCGCAGCAGATGCCTCGCGACGCGCACTCATTCGTCGGCTGAGTTTTGATTTGACGGGACTCCCCCCCACGCCGGAGCAAATCCAGGAGTTCGTCAATGATGAAAGCCCCCTTGCGGTGGAGCATTTGGTTGACCGCCTGCTTGCTTCCCCGCAGTTCGGCGAGCACTGGGGACGTCACTGGCTGGACGTGGCCCGTTACGCGGACTCGAACGGCGGCGATATCAACCTCACGTACCCCAACGCGTGGCGCTATCGCGATTATGTCGTTAGCGCATTCAACAACGACAAACCGTTCAACGAATTTGTTCGCGAGCAAATCGCGGGAGACTTGTTGACTGCAGCCGATGACTCCCAACGGGCCGAACAGCTCATTGCGAGTGGTTATCTCGTCGTTGGTCCCAAAATGCTGAGCGAACGCGATAAAGAAAAGCTGCATATGGACGTTGTCGACGAACAGCTCGACAGCATTGGGAAAACGTTCATGGGGCTCACGTTAGGGTGTGCCCGCTGCCATGACCACAAGTTTGATCCCATCCCAACGCACGACTATTACGCCCTCGCCGGAATCCTGCGCAGCACCGTGACCGTCGAAGGGATTCGGATGAATAACGTCAACGTCTCCGGCTGGATTGAACGTCCGCTCCCCATCGAACCGGAACACGCGAAAGCGCTTGAGGATCACAAAACCGCAGTCGCGGAACTGGAAAAACAAATCGCCGACCTGAAAAAGCTCCTCGGCACAAATTCGAAGGAGAAGGGGGATGTCACTGTCGATTCCCTCGTCGGGATTGTGCTCGACAATGACAAAGCGGAACTGGTTGGGGAATGGAAATCTTCTTCACTCACCTTCCCGTTCGTCGGGGCGGGTTACATTCACGACAACCGTGAAGCAAAGGGAGAGAAGCGAGCGACCTATCGACCTCAAATCGAAACGGCTGGCGAGTACGAAGTACGCATTTCCTACAGTCCCGGCGGTGGCCGGGAAAAGGAAGTGCCGGTTCGGATTGTGCATCGTGACGGTACTGCCGAACTCAAGTTGAATCAGGAAGAGAAGCCAACACTGGGGGGCGTATTCAAAGTTCTAGGACGGTTCCAGTTCGACGCCGGTTCAGAAGGCCGTGTGGAAATTGAAACCACCGGCACGAGTAACTTTGTCATTCTCGACGCAGTGCAGTTTGTATCGGTTGCCGAGTTAACAGAGTCTCCCGAACTGGTCTTCAAGGAGCAGCAGGACCCGGCACTCATTGAAGGCGTGAAAGAGAAACGGGATCAACTGGCAGCGCTCGAAAAGAGCCTGGCAGAATTGAAGAAATCCGCACCGCCACCGGCTCCCATGGCAATGGCGGCCAGCGACCGCGACGACGTGGGTGATTGTGAAATCTGCATTCGTGGTGAACCGCACAATCGCGGCAAAGAAGTCCCACGCGGTTTTCTGACTGTCGCTCCGCCCGCCGAACCGGTCTCCGTCAGTGTCGAGACGAGTGGTCGTGTGGAACTGGCAGACTATCTGGCGTCGGAGTCCAATCCTTTAACTGCCCGCGTGACGGTGAACCGCGTTTGGGCGCATTTGTTCGGCACTGGACTCGTCGCCAGCGTCGACAACTTCGGGACCCTCGGTGAGCGACCTTCGCATCCCGAGTTGCTCGATCATCTTGCCGTGCAGTTCATGTCTGACAACTGGTCAACCAAGAAGCTCATTCGAAGCATTGTTCTGTCGCGAACCTATCAACTCTCAACCGAGTTCAATGCCGGGGCTGCTGAACTTGATCCCGACAATCGACTGCTGTGGCGTCATTCACGCCGTCGATTGGGGGCAGAGTCCATCCGGGACGCCATGCTGCAGATCTCCGGATCACTCGATTTGACGCAGGGAGGATCTGCCGTGAGTGGATTGGGAGAAACCGCCGTGGCCAATAATCAGGGAGAGAAAAAGGGGGAACTGACGGGAGAAACCGGTCAGCGCCGCACAATTTACCAGCCCATCATTCGCAACGACCTGCCCGACTATCTCACCATTTTCAACTTCGCCGATCCCGAAGTCTGCACGGGGCAGCGATCGGAAACCACGGTTCCCGCTCAGGCCTTGTGGATGCTCAACAGCGAGTTCGTTCTGCAGCAGGCACAACGCATTGCCGAAGCTTTACCCTCGGGCGAAGGAGTGGCCCCCGGCGAACAGGTCGATCAACTCTACCTGCAAATCCTCGGCCGACCAGCGACTGCTGAGGAAACAGAGCGTGCCCGTGTGTTTATCAGCGAGGCGAACTCAGACCAAATGGACGGCTGGACTCAACTCGCCCAGGCACTATTGGCGTCGTCAGAGTTTCGGTTTGTTGATTAGCGCTCGCGACTTGATGGTTCCGGCGATAACTGGCTACCCAGCAGAAATTCATACCACAGGCATCACTGAGTCAGTTCTTCGAGTTCATTGCGAAGACTTTCGATGAAACGTTTGCGCCCTTCGTTCTCAGGACGGTGAATCAGTTCCTGAATCTGTCTTTCAATCTGATGCTTACGTTCGGCATTCTGTCGACGTACGCGGTCATGCCAGTAAAGTTTCGCTTCAATAACCAGTGACCGCAACTTTTCCCATCCGGCCTTGTCACGTTTCGGCGGAACTGCAATTTTCGGTCCCAAGAAATTGCAGGCCTCTTTGCACTCCGGACATTTCACCTGCCCGTCCCCCTTACTGCCAATGACCCACGGGCGAAAGTACGCGACTTGGCGCCACGTCGGACGACGAACCGTTATCCGACAATTGAAGCATGCCCAGTTGCCATTGGTCATTCGATTCTCACAAGTCTGAGCGGGTGAGCGAACTCATCTCCCAACGAAGTCAACTTGAGAATACGTAGGGCATTGACTGTCGTCAATCGCCATTCAGCAGGGGGGTTACTGCGAATTCCGCAGTGGAGCAGGAAAGAAATTCCATACAGCACAGCCTGCCTAATTTGAGCCGTTCAGATGAGCATCGCCCGGACGTTCCTTGTCCGACTTCGACTCTTCCGAGCCGGACGCAACTGGAGGTTTCTCTGGCTGAGCGTGCGGCGTCATGTCAGGGAACATTCCGCGACCAACCGGTTCAGTGTTGACCGTTGTGTCGAGCGGTGGCTGAATCAGGAACACCACCACAACACAAGCTGCCATAAACGCTCCCAGTGGCCACCACTTCCGAAAGCCAGGCCCCTTGGTGCGTGGTCGACGTTCCTTGAGTCGCTTCTGGACATTCGGCCACAAGCTGTCACGTGACTCGAATGTTTCCGCTCGATCGGAGCTTGTCAGCACGGCAACAGCTTGCCGTACGCTGCGGTAGTGGGCATGACAGCTCGGACATTGCGCGACGTGCTTTTTCAGGGTTTTGCGAGTGGTCACGTCGTCAAGGTCGTCACCGACGAGCAAAGCAATCTCGTTTTGGGCCTCACGACAGTTCATGGCAGTCACTATTTGTTTGAAGGAAGTTTTGGAGGGATTTCGTTGGTGGAGACTCTGGTTGCCAATTCACCGTGCCAACCTTTGCACAGTTCCAGGAACCATGTTGCGGGTCAGCGGTTGTCGATTTCTTCACGTTTTGCCCACAGGGCCTGGAATCGGTTTCGAGCTTCTGCCAGCCGCCAGCGAATGGTCGTCTCTTGACGATCCAAGATGGCAGCGATTTCCGACGTCGAAAAGTTTTCCAGGTCTCGCAGTATCAAAACGGTTCGGTACTTCTCAGGAATTTGATCAATGACCAGTCGCACTTCCTGCTGCAAATCCTGGTCGGCTCTGGGGTCGGTCGTGGCTGGCTCGAAATTCCCCTCGGGGGCGCGATCGGTGAAGAAAATCGACCAAATCCGGCGCTTCTTGCGGCGATGGTGGTCCATCGCCAAATTCACGCCAATTCGAAACAGCCAAGGGCCAAATCGTCTAGCAGGATCAAACTGATCGAGCCGTTCGAAAACTCTCAGGAAGGTTTCCTGCGCCAAATCATCGGCCGTATCCAAATCCGTGACGAAGCGGAGGATCACCCGGAGCAGGCGCCGTTCATAGCGTCTGACCAGTTGACCGAATGCCGCCTCGTCTCCCTTGCGGGTATCCTCGACGAGCCGGGAGTCACTCGGTTGTGTTCCGACCTCGTTGGTCATGTGATTGACGGAATCTATCGTGCGTGTCTTCATGCCGTTCGCTCCGACAGGGGAGATTTCACCCTAATATACGTAAGCCGGGTGAGACTTCGTTGGAGAATTGGGAACGGAATTGGAAAGTTTGCCCGAACTTCTTAACCTCAGTTCAGCGATCACGTTACAGTCGAAGGGAAGCAATTGCTTCGAGGTGATTATGGTTTCGGTGTTCATTCCTCCCGTCCTGCGAACTTTGAGTGGCGGGGTCCGCCACGTCGAAATCGACGCGGCCACGGTGCGGGACGTCGTGGAATCACTGGAGACGCAGTTCCCCGGAATGAAGCAGCGGCTATGTGAAGGGGACATGCTGAGGCCAGGAATCAATGTCGCCATTGGCTCCCGGATTTGTGGCCGTGCGCTGCATGAACCAATCCCCGATGAGTCAGAAGTTCATTTCCTGCCAGCAGTTGCGGGAGGTTGAGAACGCAGGGTGACCTTGCCGATTGTGACGATTCTGCGTGGCGATTCCCCGTTCCCGGCTGCAAGCGGCTCCACTGCGTTGTGACCGCCCCCGAGTGAGGATACACTTCTCACCTGATTTGATTACGCGACCGGTCCATTGAGTGGCCGCCGCTACTTCTCCGAACTGAGTTGTGGTTCGATGCGTCACGTTTTATCTGCCCTCGTGCAAAACCAGCCCGGTGTGTTGGCACACATTTCGGGAATGCTGGCTTCGCGCGCCTTCAACATCGACAGCCTGGCTGTTGGTCCCACTGAAAACCCCGAGTTGTCGCGGTTGACGTTTGTCGTCAACGGAAATGATCGGGACCTGGATCAGGTACGGAAGCAACTGGAGAAAATCGTCACCATTGTGAAGGTGGTCGATTTCTCCGGCACTGAGTTCGTCGAACGCGATTTGATGCTCATCAAAATTCGCACTGAGCCAGGTCGCCGCAGTGAGGTGAAGGAACTGGTAGACATTTTCCGCGCTCGAATTGTCGACGTGAGCTCCGATCATGTCATGATCGAAATCGCGGGGCAGGAACGGAAAATCGAAGCCTTCATCGAAGCGGTTCGCCCATTCGGAATTATCGAAATGGCGCGTACGGGCCGCATTGCACTGGGACGTTCCGACTCCATGTCGGCAGATATTGAAGTGGGTGATCCCACGCACGCAGCAGACCTTTCACAGCCCGCCTAGCTGGGTGACGAACTCCAATTTGCTGCACGTTTTTACGGGACTCGCGGGGTCGCCTGCGGACAACTTGTTTCTTTAGTTTTACGGTTTGAATGCCATGCCAGTCACAATTTACTACGACGACGATGCCGATCTCTCGCTCCTGAAGGACAAAACCATTGCCATTATTGGCTATGGAAGTCAGGGGCACGCACAAGCACAAAACCTGCGTGACAGCGGCTGCAACGTCATTATTGGTCAACGTAAAGGTTCCAAGAACTACGACCTCGCCGTCAGCCACGGATTCAGCCCCGTATCCGCTGCCGAAGCCGCCGAAGCTGGCGATTTGATTAACATCTTGCTGCCAGACGAAGCGCAAGGCGATGTCTACCGCAACGAAATCAAGGCTGGCCTGAAGCCCGGCAACGTGCTCATGTGCTCGCACGGATTCAATATTCACTTCGGTCAGGTCACACCACCCGAAGGTGTGGATGCCATCCTCGTTGCACCCAAGGGACCTGGACACCTTGTCCGGAGCGAGTACGTGAAAGGAGGCGGTGTGCCGTCTCTCATCGCACTCTACCCAGGTGCTTCGGAAACCTCGAAGAAGCTCGGCCTCGCATATGCCAAGGGTATTGGCGGTACACGCGGTGGTGTCATTGAAACTACCTTCGCAGAAGAAACCGAAACCGACCTGTTCGGTGAGCAGGTTGTGTTGTGCGGCGGTGTTTCCGCCCTCGTGAAGGCTGGTTTCGAAGTGCTGGTTGAAGCTGGCTATCAGCCAGAAATGGCTTACTTCGAATGTATGCACGAGCTGAAACTCATCGTCGACCTGTTCTACCAGGGCGGCCTGAACTACATGCGTTACAGTGTTTCGAACACAGCCGAATACGGTGACTACACCCGCGGCCCACGTATTGTGACCGCAGAAACCAAGGCCGAAATGAAGAAAATCCTCGGTGAAATCCAACGCGGCGAATTCGCTCGTGACTGGATCCTCGAGAACAAAGCCAACCAGGCCACGTTCAAGGCCACACGTCGCCGCGAACGCGATCACCAAATCGAAGAAGTCGGTCGCCAACTCCGCAGCATGATGAGCTGGATCGACTCCAAAGAAGTCTAAATCATCTCCAAGTGGTGATTCAGAAATCCATAAAGGTCGCACGTAAACCACGTGCGACCTTTTTTCATGCGATTTTGGATTTGCTCCAAAACTTAGAGCAGTTTCTGAATTGGTTTTGCAGTCACCCTGTTAGCCGAAGGCCGTAAGACCTCGGGCCATTTGACTGGCCCGGCCGCTTACGCGTCGCGGCTCACAACTGAATACCGAATCGAAAAATGCTCGAGATTTGGCCAGCGATTTGTGCGTTTATTTGCCGTAGAGAATGCGGCCCATGTTGCCTTTGTAGCCTTCGACGCCAGGCTGACCGTAGGGGTTAATGCCAATGAGGCGGCCTTCGAGAACAGTGGCCAGCATGAACATTTGCAGCAGTTGGCCGACGGCGTAGGCGTCGAGCTTGGGCAAATGAATATCTGCCGTGGGACGATTGTCGCTGGCGTACGCTTCGTTGGTTCCCTGGATGGCTGCAGCCAACAGTTCGTGAACCGACTTTCCGGCAATGCGGTTGAGTTGGTCCTGGTCGAGGCTGGCATCCACCGAGGGCAGATGAATATCTGCGGTGGATGGGCTGCCGACGGTGACGTTGGTAATGACGCGATCTCGCTTTCCTTCCTGATGCTGTTGGCCACGACTGTGCAGGTCGCGGGTGTTCACCACCGTGAGTGGCGTCGCGCCCTTTTCGTGCTTGCCCAGACTTTCGGCGAGGAGTTGATCGTACCAGAGGCCAATCGCTTCCATCCGTTTGCCCCAGACGGAGAGGACGCGAATGTCCATCCCGTGATCGCGTTCGAGCAAATGGCAGGTGGAGACATAATCGAGAACGGGATTCGATCCCGGCTCTCCCGTTTTCAATGCTTCGGTGATGTCCGCAGCCCCTTGCAGAAGTTGTCGAATGTCTATTCCCAACACAGCGGCAGGCAGAAGTCCGACAGCAGTGAAAACCGAGAAACGACCGCCAACTCCGTCCGGGATGGGGAAGGTTGTCTGGTAGCCGCGGGTGTTCGACAAATCGCGGAGTCGACCCGTTTCGCCGGTGACGGGAATGACGAGTTCCGTTGCTTCGGCGGAACTGGCTCCGTAGTACGCTTCCAAAGCCTTACGATACACGCGGAATGCGGCCGCCGTTTCCAGCGTTCCACCCGACTTACTGATGACCACAATCCCCCAGCGCTCGGCGAGTTCCTGCGGGTTCTTGTAGAGTGAGAGCAGTCGCAGCAGGGCCTGCTGTGCGTCGTTGTCGAGGTTGTCCCCTTCGAAGGAAAGCCGGGGAGCGTTGCCACGCAACTCGCGAGGAAGGTCGTTGTGACAGGGATCGCAGAGGGCTTCGAAGAGTGCCCGCAATCCCATGTAGGAACCACCAATGCCCAGCACGAGCATGCGGTCAACCTGGCCTGCAAACTTTGCTGCAGCAGCTTCCATGCGGTCGACGAGTGCAGACTCACTCGTCAGCAAACGCTGAGGGAGGTCAATGCAGCCCGAGTCGAGCGGTTGTTTCTCGGCCGGAATGTTGCCGGACGACAGCAAGTCCAAATCAGCGAAGATTTCATCACGGGCGGCGAGGAGACTTGGTGCCAACTGCTCACGTGCCGAATTCTGAATAAGTGAGTTGGTTGCCGCCGCGTTGTAGGAGATTGCTGAAGACATATGCGATGGAGCGGTTAGAGTGCGTCAGTGGGCGCAAGTGCCGGTTTAGACTTGCTCTAAGTAATAACAAACACCCCTTTCCTTCGGGAGTGAAAGAAAGGGGTGTGGGCGAAAGTCTCAAGAATTTCACGGCCTGTTCCAGTCAAGGAGACGAGACGGGCCAGCGGTTTGAGACGTTATTCTTCCTCTTCGTCGGCCTGACGGTTGCCGGCGTCCGGGACACGGTCATCGACATCATAGGCCTGTCCGATGGCACGCAGCGTGGAAATCGTCCACCACGTGGGATCAAGTTCCCACCAGCGGTGACCCGCTTTGGCCAGACGGGGATGGGCATGGTGGTTGTTGTGCCAGCCTTCGCCGTAAGCCAGGATGGCGACCCACCACAAGTTGCGTGAGTGGTCGGTGGTGTCGTAGCTGCGGTATCCCCAAATGTGGGTGGCCGAGTTTACGAACCAGGTGCTGTGGTAGGCACAAACCATTCGCAGGCAAAACGCCCAGAGTACCCAGGAGGCAGCCATGTACCAGCCGCCAATCGCGTAGCCAACGACGCCCAGAGCGAGTCCAGTACCCCACAGCCAGAAGGCGTAGGTATTCTCGAACATTTGCAGCATACGGTCTTTGGCCAGATCGGGAGCGTACAGTTTAACCAGCAGGTCGAACTTGCGAGGGCTGTTTTGCACGAACGTCCAGAACAGGTGCGACCACATGGGGCCATCGTAGGGAGAGTGAGGATCGCCTTCTTTGTCAGAGCGACCGTGGTGCACACGGTGAGTGGCGGCCCACATCAGGGGAGAACCTTCACCAGAAATAACACCAAAATACGTGGCCAGGAACTTGGCTGGTTGACGCAGCTTCAACGATTTGTGTGAAAGGCAGCGATGGTATGCCATGCAAACGCCAATGCTGCATGTCAGCCAGTGCAGCACGACCGCTGCAATGAGTCCGGACCAACTGAAGAAGAACGGTGCGGCAAGCGCGCCCACGTGGACCATGGTAATGAACGAAATCACAACCCAGCTCAGGTTGCCCCAACGCAGGTTCTCGGGGCTGAACCCGTCATAGACTTCCTGGCGTTCCTGGGCCTTCTGACTTTTCTGCGGAGCCGGTTGCGGTTCAGCCTGTGGAGTGGCCAACTCTTCCGGAATTTCAACGGCGGAGCTGGTTTCGTATTCAATGACACCCGAAGGTGAATCCATTGCGGTAGGAGGCATTTCACTTTCCTGTTTTTTACGGCAACTGCAGACTTCCTGTCAGCAATTCGCCTGAGTCACTTGGGACTTCCGTTAAGCCGATGCGGCTGAGTGGATGTCCGTGTCACAGTCGCCTGAAAGCCATCACTGCTTCCAAGGCGAGCGGAACATATCAGAATCTTCGGGTACAGAGTGTCAGCCGATGTTCAAACATCCGTCAAAGTTCTGCTGCGTTTGTCACGGCTTTGTCTGCGTTGCAAAGCGTTTCCAGGTAGGTAGTTGCGAAACATGCAGTCCCAATCGGCGTGTAGACGTGACGGCTGCAGCCCGAGGACATTGAGAATCGTGGGAGTTGCGCATCCCAGAATTGCGAATTCTCGAGCCGTCCGTCGACTTCGCATCGATTGTGCTCAGTGTTTCTGGGCCATCGGCCTGAACATTCCAGGCGACGGTGGAGCGAATCCCGACAGCGCGAAGCCTGACGAGTTGGCTATGATTTCTGCGAAAGCAGGTTCATCACGTAGTCGTGATTCAACTGGGGGACAACGGCTTTGGCAACGGAAAAGTCGTGGTGCCGGCTGTGGTCGTGGGGAACGGAAACGATGTGAGCCCCCGCGGCTGCCGCGGCTTTGGTTCCGTTTTCGCTGTCTTCGAGGACAAGCATTTCGTGAGGATCGACGCCTAATCGCGAAGCTGCGGTGAGGTAGATTTCCGGGTGCGGCTTTCCCTGCGTGACATCTTCGGCGGTGAGGGTCATGTCGAAGCGAGGGAGCAAGTCGAATTGATTGAGCAGCCGTTCGAGGTAGCGTCGGTCGGACGAGGTGGCGACGCCTTTCGGGATGTTCTGCTGCTCGATGGTGTCGAGCAGTTCATGCAGGCCGGGCATGGTGTCGAGGTGCTTGCTGAGCAAGTCATCGAAAATGGCTTCCGACTCTTCCTGCAGTTCCGGAATGGTCTCAGTGAGCTGCATCATGTTAATCATGGCGGTGAAGGCGTCGTGTGCGCGGCGCCCCATCATGGCATGAAACAGTTCGGGCGTGGCAACTTTGCCGCGGCGACGCATCAACTCGTGCCCGGTCAAGTGAAACAGGTCTTCCGTGTTGAACATGATGCCGTCCATGTCGAACACGACGGCGCGAATAAGAGTCATTTCTTTTTCCGTACTGCAAACTCTCGTTGTGAACGAAGCGAGGAATTGTAGCGTGCGGACCGCTGGCCGGGGACTGTGGGGTTGTTCGGTTCGCACACATTTTGCTTAACCGCCTGACAACGCCTTCCCTCCCAGCTACGATTATTTGAGAAGACTTCCATCAAGGACCTACGCGTACAACCTTTTGCAAAACCCCACTCCTCACTCAGGTGAAAACACAGACAGAAATGTCTGTGCCACCGGGTTCTGGTTTGGTTTGTCGAGGACGGTACTTGATGCGTGAGTTCCCTCGATTTCATTTGACCAATAGTGAGTTAACAACCATGCCGTATCGAGTTGCTCTGGGATTCCTTTTGATTGTCATGTCGGCCAGTTTGCGTGCTGACGAACCGCAATTGCGGAAAGCCTTTATTGATGGAACCGGCGATGGCTGGGTGGCTCTGGGAGAAGCCGACTTTGCCCATGTGAATTGCGACCCCGAAACCTGGACGTTCAAGGATGGTCAAATCCATTGCACCGGGAAGCCCGTGGGCGTTCTGCGGACGGCAAAGCAGTACAAGAATTTCGAACTTGTCGTCGAATGGCGGCACCTCCAAAAGGGTGGCAATTCGGGTGTGTTTGTGTGGGCTTCAGAAGAAGCTTTGACCGACCTGCCTCCAAATCGCCTTCCGCCCGGTGGAATTGAGGTTCAGGTGCTCGACCACGGCTACACAGAACTGTATGAGTCGAGCAGCGGCAAGAAGGGTGATTGGTTCAGCACGAACGGCGATGTCTTCCCCGTCGGCAAATCGACCATGACACCATTCCCACCCCTTTCACCGAACGGCCAACGCAGCTTCCCCAGCAAGAATCTGAGCCTGGGAGTGAATGAATGGAACCACTACTACGTTCGTGGAATTAATGGCGAGGTCCGGTTGTGGGTGAATGGCGAGGAAGTCTCCGGAGGCACCAACTGCAATCCTGCCTCGGGCTATCTCTGCCTGGAATCTGAAGGGGCACCTATCGATTTCCGCAACCTTCGAATTCGCGAACTTCCGTAGTAAATGAGAAGTTGTTCCTCAGGCGCGTCGCAATTCGGCGACGCGCTGTTGGGCGATTTCGAGTGTGTCTTTCAAACTGGCCAGACCAATGGGCTTTACCAGATAGGCTACTGCACCAAACTCTGCGGCCTGCAACCTGAGCTCTGGCCGATCATGGGCGGTAATTACGATTGACGGAATGACAATGTGCTCGCGAATTTCGCCCAGGGCCGTTAATCCGTCGACCTCGGGCATCATGATGTCGGTCAGAATCAAATCGGGGGGACAATCAGCACAACAGCGTGCCAGTTGAGCCCCATTCTCGGCAACGGCGACGACTTCAAATCCGCAATGTTGGCAAGCCCGGCTGAGAAATTCTCGGACGTCCGGTTCGTCATCGGCGATGACAATTCGCAGTTTTGGAGAATCGCTACCCATACGCTGTGCTCCTGCCTACGACCTGAGCCGACTTGGAATTGCCACGGAAAGTTCGGCGCCGAGTGACTCATGATTCGTTGCCGTCAGCACGCCGTTGTGTGCATTGATAATTCGAGCCGCAATAGCCATTCCGAGTCCTGTTCCCCGAGTTTTCGTGGTGTAGAACGGTTCGAAAATTCGTCGCTGCTGATCATCTGAAAGGCCGGGGCCGTCGTCTGTGATGGTAATGCGTACGGCTGGTTGTCCGTTCAATTCGCATTTGGCCGAGGCCACTCGAATGAGTCCTTCCGACGGAGAGACCGCGAGTGCGTTTTCAATGACGTTACGAAACACCTGCTGTAGTCGGTCTCGGTCGGCCTCAATGGTGTCTAAATCTGACTGGACGCGAACATCAAACGACACCCGTTGCGTTTCATGCACTTGTTGCACCTGCTCCCACGTTTCTTCGAGCAAATGCGTAAGACTAAACGTTGAGCGATCCAGTTTAATGGGGGCTGCGTAGTTGCGTACTTCATCATAAAGCCGCTGCAACTCGGACATCGCCCGTTTCGCTCGCTGAATGAGTTCCAGCGCGTCGGGGTCGTCCCCCGCATCCATTTCGAGCATTTCGAGTGAAGCCAAAGTACGCTGCAGGGCATTGCGGCTTTCGTGCGCCAGGCCGGTGACCATTTGGCCGACGGCTGCCAATCGCTCCGATTGAACGAGCCGACGCTCGGCGGCTTTCAGTTCTGTGATATCGTTGCCAATGGCGAGCACACCAATGACATCACCCGCCAGGTTCAACAGTCGTCGTCCCGACCATGCAACCACACGCTCCTTACCACTCTTGGTGAGAATGGCGTTCACATTACTAACGACTGGTATCCCGCTGAGTGTTTTGGCAAACAAGTCACGGATGTCGGAGCGCTCTGCCTCCGGGATGAAAATTTCGAACCAGTCTTTCCCCACCACCTCATCGATTGCGTACCCGGTAAGTTCCTCCAGGTAAGGATTGAACCTTTCGATTCGTCCTAACGGATCAAGCACAAGAATGATGGCATGGGCTGTGTCGATAAGACTGCGGCTGAAGTCGCGTTCCTGTCGAACGGCTTCTTCGACACGCACCTTCTCACTGATATCCCGCATAATGCCCGTGAAGTACGTGTTCCCTTCAATCGAGACTTCACTGACCGCCAGTTCGATGGGAAATTCCGAGCCGTCTTTCCGAACGGCGGTCACCTGTCGGCCAATGCCGATGATTTTGGCCACACGTGTCTTTAGAAATGCCTCCAGGTACCCGTCGTGCTCGCGTCCGATGGTTGCCGGCATGAGCATGGAAACATTGTTTCCAACCAGTTCCCCTCTGGTGTAGCCGAAAATCTTCAGCGCTGCAGGATTGGCCTGCAGGATGATGCCGCGCGCGTCAATTGTGACAATGGCGTCCACGATGGTGTCCACTACCGCGCGCAGAAACCCTTCTTCCGAAAAGGAATCTTGGATACGGGGTGCTGGTGGATTGGATGCCATGAAAGTACAGAAGACTAGGTCAAATAAACGTTTCCGGAGTTTGCGAGGGCAACTCCCGACATGAGAATCGTAGGAACTTGAAGTACTGGCTGATACCACATTTCGTCCGAATCACTTCTTCGTAGGCACGAAACGTGCCATATTGGTGTGATGAACGGCGCTAAGACGGTTTGCGCTGACAGAAACCCCCACCAGACTTCGTGATTCGATGCCCGAAACGACGCCTGTAGATATCCTGCTTGTCGAAGATGATGAAGAGTTCCGTGGCATGGCCGCACAGTATTTGCGACGCCATGGTCACCATGTGTCCGAATCTGGCAACGGCCAAGATGGTCTGTATCAGTTGCAGCGCAGGCGGTTTGATGTCGCCATTCTCGATATGAACCTTCCGGGTGTGTCGGGGCTGGAAATTCTCGACAGACTCCGCGAACAGCAAATCGAAACGGAAGTCCTCATTCTCACGGGACAAGCGACTGTTGAGAACGCGGTGGACGCCATGAAACGTGGCGCATGCGACTATCTCACCAAGCCGTTTCCGCTGGCGGCACTGGAGCAACGCTGTCAGTTGGCCGCTCAGCGAGGGCAATTGCGGCAGGAGAACGATCAGCTGCGCGAACTGCTTCAGCGCGAACAACCGAAGCCGCGCATCATTGGTGATTCGCCTGCGATGAAAGAGGTGTTTCGCCTCATCTCCAAGATTGCCCCGACCGACAAGTCGGTGCTTATTGAGGGAGAAAGCGGTACTGGTAAAGAACTTGTGGCGCGAGCCATTCAGGAGAACAGCCCGAGGTTGGGACGCCCATTCGTGACCATCAATTGCGCTGCTCTCCCGGAAACCTTGGTGGAAAGCGAGCTGTTCGGGCACGAGAAAGGAGCATTCACCGGAGCGGCAAATCGCAAGCAGGGACTGTTCGAGGTCGCCCACAGCGGCACGCTATTCATTGACGAAATTGGCGAACTCACCCCGGCTCTGCAGCCGAAACTCTTGCGTGTATTGGAAGATGGGTCATTCCGCAGGATTGGTTCGCACCTGGAACGACGGGTGAACGTGCGGGTCATTGCCGCGACAAACCGGAACTTGGCCGACGAGGTTGCCGCCGGACGTTTTCGAGAAGATTTGTACTACCGACTCAACGTACTTTCGATCAAATTGCCCCCTCTACGTGACCGGGTTGGAGATGTGAAACAAATTGTCGACCACTTCCTCGGCGACCAGTGGGAACTGGAGCCCGAGGCAATGGAAGCACTTGTCAACTATCACTGGCCGGGCAATGTACGACAGCTTATCAACGCGGTCGACCGGGCCACCGTACTCGCGGAAGATGGTGTGATCACAATCGATGACCTGCCCAGCGAAGTCGTCAAGTGCGTGCCCATTTCCTCAAGTCAAAATGGCTCGCCGTGTGTGTTGAGAAATGCCGCTGACGACATCGATTTGGCATCTGTGGAGCGGGCTCACATTATTTCGATCCTGCGCAAGACCAAGGGGAACAAGGCGAAAGCCGCACGCTTGTTGGGAATTCACCGACGAAAGCTGTATCGCCTGCTGGAGCGATTCTCCATTGACCCGAATTTTGACGAATCCTCACTCGCTGACGAGTAATCTCCGTTGAACCAGCGTGTGTGCGAAATGTGCCAACCCGTGCACACTCGCGCGCCAATTCCGTGCGGGCGGGCGATGTGTTCGTGAAACTTGGATATTTCCAGAAGTAGTCAGATGCCGCATCTTGTCGCTGTTCGGTTCTCAGCGGGCGGCAACGAGTGTTATCCTCCGAGCGTGGCATGACAGTTGCCTGTTGCCTCAATAAGTTCATTCCCTGAAACCACAAGGAGTTGGTTGTGTCTGCGAAACAACTTGGTCGAGGATTTGTGACAGCATTGCTGTGTGCGGTTGCGTGGACACTGCTGGCAAGTCCCAGCGCGGTTCAAGCGGACGACCAGCCCGGTGAGCCGAAGATTTCCCTTTCGGCATTCATGCGTAAAAAGCTGGAGGCCTCCGGGAAGATTCTGGAAGGGCTGTGTACGGACGACATGGAACTGGTCCAGAAAGGTGCCGAGGACCTCAAAAAGGTAAGTCAGGCAGAGCGGTTCCGCGTCTCGAACGACGTCATGTACCGACAGTTCAACAGGGAGTTCGATTCACTCACCGATGAGCTCATCAAGGCGGCCGAGTCGAAGAATGCCGACCGCGTGGCACTGAAGTGGATGGACACTACGATGAGCTGCATGGACTGTCATCGGTTTGTTCGCGGCATGCGTATCGCTGAGCAGAAGAAGGAGTCGGCGAAATGAAGGTTGTCCTCGCAGTAGATGGATCCCCCTGCTCGCTAAACGCAGAGCAGGTGCTCTCGAAGTTACCGCTGTCCACTTCGGTGGACCTGCACGTCGTGACGGTATGTCCGTCGGCGGATTTGCATGCCATGTCGTCCGTGCCGGAAGTCGTTCAGGACATGATCGATCAGTGCCGGGCACAGTCGCAGAAGCTCATTGATGACGCAGCCGAGCGCTGCCGGAGTTGGTGCGCCAGTGTTCAGACCGAGTTACTGGATGGTCACCCCACCAAGGAAGTCGTTGAAGCGGCCGACCGCCTCGGCGCTGACCTGATTGTGGTTGGAGCCCGCGGGCAGAGCGCCGTGTCTCGGTTCTTCCTTGGCAGCGTTTCCGATGGAATCGCGAAGAATGCTCACTGTTCGGTTCTGGTTGTGCGCCGCGATGAAACGCCAGAGGCTCCGAATTCACCGGAGGTAAAACGAATCTTGCTGGCGTACGACGGTTCACCTGCGGCGAACTGTGCAGCAAAGTTGCTGGCAAGTTTGAATTTGTCCGAGGACGATTCCATTGTCATCCACAGTGTCATCGAGCGCGCCCCCTACGCTGGCTTGCCAGTCGCGGAGACGGTGTACGAAGTCATGCAGGGTGAGTTGGAACCGAAAGTGAAACATGTTGCCGAAGAGCTGCGACACAAAACTCCGCACGTGAGTTCAGTCATTCACGTGGCGGCGCATGCGTCGGACGATCTTGTCGCTGCGGCAACCAAACACAATTCCAATTTGGTTGTCATGGGAAGCACAGGCAAAACCGTTTGGGAGCGACTGTTTCTCGGAAGCGTGACGTCACAAGTTTTGCATCATGCACATTGCTCGGTATGGATTGCACGACCGACATGTGAGTCCAACTGAGTAACGCCACGCCGTGATTTTTTGCTCGCAAATTGTGCGGATGAACTGTCACGTTCGACAAAAGCGCGCGACTGTGCGCGCCTCAATCGCAGTGAAGCATGAGTGCTTGTGGATTTGAAAACTGCACAGTTTACAAAACACAGCAAACCAATTAGACAACGTGAGATTCTCGTCAAACGGCAGGAATTGTGGCACTCCGTTTGCCATCCTTTGTGTCGTCGAAGGTATTTGAACCAGAACCCCCATCCAGAGGCATTGGAAGCAGTGACCCGGTTGCAGAGTTTGATTTTGCTGGGAGCAGTTCTCTCAGTCGCTGGTCTGTCAGGATGTACGCGTGAAACTCCACTTGAGTTCGCCTCAAGCGAGCAGGTGTTGGCGCTGGCTGATCCGAATGACCCTGAGAACGCAGAAGCCTCCAAGAAGTTGCAGGATGATCTCCGTGCTGCTCTCGCGGAATACGCCGGGACGCATGCGGAACCGAAACTGATTTCAGATTCGTACGTCACGCAGGAAACTCTGAAACTCGGCCAGAAGGTGTACGACACCAACTGCCTGCAGTGCCACGGAGTGAGTGGCGATGGCAATGGCCCGGCTGCGAAGTATATGTACCCACGGCCGCGTGATTACCGCAAAGGGCTCTTCAAGTTCACGTCGACACCCTACGGATATCGCCCCCACCGCTCCGACCTCATGCGGACACTGCGGAAAGGTATTCAGGGAACGTCCATGCCGAGCTTCAAGCTGCTCCCTGAAGAGGAACTGGAAGCCGTTGTCGACTATGTCATGGCGCTTGGTCAGCGTGGGGAACTGGAAGCTCAGCTCGTAGAAATGGTCGAGTTCGAGGAAGCCGTTGATCCTGAGCTGATCCCAGAAGACTATCTGCCGAACGTCGTGAATAAATGGGTTGATGCCCAGGGAAGCCAGGTCTCTCCGCTCTCTCCTCAGCCAGTGTTCACACTGGAACACGTGAAGCGTGGTGAGGAAGCGTTCCTTTCCAAGGAACTCGGCTGCTTCAAGTGCCACGGTCCCGACGGACGCGGCCAGACGCCGGACAACCTCGCTGGAAACTTGAAGGACAACTGGGGCAACGCGACCCGCGCCGCAGATCTGACCTCAGGAATTCTGCACGGTGGTCAGGAGCCAATCGACCTTTACCGCCGGATTTATTCGGGCATTAACGGCACGCCCATGCCGGGCTTTGCGAATGCTCTTCAATCTGAGCCGGACAAGCTGTGGGATTTGGTGGCGTACGTCATGCACATCACGAATGCTCGACGTCGCATCAATCAACTGAATGAATACAAAACAAAAGATGAGGAAGTCATTGCAGCCCCGCTGCCTGGCCCTCTGAAACCTTACATTCCTGAGGTAACTCCGGAATCTGCAACTGAATCCGAAGAGCCCGACGACGCCTAGTCGCTCACGCGCGGAACTGAGCGGAGTGCCCATCTCAGTTCGATCCCAACCAGCTTGTTGACTGTGTGAAGTGAAACGGAAAAAAGGAACTCGGACGTGGATATTGATGCAAAACGTCAGGAACTGAACGAACTTCGGCGACGCGTTCAGCAATTGGAAGCAGAACTCGCGAAAGCCGAAGACGAATCCAGTCGAGAATGGCCCCCGAAAGATTTCTACGCCTCTTACTATGCTATGGCCGGTGGCGTGATGGGGAGTGTTGCTGCCATTGTCAGCTTGCTGGCAAACATCATTGGTGCCACGGCGGTTGGAAAGTCGCCGCTCGAACTGATCCGCGTCTACCTGACGTTTCCGCTGGGAGCACGGGCACTCGAATTCGATTCGCAAAACGGCTCGGTCGCACTCGCCATGGGAGCTTGCCTCTACATTGGAACGGGAATGCTCATTGGTATCCCCATTTATCTGGCCATGTCCTACTTGTGTGGCAAAGACTCTGCACTCCCCAAGCGACTTGCCGTGGGTGCCGTACTCGGTCTCGCAACATGGGCCGTCGCGTTCTACGGAATTCTTTCGTGGCTTCAGCCCATGCTGTTTGGTGGTAACTGGGTAACCGATTCCGCCATTCTGCCTGTGTGGGTCGCGGCTGGTACGCACGTCCTGTTTGGACTGACGCTCGCGGTTCTGTATCCCTGGGGACAGTTCACCGCTTACAAATCGAAAATGCGGCCACAGGCTACTGCCCGCGAGTCGGTGCCTGAGTAAACATCGCCTGAACTATCCCCGCTACGAAATTCACTGTAACGACGTAAACCTGAGTCATCCAAAATGACAACACAAAGCAACGCCGCTGAACAAACACCACATCAAACGGTGCCGAACCACGCGGAACTTGTGGACGAACGAATTGTCTGCTGGTACTTCTTCGCTGCCCTCATTTTCTTCTTCGCCTCCTTGGCCGGCGGTTTCCTGATGGCGTTTCAGTTGATTCGCCATAATCCGCTGAACGGTATTGAATTCTTTTCGCCAGGCCGCTGGCGGATGGTTCACACCAACGCCATTGCGTACGGATTCCTGGCCAACGCGTTCCTCGGTATGCTGCACTGGGTAGTTCCGCGTCTCACACTGAAGCCTGTTCTCGACAAGCGGTTGTCCTGGTTCATCTTCGCTGCCTGGCAGGTTGTCGTGGGAGCGACGGCCGTCGGAATTCTTATCGGACACGCACAAGGACTGGAATGGGGCGAAACCCCTGTCTGGATCGACCCACTCGCTCAGGTCGGACTGCTGCTGGTGGCCATTAACTTCATGGCTCCCATCATTAGTCAGCAGGGACCAATTTACGTAACGCTGTGGTACTTCATCGCGGCGTTCATCTGGACGTTCCTCACCTACGCGATGGGTAACTTTGTTCCTCAGTACTGCGTGAGCGGTTCAAGTGCTGGTGCCGTCGGTGGACTCTTCATTCACGACCTCGTGGGATTGTTTGTGACCCCACTCGGCTGGGGCATGATGTACTACTTCGTCCCCATTATGCTCAAGAAGCCCATTTGGAGTCACGGATTGTCGCTCGTCGGATTCTGGGGACTCGCCTTCTTCTATCCGCTGCAGGGAATTCACCACTTCCTGTACACGCCCATCCCCATGTTCCTCCAGTACGGTGCCGTCATGTCGACCATTGCGGTGGAACTGGTGGTGATGACAGTGGTCATTAACTTCTTCGGAACCATTTGGGGTGACGGCAAAGCCTTCTGGGAGAACCTTCCCATCCGTTATTTCTACACAGGAATGGTGTTCTACTTCATCACCTGTGCACAGTGTGCCCTGCAGGTGACCCTGACCTTCCAGCAGCTTATTCACTTCTCGGACTGGGTTGTTGGACACGCCCACCTTGTGATGTTCGGAGTGTTCAGCATGTGGTTGCTGGGAGTAATGACCTACCTGTTCCCCCGTTTGCTCAAGAAAGAATGGTACAGCCGCACCATGTGTGAGTGGCACTTCTGGATGTCTGCAGGGGGCCTGGCTGTCATGGCTCTCGATCTCACGCTCGCCGGCCTGTTCCAGGGTTGGTCCTGGATGGGTCTTGAGCCTTGGGAACACTCGATTGAAGTTTCTCAGCCATTCTGGGTTACCCGAATTTTCGCCGGAATGGCAATGGCACTGGCACAAGTCATCTTCCTATGCAACCTCTACATGACTTGGGCAAAATCGCCAGCCAAGGTTGAGGAGCCAACGGGCGCACCGGCGACTGCCTAAGAATTTTGTTTACAAGTTTAACTGACAACCAAGCAGTTTTCAGGATATTGTCATGTTTGAAAGTAAGTCCGGCGTGCTGTTCATAGCAGGACTGTTGTTCTTTGCGATCGCCTTCCTGTCGAATGCCGTTCTCCCCGCGCTGATGTACCAGCACCTGGAGGAAAAGACGGCAGAGCAGTTGGTGAACGCAAACTTGCGGTACCAGTTCGAAGATTTGGCTCAGCGGTTTCCTGAGTCATTCAAAGAGCACATTGGTACGCCGCCAGAAGAGGAAGAAAAGGCCGCTGAATGGTACGACGAACAGTGTGCTGACATGCTGCGACTTGGTCGCGACATTTACGTCGGTGAAGGTTGCTGGCACTGCCACAGCCAGTTCGTACGTCCCGTGTCGAATGAGAGCGAGCGTTTCGGTCCGGTTGCCAGGTCGGAAGAGTATCAAAACGAACTGCAACGTCCTGTGCTCTTCGGTACGCGTCGTGTTGGTCCGGACCTCAGTCGTGAATCGGGCCGACGCTCCAGTGACTGGCACGCCGTGCACTTCTTCAAGCCGACAGATTTGTCTCCAGGATCACCCATGCCGGAGTATCCCTGGTTCTTCGATGGCGATCCTGCCAAACCAAACCGTCGTGGTCTGGCCTTGCTGACTTATGTTCAGTGGCTGGGATCTTGGCTCGACAGCTATCCGTACTACGAAGATTACGAAGAGTCGGCCATTGCTCAGTTGGAGCGGCGTGCCGATGACGAAGCTCGCGAGGCAGCTACAGCGGGTGACGAGCCCGAGGGCGAGAAAGCAAACGAGGAGTTGACCGATGAGTGATCAGAAAACCGACAACCATCCGAAAACACCGCGTGGCGTGTTCATTGCGACCATGATTATGGCCGTGCTGTTTCTCGTGCCCAGCATGTTCGGGTTCATCAATAAGTTGTTCGAGTTCGCCCGCATTGCCCGGAGCGATCCAAACGGCGCCTTCGCGATGACCCCCATTATGAATTACACGTTCGCCAGTATTGGCTTTTTCTTCCTACTGCTGTGGGCCACATTTCAGGGAATGTTTCGTGATATCGAATCACCGAAACACACCATGCTGGAACGCGAAGATGAACTGGATGTCAACGAACCAAACCATGTTCCGGTCTGGGCAGGTGGGCCACGGAAAGTAGAGAAAGGGTGATTACCAATGACGACTGAACGAACATCTGCCGAAGAAGAACATCGTCACCACACGTACACCAGCAACGATATCCCCTGGTATGTCCGGTTGATTTGGATTCTGTTCTGGGCGTTTGTGATTTACTACACCCTGACGTATTTTATTCCTGCAATCGACAAGGAATTGCTGTCTCCTCCGTAAGGCGGTAGGTCAACCAGAGTGCTGGCCCGGCCTTGGCTGAGTAAACAGAAAAGGAACCGCAGCACTTAAACGCCGTCGCATGGCAGTGACGGTGACTGGTTTCGCCCCCCATGAAATCTACTTGCACCTATTGCGAGTTGCCTCTCCCCGCCTCGATGTGGGGAGACGACATGCGAGACCCAGAGCAGCCGAAGTACTGCTGCTTTGGCTGCAAGCTGGCACATGGATTCACACAGGAACGCGGCGAGCAGGGCGAAGCCCAGCAAACGCTCACACGCGTGGGAATTGCGTTGTTCCTCACCATGAACGTCATGGTGTGTACGCTTGCCCTCTGGGGCTTTGACACGGGCGGCTTCGATGTCGACGAGCAGCTTGCAGCGACGTTTGCCGAACTGCTCCGCTTCACCACCATGCTGCTGGCCTTGCCCGTTCTGTTTCTGTTGGGGCAGCCCATTTTCTCGTCGGCTCTCCAGCAACTGCGCAGCGGCATCCTCTCGACCGATTTACTGCTCATTGTCGGCGTGGGCGCCGCATTCGGGTTTTCGATACTCAGCGTCTGGCAGGTTCAACTTGGTTATCCTCCGGGACCAATCTACTTCGAAGTCGGCTGTATGATTCTGGTCATGGTCACCCTCGGACGCTGGTTCGAAGCCATCGGCAAGCTGCGGTCAACGCGCGCACTTGATCAATTACAACGACTACTACCCGACGAAGTTCATCGTGTTAATTCCGGCGGACAGGTCGAATTGGTGTCGCTCTCGGCAATCGAAATTGGCGACACCATCCACGTCGCGGCGAGTGAGAGAATTCCCGTCGATGGACAACTCGTGAGCAGCTCGGCAACTCTCGATGAGCAACTGGTGACCGGCGAAAGCTGGCCCGTAGAGAAACATTCGGGCGACTCACTCAGCGGCGGCACACTCAGCATCAGTTCCGAACTGCGACTGGTCGTGACCGCACTTCCTAACGAGGGCACGCTCGCTCGGCTCATTGCCGCCGTGCGCCAGGCACGCCTGGAAAAGGGAACCTACGAGCGACTGGCCGATCAAATTTCGCAGTGGTTTTTCCCCATTATGCTCACCGCTTCGGGGCTGACGTTTGCTGGGCACTGGATCTACTCCGGACCCTGGGCGGGACTCATGGCAGGTTTGTCTGTCATCCTGATTGCCTGCCCCTGTGCATTGGGACTGGCAACGCCCATGGCGATTTGGGCGGCCATGGGAGCGGCGGCGCGCCGCGGAGTTGTGTTTCGTTCTCCAGAAGCTCTCGAACGCTTGGCACGGTGCCGCGCCATTCGATTCGACAAAACAGGGACACTGACCACTGGGAGCCCTGTAGTCCATCATGTTGAGTACGCAAATTCGGGCGACATTGAAGAAGTACGACATCGGGTCGCAGTGCTCACCAGGACATCACAGCACGTCTTCAGTAAGGCGATTTCAGGTTATTTGCGTGATACGCCTCAAGGAGTATTGGAAGCCAAACATGGCCTGACGGAATCGCACCAGGGAAAAGGAGTGACCTGTCAGTTTGGTGACGAGTCAGACGTCACTGCACTGGGAAGCCTGCGATTCCTCGAAGAACTGGGCATGACGGTACCGCCCGCTCTGCGGAATTGTGTGCAGAATTCTCAAACGAACGGCGAGCCCATAGTAGTGGCTGGCTGGAATGGTGAAGTCCATGTCGTGTTCGTGTTGAAGGAGCAATTGCGTGCTGCAACGGGAATGGTTGCCACATGGGCGAAGCAACGGAATCTGGATGTTGGTGTCCTGACCGGTGACCATCATCAGTCGGCGAATCGAGTCGCCTCACAGTTGGGGTGGGCCATGTCGTCCGAATTGACGCCCGCCCAGAAGGAAGACGAAATCCAGTCGCTCGCTGCAAAAACTGAGGGCGGCGTCATTTTTGTGGGTGATGGAGTGAACGACGCCCCCGCCCTCGCCAGTTCAACTGTTGGTATTACGCTGGGCTGCGGGGCTGATCTCACACGCGACTCCGCAGATGTCTGTCTTGTCGAGAATGACCTCGCCCAAATTCCGTGGCTGGTCGATTTGTCCACGCGGACCATCCAAACCGTGCGTTCCAATTTATACTGGTGCCTGGGCTACAACATGTGTGGGGTAGCGATTGCCGCCACAGGGTGGCTGCATCCCGCCGTGGCCGCCGTGCTCATGGTCGCCAGCAGTCTATACGTCATTTCCAACTCCCTGCGATTGGCTGGCAACGAGGTCGACCTCGATGACAAATCGGTCGTGGAAGGCAGTACGCCCTTGGCCGTGGCATCCAACTCAGTCGCTCAGGAACAGCTTGAACCAGAAGGGATGACGGTATGACCGAAATCCCCATGTTGTTTCTGGCTGGCCTGCTCGGTTCGTCCCATTGCATTGGCATGTGCGGCGGCTTTGCTGTCATTCTGGGGCTCAACTCACCGAACGTCTGGCACAACGCCGCTCGGCAGTCGCTGTACAGCGGCGGTCGGATTTTTACCTATGCCTTCCTCGGTCTGGGGGCGGGATTTCTGGGAGACCGTGTGACGAACGAGTCGACGCTGTGGCTCAACGTCCCGGCAATTCTGTGTGTGCTGGCAGGATTGTTTCTCATCTATCAGGGCCTTGTCTCAGCCGGTGTTCCGCTCTGGGGAGCCACGGTTGGCAAGACGTCCGAAGCCGGATGCCTGACGGGCTCAATGTTCAAAACGTTTCTCACCATGCCCGGCTGGCGCAGCCGGTTTCTCGCCGGCGTGATTACGGGATTCCTCCCTTGTGGATTGCTCTACGGTGCATTGGCACTGGCCGCAGCAACCCGCAGTATGATTTGGGGGCCCGTCCTCATGATTGTATTTGGCCTGGGAACAGTGCCGCTCATGGTCATCACGGGAGTCGGCGGCAGTCTGCTGTCGATGACAGCCCGCGCCCGCATGTTTCGCATAGCTGGCTGGTGTGTGGTACTCACGGGCGCGTTGACGCTCGCTCGCGGAGTTGGATTCGTCACGCTCCCTGGTGTTGTGGAGACGAAAGGGTGCCCGTTTTGCCATCCTGACGATGATTCTCCGGCTAGCACTGTTGCATCAAACACGCCAGAGGGCGACCATGCAGATGCGGTTGCCTCATCAACAACAAATCCGGTGGAAACGACTGCCGACGCCGAGATTGCAGCGCCGAAACAATCTCTGCCGGCCGCGGGCGGCTCACAATAAGTTCCTGCTGTTTATCTCTCTAAGAATTTCATTTGACTCATGTCTGGCGAATCGACTGTTACGGAATCAACAACTCCCCAGAAACAGGAATGCGATCCGCCACAAGTCGGCGCAGCGGGTGGTTTTCTGCTTGGTTTCTCGAAAACCATTGTCAATTTCTGGCTGGACGTGCTGCTGCTCATCAACTTTGTGTTCCTCGTCTGGGCGTCGGCCGTACTGCAGTATGTCTTTCCTCCAGGAATTGAGGCTGCGGGCTACAGAATTTGGGGGCTCGACGTCGTCGGCTGGGAGAATGTGCAGTTCAATGCTTTAGCGGTACTCACCGCGGGAATTACGCTCCATGTCATGCTTCACTGGAGCTGGGTGTGCGGCGTCATTAACCGTCAAATACTGGGGCGGACGGCCATTAAGAAGGACGGCACCGACACGCTTATTGGCGTGGGGCTCATTGCCTTTTTGTTGCTTATACTCGCGATTGGGGTGCTGCTCGCAAAGTGGGGTTTGACAAAGTCCTCTTGAGGTATTTGGCCGGTCTTTGGTCCAATCCTGCTATTCGACCGGACGCAGCCGCTGATGAACAAGGAGAGAAATCATGCGTTCACCATTTTGGAAAATGTGCTTGCTGGCTTTACTGGTATGTCTTGTGGCGGGGCAGGGGAATACTCCCGAGTCATTCGCTCAGGTCAAACCAATTCCCATTGAGGAAGACGAAAAGCCAAACCCGGACCTGCAAACGTTCATGCACGCCAAGCTGTATCACTCACAGCGCGTCATGAAGGGACTGGTCACGCACGATTTTGAAGAAATCCGCAAAGGTGCCGGCGCCCTCAAGCAAACCAGTCTCGACGCACCGAAACCTGAGAACGGTGACAAAGTAGATGATGAACTCTACAACCACTTCAAACTGGAATTCCTCCGCCTGACCACTCGATTGGGGGAAATGGCCGACGAAGAAAACATCGAAGGTGCCGCGTTTGTTTATCAGGGACTGACAGCCAACTGCATGGCCTGCCACGACTACCTGCACGCTCAGTAGTTTCCGCAATTACAAAATGGCAAACGCCCGGATTCAACATCCGGGCGTTTGTTCGTTGACGGCGAGCCTATTTCACTACCGACGCGTCGACGTCAGCGCTTGTCCGGAGGAACTCTCGGTATTTGCTGGAGTTGTTTGACCGCCATTATCCAGCGCCGCGTAGGCGTAGGGATCATTCAAGCCGAGCCAGGGGTCGGATTTCGGTGTGAAGAAGAGTTGGGCGTAGACGACCTCGTTCACGCCTTCGAAGTCTTGCGGGAATCCGTCGCTGACAAACCAGGTGTGAACTTGGCGATGCAGTTCCTGTTCGTTCCGCAACGTGTCAATGTTGACGTTGGCCTCCAGTCGCTGAATGAGTTGAGCGACAAACTGTTCACGTTCTTCAGCCGAAGCGTGGGGCATGACGTTGCGGTATTCCTCAGCAACAATGTTTCGGCTGTCCTCGTGGAACTGGCATGCTTCTCCATAGCCTCGTGCCAGAAAATCCCATAATTCTGGTTTCTGTTCTGAGTCGTCGGCCTTCTCCATGCGAATGGCTCTCATGAGCGGAGTTTCGACCACGCTCTTGGGAATTGCGAGAGCCATGGCGCGATTTGCGGGAATGACGGCGACGCCTTCAACGGCTCCCGTATTAATGTACGGAGAGGGCATACGCACCTGACCTGTTCGCGACAACGAACTGTAGGCACTTCCGAGTTTCGTTTCCCAGGTGGCGTCGAGCCGCTTCAGTTGTTCCTGGTGAAATGCCCGCACAAGGTTGCCGCGTTCTGCAGGATGGCTTCGCACTTCGTCAGCAAGTGGTTGAATGCGTTTGAGCCAGTCGAGGAAGGCCGCCGGACTTTGCAGACCGGGGAGAGCGTCGAGGGGATGGCCTTCAGAGTCCAATACGTAATGCAGGCTGTTCCCGGTAACCGTCCGCTTCAATTGGCGACCGTTGCCGAAGTCAGTTGTCACGATGGGCACATCACGCTCGCTCGACCAGTGGAGGACGAACTTGCTTTTCATTTCTGCCGCGATTTCAGGGTTCGCGTACAGCAACACGCGAAAGAAGCGGCTGTTGGCACACGTCAGTTCTTCGCGGAGATCACCCAAAAGCCGCAGCGAGAGAATTGGTTTGCCACTCTCTACGCTAACTTGTTTGGCTTGGTCTAAATCTGTGTACCAGTACAGTTCCGAATGCTCACCATAATGCTGTCCGCTGACGGCTCGAATGTCGGCGACGAGGTCATTCAATTGCTGTTCCCGCTCGACAGATGAAGCATTCGACGACCTGATTAAGCCTTCGCGTTCCGCGAGAAGTCTCGCCAGTGCAGGGGGCCCTTCGGCACGCATGGCCGCGATGGAATCGGCACTTTCAGATGCCTTTCCTCCTCCGTTTGCATGTTGATATCCGAGTACCGCAGCAGATATCGCGGCGACTGTCACGACGGACGCAAGGAATGCTCTCTTCATTTTCTGGCTCCAATTGGGGAGAACAAATCGACGCCCACATCGTAGCCGCAGATTTCCATTCGCGGCGCAACGTCTGTGTAACGAGCAACGCGGTGCGATCTACTGCGATGATACCCTTGCATGGTCAGCACATCCCCGGCACTATGCACGCCCTGAGGTCAACACATAGCACCGTGAAGCAAAACTTATGGCCGAATCTGAGGACTTTCTGGATGCAGTGCGGACGGCACTCCGCGAGGGGAGTTTCGTCTCGCTGGTGCTCAGTAAGCCACGCGGTGGCAGTGATGTTCCCAACCGTCTCGACGTGCGCTTCATTCAATTGAAGCAGGAAGCCGTACTCCAGTGGACGCATCAGCGCGGCAAGCAGGCGATTCATGAGAACGTCGATTTGAATGAGTCGGCAACGCGTATTGTCGAACTCGTGCCAGCGGTCTATCGCGACGCCTTACTGGTCACGTCCAGCGAGAACATCCAATTACGCACGGGGAAGCGCAAGGCATGGCTGACGCGGACGGCTTCCAGCAAGCCGGTTGAGCCGCAGAGCCACGACCGGCAGAAGCAGTATTTGTTGTCACCAGAATCCAGTGCACCGTTTCTTGTCGAATTGGGGCTTACCAGCGCTGACGGACAGATCAAAGCGAAGAAGCAGAAGAAGTTTCGGCAAATCAATCGCTACCTCGATTTTGTGAATGACATCTACGACAGTCTCCCCGCCGAAGGCTGCCTGAACATTGTCGACTTCGGATGCGGACTCAGTTATCTGACGTTCGCGCTGTACCACTTCCTGACGGAAATTCACGGACGGCAGGTTTCTGTACATGGGATTGATCGCAATGTTGATGTCATTACACGCGCCCAGTCCATTGCCGACGGACTGGGCCTGAACGGCCTGTCATTTTCAACTGGTGAAATCGCAGATGTACGCAGTCTGCTCGGCGACGAGCCGGTTCATCTGGTCGTCTCCCTGCACGCCTGCGACACGGCCACGGACGACACACTCTGCTGGGCGGTGCAGCAGCGGGCCTCAGTCATCCTGGCGGTTCCGTGTTGCCAGCACGAATTGGCGTCCCAGCTTGAGGCCAATCGGCTCCAGCTCCTCACTGAGTATGGCATCGTCCGCGAGAAGTTCGCTTCGCTGGCGACCGACACACTCAGGGCCGCCGCGCTGGAGGCGAATGGTTACTCCACCCAGATTGTCGAGTTTATTGATCTGGAGCATACGGCGAAGAATTTGCTCATCAGGGCTGTTCGTCGCACCACCGGATTACCAGAAAGCGTTGACTCTCGGGCCGATGAATACCGCCAGCGTTACGAGGAATTCAAGCAACAGCTTGGCAATCCGACGCTGAGAACCGACTCAATTCTGGCTCTCGGAGAGTAGTCGACCTGACGGAATCACCCATTCAGCCGCTGCAACACGTGCGACTCGGATACTTCCAACAGATGCCCCAAAATGCGATTGCAGGCCGATTCCAGCGTAGTCGACTCGACATTCATCAGCCGAAATTGATAGAATTACGGGTCAAATCGCACGGGGAAAGGTATGTACGCCCCGCACCACTTTGTGGTTTCCCGCCTCAATATTGAGCCCACCATTGGAGTCGACCATGTTGATTCGTGTACCAGGTCAGCCCGGCAAAGATATGTGTGATTCCCACCTGGGAGTAACACGTCGCGACATCATGAAAGTCGGCGGCAGCAGCCTACTCGGATTAACGCTAGGCGGCATGCTGCAGGCTCAGGCCCAATCGGCCGAGTCGGCAGGTGGTGCTGGTTGGGGCAAGGCGAAGAGCATCATTCTGTGCTATCTGCAAGGTGGACCGAGCCATCTCGACCTGTGGGATCCCAAAGAAAACGTTCCGGACAACGTCAAATCGGTCTTCAAGCCCATTGCGACGAAAACCCCCGGCCTGCAGTTCAGTGAACTGCTGCCGAAGCTCGCTATGGTGACGGACAAAGTCACCATGATTCGTTCGATGAGCTACACGCCGAACGGTTTGTTCAACCACACCGCGGCGATTTATCAAATGATGACCGGCTACACGACCGACAAGGTCAGCCCGTCGGGACAGTTGGAACCACCCAGCCCGAAAGACTTCCCGAACTTCGGTTCAAACATCATTCGGATGAAGCCACCCAAGGAGCCCATGCTGCCGTTCGTCATGCTGCCACGCCCACTTCAGGAGAGCAACGTGGTCGGTAAGGGGGGCACCGCCGGATTCCTCGGTAAGGCATTTGACCCTTACACGCTGTTTCCACCCGGCGATGACCTCGACATGGCCAAGATGGACAAAATCAACGTCTCCGATTTGGAAATGCGTGCCGACGTTTACGGGGCACGACTGGAACGTCGCGCGAAACTGCGTGATGTCATCAATCAGGGGATGCCGGAAATTGATCGTGCCGTGAAGGACTACAACCTCAACGAGTACTACGACCAGGCGTTGTCTCTCATCGCGTCCGGCCGTGCTCGTGATGCGTTCGCCATCGAACAGGAATCCCGCGAAACACGCGACCGTTATGGCCGCACGACCTTTGGTCAGTCCGCCCTGCTGGCACGTCGACTGGTCGAAGCCGGCACACGCGTGGTGGAAGTCGTCTGGCCGAAAGTTGCCAACAGCGACAACCACTCATGGGACGTCCACACCGGACTCTCCGCCCGTATGAAGAACCAGTCAGCTCCCATGCTCGACCAGGGTCTCTCCGCACTCATCGAAGACCTCGACGAACGCGGCCTGCTGGAAGAAACTTTAGTCGTGGCCGTCGGTGAATTCGGACGCAGCCCACAGCGTGGTGTTTCGACGTCCGGCAACGGCAACAGCGACGACGGACGCGACCACTGGCCATACTGCTACACCGCCCTCGTGGCCGGTGCTGGCATGAAACGCGACTACGTCCACGGCAAGAGCGATCAAACCGCCTCTGCACCGCTGGAAAACCCCGTTCACCCCGGCCAGCTGCTCGCCACCATCTACGAAAGCTTCGGCATCGCACCCGATACCGTCGTCTACAACCACCTCAACCAACCCCGCGAACTCGTCAAAGCGGAATCGGTGTCGGGGTTGTACGCGTAGGTTTGTTTCTCCAAGCAATCGCATGGCCGGTGCCAGCCGGCCATGATGTCGGTATTTGCATTCACCGTCCGGCACCTACGGACGGCTGGAGCCGTTGTGATTTGACTAGCAAAGGCACAGTGATTCTGTAGAAAAAGAAGTTTTCGGGCTCGGCTAGGATTCGAGGCGGAATCATGAAGAACTTACTTGCCGGGAACGGTGTCATCATTCAGTTTGGTGGATCCGACTATCTCAACTCAAGCATCGTCCGACGGGCTATCACCAATGTCAAAACTGGCAATTTTCCATCTCACCTGTACCCCGCTGAATGCGCCAAATTGCTCTACGGATTGCAGCAAGAATTGACCAAAGTCGTCTACGGTGAATACGACAAATTCGCGACAACGTCGTACATTCGTTCCTCGCTTGATGACTTCAAGCGGCGCTACGGCGGAAGCCAGCTTTACGAAGTGCATGAAATCGGATTTGAAGACTATTTCTTGATATTTGAGCTCTTCCATGTTTCCCGAGGGATAAGCAACCCAGATCGCTTCAACAGCCGCGGCGTGTTTCGACGAATGTTTCTGGACTCCGTTTACAACGGCGGCAAAATCGAATTGGTTTACCGCAGTTTTGCCACGCCATTTGTTCACTGGGTGAGGAGCCATGACAATGTCTTCACGACGAACTATGACAGTAACCTCGATGTCGGATGCGGTGTGGACGTACACCACCTTCATGGGTGCTTTAAGACGCTAAGTGAATCGTACGACCCAAACAGCTTTCGCAATCAATTGACTGATGACTTGCTTGATGGCGAAAAGGTCGACTTCACGTACCCATATTTGTATTCCAACGCCTTGGTGTCCTACGTTGGTGAACTCAAGGAATACGCGATGTCGCAGTCGACCGTTGCCAACAGTGGGATGGAGAAGTTCGCCAATGGCTATCGCGATGATCCTGCCATGCGTGAGCAAATCGACGCATGGCCCGAGGACGATGATCTGACTCGGCGATTGAAAGAAGCGATACGGCTAAAAGCAGATAATCCCGACCTAAAACATGGTGAACAGTATCCGCATCAAATGCTGAGCGAGATTTCGGGAACTTTGAGGATCGTCGGGCTATCCCCATCAAATGACGGTCACCTGTTTTCTCGCATCCATGCAAACGACAAGATATTGGATATCGTTTTTTATTGCTTCGGAGAGCAAGAAGCTGAGGATGCGAAGAACCTGTTTCGCGGAAGGCGTGTTGAGGTAGTGGATGTCCGCGAGCATTGGGCACATCTCGGATGCTCATGACAATCGCCAGCAGGGTAGCGCGTCCGAATACGTCGGGTGGGTCGCGAGGTGACAAGATGCGTCATCGTGTGCGATCCCTTTTAACTCAACGCTATCCGACGAGTCGCACCGCATGGTAAAAGCCTCTTGTGCCTGCGGCACTCAACCGCTCTGAAAAGGCAGATGGGCCACTCGTCGTGATTGTAACCAGTATCGGGAGAGGCTTCCGAAGTCCTATGAATCTGAATCGCATACTCGCGTTTTGCCTTCTTCTAGCGGCAGCAGGTTGTTCGCATCCCTCGAACGTTGGCAACATGCCCTCTGAAGGTTCCGAACAGGATTCACCTCAGCAACAGTCAGAGTTCGAGCCTGCGTCTCTACCGCCCAAGATAACCAATCAGTTCGGAATGACCTTTCGCCTCGTCACAGTGGACACCTCACGCGTTGACCACAAAGACTCATTTCCGAAGCATTCGTATTACCTGCAGGAATCGACATTAACGGGGAAGCAGCATTCCGCGTTTCGAAAAGCCGCGTTCGGCGGCGGAACGTACGAAACGATCAATTGGAACGACAACAGTGGCCAGCCGACTCAATGGCAGGAATGGTACGAGTACGCGCAGGCGCTCTCCAAGTTCGACACCCAGTATGATTACTGTCTTGCTACTCGGTCACAGTGGACGTTTGCCTGTATGAGCGGTTATGACCAGACGTGCGATAAATCGATTCCAAATGCCTATGGATTTACCGGCCTGGCTGACACGCAGGGATTTGCCGAGGTGGTTGACGATTCGATACTTCGAAACGGTGTCGAGTTGAAGGTCGTCATGGGCCATTGGGGCGACAACTGGGGAGCCCACGAAGGGGAAACACAACCGACATGCTCGTGCGAATACTGGACGGCGTGCAACCCCGTTGCAGACGATAGCCTCGACGAAATCATTTCTGGTCGATTCGTTTTAATTCCAAAGCAAACCGTCGATTCTGATCAGAACAGTGACCAATAATCTTGCAGTCCACACCTAGGCAGCTGGCATGTTCGAGGAGCACTCGATTCTTGTGCCATGCCCACGTCGCGGAGCAGCGTGGGCATGCGTGTGATCAGCCGATGTCGCATGCGGGGAAACAAAAGAAACGCCGAGTGCGCTGAGGTCGCGAAGAAAACAGGAGGACTTCCAGGATCTCTGCGCCCTTGGCGTCCCTTGCGTTTCAGAACCATTGATGGCTGTGAGCAACTCTTTGGGGTGGCTCCATCGCGGTTCTTCACTGACACATCGCATCGAAGATGACCAGGAGCTTTCTGATGCCGATGATGTCGTTGACCACTTTGGAGGCTGACCGACTCGCCTACGAGACGCTCAGAAATCCCTTGGCGAATACCCACGGTGGCATGAAGTAGCTCACGCACACCACTTCGTCATGTTCCAGTTCAATTGTCACGCTGTTTTCACCGCAGCGTGGCATGAAAATGTAGGGGAAGTAAATGGTCACCTTGTGGCGACCGGGGGCGAGGTCGAAGAAATGGGTGCCCCAGTACCGCTTATAGGTTTTCCCATCAATTTGAATGCGCGGCGTACAGGCGAAGAGAAAGAACGCCAGAGGAAAGAACCACAGCTTAATTTCAACGCCCGTCTCATCCTGGTCGGCCATGGGAACCTCGTCAACAGAAGCGAACATTCGGGCCCGCGGCGGTGCGGCCCGACATCCCCAGCATACGCCGAGTTACTCATGTTTGTACAGCATTTCACTTGCCTCCAAAATCAAGAGTTTCCAGGCGGTGTGCGTGCCAGAGGTTGAGTCTCGTTAGACTTGTACTGGAACAGGCAGGATACGCCTGTCGCGTGCCTCGGTTCTCATGCGTTACTCAACGCGTCGCAGTTCATCCGATCGCGGTTTACTGCCCGATGAGGAACTGCTCCAACTTGCGAAGACCTCTCTCGACTTTCAGTGAGAGCACTGGCTTGGTCTGGCGAGAAGCGAAACTCTGGCGGAAATCACGGATTCTGTCTTGGTGCCACGGCGGGAATGATTCTGTTGGGAGCCACGGCAAACGATCCAATGGTGAGTTGGGCGATCTTCGAAAGTGGCGGGTCTGAAACTCAGGCCGGAACGGTTGTCGATGAAAACAACACGCTGACCCTTCGCGAGGGAGATTCCGCACTGAGGTGCTTGGGATTTCGCGGACAGTTGGGAATCTTATTCTGTGTGGTCCGGAGGAAGACCGATAGCACACAGGAAGAGTACAAAAACGATGACGCGGGAGTGGCGGCCTCCGCCTGGATATCAAACTGCGGGTTGAAGTGGACTACTCCGCTTAATTCCCAGCCAGTGATCTGGCGACTTGGGAAGCGGAGTACCACCAGCATGTGAAGCAGCAGGTGGCTGTCCCACGCCCCCCAAAGGGGCGGAAACGACAAGGCATACCACTCTGCTCAATACGTCATTAGTTGGCCCGGGCCGTCGAGTTCGATTACCGCCGCAAAGTCGTTGGAGCTTCTGGCGGCTCCAAATCATGCCACAATGTCCAACCAAGATATCCTGCCAGCATTAAGAGCCCTGCAGCAACTACAAAAAGCACAATGGCTGCTCGATGCATAGACACATCTCGCTTCAGTTCCCGAGGTGTATAGGCAACGTAGTTTTGCTCCTGAAGAAGTTTGACCAGAAGTCCGTGAAGGAAGGCTCGGCGATCTTCAGTATCACCCACTGCTGCCAGGTAACACCCGCAGAACTTGGAGTAATCTGGACTGTGAGGATCGTTTTCTCCCAGCCTCTGCAACAGGTGCTTTATGTTGTCAACCTGATCGTCCAGTTCACAGACAAACTGATAGACTCTGGGATTCTCAATATTGTCCAAATCGGCAATGAATGTTTCATACGCTTTGTCACGAAAGCAAGATGCCGCCAACTGGCTGACGTAGATGGCTCCCGACTCGTCAAGCAAACCGCCGACGGGAAACCCTGAACCGGCGCGCGACAAATGTACGTTTGTGTCGATACGATGGCAGCGATGCAGAAACGAATTGTATCCGGGGACATCTTCTAAACCCACAATGGCGGCAGTTGATGGGAACTGATAGCCAAGGACCTCCGAAAGCGAGTTCATGTCGTTTTTGACGGACCGAACCAGTTGAGAGTGCTGTTGTCTTCGCACAATCCAGCTATATGGTATGAACTGCAGAACACCGTTGAGTGGACAGTAGGTTCGGTCTCGTTTGAGGATTGCAGCCAAGTACTGTACCTGCAGGCGATACAGGTGGAGATCGGCGTTCGTTAAGGGGCGGACAGCGGCATGTTCACTGACGGTTGTCCCTACTTTGGCCGCTGCGCTCAGTCCCAGGGTGGACTGCACCATGGACGCAATATCCCGCAATGTGCCCCCGAATCCCCGAGAGGGGGGCACGGGTGTTTTGGTTGCTGCGCCGCCGCTTCCATTCGCATGTCCAGACGGTGCGGGGCCTTGGGTGACTCGCATTGTGCCAGACGTGTTCGGAGGAGCGACCTGTTGCTGCTCGGGTAAGGTGGTTGCAACAGAACCATTTCCGCTGGTTGACCGACGCGCCTGCTGACTGGCGGCGGAAATTCCCGTACATGCAATGAGCAGGCATTCATGGTTCGCATAAAACCGAATAACAGCTGGCTGTTCAAGCGGGGGTTCAATGACATTCCAATGGCAGTGGCATCCTTCCGCAAACCGCTGTTCGGTTTCGTGTGTCGCCCCCATCAACAGGAACAGAGGGAGCGAATGGAAATCGAGGCCTTCTCTCTCCAGGCCATTCAGTCCGGCACGCCATGCGTCATCGATCTTGGGCCATTCCGAGCCGTCGGACTCCTGTAACAGACCGATGAGCGCGATGAACAAACGCAATGCCAAATAAATGAGCAGAAAGAGAACTCCGCACCATATCCGTTCGATGAACGGATACCCCAAATCGAGGCTTGCTGAGGGAATCAGCCGTTCACTAAATATGCTGAGCAGCAGAAAGACAACCAGAATGAACGCATAGTGCAGAATCCGGAAAAACCAAGGGTTTCCGCGCCATGTCCGCGGTATGGAACCGCAGGCTAGTTGCACATACGAGTAAATGCGCCAGAAAAACGAGTAGAGCCAGAACATCCGGGGTCGCTTACGATTAACGGAATTGAGATGTCAAATTAGAGCATTTTTCCCATGGGCTGGCACCCCACACGGCCACATTCGCGGCTCCACGCAAGATGAAACCCAAACAGGAGCATGCAAACCAGCGGATTATTTTGCCTTGCCCGGCTCAACGTCGTTGATCAGTCCCATTGAACCGAAAGTTTCTTTGCGACTGCACCGAGAGACGAGAGGCTGTTTGAAAGCTTGACTGACGGTGATTTTCTGACAGGGAAAACACAGACAGGAATGTCTGTGCCACGGGGTTTTGAAATCGCCTCAAGAGTTCTACTTTTTCTGCATTGAACCGTGTAACGGCCACTTTGCAGGCAATGATTTCTGAGCAGTCTTAATCATCGAATTTGATCAACGCTTCTTGCCCACCAGTGACGGTTACATTCTTGGAAACAGTTCCACCACCGCCACGCACGGCCGTGACCACATACCTTCCCGGCTTGAGGTCCTCAAACACAATTTCCGGCGTTGTTTTCCCCGCTTTTGACTTCGTGGATTGAACCGACTTGGTATCTGGATCGACACCGCTCAGGGTGACGTTGCCACGCCAGACTGAAGACGCAAACTCGACTTTTACTTTGCCGTTTTCTGCCATGGCGGGGTCAATTGGCTTTCCGTCAGCGGACGTCTTACGGGGTAGGACATCAAAGCGTCTGAATCCGGTGCCCAATTGCCCTGCACCGTTGAGAGCGCTCGCCATGAACAGATAAGTACCTGGTTCGCGCGGAACCTTGAATTCCGCAGACAATTCACGCTGTTTAAGCTGCTCCACAACTGCGGCGGAGGCAGGGAGTTTCCAGGATTTCTGTTCTTCCGTTTTGGAAGGCGATTCACTCTTATCCAGGTCCAGCCAGACCAAGAGTTCCTGGATGCCGGTTTCTGTGTCGATGGCCTTTGCGTCAACCTTTACCGTCTCCCCTCCGTACAATGGGGTTGCTGGAAGTGAAAGTGTGACAAGAGGTAAGCTGTCGTCCAGATAAAAATCAACGTGATCTTGGCCTTCAACCTGCCCGTTGTAGGAGAACGTTGAAATAAGCTGATAATGTCCGGCAGACAGGTTGTCAAAACTCAGCAATGTCTCGACATCCTGGACGGAAGTCGCCCAGTTCCATGTTCGATCGTCGGCCAAAGTCAGATTGGCGTTTCTCTGGTAGGAATGTCGAGGATGGAATTCCTCTATTAAGCGAGGCTTGTCGCCAGAGCGATCTATTGGACGAACCTCCAGTCTGAGTCCCGCTAAAGTTGGGCTCAAGGGGTTCAGTTCGTTATCGAGCTTCTCCGAATTTAGTTCAAGGCGAATGGGAATGGGTTCTAGAGGCGACTCTTTACTACGCCAGAACATCTGCTGGGCTTGAAGTTGCCGAATGCGAGTCACCGCTTCAGGACGAAACGGGATGAGGTGAATTTGACCATCGTTGAACCCCCAGCGAGCGGCATGCGGCCATCCTGCGACATCGACCGCTGCTTCAAACTCCTGAACTCCCTGGGGATCGAGTTTGAGTGACAGCGTGACATCCTCACCGGTTCGAATCGTAATGGAGTCACCTGGCTGATTTTTTTTCCCAATCAAACGAGCTCGACCGTCATCGGACAGTCGAACGGGAATTTCCGCTGGCAGGGGCAAGTCGGTTTCGTTCTTCGCAGGAGGTTCCTTGCCTTCCGCTGTAAATCTCAAATCGTCGACGAACACCCGCAAATTCTGACCATCCAGGGAAAGAAATTGGTCCGGCGGACGAAATCGGGGAAAGTAAGTCACTTTTGTTTCCGGAAGTTGCTGTTCGCCATCCCGGATAGAAATTGTGAACTCGAGCCCGTTAATGACATTGACCTCCGAGTACTTCTTTCCTTCCTCCCCGAAACTTAATGCATACTCTGTCTTTCCAGGAACAAGGTCCACCATGACCTCCGAAAACAACTCATTCAGGCGCAGGACTTCGTTGAAATACTTGACTCCAACTCGGGCCGAAACTGGCTTGTTAATGCTGGGAATTGTAAGGACCGGCTGCAGCGAGAATTGGTGAGACGGTGCCATTTGCAGGAGGAATTTCTGTGGCTTTGTCTCCAAAAGTGTTCGGAACGCAAATTTCCCCGATTCCACGACACGAAACTGGACGCTCATTTCAGAGGAATCAATGCGTGGAACGAGGTTCACCTGTCGAATGTCGTAGGGAAACCCTGTTTCATCGATCAGACTGACGAGACAACCTCGCGGTTCCGAGAGTTCGTCCTGAACGACCAGAGTGAGTTGGTCTGCGGCGTCAACAGCCACTATGGGCCGGGTGTTCCCCGGTGGCGAAGTATCGGCCAGACTGGTTTCCGGAGCGTCGACTCGCAGTTGTAACTCGCGTGGTGCAGCCACTGAATTGTCAAGGCGATACCGCAACAGTCCGTGCCGGTCACGATCCAGTTCAACATCTTCCAGTTCGCCAAGCGTCGGACCGTTTATCCGCAACCGTTGATTGCACCCGACGCGTTCGATGGATCGTTCCAGCGAGTCATACTGGTCAGAAATCGATTGTCGGTCCAACCACCAGGGGACAAGACATTCGCAGAATTGGCGCACATCCAACTCTGTCATTGCAAATCGATCATCAGGATTGGTAGCGCTGATCATCAAGTCCTCAGCACTCCAAAACGGACGGAACGGAACCCACTGCCCGGCCTGAACCATCCTCTGATGTTCTTCCCGCGATTCGCTCCACGCTTTGGCCAATTGGTTACCGAATTTGACGCGTTTCCGAACCAAATCGGTCGAGTTGTTCTCCGCCACATACTGCTCAGCCAACAACTTCCAGCGATCCCACAACACTCGTGACTGTTCAGCCTCCAGCGTTTCCGTGAGTTCCAAAGACATCAGTCCCCAGAAACCAAGCCATAAGCCCTGTTCCAGGCCATAGATTTGCTGAGTTGGCTCAATTTGCCCGCTCGTCTCGCGCGCGGCGAGAGAGTCTCGAATTCTCACACGCTGATCCCATGCAATCCACGGAAGCGATGCCGTTCGCTCCAGCAGCACCCAGTCCATAGCACCAACCGGGCCTGATTCAAACCGGAAGAAGCTTCCGCGCAACTGGTCTTCGAATAACCGATGGGCTCGATCCAGTTCGTCAACGCATTTGTTCAAACGATCGACATTCAATTCCGACTGCGAAATCTCGCTCTGCAGCGACCGAGTCAGCCACCAGACTTCCAGCAGCGCCAATTCCAATTTTGACTGATCGCTGTCTGATGGATTGATCCAGCTTTGATAAACATCTCGATCATCTGGCGTGAAGCGACCTTCCTGACTCTTCTTTATGACGGTGTCAGCCAATTGTTGGACGGCCGACTGCGTCAAAGAATCTCGTACCTGCTCACCTTCTTCTCCGAGCCAGGAAACCCACTTGGCTTCCGCGGGGAAGTTGACCAGAACCCGGTCCAATAGCTGTTGGGAGCGGGCAAGCGTACCGCAGTCTCTCCGAAAAGCATCAAGTTCTTCTTGCGCAATTTGGAGCCAATTTCGGGCCAGCTCTTCGTGGACCGATGAATGCATCAGCCAGCGCTGAGCGGCTGTCAGCGCCCGGACCGATTTCTGCAAGTGCTCCAGAGGAATTGTCGAGTCGTGAACTCCTTCCAGCTGTTGGAATGCTGGTCGCAAGTCGGCCATGGCCACATGCAGTTGAATTAACTTCCGCCAGGCCTCGGTGGGATCCTGCCCCTGCAGTCGCTCGGCGTATTCGTTCAGTGCCAGCAACTCATACGGCCAATCGCTTCGCCGATATCCGCGTCTGTCCAGCTGCTGGAGAACGTTTTTTACATCGGTCAGCCGTTTTGTATTGACGTTGAGTGCTGTATCTCTGAGTAACCAATACCCAAACTCGCGTTTCGCCAACTCCCCCTCAAGTGCGGGAGGAAGCGCTAGCGTGAAGCTGACTTTCTCTTCACTTGTGACGGTGGGCTGCGCCAGCGTTTTGAACAAATCTTCGAATTCTCGAACCGTCGCAGAATCGGCACCGGAGCGATGGTCTCCAAATGTGAATGAAATCCCCTGTAACCGATCATCTGCTTCCCAAATGGACTTCCAAGTTGCCAGAGGCTTCTTGTGATCCGAATACCGCTTCAGATAGAGCAATTCCGAATCTTTCAGGCCATATGTATGCGCCACTTCAGCGGACGCAAGCAATTCACCGAGCATTCGGCATCGATTGGGAAACCGGACGAGATGCTGTTCGTTCAGCCTCTGCAATTCCTTCCAGGCATCCTCGAGGGTCTGAGGGGATTCGGGAGTTGGCTTTTCTCTTGGCTCTTCGGCAACTGCTGGACTGTCTTGCTTGTCAGGTTCGGCTGGCTGGTCGGATTCAGCTACGGAATTCTCGGATGCCGACTCATCTTGGTCCAACTGCTCAACAGCAGCGGCAAATTCCCCCGACTGAACGGCGAGCCACTGAACACGATCGGCGCGGTCATGATGATAGACGGTCACCGTCTGTGAAACGCCTCGATGCGTTCGCGACCAATCTTCGACCTTGTCTTTGATGTACATCCATAGCTCTTCGGTGGTAATTCGACCATCGGCTGCTCGGCTGTCGCGGCAGCCATCGGCTTCCCCCGTAAACGCGTCTCGAACCGTCCGACCGAACACGGAATTGACCGTGCCAGTTTTGTCTCCGCTCATGGGCCAGTTCACTTGCCCGGGATTGTGCGAACAAACAATTGTCAAATTCAATTCTTCTGACAGTCGAGCACTGTTTAGTTCCTTACTGGCCTCGTCGAGTTCCGCCAGCAATAAACTGCTCTCGTCGCAAGCCAGAACGCCTGTTACCGGATCGGGCAGCACACCTCCGACATCGAGCAGCAGCAGCACATCACGCACGCGAGAAGTCTTGATTACGGACACTAAGTCGGCAATCTTGACAACTGGATCGCTCCGTCCAGCAATCAAGTCCTCTCGGGTTGTTCGAATGGTAAGCAGTCCGAGTCCGCTGTCGCCACGTACATAACCGTGAGCACTGAGATACAGTACGACCCGGTCACCGTTCTGGGCTGCGGACCTGAGCCGCTTTTCAATTTCAGGAATGAGGGCCGTACTTTCCTTGGAAACATCGGTGGGCTCGACTGCTCGAATTCGGCCCGGGGAAAACTCGTGCCATTGCTGAAACATTTCAGCTAACATGGCCACGTCGGTCTCCCCGCAAGGATGCGGATCCAAGTACTCATACCGCGTCAGTCCAATTCCAATGAACTGAACTGGCGGGAGAGCTCCTGTCCGGAAGCATGAAATGTAAATCACCAGGGCGATGACACAGCAGAGCAGGGTAGCCAGTAACCCCAACTTCAGACGCCGCATCCTTGCCTTTTGCTTGCCCGATGTAGTCCGTGCCTGCTGATGCCAGTCCTGAGGAGTATTCGTCAGCGGGGGCAATTCAGGTTGTTGTGGTGACTCATTCATCGACCCATTTCTTATGCGAGAACCTCAATTGGGCTCAACTATGAAGCGATTTGGGAATCAGGTTGCATGGAATTGGAATTCGACTTCGCACCGAGTCGGATCGTAACCCAATTCCACCCGCCCCATGGGCATTTCGGCAGCAGTTCGACTTAGAAAATCAGTGGCAATTCGAGGGAGAATTTCGTTCGTGATAAAACGATCGATAATCCGAGCGCCTCCATCACTCCCCGCACAACGGTCGACAAGGCTATCAATCAAGCTCTGCTGGACCACCAACTCGCTTGAGTAATTCTCACGAATACGCTCCGCCAGCCGACCGAAACTCATGCGGGTAATCTCTGCCAGTACTTCCTTGGATAGCGGATAATAAGGTACAACCGTCGTTCGCCCCAAGAAGGCTGGCTTGAAGGTCTTGAGCAGTTCCTCATGTAGCAATATACCCAACTTCTCCGGTGTGGGTGCCGTTTCCGGGTCGGCGCAAACTTTCGCAATCAAATCGGTACCGACGTTTGAAGTTAGGATAAACACTGTGTTGCGACAGTCGATATCGCGCCCTTGTCCATCTCGAAGCATTCCCTTGTCAAACACCTGATAGAAGACATCCTGCACTCCAGGGTGTGCCTTTTCAATTTCGTCCAGCAGCACAACCCCGTACGGACGGCGACGTATTGCGTCGGACAGAATCCCTCCTTCACCGTAGCCTACATAGCCAGGTGGCGAACCAGTCAGCATCGAGACCTTGTGTTCCTCCTTGAACTCCGACATGTTGATGATGGTCAAGCTTTGACGTCCGCCGTACAGCAAGTCGGCCAATGCGAAAGCCGATTCGGTCTTACCGACTCCGCTGGGACCGGCAAACAGAAAAACGCCAATGGGGCGCGTGGGATCCGTCAACCCTGCTCGCGCAGACTTAATACGCTCGGCAGTAATGTTCAGCGCATGATCTTGCCCCACCACACGTCGCTTGAGCAGTTCCGACAACTCCAGCATCGTCTCGACTTCATCGGACACCATGCGGCCCACAGGAATACCCGTCCATTCCGAAATGATTTCTGCCACAACGGCCGACGTAACGAAAGGATGCATCAGCGGATGTTCCTGCTGGATCTCTCGAAGTTGAGACTCCAACTGCTGTAACTGCAGGCGGATTTCCTGGGGGTCCGAAGGTTCCGCAGCGCTCCCATCTTCCGGAACCGCAAGGGCAGCGCGTCGGAGCTGCCGAATTTGCTGCACGACCTCCTCCTCGGCCTTCCATTGGTCACTCAGCGAACTCCATCGAGCCTGCAACTCGTCCTTTTTCGATCGTAAAGTACTCAGCCGTGTCGAGTCTTCTCGACCAGTTTTCGCTTCATTCTCCAGGAACGCGATTTCTGCGGAAACGAGATCAATAGCCCGTTCGCAATCCTCCACTGGACCAGGAGCACACATCTGCCCCAGTGAAACCCGGGCACACGCCGTGTCGAGCAAGCTCACTGACTTATCTGGCAACTGTCGTCCCGCAATGTACCTTCGCGACATTTTCACCGAATCGCTTACCGCCTCGTCGAGGATGTCGACTTGATGGTGCATGCTTAATGCGGGGACAACGCCGCGCATCATGGCAATTGCTTTGTCGTCATCGGGCTCTTCGATTTTGACCAACTGGAAGCGGCGTGTCAGCGCCGCATCCTGCTCGAAAATCTTCTTGTATTCTGCCCAGGTAGTGGCAGCAATTGTTCGTAATTCACCGCGTGCCAAAGCGGGTTTCAGCAAATTGGCCGCGTCACCGGTGCCCGCCTGCCCTCCCGCCCCGATGAGCATGTGCGCTTCATCAATGAACAGAATCACCGGTTGTGCTGAGTTTTTGACTTCGTCGATGACTCCCCGCAACCGGTTTTCAAACTCTCCACGCACGCTAGCGCCGGCCTGTAGCAACCCCAAATCCAGTGAGCGCAAAATCACGTTTCGCAGCACTGTCGGGACTGATTCGTATGCAATTTGTAGTGCCAGCCCCTCTACCACCGCTGTCTTGCCGACGCCCGCCTCGCCCACGAGTACGGGGTTGTTTTGTCTGCGACGGGTGAGAATGTCGATCATCTGGCGGACTTCCACATCACGGCCAACAACGGGATCGATTTTCCCTGCACGCGCCATCTCTGTCAGGTCGATGGTGTACTGATCAAGGAATGGCGTATCGCCGGACATGGTGGCTGTTCCGCCAGCCGTTCCGGGGGAAACGGCCGCACTTTGCTCTGTGGACGCTGCGACAATTTCCGGCAGACGCGCTTTCAAGTCCGCGAGTGGAATTCCCATCAGTTCGCGAGAAATTCCGTCGCCCACCTGTTGCAGCACCTCATCATTCAACAATGCGACAATCAAATGCGACGAACGAATCATCGGCGCGTCGTAATCGATCGAGGCAATCAACCAGGCTTCTCGGGTCAAATCCACCAATTGCGGTGACAGAACCGGAGGGCGCGCGTCTCCACCACGTAGACGATCGATCGCCCGGGTCGCGTCACCAAGAAATCGTGACCGGTTGATACCGAATTCTTCCAATATGAGACTGACGTCACCGTCGGGCGATTCCGCGAGTTTCGCCAGCCAATGCGCAATTTCAACCGAAGCGTTTCCACGGGCAACACACAATCCCGCAGCCCCATCCAAGGCAGACTTGCAAGTCTTTGAGAGATGATTGATTAGCGATTTGAGGTTTACCGAGGCCACAGCACCCTCAGAGGTCGAGTCGAAAGTCGAATGGAAGGCAGATAATCCTATTGGAGCCAGAATACTTAACGGAAGTGTTGGGATCAAGCATTGGAAACATCGAGTCAAAACTGGCGGTCGCCCACTGAGCAGGTAGAACGCGAATTCGATGAATTCACCGCAAGTCTTTGACGTTCTTACAGGTGAAGACGCGGGAGAAATAATTTCCGTCTTCCTCGTTTCCAGGAAGATGCCCGCACTGAAGACGCATTGGGCAAGTACCGCCGAATTGTCTTTTTCGATGTCGTCTCCCGTTGAGTATTCGAAGAACAGAATTGCCGACTCGAAGCGGCGTCGAATGCACCTGCCGGGAATAATTTTCGAAGTCGGATTCGCATTTTCTTGAAAATCTGGCAACCGAATTCGAAGTGTCCAGATAATGTTGTTGTCAGTCGATCAATGGCGATCGACACAAAGTTCCTGAGCGATTCGACGTATGGAAGTTGGCTTCTCGCCGATCGCACATTTTAGAAAGGTTCAGTCGAATGCCTGCTTTTATGCGTCTTGCCGGAATTGAAGGGGAAGCGACCGATTCTCAGCACAAAGGTTGGATTATCATCCAGGCGTTGAACTCGCCAATTTACCGGGCGATTCCCGAGGGTGCTCGCGACCAACAACGAACCAAGGGTGAAACCACTCTGGGCGACATCATGGTTGTCCGTGAACTCGACAAATCATCTGTGCCAATTCAACAGGCCTGTGCGAATGGTACGTTCTACCCTGAGGTGGAAGTTCATCTGTGCACCACGGTTGGCAACAAACAGGAACCGTATTTGAAGTACAAGCTGAAAGATGTCATTCTCACCAGCTACAGCTTCCATGGCACCGCCAGCGGCGATCCACTTCCTTCGGAGCAGGTGACACTGGGTTACACAAAGGTCGAATGGACTTACGTGACTGTCGACCCCAAGACAGGAACACCGCAAGGTCAAGTTCCAGGAAGTTACAATCCAGGCGAAGGTCGAGCCTAGGTTCGTTCAAGTGTATACGCGTTCGGGCGTCCGGAACCAGCGTTTTTTGGGAGCCCGATGTCTTCATTCACCGGCTGTGAGCATCACTGCTCCTGACGACCAACTGGTGCCTCAGCCGCAACGCTACGTTACTCCATACCACCAAATTTCACTTCACAAAAGAAGAAATAGCCATGCCAGCTTTTATGCGACTTGCAGGAATTGAAGGGGAAGCCACTGATTCCCAGCACAAGGGTTGGATTATCATCCAGTCCATGAGTTCTCCAATCTACCGTAGTATTCCGGAAGGTGCTCGGGACCAACAGCGAACAAAGGGTGAGACAACTCTTGGCGATGTGGTTGTCGTCCGGGACATGGACAAGTCATCGGTGCCGATACAGCAGGCGTGTGCCAATGGCACGTTCTATCCCGAAGTCGAGGTCCATTTCTGCACAACCGTGAAAAACAAGCAGGAGCCGTACCTGAAGTACAAACTGAAGGACGTCATCCTCACCAGCTACAGTTTCCACGGCAATTCGACTGGGACTCCGATTCCAAGTGAGGAATTAACTCTGGGGTACACCAAGGCTGAGTGGACCTACGTTACCGTCGATCCTAAGACGGGGACTCCACAGGGTCAGGTTCCGGGCAGCTACAGTCCGGGTGAGGGCCGAGCATAGTGGGGCAATGTCCCTCTGACGCAGTGGGCTTTGGAGTCAGCCCTGCTGGAAGGAATTCAAGATTGGCGATTGACCGATTGTGGTCGTGTTTTGCAAGACGGGCGTGGCTATTTTCGCGAACCCTTGAAATCAACGATCGCGAATCGGTCAATCGTCAATTCTCTGTTTCGCATCCGAGTGCGTACTGAATCCACACCCGATGGGTTAACCATATGGGGGCCTGCGGTGGAAGGAGCAAAGCAGGGTCACGGCACAATTTCACTCACCGCGAATAGGTCCACCTCTTGTACAGGTGGATCTTTTTTATGGTCTGTGGTAGCTTCAAAGCTGCTCGGCTCTTCCGGTTGTGAAAAAGCCGAGCGCTCATGTATTCGTGTGGTCCGCACCACTGCGGGCTGAATCAGTTGCATCACTTGCCAGAACGGCAGCCTTACCGCATATTTCAGTTCACTTTTTCCTTGTCGGAATATTCCACAGGCGGACCACCATGGGTTACACACAAGACGACCGTCCGATTTCCATCGAAACCCCGCTCGGAAAAGACAAGTTGCTGTTGCGTTCGTTTGAAGGGGAAGAAACGATTTCACGATTGTTTCGCTTCGAACTCGACCTGCTGTCGGAAGATGGTGGCATTAGTCCGAGTTCCATCATTGGTGAGCCAGTCACCTTCCGAGTGCGTTCACCGTCAGGAGACGAGCGATATTTCCACGGCCATGTCAATCACTTCGCCTATGCTGGAAAGGGCGACCGCCTGCATATGTACCGGGCTGCTGTCGTACCCTGGTTCTGGTTCCTGACTCGCACGTCAGACTGCCGCATTTTTCAGGAGATGAAGGCGCCCGATATCCTCGAAGAAGTTCTTAACGAACTGGGCTTTGGTGGCAAATACGAGTTACGACTTTCCAAGTCGTACCGTGAACTCGAGTACATCGTGCAGTATCGTGAGACGGATTTCAATTTTCTTTCACGGCTGATGGAGCACTCCGGGATTGGCTACTACTTCGAACACAAGAATGGTGAACACAAGCTAATCATTCTCGACCACAATGGGGCGTTTGAGAAGTCGAAAGACGGTTCGGTCAATTTCCAAACAAGTCTGGGGAAATCGGAACTGGAACGACCCATTCTTGAATGGGTGCATTCCCACGAGACTCGCTCGGGGCAATGGGCGCACACGGATTACAACTTTGAAAAGCCAACAACTGACTTGAAGGCCAAGCGACGTGGTGGCACCGCAAAAAGTGACGCCAAGTATGAATTCTTCGATTACCCGGGCGAGTTTACAGAAAAGCCGCATAGTGAAGACGAGGTCCGTCTGCGGATGGAAGAAGAGGAAGTCGGCCACGAACGGGCGCATGGTCGCAGCACGTGCCGTTTCTTCTCGCCAGGTTATCAGTTTACTCTGGCCGAACACCCCGATAGTTCTGAGGCGAACAAACCGTACACGCTGGTGTCTGTTCATCACGTTGCCCACATGGGTGGGGCCTACACGACGGACCAGGTAGGGGTTCATCGAATTTACGAGAATTCATTCACTTGCATTCCGCAGCAGGTTGCATACCGGCCTGGGCGATTGACGCCCAAGCCGAGCATCAACAGCATTCAGACTGCGGTAGTAACAGGTCCCCCCGGCGAGGAGATTTGGCCGGACAAGTACGGGCGTGTGAAGGTCCAGTTTCACTGGGATCGTTATGGGCAACGTAATGAGCGCAGCAGTTGCTGGATTCGTGTTGCGACACCTTGGGCTGGGACCAACTGGGGCATGATTCATATCCCTAGGATTGGCCAGGAGGTGGTTGTCAGCTTTATTGAGGGGAATCCCGATCGTCCTTTGATCACCGGTATGGTTTATAATGCCGACAACATGCCGCCGTATGGTCTGGCCGCGAACAAAACGCAAAGCGGCATCAAGACTCGCAGTTCCAAGAACGGCAGTCCAGAAAACTTCAATGAGCTTCGATTCGAAGACTTGAAGGATAAGGAACAAATCTATTTTCACGCTGAACGTGATTTCGACCGCGTTGTCGAAAACAATGACACGCTGAAGGTTGGATTCCAGAAGAAAAAGGATGGCGACCAGACGGTCGAGATTTTCAATAATCAGACGACCAAAATTGGAACGCCGGAATGCAAGGACGGAAGCCAGACCATCGAGATTTGGAAAGATCGAGACACCACAATCAAGACTGGTAATGAAACAATTGTCATTGAGCAGGGTAATCGCTCGCTGACTCTGAACCGGGGTAACGACACAATTGTATTGAAGCAGGGCAATCAGCGGACGCATTGCCAATTGGGGAAAAGTGAGCACGAGGCCTGCCAGTCCATTGAACTAAAGGTGGGCAACAGCAGCATCAAACTTACTCCTGCGGAAATCAAGATTAAGTCGACCATGATTAAGATTCAGGCGGATGCCATGATTGAAATGAAATCGCCCATGACAACGGTCAAAGGAGACGCCGTGTTGACCTTGAAGGGAGGCATGGTCATGATCAACTAGTGGATGGCCTCGACAGTATTGACGCAAACGATTGAACTCCCTGCTTGTTGCCAGCAGGTTCAGGCTGGAGAATGCGTCCGGCGGGTTCATCACTGAAAGTGGTCGTCTTGATCGATGTTGTCTGTCGTGAAGACACTCTACGACTCGTCGATTTCCTGAGGGTTAGCAGCTGATTGGGTATTTGCCACCGGAGTGACACCATGTATGAACTAACTATGACAGCGAAGAGCGGTCCATCAGTGGGATTGGAGATCGCCGTACCGCCTGGTCACACTGTCTCGATTGGTCGGAGTTCAAGTGCGGCATTCGTGATTACAGATGATGCCCTTGTGTCATCTGTGCATGCTCAAGTGCAATCATTGCCCGATGGTGGTTTCGTCATCGAGGATTTAGGAAGCATGAATGGTACGTACGTCAATGACCAGCGTTTGAGCAAGCCCACTCGGCTGAAAGCAAGCGATGTTGTCCGTCTGGGACGCACCGAATTCACAGTGGCGTATAACGACCTCGGTTCCGGGGCGACTGGCGGATCTGTTTCGGACACCGTTCCAGAAGTTGTCGCTGCCGATTACCCTCCGCAGTTTCCTGCCTCCCGCGCTGTTCCACCAGGTGGAGCTTTGCCGGGTGACGGCGGAAGTCGCGTCATCGAGGGGTTGGCCTCCGCTGTTCCAAGCCGTTTTCCAGCCGTCGAGCAACTCGCTGAACTCGCGCCGCAGCTTTCCAATGGCGAGTCGGTTGAGGCAGCCGTGCGGCGGCTGGTCAGTGAGAATAAGTCCTCAGAGGCTTTGCCACTGCTGGCTTACGGACTTCAGAAACGGCACAGTGTCTGGTGGACGACCTGTGTTATTCGGGCGCTTGACACAAATCTGTCTGAAGCAGCGGTCAGCCAATTGAGTTTGGCGGAAGCCTGGGTTCGAGATCCAAATGAAACGCGTGGTCGTGCTGCACATCAGGCGGCTGAGGCAGCGGAGTTCGCGACAGCCAGTGCCTGGTCAGGCGTCGCGGCGTTTTGGAGTGGCGCGAACATTGCACCCACCGAGGCTCCGGCGTCTATTCAGCCAGCACCGGAATTGGCTGGAAAGGCGGTGATGGCGGCAATTCAACTGGCTGTCGCGAAGGTCCCCGAAGAAACACCGCAGCGAAATCAGCAGGCTGCGGAACTGGGCATCAAAATCCTGCAGGGCCGAATTTCGTGGGAGAAATCGAATGGGTGACCAAGTTTCGAAGCTTCCACAATGTACCTTGCAGGATGCGAATCAATGGGTGGATGGTGGAACCATCATGCGGCGAAGGTCGTCGCTTCCATTGCCAACTGGTGAGCGCGGCCATGGCCAGGAAATGCTGCGCGGGCCGAGCAGTCCTGTGGAAGCAACTGTGGAAGTCTTGTTCCCGCTAGCGCCAGGGCTCACCTGGGATGGATTTCAGCGAGCAATTTACGACAAGGCAGCGCAAGCGATTGCTGAGCAGGCCCAGCAGTTGCAAAGTCAGGGGCGTTTGACTTTGGCTGAACTGGAACAGTTCGTGAGCCAGCGAAACACATTAAAAATTGCAATGCGCGATCAACTGAGCCCGTTTGGAAAACAGTTTTCCGAGCTACTCCAGCCACGGTCCGACCTAAAAAGTATGGAGCAACTCCTGCAGAAGAAGGGAACCGTTGAGGCAGTTGTCAAGGGGTTGGGGAAAACACGTGGCTGGGTGAACTACATTGGATTTGCAGGGCGACTTGCGGGTCCGGCCGTACTGGTGATTCAAGTGAAAATGTCCGCCGATGTCATCGCCGCGGCCGACGAGTCGAATCGTTGGCGGGTGGGAATTGGCGAGGCCGCTGAAATCACAGGCGGCGCCGTAGGTGGCTGGTATGGGTTTGGAGTTGGCTGCAGTGCAGGGGCGGCCGCGACGGTGTGGCTCTTTGGCGCTGGTGCTGCTGGCGGTTGTGCAGTCGGCGGAATTGCTGGAGCCTTGGGAATTGGTTTCGCGGCAGGAAAGTCCTTGCGTTTTGTTGCCGAAGAGACCTACGACGGAGGGCGAGCCATGTTTTACTGGATTGAGAATCAGTAATGCTGTTTCATCCCTTATCGATACGATTGGAATTTCAGCAATTTGACGCTCGCGAACCGTCCATGTCCCAGTTATATTGTTGACCTTCGTTCAGTTTCGCTGCAATATTGCGGGCTGAAAACCAATTCAATCGTACACGGCCATTTCAATCAGTCGGTGCAATTCAACTGATTGGGATGGGGTATCGGGTGATTCGCTCCACAACACGGTCGCTTCGCATGCTCGTGAAAATGGGGTAAAGTCTAAAGCGGTTGTTCCAATCAAGAGGAGATGTCGATGGCTGAATCTGGTCAATCTATGAAGGGCAAAGTTCGCCCACCCCGAGTGCATATCACCTACGATGTCCAGGTGGGGGACGCCATCGAGCAAAAGGAATTGCCGTTCGTTGTGGGCGTCATGGGGGATTACTCTGGAAACGACTCGCCCATCGAGAAGAAGCCCCTCGCCGAACGCAGCTTCGTCAACATTAACCGTGACAACTTCAATGAAGTCATGGATTCCATTTCGCCAGCGCTGAATATTCGGGTTGCCAATACGCTCGAAGAGAACGGCTCGGAGATGGGCGTGCAGCTCAAATTCAAGAAGATGGAAGACTTCGAACCCGGTCGCATTGTCGAACAGGTTCCACAGTTGAAGTCTTTGTTGGAGATGCGAAATAAGTTGCGTGACCTGTTGGCGAATGCAGACAAGAAGCCGAATTTGGAAGCGCGTCTTGAGGAAATCTTGCAGAACACCGAAGAAACCGCTCGTCTCTATGACGAGTTCGGCGAACCGGAAGCCCCAAGTGACGCCCAGTAACGGTCTTTGACTTTATTTCGATTCAACCGCGGAACACTACGATGGCAAAAAAGCAGCAGCAGCAAGAAGCATCGGCGGCGGAAACGCAGTCCACAGATTCCATTCTCTCAGATATCCTGGATCGGATGCCCGCAACGGTTGAGAAGACACGAGGTCGTGACCTCGTGGAAACTCTCATTAAAGGTGTCATGAGTAAGACGGTGACGTGGGATCGAAGTTTGACCCGCACTGTCTTACAGGCAATCGACGAAATTGATCGGCGCATGTCGAAGCAATTGTCGGCAATCATGCACCATCCAGAATTTCAGAAACTTGAGGGAAGCTGGCGAGGTCTGGACTACCTGGTCAAGAACACGAGCACTGGTCCCGATTTGCACCTCAAAGTGCTCAACGTCTCAAAAAAGGAACTGCATCGCGATTTGACCCGAGCTCTGGAGTTTGATCAGAGTGCATTGTGGCGGCGTGTTTACGAAGACGGCTTTGGAACGGCTGGCGGAAATCCCTTTGGCGCGCTTGTGGGCGACTACGAGTTCTCCAACGACAACATGGACATCGAACTTCTGCAAGGAGTTGCGAGTGTCGCGGCAACAGCATTCGCGCCATTCATTGCTGCAGCGGCGCCAGGTCTATTTGGACTCGACAGCTTCACCGAATTGCCCCAAATTCGCGACTTGGCCACCACGTTTGATGACGCCACGCTGTATGCGAAATGGAATTCGTTCCGAAATTCCGATGACTCGCGTTTTGTCGTGTTAACGATGCCACGCGTGTTGGCTCGGGAACCTTACGGGTCGAATAATCGCCGGATTGACGAGTTCAAGTTCGAAGAATTTGACTTGGCCAAAGACAACCGGACGTCAGTCGAGGCTCGACACGATCAGTACACCTGGATGAACTGTGCTTACGTCCAGGCGACGCAACTCACGAAGGCGTTTCGCGACACTGCCTGGTGCACCCGAATTCGCGGCTTCGAGAATGGTGGCAAGGTTGAAGATTTGCCATTCCATGTGTTCCGTACGTCTGAAGGTGACCGGGAGCAGAAATGTCCAACGGAAATTCTCATTCCGGACACACGAGAAAACGAGTTGAGCAAGCTCGGATTTCTCGCTTTGTGCAGTTACAAGGATACCGACTACGCCGTGTTCTTCGGTGCACAAACCGTTCAGAAGGCCAAAAAGTATTTGGGCGACCATGCTGCGACTGAAAACGCGGCGATTTCTGCGCGATTGCCGTACATTATGGCGAGTTCGCGAATTGCACATTACTTGAAGTGCATTGCGCGTGACAAAATTGGTGCGTTCACGGAACGTAAGGAACTGGAAGATTTCCTGAAGCGCTGGATTTCGGCATACGTCTTGGATTCTGCAACACCAACTGCAGATCAGAAGGCTCGTATTCCTCTGGCCGCTGCTGAGATTCAGGTGGATTCGATACCGGGACGGCCAGGTTCCTACAATGCCGTTGCCTTGTTGCGTCCATGGTTGCAGTTGGAAGAACTCACCGCCTCGTTGCGGATGGTGGCTGAGCTTCCCTCGGAGAAGAAATAGGCTCGTCTGCTCACGATTTGGAGATCTTGAATGAGTGGTCTCCGAGCTAGTCTCGGTGCATTGCCAGAAGCGTCAGTCAACTATGCGGGCTCGGAACCCGCTCCCGTAGTCCCGACGCTTCTGGACCGAATGCTCGAAACGGCGGGAGACGTCGACACCAGCAGTGCATATGTGGTGCCGCTGTTCGTCGAGGAATTCCTGGCGGCGGAATCGGACTGGCAGTGTGTCCGTCAATTGTTTGATCGGGCTGATCTCTCCAGTATGACGCTGATTGAGTATCGGCGACAACTCTCCCATTTGATCTGCCGGATCGAGCAGTTGCTGCAGTCGCAGCTTCATGAACTACTCCATCACGAAGATTTTCAGCGATTGGAAGCCTCTTGGCGCGGGCTGCGCTATTTGGTCGAACAAGCCGAAAGGTCGCAAAAGTCAGATCGGGGCCTGGTCAAGGTTCAAGTTCTGAATTTAAGCCTTGCCGAACTTCAAGAGGACATCACGAAGTCAATCGAATTCGATCAAAGCCAGCTATTTCAAAAGGTTTACCAGCAACGATTCGGACTTGCCGGGGGAGAACCGTTCGGGCTGCTGCTCGGAGACTACGCGTTTGGTGTACATCGACGGGACTGTGAGCTCCTCGGCGAGTTGGCTCGCATTTCTTCAGCCTCGTTTGCCCCGTTCGTTGCAGCAGCTCAGCCACAACTTCTGGGTTTGGAGTCATTCGCTCAACTGGGGCGAGAGTTCGATCTTGCCTCAACATTTCTGCAGCCCGAATTTACTCCGTGGCGGAGTTTTCGCGGCCAGCGAGATGCCAAATTCGTTAGCCTGATCGCTCCCCGGGTCGTGTATCGCAAACCCTACCGAGATACTGGAGAGAGTCAGTTCGGATTCCGCTTTGAAGAAGATGTTGCAGGGCAAATGTCTCCTGATGATTCCACGATTGAAGTCGGGAAGTATTTGTGGGGAAATCCCTGCTATGCGTTTGGCGCGGTGGTAATCAGGAGTTATTGTCGCACTGGATGGTTCGCAGACATTCGCGGTCAACGGGTCGGCGAAATTGGCGGTGGAATGGTCGAGGGGCTCCCCCAAATTGATTTCGATACCGAGGCGCCGGGAATGGCCCTTCGACCTCAGACTGAGGTGGTACTGAGCCGATATTGGGAAGACGAACTCATTCGTAATGGGATTATTCCCATGGTTGATTGTCAGGACGCTCCGTACTCTATGTTCCCGGGCAATCCTTCGACTTATCTCAGTAGTCGTGAGTACTCCGACGCTGCAGCAACTGAAAATGAGCGGCTTTCGGCCATGACCCAATATGTGCTGTGCGCGTCGCGTTTTGCGCACTATTTGAAGGTCATCGTTCGTGACAAAATTGGCAGTATGGAAAATCCGCAGCAACTGGAAAGTGAATTGAATGGACGCTGGCTCCAAAGGTATGTGTCATCGGCACCGCAACTGGATACCAAGCGTCGCGCGGAGTTTCCGTTGAAGGAAGGGCGCGTCGTTATCGAGAGAGTG
>JACKHO010000006.1 GCA_020638955.1 Planctomycetaceae bacterium | reverse complement strand
CGCAGTTGCAGTCGCTGGACCTCACCCACAACCATCTGACGGCGTTGCCGGAGTCATTGGCCCGGCTCACGCAGTTGCAGTCGCTGAACCTAGAAGCAAACTCACTCAGCGAAGTACCAAGTTGGATAAGTGGGCTCACCGAATTGCAAGCGTTGAACGTCTCTGCCAACCGACTAACGACACTACCCGAATCGTTAAACCAGCTTACCGAATTAAGGTCGTTCTTTTGTGCCCAAAATGAATTAACCGACTTACCCGACTCTTTCGCAAGTCTAGAACGACTTGAGGTTTTGTTAATGGGGTCATACCTCGGAGGCAACCCAATCAAGAATTTGCCAAAGTGTGTGCGTAACTTCTCGAACCTGAAGACTTTGACTGCATGGAGCTGCGAGCTATCGGTGCTTCCCGACTGGTTGGAAGAACTAGTACAACTTAATAGCATCAACGTGCCGGACAACGGGCTCACGAAGTTACCAAACAATATTGGACGACTTTCAAGATTAGAGACTCTGAATTTAGAATCCAATAAATTAACAGACTTGCCTGTAGAGCTTTGCCAACTTAAAACAATAAAAGCGATACAACTCAAGGGGAATCCGCTCAACCCCGAACTTGCCTCCGCATACGAACAAAGCCTCGACGCCGTCAAAAGGTATCTCCGCGCCAAGGCCGAAGATCAGATCGTCCTCAACGAGGCGAAGCTGATTCTGATTGGCGAGGGGGAAGTGGGGAAAACCAGCCTACTCAGCGCACTGCGCGGGGACGACTGGGTCGAGAAACGCAAGACGACTCACGGCGTCGAAGTCTCAATTGAATCGCTCGTGCTCACCCATCCCGAAGGCCAGACCGAGATTACGTTCAACGCCTGGGACTTCGGCGGCCAGGATATCTACAAACACACGCACCAATTGTTCTTCACCTCTCCGGCGATCTATCTCGCGGTCTGGGATCCGCGCGGCGGCCCTGAAAAGTGTCGTGTGGAGGATTGGATTAAGCTCGTCAAGCATCGCGCCTATGACGAGAACCGACACGACGACCGACCAAGAATTATTGTCGTCGCGACGCGGGGCGGTCCGACGGACCGGCTCGCCCACATTGATGAACAAAAAATTCGTGGCGAGTTTGGAGACATGATTGTCGGCTTTTGCCATGTCGACAGTAAGCCCGATGAACAGACGGGCGAGCGAAAGGGAATAGATGACCTGAAGGATTTAATTGCAGCGACTGCGGCGAACATTCGGCAAGTTGGTCGCACTGTCCCCAAGAGCTGGAAGGACGTGCTGGAGGCTCTGCGCAAGCGTTCCAAAAGAGATCCGTACATCTCTTTCAAGAAGTTTCAGGCACTCTGCCGCCGGCAGAAAGTATCGGACGAACTCGCCAGTACTTATGCCGTCATCCTCAACGAGTTGGGCCACTTGATTCATTACGCGGACGACGAGGTTTTGCAGGACACAGTCATCCTGAAAGCCGAGTATTTGAGCAAGGCCATGAGCTGCGTTCTGGAGGATGAAATCACGAAGAACCAGAACGGGCTCGTTCAACATGCGCGATTGAACGAAATTTGGGATAACCCTGCCCGCCACAAGCGAGAAAGGTATCCGAAAGCATTACATCCGGTGTTTCTCAAACTGATGGAGCGGTTCGACCTGTCGTACCGCGTGGCGCTGCCCCAGGTTGACGCAGCGGAATCGAGTCTTGTCGCGCAGTTAGTCCCCGGTGGCCGGCCAGAAGGTTGGCAGCAAGATTGGACACTACAGCCAGGAATGGGTGACGCCGAGCGAAAGCGTATTTGCCGCATTATCGATACGGAAACTGGCCGAACCGCTGAGGTCGAAGGGCTCATCTACCGGCTGATTGTGCGTCTACATCGCTACTCGCTCGGACAGAACAACTACTTCGATAGCCGCCATTGGAAGACTGGCATGATTCTGGATGACGGCGTCAACGGTCGTGCCTTCCTCGAAGAAATTGCGGGCGAAATCCACGTCACAGTTCGCGCCGCGTATCCCGACGGATTTCTCGGCAATCTCTGTTCTGAAATCGAATGGCTGGTGGACTACTTTTGGAAAGGACTCGATTGCCGCCGCAGCGTGGCTTGCCATCCGCCCTGCAAGGGCTTGCACGAAGTGAAGGCGCTGGTCGAGACAAAGCGGGAAGGCATTCCGAAAGTTCGCTGCAACGTCTGCGAGAAGTTTCACGACATCGACTCGCTGCTGCTGGCCGCTACGGCGAAATTTCCGCTGGAAGTGGTCTTGGCTGAACTGAAGAAAGTGCGCACCGAACTGGCCGAGGTTAAAGACGGCGTCTCCGGTCTCAATACCGACGTTCGAGCTATGATTGCCCAAGCGAATGAGCAGTTCGAACTGTTCCTGAAGGCCTTGACCGACCCAGCGAAAGATGGCCCGCGTTTGTTCAGTTTCGAACCGGTCGAGACAGGATTCTGGGATAAACCGAAATGGATTTCCCAGAAATTTCGGTTAACCCTCTGGTGTGAACACTCGCGGCTCCCCTTGCCAATGCTGACGGGCGACAAGAAGCTGGGTGTTTACGAAATCGAGCTGACCAGAGACTGGATGAGACAATCAGCCCCATTCCTGAAAGTGCTGTGCGGAACTCTGAGCCTGGCTCTTCCAATCGCAGTCCCTGCCGTCGCCGCCAAGCTGGCCATCGACGCTGCCTCTATCGAGGCATTCCAAGACCAGGTCGACACTGGCAAAGCCTTTGCCGAAAGTCTTCTGGACGCGGGTCAAAAAGTCGGAGACTGGCTGAGCACCGACGACGCCGCAGAACTGGATTCCGGTCACGCAATGCTCGCCCAAGGAGCAATGCTCAGGGAACTACATGCACTGTTAAAACAAAAGGACAAAACTGGCAGATTCGGTGGCCTCGAACGCGTGCAAAACAAACGTCGCGAATTCCTGTGGGTGCATCCCCAGTTTAAGAATGAGTATTAGGGAAGCAGTTAACGGGGGCGATGTGAGACAGACGAGTTCCGGGGGCTTGAATCCTTCTTTCCCTGCATTGATCAACCAGGTTTGTTCGCTTCTCGTACCGCCAAGACGTATCCGGGCGCCCCCGCCACCCGGATTGTGGCTGAACTCACTTCGCCGGTTCACTCGGTTCTGATTCCAATCCCACCGTGTTCACCGTCCGTACGCGGTAGGTGTGTTCTTTGCTTTGCTTGGTTGGTTCGAGGGTGAACTTCATTTCGGCGAGGGGTTGGACGGGGGTGTCGCTGTATTGGAGGTTTTGGAAGAGCGGGCGGCCGAAGGGGTTTTTGCTTTCTTCAGGATGTTGTGCCAGCACTTTGCCGTCGCGTTCGATAATGAAATGCGACACGCCGCTTTCGAGGTCGGCGTTGGCTTCCCAAGTGAGCACGTTCCCTTTCAGTTGCACGTTGGTCGGTGCAGGCGGGGGAGTGGTGTCGGTGATTTTTGTATCTGAGACGTACTGCATCCAGGCCTGGGCGACCGCAGCACTCGGGAGCCAGACGGCGGTGTTCGGATTGCCGTCAAACTCTTTTTCGCTGACAGCATTGGTCTTCCCCAGTGGAGCAAGCCATGCGCCCTCATTAGGCATTTTACGCAGTGATCCGTCAGCCTGATCGGGAAGTCGCTGTGACAGGCAATGGTCGAGCCAGAGGATGGCCATGTAGCGCTGGTTGCCGCATTCGTGTGCGGTGAGAGGATCGATCGCGACGCCAATGAGTCCTCCGCGTGAACGGACGGCGTTGAAGAACGTTTCATTCGCGGGCCAGACGCCGGCGAAGCGACCATCTTTCACGCTGAACCCTTCCTTGGTGCCAGGGTTACACATCATGGGAACCTGCAGGGCTGCTGCGGGAAGGTCATGCGCCTTGATGCCAGGTCGATCAGGATTCGCTTCCAGCAACGGGACGCCGGAACGTAACCACGCGGCGGCGACGCGTTCAGGATGCATGAGCACCATCCCGCCTGCCCAGTGACCGCCGCCACTGTGTCCCCACAAGGCCCACGGTACCGTTGCCAACTCAGGATGCCCCGCCTTCTCGCCGAGGTCCTTGAGACCTTGCTGGAAGGCGGCACTTGATCCGTTACGGGGATCGCACCACATTTGGCAGTCGGCGGTTTGTGGCTGCTCATAGGAAGGGGCGAGCAGGGCACAGTCATGCCTCCGGGCGAGTGCCTGCCAATGCAGGTCGAAGGCCCCGGTCAGTCCCGACTTGCACGAACCTTCACCGCATCCGTGTTGATGCACGACCACACCCCGCAATGTCTTCACACCGGGCGGAATCCAGACGGTGTAGTTCACGCCGTACTGCAATTCCCCGGGTGTCGTCGAAGCCTCGTAGCGCACGCGATAGTACGGCGCGTTGGCGTCGGGAAATACATCATACGGAGCCTGCTGTGCGGCGGCTGTCGACGTGAGGAGGAGAAGGAGGACGAAGGAGGAGTATTGCGGCATGATGGCGAGGCTCCGTGTGGTTAGAAATGTGCTTGGAAAATAGTAGAGCAAGAGCCGCTCGTGAGCGAGGAACTGGGGCAGAATGCGAAATCACCACGGAGCAACTCCGTTGATTTGTTTGTTGAGTTTTTGTCGGACAACGGAAAACAGAGTGGCGCAGGCTTTGGTCATTTGGCTCATTCTCACGACATCGTTTTGTGTTACGCCCTGATGTCAGCTAAAATCAGCGGTTGGCGATGCGTTTGCGTCAATTTCTGAAATCATCATTACAGTGACCTGAAACAGGATATTACCGAATGTCAATTACCCAGAATTCTTCACGTCGTGACTTCCTGAAAGGGATGGCTGCTGCCGGTGCAGTAGGCCTTGTGTTTCCTTATGGCGAACGGGCCTTTGGTTACGAGTCGCCGAATGAGCGGCCGGTGTTTGCTACCATTGGTCTTCGCAATCAGGGCTGGGCAATTACCAGCAAGTCATTCAAGTTCGCCGACTTCGCTGCCCTGGCTGACGTTGACTCGAACGTGCTGGAAGAAAACGCACGGAAGACGGAAGAGCGTCAGAAGAAACGCCCTGACACCTACGGCGATTACCGCAAAGTGCTCGACCGTAAAGACGTCGACGCTGTCATGATTGCCACGCCGGACCACTGGCACACGAAAATTGCCATCGAAGCCATGCTGGCCGGAAAAGATGTGTACTGCGAAAAGCCGCTGACGCTGACCATCGACGAAGGGAAACTCATCGAAAAGGTCGTCAAAGAGACGGGCCGCGTGTTCCAGGTAGGAACCATGCAGCGTAGCGAGTCCGATCAACGTTTCCTGCAGGCTGTGGCACTCGTCAAGAATGGTCGCATTGGAACCGTGACGAAAGTCACCTGTGGTATTGGTGGTTTTGAACCATCACCGAAAATCCCTGTTGCACCCGTACCGAAAGAACTCGATTGGGAAACGTGGCTCGGCCCGGCACCAAAGGTTGACTACCGGGCACTTCCCGAAATGCGGACCGGCTACGGCGGCGGCGTGCCGCTTTACAGCAACTGCCACTACTCATTCCGCAACTGGCATGAGTATTCGGGCGGCAAGCTCACCGACTGGGGAGCCCACCACGTGGATATCGCCTGCTGGGCACTCGGTGCAACCGACACCGGACCAAGCAAAGTGACTCCGCTCAATTACAAACTCGGCGTCGAGTACAAGGACGGCTACCCACTCGTCGACGACATGTACAACATTGCGAATGAATTCAACATTCGTGCCGACATGCCCAACGGCGTCGAGATGATTATCACCAGCGAAGGGGATAACGGCATTCTCTTTGAAGGAACCAAAGGCAGGTTCTTTGTGAACCGTGGGAAAATCGCCGGCAAGCCAGTCGAAGACCTCGCCACCAATCCGCTCCCCGAAGGTGCGATTGAAGCGGTCTACGGCGGCCCGGTCAGCGAAAATCACACTGCCAACTTCATCGAGGGGATGCGATCACGCAAGCAGCCAATTTCCGATGTCTGGTCTCACAACCGCATGCTGGAAATCTGCCACCTCTCGAACATTGCCATTCGATTGGGGCGTGCTCTGGAATGGGATCCCGCCAAGCGCGAAATCGTCGGTGATGCTCAGGCCAACGCCTTCCTCTCTCGCGAAAACCGCAAGGGGTATGAAATCAACATGTAAACCATGTTGATGTAAGCTACTCGTGAACGGGACCGGCACATGAGTCGGTCCCGTTTTTTTATTGGGTAGCCATGGCGCAGACGCCATCATTTCGCGTAACAGCACCCGCGCACAAGTTGCTCTCGTCAGCCCGATTGAACTTCGATTTTGCGTGGCTGAGCGCGGGAAGTACGTGGCAACAGAACTTCGAGTACTCCGTGCTGGAGTTTCGCGGTAATTCCTTCGTGGTCGACGTCATCACTCAGAATGAATGATCGCAGAAAGTCTGCTGATTCGAATTCCTGGTGAACGAGAGACTCTACTTCTGGAATGCTCACCGAAGGGCGGCCAAAAAGTGTCAGCCGATTGTCTTGAATTTGAAGCTCCAACCCCTCCGTCGTGACGCCTGGCAGGTCGGCCCGAAGCATGAGCCCCTGTTCCGTTTCGAAGATGTCGATCGGAGGTGTGCGGACCCAGCGAACGACTGGCGTTTTGTTTTCGCCAGTTGCTGGAGTTGTTTCGACAGGCTCTTGAGGCGTACTCATTCCGATCCTCCCGGCAGCGAAAGTTGTGACGAACTGGCATCCTGGATACTGATTTTCCGTGGTTCGGCATTCGGCATTTTGGGCAAATGCAGCTTCAGTATCCCTTGCACCAGTTCCGCTCGAATTTGGTCTTCCTGGACACGTGGCGGAAGTTGAATGTGACGCTCCCAGGCACCGCGCGATCTTTCACGACGGCGGTATTTGTCGTCGTTGACATCATCACTGAGTCGACGTTCGCCACTGAGCTGTAACTGCCCCCCGGCAACACTGACGTCGAGATCCTGGATTTCCACACCAGGAAGTTCACCGACAAGGAGGTACTCGTCTTCCAGTTCGTAAAGATTCAACGCCGGGAACACTCTCCCGGAACGCGACCCCGCCGCCATATCAAGTCGGCGAATCCAGCGGTCCATTTCGCGCTCCAAATCGCGAAACGCGTCAAACGCACTTCCCCAACGGAATAATGCCATTTCGAGTCTCCTCCTGTGGGCAGTCTCGCCCCTGTAAGAGCTAAGACGTTGCAGATGACGTGCCAGAGACCTCCGTGGCAACGCCATGTTGCGCAATCCCTTTACAGCAAGTTACTTGTGCACACATAGCTTCATATTGGCAGCCACATTGCTCGTGTCAAATTGGCAGGAGCTCCCGCTCGTTGCTGAGACGATTCTCAACCGTTGCACACGGTATGCATCGCCTTGAAATTGCCGTTGGAGTGCTGGGCTCAGACGATGGAAATGAATCCATTGATGCAGCGTGCGCATTGGAATTGACACAACGTCATTGCGTTTCACATGATGAAGCGATTCAGCCACTATCTCATTGGCATTCCCAATTCATTCTTGACGAGACTACCAAATGCCGGAATACGCTCCATGCCCGAATTGTGATTGTGAAGATGCAACACGCGTTGGTTGGACCTGGTGGGGTGGCGCGTTGGGGCCAGCGCTGTTGACGCACGTCAAGTGTGAGGAATGCGGAACTCAGTACAATGGAAAAACGGGCAAGTCCAACACCACTGGAATTGTGATTTACACCGTCGCCATCATTGGGGTTGTAATCGTACTCGGCGCGATTTTCGGCGGGCAATAAGTCGCTGTCGTTCAATTATCTGTTGTCAGGAACGACCGCAGCAACTTGACCAGCCGGTGCGGATGCGTCAGGAACGGGAGCATGCCCGCAGTGTGCATGCCTTCCAGTTTGGCATTGGCGATGCGATGAGCGTATTCCTCGCCTCGACCATTGACGGATCTCCCCTGCCCCTCACATTGCAAGATAAGTGTCGGGCAGGTAATGGCGCTTGTCACTGAAGTGTCAGGAACCGAACTGCAGGCCAGCATGCGGTTGGCGACGTCACAGCAGCGTGTCGCTCCCATTTCCTGCACAGCAAAGGCGAAACGGGTCTCATCGAACGGCGGAAACCAGGGGCGGTGATTCCGGAACTGTGTCGCCTGCCAAAGCGGAAGAGTATTTACCGGACGCTGGAACCAGCGTCCAATTTGCAGCATGAGGCGCTCAGTCCAAGCGAGTGAAATACCGAATCCTCCACCCTGCAGAATAAGGTGGTGAACTGTCTCGGGGAATCTGGCAGCAAGTTGAATCGCCAAGCTTGCTCCCGTTCCGCATCCGTACAGGGAATACGGTCCACCAAAGTGGTTTCGCAGGGCGTCACCCAGGTTTTGAGCCTCTGTCGCGATGTTTTGATGCGACGTGTTCTTGATGGGATCGAGCAGCACGCAACGAAAATCGTCGCGTAACAGCCACGCTGTCAGCGCGAACATGCGGGCGGTGTGCGTCGCGTTTGGAAGAAAGACCAGCGGAGGCCCTGCTCCCAACTCAATGCCGTCAACCTGACCACCTTCCCACTGAAAATTCAGGTGGTGCGCCTGCTCATCGACCTGCTGCACGATGACCTGCCACGACAGCGGTGTGGGGCAAGGTTCGCGCGCTGGTGGTTCCAGTGGTGGGGAAATCGGGTCGGAGCTCATGGGACATCAATTCTCTCTCGCAAGAGTATATGTGTTGTCCACAAGGGTTTTCATCCCATCCCGCAGTTGGTTTCAAATTCTCGGCTCCCGCTCCGAGGTTCCATGATGCAAAAAGGAGACGTGGTCTCCCCGAAATCTGTGGCGACTTTGCGGAATAACCGGAAGATTTCGCAATGTTCGGTTGAAAGAGGACCGCAAACAAGTGAAATTGATTTGCGCTGCGAAGACGCTCCAGTGAGGCAAAGCGATTGCCTTCCAGAAAGACTCTGGATCAGCGAGAGCACGCAGGCAACGGTTGGAGAAAACATGAATACGCGACCCAAGACTACGCGAATCAGTCAATTTGCAGGCGGCCTCACCATTGTGGCGGCACTGTTTATGGGTGCCCCGCAGGCCAATGCCGGGCTCATTCCCTTCGTGTACAACTCGATTTTCGGTTACGGACCGGCTTGGGGTGGGTATCCGGGAATGCATACCGCTGGGTATGGCCCTGCTTACTCGGTCGGTTATGGTCCCGCCTACTCAACGGGTTATGGGCCAGCCACGTACTCAACGAGCTACGGCTACGCTCCCAATTTCACTGACGGATTCACAAACACTGGTTATGGCTACGCCGCTGGGTACGGCCCTGGCTACTACGGTGGTGGCCTGTGGGGTGCGAGCTACGGACCTGTGGGCTGTGGTTGCAGTCCCTGCGAGTGCGGATCGTGTCTAGGTGGCTGCGGCAGTTGTGCAGGTGGCGATTGTGCCAGTGGTGACTGCGGAGCGAACTACCAGCCCTCGGTAAATGGTTCGGAGCCGACCCCGGCAGATTCCCCCAATGGCACTCCGCCTGCAGATGACTTCACTGGCAGCAGTAACTCCAATCCGACAGGTTCAGGAAACTCCGGTTCAACAATTCCGACGAATCCGGGAACCAGCGGTCCTGGCGGATGGACTGCCCCAGCGGAGCGTCCATCAAGTTCCGTGACGCCTCCAGGATCAAATATGCTCGGCCCACGACCCGCTCCGGGTGAACCAGGTGGATCAACAATTCCTCCCGCGTCCACAATCCCCCCCGGTTCGACGTTTCCACCGAATTCCACGATCCCACCGGCCTCGACAATTCCACCTGGCGGTAGCCCACCAAGCATCTTCCCCGGTGGTACAAATCCAACGCCGCCAGGAACGACTGAGTCCCGGGCTGTTCCGGTTGATGTGCATGTCGCAGGCAGCCGATTTAATCCGACGCGGGGTCGCACAGCGCTCCGCCATCACAGCGACCTCCCCGGCACCGTGAGTCCAACATTGGTTTCGACGGTGAAGACGGGAACGGAAGTCGCACGGAAGTAACTCCGGTTGTGTAGCTAGTTGTGACCATTTCGCACGGTGTGCGGCTTGTCCGTCCACGGTGCGAGTGTCTCGCTGATGGCACGGAGCAATTTGAGCTGCATGGTCATCAGTCGTTCCATGCCCGCCAAGTCGCGGCGCAATCGTTCAACAGTCTCGGGCGACACATTTCGTCGTTTCGAGTTTGATAATTGCGACGGCTTTGGCATGGCATTTCCTGTAACGCGGGACCATCTGAAGTAACCATAGGTTGTGGCTGCACGTAGGTCGGAAGGCAGGCGTTTCCGCAGCGAACTTCAGTGGTTTCCCGCATTGAGCAAGGACTTGGCCAATGGACGCAACTCGTTTGATTCGAGGGATTTCATCCGGCGCAGAACTGACTCGACCGGAGAAGTCTCATACTTGAGCAGACTGATTCTTTTTCCAAAGTCTCACCTGTAAACACGAAACGTAAATGTCTATAATCGAACAAACACACCGAGGTCGTGGCCCACTGTAATTCCACGCGGTGGCCGTCGATTTCATCAATCCTCAAGCCGTTTCAGAGTTGTCTTCCTGACAATTGGCGAACACATTTAGAAACATTTGGAGAGTGAAACAATGTTCAGAATTAGCTGTCGAATGGTTGCTGCAGTGGCGATTGCCTTGGGTTCGCTCAGTGTGACAGCACAGGCACAGTGGGGAACTCTGGAAGGGCAATTTGTCCTTGATGGTGCGGTCCCCACCCTTGAGCCACTCGTCGCAAAGGGTGCCGCTGGCGTGAAGGATGCTGCAGTTTGTGCGAAGAATGGTGTGCCCGATGAGTCTCTGGTTGTGAATCCTGACAATAAGGGAATTCAAAACATTGTCGTTTATCTCCGCAAGGCTCCATCAAAGATTCACCCAGATCTGGCGGAAGTTCCAGAAGGCAAGGCTGTTCTCGATCAGCTGGGTTGCCAGTTCATCCCACACGTCAGCTTCGCTCGCGCCGGACAGACCATTCAGTGCAAGAACTCTGACGGTGCAGGTCACAACGTACACACCTACCCGTTCAGCAATAATGCCGAGAACTTCATCCTGGCACCGCTCGACACCACGGGTAAGGACATTGTCATGAAGCTCGGCGAAAGCCGTCCTGTGAAACTTGGCTGCGACATCCACACCTACATGACTGGCTGGTGCGTGGTCTTGGACCACCCTTACGCTGCAGTGACCGATGCTGACGGTAAGTTCCGCATTGAGAATCTGCCAGTTGGTAAGCACAGCTTCATCGTGTGGCACGAAAAAGCTGGCTACATCGAAAAGAAGTGGGATGTGACCATTAAAGACGGTGACAACTCCGAAGACGCTGTCAAAGTCAAAGCCGCTGACTTCAAGTAGGATTCCAATTCGCATGAGTTTGCCCATTTGGGCAACAATATGAATTGTAGGACGTTCGAGGGACTTCCCATGTGGGAAGTCCCTTTTGTTTTAATGACTGTTGCGATGGTACCGAACGCTGTTGGAACGGATTGAACTGCTCCACTTTCGGCCGCCTGTTTCAATGGCAGCCAACTGAGACTGCGTCGATAAGACTCAAAGACTTCCTCTGAATCATTGAGTACTGTTTTGACAAATCCGTTCGACACACCCAGACCGCGTGGAACGCGTCTCCTGCAGGGGACGCTGAGAGTCATTGTGGCTCTCCAGTGCTGGGGGACCGCGGCGGCCCGAATTCATCAACACGAGGAATCTCCTGTTCAGCAACTGCTGGAAAACGCGTACGCCATGCAGGCGTCGCAGGTTGCCTATCTGCAAGATTCCGTAGCCTACTTCCTGATTTTCGCGGGGCTGATCACACTCTTTCGTCCCGCCTGGCTGCTCTTGATTCCCATTCTCATTTGGCATGCCCTGACAGCCTCGTGCGTTCCCATCTACGGAACGGGATGGCTGGATATGCTTTGGCCCATCGAGCAAGCCCCCCTGTTCATTGCGCCGCTGTCCCTGATGCTCATCGATTTCTGGCCGCCAGACATCAAGACGTCACTCATCCTGACGCGTTCCGCCGCCAGTCTGCTGCAACTGGCCGCAGCAGCGACATTCCTCGTACATGGTGGAAAACTGGTCACTGCAGAAACTCCGCCAGAAGAACTCACAAGGCTCATCGAATTTGCCGCTCGCCACATGTCGTGGAACGATCTAGAGGAGGGAACCGTTCGTCATGTGGTGCAGTTCATTGGAATTGCCGAGGTCGCAGCCGGAGTTGCCTTCTTGAGTTCGCGGAATCGAATGGTGGCCGTGCTGCTTGTCGCTTGGGGGCTCGTGTCGACCTTACTGTTCGCGCTCGTTCATCGTGGTGCTGGCTATCACACATCGCTGATCTTGGCCGGCACATGGGGAGCCCCGCTGTTTGTGCTCCAGTTCTGGCTCTGTACAATTGCAGAACAGCCGCCTAACTATCTTCCCGAAGAAGTTGATACAGAATAGTCGCGGCACGTGTTCACGCGTATCGTGCCACTGCGGATGAATTGCTTCCGCAGTTTACGCAAACAGGCTGCCGTCGATTTGTTCAGAGAAACGACGCGTTACCTTGAGTCATTGTTACGGCAGTGTTCGTCTCTTGGGGCAAGACTTTTATGGGCGCACGGGCGCCTCCCCTTCTTTCCCAACGTACTGGTTGGTCGATCAAAACGGCCATAGATGGTGTCGTCGAGAGAGGGCGCGGCCTAACTCTTCTCACGTAGTTCTGACTGATGTTCGAAACCCGAAGTTCACTCATTCTCCGACTTGGACCTGCTGCAAACAAAACTGGCTGGGATGAAACGTCATGGCGTGAATTCGTTGCGACCTACCATGCGTTCCTCTACCGAAAGGTGCTGCGATGGGGTGTCGCGATTGAGGATGCCAAGGACCTGGTACAGGACATCTTGATCAAGTTGCCCGGCCTCATGCCCAAATTTGAGCCTTCACGCGGAAAGCTACGAACGCTTCTCCAAACCGTCGCCCGAAACAGCGTAATTGACTGGCTGCGATTGAAGCAACGCGGAGAAACGTCTCTCGACTCAGACTCACAACCCGTCGTTTGTGACACCGATTTCGAAACGCGACACAGGCAACACGTTTTGCAAACGGCACTGGAAACAGTGCGACACGGGGCCAACGAGCTGACGTGGGCCTGTTTCGAGTACCACGTGTTGCGGCGCTTGACGGCTGAAGAAGTGGCATTGGAATTGGGTATTTCCAGCAATGCCGTCTATGTGAATTCCTCGCGAATACTCGGTCGTGTCCGTGAATTCTGCGAACGGTTTGGAGAAACACTTTGAGCGCAATTGCCAGTTGCCCGCCTGAGGAAGCTCTGTGGCCAGTACTCTCCGACTCAGCAATACAGCCCGAGGTGGCAACACATTTACAGAGTTGTTCCAACTGCCACGAGACGGTCGAGGACCGCAGACGTGAATTGCGCTCACTCCAGTTGGTAACAAGTGCGGCGCTAGAATCGAGCCCCTTTCCAAATGATCTGCAGCGACTTAGTTCTTTCCTGGGATCGGGGGAACTGGACCGGGTCTCGCGATTCGATTCGCATTCCGATGCCGTCATTTTCGCTGAACATGAGCGTTACGAACTCATTCGCCCTTTGAGCCGTGGTGGCCAGGCCAATGTATATCATGCCTGGGATAAGCGACTGCAACGCGACGTGGCTATTAAAGTTGGACGCAACTCCATCGACGAACGCACACAGCAGCGAATTGTCCGTGAAGGGGAGTTGCTGGCCCAGGTCAATCATCCCAACGTGGCGCGTGTTTACGACGTCGAGTTTGCGGCGGGCCGTCCGTTTCTGGTGCTGGAATTCATCTGTGGCCAGACGCTCGTGCAGACTGTGAAATCAGCCGAACTGAGGCTTAGCGAGAAGCTGTCCATACTGTCGCAGCTTACACAAGCGGTCGCAGCGGTACACAAGCACAATATCCTGCATCTCGACTTGAAGCCCGAGAACGTCATGCTGGATCAACACGGACGGGTGAAGCTCATCGATTTGGGCATGTCCTGGTTAATCCCCAAGGCGTCGATTGAAAATTGCGGTGTCGGAGGGACGTATGAGTACATGGCGCCCGAACAGCTAAGCGGTGACGTCGAACGGTGTGACCGTCGTACCGATGTGTACGGCCTGGGTGCCGTACTCCTTTTCTTGCTGAGTGGTAAACCGCCACTCAATGGAAGACATTCACGGTCGGTTGAGGAGCGGGCGCGGGAGGTCGACGAGGCTATCGGCAGACTGTCAAACATATCGGGCACTGGAGCGTTGCAGAACATCTGCCGGCGAGCCCTGTCGCATGATCCTCGTGGTCGATTCGCGAGTGCGGAAAAGTTTGAGCTGGCCGTAAAACGGCTGGCCGACGATAGCCCGCTGCGGACAGCTACGAGAGTCGGGACGCTGTGCGTCGTGCTGTTCATTTGCCTGGCATTGATGTTCTGGACTCCTCAAGACGCGACCAAGTTGAAAACTTCCACTGGTCGGCCAGATATGGCAATTCAACTGCGTGCAGAATGTCCTGCGGACCAGGAACTTCGCTTCTTTCTCTGCGTGCCCGGCGTAAGCTGCATTCCGGTCGACAAGATCGACAGCACAGTGCATGATCAAATTCGCACCTATCAACTCAACACGCACGACGGCATCCTGTTGGACCACTCGGCCCCTGCACTTTTGTTGGCCGTTGAGTTTTCAAAGGAGTTGGCCGCTGACGAAACGAATCGGCGCATTGAGAACCTTACAAACATAATTCTTAGCTCAAGCAGAAGTGCGAATTTGAAGAATTCTTACCCTCTGCTAAGCCATACTGCCCCCAAATCAGCGCCCGCAGTCGAACTCGCCAAAATTCTTGAGGCTGCTCGACACTTAAACCTCCAAATTCAGGGGATTTACGTTGAATCCAAGTTAGCTCGTGGCGATCTTGGCCAACGACGCCAGGGTGTCGCAATGCGATTTTCGCAAAGTGTGAACTGAACGACACTTGTGGCACACTCGTCGTCCCGGCCGTGCATTCGCCGAGTCATCATCCTGGCTGGTCATGACTCCCACCTCCTTGATTCCAATCGGAGTTCGCTTAATAATTCCGCACTGAACTGTTTTTGGTTCAGAGTCGGAATGAAGATTAAGTGTCTGGAATCTGTGGTTGGCCCACTAGGACGTAAGCGATGCTGAAAGAAAAAGACTTGGAACAGTTCAAGGAACTGCTGTTGACCCTGCGAGCTCGTGTTCGTGGCGACGTGAGTGCACTCTCCTCAAGTGCTTTGGGGGCTGCCTCCGACTCGAAAACTCCAACCCACATGGCGGAACTGGGGACCGAAGCCTACGAGCAGGATTTTGCCCTGCGAGTGATGGAAGGTGATCAGGAAGTTCTTCGCGAAATCAAAGACGCACTCAAGAAGATTGAAGACGGCACCTACGGCTTGTGCGAAGGCTGCCTGGAGCAAGGTAAGCCCAACAGCCGAGCCGTCATTCCGAAGACGCGCCTGAAGGTTATTCCTTACGCCCGTCACTGTGTTTCTTGCGCCGAAACACATCAGGCAACAGTGCACTTCTAGGAGGTCAATGCGAACCCCTAAGTCGCTCCCGAGTAACGGGATTGGGTTAGGGAAGCCGCAGCGACAATTTCGCGACATTGGAACTGGAATTCCCTGATGAATTCCAAATCTTTCTCATTAACTCGTGTACTTTGTTCGTTTGGTGCAACTACAATCTCAGTAGAGTCTTCCCGCTCATTCCGTTTTTTGCTCTCGTCTCGGGAGTCCCGCCACAGGAACAGCGGCTGACGGGTATCCAGCCCCGAATTCTCACCTCGATTGCCTCGTATGTATCAACCGATGACACGTCTCTGTCTTGCACTCAGTGCTGGCCTGACACTACTTCTTTGCGGATGTGGTGGCGAGGAACCCATTGCACAGTACAAGGTGGCCAAGCCGCGCGACAACAAAGCCAGCGCTGCCACCATGTCCATTCCTCGACCAACTTCGGGTGAGGGGGCGGAACAGGCATGGTTCGTCAAAGCGTTGGGGCCTGTGGAACAGGTGGCCAGCAACATTGAACCATTCGTACGTTTGCTGGGCAGCATGGATTTCAGCGGCGCCGATCCGCTGATCGATCTTCCCTCGGGATGGCGTCAATTGCCCGGCGACAACTTTCGCTTTGCCACGCTCGTTTATGACCGCGCAGAGCCGCCTCTTGAAGTCTCTGTCTCAACACTTCCGTTTGATGCCACGCAACGAGAATCGTTTACTCTCGCCAACTTGAACCGCTGGCGGGGACAGCTCGGCCTCCAAACCTGGGATGCCTCCAGTTGGCGAGAAATTGGAGAGGCGACGCAGGAACTCGTCTCTCTCGACTCCGGTCACCATCACTTGGAAGTCGTTCGACTTGTGGGGATGGCCGAAGGCAAAGAATCCATGATGATGGCCGCCGTCTTCCTGCCGATTGACAATGACGCCTCCGCAATGGCATCGGCCCCAGAGAGCTCCACCCCATTCGACTATGAACTTCCGGAAGGTTGGGAAGTCGCCAGTGGCTCGCCCATTCGCGTAGCCTCCTTTAGTTGTCCCGGAGAAGCGGGGCCTCTCGACATTAGTGTCACACGTTTTCCGGGTGGAGGAGATTTACTTCCGAACATCAACCGCTGGCGTGGACAGGTAATGTTGAAAGAAATCACCGAGGACGAGCTTTCAACCGTCATGAAGCCGCTGGAAGTGAGTGGCGTCGAATCCTACTTCGCAGAAATTGTCGGAGAAGAACAGGGAATTCTTGTCGCCGCTGTTCCCGACGGTGATGCACAGTGGTTCTTCAAAGCACAGGGGCCTGTCGTCACTATTGAGGCCGAGGGCGAACACTTCCAGGAATTCCTGCGGTCCATCAAGCTGAAATAGTCTGAGTTGCATCTCAGATTTGCAGATATCGCCGGGAGTCAAAGTCCCGGAAAGGAATAATAGTCATGGATTCTCATCCTCTCGATGAACGAAGACGACGTGATTGGGAACCAACCAATCCAGTGTGGGAAACCATTCAGTTTCTGCTCGCGCCACTCGCATCGCTGAAACTCACAGTCGTGCTGCTGTTGATGAGCGTGTTCATTGTCTTCGTCGGCACGTTAGCGCAAGTCGACAAAGACATTTGGGAAGTCATCAACGAGTACTTCCGTACGACGAATGGTGACTACCTTGTCTGGATTAAGCCCTCGATCTTCTTCCCGCCTGCCTTCTTCCCAGATCGCCCGGCCATCGCTGACAGTAACTTCCTGCTTCCATTTCCGAAGGGCTGGATGATTGGTGTGGGGCTCATGTTAAATCTCTTTGCCGCACACCTTGTACGCTTCAAGGTGCAGTCAAAGGGCGAACAACTTGCTGCCGGATTTGCAGTATTCGGAATTGGAGCCGTGGCAACTTGGCTGATTATCCAGTTCGACATTGGTGGGCCTCAGACGTCAGCGTCGGCGGGAACGCATCAACTGGTCTGGTTTTCTCTTGCCCTCATGCTGTTTTTGCTCGGTACCGCTTCAGCGTTTGCGGCGGCGTTTACCGACTCCAAGCAGTTGCTTCGTCGCTTTTTGTTTGGCCTGTTGGCCGTCGTTCAGGGCGGGGCATGTATTGCCATGTTCAAATCCGGGCCCATGGAAAGTGGCGTCATGCGTATTCTGACGCAGTTGCTACTGGCTCTCACCGTGTCATGTGTACTGCTGGCCGGAGCCGTGATGGTCTTCAAGAAACGTGGCGGTATCGTGCTGATCCACGCCGGCATTGCCCTCATCATGGTTCACGAAGTCATTGTGGGGGTCGCTCACACCGAGAGTCGCATGCAAATTGCGGAAGGTCAATCAGTAAACTACTCCAGCGACATTCGTGCGGTTGAACTCGCAATTGTCGACGAGTCCGATCGAGACCAGGATGAAATGACGGTCATTCCGGGATCACGGTTCCACGCGGGCGAAGCGACTGAAATCTCCGATGACCTGCTCCCGTGCAAGGTGCGGGTGCTTACCTACGTGCAAAACTCCGACGTGCGGAACAAGAAGTCACTCACGACCGATGACAAGGCGCCGGAGAATCCTGCCACTGCTGGCATTGGCGAAAACTTCTCGATTGTGCCCGTCGCGCAGGTCGCCGGTACAGATACCGGAGGCCAGGTTGACGTACCCGCAGCCTATGTTGAATTCCTCGACCCTAAGAGTGGTGATTCCATTCAAACGCTGCTCGTCACCCCGCACTACGAAGAATCCCAGCCCGTCAAAATTGGGGACAAAACGTATCAGGTCGCGCTTAGATTCAAACGGATTTACCACGACTTCTGGGTAACACTTAACGACGTTCAGAAGAACGACTACAAAGGAACGTCGAATCCTCGCGACTACTCGTCTTTCATTGAAGTGGAAGCGAAAGGTGGCGACTTCGACCAGCGGATTTGGATGAACAACCCCATGCGTTACGCGGGGCAAACGTTCTACCAAAGCAGTTACATTCCCGCAGGCGCCATGGGTGGCGGCAGCAAAGAAGCGACCGTATTGCAGGTCGTGAAGAACCGTGGCTGGATGGCCCCCTATGTCGCCTGCATGATGGTGGTCGTCGGCATGATTGCTCACTTCGGCGTTACATTGCTGCGGTTCCTGGATCGTGCAAACCGTGAATCAACGGTCATTGCACGGGCCGAACGAATTCAAGGGGGCGGACTGAGTGAAATGCTCACCGATCCCGAATTCTACGGCGGAACCGGAGGCATGGCGGGTATGGCCGTTGGTCTGATTGTGTTCTTCATCGCACTCGGATACATGAGTTCGAAAGGATTCATTCCGGAGCCAAAGCCTGAGGAAATGAATGTTACGGCGTTTGGCCAATTGCCCATGTGGTACAAGGGGCGGGCCATGCCGATGGATACCTTTGCCCGTAATGCCCTGCTCCGCCTGTCCGACCGCGAAACTGCCCGTCCACCATCCACGGCGTGGGTTTTCCAGTTGTACGGCAGTGCCGATCAACTCGAAGGTCAACAAAAGAGCTATCAGGCGTTTCTGGCGTCTCTCGACTTCGCCGAGGGAACACCAAAATTCGAGCTGCCGGGCGGCTGGGAAAAGCAAGCTGCCGCTGCGACTGAGGAAGTCGAAGAAAATGTCTTCGCTCGAATTTCGGTCCCGGTTGAAGGTGGTGGACCACTAACGCTCGAAATTCGTAACGAGGTCTTCCTGGTTCCGGACTATGAATCCTTTACCGAAGCTCGAGTAAATGGCTGGCAGAAGATGCTGGGGAACAGCTCGATTGACAGTTATGCCTGGCGCAAGAATATGCGCGCGGCTGGGGAACTCGCAGAATCTGAGTTGGCCGAGGGCAAATTCAAGCAACAGTCGTTTGATCTCGCTGGTGAAAAAGATGCACGGCAGTTGGCCACAATTGTCACTCCTACGAAGTCACATCCACGGCAGACCGCTACCGAATGGCTGCTTGTATTGATGTCCGACGCCGATGCTGCTCGCCGTATTCCCGTCCTGCGACTTGAGAATACCGACGTCATTACATCTCTCGATTTGGACCCGCATCGCAGCGGATTGACGTACTCAATGGAAGAAGTTCAGCGAAATTTCGAAGCCCTGGCACGCGAAGCCGCTGCCGCCGGGAAAATCGATCCCAAATCCCGCAACCTGCGTCAGAAGAAGGTCATCGAATTTGCGAATCGCGTGGTGTTGTACGCGTTTCTGGAACAGGCAATTTCGCGGCCCATGCAACTTCCAGACACTCCCGACTTCGGAGCTGGTTCCGCTACGGAACGGGCCGCAATGGTCGACCGTCTCGCAGCTTTTGGCCGCGAGGGACTCAATGACTTCATGACCCGCAACCAAACGGGGCCAAAACCGCTGGTCGTTCCCGTGCACCTCGACCGCAGCAAAAAGGATGCTCCGTTAACAACGCTGGCCAAAGATTGGGACACGCTGGCGACGGCCTGGGTTCAATATCAGTACCTGAACGAATTCAAAGACAAGTCTGCCCCGGCAATTACCGAATTCTGCGGAATGCTTGAAGCCGCCCGCGACAATGATGCCGCGAAATTCAATAAGCGATTGGCGGCCTACCATGAGTTGCTGGCAACTCATCGCGATCCAGCGAACGTTACCAAGGTCGACCAGGACCTGCCGCTGAGTAAAGTGGAAGCGGAAGCCCGGTACAACCGCATGGAGCTGTTCTCCAACCTGGCCATTTTCTACGTCATTAGCCTGGTCGTGGCCTTTGTCGGTTGGTTGTACGCACCTAATTTCAACCAGCGGTTCTCGTTTGTGTTCTCGCTCGGCTTGATCTTCGTGTACACCTACGCCATTTACATGCGGATGTACATTTCCGGACGTCCTCCGGTCACGAATTTGTACTCCTCCGCAGTGTTCATTGGATGGGCCACCGTCTTGGGCGGGCTCATCCTGGAGCCATTTACCTGGAAGGGATTCGGTAACGTCGTGGCCGCAGCTACAGGTTTCGCCGCATTGCGAATTGCCGACGGGCTCGCGACTGACGGTGACACAATTGCGGTCATGGAAGCCGTTCTCGATACGCAGTTCTGGCTGGCGACTCACGTGGTCTGCATCACATTGGGATATGCGGCGACATTCCTGGCAGGTGCCTTCGGGCTCATTTACCTGCTGCGGGGAATTCTGACTCCCATTGGCAAGTCGGACCTCGACTACATTGGCAAAATCACGTACGGAACGCTGTGCTTTGCAACGTTTTTCAGCTTCTTCGGCACCGTTCTCGGCGGCCTCTGGGCGGACGATTCCTGGGGCCGCTTCTGGGGTTGGGACCCGAAGGAAAACGGGGCGCTTATTATTGTCCTGTGGAACGCCGTCATTCTGCACGCCCGCTGGGGGAACATGATTAAAGCCCGCGGCTTAGCAGTGCTTTCCGTTCTGGGGAATATCGTGGTGAGCTGGTCCTGGTTCGGGGTCAATGAGCTGGGTGTCGGTCTGCACAGCTACGGATTCACCGAAGGTCGCCTCAAATGGCTCGCAATTTTTGCCACTTCGCAGCTTTGCCTGGCAATTCTCGGGTCACTCATCCCGCGAGACTTGTGGTGGAGCTCGAAAATCTCTGATGCTTTGCGCCCCTCGGACGTAGGTCTGGAAGTTGACGAAGGACTCGTTTTGGATGAGGCTCCGCACGGTGCATAAATTGGCCTAGGACCAATTTGGAAAAGACGTTAGGTTCTGTGACAAACCTTTCTGGCAGGATGCCGCTGGTCTGAAGGATTAGACGAAAAAGTGAAGTTACGTAACCGCTATCTCATCCGCTTTTGTGCGTGGATTATGGCCGGAGTTTTCCGGCTGCTGTTCGCGACGCTGCGAATTCGCATTCGGTGCGGTTCTCAGGGACCGGTTCCGTACGGTGACTGGGGCGACGAACGCTACCTCATGTGCATGTGGCACGACGCCATTGCGGGCACAATTTTCGGCGGGCGTGTGAAAGACACGGCCACTTTGGTGAGCCGTCATGCTGATGGAAGCTATGTCGCCGACGCCGTCGAAATGCTCGGTATGACTCCCATTCGCGGATCGAGTGGAGGTGGCGGAGCGGCTGCCATCAGGCAAATGATGGAAGCCGCCAAAGACCTGCATATTTGCATTGCGACCGACGGTCCGCGTGGGCCGCGACATCAGGTGAAAGATGGAATTCTGTTTCTGGCCTCAGTAACCGGTCGGGGAATTGTCCCCGTTGCGTTCGCCGCCAAACGTGCCTGGAAACCAAAAGGGAAGTGGACGGACCTCATCATCCCACTTCCCTTCACGACAGTCTGGCTGCTGGCGCCCGAACCGATTTACGTTCCCCCGGGACTCTCACGCGATCAACTCGGTCCCTATTGGGAACAGTTGCAGCAGGCGATGGAGTCCATTTATGCCAAAGCCGAAGCGTACGCGAGCGGTCAACTCGACGACACCAACGAGCCGCTCATTATCAACAATCCCGAACCGACTTCCGTGGCGCGTGCCGCCTGATTTGTGAGCTGCAACCATGCTATCCACAATTGTTGTCGTTCCCTGTTACAACGAAGCCCAGCGTATTCAGCGAAATGCGTTTCTGGAATTCGCAGAGTCGCACACCAACATTCGGCTGTTGTTTGTGAACGACGGCAGCACCGACACCACACTCGACGTGCTCAAGTCGATGGCCGCAGAGGCCCCCGGCCAGATCGACGTTTGCGACTTGCCCAAGAATGGCGGCAAAGCCGAGGCGGTACGACAGGGAATGCTGGCTGCCCTCTCGACAGAAACGGAATGTGTCGGCTTCCTCGACGCCGACTTGGCTACACCACTCGATGCGTTGCCACTGTTCGTGGACGTCTTGCGGCGTCGGATGGAAGTGGAAGCGGTCATTGGCTCACGGGCCTGCCTGCTCGGTCGTCGTATCAACCGGAACGGTCGTCGCAAGCTACTGGGACGCCTGTTCGCGACGGTCGCGTCACAGTTCCTCGGCATTTCCATTATGGACACGCAGTGTGGTGCCAAGCTGTTTCGTGGTTCCCATGACTTGAAGCTGGCGCTCAGCGAGCCGTTCCTGGCCCGCTGGATTTTCGACGTCGAACTCCTGTCGCGACTCAAGCAACAGCGGCAGTCCTCACAACAGTCTCCACTGGCCGATGTCATTTTCGAACAGCCACTCGATGAGTGGTTCGAAATCCCAGGGTCCAAGTTGAAGGCGACAGACTTCCTCAAAGCCCCTTGGGAACTGCTGCAAATCTATTCCCGGTACCTGAGTCCCTGGTCGGGTGGTAAGCCGCTGCCAACTCTTGCCGAACCGCTCATGCAGCCGTTCCCGTCACAGCCGGAAGACGTCATCCCATTCCGCCGCGCGGCCTAACGCCGACTTGCAAATGAATAGGTCAACATCTCGTTTCTGGTGGCACAGACATTCGTGTCTGTGATTCACGGTTTTATGGATACTTCATCGGAGACTGCCTCAACCTTTCAAGTTATTCCGGTCCTTGACCTGATGAACGGCCACGTCGTCCGAGGAGTCGCCGGAGAACGTGGGAAGTATCGGCCCGTTGAAAGTGTGCTCACACAAAGCACAGATGCACTTAAGGTCGCCCAGGCAATTCATGATGAACTTGGGCTTCACCAATTCTACGTCGCCGACCTCGACGCCATTCTCGGAACGGGATCGCACCGAGAGACCGTAAATGATCTGACAAGTGCGGGCTTCAACGTAATGCTGGATGCAGGTATCAGCAATGTCGACTCAGCGAACCGGTGGATAAATTCGAACGTCCAATTCGTCAGTGGCCTGGAAACACTGACGTCGTGGGACGACTTGCGGCAACTTGTGAGTAGGTGTCCCGATCAGGAAGTCGTATTTAGTCTCGATTTGAAGTCGGGACTACCACTCGGCACTCTGGGGATACGGGCAACGGCGCAGGAACTGTTTCAGCGAGCCTGGGATTGCGGCGTCCGCAAATTCATTCTGCTCGACTTGGCGGGAGTCGGCGTCGCTGCCGGAATTCCCACACTCCCGTTGTGCCGCGAACTGCGGAACGAGTATCCCACGGCCACGCTCATTACCGGCGGCGGCGTGCGAACGGTAGAGGACATTGCGGCCGCTCGGCAGGCCGGTGCCAATGGCGTGCTGATCGCCTCGGCACTACACAATGGGCAGGTCTCACGCGAAGACCTAAAGAATCTGCGGTGATGCCGACGTCCGAGTGCTTCCACTTTGCGGGGCGCACGCCGCCACCCATTTACATGGGAAGCGAAATGCGTTTGCCGGTGTTCGAACTCTCGTAAATCGCCAGGATGATTTCGACACTCTTGCGACCTTCGCTGCCGTCGACGACAGGTGGGCGACCTTCCTGGATGGCCTGGATGAAATCTTCAAACTGCTTTTGATGTCCCACAAAGGAAATTGCCTTAGGATCGGCCGCGCCACCTGAGACGGCATTCTCCTTGCCGAATTTCGTTCGAATTTCTTCATCTTCTGGTCGTGGTTCAGCGAACTCCCAGTGCAGAATGCTGTCCTGCTCAATGATGGCGCATCCGGTCGTCCCGTGAATTTCCGTCTTCTTCAGCAGGCCGGGATAAACGCTGGTCGACGCTTCGAGCGTGCCAAGTGCACCATTGGCAAACCGGACGATTGCGGTACCAACATCTTCCACTTCAATCCGTTCGTGGGCCAATGTCGCCGTCAACCCGCAGACGTCAGTGACGTCACCGACCAGCCAGTACAGCAAATCGACATTGTGAATCGCCTGGTTCATGTAGGCTCCGCCACCATCAAGCGCCCAGGTACCGCGCCAGCCGCCGCCATCATAATACTCCTGCGAGCGCCACCATTTGACGTAGGTGTCGGCGAGGGTCATTCTGCCGAATCGACCCTCGACAATGGCCTGCTTCAGCACTTGATTTGCTTCACTGAACCGTGAAGGAAAAATGGTTCCGAGCTGCGTCCCCGCCTCCTTGCATGCCGCGATGATGGCGTCGCACCGTTCGAGAGTAATTTCAAGCGGCTTCTCGACGAGCACGTGCTTCCCAGCTTTCGCTGCAGCAACCGCAGGATCAAGGTGGGCACCGCTCGGCGTGCAGATGGTGACAACCGAAATATCAGGATTCGCCAACATCGCGTCGAGTGAGTCGTAAGGGGTACAGCCATACTCGCTGGCAAACGATTCCGCCTTGGCGAAATTCTGATTGAAGCAGCCGACAACCTTCGCGCCGGGAATGGCCTGAATGGCCTTGGCGTGGAAGTGAGCAATCATGCCGCAGCCGACAATTCCGAATCCTGTACTCATGACGACGTGGTCTTTCTGTTACCTAAACTTCAATGTCAATCGTTGCTGTGAGCCCGACAATACTAGGCCAAACCGAATGGTTCCGTCCGACTATTTGGTTCCGTTGCTGTTGCCGCGGGGGAGTTTCGACATGAGCGCGTCAATGGCTCGGGCACAATCGCGAATTCCCCGACCGTAACGTTTTGATGACTTCGCCTCCAGGGCGGCGTCGCGGTCGGTGTCGTGCTGTTTCCAGTCGACGTTCCAACCATCTTCATGGGCCGATCGCTCGAGCTCGGCCCGCATGGCGAGTAAGTCATCGAGGAAAGCTTTTGAGTCTTTCGCTGTGCCAGTTCGATGCGGTCGGCAAAGCATGGTTTGGGAGTCATCATCGCTTGCCGTCCGCTGAGTTTCCGGGCGCTTCCGACGCACTACAGCAATGAGCATCACAATCAGGCCAATAGCACCAGCGCCTGTGACCACACCACCTTCCATGGGATGGCCGAACATGACAATGGAAAGCCCCAGGACAATCGCCATAGAGACTCCCCAGAATGCACCGAGCCACCCCCAGCCAAGTTCGGACTCGTCATCTGCGGAAGGGATTTCCACCGGTGGAGGCGGGGCCACGTTTTTCGGCAGGTCCCCGACGCGCACGACAATGACCGTCGAATTGTCTGGACCGCCCCGAATGTTCGCCAGGTTTACGAGCAACTGAGCCGATTGTCGCGGCGACAACTCCCGGACAACCGCTGCAATTTCCGGATCGGAGACCGGATTCGACAGTCCATCGGAACAGAGAACGAAGGTATCTCCCGGCAGAATTGGGTAGGGACCTTCGACATCCACTCGAACGGATTCTTCCGGACCGAGAGACCGGGTAATGACGTTGCGATGCTGGCTCAAATCGATGCCGCCTGCATCGGCTCCGTGCAAGTGTTCAATTTCCCATTCGAGGCTATGGTCGAATGTAAGCTGGTCGATGCGATCGCGACGGACACGGTACACGCGGCTGTCACCAACATGAGCAATGAGCGCTCCACGTGGCGTCAGCGTGAGGGTGCTGCACGTCGTCCCCATGTGCAGAAAGTCGAGGTTTTGTGTGCCACGCTGGTTAATGATTTCATTCGCCAGTTCGACCGCTGACTTCAACGCCGTTCGTGCATCACCTGACTGTGATTTCAGAAACGCGTGCGGAACGGTTTCAATGGCCAGACGACTGGCCAACTCACCGACAGCGTGTCCGCCCATTCCGTCAGCAACGACAAACAAATGTCCGCGCCGCACCCATTCGTCGTAGTCCGTACAGATATGCACAATCGAAGAGTCTTCGTTGTTCTTACGGCGCAGCCCGAGATCGGTCTGTGTGGCATGCTGGATTGTCTGTTCCCAGTACATGCGGATGATCCGACTCGGGCCAAGGGGACGAAGGAAGTGACGAAGCCACGCAGTTCGCGAGTGTCAGAACAGACACCCGCGAGGCGAGATAAATTGAACAGGATTAATTGAGATCGTTCACGAACGTGGCGTATCGCTTGGAAATCGCTTCGTCCGGAATGTTCTCAGCATGCACGTAGAGTCCGTACCGAAAACGAGCGCCTTCAGCATTCGGTTCCAGGGTGAGGGGCTGTTCTGGAAGTTCTCCACGGGAATACGATTTGGTGCCGAAAGGGTTAATGGCGAACAATCCATAGTTTCGCACGTGGTACCGCGAACGACGGGGATTCGCGGGATGGTCCATCAAGGTGACGCCCAGCGTGTTGTCATCGACTTTGCCGCAGTAATCGACCCAGGGCGATTCCAGGCCCCAGCACGGTTCTGAGCCACTCTTCCCTTCCGCGTTTCGCACAGGACCTTGAGAAATCATTTCCCGCATACTGTTCGGCAACCGAATGGCAAACATGCCTTCCTTTGTGTCGCCAAAAGAAACGGGCTGATCGATTGCCGAGAAGGTGGTGTCGCAGCCGAGGAAGAAATCGTCATAAATGGTGTAAATGGTGGTCTGACGCAGCAATGGTTTGTCGTCAACGCCCATCCAGTGTGCCACCAGTTCGAACGAAGCCTGCTTCTTGCCTGTACTCAGCACTTTGACGGAATGCGTTTTGATGCGACCATCTTCATTCCAGAACTTAATGCCATTCACTTCATCGACGGACAACCAAATCCCCTTATGGTGGGGATGGTCGTAGTAAAGCGGGCTGTTCCGATCTTTGATTTGTGGTGGATTGAGGTTCACGAGGCGTGTCACCGTTCCGGCAAGTGGTGCAAGAGCACTGCGCGGCACGGCGGAATCGGACTCGAGTATTTCCACTCGGTTGTCATCGACTTTGCTGACCTGCACCAGCGTTCCAAACGGCAACTGTTGTGTCTCGCCGTTTTGCTTCACTGTCAGCGATTCTTCACACACGAAGGCGGCCCGGCCGGCGACCGTCTCGTCACCAAACTCCGCCTTGGAAAGCAGGTCCCAACCATTCTCGGCAGTGACAGGCAGGAAATAAGGCTTCGGCAAGTCGTCACCGTACCGGAATACCGTGAAGATGTCCCCGCCAATGGTAATGCGAAGCGACGCATCTCGTTGTACGATGGACACTTCGCCTCCTACGGCCACGCTGGCCCACATCAAAACGGGAACTAGCCAATATCCTTGTCTCATGCTGCACCTCGCCGGAACCTGCGGGAAATCAAATCGAAACATTCCGATGCCAATAAACGGCGATGATAGTGGGTTATCAAGCACAAAACGAGCGAATGCGTCGTAACGTTGTGTCCACGGACAACAGTACGGCCACAAAGCACCAACGATCTGTCCTGCTGCCAGCATGGTGACTCAACAATTGCCAGCCCCGGGGTATGCCCGTCTTTGGTAATTGTCGGGCTGCGCAGGCTTTACGTTTTGGCAATTACCGCCAAAACGAGTACAATGCATCGACATGTGTTTCTGTGAACAAACCCCGTCCTCGCACAAGCGGGACGGCGGTGAACATACTGAGAGTCCATACATGCAGCTTTTGAAATCGACTCGTGGTCTGGTCCACTATTTCGTGATGGCCATTGCGCTCATCCCACTTGCCGGATGCGGTGGAGGTGGCGGCGGTGAATCCAGTAACTCGGACCCCTCGGGCAACGCAACGTCGTCGTCAGACCAGAATAATTCCGGTGGAACGGGCTCAGGACAGCAATCGAACGGCAACAGCGTCACGCAAGGAAACAGCGTGAATGCAGTCGACCCGAATCGAAAAGAAACGAAGTGGATTGGCACCGTTCCATACGACGTTTTCTACGATCGACCTTGGGAAATTGCGTCAGACTCTACCGTGCTGCCAGGGACCACACCGACGAGCCTCACAAACAACAATGCCAGCCCTGGCACTCAATTGAATCAGGGCACCATGCCGACCCCGGCAGGAGGCGATCCCAAGCCTGAGGCCGGCGGTGGAGATAAGGTGGAATGGGACAAGCTGATTACCGCAGAAATCCTGAATACCGAAGTCAAGGTTGTGCGCACCAGACTGACGACAAAACTTCAATCATTGAGCACGTACAATCAGGATACGAAGGCTATTTCAAACGACGGAGCGTATCTCGCAGGCTTGGCCGCAGTTGCCGAACGACACGCTGGCGACATCAGTTGGAAAGAGAATGCCAAATTCGTGCGGGACCTGGCGTATCAAATCTACTCCAACGCCGATGGAACCGGACGCACTGCCTTTACGGCCACCCAACTTCCCTTTGAGCAACTCTGCACAGTCCTTGATGGTGGTCCCCCACCCGATGATCTTGAGGCCGAAGCCAATGCCGCCTTTGGTGACGTGGCGTATCTGGACGAACTCATGAAATGGATTGAGCCAAATTTCACTGCCATTAAAGCCAATGTCAACACGGAATCTCGCATGAAGGAAGACCCAGAAACTCTGGAAAGGCAACTGCGCGCACTCCTGGTCGTGGGTCGCATGATGGGCGACTCGAGCTATGCGAACGCCGAAGAGGCAAAGTATCAGGGGTTTGTGAATGACTTTGTGGGAGGCATTGACGAGTCAATTCAAGCTGCCAAGTCCGGAAGTTTTGATTCGTTTCAGGCGGGACTCAACAAGGTGCAGAATTCGTGCGCCGAATGCCATCCCCCATATCGCGGCGGTGATGCGGGATTCTAAGCCCCGCCACCACCGACACCCCCGCCGACGTTGGCAGATTTCAACAGTGAGTGGACATGAAGCCCAGCGTTCCAATCGCCAGTTGCCTTTCAATTCTGACACTGTTCGTGATACCAGCGGCTGCTGACGGCGTTGATTTCACCAAAGACATTCAACCGATTTTCCGCGAACGCTGCTACGAATGTCACGGCAGCGAAACGCACGAAGCCGGGTTGCGACTCGATGCTCGCGACCATGCACTCGCTGGTGGCGACACGGGTGAAGTCATTATTCCCGGCGCGCCGGACGAGAGTCTGCTCATCAAACTTGTGTCGGGCGGTGATCCTGACCGCGTCATGCCGCCCGATGGTGGTAATCTCACCGCCGAAGAAATTGCCTCGCTGCGGAAGTGGATCGAAGCAGGAGCCGAATGGCCCGCCGAGGCAGACACCGCCACGCAGAAAGCTCGTCACTGGGCGTATCAGCCACTGTCGACGGAGGCACCACCTTCTGTCAATGACAGTGCCTGGGTGGCCAATCCTATCGATGCATTTGTCCTGGCAAAGCTCGAACAGGAAGGCGTTGCTCCGTCACCAGAAGCCAATCGAGTCACGCTTATTCGCCGACTGTATTATGACCTGCTCGGCTTGCCTCCCACTCACGAAGCCGTCCAGAAATTTGTCGACGACAAATCGCCCCATGCGTACGAACATTTAGTCGACGAGCTCTTGCAGTCACCACATTTTGGAGAACGTTGGGGCCGCCACTGGCTCGACAAGGCCCGCTACGCCGACTCCGATGGTTACGAAAAAGACCGTCCCCGACCGCATGCCTGGAAGTACCGGGACTGGGTGATTCAGGCTGTCAACGACGACATGCCGTTTGACCAGTTCACCATTGAACAGCTCGCGGGTGATTTGCTTCCAGAGCCAACCCAATCGCAACTTCAGGCCACGGCGTTTAACCGGCAGACGCTGACGAACACCGAAGGTGGAACCGACCAGGAAGAGTTCCGCGTCGAAGCAATTTTTGACCGCGTCGAAACATTGGGAACGGTGTGGCTCGGATTAACTGTCGGCTGTGCCCGCTGTCACTCTCACAAGTACGACGACATTTCACAACGCGAGTACTATCAGCTTTTCGCGTTCTTCAACAACGCGGACGAGCAGAACCTCTCGCTGCCAAGTTCTGCCGAGGCAGAGGCAAAGTATCAGGCTGAAAAGCTGGTGCATGATCAGCGACTCGCCGAGCTGAATGGCGAATTGAAATCTGCGAAGGAACTTGTGCGTCCCGGCTATGACTCCTGGGAAGCTGAGCAGCTTGCCCGACTCGAAAAACTGAAGGTCTCGCCGCCGCAGGATGTACCCGCCACGTTTGCAGAAGTAAAAAGCGAAGCGGGAGCCACGCTGACGCAACAGGAAGCCGATGGGTCCTGGCTCGTCAGTGGCACCCGAGGCGAGGCCGACGTTTACCAGTTGACGTTCACTCCCACGTCATCCGACGTCGAACTGACCGGTCTCCGGTTTGACGTTCTGCCTGATGATTCTCTCCCCGCCAAAGGCCCCGGTCGGGCCGACAACGGCAACTTTGTCCTCAGTGAAATCACTCTGGCGGTGCTGCGGACCAACGGATCTTTGGATTTCGTTCCGTTTTCCAGAGCCACCGCTGATTTCGCTCAGGGTGGTTTCGAGCCAGCACAAATCATTGACGGTGACGAAAACACCAAGGGCTGGGCGATTTCGCCGGAAATGGGCAAACCGCACTGGGCGAAGCTCACACTCGGTAAACCGCTAAAACTGGAGGAGGGTGAATCACTCACCGTAAGACTCGTCCAGCAGTACCGACGTGAAAATCTTTCCCCTCACGCCATTGGTCGCTTCAAAGTGACCATGACCAGCGGCGTCGATGCAGAGTCGCTCAACCTGTCGGAAGAAATGCAGAAGTTGCTCTCTGTTGAGAAAGAGAAACGCACGAAGGAGCAAGCTGCCCAACTGTTCGACCTCTTCGCCAACCTGGGCCCGGCGGTCAAGAAGGCGAATGCAGCAGTCGAGGCTCACAAGAAACAGGCTCCGTTTAATCCTGTCATGCCGATTGCAGTCTTGCAGGAACGCAAGAACGACCGCCGTACAACGCGAGTCCTCAAACGTGGTGAGTTTCTTGATCCTCTCGACCCCGTCGAGCCCAAAACGCTCCATGTACTGTTCCAGCCGGAAGGAACGCTGACGAACCGCACGGATTTGGCGAGGTGGCTCGTCTCCAAAGAGAACCCACTGACCGCGCGCGTGGCCGTAAACGAAACCTGGTCGCATTTGTTCGGGCAGGGAATTGTTCCCACGCTGAACGACTTCGGAGTCCGTGGTGAAGCGCCGACGCATCCCGAACTGCTTGACTGGCTGGCTCGGTCCTATCAGGACATTGGCTGGAGCCGCAAAGGACTCATTCGCCTCATTGTGACGTCGAATACGTACAAACAGTCGTCAACTCATCGTCCGGAACTCGACGTCCGCGATCCGCTCAACCAGCTATACGCCCGGCAAAACCGCTTCCGCGTGGAAGCAGAAATTGTGCGCGACTTGTACCTCTCGGCCTCGGGCCTGCTGGAAGAGCGCATTGGTGGTCCGAGCGTTTTTCCACCACTTCCTCCCGGCATTGAGGAACTGAGTTACGCTAACAATTTCAAATGGGGTCAAAGCGACTGGAACTCCCGGCCAGATCGGCCCCATGAGGTCGAGCCGAAAGACGACATTTACCGCCGCGGGATGTACACCTTCTTCAAACGGACGGCCGCACATCCCAACCTCGTGACGTTCGACTGCCCCGACTCCAACACCACCTGTGTCAAACGCCAAACGTCAAACACGCCGCTCCAGGCACTGCAGACTCTGAACAATTCCACCTTCGTGGACGCATCACGCCATTTGGGAGAACAAATTGCAAAGTCCGACGGGGATGAAGCATCCAAAGTGATGAAACTGTTTGGCGCCTGTCTGGGACGCAATCCCAATCCTGCAGAACTGGAAACGCTGTCCGGCCTCTACCGCGACGCCGCTACCTATTACGCCGAGCATGAAGAAGAGGCCAAAGCGTTTGCGGGAACGAGCGACGGCAATACGTCGTCAGAGCGCGCCGCCTGGATTCTCGCCGCCCGCACGGTACTCAACCTCGATGAATTCCTCACGCGGGAGTAATTCAATTGAATACGGCCTCCCCCTTGGAGGGAGAGGCCGCAGACTTACGTAGCCAAAGTGCAAACTGCTACTTCGTCGGAATGACCGGCACAATGTTGAAGTAGATGTGGCTCAGGTCATCTTGCCCGAAACTCGTTCCCTGATGGCACGAGAAGCAGTTCATGGAGGCATCTTGGTGAAATGTTTCCATGGTCGAATTGGCCATTGTCTTCGAGCCAATTTGATTTCCGCCAGGTGGCAGGTTTCCGTGCTGATTCCAAAGGGCGCCAATCATCACGTAGTTGCTGCGGACATCGGATTGGGGGAGTTGGCTGAGCACGCTCAAGTTGATGGAGACAATATCGGTATTGTCTTTCGCATCATTGCCGAGATTTCCCCAGGGGAACACACGGTAAACATTGCTGGGGCCAATTTGCTGTCCCGGTTTCGCCGTAATGACTCCGTCGCTATTCGTGTTCATCAATTCCGAATTGGCTCCGCTGGTCATTGCTCCTGATTGCGTCAAGAGCCACCTTCCATCCGAATTGTATGGTACTGTTCCAGTCGCGCCGGACGTGGTTGTGTAGTCATAGCTATTCGCCGGACAGTTATTAATGTGTTCAAAGGAAGCCCAAATCATTTCGGGATGGCCCTGAACCGAACCCACAATGTGCATGCCGACCAAAGCCATGGTCGTTGTGGTAGTGCCGCTTGGTGTCCATGTCGTATCTGTCTTGGCGTAGGTCGGAATCGAACCTTGAACCAGGACATACTGTGAAGAATCCAGCCCGATGCTTTCCAGGGTTTCAGCCTCGACCCACGAGGTCTTCAGCTCCAGAGAAAGTGCCTGTCCGTCAGGCAAGGTGAATCCTGCGTACTTGTTAATGGCCGCGAGGTCCGCGGCGGTTGTGGGGAATGTTGTCTGCGTGAGAGCACCCGTCTTTTGCCCCGTAAGAAAATATGCATAGACGTTGTTCACGTGGAGCCCGTAATACAGCAGGGACCCCGATTGCGCCATGAGAGTTCCGCCTCCTCCAGCCTGACCCGTTTCGTCGGTCGGAACTCCATTTTTGATGACGCCCGTTTTCCGAGTGCGTGTCAAAAAGGAGTCCACTTTGGTGTTTGGAAGCAATACACGTTTCCCAGAGCTACCCCCGGGTGAAACGTCGTAGAACTCTGCTCCATCAAACACAATCCCGGCGCCAGTATCCGTTGGCGAGTTCATCCACAGAAACATTTGCCACGACCACTTGTAGAAGTCGCAGTTGGTGTTGTCGAGGGGGAAGTTCACACTGTCTGCCGGAAGAACGGCACCCCCGGGCGACACTGAACCCGACTGGAACCATTTCGCAAAATCGGCTTCCGACACAACACAAGTCGGTTTGACATCGCTGGGCAAAGGAACTTGTCCCATTGCCGTTCGCGAATGAAAAGAAGCTGCCGCCAGACTCATCACAGCAACCATAAGAACCTGTCTCATCATCACACCTCACCAGTGCCAAATGAATTTCCCGCAGCACACCCGTTGCACCGCCAACGGAATGAGTGTGCCATTCTGAATCATCAATGTCAACCAAAGGTGGGCCATTTCAACAATTACGGCAACCCGGGCGCTTTACAAGAACACCACTCTGCATTCAAGCTGCATTAGTACCACCCTCCGCGTCTGCGACCTCCGGCGCGTAAAAGGCGAGAGCCGCGCCTCGGAACGCGAAGTGAGTCATCTCTGACGAGAAAACTCACAGTCAACATGCTCTAATGTCGCGGCAGGTTCATTATTCGAAGTTCGAATGCAAGACAGGGGGAGCCACGTGTCGTTCGATGCGTATCACAAATGGCTTGGAATTCCACCGCATCAGCAGCCGCCGCATCACTACCGGCTGCTCGGAGTTGATCCCTTCGAGACCGACGTCGACGTCATTGAAGCGGCTGCGAATCAGAGGTTGGCTTACCTCCAGGATTTGGCAACTGGCGACCAGGTCGCCGAGTCCCAGAAGCTGCTCAACGAAATCTCGCAGGCGCGCCGCACGCTGCTGAATCCGGAAAAGAAGTTCCTGTACGACATGGAACTGCGTAAGCAACTGGATGCAGCCACTCCCAAACCAGCAACTGCAGAAAAGCCAAAAAACGATCTGCAACGACGCCAATTCCTTGTCATCGGTGGCATTTTGGTCGCACTGGTGCTGATTGTCGGGCTGTTTTTCATGTCGAAGGGTGGCAATGGCAAATCGGGAAGCGAGACGGCCACCATCGAAATCGACTGGCCACTCGACCAGCGCGAAGGGGCTCAAGTCATCGTTCAGGGAAAGCCCATGACGTTGCCTGGCGACCCCATTGCACGGCTCACCGTTCCGGTGGGACGCTATGCCCTGACGCTGAGACGGAAGGGATATCGCGATATCTCTGTCAATCTGGTCATGCTGCCTGGCGATCTCCAGCAATTTCGTCCCAACTGGCGCCCGGCACCTTAGTAAGTCCGGCGCGGCTGGTTCGGCTGTGCAGTCGAGTCGCAGCAAGCATCTGCGATGGAGCCGCGTCATCCATCAATTCGCACTGTTGCGTTGCCTCTGGCATCCGGTATCCTGAGTGGCAGGAATTGTCCTGAATTCGTTGCCTTCGTGCCGTAATGCGCACGTCATATCGGACAAGCAGTCCATGTCAGAAGCTCCTACAGGGACACCCATTGGAATCGATTTAGGAACGACCTTCTCGTTGGTCGCCTGGGTCGATGCGCAGGGCCGACCGCATACCATTACGAACGCCGAGGGTGACTTAACGACGCCGAGCGTGGTGTTCTTCGATCGCGACACGGCAATTGTCGGCAAAGAGGCGGTGAAGGCGGCGGAGTTCGAGCCGGATCGCATCGCACAATTCGCCAAGAGGGATATGGGGAACCTGTTCTTCCACAGGCAAATTCGTGGAGAGGATGTTCCGCCGGAAGTTGTGCAGTCCATTATTCTCAAGAAGTTACGGCACGATGCCGAACTCCGACTGGGATCTGTGACGCAAGCGGTCATCACGGTTCCGGCATATTTCAACGAACCTCGACGCAAGGCGACTCAGGACGCTGGCAAACTCGCTGGGCTCGATGTGCTGGACATCATCAACGAGCCAACTGCCGCTGCAATTGCCTACGGCGTTGAGCAGGGCTTTCTAAAGTCGGACGGCAAGGCCGAGCAGCGGCAGACGGTCCTCGTGTATGACTTAGGCGGCGGTACGTTCGACGTCACACTCATGGACCTGCAGGGACATCAGTTCGAAACAGTCGCCACGGCGGGTGATGTCTACCTGGGAGGCATTGACTGGGACCAGAGAATTGTCGATTTCGTCGCGGAGAAGTTCCTGGCCGAACACCGAATTGATCCCCGCAAAGACGAAAGCGATCTGCAACGATTGCTCCACGAAGCGGAAGATGCCAAACGGGCATTAACGTTGCGCTCCGAAGTACAAATTCACTTTGCCGCTGGTGGAAAGCGTCTGCGTACCACATTGAGTCGTGACGAATTCGAAACCCTCACGGGCGACCTGCTGGACCGCACGCAACTTACAACCCAGCGCGTGTTGCGGGAAGCAGAAAGATCCTGGAAAGACATCGACCGGCTGCTGCTCGTAGGGGGATCCAGTCGGATGCCCATGGTCAGTGAAATGCTGGAGAAGTTATCCGGCTTGCAGGTTGACCGGTCCCTCTCGCCGGACGAGGCGGTCGCACATGGCGCCGCAGTTTACGCACGCTGGCTGACGTCAGATCGAGTCGAAGCGACACCGACCATGTCGATTCGAAACGTCAACTCTCATGACCTGGGCGTGCTGGGTGTCGAACGTTCGACAGGACGACAGCGGCGACAGTTGATGATCGGGCGGAACACACCACTGCCCACGGCCAAGAGCCATGTGTTTCCGACGCTCAAAGAAAATCAGGGCAGCGTCGTCGTGAATGTTGTCGAGGGTGGTGACGCGAGCGGCAATCAGTCCACCGCCATTGGCAAGTGTGTCGTTCAGGGCCTGCCTGAAGGACTCCCCGCCAAAACGCCCGTCGAAGTCACTTTCGAATATGCCGAGAACGGGCGACTCACCGTAAAGGCCTGGCTCCCCACGGTGAAGAAGTCCGCCACCCTGGAAATCGAACGGGCCTCCGGCTTGAGTCCCGAACGGTACGCCGCCTGGGCTCCACGAGTGGAAAGAGGCCTGCCTGACAGCGACGTCGGTAATGAACCTGTTTCCGTTTCAAATGAGCCGATAGAGAGTCGCAGCCCAGCGGTGAGTCCCGCAACGTACGATAGCGCTCCTGTTGACGTACGTGAAAAGCACGTTGAATCGCCGCAACCTGTAGCCATCGCGGTGCCGGCCCCTGCAGCAACTACTTCCGCATTGAAGGAGGTGGAGCGAGTTCCGGCGTCACCTCGCGCAGAAGCCACCCCTCCGAAGAAGAAACGGGAAAAATCGCGACAAACCGAAACGGCAGCCATTGCTGTTCCCGTTTTATCGCAGCCGTCGGCAAGTGCAGGAACGGTTCCTATTGAAGTCGAGGCGGCACCAACAAGATCGCCACAGGTTCAGAAGCCCGTCGAACAGTCTGCCACGGCAGTGGCGAGTCGTCCCGCAGTTCAGGCAAAGGCTCCGGCGATCACGGAACCGGAATCCGCAGGTCCCGAGGACGATGTCGTCGATGACGAAACTCTCGGTGAAGTTGACGAGTTAGTCGAGCACGAACCAGATCCCGAAGAAGAAAAACTGAAGGCTCGCAAGAAGCTCTATGAACTCGCCACAGTGCACGGTACGGCCTTTTTGTTGCACGCATTGGTCTTGCTCGCGCTCGCAATGGTTGTGCTTCCGAATCCCGTGCGCAATCAGTTCATGAACATTTCGTCGACGGTCGTCACCGAACAGCCTGAGTCATTGCAGCAGCTTGACCTGTCTGCCGACGAACTAGAGCCCATGCAGGAAGCGGCGACAATTACGGACGTGCTCGCCATGACCGAAGACAAACTCGACGTTGATATCAACGACCTGGCCCTCGCGGCGCCTCAGGTGGAATTGAAAACGGTGGCCCCGGGTTCTCAAGTGAAGATTCAAGGCGAAATGGGAGGACGCAGCGCCGCAGGCCGCGCGGCCCTCGTGGCTCGCGAGGGCGGAAACAGCGCGAGCGAAGCGGCGGTTGCCTCCGGTCTCAAATGGCTCGCTTCCATTCAACGGCCCGATGGCAGTTGGAGTTTCTCGGAAATCGGCGAAAGTCCCGATGCTGGGTCGTTCTCCAAGTGCTACACCGGTGCCACCGCAATGGCACTGCTGTCCTACCTCGGTGCTGGTCAAACGCACAAGGAGGGTGACTACAAGGAAACGGTCGGCAAGGGACTCGACTTTCTGCTCCGAAGTATCAAGGCAACCCCAGCGGGGGGAGACTTGCGAGGTGACATCCAGGGGAATGAAGGGATGTACGTCCAGGGGCTCTGCGCCATTGCGCTATGCGAAGCCCAGGCTCTGACGAAAGATCGACGCTTATATCAAGCCTGTATTGCGGTGACGGCGTTCATCGTCAGTGCGCAGGACCCCAAAGGGGGCGGCTGGCGTTACAAACCGCTGGAGAAGGGAGACACTTCGGTCGTTGGCTGGCAAGTCATGGCACTGCAGTCGGCCGCTGCAGCGAAAATCCAAATTCCTCCTAACGTCGCCAAAGGGGTTCACTTCTTTCTCGATTCCGTCGAGGTTAATGGCGGTGCACAATACGGCTACACGGGTCGCGAGCCGAATCGCCCGGGAACCTCAGCTGTGGGGCTGCTCTGCCGCATGTACATGGGGTGGGACCGAAAGAATCCCGCCCTTGAAAATGGGGTGGCCTACCTCAGCAAAACGGGACCGTCCAACAGAGACATCTACTACAACTACTACGCCACCCAGGTCATGCACCACTGGGGAGGCGAGGAGTGGAAGAAGTGGAACCTGGTCATGCGCGACCGGCTCATCAACACCCAGGTGCAGGAGGGGCCCGGCACCGGCAGTTGGAAGCCGACCGGCGGTCACGGGTCCGCTCAGGGCGGACGTCTCTTCGAAACCTGCATGAGCATCATGACTCTCGAAGTCTATTACCGGCACCTGCCGCTCTATCAGCGCGAAGCCACGCAAGTGGAATTCTAACGCAATTCGCTTTCACCTCGGATTTGTTTCTGCGGTGTCCATCTGACAGAATTCGGCCGTTTCAAATTCAGCGGCCAACACGGACACAAAACAATGACACCCCTTGATGTGGAATGGGTTCGAGAACAGTTTCCCGGACTGAGTCATCGCCAGGATGGCCAGTCCGTCGCCTTCTTCGACGGTCCCGCTGGCAGCCAGGTCACACGGTCGGTGGGTGATGCCGTCAGACGCTACCTACTCGAAACGAATTCTCAACATGGCGGAGTATTTGAAGTCAGCCGCACGAGTGACGGCATTCTCGAAGAAGCGCATCGAGCCTTCGCCGACTTCCTGGGGGCTGACAACCCGGACTGCATTGTGTTCGGCGCGAACATGACGACAATTACGCTGGCGGTCAGTCGCGCATTAGCACAGACATGGAGCCCAGGTGACGACATCATTGTCACCCGACTCGACCATGAGGGAAATGTCAGCCCCTGGGTACTTGCCGCTCGCGACGCAGGTGCCGTCATTCGGCGTGTTGACGTGAACATCGAGGATGGCACACTCAATCAGGCGAGCTACCGCAGCCTCTTGTCACCCAAGACCAAACTCGTCGCGATTGGCCTCGCCTCGAACATCACGGGTACCATCAACCCCGTCCGAGAAATGATTCGGCAGGCTCACGACGTGGGCGCAATGGTATACGTCGACGCAGTTCATTATGCGCCGCACGAACTTATTGACGTCGCGGATCTCAATGCTGATTTCCTCGTTTGTTCGGCCTACAAGTTCTTCGGTCCGCATTTAGGCGTGCTATATGGTCGACGCGAGCTGCTGGAGGAAATCCAGCCGTACAAACTGCGAGTCGCAACCAACGAACTCCCCGGCAAGTGGATGACCGGAACGGCCTGCCACGAAGGAATTGCAGGTGCATTGGCCTGCGTTGAGTACCTCGCCTCGCTCGGACGCCATGCGAATCCCGCCGCAACTTCTCGCCGCGAAGCGATTTGTTTCGCTTTCGCCGCGATTCAAAATCACGAACAACAACTCGCGCGGCGCATGCTTGAGGGATTACAGAACCTCGGCGCGTATCGCCTCTGGGGTATTGCGGATATCGCCCGCATCGACGAACGCGTCCCCACGTTCTCATTGACGTATGCGAAACAAACACCGCTCCAACTCGCGACTCGACTGGCAGAAGTCGGCTGTTATGCGTGGGCGGGAAACCACTATGCCCTGTCGTTTAGTGAAGCCGCTGACCTCGAACCGCACGGTACACTCCGCATTGGCCTGCTGCACTACAATACGAGCGAAGAAGTCGACAGAGTCTTGGCTGAGTTGGACAGGCTGGCGTAAACGAGGCCTCCCTGAGGGTGCAAATGCACCAGTCGACCGTGAAAAGTTAGACATGGACGATGCAATTGGGGAGATGTAGTTCACGTCCAAAGGCGTGTTGCCTCTCCCCTGTTACCGCTTCCTTAGAGGAGCCTGTCGGTGTATGGAATCAAAACACAACTGCGACCCAGGCCAATTCGAAGCCCAACTTCGCCCTGCAGGTTTCAGCATTGGCTACAGCTGCTAGCGACGCTGTCCGCGTTTCTGCTTTTTCAGTCGTCGTCGTTCTTTGCGACTCAATTGCGACATGTCCACATCGTCGTCGTCGCTGCTGTCGTCGCCTTCATCGTCGTCGTCTGAGTCAGCCTCCTGCATATCGGCGACCACACGCTGGTGCGGAAGTTGATGGGGAGGATCGATCCGCAGGTTCATCCTGCCAACAGGCTTTTCTTCTGAGTCAGCTTCTGCCTTGCCTTCAACTGTCGCTTCTCGTTGCTTTGGCGTCGCAACAGAAGTTGGCTGTTCTGTTTTCTTAGCAGGGAGTGCTGGCGGCGTCGCTTTGCCCTGCTCTTCTTGAGCTCCGTCGGGCGTGGTGGTATTGCGAAAAATGGGACGCGACAGGAATTTCGGACGGGGTATGACCTGTGCGATAGTCTCGACTGTACTGTGAGCGGAGTTGAGAACTCGTGAGAGTCGCGGTTCCTGCTTGGGGGCGGCTTCGTTCGTAATATGGACGACGAATCGAGCATGCACCAGAAGTGCAAACGTGGACACGAGGTACCACAAAGTGCTGACCCCGATTTGCAGCGGCACATGCAAACTTTCGGGTGCTACAACCGAGGGAATCAGCAATAAAACACTGCTGGCCGCTGCGAGCCACCAGGAGGCGTCCCAGAACAAGCGACTGGACCGCGATGAAAACATCTCCTTTTGGAGCAACCGGTGCAACGCCAGGAAGCAAATCGCGGTCGGTGCGAGCCAGTAAAACGTCACGCCCCGCCACATTTCTGCTGGCCATTGTCGATAGGCCCACTCTGCCCAGGAGAGATGCGCGCCGGTCGTCGCACTGAAACAGGCCATTCCCCAGAACATGACCGCCAGAAACCAAACGCGGTAGCGTCCTCCGAAATCTTTCCGGCTCCGAATGCGGTACCACAGGATGAGACAGGAAAGCTGCGTCGCCGCCAGCAGCGTAATGGTGCTGAACAGTTGAGCGAATCGATGCTGTTCAAATCCAAAAAGTTCCTCGAGTGGACCGCCCCAAGTCTCCTGTCCAGCCCACATCATGCCGGACCAAAGAGCCAGACTCAATATCCCGAGTGCCGCGATTTTCCAGGGAGCGCTCGGAATGATGCTGTCACGCGGTTGCACTAGTTGCGGGGCAGCGGTGGCCGCATTGTCAGCGGAAACCCTGGCCGGGGAGGCGTTTCGAGGGCCGGAACGAACTGGTGCTGCTTGCGTTTGCTCTGCATCTTGAGCCAGCCGACGTCGCCGCCGGTCACCCAGAGATCGAGCTCCCGTAAACCGTGCACTCATGGGGCCACACGTCCGATCGCCTGCGCGGTCGTACGAATTATCGAGAATCCAATTGATCAACGCCCCGTCCGTGAGACGTCTTCGTATCCATTGAATCGTCAGCCAGCCCTTCGAACTCGCACAACCGTCCACCGGTTCGAGCGAGTTCCAGTCACTTCTCGGACCCCAACGCCCCCAAGCCGAATCGTCGGAGTTCCCACCCTAGATTGACGTGGTCCGACTGTATCGATTAAACGTGTTGTAGTGATTGTGTGGTCCCGAATTGGAGACCATCCGGCAAGTCATCGCACAATTGGGGGGATAGTCCTCTTGGTCGACCAGATCTACACCGCATACCGCCGCCGCTACGACGATCTCATCCAACATCCTCGTAGCTTGTTCACTGCGTGGGCCATCCTGACCCGCTGCATTGCCCTCGGATTTGTGACGTCGCTCATATTTCTCACGTCTCCTTGACACGCGAGAACGCATAAACATGGACCTCCGTGTATTTTGCAGCTAGGATACTTGTGGCTCCCCCGCCCGTTATTGAGCCATCAGACAGAGCCCTCTGCCTGCAAAGGATGATTCCATGTCGCCCGCCTTCAAGTTCTACGTTGCCGTAATCGTCGGGAGTTGTATCTCCGCGACGTCACCCGCTGAAGAAGTTCGCCCCGTTAGTTTCGTGAATGATGTCGTCCCCATCCTGACCAAAGCCGGTTGTAATATGGGAGCGTGCCATGCCAAGGCAGGTGGCGGCCAGAACGGATTTCAGCTCTCGCTACTCGGCTTCGAGCCTGACGAAGACTACGACGCACTATTCAAGGAAGGACGTGGACGAAGATTGTTCCTGGCCGATCCTGAACAAAGTCTGATTCTGACGAAAGGCTCAGGTGGAGTTCCTCACGGTGGCGGCGTGCGACTCTTAAAGTCGTCCGAGGAGTACGACACACTCAAGCGCTGGGTCGCTGAAGGGGCTCCACGCATCACGCCTGCCGACACGGAGTTTGCGGATATCGAGGTGCAGCCTGCCAGTGGAATCGTTCAATCGGGGGCAACTCAACAGTTAACTGTTATCGCCACCTACGCAGACGGAACAAAACGCGACGTGACCGCGCGGTCATTGTTTGAATCAAACCTGGAAGGGATGGCTGAAGTCACTGACGAGGGACTCGTCACCGTGGGTGACATCCCGGGCCGCGTGGCGATTATGGTCCGCTATCAGGGGAAAATCGCAGTCTTCACTGCGGCGATTCCGTTGGGGGCGGAAATCAAAGAAATGCCGCCCGAACGAAATGAAATTGATCAACTGGTTTTTGCAAACCTGCGCACGCTCGGAATTCCCGCTTCAGAAGTCTGTGATGACGCCACATTCCTCCGCCGTGTCACGCTTGACATTGCAGGACGCCTTCCGACAAGTGAAGAGACGAAAGTCTTTCTGGAAAGCACCGCACCAGACAAACGGGATCATGCCATCGAGCGATTGCTGCAAAGTCCTGGCTACGCCGACTACTTTGCAAACAAATGGACCACGCTACTGAAGAACCGCCGCGATGATGCTGCCGACATCACCTCGAACTTTGCCTTCCATGCCTGGATCCGCGACAGCCTGCTGGCGAACGTTTCGTATGATCAACTCGTACGTGAACTGCTCGGAGCGACGGGGACCATTATCAGCAATCCTCCCGTCGCCTGGTACAAGCGAGTCAAAGACCCGAAGGAGCAACTGGAAGATGTGGCTCAGCTCTTCCTGGGCGTTCGACTGCAATGTGCTCAGTGCCACCACCATCCTTTTGAGCGCTGGAGCCAGGACGACTACTACAGCCTCTCGGCATTCTTCTCGCGAGTTGGTCGCAAGCCAACAGCCACGCGAGGCGAAGATTTGATTTTCCATCAGCGTGGAATCGCGGAAGCCAAGAACATCAAGTCGGGGCAAATGCTGCGACCCGCCGCATTGGGAGATGACATTGGTGAAATCCCGGCCGACGAAGATCCCCGCTTGCGGCTCGTGGACTGGATGAGCAAACCCGAGAATCCCTTCTTTGCTAAGGCTGTCGTGAACCGCTACTGGAAGCACTTTTTCGGACGGGGTCTTATCGAACCGGAAGACGATATTCGGGACAGCAATCCACCAACGAATCCAGAACTGCTCGCCGCCTTGGAGAAGCACTTCATTGAGAGTGGATTCGATTTGAAGGAACTGGTGCGATTCATAACGCAGTCCAACGCCTATCAACTCAGCTCACGTCCGAGCGATGCGAATTTGGCCGACAACCAGAACTTTTCGCGGTTCTACCCACGTCGCATGCAGGCGGAAGTGTTGCTCGATTCCATCGACGATCTCACCGGTACCCGCACCACGTTTGCAAACCTTCCTGCTGGCACACGAGCCATCGCTCTGCCCGACAATAGCTACAACAAAGCCTCAGAGTTTCTGCGTGTGTTTGGTCGCCCGGACAACTCCAGCGTGTGTGAATGCGAACGGGTGCAGACATCGAGCCTCGCCCAAAGCCTGCACCTCATCAACTCCAGTGAAGTGAAGAATAAACTGGCCGCTGGCAGTGGTCGCGCGGCAACGCTGGCGAAGTCTGAGGCGTCGTTGGAGCAGCGCGTTGATGAAATCTATTTAATGGCGTTCGCCCGGTATCCTACTCCGACGGAACAGCTCGCTGCCGTGACCTATCTTCAGGAACCGGTCGAAAAGTCTGATGGAACATACCTGCCGGAGGATCAGGCCCTGAAACAGAACCTGCAGGATCTGATTTGGGCGTTGGCGAACACCAAAGAATTCCTGTTCATCCACTAGGGCCTGAACTCCACAGAGTAGGCCGGACCGCAGGCCGCCTCGAATTGCCGGAACTACGCAAACAGTGTTTGAGCATTCCTTAACGTTCTGCTTCGTTGGACGGTTTCCGCGCGGCCGAAGTTCCGGCGCAATTTCGGTTTGCTCCGGTCCGGCCTACATATCTTGCTCGATTCGGTGGGGCCTGAATGTCTGTTGAGAATCCCACTCAGGCCGAACTGCAAACGAATCGACTGCGGCAGGCGGTGAGCCTGTTTACGCTCATTCTCGTGGGAGCCACATGGCCCCTCTGGAATCCCGCCGCGACCATCCCAGACATTCCCTGGCTGTCATTCCTGGTGGACGTCCAGCCATTGATCGATTGGCTTTTGCTCACTCTACTGGTCGCTACCTGCGTGCTTGGACTGATTCCCTCCCTCATACCGCGCCGGTTAAGACTGCAGCGATGTTGTTACCTCATCGCCTTGGGCGGACTCATTCTACTGGATCAAAACCGATTTCAGGCTTGGGCATGGGAATTTCTGCTGCTGACGGGAATTTGCCTCACGCTTACCTCCCGTGAAGCTGTTCGTACCGCCCGCTGGCTGCTGTGTGGGATCTATTTCTACTCGGCAGTCACCAAATTCGACCACGGATTCCTCACGCAAATCGCACCCGAAATGATCGAAGCCCTGATCCCTTTCAAGCCCTCGCCGCTTGCCACATGGCCGCACTTTCTGGTGTGGCTGCTGCCGCTCGGAGAACTCGCAGTCTTCTTGTTGGTCGTGAATCCGCGGACGCGACGCTGGGGGCTACGTTCCTCCTACGTCATGCACGGCATGCTGATTTACCTGCTCGGGCCATTGAGACTGCAGCACGAGTGGGGTGTTGTCCTCTGGAACACGTACTTCCTCGTGCAGAACACCATTCTATTGGCTGATGACAAACCAACATCACCAGATGCCGTCCCTGCTTCAGCCATTCCAACAACGAAACTGGCGGCCGCATTGAGTGCCGTACTCATGCTGTATCCCGCTCTCGGCTGGTTCGGCTACTGCGATCCCTGGCCCGCCTGGATTGTCTATAGCCGCCGCCCTGTGCGTGTGATTCCGCTGGTGCAAGTCGAACATATTCAGGAGTCGCCCGACACCGTTCAGCCTTACGTCGGTTCCCCCGACGCATTGAGCGACTGGGCTCCCGTCAATCTCGATGCCGTCTCATTCGCCAATCTCCACGCTCCACTTTCTCCCGCACCACATTACCGTGCGGCACTTTGGATGAGCCTTTCGTCAGAACTGAATGCCAAGGATGTGGGAATGGACATACACCTCCCCTCAAGTCGGTTTACCGGCGAACACGAAGTGCAGCAACTTCGTGGACGCGAAGCCTGTTCCGCATGGGCAGGCAAGCGCTGGGCCAACACTAAGCCTCGCGACACCGTCCCGTAACACCAACCGGATTGCCCCGCTGAAGCGGTGGACCTATTCTGTTATCAGTAAGTTTTGATTTCATTATCCCCCGGAAACCGTCATGCCTTGTCGACATCTCCTGTTCGCGCTGCTGAGTCTCTGCAACATGGTCGTTGCCGCAGATCCCATTCACCTGACGCTCCGTTATCGACTGGAAACGGCGGAGGGGACCCAGCGATTTCACACACTGCGGCGCGAAGAACAGTGGCAGCCCGGTGAGACCGCACTCATTCTGTGCGATGTCTGGGACTCGCACCATTCCCACCATGCCGTGCTGCGAGTCAATGAACTGGTCCCACGGCTCAATGACGTCACAAACGACGCCCGCAAGCGGGGCGTCACCATCATCCATGCTCCCAGCAGTTGCATGGAGTTCTACAAGTCGCACGCAGCGCGGCTTCGTGCTCAAAACATGGCTGCCGCTGGAAGCTATCCCGACGAAATCGGCTCCTGGTGTTACAAGATTCCCAGTGAAGAACAGGGAGCCTATCCCATCGACCAGACTGATGGTGGTTGCGACGACGAAGAGGCCGAGCACGCTGCCTGGCTCAAAGAGCTCGAAGGGCAGGGGCGGAATCCCAAGGCCCCGTGGGTGCGACAGCATGCAGGAATTGAGATTGATTCCGAGCGTGATTTCATTTCCGATCAAGGCAAAGAGATTTGGAACATCCTGGAAGCCCGCGGTATTAAAAATGTCATTCTCGCCGGGGTTCACACGAATATGTGCGTCCTTGGTCGCCCGTTCGGTCTGCGGCAATTGGCCCGCAACGGTAAGAACGCGGTCCTCATGCGGGACATGACGGACACCATGTACAACCCCAAACAGGCTCCCTTCGTCAGCCACTTCACGGGGACTGACCTCATTGTCGAACACATTGAGAAATGGGTTTGCCCATCGATTACCAGCACACAGTTCATTGGCGGGGAAGAGTTCAAGTTCAAGAACGACCAGCGGCCGCACCTCGTCATCATCAGTGCGGAAAGCGAGTACAAGACGGAAGTCTCCTTGCCGAAATTCGCCGCTGAAGAATTGGGGCGCGACTTCAAAGTCAGCTTCGTCTTTGATAACGCGGAGGACCGAAATGACATTCCCGGACTGTTCGCTGTCGAATCGGCTGATGTGCTGTTCGTCAGCGTGCGTCGGCGGACGTTGCCTCCCGAACAACTGGCGATCATTCGCAAGCACATCACAGACGGAAAACCGGTCGTCGGCATTCGGACTGCGAGTCACGCCTTTTGTCTGCGAAATCAACCAGCGCCGGAAGGTCTGGCTGACTGGCCCGAGTTTGACGCCGAAGTCTTCGGCGGCAGCTATGCCAACCACCACAACAACAAACTGCAAACCACCGTGCATGTCACGGGTGACGGCGCGTTGCTTGATGGAATTGAACGTACTGATTTCCTTTCAGGGGGATCACTCTACATGCCGTCGCCACTGGCCGAGGGCTGCCAGGTGCTCATGACCGGCACCGTCGTCGATGCAGCCCCCGAACCGGTCGCCTGGACTTTCACCCGCCAAGATGGTGGCAAATCGTTCTATACCTCGCTCGGCCACGTGTCCGACTTCGAAGAACCCTCCTTCCGTAAACTGCTTCTGAACGGCCTGCACTGGGCCGCTCAGCAATAACCCGCCTTGGGTGACACCATGAACCGTTACCTGCTTTCCTGCCTTTCCCTCGTTTGTTTGACAGCCAACTCGCTCGCAGCAGAACCGCCCGTCGATTTCACAACCGAAGTCCGGCCGTTACTGTCAAACAAGTGTTTCGCGTGCCACGGCCCCGACGAAGAACAGCGCCAGTCTGGTTTGCGTCTCGATGATCGCAGCAGTGCGACGAGTGAGCTCGACTCTGGTGCACACGCCATTGTGCCGGGCAAACCGGATTGGAGCGAACTCATTGCGCGCGTTACGGCCGATGATGAATCACTTCGCATGCCGCCCGCTGAATTCGGTGCAAAGCTGACCGCCAAAGAGGTTGAACTCCTGAAACGCTGGATCACGCAGGAAGCACCGTTTGCAGAGCACTGGTCCTACGCCCGGCCCAATCGCCCGCAATTGCCAGCTGTCCCGAATTCGGAGCTGTGCCGAAACGAAATCGATTACTTCGTGCAGGCACGGCTCGCCGAGAAAGGTCTGGGACCGCCGCCTGAGGCCGATCGAAGGACACTCATTCGTCGGGTCGCACTTGATCTGACAGGCCTCCCTCCGACTGCCGAAGAGGTTGCTACGTTCGTTAACAATTCTGCTCCAGATGCCTATGAGCAAGTGGTCGATCATTTCCTGCAGAAGCCGGCTTATGGAGAACACTGGGCTCGGAAGTGGCTCGATTTGGCGCGCTACGCCGACTCCGCCGGATACGCCGATGACCCTCCGCGCACCATTTGGGCCTACCGCGACTGGGTCATTAAGGCCATTAACGAGAACATGCCATTCGACCAGTTCACTGTCGAGCAAATCGCTGGTGACATGCTGCCAATGCCGTCTGATTCTCAGCTCATCGCGACAGCGTTTCATCGCAACACGCTGACGAACAACGAGGGGGGCACGAATGACGAGGAGTTCCGCAACGTCGCCATTGTCGACCGGGTGAACACGACCATGGCGACCTGGATGGGAACCACCATCAACTGTGCCCAGTGCCACAACCACAAATACGACCCGATTTCACAGGAAGAATTCTACCGGCTGTTTGCCATCTTAAATAACACGCAGGACGCCGACCGCCGCGATGAAAGTCCGCTGCTCGAAGTCTACACCGACGAACAGCGGCAGCAGAAACAGTCGTGGGAAGCGGAGCAGCAGCAATTGGAAACTGTGCTGGCCACAATGACGCTCGAGCTACGACGTGAACTGGCCGAGTGGGATGCCTCATTGAAGCAGGAATTGAATTGGGAATCACCTCGCATCAATGGTGCAGATTCGAAAGAACAGGCGAAACTCCAGGTGATCGAGGACCAGCGTGTGCTCGTAGAAGAGTCTAATGCAACGGATGTGCTCACTCTCAAACTGCAGGTCACCGCTGTTGATGAACAATCACCTTTGCAGGCCATTCAACTGCAAACCTTCCCACACGAGAGCTTACCCGCCGGTGGTTCCGGCTTTGGCGGCGGTAACTTCGTCATTACATCTGTGAAGGCCACGATTGTGCCGCAGGGAAATTCGCGTCCGTCTGGACGCTACGTCCGTGTCGCCATGCCCGGCCAAAAGCAGTTTCTTTCCCTGGCCGAAGTTCAGGTCTTCTCTGGCAATGAAAACGTGGCCCTCAAGGGGGAAGCCACGCAGAGCAGCACCGATTACGACGGCCCGGCGAAGTTCGCAATCGATGGCAACACCGACGGCGAGTTTACGAAGAAATCCACCACGCACACAGCACAGGATGACAGCCCCTGGTGGGAAGTTGATTTGAAAGCGAGTGCCGCCGTGGACCGCATTGCCGTCTGGAATCGGACTGATGGAAACGTCGGCAATCGCCTGAACAATTACACCGTGCAGTTGCTCGACGAGAACCGCAACGTCGTCTGGTCTCAAACGGTGGAGCAGTTCCCAAATCCCTCGCAGGAGTTTGCGCCCAGCGGCGCCCGTGAACTTCAGTTCGCCGCGGCCTACGCTGATTATGAACAACCGAGCTTTGGTGCCAGCGGCGTGTTGGCGACAAAGGATCCCAACAACTCCGGCTGGGCGGTGGGCGGTGCGACAACCGAGCCCCACACGTTAACGCTCGTTCCCAGCTCGCCCGTTCAGATTTCCAGCGACGACATCATTGAACTGCGGATTGAGCAGCTCTCGAAGCACACCAACCACACCGTCGGTCAGGTAGGAGTTCGTCTCAGTCGCGATGCACGTGCCGCCAGCCTTGCTCAGGTCCCGGCGAACATTCTCAACATTGCCCGACTGGATGCGGCCAAGCGAAATCCTGAGCAGCAGCAAACTCTGGAGAAGCATTTTCTGGAAAACGTCGCTCCTTCGCTCGCTATGCAGCGTGAACGTCTGGCTGCGGTTCGCAAGCTCATTGCCGAACAGAAACCCGCGACGACCGTTCCCATTTACCGGGAGCTTGCCGAGAACCAACTGCGCAAGACAAACATTCAAATCCGAGGGAACTTCATGGCCCTCGGCAAGGAAGTTTCGCCCGGCGTGCCCAAGGTCTTTGGCGCACTGCCAGAAGGAGCCGAACCAAATCGTCTCGGCCTCGCCCAGTGGCTCATTGCCGAAAGCAACCCTTTGACGCCGCGCGTCATTGCCAACCGATACTGGGAAGCAATCTTCGGACGCGGCCTGGTGTCGACCAGTGAAGAATTCGGTTCGCAGGGACAGTTGCCCACGCATCCTCACTTGCTGGACTGGCTGGCTGTTGAACTGGTCGAGTCGGGATGGAATACGAAAGCGCTGGTGCGGAAAATCGTCACGTCCGCCACGTACCGGCAGTCGTCAGCAGTGACCACCGACCTCCTCGAACTCGATCCCGACAATTCACAACTCTCGCGCGGTCCGCGTGTGCGACTCACTGCCGAAATGGTGCGCGATCAGGCCCTGGCCGTTTCTGGCCTGCTCAGCGATAAAATGTACGGACCACCCGTCAAACCGCCGCAGCCGAGCCTCGGACTCAACGCCGCGTTTGGTAGTGGTATCGACTGGCAAACCAGCGACGGCGACGACAAATATCGTCGCGGCCTCTACACCACCTGGCGTCGATCCAATCCGTATCCGTCCATGGCGACATTTGATGCCCCCAACCGCGAAGTCTGCACCGTACGCCGTACAAGCACGAACACTCCTCTGCAGGCACTCGTAACATTAAATGATCCCGTCTACATCGAAGCCGCCCAGTCCCTCGCCCGCAAAATTGCTCAACACCCGGGCGATGCCTCAGAACAAGCCCGCTTCGGCATCGAAACCTGCCTCGTACGTTCTGCTGATGATGCCGAAGTCGAACAACTGGTCCAACTCTTCAATCTCGCTCGCGAACATTTTGCTTCTCGCGAAGCCGAAGCGAAACAACTCGCCACGGTTCCGTTGGGGAATCCCCCCGAAGGCCTGTCCGTCACCGACCTCGCCGCCTGGACCGCGGTTTCGAATGTCCTGCTCAACCTCGACGAGTTTTTGATGAAGCCGTAGTTTATTCCGGCAGACGGGAGTCTGCCCCGCTAGTCCATCAGCTGGCAATTCTCAGGTGACACAGACATGCCTGTTTGTGAGTTCACGAAACCGCAGACGGCTTCATCTGGCAACTCGCGATAGTCAAAACGCTGCTGTCGCTCATTCTCCCGCCTTCTACGTAATCCTCCAACAGACGACGCCTTTTTCGCGTAGTGAACGTCGACTTGGAATTCGCAGGGAGCAGCGCATGGTACGGCGGCGTGGATTTACACTCATCGAATTGATCGTTTGCCTGGTAATTATTGGCTTACTGGTCGCGCTGTTGCTGCCAGCAGTGAACCATGCCCGTGAGGAGGCGAGGCGGAGTCAGTGCCGGAACAACCTCAAACAACTCGGGCTGGCGCTGCACAACTACCATGACACGTATCAGGTGTTTCCACCGGGCTATCTGGCGGAAACAAACGCTCAGCCAGACGAAGGGCACTGGTCGTGGTGTGTTCCGCTAATGCCGTATGCCGACTGTTCTTCTTGCTACGGCAGGCTGAGTGCATCGGACACGATGGTTCAACAGGCCTTGCAGGACGAAGACAAACTTGAACTGTTGCGAGCTGTACGTCCCGAATATCGTTGCCCTTCCAGTGGATCTCCGGAACTCAACATCGGAACCTCGCTGGCCGATGGTTCCCCCAACCGGCAAATTGCCGGGCATTCTCTGGGCGTCATGAACTACGTCGCCATGAATTCCACGGGGCCGCTGCGTCGCGATCCAAAAAAACTCTTGCGTGGACCATTCTACCGAAACAGCTCGATTCGGTTGAAAGACGTGCTCGACGGCACGTCGAACACAGTTTTCCTTTCGGAGCGAACCTGGCGACGACGGTGGGTTCAGCCGCAGGCAGCCGTGTTGTTCGTGGTGAACAATTCCACTCCGGCGGAATGCGGAATGGGCGTCACCGAAGGCGGCCGCGACCGCGAGGAAGAACTGGCGAACGTGGCCAAGTACGACTCCGGCCTTGTATTCGCGTTCGCCGGGGGATCGGCCCACATCAACGAGTCACACGAAATCTCACGTTTTGGACTCAGCAGCAATCATGTCGGCGGCGTCAACATCCTGCTCGGCGATGGCTCTGTCAAATTCATTACCGACACCATTGACCACAAGCCGGAGACCGAAAGAGTCGACAGCGTGTTCGAAAGACTCATCGCCATCGAAGATGGAATGGCCATCAACTGCGCTCCTGATGAGGATTGACTCGCTTCCGTGGGCGCGGCGTTCAATCGCAAAGATTCGGAAACGCCGAGGACGCAAAGAACGCAGAGAAGAATTGGAAGTCTCTTAATTCCTCGGCGCCCTCTACTTTTTTCCGACCGGCTAGTCGACTTCCAGTGGGCTGGGAGCGATGGGGTTTTCCAGGAGCTTGAAGACTAGGCCGACGTCGTCGACTTTTCGAGGGGCACCGTCGCGAGTTTCGTTGGGGCCAACGGAATAGACAAGCAGCCAGCCGCCGCGTCTTTCATATTGGAGCGGCTCCTGCGTGAAAGGGTCCTCGTTCAACAAGATGACTTCGCGAAATCCGTCGAGTGAGTCTGGCAATTCCTCGCCTTGCAGTCGCCGCAATGAAAGCCGTGCGCCGGCCAAGGTGAGGTCAATGAGGACTTGGTTCCGCACATCGCCGCCCAGAGAAACCGCTTCAGGGTCTTTGAACATCGTGGTGATCAGGTTGCCGATGAGTCTTCCATTCTTCTTGGCATCGGCAGATGACGGACCAGTCATATCTGCACTAATTCGCTCCCGCAAATCGCGATCATACTCGCTGAGCCTCCGCTTCGCTTCGCCATAATTGGCTTGGCGACACCCCTCCACGGCAATGTCGAAGTTGCTGTTCACAGTGCGCAGTGCTTCGTTCCAGTCATAGGAGCGCTGTTCCAGTCCGGCAAGTTGGGCTGAAGGCTGAATACCATTCCCCTGCATTGCCAGACCGAGTGCTGTAAACCCTTCGCTGGCTGTCTCCTGAACAATATCCAACACCATATACCGCGTGTATTCGTCGATTTGGTCTGCGAACGGAATGGGCAAAGGAAGTTGTTCGATTCCAGCAATGAGACGTTGCGTTTCACCTGCATCAAGTACTCCGCTGTTGACCAGTCCTTGGGCACAGTAGGCTGCAAGGAATTCCGAAGAGATGCCCACAAAACGTTCAATCGTTGCAGGCTGCTTTTGCATTAATCGGGCGAATGTCAACTGGGTAACGACATCGTCCACGGCGCCGGCCGAATTCCCATTTCCTGCCCGATACATGGCACGTACGGAAAATACCTTCGCCAAGGTGAGATTCGACGCCGGACTGGGAAACACGGCTGAAGTCACCGGGCAGACAATGGGTCCGGTCCGCGACATCGATTGAGCAACGAGCGGAATATGAAAGTGCGGTTGCCGCAACGACTCCGCCAGGCTGTCGAGGTCTGCGTCCACTTCATCCAACCATTCGGCAAGTCGCTGACGCGAGGTGCGGTCCCACGGCTTGACACTTGCTGCGTTCAACTCCCTTAGGAGAGCGTTGTCCCCACGTTCCTTGAGATTGAGAGGCTTCTGCGGTTGCCGGACTATCGAACCATCCCCCAAGAGGTTTAGCAGTTCTTTGTGTGCCGCGTCTTCCTTTATGCCTGTTCCCGCAATACGCATAAACGACACAGCCCGGTTCGTTTCAGATGTAACACCCGCCCCATATTTTTCATTCATTGCGGCGAGGTAATCGATTTTCGTACCAGCCCGCAGCGGCCCCGTAATCTTGGTTGTGTCCGGACCGACATCGAATTTCGCATCGGACGTTTTCGCGTCGAACTTAGGAACTTCGATGGTCGACACCAAGCCGATAATCTTCGGAATTCCCCAGAACGCCCCACAGACAATTGCCACAGCAGCAACGGCGAATCCAGCCCACTTCAGAACGGGCTGAAAGGTTGATTTCTGCTTCTTCTTGCTCAAACGACGCCGCTTTGCCACGTATTCTCTCCTCACCCGATTTGTTCAACTCAGCCAACCGCTTCCGCACTGGCCCGCATGTTCGCACACACGATTAAGAAGTCCAATGACCCGGCTTGTGATGCGACGAAAACTCGCGAGATTCTAGCAAATGGACAAGATGCGAAGCGACCTTGGATGGGAGGGACAGAGTGCTGTAATCCGGGCACTTGCCAGGTGTCCTGCGTCTCCAGCGCATTTGTACAATTCAGATTCTCAACCACGAACCTTGCACACTTCCGCTCCATGCGGGACACTCGCGGTTTCCGACGTTGGCGTCGCGCGAATTCAAAATGACAGGGAGTCACCTATGTTTAATGGACTGGCCAGCTTGGCCCGGCTGATGTCGAATCCTCAGGCGATTCAGGAGCAGGCCCAGCAAATGAAACAGCGGCTGGCGGAAATGCGGCTGACTGCGACGTCGGAAGGCGGCTATGTGGAAGTCGTCGTGTCGGGGGATCATCGCGTCATTAGCATGGTCTTCAGTGAGTCGTACGCCGAGCTCGACAAAGAGGATATGGAGCGACACACACACGCGGCCTGCAATGCGGCATTCGAACAGGCCAGGCAGACGACGGCCGAGGAACTTTCGAAGCTGACTCAGGGACTCGGACTTCCCGGACTCGACAAGTTTCTGCAAATGTAAATCACAGCCGGTCTTGCCGTTTCGTGTCGGGCTCCCATAATTTCACCTGTTCGGAAGGTTGTTGCCGCCGTGGGCGGTGTTCACTCACGGAAGAGTTCTGCAAATGTCCGCCAAAAACTTTGATATTGAACAGCATCCTTTCGGACCGGCCGTGGGGCGGCTCGTGCATCAGTTCTCGCTGCTTCCGGGAATTGGCCGCAAAACGGCGGAGCGGCTGGCGAATCACATCATCAGCTGTTCCAAAGGGGAAGCACTTGCACTGGCGGAAGCGATTCACGAAGTCCGCAACACCATTCGCCGCTGCAAGAATTGTTTCAATTTGACCGACCGGGAACTGTGCAGTATTTGCAGCGACCCTCGCCGCGACCGCACGGTCGTTTGCGTGGTCGAGCAGCCAAAGGACGTCAATTCGCTGGAGGCGGCGTCTTCCTTCGACGGGACGTATCACGTACTGGGTGGACGAATTGCCCCGCTGGAAGGGATCAACCCCGACGATTTGTCGATTAATCCTCTCGTCCAGCGAATTCGTCGTGACGGAGTCAAAGAACTCATTATGGCGACGAATCCCACGCTCGAAGGAGATGGCACCGCCCTCTACATTTCCAACCTCCTGGACGGGATGGACGTCCGCATTACCCGGCTTGCCCGCGGAATTGCGACCGGAAGCGTGCTCGAGTTTGCCAACAAGGAAATGCTTTCCGATGCCCTCCGCGGACGGCAGTCGTTCTAGCACAACGGTCCGACGGAACTGTTACAACCCGGCTGCATCGGCGGATTTGGTCGTATTCAGCAAATTCTGGACCATTCGGGCTCGTCAAACTGGCGGAAATGAGTCAGACTGCAATAACTGTTCCAATTAGCGTCTCCATTGGTCCGTCGGCCTGATAAATGCATCTCAACGTTTCACAACAAATGAGAATGAGCCAGCAAATGAAGCTGGCTCCGCGCATGATTCAGTCCATGGAAATCCTGCAGTTGCCGCTTGCGGCCCTGCAGGAGCGGATTGACCAGGAATTGTCGGAAAACATTGTACTGGAACAGGTTCGGAAGGAAGGGGCAAGCGAAGACCCGCCTCCGGAACCAGAGCACGAGTACGAGCCGCCACAGGTTGAAATTGAGCGGCGGGAACTCGTGGCCGACGAAAACAACAGCGCTTCAGATTTTGAACGCCTGCTGGAAATTTCCCGCGACTGGCCGGAGGACAACTACACCTCGGGCTCAAAACCGTCGGCAAATCGCATCCAGGATGACCTGGATCGTGCAAACGACCTCATGGCGAACGCCGAGAGTCGGCCTCAAACTCTGCATGAGTATCTCCTGGAGCAGTTCCACTGCGATGCCCCGGCCCATCTCCGGGCGTTCGGTGATTACCTCATTCATAATTTGGATGAGAACGGTCGGCTGCAGAGTTCGCTGCCCGAATTGGCGGCTGTTTTTGGCGGGGTGACGCTGGAAGAAGCGGAAGCCGCACTGTCACTCGTTCAAAACCTCGATCCTCCCGGCGTCGGTGCGAGAGATTTGCGGGAGTGTCTGCTGCTGCAAATCACTCCGGAAACTCCATTGCGGGAACACTTGATTACGCTCATTTCCGACCATCTCGACGACATCATCCAGAACCGGTTGCCGCTTATCGAGCGGAAGACGGGTTACTCCATGGAAGACGTCAAGGCGACCATTGAGCAAATGCGGACGCTGAATCCGTTTCCCGGACGAGGGTTCGACACGCCTCCCGTACAGTCCATTACGCCGGACTTGAAGGTTGAGAAGGACGACAACGGAGAATACACGGTGTCTCTCATCGACGAGTATGTTCCGGAGCTGCGGTTGAATCGACGCTACATTCGGATGCTCGAACAGAATCCCGATGCAGCGACCAAAGAGTACATCAAGAAGAAACTGGAGTCGGCCAAGTGGCTGATTGATGCCATCGAGCAGCGGTACAATACGCTCAAGCGGGTCGCTCAATGTATTGTCGATGAGCAGACTGATTTCCTCGACTACGGCCCTGAACACATTAAGCCGCTCAAAATGCAGGATGTGGCGGACGTTGTCGGGGTCCACGTGACCACGGTTTCTCGCGCTGTTGACGACAAGCACATCGCCACGCCGCGTGGAATTTTCCCGCTCAAGAGGTTCTTTGGTGGCGGAACAAAGACCGCCGACGGCGAAGACGTGGCTTGGGAGAACATTCGACTGAAGCTCAAAGAAGTCGTTGATAATGAAGACAAGTCGAAGCCACTGAGTGATGACGCCATTGTTGAAGCACTCCAGGAACATGGACTCAACCTGGCTCGTCGTACGGTAACCAAGTACCGCAAAGCGATGAACATCCCGTCCTCTCGCCAGCGAAGAGAGTTCTAGCTCCCGTTCGCGAACCACCTGATGCAATTTGGGCTCTCAATATCAGGGAAGAGCGGCTTTTCGGAGATTTCTGAAGGCAGTTTTCTTCACACTCGATAGAATTTCGGGCCCTCAAACCTAATGATTTCCCCCGTTGAATTTGCATCGATCGTTGTGTCACGGCCAGCGTATTCCGACGTGCGATTTTCAAGCCTTACCAAATCGAATTAAGAAGTTATGTCAGTCCGAGATCAACTCGACGAAATTCTCTCCCAACGCATTCTGCTCCTGGATGGAGCAATGGGTTCGCTCATTCATGGATTTGAGCCGACGGAAGCCGATTACCGGGGCGAGCGGTTCAAAGATCATCCCATCGATTTGAAGAACGCGTCCGACGTCCTCTGCCTGACGCGGCCTGACATTATCCAGTCGATTCACAAGCAGTATCTCGAAGCCGGTTCGGACATCATCGAGACCAACACGTTCAACGCGAACACGGTCTCCCTCGAAGAATTTGGGCTGGCGAATGAAGTTGCTGAGATTAATCGCCGCGGAGCGGAACTGGCCAAGGAACTCGCTCAGCAATTCACGGAGCAGAATCCCGACAAGCCTCGATTCGTAGCCGGTTCAATTGGGCCCACGAAGGTTCAGCTTTCATACAGCGCCGAGGCCCCGGGCTACCGGCCCACGAATTTCGACCAAATGGTGGAGTCGTACGCTGAGCAGGTTCGTGGCCTGTTGGACGGTGGAGTCGATTTGCTGCTGCCGGAGACGTCATTTGACACACTGAACATGAAGTCGTGTCTGTTCGCCATTCAGAAAGTCTTCGACGAGCGGCAGACGAGTGTGCCCGTTATGGTGAGCTGTACCATTTTTGATGGTGGCCGCACCCTAACCATGCAAACGCTCGAAGCGTTTCTTGTTTCCGTTGAACACTTCCCCATGTTCAGTGTGGGACTGAACTGCGCCCTCGGCCCGGCAGAAATTCGACCGTTTGTGGAAGTCGTGAACGAACGCGCCGGCTGCTACGTGAGCTGCTATCCAAACGCCGGCATGCCGGACGGATTCGGTGGGTTCAAGTCGAATCCTACAGAGTTCTCGGGAATTCTCGGCGGATTTGCGCAGGATGGTTGGGTCAACATTGTTGGTGGCTGCTGCGGGACAACTCCTGACTATATTCGAGCACTGTCTCAGGCTGTTGAATCGGGCAAGCCGCGCAGAAAGCCATCGCTACCAGCACTGTCTCGCTATTCGGGAGGCCAGCTAGTCGAGCTGACGGAAGACTCCAATTTCATGATGGTTGGTGAACGGACCAACGTCACGGGATCGCGGAAGTTCGCCCGACTCATCAAGGAGAAGCAGTACGAAGAGTCCGTTGCAATTGCTGTAAATCAAGTCGAAGGCGGGGCCAACGTCATTGACGTGAACATGGACGAAGGCCTGCTGGATGGCCCGGCGGAAATGACCCACTTCCTGAACCTGCTCGCCGACGAGCCCGACGCCAGCGGCACGCCGGTTATGGTCGACAGTTCGGACTTCAAAGTCATTGAGGCGGGATTAAAGTGTCTGGCCGGTAAAGGAATTGTGAACTCCATCAGCTTGAAGGAAGGCGAGGAGAAGTTCCTGGAACAGGCACGCCTCATCCGTCGCTACGGTGCGGCGGTGGTTGTCATGGCGTTTGACGAAGAAGGCCAGGCGGTTGATGCCGACAACAAAGTCGCGATTTGCAAACGGGCCTACAAGCTGTTAACCGAACAGGTCGGCTTTCCGCCGGTAGATATTATTTTTGATCCGAACATCCTGACGGTGGGAACCGGAATGGAAGAACACAACGACTACGCCGTCGCGTTCTTCGATGCCGTCCGCCGCATCAAGCAGGAATGTCCCGGCGCGAAAACATCTGGCGGCGTCAGCAACGTTTCGTTCTCGTTCCGCGGTAATGACGTCGTGCGCGAAGCGATGAATGCCTGCTTCCTGTATCACGCCATTAATGCTGGCCTCGACATGGGGATTGTCAACGCGGGGCAACTTGAAGTCTATGACGAAATCGAGCCGAAGCTCCGTGACCTCATAGAGGACGTGCTGCTGAACAGGCACCCCGAATCGACAGAACGTCTCATCGAATACGCCGATGAAATCAAAGCACGCGGTGCCGGGAAAAAGGAATCAGCCAAAGACGCCCAGGAATGGCGTCAGGGAACCGTTGAGGAACGACTGAAACATTCCCTGCTCAAAGGGATTTCCGAGTTCATTGACGAAGACACCGAGGAGGCGCGACAGAAATACGGTCGACCGCTGAATGTCATCCAGGGACCACTCATGGACGGCATGAGCGTAGTGGGTGATTTGTTCGGCCAGGGAAAAATGTTTCTTCCCCAGGTCGTGAAGTCGGCCCGCGTCATGAAGAAGGCTGTGGCTTACCTCGAACCGTTCATGGAAGAGGAACGTCTGGCCGCTGGCGGCGAGGCGACAGCCCAGCCAACCGACCGCGGAACCGTGTTGCTGGCCACAGTGAAAGGCGACGTACACGACATTGGGAAAAACATTGTGGGCGTTGTGCTGCGATGCAACAACTTCCGCGTCATTGACCTGGGCGTCATGGTGCCTGCGGAGAAAATCCTGCAGGTGGCTAAGGAAGAAGGTGCGCAAATCATTGGTCTCTCGGGGCTCATTACGCCGTCGTTGGAAGAAATGACCCACGTCGCCAAGGAAATGGAACGCCAAGGATTCGACGTGCCGCTGCTCATCGGCGGAGCCACGACCTCGGCTCGCCATACCGCCGTGAAAATCGCTCCGCACTATTCCGAGCCAGTCGTGTACGTCAAGGACGCCTCACTCTCGGTGCCGGCAGTGGAAAAATTGATCGACACAGATTCGAAGGCTGCCTACGTCGAACAAATTCAGGCCGAACAACAGCGAGACCGCGACAACTTCTCAGGACGGCAAGCCCGTCCACTGGTTCCCTACGCTCAAGCATTGGAGCAGCGGTTCCAGACGGACTGGTCGACCGTCGACATCCCCACGCCTTCATTTGTGGGGACGAAGACCATTGAAGATATGGACCTTTCGGTACTGCGGAAGTACATCGACTGGTCGCCATTTTTCATGACCTGGGAACTGAAGGGAAAGTATCCCCGAATCTTCGAAGATGCCACTGTCGGTGACGAAGCGAAGAAGCTGTTTGATGACGCCAATGCTCTGCTCGACCGTGTTATTGCGGAAAAGCTGCTGACGGCCAAAGCGGTTTACGGTTTCTGGCCGGCTCACAGCGACGGTGATGATATTGTGCTCGCCGTTAAAGGTGCCGTAGTCGGGGCGGAAGTTGATTTGGAAACTCAGTTCCGTGACTTCCTGAAGACGAAAAAGCAGTCGCTCAACCGCGACCGGCAACTGGTGTTCAATGCCATGTTGCAACAAAGTGGAGCTTTCACCATTAACGAAGTGGTCGATGCGGGTCGAATTCGAAACGGCAAGCCACGGTTCTCCCCTGCTGACGTACGCCGTACATTGAATTTGCTCGAAGAAGCAAAGCTTGTTTCTGTTGTGGACGAGAAACATTTTGTGCTGACCCTCTGCTCTGCTGGCAGCTCATCTGAGGTTAAGTTCCCCATGCTGCGTCAGCAGTGGGAACGCGTTGGCCGGAAGGATTTCCGCTCCCTCGCAGATTACATTGCACCACAGTCATCGGGACGGCAGGACTACATTGGAGCCTTTGCCGTTACGGCGGGACTCGGATGTGACGAACTGGCGGCGAAGTTCGACGCGGACCATGACGAATACAACTCGATTATGATCAAAGCAATCGCCGATCGACTGGCTGAGGCCTTTGCGGAGTATTTGCATCATCACGTGCGGACCGAGGTTTGGGGATACGAACAACCCACCGAGTTCGACAGTGAAGGACTCATTGAAGAGAAGTACCGCGGCATTCGTCCAGCGTTTGGTTACCCGGCCTGCCCCGACCATTTGCCGAAGCAACAGTTGTGGGAATTGCTCGACGTTTCGAATTCGATTGGCATGGACCTGACTGAAAGCTTCGCCATGTGGCCTGCTGCCTCGGTGAGCGGGCTTTACTTCGCCCATCCCGAGAGCCGCTACTTCGCCGTCGATTTGGTAACGAAAGATCAGGTCGAAGACTACGCCCAACGAAGCGGAATTTCCGTCGAACAAGTCGAACGCTGGCTCGCTTCGAACCTGTCGTACTGATGAAATCGGGATGCTGGGTGGCACAGACATTCCTGTCTGTGTTTTCATCCAATTCACCCAGACTCGGCGGCGACAATCGCGTCCAGTATGCCCGGCCAGGTATGTTCCGACGCAACTGCATGAACGGTCAGTCCAGCCTCGAGTGCGGCTTGTTCGGTGACAGGACTGATAACTGCAATCTTCGTTGTCGTACCAATTTTCTCCTTCGCGGTGGGGCTGAGGAGATTAGCAAAGTTCTCGGCAATCGAGGGGCTGCTGAGGCAGACCCAGTGCAGTTGTCCAGATTCGATGAGATCAGCTGCTTCCCCGGGAAGTGAACTTGCGTCGACGTGCTCGTAGACAACACATTCTTCGAAATGTGCTCCAGCTTCGGAGAGTACGCTTGGCAGGATATCGCGTCCGCGGTTCGCTCGTACCCACAATACGCGTTTATTGACAACGTGTGGCACGAGCGCGGTCGCCAGAGCCTCAGCGCGAAATATATCGGGAACTAAATCGGCATGGATGCGGTATTCCGAGAGTCGTTGGGCTGTCGCTTCGCCGATGCAGGCGAACTTGGCATGTGACAGTCCCCTCGCATCCACGCCTTTATGCCAGAGCCGGTCAAAGAACCCTGACACGCCGTTCACGCTTGTGAAGACAATCCAGTCGAAATCGCTAATGCGATTGATGACGCTATCGACCAATGTCCAATCCTGGACCGGGCGCGTCGAAATGATGGGCATGGAAATCGGTTCGCCGCCGAGTTCGATTACTTGGCGAACGACCTCGTCACTCTGCTCTGAGGGTCGCGTAATTCCAATACGGCGACCAAACAGCGGTTTGCTTTCAAACCAGTTAATGGTATCGCGCTGCAGGACACAGTCACCGACGACAATCAGGGATGGCGGTCGCAAACCGGCCTCGGCTACCTGCCTTTCAATGTCCAGCAGCGTTCCAGTGACGACACGTTGCCGCGGCTGTGCGCCACGACAAATGACGGCAACGGGTGTGCTTGATGGTTTGCCGCACTCAACCAATGCTTCAACAATTCTCGGTAGCCGGTGCATGCCCATATAGAACACGAGTGTTCCCGGAAACTTGGCCAACTCATGGTAGTCGAGGGCTGATTCAACCTTGTCTGGATCTTCATGCCCCGTGACAAACGCCACGGCTGACGCATGGTTTCGGTGAGTCAACGAAATGCCAGCATAGGCGGAAGCAGCGGTCGCTGCTGTAATCCCTGGTACGACTTCATACGGAATGCCTGCCGCAGCCAGTGCCGCCGCTTCTTCGCTCCCTCGACCGAAAATGAAAGGGTCTCCCCCCTTCAAACGCACCACACAGTTGCCAGCCAGAGCTTCGGCCACGAGTCGCTCATTGATTTCTTCCTGATTCAGACTCCGCCCCTTTGGGCCTTCCATCCTGCAAGTCCGTTCGGCAGCAACATGTGCGTGCCTGAGGTGCAGCGGATTCACGAGTCCGTCGTAGAGAACAACATCGGCTTTCCGTAGGCACTCCTGTCCTTTAAGCGTCATGAGTCCAGGATCACCCGGCCCAGCACCAACCAGATACACCTTTCCTGGCTCGGTCGGCTTTTCGTTGTTCTGGGGGGCGTCACTGCTGCTCATGTTACGTAGGCTGTACTGCAATACTTTGTTGGGAATGAACTCAGAGGAATGATCACGACACGTTGAGACCATAGAACTCAATTGCGGTGCCGCCGAAAATCCGTTGACGTTCCGTTTCACTGAGGCTGCCGAGGCACTCTTCCAGCGCCCGGAATACCTGCTCGTACGATCCCGCCAGTTCACAAACCGGCCAGTCGCTGCCGTACATGAGGCGGTTGGGGCCGAAGGCTTCGAGTGCAATGTCGATGTAAGGCTTCAAGTCGGCGGCGGTCCAGTTTTCCCAGTCGGCTTCGGTAATCATGCCGGACAACTTGCAGTAGATATTCGGACACTCAGCGGCCGCACGGAGCTGTGGTGCCCAGTTGTCGATGTTTCCGAGCTTAATTTCCGGCTTGCTGAGGTGGTCAATGACCATGGGCAGGTCGGGAAACTGGCGTCCCAACGGTGCGGCATGATGCAATTGTTTGACATAGAACAGCAAATCGAATGGCACGTTGTGCGTCTGGAGGACGGCAAGTCCGTTCAATACGTCAGGCCGGATGATGAAGTTGTCGTCTGGTTCATCTTGTGTGATGTGGCGTATGCCGACAAATCGTTCTTGGGAGGCGAATTCTTCCAGTTGCTGTTCGCATTCAGGGCTGGCCAAATCAACCCAGCCCACGACTCCGGCAATCCAGTCGTGCTGCTCAGCAAAGGCCAGGGCCCAACGGTTTTCTTCGACGTCGTGCTGAGTTTGCACGAACACGGTTTTGTCGACACCCACGGCATCGAGATGTCGTTTCAGGTCGGGAGGGAGAAAGTTGCGACAAATCTTCGTCTTGTCCGGTGCGTGGAGCCAGGCCGTGTCGAAGCGTCCCAATTCCCAGAAGTGCTGGTGAGCGTCGATAACAGGCGGTTTGGGAGACATTCTTCAGGTACTTTCAATCACGGAAAACCAACTATGGTCCTACGCCGATTTCGACGGACGCCCTGCCAGCGTTGGCAGCACGTGCTGCCTCGATTTGTAACGCATACTTCCGCCAGATTCCTGTCTCCCGAGCAGATAAGGAGCCCAGCGAAGTGTCAACGTACGCAGGACAACAACCAGGCCAAAGTAGAAGCCTAGAGTGAACAGAATAATGAGGTACGGTGTGACTTGAGCATGGTTGAACTCGTATGAGAATCCACCGAGTTCCCCCGTCTCCATAAGAGCTGGCAGCATGGCAGGAGACAGCAGGAGCACGGGCATGACCATTTCTTCGTATTCATGCCCCAACGCCGACATGGCAATCATGGCCACGACGAAGGGGACGACAATCCACGCCACCAGCACGGCCAGTGATGTAAAAATGGCACGAGTTTGAGTGCGGACGAGTAATCCAATGAGCAAGCTCATCCAACTGACCAACGGGATAAATACCAGCACACAGAGGAACTGGGTTAATCCATACACCAGCCAAATGGCGTCAACGTGAGATCGCCCGCCGTAGCCATAATTTGAGTAGTTGTAGCCACCATGCATCGCTGCGTACCACATTTGCAACCCCACGACGGTTAAGACGGGAATAGCGACAACAAGACTGAGGCGCCGCACGCCAGCCAGCTTCTGCCAGATGATTTCCCTGCTCGATAACGGAGTGGAAAGTAGCACGTTCAGTGTTTCACTGGAGCGTTCTCCGGAGATGATCGTCGAAGATTTCACGACAACCAACAGCAAACCAAGTGTCCAGGCGATAATACTGAAAAACAGAAACAACGGATGACGGAGGTTGCTGGAGAAGTCTCCAATTCCCAACACAACCAGGCCAACAGTGAGAATGGGAACCTCCATGACGAGGAAAATTCGCAGCAGATAACGAAACGTACCCAGTGACCGCTTGCTAACCTCCCGCCAGGCGACCGGGTCATCAATGGGGAGCGACATGGTGTCATTCACGAGCACAACCCCTTTCGTAAATCGCGTGTTCATTGCGTGGAACATTCGATCGATGAGCCGGAAGAAATCCATGACGTAATTACGAGGCTGCAGAAATGCGCGCTGCACAAGGGCCAACCTCGCCAGGAGCAATAGAAATCCCGTGAGCATCCAGGCAGGAACGGCCCGAATTGCAATTGCCCAAGTGGGCGTGGGACTCCAGTTATTGAACATTTGCGACATCATTTGCGGCGCCGGGAAAAATGGGATGTGCATGTCGTCGGCAGTAGCGTCGAAAGCTTCCCATTGGGGTTGCTGCGCGAGTGTCGGTGTTTTTGCGCCAGACCAGCGGTCCAGTTTCTTAATCGAATTAGTCGTGCGCTGCGTGATACCCTGAACCGAATGGTCCACATAGCTGCGCACTGCCTTTCGCATGTCTGTCTGGGCGGACGGTGATGCCACCAATTGAATGAAAATCGGCCCAAAGAATATCAAGGCCCCGAGAACGTAGGTTGCAATAAATGAGGCCACCGTCGTCCGGAAGAATGCTGAGCAGAAAATCCCCAACGCACTGAGCTGAAACACCATGGTCAGCAGCATGAAAATCGACAACCAGATGTCCTGTTGCTGAACTCCCCCAAGTGCGTAGCAGAAGCCAATCAAGGGAAATGACAACAGCAGAAAGGTCACCATGCTGAAGACACGGCCGAGGTATTTTTCCAGCAGAATGGTGCCAGGTCCCAGTCGCGTCAGCAGTAGCAATCCGAATGTGTTCGATTCTTTCTCAGCGGAAATTGCTCCGCAAGAAAGAGCGGGAACGAACAACAGAATTCCGACAATTTGCAGAGTGACAAGAACCTGCAACATGCTCCGCCCCTGCCCCAGCATGTCGAGTGGATCGTTTATGCTGCGAAACACCTGTCCCCAGAAAATGAGGACGGCGAAGCCACACAGGAGGGCCGCGTAAACAGTTCTGATGATGTACGTGCGCCGGCGCGCAGCCTGTTCGGTAAGCTCCTTGGCCAACAGTGGCAGTCCAAACAGCGACCAGAACGCGTTCATGCAGTCACCCCTTCGGTGAGCTTCATGAACGCGGTTTCCATGTCCATGGCTTCCGGCTGATACATGCGAATGCGGCCGCCCAATCGGACAATTTCACGGTGCAAATCTTCCACAGCGAGTTCATCTTCCCGTAGCTTAATGACGAGTCGATCGGTCTGTTCCTCGACGTCATCAACACCCTGAACGCTTTTCAGTTGGCCGACGAGTTCCGGCATACGCTTGGCCAACTGCACATGGACCACACGCTTCAGTGACAGTTGACGAAAGATATCGCTCAGAGACCCCTCGGCTACAAGTTTGCCCGCCTCAATAATTCCAATGCGTGTGCAGAGCTGCGCCAGTTCATGCAGAATGTGACTCGAAATAAGGATGGTCTTTCCCATTTCCTGCAGCGCTTTGAGGAGTTCACGAACTTCAATTCGAGCACGAGGATCGAGCCCCGAAGCGGGTTCGTCGAGCAAGAGCAGGTCGGGGTCATGCAACAGCACGCGGGCCAGTGACAGCCGCTGTTTCATCCCCCGTGAAAGCGACTCAACCGGCGAGTCGATTTTCTGCGTGAGGTCGGTGAGCTGGAGGACGTCATCAACAATTCCAGCCCGCTGCTGGGGGGCAATTCGGTACGCGGCGGCGAAGAAGTGCAAATATTCGCGGGCAGTGAGGTCGTCATAGACTCCGAAGAAATCGGGGACGTAGCCAATCATTTCGCGTACGGCATCGGGGTCGTCGCGCACTTCAACACCGTTAATGCGCGCCTTCCCCTGAAACTGAGTTTGCAGCGTCGCGAGAACCCGAATGGTCGACGACTTGCCCGCACCGTTGGGGCCAATGAAGCCAAACACTTCGCCACGCGGGATGACGAAGGAAACGTTGTCGACCGCCTGGAGCGATCCATAACGGATCGACAAGTTCTCAACCGAAACCACCGGCGGTGCAGATTGCGTTTCCGTCATGTGGTGTCCTGCTCGCAACGGGTCAAAAAACAAATGGGAAGTTGGCCGTGCCGTGTAGACAGCATAACCAACTTCCCAGGTTGTTTATAGAACATAGAGTGTTCCAACTATGCGAAACGCAGGATGCCAGAAAACCTAAATGTTCCGCTCGCGAATCCAGTCGGTGTGGAAGGTTTCGCCGCGTGGTTTGTCGGTACGCTCGTAGGTGTGGGCACCGAAGTAGTCGCGTTGGGCCTGCAGCAGGTTGGCAGGCAAGCGGCCACGGCGGTAGCCGTCGTAGTAGGTCAGAGCAGCGCTGAAGCCGGGAACTGGCAGGCCGAGGTTCACGGCGGTCGAAACGACACGGCGCCACGAAGCCTGAGCTTTGTCGATGGCGGCCTTGAAGAAGTCGTCGAGCAGCAGATTTTCAAGGTTCGGGTTCTTGTCGAACGCGGCCTTAATGTCGCCCAGGAAGCGACTGCGGATAATGCATCCACCGCGCCACAGCAGGGCAATGTTTCCGTTGTTCAGCTTCCAGCCAAATTCTTCGGCGGCTGCGTCCAACTGGACGTAACCTTGTGCGTAGCTGACGAGCTTCGAGGCGTAGAGAGCCTGGCGGACGTCGTTAATGAATTCCTGACGGTCCCCTTCGTAGCCGCCTTCTGGGCCGGTCAGAACTTCAGCAGCGCGGACGCGGGCATCCTTCTGGCCGGACAAGCAGCGGGCATACACGGCTTCGGTAATGAGTGTGGTGGGCACACCCAAATCGAGAGCGTGCTGGCTCATCCACTTGCCGGTTCCTTTTTGCTTTGCCGTGTCGAGAATCAAGTCGACGAGGTCGTTGCCGGTTTCCTTGTCTTTGACCGTGAATATGTCACGGGTGATTTCGATAAGGTAACTCTCGAGTTCCGCTTCATTCCACTCTTTGAAGACCTCAAACAGCTCCTGGTTCGTCAGGCCAACGGCATGCTTCAGAATGTAATAGGCTTCGCAGATGAGCTGCATGTCGCCGTATTCGATGCCGTTGTGCACCATTTTGACGTAGTGACCGGCACCATCTTCGCCGACCCAGTCGCAGCAGGGGATGTCGTTGTTTTCACCGACTTTGGCGGAAATGGACTGCAGAATATCTTTCACGTGTGGCCACGCATCGAGGTGACCGCCGGGCATAATCGAAGGACCTTTGAGGGCGCCTTCTTCACCGCCGGAAACGCCGGTGCCAATGAACTGCAGATCTGCTTCGCGAAGTTCCTTCGAGCGACGGTTGGTGTCGACAAAGTCGCTGTTACCGCCATCGATGATAATGTCGCCCGGCTCGAGCAGTGGCTTGAGCTGTTCAATAACGGCGTCAACCGGAGCGCCGGCTTTCACCATAATCATGGCGCGGCGGGGACGCTTGAGAGACTTCACAAAGTCTTCGAGCGAATGGTAGCCATGGACGCGGTCTTTGGTCCCTTCCCAAACCTTGTCGGCTGGTTCGCCGGCCAGACCGCCGACAAATTCATCTGTCGTGCTGGTCGTGCGGTTGTAGACGCCCACGGAAAACCCGTGATTCGCCATGTTAAGAACCAGGTTCTGTCCCATGACAGCCAAGCCAATGAGTCCGATGTCGTTTTGCATTTTCAGTAAATATGGGTAAAGAGGTTTTTCCCGCCGAATGACTCGGAGGGGAAGACGAAATACCGCTCACGAAGCGATACCTTGGGCGCAGCGCCGCACCGACAGGCGTACCTTATCTGCAATTCGCCCAATGTTCGAGCGACGCGGAGCCTACGCGCGGCAAATTCCCAGCATTGAAGCGCTGCTCAGGTAATTTGGGAACTACTCAGGCCGCTGAATGTTTGAGAACTTGATTTTTTCCACGAACGTAATGGTTCGTCCGTCGGGACCGACCTTACCGCGGCAGGCGGAAATGGCCGCAACAGTGTACCGGTGATGCAGGTTGTAGTCCGGAGTAAGTGTCACTTCGAGGTCTTCACTGAATTTCCGGGAGTCGCGCACGGCAATTTCAATTTCCTGGTTCAATGTCTGGAAGCAGGAGGGGAAGTTATTTCCGAGAGGCCGACCGCCGAGAGAGACTTGCCGCAGCGTCCCGTCGTCGTTTGCGGTAAGTACGACATCGAGGTTCGTTGGCGGCGTAATGTCTGGGTTGGGATCGCCCACGGCTCCCAACGGCATGTTGATGTTGAAATCGCCTTCGGGTGCAAGGATTTTCAAGGTGAGCATGAAGAAAATGAGCAATTGGAACACGATGTCAATCATCGGTGCCATTTGCACATCGACTTTGCCGCCACCATCATCTTTTCTGCGAATTTTCACCGCAAAACTCTCCGGAAAACGAACTCAATAAACACGAGACAGTAATTGTAAAGAAACAACGTGAGGCTAATCCTCGTTCTCACCAGACTTTGCTTTGAGCGAGAACTTACTGAATTTCTGTTCCTGTCCCATTTTAATGAGTTCCTGAACAAGACCGGTTGGCACATCAGCGTCGGCGCGGATGACAACCGTCATGTCTTGGGCTGCTTTTTCACCTTCTCGACGGGTTGCCACGTCATATTCCCGTTTCAACCGCGGGCCACATTTCAAGACCGGGATGTTGTCCTCACCACCGAAGAATACATATGCCTCCGGGTCAGCCTTCTCGCCTTGTTTGTTGCGAATGAAACCGACGTTGAGCACCACTTCGTCTTCACGAGGGCCTTCAGGTGGTCGGGCCAGACGGTCGGCGGGAAGCTTCACGCGTTCATCCGCCTGAGTCTGTTCCAAATTACTCACCATCATGAAGAAGGCAATCAGCTGGAAGGTCATGTCAATCATGGGGGTCATGTCTGCCTCCACAATCGTGGGCTTGGATGCCTTGATTTTCATGGAGTTACCTCAACCTGTTTACCGTACCACCAGTCCCAATTGTTACCAAGCCGGATGTTCTACTCGGCCTTCTTGCCTGAACCGGTATTAAAGCGGCTCATGAGGTTATCGCTGACACGGCTGGCTTCCATGAGAAGCGCGGTCACGCGGTTACGGAGCAGCGTGTAAGCGACAATCGCTGGAATGGCCACAATAAGACCTTCCATTGTCGTAAACAGAGCGGTCGAAATACCGTCGGCCAGGTCTTTCGGCTTCGGCTGTGTCGCACTGTTCGCAATGGTCTGGAAGGAGTTAATCATACCCTGGACCGTTCCAAGCAGTCCCATCATCGGAGCGATAGAACCAATGAGGGCCAGCCAGGACAGGCGCTGTTCGAGAGCCATGCTCTCTTCTTCACCGACTTCTTCCATCCCTTCGACTGCGGAGTCGTAACCACGACCAAGTCGTGACATACCAGCTGTGAGGACGCGACCAATGAGTGAGTCATCACCGCGGGCAATGTCGAAGGCTCCCTGCACGTCTTTGTTGTTCAGCTTGTCCTCAAATGCAGCGACAAAGTCCTGAGGAATGAGTACATCCCGGCGAACCTGCAGCAGGTTCATCATAATGACCGCCACCATGACGAAAGACAGCAGTGCGATGAGAGCTCCGAAGAATCCCGAGGCCCCAATCATCCACATGAGGTAGGACTGTTCATTATCTCCGCCACCGTCTGCGTCTGAATTGCCAGAACCGCCTTCGTTGGTTGTCGTTTCTGCGGCTGGTTCCGTGGCGGCTGCGGCGCCGCCGTCACCCCCGTCTTCGCCCTGGTAGGCGAATCCCTGGGAGTACATGGTGCCCAGAGTCATTGCCAGCAGGACCACCAGGACCGTAGCGGCCTGCCACGTACGTTGCGCTCGGGTGCGAACGGCCATCGAGAATCTCCAAATTTGCTCTATGTGAGTGAGTGTTCGTAAGGTGAGTTATTCAAGATATTTGCAACGGACGGAAGACCGCACGCGGCAAGGGAGTTGCGATTGTAAGTTGGACGCCACTGGCGTTCCAGCCACGCGAACGGTTTCCAGTTACTGATTCAGTTTTTGGGCCCATTCGCTCGTGCTGTAGTTGGTTTGCAGGCTGGTTGAGGCGTCGGCTGAGCGTTGTGGTTGGTTCACAGCCAGCCAAAGCTTCGACAAGTTGTAGAGTGCTTCGGCATGCAAATCGGCATGCGCTGCGAGCGACGGAATGACGTCTACGTGCAAATAAGCCAAAATCGCTGCTTTAACGTGTTGGCCGTCGGCAGCGAGACAGTCCCCCTGTTTCAGGTAGGCCAGCGCCAGAATTCGGCTGTCTTCGGCGCGAGCTTCCTCGACAACCTTGTTCAGGATGTCGACCGCCTCGGTGTACTTGGATTCCCGTTCCAGGCATTCCGCCTGACCGACCATTCCTTCAAGGCGGCGGGCGTTTTCCTGGGGATTCGCCGACTGCGTTTGGGCAACGGCATTGAAAATGTTTCGCGCACCGGCGACGTCGTTCTTTGAAAGTCGACTGAACCCCTGCCCGTTCTTTCCGGCCAATTGATAGTCAGCCCAGGGTGATTGTTCCAGTACAACGTAGGCTGCATCAGCGGTCGACGTGTCGTTCGCTCCTAATGCCAAATCGGCTAACAACTGTTGGGCGTCGTAATACCGATAGTGGTCACCGTACTTGGCGACGAAGTCTTTCAGTTTCTGCAGTGCCGTGCCAACTTGTGACGGGTCGGATTTGGCAACGCGGACCGCAACACGAGCGATGAGGTATTCAATAGAACCACGCAACTCTTCGCGATCGCTCGCGGCTTCCTTGAGTGCCTCCTGGTACGCTTCCAGGGCTTCGCTGAGGTTACCGCTGCGCTCGTGGCTGCGGCCCAATCCCAGTCCGCTCGGCTCCCCCTTCCACTCGACCAGTCCAATGTCGTTAGCCGGAATGTGCTCTTCCTTGTTGCCAACCTTCTGGCTGACGACAACTTCCGCTTTCGACACGGCACTGATTTCACCGCCGAAAACCTTGCCGTCGCTCTTCCGAGTGACGTAGTCAATGTCGGCGGCCTGCAGGAATGAAGTTCCCGCTGCCAGCAGGACGAGGGCTGTAATGTAGGAGAAAGGCTTCATATTGGTAGGTGCGTCAAGCTGACACAAAATGGGTAAAGTGTTTTGATACGTCAGTCAGTTTTGAGAAGTTCATCGGACTGCAGTCAGGCAACAGCGTTGATTTCACTAACTCGACTCCGGTGGTTTGGGACGAGGACGTTTCTGTGGCGGCGGTGCGTCGCCGGAAGGACGCTGGCGAGGCCGGGGAGCTTCGCCTGTCCCACCTTCGCCCGTTGGCCGCGGACGACGTGGACGTTCTTCGCCTGGAGCAGATGGTCGCTTCGGAGCATCTGCTCCACTTGCTGTACCGGTTTTCTTGGCTGCTGGGCGTGGTCCCCGCTTGGCGGCGACATTGACATCCTTCAGCGTAGGCTCCGTTGACGTGGAAATGCTGACGTTCCCCAGTTTCACCGGACGCGGTGCACGAGGCTCCGTTGAGACTCCCTCGTACTTCGGTCGATGCCCCTTGGCTGAACTCAAAGTGAAGTAGAAAATCCCGCCAATTAAACCGATGCCGAGCATCAGAACAAGCCCCATGAGCAGCCAGTTGGATTTTGGCTGCGGAGTTTTTGGGGGCTCCTCGCCACCAGTCGGTTTGGCGACAAGTCCATTCTTATCCGGCGGAGTCGGCGGTGTAACAACCGTTTCGCGTGATAGATCGACAACCGGCTCTCCCAGCACTTCGAGAATTTTGCGGTACAGCGTATTGAACCGGGCATACTGGTCATCGGGCCAGCGCTGAGAGCTGCGGAGGAACCGGATAATGACCGCTCGTGCGCGTTCCAGATGTTCCTCCGATTTCGTGGCGTCGGGGTGATTCTGGCCAAACTGCAATTCCGACTCCGCCAATGCATACCGGGCGTCGAAGTGCATGGCAGCTAAATGTTCTTGCTCACCCGGCGTTTTGGCCGTCCGAGCCGCCCGTTCCAGTCGTTGTGCTGTCGTCGTCCAGCCCCAAATCTTCGGAACCACCTTGTCGGGCGTTCCGTAGAGGGCGATTTGCAAACGCTCGTAGTTGTCGCCGCCGGTCGCTCCCCATTCCTGGTACAGCCGGGCTGCTTCGAACTGAACGTCAGCAACTTCAGGAAGATCGGTAACGACTTCCAGCATCGACTTCTCTGCTGCCGGATAATCTCGCTTGCGGCGGAGGCATTTCACCAGCAGAAGTTTAGCGCCAATGAGTTGCTTCGGATCGGCGAGAAAACTGGAGTCGGACGAGCCTTTTTCGATAATCGACTGATAGGAAGTCGCCGCCTTCTCGTAGTACTCCTCGGCCTTCGCGGGACTGTCCGATGATCCGTCCGCCAGTGAGGCGTACGTCTCCGCAATCCACAGCAGTGAATAGAATGTCTGTCCATCCTGGCGATTGAACATGTCGTTCAAGAAGGACTCAAACCCGGCACGGACGTCGTTCAAGCGGTCGGTTTCATTTTCGGCTCGGAGACGCTCCAGTTCGCTCTGCAGTTCCTGTCCGAATGCCACGAACACCTGTGTCAGCGCTTGTGCGTCTTCACCGCCTGCCACTTTTTCAAGCTTCATGCGGGCATCGCGGGCTTTGTCGAGGTCTTTAATGCCAATGTAGGCACGCAGCAGGGTCTGGTACGCAACACTGGCAATTTGTCGGCTTTGCGCTTTGCCCGCTTCAGTCGGTCGGGCTTGCCCCTCTGGAACATCAACGGCGGCTGTAATGGGATGTGGATTTTCCGTCAGCAACTTGATGGCTTCGGCGTAATTGCCGTCCAGGTTGTGAATGCCGGCGAGCGTCAATTTTGAGGTGACCACGTCGTCGGCGAATGGTTTGTCATCGGGTACTTCTGCCTCGGCGGCTGTGACACCTTCAACGAGGTACTTAATGCTCTCTACTTTCCACTTCGCCAATTCATCCGACGCAGGACGTTCTTCCTCGGGCAGCGACGTGGTGACAATGAATTGCCGCCAATATGCCTTGCCGGCGCGGAGGCGTGCATCGACGTATTGCCCGGTTCCTTTCGGAACCTTCAGCCACCAGTCAGCGGCCTGGATGTAATCATCTTTGCCCCAGAAAACTTTCGCCACGACGTTGCGGGCGTCGTTCGCCCGATCGGACTCTGGCCAACGGTCGGCCAGTTTCGTCGCCGATTCCAGCAACATGGCTGTTTCGAATTCGCGGTCGTTTTCCGCCGCGTCGAGGTAGGCGTAATCAAATGCCGTCATAGCAATAAAGCCCGCTTCCTTCGCCGTTTCCGGCGAAGCGTCGGCAAATTTTACCATCTGGTGATCGGCCACGACGGCCGCGTCCAGGAACTGTCCCTGCAACAGGTAGCCGTATGATAACCGCAGGCGAGCGATGTTCAGCAAGTTGGGATCGGTCTGAGCCGTGGCCATGCGAATGCCCAAGTCGTACAGCCGTGCCATTTCGGCGGCGGTGGCCTGCTGACCTTTTTGCATGTCCGCAGCCTCTTTGATCTTGCCAGCGGCCTTCGCCTGATTAATCAAATTGTTCTGCTCGAGGATGTCTTCGAAGAGCTTACCCGCCAGCGATGACGCGGTCTCGAAATCCTGGGGATCACCTTCCGAGCGGTTCAGGGCTCCCATCAAACGCTGAATGAGCGCGGAACTGAGGACCTTCAACTCACCTGGAAACCGGTTGATGGTGCGTGCGAACGTCAACGCCCGGTTGAGTGCCGCATTCCGTTCCGGTTCCGGACGGGTTCGATCGGTTCCAATGGCCTCCAGTGCCCGGGCGACTTCGTACTGAATTCCCAGGCCGATATTCGTGCGGGCGCGTCCCTTCGCTTGCTTAATCCAGCCTTCACCTTCATCGACGACAAGCTGATAGTCTTTGCGGTCGTCATGATTGAGGCAAATCAGCCGAAAGCGAAGCGCTCGGTCTTTCAGCGTCGTCATGGTGCTGCTGTCACCGGGGTGACCGAGAATCTCCTCATACAGCCCCAAGGCAATTCGGATATCGCCACGTTCTTCGAAGCACTTCCCCTGCCAGATGCGGGCGAACAGTCCGGCCACCTGCGAACGGTACTTGGTGTGAAGTTCTTCGAACTCGAAGGCCGCCTGTTCGAGGAGTTTCTTGCGGTCTTCGACTCCGGTGTCGTACGTCTGTGCTTCCCAGTAGGTACATTGGGCCAGGTCCAGCTGGGCCTCCATGTATTGAGTTTCTGCGTCATCGCGTTTTTCGCGCTGCGCGAAGTCATCTTCCGGTATGAACGTCGGAAACGCTTCCCAGCCAGCCTTGTGTTGATCGGCTGCCTGCTCGAAAATCCGGCGGGCTTCTTTGACGTACTTCCGGGCCGCTTCACGGAAACGGTCGCGACTTCCTTCGTTGGAAGGCTTGTCGCCATCCCAAATCTCAACGCGAGCTTTTTCCGTGAGAATTCGACCGCGAGCCGTGTTGGCGCGGGCAGCCAGCGGATGTGTTGGCGTGGCTTTGACAAAATCCTCGAACGAAGCCTGAGCGGCATCGAGACGTTTACGCTGCTCGTCCAAATTGTTCAACTTCTTACTGCTGCCCAGCAGCGTCTCCGCACGTTCGTAAGGAATGACTTCCTTCACTTCGGGCGGCAAATTGAGCTTTTCCGCCTCGTCGAGATACTGCAGCGCCGTATCGTAATACTGGCGCTGCCGGAGCCCCTCGAGAAAATCCAGTACCGGCTCCTCAGCAACTGCTGAGAACGCAAAACTGGCGAAAAACAGCCCGAGGGCAAGTTGCTTGAAAAACAATCGCATGGAATTGCGTTGTTAGAGATATTCTGAATCCACGGCGTCCGTTCAAGTACAAAAACGCAAACGGTTTGTGGATTTCCACCCACAATTTCCCCACTTCACGCGGAGACGCCCAGTCAGCATAGTATTGGCTGATGTGTGAAGCAAGGACGCAGACTGAACAGAGCCCTGTTTCGAACGTAACCAAGCGCCTGGAAGCCGAAAACATTCGATTGTCAGATTCATGCTACGTCAGCCACGAGGCACGGTTGCTCGGACCTGTCGAATCTCGAACTGGCTCCAAAGCGTCCACTGATGAGGGAACAAATCCCCGGAGGTCGCCCCCAGTCGTCGCCTACTAGCTTTAACATCTGGGAACCACATCGGTTACGCTTTCCGGCCGACGGCGACGGCAGCCGAAGAACGGCCTGCAAAGTACACCAGTTGCAAGGCATTTTCCATTCCCGCCCTGTTAAGAAACCATTAACCTCCCTCAGTTGAAGTTCGTTTCCTGCCTGGTGATCACAGTGCTCGCTGCTGAGAGTTCGGAGCTATCGATGTTCATGTGGGTCACCCTCCTCGGTGGGTTGGCCCTTTTTCTGTATGGACTCGACCTCCTGACCAGTGCCCTGAAAGTCATTTCGGGGGAGCGTCTGAAGTCGATACTCGCGACCCTGACATCGAACCGCTTCACGGCCGTGCTGGCCGGAATGTTTGTGACGTCCATTATTCAGTCGTCTTCCGTGACGACGGTCCTCGTGGTCGGATTCATCTCGGCGGGACTCATGGAACTGACGCAGGCCATTGGTGTCATTATGGGGGCAGAAATTGGAACCACGGTGACGGCCCAAATCATCGCGTTCAAAGTCACGAAGGCCGCACTCGCTCTGGTTGCGGCGGGATTCACCATTCGGTTTGTTGCGAAGCGCGAACGTCTCCGCCAGTTCGGCACCATGCTGTTCGGGCTGGGACTGGTGTTCTACGGGATGAACGTCATGAGTGACGCCACCGAGCCACTGCGTGACTACCCACCATTCATTGAAGCAGCCCAACACCTGGACAGCGCCGTGCTGGCCATACTGCTTTCCGCAATTTTCACAGCCATCATTCAAAGTTCGTCCGCGACGACCGTGCTCATTATTGTCCTCGCGGGACAGGGACTCATCACACTCGATCAGGCCATTCCGCTGGTGTTCGGCGCGAATATTGGCACGTGCGTCACAGCGTTATTGGCGGCCATTGGAAAACCTCGCGAAGCAGTGCGCGCCGCGCTGGTGCATATTCTGTTCAACACACTTGGTGTGATGCTGTGGTTTGGATTCATTGGGCAGCTCGCCTGGCTGGTCAGCCAAATGTCGAGCGAGACAACGCGTCAAATTGCCCATGCCCATACCGTGTTTAATGTCACAAACACCTGCGTATTCATTTGGTTTACGCATCCGCTCGCGCGGCTGGTGACCTGGCTTGTCCCAGATCGTCCAGAGGTGGTGCCGCAGCCCGCATTGCCGAAGTATCTCGACACCATTCTTATGCAAACGCCGAGTCTGGCCATGGACTCCGTACGCCGTGAACTGGGGCACCTGGGCGAAATTACCGTAACAATGGTACGTGGTGCCATGACCGGAGCCATTCACGGAACCAAGCTGGAACTGGACGAACTTGCCCAAATGGACGATGACGTCGACGCCCTGCACGGTGAAATCGTTACCTATCTCGGCCAGTTATCGCAGCAGACCTTGTCGGACAAGGAGTCGTCCCGCCTGCACGACTACCTGTTGATTGCGAACTACTTCGAAAGTGTGGGCGATTTGGTGTCTGTCAACGTTGTGCCAACAGGGCACGCCCGCCGCCACGCGAAACTGGTTGTCAGCCCAGAAACGGAAGATCATCTCCAGGCCATCCATCATAAAGTCTGTTGGGCTTTGGAACTTGCAGTACAGGCTCTGACGGACGAAGACGCCACACTCGCATCACAGGTCGCTGACGCAAAAGCTGCCGTCAATGGCTTGGTCGAAGAGGCCGAAAAACATCTCTCGCGCCGCCTGACAGCCACAGCCCCGAACCGTCTCGTCGCGTATCGCACCGAGTCGGAGCTCATGGAATACCTCAAACGCGTTTACTACTTCGCAAAACGCATTGCCCGTTTGGCTGCACTCAACGGCAAGGAAGTCCATCACGATGAATCAAGTGAGCCCAACACCAATGCGGTGCAGGCCGATGCACCCGCCCCATCCTGACGCGGCATGTCGCCAACGTCCCTCGATTGATTCAATTGACGGACAGCTTAAACTCCCGAGAAAACAGAGTTGGCCAGCGTCCCCGTGCTGTCCGCGAATGACTCGACGGGCAAATCCAGTGTTCGCAAAATGCTGACGAACAAATTGGACATCCGCGATTCGCCATCTCGCCAGTAGGTTCCGTGCTGCATTCCCAAGTTATTTCCACCAGCAATCAGCGTGGGCAAATTCCGTGGGTTGTGGGTGGTGCTGGCACCGCTACCGTAAAGGACAAGTGTGTTGTCAAGCACGCTCCCCTCCCGGTCTCGATAGGTCTGCAGTTGCCCGAACAAGTGAGCAAGTTGCTCGCTGAGGAAGCGGTCGTATTTCGCGAATTCGAGTTGTCCGTCTTTATCACCGGCGTGCGACAGGCTGTGATGCGTTCTCGTCAAACCGAGCTTGAGCGGAAACGTGTCGCTAATCCCCATGCCATCTTCCCGGTTGAGCATGAAGGCGACGGACCGGGTAATGTCGGCATCGAAGGCTAGTGCAATCAGGTCGAACATATTGCGGTAATAGTCCGCCGGCGCGCTTTCGTTGGTAACATCTAAATCGAGGTGCGAATAGTCCTGCTGTTTCAGCGGAATATCGATCCACTGTTCCGAGGCAATGAGGCGCGACTCCACTTCATTCAGCGACGTCAAATACTGGTCCATCCGGTCGCGATCTGACTGCCCCAACTGCTGATTCAGCGAACGGGCGTTTTCGAGGACGGCGTCTACCAGTCGAATTCTTCGTTTCAGCTGTTCACGCTCCGATTGCAGCGAGGCCCGGTCTCCCCGGAACAGTCGATCAAACACGCGCCGGGGGTTGTTTTCCGCCGGAATCGGTTTCCCTTCGAGGCTGTAGGAAATCGTACCCGTACGCGACAGGAATCCGGTCCCTGCATCAATGGAAAGGATCAGCGAAGGCTGACGGCAATACTGTTTCGTATGCAGTGCGATGACCTGATCGAGCCCGACCGAGTTGTACGTTCCCGGCTTTGGATTATGGAGCGGGGCTCCCGTCAACCACATGTCAGAACAGACGTGTGGATCGGCCTTCGGACCACTGGGGTGATGCATCCCCCCGAAAAACGTCATGTGATCCTGAAACGCAGCGAGCGGCTCAGTCGACTTGCCTAACACAAATCGACCGTTCTCTTCCTGCGCGGGAAACCAGCTCCATTCGTCCATCCCGTGCTGAGCGTTCGGCAGCGACATGCCGTTGGCCGTGTACAACGCACAGAACCGCCGGGGAATTTGGCTGGTGACGTCGTCCCCCATGGCGTCGAGTACGGGCAATGCCAGCGTGGCGCCGGCAATGCCTTTGAGTACGGCTCGCCGATCGAGTCGCAATGCGGCCATGATTACTTCTCCAGGAAGGCGGAACTGTGGACGACGAAGTGAACGAGGTCGCGCATTCGGTATCCCTCGTCCCGTAATGCTATACCTTCCCGCCGAAGCAACTCAATCTCGTTATAGGTGAGACTACGGCCACTGGCGTAAATCGACAGGTGTTTCAGCATGCCAAAGGCCACCTGATCAATTCGGTCTTCAGCCAGATACCGCTTCAGCTCAGCCACTCCATTGACGTCAGTCTTGTCGGGAAGCGTCGAATCTGCGGCGACAGGTTCACGACGGAAACGTCCACCCGCGTCGTACTGTTCGAACGGCAATCCCCAGGGATCGATTCCTGCATGGCACTTCGCACATCCCGGCTGGTTGCGATGCTGTTCCAACCGCGCACGCAGCGACAGGTTCCCGCTCTCTTCACCAAGTTTCGGAACATTCGGCGGAGGATCAGCTGGAGGTTCGGCAATGATTTTCCTAGCCATCCACGCTCCCCGCTTGATGGGATTCGGCTCACGCCCATCAGACAATCCCGCGAGCGTGCCCGCATGGCTCAACACTCCACCCAAGTCTTCCCGACTGTGAGGAACTCGGACAAACTCGAACCCCTGCTCTGTCTGGTCGCCCAAATCGTAATATGCCGCGACGACTTCGTTCGCGATGATGTAGTCTGCCGAAACCAATTCGCTCACAGGGCGATTCTCTCGCACTAAATGGCTGACATACGAGACCGGTTCCTGCGCCAGTTGTTGCTTCACGTCTCTGGTAAGTTTGGGGAAGCGACTGCGGTCCGGTTCGAGCACTGCCAGCTTCTCAAGATTCAACCACTGCGGCACAAACTCGTTGGTAAACTGCGAGAAGCGAGCATCATCAATGAGGCGGTCCGTTTGCTCATCCAGGTCCTCATACAGGCGACCTTCAGCAGCACACCTGAGTAATTCTTCATCGGGTGGCGCGTTCCAGAGGAAGTACGACAACTTCGAAGCCAGCTCATACTGGTCCAACGGCTCCGGCTCCGGTCCGGCACTGTTTTCAATCAGCATGAGAAACTGAGGGGACGTGAGGACCACCAGCAATGCGTCACGGACTGACTGTCCAAACGCAACTCCCCCTGCGAAAGACTCATCAAAAACGCGTGTCAGTTGCTGTTCTTCCAAGTTGGTTAGTGGTCGTCGATAGGCCCGCTCAGCGAACTGCGTAATGACCTCATGCCCGTACTCGGTTGAATCCTTCGGATGCGGAGAGTCGAAGAAAATCTGTCGGTGCGAAGCAGGCGGCCATGTGTCGTAGTACGGACCTTCGAATTCGATCGCGCGAATGAGCAGTCGGGGCATGTCGCGTCCGTCGGTGTACTCACTGCGCACGCCAATTTCCCGGATGCCCGCGAGGTAGTTGACATTGTCCTTCTCGACGTCGGGGCTGGGATAGTTTGAGATGGCCCCTTCAAAAACGTAGGGCTGCACTTCGCGGCCATCGACACGCTGGGCGTTCCCAACTTGAGTCAGCGTACTCCCGCAATCGCGACGTAATCCCAGGTGAACCCCCACACGCGGCGACCGACTTTCAAAAACGGAGAATCGTTGTGCGACGTCATCCTCGGCAGGGAGCGGTGTCAGCACGAGTCGATCCAGCGGGGTCGAACCCGGATAGGCAGCCTGAATGGAGAGGGCGCCTTCATCAAGCCGCAGGGCAGCGAATGCCGGGCTATGCAGTACGCCACTGAATTCACGTTGGCCGCTGCTTTCTTGCCCAACAAACAACTGCAGCTTCTGCGGCTTCTCCGCCGGGGGAGGAGTGACGAACTGTCGACCATTTTCCAGCAGCGCCTGCAGCTCCGCCTCGTCCAGCGCGCGGCGATAAAAGTAGACCTCGTCGATTTCTCCCTTGAACTGCTGGGCATCCTGGATGCGGCCAATGTGCAGGCTGACCTTGGGATTGTCCAGAACTTCCTTACCAAGGGTTCCAGTCGCGACCTGATAGCCATTCACGAACAAACGCGTTTCGTTCTCGCCGCGTCGCACAACGGCGGCCACGTGCTGCCAGCGGTTGGCTCGAATTGCTCCAGCACGACTGGCAACCGTACCATTGGGGGAATTGTTCGGCCCCACCGTTTCAATTCTCAGCACACCCTGATTATTGGGCATGTCGAAATACCATCCGTGGGTCCAACTGTACTTGCCGAGACAGAATATGCCCGACTGCCGCAGCTCTCTGGGATAAATCCAGGCGGCGACAGTGAAGTCACCGTCACCCACGTCCATCGAGGCATCGCGTGGCGCGACGAACGCATCATTGTCACCGTCGAGTGAGAGAGAGCTTTGAAATGGAGACTCAACAAAATGAGCGTCGCCGGCCAGTTGTCCCATCAATGTCTCGGGACGATCCACCGCGGCCGTTGTGTTATCAAAAGTCCAATGGCCGACCAGTTGCTCGTCGAGTCGACCGGCATCTGCCGGAACCTGAATTGCTTCCGCCTGCCGGGGGAATACGTCGACCTGATAAATCCCGCCACGCGGAAGGGTGATTTCCTGAGCGTTCTGTGGTTTGTTGATAACAATCTGTGAAGTCGCGCCGTTTGCGGCGACGCGATGCGGAGCATCCGGCTCCAATAAGAGAGCATCCTCATAACGTGCGGCGTTGACGGTGACGCGGAACTTACCCGTGTCCGGAAGTTCACGCAGCGAGATTTTGAAATTCGCTTTCGGCCCGTATGTACTCTCGACCTGAAATAGCTCCGCACTCGGAATGGCAGGTCGCAGCAACAGCCCCTGGGGCACGGTGTTCCAGGGATCGCCCTTCGGATACCCATCTGTCCCTCGTACGCAGGCGAAGACGGAGTGATAGATACTGTCATACTCCCGCCAGCCGCGAACGGTGTCGTTCCCTTGGTACCCCTCAATGAACCGGTAGTTGGTCTTCATGAAGAACGGCGTGTAGTCGAACGGCTTCTCATTGGCCAACTGCGTGACCAAAAAGTCGTCGTTGTTCAGCAGCATGCTGAGCGCCCCGAGTATGAGCGGGTCGGGACACGGATTCGGATTGATGTGACGTCCCAAATCCATTCGGAAATTCTGGATGGTCGGCTTGGTCGACTCATCGACGAGACATCGATTCAGTGCCTCCTCAGCAATGTCGAAACAGGCTTCTGCCAGCAGCGGTGTGAGCTGCAGTGTTTCATGGTTGTTGACGAATCCGTCGCGGGAAACGGCGTCGGGAGGGAGAATGTCTGTCAGGTTATCTTCAATTCCCAACAAGTCGCGCAGCGTGTTGCGGTACTGAGCCACAGTGAGTCGCCGCATGAGTCCGTTCTTGGGAGTCGGACGAGCACGCGCCTCCGTGAGCGCTGTACTCATCCAGGAGGTGAGTTGCTCAAACTCCTGTTCCGAAAGCGGCGTCTCATCCGCCGGAGGCATTTTGCGGTGCGAAACCTCACGCTCAATCGCTTCCCATAACCGCATGCGTGCGTCAGGCAACGTTCCATCGAGATGATCCACCCGCACTCCCGAGGTGATTTCGTCCACGTTATGACAACCAAAACAATGCTTCTGCAACAATGGCTGAACACTGGCCTGAAACTCCTGCACGACGGGCGTCGTCTGAGCACCCGCTGTGGCATTCAGTAAATGACACAGCAGGCAAACTGCAACCACAATCGGACAATGCCTGCCTGGAAATGAATCGGCGAACATGAGCAGCCTGAGCGGGAAAAACAACGGCGGGACCTTCGCGGATACCTTAGCAGACCCGAATCCCTGCGCCACTACCGAATGGTCCTGACGCGATGACGCCCCATTGCCACCCGGCGGACACTCTACACCCCGGGAGCAGAAAGTGGGTAAGGACCGCATGAAACAATGCAGAATTGTAGAAACCTCGCAGAAAACGTTCTTGTCCGTGCTCAAGGTAGGCAAGGATGGATAAGCGGGTACTGGCAGACGCGTGAGGTAGGCTTTTCGTATCGACCACCCGGTATTGACATTTATGTCACGACCCACGTAACATGACTGTGGATTTCATGCGGGACTAATGATGCCTTACTTCACCTTCCTCTGGACGCCAGAGAATGAGCAGCACATTGCTGAACACGGCATCACGAAGGAAGAGTTTGAGGAAGTCGTCATGAATCCTGGTGAACGAGCCACGAGTCGCAGTACCGGATTGCCCGCTGTTTTTGGTGAAACGTCAACCGGCAAGTTCATTTTCTGCGTCTATGAGCCACTGGATGACCTCATGGTTCTCCCGGTAACCGCCTACGAGGTGGAGTAATGAAGAAGAAAGCCAAGCGAGTCAGTCGCCCCCTGACGCCGACCGAAAAGGCCAGATTGAAACGGAACCAAAAACTTGTCGAGCAAGACCTTCCCGAACTCATGGCCTTGGGACGCAAATTCAAGGCCCGCCAGCAGAGCACGGTCCAAGCCATTGTGGACGAATTGCAAGAAGCGAAAGAGCAGGCAGGAGTGAGCCTCGCCGAACTGGAAGGCCGTACCGGAATCAACCGTACCGCGCTCTCTCGTTTCTTTAACCGTAATTCCAATCCCACCGTGCTGACGCTCAACAAAGTGGCCACAGCCCTGGGCCGCCGATTAGTCGTCTCGCTGGAGAAGGAACGGACTTCTTAGGTTCGCTGCTACCAAGATACCCGAGGCAGGTGGTACGCCTCGAGGCGCGATGGACGTGGTCAACGCAATCTGCCACGCCCATCACTTCACTCCGCTTCGTTCTGGGGCGTGCCACCCGAACCCATCCAGTCCTGCATGGGGAGCATCCGTGCAAAAGTTTGACACCAACAATCCATCTGCGTACGATGAACCTACCTGTTATACGGAAATGTAGTTGCCGTGTAACAGAAGAGTTTTCTCTCTAGAAGCAGTTTCAAAGTTCGGCATTTGTTAGAAACTGGCAAGGGAGCTGCATAGTAGTGTAAAGGAAAAGAGGCATTCACATGCTCATTACCCTGTCCAATTGGCCCCAACGACAGCGGCCCCGTTACCGTTTTGCCACTCGCGTATTGCATCCACGATGATTCTCATTGACTCAAATCAGTACTTGGAATTGTATCGCGTCGTTGCTGGGCGGCAGATGCTAGACCCACTTCGCGAAGTCTCAGCCCGCATTTTCATCACGAGTCAGATCGTAGATGAAGTACAGCGTAACAAACTTGACGTAGCGTCCAGGTTTTTGAAGTGTCAGCTCGACTCAATTGGACTCAAGAGTGTCGGAATACCCACACATCTACTTGACGGATCCCCCGAGGAATTGGCCCAACTTCAACAAAAGTGCATAACATTACGCAACGATGCCAGCAATTTACGCAAAGAGTTGCAGGCAACGATTGATCGCACATTGACAAAGATCAGCCGTTCGGAAGATGATGTGTCACTTGCTCTTGCAGGCCTTTTCGGCACCGCGTTATGGCCTAGTTGTGACGAACTAAAACGTGCGTTCGACAGAAAACAGCGTGGAAATCCCCCAGGTAAAAAGAATGACCCTCTTGGCGATCAAATCACCTGGGAACAGTTTCTGGATCATTCAATCGGCCGACCTGATTTGTGGATAATCAGCAACGATTCGGACTACCTGATCTCTTCTGAGAACTCCGTCTTTCTAAATCCCTTTTTGCAGTCTGAGCTTCAATTTCGATGCGGTGACGACCGCAAGGTCTATTGTTTTAACAATCTTGTGGCTGGTATACGCCATTTCGTCGAGAAGACCGGAATTGGACAAGGTAGCATGCCAACACCTGAGCAACTTGATGAGCTGGAGCGACAGTTTATCGCCAATCATTTTTGTTCGGGACTGTGGCTCTCAACCGCCAATGAATCACATCCAATGACATATTCCTGCGGCCAATGGACCTGCCCACTTGGCAGTATCTCGATTACAAAAAACCGCGTAACGTTCGAAGGTATCACGTACCCGATTCAGTCGCTCAATCCATTTTGGGTGAGGTTTTGTCACAATGGCACTGAATACGAAGTTACCGAGTGAAGGTATATCCGCGGGTGGCTCCGGTTGCTCTGCAATCGTTGGGGGCCGCAGGCCTTAAAGGCTTCGTTTCAGGAGAAACCTCCTTTCGACTTCGTCGACCCAAGTTGGAAACCAACCTGGATTACCCCCGGTAGTTTTAAACGCAGGCGTTCCCAAGCGGAGCTTGGGAACGAGGGGATTTGCGTTGTGTCACTCTCCTCCTGGCAACGGCACCTGGGCCGTCGTCATCAAATAGGCGATGAGGTCCTGGATTTGTTGATCGGTGAGGACGTTGAGGAGTTTTTCGGGCATCATGGAGACGGGGGATTCGTGCATGTCCTCAATTTCCTCACGCTGGACGACCACCGGATCGGTTGCGGTTTGCAGGGTCAGGGTCTTCTCTGTGCTTTCGATGACCACTCCGTTCAGCACGCGGCCATCATTGAGCAGGGCCACGGTGAGCTTGAAGTTCTTGGAAACGGTGGCGCTCGGATCCACGATGTTTTCCAGCAGGTAGTTCAAGTTATTCCGCTGCGCCCCGGTCAGGTCTGGAGCGATTTTCTTTCCTTCGCCGTACAACGTATGGCAGGTGGCACAGGACTGTGTGAACAGCACGCGGCCCGCTGAGGGGTTGGCTTGTGCAATGACCTCGGGCGTCAGCTTTGTGCGGAGGTCGGCAATGAACGCGGCCTTCTCTTTGGATTGTTCGGCCAGTTCGGGCCACATGTTGGTGACTCGTTCGCTGAGTTGTGCGTCGCCGGAGTTCTGCATTTGCCGCAACTGAAACGCTGAGACGAAGGAGCGGTCAATTTTGCCTTCAGTCACCGCGTCGAGCAACACGTTGGCAAACTGCGGACGTGACACCAGTGTGGTAATCGCGGCCTGTTTTGCGGGCAGGTTGAATCCTGGGAATCTTGAGACCAGCAGTTTGGGCGTGTCGTCATTCCCGAAGGCAGCCAGTCCGCTAATGGCCTCCTGGACCATGTCGCGGTTGCCGAGCAGGTTCTGGAGCAGTTTGACAATATCTGCGTCGCGCGCGAGCACCAGGGCTCTCACAGCGGCCCGGCGTTCGGACAAGTCTGATCCTCCGTCCGCCGCAATGGCGCGGAGTTCGTCGAGCGCCCGACCATCGCCGAAGACCAGCGACAGTTCGCGACTCAGCCGCCGGACTTCGTCGTTGTTACTTTTGGCATTCACTGCCGAGAATGCCTCCCAGCCAGCAACCGGCGTCGCCTTTCGCCAACCTCGGAGAGCCTCGGTCATACCGCGTAGCACATCAGCCACCACTGGTGCCTCGGCATGCCGCGTTGTGAGCTGCTCCAACAGTTGAGCAACAACTTCGGGTTGTCGTTCAATTTCGAGGGTCACGCGGCGGGCAATGTATTCACGGACAATAGGCAGCTTGCAGGAGGCCGCCATGAGCGTGGCTTGTTCAGGATTCGACAACACCGCCGGTTCCACTCCGTACCACACCATGAGTGGCAGTACGCGGTCTTCGGCGTATTCCCCGTGAGTTCCTAATGCCAATGCGATTGGCCAACGATCTTCATAACGCAACCGTTGCAGTGCAGAGGCCAGCCATGTCAGCACGAGGCCCGAGTCATCGCTGTTTGCCATCGACTGAAATTTGGTGAGGGCGGCTGCAGGTACATCACCTTTTTCTGTCAGCAGACGAATCGCCCAGCAACGCACGTGTTCGCTCTTGTCGTCGAGGCAACTGGTCAGCAATTCCGGTGTTGTCCCGCCGGTGACATGCAACGCCCAGAGCCGCCGCAGGCGTGCCTGCTCAGACTCGTCCGAATGGAACTTCGTCAGCAGGAACTTGTGGATGCCCGGTTCCAACGGAGACGTCGCAGCACGTTCCGCCAGTTCCAGCAGACATTTTCGGGACAGCCATTCCCATTTGGATGCCACCAGGTCCGCCAACTTCTGATTGCTCAATCCATCGACCCCCTTCAGGCTCGGTGGTTTGTGCGGACTCTGTTCGCTTGCAGTTGGCGTCATCCTGTAAATGCGTCCTGAAGTTCGGTGAATTCCATCATTTTCATGACACTCGCCTGTGTCTGACCAGTCGGCAATGAAGAGTTCGCCATTCCGGCCGTTGATGATTTCAATCCCACGGAACCAAGGATCAGAAACCCTCACGAAGTCGGAAGCGTGCTTCGCGGTGTACGTCGCGCCGTGGCGGTGCAGCGTGTCCCGATTGATGCGGCGACCGTGTAAATTCAATGCGAGGACCGATCCCTGCAACTCTTCGGGAAATGGACGCCCCTGCAGAATTGTCATACCGCAATGTGCGTGGCCGCCGCCCGCTTCGTCAGTCGTTTTGGTCATAATGGTCACGCCATCTTTTCGGATGTCGTGCCACAGGTCTCTCGTGTCCCAGTGAAAGTGGTCCGCCGTCTGCTCAATGATTCCATACGTGTGAGGATGCAGGTGTTCTCCGTACATGCGACGAAACCGGGCTCCCGGGACGACGTGCCACAAGTGCCCAATGACGGTGTTGATGAAGAACATTTGCCCGTTTTCGTCCCAGTCCATCCCCCAGGGGTTGGTGGTGCCGACGCAGACAATTTCAAACTCATGCCGCGTGGGATGAAATCGCCAAATGCCACAATCGAGCGACTTGCGCTGGTCGGGCGTCGATCCTGGCACGCCGACGTTTGACACGGCCATAATTCCGTTGCGTCCGTACAGCCAGCCGTCCGGTCCCCAGCGCAGGCCATTCACAATGGTGTGACGCGCAGCGTTGTCATCCCAGCCGTCAAGCATGACAACCGGTTCGCCGTCCGGCACGTCGTCTTTGTTGGCATCCGGGATGAACAACAGGTTCGGTGCGTCTAGCACCCAGACTCCACCGTGTCCTACTTCGACACTGGTTAACCGGCGCCCCTGATCCCAGAACACTTTGCGGGTATCGAAGTGCCCGTCTCCGTCGATGTCTTCCAGAATGACGACCCGGTCACGCAAATCCGATGTGTAGTTCGTGGAAGACTCCGAGTACGTGTAGTTCTCCGCCACCCACAGCCGGCCACGGTCATCGGTGGCCAAAGCAATGGGTTGATTAACGTCCGGCTCAGCGGCAAATACCGTCATCTTGAAACCCTCAGGAAGTGTCATCCCGTCCAGGGCTTCCTGCGGCGTCATCGGTTTCGTTGTCGACTTCTCCGTGTTGAACGGCTGGGGAAAGTCATCGCCGAATATTTGCGAGACGCTTGAGAGGGTCAACAGGACAATGCCGGTCCAGAGGCGGTAGGTCATATCGGTGGCTGTATTCAGGAGGCGACGACTCTCCAGGTCATCTGAAAAGTCGCATCAATGGATTTCAATGGCAGACAGGATAGAGCATCGCGACGAAGTTGTTAATCTGGTGGGGTTCCCAGTTTTCACCGTTGAGACGAGCAATGCCGAAACTCCTCCGTTTTACTTCATTCGAACGATTGCGTCAGTTCTGCAATTGGCTGCTGACAATCGCTGCATTTGTCATGCTGTGTGTCCTGTTCGGTTCGCTTGGCTTGGTTGTTGCCGAGGAGCCAGCCACGTGGAAATACTCGCCGGAACAACTCACGCCCTTCTGGAAGTCGGATGTCATTCATCGCGAGTCGGTCCTGTTCATTCGTGATGAGGAAACGGGAGTGGCCAAAGCCAACGTGCTGTTTCCGATCAAGGACATCATTTCGATTCAGGACTCCACCGGCGCCGTTACGTACAAGCCCGGTGAGGATTTTCAATTCGAAAGCGGCTTGCGCGAAATCGTTGTGCCAGCGAATTCCCAGATTGTCACCAAGACCGCTGCCGATTTGCGACGGCCAGAGGGATCGCAGAAATACCGGCTCACGCATCGAGACGGCAACGGCGAAATTCTGTTCGGCAGTACGCTGGAATATCACAACATGCAAACATGGATCACGTACTCGAAGGCCAAGAACGACTGGCCGGTGCCAATGCGCGGCTTCAACGCAGAGGCATTGCCGAAGACCATTGCCAGGCTGCGTGAGAAAAAGCCTCTGTCCATTGTGCTGCTCGGCGACAGTATTTCGACCGGATGCAACGCCTCCGGTTGGGCTGACGGGGCTCCGCACCAACCCGCCTACCAGGACTTGCTGAAAATGCATTTGGATTCGCACTATTCCACCAACATTCAACTCACCAATCTCGCCGTGGGCGGGACTTCGACTCCGTGGGGCATTACACAAATCCCCAAGGTTGTTGAAGCCAAACCCGACCTCATCATTCTCGCCTTCGGAATGAACGACTCCTCTGGACGTTCTCCTGAAGAATACGGCAAGAACATTTCGGCGATGATTTCATCAGCGCGAGAAACATGTCCCGACGCCGAGTTCATTCTCGTCGCTTCCATGCTCGGCAACCGCGACTGGATTACGCTGAAGCACGACGTCTTCCCCAAATATCGCGATGAACTGGAACAGCTCTGCCAGCCCGGAATTGCCCTCGCCGATATGACGTCCACGTGGGATGAATTCCTCCGCCGCAAACAAGACCACGACCTCACCGGCAACGGCGTCAACCACCCCAACGACTTCGGCCACCGCGTATACGCTCAAATTCTGTCGAGCCTGCTTGTGGAAAGTGAGTGAGCAACGAAGCAGGCAGAGCGAGCCGTCGCATGAAAAAAACAGAGCATTCGCTATTCAAGCTTGCCACCATCCTGGCATTTGCACTACTGAAGTTCGCCATTATTGTGGGTTTTCTGGTGGCGGTTTGGTACTGGCTGAAGCTGTCATGGCTGATATGAATTGAAGATGGCATTACGCGATTTGGAAAACCATCGAAGCAGTGGTACCCTAAAGACGCGAATCCCTGTTCAGAGGCACACCATCGAATTTCCACATGTCGACCGGAAGCGTGCAATGCGAAGAGTATCCGACTACCAGTTCGAGCGTCCTCTAACGCGAAGAACGGCGTTGCAAGTCGGCGGCATTGCAGCGTTGGGATTGAGCCTCGAAGGAATGCTTGCGGCTGAAGATCTCGTATCAAACCAGCGGGATTCTGGATCGTCTCCCAAGTCTTGTATTTTCATTCATCAATACGGAGGACTGTCTCAACTTGATTCCTGGGACATGAAACCAAATGCCCCCAGAGAGATTCGGGGGCCGTATGAATCGATCGCGACGAGCACACCCGGTTTTCAGATTTGTGAACTGATGCCGCGGCTCGCGGGGATTTCTGAAAAGTACTCTGTCATTCGTTCCATGACGCACCACATGGCTCAGCACGACAAAGCCAATTCCATGCTGCTTGCTGGCAAACGCAGTCCCGCCGAGAACGATCCGTCATTTGGAGCGATTGTTTCCAAACTCTCTCCCGCGCAAGCGTCAATCCCCGCACACGTCTGGCTGCAGAAGTATGGCGGCGGGTCCATGCCGCCCGAGCACACGTATTTGACGGGCGGATATCTCGGAATGGCATATGCTCCCATGCTCATTGGGGAAAAGCATAATGACGGTCCCGACTCAGATGACTTCCGAGTCCATGCATTCGACACAAACGAATCGGTCTCCATGGAACGACTGGAAGAACGCTGGCGACTCCTCAAAGGTCTGCAAAACACTCCAATGAGTGACGTATCAACCGCGTTCGAATCTACGGACATTTACCAGCAGCAATCATTTGATTTGTTACACAGCGACACCGCCAAGTCGGCCTTCGACATCAATCGAGAGTCACCTGCCACACGTGACCGTTTTGGTCGCAATCCCCTTGGACAGAATTTGCTGTTGGCCCGACGGTTGATCGAATCGGGAGTGCGGCTTGTGAATGTGGTGGCGTGGACCGGGCTGGCTGCTGGTGAAGAATTTGTCAGCCTTGAAACCTGGGACATGCACGGGAATGCGAACGTCGGCATTTTTGAGAATGGATGGAATGGACTCCCGTTCGCCTTGCCGAGAACTGATCAAGCGGTAGCGACGCTTCTGGAAGACCTCAGCGAGCGAGGACTGCTTGATTCCACATTGGTCGTGCTCATTGGTGAATTCGGCAGAACTCCGGTCATTAGCAAAGGGGCAAAACGAATTGGTCGCGATCACTGGCCAAGCTGTTATTCCGCAATGGTGGCCGGAGCAGGAATTCGCGGAGGGAACGTTTACGGGGAGTCTGACTCCCGGGCGGCCTATGTCAAATCGAGTCCCGTCACGCTCGAAGATTTTACCGCCACCTTGTTCAAAGCCATGAGTCTCAACCCGGCCGCACGACTCAGTCCCAACGGATTCACGAACCCGGCCAGTACCGGCGAACCAATTGCGGCACTCTTGTAGACCAGTCGGCTTTCTCTCGGAAGACATTCAGAATCATTTCAGCCATGTTCTCGGCACAACGTCTCCAACGATCATTGTTCCTACTCGCCGCCTGCTGCGTGACAGCAAGTATGATGACAGTGGACTGCCTGGCAGATGATTCTGCCAAATTCGCAAGTATCGTGGACCAGACATTTGTTGCAGACTACGACGGAACGCAGCAGAAGTATGTCGTCTTGACCCCGCCGGGCATGAGCGAAAAAGCACCCGTTTCAATCCTGATTACGCTACATGGACACGGCTCTGACCGCTGGCAGTTCGTGCAACAAACCCGTGGTGAGTGTCAGGCCGCTCGGGATGTTGCGTTAGAACACAACATGCTCATGGTCTCCCCTGATTATCGAGCGAAGACTTCGTGGATGGGGCCAGCGGCAGAAGCGGACATGGTGCAGCTCATTCAAATTCTGCGTGACACTTACAATATCGAACGCATCATTGTGAGCGGAGGCTCGATGGGAGGTACCGGGGCTCTCACATTCGCGGCACTGCATCCCGAACTGGTTGACGGCGTCGTTTCTCTCAATGGAACCGCCAATCTCCTGGAGTACCAACGGTTCCAGGACGCCATCGCCACTTCGTTTGGTGGAAGCAAGGAGCAGGTTCCACAGGAGTATCGCAAACGCAGTGCGGAATTCCTCCCGATGAAATTCACCATGCCACTAGCCTGCACAACCGGTGGTAAGGATGACATCGTACCTCCAGACAGCGTGCTGAGATTGGTTGATCAAGTTCGCAAACACAACCCCAAAGTTCTCAACATCCATCAAACAGAAGGCGGGCATAGCACAACGTATGCAGACTCCAAGCAGGCGTTCGAATTTGTGATAGGCGCTACGAATTCCGCTGCTCGATAATCGCTGCAAAATTGGGGCGATCTTGACCTGACCGAATTGTCGGCGAACTCAAGGTCCAAGGGAGCGTTGAAACACACCTCCGAACATGCCTGGTTCGAACACGATGCGTCGCTAGAGCAGGTTTTGAAAAGGTTTGCAGTCACTCTGTGAGCCGAAGGCCGTAAGGCCTCGGGCCAATTCTCTAGCCCGGCCGCTTACGCGTCGCGGCTCACAGCTGAAGACAAAATCGAAAAATGCTCTAGGCAGAGTCTGGTTGCGTCAGTCGAGTCGCCCCGCCCAAGTGGCAGTGGGCTGAAAACTGGTCCAAATTCCAAACGGCCGGATCGTCGCGCGGAGAAGTTCGCTTGGCGACATCAAAGTCCAGGCCCCGGTATTCAGATTCAGAGCGGCCATTTCGATCCGTCTGTCGCCGGTGAAATCACCGAATGCGAAAGCGTGTGGATCTTCGGAGAGTTTTCCGAAGTAACGCACGAACATCCTTCCGCTGACGAGAGACTCATTGCACACGAAGGCATTCGTGTGGGTCCGCGCGAGTAAATCGTCACGACCATCGCCAGAGAGATCAGCCACGAAGAACTCCGCGAATGCGTCCGGGTTCCAGCGGTTCGCAAAGTGCACGGTAAACTTGTCAGTTCCTCCGTCGCCGATGAACCAGTTGCCGCGGTTGTCCTGGATAATGAAGTCGTCAATGGAATCACCATTGAAGTCTCCAGCCATCATATTGCGCCAATCTCGTGAGACCATCGAAGCGAGACCATTTGTGCGTTTGAGTTGAAAACTCGCGCCGTCGGATGTCGCGCGCCAAACGTTGCCAGACTGATGCAAGCCAGTAACATCGAACTTGCCATCTCCATCGAAGTCACCCGCGACATAGTCGACGAATCCATCACCGAACTCGCCCCAAGTTTCAACAACGAATTCGTTGATTCCGGCAAGGGCCACAATGAGCGTTCCCGAATTGGTAATGCCGAGCACGTCGGTCCGCTGGTCTCCGTTGAAGTCACCAGTGATCACCTTCTGCCAGTTGGCCTCCTCGCTTGAAAGCCAATTCCCCACTGTTCTGGAATTAGTTGTTGACGACTCGGAGCAACTGTCCAGGAGCCATCCGAATTAAATGAGGCCAAGTCCAGCTTACCGTCACCATCGAAATCGCCTGTGAGCGTCTGGGCAACGTCCGTCGTCCAGGCCGGGCCAAACTCCGATGAAAACTGCAATCCGTTCGACCGCCCCACATGCCATGACTTCGTCTGTGCATCCCACGCGATGACATCATCCTGCGGGTCGTTGTCTTCAATGGAAAATGTCACCGGCGGTAGCTGGAGCGCGTCATATGGCAGACTGTTACTGACAATGTCGAAATCAATTTTGGCCGTACTCGATACGTTTTGCGTTTCGTCATTCACAGCGGCGACTGTAAATCGTTGCGGCGAGGTCGTATCGGCTGAGTAAATCAGAGTGAGTGCCTGACCGGGACCAAGTCCCAAGTCGAGACGTGCGTCAGGGAGAATTCGAATGGAGACTTCGGAACTCGCAGGGGTTGTCAACCGCATCGAGAAGGTAGCCGTTTGGCCGCTCTCGCTGATTTGACGTCCCGGGTTGTCTATAGTATTCAGTTCAACCTCGGGAGTGCTCGCATCCTGAATTGTGAAGATTCGCTCCGCCGAATCGTATCCATCGGCGGAAACGGTCATAATGACAGACCTTTGGCCTTCAACACGATTGTTCGCGAAGGCCCTCGCAGCAAAGCCCGCACCTCGTGAGCTAGCTGGTATGACGATCTCAGATGGAAAATACAGTTCGTCTGGAACATCGACTTGTACATGCAGAGGCAATGGGAGCGAAAGATCCCCATCCCTCGAAATCCAGACATAGGAAACTTGTCCTTCGGTCAGCAGTCCTCCTCCGTACATAATTGTCAGCCGAATAGGCTCAACATCCGTCACTCGAAGCTGCGTACTTGCCGAAATGAACCCATTGAGCGAGGCCGAGACTTCAAACTCCTGCGTGCCTTCGTAGCGAGCATCCATATTGGCTGCCACAACGAAACTCGTCGACGACTCCCCCGCGGGAATTGTGACGAAACTTGGGAAGGAGAGTTCTTCCGTCGAAACATCGAATGGTCTCACGGAAACTGCGACCACGCTGGCTTCTTCAACGGGAGTGTTCCTAGACAGGGTGAGAGTTACCGATTCGCCTTCGCTAACGGTTTGTTGGTCAATTGCCAATGTAAGAGTCGCTCGGTCGATGTCATTGACAGCTCGCTGAGTCGAAACCGACGCATAGCCAACGGCGCTTGCCGTGACCTCTACGTTCTGAATGCCGTCTGCGAGGTCATCGATGACACCCTTAATTTCAAAATTACGAACTGTGCTGCCGCGCGGGATTGTCACCGCCAAGGGGACGGTTAATTCGCTGACGTCACTACTGGAAAGCATGACTACAAGAGGGGCATCCAAGCCCGCGTTACGCGTAATAGTTCCAAGTATCGAGTTGTTTTCCCGCAATGTTCCTGACGTTGTGAAGGTCAGGAACGGTATGTCAATATCTGTGACGTCAATGCTGGCCTCGCCCATTTCGAATCCTGGTGACTCGGCTGTGACAGTAACTGGATGATCGCCCGCCACAAGCGGCGCATCAGAAAACGCATCGGCCGAGAATGCAACTGACGGTTGGCCAACTGGAATGGTCAATCGAACGGGGACACCCAGAAATGCCTCATCGCTACTCGATAGAAAAATGTCGAGCGGCTCATTAAGTCCGGAATTTCGCCTAACCAGCCCTGTGACTTGGCCATTCTCAGGAACGTTGGCTGCCTCAAACTCAATCGTGAGAGTGGCGTTTCCAATCGCTTCGTGAACCTTCAGCACTGCCGAGCCGTGTGTGTATACGCGGTAGGTCTCGATGCCAATCTGCTCATCGGCCACTTGTGTCCACCCCGAGCCAATTCCAATGACATCATCGGCATTTCCATATACCGTCAACGTGTTGCTCAGGTGCGACAAATTCAAAACCTCCTGCACGTCGAGTATGAGTGAATTGGCACCACTACCCGAAATGTCAATGAACTCGACATCCTGGAGGCGATTATCAGGAGTTAACGTCAAATCCAGATGTATACCACTTCCAGAGAAGTGCAGGGCATCGTTTCCAGCGCCGCCGAGGACACGGCCCACGCTGGAGAAATTGGCTTCCGCCAATGTGATGACGTCATCACCGGGACCAGCTCGCAGTACATCACCGCCACCGTCAGAAATGAGAGCGTCTGCCCCCAGCGTCCCAATCAGGATGTCCTTTGCGGCGGGATGATTTGCCGCAAGTTGGTTGTTGTTCGCATCACCCAGTTGAGTCAACTCTTCCGCAGTGAAATTGCCTCCCCAAATCAAATACACGGAACCAGCAGATTGATAGCCCGGTGTCGCAAAGGGATTAGCGGCAAGAATGTCGTCGAATCCATCACCGTTGAAGTCGCCCCCTGAGGCGAATACTCGACCGATGGATCCTCCGGCAATTCGGAATCCATTTGTTCCATCCAAATCACCGGGCTCGTACGGAGCCTCAAAGCCGTCTGCCGTGCCGAACAGAACGTCAACCTCCGATGTCCCCGTGGAGCCCACAAGTAAATCGTTGATTCCATCTCCATTAACGTCGCCGCTGGCCCCTACGTAGCCGAGATAGGCACGCTCAAGCTTTCCATGAAATTGAAATCCATCGGCCCCTTGGATGGAACTGGCGGAAATGACCGCAGGGAAATTCGTCGAATGACCAAACAGAGTGTAAACAGTTCCAACAGAGTTGTAATTGCTGCCCGGTCGTTTGGCGTTCGGTAATCCCAGAATGAGGTCGTTGAAACCGTCGTCATTGAGGTCACCCGCATAGGCAATGACGGGAATGTCAGATGATTGGGACGCATCAATCTCAAAGCCATTAGTACCACCGAAACTGCTGGTGTCGATATTGGCGTCGAATTCGGACCCTCCGAACAGAACGCTGACCTCACGAAAAGAGCTGACGGCGATATCTGCGAACCCGTCTCCGTTCAGATCTCCAACTCCGGTGATTTGTGTTCCGAAGTAGTTCTTCTGTTGATCACCCGAAATCCGAAATCCGTTAGTTCCATTCAATTCCGAGGCCGAAAATGTCGGTAGAAATCCGTTTGACTTTCCGAAGACGACAATCGCTTCGCCCTTGCTGTTGGTTCCTCCGGAGGCGTTTCCAATTCCAATGTCGTCAATTCCGTCGCCATTGACATCGCCCAGGCCGGTGACTGAAGCACCGAAGTATCGGTCTTCTGCCGGCGCGGTGATTTCAAAGCCATTCGCACCATTCAGTTCCCGCACATTGATTGATGCGCCGTACCCGCTGGTGCTTCCAAAAATGACATATACGGCGTTGTAACCTTGTTGGAGAGACTCGCTGTCCATGCCGAGTGCAAAGTCGTCAAGGCCATCACCGTTGACATCCCCCACGCCAGCGACGCTGTATCCCAGTCGGTTGTTGTAGGGCGCGGCGGAAATTGCAACGCCCTGGGAACTTGTCAACGACGCCAAGTCCAGACTCGCCCCAAACCCTTCGTCATTTCCATACAGCAAGTAAGCTTGTGCATTTCGAAGAATCGGGTCGCCCGGTGCCCCGAGTAGGACATCGTCGTACCCATCGCCGTTGACGTCACCAACGAAGGCCATTGACTGCCCCAGATACTGCTTCTTCGACTCCCCGTTAATCCGGACGCCATTCGTTCCGTCAAGCTGGCTCAAGTGCAACGGATTCGGTGCCGTCAGCAGCGTGCGGATTTCGAGCTGTTCGACGCGGTGAAATCGTGGCTTTCGACGCGACCGCCTCGCCCCAAGTAAAGACTTCAGCCAGCGGGAGGGAATAGAGGCGGTCATGCGCAGTCCAGTTGCTTGTCGAGCAGGTAATCCAGAGCCCTGTGCCCCAGCAAACGCACGTTATCGGAGTTAAGAAAACGGGGTCAAGCATTGGCTGTATCAGGGGCGTCGAATTCGCAGCATCGTACTTTGGACACGATTACAACACATTGCCTCGCCAAATCGCATCGTCAGAGTGTAACACCACCCAAGCACCGGGTGGTGTCGTTTTATACTGCCCCGCATAAACAGCCAGTCGAAACCGGTGGCAATATGACGGAGCAAACAGTGATCTCTGCGGTGAGCGTTACCGGTCCCGCATCCAACGATGCTGGACGCTGGGTCCAATCCCGGCCCCACCGCATCGAGACAGGGGTGCAGCTCGCTAGTGAATACTCACGGGCAGCATCGTTGCCCACGTGTGAGCACACTTCCGTTCCTTTCGAAACGGCACCCTGTCCGGCTGACAAACCCGCCCCCTGCCAAAAATTAAAGGGGGTTTCCCGGAGCACCACAATGCGGTTGCGAGGCCCCCTTGGGCGCATCGCCGTTGACTGTGGGCGTATCCATGAAGGCTTTTCATGGAACTTCGGGCCGGTTGTCTGTCAGTCGTTGTTTCGCGGAGTAATCGCCGCGCATTAGCAACGACTGTCCGCAACTGGGTTTGAGCCGCTATTGGTGTATCCAAAGCCAATAGCGGCTCTTTTTTATGAATCGGTGGACGTGAATCATCACCCACTCGTGTATTTCAGCACTGTAGCATTTCGGCCTGGGCCGTCACTGTCAACGCAGTCAGCCTTGCTGACAACTTCCCGCAAGCCCAAAATGATGCCCAACAATTCGAACCGGTCGGGGAGTAGCTACCCCAAAGGACGATTCAGGTTAAGTTCCAACCTTACTTCGCCTGAGTCGTCCACCCGGTTCCATCAAGGTTGGGAACAATGGACGCAAAGGGTATTCGCTTCATCGCACGTAGATTGCGAATGTTCGTGGCTGAACAGGCCGAGCTTGGAAGGCATCAATTCGATTCGGCTGGGAAGCTGCTTTACAGTGCATTTGACGAATATGGTGCGTTCAGTGATGTTGAGTTTGTGGAGTTGAGAATCTGGCTTCGCGAGACAGTACCCGGATCAACAACACTGGAGCATGTCAACGTCTTCATGGAGCGGTACGGTAGCACCATGCCAAAGTATTCACACCTTAAGTGGAGCGATGTTCCACCAGTTGACTCGGGGATTTGGCAACCACAGTTCGGACTTGAGGCACTACCATCAATCGCTGAGATGTTAGAGATAATGGCAGGCGGAAGCGATGATGAAGCGAACATGCAAAAGAAGTTGTTCCCGAAAGGTGTCCCACGCAACCCTGACATTGTGGACTTAGTTGTTCGCATTCACTCTGAATCCGACGATGGGCGATCTTTCAATCAGATTGCCGAGGAACTCACCGAAGGCGACGTAAAGCGGGCCAGAAGCCTGCTCGCTTCGATTCGCCGACTACGCAAAGAAGGTCGGGTGCAACTGTAGCCGCGCGAACATGCGCTCGCGCATTGTTCGCATTTTGTTCGCGCGAGCGCTGCGCGAACATTTGCGCTCGCGCGTGCGCAAGGTCAACTGCATGTTGATGTTAGTCAATCAGTCGCTAGAGTTCGGCGCATAAAGAAAGCCGCCAACTCACACGGGGCAAGTCAGCGGCTTCTATTCAGTCGCCCCGGAATGGCTACTTGCGGATCAAAGTCGTGACGGACTCCGCAAACAGCCCTAAATGGAGGGCAACAGTCATGTTGTTCTTGCGTCGAAGGTACGCGCCGTGGTTCTGGTTTCGGTTACCTAGAAACCAGTTTCCGGCCATGACCGGAGCTAGCGGGTACAGGCTCATCATACGCCTGTTGTGACTAGATGTCGATACTTCTACTTCTTTTTTGACTTCGCAGCCTTCAGCAGCACATCACGCGCCCACTCGCGGGCGTCTGTTGCATCGAGCAAACCCTTCTCTTCAGCCGTCAGTTTGATGGAAAAGACCTTGTCTCTTCGCTCACCTGGCGGCTTGGGTTTACGGCCAGCGCCTTCGCGCCGTCCTCCATGCGTGCTTTCTGCTGCTGTAGGCATGCGGGGATTATTTGAAAACAGTTTCCAAAAATCAAGCGAGAATCTGTTGACCCGCCACTTGAATTGCGTAGACTGGTTTCAAGTTGACAAGAAAAACCCGGATTGGCTGGAACCAACCCGGGCAAACGACAATTGGCGAAACCGCCAGAATGCCGCCTAAGCAACTGCATTCTACACCGTTTCGCCCCAACGCATAGGCGAAAACGATGTCGAAGGTTTTAAGTCGCGAAAGCATCCTGTCGGTTCTACGGTGTTTAGTGGAAGGCAACTCGATTCGCAGCACGGAACGCATCACCGGCGTGTCTCGCAATGCTGTGATGAACGTCCTGCTCAAAGTGGGTAATGCGTGTGGTGACTACCTGGACGCACGCCTGAAGAACCTTCCGCTAGAGCATGTGCAGATGGACGAAATCTGGACCTTTGTGGGAAAGAAAGAGAACAAGCTGACGAACCGGGAGAAGCGTGACGGTGAGCTTGGTAGCCAATATCTGTTTCTTGGGATCGACACACGCACCAAGCTGATTGCCTCGTACCGCTTGGGCCGGAGAAGCCACAATACAACCAAGGCATTCGTCAACGATCTTGAGAGCCGGTTGCACAGAGCCCCTGACACCATTGGCAACCAGCGCCCGCAGGTAAGCACAGACGGATGGAAAAGCTACGTGCCGACCATTGAGGCTGCGTTCAAAGGTGAAGTCCGCCACGGCGTGCTGATAAAGAACTACAAAGACCCGGCTGTCGGTCGCTACGCACCCCCAGAACTGACCCGTGCGACGCGGATAAACATAAAGAACGTCGAGAGTGATCGGTCCATCTGCACGTCACATGTGGAGCGCCACAACCTTACGATCCGCACGTTCCTCAAACGGTTTACGCGGCTCGCCCTGGGGTTCTCGAAGAAGATTGAGAATCTGCGTGCTGCAATCTCACTTCACGTTGCCCATTACAACTTCTGCTGGAAACTGCGCGAGAAGGGAACCAGCGGCAAGCTGACTCCAACACCAGCGGAACAGATCGGAATCACTGAAGAGAAGTGGACCATTGAGAAGCTGTATGACACAGTCATGGAACATCAGGACTACTTGGTGCTTCAGGAACGTCTGGGAAATCTTGCCAAAAAGCTTGGATTATTGTAGAAATTTCACAACCACACGTCAGAATGAAATCGAACAAGCTTGGCGTGTGGTAACCCGAGCGTACGCAACTCCCGGTTGGCACATGCTGACCGGGAGTTTTGTTATGCGCGTCACATTTGGTAATCGGCAATACTCTAGTTCTGGTCAACAATATCAATTCTCTCCACATACCGCCCCTCAAGTGTCTTCAACTGGGAGGGAAGCCGGTCGAGATAGTCCTTTGCCCCAAGGATTGTGCGGGCGAGTGGTTGCGTTTCTTTTAGGACTGACACGAAAATTGAAACCATAGTGCCAATCACTTTCGCCTGATCGTTCCTGTCGGGAATCGTGTCCATGAAGTGGAGAATTTCTTTCTCAAAGGCACCTTTCGGTATCTCGTGCAGCAAGTAACTTCGCTTGCTGTCGTCGCTTTCAAACTGAACGTGCGTTTCGAGTTGAGACAGTGCAAGTTGCTCACACTCATTTGTGATGCGAAACCTGTCAAATGAAAACACGGACGATTGATCAGAGTTTTCCATTGAAGTTGCCCTTCAAGGTTGGTGGTGGTAACGCTCCCATCCTACCAACCAGACCCCGGCGATTCACTCAGCAGCAAGGGTGGCAACTTATTCCGCCTGCCATAAAGAGACACCACCCAAGCACCGGGTAGTGTCGCATTTTGATTTGAACCAGTGTGATGGTGCCCTTGGGAAAGTGGTGGTGAAATGACGGTTAGGGAAAAGCTGATCGAGTACTTCGATGTCAATGGCTCTGTGCGAGACCTTGATGAAATCTGGGACTTCAACCACCCAAGTGGTTGGAATTGGAAGCGGTTTGTTCCAGATGAGTTGGTGAAAGTCTGGAGCGAGCTCTCGGACGATGCGAAGTTAATTGCGTACCAATACGCAGAATGTCAGAGCGATGCAGATGAAGTGGAGTAGTCAAACGGTGCCTGTTTCAAAGCCCCGTTTGAGCGTGTCTTGGTGGAACCAGATCATAAACCATAGGACGTACGACCCGTTCAAGATGGCCATTCGATGTGGCGAGCATTTGGAAACGTCCTCGCCTGCCTCCGACCAGACTTGCGAAAGCCCATGTCGGTTTTTAGGGATTGACGTAGACGATTTGTCGCCCATGCGGTCTACGAAGTAGTTGTCGAGGACGCGAACGTGATCAGTGATTTGTGTGTCTTGAAGCGAAAACCGAGTCATGTGTGCGCACTTGTTGCGTATTTCTCGCAAGCTGTTAAGAGCGTTGAATGTCTTTCGTCCGATTAGGCCAAAGGCCCAGCAAAAGTTGGTTCGCATTGCGAAAGAATATGCTGGGGCGGTAGGGCCGCTAGTGAGCAGCTTGTCTTGTAGCTTCTTTGACACACCATTCTTCGAAAACTGGGATCGCAAAAGTTCCTCAAGTGCGTCGCTGATAAACTCCGCAGCAACCAAGACGATGCCCCGGTCCGACTCTCCAGCCAGGGCTTGCATGAACGACTCTCCACGGTCACCAAGTGGGAATTGTCGCTTGTTAGCCATAGCGCGCGTCAGGGTGTAAGTGCTCAAAGTTCCAGTGTCCGGGGAACTTTGTACTCAATTCGTGCGGCAACACGCTACTTAAACCGCCTTTGCCGCTTGGCACTGCTGTGCGGCACCTCACGCGCCTATGACAGGGGCTGCGCTCTGTCTTCTTCCGCTGCTTGGCGCATAAAGAAAGCCGCCAACTCACACGGGGCAAGTCAGCGGCTTCTGTTCAGTCGCCCCGAAACAGCTACTTTTGGATTCGTTCTTGGCAGAGCATCCAAAAGTGGCTCAAACAGCGAGGCAACATCATGTTGTTCTTATGTCGAAGGTACGCGCCTTGGTTCTGGTTTCAGTTACCGAGAAATCAGTATCCGGCAATGACCGGAACTAGCGGGTACAGGCTCATCATACGATGACATCGGACGTTGCCAAGGTCAAACCTTGGGCTTTCCCTGCTTTTTGATGACTCTCGCTGAGTCTGCACTGAGGACGCGGCGCAAATACTCCGAAACCGTCTCCCCAGACAATTCGGCAGCGGTGCCTATCTGGCTCCACAGTTCATCGTCAGCACGGAAATATCTCTTGGGGGTCGTTCCAGTAGCAGGGCGACCCCTCTTTCTCTCTTGCTCGTTCATGTGGAAACTTTACGTCCACCCAAAAAACTTGTCAATTGTGGGTGGACAGAATTTCTTGGCGAGCTATTATTTGGGGGTACAAAAAAGCCCGGACTGGCTGTAACCAATCCGGGCAAACGACAACCGGCGAAACCGCCAGAATGCCGCCTAGACAACTGCATTCTACCTCGTTTCGCCACAACGCATAGGCGAAAACGATGGCTAATGTTCTTTCAGAGGAAAAGACTCTTGCGATTATCCGGTGTTTGGTGGAGGGCAACTCGATTCGCAGTATCGAGCGTATCACGGGTGCGTCACGCAATACCGTAATGAAAGTGCTCGTTCGGTTCGGGAATGCCTGCGAAGAGTATTTGGACGCCCGGCTCAACAACCTGCCCCTCGAACACGTTCAGATGGACGAAATCTGGACGTTTGTCGGTAAGAAAGAGTCCAAGTTGACCCATCGGGAAAAGCGTGAAGGCGAGAAGGGGAGCCAGTATTTGTTCCTCGGGATCGACACGACGACCAAGCTGATTGCCTCATACCGGCTCGGCAAGCGTACCTTCGCGACGACGAAAGACTTTGTCGACGACTTGGAAGGCCGGTTGCATCGCGCCCCGGACACAATGGGCAACCAGCGGCCACAGGTCAGCACGGACGGCTGGCCAAGCTATGTCCCGACCATCGAGACTGCATTTCGAGGCGAAGTCCGTCACGGCGTTCTCATAAAGAACTACCGCGACCCTGCTGTCGGACGCTACGCCCCTCCTGAGATGACACGTGCGACGCGGATAAACATAAAGAATGTCGAGAGTGACCGGTCCATTTGCACGAGCCACATCGAACGCCACAACCTCACGATCCGCACATTCCTGAAGCGGTTCACCCGTTTGTCGTTGGGATTCTCCAAGAAGGTCGAGAACCTTCGGGCCGCGATTTCATTGCACGTGGCCTATTACAACTTTTGCTGGAGACTTCGCGAGAAGGGAACGAGCGGGAAACTGACACCGACGCCAGCACAGCAGATCGGAATCGAAGAAGAACGCTGGTCAGTGGAGAAGCTGGTTGAGACTGTCACGGACTTTCAGGAGTACCAAGAGGTTGTCCGCCGTGCTGCGGCTCTTGCCAGAAGGTTGGGGCTGTAGAGTGGATTTTGGTCAGTGTTGGTACAGTGAGCAGTATGCCAATTCCGCGAGTTGGCCTACTGTGTTACGCTGGGCGCAACCTGGAAGTCTGTTAGTGCAGAGCCAATAGGGGGAAGAAATGCGATGGTTGAAATTGTGCTTGCTGGACTTGTGGGCAACCCTGTGGAGCAAGTTTCCAGAGCCGGAAAACTACCCACCGGAGATACTTGAACTCAACGAGTGGAGTCGGTCACTTCGCCCATCAGACAAGGTCGACTACGACGTGCTATTGGCTGAGGTGAAAGACCAGTTCAGCATTGCTCGCGAGAGCCTGGACCGAATGAACACGAACATCGAGTGGGCATTCGGGGTGGCAATGACCCTGTTTGGTGGCCTGATGTACGTAGCCAGTCAGGGAAGTTTGTGGGCAACCATGCCTGCACTGCTCTGTGTCGTGATATCTCTTGGTATTCTTTTGAAGGCGAAGTGGCGATCTGCGGTAGCACTGCCCAAGCGAGGCCGGATTCTGCATGAGATTTACGAAGGTGCTGGTGAGATTACACCCCATGTTTTCGCTGCAACCTGCGTTTCGGTCGAGGCTGCCCGGCATGTCAATCGATGGAAGTCGAGTCATTTGGGGTGGGCTTCGGCGCTGATTGTTCTGTCAGGTCTTCTGGCTGTTGTTCCTGTGTCAGTGGGGGTGACGCCGGAGCCTCCGGAGCCGCTTGTGGCATCTGAGCCTCAATCAGGTCAACAACAACAGGCTCTCGGTCGCCAAGAACATCGGCTATCGATTTCCGCTGATGAGTAGGTGCTGCGTCACCAGGGTTTTGTGGTGGCGTTGATGGCTGGTCGGGTTGTTGCGGTTCTTTATCGGTCATTGGTTCATCCTTGCGTGCGGAGTTGCGCGTCTCGCCAGCGGACGAACAGCTACGAACGCCACCGGGTACAGCAAGAATGATTGCCGAGAGTCTCACAGCCTGTCAAACGAACAGAGGCCCCGTCCATTGCTGGTTGGGGCCTCTTGGCGTTCGTAGCTTCGGTAACCCTATCACTTGAGTCGGAAACGATCAAGCCAGCCGTCAGTTGGTTAGTGAGGTGTTGCCACAAGCATTTTGTTTCCAGTAGGATAGATGCGTCTGCCGTAGAGGCAGGTACAACTTGTTCGTGTCGTTCCGTTGACGCGCCAAATTACCACTCGCCCCATTGAGTTGGGGCACACATTGCAGAAGACGGAAAGACGGTCACACGGCCCCCTTTGCATTACGCGAATGGGAGCTTCCGTGGTCGTTCTTTCGTTCTCTGCAAGGCTGTGGTAAGCCTGGCGCGTGGGCGAGGGCGTTGCGGTTGCTCCCTCTCGTTTTAGCAAAGGGTGAATCATGCTTCTCGCATTGAATCCAGTGTTCCAGTCAGTGGTTCTGGTCCTCGGCATTATGGCTGTCGGGGCAATTGTGGTTCTTTTGGCGAAGCCGGATGAGTCCGATCAGTCGTCGAAGAGCGTGACGTCGAGTGGTTCAAAAACCACAGGCCCATTGGCTTGCCCGTACTGCAAGCACCTAATTGCAAGTGACGTGGCGTACGAGTCACAGCAGGTTTCCTGCCCTCAATGTCATTCGCAGTTTCGGGCACCGAACTGGAGAGGTTTTACCGCTGACCCGGGGTTTCAGGCAGCAATGGTTGGGGTGGTCCTCGGGTTGATAAGTATCGTGTCAGGTGCCTGCATGATGTGGTGGGCGTTTTTTGGCTGATGTGTCGATGGGCGTTCGTGCGCGTGAAGTCAGTTGGTTGTGCGGTTGTCTTGGCCAATTCATATTGACTTTGCTGTGTTTGCGGCGATGATTCAGATGTCGTAGCAGGACACCCAATCAGAGAACAACGCCAAGGCCGCTTTGCCCACATGTCCTGCTAGACCGTGGGGGGCGGCCTTTGGTTTGTTGAGTGGGTTGATGATCAATGGTAGAGATTCCGGACGATGGCTTCTTGGTGCTATTTCCGCTCTATATGCTGCTCAGTCCGCCATTCCCGTTGGACCCAGTCACAAAGAGGCTCGTCATCAGTCACAAAACGAATTTTCTGACAATGACACCGCCAGGAGAAAACCCTTGCTTGGTCGCTTTTACTGACGAAGACCTTGCCAAGCGGTTTGTTGCGGACACCAAGCATCAGAGAAACAACTTCCTTGGGGTGTTTCCCGTGGAAACCTCTGACTTGCTCAAAGAAATCGTTCTTATGGTTCACCGGGCTCGGGGGCATAGAGTAAACTTGTTGCTCGATATCTCCGAGAAAGGGGCAGGCCCGATGGTTCGTTACGACGAGATTGTCGAGTAGGATGAAACTGAATAGCCAGCAGCACAGCGTCGGGTAATGATGAATCAAATTCGGCTATACAATCACCGTGCACCTCTGAATCGAATGGCGCAATGTCGTCTAGGGAAACGATTTGGTGTGGCCCGTACAGCACGTCCATAGCAAAACTCCCGGTCAGCATGTGCCAACCGGGAGTTGCGTACGCTCGGGTTACCACACGCCAAGCTAATGGCTCTCATTGTGACGTGTGGTGGTGGAATGTCTACGTTAATTCGCAGTTTTTGTCAATGCGAGACGTGTCGCCGTGTTGAAGCATTCAAGCTCTTTTGTGGCCCGGTTCATTTTGAAATGCGACACCACCCAAGCACCGGGTAGTGTCCGCGCATGAATCACGATTTATTTTGTTTGGCATGGAAGTTTGCGCGTGGGCACAACGGGATGGCGAGCAATTCCATGAACTGTTGTTGTTGCGCTATTCTTGCGTAACACAGAGCGTGAGGTTGAGGTAGCGAGAATGACTGAGACAGCAAAGAAAAAGACGTTAGTTTACGTCCGTTGGTTTGACGCTTCGTACCAGCGTGGAGAATGCACGCTTGAAGAGATGGTGACGAGGGTAGAACTGGAAAGCGCTGGGTTACTGGTCCAAGAAACGGAGGACTCAGTCTCAATCGCGCTTGATGAGTACCTTGAGGATGGCACGTGGCGATACATCGAGCACATCCCCAAGGTAAACATTCTCAGGATGGAAAAAGTGTCGGTTTGACCTACTTCTTCTTTCCGCCTGGCCTCTGAGAAAGTGCTGAACCAGCAGCGGTCTTTGACGCCTTACTTGTGCGTCCGTCGCGAAGCACCTTTGATGCTGCGCTAGCTGCCTTCTTGCTTGTCTCCTTACCTTTACCAGCCATTTCCGAAATCTCCCTATTACCGAAGGCCGCCTGCCACAGTCTAACAGGACATTGTGGGCAGAGCGGCCTTGGCGAATTTCTGGTTGTTGTCCTGTTAGACAACAGAATCATCACCGACATTTGCGAAAAGTCAATATGACTATTTACGGCGATTCAGCGCATTGATTAAACGCTCCATCTTCCGCGTCATGTCGTCCTTGCTCGCTTGTTCCATGACTTCGTCGTACAGATGGTCAAAGCTCCACAGTTCCGCGACGATTCCCGCTTTCATCGCAGGCGTACACTTCAGAGTCCGGTGAACTCTCGCGAAGTTGTAGGTCGCAATGTGCATGGCCGTTGCGGCTTCAAGGTTCTCGAACTTCTTCGAAAACGCCAGAGTCAGACGCGCCAACCGCTTCATGTGTTGGCGATGCGTGCAATTCAACCGCTCCACATGCGAGGTACAGATGGTGTACTTGTCCTCTATACCGTTGACGGGAATCCGCTTGGCTTGGCTCAAGTCAGGCGGTGCATAACGTCCCGACTCCGGATTGACGTAGTTCTTTATTAGAACTCCATGACGAACCTGTCCTTTGAACTGGCGACGCAGAGAACCGACGTACGGTCCAAATCCGTCCGTACTGACCTGAGGCCGACTAATCCCTTGGGTGTCAGGGGCACGGTACATGCGACGCGCCATGTCCTGCACAAAGGCTTCTGTCGTCTCTCCGGTCCTCTTGCCGAGCTTGTATGAGAATAGAAGCTTGGTGTCGGAGTCCAAAGCAGTAAACAGGTAGATGTCGCCAATGGTGTCATCCTTCTGCTCTTGCTCGGTTAACCGACCCTGCTTTTTCCGCACCCAGGTCCAGATTTCGTCCAATTGAGCGTGATGGACAACAACCGTACGAAACATGAGATCGAGAAAGCGTTGGCAGGCATCCCCGAATTTTACGAGTTGACGCATAATCGTATCGCGGTGAACCCGCGTAATACGTTCAACAGAGCGAATGGAGTTTCCTTCGGAGAGTAGACGCAGGCACAGCAGAACCTTGTCTCGCTTCAAGCGATTCGCCATTTGGGTTTCCCCCTTCCAGTTGGGGCGAATCGCGGTAGAATGCAGTTCCTACGCTGGCATTCTGGCTCTTCGCCGGGTGACAGTTGAGCCGGGTCGATTGGCGTCGACTCGGCTCGTTTTTTGGGCACCCAAATAATAGCATTCCAGGGCAACGCTGTACACGAAAACGGGCGTCTAATTGACAATTTTTCTGTGTGGACATAAAGTATCCACATGAGCGAGACAGAGAGAAAGCGGGGTCGCCCCGCAACCGGAACGACCCCCAAGCGATATTTTCGTGCCGACGATGAATTGTGGGCACGTATCGGCACCGCTGCCGAGTTGTCGAATGAAACAGTTTCCGAGTATTTGCGGCGTGTTCTCGACAAGGATTCGGCAAGAGTCATCAAAAAACACGGAAAGCCAAAGGTTTGACCTTGGCAGTCTCCGGGGTCTCCGTATGATGATCGTGTACCCGCTGACTCCGGTCATGGCCGGAAATTGGTTCCTCCTCAAATGAAACCACAGACGCGGCGCGTACCTTCGACGTAAGAACAACATGACTGTTGCCTCCATTTGGGGCTTCACCTGGACGATCAGCCAAGACCATTTCCAGATGTAGCCAATCCGGGGCGACTAACATGAAGCCATCCTCGCCCCGTGTGAGGATGGCTTTCCTATTTTACCGGGCCATGATTCGTGTATGTCAAATGTGACAAAAGGTTTATGATCATTTTGTCAAATTACCAGTCTCGCATTTCTGTTGACATTAACAATCGACCGTCAGCCAGTGGCGACGTGGCCATCACTCTTTTATACGGGCATCAAAAGCAGGCACGCATGAGAAAATCGCGGCGAGCAACGCTGCAAGGGCGTTTAGACAGTTGGCTTGCGTCAACTTACGCCAAGAGAAGCGACGAAAATAAGACCCAGAGCGTCGTCGCAAGATCAATTTGCACAGCAGTTTACGATGCGTAATTCTGCATAGACTGCCGTTTCCACCCCTTCACAGCTCAGTGCTGAAAACGGCATTCTATGCGTCGCGGTGTCGTAAGTTGTTTTGGACGTAAGTCGTTACAGAACTTTTTTTCAGAAAATTTGGCTTAACCGGACCGAATGCAGGACAGGCGGGGTACTGACCTGTGTTGACGGGCGTAATTCAGTCGGAGATTCATCGCGGAGAGCGATGGCCGGAGTGGATTTTGGCCGGGAGGAGCCAAATTAGGACACTATCAAGCACCGGGTAGTGTCGCATTTCTTGAATACCAACTGTCCCCTTGGTTCGGCGTGGGTGTGACGATGATCGCCAATTTGGGGGTTGGGGGTGAGACGGTTTGTCTGATGGACGCGGTGTCCAGGTAAGTTGGGTGGGTGAGCCGTTTGTGTAAGTTGAATGTGGGTTGCTGTTTGCGGGTTGGCTGTCTGGTGGTCGTGGGCTCAATTCAATTTGACCGGGGGCGGGGACGGTGTAGATTGAATGAGGCGAGAGACGCACAGGGGTGGCCAAATGGTCTGCACACTTGTCCTCTTGTCTGCAATGCGTCACAGTGTGACAACTACACGGAATGTAGTTGTTGTTCCGGCTGGAATGTCGGCGCGTGACACCAGCCTGATCCAAAGGAATGATTTGTGGCAGTCGAGTTTCCCCAAGACTTTCGAGAGGCGGTTCGATCTCAGACCGAGATTGTCGCTCTGATTGGGGAAGCTGTTGCTCTTCAGCCGCGGGCGGGCGGACGTGAATACGTCGGGCTATGTTGTTTTCACGATGACCGCAATCCCTCGATGGTGGTCTATCCCGAGCGTCAGACCTTTCGCTGCTGGTCATGTAATACCGGCGGAGACAGTTTCACCTTCGTCATGGAGCGTGAGAAAGTCGGGTTTCGTGAAGCACTCGAAATCCTGGCAAAGCGAGCGGGGCTCCCCATCCCAAAAAGTGTTTCGGGACGGACATCTGACGAAGAGATGAACCGAGCCCGGGTTTTTGAGGTGCTCCAGTGGGCGGAGAACATCTTTCATAAGACGTTAATGGACAGTGACCAGGCCGAACCTGCGCGGCGGTACCTGTACGACCGGGGCTTTGACGACGAACTCATCCGGGAATTTCGGTTGGGATTTCATCCCAACGACTGGAACTTCATTTTGAATCAGTCGGGTGGTCGGTATTCCAGCAAACTCTTACGTGAAGCGCGGCTGGTTGGTGAGCGGGATGACGGTTCGCACTACGACTACTTTGTGAATCGGGTGTTGTTTTCGATTCGAAATGAACGGGGTCAGCCGGTGGCGTTCGGCGGACGCATTTTGCCCGGCAGCACCGACAAGAGCAAATATTTTAACAGCCCTGAGAGTATCGTCTTCCACAAGAGTCGGCTGCTGTACGGCATCGACAAGGCGCGTGAGGCCATTCGCAAGGAAGATGTGGTACTCGTAACCGAAGGATACACCGACTGTATTGCCTGTCATCAGCACGGTGTGAAGCACACGGTGGCGACACTGGGAACGGCGTTGACCGACGCACACGTCACCGCGCTCAAGAGGTACACGCGGAAAGTTGTGCTGGTGTTCGACGGTGACGCCGCCGGACAGAATGCCGCGCTGAAGGCGGCGGCCCGTTTTCTGGCGCAGGATGTCGATTTACGCATTCTCACACTCCCCAACGGAGCCGATCCTGCGGACTTCCTCGAGCTCAACGGCGGGGACGCCCTGGCAAAACTGGTTGACAATGCTCCGGAGGCATGGGAATTTAGTTTCCAGGCAGCACGTCTCCGCCACGGCATCGACACCATTGATGGTCGTTCACGCATCTTGGAGGACATGCTCGCTCTGCTCGCTCAAGTTCCAGACATGGCAACCAATGTCAAAGAGGGATTCTTGATTGCAAATCTTGCACAGCGTCTGGGAGTGTCGGAACAGAGCGTCCGGGACCGAATCAAGGAGGTTCGCCGTACGCAACATGCAAGGCCGCAACAGGTTATCGAAGAACAACCGGAGGACCACGAGCAGGATGTCAAGCGTCTGCTCCGGGGACAATTCAGTCGCGATGACCGTTTGGAATGCGACTTGCTTGAAATCATGCTGGCCGCTCCAACTGCCGTACCGTTCGTGCGCAGAGCGTTGTCAACAGATGACAACGGAGAGTCACTGGAGCCGCATGAGGCAGCCACCGTATTACGAAATCCCGCGTTGCGGGCCGTTCTGGAAGTGTTTCTGGAGCTGGCCGCTGTGCGTGACGTCGTGAACCTGCCCATGGTTTTGGACCAGCTCAGTGAACAACGATCGCTGACGCGGCTTGTTGTTTGGATAGACACACGTGCCCGCGAAAAGCGACTCGATGAAAAAATCCACTCCCTGGGAGTGAATCCGGCCGACGGCTGCCCTCTGCTACTACAGCAATCACTCGCCAATATGAAATGGCGACAGGAAGAACAGAGTCAGCAGAACGTGGCCATTCAACTCTCACAACAGAGCGACGGACCGCAGGGGCTTGATGAAGCAACGCAAGAGTTGCTGCGTCAGGCCGCCGAATTCCACAAGCAGCGTGCCAACAGACGGACGGGATCTTAGATCTCAGCCAAACCGGAGAATTCCATGTACAAGCTTGACACAAATTTGCGGGCGCTCGTCGAACTTGGCCAGTCCCAGGGGTATTTGACGTTCTCGCAGATCAATGACTATCTCCCAGACGAAGCCGTCTCCCCCGAGAAGCTCGATCAGCTGCTGATGACACTGGAAGAAATCGGTCTGCCGGTTCAGGACGATCAGAATCCCCGACGCAAATCGAGTCCACGGAAATCGGCTCGTGTTTCCAAACGCGTGCAGTCAACCGCCCGAGAATTCGCCAGCGAGTATGTCGCCGACGATGGTGCGCCGCTCGTCGAAGATCCCGTTCGGATGTACCTCACACAAATGGGTGCCATCCCGCTGCTGACTCGCGAAGAAGAAGTTTCATTGGCCAAGACCATTGAAATGACGCGGAAGCGGTTCCGTCGCACGGTCATCGAATGTGACATGTGTGCCGAAGAGGCAGTTGAAACGCTTGAGCGTGTTCAGAGCGGCGAACTGCCGTTTGACCGCACCATTAAAATCTCGCTGACGGAACGGACGCAGAAAGAACAGGTCATAGGGCGCATGCCTCACAACCTGCCGACCATTAAACGTCTGCTGGCGAAGAACCGGGAAGAGTTTCCGCAACTGCTGGATACTTCCATCCCGAAGAAGCAGCGGGATGAAGTGGCCCGTCAGTTAACCGAACGTCGCCGCAAAATTGCCACGCTGCTCGAGGAAATGAGCCTGCGTACGCAGCGATTCCAGACGATGTTTCGTCGCCTGGAACAACTGAGTCGACGCATGACTTCCCTGCAGGGACAACTCCGCCGCATGGACAAAACTGTTCAAGTGGATCCTCGCTTTGCCGCATTGAAACAGGAACTGAACGATCTTCAGCGACTGACCGGCGAGACACCGGAATCGCTGGAGGAGCGGGTCGTCACCCTGCGTGAACGCTACCGTGCCTACGACAAAGCGATGCAGGACCTTTCCGCCGGTAACCTGCGACTCGTGGTGTCGATTGCCAAGCGGTACCGCAACCGTGGTTTGAGCTTTCTGGACCTCATTCAGGAAGGCAACTCCGGCCTCATGCGTGCCGTCGAGAAATACGAGTACCGCCGTGGGTACAAGTTCAGCACCTACGCCACGTGGTGGATTCGGCAGGCCATTACCCGAGCCATTTCTGATCAGGCCCGTACGATTCGCGTGCCGGTCCACATGATTGAAACCATGTCACGACTGCGTCGCATCGCCAAGCAGTTGGTTCAGGAACTCGGACGCGAACCGACCATTTCCGAAGTCGCTCACATGGCCGACATGGCTCCGGAAGAAGCGGAGCGTATTCTCCGCATCGCACAAGGTCCGGTTAGCCTCAGTCGTCCGGTCGGCGAAGGGGAAGAAAACAGCTTGGCTGACTTCCTGGAAGACCGTGGCGGGCAGGGGCCAGTGAGCGCTGCCGCTCAGGAACTGCTGAAGGATAAAATCGATCAACTGCTGAAGACGCTCACCTACCGTGAACGCGAAATCATCAAGCTCCGCTACGGACTGGGTGATGGCTACACCTACACGCTCGAAGAAGTGGGCCGCATTTTCAAAGTGACCCGCGAACGCGTGCGTCAAATTGAAGCCAAAGCCGTCCGCAAGCTCCAGCACCCCGCCCGTTCCAAACAACTGCGAGGATTCCTGGACCGCATTATGGCGAGTGCCGCGAGTCAGTAACAACCATCAGGGGATGGCTATTCGGCGAAGGATGATGTGGTGGCTAAGAGCCGCTGCGTCATCCTTTGTTGTTTGTAGAAAAAGCGTGTGTCCATTGCTTGACGTTGTGGGTGCGAATCGTGACTCTTCTGGTTGAGGAACAAGCAGGTTCGTGTTGTCCACTACTCTGGGAATTTCATGTCTGGCAAGCAGTCTTCGGTAAAAGTTGCACTCATTCAGCGGCGCGTGACGGCGTCGCCGCAGGAGAACCTCGACGGGACGTTGCAGGACATTGCGACGGCGGCGGAGCGCGGCGCAAACATCGTTTGCACGCAGGAGCTGTTTCGCTCGTTCTACTTCTGCCAGACGGAAGATCATGCTCAGTTCGATTTGGCCGAACCCATTCCGGGTCCGAGCACAAATGCTCTGGCTGCGGCCGCGAAAGAGCATGGCGTGGTCATTGTCGGCTCGCTGTTTGAACGACGGGCACCGGGGCTGTACCACAACACGGCGGTGGTCCTCGACGCGGACGGAACGAACCTTGGGATGTACCGCAAAATGCACATCCCAGATGACCCGTTGTTCTACGAGAAGTTCTACTTCACTCCCGGCGATTTGGGATACAAGGCGTTTGATACAGCGTTTGGAAGAATTGGCGTGCTCATTTGCTGGGACCAGTGGTACCCCGAAGCGGCTCGACTAACAGCGCTATCCGGTGCACAAATCTTGTTCTATCCCACGGCCATTGGCTGGCATCCCAGCGAGAAGGCGGAGTATGGAACCGCACAGCACAACTCCTGGGAAACCATCCAGCGAAGCCACGCCATTGCCAATGGCGTTTATGTTTGTGCGGCCAACCGCGTGGGACATGAAGGAGAAGCCGACAGCGGAATCGAATTCTGGGGACAAAGTTTTGTTTGCAGTCCGAACGGGCAGATTATTCAGAAGGCTGGCATTTCTGATCCGGAAATCCTGCTGGTCGACTGCGACTTCGACAAGCTCGACGTGCAGCGCACGCACTGGCCATTCCTGCGCGATCGTCGCATTGACTCATACGGTCCTATTACCCAACGCTACCTTGATTAACTTTTCGGTCATTAGGCCGGAGCATCAATTATGAAAGCGCTCGTTAAGCGTCACGCCGATGTCGGCATTTGGATGGAAGACGTCCCGGAACCGGAGGTCGGAAACAACGACGTCCTGGTACGAGTGCTGAAGACCGGCATTTGCGGTACCGACATTCACATTTACAAGTGGGATGACTGGGCCCAGAAGACTGTGCCGGTCCCCATGGTGGTGGGGCACGAGTTCGTCGGGGAAATTGTCGAGGTCGGCAGCAACGTCAAGGACTTTTCTGTCGGCGAACTGGTGAGCGGGGAAGGTCACGTGGTGTGCGGTCACTGCCGGAACTGCTGGGCAGGGCGGCGCCATTTGTGTGCGCACACCGAAGGGATTGGAGTGAATCGTACGGGTGCTTTTGCCGAGTACATTGCCATTCCGCAGACCAACGTCTGGCATCACTTCGAGGGAATTGACCTCGACGTCGCGTCAATTTTTGATCCTTTCGGCAATGCCGTGCATACAGCCCTGTCGTTTGGCATGGTTGGCGAAGACGTGCTCATTACTGGTGCCGGTCCGATTGGCTGCATGGCGACTGCCGTGGCACAATACGCCGGTGCCCGCTACGTGGTGGTGACCGACGTGAATCCCTGGCGGTTGGAACTGGCCAAGAAACTGGGCGCCACCCGCGTCGTCGACGTGCGCAATGAGACCCTCGCTGAGGTGCAGCGAGAACTCGACATGAAAGAAGGGTTCGATGTTGGTCTGGAAATGTCGGGAAATGCTCAGGCGTTCCGTGACATGCTGACGAACATGGCCCACGGCGGCAAAGTCGCCATGCTCGGCATTCCCCCCAAGCCGGTCGAAATTGACTGGAACACCGTCATTTTCAACATGCTGACCATCAAAGGGATTTACGGCCGGGAAATGTACGAGACCTGGTACAAAATGAGCGTCCTCATCCAGGGCGGCCTCGACATTTCCCCCGTCATTACACACCGCTTCTCAGCCAACGACTTCCAACAGGGATTCGACGTCATGCTGTCCGGCGAAAGCGGGAAAGTTGTGTTGGACTGGACGAATTTGTAGGGATAAGTCGACACTGGCTGGGAGCTTGTGGCACGCTCTGACGTCAGGAAGGGCGTGGTCAACCTTGAATTAGCCACGCCCATCCCGTTGGTCTGAGCGTGCCACCCGAACCGATCTGTCGTGGTAGTTTCCAAATGTCATTAAGCTATACACTGTATGTGCGAACAGAACTTGCTGCATTGGAGCTACTTCGGTCCTTCGCAGTCAGCAACGAGTTATCCGAACTTGATCAGGTGGTGGAGCTTCCATGCTTGTACGTGAACTCAGGAAACGTTGACAATTACACGGGCAAGTGGTTGCGTGAAAAGTACGGATTCGAGCCAAACGTATATCTCTACTTTACTGTTAAGAATGGCAAGACTGAATCGGCCGATGAAGCAGTAGTGATCTCAGTGTTGAAACTGTTGAAGGTCATTCCCGGGCAAGCTCTCCTTGACTGTGATTTCGCCGATGCATTGCTGATACGCGACGAACAACTGATTTTGAATGAGCAATCGGATCTGTGGACAGTCGACAACGTGGCGAAGATACCCTGCCCCTTCACAATCGGGAGTTTAGCAACTGGCGGCACTGGCTGAAATTGACGAACGTAGTCACCGTAGGTCAGGTCGCCGGCGGGTAGCTGGGGTCAGGTTGTCGTCGCGGTGCTTGACTGGTACTGTGGACGTCACCGACAACCTGCCCCCAGTAATCGTAGGGCCGGTGGTACCGGCCTTTGCTCAGGTTGCGTGTTGCCGATGTCGTCGGTAGGCTGTTTTGCATGCCCAATTGGCGACGAGCATATGTACCCGGCGGGACCTTTTTCTTCACGGTCGTGACGGAACAGCGGCAACCGTAGTTCACAAATGACGTCGCCCGTCGATTGCTCGGCGATGTGTTTCGGGAATGCTTGCGCGATTGGCCCTTCGAAATGAATGCCATTGTCCTGTTGCCGGACCATCTGCATGCAATTTGGACTTTGCCTCGTGGCGACACCAACTACCCCCGGACGCTGGAGCAAAATCAAACGGGAATTCACAAAGCGCTGGCTCGCACAAGGAGGTTCAGAGCAGCAGGTGAGCGAGGGGCGTCAACGTGATGGTCGTCGCGGCGTGTGGCAACCGAAGTATTGGGAACACACGTTGGAAGACGAGGACGATTTCGAGAGGCATTTTGATTACATTCACTTCAATCCCGTAAAGCATGGACTGGTGACGCATCCTACATTGTGGCCGTGGTCAACATTCCATCGCTGGGTTGCCGCTGGCGTGTACCCGCAGAATTGGGGCAATGTCCCGAACATGCCCCATCTGGACAACATGTCCGACACCACGGGCGAATAGGCCGGTACCACCGGCCCTACAGAAGCTTCCAACAGGGCATCGACGTCATGCTCTCGGGTGAGAGCGGAAAGGTTGTCTTGGATTGGACGAATTTGTAGGGATAAGTCGACACCGGATAACCTGGGGGCAGGTTGTGGCCATCTGAAATGAGAATTGCACGCTTATCCTGAGCAACCTGACCCCAGCCACCCATCGTCGACGGGCCAAGTGCGTTCCCAAGCGGAGCTTGGGAACGAGGGGGAGTTTTCGGGCGACATGAGAATACTCCGATCAGGAATGAGACTGGACGGATGTCGCATTTGCGAAACATGGAAAACCAGCGGATGCAACAGTAAAATCGCTGATTGAAAGCCGATGGCTGCCTGCTGGTGGCCGGTCGGTATGTTGATGTTGTGAACTTCCAAGACTGCCTGCTCATGTCCGTACTGAATATTGCTGCGTATCACTTTGCTCCGCTGGAGAACCTTGAGGACCGTCGTCGGGAACTCAAAGAGTTGACGAAGTCGCTCCAGCTCAAGGGGACCATCCTGTTGACGCCCGAGGGCATCAATATGTTTATGGCCGGGGACGAGGACGGCATTCAGTTGCTGCTGGATAAAGTCCGCAGTTATCCGGGTCTTGAGAATCTGGAAGTGAAAGAGAGTTACAGCGAGACGCAGCCTTTCCGTCGGATGCTCGTCAAACTGAAGGAAGAAATCATTGCCTTCGGGATCGATGGAATTGCGCCTCGGTCGTACACGTCGCGAAAGCTCCCGGCCCAGGAACTTCGGCAATGGCTGGACGAAGGTAAAGATGTCGTCCTGTACGACGTCCGCAATGACTATGAAATCGAAGTCGGCACGTTCGATGGGGCCATTCCCGCTGGACTCAACCACTTCCGTGATTTCCCGGAAGCCGTGGCAGCTCTTCCCGAAGAGATGAAAGAACGTCCGGTCGTCATGTTTTGCACTGGCGGCATTCGGTGCGAGAAGGCCGGGCCATTCATGGAAAATGCCGGGTTCCGTGACATCTACCAACTCGAAGGCGGCATTCTGAAGTACTTCGAAGAGTGCGGTGGCGACCACTATCACGGCGACTGTTTTGTGTTTGATCAGCGGGTCGCGCTCTCGCCGACGCTTGAGGAATCTGACGCCGTGCTCTGCTATGCGTGCCTGGCGGCCGTTTCGCCCGAAAAACAGCGGAGCCCAAAGTACAATCCTCCGCACAGTTGTCCGGCGTGTTATGAGTCGAGCGAAGTGCGACAGCAAAAACGTTGCGAGCAACTGACTGCCAAAATCCAGGCGGCGTGCGATCCACTGCCCGGGTCGGTTCCGTACGACAACATCCGGCCCATTTCCATTCCGCTGCGACTCGATCAGTACAAGCTCATCGATGCACTGCGGGAGTTGTACAGCCATGTGCCGCTCGAACAGTGGGAAGAACTTTTTGCCGAAGGGAAGATTGTGCATGGTGGCGAACCTGCCGATCCCCATCGAATTGTGCGCTCGGGCGAGCGCTATGGCCGGTTGTTCGCCGGACTGGTCGAACCGGAAGTGAACACGGACATTAAGGTCCTCTACGAAGATGATTTCCTTATCGCCGTGAGCAAACCCGCTCCGTTGCCAATGCATCCCTGCGGACGATTTAATCGGAACTCACTGGAATACATTCTGCAGTCGGTGTTCGCGCCGCGTAAGCCGCGTCCTGCTCATCGGCTGGACGCCAATACCACAGGCGTGGTTGTGTTCAGCAAGTCACGTCAGGTGGCGGCGAAACTGCAGCCCAAGTTTGAACGGGGTGAAGTCTCGAAAACCTATTTGGCCCGGGTGATGGGACATCAGACCAAGGACGGTAAGGCACTGAATGAAGGAGACACATTCGTCTGCGAGGCTCCTATCAGCAAGGAGTCGCAAGCGTTTGGTGGTCGCGTCATTGACGCCGATGGTCTTCCTTCACGGACACTGTTCACGGTGAAGGAACTGCTGACCGATGGTACGGCGCTGCTGGAAGTGAATCCCGAAACGGGGCGCACAAATCAAATCCGCGTTCACGCCTGGCACCTGGGAATTCCCATTTGCAATGACCCGTTGTATCTCGCCGAAGGCAAGCTGGGTGATGCCCAGACTGCAGATGCAAGTGCACCGTCATTGCAGTTGCACGCGTGGAAGCTTGCGTTTAATCATCCGATAACCGGTGAGTCGATGCAACTCGTGGCAGATCCTCCGCAGTGGGCGACGGCTGAGTAGTCGGTGACGAATCCTATTCGGTTTACTCTGGTGCCCGCACGATTTGTGTCACAGGGACGTTTGTCCGGACTGGCATGGCAGGCCATGAGACGTACCCTTCCTGCGGCTCGTTGGTAATTTGGCGGTTGAACTCAGGAAAGTATCGCGGAGATTCTGGGTTTCCGAACACGTCACGTCGTCCCCAAATTTGTGCCAATGAGTCCTGATACAACAAAGCCCAGTCGTCGCGGTGTTGCTCCAATACTGCAACACTTTCGGCCTGTTCGCGGCTAATCAGAATGAGTTCTGGAGATTCGTACGTCAGCGCTCGGGTGGGATCTAATGGCGGCGAATTGGGACTTCGGTATCGCTGCTGAGTTCCTGAACCCAGGATGAAATCAAAGTAGATGTCGATGACTTCCTGCGGATAACACGTCCGCAGACGTCCGTCGATTGCTACGGTAGAAGGCATGTCCGTGGCGGCGAAGTATCCCAGCGCGTACTGCGCCCAGTTGAATGTGATAACCATTCGACCGTTGAGTCGGTTGTTCGCGATGAACTGCATGGCTGAAACCGGGTATTTCCCCTGATTGACTCGAAGTTCCGTAACGCGTGGCCACGTTGACCAGCCGACAAACAGCATCCAACCCGCGAGGAGGTAGGTGAACGCTGGCGAGTTTCGCGGCGGTGGAGCCAACGGCTGAGGACTGTTTTCCTTGAGGTCTTCGATGAACGCTTTGATTGCAGTATCGATGGGATACGACATCCAGAATGCCCAGGCGACGGCGAATAGAACGATGTGTCGGATGTGGCTCGCTCCCTGCCATGCCAGCAGGGCGAGAAGGACCGTGTGGGTGAAATCAAAACGCCGACTACGTGCGAGAGCAATGACAGAAATTCCGACCATCATCCAGAACCCAATGGCGGCGTCTGGATATTCGAAGACGGGCTTCCAGTCGTTGATTTCAGGGCGCGGAGTGAACACGCTTTTGGTCAACCAGAAGAGAAGCTTCGGTCCGTAGGGATTGAAGAAGGTTGCCACGACACCCCCAGTTGCCATGAGCATGAACCGGCGAACACGGCCCCAACCTGACCAGCGCCACAGGGAGAGCGTTTCGATACTGCGTAATCCGAGGTACGCGATGGCAATGCAGAGTCCTGCAGCGAAACTTCCGTGGGTATTGACCCACACAATTCCCAGTGGAATGAGCAGGTAAAGGAATTTCATTCGAATCGGACTGTATTCGGGGAGCTCCGAGGCAACGTGTGTCCACCAGTTGGGCTTGCTGTCTGTCGTTGTTTCGTCGCTTTGTTCCCGTTCACCAGTTTGAAGGTTGAGCCACCAGTCGCCCGCCCAACCGCTGTAGACCCAGTCGAAGAGAGCCAACATGCAGGCGAAGCAGGCATAACCGAAGATTTGCGGTCGAAAGTGCCAGTGGAAGGCAATTGCCACTCCCAAGACAAGGAGCACTGTGCCGACTGTCACCGGATGACATTTCCTTGCCAGCAATCGCCACATGACCACTCCGAGAAGGAGGAGGGTTGTCATGGATTTCAGCAGCAGCAAACCCGCGGCACCGCCCCATGCATCGGCGTAAGCCATCATGATTTCAGCCAAATTTTCGTGGTTTACCCACGGATGGCCAACGGCCGTAAACGTCCAAGTCGACGTCATCGGGATGTGGCCGTCGCGCAGGAATTCTTTTCCGTAGAGAACATGTCCCCAGAGGTCAGAATCGGCTTCGTTCAAAGTGACCGTTGAAAACGCGGTCATGAACACTGCCACCAGGAACAGTTTCCAGTTCAGGGTATGCAGCGTGGACTGTTCAGCGTCACCAGCGTGACGATCCGGAGAATCGTTCAAATTGGATGGAGGCTGCATCGCTAGCGTGCCTGTTTCGGAAAGGGAGCGCGGGTATTCTTCAACCTAGGTCGCGTTTCGAAGGAGGCCGACGCAATTTGCCGCATTGTTGCGAAAAGGCAACATTTTCGTTTTTTCCGATCAGCATGTGCTGTCGGATAGCAGTTCCGGCAATGAGAATTGACGCAAGCTGCTGCCCACTCAGTCCCGTCGGGCACGCCATTCATCGCCCAGAAACCGACTGGCGTGCCGCACACCAACCGCACGGGCGTTTTCCCAAATCGTGCTGATGTCGCCAATGTGCTGCACGAGACTGGGTGTTGGAAAGAAAACCGGGATGTCGTTTGCCGAAGCCCACTCACCCAGTAATCCACTAATCCCGCCATGAACGGCGTTCGCCCCGAGAAAGGATTGCTGGATTTGGCGGTCGGACACAAACAGTTCGGCCGTCGCACGGGGCAAGATAAAAGTCACTGCCCCGTAGCGCCAGGTTGCTGAGTACCTGTTCCAACCTGCGATCGGCGATGTGTCGTCCGCACAACACCAGGCGGACACCAGGCAATGACCTTCCGTCGGCCACAGGCTCTGTTCAAGGTATTCACGAACAGGAAGTTCACCGGGCCATATACAGTCATCCTGAACGAGCATGAGAGCATCGGCCTCAGGATGTTTCGTAAGCACGTCTTCGATTGTGCGGTAGTAGTTTCCGCGGGCTCCGAGTTGTGGAGTACGCTTTGTTTGGGGGAGTTGCTGCAATGCGAGCGGAACATCGGTCTCACCATCGACAAAGAGTTCGGGGGCGGACCAGCCGGCGGCGATGAGACTTCCGAGGCAATGTTCCAGCGTTTTCTGGCGCCGAGGCGATGTTGTTACTCCGACTGCCCAGCGCTGCACGCCCCGAAATGAGGTACGAGGTGGTGGCAGGAGTCTCGCGATATCGTCACATGTTCCCCGCAATGCGACTTCAGAATCCAAAGTGTATGCCGGGATGTCGGTTTCGTCGGGCAATACTGCGGGAAAGAAGCTCTCGAACCATTTGAGCTTGCCGTGGAGGCGCAGGTCCAAGTCCGATTCAGGTTCAATTCCCGAAGTGGAAAGACATTCCTGAACGGCGCCCCATCCCAACGACGCAACAACCGGATTCAAATCGACAAGTGTCGGCTCGAATGAGCTGCAACATGCGAGGCAGGCCTCATGGGAGACCTCCGGCGACACGAGACCTGTGCCACCAAGCGAACACTCAAGAATCTGGCAAGTCGCTGACTCACCAGATTCCTGGAGTTTTCGATAGGAACAATTCTCAGGTGAGCGCGCCAAGTTACCCACCCGTACAGTGTCGGCTTAAATGTTCGATTTTCAACGCGACACAACCCACAGGCTCTATGGCCTGAGGGCGAGTTTGTGAATCCAGTTCTTAGGACGACTGTTCCATCATGACGATGCTGGGAGTCGCGCGAATTTGTCCGCGGAACAGTCCTGGCATTTGGGGAGGATCGCTGGGTTGTGCGCCGGGAATGGATGCATCTTTCCGCAATTCCCAAGCGTTGCCGGTGTATTCCCACAAGGCATATCCCATGGGGATACCACGCCCCCAGCAGCAGGTTCCCATGTACACGTCAGATCGTCTTTGAATCATTTCTGCAACTCCCTGTTGTCAAATTGCATCACTCAGTGTTGGTTTTTCTCAGAGCCACGGATTTAGCGTAGTGCAATGCGACATTTGTCTGCAAGCGATACGACACCTCAAGTTGGAGGAAGCTCATTTCGCAAGAGTGGATGCGACTTGAGATTACGCCTATCATGGAGTTCGGAGGTGTACCGTGTGTCGAAGAAGTCTGATTCCAGTTGTTCTGTTTTGCTCGGTGCTGTTTTGCAGTATTGGGTCGGCTCAGCAAGTTGAGTTCAATCGTGACGTAAGGCCACTGCTGGCGAAACGTTGTTTTGCGTGTCATGGCCCCGATGCAGAACATCGCGAGGCCGACTTGCGTTTGGATTCGTTTGAAGCGGCGACGCATGACAACGGGTCTGGATCAGCAATTGTGCCGGGAAGACCCGATGCCAGTCCGTTGTTCGAGCGCATTGTTTCGACCGATCCCGACCAGCGCATGCCTCCGGCACCTCAGCACGAGGCGCTGACGGAAAAAGAAGTCGCCCTCATCCGTGAATGGATTGCAGCAGGAGCGGAGTACAAACCGCACTGGGCGTTTGTTGCTCCGACTAGACCGCCCGTTCCCGAGTTGTCCGAACATGCCGTTGACGCTTTTGTCCTGCAGCGACTGAAACAAGAAGGACTGAAGGCCTCTCCGCAGGCCGATCCGCGGACGCTTGCCCGGCGCGTGTCTCTCGACCTCATCGGTCTTCCTCCGACACCCACAGAGGTACAGCAGTTTCTCGCCGAACGCGAACAACACGGGCACGCGGCGGCCTTCGGTGCATATGTGGATCGACTACTGGCTTCACCGCACTATGGCGAACGCTGGGCTCGTAAATGGCTCGACCTGGCACGCTATGCGGACACCAACGGATACGAGAAAGACCGCGAGCGTCAGATTTGGGCGTATCGTGACTGGGTGATCGACGCCCTCAATGCGGACATGCCGTTCGATGAGTTTACTACGCGACAACTCGCGGGTGATTTAATGGAATCGCCGACAACTGCGGACCGAATTGCGACCGGTTTTCATCGCAACACAATGATCAATGAAGAAGGTGGTATCGATCCACTTGAGTTCCGCTTTTATGCCATGGTCGACCGCGTTTCGACGACCGGAGCGACATGGTTGGGATTGACGCTCCAGTGCGTTCAATGCCACTCGCACAAATACGACCCTATTGAGCACCGAGAGTTCTACGGGCTGATGGCACTAATGAATAACGTGCATGAAATCGACCTATCCGTGCCCGATGCTGCCAAACAGGCCGAGTATGAGTCACGACTTCAGCAGGCCGCCAAGCTTGTGGAAGAACTACCACAGCATTGGCCGGTTGAGTCGAGCGAAACTGTCGATGAGGCGACGCGGCAGAAAATGATCGACACGGCATTTGCCGAATGGCTGACAGAACAGCGCTCATTCAATACGCAGTGGACGCAGCTTCAACCGCTGAAGGCCACATCGAATTTGCCACTCCTCACTATTCAGCAAGACAACTCGATTCTGGGATCGGGTGATACGACCAAGCTCGACAATTACAGCATTGAACTGTCGGTCCCTGAAGGGGAATTCACCAGTCTCCGTCTCGAAGCATTGCCCGACGAGTCACTGCCCGCCAATGGCCCCGGCATGACGTACTACGAAGGAACTGTGGGAGATTTTTTCCTGGCGGAAATGGATTGTCTCGTCGACGGAACTCTCCGGAAGCTGACCAAGCTGACCAACCCACTGGATAGCTTTAATGCGAACCGCTTTGGAAATAATCCGGCCACTGCCGCACAGTCGATCGACGGTGACCCGCAAACCGGATGGTCGGTTCATGGTCGCCAGGGAGAACGACACACGGCCGTGTACACTTGGGAAACGCCACTCGTCGGACCGTGCAAGTTGAACGTCAACATGCTGTTTGGCCGACACTTTCCGAGTTCGCTTGGTCGCTTTCGCTTCTCCGTTGCGTCGAGCGTCAGCAGCCAGCCTGTGCGAGATATTACCGAAGAGTTTGAAACACTCCTCCTGATTCCCGAGGACCAACTCACCGCAGACCAACGAACGGAGTTGCTCGAACATTTCCTGCTGGGGTCGGAACCGTTGAAAGAATGGGCCGACAAGGTCCGGGCATTGCGGAAACCGCCGCAGTTAGCGACAACGCTCGTCCTCACGGAACGTCCGGCAGACCATGTACGTCCAACGTACCTTCACAAACGTGGCGAATACTTGCAGCCGCAAGAACAAGTGGAGCCCATGGCGCTGCACGTTCTGCATGAGTTCCCGGAAGACGCTCCACGCAACCGACTGGGACTCGCGAAGTGGTTGAACTCGCCCGAGAATCCGTTGACCGCCCGCGTTATTGTGAATCGTCAATGGGAGGCGTTGTTCGGTCGCGGTCTTGTGGAAACGTCTGCCGATTTGGGGACGCAAGGCAGTCCGCCCTCGCATCCGGAACTGCTTGACTGGCTGGCTGTCGAGTTTCGTGAACAAGGTTGGTCACTAAAAAAACTGCACCGACTCATTGTCACGAGTCAGACCTACCAGCAATCGTCGTCCGTTTCGCCAGAGTTGTTGGCGGTCGATCCCGGTAACGTGCTGCTGGCGCGGGCTCCGCGTCCACGACTTGATGCGGAAACATTGCGTGATTCGATTTTGCGTGCGGCAGGCATTCTTTCGTCCAAACGCGGCGGGCCCGGCGTTCGTCCGCCACAACCCGTTGGTGTTACGGAAGCGGCCTACGGCAGTCCCAAATGGCCAGCCAGCGAAGGAGAAGATCGGAACCGCAGAAGTATTTACACGTTCATCAAACGCAGCGCACCATTTGCCATGTACAGCACGTTTGATGCCCCCAGCGGAGAAACCTGCACGGTGCAGCGGGAACGTTCAGATACACCTCTACAGGCATTGACACTCCTGAACGACGTTGTCGTCATGGAGGCCGCTGACGCGTTTGGCAAAGAACTTGCAACCATGAACGGCACTGATGCGGACCGAATTCAGCTCGCTTTTGAGCGAGTACTGGCTCGACCAGCGGACGCAGGGGAATACAATTTGATGCAGGTCTTTGTGGACCGGCAACGGACTCATTTGTCGTCTGCGGACACGAACAGCGAAAGCGTCGAGCACCGCGCCTGGTCTGCACTGGCGAGGGCGGTGTTCAGCCTCGACGAAATGGTAACCCGCAACTAAGTTTGAACCACATCGAGAAAGTCACCACGCCACTTACACGCATCAAGTTGTTTTCTCCGCATGGACCCACAAATACTTACCCTGATTCTGCTGATCGCCGGGATCGCCCTGATCTTTGCGGAGTTCTTTCTACCGTCGGGTGGCATTATTGCGGTGTCGTGCGTGCTTTGCTTCCTCGGGTCGATCTACACGGCGTATCAGGCCTGGGGCGAGACCCAGCCGCATTTGTTCTGGATGTACGTGGGAAGCCTGTTTGTCATCATCCCAGGTTCGGTCTATGGCGCATTTCAAATCCTGCTCCGAACGCCACTGGGTGACCGGGTATTCCTGCCTATCCCGAAGGCCGAAGATACCGTTCCGCACGAACGTGAGGTCAATCGTCTGCGGGGATTGGTTGGCAAGCGGGGCCGTGCTCTGTCACTGATGTCGCCGGGAGGGATGGTGGTGGTCGAGGGAATGCGGCTACACGCCATCACCGAGTCGATTATGATTCAACCGAACACCGAAATCGAAGTCTGTGGGGTGCAAGGGACGGTCGTGGTCGTGCATCCTTACATCGCTCAACAAGCGGCACCGGAAATAGCAATCGACAGCGAAAGCCCGGCACTGACTCCTGCTGAGGAAGTCTCATCAGAAGCATCTGACCTCAATCCTTTTGATTAAACAATGGATCGCAGACTCTGGCTGTTGGGATTCGCCGGGATTGTTATTCTCGGGATGGTGCTGTTTGCGCAGCAGCGTCAGGAGTATTTCCGTTCTATTCCTCCGGGCGAGCGGCCGTTACCGCGTCGTGCCGCCCAAAGCTTTCAGCTGTACGATGAACGCAAGCCGAGCCAGCTTGTGAAATTCGAACGATATTTGGGCCGCACCCAAATTGTGCTGGTTTTCTTTGACGCCAGCAAAGGGCTTGAGAACAACAAACTCATGGCATTTGCCCTTGAGCATGCCAACGAAATACAGGGGCATGGCTATCAACTGGTTGCTGTCAGTTCCGCCACGCCTTCAGCGCATCGAGCCTCCCTCCAGAGCATGGGGATTGAGAAGTCGTCCTTCCCAATCCTGACCGACATCGACGTACGCGGGCCCGAGCCACTCCCTGCCCACAGGTCCTATGGGATGTTGGAAGAACGCCCCACGCGCACACTCGAAGGGCTCTTCTTGATTGATCGCCGCCAGACTGTGGCCATGGATCCGGTCAGCGGTCAGGCGAGACCGGTTGATGATCCACTCTACGTATTGAGTGAGCTGGCAAAAGGAGTCTGGCCCGATGAACGCGCACATCCAGAACCAGTGACGCCTGCGGAATAGTTACAGCAGGTTCAGTTTCTTGGGTCGCGTTTTGGGTGGGCGGCAACACTTGTCGCACAGTCCAAACACCTCCAGGCGGTGCCCTTCCATGCGAAATCCGTGCTTCCTGGCAACGGTTTCCAGAAGTTCCCCAATTTCGTGAAGGTGAAACTCAATAAGCTCACCGCACTTCTTGCAAATCAAGTGGTCGTGCTGTGGGTAGCCGTAGTCGTGTTCGTAAACGTCACGTGAATCTTGTCGGGCAACTTTGCGAATGAGGCCCGCTTCTTCAAGCAACTTGACCGTTCGATATCCCGTTGAACGGCTGACCCGCTGTTCTGCGAGTCGCTGGACAAGTTGTTCCGCCTCAAAGTGCTCGTGGGAGGAGAAAACTTCCTCGACAATGGTCGCACGTTCCCGAGTCATGCGAAGGTTCTTCGTGAGCAAGAACTCACGGAACTTCTCCATGGGTGAGACGGCAACTTCAACTTCCTCCAAACTCACAACATCTCCTTGGGAATCAGCACGTCAATTTGGCCACTTATTCTTACGTCGGAAGAATGGCCTCCACAACGGTTTGACACATTATAGGGGGCCGATTTCCAATCAGCAAAGTCTTAGACGGGAAGACTCCATTAATCCAGAGGGGTAATATCGAAGGTGTTGTTGCTGCTTCTAGAGACGTCGATCCGTCCGTTTCCGGCCTCAATCAAATCAAACGTTTCGATGGGGATGTTGTTGTTGGTCAAATCGAGCGTGACATGTCCACCACCCCAGGTGCTGACGAGGCTCCCCAACTCGGCATATTGGCCTGCCAACGCATCGACAAGAACCGTATTGCTGTCGATTTGAACCTGCATCAGGCCGCTCGACTTGACTTGGATCGCGTCAACACGAGACCAGAGGTCACCTCTTCCCAGTTGAGCGTATTCGAAACGATTGCGGGAGATGTCGATTTTGGTTGCTAATCCATCGGCCGCGAGGGAGTTGTCATAAACGTAAATCCCCCTGTACCCCAGTTCCTGGAATACATTGTCGTGAATGCGAATGTCCTGTCCCAGTTGACCGCTGATAACAACATCGATCCCCGTGTTCGAGATATTGGAATCCCGCGACGTGAACGTGTTGTTGCCAATTTCGAGTGTTCCTGCGAGGGGACCGCCAACTGCAATGCCCTTGTGGCCAAAAGTAATATCGTTGTCCGAAACGACCGTTTGTTCCGTGGTATGAGTCAATTGAATTCCAATTTGGGCATCAATTGTGTTGCCAGTCAGGCTGACATTCTCTGAAGCCCCGCTGCGAATTCCAACAGGTGATGGGTAAACGATCGGCTCCCATATAACTATTGGCTGCAAAACCGGGTAAGCGACTTCCGCTTGCAGCGTCTGCAGAGGGTATAGCCGAAAATAATCCGTCCGAATGTCACGAACGGTTGTTCCGCTGACTTGCACGTCTTTGGAATTGCTGATGTTCATGCCATAGGCGGTAGCACGCTCGATTTGCGAGTCACGAATCGAAACGTTCTGACCGTTCAATACAAGCATACCGGCTGAACCGGTGTCGGAAACGCGAACCGAGTCAACGATAGCGTGTTGGACATTGTTGAGCTTGATGCCCTCCGCGCTGACGTGTCGCACCGAAACGTCCTTGACTTGGACATTCGTCACGTTGTTGGCATTTACGCCAATGGAGCCACCGACAATGTTAATCGACTCAACCCGGCTATTGTCGGCCAGGTTTATTGTGGGTGTCTCGCCGACCCAGAGGGTTGCCTGATTCGTCGTCACGTAGTCCAACGGGTACAAATAGGGAATACTTGGAGAGTCACTCCCGTGAAGAATATCGGGACGCGATCCGGGCAATGTCAGGACGGCCGCCTGGCCGCTATGCTCGCCGTACACGGTCAATTGCGTGCCGCCACCGACGAGCGCTTGGCCATTCTGCAGGTTGATGGTCGAGTATGGACTGAGGTAAAAAGCGCCTTTGTCGCCGTCCATAACAACCAGCGAGTTTTCTCCCGCCTGGTAAATCGAGGAGAGGAAGTTGTCTTCCGCGTTCACCTGTACGAGTCGATCCAAATAGTTGCCGCGTGAGTCCATGGCGCGATCGGTACTGGAAACCTGTCGATTGGACACGACATCCATATCGCGAACAGGCAAGTCGAGCATGCGGCGTCGCAATGGATTGAGGCGATCGCGTCGGGGACCACCGAGCGGAACTCTCAGTCGCACAAAGCCAAAGACCTGCTCGTCACGGACTCGGTCGTGAGAGAACTCCGCACCGCCTTCCAAACGGGACTGGAAGCCAAACAAGTCGAGATCATACATCCGGAGTTCAAGACGGGTCCGAGGACCGACCATAGCCTTGTAGCCAGCGCCACCGGCATCGAAATAGTAGCCGCCGACAAACCAGCGAAGCTCGACGCGATCGTTCTCGCCCCACGCCTTCAGGCGGTAGCCCGTTTCGAAGTCCATCCCCGAGTACGCCTTCTCGCCGAGATTGCTCACGACAATGTTCCCGGTGCGAGCACTGACATTGGCACCCGCCGCCTTCGTCGACGTTTCCGCGAAGTAGCCGTTCACGCGGAAGTCCCAGTTGAGCGACATCAGTTCGACACCCACGGTTCCCTGATTGAAATTGTTGCCAAACCGGGAGTGGAGCAGGTCGTAGTAGCCGTAGAAGCCAAAAATCCATTCCGTGGGGGTGTAGGTGCGGTACCCGAGTCCCCAGTTTCCTTCAGCGGCGCTGCGATCATCGATTTGTCCACGGATGTCGGCAAACAGGAGGCTGCCTTCATCCTGAAACAGCGGCAGGAAGGCGCGACCATCGGTCAGGACGCGGGCATCGCCTGGCTTGAATTGAAAGTTAATGAACGGAAGAAACATGCCGTGATCATCCCAGAGCGAGGGGTCGAACGCGGTCCGGCTGTCGTAACCCCACTCGTTGAATCCGTCGCAGCCAGGGCCGTCGCATGCGAGACCATCCAGCCAAGGGGGATTTGCATACGAGAAAGGGGCGGCAGGCTCGCCGCTTCCGGGAGGCGTCGGCATATAAGGTGACTCAGCAGCGGCCGAGACAGATGGCGGTTCCATTGGGGGAGGCGGTGCGGGAGGGCCGGTCTTTTCCCGCGGCTTTTTCATGCTCGAAGGAACTGGTGGGGCTGGGGGAACCACATCCTGCACAGCCTGAATTGGAGCTGGCTCAGGAATGCTGGGAGCCAGATATTCAAACGGAGTTTGAACGGGGGCAGCCGGGGGCGACTGAGCGGTCACTATTGGCATCGCATCCAATTCGCTCAATTCCGCTGGCTCACGAGGAGGATTTGCAGGCTGGGGAGGCACAACGAGTGGGCCCAGTCCGGTTGGTCGCCATCCGTTGGGGGGAGGCACTGGCTCGTTTGAGGGTTTCGCTTCCTCGATGGAGGATGCTGGAACAACGTTACTGTCAGGCCGGCGACTTCGATCAACTGGACGAGGGCTGCCTTGCAGCAGGCGCGGGGCAGGCAGATCGCCCAGCGACTGAGCAAACAGAGGAGCTGAAGTTGCAAAAACAAGGAAGGCAAGCGCAGTAAGGCGCATCGAGGAAACTCCTTTTTCCTGTCCCATTTTGGGGAAGGTGACTCAAGAATCGCGAAGATTCTTCCGAGGAGCTTCTTGTAGTGTGGCCTTGTTCAATACAACAAACATAATTCAGCCAGAATGGCTCAAGTTGTGCCAGTTCGGCTAAAGGTGCCGAACAAGGCCCTAGATGTTGTTGTCGCCGAGCACTTCTTCGTTCATCGCGTCGCGTTGGCGCGACAGTCGATACAGCGAAACGCCGAAGAAGGTAGCAATCGAGGCGGGCATGGCCAGCATGAACAGGATACTGTACATATAGGCACGTGGGCGAGCCTCCGCAGCGGGGTCTTCCGTGTCTTCATTGGCCACGCGACACATGGGACAAGCCATGACGGGCGATGCCGTCGAGAGTGTTCCCACGACGAGCGCCAGTGCGAGCAACAGTCCTTTGAGTGCTTTGTTCATTGCGTTCTGAGTGGAGCTTTTGCTCCCTCTCCCCGTTACTTGGGCAGTCTGTGTGTGCGTCCCACTGAATCTACAGTCGGTACAACATGAGGTAAATAATAACGCCCGTCACGGAAACATACAGCCAAATTGGGAAAGTGATTTTCCCCCACCAGCGGTGAGAACTCCAGTTCTCACGCAATCCATGCCAAATTGTACCAATGGCACCAACAGGCACGACCACGGCCAGCAGCACGTGAGAAATCAGGATGGAAAAATAGACTGGCCTGATGAATCCGGTCCCCTCAAATGGTTTGCCATGCGAGTCCGTGTACGCTGACAACGCTGAGTGATACGTCAGATAGCACGCCAGAAACGCGACCGAGACACCAAACGCCGTCAGCATAAGGTACTTGTGCAAGTTGCGGTTCCCCGCCTTGATGGCGCCAAAACCTGCCAGCAGCAGAATTGTCGACAAGGCATTCAACAGGGCATTTGTCGCCGGGAGACGCTTGGCCCAACCGGGCAAGTCCTTGAGTGTCGCAGGACGTTCGGCTTCAGGGACGTCAGCAGCCTCGCGGACGTGGGCGGCATGCTCCTTCCGTTCGGCGGCTTCCTTTTCAAGAAGTGCGAGATTTGCTGGCTGAAACTTCTGCGGTGTTTCGATCTTCCCCTGCAGAACAGTCCGCAGCACGGTGATTTCGTCTTCATTGGTGGCGTTGTAGCGTCCCAGGATTTTCCCTGTCGCATCCACGTGTACTAGATGATTGCTGTGGGCGAACTCCATTCCGGGACGACGGCGGGTACCGACCTCTTCCCAGGCGGTGACCTTGAATCCTTTACGGATGAGATCCCACACGGCGTCGACGTCTCCCGTACAGAATTTCCAGCGGTCCGGTTGGGCCTTCCAGATCGAGGCATATTCCCGCATGACTTCGACGGAATCGTTCTCAGGATCAACCGTAATTGTGACGAACCGGACGTCGACTTTCGCCAGAGAGTCGTTCAACTTCCGGATGATGGTGCAGTTGGCCGGACACTGGACGGTACAGCGTGTGAATACGAAGTTCGCAACCCACGGCTTCCCCAGCAGAGACTCCTTCGTAACTTCGTTTCCGTCCTGGTCCACCAGTTTGAACTCAGAAACCTCGGCCACATCCCACATCTCGGCGGGACCGTCTTCTGTGAGTTGCGTATAAGGCGGGATGTAATCGCCCGGTCGGAGGTAATCCTCTTCGGCGTCTGCTTTGGGGGCATCGGCGCAGGCGTAACCGCACATTGCGGCCAGAAGAATCAGGCCGACGGAGAGTCCGGTTTGCCGCTTTAACAACTGAAACAACGTTTCGCTCGATTCAATCTGATTCGCCGGAGCAATGACCAGTGGACGAAACAAGTCACCGCTTGATGGTGGGTTACGTCCGCCTGCATGCTTTGCGTAACGCACTACCTCAATTACGGCGGACTGCACCCACCCTACGGTTGAGGGTAGCAGCCTGCGTGGAAACGTCCACTGCCGAAATCCCGATTCCCCAAATCTGGGGGGACAGATTCGCTGGTTCGAAAACTACTGTTACCAGTCGAACTCTTGTGTGACGACTGCTGAGCCAGCCTTGAATTTCAGTTCCACGATGAGTTCCTTTTGCCCACCAGAGTCGCGAATGAAGGCGGCACCACCGGTGACCTTCACGCGAACACCCTGCGGCAACAGGAACCAGCCGTCTTCTCCGGTCGAAATTTCGGATGCCTTTGCGGCGAGGAAATAAACTGCTCCCGCATCATTTGCGGAGGACACCGTGATTTCACGGAGGAGTCCTGCGTCGCGTCCCTCATGAGCGACGGGTGCAATGAAATCGGTGACGTCGCCAAACTCGGTTTGATAGCGGAACGCGGGCTGCTTTGTTCCATTCAACTCGTAGCCACGGAATTTGTAGCCACGTTGGCGGGGATCGGTCGCGGGCCATTCCGCGTCGCCCGATTCCAGCACCGCCAGCGGCGAGGCGTTCTCAATTTGCATGATGTGGTCGCCCAACGGCGTCTGGTTGCCTGGACCGCGTCCGACCCAGTGCTTGGATGCATCAATGAACCTGCCGTGCCAAATCATGCGGAGACCGAATGTATTGGCATCCCAGGCGATGTGTGCTCCCTCCGGGTATCCCACGGCAATTCCGCGTGGCGACGTCCCTTCCAGGAAGTTTCGATAAATGACCGGCTCCGTCTTTGGAATGAGTTCAATCATTTCCGCGAGCAATCCGTCGGGAATGGAGGCCTTGTCACCATCTTCCAGAAACTTCCAGATGGCACTGATTTGCTGATTGGGCTGGGAATTTCGATCGGCAACTCCCGTCTTGACCGGGGCGTCATCGAAGACGTCCTTGATAGCGGGGATGCCGTCAGGGAAGCCTGTTGGCATGCGGGTACCGGGACGGTAGGCAATGGGATCAAACAGATATCGCTGGAACCAGTCCTGGCGCAGTCGCCGCGTCATGCCGGTGAGTGAGATGGCCTGAATGCCGGTGGCTTTGTGGTTTGCAAACGTGTGGCACTTAATGCAGGCCAACCCGCCCTCCCCTACCAACTGACGACCATTCGACTTCACGCGGTGAACTGGTGCGTCGAATTCAGCCAGCGGAGCTTCTGTACGGCGGTCGGTGGCAACGAACACGGCGGCCAACTGGTCAACCGCTGCGTGAGCGAACCTGGGCATGCGTGTGCGCATATAGTCACGTTCGTTCGCGCCATCGTGCAGAATTTTCGTCAGCCATTCGTCGTTGAGTTTGTCTCCCACGTTGTTGAGCGGCGGCGGGAGTCGACCTTCGTCACCCATTTCCGGAATGGTGGTAGTGAACAGTGCATTGCGTTCTGCTTCTGGTCCGCCAATGCCGTCGCGCGTATGGCAGGCGTAGCAGTTAAATGTGGCAAAGACCTTGGACACCTCCACGGCAGTTGACCTGCTGCCTTCTCCAGGGTTCCTTAGAACGTTGGTGAGTGCGGTGAGTTGTTCTGGGGACAAGTCATAGTTGGGGGCTCGACCTGATTTCTCGGCCAGACAACCTGACTCACGGTTGGCCCAGTTCGTCTTGTCGTTAAGGGCCGAGGCATCGAAGGTGAGTTTTCCTTCGCCTGGAACTGAATACTCGTGGCAGGCCGCACAGCCAATTTCCACAAACAGTTTCTGCCCTGCTTCGACAAGGCCGGGGTCGTAGACGAAGGCGTTGGGATCGTCGGAAACTTTCTTTTCCAGCTTTTCCTTCCCTGGTGTCAAAAGTCGTCCGGCGTCTTGTCGCGGCAATCCCGGTCCCTCAACTTCGAGAGAGAGCGATTCCTGTCCACCTTGTTCGAAGTAATCAACGCGAATTGCGTGAGCACCAGCATCGAGTTCAATGTTGTCGGCGTTCACTGTGTGTGGGTGAATGCCATCTGAAGCAACGACCTGCTTGCCGTTGACATACAGCTTGCTGCCATCGTCCGATCCCAGGTGGAATCGGTATTTCCCTTTCTTTTCCACATGGAGAAAGCCTTCGTAACGCACGCCGAAGTTGTCGTTGCGGCCGGCGACGTAGACATCGAATCCGGCCACTTCGCCCGTCTTCTCTGGTTCCATTTCGTCAAAGTTAGGGACTTCATCCCAGCTTCCGTTGAACACCTGATAGCGAATGTTTGGCAACAACGGCGACGTCTTGGAATCCTTGAGCAGGTAGTTCGCAATGTCTTCCGACTCTTTGTCGTTGAGTTGCAGGTTCGGCATGCGACCTGACGGACGAACGGCATGGGGGTTCTTCAGGAATTCGGTAAGTGGTGCAACCGAATACTTATTCTCAATGCCGGCAAGCGAGACGGAGGTCCCGTCCGGGACGGCCACGTCATTACGGGGAGCGTGACAGGCGTTGCATCCGACTTCGTGGAAGAGTGCTTCACCACGACGGACTTTTTGTGCGTCAACCGGTTGCTCGGCAAACTGGCCTGAAGCGACGAGGAAGTTCGTCAGCTTCAACACGGCGTCGCGACGTTCGTCTTCGTTCCAGCCATCAAGCAGTGAAGGCATGGTTGTGCCAGGCTTCACAGCATGGGGATTGGCAATGAAGTCACGAATCCACTCAGGGCGGGCACGGGAACCAACTTTTGTGATGTTGGGGGCACTTTTGGCGTTGTCGGCGGGCAATGATTGATGGCAATTTCGGCAGCCCAGTTCGTTGACCAGCAACTCCCCGCCAAGTGTGTTTCCTGACCAGCTCGCGTGAAATCGTTCAAAGGCAGGAACCCGAGGGCGCCGTGCCTGTCGTTCGGAATCGCGCGGGACGATCCAAATGTTGCGGTACCGGACAGGGTTGCCGTGATCTTGCAAGTACAGTGGCCCAGGTTCCGGTGATTCCTGATTCGGTGCGGCCCGGGTAATTCGCGGGACTTCCACATTCTGCTGTACTGTTACGCCGTTGAGACGCACGGTAAGTCGCGCATTGGCGGTCTTCTCTCCCTTGTCGTTCCAGCGTGCTGCTGTGAAATCGACGTCATACGTTTGCCAAACGAGTGGCGGCAAGCAAATATTCAAGCTGGGATCACTAATTTCATAAATCCCGCCGGTTTCGTTGTTCTTGCCAGCCAGGCCAAACGAATCGAGCACCTGGGTTTCGTAGCGTCCCTGGTAATACGCTCCGCTGTTTCCACGGCCCTGCCCACGAGCAGCCGGCATGAAGGGGAGTCGAAACTCAATGTGTGCTGTGAAATCGACGAATACGTCGGTTGACATGCATCCCTGCATGAGCAGGCCGTCGTCACTCATTTTCGCACCTTCTTTCCAGTGCTGCTGGAGCGATTCCGCAGTTCCATCAAACAGAACGACGGCTCCCGCTGGCGGCTCGGCACCGAGCGTGGGACTCGTGCGTTCGACGCGTTCCAGTTTCAAATCAGCAACCAGCTGCTTAACCGCCGCGGCGTCTTCCTCGAACTCTTCCCGGTCAGAACCGTCCCAGCCTTTACCGGGGAGTCCGCCACGATACTGCACGACAAGGAATTTCCCTTCTCCCTGTGCCACCACTTGCATGCCGCGTGAATTCCCAGCGTATTCGCCCTGCAACTGGAAATCTTCCGAGGCAGCGGCCTCTTCCGGTGTCACAAAGACTTGCTGTTGTGCGATGAGCGGGCTGACAGAGAACGGGGCAAGAAATGCCACCAGAACACCGACAAGAGCCCTACGCAGAGAAAAATCGAGCTGAAAATGAGAGTTCATGTTGTTTCGTCTTACTGGTCAGGATTCCGTTCGACACCATCGCCCGATGCCTATGGCACGCTGCCGCGTCACTTCGCGGACCGTAAAAGGCTAGCGGAAGGGGGACGTTGTTACGAGCAATTCGATGTTCCGCTTTTGCGAAATTCCATAATCAGCCGTGACTCTGCTTGACAGAACTTGTTATGCTGTCAGGCACTTATCTCCCGTAGACATGCTCCGATGCGTTCTACGCGAGTCGTTTCGAACGTCGTCACCTCCGTGACGGCAGTCACCAATTGAAGGCACGTCCGCCATGGCCGGAATTACCGTTGAATGCAGTCATTGTCAGGCACAACTCAAACTGAAGGACGACAGCAAGGTCGGCAAAACAGCACCTTGCCCGAAGTGCAAGAAGAAATTTGTCATTCAGCCCATCGATGAAATGGCTGAGGACGATTTCGGCGATGACGATGAATTCGGGGGCGATGACGACTTCGACGACATGCCCGCGCCTCGCAAATCGAGCAAAGCCAAGGGTAAAGCAAGCGGCGGAAGCAGCAAGAAAAAGGGTAAGGGCAAAGGAAAGGGGAAGGGAAAGAAGTCTTCTGGCGGCAGTATGATGCCGTTGCTTCTGGGCGGCGGTGTGCTCGTCCTCTTGCTCGGTGTTGGTGGACTGCTGTGGGGATTAGGCGTCTTCGGTGGCGGCGATGATACTGCTGACAATTCGGCGGTCGCTTCATCGGACAGTTCTTCGAATACAGGAACCGATACAGCGAGCACAGGCAATGCTGGCCAAAACAACACGGCTCCCGCTGGGGGCGGTCATGCGTCAAATGATCCAACCGCTCAAATGACGCAACCTGGTGGTGGTGGAGCCCCTGCTCACGGTGCCAGTGCAACTGGCGCTCCCGCTGGTCATGGAACGACAACGAGCACTTCAGCACCGGGGGCACACGGCGGGGCGCCGACACCTTTAGGTGGAGCTCCTGGTGCACACGCCAGTATGAACACAGCTACCGCACCGGCCGCGCACGGCGGCGCACCAACGCCACTCGGTGGGGCACCAACCCCACTGGGTGGAGCTCCTGGTGCACACGCCAGCATGAATACAGCTACCGCACCAGCCGCGCACGGCGGAGCGCCAACGCCACTCGGTGGTGCACCGACCCCATTGGGGGGAGCCCCTGGGGCACACGCCAGCATGAATACAGCTACCGCACCCGCCGCGCACGGCGGGGCACCAACGCCACTCGGTGGTGCACCAACCCCACTGGGTGGAGCACCTGGTGCACACGCCAGCATGAATACAGCTACCGCACCAGCCGCACACGGAGGCGCACCGACGCCTCTGGGTGGAGTGCCGGGCAGCACAACAACAGCTCCTGCGGCACACGGAGGCGCACCGACACCGCTCGGCGGAGTGCCGGGCAGCACAACAACAGCTCCTGCGGCGCACGGAGGCGCACCGACACCGCTGGGCGGAGTGCCGGGAAACACAGCAACGGCTCCAGCAGCGAATGGTGGTGCACCGACGCCACTGGGTGGGGTGCCGGGCAGTACGTCAACGGCTCCTCTCGGAGCATCGGACGCGTCTGTCACTCCACTGGGCAGCACCGGGACGAGCCCCGATCCATCCATGGCACTCAGTTTGAATACGAGCCCCAACGGCACGTTCCCTGGCGGCGTTCCACAGCAGCCCGGTGTTGAAAATGGATCAGGAGTTCCTGGACAAGGATATCCACCTGCCAAGCAGCCATTGCCGCCCATCAAGTTGAATGTCACTCCGGGGGAATTTGTTCAACCTCGTCTGGACTCTCTCCTCCCTGAAACGGACGTGGTCATCCATGTTCAAATGCAACGCCTGCTGGCCAGCCCGTTGACAGAACAACTTGTCAACATGATGCGTCAGCAAGGAGATGCGCCGCTGGAAAAGTTTGAAAGGGAAGTTGGCATTCCGCTGACCGACATTCGTTCCGTCACTTTCGCCGTGACCGATGTGGCTGAAACAACCCGCCGACAGCAGGCCGCACTTTCGAATGGAGGAGCCGTTCAACCCAACGGGTCGGGGAGTGCGAATTCCGGAGGACAACCGGAAATGAACGTTCCTCAACCACCATCCGTCGCAGTGATTCAGTTTCGTGACGGCGTCTCGCTCGATTCCATTAGGCCGTATCAGGCGGCGGAAGTCGTCACGCAAGGGAACGTGCAGTATCGCCGCATGCCACCACCTCCAGCACCAAACGGTCAGCCTTCGTCGCCTGGAAAGGTAACAGCCGCCGCGGAACTAGACGCTTCAACGCTTATTGTCGGAGAGGAAAAAGTTTTGGTCGAGTTGCTTTCACGGTCAAAGCCTTGGAGCCCTCAGGTCAGCCAGCGGTATGCGAACTCGGACTTCAATCATCACTTTTCGATACTGGCCGACATGACGCGTCTGAAAGATGCCGAGTCGCCACCTGAAAATGCCGCGGGAGCAGAACAGTTCAAGAGGCTGAACGAACTCCTTAAAGAGAACGCGACCGACATGCAAATTGCCCTCGACTTGGGTGACCGCATCGAGTTCTCAATCGCGACCAAAACCAGCAGCCCAGAGTCTGCCGGTGAAGTTGCTGGAGAGATTCGCAATTTGTTGCAGCAGGCCAATGGACAGTTGATAGCGGTTGGAATTTTCTTCCCCGAGTTGAAGAACTCACTTGATAAACTGCTCCAGTCGGCGGAAGTCACCAGCGAAGGAAATCTCGCGGCAGTTTCATTTGGAGCAACACAGCCGGAAATTCTGAAACTCGCGGAAGAAGGTAAGAAGGCTGCGAACAAGATGATGGCGGCCGCAATGGCCGGGGCCGGCGGTGGTGGCGGCGGGCCACTCGGACCACCTCCTCCCGCAAACATTGGCGAGGATATCATTCGTCGTGGCGTCGAGCCCTCTCAAATCACCGGATTACCGGAAGGATGGAATGCCAAAGCACAAGTGGGATGGCATGTCGTCACTGACGCACGTGACGAACAAATCCTTGAACCCATGTTGGAAGTTGTGTTGTTTGGTGGCAACGCGACTAAGGTCGTGTCTTATCGAGCCGACGAAAAACTCCCAGACCGCAGCCGACACATGGGACGACCAGAAGACGTTGTCATCGACCGCACTGCCGTCGGCGAGCAGCCCAATTCGGGCATCCTGACGCAGTTCTTCCCGTCTGTGTCCAGTGAAGGGGCGACCATTCTGCCCCTTTTTGAAGGAGCCGTACTGATGCGGGTTCCACAGACCAGTGAAACCATCGACATCCCCAACGCAGCACAATTGAATGGAAAGGTCGACCACCCTACGGCTCGACGGTTAGAAATGCAGGCTGGTGCCCCAGAGCAGGGCAATAGCTTGCGTCTGGTCTACAAAGCGAAAGACTCGACAATTGTCGGCGCTATTGATGTCATTGATGAAACAGGCGCCGCTGTTCCCGGCATTATCCGGTCGGAGGAAAGTCAACGAGGATCGACACTCGTGACACTTTCAGGAAGAATTCCGCCGGGTGCGGCACTGCGTGTTGCCCTGCATTCCAACTTGGAGATCATTAAGGTCGGAGTCAAATTCACCGACTTGCCGGTCCCACCACGTCCACAGGACGCAGCCACATTTGCCGCACAAGACGAGGCACGCCGCTATCCCAATCGGCAACCCGCCACAGGTGCTGGTCCGGGTGGATACGGTGGCGAATACAACGGCACTTCCCTCACCCCGCCAGGCTACTCGATTCCAGGTTCACCGTAGCGTGGGTTTTCGCTCTACGGAATAAAAGTGTCGCTGAAGAATGCGTTGCGTAGAGGTTTGATCACATGGATTGTCGACCGGACCTCAACGTGAGGCACATCAAGGCCCCATGCGTGGCTTTGATGGCGTTCGTACTCGGTTTGGGATTTGGTTCCTTTGCCAATGCGTTCGAATTCGAAGTGCAGTACACGGCCGAAGCGCATTCTGGCCCGTATTCTGGGCGCGTCTACCTGTTCTTCGACGTTCCCGGCGGAGAACCACGGGCGGGAGCTTCGACTCTTCGGCCGAAGCCGGTCGTGGCTCTCGATGTGCACGACTGGATGCCACATCAGAAGCTGACCATTAACTCGCGCACGCCCGGCCTCATGTCGTTCCCCAAGCCGTTGGAGGAATTGCCCATCGACGGAATGCACGTCCAGGCCGTTGCCCGTTTTCATCACTTCAGCCGAGTTGCGGCCACAGGTGCTGGAAATGGGTGTAGCGGAGTGGAGACGTGCCGAAACCAAGGGCCCGTATCGCTCACCATTAATCGAATCATTGAAGGACAACCCTTCCCTGAAACCGAATCGCGACGTCTGCTGGAGGTGAAATCACCACAGCTTTCAAAGTTTCATCAGCGCGACGTCATCATGCGGGCGGGCGTGCTTTTGCCACCCAGCTACGCCACTTCGCCGCAGCGGCGTTATCCCGTCCTCATTAGCGTGCCTGGGTTCTCCGGGACGCATTTCGAAGTAGCACGCTGGAAACAAAATTCGCTTGTGGCGGCAAATGGAACCGAGTTCATTCTGGTCATTCCGGATCCCAGTTGCCCATTGGGACACCACTGCTTTGCCGACTCGGCGAACAACGGTCCGTGGGGCTCGGCATTCGTCGAAGAGTTCATTCCGCAACTCGATAAAGCATTCCGCACTGATGCCCGTCCAGAGGCCCGGTTTCTCACGGGGCATTCTTCGGGCGGCTGGAGTTCATTGTGGCTGCAGGTGGCATACCCAAACGACTTTGGCGGCACATGGAGCACCTCACCCGACCCCGTCACGTTTGTGGATTTTCAGCGCATCAATTTGTACGCCGACGCGAACATGTACTGGGATGAACACCGCGAGCATCGACCTCTCGCTCGTCGACAAGGTCAACCATTTCTCTGGTACGAAGATTTCGCCAGTTACGAGCACATTCTGGGATACGGCGAACAACTCCACAGCTTCGAAGCCGTCTTCAGTCCTGCTGTGAGTGTAGCTACCCCGCTCGATCCCACTGCAGTCCAGAATGCCATTCCCGCTCCCAATTCCACTCGGCCACAACCACTCTGGAACTGGGAGACGGGCGAAATTGACCACAGCGTCGCTCAGGCCTGGAAGAAATACGATATTGTGCATTTGCTGGAGTCGGATGACGCCTTGCGAAACCAACTGCGAGGAAAGCTGACTGTCATCATGGGAACCGCGGACACGTTTTACCTCGAAGGGGCCACGCGAATTCTCCAGGAGTCAATGCAGCGTTTGAACAGCAATGCCCGGATTGAACTCGTTCCCGACAAGACGCATTTCGACCTGCTCGATGGTGCCCTGCGTTCACGGATTATCAACGAAATGGCGACGAAATATCAGAGCCAGCAAATTGGTGCCGCGGCTCCCGCGTCCAATTGAGATTCATGGAAAGCACGGTGCCATGCAGCGTATTCGATTTTGCACTTTCCTCGGCATTTTCGTCGTCACCTGTCTGAGTGGACTGATTTGCGAATGTCACGCCGATGTCGCCTTGAAGGTGACAGCCGAGGCAAACGCGATTGCTGCTGGGCCGGTCGAGTTTCAGGTGCATGAAGACATTGAAGCTCCTGAGGGTTTCGTCCTGATGCATGGTGACGAAACCATTCCCGCGCAGTGGATCGATCAAACGTCGCGACGCGCAGCGTTTATTCTGCCAGCTGGAATTGCGAAAGGAGAATCGGCCACTTTCATTCTGCGGTCTGCTCCCAATCGAAAGGTCGATGCTCAGGGAGTTGTCATGACAACCGAGAATCCCACGGGAGCGGTTACGGCAATTGTGCGCGGCCAGCCAGTGCTTTCTTACTGGACCGCAACCCGCATGCCGCCTGAATCAATCCCCGCTGTGTTTCAGCGGAGTGGCCATATTCATCCTCTCTACACGCCCGGCGGGGAAGTGGTCACGTCAGAGTTCCCTGCCGACCATGCGCATCAGCATGGATTGTTTCATGCGTGGGTCAACACGTCATTTACTGGAAGGAAGACGGACTTTTGGAACCAGGCGGGAAAAACCGGTGATGTCCGTCACGTTCGACTCATCAGCCAAACGAGTGGTCCGGTATTCGGTGAATTCACTGCGGAACTGGAGCATGTGGCGATCGACGCGGAAGAAATCTCGACGCCAGTGCTGCGCGAACTCCTCACGGTCCGTGTCTGGAATTCCCCCGGGCCTTATATTGTCGACACTCATACCGTGCAGAGTCTGGTGGCGGCTTCACCACTGGTCATTCACGAGTACCACTACGGCGGCGCGGCGATTCGCGGTCGGGACGACTGGCTCAACAATCCCAATGCCGACATTCTCACCAGCGAAGGAAAATCTCGTTCAGACGGCAACCACACGCGGCCGGAATGGGTTTCGATGTATGGGCCGACCAAGGAGGGCTTCGCGTCGGTGACTATTCTGGGACACAAGGAGAACTTTCGTTTTCCACAACCCGTGCGACTGCATCCCAGCAAGCCGTACTTTGTGTTCACGCCACCGCAACTTGGCGAGTTCGCCATCGATACCGAGCACAGTTACGAAGCACGCTATCGACTGCTCCTGCAGGACTGCAGTCCTGAGAACAGTCAAATCGAACCCTTCCGCGCGGGCTATCTTGCTCCGCCAGTCGTGACCATCTCGCAGCAATAATCGCACAATGCTGTTTCGGCTGGCGAGGGACCTGCGAAGTGGTTTACCCTGTGGTAAATCATCCTCACTGACACCAATTCAGCGCCGCAGCCACATTCAGGCAAGGTCCACGATATGCCCCTGACAAATGTCACCACGACGCAGCGACTGACGAAAGACTTCAGCGCCGGGCTGGTCGTGTTTTTCGTGGCCGTTCCGCTCTGCATTGGGTTGGCGGAAGTGTCCGGGGCACCGACGTATTTGTCCGGCATTTTGTCCGGCGTCATTGGCGGACTGGTTGTCGGGTATTTCAGTTCGTCCCATACCAGTGTGAGTGGCGTGGCTCCTGGACTCATTGCGGTCATTGCTATTCAAATTCATGCCCTTGGAACCTACGAGGCCTTCCTGTTGGCCGTTGTCGTTGCGGGATGTCTGCAAATGCTACTGGGAGCGCTGCAGGCCGGACGTCTGGCGAATTACATTCCGACGAGTGTGGTGCGGGGACTATTGGGAGCGGTCGGGCTTATCCTCATCCTGAAGCAAATCCCTCACCTGTTAGGCCACGACATCGACGCTGAGGGTGAGTTGTCGTTCCGGCAAATGGACAATGCGAACACGTTTACGGAGTTCTTTTCGGTCATCCAGGGAGACGTACACCTCGGGGCGGCGGTCATTGGAATTCTGTCGCTGGTCATACTTGTGGCCTGGCGAAACGTCGAATACCTTAAGAATTCCAAAATCCCTGCGCCGCTTGTTGTCGTCGCACTGGGGACGGCGCTCGTCTTGATATTCCGAAGACTCGGAACCGGTTGGCTGCTCGAAGATTCCCACCTCGTGCATGTTCCCATTGAGAAGTCCTTTTCAGGATTTCTACAGCAGTTCCGCTTCCCCGACTTCACGCGCTGGCATGATGCGGACATTTACCAGGCGGGGGCGATTATTGCTGCTGCAGCGTCGCTCGAAACGTTGGTCAATCTCGACGCCGCAGATGAAGTCGACCCCGAACATCGCCGGTCCTCACCGAACCATGAGCTATGGGCTCAAGGGATTGGGAACGTGCTGGCGGGACTGGTCGGAGCGCTCCCTGTGACCTCCTCCATTGTCCGCAGTTCCGTCAACATTCAGGCGGGGGGAAAGTCCAAATGGTCCACCATGATTCACGGCGGACTGCTGGCCATTAGCGTTCTTTTGTTTCCGGCTGTCATCGACCTCATACCATTGTCGTGTCTGGCCGCGGTGCTGCTCGTGACAGGATGGAGTCTGATTAATCCCCGCATTGCGGCGGACAAATGGAAGAAAGGCCTGCCGCATTTCATTCCGTTTGTGGTCACCATTATTGCCATCGTGTTTTCCGACCTGCTGTTCGGCACATTCCTGGGACTCATTGTCAGCCTGCTGTTTGTGCTTTACACGAACTCGAATCAGCGGCTCAAGTCGGTTACCGAGCGGCATTTATCCGGGACGGTGCAGCGAATTGAACTCCCTAACCAACTCAGCTTTCTTGATGTGCGCGTGCTGCAGCAGACTCTGGACAGCATTCCTGACGGGAGCGAGGTATTACTCGACGCACGCAATACAAACTACATCGACCCGGACGTCGGCCAGTTCCTGCGAGATTACAGGCGTCGATACGCGCCATTGAAATCGCTGAACATCAGCCTCATTGGTTTTGGTGCCCGGCAGGGAATTGAGGACGAGGTCCTCTTCGTCGATCATTGCTCCAAGGAAATTCAAAATCAGCTCACTCCGGCTGATGTCCTGAAAGCGCTGCGGGAAGGAAATCTTCGTTACCGAAATGGGGAGCAACTCACCCGTGACGCTGCCCGGTCCCGCAGTGCCACGGCGACTGGGCAGTATCCCATGGCCGTTCTACTGAGCTGCATTGACTCACGGGCGCCGACGGAACTGGTGTTCGACCTCGGCTTGGGAGACATTTTCAGTGTCCGCGTGGCGGGTAACATTACCAGCCCGAAAGTGTTGGGAAGTATGGAATACAGTTGCGGCGTGGCGGGGGCAAAGCTGGTACTCGTGATGGGGCATACACGGTGCGGAGCCGTCACGGAAGCTGTTCATCGACTCGTGCATTCCCAAGTGAACCCCAAGACCGCCATGTGCGATCATCTGGAGTCGATTGTTTCCGACATTCAGAAAGCGGTCGATCGAGACATGCTTCGTAGAATTATCGAGGCGACTCCCGACGAACAAATCATCCTAATCGACCGCGTAGCCCGCCGAAATGTGGCCCTCGTCATGGATTCCATTCTCGAGCAGAGTTCCGTGTTGCGCGGTCTTGCCGAGTCAGGAAAAATCGCCATTGTGGGAGCCATCTATAACGTGGCATCCGGCGAAATCGACTTGTTTCCGCACCTGCTCACCCAATTTGACCTCGCGGACACAGACGTTTCCACGCCAACCAAATAGCGAGCAAATCACTGCGGTTCACACCGAGACTACACCCAGTGCGTTTCTTCTGATTCTGGTTCAGCGGCGGCGTCGAGTGCGGCAAGATCGCGTTCCTGGAACCAATTGCCAATCAACAGGCGAATGGGCACGAGGAGTGCAATCAGCAGCGGGAACAACACTTTGATGGAACTCCAGCTCATGAGCATCAGCGAGGCGAGGCAAACGACCTGTATGGCTGTGTAACGGTGAATGGTCCACATGCGGACGGTTCGGGTGTAGTGCGTTTTCGGATACAGCGTGGGGTCGGTCACCCACAGAATGAGTCGTTCAAAGAATTGATTTCCCCCGAGCGACACGACTCCCATGTAGAGAAACAGTCCATACAGCACGGCAATGGGCACCATTTTCAGCAGCGGCAGCAGGAACAGTGACAGACCAATGAGCAGACTGATGGCCATTCCCGTGACACGTGTTTCGTTGACGTGAATGATTTCTTCACGTGTTTCGCCGCCAGCCACGGATTTTTCTTCCACAGTCGCCAGCGAACGAACGTGATTCAGTGACCGCACCGTCGCCGCCACCAGCCACGGTAATCCGCAAATCGAACAGAGAAACCGCAGAATGCCAATGCCAAACAAATCGAGATGATATCCCGGCCCCTTCTTGAGATGGTTGTCCGGCGAATTGACAATGCGCGCGGTGATATTCTGTTCGAGAAACGTCAGCATGGTCACCAGTAGAGCTGGAATGGCAGAGGCAAACCAGACCCACACTGGCAACGAAAACATGGAAACGAGCCATGGTCGTTTCTCCGACGCTGTTGATTCAGTGCCAGAAGGCTCAGCTTCATTACCCGAGGTCATTTCAGACGACGCGGTTGGTTCGAGTCGATCGGGGACTCGCAATTGTTCCATGGCGACCTGCGGGAACAGCAGTCCGAACGCCATCATGCTACCGAGCGCGATGGTTGGACCAAAGTCGGCCAGAAATTCACGCATTCCGCGAGACAAATACCGCGTCTTGCGGAAGCGGCTGAGCATCATGGCGCCGGCGAATGTACCGAGCGACAGCAGCAGTGCGAGAAATGCGGTGTCGTGTTCGATTTGCTCGGCGTGTGCATCGTGCAGAAAACGCAAAATGCTCTTGAGTGATTCCTGAATGAAAATCACGGAAATGAGCAGTGCAAAGATTTCGTCCGTAAACCGCGTAAAGAATTTCAGCAGACAACTCGCATCCGTCAGCGAGAGAATGATGAGAAACAGAGCCGACCAGCAGCCTACCCACGCGTATGTCGGGAGAAATGGTAATCCGAACTGCACGCAAAGTTCATACAGCACTTTCGTGAACACCAGGTGTGGACCCGTTCCGCCAAGAATCAGCAGCGGCTGGCCGCCAAACAGACTGAAAAGAAAGCCGCCGACCGCCGTGGCGAGCAACATTTCGGTGGCTCCAATGCGGCCCCCCGTTGCACTTTCCATGAGGCCGCCGAACGTAATGGTGGGGGCCAGGCAGGCGAAGTAGAGGAACAGCACCGAGCCGAGGCTTTTTGCCTGCAGCCCATCACGGAAGTCGGACCAGTAGCAGGCCAGTCGGCGCCGAAGGTCGGCCAGGAATCCGCCAGCAAACTGGCCGGAGTATTCCAGTCCATCGTCGACCGGCCTTGTTCGTGACTCTGGAGAAATCCGCTCTTCGAACGCGTCGAGTGCGTCAATTAAGTCAGACTGTCGCATGGCCTGACGCATGTCGTATCGGAATTCCCGATCGGACATGCAGCGGGCGATTTGCGTTAGCGTGTCAAGATGTTCGCTGGCGACATCTTTCGGACCGACGAGAATGAACACGTAGCGTGTGGGGCGCAAATCGGGGGCGCCCATGTCGACGCCGCGCCGCAATCGCACAAAGAAAATGCTCGGTTCTTCTACGCCGTCCAGATAGGCATGCGGAATGGCGACGGCATTGCCAATTGCGGTCGACGCAACAGCCTCGCGGCGGTGTAACTCCTGTTCAATGGCGGCACCATTCCCAGGAGACAGGAATCCGCCGCCAACCATTGCGACGATTGACTGCCGAAAGACTTCGTCCAAATTGTCCGCATCGAGGTCGAGGAGGAATGCTCCGTTCTCAAAAGCCTCTCGAACGCGTTTCACGACGCCCTCTTCGTTTCATTCGCAAATGTGTGTGATGTGTACCAGCAGCGCGTCTGCTGGTACTTTGCCAATTGGCACTCTTGTTCGCAAGGTCGAATTACCTGATGCCGAGCTTCATCAGCCAATGTTGCTGGAGCGTTTGGAGCCGACGTTGCGAATCTGCAATAATCTTTTTGCAGCGTGTGCCCCTGAGTCTTTGCATGAGCCCAGTGAGATATTCAACATGTCCCGAGCTGTCTTCTACCGATTACGTTCCATGACACTTTCGCGATGGCTTCTCGGCATCGCCTTCCTCGCCCCCCTGTCGACAGAATTGTTGCAGGCAAAGGATTCGGGGCCGCCAAACATCATCCTCGTTATGGCAGACGACATGGGATATGAATGTGTGGGAGCGAACGGTGGGAGGTCGTATACGACTCCCAACCTCGACGCACTGGCGGCGCGCGGAGCCCGGTTCACCAACTGTCACTCGCAGCCGCTTTGCACACCGACGCGTTCGCAGTTGATGACGGGGCTGTACAACAATCGGAACTACATTCGATTTGGATTGCTTGATCCCAAGGCGTACACCATTGGTCACATGTTTCGCGACGCCGGTTACCGCACGTACATTGCCGGGAAGTGGCAATTAGAAGGCGGACCCGAAGGGCCGAATCACTTCGGATTTGAAGGCTACACGTTGTGGCAAACCACGCGTCGACCGCCGAGGTATCCGAATCCAGGTCTCGAAATCGATGGCAAAGAGGTGGACTACACCATGGGCGAATACGGTCCCGAACTTGTGTGTAGTGCGTTGCTGAAATTCATTCGGGATCACAAGAACGAGCCGTTCTTTGCTTACTACCCCATGATTTTGCCGCACTCGCCGCACGTGCCAACGCCTGACAGTCCCGACTGGGACCCCACGGTAATGGGACCGGAGAAAGGACAAGGCAAGAACAAGCACTTCGCCGAAATGGTTGCGTACGTCGACAAGAACGTCGGGCGTATCGTCACCACACTCAACCAGGAGGGACTCAGCGACAACACGCTGATTCTGTTCCTGGGAGACAATGGCACGAACCAGGCCATCACTTCCCGCATGGGGAAGGAATCCATTCAGGGGGGCAAGGGGAAAACAAAAGACAACGGAACGCACGTGCCGCTCATCGTCGCCGGTCCGGGGATTTCACCAACGGTTCGCGAAGATTTGGTGGACACCACCGATTTCCTGCCAACACTCGCAGAAGCCATTGGCGTGAAGCCACCCGCTGACATTCGGTTTGACGGCCACAGCTTTCTGGGTGCAGCAAAGGGGAACGGCAAATCGAGTAGAGAGTGGATTTACTGCTGGTACGAACGCGGCGGGAATCGTGAAAAAGCGAGTCGGCATGCGAGAACGTCTCGCTACAAGCTCTATCTCACGGGGGAGATGTTTGACGTCGTCAATGATCCTAATGAGCATGAACCGTTGCCGACCGAGCAACAGGCCGAGCTGAGAAAGCAACTCGCGTCCGTGTTGGATCAAATGGAAGCCGCGACGCTCCATCCGGTCGAAGGAGGCAAGTAGACGTGACGATTTTCGAAATAAAAGAAGTCCTGTGGTGGTGTCTGGTTTTGAATGTCAGCCTGCTGCTGTTCTGGACGGCGATGTGTGTGTTTGCCATGGACTGGGTTTATGCCACGCAGAAACGCTTCTACCCCATTTCTCGCGAAGTGTTCGTGGTGGTCATGTATGCGTTTCTCGGCCTCTTCAAGCTGGGAGTCATTCTGCTGAATGTCACACCGTACTTGGCGCTGCTAATTGCCGAGAGCCGCTGACAGCAGGGCTGCAAGCGGCTCTCGAATCAATCAAATTGACAAATCGTCAACTACGAAGGGTTTTTGACCACGTTTGGTTGATTCACTTCTTCGGGGACTCCCAGATTCACGTCTGCTGCGACCCGTGGGTCACGCCAGTTGAATCGACCGGCAATCGCCACTCGGGCCATGTTGGCCAGCATGGCCGAATCCACATGAGGACACGGCAAATTGGGAAGTGCCGCTGTGATGTTTGTGAGATCGTATTCTGGGTCATCTTTCCAGTACGACTCGTACACCTGCATGTGGTGGTAGAAGAGTTTCTCATCGTCCGACATGGTGGAAACGTCGGCCGGTACCGGATCGAACTGGATGCCGTAGAGGTTGAGCACCTCTTGAATGACATCGCACATCAACTTGGTGGTCACAGGTGTGCGTGGTGTGAGATGGTACGTTTTGCCGTGGAGACTCTCATCAGCAATGATTGTGGCCATTGCTTCGGAAACCCAGTCAACGGGAACCAGGTTTTTGCGTTCGGTGCCATCGGCCAGCAGGCGGAAGTAACTGACGTTCGTCCGGCCATCGGGCTCGAGGTGGGCGGTCAGGCTTTGCTTGAGCGTCCACGCAATCTGAAGCATCGCGTAGAAGTTGTGGTACGTGAAGGTCAGCCCCGACTCGCTGTCGCCAACAATAATTCCGGGTCGGAAAAAGGTCGTTGTGTCGAAGAAGGAGCAACTGCGGACAAGCTTCTCGGCCTCCACTTTGCTCTCTTCGTATGGATTGGCGAATTCCTGTCCAACATCCAATTCGTCTTCTTTGCACAGGCCAGTTCGACATCCGGCCACGTAAGCGGTTGAGACGTGGTGGAAATTGCGAATGCGTGCCTGATCGCAGAATTCCAGCACGTTCTTTGTGCCGTCGACATTGGAACGCCAAGGTTCCGCGTCACGTCCAGTACTGACGAATGAGAGGCTCGCCGCGTTATGGAGCATGCTGTCGCAATTCTCCACGACCCACTTTATTTCAGTTGGTGAGAGTCCCAGGTCGGGGGTGCAAATGTCCCCGGTCAACACAATCGGACGTGGGAGACTGCGATCGCAAATCTTCTCCCAGCTTTGCATGAGTGATTCGACGCGGGCATGGGGGCTCTGGCGACGGCTGGGGCGAACCAGTACAGCCAGCTTCTGTTGTCGATCCATGAGGTCGCGGAGCAGGTACCGCCCAAGCAGACCTGTACCTCCAGTGATCAGCAAATAACCCATGTCAATATTCCTTTAAGGGGACGAGCTGTAAGGTCGTGGTGACGGACCGGTTTTGAGATTCTGTAATTCAGTGAACCCGGAAACCCCACGAAATAACAACCGCAAAACTGCGGCTATCCCAATTTGAAACGGCTCAAGCGACGCCGGAGAAATCCATTCAACTCAAATTGGGCTCAAACGGGAACTGCAAATAGTACAGTCAGTGGGTGGTCAATAGGCTGAAAAACCAGTCTATTCCGGAGAATTACAAAACTCAAACCAACATCCATGTGAACTGTCACCAGGCGTTCCTTCAGTCAAATCAATCGGCAGCACACGTTTCGCAACATGAAACAGGCACTCAATTTCCAGCACCGGCACCGATTGAGCTGCAAGGTTGCTTCGGTTACACAATTGGATGCCATTAGTGGACACTTGCTTGCGGTAACGATTTCGCAACCTCGCGAGGAATGCTCAGTCAAACCCTTTACACTGAAAATAACCTTGCCGAGGATCGTCAGTGCATCGGCAAGTGGGGAGAGTTGGCAGAAGCGATCCCCGCTTGCGTTCGCCAAATTGCCACATTCGAGAGGTTACGACTTGCCAGCCTTCGCCAATTGGGGAAACTGGTAGCCGCTGCCGGGATGGAAAAATCGTCGCAGGCCAATCTCTCAGCCAGAGCCACGGGGAAGCAATGATACAAGAACATGACGCATTCGAACTGGAAGGTGTTCTGCCACAAGTTGGCTCAGTGAAATGGATTGGGGTCGCTGCCGAACGGCGTGCTTCAATTAACTCCCTGCAGGAAGTGCTGGCTCGAGTGGGCACGGGCCTGGATGGAGATCATCATAGCAGTCGGAAACCGGGGGGAAAGCGGCAGGTAACCCTCATTCAATGGGAGCATTTGCCCGTTGTGGCCTCTGTTTTAGGTCGAAGCGAGGTACGCCCCGAAGAGTTGCGGCGCAATATTGTTGTGTCCGGTATTAATCTTCTCGCCCTGAAAGGGAAAAGATTCCAGGTTGGTGAATGTGTACTGGAGTACACAGGGCCGTGTGTGCCCTGCTCGCTCATGGAAGAGAATTTGGGCCCTGGGGGCTTCAATGCAATGCGAGGGCATGGGGGAATCACCGCTCAGGTGGTTTCGGAGGGGCTGATTCGTATTGGTGACAGCGTTGCCGTTGCAAACTGCTGAGTGCGCATAAAAGAACCCCTGGTGGCGACGGCTGACAGGGTGGCTCGTGGGAGAGGGCTGAAGGCAGAGTGGGTAGGCTGGCTTCAACAGTCCTGTATACCAAATCGCGGCCAAGGGGCTCGGCTGGGGTACTTCTGATTGTAGCGAATCGTGTGCCAGAAGCGAGAAGCCCTTAGAAATGACATGAATTTGCGGATATTTCGGGTTATTTGACGGTTGAGTTCAAGTTTCGGCGCGTAGTATGATTGTCAACGGGCGCCGTCGGCGCCGAAAACTCTAGCAGTAAGCGCCGTGCGAACAAACTACGTCCTCCTCTTTGTCGTGGCTGGTCTGTCCATTCTTTATGGACTGGCGATTCTGTGGTACGTCCCCACTCAGCCTGCTCTCGGCATGCACAGCTTGCTGACTTCAAGGGTCGACGGGCGCGGGATTGAGATTGTTGATGTCCATCGCCACGGCAATTTGCGGGCGCGACCCCGCTGGCCTGAAATTGGCGATCGACTCGTTCAAGTTGGCCCCGTCCGGATTCGATCATTCCACGATTTGGCGACGGCCCACCAGGTATTGCGGCAATTAGAAGTCGATTCTGGAGGTCTCGTCGAATTTGGGCAGGACCCGTCCGAGGATGCGAAATACTCCAGCCGCTTTCTCGTGGAGTATCCCGATCACAATCGGTTGGTACGGGTCTGGTTGATTCGCCCTGGAGAAACTGTTGCCACCGACACGTGGATTCCGTTGCAGCCTCAAGAGCGTTCTGGCGTCTTTCTGTCGCTGGTCTGGTTCATTCTGCAGACGCTCGTGGTTCTGGCGGGCATTCTGGCTTGTTGGTATCGCCCCTTCGATGAATCGGCCCAGTTGTTTCTCCTGACGGCCAGTCTGGCGCTGGTCGCGTTTATGGGCGGGAACCACTGGTGGGTGATCTCGGGAAACATCTTACTGATGATTCCTTTCGTCGTGGCCGGACTCTTTCTCCCCGCCACCCTCCTGTACTTTGCCGCCGTTTATCCAGTGCCGAAACGCATGGTCATCCAGCGACCTATGACGTTTCAATTGGCGGTGTTTGGTCCAGCCGCGTTGGGGGCTGCTGCATTTTCCTGTCTGGTTGTTATCAGTCGTGTGCTGGCTCAATCCTGGGGGCAAGGTCTGTTCGCCGAAGCCATCCGACGACTACTCAGCCAGGCTGCCGCGCAGACTTTGCCTGCACTGCAAATTCTCGTTTACACCTACATGTGTGGTACGCTGGCGTACTTCGTGGCGACCGTCATGATGCTCGGAAACGGTCTGAGTCAGGCACGTGGCCCCGTGGAAAAGAATCAGGTCCGGACCATCTTTGGTGCCGCACTCTTCTGCATCGTTCCGCTTGCGTATTCAACCTGGCTGGCCTTCACATCCCCTGCTTACTTTGCATTCGGCGGAGCCCGCATTCCAGTGTTCCTGGCAAGCCTGTCGTTCATGCTGGCCTATGGCGTGGGCATCATCCGTTACAAGTTGATGCTCATCGATCAGGTGTTCAGCCGTAACGTTTGGTATTACCTCGCCAGCGCAGCCATCGCCATTCTGTTCAGTGCCATCATTTCAGTTGGCAGCGTGAACGCACTCCACGGAAACCTGTCCCTGTTTGGTCAGGCCATCCCAATTATCTACGTCCTCATGGTGTCCGTGCTGGTCTTGATTTGGGGCCGCGACACCATTCAGCGTTTACTCGACCGCCGATTCTTCCGCGAAAAGTATCGGCTGGACAAAGCACTGCAGCGGATGAACAAGGTTGTTTCGAATGTGTTCGAAACAGAGGCCGTGGCGGAAAGCCTGTTGAATTCCTGTTGTGATGTTCTCCGCGCGGAGCATGCACTGTTGTACGTCAGAAAAGGAAGCGGTACTCAATTTCGTCTGCTTGCCTCGCATGGCCAGACAGATGCGCCCCTTCAACTAACCTTCACCGATGACGCCATCACCCTCATGCTCAATGATGGATTCCTGCAGCGCGTCCCGAGTATCGATTCTCCTGCACAACAGTTATTGCGTGTGGCGCATGCGCAAGTTTTTTACGGGATGGAGCTCGACGGACATCTCACCGGCGTCGTTGCTATTGGTACCAAACCCAACGGATCGGCATTCACGGCTGAAGACGTCGCATTCGTGACGGCCATGGGCCGCATGACGGCCATTGCCATGCATTGTGCCCGAGTGCATGAAGAAGTCGGCCGCCTGAGGGATGACCTGCAGGTAAAGGTCGAGCAGGTGTCCGACCAGAATCGCCAAATCCACTTGCTGCAGGCGGAGTTGTCGGCGCTTTCGCGTCCAACTCCTGCACTTGAGGAATCATCAGCAAATGAGATTTCTTTCGACCGGGGGGAAATCAAAGGCAACAGCCCCGCAATTATGCGCGTGCTCGACACGGTCAGAAAGGTGGCGCAAACCGAATCGACCGTGCTCGTTCGTGGCGAAAGTGGAACCGGTAAGGAACTTCTGGCTCGCGCATTGCATCAAAACAGTCCACGACGCGATGGTCCACTGGTGACGGTTCACTGTGCCGCTCTGAGTCCAACGCTGCTGGAAAGCGAGTTGTTTGGTCACGTCAAAGGGGCCTTTACCGATGCCCGCGAGGACAAAATTGGTCGCTTCGCCATGGCCAACGGCGGCACCCTGTTCCTCGACGAAATTGGCGACATTTCACCCGACGTGCAAATCAAGTTGTTGCGAGTGCTTCAGGAACGGTCATTCGAGCCAGTCGGCAGCACAAGGTCGCAAACGGTTGACGTGCGACTCATCACGGCGACGCACCAGAATCTCGAACGACTCATTTCAACGAACCAGTTCAGAGAGGACCTGTTCTATCGACTCAACGTCATCAGCATTCCCTTGCCGCCACTCAGGGAACGTCCGGAGGACCTCCTGGAACTGTCGCTCCATTTCCTGCGGCAAGCATCGGCAAAAGCGGGCAAGAACATCCGTCGCATCAATGAGGCAACTCTCGATTTGCTGACCCAGCATGCCTGGCCGGGGAACATTCGAGAACTGCAAAACGTCATCGAACGTGCCGTTGTGCTGGCAGAGTCAGACGAAATCGAAGTCCACGATCTGCCTGCGGAAATTCGCTCCCGCCGCAATGTGGTTGCTTTGCAACCTTCACCCACAAAGTTGTTGTTGGCCCAACAGGCATTGCGGGTAACAACTCCCGTATCCGAGGGCGATGATGAACGGAAAGCCTTGCTGCAGGCACTCGAAAATTGCAGTTTCAACAAGGCGGAAGCGGCCCGTTCTCTGGGAATGCCGCGCAGCACGTTCTTCAGCAAGTTAAAAAAACATGGCTTGAACTGATGGCTCAGCGAGTTGCGTCAAGAAATGTTTTTCTGTTTTCAGGTGCCAAATTCGCACTTTCCGCTGCGTAATCATTGCATCGGCTGGTGATTTTGACATCCTTTCTGAATACGGCTTGAAGAGGACGGTGCGTTCTCCAGCCTTTTGTGTTGATGGGAGTAGAATCGAATGGCGGAAGGTCTCGATCTGCCGCAGTTGCATAGTCTGCTGCGACAGTTGCATGGAGTGCAGGATGAACTTGCCAGTGGTCCCCGGCAAATCAAGATTCGAGAAAAACGAATCGCTGCGGCGGAACAACTGGTTGTCGAGCGTTCGCAGGAACTGACTCAAACTCGCGCCGACGCCGATGGAAAGAACCTCGACCTGAAAACCAAAGAGCAGGATCTCCACAAACTGCGGGGCAAGCTGAACGCAGCATCCACCAACCGCGAGTACGAAATTCTGCAGGGGCAAATCGAGGCCGACACGGTCGCCAAAAGCGTGCTCGAAGATGAAATCATCGAGGCTCTCGAACGTGCCGAACTCATTCAGCAGGAAATCGCCAAGGCAAAGGAGGCCGTGGTTCAATTGAACGAGCAATTGAAAACGTTCACTGCCGACTTCGAAGCCAAGTTGCCGGGACTGCAGTCGAAGAAGGCTGAGTTGGAAAAGCAACTCGCTGAGGCGGAAAAGCCGATTCCCGGGAACATCAAAGACCATTATCAACGCATTCGAGTTGCTCACGGAGCCGATGCACTTGCCTGTGCCGATACGGGAAGCTGTTCGGAGTGCTATGTGAATATCACCACTCAAAACAAGGTTCTGTTGAACAGCGGCAACGCGCTGCTCTGCCCATCATGCGGACGACTGCTGTACGTAACAGGCAAAAGGTAGCTGCAAAGTTTCTGCGATTGTTGGTTGAGAGGATTTGATTGCAATGGCCGGAACTCATCTGCAATCGTCACGAATTACAGAAACCGTCGAAATCCTGTCGCGACGTATTCGGGAGCGTTTTCCCGAAGCCGGACTCAATAAGGTGTGCGGCCACCTCCTGGAGTTCGCCCGAGAAGCGCAGAAAACATCGCACGACATTTCACGCCCCATGTATGGCGTCCGCGTGATTTCCGGGCTACTCGTATTCCTCTTCGCTGCCGTGTTCGCGTGGTGTTTTGCACACGTTCGCATGCCGCAGCAGCAGTTAATGGCCAATGAGTTTGTGCAGGTTGTCGAAGCTGGTTTCAATGCCATTCTGCTGACTGGCCTGACGCTGTTTTTCTTCGGCTCATTGGAAACACGCGTCAAACGTGGACGTGCTTTGCGAGCCCTGCATGAGTTGCGATCACTCGCGCACGTCATTGACATGCATCAGCTCACGAAAGATCCCGAACGAGTACTCTCGCCGGGCCGGGAAACTGAGTCATCACCCAAGAGCACTATGACCAGCTTCCAGTTAAACCGGTATCTCGACTATTGCAGTGAAATGCTGGCGCTGGTCGGAAAAATCGGTGCCCTGTACGTTGATGAATTCACCGACACCGAGGCGGTCGAGGCAGTGAACGACCTTGAATCGCTCACCACAGGCTTCTCACGGAAAATCTGGCAGAAAATCAACATCTTGCAACTGGCCGATGAACGGCAATGGCATGATCCCTCTCCAGTTGCGAAGTCTGCTGAAACTGTTGCGGAATCGTCCGAAGTTCCGCCACCGCAGCCTCCTGCGACCGAAGCGTAACCCGCTCGGACTTCTCACACTGGGAAGACTGTCACGATACGCAGTTGTCGAACAGGGCCAGATTTCGACAAAAAATGCGGAAACCTGCTCGCCTCTGCTGGAAGTCGGTAGAATAATAGAGCCAATTCGCGATCCACTTTGGTCGCCCGACCTCACTGTTTGAGGAGCAGAGCCATTTCCAGCCGCCCACGCTCGCCCCGTATTCTCACCGCCATTCCCGTCTACAACGAAGAACGCCACGTTCTCGACGTGCTCAACACAGTACGCGCATGGTGTGATGACATTCTGGTCGTGGATGATGGTTCATCCGACCGAACACCGCTGCTGCTTCAGGAAATGGTCGGCATTAGTGTCATTCGCCACAATCCCAACCAGGGATACGGCGGCGCACTCCGCTCGGCATTTCAGTTTGCCATCGAGCACGACTACGACGTCCTCGTCACCATCGACTGTGATGGTCAGCATCAGCCACAGTTCATTCCGGAAATGGCCGCCGCTGTATATCCCCCAGGCGAACGGCCCTATGACATCGTGTCCGGCAGCCGCTACCTGAAAGCGTTCGATGGCAACAGCCTTCCGCCAGAGGAACGCCGCTCCATCAATATGCATGTGAATCGTCGACTGGAAAGCTGTTACGGCCTGACGCTCACCGACTCGTTCTGCGGATTCAAGGCGTATCGGGTCGAAGCACTGAAGAAATTTGAGATCACGGAACTCGGCTACGCCCTTCCACTGCAACTGTGGGTGCAGGCCGTGCGCCACCGCATGCGGATTCGGGAATTCGCCGTGCCGCTCATCTACACCGATGAAGAACGCTCTTTCGGGGAAAGTCTCGACGTCGCGGCCACGCGTCTGGCCTACTATGAAGAAGTGCTCAAACGCGAAATGGAACTGCAGAACGCGCCGTGCGGATCAAACCGCTGAGTTAATCGCTTCTGCGACAACTCGCCACTGCTCCAGCTTCTCCGCAAACGTCCGCGCCGCATGCGCCGGGCTCGTTGAGGGCAATCGCTGCATGTGCAGTTCAGAAAGTTCGCGAGGTAACCTGGGCCACACGTGTTTAAGGAATGCGTGCTCTGCTTTGCCGCCATTAAAGAAGATGGTGTGAATGCCGGAATGCCGCTGCAGGAATGTTTGGAAGTCATTGGGCACAATACTCGCTTCCACGATTTCCGTATCCAAACTCCCCGGCCGCTCGCACGACTGCAGCACATCCCACAACGCCACTTTCTGTTGTCGTAGCAAAGTCAATCGACGCGCGTATGAATCACCACGGGAGATGCCGAACAGCTCTTGCATAATCGGCCAAAATGCATTCCGCGGATGCGCATAATACTCCTGCGCCGCCAACGACCGCCGCCCCGGCATCGACCCCAACACCAACACCCGCGCATGACGCGACGCGCTGGGCGGAAAACTCCGGGCGTAGTCGTTCATCTCGCTCATGTACTTCGGTGATCACCCTCGTGTGCGTGTGCCACTGCTGACTTGCTCAGCAGTGCTTTGTGAGATTTTTTGATCCGGCACCGCTCATATTGCCGTTGTGCGATGTAAGAACTTATCGTTGAATGATGTTACCCGCAACCACGGGAGTTGATGGAGGATTTTCTGTATGCGACCACTCCTACAAACTACGACCGCGCTCCTCATCTGTCTCGTGGCACAAACTGTCCTCGGTCCAGTCTGTCTTGCTCGGGAGGACAATCCCAAGCTCCGTGAGAGAGTAAACAAACTGTGGGTTCGATGCACAATTAAACAGATTAACTTGTCCAAGACGAATCGAATACGGTCGCGGCTGGTGAAAGGACTTAAGGCGGTTGAACTCGCAAAGGAGTTGGACGAAGGCCTCATGTGCAAAGTCCTGCTCTCACTCTCCGATTCGGATGTTTTTAATGATTGTTCGCCCGAGTACGACGAACTGGGAGCTGAACTGTACAACGCGGCGTTGGCTGCTGTGACACATGGGGACGCACCCACCGAAGGGTCGCCTGAGGCAATTCAGTTTTTTCAATTTGTTTCCGAAACATACAGGGATGCCGACTCGGAGTTTCAACTGCTCCTCGCGCTTGCCGTGCCAACGAAGGAGTTGCGTTTGGTTGGCTACGCACTGACGGCCGCTCCGGACACCGAGTTTCGCCGAGCTGCGTTACAACGCCTGGCAATGCATGGGGAAGGTGATTTGCAGACAGCTGCCTTGATGTTGCTGAAAAGAACGGACCCTGACAATGGGTATACGCACCTGATCGATGCTGGCATTGCCGCCAGAGAGAGCGATGTCGATCATTGCCTGGAAGCACTGCGGCTGGCGGTCAGTAAGCCGTATTGGGAACACTTTCTCACACCCATTCCACGGGCCACTTCAGTACCAATTCCCGCATCCGCACGGACAGACAAAACGAACTTGACCGGGAAGCCCTTGACCCAACCTCTGCTTGAGTGGTTGATTGACATATACCAGGAGAACAGAACATTCCGTGAAATCTGGTGGCGGAGTGATTTGTACGAGTTCTGGGAGACATTGCACGATGAGCAGCCTGCAGCACGGAGTACGCGACAATTGGCCATGCTGCTATATGCCGCTGGTCTGCGAATGCAGAGGACCGACCGTGTAATTCCCCATCTCTCAGGCGGTTATTTCTGTCTCCTGCTCAAGGGTGACATAGGAGCGGTAGCAAATGCGGAGCAGTCCCCTCTGGTTGAGAGAGCTGTCAAAGCCCGACACGACTTTGTGCAGATCCTTCATCAGTCCGAAGATTTTACGCATACTCTCGGGAAGTTCGGTGGCGAACTCGCGGAATCTGGAGTTTCCACTCGGAAGGCTCAAAATGTACGTCTGCATCGCTCACGCAACGCCAGCGGCTTAACCGACAAACTCATCGAGGAATTCGCCCAGATGGTCCTGAACGACATCGAACAGGACGAAAAGGCCGCCACGGGCGATCAATGAGCGCCAGTCGAGGTCCAAGGCGTGTCACTGTTGACTTGCTCAGCAGTGCTCATCGGCTTACCGATACTCCAACTGCACCGTTGCCGTTGTGTCAGCACTCGTCACGGCTCGAATCCAATTGGCGGAGTAACCTTCCAGGAATCTGTGTGTCACGGTTTCGCCGGGGGGGACGTCGAAGGTTTGGAAGTAGTCAACCCACACGCCGGTTCCGGTGATGTCTAACTGCAGAGTAAAGGTGACGGTTTCGTCGGACTGGTGCGACATGTGGACGGTTTTCTGGTCGTAGCCGGTCATCAGGTAAGGGTCAGATGGAATGCCAGCCTTCACCTTCGTGTCCAGCCACGGGCCGCCGTTGCCGACCGGTTTGCCGAGTTTCCACAGGTCGTCGACGCCGCCGAACCAGAGTGCGGTTTCTTGCTTGGCATCGGCGAAGATGTGGTTGTCGTTGGCGGCGTCGGACCGTACTCCAGAGAGGACCAGCAGGCCGTTCCAGGAGCAGAAATCGGTGATTTGTTTGGAATGACTGGCGACGGGCCGCACCAAATTCCAGGCTGGCGGTGCCCCATTCGTCACGAGTGGCAGTTCGTAGAACGTGCCGTGAATGTTTGCCAGTTCCCGTTCCGACTCCACTTCCCGCACTGCACGCGGCCAGCCTCCGGGAAACGGTTTGTCGAACGCGGCATTCCCCTTTGGCAGCCGCAGCGTGCGTGAGCCGTGTTTGATAATGACCGAAGCCGCATCGACCGAAAACTCTGGTTCGATTTGCAACAGTGATTTCAATTCCGGGTCTGGTTCATCGGGTTCGAATTCGAATTTCGCTTTCGTGAATTCAAAGTACCGGTCGTCACTGGTGATGACGCGTAAGTTGCGATTTCGCTTCGCGGCGTACAGCAGTGCGCCTCGGACGTTGGCATCGGAGACGTCTGCCAGACCGCTGAACAACGCCACATTGTCCGCCTGTTTTCCATCATGCGATTTGCTCGTGGTCTGATGCAAGAACGCCGTCGCCACACAGTCCTGATTTGTCCTCAGCCGCAGCCAGACTGCATTGATGTCGTGTGGCAAGAAGTATGGCACATAACCGTGAGCGGGAACTGTAACACTGTCGAGCTCAGACCACGTGCCATCACCGGCTTTGTCAACTTGAATCGTGAACACGACCGGCGCCTCATTGTCGTTACCCTCAACGCCTGACTGTTGGGGGAGGGTGACGGTCGCCTCGCCGAACGCCTTCACGCTTCCCTTAGTTTCAACGAACGCCGTGTGTGGCATGCCGAATGATCCCGGAATGTGCTCCGTGTCGTTGCGGGGAATAACGACACGTCCTGCCGGAAACTCACGGATGTAAACGACGTCTTCAAAATCCTTGCCCCACTTCAGCGACAGCTCGGTCTTGTGCCATGCCTCGGGGAGCTTGGGATTACCACGTCGGTCAACGGCTAGATACACCTTGGCCGATTCGCTCACCTCAAACACAAAACCGGGAGCCGGTTTATGCCAGTCGCCACGGTTCAACGTGACGCGTGGTAAGGCGGCGAGTTGCTCAGGCAGTTCGGTAATGACCTGCTGATCGGTTGCCCGCAGTGCCTGTTCTGTTTTAGCTTGTCGCTTGCCTGTGGCGAGGTGCAGGACGCGATGTTCGAATCCTGCAATCAGAAACGGATCAGACGGAGTGTTGGCTGTGACGTCATCGTCTATCCACGGACCGCCGTATCCGTTCGCTGGCCCCCAGTTCTGCAATTCTTCGTAGCTGCCGAACCACAAATTGCTCTGCGGCTGACCGGCCAATGGATTCCCCTGGATGCTCGTTTCGTCGGTCGCCAGGACGAGTCGTCCGTTCCAGTCGCAGAAGTCCGGGACGTACCGCAAATGGCTGCCAATGGGTGAAATGCCTGCGGAGTTGCTGGCGGAAAATGTCTTGGGGAAATTGAAGAACATGCCGTGCATATCCATCATCCAGCGGCCTTCCGTGATTTCACGAATTCGCGGCCACTCGGTGTACCAGCCGTGACTGGCGTCGTTGCAGTACGCGGCTTTTGGCAGCAAATACGTGTGCCACGTGCCGCCATCGAGAACTTTTAATCGCAGACTGCGTTTGTCCCATCCGACCGCCCAAACGGGATCATTTCCATCGCTGCCGCCGGTGACACCATTTGGTCCCGTCACTTCGGTGAACTGGCGACGTTCAACAATCCTCCATTCCTGGCCGTCGTACTCCGCCAGCACGCCCCGTTCCTCTTCCGACTTCGCAGCACCACCGACGAGGACGTCGTCGTAGTTGCCGACGTGCAGTTCCCCGTTGTTGGAAACCACGAGCCGCCCCTGTGACGTGTAGCCTCCTTTGCTGTGCCAGCCGGGAACAGGCTTTTTGAACAGTCGGTTGACCGCCAGCGTGTGCACGTTCGCCTCCCAAATCGAGCCCTCCATGTCGATGTAATACACCATGTTCGCGGGATCGGACAAATGGCGTGCGATGGCCGTCACCCGTATGGGCATGTCCTGCGGAGAAATGACTCGTACGTGCCCTTCGGCATCGATGAGATAATGCGCGATGAGCAGTTGGTTCGACTCTTTGTGAATCATACGGCCCGCCGGAGTGCCTCCCACACTCTCGGGATGAACGGTCATTTGCTCCGACAAATCGGGCCCAATGGAATACAGCTTGTGTTCGCTCCCTTTCGGCATGTGCGGGGCGTAGTTGACCATCCACAACCGCCCGGCCCACGGCACAACGGCCCCAATTCCACACTCATTATGCCCACTGAGATAATGCGCCCCGTTCTGACTGTACACGCCATACGTCGTCAAATGCGGATACACCCCGCTGATGAACAAATCGGTTCGGGGTGGTTCCGGCGGAGTGGTTGGGATTTCAGCAGCATGAACTGCGGTAAAAGTTGCCAGGGTGAGAAGAAGGATCGGCAACAGGCGAAGCGGACGGATCATTTTGAATTAACGGCTACGAGGGATAATATTTTCGATGAAACTGTCATTCGGTGTGGAATGCACACAAGTGTTTGAGCCCAGCGAATACTAGCAGTCATGTTTGGCTCAAACTGTCGACAGGCGGTTTCCAACCCTCTTGCTTCAATTCGTCCAATGTCTTTGCGCCACGAGAACGAAGAAGTTCGTAAACTTCAGGGTCGTCCGCCCAATCGAGAGCAGTGAATGCGTTTTCCCACTTTTTGTACAGTGGAAACACCTGATTCAAATCGACTCCATGCTCGATGAGCAAGATGAGATAGCCGATTGTTCGCTCGTGGCCAATGGATGAATTCATCGCACGGATCACAGTACGATCCAAATTCGGATTGGCACCGCGCCGTAACAGCAATTCGACCGCCTCGTCGTTCTTGAATGAGATCGCTGTTCCAAGGCATGTCGACTCCTCTGGTAGGCGCAGGACATCTATGTCGTACCCCAAGTCCAACAAGGCCTCGACGACACGGACATCTCGCTTTGCGGCCATGTTCAACCACGTACGTTGACCGTCAGAGACGTAGTCGGTCCGCAGTTCTGGATGACTTGAACAAAGCGATTTGACATCGGCAACGTTGCCAAGGCCAATTGCTACACTAAGCTTCACTTCGATTTCACGCATCGTGTTTCCCGAATAGCTGATCTGCTTCGAGGAGTAGCCTCAACTCAGCAAGTGCATCAATCATGTATTGACGTTGTAATGTACGGCTTCCGGTTGCCGCACGGTATGCTTCGATCAGTCTCGTGTACACCGCACTCGCATACCCAATGGAGTGTATCCCATCTGGCCCTTGTGTGCTGCCTTGGCAGTATTACCAACCGACCGCCACTTACTCAGTCGGCGTGTCCGAATCATCCGCGTCGCCCGCATCGACGCGGGTCAAAACAATGGTTGGCCCTAGTCCTGATTGGGAAAGAATGACTTCGCCGGTGTCGAGGTCTTGCTTGGCGACATACGCCAGTGAGTCTGGGTAATAGGGAATCGATGGCCCCCGACCACCAAATAGACTGAGGCCAGTTCCGAATCGAATTCTGTTACCTTCCATTCGCCACTGCCAGGTCGGCGTACCATTCATCTGGATGGTTCCGTCACTTGTGAACGTCAATGTGACGGCCGTCGAATTGGAGGGCGGAATGTGGCGAACGGACCATGACCCGGTGATGTCAAAAGCAGGGGGACGACGAGTCCACTTCCAGACGACAATTCCGACGACACAACAAAACGCTACTACAGCCAGCGGGTAGTGCCAGCGGCGACGCGGACGAACGGTAGGGGCATTGTGTTCCAATTAATCATCCACTCGCTGCATAGTGGCAAACGGCTTTGATCCATCTGCTGACAGAGTGACTTCGCCAGTTTCTGGATTCTGTTCGGCCATGAGAACCATGGTGTCTGAATGCGGAAACAAAGTCGCCCAGGTAGTGCCAGAGCCGGAAGACCAGTATTTGACGTGGATTTCATTGCCGACCATCCACCACTTGCCGGGAGTGCCGGTGTCGTCCTGGAAATCTCCGTTGGGGAGAAACGTGACGATTCGATCGCGCGAAGTGGCCGGACGTAAATCGCTCACCAGCCAGGAACCGGTAAGATCAAACGCGGCTGAGGGACGAGTCCATTTCCACACCGCGATTCCCAAAACGCAGCCAATCATCAGCACGGCCAGTAGATAGAACCAACGCCGACGCGAACGGACAGGAGGATTTTCGGCTGACACCTAGTAGTCCTTGCCATTCAGGCTGTCGACCACGGAATTCAGCCACGTATTCAACTCGGTTTGCATCGCTGCAACCCGCTTTGTTTCCTGCTCGGCGACGTCCTGAGACTCCATGGGATCAGAGGCGAGGTCGTAGAGTTCCCATTTCGCTTCGCCCTTGTTCCCCTGGATGCGATGCAGTTTCCAGTTGCCAGACAGCCAGGCCGCGTGGCCGGGGAAGGTGTCCGACGGATACGCAGGGTCGGGTAATTTGGCGGCGTTTTGACTCGACTCATGAGGCGGCAGGTCTTCACCTTTTTGCTGAGCTTCGTACAGTTCAGACATCCAGGTGGCTGAGGGTGTACCAATTCCTTTGGCCGTGTAATCCCAGAAGCCCATGGGACGAGGGCGCGTTTCCAGTTTGTCGTCGATGAGAGAAACGAGGCTTACGCCATCGACTGTGGGCTGCTTGGCGACGTTTACTCCCACCAATTCAAGTAACGTGGGATAAATGTCACACGTGTTGCAGCGGACATCCGTCACTCGATGTTTCGGGATGCGACTGGGCCATTCCAGAATTGCGGGGACGCGCAGACCACCGTCGTACACACTCCCCTTATTGGCTCGACCGCCGGTGCTGCCGACTTTGGGGAGCCCGCCGTTGTCGCTGCAATACCAGAGAATGGTGTTGTCGCGGATTCTGAGATCGGTAAGGGCGTCTCGGATTTTTCCAAAGGCCCGATCCATTCCCGTGATTTCGCCATAGAAATGCTGAAACGCCTTGGGCTGATCGTCGTAGAGTTTTCGATCTTCCTCAATGGCCTGATGCGGGCTATGCGGCGATCCGAACCAGACCACGGCGAGAAATGGCTGCTCCTTCTTGACCTGCTCCTGCATAAACTCAAGGGCAGCATTCGCCGCCAGTTCCGAACTCTCCCCCTTGAATTGCACCGCCGTTCCTTCGCGGCTCAGAATGGCGTCGTTGTCGTAGAAGTTTGGGGCGCTGAGCCACTGGTCGAAACCGTTCCGGCCCGGATGCACAGGGCTCTCGCGCCGGACTGATCCCAAGTGCCACTTACCGAAATGTCCCGTTGCATAACCCGCTGACTTCAGCGCCTCGGCGACCGTCGTTTCCTGTGGCCGGATGGGATATCCCCATTTGAAGACGCCCATGCGGTTGGGATGCCGCCCCGTCATGACACTTGCCCGCGTCGGCGAACAAACCGGCGCGGCTGCATAGAAATTGTCGAACCGCAACCCCGTCGCCGCTGCGTCATCAAAGTTCGGCGTCTGGAGCACCGAATGCCCGTTGTAAGCCATGTCCCCCCATCCCTGGTCGTCTGCCATCACGAGGATGATGTTTGGGCGGGAGGATTTCTCGGCGGCGGATAGTTGCTTCGTTGTATTCACGAACGTTGCTGCCAAAGCCAGGAGCATCATCAGCTGTAGCTGCGATAATGAAGAACGGAACAACGGGAGAGAGTGGCAGGTGGTGATACGGGACATCATGCGAGCGGGCTCAGGACAATAATCTTGGGACAAGGAGGTGATCGGCCATTCATTCTGGGATGACGCGGCATGAAGGTCAATCGGGTCGATGTTTGGCGGAGTGCTTTCACAACATGTACGCGAGAACTGCCGTGAGAGGCACAGCTTGCTGATGAATACGTTATCATCTTTCCATCATGGGATATCGACATTTAAGGGACATCAAGGGGATTCACGTGTCGGCATTATTAAATCGAGTTCATCTGCGAGTCGCGCTCGGCGGGCTGTTCATTCTTGTTCAGTCGATCGCTCAGGCCGAAGACTGGACCGGCTGGCGTGGACCGAATCGGAGTGACATTTCTTCAGAGTCATCACGCTGGGATGAAGGGGCGTGGGAGTCGCTCGAGGTGGCCTGGACCATGCAGGTGGGGGAAGGTTCCAGTTCGCCGGTGGTGGCTGATGGCAAGTTGTATGTCATGGGGTGGTCTGACGAACGCGAAACGGTGACTTGTGCTGAGGCGGCCACGGGGAAAACGCTTCGGGAGCATTCCTACCCGGCGCCGCGTTATGGGCGGAAGGCGAATGGCGATGAGGGGCTTTATTCCGGGCCGACGTCTACGCCGGAACTCGATGCGCAGACTGGTTTGCTCTACACACTGGGTTGTGACGGAGAACTGCGTTGCTGGAATACCCGACAGGGCGGGGCGAAAGTGTGGGCGAAGAATTTGTATGAGGAGTACGACATCCCGCAGCGGCCCAAGGTGGGGCGGAGCGGATTGCGGGACTATGGATTTACGTCATCGCCGCTGATCTTTGGGGACGTGCTGATTGTGGAAGTCGGTGCCAAGACGGGAACACTGATTGCGTTCGATAAGAAGACCGGTGGCGAAGTGTGGCGGTCGCAGGCGACTGATCCACCCGGCCACACCGGAGGACCCGTTCCGTTCAACGTCGATGGAGTCCCCTGCGTCGCCGTGCATAGTTTTGCGGGTCTGCTCGTGGCGCGGCTGGACAAGGGGCACGAGGGGGAAACGGTCTGCCTCGTGCCGTGGATTACAGATTTCGCCAACAACGTCGCCACGCCAGCCGCCTGGAAGAACAACGTCATTGCGACATCGAGCTACAACCAGCATCGGATCGCACGTTATGAGATTTCACTAACGGGCGGAGCCAAGCAGATTTGGGAACGTGAAGAGGCGTCGAAAGTTTGCTCACCCATTGTGCACGACGGCCATGTCTACTGGGCCTGGCGCATGGTGCATTGTCTCGATGTGGAGACCGGGAAAACTGTGTGGGATGGTGGCCCACTGGGAGACCCTGGCTCACTCATTCTGACCGCAGATGACCGCCTCATCCTCTGGGCCAACCGAGGCGATCTGCGGGTCATTGAGACAGCCGTCCGGTCACCGCAGGAGTACACGCAACTGTTCGAGAAAAAGAACATCGCCCACAAAGACGCCTGGCCGCACGTGGTACTGTCCGATCATCGCCTGTTCTGCAAGGACCGGTCGGGGTATGTTGTTTGTTTTGAGTTGAAGGGGAAGTAGGCACGGACGCGAAGACCTGTCAGCCCCAACGGTTGTCAAGCACCTGAAGCACCCGCGAAGGGAACGCCACAGCCATATTGGATACTGAGATGTTCAAGGTCATACTAAAGTCAATCGGTAGTAATCGATTGAAGGTCATGTCGCTGATTTCACGAACGCTGGGCATTTCTCTTGCTAATGCGAAACGGCTTGCATTGACCGACTTTGCTGAGGTTGCGTACGGAGAACCGGCGGCGATCGCGAAAGCACTGAAGGAGTTTACAGAACTTGGGGCCGACGTGGATTATGACTACTGGCCGGAAGGGATGAGTACAGACCATTGGGCGGATGAACTTTCCAATGACGGCTTTCATTGCAAACTGTGCGGTGGAAAACTGTTCTTCAGTATTCCCGGAAAAACACCTGGAGCCGAGTGTGCCCAATTCAACAAAATGGCGAAGTACCCGATGTCTGGCGGATTTGGCGTTTTCTGTCCCGATTGCGGAAATGCGATCACAAAGTATTTCGGCGATCCAAATTTGGTGTAGTGCCTACCAGATTGGTTGGCAGAGATTAGCCGCAATAGACACGAAACGTAGTGACACGTGAGTTGGCCTTTTCGTGTCCTTTTGTGTTTTTCGCGGTCGTCAATCTTAAGGCAGGTGCATCCGGCGCAACTTGGGTTGTTGGGATTGAGCATGTCTGCTTACGGTGGCCTGATTAACATCAGGTCGGAAATGTGTTCCCAACTGAATGGGTGATCCAAGGTTCTCCCATTCTATGAGCCGGCCGGCGACGGAACGCGATTTCCAAATCCTTGAAGCTGTGGCAACGGGACATGCTCGACCAGAGTCGCGACTCGCTTTTTTGTTTTGCGAAGAGAATAGCCACAAAAAACACGAAAAGTCACAAAAAGAGAACTCACCTGCAGAAGAGGGAAGACCGAAAGTGTGCCTCTCGGTTGTTCTCAACTTCGATTATTTTGAACCGCAGAGCACGCAGAGGGACGCAGAGAAATGGCTTCCAGACGATGCCTCTGCGTCTCTCCGCGCACTTGTAAGTTGTGATGGTCGTGATTGGCGGGGATTTTTGGGAGAATTTGTTCGCCTGAAAGTGGCGGCCCAAAAGGAACAGGAGATGGCCTGGCAGGGACATCTCCTGGGGAGAATGGAGTTCGTTCTGTGCCCTGATCGCGATTTGATGATCGACGCGGAGCTGGGAACACATTCTCTCGTCTTCTGGGTCATCCCGTACAGTCGCCAGAGCACGACACGTTGTCGGAGCTCGTTTCCACAAGGCAGGGAGATCATGAAGACCACACCAGTTTACCTCGGAATTGACGTTTCGAAAAGAACGTTGCACCTCGCCACCACGGAGAAGTTTCTCGACAAGTTCGACAACTTGCCCGCGGGGCATGAACAGCTCATCGCAATGGTGCGAAAATTCCCCCATGCCATCGTTGTCATGGAAGCCTCAGGCGGATACGAACGACTCGTAACAGAAGCCCTACAAGCGGCTGAAGTGCCAGTCGCCGTCGTACAGCCATCATGCGTTCGCTTCTTCGCCAAGAGCGTCAACATGCTGGCGAAGACCGACAAAATCGACGCCCGATTCATCGCGAAGTTTGGAACCGCAACACAACCGGCACTCACGCCGAAAACACCAGAAAACACTCGCAAATTGCGAGCACTGAGCGATCGCCGACAACAGGTCGTGGAAGATCGTGTCCGCGAAATGGCTCGCCTGGAGGCGTGTGCTGATGCTGAAGTCGCGGCCTGCATTCGCGACAGTATTGAGTCCTTGAACACCGTCGAACGCAATCTTGATGAACAAATCGAACGACTCATCCAGACTGATGCCGAGTTTCAGAAAAAGGCCCAGATCTTGTCGTCCCAGAAAGGCGTGGGGCAGAAGACGGTGAACGTTCTGCTGTCGCATTTCCCCGAACTCGGAACACTCACGCGCGGTCAAGCCGCTGCCCTGGCCGGCCTGGCTCCCCACGCCCGAGAATCAGGCAACTGGTGCGGTCGACGAAGAATCTACGGAGGCCGAGCGGCTGCCCGATGTGCGCTCTATATGGCCGCAAAAACCGCCGCCCGCTGGTGTCCAGTCATCAGCGCGTTCTACCAACGCCTGCGTCAGCGCGGTAAACCGTACAACGTTGCAATCATCGCCTGCGCCCGAAAAATGCTCGTTCACCTCAACACACAACTGAAACCAGAAAATCGAAAATCCCCGCCAATCACGACCATCGCAACTTGACAAAACAACACAGTCGCTCCGCGGTTTATTTTTTCATCGTGGCATGCGCGTCGATCGCGGATGGAATGAGAAATCTGCTCTACCGGATTTCACAGACAGGAATGTCTGCGCCATTAGCTGTTCCCGCCACCCACAAGTGTCACTAATCATGCCAATCAAAGGCTCCGAAAAACTTTGGGTCATCGGACACTGATCGGCTGACCTTGCTTAGGTCGTACGCGAAATTGAACTGCGCAATCACTCCGAATACTCTGTCGATGTTCTGTCTGCCAGCGGTAGCCAACACTGCATCGATGAATGATTCTGAGTACGACAATTCATTCACGATCAACGCCAGGGAAACTGGTTCGATGCAACTCATGCCTTCTTGAAAGTCGGTGTCGTAGTGGTCAATGCCACAGAACTCCTGAAGTACGTCTTTCTCAGAGTCTTCTGGGGCCTCTTCCTTTAAGAAACACCCAAATTGACACTATTCCGTCACATTCAAAGCTAACCATTCTCATCGTCTCGTGCGTGTCGAGCTGTTGGCAGTGTTGGGATGATCAATTTGCTACGGACTGCGTTGACCTTGAGTTTGGTTCATTCGACAGACTGTTCACAGTGTGACTCTTGTTGGAGTCAAATTAACGTGTAGCCGCCGTCGATGATGAAGCTGGCTCCGGTGATGTAGCGGGCGGCGTTGCTGGCGAGGTAGACGGCCAGGGGGCCGAGGTCTTCGGGGTCGCCGTAGTCGCCCAGCGGAATTTGCTGTTTGAATTTCTCAATGACGTCGGGGTGCGACTGGGACCAGCGGACGTTGGGTTCGGTCATGAATCCGCCGGGGCAAATGACGTTGACGTTAATCCCGTGCGGCGCCCAGTCGACGGCAACTGCCCGGGTGAACTGCACAATGGCTGCCTTCGACGTTTCGTAATGTCGGCCGGAAATGTTGCGTCCCGCGACGAAGGCGTTGATGGATGCGATGTTAATGACCCGTCCGCCGCGCCCCGTGGAAATCATGCTGCCGCCGATGATTCTGGTACACAAGAATGTGCTCGTCAGATTCAAGTCGATGAGCTCATGCCATTTCTCCAGCGGCATGTCTTCGGTGGGAATATCTTCGCGCCGTCCGCCCACGTTGTTGATGAGAATGTCAATGGGGCCATGTTCGGCAACAATGTGCTCGCACGTTCGCTCACATTCTTCGGGCACTCCGATATCCGCCTGAATCGTCCAGGCCTGTCGCCCGAGTTGACGAATGTCCTCGGCGGTGGCATTGAGACTGTCGGCGGTACGGCCCGTGAGAATGATGTCGGCTCCGGCATCAGCGACGGCGAGGGCCATTTCTCGTCCCAGGCCGCGGCTGCCGCCGGTAATGACGGCACGTTTTCCGTTGAGTCGAAATCTGTCAAAAATGCTCACTGGACTGCCTCCGGGTGGATAACAGTGGCGACTGCGTTCGAAGCCAGCTCTCTGGGGTGAGGATTCACAGCCCGGCGCGGCAATGAGGTGAGGACGACGCAGATTGTGTTTGTCGCGGGATCGGCCCAGCATAGTGTGCCTGTTGATCCGCCGTGTCCGAATGTTTGGACGGAGCAGCCGGGACCGCCTGTCTCGGCACCGACATCGAATCCCAGCCCGCGTGATTTGAGCCCCGCGGGGTTCTGGTTCGTGATCATCATTTTTGCGGTTTCCGGTTTCACCACTTGGCCTCGATTGTGCAGGAACTCGTCGAGGAAGAGACCAATGTCGGGAGCTGAACAATGCGTCGTGCCCCAGGGGGCTCCGAGTTTTCGCCAGTAGAGGCTGTTCCAGTCCCAGTTCTTTGCGGTTGGATCACCACTCCCCGACTCGGGGGCCGCGCCTTCCATTTGGCAACGGACCATGTCGGTGAGCTGGAATCGACCGAGCCCCTGAGCGGAATGCTGCATGCCGAGCTTTTGAAACACTCGCTTGTCAGTGAGGTTGGCAATGTCCATTCCGCTCACCAGTTCGCCAATGTGCGTTGCCAGCAGAATTCCCATGCTGGAGTACTGGTACTGCGTGCCCGGACGAAAGCTGAGGGGCGTTTGCAACGTCTGGGCAACGAATTCACTGAGAGGTGCGTTGCGTTTGCGTAAATCACCATTCTCGGGGAGTTGATCTGGGAGGCCGGAGACGTGCGTCAGCAAATGTCTGATGGTGACGTCAGATTGTCCGTCGCCTTTGAATGTCGGCAAGTACTTCGAGACTCGATCATCCAGTCCGAATTTCCCTTCGTCGTATAACGACATGAGGGCCGCGACGTTGATGGGTTTGGAAATTGATCCCAGCAGAAACATGGCCTCGACCGATGCTGCCTTGCCGAAATGGCGTGAGAATTTCACGCCCCCGTGCTGCACATGCAGTGATGCCGATTCCACCTGCCCCGACGCGGCGGCCTGTTCCAGCACGTCCACAGCCTTGGCCCACTGTTGCTCTTTAAACGCAGCAAGGAGCGGAGCCGTGCTCAAAGTGGCCAGACCAGCGGCAACAAATGTTCGTCGTTTCATTTCGGGCGTCTCAATCGTTGGAGTGACGTGACACGTTGTCCCATGATTGTGGCATCAGATTGTGCGAAAGTACATTGGGCGGAGTTGTTCGAGCATTGCGTTCGTGGTGCGGAACAGCTTAGCCTCAGTCTTCCATTTCCCTCTTCGTTGACTCACACAGTTCGATGTTCCTCATCACTACTTCGCGATTAAGCCTGCGACCGGTCTGTCTGTTCATCGCCGCATTGTTCCTGCTTGCTGCATCTCTACCGGGGCAGGAGACAGAACTGCCGCAAATTCAGGTGAAGAAGTGCGAGGACTTTAATGTCACAGGAAAGGGAGATGCCCCCCAGTGGGAACGGGCGGAGTGGACGGCGCTGAATCGACGTGGGGCCGGGAAGCTCGACTACACGGCCCGTTTCAAAATGCTGTATTCCGACAAGGGCGTGTACGTGTTGTTTGACGGGACGGACGAAGTTTTGACTGCGACAATGCAGGAGGACTTCCTCGACTTGTGGAACGAAGATGTCTTTGAGTGTTTCTTCTGGACTGATGAAAAGCATTCGGTTTACTTCGAATATGAAATCTCGCCACTTGGATACGAACTCCCCATTCTGGTGCCCAACCTCGATGGGCGATTTCTGGGATGGCGTCCGTGGCATTACGAGGGTGATCGGAAAATCGTGAAACGCGTTTCGGCCAGTGGTGGCTCGATTGAATCGATGGCTCAGGTCTCGGGGTGGAGTGCGGAGGTCTTCATCCCATATGACTTACTCAAGCCGTTGCAAAACGTGCCGCCGAAGTCTGGCACGATGTGGCGGGCGAATTTCTATCGGGTTGATTACGACAATGGAAAAACAACCGGCTGGGACTGGGCTCGTGTGGGGCCGAGTTTTCACGACTTCAAGAATTTCGGCACACTGGTCTTCGAATAAGTTCTTGACGAACTACGTGGACCTGTATCAAAACCTTCCAGTCCAAGAAGTATGATCTGGGAAAGGACAGACAGGAATGTCTGTGCCACCGGGGCCTGAAACTGCCTCTACGAATTCAACACACCTGCACTCAAAAAGCACGGAACACAAATGAATCCAAGTAGATTACTCAATTCTGTTTTAACTCTGTGTACGTGTCTGGTCCTCACCTCAACTTTATTTGCGCAGCAGGATGCAGCCGAGGAGAGCAAGGCCGATGACATCCGGGAGTTGAAACTGCGAGACTGGCAACCGCGATCCATGCTCAAGACCAAAGTGACGCGGGTGAACTTGCCAAAATATCCCATTATCGATGTGCACAACCATTTGGGGGGTGGGGCGAACACTCTGACTGAGGAGCGTGTCGCCCGTTATTTGAAAGAAATGGACAATGCCGGAGTGCGAACGGTCATTAACCTCGACGGAGGGTGGGATGATCGGCTCAAAGAAACGGTTGCTGCGCTGGATAAAGCGCATCCCGGACGATTTCTGACGTTTGCCCTGATCAATTTGAATGGCTTTGATGAAGAAGGCTGGACGGAACGGGAGACAGAGCGGCTACGACGCAGCTTTGAAGCGGGAGCGAAAGGACTGAAGTTCCACAAAACGCTGGGCCTTTCTTACCGCGACAAAGACGGCAAGCTGCTTGGAATCGATGATGAGCGGCTCGACCCGATTTGGGCACTGTGTGGTGAAATGCGCCGGCCTGTCATGATTCACACGGCCGATCCTGCCGCCTTTTTCACACCGCTTGATCGATACAACGAGCGCTGGCACGAGCTGAACGAGCATCCTGGCTGGCTCTTTTTTGGTGACAAGTTTCCTTCACGCGAAGAACTGCTCGAACAACGTAACCGGGCAATTGCCAAGCATCCCGAGACGACGTTTATTGGAGCGCACTTTGGAAACAATCCCGAAGATTTGGAGGCGGTCGGCCAGTGGCTGGACAAGTATCCGAATTTCTATGTGGACATCGATGCCCGCATTAATGAACTGGGGCGCCAGCCCTACAGTTGTCGTCGGTTCTTCATCAAATATCAGGACCGCATTCTCTTCGGTACCGACACCACACCCAAGGCGGACGCGTACCGGTTGTACTACCGCTTCATGGAGACTGACGACGAATACTTCGACACGGCGGAGTCACACCATCGTCAGGGTTTCTGGATGATTTATGGAATCTTTCTGCCAGATGAAGTCCTGGAGAAAATCTACTACGCCAACGCCGTGAAGTTGCTGGGATTGCCGAAGCCAGAGTGATTCAAACCTCAGAGAATCTGCAGACTACGATGAGGCAAATCACCCGTGTTATGGTGGGTTACGTCCGCAGCATGAGCGGTACGGTATCGCCATTACAGTTCACGCACGGTGTGATTTGGCCAAGTTCCCCTTTGGTTTGATGCGGACTTCACCCACCCTACGAAAAACTTCCGCCATACGAGTTTTGAATGAGCGTAATGCCAACGGGCCATCATTCATTGGTGAAACCGCACACGGGCTTACTCCGACTTGGACTCGCGGCCCATACGTTCGTGGAGTTCGTCCGTTAATAGCTGAGCGATTTTCTTTCGGGAAGCAGCGACGTTTTGGTTCTCATTCGGGTCAGACTTGTGGTCGTACAACATCTGGGAAGTTTGCTTCCCTTTGTTGTTTGTGTACTCAGTGAAACGGAACGCGTCTGTGCGAATGGTGTCGCCGTTCTGGAAGCGAGACACGGCTGCTGACTTCCATTCGGCTGAAGGGTCTTTCATTACTCCCACAAAACTCTGGCCTTGTAGGTGCTTGGGTGGCGTAAGTGCCGCCAGTTCGCACAGTGTGGGGTACAGGTCAATGGACTCAATAAGTTGCGTACGGCGTTGTCCGGCATCGATACCTGGAGCGCGCACAATGAGCGGGATGTGCAGCGACGTTTCGTAGCAGGAATGCTTACACCACAAGGTGTGCTCACCCAGGTTCCAGCCATGGTCACCCCACAGAACAACAATGGTATTGTCGCTCAGATTGAGACGGTCGAGTTCGTCCAGCAGCTTCCCAATTTGTGCGTCGGTGTAGCTCACGCAGGCGTAGTAGCCATGAATGAGATTGCGGGCGGTCTCGTCTGAAACCGGCCCCTTTTCCGGGATTCCAGCGTATGCGCGAAGCTCTCCCGAGGAGTGAATCGATTCGGCGGGCGCGTCTTTGGGAGCGTGGTAGTTCTCTGGCAATTGGATTTTCGAATGGTCGTACAGGTCCCAGTATTTCTGCGGTGCAATGAAGGGGAGGTGCGGTTTGAGGAAACCCACGGCGAGGAAGAATGGTTCTTCACGCTCACTGAGCCGACGCAAATCAGCAATGGCGTGCTGGGCAATCACACCGTCAGCATAGGCGTCGTCTGCTACGTCTGCCGACTCCCACGCTGGTCCGCGCGTGCGTGCTCCCTTCTCTTGTTGCTGTTCGTGCAGCTTCGCGTTGGCTGGATCGCGATACCATGGGACATTATTCGGACGCCATGCGGGTTCTGACCAGCCAATGGCGTTATCGGTCGCGTGGTGAAACACCTTCCCCAGCGAAACGGTGTAGTAACCGTTCTGACGAAACTGGGTGTTGAGAGTGAGGGTTCCCGGTGCGTCTTCGTCGGCACGCGTGAGGTAGCTTTTGAAACGTCCCTTCGTTGGTCGAATGCCGGTCATCATGCTGGCTCGCGATGCGCCGCAGGTTGGCACCATGCAGAATGCCTGCTCGAACAGTACGCCAGAACTCGCCAGTCGGTCGATGTTCGGCGATTGAATGTGCTGGGCGCCGTAGCATCCCAATTCAGGACGCAGGTCATCCACTGCGATGAACAGGACGTTCGGTCGGTCAGCGGCTGAGGCAGTGCTCATCCACAACAGGCAGAGCAGGCCGGAGAGAAATCGTTTCATTGTTGCTTAAAAAGTCCGAACCAGAAGGAATTGGAGGCAGCATCATTACCAGATTCGAATGGTTCCATCGAGGCTGCCCGACAAGATCTGTTTGCCGTCTTCAGAAATTGTGAGGGCGAAAACCTGTCGTCCGTGGCCGCGCAGGCTGGTCATCAAATCGCCCGACTCGCAGTCCCACAGTCGAATAACTTTGTCGCGCCCGGCGGATGCAATCATACGACCATCAGGGAAACTTCCGACAACATTGACTCGGCTTGCATGTGCACGCACGACGCGTTGCAATTTGCCGGTCGCGCCGTCCAGGAAATGCAACTCGCCCGATTCATTACCGATGACAACTCGATTCAAGGCACCGGTCCAGGCTGTCGTTAGCGGAGTCCCGGTTACCGTCGCCTTCCATTTGGGGGTCAGGTAGCTGTTCGCAGCGAAACAAGTTGTGGAACCATCTTCGTGTGTGACAATAAGATCATCGCCAGGAGAAAACGCCATCGCACGCATGTGGTTCGGCGACTCACTGGGAATGTCTGTAGCCAACCAGCTATCCGTTATATAAAGCTGAATGTCACCCGACTCTGTTCCCAACGCCAGTAAGGCTCCGTCGGATGAAAACGCTAAAGCGGTGACACGCGTTGGGGTTCCGATTTCTCTTAACTTCTCACCGGTTGAGAGCTGATAGAGTGTGAGCTGCGGCTGACTGTCGGTAATGGCGAGCAGGTCCTGTTCCACGTGCACCGCCGCATTGGCAATGTGGCCGCCTTCGTGAGTCAACAAAACAGACGACATCCCCGTCTGGGTATTCCAAGTTCGAACCTCCCCGTTTCCGATGGCAGCGATAAGAGAGTCGGGTGACTTCGCGCGCGAGACCAAGCGTACTTCAGCCTCTGCGATGAAAATGTGCGGCTGTTTCAGTGGTGGAACTCGCAGCAACTTGATGTTTCCGCCACCACTGCCAACGGCGAGGATTTTGCCATTACCAGACCGGGCCAGGATTCCGGGAGTGAGGCTATGAGAACGGATGCTACGGATGGCATGGTAGTTGTCACCATCGAAAATAGTGGTTCCGCCGCTAATCGCCGCTATGGCCAGGAAGTGGGAGTTCGCCAGGAATTCCATGTCACCAACCAATCCCACATTCGTAGCCACACTGTTCAACGACTCATGCGTTGACATCGACCAGAATTGAATGACTCCATAATAATTTCCGGTCACCAGCAGCTCGCCATCATCGGAGATCGCAATCGATTCAAGTCGATTGGTTCCAGTGACGGTAAACAATTGCGATGTGTCTTCGGTATTCCAGGCACGAATGCGACCATCTTCGGTCGCAACGACAATGGCGCTGTTTTTGGGGAGAAAACGAACGTCGGCCATTGGCGACATGCCCGTTGGAATTTCTGCCAATAGTTCGGCGGTGTTCGCATCCCAAATTCGGACGGCGCCAGTTTTCGAGGCAGTCAGCAGACGGCTTCCGTCCGGGGAGTAGCGCACCAGAGCCACCGCTTTCCCATGCTTGAATTGATGCCGCACCCGAGTGTTGTTCAGTGGCGACCAAATGCGGACCATGCCATCTGTGGAACCCGCCGCCAAACTTCCGTCGCGTGTGGAGACATCGAGTGACAGAATTCTTCCCTCGGGAGAATCCAGCACAGAGACCTGTTCGGCGGTGCGGGAATCCCAAATCTCGATTTCGTGTTTGCCGCTGCAGACGGCGTACATGTCGCCGTCATAGAACACGGCAATGTCGTCAACGGGATCTCCCTGATTTGAAGTGTAGGAAAACTGGTCCACGTAGCGATGGTAATAATCCCACTCGAATCCGCGGAGATTGGCCAACTCGGGATTCGTTTCACATCGTTCGAGCGCGCGTGTCAGCCCGGTAATGTCTCCCCCAGCCAGGTTCTCGGATGCCAAATTCATTTCCGATCGATACAACCGCTGATTGGCGACGGTGGCATTGTGTGAGGCTCTCCAGGCAAATCCCGACACTCCCAGAATCCCCACGGTCAATGCCACGAGGAGCCCCACGACGAGTGACGTGACCAACCTGTTTCTTCCGCACCAGCGGAGACCATGCTCCAGTGTGGATACGGGCCGCGCGTGAATTGGCACTCCCTGGCAGAAGCGGTCAAGTTCTTCAATGACTTCCGTGCAACTGGCGTAGCGCCGATTCGGGTCGCGTTCCAGACACTTCATGCAAATCGTTTCGAGATCAACCGGAACCTTGTCCGTCAGCGTCGACAGGGTCGGGGCGTCCTGCGTTGTTTTCTGATGCAGAACCGCTTGAGCACTTCCTCGAAATGGAAGCTGGCCGGAAAGCATTTCGTAGAGAATGACACCTGCCGAATACAAGTCTGCTCGGCCATCGGCCTCGTGGCCTTTGCCCATGGCCTGTTCCGGAGCCATGTACAGCATGGTGCCGAGAATTTGTCCGTCGGACGTTATAGAACGGTCTTGATGCAGCCGCTTGGCCAGACCGAAATCCATGACATACGGCTGCCCCTTTGTGTCGATCATGGTGTTCGACGGCTTCACGTCGCGATGCACAACGCCACGGTCGTGTGCATGTTGCAGCCCTTTCAGCATCGCCTTGACGATTTCGACGGCCCGTTCAATGGATGGCTTTCCGGCTGTGAGCAGCTCGCGCAAGTTCAGGCCGTCGACGTACTCACTGGCAATGTAGATATCATCATTCGAAGTTCCGACTTCGTGAACGGCCACAATGTTCTCGTGACGCAACGTGGCCGCGGCGCGCGCCTCGTGAACGAATGCGTTTTCATCAGCCCGGTCGCGGCGTGCCAGTTTGAGCGCCACGTTTCGATTCAGTTGCGAGTCCAGTGCGAGCCAAACGGTTCCAAATCCCCCTTTGCCCAGTGGCCGAATGAGCGAAAAATGCGCGATGGTTTCCTGCACGTCCATTGCTGCGGGCGGCGGGCCGACCCGCGTTGTCTCATCAAACCGAATGGGGACCATGCCGCAGTTGGGACACTGGACGCTAGACAGCGTCTCCAACACGTTTGTGTCGAGATCTTTGATTTCAATTGGGACGTCACACAGTGGACAACGTGCTTCCATAGACCACCAACGAGCCACTGCAACCTGCACCTCAGTCGAAGGAAGAGTCCGACTTCAAAAACATGCCGACCGCAAATGGCATGTTCAGTATCCAACCGTTACCCGTCCAGCGTCAATGGACGCAAATGCCGTCTGCCGTTTGTTTTCGATTCTCACTGGTCTTCACGCCACCGAATTACGCAAGGTAACGAATATCGGATGCGAGACTCCGCTGCACAGCATGTCGCTGCGTCCAACACTCGCTAGAACGTCCAACTGCTTGACGCTACATTCACGCCACGAAGGGATTCGAAGGTTGAGGCCATCAATGACTTCGATACGTTCATGCGGTTTACCTTTCAGGACTCCGGCCTAAGGCAGTTGGGAATGCGGCTTAGAACATCAATGGAGAACGGCGAACTGCATGTCGTGCATCCCCCGACCGTCGGCGCCGTTCTGGTGGGCTCGGTGTTTCTCCTGTTTGGAGTGGTCTGCCTGGTGCTCATTGCCATCGACACCGCTAAGAAGTTCGAAACTCAAGGTCTCTCAGCGATAACCCATGCCGCAGTCAGCGTGCTCATTGTGTCAGCAATGTCCGGCATTCCCGGGCTCCTGTTTGGATTTCACACCAAGCGTCTTCGATTTAGTCGCGACAACAATGAAATCGTCAGTACGAGCGACTTCGTCGTGTGGCAGTTTCAAAAACGAATGGTGGCCGACGAATATCGGCAAGTCAGAATTCGGCGACGAACGGAAACGTCACGGTCAAAAGTCGGGAACAGCAACAGCTACCGAACGACCACTCGATACTACTGCGACATAGTGCTCGCGGCCGCAGGGGGGCGAATCGACATGATCGAATCCCTGCCAGAGGCGGACGAGGACGAAGCGCGGCAGACGGCGAAGGAAATCGCCGACTACCTGCAAATCCACTACGACGACACGGTCTAAAGTGGAATGTCACTTGCGAAACGCGTGGCCCTCACAACCCGTTATTCCTTTTCGACAGTTGCCTCTTTTCCCTCTACTGCCTTCGCAGCTTCGATGGCGCGCTTGTACATCTCGAATGAAGCCTTAATGGTGCGATTCTCCGGTTCCAACTCGAACGCTTTCGCTTGAAGTTCGAGGGCCGTATCGAGATCTTGCTTCAAAAAGTAAACGCGGGCCAGCGTGTCGAGGGTGGCACCCTCCTTGGATTCCGTCAGTTCGACTGCGCGCTGCGCCGCCTTCATGGCGGAGTCCAAATCTTTTTCGCCGCGACCGGCGACAATCCTCCAGGCAATGGCGTTGAGTTGTTGCGGATTGTCCCAGGCTGCCGTAATCATTTCAGCGCGAAGTTTTCCGGCTTCCTCGGAGCGTCCGGCATTGTCCAGTACATTGAGTCTCGCATTCTTAATTGAATCAGCCTGATCCTCGCCGAACAGCGTTTCCAATTCATCGAGGACCGCGAGTGCGCCGTCCCAGTCCTGAGCCCGCATCAGTAAGCTGAATTGACGGGACGCTGCCTTCATTTGCTGCTGCTTCACTAATTCCGCTCTCGCCAGTTCGAGGTCCCAGTTCCCTTCGACGATTTTTGCCAGCGGCTCTTCCATGCGGGCAGGATGACCAATCCACTGCACTTTTCCGTCGCGCCCGACAATGAAAGCAGTGGGAATGCCCGACTGCTGGGCAGCGCGCATGTAGGCGGTACTGGTTTGATCATCCAAGTCGCGAGCCAGGCGGTAGGAAATGACATCTTTCCAGAGCTTCTCGCCCGATTGCTTCTTCTCCAGGAATTTCTCGACGACTTCGGTCTCCTCACGAGTCACCCCAATCATGTGGACCTTCTCGCCGTACTCCGTCTGCAACTCGGCCAGGTGAGGCATATTGGCCAAACAGGGACCACACCACGTCGCCCAAAACTCAACAACATAGATTTCACCCGCCTTCAATCCATCGAGGGGTTCACCGTGCAGCCAGCTATCAATGGCAATGGGCGGAGCGTCGTCGCCAATTCCCAGTGTCGGAGCAGGTGGCTCAGCCGCAGCGGCCGGGGCATCCGGTTTCGCAGGTTCTTCCTGAGCGAGACTCACAGCACCACATGCCAGTAGACTGGCTAGCGACAGACACATCAGACAAAAACCAGCAGACCAGTGGCGACTTGTGGCGAACATGCAACCGAATCCTTGAAGAGTGAGAGGGAACCAATCACGCCCGTTGAGCGATGAACCAAACAATAGACTACCGGTCTACAGTTGGCGACGCAATCCCTAAGCCACCACCGGCTATTGAATGCGAAAACCCCAGGCCGATGCAGTTTCGAGACAATAAATCGGAAATGACCGAAGGGAGTGAGTTCATTATTGCGTAATTCAATGAACGATCACACCCGCGTAGGACCATCGGATTTCACGGGCAGCAAGAAATCGACCATCAACCAATAATGTCATGAATGACGTGGCCATGGACGTCGGTCAGTCGGAAGTCGCGGCCCTGATAGCGGTAGGTGAGGCGTTTGTGGTCGATCCCGAGCAAATGCAAAATCGTCGCATTCAAGTCGTGAATGTGCATGGTACCGGGTGTCCAGGTCGCTTTGTCCGGTTGTGGTCGCAAAGGATTACCATCCGCATCTGCGATGTTGTAGCCGTAGTCGTCGGTTTGACCGTAAGTGATGCCCCCCTTGATTCCACCGCCGGCCAGCCACGTGGTGAAACAGCGGGGATGATGATCACGCCCGTAGTTTTCCTTTGTCAGACCTCCCTGGCAGTATGCTGTTCGCCCAAACTCACCGCCCCAGACGACGAGTGTTTCATCCAGCATGCCACGTTTCTTGAGGTCCTTAATGAGTCCGGCACATCCCTGATCGATGTCGCGACATTGCGACTCATGTTCTTTCGGCAGATTTCCATGTGCATCCCAGCCGCGATGGAAAATCTGAATGTTGCGCACTCCCCGTTCCGCAAGTCGTCGAGCGTTCAGACAGCAGGCGGCAAATGTACCGGGAGTGCGCGCATCGTCTCCGTAAAGAGCAAAGGTCTCGTCACTTTCCTTAGAGAGGTCCATGAGTTCCGGTACGGACATTTGCATGCGGAAGGCCATTTCATGCTGTTTGGTACGGGCCAACACTTCGGGGTGACCAAACTGCTCGAACTGCTGTTCGTTGAGTGCAGCCAGTGCATCGAGTTGTTTGCGGCGCGTCGCACGGTCGACTCCACTGGGGTTGCTCAAGTAGAGCACAGGATCGCCTTCGCTCCGCAGCAGAATGCCCTGATGGTCCGACGGCAGAAAGCCGGTACCCCACAGGCGGCTGAAGAGACTTTGCTCGGCGAAGCTCGTTTTCGCGTGCATGACGATATATCCCGGCAGGTTTTCATTCATGCTCCCGAGCCCGTAACTGAGCCATGCTCCCAGGCTCGGTCGCCCAGGAATCTGACTGCCGGTTTGGATGTAGGTAATTGCGGGATCGTGGTTGATCGCTTCCGTGAAGGTGCTGTGAACCACGCACAAGTCCTTGACGACGCTCGCGGTGTGCGGCAGCAGTTCGCTTACCCATACGCCACGGTCGTTGTTTTCATGAAAGTCAAAACGGTATTTACTGGGACAAACCGGCAGCGTTTTCTGACCTGCGGTCATCCCGGTAATGCGCTGGCCATCACGCACTTCGGCGGGAAGGTCCTGGCCGAACATCTCTTGCATTTTCGGTTTGTAGTCCCACGTGTCATGATGACTCGGACCACCGCTCATGAAGAGATAAATGACCGTCTTCGCCTTCGCGGTGTGATGCAGTCCATCAGGATGTGCGGCCTGTTCCGCACTCAGTTCGGGCGAAAGCAGACCAGCCATGGCGGCGGTCCCCAATCCCAACGCCGACCGCCCAAAGAGCTGCCGCCGGGTCATGTTCAATTCAAATTCACGAAAAGGATTGAGGCCGGACATGGGTCATGTTTCTCCTGAAGGTATACCCCGGGATAATACACCAATCTCAGAGTCGCCGCACGTGGAACTCCCATGGGCAACGGGAGTGGCGAGCTTTGACCTTTCTCTTGAGGCCCGCGAGACTGTTATACTGCAGTTTGGGCGAAACCAACTCGGCATTCAGTGCACACTTCCTCACACGTCACCCGATGCATCAAAAGCGAAGCAGGTTGAAATTGACGACGCCGAGCACATTGGCAGTGCTGCTGGCCTTCTGCTTTCAGGTCAATTGCCTATTAGGCTCACACCTGCTCGCAGATGACGCTAAGTCGCTTCCGCCAGAGTTCCGTCGTTTGGTGACGTCTTTCTGCAGTGACTGTCATGGTGGAGACAATCCAGCGGCGAAACTGGATTTGGAAAAGCTCAGCGAGCATGCTGTGACTGAGAATCTCGCGGCTTGGGAGAAAGTCGTCAAGAAAATCAATTCCGGCCAAATGCCACCGCGCGACGCTCCACAGCCCGCTAAGGAAGAATTGGCGACGGCTTTAAGTACATTGGTTCATGTGCTCGATGATCATGCCGCAAATAATCTTCAACCAGGACGCACGGCAACGTTTCGTCGCCTGACACGATTCGAGTACCAGAATGCCATTCGTGATTTGCTGGCACTCGAAATCGATGCCACCGAGCTACTGCCCGCAGACGAGGCAAGTCACGGATTCGACAACATTACGGTCGGGGAACTTTCTCCGACGTTGGTGAGCCGATATCTCTCCGCAGCTCAGAAGATTGCACGACTGGCCGTCGGGCGTGCATCAGCACTGCCAGATCAACGAACCGTACGCGTCCGACCGGATGTGACTCAGGAAGAGAGAGTTGCTGGCCTACCACTTGGAACGCGGGGCGGCGTACTCATTTCGCATACATTCCCGGAGGACGGTGAGTACGAAGTTCGTGTGCGCCTGACACGCGATCGAAACGAGCACGTTGAAGGACTTTCCACGAAGCACGAAATGGAGCTGCTGCTCGATACGGAACAAGTGAAATCGTTCACGGTCGCGCCGCCACAAGGCAAACCGAATCCAGACGACGAATGGAGCAAGCCCACGCACGAAAATGTCGATCGACATCTGAAAGCGCGTTTCCATGCGAGTGCCGGCCCGCACGACATTGGAGTTGCGTTTCTCAAAATGCCCTCGTCTTTGTTGGAATCCAAGCGGCAGCCGTTGAATGTGCATTTCAATATGTACCGCCATCCGCGACTGGGGCCAGCGGTCTATCAGGTGACCATCAGTGGACCATTCGATCCTCAGGGATCAAGCGAGACGCCGAGCCGACGCCAGATTTTCATTCGCACCCCGAATGCTCCCGAAGAGGAGGCGGAATGTGCGCGGCAAATTGTCAGGAATCTCATGCGGCGCGCGTGCCGTCGACCGGTGACGGCGGCTGATCTACAGCGACCAATGGCGCTCTATCAGGAGATGCGGCAACAGGGAGGCGACTTCGATGACGGCATCGAAATGGCGCTGAGTTCCATCCTGGTTCATCCAGAGTTTTTGTTTCGGGTTGAGAATGATCCCGCTGATATTGCTCCCGGAACTGCCTATGCCGTCGACCAGTTTGACCTGGCGTCCCGCTTATCCTTCTTCCTCTGGAGCAGCATTCCCGATGACGAATTACTGAAATGGGCAGAACCGGGGAAGCTCAGTGATCCTGTCGTACTGCAGGAACAAGTCGAGCGAATGCTCAAGAATGAACGTTCGCAATCGCTCGTTACGAATTTCGCGGGACAATGGCTGTACTTGAGGAACCTCGATTCGATTACACCAGACGGGCGAGGGTATCCCGACTTCGATGACAATTTGCGGCAAGCTTTCCGGCAGGAGACGGAACTGTTCGTCGCCAGCATTCTTCGCGAAGACCGGAGCGTGCTCGACTTGTTGAGTACCGACTACACCTATCTCAATGAGCGACTCGCGAAGCACTATGGCATTCCGCATGTCTACGGCGCGCAGTTTCGTCGAGTCGAATTGGGAGCGAACAGCCAACGCGGCGGGTTGCTACGACACGGCAGCGTGCTGACTGTGACGTCCTACGCCACCCGAACTTCTCCGGTAATTCGTGGAAAATGGATTCTGGAGAATTTGTTGGGGACACCCCCTTCCCCGCCGCCAGACAATGTGCCGCAACTCAAAGAGAATAACGTCTCCGCCCGGCTGCCAGTCCGTGAGCGACTGGCGCAGCATCGGGCTGATCCCAACTGCGCGAGCTGCCACGATATCATCGATCCTCTGGGATTCTCTCTGGAGAATTTCGATGCCGTGGGCCGCTGGCGCGAACTGGAAGAGGGAGTTTCCGTCGATTCCACTGGCATGCTGCCGGACGGAACCCGGTTCGATGGAGTTGCCGGACTAGAACAGGCCCTTGTGGAACGACCAGAAATCTTTGTCGGCACGCTTACTGAGAAGTTGCTTACCTACGCCCTCGGACGTGAACTGACGCATCATGATGCCCCGGCAGTTCGCCAAATTGTCAGGGAAGCTGCCGAAAACGACTATCGTTTCTCCAGATTGATTTCTGGTATTGTGAAGAGTCGTCCATTTCAAATGAGAATGTCCGAATGATCATTAAGAAAAAGAGGCTGCCTCGTCGCACGCTGTTGAAGGGAGTGGGAACCGCCCTCGCACTTCCACTTCTCGATGCCATGATTCCGTCGTTGACGCCTGCCGCTGAGACAGCTGCGGATGCACGGCAACTGCGACGCCTCGGGTTTGTCTACATGCCCATGGGGGCCGACATTTCCCGTTGGACTCCTCCGAATGCCGACAATTTGGACGAACTTTCACCGACGCTGAATGCTCTGGCTTCAGTCAAAAACCAGGTCACGGCCATTACGAACCTGGAACTGCAGAATGCCTATCCGGGGACGCATGCGACTTCAAACGCGGCCTTCCTGAGCGCAGCCAAGGCCAAGCGAACAGAGAGCACCGACTACTTCCTGGGCACTACCGTCGATCAAATTGCCGCCCAGCATCTCGGCCGCGAAACACCGCTGCGGTCACTCGAAATGTCCATGGATTTGCTGTCCGTGGTCGGCCAATGCGACAACGGCTATGCCTGCGTTTACCAGAACAATTTGTCCTGGTCGTCTCCCACGACACCACTGCCTGCTGAGGCGCATCCTCGTATTGTTTTCGAGACGCTGTTTGGCGAGGGTGGTACCGTCGCAGAACGTCGCGAAGCTTTGAAACGTCGCGCCAGTCTGCTCGATTCATTGACTGGAGAAATCACGCGACTCAAGTCCAGTCTCGGGGCAGACGACCGGAATACCATCGATCAGTACCTGACGTCGATTCGCGAGGTCGAACGACGGATTCAGCATGCGGAAACTGCGTCCAAAGACAACTATCTCCCTGATGTCGATCGCCCAGAAGGCGTTCCCGACTCATACGGTGAGCATGCCCGACTCATGTTTGATCTGCAGGTCCTCGCTTTACAGGGGGATATCACCCGCGTGATTACCTTCCAACTCGCCCGCGAGACGAGCAACCGAACGTACACCGAAATCGGTGTGTCGGAGCCGCACCACCCGCTCACACACCATGGGAACGACCCGGAGAAAATCGCCAAGGTGGCGAAGATTAATCAGTTCCACGTTTCACTGTTTGCTGAGTTCCTGGAGAAGCTGAAGGCAACGCCCGAGGCCGATGGCACGCTGCTCGACCATTGCCTGTACCTGTACGGCAGTGGAATGGGGAATCCCAACGTTCACGACCACAAGAATCTGCCAATTCTTGTCGCCGGTGGCGCGGCCGGAAATATGCGCGGCAATCGCCACATTCAGTTCGAGCAGCCAACACCGCTGGCAAATCTCCATTTAGCATTGCTGAACAAGGTCGGGGTGGAAATCAATTCCTTCGGCGACAGCCAGGGACCAATGGACCAATTGTTTGAACCTCTCAATGTTTGATTGAACTCGGCAATTCACCCGAAACCCAATTCCAAAATGCTCGCAACGCCCGGCAAGTTTTTGTTGTCACTGATGGCCAGTCTTCTCCTGCTGGGCACCGTCGCGCTGGGAGATTCGACAGCCCCCCTGGCTGACGCAATTAAGCAGGGTGACTTAGAGACGGCGGAGATACTTCTCAGCGGCAAAGTCGACGTGAATGCACCGCAGCCCGATGGAATGACGGCTCTGCACTGGGCTGTCTTTCACGACGAGGCACAACTGGTCAAAGCGCTTATCGATCGGAAAGCCGATGCACAGGCGAAGAATCGCTACGGAGTTGCGCCGCTGTCCATTGCCGCTCAAAACGGCAGTGAAGCCGTTGTCAAATTGCTTCTCGATGCAGGTGCCCATGCCGACACGGAACTACCGGGAGGTGAAACGGCGCTCATGACTGCCGCTCGGACGGGAAAAGTGGGGGCTGTTTCAGCGCTCATCAGTCATGGTGCCGACGTCAACGCAAAAGAGCGTCGGAATCAAACTGCCATCATGTGGGCCGCGGCAGAGGGAAATGCTGACGTTGTGGCCACGCTAATAGACGCGGGAGCGGACTACAAAATTCCCCTACCCTCTGGGTTCACGCCGTTTTTCTTCGCCATTCGGCAAGGGCATGCTGATGTCGTCAAATTGTTCCTGGCAAAAGGAATCGACATCAACGACACCATGAACGTCGAGCGGGCCGCGCGTAATGGACCGGCCAACGGCACGACGGCACTGCACCTTGCGGTCGAGAACGGACATTTTGAACTCGCTTTGGAACTGCTGAACGCTGGCGCCGATCCGAACGCCAGCAAGGTTGGATACACGGCTCTGCACGCCATGACGTGGGTGCGTAAACCAATCCGGGGTGATGGTGATCCGCCCCCCATTGGCTCGGGCAAGATCAGTAGTCTCGAACTCGTCCGCCAACTCGTCGCGCACGGCGCCGACGTGAATGCCCGCCACGGCAAACATCAAAGCGGAAGCGACCGGCTGAGCAAGACACACGCAACGCCGCTACTGCTCGCGGCAGAAACGGGCGACCTGCCCCTCATCCAATTACTCGTTGAACTGGGGGCAAATCCGCTGCTGCCTAATGCAGACGACTGCACTCCACTACTCGCCGCCTCCGGAGTTGGTGTCCTCAGTGATGGAGACGAATCGGCTGGCACCGAGGAAGACGCCATCGCGACCATTCTGTTCCTCATCAAACAGGGTGCCGACATCAATGCTGTCGACAAGTCTGGGAAAACAGCCATGCATGGTGCCGCCTTCAAGAGCTGGTCAAAACTGGTGCAGGTGCTTGCTGAAAATGGAGCGGACATCAATGTCTGGAACACCAACTGCTCACGCGGTTGGACTCCACTCATGATTGCTCAAGGCCATCGGCCGGGAAACTTCAGGCCGTCACTGGAGACAGTGACGGCCATCGAGAAAGTCATTCGAGAGGCGGAAACAACTGCCGAACAGTGATGTGAGTTCTGTGCCTCGTCGACCATCGGAGGCTGCTAACCTGAATCAGTCGTAGCGACTGTCTTAAAAATCAAGCTGCGATAGGTGTTTGGTTCCATGTTTTTCCTTCTCGGATCATGACGTTGAGGATGGTCAGGAGTTTTCTCATGGCGGCGATGAGGGCGACCATTTTGGGTTTGCCGTGGGCCACCAGTCGCTGGTAGAACGCCTTAATTCGCGGGTTGTGCCTCACGGCCACGACGGTGGGCATGTACAGGGCGTTGCGGATTTCGACGCGTCCGCCACCGGTGGTGCGTTTGCCGCGGAGGGTTCCGCTGTCGCGGTTGGTCGGGGCGACACCCACGAGCCGGGCGATTTGTTGTCGATTCAATTGGCCGAGTTCAGGAAGCTCGGAGACGAGCGTGGCCACCGTGGCCGGTCCCAGGCCGGGGACAGATTCGATGATTCGAGCATTGGTCTGAGACGACTCATCAGCGTCGATGAGTTCGCGCTGTTTCTCTTTCAGCGTGTCGAGTTGTTGTTCGTGGAACCGGATGGATCGCTTGATCATGCGACAAATTTCCTTGTCGGCGGTGGCGGCGAGTCGGTTCTTTTCCTGGGTGATCAGCTTCGTGATCTGCCGCCGACGCGACGTCAAATCTCGCAGTTTCTGCTGTGATTCTGTGAGTGGTTTGGTGGGACGAGGGTTTATCAGCCACCCAAACTGCGCGATGATGCCGGCGTCGATTTCGTCAGTCTTGGCGAGCTGATTCATCGCACGAGCGAAGTCCCGAATCTGTCGGGGATTCACCACGGCGACAACGAATCCCTGCTCGTGAAGCACCTGAACGAGAGTCCTTTCGAGTCCTCCGGTCGCTTCACAACAGATGAGCGCGACCTCGGATTTCTTTAGAGAAGAGATGAGTAATCTCAAGCCTGCTTTCGTGTAGGGAATTTCCTGCACATGTGAGGAATTCGACCAGGCGACGTCCAGTTTGTGCTTGGCGACATCGATTCCGACGCAAATTCTGTTATGTTGGTCCATGCAAAGACCCTTCCTTGCTAATGCGAGCTGGTGTGGCGACACCGCTCCTGCGACTGTACGGGTTGAAGCACGAAAGAGAGCGACGATCAGGCTACGAATCGGTCTCGAAGACCGAGGGTGGGACGATCTACCGCTCGCTCGCATTCCTGATGCCCCTACGGGGCATCAGGAATGCGACTTGTCTTATACCCACCCCAGTGTCAGCTAGATGGCACAGTAGTTTGAACTTGTTCTTGTTTTTTCAAGATACAAGGGTGGGTGAAGTCCGCGTCAATTAGGACGGAGGGGTCATGAACGACGGACATCACTATCCTTCCACATCAACCAGAGTTCGAAAACGATCAAACTCCGTATGCTGTGGTTCCGCGTGGCAGGCGGCGGGTTCGACTTCGGAGTTGATGAGTTGGCCGATCTCGTCGAGTGAAATTGTTCCTGTAACTGTTGTCGATGCAGCAGACGCAGGTTTCATGAGAGCGGCTCGCAACGCCCAGGCCAGTCCGGCGGCACAAATTGAGAGTAAAGAACCCATTTTCGCGGCACCTTGAAGTTCCCCGGCGAATGCCTGGGTCGAAACAAAGAGTGCCACAGTCAATCCGAGCGCCGCGACGACGCTGGCCACCATCAAGTCTTTGATATTCATCCCAGCGGGCAGCGGGAATCCAAGTTTGCGTGCGAGCAGGCTGCAACTCGTAATGCCGACCGATTTTCCCACCAGCATCGAGGCCAGCACAATCCAGGTCAGACCAGTGACAGCCGAAAACATCACCCCCGCATTGGCAAACGCAAACAGGAAGAGTCCCCAGTCGACGACGCCTTTGACCGAATGCTCGAACGATTCCAGCGGCGTGTGCCCGACGTAATGCACATCGCCCGACTCGTCTTCATCGACCACTTCCACGAACAGACCGGCATCATGCTTGGGGCCGGGAAGAAACGGGACAACAAACACGAAAGCCAGCGCGGGATGCAATCCGGCACAGAAAAGTCCCCACCAGCAGAATGCACCGCCCACGACAATGTAAGGGATCCAACTCCGCACTCCCCAAATTCGGAATCCGTATGCGGCCAGCATTCCGGGAACAAGCCACAACACCTGAGCCCATTCGGTGGGATGGTTGGGGTCGGGGTAACCAATGGCAATGATCCCCAAGCCAATGGCGTCATCAGCCACTGCCAGCAGCAACAGGAAACTGACAGCAGGATGCGTTTTTCCAAACAACATGCGAGCAACAAGCCACGCGAGGGCAATATCCGTCGCCGTGGGAATCCCCCATCCACGCGACCACTCGGCACTTCCCGTGAATGTATTGAGCGTCAGATAGACGGCAATCGGACCGAGCACGCCACCCGCCGTCGCAAACAACGGATTCACCGCTTTCGACAGCGGAGTCAATTTTCCGCCGGGGAGACACGCTTCGGTAATTTCCTTGGCAGCAATCCCAAAGAATAGCACCATCAGCAAGTCGTTCGCCAGGAAATGCAGCGTCAGATAGTGAGAGAATCCGTTGGCTTCATGGGCACCCGTTGTACTGGCGTGGCTCCCTTCAAGTGCTTCCTCATGGTCCGCCTCGACCGCCGCTACTTCTGCGTGTTCGGCTGACGACAGCATTTCGGTCAGCGGTGTATGCACCAGGTAGTGATATCCCTCGGGATCAAAGTTTGCGAAGGCAATCGCGGCGACAACGCCGGCAATGAGCGGGATGGAGAATTCCTGAAGTTGTTCGACAAGGCGCCTCATGTCACTGTTCCTGTGGCTTGGCTAGGGGATCGGCGTAGGGGATGACCGGAACTCGGCCCAAATTCATGAGCCACCAACACATTTGTGGGGCTTGGCCAAACCTAGAACGAACACTCCCGCCGTTGCCTCGGAAAGGATTGCGGAGACGAACAATTCCCGGCGATGCGGGAAGAATTTCAGGCTGAGTTGGATTCTGCCTGACCCGCCTTGTCAAATTCCGTCGTTCTCCCAGATGTCACCCGAAAACTTGGCAAGTTCTCCCGGGACGGACAGGTTGATGGCTTTCGTGCAACGAAATCGGTGCCGAATTCTCAGGCAATGCCACCCGCCAAACAGGTAAATCACGCATCATCACGTACAGACGCCGACTGTGGCAAAAATGACCGGTTCAAGACGAGCACCACACCTTGCCACGCTCGCTTCCGGCTGAAACTGCCGTTTGGCCCTTTGTTGTGTTGACGTTAAAATCGCTCCGCTCTCTGCAGCATGCGATTTGCGTGTCAAAGTCGTGCCGAAACTGCCCGCATGGTCGAGTTCCTTCTCCATGCACACGTTGTCCAGCCGAAATAAGAGAGTGTCTGCACCGGCATTACTTGTAAGTGACGATTTCAACCAGCCCCGATTTGCCTCTCCCTCGGCTTTGACCAAAGAGAACTACTGAAACGTGATAGCCCCGCCCGGCAACGCCTTCCATGTCACCGACATTGACTCAACAATCTGATCGCAAATTGCCACCGTTTCCCGTGCAGTCGATGCAGCCCATCGATCCCTCGGGAAAGAAATGGCCACGGAGTCGCGTCTGCTTGTGGCAAGGGCTCACAGTGTCGGGCCTGGCAAAACTGCTGTCGCTGCGCCCAAGTCTTTCATTGAACAACTTGGACAGAATCCTGAGTTCGGTCCTCGTCAGCGGATCGAATTCCTTGTTGAATGCCCTTGAGTCGCTGGTCTGGGGGCAACGCATCAACAACGCCCAGGTCGACCACCCGCCAATTTTCCTGCTCGGCCACTGGCGCAGCGGGACGACCATGCTGCACAATCTGGTCACGTTGAATCCTCGCACGACGTACATGAACTTGTATCAGTGCCTGTTTCCAGGACATTTTCTGCTGACCGAGAAAGTCATTGGCCCCTTGACGGAATTCCTGCTCCCGAAGACCCGCCCCATGGACCGTGTGAAGGTATCATGGAGTACGCCGCAGGAAGACGAAATTGCACTTGCGGTCTCTACCTTGCTGTCCCCGTACATCATGATGGCATTTCACGGTCGCCCCGAAGTTTACCGACGGTACTTCGACCCTCAGGACATGCATCCTGAGGAGCAGCAACGCTGGGAAGGAGCGCTACTGACTCTGGTGCGAAAAATGTCTTTGCTGCACAACGGCCCCGTTGTTATGAAATCGCCAGCGCACACTTATCGTATTCCAACTTTGCTGAAACTCTTCCCGAACGCAAAATTTGTTTATATCGTCCGCAACCCACTGGCAGTCTTCCCTTCCACAATCAATTTGCGGAAGGCCATGTTCACCGACAATACGTTAGGTGAATTGCTGCCCGAAGTGCAGTGGGAAGAGGTATTTCAGTTCTCCGAAGCCTGCTACCGCAAGTACGAAGCAACTAAGCACCTCATTCCAGAGGGCAACCTGTTCGAACTCAAATTCGAAGACCTGGAGTCACGTCCGGTCGAAATGCTTCGCAAAATGCACCAGTCACTTGGCCTGCCGGGATGGGAAGATACCGAACCCCGCGTGCGCGAAGCAGTCGCCGGATTCTCCGGCTACAAGAAGAACGCATACAACATCGACGACGACTTGCGTGAAATCATTACCTCACGCCTGAAGTGGATCTTCGACCTCTACGACTACCCGCTGGCGGAAGCACAGGGCGCTGCGGCTTAATTTTCAACTTGCCGTCTAAAGCCTTGGTGGCACAGACATTCCTGTCTGTGTTTTCTCAGGGCATAGATCAGAGGCAGCGATGTTCTGAAATTCCCCTAAGCTAACTCACGCGGGATTTCCCCTTCGTCCAGCAGGTACTGCGGACGGCCTTGGGGATCGGGCACGGTCACCTGACGGGCGTCGACTCCCAAATTGCGGTAAAGCGTGCGGAAAATGTCTTTGTAGGTCACCGGACGCGTAACCGGTTCGGCCCCGAGTCGGTCGGTCTCTCCAATGATTTGCCCCGTCCGAAATCCGCCGCCAGCGAGAAGGCACGGTCCCACGCGCGGCCAGTGATCTCGTCCGCCATTGGTATTCACTTTCGGCGTCCGTCCGAACTCACCCCAGACGACAATTGAAACGTCATTCCACAATCCGCGTTCCTGCAGGTCGGAAACAAACGCAGCCAGCCCGTGGTCTACAATGGGCATTAAATGCTGCATCCGAGGGAAGTTGTTCGAGTGCGTGTCAAAGTCGCTAATGGAAACGCTCACCACGCGTACCCCGGCCTCAATGAGTCGGCGGGCCAGTAGCAACTTCTGAGGAGCGTTGTTGCCTTCCGACGTCGTGGACTGATCTCCAAGTCCTGTGACCGGAGCCGTATACTTCGCCAAAGTTCTGGGATCTTCCAGAGACAAGTCGAGTGCGGCCGCCAGTTGTCCCGACGTCAGAATTCCAACCGCCTGACGATCAAACTGATCCATGGCATCCATCATGCCGCTGGTGTCGAGGTCATGTCGGACACGGTCCAGCTTTGCCTGAAGTTGCCGACGCGTGTTCAACCGGTCAATGGTCAGTCGATCATCAAGCGTCAAACTGAGGGCATGCTCGTCCCCCAAGCGTGCGAGTTCCCCCTTCATCCCTGCTTCCAGTTCGCGCTCAAACATGTTGCCAATGTCTGGTCGGAATGGGCGGTAAGCGGGCCCCAGAAATCCCGGACGCGCACTGTTCCGCACGAGCGGACGCCCCTGCATAAGGTCGACAAATGGCGGCGCGGGGTCTTCGGGATGCCCCAAGAGCTTCGATACGACGGAACCCACTGCCGGACGGCCACCCAGCGATTTCAAATCCTGTTCCCGAAATCCCGACTGGCACTGAAACGCGTCGTGCCGACCAGCGGAATTGACAAGCGTCCGCACAAACACGAAGTGCTCCGCCAACTGTGCGACGCGTGGCATCAGTTCGCTCACCTGAAGGCCCGGCAGCGACGTGCTGATGGGCAAATAGGGACCACGAATTTCGAACGGAGCAAACGGCTTGGGATCAATCGTCTCGTATTGCGACGGCCCCCCGTCCAGATGAATGTTCACCAATGCCTTGTGCGAAGAACCAACCCCAGCCGCAGCTTCAATCCGTAACAATTGCGCAAGAGACAGTCCCGCCGCTGCGGAAAGTCCCAGCTGCAAAAACTCACGTCGGCTTTGCGACAGATTTGACGTCAATTGAAACATGGCTACTCAGTCTCGTGACACAACATTCGTCACGAAAAGCGTAGCATCAATGCTGGTTGATGTCAGCCCGTGTTGCGAGATCCGAGGCGATTCAGTGGCTACACCTCGTGTGTCTCGCCATCTTCCAGATAGACGACCTTGTAGAGATCGCGACGGCGGTCGTTCCAGTTTTGGACGCTGCCCCCCTCCTTGTGACGGCGAAGTTGTTCGATGTCGACGTCGTGGATAATCATCGTTTCGATGTTCGCATTGCACTCGGCAGCAATGGCGTCACGGGCGAACTCTGCATCAGCAGGGGTGAAAATGGCCGACTGGGCGTAATGGATGTCGCTGTTCTCGACGAATGGCAGGTTGCCCGTGCAGCCTGCGACGGCCACATAAACGTGGTTCTCGACGCAACGGGCCAGTGCACAGTGTCGCACCCGTAAGTATCCCGCACGGGTGTCGGTATTGAACGGAACGAAAATGATGCCCGCCCCTTTCTGGGCGGCAATCCGGACAAGTTCTGGGAATTCGATGTCGTAGCAAATGAGAATGGAAACAATGCCGCAGTCGGTGTCGAAGACATTCACACGGCGCCCGGGCGTCACGCCCCACCATTTTCGCTCGCTCGGCGTAATGTGGATTTTCTCCTGCCGTTCGAGCGTGCCATCGCGTCGGAAGAGGTACGAAACGTTGTACAAGTACCCATCTTCGAGAACGAACTGCGAGCCGCCAATGACGTTGACGTCATATTTCACGGCGAGTTCGGTGTACAAATCGAGGTACTGCGCCGTGAATTCCGCCAGTCGGCGGGCCGCTTCGCCGGGGCGAAGATCGGGAAGGAACGAGAGCAACTGCGTAGTATGCAGTTCGGGGAAGAGCACAAAATCGCTTTTGTACTCACTGGCGGTGTCGATGAAAAACTCACTCTGCCGGGCAAAGTCGTCGAAGTCTTCAATGGTCCGCAAGAGGTATTGCACGACCGCCAGCCTGATTGGTTCGGTCGTGTGCCCGTAACGTCGCTTCGCCCCCTTACGATAATCAAGGTTCCGCCACTCCAGGAACGACGCATAACCGCAGCTGGCCGTGTCGCTGGGGAAATAATCCGGGATGAGTCCCTGTAGGGCGAATCCGTTTGCGAGTTGTGCCGTGAGGACCGGGTCGTACAACGTCTTGTCGAGGACATCGTCGGCATACTCCCGAGCGGTCATCGTCTCGGCGTGAACGCTGTAACCGGGAATGCGTCCTGCGATGATAATCCGAGCCAGATTCCGTTCGCGACACAATTCTTTGCGGGCGTCATAGAGACGACGCGACAGTTTCATCCCGCGAAATTCGGGATGCACCATGATTTCAATCCCGTAAAGCGTATCCCCTTTGCGGTTGTGGTTCCTGATGTAGCCGTTATCGGCGACTTTCTTCCAGTCGTGCCAGGCCAGGTTTTCGTCGTATTCAAGGATGAGACTGCTGGAAGACGCGGCCAGTTTGCCATCGATTTCCACGCAAATTTGCCCGTCAGGAAATGTCTGAATTTGACTTTCGATTTGATCCCGCTGCCACGGCTGCATGCCGGGAAAGCAAAGTTTCTGCATTTCAACCAGCGCGTCGAAATCGTCGATGGTTATTCTGCGGACAACGGTTTTCCACTCGTGGTCCTTCAGGTCAATCGTATCCATGATGTTTCCGGCCAGAGAATTTGATTCTTTCTGAACAGAGTATAACCACCGACATACGACGTCGTCGAAGGGGATTCCGATTTTGCTTGACTCGGAAACGAGTTCAATTGTCAGTTCGGTCTGTGAACTTCTGCAGCAGCACGGCTCACCTTCTCACCAATCAGTGCAAGCTTATGGTCGTGCAGGCGGCGTTCATTCAACCAGTACGGGCTGGTGATTTCCTTGAACGCATAAATGGCCGCCTGAATTCCTTCCGCCCACGCCACCACAATGAGCTTGATGTCGCCATGCACGTCGCCCACCGCAAAAATCCCCTTTCGACTGGTTTCATAGTAAGGATCAATCGAAATACTGCCGTCATCGCTCAGTGCGACATTCAGCCGCTGAAACGTTTCCTTTGCCGACAGGAAACCAATTTGCACAATGACATGATCAGTCACAATTTCCCGCCCCGAATTCGTCTGCAGGACGATTCTACCGACGACGAGCTGCGCTGATTCGATTTCCGTCTTCCCCAGAATTTCCCCACCCAGTTCCTGAATGCGTTCCACCGACTTGGCCTTGCCGGCGGGATGCTCCTTGCGCACAAACACCTGGACCTGTGCACCACGCTGCAACGCCATGACGGCCGCATCGAGGGCGGAGTCACCGCCACCGACGACCACTACGTTCTCCCCGTCGTAGTCGTTGACCCGGGGAACCTTGTAATGGACTTGTTTCGCTTCCAGAGCATCCAGCACTGGCAGCTTGCGGGGATAGTGCAGCAGTCCGCACGCGAGAATCACCTTCCGGCACAGATAGCTCCCCTTCGTCGTCACAACACGCTTGAGCGGCTCATCCTTTCCCGTTTCGATGGTTTCTTCGATATCCGTCAGTTCTTCCTGAAACCGGAATTGAACGAGTGCTTCACGGGCCTGACGAAACGTCCGTTCGGAAAGTTCTTCACCCGTAATGCCGTCAGGGAAGCCGGGTATGTCGATGATTTTCTTCTCAGCATACAGAAACTGCGGCTGCCCACCCGGTTCGCCTTTCGCCTCAATGACGAGCGTCGTCAGTCCACGGTGGGCGGTGGTCAACCCGGCCGCCAGCCCGGCTGGCCCGGCTCCAATAATGACGACATCCCAGAACGGCAGGTTGTCGAAGTCGGTGTCCTTATCGAGCGGTGTCACCTTGAAGTCAGACATGAGGAGATTCCTCGGCGAATTGAACTGAATGAGAGTAGGCCGATGCGAATACATGGACACTCAATCTTAGACCGAAGCTCCGACGAGTCCCGCAATTCACAGGAATGAGAACCTGTATTCCGTGCGAGGGAATTCAGAAACTCGTAACTCGGTGAAGAACCGCGAATCTGGCGAATTAAGCGAATAAGAAAGGGGAGCAACATCACTTCATTCGCTTGATTCGTTCTATTCGCGGTTCCTCCTTCTGCGACCGTAGTACGACAGCCCGAGCTGTTCACCGACCAGAGCGGCTTCGTCCAGCGTCGATCAGCGACTGCAGTTGATCCTGGAACTTCTTCGCGATCTCAGGATTCTCCTTGATGACATTCCGTTTCTCGGCAGGATCATCCACCAGATTAAAGAGCTGATAAACCGGTACCGGCGTATTGGCGAGTTCCTGTTCCACCTTCACATTGCGTGCTGACTTCTTTTCATGCCGCAGCAACTTCCAGTCGCCCGCTCGGAGACCAAACGTCCCACTGCTGCCGTTGTCCTGCAGGACAAGATGATCACGGCCCTTGCCACCTGACTCACCGAGTAACGCACTCAGAACGTTCAGACTGTCGAGGCAGCCATCCTCTGCAATGGTTTGCTCGGTCAACTCGGCCATGCTCGCAGCGAGGTCGATGGTGCAGACGACTTCTTCACTCACCCCCGGCTGAATCCGACCTGGCCAACGCGTAATGAACGGTGTCCGCGTACCACCTTCGTAGACACTGTACTTGCCACCAGAGTAAGGGCCGGCGGCGCGGTGTTTGCCGTTCTTTTCCACTGCGCCGTCTTTGTAACCATCATCCAGCACAGGTCCGTTGTCGGAGCAGAAGACGACGAGCGTGTTTTTCGTCAGCCCATGTTCCTCCAACGACTTCATCAGTTCGCCGACACACCAGTCGAGCTCGACAATAGCATCACCTCGGAAGCCGAGTTTGGTCTTTCCCTGGAACCGTTCGTGTGGCATACGGGGCACGTGAATGTCGTGCGACGCAAAGAACAGGAAGAAAGGCTGCTCCTTGTTCTCGGCAATAAACTTACGCGACTCACGCACCCATGTGTCGCCCAGGTCTTCGTCACGGAACCGCGCCGCATGACCGCCGGTGTAGAAACCAATGCGGGAAATGCCGTTGTGAATGGTCGAATTGTGTCCATGTGACCAGTCCATTTTCAGCGAGTCGCGGTGCGTCAGGCCGGTAGGATGATCGGGAGAGGGCTTTTTGTCTCCCACCCATAAAGGATCATTCGGGTCCAAATTCGGGACGCGATGATCATGCACGTACACCTGCGGCACGCGGTCGTTTGTCGTCGGCAGGAGGTAACAGGTATCGAACCCAATTTCGAGCGGTCCGGGTTTGAGTTCACCATTCCAGTCCGGTCCATCGGGGCCGCCGAGTCCGAGGTGCCACTTACCAATGACCGCTGTCTTGTACCCGGCACGTTGCAGAATTCCAGGCAGCGTTTCCGTTCCGGGCTGAATGATGGCCGGCGCACTCGGCGGTGCGATTCCCGTCCCCTTGCGGCGAAATGCATACGTCCCAGTCAGCAGCGAATACCGCGTGGGAGTACAGGTGGAAGCGGAACAGTATCCGCTGGTGAACTTCAGACCCTCCGCCGCCAGTTTGTCAATGTTCGGCGTCTGCACCATTGCCGCGCCGTAACACGAAACGTCCCCGTATCCCAAGTCGTCGGCCATAATCACAATGATGTTGGGCCGCTCGGCCGCTGACGCAGCGGACACGAGCGTGAACAGGAGAATGGCAGGCAGAAAGCGTTGTGCGATGCGGACAAGACTGCGTGGCAGCATGGAGGCGAACCTTTGCTGAGAATTTGTTTCAGTGAGAATGGATGTCTCCACGTTGTAGTGCGTCGACCTGCAATCGAAAACCCAACGCGGCGATTTCGTTACCGGAGAGCATCTGCCAAATTGTGGTCAATTCCAAACTCCCCCTCTCCCCCACGACGGACGTTGCATTGCCTCATGGAATTCATTGTGGGGGAGAGGGCCGGGGTGAGGGGGACAGATTTCATAGCATTGACGCGTCGGCAACGTTCGCCCCCTCATCTGGCCTATCGGCCCAATACTGTTCGGCACGTTTTTTGCGCCAGGTGATTGATGGGATATACCTTCTGCTTCTGAGGTTTCAAGCTCATGGAGGCAGGCGATGGGACGGAAGAGTCGGAAGGGTGTCGAGAAGACCACGAAATTGCAGGGACTGAAGTATTTCCAACTGATTGACGACCTGTTGGCAGGGCTGCGTGGACAGGCGACGGCGCGTGACAAGGCAGGAAATCGACAGTTGTTCTGCGATCAGTATATCGCACTGTTGCTGCTCTATTTCTTTAATCCGACGGTCACCAGTTTGCGTGGGCTGCAGAAGTTCACCACGCTCGAAAAAGTCCAGAAGCTGTGTGGCGTCAAACCGACATCGCTGGGATCGCTCAGTGAGGCGGCACGCGTGTTTGATCCGGCGGTGCTTGAACCGATTATTGCACAACTGGCAGCTCAAGCCCGGACATCACCCTCAGCTATGCCTCCCGCCCAACAGGCCGCACTGGCGGGACTAACGGCAGTCGATAGCAGCCTGCTCAAGGCGTTGCCCCGCATGGCCTGGGCACTCTGGCAAGATGCCGAACATCGAGCCATCAAAATGCACGTGGCGTTTGGCGTGTTCGAGCAGGCACCGCTCGAAGTGGCGGTGACGCATGGCAACGGTGCAGAACGCGAACAATTGCGGAACATGGTTCAGCCCGGCGGGTTCTATGTGGCCGATCGGGGCTACGCGAACAACGCCATGTTTCGCGAATTTGATGCACAGAACGTGCGGTTTCTCATCCGGGTGCAGGAGAACACCACCTTCGAAGTCCAGGCAGAACAGCCACTCTCTGACGCAGATTCTCAGGCGGGTGTCGTTCGCGATTTGCTGGTGCGGCGACTGGGCACGGAAAAGCACAACCGGCTACTGGAGGAACCATTGCGGATTGTCGAAATCCGGGGCACCGAACCAGACCAGGTTTGGATTCTGGCGACCAATGCCCGCGATTTGCCAGCGGAACTCATTGCGGTTGCGTACCGTTATCGCTGGCAAATCGAACTGTTCTTCCGCTGGCTGAAATGCGTGCTGGGTTGCCGACACCTGCTGAGTCACTGCGAATCGGGCGTGACGCTGCAGGTGTACGCCGCCGTCATCGCATCCCTGCTGATTAGCCTGTGGACCGGCAGCAAGCCCAGCAAACGGACTTGGGAAATGCTCTGCCACTACTTCAGCGGCTGGGCCACCCTGGAAGAACTCCACCAACACCTAAATCTCCCCTCACCCCGCGACCCACCACGCAAATCCTGAGCCGAACAGTATTGCCTATCGGCCATCTTCTCCCCCAGAGTGGGGAGAAGAGATGTGCCCCAGTATCACACGCTGCCCTCCGAGACTTGCCGACGAGGACGCAGTCAATCTACTGTGCCGGGATGAACTCCTCGCTGCACAAACTGCTTCAATGCCACTGGCTCATGCTGATTCTCTTCGCATCCTGCGGCGAATTGCATGCAGCAGATGACCCTTCAGAGCCGAATCGAAGTCAACTCGCATTCGCAACAGCGGAAGGATATGGGCGGTTTGCTGTTGGTGGTCGAGGAGGACGCGTCATACACGTCACCAACCTGGACGACAGCGGTCCCGGTAGCTTGCGAGCAGCCGTCGAAGCAGAGGGTCCACGTACCGTCGTGTTCGATGTTTCGGGACTCATTACGCTGGAGACGCCGCTGGTTGTGCGAAATCCTTTCCTCACCGTGGCCGGGCAAACAGCACCGGGCAATGGGATTTGCCTGCGGAAGTACAACTTCGGTCTCTACGCCGCGCAGGATGTCATCATTCGGTACGTACGCGTACGGCCGGGGAGCATTTCTGGGAAAACACTCGATGGCATGGGAATGGCCTACTCCGACAACTGCATTTTCGACCACTGCTCCATCAGTTGGACAATTGACGAAGCGTTCAGTTCCCGCGGTGCGAAGAACATCACCCTGCAGCGAACGCTCATTTCCGAAGCCCTCAATGCCGCCGGGCACCGCAAGTATCCTGAGGGGACAGAGCATGGTTACGCGGCGAGTATTGGTGGGATGGTGGGAAGTTTTCATCACAACTTGCTCGCCCATTGTGCGGGACGCAACTGGAGCATGGCGGGTGGACTCGACCGCAACAAACGCCACACCGGCTGGCTCGACATCCGCAACAATGTTGTCTTCAACTGGAAAGACCGGACGACCGACGGCGGCGCCGAGCGTGTACAGTTCGTCAACAATTACTACTTGCCCGGGCCGGCGACCCGAAAGCTCCACGCCATTCGTCCGGAACTGGAATGGGTTCACCTGTACGGACCGCAGCGTTACTACATTTCCGGCAACGTCGTGCAGGGGCATACGAATTCCAATGACCCGCTCGCCGGATTTCACCCCTGGCCCGACACGCCGCTGGAAGATTACATCAGTACCGAACCGTTCTTTGATCCGCACGTTCAAACACAAACCGCCGCCGCAGCCTTCGCAGATGTTCTACCCAACGTCGGCTGCAATGTTCCGGCTTTAGACGAACATGACCGCCGCGTCCTTGAGGAAGTCAAAACGGGAACCTGCCAGTTCAAAGGGAGTAAAACCGGCATACCGGGATTGCCCGACTCACAAGACGATGTCGGCGGCTGGGATGATTACCCTGTTGTGCATCGCCCCGCGAACTGGGATACCGACCGCGATGGCATGCCCAACGACTGGGAACTCGCCCACGGCCTCGACCCCACCAATCCCGCCGACGGGAACCTCGACCGCAACCAGGACGGCTACACCAACCTGGAAGAATACCTGGGCAACTTGGCCGGAGAATTAACGTCAAGTGAGTAGCCCAAGCCACCTCGTTCCCAAGCGGAGCTTAGGAACGCCCGCGCGTAAGACAGCCGCCCGTCCGTCACCACATCCATGAACGGCGGCTATGGTAGTCAGCTTGTGGAGGTCGACGCCGACAAACTTCATGTGAGTGCGGGCGAGGCGTGTGTTCTCATATCACCTGCAGCGAATCAAGAAACACGAGAACGACGACGAGCAACGTCCAAATCGCCATCCCAATCAACGACCAGCGGTAGAACTTCGTGAGAGCTTGCGGGCGGCGGGACTCATCTGCCTGGGCTGGCACGAGAATGAATCGCCACAGGGGTTGGATGAGTACGTGGAAAATCAGCAACAGCCCCGTAATTTTCCAGCGGTCAAACGTGGAAAATGGAGAACGCCAGACGAGGATGATGGCGAAGAATAATCCCAGGTTGTGGGCAAGTATGAGTGCAAAAAATGCATAGAACGCAGCCTGATGCTCCATCAACCACCAAGTCGCCACCCGATTCGGCCCCAACTCGTCGAGAACGACCATAACAAGAACGGACGCGGCCATTGCTGGCGGCACGACAGCGTACCACACATCGAGCATGCGGCTGGCAATGGGAAAACGCTGAGCAACTAAATCGGAATCTGCCGACGGGGAATCTGAATTCATGGCGTAACAACTTTTCGTTGCTGCTTCGCGAGCCACTCACAGGCGGCATGCGGGCGGGCTTCATGGCCGCCTTCGAAAATGGTAACGCGCGTGGGGCCAGACTGGCGTCGGAAGTGGATTTCGCGTTCGTAGGTTTCGTCGACAACCTCACTCGACTCGTTCGCTGGAACACGGCGGCGTTTTGTCAGTTCGTCGATGGTCGTTGATGCAATGGGCGTTTCACCACGGGCAACGACAACTGCGTTATAGGCCAGTAGTGTGTGAGAAATTGGCACTGATCCTGAATGGCCGTCATTGATGCCGGCGTTGAGGTCGAGCGGTAGCTCGGTAGCCCGAGCCAATACGGTCAGCGGCGAGCGGGAGACGTACTGGGTATCGACGTCGGCACTTGTCCCTGGTGCACCGCCACAACTATTGGAAATCATTTGCGCATACTTCGCCGGCTTCCCGTCGGGGGCATGGAATTCGTACCACGCTTTCAAATCGCTAATTCCCACCCAGGCAGACGCCGCCGAAAAGCGGTTGGGAGCATAGCCCGACATGAGCATGGTCATGTGACCGCCGCCCGAAACACCCGCCAGATAAACGCGGGTGTGATCGACATCAAACTCCTTGAGTGCCCAGTCGAGTGCGTCAATGACATCCTGTCGTGCCAGCTCCGAGCCACACGCCTCGGGACGATTGTTGGGTCCACGAAAATCGGGCTGAATGTAAAACCACTCGCGGTCCACCGCCTCCTGCAGCCAGTCAGATCGATCCTGCCGATAGTCGCCGCTCCAGGTATGCAGCAGCACCAGCAGCGGACGCGGTTCAGATGCTTGTGGCCGGTAAAATCGCACTCCCTGCGGCGTGCCATTCAGCGAACTGTTAATGGTCGTTTCCTGCAACTTCGGCTGCGAATTCTGTCCGTGAACCGAGTCCGCCAGACCACTGAAGAGCAAACAGACGGCAATCAAACCACGCTGCGGAAATACAAACGTCATCAGTTCAGTCCGGAAAAGCTGGAAATGCAACGTAACAGGGCAAACGCCTGTTTTCAGATGTCATGATGTTCGGACACTCGGCCCATTGACGCAAGACTGACAACAACTTGCTGCTGCGAGCACACGTGCCCGTCATCGCGGTTACAAGTCGGATTGCACATGAAACTCAACATTTCGTCCGATTCCGAATCCGTCGGATGAATGGAATGACTCAAGCGGATCGGGTGGCACGACCCAGAACGAAACGGAGTGAAGTGATGGGAGTGGCAATTCAAGTTGACCACACCTTCGTGCCTCGCGACCCGAATGGCTGGGTCGATTGAGATGGATGGTCGACCTTGGGGATAACCTCCCTGGCCTTTCGGCCCCCAACGGTTGCAAAGCAACCGGGGCCACCCGTGGGGCAACTCAAGTAATTGAGCGGGTATTCACGCGCCAAACGCATTCATGCTCACCCTGCTTCGCGATGTGAGCGTGCCACCAAGTTGCGTCTCATCTTTGACGATGCCACCCGCCGCAGAATGCTCCACCCTCCAGCCGGGCTAATCTTCGACGAACTCCTCCCGCTCAACCATCCTGTCGACTTCCCATGCAACGGCAGCATTGGTGAATTCTCGCTCCACTCCAAATAGCTTAGCCCAACACCGATATGCATCGTAGATCGAGGGGTTCGCCGCCAAAACGCAATGAAGAGGACCGTACACCCTCCACCAACCTCCATTCGGAGTATAGAAAACATAATATTCCTTGTCCTCAATCGTGGCGACTCTGGCCACTCGTATCACCAAAGGGTACGAGCCAGCATACAGGCACGTTACAAGAACCAGAATCAGTCCTCCCCAAAAAACGTATCGCCAACGTGAAGCTGGCTGTCCAGGCACTTTGCTAGTCCTCACTGGCCACCCTCCTGACTGAATTGAAATAGTTCCTGTAGGGCCGGTGTCACCGGCCTACTCGCAGGGCAACCATCACACACCACGTCAGGCCGGTACCACCGGCCCTACGATTACTTTTTTCACGCTCCGAGGACGCTCAGCTCGATAGTAGATTTCCTGTCCGGCCAAACCAATGACTTCTTCGGAATTGGGATCACGCATGAGCGCCGAATGTAAAAAGAATCCCCGTCCAGTGTTTTGACCGACCGGTCCGAGCCCTCGTGCACGACGCTTCTGGCCATAATTAATTTCCGTAGTGTCGTTAAGAATTAATCGCACCTGACCTGGTTCACCCGAGGCGCGTGTCCGTTGAAAATGCGGCGTGGTAATGCCTTCGAAACTGACATCCTCGCAGTTCATCAACCGGTACAGAGCCTTGCAGTCGGCCCAGGATTCAGTTTGTTCGGGTGAAGTGCCATCTGGCCTCGCGAGCATCTGGGCACCAATTTTGACCAATCGTTGCGTGCGACGCGCATCGCCCAACTGACAATCTCCAAACTCACATTGCGCCCAACTGATGGGGGTCACTTCCATAGCGCACCACTGCTGTCTCGCGCGACACAACCGCATCGCACACTCCGCAGTGACTCACCCGACTTCACCAATCCTGAAGCCTGCTCCCGAAGGTTCCCTCCTTCGACACTGCCAACCCACCCCACTGGCAATCCCCGTGCCAATCAAAGAAACCGCACGAGTTCCAGACAATCACCAACACATCCGTGTAAAATCGACATCACCCAATTGAAAAAATGTGGGTAACATTGAGGCGGGAGCCTGCCCTACAAGAACTGTCCTGTGCCCACCAGTCGAAGGGGAATTGGGGGCTGGCCACTCAGAATCTGTTTGTTCCAGTCAGTGCCGGTTGAACTAAGAAAGATCCATGTGGACAACTCGGTGTTGAACAAGAGGACGTCGCTGAAACCATCCCGCTGGAAATCACCGATAACCGACATGCGATGGGCCGGATCCGTTGCTCCGGTCCACTCAGAAGCGGCGAAACGGCCGGTGTCAGGATGCGGTTTGGCGAGATACCAGGTCCCGGCGGTGGATCGCGCGAGGATATCGTCGATTCCGTCGCCAGTGAAATCGGCGATGAGAAGTTCAGCAACGTCGATACCACTCCAGCGGCCACGGTAAGAATTGGTGAAATTCACTCCATTTGACTGAGCGACCCACCAATGTCCCGTTGAGGTGAGTCCAATGATATCGGTAAGGCCGTCGGCATTGAAATCGCCAGCTTCGATGTGAGCCCAACCGGTCGCGGTCCATCGCCCAACGTAGCGGGACTGAAATCCGGTGCCGGTAGCCGATGCGATCCACCATTGCCCCAATTCGTTGCGAGCTACGAGGTCAGTCCGGCCATCGGCGTTGAAATCACCGCTCATGACTTCCTGCCAACCCGTAGGATTCCAACGAACGGATGATACACTTCTGAAGCTGGTACCAGTTGAGTAGCCAATCCACCAGCGGCCCAAGTCATTGCGACCAGCGACATCGATGAGCCCATCGCCATCGAAGTCGCCGAGTGTAATGTCATTCCATTCGGTGGTAAACGCGTCGGGGAAAGGATTGCTGTTACCAAACCAGCGGCCCCAACGGGTGGTACGAAAGGTGCCGTCCTGCTGATTGGTGGCGACCCACCAGTTGCCGCTGCTACGATCAAATCCAATGAGATCTATGTAGCCGTCGTTGTTGACATCTCCTAACCAGGGTTCGACGATGGAGGACCATCGCGGTCCAGAGGCAATCTGCAATTGCCCATTGACCGGCTGACCGAAGAACCACTGGCCGCTGGCATCCTGAAAGAAGAGGGTGTCGTCAACAACCTGCCGCTCGATGAAGGTTTCAATGACGGCAACGTATGGACCGTCTTCGTTGGTAAGTAGGACACCGAGTTTGCCATCGGTGGCGAAGAGCGGCGTTTTACGAATGCTTGGACCAACAACCGTGGCAAAATCGCCCGTCAATTCCGGCGAGATAGAACCAAGTCGGATCGACTGCATGTCGCTGAGTCGAATGAGGACGGAATCATCGCCAGTGATGAGGTCACCGGATCGCACAGCGGCGAACATTTCGCCGTCAATCACTCCAAATCCTGACATATAGGATGAGTCCCCAGGAGCCGTTCCGATAAAGCGGCCGTCTATATCCCAGAACCCAACCCGTTCTGTGAGCGTTTCAAGGTCGAACCAACTTCCCGCCAGATAGACCTGTCCATCGTCGCCAACTTCAATGTTATGCCACGTGGGAGACTGCACCGAGACGGAGAAATCAAAACCCGACAAGTCGACCGTATCGAAAAAGTTCCCGGCACGACGGTAGACGTTTCCTCCAATGGCGTATTGGCCATCGGAACTCATGTCAATCACTACCTCGTGAATGCCGCCAGACCATGCGGTGAATGCAGATGTTCGGAAATCTCCATACCGTTCAAAATGAAGATACATGCCGTCCGGGGCGACTTCCTGAAGCTGGTAGTCGCTGGTTGATTGAGGAGTGGGATCAACCGGTTGGTCTTGCTGGAACCAATATGTGTCGTTGTTCAGGAATCCCGGTTGGGCGCATGTGTCGCAGAAGAACCAGCCTTGACTGTCGCCCACATAGATTTGCCTCCCATCTTCCAAGATCGTTGAATCCTGAATGGTCCCCATGTAACGCCCTGGCGTCTCGTTAAAGACTGTAAAATAGGTGACAGGGTCTGGGATGCCAGTATTCAATGGGACATTTTGAATCGCCGGATGTTCCATGGCCGCCCCCCTTGGAGCGGAGCCATAGACCTCAAAGCGACCTTCCAGCCAGATTCCACCGAATGGAAGATCGATGTCGATGTTCACGGGCTCAACGAGTAAGCGACCGAAGGTGTCGGAAAGATCGGCGGTCAGCAGTTCGCGTCGTTCTAGCAATTCAACACGAGCCGGCGGGTGGCAGTTACGACGTGGACGCTGCATGATGGATTCCCATATTTGACGAAGCTGCCTTGCAGCCTTCAGTAAATCCTTAACATTGAACTGCTATGTGATCACATTAATAGTACATCAGCCGAGTCGACTGCCACCAGCATGAGACAGTGCCTATCGACTTCGAACCCAGAGTATCCGTTGAAGGGGCAAGTTGAAATCGGAAGCCCCACACTACCTCCGTTCGCCTCGTCGTTACACGTCCAAATCCTTCACATCGAGTGCGTGCTTTTCAATAAACTCGCGGCGGGGTTCGACGTGGTCGCCCATGAGGACGCGGAAGATTTCTTCGGCGGCGGCGGCGTCTTCCAGTGTGATTTTCTTCAGCACACGGCTTTCGGGGTCCATGGCCGTCTCGAACAATTCGTCCGGGTTCATTTCTCCCAGACCTTTGAAGCGTGTGTAGGTGAGGCCTTTGGCTCCTTGATCTCGCAACGTTCCCACAAGGTTTCGCAGGCTTTGGATGGGCTTTTGCGCGTCCTTATTCTCGATGAGATAAGGATAAACCTGTTCCGCGTTCTTGACGGGCGGTATCAGCAGATCGTTCAGCGAGAGGCCGTACTCGGTTTGCAAAGTCCGAAGAGCGTCGTTCACGGAACGAATGCCGTGGAGATCGGTCACGGTGACGACAGGAGCCGGATTCGCTTCGCCATCCTGTTCTTCACTCCCTTCGGTTGATGCTGCGCGTGCGGCATCATCGATGCGGAGCTCCTGTCCCGTCTTTTCCTGTTGCTCGGCCAGGAAGGCATCGACTTCCTGTTTGCTGCCAAACCAATGCTCATCGGCTCCCAGGAACACCTGATATCGCGGCAACAGTCCGTCGGCAGTGGCGTGCTCCATTGCGAGACGTCGCAGCGAAATGCCGCGTCGCTCAATGGCTTCAATCGGATCATCCATCGGAGCCAGGATGGTCGCCAGTTTGGCCAGGTCTTCCGTGCTGAAGACGCGTTCTTCCTCGCGAGCACCACGGTGTTCCGCCACCTGCTCAGAAAGCAGGCTTTCACGGGGCAGCAACCGCAGCTCGGCTCCCTGCAGGCCGAGGCTCAGCAGTTCCGACATCATTTCTTCGTGCGTCTGCACATACCGCGGCTTTTGATTGCGACGCGTTTTCGACAACACGCGGTAGAGCGGCGGTTGGGCGACATACACAGCTCCCTGCTTCACCAACTCGCGCATGTGACGGAACAGAAAGGTCAGCAGTAGCGTCCGGATGTGCGAACCGTCGACGTCGGCGTCCGTCATCAGGATGATTTTCCCGTAACGACGCCGGGACACGTCCTGCTCTTCAGCAACGGGTGGAATGCCAATCGCTTTGAAGAGTGCCGCGACTTCCTTGTTGGCGAGCACTTTGATGAGCTGCGCCTTTTCCACGTTCAGGATTTTTCCACGGAGCGGAAGAATGGCCTGCGTGCCGGAATCGCGACCCGTGTCGGCCGATCCACCGGCAGAGTCCCCTTCCACCAGGTACAGTTCCGAAACGTCCAGCGAGTGATTTCGACAATCCCGCAGCTTTTCCGGCAATCCGCCCGTGCCGACCTTCCCTTTGTCGCGGGCCAAATCGCGGGCCTTCTTCGCGGCTTCACGTGCTTCCGCAGCACGGAGCCCCTTCTGGCAAATCATTTTGGCGATTTGAGGGTTCTCTTCGAGGTACTTCGTCAATCCTTCGCCGACGATGGAGTTCATCGCACCTTCGACTTCGGGATTCGTCAGTTTGATTTTCGTCTGCGATTCGAACTGCGGGTTCGGAATTCGACAAGTCACCACGGCGGCCAGTCCTTCGCGGAAGTCATCGCCCGAAGGATTCATGTCCTTGAACAAATTCTCGCGTTTGCCGTAGGAATTCAGCACGCGGGTCAAAGCCGTTTTGAATCCCGAGAAGTGCGTGCCGCCTTCGCTGTTGGAAATTCCGTTGGCAAAACAGCGCACGGTCTCTGAGTAACCATCGTTCCACTGCAGGGCCACGTCCACTTCAGTGGTTTCCTGAGCACCACTCAGCCGAATGACATCGGAGTGGATGGGATTTTCGGTGCGGTTAATCCACTTCACGAACTCGGCGAGACCGTCTTCGTAATGGAATGTGTCGGACTGGCCGGAGCGTTCGTCGTGCAATTGAATGCGCACACCCGCATTCAGAAACGCACTATCCTGCAGCTTCTTGTGGATGGTGTCGTAGTTGAAGGTTGTGTTCGGGAAGATTTGGGGATCGGGTTTGAAGGTGACCGTCGTGCCTGTCTGATTCGTGGCCGGTCCCTTTTTCAGATCCTCTGTAACGCGTCCCCGCGAGAATTCCATGGTCCATTCGAAGCCTTCCCGCTTCACGACCACTTCGACCCACTCGCTACAGGCGTTGACCGCCGTAATACCGACGCCGTGCAGTCCGCCGGTTCCCACGGCGTACGCCTTGCGGTCGAATTTTCCGCCAGCGTGGATTTCGGTGAAGACCACTTCGAGGGCGCTCTTTCCCTTGTCCTTCATCATGCCGACCGGAATACCCCGGCCGTCATCGGAAACGGTAATCGATCCATCACCGTTGATTTGAACGTTCGCGGTCGTCGCGTAGCCGTTCGAGTACTCGTCGAGAACGTTGTCGCTCACCTCCCAGACGAGGTGATGCAGCCCGACCAAATCGGTTCCGCCAATATACATCGCGGGGCGATGCCGAATTCCTTCAATGCCTTCCAGGTGCTGAATTTTGTCCGCGCCGTAGTCATCTCCAGAGGCGTTCTGCTGCTCTTCTGACACAAGTTGCTCCACCGTGAGTTTCCAGGGAAAATCAGAGGGGGGATTTTAGCAGAAAAGCACGCCGCAGAGAGTCCAAACAATCGTTCTTTTTCGAGCATTTCACAGGTTCGAACTGCCATCCGACAGATGTCAGCTAATTCCCTGATGAAATGCTGATTTTTTCTGCGTGGCGAACCAGTTTTGGCACTCGAATTTGGCCTTTTCGCTGAGAAATTCTGGCTGACCGGACCAATGAATCCGGTCAGCCAGAATGATGACGAATCATTACGACAGTTTCGGGCCAGCATCGCATACGGCTTCGCTGACACCGTCGACATAAGTCTTGAAGTTATTGACAAACAAATTGGCCAGCTTCTGGGCCGTTTTGTCGTATTCGGCGGGATCATCCCATGTTTTCCGGGGGAGCATGACTTCATCAGGCACGGTGGGGCATTTGGAGATGATGTCGAAGCCGAAGACGGGATCTTTCTCGGACGGTGCGTCGCTCAATTCACCACTGTAAATGGCATTCACCATCGCCCGGGTGTACTTGAGTTTCATCCGTTGTCCGACACCGTAGGGACCGCCTGTCCAGCCGGTATTAATCAACCAGACCCGAGCATTGTGGCTCAACAGTTTGTCGCTCAGGAGCGACGCATATTTGCCGGGATGCCAGACGAGGAACGGACCACCAAAGCAGGGAGAAAACGTCGCCTGCGGTTCCGTGACCCCCATTTCGGTTCCAGCCACTTTCGCCGTGTAACCGCTGATGAAATGGTACTCGGCCTGTTCAGGCGTCAGACGAGCGACGGGTGGCAACACGCCGAAGGCGTCACACGTCAGGAAAATGACATTCTCAGGATGCCCCGCGATACAGGGAATGCGGGCATTTTCAATGAACTCAATGGGATAGGCCCCACGAGTATTCTCCGTAATGGACGTGTTGTCGAAGTCAACATGATGGTCACCTTCGTCGTAGACCACGTTTTCCAGCACGGCGCCGAATCGGAGCGCGTCGAAAATCTGGGGCTCAGCGTCACGGGTCAAGTAAACCGCTTTGGCGTAACAGCCCCCTTCAATGTTGAACACACCGGTGTCGGTCCAGCAGTGTTCGTCATCACCAATCAAATGGCGTGTCGGATCGGCGGACAGCGTCGTTTTTCCTGTTCCAGAGAGTCCAAACAGCACGGCTGACTTACCGGTTTCCTTGTCCGCAGTGGCCGAACAGTGCATCGAAAGCACCCGTTGCTTCGGCATGAAGTAATTCATGTACGTGAATACGGCCTTCTTCATTTCACCGGCATATTCCGTCCCGAGAATGATGACCTCCTTTCGCTCCAGGCTGAGATCCACACTCGTCGTGGACGTCATTCCCGAGGTGTAGCGATTGGCGGGGAAGCGTCCGGCATTGAAAATCACCAAATCGGGCTCGCCAAACTCCTTCAGTTCTTCGGTAGTAGGCCGAATGAGCATGTTCCACATGAACAATGCGTGATAGGGACGCGAACAAATCACCCGGACTTTAATGCGGTGTTCCGGATCCCAACCGGCAAACGCGTCGACCACATACAGCCGCTCGCGCGTATTCAGGTAATCAATTGCCCGTTCCCGATTGATCATGAACGTCGTTTCATCCAGCGGGAAGTTAACCGGCCCCCACCAGACGTCGTTTTGGGAATCGGAGTGCTGGACGACCCGTTTATCCTTCGGCGAGCGTCCCGTCTTTTCTCCAGAATAGGCAATCAAGGCCCCTGTATCCGAAATCGTAGTGCCCCGCTCGTAGTGAATGGCTTCCTCGTACAGTGAACAGGGTGCGAGGTTCCGACGGACATCTTTGACGTAGATGTTGTGGCTCTCAAGACTGAGCGTGCTCACGGATATCCTTTCCAAAATCGTTGCAAATTGCGGTTGGCAGTGCTTTCAGGGAATAACCTCAGGACATCCTGAGGCTCTATCTCGACTTGTCGCAGAAACCGTGCCAGCAGGCAAGAAAGATTCCTGATAGTCCCCCCTGTGGTAATTCCCTCATGCCGGTGGTTGGCGAGACACGCTGCGGAAACGTACCCTGTGTCACATGGTCACACCTCGAGTTTCTCTCCCCAGTCAGAGTCCCGCCTGATGTCAAATCGCTCTGCCCTGCTCTCCCTTTGCATTTCAGTGCTCGTATGCGATGCGGCGTTCGCCCAAATTGTTGGCGACAGCTATCGCTTTCCGGCAGTCGAACCACCCGACGCTTTGGCCACATTCACGGTGCAGCAGGGATTCCGGCTGGAACTCGTGGCCCACGAACCGCTCCTCTCCGATCCCATTGATGGCTGCTTCGATGCTTATGGCCGCCTGTACCTTGCCGAAATGCATGGGTATCCGTATTCCGAAGAAGTGCGTCAGCAACAGCCGGAGCCCATCGGTAAGAAGGATGCGGGAATCATCCGACTGCTGCAAGATACCGACCGCGATGGCAAGTTCGATTCCAGTACGATCTTTGCTTCCGGGCTGAGCTGGCCGACTTCAGTGGCCTGCTGGGACAACGGTCTGTTCGTCCTGGCTCCATCGAAATTGTATTACCTGCGCGACAGCGACGGTGACGGCAAGGCAGACGAGCGTGAGGTTGTCCTGGAAGGATTCAGTCGGGCCAACGTGCAGGGACTCGCGAACAACATGAAATGGGGCCTCGATGGTCGCCTTTACCTTTCCGGAGGCACGAACGGCGGCGAGATTTTCCAGAACGGTGAATCGCTGGGCGAACTCCGACGACGTGATATCGCACTCAACCCACGAAATCGAAAAGTCGAGTTCGTCACAGGCGGGCAGCAGTTTGGTCATTCCATGGATGACTGGGGGAACCGCTTCGTCTGCAGTAACTCCAATCACATTCAGCAAGTCCTCTTCCCCGCCGCTGCACTGGACCAGGGTGCCATTACGACCGAAGCATCGCCCATCATCAGCATTGCTAAAGAAGGTCCCGCAGCACCGGTCTTCAGAACAAGTCCTGCGGAACCGTGGCGTGTGGAACGCACGGCACGTCGCGCTGCCGATCCTGCGTACCGCAATCGCTTGCCGATGACGGAACTGGTACCCACCGGATTCTTCACCTCGGCCACAGGCGTCACCATTTACCGTGGCAATCGCTATCCCGGCGAATTCGCAGGCAATGCCTTCATTGGCGATGTCGGCGGCAATCTCATTCACCGGAAGAAAATGGAACGGAATGGCACGCGCTGGCTGGCGACCCGGGCAGACGAAGAGTGCGAGTTCATTACCTCAACAGACACCTGGTTCCGTCCGGCAAACTTTGTGAACGGTCCAGATGGTTGCCTCTACATTCTCGATATGTACCGGGAAACCATCGAGCATCCGGTGTCAATTCCTGACGACATCAAAGCCCGTGTCGATTTGGAGAGTGGCGACAATCGTGGCCGCGTTTATCGACTGGTTCCGCCGGGCGGCGCGGGCCGTCCACAGGAGTCGATTGCGGATAAGCCTTCCGCTGAGCTGGTGACATTGCTCGATCATCCCAACGCTTGGCAACGCGAAACTGCCGCCCGCCTGTTGCTGGAGCGACAGGACCGCACCATCACCGATCAACTCCGCGACCTCGCAGCCCACGCCGATTCCTCACTGGGCCGCCTGCACGCCATGTATTTGTTGAAGAACCTCGCACTGTTGCGTGAGGCTGATCTCTACACTGCCTTGGAAGACAAGGACGCTCAACTGCGAGCACACGGCGTCCGTTTGTCGCGACCCTTTCTGAACAGCGACGAGTCGACTCTGTTCAAACGACTGCTGCAATGTGCCGCAGATGATGACCCGCTGGTCCGCTTCGAACTGGCTCTCGTCCTCACGCAAATCCCTCCTAAGTATCGGACGGTCCTGTGGGCTAAACTCGCCGAACGGGATGGAGAAAATGCAGACGTGCATGCCGCAATGCTGCTGGCCATTCCGCGCCCCACGCGACCATTGGCGGAGCGACTATTGAACCAGTCGAGTGACTCGGTATCACCGCTGCTCGCTTCCGTACTGGAATACATGGGACGCACCGCCACCGACGAAGATTTGCGCTTGCTACTGGGCCGCCTCGTTTCTCAGCGCAGCAGCGACATGCTCGCCCAGGAACTGCTCGCACTGGCCAAAGGAATGTCCGCAGCCAAACGCAGTCTGGATGACTACCTCAAGTCCGATCCCAACCTCCAACAGCGCTGGACGGACACCATCGAGCAGGCGGCCAGTACATTTGCTGATGACTCCTATTCCCTGGCCGAACGCAAACAGGCACTCGGACTGCTGCGATTCGCCGACGCCGCGAAGACGCTTCCAATCTACCAGTCGGTGATGTCCGCAGGCCCTGACTCGGCACTCGCCATTGCGGTCGTCCAGACGGCGGGATCACAAAACGTCGAACCGAATCGCACTTGGCTTTGCGAGTTGGCGCCGCAAAGTACACCAGACGTTCGATCAGCAGTTCTGGACTCGGTCCTGGAAATGACCGGAGGCCCTGAACAGCTTCTCGCGCTCGTCGAACAAAACGTCATCTCCAGCAACGACTTCAAACCAACGCAGCGCGACCAGTTGCGGCAGCATCCGAACGAGAAGGTTCGAGCGAAGTTTGCGTCGCTCGCTCAGTTCCAAATCAACGACGACCGCAAACTCGTCATTCAGAATTTTGCAGACGCGGCAGAACTGGCGGGCAACGTGCAACGTGCCCAGGCGTTGTACACCAAGCACTGTTCCCAATGTCATCGACTCGGAGAGAGCGGCCATGCCGTGGGGCCGGACTTCAAGTCGGTCAAGAACAAGTCGCCCGATGACTTACTCATCGCCATTCTTGATCCCAGCCGCGAAGCGCAGCCGAACTTTGTCAGCCACATTGTCCTCACGACCGATGGCCGTTCACTGACGGGACTCATTGTCAGCAGTACCCAACAGGGAATTACACTCCGTCAGCCGGAAGGAAAAGACGTATTCGTCCCAAAGGGTGACATCGAGCAAATGAAATCCACCGGGCTTTCATTAATGCCCATCGGCCTGGAGAAAGTCCTCACCCCTCAGGACATCGCCGATTTGATTGCACTTATTCGCGAGTAATCATCCTGAAAACAGAATTCGGATGGCCGTGAGTTGATGTCGCGCGACCAATACTGGAATATCCCGGCTGAATGGAATTTTGACCGAAGGAAAGCACACACTCCATGAGTTACGAGAAACAACAACTGGTCGACCTGTTTCGGGAACGGGCACTCAAGTTCGGCGACTTCACGCTGGCCAGTGGCAAGAAAGCCACCTATTACATGGACGGCAAACAAGTCACGTTGCACTCCAAAGGACTGCAACTGGTAAGCGCCGGACTGTGGGAACAACTCAAGTCCACAGGTATTCAGGCCGTCGGCGGCATGTCCATTGGAGCCGACCCCATTGTGGCGGGCGTCCTCTCAGCCGCCGCACTGGATGGAGTCGAACTGCTGGGATTCCTGGTCCGCAAGGAGCCCAAAGGACACGGCACCAACAAGTATGTTGAGGGGCCCGTTCAGCCCGGGATGAAAGTCGCCATTGTGGAAGACGTCGTCACCACGGGCGGCAGCTCGCTGAAAGCCATTGAGCGAGTTGAAGAATTCGGCTGCGAAGTCACTCACGTGGCCACAGTCATTGACCGGATGGAAGGTGGACGTAACGCGTTTACATCCCGCGGCTACGAATTCAGCTCCCTCATGACCATCGAAGATTTCGGGATTACGCCCCCGACTTCGTGAGCCTATCAAGAAGAATTGTTGATAAGATGGTGCGGTAGAACCTCAACCATCTCAACCGTGGCAAAGCCACACTCAACCATCTCAACCCCTCGCGACAACACGGTCTCTCGCTGACCACCAAGTACCAGAATACACTTCAACGACTTATTGCTGGCAAACCAGAAATCGAACTGAACCATGTCCAACAAACTCAAAGTTGCCATCAGCGGCGCCGCCGGACGGATGGGCCAGCGACTCGTAGCCCTCACCATGGCCGACCCGCAACTCGAACTCGCGGGTGCCGTTGAAGCCGCTGAGTCCCCTGCCTTGGGGCGTGACGCCGGTGAACTCGCCGGTGCCGGAACTTCCGGAGTCCTCATTGGCACGGAAATTCCGCTGCACGTGGAGGTCGTCATCGACTTCTCATTGCCAGCTGGTGCCGTGGCCATTGCGAAGGAATGTGCGAAGCGTCAAATCGCACTGGTTGAAGCCACGACCGGACTCACGGAAGAACAACGTGCAGTCATCCTGGAGGCGGGGCACGACACGTCTGTCGTATTCGCCCCCAGCATGAGCCTGGCTGTGAACGTGGCCATGAAACTCGTGCGGGAAGCGGCAAAAGCGTTGAAGAATCTGCCCAACGGTGTGGACGTTGAAATCATTGAACGGCACCATCGCTACAAGGAAGACGCTCCAAGCGGCACCGCGCTGAAGTTTGGTGAAATTGTTACCGACGAAATGGGACAAACAGAAGAACGCCACGGCCGCGAGGGTCGCACCGGTCAACGCGGCGCGAACGAAATTGGTTATCACGCCGTTCGAACTGGAGACAATGTCGGCGAGCACCAAATCATTTTCGGGATGCTCGGCGAAACACTGGAGGTCTATGTTCGCGGTCATACCCGCGACAGCTACGCCTACGGTGCTCTCGCGGCTGCGAAGTTCGCGGTCACCAAGCCCGCTGGCCTGTACACTATGAACGACGTCCTCGGCCTGTAATTCAAATCACATTCATCCACCTGCACAGGATTCCTATCAGATGATCCGGCTCTACACCCTCTGCGTTTGCCTGCTGCTCTCGTCTCGCCTCTTCGCGGGTGAGGCCGACGGGCGACTCGATATTTATTTCATCGACGTCGAAGGTGGAGCCGCCACGCTCATTGTCACGCCGGCAGGCGAGTCGATTCTCATCGACTCAGGCTACCCCGACTTCGGCGGTCGAGACGCCAACCGCATTCTGCATGTGGTGCGTGACGTTGCCGGACTGGACCACATCGACAATGCCGTCGTGTCGCACTGGCACCTGGACCATTATGGGAACCACGCGGCACTGGCTTCGCAGATCAAAATCGACGAATTCTGGGACCGCGGCATCCCCGACTCTCTCCAGGAAGACAAGGGATTCGACGAACGCATTGCCAACTACCGAGCTGCTACTCAGAACATTTCCAACACCCTCAAAGCAGGCGATTTCTTCGAACTCGACTCACCCAACACGCCGCTGACTGTCAAAGTGGTCACTGCCAGTCGCGAGGTTATTGCGAACGAGGGCCCGAAGAATCCTTACGCGAGCTTGCACGAACCACGCGAAGAGGACAAATCAGACAACGCCGCCAGCGTGAGCCTGCTCATGGAATTCGGCAAGTTTCGTTTCCTCTGCTGTGGCGATTTGACCTGGAACATCGAAGGCAAGCTGATGACGCCAAACAATCCTCTTGGTCGTATTGAACTGTTCATGGTGACGCATCACGGATTGCCCGTGAGCAACAACCCGGCCCTCGTTCGTGCTATCGAACCCCTCGTTGCCGTCACCTGCAACGGCCCGACTAAGGGCGGACACGAAGACACCATTGCCACGCTGCGTGCCTGTGAGTCACTCAAGGGCAATTACCAACTGCACCGCAACGTCAAACTCGGCCCCGAGGAACAAACTCCCGCCGAGTTCATCGCCAACACGGAAGAGACCGAACGCTGCAAAGGCCAATGGATTAAAGCCTCCGTGGACCGCAACGGCGATTCGTTCACCGTCCAAATTGGCCCTGAAGGCAAGAAGCAAACCTACCAGTGTCGCCCAGCGCAGGTGGCCACGAGTAAGTAGTCGCCCAGCTGAACCCGGATGGGATGAATCAGTCCACAAACTGACTGGCAGTTGCAACTGTGACATAAAACAACAGGGGACGTGAAGCTTGCTCCACGTCCCCTGTTGTCGTATTGGATTCATCCGATCTAAATCTTCGGTTCCCAACCCGGTTCGTACTCACGCTTCCAGAGGTTCATGGCGGCCTCGTCGTTGAGAATGTGTCCGTTCTCTGCCGAGCAGTTCAACGTGCGACCCGTGCGGTAGGCAATGTTGCCGAGGTGGCACAGCATGGTGCTGCGGTGACCTTGTTCGATTTCCGCATTCAGGTTCCTGTGCTGTCCAGTTCGAATGGCGGCCAGGAAATTCTCGATGTGGTCGGAATCTTTCATCGCTTCGCCAGCTTCTTCGATGAGCTTGTCGTTCTTGTCGAAGATTTTGTATTTGCCAGAGGCATCGATTTCGAGCGCTCCTTCGTCACCGTAGAAGGCGACAAACGCTGTCGTGTCGCGATGCTTGTTACAGCTTAGCCCTTCCCATGATGCATGTTTGCCGCCGGGGAATTCGAACAACGCGGTGTGCGTGTCGGGCGTTTGCTGGTCGTCGTTGTAACGATAACGACCGCCCGTTGACGCCACGCGAGTGGGGAACGTGACATCGAGTCCCCAACGGCAAATGTCGAGGGCGTGGATGCCGTTGTTACCCAGTTCGCCGTTGCCGTAGTGCCAGAACCAGTGCCAGTTGTAATGGAACCGATTGTCATAGTACGGTGTCCGGGGAGCCGGTCCCTGCCACAGTTCGTAATCCATTTGCGCGGGCGGCATGCCGGGGTTTCCGGTTCCCACCGTTGGACGCAGGTTGTTGTACCAGGAGCGGGAGGAATAGACGTTCCCGATAATTCCCCCATGCAACTTCTGAATGGCTTCCTGATAGCCTTTGCCACTGCGCCTTTGTGATCCCATTTGCACGGCACGGTCATACTTCCGTGCGGCGGCGACCATTGTTTCCCCTTCCCAGGGATTGTGACTGCACGGCTTCTCCACGTACACGTGCTTGCCTGCCGACACACCGAGAATTGTCGCCGGTGCATGCCAATGGTTGGGAGCGGCACAAATGAGAACGTCGCACTCTTTGTCGTCGAGAATGCGGCGGAAGTCGGTAATCCCTTCGGCCACTTGTCCGGTCGCCTGCTCCAGTCCGCTCACGCCCGACCGCATGCGGTCCTGGTCGATATCGCAAACGTATTTCACCTTCACGGAATTCGCACTTCCGAACGTGCGGGCCAATGACATACCACGGGAAAGGCCCATCACACCCACCGTGACCCGCTCCGACGGTTTGTCGTCGGCAGAGAGAATCGTGGGAACAGCCATGAGCGTACTGGCAGCAAGTGACGCTCCGGCAAACTGTCGTCGTGACATTGTCATCAGAGAACCTTTCATCCTCGGAGGAATTGGGGGCGAGATCACCCAAAGAATATCTCGCCGGGCAGCGGCGGTCGAGTTCATCGGGCATTTCGACGTCCGCACCAACACCATTACCGTGACCAAAGCAGAAGAATTCTCGCTCAAATCCTGCTACGCTTAGTCCCCTTTCCAGGTTTCAGTCATCACGTTTTATCCCAAGCATTTCGCGAGAAATTTCATGCGATATTCCATCGTCCTGACAGCACTGTTGTGTCTCAGTGCAACCAGCGCCGCCCAGGCCGAGAAGCTCAACGTGCTCGTCATCATGGCGGACGACTGCACGTTTCGTGACTTACCCATGTACGGCGGCGAGAATGCCTTCACTCCGAACCTCATGCAATTCGCCTCGCAGGGACTGACGTTCAATAACGCGTATCTGACGTCGGCCATGTGTCAGCCGTGCCGCGCCGAGTTGTATACGGGGCAATTCCCTCTGCGGAACGGATGTGCGTGGAATCATTCCGCGTCGCGGCCAGATGCGACCAGCCTGCCGCAGCGATTGGCCTCATCGGGATACCGCACGGGGATTGCCGGGAAGGTGCACGTCAAACCGGATAGTGTGTTTCCGTTTGAGAATGTGTCGGGATTTGATCCTAATTGCGTTCGCAATCCGACCATGCAGCATGAGACGTCGGGAATTCGAGAATTCATGGGACGCGACGCCGATCAGCCGTTCTGTCTCGTTGTCGCACTCACGGAACCACACATCCCGTGGGTCATGGGAGATGCTTCGCGCTATCCGAAAAAGAACCTCAAATTGCCGCCGAACATTGCGGACACGCCGCGCACGCGCGAAGACTATTCGCACTACCTCGCGGAAATCACTTACATGGATGGTCAGGTCGGGGAAATCCTCGATGTGCTGGAGAAGACCGGACAGGCCGACAACACACTCGTGCTGTTTACATCTGAGCAGGGATGCCAGTTCCCCGGATGCAAATGGACCAACTGGGATACCGGCGTCCACACCGGACTCATTGCCCGCTGGCCGGGACATGTCAAAGCTGGCACACGGACCGACGCCATTGTCCACTACGCTGATGTGCTGCCCACCATCCTGACCCTCGCAAATGCTGCCGAGGAAAACCTCGCCGAACTGGACGGGAAGTCGTTCGTCGACGTACTGCTGGGCAAGTCAGCCACGCACCGCGACTACGCGTTTGGTATGCACAACAACGTGCCAGAGGGGCCCGCGTACCCCATCCGCAGCATTACGAACGGGAAGTACCGGTACATCAGAAATCTTTCCCCCAATGAAATCTACATTGAGCGACACCTCATGGGGGGCGGGAACCTGAACAATCCCTACTGGGCGACCTGGCTGCAAAACGCGGCGGACAATCCCCACACCTATAAGCTCGTGCACCGCTACATGATGCGTCCCGCCGAACAACTCTATCTGACGTCCGCTGACCCCTACGAAATGACGAACCTCATTGACTCACCGGAACATACAGCAGTCCTCAACGACCTCCGCACCCGCCTCGACGCCTGGATGAAATCCCAAGGCGACCCCGGCGCCGCAGAAGACACGTGGGATGCCCTCAAGGCGGCACGGAATGGCGAGCATTTGTACGTGGCGCCGGAGGTGGGAGATTAAGGGTGTAACGGGTGCCCTGACCGTGCCGGTCGGGTCGCGCAGCGACACTATGCCTCTTCACGTGCCCTCCACTCGCAATCAGCTATTACGAGGCAAGGACGCCAAATGGAGAATCATCTTGTGCCTTCGGCACCGAACCGCCCAGAGCGGGCGGATGGGCCACCCTGCCGTTGAACATGGAGTGACTGAAACACTTCACAGATATGAATTACCGGAGAGGCCGCGTTGTTTCGCATGACATAATGCCCCGCGACGACTAAACTCGATGTTCAAACATCAACGAGGAATGCCACTGTATGCCTCGGCCGGGAGTAACAGGGTAACGAGATGAACAGCGTTCAGCGCCGTTTTGCTGTCATTGTGGGAGTGTCACAGTTCGCCACTAGCGAACAGATTTCGGAGATTCCTTACGCAACTAATGACGCCTGTCGACTTTATTCCGTCTTGCTCGACAAGTGCGACTTTCGCAAGGATGACATGCACTTGCTCATAACGTCGCCACCGGAGGGCTTCGATGGACGCTACCAGCAACCCAATCGCGCAAATATCTTGAGCGCGCTCACCTGCGTTGCTGCGGAAGCAGGTTCGAATGACTTGATTTTTGTCTACATCGCTTCGCACGGGACCGAGATCTCATCAACACCGTACCTTCTCGTATCCGACACCCGAATGAACATCGTTGACAACTCGGCAATTGATACGCGTGAAGTGAACCGGATTCTCGAAGCATCAGAAGCCGCTTGCGTCGTTCGATTTTTCGACGCGTGCAGAACGGGATTTGGCATCGCACGAACGACTCGACTATTGATGCCCATAACTTTCCAAGAGGCCGTTTTCTATAGCGCAAAAGGCTGGGCAACCCTAAGCTCGTGTTCCAGTGGCGAGTATTCATATGATGAGCATGAATTCGAACAGGGTATCTTCTCCTACTACCTGTGCAAAGGATTAAGTGGCGATGCAGCAAATTCGTCTGGCAATGTTACCTTGGAAGGTCTAGTCGAATTTGTAAAAGGTGGAGTGCGAGGTTGGTGCACGGGGCAATCTCTCAAGCAAACGCCGCATTTCGTGTCCGATATCTCCGGCTCTCTTGTGCTGTCAATCCAAAGCAAGCCTCTGGTCGAAGTCGCCGAAATGTCGCAACTAGACTCGAGTCCTCTTACTGCGTTGGCGAACGCACTGCGAGAGCAATTAGCGTGTACACAGCAGGAAGCCCGTAATCTCGCATTCACAACTGATGCGGAGCATGAATCCTTCTCAAAGCAGACTCTTTCGACTGTATATGAAATGGTTGATAATGCGGAGGGCGAATCCGTAATTGTCCCATTGGTTTCAAGGTATACGAAGAGGGAGTTTCACAAGGTTCCGCACAACGCAGCCGGTATCTTTGAATCAAAACTATTGGAAACCAAGTGCAAGGAAGAACATATTGGCAATCCAGATTCAACCCTAATCGAATTCGTCGGGGCTGAGGCTGTCATTCCCACGACGAAACTGGTTATCAGTTGTGCGCGGTTCTCGTTTTTCTATTGGATTTGGTACTTGCAGGTGTGCGATGTACCAAGCTTACACAAGCACTTCGCACCAAATCCGACGTACCAAACAGGGTTCTTTACTTTGAAACCTTCGGCGGCGAAGTCTCCACAAAAGATTGCAACGGTAATTCGCGAACTGTTCAGCAGAATGACTGGACCTCATCTTGAATGGACAAAACAACTTAGAGCGTACATCGACCATCGACTGGAGCCATTGCGTAATCAGGACGGAATTATTGAGTAGCGCGTATACAAGGCGGGTGGCCTGACCGTTCCGGACGGGCCGCGCTGGTGGCCCCGGTTGCTTCGCAACCGCTGGGTGCCAGCGGCACGAGAAGCTTTACCGTAAAAGAATTAAGGTGATATGCCATGCAACTTCCACCCCAAGTCCAGTCACTCGTCGATGCCGTTTCCGCATTGCCAGGTGTTGCTGCCTGTTTTTGCAGTCCGAAGCCGCTGGAGAATTTGGATCCGCATCACCTTTCGTTTCCTGGTGACTTTGGGAGCTATCCCCAAGCCATCATCCTGCGGACGAATGGGGGTCGCGAGAAGGAGGTCATGATTCAGACGGAGGTCATTTTTGATCGTTCCCCTGACGCGTGGCTCAGCCTGGAGTTTCTGGCGTGGTGGGTTAGAGACTGGGGGCGGTCCGGGCACGAAATTCAAATGCGTCCGATGGCCCTGCCGCCGCAGGCCTATGAAATCCAACTCGGTCGGACGCTTAAGTTCTTCATCGAGTACTTCGTCATTGAGGAAGGTGATTCATACGACAAGACACTCGCCATCGCTGGCGAAATGGGCGAATCGATTGCCGAAAATTTCGCAACGTACCGGGAGTGCTTCGAGAACCCGGCGGAGTTCCTGGGCGATGTTGAGAGCATTTGACCGAGCCGGGGGGCACTCGCGATGATTGACATCCGACTACGTCGTGGCCTGAGCATCCACAGGACACGCTCCCGCCTGCCACCCACGGGCGGGCGGCAGGCAAGGGAAACGTCGCTTTAGCTCGTTTTCTGGATTCTGGCGGCGTCGATGATGACTCCGCCAGTGGCCAGGGCGTTGCTGAGTTGGATCACCAGAGACGTGCCGGTGATGTTGACGTTGCTCAGCAACTGGAACACGCGGCCGCCGTCGGTGACTCCGGCCACGGGGTTCGCTGTCTGGTCGATGTGTGCCGTGTGTAGCGTCGCGCCGCCGAGGCCATCCAGAATGGTGTACTGCACGTCGGTGGAGCGGTCGCCAGCACGCTGCCAGGTGATCGCGACATCATAACTGCCAGCGGTCAGCCCGGTGAATTCCCACTGAGCGGTATCCACTCCATTCTTTGAATTGGCGACGAGGAAGTCGCCGCCGTATCCAGCCGTGGTCGCCAATGCCGCAGTAACCCCGGTTGTGCTGAAGCCTGTATCTCCATCATCGATAATGTAGACACCAGCCGGGGGCGCGACGTTAATCGAACCTGCCAGATCGAAGTTGAACGGGTTCTCATCACCGTCATTATTCAGGAACGACACATTGCCGCTGAACGATCCCAGCGTGGCTGTGGACAGACCCACTGTGAATGTGGCGGTGGCGTTCGGTGCAAGCACTTGTCCCGGCGTGAAGTTTGCTCCGACCAGAGAATACCCGGTGCCGGTCACGGAAATTGGTTCGAGCACGAGGTCCGCCGTGCCGGTATTCTTCACGGTGAACACCTTCTCGAGTTGAGGATCGCCCTGACTTGCACTTCCCAAGTTGAAGGAACCATTATCGAAGACGCTAAGCACACCCTGTTTGACGTCGATTTCCGGCGTGTTCGGTGGCGGCGTCACCATTTCAATGCGAACAGCATCAGCAATGACAGCACCGTTCGCTCCGGTATTGTTAATGACGACCTGCAGCGTATCACCTGAAATGACCACGCTCCCCAGGCTCTGGAATTTGCGTCCGCCATACGTGTCGCCGGCTGGTGCATTCCGCTGATTAATTGGCACAGACGACAGCACGCCACCGCCGTCGCCATTATGAATAACGTAGTTCACGGCGTCGGCCCGGTCGCTGCCGTTAAGCCACGTCGCCGAAACCACGTACTCGCCTGCTGCCAAACCGGTGAATGTCCACGTTGCCGTCCCGTTGTTGGCCACACCAATTGCCTTGGCGTCGTTGCCATAGCCAATGGTGGTGACGTTATTCCAGTTGCCGGTCAGTGAGAATCCAGGTTCACCGTCGTCGATGATAAACGATGCGGCACCAACGGGGTTCACATTGGCCTGAAGTACTAAATCGAACGGATTCTCGTCTCCGTCGTTACTGGGAATGGACAACGTGCCGTTAAATGAACCTGCGCCACTCGTGTTCACATTGACAGTCAGAGTTACCGAACTTCCTGGCGCGAGTACTTGATTTGCCGTGAAATTAGCACTCCCCAGCGTGAACGCCGCTCCACTCAGCACTGCTGGCTGGAGAATAATATCGGCTGAACCATCGTTGCGGATAGTAAATGTCGCCGAGCGGACACCCCCTTCAATGACGGGGCTGAACGTAAAGGTACCACCGTCTGTTAAGTCACCTGTTTCACGCACGGTAATTTCTGGTGTGGCTGGTGGTGGCGTGAATGCTTCGATGAGCACTGCGTCAGCCACAATTGCCTTACCGGTGCCGTTGTCGACGAGTTCCACAATCAAATCTGTCCCGGTAATGGCCACGGTGTCGAGCAACTGGAACCGCCGCCCGCCCTCGTTGCGATCATTCAGCGGAGCCGTGTTTTCCGCAATGTGGTTGGTCGACAGGACGGTACCGCCCACACCATCCCGAATGGTTACGAGGACGTCCTCCGACTTGTCACTGCCGTTCTGCCACGTAATCGAAACCTGGAACTGTCCAGCCATCAGTCCACCAAACGCCCATATAGCACGATCGGGACCGTCGTTTGACCGGGCGTATTGCCCGTCACCACTGTACCCGGCAGCGAACGTTGTCCAGTGGCCAGGAGCAAAGTACCCCGCGTCGCCGTCGTCGATGAGCAAACCTCCGCCAGTCACCGTCGTAGGAGAAGTCGACGGAGCGATCACCGCACCCGAAAGGTTGATGGTGTAATTTTGCTCGGCCGGCGTGCTGTCATTCGTCGCAAACGTCAAGACCCCCGACTTAACACCCGCGGTCCCAGTGTTCATTTGCACGGTAAAGTTCACCGATGCTGCTGGCGCCAATACTTGATTGGCCGCAAAGTTTGCCGACGTTAATGTAAACCCGGCAGGAACAATGATGGGCTGCAGGATCAAATCACTAATGCCGCTGTTCGTTACGGTAAACGTTTGCGACGTGGCCATGCCTCCGTGAAGAGCATCATCAAAAACTACTCCCTCGCCGGACGGCACAGCAACGGCCCCCAATGTCACGTCAGCTTCCGGGAGTTCGGAGAGATTGACGACACCCAGTGTGAAGTCGACAAAGGAGTCGGGATTGCCACCAACGCTGGCATCGTCCACCTGTACTCGAACGGTGTAACTCGGCTTCGTCTCGAAGTCGAGCACCGTCCCTGCCTTGATGTGAAGTTCCGTATCGCCGTTCTGGAGTTCAAAGAACGCCGCATCGGGACCGGTCAGCGAAACAACATTCGTGCCGTTGCCGTCATCAGTAATGACAACATTCGCGACCTTTTCCGATACGTTCAGGATTCGCAACTCTACGATTAAGCCCGCCTCGTTGTCGAGCGAAATGGTAGGTGGTGTGTTGGGATTGGCGACCGTCAGTACGACGTCGTTGCCGTCGCCGCCTGCGTAGGTGATGGTGGCATTAAAACCCGTCCCAAGAAAGCCGGTGATTGTGCCACCCTCAGCCAGACCATTGAATACACCAGTGCCGCCGCCGCGTTGAATAATGAGGAAGGTTTCGCCACCGACGAGCGAGGCGCCGAAACCGTTGAATTCGACGAGATTCAGCGTTACGCCAGTTCCAATGTTGACTGAACCCGACGCGCTGAGTTGGTCATGATTCGCAGCGGTATTCCCTGGCGTGGTTCCGCCAATTTCGACTTCGAACGTGCTGTTGTCAGCGAAGACAAAGTTGCCGGTGACTGCCAGGATGCCTGGTGATTGCCCAGGTGCCACCGTGCCATTGGCAGTGACGGTGTCGCCGCCCGCCATGTTGAGGTCTGTACCTGCACCATCGTGAATCTTGCCGCCGGTGATCAAGTTCAGCGGATCGTTGAATGTGGCTGTATCGATGTCGATGTCGCCGCTGGTTGAATTACCGAAGGTAATACTGCTAAAGCCGTTTGACAGCAAACCGAGTTCGGTGTCGTCGAGGTTTAGCGTACCGGCTCCACCTCCTAGGCCGATTGTGGTATTGGCCGTTAAAGGTACGAAACTGAGCGGTCCCGTGCCCTGAACATTGAGAGTTCCGGTGCCGGCAGCCCGCACAAGTGTAACAGTGTCGGAGTTGATCGTCAGAGAGCCTGTTGCTGCCGGATTACCAATCGTCGTTGTGCCCGTGTTGTGTGTCTGGGCATGAAAGCCTGCGCGGGTACCGGTGCCGGTGCCGTTGAACGTCAGGTCGCCGGAACCGGTGGCTGCCACGGTCATTGTGGCTGTATTGTCGCCAATCCGAATGCCATAGTTATCACCAGCCGTTGCCGTACCAGTAATCGTAATGGATCCTGTCCCGCCAGTCTGAATGGTGATGGCACTAGGACTCGATGCTTCTGCGTAAACACCGGCTCCCAGTGAACCTGTGGCGTTCACTGTTCCATTGATATCGATGTCGCCGGACGTGGACGTCACTGATGTCGTACCCGCAACAAGTATTCCATATCGGGTCCCTGTTCCACCCACGGTTCCGTCAATATCGATAGTTCCGGTCGTCGACGTGACAGTTGATCTGTCGATGAAGACCCCCAGGCCACCTGCGATGGCCGTGCCGTCTAAGGTCAGGAGCCCACCCTGAGTCGACACGCTGCTGGACGCGCGGACAAGCACACCGATTCCAGAGGTTGTGCCACCGGTACCTACAATTGTGACTGCACCTGTACCAGTTGCCTGAACGGTAGCGCCGTCGATGACTACAGCATTTAACAGACTGGCCGTTCCACCAGAATTGGCCGTCAGGTCAATGCTTCCGTCGACTGTCGAGAGGCTCGATCCACTGTTCAGAGTGATGGTCTCGGATGTCGTGATGCTGACCGTACCTGAGCCTGTCGTTGTCGTTGACCCCGTCAGGAAGGCCGAAGCGGCTGTGACAGTGACATGACCCGCTCCAGTGGCGATTGCACTTCCAGCGTTGTCTTGCGTGAACGCACCAGTCCCGTCAATGTCGGCGTCGGCGTCAATTGTGAGGGCACCGCCGCCCGTGGTGATGTCGGCGTTGGCTCCACTGAGTGTAACGCCGTTGTTGGCTTCCAGGTTGACGGGGCCGCCGCTGGTTGTAATCGGACCGCTGATGGTGATTGTGTCCGGCGGATCGATGTTGAGGCTTGACGCATTGAGCGCCGCATTAATCGTGACGCTCGAACCCGACGAGGTGATCTTCACGTCGCCCAGTTCCGCGGTTCCCCCAACGACGTCGTTGAAGTCCACGTTACCGCTACTATTGATGGTGAGGTCAGATTGGGCGGGACCGGCACTCACGAGAATTTGGAGATTCTTGACCGTGTATATGCCCGCATTGGATTGAGCCGTCCAATCTGGAAATAATCCCGGGTTGGTTCCAATGCCGATGTCGTGGGCCGTTCCATTCGCGTTGAAGCGGTTCAGGGCGAAAATCGTTTGTCCGGAGTTCCCGGGACCTGCGCCATCCAAGTCGTGATTGTGGATTTGCATCGATCCAAATTGGCCAGCAAAGGCGTTCTGATCGCCGAAATCGTATGTACTTGTGGCGTTGGGAATGCCGGTCACATTGTTGCCACCGTAGTCGAAGGGCCAGAATTCGATGTTGCCCGTCGAAAGACCGGTGCCCGTGACTACACCGGGCACATTCGAGATCACATCCATGTTGCTGAGGATCTCTTGGAAAACTTTGTTGCTGCCTGCAATGCTGGGAACACCGATTTCACTGGTTATGGTCGTAAACGCGTCAGCCGAAACGAAGACCCACTGGAGACCGGAACCTGTGTCCAATTCCAAGTAATAGGCAATGCGATTAAATGAGCCATTGGCAATGGATGCGCTATTGTCCACAGTGTAGGGAACGTTGGTGTGAAGGTTGTCGCTGACACCGATGGGCAGATCATAGACCAACTGGTAGTCCGATGCCGCTGCCACGTTCTGGTAAACGCCTTGCAGTCCGGTGAAGCCGCCGCCCGAATTGACTGGGCCATTGAATGTAACATCTGCTGCCGTTAGCGTTGTATCGGTACCCAGGATTACCGCCCCGTTGTATGTCTGGTTGCCTGCCCCCGTGTTGACCGTACCGCTGTCGAGCACGATCGTCTCGGCAGTGATGTCCAGTGAACCGATCGTCGTGGTCGTATTCCACGTCGCGGTATCCGAGCCAGCTCCGCCGCTGATTGTCACACCGCTGGTGAGGCCGGTCGACAAACTGCTGATCGTGACGGCGTCGTCGCCGCCCAAAACGTCAATCAATATTCCCGTGACTCCTGTGTCAGGAACGGTGACTGTTGCAGTGCCACTGCCGGTCGACCCCGGAATGGACGAAGCGTCGAGTATTAAACCACCCGCATCCGTAATGGTGTACGTTCCGCCTGAGTAACTGATCTGTAACTGGTCGTTGCTGGTACCGCCCAGAATGTCCGTGACAGTCAACACGCCAGCGGAAATAGTAACCGACGTTTGCGGATCGGGCACGACTGTAAACGCGGTCACGCTATTGTTCGTTCCACCTGCTTGCGGAGAGTTCGAGCCCGCCCAGTTGGCAGCGGTGGCGATGGAAGCCAACAGGGATGCACGCGTCCCGGTCGTTGGCCCCGTGTATCTGATGTTGTCGTATTCCTGAGCCGCGCCGGAACCCGATCCAGCGGCCACAGCATTGGCGGTGTCTGTCAGACCCGCAGCAAGATTTGATTCATTAACCGAGACTGTGTCCGTGCTTGCTGCCCAATTTGTCGTCGCACTGCTTGCTGCGAACAGCGGAGTGAAGTTTGTTGCCGTAAATGAAGTTCCCGCGGTCGGATCATCCGTTGACTGGAATACGTGGATTTGATCGCCGAAAACGCTGAGATTCAGCGTTGTTCCTTCACCGAGATGAGTACCCGTGAAATACGTGTAATTGACACCTTCCGAACCTGCAATCACCGTTTGGACAGCGCCTGCGGCTACCCCACCTGCCGGGGCGGTGTATCTCATCAGCCACTCTTCCGTCGCCCCATTGTCGTTGAAGCGGCTCAGGGAAGCACGATAGCCAGTATCCGTGAAATAGAGTTGAGTTCCTGCGGGCAAATCGACCAACGGCACCCAGGAGAATTCGCTTGTGCCATCACCCTGCAATCCCAGGATGGCAACGTCGCCTGTACTCAGCGTAGCCCCTGCAAGGAGCGTTCGGTCCTCCAACGTCTCCGTCGGTACAACCACAGGTCGATTCAGACGAAGTGTGGCAGATTGTGCGTTCAATTTTCGCTGGGAACGCCGCCGCATTCCCAGGCGGTACTGCAAAGAGACGAAACGGGCGCGCAGAGAATTCAACCAGTTGGAAATCAGCATGGGGGGGACCTAAGCGGCAAATGTCGTGGGGTGATTCGGTGCTTGGAAACACCGAAATCAAACGGGGGAGGGAAACAAACGTGAGGCTGGGCAAAAAAGAAGACCCGAGAGAAAACACGCGTGAGCATGCAGGTTCCCCTTGGGTCTAATCTGCCTAACTGTTCTATTCGCTCCCGTTACTCTCCTACACATGTGGGAAAAAGTCAACAGGATTGTCCCATTCTGAAACGCTTTGCTTGCCACAGGAGCAGGCAAGCACTCACAATCGCGTCAAACAAACACTTTTAAGCAATGTAAGAACGCCTCGCCGATGTAGATTTTGACGATGCGGGCTGTTCTGGAGGGAGAATGGTCCAGTTTGCGATAAACACGCCCTTGAAATCCGAGGATCTTTACCGATTCATCCCGTCCACGCCGGACAATTCGGCGAGGGCTCAAAGGTAAGGCGACGTGAAACTGCTGCGTTAACTTGAGCCGACAGGATGGTGGGGGTGGCCCGCGATAGCGGAAGCTCCAGGAGTATTCAGGTGGAAATTCGGGTGTTTGCCAGCTTGACACTCAACAACGACCGCGGAACTTCGCTCCCTGAACTCACACAACGTGTTCGCTGTGCGTCCCTGCCACCCAACGACAAATCACCACTTGGCGAATGATCGTATTACTCCGATGGCAACTAACGAAAGCACGAAGACTGCAGCAGCGATGAAGTACCATCGGTAGGTTGACGCGCGACTCTTCGCGCAGCTTTTACAGAAGCTGACTTCAGCCTGTTGATGGAATTCAACGCCCCCAGCAAGGTCCGACAAAGTCACAGTCGTATCTATGCTGTTGGGATCATCAATTTCGACGTGTCGGCCACATCCCGCGCAGAATGGCATGATTTGGTCTATCCAATTGAATTGGTGAAGAGAACACGTGTTGATGACGCACTGCAAGTTGTTCGTGCCATGCACTAACATAACCTGCGACGCCGATTTCTGCATCAATTGATTCTGAAACGCCCATAAAAAATGACCGTCCGAATTGGCTCGGACGGTCATGAGTTACTTACTCAGCGACAACTTCGGACTACACGGTACCAAAGATGGATTTGCCGGTAGAGTGCAGGTCGTCGCAGGCTTGGCCGAGGCGGGTGGCGACGCCTTTTTCACCAGCTTTCAGGTAGGCGCGAGGATCGTACACCTTCTTGTTGCCGACTTCGCCATCGATTTTCAGAACACCTTCGTAGTTTTTGAACAGGTGATCGACAATCGGGCGGGTGAACGCGTACTGCGTGTCGGTGTCGATGTTCATTTTCACGACGCCGTAGGCGAGGGTTTCTTCCAGTTCGTGGCGTGGTGTGCCTGAGCCGCCGTGGAACACGAGGTCGAACTTGGCGTCTTCACCGTACTTGGAGGTGACTGCATCTTGCCCCTTCTTGAGGATATCGGGACGCAGTTTCACGGAGCCGGGCTTGTAGTGGCCGTGGACGTTGCCGAAGGTGGCGGCGAACAGGAAGCGGCCAATGCCGCTCAGTGCTTCGTGCACGGCGACCATGTCTTCTGGAGTGGTGTAGAGCTTATCGTCGGGAACGCTTTCCATGTCGGCTCCGGCGGCACCATCTTCTTCACCACCGACGACGCCAGCTTCGACTTCGAGGATGATGTCGTTCTCGGCACACAGCTTCAGCAAATCGACCGAGAGAGCCATGTTCTCTTCGAGTGGCAGGTTCGAGGCATCCAGCATGTGCGACTGGAACAAGTTGCCTTTGCCAGCAGCGCGACGTTCTGCAGTCGCTGCGATGAGTGGCTTCAGGAAGGAATCGACTTCCTTTGGAGGGCAGTGGTCGGTGTGCAGGGCGACCAGAATGTCGTACTTCTCGGCCAGTCGGTGTGCGGCTTCAGCGAGCACAATACAGCCGAGGACGGAATCACCCACGTTGAGGCCCGAGGCGAACTTACCACCGCCGGTCGACATTTGAATAATGCCGTCCGACTTCTTGTCAGCGAACCCCTTCAGTGCCGCATTCAGGGTAACAATGGATGTGATGTTGATTGCGGGATACGCATAGTCGCCGGCCTGGGCGGCGTCCAGCATAGCGGCGTACTGTTGCGGAGTTGCAATGGGCATTTGTCGTTTCCGTGATTGGGGTTAAAAGCTTTCCGACCAATCGCGGATGATAGTCCAGACGGCCCGCCCGCTCCACTCTCAGGCCTTACACAAGCAAGTTTCGATGCGACGCGGATTTCAAGCGGCGCGACTTGCTGGGAGTGCGGCGTTCAGCAGTCCATCAGCCCGGCAATGAGCAAACCGGTCCTCGTTGGGAACGGTTGATTCGCTGTAGAAATCAATCCCAAAGTCGCGAATGACCCGCACAATGTCAGTCGTCTGCTGCGGCGTGATTTGAGATTTCCACTTGGCCAGACGCTGCTGAGCCGAGTTGTACGAGGCGTTTTCAGCGGTCATCCAGCTGTCGCGGCTGTGCGCTTTGGCAATTCCGGGAGGCGGATCGGCGTTCCAGTTCTCGAACATTTCAACGAGTGCAGCCGGGCCGCCGAGCACGAGGGATTCGTAAGTGACCAAATCAAAGCGTCGACCACTGCCCGCTTTGAAGAGGATCGCATTCTCCAGGCACCAGCGGGCGGTCAACTGTTCCAGCGGCGTATTGAGATTGTTGATGTACAGCTGAAGATCAGGCGAGGCCGCCACGAGTTCCGACTGCAGCAGAGTGGATTTCAAATCGCTGAGATCCCACCGTTTTGTGAGGACGGATGCATTGACCGCCGCGGGATGTCGTACCACCACCAAGGGGCGCCGAATGGGCAATTGACGTGACATCCAGTCGATCAAACCGTTGGCGTGGATGAATTTGACGACGAGATTCTTCGGCGCAAGGCAACCGGCAATCGTATTGAACTGAGCTGTATATCCGTGCCATTCGCGACCGCTGAGAACGCCTTCGAGGTAACGTAGCCCTTGTTCGTCAGTCGCTGTCGGTCCCCGATAACTCAGTTTGTGAAACCCGGCCTCACGGGCAGGTCCAACGACATCGACGTGCAGTGGTTCAAAGTTTGTAACTGCACCCGGCAAGGTCGCAACCACTTCCTGCAGCCAGGTCGTGCCACTGCGATTCGATCCGGCAATGATGAACGTGTCTTCCAATCGCAACTGCCTCGCGGTGTTCCGGAGAAGAACCGGGTTCACGAGACGGCGAAAGCGAATGCGGGCAGAGGAGAGTGCGCGTTTAAGGATGTTCATGGAATCCGTTCCAGGACAGCCAGTTACCAAAGTGGGACGTTATCGCTTTTGGCCGAAAGCAGGCAATACCGAACGAAAAAAAGGCCCGGTTGACTCTTGCGAGCCAACCGGGCCACTATTGCTCGAGGATCTGTGATCCCGAGGAGTCCACTTCTAGAGAGAAGAAGACTTAGGCTGGTCGATCAAGCAGACGACCAGACTTCGGTGACTGTCGGCGACAGCCCGCCGGCTGTTGCTAAACAGCACCACCTCGTTTTTGGCTACTACAATCGTATTCCACAGGACCACCTCCTTTCTGAATTAAACCACCCCACTTCAACCAGCTCGCCAAGATCCGGTTCCTTCATGGGCTAATTGTCCGTTGTGCTGCGTGCGGCACAACCTCAGTGCCGTTATTGTTACTATCTCGGAAGAGTTGGCAAGATCAGTTTTTGAAAAACTGGTCCTCGATCCATCTCCCGGCAGTAACCATCCCATTGACAACAAATTGGCGGAGCAGGTTCGGACGAAGTTGATGGAAACTTCCCAAAATCTTCTGACACCCACGTTCATTGCGAGTTTGCAGGGATTACAGCTCCGCGCCGAGGCCGTTGTAGAAGGCGTGTTGGCGGGGCGACACCGCAGCACGCGGCACGGGTTTTCCGTCGAGTTCGCACAGCACCGCGATTATGTCCCCGGTGATGATGTTCGTCATGTTGACTGGAAGCTGTTCGCCCGCCGCGACCGACACTATGTCCGGCAATACGAAGATGAAACCCGGTTTCGCTTGAGTGCACTGCTCGACTGCTCTGGCAGCATGACGTACCGGTCGGCCAATTCACCGCTTTCGAAGCTCGAATACGCGGCGATTTTAGCGGCGGCGACGTTGTGGATTGTCCAGCATCAACAAGATGAGGCCGGGCTTTGTTGTTTTGATGCACGGGCCGACGTTTGGCTGCCGCCGGGAAGTCAGTCCGGCTGGATGCGGCACATGCTGACCTCGTTGCACGAGCATCTGGATAAGGTCACCAGTCAGCAAGGCGAACATGATCCAACCGAAAGTGGCGAGGACACCGTCTGGCAAACGCTCCACGACGTGGCCGATCGACTCCCGCCACGAACGCTGGTGATGTTGTTCAGTGACGGTTTTGTCGACGTCGAAGAATTCCGCCGCGTGGTTCAGCATTTCCGCTATCGTCGACAGGAACTCCGTTTGATTCGGGTGCTCGACCCCGCCGAAATTTCGTTCCCGTTCGGCGGATTAACAGAGTTCGTCGGTCTGGAATCCGGCGACACGCTTTCCGTACCCGCAGATTCGATTAAGGAGAGTTATCTCCGCGAGTTTGCCGACTTGCAGCGCGAACTCGAAACAACCTGTCGTGGTGCGGGATTTGGCATGCGACAACTCAGTACGGACATGCCCCTCGATTCGGCCATGCGACTGATATTGCAGCCGAAAGAGGGAGTAGCGGCTGGATAATGTGGTGCGTCGGGAACATCCCCTCAATTTACTGCCTGATGTACCACTCCAGCGAGAGGGTCAGCACGAGCAGCAGCAGTAATTCCCAACGGGTCCAAATGGCGATTCGAAGCTGTCGCTGCAGTGGCAATGCTTCACCGCGTGGCAGGTCGTTTGACAACCGGTCTGTCTCCCAGGGGCGATAGCAGCGTCCGCCTGAAATCTTCGCCGCCTGCTCAAGGTCGTCAACATTGGCCGGTTCGTACTTGCGTTCGATGTTGACATCAGCAACCTCCCAGGAGGCGGTTCTTCGCTCCAGTGAAACAGCCTCGGGAAGCGTGGCTGTATAGCGACCGGGTGGCAAGTCGCGCAGTGTCGCCTGAAATTCTCCGTCCTGAATTCGATTGGAGAGTGAGACCTGAGTGACAAAAGCGTCGTCTCGTCGCAGTTCGACTTTGGGATCAGTCACTTCAGCGTTGGCAAACAGCGTGAGTGTGATGGGTGATTGCGGTGCATACTGCGGTCGGTCCACCTGCAAGTCGTAAACTGGTTGCGTGTGATCGAGCTTCGTCTTTCCCAAGTGCCGAACGAGTTGCGACCAGTACTGTCTGTAAAGGCTGGCTTCATTGATGGGGCGCCACCGCCATGTCTCATCGATGTTCTGATACAACACGCGCCCTGCACCGAAGTGCTGCTCGACGAGAACCGGTATTGGCTGTTCGGAACTAGGGTCGCCAGCCTGTAACAGCACGACCGCTCCTGCACGCGTTGTCACGGGCTGCGGAGACCGAGCAAGTGGGAGCGTTTGATTTTGCTCGCTATCGTCAAACTTGAGGAACCTCACAGCGCGGCCATCGAGTGTGCGGGTCACCTTCCAGCCACTGGCGGCCGTTCCCTCCCATTGTCCCAACTGAGGAACGGCTGGAGAAAGCTCCTGTAACGAACTTGGAAATGACTGGCGCAGTTGGCGGCCTGGTAGAACTAGCAGGCCTGCTCCCTGGTTGACGACGACTTCTTTGAGCAGCTCTGTTTCGACCTGAGCACGGGCCGGAACGACATCACCCCAGAGCACGACGTCGTACTCAGCCCACTCCTCGGCTGTTTCCGGAAGTCTCTGCAGCGCGGTCCGATCTTCCCGGATGGTTTCGGGATCACTCTCTTGGAGCCAGGTGGACAAGCGAATGGCCGTGTCGCGTTCCAGCGTGCCTTTTAGATGCCGAAACTCCCATCGCGGCGTCCGTTCGACGAGTAATACTCGCAATTCTCCAGGCCGAACCCACACGCGAGCTTGCGCAAGGTTGTTGTATTCTGAAAGTTCACCAGAAAGTCGCTGACAGCGGATTTCCAAGTCGAGTGGCCCTGCTGTATCTGGCGTGACTTCGAGATAGACCGTCTGGTCGACGTGGTTCCCCTCGCCGGAACGGAGTGCCACACTCTGTTCACCGAGTCGCTCCCCAGTCGCCCGGTCGAGAAGTTGAACCTCGACGGACTCGCCCTGAACTCCATCACCAGCAAGTCGCACTTCAATTTGAAAGGGATCACCCGCGAAGGCAGTGCGGTCGGCAATGACTTTTTCGATTCGCAAATCGCGTACTCCCTCGGTCGAGCCCAGGACGACCGGAAAGAGAGGCACACCACGGCGCGCAATGTCCGCTGCAGCGAGCGAAAGTTTTCCCTGATCGCTGCTGGTAGGAATGCCGTCAGTCAGGATGACAAACGCGGCAGGTGTCCGTCCGCGAAACGCGTCGGAAACATTCTGGACAGCCAACCGTGGATTGGTCGTACCCGCCACCGGTGCAACTTGCTCGAGTGTTTCATTCCATTCAGCATTGAGCGGCGCGGCGGTGGCAGCATCGTGCGATTCCACAATTCCATCAGCGAATGGAAACAGGGTGACCTGATAGCGGTCGAGAAGCTCATCCAGCAACTCACCATTTTGCTGGGACAGGACCGCCTTAGCCGTTGTCAGGCGACTGATGGATGCCTCTGGTGAATTGGAAGAGGCCCGCGCATGTTCAACCAAGTCCTGAACAGCCTGTCGGGATGTTGCATCCAGCTGATCTTCAAATTGCATGCTTTCCGAGACGTCGAGCAGAATTGCCAGTGGCGGTCGACCGGCGACTCCAACATCGAGTGTGACCTGGAACAGCATGAGCAGGAATAATGCCGCAGCCACTCCACCGCAGAGGAGTGTCGTCACGCGACTGTCGGATCGCGGCCGCCGCCGTACGTACCAGAAGAGAATCGCCCAGGCGATAAAAATTCCCGCCACCACGACCCATCCCGGGCAGGGAGCAAAAGGATTGCGGGAACTAAGCTCCCACGTCAACTGCGTATTGTCCCCCTGTGGAACTTCGCCGCCGAGGTACCAGAGGAGCCACCGTTCAAACCACATGGCAGCCCGCCTTTTCTCCGTCGCCATGCTTTCGCAGCGATGCGCCGTCAACCCGTTTTGATCCGAACGGTGATCTTTGTAGCCTGACTCCCCCTCTCCCCCACGATGGATGTCGCGATGTCTCTTCGCATTCACTGTGGGGGAGAGGGCTGGGGTGAGGGGGATAGACTACTGGGAATTGAGGCGTGGGCAACGCGCGGCCCCCCTCATCTGGCCTGTCGGCCATCTTCTCCCCCCACTTCTTGGAGGGAGAAGAAATGCCACCATGCTTAAGACGCCCTAGGCAAGACCCAGGGGGAAGCACTGCGGAAGAGGAGTGGTGGCGAGTCATTGATTCAGTATTGATGAGCACTGAGCATACGTAGAACATTTTGCCCAATCACATGGGCATTTTCTTGGGTGGACGCGGTCCTCTTTGCCAGAAGAGGCGGTCTTGGGTGAGGAATCCGTGACGGAGGGCGCAGTCGAGGCAGTACTTTTCGTCCCCGCGCTGGATGTAGATTTCACCGGCCAGAATGGCGTGGAAGTAGTCCTCGCCGGGGCACTTGGCGTAGCAATATTGCTTCTCCCAAGTCCGCTTGATGTGAATGGTCCACTCCTCGTGGTGGGGGAAGTAAACGCGGATGTCATCCTCACGTGTTTTGTAGTCGGGGAATGAATCTTCCATGGTGTGTTCTGCCTCACGTGCTCCGGGTAAAGAGTCTCAATTCCTTCGGGAGGGAAATATGTGGCCGTGTGACTGGAGTTTGGTTTCAGGACTCAACAGAATTTGCCATTCACTTTTTTGGTTTCAATAGTGAGTTTCCCGCAACACTCCGGGTGGCACAGACATTCCTGTCTGTGTCCCATGCAGTTCTCACTGAGTATTGGTCGCCTCACAGCGACTTTCACTTGCAGGCATATTATGACATTGAAAGTCGAACGGATTGAAGTCCTCGATTTGAGGTTTCCCACGTCCAGCCAGCTCGATGGTTCAGACGCCATGAACCCCGATCCTGACTACTCCGCAGCATACTGCATTCTCCACACGAATTCCCCCGACGGCCTCGCCGGTCACGGAATGACCTTCACCATTGGTCGCGGCAACGAAGTCTGCGTGAAAGCTATCGAGTCGCTGGCCCCGCTGGTCGTTGGACGGACGGTCGAGTCGATGACGGCAGACATGGGAGCCTTCTGGCGACACGTTACCGGCGACAGCCAGTTGCGTTGGATTGGCCCGGAGAAGGGAGCCATCCATTTGGCGACGGCTGCCGTGGTCAACGCCGTGTGGGATTTGTGGGCCAAAATCGAGGAGAAACCCCTCTGGCGCCTCGTCGCCGAAATGTCCCCCGAAGAAATTGTGCGGTGCATCGATTTCCGCTACATCAGCGATGCACTTACCCCCGACGAAGCACGAGGAATTCTGGAACAACAGGTGGCGACACGCTCGGAAAGAATCGAGCGGGTGCGCGAACTGGGATACCCCGCCTACACCACATCAGCAGGATGGCTCGGCTACTCCGATGAAAAGCTTCGCTCACTCTGCCGCAACTCACTGGCCGATGGTTGGGAGTGTTTCAAAATCAAAGTCGGACGCAGTCTGGAAGACGACATTCGGCGTTGCCGAATTATCCGGGAAGAAATTGGCCCCGAACGGCGCCTCATGGTCGACGCGAACCAGGTGTGGGATGTCCCCGCCGCCATCGAATGGATGGAACATCTCAAGGAATTCCAGCCATGGTTCATCGAAGAACCGACATCCCCCGATGACGTGCTGGGTCATGCGGCCATTGCGAAAACCGTCGCCCCCATCAAAGTCGCCACGGGAGAACATTGTGCCAACCGTGTGATGTTTAAACAGTTCATGCAGGCCGGTGCTATTGGCGTGTGTCAAATCGACAGTTGCCGCATTGGCGGCGTCAACGAAATCCTGGCCGTCATGCTCATGGCCGCCAAGTTTGGGATTCCCGTCTGCCCACACGCCGGCGGCGTCGGATTGTGCGAGTACGTACAGCACCTCTCACTCATTGACTACGTCGCCATCAGCGGCACCTGGGAAGACCGCCTCACCGAATTCGCCGACCATTTACACGAACACTTCGTGCATCCCGTCACCATGAAAAACGGTCGCTACATGCCACCCGAAGCACCTGGCTACAGCATCGAAATGCTGCAGGAATCGCGAGAGCGGTACGAGTTCCCCAACGGCGCCGCATGGCAGTCTGCCGCTGAAAAGTAGTTCAGAATGTGCCATGCCCACGTCGCGCAGCAGCGTGGGCATGCTCAGGGTATGGGGGCGAGATCCATAGACGCTGAAGCAAGTCGTTCGGGATCATCTCGACGAACAACGTTCGCATGCTTGCCCTGCTCCGCGATGCCTGCATGGCACGGAAACTGGGCAGCTCTTAACCATGCCACCCGGCATGCCCACGACATAAGTGTTGGCTTGAGGGCGAATAACGGAGTCAACGAGCCCCTATGGTCTGCCCTTTATGACGAGGTCGATGGGATTCGACTCCACCAATCCCCGCCAAATTGGCGTCATCTCGACAAAACGAGATCGCTTCTGGAGGTAGTCGTGCCATTCACAATTGTCGTCGACTGAATACACGATTCGTACGGTGTAGCTACCTGCGGGAAGATAGGTCATCCATTGCTGTTCCTCACCAGCGTCGTCTGAATAGATTTTCAAGTCGAATGAGATTCGGGCTCCAGGTATCAGGACGAAATCATCACGCGGCTCCGACACAATACGCCGTCCTTTCCTTGGATGCTGTTCACCGGTTTTGGTGTCCTCGATTTTCAGATCTGTGACTACCGGATAACGCAGCAGCCACCTCTGTGAAGCTGAATGAAACGCGACACGAAAAGTGAGTGCGTGGCCTTGCTGTCCCAGATTCTCCAGTTCGATCTCCACCACTGTAATTCCAATCTATGGATTGCGAAGAAGTCTGCGACCGCCGCGCAGTACTGTTCTCACAAAGTGCGGTCCGCTCTACTGACTTTCAAGTGAGATCTTGAATCCAAGTCGACTTCCATTGATGCCAGGACGAATGACGTTCCATTGTCAAATGTGAGGCGAATGTTGGCTGCGTCGAATTCCCCAACATACGAGCAGGCGGACGTCAAGCCGCGTGGCAGTCCACCAACTAATGGGCCGTAATCGACCAATCGGTCTCCATTTTCGTTGGCATCATCGAATTCTTCCTGAATCGTCGCGTCGTCATAGGTCTCCCAGAATCCGATATGGGCCTGCACGAAGAAGCGATGCCATTCGAGAGTGTCAGCAAACTGCATATAGACGACGCCGGGAGCGTCGTCTCCGTCGTCATCGAAAACTAATCCAAGCAACTGGAGCACTGGGCGATTCGACGCTTCGGCCACAACGAATTCGTAGTCTTGATAGATACGTGACACGTTCGCCCGCCACCATCAATGATTAAACAAAAACTCGCGGCTGCTGAGCAGGGCCCAGAAGAGGTCTTCGACGGATGGGCGGAATTCTTCCGCAGATGACTCTTTGAGAATCGCAACGGTTTGGCTGCGTTCTTCCTCGGTGGGGAACCGGGACAGGCAGGTGAGGAAGACTTCGTCGGTCAGGCTTTCGAGCGACATGCCTTTTGCGTGCAAGTCGAGCAGCATCGCGACACGACCGTCTTTGGAACTGAGCTTGTCGTTAATGGTATGCCCATTCGAAATGTGCAGTACCTGGACCATGCTTGGTTCATCGGACCGTTCGCACTCGCAGACGATATTGCGGGGATTGCGTCCGAAAGCTTCCAGGAAATAGGAGTCGACAGCGGAGTCGTACAACTGAATGGCTCGGGTGCCGACTGGATAGAAGTCGGTCGCTTGTTTGTCGGCCCCGGGAAATGCGATGGAGTCGAACTTCGTGGGGACTTCGGTCACGGAGACAATGGCGTCGTGCAGCACTTCGGCCATGAGGCGGCGGGGATAATAACGTGAGTAGAACCGGCTCTCGTCCTTGTTCCCTTCCAGCACTTCGCTCGACCGCTGATACGCCTGCGACCGCATAATTTCCCGCATGAGCGGCTTGAGGTTGAACTTTTCATCGACGAGGAACTTGGCCGACGCGGCCAGCAATTCGGGGTTACTCGCAGGATTCGAGACACGCAGGTCATCTTCTGAGTCAACCAGACCGATGCCGAAGAAGTTCGCCCAAATGCGGTTTGTGATGGACTTGGCGAAGTAAGGATTCTCCGGCGACGTCATCCAGTTCGCCAAGTGAATGCGGCGGTCTGAGGTGTCGTCGAATGAAACGGGTGTGCCGTCGAGTGGTGTCGGCGGTTGTGGCTTTCCAGTACGAGGCTGCACGAGTTCGCCACTCTCGACGACGTACAGCGTGCGTTTGCCATCACCATTGCGTGACTCGCCGCCCCAGCCTTTGGCACGCACGCGCGAGAATAAATTGGCCATGGCGTAGTACTGGTCGTTGGTCCATTTCTCCAAAGGATGGTTGTGGCACTTCGCACAGCCAATCGACAGGCCGAGGAATGATTGACACGCGTTCTCCGTCATGTCTTCCGGAGTCTGATTGAGTGCGTAGAAGTTCGTGGCTCCATTATCGAGGCTGCCGCCCGTGGCTGTCAGGATTTCACGAACCATGACGTCCCAGGGCGTATTCTTCTCGACATTGTCATGAATCCACGTGTAGTAAGCTTTCACGGCTTCCGGGCGCAGCAACGTGCCGTTCAGCATGAGTACGTCCGACCATTTATAGGTCCAGTAATCGACAAATTCGGGCCGCTCCAATACGGCGTCGACGAGTGCGTCGCGCTTGTTCTCGTCTGACTTGGCGATGAAGTTTCGCACTTCTTCGGGCGTCGGCAGAATCCCCATGCTGTCCAGGTAAACACGTCGGATGAACTCTGCATCAGTGCATTGCTTGGATGGCGGGATGTTCAGCCGGGCCAACTGCCGGTTGATTTCCTCATCAATGAAATTCTTCGGTTTGAGACCCGCAAAGACTTCTGGAGCCACTTCGTTCGGGTACGGGACAGTGACCCGCGCCATGACGATTTGAGAGGAGAACCAAATGGAAATCGCCCCCTCGCCCGGGCCGACCACTTCAACCACGCCGTCATCATTCACCTGACAGACGGTCTCGTTCGCCGAGGTCCATTTGGTCCAGCGGGTCACATCTTCCATGCGACCATCCGAGTACGTCGCGCGAACAATGAACTGTTGCTGCTGACCAGCAAGCAGTTTGACCTGTTGCGGAAAGACCTCCAGGCTCGTCAGCGTGGGATCATCGGACTTCGGAGGGCTGGCACCGTTTGCGATCCAGTCCGCCAGAATTTCGTAATTCGCGGAGTCGGTCCGCAGACGCAAGCCCCCTTTGTGCGGGATGGAGCCTGAGGGTTTCGCGAGCAGCAAGCTGCGAGCGGGTTCAGCAAACTCGACTCGGCGTCCACGGTCCTGCTTCACAATGTTGAAGTAGTCGGTGGCGGAATCATACCCTCGGAGCGAGAGGCGGAACCCGCCTTTGCCCGCCAGTGCACCATGGCAGGGGCCGGTGTTGCAGCCTGTCTTGGAAAGGATGGGCACAACGTGCCGACGAAACTCCCAGGCGTGCGGCTGATCCATGCCCGTGATTTGAACGGAAACCGCCAACGTTTCGTCACCGACTTTTGCCGTGGCTTTCGCTTCTCCATTCTTGACCGGTGTAATGACTCCCTCGGCCGAAACCGTCATGACATCGGGGGTGTCGCTGGTCCAGGTGACTTCCGCAGGCTGGGCCGCCAGCTCGCCATCAACGACGGTCTGCACAATGAGTTGCTGCCGTGCCTTTGCTCCCGTCAACTGAACCTGCTCGGGAAAGACCCGAATTTCCGCCTGGGCGACGGCGGCGAACCCGCAGCACAGCAGCAGCGTCAACAAATAGGAGAGTATTTTCCGGGGGCAGTGCATGGTGTCGCGTTCCTTGGACGTAGTCAGTTCCATCTCATCGAGATGTGCTTCTGCGTATGATGAGGAGTCCCGGGCGTTGCTGACAAGGCAATTCGCCCCATTCGGCACATCACGGGCGCTTCCGACAGATGTCATTGAGCAATCCACGCTCCTCTCGACACGCGCATCCGCCACCAATTATCCTGTTGACGTCGCCTGAGAGATGAATTGCAGCTGCCGCTGGTCAATGAGAGTTTGCTCGTGTCTATCCGAATTCCACAAGCTGGTTTGCCTGCAAATGGAAACGGCTCCCGGCGTTCCTGGCTCAAGCTGGCATTCGGTTCGGGACTGACGGCATTGCTCTCAGGGCGTCTCGCGGCTTCGAATCTACAGCCAAACAGCGAGTCGAAGATTAAGTCCTGCATTTTCGTGTTCTACTATGGAGGCCCAAGTCATCTCGACACGTACGACCTGAAGCCAAACGCAACCAGCACCGTTCGCGGCGAGTTCAACCCCATCTCAACAACCGTCCCTGGCATACAGATTTGTGAACATCTGCCGTACATGAGCCAGGTGATGCATCATGTCGCTCTCGTGCGGAGCATGCATCATACGAACCGCCTGCACGACTCGGCTTCCACAGAAACATTCACCGGTCGTCAGGGGCCGCAGGGAGACCGGGAAGAGTTTGCTTCCATCCCGCAGTTCTTCCCCTGTCATGGCGGAGCACTGAGTTATGTTCGTCGTGAGGAGTCTCTCGAAGTTTGCCACGCCGTGCTGCCGTCGCTGTTTCATAATGTGGTCGACGTTCCGTGCCAGGGAGGCGGATTTCTCGGCAACGCGTTTGATCCTCTCCTGATTGAAGGAAAGCCAGACACTTTGGAGTTTCGCAGTCCCGTGCTTTCAAAAGCGGATGATTTGCCAAGCGTCCGTATTGGACGTCGGCGCGAACTGCTCAGCAGCATTGAACAGGACTTACGCGGTTACAGTTTTCCCAATTCGCGACAGCTCAGTGACATGTATGAACGAGCATACGAACTGCTCGATTCAACAACACTGCGGCAGGCCCTGGACTTGTCCCAGGAGACCGAAGCAACTCGGCAGCGATATGGCATGGCCGCCGCACCGGCTGATGCTGGCGACGCGGCGTCGGCTCTCTCACCGTGGCGGCCAATTCGTGGACAGAATTTGCTGCAGGCGCGTCGGCTCGTGGAAGCAGGCGTACCGTTTGTCACGGTAAACGACTTCCGCCAGCAGGGTCAGAACTGGGATTCCCACGCCGACAATTTCAACCAGAACAAAAAGTACCTGCTGCCCCAGGCCGATCAGTCACTCTCCGCATTGATTGAAGACCTGGACCAACGCGGGTTGCTGGAATCGACTCTCGTGGTCGCCTTGGGCGAATTCGGCAGGACACCCACCATCAACGGCAGTGCTGGCCGAGATCATTGGCCCGACTGTTATACAATTCTGCTGGCCGGTGGCGGCGTGCGTGGTGGGTCCGTCTACGGTGCGAGCGATGACATTGGTGCCTATCCCGCCAAAGACCCCGCCACTCCTGCCGACCTGGCGGCCACGATTTACTGGCGATTCGGCATCGATCCCCGAACCGAAATCCACGACCAGTCCGGCCGCCCGTGGCGACTCTCAGATGGAATGACACTGGCTTCACTGTTTTCGTAGGGCCAAAGAATCGCTTCGAACAGACTCAGAGCCTCGCAGTGAAATGGTACGTGCCAGATTGGAGCTTCAGCTCAACTGCACCGTTGCTTGACTGAAGGACTTCGATTCCGGGTACGTTTTTCAGGACTTCACCCGACTCAATTACGTCCCGAGCATTTTTGCACGGCACGTACGCAGTCGCCGTGGTGTTGGGGGGCACGATGACGGTCCACTCAAACTCGCCGTTTTCCGACTTCTGCCATTCGCTGACAATGCGTCCGTAAACGCTGTCGTGGGAAGTCTTCACCCATTCCAAATCGCCGACAATTTGTGGTTTGAGGATAATGTGCCGAAAGCCCGGTTGTGCCGGGTCGTAGTTAATGCCACCCAGCGTCTGATAGCACCACGCTTCGAAGTTACCAGAGAGAATTTTCTGGCTTTCACCATTCATCCCGCCGTCCTGCGTATCGGTATCCCACCGTTCCCACGACGTCGTTGCACCCTTACGAATCATGTAGCCCCAACTGGGACGCTCGGTTCGCGTGGCAATTGACCAGGCGACGTCCGGGCGTTCGACCGCAGTGAGGACCTGCATTTGCCATTGCGTTCCAATCAGACCGACCGATGTATGGCCGCGGTGCGTCACCATGATGTCATTTACGAGGTGATCAATGACTCGACTTCGCTCCGCATCCGGGACCAGACCGAAGGCCAGCGGCAAGACGGCGGAGCACTGCGTCTTTGATTCATACGTGCCGGATTCCACATCAAGGAACCGCTTGTTGAAGCCTTTTTGAATGCGGTCGGCCAGTTCGCCGAAGTAACGTTCGTCTTCGTCATTCCCAAGAATACGTGCCGCTCGCTCGACAATGCGGCAGTTGTTGTACAGATAAGCTGTTCCCATCAGTGGTCTGGATGTGGCTCCGAAATTTCGCGAGTTCCCACCAATGGACGCAGTATCGACCCAGTCCCCGTAGTTGCATTTGTCGGTCGTGTTGTCGGGCCTGAGGTTCGTCTGTACGTGGTACAGCACGAATCGCTTCATCATGTCATAGTTGTCGCGCAGCAGTCGGTCATCACCATAAAAGTTGTAGTACCAGTCAGGAATAATAGTGACAACACTCGGCCAAATGGTGTCCTTGCTGTTGAAGGTCCAATAGGGCGGAAGAATTTCCTGCAGACTTCCGTCGTCCGCCTGATGCTCACGATAATTGTGTAGGAAGTGCTCGTAGAAACGGGCGACGTTGAAGGCCCAGCCTTCGCTTTCAGATGTCTTGGCCGGATGGCCAGACCATGGCATGCGTTCGTCCCGGTCTGGCTCCATTGGAACGCTACGATTCTGCAAACGAGTTCCCCAACGTGCGTTTTGGTAGACGCGATTAACCAGTTCGTTGCTGCACTCAAATTGGCCGACGGGAGCGTGGTCAGTGTGCGTCACCAGCCCCGCGAAGTTGTCTTGTGTTGGTGTACCGGGAAAGCCTTCGACCTGCACCCAGCGCGTGGCATTGCCCCGAAATCGCGGATGCCAGACTTCTTCGCCGTCACCTTTGAGCGTGTAAACGTCCGTATTCCTCGCACTGCGGTCATTAATGTAGTTCAACGTGCCATCTGGCAGCACATTGAAGCTGGTCCGCATGGAAACGCGCGTCCCTTTGGCCCCATTCACTTTCAGTTGCACAACACCGTAAAACGCCTGGCCAAAGTCCACCATCCAAATTCCCGGTTTCGGCTGCAGCACTTTGACCGGCTTCAACACGTCCGTGACGCGAATGGGTTCGATCATTTGTGCTTCGTGTTGCCCACCAGGTGAATCAAGGATGTGTGCCTGTTCCCATTTTGAGTCATCAAAGCCATGTTCCGACCAGCCATGCATTTCCATGGTTGCGTCGTATTCCTCTCCGTCGAATTCGCTGCTGGCTCTCAGTGGGCCATTTGCCGTTGCCTTCCATGACGTGTCGGTAACAATCGTTTCGCTCGTGCCGTCGCTGTATTCAATGTGAAATTGCCCAATCATTCGCGGCTGACCGTAGCTGTGCATCGGCATGGGATGGGTTACCCGCGGTGCAAAGAACCGGCCGTTGCTGAGCGTCACTCCGATGGCATTGTCCCCCGTTTGCAGGGCATCGGTGACATCGAAGGTGACGTAGAGGTCTCGCTTGTCGTATCCGGTCAGTGCGGGATTCATCAACTGGTCGCCAATCAGCTTGCCATTGACGTGCAAATCGAAGAAGCCGAGTCCACAAACATAAGCCGTCGCGCGCGCGATTTTTTTGTCGAAATGAACTTCCCGTCGCAAATACCGACCTGCCAGTCGTCGATGTTCAGCCTGCAGTCGCTCCGGCCACGGAATTCCCCAGGGAGCAATGCCAGGCTTACCGAGTTCCATTGCGGCGACCCAATTGTCACCTTTCGCCTCGTCAGCCACCCAGGCTTCGTCAACGGTTTTTGTACAACGCCAATTGCGGTCTGAATGGATTACCAAGGGGGGGCCCTCGGCAAACTCAACACGAAGAGCACCGACCCAGCCGCTCGGGTTAGCGGGTACGTCAGCGTCGCTGTTGGTCAGCGCGACTGCGAGTCGATTGATACCGGGCTTCAATTGCTCGGTGACGTCCGCATGGACGAGATTCGGATGGCCCGCACCAGTTCCAAGCAACGATCCGTTCAGATAGTGCTGGATGCGGTCGTCCCCGGCAAACAGGCAGAACGCTTTCGTGATGCGCCGGTCTTTGGGAAGTTCGATGTCACGACGGAAGTAGCGTGTCGCAACGGGAGCATCTTTTGCGTAATTGCCTTCTGGATAACCGAGCCACTGCGCCGCCTTGACGTCAGCAATGTCAATTCCATCCGCCTCGCCTGTTTCCAAACCAATCCACTGAGCGTTGTGCCAATCCTCTTTCGTGAGGAGTCCCATCGACCAAAACGCCGGTTCGCTCCACTCCGACAACTTCCCATTCTGATCGCGAATTCGCACTTTCCACCAGCAACGCTGACGCGAAGTCAAAGGTTTGCCGCGATACGCCACCAAATGAGACTGGTCAGACTTCACCTCACCAGAATCCCACACGTCCCCGTCGTTCTGCAGCAATTGTTCACGACTGCTGCTGCTGACGACAACCTGATAACTCGTCTGGTATTGACCGCGGAGAGTTGGTTCCGTTGCCTTCAACTTCCAACTCAGCCGCGGCGCGACATCGTCGATCCCGTGTGGATCGGTCAAGTACTCGCAACGAAGTTCGTTCGGGATTAATTGGCCATTCGCCGAAGCCATCATGGCAGCACAGAGAGTGGCTGCCCAGACGAGACAGCGAAATAGCGACGTTAGATTAGTACTCATTGGAATCGCCTCAGTGGAAGCAAGAGTCTGTCAGTGCAAAGGTTCGACGTATGGACGCAGCATTTCCTCGCGTCCATACTCTACAATGTACTCATCCGATTTTCGGTGGCTGCCGGACGCGGTCCAGTAACGACTGATAGGCATGTCGCAGGTGGTTTCGCGTTTCTTCCTGTGCCTGCAGTGCGTCACCTTCGACCAGCGCCGAGTAAAGACGGGCATGTGACTTATCGGTATCGGTGTGTCGTTTGGCCGACCATCGAAGTTCTTTCAGGTGCGGCACGAGTTCTTCCATTACGACACTCAGCATCGCGGCCATGACGGCGTTTCCAGACAGACGGGCCACTTCCAAATGGAACTCGACATCGAGTCGCACGTAGTTTTCGCCGCGATCCTTCGGCGGAATCGATGCCATTTGTTCGAGAATGTCCCGGAGGGGATAGAGGTCTTCGACCTGCCGCTTGCGTGCAGCCTCGGCAATGAGTGCTGTCTCCAGTGTCTCTCTGGCATCCAGGAGATGAAACACATTCTGGTTTTCAGCAGCGAGCAGTTCTCGCAATCGTGTACCGAGTCTCGCTGCGGACGTTGATTTCGCTGGGGGCTCGACGAGGGCTTCAACAAAGGCACCGGCTCTCGGCAACACTTTGATCAGGCCGCGGCCTTGAGCATTGAGCAAGGCATCCCGAACCGCTCCCGTTTTGACGTCGAAGTGTTCCGCAAGTTCGCGAATCGATGGCAGTCGATCACCCGGCTGGAGACTCTGCGCTTCGATGAAGTCCCGCAATCTGGCGACGAGAGTGCAGGAACCTGCGACGGGTGTGGCAGTAGCTGCAGGCAATGTGCTGGTCCTCTTCCTGGATTCCTGACTGTTTACCTTAGTGAAAGTCGCAGGCGGTAAACCCCGGCGACTTTTGCTGCGAACTCCTTGACGACGCGGGGCCGTTTGCCCACCATAACCACTGATCAATCAGAGTGCAATCAGTGACTCTGGTGCCAGTTGGTCGTTGCTTCACGAATCAGCGACGTGACATTGAGTCCGCTGACTTCGGAAGAATTAATCGTCAAACGAAACAGGATGCTCAATGAATATGAAGCTGCTTGGTGATGCCGATGCCTCTCTTGATGCCCTGTCCAATCAGACGGTGGCCATCCTTGGATACGGGAACCAGGGACGTGCTCAAGCACTCAATCTTCGTGACAGTGGTGTTCAGGTCATCGTTGGAAATCGGGACGACGAATACTTCCAGCACGCAGTTGATGACAACTTTGCTCCGATGTCGATTTCGGAGGCAGCAAAGGCGGGCGACGTTTTACTGATACTCACAACGGACGAGTCGCAACCTTTGATTTGGAACGAGCAGATTGCACCCGGCCTGGAAGCTGGCAATGCTCTTGTCTGGGCCAGCGGTTACAACGTTGGCTACGGGCTCATTACACCCCCGGAAGACGTTGACGTATTGATGGTGGCCCCGCGAATGACTGGGCACATGGTTCGTAAACTCTTTGAAAACGGCAAAGGTGCCATTGCGCAATTCGCTGTGCATCAGGACGCGACTGGAAACGCGAGAGACCGAGTGCTTGCACTATGCAAGGGAGAAGGCCTAACGCGTGGAGGAGTCTTCGAGTCCTCATTTCGCGAAGAAGCGGAACTGGACCTCTTCGCCGAGCAAGTCGTCTGGCCCGTGCTAGCTGGCTGGATTCGCAGTTGTTTTGACCTTGGTGTCGAGTTTGGATTTTCACCCGAGTTGATGGTAATGGAGCTTTATGCTTCCGGTGAAACGTCAGAGATCACCGGGGCGATGGCTCGAAACGGGTTCTTTCGGCAGATGTCTCATCATTCAACGACGAGTCAGTATGGAACACTTTCGCGCGGACCGATGCTGGTCACCGACGCCATGCGCCAGAAAGCTCGCGAACTGTTCCAGCGAGACATTCGCGAGGGAGCTTTCGTCAAGGAGTGGTCTGCAGAACAGGCAAATGGTTCACAGGAACTTGCAGCCCTGATGAAGGACGCCCTCTCCCACAAAATGAGCCAGGCCGAACTTGGAGTCATTGGCGCCATTCAAGGTGCTCATTCACTGGAGAAAAAGCGTGACTGAACAATCGACAGGCCGACTCAATGGTCAGGTCGCCTGGATTAGCGGGGGAGCTTCCGGCATTGGAGAAGCAACCGTGCGACTGTTTGCGGCGGAAGGCGCTGCAGTCGTCATCGCGGACGTCACAGACGGTCAGTCACTTGCCAACGAGGTAAACGCTGCTGGTGGAAAGGCCGCATACAGCCACTGTGATGTCTCCAACAATGGAAGCGTCGCCCAGTCAATTGAAGCGGCTGTTGCACAATTTGGTAGCCTGAACATTGTCGTCAATAACGCCGGTATTGTTCATGTCGGCCCGTTGCATGAATACTCAGAGGCCGACTGGGACCGCTTGATGGGCGTCAATGTGAAAGGGATCTTCTTTTCACTGAAGCATGCACTTCCACATTTGCGTCGCAACCCACGCAGTTACATGGTGAACGTCGGGTCCATCAGCAGCCACGTAGGCCAGCGTCTGACTCCGGCCTACACGACGTCGAAAGGCGCCGTCTTGTCGCTGTCGCAATCCATCGCCCTCGATTACGCGGCGACAGGATTGCGTTGCAATTGTGTGTGCCCCGGAATTACAGACACACCCATGTTGCGTCATCATCTCAACATGACTGCCAATCCCGAAGAAACATTGCGGCAACGCGTTCGCCGCGTCCCGATCAATCGCGCGCTTCAGCCTGACGAAGTCGCCCGCGCGATTCTCTACTTGTCGTGTGAGGATTCGGCTGGGGTGAACGGAACTTCCATGATCATCGACGGTGGATATTTGGCCGCCGCGGAGTGGGATACAATCAACGACGACACAACCTGGGGAGAAAATGCATGAGTTTTCGACTTGCGTGCGCCGATTTCACGTTTCCACTGCTCTCGCACGACAATTCCCTCGACGTCATCGCGATGCTGGGCTTCGAGGGCGTTGACATCGGATTGTTCGAAGGGCGATCGCACCTCCATCCATCCAAAGAGTTTGCCAACCCGGCCGCGGCACGGACACTTAAGCAGAAGACTCAGGATCGAGGACTGAAGGTGGCCGATGTCTTCCTGCAAATGGATCCCGACTTCGTCCCATTGGCCATCAACCACCCCGAAGCCAGTCGGCGCGCAAAAGCCCGTGACTGGTTTCAACGTACGCTGGAGTACGCGGCAAATTGTGAGTCCCCCCACGTTACTGCGTTACCGGGCGCGAATTTCGAAGGCGAGTCGGAGGCCGATTCGATTGCACGTTCATGTGATGAACTTGCCTGGCGTGTGGAGGAATCCAAGTCGGCTGGCATTGTGTTTGGCACGGAAGCTCATGTTGGTTCAGTTGTGCCGACGCCGGACAAAGCGTTGGCCTTGGTCGAGGCCGTCCCTGGTCTGACGTTGACGCTCGACTACACCCACTTCACTCGCGCTGGACTGCCCGACTCGGCCGTTGAACCGCTACTCGCCCACGCCAGCCATTTTCACGTCCGCGGCGCTTGTGAAGGGCGCCTCCAATGCGCGTTCAAGGACAACGCAATTGACTACAACCGCATTCTGGAATTGATGAACGCCAAGAGTTATTCCGGCTATGTAGGGGTAGAGTACGTGTGGATCGACTGGGAGCACTGCAACGAAGTCGACAATCTTTCTGAGACCATTTTATTCCGCGATTTTATTCGTTCGAGAACTCACTGATGCCCACACAGGATGACATCCACACAACAACGGTGACCGAACGTGTCGATCAGCTTTATGAGTTCGAACGCGAGCCGGTTTCTGACGACAAACTGGAGAGCGGCAGACACTTTGCCGCATTATTCGCTGGCGAACACGTTGCCGGAACCGAGTTTGTTATCGGGGCTGCATTTGTCGCCTGGGGAGCCAGTGCCGCCGATGTCTTGATTGGACTGCTTGTCGGAAACGCATTGGCCGTTTTGTCGTGGACATTGATTTGCGCGCCAATTGCCGTTCGAACTCGTCTAACGCTCTACTGGTACCTGCGAAAGATTGCCGGTCCAGGAGTCACGGCCATTTACAACGTGCTGAACGCGCTGTTGTTCTGCATCCTCTCTGGAACCATGATTACGGTTTCAGCATCCGCGATCCGCATCCCCTTTGGAATCGAACCGCAAACGAAATGGTACCCGGAAGATTTTCGTTTCGTGCTGATTGTATTACTGGTGGGCGCGGTGGTTGTCGCGGTCGCCATCTTGGGGTTCAAACGCCTTGCTCAGTTTTCCGAAGTTTGCGTGCCGTGGTTATTCGTCATGTTCGGGGCCGGCGCGATCTTAATGCTTCCGGTGCTTGCCAGAGCCAATCCGAACGTGGCATCCATCAGTGGCCTGTCTGATCTTTGGACAATCGCGCAGGAGCAAATTTGGATACGCAGGCCCGATAGCGAACTCGGAGTCTGGCACATCGCGGCGTTTGCGTGGATTTGCAACTTGGCATTTCATGCCGGACTGTCTGACATGGCAACTCTGCGATATGCGCCACGCGCATCATACGGATTGTATTCTGCTTGCGGCATGTACCTGGGACATTATTTCGCCTGGATCTGTGCCGGCGTCATGGGTGCAGCCGCCGCGTTGCTATTGAAGACGCCGCTGGACCAGCTTGATGCGGGTGCCGTTGCCTATCAATCGCTGGGTCTGTCAGGAATTCTCGCCGTCCTGATTGCTGGCTGGGCAACGTCCAACCCAACGCTTTACCGAGCGGGACTAGCGTTGCAGGCCGTCACTCCGGGTTGGCCCCGCTGGTTCGTCACTTTGCTGGTTGGAATCGCCACGACTGTTGTGGCCTGCTTCCCGTTTGTCTTCACGGAATTGCTCAACTTTGTTGCTTTGTTTGGAATCCTGTTGTCACCAGTGGGTGCCATTGTCTTTATGGAACACTGGTTCTTTCCTCGCCTCGGATTGCGTCAATACTGGTTCAACGCCACAGGAAGATCCATCAATTGGCCAGCACTGACGACCTGGGTGCTCTCAATTGGTATTGCACTGGGATTGTGGTTCACCGACACGTTGCACGTGTTCTTCATTGCAATTCCCTTGTGGTTCGTTTCCGCTTTTGTTTACACGGCGCTGGCAAGTCTGGCCGGAGCGCGATCAACTTCCCCAGTTTCTGAAAGCGAGACAGTGACAACTGCCTCCCGCATTGTGCCGCAACATGAGACAGCGTCCACGCGACCCGCGTGGCTCTATTCCGTAGGAACGATTGCTTTAGTGAGCCTGTTACTCCAAGTCGCTCTCCCGATTTGGCTCCTGCTTGGCGACCAGGAGGCCTATTCCGCCAGGCTAAGCCGCCTCCACTTTTGGCTCGGCATTACCAGTGTGATCCATCTCTCGACAGTCGCCGTGTGGGTGCTGGCGGTAGAACGCAATAGTGAAGCACCCGTTGATCCACAGCAAGTGGCCAACACGCAGTGAAGGCAACAGGGATCAAGTTCTGCGCGAAAAGAATGACGCACTTTCTCGCGAGTTCGAATTGGGTCCCAACCGGGGAGGTACGGACAATTCGCGGATAATTGCGGAGAGCAGGTGTCAAACATTCGGGGCTTCTGAATCGATCAGACCGCTGGCGAAAATCCGGTAGGGGGCCAATACCTGCCGTCAGGTTTTGTTCAAGAACATTCCATCATTCCACCCTTACGGGAACTCCCACGAGTGGACATTTCCAGCGGTGTCGCCGGCCAATACTGTTGAGCCATCGTTTGAGAAAGAGACTCTCGTGGGTAGCACTCGAACGCCTGTCGGCGTGGGCACCGTTGCGACCGTTGATTCGGACAGTGAGAACTTCTTTACTTCGCTGCCGTTCGCTGACCAGACTTTCACAATGCCATCGCGTCCGCAAGTGACCAGTTCTCCCTTTGGCCCGAAACTGCAGTCCAGCACTCCACCTGAGTGAGCGTTGGGTTTGGTTGTCAGCGGCCAGCCGTCTTTCACGTCCCACCAGACAACCGTGCCATCTTCACCACACGACGCGACGATCTCGGAATCGCTCCGCCAGGAAAGGGCGCGCACCGACTTCTTGTGTTCGGAGAATGGAAGGATGACACCGCCAGTTGTTCCGTCCCAAAGATGTATGTTTCCAATTCGATCGCCGGTTACCAGATACTTGCCATCGGGCGAAAAGGCGACCGTGGTGACCCAGTCGGTGTGTTTGTCGATGGTGGCTTTGAGGCTGCCATCGGACGTGGAGTACATTTTCACGAGGCGACTGGTGCAACCAATAGCCACCAGTTCTTCGTTCGGTGAAATGTCAGCCGCGATAATGGCATCGGGTTCATCTGCGACGCTCGCGAGGCGTTCGCCCGTCTCCACGTCGAAGAGTACAACGGAACCACTTTGCACCGGCTTTCCGCCTGCGGCGAGCAGTAGACGTCCGGAGCGGCTAAAGGTCAGGACCAGTGGCTCGCCTTCGGGAAATGGAATCGCACCGAATGGGCTTCTGGTGTTCGGCGCAAACAAATCGATGGCACCATAACCACTACTGGCGGCGACTGGCGCCTGTGGACTCGCGGCCAGAGCGAGCACTGGATAGGGCCGGTTTGTCGCTTTACGTTCGAAAGTTGGCAAATCTGACGGCACAGGTCCCATGCCAGTGTTCGCCAACGTACCTACAGGCTTGAATCCAAGCGTTCGCATTTCGGCAACGGAACTCCCCGAATTCTCGCGCAATCCTGTGTCGATCCACTTGCTGATTAGTGCCAAGGTCTTTGCGGGCAGCCGGTCCCCATCGGGCGGCATGCGTTCCCCTTCTTCGGTCGATGTCAGCACCTCGATGAGCCGACTGGCGGATGATCGTCCCGCCACCACGATTTTGCCGCCGCCACTTCCTTTCATGACGTCCGCATACGTCGCAAGGTTCAGTCCAGCTTCCTGTTTGCCCTCGCCATGACAAGTGGCGCAGGACTTCTTGAATACCGCGGCGACATGGTCTTCGTAGGTAATCGGCTTCAAATTGTCGTCATCACCACGGGCGTTGGAAACGAAGGCAACGATACTCCCTGCCATCAACGCCGATAGAAAGAAGTGACGGAACTGCAAATTCATGGTTGAATCCGACGCATGAAAAAAATGAGGAACGACTGGAGGACAATATTCAAACAATCAGTGGTTGAACAGAAATTCGCTCGAATTGAGGAGCCCGGCAAAGATGTCTTCGTAGATTGCTGCGGGTTCGTCTTCCTCAACAAACTTCACCAGGGCCTCCAGTTCAGCAGGAGACGGACGACGCGAAAGTACGCGAACAAAAATTGCCTCGATGACGCCTGCAGGCGTTGGCTCTTTGTCAATGATTTCTTTGAGGACACCACTCGTGGCCGCCGTATGGACGCGGGGACCAACGGTGTCGCCGACGAGCAGGTGCATAACTTGCGAGAGCGAGGGATCGGTTCGTGTTTCACAAACGCAAACGGACTTCCGCGGCGACTGGCCAAAGGTATCGAGCACGAAGTCCCCGGTTTCCGAGTAGTAGTGCTGCCGGTTGATGTAATTAATGGCTCTGGTGCCTGAAGGAGCATTCGGGAACGCCCGGGGAACGCCAGTAATAGACACAATGGAGTCGAGCATGACGTCCGCTCGCAACCGCCGCAATCGTGCGTGTGAAAACTGTCGCTGATCGTTCTTGGCCGATGGAGTTGGTTCGACCGAGAGTTGGTAGACGCGCGAATTGCAGATGTCCCGAATCATTGGTCGAATTCTCCGACCATGTTCGGCATAACGTGCGGCGAGAGCTTCGAGCAGTGGACCATTGGCCGGCGGGTTGGTTGCCCGAAAATCATCCACAGGGTCAACAATTCCTACACCGAACAAGTGAGCCCATAGTCGGTTGGCCATATTCCGATTGAAGAGGTCGTTGCCGGGATCTTTGATCCATGCTGCCAGTGCGCGGCGCGGGTCTCCTTCGCCACCGACAGGCTCAACCTCGCCAAGTAATTTCGCAGGCACTGGTCGACCGTCAACCGCGTGCATTGCTGGGGGGGCAGAGGGATCGAATATGACTCGTCTGTCACGACTGTCACTGCCTGGCTTTCGCTGTACACAGGTGAAGAAACTGACGAACCCGTAATAGTCATCCATGGTCCAGCGATCGAATGGATGATTATGACATTCCGCACACTGCATGCGAACGCCAAGGAACAGCTGGGAGAAATCTGCGGCGAGCACTTTGGGATTCAGTCTGTAATCCTTAATGAGCATGGTGTAGAGACCAGTCTCACCGTTGATATTCGTGCTGCCCACTGCCGTCGCCATGTCCGCCACGACCTCGTCGAACGGCCTGTCTACTGCGATTTGATCTCGCAACCAGGAATAGAAGGCATTGGCTGGTTTGTGGGAATCCGCCCGACCCGTGTAGTCCTGACTATTGATGCGACAGAGCTCGCCCCAGAGCGCGGTCATGTAGTCGGTGAAGTCTTCGCTCTCCAGCAATGCATCGATTTTGCGCGCCCGCTTGTCAGGTGAGGTGTCGGCCATGAACGCCTCGTACTCTTCGACCGTCGGCGTTCGAGCAGCAAGGTCGAGCGTGACGCGTCGCAGGAATGTCTCGTCGTCGCAGACATCGGATGGCACGATGCGCAGCTTCTGAAGTCGCTCAAAGACGAGGTGGTCAATGAAGTTGTTTTCCGGAGGATTCGGCCACACAAAACCTTCACCGGGTGGCAGACCAATGACCTCAGCGCCGACCGTGAATCGACTGAATCGGGCAAAGACTGTTGTATCGCCAGGTCCCCTGGACGTGACACGGCCAGTGGCGTCAATTTCGGCAACGCTGGGATTGTTGGTGCCGAAGAGTGCAAGTGCCGTCACGTCACGAGTTGATCCGTCGGTATAGGTCGCCGTTACACGAACGTCGGCTGTCTGTCCTGGCTTTTCGAACACCAGCGAAGGTTGCGAGACGGCAATGTCCGCCACGTCGGGTACACTGCCCACATCATCTGGGGCGGCTGCTTCAATCCAGGCGAGCAGGGTCTTGGCCAAATCGCTGTCACGGTCAAATCGTTTGCCGCCCGAATGCGGTACTGCGCCGGTTGCTTTGAGCAGAAGCAGACTTTCCTCGGGCACGGCCACATTCACTCGGCGCCCCGGGATTTCCTCAACCGTTCGACGATAGTCGCCAGCTGGGTCGTATCCGAACAATGACAGCATGTAACCGTCTTTGCCCCGTGCCGATCCGTGACACGTGCCGGAGTTGCACCCAGCCCGAAAGAAAATCGGCATGACATCGCGCCGAAAGCTCGGAACGGTGGAGGCATCCTCGGAAAAGGCAGCCGTCGGTGCCAAAGTCAGAGCCGCAAACAGTAGCGCTCGAATCAATTTCATCATGACCTGCTTGTTCCTATGCCATTCCGCGGTCTAGTTCGTCTGCCGAGTTACTTCTCGAGCCTGGGGTCGATTCGCAACTTGCCTGAACCAGATCGCAAATGTATTTCTTCGCCGTTGACCGAAAACCGAATGTCGCATTTGAGATCACTAACCAGACCGAGCAATGCATCATCGGTGGCCTCTAGTTCCACAGTAACGTCGGTCGAGTCCTTGTCGATTATGGGCGCTGAGCCGACGACCGACATCCCAACAGGAAGTCCAATCATGTGAACACTCGCTTGCCCTTCAAAGGGACGAACTTGCTTCACGGACCAGCGATACGCAATTTTGTTTCCGCGTCGAACACTCTGTGGCTCGCTGGCGAGTGAAACGAAAGGTTCGGCGACCTCAATGTTGACGACTTCCGACGAAACTCTGACGCGTTCCGAACCGATGCTGGTGTCACCTTTGACTGAGCTGTTTTCTTTGCCACCGCGAGGTTGTGTCGTGGTGAGAATGACATAGAGCGGTGAACTGCCGAGCTTTGCACTGGCCGCTGCGGAAAGCGTCAGGTTCGCAACATCTTGACCGGCGGGGATGATTTCCGCAGGCGATACGCCTACTCCCGGCGGCACAAACTCACACTGCAGTTCAAGCGGTTCATCGAACCCAGGCTGCCGCGAGATGACCACTGGAATGGTGATTTCGGAACCGCGCATGAGCGGTTGTCTCGGAGCCTTGAGGTCCACAGCAAATCCCGCAGGATCGCTGACGGCCATTGCAAATTGATTGACGCGGACATTCCGCCACGGATAGTGCGAGTACGAAACCCGTTGCAAATTCTGCTGATTGACTGTCTCAAACGGTTCGCCCCCGTCGGCGGGACGGGCGACGACACGCACCAGTGAGGCGGCGGGCGAAGCATTCGCATCGGCAATGAACGTCATTGGCCAAACCGGCTGCAGCCCAGGCAACTGTTGCGACGTCATTGTCACTCCCGGCGGCAGGCCCTCGATGTCCAAATCGATTGGACCATTAAAGCTGCTGCCCTGTCCCGGATAGAGCGAAAGCGTGACAGTCCACTGACCACCCCGTGGAATGGAGAGCGACGTTTTGCGTGGCCGCTCCGGCTTGTAATCCTCCCAGGAGAGTCCGACGTGAAGCGTGTTTGAAGGCGGCGCGATTTCGATGCGATAAACATACGTCGGTCCACCAAAGCTACGTGAATCCGAGATGTCCAGCACGTACTCGCCGTCTTGCTTGGGCGTCCAAATGAACGAGGGATCAAACGTGTCTGGGAAGTCGCCGTGACCGCCAAAGATGTCACGTTCTTGAAGCGTGGCGTCGTCTGCCTGCAGCTCGGCGGCTCCTGGATTCCCTGACTCATCAACAGGACGCAACTTGAGGGAGGGATCAACCGGGGAACCGAGTGAGCTGGCCCAGACTCGCACCTGCAGCGGCTCGTCCTTTTTCACCGTAATTCGAAACCTGTCAATTTCATCTGGATTGGACAGAATCCCATTGATTGCCACTGGCGTCGCAGGCACTTTGGTCTCTGGCGCATTCGCCTCTTCGAGCACGTTGGGAAATGGGCTCGACCGAAGCGAAAGCGGAAGAGGCGCTTCGCCGAGGTGAGGGAACGTGCCATGTAAATGCGGAACGGCGACTACGTCCGAAACAGACCCGAGAGGGTCACCCAGCAACTGAACTTCAAGTGGCTCACCAGCTGGCCCACCCAGCGGAAATACAGCCAACGGTCGAAAAAACTGCCCGATATGGATTGCGTACTCTCTGGCCTCGGGAATGAACATGGAACGCTTGAGGACGACCGTGTAATTGCCATCGACGGGTAATTTGACCGACAGGAGTGGGTCCTGACGATTCAGTGAAGAGTCATCGTTCCGGGCAATTCGCTTGCCCGAGGGATCGAGTATAGTGACGACCGAATCGTAGCCTTCAGGCACCGGATTCCAGCGCAGGTCATCCCCCATTTTGACCATGTCCACTTCAACGGAAAGTCTCTGGCCCGCCTTCCCAGCTACCCGAAAACAGTCGACGTCGTCTGCCTTACTGTTTGAGAGCGTGCCGCGCACGGTGACATTCGACTCAAGCTGAAGTGCGGTCTCGGCACTGTCATTGGTGTTCGGCTGGGTCTCCGCTTCATCAACGACTGGAAAGGGACCAACATGGACCGTCCCCATCGACGAGAGTCCTACAGCGGTGAGCACTCGAAAGGGGTATTCTCCTGGTCGACAATTTGCGTCGACTTCAATCTGACAGACGAGCTGATTCTTCTGGTCATCAAACTGCGTTCCCACGCAGCGAATCCCAGAAGGCGATTCATTATTTACACCCAGGTCCGCCGTATTCGGTGGATAAAAAATCAATTCAAGGGCGTCGTGCCGCCACTGGGCGATGACAATTTCACTGGTTGTTCCACGACCGATAAGACGCGGCGTCACACCAGCAATCCAGGGATCTGCCGACGCGGCGCCGCCCAGGACGAGAACGAGAAGGGCAGACGAGAATATCGTCCTGCTGAATGCACACATGTTGTGTTGGCTCCGATGAAAACTCGCGTCTAATCTCAGCTAATGAGCTGCTTGACGACCTGGGCATCCCGGATGATTTCGATGGGACGCGTACCAAACGCGACCAACTCTTTGTTCGCGTCGATACCGAGTTGGTGGTAAATCGTGGCGATGAGGTTTTCGAGCGTTACCGCGTCGCGGACCGGTTCTCCACCAGTCGAGTCACTGGCACCATGCACGAGGCCTCGATTGAAACCGCCACCAGCAAGCATCATGGAGTAGCAGCGTGCCCAGTGATCACGTCCACTTTCGCGATTAACCTTTGGCGTACGACCGAATTCACTCGTCACCCAGATAATGGTTGAATCCAGCAGCCCGCGCTGCTCCAGGTCGGTAACGAGTCCTGAGATGGCGTAGTCGAACGGCCGCATTTGGTCGAGGCAGGTTTTCCGCACATCGCTGTGACAATCCCAGGATCCGTACTCAAGCGTCACGAAACGAACACCGGCCTCAACAAGACGGCGTGCAATGATGAGACGCTCGGAAAGCCCCTTCGGATGCAGCCGGTTATCGGGGCCTTTGATGTCGCCGGTGACTTCGCTGCCATACAACTCAAACGTTTCATCACTCTCGCCCTCAAACGAGAATGCTCGTTGGGCACTTTCCGACGTCAGCAATGAGTAGGCGCTCGAATGGAACTCATCCATGGTGTCGAGTAATTCCGGATTCGCTTCGAGAGATCGAATCCGCTGATCGACAATGTCGCGAACATTGCGTCGGCGGTGAAGTTGCGTAATCGAGAGGTTAGACGGCAGTGAGAAGTCCCGAACTTGAAAGTTCTTCTTCTGCGTTGCGGGATCGCCTCCCGTCTCGAATGGCCCGTAACTACTGGGGAGAAAGCCCGTCCCTCCTCCAGAGGAATTCTTGCCTGGGATTGCGATATAGCACGGGAGTTCGCTGCGGGCCCCAAGTTCGTGAGAGACAATGGAGCCCATTTGGGGATAGTCAATCACGGTCGATGGTGTGTAACCGGTATGCAGATGATACGTCGCCAGTCCATGGTCGGGGATTTTGCCGACGACAGAACGGACAACGGTCAGCATGTCGGAAATCCCAGCCAGCTTCGGCAGGTTGTCGCTGAGAACATCTCCCGTCTTGGTCTTCGCAACGCCAAACGAACCGCGGTACTCAACGGGAGCCTCAGGCTTCGGGTCAAATGACTCGTGGTGAGGGAAGCCGCCGGGCAAATTGATTTGAATCACGCTCATGGCACGTGGTTCAATTTTCTTGCCGGATGCAATCGACATCGACGAGGATTCCGCCGCCTGCAGCCGGAAGAAATCTCCCATTGAAAGTCCGAGCGCGCCGAGCACACCGGCCTGAAGCATTTGTCGCCGCGGCATGGCTCGAAAGCCAGAACAGCCACGTCCAGTGTCTGTAGATGAGGTCATGAGTTTGTTCTCAGAAGACGCGTAAACAAGGTCAGGGAATGTTAACATAGGGGACGAGGGCGTTCCAATTCCAGACAAGAACCTCGTACGCAAGGAGCCGCACCGCGATAGTCGAGGACTTCGGTGACATGGCTGTGGTGCAGTCCCATCGATGGCCGGTCGCCAATGTGGCTGAGCGTCAATTCGCTGTTGGATGTGATACGGGCGAAACTCGTTGACAGCCATAGCGATCGCGGTTTCTTTCCCGAACCATGCCACAACGTCGCTGGCACGGCTCGTGCGTCCGATTCTCGCGAAGGTGTAGACACGACTCGACTAATAGCGTTCAGCACTTCGGCGGCGATCGTCGGGAGCGGGCTTTTGGCCTCGGCTTCTAACGCGTTGGCATCAACTCGTGGAACATCGGAGAGGCCACAGTGCGATCAGGGCCAAGATTGTGTCGCGTCCCAGCAATGGCGACGAACCAGCATTTACGCTCTTTGCGGTACCAGGGCTTGGGGATCGTGGCCGAAGAAAAACGCTCCAAGCCGATTAAAAGAAATCGTGCCAAAGCAGGCTGAATTGCTTGCCACCCTCGTCAAGGCTGCAACCGTGGCGAGGGGTTATTCTGTACCGGAATTCTGTACCGATGAGAACTTTGAGACAAGAGACTTGCTGTAAGTCGTTGTCACATAAAGTGAAGGCGCAGGGACTCGAACCCTGGACCTACGGATTAAAAGTCCGTTGCTCTACCAACTGAGCTACGCCTTCAACCACTGACTGGCAAAGCATTTAGGGGCGAACAACGAAGCTCACCCGGCGGTTTGCCGCACAGCGGGGCGGGAGTATCCCGAATTACTCCACGAGATTCAAGCGGGTGGAGGTTGATTTCATCAGAACGGACACAGCCGGGGCCGGTTGGGGCGCAACTTTTGGCGTGATTACCCACGGCTTATAATCAGTAATGTGTTGCAATGAGTTTCACGGGACCAGAAAAGCCTCGGTGACAAGCGGTCTTCGAGGCCGTAAACCGTTAGGGCGGTGGTGATTTGGCGCTGACAACTCCACCTTGCCACAGTAGACTTTGATGCATCTGGGGCGGATTCCATTCCGCACCTGCACGACGCCCTGAATTGAGGGAAGGCACTATGTCGGATGCCAGACTGCTTCGCCGTGTCGATGAGGTTGTTGTCCGCTTGCGGCGACTTCGCTCAGCCAGAGCAATGGCTATTGGCTTTGGGGTGCTGACACTGTTGGTCGGAATGTGTCTCGTCTTTCCAGCATTTGTTTCATTGGCGTGGCCACTCTTCCTCGCTGGTTTGCTTGCTGTCGTTCTCGTTGGCTTCCTTATTGGAAGCGATAAGCAAACAGCCCGCGTTGAGGCCGTTCGACTTATTGAGAAAGTACATCCCGAACTCGACGCGCGATTGAAAACGGCGATGGGCTTTGACTGGGATGCTGCTTCCGGAGGCTACACCTACCTTCAGCAGGAAGTCATCGATGAAACCATGCGGCAGTCCGTCACGCAGCGCTGGACCGACGTCGTTCCCGCCAGTCAGCTTTGGATGACTCGTATCTTGTCGTCCTTTGCATTTCTCTTTTGTCTGATGATGGGCCTGGAAGCGTTTCAAAACATTCCGGCTGCGCCTGCGTCTGTCACGGGAAATGATCCCGCTGCTGAAACAATTAATGAGCAGCAGCCCGTCGGAGGTTCACTTGAGATTTCGGTCGATCCTGGCGACACCGAAGTCGAGCGCGGTACGGGACTGCTCGTTATGGCGAGCTTCACAGGCGGCCCACTGCCTGAGCAGGTGGCACTCGTCACAACAGACGACGAAGGTGAGAAACGCACATCGCTGAAGCAAAGCCTGAATGATCCGCTATTCGGTGGCAGACTGTCGGAAGTGAGTCGCGACTTGACCTACTTCGTCGAGTATGACGGAGTTCGCAGTCCCGAATACAAAGTCACGACATTCGAATTACCCAACCTGCTGCAGGCGGACGCTCAGCTCAACTACCCTGAGTACACGGGGCTGCAGCCACGGTCAATTGAAGACGTGCGGCGCGTCAGCGCAGTGGAAGGAACGGACGTCACCTGGATTTGCCATCTGAACAAGCCAGTCGCCTCGGCAAAGCTCGTCGCCGATGACGACACGGAACTTCTGCTTGAGCCAGTGGCCGTCGAAGAAGGTACCGCTCCACAAATGCGTGTCACGTGGCGTGCCGAGGGGCTTGAACGGCACAAATTCAAATTGCAGCTTACTGACTCTGACGGCCGCACCAACCGCGAACCGCCTTCGTTCATTGTCGAAGTCGTACCGAACCGGCCACCGGAACTGAAAGTTGCATTCCCTGCGCACGACCTGCGTGTTTCGCCATTGCAGGAAGTTTCACTGCAGGCCAATGCCACAGACGATTTTGGGCTCAACGAATATGGCGTCGTTCTTCAGTTGCCTTCGGGTGAGGAGTCGACACTACCTCTTAACGAAGAGGCTGAACCAGTACTGCAATCGGAAATGGCACACACGCTGGCGCTGGAAGCATTGGGCACCGTTCCGAACGACCTCATTTCGTATTTCTTCTACGCTGAGGACATCGGACCGGACGGCCAGCCGCGGCGTGCCTACAGTGATTTGTTCTTCGCGGAAGTCCGTCCGTTCGAGGAAATCTTCAGGCAAGTCGAGGCATCGGCTGCTCAGCAACAGCAACAACAGGAGCAGGAACCTCAAACCGACAGTCAGCGTGCTTTGGCGAATCAGAAAGAAATCATCATTGCGACGTGGAACCTCATTCGACGGGAGAAAAAACTGACTCCCTCGTCAGAGTTCGGGGCAGATGTTCAGACGTTGCTGGAAGCACAACAGCAGCTTGTGGAAATCACATTAGAACTCGAAGATGCTGCCGAAGACGTGCTGATGAAGCAGTTCGCGCACGAAGCTGTCGAGTCCATGCGGCTCGCCGCGGCAGAGTTCCAGCGAGTGCATGAGGAAATGATTCCCGGCGAGCTTCCGCATCCGTTGGGACACGCGCGAGACGCTTACCGTGCTTTGCTCAAAATGACCACGCGCGAAAAGCAGGTCCAGAACAGCCAGCAGTCGCAGTCACAATCTCAGTCGTCATCGCGGCAGCAAATGCAGCAACAGTTGAACGAACTGGAACTCAAGAACGACCGCAATCGTTACGAGAACGAACGTCAGGCACAGGAACAACAGAATCAGCAACAGCAGGAAGAATTGCAGGTCCTGAACCGCCTCAAGGAACTGGCCCGCCGCCAGGAAGACCTCAACGAACGCATCAAGGAATTGCAGGACGATTTGCGGAAGGCTCAGTCCGATGAAGAAAAGGAAGAATTGCAGCGGCAGTTAAAGCGTTTGCAGGAAGAGCAGCAGGAAATGCTCCGCGACGTCGACGAACTCCGTGAACGGATGAACCAGCCCGAAAACCGGGAGCAAATGGAAAACGCTCGCGAGCAGGTCGATCAAACACGCGAACGAGTCCGCCAGGCTTCGCAGGCATTGCAGGAAGGGCAGACATCCAAGGCACTCTCCGAGGGAACCCGGGCCGAACGCGAACTCAGCGAACTGCGTGAAGAGTTCCGCGAACGGACTGCCGGGCAGTTTGACGAACGCGTTCGCGAACTGAAGAACGAAGTCAGCGAACTGGCGGAGACACAGGAGGAACTGGGACGCCAGTTGCGAGGCGACGCCGAGCCGGACGAGAACAGCAGACCCCGGCAGAAACCCACGCTCCGTGGCGATGACGAGTCAGAGAACCGCGAGGAAGTCGCGGAAGAACTACTGAACCAGCGCGCCAAGTTGGACGAAGTCCTCAATGACATGCGGAGCCTCGTGGAAGACTCCGAAGACACCGAGCCGCTACTGTCGTCCTCGCTTTACGACACCATGCGTGACCTGCGCGAATACGAGCCCGATGAGGCACTCAAGGTCGCCGCCAACTTGCACAAGCACGGATACGATCCCGAAGCTCAGCAACTGGAGCAGCAGGCGCGTACCGCCATTAATGAATTGAAGGATGGGGTCGAAAAAGCGGCACGCGGCGTATTGGGTGATGAAACGAAAGCCCTCGAAGCCGCTGAAGCCGAACTGCGCGAACTGACCGATTCCATCGAACGCGAACTCGCCCAGAATGATCCCTCTTTCACACCTCCCTCCAATCAGCGGCAACCTCAAAGCGGTGGACAACCACAACCTGGTCAGGGAAATGAACCTCAAGAAGGTCAGCAGCGTCCCGGGGAGGGACGACCGCCCGGCGAAGGCCAACAACCTTCCGATCAACCAGGGAACAATTCCCCCATGCCGATGGGGAATTCGCAGCCGCAAGAGGGACAGCAGCCGGGTGAACAGAATTCTCAGCCGGGCAATATGCCGCCCGGACAGAATCCGATGCCCGGACAACAACCGGGGTCGCAACCGAACGAGGGAAGTCAGCCCGGCCAACAACCGGGTGATTCACAACAGCCAGGCAATATGCCGCCGGGACAAAGTCCAATGCCAGGACAACAGCCCGGCCAGTCTCAGCAGCCGGGGCAATCGGAGCAACCCGGTCAGAATGGTGGAGGTGGTTCGCGGTCGCCAAATCAGAATCCGCAGCAGCGTTCCACGGCCATGCGTTCGGTACTGGAGTCGTTCGGAGGTGAGACAGATGGCAATGCTCCTGCTGGACTCGATATGCCCATCACCGGCGAGGACTATCTCGAATGGTCGGACCGCATGCGGCGCATTGAGGAAATGGTCTCTGATCCCGAACTGAGTGCCCGGGCTGCCGCCATTCGCGACCGCGTCCGCGAGGCCCGGATTGACGTCAAACGCCACAGCAAGCAGCCCGACTGGGAAATGGTGCGCACGAAAGTGTACGGCCCCATGGTGGAATTACAGCAACTGCTGCGCGAAGAACTCGCCCGCCGCACGCAGGCGGAAGACCTCGTTCCCATCGACCGCGACCCCATTCCCGACGAATACGCCGACCTCGTCAAAAAGTATTACGAGCAACTCAGCCGCCAGGACAGCCGAAGAGATCAGGACTAACGAGTTTTAAGCTCAGGTGGCACAGACATTCCTGTCTGTGATTCCATTTGGGCCGGAGTTGAATTGGATTGGAGTTACCTGGTGAGCCGAAGGCCGTTAGGCCTCGGGCACTCGTCTTGCCCGGCCGCTTACGCGTCGCGGCTCACTGACAAACACATAAATTCCCCCTCTGATCAAGAAGCCGCAGCGTTCAGCATCGAGTAAATCAGGAGCCCCACCATGTCGCAGCACTCACGACGAAACTTTCTCAAGCAGGCAGGATTGGCAACCACGGCGGCTGTCGCACTGACCGCATCAGCTACGGCAGCCGAAAATGAAAAGCTGGTGGTCGGCCTCATTGGTCCTGGTGGAATGGGAACAGGGCACCTCAAGCTGCTCAGTCAGAACCCCGAAGTGGAACTCGCCTGGGTGTGTGACGTCGACGAGCAGCGACTCGACAAGGCTATTGAAACAGCAGAGTCACTTTCGGGGAAAAAGCCGCAGGCCACGCGCGATTTGCGGAACATTCTGGACGATCAACGAGTCGATGCCGTCTTCATCGCAACGCCCGACCACTGGCATGGACCGGCAGCCATTCTGGCTCTCGATGCAGGTAAGCACGTGTACGTCGAAAAGCCATGCTGCCATAACATCAAAGAAGGACGCCTCATGATTGAGGGGGTCCAGCGGAGTGGCAAGCAACTGCAGGTCGGCACGCAGTCTCGCAGTTCGCCAACGGTAACCGCTGGAGTTGAGAAAGTTCTCGGCGGCGAAATTGGTGAGGTCATTGCTGTAAAGGCCTGGAACAGCCAGCGGCGCGGGAGTATTGGCCATCAGACTCCCTCTGAACCACCAGCCCACCTCGATTTCGATACCTGGCTCGGTGCAGCCCCGGAGCGTCCGTACCAGTCGAATTTGCTGCACGGAATTTGGCGCTGGTGGTACGACTTCGGCTGCGGTGATATCGGCAACGACGGCGTCCACGATATCGACGTCGCCCTGTGGGGATTCGGTGCGACCACGCATCCCACCTCGGCTACATGTCTCGGCGGAAAATACTTCTTCGACGATGACCAGCAGTTCCCCGACACTCAGTACGCCGTGTTTGAATACGCCGCCGAAGGCAGCCCCACCGGCAAGCCGCGGCAATTCGTCTTCGAACAGCGTATTTGGTCGCCATACGTGCAGGAAGGTTACGAAAACGGATCAGCGTGGTACGGCACACAGGGAATGCTCATTATGGGACACACTCAGGGCTGGCGACTTTACGGCCCACGCAACAAGCTCATCGAAGAACGTACCGGCGGTGTCGACGTCGGCCTGCATCATCAAAACTTCTTCGATTCCATTCGCGGCAAAGCAACGCCGAATGCGAGCATCGAAGTCGGCCACCGGGCCGCCACAATTGTCCACTTAGCCAACATTGCAGCCCGTACCCGCGGTGTGCTGGAGTTTGATCCTCAGACGGAACAAATCACCAACAGCGAAGCCGCTAACGCATTAATTCAACGCACCTACCGCGACCACTGGGCAACGCCGAAGTTGGGGTAAGTGCGATATGTATCGAACCGCCTGGATTGCCTCCTTCGTCTTACTCACAGTTCTCTCATTGGCCGTCTTCATCGGCATCAACGCAGCGTGGGGAATTGATGATGCCTACGCTCAGATCGGGGCGGTGTCGATGGTGCGTCACTATATGGAGGATCACAACGGCCAGTGGCCGAATTCCTGGGAAGACCTTCGACCCTATTTCGAGTCCGGTGGAGGTGAAGTCGGTGGCTGGTCGTTTGAAGAGTTTCAGCGGCGAATTTACATCGACTTCGACGCCGACACGGAAGCCCTGCGGCCGAGCGCACTTTCCACTGACTCACCCGAATTCGATGTCATCCATGCACGCTGGACGGTCATTGCATTCGGCGACGGTCCCAACGTCGACCTGCACTATCATTTCCGTCGCGACGCGGGCATTGTCGAAGCGTTTCCTCCAATCGGTGGATGGCGCTCACCTGAAGAGCAGGAGTTGACCAACGAATTGTACCGTCGCGGCTTCTTCATCGGACTTGATGATGAGAACCGAATCGTTGAGGTCTACTCAACCTCGACTAGCGATATTCACGCACGCGACGCTGACGCTGAGGAACTGGTGAAACACCAGTATGTGAGGCGCGTGAACTTCGTCGGAGGCGAGATTACTGACAACGGCCTCAAGGCCATTGCAACGTTGCCTCGCATGGAGAGACTGACACTGGGCGAAAAGATTACGAACGATGGCCTGAAGCACTTAATTGACCATCCCCATTTGAACAGAATCGACCTGTTCGGAACCCAGGTGACCGACGACGGGCTTGTGTACCTGTATTCAATTCCCAATTTAAAGCAGGTGAGACTGAATGAGGAACAATTTAGTAAAGAGGCGATTCAGGAATTGAAATCAGCCATTCCCGGACTCAAACTCGTCGACCCCAACATCCTGGAAGTAGACTAGAACTCCAGCAACGGTGTAGTTCTTGGTAGGTTTGGTGCAGCGAAGCGTCGCCCAACATGAGGGGATTTGGTCAGCACAATTGTTGGATTCTGCGAACATCCTGACCAGTCAACGCATCACAAACAATTCGAATTCTGTTCGAGCTTCGTAATCTCAATTCCTGTTCGCGTCACCCAACCTACAGTGACTGACCATGCAGTCAACACAAACCACGCCCTTCCTGACGTCAGGGCATGCCACCCGACCCGGTGGTGCCCCACGGTGTTGCACTGTCGCCAGTTTCCTCAACGTCGCAATTATGCCAATCTGATTCTGCCGCACCATGCCATTTTGTTGCCGTTGCAATTACGTCATCGAGATCAGCAAACTCTTCCCATGTGATGACCGACCCGTCGTCATTTCGATATTCAAGTGTGTAGCCAACAAGGCCTCGGTGGCAGCGATCGCCAAGTACGTTGTGAGTAATCGTTAACCACGACGGTGAGATTGGGCCATCGACGTTGAGGTAATGGATCGACGGCATGTCATCGCGAAACTTCGCGAACCGAATAATTCGATGCGTACAAGTGCAGGGTTCAGCAGTTTCGGGATCGTCGGACATCATCTGCTTTCGATCGGCCATGACGCTGTGCCCAATAACTTGTTTTGCTACAGAACCATTCTGCCTTTGTGGGCCAAATCCCAGCGGAACTCTTCGCGGAAGACAGAACGGGTACGTTGCTGAAATTATTGTCGTGGCGGTCCCATCGAGTCAATCACACGGACTGTCTGATTACAATCTCCAATCTCACTTACTCACCGAAGCCGCCTCCGGCAGTGGCCACCAATCGCCGGCCATGAAGCCGCCGTCTACGTAAATGCATTGGCCGGAGACGTAATTCGAAGCGGCCGAGGCGAGGAAAACGGCGGGGCCGCCCATGTCTTCGGGGGTGGCCAGGCGGCCCGCGGCGATTCTCTTTTCCCCCCACTCACGCATGCCCGCATCGTTCCAGATGGGTTCGGTGAGGGGTGTCACGACGAATCCAGGGCATATGGCGTTCACCTGGATATTGTATTTCCCCACTTCAATAGCCTGCGATTTCGTGAGCTGGCCAATAGCACCTTTTGTCGCGGTGTAGACTGAGACCTGTGAGAGGGCGTAGCCGGTGGTCAGTGAGCCAATGTTAATAACTTTCCCGCCGCCCCGTTTCCGCATGTACTCCACTGCCTTCTGCGTGAGGAAGTACACCCCTTTGAGGTTGATGTTCATAATGCGGTCGTAGTTTTCCTCGGTGACACTCGACAGCGGCTGACGGGCGTTGACTCCCGCGTTGTTCACCAGAATGTCGAGCCCGCCATGCTTCTCTTGGATTCTACTGAGTGCGGCGTCAAACGAGTTGATATCGCCGAGGTCGAGTTGCAGGGCACACGCGCTGCCACCGCTTTGATTAATGGCCGCTGCCGTTTCCTGGATTTGGTCGAGGGTGCGGGCGGCACAAATCACGTGGGCACCATGTCCGGCCAGCGCCTCGGCAATCCCGCGACCAATACCGCGTCCACCACCAGTAACCAGAGCAACTTTTCCGTCGAGTGAAAACAAATTCATGAGGTCTATCTACTCCCTGCAGCATTCGATGGTGGTAATGGTTCAATTCGGCCCGCGCTGAGCAGTATCAGTCTGGCGGAAATGCGGCTGGTATCCAACTGATAAATCCGGGACACCGCCCGGCGGTACGTTTCCAACTGGCCTCGATAGAACGCAATGAGTTCCTGCAACTCGGCGTCGCTCTCCGGGATGGAGTCGGTTTTGAAGTCCAGAACATCTGCGGCGAGTAACTGGAAGTTCCGGGAAATGAGCACGAGGCGGTCGATCGATCCTGAAACCAGTTGATTATCGACCAGCACCGAGAAGCGTTTCTCGTTCACAACTTCCAGGTCAACCGGAGCCGCCGCAATTTGCTGACGAACTGGTTCGCTGAGACTGATGTCCCCGGCTGCTGCGTACGATTTGCGGGAGAGTGTCCACGCCAGTTGCGGCTGCCTGAGCATGGCATGAAACTCCCGCAGGCATTGGTCGACATTCAAATTCTGAATGGGCATGGTCCGCGCGATGCGGCGGAGCGTCTCGTCACTCGGCACCGATTCGTCGAGCCATTTGATTTCCTCGAACCAGGCGTGGAACAGCGTCCCCCGGTCGAGCGCCGTACTGTTTCCACGAGGCAGTACATGCGAGAGCTTCACCCGCGCATCACCTTCTTGTGCCGAAGGGGTAACACGGGCCATTTGTCGTCTTCGTGACGCATCGCTCTCAGCCAGTTGAATCCGCAGCGGCTCCATCACTTTGACTTCGACCGATTCAGGCGCCGAAACGTTGGACTTCGCGTACCAATTGGAATCGCCCAGTGCATACAGCTCTGTCTCAGGAGTGGGTGGAACAGTCGGAGCCAATCCGGCTCGCAACAGGCCAGCGGTGGTTCGGCTGAAATCAGGCTTGGCTGAACTCGGCACCAGCATGTGCAGCGCATGCACCGCCCGGGTCATGCCGACGTACAACACGCAAAGGCTCTCCGTGCATTGCCGGTCCATGGCGTCGTCGTAAGCGGCTCGCAACTCTTCCGGTAGGAGGGCGAACATTTCCCGTGACTGCTGCACCGCAACAAAGTCCGGTGGTGCGAGTCGATTCGGCCCGAGCGTGTAATAGTCGGGTGCCTTGGCCAGGGCCTCGTCGAGTTCGGGCAGCACGACAATGTCAAACTCCAGTCCCTTCGACTGGTGAATGTTCATGACCCGTACCGGAGCTTCTGAAGCATCTGCGATTTTTTGCGTCTCGACGAACCGGATGAAATCCCGCGTCCGCAGCGTAGTGCGGAGATCAAACGTATCGCCCAAAGACACAAGCTGCCGCAGCCGCTGCAGTTCTCGCGCATTGCACTCCGGCGCGAGCTGATGCATCCAGGCATTCAGCACGGCACCATACCCCCGCTGCATGAGTTGCTGGCGGACATGCTTTGCCAGTGAGTCGGCCAGTTCGTCGTCGGCGTAGTCGGTGAATCCGAGTTTCGCTCCCCACGGTGATTGGGCGACATGGTACCGCGACACCGTATCGCCGGGGTGATCGGCAATTTGCAGCAGTGACAGCACCAACTGCACGGCGGCCGAGTCGGTGACCGGGTTTCCGCCTTCTTCACTGCACGCCACGCCTCTGCGATTCAGTTCGAATACAATCCTGTTCACCGTGGCATTCTTGCGGACGAGTACGCCGACAGAGCATCCCGGAGCCTCGGCCGCGAGCTTCTTCACGCAGTCAGCGACATAGCTAGCCGTAGTTAGTTTTTTGGACTCGCCAGCGACATCACTGAAGTCGGGAAAGGTTCGAAGTGTGGCGTAGCCGGGAATGTCCAAGGCAGTGTCATGACTGGGGAACTCCGCTGCCCAGCGATGAACCGTGAGCTCATAGACCTCAAGGGCGTCGTGCTTTGGCATGCCGCGAAACGCGGTGTTCACGACATCCATAATGACTTTCGATGAACGGTAACTCTTGTCCAGCGACGTCGCTTCGATGTTCGGCAGTTCCTGTTCGATGGCACCGAAAATCGCGGCCTCACCCTGTCTCCATCCGTAAATGGCCTGCTTGACATCACCCACGCAGAAGAAGCTGCCGGTCTCGGCGCGGCAGGCGTCTTCGGCGAACGGTCGGACTGCTTCCCACTGCGGCGGTGAAGTGTCCTGAAATTCGTCGAGCAGCACATGCTCAATGCCCCCGTCCATGCGATAAGCAACGCCGCGCTGACTCTGCTTGCGGAAGAAACTTGCGAGCGCGTAGGAGACGTCGGAGAACTCCAGCGAATGTCTCTCCTGTTTGCGACTCCAGTAGTAGGAATGGTACCGCCGCAGCAGGTCATACGTCGCCGCTGTTCGCCGCGCCCAAGGTACCAACAGCGACGCCCGAATGTGTGGAATAAGCCTGCGGTAGATCGCAACCAGTTCGGGCGGCAATGGTTTCTTATAGAATTCAGCGTTGTTGAAGAGTATGGCTTTTACAAAGCCACCTCCCAGCATGTCACGCCACTCCGCCGCGACAATCCGTGCTACGTCGCTGTCGCGAGTGTTCATCAGCCGTTTCTGATCGAGCGGAAACGCCGCTAGTTCCTCGACAATTTCCCGAACGGTTTCCGCCGTCAGAAACTGCGGTTCGGGAATGCGTCGCCACGCTTCCTCGGACGTACGTCGGAACAGGTCATAGAACTGAGTGACTTTCGAGAGCGTGACTTCATGCACGCCCTGATCGCGTTCTCCCTTGTCCAGCAGGCTGAGAAGTTGCCGGAGGTCCTGAACGTCGCCCTCATCGAGCATTTGTGCGATGGACTCGTGCCGAATGCTCCCGCCCTCGACGTCGTCGAGCATTTGCCAGCCAATGGGCAGTCCCAACTCAAGAGAAAACGCCGTTGCGATGCGGGCAAAGAATCCGTCGAGCGTGGCGATGCGGACACGATGCAAATTGCCAGTTAGTCGAGATAGTAACTCCTCGCACTCCGTCTCCGTGAGCGGCGTGCCATCCACGGAGCCTGCGAGTTCCCGGAACTTGCGCTCGTCGAGAATAGCGAGCGCGAGACGCAGTAGAATTCGCTCGAGAATTTCCCCGGCGGCCTTGCGGGTAAATGTCGTCGCAAGGATTCGTTCAGGATGTGCCAGCCGCAGAATACTGATGTAGCGACTCGACAACTGAAATGTCTTACCGGTACCGGCGGAAGCTCGAATCAAGAGGCGGGGTGAATCGAGAGCCGATGAAACGCTATCGACGATGGCATCGCCTTGGGGCTTTGGCGAACCGACATGAGGGGCAGGGGATTTGGTCATGAGGGTGGTACCTCCTGGCCAAACACACCACGCAGAGCAATCTTCTCAAACTCGTACAGGTTCTCGCTGTCCAAGTCGGCCGAGTGAAACTCCTGATTCAGAATGCCGCGAATGACATTCCGGGCCACGTCATCGGCCGACTGCAATTCCTCATCCGTCCATTCGGCAAACTGGGCACCGATCTTTTCTGCGTCGCGCGGGAGGGAAATGAAGCCCAGACGCGAGTCAGCACGTGCCCCAACACTACTTCCAAGATGCCGATACAGCGGCAATTGCAGTCGTTTCCATTCCATTCTGCTGTTGTGGTGCGTTGCCCGCGGCTCTCGGGCGGACAGGCCGGTTTTGTAATCGAAAATCGCCCACTGGCCGGTCGCCGGGTGATAGTCGATGCGGTCGATGCGGCCCGTCAGGCCGACTGTGGTCTGCGAATCGATGGCGAATTGTACTGGTCGAATTTTGAGTTCAGAGTGTTTCAACTCCCAGCCCTCCGCCCGCCATCCTGCCTGCCATTCGGCGAACATCATGAGCAGCGAACGGGCCTGCTCCACCTGTAACTGGACCGCTGGCAATGGTTCGCCGCCGTAGCTGCGAATGACTTTCTCGTCGAGCATGGTCGACAGCGATTTACTGAGTTCCCGCTCATCATCACTGAAGCGAATCTCGGATTCACCAAACTCACTCAACACATCGTGGATGAGATTACCGAAGGCGGCGTTGTTTAGTTCCCAAATGTCATCGGACAGCTCACGCAGCTTGAGGACGCGACTCAAATAGTACCGATACGGCGAGTCGAGGTACGTTTCCAGTTCCGTCACGGAAAACACGCGAGGCATTTCCTCACGCGGGACTGGTGTCGGAACGCGAAATGAGAATTGATTGCGTCCGGCGGTGAGGCGTCCGTAAAGCGGCGGCAGTTGCTCCTGCTCGCTGCTGCCATAGAACGTGCGAATTCGCTGGGCAGCCTGTTTGACGTCCGTGGCAAACAACAAACGCGATGGCGTGAGGGGTTCGTCACCCATATCTCGCTTCGCCACAATGAAGACGACATCCTTCCGCGAATGCAGCAGCACGTTCGTCAGATACGCGTCGCGGGCGTAACGCCGCGAGTTGTCGTCCAGCTTCAAATGAGTTCGCAATCGGTTCGGTAGAAACAAGTCATGATTGACCGACGACGGCACAAACCCCTCGTTAAAGCTGGTGACAATGGCTGCGGGGGCGTCGTCCATTGAAAGTTCAAGCCAGCCGTAGATTTGAACCGCGTCGTCAACAGATTCTGGAGGAATGATGCCGCTGCCAAGCTGCTGCAGCGTCATCCGAATGGCTTGAGCGGCCATGACCGACGGCATGAGCGACTCGGGGATTTCGCCGTGCTTCTTCATGGCGTCGCACAACTGCCTGCACGACTCCAGTACTGCCCGATCTTCGACATTCTCCCTGTCGAACTCGCGTTGGTTATACAGATTCAGCAACAGTTCTGTGACCGGTTCGTACCACCGCGACAACGGCTGGTGCGATCCTCTGAGTGGTGCGATGAGTCCGTCAACCGCTTGTCGAAGCTGTTCGACCGTCGTCAATTCTTCGGCTTCACTACCACTCTTCGAGAATCGACGCTCCAGGCTGTTGGCGAGATGTTCATCGAGTGCCGTCAGCCAGTTCGCCGAAATGCCCTGGTTGTCGATCCAACTGGTGACATCGGGGTGGCGGACCAGAGAGGCAAATTCGGATGTGCCCCTGGCTTCCAGGTAGTCTGCGACCGCTTCCAGGAAAATGTATGGTGCCGTCTGCGGGATGGTTCGCTCGACGACCCAGCGCGTGGGGACTTCGCATTCAGTCAGAAGCCTGCGGAGATGTGGAACAATTCGTTCATCAGGCACGCCAACGGTGAGGTCTTCCGCGGCGTAGCGATCACCCAACGAGGCCAACACGCGGGCCACGGCGTCGGCCTGGTCATCGGGCCCGTTCACAATTCGGACCTGTTCGTCGCGAATTTCGACGGGCCTCTCTTCCCACAGAGGAGCCTTCAGCCCTCCCATTTCGTCGAAGTACGATTCCAAGTCCTCCGGAGCGTGAATATAGGCCGTGACGCGGTCGGCAATTTGATGCAACATGGCCCGCATGGTGCCGTTGATGTCTACCGTGCCCACGAGCACGATGTCTGAACTCGTCTGACATTCTCGATGATCGATCGCAACGAGTCGTGCGGTCTGCTTGTCCCAAAGCTCAAGTTGATCAAGGTGGGCGAGATACACCCGTTGGACATCATTCAGGATCTCCCAACGCTGGGTTTCATCAAACTCCGGAAGCTGCGACCCCAGACGCGCGACGTCACTGAAGTCGAGGTTGTCCGCCGCCAACTCGCGATGCTGACGGGCCAGTAACTCCCCCAAGCTCAGCCAGTTGTCAAAGTCGAGGTCATCCGGAGGTTGACGCATGAGGACGGCGAGTTTCTCCTTCGACAATGTCCGCAGCGCCTCCCCCCAGACAATGCGCTGCGTCAAATCAGATGCAAATGGCTTCTGCGGCTGGTAAAGCAGTTCCGGCAGCTCCCCCTCGGTAACAATACGGGGCGGCGTGAGATGGCCCTTTGTTTGCTCGGCCATGATTTCTTGGAAGCGACGCCCGGCCTGGCGTCCTGGCAGGACGGCAACGACATTCGACAAGTCGCACTGTCCGAGCACAGTGTAAGTACGACGCAAATCAGCCGCGACCGCAGTGAGCGCGGGCTGACGCCAGTCAATAAACTTCCTTGTAATCGCCATGAACCATCCGAAACGACAATTGTCGTGAGACTCGATGTGTTCATGCTAGCGTGAGAGAACATAGCTGGGAATGAAGGGCACGGTTCGGGTGCCGCGACGCGAGCGCACAAAAAAAGCGGTGTCTCCCAGAGAGAGACACCGCTTGTGGATTTCATTTGCCGTTACAGGCCGCAGCTTAAGGGCTCTGTGGGGTGCTGGTACGATCCAATGCAATAATTCCGATGATCAAACCGGCGGTACCAATTCCCATTGCCGTAAAGCCGACCATGTCGAGCTCGCTGAATTGACCGCGAACGGCGTTACCAGCCACGACGGTTGCTGACTGGCGGGCAGATGGTGGTGCAACCTCGGCGGACCAGACGCGAACCGTTTCGGTCGACTCACCAATTTGGACTTCGTAGATACCAGGTCGGACGTCAAGACGGAACTGGCCGTTTGCGTCCGTCACGGTGCGTCCGACTTCTTCGCCACGCTGGCCGACAATAACAGCGGCACCGGCAATGGCCTTACCTTGCGAATCAACGTGAATTCCGTTGAGCTGTCCCGAGCGAAGTACCACATCGGTTCCAATGTGTCGAACCGTGGCAGCAGGAACGGAATCGGCGGCGAATGAAGGTGTCGCTGGGGCGAGCAGGCCAAGTCCGGCAATGGCCACGGCAACCTTGGCGAAGATTGATTTTCTCATTTTGAGACGTCCTTGTAACTTCGTGCTTCGGAATACAGTGAGGGAGATGAATGATGCGCTGTGGTTCCGAAGTGCTCACACTCCGAGCTTCGGTTCCCTCCATTTCAAGGAATCGGACCGGAATACTGATGGACTCGTAGCAAATTTCTCTTCGCATTCAGGTACTTGTTCTTCCCGTCGAGTTGCGCCGCAATCTCTGCAAATGCTGCCCAGTTTGCCAGGCGCAGGTTTCTATTTTTGAACAGCCATGAACCAGGAGCGGCGGGAATTGCCGACTCAACCTCGGCGCAAAACTCAGAAGCAATTCGCATAGAACCTCATTGAATTGATGAGAAACACTCCAAAGCTGTGTTGCGGGGGAATGATTCTCTGCGGAAAATTGCCACATACCCGCTTCGGTTTCCTAGTTACTCTGTTGTGAGATATCAGGATGGTGGTCTCGTCTATTTGGCAGCGCTGTAGTCAAACGAAAATCGTGGCGACGGTTGGCCCAGCGTGCGGTAACGTTGAAAGGCTTGTAAAGCTGATTCATCTGGGCGTTGACGTCTTTCGCATCAACACAGCGCACGGGCAGCGTGAGGACCACGAAGCGTTCTATAACCTTGTGCGTCAGGCCGAGTCCGAGTCCGGGCATCCAGTCGCCGTGCTGCTTGATTTGGGCGGCCCCAAAATGCGGCTCGGACAGTTAGCTGGCGGGCAGCTTGAGTGTTCGTCTGGAGACACGCTGTGGTTCGTTCGTGGAGAGGTGGCGACCGAGCACAATCAACTGACGTGTGTCTATCCAACGCTCATCGATGAATTGAAGGTGGGTGACCGTATTATGCTGGCGGACGGCGTGGTTTCGCTTAAAGTTACTGACGTCAATGAGTCTGCTGCAGCGTGTGAAGTGCTACAAGGAGGCAGGGTACGCGATCGGCAGGGAGTCAATCTTCCGGGTGTGCAACTCACGGCGCCCGCTTTGAGCGACAAAGATTGCTCGACTGCTGAGTGGGGGGCCAAAGTCGGGGCAGACTTTATTAGTCTGAGCTTCGTCCGCTGTGCTGAAGACGTACGGTCGCTCCGGCGCCTGCTTGACGGCTGCAAGTCGGAGGCGCACATCATTGCGAAAATTGAAAAGCCCGAAGCGCTGACGTGCCTGAGCGAAATTGTCGATGAGGCTGACGGAATTATGGTGGCGCGGGGCGATTTGGGAGTTGAAATTGACATCGCCGAAATTGCTGTCACGCAGAAGCGAATTGTGGCGGAGTGTCGGCGTCAGCGCAAGCCGGTCATCATCGCTACGCAAATGCTCGACAGCATGCATCATTCGCGCATTCCCACGCGTGCTGAGGCGACCGACGTCGCGAATGCGATTCTGGATGGGGCCGATGCCTGCATGCTCTCGGGCGAAACCGCCATCGGAGAGTATCCCGAAGAGGCAGTCGCCATGATGCATCGCATTGCGTTGGCATCGGAGCCGACATTTGGTGAGTTCGAAGGTGTTCGGGGGCCGGGCCTCATGTCCCCCGGTGTGTCCGCCGTTACCTCAGCGACGGCCCGAGCCACGGTGCGACTGGCCGAAACCTTGGGTGCCCGCATGATTGTGGTTGCCACGATTTCTGGGCGTGCGGCGCTGTCGGTTTCGCAGAACCGCAGCCCCATCCCTACTATTGGAGTCAGCCAGTCCCGAGCCGTTCTCAGACGGCTATGCCTTTACCGGGGAATTGTGCCCGTTCCCGAGGCTCCGGCCGATCACCCGACGGCGCTCGTCAACTATGTTGTGAAGGCTGGCCGCGCCTGCGGGCGTCTCTCCGATGGTGATTCCATTGTCCTTTTGTCTTGGACCGGCAGCGGTTCGAGCCGACATAATCAGATTACCGTTCACGAAGTCGAATAGGCGACTGGCACAATCTGACTCAACCATTCTTTCGCCACAATCGCCACAACCCGCGCCTTCTTTGTAATTGACGGCCAACCTTTCGTTTAAGGCGGATGTCGTTTGCTCTTCTCGCGCCCCAACGCCGGACTGGCCTAGGTTTCGGCAGCTATGCGCTCCCATTACCGTATGTCTGGGGTTTCGAAATGAACCTTCATGTGGCCGAAGAACCGACTGTCGCAGGCACCGAGAAAGGTGTCTGGACGCTCGTGGGCTGTCTCCCGCCCGGTCGTAGCCTGTCCAAGTTGCACATCCGCAAAGCCTCTTGCGTCGTTGGCCGCAAGACTGGCGTCGATTTGCAAATTGCCTCCGACTGTGTTTCGGGGCGACACGCTGAGCTCATCCAGGTCGGCGAACATTTGTTCGTGCGAGATTTGGGGAGTACCAATGGCACATTCGTCAATCGTCGACGCGTGAGCCAGCCCACGCCCGTCGCGGTGGGTGATCATATTGAAATCGCAGATGTTGAATTTCGTGTCGAATTCATCGCCCCTGTTGACACTGTTGCGGTGAAGTCCAACTCCAAAACGGCTCCGGTAATGGACCGCATGGATTCCGACTGGACGCTCTCGCAGTTTGAGAATTTGATGCGGGAAAAGGCGGTCACTCCGCACTACCAGCCCATCGTGCGATTCGATGATCATCAACTTGTTGGACTGGAAGCTCTGGCACGCAGCCCCATGTGTGGATTGGAAACACCAGCACGTCTGTTTCAGACGGCTCAGTTGATGGGGCAAGAAGTTGGCCTCAGCATTCTTTGTCGTGAGCGTGCACTTGAGGTCGCAAGTTCTGCTGGCACCACCTGTTCAATTTTCCTTAACACCCACCCACTGGAGTCACTTCCAGTGGACGTCTATCCCTCACTGGCGCGTTTGCGGGCTGAGTTCCCTGAAATTCCAATGGTCATTGAGCTGCATGAAGGGGCCATTCAGAACGTGAATTCCGTTCGTGAATTCGCCGCTCAGGTTCGAGGCTTGAATATTGAACTCGCCTACGACGACTTTGGAGCCGGGCAGTCGCGACTGTTAGAACTGGCTGCCATTCCGCCTGACTACTTGAAGTTCGACGCTGGTCTTATCCGCGATATCGACAAAGCGTCATCCAAGCATCGCCGCCTCCTGCAAATGCTGGTGGACATGGCGAAGTTTGCGAATACGCAACTCGTTGCTGAAGGAATTGAGACACTCGGCGAAGCCGAAGTCTGCCGCGAACTTGGGTTCGATATGGCACAAGGTTTCTACTACGGACGACCCGCCCCTCTGGAAGATGCCAATCGACAACTGCAGGATACCGGGGAACTCCCAGAACTATCTGCAGAGAACGTCGGCGCCGCATCAGGCTGCTGCATTCCAACTTCCTGATAGAACATGCGACGTTCCAAAAAACAAACAGGCCGTGAACGACTGACGTTCACGGCCTGTTCTCGTTGATTCAGCGACACTTATCGCTTACCGCCCCGAGGTGGACCTTTGCGCCCTGGCTTTTTGCCAGCAGACGGACCGCCACGGCGTTTGTCCCCACCAAAGCGACCGCCCGAACCGCCACCGGTTCGGTTTCCGCGTGCGGGACGACCTTCACCTTGCGAGCCACCGCCTGAGAAGCGTGGTCCTCGCCCACCGCCTCCACCCTGTCCTGTCCGGCGTTGCTGACGTTCTCCGTCATGTGCACCGCCGCGCCGATCATTGTCACCGCGACCACGTTGACCTTCGTAGCGTGGACGTCCTTCACCACCTTCATGGTCGTCGCGACGCTTGAACCGACCGCCGCCTGACGAACCAGCACGAGGTGGTCGGCGTTCACCCTCACCGCGGCCTCGTTGTCCTTCGTAGCGTGGACGTCCTTCACCACCTTCATGGTCGTCGCGACGCTTGAACCGGCCGCCGCCTGACGAACCAGCACGAGGTGGTCTGCGTTCGCCTTCACCGCGTCCCCGTTGTCCTTCGTAGCGTGAACGACCTTCGCCGCCTTCGTTGTCATCGCGACGCTTGAAACGGCCACCGCCCGACGAACCGGCGCGAGGTGGACGACGCTCGCCTTCACCGCGTCCCCGTTGTCCTTCGTAACGTGAGCGACCTTCACCGCCTTCACTGTCATCACGGCGTTGGAACCGTCCGCCGCCTGATGAACCAGCACGAGGTGGTCGACGCTCGCCTTCACCACGGCCTCGTTGTCCTTCGTAGCGTGGACGACCTTCGCCACCTTCGTTGTCATCGCGACGCTTGAAACGACCACCGCCTGCAGAACCTGCACGAGGTGGTCGGCGATCTCCTTCACCACGGCCTCGTTGTCCTTCGTAGCGTGGACGACCTTCGCCACCTTCGCTGTCATCGCGACGCTTGAAACGACCACCGCCTGCAGAACCTGCACGAGGTGGACGTCGTTCACCTTGTTCTTCATCCCGGCGGCCATATCGCGGGCCACGAGAACTCCCTTGACCGCGTGCCTCTCCCTCGTCCCGACGTCGTCCCTGAGGACGACCAGGGCGACGCGAATCACGCTCTCCCTGATCGCGCGTCGATCGCGACTCAGAATCATCCGAGAATTCGTCCGATTCGAAGCCTGGAGGCTCACTCATATTCCGCTGGAGAATGCTGTGCACCTGGGCAAGTTCATCGCGTGTAATGTCGCGGAACTGACCAGCAGGCAGCCGTCCGAGACGCAGCGGGCCGAACCCAATTCGTTCCAGCTTCATCACCTTGTGACCAACACGGGCGAACAGCCGTCGAATTTCCCGGTTCTGCCCCTCACCCATGGTGATTTCGACCCAGCAGCTTCGGCCAACCTTCTTGCTCACCCGCACGTCGTGCACGCGGAACTTCCCTTCTGTGAAGTAGAAGCCTTCCTTGAGCGAATCCAGCGTTTGCTTCGAAGGATACCCAGCCACTTGTGCGCGGTAGCGACGGTAAATCCGGTATTTGGGATGGGCCAGTCGCTGAGCGAGGTCACCGTCGTTGGTTACCAGCAGCAGACCGGTGGTGTTTTCGTCGAGGCGTCCAATCGTAAACAGACGCGGCCCGAAATCGGGGAACAAATCCACCACGCGCGGACGCCCTTGCGGGTCGCGGTTCGTGCAAATGAAGCCGGACGGCTTATTAAGCATGTAATACTTTTTGCGTTCCATTTTCAGCGGATCGCCGTCGTACGTCACCTTTTGCGTTTGAGGATCAATCCGGGTCCCCAGAACGGTGACGGTCTCACCATCAATTCCAATGCGGCCCGTGGTAATGAGTTCTTCGCACTGACGACGCGACCCCAGGCCGCACGCGGCCAGATAGCGCTGCAGACGAATTCCGGTTGTCGTTTCCGGAATGGCCCCGGCATCTTCCGAGTCCTCGTCAAATTCGTGCTCGTCAACCAAGGAATCATCCTCGTCCGACCAGTCCGATTCAGCCATTTCCTCAGCGTCAGCTTCTACGTCTTCGAAGGCGGATGTGTCCGTGAATTCATCCTCAATGAAATCGTCGGTAGCTTCTTCCGTGGGCAGTGGTGCCTCCGACAGGTTGTGACCTGCAGCCTCAGCGGCCAGTTCACCCAGCGACTTGGCGGGGGCAGGAGATGAATCATCATTCATCGGAGGTTCTTGTGTAGACATACTTTACTCGCAGTGTCGGGTGTTCAGTTGCGGCGCATCGCAAGTGCTGCCGTCTTCGGTGGGGAAGAGGGAGAGGACGTCCCAATTGGGGAAAATCTCCGCCCGTACAGTGTGAACTCGACAGCCCAGCGCCATCACAGCCGACGACGGTTATGGAGCATCTTTCCTTTTTGTCTGCAGCATCTGCACGCGGTGGAACTCGTTTTTCGGTTCGCAAACCACTCCGCAGGGGCAAACGGAAGAGCAACACGCTCCAGCCAAACCTCTTCTTTCAGCCAATATCATCGCCGAACTGACGCGATTAGCAAGCCCCAAATGCCCAAATGTGGCAAGGAGTTGCGATTTGAGGTCGAATTGACCGCAAGAGCCGTGTGGCTGTGGTCAATCTGTCGGGATTGGTGCTGTTTTTGAGTTTGGCTTGTTCGACAGATTCCCGGCGGGAACGCTCGTTTCCACGCCGAGGGGATTAAGACCCATCGAGGACATTCTCTCCGGCGAAACTGTCTGGTCGTACGACCTGCGGAAGCAGGAGTGGAAGGCGTGTGCCGTGTTGCAGCGGGCGCAGCAGGACTACGGCAGTGATGCAGCCCTCATTACCTGTGACGACGGGGAAACGGTTGAGTCGACGTTTCATCACCCGTATTGGGTGGTCGAGGGACAGAACCTCGACGAGCGCCCACAGCCCGATCAGGTTCCCACCGGGGCGGAAGTTCCCGGCGTGCAGGGCCGCTGGGTGGACGCGGGTGATGTTCGGGAAGGGGACGTGCTGCTCAGTCGCAGTGGCCTGAGAACAACCGTCACCGAAGTCCGCCTCACCCCCGTCTACAAACGAGTCTACCACCTCTACGTCGACAACCTCCACAACTTCACTGTTGGCAATGGCCAGTGGTTGGTACACAATGGACACAATGGCAATACGCACTACGCCGACTGGGATCTTTATGGTCCCGGCGGCAAACGCATAACAGGAGCCGATGAACTCAGTGGAGTTGACTTCCCCCTAAATGGCCGACGATTGTCATTTCCAGAACAATCGTGGCACGGTCACACCGAAGGCAAAATCATTGATGACCTATGGCGAGCAGGGAAACTCAAGCCAGGGACGACACTCGTGATAAATGGCCAACTGCCAGCATGTTCCAATTGCCGGGGTATTATGAAGTGGACATCCGAGGCATTTGATATTACGGTTGTTTACCGAGGCGAAGGTATTCCAGTAGGTTGGATGGGTGGAACAGCATTGAAATTCTTCTAACAGGACACTTGATATGACATCAGCTCTCGATATCCCAGTTCATGGTGAAAATGCCCAAGAGTTCTTCGCCAATTGTCGTCGACTTCGACCACTAATGTCGGAGGAGTTGCAAGCCCAAGTCGGGCATATGATTACAAATCTGCTAGCGAGATTTGGTGCTGAGGGGATGCCCCAAAAAGTGTCCGGGCTTACGTTCACGGAAATGCTTGAATTGGATAAGCAACTTGGAGAAGCTGAGCCTGCTTACGAAGGTGAAATCGACGGTGTTGAGTTCAAGCTTTACGATGCGTCGCCGTCTGACGGTATACCTGAATCCGACGTCGAATAGATTGCACAAATGCTGGCTTGGTAAACGTGCCCTTTGAGAGGCTGACCGATGTGCTCCGCAGTGGCGAAAGTATCGGTTGGTCAGGGGGTCGCCCCCGGCGGGGTGGCGGGTGCGGCCCGTGATAGTGGAAGCACCCGTTGGGTGCAGTTCTTGTAGGTCCGGTGGTACCGGACGATGAATATCAAACGCGGCATCGCGTCCGGTACCACCGGACCTACAACTTCTATTGGTGAGGTGTATGGTTGCCACACTTGCGGCGCGACCAGTCCAGGCACCAAACTCGGAGGGTGGGTTCCCGACCATATCCCTTCGATATCGGTCGCGAATGGTGCACCACAAAGGCTGTATCCGCAATGCCTCGACTGTTCCATTCGTCAGGGCCTAGGACTCATGGGATTACTGTGAAGCATGTTGACGTGGATCGAATCACTGGGTGGACCTCTTATCCTAATGCCAGTTACCGTTGCTGAGCGTTGGAATGGCGCTGGGCGAATTGGACCAGAACATCCCGATCTGAGATCGATTATCCGTGCATCCAAAGAATGGATATCTGTTGTTCCGATCTGGGGAAGCGATTGCTTTGTCCTAGGAGGTGACATTGCAATCGCAACAGTTGTCAGAGGCGACAATAAGGACGCATACGTTGTTCGTGCAGTTGCATGTGGTGCCGATAAATCGGTGACTTCGTTGGTTACTAGCACGAGTGCAGAGAAGAAACACTTCGAATCGATGAATGCACAGGTCGAAGGCCAAATGGTACTGTTTGACCCCTTGCTACAGAGCCAAGCTGAAAACAGCATAGTGCTTTCGTGCGAACCCGGAAAGCAACGAATCGACACTTATGTGCTGGAGGACGACGACAACACGCTTATTGTACACCACTTGTTCAAGGTGCTGCTGAGTGACACGACCCAGAACTAAACGAAGTTCAGTGATGGGTGTGGTAATTCAACCAACAAAAAACTTCAAACATCCTCAGACAGGAATGTCTGGGCCACCAGCCGCCCCGCAACAATTGGGAGTTAAGTAAATTGTCAGCTTTTGAGGAGTTGATTGACGCAGTTGTTGATGAAGAAGTGGACCGTGTGTCGGAATTGATTTCAACTTGTGACAACGTCAACCAGACGACTGATGATGACGAATGGAACCTTCTGCACTTTGCGCTGCAGGGAGTGGTAGGTGGGGCCGATGCGTCACTCGTTCAATTGCTGATTTCCTCTGGAGTCGATGTCGAGGCTGCGGATCGGCTCGGCTGGACACCACTGCACTTCGCGGTTCGCAACGGATGCAGTGCATGTGTGTCTGCTTTGATCAACGCCGGCGCGTCTTTGAATGTTGTAGACTCAAGGGGAATTAGCCCGCTACATCGCTTGCTCGTCTCCAACGTACAGCGACTTGACCTGGTACGGCTCCTGCTTGAAGCGGGCGCAAAGCCTGATTTTGGTTCAAAGGGAACGTCAGCACGAAAGTACGCGGAAGCAGTGTGTAGTCCCGAAATGGAATCCATTCGAGAATTATTCTCTCACACCGAATAGATTTCTTGCGGTGGAGGGGCTGCACATCGCAGTGCATCGGCAGCCCGAACAGGTTTCCGACGGGGCCAGAATGGTTTGTCGGGACTACTCCCAACTCCACTTTGAATCTTTGAAGTTTTGGATGCAGTGGGCGGGCCATTCGCCGTTGCGGAGGGCGACGATGGTTTCTGCGGCCATGGTCAGTGTGTCGCGGTGGCTTTCGATGTCGAGGCCGGCCACATGTCCGGCCAGCAGAACGTTGCTCATTTTCGTGAGCGGACTTTCAACTGGCAGCGGCTCTTTCTCGAAGACGTCGAGAGCTGCCGCGCGAATTTCTCCCGATTCCAAGGCGGCAATGAGGTCGGGCTCGTTCACGAGTCCGCCGCGGGCTGTGTTAATGAATACGGAACTCTTCTTCATTTTGCGGAAGGCTGCGGCGTTCATCATGCCGCGAGTCTCAGCCAGCAGCGGGCTGTGGATGGAGACGTAATCGGACTCGGTCAGAAGTTGATCGAGGTCGACCAATTCAATATTCCAGTTCTCGACGAAATCCATGTCGGGATACGGTTCGGTCACGAGTACCTGCATTCCGAGACCAACGGCTCGGGTCGCGACCGCCTGACCAATTCGGCCGAGGCCAATGAGTCCCAAGGTGGTTCCCATAATCCGTGGATACGCAATGCGCTGCCAGCGTCCTTCGCGGACTCGCTGGTCCTGGTCGGGGAATCCTCGACCGACGGCCATGAGCATGGCAATGGTGTGTTCCGCCACGGCGTGATGATTTACACCCGGAGTCGTCGTGACCACAACGCCATTGGCGTCTGCTGCGGCGAGGTTGACTGCGTCAAAGCCGACACCGGAGCGGGTGATGATGCGTAAGTCGGGCAGGCTCGACAGTACGCGTTCGGTGTATGGCTCCGACCCGGCAATGACGGCGTGGCACCCTTTGAGCGCGTTGATGAGGTTGTCTTCGTTGAAGAAGTCGACGCTGCGGTCACACGGGGCGACTTCGAATCCGTTCTCCTGGAAGATTGCCAGATGAGGACCTTCGTCGGAATTCAGCGCAATACAGGTCACAACAGGTGAAGCCACAGGACAATCCTCGTTCAAAATCCATAATGAGTCATTAGCAGCCCGCCTAATGGAAAATGATGCAGCGAACCCGCTGCATCATTCTCACATACCGTCACAGTGCAGCGAATTACTGAGAGCGGCCCAGGTAGGCACCATCTTCGGCGGAGATTCGGATTTTCTCGCCAACTTCGATGAACGAAGGGACCTGCACAACGCCACCCGTTTCCACGGTGGCGGGCTTTGTCACGTTGGTCGCTGTGTTGCCGCGTACGCCGGGTTCGGTGTAGGTCACTTCGAGTACCACGTGCTTGGGTGGCGTAATGGAAATGAGCTGATCATTCCAGTACAGCAGACCGCACTCGGCACCTTCTTTGACGAAGGCCATTTGCTCGCCGCATACGTCTTTGGCGAGTTCGACCTGCTCAAAGCTTTCGTTGTCCATGAAAATGTAGTTCGTGCCATCGAAGTACGAGTACAGGCCGTCGGCGTTACGCATGTCGGCAGCTTCGAGGCTGTCGCCGCTGCGGAACGTAATGTCGAGACTCGTCCCCGTCAGCAGATTGCGAATTCGGGTTTTGTACAGAGCCTGTCCTTTGCCTGGCTTTACGAAATTCATTTCAGTCATTTCGTAAGGCTGGCCTTCATGGATTACCTTGATTCCCTTGCGAAAATCGCCGGCATTAATTTGGGGCATTGGTCTTTTTCTCCAACGGATACTAATCTCAGTGTCCACCCCGTGAGGGACACCGACAATCTGCACCTGTTTAGCGAAACTGCACTCCGTTGCTTGTTGACGCAAGTGCCGTCCAGTACAGATGACTCGACTGTTGTGGGTAATTTCTTGTGATCTATGGTCTCGACTGAACCACATGTCCAACGCACTCGGAGAGTTCGAAGGCCGTTTATCAGTGGAGTGGTGGGAAGCATAACAGAAGACGAGCAAAGGGGAAATGTCCCCCAGAACCCGCATTTGACGACGAATTCGCGCCTCGAATTGCTGTGATGCACGTGGATTTGGAAAGTTGTAATTTGAGTGAGCCCTCAAGCCTGCTGATGACAGAATCGCAGCGATCGACCGGTTGGAAACGATCGTTGGCGGAGGCGGTGCGCTCGTCGGACGAGTTGTTACGGCGGCTGAACCTCAGCGGGCATGAATTGGCGTCAACCGTCGCGGAATCACCATTTCCCGTGCTGGTTCCGGAGAGCTACCTGAACCGCATGCAGAAGGGGGATTTTGGTGATCCCCTGTTGCGACAGGTCCTCTCCCTGGGCGCGGAACTTGTTGACACCAATGGATTTCTGAGTGACCCCGTCGGCGATGTTGCCGCCCGGAAGGCTCCGGGATTACTTCAAAAGTACGAGGGACGGGCCCTGCTGATTGCGACGGGGGCATGTGCCGTCCACTGCCGGTACTGTTTCCGCCGCCATTACGCCTATTCGGAAGAGCCGAAGGGACTGGAGCAGTGGCAGCCCGCGCTCGACCAAATTGCCTCGGACGCATCGCTTGAGGAAATTATTCTCAGCGGTGGCGATCCCCTGCTGCTGTCCGATTCACAACTTGGCCAACTGGTCGAGGCCATTTCAAGTATCGAACACATTCGACGCCTGCGCATTCATACGCGGCTGCCCATTGTGCTACCGAATCGCGTGACATCCGAGCTGGTGAAGACACTGACGAGCACGCGACTGGCGCCGGTAGTCGTCGTGCATGCCAACCACGCCAACGAACTGGTCCAAGATTGTGCCGCTGCACTGCAGACACTGACTCGACAGGTTGGTCCGGTGTTGAATCAGGCGGTGCTGCTCAAGGGAGTGAACGACAGTTACGAAGCGTTGGCGGAACTTTCCAGGCGGAGTGTCGAGTTGGGAGTGGTGCCGTACTATTTGCATCAGTTGGATCGCGTACAAGGAGCGGCGCATTTTGAGGTGGATGTTGAGTTAGGGCGAAAATTGATCAGTGAAATGCGGCGGCGGCTTCCGGGTTATCTTGTGCCGCGTTACGTCGCCGAAATCGCTGGTGATTCCTCCAAACGCCCTCTGATGCTGGGAGACTAAACACCATGCCCGAAACTGACGCCTACTGGATGCAGCGTGCCATTGAACTGGCGAAGCAGGGTGAAGGCTACGTTGAACCGAATCCTATGGTCGGGGCGGTGGTGCTGGATCGAGACGGCATTTGCTGTGGAGAAGGCTGGCACGAAGAATTCGGTGGGCCGCATGCCGAAGTGAATGCGTTGGCGACTGCTGGATCGCGCGCCGCAGGCGGAACACTCTACGTCACGCTCGAACCGTGCCATCATCACGGAAAGACGCCCCCCTGCACTTCTGCCGTTGAGACTACAGGCATTTCTCGCGTCGTCATTGGTTGTCTCGACCCGGCAAAGCATCAGCAGGAAACTGGGGCGGACTATCTTCGGTCGCGGGGAATTGAAGTCACGAGTGGCGTACTGGAAGCGGAAGCAGCGGCTCTGATTGCTCCCTTCCGTACGTTGATGACAGCCGGTCGTCCCTTTGTACATGGCAAATGGGCCATGTCGCTGGATGGAAGAATTGCCACGCGGACTCGCCATTCGCAATGGATTACTGGACCGGATGCACGCCTGGTCGGTCACCAGATACGCGGCCGTATGGATGCTGTGCTGGTTGGCATTGGCACAGTGCTGCATGATGATCCTCTCCTCACTGCGCGTCCGCCCGGAATTCGTACTGCCACCCGCGTGGTGCTCGACTCTCAGGCCCGGTTGCCTCTCGACTCACATCTGGTGAAGACGAACAAAGAGGCACCCGTCCTGTTGTTTGTCTCTGAAACCGCCGAACAGCAGCGAGTTCAGCAACTGGAAGAAGCAGGTGTGACTGTTGTGCGCATCAGTAATGATGCACATTGGCATGTCGACATCGAACACGTCCTGAAGGAACTCGGCACCCGGCAAATGACCAACGTCCTCGTGGAAGGTGGTAGCAGCGTATTGGGAAGCCTGTGGGACCGTGACCTCATTGACGAAGTTCACGTGTTCGTCGCTCCAAAAATCATTGGGGGCTCGGAAGCACTGGGTCCGGTCGGTGGCGTGGGACGCGACAAAGTTCCGGACATTACCTCATTACGCGGCATGAACATGCAGCTCGTCGGTGAAGACGTTTACCTGCATGGGCGAGTTGGACGATCGTAATGACTGCCTGACCCGCCATCTCGCGACGCGGTCAGTTAGAAATTCGGGTCGTCATCACTATTGCGAGAACGGCTATCAACTTTTCCGCGTCCGGTCGCCCCTTCCAACACCGCCAGTTTAGGACGCAGCCACGTTCCGTCGGTCAGAGGAGTGGAACTGGAGGCGATGAGTTCGTCACCTGCCTGGAATCGGGCGCTGACGTAGACGTGCGTGTCGCCAACATTGCCGAGAAGTTGAATAGTCAGGTCGCGGACGAACCCGTCACGTATTACCTGCACCTTGCGCTGCCCCTCCGTCGCATTGATGATGGATTGATTCGGCACTTCCGCGATGGGGTGCCGTGGAATCATTTCCGATAGCACTGATTGGCCAACCGCGAGTTTCCCAGCGGAATTGTCAATTGAAACACTGGCCGCAGCCAGCGAGACGTACAAGTCACGCAGCGATTCCATTTCTGGTGGCGGCGGCAAAATGGCGTTCACCTTCGCTTCCACGCCCTGCCCTTCGACCTGAACAGTCATTTTGTCCCCAGCCTTCGTTGCTGAACGTTCAACGGGAATGAGCGTGGTCAACGTCGAGGCGTCTACCACAGTCATTATAGGAGAACCCGCTTGCACGTAGTCCCCCTCCTGCACAGCGACATTGATGATCTTCCCTGCAAGAGGCGAACGAATTTGTGTGGCCTCATACCGCAGTTTGGCGAGGTCGAGTGCTGCTTTCGCTGCCGCGGTACGGGGCTCATTTTCGGCAGGCGAGGCGCCACTATTCGCGGTAGCCACAGCAAGCAAATACAGCGCCTGCTTTTCGTCCAATTCAAGTTGACGCTCACGTTGATCAAGTCGCACCAGTTCTTCCTGGGCCTTCACGTCTTGACCGAGTTCTTGATAGACGTTCGCCACGACACCAGACATTTGTGCGGTCACCACCACACGTCGAGCCGCCTGCAGTGAAATTGCTGTCCGGTAGCGGGCGGGGTCCTGCAGTGTCAGAGCCTGCCTCTCAACTGTAATGGTTTGTGCCTCGTCCTTGCCCCCTGCTGCAGGCGTCGTGGGACGCTGTCCGTAAACGGGCAAGGAACAAATCAAAATGATGAGAGTGTTTGCTGCGAGTTGTTTCATCGCGAATGCCTCATTGCGCGTCGTCTCTAATCCAGTTTCTCCCTCCAGCCTATTTGGCACAGCCGAGCGGGTCAAACGGATCGATTAATTTCCGAAGAAGTTACGGCGAAAAGTCTGCCAAGAGCGACCGCAGTCCGGCAAGCCTGCGGCATCGGGCAGATAGAAATACGCCTCCGTGTGAGCGTCCGCAAATTCCCCGAGAAGCGGAATGGGCCGTCGTTCATAGAGTTGAACGTCGACTCCCTCTTCTTCGTCGAGACGCCGCAAGCACTCGTCGGTGACGGCCCAAACTTCGCCATCGACCTGCTGGGAAGAGTTGGAGCTGACCAGCAACCCGGGATATGAACCGCAATTCACAATTCGGTAACCCGGCTGCGTGCTCGCTTCGCCCAGGAACTGCTGTTCTTCCAACAGGTAGAACCGGCAGTCCCCACGCATGAGGGTACCGTACGCAAAAACGAGATGGGGGTGTGATTCGGACATCTCGCATCGTCTGAGTAAAGGTTCGCTACGAGTTCTTCGCTTCGAAGTCCCGCATGAAGTCGACCAGTGCCGAGACACCTTCCGCAGGGAACGCGTTGTAGATGCTGGCGCGCATACCGCCGACGCTGCGGTGTCCCTTCAGTCCATCGAATCCTGCTGCTTTGGCTGCTTCGATGAAACGGGAGTCGATGAGTTCATTGCCGGTGACGAACGTCACATTCATATGCGAACGGCTGTCGAAGTCGGCTGTGCCGCGGAACAGCGTGCTTTGGTCGAGGTAGTCATACAACACCTTCGACTTCGCACGGTTCATATTTTCAATTTCGGCCAGCCCACCTTTATTCAGCATCCATTTGAACACGAGCCCCATCAAGTAGAGACCGAACGTTGGGGGCGTGTTGTAGGCAGATTCGTTCTCGGCGTGGGTGCGATACTGCAGCATTTCTGGGATATCGAGCGGGCCCTGCTTGACCAGATCCTTCCGGATGATGACCAGCGTCACGCCAGATGGCCCCAGGTTCTTCTGCGCACCGGCATAGATGAGACCGTACTTCCGGATGTCGATGGGCCGGCTGAAAATGTCACTGCTGGCGTCGCAAATCAGCGGGACTCCGGACGGTGCTGTTGGTTCGGTCGCGAATTGCGTCCCGAAAATTGTGTTGTTCGAAGTGAAGTGGACATATGCGGGTGCATCAGACCAGGTTGTCAGCTTCGGGATGTAGCTGAAGTTCTTGTCACTACTGCTGGCGGCAATATGTACATTGCCGAACCGCTTCGCCTGCTCAACGGCCTTCTTGGCCCACATACCCGTGACGACGTAGTCGCCGGTCTTGTCGGCGTTCAGCAGGTTCATGGGGATCATGAAGAACTGGGAAGAGGCCCCACCCTGCAGAAACAGAATGTCATAGTCGTCGGGAATGTTGGCGACCTTGCGGCAGTCATCCACCATTTGATTGTAGACGGCCAGAAACGCCTTGCCCCGATGCGAATGTTCCAGAATTCCAATTCCGGTCTTCCCCAGAGACAGCAGGTTTTCCTTCGCCTCTTCCAACACTTCCACGGGAAGCACAGCCGGGCCAGCTGAGAAATTGAAGATCCGTTCCGTCATTTTCGTTTCGCCTGTTGTTCTGTTCGCACGAACACAATTCGCCGGACGGCATCACGCCAGATGCCTTGTCCACAATCCGAGAGAGACCTCGTCCATCGTGCCGGGATTGTAGCGAATTCCCCGCCGCCGCAATGGAATGAGGCAGTTGTTTCCCCTCACATTTGTGTCTCTTGATGCTTTTCTGCTGGTTATCTGACTACACTGACCTTGTCAAATTCGCTCCGGCTCGACAGAAGCGAACACATGATTCCGCACTACTGCCGCCACTTATCGATCGCCTTGCTGATGCTATTGCCGTTCGGCACGGCAGTCGTCAGCCCAGACGACCTGCGCGCTGAGGAGGTTCCTTCGCGGTGGGGCACGCTGGAAGGGCAAATTGTCGTTGACGGACGAATTCCCACACTTCCACCACGCGCAGCCGCGGAAACGCTTTGTCCCGCCAATGATGTCCCCGATGATTCACTCGTTGTTGATCGAGAAACGGGGGGACTTCGATACGTGGCGGTCTATTTGCGGAAGCGACCAACGCATATTCACCCCGAGCTGGTCCAGTCGGCTCCGAATGCGGTTGATCAAGTCATTCGCGATTGTCGTTTCGTTCCGCACATGCTGTGTCTGCAAACGCATCAACGGCTACACATTTCGTCACTCGATCCCACGGCTCACAACATTCGATACGCAGCGTTTGCCAATACTCCGTCTGGAGCGTTGCCGGGCGAGTCGTCCGAGTTTGTGCTCCCCGAGCCGGAGCGGCTACCCGTGCGTGCCTCGTGCGACTTTCACCAGTACATGTGCGGCTGGTGGATTGTTACCGACCACCCTTACGCTGCCGTGACCGACGCCGAAGGCCGATTCCGCATCAAGAACCTGCCGGTTGGCGAGCATGAATTCACCATCTGGCACGAGCGAACCGGCTATCTGGAGAAGACGCTCAAAATTGAAATTCGTCCAGAAGGAATAACGAATCTCCCGCCCCGCCATTATCCCATGTCCCTGTTCGTTGCAGAACCGACCGAGCCCGCTGGGGCCCCGAAGTGAGGTGAAGCACGCATATGCCGGATCAGCGACGCCACCGGGGACCGCATCCCGAAGATGCCCGACTGTTTGCGCCGGACCAAATCCCAGCAATGCAAACCGCGACGACCGAGTTGAGCTGGCTGCTGAGTCGCGGTTACGTCCTGGCGTCCTCACTCAAACTGGTAGGTGATCGCCACGGACTCACCGCCCGGCAACGGACAGCCGTCTCCCGCTGCACTTGCACAGAAGAGCAGCGCCGACGTCGAGAGGCGCATCAACTTTCCCCTGCGGACCTGAAGGGCCAGTCCCTGTGGATTGATGGCTACAACGTACTGACGTCCATTGAAGCCGCTCTCTCCGGCGGCGTGCTGCTGCGCGGGCAGGATGGTTGCATTCGCGACATGGCCAGCATGCATGGCTCCTACCGGAAAGTCAGCGAAACCGTTCCGGCCCTCCGAATGATTGGGGAACACCTTCAGCAACTTGGCGTCAGTGGCGTCCGCTGGCTGCTCGATGCCCCCGTCTCCAACAGTGGACGACTCCGCAGTCTGATGCTCGAATTGGCCACGGAGCATGGCTGGGACTGGGAGGTGGATCTCGTCCCCGATCCCGACCCCATTCTGGCCGCAGCCACGGAAATTATCGCGTCAGCCGACAGTGAAATCCTCAACGCCGCCGAACGCTGGTACCCGTTGGCAAATGATGTCATTGGGGATCGATTCAACGAGACCTTCGCTGGACTGGTTCCTGCAAGTCGTCCACTCTAGAATTGTGCCGTGCCGTCAATCGGCGGGTCGAGGCTCAATTTTGGGTGACAGCCGGGAGAAATTGAATGTTTATTGCGGTCGATTTCAGTGAGAATGAAGTTCCTAGTGACGTCCTGGAACTCGCCCAGGAGCAGAAGGAATCGCGTGCGAGTTCGGATACTGGCGGAGATGTCGGGCTGGAAGCTGTTCCGGGCACGCGGTCCGTTGCGCCATCCGGCGGCGCGGCCTCCAACGCAGTTACCGCCGCCCAGTTGGACCATTGGGACGTGCAGACGCACCAGTATCGCAATGAGGTTGCAGGCAGCATTGGCATATTTGGAGCGTTGTTTTCAGGCAAAGCGAAAAGTGTGAATGCCGGAGTCATCCAGGAAGCAAAGCGATTCTGCATCCGAAAGACGAAGGAAGGCCGTCGGGTTGAGTTTGGTGTTTCCGTTCGCCTTTCAGTGGCATCCAATCTCTCTCAGGCGGATTTTACACTGTCGATTCCAAACATTGCGGCAAGCGCACAGTTGGAGAGTTGCGATGCCCGAATTGGACTGACCGTTCTGGGATTCACCGGCCCCATTGGTGACATGCTCCCGGCTCCCGATGATTTAAACGTCACGAACTACGCCAAGTTCACCGAAGCCTTCCAGAAAATTCAGGCACATGTGCTCGGAACAAACGGCGAGAACTATTTGGCCCCAACAGTATTGGGATACAGCGAGGCACAGGGACAGGCTTAGCAAAAACGCGTCGGCACACGTTCAGATTCAGTCGCCGATGCAGTCGTCGCCTTTACTCGGAGACGCCGCTTCTAAAAAATAAAGGGACGATGTCTTCTGCGTGAACCCGTGAGAATATCTTTCTCACGACTTCAGGCTGTGCAATCGACGGACGAGGACGTCCGTCGTACGAAATTTGAAACCGTCCCATAGGATTTGCATTTGTGCGATGGCCCATTCGCAGCCAGATTCTCATTCCGTTCGTGGTCGTGCAGGCCGCGACCATTATCGGGATTGCTGTCGCCGCTTCGTGGCTGGCCGTGCGGTCCGTTGAGGAAACCATCCACGCACGGTTGTCCGGTGTTGCGGAAACATTGCGGCAGAGCAACTTTCCTCTCACTGAGCGCATTCTCACACAACTGCGGGATTTGTCCGGTGCCGAACTCGTCGCACTGAACGGCGCGGGGGCCGTTCGTGCCTCGACGCTCGACAATGTGGAAAGTTCCGTGGCGAACCTCAATGTCGTTGTCTGGACGGCCAACACCCCGATTACGGCCAACAAACAGCTCATCGATATTCAAGGTGTGACGTACTTCGGCGGACAAGTCGAACGACGCATTGCAGGCGAAACGCAAAATGTGTTTGTGCTTTACCCACAAAGTTCGTGGCTGGTGGCCCGGCGTAACGCCATGTTGACGCCCCTGATTATTGGGGGCGTGCTGTTTCTTCTAGGGGTAGTGACATCGGTGCTCATTTCGAGGCACATTGGCCGTCGCATTCATCGGTTGGAGCAACAGGTGTCGCGAATTGCGAATCGAGATTTCGCCCCCATGACCGTCCCAGCACTCAACGACGAACTGCGGGATTTGGCAGTCAAGGTGAACCAAATGGGCCGACTGCTCGAAGACGCCATTCGCCACGCCGGTGATTCTGCTCGCTCACAAATCCTCACGCAGCTCGTCGGAGGGCTTTCGCATCAGTTTCGAAATGCTCTGACGGGCGCGAGAGTTGCCATTCAGCTTCATCAGCGTCGCTGCGACACCGACGACCAGAGTGCTTTGGAAGCAGCCCTGCGTCAGTTGCAGTTAACAGAGGAACAAATCAAAGCACTGCTTCAAGTAACTCGAGGGAAGCAGGCCACCCAGTTGCGAGAAGGGGACTGGTTCACGCTGGTGGGCGAAGTTGTCTCTCTCATTGCACCGTTGTGCGTGCATCGCGGAATTACGCTCGAGCAGGAAATTGGTGAAGGAATTTGGCCAACACACGATGTCGACGCAGCTCGGGCGGCTGTGCTGAATATGTGTATGAATGCCATCGAGGCCGCAGGGAATGGAGGAAAACTACGAATCAGAGCGCTTCGGGAGAGCGATCAGTTCCTGCTGGAGATTTGTGACAGTGGATCGTCCGGAAGTCTCGAACCAGAGATCTTTGATTTGTTCTATACGACCAAACCGGAAGGGATTGGATTGGGGCTGTTTCTGGCTCGCCAGGTGGCATCGGACAATCACGGCACGCTGACAGCTTCGCGTGAAACAGACTGGACGGTCTTCCGGATGGTTCTGACTCAGAATAAGCCGTTCGACGGCAAGGAATTGCGGTAATTCGACGGCGAACTTGTGCCGGTTGCCGGAATTACACCAAAGCGGTTGGTGCCAGGGTGGTTGCACTCGGTGGGCCTGCTATCATAGGTGTGCCCGGCCGCTTGCCGGAACGACCTGTGACTTTCACTCCAGCGTTCGACCTATCAATTGAGTTACCAATGTCCGCACAAATTGCTGGTTTTGCGCCCGCTTCGTTTAAAGAATTCACCCAACAACGGGAAGAGCCAGATTGGATTCTGGCCCAGCGGCGCGAGGCTTTCGAAGTCTTTCAGGAGTTGGAGAAGGCTCCACTCGATCCTGAAGAATACAAACGGGTGGACCTGCGGACATTCCGACCCGAGAAATACTCCGTCAGCGGGACGGGCTCCGGTGAGCAGGTGCAGTTCAGCACCCTCATGCAGGACCGGGGAGAATTCGCCGGGGCCGTCGTCCACGTTGATGGGCGATGCGTGCAGTCGTCGTTGAACGAGGACCTGAAGAGCAAGGGTGTCCTTTTCGGTGATTTGAAGACTCTGCTGGTTGAGCATCGCGAAATTCTGGAACCGTATTTCCTGAAGCGGGCGGTAGATCCCGGGCGTGATCGGTTTTCCGCGTGGCATGCGGCGTACTGGACCGGCGGCACCGTCCTGTATGTTCCACGGAACCTGGAACTGGATGTCCCGCTTTACAGTCTGATTGGACTGCAGGCGAATGGAGCGACCGACCTCAGTCACACGCTCATCATCCTGGAAGATGGTGCCTCCGCGACCCTGCTGGAAGAAACCGCTTCGGCAAGTCCTGATACTGATGGCCTGCACGTTGGTGCAGTGGAACTCATTGTTGGCCAGGGCGCCCAACTGCGGTACGTGCAGTTGCAGAACTGGAACAGCAAGGTGAAACACTTTGCTCATCAGTCGGGACGCGTGGCCCGCGATGCCAGCCTGCAATGGACCGTCGGTGCTCTGGGTGCCCGGTTGTCACACATTCACCAGGACGTCCACCTTGACGGACAGGGCGCCCACGCTCAGGTGAATGGAGTCACATTCGCCACCGATCGCCAGACGCTGTCTTACTACACGCAGCAAACGCATCATGAAGCGAATACTCACTCGGACCTGCTCTATAAGGAAGTTTGTCGCGATGAGTCACGTGTCATTTGGCGTGGCATGATTAAGGTTGATCCTCCTGCTCAGCGGACTGATGGTTATCAACGCAACGACGCCCTCATGCTCAGTCGCGATGCACGCGTCGACGCCATCCCAGGACTCGAAATCGAAGCGGACGATGTCCGTTGCACGCACGGGGCGACTGCTGGTCAGGTCGACGCAGAACAAGTGCTGTACGCCATGTGCCGCGGACTGTCCCGCTATGAAGCCATGCACCTCATTGTCGAAGGCTTCTTCTCGGAAGTGTATGACCGTATTCCCGTCGAACTGGTACGTGAAACGCTGAGCCAGGCGGTCGAACGGAAACTCGGAATTGGGATGTAGTTCCCGCCGCTGGTGTCGCCGTGTCTGCATTGATACGCTTGAGTTCTCGATAATCAAATCGAAGAGAAAGAGCCGTAGCGATGCATGACACGTTGGACCTGGAACAGTTCCTGGAAGATGGTTTTCTGGTTGTCGATGGTCTGCTCGATGTGTCGGAAGTCGACTTGTTGAGCCGCATCGCCCGGGCCGACTGTGAACTGCAGCGCATTGCCTACGGTCGAGAAGACGCCGACGGACAGGCCGTTGTTTTGAGTGTCCGAAATGATCTCGTCGATGACTATTACAGTGCCATCGCCCGCAGTCGCCGCATTGTCGACCCCATGACCTCGTTACTCGGTGACGAGGTGTACCACTACCATCACAAGCTCATCCTCAAAGAGCCACGGGTCGGTGGTGCGTGGGAATGGCATCAGGACTATGGGTACTGGTACGACAACGGCTGTCTGTACCCCGACATGGGGAGCTGCCTCATTGCAATTGATCGGGCGACGAAAGAAAATGGCTGCCTGCAGGTGCTGCGTGGTTCGCATCAAATGGGCCGTTTTAATCATGGCCCCATTGGCGCCCAGACCGGAGCTGATTTGGAACGCGTGGAAGCAGCGAAAGCACGCTGTGAATTGGTCCACGTCGAACTCGCCCCAGGTTCTGCGGTGATGTTTCATGCGAATTTGCTGCACCGTTCCGACCGGAACACCAGTGAGCATCCCCGCTGGGCACTGATTTGTTGTTACAACACCCGCAGAAACGATCCCTACAAAGTGGGACGACATCCCAACTACACGCCGCTCGAATCCTTCGACGACACGCAATTGCGGGATGCCGGCATGCGTCATGCCGAGCGACTGGAACTCCCCTGCTGATTACTCCAATAGACACACTACTCGACCTACTACCGAATCAGGAACTCCCCCATGATGACAACGCTGAAAACCCGACTGGCAAGTGGAGAACGGGTAGTTGTGTTTGCCGTAAGCCGCCTGTTCCACCCCAATGTGATCCACGTGTTCGCGCAACAGGGTGGTTTTCAGGGATTCTGGATCGACCACGAGCACGTCGGTTTTTCGAACGCGGAAATTGAGTCAGCGACGGTCGCAGGCAAGGCCAGTGGACTCGACAGCTTCGTCCGCATTGCACCGACGGACTATGCCCTGGTTACTCGTTGCCTGGAAGCAGGAGCGGGTGGTGTCATGGCCGCTCAAATTCAAGGGGCCGACCACGCAGAACAGTTCGTGCAATGGGCCAAATTCGCTCCGCGCGGCTACCGCGGACTGAACACCGGCGGGCACGATGGTTTATTCGGCAACCTCGGCGCCGCCGAATTCTGCGAACGGGCGAACCGCGAATCGTTTGTCGCTATCCAAATCGAAACACTCTCAGCCTTGAACGAAGTGGATGCCATTGCCGCCATTGACGGAGTCGACTTGTTGTTCGTCGGACCATCTGACTTGAGTCAGGCACTCGGCGTTACGGGTGACTTTCTGCATCCCAAATGCCTCGAAGCACTCGATGCAGTTTCCGCCGCGTGCAAGAAACATGGCAAGACCTGGGGAGCGGTCACAACCACGCCGGAACACGCCGCGGTGTTGTCAGAGAAGGGATGCTCCATGCTCTCCCCGACCAACGATGTGCGTGCCCTCAATGCCGGTGTGAAGAGTGTGAAACAAACCTTCGCTGATCTGTTTTAATCATTCCACCGAGGCCGCTACTGCTCCTTGGCCTCCGAGAGAATGGCGTCCAGCTTCTTGAGTGCCCGTGCCCACAGCATTTGCACGGCGGGGCGCGTGCGTCCCATGCGTTCGGCCACCTCATCAAACGAAAGTCGCTGCAGTCCCCGTAGCTGAATTACTTCCTGGTGATCGTCCGTGAGTTGGGTGATGGCATCTGCCAGAACGATATCCTCTTCACGTCGCATGAGCAGTCGGCTTGGCGAGGTGAGGTCCGTTGGCTGTTCCATTCGGCGAGCCTGTACGCTGTCGCGGGCTGCGTGCGTTTCCCGCTTGGCGTCCCGCTTATCGGCCCGGTAATGACGCACGACGTCGTGCGTGTTATGGGTCAGGATTTGACGCAGCCACGCCATCCATTCTTCCTCGGTATTCCCGTCGAAGGAATCGAAGGCGCTGTAGGCCTCCAAGAGCGTCTGCTGGACCAAATCAGAGCCATCAAACTTGGCCTGCATCCAACCTTCCACCTTGGCCCGAGCCAGCACGCCAATGTAGTTCCGGCAACGCTCGAACAACCGCTCGCGCGCGTCCCGATCGCCGGCCTTCGCAAGCTGAATGAGTTCACTGACGTTCAATTTCGACACCCCTGTAACGGATAGGCAGAATTTGCACCTACTGCAATTCCTGCCACACAACCACTCTCCCCAGTTTACCTGGTCCCCGCAACCCGTACTTGAGGCTCATTCGGGATTACACGAACCGCGTTCGGGCACTCAAATGAGTCAGGTTGTAGGGTCCGTACGGCCGAAACACAGGATACGGATTCAATCAATTGGAATTTGGAGTCGACCATGCCTGTTCGGAGAACAGCACTGTTGCTGGTATTGGGAATGAGCCTCGTTTGTGGCTGTCATTCCCTCCAAACCAGAGTATCAGACGACATGATTGCCGCCCGCAACTACAGAGAATCTCTGATGGCATGGTGGTCGGTACGCCATATCTACGCGGACAACGAGCCCCATCTGAACGATTTCGGGCGCGGTTTCCGAGTTGGCTACGAGAATGTTGCCAACGGTGGCAACGGTTGTCCACCGACATTACCGCCGCAGCGGTATTGGGCAGCCCGGTATCAGGACGATTACGGCCACGAACAGGTCGTCTCCTGGTACAACGGCTACTCGCATGGAGTGGAACTCGCTTTGGCTGACGGCGTTGGCCATCGGAATGAAATTGTCACTTCCATGCAGTTGTACAGCCATGCGAATCCCCCGACGGAAATCGCGTTGCCTCACCCCGACGAGCTGAATGCTCCACAAGGAACAACATACGAAGAGGGCGTCCTCGTGCCGGAACCAACCGCTCCCGCACTCAGTCCGACTCCGAACGATTTGTACTAAGACTTCTGTCCGGCGACCAATCCGGACAAGAACACTTCCAGAGGCAGGATGGCTCTCGGAAGATCCAAAATACAAAAACACATGACACTGAGCGACCTGCTCAATTCACGACGACGGTCACGAAGGATTGTGATTATGTTGGCACGGAAAACCTTCAATTCGAGCCGGGCATCGCTACTGATGGCCATGTTTGCACTCCTTGCAACATGCTCAGGATGTTCCTTATTTCGTGGCAACATGTTTGGCGATTTTCCCGCCATTCCCGCCCATCGAATTCCCCAGGAATTGAAAGCCCGTCCTCGCGCGGACATGCAGCAAATCTCCATTTCGCGATTGGGACAGAATCCTCCGGAAGTCTACCAGCTTGCTCCTGGCGACGTGCTCGGAATTTACATCGAACACGTTCTCGGTGAAGAAGGCGAAGCGCCACCTGTCCACTTCCCTGAAGATGGTGATCAAGCCCCTGCTCTCGGTTACCCGGTTCCAGTCCGGGAAGATGGTACTCTCGCCCTGCCACTTATCGAGCCTGTTCGTGTCGAAGGTCTCACCCTCAGTCAGGCCACTGAAACAGTTCGAGCCTCGTACATTGACAATCAAATCCTTCAGAAGGGACAGGACAAAATCATCGTCACGCTGCTGCGTCGACGTGAGTACCGCGTCCTCGTCATTCGTGAAGAAGCCGGCGGTAAGGAACACGTCACCAAACGCGGCACCGGCGATACAATTGACCTGCCCGCTTACGAGAACGACCTGCTGCACGCTCTGAACGAAACCGGCGGTATGCCCGGCACCGACGCAACCAACGAAATTCTGATCATCCGCGGCGGCTTCAAAGACGCACGCAACTGGGACCAAATTGTCGCTCAATTGGCTTCCTGCAAGGAAGACTGCCAGTGTCCCCCCGCTATTCCCGATGCACCGAACGTCCTGCGAGTTCCCATTCGTTACTTCCCAGAGCAAGTGCCGCAGTTCGCCCAGGAGGATGTCATCCTGCACACCGGCGACATCGTTTACATTGGCTCCCGCGACCAGGAGCGTTTCTACACCGGCGGCGTACTGGACGGCGGCAGCCACCTGCTTCCACGCGACTATGACCTCGACGTCCTCGGCGCCATTGCTGAAGCGAAGGGGCAGGTCGGCAGCGGCGGAGTGGGAATCAGCCAAATTGGTAACCGTGGTCGCACTGGCAGCACAGGCATGAACGCATCCAAGCTGATTGTCATTCGCAAGCTCCCCTGCGGCGGACAGGTTCCCATTGAAGTCGACCTGAACCGAGCCCTCATGGACCAGTCGCACCGATTGGTCGTGCAGCCCGAAGACACACTGGTGTTGAAGTACCGCTTCCACGAAGAACTCTACAACACCGCCTTGGGACTCCTGCAGGTCAACTGGCTGATCCGCTAGGCCCCACAAGACCTGATTTACTCGCGAGACGCCGCACCTTCTGATGCAGCGTCTCGCTCTCGTTTGCGGGAGTGATGACGTGGACATTCCTGTCTGTGAACGCAATGCATTTCAGAAATCTCCCACGTCTTCTCCGCCGGCAATTGTGCTGAGAGCGGTCGCGTCCTTCTGATCCAAGTTGAGATCAACAAATCGTACGTCGCCGTCGCCCATCAGTACGTGAGTACCGTTCCGGTGCGAGAACTTCGGTGATTGCCTCAGACGTTTGAGAAACGTGGCGTCGACATCGTTCGGCTGCATCCAGGGAATGGCATCCTCAGGCCGCACTTCCACCACGACGGCAGTATTTGTCAGTCCGTCACTAAATTCTTCGAGCCGACGTGATCGAGTTGGATAGAAAGCGAGGTCCTCTCCAACAAACGCCAGATATGTTGTCCGGTTTGTGGCAACACCCGCGACGGGGCATTGAAACGCCGGAATGTCCATCGCCAAGGCCTCGGCATTTGCCGGGTCATCCCACGGCTTTGAAAAGTCAATGCGTTCGTACAAACCCTGCTGGTCCAGATACGGCAACAGCAACGTGCGCCAACTGTGGAGTGGATTTCCGTTTTCGTCGGTCGTGTAGGCGGGCGGGAATCCTCCGTATACTTCCGCGTAATTGTGGAGTGCGTGGCCGATTTGCTTGAATCGGAATTTGCATTGTTGTTGAGGATGCGGCTCACGTGATACTGGCCCTGATGGCAACGCGAGGATGATAGCTAGGCTGACTAGTCCGAGAATGGCCATGAGTTCCCACGCCTTCAGCCCAAGCGTCCGCTTCAATTGATCTGTGCGGAACTTAATTGCCTTGTCACTGACATGCATGGCTGTGCTCTCTCAACCAACTTTCACCAATCAATACTCTCCCACCTCGTCACCGCCAGCAATTGTCGCCAAGGCAGCCGTCGTTTCTCTCGGCGTCTCGTTACTCAGGAAACGGACAGCCCCGTCGGCGAGCAGGACATGGGTGCCACCAACGTGCGCAAATTCGGCTTTGGGATTCAAATCTTGAAAGAACGAAACATCCTCGTCGCGCGGCTGCATCCAGGGGAATGCCTCTTGCGGCCGGACTTCGACCACTGCGATTGTGTCCGAAGTCCCGTCTTCCATTTCCGAAATCTCGCGAGACCGCTCAGGATGCAGGAAATGGTCCTCGCCAACCAGCGCAGCGTACGTGGTCAAATTCCCCTTCAATTTGGCACCTGGACACTGGTAAATGCGAACGACAGTTCCGAGTGCCTCGGCATTGATGGGGTCATCCCACGGTTTGGGCAGGTCAATCGTGTCGTACAGCGGCGCCTGATCGACGAACGGCAGGAGCAGGGTTCGCCAACTGTGGAGTGGTTTACCGTTCTCATCTGTCGTATAGGCAGGTGGAAAACCACCGTACACGTCAGCGTAATTGTACAGCGCCAGACCAATCGATTTGAGATTGCGTTTGCACGGTGGATATGGCCGGGGCATCGCCTGAAAGAAGGCGGGCAACAGCAATGCAATCAGAATCGCAATAATCACCAGTACGGCAAGGAGTTCCCAGAGTGTAAATGCCCCACGGCGGCTATTGGGAATTCCGTTCGAGAAAAGTTGACTGGTCATGACCTTCCTCTCGCGCTCAATACTCGCCGACGCGATCTCGACTCGCAATCGTTGAGAGCGCAGCTCCTGTTTCGGGATCAAGCTCCGAATTGAGGAAGCGGACGGAACCATCGGCAATGAGTACCTGAGTCCCATTGGCGTGCGAGAACTCAGGCTTCTCTGCGAGTTGAGTGAGAAATGTTGCGTCCGCGTCGGTCGGCTGCATCCAGGGAACAGCATCTGCTTCCCGCACTTCAACGACGGCCACGGTGTTCGATGGCCCATCCTTGATTTCATCAAATTCTCGACCACGCGTCGGGTGAAGGCAGAGGTCTTCACCTACCAAAGCCAGATACGTCGTCAAGTTGCTGTCCATATCAGCCGAAGGGCAGCGGTAGGCGGCGATGGAGGTCGCTGCGAAATCTGCATTCGCCGGGTCGTCCCATGGCTTCGAAAAGTCGATGCGGTCGTATAACGCCTTCTGATCCATGTACGGCAGAATCAAAGTCCGCCAACTGTGAAGTGGCTTGCCGTTCTCATCAGTCGTGTAGGCGGGTGGAAAGCCACCGTACACGTCTGCATAGTTGTGCAAAGCCAGTCCGATTTGCTTGAGGTTGTTCTTGCATTGTGACCGCCGCGCGGCATCGCCTGCAGTACGCCGCGCGGGGATCAATAAGGCCACGACTATTGCGATGATGGCCAACACCACGAGGAATTCAATGAGCGTGAACGCGGCTCGCCGCCGCCCGCGCACGTCATCACTTGTGAAATCGATTTGCGCCGAAAACATGAGGACCTCTCAATGAATGAACTGTGAACAAGAAGGAATAATTACTCAGATGAATCAAGATGCCCGTCAATAGTCGCCATTCCAGCCAAATTCTCAACTGGTTCCTCCATGCTGAAGAACCGCACGGCTCCGTCGGCCAGGAGTGCGTGGATGCCGTGTTCGTGTGAGAACTTGGTATTCTCCGCGAGCGTCTGGACGAACTCGGCATCGGTGTCGCGAGGTTCCATCCAGAGGACTGCATCTTCCGGTCGCACTTCGACAACCATAATCGTCACCGCCAGTCCGTCTTTGATTTCGGAAAGTTTCCGGCCGCGAGTGGGATGAAAACAATTCCCCTCACCAACAATGGCCATGTAGGTGGTCATGTTCCGGCCCAAATTCGCGGACGGGCAGCCGTAGTTCCAGGCGTTTGCCGTGTCGAATACCGCCAGGTTCTCGGGATCATCCCACGGTTTAGAAAGGTCAAGCTGATTGTAGAGCGGCGTTTGATCGATAAAGGGGAGAATCAGAGTCCGCCAGCTGTGCAGTGGCTTTCCTTCGCCGTCCACCGAGTAGGCGGGTGGCAAACTGCCGTAGGCGTCCGTGTAGTTGTACAGCGCCAGTCCAATTTGTTTCAGATTGAGTTTGCATTGTGTGCGTCGTGTTGGTGCTCGATCAGTCGTTCCGACGGGCATCATAAGTGCCACCAGAATGGCGATGATGGCCAAGATAACCAGCAGTTCAATGAGCGTTAATCCCGCACGGCGACTTGGCCTTTGCGGCTGACCGACGTTGCTTCGAACTGGAGACATGGCGGGCCTCATGAATACGGGATGCAGGCAGGCAACTGATAATCGCCTCAACACCCATACTACGTCGAAACCGCCCAAGACTGCGAAGGGAATTCTCGAATTGGGGCCGAGCAGGGCCCATGCCTTCAACAAGGCCAATACCCCGGCCCTCATGCCGAACACGCGAAGACGTATTTATCCCCGCGCCGCCGTCACGTGCTCCGACTGACGCAACAGCGTTTCGAATTCGGCTTCGAGCGATTTGGTTCCCATGAGAACCAGGGCGTGCCGCAACGAGTGAATGCGGCGTGTGTAGCCGAGGTGCACCGAGTTAATCCGTTTGAGGAAATACTCGGCCAGCTCCGGAAACTGCTCGATTTGCTCAGACAGATGTGCAAAGTCGAGTTTGCTGTCGAACAGCAGACGCTGGAGGGACTGTAGCTCCGTTGGCTTGGGCCACTTCTTGAGGTGTGGTCCCTGCGGTACAGATGCGGGATGCAGTCGGAGAGTTGGTTGTGGTACTGCCATGAGTTCGCTCGCCTGAGAGGTGCCTAACCCAGAAAGTCGAGAATGGAAATATTGAGCCGCCGTACGGTAGTGGCCAGGGAAAACTCAGTTTGATTCTGTAGCTCCTGCAGTCGCAGCACGGCGTCGGCAATGTCGGTCGCGTTGAGTTGTCCGAGACGTTCGTTGAGCGCGAGTTTGACGTCTTCGAGTTTGGTCACGCGCTGCTCCAGTTGCTGGAGACCCACGGACTGCCGTCCCAGTTGAACGAGGAGATGATCATTCAAATCGTTGAGGTCATCGAGACGATGCGCAAGTCGCTCATGCCGTTGGGCGGGATCTCCTTGACTGAGGATGTCCTGCTCCAACAGTTCCAGCGCGGTCAGCAAGTCGGTCCCGCCAGCAGCATCGATGGTTTCTGTTCCAGTTTCTGTTGTCGTGGATGTGTCCACGTAACGCACGAATTGTCCGTCTGCCGAAACCAGTTGCTGGTTGCCGAACTCAATGGAGACAGCGGGATTGTCTCCCAACTGAATGGTTCCCGTACCTTCGATATCCACGGCTCCGTTGAATCCGGCGGTAATGCTCGTTGTGTCGAGATAAACCTGTTCCCCATTTGGCCCGATTACCAGCAGGTCGGTATCGCTGGATGTAAAGTCGACCGGCGTACCGCCGTTGAGTGAAATTGTGCCAATGCTGCCTGTGCCACTGGTGTCATTCACTTGGAGCGTGTGCGTGCCAACCAATCCGAGGATGTTGTCTCCGCTCGCGGAACTCGCCCCCGGAGAAATACCAGACGCGCCAAAATACGTCGTCGCCGCGTGAGCGAGCGTCAAACTCTCGCGCGAGGCACCAATCGGTTGGCCGGTTCCAAGTTGCGTTCCGGTGACATTCGTTATTGAGAGCACGAGGGGAGCGTCTGGTTCGAAAAGCTGCCGGGCCGTCGGCAACGTGCTGGCCTGTCCCGTTTTGTCGGCACCTCCACCTTGATACGTTCCGGCCAGTCCGAGTTCATCGACGCCGTAAGGGAGAGTGTTACCCGCATCACCGGCGAAGAGATAGCGTCCATCAAGTTGCGTATTCGACAGCGAAATGAGTCGCTCGCGAATACCCCGAATTTGCAAGGCCAGCGCGTCGACTTCACCGTGCGTCGCCGTCTGTTGAGCCTGAATAGCAATGTCGCGAGCCTGCACAACAAGCTGCTGCGCGTCGCGAATTTGAGTGTGAGCCTGATTCGCCAACTGCTGCTTGTGCTGCAGAATTGACAGGTCCGACTCCACGTCAGCGAGGGCCGATTGAGCTGTCAAGATTTGACGATAGGCACCGGGATCTTGCGAGGGACGCTCCACGCGAACGCCGCTGCTGATTTGATCCTGTAAACGATTCAACGACGCCGTCTGCCGCTGCGTGAGTTGCAGCGACTGCAGGAGTTGCTGATGTGGTGTAATCCGGTTCATCAAGTATTTTCCAATGTGATTATCAAAGTTGGCGGCTAACGGATGAGACTGAAGAGTTCGTCGAGCGTCTGGTTCACGGAGACAATCAGACGCGACGCCGCCTGAAATGAACGTTGAAACTCCAGCAGCCGCACCATTTCCTCATTCGGATCGACTCCCGAAATGCTGCTGCGGCGTGCTTCGAGCACGTCTTGCTGCGTCTGAATGGCCTCTTGCTGTCGCTGAAGGCGTGTGACATTCCAACCGGTGTCCGCCATGAGGTCGGCCAACTGACTCGCTGATGAGCCTGATACTGATGAGGACTCACTAAGCGTTAGCAATCGTGAGATTCCAGTGCCATCGGTGACGCCACCTGACCGTCCCGTCGCCAGCCGTCGGGAGTCTTGTGTGATTTCCGAAGAGACCTGCAGCCCTTCGCCAACTCGACCGGAAAACAACGTTCCCAGTCCAACTGCAGCCAGAATTCCGGTGGTATCCGATTCAGCAATGGCGGAGAACTGGAATGTGTCTCCCGTCACGAGATCGCCCGTTGCGAAGGCAATTTCCACGCCATCAACAACTGCGGCATACTGACCAACAGAGGCTCCACTCCCCAGATTAAGCGTGGTGAGAACATCTCCGGTGATGTCATCACGCAGTTCAACGAGAACGTTGGAGTCGAGACCGACACGTCCTCCCGAGATGACTTCACCAATGATTTGTCTGTTCTCGCTGCCGTTGTAGGTGCCTGCGAGTGTGGGCTGACTCGTGCCAGAGAGCGTTACCGGACTGGGGTGAGTTGCCAGTCGGTTCGAGAAATCAATCCCATAACCAGCAATGGCTGACAGACGAACCCGCCCCGTGACTTCATCCAGGCTGGCCGACAGTTCCGGGATCGTGTTGAGACGTCCAATGACATCGCGCAGCGAATCGACTGTAGGATCGATTGTAATTCCATAAACCTTCCGCTCACCGGTGACTCGATTCGAAACTGTCGCGTACAGATCACCCGTTTGCAGTTGTGCTCCCCAACTTGTCTCCGCGAGTGGGATGTCAACGTCATCCACGCTTTGTTGTCCGACAATGGTGCTGAGCGGTCCTGCGGCACCAATCCCGGTGGCCTGAATGTGGTCAACGGCCGCCACCAGTTCAGTTGCCCAGTCGCGAAAACGCTCTTCGTACGCATTCAACATTTGCAGGGAACGCGCGAGCCCGCCGAGTTGCCCACCTTGAGGGGGGACCTCAGCAATTCCACTCGCAACCACCAGTTGATTGTCACTGGTTCGAACTTCGATTTCCGAAGCGTGATCGGCAACGAGAACTGCACCTCCCGCGGCAATGACCGAGTTCGGCGAATTGGAGAGTGTCCCCGTTCGTACATCGACAAGTTTCGCTAAGTCAACCAGGAGCTGATCGCGTCGATCCAGCAGTTCGCTCGGTTCAGCGGTCGAAACGCTGCTTGCAATAATATTCCGATTCAGTTCCGCCAGTTCTTTGGTAATGGCATTCACTTGATCGGCAGCATCACCTGCCTGTTGCAACACTTCATCACGAATGCTTTGGAATCCCGAGAGCGTCTGTTCAATGCCAGTTGCCAATTCAGTGGCTGCGTCAACGAACTCATCACGCAGTGCCGCTTCTTCTGGGCGGGCGGTCAAATCGCGGGCGGCGGAAATGAATCGCTGCAGCACGTCGGACATCGATCCAAAACTCGGAGCCAGCAGTTCTTCAACTCTCTGTGCAAATCCCAACTGAGTGTTGGCTGCGACCAAAGAGGAATTCTGCTGTGTCAGCGCGGCCTGGAGTCCATAGTCAACGACACGACGAATGTCCTCGATTTTCACGCCCGTTCCCTGCCAGAAGCTGGAGGCGTTGGTCTCGGGACGGTTCGTGAATTCGACCTGCCGACGGGAGTATCCTTCCGTCGTGGCGTTCGTAATGTTGTTGGAAACGGTGGACAGTGCCTGCTGGTGCGCACGCAGGGCTGAGAGTCCAATATCAAGTGGCAACATGACAATTCCCTTCCTTGGTTCCTGCTGCCGTGGTTCGACGTCGTGTCAGACCATTCGCATTAGTGCGGTATGTGCAGCACCTGCCTGCCACTGCGGTCGTAGCGACTTTCCCCCTGGACGGTCGCTGCGATATGACATTCGGCGTGGTGCATAAACTGAATGGTTAAATGAACGGCACTGGTCCGTTCGGCGAGTTCAAGAATTCTGATGAGAAGTTGCTGGCGACCGACTCTATCTTCGATGAGCGGCACGCCATCGCGTGATGCCACAACTCGTAACTCGGATAATTCCAATTCCATACTGTGAACGAGCTTCGTCGTCGACTCTGACAATCGCGACGCCGAGGGTGCTGAGTCTCCAATGAGACTGAACAAGACATTGGTCGCCTGTTCGCAGTCGACCATTAATCGGACGATGCGTTGCAATTGAGTTGGTTGTTGTAGTTCTGTGCGCGGAATACTCATCACATTACCTCTTCTGGCACTTCCTGCACCGGACTATCCACAGCAGGGGCTTCGGCGATTCATTCCAGATACGGTTCCAGTGATTTGGCCAGTCCAAATCCCCCATGCATGGCCAGCTGTCGCCCCATGTGAAGGTCAAACATGCTGCCCAACGTGTCGGATTCGTCTCCCGGGAACATCCCAGACTCGTCGAATCCCGACTGCCGCATATCCTTCATCAGTCGGGACAGCAACAAACTCTCAAATTCCCGCGCCAACCCCATGGGGTCAGCTCGCTGGGACTCTGTGCCAATGGCCTGCAACGTCCAGGATGGTCCAGTGACTTGTCCAATCATTTCGTCCTCTCCTACTTGAATTCGAGGTCGGCGTGCAGCGCCCCCGACTCTTTGAGTTGCTGGAAAATGGAACTCAAGTCGCGTGGAGTGACTCCCAACGCATTGAGCGCCGTAGCCAAGTCGCCGACTGTCACCGTCTCCGGGATTTCGGTGACCGGTTTTGCCTCTTCAAAAACTTCGATTTGCGTACGCGGCACTGTTTCCGTCTCCCCCTGACTGAACGGCGCCGGCTGGCTGACCTGTGGTGACTCCGACGTCGTCACAGTGAGATTCGCGTGGGTGATGAGCACATTCGAAATGCGGACGTGCTGTCCCACAATGACGGTTCCCGTCCGTTCGTTAATAACCACCTTGGCGGGGAAGTCGGGAGTTACGCGAATTTGTCCAATGTGCCCCAGAAAGTCCGGCGTCGACATGTCAAACGCGGTTAAGACCTCGACGGTTCCTTCATCAACGGCACGAGCGGCCAGTGGAAACTCCTTGTTGATCGCCTCTGCAATGCGACGAGCTGTCTCATAGTCTCGCTGTCGAAGTAGCAGTCGCACTTGTCCCCCGATGCCAACTTCGTTGAGCGTCTCTCGCTCGACGGTCGCACCGTTAGGGATGCGACCGGTCGTGGGATGATTCTTTTGCACCGTCGCCCCCTGGCCGCTCGCACTGAAACCGCCCAGAGAAATTGGGCCACTAGCCACGGCATAGACTTCACCATCAGCACCCACCAGTGGCGTCATGATGAGCGTTCCCCCCTGGAGGTTTTTCGCATCGTCAAACGTCGAGACGATGACGTCGATTCTTGTTCCTTCACGTGCAAAAGTTGGTAAGTCGGCAGTAACAGTGACTACGGAGAGATTGTCCGTCTTCTGGCGGGTGTCATTCTGCAGATTCGCACGCACCAGCGGGTCAATTCGCATGCCGAACCGCTGCATAAAGTTCAATGCAAATTCACGTGTAATCGGACTCTTACTCCCCGTGCCGGGCAGGCCGGTGACGAGTCCCATGCCAAGAATTTGATTCGTGCGGACGCCATCCACGCTGGTAATGTCTTTGATCCGGACTTCCGCTGCCGACGCAGCTGCACTCAACACGGCGAACGTCAATATCGCAATGCAACGGAAGCCGATGAGCCAACAGCTCTGCCAGCATTCCGAGGGATTTGCCTGGGTGATCATGTTCCTGGCTTTCAACTTTCCACCTACTCCGAATCGAATCCATCCCACTGTTCTAGAGAGCGGTTCAAAACCTACCAGAACATGCTTTCTGCTAAGGGAAGACACAGACAGGAATGTCTGTGTCACCGTGCTTCGAAATGGCCTGGGATGTCAAAACGGCCAGACCCGATTCATACAGCGTTCGAACCATCCCTGCCGCGTGAACTTCTTTCCCGGACCGACCGCGTCATAAGTAATTTGCAAATCAGCAACCGACCGCGAAACGACTGTATTGTCGGGGCCGACGTCAATGGCCCGCACCGAGCCACTGACGTTCATCGTCCGTACTTCGCCCGCCACCTGAATGGTACGAGTCCCCGAGAGGACTAGATTGCCATTCGGCATGACGGCGACAACAGAGACGGTAACTCGATCTGTCAAAGCCTGTTCGCTGCTGAATGATTCGGCGCCCTTGAAGTTTCGATCGGACTCGTTCGACAGATCGAGCGACGTGTCGGCACCTTGCGTTCCGAATCCGCCGCCCGCCTTACCGGCCAGTGCGAACACGCCACCAATGCCCGAGGACTTGGACATCCCTCGATCTTCGCGATGCCCCAATGTGGTGTCCTGCGAAATGACAACCGTTAACAGGTCGCCGACATCACGGGCTTTCGCATCGTAGAACAGGAACCCATGTTCCTGCGTGTGCCGTTGCCAAATTGATTCGGCCTGGAGTGACGGGATCGACAGCAACATGCAAGCTGCAACTATCAAGCAATGAATTCGGATTAAGAATTTCATAATTTCGTGATGTGGTTCGCGTACGAAAGACTTGGAACTAGCGGACTAATCTCGGCAACGTATCGGCTGTGCGAATTCCAGTTGTCGGCGACAGTTCGATTTCTGCCACGCCTGGAGCGGTAATTACTCCCGAAATGAGTCGCTTAGAATCCAGGTTTCGCAGCCAAATGCGATCACCGACTTTGCCATTCTGCATGGCTTCTGCGGCCTGGAGTGTGATGGTCAACGTGCCGCTGCGGGCGACGACGGAGACGGAATCTCGTTGTCGCACGACAAACTGATCGCGTAAGTCGGCCGTTTTGAGATCACGCAACTTGACAGGCTCTCCCTTCTTTATGGGCCGAGCGGTCAATGATGAAATCACTTGGACAAGCGCGGCCGATGTGTCGGCATCGCTGCACCAGTACTCACCGAACTCGATGTCGCCGTCGGTAATGACATAGCCTGCTGGCAAATCGCGATTTGCCACGACAAGCGGCTTACGAATTTGGATATCGACGGAGACCTGTCGTGTGACCACGAGTCGACCATTGGCCAGTCCACGAACGAGCAGGGAATGCCGACCACACGGAACTGCGCCGGGCAGCAGGACATCCCAATCCAGCGCTTCCTGAGTTGAGCCGGGAAACAGGCTCTCGACGGAGGTCATCAAGCGGACGCGAATTTGTCCGGGCGTCAGCGAGTACTGTTTCACCATTTGTGAGGTAATGGCCGTCTCCAGAGCGACGTCACGAGCGGGGACCGTAGTTCGTGTGACCTCGACCGACTTGGCGCCCTCGACTCGAACTTCGTTCTCGCCGAGACCAAACAGCCGCAGCCGTAATTCAATCTGTTGACGCGGAATAACTCGTGTGGACTCGGTGTCGAATTGATCGACGTCGAGTTCCCGGATTTGCTCCGCGAGTGAGTCACTGGTCGTAGAGACATCGGCACAATCACCAATGCGTACGAGCTCCGTCGTCACTGTCGAATTCAACCGCAGCGAAACAACGACGTCTTCGCCCCACAGATTAGAAGTCCATGCACATAACAGGAGCATGAGCGTGACGCAGCAGCAGGAGCGCAAGGCACCACTGCTGCGGCTGTGCAACTGTCCAATTGAGAGTTGGCGACTTCGTGTTGACATGGTTTTCACCTCCCTGATGCATTACCTGACGATGTCGGTGGCGGTCGACAACATTTCGTCGCCGGCCTTAATCGCACGGGAGTTCACCTCATAGGCACGCTGCGCCGAAATAAGTGAAATCAGTTCTGTAACGACTTCGACGTTGGATCCTTCGAGGAATCCCTGACGGATGTTTCCGAGGCCATTTAATCCGGGTGTCCCCGAAACCTCTTGTCCTGATGCCGGCGTCTCCGCATACAGATTCCCGCCCTCACTCGACAGTCCGGCGGGATTCAGGAAGCGAAAGAGTTGGATTTGTCCAATGGGATTACTCACGCTCGGCGAACCTGACTGCGGAGCGGAGACTGTTCCGTCAGCGGCAATGTTGAGCTGCGCCAAGCTCGTACCGTCGGGAATCGAGATTGCCGGTTCGATTGGATATCCATCGGCGGTCACGAGTTGACCGTTCTGGTCAATTCGCAATGAGCCGGCGCGCGTGAAACGTGTCTCATTGTTCGGCAAATTTACCTTGAGGAAACCATCACCTTCGATTGCGATATCGAGGGGGAACCCGGTTTGCTCGATAGTTCCGGATGTGAAGACCTTTGTAGTCGACGTGGCACGTGTTCCGTTTCCGATTTGCAGTCCCGACGGAGTAGTCTGCGAGGCGGAGACGGATGTTCCCGGCTGTTCCAGCGTGGTGTAAAACAGGTCCGCGAAGTTGATGGTGCTCCGTTTGAACGCGCTGGTGTTGACGTTGGCAATGTTGTTTGCCGTATTGTCAATGGAAAGTTCCTGGGCCTTCATTCCTGAGGCACTCGTGTACAACGCACGTAACATTATTGTCCTCCTGACAAATCCTGGTGACGCTCAACGGCACGTGAGAGTGCCGTCATCGATCGTTGGGCCGCTTCGTGCTGTCGCATGGCGGCAATCATAGTGACGAGTTCCTGAACGGGATGGACGTTCGATTGCTCGCGTACTCCCTGAAGCAGCGTGCCTTCCATAGGAAGCACAGAGTCGCCGTCCGGCAGTGCCATCAGCGTTGCCCCCACCAGTTCAAAGTTCTGGGGATTGGCAACGGAGACGAGTTTCAGTTTGCCCAGCGGAATGTTGTTCAGCGAGAGTCGACCATCTTGTCCGACGGCCAACTTCGACAAGTCGGCGTTTTGTGGAAATGTGATCACACCCTGTTCGGCGGCGACGGGAAGTCCGTCAGTGGTAACCAACTGACCTTCGGGACTAATTTGAAACACACCGTTACGGGTGAACAGAGGGCCATTCGGTCCCTCAATCGTGAAGAAGCCGTCGCCACTGATTGCAAAGTCGAGCGGCGCTCCGGTCTGCATTAAACCGCCGGGTGTGAAGTCGATGGCCTGGTTGTTGGACTTTGATCCCGCGAAGTCGCTCGCCGAGACGTCATCACCATTGGAATCAAAATAGGGAACGAGCCGTCGAAAGCCCGGCATTTGTGCATGCGCAAGATTTCGTGCGATGATTTCCTGTTGCCGCTGTGCCGCGTCCATTCCGTTGGCCGCGCTATAAATTCCTGGCAGCATGTTCCCCCTCCCCCTGGGCTGTCGGGAAATGCATTGCAACCGTTGTGCCAGTTAAAAGCCGTTCTACTGGTCGAACCGTCATTGCCTGCAAATACCGCTCTGCTGGTGCGGTGGACATCTTTCTGGCCATGACGAGGCCGGGCAAGTCATCGCCAAATTACGGGAAAAGAGTTCCGCTTCATGTGGGGAATTCCTTCCGCAACCGCATGTTTACTGCGGGTGTTCCCTCAATTGTTGACTGGAATCACGCATGGAGTAGAGCGGTCCCGCATCCTGATCTCTCAGCAGCCGACACGATCGCCAAACTCATCGTGATCGACAAAGTTTGACTTCACGCCCAGACGATATGCAGGGACGTTCCGTGTCGATGTTGGAGCAATTCACCCGTGGCCGATCCGCAGCAAATTCCTGAACCACCCAAGCAGTCGTCCCTGCTTTCGATGGTGCTCTATCTCCTGGTCCCACTGCTTGCAGCCGGGGCGGGAGCCGCAGTTCCCATGCTCTTGGCGAAAGGGGAGAGGTCCCCCGTTCATGAAGAGGAACTCTCTCAGGAGACGGTCGTCATCAGTTTTGGCGAGGTCGTTGCCAACCTCTCTGAAGGACGTATGAACCGTTACCTGCGATTGCGGATTAGTCTTCTGGTTTCAAAGGACCACCAGAAGGAACTGGAAGAGCAGTTACTCGTTGATGGACCGCTGCTCAAGAACTGGTTGTTGAGTCACGTCTCTGACAAGACCGTGGAAGACATTCGCGGCAAGTCGGGACAGAACATGCTCCGACGCGAAATCCTGGATCGTGTGAATCACACCCTGTCGAAAGATGGTCGTGACCGCGTGTTCGACGTGCTGTTCGAGGAATTCAACGTCCAATAACCATGAACGATTTACAGCCCCAAACATTGGACTTTTATCGCCCAAGGCGGCCTGCCGAGGATGTATGGAACATGCTGCAGAAGTGGTGCCAGGCAACATGCGTGGTACTGCAGGAGCAGTGGAACGAAGTATTAAAGAATCCCATTCAGCTCGCCTGTCACGAAATACGACCATGCGAATATCAGGGCGTCGCCAGTGCCATGCAGCCCGGCTCGCTGGGATTACATCTCAAAGTCACACCTGCTCGCGTTCCTTCCATCGTTGTCTTGAGTGGCCGCACGACGCAGGGTCTACTGGCCGATCTATTGGATATCCCCGGCACCGAGTGGCCGGAAGAACGCGAACTCACTCCCGTCGAATCATCCATGATGGAAGTGCTGTTTGAGCGAGTGGCATTCGCTATTGGTGATTCGTATCCCGGTGCACAATCAACGCCGTGTCGATTCATTGAAGGGATGAATCGCCCCGAGCGAACACGCATTCTCTCCGCGCAGGCTGAGTACTACCTCATTCTTCTGAACTTCACATGCCGCTTCGGCACCGAACCCATCGCCTGGATTCTCCCCCGCAAGGAAGTGGACGAGCAACTGGAAGATGGCTCTCACTCGCCTGACAGTGACACACAAGCAGGTTTGTCGGTTCTGGAATCACTGGCGCGACGCATCCCCGTGGACATCACATTTGAACTCGGCTCGACGGAAATCCCGATGTCGGCAGCCATGAACCTCGCTCTCGGCGATGTCATTGTGCTCGACAACTCGATTTATCGCCCGCTGACCATGTCGGTGGAGAACATTCCCAAGTGGCAGGGATATCCACTCCGCAAGGGGCCACGTCAGGCATTTCAGGTTTCCGAAAAGGCGGGTGAATAGCCTTCCTCCCTCGTCACAGAATCAACAGAGACTTTTGTCATGAACAAGGAATCCGGAGAAGGAGTTCCGGTGAGCCCGGCGGACTTTCCGCAGGCTCCCCCTTCAGGCCCCATCACTGCCAAGGTACCGCTTTCACGTTTCTATGATGTGAAGGTTCGCATTACCGCCGAACTCGGACGGCTCCAAATGCCGCTTGGTGAGTTGATGGAACTCGGTCCTGGTGCCGTGCTGGAACTCGATCGTACTGTCAACGACGCCCTCGACATTGTCGCCCAGGGAGTGCGTATTGCTGGCGGCGAAGTGGTCGTCGTGCATGATCGTTACGGCATCCGAATCACGGAAATCGACGAGAGCCATGCCGAGGTTGCTTCTGGCCCCGGCGCAAGACGTGAAGCTCAGAATGTGGAAGCCACAACATGACGAACCTGCTGACTCAGTGCAGCCTGGTCTTCGCGATGTACGTGCTCCTGACGGGACACGGACATGCAGACGAACTGCGCACTGACGTTGGCGAGATTCGACTTGTAAACGTGTTCGAGTCTTTGGATGGCTCGGAACCGCGTGTCGTTCCGGCATTTCAGTTTGATGGAGAATCCACGCCAGCTACGGTTGTCGAACGAGTCAGTTCAGAGGAAGCAGAGACGCCGGTTCAAGCTGAGCAGGAAGCTACTTCCGCCATGTTGACCAGCGGTACTGATGATGTCCTGCAGGAGTTTGAGAAAATCGCACTATGGAGCGGAGTTGTCATTGTACTCGCAGGTGTTGTCCTCGTAGGCCTTAAAGCATGGTCTCCGAATTGGCAGCGGCTGGCAGAGAATTCGCGACTTCGCAGTGTGGCATCGCTGCAGCTTCGGATGGACACCCAGGTCTTTCTGGTAGAGGCCGATCAACAACCTGTACTTCTGGCGGTTGATCGGCAAGGCGTTCGATTCCTCCTTAGCCTGAACAGTTGGGGCGATATGTCGCTCGATGAAACCGCAAACGATTCGACGTCATTACAAAATGAACATGCGTTTCCAGCGGTATTCCCCGACACGGGAGGTGCATAGAGATGAATAGCGAGGCCGAATCAACACTCCAAATGCTGCAGGATGGTCCGCTGCAGGACCTCTCGCCGCAACTGCGACTGGCGCTGTTTCTCGGCGGACTGGCCCTCCTGTCGTCGGCGTTCATGGCGATGACGGCCTTTACGCGCATTGTCATTGTGTTGTCATTCGTCCGTCGGGCACTCTCAACACAGGAGATTCCGCCGAATCAGGTTCTGCTCGGCCTCTCGATTTTCATGACACTGTTCGTCATGGCGCCCACGTGGCGGGAAATCGAATCGCAAGCTGTGCGCCCATACATGAATGAAGAGATCTCGGCAGCCGAGGCACTCGCCATTGGTTCGGCGGCAGAACGAAAGTTCATGCTGCAGCACACGCGAGAGGAAGACCTCATGTTGTTTCTGAATCTGGCCGAGCATGATTTGCTGGAGACCCGGGAATCGACACCGATCCACATTCTCATTCCCGCCTTCATCATCAGCGAACTGCGAACCGCCTTTCTAATGGGGTTCTGTCTGTTCCTGCCCTTCATTGTCATCGATTTGGTCGTCTCCATGATTCTCATGGCCCTCGGCATGATGATGATGCCGCCCGTCGTCGTCTCCACGCCTTGCAAAATCCTGCTGTTCGTTTTGATTGATGGCTGGCATTTGCTGGCGAAGGCAATTTGCCTCAGCTTTCAAACCTGACCATGCCCAAAATTCAAAGCACGTCCGCAGCCTGACTCACCCCTCCACTTCCCACAATGACTCAGTCCTCCCCTTACTCCTGGTTACGAAACAGCGACACCTTGTTGTCGCTCTGTTTCCTCATGGTGTTGGGGATAATCGTCTTCCCGATTCCATCGCTGCTGCTGGACCTGTTCCTCGCAGTCAACATGGGCGTGGCGGTCCTGCTGTTCCTGGTAACGCTCGGCACCCGTCGCGCACTCGACCTGTCAGCGTTTCCGTCACTGCTGCTCATGCTGACGCTATATCGCATTTCACTTAACGTCGCGACAACTCGCAGCATCTTGTTGTCATCGCAGGCGGGAAAACTCGTCTCCACATTTGGTGAAATGGTGGTCGGCGGGAACCTGGTCGTCGGCCTCGTCATCTTTCTGATTCTCGTCATCATTCAGTTTATCGTGATTACGAAAGGTGCGGGACGCGTTTCAGAAGTCGCCGCGCGATTTACGCTCGACGCACTCCCCGGTAAGCAAATGTCGATCGACGCCGAACTCAATGCCGGCACCATCGATGAACCAACGGCACGGGAACGACGTCGACAACTCGGACTCGAAACCGAGTTTTATGGGGCCATGGACGGTGCAAGTAAGTTCGTACGCGGAGATGCCATTGCCGGCTTGGTCATTACTGGCATCAACCTGTTAGGTGGCGTCGCCATCGGGATTTCCAACGGTATGTCGCCCGGCGAGTCGATTCAGACGTTCGGGGTATTGACCGTCGGCGACGGTCTCGTCTCACAAATTCCGGCTCTATTCATTGCCACGGCTTCCGGTATTCTCATTACGAAATCGAACTCGGAAAACAGCCTCGGCAGTGATGTCGGCGAACAATTGTTCAAGCAGAAGAATCCATTGTGGCTCGGTGCCTTTGTCCTGGGAATTGCGGCACTCATCCCCGGAATGCCACGTCTGCCATTTCTGGCACTGAGTGGCGGACTCATCTGGTACCTGCGTCGACAGCGGAAACCGCAGGAAAAGCTGAGTAAAGTCCCACCCGGTGAAGAACCGCAGCCTGTCGCACCGACGAATGCACTCGAAGATTTCCTGTATACCGACCGAGCCGCCGTGGAAGTCGGCGCACGCTTAGTCAGCCTCATGACTTCCAAACAGGGAAGACCGTTTTCGCATCGTATTACGCTGTTGCGGAAAGACCTGTCCCGGCAGCGCGGCATTTGGATTCCGGAAATACGTGTCCGCAGCAACCTCGAACTTCCGGTCGAGGCGTATCGCATTCTGATTGGTGGACGCGAAGTAGCACGAGGCGATTTGCGTGTGAATCAGCATTTGGCTATCCACGACGAAGGAACCTCACTCGACGTACCAGGCGAAGAAACGGTCGACCCAGCCTTTGGATTCCGGGCGAAGTGGCTCTCGGAAGAGAACGCCTCACTCGCCTCGGCCCGCGGCTTCACCGTGGTCGACGCACCGAGTGTATTGATCACACACCTGGGCGAGGTGCTCAAAGAATTCGGGCATGAACTCATTACTCGAGATACCGTCAAGGAGATGCTGGATCAGGTTCACGCATTTGCACCTTCGATTGTGGATGAAGTCCGCAGTGAGAACATCAGGACCGCGGTCATTCATCAAATGCTGAAACAGTTGGCGCAAGATGGTGTCCCTCTGGCTGATATGGCTCTCATTCTGGAGGCAGTCAGTAATCAGGCCACCCATGCGAAGACTGCCGACGAGTTGACCGATGCCGTCCGGCAGGAACTCGGACGACTCGTCTGCGACCGGTACTGCACGTCAGATGGTGAATTGCGAGTCATCATCTTTGATCCACGGCTGGAGAAACGACTTCGCGAGGTAGTACGAGAAGGGCACGTGGCTCTTGGTCCCGTTCCGCTGGAGAACCTCACTCGCACCGTCACCCGGCACTGGCATGAAGGAAGTCAACACGACCAGCCATTGGCATTGCTGGTCGACCGCAGCTTACGTCGTCCCATGCGCAATTTGCTGAATCGTCAACTGAAGGGGTTGGGATTTATTGCCTACCAGGAAGTGCATTCCGATTTGGCCCTTTCACCCATTGCACTCATCCACGAACAGGAGGTGTTTCCGCAGCAGAGCCGCTCGCAGGAGTCGGTGGAGAATGTCGAACAGGCTGCGTCACAGGCCGCGTAACAAATGTTGTCCAGGAAGGAGGGGAAGCGATTACCAATGCGGGTTCGCGTACTGTCAACAGCGTTGCTGATTGCCTGTATCAGCGTCGTGCTCGGTGTGTTCACCGGACAGTCGCCCGACATCATTGTGTACCGAGCGGGAGTCAGTGGCGTGGTTGTGGCCATCCTGGCAGCGGGACTCGAGTTGTTACTGAAGCAGCAGTTTACGAGCCCGGATGATGACGACTTGGACATACCAATGAGATAGGCAGGACGACTCACGACGCCCGTAGGGTGTGTGGAGCAAGTCGACATGCATTGGTGGGTTGCGTCCGCAGTCAAATCTCACCGAACTCACACCTTGCTTTGCATTGGGGACGACTTGCGTAACGCACCAATTTGGTGGAGGTGGACTTCACCCACCCTACAAACAATTCGAGAAAGTAAGTCGCAATTTGAAGTTGGCAACAAAGGAATGATGAAGCACCGCCAGGAAGGCAGTTTCAATGCGTGAAGTTAAGGAGAACTATCAGCAACGCGTGTGGCAGGTCGAGCGTGATCAGCTCGTCCTGGAACATCGTGATTTGGTGCAGCACGTTCTGGGACGCGTGTTAGCCGAAGTTCCCAACCATGTGGATCGCGAAAACCTGGAAGGCGCGGGTCTGCTGGGACTCGTGGAAGCCGCCGCCCGATTTGATCCTCAACATGGGGCGAGTTTTCGCAGCTTCGCATACCTCCGCATCCGAGGAGCCATTATTGATGAGCTACGACGCAACTGCCCACTGCCGCAACGTCTCCTGAATTTGTGGGGACGTATTCGAGAAGTCACCGCACATTCGGAGCGATATCCCACTGTCGAACAACTTGCTGAACAATTGGGGGTTCCGGTCGACGAAATCCTTGACTGCCTGTCGTCCGTACATGTCCTGCGGTTTGAGGACTGGCAGGAGGAACTGAGTCCGGTTGCCAGAACGACCGAATTGGAACAGTCACTCGAACGGGAGGATCAACAGCAGCTTCTGGCCGAGGCAATTCTAGAACTTCCGGAGCGATTGCGGCACGTCATCACTTTGTATTACGCGGAACAACTCCGGTTGAAGGAAATTGGTGAAGTGCTGGGGCTATCCGAGTCGCGGGTGTCGAGACTGCTGTCACAGGCACATGCCGCACTTAAGCACATTGTTACCAGGATGGAAAGCAACTGAAATGGGGGGATTTCAAATGATTTCGACACGCAACCGAGGTTCTTGCGTTATTCCGGCCAGTGCGGTCCGCATGACTCACCATCCGGTCCTCATAACGCAATACGAACCGGTGGTTGAGCCGGAAGTCGAGCTGACGCGCGTCGATGGCCGCGTCACGAGCATGCGGGTGCAATGCACCTGTGGCCGCGTAATGATAGCAGAATGCGAATATGAAAAATGATTTCCGGTTACGGACGCGACTTCAATTCAAATCAATCTGTCAAAGAATGGCAAAACTCGCCAAGGGGGGCGTAATGTTTTCTCTACCAACTACGGAAATTCGAATTTGTTCAGGCTTCAGAATTCCGCAGGCGGCGTCGGCTGGTCGACTCCTGATTCTGCTCTTACTTCTGGCGGGAACCAGTGGCTGCTCCCTTCTCGACCGTCACAAGTCGTGCGAAACTTGTGATGCAGTCGTCGACAACGAAACGGCAACACTGACTGTTCCCGCAACTACCGATTCGTTCATCAGTGTGGATCGAAGAACAACCATGCATGCAGATGTGCCTCCGCCTCCACCGTGTCGCAAGCTGCGTACTGACCATCGCGTCCCGGAATTGCTGACGGCCGAAATGCGGACTCCCGCACTGTTTCCCGCCGACGTCAGCGCACTGCCGACTCCCGTGGCTCATGAGACGCGCGGCAAAGAGAGTCCATGCATTGACGTACAGGCAATCGAGAATGCATTCATGCAACGCACAACGACCATGCACGAGTCACTCAGCGCACGTCTTGAGAAACTCGAATCCGAATTGAAGGAAAGCCGAGCCGCGCAGAATTCTCTGCAACAAGATTTGAAGGCCTCGCAGGAAGAAACAGTGGCTCTGCGCGGTGAAGTCGACCACTGGAAATCTGAGCTGAACCGATTGCGCAGGGAGTACCACGACCAGCAGCAAACCGATTTGGAATCACTCCAGGAACTGACGCAAACGCTCAACGCCATTTTGACGCATCCACGACTGTCTGGCGTGATCGAAGACTCGACTCAAGTCACGAAGTAGCGATAGTTACCCCTCAGGCTGAAAAAGGCGGTACGTCGAATATCCGCCGCTCAAATTCCGCACTTTGTAGCCGTGCTGCATGAGGATGCGGGTGGCAATGTACCCCCGCATTCCGACCTTGCAGTACGCGACAATTTCCTTGTCGCTGGAAAGTTCGGAAAGGCGGTCGCGAAGTTCGTCGACCGGAATATGTGTCGCGCCGGGGATGTGCCCCTCGGAAAACTCTTTCTCGGTACGCACATCCAACAGCAGGTGGCTGCTGAAATCCTGATCCAGGAATGAAGGTACATCGATTTGGGGATGGTCTTCCCGCATAAGACCGGCGGCCACAAATCCCAGCATGTTGACGGGATCTTTGGCCGATCCGAACTGCGGCGCGTAGGCGAGCTCCGATTCCTCAAGATCAAACACCGTCATGCCTGCCTGAATCGCAATGGCAAGGACGTCAATCCGTTTGTCGACACCCGCCCCACCGACCCCTTGGGCTCCCAAAATCTTTCCTGACTCAGGATCGAGTAGCAGTTTCAGCGTCATCGACTCAGCGCCAGGATAGTACCCGGCGTGATTATTGGGATGAATGTAAATCGACCGAAACGGACGTTCGACCCGTCGTAAAGTTTTCTCCGAAGAGCCAGTCATCGCCGCAGTTCGTCCGAACAGGCCCAAGATTGCGGTCCCTTGTGTTCCACGGTAGCGAACCTCGCGACCGCAAATGTGATCAGCCGCGAGACGTCCCTGTCGATTGGCGGGCCCGGCCAGCGGAACCTGAGTTGGTGACTCTAGGACGAAATCCTGCACTTCAATAGCATCACCAACCGCATAGATGTCGGGATCGGAAGTTTGCAGCTGCTCGTTCACCTGAATTCCGCCGCGTGGCCCCACACTCAGACCGGCATCAACTGCGAGCTTGTTTTCCGGGCGGACACCAATTCCGAGTGCGACAAATTCCGCTTCAAGCTGTTTACCCGATTTCAGCGAGACTGCGAGAGCACCGTTTGCTTCTTCGAAACCTACCACGGAATCACCAAGCAGGACATTGACACCCTTTTCAGCCAGCAGTTGGGTAATGGGTGTGGTCAGTTCCTTGTCGAGTGGCGGGAGAACCTGATCCTGCAATTCGATGAGCGTTGTTTGAATTCCTATATGGACCAAATTCTCAATGAGCTCGAGTCCAATGAATCCCGCTCCGACGACGACGGCGTGTTTCCCTTTCGCCCCCTGAGCCGCCGCCTTGATGCGGTCCATGTCCTGCAAGTTGCGCAGCGTAAATACATTAGGCAGGTCGATTCCCGGCAATGGCGGACGCAATGGAGCGGCGCCTGGCGCCAGAATGAGTTTGTCGTATGACTCCGGGTACTCATTCCCTGTTTCCAAATCGCGAATGCGGACTTCTTTGGCCTCCCGGTCAATCGCCTCGACATTCGAGCGGACGCGGACGTCGAGCTTGAAACGTTCTCGCAGCAGTTTGGGAGTCGTCACCAGCAGTTTTTTCCGGTCGGGGATGGTGTCGCTGACATGGTACGGAAGTCCGCAGTTGGCGAACGACACGTCTGGGCCACGCTCTACGAGAATGATCTCCGCATCCTCCGCCAATCGCCGCAGCCTCGCTGCCGCTGATGCTCCACCCGCTACCCCACCCACAATGATGACCTTCATGTTCCAATCCCTTGTCGAATACCGTGTGAAATGCCTGTGATGTCCGTCTGTGTCCGAGAGTATCGCCACCCGCGATGATTACGAAAAGAACGAACTTCCAGTTTCGGCTTTCCGAGCGTTCGAATTCTCAGATTTGGCGAGAAACGGTTTCCCCGCCACTCTCCGGCAACAAGTTGCCATTTGAAATTGCCGATTGTGTCTCAGAGACTCTCCGCAGCTCGAATTTGCGTTGTCCAAATTGTCAATTTGGCATAAAAGCTGTCGTATAAGGGAGTTTTTCACGCCAATCACTTTGTCCAGGTGTCGCCGAACGGCAGGTACGTCGCATGTTTTGGAGTCGCATTTCAAGATGGCGTCGGCAGGCCAATCAAATCCTGGATGACGTCAGGAAGCTCGACGTCTGCACCATTGAAGACCTGCAGCGCCAAATGCGGGAGGCAACGTGGCGAGCTCGGGCTGGCGAACCGCTCCAGAATCTGCTGCCCAAAGTCTACGCACTGGCGGTCGAAGCCACGCGACGCACGCTCGGTATGACGCACTTTCCCGTGCAGGTCATGGGAGCCATTGCCCTCTTTGAAGGGCACATTGCCGAAATGCAGACCGGCGAAGGAAAAACCATCACGGCCATTTTGCCCGCGGCGCTACGGGCCACCATGGGGCTCGGTGTCCACGTCATTACGGCGAACGATTATCTCGCCTCGCGCGATGCGGCCAAACTGTGGCCCGTCTACAAAATGCTGGGGATGTCGCTCGGATGCGTCATTGGCAAGAAAGAACAGAAAGAACCCGGGTTCACTCCCCCCAGCGAATATGTCCTGGCCGAAGAAGATGACGACCGTCGCCGCGCCTACGCCTGTGACGTCACCTACGGCACCGCCAGCGAAATGGGCTTCGACTTCCTCCGTGACCGACTCAAACGGGGGGCGGCGAATCAGGCGAAGCGGCAACCGGCGATTTTCGAAGGATCAACCGGACGTGAAGCTCCCGTGCAGCGGGGGCACTATTTTGCGCTCATCGACGAAGCAGACAGCATTCTCATCGACGAAGGACGCACGCCTCTGATTATTGGCGTCATGATGCAGAACCGCGATGCCATGGTGCAGCTCTACCGCTGGTGCGCTGGGGCGATTCGGCACCTGAAACATAACATCGATTTCCTGTTTGATCCTCACAAACGCCGTGTTGATCTCACCGATGAAGGCTGTCGCCACGTGACGTTGCTCGCCAAGCCGGCAATCATCGACACCATCGACACGGAACGGATTTATCAGCACGTGGAAATGGCTTTGATGGCCGCTCTCGTCTTCGAGCGAGATCGGGACTACGTCATCAGCGACGGGGAAATTGTCATTATCGACGAAGGCACCGGCCGCAAAATGGAAGGCCGGAAATGGCAGGAAGGACAGCACCAGTCCGTTGAAGCGAAGGAGCGGCTCGATGTCACGGAGGTCACATCGTCCGCAGCAAAAATCACGATTCAGTCACTGTTCCGCTACTACGAACATCTCGCCGGCATGACGGGGACGGCGTATCAAGCAAAGTCGGAACTGAAGAATGTGTACGACCTGAAGGTGAGTGTCATCCCGACGAATCGGCCCTGTCTGCGTCAGGGATTACCAACCCGCGTGTTCCTGAATCAAGAAGCGAAGCGACAGGCCATTGTGAAAGATGTTGAACGGCTCGTGCAACAGGGTCGGGCCGTGCTCATTGGTACGCCGTCCGTTGAAGCCTCAGAATCGCTGGCCGCCCAACTCACGGAATGGGGCATCGACTATACAATTCTCAACGCCCGGTTCGATGCCATTGAAGCGGAAATTGTCTCGCATGCTGGTGAGTCGGGACGAGTGACCATTGCGACGAATATGGCTGGTCGTGGTACGGATATCCTGTTGGAGAAGAAGACGCGAGAAGCCGGGGGATTGCACGTCATCGCCACCGAAATGCACACTTCTCGCCGCATCGACCGACAGCTCGTGGGACGCGCCGCCCGACAAGGCGATCCCGGAAGCTTTCAATTCTTTCTTTCGCTGGAAGACGAACTGTTCCGTGTTCTGGAGGCGAGCAAGCGGGCCTCGCTGCTCAAGAATGCGTGGGCGGACAAAAGCGGCGAATTGAGTTCGAGCTGGGAGAACTACTTCCGACGAATTCAAAGTGGCTTGGAGAAGCTTCACACCAAGCAGCGCAAGAAGTTGCTCAAGTTCGAAAAGGAACAGACGAAAAAGTACCGGCGGCTCGGGCTCGATCCCTACCTGGAACTAGCCGACGCCTGACACGTTGGTACTTCGAATTTGTCTGGGGATATACTGCGACGAGGTCCCGCGTCCGCACTCCGGATGTGCTCTGACAAGACAACATCGCACTTACACCGTCCCCTGAGCTTTTGCTGACTCCCGAACAATCACTGAAATTGCTGACGTCAAACACGCCGTCCGATGCGGCGATGGCTGACGTACTTGGGCAAATTGGATTCGCTGACGTCACGCGAGCCAGAACCCGTCTTCAGGCACTCTGTCGCAACGAGGACGAGGTCCGAGCCCTCACCGATATTCTGGCCAACTTGCTGTACGCCTGCCTGGAAGCCGCAGATGCAGAAGTCGCTCTAACAAACCTCGAACGGTACGTCAGTGTCGTACCAAATCGTTTGGAACTCTTTCGCTTTCTCAATCTGTTTCCGCGCGGAATTGAAATTCTGGTCCGGTTGTTTGTGGGGAGCCAGTACCTCACGGAACTCTTGTTACGCAATCCACGGTACCTGGAACAGTTGACCAACCATCGCCAACTGGCAGACTTCAAGAGCCGCGAGGATTTCCTGGAGGTGGGGAGCCAATGGCTCACCTGGGCGGCACACGCCTCGGAACGACCCGACGAACTACGCCGTTTTCAACAGTGGGAACTCCTTCGCATTGCCGCGTGCGATACGTTTGGCCTCCTCGATTTCAAAACCGTCATCCTGCAGCTTTCATTGCTGGCCGATTCCATTGTGGAGCTTGCCCTGAGAGATGTTTTCACACAAGCCGGGCTGGATCGCTCCCAGTTCGTTGTTCTGGCCTTTGGCAAACTGGGAGGAGAAGAACTCAATTACAGCTCCGATATCGATTTGGTTTTTCTGACGAAAAACGAATCGGAGAAGTATTGGGGAGCGGCAAGAAAACTCATCCGAGTATTGTCCGATGTCACGGCCCACGGCTTCTTGTATCGCGTCGACATGCGGCTTCGTCCGTGGGGAAAGTCCGGACCACTGGTGACGACGGTCGAGGGATATATCGACTACTACAAACAACACGCCCAGCACTGGGAGCGACAGGCCTTACTGAAGGCTCGCCCCATTGCTGGAAATCTGGCACTGGGAAACAGTGCCCTGCAGCAATTGAGAGAAGCGGTCACACCCGTCGCGTCCGAGGAAGTGCGACATTCCATCCGGGAAATGAAACGGGAAATCGAACGAAAGTTGGAACAGGAGGGACGCAACTGGGGCGAGGTCAAGGGTGGCCCCGGAGGAATTCGCGATATCGAATTCCTGACGCAATGGCTGCAGTTCCAGCATGGCCCGTCGCATCCTCAACTTCAAAGCGGCGCGACGCTCGAGGCACTCTCCCGTCTGACTGAGGCGGAGTTTCTCCTCCCGGGCGAGTTTCGACGACTGACGGACTCTTATTATTTCCTCCGTACGGTTGAGCACGCGCTCCAATTAATGCACAACCGTCAGGAGCATGCCATTCCGGAGTCGCCGCGTGCTCAGGACTATTTGGCCCGTCGCCTCGACTTCCCGGACGCCGCCTATTTCGTCGAGCACTTTAACCGTCACACACGGGAAGTCCGCACAATTTTTCTTAGACATCTCGGTGAGGCAGCCGAACGGGGTGAAATCGAAGCCGAACAGCATCCCGGCGTTGGAGGTGAAGTTGATCACAACGCAGCGCTGCCTTCCACGACATGGCCAGAGGATTTCTCACCAACTGGACTTCTGGAACGACTGGCCGCAACCGGTTCCGTGCAATTCAAATTCGCGAGTGACATGGGTGATGACTCGCAACTGGTTGTTGCTGGCTACTATCACACCGGGGCACTGTCGGTGCTGTGCGGTTTGCTCTACGCGAATGGCATGAGCATTGAGTCGGGACTGTTTTCGATTCGAAGCGGCAAATCAGACGGAGGTCAGGTATCCCACTTTCCAACGGAGAATGCACAGTTCATCGCACAGTTCACAATTCGTCGCGTCTCAGCCAGTTCCAATGACAAGTTTGAGGCTCAATTTGCAGAGGAACTATATCAGCATTTCCGACCTGGCGGTGCGGGACTTTCCACTGAGATGCGAAATGAACTTGTTAATCGTGTCGCTTACGCGGCGGTGGAAATGTCGACGCAGCGCGAGGCACTCCCCGTCGACATTGAGATCGATGAGTATTCCGAGGACGCGGCGACCGTCCTGCGCATCCGAAGTACGGACACTCCTGGGTTTCTTTACGAGCTCGCGAACGCACTGGAGACGTTGGGATTGTTTGTCACCGGACTGAAAGTGGCAACCATCGGCACGCGCGTGCAGGATGAACTGCGCGTGGTCGACGTGAACGGGAAGAAGGTCACCTCGCGTCATGATTTGAAACAACTGCGGGCGACCATTGTGCTCGTCCAGCATTTTATCCATGCGTTGCCACTCGCCCCAAATCCTGCAGCGGCGCTCACGCAGTTTCGGGAGTTGCTCGAAGAGTTTTCCAAACGTCCCGACTGGCCGAACGATTTGGAACGCCTGGACAATTCGGAAGTTCTTCAGGCCCTCAGTCGCTTACTCGGCGGAAGCGAATTTCTGTGGGATGACTTCTTACGAATTCAACACAAGAACCTCTTCCCCGTCGTCACCGATGTCGATTTGCTGCAAACGCCCAAGTCTCGCGAGCAACTCACAGCAGAATTGAAAGCTGAACTGGACACCGTGCCTGCAGGTGAACAGGCGCGGGTGCTGAACGACTTTAAGGATCGCGAAATCCTGCGCATCGATTTGCGTCACGTGCTGGGATTACAGCATCAATTCGGAATGTTCTCGCGGGAACTCGCCAACTTGGCCGAGACAATTGTCGAAGGGGCCTATGACATTGCCTTTGCCGAAGTTGCCTCGAAATACGGAGAGCCGAAGGTCGCTGGCAAACCGGCGCCAATGGCCATCTGTGCTCTGGGAAAATTTGGCGGTCTCGAACTCGGTTTCGCCTCGGACATCGAATTGCTGTTCCTCTTTGAAGGGACCGGTCGAACCAATGGAAGAAAACGGATCGACAACGGCGAGTTCTTTAATCGGGTCGTCGAAACGTTTCGTCGCACCATCGACTCGCGCAAGCGGCGGATTTTCGAAATCGATTTGCGTCTGCGCCCCTATGGCAGCGCGGGCACACTGGCAGTCCCACTGGAAACCTTCACTCAATACTACGCTATCGACGGTCAGGCTTGGCCGTACGAAAGGCAGGCCCTCGTGAAACTGCGTCCGATTTACGGTCCGGACGAACTATGCGACCAAATTGTTATGGCAAGGAACGCCTTTCTTTATACCGGGACGCCGTTTGATGTTTCCTCCATGCGGGCCATGCGCGAGCGCCAATTGCGCCAACTCGTGAAGCCCGATGTGTTCAACGTCAAACTGAGTCGCGGTGGACTGGTTGACTGCGAATACCTGGTGCAGGCATTGCAGATAACATACGGACACCGCGACAAAACCCTCAGGAGTACAAATACCCGCGAGGCCCTCAAGGCGTTGGCCGCCTGCGGAGTCGTTACTGCCGCTGAGCGACTTTCGCTGCGTGATGCATACCGATTCCTCAGGCGTGTCATCGACGCCCTCCGCATGGTCCGCGGCGATGCCACCGACCTGGACATCCCGCCGAGCGACTCGGAGCAATTTCAATTCCTGGGTCGCCGCCTGGGCTACCACGACATCAATACATTCCGCCACGACATCGAAACACACGTGGCGAATGTGCGGCAACTTTCGGAAAAGCTGCTGACACAAATCCCGCCGACACATCCTGCGAATCCGCCCGCCGAGGGGTAACAACACGGTGTACCACCGGCTGCTTACCAGCTCCCTTCTGCCGCTTCTTGTTCGACTTACATTTTGCGATTTTTTGTGTTCTTTGTGTCAGTTCTCAACTACGGAATAAAAAGCGAGTCCGGACTCTAATTGAGTATGCCTTGATGCAAACGGCTTCAAGGATTTGAAAACGTGTTCCGTCGCTGGCCAGCTCATAGAATGGGAAAACCTTGGGTCGCCCATTCAGTTGCGAACGCGTTTCCGACCCGATTTGCATCGGGTCACTGTATGCAGGCATACTCAATCCGAACACTCGGGGTTGCGCCGCTCCTTGTTGATAGCTTGGCCCATCACGCCTTGACCACCGTGGTAAGGACGGGATAGTCTTACGTTCGAGTATTATACGCAAAATCTACAAAAGGGATAAATCATGGGCCGTCGACGCCGCTCAATCTCAAAATCAATTGAGGCAATGGAATCACGTGTGTTGCTCTCGGGCACAGTCCAGACCGAACTCATCGGCGACACCCTGTTCATTCGGGGAGACGACGCAGCGAACAGCATCAAGCTGACCGAGATAGCAATGGGTGGGGGCGGGCCAGTTCTTACGACAAACCTCGTGGCGCCCCCTGGTGGTATCGAACGGAATGCTCAAGCGACATCTGACGAGTTTGTGTTCGTAGGAAACTATATCATCGAGACCGTCGTCAGCGGATGGAGAGTCGAAGGGTTGGATGGCACTGTCATTGAGGGGCGAACGTCATTCGAAACCCCTACCAATATCGTCATTGAACTTGGTGGCGGTGATGACACCTTGCGCATGGTGAGTGGAAGAGTAAGCAACCTGTCGATCGACATGGGGTGGGGAGCTGACAAAGTAGTGCTGTATCGCGTTGGGGCCACGGGGCAGACGTCAGTGATGACCGGGACGGGAAACGATACGGTCGAACTCAGCGGGACCGGTCCCCGGACAACTCCCACCGGTTTCAACAACCTGCTGATTTCAACCGGCGAAGGGGACGATTTTGTGTACGGCAATTCGTTCCTGGTCTCAGGCGATATGGCCGTGTATACGGGATCTGGCGATGACCGGGTCTGGCTCAGTTCAAAGTATTTGTTCGTACCCGATATCGATCCCGATCACGACGTGCACATTATTGGCACCGTTTCCCAATCACAAAGTACCTTGCCGACGGGAAGAACCATCCAACTCAACTCACTCACAGTGAAGACCTATACCGGCCAGGATGACGTTCAGTTGGAACACGTCTGGGCTGAAGGTTACGCCAGAATTGACGCGGAAACGGTTGCCATTGCGACCGCTCATTTGGGACGCACCATCGTGGTGAGCGATACCGTGACTGTCGGCGACGCCGGGGCATATCGAGGCGTACGCGATCTGTTCTCCCCCTACATTTTCGATGTAATTTTCACTGATGATGCCGCCATCATCGGCGAGGCGACCATCGAGTCGACCCGTGCGCTGCGAAACCTGGGGGTTTCTGGCAACTCACGTGATGACAGCATCCAATTAGGGGCTCTGGCTGCGAACAATGACAACGGACTGTATCCCGGTGTGGATGTCGTCCAAATGCTCTCTGCCCGCAGTGAATCCACCGTTCTGCTGGATTCAGTGCGAGTGTTTGGCAGTTGGGCCCGAATTTCGGGCGACACGGTGACCTTAAACCATGTTGTAAGTTCGGGGCGTCTCCCACGTGGCGACGGGCGGACAATACGTGTCCGGGGAATGTCTTCTGTGGACATCGATCATCTCATCGCAGAGCACCTCATTGTTTATACGGGAAGCATCGGAATAGGGATCGGCAATGATGTCGTTCGCCTGAATGACGTCTACACGACCATGTCCTCCTACATGCTCACTGGCGAAGGGAACGACAACGTGCAAATCACCAATAGTCTGTTTCTCGACACCTTCATCATCGACGGCGGTGCTGGAATTGACACGCGAACTTATGCAGTCCCCAGCACCAATTTGATTTGGCGAAACTTCGAGTTCCCGCCGTTCTAAATCAATTTTCACAGCAAGTGACGAACACCAGGCGATGGGGTTGCATGCAGTCACGTGTGACCAGGTTGTCGTGTAACGGCGGTGTCGCTCGGGGCAACTTGCTGAACTGGATGCAAACGGGCCGGATTTGAAACCATCCTCGCGGCATTGAACACGGCGACTTGATAAAAGTGCACCGTACAGCGAACGCCTACTCGGCTTCCCAGTCCCTGACAAATCGCGATAGACAAACTACTACGACTCTGTGGCCGCAGGTGTGGTACGTGACGTTTGGACTTGATCTACAACGATGAACAGTACAATCAAACCGGCGGCGATAAACTGGTACCAGGTCAGACCGAAGGCGATGCGGGGTTCGGGTCTGATGAATTCGGTCAGGAAGCGGTAGCCTGCGTAGCTGATAAAATAGAGCCGGATCAGTCGGTCTTTGAACCATCCTTGCCACAGGCAGTAGGTCATCAGGGCGGCGGCAACTACATGGAACAGCGACTCGTACACCTGAGTCGGATGACGCGGGATGCCGTCGGCGAAGGTGACTCCCCACGGCAGTGATGTCGTTGTACCGAAACAGCAGCCGCCGTTGAAGCAGGCGAGCCGGCCAATGGCAATTCCAATGGCAACCGGGACGGCGAAACGATCGCCCGTGGAGACCTTGACATCGGCACACCATTTCGCGAGTTCAACTCCCAGATAACCGCCCACGAGGCCGAACAGAATAGTCTTACCGTTGCCAACCCATCCCTGCCAGGAACAGAGGGCGGAGACATCATCGAACAGGTAGGGCAACCGGGCTGCAATGAAACTGCCCGAAAATGCTCCCAGCATGATTGCACCGTATTGGGCCGGCGTGAGGCTGAGTTTTCTTCCCGTGGCACGAAACAGCACTGCCGACACCGCGAGTGCCAGCAGCATGAGAGCCGAATAATTCCACGGAGGGAGGGCCAGCATTATTTATTCACCAGTTCCGGCAGCGGCAAATGTCCGTTGCGGTACAGCACGTTGTACGCACAGAACGGAATGACGTGCCCGCTCGGCAGAATGTGGTGTGTGCAGCACTTCATGAGCCGCCGGGTGTCGAAGGTGTACGCGTCGAGAAAGTTGGTAATGGTAATGCGAAACACATCTTGCGGGCTGAGCGTTTCGTTCATGGCGTTCGCAAAGAACTCCACCGCCACCGCCATTTCCTGTGGAGAAAGTTCGGGAGTGCTGGACGGCTTCGCACTCGACTCTGCTGGCATTTGCAGCGACACAGTTCCCGGCGTGCCGCAACCACAATCATCACCGCAGGAGTTGAGGTACCGGTCGATGACTTCCTTCACGCGCGGCCGTGTGAACGTAATGCCGTTCGCCAGCAAATCCAAATTCTCCGCCGCATTCACAAACCGCGTCAGCGGCACGGCCTGTCCATTCTTACGATACACATACGTTAACTGGTGACAGTTGGGATGGGCACACGGGAGCGGCACAAAGTCCCGTGTCTCAAATACTCCGTCTGACTGTTCGACAATTCCCTTAATGACGTCGGGGAAGGTAATGCGCTGCTCCAGTTCTTCCGGCAGCACGTGCCGACCGGAATAAGTGGCGGGCTGAAAACTGACTCCAGTGATTCTGGGCCGCTCCATCCCGAAGCGAATGATGGCGCCCATTTCATCTTCGTTTACGCCACTTTGCAGCGTCGTCACCAGAATGATATTCAGCCCCGCCTCGGCAAGTCGGTCAATGGCCCGCAGTTTTTGATCGAGCAGTACTTCTCCCCGCAAGGCGCGGCTTGTTTCCGGTTTGAATCCGTCGAACTGGAAATAGATTTCGACCCGATTCTTTCGCCTGGCCACGGCTTCGAGCAGCACATCATCTTTGGCGAACCGCAGGCCGTTGGTGTTGATCATGACGTAGTCGATAGGCTGCTCATGCGCGTACTCGAAGATTTCGATGAAATGCGGATGAATGGTCGGTTCGCCTCCCGAAAGCTGCAGAATTTCGGGGCGGCCTTCCACTTTGACGAGTCGATCGATGGCGGCCTTACATTCTTCCACGGTGCGATGCTTCTGCCCCGGCCCGCTCGCCGCGTAGCACATGGGGCATTCAAGGTTGCAGGCGTCGGTGAGTTCGACGAGACCAATACACGTGTGCTGCTCATGCTCGGTACACAATCCGCAGTCGTACGGGCAGCCACGATCAACCGGCACGCTGACCATCCGGGGCACTTTGCCCGGCACAGTGAATTCCATGCGGTCGTAATGACTGGCGTCGGAGCAGACAAAGTCCTCCCTCGATCCGTGCGTCGGACAGTGTTTGCGGAAGTAAATTCGACCGCCACGATTCAAGATTTTCGCAGGCACAACCTCCAGACACTCGGGGCACAAACTCGTCGTCGTGCCAATGAAGGTGTAATCGCGCAGGGGGAGAGAGAGAGTCATGGAATCACCGTGTCGAACAGAATTATCCAGCGGTCGAAATGATCGCGAGGCAAACAGCAAACAGCGCGATGACAAGGCCGACAACGACCAGCGCCGTAATCCCCAGCACTTTCAAGATGACGAGAATAACATCGGCCACGTCGTAATTAGGCCGGCGTTTACGGTAAGACTCGTCATCGTCGTCATCGGTGTAATCGAGGTCTTCATCATCTTTGACCATGAGTCATCTCTCATAAATTTCCGGCACACTAAGGGGCACTCAATGCCCAACACTGCAAACTCCTGACAGCGCATTCAAAACACCACCACACAGCAGAAGCGAAACGATGATATACCCAGCAATCTTCAGGAACCAGTACACAATGCTCATCCGGTCGAGGGTTGCTCCCGAATCCCGATGCAAATCACCTTCTTCATCGCCTTGTCGATTGCTCATTGCTTCGCACTCAACTGCAACTCAACAGACGACTTCACACTACCGCCGATTCCAAGCGTCCACAGCAGATGTCCTGAAGTCGCAACTGAGAATCGAAAATCGTGCATCTACAATCAAGTCGAAAACGGGGCCGAGATATCACGCAAGATTTTCGGAAAATGCCAGAAAAAGTGGGAATGAAGAATTCATGTGCATCGACGATGGGGGTGACCACAGCACCTCCTGACTTCTCGTCTTTGGGTAAGAATTGCCACAAAAAACACAAAAAGACACGAAGAGGGGGATTTGTTTTTCGTGTCTTTTTGTGATTTTCGTGGCCATCATGCCTGCGTCATCAGGTATTTCCGAACGTACAACTTCGCGGCCCCGAAGTTGATGAGCAAGCCAGTTTCAACACGAGAGGACCGCAGATACCCAAGCAGTTGAGCGACATGCTCGTCTGCAATGCTCCGCACAGCTTTTAACTCAACAATGAGCCGTCCGTCGACAAACAGGTCAGTGAAGTATTCGCCCAGGATGGTGCCGTCTTCGTCATGCACGACCAAGGGATGCTGCTGGTCAACCTTGAGTCCCAGCTTCCTGAGCCGATTGACCAAGGCATTCTCGTAGACCTTCTCAAGATGCCCGTTTCGCAGATACTTGTGAATCGCAAAACTCGTCTCTCGGACGATGTCACACAGTTCATTGATGTCCCGAAGTCCCATCTCCAGCCCTTTAGCCAATTTTATTGCCACGAAAAACACAAAAAGGCACAAAGAGTCAAGAGCGATGTGCAACCAGAAGTTCTCAGATTAGTCGTTGAAGTATGAATCCAGCCCACTCATTCAAACCTTTTTTCGTGCCTTTTTGTGTTTTTCGTGGCTAATTCCTGTCAGCTATCCCTCCCAGCGGGCTTTCAGGCCGGGGACGGTTTCGAGGAGGATTTCGTAGAGGGCCTGGCGGTCTTCCGGGGAGAGGTGAGCGAATTTTTCTGACGTGTCTTCTCCCTTCAGCACAGCGCGCAGGCGGGGCCAGAAGTAATTCTGCATTTCCTCGGGGAGTTGCTGAAACGAGTCGGAGTAGATGAGATAGCTGCAAGGATATCGGAACATGCGGCGGGTGAGGTCGAGGTCGCGGAGTGAACGACCCTGGCTGTCGCGTGGTCCCTGAGTTACGAACCATTCGGCGTAGCCCGACGTACCGACAATGGGACCAGTTAGTGGAGCTTCATCAACCAGAAGAATTGCTTCAAGGAGTTTTTCTCCCGCTGAGGAAATTCGACGTGTGGTGCTGTCGAGACGTGTCCCCTCGTCGTTCTCCAGGACCTTGTTCATCATGACTTCGTAGTCAAGTGCCTGACGCGTGGTGAAGTTGGCCCGTGTGATGCGGTTATGAACCAGACTCTGATGCTCCAGGACCATTAACGCCACGATGTCACTGTGCGGCGTGAGGTAGGGCGTTGTGTCGAACAGGTCGGACAACGATTTGCGGTTCTGCCCTGCCGTGTTATCGACCTCGGCGGGTCGGAAGTCATCTTCTACGGTTAGGTTTCCTTGATGCTTGTGAGCTCCATGCTGACCGGTGACATACCAGCCACCCCAGCGATCCTCCATGGGAGTGGTGTGATTCACACTGCGGCTCCCGGCTGAAAGGACGGGGTACCCGGCGTTGTCGACGAAGAGCGACCGCACCAAATGGCCGGGAACGTTTTCGGTCCGTGATGAACTGTGACAGACGACACAGTTGTCGACGTGTCGCTGGAAGCGGGGCATGGTGTCCCCGGCATGTTGATCGAGCGAGTAGAACACGGTTCCCAGGTTTGGGTCAACTGCCGAAACTTCGAGGACATCACCCGCCTGACAGAACCCGATGTACATGTCATCGGAGAAGTAAATTGCACGTGGCGTGCGGGGCGAAATGCGCCGCAGTTGCAGGCTCGTCTTTGAGAACACGAGAACCTGCGCCTCCTGTGGAATTTCCAGAGCCTTGAGCACCGCGGGCAAATAGCCGAAGCCCTGTTCGTATTCGAGTTTCACTTCGCCCGAATCGATTTTCTTTTGCAGCTCGCTGATCTTGTTGTGCGGTTCGCTGTCGCTGTAGGAAATCGGCGGGTTCTCATAGTCTTCCTGGGCGCAAAGAAGCTGAGAAAAGACCGGCAGCGCGAGCATTAAACATGCGGTAGGGAGTGCGGCAAGTCGCATGAGGACCTCCAGGACGGAGTATGGGGTGGGGACGGGAAATTCCACGTCTTGTTTCTCTTCATCGATCAGTTTCAGGATACCAGTTGAATTATTCATGTCAAGGTGTAGAATTGTCGACAAGTTTGATTGGCAGGAGGAAACAGAACCGTGTTACCCAAAACCGCCGAATATGCTCTGCGCGCCATTGCCTGCCTGGCAGGCAATGCTGATTGTGCCTTTTCTGCTGAATCTCTCGCGGAGCAGACGAAAGTACCCCGCCGCTATCTGCACAAAGTCCTTCAGGATTTGGTGCAGGCGGAACTTGTGCAGTCTCGCCCCGGGCCGGGCGGCGGATATTCCCTGGCCACCGATGCGGACACCCTGACGATTCTCGACGTCGTTAACGCCGTCGCCCCGCTGGAGCGAATTCGCCACTGCCCACTTGGACTTCCTTCCCATACACGACTTTGTCCGGTGCATCGCGAACTGGATAAAGCGTATGCGGCGACCGAAGCCGCCTTCCGACGCGTCACCATTGGCGAACTGCTGCGATCCAATGATGACATCATTCCGCTGTGCGATGCACGCAAAGCCCTGACCTGCCACGACCTCTCCTGCCTTGAGGAATCGAAACATGCCAAAGCTCTTGAAATCACTCCTGCCACTGGCGGTCCTCGCCCTAGTGTTGTCAACACAGACAATTTCAGCCGATGACGCTGCCCCGGAAGCCAAAAGCACCGAGGAACCGGAAGTGGAAGAAGAGGAGCCCGGCGAAGACGTGCCGCGTGTTTCGCTGGAGGTGGCTCAGGACCGGGCCCGCATAATGCACGACGTCTACATTTCTTCGATGGAGGCCATGCACCATCGCTACTTCCACGGCGACCGGGCCGTCATTCCTGCTCGGGCTATGGAAGACGTATTTCGCGACATGGAACATTTGCACAACTACAAGTCGCACTGGATTTCTGCGAGTTTCAGCCCCATGAGTCTCGACCACAAACCGAAGACCGAGTTCGAAAAACTCGCGGCCCGCAAACTGGCGAAAGGTGATGAATATGTCGAGACCATCGAGTCGGGCTACTACCGCCGGGCGGGAAGTGTCCCTCTTTCCAGCGGCTGCATTAGTTGTCACTCCGGACTGTTTGCTGCTACGTCAGCCAGCAAGAAATTTGCGGGGTTGGTGATCAGTATTCCTGTGAGCCCAGAGGCTGTACTGAAAACCGAGACCGAAACAGTCGCTACGGAATAACGAGTGGGTTGAGATGGTTGAATGTGGCTTTGCCACGGTTGAGATGGTTGACGATGACCACCATCGAATTTGAAGAGTGCTCGAACAGGATTACGACTCGCATGGCTCGCTGCATTTCACCGGCGTTGTTCCTTGGCTACCTGATGCTCGCCTCTTCACCGGCGTTCAGCGAAGAGTCACCTGCTGCTGATTCCAGTTCGAAACCGGCGGTTCGCATCTCCGTCGAAGAAGCGCGGCGGCAGGCGGAGGTTCTGCATACGGCCATGCACGCGACAGTGCAGCTTGTGCATCATCGCTATTACAAACTGGATGAAGGGCTTCCTATTCCCGCCGCGGTTGTCGATGAAATCTTTTCCGAAATTGCCGCCGAACAGGATGTCGAACTCCGTTGGCTGGCTGTCGAAGGACAAGCCATGAATACCGACCACATTGCCCGCGACGAGTTTGAAAAAGCCGCCGTCGAAGCACTTAAAGCTGGCAAGCCAAGTCATGAACAAATCCAGGACGGCATTTTTCGCCGCGCTGCCCCTATTACACTGTCGAATCAATGTTTGAAGTGTCACGTTCCTGACCGGAAGTCGACGGAAGACCGCAAGGCCGGGCTGATTATCAGTATTCCGGTTGCGAAGAGATAACCACGAAAGTCACCAAACACAGAAGCGAATGGCTGACGGAACACTCAAGTTCCCCTCCGCGATCCCCGCGTCTCGGCGTGAGTCTACTGCGGACGATCATGCGATCCGTACGATTAGGCGCACCCGATAAGACTCACGCGGTGGCGCGGAGACACTGAGAGAGAACGCTGTGGGTCAACGCGACGCTGAGGTGGCACGCTCAGACCAACGGGATGGGCGTGGCGAGCCCACATCAAACCACGCCCTTCCTATCGTCAGTCACTGTAGTCACTGTAGGTCAGGCTGTGCCTGACTTCGAATGGTGATCGACGTGTGCGTCAGGCTCAGCCTGACCTACTAGAACTGCGGACGATCATGCGATCCGTACGACCAGGCGCGCCGAATAAGACTCACGCGGTGGCGCGGAGACACTGAGAGAGAACGCTGTGGGTCAACGCGACGCTGAGGTGGCACGCTCAGACCAACGGGATGGGCGTGGCGAGTCCAAGTAAAACCACGCCCTTCCTAGCGTCAGGGCGTGCCACCCGACCCGCCGTCGAAGCACTCAAGGCCGGCAAGCCAAGTCATGAACAAATCCAGAACGGCATTCTGCGCCGCGCTGCCCCTATTACATTGTCGAACCAATGCCTGAAGTGTCATGTGCCTGACCGGAAGTCGACGGAAGACCGCAAGGCCGGGCTGATTATCAGTATTCCGGTTGCGGAGAGATAACCACGAAATGCACCAAACGCTCAAACGATTGGCTGACGGAACCCTCAAGCTCACCTCCGCGATCCCCGCGTCTCCGCGTGAGTCTACTGCGGACGATCATGCGATCAGTACGATTAGGCACACCCAACAAAACTCACACAGTAGCGAGGAGATACGGAGGGACAACCCCGAAGGTCAAGCCGACTGCTCCGATTTGCTTTGAGGTTGGGGGCACAGCACAAATTGAACGTCCCATTCACTGGGGGCAAATTGCTGTTCACTCTTTTTCAGTTTTCCGAATCCAATCCAGCAATTTGACCCCAGCCACCCGCCACCATGGATTTGTTAGCTGGCGTTCAATTCAGCTTTTACTTCCTGTGTCGCTTCGTGCCAGTCATCGACGTCATCTGGAAATAGTACGTTTTGTGAAACGGGAGTGTAGCCCTCAGTTGACCAGTCATTTGTTGCATCGATTGAGAATTTGGAAATGAGCCGGCATGCGAAATTATTACCAATCATCCCTTGGCGACCATGTGTCTCCTCGACGCTTGAATATGCGGGATAATCACCAGCAAGCATTCCGTATTGGAAATGCGGTCTGCGGGCATTTGGCGGACAGACACGACAGAGATCGATCACCTGTGTCATCGACTCGACAGAAACAGAAACCACCCCAGTCAGTTGAGGGAAAGCAAATGCGTACAGAAAGCCACTGCCGCCGTCTCCAATGGCGAAGGTCAGTGCGGTTTGAATAGAGGGCGTGACATCTAACAGTGGCGTTTCGCAGACTTCGTAGTGCTGCAGGATTGCCCAACGAACAATCTGATTTTGGTGGATGTCGCGGACGCGGAGCTTGTCTTTAAGGCTGTCCTCTGCCTTCTTGAGTCGTTTAAAACGCTCCAGCAGAACTGACGTGTCCTTCACCTGATCCGAGGCAGCCCTGAGAATCGAGGGATAAAGAGAACTGTGTGCCCCGGGCTTGCCTGTCCGTTTGAGACGATAGTCTTTGCTTTGTCCGCGGAAGAGGATCTGGAATCTTGGATTGTGATACTGAAGTGCGGCGATCTTGTGGAGCAGTTCCAAGTACGAGTTTACTGGATGGCCTTGAGACGTTGCTAGCGGTAGACCGGTCTTTTCCCACGCGCCGATATCGCCTGGGTCATCAGTAAAGGCGAATATGTGATTGCGTGAAAGGACTTCGATTGCCAGGTAACTAATCGTTGGACAGAAGGATTTCCCGTGTAACAGGATTTGAGTTTCTATGTCACGCAGCCAATCCCACGGGGATTCCCTGCGAACGACAGAAGGCTGTCTCTTATTGGTACCACGTTTGCCCGCGTTGGTCAATCAGATTGGTGGCGCAGTTGTGACGGGTGTCAGGGCCATCCGCCCATGAGTCCTAACGAACCGACAAGCCGCAAGCCTCCTTGGCCCGGTTCAAAACCTCCCGCGCCTTCTTGCGGGCTGCGGTGGCGCCGGTTTGTAGGATGTCTTCTACATCGCCGGGGTTGGATTCCAGTTCGGCGCGGCGGGCGAAGGATTCGGCGAAGTGTTCGCTGGCTTTGTCGAAGACGGCTTGTTTTGCTTCGCCGTATCCCATGCCGCCGGCGCGGTAGCGGTTGGCGAGTTCGGCCTGTTCGCTTTCATCACCGAAGAGTTTGAAGAGGGTGAAGACGGCGCAGGCTTCGGGGTCCTTGGGATCTTCGACGGGGGTGGAGTCGGTTTTGATCGACATAATTTTCTTGCGCAGCTTTTTGGGCGTCTGGAAAATCTCGATGGTGTTGCCGTAGCTCTTCGACATTTTTTCACCATCAGTCCCGGGGACCTTGGCGGTGGAGTCGAGGACCTTTCCCTGCGGCAGCACGAACACTTCCGACTCGAAGCGATGGTTAAACCGCTGGGCCAAATCGCGGGTGACTTCGATGTGCTGAATTTGATCTTGCCCGACGGGGACCAGGTCGCTGTCGTAGGCCAGAATGTCGGCGGCCATGAGGACCGGGTAGGTGAAGAGGCCTGCATCGGCGGGGAGACCCCGGGCGATCTTGTCTTTGTAGGCGTGGCACTTTTCCAGCAGACTCATTTGCGTAACGGTCATCAGCAACCAGGTCAGTTCGGTGACCTCGGGGACATCGGACTGACGAAAGAGCGTGGCCTGTTCGGGTTTGAGTCCGAGTGCCAGCAGGTCGAGGGCTGCGTCGAGCGTGTACTGCTGCAAATCGACTTTATTGTGAACGGTGGTCAGCGCATGCAAATCGGCAATGAAGTAGAATGCCTGCTCGTTTTCCTGGAGTTCGATATATTGGCGGATGGCACCAAAGTAGTTGCCCCAGTGAAAACGTCCCGTTGGCTGAATTCCAGAAAGAACACGCATGATGTGAATTGTCGGTCAAAACCGGTTGGTGAGGGAAAGTCGGCAGGGTACTTTCCCGCGTGGAAGAAGTCTAACCGTGTCCCGCAATTCGCAGATTGCATTCGCATAAAGGTCCTTTTTCCATGCCCACGTCAGCAAAAAGCTGGGAGTTGTCTGCGGAGTTGATTACGCTGCAAATCCGCTGGTTCGGCCTGTTCGTCGGATTTACGCTGGCCAATACGTGGGCACCGCCAGAGAATCGACTGTTTCTGAACGGCATTCTGGCCCTCGGAACGGTGTACGCCATTCTGGATGTCGTCTGGCACCGGCGTGGCGACGTCTTTCTGGCCCGCTGGCCGTTGTTTACGTCATTGATGGAAGCGGTGTTCATTGGGCTGCTGTGCCACTTCGACTACGGATTCCAGAACAGCCCGTTCCGCTTTTACTACTTCCTGTCGCTGGTGGTGTGCGCCATGCGGTACTCGCCGAGGGTGACGTACTCGTCGCTGGCTCTTCACTGTTTCAGCCTGGCGTGTCTCGCCGTTGTTGAAGGGGCTTCCTACGAGAGTTCCGTGGCGCTGCTGCTGTTGCTCGTGTTTCTGGGCTGGACAACATGGGCCAGCACGGCTTTGGCGGCGCTGCTGAGGATGACGGGTGATGAACTCTCCCTGCTGAACACACAGCTCGAAGGTCGGATTAAACGACGAACACGAGAGTTGCAGGAATCGCAGGCGCTGGTTGTGCAGCAGGAAAAGCTGGCTGCGTTTGGATTGCTGGCGGCAGGAATTGCTCACGAAGTCGGTAATCCCCTCGCAGCCATTAGTTCGCTCGTGCAGGTGATGAACCGCAAGCCGCTGGAAGACGAAATGCACGAGAAGCTGGCGCTCATCGACGGCCAGTTGCGGCGAATTCACCGCACCTTGCAGGAACTCATCCAGTTTTCGCGGCCGGCCGTGAACGAAGTCGTCTCGTGTTCGGTGCATCAAACTATCGAGACAGCGTTGGAAATTGCGAAGTACTACAAGCGCAAGAAGGGGAAATACATCGAAACGCATTTCGCCCCTGACTTGCCCAACATTCAATTCGCCCGCGACGCACTCACGCAGGTGTTCCTGAATTTGATTCTGAATTCGCTCGATGCCACGGAAGAAGGTGGCCGGATCGACATCACGACGGAGACGGTTGACAGCTCCGTCCGGGTCATTGTGCAGGACAATGGACACGGAATTGACGATGAAGCCCGCGAACGACTGTTTCAACCTTACGTCACCACGAAATCCACCGGCACCGGACTTGGCCTGTTTGTCTGTCACAACATTCTCGAAAACTCCGGCGGGAAAATTGAACTCGTCGAGTCGACGCGTGCGGGAACTGTGTTCTGCGTGACGCTTCCGCTGGGAGTAGCGACAGCAACGTAATCGATAAACCAACGCTTAACTCGCTGGTTGCGGGCGTCGTCTCGGTGCGGGGCAACAGTCCAGTGGGCAGACATCCCAGTTCGGACCAAATGCGCCAACAGCTTCTTTTTCGAAGTTGGAGTCGAGGCGTTCCTGGATGAGTTTCCGAATCATCTGCACGAACTTTGGATGAACTCCCACCGTCCCCGCGCGCCGCATTGTCAGGCCAATTTCCTGACTGACCAGCGCGGCCTCTTCGTCCAGATCGAACAAAACTTCCATGTGATCGGAGAGGAAACCAATCGGGCTGATGACGACGCTCTCCACGCCATCAGATTTGAGCCGGCGGAGATGGTCCAGAATATCCGGCTCCAGCCAGGGATCTTCCGGGCGACCGCTACGGCTCTGGTAAACCAACTTGTATCTCGACTCTGGAATGCCCACTGCCTCGGCAACGAGCCGACACGTTTCCGTCAACTGCTTAACGTAGTCACAGCCATCGGACATGGAGTTGGGAATACTGTGGGCCGTAAATGCGATGTGCGCCCCAGCACGTTGCTCGTCGTTAAGGTCCGCGAGAGACTTTTCGACCTGATCGACATTTGCCGCAATGAAATCGGGGTGATTGTAAAACACCCGCAACTTGTCGATTTGCGGTGCACCATCTCCCACCTGCTCCTGAGCAGCGAGCACATTCTCGCGGTACTGACGGCAGCCGGAGTAGGAACTGTATCCCGACGTGAAGAAGGCCAGCGCCCGCTTGACTCCATCCTCCTTCATTTTCTGCATGGTGTCCGGCAGCAGAGGATGCCAGTTGCGGTTCCCCCAGTAAACTGGCAAATCAACGCCATGTTCCTTCAGTTCAATTTCAATGGCCTGTATGAGGTCGCGGCACTGCTGATTAATGGGGCTCACTCCGCCGAAGTGGTAATAGTGCTCCGCCACCTCCAGCATGCGCTCGCGGGGAACATTCTTCCCTCGCAGCACATTTTCCAGAAAGGGAATGACGTCGTCGCGGCTTTCCGGACCGCCAAATGAGAGAAACAGCAGGGCATCGTAGGTGTCGGACACGAAACGGTCTTTCCAGATGAAATCTTACGGATGATTGTGTTGGTCAAATCATAGACCCTTCGGAAGGTTGGGCCAATCGAGTCAATCGGACGAGTTTCTCCCGCGTCACTCGCCTCTTGGGATTCAAACGATTGGCACTTCAGACCGACTTCGAGTCGTCTTCAATTCCTTCTGTGAGCCCGCGGTTTCCGCACCTCCCGACGACGTCCGTGACTGCCGCACAACCCAATTCGAGTCGCAAAAAAAATGAAAAAGGCCGGAAGAAGATATTGACAGAGTTACTACACCTGTAACAATGGCGATTACCACAAACGTAGTAATCCTTAGCAAGGAAAGACCTGTGACTGCGGATTCGTCAATTTCAGATGCTGAGTGGCATGTGATGGAGGTTGTGTGGTCGCTCGGTGAAGCGACGGCAGCAGCGATCATCGAGGAACTGGCCCGGTCGACGACATGGAATCATCGTACGATTCGCACGTTGTTGCGTCGACTTGTCGAGAAGGAAATCCTTAGGAAGGAGGGGCAGGGAGCAGGCTCAGTCTACAAAGCCTTGGTCCCGCGCAATGCCCGTGTGAAGTCGGAGGGCAAGAGCTTTCTGGAGCGCATGTTTCAGGGAGACGCCGCATCGCTCATGCTGCATTTCGCGAAGGAAGCTAAGCTCGGACCTGAAAAACTGGCCCGCCTGCGGGAACTGCTGGATGATGAATCGGACGAAGCAAACGCGGGAGGAAACTCATGAGCACCTTGTTCGATGGTTCCACCAGCTTTATTGACTTGGCATGGCGACTCAACATTCAGGCGGGCCTGCTGGTACTTGTAGTTGGCCTGTTGTGCCTGATTGGAAAGCGCTGGATTTCTCCCGGTTGGCGCAGTCTGTTGTGGATGGTTGTCTTCGCCAGATTGATTCTGCTCGTCGGACCGTCATCGGTATTCAGTCTCGCGAATTTGACGTCATCACGCCCTGCGTCTTCGCCAGCTCCTCAGGAACCAACTGCAGTGCCATTGGTTACCGACGAGTTGCCGCCGGCAAACTCCGAAGTTGTTGAACCATCGCCAATGCCGGCGCACATCACAGAAACGACAGTGGCCGAGCTGGCCGTCGGTACTCCAATGCGGTCGGCTGAAGTGGCGCCCAGAGTTCCGAGCTTGAACATGAGAAATATGGCTGTCGCCGTTTGGGCAGTCGTAGCGGCATTCCTGCTCGCACGTTTGCTGTTTCTCAAACGCCAACTGACTCGTGAACTGAAAGCCATGAAAGTCATACAGCAACAACGGCTGCTCGACCTCGCATCATTGGCCGCACAGGAAGCGGGGCTCCGCCACATGCCGCGTCTGTTGTGGGGACCTGCGGCCTGCAGTCCCGCAGTCTGTGGTTGGTGGAAACCGGCTCTCATTATTCCCAGCGATGCCACTGAACTCAGCGACCATAAACTCCGAATAGTGCTGTTGCACGAGTTTCGTCACGTGCAATCGGGGGACACGTTGTTCACTTGGATTCCCCGCGTGGCGTGTGCTGTGTTCTGGTTTAATCCCTTGCTCTGGCTGGCGAGTTGGTGCTGGCATGAAGAACGGGAACTGGCCTGTGATGAATGGGTCGTGTCCCGAATCGGACGCGATCAGAAACGGTCTTACCTGGAGACGCTCGTCGAAATTGCGACGCGGTCACCACAGGTACGAACTTTTGTCTTCACGGCGAGCATTGTGTCGCCCTCATCGCTTCTCGAAAGGAGAATTGTTGCCATGAAACGTTACCGCCCCCCGACCTGGACTGGCCTCATCGCCGGTTCGCTGTTGCTACTACTGCTAGGCATTGTAGGTCTGACCGACGCCGTTTTGGCTGAGAATTCGGCTGACCAGGTGCCGGACTCCGAGCAAACACAAGTTGAACTCCTTGAGGATGCGTCGTCGACACTGGTGGCGTTGAATGAACAAGCAACGCCACAGCCTGCGAATCAGGCGAAAACGCTGAAGCCGAAAGTCGTATTTGCGAAGCATGTCATACTGTGGAACGGCCAGGAAATCCTTTCGCCAGAGCAACTCAAGGAGCGACTCGCCACGTTGCGTGAGACGCAACCCGTCAAGCCGTTCGTCTATCATTCACTTGGATTCACGTTCCAGAAAATTGAGGGCACGGAAGGTGAGGAAGCGGCGAACGCTAAGGCGAATGACGCCGTCATGGACAGCCTCAAGCTCATTGGCATGAACGAGTGGAGCATGCTCAGCTTTCTTTCACGCCGTGGAAGTGCCGTCGTCGACCGTATTAAATCGGCCGACGATTTCAACCAGAATTCCGGCAGTGCTTCCAAGGGCCGGGTGGTGATTGCAGAGAACTTCAGCGAAGCGGCAGGCTTTGGACCAGTGGATGGGGACATCATTACTTACAGTCCGGCAAAAGGTGCTCAGGTTGTCATTCTGCCACTCGGTGAACCCGCTGATGTCCACATTCGCAAAGGCAAGCTCCGAGACCCCGATGATGAAATTTGGTTCGAAGCAGACAAAGACGGCTTCTTCACCGCCGACGCTGCCTCAGTTCCATTCGATCCTGTGCTGCTCTACGGCGAGGGCAAGTACCTGACACTCATGCTTCATGAGTCTGGTTACCGTGTCGTGAACGGACAACTCGCAGCGTCCGATGCAACATATATCCTGCAGCCCTGGATCGAACTAAAGGTTGACACCAGCAATCTCAAACCGAACGAAGAAGTTGAGTTGTGGATAACACCCAGCGATGTGCACGAGAAGTTCCCCGGACTTGCCGTCGGAACGCTGAAGCACAGTGACGAATCCATCACTATTAAGGTGCCCGCCGGTAAAGGACGATTTGCCTACTTCACCCACGATGACGGTCCGTGGTCCGACACCAAGTTCCGACATCCCGTCAAGTTCTCAGCGGACGGCGAGAAGCAAATTACCTTGCCAACTTCGCCGTAAGACCAGTCGGTTCGGAAGTCTGATCTGACCAAGGATTTCTACGCTGGCGATCTCGCTCGAGATTTCTCCGTCCCCACACCTCCCCCTGCGGAGGTCCCATGCGACCGCTTTTGCGCGCGTGGGTTTTTCCCATTGAATGGGACGACTCGCTTTATTGGGCAAAGCGACGCCACGCGCCGTGTATGCTCCCTCACTGCAGGTTCGCCGCTGCAATTTCACAGCACCCCATGCCGTCGACGACTTTGCTTTCCCTCATGGGAATCGTAATATCGCCTGTACTTGGCAACTTGATGCCGCCCGAAAACCGTTCCAGTTGTAGATTGAGATGAATCTCCAATCGTCTGTAATTCCGTTTGGTAAGCCTGCACTGCGCACTGGACTGCTCGTGTTGCTCTCGGTCATGTCGGCCCATCTCGCATGTGCAGAAGACTTTGACGCCGCGCGAGTTTACGAGCGGGAAGTCCAGCCGCTCCTGGAGAAGCACTGCTACGATTGTCATGGCAACGGGGCACGAGAAGGTGCGCTGGCTTTGGATCGATTCAAGACTCCAGCGGCGGCAAACTCCGATCCCGAACTGTGGTGGCAGGTACTGAAGAATTTAAGGGCGGGCGTCATGCCGCCAGCGAGTTCATCCACAGTGTCGCCGGAGGAAATGGAGCGTATTACGAGTTGGATCAAGTTCGGTCCGTTTGGCATCGATCCTGCAAAACCCGATCCCGGTCCAATTACTGTGCGTCGCCTGAATCGGGAGGAATACGGAAACACGGTACGAGCGTTGATGGGAGTCCCCTTCGACGAGAAACTCTTGTTTCCTCCGGATGATTCCGGTCACGGCTTCGACAACGTCGCCGACGCACTCACCGTTTCGCCACTGCTGCTAGACAAATACTTGCAGGCCGCCGAACAGGTGGTAGGACAGGCGGTTCCCACAGAAACCTGGATTACTCCCCGGCAGGACTTTGGCGGCTCTGATTTCCGCACCGCCGATTCGCGCCGCGACGGAAACTTCCTCAATGGCAAAAAGCCGGCCATTGTATCGCGAACTGTCTCGGTCGAAACGGCCGGGACTTACCAGATCGACATTGCCATCAAGCAGCACGGGTCGTTTGACTTTGATCCCGCCCGCTACGTGGTGACCTGCCAAATTGACGACCAGGAACGTTTCTCACTGGAATTGGGCTGGGACGAAAACAAACGGACCGATTTCCAGTACAAGGAAAAGTGGGAAGCGGGTGAACACAAGTTCGTGTTTGAACTGCAACCTGTGGTCAAGGAGGAGAACTCGGACGAGTTGCCCGACGCCAACAACGATACGACCGTCCGTTTTCAAATTGACGCTGTGAGCATTGTCGGTCCGGAGGGGACTGACAAGCGGGTTCACCCTCGAAACTACGGTCGGTTCTTTGTCCTCGACAACCCTCCGGTCGATCCTCAGCAGCGTCGTGAATATGCTGCCACTACGCTGCGTGCATTTGCCACGCGCGCATTTCGTGGACGCGTGGATGACGTCACACTAAACCGGCTCACCGCGATTGCCGAATCGATTTATTCACAGCCGAATGCCACTTTTGAAGAAGGAGTGGCCCGCGCGATGGTCGCAGTCCTTGCCTCGCCCCGCTTCCTGTTTCGGCTTGAGTCCACAGGAGATGTCGATCCCGGAGTACAGTTTGCACTGGTCGACGAATTATCCCTCGCTTCTCGACTGTCGTATTTTTTGTGGTCGTCCATGCCGGACGAAGAACTCTATCAACTGGCGGAAGCCGGGAAGCTGCGTGAGCAGCTCCCGCAGCAAGTCGACAGAATGCTGAAGGACCGAAGAGCAAACGCATTCATTTCCAACTTCGTCGGACAATGGCTACGCACCCGCGACGTTGCGAACGCAAATGTCGACCCAGAAGTCGTGCTTGGGTTCTCAGATGAAATGAACGAACTGCGTGAGTGGTTCAAGACTCGTTTTCGCAGTGGTGGACGACGAGGATTCGCAGATGCCTCTCCCGAAGATCGCGCGAAGTTTGAGCGGTTTCGAGAAATTCGCGACATTGTGGGACGCGTGGACAACGACCTGAAACGCTCCATGCAGCAGGAAACGGAACAGTTTGTCGAGCACGTGCTGCGAAACGATGTCAGTATGCTCGACTTGCTGGACTGCAACTACACGTTCCTTAATGACAAGCTCGCCGCCCATTATGGAATTCCTGGCGTCGAGGGCAGCGACATGCGACGTGTCGAGCTGCCGGAGGGGAGCCCGCGCGGCGGCGTACTGACACAGGCGTCCATGCTGCTGGTGACTTCCAATCCCACACGGACGTCTCCCGTAAAGCGAGGATTGTTCATCCTGGACAACATTCTCGGAACTCCGGCCCCCCCTGCCCCGGCAGCAGTCCCCGAGTTGGAAGCCTCGGCCGATAAATTCAAGGATCACAAACCAACGCTGCGGGAACTCCTGTCAGTTCATCGCGAAAGTGCACTCTGTGCCTCCTGCCATGCCCGCATGGATCCCCTGGGACTCGCCCTGGAGAATTTCGACGCCTTAGGAATGTGGCGCAACGACGACCACGGCGTGGCCATCGAGCCACAAGGAGAACTGGTCACCGGCGAGTCATTTGAAGACATCAAAGAGTTGAAGAAGCTGCTGCGGGAACATCACGCCGAGGACTTTTATCGGTGCGTTACGCAAAAGCTACTCGTGTTTGCCATGGGCCGCGGAGTCGAATACTCTGACGAACACACGGTTGATCTTATTGTTGATCGACTCAAGCAGAGCGACGGCAAGTTCAGCGTGCTGGTTCACGGTGTGGTGGAGTCTGCCCCATTTCAAATGCAGCGTGTGGCGATAACCATCGATGCCAGCGACAATCCAGGCGACGGCCGCTAGTCAATGTCGATGGTGGCCGATCTTCGCACCACTGCGTTCATAGCAGACCGTCGAACTATGGTTCGACCACTCTGCGAACCCATCCCTTGAACGTCGCTCGCCGGCCTGCAAATCCCAATAGCCTCTGGCGGATTCGTCACCACATTGCATTCGCACAGTTCTCCAATCACAATATGCAGAATGCGTTGTCAGTCCGAAGAGCCCCCTGACTGTTGCTCAATGGCTCCTTCAGTGGACTGACGAGATGAATATCGCCACGCAACAACAAAGGTAGCATGGGCATGCCCCAGGACTTCGCGGCCTACAAGCAACAAATCTTCACAACCCTGCGAGATTCCTTTTCTCAACCAGAACTGGAACGGCTGCTGGACTTTGACATGAATGTCAAGCTGTCCCATATTGCGAAGCCGGGAAATGACGAAGCGGTGTTCTATGAAGTTGTCGATTGGGCCAAAAGGAATGACAGACTTGTCGACTTGTTTGAACGGGCCTTCAAAGCACGCCCTCGCAATGCCACGCTCAATGAAATTGCCAATCAGGTGGGCAAGAACTTAAAGGCGGAACATGTTCGCGTTGTCGAAGAACTGACACGTCTCGACGCTCACGATACGCGCCGCGAACAACTTCTCGAGTCGGTTCCCGATCTTCCCGGCCTGGAAGCCGTTGCGGTTGCCGCGAGCGGCGCCGTCGACTTCTCCGCCTCGAGTTTTGTGGCGCGCTACTACGAAATGCGCCGACGGATTTGTGCCATTGGCTCCCGTGAGGCGCATGTGGGGACAGGTTTTCTGATTGGCCCTGACCGCATCATGACCAACTACCATGTTGTCCAGGAATGTCGGCGACTCGCCGAACCAATACTGGCCACGTTCGACTTGTACGACGAAACCCCGCTGAACGAACTGCCACGGCTTGGCGTGAACGTTGACAACTTGCTTGCCGAAAGCATTGCCACCCAACTGGACATGGCAATCCTGCAACTTGACTCAACACCAGAAGGCAACCGCGGGCATTTTGAACTTTCAAAGTATCGTCCGGAATTCCGTGAAACACTGTTTGTCATGGGGCATCCCGGGGGACGAAATGCTGAAGCCCAGTCGATTCCGCTCCCCCTGTCAATTCGATACGGCGCCCTGTTCGACCACGATAGCCATAGCCGGCGCATTTCCTATTCCGCGCGAACATCCCCCGGTTCCAGCGGTTCCCCCGTGTTTCGCGAGAATTGCGAGCTCATGGGATTGCATCACCATGGTGAACATCTCGTAAACAATCATGGAATTCCCATGTGGGCCATTATCGAATCCCTCGACAACGGCGGCCTGGGTAATCTTATTTCCATCGCCAAACCAACCGCCAGCGATGACCACCCGTCAGAATCGCAGACACAGCACGCCGCACCGGAATCCACAACGAGTTCCGGGTCTCCTCGATTCCCCCAGACTAATCCTTCGCCACCTGTTAATCCCCCCAGGAACGAGCCCACCGTGCTGAACTTCAACGAAGACCGGCTGATCACTTACCTGAACAAATTGGACGGAATTAGCCTCGGCGAACTCCTCATCCGGCTCCCCGAAGCAGATGGTTACGTCTCGCCGACTGCTCCAGTTCGGCAGCGTGTTAACGAACTCGTGGCGTTCGCGCGGGGAGCAAATGGCTGTGGATTAGATGGATTAGCAAACGCTTGCGTCGCCACGTTTGGAGACAAAGCGCGAAATCAAATTCAATAATCGGGCGCCACGATGTCGGTCCAAGTACCAGCGATTCATTGGGAAGCACAAACGGAAACGGTTCTCGCGAGCCTCGCCCGGTGCCCCGGGGACGATCTGAATTCGTTGGCAAAACGCTGCGACATGGGAGGTATCGAGGAACAGCCGGCGAATTGGCTTTCGCGCGCCGAACGCTATTGCGGTGGACTGCTGAAACTCCTCGACGAAGCTCACGCCACGAACTGTATTTCATTTTCCGATTTGCTAAGGGACCAACTGAAACCGCATCGCATTCGACTCGTCGAGTGCCTGGAGCATATGAACGAAACCGACTTCGGTAGTCTGCTCGTTCGAATAAGTTCCGAGGAAGGTTATGTCGATGAAAGCGGTGCCGTTCGACCGCGCGTCCTGCAACTTCTGAACTGGGCCGAAAGCAGCAACGGTTGCGGATTATGGGGCATCTATCTGGCGCTGCGACAGCTTCAGTCAGGGCTGACCAGCAATCCGCCTTCCGCCTCAATGACTGAGGACGTCCTGGTTTCAAGGATTGACCGGGAGACACCGGTGCGAGACCTGAAGGAGTTTCTAGCAGCTTCGTCTGGGGACGCGGCAAAAGTCAGTCGAATTGTGCTTTCGGTAGGACCTCAACTCTCGGGCCACGCTCACTTCCTGAACCGGATCCGATATGAAGTTCGCGAGACATTTGAAACAGTCATCACTTTGTCACTCGACGTGGGCCTGTCCCTGACCCCAGAAGTCCTTGAACAACTTATTGGTCGCGCAATTGATAGCAAACACGTGCGCTCGAATCACCCCGTCATCTGTATTGACACCACAACGCGCATGCTTCAAGACCGCGGATGTGGAATCGACTCACTTGGGAAGAATCTTGGCCAGGCTGCCCCACGCGTGCTTACTTCGTTCCCGGACGTGGATTGCCTGACCATCCTCGTGCTACATCGTGACGACGTCAGTTGGCTTCAATGGACAAGTCAACTTCTGAGACCGCTTACCTCCTGGATTCCGTCACGCTCCCCGGCGGCACCCACCGCATCAACAGGCACGACGCACTGTCCTGTCGTAGAACTCACACTGACACCCGTCTCCGGATTGCATTTGGTGGCCTGGGCGCGTGACGCGGAGATACGTCCCCACCTTACAGATACAGTAGACGACTTGTGGGTGAGCTCGAGATTTCCCGGGCAAGAAGAATTCGCATACGAACACGCGGTGAAGGCAGTGAAAGAACTCATCAGGAAAGATTCATGACGCAACACTACATTGACTTCTCGAACCCCAGACCAGCAGATAACTCCATTTCTGCCGCCGAAGCGGCGTGGCAGCGGCGCGGACGACAGTACGTTGTCTACGACGACGGGCTCAGCCCGGCCATCAACGCAGCGATTCTACTCGCAAAACCATTGCTGCTCATGGGCGAACCAGGAACCGGAAAAACAATTCTGGCGGATCGCGTGGCATGGGCACTTGGACTAGAACGGCCGTTTGTCTTCAACACGAAGTCGACCAGTCTCGGTAAAGATCTGTTTTACTCGTATGACGCACTTGGACGCCTTTACGAGGTGTACAATTCAAGTGGTTCTCAACACGTGTCGGTCAAACCGAATGCCACCGGAGGAGCTGCCATTGGTTACGTACGACTGAGTGCCTTAGGGAGTGCAATTCTCAAGTCGATGCCTCTGGACGAAGTACCGGAGGAGTTTCGTGAACAGCGAGGTGCGGCCCCGGCACAAAGGTCGGTGGTCATTATTGACGAAATCGACAAGGCCAATCGCGACTTCCCCAACGACTTGCTCCACGAACTGGATCGGGGCGAATTTTCCATTCCTGAGGCAGGTGGAATACGACTCAAGGAGAATGACGACCCCGACCTCAAACCAATTGTCATCGTCACCAGCAATTCCGAAAAGAGCCTGCCCGAAGCGTTTCTCCGCAGATGCATTTTTCATGAATTGAAATTCCCCGAAGATCCCGAATCCTTTCAGAGAATCCTCAGTCGCATTGTGGTACCGCAAGTGCTCAGCCGGCTGGGCTGGCCGCCTGAAGAGAACGGCGAATCACGTTTCAAAGATCCATTCCTCAGCGACTGCTTCACATTCTTTCAGAGAATTCGCAAGGAATTTCCGCTCAAGGCACCGGCCACCGCAGAGTTGGTTGACTGGATTGAACTGTTGGGGCGTTTTGGGGCCGACCCGTCAGCCCCTCTGAAAGAGTCGGAGCAACCGTTTCGACGGTCCATGAACGCGCTCGCCAAATTCGCTGACGACATGCAGCAATTGGAAGCCTCCTGGGCAAGCTTTAAGGCCTCAGCTCCCGCAAAATGACGCAGAACTCTTCAGCGCAGAATGGCTCTGGCGCAACCGAATCGCAAATCGATTTGGTCGCGTTTGCAGCGTATTTGCGGGAACACAGATTTGATGTCACACCAGAACAGGTCATGAGCGCCCGAAAGCTCATCTTGTGCCTGGCGTCGACGGGCGAACTGGACACTGCCGGACACTCACTCAGTACCTGGATCAAGCCTGTTTTCTGTAGCTCATCGGAAGATGAACAGGAGTTCCTCCGACTTTGGGATGAGTTTCATTCAAAACCCGGCCGTGGAGGTGACGACCCCCTGCCTCCCGCCCGGCAATTGCAACTTTCGGTTCTGGTCCTGCCGGTCATGCTGTTCGCTCTCACGCTAATGACCTGGTTGGTCACCACCAGACCGCCGGCAATCAAAGACATCATCGAGCGAAAGCGGAAGCCCACTTCCCCAGAAACTCCGCCGCCCGGGTCGATCGCCGCCAATGAGAACAATGGCACGAATGACAAGACCGGGATCATCTACGAACTCACTCACATCGAACACATGCACACGGCCCCCCCTCTCTCCACGAATCCGTGGATGTGGTGGGCGTTTGCTCCGTGGCCTGTGTTGATTTGGCTGGGCTGGTCTGTCGGCAAGAAACTGACACGTGAGGCAAGCCTGGAACGTAAATCGATCTTGTCTCACTACTCCGTTGTCTTTGACGGACTACCAACAAAGTCGCAACGAATTGAGCAGGAGCTGGGATTACGAAGAACGGCGCGGTCGCTTCGTAAACGCGTTTCAGCCCCTTCGGAACGATTGGATGTGGATGCCACCGTCTCGTCGACCGTTGCGGCATCGGGTTTCCCCACGCCGCAATTCAGTGTGGATGTGGAACCAACCTACGTAATTTTTGCCGAACGACGTTTTCGTCGCGACCACCAGGCCGCTCTGGCGGCAGAACTCCTTGAGGAACTCAAGTCCGGAGGCTTACGAGCCAATGTGTACTGGTTCGATGGCACGCCACAACATTGTTTTTCCGATCAGGGACATTTTGAAATCCCGACAAGTCTCGAGCAGGTCATTGGAGCAAGTCACGACCAGCGGATCATATTCGTCGGAAACGGCGACGAGTTTTATGACGAATTCACAGGCCAACTGGCGGCCTGGACAAAGCCACTTCAAGAACACCCCCACACGCTGCTGCTCACCACGAAGCCAGTCAATCAATGGACTCGCAGAGAGAGGCAGCTGGAACGGGATTTGAACGTTTCAACGCTGCCAATTTCGGTCACCGGACTTACGTTGTTACGGCGCGCGTTCGAAATTCGGCCGCGAACCCTGGCCGATTCCCGGTCAAAAACTCGACGACCAGCAGCGTATCAGCGGCAGCAGTATGTCTGGACCAGCGATATTCCACCATCTCCCGAGCTCATTCAACAACTGCTCCGCGATCTGGAGCTGGACCTGGGACCAACCGGCGTGCAATGGCTGGCTGCGCTGGCCGTGTACCCCGAACTGAACTGGCGCGTCACTCTCCATTTGGGCGAACAACTCTTTCCCAATGAATACGTGCAGCTTCTACCGCGGCTGGCACAACTCATTTGGTTTCGTCAGGGTTGGATTCCGAAGTGGTTGCAGAATGAACTCATCCCGCTGTTGACTCCCGAGCAGGAGGAACGTGTCCGACACGTATTGTACGACTTGTTCTACAATCCCGGTGAAGGTGCATCGGAAATCACTTCCCAAACGAAGACAACCCTCGAAGATCGAATTCGCATCCTGCAGGAAGCCGTCCAAGATCGCGATCAGAATCCCGACAACCCCTGGAATGACGGTGTGTTTCTGGAATTCATGTCCGGGCAACGTGGCAGTCGCAATCGCAGCGGTTTTCGACTGCCAAAGGCCATCCTCAAAGCCTTGGCCCCGGAGGGCCTGCTGCGACAATTCGGTCCCAAAGCGTGGGTAGGACTCACGCTGGCAATCCTCTGCTCGGTATTCTTGATCTGGTGGAGCAAACCCGTCCCTCCCAGCGATGACGTCGTCCATCAAACTCTCTCCGCAGATGGCAGCACGCTGGCCACCGTCTTCAAAGACGGGCATTTGTGGGTCGAAAAAACGACGCTTGTTCACCCTTCCTATGTCATCCCAGCACATCCAGGAGTTGACAGAGGCAACAACCCGCTGGTTAAAGCGACAAGCATTGCCTGGACGACAGACGGCACACACATTGTCGCGGGATATTCCGACGGGGGCATCAAACTTCTCGACCCGGAAACAGGTGACACGGAACAAACCTTTGAAGGGCACGAGGGCCCCATTACGTCGCTTGCCACAAGTAGACAACACCTCTGTTCTGGCTCGCTTGACGACACACTGCGCCTGTGGGACCTCAAGACCGGCAAATATGTAAACCGCCTTGTCACACCACGACCGCTCGTCAGCTTTTTCGCTGTCGGCTTCGCCCGCGACGAGCGGCACATTGCGACGATCGTAGACGGCGACGTTGTGATTTGGGACATCGTAACTGATCAACAAACCCACATTCCGAGCCCAACTGGGACGGTTACCTTTCTTACGGTAAGAATGCTTCCCGATCGCAACCTGTTGACCGCTGAAAGCGAGCTGGGGTACTACCTCATTGATATGGTGACAGGGGAAATCATTGCCGAGGCGGCATATGGCCCCGTCGAACGTCCCCGCAGACTTGGTGAATCGTCATGGACAATGCGAGAGCAGCGCTCAGACCTGTCTGTGGAGCAGTTCACAAGTTGGTTCGATCAATTCCGTTTTACAAGGAATCGGCAACCTGCTGACACGAATTTCCTCGACACTTTATACGGTGAAGCCTCTCCTGCACTTGAGGCAAATAGTGAAACATCCTTGGCCGTGCGATACAAGGAGCCGGGTTACGCCGACCTGGAACTCCTTCTCAACATGGCCGCAGATGACTCAATGCATCGGCTGGTATTAGCGCCAAATAGAAAGTCAGTGGCATTGCTTACGAACTTGGGAGAAATCGTCACCTGGAATTTGGTTACCGAGCCAACTCGGTTCGAAATTCGGGCCGACACGAGCGCTCCCAATCCACAAGTCGACCGAATTGGCAAGCACATTCTGTATCGAGCGAGAAATAATTCGTATGAATTGCGAACGACTGACGACGAGCTGATCCGCAGCTTCAACGTCGACGCCGCCCATTTGTCACATTCTGGAGAATACGTCGTCACCCGAAATGAAAAGAAAGTTGAAGTCTGGGACCACGCAGGGGGCACGCCCATTCTTACCAGTGAGTTTCCTAACACGGTGGTAGAGGTTCACTGGATCGAACCACCGAAGTCGACGGGTGTCGCACAGCTTGACGAACTTAGAAAAGCCGCCGGGCAGCAATTCATTGCCTGGGATAGCAGCGGAACCGTAAGGCGATTCGTTGGACCGCCGAAGAGTGAACTCATGCAGACCATTGAACTGCAATGGCAGCCCGCCGGATTTTCGCTCAGCCCAGAAGTGCTTTACCTCTGGAGCGGCGCCGGCGACCGCCATTATGTGGATCTGAAAATCCCCCAATCACCCGACGATTGGAACCAAGCCTACTTCGATAAAGCAGAAAATCGCCAAGATGGCAACCTGCGGAACGTTCCCAAGTTCACTACTGTCGGAGCCGTGGCATCTGACTCAGGAGCCATTGAATGGGACGCCGCCGGCAACGTTCAACACCGCAGTTTCTTCGACAACTCTGTCGTAGCACTGCCCCCCGCCTCTGGCAATCCTGCAGCAAACGTTCGACAGGCCGGCTTCGATCGCCACAGTCTCGGCAAATATGTTTTTCGTGAAGACGGAACGTTGACGCTTCATTCAGCCGAGCCGTCCAATTCACCGCTGGTACCGGATAACGCGGAATCGCAACCCGTCGGTCAGCAAACCAATCGATTCCACATGGAAAGTGTCAAGAACGTCATCAGCATTGCGGCGCTTCCTGGCCAAACTGAACTCAGTGTCGTCTTTAAAGACGGAAGTGTGCAATTATTCTCCATGCATTCCGGGCGCCCCGTCACCGACCGCATGAGACCCGACTCACCGGCCATATCCGTCACTGCTCCAACAATGCACCGGGAAGAACTGGCACAAGACGTGTTCACACTGAAACACGCAGACGGATCACACTCGTACTGGCACTTCAGGCGCCAAGGGCAAGTCCACTCATTGCAGTTCCTCGACGATGCCTCACGCACAGGACCTCCTCCTGCGGAAAGAGCGGCCGCAGCCTTGTCTCATCTAGAGACAACTCAAGAAGTCGCGTTTCAGGTTCAGAAGCAATCTGCCGAGCAGAAGAATCAACCGCAGAGCCAAGATGCCACCGCGGTAGAATACGAAATCGATAATACAATTCGGGCTCTGTTCGGCACACAAACCGAACTGTTCTCCACCGATCAGAAAGTAGCACGGCAAATCCTTGACAATCGGACCGGCACGTTTGACGATTTGCATCTCATTCAGGTCTGGGGCTCGGGTGCTAACAAACTGTTTTGGTTAGAGCTGGCTCAGGTACTCTCTGAGTGCCGCACGCAAGAAACAATCGACGTCAAAACGGCGCTCGTTGTCACCGATCAACCCGTCCCCGACCTGAAAGATTTCAGGGGAGAAGAAATCAAACAGGACGGCTTTGTACGTCTTGTCATTTCACCACGAAATCCCCTAAGCAATCAAGAATCGCTCGACTTGAAAGCGGCATTCCTGAGCGCCCTCCAAAGCAACCGTCTTCCTTGTGAGGGTTACTATTTCTATCAACTCATCCAAAGTGAAGTCCCCAAGATTCCGTTAACGTATTCGGAATGGACAAGCGCCGGGCACGAGGCTGGCGACGCACACCTCCCAACGCCCCGTGCGAGTTATTCCGGAAGGCCTTCCAGCCCCGCTCCACAAACTGTTCAACCCCAGCCAAATCGCCTTCAGGGGACCGTACTCTCCCCAACCGTAGGCAAAAAGCCAGGAGTTATTACAGATGAAGCCGGCAAGAGGTACCAGTACCTGGATCAGAGCGTACAGCAGGGAACTCGGCCACTTCGGAAAGGAGATGTCGTCAGTTTTATTCCTGCAGCGAACGCAGCCATCGACATCCAACAAGCCGACGCTCCCGACTCGTGACGTGTCACTTCGTCGTCCTTCTCATGCCAGCGTCATTCGTTGGTCAATCGAGAGAGGAGACGGTCGAGGCGCGCGCCGCGTTTTGGATTCATCGAGCGATGGTACGCCACGCGTCCCGCAAGATGCTCCAGAAACTTTGGATGATTGTCACGATTCTGCGACTCCAGGCCATGTCGAACGGCGTTGTTCAGCAGAGCGCGGAGGTTGTCGAAATCTCGCCGCATGGTATTCGCCTGGGAATTCAGCGTGAGCCCCAGTGCCGACTGTTGACGTCCAGCACGCATCACTTTCGTTTTGTAACGCCGAATCCGGAACCCTTCATCCGACGCGACAGCCAGAATCTGGGTACGCAAACGTGACACTTGGGCCGCGCTCAAGCTGTCACCGGAGAACAACAGGTCATCTGCGTAGCGGGTATACTGCATACTCCAATACGCCGCCAAACCTGTCAGTCTCGCATCCATACGGTAAGAAGCCAAATTCGACAGCACCGCAGAAGTGGGAGCTCCCTGTGGCAAATGCGGAAGCTGGTAGACGTGGCTTAATCGGTGATTTGATGAAGTTGTCTCCAGCACAGCCTGTGGTACGACATTCGTGCAAAGCCCCGCCATGTGCATTGCCACAACTGAAGGATAGCCCAGATGCCGAAAAACTTGCCGTACCTTTCCAACTCCAATGCTCGGAAAGAAGTCTTGCAGGTCAATCCGCAGGAGAATTCTCTGCCCGACATGTTGTTCAACGGCGTCACGCAGACTCAGCCCGCGTCGATACGCGCGAGCCGCCTCATGCACTGGTACGTGTCGCAGTATGCACTCCAGCAATTGTGACTGTGCGTGTTTCAAACGTTCCTTGGGAATTTCAATGAGACGTTGCCCACCTGACCGCTTTTGAATCCAACGATAGTTGTAGTGCCGATGTCTGGCGTCCAGCGTTCTTGCTTCCCGTGAATTGACATCTGCCAATGCTTGCAGAGAGTTGACGGGCATCCGCAGAAAATTTGCGAAGTCACGAACCGACTTCAGAATAGGAAGGTCGCCACTGACACGCAGCACAGGATGCGGCCGGGTTTGATCGCCCGGGCGCCATACAATTAGTGGAATGGCCGTCAGCCGCCTAAGATCCGCTTTCAGTTCCTTGTCACCCTGCAGGAATCTGGAAAGCTCGCCAAACGAGGGCCGTGTGTAACGTGAAAACGTGGTGAAGATTCTTCCAATGAGACGGCGCGGCCATTTGGCCTGTCGTTGTCGTGTCGGCAGGACGTCCAAAACTTGTTCGAGCGCTGCTTCCTCATGCCAGAAGCCCTGGTCGAGAATGAATGCCAGGCTGCGAAGAAACGCGCGGTACGTCAACCTCTTCCCTCGTCAGGAGGCCACAATTAATACGGATTTACCCAGCCAGCGACAAATACCAAAAGCGTGAGCCGACGGTTCCATCGCAACTGGTCGCGTGCGAACTGCACTCCGTGAAGCGGAGAACTGTTCGTACCTCGCAATGATCAGGCTGACTTTGTTCTCCGAGGTTACCTCGGACGAAGTGAGATGAAATCTCACAAGCATGGAACCAGCCGACTCACATCCCCAACGTATCTGGGAAACGGACAAACCTCAACTGAACGAGGAGAGGAATTGAACCGACAGAGCAGACAAACATGCTCCGCGATTCCCCGAAACGTTAGCTCGGCCTATTGGAGTTTGTAAGGACGGTAGGCCGGGACAGCGCCGCATTTGGCCAGCACACCCGAAACGGAGGCTACTTCTTGTCGTCAGTCGGAGACGTGGGCTTCTCCGCCGGTGGACCAATGAGAAAGGCCACGTAGGGCATCCCTTGCTCTGTCTTCATCTCGTCGACAGAGGCAATCGCGCGGGTGCCCGGTTCATATTTCATTGAAACATTCGCGTCGGCACCGCCAGGGCTCCACCCCATCACCCATATCGCGATGTGGTCCACTTCCCGCTCACGAATATCGGCCCACACAGGACAATAAAGGACACTGTCCAGTTTCCCACCGTCCCACACATCCGTTGCATCAAAGGGGGAAAGATCCAGAGACACCCAACCGGTCACCGCGACGAACTTCTCCTGCCCGCGCTTCTTAAGTTCCTCAGCAATCCAGGACTCGACAACAAGTTGATCCATCTCGCCATCCGCCGGGTCAACCGGCATGATGACCTTGACGTACACCTGATAGGGTTCTGGTTGCACAACCCTCTCCGACGTCGACTCCTCCGCGTTCACGGCAAAAGGAACCAGAGTGAGCGCACCAATGATCAAAACCAGTAATCGCTGAATCAAAACGCACCTCCTTCTGCGAACTGTTACCGGCACATCCAAATCTTCTTCAAACGCCAGCGTCGTCGGACGCGAATCAAATCGAAGTGGATATGTCGTGTCCGCTGACTGTGCCCACCCAATTTATACTCGGTTTCCGTTTTCGGGAAGCATTTTTCGGCCAGGAACACTTCCTCCAAGGTGTCGGAAGCCTCAATCTGACGCAGGGCTTCAAAGATTCGCTCTCGCCACAACTCGTCGGTTGGTTCCATTACGGCGCCATAAAGACGATCGACGTCTGCATCTTCCAGGCACTCCCTGACGAAAGACAGCACGTCGCGCGGCGTGTTAAATATCATCTCTGTGGTCTGCCTTTGAGAATCCGATCCATGTGTTATGAAGGTTTCAAATGCCCGTGATGGGCTGATACTCGCCTGTCCCAACCTTGAAGTTGTAAACGATTTCCAATTCCGTTGCTCCGGCAACGACATGTTCTGCGGTAAGAATGTAGCCACTGTTGCCAATAAGGATTCCGGTTCCCACTGAATCCTGCGTCAACATCAAGACAACCGCATCAAGGTAGCGGCGACCAATCTCATTCGAACTCAAAGGCTCATCCAGATTCTGAGGTCTCAGCCCTTGCAGTTCGTCAGCGGGAATGGGTTTCGGTTTGGAATTGGACGCTCTCGGATTCGGCCGAGTTAATGCAATGCTTCTCTTGTCCTAGTCACCGAGCTTGAGGCGAACCGACCGCAAATAGCGACCCGTCTCTCCTCCCTCACAAACGAAGACGAGATTTTGTCCGTCCGGCGAGAACATTAGCCGCTGAACCTTCGTCTCACCCAGTCCCCGGGCAGTCAGCAAGAGCCGATTATTGAGCGGTTCTCCCGTTTCTCGGTGGAATATCAACGCCGAACCACTGCCGGGAACGGCTACCAGTGGCAACGTGGGATGATAGGCCAACTCGGTCGTGGTGCCGCGTCCGGAGGTTTTATAGCCTGTCGCAGGGGCATCAAAATCGGTAGCCGCAACTCCGACGAGATTTCCGGAGTGAAGGGGGAATCCCACGTGTGAAAGGTAGGAAATCCGCTTCCCGTCGCGTGACAGGCGAATGCCATATCCATTGCCGCCAGCTTCACGAACGACTTGCTGCAGCCGAAAATCCTTCGCGTTCCAAGCCAACAACATGTCAACGTTACCGTAATTTGGAGTCTGAATGATCCTCCATCCTGGATTGACATGAAAGCTGCTCCCAACCTGATAGATGTCTTTGTATCCCGTGTAAATTCGTTCTCCATCCGGCGAAACCTCGACCCAGGTCCCCATCATTCCTGGTGCCGTAACTCGTCCCGATGTTTCATTCACCGCGAGTACCGTGTATCGAGGTAGTTCAATATCATTCTTGATAGCGACGAAACTCATGTTGGCAGTTGGGTGAATCGCCAAATCGGTAACGCGCAGGAAGTGTTCCGTCGCGGTTGTGAGATCGATTTGCTTGCGAATTTGTAGCGTCTGTTTGTTGAGTAAATCCAGGGACGCAGTGGGGTTCTGCGTTACCGCCACGAATGACTGTTCACGTTCTTCAATAAGGTCATAACGCCTCGGGAGTTTCCGTGTGGTTACCACGGTGATTCCGTCGGGTGCCAGAATTTTCAATGAGTCCCCCTGTAGCAACAACCGCTGCTTTCCGTCGAAACTTTCCGAAAACGAAAAGTTGTCCACGTTCAGCGGGGTGTTCGCAAACTTTGTCAGTTTCGTTAAGTCACCATCAACCGAGGCGTAGAGTTCGGCATCAATAACTTCCAATTCAGGGCGTGCAAATGAGCTCGCCCCGTCCGACGTCACTCGCAGCTTTAGTTCGTGGATGCCAACGTCCGCTTGTTTTGGCTGCCAGCGCAAAATGCCGTCCCGAGTAAGAACCATGCCACGAATATCAGACATCAGCGCGACCTCCGTGCTGGCCGGTACCTTGAGGCGATACTCGAATCGTTGCCCGGCTGGAATCATCGGTGGAAAACCCTGCAACAGGGCTGCAGCAGCGTCACCCTGAGGCTCACCTGGCGTCGCCGGGCGGTCGGCGGGCATATTCGGTTTGGCTGGCATCGGAACGTCTGCCAGTTCTCCACTGTCATCGGAGTTCGATTCAAATGCCGCTGTTTCTGCGATCAGCAAGTCACCTCCTTTCGCCGGAAGTAGAAAGAAGAACGTGCGATCTCCATGTGTGTACGCAACCGGACGGTCCAGCATATAGTTCCGCCGGCGATTGACATTGTCGTAAACACGAGCGAAGTCCTTGAAGGCGGCCGGATAGCTGGCCCGCCGTACTCCCACTTCAGTCAAAGACGAATTCATGCGGTGCGCCCGTATTACGTCTTCAGTCACCGCGTATACAAGCTTCCGCGACATGTCCGGTATGAGCAGTCGACCGAGGTCGCCTGGTACCTGAGCAATCGGTACACCTCCGAAAACAACGTTCCCCCCAATCCAGTAGCCACCCGGGTGCGACTGATAGACGTATGGATTCTGTTGATTACCGCCGGCAAAAATCGATCGGGCTGTTCCACTATTACTGACGAATTCACTGTAGTTGTAGGCAGTGAGTCCCCCCGAGGGGCTCAAATTAAACGCCCCCTGAGTCATCACCAAATTGCCATCGAAACTCGCAGAAGCCAACGCGGCTCGCGAAACTTCGCGGCACTTATCCGATTTTACGTCAACGAGATAGATGTAGGACTTCCGGTACGACGAATCGGCCCCTTCTCCGTGGCACGTTACGAGAATCTCATTTGCGAAGGCCGGACCGGCTGGCGCAGATAAATGTGCAATGCCCGTCTTGATCACTTGCAGCTCATTCACCAGCTGCCAGTCCTTCTCGCGGTTGAAAACACTAATTGTCCCTTCACCAAAGTTGGCGACGAATGCAAACGGTCCTCGACAAAGAACCGATCGAGGAGCAGTCGTTGTCCGGACATGCACCACCTGCCGCTGAAGCACATCGTAAATCGTCACCAAATTGGCCGATTGATGTGAGATGACGAGAAACCGCCCATCCTCAGTCAAATCCATGCTGGTGACTAGTTCATCCAATTGCATTGACGCGAAATCGACCGTTTTCGACAGGGGGCGCTCAACCACAACCAAATCCGGCTTCTTCGCTTCGGCTACTGGTGCTGCCGTCGTTGGCTGCTGCTGGGGTGTTGGAGGGCTCGGCGTGTCATTGGCAGCGACAGAATTGGTGTCGGCAACCACCGGTTCGTTTGCAGGCATTGTGCCTGGTGAAGTTGCGGTGCTCCCCACATCGGTCGCCGCTACGGCGTCACGAGTCGGCGGAGTAGCGGAGGGTTCGTCTGTAGTCGCAGGACCAGAGACCATCTCAACTTCCTGCAGCGGTTCCGTGGTCGCCACTTCGCTTTGATCAACGCGACTGCCACGCCCTACCATGAATGCTGCGAAAACAGCGATCACCAGGATTACGGCCGCTCCCACTGTGAGAGCCACAATCGTCACCATATGCTTTGACGATCCGGCAGGCGCCTCCTGTTGCGCCCTCTGCTTGCGTGACGGCGAATTCTTCCGGCCCTCGTGCCTCTCCGTCACTTCCTCTGGTACCCGAATCGGAGAACCACAATCTCGGCAAGCAACCCGCTTTCCCGCAAGATAATCCTTCACTTGAGCTGAATACCCACAGGAGGAACAAGTGATTGAAATTGCCACAGCAAAACCTCAGATTAACTCACGTGTCGGGCACGATACATCCAGAGAGTAACACCTGCTGGAATCGATTTCCAAACAGATGTCGCTGAATGTCGTCAAAGAAGCACTTAGAGGCACGAGCGGCCTTTACCAAGAGCGGAGGATGGCCATTGCCAATCTGACGCGACCTCCATTACCCACGAGCTTGCATCGTCAAGAGTTTGCCCACAGAGCGAACTGCTGCTCACCCTTGGTGAGTTCTCCAAACCCAATTCACCAATTCCTCTCCGCGCCCCGCGCCTCCGTGTGAGTCTTGTTGAGTAGGTTCGCACCAATCGCCTGAGAGGTGGCAATAGGCACACGCGGAGGCGCGGTGATCGCGGAGGAGATTTTGGCTTTGGGGGAAACCACAGATGAAGCCAAGATCTGGTAGGTCAGGCTGAGCCTGACGCATACGTCGAACACCAGCCGATGTCAGGCACAGCCTGACCTACAGTGACTCGCTGTCGGCGGCTCCGTGTTCATTTCATTGTTGTCCGCCGTTGGTTATCGCGAGCATTGCTTTGAGGTAGCGTTCATCACCAATCGAAAAGGTTGCGAAGACGGAGCGTTGGTGACCGCCTTTGTAGTCGTATTGTTCTTGTGCATCCCACAATGCAATGATCTGCGTACGAAATAGGGGATCGTAGTCACTGAATGGTATTGCCTCCGTCTCGTTTGCGTTGATGGCATTGACCAGGTCACTCGCATCGGAGTTGAAAGGGTCAATTCCTTTGTATACGACGGCAAAGTTTGGTGAGTACGCGAATCCAATGAAGTGCAGAAGATCGTCATCCAAGAAGTCAAGCTGAATTGAGTTCTCGTCGTAGTAGTCCATGTTGTCGCGAGAGTGTGACATCGTGAATTCTAGGGAAGCCATGACGGATCGTGCTGTCGCTCGGTCAACACCAAGAAGAAGTTTGCCAGCGCGAACCCTCGGTTCGATGTCGAAAGAGATCATGGATGCGATTCAGTCGGGTAATTAATCGTTAGACAGAAAACTCTTCTGTGTAACGGGAACTGACTAGCTGTGTAGCACATCCGTCAGCATACCCGCGGTTGCCTCGCAACTCAATAATTCATTGACGCATGACTTCACCTGACACGCTCCTGCAACTGCCGACGTCCAAGTTGCAACTCGCATCAGGGGCGTTGGTCACGATGTGGAGTGGTTCCAAGTCGCTCATGTTCCGGCATAGGGGCGACTGGACTCGTACGAAATCGCTGTGGCGGGCGAATAACAGACGTCAAATTGTCTCCGTGTCCCCGCGCCTCCGCGTGAGGCTTGTTGGGTGTTTTCGCACAGTCGTCCGCAGCACATTCACGCGGAGCCGCGGGGATCGCGGAGGAGTTTATGGCATTGGGGGAAATCACAGATGAATCCAAGATGATTCATCGGGAGTTGAAGTCGGGGCACCCGGCAATTTGATCCCAGCTGCTCGTCGCCGATGGACGCAGCGCAGTCCCAAGCGGAGCTTTGGAAGGAGGTGGTGCCAGACCCTTCGCGAGTGGTCGCGAGCACGTGCCATCACACTGCTGGGCAAGCCAGCAGTGGCACCCCACAGCTTCACAATTCAGCAGTGCCACCCGCCGAGGTAGCGCGTTGAGTCCACCGCCTTCTTATCCTTTGTTGTTTTCAACGCATCCCGTCCACACTGATCGTTCCCAGCTCTTTTTCATGAGGTCGGCCGGACTCAAATCCGGTGAAGCCGGGCCTACGCGCAGAGTGGCGAGACTCATCGTAATAAACACTAAGAATCCCAGTCAGCATGAACTGAAGCCCCAGATGCACCTGGTTATTCTGGTGATCATGCCAAACGAATCGCGCTTCATTCGGGGTGCCATTCTTGGGGCGAGCCTTGAAAACACTCGATGTCCCCAATATCCCAATGTACCCAATCAGATCGTCAAACTTTGGTGATGGGCTCTGGTCGATACCGTCTTTGATCTCCTCCCAAAGGGTCGCCTCACTGGGCTGGGGAGACCAGTCCTTGGCGATACCCATAGACATTAGCGACAAAAATGGTCCGCGCCTCGGTGCGCCGTCCTGGGTGAGACATCGGCAAAGCTCCGATGCTCGCCGAAGATTCTTGGTCTCCGCTTTTATGTTTCCTACCCTCAAATGCTTCTTTACAGAGCAAATTGCGACTACTCCCTCAGGAGGAACAATCACATCGTCACCCAGCCGCTGAAAGACTGGGTAATTCGCGGAATCATAGACAATTATGTCAAGTTGCGTTGACTGAGCATCTTTATCACCTCTGCGCTCTCGACCGTTCTCGCCAGTTTTTACTGCCGTCCGAAGAATGAAACCCGTGCAAACCTCAAGGTGCTGTGGAAGGTATTTCCTCAGGTAGCCCCGGATCAATGCCTCAACGTAGCGGCCATCCTCGCCTGTGTGGGCTGATCCAGCATGCTTGTCGTGAGGAACTAGAGTCTCGAAGTGCTTATAGGTCGCCAGCAACGCCGCCACATCACCTGTCAGGTAAGAGCGAATACGGGAACCATCCATCGGTGGTGATTTCGCTTTCTTTCCCATTTATCAGGATAACTAATCGTTAGACAGAAATCTCTACTGTCCAACGGGGATTCACTTTCTGTGTAACACAACTGTCAGCATACCCGCAGATGCCTCGCAACTCAACATTTCGTTGACGCATGACTTCACCGACCCCGCTCTTTCCACTGTTTACGTCAGACTCGCAACTCGCATCCAGAGCGTTGGTTACGGTGTGGAATTGTTCCGACTAAATCATCGTTCGACCAAGTCGGCGATGGGACGCAGTTGGAATGCGGTGTCGGGTCTCTCAACAGGGAAAGCCAGATGCGCGTGAATCGCGTCCCAGCGGAAGTCCCTGAGCAATCGCCTGTTACACGAAGCTGTCTTTCCCGTCGCCTAATTGTAGACCGCTTCATACCCCATGCGTTCGCGCATGTCTTCCCATTCTTCGAAGCTGCAGACGACATCGCGGGATTTCGAGCCGTTGTAGTCGCCGACGATTCCATCTTCGGCCATGTGGTCGACCATGCGGGCGGCGCGGCCGTAGCCGACTCCGAGTGCGCGTTGCAGCAGCGACACACTGCCGCGTCCCTCGCGGAGTACAATGTCCACGGCCTGGCCGTAGAGTGCGTCGCGTTCGCGGCTGCCTTCGCCGCCGGTGCTGCCACCACTGGAAGCGTTTGCTGCAGCAGCCGTCGCCTTCTCGATTTCTTCGCTGTATTGCGGTTCGCAGTCCTTGAAGAAGCTGATGACCTCATTCACTTCTTCATCACTGATGAACGCACCTTGAGCGCGGGTGACGGTGCTCGTTCCCGGTGCGAGGTACAGCATGTCACCATTCCCCAGTAGCCGCTCGGCCCCGGACTCGTCGAGCACGACACGGCTGTCCGTGCGGCTGGAGACCTGGAACGAAATGCGGGCCGGCAAATTCGACTTGATGAGGCCGGTAATGACGTCGACAGTCGGCTTCTGAGTGGCCAGGATGAGATGAATCCCCACAGCACGAGACTTCTGTGCGAGTCGAATAATGTGTCCTTCCACGTCCTTGCCGGAGGTCATCATCATGTCGGCCATTTCGTCGGCGACAATGACAATGTAGGGCATCCGTTCCGGAATCGCGGCGGCTTCGTCGTCGTCAGGATCAAGTCCCAGACGTTCGAGGACACCATCGCGTCCCAGTTTGTTGTAACTGTCGAGATGGCGTACGCCGACTCGTGCGAGCAGGTCGTAACGCTCTTCCATTTTCTCCACGGCCCACGCCAGCACCGCCTCCGCCTTCTTCATGTCCGTAATGACCGGATGCATGAGGTGCGGAATACGCGTGTAGGGGCTGAGCTCGACCATTTTGGGGTCGATCATGAGCATACGCAGGTCTTCAGGCGACCGCGTCATGAGCATCGAGATAATGAGCGAGTTCAGGCAGACGCTCTTACCCGTGCCGGTCCGACCGGCAATGAGCAAGTGCGGCATTTTGGCCATGTCAACAACCAACGGATGCCCGCTGACGTCCTTACCCAGGAACATCGGAATGGCCGACTTGGCTGCCTGTTCCTGAGTCGCTTCGAGCAGTTCACGCAAGCGAACCGTCACGCGTTTGTCGTTGGGAACTTCCACACCGACGGTATTCTTACCTGGAATGGGCGAGACCACACGCACGGCGGCAACACGCAGTGCGATGGCCAAATCGTCCTGAAGGTTGATGACCTTCGAAACGCGCAGTCCCGGTTCGAGGTCGAGTTCAAACTGTGTGACGACCGGACCGGTATCGACTTCGGTGACTTTGACGTTCAGTCCAAACTCTTCGAACGTCCGTTCCAGAATACTGGCGGAGTGCTGCGCCTTGAGCGCCAGCAGTTCAAACGGAAACTCTTCCGCTTCTTCGAGCAGTTCAACGGGAGGCAGTCCCACGCGCGGTGCCGTCGCAACTTCTCCGAACCCGAACCAGTTCTTATTCACGGTGACCGGAGGCCGGATGACAACCGGAGGATTCACCCGCAAATCTCCTTTCGGTTCGACAGGTGCCACTTCCACGGGAGGCGGTTTTGGTTTTTCGATTTCCGCCTTGGCAACAGGCGTCGACGAAATGGACTCGTTATTCACAATCTGTGCAGTCTTTTTGCCGTACAGCGGCCACAGCATCATGCGGACAGGCAGGGCGACGGTCTGAAATGCGAGGCGGAAAAAGAATCCTTCGGTGGTCAGAAGTATTCCAGTGCAGAGCAGGGTCGACACAATGATGACCGAGCCGCCCGTCGAGAATTTGTCGGTCAGCAGTCCCTTCCCGAGTGCGCCGACGTAACCGCCGCTACCAACAACGGGAGCCGGGCCAATGTGCGGCACAATGATTTGCAGAATGAGGCAAATACCGACGAGCAGCACACCAATGCCCCCCAGACGAACAAAGGGGTCCTTGATGGGCTTGCGTGAGAAGAACGCTAAATCTGCGAGAATCAGCGCACCCAGCAGAAAGTAGGCACCCAGTCCAAAACCGTTAAGCAGCACATGCGCTATGAACGATCCCACCGGCCCACAGAGGTTCGTGGCCTGAGCTTCCGGCGGAAAGACCAGCGTGGAGGGCGGGTCCGCAGGGTTGTAACTGCAGAGAGCCAAAGCCGTAAAGACAACGACCGCCAGCAATGCCAGCGCGAGCAAATCGGTCTTGAGTCGTTGTGTGTCGAGCACGGGAGTGACGCCATTCGGGGAAACGTACCATTCCTCCAAGAGCGGTACTCTCCAAACCTATCACGCCCACGCGCTGATGTTGAAAAAAGACAACACCCCGCACACCGAATACGGCATGCGGGGTGAGGTGTAACCGGTCGGCGAAACCGTGCCGATCGCGAACCATTTTGACGATTGTACCGCTATTGCGCGTTGCGATTGAGCGGTTCGTCCACGGTGAACGCCTTGGGGAAATCGGCAGCTTGATCGCCACCACGTTCTCGCCAGCGTTTGTTTTGCGATCCACCACTCGGCTGATTCATCGGGATGTCCATTCCGCCCGCCTGGCCCAGCATTTCGTAAAGCTGGTTTTCCATTTCCTTGGCGAGTTTCTGATAGTCCGGATTGTGGATGAGATTACGGGTCTCGCCGGGATCGGACTGCAAGTCGTAGAGTTCGTCGGTGTCCCACAATCCGTAGTACGTAATGTACTTGTAACGGTCACCTCTCAGGGCGAACTGCGTCGGAGTCTGGGGGAAGTTCTTTTCCCAGTAGTAGATGTAAAGAAACTTGTCCCGCCACGGCATGTCCGGGTTGTTTGGCAGGTCGAGGAAGCTCTGGCCGTCCATGTAGTCAGGCGTTTGAATTCCCGCAGCGTGCATGACGGTGGGACCAATGTCGATGTTCCCCACAACGCTTTCAACAACCTTGCCGCCTTTGTAGAGGGCAGGACACTGCATCATCATCGGGACACGCATCGATTCCTCGTAGGCAACCCGCTTATCGATGAGACCATGCTCACCCCACATGAAGCCATTGTCGCCCATGTAGATGACAAGTGTTTCGTCGTGAATCCCCATGTCCTTCAGTTGCTGCAGCACACGTCCGACGGAGTCATCAACAGCCAGGATCGATTCACAGTAGCGACGATAAAGATAGTCGAGACCTGCGTCGCTGTGGTAAGAAAAATCAATGCCGTGCCAACTGTTCTTCTGATCCCGTACCCAGCGGGGAGCATTATTTTCTGCTGTGACTTCTTCGCCACGGGGCAGGCTCAACTTAACGTCGGCGTAACGACCAGCATGCCGTTCTGCGGGAGTGAAGTTGGCGTGGACCGCCTTGTGCGAAAGGTAGAGGAAGAATGGCTTGTCTTCGTTCCGCTCTTTGAGCCAGTCAACGGCATAGTCGGTGAGTTCATCAGTGATGTACCCCCGCTGCGGAACGCGTTTGCCATCAACATTCAAAGTGTACTTGGGACCGGGCGACAGGTAATTCCCCTGGCCGCGAAAGCTGACCCAGTGATTAAACCCTTCGCGTGGTTCGTCGCTAGCGCCGCCCATGTGCCATTTTCCAATGAAAGCCGTTTCGTACCCTACTTTCTGCAGATATCGCGGAAAGAAAATGGTGCCGTCCGGAACGAGACGATTGTTGTCGATGACCCGATGCCTGTGCGTGTAGAGCGCCGTCAGGATAGAGGCCCGACTCGGCGAGCAGAGTGATGTCGTCACAAACGCGTTCTTCAGATGCACTCCATTCGACGCCAATGAATCGAGGTGCGGCGTTTCCAGAAACGGATGCCCCGTGAAACCCATAGCATCGTAGCGGTGGTCGTCGGTTAGAATGAACACGACGTTACGAGGTTTTGCTCCTTCAATTTGTTGAATTGGAGCCAGTTCGCCTTGTTTGGCAATCTCGGCGGCCTGAAGCATCGAGCCGACACCTGCGGCGAGAGAAATTGCCGTAAGCGTTGTCAGCACAGCACGTAAATTGAAATGCATTCCAGTGTTCCTTTGTCGTCACTCAAAAAGGTTTCGAGACACGAGGGTATCGAATCGTCCAAGGACAGAAAAGGACGCACGTCACTCGTGGCGACGGCGCTAAGCGTTCCGAATCGTGTGGAAATTGCGGCTGACCTTGCGGGTTGTACAGTCGGTGCGTGTGTTCACGATTCCAGCGTGCAACGTGAATGTGAAAAACCAAGTGTTTCACCACGCCACAGGTCGACATTCCTGTTGTCGGCACACTTGGTGTCCATTAATCTCAGTTGAGAATCACTTCGCCGACGCATATTCCCCCTTTGAAACAGGATGTTTCACCGTACGGCGAAAGCTCGGGCTTAAGGAAAACTTGCACAATGTCATTTCGCAATCGATGGCTCTCTCTGTTCAGTTCGATTCCTGCCCGACTGGTCCGATTGGTTGGCCAGAATGCTCGTTTGAGAAGGGAGAAATCGTCGAGATACGCCACGGAAGCGCTGGAAGATCGTACGTTGCTGACCGCGTACGTCGTGAATACGCTCGTCGACGATGTCAGCAGCGATGGCTTCATCAGCCTGCGAGAGGCAATCCAGGCAGCGAACAGCAACTCAGCGTTCGGTGATGCGTCAGCCGGTAGTGGTAGCGGGGCACTCGATACCATTACGTTTCACCCCGACCTGTTTCTGGTTGGACCGGCAACCATTGTCCTTGACGGGCAACTGAACATCACGGATGACTTAAATCTCATTGGGCCGGGTACTTCGCTCCTCACTCTTGATGCCAACAGTAACTCACGAATCTTCTACGCCAACGGATTGCTGCAGACGAACGGCACCTTGGAGACCACAATCAGTGGCCTGACGATGACGGGAGGCGCCCAGTCAACTGCCGGCGCAATCTGGCAAGATGAGGGTACGCTCACGCTGAATGAAGTGCGAATTACCGGGAACGCGGCTTCCAACGACAGCGGAGGAATCTTCAACAACGGCGGTACGCTGAACATTAATCGCAGCACGATTGATGGCAACTCGACATTTGGCAGCGGTGGCGGCATCAGGTCAGCCGGAACAACGACCATTGTCAATTCAACGATCTCCGGGAATTCGGCAGCGATTTGGGGAGGAGGAATTTTTGTGCAGGTTGGTGGTCCAGTGACGATTGTCAACAGCACGATTACGGGCAATCGTTCCGACTCCGAAGACAGTGGCGGCAGTAATTCAGGCGGAGGAATTCATGGCGGAGGCACCCTGTATAACACAATCGTCGCTGGAAACTTCATCGGCTCAGGTACCGTTGCCAATGACATTTCTGCAACGGTGGACACGGGCAGTACCGCAAACATTATTGGCGATGCCGGTTCCGCTGGCGGACTGACGGATGGCACGAACATGAACATTGTTGGTGTCAGCGGTGCCGGTGTGCGTGACATCAATACCATTCTCGACACGGTTCTAGAAAACAACGGCGGACAAACGCCAACACACTCCCTCGTCTTTGGCAGTCCCGCCATTGACGCTGGTGACGACAGCCGCGCGACAGTTGACGGCGAGACAACCAGTACGCCATTGACGACGGATCAGCGGGGATTCGGTCGCTTCGAAATTGGAGATTTGTATCCATTCGTCGACATTGGAGCAGTCGAAGGCATTGCCGACGACTATGGTGATGATTTTGCGAATGCGTTCCCCGTAGCCACCAGGAATCTCACCGGAGGACTACAGTATTATGGCGATCAGGACTGGTTTTCCATTCCGATGATTGCGGGGGTCACATACGTCATGACTGTGCGCGTCCAGGACGGTCTCGACAGCGTCATCGAATTATACGAACCGGATGGCAGCACGTTCATTGACATGTCCGACGATGCTCCCGGACTTGGACTGGGATCGGAGTTGTCGTTCGTGGCACCGACCAGTGAGACATACTATTTGCTGATTCGGGGTCTCGGTGACGCCTCAGTCGGGCCCTACACCCTCGAAGTTAATGCACCGCTGGATGACGTCATTTCCTTCGACCCGGTCACCGGACAATGGCGCATTGGCATTTCCGACGGAGACACGTTTACGAATTCTGTGGCCTCCACATGGAGTACATCGGTCGGTTTCGAAACGTACACCGGCGATTTCAATGGTGATGGTCTCACCGACATCGCGGGATGGACCAACAGCGGCCAGTGGTATGTGGGGATTTCCAACGGAAGTGGCGGCGTCAGCACTTCGGTATGGGGAACGTGGGCCAGCGAAGCCGCTGCAGGCTGGACGCAGGTCAACATCGCCGATTTCAATGGCGATGGAAAGATGGATGTGGTTGGCCTGAATACCAGCAACCAATGGTTCGTGGGGATTTCCAGCGGCAGTTCTTTCGCATTCAGCCAGTGGGGGACTCTCGGCAGCGGATATGTCGCACATGTGGTTGGCGACTTCAATGGCGATGGTTTCGCCGACATTGCGAATCTGCACGACACCGGGAACTGGTGGGTGCACGAGTCGAATGGATCAACGCTTCAACTCGACCACTATGGAAAGATATCCAGCCAAGCCGAGCGAAACTGGCGCAACGCCATGAAAGGCGATTTCAATGGCGACCACGTCGATGACATCCTCATTCAAGATTATCTGGGGAACTGGTTCCTCGCCGACGGTCGCCAGAATCCTGACGGGAAATTTACGGTTCACTACGCCAACCGCTGGGACCCCACGGCCTTCGTGGAGTTCTTCATTGGCGATTTCAATGGCGACGGCTACGACGACATGATGGGCCGCACGGCTGGCAATGTCTGGTGGGGGAACCGTTCCCTTGCGACAACCACCGGCCGCATGCATGCCCAGCACTGGGGAAGTTCCGGTGCCGCGAACACCATTACCTCGGCGGTCGGCGATTTTAACGGCGACGGCTTCGCCGACATGGCCACCATCCGCAGCGGTTCCAATTTCTGGTTCGTCATGCTGGGATCAGCCTCCAACAAATTCATCGCCGATGGTTACGGACCTTGGACCGGCTGGAGCGGCGGACAACTTCGCTCCGGGCAACTCAATTGAGTTGGTCCACGTTGGCCTGGCCAGAAATTGCGGGCTGAATATCCCCTCCCCGATTGGTCAGCTTCCTTCGTGACAGCTTCCTGCTTGATCGACAGAGACTTGACCGAGAATCCGCGTATACCTCGGGAAATTCTGATGGACGACGGTCCACGTCGGGCTTCATACTTGAATCGCACTGTTTCGGGTATCGACGGGTTACCGCATCCCGGGCAGAGATGAATTCTGTAATATTCCTTGCGGCGAACTCCGTTGGCTCCTGTTTACGTCCAATCCTCATCTTCCGACACGTTCGTACCGGGGCTCGTCAGCGTTGTACTGGCAGTTCACAACGGCGAGGCCGACTTGCAGCAGGCCATCGAAAGCGTGTTGGCTCAGTCGTATGCCCCCATTGAATTAATTGCCGTCGATGATGGCTCGACCGATGGCACACTCGAGGTGCTGCAATCATTCGGAGAGCGAATTCAAATTGTCCATCAATCGAACAAGGGATTGCCTGGCGCCCGAAACACGGGACTGAAGCACGCGAGCGGCGAGTTTATTGTCTTAATGGACCATGACGACATTTGGATGCCCGAGCGTATCGCCGTCCAGGTCCAAATGCTGCGTCAGTTTCCAGAGGTTGGCCTGTGCAGTTCCGACTTCCGAGCGTTCAACAGCGCCGGCTTCGTTTCTGAATCGTACATCAACACGTACTATCCGTTGTGCAAGTCGTCCGCCGACGGAGTGACAGGTCTCTATCTCGACAGCGACGTTCTCGAAGCCTCCAGTCTGGAAAGCCATAACCAAATCCGCATTTGGAAAGGAAAGGTATACGACGTCATCGCGCAGGCGAATTTCGTGCATCCGCCGACCGTCATGTTTCGAGCCTCGCTGCTCTCACAGTGCGGTGGGTTCAATCCTGCAGCTCGCAACACCTGTGACTGGGAATGGCTTGCAAGGATGGCGCAAGTTACCGAATTTGGTTACGTCGACGCTCCTCTCATCGACTACCGCCTGTCGGAAACACAAATGACCGCCCAGCGCCACCGACTATCAAACGCGCTCGAATTCCTGATGGTGAAGCGAATGATTTGGCAACGAGATCCAGAACTCGTCGAGCGAATGGGCGCGATTTTGAGACGTCAGTACGCAGAAGAGGCAATTTCCATTGCTTATGAGTACGCGGGCCGCCATCCCCGAACTGCGTGGCAATTATTCCTCGAAGCGACCTTCCACTACCGACTGGTCAACAAAGACACATTCGGCGCTGCCCTGCGACTACTCATCCCCACGCCCGTCCGACGTCTTGCACAACGCTTACGCGGCGACACATCTGTCATGAAGCCAACGTAACTTGAACGGTACGGCCAACTCTTCTTGCAGATTTAACTGCCGAATGGAAGTTGCCCTAGCTCAAAATCTCCTGCACCACGCGCCTTGGCTCCACCCCAGTAAGGCGAAAATCGAGGCCCTGGCGACGAATTGAGAGGCGTTCGTGGTTGAGGCCAAGCGTATGCAGAATCGTAGCCTGCAGGTCCTGCACATGGACGTCATTCTCCGTAGGATGAAATCCAAAGTCGTCATTGCGACCATAAGTCATCCCAGGCTTAATCCCGCCGCCTGCCATCCACATTGAAAAGCTCTGTGGATGATGGTCTCGTCCCAGGCTGCGTCCCAATGCGGCGTTTGATTCCACCATCGGCGTGCGACCAAACTCACCGCCCCAAATGACGAGAGTTTCATCGAGCAGGCCCCGACGTTTAAGGTCGAGGACGAGTGCCGCACTGGCCTGGTCGGTCGTTTTGCAGTTGTTACGAACGTTCCCTTCAACGTTCGAGTGCGCATCCCATCCGGCGTGATACAGGTTAATGAACCTCACACCGCGCTCCACCATCCGGCGGGCCAGTAAACATGCGCGGGCAAATGAAGGTTCCTCCGGCTTGCAGCCATAGAGGTCAAGCGTTTCCTGCGTTTCGTCACTGAAGTCCATGAGTTCGGGCGCCGACACCTGCAATCGCGCGGCCATTTCGAAAGCGGCCATGCGCGTTGCGATTTCGGGATCGCCCACGACAGCCAGCCGTTTCTGGTTCAACTTTGCAAGCAGGTCATATGTGTCGGCCTGCAACGCGTCATCAATCCCCGCAGGATTGTTGACATTGAGAATGGGATCTCCCTGGCTGCGAAACTGCACACCGGTGAACTGCGTGGGAAGAAGTCCGCTCGACCACAGAGTCGCCCCACCGCTCAACCCGGCTCCCGTACTCATCACGACAAACGCGGGCAAATTGTCGGTCTCCGCACCGAGTCCATACGTCACCCAGGAGCCCATGCTGGGACGACCGGGCTGGGAGAATCCGGTGTTGAAAAAGATTTGAGCCGGTGCGTGATTGAACTGATCGGTATGCACTGCTTTCAGAATGCAGACTTCATCAGCAATGCGTCCCAGATTGGGGAGCGTCTCCGAGAGTTCCGCCCCCGACTGGCCATGCTTTGCGAACTTGAACCGTCCGCCGAGCACGGCGGCATCGGGCCGAATGAACGCATACCGCTGATCCCCAATAATCGAGGGGGGTAGCGGTTGCCCTTCCAGTTCTTTCAGCAGCGGCTTGTTTTCGAAGAGTTCAAACTGGCTCGGTGCCCCGGCCATGAACAAATGAATGACAGCCTTCGCCTTGCCGGGAAAATGGCTCGGGCGAACAGCATTCGGTTCCGTAATGGCTTCCGCAGCGTGTGCTCTGCCAACGCTGCTTCCCGCCGCCCCCAGCAATGTGGCGAGGGCAACTCGTCCCAGACCAATTCCCGTCTGCTGCAAGAAACTGCGGCGTGCGTGCATTGTGGAGATATGTGAAAGCTCTTCGGGAGTGAAACTCATGGCAACCTCAAAACTCATGTTCGTCACCATAAGTTTCTTCGGTTGAAGGGAATTCGTCCAGTCTGGCCTTGGACTTCTGCAGTTGCCGGGTGCAGTTCCCCTCTATCCATCGGGAACTTCAATTCTTGGCTCACAAGAGATCGTGGCCACTTGGAAGCTCATTCGATTCCGACGTAATCCACCAATCCATTTTCATCGAATTCAATTAGCACTTGGCCTTCCGAAAAATTGATTGCTCGGTAAATCCAGTTTCCGTCTGAATCAATTCGATAAGGATCTCCAAGAGCCTCGCGGATCTCCCCCTTTGACATTCCGTAATCGATACGTCGCATCTTTGAAGGGGGCATCGTGTACTGTTCGAGGTAGAGAACACATCCGGCACATGACAAGATGACTGAGGCGAGAATTGCCCCCAGGAACAGAAAAACCTTGTGCGGAACTGAATTCATCACGACTCACTGTGTCGAATTTGGCTTTCTTCGTGCATTCCTTTCGGAACACGTTTGTCATCTACCACGTTCTAGTAAATTGCTCCGTGCCATCGAAACACCAGGCTGATCTCGTCTCGTCTGGTCAACCGAGTTTTACGAAAAAAGGTTCCCAAGCCTAAGGAGCTTGGGAACCTGGAAGAGCAAAATGTAAAAGGCTCGTATTAACGTCGAGCAGCCTCATGCTTCAAATTCAACCACGCTCCGCCTTCGGCGCTGCTGGCGACGCATTGTTGGATGAAGTACATCCCTTCGACGCCGTCGTAGATGTTCGGGTAGACGGTGTCGCGCTTTTCGAAGTCTTTGCCGGTGGCGCGGAGGATCATGGCGTCGAAGGCGTTGCGGTACACGTTACCGAACGCTTCGAGGTAGCCTTCCGGGTGACCGGCGGGAATGCGGGTGGCTGCGGCGGCCATTTCGCCGTTGAATCCTGCACCACGGAAGTAGATTTGGTGTGGCTTGCCGTTGACGCGGAAGGTCATGTAGTTGGGATCTTCCTGACGCCACTGCAGAGCACCCTTCGTGCCGTCGATTTCGATGAACAGGTCGTTTTCGCGACCGTGTGAAATCTGGCTGGCGGTGACGGTGCACAGAGCACCGTTTTCCATTTGGATGACAGCGTGGCCATAGTCGTCCAGCTTACGTCCAGGCTCGAACGCCTTGAGGTGGCACGACACTTTGTCCGGCAGCAGGCCGGTCATGTAACGGGCGAGGTTGTAGGCGTGGGTTCCAATGTCACCGAACGCACCGGCGGCACCGCTCTTGGACGGGTCGGTCCGCCACGCTGACTGCTTCTGGCCGGTTTCTTCCAGACGGGTCCGCAACCATCCCTGAATGTAGTTCGAGCGAATGGCCTGAATTTCCCCGAGTTCGCCAGCGAGAATCATTTCGCGCGCCTGACGCACCATTGGATTGCCGGTGTAGTTGTGCGACACAGCGAAGACCACGCCACTTGCCTCGACCAGTTTCAGCAGTTCTTCGGCTTCTTCGAGGTTGAATGTCATCGGCTTGTCGCAAATGACGTTGAATCCCTTCTCGACGGCTGCCTTGGCGATGGGGAAGTGGGTGTGATTGGGAGTGGCGACGGACACGAAGTCGATGCGTTCACCCTCTGGCAGGCCCGCTTCGGTGTCCATCATTTCCTGGAACGAGCCATAAGCGCGCTCTGGCTTGATGTCGTAGAACGGTGCCGAGGCTTTGCACTTTTCGGGGTTCGACGACAGGGCACCGGCAATGAGTTCGGCCCGGTTGTCGATGACAGCGGCATGGTTGTGCACGCGACCAATAAACGCCCCTTCGCCGCCCCCCGTTAGGCCCATTCGCAACTTCCGGCCCAAGTCTCCGTTAATATGATCCATGACTTTCTACTCCAATCGAAATGAATACTGGACGAACAAATCGCCCCGTGACATGTGAACGCTGCGTTAGAACCGGACTGACAATGTCCTCACGAGCTGAGCACAGACAAGAATGTCTGTGCCACCCGGATTCGAAGCAGGCTTTAGTAACAAGTTTCCTTAGCCGCTCAGCTTACGGCGATTCGCCCCGAACTTCAACCGGACGAAAACGTACCGCTGCCGACTACTCAACCGTCAGCTTGCGGCGGTAGATTTCCGAACCTTGTGCGATGTAGAGCGTGCTGTGGTTGGGACCGGCCAGCATGCAGGTTGTGAGCGGCTTTTCGGGATTTGGCTGCGGCAGAACACCGCAGGGGCGTCCCGTGGGATCGAAGACCTGCACGCCGAGGGCACTCGTCACGTAGTATCGTCCCTTACGATCAACCGCCATGCCGTCACCTTTGGCCACCGACACATACGGCGGTGGTTCATTGAAATTGAATTGGCCGTTCGGATCGATGGGCAACCGCAGCGACATATTTGGCATTTTCGCGTCGAGCACACCTTCCGCATTCACACGGAACATCCAGGTGAATTGGCCGCCGTACTCGGAGACGGCAAGGGTGCCTCCGTCGTTCGAGAGGGCAATTCCGTTTGGCTTGGCGATGCCTGTATCGACCGTTGTCACTTCGCCGGTCTTAGGATTAATCCGGACGACTTCCTGAGTTCCGGTTTGCGTGAACAGAATGAATCCGTCGCGAGTGACGGCGAGGTCGTTTGGTTTCACACCCTCGGCAATGGTTTTCACTTCACCGTTGGCGACGTCGATGGAAATCACGCGGCTCTTCGAACCCTGGCAGGCGTAGAGCAGTTTTCCATCGGGACTGAATTCGAGACCACTGACAGATTCTTCCGCGATGAACGTGCGTTTCCCCGTTGCTGCATCGAGTCGGTAGACAGCCGGAGCACGCATGTCGCAGAAGTAGAGGTTGCCATCTTTGTCGGCGCAAAGTGCATCTGCGAATCCGAGGTCATCAGCCACTAGTTCCCATGACTCACCGGGAACCAGGAGGTTGAGGAGTGTCAAATCCCCTCCCAAATCGCCACTGGTGTTGTACTGCGGTGTGTGAGCTTCCTTTCGCCATAGCCACTTCATGGCGTCAGGGAACTTCGAACTGCCAAAGTCGGAGTTGTGGGCGTAGCCTTCTGCCCAGTCGAAATGCACGTCGTATCCCATGTAGGTGAGCGCCGAATGCGTAAGTTGGTTCGCCCACGGCCAGCTACCGAACGCGTTGTCGACGTCGCCACTCGTGTCGGCCATATACATTCTGATTGGCTTTGGCTCTGTCTTGCGAATCAGCGAAGGATAAATGTTTCCACCGCGCAAGTTTGTGAAACTACCGACGCTGGAGTACACCTTGCGGAATTCGTTTGTGCGTTCCCAGGCGACAGTGAATGCGCAAATCGCACCAGAAGAAGAACCGCCAATCGCCCGCATTTCGGGATCGTGCGAGATGTTGTACTGCTTCTCAACTTCCGGCAGGATTTCTTCGAGCAGGAACCGAGCGTAGCGGTCGCCGAGGCCGTCGTACTCATAGCCACGATTGGAGTACTTGCCGTTCTGACTCGGCTTGGTTTTGTCCTGCCCAGGGTTGATGAACACTGCAATGGTGGGTGGCATGTCGCCACGGGCAATGAGATTGTCGAACACCACCGGAATGCGCCAACGGCCATTGACGTCGCGCATCCGTTCGCCGTCCTGAAAGACCATGAGGGCTGCAGGCTCAGATTCTTTGTACTGGGCGGGAACATAGACAGACCAGTCGCGGATGGTTCCCTCGAAAATCTTGGATTCCCACTGCGGCATTTGGATGATTTTTCCATGCGGCACGTCGTCACGGGGGACGGCGTCGGGATGCGGTTCCCATTTGGGCTTCGTATTCACAATGGGAATGTTGGTCGACTCGGCGTTGTCATCCCATAGCCAGCGGAGGGCATTGGGGAGTTCTTCACCGCCCCATTTGCCGCTGTGCCCGCCTTCGGTCATGACCAGCTTGTACTTGTATCCCGCGAACTGCAAAGCGGCTGCGAGGTCGCGATTTCCGAGTGGCCAGTTGCCGTGCAAATTGTTGAGGTCGTCCACACCATCTTGCAGATAAACCTTGATGTTCTTCGGTTCCTTGCTCGACTTGCGAACCAGTCCCGGATACGCCCAGCCGCCGCGAATATTCGTGAAGCTGCCGATGTGACTCAGCACCTTGCCGAATTGATCGGGCCGTTCCCAGGCGACGGTGAATGCACAAATCCCGCTGGAGGAAATCCCGCACACCCCGCGATTCGCCGGATTGTCAGAGACGTTGAGTCCCTTCAAGACAATAGGGAGGAATTCATCAATGAGGAACTTCGAGTAGCGGTCGCCCATGGAGTCGTATTCAAATGAGCGATTGCTGCGATCCTGCGCCCCCTCTTGCGTGGCCTTAATGGTTCCGGGATTCACAAACACGGCGATGGTGACCGGCATGGCGCCCTGATGAATCAGGTTGTCAAAGACCACTGGCACCCGGAAGCCACCTTTCGGATTCGCGTAGCCGCCACCATCCATAAAGACCATGAGGTTGGCGGGCTTGTCCGCTTTGTATTGAGCCGGGACGTAAACGCTGTACTGCCGCGTGGTCCCGGAGAAGATTTCGCTCTCAGTAAACTCACCGGAAGTCACTTTCCCCTTAGGAACACCTTCCTGCACAACGCGGTCGGGATTCTCCTGCGCCTGAGCAATTTGCCCTTGGCCGGGAAACAATGCCAGCAGCGCGAATGCATTGAGAAGCAAGGTGGCGTAAGTAAATCGAGTCAGATGAACAAAGGGCGTTTGCATGTGGTGAAGGTCCCTGCAGGATGAGCGACAGTAAGACCGCCCATCATGGCCTTCCGAAACGAGTTGGACAAGTGACCGCGTCAAACCGGAGTGTACTTGGGTGCATCCGTTAAGTCGCGGTCGCGCCTCAACTCCCCCTCTCCCCCACGATGGACAATGCAATACCTCGTGACGTTCATTGTGGGGGAGAGGGCCGGGGTGAGGGGGGACAAACTCCTTGGAATTGGCATCCCACCAACGCTAACCCCCAACCAACAAGAATCTGACTGGAGATGACGAGACATTTACATATCCTTAGGACGAACCGGTGACGCCGACATTCCTGTCTGTGGTTACAGAGCAAGTCTGGATTTCATTGAGAGTCACACACACCATGAGCGTTCGCATTTATCACAATCCCCGTTGTTCAAAGAGTCGACAGACTCTGAAGCTGATTGAAGACTCCGGCATCCAACCGGAAGTGATTCTGTACCTGGACAGGCCGCCATCGACACGTGAACTCGAAGGGCTTCTCAAGAAACTGGGAATGGCCCCCAAAGAGCTGATGAGAAAAGGCGAAGACGTCTACAAAGAGCTGGGACTGGCCAAGAAGGAACTGACGAAGAAGGAAGCCATTCAGCTGCTGCATGAACATCCCAAGCTCATCGAACGCCCCATTGTCGTGAAGGGCGACAATGCCATACTCGGTCGACCGCCGGAGAATGTGTTGGGATTGTTGTGAGGAGGCTATCGATTCGCCTCTTCGCTCGATAGTTGCCTGACTGCGTCTACGGGCAACACAACGCGAAATCCCTGATTGTTATACTGTGCACCGGGTGGCGTGGTACGTCGATTTGATGAACGACAGTAGGATGGAACATCCCAAAAGTAGCCACCGCGAATTACGTGTTGGGGGCTTGTGTCTGTTAAGTTCAATGGATCAATCAGAGAGGTTGCATCCAGTTGGTTGTAGGATTTCGTCGACCAACTGTCCTGTGTCCATTCCCAGACGTTACCGTATACGTCGGCTAGTCCGAACGGATTCAGTTTGAGTTCTCCCACGGGATGTGTGCGACTACCAGCGTTAGCTCGAAACCAAGCAGCTGCTAGCAAGTCGCTGTCGTCTGTGCCACACCAGAACCGAGTCATGGTCCCCGCCCGACAGGAGAATTCCCATTCGGCCTCCGTCGGCAGGCGGTACCCATTCCCTGCCAATAGCGTGACACTCGGTCCAGATCGAAAATAGAAAGGTTTCAGTCGACTTTGCTGACTCAAATTCGCGCAAAACTCAGCGGCATCATTCCAGGTTACTCTTTCTACTGGATGATCATTCGTATCCAAGTTGGCAACCGCCTCCCGACCATCCCCTGTGGCGGAGAAGTGTGATGGGGTCGTCCCCACAACGTTTTCGTACTGCGACTGCGTTACTTCAGTGACCCCAACATAGATCGGCTGAGTGAGAACCACCCTATGTTGCGGACCCTCGCTGTTGACCTCTTCCTGCCACGTTTTATCTTCGCCGACTACGCTCAGCGCCGCTGCGATTTCCTCCAGCGTACTCCCCATCATAAACTCACCCGGCGGGATGAGGCGGAACTTCATGCCGATGCTGTTCTCATACTCAACCGGCACGCCGAGGTACTTCGCCCACGCTTCCTGATGAGCTTTGGCTTCGTCGGCGGTGAACGGTGCGATGGCTGGAGCTGGTGCGTCAGTGGGCCATTGATACTCGGAGATTGGTGTCTCAGGTGTGTCTGGCCGCTCAATTGCTGCTTTCACCGCAGCGAACGGAAGTGAAATTCGGACGCCGAGTCCATCCCCACTCCAATGGCCAACAGATCCGCGTCGATGAGCTGAACGTGCAAGAGGATCGGCACAATTAAAGTTGCCACCTCGAATCACTCTCAAATGTTCAGGACCAAGTTCAACGCGAGGGGCGACGAAGGGCCGTTCGGTGCCTTTTGAGTAGCTTAGTGGATCATATCCGTCCTCAGTCCATTCCCAGACGTTACCGTGGACATCGAAGAGTCCAAACGCATTTGGTGGCAATTCACCAACGGCATGTGTCCTTGCTCCGGAATTGGGGCGTAACCAAGCAACTCGTTGGGCATCACCGACACTGTCACCGCTACTGTAAAGTGAAGTTGTTCCTGCTCTGCATGCAAACTCCCATTCAGCCTCGGTCGGCATATGGTACCCGTCATTTCCAAGCGAAGTTACGACGGCACCATTCCTGAAATATGAAGGTTTCATCTTCTCCCGTTCACTAAGGGCGATGCAGAACTCCGCCGCTTCGTGCCAACTCAGTCGATCCACTGGGAATTTCGCTGTCTCCATGCCGTCAACGGCAGCCTTGCGGGCTCCATTCGGAGAAAACTGTGAGGGGTTGCGTCCCAAGATCTCCTCGAATTCGGCCTGAGTGAGTTCGGTCGCGGCCAGATAGAACGGTTGAGTGAGTACGACACGATGTTGCGGCCCCTCAGCTTCAATGAGTTGCTTCCCCAATGCCGGCTCCCCTGCTCCAGCCGCTGCGATTTCCTCCGGCGTACTCCCCATCATGAACTCGCCCGGCGGGATGAGGCGGAATTTCATGCCGATGGAATTCTCATACTCCACCGGCACGCCGAGGTACTTCGCCCAAGCTTCCTGATGGGCTTTGGCTTCGTCCGTGGTGAAGGGTGCAATAGCTGGAGCGGGTGCGTCTGCGGGCCAGATGGTGGACCAGTCGAACTGTTCTTGGGCAACTATGGCTGAGTCGTCTGCCTTCACCCATGTCGCCCCGACGATTTTTCCATCATGCCCGTTGCCGGAGGAATCGTTGAGGACATCGCCACTACCTTGTGTGAAGTCGAACTCGGCAATTGTGTCGCCCGTGTCCTGAGTAAGCTTCAGGTGGTGAACTTTGCCATGCAGCGCAATGCTTTTCTGATCGGGATGAGTTGACGGCGTGGCGAGGAAACTTCGTTTCATGTCGCTGAACAGGCGGAAGGTTTCCGGCCGGGCATCAAAATCCGATTCTCCATCCCGTTGTAACACGTACCTCAGTTGCGATGCTGGCACAGGGCGACCATTAACTGAAAAGTTCGCGACACCATCCCGATAGTCGACCACTAAAGAGAAACGCCGACCGGCTTCCACAGCATTGCGGATGTGCCAGGTATGGTGGACTCCCGGATTTGACAAGAATCGAACGGTAAGTACGTCCCCGATATTTGGGTCGGCGGCCGCACTGACGGCAACTGCCCCGCCCCAATTGAAAATTGGAATTCCAGTTTCTGCGTTTGTTTGAATGGAGTCCACCGTTGCTGCTAGTTCAATCCGTACTGGCCGATCTAGCGGAACCGACAACTCGGACCATTCGACGCAGTCGTCGACCCCGTCGAATTGCAGGGCAAACTCAGAAGTCGGTCGGACTGCTGGTACTCTGTCTGTTCGTACCCAATTGGCGCCATGAATTGTGCCGTGGCGATTGTTGCCTGAGGCATCGGCCAGAGTATTCCCCGCACCATCGTCACAGTGATAAAGGCCAATTGTACTGGCATCGGTGGTCAGGCGTTGTTCCGGAATGAAATCGTCCGTGTACCGAGCCGTCGTAGAAATCCGCACTTCACGGATTGTCCCGGCAAAGGTGTTCACAAAGCCATTTTGCGTCTGCATTCCACACAAAGAGAAAGGTGCATTGTCAAACTCTGACTGGACCGCAGAATCCAGAGGTGGAATCACGGCTCTACCGAGATTTTGTTTAACGCCGTCCACGTACATTTGCATAACCTGACCATCCCAGACCATGGCAACGTGGTGCTCTTGGTTCTTAACGATGGGTGCGTCGGAGAATATCTGCGTGGACTCGACCCAGTCCAGAAGGTGTTTTCCCGGCTGGTATGTGAGTGCACCAATGCGGAAGAAGCCAAGGACGCCGGGTACCAATGGAGGCGGAAGCGCTTCTTTCTTGAGTACGCCCTGTTCAACTTCTGGCCGCTGCTGATGTGGCGTAAAAAAAGCCTCATACGTAAACGGACGATCTGGCACATATCGCCCCACCATCCCCAGTTGGACAGGTATGGACACGAAATCGTCGATTCCATCGAACTGCAGAGCGAAGTTTGCAGGCGTGGTCGTGGACTGTTCTGGAACTAATTCTGTCACCGTAATCTTGCGGAACTTGATGACCGTATTGGCACCTGAATGTTGCAGGGCAATGTGTCCGCGCTGGTAGGTCCATGCGGGATCGACGTATTCGGCAACTTGTACTCCGTTCACGTAAGTCTTAACGCGGTTGTGAGCGGCACGGACTTTCAGTGTGAAGTACTCATTGGGTGGAACCGAAATACTTGAATACTGTTTCAGACTCCAGCCGGTGCTTGTTCCGCTCTGGGCAATGGCCCCAGTTGCCCAGCCTGCGGTGAGAACTTTGCCCGCCTGAATTTGTGCTTCGTAGCCGGGCAATCCGTTGGGGCCGACTTTCTCGAATGGCGAGCGGACAATGAGACCGCTGTCGCCGCCATCGCTGATGCTGACTTCACAGGTCAGTTCAAAATTGTCGTAATCATTGCGTTCCGAGAACAGATAACTCGGCTTGCCATCACTAATGAGTTCGCCATTCTCGACGTGCCAGTTGCCGGGAGCGTCGGGGTGCATTTTCCACCCGGTGAGCTCTTGGCCGTTGAAAAGCTCGACAGGGGAGGATTCGATTAGGTTTCGCTGCAGGGACTGCTTCACTGCATCGACTGGCAACGCGATGCGGAATCCAATGACGTAGTTACGGTACGTCGGAGGATCGGCGAGGCGACACGACGAACGGCAGTGGGACGGATAGTTGAACCAATAGCCGCCGCGAATCACCTGCTGGGAGTCCGCAAGAAATGGGCTGCATGGGTCAACTGCAGCGTTCTCCTCGAACTTTCCATAGTACGCCGGATCCCAGTTGTCCTGCACCCACTCCCACACGTTGCCGTGGACGTCAAACAATCCGAACGGATTAGCTTTCAACTCACCCGTAGCATGGGTGCGCTTGCCGGAGTTCCTCATGAACCAGCCAACCTGCATCAAGGACTTGTCCTCCTCGCCACTCCAGAACCGCGTCGTAGTTCCTGCACGGCAGGCAGACTCCCATTCTGCCTCCGTCGGCAAGCGGTAACCAGTCCCCTTCAGCGGAGTGATCGTCTCACCCGATCGGAAGTAGAACGGTTTCAGTTGTTCCTGCTGGCTCAATTTCGCACAGAACTCCACCGCGTCATTCCAGCTCACCATCTCCACAGGATGGTTATCGGTCTCAAGATTTGTGACAGCATCCTTCCCTTCACCCGTGGCCGAAAAGTGCGAGGGGTTCGTACCTATGACCTGCTCGTACTGAGCCTGAGTCACTTCGGTCACGGCGACATAAACCGGTTGTGTGAGCTTCACCTTGTGTTGCGGGGCTTCGCTTTGAATCCCCTTCAGCCACACCATGTCTTCGCCCGCCACTTCTAGCGCCGCTTCGATCTCTTCGGGCGTGCTCCCCATCATGAATTCACCCGGCGGAATGAGTCGAAACTTCATGCCGATGGAATTCGTGTATTCCACGGGAACACCGAGGTAGGTGGCCCAGGCGACCTGGTACATTTTTGCTTCCTCGGCCGTGAATGGGGCAATGGCCGGTGGTGGTGCATCAATGGGCCAGCCCTGCCAGCCAGGAAGTGCCGGGGACGACGGGGGATTGGGAGCAACATCTGTCGTACTGTTCGTCACCGCATTGTTGACGGATGGCGGATTGAACAGGTTACTGGCTGCAACGAAGATTAGAGCCACCAGGAAAAGGCAAACGGCTCCCAGCCACAGTAACGTATTGAACCATCCTCCTCCGGGCTTTGGTTTTTCAACCTTGGTGACAACCGTTTCTGCCTCCCAGGCCGGTTTGACGACTCCCGTGACGACACCATCCTGCTGATATTGCCTCAGACTTCGGTCCAGATCCGCGGAGACTTCGCTGGCAGTCTGGTAGCGTTTGTCAGGATCTTTAACGTGCAATCTACCAATGATGTCGCACAACCACTCGGGCGTCTCCGGAATAATCTCCCGAATCGGACGTGGTTCTTCGTCGACAACACGCTTCAGGACGGCGACAGTCGACGGAGCACGGAACGGTGGGCGACCGCTGACCATTTGGTACAGCACGCTGCCCAGGCTGAACAGGTCGGCCCGTGTGTCGAGCTTGTGCCCCATCGCCTGTTCCGGCGCCATGTACATGGGAGTACCGGCGATGACTCCACTCTGCGTGACACTGGCGTCATCGGCAGCGCGGGCCAGACCAAAATCGGTGATTTTGACGTGGTTGCTGATACTGGTGTCGAGCAGGATATTGCCCGGCTTGATATCACGGTGGATGAGCCCCTGTGAATGTGCGGCAGCGAGACCATCGGCAATTTGTTTTCCCGTGCGCAGCACCTCAGAAACATCCAGCGGGCCATTCTCATTCAGCCGATCCAGTAATGTCTTGCTGGGGATGTACTCCATGACAAGATACGGAATGGGCTCCTCTTCAACCGCATAAATGGCCACGACATTTTCGTGACGCACCGCGGCAGAAGAACGTGCCTCCCGAAGGAAACGCTTGCGGGCCGGAGAAGTCGCTGCCATTTCGGGAGCCAGCACTTTAATGGCCACCACACGGTGCAGCTTTTCGTCAAAGGCTTTGAAGACAATTCCAAAGGCCCCTTTCCCCAGGACTTCCTCAATTTCATAGTGCCCCAACCGCCCCAGGAACCCTAGTCTTTCCGACGACGAGAGAAAGCTGAAGTTGCTGTCTTTGGACATACTCGGAGAATCCTGAATCATCGTTGCGGCGACTTCGTCGCGCGTGGGAGCTTCGCCGTGGCTTTCTGTCTGGGGAGCGGTGGATTCGCCAGCCATTTGTTCCACGGCGGGTGTTTCCAGGAACTGGCTCTGACTCTCGTGCGAGGCCAGCAAGGCTTCGACCCGCGACAACAACTCGCTATCGCCCGCACAGGCACTTACGATGTGGGCCTGCCGTGCGTCGAGGTCGTCGATTTCCAGGGCTGCAAGGAAAATGTCACGTTCGGTCATGGAACTGGCCTTACCAGACTTGGTACAGATTGACGTGTTCTCTACTCAATGCGCCGTTTGCTCGCCATTCACGCCAAACTCTTTTGATGATTTTTACAAATCGTCGTCGCCACCGCGAATCTCACGATGAAGCCACGCCCGGGCAAAGGCCCAAATACGGTCTGCCGTGCGGGGGGAAATGTTCATCAGCTCTGCGGCATCTGGAATTGTAAGTCCAGCGAAATAGCGTAATTGCACCAACTGAGCCCCTTGGGGGTCTGCTTCACTCAGTCGACTGAGCGCTTCGTCGAGTGCGATAAGGTCTTCATGAATTTCCGCGGCCGCAATGGGAATGTCATCCAACTCAACTCGCTGATGTTCACCACCCCGCTTAAGGCGTTTTCTGCGGCGCGCATTCTCGACCAGAATGCGTCGCATGGCCTCAGCCGCCGCTGAAAAGAAATGCCCCCGACTGTCGAACTTTTGCCCGTCATCAACTTTGACCAGCCGCAAATACGCTTCGTGCACAAGTGCCGTGGCCTGGAGTGTTTGGCCCGGATTCTCCTGCGACATTCGCGCTCCAGCCAGATTGCGAAGCTCTTCGTAGACCAGCGGCAGCAACTGCTCCGCCGCAGAGGGATCGCCCGCTTCGATTTTCTTCAGAATTTGGGTGACGTCTTGCATTCGGTCCCTGCGCCGGGAAGTTTACCTGGAAGACTGGCACCGAAATAATGGTAGTTGATCGTCAGAGATTCAATCTGACGCGAAAAGAAAGACCCGAAAGTCGAACCGCGTGCATTCCTCGATGAAGAGAGGCTGATTGGCGACGATGCTTTCTGCACACGCACCTCAGCACTCGCCAAGTGGCGGGAGAGTCCTGCAGCGCAAAGACACATCTTCAGACGGGATCAAACAGATTCGCCGGAGATGAACCTGCAGTTAAGTGCTATGACAATACGAGCGGGCCGTCGGTGCAGAAGTCGGGATTGCCGAACGTGTCGAGGTGATGTCCCATGCTGTGAGCCAGCGTGAGCAGCAGGCGGTTGTGCGGGACTTTGTCGAACTTGAGCGAACGTCCCATTTGGACATCCAGTCCGCCACCGAGCAGGACGAACGGAATGTTGTCGAGCGTGTGGGAGTTCCCCTTGCCGAGTTCGTTGGTCCACACAATGAGTGTGTTGTCCAGCATGCTGCCTTCGCCGCCCGGTTCGGGTGTGGCGGCAAGTCGCTCTGCGAGGTACGCCATTTGGCTGCAGTACCATGTGTTGATTTTCACGAGCTTGGCTTGTGCGTCTTCGTTGCTGTCCGGCTCGTGTGAGAGCGTGTGGTGCGTTTCATCGATTTCGAGCCACTTCATCCGGGCCTGCCCGACCGAGTTCGTAATTTGCAACGACGCAACGCGAGCGAAGTCCGCCTGGAAGCTGTTAACCATCAGGTCGATTTGCATTTTGCAAAGCTGTGGCAGGTTGTCGTTGTTTTCACGCAGCCCCGGTTCCAAAACCGGTACGGGATGGTCGAGTGTTGTGCCTTTGCTTTCGCTGAGCTGCTTTTCCATTTCGCGGACGAAAGTTGTTTGCTCATCGAGCAGTTGACGGTCTTCCTTGCTGACCAGGTTGCGAACGCGGTTGAGGTCTTCCTGAACGTCGTCCAGCACGCTGCCGAGCAGTTCTCGGTCCTGAACCTGTCCATAAAGCTTGGTAAACATTTGGTACGGATCATCGACCGGTGTGATGGGCTTGTTGGCCGCGGAGTAACACATGCGTGTCCACGTGTCGGCACGGTCGGGAACGACAACGCCAAATTCCAGCGAACCAAACCGAGTTTTGGTTTCGGGATTCGACTGCAAATGGTTCTTGATTTCCTGATCAATCGAAATACCGCTCGCCCAGCCGGCGGGCGTGTGTGAGCCACCTTGGATGTTGCCGGGGAACAGTTCAGTTCCCGTCAGCAGGCAGCCAATGCCGCGCATGTGGTTGTCACCGTCGCCGCGGATTTTGTCGCATACGCCGTGCAGTGTGAGGAGCTTGTCCTTGAACGGGGCGAGTGGACTGAGAATGGGCTTGAGTTCTCCGAGCGTGCCAGCTTCCTCTGGCCAGAATGCATCGGGGACAACGCCGTTGGGGCTAAACAGCACGACGAGCCGTTTCTTGCGGGTTGCTTCAGCCGCAAATCCAAAGCTCTGCAGGTGGCTCACAAACGGGAGAGCCGCCAGAGAAACTCCAACCTGTTTCAGGAATCGACGTCGCGTGGTCATGTTGCTTTCAAATCCAGGCAAGCGAAATTCAGTTGCTGCACCGTACTCCATTATACGGATGCGATTCCAAAGGGAAAATGGTCCTAGAGGGTACTGGACGCTTCCAGCCAAATGAGTCGATCGGCACAGTCGACCCGTGGATGCTCCACCACCTCTTCCCCGGCATTCAGTCCGTGACGAATTTCCGCGCTCGTCTCACTCACGTCTCCGAGTTCGACTTCACGCGGCACAATTTCTTCTCCATCGAGAACAAAGGCATAGTGCTGACGACCAATATGAACAACGGAACTGAGCGGAACGGTCATGGCGTTCGGACGTCGCACGGCCTGAAGTGCAACGTGCGCCGTCATCCCTGGAGTTAAACGCTGAACTCGTTCAATGGGTTCGGTGATTTCGACAATGACTTCGTATTCTCGCAAATCGTAGTTGGGGTAGCGTCCCCGCAATGGAACGCGGGAGACGGAAACGACCCGACCAGCAAAGGTGTCGTTGTTCGCCGCTTCCACTTTGACGTCGGCTGAAATTCCCGTGTTGAGGTACCGCAGCTTTGACTCATGAATGCGGAGATTCACCTGCAGCGTGTCGCGGTCTGGAATTTTTGCGAGGATTTGCAGGTAATACACGCTGTCGCCTTCCTTCAGGCGAACCTCCGAACTTGATGACGTCGTTCCCAGCACGACTTCGCCAGCGGTGTTCGCTCGAATGGTACAGGCTGCAATACTCTCTTCCGCCTTTTCCAGACGACGGGCATGGATATCGACCACGCGTTGTCGGCTTTCCAATGTGCGTTTGCGGGAATAGAGTGCAGACTTGGCGACGGCCTTGGTCCGTTCCACATGCTGCTGAGCTTCTTCCAAATTCCCTTTCAGACTGGCCAGCGTGCGTGCGTGCGTGAAGTCAACGAGAATCTGTACCTTACCGGCGGCAAGTTCGGACGCTTGTTGCGCCTTCATGGTGGTGAGTCGCTGCTTTTCGTAATCCTCTTGAGACCGGTAACCCAGGCGGACCATGTCCGCGATGAATTTCAGTTGCTTTTCGGCCGCGATCAACTTTTCTTTGGCCAGAATGGCTGCACTTTCCAGCTGATGTTTTGCCTGAGGGTATTCCGCTTCGATATACCCCCGTAGCTTCATCTCGGCCAACTGAGCATCTAGCTCCGCTTCAGCAATCCGACTGGCATTCGTCAGTTCCTGAATTTTGACGTCTTCTTCAGCGTCCTTCAGAACTTTCTCGGCCTTTACCAGCAGAATGCGTCGCTTCTGCGCGTAGTCGTGAAAGCCGCTGGAATCGAGTTCCACAATGACATCGCCCGGCTCGACCCACGTTCCTTCTTCGACGATGGAAACAATCCGAGTGGGATACTCGCAGTTGTTGGCAAAGACGACGTTGTTGGCACTTTCAATGTCCCCGGGGTTGTCCAAGATGACCTGAAAATCCTTCTGAATGACGGTGGTAAAACCATCAAGTGGAATGGGAAGGAATTGCGGCGTATCGATGCTGGAAATCGAAGTCGACAACAACAGCAACGTCACCATGAGTGCGCATGCACCAAATCGCACAGCGTAAGTCAGCGCTGGAGCGGTGGCGGAGCGACGCAGGGCGGTCGCGGAAGGCGTGAGGTTCATTGGGGGAGCCTCGACGTATTTGGTGGGAAGCCAGTCAGGCGACCAGCTCATGTGGGGTGGGACATCCTCGAGTGACACGGTCAACAGCCGTTTGGAGCTGACGGAGTGCCATCCCGACGACACTTGAGATTATATCGTCCAAAGTTGATGTTAGCCAAGGCTTCAAGCGACTTTAGGCACCCTCAGCGCCAGAATGACGTTCCGATTGAGACGATTCCCCTCGCCAGTCGTACCGATTTTCCCAATTCTAGAGCGCCGGAGCGGCATTGGCAGACGAGTTTTGAGCGGTCTGCTTCGGAGTATCGGCAACGGCCTTTCGAAGCTTCTCAAGCAGCAAGGCCTTCGAGTAACCGCCGCTTATCAGAATGAAAGGCTTGTTGTCGGGAGGAACAATGACTGTCAGCGGCACACTTTGCTGTTCAAATTTGTTCAGCCATTTTCGGATTGTCGGGTCTTCTTTCGTAAAATCCGCCACCATAAATTCAATGTCATGCTCACGCAGGAAACTCTGGGTCTCGCGTGTATTGATCGCCTCAAACTCATTCTTTTTACAGATTGCGCACCAGTCGGCGGTGAAGTCAATCAGGATGGGCTTTCCCTGCTGACGCAGTTCATTGAAGCGAGCTTCCGAGAACGGAACAGATTCAATCTCCATCTTCGGTATGACTCCCCAGGCGATGACGGGACCGCAGACGACAATCGTCAGCAAGGCGTTACGCACCTTCGCCGTAAAGCTGCTGTTTTGATCGACCAAGTTGGTCAACATCCATAGCCCTAAGCCAACTCCAAGCAGGACGACGCAAGTTCCGAGGATCTCTTTATCATCAAGCGAATCCATCAGGAAGATGACCGTACCCAACAGCACGAAGCCACAAATCTGTTTGAACTTTACCATCCATTCGCCGGGCTTGGGAATGAGGCGCACAATCTTTGGGAACAAGCCAGCGAGGAGATAAGGAAATGCCATGCCGAGTCCCATCAGGCCAAACACCAGGAACGACATACTGGGCGGTTGATCCCGGAGAAATGCGAGTGGCGTCACCATCACGCCAGCGGTACAGGGAGTAGCCAACAGGGTGGCAATAATTCCCGTCCAGAATGCGCCTCCGAGTCCCTCCTTGTGTGAGGATGCCGATGGAAGAATCCCTGAGATGGGCAACTCAAAGACACCGAGCAGACTCAACCCCATTGCAAAGACAATGAGAATCATCGCCATGTTGAAGTACCAGTCCTGGAACAGGTCTCCAAAGGCCATATTTCCAACTACCGACAATCCCGCCAGAATCATGAATACAAACAAGACGCCAATTGTGTAGAACACATTCAGGAGAAGAATTCGCTGCCGGCTTTCTCCCGCTTGCTGCACGAAGCTCAGAATCTTAATGGCCAGCACCGGCAACACGCAGGGCATGACGTTCAACATAATCCCGCCGAAAAATGCGATCGCCAGAATCCACCACAATCCAGAATCTGCCGACGTGACTTGCCCTTCCACTTCAAACGAGTCCGTAGCCAGATTGGGCACATCGGAATCAGGATCAGGAAGTGCTGCCAGTAATACCGCGCGCGCGGTGTCCTCGCTTTGCTGCAATTTCCCTAAGGAAAATGCAATCGTCAGCGGCCGCAAACAAAGCTCTTTGCAAAGTTGATACCGGATGCTTCCCTGAAGGCCAATGGCTTCTCCGTCGGTGACTTCAAAGTCGTGGCTCCAGGTGACGACATGCTCATGTGCCGACGACGTGCCAACATCCGTTTTGTGCAGTTCTGGGGCGGGAGATGATCTCCACTCGCCAACCGCCTTCAGTCCACTGAGTTCACCAAGTGTCAACGCTGTGGGAACTTCAATTTGGTCCTCGCCAGCCGGCTCAAGTGCATACGTTCGCCAACCCTCGTCCAATTGCATTCGGATATTGAGAGTGACCGTGGAAGCATCCGAGGCCTTCGACTCCCATACTCTCGTGTACCAGAAGGTGAGACGGATGGGGTCAGCGTCTTCGCCGCGCATGGGTGTCAGTTGATATGCCTCGGCGACGTCAACTCCATCTTTCACCATCGGAGGCGGAGCGTCTTCTGGCGGGGAGGGCATATCGGTCGGTGCCGGGATGTCCGACGGAGCGGGAAGATCGGACGGACCGGCCAAATCGATAATCGAGGGCGTGTCCGCCGGTGCTGGCTTCTCGGCCAGCGGGAGAAGAGCATCACCAAGCCTTGCCGCGAATGAAATCTTCTGCGGCAAACAGGTCGCTTCGTTGCACATCAGGAAACTCACAACACCTTCGAGCTTCGCGCTCTTAACATCCACTCCCTGCGGCAGCAGGAAGCGACGAGTGAATGTGACTGAGCCTGTGAACTTTTCGACGTCTTTATCGAAATTCGCATCGAACGCCACTTTCGGAGGATGATCTGGAACGAACCCCTCACCCAGCGGCGTCAAACCGGCTGGAGTAGTGACGGTAATCTTCGTCGGCTTCGCAAAGCTGGGATCCTGCGAATACGTATTGGCCCCGGGCGGTACCGTGAGACGCACCTGCAGCAGAACGACACCAGAGTCGTCTGTTTCCGAAAGTGCTGCCTTGACGTCAGCTTCCGCCTGTTCCTGCTGACCGACTTTCTCGCCAATCAGGAAATTGAAATCGTCGCCCAGCAGGGGAATGGTCGTCAGTGTCACAAAGAGGGCACTAACCACAGCAAGACGAACATCCGTGAGTGTCTGATGCAGATTCATGGAACGCTATCAACAAATTTCAGTATTTCGACAAACGTGGCTGGCCATATTCTCCAAGCCAGCCATGTCGGGAATTCTATGTGAACGAATCGATTGCGGCTATACAAATCAGTTTTTGAGCGGCATGACAATCGCAAAAAAGGAGGCCACCGAACAATCGATGACCTCCTTTTACTCATATTTCACAGGCATTTCTGTGTGTTGGCTTACAAATCGAGGCAAGCCAGTGCCGTGTGAGCGGCTTCCTGGACGGCCTGACTGTCATTCAGAGCCACCTGCTGCAACGCCTCACGGGCTGATGCGGCATCCTTCCCGAGACCGCCCAGGCTCAAAGCAGCGGCGGCACGAACTTCGGCCGACTCATCTTCGAGAGCCTTCACCAGAGCGGCGACGACGTCGGTGCGATGCGTAGCCGTTGTGGAAGTCAAAGCCACTGAGGCGAACAACCGTTCCTGATCAGTTCCGTCTTTTGCAGCTCCCAACAGAACATTCACTGACTCGGTATCATGCGGAGCAATGCGAACGAGGGCTTCCGCGGCATGGAGGCTTGTGACCCCACGGCCAGCGTCCCGGAGCGTGCTCAATTCTGGCACAGCTTCCATTGCTTCGGTCCCAATTCGGCCCAGCATGTAACAGGCCGTCTGGGCAACTTCGTCATCATGATGGAAGACGAGTTGACGCAACGTGCGAACCGAATCCCAGGCGTCGTTCTTGATGTCACGCAAAGCCGAAGCCGCATGGGCACGGACGAGCGGATCGGCATCGGTCAACAAGACCCGTACGGCCAACTCGGCAGTCGCAGCTTCAGCACCGTATGCAGCGAGCTGGTTGAGGGCCGCAATTCGCACCTCACTGTCGTCTGCCGACAGGTCAGCCACCAGTGGTTTCAGCTCGGGCTGCAAGTTAGGACACAAACGCTCATGGGAGGTACGTGTCCAGTTGGCCGCATCTTCCACAATGGTTGACGGTGTAACTGATCCCTCGGCAGTAGCCTCAGCGTCGGCAAACAAGAGTTCTTTGGACTCTTCAGCAACAGCGTCGTCTTCAAAATCAAATCCCGCCTCTTCATCCACCAGAGCGAGGTCCTTTGTGGAACGACCGGCTTCGCCCTTTTCTTCAAATACGTTACTCCACCACGCGTCGTCTTCGGTCACCATCACCACAGATTCGACAGGCTCGGCTGGGGTGATTTCAACGGGCTCGCTGGCTTCGTCGGCAACTGGTTTTACGTCTGCCTTCACCTGAGTCCAAGCCAGGTTTGGCTTAGGAGTCGACTCGCTGGCAGAAGTCGCGAATGGTGAATCTTGCACCTCAGCCAGGACGTCTTCGTATGTACGGCCCGACTCAACAATGAGCGGCAGTTCCGCAACTTTCTCTACGATTGGCTCATAAGGACGCGGTGGTGCCGGAGCTGATTCAACTGGCTCGGGTACTTCTTCCGCAGTTCGAGCTTCTGCCGGGAAAGGCCGAGCGGGTGGCTCAGATTTCGCAATCGCGTGCTCCCAGGGACCTGCAACATCATCGAACGTCGGTGACGGTGGCGCAGCGACAATGTCAAGACGCGACTCCACAACTCGTGGCGACGCGTCAGCGAGCGTTGGCTCCGCCACTCCGTGCTGCTCCGCCTCGAATTTGTCTCGTTTCTGACGCAGCATGGCGAGCAATTCGCCGGCATCGGCTTCGTGAGCTCCCGACGCTGGTAGCTGTGAGTCGCGTTGAGTCTGCTCAACGAGAGCATTCAATCGCTCACGCACCTCAACGTTGTTTGGCTGCATGTGTGCCAACTGTCGATACAGTCGCTCTGCGGCACTGCTGTTGCCGGAGGCTTCGTATTGCCTGGCAATTTGCAGCATGCGCTGTGATGGATCAACATCACGTGCTGAGTTGGAACCCATCATCCATGATGGGCCAGCACATCCAGTGGCCAGCGCCAGTGGCGCGGCTACCCAAATTGCGTAACGCGTTAGTCGTCGCATGGTCTCCCCCCAATTTGAGTCATTCCATCGCCACAGAATGACTCAGCGATTCCGGCATCCATTGCCGAAGTGCGTTTGTATTGCGCAGTTGGTATGGACGCGGAGTCCATTCCCTCTTCCGTGTTATCGTCAACGCGGTTACTCCGTCTGCAACGAATCAACCGGCTCCTCGCATTTCACCAACCGTGGCGATTCTGCCTAATTCGCCTGGAATTGTTAGAGTGATAGGAGTTACGGTTCGGGAAACCATCCGCTTACGAGAAGATTTGCGGGTAGGAATCGCACGGAGAGCGATCATGAACAAGCAAGAACTGCTGGAAAAGCTGGCCCCACACAACCAGGAACACCTGCTGGCCTTCTGGGATGAACTGTCCCCAGAGGAGCAGCAACTGCTGGCCCGCGAAGTGGAATGTATCGACTTTGATCTAGTCAGCGAGTTGATCGCACGTCGAGCCGAAAAGCATCAGGCCGACGACGGACGACCCGGTGAGCGAGCAGAACCACCTCAGGAACTCGTCCGCCAAAGCCAGTTTCTGGACGAGGCGTTCGTCGAATCCGCCGCTGCCGCAGGCAACGAATTGCTGAAGGCCGGGAAAGTTGCCGCAATTCTCGTCGCCGGAGGGCAGGGCTCTCGACTGGGATTCGATGCCCCCAAGGGAATGTTTCCCATTGGCCCTGTCAGCGAACGGCCACTCTTTCAGATTCTTTGTGAGCAGGTTCTGGCCCGCAGTCGTCAGGCAGGCTGTGCCATCCCATACCTCATCATGACGAGTGCGGCGACACATGAGCCTACCGTAGAGTTTTTTCAGCAGAAGAAGTTCTTCGGTCTCCCTGAAGACGAAGTCTTCTTCTTCCAGCAGGCTTCGCTCCCGGCAGTCGACGACAGTTCACATCGCATTCTGCACGCCGAGAAGGGCCGAATTAACCTCAGTCCTGACGGACACGGCGGCATTCTGCGCGCCATGAAGAACTCCGGACTACTCGCCAAGATGAACGAGCGTGGCATTGAACACTTCTACTATCATCAGGTCGACAATCCGACTGCGATTGTTCTCGACCCGGTTTTCCTCGGCCTGCACGCACAGCAGAACTCCGACATGTCGACTAAGGTTGTCGCTAAGGTTGCACCCGAAGAGAAAATGGGAGTCGTGGCCACGCTCGACGGAAGACGCAAATCATCGAGTACAGTGATTTGTCGCCAGAGGAAGCCCATCGAAAGATGACGATGGTAACCACGTGTTCTGGGCCGGCAACACTGCCATCCATGCTTTTCGCACTGACTTCCTCATGCGACTCACCGAAGGAAACTGCGGACTCCCCTTTCACACAGCGCATAAACCTGTCGGCTACTTGAGCGTCGAAGGCGAACTGGTGGAGGCCGATCCAAAATCACCCAACGCACACAAATTCGAACAGTTCATTTTCGACGCGCTTCCTGAGGCCACGGTCGCACTGGTCGTCGAAGCCGACCGCGCACGGGAATTCAATCCCGTAAAGAACGCGGAAGGAGCCGACTCCCCTGAAACCTGCCGCGCTGCCCTGAAACGCATAGCCGCCGAGTGGGTGACGTCCGCAGGCTGCACTGTTGCCGAAGATACAGCCCTCGAAATCAGCCCGCTGTTTGCCGCGAGTGCTGAAGAATGCCAGCGGAGGCTCACCCCGGGAACGGCATTCCAAACCCCGAGAATTCTGCAGTAACTCCCTACCAACTATTTACTACCCACTACCCACTCCCCCCTCACATATTCGTCTTCGCATCCATCGCGTCGCCCAACACTGACTGCAGCGCCGCATTGAGCTGTGCGTCGTGGTCGTGGGTTTGGCAGTAAATGCGGAAAATGAGGAAGCTGACCGGCAGGGCGCGGAACAGGTCGTCGTCGTTGAGAACCTGAATGGTGTTGTTGCCGGGATCGAACAAGTGGTTCTGTCCACCCGTTGGCAAATGGCCGCTGGGTCGGTGGTAGTGCTTGGCGACGTCGATATTCAACGGAATATCCCGAACTTCCGCTGGTAGTCGTCTGCGGACGCGTTCGAGGATGAGTTGCGGTTCGGAGAAAATGGTCATCCGTTCGGCGGCGGTGGTGTGGAAGTTGAGCGTTCTCTCGACTGCCATTTTCCAACCGGCACGGCGCGACAGGATTTTCTGCCAGCGCTCCCCGAGTTCTCGTCGCTCGGGATTTTCGTCGTCCGCCATGCGCTGCACGTCGACCAGGAACGAGGACTCCGTGAATCCCTGATATGCCTGGAGGTGCTCCAATGGATTTCCCGGGAACAAATGGGCCATGGTTTCCGGGAAAAGTTCTTCCAGCGCGATGTCCAATGCGCGGACGGTACGATGAAAGTAAATCATGCGAAACATGTTGGCCCGTGTTTCGATGAACTGAATGAGTGTGGGCAATCCCCGGGCGTGAATGGTGAGCCCGGACTTGGAAAAGAAGCTGTAATGGATGAGCCGCGAAATGTCGAAGGCTTTGGTATTGAAGCCGGTCATGTACGCGTCGCGCAGGACGAAGTCCATGTTGTCGACGGTGTAAATGCCGCTGAACAGCGAACGCAATTGCCGCAGCCATTCCGGTTGTCCTTCGGCCTCTGATTGATGCTTAGGACGTCGAATGAGAAACGAAACCTGACGAGGATCGAGCTCTTCGAGAGGTTGGAGTTTGCCGCTGGGATTGCGCCTGATGCCACGGATGAGATCGCCCAGTTCTTGTTCGATAATTTCACCGCCAATGTCTTCGTGCGTAATGCCGAACTGGTCGAGATACTGGTCGTCGAAGAAATGGCCAAACGGGCCGTGGCCGACGTCATGTAACAGTCCCGCCAGTCGGACCAGACTTTCCACGTACGCCTTCGAAGGCACGTTTTGACAGGCGGAGTTGAGGGAGTCGTACCACTGGTCGATGACCCGGGACGCCAAATGCATGACGCCGAGCACGTGCTGAAACCGCATGTGTTCAGCGGACGGAAAGACCCACCAGGCTGTTTGCAACTGGTGTATATGCCGCAGCCTCTGGACCCAGGGGTGGTCGATAATGTCCTGCTCGGCAACTTCCTTAGCCGCCAGCCCGCTACGTGACACAAACGGAATGTAACCGTGAATGGGGTCGTGGGCGAGACTCTCAAACTCGAAGTCCCTGGTCATGGTCATCCTCTGAGATAGAACCGCTGCAGCTACAAAGCGGCATGGTAACCAGTCGCCACCCTCAGGACGAGACGACTCTCAAAGAAGATGAGTTAACTGCCACTATCTCGACTTCGATCGGAAAATCAGTCGCCAGGGACTTCGTCAGCACGCACGAGCAGGGCGTCCACGACGAGAGGATGCAGTCCCAGCGGTGGGCAAACCACGAATTTCACGCCAGGATACTTCTCGGTGAACTCACCACAGTACCGTTCCAGATCTTCGGCCACATGCCGTCCGGGCGACAGGAAGAACGGCACCATGCGTACCTCGGAGACACCTGCATGTGCCACACAGTTAGCCGCCCCATCCGGAATGGAGGGTGGTGCGAGTTCCAGATACGCAATTTCCACAATGTCCCCGGGCCGCCGCTGACGCACCAACTCGGCGAGCTTCACCAGTTCGTCATTCGCCACCTGACGGCGGCTTCCATGTGCGATGAGGAGCAGGGCGAGTTGGGACATGGTGGGGAGGAGATAGGAGTTGGGATTCAGGAATTAGGAGTAGGCATTATCAGACACTGAGAGATTCGTTGGCTCAACCATCTCAACAGTGGCTTTGCCACACTCAACCATCTCAACCCGAGTGGGCAAACGACTAGTCCAACTCCAACTCCCAATTCGAGTTGAAGAATCCCGCCCAGACCGTTTCCTCGGTGTACCCACCGGGTGCACGGGCGAACTTGATGACTGCGATGTCACCCAGCTTCGGGAACAGCCATGCATTGGACGCCTTGAAGTCCGACTCGTGCATGGACATCCCCGAGTTAATAACGACGTACTTCTCGGGATTCAGTGGGTTGGGATAAATCATTGCCACAGTGTGCGTGTTGGGATCGTAGGACTTTCCAGCAACTTTCAACTCCGTTTTTGTCCATTCGATGGGGAGTTTTTCAATGACCGCAGCAATTTGGCTGTTGCCGCCGGGATCACCGAACAGAATGAGATTGTGTTGTGCAATGTCCTCGGCAGTGACGTTGGAATCAATTTTCACCCGAGGTTGTCCGCGCATCCATTTGTCGAACTCATCCTGGTGTCGTCCCTGAGTCCAATCAGCGTACGCCTGGATTTCCTGAAACCAGGGAGAACTGCCGCCGGTGACGACGAGGAACGACTCCATGAAGGCGTCGTCGATGGGGCCCTGCAAATTGTGGCGTTTGTGTAACTCGGGGTTCTTCACGAACTCCAATGATTCGTCATAGTCCAGCACGCGCCAGCCAGACTCGTCATTGACAAAGTACACCTCGACCAAATTGGCATCTGCGGCGGAATTGAGGTCGACGACTTCTGATCCGTTAACCTGCACGCGGTCGGCGACGCCGCGATCGACAGAGAGTGCCATCACATTCTCTGAAGTCACCTGCAGGATGCCGTCATCGTCCAGCTTCGAAGTGACCACAGACCGCTCTCCACTCTTTTCCTGTTCGTGAATAATGAGCCAGCCGCACTTGTTGTACTTCAATGTGTACGTTTCGAACTGCAACTCGGCGCGACCGCGTACCGACGGAGTCCCTTTCTTGGCGTGTTCTGCGTGGAAAGCCATGAACTGTTTCAGGCTCTCGGGATCGAACTTGTGTCCCATTTTCGGGCCCACAATCACCTTGAGTGGCACCCCCAATTCTTCGGCGCGAGCCTGCATGGTTTGCGCGGCCAGCAATTGGGGATCGACTTCGCCGCCGTAACCGACGGTCGGAATATCAGCGAGGTTCAGGGCGTAGTCGACGGAGTCATAGATGTGGAGTGCCTTGTGCTGGAAGGACGGCAACTGCTCCGTTTTCTTTTGGTACTTGTAGAAGTCCACAAACCCCGCGCCTGCTCCTGCGGAACTCCAGCGGTCGGGATGATGCACCGCCAAGTGCCATGCACCCGCTCCGCCCATCGAGAATCCCCACAACGTAATCCGACGCTCGTCGATTTTGTACCGGGAGGTCACTGCCGCCAGGGCTTCGAAGACATCGGTCTCGCCGGCCCAGCGGTAGGCGTTGTTGGTCCGGCCAAACACATCGAGCTGAATCCAGTCCGCTTCTTTCGCGGCGGGCTTGCCTTCGTGGGAGGCGAAGAAGCTCACTTCGCTGAGCGTACCGTTACGTCCATGCAGGACCACATGCAGTGGCCAGCGTTTACCAGCCTTGGGGTTGTAACCTTCCGGCAAAGTCACAGCGTAGGGTTGCAGTGAATCATCAACGCGGGATCGATACGCCAGCACGTGCCGCCCGGCGGTTGTGCCCCAAGTCACCTTTTTGTTTTTGACGGCACCGACTCGTTCGAATCCGAGCGAGAGGACCTTGTCTGCATCTGTGACGTGATTCGGCTTGTAGAACTCAGCATGCCGCAGTACCCGTTCGACTGCCGTCGCACACATGGCAGCGTCCAGAAACGCGGGGCTGTTCTGTTCGCCAAGTTCCTCGACCTGCTGTTGCAGCCGCTCCAGTTTGCTATGCAGTTGCTGCCCTTCCTTTTCGGGAGGCGCCTGAGCAACTGCAAACTGCGGAGTCACAATAACTCCGACGATGAGACTAAGAACTGTCTTCCAGACGGAATTCGCGAATGTCAAAGGTGCGTGCTGCACAAGGTGTCTCCACACAGATCAAAGTGAACAACTGTGTGGAGACTATAATCTGCGACCGGCAGGCAATCCATGCACTCGTCAGTTCTCGGATTCGACCTCGGGCTGAACCGGCCTTGCCTTCAAGAGGAGATCTAGTTCAGCCTTGACTTGCTCAATTTGAAGTTGAGTGAATCGAACCTTGGCTGACATTTCCGCGACCTTCGACTGTGTTGTTGCTCCCTGTTCAGCAAGCCGCTTCATTCGTTCAAATTCACGTTGAGCACCTGTCAATGTCTCGAGGTGTTGCTGCAACTCAAGTTCATAAAGTTTGACCTGCGTCTCGTATTCTTCTTCGAGGAACTCAAATGCTGCTTGCTCACTTGCCAGCTGACTTTGCAAGCTGTCGGATACTGCTCGAAGCGACTTCGCCGCGACCTGGTCTCTCGGGGCAGTGGATCCGTCAATCTTTTCGAGGTCCCTTAAATACCTCGCGCGCTCCTCACGCATCCTTTTCATATTCGACAAGTGCTTCGTGTACCGCTCGTGAAAATCTCGGGCACCGGTTTGTCCTTTCGGCCTGCTGAAGCTTGGCTGACTTTCCAATGACGGGAGCGATGGTTCACCGGTGCTGCGAAGTATTTGTTCGCGAGGGTCAGCCGTGGCTGGTATGGGCTCGCTTTCCATTCTTGGAGTTTGTACTGGAACGCGTGCCACGTAACTGGGGTCACTCGTCGATGGTACAGGAAAGACCAATGCTCCAGATTTCATTTCGCCGAATTCGGTTGGTTTGTTGTCCACCAGTATGACGCGTTTTGGCGCCGCCTGAGGAGTTGCCGTCCAATGAAGATTTGGGTTGAGCAACTCTTCAACACGATGCTGAATGATTTGGTCAGCCAATGCATCGCGATTGGCAATGGACTGATGAATGGTTTGCAACCGACGGGCGTGATCCACCAACTCCGTACGATGCAGCGACTGGCGAAGTGTAAACGCCTGCCGTACGGTCGACTCCAGTTCCTTCGTCAACCTCTTGATTTCTTGAGTCTCAGATCCGCCCGAATTCTTTAATCGTTGGATTTGCACTGCAAGCTGTTGGGCGCGACTTTCAAAACTGTTGAATCGCTGCTGGAGTTCCCTTTTGTTATCGGAGCTACCGCCCTGGATGGACAAGGTGAAGCCCTTGTCGTCGTCTTCTTCGCCTGCGGAGTTTCGCCATTTCGCAGGCGGAAAATCGTCGATTTCCTTAAGTAAGGTCGCGATGACTTCGTGGATTTCTTCGTCTGCTCGGACGATGACCGAATTCGTGCGCTCGTCCGCATGGATGGCGAGGTTGTCGTCAGTAAACAGTGCCTTTAATGTTTTTACAGCCGACTCAGCACTGGCGAACTTGAGAACGTAAACCTTGACGACTTGCGGTGGCTGCGACTGGTCGTCGTAGGCGTCTGCGAGCGCCGAATCACTGTTGTTTGGTAGAGTCTCCTTGAGTCCCCAATCACCGTCGTCTTGTCTGACATACGTTTCAACGATGTTCGAGCCAACCTGCAAATCATAGTCAAACCCCTGCTGCTGTCTGATGGCCGCGCCGAGTTTTTGAACTTCAACATATGAAGCGTCTTCCGGCAGTTCGAGCTTGATAGAGCTTCTGCCATTGGTCGACGTCCCTAGTGCAAATCGACCAATACCCAGGGATTTCAGTTGATTGATCAGCGCGACGAGAATTGTGTGATCTAACTCCGGCTGCGCTTTGATAGTCACGGCCGCCTTTGGAATTTGAACCGTCGGCGCCTTTCCCACTGGCGTCTTCTCGTCCAGAGCCGCTTTGATGCTCTTGACGAATTCTGCCTCGGCTGCAGCGTTCGTCGGTTCGATGAATCCACTTGCTGCGTCCGACGTCTTTTGTTTAACGACGGAAGTGGCAACGTCCGCCGGGGCTTCGGCAGCAGGAGCATCCCGTTGTGGCGGAGAAGCCACTCCGGTGGCATCGGGTTCATCAGGAAGCGTATCCGATACAGTCGAGCTGGATTGCGGCAGAGGCTGTGGCGTGGAATCATTCGGTTGCTGCGCGAGCAAAGTGGCGGTTAAGGCGACTGCCCCTGCCAGCAAGGCCATGCGGCTCATGGTGACGACGTTCATTTCATTTCTCCTGACTGAAAAGTAACAACGAGACAGTGCATACCTACGGTGACGGCGATCCCTCGGGCGGACTGGCCCATAGGACATCAAACTGCGATTCAAACGGCTCGAATTCTTGCTCGAACTCTTGAAGATCCAGTGCCGTGGCATCCCAATCCAATGGAGTGGGAGCCGACGGGCTCACATTTTGTCGCGGATTGTTGTCGGTTGTCCCAACTCCGTCGGGGCCGGGATAAACGAGCATTCCCAGGAATACGATGAGCAGCAACAATGTCGATGCGGTGAGTGTGACAATCCGCAATGTGGAGACACGCCCACCGCGCGGCTGACACACTTCCGGCAACTCCACCTGGTTCGGTTGCTGTACGTGCGCGAGACATCCCCGGAGCACTTGCGCCACTTCATCTGCCGACTGGAAGCGGTCGCCGGGGGCTTTGGCATGCAGCCGGGCAATAATGCCTTCCAGCCACACCGGAACGTCGGGATTAATTTCACGCAGCGGTCGGGGTTCGCTGTCGGTAATTCGACGCAAAATTCCGTAACTCGTCTCGGCTCGAAATGGTGGGCGTCCCGCACAAGCGGTGTAGAGCACGCTGCCAAGGCTGAACAAATCACTCCGCGTGTCGACGGCATCACCCCGGGCCTGTTCGGGTGACATGTATTGCGGGGTGCCGGGATGAAATCCTGTATGCGTGAGACTGGCGTCATCACTGGCTCTCGCGAGACCGAAATCGGAAAGGAGAGTACGATCGACTCCCTGCTCCAACAGAATGTTCGATGGTTTCACGTCTCGATGCACGAGCCCCTGCGCGTGTGCCGCAGCCAACCCCGAGGCCGCCTGGGCACCAATCCGAAGAACTTCCGCCAGACTGAGGTTCCCTTCTCGATCCAACCGCTGCTGTAGTGATTCCCCAGCCACGAACTGCATCACCAGAAATGGAGATTCTCCATCGGTCTCGACGTTATGAATCGCGACGACATGCTCATGCACGACAGCTGCTGCAGCACGGGCTTCGCGGGCGAATCGCTTTCTGGCTGCGCCGCTTCCCGACAGAAACGGAGCCAGCACCTTAATAGCGACGGGCCGATTGAGTTCCCCGTCAAATCCTTTGAAGACGACTCCCATCCCGCCGACACCGAGGAGGCGTTCGACATCGTAACGACCAATCCGACCGAGTAATTCGGGATGTGAAGGCGGACCGAGGACCTGGCGAATCATTGAGTGCGACCAAGTCGACGGGCGGGCCACTGTGGCGTAATGTCCCCACGATCTGGACCACTCCTTTTCCGTGTCGCCCATCTTCTCGGCGGGCAGTGTGCTGAGGATGTCTCGGGCTTCGTTCCACTGATCGGCCCCCGCCGCCATGTCGTGCAAACGGGACTGGCATTCCGAGCATGCGGCGATATGTACGAGGACCGAATCTTCGACGTTCGAATCAATTTCATCGGCCAGCAGCTTGTGCAACTCGGCCTGATTGCAAGGTGAGGGGGCGGTCATTGTTGCTCCTCGAATTGCTGTACTACTTCACGCAACCGTGCCATCACTCGACTACGTCCAATGTAAACCGAGCCCACATTCACCCGCAGTTGCTTCGCCACGTCGGCAATTTCGAGCCCCTCCACCTGCGTCAGCCAGAAGGCCTGCCAGGTCGTTTCCTGAACATCAGCCTGCACTTTGCGAGCCGCCCAGCGGAAAACTTCCCGTCGGTACTCCAAATCAAGCTGCGCCGAAAGTTGTTCTGGCGGAGCCACTGCATTTTGCAGAATGTCATTCTGTCCCGTCGCCAGTGACTTGTGCTGTCGCCGCGTCAGGAAGTTGAGGGAGGCATTTCGGGCAATGCGAAACAGCCACGCTCGAAAACTTCCTCGATCTTGCCGACTGAGCCAGCGGGAAATCGAACCAGACACACTGGTAAAGACTTCCTGCATGAGGTCATCAGCGTCAGCGGGTTGCATGCCGAGGTTGCGAGCCAACCGAATGACCGCCGGTCCGTACACCGACACAAACTCATCCCACGCCGCCATATCCTCGGCGTTTGGCAATCGTAACAGCAGGCTGGCACGAGTGTCGGGAAGAGAAGGGCTCATGGGACGTCAGTGCCAAGTCGGTTTCTGAAGGGCGTCTACCTGTAAGACACACCAGCAGAACATTTCTTACACAAAGAATGCAAGAATTGCGCGGAATTGGCCAGATTCCTTGGAAACTGATTTAACCCCTTCCAGCCGAATATCACTGCCTCAGGCCGACAATTGGTCAGACTGCAGGGATTGAACGCCGGACCAAGTTAATTCAGACGCAATTCAAACCCTCTCATCAACACCTCGCAAACGGTCTCACTGGACCACATCCCCCCTCAAGACAAGCACCTGCGCGTCGTCACTTACTGCGAACAGCCACTCGAAAACTTCGCCGGTTTCATCTCGCTCGCCGCGTTCGTGGTCGACATACTATGATTAGCGACGCGGCAACTCGTGCAGGATATGGGAAAGAGATCATGAGTCAGGCAAATGGCTGGTCAAGACGTGCGTTTCTTCGCGGCAGCGGACTGGCGGTCGCACTGCCATTCCTCTCTTCTTTTCGGGGAGCCTCTTCTGCATTGGGAGCGGAGGCCAGCGGCAGCGTTGCCGTAACAGCCACTGGCGCACCACTGCGGATGGCGTTTATGTCCATCCCTAACGGCGTGCAACAGGAGGCCTGGTTCCCGGGTGAGGACTTCAGTCTCAATGAGACCATGAAGCCGCTGGAAGAACTGAAGCCGCACTTTCAGGTTATCAGCGGATTGGATCACATCAACGCGACCGCCGGCCCAGACGGCGCTGGTGATCATGCCCGGGCCAGCGCGACGTTTCTGACTGGTCAACGGGCCAGAAAGACTGCGGGCAGCGACATCCAATGCGGTATTTCGATTGATCAGGTCGCCGCACAGCGGGTTGGCAAGCTGACGCGTCTCCCCTCCCTGGAACTGACGTCAGACCTCATTCGGAACTCAGGCAGTTGCGATTCCGGCTACGCGTGTGCGTATCAGTACAACCTGGCCTGGAGTTCACCCACTACTCCAGTGACGCCGGAGTCGAATCCGCGACTGGTCTTCGAGCAATTGTTTGGAGCAGGCAGTCAGGCAGAGCGAAAAAAGAACTTCGCCTCGCGGCTTGCCATGAAAAAGAGCGTACTCGATTTCGTGCTCGAAGAAGGCAAGGACGTGCAGCGGCAATTAGGGGCGACCGACCGCCGCAAGTTTGATGAGTACTTCACCGTCGTCCGCGAATTGGAACAGCGCATCGAAAACGCCGAACGATTTGATGAACTACCCGAAACCGAAGTGGACGCCCCTGCAGGAATTCCCCGCGACTTCGGCGAATACATGGCCCTCATGTACGACATGCTGGTCCTGGCCTTCCAGACTGACTCAACGCGCGTGGCCACATTGCTGCTGGCGTATGACGGCAGCAATCGCACCTTTCCGCAAATTGGTATTCCCGAAGGACACCACTGGCTGACTCACAGTCAACGCGAGGAAGAACTGGCCAAGAAAGTCGCCCGTATCGACCAATTCTACATCGAGCACTTTTCACGGTTCCTTCAGAAACTGGAGCAAACCGAAGACGTCGACGGAAACTCCCTGTTACACAATTCCATGATTGTCTACGGCGGAGCCATCGCCGACGGAAACCGCCACACACATGAAAACCTGCCTGTCATTCTCGCAGGGCACGGCGGAGGCGCTATCCAAACCAGCCGCTACTACCAGGCGGAAAAACAGCCCATGTCGAACATGTTCGTCAGTATGCTGAATCTTATGGGAGTGCCGACGAACGAGTTTGGGGATTCGACTGGGGAATTGAAACTATGAAAGTGCCCGTCGAAATAGTCGCAGTTCGGTAGGTTCACAGCTGCCATTCGTTTGAACGACAAACAGAGATATCACTTGGAGTTTGATCCAGATACGATATTGAACATGCCGTTGAAGCAGTTTCGACGTTTTGGAATCGCGTTGTGCAAGCGACTCGGATGCACGAAAACTGACAACCGGCTGGCAAAGGCACTGCGGAAACTCGAACAATCGTTGGGGCCGCCGTCCAATGAACGACTGCGGCGTGACGCGCTGAATGCCGCCAACTCGGCCTATCAAGATATACGCAGCAGGAAAGACGGCATGACGATAAGCTCAGCGATTGCCTGTACTCTTGTCTGTGCTTGTGCAGATGGGCCCAATGTCAATTTGCTTGGAAATTTTGAATTCGCGCTTTCTGAATCTGAATCCCTCACGTTGAGTCAGATTAGGCGACTCGAGAACGAATTACTCCAGAGAATCAAGTCGTCGTAGGAGGGACGCGCGTAAGCCAATCCATTCTCGGTGACAGCCGTAACAATAGGAGAACGCCGGGACGCCCCAATCCTGTAAGTCAAAGTAGGTTGGGGGACGCGAACACGAATTGAGACTTCGAAGTTCAAACAGAATTCGAATTGTTTGTGACGCGTTGACTGGCCAGGATGTTCGCAGAACCCAACAAATGTGCTGACCAAATCCCCCAAATGTTGGGTTTCGCTTCGCTGCACCCAGCCTGACAATACTGCGAACAGATCGAGTTAGTCAGAAGACTTGCTGAGTTGCCGCCAGTTCACCAGCAGTTCCGTTTCTTGCCCGTCTACAACTCGTCGAACCTTCAGCAGTAGGGAATCGGACTTGGCTGCGAGGGCGTCAAAGACGTCTGCAGAATCGACTGGTTGTCGTCCAACTTCCATGATGATGTCGTACAGCTTCAGTTGAGACTCGCCCTCGGGAACTTGCGTCACCAGCAGGCCTCTTTGTGAGGGGCCATACCCCGACTGCACGGCGAGGCCGGAGTCGAGTGTGAGGACCTGCAGGCTGGAATTGCGGAATGTTTCCGACTTTGGGATTTGCTCAGGCGGCAATGCACTTTGATTACGTTCCCGTTCCGAAAGCGTAATTTGCAGTGTGAGTCTCTGACCTGCTCTCAGAATAATGAGCCGCACCTGCTTGTTGACCGGAGTGAGACTGACCCGATGAATGAGGTCCGTTTCGTCTTCGACCTCGGTCCCATCGAAGTCGAGGATGACATCATTCGGACGCAAACCAGCCTTCGCGGCTGGAGTGCCTTCGTAAACCTGAATCACGCGGGCGCCAGTGAGTCGCGACAAAGAAAGTTCACGGGCCGTTTCGATCGTGAATTCTTCGTCGAGCACAACACCGAGATAACCCCGCTTCACCCGACCGTCCAGCAACAATTGCTCAGCGATGTAACGGACAAGATTACTCGGAATGCTGAACCCAATCCCTTCGTTCCCGCCTCCCTGAGAGGCAATGGCCGTGTTGATGCCCACCACACGTCCGTTCATATCGATAAGTGGCCCGCCACTGTTGCCGGGGTTGATGGCAGCATCGGTCTGAAGAAAATCCTGATTGATGACTTTCCGGTTGCCCGGCAGTTGCAGCGAGCGTCGCGCCTTCGCGCTGATAATTCCCAGCGTCACCGACTGGCTCAAACCGAAAGGGCTGCCCATCGCCAGAACGAAATGCCCGATGTCGAGGTTGTCACTGTCGCCAAACTCGATGGCCGGCGCGTCGGGATTCTTAACCTTGAGTACTGCAACGTCGCTCTCTGGGTCCTCCAGCTTCTCTGTCGGATAAATGACGCGACCATCAGCCAGTAAAATCGAAATGCTGTCCAGCGGTGCCCCCGCAACAACATGGCGGTTCGTAACCACAAAGGGATCACGAAACCGTGGTGTGGTTACCAGCACGCCCGAGCCGGTTTCCTCGACTTCTCCGCGGCGTCCTTCGTGCTTGCTTTCGATATGGACTACTGACTTGTTCGCCTGTGCGGCGACCGCGGCCACGGCACGCCCCGCCCCAATCAACGGATTGTTGACGGGCATGTCAGCCTGCACGAGCAAATTGCGCGGGGTCGCTGCAGGTGGTGCCTGGGCGTTGCCAACATCGACTGCTGAGAGAAAAATGAGGGCCGTAAGGCAGGCGTTCATTTTCATGCAAATGTCCATCCTTGAGTCTCTACGAGCAGATGCTCGAATCCGTTCTAACGGTCCATTCTTACGTCTTGAACCGTTAAATCTCCGTCGTGCAGTTTTGCTTCAAATCTCCAGGCCGATTCCCAGTCCGCGTCAAAACCACCGTTGGTGCCACGCTGTTCGTTCAGGCGTTGGCAGGAAATACAGGTGGTCGCATCGGGGATGGCCTTCAGTCTGGCGACGGGAATCTTACCGTGACAAGTACGGCAAGTGCCATAGCTTCCTTCTTCGATGGCCTGAATGGCTAAATCGAGGCGATCCAGCTCGCGACTTTCGAGGGCAGCCAATTGAGAATGCATTTCCTGTTCGTTATCACCATAGGCGACATCGGCCGAGTCGCCGTGAACATCGCAGTCGGAAATCCACTGCTTGGTTGCCAGCAATTCCTTCCGCAGGCTGTTCCGTTGATTGATCAATCGTTGACGGAGTCGCAGCAACGCGTCTTGGCGAGCCATGTTGTCCCTAGCCATTCATCAGGAGGTGAATCAAACCGCATCAGTCAGGTCCGATGGGTATGGAATGATATGTTGCCCCGGGACGACTCTCTCAAGGCGATTTGCGTTAAATGTTCGGACTCGCATCGATATGCTTTGATCGACAACGGACAACCGCGGGGATGAGTGTTGTCGATTCATCCTTTTTCCTGTGAAGAACCGTTACATTAGGTAGATTCACTACCCAGATGGGTATCAATCAAATCGATTATTCAACGTGAGCCGCCAGCGTGAATTTCGAAAACTGTGTCTATCGAACGGACGTCCACATCGACGCAGACGGCGAACGGGCCAGTTGTCGGCTGTTGGCCTTGCAACTGGCAGAGTGCCCTGGGCTTTCCTTTCGTGTGACGCGAGACGTTTGCTCTCTTTGTTTCGCTCACACGCAGTCGCTGTTAGAAACACATCCCGTCTTTCCTTCGGTCGTTCTTCAACAGTGCGAAATGGCACTGCTTGAAGGCGAGGTTTCGAACCGGGAGAAAGTCCAGGAACTCCGTGACCGGGCGGAAGCAGCGATTCTGGAATATCAGGACCTACCGCCGGCGACAGGCAATGTCGAATCGTGCGATGTTGTCCTCTACTGCAACGAGACTCACCTGCGCCTCGATGATGTCATTCAAAGCGTGCTGCAGCAGACCGAAGTGTTCGTTCTGCTCCATTTGGTTGATGGCAGTATCGAGGGACAATTGTTTACCCGATACATGGGACGAGAGAACATTCTCGTTCACCATTGCCCCTCAGCCACCTCCGCAATGGAGGCCGTTCACGAAGTGCATGCAAAGCTGCGGTCGCAGTACATTGCCATTCAGTCGCCGTTGACAATCAGCTTGCCGCGACGGCTCGCCAATGCCCTCGGCGAGCTGCGTGAAACGGGGGCCGACATTCTCGGTTCGCAGGGCGGCTCACATCCTTCGCGTTTGCCGCAGATCGATCGGTACGACCATTATCTCGCACCGGAGACCCTGGTATTTCGCCGCGCTACGTTTAATGACATGGGGGGCAGCGCTGCGCGTCCCGACTCAGCACCGGAATTTGTATTTCGGGCAACCTGCGAGGACCGCCGCATTGCGGTTTCCCATGATGTCGACATTAAACCGCTTGAACCGTTGAGCGTTATTCCTTTAGGTCCCCCGCCAGGATATTCTGTCATTCTGGTGGGGACGTTGCGAAACTTTGCTCGCGGCTTCCCAACCATCTCTCAACCGTGTGACGTCGTGCTCCCGTTTCATGGTCAACTGGACTATGTCGAACAGGCACTCGCTGGTCTGCTCGAGAGCGGCAACGACGATATTGTGGTCCACCTTGTGGACGACTGTAGCCCCGTTGACACTGAAACGCTGCTGCGACGCTGGAGTGCGCATCCGCAAGTTCGCACGTATCGCAACACGGAAAACATTGCTCAGTTTCAGTCGTTCAACAATATCTTTCCCTACTTGGAAACGGACCTCATCGCGGTGCAGGATGCAGACGACATCAGCCTGCCAAATCGTTTTCGGGAAGCGGCTACTCTACTGCAACTTGCTGATGCTGATTATTTCGGCGGTGCCGTAGAACTGTTCGGAGACGAAACTGTTCGCCAGCCCGTCATGCACGAAACGGACGATACCAGCCAGGTACTCCGTACCCGGTATCGAACATCGTACTACCCCGAATTCCGCAGGGCAGATTACTTCGTGGAAAACCCGACCTCTGTTTTTCGGAAGTCGATGTTCGAACGCCTCGGTGGCTACCCCGACTTCGGTGGTGCACTCGTCAACCGGGCGAGCCTCGATACGGAGTTTCAAACACGTTGCTTCTTTTCTGGTGTCCGCTTTGCAGTGACCAGGGAAGTCGTGCTCAACTACCGCGTCCACGCCCAGTCGGCCACGCAGGACAATCAGTCTGGATGGGGATCGAAAGCGCGGGCTGCCGCAACAATGGAGGTCCAGCGACGCCGAAAGCTGTTTCTCGCCGGCCGATTCGACCCTCGCAGCTTTGGTGCGTTGGGGCGTTACCAGCACGCCACGCAGCGCATCACATTTCCCAAATGATGCACTCGCGTCTTAAGTGCGATGCGTCACCGCAATAACCGCCCCCACGACGACAATGGCCAGTGCCAGCCACGCCACCAGTCCACGTGAACTCGGTGCGTTATGAGTGCTCTCGACTCCACTTTCAGCGGACGGTTCAACCTGTGAAGTGTCATCGGTAACAGCGTTTCCCGGAGCAATGGGAAGCGTTTCCGCCGGTTCAGACTCCAAGCGACGCTGATGCAGCAGGCCCGTGTCAGGCGGAAGGACTCCTTCCTCAAACAACGCCGTCTCCCAGTTTGTCGAGGTCAACAAATCGAAGCCGGGGTTCTGTTCCTTCACCTGACATGAGCAGGCTCCCGAAAGGTAATAGCACAGGTCGTTCACGAGCGCCGGTGTGAGCCGATCGGTTGGGATGGCCTCCAGTGCCCGCCCACGTCCGAATACCGGTATGGCAATGGGATGGCCCGCCGCGTATTCCTCGGGAGCCAGGCGACCGGCCAGTTGTGTAAGAAAGCGCTCGGTGGCATCATCTCGTGAAATGGTGATCAGACTGAATTCCATGGTCAGCGGAACGTCAGAATAAAGCTCCGATCCTGGCTCCCCAATTCCATCAGGGAATGGTACTTCCTCGGAAAGCCGACTCAATTCGGCTTTTAACATTGTTTCGGTCGACTCAGTCTCCTCAGGAGTCTGGCCGGATATCAACACCCACACAGCTGCGTGACCGCTTTGCAATCGTTCAATGAGTTCCTTACGCGCTGTCGACTCGTATATCCAGGCATCCAATGACTGTTCGAGGCTTCCCTCCCAGAGCACCATCTGATTACCACTCACGTTTGAGCCGACAAGTATGGCCTGAGGATCTTTTAGTTGTGGTGACGCGGCGGCAACCAGGTTTTCGAATTCCTTGGGACGTTCATTTCCAGCAACGTTAATGGGCACGACGACGACGTTTGCATTGCCACCCGCGTACAGACTTCTGCGCTCAATGGCCTCCACTAATCCGCGGTCCTGCTCCGAAAGTGAGCCGCGATAAAGAACGACCATTTTCAAATTGTCTGGCCGCCAGCGTTCCAGCGCGTAGCGGAACACTGGGATGTTGCAGGCCAACGCCGTGCTGCCAGCTCCGACGAACAACAACATTGCCAGCAACTGGGCGACCTGTTTTGAAAACGATTTCATGCGAATCGTACCTGAGCTGAAAGCACCCGGCAACGAGTGTCATCCCGTTACTTCTTCAACTGATTTGAGGTGTGAGTAAATGCAATTCGTAACTCATGGAGAGCCGTGTCGATGTTTCGGTTCTCTTCGGGAGTTCGGTTCCCTTTGGTCTTCTCTTCCAGAATGGCCAACAGGTCAATGAAGTGACGGGCGAGCGGCATTTCGCGTGTCACTTCACCATTTGGCCCCGGTACCATTCCCAGTGCGACAACGGCCTGTGTCGACAGAATTTGAATGAGGGTTTCAAATCGCGGCGGTGGCAAATTTTCCAAATCGCGGCGACGTGCTTCCGCTTCGTCGGCACCTTCCGAGCTTGTGGGCTGTGTTTCGTCAGTCATGGTAATATTCAGTTTTTGAGGTTGGATTGTAGATTAGTCGACGTAACAGAACTCATTGGCACTTAACAACGCCTGACACAAATCGATCAGGGCGAGCTGCCTCGCTTTCTCTTCAGCGTGCGACTTGCGATACAGTTCCTGCTGCTGATTCAGAAACTGTTGTGCCAAGGAGAATTCCTGCGACGTTGCATCGCGGCTGTAAATCCGTTGGTAAACAATGGCCAACGTCCTGTCAGCGTCTTGCTTCTCAATGCTCTGAACGAGTGCCTCGGCACAGGTTCTTCCTTCGGAACTGTTCATGAACATGAGGGCCTGCGGCGCAATGGTCGTTGAGGAACGCTGTCCAATACTCACCAAATGCTCTGGCCAGTCGAAGAGCATCATGCTCGGGATGAGCTGACTCCGCTTGATAAAGAAGTAGACACTGCGCCGCGTCATCCGCTGGTCAAGGGTTCCGGGACCGTACATGCGTGAATCGAGTCGCCCCGACACTGCCAGCAGAGAGTCGCGAATGGCTTCACCCCCAAGTCGCTGCGATCCGCGCCGCCACAGCAGCAGGTTCTCCCGATCCAATGCGGCGCGTTGCTCATCCCAGTCTCCATTCTGCTGGTAGGTGGCACTGAGCATAATGAGTTTGTGCAGACGTTTTAGGTTCCAGCCATTTTCAATGAGGTCACGGGCCAGCCAGTCGAGCAATTCCGGATGCGTGGGCCGTTCTCCCTGAAAGCCAAAGTCATTCGGAGTCGCCACAATGCCGCGACCGAAATGATGCTGCCAGAGTCGATTCACAATAACGCGGGCGACCAAATGACCCGCCCCGGAGTCCGTGTCGGTCAGCCAGTTTGCCAACGAAGCGCGGCGAAATGACGTCCGCGTCCATCCTTCAGGAGGCGCGAGCTGCCAGTGGCCGACCGGTTCCTCGTCCCGCATGAGAACCTGCAGAAAACCCTGCTTGGCAATTTCACCTTTTTGATGAACATCACCTCGGGTGAGGTAATAGCTTTCCGGGTAAAAGTGCGGGAAGCCACGACCGTCAGCATGGTGTGGCAAATGCGGCAGCCCCTCGCTCGTGACCATGACCTTCGCCAGTTGCACTGCCGGTCCAGCTGATTCCTTCTGCTGGATTTCCTCACTCAGCTTCGCCCACTCCGGCTGCTGCGACAAATACCAGTCGAGCACTGCACTCCATTTCTCATGGGCCATACGCTGCTCAGGTGGCAGATCATTGAGTTCGCTGAGTGCATTGATGATGTCCGCTGGAACTCCCTGCAGGCCAATCTCCGGCGGCAGTTCTTTGCGCGAAGCGAAAGACACTCGCCAGTGCCCCATAGCGTGTTTACCGTTGGGATGATTAAACGTCAGCTTGACGCTGATTCGATCTGACTTGCTGAGAACGATCGATTCCTTGAAGTCGAAGACGGCAGCCTGATCTTTCCCGATGCCGCCTTGATCCACCGCCCAACCTGAAATGGAATCATCATCAATCGAGGCCGCAACGGAAAGACTCGATGTATTCTGCTGATGCGTCGCACGTGCAGCATTGAGCGGAATGGATCGACTCGCACCGTCGGCGTTCGTGACCTCCAGTGAAATATTCCCGAGTGCAAAATTGCCGTTACCCGCACGTCCCGGCCCGCGGTTTGGCAGGGACTCGTGTGTCAATGCTTCCAGCCGAATGGCGCTGAACTGGATGTCTGGCGACACCTTTCCCTGCAGCGTGAATTCATCTCGTTCGGGGGCTGCTCCAGACGCCAACCAACTTCCGTCATTCTGCAAATTAAACGTGGAACCTTGTGCGCACGTGACTTCAGCACTCTGCGGCAGTTCCCAGGTTCCGCGTTTCCCCAACTCGACTAGATTCTCTTTGCGAGCCAACTGCTGGGCCAGTGCTTTGCCAACCTCGTCGCGTTTTAATTTCAATGCCGCGAGTTGGCTCTCGAATTGATTTCGCGCTTCCTTATTCTTCTCGGGGGCAAGATCCAACTCAACTTCGCTTCGGATTGCCGTGCGAAACGTGCTGACCAGCTCGTAATAATCCTTCGTCGGGATGGGATCAAACTTGTGGTCGTGACAGCGCGCACATCCAATCGAAAGGCCCAGGAAAGCGACTCCTGTAGTTCCGACCATGTCGTCGAGTTCGTCGTAGCGTGCCGACTCAAACTCTTCTTCCGTCAATTGAGTTGGAAAGGCCCCCGCTCCCATGAAACCCGTCGCCATGAGTGCCAACGGCTCGTCCGGTGCCAGCTCGTCTCCAGCCAGTTGCCAGGATACAAATTGATTGAACGGCATGTCCGCATTGAGGGCCTTAATGACAAAGTCACGGTAGTGGTAGGCATTAGGCCTGTCGTAGTCCTGTTCATAACCATGGGATTCTGCAAACCGCGCCACGTCCAGCCAATGCCGGGCCCAGCGTTCGCCATAATGTTCGGAGTCCAGCAAGCTGTCGATTAAGTCTTCATAGGCCGTGGGGCTTGTGTCATTCACAAAAGCTTCGACCTCCTCGTAAGTTGGCGGCAAGCCAATGAGGTCGAAGTAGGCACGACGGATGAGTGTACGTCGGTCGGCCAGCCCGTTCGGATGCAGTCCGGCTTCCGTCAATTTGGTAAATACAAACTGATCTACCTCATTTCGGCACCAGTCGCTTGTTCGTGCGGGCGGATTGTCCTGAGCCAATGGCCGAAACGACCAGAACTCCCGGTCTGCGTCCGTGACGACTAACTCGACCGCTCCCACTGCCGACTCATTTAGTGGACCGTCATACGGGGCTCCAAGGTTTATCCACTGTTCGATTTTCTCAATGACCTCCCGCTTGAGCTTGGGCGCCTTGAGCGGCATGTGCGGTTCTGCTTCGTGCCGGATGAGTTCCAGCAAATAGCTTTCGTCAGCAGTCGGACCGACGTAACCGCTCTCCATGAGCTTTTCCCGCGTATTGAGGTCAAACTTTCCCATTACCGACTTTCCGCCATGGCACTCCAGACACTGGTGAATGAGAATGCTGCGAACATCGGAACGGAAAAGTTCGAGCCCCGCTTCGTTCTTTCGGGGCGCATCATCCCCGAATGCGACGCTGGCGAGCAACAGAACCAGAATCGCAACGAAACGTTGTTTGGCGAATAAAGCAGGAATTCGCATCGCTCCTCTTCGTGGGGCTTAGAGGAATAACGTTAGCAGCATTATTGCGGGTTAGCTTCCCGAAGGGGCTTGTGAGAACCATCGCACTTATGACCGGTCTGCGATTGCTTGCAAAGGCACATCCAGACGTCTTCAGAGTTTTCTACAATGAAAACGTTGGGCGAAAAACTGGAACCCTTGTGCCGTCCATCACAAAACGGCTGGGCTTCCGAGTGGCCACATGTGCAAAACGCATATTTCTTGCCCGCTTCCAGGGCAATTTTCATGGGGGACAATCCGGCAATCTTCGGTTCTTCAGACACAGCGAATTCCTCAGGCGAGGGGAGAAACAGAATTAGTAAACGTCGTGTGATTCTGATCAATTCACGTCGGGATTTCTACTGGCAGTCGTGTCCTTCGTCCAGACGGTCAGTAAAAGGCCCGATGCTGTCCCGTTTGAAGCGTCGAATTGGCTCACTTTGCAGGCGCAGATGTGTTAGGCTGAAGGCTACTTTCATTACATCTCTCACAAACTGAATTGGTTCAATGCATCGCTGTGTTGTTGTTCTCGCTCTGTTTGTTCTGCTCGCCGGAGCAAGGGGATTCGCCCAAGAGGCAAGCGAGTCGGAATTACTGTTTGTGCGACGTGTCGCGCCACTGCTTCGTGAGAAGTGCTCGGGATGCCATGGTGATGGCGACACACTCGAAGGAAACTTCGACACGCGGTCCCTCGAAACCATTCTTCGCGGTGGCGACAGTGAAGAGGCCGGTGTGGTTCCCGGCAAACCAGATGAAAGCCCACTGCTGCTCGCCGTTTTGCGAACAAGCGACACTTGGTCGGCCATGCCTCCCAAGGAAGCTGAGAAGCTCAATACAGAAGAACCAGCCTGGCTGAAACGCTGGATCGAAACAGGTGCCGCATGGCCCGCGACAGAACGCATAGCCAGCATTGAGGAAGAGTATGCGGACAAATGGTCGGTCGAAGATGGAATTTCTGTAACGACCTCGGGGGGGCTGAAGCCGGACTGGACGAACCGCAAGTACGAGCCGGATAGCCTCTGGGCTTATCAGCCATTGCAACCACCGGCCATTCCTGAATCGGAAGCAAAACGCAATCCCATCGACTTGATCATTGAGTCGCGAAGTCCCGAAGGCATTGAACCTGCACCTCGGGCCGACCGTCGTACCCTCATTCGCCGCGTGACGTACGACCTCACGGGCCTTCCACCAACTCCGGAAGATGTTGAGCAGTTTCTTGCAGATCACCGGGACGACCGACTCGCTTTCGCCGAACTGGTGGACGGTTTACTTGAGTCGCCCCACCATGGTGAGCGCATGGCACAGCATTGGCTCGATGTTGTCCGCTATGCCGACTCCTCCGGATTTGCCAACGATTTTGAACGGGGAAATGCCTGGCGGTATCGTGACTACGTCGTCCGGGCATTTAACGATGACAAACCGTTCGACGAGTTCATCCGTGAGCAAATAGCAGGCGACGAAATCAGACCAGATGATCCCGAAGGCATCATCGCGACCGGATTCCTCCGCATGGGCCCGTGGGAACTGACCGGAATGGAAGTCGCCAAGGTGGCGCGGCAACGTTTTCTGGATGACGTCACCAACAGCGTTGGCGAAACATTTCTCGGCCATTCATTGCAGTGTGCCCGCTGCCATGATCATAAATTCGACCCCGTTCCCACCCGGGACTACTACTCCATCCAATCGGTTTTCGCGACGACCCAACTCACAGAACGATCCGCGGCATTTCTGGCAGGCGAGAACACATCTGGCTTCGAAGAACGGAAATATCTGGAACTGCAACGAAATCGACACTCGGAGACGCTGAAAGAACTGGACGAAGTACTACTGGAGAACGCCCAGAAGTGGTATGCCGAGCAGGGAAAGTCGCCCGAGGCATGGAATGCCGAACTCGAACGTATTCGCAAAAACAATGACGGTGCCATTTTCAATAACGTTCGTCAGGCGTTAAGGAACGCGGGACAGCAGGAGGACGAGTACCCACCAAAGCTCGTCGGCTTCACTCCTGCAGAGTTTGGCCTGGAGCGAGTTTCCCGCAAAGGACTCCAGCGACTGGACTGGGAGTTTGATCGTTACGAACCGTTTGCACTCGCTGTCTACAACGGACGGACGCCACAGGTAAAGAACATTGCGTCTCCCACACGCATTCCTGCTGACCGCATGGAAAATGGTGAACTCGAAGAAACCTGTATTCTCGCGGGAGGCGATCCCTTTTCCCCGACAGAGCCCACACCACCCAATGCACTCAGCGTTCTCAACGACCAACTCCAAGCGGAATTTCCCACAAGCGTCGAAGGGCGACGCACAGCGCTCGCCGACTGGATTGCAAATCCCAAGAATCCACTGACATCTCGTGTCATTGTGAATCGAATTTGGCAGTGGCATTTCGGACGTGCCATTGCAGGGAATCCGAATAATTTTGGATCCACTGGTCAGCGTCCAACGCATCCTGAACTGCTGGACTGGCTGGCGATTCAATTCCTTGAGGACGGATGGTCAATCAAGTCGCTGCATCGCCACATTCTCAATTCCGATGCTTACGCACGCAGCACGACGCATCCCCAAGCGGATGAACTGGCGGAGAGTGATCCCGCCGCAACAGCCTGGCTGGTGTTTCAGCCGAGGCGACTCAGTGCTGAAGAACTTCGGGACTCAATGCTCACCGCTTCGGGAGAACTCAACCGCACAGTGGGTGGCATTCCCGCCCGACCGGAAATCAACCTGGAAGTCGCGTTGCAGCCGCGCATGGTCATGGGGACATTCGCCGCGGCCTGGACTCCCAACACATCGCCCAGCCAAAGGCATCGACGTTCGTTGTACGTATTGCGATTGCGTGGACTCGTTCCGCCGCTGCTGGAAGTCTTCAACTCGCCAGCCCCCGACTTTTCCTGCGAGCGGCGCGAGTCATCCACGGTGACACCGCAAGTATTCGCCCAATTCAACGGTAACAACTCACATGCCCGGGCACTCGCACTCGCGAATCGACTTTTGTCCGAGACGAATTCGGACGCCGAGGCCCTCACAGAGAGCTATCGACTCCTCTATTCACGCTCACCCACACGGGAAGAAGCGGCAGACATCCTGAAGTTCTGGAAGAACTTGGAGGCGTCATTGCCTGAGACTTTGGAGCCGATTGAGTCGCAACCGTTGGAGGTCGTCCGCACAGCGGTCGAAGAAAACACCGGCGAGCATTTTTCCTTCACAGAGACACTGTATTCCAATCGAGACTTCGTCCCCGATTTGCGGCCGTACCAGGTGAATCGCCACGTGCGTGCGTTCGCGGATATTTGCCTCGTGCTGTTCAATTCAAATGAGTTTGTTTACGTCTACTAATTCCAAGGTGCAAGTAGCCGCGAGTGCTTTGAACAGAGAGTTGTGAAATGAATCGTCCCGTTTACTCCATGCCGCGTCGTAGTTTCCTGTACGGGCTGGGTACGTCGTTGGGAAGTGTTGCGTTGTCGACTCTGCTGGCCGAAGAAAGTGGATCGAATGCGTTAGCACCGCGAAGCGGACATTTTCCGGCGAAGGCGAAGCATTGCATTTTTCTTATGATGGAAGGTGGGCCATCACACATTGACACCTTCGATCCGAAGCCAGCATTGGAGAAGCTGCACCTCAAAGAATTCGTCCGCAACGGTGAACAGAAATCTGCGATGGAGAGCGGCAAAAGGTATTACGTTCAAAGCCCATTCAAGTTCCGCAAATGGGGTGAGAGCGGCGCCGACATGGCGGAGAACTGGGAACAGCTCTCGCAAGTGGCCGACGAAATGTGTTTCTTCCGCGGCTGTCAGGTGGACAGTGTGAACCACCCCACGGCGATGTACCAAATGAACTGCGGCAATCGCTTCGGCGGTGATCCCGCCATTGGTGCCTGGGTGACATATGGCCTCGGTTCGCCGAATCAGGACTTGCCGGGGTTCATGGTCCTGCCGGAAATCTCCTACCCACAAGGAGGTGCGGCCAATTGGAGCAACGGCTATCTGCCTGCCTTCTTCCAGGGGACTCCGCTCCGTCCACATGGAGCTCCAATTCTTGATATCAATCCACCTTCGCATGTTTCACAGCAGGAGCAGCGTCAAAGTCTCGACTTGCTGATGCAGTTGAACAAGCGGCATGTACAACAGCATCCCGAACACCAGGAATTGCAAGCACGGCTGGCCTCGTACGAACTCGCATTTCGCATGCAGACAGAAGTTCCTGAAGTGCTCAGCATTGAAGGCGAAACGGCTCAAACTCTTGATGATTACGGAATCGACCAGGGCCCCACTGACTCGTTCGGCCGCAAGTGTCTGCTGGCCCGGAAACTTGTCGAGAAAGGAGTACGATTCATCCAGCTCTACAACGGTACCTGGGACAGTCACGACTACATCGAGCGTGCGCATGGCAACCTCGTTCGAGGAGTTGATCGTCCCATTGCGGCGCTCATCAAAGACTTGAAGCAGCGTTCACTGCTCGATGAAACGCTTATCGTCTGGTGCGGCGAGTTTGGACGAACACCCGACAACGGAGTGAGGAATGGCACGGCCTACGGTCGCGACCACAATCCTCACGCCATGACGATTTGGATGGCCGGCGGTGGCTGCAAAGCGGGGCATACCATTGGGGCGACAGACGAAACCGGGATGAATGCCGTAGAAAACGTGCGGCACGTCCGCGACTTCCACGTGACGTTGTTACGCCTCCTCGGTCTCGACGACAACAAGCTCACGTTCTATCACGCCGGACGCTTCAAACAGCTCAGCCAATTCGGCGGCAAAGTGATTGACGAACTCATTGCATAGGGAATCGTTACCCAAGAATTGTGGCGGCGACTTCTTCCACGTCGGCGCCCTGCACGGGAGTGACTTTGTGACTCTGCCACCACGATTCGGCATCGGAAGGATACCAGTTTGCTGCATGCACTTTTGCCAGCATGTCGGCCAGTTTGGTGGCAGACTGTGGTCGATCGTCCGGTGACTTGGCCAGACAAGACATAATGATAGCACAAAGTTCCGGTGAGACAGATTGCGGTAACGTTTCACTGAGGGGCGGGGGCATGTCTTCCATGTGCTGACGCAGCAGTTCCAGTATACGCTTCGCCTTAAAGGGAGGCCGACCAGAGAGCAGGAAATAGCCCACGGCTCCAAGGGAGTACAAATCGCTGCGGCCGTCCAGCTTCAGTTTGCACATGGCCGCTTCGGGGGACATGTACAATGGTGTGCCGACAATGTTTCCGTCATCGCAAAGAACTTCGCTCTCCTTAGCTCCGTTCAGTTTGGCCAGACCGAAGTCAAGAATCGTTAGATGGTCACCAGCGCCCGGGAGGTAGGACAACATCATGTTGTCCGGTTTGATGTCCCGGTGGATGAGGTCGAAGTTGTGAGCCTCGGCCAGCGATGCACACGCCTGCTGCAAAATTCGTACAACGCGTCCCTCAGGGAGTGGACCATGTGTCTCCACCAAGGTTGATAACGTGCATCCCTCGATAAACTCCATCGCGTAGTAGAAGAGTTCGTCAGGCGTGACTCCAAAGTCGTACACGGAAATCGTGTGCGGGCTGTGCAACTGGCTCGTAATTTGTGCTTCTTGTTCGAATTGTGCAATTGTTCGGGGAGTTGTCTTTTCCACACGCAAGATCTTAATGGCCGTCGGGCGACGCATCATGAAATGTTGACCGCGAAAGATTGCCCCCATCGAGCTTTCCGCGATTTTTTCCTTCAGTACATAGCTGCCGAACTGACGTCCAACCGAGATTTGATTTGCCTGACGGTATTCAATTTGACTCAGCATGCCCTCCTGAATTCGGGTCATCAGCGAAACCGGATTCCGTAAAGTCGGAAACATGCTCGTCAGTTCTTCGTCGACCTGCTTGGCAACGTCGAGGAGTTGATAGCTTGGCAGGAGCCGTTGAATGTCCACCAGCCGGGTTACGCCGTCCGGAACCTGCCCTAGCGGATCGCTCAGCAGCGACGCCATGGCACAGGTCAAGCGAGAGTCGTAGGTCGTTTGCTCGGTGTCAGCCAGAATCAATTCCGGCGGCGTGTGATGGTCAAGCACTGCTTCGATGATTTTGGGGTCGAAGTCCCATCGCAACAGAGTTCGGGCCGCCAGTTGCGAGTGCGTCCAGCCAAATTGGGCTCGTTCAAATTCCTCAATGCAACTGTAGTGGTCGGAGTTGCAAAAAAGGCGATACTCCTGTTCGTACATGCGGGTCAGCGTAGGGAGCATCAAATCCTGAAGCAGCGCCGCGGTGTACGATTCAAACGCACAAGTCGAAAAGTACCGTGCGAGCACGCGGGCAAACGTGGCACGTTCGATGGAATCACGGCGAAACTGTTGCGCGGACAACAGTTCCGACTGCACCTCGCCCATTGAATTCATAATGGCGTTGGTCAGCACAATCGAAGCGCAGTTCGACAGTCCGACAATGCCAATGGCGCGCGCCGTCGAAGTAATGCGGGTGCGCAGCCCCATGAGACTGGAATTCACATGACGCAGCAACTCCGCTGTAATTCCAGGTTCCTGCTCCGCCTTGTCGGCCAATTCTTTAATGCTGATGTTGTCCCGCCGACACAGTTGGGCGAATTCAATGACCGAGCGAGAAGGGAGCGGGATATGCACGTCCCCTTCCCATTCAATCGTTTCCAGCGCTCTCAGTCTGTTGTTCACTTTGCTCTCGTCCACGACCCACCTGCCTTGCAGTTCAAACAGTGTTCCGGTCTCTCATTGAGTTGGATGACTGTTGCTTTCATGGGGTGACCCAGAACTCCATGTTGTGTGCCCCCGCCTTAGGATGTGCTCGCTCCGTCATGTTTGTGACGGATTCAAGAAACGACGAACGGGCATTCGGGTCACGTCCGCACATCGTGCAGAGTGTTCCGAGGCAGTGGAATGAGGCTCCTTGGGCCGAAATGGGATCGGTCCGGAGCGCGTCCCGCAGTTGCCAACCGAGTTCGGTGAATGCTTGTTCTGACGAGCACCAAATCAGCAGCAGCAGTTGCTCATTCTCCAGAACATGCAATTCAATCTCCTGCCGAATCGACAACGGCATCTTTTCACGCATTGACTGATTGAACCACTCGGTCAAATCGATAGACGCTCCGGTTCCCGCAACGCGAAACACAAACATCGCGGCAGGAAATCGTCCAGGACACTCTCGTTGGTCAAGCCAGTTCACAACCCGGCGTTCCAGTACGGCATTCGAAGGACGAGGGGCCCCCGCCGCCTCATTGAAAACCAGAGACGACAAGTAGTCCTTCGCTTCAGCCAGCATTTCGGCGGCGGACATCAATTCTTCGAGGTCCAGATTAAACAAGTCCTCGTATTCGCCAAGCTGGTGCCGTATGTGACTGAGGACACCATGTAACTTTTGCTCGGCAACTCCCATTTCTTCACATAACAGGGAATCAATTCTGGCCAACGCCTGTGGGCGATTCGTCCCATCAAAAAAGTCGCCGAACGCTTCGGCCACCTGAATGATACGACGCAGCTCGCTCCGGGTGGCATCTCCGGCCTCTCCCGTTCGCATGGCGTTGACGGAATCGGGCGGAAGATTCCACTTCGACGCCATCGCGAGCGTGAGTTCTCTCGCCGAACGACCATCGGGTACAGTGGGACAATCGTCACGCATTGCGGGATCTTCCAATTCCAGTTGCGATGCCGCGTAGTATTCTGGAAACTCATTCAGCGCGGCCAAATGGCCGACGTGGCACAACAGTCCCGTGACAAAGGCGTCACTTGAGAGTACGTCGGTGAATTCTCTCGCCACGATTTCCGCCGCAAGCGCGACGACGAGTGAGCGGAACCAGAAATGCGCATACCACTTCTGGTAAGCGCCCGAGCGCATCGATTCGTTTGAGAGGGAAAAACTGAGCGCAATTGCGGTAACCTTGCGCATACCGATCATCACCACGGCCCGTGACAGGTCGGTCACTCGGCGGGCGCTGCCGGAATCGGCTGAGTTGGCAACTTTCAAGAGTTTGCCGGTGAGAGCGGGATCGGCCCGGATGATTTCCGTCATGTCCGCAATCCCGAATTCTGGCTCAGACATCATACGCAGCATGCGCATGGCGGCAGTGGGCAGGGAAGGGAGTTCGAGTTCTCGAGTAACTTTCATTGCTGGACTTTCATGAGAGGGATGAAAGTGTGTTCTTCCAGAAACAAAGCTCAGAAATGGTTCGGGGCCAAATCGCCATTCACTTGAATTGCGTAATTGGTGACCCGCCACGCGACCTCTCACGATTGTGTTCAGGCTGGCAAATTTGGGGCATGCGACGACACCGTCGGCGACTCGCCGCAAGCGTGCGGCGAAGCACTTAAGTTACAGGCGGGCCGTTTGGGCAAAGTGGAATACGTGTGCCGGATGCAGGGGTGGTGCCGATCCAAGGCACATTATGTTCAACATCCATCCACAACTGAACTCATTGTCCGACGCTGCGGGATTCGCCTCACTGCGTCATCGAGTCTTGAGTCGTAACATCGCGAATGTCAACACGCCGAATTACCAGCGTGAAGACGTTGAATTCGCTGACACACTCGCTGAAGCAACCAAACAAGGGCAGGCACACCAGCCCGCCGCTCTGCGAGTCGTCAAGGACAATGCGCCGTCGGATCGAGCTGATGGAAACAACGTCGACATCGACGCCGAAACCAGTGCTTTGCAACAGAACGCAATGACCTATCAGACGGTTGTCCAACTCATGGCGGGTCATTTGCAGTCCATTCGGACGGCTATCGAAGGAGCTTAGGAGTCAATTCGAAATGGACATTCAATCCATGTTTCGCGCCACCCGGATTTCCGGATCGGGGCTGGCAGCTGAGAAGACCCGGATGGAAGTGACGGCAAACAACATTGCCAACGCTCATACGACCGGCGACGCGTCAACCGGACCGTACCGACGCCGGCAGGTCATTTTCTCCGATGCACTCTCCGATGCCCGTGCCCGAGGGAATGTTGATCAAACCAACATGGCAGGCGTGGTTGTCTCTGGCATTACGCTGGATCAATCGGAACTACCTCAGGTGTACGATCCCGGCCATCCCCACGCCGATCAACGTGGATTCGTCACGCTTCCGAACATTTCCGTTCCGGTGGAAATGGTCGACATGATGACCGCCAGCCGCGCATACGACGCAAATCTAAAGGCACTGCAGTCATTTCGCAGGATGGTCGAACAGTCCCTTTCACTCATGAGAGGTTAGTGCCATGCCGAACTCCTTGTCGTCAATTGTGCCGGTGAATGCTGGAGCGGAGATTCCCCTCGCATCCGGCGGATCTTCTCTGAAGTCGCTGATGCCAACGTCGGTCGATTCGACGGTGCCCTTTGCCGACGTCTTCCAGCAGGTCATCAAAGATGTTGACGGCGCACAGGTGCAGGCCCAGCAAACCGTTGACCGGTTGCTCGCCGGCGAAGATGTGCCCATTCATGAAGTTTCGCTGCAAATGGCTCAGGCGGAACTCTCCCTCAAGCTGCTTATGGAAATTCGAAACCGCGCCATTACGGCGTATCAGGAAATCATGCGGACGCAAATGTAGGAGCAGCATTCGCCTGTCACTGTAGCCACTGCAATTGTCAACACGGACAACCTCGGATTCCCTCGTGTCCAATCAAACTGTACTAGAAAATCTGACACACACCTGGAAGCAGTGGAGCACCTGGGAGCAGGTCCGTTTCACTGTGGCAACGGTTGCCTGCCTGCTGGCCGTGGGAGGCGTGGTGTACTGGGCCGTTCAGCCGGAGTATGTCCTGCTGGCAGAAAATCTGACGCCCAGCAATGCTCATGAAGCCGTGAGTTCTCTGGAGGAAGCCGGCATTGGTTACCAACTCGGCTTTGCAGGAACGGCGATTTATGTCGCCAAGTCGGATGTCAATCGCAGCCGCCTCGCGTTACGTGATGTTGTGACAGAGGACCTCAGCACTGTCGAATCGAGCGGCATGGCAAACTTCTGGCCCGACCCAGATTCCATCAAGGATCGCCAGGTTCGTGCTCAGGAAGTGCGTCTCGCCAAATCCATCTCGCAATTTCGCGCTGTTCGTTCGGCGACGGTCCACATCACGCCCGTCAAGGCGAGTCCTTTTATCAGGGAACGGGAGCCAGCAAAGGCCAGCGTGGTCCTGGAACTCGGTGATTCGGGCCGAGACCCATTCATCGACACGCAGGCCATCGTCTCACTCGTGGTTGGTAGTGTGGAAGGCCTCAATGAAGAGAATCTTTCTGTTCTGGACTCGAATGGCCACGTGCTATTCGGAGAAAACGGCGCCTCCACCACACTGGGAAGTCAGTTGGAGGTTCGCAACCAACTCGAAATGACTCTATCGAGTAAGGCGGAATCACTGCTGACCCATTTGCTTGGCGAGAACAAGGCAAGGGTCCGCGTCACGGCAGATGTCGACTTCACGGAATTAGAGCGGGAAGAGCACATTGTCGATCCTGACAGAAAAGCAGTTAAGTCGGAAACAATTAAGTCGGAAGAAACAACAGGAGTGCCCGTCGCTTCGGGAGCGGCTGGCAGTCCATCAAATATCGGGCGAAACACCAAGGGACCAACTCCTGGCAGCACAAAAAGTGAGGACATCGACACTACGTATGAAAATAGCACTACGATTGACAAAACCCATGAGTTGCCTGGTCGCATCAAACGCCTGACCGTTGCGGCAGTCGTGGAACTTCCCGAGGTTCAGGAAGGGGACACGACACCCGCAATTACGAAAGACCAGGTCGAAGACATCATTAAGCAGGCAGTCGGTTTCGACGCCTCAAGGCAAGATTCCATTGAAGTCGTCACCGGGAAACTACAGGTTCCGTCGCTGGATGTCGCAGCGCCGACGTGGATCGAGACATCAATGGCGTACGAACCAATAGTGCGAGCTGCCTCACTCGGAATTGGAGCAATCCTGGCATTCATAATGGGATTGCTCATTTTGCGAAAACTTTCTCCAGTGGTCGTCAAATCGGACAACAACAGCGAGCAAACGCTGGCGTTGCAGCGCGAGTTGGATCGTCTCAAGCGGGAAGTGGAAGAGAATCCCGATCACATTGCTGACGTCATGATGAAGTGGCTGTCTCAAGACAGTGGCTCCGAAAGTAGTCCCTCAACCAGGAAAATCGCCTGAGGAGGGGAACGATGACCAGTGAACAAGTCGACCGAATTTCACGAGTCGCGCTGCTACTTTCCATGTTGGAAGAGTCCGAGCGAACAGACATTGTCGCGAAATTTCCTCAGGAGCTGACGCAGCAGCTTCAGCCGGAAATCGAGCGGGCTGCGGCGTCGAATCCGTCTGTCAAACGGCGACAGTCCGTGCTTTCTCAATTCGCTGACCTGCTTCAAATGTTGCGGCAGTATGAGCGGCCCAAGCTGCGTCTTCATGTCGAGGACGATTCCGATGACCTCGCCGATGAGCCAGTCGTCCCGTACAAGCCGACCGGAAACCCGGTTCGCGACTTGGAGCTTATGAACGTCCATCAAGTCGCCGCAGCGTTTGAACGTGAGCATCCGAGAACTGTTGCCGTACTGATGAAGTGTCTGTCGCCGCAGCGGAATGCTGAGATTCTCTCGCTGTTGTCCGAGTCGGTTCGGAATGCGGTGGTTCAACAGTTGAGTCTCGATCCAGCAGCGACCGATTTGGTCGTCGAACAAATGGCGAAAGGAACCGTCGAACGTGCTCTGACGTTTCCTGCCAAACGCGTGGAACAAACAACCGCTGCCACGCGGCTCGCTGAAGTACTACGGCAAACCGAACGCAGCGGACGTAAAGAGATTCTGAATGCGGTTGCCCAGCAGAACGCAGAACTCGCAGACGCAGTTCGACGCGAGCTTTATCGTTTTGAAGACATCGGCAACCTGGGTGACCGGGAAATCCAACTCGTGTTGGGCAAAGTCGATGGCGGGACACTTGCCATCGCCATGTTTGACTGCACCGATGAAGTTCAAGACCGCATTTTCGGCAACCTCACTCGTCGTGCTCGATCCACACTCCAGGAAGAACTGGAGTTCCAGAAGCACTTGCCGAAGAGCCAGGTCGAGGCCGCTCGTGCTGCTGTGGCAGAAGCTATTGCAGAAGTTGATCAGGAGGCAGAATGACCAGCAAAGTCACTCATCGCATCCGCCTGCCGGCCGCCCTGTCGAACGTCCGTTGTTCCACGAGCAACGAGAACATTCCGTGTCACACGACCGATCAGTTCTCAGCTGCAGCGGATTCGAACGCGGCACAACTTCGAGCTTCACAGGAAATGCTGGCGATGCTCGAGGGAATTCGGGAATCGGTTTGCGAATTGGAAGTGAGGCGCCAGGCGTCTCTGAATGAACTGCAACAACTGGCAATTGAACTGGCTGTCGCGGCAACAGCCAAGCTGACCGGATGTGTCATTGAGGCGAATCAACATGACATGGTCGGCCTGATTCGTTCACTAACAACAGATCTCGTCCCAGCGCAGTCGGCAGTGTTGTACTTGCATCCCCACGACATGGACCTCGTTCGTGAACTGACATCCGAGGAAGAGAAGAAACTGCCCGATTCAATCCAATTGAGGCCGAACTCCCAACTCGCCCGGGGAAGTTGTCGACTGGACGAATCGACTGGACAAATTCGGATATCAGAAATCAGCCATAGGCTGGCGGAAATTCGCACGGAATGGTTGGAGGACTTGAAACATGCTCAAACTGAACGCAGAAACGCTGAAAGAAACGCTCACCCACTGCAGCGATTTCCAGACCGGCGCGGTACTGCGTGAAGTTGGCGAATGGCTGACATTCTCAGGACCGGCCAACGTCGATGAACTCTGCGAAATCCAGACGACAAACGGCGACTGGATTCCTGGAAAAGTTGTCTCGTCGAGTGATGACGAATCGCGCGTCATGCTATTCCGCAACGCGAGTGGAATCCGTCCGGGAAACATCGCATTACTCTCCCGAGATGCCCTTTCGGTCCCGGCAGGAGATGAGACTTTGGGACGCGTGTTTAATGCTCTGGGTGAACCAATCGACGGTCTCGGTCCAACGGGCGGTCGCCGTATTTATGTCGATTCCCGCAACGCTCCCTGCCCGATGTCACGCAATCGAATTCGATCACCGCTCAGTACCGGCCAGCGGGTCATCGACGGATTTCTCACCATTGGCAAAGGACAACGCATGGGACTATTCGCTGGTAGTGGAGTGGGGAAAAGTACACTCATGGGGGAAATTGCGAAGCGTATCCAGTCCGACCTGAACGTCATCGCACTCGTTGGCGAGCGGGGACGCGAAGTCATTCCCTTTGTGGAAGATGCCTTGGGCCAGTCTGGCCTGGAGCGTTCCGTCGTTGTCGTAGCTACTGCCGAAGAACCGGCACTTGCCCGGGTTCAGGCGGTCGACACGGCCCTTCGCATCGCCGAAGATTTTCGCTCGCAGGGACGTGATGTCATGTTCTTTCTGGACAGTATTACCCGACTCGCACACGCCCAACGCGAAATTGGACTGGGACGTGGTGAGCCACCCGGAAGCCGCGGATATCCCGCCTCGGTTTTTCGTGTGCTCGCTCAAACTCTCGAACGGATGGGCAACGAGACGACAGGTTCGATTACTGGTCTCATTACCGTTTTGGTCGATGGTGATGATCTCATGGAACCCATCGCCGATGCGGCTCGCTCCGTGCTCGATGGTCATATTGTCCTCAGTAGGAAACTGGCCGAAGCCAATCACTTTCCCGCCGTCGACGTTCTGGCAAGTGTGAGCCGCCTGTTTCGTGAAGTCACCTCACCAGCACAACAGGCCGCCATTGGCACGTTACGGCAGCAAATGGCCATGTACTCGCAAATGGAGGAACTGTTGCGTATGGGGCTCTACCAGCGGGGAACTTCTCCAGAAACAGATGAAGCAGTCGATGCCATGCCACGCATTCGTCAGTTCTGCGAACAGGCGGTGGGAGAGTTCTCATCGTATGAGGAAACAGTGGAGCAATTGATGAAACTGAGTCGCCAGACAACGCAAACAGTGGGGATGACGTCATGAAACGGTTCGCCTCCCGCTGGAACACACTGCAGCGCATTGCCGAGCAACGGAAACGGATTGCGGAATTCGAACTACTTCGAGAACAGCAGACCCAGCGTCAAATTGCTGAACGTAAGCGGCAATTGACCGAAGAGAACAATCAGCAGTGCAACACATTGAAACGCACAATTGGCGAAACTGTCTCTAGTCACCTGCTCATTGCTGAACGGGGGGCCATTGAAATTCAGTTCAGCTCAATTGAGTCGCTGGGACGTGAAGCTCACGAACTCAACGAAGCGATCATGGGCTTGCAAAGCGAATGGACAACCCGCATGCGGGATGAAGAACGGGCGCAAACGATGCTGAATCGAGACCGCGAAGAGTATCACCGCGAAGTTTCGTCTGCTGAACAGTTGGAAATCGAAGAAACGGCCCGTGCCATTGATCTGGCAAAGCGAGTTCGGGAGCAGAAGGCGACATGAAGAACCTCATCATCCTCTCAGTCCTGTCTCTGGTTGCCTTCGGCGGAGCCTACGGAGTTTCTTCGTACCTGCAGGAAAGTGGAAAGCCGAAGGGTGAATCAGTGAGCGGCGAACGGGATGCGGCACTGGTCGACACGACACCAGAAGTGGTCGATGTATCGTCGCTTGAGACACCAGCGCCGGGTGAGGAATCAAGTAACGAAAGCCAACCGGCAGCGATCCGTCCGCGTCCGGCCAGCGTGGAAGAATTATTGCGTCTGGGAATGTCACTCAATGAGCGCGAGAAGCAAATCAAGGAAATGGAAGAGTCGGTAGCCAAGCGAAAACTGCAGCAGCAGTTGGCGCTGGCCGATTTGACGACCGAACGTATGGCGCTCGATGGGCTGCGGTCGCAAATTGAAATCGACCTCGCTTCAGCGGAAGAGTTGTTGACATCACTCACTGCCGTCCAGGAAGAGGTTACCAAGGAGCGTCAGGAACTGGAGGCCATGCAGCAGGCGGCTTCAAAAGCGAATGCCAAATCGGGTGACTCGCAGTCGGTCAACACCAAGAAGCTGTCTCAATGGTTCCAGAGCATGGATGCCACCAAAGCAGCCGAACTGTTGGAGCAAATGTCCAATGATGGGCAAATTGACACCGTAGTGGAGATTCTCGCAGGGTTTGAAGAACGGGAGGCCGCCAAGTTGCTTTCCGCGATTGATGACACCGCCCTGGTGAATGACTTGGTCACAAAATTCCGTGATCGGAAAAACGACTCAAAGTCGTCGAAATAGTTGTCGCTGTGAGGCGGAAGAGAGGAGTGAGACATCATGGAAGTACAAGACGTGTTGATGATTGGGCGTGAAGTCCTGCTCGTCGCGTTACTGCTTTCGCTCCCGGCAGTGGGCGTCAGTCTAGTGGTTGGTGTTTGCGTGAGTGTGCTACAAGCGGCGACGAGCATTCAGGAACAAACGTTGTCGTTCGTGCCAAGAATCATCGCCGTCGCCCTGGTGCTCATGGTGACTTTGCCATGGTCGCTGCGAGTTCTGACGGACTTCTCCACGCGCATGTTTGGCCACCTCATGGAGGTGTCCAGATGACGTGGACCATGCTGGCCATTGGAACGCTGGTGTTCGTGAGAACATCCAGCTTTGTTGCGTTTCTTCCACCCGTTTCTGGAAAAGGAATCCCGGGTACAGCCAAGGTCGTCATTGCGTGCGGTCTGGCCGTGTGCTGGTGGAAGAAGTACTTACTGTACGGCATTGCGAACCCAACAATGTTCGACTCGCTCCCCTGGTTCGCCATTTGCGGAATTGTGGAAGCACTCATTGGCGCCGGCCTCGCATGGCTGGCTGGAAGCCTGACGAGTCTGGCCAGCACTGCGGGGAATGTCCTGGCCGATGCAATGGGGCTGAACATGGCCAGTGTTTCGAGTCTGCTGGAAACCGGCTCTGGCTCAAGTGTGGCCCAGTTACTCGAAACGCTCTTCGGGATGTTGCTGTTCGCACTGAACATTCATCATGCATTTCTGCTCCTGCTGCATTTTTCCTTCGTGATGTTCCCCATCGGAACATTATCGCTGTCGGTAGGATCAGAACAAATAATGGACTGGTATGTCCTGCTGGGGACCATGCCCATCCTGGCCGCCATGCCGCTGCTCGCCGTGAGCCTCGGCGGCATTACGGTGATTTGCGTCACCATGCGGCAGTCGCCGCAGTTCAATTTGCTCTCCTACGGCATGCCATTGCGCCTGCTGCTCGGGCTGGTTGCATTGATTGTGCTATTGCCCATGTTGCTGGGACGGTTCGGAGTCATCGCCGAGCATTTCCGTGATGTCATTTTCAGCAACGGAGGCATTGGCCACTCATGAGTGAACATGACGATCAGAATCGCACAGAAGACCCAACACCACGTCGTCGAGAAGATGCGCGGCGTGAGGGCCGCGTTGTATTCAGCGCCGATTTGACATTGGGATTAATGCTGCTGCTTGGCGGACTGCTCATTCCCATGGTCATGCAACGCTCAGCGGGATTGTTCACGTCCCTCATTCACGAGGCCGGTACATTTTCCCGCACCAGTCACTGGGATGCCGATACCACGCGACAAATGTTCGTCTGGCTGCTTTCACGATCGCTGTTGTTCGCTGGTCCAGTGTGCATTGGAGCGTGGCTGTTCGCCGTGGGGAGCGCTCAAATCCAAATCGGCAGTTTCGCCTGGACGGAAATGAAAATCGATTGGAGTCGACTGTGGAATCCATCAAGCATCGCACGCGTGTTCTCTACGGAACAACTTGTGAATGGCCTGCTGTCCATGCTTAAGGCCCTCACGGTTCTGGGAATAGCTTTCGTAGTCATTTGGGTGCATCGAAGCACAGTGGCCGACGGCGCCGCGACATCTGCCTCGTTCCTGTCACAACTCGTGTTGTCCATTGGAGGCGGAGTGCTGGCATGGGGGGTGGTTGACTACGCCATTAAATGGCAGCGCCACGAGGCCAAACTAAAAATGACCAAAGAGGAAATCAAAAGGGAATCGCGTGAAGATACGGGTGACCCGCAAATCCGAATGCGTCGGCGTCAATTGCATCGTGAAGCCATGAAGCAGCGGACGCTGAAAGATGTGCCCAAGGCCACTCTGGTAGTCAAGAACCCCACTCACTTTGCCATCGCATTGAAATACACACCAGGGCAGCCGGGAGCACCAACGGTCATTGCTAAAGGGAAAGATGTCTTCGCCCGAGCCATTATCAAGAAGGCCGAGGAACACGGAGTGCCTGTATTGGAACGCAAGCCGCTCGCCCGGGCGTTGTATCAACTTGTTGAAGTAGGCCAGATGATTCCCGCCGAATTGTTCCAGGCGGTGGCGGAAGTGCTGGTGTTTGTTTATCGAAAGCGGAATCTCGCAAGGCGAGAGGCGGCTTAAAAGGACTTGAGCGAATCGTTCACGGACGGAGCGAAACATGGATATTGCAACAATTATTGGACTGCTGGTCGGATCGGCCCTCATTCTCGGTTCCATCATGATGGATGGAGGCGGTGTCGGGCCATTCATCAACGTCCCCTCGATGATGATTACCATTGGCGGTGCGTTTTCAGCACTGCTCATCAACTTTCCCATGGCGGCACTCGCGGAACTCATTGGGGTTATTCGGAAGTGCTTTCTCACCAAACTGCCAAAGCATGAAGACATCATTGCGCAGTTCCGCAATTTCGCTACCGTTGCACGACGCGACGGTCTTCCAGCTTTGGAAAATGAAATCGAAAACATCACCGATGATTTCATGAAGCGCGGCCTCGAACTGGTTGTCGGCGGCGGCAGCAAGGAAGAAATCAGTGCGGTGCTCGATATCGAGATGGAATGTATTGAACAGCGTCATTCGACGGGTAAGAAAATCCTGGACGCACTTGCCGCTGGGGCTCCTGCCTTCGGCATGATTGGAACCCTCATTGGACTCGTGCAAATGCTGCGTACCCTCGACGATCCCAGCAAAATTGGTATCGGCATGGCGACCGCGTTGTTGACCACGCTGTATGGCGCCGTTATTGCCAACCTGTTCTGCATCCCCATGGCGGGCAAGCTGGAAAGCCGCAGCCAGGAGGAAATCATGGTCAAGGAACTCATGAAGACCGGACTATGCTTACTCGTTGAAGGACAGGCACCATCCATTCTGCAGGAGCGGCTGGCAGCGTTTCTTTCGTCAGCACGACGTGAACGTGTCTTCGGTGCAACAGAAACTGCAGCCTGATAAAAACGCCGCACGCGGAGCAAGGAGGTTCTCATGGCTCGCGAAAAGAAAGTTCAAGCAAGTTCCGCTGGCGAAGTTCCCGCCTGGTTCATGACGTACAGCGATGTCATCACACTACTGATGACGTTCTTTATTCTGCTGCTCACCTTTGCCAGTAATGAACCCGAAAAATTCGAACGGATGCAAATCTCCATGTTTGGAGGCGGCGGCAGTCAGGGATTCGCCCGCGAGAGTAAAGACGCTATGGATCGCGAGTCGGTTGTCACGCGGTATCGACCGCGCGTCAGTCGAATGACGCAGCGTGGCGTAGAAAGTCCGCCGGAAATGGACGAATACCCATCCGGTGCACTCGACGAGGGATTGCGTGCCCTCCAACAACGAAACGACCTCGCCCAGTTTCAGCGACTAACCATTGACGTCACGATTAGTGAATGGCTGGACGACTCCGGCGAATTGACGGGACTGGGGAGCTATCAACTTCAGAACTTGCTGAAACAGTTGGCCGCACTGCCCATCGAACTGGAACTCTCGGTGGCAACCGAGGATGAACTGAAATCGGCTATGCAAATCGCTCAGCTAATGACACATGTCGGCAAGGTGCAGTTGGGTCGCATCTCGGTGTCCATTCAGTCCAGAGTTCCCTCGGGCAAGATTCGGGTCATTGTCAATCGCGAGTTGTTGAAAGCGAACAATTCGTAGAGGCCACCAAGAAGCCCGGTGGCACAGACATTCCTGTCTGTATTTCGGCGGGATTATCAAAAACATCGTTTACTGAAACGCAGCCATGGCACGCAAAAAGAAACCCGCGTCGGGTCCCAATAACGGCTACTTAGTTTCGTTCGGCGATACCATGACAGCGCTGTTGGCGTTCTTCATTGTGCTCAACTCTCTCGCGAGTGAGCAAACGGGGGCGAACTTGCACTCGGGGACGGGTTCGTTCGTGGAGGTCAGCGACTCTCACGGCGTGGCTGGAATTTTCCGCATGGGACTCTCACGCTATTCGCTGGAGATGGAGGCGTCCAGCCCCATTTATCCCGTTGGTGGTAATGATGAAGAAACGCAAAGTGGTGTCGGCCCCGACGAAGAATCGGACACGATTTGGATTCGAGACCGCGTCATGAATGAATATGAACAGTTCCTGACGCAAATGGAGCGCTTCCACAAAACGCGCCCCGAATCGACCGTTGTGGGCGAGGTGACATTCGACCGACTTGCACCTCTGCCCGATCCTGCCGGCACACTCGACGCCAGCCTCAAGCGACAGTTTGCCCAACTCCTGCCAACGCTTGCACATGGTGAGTACGAAATTCGAATTGTCGTCTGGGCGACAACTCCGGGGGAATCAGCGTGGAATCGCGCAGTGCTGCAGGCGGCAGAATTGCGAAAATCCACCATCCGCTATCTGAACCTGCCCGTTGACCAGCAACACCTGGTCTCCTGCACCGCTCGCCCGTGGTTTTCCTCAACCATCAAACGTCCCAGCATGTCGATTCAGGTCCGGAAAATCGAAGCAATCAATAGCGGTTCTTAGACCGGTAATTCCAGGAAGGAACATCCGCTTGAAAATAAAAGCAAGCCACTTAGCAATTCCAGTCGATGCGGAGATACATCTCCAGGAGTTTTGCACCGCGCTCGGGATTGAGTTGAGTCACATGTGCGATGCGGCCGCGCAAGTGTTCGGCGAAGTTCTCCAAGTTGTATCGATTCTGCGACGAGGGGCCTTCCCGCATACAATTGTGTAAAATCGCCTTCAGCAGGTCGTAGTCTTTGCGGGCGACGTTTGTCCGCTCGTTGACGACCACTCCAGCCACAATTTGCCGCTGACTGTCTCTCACGACGCGGCGTTTGGACCGGTTGGGGCGGAATCGCTCAGCGCGAATGATTTGCTGAACCAGTGGCACAAATTCTTGCAACGCTGGAATGGAACGTCCTTCGCCAGAGAAGGTGAGATCATCTGCGTACCGGGAGTAATCCATGTCGTACGCGTCAGCAATTCCGGCGAGGCGCACGTCGAGTGCGTATGCTGACAAGTTTGCAAGAGCCGGCGATGTCGGCGCCCCCTGTGGCAAATGCAGCAGAGCGTATCGAGAGAGTGAATGGTGCCAGCCGGGACGGGAGTCTGGCCCAACAAACTCACGAGGAACTGCACTTGTGGTGAGTCGGCTGAGCCACAAGGCAACTTCGCGGCTGTAACCGAGGCTACGGAAAATTGCGACCACACGACGATAACGTACTGTCGTGTAGAAATCCTCCAAATCCAACTTCAGCAGGAAGCGCTTTCCCACGTGGGCCTGCGCGTTGGTGAGAATGGAACGCCCCGCAACGAATCCATGTGCACTCGGATGCGCGGGGACGCGATCCAATATCCCGCTCAGGATTTTCTGCTGAACCTGCTTAAGTTGCTGCTTGGGGGCCTCGATGAGTCGGTGGCCACCGGAACGTTTAGTGATCCAGCGATAATGGTAATGCGATTCACGAATTGTCGCCGGGCGATAATTCGAATGCCGCCGCTGCGTGAGCCACGCCAGCCTTCCCACGGGGATTCCGAGAAAAGTCGCGAGGTCAGTGGGCGTTTTGAGGATTGGCAGTGAATAGTACTGCAGCCAGCGTTCGTCACCGTCGGTCGAGAGGTCGAGCCATCCCAAATCCTCACCTGTGCGCGGGTTGAGGTTTCGCGAAGCAAATGGATATGGCTTTTCCGCCGTCAATTCCTGTTGCTGAGGTGTACGGACGAGCGACCCCACATAACGCAAAGGAACCAAACGAACGGGCCGAGTAGAAGACGTGCGATTTTTGATTCGTGACGGACGCTTTGGGGGCGGCGAATTGTGTTTCGGCGCCGCATCAGCCCGTGACGGTTCGGGAGCAGTTGGCGGAACATCTGCTGCGGAATCGTGCGATGCGGGACTGCCAAAAATGAGTCGTGAGAGGAAGTCAAACAATCCCATGGCAGTCCAAGTTTTTGCCCGTACCGGTTTCCGTTCGCAGTGATGTCATGTCGTCATTGGAGAATGAATGGCTCGGGGGACGCACAACGAATCCTGTGGCCGAAGAGTCAGCGGTTGGGAACCCCCAACCACTGACTCTTCATTCGACGAGAAGCGATCAATGTTCCGACCGTGGGGTAACCCCACAGTGTCCTTGCGGACAGAGCTTGTGCGACCCCCAAGCCATAACACCATTATCAATGGGTAGTTAATGCCGCGTCAATGCCAAGCGGTATTCCTGGAAGCAGTCCAGGCCCATGTGGTCAAAACTGCCAGATGATTCCAACGTCCTGACGACAATTTTCCCCGCCAAATAGTGGTCACGGGCAAATGGACTGAATCAGGCGACTGGCCACATCAATCCCGGTACAGCGGGAAAATCCTCGCCAGCCGGGCACGGCGTTTACCTCGATGACGTAACAGCGACCGCCGTCATCATACAACAGGTCAACCCCGGCAATACGTGCTCCGGTGACGTCGGTCGCGGCCAAGGCAATTTCGGCTTCCAGGTCGGAAACGTCATGAACATCAGCTCGCCCCTGCCTCGCCAAATTGGACCGATAGTCGTGGGGATTGCTCCGCTTTATGCCCCCGACTACTTTCCCATCGAGCACCAGGACCCGGATATCAAATCCGGAATGATCGATGAACCGCTGCAAATACAGGACGGCTCCTAAGCGAGAAATCGTCCGAAATGTTCGATGAGCCACGTCGGGATCGGACACCCGCACAATTCCGCGTCCTTCCGAACCGAACAGAGGTTTGACGAGAACATCTCGACCGAGTTGCTCCCAGGCATCGATGGCCGCTTCTTCTGTCTCGCAGACAATTGTTTCCGGAACGGGCAACCCGACTGCCGCCAGGCGAGATGTCGTCAGATACTTATCGACAGCACATTCCAGCGCACGTGGCGAATTCACAACGCTGACCCCCTGAGTCTCCAATCGCTGCAGGGCATCCATCCGGAAGACGACCTGCTCGAGTGTGCCGGGTGGCATGGTCCGAACAATGACCGACTTTACTGACCGCAAATCGAGTTCGCCGCAATGGACTTTCTCTCCAGTTCCAACTGAAGTGGCAAGTTGCGTAAAGTCACAGCGAACTGCCTGAAGCTTCTGTTCATGCGCGGCACGCACGAGGTCGTTGACGTACCAGCTTCCTTCGTTACCCAGAATTGCAATGTCTGGCTTTTGCATGGCCTCAGTCATTCTGCAATTCGGTCAACATGGCGAGAGTGCGGTAGTGCAGCAGGGCAATAAGGCCCGTCACGAGCGATAAGAGGACTGCAGCGCCAAGGACGAGCATGGCCGACTCACTTGGCCCAACCATTGAGAACAGCGACATCAAAATCGCAATGGGACACACCATAATACAGTACCCAACGGTCATGGTGGCGAAGGCGCCAATCATCGCGAGCCAACGATTCTTTGACCACACGGCATAGAAAGCAACGAAATGCAAGTATGTCAGCACATACAGCCCACCAAGCACTAGGAATATGACTACTTGAAAGAACTCTTTGAAGTTCATGTTACCGCCGCCACCGACCAAAGCCACCAGACCAATTGTCAGGAACACGGACAGCCAGGCGAGTCCGGGCCACATTGACAGCATGGCTCCCGCCACCTTGGAATAAACAAGCGTCGGCACGTTTTGAGGCAAAATGGCCAACGACGACCAAGTTCTGTCGTTGAGTTCAAATGACAGGGAACTGGCGAGCAGGAATTGACATTCAAGTGTCAGAATCCAGACCAACCACCAGCAAGCGACAAGCAGTCCCTCTGGTCCTCCGCCGGAAAACGTGACAGCGATGAAGGTCCCGCCAATGAGCAGCGTGTAACCAATCAGCTTAATGAAGGCCATTTGGTGGCCGCCGCCCACGAGGTAATAATCTTTCCAGACCAAGGGCCACGACCAAACCCGCTGACTCGTCCCAATGAGTCGCGAACGCTTTTGACGAATGACTTCGGCTTCGGGATCGGCGTTGAACCAGTTGAAGGAAACCATTGCCAGCATCAGGCAAAAAAGTCCAAAACAGCAGCTGACGAGAAATTGTCGGGACAGGAACATTTCCCAGCGTTCGGCAAACGTTGATTCGGTGACTACTGGCAAACGCATGCCAAGATTCAGAGCGCTGCACCAGTTTCCCGCATCATGCACAAAGGCGCCAATTCGAGTTGACCCCACGGAATTCAACCCCATCCCAATTGCCCAGAGGAGCGACGGAAGGACATGAAAGGAAATCAGGCCGACCATCACCATCCCAATGGCCGTTGAGGATCGCTTGAAGATGACGGACATCAACGTGCTGAATCCTGCAATGGCCAGGAGGTAACTGAACAATGCCAGATAACCGGCTAGCAGTTGCTGTAACAGAACGCCGCCCAAAGTAATGGACAACATCGCAAACGGGATTTGGACGAGCAAAACAAGTCCCAGGGAAAGTAGTCGAGGTAAGACCTTACCGCCAATCAGCGACACGGGCCGGATATTGGCAAGCACCAGCAGCGAAAGGGTTTTCTCTTCCTTCTCTTCAGTGATGCAATTCCCAAAATAGATGGGCGCCATGAAAGTAATGAGTACCGCATTTCCATACATGAGGAACTGCATCAAGAAGCGGCCCGGGATTTGATTGGGTACGGTGACCGCAATGAACAGCATCGCTACAACGGAAATGGCCACCAGCAACCGCAACAAATGCCCGAAACGAGTGCGAGCGTCGTATCGCAGGGCGCGTTCCGTCAGTGCCAGGCTCTGTTTGATCATGCGGAAAGTCTAGCGAGGGATCGGTCGCGGGAGGTAGTCTGAAAACCCCGGTTCGCCAACGTAGTTTGGTACATGCCCGCCAATGCGATAGAATCTCTTCAGCCCCTCATGTCGGGGTAACCTTTCCCGCGTAGAAAACCATGCGTTGCAGGTGCGTAGACTCATGTTAAACCGATATCTCCCACTGATTGCCTGTGTATGCTGTCTGGGCTGCGGTGGCTCGTCCCCCGAGCCTGCCACTCCCACGACGGAGTCGACAACGCAACAGGATTCACCGGCAACAAGTGACGTCACTCCCGAGCAGTCGCCCGCCGTGGCAACGCCAGTGGCGAAACCTGCACAGGAAATGCCGGTATCGATTCCGAGTATTTCCCTCAGTGGAACACCGAGTTCTGGGAATTCAAATGTTTCCCCAGCGGGAGCGACGTCCTCGGGGGCTGGCACGCCAACTGCTGGAAGCGTGCTCCGCAAACAGGTTCTGGCCGCGATGGACCCATTGCAAATCATGCTTGGTTCATGGCGTGGGACGACGCAGAAGCCCGTTGGCGACTTCAAAGGCCTGGATGAGCCGGAATGGGTCTGGGATTTCAAAACGAACCGCGACCATCCTTCCATGGTCATGAAGTCAAACGAAAGCAACTACTTTCGCGAAGCCCGGCTGACCTACCTCCCCGACCGCGAAATCTACCAGATGAAAACCACCGGCCCGGACGGCGCCGAACGAGTTTACGAAGGGACGTTCGAAGTTCCCGTCGAAAAGTATCAGGGGGATGACGACCGCATGCACGTGAAGTACAAGCTGGCACTGGCCCAGACGAACGGCACAACACCGCGCGACACGTGGCAGGTGATTTTTAATCAGCAAGAGAACAACCGCTATTTGATGGAACTGGGACGCCAGCAAAGCGATCGCTTCCTGCGATTTGATACGGTCGCCACCCAGCGTCAGGGAACTTCCTTCGCAAAAAGCGATGACGACTACGGCGACCGGGAATGCATCATTTCCGGCGGCCTGGGCACGTCACAGGTTTCGTACAAGGGGAAGAGCTACTGGGTCTGTTGTTCGGGCTGCAAAGCCGCGTTTGATGAAGACCCGGAAACCTGGATTGCCGAGTACGAAGCAAAACAAAAGGCCAAAGAGTAGAGTTAGCAACCGTTGACAGCGACGACACCCACGCAGAAACTCCCCCGCATGAACGATTTAGCGAAATACACCATTGAAGTCGCCTACCAGGCGCGACGCGCCTCAAGTGCACTGGTCGCGGCAACCGGGCAGCAAAAGAACGACTGGCTCCGCCTTTCCGCACAGAAAATCCGGGAGCAGGCCGACTGGTTGCTCCAGGAAAATGCGAAAGACATCGCCAAGGCTCCTGAGTATGACCTGACGACTGCGGCGACTGACCGCCTCCGGCTGAACCATGACCGCCTGGAAGACATCGCCAAGGCGCTGGAACAAATCGCCATGCTGCCCGATCCGGTCGGGGAAGTCATTGACGGTGGGGTACGTCCCAACGGATTGTCGATTACCCGCGTGCGTGCACCACTGGGAGTCGTGTTCTTCATTTACGAATCACGCCCGAACGTCACTGCCGATGCCGCAGCCATTTGCGTAAAGAGTGGCAACGCCGTCATTCTGCGTGGCGGAAAAGAGGCCCTGCACAGCAATTTGGCGTTCCACCGAATTCTTGCCGAAGCCCTCAAAGAGTGTGGGTTGCCGGAACACGCCGTGCAAATGGTTTCGACGACGAACCGCGACGCCGTCGGCCTCTTCCTGGGCATGGGCGATCTCATTGACGTCACCATTCCCCGTGGCGGAAAGTCACTCATTGAGCGAATTTCCCGCGAAGCGAAGATGCCAGTCATCAAACATCTGGACGGTGTTTGCCACGTCTATGTTGATGAAACCGCCGACATCGACATGGCCTGCCGCATTCTCATTAACGGCAAGTGCCAGCGTCCCGGTGTGTGCAACGCAGTGGAATCGGTCCTCATTCACGAGGCGGCTGCCGCTGAGTTTCTAACAAAAGTGGCACCGCTCCTGGCGGAAAACAACGTGCAGGTACGCGGCGATGCCACGGTCTGCGAGCACATGAATTTCGCGACCGCCGCCACTGACGAAGATTATTACACCGAGTACCTCGACCTAATTCTCTCGGCCAAAGTCGTCTCGAGTGTTGATGAAGCCATTGAGCACATTAACTCGCATGGCTCACATCATACCGATGCCATTGTCACTCGTGATTTCGCATCCGCCACGCGTTTCACCAAACTCGTAGACTCTGCTGCCGTCATGGTGAACGCCAGCACGCGGTTCAATGACGGCGGCGAATTCGGACTGGGAGCCGAAATAGGAATCAGCACCGACAAATTCCACGCCCGCGGTCCCTGTGGCTTGAAGGAACTCACGACATACAAATACATCGTGACCGGCGAAGGGCAGACGCGGTAGCGCCGGCTGCCTTGTCCCCAGAAGTTGGGCGTGCAACTCTGATGAGTTCATACATATTCACAACGCCAGATGGACTTCATTATCGCCACGAGTCTGCAACGGTGACGGTGTTTGATTCCTCTCTGAATCGGCTTAGTCCCCCCTTCGAAACCACCGATGATTGTGACTGCGCCGTGTCGCTTTCCGCCAAATTACTGGCAATCGGATATTGGTCCAGCAACGATCTGGCGCTCTTTGATCTTCGCACCGGTTTTCCGAAAGCATCATATCCCATTCGTCGGATTCGACCGCTGGCAACATTTGATCGTGAAGGTCAGCATTTGCTTTTCAAAAGCGGAAGCAAGACAAGACTTCTGGACCTGTCGACATCAATTGCTGTTGACGTCAAAGGCATCCTCGCACTTGACCGAATGATTCTTCATCTCGAACAGAATGAAGCAATTGTCCCTTCGCAAAAGAAGGATGAAATTCTGCGTGTATCTCTCGATTCCGGCGAGGTGAAAGCTATACATTTCGAGCTCAATGCAACCATGCTCGATTTGAAACTCAGTCCATGCCGATCGCGACTAATCGCTATTGACCGAAAGAAAACTCTTCACTGCATCGAGACAAATCGCTGGTCGATCATCTGGACCAAGTCTCTAAAGAGTGAATTGAAGGAGGGGCACATGGGGGTCGGGCAATTCTCGGGCGACGGGACGTTGTTTGGTGCGGCTGTGTCTACAAACAGTGGGAATTACACACTTGTGGTAGACTCCGAGTCGGGTGAACTCGTCAACAGAATCTCAAAGATTTGCTATGGCCTGCCGCATGTTGGCACATCAGTTCGTGATAAGGCCACGCGCGAAGGCACTTTGGTAGCCAGGACGCTCGATTTATCGACAGGGGCTGAAGGTGCATTCACACTCAACTTGAAAGTCGACTAACAAGAAGAGCCCCGGAATGACTGGCATTCCGAGGCTCTCTTTTTTGCTGAACAGCGAGCTTATAGCTGCGATTTGTCATACTGGCGGGCGAACATCATGCCGAGGAAGCGGACGAAGCTACGGTCCAGTTGAGCACGCATGCGGACTCCGGTATCGGTGGGACGCATTTCAATGCGAATGGCATCTTCTGATTGCTTGAATGCATCCAAGGCGATTTCGCGGCCTTCATCCTCACGGTCGGCATCATCGGGCTCCACGTTCAGCCAGCGTGAAGCTCGCAGCACCATTTTGAACGGAGCACTGGAACCACTTGGAGTCGTTTCTGCACCATCGATCATTTTGTCGATCGCCGACTGCAATTCGGAAAGTGCTTCTTCACCTCCCACGGCAAGCCACGCTGTCCGTCCGCTCGACGCCACATAGGCACTGGGTGATTCGCCCAGCGGACCATGACGCTTGCCAATGGCGTCTTTTCCCTGGAGCCGGTGAATTCGCACGCCTTGATGGGTCGCGACGTTCAGTTCCAGATTGTCCAGGTTCGGGTCGATTTCCTTGGCACGCGAAATCAACTCTTCAATACCGGTTCCCAGCGTATCTCCACCAACCACGCGGACTGCGGCCAGAATCACGAACTTACCGACTGAGACCTCGCGAAATTGCATGCACATGTCGATGTTTTCGGCCTGAACCGATGACTTGAGTGGTTCCACCACACGGCTGATGAGTCCTTCGGACGCCGGGCTCAATTCACCACCATCAACCTCTGTGAAGCGTTCCTTCAGGCCGGTTTCAAATGCTCGCAAATACTCCTGGTAGGCCACTCGGTCGCGCTTTTGCGGAACGAAGCAGGCTGCAATGGTCAGCGGTTGCGATTCGTCTTCAATCAGTGGTCCAAATGCTGACGGCTTGCCGGCAAAATTGCGGATGGCGTCGGCATAGTCACTGCCCGGTTTGGCCTCAATGTTGAAGTCGAAGGTGACTTTTTCTTTTTCTGGAGAAGCATCGAGGCCAATGACAATTTTATCCGCCTCATTGAAAAACTGCTCGATGTTCTCAAGCATCGTAATGCCAGATGTGCGTCGGGCAATGTAAGCACTTTCTGGTTCTTCATCACGACGCTGCAAATCGGCCTCGGCTTGAGACCGCAGGAATCCGAGGAATGCATCACGCAACAGCGGCGGAACGGCTTTGACGTCCAGGCTGGCGGCAATGTCGTATTTTGATGTCAGAGGCGGCGTGAAATCTGCGGGAATGGGGAGGTCTTCGCGTGTGGCGTATTCTTCGCTTTGCGAAATGTACAGATAGTCGTCGCGATAAATGATGTGTTGCTTTTGACGGCGTCCCGCGAGTTCGTAGCGGTTCTCCGTGCCTTCAACCTTTTGAGGCTTCAGTGGCCCCAGTTCCATGGTCTTGATGAGGTCATTCAAGTTGGAGACGGGAATGTACGCCACTGGAACCGGTCGTGGTGGCAGCGAGGGCTGGAGGAACAACATCACGCCGGCGGGGCGTGTCCGGTCCAAACCTTTAAGATCGCCCAAATTGTTGTCGAGGAAACCCTCGATGAGCTCCATCATGTCTGGGCGTTCGGCGACGCTGAACATCCAGGAGATATCTTCCAGGCTCCCTTCCACGGCTCTCAGGGTCACTGTCAAAATGGGGCGCGGCGGACCTTCGGCTTCGAGACCGAGAACCTCGCCGAGATTGGGAGCGTCGTCGGCGCCCTCTGCATCGGCTTGAGCGAAGAGTGGAGTGGAAGTGGTAAGCAACAAAGTGAGTGCCAATCCCCAAAGAGCGACTGGCTTAAAAATCCGTGTGATCATTCCTGAGTTACCGATTTAGGTTGAAATTTGCGTGCAAACGCCTGCGTAAAGACCGCGCAGACCATCGTTGCGAAACTCTACGTACCGAAACACCGGAAGTGACAGGGAGTTTCGCAATTAATTGTTCTACCACGCGACAATGCGCCCCGTTTCACCAAATTCCGGATGCCTCAGGCAGTAGGTGTTGATGAAATCATACCCGTACCGCGTTGGAACTACTTGGCAGCCTTCCCTTTCGGAACATTTTGCTGTCGCCCAGCCTTTCCCGTGCCAATTTCCGTTGACAGCTTGTCCCACAAGTTTGTCAGTTTCTTAGCCTGCTTGGGTTCACTCTCAATGAGATTTTCCGCCTCAATGCGGTCGTCATTGATGCGGTACAACTCCCAGGGACCGTTGTCCTTGTTGACCAGTTTCCACTCGCCAGCTCGGAGGGCATTGTTCTTCCCGTAAAATGTGAAATAAATGGCTTCCGGCTGCTGCCGCTGTTCCCCTTTGAGAATGGGAACAAGGCTCAGTCCGCGGGCCTTGCCGACGGGATGGTCAGCAAACGTCTCAGGATATGTTCCAGCAGCCAGTTCCAGAAAAGTCGGCATGAAGTCAACGAGGTGTCCCGGCTGGGCAGTAATGTCGCCCGGCTTGGCAATTCCGTTCGGCCAATGTGCGATGAGGGGTGTCGAAATCCCACCCTCGTGCTGATTCTGTTTGTACTCGCGAAACGGAGTGTTGCAGGCATGCGCCCAGCCTTTGTCGTAGGTCCAATACGAATTGGGATCCCACGGCATGAGGTTGTTCTTCACTGTTTCGGGTTTCGTGCGCTGAAACGGACAGGCACCGTTGTCGGACAGAAACAGGATGAGCGTATTGTCAAACTCGCCGAGGGCCTTGAGTTCTGCAACCAGCCGTCCCAGATTCTGATCGACTCGATCGACCATCGCGGCGAACGTCGCCATCATGAGCACTTCCCGTTTCTTCTGCTCAGGCGAAAGCGAATCCCAGGCGGGGACATCCTCGGGACGCGGTGACAGAGTCTGGTCCCGGGAAACAATGCCCAATTGCTTCATACGGGCAAGGCGTTGCTCCCGCACTTGATCCCACCCCATTTCATACCGTTCGAGGTACTTCTCAACGTCAGCCTGCGGCGCCTGCAACGGATAATGCGGAGCGTTGTGGGCCAGGTAGAGGAAGAATGGCTTGTCGCGTTCCGATTCGCGAATGAACTGAATCGCATAATCGGTGTTGGCGTCGGTGGTATAGAATCCCGAATCGGGAACCTCGAACGGCCGGCCATTCAGTCGGAAAGTTTCATCACCGGTGAAATAATTCGTTGCACCACTCAAGTGGCCAAAGTATTTGTCAAATCCCCGCTCCGTCGGTTCGGAATCCATGTGCCACTTGCCGGTCATGAGCGTGGTGTAGCCCGCCGTTCGCAGTCCCTCGGCCAACGTGATGGAATTTTGCAGTTTCGCAACACCCACTTCTGGAGCGTAGCGCCCCGTCAACAACGTCGCCCGCGTCGTTTCGCATTTGGCACAGTTGTAGAACTGCGTAAATCTCAATCCCTGGGCAGCCAGTGAGTCGATGTGCGGCGTGTTGATCTCCCCTCCATAGCAACGCAGGTCGGAGAATCCCATGTCGTCGACCATGATGAGGATGATATTCGGGCGATCCTGTTCTGTCCCGCGCGCGCCTTGAGAACACATCCCCAGAACCATCACGGCAGTCAGCCACAAGGACAAAGAGTTCGAACGCGAAGATCTGGACATGGGGAATTGACGTGCAAAAGGGAAATCTATACTCGGGATGAACAATCTAATCGGCATTCTGAATGGTCGTCACTGGTCGGTCAATTGGTCACGGATATTCATGACACCTTGGCCACCTGATTGAACCGCCACTGCGGCGTCTCTAAGCTAGGCAGCAGTGTTTGCTCGTTAATTCCAGTCTGATAGAAGGCCGCGATGAAAACTCGCTCTACTTTCGTAGTCTCTGCATTGTCGGTATTTCTCTTCTGCGCCTCATTGCCGGCGGAAGAAACGGAGGCGTTTCGCAAGCCACCGCAAATTGTTGCAGCAGGTCAGCCGCAGCACGCGACGGACAACCGGGCGTTTCAGGGAATCCCCAGCATGTCGGTTTCGCCCGGTGGCCGCTTGTGGGCCACGTGGTACGCGGGAGTGACTCCGTCGGAAGATCAGAACAATTATGTCGTGCTCTCCACCAGCGGCGATGATGGCAAGACCTGGCAGGAAGTGCTGATCGTCGATCCCGACGGTGACGGCCCGGTCCGTGCCTACGACCCAGAACTCTGGATGGCTCCCGATGGGAAACTCCGACTCTGCTGGGCGCAGGCCATTGGTCACGAGGGAAGCGTGGCGGGAGTGTGGTTCCTGCCCATTGCTAATCCCGACGAGGCCACACCAAAGTACGAAGCACCCCAGCGAATTACCGACGGAATAATGATGTGCAAACCGCTGGTTTTGAAATCTGGCACATGGGCGCTACCCGCATCCACATGGCGGAAGACAGACAATAGCGCCCGCTTGATTGTCTCCGACGACGAGGGCAAAACATGGTCGCTGCAAGGTGGCTGCAACGTTCCCGAGGCCGACCGGGCGTTTGACGAGCATATGTTTATCGAGAAGAACGACGGCAATTTGTGGCTGCTGGCTCGGACCAAGTACGGCATTGGCGAGAGCATTTCGACCGATGGCGGGAGAACCTGGCCGGAGTTGACGCCGTCCAGAATCGCTCACCCCTCAGCCAGGTTTTTCATTCGTCGTCTGAATTCCGGCAACCTGTTGCTGGTGAAACACGGGGCCATCGACAAGCGAACTGGGCGCTCGCATCTCACGGCCTTCGTTTCGACTGACGACGGTGCCACATGGTCCGATGGTTTGCTCCTTGATGAACGGAATTCCGTTTCTTATCCCGATGGACAGCAAACGGAGGACGGAACCATTCGCATCATTTACGACTTCAGTCGCACGGGCGATCGGCACATTCTGATGGCCACATTCCGTGAGGAAGATGTCGCCGCAGGAAAGATTGTCAGTCCGGGCGCCAAGTTGCGGCAAATCGTCAGTGATGCCTCGGGCGGAATGGAAAAGCAATGAGTCGAATTGCGGCGATTTGCTCTCTGATTGCTTGTCTGACGCTGAGCAGTTGTGGACGCGAGCAGCAATGGCCTGCTCGTCCCATTACGCTCATTTGCCCGTGGTCAGCGGGTGGCGGCACGGACCGCGTCTCGCGTCAAATGGCCGTGCAACTGGAAGCGGAACTGGGTGTCCCCGTGAATGTCGTCAATGCCACGGGCGGGGGCGGGGTCACCGGACACACACGCGGGGCCACAGCGGTTCCCGACGGTTACACGCTGACCATGGCGACAGTTGAACTCAATATGCTGCACTGGCGGGGCCTTTGTCCCATTACGCCTAGAAGTTTTCGACCGCTTACTAAGCTGAACGAAGACAGCGCGGCAATTTTTGTGTTGAATAGTTCGCCGTGGAGTTCTGTGGGAGATGTTGAATCTGCCGTTCAGAATGCGGATCAGCCGCTTAAGGCCTCAGGGACGGCAGCGGGTGGAATTTGGCATCTGGCACTCGCGGGCTGGTTCTCTTCTCGCAACTTACCAACAGAAAACGTCACCTGGATTTCAATTAACGGTTCCGCTCCGTCGCTCCAGGAACTCATGGCGGGCGGCGTCGATGTTGTGTGTTGTTCCATCCCGGAAGCGCAGTCATTGCTCGACGCGGGTGAGATTCGGTGTCTGGGTGTCATGAGCGACGAACGTTGTCCAGCGGCCCCAGACGTTCCGACATTCAAAGAACAAGGTGTCGACTGGTCCATGGGCGGCTGGCGCGGTCTGATGTATCCCAAAGGAGTCCCGGAGGACCGAGTTGGAGTCATGCAATCAGCATTGGCGAAAATTACCCGGAGCGACGAATTCAAGGAATTCATGACCAACGCCGGATTCAACGTCAGCGTCATCCAGGGGGAGGAGTTTGGCGAGTTTCTCGACACCGCCGACGAGGATTTCGGCCGTATTCTCAATCAACCAGGAATGAAGCAGCAGCAGAAAGCCCCGGTCGGTCGCTACTTTGTTCCCGGAATTCTTGGCGCACTTGGAGTACTGATTGGCCTGGTGGGATTTGTTCTTTCACGAAGAGCTGGTTCTCCTTTGGTCGAGGGAGAATCTGTCGCGACACGATCAGAGACAGAAAGTCCAACCGACGCGCGACTTGTCGTCGGATTCATTGTCGCAATTCTGTTGTTTCTCATTGCCTGCCAGACGGTAGGCTACGTCATTGCCGGGTCCGCACTGTTGCTCGCCATGCTGCTCATGTTGAAAACCAGAGTGAGCTGGGCAGCGCTCATTGTCGTCGTCGCCGTGCCGGGGCTGTACCAGTTGTTCGCGGGCGTGCTGGGTGTGCCGCTCCCGTGGGGATGGTTGGGGTGGTGACATGAGCGAACCGTTTGTCCAGGCATTGCATGATGTCTTTGGCCGCCCCGATGTTTGGCTGATTGTTTTCCTGTCAGCCTGTTACGGCATTTTTGTCGGGTCGATTCCGGGACTCACGGCAACCATGGCGGTCGCGTTGTTTGTGCCCATGGCGTACTGGCTCGATCCCGTTGCGGCCGTTGCGGCAATTGTCACCATGGTGGCCTGTGCCATTTTCGCTGGTGATTTGCCCACGGTATTTCTGCGTATTCCAGGGACTCCTGCCTCCGCCGCATACGCTGACGAAGCGTATCGCCTGACGAAGAAAGGTCAGGCCCAGCGCCTGCTTGGCATCGCTCTTACATGCAGCGTCTTCGGTGGACTGCTCGGGACCGTGGTGCTCATGTTGCTGGGAAGTCAGCTTGCCCGCGTCGCACAATGGTTCTCAGTCACCGAATACTTCTGGCTCTACCTGATTGGACTGAGTTGTGCCGTGCTGGTGTCCTCCGGCAACGCACGTTGGAAGGCCATGCTGAGCCTGGTGCTGGGATTACTGCTGGCGACGGTAGGACTGAGTGCCGTCCATGTTCAGCCGAGGTTCACCTTCGGTTGGCCGTCGCTGTACCAGGGGATTTCATTCATCCCGGCCATGATTGGTCTATTTGGACTATCAGAAGTTTTTGCCAACTTGTCGGCGCAAGAGAATCAGACCGACCAAATTCAGAACGGTGAAACGACATCATTTGGCCGACTCATCAGCGAGGCATTTTCCGGTCTGGCGACACGCTTGAAACAGCGTCCTGTAGGATCCACTCAGGCTGGACTGCTTGGTGTACTCATCGGAATGCTCCCTGGAGCTGGGGCGGATATTGCTGCGTGGGTGGCGTTTGCCGCAGCGAAGAAAAATGTTGCGGAAGAGTCAGATGAGGAATCGATTCGAGCCATTGGTGATGCAACCACGGCCAACAGTGCGGCCTTAGCGGGCGGCTGGATTCCCGCGCTCGTCTTTGGCATTCCGGGTGATTCCGTGACCGCCATTGTCATTGGCGTACTCATGATGAAAAACGTCACCCCCGGCCCGGCGATTTTCGAAGATCAGGCGGCTCTGGTTTACAGCATTTACCTCGTCTTCCTGCTGGCCAACCTCATCATGCTGCCCATTGGCTTTCTCGCCATTCGGCTCGGCGGATTCATTGTGAGTATCCCCAAAAGGTATTTGCTGCCCGTCATTGTCTTGTTCTGTGTTACCGGCTCCTACGCACTCAACGGCAGCCTGTTTGACGTCGGCACCATGCTGGTCATGGGCATTGCCGGTTGGGGATTAAGTCGACACAAATTTCCACTTGGACCGGTCGTGTTGGGACTAGTACTCGGGGGGCCGCTGGAAGAGCGATTTATTCAGTCACTAACGGCCTCGGGTGGGAATCCTGTCGGTCTGGTGAACCGTCCCGTTGCGGCCATCCTGGCAGTGGTCGCTGTAATTATCACCACAGGAATTGTGCGGACGATGGTGCGGGAATTGAAGCCTGACCCCTCAGTCTAGATTCTTTCGCTTCCACTGCATTTCGGCCCAGCGAATGAAATGCTCGACGTTTGGACCATCAGTATGGCCGCCGTCGTGCTGCCTCCAGGCGAGTTCTCCTTCCAGCATGTCGACATTGACGTCCGGCATTTTCTCAGTCATGTAGTCATCGGAACGGCCAAGATCGCGCGCGCCCAGCAGCCGAAATACTGGTTGTGCTGCAATGGCGGCCATGAAACTTCCCTGATGGTCGAGCCACTGTGCATCGCCCTTCGCTGGGATTCCGTGGCTGATGAACACCATGCGTGGGGCACACAGTGCGATGACCGAATGTGAATCAACAGGCAGGTCTCCTGCCGTACGGCGACCAAAAGAAGACTCTTCTGCCGAGTACTTGAGGTAGTTGCCGCACATCCAATGATACTCGCCCGGCCCCGCCAGATTTTCCGGCATTTCACCAAAGTCGCGGCGATGAAGTGCCGTCCCACCTGCGCCAGACGAGGCAATGAGTCCCATCGCGAACCGCTCATCAAATGCCATGGTGACCAGCGCCGCCTTTCCGTAACGGGAAACACCAGCAATCCCGACCCGTTTTGCATCGACCTCTCGAACAGTTTCCAAATAATCCAATGCCCGTGAAGCTCCCCAGCCCCATGCGCGGAGTGAACCCCACTGTTCTGGCGTACGTGGTTGTCCCAAATTGGTCAGTCCAATAATTCCGCGCGTCAGTCCAGCACCACGTGGTTCGGAGTTTTCCTCGACATTTCGACCGAATCGGCGCGCCTGCCAGCCACCAGCGTCATCCTGAACAGTTGAAGGATTAAGCGTCGCACACCCCCAGCCTGCGGCAATGAGCAAGTCTTCCTTTGACGGTGGCCGTTGTCCTCCATTGGATTGTCCGCTGCCCGGACGACGGAAACGTTCCAAATCGAACGGCGTCCAGCCGAAACTCATAAGGACCGGAACGGGCGCGTCCACCTTCTTCGGCAGGGTCAGCGACATCGAAATCCGGACTTCGATGTCCGGGCACGTCGAATTGTCGACAATACCCGCAAGCTCATGTTGCACAGCAGGAACGCCTCCTGCCTCAACCTCCCGTGTTTGGACGACCTCCCATGTGACAGAAGGGACATTCTCGGGAATGCGGCCATAGACTTCGCGTTCGAGAAATTCGACCAGTTCAGGACGCCGCACCTCATACCATTGTTTTGCCGTGGTGACAGGTTCCCCGTTTGCGGTACGCAGCAACTCTGGCAAATGGGGATAGGGATTCGCCTTGGACTCGTCATAGTTCGCCGCGTTCGGTGCGTTTGCATCTCCGTTGCGACCGGGACGTAGTTTTGTAACACCCAACTGCTCTAGCATGTTCTGATGATCCTGCTGCGTCGTAAAGACAACCGGGGCCTTCGTCTGTCCCTTTTGTTCCTTGTCTTCAGCGACAGCCCAATTCGCAGCGAGGACTACACCAAAGATCGCAGTTGCAACTCGCCAGTTTCGATTCATGACATTGTCTCCGAGTCGGAGGTAAAGATGCCGCTCACCTGAGAACCATGCACCACAGCACTACTCACTAACGCAGTACAGCGCTTCATGCGTTCGAATGAAAATATCCCCGTCGGAGAATGCAGGCGTGGAATTGCTCGTTTCGCCGAGGTCATTGTCGGCCAGCAGTTCGAACTTTTCGGGATTGGCAGCGAACACATGGACTTTGCCATTCTGTCCCTGCACGTAGAGTTTGCCGTCGTTGTGGAGCATGGCTCCCCAGTGCGGGCCTGAGGACGTACGACGCTCTTCCCAGACGACTTCTCCGTTCTCGATGTTGAAACACTGAATTGAACCGGAATTGTCGGCGTTCGCCATGAAGACTTTGTCACCCAGAATGACGCCGCTGCCAATTCGTTGAGGATGCCATTCTTTCTCAATGTGCCACATGCGGTTCACCTCGGTGACATCGCCCATTCCGCCCAGACGAAATGCGAACATCGGCCCGCCGTAGCCGCCGAACACAACGCCCACTTTGTCGGTCACGAGGGGTGACGTGTAAACCAAATCACTACGGCTGCTGCTAATGCCTGTGGTGCTCCAAACTTCCTTGCCGCTGTCGATGTCGTAAGCAACGACCCGCTTGTGCAGTGCACATAGCAGTTGCTCTTTTCCGTCCTGAGTGATGACGAGCGGAGTCGCCCAAGTGCCAACATAGCGACCTTTATCACTCGCACTGCCGTCTGGCTCGATGGGACTTTCCCAAACCGTTTCTCCCGTCTTTTTGTCGAGGGCAATGACAAAAGTACGTTCACCCGGACCACAAATCTGGTAAACGCGGTCGCCATGGATAATAGGTGAAGAAGCTTCTCCCCAAATGTGGTGAAACGTCCCCAGGTCGCGCGACCATTGGAGTTCGCCATTCAGGTCGTAGCAGAACGTTCCGGCCGACCCGTGCCAGCACACCACGCGTTCACCGTCACTTGTGGGGCTAGCCGAGCAATAAGGATTCGTCTTGTGCGTGTCTTCTACCTTGTTGAAATCAATGGTGCGGCGCCAGAGTTCTTTGCCGTTCGTTCGATCAAAACAAATGAGGTGCCGCTGCTTGCCCTGGTCTGTTCCCTGTGTGACGAAGACCTTCCCCTTCACGACAATGGGACTGCTGTTGCCCGGAGCGGGAAGCGGCGTGCGCCATTTGATGTTCTTGTCGGCACTCCATTCCAGTGGAAACTTGCCCTCAACCTGTCCTTGCCCATTTGGCCCACGAAACCGGAGCCAGTCGTCTGCTTTGGTACCAGCAGCGCCGACGGAGAGAGCGAGAATAAGAACAAACGGCGAGAACGAGCGAATCATCGGCGGGAAGCTCCGTGCGAGGAATGACAGGAGCCTTGATTGTTCTGCACAGCATGACATGAATGCAAGCGTGGCTCACTCCGAAATTCAAAAGGAGTCTCGAAGTTTGTTACGGCTTCCATGCAAAGTTTGCGTCAGTGTCGACGCACAATATCCCACGTTACTGCATGGGAGTGTCGTTCACTGGCGGGGCGAGGAGTTCATCGATGGATTCCCTCATTTGAGCCACCGTGCCCGGACCGCCACCGACGTACAGCTTGGCGACGTTTCCGTCTTGATCAACAATGACCAGTTGCGGAATTGCATTCGCCTGATAACGGCGGGCAGTGACACCGTCGACGTCGAGGGCCACGGTCGCGTGCAGTTCGTGCCGTTCCATAACTTCACGAATCTGCTCTTCCGGCTCCTCTAAGTTAACTGCAATCAAGCGCACTTGCTCGGGGTTGTAGGTCTTCAGGGCTTCTTCGACCAGCGGCATCGTCTGCATGCACGGGCCGCACCAGGTGGCCCAGAAGTCGAGGACCACGACATGTCCCTTCTCTTTTTCCAGTTCAAACTCACCGCCACCCAATAATGCGAGCTTAATTGCCGGAGCAGGCTTGCCAACCAACGGCGACGCGCCACCCATGTCGTCGCCGCCGTCATTGGTTTCCTGAGCAATGAGCGGTTCAATGGCGGGGGTCAATTTCCATTGTGAGTAAACGAGGTCGGCCACGACCGTGTCGATTGCTCCTCCGAAAACAATGCGTTCGAGGGCGCTTAGGTCAAACTGACAGGTTCCGAGAATGTCGCTCGTTCCAGAAATACTTGTTCCTTCCACCTGCTCAGGCCGGAAGGTCACTCGGTTACCACCGTTCTGCAGAATTTGAGCCATTTCCGAAAAATCGGGCTTCGTGTCGGCTGCTGAATCCTCGGCTGGCTGATTGGTTTTTTCGTTCGACTCAGCGACTGCTTCGTCCGTGGCCGACTCCTCGGCCTCTTGTTCAGCTTGAGCGGCGAGTTCATCAGGATGAAACCAGATGATGTGCGAAATCCGATTGCGTGGAATTTCAATTTCTTCCAACTGAATTTCCACGACAAGTTTTTCGTCATTCATGCTGACTACACGACAGCGCAGAAAGTCCCCGGTTTGCGAACAGAGCAAGTGCGTTGGAGGAGAGGACCTCAACAACCGAGGCAGGGTCAGCAATCGCTGCTTCTTTGCCGATTCGAGGTCGGGCAGTTTGTTTCGAATGAGCTCGATGGCCTTGATGGCGGTATGTGGAATAACCTGCGAGTCCGTCACATTACTTTTGATGGCAACGCCCGATTCGGCAATCGAGAGAACATTGCAGGGAATAATGTCACCGGACCGCAAGTGGATATTGTGGTCCACCGTTGTGGCACGCTCCGCCGGTGGCGTATTGGCCTTCTGCAGGAAGATGTCGAGGAAATTGGCTCCGGGACGTTCACGAACTTGGGCCTGTTCTACCGGCACCGCTTTACGAGCTTCGCGGTAGACAATTTCACCGGCTGCTCTGCTCTTAATTGCACTGCTGGTTCGACTCGTCTTCGGCTGCCACACAAAGCACGCGGCTTCATCCGTCTTTTTTCCGTCAATTAACCAGCCTGCCAGGTTTTGACCGTCAATAGTCAATCGGCCAGGGCGACCACTGGCTTCTTCAGCGACTTTCTCTGCAGCAGTCGGCGACATGACGAGCGCCCGCACGCCAATTTGCGGAATTGTTAATGCTTCGGAAATGTCTGGGCACTGCACGACGAGACTGGCAGCCTCGACGCGTTCTAACTGACCGGAAAGTCGCGTTCCGTCCTGCAGCATGGTGGCCATTGAGCGGGCCTCGACAGCTTCGGGCGGCCCGCGTTCGGACATGACCACGTCCGCTTCGCTCGAACGTTTGACATCGTCTCCCACTTTAAACATGTATTCACGTGTATCGGGATCGAATCCTTGCGGAACGCCAAGCTGTGTTGTGCCATCTGCTAAATGATAGGCAATTTCTCCCTTGGGAATGGACGTCGGCAACTGTCCATTCCAGCGGGCAATTCTCAAGCGTTCCAAACGAATTGTTCCGTGACGATTCACAATCCGAATTCCACGTCCGGGCTTTGTTCCCTCGACAGGCGGCACAGAGATTTTCCCTGCGGGCGAACCGTCGGCCGTAAAAATCTGAATGGAGCCTTCAAGTTGATCCAAATAAGCAATGAGATGCACACGCTTTACTGAAGGGAGAATCATGGCGACACGGTCGACGTCGGCGATGTCTTTGTGTTCGCGGAGAACACCGAGGAGTTGGTCCCACATTTCCAGCCGCCAGCCGTCCTGCCGTTTGTCTTCTTTCAAGTCAGGATCGGCCCCCAGGACCAAAGCAAAGTTTGGCTTTTGTGGCCACGACAATTCAAACTCAATCATGGCCTTGTCGGGAATTTGGAAGTCGCCAGAGATTTTGGCGTCGTCCTGACTGGTTTCCAGGAATGGACCATCTTCCCGCCACTCAGTGCCATGAACGTTCCATCCCGCCACGCCAGTGAGACCGGAATACACAAGCAGTGGATTCTCCGTCAGTCGATAAATTCGACGAACCGACTCCGCTTTGACATGCACGACACCAAAGTGGACTGAATCGATTTCCAAATGCTCGTCGTTCCATTGCAGCAACCGCCCAGTGAACATGTCGCCGCTTGCCAGTTCCACTGCAAGTTCACCGGTTAGCTGCGCTGGAGGCTGCTGAGTCGGAAAATTCACTGACGAAACGGTTGCCACGTCGAATTCAAATGGACTGAGGAAGTGCTTCCCCTGCCAACGCAGAATGTTGGGCTCATTGGAGTTCTCAAATGCTCCGGAAACTGCGTCGCCGCCAGACAGCGTCAGCACGCCTTGTGGGACGTCACCAAACGCATTTGTCGCGATGGCAACCACGAGGAGCAAGGCAAATGTATTGCGAAGGTTCATGCAAATAACCGACATGGGCTAACGTTCGTAAATTGGCAGAAAGCGATAGTTCAAAGCGAGCGCCAACAGCGACAGCGAAGTAGAGACCGACTTCCCATAGCTCCCCTGAAAGCTGCCATCGCTCCCTTGTACGGCTTTCAACTCGCGAACGAGGTTCTTGTTCCACTTTTGCCAGGATTCAAGGTCTCCCTGGAAGAATGCCTGGGCCTGATAGTATCGCTGATATTCCACACCGCCGTGCCCGGCACTGCCGCCAGAAAGCTTATCTTTCAGGTAGTCCAACGTTTGCTTGTACTGTGGCAGGTCCTTGCGACGTGCGACGGCATAGACGAGTGTCGCGATCGAAATACGCGCGAGAGACTCGTCAAAGCCGCCAATCCCGCCGGAGTAAGCGACCTGCCCAGAAGGCGCTGTCATTTTGACGAAGTAGGAAATGGCACGGTCAATGGCCTTGTCCGGTACTTCAATACCGGCGTTGCGAGCGGCCAGTAAACCTACGAGCACCGCTCCCGCAACCGACGTATCGGCATCGTTGCCCGAAGGAGAATAGCGCCAGGCCCCCAGGGAATTATGTTCTTGCGAAGTAATCGCACCTCGCACAGCGAGTTCGAGTGCCTCACCTATGGAACGCTGTCCCTTCTCCTCGCCTGCGGGCCAGAGGTTGCGGTCGTCCACCGTTCCATACGCTTCAGCCAAGGCCAGCATGGCAAATCCATGGTGATACATGCTGTTGCCAAAGTAACCGGTGTCGCCATCCTGTGAACGAATCATGCTGCGAATGGCGCGACGAATGACGCCGGCATATGGACCGAAGTTTGGATCTTCGCCGGACGCCAGAAAGCACATGACTGCCATGCCGGTTGTTCCGGCCCCCTGCTGACCATCGGACCAGTCACCATTTTCGGACTGGGAATTCATGAGGTACTGCAGTCCACGGTCGTACATTTCGCGTACGTCGCGCGGTACGGCATCGCCCGAGCGAATTTCGGGCAGTTGCGCATTCGCAGCACTACATGCCATTACGATAAGCAGCAACGGGAATGTAACCAGAAAGCGTGCGGAGTTGAGCATGAGGCTATTCATCTACAAGAAACACTCCCTGTTGTTCCAGAATTTGATCGTAGGGTTCCGTCTTACGGAAGAGTTCTTTGAGTACTTTCATTTCCACATCATTGAAAATGGTCCGCAGCTTTTCCTCGCGAACTCGACTCATTTGGCGAATGGGAATGAGCAGCTGATAGTACCCGCCTCCAGAAACCAGATTGGGTGCTGAGGATTCCATGATGACCGAGACAACCTCTTCGCGCTGCTTCTCGGTAAGCGGCATGGACAATTCAATCATGGCAATGCCGCTTCGAACAAGTGCTTCGTGCCGGCGCCGATTCCGTTCCAACTCCTGAGCTTCATAAATGGCAAGTTGATCGTCCCGCAACGTGGTGCGGACTGTCTTTTCAAATAACGAACCCGGCCCATTGAGCCCTCTTTGGTACCGGCGGCTGAGCGGCTGAATGGACTGGTAAATGCGGTTCAACTCAACCTGAGGAATATTGCCCATAGGCGTTTGGCGCCTCGCCGTGTCGACGTCGTTGAAGAACCGCTGAATGTCGTATTTCCCGGCAAGCTGCAACTTCTGAAGCTGCGATTCATCCAAGTCAGCGGTTGCGTCGAGTTGTCGACACCTGGCCTCCAGGGAAAATTCAACCTTCTGTCGTCCGGTTTGTCCGGATCCGGAATCGAATCCGTTTGACTCGAATACCCAACTGTTGAATTGCTGTTCCGTCATTTGGAACATGCGTTCTTGAGCGGTCGACTGAGTTGACCACAGACTAACAACGACTAGCGTAGCCCATACCGGCCAACACTGTCGAAAAAAAGAGTAGGTGAGCAGAGTCATTCGACCGCCTCTTCCGTTTCAACTTCCGCCTCGGCAGTTTCGGTCCATTCATCCAGCAATGCGGGATTGATATCGACACCCATATTCTGCCAGCCAGTGAGACCCAAGTCGGTTTGCCAGCCAAAAGAGATATTTCCGAAGTGTCGCTCGCTCGAAATCAGCTTCAACTGCTGTTCGTCGAGCGCGTCCTTGATCGAATCGGGACTGGGACGTGGCGCATACTGCGGATAAGAAAACACCATCAGGTTTCGCGACCAGTCATCATTCCATTGCTCTTTGATTTTCTGGTCGATTTCATCTGCCTGATTATTCGTTAGAAAGACGCGGTCATCGAGCAGGTTCAACATCATACCGCGGGCCGCAGTGCGTTGAGCGTCAAAGCGGGCTGCCACTTCGCGTTGGTAGCTGCTGACTTTTTCCTCCGGTAACTCGTCCTGAAGTGTCGCCGCAATCACTCTGCAAATACGCTCACGTGCATTGGGCCATTCAGTCCATTTTCCATTTTTGTTGTTTGCTTGTAGCCGTCCGAATTCTTTCGCAATATGGGCAACCTCCAGTTTTCCAGCGTCTCGTAGACTTTTCAGTTGAGCTTCGCTCGGCCTGCAGACCTTGTAGACAAAGAAGAGTTCCGAATTCAGAACCTGTGTGAGAATGGGAGTAAACTCGTTGGAGAACTCGGGATCAACTTCTTCTGGGACCTCGTCCTTCATCACGGCTTCTGGCTCATTCAGAATGCGTGCATTCTCACCCGCAGGGCGATTGTCGTTACCCAACCCGATGTCGTTCAGGATTTTCTGAAACAGGTTCTGTGCCGAGGCACCCGATGTGAGTAACACGAGGGCAACAAGACAGCTGGCAATACGTGCGAGAACTCGACGATTCACTCGCACGCTGCTGCCGCCTAAGCGCTTCCCGGAGGATGTGCGACGTAGTGCTTCCAACTCGTTCCCCCCAAGGACCGGTTCAATATTCCCCGACCGAGTGCCACTACTTTGTGGGCGACTCCAATTGTTTGAAGTATTCATCCAATCCTGAAATGAACTCTTCAGGAAGTGTTGCTCCCGCCTTGCCGGTCTCCTGAACGGTCCCTTGATCTTCGCGAACTTCGTTTTCGTTCACACCGGTTCCCACGAGCGCGAGAGCTGAGTCGGTGGTATCTCCACCTCCACCACCGCCAGGATTTGAACCACCACCCCCACCACCACAGGGATTAAAACGCTTCGATTGAAGCAGTAACTCAATGGCTTCTGTCTCGGCAGCAATGGCAGGATTGCCGGTCTCGGGGCGACGCAGAATTCCGGTGGCTTCGTCCATGACGAGTGACACGGCGTCAAGAAGTCGCAATTCCTTGCCAAAATCGGCCTGTGCATCTGGGAGTTCGAGAATCCGTTCGATGACAACGTCAATCCGTTCACGGAAACCGTCCTGGATGTCGGATAGCTCTTGGGCAGAAGCTATGTACTCCTCCGTTTTCAAACCGGGCTTTGCCTGCTCGGCAACCCGAGTTTGTTCACGCAGTTTGATTTCCCCTTCCAGGATTTGCAGCACCTCCAGCACAATGGACGGAGGGAGACTTCCTTTTGACTTGCATCCGGGACACGCGCCGCACTTGCAGACGTCCACCAGGTTTTCCGCCCAGCGGTCGAGACTTTCTGCCCAGTATTCCGCCTGCGCGATGGAAAGTCCGTTCTCCTTCCGGAGGTCATCGCCCAGATAACGCAGTCCGGCGGTAATGTCTTCCTCACGCATTTCGTCGAGGACGGCTTTGAAGCGAACATAGCGGCTTCGCTCAAAGTAAGCGGCCATGTCGTCCATGATGTTCGAAACATTCTGAGCACTCGACGCTTCCACGTCTGCGAGTTCCGTGAACGTTTCGGATTCGGCATTTTTCTGGCGATCACTTGCACCGAACGTATCAGCAGCAACCGACCCCAACCGACTCGCAACCTGTTGCTGCTTCCGCGCTGCGGCTTTCAGTCGTTTCACCAGCGTGGAGCCTTCGAGGTTCGCAAGGATTTTGTTCAGTTCGTCAGCCACCTTTTCGAATTCGGCGAGCAGGTCCTTTTGCTCCCGAACAGCGTCGTCCACCTTTTCTCCAGCGGGTGGCTTCTTCTTGCCAGCCTTTCCATTGCCAGCCAGGTTGGTGGTTGGCAAAGTCAGACGTGGTTGCTTTGGTTTGCTCTCCGAGGGCTCATTCTTTTCACCCGGTTTCGGTTGATTCATTGTCGATTCGACATCGCCTACCGTCGGGATTTGCGTTGGCGGCTTCTGCTCGCCGTTCGTCTTGGACTTTCCGTCGCCAGAAGCATTGGCCCGGTTCTGACCGGCCTTGGGGCCATTATTGCTCTGGCTCGACTGTGCCAGCGTCTCCGCCTTGGCACCATCCTTCAGCAAGTCGGCTACAGACGGCATCCGGTTCCCTGAAATGTCCTTCAGGATTTGCATCATTTCGGCCCACTTTTCCAAATGGCCAACGCCAATTTCTGGATTCCGCATGGCCTGCGACAGCAAGTCCTCGCCTGAAACGACAAGACCGGAAAGGCGTCGCCCGTTGGCACGCTCTGCCGCAGCCTGCGTTTCGATCCGTTTCCGGGTTGCGGGATCATCTAACGACTCGGCAGGCAAGTCTCGAATTTCCTGATTCGTCGCGTACAGCTGCTTTTCGCGATCGCGGACGTCGAGCGCCATCCGGTGCCAGCGGCTGAGTTGATCGGTCACCCAAATGGCATGCTCTTCCGCATTCAGGACAAGGAACGTGCAGGCGGGAGCATAGGTCCGCTCGCGACCGGGAAGATAGTCTTCCACGTACACACGCATTTCGATGGGCTGTGGCTCAATTCCAAACTGAGTGGCGGAAAACGCCCCCTGCAGTTCCAGTGCTTCGGCTTCAGAATTTCCCGCTCCAACGAGCTTCTCGCCTTTCGAAAGACTGACGCGAGTTTCATCGAGCCCGCGCCATTCGATTCCGACGCGCTTGACTCCGAAGTCATCGTGAGCCCGAATTTGGAAGGTAAGAACTTCTGTGTCCAGCAACACTTTCTGCCGGGGGAGTCCCTCGCACACAAGGGAAGGTGCTTCGTCGTCACTTGAGCGAATGGTGAGATCAAACGGTTCCAAACTGGTGAGTCCCAGCGCGTCCCGCCATTCCAGCTTGAGTTCAGTTTCTTCTTTATCGACAGCAACCGCCGGGGTCGCAAAAGCACTTCCTTCAGGCTCAACGGCCACGCCATCCACCGAGGCGGCTCGCAACTCCCGAGAGGCAGTCACAGCGAACACGACGTTGCTGCCAGTGACGGCGGTGAATGAACCGCCGCGAATTTCTTTTTCGATCGGCTCGCTGCGCTCCAGGTACGCAGGCAGCCTAATAGTGGCGTTCAGGCCGCTCAGTTCGGGGCGATACGTCGGACGCAATTGCACGGTCTTAGTGTAGTCACCAACTCGCAATCTAATCGAACTGTCCGAGATTTGCGGTGGCAAATCGAAGACGTAAGCATTCCCTTCCAGTTTTGCCACATTCGGTTCATGCGCCGGCAATCGAACTTCCGCCTTGCCTGGCTTCCATTCGGACTCCTCCTGCAGGACGGCCTCAAAACTGAACTCTTCGCCGTGCGGAATGACCAGTTCATTGGGCACCGGCTCCAATGCGGCGAATGTGTAACGGGGCACGTCCGACCAGGGCTGTGAGAAACGCGCCCAGGCATTGCGTGCGGCGGCTGCCGTCGCGACGAACAGTCCGGCCGCCACAAACAACAGAAGTGCAGCCATAACGGAGCGACGGCCATGCTTCGGATTCGGTACGGCATCGCTGAAGTCCCGCTTCTCAGCACTCTCAGACACCTGTGCGATGGCCGCTTCGACGAGTCGGCGCGAGCGTTGTTGCTCTGTTTCGCTTTCGGCGAGTTCGATAATCCCGAGGAGTTGATCACCCACGCTGGGATGCTTCTGACTCAAAAGTTTTGCCAACTGATCAAGCCGCCGCTGACGCCATACCCAGCGGTCCAATGCCCATGGAATCATGCCGCAGGTAATAATGGAAGCGGCAAACAGCAGTCCGCGCACCAACTGCGGAGTATCAACAATGCGGTCGAGTGCATACGTCGCGAGATACCCCACGACAACCCCCGCAATGGCCCCCGCCACTGCCTCGACGATTTTGATCGTCCAGACCCGGCGACGAAACGCCAGGATCTTTTCTCGAAGTGAATCGGGAATGTGGAGCTGATGCTGTGATGTCGTTTGCATACGACCTCCAAGGGTTGAATTGACCCTGAAGATATACACTATGGCCGTTCTGTCTACAAGATCGAAGTGGGCTGATTCATCCAAGGAAGGCAAAACGGCGAGACGCCCGGTATCTTGGCTCGCAGCCCGAATCGGAGAGTGATACGACACAAACTTCGGTCAACTGCACACCTAATTGGAACAGCCAAAATCCTTCATTGTTTGGACAAAACCGAGATTGCAGATAGTGCCAACAAGTGTTGTCGGCATTACACGCGCACACGACTGTCGCTCGATTGAAACTCAGGCCAAAACGCCAGTGAGTGCTCCAACCTCCCTGTTGAGAGAGGTGGCTTTCTCACAGCTTCGACCTCTCGGCAGTGACGTGTTAAGCTACTCCTCACGTCGAGAAACATCGGCAATGGGAATTACTTGAGACAAAAACAGTGAGGAGCGGAACTGTGGAAATTGCACCTGGCAAGACGAAACTGGGTTGGGTTGGTACGGGCGTCATGGGACGCAGCATGTGCAGTCATCTCATGGCGAAGGGCTTTGAAATGACCGTCTACACGCGATCCGAAGAGAAGGCGAAGGACCTTATCGCGGCCGGTGCCAAGTGGGCCGCTTCGCCCAAGGCTGTCGCCGAAAACTCCGACGTGGTGTTCGCCATTGTGGGATTCCCCAGCGACGTTCGTGAAGTCTTCCTCGGCGAAAACGGAGCACTCGCAGGATCAAAGTCCGGCAACGTACTGGTCGACATGACCACGAGCGAGCCGTCACTTGCCGTTGAGATTTACGAAGCCGCCAAATCGAAAGGCGTTCACTCGGTGGATGCTCCCGTTTCCGGTGGCGACATCGGCGCCAAAGAGGCGCGTCTCTCCATTATGATTGGTGGAGACAAAGACGTAGTCGACGCCCTGCAGCCCTGCTGGGATGCCATGGGGAAGACTATTGTGCATCAGGGCGGTGCCGGAGCGGGTCAACACACCAAAATGGTGAACCAAATTCTCATTTCCTCCATGATGATTGGAGTCTGCGAAGCCCTGCTCTACGGTTACAAGGCGGGACTCGACCTCGAAACGGTCATGAAGTCGGTCTCCACCGGTGCCGCCGGAAGCTGGTCGCTTTCGAACCTCGGTCCCCGCATGATGGTCAACAACTTCGATCCCGGGTTCTTCGTCGAACACTTCGTCAAAGACATGGGGATTGCCCTGGCCGAATCGCGCCGCATGGGACTGTCCATGCCCGGCCTCGCTCTCGCCGAACAACTGTATCAGTCAGTGAAAGCCAAAGGCTGGGGCCGCAACGGCACCCATGCCCTCATGCTGGCTCTCGCCGAAATGTCCGGCGTTGACTGGATGAATCGGTAACACATCGCCTACGTGTAGTGCTTGCCCGCAATGCCGGGCAAGCACGACGGGGCATGGCCTGATTTCGAATAAATGGTCGCCGAGCGCATGGCTGCGTTCGACTCGGACACCCGCGGCATCGGATTGATCGACGCGGCATAGACCACCATTTGGTGCATTACCTAAAATCCTCGAATGGTTTTGCGCTTGTTTGGTTCTATGGCTATGTGCCGGTTCGGGAATATGAAACCACTGAAATTCATTTTTCCACGCCGCTCGTACTGGGCCGTTCTGATCGTCGCTTCCTTGGTGCTGAACGCGTCGGTCGTCTGTGCGGACGAGAGAGACGCCGCCGAGCGGTTGTTTACTCTCAAAGTTCTGCCACTGCTCAAGGAAAAATGTCTCGGCTGCCACGGCGGTGATTCGCAGGACATCAAGGGCGAATACAGTATTCTCGACCGCGAGCAGTTGTTGCGCGGTGGCGAATCGGGCGATGCTGCAGTTGTCCCTGAAAAGCCGGATGAAGGGACTCTCCTGGCCGCCATTCGCTGGGACGAATTGGAAATGCCGCCAAAGGAGAATGATCGACTCACGGCGAAACAAATCGCGGATGTGGAATCGTGGATCAAAGCCGGAGCTCCCTGGCCAGATGAAGCCGCGCAGAAGCGTATTCGCGACGAAGAGAGCCGAAAGACGGTCACCGAAGATGGAATTACCGTCATGACCAGCGGCGGCACTTCGGAACAATGGTCGAGTCGCCGTTACAACCCCGACGACCTGTGGGCATTCCAGCCGGTGCGTGGATTGTCAACTGAAGAGCAGAAACAGCTCGTCGGAGCGACGGCAGACAGCAAAGAAATGCCCAATGTCACGCAAATCGTTGACGCGCTCATTCAGCAGAAGCTCACTGAAGCGTCAATTGCTGCGGTGTCGCGAGCCGACGCACGGACGCTCATTCGCCGGGCAACATACGACCTCCACGGATTGCCACCCACGCCAGAACAAGTTGAAGCGTTTGTGACGGCTTCAGCGGAGAATCAGCAGCAGGCGTGGAGTGATCTCATCGACCGACTGCTGGCAAGCCCACGTTACGGAGAACGGTGGGGGCGTCACTGGCTCGATGTCACGCGCTACGCCGACACCGGCGGAATGTCGAACGACTACGAACGTTCAAACATGTGGCGTTATCGCGACTATGTTATTCGGTCGTTCAACAACGACAAGCCGTACAACGAGTTCGTTGTCGAACAACTCGCGGGAGATGAACTGGCCGACGAATCGGTCGCGGCGAGAAAAGGTGGTGATCTGGCGGTTGTGCATCAAACGCAGATGAAGGGGGATTACACGTCAGAAGAATCGGAATGGATTGTCGCCTCGGGATTTCTGAGGCTCGGACCGTGGGACAATGCCATGGTCGACAAGGCAGAAGCGCGTCAAATGTGGCTGGATGATTTGGTCAACATCACTGGCCAGACATTTCTTTCCACCACAATGCGGTGTGTGAAATGTCACGATCATAAATTCGATCCCATTCCCACGCGCGACTATTATCGCATGTATGCCGCGTTCTCCACGACGCAAATGGCCGAGCGGCCAGCACCGTTTCTCCCTGAAGAAAGCCAGGAAGGGTTCGAAGCGGGTCGGGCCCACGTACAACTCATGCTGGACTACGCCGTTGCTGAGAAAGACCGAATTATCAACAAGCGGGAGACCGCCGCACGCCAGTGGTTTGAGGAACATAATCTGCCGTACAAAAACGACGAGGAACGACGCGATTTGCCGGACGATGAAAAGCCACCTCGGCATGTGGGGTTGGACCATGTTGATGAAGGTCAACTGAAGGTTCGTGAGCAGGATGAATGGATTTGGAATCGTCGGCTCGAACGCTACGAGCCCATGGCCCAAAGCGTCTACAACGCCGCCGATTTCGAACTCGCCTGGAACGGGGCTCGCAAGTTGCGGATTAAGCGCCCTAAGAAGGAATCGACGGCCCCGGTCAGCCACATTCTGGTCGGCGGAGCACTGTCGGCGGAAGGAGAGGTGGTATCGCCCGGTGTACTGAGTGCGGTATCGGTCGATGTGAATCCGGAAGGCGATGATCCTTTCCTGCTGACTGACACAGTTGACGGACGCCGTCTCGAACTGGCTCGCTGGATCGCAAATCCAGAGAATCCACTGACAACGCGGTCCATTGTGAATCGAGTGTGGCAGGGGCACTTTGGAGTGGGACTCGCCGCCAACGCGAACAACTTTGGTGCAAAAGGTGCGAAGCCTTCGCATCCGGTCCTGCTCGATTTCCTCGCTGCCGATTTTGTAAAGCATGGCTGGACCATCAAGCGTCTACACAAGCTCATTATGCTGAGCGAGGCGTATCAGCGGTCATCTGTCGTTCCGGTAGACGATGCATGGAAAACAACCGATCCCAATAATCGCCTGTTGTCTCACTTTTCCCGTCGTCGGCTCAGCGCTGAAGAAATTCGAGATGGCATTCTTGCAGTCACTGGAGAGTTGCAGCATCGCAGCGGTGGATTGCCGGTGATGCCCGAAATCAACATGGAAGTCGCCCTACAACCCCGGATGATTCAGTTCTCACTAGCCCCCGCTTATCAGCCATCGCCAACGCCGAAGGAACGGAATTGCCGGACCGTTTATGCCTACAACGTCCGGGGCCAGGCCGATCCATTTACCGAGTTGTTTAATCAGCCGAATCCGAACGAGTCATGCGAATTTCGTGAGAATGCCGCTGTCACGCCGCAGGTGTTTACGTTTCTTAATAGTGATCAAATGACCGACCGGTCGATTGCCTTCGCACTGCGGATGTGGCGTGAAGAGAAAAGCGAGCGTGAGCAAATTAGACACGCATTCCAACTGGTTTTTGGCCGTGACGCTGAAGATGCCGAGCTTGAGCGACTGGAGAGTTATCTTGCCGCAATGACTCAATACCACCGCGAACATTCAGCTGAGACAAAAGAGTATCCCATGCATATTACCCGATCGCTGGTGGAAGAATTTTCAGGTCAGGTGTTTGAATACCAGGAAATTCTGCCGGTGTTTGAGAATTACGTGGCCGACAGGAAAGCTGTCGACGTTGGCCCCGAGGTGCGGGCCTTGGCCGATGTTTGTCTCCTGCTGCTGAACTCCAATGAATTCATTTATGTCAACTAGCCGAAATCGAACCAGCATGTTTCCACTTCATCGCCGTTCATTCCTGTATGGAATGGGAGCTTCACTCGGGAGTGTTGCACTTTCCAGCTTGTTGGCCGAGGAGCAGCCGTCAGAAGCTGGTCCACTCGCTCCCAAGCCGCCCATGTTTCCGGCCAGAGCCAAGAACGTCATTATGTTGTTCATGGAAGGTGGGCCGGGACACATGGACACGTTCGACCCTAAGCCGGAGCTGACTCGCCTGCACAAGAAGGAGTCGAAACTCACCGGTGGACTCGAAACCGGCTTTAAATTTTTCGTCGGCAGCCCGTTTTCATTCCGACAAGTGAGTGAAACGGGAGTTGAAATGTGCGACCAGTGGCAGCACCTCGCCGATCCTTACATTGCAGATGAACTCTGCAATTACCGGGGATGTCAGGCCGAGTCGCTGAACCATCCGGAGGCACTTTTCCACATGAACACGGGAAGCCGCCTGGGTGGTGATCCCGCTCTGGGTGCCTGGTCGACCTATGGACTGGGAACGGAGAACCAGAACCTGCCCGGTTATGTCGTCATGACCGAATTGGCACTGCCGCAGGGAGGCGCCACCAACTGGAGCAACGGATTTCTGCCTCCCCATTATCAGGGAACGCGACTGCGTCCCGAAGGATCGCCGCTACTCGATTTGTCGTCGCAACCGAACAAAACGCGTGAACATCAGCGTCGGGCACTCGACGAACTGGCATGGCTCAACGCACGGCATATGGAGAAAGTGGGGGCCGACGAAAAACTGGCGGCCCGGCTGGAGAGTTACGAACTCGCCTATCGAATGCAGACGGAAGTCCCAAATGTTATCGACCTGGGGCAGGAGACTGAGCAAACGCAAAACATGTACGGTCTGGACGCTTCCGAGACGGCGACGTTTGGACGTCAATGTCTCATGGCACGGCGACTCGTCGAGAAAGGAGTACGGTTTGTTCAAATCTTCAGCGGCGGCTGGGATAGTCACGACTACTTGGAGCGAGGCCACACGGCTCGCATCAAGAGCGTCGACAAACCCATTGCCGCCCTCATCCGCGATTTGAAACAACGCGACATGCTCAAAGACACGCTGGTCATTTGGACCGGAGAGTTTGGCCGTACGCCCGACAACAACAAGCGGGGCGGCGTCTATTCACTTGGACGCGGACACAACAACAAGGCCATGACCTTGCTCATGGCAGGTGGCGGCGTGAAGCCGGGAGTTGTAGGAGCGACCGACGAACTCGGAGCCAGCGCCGTGGAGTGCGTCCATCCCATCCGGGATTTTCATGTCACGCTTCTGCACCTGTTGGGACTCGACGACAACAAGCTCACATACTACCACGGCGGCCGGTTTAAACAACTCAGCCAGTTCGGCGGCGAAGTCATTCAAGAGCTGATTGCGTAGTGTGAATCACTCACGAGCAGTCGTTGCCGTCAATTGGTCCCCAGCCATTGGCAGGCATTGGCGAGAACGCGAATGACTTCGGCCTGCTTGTAGACAGGGAACGTTTCGTGTCCGGGGCGGAAGTAGAAGACCTTGCCTTCTCCGATGTTCCAAATCATTCCCGCGCGGAACCGTTCGCCAAGTTCCCAGGTTTCTTCGAAGATGACCTCGTCAGGCACAGGGACATGGAACGGCTCGTTGTACATTTCCGTCTGTTGCACCTGGAACCCCTTGGGCAATCCCTTTGCGATAGGATGCTCCGGCAGTTTGACGGCAACCTGGCTGGGGGCTCCATCGGGCCGGTAGTCGGGGAAACAGCACCAGGGCAAATGAATCATCCCTTGGTAGTCTGTTTGGCTTTTCTTGTAACTGAAATAGGCGGGGGTCAGCAGACTGCCATGCGTGGGCACCGTGTAAGGCCGGGGTGGATCGACCGTTTCGATGCTGAATTTCGCCCCATCGGTAAATTGCTCGAAATGTCGCTTGCCGTCTTCAATACTGCGCCAGTTCATGGCCTTCATGAACGGTTTTGACCAGTGTGCCGAGTGCAAAGCGATAAGGTCGACTTCACCCGCCAGGACGCGATCCAAAATGCGATTCGCGTTGTCATCCAGTACCTCATTCTGCCGCACGTGCCCCCACCAAATGATGACGTCAGCCCATTCCAGGTTGTCGACCGACAAGCCCTGCTGCGGATCATCCAGTGAAACCGACCGGACTTCCAATCCGGCCTCGAGTGCTTTCAACTGAGCGGCAATTTCGTTGCCGAGAAAGTTGTCGTACGCCTCAGACTGGCGCGGTTGCCGCTCGTCCCAGACCAGAACATGCACAGGCTCTGCCGCTTCAATGAGGGTTACCGACAGGAAACAGACCAGCGCAAACACAGGCGAAATGACGAATTTCATGGGCATTCTCATCAAGGGCTGGGCGGTCATTTTTCGTTTGATGCAGCAAACGCAACGCGGGCTACCTCACGCATGAGCGACTGGAGGCGATAACCGTCTGCTTCGCAGTTCGCCAAAACTTCATCAACCAGTAGCGTATCGTGAGGTTCAAGTTCACGTTCAATGGCGAACCGTAGCAAGTGTTCCGTGAACGATTTTGCAAACCGGCGCTGCTCATCCACTAACGCCCGCTTGAAGGCGATGACATCATTGAAGTCGTGGCGGCGCAGCAGTGTACCCGCCGTGTCGACCTTGCGGCCATTTTCATACCGGTCTCGCCAGCGACCGGTGATGTCGTAATTTTCCAAAGCGAAACCGAGAGGATCCAGCTTCGTGTGGCATCCCGCACAGGAAGGATTCTCTCTGTGCGCGGCGAACTTTTCGCGAATGGTGAGTTCCTTGTCGGAGTTCTCTTCGTCCAGCGGCGGAACGTTGTTGGGAGGCGGCGGTGGGGGATTGTTGAAAATGACTTCGACAATCCAAACACCGCGTGCGACCGGATGAGTTCGATTCGGCCCTGACGTCATACTCAGCACAGCCGCATTGGTGATAATCCCACCGTAGCGAGTGTTCTCTGCCGGAGTTCGGCGAAACACCGACTCGTGCAACTGCTTTCGCAGCTCAATTTCAAAACGCCTCTTCTCCACTTCAATGGCGCGCGCCACATCGACGTTTGGTGGAATACGACCAAGGGCGGAATCTGCTTCTTTGACTGCCTGCACCAAAGACTCATGTCGGTCTCGTTGTTCCTGCGTCATAGCGGCCAGTATTTCGGCAGTACTGATGAATGTACCTGCGTCCGATGCAGCCATCACCACTTCTTCTGGCGTCAGGGCTCGATTGTACAATCGGGCCTGATCGATGCTGACGCTCAGAAACTTGTTCCCTCCGGGCGGCAGATGGCGGAGTCCAAAAATGACCGAAGAATTCTCCTTAGGAAATGTCGCTGACCCCTTGTTGAATGGCTTCCCGTACGGCTCGCCATTTCGATAGAGCGTGGTTGTCCCGTCTTCCGCATACACCATGACGAGGTGGATCAACTGGTCGGTCACGTTTTCCTCAGAGGACTCCGCGAAGTCGTCGGTGCGACTGAATCCATTGCTCCCCGAAATCCAGTGCCGATTCTTCCGTTCGCCAATGACAATGGTGTCGAAAAAATCTCCCTGTCCCTGAATTCCCATCAGGCCGCCACCACGCTGATCCAGATTCTCCAGGCGGAACCGAACTTCCAAAGTCTTCGCCTTCAAATCAACCGGCAGTGGTCCACTAATCAAGTACGACTTGTTCAAATCCACCATTCCATCGGCAAATGAAATCTCGCCGTGCGACTGCAAATCGAGTCCACGAACCGACTCCTTGAGGCTCCTCTCAAAGTCCCAGACGGCGAACGGATCCAGTGACTGAGCACTCCCAGACTGGTCGGTGCCTTGCTTGGACTTCAGCAATTCCGCTCGTACAGGATCAACCAAAGCAGCCAACTCTTTTCGCAGTTGGTCCAGTTGAGTTCCCAGCTTTTGGCGCTGAGCGTCGCGCTCGGCGTTTGCTCGCTGAATTCCGCCGACATCCACAGGCTGAGGCTTCAGGTCGGTTTCGTACCATGTGCGAAGAAACTCGCTACGGTAGTTAAACTGCGGCTCAATCAATTCGACGAGCGGGCGGTTCTCCACAAAAACGGTGTCGAACAGGAGTAGAGGCTCGACCACCATTTGCAGGCTGGCGGGCACCTCAGGGTCCAAATGGAAGTAGGGATTAATAGCAGGATCCGGCGTGGCTGCCATGAGGTTTTCAAGCTGCATCCACTGCGCAGGATAGGAATCGAGGAAGCGTTCCACTTTGGGATCAACCAACATGCGGTCAACGGTTCGCCGAAAAACCTCTGGCTTTAAGAGTTCACCACTCTCTGCCAACTGCAGGAGCTCCTCATCAGGGCAGCTGCCCCAGAGGAAGTACGACAACTGCGACGCAACATCGAACGGACGTTCATCTGGCTCTTCGGAAACTGACCTATAGAGAAACATGGGCGACGACAAGGCAGCCGCCGCGACCTTCTTCATGGCTTCGGGGAATGATTGTCCCTCATTCAAATTCTTCGCCGCATAGGCGGCATACCGGTCAATGACGTCCGGCTCGACGGTGCGACGAAACGTACGACGCAGGAACTTTGCAAGACGACTACGAACTACTTCCTCCCGATTCGCTTCTACATTCGGTGCTGCGAAGAATTCATTCCAAACTCCGACATTCTCCACATTGAAGTCTGGGCTTTCGACAATAGAAACGCTCAGCCGCAGGAAGGAGTCAAGCAGCAGCGGTGAGAGGGTGAGTTGATTCGCCTGATTATTGAATCCGTGCTCAGCCCGCAAGTCCTTGGGAAACGGTTTGACATCAGCGAGCCCCGGCACCGGTTGCAGCGCATGCGAAGTCGCATGAATTTCGTCGGGCATCTGGATGGCGTCCGAATCGATCCGCCGGGCGAGATAGTTGTCCGTCCGCGTCATCAGCTTTTCTGACAGTGGAAACACGTCACGGTTCAGCTGAAACAAATCACGCACCGTGTTGTTGTACTGAAACCGATTCAATCGATGCAGCGGTGATGTTGCTAGCTCCGCATTCTGCGCTGATGAGCGAAGAATGGACGTGAGACTAATTACTGCTTCGTCCCGCAAGGGATCAGGAAGAGCATCTTCGCTTTCCGGGGGCATGGCTCCCGAATCGATGGCCTTGAGTACCTTCAAGTTCAGTTGAGGCTTGGCCAGAAAAACGCTCTCTAAGAGGGGCGAATCAAAACTGATTCCGCCATTGGCGTCATCACTGTTGTGACAGTATTCGCACTTGTCAGACAAAAGTTGTTTGAGCGATGCGTAAGAATCGTCAGCAAATGTGGGAACGGCAAGCCACAGCAACAAGGAAACAGTCAGGGCACGCATGGGGAAGTTCATCAGGGGAATCGTCTACGTTGCAGTAAGTATCCGGCATTTCCAAGAGGAGGACGCGGCGGAATCACCTCTAGGTCCACAAGTCTGAGATCACGCCGTTACTGTCGGAGAATGATTCCGTTTCCAATCCCATGAGCTGCGCCACGGTCAGCCACAAATTCGAGTTGAGCGTGCCGCTGGGCATTTTGATGAACCGGCCCTGCTTGATTTGCCCCTGCGCCTTGCCGGTGACAATCATGGGCAAATCGTAGTACTGGTGCGTCGCCCCGTCTCCGAGTCCCGCACCGTACGTAACGAGTGAATTGTCGAACATGGAGCTGCCGTCCGATTCCTTGATTTCCTTCATCCGGCGAATGAGGTATGCGTACTGCTCCATGTGGAAAATGTCGATTTTCTGCAGTTCCTTGTACCCGTCCCCCTTCTGGTTGTGCGTCATGTTGTGATGTTGCACGGGGTTGTCGAACACGCCTTCGTACATGAGGGTGGCATCCCAGCGCTCGGGGCCAATCATGAATGTGGAAACATTGGTAATGCCCATTTGAAATGCGAGCAGCATCAAATCCATTTGCAGCCGAATGTACTCACCGCGAGGCAGGACTTCGTTCTTCGGAACCCGCACGTCGACGTCGGCGAGCAGCTTGTCCATTTTCTGAATCCGCAGTTCAATCCCGCGAATCATATCCAGGAATTCGTCGAGCGTATGCCGGTCATCCTGCGCGAGCTTGCGCGAGAGTGACTTGGCATCGGCTACGACGAGATCAGTTACGTCGGCCACATGTTGTCGGTAACTTTCCTTCAGGAACAGGCGGTCATACAGCTTCTGCGGCTCACGGATTGACGGAGCAATCTTCCCCGGCCCGTACCAGGAAATGTTGTCGAATTCGATGGGCTCTTTCGGGGCAGTGAATCCGTTGCAGCTGATTTCCAGCGTGTTGAACACAGTGGACTGCCCCACGTGGTCACCAATGACCTGGTCCAGCGTGCGACCGTTGGGATGTGCCCACCCCATGGTCTCCGCCTGCTCCGGGGAAACACTCGTCAAATAACACGAGGCCCCCTGCGCGTGAACGTCCTGCCCGTTCTGATAGGTTCGATCAAGTCCTGTCAGCAGCGTGATATCGTTCGCAAACTCAGCCAGTGGCTGCATGGTCGAGGTGAGTTCGACAGGATAAACCCCTGGCTTGTTTTTTAGTCGGCGCTCTTCCTTCACCTTGTCGGCATTGAACCCGCCAATGAAATCGGGCAGGTCGGCGTTCTCTTCCCCGGGGAAAAAACATCGCCGCACAATGCCGTTTGGGATGTACACAATCGCCAGCTTCTTGCTGGGTTTGTTACTCGCCTTGGTATCACCTTGCGCGAAAGCAAGTGAGGGCAGGAAGGGCAGGGCCAGCGCTGCCCCTTTCGCGCGCAAAAAGGAACGTCGGGTAATTCTCATGATGTCACTTCCGGCATCCGGTACAGGATGAACTCAAGCTGTCGGGCCGTTAGGCCAGGTACTTCCAAATACATTACTGGCCGGTGATGCATCCCACCAGATCGATCGCGACTGGCTGGATGATGACTTGCGTAGAACAAACTAATCACGTGTAATCGTCTCGTCGAGATTCAACAACACGAACGCCACATCCTGCCAGGCGGCTTGCTCGGCAAGATCGACATTTTCCAGCCGCCATTTGGAGGGCACGAGTTGATCAGCAAGTTTCGCGTCGGCGGTGAAACGGGCCTTCTCCTCGGCGACGAGAGCCAACAGCTTTTCCGTTTCGTACTGAGTTGGAGCACGGGCGACTGTTCGCAGGAACGCTTCGGAAATGCGTTCCTGGTCGTTGGCCGCGGGCGACTTCAACAAGACTTGTGTTAATGCCTGTGCCATTTCCACGAAGGCAGCGTCATTGAGGAGCGTCAACGCCTGCGACGGCGTATTCGTGCGCGACCGATTAATGACGCATGCGCCACGGTCGGGGGCGTCGAAATTGACGAACGTGGGATACGGGGCACTGCGTCGCCACACCGTGTAAATTCCGCGGCGGAATCGGTCTTCGTCCGTGTCGGTTTCGTACTTCGGTGCGTTGCGGCCCACATGCCGCCAGATGTTCGCTGGCTGCGGAGGATATACGGGTGGCCCTCCCTGCTTCTCAGACAGCAGTCCACTCACGGCGAGTGCGTTATCGCGAATTGACTCCGCAGACAACCGGAAGCGCGAACCGCGTGCAAGCAGCTTGTTGTAAGGATCAATTTCTGCCGCACCCGCTGCAATGTCGGAACTCTGCTGATACGTGGCCGACATGACAATGGCCTTATGGACGTGTTTCATCGACCAGTTGTTCTCCATGAACTCCACGGCCAGCCAGTCCAGCACTTTCTGATGTGTCGGCGGTTCACCCTGACTGCCGAAGTCCTCCTGCGTTGCCACAATTCCCTGGCCGAAGAATTCTGACCACCAGCGGTTCACGGTGACGCGGGCCATCAGCGGATTTTGTTCATCCACCAACCACTCGGCAAAATCCAGTCGATTAGGCGGCCCCTCCTTCGTAACGGTGACCTGATGCAGTGCCTCGGGCGTAGCGGGCGTGACAGCGTCGCCGGGATCAAGGAAATTCCCTCGCTTCAAAATGTGTGTTTCACGCGTCTCATCCATTTCCACCATGACCATGGAAGTCGGTGGACTGAGTGCGGCTTGTTTCTTCTCGACAGCCGCCAAGTCGTCGGTCAGCTTCTTGAGTTGGCTGTCATTTTCCTGCCGGTACTTCTCCAGTTGCTGTCGTTCTTTCTTCTTCAGGTTGGACCAATCCTGCTTTACAAGTTTGGCAACTTCCTCCGGCAAGGCACTGGCCGTGGGATCTCCCTCCATAACGGAAAGCCGCAGTCGACCAATGGTGCGGGCACCGCCGTAATGCTGAGGCAATCGAACATGCAGCCGAACTCCGGGCTCTTTGATGGATTCAGCCAGACGGAACTCAGCCCAGTGCGGCTTGCTGAATTCGGGATTGATTGCCCAGCCGGTATCGGGCTTGCCATCAATGAGGCCACCGACATCCCAGTTGTTTTGCGAGAAATCGGCCTGCGCAGATTGAAAACTCACAGGCTGCCAATCGGCGTTTTCACCACTCTTGCTCGCCAATTCGAACTCGTACAACACGAAGTTCGGGCGTGCGTCATCACCTCGGCCTGGCCCTTTGCCCGGCAACCGGTCATCGGTGAGACACTCCAGTTTCAACTGAGAAATGTTTCCCACCTCGCAAACGAATTCGAGTTCGTAAACATCCTTCTCAGGCTTTTCCCCTGTGACCAGGAGAGAACCATCATCCTGCGGTTCGAACGTTGCCCCGCCAGTCGATGTGGCGCTGTCGATGGACACCGTATGCCACACCGGTGCGTTTTTGCTTTGCTCACGCAGACTCGTCAGCCAGGCGGGTAGCTCATCGACTAGGCCCTGCTTGCGTGCATCAACCTGCTTCGTGAGGGATTCCTTCTGTGCGTTGAGCTCATCCCACTGCTGTTGCTGGTCAGCGGGGCGTGGCAGTTCGACATTTGGACCGGCCACCTCAAATTGAACGCCCCCGTTGCCAGTGACCTCCAGTGGCGTGTTGTTGAAGTAGGCGAAAATCTGGTAGTAGTCCTGCATGGTGAACGGGTCGTACTTGTGGTTGTGGCACTGGCAGCATTCCAGTGACGTGCCCAGCCACACCATGCCGGTGGTGTTCACGCGGTCGATAACCTGATTCACCCGGTTCTCTTCGGGATCAACACCGGCTTCGACATTGCAGGTCGTGCAACGATGAAACCCTGTTGCGATTTTCTGTTGAAGTGTCGCGTTGGGGATAAGGTCGCCCGCGATTTGCTCAATTGTGAATTGATCAAACGGCATGTCGTTGTTCATGGCGTTAATCACCCAGTCACGATAAGGCCATATCTCGCGGAACTGGTCTGCCTGAAAACCGTTTGAGTCTGCATAGCGTGCGAGGTCTAACCACTGCCGCGCCCACTTTTCACCGTACCGCGGCGACTGCAGGAGTCGGTCCACAATTTCCTCGAAATGCTCCGGAGTGGGATTGGCCTCGAAAGCTTTCACTTCTTCAGCGCTGGGCGGCAGGCCAATCAAGTCGAGGTATGTGCGCCGCAACAGTTTCCCCGGAGCCGCCGTTGGGCTTTTCTGTAGTCCCGGCGTGGCATCAATACGGGCGAGGACATAGGCGTCAATGGGATTCTGTATCCATTGAGGATCGCTCACTTCGGGAAGCTCAGCTTTCTGAGGTGGTACATACGCCCAGTGAGTTGTCTTCGCTCCTTCTGGCCAAACGGCGCCTTCGTCAATCCACTGCTTAACAAGGTCGATTTGTTCGGCGTTGAGCGGAGTCCCTTCCGGTGGCATGCGTTCTGTTTCATCGCTGCTGGCAACGCGGCGGAACAATTCACTTTCCGTACTTTTGCCGGGCGTCACTGCCACGGAACCGGAATCGTTGCGGCTCAGAATATCCCGACGCCCCAACAGCCGCAGTCCCCCTTCGCGTTCTTCTGTGCCATGACAATTCACGCACTTCGCCTGCAGAATGGGCTGAATATCCCGCTCGAAGTCAATCGGTGCGCCAGACGTTTGTCGAACAGCAACCAGACAGAGTGAAAGGACAATCGTACGAATCAGAAGTGGTGACATAACAGAGCCAACGAAGTCGAACATCATGCAGCAAATTCAGGTTCCCAAACGTTCAATGGGAATCATCTCAGCCTCAAATTGCAATATCAATGCTGGCTTATCAACCGCGGCGTCTTCGACGCCAACCCAACGACGAAACGCCGAACGGCAATTATTGGCACTCACGAGAAAAGCGGAGAATTACTATAGGTGCCGTAGAAGCAGTCCGACATACTACTTATTCAGTAGCTCCAGGTGTTCGGTCGTTTTGGGAAATTTAACCCGATGTTGCAAAGAGTGCACCAACTCGGTGGTTGGGTTCTCCTGATTGCCGTTGCAACGTTGGTCGTCAACGCATCTGGAATGTTGTGGGCTCAGGAATTTGATGGCTGGTTGAACACGCTGGCTGCTCCCGAGGTTCCCTGGTTGCAAGTTGGGGAGGACGTCGAACCTGTCGTGTCGGTTTCGAACTGGGAAAAGCCAGGCTATTTCGACTCCTTCATGGGCGAAATGCCCATGCGATTGGTTCAAGATGGGTCGCCGTCGTTCGTTTCCGGGCCAAAGGACACGTTTTTCGACTTGGGAAGCGATTTCCGCAATCTTTACAGCCTGGAGACTTTGCAGCCGTTTGTGATTGTCACTGGCGCGGCGGCTCTCATGGCCAACACAAACTTCGATGGCAGTTTCGACCGGCACTATGAATCGCTGCGGATTTCGCCGACGAATGACTTCGTGGGGACCGTGAAGTCCTTCGGAGATGGTGGCCGCATGCTTCCCATCTATGGTGGAGCTATGGTGCTGCACTGGATTGTGCCGCCCGACTCCGTGTTTGCCCCGGTTGGTGATTGGGGTGATCGCACCATGCGTGCGTTCGTGGTCGGGGCTCCCGCACTTGTCGGCATGCAGTTATTGACCGGTGGATCGCGTCCGGAGGAAGGGAATTCTCATTGGCATCCCTTCAACGACAACAACGGTGCCAGCGGACACGCATTCATGGGAGCCCTGCCCTTCATGGCCGCCGCCGAAATGACGGACCATCGCGGAGTCAAACTTGGGTTGTACACCGCTTCAGCCCTGACGGGATGGAGCCGCGTGAATGACCGTGACCACTACCTCTCGCAGGTGGTGCTGGGCTGGACCATTGCCTATCTCGCAACTCGTAGCGTGTCGCAAACTGAGGGTGAAAATGGGTTTCAGATGATTCCCATCGCGAGCCCCGAGTTCACTGGGGCCATATTTCAGGTGCGGTACTAACGCCGCCCCAGAAACGCATTCCGACGCGAAAAGAACCTTCGTTTTTGCCCAAATCGCCAAACAGGCGTTGCATTCTACTAACATTCTAGTCGATTAGTGCGAGTGAATGGTGGTATTCTGTCGATCCATTGATCATCATCAATTGTTTCCATGCCTCAACGTGAACAGCACAAACTGGTTGTGTCGCGTCGCGCCTTCAGCCGCGATGGTCGCAGCCGGTCTGGGTTCACGATTCTGGAATTGCTCACAACGATTGCCGTCATTGGCATTCTGATGGCCTTGTTACTTCCAGCGATTGGGTCGGCGCGCGAGGCGGCGCGGCGTATGCAATGCGGCAACAACCTGAAGCAAATTGGCGTGGCACTCCACAACTATCATGACCAGTTTCGCTGCTTGCCGCCCGGATGGCAGTGGGATCGGCAGCATGAGACGGCCTATTCATGGGCGGTTGCCATTTTGCCGAACCTGGAACAGGCCACGGTCAGCCAGAGTATCAACCGGGGCGAGAACTTGGCCTTTGGTCCGAATTCGCTGGCACGGTCAACAAGCTTGCCCGTTTATCTTTGCCCCTCTGACATTACACAGCCGACATTTACGTTGATGCGAGCACAGCCGGCCGGTTCGACGCCGTTACCACTCATCGACCTTCCTACGGCGAATTATGTGGGGGTTTTTGGAATTACTGAACCGGACGATTTTGTGCCCGCACCGCTCGGCGAGGGAGCGTTCATTGACGCTCAGCCACGGTCGTTCCGTGATTTTCAGGACGGACAAAGTAATACGATTATTGTGGGAGAACGGTCGATGAATCGGCTCCCCTCGACGTGGTATGGATTCGACTTGGGAGGGGAAGATCATGCCTGCCGTGTAGTGGGGCATGCGTTTGTCGGCCCCAACTGTACTCGCTGTGATGAGTGTGAATTTGCCAGCCGCCATCCCGGAGTCTCCATGTTTCTGTGGGGCGACGGACGTGTGACTGGCGTTAATGATTCGATTGACCAACGTGTTTACCGACATATGTCAACTCTCCATGACTGCCACTTTTGACATGGATGCGAAGAGGATGCACCAATGACTGAACATCAACTGACTCGTTGTGAGTTAGAAGTAATGGACGTGGTTTGGGAACGAGGACGGGCAACCGTCCAGGAAGTTTGCGATTCCCTGGGCCGCGACCTTGCCTATACCACCGTGATGACCACTCTCAAAATTCTCGAAGAGAAGCGGGATGTGCTCACCAAATACAAGGAAGGACGGGCATTCGTGTACGTGCCCAAAGTCAGCCGCGACGAGGTTTGTCGCAGCGTAGCTCAGGACTTGAAGAAGAACCTGCTGCGCAAGTCGGTGAGCCCGTTGCTCCTCAACCTGCTGGAAGACTCCGAAGTCTCCGACGCGGAACTGGCCGACTTGAAGGCGGCCATTGCTCGCCTGGAGGAAGACCGGAAGTGAGTTTCGGACAGTTCCTGGAATCGTTCTTGTCGGTTGCCCTGCAAGTTGCACTTGTGGTGGTGGGGACACAGTTTATGTGCCAGCGGACAAACAATTCCAAGATATCGTGCCGACTCTGGACCGCGTGTCATGTACTCATTTTGCTGCTCACTGCCGTGGCCTTGAATCTCCCGCATTTGAGGCTGCTGCATCCCTGGCAGGGGCTGCCGGGCGAAATGGTTGTGTATCTCGCCGGGCTCATGGATCAGGTAGGAGCCGTTGCGATGTTACTCTGGGCAGCAGGTGTCGTCGTTTCCCTGGCAATGCTGGCGTATGGCTCGTATTCCACGTCTCGATTCGTCGCGGCGTGTAGACCCATTACCGGTCCTCTTCGCGAACTGGCAGCAAACCTGGCATTGGACGGTCTTACACTGCACGACCAGAAAGTCGGTCCCGTCAAACTACTGTGGAGTCCGGAAATTAAAACGCCGTTTTGCTGGCAGTTGCACCAGCCGCACATTGTGCTGCCTGAGTACATGCTGGAGTCTGATGAAGACGACGTGCGGCTCGTGGTGCGTCATGAAGTGGAACACTTACGTCTGGGGCACCCCCTGCAATTACTTGTGCAAAGAATTGTCGAGGCCATTTTCTGGTTTCATCCCGCTGTGTGGTATGCGTCACGACAGACGGACCTCGCCCGTGAATTCCTGTGCGATGACGCAGCCTGCGAAAAGAATCAAGAAAGCATCCGCTACTTGAACTTGCTCGTTCGAATTGTCGAACACGCGCGTCAGCCCACGACAATTCCCGCTGAAGCAATTCCGTTTGGAAAGGCCTCACCCGCAACGGTCGTTCGTATTCGACGCCTCATCGAACTCGCCAAGGCTTCGGGCAGTGTGTCTCCGTCGAGTCGTGGATCGGGATCGCAGGTCGCCATACTCATGTGCCTGACCGCATTGATTAGTCAGGTATGGCTGCCACTGAATCTGTTTGCCTCGCCTCGCTCCTATTGGTCGCCCTGGCCACGCTGGACAGCCGACACCCTGCACGACTTTGGTATTCATGTACGCGATTACGAAACGCATGGCCGACGCACGAATGCGTTTGAACTCCTGGAAGAAGATGGCGAAGGCCACCGGCATTTTCACGAAATTCCAAAAACTGACGAAAACCCTGTTGAGAACGCCCCCTGACCGTCGTTATCTTGACTGAACTACGAATAACTTAGTAATTAAGAATCCCTCATGTCAAAAACTCGAATCGAACTCTTGCCTGATTCTGCGACTGATCGCAACTTGCGTGGGCCGCTTCACGAATTGTCGCGAACGGCAAAGCGACCGCTTTCACGCTACACCCGTTAACAAACCCTTGGCCTGAACTACTAAACAATTAGGACTCCGTTCAGGCCAATTGAATCACTTCACCACCCTAAGGAGCTTCAAATGTTTTTCACCAACTGGATCAACGACTTGCGTCATCGCCTTGTTTCCTGTGTTACCAAGCCACGAAAGCGTCGCCGCCGCGTGTCTCGCGCTGAGTCAATGGAGGACCGCACCATGCTGTCGAGCGTGGTCAGCATTGGCGCGGGGGGCAGTCTTGTCGTCAGTGACAATGGAGGCACCAATCAGGACGTCGATATCAGCTACGACGCCAGCACCAACGAAGTGCTCATCCACGAAGCGAATGGCAGCATTGACGCCCGAGCAGGCCATGTCGATTCCGTGGACAGCCAGACAGTCCGCGTCGACGCCAGAGACATTACGTCGGGTCGAATTTATGTCTACGGCAGTGACGGCGATGACAACATCAGCGTCGGCCCCATGACTGGGGCGACAGGACTGGCTGCCATTACCGTCGATGGCGGTGCGGGAGTGGACAACATCGACCTGTCGGCACTGCAGGCGGGCGACATCGGAACGGTCGTGGCACACGGTGGCGCAGACAACGACACCATTACCGGTTCGCAAGGAGATGACATTCTCTGGGGCGATGACGGCGACGACACCATCCACGGAAACGCCGGTGATGATGTCATTGTTGGCATGGCGGGCAACGATGACCTGCACGGTGATGCAGGCAACGACCAGGTCAACGGCAACGACGGCGACGACCTGCTCCACGGCGAGGATGGAAACGACGTCCTCCGGGGCGGCACCGGCAACGACGAAGAACATGGCGATGCCGGAAACGACGTGCTGTTGGGACAGGACGGAATTGATGATCTCAACGGAGAAGATGGAGACGACATCATCGCTGGAGGCAGTGGCAACGACACTGCAGATGGAGGTGCTGGTACCGACCGCATTTCGGGTGGGGACGGCGACGACCTGCTGAATGGCGGCGACGACCGCGACTTCATTGGCGGAGAACACGGCAACGACACCATCAACGGCAATGGCGGCGACGACTCACTCAATGGCCACTGGGGCGACGACACTGTCAACGGCGATGACGGAAACGACGTCGTCCGCGGCAGTGACGGCATTGACGTCCTGCATGGAAACCTGGGAAATGACGTACTGCTCGGCTATGCCGGCACCGACACACTCATGGGAGACGATGGCAATGATTACCTCGATGGTGGCACAGACAACGACCACATCGAAGGTGGATCGGGTCGCGACCGCGTGAATGGTGGTGACGGCGACGACGACATATCTGGCGGACTCGACGATGACCGCATTAGCGGCGGTCGTGGCAACGACAGCATCAACGGCGACGATGGAAACGACATTCTGTACGGGAACGATGGTAATGACACCATTGGTGGCGGAGCCGGAAACGACAACATCGTCGGAAGTGCTGGAAACGACCTGATCCACGGCGACGACGGGGCGGACCACATCGAAGGTCGTGAAGGACTCGATGAGCTCCACGGCGACCGCGGCATCGACGACATTGATGGTGGTGCGGATGACGATGTCGTCGACGGCGGCGATGACGACGACAATGTTCGTGGCGGTTCAGGAAACGACACCATTCGCGGTGGACTTGGCAATGACACCATCCGAGGCGGAATTGGCAACGACATCCTGCACGGCGATGACGGCGACGATGACATCTTCGGCGACGATGGAACGGATGAACTCCACGGCGAAATCGGCAACGATCACCTGCACGGTAATCGCGGAGACGATGACCTCTACGGTGAAGATGGAGACGACAGCCTCGATGGCGGCGACGACTCCGACGACCTGTTCGGCGGCAACGGCAACGATGACCTCCGCGGCGGAACTGGCAGCGACCGCGTCCACGGCGAAGGTGGCACCGACACCTTTGACGACGACGCCGAAGATGAACACGACGATCCCGATGGCGACGACAACCACGGTGGAAGCGGCTCCGATGGTGAGGACGACTAATCGCTGCTGACGTCGTCAATCACAACACGCGGCATGTCTTCGTCAATTTGACGGAGGCATGCCGCTTATTCGTTGAGTTGCATTGTCAACTGAACAGTGCCGCGACCGGCTGGCCGCCATCAGTAATGGGCACGGGCCGCGAGCCGTCAAACAGTTCGAGCGTGGGATTAATACCGAGTGCGGCATGGATTGTTGCGTGGAAGTCCGGAACCGAGACAGGATTTTCAACGACTTTCTTACTCAGTTCGTCGGTGACTCCATATGCTCCCTGATGCCGCAATCCGCCGCCAGCAAGTAACAGGCTGAAGCAAGTCCCCTGATGTCCACGACCGCCACGGCCATCGTACTCCGCCGGGCGTCCAAACTCAGTCCCCAGTGCGATGAGGGTCTTGTCGAGCATGCCCTCTGACTCCAGGTCGGTAATGAGTGTCGACAAGGCGACATCAAGTTCCTTAATGAGCAAGTGCTGGTTCTGCTGCCCCTCATTGTGCGTATCCCAGCCGGTGCCGTTAATGAAATTCAAATTGTGCGAAACTTCAATGAACCGTACTCCCGCCTGCACGAGCCGACGAGCGAGAAGACAGCGCTGTCCAAATTCACCGCCGTACGCATTTCGCAAATCATCAGGTTCGTCTTTCAGTCGGAAATGACGCATGAACTCCGGCCCGGCCAGTCGCATCGCTTCCGCCTGTGCCGCCCGGTATTGATCCATCACCGAGCCGTTCGGCACGCGGTTTGTCAACGGCTTCAGTAATTCCTGACGACGAATGACGCGCTGCGATGTCACGTCATCTGGATGCGTGAACCCGGCGGGGCCGCTTTCGGTATCGACCAAATACACGTAACCGCCCTTTGCTCCCAGAAATCCTGGCCCGCGACTTACGTTGGGATAGCCGATGAGCATGTAGGCCGGAACATCCGGATTGGCAGCACCGCGTACGTGGCCGATGATCGAACCAATGGAAGGATACGTAATGCTTCCACTAATCAGCCGTCCTGTGTGGACGAAGTTGGTACCGAACGCATGTTCGTCAATGAGATGATGGTTCACAGTCCGTATGGCGGTGAGTCGATCTGCCAACTTCGCTGTTTGGTGCAGATGCTCACAAAACTGAACGCCCGGCACAACGGTTTCGATCGCACCGTACTCTGATCCAGCGACCTTAGGCGACGCCTTCGAATTCCCGCGACTCTTGGGATCGAACGTGTCGATTTGCGCCATCCCGCCGCCAAGCCAAATGAAAATGACATGCTCGGCCTTCCCTGTGGGAAAGTTTGTGGCAGCAGGTGAAGCAAGCAGTGCGGGGCTCAAGGCCGCAGCACCTGCGAGTGCACCAGTCTGTTGGAGAAAAGTTCTTCGATGCATGAATTCATCCACTCACGGAGTGTAAATCGACTCAGGTGCATTCAGGACGGCCCAAACAAAGTCCTCCATACGGATTCGCCAGTCGTCATTGAGAGCGTTGGTTGGCGGATCGCCACGACGGACTTCCACTTCCCGCTGCACCGCTAACGCATTCGCCGGTCCGTCAACATGATTTGACCAACTCAAATAACGGACCGGCTCCCGCTTGGTCGCCTCGGGTTGGATTCGTTCTGACTCTGGAATCACCCGTGTGTCGTACCCGTCTTGCAGCAGCGCAACATACATCTGCCTTTCCTCGTCAGACGGAAGACGCGTGAGGAGACGCAGGAAGACCCGGTCGATCAGTTGTTCGACGGGTTGATCCTCCAAGGCGAGTTTTGTCATTCCGTGTCGATCACTCAACCGCGTCAGCCACGTACTCATGGCTCCATTCGCGTAAACTGCAGGCTGGAGCATGTTCGGCTCTGTCTCCCTGATACTGCGGGGATCTTGCCGCGCTCCACGCCAATCATAGGCGTTCAGCACGCTGGCGACTGCGGTAATCCGTGGCAGCGAAAGACTGGGCCGGTCCCGTTCGTTGGATGTCGAGGCCAGCATCCAGCATCGGCGCGGTTTGCCCATCGTAATGGCGACATTCGTAGTGCGAACGCTGTCGACATCCAGACTCACCTCTTCCAAATCGAATGGCGTGCCGGTTGCATGAAAGGCGGAATCGACAATTTGTTCGGCCGACAGCCGGCGCGGTGCAGGTGAAATAAACAGCGGACTGGTTTCCGTGAGTAACGGATCAGTTGCCCTCTGATACGCATGTGAATTCAAAATGAGCCGCGTAGTGACCTTCACATCGTATCCGGAAGCCACGAATTCACGTCCCAGCCACCGCAACAGTTCAGGATGCGACGGCGCTGACTTTTCCCAGTCAGAAACGTTTTCCACGAGCCCGCGTCCCATGAGCCGTTGCCAGATTCGATTCACCATGACCTGAGCGAATCGCTCGTTCTGTGGTGCCGTAATGAGTGTTGCGAGTCGATCTCGCGGATTCTCAGGATGTTCGGCAAGTTCGTCAGCAATTACCTCCTCGCAGTCCCGCTCAAATGGCCACGCCGGCTGAACTTCAACACCCGGCTGCAGACTCACCTGGATGAGCGGCTTACGCCCCGTCTGGTGCAGCCGATCATTCGGCACGCTGCTGGACGCTGGCAATTTGATGGTGCTTTGTTTGAGCATTGCGGCGAGTTGCAGCAAATCTTCTTGCAGAGAAACATGAGCCGGAGCGTCATGGCAGCGGGCACATTTCATCTCGACGCCGAGGAACGCCGAACTGACAATAATTCCCTTAGCGGCCATGGGCAGGTCATTCTGCGATGCGGTGGCGAACCCAGCCGGGCCACCGAACCGCTCGCTCCCTTCCATGCGAATGAGTTCCGTAACGAATAAATCTGCGGGCTTGTTGTCGAGCAGCGACTCGTACAGCCACCAGCGGAACGGCCCCGTGTTGTTAAGCGTGGGATTAATCACGTTGGGATTCTCAGCCAACACATCCAGCCAGTATCCCATCCAGTGGTCGGCCCAGCGTTGATCGGCCAGCAGTCGGTCGATGACATTGCGGCGGCGCGTGGCTGGATCATCATGCTGAAACGCCGTGATTTCTTCTTCAGTTGGCGTGACTCCCACCGTATCGAGCGTCACACGCCGCAGGAACGCGAGGTCGTCGGCCAAGGGATTCAGTTCGAGCCGGCTGACATTGAACTGCGGCCACGCAGCGCCACTGTTTACCCAGCGTTTCAGGATATCAATCTCTACTGCACTCAGGGGATCGCCCTTGGGAGGCATGACGATATTTTCATCGCTCGAGGTAATTCGCTGAATGAGAATACTCTCGTCGACTTTACCTGGCACGATGGCAGGCTCTTCTGACTCGCCTCCCGCCAGCATGGATTGATGCTCATTGATTCGCAAACCGCCCTGGGCCTTTCCGCCCTGGTGGCAGTCATAACAGCGAGCTTCAAGAATGGGCTGCACGTCCCGGTAGTAGTCGATTTCGCCAGCGTCACTCTGCTTGATTTCTGCCGCGACTTCGGCAATGCGTGCGTTCAAGAAATGATCAATTTCATTCTGGGCAGGATATCCTTCGGTAAGTGCTGGAACGGCCACTTTGTCGACCGTAGCCAGCCACCGCTCTGCAGCAGCTCTTCGCTTATTCCAGTAGTTGGCATGCTGCTCGCGGCACTGAGCACGCGCCCGGGCGTTGACCGCCGCCAGCCATTCTCGACGTTCTGCTTCGTAAGCGGCCCAACCTTCGTCTGTGTAGGACACATGCCGATTGCCGGGCGACAGCAGCGACCATGCCTCACTTCCCTCCAGCGAAACTGCTACCACCGTCTCTCCGAGTTCGGGACGCTGTTTATTCTTGCCGACGACGTTGCCCAGCATGGTTTCCAGAATGACCAAGAGTTCGTCTCCGTCAGACTCGAATTCACACCAGACATCCCGATTTCCCGGCGGGGCGAATCGAAAATCGGGACCAAGGTCGAGGTATGTATCCTGCTCAGCCAACGGCGTGTACCCGCCAGAATCGGTGGTCCGTGGTGGTGTTTCCAGCAGTTTCGTGCCGTTGACATACAATCGCGACAAGCCGCGCCCACGAAGTAACAGTCGGTGCTTACCTGCTGGCAGTTTCACCACAGCGGACGCCCGCACATGCGAGGGATTGGCCCGGTCACCACGTACGCCAGTCGAAACGTATTTGTGCGGTACTTCGAAGAATCCGAACACCTCTTCTTCATACGTTTCAGTGACCTCCGGCTCATCCGGCCAGCCACTCGCTTCGGGCACACCTTTCTCGCTGATTTGCACCAGCACTTTGCCCGGAGGGATCATTTCGCGAGAGACTGGCGGAGGCGGTGGAACGTACTGGTACCGCTGCGCAATTTCCGCGGGGTCGAGTTCCGCACGATAAATCGCCAGGTCATCGAGCCAGCCCCGGAACGACGAACCTTCACTTCGGGCGTAACCGGTTCCAATCACGAGGTCGTCGGCATCTTGAACCGGCGGTAAGTCGGTGGGACCGCTTTCACTCCATTTGCCAGTGACCGGCTTGCCGTCGATGTAGGCGCGAAGGCTGTCTCCCTTTCCAAAGGTGAATTCAAGCGCCACATGGTGCCAGCCGGTCGATGGAATGGCCGGATCACTCCACCATCTGTGCCACGCACGCTCTCCCGTGTCGGGATGTTCACTCGTAAACAGAATGCCAAACTGAGCACCGCCTCCAGTGCCTTGAAATCGGATGGAGTAATTCTGATTGTCCTCACCGAAATCTTCCCCGTGCTTAACGTGTCGCCCCTTGCCGAGCACGTAAACGATTTCGCCTTTGCCAATCGTCTTGAACTTGACCCACGTCTCAAATCCAAACGTCTCCCCTTTGCCGAAGCGGACATTTGCGAAACCACCTCGCTCATGGTCTTTGATGAGAATTGCCCCTTCGTGGCCGACGAAGGTCATCGCGGAATTCGTTTTCGAAAACCCTGGATACATCGGCGACCGAGGCCCTTCAGCCGGAACCCCGTACTCACCAATCCACTGCCCCGACGATGCAGCCCCGTCGAACCGCCACTGCAAAATCGGATCCGCGGCAACCGCAGCACCGCATACCATGAGCAATGCAGCCGCAGCCAGAAATCGCAACATATTCACAGCAGGATTCTTCATTCGAAATCGGCTCTCTACAAATGCTCCACTGGTCGCGGAGGACCATTGATCCTATACGATTGCACAGCGAGGCTCTACCACACTTTCGAGAGAACTCAGCAAAGCCTGCGGGCAAACGGACTGTGTGAATTCGAACTCACGGGAGTTCATTGCAACGGGGCTGTAAAATCGTGATGATCGCCGCCAACTAGTTCAGTTGTCACATTCTCCATTCGGCCTTTTCATGTCTGAAGTTTCCGGCAGCGGCAGCAATTCGACACAAAGTACTGCCATGCGCGTCGTGCTGGTGTTGGGCGTCATTGTGGGAATTGGGATTTGGGGTTTTCTCTCCATTGAACCACTACAACCTGCGCCGGTCGACGAAAGCGTATCGGCCTATGGCTGCGTAGAAGACGAACCGCTGCCCGACTCCGAGTTCAATTATCTGGTCGAGTGTTCTGATGAAGTTGGCATTGATTTTCAGCACACCGTGGGACCGCTTGGAACCTATTATGTCCCTGAATCAGTCGGTTCGGGAGCTGCGTGGCAGGACTTTAATGGCGATGGGTTTCTTGATTTGCTCCTCATCAACGGCGGGCATTCCGCTGGCGTCGCCGAAGACTTCCCAGAGGGCACGAATGTCGGTCATGTCATTTTACGCGGGAATGCTGATCACACATTCAGCGCTGCGGCGGTTTTGGACAATCCCGGTTTCGGCATGGGGACCGCCGTGGGTGACATCGATAACGATGGTGACGCGGACATTTACGTAACGTGTGTCAAACAGGATCGACTTTATCTGAATGAGGGCGACTTCCAGTTTCGTGACGTAACGGACGAATGCGGAATTACTGAGGACGAATGGGGCACCGGGGCCGCTTTCTTCGACTACGACCGCGACGGATTGCTCGACCTGGTGGTGGCCAATTACACACACGACGACGAGTACGACCACCAGGTTGCCTGTACGTTTATTCGTGGCGACAAAGCCAGCTATTGCGGGCCACACAAATTTCAAACGACGGTTGACCGTCTCTACCGAAACACCGGCCAGCGGTCCAACTCGGGCGTCCCACTGTTTGAAGATGTCACGTCGGTGGCTGGACTCGAAGCAGCCACAACTTACGGATTCACCGTCGTCGCCTGTGATTTAACGGGCGACGAGTGGCCCGACATTCTCATCGCCAATGACGGACAGCCGAACCGTTTTTGGGTAAACCAACAGAATGGCACATTCAAAGAAGAAGCCGTGGCACGCGGCGTCGCGGTTAATGCTGGGGGAGTTGCTGAAGCTGGCATGGGCATTGCAATTGGTGACGTCAATCACGATCTGGCCATTGATCTGGTTTTCACGCACTTGGCGACGGAAACAACAACCGTGTATGTCAACGACGGCGACGGATACTTTCACGACGGAACCGACGCCGCCAACGTGGGACAGGCGACAATGAGACATACAGGCTGGGGAGCGGCACTCATTGACTTGAATCATGACGGATTACTCGACCTGCCCATGGTGCATGGTCTGGTCATTCCTTGCCATTCCTGGTTCGCTCCGCACGGAGAAGACACCTTCGAAATCCGCCACGATTCCATTCCCAATCCAGAAAAATACTGGCGAGATTACGCTGATCGAAACCTGTTGCTCATGGGCTCGCAAGCCGCATCGTTCCAGGATGCAACGATTCCATCCGGCGGGGATTTCACGCGGGCCATCGGCTCTGCACGAGGGTTGCTCTACGGTGACCCTGACGAAGATGGCGACCTCGACTTGCTCGTCACCAACTCAGGTAGCAGAGCACGGTTTTACCGAAATGATTTCCCTGCTGCAGGACACTGGCTGAAGCTGCGCCTGTATGACGAAAACACACAAAGAAATGCTCTCGGCGCCAAAGTGGTCATACACTGTGGTGAAACGAAGCGAACCAGCATGCTCGTTCCCTGCACAAGTTTTCTAACAAACCATGACCCGCGAATTCATTTTGGGTTGGGAACCTGCAATCATGTGGACTCAATTCAAGTACATTGGCCGGACGGTTCCTTAGACGACTGCGTGGAGCAGTTCGAGGGCGGGCCAGCAGACCAGGAATTGACGTTAATTCGTGGTCAGGGAAATAAGAAAAAGGAATCGCTGTGATTGTCTGGGAGAGTTTTTTTGACTCTGGCAATATCGCCTGGTTACTTTTCATCGCATTACTCGCACCGGCATTTTGCCTCGGTGGACTCTGGCTGATGGTAGGCAGTCGCTTCTCAGAAGCGACAAAGGAACGGTTGAAGTGCCAGTCCCCCTTGATTGTGGCGATATTGGCATTGGCGTGGGGCGGCTGGATTTACACCCTCGGATTTGGCCCGTCATGGGGCACAATTCCGCCTCCGGCCACAGAGACCGCGGGTCCCATGACTGGTATCGCTGAAGCGATGGCGTACGCCGATTCACTGCCAGACGAAACCCTGAAAATGGGGAGGGGCGGATATTTTGGGGGCTTGGAATACATGCTGCTGGAAAAGGTGCTTCCCGTTGCGGGGAGTCACGGCCCAAATTTTCCGACGAAGGCCTCTGAACATGGTGTTCCCAGCCTGGTCGTCTGTCTCCTTCAGTTTTCTGTATTCCTGATAGCACTCTTTCCACTTGTCCTGGTGTGGAGTGAGAAATTCAGTGGAATTGGACTCACCGTTCTCCTGATGGTCTGGTCGACTCTTGTGTACGCACCGGTCGCGCACGCGGTGGCCGGAGACGGTTGGCTGTTCTACAGAGGAACGCTCGACGCGTCGGCAGGCCTTATTTTTCTGGCCGTCGGCTGTTCATTGTTTCTGCTGCGTAGCGGAACGGCGACCTCGGATGGGAGTGACTCACCTTCAGGTGGAGTTGGAGCTTTGAGCTTCTGCCTTGGTATTCTTCTGCTTCAGGGAGGATCGATCCATCAGGCCGACGGGCGCGCTGTGCTGGCCGTTGTGAACTCATTGCTTGGAGTTTCCGCTGGCCTACTCAGTTGGAGTTTTTGCAGTTCCTTCCTGTGGAAGCGTCTGCATACGGAAAACCTGACGTCAGGAGTTCTCGTGGCCACTACCGCGATGGCTGCATGCAGTGCGTACGTGATGCCACAATCGGCAGTCATTATTGGTGTGGTGGCTGGTGCGATCGGCAACATTGTGGACCGCTGGCTAAAGGCCGAAGCACAAGCAACGCGCATGCTCGCTTCCGCACTTTGTTGTGGTTCCGTCATTGGACTGCTGGGCGTTGGGATATTCGCCACCACGGGAGCCGGAGGAAATCGCTGGGATGGACGGGAAATTACCGGCTTACTTCAGGGGGATTTCAGTCAAATCCAGCATCAACTACTGGCCATTGGAGCGGTGGGAGTATGGTCTGCCCTGATGACGTTCCTGCTGACCCGAATTGCCAACGCGGTTTTCCCTGGCAGCCTGAAACTGAGTCCCGCGACATCTGCAAATGCGGACGCTGAACCTCTGGCCGGGTCGACCAGCTAGTTCCCCTCAGGCGTCTCGGCCGCCTGGCGTTTCCGAAGCTCCTGAAGATATTGCTGTGGCAAGGGATCGCCCTGACTGAGTTGTACAGCGCGTTCGATGTACGGTGCGGCGGCCGTCAAATCATCCCGGTTCATGAGCATTATGCCTGATGCGAGCTGCGCCTGGGCGAAGCTGGGATCGATTTCACTCGCACGCAAGTAGCAGTCAAGGGCTTCATCCAGGTTGCCCGATTGCTCTTGCAGAATTCCCAACTGCAGCCAGGCATTTTTGTGATCTGGTTTACTGTCGATGACGCGTTGGTATTCCTGCTTCGCCAGTTCGGCTTGCCCCGACTGCGAGTAGACAGCCGCCAAACCATAACGGGCGGCGACGTTTTCACCAAATTCGTCCAGGACTGACTGGTACCGCTTGATGGCGGCCGGCCAGTTTCCACTCATGGCATAGGCCTGCGCTAAATTGACTTGAGCATTTGGCATGTCGGGACGCTTTGCGACAAACGCCTCATAGAGGCTCGCGGCCATGCGGGCGTCACCACGTGCCAGGGCCAAATCGGCCCGCTCCGCAATGAGCTTGGAAAGCCCCTCCAGAAAACGAACACGTTCAATGACGGGATCGGGGAATTCCATTTGCCCAGCCTGAGGAAGCTGCAGCAGTCGCTGCTGGTATGCGGTTGCCTGCGACAAATTGTGTTGGCGTACCGCCAGTTTCACCAAATCCAGGAGCGCTGGCTGCGCCATCCAGTCGGGCTGCTGTGCGGCTGCAGTAAATGCTTGCTCAGCCTCGGCCAGTTCACCGCGAATGACGTGCAGGCGCCCGAGTGTCGTCAGCAAATACGGATTCGCCGGCTGGGTGGCCAGTCCGGTCTTTAACGTCTCATGGGCTTCATCGAGTAGTCCGAGTCGCATTTGAATGGTCGCGACGCGAATGCGCACCGGCACGGAGTTCGGATCGATTGTGAGCGCCTCGCGGTACGCCGCCAGCGCAGTCTGGTAGTCGACCTCTTCATACGTGTAGCCCAACAGGTAGGGCCAACGCATGTCCGTATCATCGAGGTCTTGAGCCTGACGAAAGCACTGGCGGGCGGAATCTGCCAGGTCGTGGGCCATGAGGACCATCCCCAGCTCCCCCCAAGATTCAGCAGAACGAGGAGAGGCCTCAACTTTTCCAATAGCCTGTTCAAGAGCCTCGGCAATACTGGGGTGCAGATTTGCAGTATCAATGGTCGAACGGTCAAACCGTGGTGCCGTGGCACGCGATTGATAGAACCAGGCACCTCCACCTAGTACCAGCACGAGAGCGAGACCGATCAGCCACCGGCGACTTGTCACGTCCTATCTCCCTTTACTGATGACCGCCGAAGACGGGCTCGGAACGAATCCCCTGACCGCGCACGACAACGACACGCGTGCTGACAGTGTCGACGACAAATGACTCTTGCGTGCCGTCCGCCCAGGTCACACGCATTTCACGCGGCTTGAATTCGCTGCCCAGCCCAAAATGAATCCGACCCTCATTCTGTGACAAATAGCCCTGGTAGGGATTCATGTCACGTACGAATTGTTTCCCACCGTTATCGACAAGTGCCACACTTGCACCGGTGCCCTGTCTGCTTCCGGTTGGGTCGACAAGGCGAACAGAATACCAGTTCCCGGCATGCTTCGCTTCATTTCGCATGAGCCGGGCATTCTTTCCGCAGTCCACGACGACGACATCGAGGTCGCCATCGAAATCAAAGTCTGTAGTCGCCAGGGCGCGTCCCACCATGGGTGACGTTGTGAAATCTCCCCCATTGGATGACTCGTCACTGAAAGTGAGCGAACTCCCCTCCTTAAGAAACAGTGAACTCTGCTGGGCGTACGCATCTCGCGGATTTCCCACCACCGGACGACCATCCAGCCGTTTGACTGATCCATTCGCAATGAGGAAGTCGAGATCGCCATCGAGTTCGACGTCGAATAAGGCCACACCAAATCCCGTGTTGGGGAGGCTGTACGGCCCCATTTGCGAGGCGGCCGTGGCATCGGACCATACGCCAGAATCGGCCTCCGACAGGTAGAAGGTATTCGTTTCTCCGGCAAGGTGGGCTACAAGCAAATCGGGTATGGAGTCGTCATTCCAGTCATGTGCCACGACGCCCATGCTGGCTTCTGTTTCACCCAAGAAGTTGTGCGCGACCCCCAGCAGCAGCGCTTCATCTCGAAACGTGCCGTCTCGTTGCTGGATCCACAATCGATTGGCCTCCATATCATTTGCCACGTAGATATCGACGAGTCCGTCACGATTGAAATCGCGAGTTATTGTGCCCAGACCTTTACCGACCATATCGCCAAAGCCGAGGTGAACCGTTTCGTCGGTGAACGAGAGTCCCTCGTCCGACTCGCCTCCCGTGTTGACGAGGAGCCGGTCCACCATTCCGGGGTAGGCCGAAGGTCCGCAGAACTCACGCTTCCCGTCCGCCCCCTCGCAATACTGCCCCGGGATGTAATCCACATAATTCGCGACGAACAAATCGAGGAGCCCGTCGTGATTGATGTCGGTCCAGGAACAGGCTGTCGACCACGCCGCACTTGTTGGCGGAAGCGGAACTTCCTCGAATGTGCCATCACCCAAATTCCGAAAGAGGCGATTGGTCCCCACGTTCGACAGATAGACGTCAGGGAATCCATCTACATCGAAATCGCCCCACCAGGCTCCCATGCCGAACTCTTCCAACAGAATGTTGGGATGAGGCGTGACATCTTGAAGCGGTGCACCAACTCTACCACGAAACAGGACGTCGGAAATGGAGATGTCTTCGCCTGCTTTCGGCAGTTGCCGCATCCCGTTGGGGAGGTAGTAGTCTGTTACGCCGTCTAGGTCGTAATCGACGCAGGCGCCGCCACCGCCCATGATGGCCGGCATCTCGTATTGGCTGAAGTCGCCAACTTGGTGTTCAAAACGAAGCCCTACCTCATCGCTCACGTCAACAAACAGGCGAACGGAAGCTGTGGGACTGGGCGGATCTTCGACGACTTCGACTGGTTTGGGGCGACACCCAAAGAAACAAAACGCGAGCAGTCCGTAGAGACTGCTCGCGTAGAGGAAATCAGAATTCTTCCAACGCGACAATTGCACCGTTGGCCATTCACTTTCTCAGGTAACCGTTTAAGAAAAATCCTCTTAAACGGACGTCTCAACTGAACTTACTGGGCACCACCAATAGGAGATGGGGGTCCACCGCCAGCTGGAGCTGCGCCTCCCTTTTGAGTCACAAACTTAAAATCGAGGGAATCAGAGCCATCAGCCGGAATGGTGACGGTTAGCGTGTTTGTCCCACCACCGCCGCCACTCATCATGGCCATCATCGCTTCTGGGTTCGCTGTGTCATCGCTCTTGAACGCTCCTCCCAGGGTCACGTTGTAGTCACCAGGAGCAGCGCCATCGCCCGGCTTGTAGGTCGTCAGCGTATATGTTCCATCGGACCCAATGGTCCCTCCCACAGAAGGCGGGGCCAATTCCATTTCTGACGTGTCAACCGGATCCAAAGTAAGCCGACCGCTGGTCTGCAACTCGTCGTCCAGGTATACCTTACCGGTGACTTTGACGGTCGAAACCTGTTCGTTACCGCCCATGCAACCAGCAAGTGTGACCATGAGTCCACATGCACATCCACACAAAATCAGGGCTCGCACTATTGCTCTCCGAACCAATCTCTTTGAAGTCGAATTAAAGCGTTCACAAAAACATGTTTTCCCCGGCACTGAAAGCGCCGGGGAAAACAATTCGTCTCACCTGCACGAATTAGAATTCGCCAGGAATGACCATATTGCCCTGCAACTGGCAAGAGTGCAACGACTGCCACAGGCTGTTGGCACCCCAGTCAGAACTGTGCTGGATGTTGTCGGTGATGAAACGAACAGCACCGTCCGCCATCAGGTACTGACCACCAGAAGTGTGCATGCTACTTGGACCTGGCCAGTTGTTGTTCGGTCCGAAGCATGACAGGTAGGTTGGCTGGCACATGTACGGCGACGACTTCCACCAGAAACCACCAACCGAGCCATCAGGCTTCGTCCATTGGCGATTCTGCATGACGTCGTCGTTTGTTCCGGGAGCGATAAGAGCGGCACGGAACACGGCGTTACCAGCACCGTTTGGACGAAGTTCACCACCACCAGCACGAGTGTGACCAGGAATACCTGCAGCTGGCTGGTAACCTTGGGCACTCACTTCGCCAACCATAATGGTGCTTGAAGTTCCCTTGGTGATGTCACGAATGCGGGTGTTGCCGCCGTTCTGGAAGACACCAGAAACGGGGTGAGCGGCACGGTACCACCAGTCCCAACCGTTCGCACCAGCGTAGTTGGTGTGAGAAACGCCGTGTGAGAGGGCCGTGTTTCCGTTGAAAGCAGGGTCCGAAGGACACTGCAGCACGGGGATTTGGGTAGCGACAATGCTCTTACCAAGACTGTCCACCTGAAAGGCGTTTGCCCCTTGGTCGAACATTGGGGCACTAAAGTTGATTTGATTGTACAGTGGAGCTTGATCGAGGAACGGCAGGGTCATGGCAATCCACGTGTGGTTACGTGGGATACCACCTGACGAGTTTGGGGCACCGTTGAAGTGGGTGAAAACCTGAGTTGGGGGGAACGTACCATGAGTGTCATGGTAATTGTGAAGCCCCAAGCCAATTTGCTTCATGTTGTTCTTACAGGCGGAGCGACGAGCCGCCTCACGTGCTTGCTGCACAGCAGGCAGCAGCAAGGCGATCAGAACCGCGATAATCGCGATGACCACCAGAAGTTCGATCAACGTGAATCCACGTCGAAACTTTGACCAAGTTGATTTCAGCATGAAAGCTCTCCTAGAAAAACAGGACAACGAAAGTGAATGAGACGAACAAACTCGCCGGATTTTCCACGAATGGGAACACCACGACAGTAATCAAGTTAGCTCGTCAATGAATCGGTGTCAATTGATTCGAAATTTGTTTAACTCGTAACAATCGTGAAATTCAACATTTCCGCCCCCTCCATCCCGATTGCCACTACCCTGGCACCTCCCAAATCTGTGGACGAAGGCACACTCCAGGTCCAGTTGGCGACGTGTAAAACCGCGTATTTCCTGCAGTTTTCGCCGAATTCTCGATGGCGAAAACGTAATTTGCCACGTTACCGGGATGCGAGTTGTGCAGGCTCTGTGACTTTCTCAGTGAATTTGGCGGACAATGAGGATTCCATGATCGCTGCAGCCCAAATTGCTGCCGCCGGGCTGATGAATCTTGGAAATTCGACTCGCGAGACAATCGCCCAAACACCTGCGTGACGACGGCAGCGGTTGACTTGCGGTGAGATTGTTGAAGTCCAGTTGCATGAGTTTCAGTTCTTATCGGAATTCTGCAACAGCCCTCAACGTCCTCTAAAACGTTGTCAGCACAACCAGACTGAGGACCCAGTAAGTAAGCAGTCCGAGGGGAATTAACAGCATTCCAAAGCAACCACTTCCACCAGGGAGCTCAATTCCCTGCTCCTTCAGAATGGCTTCGACCGCCTTTTTGGCGTCTTTCAATGAGGTGTTGCGAGTTTCGCGGTAATGCTTGATGGCCGCGATTTTCCCCTCACGCTGTGCAACGTTAACCACATCTGAGTTCATCGACTTCGCGGGACTGGGTGCCGCTAGCTCGGCACCACAGCTCTTGCAATTTGTGATGCCAGCATCATTCGACACGCCACAATGTTTGCATTTCATGGACTCGACCTGAATTTGTTTCCCGCCGCTCGAAATTGTCCCCAGTTGGCCAATGTGCGCCGTTGTCATCAGGGCGTTTTTGAAGGCTTCACACGCTGGCGAACTGAGTCTAGGTGCCCTGGGTAGCTAATTGAAGCTTGAACCGTATAATCAACGGCTTGTGAACCCTTTTCCAAGTTTGTGAGGATCTTTCAATGAAATGCGCTGGATGGTTAACAATTCTCGCCTGTTTGGCAATTTGTGTTGGCTGTAGTCAGGGACCGGATACTGCAGAAGGACCGTCTCTCGCTCCGGAAGCGTCAATTCCAGAGGGAAGCTCCACCGAAATGAGGCCAGACGCTGCTCCCGCTGACGATGCAACACCTGCCGAAGACGCAACACCTGCCGAAGACGCAACACCTGCCGAAGACGCAGCACCTGCCGAGTAGCTGCCAACTGCAGTCAATCAACAAGAGACTGCATCGAACCACAGCATGCACGATTCCTTCATCCGGGGCCATCGGATAATTCAACAACGCTCAACACATGTAGGTTTGAGCTGAGACATTCTCCGACTGTCGAGAATTGTCTGAAGACAATCGTTGCATGCTGTCTGGTTCCTGCTTTTCGATGACTTCGTGCCGCGGAGACACAAGTCCGCGGCTTCATCGATCAATAAATGAGCAACGATACGGCGGATTTCTCGCGACTACGTGCAACGGATGCGAATCGCCAAGTTCCAAAGGAACGGAAAGGGCTCGGCGCCTGTGGTGGCCAAATGCGGTGTGAGGCGTATAATTGGCTCACTGCAAAATCATCCCATCTTTGAGGAGCCCCCCATGAAACGCGCTGGATGGATTACAGCCCTGGCCTGTGCGGCCATTTGTGTTGGCTGCGGTCAACAATCTGACTCTCCCGATGCCCCCTCTCTTCCCCCGGAATCTTCACTTCCAGAGGGAAGTTCGACAGAAATGGTGCCGGATGCGGCGCCGGTCGATGACATGCCAGCCCCGGTCGCGGAGCCAGCTGCTGTTGTTGAACCCGAGGCAGTGCCACTGGAACCAATGCCAACCAAGGTTGTATTGGGCGATCCTAGCCTGACACGAGGAATTCCGGGCGAAGGTGAGTTGACAACTGCCCAAATTCAAAACTGGCTGAAGACACCGGGCATCAATGAGCCTCTGGAATTCGACCTTCCATTTGGACTGTCGCTGGCGAAGGGAAACGTCACGGGTGTGGAAGAGAATTCGTTGACCCGAGCCAAAATCGAACTCGGACGACAACTCTACTTTGACAAACGACTTTCCGCCGACAATACGATTAGCTGTGCCTCTTGCCACTCACCTGAGTCGGGATATGCCGCACACACTCAATTTGGTGTGGGGATCAAAGGTCAGGAAGGTGGTCGCAATTCACCAGTTGCTTACAACCGCATTTTGAGCGGTGCCCAATTCTGGGACGGACGTGCTGCCTCATTGGAAGAGCAAGCAGTGGGCCCCATCGCCAATCCTATCGAGATGGGAAATACCCATGAGGCTGCCGTAAAGACCGTCGCAGGAATTGCAGGCTACCAGTTGCAGTTTGCGGCAGTGTTCGGCCCCGATTCCATCAACATCGATAACATTGGCAAGGCGATCGCCACGTTTGAGCGCGCCATTGTGACCGGTCCTGCACCGTACGATTACTACGCCGTTCTGGAACCGTTCTTGACTCAGTTCTCAGAAGAAGAACTCAATGACCTGAAAGACGATGATCCGGATGTCTATGCCCGTTATGTCAGCCTGAAAGCAGACGCCGACGCGCATCCCATGTCCGAAAGCGCCATTCGAGGTAAGGCGCTGTTCTTCTCTGAAAAATCGAACTGCACCACCTGTCATGCAGGGGCCAATTTCACAGACGAAAAGTACCACAACCTCGGAGTGGGGATGGCTGCTGAGGAACCGGATTTGGGTCGCTTTGTCGTCAGCCAGAAGGACGAAGATAAAGGCGCATTCAAAACTCCCACGATTCGCAACGTCGCGTTGACTGCTCCTTACATGCACGACGGCAGCCAGAAAACACTTGCCGAAGTTGTTGAGTGGTATGCGAAGGGTGGTCACCCGAACGAACACCTGAGCCCCAAAATAAAGAAGCTCGAATTGAGTGATCAGGACAAAGCCGACCTCGTCGCCTTCATGGAAGCCTGCACCGGAGAGTTTCCCAAAGTGGAAACTGGACGGCTGCCCTAAGACTCCGTCGTAATTAAGTGACCACACCGTTGGCAGGCTTCGGAGCTTGTCAGCGGTTTTTTATTGGACCGACACAGCGCGTGGTTGCCAAACAACAGAGAGCCATCCCCCTTTTGACGTGAACTGGGTTACCTCAACATGGCTCACTCCTGCGCTAACCCAAGCCTCAGGGACGGGAATCTGACGGGGAACAGGAATGGTTTTGAGACGTTGTTCAAACTGCTGTTTGAGGACGTTACGCGCCAACTCGTGGGCCACTTGACTCAGTTCGGGCTGCAGTGGAACGACTTCCGCAACGCTGGGAAGAATTTCGAATGCTGAATCGGTTGGCCGGACTTCGAACCGCAACCGGACAACCTGAGTTGGCAGTTCCTCACCGACGGTGGGGCGAATCCGCATCCGCAATTCCAGGAGCGTGTAGTTCTCCAGAAACCGGACGGACAAAGGGCGTTGTTCATCGAGAATGAGCGTTGCCAGAGAAATTGGCTGCTGGGGTAACGTTCCGGGCAGGGCGGGGCCACCCGAAGATTTGCCCTGAATCCGATTGACCAGCAAATCGATGTCGGTATCACGAATTTGCTGGCCTGCTATTGGAAGTTGAGCCAGCCAGGAATTCAGTCGCTGTTCAGACAGCAGTACAGAAATTCCCGCCTGGGGATTCGCCAGGGACCAGTCAATTGGACCAGCAGTGACATTTCCACTTCCGAAATCCAATGCCAGTGTCGCGGCGGACTGAGTGGAAAGTGAGTGAAGGGTAGGCGATTGCAGTACGCCCTTGGGCCACTGTTCCTGGAGCTGTGACAACGTCTGATTCAACTGGACGAGCGATGTATCGATTTCCGAATTGAATTTCGGCGCAATTCGCTCCGTCAGCCGATACGCCGCAATTCGCTCAGCTAGCGGGCGACGGTTCTCAGCTTCCATGAACGCTGCCATTCCCACCAACGGTCCAACCAGCGGGATTGTGTCAGCTGGTGTATGCGCTGCGAAATTGCGTTGCCGTGTCTCCATGAACGCTGCGGGAGAACGCGTCATGACATTGGATTCAGTGAGATCGACCTGCTTACTCAGTTGAAACAGATATTCTCCCTGGCTGCGAATGATTGCCTGAGGCGTATAGCTGGTCGTGCAGTTTAGTGTTTTTCCCCGCAGGTGAATGAACCAACGGGCATGCTCACTGTTTGGAACAAAGTCGAGGCTGGAACGCGCCGTCGTCGATTGTGTTCCCAAAACATAGGCCCCCAAGATTTGATCCTGCACGGGGCCTTTGTCCGTGGTCTCTCGCCCCACAACCGTTTGCAATGCTCCTTCCGAGACGATGATTCCACCACCATGCCTGGAAACAAAATCGAGTAACTGGCGTTGTTCATCTGGACCGGGACCGACAATTGGTTGAAGTGAAACAGGATTGTCCTGTGCCGTCCCTGAATTGCTGCCAGCACCGTGAGCACACAGCGCGAGCAGCAGCGCAATGCGGCAATACTTGTTTGCTCTGGCAAACTGCTCGCCCATTTGCTGCCTCCTCGTTCCAATGAAATGCTTCGCAGCTATTCTAACGGTTGAATCAATTTCAGGGCGAGGTGGGAATTCCGGATGTTGCGAAAAAGCTACAGAACGGATTCGTCTCGAAAAACGTCGCAGGACAATTTTGGCCCCCTCGATTCTACTTAAGCCGACGACCAGTCACACGAACTGCTTGCCGAATTGCGAATGCGCGGCAAGATGTAAGTGCGGAACTCTGACTGAAACCGTTAATGGTCGTAGAAACAATGATCCTGTCGTTCCTGAGAAAAAATCTCGACGTGCTGCTCCTGGGCGCGTTTACGTTCTGTTGCATGGTTGCTTTCGTCGTGCACGAGAAGGGCTGGCTGCGTAAGGAGGTCAAAGCGGCCGAAAGCTACTCCATCGAAGATGCGGTCAAACGCCTGCGCACCGATCGAGATACGACCAAGGCGTCCGACGCTTCTCCAGTGAGTTCGGATGACCAGGCCGATTCGACCGACACGTCAAATCGAGTCGTACCTCCAGCAACGGAAAACGGTGTTGCGGCGTTGGGTCCCAATTCTCCACTTGGTGGCCTGCAGGTTTTTCCGCCGGACAATCCCTGGAATCAGCCGGTCGACAAGGCGGACGTCGATCCGCTGTCCGAGGTCATCATTAAGGCCATTGGGGCCGACAAAAACCTGTTCCCTGACTTCGGCGCAGGAACCTGGAACGGCGCGGCTATTGGCATTCCCTACTACGTCGTTGACGGGAAACAGAAGTCGGTTCCGATTTCTTTCACCGCGTACGGCGACCAGAGCGATCCCGGACCATACCCCATCCCGGCGGACGCTCCCGTTGAAGGGGCTCCAAATACCGACGGAGACCGACACGTCATTATTGTCGATCGAGACAATCACAAACTGTACGAATTGTTTCGGGCGTTCTCGATTGCGAACGGACAAATGTGGCGTGCTGATTCCGGGGCAAATTTCGATTTGAGTTCGAATGCCAAGCGTCCAGAAGGATGGACCAGTGCAGATGCTGCGGGACTCCCGATTTTCCCGGGACTGGCCCGGTACGAGGAAGCTGTGGAGCTCGGCGAAATCAAGCATGCATTACGATTTACGGTTGCCAAAACACGCCGCGCCTATGTTGCTCCAGCAAGTCATCACGCGAGCCGCGAGGAAAACCCGCTGCTGCCGCCGATGGGCATGCGTGTCCGCCTGAAGGCTGATTTCGACATCACTGAGTACCCCGCCGAGGCTCAGGTCATCCTCAAGTGCCTGAAGACATACGGCATGATTCTCGCCGACAATGGCAGCGACTGGTATATCAGTGGCGCCCCTGATCCCCGCTGGAACGACGACGCCCTCCGCACGCTGCGTCAGGTCAAAGGGAGCGACTTGGAAGTCATCCAAATGGAAGGTCTCGTCATCGACTAACTCAATTGAGTTGTCGGCCACGCTGACGGATCCAGTGGATTACCATTCCTGCAAAAAGAATCGCTAATCCGGTCAGCCAGATGTTGACCGGAACACAAAACGCCAGGGCGAAGCAGGCGGTGAGTCCCAGCCAGGGAATAACGGCGGGGAACAGCCTCTCGGACTTCTGTAGCTGTAACGCGGCCAGATTGGTAATGCCGTAATAGATGAGAACAGTAAATGCGCTGAACGACCAAGTGGTTTTCATGTCGCCAATGAGTGTCAGTGTGGCAATTGTTACTCCGACAAGCCATGTGGCAGCCTGAGGCGACTTAGTCTTCTCTTCGACCCGAGAGAACATGACCGGCAAGTCCTCCCGTCGCGCCATGGCCAAAACCATGCGCGACAATCCCAGCACCAAGTTCAGTTGGACGGCCAGCATGGCAGTAATGGCACCAACCGAGACACATTCGGCCACAATGGGAATGTTGAGACGGTGTGCCACATCGGCCAGAGTGAGCGCTGAATCGGTCGGATCTTCTGCCACCTTAGACGCGGCGACAAAGACTACGGCCACAGTTCCGTAGAGAAACATCGTCGAGAGAAGTGCCGTCACAATGGCTCGTGGAATCGTCACACGAGGACTGCGTACCTCTTCTGCCATGGTCGCGATGCGACCATAACCGGTGTACGCCACAAACATCATGGCGGAGGCAGTAAGAAATTCGAATCCCGGCAAGTTCGACTCAACTGACGGCGCAAAGAATGGTGTCCAGGGGCGACCACCAGCTGAGGTGGCTGCCGGCAGGCCAGCAATGACAAACACCAGCAGCGTGGCAAACGTGAAGCACACAATCGTGATGTTCCAAAAATTGGATTTGCGAATCCCACCCGAAACCAGCCACGTCATCAGCAGGACACAGACGACGGCAACGGGGCGACCGAAAGTGGCATAATCAAGACCGCACCAGTCGAGTGTGTACCGCGCAAACCCCAATGCCGCCGTCGCCGCTGATGCAGATTTTGCCGCGAGAAACATCCAGCCGCCAACTGCCCCCAACCAGGGCCGCAGCCGACGGTATCCGTATTCATAGGCACCACCACTTACTGGATGATTCGCTGCAAGCTGCGCGCTACTCAACGCATTGAACGTCGCCACGAGGCCGCCGACAACAACGGCGAGAACAACCGACGGACCCGTAAGTTGGGCCGCCAGTCCCAGCCCGACGAACACACCCGTTCCCACAATGGAGCCAAGCCCCATGACAGTGGCACCAACAACACCGAGTTCCCTCTGAAGTGCCGTGTTCTTCGGCACGTTAGCGGAGTCAGACATGACGACAGTGGACACCTTCCAAATGGAGCAGCCGACGAAGCACTCTGGTTAAGCCAGGATTTCCTCGACCACTCGGGACGGCTCGGCGCCGGTCAGCTTTTGGTCCAATCCCTGGTATAGGAACGTCAGACGCTCATGGTCGACGCCCAACTGGTTCAGAATGGTCGCATTCATGTCACGAATGTGGACGGGATTCTCCAAAATGTTGTAGCTGTGGATGTCGGTTTGACCGAATTCAAATCCCCGTTTCACTCCGGCTCCAGCCAGCCACATGGTGAAGCAACGGCCATGATGGTCGCGTCCGTGGTCCTCCGCGGTGAGATTCCCTTGCGAGTAAATCGTCCGACCGAATTCGCCCCCCCAGACGACGAGAGTGTCTTCAAACATGCCGCGCTGCTTGAGGTCTTGAATGAGTCCCGCACAGGCATTGTCGATCGACTCGCACTGGCCGCGAATGAGTTTGGGCAGGCTACCGTGTTGATCCCAGCCGCGGTGGAAGAGTTGGATGAACGGCACGCCGCGCTCGGCCAGTCGGCGTGCGATAATGCAGTTCCGGGCGAACGTGCCGGGCTTCTCAGCATCGGGGCCGTAGAGGTCCATGGTCTCTTTTGTCTCGTCATTCAAATCCATAAGTCCCGGTACAGACATTTGCATACGGAAAGCCATTTCGTATTGTGATGTCCGTGTCAAAGTTTCAGGGTCCTGAAATTCGGCATAGGTTTGTTCATTGAGGGCTCCGATTCGGTCGAGCATACGGCGACGCATACTGCGATCAACCCCTTCAGGATTGTTCAGGTACAGCACGGGATCGTTCCCGGCCCGTAACGCCACGCCTTGATGTTGTGACGGCAGGAATCCGCTCCCCCACAGGCGGGAGTACAGAGCCTGCTTCTGCCCCGGGCCTTTGGAAATCATGACAATGTACGAGGGCAAATCCTTGTTGGGGCTGCCGAGTCCGTAGCTGATCCACGCTCCCATGCTCGCTTTGCCGGGCTGCTGGGCGCCTGTGTTGATGAAGGTGATGGCTGGGTCGTGGTTAATGGCTTCGGTGTGCAGCGACTTCACAATGCAAATGTCGTCGACGATTTTCTTGGTGTGCGGCAGAATTTCACTGACCCACGTTCCGTGCTGGCCACATTGCTCAAACTCGAACATCGGAGCCACAATGGGGAATGACTTCTGACCGGAAGTCATGGTGGTAATACGCTGTCCCTGACGCACAGAATCGGGCAGTTCCTGTCCATGAAACTCCCGGATTTCGGGATGGTAGTCGTACGTGTCGATATGACTCGGCCCACCACACATGAACAAGTAAATGACCCGTTTCGCTTTTGGTGCGAAATGCGGAAGGCCGGGCAGACCGCCACGTTCCTCTGCAGAAAACGTCTCGGCTTGAACCGTATTCTTCCCGAGGAGCGACGCGAGCGCCGCAGCGGCCAGCGGCTGCGATGCCCGACCCAGAAACTGTCGACGATTCAAATTGTGCAAGTATTCAGAAATGGGATTCATATTCGGAACTCCGTGGTGGAGAGTGATTTCAAATTGGGGGACAATCAACCGCGTGTCAGCGTTTCATCGAGATTGAGGATGATACTGGTGATGATTGTCATAGCCGCGTGTTCGCTGACATCGAGCTTCTCATTGCGGGGAGAATCACCGATGGAAAGGAACTGCGTTGAGAGCTTGGGATCGTTCTGGAACACGGTGAGTTCCGTTTGATACGCCTCTGTGAGCTGCGCCACAGCTTTCGCGTTGGGAGTTACTCCTGTGGCCATTCGATAAGCCATCACAATTCTCTCACTGACGGGCTTGTCAGGAGTTTGTTCCATCACCCGTTGTGCCATGGCGCGGGCGGCTTCCACGAACTGTGTGTCGTTCAAAGTGACCAGCGCCTGGAGCGGCGTGTTGGTGCGAGACCTTCGCAGCGTACATTTTTCTCGGGTCGGGGCGTCGAACAATGTCATCGAAGGTGCTGGAGCCGACCGCTTCCAGTACGTGTAGAGACTGCGGCGATAGAGCTTTTCACCTGCATCTGGGGTAAACCGGACATTCCCTGACAGGCTCACTTCATTCCAGAGTCCCGGTGGCTGATACGGTTTGACACCCGGACCACCCACTTCAGGCACCAGCAATCCACTGACAGCCAGCGCGTTGTCGCGCACGAATTCGGCCTGCAATCGGAAACGGGCTCCGCGAGCGTACAGGACGTTCTCGGGATCGATTTCACGTGATTCGGGTGTTGCCGCAGCCGAACGGCGATACGTCGCGGACATGACCATTTGTTTCAAGCAGCGTTTGACATCCCAGCCGCTTTCGACGAAGTCGACCGCCATCCAGTCGAGCAGACGCGGATGCGTGGGCCAGTCCCCCTGGGCGCCGAAATCTTCCTGAGTTTTGACAATGCCTTTGCCAAACAGCATCGCCCAGTAGCGGTTCACAGCCACTCGGGCCGTCAGAGGATGATTTGGTTGCATCAGCCATTGAGCCAGACCGAGCCGGTTTTCAGGAGTTCCTTCGGCTGGCTGAGGCATAATGGCAGGCACACCGGGACGGAGTTCAACGTCCTGCTTTGGGGATGCGTAATTGCCACGGTCGAGGACATAGGTTGGGCGCATCTGGGGGACGTCCTGCATGACCATGACGTTGACCAGCGGTTTGCCAAGTTCAGCAATGCGAGATTCCAGTCCGGCAACTTCCTTCGCCAGGTTCTGGTGCGGTTCGTCGATAGCCGTCAGATAGTGCTGTTTGAGCGTGGACAATTCGTCGGGCGTTGTTTCAGCAGCAGGCTTGGCGAGCAGTGGAGCAATGGGATCGCTCCCCGCCAGTGCTGCGACTTCGGCTCCACTGAGAACGCGTGGGTAAATCCGGACGTCATCAATCAGACCTTTGTACGGCGAGCCAGGATTGCGGCGGCCCAGGTAAAATGGAACTGTGGTGCGAATGGTGTCACTCAGTCCATCTTGCTCGATGTCCCAAGGCTTCTCTTCACCGTTGATGTAGATTTTGACACCCGCCGCCTTGCTTGATCCGTCGTAGGTCACAAAGACGTGCTGCCATTGGTCAGCGACGAGCTTGTCTTTGGAACGGACTTTCACGGCATTCGAAGGCCATGTGTTAATGAGATGCACCTGAACGACTCCACCGGCGATGTGCAAATCAAATCCGCGATAGTTGTTGCCGTCGTCCATGCGAGCCAATGGGGCTCCAGTGGGAGCACCGCTTGGCTTAATCCAGCATCCGTATGAGAATGAATCGGTGCGTTCGAAGTCGGCAGCATTTGCGAACTCGACGAAGTTCTGTCCGTTGCAGTCGAACGCGGCCCCCGAACGGCCTTCTGCCGACCAGTTGGCCGGGCCTTTCAGCTTACCGGGTACGGGCTGTTCGCCAACGACGTTGGCGACTTCCGTTCCCTGGCCTTCGTCCAGCGGAGCGTGGAATGCCAGTCCGGCTGGCAACTGAGGCCCATCGGCTGCATTAGCGCGGGCGGCGGACAGCCAGTTTTGAAACTCCGGTTCGCATTCGAGTTTGCGGGCTTCGACCTGCTGCTTCAATTCGGCAACCTTTGGCTTCAGGCTCTCTGCCTCGGCCAGTTTGGCGTCATCATACAGGTCGACAACTGGGGTTTGATTCCCATTACGTGTTTGCATGCCGGGATCGGACGCCTGATTGAAATACGCGAACAGCCGGTAGTATTCCTGTTGAGTGAAGGGATCGTACTTGTGGTCGTGACATTGACCGCATTCCAGGCTCATCCCGAGCCAGACCATCGAAAACGTCTTCACTCGATCCACTGCATATTCGACGCGGAATTCCTCGGCGATGGCTCCCCCCTCGTCGGTAGTGGCATTGTTCCGCAGGAATCCTGTGGCCACCTTCTGTGAAGTCGTGGCGTCCGGAATCAAATCACCAGCCAGTTGCTCAATGGTGAACTGATCGAACGGCATATTGTCGTTGTAAGCATTGATGACCCAGTCGCGCCACGGCCACATATCGCGCGGTCCATCAGCGTGAAACACGCTGGTGTCACCATAGCGGGCGGCGTCCATCCAGTTGGTCGCCATCCGTTCGCCGAAATGCTTGGAAGCCAACAGGCGGTCAACCACCTTTTCGTAGGCATCTGGCGACTGGTCGCTGACGAACGCGTCGACTTCGGCGACGGTGGGCGGCAGGCCGGTCAAATCGAAAGTGACGCGGCGAATGAGACGTTCGCGATCCGCCTCGCCGTTGACCTTCAGGGGGCTCCCGTGCAGTCGATCCAGTACGAAGGCGTCGATGGGGTTCACGACTTGTCCCACTGAAACTTCGGGCACCGATGGCCGTTCAGGCGTGACAAAGGCCCAGTGTCCTTCCCATTTCGCTCCCTGCTGAATCCATTGCTGCAGCGTCTGCTTTTCTGCTGCAGTCAACTGCTTCGGCGACTTGGGCGGCGGCATTTGCAGCTCAGGATCGTCCGAGGCAATGCGGGACCAACCTTCGTTGTCGTCGAGGTTCTTCCCGAAGGCCTGTGCGATTCCTTCTTCGGTATCGAGACGCAAATCCGCTTCGCGGTGTGCCCCGTCGGGGCCGTGACAATGAAAGCACTTGGCCGACAATATCGGGCGGACATCGCGATTAAAGCGAATCGCTGCGGTATCATCCGCATCAGCGTTCGCCGCACACAAACTCAAGAACAGGCCGAGGGCCAAACTTGCTGTTACCGTCGAAAGTCTACGCATAACTCAATAGCTGTCGAACTCAGATCAAAACACAACACGCCAACGGGTCCACCCATCGGCTATGGTTTATGGTAGCGAATGGGCGACATACCGTGACAGTCCATGTTGGTACTCGGAACCGAATTCCCTTGCTCCAAACCGTCCTGTCCCCGATGATGTGGCGGTGTTGGGTTTCTCCTTTTCCAGAACTCCGGTGACAATATGCGTTTGCTCTACGCCTTCCTGTTCTCTACGTCTGTGCTGCTCACCCCTGTGGCGGGGGAAGTCATTGCACGTTCCGGCAAGGGGTGGCTTGAAGAACAGCAAGGGCAGTTGGTGCTGCATCTGAAAGGATCGCACTATGAAATGGGGCGGCAGCACGGCGAGTTGTTGCGGGATCATGTGCAGCAGAATTTGAATAACCTGGTGAACGTCAAAGGAGAGACTACTCTCGTGGACGTTGGGCCGCTGAAGCTCAAACCGCGAGCCGCCATTGAATTAATTGTCACCATTCAGCGCGACTTCGTGCCCGATTGGTATTTCGAAGAGCTGCGTGGACTGGCGGAAGGTGCGGAACTTCCGGAGAAAGATGTCCAGGTGGCGAACTTCATTCCGGAACTGTTTCACTGCAGTGGATTCGCCATTATGAATTCGGCAACGAAGGATGGCACACTGTATCACGGGCGTGTGCTCGACTACGCCATTGACTGGGGACTGCAGGACCATGCCGTGGTCATTGTGTCGGAGCCCGATGGAGGAATTCCATTCGTGAACATTTCCTATGCCGGTTTCATTGGCTGTGTTACCGGGATGAATGCGAATCACATTTCAATTGGCGAAATGGGTGGAGCAGGGCTCGGCCACTGGCATGGGATGCCCATGGCTGTGCTGATGCGAGAGGCTCTGCAAACGTGCAGTACACTGGATGAAGTTCTCGACTTGTATCGTGCCACACCACGTACATGTCAGTATTTCTACGTCGTTGCTGACGGAAACACGAATCGCGCTGTTGGGATGGAAGCATCCTGGGACCGCATGGACGTCATTCATACGGGCGAGAAACACGAACGACTTCCCATTCCAGTCACTGACTGTGCTTTGTTGTCCGCCGGGAGTCGCTACGAAGAACTTGTGACTCGCGTTCAGGCCGGACACGGAACGTTCACAGCAGAAGAGGCCTTGCATTTGATGGACCGGCCGGTGGCGATGAAATCGAATCTACACAACGTGTTGTTCGAACCAGCGACAACGCGGTTCTGGGTGTCCAACGCAGGATCAGACGGCACGCCCGCTGCGGAACGCCCCTACACGTCGTTTGATTTACGGCAGCTTCTCTCCAAATAACGGACTGAGTTGATGAACATCGAGTCGGCGCGTGCAACGTGCTGGTACCTGGCACTCACAATTGCCGTCTGGTTTCTGGCCGACAGCGTTGTTGAGGCACAACTGGTTGGTTCCACGGCAAAGCTGGCGAAAACGGTACTGCTGCGCGTCGAAAATGACGTCGTTGGGCAACTGGATGCCGACACTGTCGTAACGATTGCTCGTGTTCAGGGGAACTGGCTGTGGGTCCAGAATGCTGAGGGCAAGGCAGGTTGGGTGCAGCTTGCCGACATTAAGCTCCCAGATGCCACTACGAATGCACCGCCCGCGGTCAGCCAAGTGTCTCAGCAGAATGGTTACCTCATTGGTTGGATGGGTTCGGTCCATGCGACCACGCTGCATGAACATATTCGCCTACTGTCCGATCTTCAAAAGGCCCAGCCGCGTGAAGTGGAATCGGTCATCCAGCGAGCACGGCTGGTTTCACTGCAAACAAAGCAATTGAGAGAATTACTCGAATCGTCGAGTGAATCATCAGACCGTTCGATTGCCGAAGCAAAGAATCTGCAAGAACTCGTCGCGATTCTCCGTCTTGTGGAAGCAGAATCCGAAACGCTGCAGACCATGGTGCTATTTCCGTCGAGTGAATCGAGATCGAAGTTTGAAGACGCCATGCGGAAAACGTCCGATCAATTGCAGCGTCTTGCTCGCCAGGGGAGGGCAACGCAGCCGGAAGGAACATCCGACTGACACGACGTTTTCATGGCTCGCATTCACAGTCAGAACCTTTGACCAACTAGCACTTCTCTGCGGGTGTTTCTGTTTCGAAGACGTAGGTGGCTCCAGCGTCGCATTCTGCCGTTGAGGGCGGATATATTCAGATGAGATTTGACTGAAACCTCAATCATTCCCCGCCGCAGTTGAACACGCATGTCCATCATTCGACCCCTTGCTTTTGTGGTCACCTTTCTCGCTCTTTCACAGTTGGTGAAAGCCGGGGATGATCCACTCGCCGCCTGGCGCAAGGGTGTGACCATTCGTGACGTCGCTCCAGACACTGAACGCCATTCCATTCATTCCTACTTCAACACGTCGCCCGAGAACCCGAATGGCAAGTACGTGTTGTATTACACATCCGTCACCAAGAATGGTGAGTATGGCGACTTGCGAATTCTCGAACGGGCAACGGGACATGAAACCATCGTTGCCGGTGACATTACGACGGAAGATGCGCATCGGGCCGCGTGTCAGCAGTGGAGCAATGACGGCAAATCGATTGTTTACCACGAAGTGCGCGACGGCCACTGGCGCGTGATGGCCATTGATGTCGCCACGCTGAAGGCGAAGGTCCTGGCCGAAGATCGACAGGTGGGGTTTGGTTCAGCGACAGGCGAGTGGGTTCCGGTTTACGGGCAGCATTGGAATCCGGGGAAACATCGTAACCTCGAACTCGTCCATGTCGTGACAGGCGAAGTTCGCACGCCTGTCACCGTCGAAGATGTCGTGCGTGAATACGGCGACTGGATTCTGGGGAAGTTCGGTACCACCGATATTTCAATTTTCTTCCCCGTCATGTGCCCCGATGAATCGAAAGTGTTCTTCAAGCTCTCTCGCCCCAGTGGAGGGGACGACTTCCGCAGCAAGCAGGCCAGTTATCGCGAAGGAAAGGTCGTTTACGATTTGAAGGCCGGCAAGTTCATTCGGCTCATTGAGCAATGGGGGCACCCCTCCTGGTCGCCCGACGGAACCGCGATTTTCGAGAAGGGAAACTACTCATTTGATTTGGCAACAGGTGCGAAAAACCGCCCTGCTCCGTCGACTATTTCCAACCACCCCTCGATTGCACCGAACGGCAAGTTATTCGTGACCGATGCCGACGTCACCAAACGGCCCTTTGGTCAACCGGGATACTGGGCAATCGCCGTAGGATCGATGCAGCAGGATGAATCTGTCGTGCTGACGGTCTTCGACAACGCACATGGGGCGTCGACCTGGCGACACAACCATCCCCATCCGGCCTTCAGTGCCGATGGAAGTCGCATTTACTACAACGTGAACGAAGGCCCCTGGACGCGGCTCATGGTGGCCGAGTGTCGGCAGTAAGAACCTGCCGACGACGAATTGCTGACTGCACGGCCAGGCGGGCGCACAACACCTATCGAATCATGTCGTACTTCTTCATCTTGTTGTAGAGCGTGACCCGGCTGATTCCGAGTTCTTTGGCCGTTTTGGTGCGACTGAATCCGTTCTTGAACAATGCCTGTTCAATGATTTCCTTTTCACTGACCGCCACCTGTTCGCCGAGCGTGTTGTCGATGGTTCGCACGGCAGGCCGGGAGGTGAGGGAGACGGAAGGGTCGTTCGTGGGGCCAGCGTGTCCCGTGAGAATGTGGCTTGGCAACTGTGCCTGCGTGAGAATTCCGTCGCGGCAGTAAATGACCGCACGCTGCATGACGTGCTCCAGTTCACGCACGTTGCCGGGCCACGGGTAGGAAAGCAGTGCATCGAGCACGGAGTCTTCAATACGATGAACACGAATGCCGTGCTTGTCCTGGAACTTTTGAATGAACTTCTTCGCCAGCGGAATAATGTCCACCTTTCGGCGACGTAGTGGCGGAATCTCGAACTTCAGCATATTGAGCCGATAGTACAGGTCGGGACGGAACCGTCCGGTCTCGACGAGTGGCTGCAATTCCAGGTTACTCGCCACGACGAGTCTGGCCTGCGACTTCATTGTCAGGTTCGATCCGACTGGTTCGAATTCGCCGGTCTCAATGACACGAAGCAGTTTCACCTGTTGTTCCGGTCCGAGCACGTCAATTTCGTCCAGCAGCACGGTTCCGCGTGCCGCCGCCACGAACTTCCCATCTTTGTCGGCATGGGCGCTGGTGAATGCCCCTTTGCTGTGACCAAACAATTCGCTTTCGATAAGTTCACGAGGCAGCGCGCCGCACGCGACATGCAGAAATGGTTCCTTCCGACGCGGTGAAAGTTCGTGAATGAGGTTGGAGAGATAGGTTTTTCCTGAGCCCGTTTCGCCAATCAGGAGAATAGTCACGTCATGCGCTGCGGCAATGACGAGGTCATCCAGCATTTGTTTCAGTTGGGGAGAACGAGTTTCAAACTTGCGAGTTAAGCCCTCAAAGACAGCTTCGCCAAATTGATCGCGAGTTCTTTCTGTGGTGGTCCGAACGGCAGGTTGTGGTAACGGCTTGGGCAGAAGTGGTTCAATCAAATGCACCATGTCCTCAACCGTGAACATGCCACAATGCAGGCGAATTGGTGAACAGGCGGCCCGGCGTTGTAATAGTTCCGGACAGTCCGGGTCGGCCAAAACGAGAATTTTTATCTCGGGATGTTCCAGTAGAATGTCTTCGACAATTCGATCTCCGGCGTGTCCGCCGTCACGCACATTACGCAGGTCGAGTGCCACCACGGCTGGCTTCACGTCGCGCACACAGGCGGCCACGCTTTCGATGTCCGCGACACAGCGAACGTCGAAGCTGCGATGCGCCTGTTCGGCGGCAATGCGACAGAAGATTTCGTCGGGACTTAAGACCACGACTGTCGGCAGAGTCATCAGGAATCACCGTTCCAAACTTACAGTTCCAGAACGCCCGACAGCGTCATGCAGTCGGCGCACTTTGTTTCCATTACATGATGAAAAGAAAAAAGCGCGCCACGAGAACTGTACATTTTGCCAACCAGGCGCAAACTGCTCTCGAGAAACCCCTTACGACTCGCCGTTCTTCTTTTGCAGCCAATCCCTCGTTGTGCAGACGTGGACTTGAGGCAACATGCCCGGAACTCATGTTGCCATTTGGCATCATTATTCGAATTGCCACTGGAGCCCATTCCTTGGCCATTATTGAAAGTCAGGCAGCCTCTGAACCACATTGTGCAGCGAGTGTCCGGCTCCTAGCATTTGTTGTTGCCCCCTGAAATCCATCCGACCAATTGCCCGACGCTCCATGTCTGCAGACCATTCCAATGTCGATTCCGTCTCACCGCAAAGCGTGACAGATCGAGTGCGCAGCTACTTTGATCCTGCTACTGTCGGATCCCTCGCAGTGCGTCTCGGCGAACTGCTGCAGAATCATTTTGAGAAACTCTCACGACGTGAAGGCCCCGTGCTGAATTGGAATCTGCCGGAGTCAAACATTGCGGCTGCCGTGGAGTCACTCAAGTCGGAGCGTGGTGATGATGTCCCGCAACGATTCGAACAGTTGGTTCAACTGGCATTCTCGAAGGGACACAATCTTCACCATCCTCGCTATGTCGGGCACCAGGTTCCGGCGAGCGTGCCCGCAGCGGGATTATTTGACGCCGTCGCTTCGGTGACGAATCAGGTCATGGCTATTTACGAAATGGGGCCCTGGGCGACGGCCGTGGAGCGTGCCCTGGTTAACATGTGGGCCACGCAAATTGGCCTGAAGCCTGGAACGTTTGCAGGATTCGTCACGAATGGCGGCTCGCTCGCGAATTTGACGGCACTGCTGACCGCACGCAACGTTGTACTGGGTGATGTCTGGGAGAGTGGTTTTGGGGCGGGACGTCCGCAGCCCGTACTAGTCGTACAATCTGACGCCCATTACTGTGTCGCCCGATCTGCCGGGATTCTGGGAATTGGGACCGAGAACATTCGGCGGGTTCCACTGGATGAGCGTCGACGGATGGATGTAGGCGCACTTCGAGAAATACTCGAGGAGTTAAAGCAAAGCCAGACACCGGTAGTGGCAGTCGTCGCCGCGGCCTGTGCAACCCCAATCGGTGCGTTTGATCCTCTCGACGAAATTGCGGACGTCTGCGAAGAGTTCGGCGTGTGGATGCACGTTGACGCGGCACATGGCGGAGCCACTGCCTTCAGTGACCAGCATCGACATTTGATTTCGGGCCTCGAAAGAGCAGACAGCTTTATTTGCGATGCGCACAAGACCTTATTTGTCCCGGCCCTGTGTGCCTTCGTCTTTTACCGAAATCGTGAACATCGCTTCGAAACGTTTCGGCAGGAAGCTTCGTACTTGTTTGATCCTTCAGCCCCCGGAATGGCTGAGTACGATGGTGGGCTGCTGACCATTGAGTGCACGAAACATGCGGCGACGTATGGAATGTGGGGAATTACCGCGCTGTACGGCAAGGAATTGTTCGGTGACTTAATTGACCACACCTTTGCACTCACGCGGCGACTCTACCAATTGCTCAGCGAGGCCGACGACTTTGTCACGCTTCACGAGCCACAGTGCAACATCCAGGTATTTCGCTATCAACCGGCAGCCGTGGCCAACTGGAGTGCCGAACAGGTTGGCAATTTGAATCGCCAAATTCGGCGGACCATTATTGAGTCGGGTGAGTTCTACCTCGTACAGACCACCGACGCGAATGGCGCCGGAGCCCTGCGAGTGTGTCTGATGAATCCGATGACCGAAGAGGGCGACTTGCGCCATCTTCTCGATCACATTCGGAAAGTGGGGACATCGCTGATCAACAACGCATCGATGTGACGGCATGTCGGAGCTGTAAGCCAACT
>JACKHO010000005.1 GCA_020638955.1 Planctomycetaceae bacterium | reverse complement strand
GCTCGTCATCGTGGTCCATGTCATAGTCGTCGATGTTCAGGCCGCCGAAGAGAGCGTCTTCATTTTTGCGTTTCTTCGGCGGAGCTTTCGCCGCCTTGGGGGCTGGCTTACCACCGGACGTGCCGGCGGGTACCCGGATTTTTTCCTTGCATTTTGGGCAGGAAAGTGTCTTACCGGCAGCCTTGTCGGGAGCATTCAGAACGGTGGAGCAACCACCACATCGAACCTTAATCGGCATGAGCCAACTCCAGTCAATTCATCGCAACGAAAACCACGTAGCCCCGTACTTTAGCAAGGTTTGCGACGCGTGTGGAGTGGTCCGCCCGGTAAACAAAAAACGCACGGCACACCCGAAGGAGTGCCGTGCGTCGAGAGTCAGAATTCAACTTGGGCTATGGGTTTGTGAACCCTGTACGACCCGGGTTGAAGAAGCCCCAACCGAATGGCAGTTCACCAAACTGGTTGCCCCCGGTGAAGAACACACCGTCAGCTTCGAACGTGGCATCAACGAGGTTCGGGTCTCCGACAAAGGTTGGATCGTCGTAGATGAAGATCTGGTCGATGGTGAGCGTTCCAATGCCTGGGTCGAGGAACGTGTTTGTGCCTCCGATGACACGGAACGTGCTGTCTCCCATACCTGGATAGAGGAATGTTTCCGCATCAGGCGTGTTCGGGATGAACGGTAGCAGTCCAGGAGGATTGGTTGAGTAACGTGAGGCGAGACGGGTTGCGTTTCGACGGCGTGCTCCACCAGCGGCGAATGGTCCATCTTCCGGATTCATACCGACTACGCGTGACTTAAACGTGGCGTCGGCATTGTTGTAGAAGGCTCCTGCCTGGTTGCCTGTGACAATGTTGAGATAACCGTTGTTGGCTTCGATGCTGGAGAAGGTGTTGTCCGTGAAGATGAGGTCGAGGCGGGCGAGCGGATCGGACTGATAACCGTTCGGGTTGTATGTCATCGCATCCCATGCGGTACCAGTGTTTGGATCGACCGTCGAACGGAATGAGTGGAAGAGAATGTCTTCACCGTTGTTACCATCGAAGAAGTTGTTGGTAATCGAGGCGGAGACACCACCGACAAAGCTGTTGGATGCGGCATTGAGGTAGCCGTCGCCGTTGATGTCGTTGTCCAGAATTCCGTTTCCATCGAGGTCTTCAACATTCAACCCGTCGGTCGCGAAACCGCCGGCAAAGGTTGGTCCAAACCCACCATCGGTCGTACCCACTCGCAGGACGAGGCCGGTTGCCGGGAAGGACGAGTTCTGACCGTTACCGATGACGCGGTTCTCATGGATGTCCAGTCGCAACTGATAGGCACGGGTTACTGTACCTGCTTGTCCAAGTGCTGCAGAACTGCTCACGCTTTGGCTTTGCGAGGTGTCGTTTGTGCCGACGATGTAAATCCCTTCCAGGTCGTTGGCAATGACTTCGTTACCAATCAACGTGACGTCTGTTGTGACCAGGCCAGTAGCCAGGTTTGTGATGGCAGGTGAACCTGGATCGAGGTTGTCGCTGTCTGTGGTGTCGGTATCGCCTGGGCGAACCAGAATGTCGATGCCGCGTCCCTGGTTCAGGAAGATTTGGTTATTACGGGCCACCAGAACTGAGTCCTGTCCTTCATCAAGCAACTGGATACCATCTCCAATGTTCTGCGAGATGAAGTTGCTGATGATTTCCACTTCCTGGAAGCTGTTGGAATCGTAGTCGCCGTCGATGTTGATACCAGCATTGACGAGGCCGAAGGGACCAATTGTGCCGTTCCCCATGATGGTGTTGTTACCAACAGTAATGAGTCCACCGCGTGAGATTTGGACGCCGTCTCCGCCGTTGTCGACAATGAGGTTTCCAAGCGGATCAAACACTCCCAGAGGATTCAGGACGGTTGAACCAATGACCAACTGTTCGCCGGTCAACTGATTGCCAGTATCGCCGTAGATTTGGATACCGTCGTTGGCGTTGTTGGAGATTTCGTTGGCTTGCCAGAGTCCGAACACGCCGCGTGAGTCGGTCGACGTATTGACGTTTTCGGTAACCTGAATACCACTGGCGGCGTTGTTCACGAGCGTGAAGCCACCTGCCCCGTTGTCAACTTGACCGTTTCGTGAAATCAGGTTGCCAATGATATCCACTCCAAGATCGGCGTCGGCACCGAGGCGAATTTCAATTCCGTCACCCAGGTTCTGAGTGAATTCGTTCTGTGAGACGAGAATTGAATCGGGCAGGCCGTTGGGGAGCGAGGTTTGGTCGGCTCCAAAAACGTCAATCATCAAACCGTTTGAGAAGCTGACGGGCACGCCACCAGCGTTCAATCCGTTCTGCGTGACGGTGTTACGGGCAATCAGCAAGTTGTTGAACTGCCCCGTGTCACGTCGCACGATGTGAATTCCGTGGAACGTGTTCTGTCCCAGGATGGTTGGAATTCCTCCCAGGCCGTTCTGGCTGATGAGGTTTCCTTCACCAATTGCGGCTCCACCAATTTCGAAGTCGTCAATGGTTCCGCCGACGGACTCCAGATGAATTCCGTCACCCTCGTTGAGGGTAATCGTGCTGCTCTTGATGTAACCACGCAGGCGTGCATTGCGGCTGATGAGAGAGATACCGTCGCCATTGAAGTCCACCAGTGCACCATCGATGGCACCACTGAAGGTGTGGTCCGAAATCTCAACCAGGTTGTCCGTACCACCTTCGAAGATGATACCAATGTGGGCGTCACCGTTGTTGCTGAAGGTGTTGAATTCCGGCATTCCGTTGATGTCGGTGCTGGCGAAGATGTTCATATCGAGGCCTCCCGGTGGCAAGGTGCCAACGGTACCGCTGATACGACCACCAATACCGCGTCCTGCTCCCGCTCGCCCGACGAACGAGTTGCGGATGAGGTCCATGACAATGAAGTTGTCAATGGCGTTGAACTGAATTCCGTCGGTTCCAGACGTGGTCCGGTCGAAGTTGTTGTCAGCCAGCAAGCCGAGATCGGTGACAGCACGTGGACCACCTCCAGCACCGGTACCACCAATGAACAATCCGGCGTTACCGTTGTTGGAGAAGTCGTTGAACTTGATATCAGCCGTGTTCGGTACGTCGGGATTCACGACCACGAACGTACCGCCCAGGTTGTTCACAATGCTCATGCCATTATTACCGTTGCCCGTAGCTACGTTGTTGTAGATGCCATCAAACACCATGGTTCCGCCATCGAGCTGGAAGGCCAAACCATTTCCCGTGTTGTTGCTGAAACTGTTGGCGTTGGGCGTGCCAAGTACACCAATGCCGCCATCAAGTGCCGGGTCGATACCACCACCAACAATCATGCTGCCTGCACCTGCGGTGGTAATTTCCAGACCGTTTCCACGTCCGGCACCAACGTCCGCTGGTGAGGGATTACCAAGTCCCGGGACAGCTGCTCCGTTGCCATCGAAGGTGTTGCCAACAATGGGAGCGATCCAAGTAATCGAGCCGCCATTGAGTGCGGCGAGTTCCATTCCGTCATCACCGTTTCCTGTGGCGACAACCGCACTAATTTGATCGATGAGAATGTCAGATCCGTCAGCGACGATTTGCATACCGTCCAGCAGGTTGCCGGTCATGTTGCTTCCGGCGAGGACCGAAGAATTGTCAAGTCCATCATTCAGGACGAGCGTAGCGGAATTGCGGGCAACAATTTGGGAACCATGTCCCCGGTTGCCACTACCGCTGTTACCAGTAAACGTTTCGATATTGAAGGTTGCGGCAGGGCCATCGGCAACCAGGACAATACCATCGCCGAGGTTATTCGCAGCGGTGTTGCCTTGGATGTCGGCATTGATGGTGCCGGTTCCTGTGGCTGTCATCCGCAGACCACCACCGTTGCCAGAGAAGGTATTCGCGCCAACGATGAAGCCATTGATTTCATCGTTCGCGTTCAAGGTTCCGCCGGTCACGGTAATGTCTGCACCAAACATGTTAAACGCTGACATGTTGTTGCCGGTCATCTGGTAGGTCAGTGTACCAGCGGTGTGGGTCAGCACAATTCCACCGGGATCGATGGGGTTCGTTGCTCCGGTACCACCAACGATGTTGTTGGAAATAATTCCCACATCTTCGCCGGGACAATCCAGGAAGACCGAGGTATCGCTGGTAATGACAATTCCGTCGATGACATTGACGAAGGTGTTGTCATGAATGTTGAAACCGTCGATTCCCGTGCCCACAACTCCGCGGCCAGTGGATGTGCCATCAATTGTGAAGTTGGTGACTTCGTTGGCATTCGCCAGAGTCACGACATCCAACCCGGGAGCGGCACTGTTGGATAGAATTGGTGCTGTGCCAATCGTTTGTCCGGGAAGTACGAACAGGCTGCCAGGAGCTTCGAGGGCGGAGAACGTTGCCGTTCCAGAACCATCGCCAATCAGGCGTTGACCATCAAGCAGAGTGATGGTGGTATTGAGGTTGGTATCGAGTCCGTCCACTTGTGACCGCACAAACACAATGTCGTACATCGCACGAGTTGCTGCGGGCATTGCCATGTAGTCGGCAACCGACATCAAAGGATCGTCGGGAGTTCCTGCACCGGAAGCCGCAACGTTGGGATCAATAACGACCACACTCAGAGCGTGGTTACCCTTTGGACTGGTAAACGTTGCTTCCGTTGACTGTGTCGAGGTCTTGCGTGCAATGCGGTAATTGCGGAGGACACCAGTGGTCAGGTTGCTGGCCACAGGGCGTCGGGCGAACCACTGAGTTGGACCACCATCGGGCAGCGTCAACTCCATGTTCATCGAGTAGTTGGCTCCGAACACGGGGTCCGTGGTCAGCAAACCATTAATCCAGAAGTTGTTATTCACCTGGGCCTGGGTTCGCAGACTGAAGCCAGCTCCGTCACGGGCGTCGCCATCACCGTTGAGGTAATAGCCACCAACACCGATATCAATGCCATACTGCCCAACGAGCGGCATGGGAGTTGCCACTTCGAAGTCAAACTGCTGGTAAGCGTTTTCGATGCTCGCCGTGCGCGTATAGACGATGTTGGAACCGGAATACCGGAAGCTGTTGAAGTCACTCACGGTGCCAAGCGTTTCATTGGCATCGCCGATGGGAAGTGAGAAGTTACTTCTGAGCGAGAAGTAGCGTCCAATCGATTCAAAGCTACCACCCAACTGATGGTAGGGGTGATCCCAGTCCCACCAGAACGAGCCTCCGTACACGCGGTCGTCGTTGGCATTGTAAATACGGCGTCCCATACCGACGCTGCCGGCCACGTCACCGCTGTCTGTGAGAACGACACGCGGATTCAAGAACCAGAGAGCATTGCCACCTTCAACGGTGAGCGGAACGAACGCATTGAGGTTCGTGTAACCGTTTTCGACACCAAAGCGGTCAAACGAAGTATTGCCAACCCGCCAGTACACTTCATTCAATGAAGTTGTACTTGCGAAGCCGACTGTTTCGTCACCTGCCAGCATGCCGTCGGTCACTACCGGCGGGCCACCGTCAAAAACGGCTCCTGGCTCAGTCAGGTTTTGAACCCGCTGCACTGCTCCGGCTTCCGAAATACTGCCTGACGAGGACTTTTCGCCTAGACGGACACTACCTGTGTCATCGTCCGAGTAGTCGGCAGGCTCGGCAAACGGAGAATTGGAGGGGGAATTCGAGCCCGGTGGAACTTGGCTCCAAACCGGTCCCACAGCGCAGACACACGCCGTGATTGCTCCCAGCCAGTACTTCCATGTTCTTGTCATCGATTGCTCCAGCATCGTGCTGAATCAACTGTTTCAGTCCGGTGAGGGGGAAACCAGGAGGTTTAGGGGGACTAAAAAACCTGGTTGTACTACGCGCGAATGGACAAGTATGTCCAAACGTAATGGTTCTGCCGGGAATGGCAGTTGTTCTGAAGAATCGACCTTTGAGGAACCGGGAATTGAGGGGAATTGTCAACTGGGCAAGATTTGCGGATTGTTCCTGTAATTCCGCTTGGCAGAATTATTCATAATGCTTTGAAATGACGAAGTTTACGAAGATTGATCCGGGCTTGAGTAATTCCTGGAAGATTTTTCGGGAATAAATAGGGGCCTTGGTTGCTCTGTTGGGGGGAGAGAGGGGATAGTCCCCCTCACTCGTGGGAAGAGGGGTGTGTGGATACCCCGCCCATCATCCTGAAACTTTGGGGGAAACCTGAAATGAAGAAGTATCTTTCACTGAGCTTGGCCGCATTCCTTGGTCTGTCCATCGTCGGTTGTGCGCCAGAAGCGACAGAACCAGCTCCAGTCGACAACGTCAGCGACGTTGATCCTGCCGATCACGAAATGCCAGGCGCTGCTCACTCACCAGAAGGTGGCAGCACCGAAGGTGGCGAAGCCGCTCCTGCTGAAGGTGGCGAAGCTGCTCCTGCTGAAGGTGGCGAAGCTGCTCCTGCTGAAGGTGGCGAAGCTGCTCCTGCTGCCGAGTAATCCTCGGAACAATTGAAATTCCCAGTTGGGAAACACGCAGGCCGTGCGAAATTCGCACGGCCTGCTCTTTTTTTACCCTCGACTCGGACGCATTACCCCCGCTCGCCCCAAGCCCCCCCATTCCCCAAGATCCTCCTAGACTCGTCAGGGAGCGTCAGTGCGGATGAATTGCATAACGTCAGCGATATCTTGAGGTGAGACGTCCTTTTCGAGTCCCTCTGGCATAAATGATCGAGTCGATACGGCCACCTCTTCAATCTCTCTACGGAGCACGGTTTCGCGTCGGCCGTCAGGCAATGCAAAGGTCAGGCTCGTGGTCGTTTCTTCGATGAGCAGTCCACTGATTTGACGCCCATCGGTCCGGGCAGCCACCCAGGTTCGGTACCGCGAGTCGACAGCTCGGTTTGGATCGAGAATCGCAACCAGTAGAAACTCGATTGATTTGTCCTGCAATGCTGCCAGCTTTGGCCCGAGGTCAACGCCCACCTCCTGGTGTCGATGGCACGTCGCACACCGCTCCTTAAACACCTTTGCCCCACGCACCGCATCTCCCGTCAGTTCGCTAACTCCCGCATACTCATCGACAACCTGCTGGCGATTCGTGGCTGGTCGCTGAGTAATCAACTTGGCTGCCCTCTCCCGCAGTTCCTGGTTGGACAATTCCAGCAAGGCATTTCGAGTCGTCGCGGACAAATCGCTGGTCTCAATTGTCCCCTGCTCCAAACTGGCTAACAGAGCTTTCGTACCCGTCTGACTCTCCAGCAACGTTGTCTGCACAACATTCTGAGCCTGAGGACCGAGATTCCGCAGCGATTGCACAAGCAAGCCGTGTTGATTCAGTCGGCTCAGCGTCTCAACCGCCGCGATTTGCATTTCTGGCGGTGCCAGCACGGAAAGGAATTGTTGCAACAGCCCGACATCGTACTTCATCTGGGCAGCTTCCCGCCCTAACAACATGCACATTGCGTTGCGGCTTTCGACTGACGTCTCATCAGAGGCCACAACCTCACGCGCACGTCGAAACAGCGGACGTAGGTGCTTCGCAAGCGGGACCGACTCTGCAGTTTCACCCCCAGCAACACTGGCCCAGTCGAGCCGCCGCCGGTCGACTTCGCCAAGCAGGCGTCCCAGCAAACGCAACGTGCCGTCATGGGGATGCGAGTCGTACGATTCGGCAATGAAAGAAACCAATGTCCCCAGTTGTTCAGGAGTTCCATCGCCGAGAGCCGTGGCGATCAAGTCGCTCATCAATTCAATTGGCCCTGCCTCTGGGTTATTACTTTCGGCAACTTCAATCAGCAACTGGCCCGCCACGTTCACAGATGAAGTTAGAATGGCCTGACGAATCCACGGATGCCGCGCATCCTGCTTTGCCAGTCGACTCAGGATTTCGAACTGCAAATCTGGGGAACAGTCACCCGCCCGCAACGCCAATTCAAACCTTACACGCTCATCAGAATGCGAAGTCAACATGAGTGGCTGCCACTTCAGCGTTGGCTCATGCTCCAAATCGAAGATTCGCACGCCTTGCCGAACAAGTTCCGCCGCATCGCTTCGCAGAATTTTTTCTCTCCATGCCGCGCTCCGATGAAATTCCGAATCCAACAAGTGAGCTGTCCACAGTTGCTGAATACGGCAGGCAATGTTCACTTCCGAATTGAGCAATTCGAGCAACCGCTTGTAGGCCGGGGAATCTGTGGCAACTCCGCGTTCAAGAAGCAGTCGCTGGGCAGTGTCTCGTCTCCAACCATTGGCGTGCCCCAGTTGATCAACGAGTTCCACATCGGTCATCGCAGCCAGATTCGGAACCGCCAAACCCCCGCTCTCTTCACGGCAAACACGGTAAATGCGGCCCATGTCGTTGCCGGCATACAAGTCGAGCCGAGCCTGCCATGCTTCCGGAATCCACTCAGGATGCTCAATGACCGACCGATAGATGTCGCACACCAGGATGGATCCGTCCGGCGCATTCATCAGGCGAACCGGTCGAAACCAGGGATCAGTCGAAGTCAGAAACTCCGATTCCGCTTCTCCGTCAGCACGAGTCGCAGTTGGTTCCACGCCAGGAAATGCAACTTTGCGACGACTGACCAGATTATGTACTGGCTCGCAAATGAATACGTCACCATACAAATCGCCGTTTTGCTCACCAGAGTCGCGGTAGACAAACGGAGAGCAGGCTGAGGTGAAACGATTCGCGGCGTACAAATCATTGAACCGATCGAGCGTGCGACTGGTGGGATAAACCGGCGGTGCCCGCTGCGGTTCGGTGAGAAATAGCCGCGTCCCCGGCGAGGCGACAAACGGATTCCGCTTCAAATCACTGTCTTCCATAATGTAATGAAACAGCGGCTCACTGTTCGTGTTGCCGAACCAGTTGCCGAAATCATCGCGACTGCGACCATACTGGCTGCGACCGCTAATGGGCTCGGCGAGTCCAATGTCCGGCCAGACTTTCAAGTCCCGCCCCGACATGTTGACCGTCTTCCCGGTCCGCGTACTGGTGACGTTGCCGCTCGCCACACCGCTCGCCAAATACAGTGCACCATCCAATCCGTACTCAAACCCGTTAATACGGTGCTGCGGATTCGATTCCTCAAAGCCCGAGAAGACAACTTCCTGAACGTCGGCCCGCCCATCGCCGTCACTGTCCTTTAAGAACAACAGGTCAGGCGCCCCCGACACCAACACGCCATCGCGCCACGGAGTGACACCCGTCGGAAACGCGAGCCCTTCGGCGAACACGGTCGCCTTATCAAACTGACCATCACCACTGGTATCTTCCAGGAACTTTATGCGGCCACCGGGAGTACCATCCCAAGGATGCTTTCGCCCGTCGGCGGGTGGTCGACCGCGATCAATCCCTCTGGGATAGTCGCCCATTTCGACGACCCACAGTTTTCCGTCGGCCCCGAAAGCGAAGTTGATGGGATCGGTAATCAGCGGTTCAGACGCAATGAGTTCCACGCGGAATCCTGCCGGGACCTGAATCCGTTTCAGCGAATCGACAGCGGACGTGGCATCACCGAGATTTCGTCCCTCGTGCAGTTCATGAATGCGACGCAAAATGACGTCTTCCGTCCCCGACGACCAGCGGCCCGGCTGCAGGTAGTAAATCATCGAAAAGTCGACTTCGTAGCCCCCTTCGGCCCGCATGCGTTCCGGGGCGACGTAAGCAAACACGTCATTGCTGTACGCACTCACCCAGACATTCTCGCCCAACTCCTTCTTAATGCGCTGGGCATACTCCACGCATACCTCGCCGCCGAGAAACACCATCGAGAATTCGTCATCGAATTTCCACACGTGAATGGGCATGGGGTAACTCTCCGGCAACCGCCCCATGCGGGCCTGCGTTTCCAGCATCACTTCCGCATGGTGACGCACCTGCCGCCGCGGCGACTCCAGCGCCTTTCGCATTTCATCCAGCGGTGGTCGATCAATCGGCAAACCGGCGAAGCCGAAGTGGGATGTTGTCAGCCCACCGACTTCGGTCCAGTTCTTCGCCAGTAGAGCATCGACCTCTTCCGTGATTTCTTCACCTTCCGCTTTGGCGTACTCCAATGCCTTGTCCCGCTCTCGGGGAGGATTCTGGTCGGCCCCACATCCAATGCAGCAGAGTGCGACAACTCCGGGGTGAGCCGTTTCAATCCCATTGCTGGCATATCCGGCCCAATCACCGTTCACCAAATTGTGCTCTCCACCAAACGTGGTGCAGTGACAGGCGTAGTTAAACAGAATGCCCCGCAGTTGATCGCCGCTTTCGTCAGTCACCTTGAGCACTGGCAGGGAATGATCAGTCGGCCCCCGCTCATTGACACCGAATCCCTTCCACACGCCGTCCTCAATCACGCGGCGATTCTGTGCGAAGCCCACCTCACCAACAGTTCGAAAAATGCGAGCTGGTTTCAAGTCGTCGAATGCATCGGACACCACCTCAACGCAGGCCGCGCGAACTTGGTCGGTATATCGCAACAAGGCCGCCTGCTCCTCTTCGGTCACCGGCTCCGAAAACAAGTTCTCCAATCCACGTGCAATGTGTGGCGTGGTGTGGGAGTGCGTGCAACAAATCACAAAGTGGCTGCGTGCAACAGAGTGCTTCTCCTGTACACCTTCCAGAATCTCCTGAGTCAGCGCCGCCGGAAACCCAATGGTGTCCACCGAAAGAATGACATGCGCCGCGTTAGGTGACGAATCACCAGCCTGCTGCAACACAGCACAACGCACATTCAGTTTCGTCTGCCCCCCTTCCGAAGGTTTCGTCCTCGATCCATACCCCGACAACCGCAACGGTTCCGTCGGAGTAATGTCCCCCTTGGCAAAACCAGCTTGCCAGTTCGACTCCGCGAAGAGTGGCGAAGAACTCCCCAGCAGCAACACCACCAGGCAAAAACAGGAACGGATGAACCACATCACAACACTCCAACTGCAATTCGAAGACGGCAAGAAGGAATTGTGATCTCTCGACAGGTCTCATTTCCAGTCAGTGTGTACGAATGCCTCTCAATTCTCGTGTGAAGGTCCCAAGGTCCCTACGGATAGTGGACGACTGATGGAGAGGGTATGCTCTCTGGTAGGAGTTCCCCATATCCACGTCAAGCAGATCGTCGAAGTCCGTTGGGCGGTGGTTCGCGGACACCTTTTCCCGCCCAAACATGACTGCAGTCGAGATTCCGTTATGAATCCAAACATGCCCGTCGTTCACGAAGCACCGTATCCGGATGGCCCAACGGCCACGGAGTACTTCCTGCCACAGCCGGAAATACCAGACGACGTACGAGCTGGATTGTCACCGTGGATGCTGTACATTGTCACTTCGGTCAAGCCGGTCGCACTGCGCACAATTAATGAGCGGTTGTCACGAATCGAGCATCCTGACCTGCAACCTCTTTGCGAACAGCTACGTTCCTATACTCCGGTATCTGTCATCTTCTGCGAGGACAAACAATCTTGGTTACGCCTCGATTCCAATCATACCAGCAATAAAGTCGGTACGTCGGCTTACCTGCCGCCACAGCCTGACGAAAATCTGATCCAGGCACGACTCGATTCAGCCGGGTTCTCATCAAAATCGCTTTTCTTGGCGTTCGCAATGAATTTTTGCGGACTTGCGGAAGACTTTTTGGTCTCCGGCAGATTCGTCGCGGCGGATGACGATTGGATGCTCCTCACCGAGGATTGGCAGGAAGAGATAATTGACAACTACGACGATTGGAAGAATTCGCTGGCAATCTACTCTGCCAGGAATGGAGACCAGCTACTACTCCATCCTGACGGCCATGTTGGCTGGTGGAAATACGCCGAAGGATACGTGGAACGTGAATTCGAATCACTCTCGAAATTCATGGAATTCTACGTCCAGTTTCGCGCGGACGTAGCATGGCCTCTGGACTCATACGGGGCACCTGACTATGTACGCAACGAGGCAAAGCAACAAAAGAGTCGGAACAAGTCAGACAGGCCACTCGACGAAACATGAGCCAAGGCCTGCACGGATGGGTTGCCGGAACCCTGTGGAACCGGTTGGTGGTACATGCCGGCACGCACAACTTGATTTGTTCAAGGAGAGGTTTCCTGCGGTAATTTGTCTAGACACTCGGCAAATGCTTCACAAAGAAGTCCACAAAGTTCTGGTGCATAATGCGGTTGATGTCGTCGTCGGAGAATCCGCGGTCGGAGAGAATGGTCGCAATTCTCTGCACGTCCGCGATGGTATTCAAATCACCGGGTGATTGTTCGCGACCGAATCCGCCGTCCAAATCGGTGCCAATGCCGCTGTGACGCACGCTGCCGGTCAACTGGCAGACGTGTTCAATGTGGTCAACCACACGTGACAGCAACACGTCCTCTGGTGGCGTGACGTACTTTTTGAATCCGGGCAGCAGCATCCAGTTGTCGAACGCGGCACCAATGACGGCGCCGCGCTCCGCGAGGGCTTTGATTTGTTCGTCGGTCAACTGACGATCGCCGGGGACGAGGCTGCGGCAGTTATGATGACTCGCCAGCACAGGTCCGGTGTAAATGTCGAGTGCTTCCCAGAATGATTCGTCTGCCAGGTGCGTGGCATCCAGCAACAGCCCGACGCGGTCCATTTCTTTTAGCAGCTGTTTGCCGTCCGCAGTGAGGCCGCCGAAACTTCCGGTGCCGTGGCAGTATTCGTTCGGACCATAGTGTGCCGGTCCCACAATTCGCAGGCCAGCGGCGTACCACTCATCGACCTGTTCGGGGAACAGAATGGGCGGAGCGCCTTCCATGCTCAGAACGTATCCAATGGGCGGTCGTTCGCCGTTCCCCTTAAGGAATTCCTGCCAGACATTGCAGTGCTTTGCCACGGCAGCCCCGGTCGGCAGCGGCTTCAGCACGCCCTTGGCCGTCATGCTGCGGTAATAAGCCAACTGCCCATACGACGCCGCATAAGCCGACTCGCGCGACTGATAAAATGTGAGCGGCTTTTCCTTGCGATGCAGTCGCGGCAACAGCGTGGCGACGACCAGCCCCAAATTCCCCCGCTGCATTTCTGGATAAGTAATGGTGCAGTCGCCGGGAACGATATCGGTGTACTGCTTCTCGAAGAGTCGGACCTCTTCAATGGGCAATTCCAGGTCGCGATTCCATTCCACAGCATTCCAGGCCAAGTCGAGGTGGGCGTCAAAGATGAGCATAACAGCACGGCGGGTTTGATGAAGCAGTGAGGACCATGTTGCTTCATTTCAACGTTCGCCCCGCAAATTGCAAGAAAGACGCAGGAAATTCGCCGCGTCGTCCGCGCGTCAGTCGAGCGGAATGTATCCCGCCTGCGCGAGTTCGATGAGAAACTCGCGCGCGATTGGTGCCGCGACTTCTGATCCACTGCCACCCTGCTCCAGAAACACCACAAACGCCACGCGAGGATTTTCGATGGGGGTATAGCCGACAAACCAGGCGTGATCAGGACGGTCCCCACCCGTCTGAGCAGTCCCCGCCTTTCCCGCACACGGCAATTCATTTTCGTACGCGAGCTGGGCCGTCCCCTGAGGATGCGTGATCGCCAGCTGCATTCCTTCTCGCAGGACCTTCAATGTTTCCTCATTCATTTGAGCGACCTGCGGAGCAAACTCCGGCTCCAGGAGTGCCGCGGCGTTTGCCTCAGATGCATTGGCATCGGAATGCGAACGGACAAGCCGGGGCGTAATGAGTGTTCCGCCATTCGCCAGCACCGCCGTGAACCGCAGTAACTGCAGCGGAGTGGTGGTCAATGTTCCCTGTCCAATGGCGAGTTGCAGTGTCATTCCGGAGTGCCATTGCTCGCGCTCTTCCAGATGAAACGGATTCGGCAAGTGGCCCGACGCTTCCCCCGGCAAGTCAATTCCCGTGGGCTGGCCGAATCCGAAACGCTGAGCCCAGAGGACCAGCGGCGTTGGTCCCATGCGACGTCCCGCCTCAAAGAAGTAAACGTTGCACGACTGGGCAATGGCGTCGGGGAGCGTCAACTGGCCATGACCGACACCATGTTTGATGAACAATGCGCACCGATACTGATCGGGCGACGACAAATACCCCTGACAGAAGAAATCTTCATTGGGGGCGAACGTTTTGTTCTGCAGGAGTGCGATGCTACTCAGCAGCGTGAATGTTGAACCGGGAGCCACGGCCCCCTGTGTGACACGATTAAACAACGGACGTCTCACGTCATGCTGAATCCTGTCCCACTGCTCAGTACTGGGGGCGAGCATTACGTCTTGCGACACACTCGGCCCCGACGCCATGACCAGCATTTCTCCCGTGCGTACGTCGATGGCTGCAATCGCACCGCCCATGGGTGGACGCCCCGCAAATGCTGAGTCTCCCTGAGGACTTTGCAATGTGCGCTCGAGCAATCGTTCCGCTGCCTTTTGCAGTTTGGCGTCGAGGGTCAGGACGACGTCTTCGCCGTCCACCGGTTCAGCGAGGACCGTTTCACCCAGGATTTCTCCGTGTCGATCCTGCTCGAATTCCTTGACGCCGGAACGACCCGTGAGAACTCGGTCATACGCCAGTTCGACTCCGTTCTCTCCCCGACTTTGCCGCTCACCATCGCGACGTCGACGAATGCCCAACACGTGCAATGCAAGTTCCTTCTCGGGATAAACGCGAGTCTTGGCCACTCGAACCGTGACTCCCGGAAAGTGACTCGGCAACGACTGCAACAGCGCGGCCTGTTCACTCGTAATGTCGCTCAGCACCACATGCGAAGAAACTTCTTCACGGAGAATGACCGGTTCATCGCGTCGGCGGGGTGAAGTTGTCAGCTCATGGACGAGCGTTTTCCAAATTCCTACGGCGCCCTCTTTCCAGTTCAGCTGCTGAACTTCATCATCCCGCTGCTTACGTTCGCGGCGTTGTTCGACGGAGGCAACCATCCGTTCGACACGGTTTTGAATTCGCCCACGCTGGTCGGACATCTCGCCGCCTGGAATGGCAAACTGCTCCGACAGTCGCGACCAGAGTTCCTCCTTCTCTGAAAGCACTTCGGCAATGGCCCGGTCCACTTCCTGCTGACTCCGACGTTGACTGCGCGTGAGACGCCCCCGCGCTTCGCCCCGCAGCCACGTCTCATTGGACGGTTCCTCCAACCAGCGGTAGTTGACTTCCAAGTCAAACTGAGGACGCACGTCGGCCAGCACGAGACCATCTGCCGAGAGAATGCGACCATCGCGCGCCGGAATCGGCTCCTGGATTTTCTCCACCGTTTCCCAAGCGTCGATGTAATACTCGTTCAGCCCCACCTGCACATACGCCAGCCGCCCGCAAATGACGACCAACGGCAGCAGGAAAATGAGTCCCAACAGCGCAAACCGCGTCCCCGGCCCGTCGGCATCAATAAGACGCTCGTCGAGGTCAGGGGCATACACAGGCACCGGCTGATTACGCATCCCCGCATGATGTGCGTTTGCCGGGAATCAGTCCAGCACAAATTCGATGACGCAAGAGTATTGCGATCAGGCGAGAATGTCCGTCACCACACGACCACCGACATCGGTGAGGCTCTCATTCCGGCCTTGGTAAAAATACGTCAATTGTTCGTGGTCGAGTCCCATTAAGTGCAGAATGGTCGCGTGCAAATCGTGGAGATGCACTCGATTCACTACCGCTTCGAAACCGAATTCATCGGTCTCGCCGTATTTCATTCCGCCGCGAACGCCGGCCCCGGCCAGCCACATCGAATAGCCATAGGGATTGTGGTTGCGGCCGGGCGCGTCTTTCCCTTCGCTGAACGGCATGCGACCAAACTCGCCACCCCAGACAATGAGCGTTTCGTCGAGCAGCCCGCGTTGTTCGAGGTCGGTCAGCAGTGCGGCAATGGGACGGTCAATTTCCGCTGCGTGCCGACCGTGGTTCTTTTCAATGCTTTCATGAGCATCCCACGTTTCCTCGAGGTGCCCGCCGCCGGAGTAAAGTTGCACGAACCGCACGCCACGTTCGACGAGCCGCCGCGCGACCAGGCAGTTGCGGCCGTATTCGTCGGTCGGTTGTTCGCCAATGCCGTACATGCGTTGTGTTTCTTCGGTCTCCTGGCTCAGGTCGACCGCCTCGGGAGCCTCGGCCTGCATGCGGTAGGCAAGTTCATAACTTGCAATCCGGGCGGCGAGTTCGCTTCCGCCGCGTCGCTGTTCCATGTGTGCCTGATTCAGTCGCTCCAGTAAATCGAGCTGACTCCGCTGACTGACGCGGTTGATATGTTCTGGCCCACGCAAATCGAGAATGGGATCACCCGTAGGGCGAAACAGCGTTCCCTGGTAGTTGGCCGGCATGAATCCGCTCGACCAATTGGGCTGTCCACTAATGGGCCCGCCGCGTTTGTCGAGAATGACGACGTACCCCGGCAGGCTTTGGTTTTCTGTTCCGAGGCCATACACGCACCAAGCACCCAGCGACGGGCGTCCAATGAACGTCTTACCGGTGTTCATTTGCACGAGTGCCGAACCGTGCGCGTGGCTGTCGGTGTGACAGGAATTGATGACGGCCAGCTTGTCGGCGTGCTCGCGCACGTGGGGGAAGTAATCGGAAATGAGCAATCCGCTTTCGCCACCTGGACGAAATGGCCGCCACGCAGGGGTGAGGTAACCGACTTTACGACCGCCGCTGTTGATGTAGTTCTTCCCTTCGGGCAATGGTTTTCCCGCGTACTTTTCCAACTCGGGCTTGTAGTCAAACGTGTCGACCTGACTCGGGGCGCCGTTCATGGTCAGGAAAATACACGACTTCGCTTTGGTGAGCAGTTGCGGCGGCTGGGCAACGGAATCGGCCGCGTGCAAATGGCGGTCAAAGAAACGGTCCTGCGACAACAGCGAGCCAAGTGCCAGTCCGGCGAAACCACATCCCATTTGCCAGACGAATTCCCGGCGGGAGTTTCCGCACGGAAACGCATTTGCAACAGAACGGTAAGGGCGGAAGTTAGTCGACATAAATAAACTCATTCGAATTGAACAACACCACGCACAGCGACGCCCAGGCGAGCACTTCCGGCGAGCGGGCGGCGACTTCGTTTTCCTGATACGGAATGGCGTCCGAAATTTGGTACCGCTGCATGAGGTCTGCACAAACGGCAGTTCGTTCCGCGTCATTCAGCGGTCGATTGTAAACTTTCAGGGCGGCGATGTGACCGTGCCAGTATTCCCCCTGAATGTTCCCCTGCTGACCAATTACCCACGGCGTGTCGAGCTTCCGCGCGGAGAGTGACGTCGACCTCGCACCAATTTGTGCAAGATTCTGAAAAACATACGCCCCGTCGGGACCATTCGTGGCACAAATGACAAACGGTCGATTCCGTTCCTCAATGCCTCCCGCATTGGCGAAGTCGTCCGACCAGCGGACCTGATTCTCTGCTGTCAGCCCGAGAAACACCGAGGTCCCCACATTCTGTTCGCGGTTCCAGTTCGACAGGATTTCACGATGCCCCGTCGGCCCCTCGTCAGACACAACCGCGATCATTGTGCACTCCGGCTGCTCCAGTAACGAACCAGCGACAGAAAGGAACTTCGCCGCACCATCGAAGTGAAGAGACGGTACGTCGCCAACGCCCCTCGGCTTAATGGATGGTCGGTGTTCCGATTGCATCTGTTCGGCATGATGTCCTTGCCCGCTTTGATCAAGCCACCGAATAACGCGGCCCGAGTCGTCTTGCTCGACTCCTTTACTTGCATCGAGCGACAATACGAGTCCCTGTTTCGTGTCGACCGGTGGTGACTCCACTGGTTGTGGATTCTCTTTCAACTCGGCGAATCGCTTCGATTGTTCCCGCACGTGCTGCATGGCCGCTTTGACTTCCCAGGGGTGAGGATTGCGCCGCAATGTTGCTCGCCAAATCGCCTGAACACGCTGCTCGTCAGTCTCCTCGTTCTCACACGTCGTCTCCGCCAGTGCTTCGGCTCGGTCGTGAATGAACTGATTGTTGAGCATCGACAACGCTTGCGGTGCGACAGTGGTCACGTTCCGTTGACCACAGGGCAAAGTCGAGTCGCACAGGTCAAACGTCGTCATCAAAGGTGGCAACAAACTGCGCTGGATAAACGTGTAAATGCTGCGGCGTTTCTGTTCTTCCGGTGGAGAAGGAGACCAGGCTGCATCGCGGCGGGAGAGTCCTTCCAACGCCTCTTTGCTCACAGTCGGCACAAAACTCGGGCCGCCCTGTCGCACATCGAGTTCACCGGCGGAGTCGAGCAATGCATCTCGCAGCGACTCGGCATCACGCCGACGACGATTCGCCCGCCACCAGAGTCGGTTCGTCGAGTCGACTGCGGCATATTCGTCAAACCGGGAATGATCAACCGACTGCTGATACGTCTCCGAGGTGAGAATCAATTTGTGAATGTGCTTCAGGCTCCAATTGTGGTCCATGAGTTCTGCAGCCAGCCAGTCGAGCAGTTCGGGGTGCGTCGGAGCATCACCCGTGAAGCCGAAGTTGTTGGGAGACCTAACAATTCCCTCGCCGAAATGATGCTGCCAGATGCGATTCACAATGACCCGCGACGTCAACGGGTTGCGTTTGTCGGCAATCCAGCGGGCCATGTGCAGTCGACGCTGCGTGCCTGTGGCCTGCTCTGCCGGGGGCGAGAATTCTTCGAATGATTCGGGAAGAAAGGAGAGGGACGCCGGCACGATTTCGTAGAGGGGATTGTGGCGTTCCCCATTCTTCAGCACGTGCAGTGGCGATGGTACCGAAGTGATGTCGGTCCACGCCAGCACTTCGCTGGCCTGTAGTTCCTCGTCGCTGGGACCGCCGAGGAAGTTCCGGTCTCGCGCGGCAATAGCACCGGGCCAGAAAATGGCGGCCATGCGGTAATAGTCATCCTGCGGGATAGGATCAAACTTGTGGTCGTGGCAGCGGGCACATTTTACCGTCAGGCCAAGGAACGCGGACGACGTCGAATGCACAAGGTCTTCGAGGCGGTCGTATTTGTAGTCTTCAGGATCATTCGGCTCGTCGTTCCACGTGCCGAGTCGGAGAAATCCCGTGGCAATGAGGTTGTCGTTCGTCCGTTCGGGGAGTTCATCACCGGCCAGTTGCTGGATGATGAATTCATCGTACGGCAGGTCATTATTCAACGCGTCAATGACCCAGTCCCGATACTTCCAGGCAAAGGGCTTGGTCTGGTCGCGTTCGTAACCGCTTGTTTCGGCGAAGCGAACCACATCCAGCCAATGCCGCGCCCACCGCTCGCCATAATGGGGCGAGCCCAACACCCCATCCACAAGTTCTTCCCAGGCATGTGCATCCTGGCTTTCGACAAACCAGTCGATTTCGTCAAAGTTCGGCGGCAATCCCAGGATGTCATCATACAGACGTCGAATGAGGACCTCGCGCGACGCTCGCGGCGCCGGTTCAAAGGCGGTTTTCTGTAGGCGCCGGCGAATGAATGCGTCAACAGGATGTAACTTACCCTGTCCCTTAGTCTGCGGAACTTCGGGTCGCACCACCGGTTGCAACGACCACCAGTCCCGTCCCGCGCGAACGTGGTTCGACTTTTCATACAGGTCGAGTTTCCGCTCGTTCGGCCACTTCGCTCCCTGCTGAATCCAGCGGGTCAGCACGTCAATTTCTGCAGCAGCGAGCGGCTGCGGCTTCCCTCGACTCGGGGGCGGCATTTCGACGGCGTGGACGCGTTCGAGCAAATAACTTTTCTCGGGATGCTCAACATCAACTGCGGCCCCACTGTCACCACCACGGGCAAATCCTTCGCCCGACTCCAACAGCAAATTCCCCGACGGTGTCTTGCCGCGATGACATTCCAGACACCGCATAATGAGTACGGGAGCGACGTCTCGTTCGAAGTCGACGGCCTGAGCCGACGCTATGTTCGCACTCCCGAGTAAGGAGGCCAAACAGAAAGCAGCAATGCAGACGCTCGTCCGTGTCATGCACATTATCCAAATCGAAAACAATGGAATCCTGCATGCATCATCTTGCATTTAAGAATTGCGTCAACCGCAAGCGTGAATTCGACTCTGCACGAATCGGCACCCAAATGCCAGTGGCCAGCAGTTCAACTCGCCCGGCAAACCGAATACGTCAATTAAGTCCTCTCATTCGAGCCCTGTCGGACTTTCACCGAAAACAACTCTACACACGCCCGACGAAATCCCACGTACCCCACACCAATGGTCAGCGTACAGTACAGAATAATCGTGACTGGCCAGGCTCCGTGTTCCAGGAGTTTGGTGGTGTCAAGGTAGCTGTCTCCTGCAAACCACGCCGTGGCCAGATACGCCCCATTGGCCAGCAGGCAGAAATGTGCGATGAACCACATCCAGTGCCGTCGCACAACAAGTGCCAGACTGAGGGGAACAGCAACACCGAGCAGCGGACCACACCAGAGCGTGAGCAATGGATGAGGATCGGGTTCAAACAGGCTGTAGGGCAAGTGCCAGGGCAGCAGGTCGGCCTGCTGTAATTGTCCTCCGCCAATCCAGCCGCCGAGAACATGTCCGGTCTCGTGTGTGAATGTCATGACGCACCACGAGGTCACCAGCAATACCGCGAGGTTCAAAACCTGAATCCCACGGCTGGCGGACTGTCTGGCTGACTCTGCGTTTGTGGCTGTCATCTCATCCAGTCATACGGGTAATGGATCGGAAGTTGCAGGAATTGTTTGCCAAGTCGCGCACGAATTTCACGTTTCCCTCCCCGTGCCTCCCATGTGCGAATATCCTATAGGTAAGGTTGACCAGACAAACTGGTCGATCCCTTAGCCGAAGTTTCACGACGTCATGAATGCCGAACGTTTACAGCGTGTGCTTAAAGAGAACCTGAGTTCAGTTCATGAACACATCCAGCAAGCCTGCGCACGCGCGGGACGGCAGGCAGAGGACGTGCATCTGGTCGCCGTGACCAAATACGCCCCGTGGGAGGCCGTGTTCGCCCTGTACGAATTAGGGATTACGCATTTCGGTGAAAGCCGACCTCAGCAACTGGTGGAGCGGGCCGAGCAAATTCCCACCGCCTCGTGGCATCTCATCGGGCATTTGCAACGCAACAAAGTACGCCCGGTGCTGGAGCACTCAGGGTACATACATTCCATCGACTCAGCCCGACTGTTGGAGCGGGTGTCCAACATTGCAGAAGAACTGAACGTCAACCCGAAAGTGCTGCTCGAGGTAAACGTCTCTGGCGAAGGGGCCAAAGACGGATTCTCCCCCGCCGAATTACAAGAGGTTTGGACAGAAATGGCCGCAACGAAGCATGTGGACCTGGTCGGCCTCATGACCATGGCTCCCTACACCGACGACACAACAGTCATCCGCAACGTCTTCAGCGGACTACGAAATCTGCGGGATGAACTGCAGGCAAATTCCAAATGCCTGTTACCGCACTTGTCGATGGGCATGAGCGGTGATTACGAAATCGCCATTGAAGAAGGAGCCACGCTCATCCGGCTGGGGAGTTGTCTGTTCGAAGGGATTGAAGACTGACACGTAACTCGGATTTCAGTCTCACCCCCCGGGTGGCACAGACATTCCTGTCTGTAACTCCTCAGAACATACTTCGTATGACTGGAAGGTTTAGAACAGCCTCTGAAGTTCAGTCTCACCCGACCGACGGCCACCAGCGCAATACAACAAGGCAAAACTCAAAAGTTGCTCGCCGCGTGCGGTGTGCCTCGCGTTGCTTGTCGGTCGATACCCCGAACTCATATCCAACAAGTCTGGCGGGGCGCCCGCGGCAGCAGAAACCCCCGAAACCAGGTAGCGACCTTCTCAATAGTCACGCAGTCAACGGTGGTTGGCTCCACGTATTCCTACTCGGAACATGACATCGACGAAGGCGTGCAGCGACTCGACAAAAACTAGAAACGCCCAGAGCGCTGAGGCCGCAAAGAAAACAGGAGCCCCTCCCTAATCTCCGCGCTCCCTGCGCCCTCTGCGTTTCAAAATGATCGAACGGCAAGAGCAACCGTGAGACACGACCCCCGTCTGCCTTCACCTGCTCATCAGCTTGCTTTTTCGTGTTTTCTTGTGCTTCTTTGTGGCAATTCTCAATTCAAGAACAAAAAAGCGAGTCGCGACTCTGGGTGAGCATGTCCATAATGCCACGGATTCAAGGATTTAGAAATCGCGTTCCGTCGCCGGCCGGCTCATAGAATGGGAAAACCTTGTGTCACCCATTCAGTTAGGAACGCGTTTCCGACCTGATTGGTACCAGGTCACCGTGAGCAAACATGCTCAATCTCAACAACCCAGGTTGCGCGGACGCGTCACCGGCATCGAAGGTGGACTCGCGACACCCATGCGTCGGCCCCAACTTACACCCCTCGTGCCACTGGCCCCTGCAGAGTTAATTGTCGAGTCGCGACAATATCACCCCGTTTGATTTATTCTGGATTGAATTTGCTTGACACACACACACACATTTATAGTAATCTTCATCCAACAGCGGCGTTGGATATGTGGGTTCGTCTGTTTGCCAAGCTCTCGTCGAGTGGAGGCTGTCATGAAACGGACATTGTTGCGGTCTGATTCTCCTCGTCGAGCATTTACACTGCTCGAGTTGATGATCACTCTGGGCGTTATCGGCCTGCTGCTGGCATTATTGCTTCCCGCCGTCCAACGCAGCCGTGAGTCTGTTCGCCGCATCACGTGTTCCAGCCACATGCGACAATTAGGACTCGCCGCCAACGCCTACGAGAGTAGTTGGGGAATCTACCCGCAGGGCCACGCGCTGAAATTAGTATTGCTTCCGTATCTGGAGCAGCAGGCCATTTACGACCAGCGTTTGTCAGAGTCGGATGAATATGGACCAACCCGGCATCTGGTCATTCCAGTCTACATTTGTCCGAGTGACGCCATTTCTCCGCTCGAAACGGGTGATGGTTCTGCCAACTATGTCGGCTGCTACGGATCCGGCGTGCTGGACTTCGGATATAACGGCATGTTCTCAATTACCATTCTGAGCGGCGCGACTCCGGTCGCTGGAATGGAGCCCCGACGAGTCAGAACCGCCGACGTGACTGATGGACTGTCAAATACAGCCATGCTCTCCGAAATCCTGCGGCAGAGTAATCGGCCTGATGATTTGCTGCGTATTGTGTATGACTCGCCTATACAGTTCGGCTTCGGTGACGGACAACTGTTGGCGACGACCTGTGATCAAATCCCCTCCAATCCCACCAGTCACGGCTGGGTTGGCCTTACAGGGGATGGTCGGGGGACCCCCTGGTTTAATGGCAACTACGGGAAAGGGTTATACAACCATGTTCTGGGGCCGAATCGCCCCAGTTGTAACAATCGCACAGAACTTGCCACAGGGGCTCACACAGCCGCCAGCATGCATCCCGGGGGCGTGAACTTACTGCTAGCGGACAATCATGTCCGGTTCGTTTCCAACGAAATTGATATCGAAGTCTGGCAGTCGCTCAGTTCCCGATCGGGCGGCGACATTGCGAATCAATTTTGAGAGTGATCAAAACTCCCCCTCCGGGACACAACTTTGCCCCCGCGAGTGGCGGGTAATCAATGTCAGAGACATTTAGTGCAATGATTTTGCGACACAACGGTGTTGCCGACGACACTTGGTTCCACACTGTTGCTGCTCCCCAATGCGATTATCAGAGAACTTGGAATGAGAGTGAAACATGCGCGGTCAATTGCTGATTTGGACTTTGTCGCTTTCTCTGATTGCTGCGATCACTGGTTGTAACCGCAGCGGCAATGGGGGGCGTGCCGAACCTGCCGGTGGCTACAACGAAGCCCCCGTCTCCTACCAAGTTGAAACACCCAATGCCATTGTCCACACTCTCCAGGGGGAAACAGTAGCCGACCTCATAGAGCAGCCCGAAACGCTGACCGGCTTTGAAAAGGTGGCCCCAGTGTCGGTGCACCGGGTCCAGGGCAGATTGACCGAATTAAAGTCAGGCGTACTTATGGTTCATTGTTTCGAGGACCATCCGACTCTAGGCCAAGTCATCCAGGACGAGACCAATGCCAAATTAGTGAAAGACGGCGACGGCTACCGATTTCAGGGCGAATTCAAGGCGCCCCGGAAACCAGGACGCTACACGGTCGAACTCGTCTACACAGAATTCGACCTCACCGATCCTGAGAACGTCACAAATCATGTCCTCGCGACCACCGAATGCGTTGTCTCGCAATAAGGCGGAATGGAGCATGTGAGTGACCGCCCCCTGCAGGCTTGCGTCACTTTGCAAGGACAGTAAGGCGTCCTCGCGCGGCAATTACTTCCCAGCCGGGCTCTGCACTGCTCGGTGTGAGATGACGGCCGGTTGGGAAGACGCGAATTTCGTACACGTATTCTCCCGGTTCTTCAAAAGGGGAGCCGAAGTAGGTCCAATGTTCGTAAGTTCCTGCTTGGATTGGCGGTCTCAGTTGGTAGGCATTTTCGCGTAGAGGTGGCAACGCAATCATTCGCTCAACGGGCAAGGGCATTTCCCGCGAATCGGGAAAATGCGGTCCTCTGGGAAAGAACATGACCGGCGCATTTCCCTCCCCCACGCTCAGAGTCCATGGAAAGCATCCATAAGTGACTGGTTCCACGCCCTCTCGGGGTTCCGCCGGGTAACAAGTAATGCACACCGGCCATTGGACAGTTGGAGTCAGTTTTCGTCCATCCAATTCTGTTGGGGCATTCTCTTTGACTGCTAGCCGCACACAGGCTTCGAAACCTTCACCCTGTTTGAGTGTAATATCACCGAGCGGCGTACGAGCCGGTTCTCGGCACAATTGGACCGAAAAGTAATCATTCGGTTCGGTCAGGTCGACTGGAGACGGGGGAACGTAGGTCGGCGTGCATCCCGGCAATATCAGACTAAACAATGAAATGCACAGTCGCCAGCTACACCGGAGACACTCAGAATTCACCATGAATCTCCCCTCCAGCGCGGGTCCCAATGGCACGCCAGACGTTTCGGTCCACCGAATCTGAAACAAACCGAACATGCCCGTCAACAAACAGGGCGTTAACTCCCTGATCGTGCAAACTGGAAGGCGGAACGAGTTGTTCACCACTATTGCAGGAGAAGTGGTTCGGCGGCAAAAGATGATCATAGAAACCTGCGCCGAGAATGACGTGACCGAATCCGGAACTTGGAATCATGATGGTTCGATGGTGCTCGCATTGGTCTGTGAGCAGTTCGTCCTCCCCAAAAGTAGCCCGTTCGACCGTTTCCCAATATGACCGACGAGGATCAGTCCCGACAGGCATGATTAGATGTTCCGACATCGCGACTGTGTGAGATGTGCCATCAAGAAAGTCAGATGGCCTGGCTTGCCGTCGATCCGAAATAATGAATCCATTGTATTCATATGGCCAGTCACCACTGAGTCGATTGAGGCGGTCAGTACCAATATTCAATCCATAGCTTACCTGGCAGTTTTGAGCCAACGGGTCTGCCGGGCAATGTAACACCGGTGCTGACAAAGATGCCACGTTGCTGACGTACCGCCCGTCTGAACCAACTAATGCAGAGAGTTCCAACATCGGCAACAGCGGTCTCAAAAACGTCGATTCGCTTCCCTGCGGAAACTCGCGATGCGCCTCCTCGAAATTATGTAGCGCTACTCCAATTTGGTGCAGATGACTGCTGCACTGCATTTGCCGCGCCCTCTTTCGGGACGACTGAACTGCGGGCAGGATTAAGGCGAGCAGCAATCCTATCACGGCAATAACCACGAGAACCTCAACGAGTGACACACCCCTCGGGGCGAAACGTCGATTCTCGCGATATTGCCGCATCACTTCCTCCTGACCGCAGTTCAAACTGTTCATGAGATCTCTGGTGAACTATCTCGTATCACGGTTGCAGAGCCGTTTCACTTACGAGTAGCTGAAGGGTCGGCTCCCGTCGGCCGATGTGAACTTTGCGTCAAGCCTCACCGACTCCGACCCGCTTCCGCAATCCCCTGCATCTCCGCAGTCAAACGCGACACAATCTCAGGATGCTCCTGATACAAATTCTTCGTTTCAGCCAAATCCTCGGCGAGGTTGTAGAGCTGGCCGGGGGGATCGTTCGGGCCGGGTTTGATGCGGTTCGGTTGGGTGAATCCGCCGGAGCCGAGGCCGGTGATGAGTTTCCAGTCGCCGGACCGAATGGTCATCATCGAGGCCACACTGCCGGCCCGCATTACGAAGTTTTTGCGGGTTGCGTTTGGCGCCGCTGATTCGCCTGCGAGAGCGAAGCGGAAACTGAAACTGTCAGGGCCAGCCTGTTCGGGAAGTTGTGTGCCCCACACGTCACTGAAGGTGGCCATCAGATCGGTGAAGCAGACGAGTTGGTCACTACTGCTGCCCGGTTGCACCTGGCTAGGCCAACGCACAATAAACGGCATGCGGTGTCCCGCTTCCCACGCATCGGACTTCATACCCCGCAGGCCACCAGCAGAGTCGTGACCGAATTTCTGCACGTCTTGTGGATACCATGTGGGTCCGTTGTCAGAGGTAAAGACGAGCAGCGTGTTGTCGTCCATCCCTTCCGCTTTGAGAGTCTCCAACACGCGACCAACCTGGGCGTCGACCATCATGAGGAAGTCGCCGTACATGTCGGCTCCACTCCGTCCGATGAATTCCTTCGACGGCAGCCACGGCGTATGCGGCGCCGGATAGGCGAGGTACAGCATGAGTGGCAACGATTCATTTCGAACGCGGTTGTGAGTTTCAATGACCTGAATGGCTTCATCAGTAAAACGCGGCAGCACGTCCTTCAGTTTGAGGTTTGGGGCAATGCCCCCTTCCCGCCAGAACTCCCCCTGAATGGGCGTCCAACCCTCCGTGTGATTCTCCGCAATACGATCGGTCGGCGGTTCGACAGCCCGGTTCCCCCTGATGTAAAAGTAAGGAGGAATATCGGTCGAAGCGCGAATGCCGAAGTAGGTGTGGAATCCCCGGTCGACCGGTCCGCCGGGAAGAGGCTTGTCGTAACCATCTTCCGCAAAACCCAGGTGCCATTTCCCCACCATCGCGGTGCGGTACCCAAGTTCCTGTGCCAGCGAGCCGATTGTCGGTTGTCCTTCATCTATGACCGGCTGCTTCGCCCACGCTCCCACATTGGCCCGGAAGGGATAGCGCCCTGTGATGAGTCCGTAACGCGACATGTGACACAGCGGCCCCGGTGCGTGTGCGTCGGTGAATTTCATGCCGTCACGGGCAATGGAATCGATATGCGGTGTCGGAATTTTCGAAGCAGCGTTGTAACACTGCGGATCGCCATAGCCCATGTCGTCGACGAGGATGATGACAATATTCGGCCGCGTCTCACTGGCTGATGCCTGCCCGTTCGTCATCACACCGACAGAAAGCAGTGCAGCAAACACTGCGACGAGCACACAGAAGCGGCGTCGGAACAAATCAAACTGACTCATAGGAATTCCAGTAAGCAACAATCGAAGAGCAAGAACTTAGGTGGACCCACATTGTCATGTGTCGGCTGCCAAGGGTCAAACGGGACGACATTTCCGTTGACAATCCAATTCCGTATTCGCTTAAGAAAGTTGTTGATTTGGTGTCCTGGCGTCGGTAGCATCGAAGGCAGCGTTATTTCTCTTTTCTCAAACTCAGCGGGAGTGGGTTGATGAATCTCAAGGGTTGGCTACCGGATATTCCGGACTATCGTGACTATTCTCCAGCAACGGAATCGGTGCGAACATTGCTTCGTTCGGTTTCGGCTGACGAGCCGGACGTAAGCGAACTTCCCATCGCCGTCGACCTGCGGGAGTGGTGTTCGGACATTGAAGACCAGGAATCGATTGGTTCCTGTACGGCACATGCGGGTGTGGGGCTCATTGAGTTTTTCCAGCGGAAGGCGTTTGGAAAACACATCGATGCGTCGCGGCTGTTTCTGTACAAAGTGACCCGAAATTTGCTGGGATGGGAAGGAGACACGGGAGCATTTCTTCGTGACACCATGAAGGCGATGGTCCTGTTCGGAGTCCCTCCGGAGCAATATTGGGGTTACGACATCACCCAGTACGATGTGGAACCTTCAGCATTCTGCTACGCGTTTGCGCAAAGTTATCAGACCATCAAATATTACAGGCTCGATCCGCCCGGAACCTCGCGCGACGACCTCATGCAACAAATCTGGTGGCATTTGGCCTGTGGACTGCCCGTCATGTTTGGCTTCACCGTTTATTCATCGATTCGGCAGGCCAACTCATCCGGAGAAATTCCATTCCCGAGCAGCATCGACACCAGGCAAGGAGGCCATGCCGTCATGGCCGTGGGTTACGATGACGAAAAAGTCATTCGAAACCGGAGTAGTGGAAACACCACGACAGGCGCATTACTCATTCGAAATTCATGGGGAACCGGTTGGGGTGATGCAGGCTACGGGTGGCTGCCCTACGAATACATTCATCGCGGACTCGCCGTGGACTGGTGGTCGCTCATTGACAGTGAGTGGGTCGATACCGGCGAATTTGGTCGGTAGTTAAGGCCAGTTTCGGCGAATTGTGAATTCACCGGTATTCTCTTTGGTGTTCTGCTCGATCTTTGCGTATTTGGAGACGGCAGAACACTCGAAGAGTTGGTGGTTGAATGCGCTGGGTACTGACTCAAGTGACGATTTTCATGCTCCTCGTGGCCGGGGTCTTCGTGGTCCCTGGTTTCTACGTGCGCTGGCGGGCCACAATCATTGCCCAAGAGTATGAACCCATCGTTCAGGCGGTCGCTGACTTTCACGCAGAGACCGGCATATACCCGCAAGATGCCAACGATCTCGCAGAGCGGGACGGAATCACCATTCCTGAAAACGTCATTATCAGCTCGTACGGATTGATATCGATTTATGGCGAGGCGGTGCATGTTTCGTATTGGTTTAGCGAAACGAGTGACGGATGGAGTTGCAGCTTTGGGCGACTGTCATATCCCCCGGTGAAACCATCGCGAAAAGTTGTCACCGGCGAAGCTCGACTCTTGGCTGCGCTCGCGGAGTACGACCGCCGCATTGAGTTTTACAAAGACGACAAACAGCACCGCAGCGCGAAAATGTCACTACTGAGAAGCGCCGGAAGAGATGCCGAAGTCTATGAGGAGTGCCAGCGTGCTAAGGAAATGTACCCCGACTGGTGCTTGGCGCACCTGGGAGCGGCCCTGTATGCCACTGAAGAACAGCGTCCCGGTGCTGAGGAAGACTTGAAACAGTGGTGCGACGAGCATCCCGCGTTTATTCATTACTGGTATTTGGCCTGGTACTACCGGGAATCGGACCAAATCCCGAATGCTCTCGACGCCTTGGCGAAAACCAAGGGATGCCCGCTGGAACATATCGACAACGACGAAACCTGGGTTCCCTCGGCATTCGCCTTCGACGCCGCAACGTTCGCCTGCTCGCAATCTCAACCGGAACTCTTACTGTCGTTGTGTGAAACGTGGTCAAACCCTCAGGGAACGTACTCGCACGCCAGTTCGGACATCCCCGTCTTTCGAACGGCAGCCCTCATTCAATTGGGACAATTCGAAGAAGCCAAAGCAGAGTACCGAACCGCATTTGAAGAAAGAGGAAAACGCAGCGGATGGGCGAAAAACATGGATGCGCTGGGCCAAGCAATTTCCAAACAGGACCGCACCTTCATTTATGACCCCGGCCTCCCCTACGAAGGCTTTGGCGAGTTCTCGCCATTTCCAAGACCCGAGTTCGACGCCAGCGACTTGCGTAAGTAGACGAGTGGCTGGGGCGGTCAAGAACTGCGGCAGTCATTGGCCCTGGAACTGCCGGTGAATGCTGACGGAATGAGAAGTTCTCAAGTCCCCAGCCTGCCCACTTCCTTATTCGAAATCGTCACCCTCGTCGAAGTGTCCTTCCAGGTAAGTACGATTCGGATCTCTTCTAAAATGACGCGAATACCGCGAGAGGGGATTTCCATCCCGCTTGAGGAGATAAGCGAGATCGGACACGCGGTAGCAAATTTGGATGACGAGTTGTTCAATGGCTTCGTCGTTTTCCAGTCCCTCTTCCGCGGCCCGCCGCACCACCTGCCGAACGGCATTCCGAAACGACTCAGCCGGATTCTCGGCATCCACAACTTCAAGAGCCCGGCGAGCTGCACTCAGCAAATTCTCTGCAACGTCGGTATTCACTTCCATCGCCGTTGCGACACTTTCCAGGTCCCAGTTCTCCGTAACGGCCCGTTCCAGCAGCTCGGCATCTTCCGGCATCAAATTGTCATACCGGACATGTCCCATCCCCAGATGGTCAATGTAGTTCGCATAACTGTATGCGTAAATTTCCGCTGCCAGCAGCTGCAGACGACTCATCACATGCTCAGACATTTCTCGACTCCTGTTGTGCACGGCAACCGTAGGGAATTGTCACACAGCTTGCAATTTGGAGCCCCAGAAATCAATGAGTGAAGGGTGGCTGGGGCAGTCGAAAACTCTGGCAGTCTTTGACGCTGAAACTGCTGGTAGAACCTGAAGGACAGACAACCTCCCCAAGCCCCAGATTGCGGTTGCAAAACTTCAATCTCACTGGGGCTCAGGCAGCGGTTCACACAGGTCGCGCGGCGCAATGGTCACAAGGATTATTGGAACGCACAGCGTAATGACCGCCCCAGCACCCGCCGCGACAAAGAAATTGCATTTCAGGTTGGGGTTTCCCCTAGGATTGTAAATTACTGTTGCGGACACTTTCTGCCTCGTTCCCAAGCTCCTGCTTGGAAACGCACCGCATGGGTAGCGGAATTGTATTGAGCCCGACCCACCTTCGCGACACCATCGCTCAACTAGAAGTCACGCCGAAAACAGAATGGCGTCCCCAAGCAGGAGCTTGGGAACGAGAATGAAATGAGAATAGCAAGAGAAGATTGGACTTGGCTGCGAACTCCTAAACAATAGCATTTGTCCATATTGAGTAACACGTTCAGGCATTGGGGAGAATCACATGATGGGTCGGCGATTCAGGCAGAAATTCGAAGAGCAGTTGGCCTTCCTGAAAAACTCTTCGAAACTGTTCGACGAGGGTAGTGAATATGAAGCGATCAGACTTGCGGTGTCCCTACGTGTTCTTTTCCACAACACTGAAAGGAGTACGTCATTGGTCAATCAGGTGAAACTCAATGATCACCGAATGCTTTCTTCTACACGTGGGCACGGAAATTGGAAGGACTTTCTCGCGCATGAAATTGCGCTTTCGTCCCCCACCCCAGTGGTCTTGAAGCCACTCCTGAAAAACGAATTCATTCCCGTCCCGATGAATGTGTGGTGGAATGGTGAAACGGTCTTCCAGCATGATGGCAATTCGTACACCCGAAGCAAGATTATTCTAAGCGCGGCGAATAAAGACGGCGGTGCCCATGTTGATCCAAGGCTCGAACATTATTACGAGGAGCTTTGTGCTGGTGAGTGGGCCATTGGAATTACCGGCAACTTGACGTTTGACGGCCCAGAACCTTTTCAGCAAGGCGTAACGATGTTCCCAAAGAACGCACACCTAGCCCTGATTCGACAATTCACTCATGAAGCGATTTCAACAATAGAGCATTTCAAGTGGCTCAAGTGACTGGAATGCTATTGATCTCGCTAGCTGCTCATTCGAGTTGCAACGAAGAAGACGCGAGCTATGCTGTAGGCACGGCAACAAAATAGTGACGGCGATTTACACGAGTCTGGTTTACGTGCCGAAGATCCGCTTTCTTCAACGACCTTCTGCTTGGGAGAAGCACCCCGACCTACTAAGAATTTTTCGGCCTCAGCCGGTCAATCTCGGACTCAAGCCATTCCACGGCAATGGCTTCCTTAGAGAATTGTCGCTTGTCGTGTCGGTAAACGTCCCACACTTCACGACCTGGGAACTCGGTTGCATCCGGAACAGAGTACCTTAGTCGCTGCTTATTAAGGGACTCAAAACGACCTAGTTCGCAGCGTCCGTCGGGTCCTTGGCAGTCTCGGTAGACGTTATTGATACACTGGAGTGCGTCCGGCTTGAAAAAGATCCAGCGTAGTTCAATTTCGGGGAGAAATGTCTCACAGAATTCCTTGAAATGGTTTCGAAATTCGGTCGACGTGAGGTGTGCTTCATCCATGACACAGTCTTCGCCGCGTCCGAGAAGACGAGCAACAATTTCACCGAGGGACTTATGACCGGCCCGCTTGCTGCCGCTGTTTGCCCATGTTGCGTCGGGAAATGGTACTGCAGGGGGAGAGGATTCCGCCGCGATGGTTCTGCAGAGGTGTGTCTTTCCCGACCCAGCCATTCCAACAATTATCGTCAGCTTGGGCATATCGGTCTCGCCGCATCATCAGAGAATGGGGCAGCCTGGAAAAGCCTACGCACCCTCTTCCGAGCAAACAGTCGCTCGGACGAATTCGCGGTTCAGTCTCGCGATGTGCGAGAGCGAAATGCCAGCCGGGCAGGCGGCTTCGCATTCGCCGGTGTTGGTGCAGGCGCCGAAGCCTTCGCTGTCGTGCGTGCTCACCATGTTCAGCACGCGGCGTGAACGTTCGGGTTGGCCTTGGGGAAGCTGAGCCAGTTGCGAGACTTTGGCCGAAGTGAACAGCATGGCCGAGGCGTTTTTGCAGGAGGCGACGCACGCTCCGCAGCCAATGCAGGCGGCGGCGTCCATGGCGCTTTCCTGATCTTGCCGGGGCACGGGAAGGCAGTTGGCGTCCTGGGCCTGTCCAGTGTTTACCGAGACATAACCACCAGCCTGGATGACGCGGTCGAGCGCAGAGCGGTCGACGACGAGATCCCGCAGAATGGGGAAGGCCGTTGCACGCCATGGTTCGAGGACGAGGGTTTCGCCATCACGGAAGCGGCGCATGTGCAGCTGGCAGGTCGTCGTTTCCCGGTCGGGGCCGTGGGCCTGGCCGTTAATCATCATGCCGCAGGCACCGCAAATTCCTTCGCGGCAGTCATGGTCGAACGCCACGGGCTCTTCACCGTTTTCGATGAGCTGCTCGTTGAGCACGTCCAGCATTTCCAGGAACGACATGTCTGTCGAAATTCCGGAAAGCTTATAGGTCTGCAGATGCCCTTTTTCCTCAGGACCTTTCTGCCGCCAGACACGGAGAGTCAGACTGATAGTTTTTGCAGACATAGTTAATTGACTTTGCAGGTGCGGACTCGAACGAGAAACGCTTTCGACAGGTTGTTACTTGTAACTGCGGGTACTCAGCGCAACTTCTTTGAATTCCAGAGGCTCGGTGTTGCGGACCGGGGCTTCGTCGTCGCCTTTGAATTCCCAGGCAGCGACGTGGCTGAAGTCGGCATCGTTCCGTTTCGCTTCACCATCTTCGTGTTGCGACTCTTCACGGAAGTGACCACCGCACGATTCCCTACGCTCCAGAGCATCGAGAGCGAGCAGTTCGCCGAACTCCATGAAGTCGGCCACACGGCCAGCGTATTCCAACTGCTGGTTGAGCGATTCGCCGGTACCGGGGACGCGGACGTTTTCCCAGTACTCCGAGCGAAGTGCCCGGATTTTCGCGATGGCATCCTTCAAACCAGCTTCGTTGCGGGCCATGCCGCACTGGTTCCAGAGGATTTGACCAAGTTCCCGGTGGAAGCTCTGGACCGTTCGCGAACCCTGAATTGAAATCAGTTTGTTGATGCGCGACTGAGCTTCGTCGACCACTTCCGTGAAGCGGGGATGCGCGTCGGTGACGTCTTTGAACTTCGTTCCGGCAAGGTAATTCCCGACGGTGTACGGTGCGACGAAGTATCCGTCGGCCAATCCCTGCATGAGGGCACTGGCACCGAGTCGGTTCGCACCGTGATCGGAGAAGTTCGCTTCACCCAGCACAAACAGGCCTGGGACGGTACTCTGCAAGTGGTAGTCGACCCACAGTCCACCCATGGTGTAGTGGACGGCCGGGTAGATTTTCATAGGTACGTGATACGGGTTTTCGGCCGTAATCTTTTCGTACATATGGAACAGGTTGCCGTACTTCGAACGAATGACGTCCTCACCCTGCTCGGCAATGGCTCGTTTGAAGTCGAGGTAAACGGCCATGTTGGTTTCGCCAATCCCGAACCCGGCATCGCACCGTTCTTTGGCGGCACGGCTGGCGACATCGCGAGGGACCATGTTCCCGAAGGCTGGATAACGGCGTTCGAGGTAGTAATCGCGTTCGTCTTCCGGAATTTGGCTCGGTGGGCGGTTGTCGTCGGACCGCTTCGGCACCCAGACGCGTCCATCGTTCCGCAGACTTTCGCTCATCAAAGTGAGCTTGGACTGGTAATCACCGTGCACGGGAATGCAGGTGGGATGGATTTGGGTGAAGCAAGGGTTCGCGAAGTACGCACCGCGCTTGTAGCAGCGCCACGCTGCGGTGACGTTGCATCCCTTGGCGTTGGTGGAGAGATAGAACGCGTTCCCGTAGCCACCAGTGCAAAGCAGCACGGCGTGACCGTAATGCGTTTCCAGCTCGCCAGTCACCATGTTGCGGCAGACAATACCACGGGCGACACCATCAACGGTGACCAGGTCAATCATTTCGCGGCGGGCGAAGTTCTCGGCCTTGCCCAGCGAAACCTGACGCATAAGTCCCTGATAGGCACCCAGCAGCAGTTGCTGCCCGGTTTGTCCACGGCAGTAGAACGTTCGGGAAACCTGAGCACCACCGAATGTGCGGTTGGCCAACAAGCCACCGTATTCGCGGGCGAAGGGAACTCCCTGAGCAACACACTGGTCGATGATATTCGCGCTCACCTGAGCGAGGCGGTAGACGTTGGCTTCGCGAGCGCGGAAGTCGCCACCCTTGACGGTGTCGTAGAACAGCCGCCAGGTGGAATCACCGTCGTTCGGGTAGTTCTTCGCGGCGTTAATACCGCCTTGGGCTGCGATACTGTGGGCGCGGCGGGCAGAGTCCTGATAGCAGAACGTCTTCACGTTGTAGCCCTGCTCTGCCAATGAGGCAGCAGCAGATGCACCAGCCAAGCCGGTTCCGACAACCAGGACCGTGAACTTACGCCGGTTGTTCGGCGCCACCAGTTTCAAGTCGCGTTTGCAATTGTCCCATTTGTCTTGAATGGGACCTTCCGGGACTCTGGAATTGAGGACATTGTCCACAATCAACTCCCTTTGGATTCGTTAGGATTCGTGATAAACGTCAACTTACTCTTTTGACTCTTCAGCCGTTTCGCCATTTGCCGTGTCCCCAGCGGGGACCGCTGTCTCCTCGGCCGGAGCTTTCTCACCTTCCGCGGGAGCCTTTTCAGCTTCCTTGGGCGACGTTGCTGCTGGTGCTTCGGCTACAGGATGCTTCGCCTCGGCGGCGGCCGCCTTATGTTCTTTGTCCTGGCGATCCTCGGCGGACGAACCACGCTCATTATTGTCGTGAGCGTTGGCCTTTACTGGAATTTGCTCACCGAGGCGAACTTCGCCCGCTTCCTTTTCCAGTTGGAAATGAACATCTGCGTCTTCAGGCTGAACCAGTTTCGGGAAGACAACTGGAATACTGCCGAATCCAAGTGCAACCACGACACCGAAAATGCGCGAGGCGCCTTTAATGGTTGGGGTGTATTTGGGGTGATTAAAGCCAATTGACTGAAACGCACTGGCCAATCCGTGGGCGACGTGAACCCCCAGCACAATGGTTCCAACGACGTAAATGAGCACTCGACCGGCATCGGCGAGGATGAATTTGGCTTTGGCGTACGGTTCGAGGCCGTCGAGTTGATCGCCCCAGGCCCATTCGAATTTGAAGTCGCTGAGGTGCACAATCAGGAACAGGAACACAACGAGGCCGGTAATGACCATGGTGTTGTCGGGTGTCATTCCCAGCAAATTCAGCGTCCGACCGGGAACCTTCGTCTGTTTGACGGCATATTCCTGCTCACGGGCGGCGTTATTTGTTTGCGTAAGGCTAATTGCCAGTGCAATATGCACCGCAAAGGCCGCGAACAGTGCCACTTCCGCAATGACGAGCAATTCTGCATTGCTGTGGAGCTTGTGAGCGTATTCGTCATACGTCTCCGGCCCAACATACAGCATCAGGTTTCCCGCGAGGTGAACGACAAGAAACAGGCACAGAAAGAGCCCTGTCAGTCCCATCAGGAATTTGCGTCCAACCGAAGACTTCAGTGCGGCGGTGAGCCAACTCAAGGGTCAACTCCTTCAAGTAGGTGACCGGGATATCCTGGGGAAACACAACCACAGTCGCCCTCAACCACCTGTTGGCGGACGGCAGAACTGCATAGTCCGGGCGATGATAGGGACGACGTAACCTGTCTGCAATCAAGACGCGTCGTCAATCTCAGACTTGAATGTCCCGGCGTCGTAGCGTTCCCAGAATTCGGAAGCCGACATGGCTTGCGGCTGTTGGCCCTCAAATTGTGTGTCGATTTCCCGCAGGGACGGCATTTCACGCACAACTTCAATTCCCTTCGTGATTTTTTCCGGTGAGAAAATCAGTCGGGTTAGGGCGAGACCTTTCAGTGGGGTGAGGTCGGTGACTTCAGTTCCCGCAATATCCAGACGCTGCAGAGTCGGAACCGACGCCAGCGGCCCCAGGTCGGTGACGCGCGAGTCTTCAATGTCCAGACTGACGAGTTGCTTACCTTCCAGTGGTGATAAATCGCTCACCACTGTGCCACGAATCCACAGGATTCCCAGTTCCACGTCCCGCAAGTCTTCGAGGTTCTCGATATTCGAGCGACATAAATTCAGCTCCTGGAGATTCATCCCGGCTAACGGCTTCAAATCAGCAACAGGACAATCGGTGAGATAGAGACGTGTCAGTGGTAATCCTGCCAAAGGAGCAATATCGGAAACCTTGGTCTTTTCCAGATACAACTGCGACAGCGATGCACATTTCGCCAGCGGTTCCACACTCTCGACAGGCGTCTCCGAGAAATCGAGCACTTCCAGCGGCATACCGGCCAGAGCGTCGAGCGACGTAACGGGATTGCGAGCAATGACCAGCCCGGTAATAGGCTGTCCCTGCAACGGTGACAGGTCTTTGACTCCCGTATTCGTCAACTCGGCAGCGGTGAAGTTACGTCCGACCCGTTCAAAATGACCTCCCTCGCCAATTCCCAACCGCTCCCGCATTTGCGAAGCGGTAATGAACTGTGGGGCTGGAGGCACGTCCGATTTGACCTCGCCTTCATCCTCGGTCCAGTCTTCAGAACGTTCTGCCATCGATCGCCCCGGTTCCTGACCGGTGGAATCTGCGGTGGGTGAACCATCATCACATCCGCAAATTGCGAGGCAAAGTGCCAGCAACAAGCACAACTTTTGCACCGTCGCAGGCCGGGCGAAATGAAGCAGGGAGGAGATCATTGTGCACACGCAATCATTGATGAAATAGAACGGGCGTTGATTCGGTTATAGAGCAAACAGAATCGTATTGCACGTATCGCGGTGAGAATGGACACTCCAGACGGACTCCGCCTGCAAACGCCTGATGACGCTGTAACTCAAAGACTTTGCAGCGATTTCAAGATTTCTGCGAAGTTGTGGGAACTAACTCATAGTGTGACGGCATCTCACCGTTGGCGGTCCATCTCCTGTTCATTCTGAAGCATTCAATCTGCATTCGATTCATGTCTCGCACAATTCGTTTCGCCGCATTCGCGCTGCTCCTCACCGCCTGTTCGACCATGTGGTACCTCTGGGCCGCTGAACCCGACACGACATTGGGGTCGGTGCGACAGGCCGCTCAGAAAGAGAACGCGGCGGGCAACTACCGCGATGCTTATGACCTGTATCGCAAACTGGTTCTCGACGAACGCAACGAGGGAAAAAATCTCGAAGATGATTTGGGCTACGCCTGGAGTTGCCTCCGACAATTGCAGCGCGATCATGAACAGGATGAATTGCTGGCCACGGCGATTGAAACGCATCCCACTGATCCACACGTCTACTACCGGGCGGCGTATTTGTTGAACATGGCGAACCACAGCGGCTTTCGTGTCGCAGGTGAGTTCCAGCGGGGCCAACAGCGCGGCGGGGGCGAGTATGTGCAGTCGGTGGAACGAGACCGGGTTCAGGCCCTGCAATGGATGGTCAAAGCAAATGAGCTGAACCAGGGGCAATTCGCGGGACAGAACCTCGCCAACTTCTGGTCGATTTACAAAGACATTCTCATTGCGAATCGCTACGGAGGAAATGCCTGGCGACTGCAAACCCTCACCGATCTCAACACCCTGCCGGATTACGAAGAAGGCTATGGATACGGTTGGCGGCATCAATCTTCTCTCGGGGCTCCCGTCGATGAGGACGGAAATCCTGTGCTGTATGGCATTCCAGAATCATTGGAATCGGCGAAGTCGGACGGTGAACGCTGGCGCTACGCCATGGAGCAAATGGTCGCCGCCGTTCCCTCCTATCGACTGGTCGAGGATTCGGAACTCGCCAACTTTCTGTTCCAGCAGTTCGGCGTCCACACGCTGGGAGCGTCGGGCATTGTGCTCCCGAGTGATGAAAAGGAGGATGGACAGGCGTCCGACAATCCTGCCAGTCTCATTACCATTCGCTCCCTCGGCGATGACGAAACCATTGCGCGACTCGCAACTGGCGTGAAGCGATTCAAACTCCCCGACGAGTTCAACTACATCAGAATCCTGCAGCAGATTGCAAACTCTGAAGGGAAATCCGGGAACATTGAGGGCGCTCACGCTCAGTTGGCCCAAATCTATACGAACCGTCAGCAGTACGACAAAGCCGCCGACTGGTGGCGCAAAAGTATTCAACGGTTCGGGACCAGTGACCCGTCACGGCAGCAGAACTTGAATCAAATCATCAAGAACTGGGGCCAGTTTGAACCGGTCATGACTCAGCCTGCCGGCAAGGGGGCGACCGTTGAGTACAAGTTCCGTAACGGTAGCCATGTGGAGTTCGAGGCGCATGCTCTCAAAATCGAAACACTGCTGAATGACGTGAAAAACTACCTCAAGTCACGTCCCCAGCAACTGCAGTGGCAGGAAACGCAAATCGACAATTTGGGTTACCGAATTGTTCATGAGAATCAGCAGAAGTACGTCGGTGAGCAGGTTGCGAAGTGGTCGCTTGATGTTTCTCCACGCGAAGGGCATTTGGATCGCCGCGTCACGGTGACCACGCCACTGCAAAAGGCGGGAGCGTACCTGGTGACAGCGAAAATGCAGGATGGCAACACAAGTCGCATCATTCTCTGGCTGGACGATTTGGTCATCGCGAAAAAAGGTCTCAACGGTCAGACCATGTACTTCGTGGCCGATGCAGTCACCGGTAAACCCGTCGCCGGAGCGAATGTCGAATTCTTCGGCTGGCGACAGGAACGTGTTCCCAACACGAAACGCGACGTCCGCATGGTCATCGAAAACTTTGCAGAGTTCTCCAGCAATGACGGAATGGTCTTCACCAAACAGGATCAGCAGCAACGGAACCTGCAATGGCTGACCATTGCCCGAACAAATAGAGGACAGCTGGCGTATCTCGGCTTTTCCGGCGTGTGGTATCGCGACTACAGCAGCCAGTCGCTCAAACAGCAAAAGGTGTTCATCGCAACCGACCGCCCCGCCTATCGACCAAGTCAAACCTTGTTCTTCAAGTGTTGGGCAGGCACGGCGGACTACACCGCTGACGGTGCCAATCCCTGGGCCGGAAAGGATTTCACAGTCACAATTAGCGACCCCGAGGGGACGGTTGTCAAAACATTCAACCTGAAGGCCGACGAATACGGCGGGTTCGATGGGGAACTCGAACTCGGAGACGACGTCAAGCTCGGTCGCTACAACGTTTCGACCAACCACGCAAATCAAATCTTCGGGAATGGCTCATTCCTCGTCGAGGAATACAAGAAGCCGGAGTTCGAAGTCACAGTGGAAATGCCGGACAAACCCGCCGAGCTGGGTGAGGTCATCGAGGCCAAAGTGAAGGCGAGCTACTACTTTGGCGGTCCCGTACAAAATGCCCGCGTGCATTTGAAGGTCGAACGGAATTCCCGGGAGTCGCGTTGGTTTGCTCCCATGCCATGGGACTGGTTGTACGGCGAAGGCTATTGGTGGTTCGCCAGCGACTACGGCTGGTATCCGGGGTTTCATCGCTGGGGTTGCTTTGGACCGCGTCCGCATTGGATTCACTGGAATCCTCAGCCCCCCGAACTGGTGCTGGAGCAGGATTTGGACATCGGGAAAGATGGAACTGTCACGTTCGACATCGACACCTCCCTCGCGAAAGCCCTCCACGGCGACCAGGACCACGAGTACACCGTCACCGCCGAAGTCACAGACGCCTCACGCCGCACTATTGTCGGCAGTGGCAAAGTGCTGGCGACGCGTGAGCCATTCAAGGTCAACGTGTGGGTCAACCGGGGACACTATCGCGTCGGCGACACTGTTGAGGCTCACATTGCGGCTTTGACCGCCAACGGCACCGGCGTGGCCGGCAACGGGAAGCTGACGCTCTACAAAATCCGGTACGACAACGAAGGCCTGCCGCAGGAAGAAGTGGTGCGGGAATGGGATTTGGCAACCAACGATAAAGGTCGCGCCGAACAACAACTCAAAGCAACTGCGGGAGGCCAGTATCGCCTCGCGTATGAACTGACCACCGGCGAGGGTGACGCTCAACGAACCGTGGAAGGGGGATACCTGTTCGTCGTTCGTGGTGACGGATTCGATGGTGCCGAGTTCCGGTTCAATGACCTGGAACTTGTCATGGACAAGCGGGAATACGCACCGGGTGAAGAAATCGAACTGCTGATCAATACGAACCGCATTGGGTCGACGGTGCTGCTGTTCCTGCGGCCTGAGAATGGTGTGTGCAAGTCGCCACCACAGGTTCTGCAAATTGCCGGGAAGAGTACGCTGGTCAAAGTTCCAGTGGATCGCAGCGACATGCCGAACTTCTTCATTGAGGCGGTCACCGTCTCCAATGGAAAACTGCACATCGCTATGAAAGAAGTCGTTGTGCCACCGGAGAAACGGGTCCTCAACGTTGAAATCCTGCCGTCCAAGGAATCGTACAAGCCGGGTGAAAAAGCCGATGTTCGTGTCAAACTGACGGACTTCAACGGCGAACCGTTCATCGGCTCGCTGGCAATGGCCGTGTATGACCGGTCCATCGATTACATTTCAAACGGCTCACTGACGCCGAACATCCGGGACTTCTTCTGGAAGTGGCGACGCTCACATCATCCCACAACCGAGCACAGCCTGCAGCGCTACTTCGGAATTCTGGTAAAGGACGGCGAACTCACCATGTCGCCACTCGGCGCCTTCGGCCAAATTGTGGCAGATTCCGACTACGCTGAGAACGCGAAATACGGCGGGAGGAACGCCATGCAAATGCGAGGACGCACGGAAATGGCTGAGGGTTTGGCGGTCGATAGTTTCGCGGCCGATGCAGCACCCATGGCCGCTAATGCCGTACCCGTCATGGAAGATGTTCCAGGAATAGGTCAACTGTTCTCGAAAGCCAGATTGAGCACCGTTTCTGGAAACCTGGCAACCCCGACCGTTCGCAAAGAATTCGCCGACACCGCCTACTGGAACGGTACGCTGACCACCAATCGCCGAGGAATTGCGAAAGTCTCTTTCGACATGCCGGAAAACCTCACCGGGTGGAAAATCAAAACCTGGGGGATGGGATCTGGCACGCAGGTGGGCGAAGGTTCTAGCGAAGTTGTTACGGCGAAAGATTTGCTCGTTCGCCTGCAGGCACCACGGTTCTTTGTTGAAAAAGACGAAGTGGTTCTGTCGGCCATCGTGCAGAATCGATTGGCCACCGAGAAGACCGCCCATGTCCGGTTAGAATTTGGGGGTGGCACACTCGAACTTATGGATGGGGTTGACATCGAACAGGTGGTAAGCATCCCGTCTGATGGTGAAATCCGCGTCGACTGGCGCTGCAAGGCAGTTGCTGAAGGAGAAGCGGTCGTCACCATGTCGGCTCTCACTGACGAAGAGTCCGATGCCATGCAAATGACATTCCCCGTCCTCGTGCATGGACACCTGAAAACGCAGTCGTTTAGCGGTGTGGTACAGCGGGGTGAGAACTCGTCTGAGATTTCCATTCTGGTTCCGGATGACCGCCGTCCGGAACAATCACGGCTGGAACTCCGCTTCTCTCCCTCGCTGGCAGGTGCCATGGTTGATGCACTTCCGTATCTCACCAGCTATCCCTACGGATGTACCGAGCAGACGCTGAATCGCTTCCTGCCGACAGTCATTACACAGCAACTGCTGCTGTCGATGAACCTCGACCTGGAAACCATTCGGGACAAGCGTACCAATCTCAACGCTCAACAGTTGGGCGACCCCGCAACCCGGGCCGCTCAATGGAAGCACTGGGAACACAATCCTGTCTTCGATGAATCCGAAGTGCAGGCCATGGTCAAGAAGGGGGTCAACGACCTCACCGCCATGCAGAACTCTGACGGCGGCTGGGGATGGTTCTCTGGCTACAACGAACACAGCTATCCACACACCACCGCCGTCGTGGTCCACGGATTGCAACTGGCTGAACAGAATAAAGTGGCCCTCGTGCCGGACGTCCTTCCAAAGGGACTGGCATGGCTCGAAACGTACCAGGCAAAGCAGGTGGAACTGCTCAAGGAAGCCGAATTCCGTGCCACGCTGAAAGGTGAAGCACTGCGGAAACGGAACCGCCCGTACAAAACTCGTGTTGATAATACCGACGCCCTCGTGTTCATGATTCTTTGCGAATCGGACAAGCTCAACGAGAGCATGAAGGCGTACCTGTTCCGCGACCGGCTCTCGCTGTCACTCTATTCGCAGGCCCTCGTCGGACTGGCGATGCATGAAATTGGCGACGCCGACAAGCGCGACCAAATCATTCGCAACATCGACCAGTTCCTCACCGTCGATGACTCCAACCAAACCGCGTTCCTCGATTTGCCCGGCGGCAACTGGTACTGGTACGGCAGCGGAATTGAAGCGAACGCGTTCTACCTTAAGCTGCTGACCCGCGTGAATCCGCAGAATCCGAAGGCGGCGGGACTCGTCAAGTATCTCATCAACAACCGGCGGCACGGCACGTACTGGCACAACACCCGCGATACCGCCTACTGCATTGAAGCTCTGGCGGAGTACTTCGTGGCGAGTGGGGAATCGCAACCAAACTTGCTGGTCGAGGTTTACTTCGACGGCAAACTGAAGAAGTCGGTCGAAATTACGCCTGAAGTGCTGTTCACCTTTGATAACACGTTTGTCCTGTCGGGCGATGAACTCGCCTCGGGCCGACATAAGGTCGAACTCCGGACACGTTCGCTGGATGGCAGCAAAACATCTCCCGTTTACTTCAACCTGTATCAGACCGACTTCAGTACCGAAGACTTCCTGACCAGTGCCGGACTCGAAATTGCCGTGCAGCGGAAGTTCTTCAAACTTGTCCAGCGAAAAGATGCCACCGACACCGTGCGTGGTCAGCGCGGGCAGGCCATCGATCAACAGGTGCTGAAGTATGACCGCGTCGAACTCCCGAACCTCTCGGCAGTCGAGAGCGGCGATCTCATCGAAGTGGAACTCGAAATCGATTCCAAGAATGACTACGAGTATCTGGTCTTCGAAGATTTTAAAGCCGCCGGCTGCGAACCGGTCAACGTCCGCAGCGGTTACATCGCAGACGCACATGGAGCGTATGTGGAATTCCGTGACGAGAAGGTCGCCTTCTTCTTCCGGACCCTGGCACGCGGCAAGCACAGCGTCAGTTATCGACTCCGGGCGGAAGTGCCTGGTGAATTCAGTGCCCTGCCAACGCAAGGGGCCGCCATGTATGCCCCCGAACTACGAGCAAACTCCGACGAAATGCGAGTGAAAATTGGAGAGAATCAAAAGCTGAATGTTCCTGCGAACTGATTGAGTACTTCGGTCGATTTAGGGCTTGCTTACGTCCGTCAGGCCTCCTAGCATTCGATACAGGAGCGAAGTGTTGGCCGGAGAACCTTAATTCATGCTCGAATACGACTGGGAGAACAGCGTCGGATACTGGATTTGCATGACTTCCCACGAAATGCGAAAAGCATTGGGAATGCAGCTGAATCAGGAAGGGATCACGCTGCGCCAATGGGAAGTGCTCGCCTGTCTCTCCTCTCAGGGATGTGGCTCACAGTCGGAACTGGCGGAACACCTTTCGATTGAACCAAACACTCTCGCGGGTGTGCTCAGCCGCATGCAGAAAGCGGGCCTTTTGGAACGCAAGAACTGCAGTGAAGACCGTCGGCGCAAACGCATTCACCCGACGGAAAAGGCCGAGGCAGTCTGGAAGCGGGTGACGGCCATTTGTCACACCATGCGGGCACAGGCGATTGCAGGTTTGACCAGCGAAGAAGTCGCCCTCCTGAAGAAACTTTGCGGACACATCCGACAGAATGTGGCCCAGGTCATTCAAGATCAGCAAACACAAAAAGCCGACGTTGCCTAGCGCGCTTAAGTCCCCAGCAAATTGCGGACTTTTGCACCAATGTCATCGGAGCGCATGAGCGACTCACCCACCAGCATGGCGTGGACTCCGTGGTCAATAAGTCGCTCGACATCTTCCCGAGTGTGAATACCGCTTTCTGCAACCAGCACTTTCTCACTTGGAACTGATTTTCTCAGCTCCATAGTGTGTTCAATCCGAGTCTCAAAGTTTCGCAAGTTCCGGTTGTTGATTCCCAGAAACTCGGGATCTAGAGCGAGGACACGTGGCAGGTTTTCGGGATCATACAACTCAACCAGAACCTGCATGCCAAGTTCATGCGCCTTAGAAAACAACGTCTTAAGCATGTGGTCGTCGAGGCATTCCGCAATGAGCAGAATGCAGTCTGCTCCGGCAGCGCGGGCTTCGACGACTTGATAGGTGTCGATGATGAAATCCTTGCGGAGGACGGGGATTCCAACCTGAGCACGAACGGCTGCGAGGTATTCCAGCTTTCCCTGAAAGAACGGTTCGTCGGTCAGCACGCTAATACAAGCGGCGCCGTTGGCTTCATAAGTCTTCGCAATTTCGACGGGATCAAAGTCTTCTCGAATCAGACCCGCCGAGGGTGAGGCGCGTTTGACTTCGGCAATGAGCCCCATCGGGTGATGCTGCCGCAGCGACTCCACAAAACCGCGTACTGGAGGTGCATCGGCGAGCTGACTTTCCAGTTCTACGACCGGCACAGTCGCTTTCTGCTCATCGACCTCGGTTCGCTTTTTGGCGACGATTTTCTGCAACACATCAGACACAACACAGCTCCTCAAACCACGGAATTCGCGGCATGATAGCGGGTCGTCCTGGAATTTCGCAGCATCTCGGAACTGTTTTGCGAATGCTCGTCGCTCAGCGACAAAGGAACACGCGGGAGAGCTTTTTGCAGCACTGCTGACAACACTGTTTGGTCGCAAACCACATCCGGCCACAACGTCCGGCATCGGGCGGAGGAGAGGGAAGTTCTTCCTCAATCTGAATGAGTCCAGCCGACCGGTAAATGTTTGGGCCTGAGACTCCGTCGAGCAGACTTCCAGGAGAAACGCGAGGCGGTGACTTCGCCTCCAGCCAGTCAATTTCACAGAGGGCGTCGGTGAGGTATTCGGAGCAATGCACACCCTCCGCCCGCTGCCCTGTGGTGTGATGCAGTACGGCGTAAGGCGTGCCGAGTTTGCTGTCGAGAAAGGACCTGAGCTTTTCCAGTTCTTTGTCGGACATGTCACGTTGCGGCACCATGACCTGAATTTCATCAGGGGCAATACACTTGAGGTAGGCCTCCAGCGGCTGGCAACGCACTCCAGTGCCGGGATTGGCGTCGTAAACCATCACTTCCTCACCAGTCCGGCAAACCATCGCCACGTGTGTGTAGCTGCTGGCAGAAAAGACTTTCACCGCCAGGCAATCTCCCTGGCTGAACAATAGCGTTCCGGTGGGGAGATGAGACGCCGCAGATTCGGCTGGATCCTGCGGGGTTTCCAGCACTGGACTCGTACTCAGTGCAATAACAAGCAGAGATGTGGCCAGCATTGAGGACTCCTCAACGGAAATCGAAGGCTTCTTTGGCATCGTTCGCACGAGAAACTGATTTACAGCCAATTTCTCTGCCCGTTCAGCAACTTTTCATCGCTTTGACACCGGGCCGGCTGAACTGGGCGGACCCAAGCGGCGCAAAAAAAGACCGCTGCCCCAAGGTTGAAGCAGCGGTCGAGGTTCAATTCAAGTCCGACGATAACGGGCTACGTCAGTAGCAATACCCAACGGGATGAGCTGCGTAGTAGGAGTAGCTGGGATACCCATAGGAATACGAGTATGAGGATGAACAGCTGGGATACACGTACGCCCTTGAGTAATAGACTGGAGCCGCATACGAGTAGCCATACCGATACCCACATGAGCGGTAACTGTACGTATTGACGTACGGTGCGCATGTTCCGCTGTACACAACGGTGCCGGAGCACGTTCCACAAGTCGATGTGGTGCAGCCACTGTTGCAACTCGTCGTTGCACAGGTATTGCAAGTCGAGCAGGCAGAGTAGTTACAGGTGCGGTAGCCGCACGTCGAGTACCGATAGCCACAATTGCGGACACCCCAACCCCGGTAAACCGGAGCACAGCGGTACGTGCGATAAATCGGGGCACACCTCCGCCACCCGCTACCGCAAATCCGACCGGCGTCAGCCGTCCCGGTAAAACAGACGCCGAACACAAACAACGCTGCGATCGCCAGTAAATATCTTTTCATCACGTCCTCCGTTGAGTTGGCCGGGAACACCCCCTGACGACATGGGCCATCCCCGTAGAACTGTCGCAAAGCTCCTTAAACTCTCATTGTCGCCAAATTCACTACAACCGGATTCTACCCGACTTGGAAACGGGACCTCAACTGAATTCCGGGAATTTGGCCGCCAGCCCAGCAAACGGATGCCGCGACTGAGAAGTCTTGCCCGTGTTGGTGGCAGATCACCCCAGCCCAGCAACAACAAAAGCCGCAAGCCCCTATAGATAATTGGCTTACAGCTTCCACCTAACCGCTTCTCTCAGGCAGGCGCGCATGAAAAAGCCGCCACAGGTTCAGGTGAACTTGTGGCGGCAGAAGAGGTACCGGTGGGATTTGAACCCACGAAATAATGGATTTGCAATCCATCGCCTTAGGCCACTTGGCTACGGTACCAGTTGAGTTGTGATGTTATGATCGGCTGCACAGAATCGAATCTTGTGCGAAAATCCCTACATCGCCGACAATCGTCACGGTAAGCAATATAGGCGGTCTGCGCTTGCTCGTAAATCTTTCACGGTCCGGAAATCCACAAAACTTCGCCAAAGAATTTCGGCGTGACACACGACCAGATACATCAGATCCTTTCAGGTCACCGACGCGATGTCTCGGCGGCGCTCATGCGTGCCGGACTGTCGCTGGCTGCACCGCTGTACGGCGCGGCCATTTCACTACGTAATAGACTGTTTGACAGAAAACTCCTGAAGACTGCTGAACTGAATGTCCCGGTCATTTCCGTTGGAAATGTCACCACAGGAGGTACCGGGAAAACTCCCGTGGTTGCCTGGTTAACGCATCAGCTGACTTCGTTGGGTTACCGACCAGGTTTACTCTCGCGCGGCTACAAGTCCCTCGATCCAGCCGGCAACGACGAGAAACGCGTTCTCGAACTATTGTGCCCCGACATTCCACACATCCAGAATCGAAGCCGATTTGCCGGAGGACAAAAACTCCTCCAGGAGCACGACGTAAATGTCGCGGTTCTCGATGATGGATTCCAACACCGACAACTGCACCGAGACGTCGACCTCGTACTGATAGACGCATCAAATCCCTGGGGGTTCGGGCATTTGCTGCCGCGCGGCCTGCTTCGGGAATCACTTTCGGGACTGCGACGTGCCAGTGCCATACTCTTGACGAGGTGTGATCAGGTGGACGAAGCAGCCATCACCCAAATCATTGCACAAGCAAAAACGTACACCAGCGTTCCCATTTTGCGAACGCAATTTACGTCTACGGGATTCTCCAACTCACAAGGTGAAAACTACTCGGTCGGCGATGCACAAATTGACTGGAGCCATCCGCACGCCTTTTGCGGCATTGGAAACCCAATCGGGTTTCAGAAGACTCTGTCCTCCCTCGTTGGTAACGAAGTCCCCCTCAGCGCATTCCCAGATCATTTTCACTACTCCCGGGGTGACCTCGACGAACTGTCAGCCGCAGCAGAGACGCCATCGGTCTGGCTGACCACACTCAAAGACCTCGTCAAAATCAACCAGCCGGACTTAAATGGAGTCCCGTTGCTGGCGGTTGAGATCCGGCTCGAGTTTCTGGATTCTTCCCAGCCACTGCTCGACATTCTTGCCTCGGCTCTTCATAGTTGAACGGAACAGAACAACTTGAGGGCTAAGAAATGGAACAGACCGACGGGGGCGACGCAGTCGAGCGAAGTGGACTTCAACCACGCCGTCCTGCCCTGTTGGCTTTCATTGTGGTCGCTGCGGGAATGGTGCTGGATCGTTACTGCGATGTGGGCATCACCATTTGGTTGTCTCTCGCAGCGTGCTGTCTGCCCGTTTTGCTATTCACCGGGTCATCCACACAACGGACTCGATCAGCGGCACTTTGTCTCCTGCTCGTCGCCGTGGGAGCAGCTCGCCATCATCTTTTCTGGTCGGTGCGGCAGTCGGACAATATCTCAACGCTCGCTCACCATGAGCCAGCACTCATTCGATTGCGCGGACAGGCACTCGCCGAGCCGGAAATTCGTCCCGCCGAACATTCAGCAACGATTCCAGACTGGATGCAACTCGACCAGACGGTCGTCCCCGTCCGCTGCCTGCGGGTGAACGACAAAGGGACTTGGCACGACATCTCCGGCAATGTGCGACTCAGCGTGAGCGGCCATCTTCTGGGTGTTCAAGCTGGTGATGAACTCGACTTAACGGGCGTGATCTCGCTACCGCAACCGCCGCAAAATCCAGGCGATATCGACTATCGTGACTACCTGCGAGCTCAGGGGTTGGATGCCGTCGTCATGGTCAATCATCCTTTGGCAATTAAGATTGTTCGTCCGCATCACGGATTCAGGTGGTCCATCATCAACTGGCGTAACGGACTGCGCCGTCAGTGTGACCAGGCGATGACACGGCACTTGTCGCTCGAGGTCCAACCCATTGCGTCATCTCTTCTGTTTGGTGACCGCACACGCATCGACCATGAACTTCGCACCCAGTTTGCAGAGACCGGGGCGATGCACCTCCTGGCGATTTCGGGATTGCATGTCGGCATTTTGTTGGGTGCGTTCTTTCTGGTGTGTCGCTGGCTCAATATTTCCGTCGCATCAACGACTCTTCTCTTGATTGGTCTGGCGGTCGGATATGCATTCGTCACCAATGCGCGTCCGCCCATCCTGCGTGCCGTGTTGCTGGTGGTCATGTCGCTTTCTGCACAATTCGCGCATCGGAGGCTTGATGGCCTGAATGCGTTGGCCGCTACCGCATTAATCCTCGTCCTGTACCGGCCCACCGACCTATTCGACATTGGGGCTCAACTCTCCTTTCTGGCGGTGTGGGCCATTCTGGTTGTCTCGCCATGGTTCATGCGTCTGTCCACAGGGGCGATGTCAGCAGAACTTCCGCAAGAGGAGTCCTTCCTGTTCGCACTCGCCCGCGACTGGGGCCAACGCATGCTGATGATGTTCGTCATCACGCTGGCCATTCTGGTCGCTACGGCCCCGGTGACGATGTCCCGGTTTCATTTAATTACGCCCGTGGGACTCCTGGGCAACCTTATCCTGCTGCCACTTACGGCCCTGACGCTTGTTCTCGGGTTTCTATTTGTGGTCTGTTGCCTCTTGCTTCCCGCCACAGTTCCCTGGATGGCCAGTTCGTTTAACTGGTCACTGAATTTGCTGTACGGCAGCGTCAAATGGTGCGGGCAACTGCCGGGCGGGCATATGTATGTCCCGGGCGTTCCACTCTGGTGGCTTGTGGGCTTCTACGTGTGCCTGACAATGTGGTGGAATCCCTGGCGACGCAAAAGCGCTTCTCGTTGGGGATGGCGCGGACTGACGCTCTGGTGCGCACTGGGACTGTCGCTCGCCCTGTGGCCCGCGCGACGCGACAACCTCCGCTGCACATTCATTTCGGTCGGCCACGGGAACGCTGTGCTCCTCGAACTGCCCGACGGTTCCACCATTCTCAGTGATGGCGGCACATTTGGCCTGGGACGCAATGCCACGCGGCAAATTGAAAACGTCCTTTGGTCGCGGGGCATTTCACGAGTCCACGCCGTTGTCATTTCCCATGCCGACGTCGACCACTTCAATGGCGTGCCGTACCTGCTGGAACACATTTCTGTCGGCACGGTGTTCTTATCTCCTACCTTTGTCGATCTCGACCAACGTTCCGTGGCCGAGTTTTTCGATGCCACCACCGCAGCGGATGTTCCCATTCGCTTTATTCATTCAGGTGACGAACTCCAAAGGACAGGAATCGGAGAAACGAATTGCCACATTCGAGCACTCCATCCACCTCTCGTATGGGAAGATGAGGACGACAACGCCAACAGCGTGGTGCTGGCTGTGGAATACGGCGGTCGCCGCCTGCTGCTGACCGGCGACATCGAAGATGCCGGTCAGTCAGCACTCATCGAATCTGCGTCCGGGCAGTTTGACGTGGTTCTTGCTCCGCATCATGGATCAAAAGCGTCAAACCCTCCGGCATTCTACGACTGGGCACAGGCGGAACTTGTAGTCGTCAGCACAAATGACGCAGCGGTCCGGAATCGCCTGCGAGACGTGGTGGGAGAATCGGAACTGCTCACGACCGCCGAAGCGGGAGCAATTACAGTCACTGTCGCACCGGACGGCGAAATGACGGTAGAGAGTTTCCTGCAGAAGTAACCGTACGGGAATGCACGCCAGTCTCACTGCATTGGCTCGTGAACTGCACTCGGCAGCTCTCAACCATCTCAACCGTGGCGAAGCCACATTCAACCATCTCAACACATCGGTGCCATCGGCGTCCACGAGAACTGTCGATTTCTCCGCTTTCAAACGAAAAATGCCTCCCGGCCGAAACCGGAAGGCATTGAGGAATCCGTCGGCTGTAACCAGCCTGTTGAATTCGCCTTAGATCATTTCTTTGAGCTTCTTCAAAGCACGGACGCGCACAACCTTCGAGGCTGGCTTGGCCGCAATTTGGATCGTCTCGCCGGTACGTGGGTTAATACCCTGGCGTGCAGGCTGTGCCTTCTTTTCGGCAACCACGATTTTCAGCAGGCCTGGCAGAACGAAAGCACCAGCACCCTTCTTGCTGAGGGCATCCGAAATCAGACCTTCGAGGCTTTCGAGCAAAGCGGACACTTCCTTTTTGCCTTGACCGGTTTTCTCGACGAGTGCATTGAGCAACTCAGTTTTGCTCATTGGCTTCTTCTTTGCAGCGGCGGCTTTTTTCGCCATTGTCGCTCCTTTTCAAAAATGGCGGTAACGTGTGTGGAAAGTGACTTAACGAATTGTCCTCTCCTTGACTTGCTGGGCTAAGTAGAGTCGTGTGCCGGGAAGTTGTCAATTCCGTTGAACCACGTTTTCCGCAGAAAATCCACGGTTTTGGCCAGTTTTTGCCAGCAATTTGCCGTCGGGCACGCGGATGTGTTCCCCGCCTCTCACCTTTGAAGGGCACTTTGGACCGTTCACTCCAATATCTCGAGCAGAACTTGCGAGCGGTTCGCGGCCCATTGTCAGAAGAGGATGTCAACCGCAATGCCTGAATCGGACTTTTCCTAAACGACGCAAGCCGTTACATTTTCGCCAAACTGAGCCTCCATTCGGCAGATTCTGCTGATGGAAGAGGGAAGAGTTCATGTTGGCGATCGGGAAAGGACTCCGAGATGTCGCTGGTTCCATTTCGCTTTGTGCACGCTGCCAACTTACGGCTTGATGAGCCGTTGGCCGGGGTCGGTCTCGGCCTCACCGGAGCCACACGGCAGGTTGCTGAAGAAGCCACACTCATTGCCTGGGATCGCATTGTCGACATTGCCATCGAAGCGCGGGCGGCCTTTCTCCTGCTTACAGGGAATACCTTCGACGAAGAAACCCGCAGCCTCCGGGCCAGAGTGGCACTGCAGCGTGGCTTGGAAAAACTCGACCGCAGCGGTGTAGAAGTCTTTATCGTTCCAGGCAAGACCGATCCCATTGAAGCGTGGGATCACGACATTTCCCTGCCAGAAAACGTCACCATTCTCTGTGATGAACGTGACGAACCCGTCCTCGTGCGTCGTGAAGGACGAACAATTGCGTCGGTTCGCGTCGTCGCCACGCCTCAGTCAGACGAAGCCGACTGGGGGCCGAATGGCCCAGCGACTTTCAGCGACGTTTCGGCACCGTTTCATGTTGGTCTCGTCCCCTCAGGTACACCCATTCTCTGGAGTGGCTCAGATCCCGAACCGATTTCTCGACCCGACATTTCGCGTGCTGCGGCCACGCTCGTCAAAGCCGCGATGGCAGCGGGCATGGATTACATCGCACTCGGAGCTGGCGAGCGGCGGACACACCGCTACGCAGGCGGCCAGGCACATGACCCGGGCGTAGTTCAGTCATTGACGCGTCATATCAGTGGCCCATGCGGCGTGAGCATTGTCGACGTCTTGCCCAGCGGCCAAGTGAGTATTGCTCCCAGCACCGTCGCTCCCGTTCGCTGGGAAAACATTGGCCTTGATGTCGAGCCAGACGAATCATGGGATGACCTCGTCGAACGGATGTCACTCGCACTACTGGAGCGCGAACCGGACAGTGACGACAAAATGTGGATTGTCCGCTGGAAACTTCGCGGCAACAGCGAAGTTCTCGACTCACTCTCCGACCCGAAGAATTGCCGCGACTTGTGGCAACTCATTGAAGCGGAAGTTGCTGAGCATCATTCGCTGCTGCGGATCCATCAGCTTTCCCGCGAACCACTGTGGGACCACTTGATTTCCGCTTCAGAAGAAACGCTGGGGCACACCTTTTTAGAAATTCTGGATGAGCAATCGAATCAACTGCTGAGTCGGGTCCAACAGGAATTGATTCAATCTGCAGGAGAGGACCGCTCGGCGGCCCACATCCTGAGTGAGGTTGTCGAAACGACCGCGAATGAACGCGTTGTTTCGCAAGCTCGAAAAATCGGTATGAAGTGGCTCGTCTAGTTCAACTACGTTTGCAAACCCCTCCTTCAAAACGTCGTCCACGATGAGAATTCAAGAACTCGAAATCGATCGATTCGGTGTCTGGAAGGACGTCACACTCCCGCTCAATTCTGAGGGGGTGTCCGTCTTTTACGGTCCGAACGAAGCGGGCAAATCCACGCTCATGCGATTCATCCGTGGCGTCCTGTACGGCTATCAGGACCGTGACCAATGGACGCCGGGGCCCAATCCACAACGCCTGGAATGCGCAGGAACATTGCGCCTGGAGCACAAAGGGCAAACGGTTCAACTTCGTCGAATTTCCGCACCCGGCACGCGCGGCAAACTGGAATTGAATGGCCAACAGGCGTCCGACTCGCATCCCCTGCTGGAGAGCATTCGTGGCGGGGCCAGTGAAAGCTTGTTTCAAAATGTTTTCGCCATTGGTCTGCACGAATTGCAACAGCTCGCCACGCTCAACGGCGAAGAAGTCGCTCAACACATTTACGCACTTTCACTTGGTCCCGATGGAAAGCGAATTCTCGGAGCACAGTCCGCTCTGTCTGCCGAGCAGGAGCGTTTGATTGCATCGGCCCCGAACAGTGGGGAGATTTTCGATCTCATCCGCGAATTGCAGAAGGTCGAACGGGAAATTGAAAACATCACGGCTCCCTCGCAGCAACATGCTGATATTCGTGGCAAACAACGACTGCTCGAGGAGAAAATTGACGACTACCGACGCGAACAGGAAAATCTGAAGCAGAACTTGCGAGGGTATGAGTTTCTCCAGCGCGCCTGGACGCCCTGGAAACGCGAGCGGGATTTGCGTCGCCAACTCGACCAACTTCCAACTTTCGATATTCCGCCCGAGGTTCTCGACCGCTTCGACGAACTGGAACTCGAAATCGAGGAAGTCAACGGCGTCCGTCGCCGACTCGCAGATGACATTCGACGTCTGAAAAAAGAAGCTGCGGAAATCAAGACGCAGCCGCAAATCGAAGAACATGCCTGCAAAATCCAGAGTTTGCATGAGCGCTCTGTGAAAATGCGGCAACTCGAACAGCGACTCAGCGAAGGTTCGCGCGTCGTCGAACACATTGACGTGCCCGAAGTCGACACTCTGTTGCGTCAAATTCCCGGCAGCTGGTCGCTGGATCAAATCAAACGGGCCAACGCGTCGAGCGACAAACTGCGCGAACTGCTGGGGCTCGCACAGTCGTATCGTTCCGCTATCCGTAGTCGCATTCGCATGGTGAAACGCTACAAGAAGCGTGCCTCACTCCTCAAGAGGCGACAGGTCGAACTGGAGGCACTGCGGAAGTCTCTGGGATCATCCTCTCTGGAGGAGTATCGTGAAAAATGTGACGTGCGGCTCCGTGAGCTGCGTCAGCTCATCGCACTCAAGCAACGCCGCGAGCAGCTAGAACATGCCATGAGCCTGTTATCGGCTCCGCAGGCCCAGCGAATTGTCGGCCATGAATTGCCGCCATTCTTCTCACTCGTCCTGTGGTTCTTCGCCGTAGGCGGCGTACTGCTGATGGGCTGCGGCCTGTACTCTGTCGCTCAGGGTTACACGGATATTGTGTCAGGAGAATGGACCGCTTTACTCATCGGAATCATTTACGGCCTGATGGGAATTTCGGCACTGGCGCTGAAGCACACCATGGTGCAGCACTTCTCCTCACAAGAATTCCGGATTGTCGGTTCGGGGACGCACCAGCAAAGCCTGCAGAACGAACTGGCCCAAATCGATGAGGAAATCGGACGCCTGGCCCGGCGTGATGTCCTCCGTTCGCCCATCCCCGGATCATCGTCAACCGCGAAGTCTCCGGAAGATGCCATTGAAGAGTTGAACCGGCATTTGTCCGGGCTGGAAGAAATCGAAGAGCAGGCGGCGCAAGTCGACCGCATGCGTCAATCGATGTCCGTAATGCGACAGCGACTGCAGAACGTGCAGCGCGACGTAAGCCGGCGCCGACGCGACTGGAATGAGTTCCTGCGCAAATCGGGCCTCGAAGAAACGTTGAAAATCGACCCCGCCATCAACACGTTTATTCAGGTCGCTGAAGCGAAGACCGTCTGGCAGCAGCGTCAGTTGGGGGCCAATCACGTCGACCGTGACGCGGAAGATCTGGCAGAATTCCGCCGCGACGTGGAATCGCTCGGTCGGGCTCTGCACGGTGCCGACTATCGAGTCTTTGATCCTTACAAAATCCTCGCTGACTGGAATGCCGAGGTCCAGAAAATCGCGGAACGCCGTCGCCAGCGTGCCACACTGCGAAAGCAGGCGAAGCTGAAGCACGTCGAATCGAACAAGCACGGCGAACGCCTTGCTCGGTTACAAACGCAGCGTGCCGCGTTGTTGACCCGACTGGGGGTCACTGGACGTGACGAAATTACCGACCGTCTGCAAACACTGGAACAGCGTTCCGCGCTGGAGCGCCAGGCCCACGAAATTCGTGACGAACTGCACCGGCTCGCGAGCACCGAGCCAAACCTCGCCATTGCGGACGACCACTTCGCAGCCTTTGATGCTGAGTCGAATCGACAGGACATCTCCCGCACGAACCAGCGACTGGAATCGCTCGATGCCCTAAGCCGCAATGCACACGAGGAATTGGGTACACTCCGTCGCGAACTGCGGGCGGTAGAAGACAATCGGCAACTGACGGCATTGAGATTTGATCGCGCCCAGTTGTTCGCCGCCCTCAAAGAAGCCACAAGCCAGTGGTGCTCATCCCGTATGGCCGACGACGTCGTCGGAATGCTGCGAGATCGCATCGAAAAGACACGACAGCCCGACACACTGCAAAAGGCGTCACAGTACCTGCGACAATTGACCTGCGGTCGGTACCGCAAAGTCTGGACTCGCCTGGGAGAAAAGACCCTCATCATTGATGATGACCAGAACCAGTCCCTCAAGGTCGAGCAGTTGAGCAGTGGAACGCGGGAGCAGGTGTTCCTCGCCATTCGACTCGCCATGATTGAAGGACTCGCGGATCAAGGCGTTCACCTACCGCTCGTCCTTGATGATGTCACTGTCAACTTCGACCAGACTCGAACCGAAGCGGCCGTCGAAACATTGCTCGACGTCGCGACGGACGGTCAGCAAGTCCTGCTGTTCACATGCCATTTGCACCTCGCCAACATTTTCCAGGAAGAAGGCATCGAGCCGGTGTTCCTGCCCGGCAACGCCATGACCACATCCTGAGGCCGTTTCGCTGATGTAATCCCCAAAGCATCTACGCCCCTCCGCTGCCTTCAGTTCCGAATCAATCTATGTTGCTCCAAACGCCTGACGCCGGAATTCGCTTTCGCGCCCTCTGGCGTTTGTGCTTTTGTTTCATAGCCTGCCTGATGCTGTCCGCATGCCGTGTGCCGCAAAACAGTTCCAAGACGGCGAATCTGCCCGAGCGGCACGAACTCAAGCTCGAACATTTGGTAGTCCGTTCGGACTTTGAGATATCGAAGGAAGATCCTCTGCTCGCCGAGTTGAGCGACCTGCGAAGTGAAATTGAATCGACGCTGCATCTCCCCAAGTCCTCACGTCCAGTCGTCGTGCATTTGTTCAGCGACGAACGAAGTTACGCGGCCTACATGCGGAGTGCGTTTCCGAATTTGCCTCCCCGACGCGCGTTCTTCGTTGGTTCGCCAACCGAACTCACGGTCTATGCATTCTGGGGTGACAACATCGAAGAAGACCTCCGACACGAATACACACACGGCGTGCTGCACGCCTCACTCCGAACGGTTCCGCTGTGGCTGGATGAAGGTCTCGCCGAGTATTTTGAAACCACGCCGCAGGGCCCCGAACGCATTCACGACCAACACGCGCAGCGCCTCGCCCTGGCTGTCAGCAATGGCTGGAAGCCTGATTTGGCCCGCCTCGAAAAGCTGGAAGATGTCTCGCAAATGCAGCGGGCCGACTATCAGGAAGCATGGGCCTGGGTGCACTATCTCCTGCACGATGCACCCGGCGGACGCGAGTTGCTCATCGAGTATTGTGAGCAGCTCAGCAAAACTTCATCGCCCTCGTCATTCGCGATGGAAATCAGGTCATTCTTTCCGGACGCCGACCAGCGTCTGACGAGCTACATCACATTCGTCCTGAAATCGACCGAAGGCACCGCCTACACCCGCGGATCGGCCAGTTCACGTCTCTAGTCTGAACCAATGAATCAGCCCGCTCCCGGAACGCCTCCACCCGCCGACCAACTGGAATCCTCGTTCCGCAAACTGTGCGATGTCGTGGCCAAATTGCGTTCACCCGAGGGTTGTCCCTGGGATCGCAAACAAACGCTGGCAACGATTAAGCCGTACACGCTCGAAGAGACTTACGAACTTCTGGAGGCGATTGACTCCGGAGACGACGCAGCCATTGTTGAAGAACTGGGAGACGTCCTGCTGCAAGTGGTGCTGGATGCTCAAATTGGAGCCGACGAGGGGCGATTCAACATTGTGCAGGTCATCGAAGGACTGACGACGAAAATGATCCAGCGGCATCCCCACGTCTTTGGTGATGTCGTCGTCGAATCTGCCGACGAAGTTCGGACACACTGGGAAGCCGCGAAGTCGAAGGAGAAGCAGGAGCGCGAGTCGGCCCTCGATGGAATTCCGGCTGACCTACCCTCACTCGCTCGTGCTGCGCGGCTGACCAAACGGGCGGCGAACGTCGGCTACGATTTTCCGCACCGGGCCATGCTGTTCGACAAACTCCGCGAAGAAATCGGCGAACTTCAGGAAGAGCTGTATCCCGAGGGGGATGTGCCTGACATTCCCGCCGCGGTCGACATGGCCCCCGTTCCCGACGAACCAGTGGACGACAAAGAACGTCAGCACCGCATTGAGGGGGAGTTGGGCGACGTATTGTTCGTCGTCGCTAACATTGCCCGCCGCTGGAATGTGAACCCCGAAGAAGCGTTGCGGCGAGCGAATCGCAAATTCTCGAATCGCTTCCAGTACATCGAGCGGGGGCTGCGTGAACAGGGAAAGACAATTCGGGAGGCTTCGCTGGAAGAAATGGAAGCACTTTATCAACAGGGCAAACGGCTGGAACGTAAGTAAGGTGGTCGTTCACGAGGCCACTGTACTACTACGACCAGCACAACCCGCAAACTCGGCTTGCTTCGCCACCGCCGACCGGACGGTTTGAGATTCGAGACCGCTCCCACTACGATTCGCGGAATTGACAGCTCATCCCGTCTTTCTCGACCGGTGGATTAACATGCGCCCAGATACAATTTGCCTGCACGGTGGACACACTCCCGATTCCGCTTCGAACGCCCGTGCCGTTCCGATTTATCAGACCACCTCGTTCGTCTTTAACGACGCTGACCACGCCGGGCGTTTGTTCGGCCTTCAGGAATTCGGCAACATTTACAGCCGAATCATGAACCCGACCTGCGATGTGCTCGAACAGCGTCTGGCCATGCTCGAAGGCGGAAGTGGAGCATTGGCCGTGGCTTCCGGCCAGGCCGCTGAGTCGCTCGCGATTCTCAACATCGCCCAAAGCGGACACAACATTGTGTCGTCGAGCAGCCTGTACGGCGGAACGTACAACCTGTTCCACTACACGTTCCCCAAGATGGGCATCGACTGCAAATTCGCCGATCAGTCCGATCCGGAGAACTACCGCAAGGCCATCGACGAAAACACTCGTTGCCTCTACTTGGAGTCGATCGGTAACCCACGTTGCGATATTCCTGACTTCGAAGCAATCGGTGCCATCGCCAAAGAGGCGGGCATTCCGCTGATCGTGGACAACACCCTCGCCTCGCCCTACCTGTTCCGTCCATTTGATCATGGTGCAGACGTGGTCATTCACTCCTGCACCAAGTTCATTGGTGGTCACGGCACCTCGATTGGCGGTGTAATTATCGAGAAGGGTGATTTCCCTTGGGATAACGGCAAGTTCCCCGAACTCACCGAGCCCGATCCTTCCTACCACGGAATGAAGTTCTACGAAACGTTTGGCGGCATGAACCTCGCCTACATTTTGAAGGTGCGGACTCAGTTGCTGCGTGACTTGGGACCAGCCCTCAGCCCGTTCAACGCATTCCAACTCATCCAGGGACTGGAAACTCTCCACCTTCGGATGCCACGTCACTGCGAAAACGCACAAGCCGTTGCCGAGTTCCTCGAAAGCCACCCGAAGGTTTCGTGGGTTGGTTACGCCGGACTCGAATCGCACGCCTGCCACTCGCTGGCGAAGAAGTACATGCCCAAAGGCTGTGGTGCGATTTTCGGCTTCGGTATCGCTGGCGACACACCGGGTCAGCAGCGTGAAAGCGGTGCGAAGCTCATTAACAATATGAAGCTGTTCTCGCACCTCGCGAACGTCGGTGACAGCAAGTCGCTCATCATTCACCCTTCGAGCACCACGCACCAGCAGTTGACCACCGAAGAGCAGCTCAGCACCGGTGTCTCGCCCGACCTCGTGCGTCTCTCGATTGGCACCGAGGACAAGGAAGACATCATCGCCGACCTCAAACAGGCGCTGGATCAGATCTAAGTCGTAGGCTGGGACACGTCCCAGCATTACGTTACGCCTTGTCGTCAGACAATTTGCCCGAGAGCCCCGTTCCCTGTTGACGGGGCTCTCGGTCTTCCTGCAAACAGATTTCGATTGGCACAACGACGAACCAGGATTATTTGTAGGGTGGGTGGAGTCCGCGTCAAAAAAGATGGTGCGTTACGCAAGTCGTTCAATGCGAAAAACAGCGTGACATTTTGGTGACGACGTATTGGCGGACGTAACCCACCATAATGCTGCGACTTGCTGCACACACCCTACAAGGCGTACAACAGGCCGCTTCAATCCAAATAGCGATGAATCAGGAAAGACGGGACAATGTCAGACAAGCCCTCAATGACACTCAGCGAACTGCAAGCCCTCATTCGCACCATGTACTCCAGCAAGGATGAAGCACGGGGCGTCGATGGCACGTTCATGTGGCTGATGGAGGAAGTCGGAGAGCTGGCAGCGGCGCTCCGCGAGGGAACCAAGGAAGAGCAGGCGAAAGAGTTTGCTGATGTCCTTGCCTGGCTGGCCACCATTGCGAACGTCGCCGACATCGATTTGGGTGCCGCAGTGGCTGCCAAATACGGCAAAGGCTGCCCCGGCTGTGGCGCCATGGTTTGTGCTTGTGGAATCGAAGAAAAGCCATGACCGCTGGCCCTGAGTGCGTGTTCGCCATTCTCACCGGCCGTGGCCGGGGTGGAGTGGCGACATTTGCGATCCACGGAAACGTGAGCCTGATTGATGGAGTTTTCACAGCCAAAAACGGTCGCCTTGCTGCCGAACAGCATCTGAACCGCATTTGCTTCGGCCTGATCAATTTAACCGACAGCTCCGCGCACGAAGAAGCCGTTTACTGCCGGACCACAGAAAATCGAGCCGAAATCCATTGCCACGGCGGTCCTGCAGTGCAGCGTTTGATTGCCGAGGCACTGCAGCGTTCTGGAGTACTGCAGGTATCGGCCAAAGAATTCTTGTCAGCGACCGCGGGCCCGATTGTGGCAGATGCCGCACTCGTCCTCGCAAAATCCCAGACGTCGCGTACAGCAAGAATCCTGCTGGCGCAGCAGGAGCGGTTTCCGCAGTTTCTGGAGCAAATAAGCAAGTTGCCCATTGGCGAACGAATTGCTCCCCTGCGTGAATCATTGCAATGGGAAACATTCGGTCGACATCTAACGGAGCCCTGGATGATTGTGCTTTGCGGCCCACCGAACGTGGGGAAATCGACACTGCTCAATGCCCTGGTGGGATACAACCGGGCCATTGTGTTCGATCAGCCGGGCACAACCCGGGATGTTCTGACCGCAGAAACGGCCATTGAAGGATGGCCCATGCGTTTCGTCGACACCGCCGGACTTCGCAGCACAACCGACGAACTCGAACAGGCCGGAATCGAACAGGGAAAACAAACGCTGGCCCAGGCCGACCTGCTGCTCGTCCTCCACGACATCACTCAAGGGCCAAGCGACTTACCTGCGGAGGTGAGCGCTGCGCAAGTACCGCGAATTGACGTCTGGAACAAATGTGACGTCCAGCCGCAGCAGGCAGAAGTCGCTCCCGCAAATGACTCGGTCCACATTTCGGCACTGAAACATGCAGGCCTCGAACCGCTTTTCAATAGAATCGTTTCACGCTTGGTCCCCGACTTGCCGCCAGCAGATGAAGTCATCCCCTGCAGCTCTCAGCAGGCGACTTGGATGCGTGGCTTGCTCGAAGCTGCCGAGCAGGGGGACGAAAACCGCTGGACCGTTCTTGTTGGTGAAATGACCGGTCTTTAGCCGGTGTTCGCGTCGAGAAGTTGCTTGAATTTGTGCGAACATTCTACGCAGTGCCTGCTGACTTACCGGGCTAGACAAATAGCCCACGAAATCTCGGCAGAAACCCAAATTGCATAACTCCTGTCGTCAATGGAGTTATGCGAACACTGCCGCCCCAGAAACAACCTCTGGCACGCTCGTTGCTTATGAGTAGTCCCGAGTCAATTAGACTCGCGAGTGTCTTGATGGCTGGGGGTGTGGCCGGGGTAATCCTCGGAGGGTTACACCGGGCGAGCGCCCACGCCCCCAGCCATTTCTATAACCAGACGGCTCGGCTGGTGGGGATGGGCTACTGGAACGACGAGGTCGAGGAGATCTACTCGACCTCGCCTTCATCTTTAAACAGCTTGAACTCGATGGCATCCACGAGTGCCAACCAGCTCGCCTCAATGACGTTCTCGCTGACCCCCACAGTACTCCACACCTTCTGTTCGTCGGCACACTCAATCACCACGCGCACCTTGGCCGCCGTTCCCTCTGTCGAGTTGATGACACGCACCTTGTAATCCACAAGATGCATACCACTGAGGTTCGGATAGGTTGGAGCGAGTGCTTTCCGCAGGGCATTGTCCAGCGCGTTGATGGGACCATCACCTTCACCCACCTCATGGCGGACAGGTCCGTCCCCATTGATTTTCAATTTGACCGTCGCTTCCGTGATGGGGGGAGTCGACATGTCACTGTCGGTGTCCACATTCACTCGATAATGCAGACGCTGAAACTTCGGTTCGTATGAGCCAGCAAGTTTCTTGACGAGCAAATCGAACGACGCTTCAGCCGCCTCGAACTGGTAGCCTTCGCTCTCCAGTTCCTGAACCTTCGCCAGAATGCTCGCCATCAGGTCGCTGTCGTGATCCAGCTTGTACTTGGTCGTTTTCGCCACAATGTTGGAGCGCCCCGAAAGTTCACTGACCAGCACGCGCCGTTCGTTGCCGACAAGTTCGGGATTGATGTGCTCGTAGCTGTGGGCAATGCGATTCACAGCATGCACGTGCATTCCACCCTTGTGCGCGAAGGCACTGCGTCCCACAAATGCCTGATTCGAACGGAAGTTCATGTTCGCCAACTCATACACGTAGCGTGACAAATCGGTGAGGTGCCCCAAACCTGAGCCATGCTCAAGAATGGTGTATCCCTGCTTTTTCAGCGCCAGGTTCGCTGCGACGGCAATCAAATCGGCGTTGCCGCAGCGTTCTCCAATTCCGTTAATTGTCCCCTGCACCTGCACCGCCCCGCAGTCCACTGCCGCAAGGGAATTGATGGTGGCAAGGTCGCAGTCATTGTGACAGTGAATACCGACCGGGATTTTCAACTCACTGCGCACGGCGTTCAGAGTGGCAACAACTTGCTCCGGCAGCGTACCGCCGTTCGTGTCACAACAGACGATGATTTCCGCGCCCCCTTCCTGAGCAGCCTGTACAGTTTTCGTGGCATACTCAGGATTCGCCCGGAAACCATCAAAGAAGTGCTCGGCGTCGTAAAACACACGGCGACCTTCAGCAACCAGAAACGCGACCGAGTCGCGAATCATGGCCAGGTTCTCTTGCAAGTCAACTCGCAGCACTTCGGTGACGTGCAGATCCCAAGTCTTGCCGACGACGGTACAAATCGGGGCCATGGAATCGCGGAGGGCGAGCATCCCCGTATCTTCTTCGGCACCAATTCCACGCCGCCGGGTCATCCCGAATGCACATACCAGGGCGTGCTTCAGGTCCAAATCGCGGACGCGCTGGAAGTACTCGAAATCCTTCTCATTGGAGAGCGGGTACCCACCTTCAATGAAATCGAATCCGAGTTCGTCCAGTTTCGAGGTAATGAGCAACTTGTCCTGCAGTGAAAAGTTGACCCCTTCCCCCTGGCTCCCGTCGCGGAGCGTGGTGTCGTACAACTGAATCGTTTTCGATGTGGACATGGTCTGACTTCTTCTCGCCGCCTGAACAACGGACGATTTCACAGTTCCTTAAAACGAAAAAACCCTCAGGCCAGCAGACCTGAGGGTTATGGTAGACAGTTTTTGTTTACCTCAGATTTGCTGGCGGCTGCTGCGGAATAATGGAAATCCCAATACCTTCGCAGGTATTAATCGAAATCCAAATAATGCTTGGAATGCAGGCCATTTCTCAATCAAATCAGAAGTACTTGTCCCCAAGAATGTTTCACTTGAGGCAAAGAATCCTAGCACACGACTCGCTTTGGGAAAACTGAGGATAGTCGTGACGCGAGAAATTCGAGGAAAAACTCACGAAACGCACGACTATTCGGCAGCGGCTGCCTCACCGGCCTCAGATTCTGGGGCCGCAAAGTCGCCTTCAATAACTTCGGTCGTATCCCCTCCAGAGGGCGATTCCTCGAGTAAGGTCGGTCGCTCTTCATCAACCGCAGGGCCGAAGTCACTCTCAGGGACAATTTCCGTACGAGATGGTTCCACGCGCGGAGGGCTAACAGGCCGCGAGGGGCCAAACTCCTGATCTGGAACTCGGAAGTCATCTCGCGGTTGTCCCCCCCTTTGTCGCGGATTTTCAATCGTTTCTCGCGGGTTTTCAATCGGACGTGCTGGACGAACTTGAATTTGGGGAACGCGTTCTAGCCTGTCGGACGGAGCAAAACTTCCTGGATTTGGCTGTGGATCGCGGTAGATCGGCGTGCCTGGATTCGGCGTTGGCTGCCCCGGTACGTATTGACCGCTTGGGACATAGTATGGGCCACCTGGAACTGGTTGTGGAATTCCTGGTCCCGGACGATGAGCCAGTTCCCGTCGCATCATTTCCATGACTTCCCGCATTTCTCGGATTTCATTCCGCAGGCCGTGGACCTGCTCCTGCAGTTCCGCCATTCGGTGAATGAGTGCTTCTGGCAATCCGTCGTGAGGATGCTCGTGCCCTTCGTGTTCATGAGCGTGCTGCTCGTGGAATTCCCGTTCCATCGCTTCGGCCCGTTCATGTAACTCCCGAGCCTGATCATGCAAACCCGCCTCTTCCAAATTCTCAGCAGCTCGGTGCAAATGCTCGATCCGACGCGGAATATCCTCTTCAGGATGCGGCTCTTGGGCCCCCACCTGGACCGTCAACCAGCAACAACTCAATAGCGCACTAAACAAAAAACCTTTTCGCATAACTCTTCCCCTGAGGATTCACATCAAAAACTGCCCTCTCGTCTAAAGACAATACATCTTGCCCGGCCCGCTGTCGACACGAATTTGAACCAATCTGCCTCTGAGGCAGTCTCATTAATTAACGCTCCAACTCATGGCTGTCAGAACACAGCACCGCAAATGCAATGAGTTCCGAGTAGATTCATCCGGAAGCACAACCAAAAAATCAATGCGGCTTGGCGCATTGGACCGTTGCTACCCGATGACAGCACAAAATCGTAGACTCAATGTAATTGAATTGGTGAACGGTGTTGAAACAAATTCAGCGAGCCTTCGATGACCACAAGCAGACCGAATGAGGAGCAGCTGCCGATCTATGGAATGGCTGTACTATTCGTCACGGCCAGCGTCATTTTGTTTGCATGCAGCCTTCCCCAAGACGGGTTCTACACTCGCCAACTTGGTCGCACTGATGCGTGCGGCCCTTGCTGGGGATTACTCTTATTCGGCTGGCTTGGAGTGTTCACTGGAATTCCCGCCTGGCTTGCCAATCCGGCGATATTCTGGTCTTGGTTGTTGATTTGGTTTCGACGGACACGTGGTGTTTCCCTGGCATGTGCCGTCGCGGCGTTGTGCTTTTCTTTGAGCTTCATGTTACACGATGAATTTCTTGCCAACGAAGCGGGTGGTCGTACACATATCACGGGGTACGCGGCGGGGTATTGGCTTTGGAATGCCAGTATTGGAGTGATGGTGTTGGGTGCTCTAATTGTGTACGTGTTCACAATCTCAGATGCCCCAGCGCAGTCACACGCTCGCAAGCCACTCAAGAAACCTGTACCTGTCGATCCGGATCAAGCACGGGCTGAGGACGCGGACGCGTAAGTTGCTTGCCGGAAACGTTCGTTGCTGCAGAACAGCGATCGTGTCCGTCGACGCTCCGCTAATCGCGTTTCGGCGACTTCACTCGTGTCCAAACTTCAGTCGCACGTGGCCTGCCGTTGTCGATCCAGGTCTGGTGAAGTTCGTCGCCCACGAGTTTCAGTTGCGAGACCGAGTCCTTGCCAATCAGGTTTTCGTTCGATGAAAACTCGTACTTCTCCGTGAAGGTGTTTCCCTTCAGTTCGTACGTTCCACCGTGCCCCTGCAACGTGTGGTGCCCGTTACTGTCCGTCTGGTGAAATATGGCCAAATGTGTAGGCGTAATGATTTTGACAACGACGACCTTGAGGTTTTCCTTTTCAATACGCCGCTCCCATGTGCCCTGAATTTTCTTCGGTTTGATTTCCGGATCAGCATTCTCCCCGAACGCTGATCCGGCCAGCAACAAACCCAAAACCACAGCCGTTGTCAAAACTCGCATCAAACACCTCGCATTAACTGCCCTCGAACCCTCAGTGCCCCGACGTGGTGCACGAAGAAAGGATAGATAACGCATCCAGTTCGGACTATGCCAACAGGCCCTCGACCACATTTCCCGCAACATCAGTTAGGCGATAGTCTCGCCCAGCATGGCGGAATGTCAGCCGTTCATGGTCAAAGCCCATCAAATGCAGAATGGTGGCGTGGAAGTCGTGCACGTGAACTTTGTTCTCCACGGCGCGCAGGCCATATTCGTCGGTCGCCCCGTAAACAATGCCCGGCTTCACGCCAGCACCGGCCAGCCACGATGTAAATCCCCAGGGATGGTGTTCGCGGCCTTTGGCATCGGCCGAATTATTGAAGGGCGTGCGACCGAATTCTGTGGTCCAGACGACCAGCGTGTCGTCCAGCATTCCGCGCTGCTTCAAGTCTTTCAGCAGGGCCGCAATGGGTTGATCAACATTCTTCGCCAGACCGACGTGCGACATCATGTCGCCGTGTGCATCCCAGTTCCCTGACGAACCGGTATCAATAAGCTCGACGAACCGCACGCCCCGTTCAACGAGTCGCCGCGCGGCGAGACACTGCCATCCGAACCCACTCGTCTGACCGGGAGCCAGGCCATAGCTTTCGAACGTCGCCTGCGTTTCATTCGAGAAGTCAAAGACTTCCGGCACGGCCATTTGCATGCCGAATGCCGTTTCGAAGGAACGCATCCTCGCGGCCAAATCAGGGTCACGGCGGCGGGCCTCCAGGTGTTCTTCATTGATGGACTGCAGGGTTTCGAGCTCAAGGCGTTGCCGCTCCTCCGAAACTCGCGGCTTCACATTTGCCACCGGCTCCGCCCCAGGCACGACCAATGTTCCCTGATGCGCCGCCGGGAGAAAATCGTTGGCGTAGACCTGCGTGCCGGCATATGTCTGCTGCGGAGCAATGACAACGAACCCCGGCAAGTTCTTGTTTTCCGTCCCCAGTCCGTAGCTCACCCAGGAGCCAATGCTCGGCCTCGAAAACGCAAACGACCCCGTGTGCATGCCGAGCGTGGCGTTGTAGTGGTTCGAATGCGAAGTGTGCATCGACCGAATCATTGCGATGTCATCCACACATTCCGCCACGTGTGGAAACAGTTCGCTCACTTCCGTCCCGCACTCGCCGTAAGGGGAGAAGTTCCACTGGGGACGCTTGAGAAAAATCCGTTCGTAGCCGGGACGGTCTTTAATTTCGGGATGGTCCGCCTTGATTTCCTTGCCATGATCTCGATGCAGCGCGGGCTTAGGATCAAATGTGTCCACATGCGAAACACCGCCGGTCATGAACAGGAATATGACGTTCTTAGCGCGGCCCGGAAAATGCGAATCGCGCGGGGCCAGTGGATCACCCCCCTCAGCCAACAGTTGCTGCACAATGCCGGGAAACAGCATCGAACCAGCCACGGCTGATCGAATGGCATCGCGTCGGGAAATGAGGGAAGGAAACATCGGCGACTCGAAGTTGTTAATCGACGTACAGAAACTCACTGGAGGACATCAGCACCCGCGCAAAGGCAGCCCACTTCTCGACCGGTTCCCCGGGATAACGCTCAAAGAACTGCAGCGCCCGCCCACGTTCGCTCTCAGTCGCGTTCCGCTCGAACAGCGTGGCGTACGCGAATTTCAGTTGCGTGTTCAAGTCTTTTGAATGACCAAGCACCATTACAGCAAACGCACCAGCCCGGTCATGCACGAAGGGAGCGTTCATGAAATACAGGGCCTGCGTCGGAACCGTTGTGGAGTCGCGCACCGGAGTGCTGGCGTTGGCATCAGCCCCGTCAAACAATGCCAGATAAGGATGCCGCCGCTGACGCTGCACCATGAGAAAACAACTGCGGCGGTTCGTTTCATACACTGCATTGAAAGGATTGTGCTGAGTGAACGACCACGTCGATTCCGGCGGGAAAGGATGCCCTTCGCCCATGCTGACATCAAGCTCGCCGCTGGACGCCAGAAAGCTGTCCCGAATTTCTTCGGCGGTAAGTCGTCGCCGCGAGAAGTGCGACAACCAGTAATTCTCAGGATCAGCAGAAGCTTCAACCGGCAGGCTGCCACGCTGATACGCGTCGGTTTGCATGAGCAGTCGATGAATGGGCTTTAATTGAAAATCATGGGCGACCAGTTGAGCCGCCAGCCAGTCGAGCAGTTCAGGATGCGTTGGGGCGGCACCCCGTGCTCCCAGGTCGTTCGGCGTTGCCACAATGCCCTGGCCAAAATGCCACTGCCAAATCCGATTCGCCAACACTCTCGCAAACAGCGGATGCGAAACAACGCGATCCGCAAGTTCCGCGCGGCCACTGCTTCCTTCGTTACCCAGTGGATTATCACCAAAGGCTGACAACCACGAACGCGGGATTTCGTCTCCCGCTTGTTCGGGATCACCCCGCAGTTGCATGTTGACATTGTGCGGCGCCCCTTCAACGACGGCATAGGCGACTGGGAACGTTGGGGCTTCCGGCTTCGGTTTCTGCGAAGCGGTGGTCAAATCACCAAGTGCGACGAGCCCTTCGCCGAAACCAGTCACTCCAAAATGCTCGAGTCGGAACGACACACCATCCAGTCCCGGCGCCGGGTGACCATCTGCCACGAGTCCGCGAACCTGATACGTTCCATCGCCCGGGCAAACCCACGCAATGGCGACGTTTCGGTCGGGTCCGGGATGCACGAACAACGTTTGCGGCGGCAGTGTTGTCCACACCGAAACGGGATCAGTCGATGCATTCACTATCGACGAAGGATTCTCCACGTTCGCCCAGCCATCAAGGCTCGGCTGTCCGTTCAAATCAGTCTTCTGGTCCTTCAGGTACTGCGGAACATCAGTCACGTCCAGCAGACACCACGTGGCACCGTTGTCTGCAAACGCGGGTCCTTCGGCGGCATAACGCGGAATGAGGTCGCGCACATTCCATTTGTTCTCCGGTTGCTCCGTATTCGAAATCTCCAGTTCAATCCGGGTCGTGTCGGCCCCGTAGTTGCCGTTCGGAAGCACCGTCAGCTGCAGCACGTCTCCACGTTTGAGTGCGACCGCGTCGAGCGTTGCTTCCCGTCCCTCGTGAATCGACGCTGACTCTCCTTCTGGGATATTGGCTTCCGCCAGGACTTGACTGTTCTCCGTCGCCAGTTGCTTCAACCGCTGCGACTCTTCACCAATTCGTTTCTCCTGCTGCTCAAACGCGGCCAGCTTCTCGTTATAGACCGCCATTTGTGCATCGAGCACAGACTGGTCAATCAGTGGCACCAAATCGCGTGGTTGCCCTTTCGGTTCGCATCCCGGAAACGCAAACCGCGTGCTGTCGAACACGCCGTAGAGGGCGTAGTAATCCTCAGAGGAAACGGGATCGTATTTGTGATCATGACACCTGGCACAGCCGAGCGTGAGGCCGAGCATGTTCTTGCCGAGGTTGTCGATGACATCTTCGTGCATCAAATGGATGTCCTTGTCGATGTCATGCCCGAACCGACGTGCAATAGCGAGGTAGCCGGTGGCGACAATGGCCTCATTCCGTTTGTCGCTCTCCCACTCCCGGCCAATGAGGTCGCCACAAAGCTGCCAGCGGACAAACTCATCGAACGGCATGTCCTCATTCAGCGACTTCAGCACCCAGTTGCGGTACCGCCACGCATGCGGCAGCGGGCGGTCAGTGTTCTCCCCCGCCGTGTCGGCATAACGGACCACGTCGAGCCAGTGCCGTCCCCAATGCACACCATACTGCGGTGAATCCAATAGCCGGTCGACCACCTTCGCAAACGCCTCGGGTGATTCATCTGCGATGAATGCCTCGACCTCTTCCGGCGTCGGCGGCAGTCCTGACAAATCATAAGTCGCCCGTCGGATGAGTGTCCGCTTGTCCGCAGCCGCGGCGACAGTCAGACCATGCTCGTCAATTTTCTGCTGCAGGAACGCATCCACCGCCGCCGGTTGACCTGGTGATTCAACTTGCGGCAACGGCTGAAACGACCACCAGGTGGCCGCCACATCGAGTGACATTCCACCGATTTTATTGGCGTCCGTACGAGGATCAGGTGCCCCCATCGAAATCCACTTTTCCAGCACGGCGATATCGTCATCTGAGAGCTTCCCACCAGCATCAGGCGGAGGCATTTCCAACGTGCGATAATGAATAGCGTCGATGAGCAAACTCTCATTCGGCTTGCCGGGCACCAGAGCCGCCCCACTCTCACCACCCCGCTGCAACCCCTTCGCCGATTCCAGCGACAGCCCGCCCCCCGCCTTCGCCCCGGAGTGACACTTGTAACACCGCTCCACCAACAACGGCCGCACCCGCTTCTCAAAAAAGTCCTCCCCCTCACCCGCCGCTGCAGAGAGCGACAGGACGACGGACAGTAAAGTCAGCAACAAACCTTGTTTCATCATCATCAATTCGGTTCGACAACTCACGGCGGCAGGGAGAATTCAGGTACACAAAGTGTATCAGGATGGCAGTGGTCGACGAAAGATGATCGGAGGTTGCGGAGGGGCCAGGTGTTTGCGAAACTCAAATCAATGAAGAACGGTGAGGTCTGGCCACCTCGCCATCGGGCTTCGAAAATTCCCGTCACATTGCCGCCCAGAGAACCGTTGGCCGTCCTTACCGATGAAAACATTCGAGATTGAACCACTAAAAGGCGTTGGGAAAACTTCTATGGTTCATTCCAGGTTTTGACCTGAGGTTCACGTCTGGGGAAGTCCAGTTCGGTTTGGCATGTCTCGCGACGAGGTGCGCAAAAAAAGGCTCGGCACGCCGGACAGCGTTAATGATAATCGCGAGTGGTTCCTGGATGGATTCGCTGTGGACTATGATTCGACTGGCAAAGTTGAGTTCGTTGAATTCGCCATCTCATCCAAATTTCGCGTTGCATTTAAGGGCAAATGCCTTCACGAAATGTATGCCGACGACGCAGTGGCATTTGTTTCTGAATTCGCGCCTTGCTGCCAGACGCGACTGATCCAGAACTCGGATACACGTACATGTTTCCAAAACTCCAATTGAGCCTCTGGCGACCAACCATGCCAGAACCTGATCAGCCTGAAGATGCCCCCGCTGGTCGTCGGTTTCATGCCGTCGGGGCGGCCGCTGATGGATACTTCGAATTGTAGTTCCCGTAGGTTGCGTGTCGCGTCGGGTGGCGGGGGCGCCTTGTAAACGCGTGGTACAATTTCAGGGAGAGACGTTCAGTGTTCGCCGCAGTGAACGGTGCTGACAAGCCCCCGGAGTTCCCTCTACATTTCACGAGGGCTCTGCGATCCCCGCGTCTCCGTGTGAGATGACTCTGAACCACAACGCGATCCCCACGAATATACCCCAAAAGACTCACGCGGAGCCGCGGAGAGTTGCGTAGCAACGACGCAATTGAGTTGCTCGCTCCCAGCAATTCAGATTCGGCTCGCAGCATCGGACGGAAATGTTTAGACTCAACTCTTGAGAGTTTTCCAACTTGGGCGACAACAACTTCCGAAAATCAACTGAAGGTTAAAGCGATGAGTCGAGTTCTGGCTGTGGCGGTAGCGTTTGTGGCAATGGGTTCCGCACTGTTTGCTGGCGATGTGAAAGTCGACGGAGTTCATTTGTGCTGCGGCAAATGCCTGAAAGGTGTGGATACGGCACTGAAGGGTATTGAGGGAGTTTCGAAAGTCTCCTGCAACAAGGACGCAGGCCTGGTGAGGTTTACTGCGACCGACATGGATGCAGCCAAAGCCGCCGTCGCCGCTCTAGCCAAGGCGGGCTACTACGGCAGTGCCAGCATGGGCGATGCCGTGGTTCCGTATCCCGCAACCGGCATTGAAGAAGGTGCCAAGAGCAACTCAGTTTCGATTTCCGGCGTGCACCTCTGCTGCGGTGGCTGCATTACCTCTGCGGAAGGTGCTCTTGAAGGAGTGTCGGGAGTTTCAGAACTCTCCAGCGATGGCAAAGCCGGTACGATTTCAGTCAAGGGATCGGACATGAGCCTGCAAGCCCTCCTCGACGCCCTCCACAGCGCCGGTTTCCACGGCACAGTGAAGTAACGTCGCCAATTTCGCCATTGCGACAACACAAACGCCTGCCAGAGCTTCATAGGCTTTGGCAGGCGTTTTCGTTGATTGGCGCAGGAATTGATTTCAGCAAACTATGACGAGGGTGTCTCGGTGGGCAGTCCCGCTTCATTCCAGCCGCGCCAGCCGCCATCCATCGAAATGACGTCGGTGTATCCCATTTGCTGCAGTGCGTCGGCAGCCAGGGCCGAGCGATAACCACCACCGCAGTAAAGCACAATCGGCGCTGCGGTGTCCGGGATTTTCTCTTCAATATCTCGTTCGATCACCCCTTTGCCAATGTGAATCGCCCCGGGCAAATGTCCCCGGGCGTATTCGCTTTCTTCCCGCACGTCGACGAGGTGAAACGACTCGTCGGCGTCGAGCCGCTGTTTGACGTCGGCCACCTGACACTCACGCACCTTCTCACGTGACTTGTTGACAATGTCGATGAACCGCTGAGAATGCTTGGCCATGTCTGTTGCTTCCCTGAAGTGCCTGACGCTGAATTTGGAAAGTGCATAGACTACCGATCAAACCATTCGAACTGCCAGTCCATCAGCGGCAGCGTCGACAAGATCGCCCGTGCGTCGCTCGGAAAATGCGGATGGTCTTGTCAGAATCCAGATCGCTCGTAAAGAGTATCTGCATAATGCGCGAATTCCGCGTTCTGCCCTGTCGTCTGTTTGATTTGTGAAGAAGAGACCGAAGTTTCCATGTCGACGAACGTTGCCACTCTTGCTGCAAATGCCCTTTCCGAGTCTGACGGAATTTTCAGGCTGGCTCCGAACTGGGTGCCACGCTCGTTCCTGCAGCCAGGCCGTCGACTCAAGCTTCATCCTGCAGATTACTATGCCCTCGGCATGAACCGCGGCGGGATTGATGAACGCTGGTTCGGATCAACCGTTGAGGCGGCCAACGAAAATCGCAATTGGGATGAAGGTCTCTCGTACGCCGTCGCTGGCGGAGAGAAGTTCCTCCTGCGCGATGCCATTGCCGAATTGAAAGGCGAAATCATCGGTGAGGATATCTGGAACAAGTACGGCAAGTGGCCTGTTTTCTCAAAGTTCTTCGACAACATGGGCCCCATCCCGCACCACATGCACCAAAGTACCGAGCAGGCTGCCAAAGTGGGGCAGGAAGGGAAGCCTGAGTCGTACTACTTCCCGCCGCAAATGAACGCCGTTGGGAACAACTTCCCCTACACGTTCATGGGCTTCGAGCCCGGCACCACCAAGGAGCAGGTCAGGGAATGCCTCGACAACTGGAACAAAGGCGAGAACGGCATTCTCGACCTCTCCAAGGCGTACCGCCTGAAACTCGGTACCGGTTGGCTCATTCCACCGCGCGTGTTACACGCACCTGGCTCACTCGTCACCTACGAACCGCAGTGGGCTTCCGACGTATTTGCCATGTACCAGAACCTTGTCGAAGGTCGAGTTGTTCCACGTAATCTGCTGACGAAAGACTTCCCTGAAGAATTTCGCGACGACAATCAGTACATCGTCGATGCCCTCGACTGGGAGAAGAATGTCGACCCGAACTTCAAAGATTCGAATTACATCGAGCCAGTCGTCTCCGAAGAAGGCGAAGGCTGGTGCGATAAGTGGATTGTCTACGGCAACATCGATGGTGAGCAACTCTTCACCGCGAAAGAACTCACGCTGCAGCCCGGCGCCTCGTGCACAATTAAAGACGGCGGCGCCTACGGCCTCATTACCGTTCAGGGCAGCGGCCTCATCGAGAAAACAATTCTCCACTCCCCCGTTATGATCCGGTTCGGCGCCATGACCGAAGACGAAGTCTTCGTCACCGCCAAGAAAGCCCAGTCCGGCGTCACGTTCCAAAATGCCGGCAACGAACCCCTCGTCACCCTCCGCTACTTCGGCCCGGGTGCCCAGCCGAGTGCACCGCAGAACGGGGCGTGGAAGAAGGCCTGGGCGGCTTGAGGCTGATGGGGCCTTTGAGGGATGAGATAACCGCAGAGGACGAAATCGGTTTTTTGGCTCCGTTCGCCAAATCGCATTGGGCGATGGTTTAGCAACTGCAGCTGTCATCACTCTCAAGAGGAGGGGAGTGCCGCGAGAATAGGATCGTGGACACTAGACGCTAGAAGCGAAAGACCACTGTTATCGAAGATAGCAGTGGTCTTTCGCTTGCACAACCGCAATTTGTGTCGACGGCATAAGTTGCTGTCCGATTTCCAGGAAAACTTGGTTGAATTCCTGGAAAAATGAGGCACAATTGAAGAATGCAAAGCATTGAGAGCAAAGTGCTTCAGAGGATTTACGGGCGAGGCAGGGGTTCCGTCCACACCCAGGTGTCATTTTCAGACTTAGGTCAAAGGGATACCGTTGACAAGACCCTCAAGACGCTTACGGATCGCGGTACGCTCAGGCGCCTGGCGAAGGGATTGTACGACTACCCGATGATCCACCCGAAACTGGGGCCGCTCACTCCACCTCCAGAAACGATAGCCAAGGCACTCGCGGGGGGTGAGGCCATGCGGATTCAACCGTCTGGCGCCTATGCTGCCAACCTACTGGGCTTGTCACTTCAGGTTCCGGCAAATGTTGAGTTTCTAACAGATGGCAACAACCGGAAAGTCGAAGTTGGAAATCAGACAATCACACTGAAACGAACAACTCCCAAGAACATGGCCACCGCGGGACGGATAAGCGGCCTTGTTATCCAGGCACTGCGTTACTTGGGCCAGTCTGCAGTGGATGAGACGGTCGTCAGGAAGCTCGCGGCGATTCTCAGTGACAAAGATCGCAACACTCTCAAGCGCGATTTGAAATACGCTCCAGCGTGGATCGCAAAAATCATGCGTCAACTCGCAGATGGAGCCTGACCTTGGAGGAACTTGCAAGGCAAACAGAATCTGAAAGGCGAGTGTACTTTGAACAGGCCGCCGCAAAAGCGGGCCGGCTGACAGCTCAACTCTATGAAAAGGACTTCTGGGTCTGTTGGACGTTACGGCAAGTGTTCAGCGCACCTGAAATTGGAAGTCACCTGACTTTCAAAGGCGGTACGTCTCTGTCCAAGGTCTATGGTGCGATTGCCAGGTTTTCTGAAGACATCGACCTTTCGATCGAGCGTGACTACCTGGGGTTCGGAGGAGATCGCGACCCAGAAAAAGGGGAGAGTGGAAAGGAAAAAGAGCGAAGGCTCGATGCGCTGAAACTGGCATCGCAGAACATCGTTCGAAATCGACTCCTTCCAGCCCTGAGGCGGCAGATCGAGCATGCATTGGGAACTTCCCAAAACTGGTCGATTGACATGGACAAAAATGATGTTGATGGGCAATCCGTGCAGTTCAATTACCCGCCTGCCGTTGTTTCTGAGTTGAGTCCGTATTTCGCACCGAGCATCAAGCTCGAACTTGGGGCACGGTCCGACCACTTTCCTGTGGAAAATGCGACAATCGCACCATACTTGGCTGATGCAATTCCAGGAGTTCTTGAAGGTTATGATGTCCCCGTCCGGGTCTTAGCCGGTGAACGCACTTTCTGGGAGAAAGCCACAATACTTCACGCCACGGCGCACCTTCCTGAGTCGAAACACCTGCAAATTCGATTGTCACGACACTACTACGATCTTTACCAACTCACGCAGCATCAAATTGGTGAAGCAGCACTGAAGCGTTTCGACTTGCTAGAAAGAGTCGTTGAACATAAGAGTCTGTTTTTCAAATCTGCGGCGGCACGTTACGAACTTGCGTGCCCAGGGACCATGAAGCTCATTCCGTCCGCGCCCCGTCTCGCGGAATTGAAGCGTGACTATCAAAACATGTTGCCCATGCTCTTCGACTCACCACCCGATTTTCAGGAAATCCTCGATGCGATTGCCACGTTGGAGAGGACAATCAACTCGCGAATGTAAAATGCAGTAGCCGCAGGGCGTAGTAAGGTGAGCTGCAGACAAAACGCCAATCCCACGAGACTCGCTTTCGATTCCCTCCTGCGTCACTTTTCCCTAAACTCCAGTCGCTGCCACGACCTCGGGAAATTCGGCTTCCGGTCCGACTCGTTGTCTGTTGGCGAATCGAAAACAATTACTCGCCTCTCCAGACATTTCCTGGACGGGGCATGTACATCAGACTCATTGAGGTGAAGAACCTTGGCTGCATCGACGTCAATTCTCTCGGAAAAACTGCACGAGTACCCTAAGCAAGATGTCATCGACGGAGCATCGGCTTCGGTTCTTGATGACTGCATTAACAGTCACGACGGGGTGTTCCAACTTCTGCACCGTTATGCGGGCCGGACGTTTTGTACGCCGGGTAAACGCATTCGCCTTGATGCGGCTTCGTATTACCCGGACTACATGAACGGTACGGGGCTCGATGAGCTCTGGATGTGCTGCACTGTGCCCATCGTGACGGGTGTCATCGACACGCGTACGAAGAAGGCACCATTCCGCGAAGGCGAGGCACACGTCCTCACTCCGGACGGGCAGGTCATTTCGCTGCAGGATTTGATTATCGCCAATCCCGAAAAGGTGATGGGTGAGAAGGTGACGGCCATTTCGAAGTCGCTGTTCGGCACCCCAACATGGCCGATTGTGTCGAAGAAATTCGACAATTTGAATCCGATTCCGCACCACCTGCACTGGTCGAAGTGGGAAGTTTATGACATCAATTCTTATGACAACCCTGGCGTCAGTCCGTCACACTATCACACCACGGCAATGGGACTGTACCCGTTCGTGACGAAGGACCAGTTTCTGGCCTGCATGAAGCGTTGGGGACAGGGCGAGTACAACGGAGTTCGCCACTTGTCGCCACACACGATGATGTGGATTGATAATGGCTTCGTGATGCCGAACGGTGTGCTGCACTCACCGACGGACCTTTGCACGCACGAGCTGCACGTCACTATGGATGAGCACTTCCTGGCCGAGGACCTGACGCTTGACGGACGCATTGGAGCAGCGGACGCGTTTTACGCCTGCCGGGAAGAGGACTATCCCAAGGATAAGCACGAAGACTGGGAATACCTCGTTGAAAAGTTCGACTTCGCAGCGAACCAGGATCCGGACTTCGTACTGAAGAATTCGCGTCCTGCAATTACCGCGAAAGAATTTGTTGGCGATGGTGTCGACGCCAAGTGGATTGTGTACGGTGATTTCCTTGGTGACCAGAAGTGCTCGATTCTCCGGCTCATTGTGCAGCCTGGCGGTAAAACGAAATTCTGCCCGGAGAGTCCCGCACTATTCCACACGAACGGTGGACGCGGCCGCGTCGGTAAGCTCGAAGTGAAATACCACCAGGATATGAAGCTCGGCGAGCTCTATCCCGAGATTGGATTCATCACTCAGGCCGCACTCAACAGCGGCGGTGTGGACATCGAGAACACCGGAACTGAACCGCTCGTGTTGACCTTCGACTTCCCGCAAAACGCCCATTCCCAGACCCCCGGGAAGTAGTCGCTCGATTCTTGTGGTCCGCAGACAGTGCTGCCTCGTTGTTCCTATTGACCGAGGCAGCACCGGTCGGGCGTGTCGGCTGCGGAGAAAGGATTACGGCGGTTCCGCGTCGTCTTCTCATCCCGTACGTACGGAATCGCCCGAGACAAGTCGCACCTTGACTGTAGCCGCGGCTGATCGCACCAAGGCTTGAAACGACTCTCTCATCCGCTCATCGCACTGTACTGGAACTTTACTCTGCGAACTCTGCGGTAAATCCAATTCTTCCTCGGCCTCGACAGAGTGGCCGTCGTTGAACACTTCGCCCGAGATAAGGCTGCGCAAGAAGTTGACCAACACTTGCGCAATTCGGCCGTCTGGACTGCCAGGACCAATAAACGCCGGCGTCGTAAAGCCCTCGCAGAATTGGGTGTGCTGAGTCCCTGGCGTGGACTGGAATCGTCGTTTAATGGGGAGAAGACGGCACGGCGGCGAGCATGCAGCCACTGTAGCTCAACGAGAAACTTTCGTCATTTTGATCAAAAGGCCGTGCTAGCTGTAACTGGTGTGCCATCTAGCTGTCACTGGTGCCAGTATTGTCTCACGCATCTGAGAGAAATCGACGCCAACGAATCGCTCGAACCTGCGTGCAGTCGACTGACGGCCCAATTTGAGCGGGAGTTGGTGTCCGTCATCCTTTGTTGTGAGAGATGGGCAATGCAATCGACGCCGGCGCTTCCCAAGTTCTGCCCCGACTGTGGGCACGAGTTTCATTTCCTCATTGGACTGTGTGGCCACCGTTTTTTGCAGGCGATTGCCATTCAGTCGTCTCGGTCGGGAGTGGAAATTCAGTGTCGCTACTGCAAGAACATGTTCGTGCTGACCCGTTCTGAGCAACTGCCACGACCACGAAGTCCGCAGCGCAAAAGCAAGAAACCGGGTGTCCATTCAAGTCCTCCCGTCATGCGAAATGAGTCTCTGCCAGCCAGGGAAACTCGTCCTGCGTTGACGAGTGAGGCCGGCTCCAGCAAAGCGATGCACTAATTGCAACATCTGCAATTTTGGGGGTTTGATTGGCTCTTGGAGCGGAATATCGTTAGAACATCAACAGGCGCTGTTGCGACCACAGTGGTCGCTGACGGTGCGCCTCGAATTGTTTCTCAACTTATTGCCCACCCCGGAAGGATCAAATGATTCAGCCCAACCCCAAAGTTTCTCGCCGCGACGCGTTGAAGACGACTGGTGCAGTCGCCGGCGCGCTCACCATTCCCACCCTGATTTCCGCCGGTGCGTACGCTGCCGAAGATAATACCGTCCAACTCGCACTGGTTGGCTGCGGTGGTCGTGGAACTGGTGCCGTCGACAACGCACTCCGCGCCAAATATGGCCCAGCGAAACTTGTCGCCATGGCCGACGTGTTTGAAGATCGACTGAAAAGCAGCCTGAAGGCACTGTCGAACAAGCACGAAGATAAGGTCGACGTGCCCGAAGCTCGGCAAATCATTGGCTTCGAAGGGTACAAAGAAGCCATGGACATGCTGCGTCCCGGCGACGTGGTCATTCTTACCACTCCCATGGCCTTCCGCTGGGTGCACTTCAAGTACGCCATCGAAAAAGGCCTCAACGTCTTTATGGAAAAGCCGATTGCGACTGACGGCCCGTCCGCTCGCAAAATGCTGGAACTGTACGAAGAGTCGGTCAAGAAGAACCTGAAGGTTGGCGTCGGCCTCATGTGCCGTCACTGTCTCGCTCGTGGCGAACTGTACGAACGCATTCGACAGGGTGAAATCGGCGACATTACGCTCATGCGTGCGTATCGTCAGGCTGGTCCAACTGGTTCCGCTTTTGTTGGTCCGCGTCCGGAAGGGATGAGCGAACTGGAGCATCAAATCCGCAATTTCCACGGATTCCTGTGGGCCAGCGGTGGTGCGTTCAGCGACTTCCTCATTCACAACATTGATGAATGCTGCTGGATGAAAGATGCCTGGCCCGTCGAAGCGCAGGCCGCCGGCGGTCGTCACTACCGTGGTGATAACATCGACCAGAACTTCGATTCCTACTCGGTCGAATACACATTCGCCGACGGAGCGAAACTGTTCCTCGAAGGTCGCTGCATGCCTGGCTGTCACAACGAGTTTGCCAGCTACGCACACGGCACGAAGAACTGTGCGTACATTTCCACTTCCTCACACGCACCGTCGAAGGCCCGCATTTACGCTGGTCAGTACCTGGGTGTGAAAGAGCACCTGCTGTGGGAATACCCGCAGCCCGAACCAAACCCATACGATTTGGAATGGGATGACCTGCTCAAGGCAATCCGAGAAGACCTGCCTTACAACGAAGTGAAGCGCGGTACCGAGGCGAGCATTGTCACCGCCATGGGACGCATGGCCGCTCACACCGGTCAGGTCATTACCTACGACCAAATGCTCAACTGCGAGCACGAATTTGCTCCTGGCGTCGAGACTCTCACCTATGAATCTCCCGCACCACTGCAAATGCTCCCCAACGGCAAATACCCGGTTCCCGCTCCTGGTTTGATTACCAAGACTGAGTACTAGGATTTGCCTCGCCTTGAATCGAGGCATGAGAAACTGAAAGAAGCCGCTCCTTCGTTTCAACGAGGGAGCGGCTTTCTCTGTTTTCAGATGTTGGAAATCGCGGTAGCGGAGTACTCGTTAACGCTTCCTGCTGTCTGTCACGGCAACCTGACGAATGAAAGCAACGACATCCTGCTCGCCATTCGGCAGGACAACGCACATTGTGTCTCCCGAACCCATGCGAGTTCCAAACGACGCTTGCGATTCATGAACAGCGGGCACATTAATGTCACCGACTTTGACGCCGGCTTCGAAGTCTGCATCCGAGTGGCTCAGACGTACATCGACATTGAGAACGCCGCTGGCGCGACCGTCGCGCCGGGGCGTGATCTTAAGGCTGAGTCCCACTTCTCGCATATCAATTTCTAAATCACTTGCTGACGTCGGTCGAACAATGGGAACTTGCTGCCCCATGTGGACCTCGGCAACCTGCCCGACCAGTGTTCTTACGAGAGGTCGACTGAGGACCGTAACATCTGGTCGCTTTTTGGCTGCCTCCACGATGTCACGGGATGCGGCCGCTAATACGAAGGCTGAAGGTCCTTCATTCCCCTCCAGCGACTGAATGTTGCCGTGACCGGTTTGAAGAATGAGACACTCGAACTCCACGACATTCCCTGCTTCAGAAAGTCGCTCAAGCTCGGCGATTTGCTGGGACAACGCTTCGAGCTGCTTGCGTTTCTCACTCAGCAGCGACTCGACCTGTTTTTGCTCGCTGGCGATTTGCTTCGAAATCTCGTCGGCGAGTTTGTCTTCTCCGGCTGCACGTAAATGAGCCTCGGCATCTCGCAAGTGTCCAAGGCGGTCTCCCGGGGTAACAGGATCAGCCAGCAGCAGTGGCGCCGGTTGTACCCTGAGTTGTTCCGCTGGGATTTGTTGTGCGTTGACCACGTTGAGCCAACTGACAAGAACCAAGCCCGTCATGAGAATTGATCGCAGATTTGGCATGTTCTTCCTCCTTGCAGAATTGGCAGCCAACAGTCGGAATGTCTATGCGGTCAATTTAGGTTTGCTGAAGACAATCGGTCAATAGGGATTGACCGTTCATCAATTTTGGATGGTCAGTTGTGAGTCGCTCGCATGGGCGTTATTCATTCGCGTGTGTCTCACTTCAGCTTCCAACTTGATGCCACCGACTCCACGTCCGCAGGGCGGGCTGGGCAATGGTCTACACCGCATGGAGTCGTCGAAACGCCAGCCTTCATGCCTGTGGGAACGCGCGGCTCCGTGAAAGGCGTGCTGCCTCGAGATTTGCGGGAATGCGGGGCGCAAATGATTCTCGCCAATACTTACCACCTGGCATTGCGACCGGGATCGGAAGTGGTGCGAGACCTGGGTGGACTGCATCAACTTATGAACTGGGATGGTCCCATCCTGACGGATAGTGGTGGATTCCAGGTCTTCAGTCTCTCAGGACTGCGGCGGCTCACAGAAGACCGCGTGCAGTTCAAGTCTCATATTGACGGGAGTTTGCTCGAATTGACCCCCCAGCGGGCCATCGAAATTCAGGAAGACCTTGGGGCCGACTGCATTATGTGCCTTGACGAATGTCCACCGGCTGATGCGCCGCGTGAACAAATCCTGGCGGCGGTCGATCGAACGACTCGATGGGCCCAGCTTTGTCGCGATGCCCAGCGTCGGTCCGATCAGGCTTTGTTTGGCATTGTGCAGGGGGGAATTGATGCGGGCCTGCGGGAGCGTTCAGCGGAAGGTCTTATCCCTATTGACTTTCCGGGATACGCTGTGGGTGGATTGAGCGTGGGCGAGGCACCTCCGGACATGTATCGCACCCTCGACGCCACCGTCCCCATGCTGCCCGTCGAGAAGCCTCGGTACCTCATGGGTGTTGGGCGTCCCATCGACATTATTGAGGCCGTTTTACGGGGCATTGACCTGTTCGACTGTGTCATGCCAACGCGAAACGCTCGAAATGCCACCGCCTTTACCAGTCAGGGGGCTGTAAAACTGAGGAATTCCAGCCACATCTGTGATAAGGGACCACTGGACCCGAATTGCAACTGCATTGCCTGCACCGAACACTCCCGAGGTTACTTGCGACACCTGTTTCATGTCGGTGAGATGCTGGGGCCCATGCTGGTATCGATTCACAACCTGACGTACTACCAGAAACTCGTCCGGGACCTGCGTGAGGCCATCAAGTTGAATCGTGGGGCGGAGTTTCGGCTCGCCCATCTTGCCGCAACTGCAAGTGAGCCCTAAACTACGCGCTTCGCATTTTGGGGAGAGGCGTGAGAAGTGGTGTAAACCGACTCCTCCGCACCTGTTCAAATGCGGGCCATAGCACCATGAATTTGTCTTTTTTGCGTTTTAACTTCGTCCGGTTTTCATGAACTCCCTGTTTTCGATTCTCACTCTCCTGGCGGACGATCCTGATTTGAAACGTGCCGCTGAACAGACCACAGAGGACGGTGGTGGCAGTGGTGGATTTCAGCAGGTGTTCTGGTTCATGATGCCAGTACTGGCCGTAATGCTCGTAATGCAAATCATGATGCGACGCAACGAGTCGAGCGAAAAGACAAAACGCGACGAGTTGATTGGCACGCTGAAAAAGAACGATCCCGTCACCACCATTGGTGGGATCAAAGGAACCTTTGTGAGTGCCTCTGAAGACAAAACAGAGGTGACCATAAAGGTTGACGACAATACCCGACTGAAAATTGAAGCTTCGGCAATTCGTGAATTCACGCCTAAGAAAGGCGAGGAAGAGGCGAAGAGCTAAATACGTCGTGGGTTTCGGCGTCTGCGGTGCGGGTGTCGAAACAAACTGTGACTTCGTTTGCCATGAGACCATGGCATTGGCCCCATACTTTTACCGATTGTTTTGCTGTGTCCTTCAATTGAAGGAACAGTCAAGGACGGAGTGTTCCGGATGAACCCCTTGGGTGCAAACTGGTTGTTGCTGGCAGAAGACGCAAAGGACCTTGCAAACGAGACAGCCTCTGATGGCAGTTCGTGGCAGGGAATTTTGACGTTCCTCTTTGTCGTGGCGGTCATTGTCCTGCCATTTGTTATTGGGAACGTCATCGCCGCGGCGTTGCGTATGAAAGAAGTGGGCACGCGTATTGGCGTGACCCTGTTCGTGCTCACGCTCTGTGCGATTCCCTTTTTCCTGAGACCGCTCGACGAGGCACTCAGCCTCGGTATCGATCTCGCAGGGGGTACGAACCTCGTCTACGAAATCGACCGTGAAGCAGCCGAAGAGAATGCCGTAACGCCTGCGGTCATGGAAAAAATGGTGGAAGCCATTCGTAAGCGCGTGAATCCTTCCGGTACGGAAGAAGTCACCGTCCGTGGTGTCGGTGCCGACCGTATCGAAATCATTGTGCCCGGTGCCGATCAGGAAAAGACCGAACGCATTAAGAAGCAAATCGTGAATTTGGGCGAATTGGAGTTCGCTTTGCTCGCTGACCGCGGCGACCATCGCCAGCTCATTGAGTTGGCCCTGTCGAAGGGAAATGCGGTCAAGAATATTGTGAAGGACAACGCTGTCGTCGCTGAGTGGCATCGCTCGGCCAAAGAAGCCGAAACCGGAAATCCCAAAATCAATCTGAACGATTCGCAATTGGCCTTCCGAGATATTCCTTCGGCAAATGGCCCCGTTCGCGAATACCTCGTCGTCGTCGATCCTGTGAAGGACCGCCGTATTACGGGTCGTATGTTGCGTTCGATTGGACAGTCGTTTGGTGACAATGGTCTGAGCGTTACATTCAAGCTCGACAGCAACGGAGCCCGTTTGTTCCGTGAAGTCACAACCGAATATCGTCCCCGTGAAGGAAAGCCCAAGACACACCTGGCAATTCTGCTCAACGGCGAAATTCACTCGGCTCCTGTCATCAACTCCCCCATTCCTGGTGGTTCGGGACAAATTGATGGCCGGTTCACACGGGAAGAAATCGACGAACTCATGAGCGTGCTGAACGCCGGTTCGCTGGTTGTGCCGCTGAACGAAACTCCTGTCAACGAGTCCACTGTTAGCCCCACCCTGGGTAAGGACGTTCAGGAAAAGGGTAAGTGGGCCATGATTTGGTCGCTGCTGGCTGTGTTCATTTTCACCGCTGGCTACTACCTCACAGCTGGTTTCGTGGCTGACGTCTGCCTCGCACTCAACATTGTGCTCGTCATGGGCGTCATGTCCATTATCGATGCCACCTTCACTCTGCCCGGTCTCGCTGGTCTGGTGCTGACCGTTGGTATGGCGGTCGACGCGAACGTGCTCATTTTCGAACGTATCCGTGAAGAGCGTTCCAAAGGTTCGAGTCTGCGAATGGCCATCAAGAACGGTTTCGAAAAGGCCTTCATGACCATTTTCGACTCCAACTTGACCACGCTGTTGACGGCAGTCGTGCTGTATTACATCGGAACCGATCAGGTGAAAGGTTTCGCGGTCGCCCTGTTCGTCGGCATTTGTGCCAGTATGTTCAGTGCCGTCTACATTGGCCGCCTCATCTTCGACATTGCTGAGAAGAAGAAGTGGATTACCGATCTCAAAATGTTCAGCCTGATTGGTGAAAAGACCAACATCGACTTTGTCGGCAAGAAGAAGCTCGCAGCAATTGCATCCATCGTGCTGATTGCCGTGGGCCTTGTCGCCGTCGGCATGCGAGGCAAAGAAAACCTCGACATCGACTTCCGCGGCGGCGCTATGGTGACGTTCAGCTTTGAAGAAGGAAGTACCCCCACCTTCGCCGACGTTAAAGCCACGCTGGAACCAAAGTTCGACAAGTCACTCGCCCTCGAAGAACTGGAAGCCGTGCAGGACGGTGGCGGAACTCGCAAAATGTACCGCATGCGGACCGTCACCGAAGCCGGTGACAAGAACGCTGCCGAACGAGTGAAAGACGAAGTCCGCGACGCATTCGCCGCCACGAACTTCAAACTCATTCTGCAAAACGTCACGTTTGGTGCAGTGGAAGACATTCCGGCTTCGACCGATCCCACTCCGAATGATCAGGCCATTGACCCCTTCCCAGGCGGACACATTGTTGATGTCACGCTGAAAGAAGTTATGACTGCCGGCGGATTTGCAGATGCAGCCCGCAGCTATCTGGAAGATTTGGAATTGTTCAGCGCCGAAGATTTGTCAACGCTCGTCGTCGCCGAACTGAAGTCCGATGACATCCCTGCTGACAGCAAAGTGACCGACCTGCGTCTGAAGTTTGGCAAGGCTATTACCAAAGAACAGGTGGAACAGTTCCTGCCTGCCATCAAGTCCGGCATGGAAGCACACCCGCTGTTCGACGAAGTGAATACGTTCGACAGCCAGGTCGCTGGTGAAGCTCAGAACGCGGCCATTTGGGCCATGATTCTCAGCCTGCTGATGATCATTGGTTACCTCTGGTACCGCTTCCAGACGGTCAGCTTTGGATTGGCCGCTGTCGTTGCTCTCGTTCACGACGTGCTTATCACACTGGGTGCCGTAGCCATTGGTGCCTACCTGAGTGGTACGCCGCTGAAGTCGGTGTTCTTCCTGGAGGATTTCAAAATCAACCTGTCGATTGTGGCCGCCTTCCTGACCATTATTGGTTACTCACTGAACGATACCATTGTGGTATTCGACCGCATTCGTGAGGTCCGGGGACGTAATCCGAACCTGACGGACGACATGGTCAACCTGAGCCTCAACCAGACACTCTCCCGAACTTTGCTGACCTCGCTGACAACGTTCATTGTGCTCGTCATTCTGTATGTCGTCGGCGGTGAAGGCATCCACGGATTCGCCTTCTGCCTGCTGTTGGGAATTATCGTGGGAACCTACAGTTCGATTTACGTGGCCAGCCCCGTGCTTGTTTACCTGATGAATCGAAACAAGAAGCCCGCGGTTGGTGCGGCGTAACATCGCTGCTGAGTCAATGAAATCGCCGTCGGCTTTGCCCGCCACTCTGTGACTTCACTTCACGGGGTGACGTGCTGAACCGGCGGCGGTTTTCGTTTGTCCGGACTACAGTCATTAACTTTTTAGAGATTCGTTTGAATTGCGTTGCGTAATCCTCAACCATCTCAACCGTGGCAAAGCCACATTCAACCATCTCAACCGAGTCATGCCGTAGGCTTCCCTGCCGTTAGCGATTTATCAAATTGCTCTTTGCAGGCTTGCCGCTTCAATTACTCATACACCTGAAAACTACGGACGTTTCACATCATGCCCCGTTACGACGCCAAACGCATTGAAGAGAAGTGGCAGCAGTACTGGGACGAGCAGAACACGTTCGTCACGCTCAACTCGCCTCAGGCCGGTTCCAAGGGGAAGATGTATGTGCTCGACATGTTCCCGTATCCCAGCGGATCGGGGCTGCACGTCGGGCATCCAGAAGGCTACACGGCGACAGACATTGTCGTGCGGTATAACCGCATGCAGGGGAAGCACGTTCTGCATCCCATGGGCTGGGATGCATTTGGACTCCCCGCCGAAGAACACGCGGTGAAGACGGGTACGCATCCGGCTGTGACGACGAAGGAGAACATCGCCACCTTCAAGCGGCAGCTCAAAATGCTCGGCTTCAGCTACGACTGGAGCCGCGAACTCTCCACGACCGACCCCGACTACTACCGCTGGACACAGTGGATTTTCCTCCAGTTGTTCGACACCTGGTACGACGTCACCTGCGAATGGACCGGCCCCGATGGAGCCCAACGCACCGGCAAAGGCCGTCCAATTTCCGAATTGCCAATTCCTGAGAACGTCGTCGAACTCATGTCAAAGGCCCGTACCTCTTCTCCCTCGCCCCCTTCAGGGGGAGAGGGCCGGGGTGAGGGGGCAAACGTTGCCAGTGGAATGTCGCGAGAAGAAGCCGTCCGCCGTTATCAAGACGCACACCGCCTTGCGTACGTGAGCGAAGCCCCAGTGAACTGGTGCCCCGGACTCGGCACCGTGCTCGCCAACGAAGAAGTCATTGACGGAAAAAGTGAGCGGGGCGGACATCCCGTACAGCGGCTGCCGCTTAAACAGTGGATGCTCCGAATTACCGCCTACGCCGACCGGCTCATCAGCGAACTCGACAATCTCGACTGGCCGGAGTCCGTCAAGTTGCTCCAGCGTAACTGGATTGGCCGCAGTGTTGGGGCGGAAGTGGATTTTTTGGTCGAAGGTCGAGGGTCTAAGGTTGAAGGTGAAGACAACACGTTAGACCTTCAACCTTCAACCTTCGACGACTGGAAACAGCAGCGCCAAGCGTCCGGTTTTCCCGCCACTCCCGAACCCAATGTCCTCCGCGTCTACACTACACGGCCCGACACGTTGTTCGGAGCGACGTACATGGTCGTGGCGCCAGAGCATCCCTTGGTTGACCAAATTACGACGGATGCACAACGTGACGCGGTCAACGCGTATCGCGAAAAGGCTGCGCTCAAGAGCGACCTCGACCGGACCGATTTGGCCAAAGAAAAGTCCGGCGTGTTCACCGGGGCCTATGCCATTAATCCTGTGAATGGTGAAGAGGTACCCATTTGGATCGCTGATTATGTTCTCATCAGCTACGGCACCGGTGCGATTATGGCCGTGCCGGCTCATGATGAACGCGACCTCGAATTCGCACAGACGTTTGATATTCCAGTCATCGAAGTCGTTGAATCTGGCAGCGACGAAGCGAACATTGGATTCACTGGCGAAGGAACAGCCATCAACTCGGGCGAGTACAACGGACTCCCGACTGCTGAGTTCAAACAGAAAATCACTTCGGAGTTGAATGCCGCTGGACTTGGTCGCCAGGCGGTCAATTACAAATTGCGTGACTGGCTCTTCTCCCGACAACGTTACTGGGGGGAACCGTTCCCCATCTGGCACGAACTCGACGCCGACGGAAATCCCACGGGACTCATGCGGGCCGACGAGCCTGCTGACTTGCCGGTATTGCATCCTCACATGGAGGATTTCAAACCGACTGGCACTCCCGAGCCGATGCTCTCGAAAGCATCGCCTGACTGGCTCTACAAAACGGCGGCTGACGGAACGCGCCTCAAACGCGAAACGAATTCCATGCCGCAATGGGCTGGTTCGTGCTGGTACTACTTGCGATTCTGTGACAACCGCAACGGCGAGTTCTTTATTGATCCGGAGCTTGAGAAGTACTGGTTGCCGGTCGACCTCTACATTGGCGGCGTCGAGCATGCCGTGTTGCACCTGCTCTACTCCCGCTTCTGGCACAAGGTCCTCTTCGACCGCGGTCACCTCACAACTGCGGAACCGTTCCACAAACTCGTGAACCAGGGAATGATTCTCGGCGAAAACAACGAGAAAATGTCCAAGTCACGTGGCAACGTCATCAACCCAGATGACGTCGTCAAAGACTATGGTGCAGACTCGCTCCGCCTTTACGAAATGTTCATGGGACCGCTGGAGCAGGTGAAGCCGTGGCAGATGAAGGGCGTGGAAGGGGTGTTCAGATTCCTCGGTCGCGTGTGGCGGATGTACGTCGATGACGCCGCCGATAACGTGGTCCTCAGCGACGCCGTACAAGACATCCCGCTCACCGAAGAACAGGAACGCGTGCTGCACAAGACCATCAAGGGCGTGACGGACGACATCGAGCGGTTGGCGTTCAATACGGCCATCAGCAAAATGATGGAGTTCACGAACTTCTTTACAGGCGTTTCTCCGCGTCCCAGGGCGGCACTTCAGCCGTTTGCGTTACTGCTCGCACCATTCGCTCCGCACATCGCTGAAGAATTGTGGGCGCTGCTCGGCAATGCTGACTCGCTGGCTTACGCTAGCTGGCCGGAATACGACGCCGCCAAGACAGTAGAAGCGGAAGCGGAAATCCCGGTGCAGTTCAACGGAAAGGTGCGTTGCAAGTTGCGAGTGCCTCAGAACGCCGACAAGGAAACCATGCAGTCTCTCGCCGAGCAAAACCCCGAAGTGCAGAAACACCTCGAAGGGAATTCGGTGGTGAAGGTGGTCGTCGTGCCCGGTCGGATGGTGAACTTCGTCGTCAAACCGAACTGATTCCCCGCCGCGCTCTTGCCGCATTCGCCGTGAACCGAAAGAATTGGGGCGGTGTTCCGGAACAATCTGGGACACCGACATGTTTTTACCTGCTGAGAACCTACGGCAACTCATGCGAACTCCATTCCAACTCGGTTCACTTCTGGCCAGTTTTGGCTTCGTACTGCTGGCAAGTGCGTTGTCAGCACAGACGGTCGACATCCCGCAGGCGGTGTTGGAGGCACAGGAACGCCGCATCGAAACCATTGCCAAAGTGGCACCGACGGTGGTGGCCATTTTCGCTCCGGGTGGCCAGGGGGGGGGCTCGGGTGTACTCATTTCGCCCGACGGATTCTGCGTCACCAACTTTCACGTCGTGGAAGGCATGCAGGGGTTCATGAAGTGCGGCCTGAATGACGGCAATATCTATGACGCCGTCATTTGCGGAATTGATCCCACCGGCGATTTGGCGGTCATTCAACTGCTGGGCCGCACGGATTTCCCTACGGCCAGCATTGGGAATAGCGACGACGTGCAAATCGGCGACTGGACCTTCGCCATGGGAAATCCCTTTTTGCTCGCCGAAGATTTGCAGCCGACGGTCACCTACGGCATGGTGAGTGGTACGCACCGCTATCAGTACCCGGCGGGAACATTCCTGGAGTACACCGACTGCATTCAGGTCGACACCTCCATTAACCCCGGCAACTCGGGCGGCCCACTCTTCAATGAGCAGGGAGAACTCATTGGTATTAACGGTCGAATTTCTGTTGAGAAGCGCGGCCGCGTGAATGTCGGCGCCGGGTATTCGATTTCGGTGAACCAGGTGATGTATTTCCTCGACCATTTGAAAAGCGGTCGGGTGGTAGACCACGCAACGTTGGGTGCGACGGTCACCAGTGTTTCGGACGGATCGATTATTGTTGGGAACATTCTGGAACGTTCATCTGCTTACCAGTTGGGACTGCGCAGTGGGGACGAACTCATTGCCTTTGCTGGGCGCCCCGTGCGGAGCGTGAACCAGTTCAAAAACATTCTGGGGATTTACCCGAAGGGCTGGACGTTGCCCCTGTCGTATCGCCGTGAGGGAAAACGCTATGACATCAACGTGCGGCTGATGTCACTCCACCGTGACGCCGAACTTGCCACCGGCGACCCCAAAGAAGAAGCTCCGCATCCGCCCGTGCCAGAGGAACTGCTGGAAATGCTGCGGCCGAAAAAGGACGTGCCAGAAGAGTACAAACACATGTTTGTTGAGCGTCGCAACTTCGTGAACTACTACTTCAACGAGCTGGCACAAAAACGCATGCTCACTCAAATCCAGCCGTGGGGCGACTTCTCCGGTCGAACCGGATTGTGGCACCTGCAGTTTGCGACAGTCGGTGGAAAGCAGCTCGATGTCAAACTCACGCCCGAAGTCGCCGCAGCGAAATACGGAGAAGAAATCGCAGTCCAACAACTCACCAACGAGTTTGTCGACGTCCCTGCGAACTCCGGAGGGATGCTCGCTGCACTCGTACAGATGCGAATGCTGCTGCAGAATCCGGAAGGCTACTTCACGGACTTCTATTACCTGGGAAGTGAACCGCTCGATGGAACGGGACCAAACGTCGACGTATTACTGACGTCAAAAGGACTGGTGGAATGCCGGTGGTATTTCGACAAGGAAGCGGGCGGATTCGTCGGCTTCGACACGTGGCTCTCGGAGGACGTTCCTCCTTGTGAAATTCGCCTGAATGGCAGCATGTCCACAGGGGGACTCAGTTTGCCGAAGACCTGGACTGTTCGCCGGCAGGGCGAAACCTTTGCTGAGTTCACACTCCAGTCCGCAGAACTTTCCGCGCAGACTGAGACTGGTCAATAACGGTCCGAAACACTCGTAGGCCGTATCAAGCAAACCGCGAGCGCCGGAACTCCGATCGCATGCGAAACCTTGATCATCGCTTTGTCACGAAACGTCGTCGGAGTTTGGTTTGCGCAGCTACGGCAGAACATTGCGATCTGCGGTCTGGCCTACCATGCGATTACACTTCGGAGAGTTCCAGCTCCGCAGCAGAGAAGATAGGACCTTCCACGCAGGTGCGGCGATAGTCCCAGCCGTCACAGGTTTTCACCTTGGTCACGCAACTGAAGCAGGCTCCGAATCCGCAGGCCATGGGCGTTTCCAGGGAAAGCCAGCAGTTGACCTGATGCTGTTCACACAACCTGGCGACGGCCTGCATCATGCGTTCCGGACCACAGCAGAAGACTTCGTCGGGACGGTCGTCGCCACTTTGTTCCAGGGCCTTAGCAAGTAAATCGGTCACCAGTCCATGATGTCCCCGACTCCCGTCGTCGGTCGCCAGTTGAACGGAGACATTTTCCAGTGACTCCACGCCTTCAAGATCGGCCAGCTTCGACGCCGTTTGCGCGGCGTAACAGAATGTCACGCGCTCTGTAGTCGTTTTCCAGGGTGACTCACCAAATGGCTTCAGCCCCAGGGCGGCGCGAATGACAGCAGGAAATGGCGTGTAGCCAATACCGCCACCTACGCACAGCAAATGCTTTCCGGATGGAGTTGGAAAACCATTTCCCAGCGGTCCCCACACCTCGACCTCTTCACCGCCGGTCCATTCAGACATGAGGTGCGTCATTTTCCCGACGACGTGGTAGACGAATTCGAAAGCGTCTTGTTCAGGAGTCTCGCCGGGGATGACGTCGTACAGGGCGAACGGTCGACCCAGAATGGGGTCGAATCCCCCCTCGGGCCGAATCATGAGAAACTGGCCGGGCTGGATGATGCGTGCAACTTCCGGTGCCGTCACGCGCAAACAGAATGTGTCCTCAGCCAACTGTCGCTGAGACGCTACCTTCGCCTGAACTTGCATCGCTCCGTCTCCTGTTTTCCGAAATTGAAGGGCCGCTCCGAGATTTCAGACCGCGCAGCGAAAAGGCGGTCTCCACATTGCAGACCGCCTCAAAGCGAGTGTTCCACTCACAGCTTCGACTACTTCTTCTTTTTCTTCTTGTCGTCGGCAGCCGGTTCCTCTTCCTTCTTCTTCTTTTTCTTACCGGCAACGACCTGGATCACGCGGACTTTGGGAATTCCGTACGGACTCTGATCGTCAGACCATTTTTCGTCGGCCTGCAGCTTTTCGATGCGCTCGTCACGCTTCAGCACGTTGCGGGATCGGTTCAGACGACCCTTGCGTTTCAAACTCTTGTCGACACTCACGAATATAACTCCTAATCCTGCAAAGACTTCAGCCACCACCCGGTAGTGAACCCGCAGTACTGGTCAATCGTCGAATTTGGAAGAATAACGAAGGAAATGCCCGAACGCAAACCGTCGGTGCAGAACTTCTTAGCCAGCTTCTTACCCCACGCCGCCGATTTGTCACCCCACCCCCAGAAAACTCCAAAGAAAACTCAATTGACATATCGTGAGGTTACGATATTATTGCCGGTGGAGGTTGAGCCCATGACTACTGAAACCAAACAACAAGTCGAAGAGCAGCCACAAAACGGTGCAGCGAAGTTCGCAGATGCCGCTGAGTGCCTGAAGACGCTCGCACACCCCGTACGACTACGGATGGTGCAAATGCTGCTCGAAGGACGGTACACCGTCGGTGAACTCGCCCAGGACTGTGGCGTGCCGGACAATGTGGCGTCGGAGCATCTCCGACTCATGCAGCGGTGCGGTTTCTTCACCAGTCAGCGGGACGGTCGCCGCGTGTATTACGAAGTCGCCGAACCTCACCTGGAAAACCTGATGAACTGCATCAAGAGTCGCTTTCTGAGTGAGTAACGTTTCTTTTTTGCAAAACATGTCGCAACCCCGCGACCTATCGAAAAAACGACAAGGAGTGAATCATGTCTAAAACCATTACTGTGCAAGAGCTGGCCAATCGACTCAAAGATGGCACCGTCGAACTCATCGACGTGCGGACGCCCGTCGAATTTCAGGAAGTACGGGCGACGGACGCTCGCAACGTTCCGCTGCACGAACTGAATCCCGAACAGGTCATGTCCTCCCGCAATGGCAATGCAGACAAAGTGCTGTGCGTCATTTGCAAGAGTGGTGCACGCGGTGGACAGGCCCAGCAGAAATTCCACGACGCCGGATTCACGGAAGTCCTCAACATTGAAGGGGGAACGGAAGCGTGGGCGTTGGCAGGTTTGCCCGTGATTCGCGGCCAGAAAGTGATGTCGCTCGAACGTCAGGTACGTATCGCCGCCGGCGCTATTGTCTTCGCTGGAGCACTCGCCGCCCTCGTGACGGGCAACGTCTGGTTTGCCGGCATTCCGGCATTCGTCGGCGCCGGACTGGTTTTCGCTGGCGTTACCGACACCTGCGGCATGGGATTGCTCATCGCAAAAATGCCGTGGAATCAAGTTGGCAAAGGGGGCTCATGCTGCTCTGTCAAGTAAGTTGAGCGAACGGTCAGCGTGAACGAATTCAACAGTTGTTTTTCCATCAGGAGTGAGAGTCATGTTACTCAAGTATTTCTATGACAAATCTCTGGCGCATGCGTCGTATCTGGTGGGCTGTCAACGTTGCGGAACGGCGCTCGTCGTCGATCCTGGACGCGACATCGACCAATACCTGCAGGCAGCCGAGCAGGAAGGTCTGAAACTCATCGCCGTGGCCGAAACCCACATTCACGCCGACTACGTTTCCGGAGCCCGCGAACTCGCGGCTCGCGTGGGAGCGAAGTTGTACGTCTCCGATGAAGGACCTGCGGAATGGAAGTACAAGTACCTCGATCCGTATGACCACCAGTTACTCAAAGACGGCGATGAGTTCCCGATTGGCAACTTGAAATTCCGTGTGATGCATACACCGGGACACACTCCCGAGAGCATTTCGTTCCTGCTGACTGATGAAGGTGGCGGCGCCTCCGAACCAATGGGGATTTTCACCGGCGACTTCGTGTTCGTCGGTTCCATTGGCCGCCCCGATTTGCTGGAAGAAGCCGCTGGTTTGACTGGCACCGCGGAGCCAGGCGCCCGAGCGCTGTTTCATTCCGCCGAACGGTTCAAAACGCTCCCAGATTATCTCCAGGTCTGGCCTGCCCACGGAGCGGGAAGCGCCTGCGGAAAAGGACTGGGAGCCATTCCGTCGTCCACGGTCGGTTACGAAAAGCGGTACAACCCCGCCCTGCAATTCACCGACGAGGACGAGTTTGTCACGTACATTCTGTCGGAGCAGCCCGAGGCGCCGAAGTATTTCGCCGTCATGAAACGGGTCAACAAGGAAGGCCCGCTGGTCCTTGGTCCCAACCATTTACCAGAACGGAAAAACGTCAGCGAACTTTCCGCCGTCGTCAGTGACGCCAACGTCATCGACCTGGCGCCCGCCCGCCGCTTTGCCGAAGGTCATGTCCCCGGTACATTGAACATTCCGGTTCACATGCTCGCTGGCTGGGCGGGATGGCTCGTCGATTACTCGAAGCCGACGTACCTCATTGCAGAACCTTCGCAAGTTGCAGAGGCGACGCGCGTGCTGCTGAAGATTGGAGTCGACAATCTCGCCGGTGTGTTTGACCGCGACGAAGTCGTCGCAGGAGGCATGCTCGTGCAAAGCTTTCCCCGGCTAACGTCACAAGAGGCCGCCGCCCAGGCAAACGCTGGTGATTTGAAAATCCTGGATGTGCGTTCGCAACTGGAATGGGAATCAGGACACGTCCCCGCTGCCGAATACCAGTTCTTGGGGAAACTCTCCAAGAACCTCGGCAGTCTGGATCACGAGCAGCGCTACGGATTGCTCTGCCAGGCCGGCGGCCGCTCGGCCATTGCCACCAGTCTGCTGCAAGCCCACGGATTCGACGTGGTCGACATCATCGGCGGCTACAACGCCTGGACCGCCGCTGGCCTTCCGGTGGAAATCACCACAATCCCCGAGTCCGCCCCCGCCTGCTCACTGACTCACTGATTGCCCACTTCCAGCAACAAAGCGAACGCTCTCCAACTTCGCCTCATGCCCACGTTGTTCTGCAACGTGGGTATGTTTGTTTTCAGGCGGTTCTACAAACTCTTCCACCAGACAGTAATCTGATTGACCCGCGAACACAGCCTTGATATCAATCGATGACGTTGTACAACCTGTCTTTCGACGAGAATTCCCGTGAGAATCGGCAGGGAAAGGCAGAATTGTTCTGTAGAAAAACAAGTTATGCCACAAAGCCAGCACGCCATCATGCGATATGCGTTCTTGATAGCCGTCATCGTACTCGTTGGCTGCGGTCCCGACTCACCACCAACACCAACCGAGCCAGCAATCGCACCCCACAAAATGACGCTTGAAGAACAACTTGCCAAACTTGCATCCTGCGGAATCAAGCTCAACGACGGCGTCACCATCGACGACTTGCTCTATTCATTCGACAGAGACGCCTACGAAAGCAAGCCGTTTGATTTGCTGCTCTTCATGCTGGGCGCCGAAGTCGAACGCGAACCGTGGGGGCGGCAAATATGCTCTCGCGTTTGGAACTTCGACACAGAATGCATCAATCAGACCGGTGATTACGTCAGTATCGTAAAACGCCTCTGTGACGTTGCAAGCCAACCTGACTTGATCTCAAACGCAACTGACTTTGTTGACCTCGATTCTGGAAAAGCATGGCTCAAGTACACCATTGATGGCAATAACCGTGAATGGACAATCGAGGTCAATGATGATTGGGCGGACACGTTAACATTGTCGTACGTGATGGATGAAATCGAGCGTGATGGATGCCGGTTTTACTCAAAGGACAACGGCCAAGCTATGGTCTTGTACTATCTCGACGCTGAAACGGCGGCTGAGATCAACAAGCTTTCCAAAAACAGCCTCACACTTGTGATACCAGCCCCCTAGGCTGGGACTCGTCCCAGCTTTTTGCGGTACAAGCTGGACATGTCGAATTCATCGTTCATGTCGTGAAGGCTCCATCAGTCAGTTCACGCTGATGGCCGACGCTGATCGATGTTCCACTGGCATGCAGGTCGGAGGTATTGTTCGCCCGATTGGACAACGCCTCCGATTGGAACGTCACCAACTCCAGACCTCAACGAGTGAACTACTGATGCGCATTGCCACTACCGGTCTCGTGATGATTGTGCTCGGCATCGCGATCTTTGTTTTCACGTTGATCCGATTGATCGGCGGAGAGGCACTTGAACCGCAGACGAAAGTGCCGGGCACCATCACTGCTGACATCGATTTGCCCGGACGCTACTACGTCTGGGACAATCACTGGACGAATTTCGAAGGCGAGCGAGTGAAATATCCTGCCGATTGGCCGAATGAAGCAACGGTTACGGTTCGTGACGCTGACGGAACCGAACTTGCGTTTGTTCCTGACGCCTCGCATAGCTGGAGCATTGGTAACAATGCAAAGACGAGCGTTGGCTTTATTGACGTTCCCTCAGCGACAACCATCCGAGTGGATATCGACAGCGTGGGACGAGAGAGAATTGTCACCGTATCCAGTCGCACGATGAAGCAGGAACTGTGGTCGCGTCTGGGCGGCTTCGCAGTGGGCATTATTGTGGGTCTGGCAGGTGTTCTCATCGGTGTATTCGGCTTACTGGTGCGTCGTCAGCCATCTACCGCGGCGGATCAGCCTAACCCTGCAAGTAACGTTTAAAGATTCCGTGCCTCGATAGTTCCCTACGCAGGCCCCCTCCGCTATCCCCGCGTCTCCGCGTGAGTCTACTGCAGACAACCACCCGATCTGCACGACGAGGCACACCCAATATGACTCACGCGGAGGCGCGGAGACACGGAGAGACAGACCTTTAGGCTGGAACTGCGAATGCACGACACCCATCAAGCTACCAGCGAATCCACAGATTGCGCGCCGGGCGTCTCGTCGTTCGCGGACCGAATTCGCGAACTGCAGGACGCTCGCAGGAAGTGGTCTCAGCGTTGCATGTGGATTGGCGGACTCTCGCTGATCGCTGGTGTTGCCGGCTGTAATTTCTCTCAAGGGCTGCACGCCGGTCGGGGTTCCCAAACTCTCATTGGAATTATCGACGTCACCTCGATTTGCTTAATCGTGTTTGGCGCTGTCATGATTGCCCTAGGACCGATTTCATGGTTCTGGCTGCGAAGAGAAACTTAGGTCCCAAAGGCGCATCCCAGCATTGCCGTATCAACTCTCAAATGGCTGAACTCGTCACGGCCTACGCCCTCTCGCAATAAGCCTTCATGGCATTATCAATGACAGCACCGGTGATTTCACCCAATTCCATCACCCCCTCTGCGATCCCCGCGCCTCCGCGTGAGTCAACTGCGGACAACCACCCGATCTGTACGACGAGGCAAACCCAATAAGACTTGCGCGGTGGTGCGAAGAGACAGCCCGTTTCTTCCACTTGGTCATCCGCAAGTGTCGTGCAGCTTCAACGCCCAACGCTTTGAGAGCGTTTTGGACATTAGAATGGCGCCAGGTTGAGGTGAATACTTCTCACACACTCAATGCGCAGGAGGGCATACCGGACTCGCGACAGCAATCGATTGGGCTGAGGACTACTCACCCAAATTGGGACGGCGATTCAAATACTTGTTAATAACGTCGCCCACAGCGTCGCTGCTTTTGACTTCCTTCTTGGCGTCTTTCTTCTCGCCTTCAGGTTTCGGTTCCGGCGCCTTAGCGCCAGTTTCTGAAGGATCGGGCAAGCGAATTTCGAGTTGCTGAGTTTCACCCGCGGGTGGTGCGGCAGGTTCCGGTGGCATTTGCTGCATGGGAACCTGCCCAGGCATGCCGTATCCCATTTGCGGTGGGTAACCCATTTGAGGTGGATACCCCATTTGCGGCGGGTAACCCATTTGCGGGTAGCCATACGGCATGTATTGCTGTGGATATCCCATGGGATAGCCAACGGGTGGCTGCATGGGCATTCCCGGCATCTGCTGAGGCATAGCAAACGCGGTGTCTCCAGCCGGTGGCGCTTGTTCAGCGGGCATCGCTGGCATTTCCAGCAAGGTGTCCATTGTCGAGGGTTCCGTTCCGCCCGCCGAGGTGTCACTCTCGATGACCTGCCCGACTGGTGGATCGACTGGCAGTTCCTTGGGGAGATCGGTCGCGGTTTCGGATTCCAGCGAGATATTCGTTTTCGTTTCCGTTCCTTCGCCGTCATGAATGACCACTTCGAAGGTCAGCTTGCCAATGGCGACACGGTCTCCATTTTTTAGAACGACGGCACCGCGAATTCGCTCGTCATTCACAATGGTACCGTTGGTGCTTCCCAAGTCCCGCAGGCGGCACGCGTATTCATCAATGGTGAACACACAGTGGTGGCGACTTACCATGTCAGAATTCGGCCGCAAATGGCAGTCCTCTTCCCGACCGACCAGGAATTTTCCCGGGGGTAATGGGATGGCGTTCCCGGCCTGCTTGCCTGATGTGACCTTCAATTCTGCCTGAAACATTCCGTGAACTCCGGGAGACCGAGGCGGCCAAATACATTCAGCAGTCGCTGATTCGAGATGGGATCAAACGAGTGTTTGCAATTGAACTGGTGGTGATGCCGCGCGACCAATGCATCAATTTCGGCATGCGCGTCCTATGAACGTAACGTACGTCTTCCATAACTGTCAACTAACGGTATCGTAATGTCAAGCCGAACTGGCTGATTCTGCATCAGCTAAGTGCTTTTCGCAAAAAGGGTTCCAGCGTATCGGCCTGTCGGAAGAATCCGAGGTCCGAAGGATGAGAACCATCGGTCGTATCGTCCCGATCGGCTCCCAGCAGGGATTCCCCTTCTACGTAGTATAGCTTGTCAAAGCCGGCATCCTGGAGGTTTTGGTACGCCTTTTGGAATGCCGCCCGGCTGCCAGCATGACGATCCTGTTTCGACTGAATGAATGGAGCATTGGGATAAGTGCGGTCCTCAACCAGAACCATGGGCGTATCCGGGCGTGCCTCTCGCAGTGTTCGCACCAGCGGTTCAGCCCGTTCCGCGACTTCCGGTCCGGGCATATTGGGCAGGCAATCGATGACGAAAACCGCAGGATCGAGTTCGGCCAGCAGCGCGGCGACCTCTGGTTCCATCCGACCGTTGCCCGAGAAGCCGAGGTTGATGACCGGCCTGTTCAGGCGTCGACCAAGGATGGCGGGATGCGGCATTCCGGGACGCGAAGCACAGGCCCCGTGAGTAATTGACGTGCCATAAAACACGATGGGCTTTTCGGTTCGCGGCAGAATGGGTTCGAACTCTGCGCCAGCCGGGACGCCGATTTTCAAGTGCTCAGTTCCATTGTAGAGCGGAAGGTAGATGGTGTAATTGCGGGTACCGGGAATGAGCCCTTCAATGAGCTTCGTTTCCATTCGCTTGGCCGTTGGCTTTGACACGGAAACCCACTTCCAGACTCCTTGTTCATCCTCGGCGTACAAATCGAGACCGCTCACTCCGGTGGCGGGCATGTGCGGCATCGCCAGGCTGGGTGACGTGACTTCGTGGTCAATGTGAATGGTGGTGGCGTTCGTCCGGAAACGCACGAGCATGCCAGCCGAGTGGCGACTCAGTGACCACACCGGCGGACGCACCACTCCTTCGGCCTTGGCGGGGAGGCGGTCGAAGTATTTCGCGGTATCGTTCCAGCCCTTCCCTTCCACACCCCAGTCACGGACATCAAACCACTGAACTTCTGCATCTTGTGCCTGCACCTGATAGAAGGCCGGAAGCGTCAACAGCCCAGCAGCGCCGCATGTGGTAAGGAATTGACGTCGTTTCATCTCGGGTATCTCCTGGCGAACGTGATGCAGAAATTGACGAATGTTGCCCCCTACTTCTACGTGAGACGGCGCTCCGTGAAAAGTCATAGCGTCAAATCGGCACCTGATGTCGGGCAGCGAATGTTCGCAAATGCTCCCGGACATGCCTCCGACCGCACGAATCGGTACACTTGGTTGCCACCTTATTGCTCCTGATGGGTTCCAAGTTGTCATGTCCGTTTCCCAAGTCCATGCCGCCTGCCAGCGCGTTCGCGAACGTCTGTCGAACCGAATTGTTGGGCAGGAGGACGTCATCACCGAAATTCTCGTGGCGCTGCTGGCCGGAGGACACGTATTGCTGGTTGGCGTACCAGGACTCGCAAAGACCATGCTGGTTCGGGCGCTCTCAGACGCGTTAGGGCTCTCGTTCAATCGAATTCAGTTCACACCCGACCTAATGCCCGCGGACATCACCGGGACCGAGGTGTTGCACGAGGATAAACTGAGCGGCGAACGGCAGCTCCGATTTCTGCCTGGGCCGGTTTTTGCCAATCTCGTCCTCGCAGATGAAATCAACCGTACGCCCCCCAAGACTCAGGCGGCTTTGCTTGAAGCAATGCAGGAGCAGCAGGTCACCGTCGGTGGATTGCGGCACGAACTCCCCTCCCCATTCTTTGTGCTCGCGACGCAGAACCCGATTGAACAAGAGGGGACATATCCGCTGCCGGAAGCCCAGGCCGACCGGTTCATGCTGGAAATCCAAATCAACTATCCCAGCGAAGCAGAAGAACTCGAAATTGCCCGTCGTCCACGGGGCACGAACAATGCGTCACACGAGCCAGTAATAACGGGCGAAGAACTACGAGAACTTCAGTCACATATCGACGAAATTCCCATGGCGGAGCACGATGTGCGTTACGCAATGTCCCTGGTCCGCGCGACGCGCAAGGAGGATACCTCCTCAGAATATGTGCGACGCTACGTCAGATGGGGAGCCGGTCCACGTGCCACGCAGTTTCTCGTGCTGGCGGCCAAAGCTCACGCCGCCATCAAGGAAAGCAACGTGGCGACCTGGAGCGATATTCGTGCCGTACTGAAGCCGGTATTGCGGCACCGACTCATTCTCACATTTCACGCCGAGTCCGACGGCATTCAACCGGACGACATCATCGACACGCTGCTGAAGGAAGTCCCCTGCCCTCACGAGAAAGACGCCGCAGGCATTGGCCAGTTCTTCCGGTAATCGCGAGAGAATGCCAGCAGATTGCAGTTAATCGTGCGAGTGCTCAGCTGCGGGGAACTCACCGTCACGGATGTCATTAATGTACGCGGTGGCGGCTGACGTAATGGCGCCCTGCAGGTCGCCGTATTGTTTAACAAAGCGGGGTTTGAATCCGCTGAGGCCGAGCATGTCGGGAGTGACGAGCACCTGACCGTCGCAATGCGGACCGGCGCCAATGCCAATCGTGGGAATGCTCAATTCTTCGGTGATTTGCTTCGCAATGGACTGCGGAATGAGTTCGAGGACCACTGCGAAAGCCCCCGCTGCTTCGGCGGCCTTGGCGTCGGCAAGAAGTTGTTGTTCATCACGTTGGATGGCCGACATCCTGCCATACTTGCGAATGGATTGAGGTCGCATCCCCACGTGTGCGACGACAGGAAGGTCACACGCTGCGAGTGCGGCAATGGTTTTCGCCTGCTGTTCTCCACCTTCCAGTTTGACGGCAGCACAGCCTGTTTCCTTCAGTATGCGGCCCGCGTTGCGTACCGCCTGCTTGGCACTGACCTGATACGTCATGAACGGCAAATCGACAATGACCAGGGCACGTTTGGCAGCCCGGGACACCATTTCGCCGTGGTAAATCATTTGCTCCAGCGTCACCGGCAATGTTGATTCGCGTCCCTGCACAACCATTCCCAGCGAATCGCCGACGAGCAGCGAATCGACTCCGGCAGCATCCAGAATGGAAGCGGTCAGGAAATCGTAAGCGGTCAACATGGCCAGACGACGCCCTTCCGACTTGGCTTGAACAAAGTCGGGTACGGTCATTCGTGGGGGAGGTTTACTGGACATGGGCAGTGGCGATTGAGTGCCGGTTTTGTGCGGCGTCGAATTTGGTGGTGGAGGGAGGAGCCAGGATTCAGGAGTTAGGAAATTGCTACGAAGCTTTCACTTCTTCGCCGCGGGTGCAGCGGCCGATTTCGCGGACGGCTTGTCGCAGGCGTTGAACGTTTTCGACAATGGCCAGGCGGAGGTAGCCTTCACCATCTTCGCCAAATCCTCGGCCCGGACTGACGGCGACGCCACCCTCTTCGAGGAGTTTCATGGCGAAGTCGATCGATCCCATGTGAGCGAACTTCTCTGGAATTTTCGCCCAGACGAACATGCCAGCTTTCGGACGTTCGATATCCCATCCCAGGCGTTCGAGTCCTTCGCAGAGGACATCGCGGCGCACCTGATATTCGGCGGCCAAGCTCTCAATGGAGGCATCGCAGTGACGCATGGCGATGATGGCGGCAATTTGAATGGCCTGGAAAATGCCGTAGTCGTAATACCCTTTAATGGTGGCCAGGGCACGGACCATTTGGGAGTTGCCGCAGCAGAACCCAATACGCCAGCCAGCCATGCTGTAGCTTTTGCTCATGGACGTCAGTTCCACACCAACATCAATGGCACCTGGGGTTGCCAGGAAGCTGGGAGCGACATAGCCGTCGTAACAAATGTCGGCGTAGGCGAAATCGCTGATGACCAGGAAGTTGTACTTCTTGGCCAGCCGCACCAGCTCGACGAAGAAATCCTGCTCAATGACCGTCGACGAAGGATTGTGCGGGAAGTTGACGACCACCAGCTTCGGCGTGGGATACAGGTGCTCGCACGTGTAGGCCACATTCTTCAGGAACAGGTCGGGCTGACGCACGTCGAGGGCAATGACGTTCCCGGCGGCCAGCATGACCGAATACATGTGAATGGGGAATGTCGGCGAGGGGACAATGGCGGTGTCGCCCGGTCCCATGAGCCCCAGACACATGTGGCTGAAGCCTTCTTTCGAGCCAATGGTCGCAATGACTTCATCATCGGGATTCAGTCGGACGCCGTACCGCTTCCAGTACCGCTTGGCTACCTCTTTCCGCAGGTTGCCAATGCCGTTGGCAACCGAGTAACGGTGGTTCTTGGGATCTTGCAGCGCCTCAGCCAGCTTGTCCTGAATGAGCTGGTCTGGAGGATCGGTCGGGTTGCCCATCCCCAGGTCGATGACATCCACCCCGGCCACACGCTTCTGGTACTTGACCTTATTGATTTTGCCAAACAAATACGGCGGCAACCGCTTCATCCGGTCGGCCACCGGAATGGAGAACGGATCATCAGCAAATGGAACTTCGTTTTCAGTACGCATGGAACTGTACCAGGACGGTGAGGGCTGCGTGCCGGAAGCTCATGCGAGTCAACCACATACACACAGAGTCGGGGACACAAAAAAGGACTCGAAGGTTCTCCTCCGAGCCCTCAGGGCTGCATATTACTCACCATACGTTCACAGGGCGAGACAAGATGCCCTCCATAAATCTCTTTTGATTCTCGCGACTCCCGTTATTCGGTAGCCACGTCGTCAGTTCTCATGTCGTTATCTCGTTCTGCACACACATGAATTGTCACGTGAACTTCAACCTTTGGACGAATCTCGACGTGAACGAGATTTGGTGAAGGCAGTGCGAAATTAAGGAGGATAAGAGCCCAATCCAAATAGTTCTTTAACCAATACCTTTTGACATTCTCGATCAAGTCTGCGACGGCGGATGTGACCCCGCTCAAACCTTTCAACTGCGACTTAAATGAGATTTTGTCGCCATCAAGCTCCATTTTCACGGAGCAGGAGATTGCCGGAGACTTCTCCGACCTTTTTGGATTTTTCATCGTTAAACTTTCTGATGAAAATGCCACTCTCCTCAATTCTCGTTTCGTTCTCGTTCGGAGAAAACGGGTAAATCCACACCGAATTTGGCGGTGTGAGACTGTTGCACTTGGCGTGGTTGAGTTGACTCGTTGACTACATTGGTCCTCCTAAGTAAAGATCATTGTCAAGCAGTGACAGCCTTACCGTCACCGTGATTCCGAAAAGCATTGGAAAAGAACCCCCAAACAGAGTTTGAATAGCGGGACTTTGGCCGCGACTTACCATTGGGCAACGAACATCGTGAGTGACACAATCCACAGACAAGAATGTCTGTGCCACCAGACTTCGCCGCCATCCCTAAAATCTCGTCAAGACATGCAGAAAAACGGCTCGACGGGAGTTGGTACTCCCGCGAGCTCGTTTCGCAAATCTAGAATATCACTTCATCAGCTTCCCTCTCCCAGGCAATTTGCTCGCAGGAGAGAGGAGCTGAATTCGAATGGCTAACTGCATCCCATGCTCTGGCCGCAGTTGTGGCAGAGGTAGCAGTTGCCGTTTCGGACGGTAATGGCACCGCAGTTGTCACAGGCCGGGGCGTCCGACTGGAAGTGAGCGAACTGCTGCGACCGGGTGGCGGGAGCGGCGGCGACTGAGGTTGCCATCCGATCGAGCGTGGCCGTGGTCGAGTGGCCATTGGATCCGTTCGAACCATTGGTGCTGGACTTAGTTGTCGCAACGGCGGATTCATTCCCGTTGCCCCGCTTCCCCTCTTGGGTTGCGGGCTTAGTGGGGTTTGCCGAGGCGTCGGACTTCGCTTCCCCGTAGCTACCACCATCTCGCTTCGGAGCGTTGGCTTCACGGTAGCCATCGACAAAGGTCATGCCGAGCCAGCGGAAAATGTAATCCACCACGCTCTTCGCGACCGGAATGTCCGGGTTGGTCGTCCATCCAGAAGGCTCGAAGCGAGCGTGGCTGAACTTGTTGACCATGGCATCCAGTGGCACGCCATACTGCAGGGCGAGTGAAGTTTCGGTTCCAATGACGTCCATGAGGCCGCCAATGGTCGAACCTTCTTTCGCCATCGTGATGAAGAGTTCGCCAGGGGTTTCGTCTTCGAACAGACCCACCGTAATGTAACCTTCGTGACCGCTGATCGAGAACTTGTGAGTCAGCGAACGACGGGTGTCTGGAAGGCGACGACGAACCGGGCCGACCGGGAGCAATTCCCCGTCCTTGCCCCGCTTGCGATCCCCTTCTTTCGAAGTAGCCAGAGGCTGCGACTGCTTGGAACCGTCGCGATAAATCGCGAGGGCCTTCAGTCCGAGCTTCCAACCTTCAATGTACGCCTGCTCGATGTCTTCGACCGTCGAGTCGGCTGGCATGTTGACGGTTTTCGAAATCGCACCGGAAAGGAACGGCTGGGCCGCTGCCATCATGGTGATGTGAGCACGCCATGAAATGGTGCGAGTTCCCTTGGCTGCTTTGAACGCACAGTCAAAGACAGGCAGGTGAGCATCGTCGAACTCGGGAGCACCTTCGATGGTTTCATGCTCTTCCAGGTAGGAGAGAATGCCGTCGATTTGAGGCTGATCGTATCCGAGCGTTTTGAGCGACTGGGGCACAGTGCGGTTGATGATTTTCATCATGCCGCCGCCAGCGAGTTGCTTGTACTTGATGAGTGCGATATCTGGCTCGATGCCAGTGGTGTCGCAATCCATCATGAAAGCAATGGTGCCGGTTGGGGCAAGCACGGTGGCCTGAGCGTTGCGGAAGCCGTGACGGCGACCGGACTGCAGGGTTTCGTTCCACACCTGGCGAGCGGCATCGCGGAGATACGGCGGGCAGGAGGAATCGATTTCTTCCACGGCGTCGCGGTGCATTTGCATGACGTCGAGCATGCACTGCTCGTTGTCTTTGTAACCGGCGAAGGTTCCCATGTGACCAGCGATTTCGCTGGAGGTGAGGTAACCCTGGCCGTTGAGCAAGGCGGTAATGGCACCGCAAATTCCGCGGCCTTCGTCGCTGTCGTAAGGAATACCCATCGACATCAACATGGAGCCGAGGTTGGCGTAACCGAGTCCCAGCGGACGGTAGAGATGTGAATTCTCTGCGATGGAAGGCGTCGGATAGCTGGCATGATCGACCAGGATTTCCTGTGCTGTGAAGTAGATGGCACAAATCCGACGGAAACGATCGGCGTCGAAGCGACCGTCTGCGGTCATGCACTTCTTCAGGTTGATACTCGCCAGGTTGCAGGCGGTGTCATCCAGGAACATGTACTCTGAGCAAGGATTCGAAGCGTTGATGGGACCGCTGTTCTTGCAGGTGTGCCACTTGTTAATAGTGGTTTCATACTGCACACCAGGATCGCCGCAGTACCAGGTTCCCTTGGCCATTTCGTTGAGCAGGAAGCTCGCCTTGTAGGAGGGACCTGCCTGGTTGGGATTGGTGACCCAGTGCGTGGTCCAGTCCTGTTCCTTTTCGACCGCCTGCATGAAGCCATCGCTAATGCGGACCGAGAGATTCGCATTCTGGAACATAATGGACGAGTATGCTTCACCGTTGAAGTTGGAGTCGTACTCACCCGAATCGATGAGAGTCCGCGCCTTCTTCTCTTCTTTCGACTTGCACTGGATGAATTCCAGGATGTCTGGGTGCCAGTCCTTGAGTGACTGCATTTTCGCTGCACGACGGGTCTTACCACCGGACTTCACAACAGCAGCAATTTGGTCGTAAACCCGCATGAAGGACAGCGGACCTGAAGGTGTGCCGCCGCCCGAGAGTTTTTCGTGCGATCCACGGATGGTGGAGAGGTCGGTTCCAGTTCCCGAACCGAACTTGAAGAGCATGGCCTCGCTGGTGGCGAGACGCATGATGTCTTCCATGTTGTCATCGACCGACTGAATGAAGCAGGCCGAGGCTTGGGGGAACTCGTACGGAGTGGTGGGACGCTTCACCATTTTCGTTTGAGGATCGAAGTAGTAGTTACCTCGCGAGCCCTTCACGCCGTACTGATGGTAGAGCCCCACGTTGAACCACACTGGCGAGTTGAACGCACCGTGCTGATGCAGGCACAACCATGCCAGTTCACGGTAGTAGTTCTCCGCATCTTTCGGAGTGGCGAAGTAGCCATCCTGAAGACCCCAGTCCGCGATGGTCCGGGCGACGCGGTGGATGACCTGACGAACGCTCTTTTCGCGTTCTGGCGTGCCGGGCTCACCGAAGAAGTACTTCGAAACCACGACGTTGGTCGCCAGTGGTGACCAAGAGGCAGGAATTTCACAGTCGTTCTGTTCAAACAGAACCTGTCCGTTTTCATCTTTGATGAATGCCGACCGAAGTTCCCACTCAGTCGTGGAGAATGGATCGGTGTCGGCTGGGCAGAAGAAGGGTTCGCAACGAAGTGCCGCAGAGTTGTTGGCAAGAGTTGAAGACACGTTGAGTCCTTGTGTTGAGTGCATCCAGCACAAATCCTGGAGAAGTTTCCTAAAACATGCATTTCAAGGCGCGCAAGAAAATCGACGGGACACCTGACCGTTCCAGACCGCGCAGCCGCCAACGCAGTTGACACTTGCACAGTGAACGCCCGTGTATTACATACTATCGGACAAAGAAGAGTGGAACTAGTGGGTTTCTGAAGCGAAACCGTGAGAATGGCACAACGGGTTGTGCCTACCCTCCATGGAACATCAAGATATTGTGAATTCCTTGCGGGACGCACTATACGTTGTACGCTCGGCCTGTCAATCAGATTCTGAATCAATTTTTCCGATTGGAGGGGTCGTTTGGCTCAAGATCCAGCCACAGAACAACTAACGAATTGACAGACGTCTTGACTTATTTCGGTCTCTGGTGGAATCGGCCATCGAAGGAAGTATGTGCCCACTCCATCTAGTTGTTAAGACGGGCAAGGTCACCGAATCAGACACTACATGCTGTGTTAAAGCAATTCCTTACGAGACTTCAACTTCCGCCGGAGCGACGACCTGCGAGTCTTCTTTGGCCCCCGTCCAGCTCGGCAATTCACACTTCGACGCCCGCCAGCCACTGTGCATGACCTGTCCAGAAAGCGGTCGTTCATCGCGTACGCGGCCGGAAAGTCTTACGCGGGCGGCACTATGGTTCGCCGTGACTTCGAAGGACGCACCTTCCTCGACATCCAGAACGGGTCGCAATTCAAACAGCCGACCCAAAACGTCGTGGCAGCCGCGATGAATCTCTCGGACGGCAGCACCGACCTGGGAGTCGTCATAGTCGTCGAGCGACTCCTGCACAAAGTCCAGAAAGCGTGCCTCTCTCTGCATGACCTCCAACAGCGTCAGAGCGTCACTGCGTAATGGTTTGGGGGGAGCAACAGGTTTTGGAGGCGGTTCAACTGCAGCAGGCTTCGGGGCCTCCTGAGCCTCGATAGCGGGCGATTTTGACGCGTTGGCGATGCGATCCGCCACTTCCTGCGAGAACAGGATTCCAAAAAACGTTTGAAAGGCGAGTCCGATACGTCCCATGACGAAGTTTTCACTGCTGTAGGCTACGGTTCCCCGATGCACGTTTTCCACGACAGGAGAGTCGCGTTGAATGCATCGGGCAAAGATGACTGCAAGAACCGCATCACCCAACAGAGTGAGCCACGAGTATTCGCACTTCGAGCGGCAACTCAGTTGAATGCGGCCTCGCAATACACGAGCCACGGACTATACCGCACGGCGCGAGCAGAGATAAGCGTCACGCCATAATCCTCTGCCGCTGCAGCAATGTCGCTCCTGAAAACCGGGATGTTCCGCTAGTTCAGGTTCTCTTCCGCAAATACGGCAATGAGAGCACCCAGGGTGCGGAGCAAGCCTTCGCTGCTGGTGGCCTTGCCCGTGAGCGTCCCTTCGCTGGTCCGCTTGAATTCCAGATCGAACGTACCGTCCTGCTTAGCGAGTTCTTCAAGGGCAATAGGACGCCATTTGAAGTTCTGCAGCTGCTGAGTACGCTGCTGACGACGTTGGGTGCGATCCTTCGACTCTTCACCCTTCTTGTCATCTTTCTTTTCTTCTTTCGCAGCTTCGGCCTTCGGTGCCAGCAGACCACGCTTCCGCATTTCTTCCAGCAAATCGAGACCACCTTCTTCCGTGGCCATGCCGTCCAGAAGTTTCACCAGCGGCAGAGCTTGTACATGTACGGAAGCAAGCACATTGTCCGACTCACCCTTTTCAGCCGTACGCACCTTCGTGATGGTTGCTTTCAGGTGTTCCAGTGAGTTGTCCCCACTGGCGACCCAAAACGCTTCCGGGCCAACGCCGAAGTAAATGGTGCCTGCGGTTTCCCCGTAAAATTCCTTGAGACTGGCACCAACATTCTTGGTGAGCTTCAACTGATGGATTTTGACTCCTTCCACTTCAGCCACGTCGGCAGTGAATTCCACGTCTTTTTCCGTCTTCGGAAACACTTTGAGAGCTTCCGTAATGGAATCCTGACCACTGCAACGCACGCCGAGCAGCAGGTTGTGATGATCTCCCGAAGGTGCCAAATCGGCGAACAGGTCGACGACGCCCACGTCAACGCTTTCCGTCATGATTTTCAGCAGCAAATTGGAAAACTCCACGCGGGCAGCTTTCACTTCATCTGACGCCTCTTTATCGCGCTGGATAATTTGCTCGGCGACGGGCTTCGTCAGCGTGTAAATTTCCTTGTAACGTTCCGACATGGCCGGGTTCAGCGAGAAGTGCAAACGTAAGCTGGCGACGGCGTTTTCTGGTTGTTGAACGGGCGCGAAGTAGCTGGGCTCGCTCGCCAGTTTTTCAATCCCTTTCGACAGGTCAGTGCCTGGCAAGGCTGAGAACAGCAGGTCAGCAACCGATTGCTTCCCCTCCATATCAACCTTCAGGCCGGCTTCAAACTCACCGCACTCGACAAACCACTGTCGCAATTGATCCATTTGCTGCTTCGACCAGACTTTGCGGAGTTCGAACGCCTCCTTAGTTTCGTCTGGGCGTTTCTGAATGGCGTCGGTCAGGTTGGAACTGAATGTTCCAAAGGCTTTCGCCCGTCCTTCCGCTGTTTCTGGCTCATTTTTCAGGTGTGCGAACAGCAGGTATCCCTTTTCAACCAGCTCCTTGTGCGACTCGGAAGGATGCTCCATGTCCTTGGGAACATCACTCAGCTCCTTGGAAATAACGGCGTAGGCACCACCATCGGGGAGATGTCGCAGCCAACCCTCCATGACGGAGCCCGTCAGTTCATAGAGGTCCTTATCGCGACGACTCCGCTTCGGAATGATTCCAATGGGGTTCAAATTGTCATTCAGAAAATCCTTCAAATTGCTGATGGGAATCATCGGAACGGTTCGAAACTCCGCGGAATCATCGAGCAGCGCGTCAAATCGGACCGGTCGCGCTTCATCAACGCCAATCAGAAAAATTGTGATGTTCGGCTCAACCACGTCTTCCCACGCATCGTCCTTTTTCGCCAAGTCAACGACGATGTACTTGAGGTCCCGCAGGACATCGTCAGCGCCGGAAATCCCTGCGACAATGTGCGTTGGCTTGTCTTCAGCGAGAGTGGCACCGGCAAAGAGAATGCAGCCAGCAACGGCGAACGCGAGCGAACGGAGAGACACGGAAGGCTCCTTCCAAATCAATTGATTCCGAATGCAGGGGACTGGCAACACGAAAGACTCTCGTGGACCGGAGCCAGGCGACCGTACAACCGGTAAATTTAGGTAGTTTCAACAACCCTGCACGTTAGAGGATTCTCAGCGTTCGAGCAAGACCGACGCTTCCAGAATGTGTTGGACCAACGCACGCAAGTACGAACGGATTCGCAGTTTACTCCATCCCTTCGTGCACGATCCATTACACGTTTTGAGGTGATTCCAAGAAATCACGGGGGAATGAGACATCCACAGCCGATCCCGGCTCGTTCTGCCTTCAGATAACCTCTGCCCTTCACCGAGCGGAGACAAACCGGACAATTGTGGCTTGAGTGGCCTGTTTCAGAAGCTACGCTTTGCAGCGAAGTTGCTCCGATGGCGACGTTACAAAATGTTGTCGTTCAATTCGTTAGAGGATTTTCCTTGGCTCTCCCGCATCAATGGTTTTTGCGGAAACTGCTCTCTCCCGTCCTGCGACCACTGACTCGCATGGTGGTGTGGATTGTCGCAATTCCATTCCTGCGACTTGTGCGTTCCCGGTTCGTTCGCACGGAGCAGTGGGATAAGGAGTTTGAGCAGGACGTCGAGGAATGGTTTCGGGCGTCAGCGCTGCTGCTGTTCGCCACGAAGAACGTGGAGCTTCTCATTGGGAATTTTTTTCACTTCCAGTTCGACGAAGAACTCAACTGGTACATTGCCGCGGGCCGCATTCTGCTGGCCATTAGCGTGGTCGATGCCATGCCTGACCAGCAGTTGTTCTCCATTATTCATCCCGGCCCGCCGGACCTGAAATGGGACAAGTCGAAGGGGATTTGGGCCAATATTCAGCCGCAGGTCTATCCTTACCTCAAGGGACTGGTCTGCCAGCACCTGAACCAGTCGTCCCCCGTGTTTGCCATTATGGCCGCCATCTTTGATGGCTGGGTCGGCTGGACATGCTACGGACTGTGCATTGCTCAGTACCTCATCATAGGTCTGGCCACAACTCCGTCCCAGGCGCTGAATGTCCTTTCTGAGTTCGATAAGCAGGTCGCCAAACGCCGCGAACAGCTCATGGGAGAACTGAATACACAGACCGATCCACCGGCGAATCAGCCAAACGCGTTGCCGGAAGGGGAAATGGCCGAATAGCCACAAAGCCAGTCACGACCGGCGGGTTCGTGAATTCTTACGAGAAGCGGCAGATTCCGGGAATTTTTTCCGCGCGAAGTCAATCTTCCCACGTAGACGCAGATGACATTTCGCGTCGTTCACTCTCACATCTCCCGCAACAACGCTTCTGACGTTGGTTGCTCTCTCTTCGTCAATTCCCGGGGAAAAGATATGCGCACTGCCAACTTGCCCATCGCTACGCTCGCCTTGTTGATTCTCGCTGGCTGTGGCCCCGAAGCACCACTTTCAGAACAATCGGGTGCGGTGTCCGATTACGAATCCGTCGCGCCGTCAGCAACTCCCGCAACCGCTTCCGCAGAGCCTGAATTCAACACCGAAGAATACGACTACATTGCGGAGAACGAGTTTGAGAATCCGCTGCAGAATCCGTTGTCGACGTTCGCCATCGACGTCGACACGGCCTCGTATTCCAACGTCCGCAGAATGCTCCGACAAGGCAAATTGCCTCCCGCCGGGGCCGTGCGAATTGAAGAACTGGTCAACTATTTCTCGTACGACTATCCGCAGCCAGATGGCGAGCGTCCGTTTTCGGTAAACAGTGAAGTCGCCGACTGTCCGTGGGCTCCTGAGCATCGGCTGGTCCGGATTGGAATTCAGGGCCGCCGTTTCGCGGGCGACGCACCGCCGCCATGCCATTTGGTGTTCCTTGTCGACTGTTCCGGTTCGATGAACGACGCCAACAAGCTGCCACTGGTCAAAGAATCCATCCTCATGCTGGTTAACGAACTCGATGGGCGGGACTCCGTTGCCGTGGTGTCCTACGCCGGTTCGAGTGGTGTGGTGCTGAAACCAACACCGGCGGACCGGAAGCAGGAAATTATCAATGCCGTAACGGGGTTGCGGTCCGGTGGAGGTACCAATGGGGCCGCGGGCGTAGAAACGGCCTATGCTCTGCTAGCACGCGAATTTGATCCCAACGCCGTCAACCGGGTCATTGTCTGCACCGATGGAGACTTCAATATTGGCGCCAGCAGTCAGGATGAATTGATTCGGCTCATCGAAGCGAAACGTGACATCGGCATTGAACTGAGCGTGCTCGGATTCGGCATGGGGAACTACAAAGACTCCCGCATGGAACAGCTCGCTGATCATGGCAACGGCAACTACGCATACATCGACACCGAACGCGAAGCCCGCAAGGTCCTCGTCAGCGAACGGGAAGGAACGCTCATCACCATTGCCAAGGACGTGAAAATCCAGGTGGAGTTTAATCCTCAGGAGGTCGCTTCGTATCGGCTCATTGGCTACGAGAACCGAAAAATGGCGGCCCAGGATTTCACCGACGACAGCAAAGACGCCGGCGAAATTGGCGCCGGCCACTCCGTGACAGCCCTCTACGAAATCGTGCCAGTGACTGCCGACTCGACGGACGAAAATGCCATTCCGCTTCGCTATCAAGCGGGACGGGAGCTTTCCGAGGAAGCTCAGACAGGCGAACTCTTCACGCTGAAACTTCGATACAAAGACCCCGGCACCGATGCCGTCGACGCACTTGAATTCCGTGGATTCGATTTGGGCGGCAAGTTTGCTCAAGCCAGCCCCGACTTCCGCTTTGCCGCCGCCGTAGCTGCTTATGGAATGCGACTGCGAGACTCTCAATTCTCTCACAACATCGGCTGGGCCGACATCGAATCCTGGGCCACTCAGGGAGACCAAATCGACGAATTCGGCTACCGCTCCGAATTCCTGGAACTCGTGCGTTTGGCGGAGTCACTTTCGAGCCAGGATTCATAGTCAACAGAATCAGCTGGATGGCGTAGGATGGCAGGCGTTATTCACTCTCGCGATCATGTGCCTCATCGAGTTTCGAGAGCAGCATGCGGTAGTGTTTGAGGCAGTCCTCGATTTGGGGGCGGAGGTGTTTGAGTTCAGTGGACTGCTGGCGGGTCATTTCGGTCAGGGGTTTGAGCCAGCCTTGCATGAGGTCGAACTGCGACTGCAGCACGTTCATCATGGTTTTGGGAATGCGGTTCACAATGGTGAGTTGATCTTCCTGCACCGCCCGGAGCCGGGCTGGTTCCGCCTCAGTGGGAACAGCCGCACGTCCTGTGACTTCCGCGATTTTCTCCAGGCCTGTTTCCAGTCGTTCGGAAATCGCAGTGATTTGATTGAGAAGTCGCTCGTCCTGCTGTCTGCCGAGGGACTTCATGGCACCTTCGAGCGTTTGCTGGATGCCGTGCAGACCATCACCCACGGTCATGAGCGAAGCCAGGATTTGACCGACTTCATTCTCCTGTCCCGTTCCGCGCAGTCGGACGTTCTGGCGGAAGGTTTTGCAAATGGAATCCCACCGCTGTTGTTCTTCTTCGCTGAGAATGCCGAGCATTTGTTTGAACTTCAGCAGGTTCGCTTCGGTGCCGGTGGTCAGCGTCTGGGCGTCGTTCTGGTAACTGGTGATGATGAGTTGCTCGACCTCTCCTTCGTTCATAACTGGGAGCACCTTCTCCGCAATGCGGTTCATGTTGCGGTACGAACCCTGCAGCAGGAACGGTGGCTCGGTACGGTAGTCGTCATGCTGGGCGGCGGAGTCGATGTACTCCTGGTTCACGCGAAGCACGACATCGCGGACGCGCATGAGCTTGGCCATGGTCGCCACAAATTCGTTCAGTTCTTCAAGCGAATAGTTCCCCTCGAAATCAATCCCGTCGAAGTTGAGCGGAGCATTCCTCTGGCGCTGCCGGTACTGGTCGGCCAGCTTGATGATGGAATAGACATCTTTCTGCGACCGTGACGCCAACCGTGCCAACACGGAATTCGACGTCAGCGAGTTTTCCAGATAGCTCATTTCGAACGCGGTGCTGGAGTCTCCAATAATTTCGCCGAGGTTATAGATGTCCGCCCGGTTCGCGAGCATGTCCGGAATTTGGAAGGTCTCGCCGCTTTCCGTGTACGGGTTCCCCGCCATGACCACGGCGACTTTCTTGCCGCGGAAGTCGTATGTACGGGTCTTCCCTTTCCAGACGCCTTCGATTTTCCGTTGCGAGTCGCACAACGAAATGAACTTCTGCAAGAACTCGGGATGACAGTGCTGAATGTCGTCGAGATAAATCATGACATTGTCCCCCATTTCGAGGGCCAGATTCAGCTTTTCCACTTCTTCGCGAGCACCCGCATTCGGGGCAGCCGCCGGATCAAGCGACGTCACGCTGTGCCCCAACGCAGGCCCGTTGATTTTCATAAAAATGATGCCCAGCCGGTTCGCGATGTACTCCATCAGCGTGGTTTTTCCGTAACCGGGAGGAGAAATCAACAGCAGCAGCCCCTGACGGTCGGTGCGTTTCTGATCACCCGCCGTACCAATTTGCTTGGCTAAATTGTCACCCACCAGAGGCAGGTAGACTTCGTCGATGAGTTTGTTGCGGACGAACGTCGACAGCACACGCGGTTGGAATTCGGAGAGTTTCATCGCCGAGCGGGCGTCATCCACGAGTTGAGATTTCACCTGATGGTATTGCTCGAACATCGGCACAGTCCGACGCGCGAAATGCCCCAGCCGCTGCATGAACTCATGGTAGTTCAACGCATACTTGCCCCCTTCCAGAACTTTGGGATGTGTACCAATCATCCCGCTGAGTTCCTGTGAGGTGGCAATCGACAGCACGCGGCGCTGATCAACCGACTTCTCCATCAACAGCAGTGCCGCTTCCGCGATGTGGTTCGCTGTGTCATTATTCGATTGTTGACGCAAGTAGCCCTGCAGCCAACTGATGTTGAGTTCCAGAGTGGCGTCGACGTCAGCGGCGACGCGTTTGATGGAATCTGCGTACTGCTTTTCAATTCCATGATTGTGGACGTACTCACGAAACTCACTGCTCAACTGGAACGCCGCATGTCCGACAATGAATTCCTGCTTACGAACCGTACGGTCAAGTGACGTCAGCTCGTCGAACAGGTAACCAGATGCCGCTTCAACAGACTCCACGGTAATATCCAGGATTTCCGCGAGTGAGCCTCCTTCTTCCAACTCCACCCGGAGCGCGCCCGCGAGGACAGCCGTCAACTTGGCGCGGTGTGTTCCGTTGAACTCAGAATCTTGGAAATGCTTGCCAACTTCGCCCAGACCAGCGTAAATCGATTCCAAGGACTGGCGTGTCGGTTCATCCAGTCGATGCTCCCACACATAGCGTCCTAACGCGCGTACCGGCGAAGGATGTCGCAGCAGCCCGGCATTGCGGTGAATGGTTCTAACCGCGTCGAACAGGAGTGCCGCGTCATGATCATGCACACCCTTCGTGTACGCTTCCGTGTAACGGGTCGCCATGAACTGTTGCACGGCAGCCAATGCGTCGGTTGACTTATCGGAATCGGAAATGCGATTCGCGACTTGGCTCTGCAACAACCGAAAGGCCAGATACTCGGCTCGATACACGCTGCGGTTTTCACTGACGACGTCCATGTCCCAGACGTCACGTGTGTCATTCAGTGATTCGTCAACCAGTCGTTCGTAGAATTCGGTGCCGGTTAAATGCAGAAAGAGCTGTTCGTCGCGGCGGACCGTTGTCAGGTCGAGCACCTGCGTGTTCACGCTAAACCGATGCTTGCCAAACCGCAGGACGTTTTCGCCGTCTTCGAACAGTTCCTGCTTGTCTTTGAGCTGGCGAACCGTATCTTCCCGCAGCGATTTCAGCCGCGATTCGATGTCGTCCGCCTTAACCGTGTCGTCCAGTTCCTTGAGCTGGCGAACAATGTCGCAGACTTTGTCGACCATGAGGTCCGACGCAAAGTATCCGTGGATATCGCTGATGCTGCCCAGCGAGGAAATGCGGGACTGAATTCCTTTCAGAATTCGGTCAGCAGCGGTGCCGAGTGCCTGTGCACGCTGGTTGCGGCGTTCGACCAATTGCATCCGACGCGTTTCGAATGCGCCGGAAACTTCTTCCCGTTTCTCGACGAGCTGAATGAGGAATTCATCAAACTCGGCGAACTTTCCTTCGAGTTCTTCGAGCTGCACCATGAGTTTGGTGAGGAACTCTTCGCACTTCTCCGGCGTATCGCAGACGTCGAGATAATTCGCAACCGACTGATTCAGCAGTTTGAGCTGACTGGAAAACTCCGCTGCACCTTCAGATGCCGCGAGTTCTTGTGAACGACGTTTAACTCCAGCGCGGGCTGAGTTGACCTGACTGAAGATGGCCGAAATGTTGTCGATGATGGCCGTGCGCTGGGTGGCGTCATCAATCCGGAGATTCGAGACGATGTCAATGAGCATTTCCAGTTCCGTCGCGGTCTGGGAAATGTGCTCATCCAACTCGCGGGCTTCACTCACTTTCGTGAGCTTCGGAACCTGCGCGGTGTGTTCAACGATTCGTTTTTCGTAACTATCGAGTGCCTCGGGCTTCAGCAGAAACTGGACACAGTTGTGGGAGACTTTTTCGGCCGTTTGCTGAATCGACTCTTCGAGCTTCTGCACGCCATCCAGGTCAACGTAGCGCAAATCACGCAGAGCGATGACCTCGCCCCGCAGCGTGCGCATACTCGACAGGGCCGATACGAATTCATCCATCGTGTCGAATCGTTTCCGACCGACAGAGTGGAGTGTTTCCTGAGTGGCATTGGAGACCTTTTGAAAGGCCTCGCGGGTCGACTTGCGAACGCGAGTGACTTTTTCAAATTCATCAACCGCCGATTGAGCGGCGTCTCGAATGTTGCGTAACGGCTCGCCCAGATTCTCGGCTTCCTCTTTCGCAATCCAGAAGTAGCTGTCGAGAACGTCGGTCGAACGCTGGACCAGATCGACGTACAAGCCGGAGTAGGTGTCCTCCTTGGCAACCAGTCCCAGAATTTCGTGGCATTCTGACATTCCGCGGACAATGTCACGATTGCCGACTTTGTAGAGGAACGAGTCGGCTGTCTGCTGCGGAACAAAATCGGCACTGACGTACGGAGTCTGCCAGACTTGAATGGCATGATGCTTTTGCGGCTGTTCCTGTGAGCGGAACAACACCATTTCGCCCGCATCGAACATGGTGAATCCGTGACAGACGACAGGAGTCGCCACCCGCTGCTCGATGATGTTGTAGCCAAGCAGCACGTACATCCCGCTCTCGGGCTGATAAAATACGAACAGCGTGTCTTCGCCATTCGGCGAATGGATACGTCGTTCAAACAGCAATCCCTGAATGACGCTTTCGAACATTTTGTGTTCGCCGGTCTGCAGGTAGTAGCCGTTCGAGAAAATGAGGCCGTGGTCGTCAGGCAACAGCACGCAGGAGTCAGCCAAGGCGTCAATGCGAACGGCCTGCTGGATTTTTTCGTTGTATACGATGTACCGGTAATTGCGTTCCTGATACGGGCGGACACGCAGCAAAATGCAATTGCCGACGATGGCGTACGAAATGTCGGCGTCGTCGAGGGTTTGATCGACGTCGTCGACTGGTTCGGAATAAATCCCGGCGCCGGATGCTGTGTTGTTTTCGACCTTGATGGTCAAATCACCGCCGACCGTCTCGACGAAAATTCGATCATCAATCGAAATGTGAGGATGCAGCCCCGGCCGATGCATGTCCCGGGTGGTGCGTTTCCACGTGAATTCATGCTGTGCAGGGTAACGCACTTCGTGGTCGCTTCGATTGTCAACGTAAACCAATCCCTCGCCCTGAATGGCCCACTTGAACGTTTTCACATCGGAGGTTGATGGGCCAACCTGAAACACCATGTACAAGTGTGTGTTTGTGAGGAAGAACTTCGAAAACGTCGCGTTCTTGTAGTAGCGGTAGACGTCCTGAAAATCCTTCTGGAACTGGCCGTCACTGAGGAGTGTGTTCTCCTGCGCGTGCAACACCCGTGATTCCTGATCGAACGTGAAGACAGAGAACACGTCAGCCACGTTCCGTTCGGTCTTGAGGCCGAACTGGACGTTGTATCCGAGCAGGACAGACGAACCGACGGCGACCATATCGCGCGGTACGCAATTGTTGTCCGTGGTGATGCGCTCCGTCGCCAGCAGGCTCTGGTCGATGGAACCGAACACCGACTTTCGTTCTGCGTTCAGTCGATCGAGCCGTTTCCGTAACTCCCCGGCGTGGTTCGACAAACGTTGGCGCAGAATTTCATAGGTGCTGCCTTCCAGCGTCGTCTGCGGCGTGGATTCGGCACCTGTGTCGGACATGGCAAGGAATAGTTGAAAAGGTAAATTGACCGCCCGCAGCAGTCGGAACGCAGGAAAGCCGGCGTCGGATCAGGGAATCTGCGGAATTCGGCTTAGGGCACAGACAAATGTGTCTCATTCCCAGGTCGAACGCCAAGTGGTTTCGCGGGGAAGATGTTGCAATTGGGCAACTCCCCTGGCCTCTAACTCCCTTCTCTCGGCTGTGTCTGTCGCATCGATTAGACGGAATTTTGCAAAGTTGCGGCTAATCGATGAACCGAGCGCTATAATTGTGCGTTGCCAACGAAGAATTCCCAGCCCTCGCCAGAAAGCGAGTCCTGTTCAAAATGAATGGGCAACTCGATACGCTGTGCGACTCGGCAGCAGCCCCCCAACTGTAATTCAAATATCCAAGACGTTTCATGCTCGGACAACCCGGCCAATCTGACAGCTACCTTTCCTTCTCGGTTTTCGGGATCCCGGTGCGCATCCATTGGTTTTTCTGGGTTGTTGGCGTCCTGCTTGGCGCCGACAACTTCAGTATGGGCATTGAGTTTCTGCTGGGCTGGATGCTGGTGTTCTTTGTGTCGATTCTGGGCCACGAACTGGGACACGCCCTCGCCGCGGTCTATTTTGGTTATCGACCTCAGATCCTGCTGTACGGAATGGGTGGTCTGGCGCAATACACGCCAACCGGGCAATACAACCGGGGGCAGTCAATTACGATTGTGTTGGCCGGACCGTTTGCCGGATATTTCCTGGCAGTGGTTGGCTTGGTTGCATCGCCGTTTGTCGCCTCGCTAGGGGCATCGTTGCCGGGACGAATTGGTTCTGTGCTCAACTCGATGGTTGTGTCCCTGATTATCGTCAACCTGTTCTGGAGCACACTCAACCTCATGCCCGTATTGCCGTTGGATGGCGGGCAGATTTGTCGAGACATCCTCACCTATGTCGACAAGCGTCGCGGGATGACGTGGACCCGCTGGATTGGCGTGTTTGTCGGGGGCATCATTGCTGCCACGTTTCTCATGCTTGGCGCTTTCTTCGGCGCCTTACTGTTCTTCATGATTGCTCTGCAGAACTACCAGGCACTGCAAATGGAACGCTGGCGTTAGACGTGCCAAAGCTGCGTCTATTTGCTGGGCAAAGCCACGGCATACAGCATGGTCACACCGCCGACGCCAATGAAGGTGAAGGGCATCCACTCGGGGCGATGAAACTCCCGGCGTCCATCGTCACCCAGTTCCGTGACCCAGCGAATTGGTTCCGCCTCGTAGCTGGAGGCTTTTTCAGTCAGGGTAATCTGGTCCACAAAGAAGAGTCCGGCCCCGCTGAGGGCAAGAAACAGACCAGATGCCAGGAATGCTGCACGGGTCATGAGGAAACAGCTACCGACCAACGGGGATAAGATCCGGTCAGGAGAATCCAGCCGGTAGTCTTCTCATCGGCAAATCCTGCCGATGGCTCGAATGAAAGTCCAGGAACTCTTGCCCTGGCTCTTTTTCCTTACCGGATTTACTGATTTCATCCGATGTTCCCTTTAGATCGTTTGTCGATACGCTGGCGCCTGCGCGAATTGAAGTTTGATGCGGACGCAGTGCGGAGGGAAAGCCGAAATGTCAGAACCAAAACTGTCTCATCGAGCCTGTCCGTTGTGCAGTCGCGACAATCGCGACGAGCCAGCTTCTCGCTGGTCACGGGATGAATGGACCATCAAGGAATGCCCCGAGTGTGAGTTCATCTATCTCGAAAACGCTCCCGAATACGAGGCATTGGCTGACGACTACTGCTGGACGTTGACGGTGCCACAGGAACGAAATCGCCGCCTGCAGTCTGAACCGCTGTTCTCGCGACTCAGTCAAAGCTGGAAGCAAGTTTGGAGTCGTACGCTCCCACGCGGGAAGTGTGAGTGGCTGGCTCAAAGATTTTGCCAGCCCGGTTCTGTAGTCGATTTGGGCTGTGGAAGCGGGAGCCTGTTGAAGAAAATGGGGGACCGCTTCGTACCGCACGGGATTGAAATTGATCCTCACGCAGCAGCGCTGGCTCGTCAGGTCGTCGAACCGCGTGGCGGAAGTATTGTCGAATGTGACGTACTCCACGGGCTGCGGCAGTTTCCTGAAGGGTCGATGAGTGGCGTTGTCATGAAGTGCTACCTCGAACACGAGACTGCCCCCGCCGACGTTTTGCGTGCAGCGGAACGTATCCTGCGGCCGGGTGGGCATCTTGTCATTAAGGTTCCGAACATTGGCTGTTGGAACTTTCGCATGCGTGGCAAAAAGTGGTGCGGATTCCGATTCCCCGATCACGTCAACTATTTCACGCCCGAGACATTGCAGAACATGGTTCAAAATGCGGGCTTCGAAGTCGCCCGCTTCCAGTGGAACGACCACTTCCCTCTCGGCGACAACATGTACCTCGTCGCACAACGACCAGAATCGGTTGCCGTAGCTGAACCACTGCGACGAGTGGCCTAGGCTCTATCCCTAATTCCAGTCGAGAATCAGCCTGATGATTCCTGGTCTTACCGACACGATGGGTGGCGGGGGCGCCCAGTGGGACCATAGCACAGATTCAGGGAATAAAGCTCGGTGGTCATCGCAGGGAATGCAGCTGACAAGCCCCCGGAATTCCCGGCGTTCTCATGGCTCACTCAGTTGGAAGGTTTGGCAATCAGTCTGACTATACAGAAATCAACTTGCGATAATACTATAATTGCGTGAGTGTGTGACCGTTCCGCGTTGTTGCAGGGAGTCTCGAATGTTCAAGGTCAGCGGCGGTGCGACTCGTGATTGCGAAGGCCTCGTGCGTCGCAGCTTCGTCCAGGCAGGCGTCCTCGGCCTGGCAGGACTCGCTCTTCCGGAGTTCTTGCAACTCAAGGCTCAAGCAGCGCCCAACACTCTGCATCCTCGCCCCCCGGTCACACGCAATGATACCAGCGTCATCCTCATTTGGATGAGTGGCGGGCCAGGCCATCACGAGACATGGGATCCTAAACCCGATGCCGTTTCTCAGTATCGCGGCCCGTTTGGAGCGACCGCGACGTCGGTTCCAGGGATGCAGTTCGGCGAATTATGTCCGGAGCAGGCAAAAATCGCCGAGCATTTGGCCGTTCTGCGTGGTGTCCGCCATGGCTCAGGCGACCACACCAAGGGGAATCACTGGATGCTCACCGGCTTCGAAGGGCCAGATTTCAACAAGCCGGACAACAAAATTCAGAGGCGTCCCAGCCTCGGTTCTGCCGCCGCGGCACTTCGTGGTCCAGTCATCCCCGGCATGCCCCCCTATGCCGCTGCCCCACATCTCCGTGGCGGAACCGACAACCTGTTCCACTACGCGGCCTATCTGGGCGGAGCGCACAATCCGTTCATTACGAACTCCGACCCCAACGAAGCGGACTTTCGAGTGCGCAATTTGGCGCTCATGTCCGGGCTCACTTTCGACCGGCTGGAAAGTCGTCGTGAACTGCTAAAAACAATTGACGAAGTGCACCGCCGCGCCGAACCACAGATCCAATCGGTCAATGAACATCAGGCCGCTGCGTTTGATCTCTTGACCAGTGCCACCGTGAAAGACGCCTTCGATATCTCTTCTGAGCCCGACTCGATTCGCGACGCCTATGGCCGTCACACATTCGGTCAGAGCGCCCTGCTTGCGCGTCGTCTCGTAGAACGTGGCGTGACGTTTGTCACAGTGAACACCCAGCCCTGGGACCATCACGGCACGGCAAACCGCCTCCCAACGGCAGAAGGGGCAAATCTACTCATCCCACCCACCGACAAAGCAATTGCAGCCCTTGTGCGCGATCTCATCGACCGAGGGCTCGACAAGAAGACACTCGTCGTCGCGATGGGTGAATTCGGACGCACTCCCAAAATGAACGACGCTGGCGGCCGTGACCACTGGGGCCACGCCTTCAGTGTCCTCTTCGCCTGCGGCGGCATGAACATGGGACAGGCAATCGGCTCTTCAGATGCACATGGGGCCTACGTTACCGAGCGTCCCATCGACCCCGAAGACGTCGCCGCAACCGTCTACCACCACCTCGGCATCAATGCCCGCCAAACCACAATTAATGACCTCTCCGGACGTCCGAGATACCTCGTTGAAAAGGGGGAACCCATCCGGGAACTGGTCGGAGAGATTGCTTGATTCGACGTTGGTCACTTGTCCTGCAAACGCCGGATGATATGTCCACGCCACGTTGGTGGTGTGGACATGCTTTTCGAATTGGCAACGCCCAATCATGCTCCCCCTGCTACGCGATGGGAGCATGCCACCCTGAATCTTTGCTCTTGACCATGCCCCCCGGCCGACAGAATGGTTTCCCCTTGCACATGCCACCCGCCGCCATGGCAAATTGGCCGTGCACATCTGCCGTAATTTCTCTCGCTCAGAAACAGTACGGGGTAATTACTCGTCGTGCGGCAGAGGACCTCGCCAATTGTCGTCAGTGGGTTGCGTTCCGTCGGGCAAGCATGCGGGGCGACCGGTGGTCACAGACAACTGATCTGAGTCGAAGGTTGCGCCACGGAGAATTGCGTCAGCCACGTCGGCTCCACCTACATTAGATCTTCGCATGTAGGCTGAAACCAGATCAGCTTTACCAAGTTGGGCACATCCAAGGTCCGCACCACCCAGTTCTACTCCATAAAGCCCCGCACCTTGCAGATTTGTCCGCCGTAAATCTGCTCGAACGACCTGTGCGAGTCTAAGCCCAACATTTTCAAGGTCCGCTTCGGAAAGATTGGCGCCACACAAGCTGGCTCTGTGTAACATTGCACTACTCAGGTCGGCCCTTTGTAGCCCCGCCCGACTAAGATCGACTCCATTAAGATTAACTTCGCGAAAGTCGGCACCAGTAAGATCAACGCCGTGCAGCAGAAGATTTGACTGCATAGGGAGAAACCGTAGCGTGCGTGCAAGTATGGGTCGGTCGTTTTTTCTTCTCATACCTGTCAGTCGCATCAGCCAAGCCCCGAGTGATGTTCGATCGGGCCAGTCGACATCTTTGGGCAATCGAGTATATTGTGTGTTGCAACGTGTTCCTAAAACTTCCCGAAGTCCTGCGTTATGTGCCGCAGCATTCACCGCGAAGTGCATGGCCAGTAATGCTTCCTCCGCGTTAATCGACTGCTGATTCATATCATGGAAGGTTCTTCCACCTTCCAGTTTGTGGGCTGGCATACTGTGCCGTAGGACATGATTGATAAGCGAGTTGATGAATTCACGCAGTCCGAGAGGTGCGTGCTGCTTCGGCGTGCCAGAGTTGTCCAATTCAATGTGGCTGAGTGCTGTGGGGTTACTAGCGACGCCGTGATAAACAATGGTACGCTCGTCTTTCGACCGCTGACACCCATGCTCAAACTCCGCGCAGATGAATCTGAACAGCTCATGAGTCAAACGCGTTGGCCCAAAAAGCTTGAGCCACTCCACTAAGGCGTGTTCGTCACTAAAACCACCGCCACGAGGATTCTGCTGCTTCCTGTTCCATTCGTCGAAAATAAACAAAACTCGGCGAATCATACCTCGGGCTGCGAGGAATTCGCCGAAGCTCTTGTGGGTGAATTCGTAGGTTCTTTGAGTCGGGTCCTGTTGCTCGATTTGAATGTAGAAGGCGAGAAATAGGCGTACGAGCAACCCCCCAGCGCCTAGTTCGCCGCGTCCCTGCATGTCTTCATTCAACTGATTCAGACAGCCGAGTTGATGCTCATCCAGGTATTGCAGCACGTGGTCTACCGTGACGGTACGCCCGGCTGTGTGGCACGCTGCCAGAGCAATTTGTTCCAGCAGCACCTCGAAATCGGTCTGCTGCAGCCCCTGAACAGACCGATGATGTCGATGTCCCTCATATCCATATCCTCGCTCCCACACTTTACAGAGCATGTGCTCATACAATGAACAAACATTGAATTCGCTGGTAAACGGAAACCCGTTCTTCCGACTGAGTGCCACCAGATAATTCAGCATGGGTACCTTGGTTAATTCGTTTAGCTCTCGATGATCGTGTGGGAGATCAGATGGAATCCCTTCTCCAATTTGCCCGAGGGCGCACTGGTATTTGTTCCACCAGTCAATGCGTTGGTCCACAGGTTTGTCGTCCGCCCAAACCAATTGCTGGCCCTTTGAGAACTCCTTGCAGTCTTCTTTCGAGGCGAGATACGGCAGCAAATGCCAGACCTGTGACTTTTCCTTGGTCGCCTTGTCGATGGAAATGGGACGTCCACAGAATAGCACGGAAATCTGCCGGACATCCTTGAGACTCTGAACTTCTTCACGCACTTCCCGGACAAATTCTCGTGCCGTTTCCACACCTAAATCACCGGAACGGTATAGTTCGTCGAGACCATCAAAAATGAGAAGCAACGGTGCTGTTTCACCGTGTGCCTCCAAAGGATTCTCTGTTAGCCCCACCTGACGGCAATAGTGCCCCACTCCCCGGACAAGTGAGTCGTTGTAATTGAACGGAGCCTGCAGCGGGACGAATAGTACCCGCAGCGTTCTGCCTGTACCGGGAACATTGAAACCTTCCATATGCCGCAAAGCAAATAGCCGTGACTCTGTCGACTTCCCGCTTCCGGGATCGCCGGTAAGGAATCGAAACGCCTCACCGAAATGGTAGTTGCCTTCGACATCCCAAACGGTCTTAAGCCAATCGTCCAAAGCTTTGCTCAAGTCTTCGATTTGCTTGCCCCAACGCTTCTCACTTCCCATCAGCCTGCCTGTGTCGGATTCGTCATCGGCGAGCCCCGTACCACAATCTGCACGATTTACTGACGTCTCCAGCTCGTAATAAGACCATGCACGTAGTGGGACATGTACATCGCGAATGGAAAATGCTTCTTCGAACAACGGCTGTTCTACCTGATTGCGAAAACGCGCACAGTAGGTTGTCCACCCGCGTTCTCGACGATTGGCGGGATCAAACGGAGAATCCTGAATAGCCGCAAGTAGTCGCGAATACTCTTCGCGGCAGGATTCCAGTAACACAAGTTCTAGAAAACTTGATCTCAGCAGGGCTAGAATTTTTTGCACACGCAGTTTCGCAACGGCTTCCGGCTCTCCTAAGCCGACCAGTCGCGGCAAGAGCTCTTCCGCAACGCAGTTCATGATTTTGGTGACGTAGGTCGGTGCGGGCTCAGTCAGAATTGTACGGTCTGCGATGATATGCGAATGTTCAAGTTGCTGGTCAATAATTTGGTGCCAGTTCTGCGCCGACTCAATGACAAGCTGATGAATGTCCGACGGAGCCTTTGCAAACACCCGTTTGAGCGCGGTACACATCGAAAGGTGCAGCAGTGTCCACGCCATTTCCGGAGGTTCCGCTCGGGCCAGTTCTTTAACGATGGCTTCACCGTTTGTACACAGTCCAGAGATACCTCCCGTCAGCAAATCAATTCCAGTGAGTCCAACCCGCTTGAGGATTTCCAGGCAACTGGTGTTGAGCAGCGTGTTCATCGCCGTCTTGCGGCGAATTGGAAATGCCCGTTCCGTCAACTCCACCACCGACTTTTCGAACGCACCGGCCAGCTTTTCCGCCGTCTCCAGGCTGGTCGTTTTTGTATCCCCGGACAAGAGCCGGGAAACTGCCGCGGCACTCACCCCCGCTTTGGACGCCAATTCAGCCTGCGACAAATGATGTCGCGCCATTAACTGTTTTACCCGATGGACGAGGACCTGAGTCTGCTCTGGATTCATGTTTCACCTCAAGAGGGTTGCGTTACGCAATATTACGCAACGACCATCCCTTTGGATCACATTAATCCGTTGCAATGCGGAAGAATCCTACGGGTTCGTCCCACGGCAACCCCACACGCAACGCCTATCTGCTTAATGAGAGGACGGTTACAGTTGTACCCATGAATCCACTACCCCTCACCATACGCCGGGTGCCACTACGTATTGAGCCACCTGAACTTTGGCAGTGCATCACAATCTATCTCGCCGCAACTTCAGCCAGCGCTCTTGCCTGAGCAATGGACGTGTCCAGCGTCAGTAGGATTTTTACTTGCCAGGTGCCGGAGTCGTTGGCGGTGAATTTCCAGTGGGGGACGACGACGCAGCCCTGGTGGACGGCCTCGAAGCCGCCTTCGCTGTTGCTGACGGTTTCAATCGGGAACGTCCAGATTCCGCCAATCTGCGAGAGATCGAGGGAGACGTCGAGGCCGAGCCATTCGTCGACGAGGCCAATGCGGTCGGTTTCTTCGAGGGCCTGAATGGTTTCCAGCCGACCGGCCTGGCGTCCGGTGGAGTCGTAGTAGTAACGGTCATCGGCCCGGGAGGCCATTGAGGCGACATTGAACTCAACGGCGAAGTGGTATTCCTCGCCGGCATTCAGCCCGGAGAGTTCGTAGTTCACTTCGAGTTGGCCGCCAGCAGCGACGTCGAGGGAGACTGTCTTTTCCACGGTCACCGGCTCTTCATTCACATTGCCTTCACGCCGCATGACGACTTCAGCCCGCGTTTCCGACTCGCGGAGTTTCGACTGATACACGCCGACCACGAAGTCACCAACTCCGCCGTTGCCGGAACGAAATTCGTCCAGGCTGACATCAGTGCGGAGGAAGTGGTCGACGAGGCTCTTGCGGGGCCAGCGGTCGTACGCGATGAGTTCGTGAAGGTTCTCCTGCTTGCAGCGAATCCCTTCGTGTGTATTGAAGGAGACATCATCCACTTCGCTGCTCTTTCCGGCAGCGTCGATCACCTTTTGATGGTACGGTTCGGGGCGACGGTTGAGGGTCGCCAGCAGGTTCACGCCGGTCGACCGAATATCGAGTTCATACAGGTGCCCGCCGCGTGCTGGGGCGAAGTAAGCGGCGAGTCGATCGCCCGAAAGTTTGATTTCCTTGCGGGCGTCGAGATTAAAGTCCTTTGCTTCGACATTCACCCAGCGCCCCTGGCGTCCAGAGAGTTGCTCGGTGAGTGTGTCGGCGGCGATGAGGTGCTTGTAAATCGCATTCCGCAAATGCGGCAGGTAGAGACCGCCGAATGCTCCGTGCCAGTACGGACAGTTGCATTGCCCATGATAAAGTTCGTCACGCGCACGCTCGACGAGTTCGATTTGATCTGGGCCAGTGGCGGTTTGTGACAGCGCGTGCAGGCGCTCGCTGATTTCGCGCGAGCGGCAGTACATGTCATTCGCCTCGGGATACTTCACGAGGAAGTTTCTCCAGAATCCCGCCCGGAAGAACGGTTCGACGAACGACCAGCCTTCCTGCTTCACCAGCACTTCGCGAGTTTTCTGATAGGAGATTTGCTGTGCTGTCGGCAGCGCCCACTCCGTCATTTCGCGATAGCTGGCATTCGGCAAATACACTTTGCCCAGCGGCGGCACCTGTTCCACGGCCTGGGCCATGGTGATGACCTGCAGCCACGAACTGTTTTCTGTGAGCGCGGTGAAGAACTTTTTCAGCCAGCCTTTGCCAAAGACATGCTCAAACGTGCCGGGCCATGATCCGAACTTCTCACCATCATCACCAACGGAGATGACGGTGCCGGGATGCTTCTCCGCAAACTCTTGAAGATACTTGATGGTTTCTTCTGGCTTCTCCCACGGGATGGTGTACCGCAGGCGTTCGTCATCGGGAAAGACGCTCAGCAGGCGTCCTTCGTCTTCCGTAATGTAGTAGCCGTGGAGCCGGTCGGGAGAGACGCCAGCCCAGCGGAAGTGGGAGTCGTCGAGCATGGTGTATTCGATGCCCGCATCGACAATGTCGGCGGCGAAGTTCGGTTCCCACACACGTTCGGGAACCCACATCCCACGGACTTTGGTCTCGAACAACTCTTCGAGGTGTGCCGTGTAGGCTTTGATTTGGCCGACGCGATCATGCTTCGGGATGGCTGCGAGTATGGGCTCGTAAAAAGGGCCGCCCAGAATTTCAATTTGCCCCTGCTGCACGAATTCGCGCACGCGTGTGATGTAGTTGGGCCGATGCTGCTCCAGCCACTCCAGCAGGCTACCCGAATTGTGCAGCGTCACTTTGATTTCCGGAAAGTCCTGCAGCACATCGAGGAAGGGATCGTACGAATCTTCGCACGCCTGCCGGAATACGCCGTCGAAGTTGCCGACGGGCTGATGATTGTGGATTGCGAAAATCAGACGTAACGAGGGGGCCATTGGCGTTCCGCTCCGGCATCCTGAAGGAACTCTAACGGCGTTGTCATACCACTTTTGAACTGCAGGCGAAACCGCTCAAATCAACAAGTTTCCGCTGTGGGAAAGCGTATCGAGACACTGCCGAGAGTTAGGAAGAATAGGCAAGTTATGTGTTGCCGTTCTGCGGCCCATGCATCAATCATTGTTGCTGCTTGCAGATTGATCTGAGGCGGGAATGCGTTTGATGGCCCGCTTCACAACGAACGGCAAAGCGCGGTGCACTTCTTCCTGTGACGCGATGTTCCCCTGCCTTGGAATAACAATGAGGTCATAGCCAACGGGCAGATCAAACTGCTGCAGACGGAAGGCCTCGCGAATCCAACGTTTCAGCCGATGCCGCACCACCGAGTTGCCATGCTTGCGGGAAACGCTGGTTCCCAGCCGAGACCAGTCCAATCCGTTCGGCCTGACGAACACGAGAAGCGTTTGATCACCGGCGCGGAAACCGGCATCGTAGACGAGTTGATAATCAGCCGCAGTGCGGAGACGCTGGTGCGGGCGAAACAGAAAACGCTGCGTCATGTTCGCGAACTGTTCTGACGGGCGCATAAAAAATCCCGAAGGCCAACAGACCTCCGGGACATGATGAATCTTAGAGGCGTGGTTGCCTAGATCCCGAGAGCCTGCTTGGCGGCGGCGGCGAGTTCGTCGAACACCTCAGGATTGTGAATGGCAATTTCGCTCAGCATTTTGCGGTTCACTTCGATTTGAGCGCGAACCAGACCATGCATGAACTGCGAGTAACGCAGACCGCGTGACATGCACGCTGCTGTGATACGGGTAATCCACAACGCACGGAAGCTGCGCTTGCGTGCGCGACGATCGCGAAAGGCATAGGCACGTGAGCGGAGAATCGTTTCCTGGACTGTCCGCCACAAACGACTCCGGCCGCCGTAGTTACCTTTGGCTTCCTGGAAAATGCGGTTCTTCTTTTTCCGCCGCGCTTTACCATATTTTACACGCATGACTACTGACCTGCCTTCCGAACGCGAATGTTTATTCGCTGCGAGCGTTGTGCTCGTATGTACCTGTGTTGGCTACTGCCAACTTTTGAAACGATTCCTGATATTCTGCAACGAGATGCCCGCCGTCAACCAGCCATTAGAGACTGGGACGAATAGCCTCAATGATCATCCGAACAGAAGTACCGGTGACGATACCGCCATTACGGAGGTGACGCTTCCGCTTACCTGATTTCTTACCCAGAATGTGGCCACGATTCGCGGCACGGTGCTTGGCTTTTTTACCTGAGCCAGTTACCTTGAATCGCTTCGCAATTCCTTTGTGAGTCTTGACTTTCGGCATTTCTCATTTTCCGTCAATGCGGGTCTTCAAAATTTGAGCGGGGAAGTATAGTCGAATGTCCTCGCGAATATCCACTCCACACAAATCAGATTTTCCTGCTTTCGTAAACTCACTGGGTGAAACCGTTTCTCGAAAGGACGAACGTTTTGGGCGATCTTGACGCCCCAGTGTCGATGCCCTAGTCTCGCCGCCTGTGAGGATTGTTATTTCCTTGCACATTCTTCTGGCCGGTTTGCCCCATTTGATTTGTGTGCGACTGGCTTGGCGTCTTTCCCGTGGTGGCAAGACGTTTGTCCCCTCAACCGTCGTCAGACGACACATATTAAGTATCATGGCTCAACTCGTTCCTCCGCATGGTGGTCTTTCCGAACCTGTCTGCTGCACAGTCCCCGCCGCAGAAGTAGACGATTTTCGCGGGAAAGCATCTTCCCTACCCAAGCTGCCGGTCTCAAGTGCCGACCTGTCAACAGTTTACCGCTTCGGCGATGGAACACTGAGCCCGCTCACCGGCCCGATGTGCAGCAAGGTGTTCAATCAGGTCCTGGAAGAAGGTGCCGTGGAAAGCAACGGCAAGAAGTACGCCTGGACCATTCCGCTCGCATTTCCGGCCACCAGCGAAGTCGCCAAGACCCTGGCCGCTGGACAAACCGTCGCTCTGACGTCGCCAGAAGGCGAAATCGTCGGAACCCTCGATATCACTGACGTTTACCCTTGGGACAAGTGCGGCTACCTGAAGTCCGTCTATGGCACAGGTCGCCTTGACCACCCAGGGGCCGACATGGTTCTGAAGGGTGATGCCGACAGCACGTACCTCGTGGGCGGTAACATTCGTGCCCTGCCACAACCCAAGAATCCTCAGTTCGGCAAGTACGTCCTCACTCCCCGCGAAGTGCGTGCACTGCTCGACGAAACCGGTTGGGATGCAGCCGTCGCCTTCCAGACACGCAACCCGCTGCACCGGGCTCACGAGTACGCACTGGTTTACGCTTTGGAAGTGCTGCTAAAGGAAGGCAAGAACGCTGGCGCCATCCTGAATCCGCTGATCGGCGAAACCAAGGGTGACGACGTCAACGCTGAAATTCGGATGCAAACCTACGAGAAGCTCATCGAAGAGCGTCAAATGGGTGACGGCGACAGTGACGCCGAGCTCTGGTCCGGACGCGGCGAAGCCGTCCCAGACCGAGTCAAGCTGCTCGGACTGGACATCAAAATGTTCTACGGCGGTCCCAAAGAAGCGGTCATGCACGCCATTTACCGCCAGAACATGGGTTACAGCCACATTGTCATTGGTCGTAAGCACGCCGACGCTCCTTACCGCGACGGCAGTGCCATTTGGGGTGATTTCGACGCCCAGGAAATCTTCAACAACCTCGGTGGCGATCTGCAAATCAAGACCGTCAACGTTGGCTTCGCAGCTTACTATGAGTCCGTTGGTCGTGTTGATTTGATGACCAATCACACCGATGAAAAGCCCGTGTTCATTTCCGGAAAAGACGTCCGGGCCACATTGCTGCGTGGTGAAGAAGTGGATCAGCGCATTATGCGTCCATCTACCTCCCGCATTCTCGCGGCAGCGATGAAAGTCAGCTAAGCCGACTGGCTTAAACTTGAAAATGTCGTGGCCTGCTGAGTTTTGTGCTCAGCGGGCCATGTTCATTTTTGGGGTGTGGTTGGTGCAGCAGCCCGCAATTGGCCGAGGTGGAGAGAATCTGAGAAAACTCAGCCTTTGTGATTGTTGGTGCGTTAGAAAGAACGCCGGATATCGGTTACTTTCCAGCAAAACAGGCCATCCCAACCGACTTGTAGGGGGGGCAGTCCGCTGACAACGAGCGTTTCGTTGAGGCTGTCGTGCAGTCATGATTCAGAGCATCGCTATCGATGCTTCCTGAGTTGCGGACGGAACCCACCATAACCGAGGTAACCTGCTCCACGCAGCCTGCATCGGCGTTGGAGAACGCAGCCCATCGCATCAAATAACAGTAGCACTGCTCACAGAGCGGAAATCTGTAAACGGAATCGAGAAGAATCATGCAAGAGAAGCTCACCATCAACGTTGGCCACAGTCCTGACCCAGACGACGCGTTCATGTTTCACGCGCTGGCCAATGACAAAATCGACACCGGCCGCTACCAGTTTGTGCACGAACTGGTAGACATTGAGACCCTGAACCGACGTGCCTTCAAGGCCGAACTGGAACTCACCGCCGTCAGCCTGCACGGCTACTCCTACCTCACCGATGCGTACGCCCTCTGCGCCTGTGGCGCCAGCATGGGTGACAACTACGGCCCCATGGTTGTTGCCAAGACGCCCATGTCCATCGCCGACCTGCAAGGCAAAACCATTGCCGTGCCAGGCACACTTACGACTGCCTTCCTCGCACTCAACCTCTGCCTGGGCGGCAAGCCGACCACGCCTGCTCGTGAGCCGCACACGACCGGTGATGCCGGGGTGTTCAAGTACGAAGTGCATGCTTTCGATGAAATCCTCAACCTCGTGGAAGCAGGGAAAGTCGACGCCGGACTCATCATTCACGAAGGTCAACTGACGTACGGCGACCAGGGATTGCACCTCGTGGTTGACCTCGGCAAATGGTGGATGGAAGACACCGGCCTGCCACTCCCTCTGGGCGCCAACGCCATCCGTAAAGACCTCGGTCAGCCGACCATGGACGAAGTCACGGCGTTGCTCAAGCAAAGCATTGAGTACGGCCTTGAACATCGCCAGGAAGCCCTGGACTACGCGCTGCAATACGGTCGCGATTTGGACAATCAAAAGGCCGATGATTTCGTCGGCATGTACGTCAACGACTGGACCATCGATTTCGGGGCACGCGGACGGGAAGCCGTCGCCACGCTGCTGAATCGAGGCCACGAAGCCGGATTGATTCCGAACCCGGTGGCGCTCGAATTTATTGGGTAAGGAAGAGTAGATTGTGGGTAGTTGGTAGTGGGTAGGTCTTCATCGCACTACCTACCCACTATCTGCTACCCACTTGCCCCCCAGGCACTGCGACTACAATCTGCTGAGAACATTCAGATTCGATTGACTGTCAAAGTGAGATTCCCATGCGCGTGCTTATTTCCGGTGCCAGTGGACTTGTGGGGACCCGAATTGCCGAACTGGCGGGGCCTGATGTTGAAATCGTCCGGCTCGTGCGTCGTCCCGCCGGTGAAGGGGAGGTACAGTGGGATCCCGCTGCCGGCACGCTCGATTCGCAGGCACTCGATGGCATCGACGCGGTGATTCATCTGGCCGGTGAGAACATTGGCGAAGGCCGCTGGACCGCCGCAAAGAAGAAGCGGATTCTCGATTCCCGTGTGAACGGTACACGTCTGATGGCAGATGCCATCGCGAAGAGTGACCACAAGCCCGCCCTCGTGAGCGCGTCCGCTATTGGATTCTACGGCGACCGGGGTGAGGAAGAACTCACGGAAGAGAGCACGGCCGGCAAAGGTTTTCTCGCCGATGTCTGCCAGCAATGGGAAGCGGCCACCGCCCCCGCTGAGGCCGCCGGAGCCCGCGTCGTTCGCGTGCGACTGGGGATTGTCCTCAGTTCCAAAGGAGGTGCGCTCGCTTCCATGCTGTTCCCATTCCGCATGGGAGTCGGCGGACGGATGGGAAGCGGCCAACAGTTCTGGAGTTGGATTTCCCTCGACGACGCCGCCAGCATCTTCCTCTACGCCGCACAAAATGAAGACGTTGCCGGTCCGGTCAACGCCGTCAGCGAGTCCCCCATTCGCAACATCGACTTCACCGTCACCCTCGGCCGCATTCTGCGTCGCCCCACGCTGTTCCCCATGCCCCAGTTCATGGCCAGCATTGTGCTCGGCGAAATGTCCGACGCCCTCATCATGTCCAGCGCCCGCGTGCTCCCCACAGCCCTCAACGACTGCCGCTACCGCTACCAGCACCCCGATCTCGAAACGGCCATTCGCTCGGCGATGTAGTAGGTGTTTGTCGATCGCATCAGGGATCTGATTGAGCCGGTGCGGGGTGACATGGTACCCATAACATCGTTCTGTCGAACCATCAAATGTAGGTCCGGTCGTGAAAACACAACGGGCAACCGCGGCTTCTCGCGCGTCCATCCCGCCGCAATGACTGGCATTTCCATTTCCAGCACGTTGCGGTACAGGAACAATATCGCGGAGAAGGCTTGATTCTGAGTGGAGGCCGACACGTCACGTGCCACTGCCAGATGAGTCAGAAATTCCTCAATATCCGCCTTTCCCAGCTCGCGGGGATGCTTCCACGCTCCCTGGTTTCGGCAGCGGTGAAACCGAATAAACCGCTCCACCCAGGCGACGTAGGCCTGTTCGGTACGATACGAGTAATGCAACCGCCGCAGCGTTAACCGCATACGGTCCAACAGTTTTGGCGATTTCTCAGGGACCGGTCGCATCCGCACTCACTCCGCTCAACACATCAGCCAGTTCGCTCCTTCCACTTGACGCTGCCGATCCATCAGTCAACAATGATGCAAGGACTGAAACCAAATGTCAAACCCCGATAGACGGAAGATTCCCCTGTGATAGGTGGAATGACCTTTCCACCTATCATTTAGTTCTGCCTCAAGAGCCATCGCACCATGTTGCCAGTCCATCGCGAATGTACGATGCGCGACGCAATTGCCGATTTCGGCGGGCGCGCCGAGATGTGGTGCGACGACCAATTTGCGGTGCTTCCCAAAGCGGTTCTGTGCTTTATTACTGTTGGTCCTGGCGCCAATGACTCGCATTTACCACAACCTTCGTCTGTAACCTGGAAGCCGAAGCGACTTGATTACACGCCGTATGACGACGAATACTCATGGTTGCCAACCCCAGTTCGCGAGACTTACGACCGTTCTGGCCCCAAGGCCGTCCGAGTGCGAACTCATCATCTTTTCATTCGCACAACCGAGATGACTGCCTTCTATTACATTGGTGAAGCACATCTTGGAAGCTACGGCGGACCTCGCGGAAATAAGCCGGGGAATCGCGAGGCTTGCTTTTCATTAAATGAAAAGGTCTCACCTGAAATCTGGCTGGCCTGTGGCGGATACACCGGCTGGAAAGTTGAGATTGATCACGAAGAACAATTCGCTGGCGATCTCTCTGCAATGGACAAAGTGTTGTGTCAATTGCGGCCGGATGTTTATTCGCACCTCTGCATGACACGATACGAGGAAGATTCACTCACCATTCACACAAATCCGCAGGGCCTTGCGTGGTTAATGTATCTCCCGCAGCCGGATGACAGTGGCCTCTACGTCAACAACCCCAGTCTCGGAACGGAACTTCAAAACTTCCGCTGCGGTTGCGGTATCGATCTCGATTTCCCGGCAAACCAAACACTCCCACATGCAACGGCAATAAAAATTGCCCGTTCGCTGTACGAGTCTGGGCAGTTGCCAAATGATGTCAATTGGACTCCTGAGTTCTGAAATGAAGAGGCAGAACAAGGCGGTCAACCGGAGCGGCGGTTGACGCGTTTTCTGTATTCCAAGTCGGTGACCGCCGCCCGGTTACCGACGTCGTTCGTCCGGACCAGGAGGCACATCCTGATCTCATCACAATTCACGATGCCCAAATCCGAGGTCGCGAATTTTCTACATGTGGTCGCCACTTCCACTTGTTCTGTTCGCGCAATGGACACAATGCCTATCGGAAGCTCCGATGCGTCTTGGATGCGCTATCAATGCAATACCGAGAACTCGCAAGCGATAATCACAATTGGAGAACACTGCCAATTGCCGAACGATAGTGTCGTTACTATTTCGACGGACATTCGTCGACTTTGGCGGGTCACGAGAATCTTCGGTGATTCGGCGCTCGTGCGTGCAATCTGTCGCAACGCAATTGATCTGGGCGGAAAACCTATGGATGATTGACTTCCTAAATTAACACGCGACAATCATGGAGTTTCCGTAGGTCCGGCGGTGCCGGACGATGAAGGGTGATGTTGAATTCTTGGCCGGTTGGCACTGGCCCTGCGACGATTAAACTCCTCCCCATCTCCGCGTGCATCATACTGGACATAATCGCGAGGTCACCCGCAGGAGGCTCACGCGGAGGCGCGGGGATCGCGGAGTTTGGTTCGGGGGCACACCAAAGTTGCCTCTTCTCTCGCGGCCCCTCAACGGTTACGCTGGCTGGAAAGTCGATTGGCACTGGCCAATGCCAGTGGCACACAAATAGCTGCGTTTCGACAGTGGCACCCAGCGTCTGCCGAAACGAACTGTTTACGATGAGTCAGACCACATCAGAAGGATGGAAAACGATCAGCCGAACGGCTCTTCGCGACCAGCTCGCAAGGGCTGCGATGGTGCGGTCTATCACGACAATGCTCTCAATTCTCCCGACGTTGTATGCGCTCAGTCTTTTTCCCGGCGTATTCCGGATGGACTGGATCTTTATCGTCGCGGTTTTGGGTGAGCAGTTCCTTGTAATCTGGGTTGTGACTGTCTTGTATTGCCGAAAGAAGGTGCTCTGCCCACATTGTGGAGGGAGTCTGTGGCAGTGCGGCAATGGAGCCTTCAAACCACGCAAAATGAGAGTCCGGGAGAATGCCGTTTGTTGTCCGCACTGCAAAGCGGCAATTGTGTGAGAGGAATTGTGTGGTTGTGGCCTTGCGAAATGAACTGCAGAAGTGGTCTAGACGTAGTTTCTGAAAACGGGTAGAAGACCAGTCCTTTCCCAAAATTCGCTCAAGTTTGCACTGCGGCGAATCCCCTTCTGACCGTTTCGGTCGCCCAACAAATCAACACTTCACATTTTGAATTAACGTAGCTGGCTTGGCTCGCCTTGTGCCGACTGCTGCCTGATTCGCCCGTCAACATGGAGTACGTCACGATGCGCAGGATGGCATCTCTTATCGCAATTTGCGCGCTGTTTGCCGTGCAGGCACTTCCTGTTTTTGCTGGTTCCCGCATTGAGGCCGATCCCAGCAAGGAATATCGGCTGACTCACCACCGCGGTCCGTGGATGATTATGGTCGCCACCATGCACTCGCTGGATGGTGAAACGCCAGAAGGGGGGAAAACCCCTGACGAAGCGGCCCACGAGCTGGTCATTGAACTTCGTCAACTCGGCCTGCCTGCGTACGTTCACGAATATGAACCCGGCAACGAGCGCGTCGCGACGTATGATCGTCTCGGTCGGGAGGAGAGCCGTAAGAATTTGCATCGTCGCCGCTCTGTTTCTGTCATCGCAGGCAACTATCCCGACGTCGAGAATAAGATTGCACAGGACACGCTGAAGTGGCTCAAAAAACTGAATCCCAAGTGCCTGCAGGAAGGCGTGATTTACGAACCCACTCCAGGCCGTCCCGGACCACTCGCTGGTGCGTTCCTGACTCCCAATCCGTTGCTCTCTCAAGAAGAGCTGGCTCAACGCGAACGTGACCCACTCTTGATTTCGCTGAATGGCGGCGAGCGCTATTCACTCTACGAGAACAAAGGGAAGTACACACTTGTAATCGCTCGCTTCTACGGGAAGAGCGTCAACGTAAAGGCTGGTGAGCAAGTCCCTGATATCGAGTCCTTCTTCAAGGGGGGGAATGACTTGGACAATGCCGCCGAGGCCGCGCAGGAACTGGCTGTTGTTCTGCGGGGAAAATATGACGTCTCAGCGAATGGCTATTTCAACAACGTGGAAGCCTATGTCTGGCACGATCGCCATGAGTCGATTGTGACTGTCGGTTCGTTCAGTTCGCCTCAAGATCCGAACATTAAACGCTACATGGCAATTTTTGGCCCTCGGCTCGATCCACAAATTGGAAGCGTCCAGCCTGCTCACTTTGCCGTACCAAACTTCCGCAGAGGGGGAGAACACGGCATGTGGCTCTTCGAACCTCAGCCTGAAGTGATGGCGGTCCCCCGGAAGTAATTGCGTTCAGCTTAGCCGCCCGAACTACTGTGGTAGATTTCGGGCGGCGATGAGTTCCGCGACAATGCTGATGGCAATTTCGGAAACGGTTTGCGAGCCAATTTCCAGCCCAATGGGAGCACGGACCGTTGCCAGTTTTTCTTCAGGAATGCCGAGGCGTTTAAGGTCTTCGAAAATCAGTTTGATTTTGCGTTTGCTGCCAATCATGCCCAGGTAGGTGTATGGCTTTTGAATGAGGACATGAAGTGCTTCTTCATCATGCTGATGCCCGCGGGTTACGACAATGCAAAAGGCCGAGGGCTCGATGGCAATTCCCTCCAGAGTCTCCTGAATGGGACCGACCAAACATTGTTTTGCCGTCGGGAATCGCTCAGGGCTGCAGTAAACGTCACGGTCGTCGACAACGGTGACGTCGAAATCGACCGATGCGGCATACTCCGCGACCTTCTGACCGACATGCCCGGCTCCCACAATGTACAGCGGGACCCGTGCCAGCAGCGGTACATAAGAAACATCTCCTCCCGCTCCTCCTACGTAAGGGCGAGGGCGAGTGGCTACGTCTTTGAGGTCCTGGGCGACAGCTGCGGGGCAATTGGGCTCAGTCGCGGTGGTGGCCACGCAGTTTCCACTGGCATCGAGGAGATAGCGGGTTCCCGGTTCGAGGTCTCTGGTCGCTTTGATGACCGTCGCTTCCGTGCAGCCATTGATGACGTTTTCCTGGAGCTTTTCGTAGAACTCGCGTGACGACGAAGTTTGAATGGGATCAACCAGCATGGTCATTCGACCGCCACAAATCAGGCCGTCATCCCATCCGTAATCCTTGTCGAGATCGAACGTCAGCAGTTCCGACTTGCCGCCTTCGACCAGCAGCGTCAGTGCCTGACGTTTCACCTCAGCCTCAACGCAACCTCCTCCCAGCGTCCCGAACTGCGAACCGTCCTGGAACACGAGCATCCGGGCACCCGGCTTCTGCGGTGTTGATCCACGCGTGGCAACGAGCGCTGTGTAGACAACAGGCTGACCAGCGTGGAGTGTTTCGAACAGTTTGGTGAGTAGTGCTTCCATGAGTGTTTACGCACGTTCTCCACAGCCACCGACGGCCATTTTGTAACTGGCCCACTGGCCGAAGTTTTCTTCGATATCGACCTGGATGCTGTCGAGCTGATCGGCCCCGGCAGGCTTAATAATTTCGTACAGCTGTCGGGCGAACCATTCCGCAATGCGTTCGGCGGTCGTTTGCACAATGGGCAGGATGATGCATTCTTCTCTGGGGAAGATCCAGCGGCGGTCGTCGTAGGTTGCCTCGATTTCGCGCTCCGAAATGTTCAATTGAATCTGAGGATGCTTTTCCGGGAGCAGCATCCGATGGTCGAGTTCGTCCACAATTTTCTGGGCAGCATCACGCAAGGCAATGAAGTCGAACACGTACTCGTTTTCATCGAGTGAACCAACGACCTCCACAGCGACCCGCCAGTTGTGGCCGTGCAGCCGTTCACACAAATCGCGGCCAATGGTAATGAAATGAGCCGCCGAAAAGACCAGATGATCTTTCGTCACGCGGACTCGATATTCTTCTCGTGGGGAACTCATGAGCAGGTAACTGGTAGGGCGGGTGGATTCCGCCTCAAACAGGACGGTGCGTTACGCGAGTCTCTCAATGTGAAATCAGCAGTTTATTTGAGTCAGCTCCACCTTGCGGACGTAACCCACCATAACACGGCGACTCGCTTCACACACCCTACGTCGCTTATAAACGTACGGGGAATGGAACTACTCAACGGGTGCTTCGGCTTGTGGCTGTTTAAATTCCGGCCAGCGCTGCCAGGCGTACGTCCATTCCATCCACATCCGCAAAATGGACCACAGGAGCCGCATGCGTCCGACGGCATCAGTCGACATCTTTTCTTGAGAACGAATCGACTCCTGCGCTGCTTCCCGCAACCCCCAGCGTTCCGCGAGCGTCTGGCAGATCCCGTCTGAGGAAAGGTCAGGATCGGCCTCGTCATGCACACAATTCGCCGCTTCGCATTGGACGAACAGCTCAAAGATTTGTCCGCGAAACGGATCAACTTCGAGCGGTTTCCCAGTCGTCTCCGCCTCGATAACGATGTCTTCCAGCCGGTCCAGAATGTTGCGGGCGAACTTTTTCAGGTCAGTCATATCAGCAGTGAATCATTCCAAAATCGTAAACGTGTCGTCAGCCCTTAGTGTAGCGGTGTTCGCCAGAAAGGACACCGATGCTTGAAACAGGAGATTGACCACGAAAGGCACGGAAAGCACGAAAAAGGAACCGCGAATACGGCGAGCAGGACGAATCTCTGTAATGTGTCTGCTGAGCCGCGTTTGTAGCGAAGCGTGAAGCATCCCACCATGTGCCCACAGCTTGGCGAAAGGCCATTCGCCTGATTCGTTTTATTCGCGGTTCCTACTGCGGCTCGTCAGACTCAGTCATGCCGAGAACTGTGCCTCCGCCTCAGTGTTCGTGCCTTTAGTGCTTTTCGTGGTTCCACTCAACCACTATTGAGCGGCTCTTTCACCCTCGGATGCGACGCGTACAGCATTGCCGTTGTTCAGCAGTTGGCGGTCGTGGCGGGCCATGAGTTGTTGGACGGGGAGCCAGTCGGCCAGGAAGGTGCTGTATCTGGCTGCACCTTCGGGGGTGAGGTGCAGGCCGTCGGGAATCATGTCCGGGGAAACGCCGGGAATGATCCGGGCGTCGATGAGTGTGACCTTACCTCGGCAGACGTCGACGAGACCGGAATCGAGGTCATAGCCATCCTGTGTCGGCAGCGCGACTAGTACGACTTCCGTGCCGCCTTCAGACGACATTTCCAGGAAGTCCTGCAGGCGACGGTACGTCAGTTCGACGTTTTCTCCCTGCAGCTCTTTCGGGGCAGACTGGTTGTTGATGAGATTGCTCGACTCTTTGTAACTGGGAATGAGTGCCGATAAAACGCGACGTTCAACGCGTTGCCGCGTCGCGTAGGTGGCGGAATAGCGTGAGCAGGCAAAGTCACTCCAGCCTTCCACGTTCGACAAATCTTCGCTGCTGAGCGTGTCGAGGTCGTCAATTCCCACGCCGTAATAGCGGGCGATGCGGTCCGGCGTTTTGGACGGAGCATCACAGAGCTGATTCATGGCGAAGCCGACAACAAGAATGTCGGGGGCGCGATTCTGTTCGGCTACGAAGTTCCGGTACAGGTAATACCACTCGCTGATTCGAGAGTTGTCAGGATGCAGTGCGATGACCTCAGGCGTTATGCCGGTCGTCAGGGAACACTCCCGCACGAACGACTCCTGGTCGAGTCCGTAACGGGTCATGGAGTTGCCGAGGAACAGAATTTGACTTGCCGACTGAACGGTGGATGCGCTTTGGCGTTCTGCGGCAAGGCTCGCTGCCTCGTCCTGAGATTGTAGCTGCTGGGCGATTTGTCCGAACGACTTCATGTGCTGAATGTCGATAGACAATCGGCTTTCGCCCAGTTGCAACACACCTTCGACCACCAACAACATCACGACGAGCGCGCCGAGCACTTTGAGCTCGTTGCGAAGGACTGTCGGTGAGGCGTTGGTTTCAGATGTCATGACAATGTCACGAGAAAGTGCGGCTAGAACTGGAAGTAAATGAATTCCGCGGGAACTGGTGGCGGGAAGAACACCATCATGAGAATGAGGTAACCGTACACGGCCGCCCGTAATTCCCAGCGGACCTGCGTGAGCCACAAAGGATCATGCTTCTCATCGAACCACCACTCCAGCAGCAGCAGGGGAACGCAGAAAAAGACCAGCATGCCGAATGTTGTTTGTGCCAATGCGGACGGAGCCCCCCAAACGCTGAGTTGTCCCAGCAGGCCAAACGCCTGCGTGACCGACTCTGCTCGAAAGAAGAGCCAGGCGAAGCAGACGAAGTGAAACATCAGCACCATGTTTGGAATGCGCTGGATGAAAGTTGGTCGGTTTTCCTTTTGGGGACGTTCATCACCGAGCAGTCGGTAGCCGCACAACAGCAGTCCGTGAATGGCTCCCCAGACAATGAATGTCCAGTTCGCTCCATGCCAAAGTCCGCCCAGCAACATCGTCAACAGGAGGTTGCGGTAGGTGAACAGCGTACCGTATCGATTTCCGCCGAGTGGAATGTAAAGGTAATCGCGCAGCCACTGTGACAGACTGATGTGCCAGCGTCGCCAGAAGTCGCTTGGCGAGACCGCGAAATACGGCATGTGGAAATTCGTCATGAGGTCAAAGCCGAGCCAGCGGGAAATGCCGCGTGCGATGGCAGAGTACCCCGAAAAATCACCATAGATTTGGAAGGCAAAGGCGTAGGTTCCGAGCATGACATCCCAGCCGCTGAGCGTGTTGATGTCCTGAGCGAAAATGGTGTTCACCAACGGGGCCATGTTGTCGGCAATGACCACCTTGCGAAACATTCCGCTGATTACGAGGAACAGACCATCGCGGAAATCGACAGCCGTCGGTTTGCGGTCGGTCAGCATTTGCGGCAGCAGCTTGGAGGCCCGTTCAATGGGACCTGCCACTAACTGTGGGAAGAACGCCACGTACACTGCAAAGTCGAGCAGATTGTCCGTCGCCTTGCAGTCGCCGCGATACACGTCGATGGTGTAGCTCATCGTCTGGAACGTGTAGAACGATATCCCGACGGGCAGCACGATATTCAGCGTGGGCATCATGGACGGAACGCCCACCGCCCCCAGCAGTTCTCCCAGTTCATGCGAGAAGAACCCGAAGTACTTGAAAAACGCGAGAATCCCGAGATTGGCGGCCATTGAAATTAACAGCAGCCACCGTTTGCGGGAGTCGGCTTCGGCTTTGGCAATGCCGAGTGCCACGCTGTAGTCGATGAGTGTTGACAGCACGATGAGGCCGAGGAACCGCCAGTCCCAGCAGCCGTAGAAGAAGTAACTGGCAACGAGTAGCAACACGTTCTGTCCACGCCGTTTCATTTGCTGATACAGAATCAGCACCACGACGAAGAACATCCAGAAACCAAAGCTGTTAAACAGCAACGCCGCAACCTCCCTGTCGCGTTACACTTGGAGCTGACAAGTCCCAGCCGAACAACGGTCGCTCTGGGGCGGAAACCTATCAGTCAACGGCAGTTGCGGTCAATTGCAGTTTGCGTGCCTGACGCGGCATTACTCCCGCGTTCTGATGTCCCAGTCCTTCCACGGCACGAACCCCTGACTGCCCTCACCATAGGGAGGATTGCCGTTCTCAGGCTGCAGGGAACGGTGGGCCTGGAGTTTGGCGTAGAGTTCGGCCACGACATCGGGATGCTGTTCCGCCAGATTGATTTGTTCCAGCAGGTCTTCGGGCATTTTGTAGAGGTGCACTTCGTGTTCGTTGCCAAGCGGTGACTTCCGAATGTCGGGCCCCATGACAATGAGTTTCCAGTCGGCCGTTTTGACTGCAATAGTCTCTTTGTCGGGACCACTCTGGCCGTGATACGAGTACCAGTCCCGTTCGGGGAACTCGGTGGTTTCACCAGAAAGAAAACCACAAAGACTCGTACCATCGAGGGGGCGACTGCTGTCATGTGCTTCGGCAGGATCAACTCCGGCGCTCTCCAAAACAGTGGGGAGGACGTCGATATAACCCATCGTTTGTTCGAGCTTTCGCCCACCTTTCCACTTCGCTGGCCAACAGACTGAGGCCACGACACGCACGCCCCCTTCGAATGCTGTCAGCTTGGCACCATGCAGGGGCACATTATTCTGTTTGAATTGTCCGACACCTCCATTATCACTGAGGAACCAGACCTGTGTGTTCTCCGCTTCTCCGGTCGCTTCAATGGCCTCCAGAATCTGGCCGACGCTCTGATCCATTCGCCAAATCATCGCCTTGAGGAGTTCTTCGTTTGACGGCTTTCGCTTCCCTTTCACATAACGACGAATGTCTTCTGGCTGGGCCTGAAACGGCGAGTGCGGTGCGTTGAACGGGACATAACAGAAGTAAGGGGCTTCCTCGGCGGCTGCCTTCGCAATGAAGTCTGAAGCTGCTTCGGTAATGAGATCGGTCGAGTAGCCTTCATCGGGGGCCGGCGTCATGCCGACGTGCCAGTCCCGTTCCCCTTCTCGGTCGAGGCTGAAGTAGTCGATGGCGCCGTTGTAGTGTCCTTCAAACTGCGTGAATCCGCGAGAAATCGGATGCCATTTCTGACGATGGTGCCCCAAGTGCCATTTCCCAAAGATTCCTCGGTGCTTGTAGCCCGCTTTCGCGAGAGCTTCCGCAATGGTTTGTTCCTCGACGGGCAAGCCGAAGTCGCGGTAGGGAGGAATGACGGCCCGCGCCAATCCAAACCGGATGGGATAGCGTCCCGTCATCAACCCGGCACGCGTTGGAGAACACATTGGAGCCACGTAGAAGCGATCGAGTTCGATTCCCTCACGGGTGAAACGATCGATGTTCGGTGTCTCGGCCCAGTCATTGTGATAGCTGACAGCGCCCCAGCCGAGATCGTCAGCGAGCATGATGACCACATTGGGCTGTGATTCCGCAGATGCAAATCGCAGACACATCAGCGACAGGGAGATGGCAAGTAACGCGGTCAGCGACTGTCCACGAGTTGTTCGTTTGCTTCTCAGCATCTGTTGGCTCACGCCTAATTGAACACCGGAGATTGGTTTGGGATATCCAAGCAGCGTAATGCGAGAAGGAGGTCCGAACAACGAACGGCCTGCGAATGAAGCATTCGCCACCCGATGATGTGTCTCAGTTGCGGCGTACAAGAACGACGAGGGAACCAGCTGAAAGAATGCTGATCAGGCACCGCGCATAAAAAAAGTGGTCAGGGGCGGGATCGAACCGCCGACACCAGGATTTTCAATCCTGTGCTCTACCTACTGAGCTACCTGACCAACTTCGGAGGGTAGAATAACTGCCGCTCTCATACCTGACAAGCGTCTGGTTGTGAAGTTCAGGAACCGGCTCCAATAGGGCACAGCAACCACTATAACCGTTGATTCCTCAACGAATTACAGCAGCCAAATTCCCCACAGGCGGGCTGGCGTTACACCACTTCGATTCGATTGTCGAGCAGCGACGCGTCAATCAGGGTCAGCGCCGCATGAGCCGCCTGCTGCTTCGCGTAGTAGGTGCGTGCCGTGCCAGCAAGAATGACTTGCCCTTCAATGATGTCAATTTGAAGGGCGTCGAGACGACCATTCGTCCGAGAGGCAATGACCCGCTCCAATTGAGCGATGACGTCGTCTTGCTGGACTGCAACGTCAGTACAGGATTTGATCATAGGCATTTGGCTCAATCCTCCGTGCGCCGAACGCAATGCGCGAGTACTTAGAAACGCAAATCTTCCAATGAAAGAGTTGTTGTACCCACATCTGGTCACTCAACCAAGATAATTGCGTGATACTTGAGCGATTTTTTTGATTTTCCACTCCCCGGCCTCGCCTCTGCTTTGCAGGGCGGAACAAACAGCGCCGCCATGCACAGGCAACGCAATCAGCAAAAAACCCCCAACCTTCCTTGACAACCATGTTTATCTTAGTAGCCTGAACGAAACAGACGTGCGTCTCCCGTGTGTTCAATGTTCGGAGACCACAACTAACATTGGATCTGGAGGGTTTCTGCACATGAAAGTTGTTTTGCGTTTTGCTGCAGCTGCGATGGTCGCTGCAATGGTTTTTGGTGGTTCAGCTTTCGCCGATGGTTCATCTGGCGGTAGCTCAGGTGGTTCGGTTGGTGGATCGTCAGGCGGTTCTTCAGGCGGACGTCCTGGTCTGCTGAGCGCTTTCCGTCGTCCTGCTGGTAGCTACGGCAGCTACGGCTCATCGGGCGGAAGCTCGGGCGGCAAAGTTGTCGTTAAAGACGCTGGTTCCAGCGGCGGTAGCTACGGATCCTTCGGTGGATCATCAGGCGGTTCTTCAGGTGGACGTCGCCCAATCCTGTTCCCACGCCTCGGCCGTGGTTCTTCCGGCGGTTCGAGCGGTGGATCATCAGGTGGTTCGAGCGGCGGATCATCAGGTGGATACGCTGGCTACTAAGTCAACCGAATCTGAACTGCTCAAGTGAGCAGAATCGAATTCGAGGGGATGGTGCCCACGGCACTGTCCCCTTTTGTATTTCATGAACCGGTGTCCGTCAGGCGTAACCGGGTACGGCAAACAGTTCCTCTTGGCGGGTTTTGACAGAATCGAGACGCAGAAATGAAGCGAGTACTTTTCAGTTTGGCCGTAATCGCAGCGGCGAGTGTTTACCCAATTGCCAGTGCTGAAGCTCAGGGACGCTCACAAGGTTCGCGTGGCGGATCGCACGGCAGCCACGGTTCTTCTGGTGGGAGCCACGGATCGTCGGGAGGCAGTTACGGATCGCATGGTTCTTCAGGAGGTTCAAGCGGCGGCTCTTCAGGGGGCTCAAATGGTGGATCATCCGGCGGCAGTTACGGTTCCTCGGGTGGTTCGAGCGGTGGCTATGGTGCATTTGGTGGCACACCCGCTTACAACTCTGCCAATGGAACGTGGCAAAACAGTTCCTCGTGGTATGAACGAAGCCCCGCGGTCCGGTACAGCAAGGCCGCAACACGGAAGCCACTCACTCAAAACAGCGCAGAACAAGCTTCTGCGTCGCTGGTCTTCGATTTGAGTAACGCAGCAATTGAGGACGCTGCCCACATCAACATTCAATTGATGGGTAAGGACACCACCGCAACTGGAAACGTCAGGTCCTTCAAAACCGTCGAACTCGATCCAACCGGCGTGTTCAGTTGTCCAATTCGCATTACATACTCTGCTCCCGGCCACGACGCTGTTGTCGCTGAAGGTCGACAGTTCATTCGTGCCGGTGAAACGGTTCAGATTCTGGTACGTTTCGAAAAGGAAACAAACCGTCTCATCCTGACTCAGGTGGAGGGACAGTCAGCTCTGAAGCTGCAGGTCGGCGAAAATGAGGATGCGAAGGGTCTCGCTCAGAAATAGAGTTACTCAGCGCATTTGAGTTAAAGCAGGAGGACGCACTCAGGTGCGTTCTCCTTTTTTTGTGGAATGAACAATGTCCGACTCAGCCCCCCCACCAGAAGATTCGCCACCACGTTCCGGCTGGTGGTGGAAAATCCCCGTCAGCCTGTGGGTGATGTATCACATCTTTGCGATGTTCATCGGCCCCGCGTCCATACCGCCAGCATCGCCAACCGTTCAGTCCTGCTGGCCTGTGGTGGGGCCATACCTGCAACTGGTGTACATGAATCATGGCTATCACTTTTTTGCTCCACAGCCTGGCCCCAGTACGCTGGTATCCTATGAAGCCACGCTTTCAGACGGAACCACCGTCTCAGGACAAATTCCCGATCTGAAGCATCAGGTTCCGCGCCTGTACTACCATCGTCACTTCATGCTGACGGAATCGATTGCCGGTCATGACAGTGGCGATCCCCGCATCAAACCCATGCTCGTTCGCGCAATGGCCCGACAGCTTTGCCGGGAACATGGGGCCACTTCCATTGTGTTGACGCGACGCACTCACCTACTGCCCAGCATGCAGTGGTGCCGAGCCGGAAAGACTCTGGATGATCCTGAGTTGTACGAAGATGAACCATTGGGGAGGTTCGAATGGGCCGACTTCTAATCACAATCCGTAACCGCATTTGGTCAGCCATTTGTGCCTGGGACGAGTTCTGGTTTAAGCCAATGGCTCCCACGACACTGGGCGTCATTCGCATTCTTTCCGGCCTCATGCTGCTGTACACGCATGCCGTGTGGGGACTGGGACTCGATGCATTTTTCGGAGCCAATGGCTGGCAGGACCCGCTGCTGATTAGATCACAGGCAGTTTCGGGTTCGACCGGGATTTCGTTCTGGTGGTACGTACAGCCTGAGTATTACCAGCTTGTCCACTGGTGCTGCATGGCTCTACTCCTGATGTTCACCATTGGCATGATGACTCGAGTCACAGCCTGCGCGGCGTTCATCATTACCGTGTCGTACGCCACTCGTGCACTGAATGCCAATTTTGGCCTCGATCAAATCAATGGCTTCCTCACGCTGTATCTCGCCCTCGCACCATGCGGGGACGCATTGTCCTTCGATGCCTGGTGGGCTCGTCGTCAGGCACGGCGAAAGGGCCTACCCGTCAGTGAGCCGATACCACGTGCTTCAACTCGATTGGCCACGCGGCTCATTCAAGTTCACCTGTGTCTGCTCTACTTCTTTGCCGGCGTCTCAAAACTGAAAGGCGAAGCGTGGTGGAATGGTGATGCCGTTTGGATGGCGGTTGCAAACAAAGAATATCAATCACAAGACCTCACCTGGCTGGCGTGGCATCCGTGGGTGTCGCACTTGCTCACCCACATGACCGTGCTGTGGGAAATGACGTTCTTCATTGCCGTCTGGAATCGCGCGTGGCGGCCACTTGTCCTGGCGATAGGGATTGGCGTGCACCTGGGAATTGGTTCGTGCCTGGGCTTGTGGACCTTCGGTCTCATTATGCTGGTTCCCTACCTGAGCTTCATCTCACCAGAAACCATGTATTCCGTACTTGTCTGGGTGAGAGCGATTCGCCCCGTTCAAGTACTTTCACCCGTAGAAGCCAATCCGGTGGAAACGGTGAGCTGGTGGCCGCAATACAAGCACATCAAATTCACCGGCTGGCCATTTGCTGCATGTGATCGCCTCGACATTAATGCACCGCGGCTGCACCTGGTGTGTGATGACTCCAACCTCTGCGGCGGTTTGCTGACCGATTTGACGTCCGCCGGATTCCATTGCCAGACGAGCCCCGACATCGCAGATTTGTGCACAGCACTCGAACACCATCCGGTCGACGTCCTGCTGCTGATTGCACACGACGAGGACACCAGCGACGACATCATCGATTTCCGAAGAATTCTGCTGCAAATGGGAGCAGCCACTCCTGCCTCTGTTGTGGTGTTGCTGGATGGAGAAACGCACGACTTGCGGCACTCCAACGCCCACATTTGCCTGTACCGCCAGCCACTGTTTGAACAACTCCGTCGCTCCGTGCTGCTGGCCCTGTGCGAACGGACTGCCACTGAAGAAGAGGCCGACCAACTCCGCCAACGGGCCGGTGTGGTGACTGCTCCCTCGTTGAATTGGACCAATCCATGACCGCGTACAAATCCATGCTTGTATTGAGCCTCATTCTCGCCGCAGGCTGCGCCCCGGAACCAGGAAGTTCCGCAGTCATGCTCGAGCATGCGCGACTGCTGCGGTTTCAGGAGAAGTACAACGAAGCAGACGAGTTCCTGCAGACGGCCATTAAGAGTCATCCCACCAATGCCGAGCTGCATTATGAGCGGGCTCTCTCCTACGCAGCAGCAGAGAAGACTGATCTCGCCATCGCGGAGTACGAGGCGGCCATCAAGCTGAATGCCGACTACCTCGAAGCCCATAACAACCGAGCGGTGCTGCTCGCCCAACAAGGTCGCTTCGAGGAGGCGGTGGCAGGGTTCTCGGAAACCGTGCGATTGAATTCCGATGAGGTGATGGCCTATTCCAATCGTGGCCGAGCGAATTTGGATGGCGGCAACTATGACGCGGCAATTCGCGACCTGAGCATCGCCGTAAACAAAGACCCTGCCGAAATTGAAAACTGGCTCATGCGCGGCATGGCCTGCGCCTACGGTGGTCGACTCGACGAATCAATCCGGAGCTTCAGCTATGCCATTAGCGTCAATCCCCAAAACGCCGAGGTCTGGCTGCGGCGCAGCGAAGTCTACCGCGAAATGGGGAAAATCGAAGAAGCCGACCACGATTTGAACCGCGCTCTGGAAATCAACCCGGAACTCGCCCAGCAGCTTGAGGCGGTATCGGAACCCGCCATGGACAACTAGATTCCACCCTGTTTCACTCACCGCTTGGTGCGCGCAACAAAAAACTCTTCCAAGGTCATTCCCTGGAAGAGTTTATGATTTCAGCATCGCTGGCCGCGAACTAGCCTTGGCTCTTCACGAAACGGCAAAGGCGGCTTTTGGTGCGGGCAGCGGTGTTCTTGTGGATCAGGTTCTTGGCTGCAGCCTGATCGAGTTGCTTGCACGCCAGGCGAAACGCCTTTTGGGTGGCTTCCGCATCGTCACCTTGAGCAGCAGCACGGCAGGCTTTAATCACGGAACGCAACGATGATCGCTGAGTACGATTGTGGAGCCGACGCTTGGCGCTTTGACGAAGTGCTTTTTTGGCTGCGGAAGTATTTGGCATGTCAGTAAGTCGTAAGTCTCTACTTGAAAACAGGTTCCGGAATACACTTTCGGTCCGGAATGCCCTCTCGCGATAACGAGCAGAGGATTCTAACCGAATAATCAGCGGAATTCCAGCGAAGCGGTTTCTAAATCTTTCGGGTGCGGCACTGCCCGTGTCGCAGTCCACTTTTCACCCGGCAAATCCACCTTGCTGCAATGTTATGTGGCGGGTTACGCTTCCCTTCCCGCTCAGCAAGGTCTTTGCTGTCGGTAGCTTACACCTCGTTCCTCCACCCCGCGCGGGTTTCCACACCCCGGTTCCTCAACTCATGCTTCGATTGGGTCTCGTCGATTTTGACACGTCCCACGTGGTCGAATTCAGCCAACGGTTTAACCAGACCCATGTGGCGAGCGATCAGCATGTTACCGGTGCGCGAGTTGTGGCCGGTATTCCAGGTTCGTCTGTTATGGCCCCGGAACGCATCGCTGGCTTTCAGCCGCAAGTCGAAGCCTGCGGCGTGGAAATCGTGAACACTCCAGACGAACTTCTCCAGCGCGTGGATGCTGTCCTCATCAACTCGTTGTGCGGGGCGGCCCATTTGAAGAGTGCCCGACCGTTTCTTGAGGCGGGCGTCCCCACGTTTGTCGACAAGCCATTCGCCAACAGTTGGGAAGACGCCCTGGCCCTCGTCGAACTGGCAAGGAAACATCACGCCTTCCTGTGGCATGCGTCGGCACTGAGATACACACAGGAAATGCAGACCCTGCAGTCCCGGCTTGAGAAGATTGGCCCACTGCATGGGGCGGTCAGCTACGGACCTGCCTGGCACGCAGACGGAAATCCCGGCCTGCTGCATTACGGAATTCATTCCACGGAACAACTCTTTGCTCTCATGGGGCCGGGATGCGTATCCGTGGTGAATATGTCGACTGCTCAGTCTGACGCGGTTGTCGGCACCTGGAAAGATGGACGTCAGGGAGTAGTCCGAGGTGGTCGATGCGGTCACACGGCATATGGCATTCTGGCGTTTACAGAGCATGGCGTACTGAACGAACTGGTTTCCACGAAGTACGCCTACCGGAATTTGTGCCAGGCCATCGCGGATGCATTTCAATCAAAGCAGGCGCCGGTTGAGCTCGACGAAACCCTGGAAGTCATTCGCTTCCTGTTGGCCGCGAATGAAAGTGCAAAGCGAGACGGAAGTCCCGTTCTGCTGGAAGAAATTGGTAACACGAAGTAACTGGGCAAGTCACAAGTCTGGATTTTCCGCATGAATTCGATGTTGAACTACAGTGCGTTATTACTGTTGCTGCTGGGAAACGCGCCCGCCGTCTTGGCACAGGATTACCGCGTCTATACGACAGTCGCGAGCATCGATAAGGAAGCTGGCAAGGAAGACATCGTTTCGCACAGCCTTACGCTGTTCCACGCCGGGAAAGTTTACGACTACATGGAAGATGTCGGAGAGGTCGTCATCCTGGAGCCCGAGCGGCATCGATTCATCATTCTGGGTGGGAATTACACAGCCACCGAAGTTCCTTTTGCGGAAGTGCATCGCTTCCTGGATGTCGCTCAGGACAAAGCTCAGGAATACCTGGCCGAAGTGCAGAAATCCGGCGACGCCGAACAAATCCGGCGATCGCAGGCGCTGGCGTTTCAAATGTCGCCCAAGCTGAAGGTCTCGTTTACAGAAGCCGACAAAATCTTGAGCCTGCAAGGGGATCTGCTTTCCTATCGTGTCGATACCGCCAACAGTCCGTCCGCGGAATTCCTCGGACAGTACCTGGAATACGCCAACTGGGCGGCGAGGTTGAACTACGTGCTGCATCCTCACGCAGCCTATCCCACCGCCCGACTTCAGTTGGACGACGAACTCCGCCAACGCGGACTCATTCCCGTCGTGGTGGAGCTGTCGGCTAACTTGGACTCACCAGTCCAATTGAAGGCCCGGCATGATTACCGTGTCATCCAGTCCATCGACCGGCAACTCATTCATCGTTGGGAGCAGCAACTCGATTCGGAAGAGACCAAGTGGCTGACGTTCCACGAGTACCAGCAAAAACTCCTCACCTCGCAATCCAAATAGCCGCGTTGTTTAGAAGCGGGCTGCTCGACTGACGTGAACTACTTCGCCCATGCCATCCGACATCTCGACCGGCCTGCATTTCTCGCGGGACTGGCGTTGCCCGACTGGCTGAGCGTGGTTGATCGAAAGGTTCGGCTGCGGGCAAAGCACATTGAGGCACAGCGCGGCGAACTGGACGCGGATCAGAACGAAATCGCCGACGGCATTCTGCAGCACCTGGAAGATGATCGCTGGTTTCACGGAACGGAAGGCTTCTACCAGGTCACGGCCCAGGTTGGAGCAGCGTTCCGCAAAGTCCTTGGTGATGAAGAAACGTGGCGATGTGGCTTCCTTGGCCACATTGTGTCGGAATTGCTGCTCGATTCCGTCCTCATTGAACATCGCCCCGAGTTGTTGGACGAATACTATGCGGTCATGAGTTCATGGGACCCGCTCCAAATCGAAACGGTCGTGAATCTCGTTGGCACGCAGCAGACAACAAACGTTGCCCGATTTGTCGAACTGTTCATCGCGGAACGTTTTCTGTTTGATTACCAGGACGACACCACCCTGCTCCGCCGGCTCAATCAAGTCATGCGACGGGTCAGTCTCGCGCCACTGCCCGCAGAATGCCGCAAGGCACTGCAGGAAGGTCGGGCCCTCGTCCGCAACGGGCTCCATGCGTTGCTTCCTCCGGAACACTTCCCCGAACTCGTCACGCTCATCGACGAGAAGAGTTGACCGGGACTTGCTTGAACCAGCTCGCACTTATCTCGAAGATGTGCAGAACGTCCTTCCGCGTTCTTACCTTTCCCTAGAGTCATTGCCGGTTGCAGCATGGAGATTCTGAAAACTCATCGCTCGTGGCTATTCGTCTGCCCCCTCAGTCTCCTGCTGCTGTCGGGCTGCCCTCAGACATCGGAGGATGCACTGGTCGTCTATTGTTCGCATGACGCGGTCTACGCGCAGGACTTGCTCGATCAGTTCACGGCCGAAACGGGAATTCCGGTCGCAGTGAAATTCGACACAGAAGCCACCAAGTCGCTTGGTCTGGTGAACTTGCTCATCGCTGAGAAGGAGAATCCCCGCTGCGACGTATTCTGGAATAACGAGGTTCTGGGGACGGTGAAACTCCAGCAGGAAGGTGTGCTGAGCCCGTACCAGGGCCCCGGATATGAACGCATCCCCGAGCAGTTCAAAGATCCCGACGGTTACTGGACCGGGTTCGCCGCTCGGCTGCGGGTGTATATTGTGAACACCGACAAGATGCAGGCGTCCGAAGATGAAATCGCCTCGCGGCTGGAGGGAGACCTCTCGCGTATGGCCATCGCGAAACCGATTTATGGAACCACACTCACGCACTACAGCCTGCTCTGGCACCTCTGGGGCAAAGAGAAACTCATGGCCTGGCACGAGGACAATCTCAAACGCGATTTGAATATTGTGAACGGCAACGGGCAGGTGAAAGATTTGGTTGCCGCCAGTGTGTGTGATTTCGGCTGGACCGACACCGACGACTACTTCTCCGCCCTCGACGCTGGTTCTCCCGTTGATTTGCAGCCGGTTCGTGTTGAGGGGCGCACCATTTCGATTCCAAACAGCGTCGCGATTATTCGCGAGAGCAAACATCAGGAGGCCGCTCAGCGCTTTGTGGACTTTCTCCTTTCCGAACAATCCGAACTCAAGCTCTCACAGTCGGCCTCACGGCAAATTCCGCTGGGCAGTGTCAATGAAAGTCAGCTTCCCGAGGAAACTCGCCAGCTTCGCGAGTGGGCGGCGGAGAGTCACGACCTGCGGCAAATCCTTGACGCTCATCGTGAATGCTTGGAGTGGCTCAGCGCGGAGTATTTGAAGTGACCTACGTCGAGTCACTCCTCTGGACGCTGTTCGGCGCTTTGCTGGTTGCGGCCTGTGACGTCCCCATCTGCCTCGGGATCGAACGGTTGCTGGCGCGATCATCGCGTCGCAATCGTCAATTGCTCTGGTGCCTGCTGTTCATTCCGTTGTTCACGCCCACGCTGCTCACGGGCTACGCCTACGCAAACTTCTCTCTCTCACTCATCCGACATACGCTGATGAGTCGGGGATTGTATTTGCTGCTGCTTGGATTCAAGTTTCTGGCAGTCGGCACGCTTACCCTCGTTTACACGCCGCCGCCCGCGAGTCCGTCGTCACTGCATGCAGCCCAATTGCTTCTGCCACAAAGTGGGGGCGAAATTCTCTGGTCGCTGAGAATTCGGAGCTTCCTGCGCCGCGTCGTTCCCTGCTTTGCAATTCTGTTCGTCCTGGTTTTCCAGGAATTTGAACTCTCCTCGATTATGGTGACCGACACCTGGACAGTGCGATTGTTTGACGAGCAGGCTCTGGGTGTGACGGTCGCTGAATCACTGCGTCGGGCCGTTGTACCTGTCCTCATTCAAATTGGCTTTCTCACCCTCTGCTATTCTCAAATGCGTTGGGGCACTCGACTGCGGGAGAATGCAACTCAACTTCTTAAGCCGCTGAACTTTGGTAGTCGTACGATCCTCTGGATTACCGTGCTGGCGGCCGTGTTGCTTGTCACCCTGTTTCCCTTTTTCTTCGTCTCACGCAGCGCCGGGACGGGCATATTGACGGTCCTCAAACAAAAGCACACGGCGAGCCAGTTGCTGGTGGCCGTTGGATATGGACTCTCCACAGGATTGGCGGCATTCTTCTGTGCCCGGTGGTTGACCAGCAATTCATTGTCTGATGGAAAGACGGCTCACCTTGCCAAGTGGCTTGCCCCGTTGCTGGTCATCCCAGGATTGTTCGGATCGTTCCTCGTTTCGCTCAGCGTTCAGTCGCTGTTTCAACTGGACCCCTTACTGTTCGCATATAACTCCGTCATTCCGGCGGCCATTGCCTTGTTTCTGTTCCTCCTCCCAAGGGCAGTCGTTGTTCTGTTGGCAATGCAACAGGCCGGGCCGCAGGAACATTTGCACCTCGCCCGCATCCTGCCCGCCGAGCATTCGACAAAGGGAGCCGTCCATGAATTACAGTGGCGATTACTCCATCAACCCGCATGGCTGGCTGCGGCCATTCTCTGCCTGTGGGGATACTTTGAACTCACACCACTCGCCATACTGGCACCGCCGGGAATCAATTCAATTATGGTGCAGCTTTACAACCAGGTCCATTTTGGACGCGGTGTCATTGTGTCGGGACTGCTGCTCATTTCGGTGCTCGTGCCCATGATCATTTTGCTCGTTGTGTTCGGTGGACGGAAGCTGTTTGCGGTCATGCCGTCATGGTTCATGCGTCGCTGATTCACTCCCCCAATTGCCCTGCGTCGCCGAACAAACAATGGTGGCGTTATTCGGTCTTCAAAACCGAGGGAACATTCTCGCAATGGTCAGTGGGTTCAATCCCAATCCACACTGTTCCGATTGTCCAAATTACAGCGAATGTCTCGCACTCTCTTGCGAGTCGCACCACACAACCATCCTGCTGACTGGCATCCTGACGGGAACTGACGTAACCTGATTCGATGTGCGGCCATGCAGCGCGTGGTCAGTGAACAGTTCGACGACTCCCTTCCCAAATATATCCTGTGCCAGAATCTTCTGTTTCACGTCGGGTCCTCATTGTGGAGGACGAAGAAATCATTCGAAACACGCTTGCCGAGTTCCTCATTGAAGAGGGATTCGACGTCGCGAGAGCGGGCAGCGTGGATGAAGCCCTGAGTCTCTGCCGTGAGCAGGATTACCAAGTCGCCATTTGCGATATTCAGTTGCCCGACGGTGACGGCATTCAGCTCATGAAGCGTCTGCACAAGCTGAACCCGTCGTTATTTGTGCTCATTATTACGGCCTACGCCACAGTGGAGTCCGCCGTCGATGCCTTCAAAGCGGGGGCGTTCGAGTACCTCACCAAGCCCGTCATTTTTGATGACCTGTCCCACAAGCTGCAGCGGGTGTTTCAGTACCGTGAGTTGTATCTGGAAAACCAGCGACTTCGGCACGAACTCGCACAGCCCAGCCGGTTCGATCAAATCGTCGGTTCCAGCGACCCCCTGAAAACACTGCTGGACACCATCCAGAAAGTCTCCGTCACGCACTCCAACGTGTTGCTGGTCGGCGAAACTGGCACAGGTAAAGAACTGTTCGCCCGGGCCATTCATTCCAGCGGCCCCAAACAGGCCGACAAGTTTCTCGCCGTCAACTGCGGCACACGGCCCATCGAACTGCTGGAAGCCGAGCTGTTCGGCAGTTCCGGAGAAAACGCCCAGCCCGGCATTCTGCGTTCGGCGGGAAAGGGAACCGTTTTCCTCGACGAAATCGCACAGCTCCCCATGGGAACACAAACCCGATTGCTGCGTGCAATGGAGTATCAGGAAAGTATGCCTTCGGGCGGTGCCGAACCGTATCCCGTCCACTGCAGGATTATCGCGTCCTCCAGCCAGGATCTCATGCGACTGGTGGGTGATGGCATCTTCCAGGAAGATTTATTCTATCGCCTGGATGGCGTAAAAATTCGCATCCCGCCTCTGCGCGAACGGCTCGACGATATCCCCGAACTGGTGGACCATTTCATCGCGAAACATTCCCGCGCATTGCGGAAACGGGTCACCAGCGCTACCAGCGAAACCATTCGGCTGTTGATGTCCGCCCAGTGGAAAGGGAACGTCCGGCAGCTCGACAACGCCATTGAGCGTGCGGTCATTATGTGCGAAGGGACCACCATTGAACCGACCGATTTGCCGCCCGACTTGCTCGGCCTCGGTCAACCACTCCCCGACACCGACGACCTCCGCAGCGCCCTCCGCCACTACGAACGACTCCACATCACCCGAGTCCTCCGCCAATGGCCCGACAAACGCGAAGCCGCCAAACGCCTCAAACTCGGCCTCTCCAGCCTGTATCGGAAGATTGAAGAACTGAGTATCGATTTGGGGTAGAAGCACTTGCTTCGTTTTGTCAGCCGCAGGTGGTGAGCAGTTATCGCGATTCAACCAACCTTGGTGTCCCGACAATTATGATTGTTCCTCGCTTCATACGCCGAGTTTGGGACTGGATGTCGTTCCAGGTGGGACCGCTCGTGGTAGGCGCTGTAGCTGGAGTATGTGTAGCCTTCATCGTGGCAAACAGCGAGTTTAGGGTGGCGACCGTCTTTGCTGCCGTTCTTACGGCAGCTCCACTTGCGGCGTACATTGCCTCACTCTTTTCCCCCAATCCCGCACTGCGAGACGGCCTCGTTGCTGGAAGTATCCAAGTATCATTGTTCTCGCTTTGGGACCCGAACTACGTATTTGCCGCTATCATCATGGGGATCGTAGGTGCCGTATGCGGAAGTTTCCTGGGGCGGATGAGAGCCAAGTCGATTCAAAGTTCGAGAGATGGTTCTTGGACAACATTAGATGGTCGCACGATTCCAGTACTTCATCCTCCCCGCTACGTCATTGAGGGTCGTGTCACCCAGATCGCTTCCATATTCTTCTACATCTTGACGTTACCGCTCTTTCCCAGTTTTATGGCCATGGCGGTGTCGTTTGGTGTCGGCATGCGTCTGCGCTACCTGAGTCAACGGATGTTGGCAAGGCCGATGAATTCGAATTCAACAAATCTCTATTTGTTGCTGCGTCCATTTCGGTTTGATACCCACACACCGAGATTCGACATCTTTTCGCGGAGTTCGACCTACGAGGAACTTCTCGTCGAACATCTGTCTGTGTTCGGCCGAGTAGTGACAATCGGAAATCCCCGAGACCGACTTCACCTGACGGGTGCAGAGCGAATTTATTCAACGGACGGTCACTGGCAGACACTGGTCGACGATTTGCTGAAGCGCGCAGATGGTGTCTTTCTCGTGGTGGGTGCAACGGAAGGCGTTGAATGGGAACTTCAACGTGTCCGGGAAGTCGTAGCTCCGGGCAACTTAGCCATGTACCTACCAGTAGATTCGACTCGCTCGGTACGGTCCCGTGATCGACTGTTCAATGAAATGCGGTCGTGGGTCGAGCGGTGTACTTCAATTGTAATGCCCAATCGACTTGGCCCAATTCCGTTTGTGATTTTCGACGAAGATTGGACGGGACATCTGGTAATGCCCCGCAAGTCAGAATGGCCAGTTAAAACGACGAAGTTTCTGATTTGTCTGCGGCAGTTTTGTTTGAGCGCTACTAGCATCCCGAAACAGGGCATACTGCACTGGCGATTTATTTTGGTACTCATGTTGTCCGGTTATCTTCCAGTATTGATGACCCCACAGGGCTCTCCGGTTGCTTTCCTGTACTCGCTATTTGCGGTCATAGCGGTACTCGGGGTAACCGTCGGCGGCCGACTTGCAGCTACAGGGGGTGAAGCTAATGTCGATCCAGTTGACAGATAGAGCGGCAGCACACTTGCGCAAGTGCGTTATTAAAGGCAGCAAGTCATTTCGACTTCTTCTTGGACGATGCCGTGTTGGCTTTGACATTGTCGTCGACTACGACGATCCGGAACCATCTGATCATGTCTTTCAAAGCGGTGACATCGCCCTCCATGTTTCGCCCAGAATACTTGAGGCCGCTGAAGGGCTTCAGATCGATGTGGAGAAAGACGAGTTGGTCTACATGCAACGTGGCGAGCGCGTGCTGTGCTTCGACGAAAGAATGATGCTCGAACATGATTCGAGTCCGGACACAAAGTCGGCACACGGCCAAATCTTGTTTTGGTCAATCGCTTTATGTGGCGCGTGTGGTGTGGCTCTTTTCATGGCGACACATGAGTACGGAATTCTCGTCGCAGGAATGGCTTGGCCAATTATTGTCTTTGGGATGGCGATGATCGACCGCGCATGGCGATGGAGTCGTTGCCAGTCTGCTGTTGATGACCAGGAATCAAGTTCAATAGTGGTCCTCAACTTTCAAGAGGACATGCCCTCACAGTGCGTTCATTGCGACAGCAACGAGCATTTGGCAAAGGTTGAAGTTCCGATTGTGATGCAACTTGACGGGATGTCAGACGCAGAGGTTGGATTGTTCCCTTTGTATCTGTGCAAAGAGTGCTTGCGAACGCATCGAATCAAACGCATATCGTCGATGGTGGGCGTTCTCATCCCCTTGATTTTGCTACCAGTCGTGCGCGGCTACACGAATTTTTTCGTATACGCAATTCTTCTTCTGGGCATTACTACTGCTTGCTTTACCTTAATTCAGCTCTTCCACCCAGCGTTTGCCTACCTCATCGGCGAACAAGTGTGCCTCATCGGAGTGCGCAAACCAAAGCTGCGGTAGTTTCGCATGCTGGGGTTTGGAGAATTCACCCGAATAGCTTGCGAAGTTCAACAACGAGGGAAGTAGCGCCAATCGAAGTATGTGACGAGCCGCCTGCAGTGACCGGATACGTCTGTCGGCTATTCGACGCGACCTCGCTGTACCGTTCGATTGAAGGCTTGAATTTCGATAGCTCCGGCGGTGCCGAACGATGAATTTGGACATCGGGTTAGTGACCGGTTGGAACCGGCCTTCACCGGTGCTGTCATTGATGAATCAATGAAGGTTCATCCGGTTCCCGCTGAACGGGGGTGGGCGAAGTCAGCTCGGTCGTCCTCCGTTTGTGAATGGCGAAGAACGCGTAACCAGACCTGTCATTCAATTGTCCGCCTGCAATACTGGGATACTCCTGGCCGCTGTTCCTGCCCACCTCGCTGCGGCGTTGCAAACAACGCCTGCCATGCGCGATGATTTCCATTCCTTTCTCGTGCCGACGGGCGGAGTTGTTTGTCAGCACTTTTCGATTTGGTATTTGGCAGCATGATGAGTTCGGACAAGCCCGCAATTTTGGGAGGCATTCCTGTACGTGCTGCTGAGCCCGTCTGGCCGCCCTGCGATGCATGGCTTTCGGAACTCTTCGCACAGTTCGCTAATGACGGCAGTTGGGGTCGCTATCACGGTCCGCACTGTCCGGCACTCGTGGAGGCGCTGCGGGAACTGCACCAGGTTCCGCATGTGGCATTGACGTGCAGTGGTTCATTCGGCGTGGAACTGGCACTCCGTTCCTTGAAACTTCCAGCGGGAAGCGAAGTGATTCTCTCCGCGTACGACTACAAACCGAACTTCACCACAGTCCTGGAACTCGGACTCCGGCCAGTGTTGGTGGATATCGATCCGTTGACCGGTCAAATGGATGTGTCGCAACTGCCAGATGCCTGCAGTCCCACAACCAGCGCCGTTCTGGCTTCGCATCTGCAGGGAAGCCTGGTCGACATGCGCGCTGTTCGAGAATTCGCTGACGCGAATAGGTTGGCCGTTATTGAAGACGCCTGCCAAATGCTCGGCGGTACGGTTCAGGGACGTATGGCCGGAACGTGGGGAGATGTCGGGGTTCTCAGTTTCGGGGGATCAAAACTCATCACGGCAGGGCGCGGCGGAGCGGTGCTGACGAGTCGTGACGACATCGCCCAGCGCATCAAACTCTCAACGCAGCGAGGGAATGACATCTACCCGCTTTCCGAAATGCAGGCGGCCGTTCTGCTCCCACAACTTCAGCAGCTGGATGCTGCGAAGGGGGAGCGTATTCGAACTGTCGCCAGCATGATGCCGTCGCTTGCCAATGCCACAGGGCTCACGCCGTTTGCCTGCTCATTGTCCAACTCACAGCCCGACTACTACAAGCTGGGATTTCGCTACTCGGCCAGCCAGTGGGGCGACGTCTCCCGCGACGACTTCTGCGCGGCCATGCAGGCAGAGTTCATTCCGCTCGCCGAGGGTTTTCGCGGGCTGCACCTTATTCATGCGAAGAGTCGGTTCCGCACGGTCGGTGACCTCCCTCACGCAACGCTGGCGGACTGCGACGTCGTGGCCGTCCACCATCCGTTTCTGACGTCACCAGGTGCAGCAGGTGAATGGGAGCGCGCACTCGGTCGCATCAGATCCCACGCCGCGGAAATTAGTCACTTCCGTCGCGGTTGCTGATTCGGATTCGTGTAGGGAGGTCGTTCGAATGTCATCCCGTCGCCGGTGACTCGCGGATCATTCGTTCGCTTCAGTTCGGCCATGAGTCGTTCGCGGAGGGCCGACATGGTTTCCGCGTACTTCTCATCATCGGCGAGGTTGGTCAGACAGTCCGGGTCGGTCCGCACGTCATACAACTCCTCGGCCGGGCGGCGACCGAACGAGCGGTCAAAGTAAGGCAAAACCTCTGGCAACTCCCGATTGGCGATGATCCAGGCCTTGGTGGGACTGGCATCCATGTCACCGAACGCGCCGAAGGTGTTGTTCGTCAATTCGGAATTGGCGGGAAAATCAGACTTGGGACGCCCATAGCCAGGGCCTTCACCCATCGGCCAGCGTTCGGGATGAAAGTTGTGAATGTACAGGTAATCGCGAGTGATAATCGCCCGCTGCGGATACGGGGCATTCCCTTCACGCACTTCCGCAACATGTCGCTCGCGACCAACAAACACCGCGTCGCGCGTGGGATCAACATGTCCACCCTTCGAAGACTTTAAGACCGGCAGCAAGCTCCGCCCCGTCATGACGTCGGGAATGGCTGCCCCGGCAGCTTCCAAGAATGTGGGAGCCAAATCCGGCAGGCAGACAAAGTCGTCGACAATTCGGCCGCCAGGAACTTGTTTACCCCAGCGAATGGCCAGCGGCACGTGGACACCGGAGTCGTACAGGTTGCATTTCCCGTGTGGAAAGCCGGGAATGCCGTGGTCGCCACTGACGACAACAATGGTGTTTTCCAGTTCGCCCAGCCGCTCCAACTCGGCGAGGAGCACGCCGAGGCCGGCATCGAACGCCTGGATTTCTCCCAGGTAGTCGGCAAGGTCTTCGCGAACTTCTGGCACGTCGGGTAAATAGCCGGGCATTTTGCCTTGCAGCGAGTCAGGATCAATTCCCCAAATCGCTTTGCCCGAACCCCGCTCCCATTTGCGATGGCAGTTCGTCGGTCCAAACCAGTAGCAGAACGGCTGACTTTCTTTGCGGTCGGCCAGGAAGTCGGTGAAGTTGCCTCGTACCTGCTCGAGCAGTTCCGCTTTCTTCAGGTCGTGGTCCTTCGCTCGCGAGACTTGTTGCGAGAACTGATTAAACCCGCCGCCACGTTTGACGTACGCCGTGCGGTCGCCTCCGTATGGAGCGTCACGTGGGGTACCGGGACTCCATACTTTATACGTGTACCCAATGTGGTAGCCACTCTCTTCCAAAAGAAGCGGGTAGGAGGGAATCGACAAATCCCATTCCGCTCCCTGGAGAATCGCACCGAGTCGCGTCCGCCAGAAGTACTGTCCCGACAACAGCGAACTGCGGCACGGTGTACAGGACGGTGCGTTCACAAACGCGTGCGTGAACAGCACACCTTCTTTCGCCACCCGGTCAAAGTGCGGCGTCGATACCACGGAACTTGGCCGATTTTTGAAAATGTCTGCATACGCACTCGCATGGCATCCCCAGTCGTCCGCGAAAGCGAACACAATATTCGGCCGCTCCGCTGCCATAGCCGAGGTCGCCAATACACAAAGACAGCCAGCGAACGTTAAAGCTCGAATCATCAAGTCACCAGAATGCAGGAATGATGCAGTGAGTGTGTGTTGTCATCTTGAAGTGACAACAGCACGCATTCAAGGGTGACTGCTACCAATTTCTGGACTTCAGCGTCGATCTTGAATCCGGCATTCTGGTGTACGTACCACATGTAACACAGACTGCCCAACAGATGGCGCCAGCGGTACGACGCAGCAATTGAGATAAGTACCTAACAAAAATCAGCAGCCTTCAAGAGGCGCGGTGCGATGAGCGTCGCAGGGCTGCCCCCAGGAGGGTGAGTGCGGCGGTGGCTCCGAAGAATGCCCACAGGACGTTCTGGTTTCGGCCACCGACGATTTGACTTTCCCACGTTGCTTCCAATGTCGCAAGTGCCTCATTGTCGGATACGTTGCAGTACCACGTCACTTCATATGCAGAGGTCGTGAACTCGCCGACCTCAATGGGATACTCAGCGATACATTCGCGGCGAACGATACCCGAATGGAGAAGCTCGGGAAGAAGCGGCCGCCAACTGTGAGTCTCCGGATTACGCGTCCGCAGCGCTACCCTCACTTCCGAGGTGATTTGCTGCCACAATTGGTCGCGGGCTTCGTCAATTGAACCGAAACGTTCACTTCGCAAAATGCGTCCCCCAGCGGGTGGTGCGACGTTCTGAGCCACCCATATCGGCAACTTGGGATTCTTCTCGGCGGGGACGGTCGACGCATCTAGTTGACGAAGATTCGGATCGTATTTCGCGTCCCGGACAAATGTTGGTTGTTCAATTTCTTCGGGAGGTTGCTCATCCACGTCTGGACGCGAATTCACGATTTGCTCAGGCGTCACTTCCACCAGCGGAACGTGTACTTCTTCTCCCGTCGCCTCTTCCCGCACGGAGACATTCGACGGACGTTCACCTTCCGCTTGAACCTCGACGAGTGCAGAACGGTCTTGAGGGGCCATTGCTACTGCCTCTTGATACGTTTCGGCAGGCCGCGAGGTAGCTTCCGTGGTACTCGTCATCTCGACACGTGTCGCGGTCACCCATGAACCAGCCAGTAAGGCAAACGGTATAAGAACGCCGACTCCAAGCAGCAGCAACCAACGTCCTGTTTTGGACATGGCCATGATGAGAACTGTGGGGATGACAAACAGCGTGATGAGTCCGAACGCAACAGGGAACATGGTAACTTCCTGATTCTCGACACCGCGAATACCGGCGATTAGCAGTACAATTGCCATGAAGACGCCGCCAATGCCAGCAATCGAGGCGATTAACACGGGCCGTCCCGACGTCTTGTTTGAGCCGCTTGTCACAACGGCGACAACGGCAACTGCCGCCACGAACAGAACGGTGAGGGCAATGAGACCTGCGGCAACGAATGCACCGGTGACCATCATGTCGACTCTCCTGCTTTTGTTCCGCTACCCGGCCTCGGCGGAACTCGTTCATACCAAGGGCTGCACAATTGCACGGTGATGGATACTGTGGCCGCCCAGCTTGCAGCCAGGAAGTGTGGAAATGCAAACACATGTGAAATCAGCCAGGCCAGCACAACCGTGCCGATGACCGTAGCAGTGCTGAACCGCACGCGCCGCGTTGGTGTGTGCTGATCGCGCCACTTACGAAATGCCAGCAGCGGGAGAAAGAATCCGACAAAGCCGAGGTAGGTGGGGTTCTGATTCAGCGTAAACAGGCGATGGTCGCCAATCTCTTCAAAGATTCCACCGCTGGGATGGTGTTTTATGAACAAGTACTCGCTCAACTGCCACACGACCAAACTCAGTCCCAGTGCGGCAAACGCGTAGGGAAGCCGGCGTTTTGTTTCCTGACCTGTGCCCAACCGAGACAGTACAGGTACGGTAAGTATGGTCCAAGTTGCCAAAACCGTTCCGGCGGTGAAGTAGAGCAGTAACGCCCATTCCAGACCGCCGCCGTTGGACGGAGACAGTTCCGAAGGAAATGTCAGGTAACTCGTCATCGTTTTTGGAGCCACCACCCACATTCCGGCAGAAAGCAGAGCAGCCACCGGGACGGCTAATGCTGCACCAAAGAGGTACTGCCCAATGAGTCGTCGCCCTGATGTGACAGTAGCACTCACAGGTCGCTGGGCCGCTTCGGCCGATGTTAGAAAAAACGGTCCGGCCATTTGCTGGACAGCCGGGAAGGGGGCTGTACGCAGAATGAGCATCCAGACGTAGGCTAATCCGACAGACGTCAACATTACTCCAGCGACAAGCCCGTTGCTGCTGACGCGAGCGGCTATCAAGAACGTCACGACAGCAAACGCCAGAAGTGCGCCCCATCCAGATGTCGAGAGTTGCCAACTCAATGGTGGGCCAACATAGGTTTCCTGTTTGGGAACGGGCCGTTTGGCAGGGTGTTGCGGCGGAGCCGAAGGACCAACGGAAACCCACGAAGGGAGTTCCTCTTTGACTTTCTTTGGCTTTGGCAACTCTGCTTCGGGCACCGATTCACTCTCGGGAATTTTCTTACCGACAGCCGCCGCAGCGAATGCCTCACCGAAACTCACCATGCTCGAATAGCGTTTGGTGGGATCTTTCTCCAAAGCTTTCGTCAACACGCTGCGCAGCGCGGGCGGGACCTTGGCCAGATCGGGCGGTTCGGTGAGATGTTTCATCAAAATCTCACCGGTTGACTCACCGTCGAAGGGCAATTCCCCGGTCAACATTTCGTAGACCATCACGCCCAGTGCGTAGACGTCGACTTCTTTGCCGTAACGTCCTTTTGCGATTTCCGGGGCCATGTAATAGACGGTGCCCACGCTTTGTGTCTGCGCGCTACGTCGTGAATGGGTAATGAACTTCGACAGGCCGATATCGCCCACTTTGACGTGGTCGCCTTCGGAGAACACGTTGCCCGGCTTCAAATCGCGGTGAACAATGCCTCGGCTGTGCAAGTATTCAGTTCCTGCGACAATCCCTTTCACCCATTTCAGGACTTGCTGCAGTGGCAAGCCATTAGGATTCTTCCGGATGACCGCATCGAGAGTGTCGCCGGAAACGTACTCCATAAGAATCCAGTGGTCGCCGTCGTTGTCGCGGCGGACGTCGAAAATCGTCACCAAATTGGGGTGTGACAAATTCAAGCATTGCTGTACGCCACGGAGCTCGACATCTGTGTTGTGCTGCAGCAACTTGAGTGCAACTTCGCGGCCCGAGTCGCTCAAAGCGTAGTACACCTCACCGAACCCACCACGATGAATAGCTCGTTTGACGGTGTAACCATCGAGCGGTCGCGATTCAGGTGCAAAGGTGAATTTCATTTTTACCGTACTGGCCATGACGTGTACCAGGAATAGAGTACTCGGTTTGACTCCCTGCCGTCAGTTCGTGGCGGAATTCGGTAACTCCATTTCCGCATCCCAGCCACTTGGAGGTCCGACGTAAATATTGACCGGTTGGCCATACGCCTCGCCGATGTGTATTCGTTTCCCCAGCGGAAATATTCCGTCTCTTGGCAGATTCAATTCAATTTCATCGGATAAAGTTCCTTCGCCGCGGACGTGGTGCACGCTTGTTCCTCCAGCGTGCCCACCGTTCACTTTGGGCATAACGAAGAAACTGATACGTCGGATCACTTCATCTTCGTCCTTTTGCTGTGTTTGGTGGGCGAAAATTAGAAATTCCCCGGATGATGTTTTTACGTCTTTGCTATTCGAGCCGCCGAAGACGTAGTTGAGGTCGCCGCGTCCCTCTGTTACACCAATTCGCTGCTCACCAGTAAATTCGACCTGAATTCGAATGACTTTGGTGTCGTTTTCGTCCAAGACGTGTTCTACGTGCAGTGTGAACTGGTCGGCGGTGGGACCTGGAGGCTTTGCAGCACACCCCGGCAAGGCCCAGCACACGAAGGCGGCAGACGTCAGCAACAGCAATCCAATGGCACAACCTCTCATGACTCAATCTCCACTCGAATTCGCAGGTCCTGGCCGCTAATGACGTCACCATGTTGTAGTGCATGTGCTGCGTTCATGGATTCGCTGTTGATTCTCAACGTATCCCCGCCCTGACAATACAGTTCGCCCCCTCGCAAAAAGAGTACAAGCTGCGCCGGCCAGGCAGGACAATGAATATGTGCCCCGGCAGACGGACCGAGAAACAAATGGTCCTTCACCAGGATGATTCCGTCACTTGAATCAACAAACCGGTGCCCGTTCGTGCAGGTCAGGCGGGCCGAACGACTTAACTGATTGGGAACTTCCAGGCGGAGTTGGACATCATCTCCCAGTTGAATTTCCGAGGAGGCCGTCAAATGCACCTGTCCATTCACAGGTTCATTGTTGATTTGCGTGGAGCCCTTCGCTGTGAACGAGTAGTCTTCGCCGAATCGCTCGATGAGAGCATGGGAACGTGAAAGCGGTGCCTGAATGACTATGTCCGCCACTGCAGATCCAGCGTTCGCACCGCCGCCAATGTGAATTGTGTCTGCCGTTAACAACCGCCAGCAGCCAACTCCATCGATCCAGAGACGAATTCCTGCAGTCGCTGGTGATTGAGACTCGTCAGGGGAGGAAGCCGCGTTTGGCTCTTCGACCGTGGTTTCCAAAGTCGGCGAAGCGTTCCCCACGGACGACTCGGGAAGATACACCATTTTCGCCCAGACCATTTTCTGGCAGCCGGAACAATAAACCAGCTTGTGCGAATTCCCCGCAGCCTTCCACCGCACCCCACCACTTTCCCAGACTGATTTCTTCTTGCCGCACTGAGTACAAACTATGTGCCAGCGTTGCGACTCCTGACGAACGGAGTTGCAAAAGCCTTTCCACCAGCTTTTGACTTGTTCAACGAGTTTCATCGTGGCCGCCTGGGACTGAACGTATAACAAAACAGAAAAACCAATCTGCAAATCCGGCCTCGCGTTGATTCAACGCGAGACCGGACGGCTTGCAGAGGTCACTTCAACTTACTTCTCGGTACTGACGAGTTCCGTTGCTTCTGCGCTTCGTCCATGAAAGTATTCGTCAACACGCAGGGCAATTCCTTCGGTGGCTTCCTGTTCGGCATCTTTCTCAACCGGGATGAGGCCTGAGAAGTTTCCTTCTGCCGCCAAGACAGCGTCTTCTACATCGAGCCGCTTGTCAATTTCACTAATGACACCCTTCACATGAGCGAGTTGGGAATCATCAATTTCCAGCGTGCTGATTTGCTTGCGGGCTTCAATGGTTCGCAGGCGTGCCTGGAGCCGTTCGAGTTCAACTTCGAACCCTTTGCGTTGTGACAGCATACTCTCCAGTGCTTCGCGATGTGACGCCAAGGCCGACTCCTTACTGACCAGCAATTCGCGTTCACGCTTGAGTGTGTCCTCAGCAATCTTGAAGCGATTGAATCGCTCGGCCAAATCCTTTTCGACTTCCGACTGCGAGTAGCGATGACCAGCATAGACGAACATTTCGTCGCCGCTCTTCAGGTCGTCAGAGAGTGACATAATGGCCTCTTCCTGCTCGGCCAATGCCTTTTCGCGATTCTCAATTGCCTTCGTAAGTCGCTCCACTTCCACCTGCTGCTGTGCGATGGAGGTGACCGACTTGCGAATTTCCGGCAGCAACTCGGCGACTTCCTGCTTCGCACGCTCAATTTCAAACTCGAGTGGCACGTTGCTGCGTACCGACTCCTGCACCGAGGTGAACCCGGTACGAACGTAGCTCACGGCATCGCGGCCGAAAATGAGTCCACCAACAACGGTCAGGACCAGACTACCGACAACAATTTTCTTGACCATGATATGATCTCCCTCAATACAAGCTCGTGCTGAAACGGGTACAGCACTTTTGGTTTTGAATTGCTTCATGCATCCGGACGTATCCGGTGACTGTTTCCAATGAGCTATTCGCTAGCGGGTCCGCAGTATTGAGGAGATTTGAGAAGAAAATAAAACTTTGCCAGAATCCCGGAAGGTGTTGCGGCACAGCAGCTTAGGGGCGGTGCTCACTGGGGCGTTCACAGAATGAATCACCCCCGGCAACCGGTAAGTGCAGCGCAAAAACTACTCAGCCACGTGTTCCGGGAAATCTTTACCGTAGCGTTTCAGCAGCGCGTCGACGTCATTGGGCACGATGTAGATTTTGCCCCGAATCGTTTTGTGCTCGCCCGGCTGAACTCCTCCGAGACGGAAGTCGGCATGGAGGCAGACGATGACGCCTTGAAAGAGTTCCTGATACGGCTCAAACGCTGTCGCGAACAGCATGGAGTCATCTTCCGAGAAACAGCCAATCAAGCCGTTGCTGGGAACGAGTTCACTCAGCGGTCGTGGATTCACGTCGTTGCGGTCGACGCCTTTTGGACACCACACCTGCCCTGGAATGTAACGTGCCTGCGTGGCCCAATGGGGCGTGGGCATACGCGTGAGCTTGCCGTCGAGAAACACGAAGCTCTTCGCAAGGTAAGTTTTCTGATTCGCTCCGGTGAAGCGATCGAGCCGGATGCACGGCTGAGCCCAATGGGCCTCGGAACGTTTATCGGTGGGATTGTGCGCTTCAATTCGAAAATCGACTTCGTCCGTCGTCGAAGTAATGGTGTGGTCGACGACCAGTCCGTCAGCGACGTGACAACGCAGCTTCAACTCGGTTCCATCCGGCGAAGCAGATAACAGCTCAGTTTGATGCTGCATCCGGGTGTGCTTCCCCCAGTCGGCGTCGGTCGATCCTGCTCGGCAATACGCTTCCAGATAGTGGATTTTGATCGACTCGCCGGGGATTTGATCACCCGAAACGGTGAGGTAGTTGTCTTTCCAGGCCAGCTTCAGCGGCTCGGCGGCATTTGCAATTCCGGCGAGCGTGAAACAGAAAACGAGAAGCGGAAGTGAGCGCACAATCTTCCCCTCATCATGGTGAGAAAAACAATGTTGGAATCAACTAGCCAACTCAATGAGGCTATTCCACGTCAATGTCAAACTGATTGGCCAAACGGGTGTAGGCTTCGCGGACCTTTGTCCCAACCTCGTTTTCCTTCGCTCCGCCGGCTTCGAGTTCCTCAAGAACGTCTTTAGCCCGCTGCTCCAGCGACTTGGAGTCATCTTCCATGATATCAAGAATTGAAGGCAGCCACTCCAGAGTCGCTGTCACCTGATATTCCATGAATTCGTCATTGGCAACCGCGAGCTTGCGAGCGGTTGGATGATCGGGCACGTCCCAGGTTTTTACATCTCGGCGAACACGGCCCAGCGTCTGAGCGACGTCACGAAACGAACGATGCACTTCGCGCGAATCAGGCTCACGCCCCTGCAGCAGTGGGGCCAGCGTCTTGCCGAACCGCTCACCCACCTTGTACAGCGCTGAGTGCGATTCAGAAATCTGATTCAAATATCTTTCAACTTCCGCCTTACTTGGTTCGTCCGCCTGGGCGACAACTGAAAGCACCGGAATGAGGGATATTGCCAACGCCAAGCTTTTCAGGTTCATCGCAGCACTCTCAGGGTAGGAGGATCAAATTGGGGCGCACTCGCCAGTTGCCCGTGGACAGAGAGCCACGAGAAACCGATTTGACTCTAACCATTCCTGCAGTGAATTGCCACACCTGACTACCACGCTGCGCCGGTAACGGGCTGGGTGGCACGCCCTGACGTCAGGAAGGGCGTGGTTTGGGAAGCGTGGATGGGTGGCACGCCCTGACGCCAGGAAGGGCGTGGCATTGGATGCGTGGCTACGTGTCACTGCTCCCCAATGTCTGGAAGGCTATTGTCCATTTCAATGACTGCATCGTCACCGGCATACCAGCGTGCGCTGGACCATTCCCAATCTGTCGTTCGCTCAACCAGTCCCCGGCGGACGGGATTCGCGTGCAAATAGTCGATGGTGGCCCGCACCGTCTTCGCACTATCCAAATTCCGGTCATATCCGCCTCCAGGCTGCCAGAACCGATGTCTCGTGCGTTTTCCTTCGACAACTGTAATCTTCGGCAACCACTCGGACGCGTTTGCTTTGAGCCAGGCAATCGCGGTTCTAGCGGTCTTCTCCTTTACGCGAGCTACGAACGAACTCACGTCTCTGCCGTCGACACGAGGGCAGACCAGCAAGTGAACGTGTTCGGGCATAATCACCCAGGCCCACAAGTCAACGGGATACTTCTCACGTGCCTGCTGGAGTGCCTCGACAAACCATTGCCGGGTTCGATCCTTCGCCAGAAATTGAAAGCGATGATAACAACTGAATGTCAATGAACGTGGGCAGCGTCCCTCATCGAAACGTTTTCGGCGCTTGCTGAAATAGGATTTACCTGACGGACTTCGCACACGCATGTCGGCCTCACGGTGTTGTTCGTGTGTCCACGACTTTCAGAAAGGTGGCTCAAACTGACGATGCCGTCAACACAAACCACGCCCTTCCTGACGTCAGGGCGTGCCACCCGACCCGCGTTCATGCCTTTGTTATTTGGTTTTTCCCAAATCGTGATCACGCACTGAAGACTATTCGTACGCCTTGTGTACGGGGATTGCCTCAGATTCGTCGAACCCTTTGTAATGAGTGGTTGTCTTGAGGACCGTCTCGATTCGCTCCATCCAATTTGAACGCCCGCAAACCTCAAAGTCGTGAATTATGTTTTTGATCGAGACGATCGGTTCGTTCTTCAAGTATCGCCACACGACGACCACATTGGGAACGATGGCACCTATTTCTTGTACAAAGTTCGGACGCTCGGAAGGATGGATCATCTTGACGGCGTCGATTACGCAGTCGCCATTCGCTAACTGAGATGCTATGGACTGGATTGGATTGTCCTTGTCCGGGTGAAACGCGTCTTCAATATGTGGAACGCCTTGTTCGACAGCGAATTGTGATGCGTGATACGATTTTCCGGAACCCGGCAACCCAACATAGACTGTTACGGTTGGCATGGAAGTAAGCACCTATTGTTGCAAAATAAATAAATGATAGGCGGAAAGGTCATTCCACCTATCACAGGGGAATCTTCCGTCTATCGGAGTTTGACATTTGGTTTCAGTCCTTGCCTCATTGTTGACTGATGGATCGGGAGCGTCAAGCGGAAGGAGCGATTCGGTTGATGTATAAAGCGGAGTGAGTGCGGATGCGACCGGTACCTGAAAAATCGCCAAAACTGTTGGATCGCATGCGGTTAACTCTGCGGCGGTTGCATTACTCGAATCGCACCGAACAGGCCTATGTCGCCTGGGTGGAGCGGTTTATTCGGTTTCACGGCGACCGGAATCAGGGAGCGTGGTAGCGTCCCTGCGAGTTGGGAAAGGCGGATATGGAAGAATTCCTGACTCACCTGGCAGTGGCACGGCGGGTGGTTGTGGTCGATGTGTCGTGAGTTGCGTTGACTTTAAGTTTGGGGCGGTCGACAGATTGGGCGCAGAGAGAGTTGCTCACCTCGCCATCTTGGCTTCGCGGCAGGGAGAGTGACCACAGGCTCCGATTCATCCGGCGCAACGTGGTCTGTTGGGATTGAGCACATCCGCATACGGTGACCTGATGCAAATCGGGTCGAGAATGCGTTCCCAACTGAAAGGGTGATCCAAGGTTCACCCTTTCTATGAGCCGGCCGGCGACGGAACGCATTTTAAATCCTTGAAGCCGTGGCATTAGGATATGCTCGCCCAGAGTCGCGACTCGATTTTTTGTTTTGAGAAGGAATGAGACGGCACACGAACGAGTGATGTTTCGGGCTTCCGCTGTCACGGGGCGCCTCCGCCTCACATAACAGTTGCACGTCGAGGCACGGGCTGGCAAGCAGCCCGTGGCACACGGCAATTGTGTTCTTCGCCGAATTCAAGCCCACTCTCGTCGCTGAAAGTTGCAATACCGACGAGAAGTCTGGGATGCCGCTAGTCCGACTTAGCCCAGGTCTTTGTAGGAGTCGTAGGCCAGATAGCCTACGATGGCTGAGGACAGAATGAAGAGAATGTCCATGACCATGGTGTGCTTGCGGCCAAATGGCAAGCCAATCGACAAATCCAGAACAGCCGCCAGCGCGACAACGCCAGCTACGATCATCGATGCAATCACGACTCGTTTGGGAAGTTCCGACATGGCTGGTGCTGATGTTTTTGAACAGAATTGTTGACGAGTACAAGTAGGGCCAAGAACACTCTAGCGTATGAACAGACCTTCTGCACAGTGCAGAAGATCGGCAATCATCAGGGTTTACATCGAGTAAAGTTCCACGAGGTTGCGGTCGGGATCGAATACGTACAACTGAATAGGACCATCAGGCCGATTCTTCGGCCCCGCCTGGATTTCAATTCCCAGTTCCACGAGGCGATCGCGAGCGGCCATAGCGTCGTCCACCTCGAAGGCCACGTGTCGCGTGCGGCTGATGGCACACTCTTCCGGAATGAAAACACTGGCCGGGCCAGATTCCGGATGTTCCCCAATCAAATGGATTTGCGTCGTTCCAGCCTGAAACCAGAGTCCGGGAAACTTGAAGCCGGGACGTGGGACTTCGTCCATTCCGAGCACGTCCGCGTAGAACTTGCGTGAAGCCTCCATGTCTTTACACACAAAAGTCACGTGATCGATTCGCTTCACTCGAATGGGGGCTGCCACTTCGCTTTCCTCGCAGGCTGTCAGTTTCTAGGGATTCGCCTTGTTGTGACGGTTGAGGATAGTACATCTATTGCCCGGTTCGCCACGCCGTGGAATTTTTCGTGTTCCGTTGACTCACAGCATGGCGTGGTCGACACTCCCCATCCTGAGTGATGAGTATGACTGAACGGCATTTTGAGACAGGAACCACTGTGTCGACGAGGATCCAACAGACGTTCGAAACCCTGAAGTCCAACGGACAAATGGCATTTATGCCGTTTGTAACGGCGGGCGATCCGGATATGACCGGCACGCAGAAACTCATCAGCACGCTGGCCGCCACGGGCGTGAACCTCATTGAAGTCGGCTTTCCGTACAGCGACCCCATTGCTGACGGCCCCGTCATTCAATCATCCTACACGCGGGCACTCAACAAGAAGCTCACCGTCCATCAGATTTTTGATGCGGTCAGTGAGTTACCGACCGACGAATTGCCGCCGCTGGTGGCGATGGTCTCGTATGCCATCATTTTCCGAATTGGTCCGAAAGCGTTTGTCGAATCTGCACGCGATGCCGGTTTCTCGGGGTTCATCATTCCTGACCTGCCAGGTGATGAAGCGGAAGAAATGTTCGGCGTTGTCCGTGAAGCAGGTCTCGACCTCATTCAGCTTGTGGCTCCGACAACACCCCGCGAACGCGTATGGGAAATCCTCAAGGCGTGTTCCGGATTTGTGTACTGCATTGCCGTCGCTGGCACGACGGGGACGCGGGAAAACCTTCAGACAGACCTGCTGGACCAACTCGCCTGGCTGCGAGCCGAAACGTCATTGCCACTGGCGGTGGGATTCGGAATCAGCAAGCCGGAACACGTCGATCCCCTTCGCAATTTGGCCGATGGTGTCATCGTCGGTTCCGGAATTGTGCGCCACCTGAATGAAATTGGCGAAGGACCTGAGGCATTGGATACGGCACTTGAAGCCATCAGCACATTTTCCACGTCGATGGTGCAGGCCACGAAACCTTCGTAACCAGAATCTCAGCGGTGTGCCGCGGTCGGCCGGCGTCGACTTGGGCGGTTCCCCTGACTATCATGAATTGGTTCGCACACGAATTGATTTCAAAGGAGTAGAACATGTCCGCGGGAAGCAAAATCTTAATCATTGAAGATGACCGCGACATTTCGAGCACGCTGGTATCGGTGCTTGAGAATTCGGGGTACCGCGTCTCCACCGCTCCAAACGGCGTGGAAGGCCAGAACATGATTCAGGCCAACCGGCCCGATTTGATCATCACCGACATGATGATGCCGCGCATGGGAGGATTCCCAGTGCTTGAGTTTCTGAAAACCATCGACGACGCGCCTCCCGTCATTATGATCACGGCCAACGAAGGCGGACGACACAAAGCGTATGCGGAAATGCTGGGCGTGGTGAATTACCTGCGGAAGCCATTCGCGATGGATGTACTGCTCGACGCCGTCACTAAGGCACTCGGCGGTTCCGACGACGGTGCAGCGAAGAAAGGTCCACTGCGGCGACGGACTGGCAAAGGCAAGGACGACGAATAGGTCGACTGGCGGCTACCTGATAGAGACAAACTCAATTGCCGGGGAGATTTTTGTGCCTCGGATAGTGGTGTGAAAGACGTGACAATGAACTCGGTGGACTCACAGTCAACTCAGACTGACTGGCACAAAGTTGCAGATTCGGTGCTCCAGGGAACTCCGCTCACTCGTGAGCAGGGGGCTGAAATCCTGAATGTTTCCGATGCACGCATTCTCGATTTGCTCGCCGCAACATTTCGGCTGCGTCAGGAGTACTTCGGTCACGACGTCACGCTGTACTATTTGAAGAACGCCAAAAGCGGACTTTGTCCGGAAGACTGCGGCTACTGCTCCCAGTCCATTGTGTCCGACGCTCCCATCGAAAAGTACACCATCGCCAATGAGCGTGTACTCATGGAAGGTGCCCGCAAGGCCAAAGAGAGCCAGGCCCGCACCTACTGCATTGTGGCCAGTGGACGGGGACCAACCGACCGAGAAGTGAATCACGTTTGTGATGTCGTTCGCAAAATCAAAGATGAACTCGGATTGCACATTTGCGCCTGCCTGGGACTCCTCAAGCCCGATCAGGCGGAAAAGCTGGCAGAAGCCGGTGTGAATCGAATCAACCACAACCTCAACACCAGCCGCCGGTACTACGAGGAAATCTGTACGACGCACACGTATCAGGACCGCATCGACACGTTGAAGGTTGCCAATGCCGCAGGGATGGAACTGTGCAGTGGTTTGATTGTTGGCATGGGCGAAACACATGAAGACATCCTCGACGCTGTGTTCGAACTGCAGGGATTGAGCGTCGAGTCAATTCCCGTCAACTTCCTGCACGCCATTGATGGCACACCGCTCGCGCAAAAGGAAGAACTCACGCCGCAGGACTGCATCCGCGTGTTGTGCCTGTTGCGTTTCGTGCATCCGAAGGTGGAAATCCGCATTGCGGGCGGTCGCGAAGTCAACATGCGGTCTATGCAGGCCATGGGCCTCTACGCGGCCAATTCCATGTTCGTAAGTGACTATCTGACCACCGCCGGTCAAAGCCCTGAGGAAGACTACAAAATGGTCGCCGATCTGGGATTCAACATCATCACTGGCGGCGAAGCTGAGGGTCTGCCAGAAGCGCCTGCTGAGTTCAGTTCGACCACGTAAGTTACCATCGAGCTGATCCTCTTTATTCGGACTTGTGTGCAATCTGCAGCCAGCCTTTTCAGTCGGTCAACGTAGTACGGCTCCGGCATGCCCGGTATCCTGCGCAAGTAGTGCCCCTCAGAATCAGTACCGGCGTCATCCAGAGGAGGACATGCACGGACCTTTCGAGAGGGGAATCATTTCGTTCGCTCTACGATTATCCACATCGTGACGAAAGTGGTATTGATGAATCGCATTGAGGTCTTTGAGAGCAGGTACCCGTTTGACACGGAACGGGTTCGGGCTGCTGCGATTTACTGCAGTGACGGGCGACTCGGAGAACAGTTCGATGAATTTCTGCAGTCGTACTTGAATCTTCCCCGGTACGACCGTCTCGCTATTCCGGGTGGAGCGGCGTCGCTGGCCAGCCATTTCGTGACGTTTCGGGAGTCGGAGGGGCTGCTCGAACAGTTGCGATTTCTCATCGACGTCCACCAACTGGAGCAAATCGTCCTCATCGCGCATGAGGGTTGTGCGTTCTACAGCGATCGGCTGAAGATTTCGCCGCTGCAACTGGAGTCGCAACAGCAAATCGACATGCGAAAAGCGCTGCAGCGAGTACGTGCCATTAGCAAACAGGTCCAAATTCGCGGCTTCTTCGCACGCTTCACACACAACGGCAAAGTTCGATTCGAGCCGGTTCAACTGTAAAGGCCTGTCTGCACCCGCCGCTTTCTCTCGCACATTGTCCGAGACCGCGTCCAGCGATACGTCGCTCAGGAGTTCTCCAAATTACCTCAGGCCACCAGTTCCCAGTCGGCAAATGGCAAAAGGCCCCTTCGTCAGAGATTCTTCTTGATTGAGTGCTGTTTATCGGGCACCTTGGAGGCAGGCAACGTTGTTGTTTGTTTCACACTGGTCCTCATTTGATGAGGGCTGAGGAAGTGGGGTGGGCCAGTGTGAAGCGGGAGGCAACACGCCGTGGGATGCAGTGGCATCTCAACAGTGACGGGAAGGGGTGCCCCACTGCGAATACGTCTGGACGGAACCGAAAACAACGACCTAGAATGCCGGTTTTAACGGAGTTGAATCCGCACAAGGCATTTTGGATTGCAACGCGGTACCTGGGGGAGCGCATTATGTGGAGGACTTTGAGTCACTGTTTAGGAGCGGCATTTTTGTCCGCCGTGTTGGTATCATCTGCGTCGGCACAGCAGCGGCAGTTGAGTTGGGCCGAGAAAATGTTCTCGCATCAGGAAATCGAATTCGGAACGATTGCGCGGGGCGCTGAAGTCTATCAGTACGTCACCGTCGAGAACCTTTACAAGGAAGACGTCACCCTCTCCTCGGTGGGGACCAGCTGTTCGTGTGCGAATGCTCAGTCGGACAAGCGCGTGCTGAAGACGCACGAAAAAGCCACCATCGCCGTGAAGATGGATACGAAAAATCACGTCGGGAAGAAGAATTCGAACCTGGACGTCAGCGTCACATTCGATGGCGTGCACTTCAAATCGGTCCGTGTACCAATTCATGCCTTCATCCGTTCTGACATTGTCGTCAGCCCAGACAACGCAGGATTCGGTCGTGTCATGGCTGGCACCGGCGCTGAAAAGACGATGGACATTACGTATGCAGGCCGATCCGATTGGAAAATCAACTCCGTCCGTTCCGGCAGCGAGTTTGTCACTGCCGATGTGCAGGAAGTTTCGCGAGGCGGCGGCAAAGTGAAATACCAGTTGACGCTGCACCTCCTGCCGAATGCTCCCATCGGAAACCTGACCGACCGCGTCACTCTGATGACGGACGACCAGGCCAATCCTGAGTTTCCGCTCACTGTCGATGCCAGCGTGGAAGCCGACATTGTGGCTTCTCCCGCCATTGTGAACTTCGGCGACATGGAAGCGGGTTCGCAGAAAACGGTTCCTGTTGTTCTGAAAGGACTGCAACCATTTGAAATCGCCAAGATTGAAGTGGATTCCAGCCTGAATTGCTTCCGCATGAAAGAGTCGCAGGGAAATAAGACGGTCCACGTCATTCCGCTGACAATTACCGCTCCGGCTGAGTCTGGCGAATACGAGGAAGTCTTCACCGTGACCGTGCCCGGACGTGCTGAGCCGTTCCAGTTCAAAGCACAGGTCCACGTTGGCGGCTAGTTCCGCTGAAATACGTGACGCTGTCATTAAGTGACTGCCCTGTCGAGCCCCTCCCAGCGCTTGGCAGGGCAGTTTTTTTGTGCGTTGAGTTACTGGTCATCGCGACGTGCGATTTCCGAGAGCTTCGTCAGCCCTTTGCGTACACGGGCCTTGGCCCCGCTGACGCTGCTGTTCATGGTCTGAGCAACTTCTTCAAATGACAGCTCCCCAAAGAACCGCAACCGAATGGCGTCGGCCTCAGCGGGGCTTAGTTCCTCCAGCCACTCTGCCAACTGCCCCTGCTCTTCTTCACGCAACAGGGCGGTAATGCCAACTTTCGAGTCGTGCTGTTTCGTAATCGATTGTGCGTACTGGTCCTGCAATTCCTGACGCCGACCGATTTTCCGCTGCCACTGCCGCGAGCAGTTGATGACAATTGTCCAGAGCCACGTGCTGAACGCAAACTCCGGACGGTACGACATTCGATGCTGAAAGGCGGCCAGCAGTGCGTCCTGCACTAAATCTTCCACCCAGGACTCATCACGCACGCGACTCCGTGCGAATCGCACGAGTTTGGGGCGGTACCGCTCAGCCAGCACGGCAAACAACGAGCTTTCCCCTCGCTGCACGCACGCCATGATTTCTGAGTCGGTCAACATGTCATTCCATTGCGTTGGCAAAATCTCCGTCGGAAATCGGAGGTGTGGAGTGTACCAAATGGAGGCCCCACTCCGCATGCACGCGGCACAACCGTCATCATAGATACTACTCCGACGCCAGGCACCTCGCATCAAAACCCGTTGAAGCATCTGGCGTTCTGGATTTGAGATTCTCCGTCAATTCTGGCTTCAAATCCAACGCGCCCCACTACAATGCCGCCATCACATAGTTGGCGAGATGAATGGAGAGTGAGTGATGTCATTTCATGCAAGTTCCGCTTCGACCGATTCCAGTGACTCCAAGCAGGCAACACTGCTGATCTTCGGAGCCTCCGGCGACTTGACGAGCCGCAAGCTCATTCCCGCGCTGTTTTCGCTGTACCGCAACGGATTCCTCGCAGACAACGCCCTCATCGTGGGCGTTGCGCGGCGTCCAAAGGATGACGACTCTTTTCGCAATGAAATGCGCGATGACGTTTTGGGCAACGCTCCCAGCGCCAAGGCAACCGCAGACTGGGACCGGTTTCAAAATCTGCTGCATTACGTGCAGGTGGACCTCAATTCTCCGTCAGACTATTGTGCGCTGAAAGAACGCGTTGAAGCGCTGGAACAGGAACGCAACCTGCCCGGCCAGCGCGTTGTCTATCTGGCGACGAGTCCGGCACTCTTTTTACCGTCTATTGAAAACCTCAATCAGGCGGGCATGGTTCCGCATGAAGCCAGCAAACTTCGCGTTGTCATTGAAAAGCCATTTGGACACGATCTTATTTCCGCCCGTGAACTGAGTGCCAACTACGCGCGGCTATTGTCCGAAGATCAGATTTATCGCATCGACCATTACCTCGGCAAAGAAACCGTGCAGAACATTCTGTTGTTCCGGTTCGGTAATGCGATTTTCGAACCCATGTTTCATCGGCACCATGTCGATCACATCCAAATTACTGTGGCGGAATCACAGGGCATGGAAGGTGGCCGCGGTGGCTACTATGACACGTCCGGAGCCATGCGCGACGTGCTGCAGAACCACGTGCTGCAGTTGGCCTGTCTTGTCGCCATGGAACCTCCCTCGCGTTTTGAAGCCGAGTACATTCGCGACGAAAAGCTCAAGGTACTCCAGTCGCTGAGTAGTCCATTACATGCAACCAGCGTCGACGACTGGGCCGTTGCTGGACAATACGCCGCCAGTTCAATTAACGGCGAACCTTGCAAAGCCTACGTCAACGAAGAACGCGTCCCGCCGGATTCGCGCACCGAAACATTCGTGGCCATGGAAGCACGCATTGATAACTGGCGCTGGGCCGGCGTTCCGTTCTATCTGCGAACGGGCAAACGCATGCCAAGCCGTGTCACGGAAATTGCCATTCAGTTCAAGTTGCCACCGCTGAATTTGTTTCAAACGGTGGAATGCAACGAAACCATGTGCGAACGGGTCAACGCGCGTCCCAACTCGCTCATTTTTCGCATCCAGCCGCAAGAGTCGATATCACTTCGATTCTCCACGAAACGGCCAGGCATGCAGTATCAGGTCGAACCGGTGGACATGGATTTCCAGTTCGGCGAGAAGTTTTCCGAAGCGCTACCGGAAGCGTACGAGCGGCTCCTGCTCGACGTCATTCGCGGCGACTCGACGTTGTTCACCCGGAGCGATGAACTCGAAGCCGCCTGGAGTTTTGTTGATCCCGTTATCCAGCACTGGCAACGCCCCGAACATCAACCAGAACTGTATCAGGCGGGAACCTGGGGCCCCAAACAGGCACATTCGCTCCTGCGCAATACGGGTCGCGAATGGCGCGTCCCGCAAAAGCATTTGACTGCTCATGAGGCCGGGAAGTAATTCCCACTTCTGCCCGACGCCGACATCGCCCCTCAGCGAACAATTGGAATTAGCCAGGCCATTTTGACTGGACGACACGGGCGTTGCCGGCGAGGTCGTTCAGGGCTGATGCATCTACGTAGCCTGCGGACTTCATCGACTCGAGTACGGGTTGTGCCTGAGCGGGATCGAGTTCGATGAGCAATGAGCCTCCAGGCGTGAGGAACTGCCGGGACTGATCGACTATCCGGCGTATGACGTCCAGTCCGTCGGCCCCCGCCTCGAGTGCGAGGTGTGGTTCGTGCAGACGCACGTCGGGATCGAGCTGTTTCATTTCCTCCGTCGTAATGTACGGGGGATTCGTCACAATGACGTCGAATTTGCTTCCGGCGGCGACCGGGGCAAACAAATCGCCCGTCAGCAGATCGACTCGTTCGGTCACACCGTGTCGGGCAACATTTTTCTTTGCGACTTCTGCTGCCGGGGGGCTCAATTCCACTGCCGTTAGCTTCGCCTTCGGAGCATTCACCGCGAGCGAAACGGCAATACATCCCGAGCCCGTACACAAATCCAGCACCCGCGATTGAGGATGCTGTTTGATGACATCGAGGGCTGCCATGACCAGCGTTTCCGTGTCGGGACGCGGTATGAGCACGTCTTTTGTCAGCAAGAAATCGAGACTGAAGAATTCACGATGCCCCACCAGATACGCTACCGGTTCGGCATTGGCGCGGCGTTTGACGAGCTCCCGCATGTGCGTCCGCTGTTCGTCAGACAGCGGTTGATCGTACTGCGTGTACAGTTGGATGCGGGGACATTTGCGAGCATGGGCGAGCAAGATTTCACCATCGAGCCGTGGTGAGTCGCTGCCATGCTGCTTCAGGTAATCAATGGTCCATTCCAGCACGCGGCGAACCGTCCACTCACCATTCGTTCCCTCACCTTCCGCCATGACCAAATCCGCTCTGAAATCCGTGAGCCACTCCGTTGTGGCCCGTATCTTAGGCGATTGCAGAGTGAGTCCACCACATTGGACGCTGCAGAAAATCTGGCGGTCCTGTTCCGCACACTGTCTCAATGCACCGGAACCAACTACCCTAGCAGTACGGGAACGAGTTAACTCGTAACATATTCGGAGTTTGAGAGATGCTATCCATTGTTGTGCCAGTGTTTAACGAGGTGGAGAGTCTCGAAGAACTGCATCGACAAATCCAGGATGTGGCCGAAAAGAACGACATCGAATACGAACTCGTGTTCGTCGATGACGGCTCAGATGATGGTTCGTGGCGCATCATCCGGAAGATCTCAAAGAAGAACGACAACGTTTCTGGCATTCGATTTCGTCGGAATTTTGGCAAAGCGGCGGCACTGACCGCCGGAATGCGGGCCGCCAAAGGGCAGCTCCTGATGATGATGGATGCCGACCTGCAGGATGATCCTGAAGAAATTCCACGGTTTCTGAAGAAGCTTGAGGGCGGATTCGACGTGGTCAACGGCTGGAAAGAACGCAGGCTGGACCCGTGGCACAAAGTGTATCCCAGCAAGGTCTTTAACTGGATGATTGGCAGCCTCACGGGGTTGCATCTTCACGACCACAATTGCGGTATCAAACTGTTCCGCCGCGTTGTACATGATGAAATTCAACTTTACGGCGAACTGCATCGCTTCATCCCAGTGCTGGCCCATGCTCGCGGGTTCCGAGTAGCAGAAGTGGCAGTGCACCACAGAGCACGGCAATTCGGCCATTCCAAGTATGGCGTCATCCGGTTTCTGCGGGGTTTCCTCGACCTGTTAACCGTCAAGTTTCTGACGTCCTTCGGGCAGCGGCCCCAGCACATGCTGGGAGCCATGGGCCTGCTGTTTTTCGGACTGGGAATTCTGGGCTTGGGCTACCTCAGCCTGCTCTGGGTTTGCATGAATATTCTGGGCCTGTTCGAAGCGAGCCCCATTGGAGGGCGACCACTACTGCTTTATTCAGTCGCCTCTTTGCTGCTGGGTGCTCAGGGATTGTCCCTCGGATTGCTGGCGGAACTCCTGGTGGCGTACACAGGACAGGAGCGGGATGCCTTCAGCGTGGCTGAAACCACAGGTGACTCACAAACGGAATTCGAATTCGTCACCGCCGATTAATCTCAATACTTGCGCTCGCGAGGCTTGAATCGAACTTGCATTCGGCTTCATACTGAGCAGTCTAAGGATTCCTATCCATGAGGATGGAAGCCTGTGAAAGACACTCGATCATTCCGTGAAGGAAATTCCATGAACCCATTGAATAACTTTGTTCCCCGTCGGCGATTCCTCCAGCTTTCCGCGCTCGGACTGGGAGCCGCCATGCTTTCGCCACAGCAGTTGTTTGGAGCCCCGGACATTGTCGTGTCTCCTCCGGGCTACGGCGGATTCAAAGTGGGTCTGCAAAGCTATTCACTGCGTGCGTTCAGTGCTGAAGAAGCGATGGCACACACACGTAAGCTCGGCGTTGCTGCATGGGAAGCGTATCCCAAGCACGTGCCCATGAGCACCGTCCCTGCTCACATCAAAGAGCAACTGGAAATTCTGGCCAACGGCGGCATTAAGCTGATGTCGTATGGCGTTGTCGGATTCGACGGCAATGAAAACAAGGCTCGGGAAATCTTTGACTTCGCTCATGCCATGGGACTGGTCTCGATTAGCGCAGACCCGAATCCCGATGCCAAGACTTTCGACATGCTCGACAAGTTGGTCGAGGAGTACAAAATCCCCATCGCGATTCACAATCACGGACCGGGGCACCGCTACGACAAAGTGGACGACGTCCTCAAAGTCGTGTCCGATCGTCACCCGCTCATTGGAGCCTGCGTCGACACCGGTCACTATCTCCGCAGCAATGAAGATCCCGTGGAAGTCATTGCCAAACTCGGCAAGCGGGTGTTTGGGGTCCACCTGAAAGACGTCCGCACCATTCTGGACGACGCTGAGAAAGCAGAACTCGCCAAAACGCTCGACGAAGGTCGCGTGAAGCAGATGGAGCGTGAAGGGAAAATCTTCACCATTCTCGGCGAAGGGGAGCTGAACGTGGTCGGCGTCCTGCGTCTGCTGCGGGAACTCGGTTACGACCGGAACATTTCTCTCGAATACGAAGAAAACCCACAAAGCCCGCTGTCAGACATCGAACTCTGTCTGAAGACGGTTCGGGAATCGGTCGCGTATCTCGACGACAAGGAAGAGGGATTCGTGCAGTTGTGGGATGGAAAGACCTTCGACAACTGGAAGGTCAACGAGAATCACGACACCTGGAAAATCGAAAATGGCATGCTCGTCTGCAATGGTGAACGCAGCCACATTTTCTACACCGGTTCGGAAGCTCCTTACACGAACTTCGAACTGAAGGTGGACGTCAAAGCGAATCCCAACAGCAATGCGGGAATTTACTTCCACACGCAGTATCAGGATTCCGGCTGGCCGAAGTACGGCTTTGAAGCGCAGGTCAACAACACCTACAACTCCGACCCACGCAAAACCGGCAGCCTGTACGCCGTGCAGGATGTGACCCGGCAAACCATTCCAGATAACATCTGGTGGACCGAGCACGTCATTGTGCAGGGGAAACGGGTCATCATCAAAATCGATGGCAAGACCGTTGTCGATTACGTCGAGCCTGAAGGGAAAGAGGCCGGCTCAGATTTCACACGCGTCCTCGCTTCAGGAACGTTTGCTCTCCAAGGCCACGATCCCGGCAGCACCGTGTACTTCCGTAACATCCGTGCGAAGAAGTTGTCGTAGTGTCAGGTGGCACAAACATTCCCGTTTGCGTGCCCGTAAAATCTGGTGGCACAGACATTCCTGTCTGTGTGCCTTTCAAATGAGTGTTTGATTTCGGAGTGCCGCACGGAGGTGTGGCACTCCTTTACTTAACAGCAGTGATAGTTCAATGGACTGGATTGGACGTTCCGTATCCGAAATGGCTTCCGCCCTGCAGCAGGGAGAAGTCACCGCTCAGGCACTAGCCGAGGAGCACTTATCTCACATCGAGGCCTGCGAGCCGAAGGTTCGCAGTTTCCTTGAGGTGTTCCGTGAGCAGGCTCTGACGGCAGCGGAAGCAGTTGACCGCAAACGGGCTGCCGGTGAAAAGCTCGGGCCTTTGGCCGGTGTTCCCGTGGCCATTAAGGACAACATTTGCGTCAAAGGAGAAATCGCCAGTTGTTCCAGCAAAATGCTGGAAAACTTCCGCTCTCCCTACAATTCCCACGTCACCGAGCGACTGCTCGACGCCGGCGCCGTGCTGGTGGGCCGGACGAACATGGACGAGTTTGCGATGGGCTCAAGCTGCGAGTCCTCCGCATTCTTTCCGACATCCAATCCGTGGGATCTCGACCGCACTCCGGGCGGCAGTAGTGGCGGATCGGCCGCCGCGGTGGCTGCGGGTTTTGCTCCCATTGCCATTGGTTCAGACACCGGCGGATCCATTCGCCAGCCCGCTTCCTTCTGCGGCGTCGTGGGACTAAAGCCGACGTACGGACGCGTGTCTCGTTTTGGACTCATCGCGTTCGCCAGTTCGCTCGATCAGATTGGTCCCATTGCCACAGATGTCTGCGGCGCAGCCCTGACTCTCGATGCCATCGCCGGACATGATGGGCGAGACTCCACTTCGGCCAAAGAGCCCGTTCCCAGTTTCTCAGATGCACTCGACCAGCCGCTCGCCGGATTACGTGTCGGCGTTGTTGCTGAGCATGACAATGACGGTCTTGATGACGAGGTACGGCAGGCGGTTGCGAAATCAGTCGATGCGTACCGCAAGCTGGGTGCGGAAATCGTCAACATCGATTTGCCGAACGCCCAGTATGGCGTGGCTGTGTACTACGTGCTGGCACCGTCGGAAGCGTCGAGCAACCTCGCCCGGTATGACGGCGTGCATTACGGCTACCGGGCTGAGGCGGAAAACGGCCCGCACAGCATGATTGAAATGTACGAGCACTCACGCGGCCAGGGCTTTGGCGACGAAGTCAAACGTCGTATTATGCTCGGTACCTACGCTCTCTCGTCGGGCGTCTACGCTGCTTATTACAAGAAGGCTTTAGAAGTTCGCCGGCTCATTCGGGATGACTTCACCAAGGCATTCGAAAGCGTGGACTTCGTCCTCTCGCCGACCTCGCCGACGCCACCATTCAAGATCGGCGAAATGATCGACAACCCGCTGGCGCTCTACCTGAACGACCTGTTCACCATTGGAGCCAACCTCGCTGGCCTCCCCGCCATTTCGCTGCCATGTGGAAAGACATCCAGCGGCCTCCCCATTGGCGTGCAACTCATCGCACCCGCCTTCGAAGAAGCCCGCCTCCTGCGCGCCTCGCGTATGCTGGAGCAGGAAATCGGTTGGGATGGCGAACTGGCTGGTTGTGTTTCGCAATTGGCTGGTGATTGAGATCACAGACTGTTGTCAGTAACCGGCGAAAAATGAATCCGGCATCGGGCTGGCAGGAGGAATCGCGGCAATGAAACGTCCGCCTCTTTCCGAGAACTCAAAAAGCACGATGTGCTTTCTCGTGCATTATGTACTCGTGGCTTTCGTGATCTCGATACCGCTCGAGTTGCTCGTCGCCAAAGCAATCAAGACCTCCGGCGATACTTCTATGGTGAGAAAGCTGGTGCTGGCCGCGTTCGTATTGTGCATACCCGCCGTACTATTCAGTCTCATCGCGGTGATTTGGTCCATCATGTTGTCATGTGACCAACGGATCGTTCCACGCGAAAAGCAGGAGATGTGGCTTTGTCTCCTGTTTCTGGGAGGCCCAGCAGCTTGCTTGGTCTTCTACTGGACGTATCTCCACAGTCTCGACACGAGTTGCCCAATCGATGAATCGCAACCAGATCCGCTGGGTGAGTGACGTTGTCCGAGCGAAAAAACGGCACTTGCCGTAAACGCTCATTCATTTGCAATGTGGAAGATCAAAATGAAAATCGGCTGCAACTGTGGGGCTACAATTTTCGATTCTGCGGACTACCTTCCGCAGAAGGGACATCTCATCCCAGATCAGGACTGGTTCGATGTCTACGATGCAATCGACGACGATGTCATCGACAAAGTCGCCGACGGAACTCTCACGAAGGAGGCCGCGTATATGAAAGCGAGGGAAATCATCGGCTCCAAGGCTCGGTTGATGTGGCAGTGCGTCGGCTGCGGCTCGCTTTACGTTGACGGTCGGGACGGGCAGCTACACGGCTTTGTTCCTGCAACCGAAGAAACCGACCGGCGCGTTCTTGCTGGAAGAAGCAAATAGAAGTTACGGCGATGGTTGCGAAGACCGTTAACAGGTTCCTCGCACATTATCGTGGCTTCACCGTACCGTCACGAAATCGTTGTGGTTCACCAGCGCCTGCACAAAGTTGACTCGGGCTCTCGTCGTTGGTTCATTCAACTTCTTACTGCGGGCCAGTTCTTCGAACTGTTTGAGGATACGCACTGAAACGGCGGTTTCTTTCTCAGTGGGGACCGTGCAGAGAACTTGATGAAACGCCTGACGTACGAACTCTGCGTCTTTCAATTCGGGAGACTGCTGATTGATTCGGGCCGCAATGGCCTGGGACATCTCGCGGGCGAATTCGCTGTTCTCGAGGGCCAGGGCCTGCTGCGGCACAATGCTTTCCGCGCGGCGGTAGCATTCGAGCACGTCGGCGTCGTCGAACGTTGAGAGAAACTGCTGATGCTCGTTGTGGGAGTGGACAAAGTACAAACTGCGGCGGCGGCTTTTCGCGTCGTTCACGGGAATCGAGGGGCCGCCCATTGTGCTATCCAGTTCCCCGGCCAGAGACAACAGACTGTCCCGGACGACCTGAGCTTCCACACGGGTTGGATTCGCGTACCAGTACGTTTTGTTTTCGGGATCAAATTCCCGGGAGGCTGATGACGCTTCTGCGTTGAGCGGACTTTGTCCGTAGGTTTTCGACAACACAATGAGCCGATGAATGTGTTTCATGCTCCAGTTGTTCTGCATCAGTTCAACTGCCAGCCAGTCGAGCAATTCTGGATGCGTGGGCTTCGCTCCCTTGCGTCCAAAATCGAAGACGGTCGCCACCAGCGGACGGCCGAAATGTCGTCCCCACATGTGGTTCACAGCCACCCGGGCCAGCAGAGGATTCTGGTCGTTCGTCATCCACTGCGCAAGCGCAGTACGTCGCCCGGTGCTTGTCTGGGGAAAGGGCTTGCTGCGTGAAGCTTCCGACTCGACATTCGACTCCAATGTCTTGTACGCACCCGCCAGCAGGGGATACTCCGTGCCCGGGCTGGTGAGTTTCTCCTCTGCCGCTTTGACCGCGCCTTCAGCCGCTGTCAGCTTCTTCTCGGCTTCTCCACGCTTGGCCTCTTCTGCCCGCATTACCTCCAGTCGGGCACGCAGAACTTCCGTTTGAGCCGAAGCAAGCTGCGATTCAGCATAAGCCTTTGCGGCGGCGGAAATCGCGTCGGCAGTATCAGCGTCGTCAGTTTTCGAGTAACGGATTCGATCAGCCGCAGCTCGGGATTCAATGCTGGCCAGTTCTGCGTTTCGCTGTGTCACGACCTGCTCGGCAATGTTCACCAGCAGTTCTGCTTCTTCGACGGTTTTCGGCAGCATTGGTTGACTCTTTGACGGCTCGACGAGCACATCAGCTGCCGTCAGTTGCCGCAGCGAGAACTTGTGGAACTCGACTTTTGCATCGAACGCAATAAGTTTCAGTCCTGCCGGTCGACGCTCAATGGGAAGTTGATACGCAATGGAGTGTTCTCCATCGACCTGGACGTTGACCAGCTGGCCACGCACCAGCAGCTTGAGTTCGTGGGGCTCACCTTCTGTCACCTTGCGGGCCTGTGCCGCCTCCGGCGGATACACCTGCTGACCATTCTTCAGATACGACACCTGTGACTTCGAACCACCGCTCACCGCACTGAGGTACGCGAGAACTTCATTGTTCTCCGCCGAATCGAACAGAATCCCAATCGATTTCCAGCGGTCACCTCCAGTGGTGATGAACTTCAGAGTTGCCTCGAAGTCTGCTGGCGGTGCCTGTTTCAGTTCGAGGACAGCACGCTGCGCTCCGGCACGATGCTGCAGCAGTTTCCCGTCGCGGTACTCCCATTCGCCATCACCAATGGTCCACACCTCGGGATTTTCTTTAGTGAAGTCGTCATCCACCAGGAATGTTTTTTCGGCTTTGGCCGACTCTTCCTTCGTTCGCTTTTGCACCTGTTCGAGAACCTGTCGCTGTCGACTCAGTTCCTGCTGAGCTTGCTCAATGTTCTTTCGTGCTGCAGCCAAATGAGTTTCCACCACCTCGGGGCGCACACCAGGGTTCCACGCGATCGGCGGCAACTCCACCGGTTGGACATTCCAGGTGTCGTTGGCGAGTACGGCGGGGAGGCCGGGCTCCATTTCGGTCGAGTCGGGGTTGCGGTCATCACCGCGGATGTGGCGAAACGTTTTGATGTCGAGGTTGCAGTCAAACGCCCGTGGGATGCCGCCGTTGTTCACATCGAGTTCACCCGCGACGAAATCGGTCCGCAGTTGATACGGCTCAAAAATTGCCCGGAAGCGGTAGTACTCTTCCTGCGAAACGGGGTCATACTTGTGGTCGTGGCACTTGGCACAGTTAAATGTCAGCCCGAGGAAGGCCTTCGAAGTGTGCTCAATGGAACCATCGAGCCAGGTCGTGCGATTAAACTTGAAGTAGTGCCGGGCCAGAAAACCGGTAGCTCGCAGCTGGTCGGGACTCTCGGGATACAACTCGTCTGCTGCGAGCATTTCACGGACCATTTGGTCGTAGCCTTTGTCTTCGTTGAGACTCTCGATAATCCAGTCGCGCCAGTGCCAAATGTGCTTCTGCGAATTCCGCACTTCGGCCCCCAGTCCCCACCAGTCGCTGTAACGCCAGACGTCCATCCAGTGCCGTCCCCAGCGTTCGCCGTACTGTGGCGATTCGAGCAACCGGTCGACAACTTTTTCGTAAGCGTTATTCGATTCGTCAGCGAGGAACGCCTGTTGATCTTCTAGGGTCGGCGGCAATCCCGTGAGGTCGATGGTCACCCGCCTCAACCACATCAGTTTCTCAGCAGGTGGCTGGGGAACCACTCCCAGTTCCTGCTGCTTCGCCCTGATGAATGCATCAACGGGATTCCCCGTTCCCTCACCTGGTGCCTCGGGTCGGACCGGCGGCTTGAACGACCAGTGATCCCGGGGATTCTCTTCCGGCGCCTCGTTCTCTGGTCCCTTCGCCCCTTGTGCAATCCACTTCTCGACGTACTGGATTTGCCCTGCTGTCAGACGCTCTCCCTCGGGAGGCATGCGGTCGAGTTCGTCCTGTGACTGAATGCGCCGCAACAACTCACTGGCGGCGACGTCATCCAAATTCAAAATGGCATCCCCGCCCGCTGTTCCCTGCCGAATGAACTCGGCAGTATCTAGTCGCAATTCCCCTTCCTGCTTCAATCCACCGTGGCAGGCAAAGCAGCGTTCCCGTAGAACCGGCTTCACCTCCTTGAGATAGTCCACGTCCTCTGCCAACGCGACTGAACGAATCAGCAGCACAACCGCAGCGACAGAAAACACTGGAAGCAGCTTCGAGGCAGGACGGAGAGCAGTCATGAGGCATCCATTGTGAACCGGGGCACGTGTGGTCAAACAGTTCAACACAGGCGGGACTATTATTCTCTCAAGCTGGGTTGCCGGTCGCAACCGCAGTGCCGCACGGACGACCTATGGTGGTGCACATTGATCATCCAGCATTGTCAAACATCCCGGTTGACCTGTTACACTTTCTGAAAGATGAATCTCAGCCGTCCAGAGTTTCGGGGGTTTGATGAGAGTTCGAGTTGCGTCGGTGTTGTTGTGTCTTGCCAGCCTGCTACTGCAGGGAGTAACTGCGTTTGCAGAAGACGCTGCGACTGATTTCTTTGAAGCGAAAATCCGTCCATTGCTGATTGAGAAGTGTGGTGAGTGCCACACAGGTTCCAAGAGTTCCGGGGGGCTGAGCCTCAGTTCGCGCGAGGCCTTGGTCACCGGCGGTGAGAACGGGTCTGCCATCAATGCTGAGAATCCGCAGGCCAGTCTCCTGCTGCAGGCCGTGCGGCGAAGTGATGACCTCGCCATGCCTCCCGAAGAGGAACTGAGCAAGTCGGAAGTCGCTTTGCTGGAAGAGTGGATCAAGCTCGGGGCACCCTGGCCGGCCAACATCCCTGTCGTGTCGCCGAGTGAAGAACGGGCGAGAAATCACTGGGCGTTTCAGCCGGTGACGAAGCCGGATGTGCCTGCGGTCCAAAATACAAGCTGGTGTCGTAATCCCATCGACAACTTTGTGCTCGCGAAGTTGGAAGCGAACAATCTGGGTCCCTCGCAACAGGCTGATCGTCGTACGCTGGCCCGTCGCGTGGGTTACACAGTGACCGGTCTGCCGTTGTCGGTGGAACGAATTGAGTCGTTCGTCAATTCAACGGACGAACAGGCATACGAGAAGCTGGTGGATGAACTACTCGACTCGCCGCAGTATGGAGAGCAATGGGCGCGGCACTGGCTTGACGTGGCCCGCTATTCGGACACGAAAGGGTATGTCTACGCGCGTGAAGAACGGTTCTGGGTGCATGCCTGGGTTTACCGCGACTGGGTCGTGGAGGCACTGAACCGCGATTTGCCGTACGACGATTTCCTGCGTCTGCAAATTGCGGCCGACCAGGTTGATGGACATGACCAGTCCGACCTGGCGGCAATGGGATTTCTCACACTGGGCCGTCGATTCCTGGGAGTGCCGTGGGATATTATTGATGACCGCATCGACACTGTTTGCCGCGGCACGCTGGGACTCACCGTCGCGTGTGCCCGCTGTCATGATCACAAATACGATCCAATTCCCACGGCAGACTACTATTCCCTGTACGGTGTGTTCGCCAGCAGCGAAGAAGAACTGGTGCGACTGCATTCCGACGATGCCTCTGAGGGGTTTGATGCAGAACTCGCCAAGCGACAGGCCGAACTCGACCAGCAATTGACAGCTGCGCGCGATGAGTCCTCTGAACGAGCCCGCAGTCGGGTGACTGACTACCTCCAGTCACAGCGTGAGTTGGAAAAGTATCCAGCGCAGGGATTTGATCAGGTCTTCTCCAAGACCGATTTGTTGCCCGCATTCGTGCGTCGCTGGCAGGCGTGGCTGCATCGCTCACAGGTCGAAGGAGAGCCGGTGTTCGCGGCGTGGCATGCGTATCGGGAGTTTGAGGGGGAACAATTCGCCGAGCAGGCGGAATCTGTGACGCGGCAATTGCAGGAGCTGTCACCGGACAAGTTGAATCCACTCGTACGCGAGATCTTCGCGTCCCCCCCCGCCAGTTTTGATGAAGTCGTCACCAAATATGGTGACCTGCTGAAACAAATCGACGAGCAATGGAAACAGTCGCAGACCGTTGCCGAGGGAGAAGAGAAACCCGGTTCCCTGCCGACACCTGAAGCGGAACAGGTACGGGGTGTGCTTTACGGGCCCGATGCACCGAGTCAGGTTCCAAATCAGCCCATGGTGCATGTCGAGACTTTTTTCGACACGGACACCATCAACGCGCTCTGGAAAGTGCAGGGCGAAGTGGATCGCTGGATTATTCAGTCGGGTGAAGCGGTGGCCCATGCTGTCACGCTGCGTGATGCAGAAGTTCCGTCTGAACCACAAATCCTGCGGCGCGGCAATCCTGTGAATTTCGGTGATGACGTGCCTCGGCAATTCCTGAAGGTCGTCAGCGGCGACGTCAGGAAGCCATTCTCACAGGGCAGCGGACGTCTCGAACTGGCCGAGGCCATTGCATCGCCGAACAATCCTTTGACGGCTCGCGTTATTGTGAACCGGGTCTGGACGCAGCATTTTGGTGAGGGACTTGTCCGCACGCCCAGCGACTTCGGTTTACGAGCTCAGCCGCCGTCGCATCCCGAATTGCTCGACTGGCTGGCGACGTGGTTTGTAGAAAACGACTGGAGCCTGAAGAAGCTGCATCGACTCATTCTGCTGTCGAACACGTTCCAGCAGTCGTCCGTCGCGACGCAGGATGCCGAAATGCAGGTGCGAGCGCGGAAGCTGGATCCTGAGAATCGACTGCTGTGGAAAATGAATCGACACCGACTCACGTTTGAAGAATTCCGAGATTCACTCTTGTCTGCCGCCGGAAGCCTCGACAGAACTGTGGGTGGCAAACCGAGAGAACTCTTCACGGCACCGTATCCCACACGCCGTACGTTGTATGGATTAATTGACCGGCAGTATCTCCCCAGCACGCTGCGCGTGTTCGACTTCGCGAATCCTGACTTGCACATCCCGCAGCGCAGCGAAACGACGGTTCCGCAGCAGTCGCTGTTTCTGCTGAATCATCCCTTAATGCTGGAACAGGTGCGAAAGCTCGCCGAGCGGCCCGAGGGGAGCACTTCGCCCGAACAGTTAATGCAAAATCTGTTTCGCCGCACGTTGGGACGCAATCCTACGGAGACGGAACTTTCCGAAGCGTTGCAGTTTGTCGAACTTGCCGAACAGACACCTCAGGCGACGCCACGCGAAACCGCCAAGGACTGGCAGTACGGATTCGGAACCGTCAATGAAGCGGAAGGCAAGACGACCGCATTTGAACCACTGCCACATTTTACAGGTACAGCCTGGCAGGGTGGTGCGGCCTGGCCCGATGCCAAACTTGGCTGGGTACAACTCACCGCGACGGGCGGGCATCCTGGGAATGACCATGCGCACATGGCCATTCGGCGCTGGGTTGCTCCGCGGAAAGTGACCATTCAGATTAAGTCGACGCTCATCAACGAACCAGCGGCGGGTGATGGCGTCAAAGCGTACCTTGTCAGTTCACGTGCGGGCGTATTGAAGTCGGAGCATAGTCATCAACAGCCGACGGAGTTGAATGTGGAATCCATTGAAGTGGAGGCGGGTGAGACAATTGACTTTGTCATCGACATTCACGAAGTGCTCAACAGCGACCAGTTCCTGTGGGAAATCGCCCTTGCCGAACAGAACGGTGAATCTGTTTGGAATTCCCAACTCGATTTCCCGGTCGATACGGTGCAGCAACTGAACGGCTGGGAACAGTTGGCGCAGGCGCTGCTCTGCACCAATGAATTCCTGTTTGTTGATTAAATCAACCTGCAGACAACGAGAACAAAACATGTTCCATCAATTGCCTTACTCACGACGCCAAATGCTGGGGACCTCCGCACTTGGGTTCGGTTCGCTGGCACTGCAGTCGCTGTTCAGTGACGAAGGTTTCGCTGCTGGGGAGAACGCGGGAAATGGTCCGCTCGGTGCACACTTTCCTGGCAAAGTGAAACGTGTGATTCACTTCTTCCTGAACGGCGGCCCGTCGCACGTTGATACATTCGACTACAAACCGGCACTGCAGGAGCATGCGGGTAAGCCGCTGGCCAATACGCTTACTACCGAACGCAAGACGGGTGCGGCCTTCCCGTCGCCCTTCAAGTTCCAGAAGTACGGCGAGTCGGGTATTGAAGTCAGCGAAATCTTTTCGCGGACGGCGAAACACATCGACGACATTGCTGTGATCAAATCCATGCACGCGGCGGTTCCGAACCATGAGCCATCGCTCATGCTCATGAACTGCGGCGACTCCATTCAGGCTCGGCCAAGTGTTGGGTCCTGGGTGCTGTACGGACTGGGGAGCGAGAACAAGAATTTGCCGGGATTCATTGCCATGTGCCCCGGCGGGCTGCCCATCAAAGACAACGAAAACTGGCAGGCGGGATTTCTGCCGGGATCGCTTCAGGGAACGTACATCGACTCACAGCACCGTGAACTCAGCAAACTGATTGAGAACATTGCTCATCCTCACATTTCGCAAAAGCGGCAGCGGGAACAGCTTGATTTGCTGCAACTTTGGAACCGTCGACACGCCGCCGAGCGTGATGATGACCGGCTCGATGCCCGCATTCAGTCCTACGAACTCGCTTTCCGCATGCAAATGGGAGCCGCCGAGGCGTTCGACATTTCCGATGAACCGAAGCACATCCAGGAAATGTACGGCGAAGGAGTGCATGGTCGGCAAACGCTCATCGCCCGGCGGTTGCTGGAACGCGGCGTGCGCTACGTGCAGCTATGGCATGGGGCGGGACAGCCCTGGGATAACCATGACAACATCGAAGGGAACCATCGCAACTTGGCGGGGCAACTCGACCCCGCCATTGATGCACTCCTCACCGACCTGAAACAACGCGGCTTGTTTGAAGAGACGCTGGTCATTTGGGGAGGAGAGTTTGGCCGGACTCCTACGGTTGAACTGACGGGCGCTGGCGATTCTCGACTGGGACGTGACCACAACCACTGGGGGTTCAGCGTCTGGATGGCTGGTGGCGGCGTGAGGGGCGGAACCACCTATGGAGCAACCGATGAATTTGGTTTCCAGGCGGTAGAGAATCCCACCAGCGTACACGATTTGCACGCCACCATTCTGCACCTGCTCGGTTTCGACCACGAGCGACTCACCTACCGCTACGCCGGTCGGGACTTCCGGCTGACTGATGTCCACGGAAAAGTTATTCACGACATTCTGTCGTAGCGGGCCGAGCCATTACGGCGCCGTATCGGCCCCGCCGTTGAACTGAATGGTGCCGGTGTTGCCGCCGCCGTCGTTCGAGCTGAATGGCATGGCAGTGTTGCCGGAACCGCTGAGATTGCTGTTGGCTGTGTCGATGGTGAACGTGCCGCCGCCGTTGTTTGTGATGGTCGTGTTGTCCAGCGTGAAGTTGTTGATACCGTCGAGGAAGACACCACTGCCTGTGAAGTTCTCAATGGAGTTGGTCCCCATCCCGCCGAAGCCAATGAACAGGGTGTCGGTGTTGACGGCACGGACGCCATCACCGACCGACTGGTGAATTAACAGGTCGGTAAAGCGGACATTGGCATTCTGACCGCCCATACCACCATCGATATTTACGGCAATACCCGTGCTGTTGGTGATGTTTGTCGGGCCGGAGAACGTAAACGTTCCATCGCTGCCGCCAATAATGTCAATGCCCGCATCACCACCGTTGAGTGCGATGGGGCTTTCGAAGTTGTAGGTTCCATCAGCATTATTGAACCGCAGTCCAACTCCGTCAGTTGCTGCGATTGAAGAGTTGGGACCGAAGGTTACGGTTCCGGTGTCGTGGTCGGCAATGTTGATGACGGAACCACCAGCCGTGCGGGTGATGTCCGTATTCGCAAACGTGAACGTCCCCGAGGAACCACCACTGATATCAATACCCGCATTGTTACCGACGTTGGTGAACTGGCCATTGAAGGTGTAGGTTCCATCGGCGTCGAAGAACTGCAAGCCCTGGCTGTCGGCATTAATTGTTCCATCATACGTAATCGAACCCGTGTGTCCGCCGACGTAGAAGGGGGTCGCTCCCTCGTCAATGGTTGACGTTGCGTCAAACGTGTAATCAGCCGAGCCGCCAGAAATGCTAATTGTTCCCTCTGATTGATCGATGAAGTGGACGTCGTTGAACGCGTAGAGTCCGGTCCCGTTGTTGATTTCCATGCCGGAAAGACCGCCATCGATGACAACGTGATTGAAGTTGGCGTTCATCCCGTCATACATCATGCCGCCGCGGAAAGTGTTTCCCAGATTGTCAATGACAATGTTGGCGACCTCGGTGTTCGAAGCACCGTAGACGGCGTACTGGGCAAAGGGAGCGGTAATGGTCGGTCGCACTCCGGTTCCGCCGTCGGTCGACGGCAGGTTGATGTTGCCGAACTGGTCGGTGAAGACAGAGTTCTCGTTCCCATCCCCTTCGCCAAGCAGTCGCTGGCCGGGATCAAGTGTATAGGACTGATTGCTGAACACGCTGTCATGATGCAACAGCACAATGTCGGTTGGTTGAGTTGCCGGCAGTGTCTGGAAGGGATCTTCAAACGTACCGAGGTTGAGGCCCATGGCATTGTTGTTCACATGGGTAATGGTAATGGGCACGCCACCATCGGTCAGGACCACAGTGCCGGGGACGAAGGTTCCGGACTGCACATTCTTGATGGCGACCTGCTGATTGGTTCGTTCGACGGGCAGGGTCAACATGTCGTAGAGCGTTTCGGGAGCCCTTCCACCGGCGCCGCCGAAGAAGAACGTGAAGCCACCGAAGACGTTTGTTCCGAAGAGAGGATCATCCGAGACGGCAATGTTCCCTTTCAGGCTTGGCGTAATGTAGCCGCGCACACCAACCTGAAAACCGTCCGTGCTGCCGCAGCCCGGGCCCTGCAGGTTGTAATAGCCAACGAATGCTTCGCCTGACCAGTCTCCCAGACCACGCGCGACTTCGACGCTGATGTTACGCAATGCCACGTCATCATTCTGTAATGTATTGATGCCATCGACGAGCAGGTTGTTCCCCTGATAGTAGACGGTTCCCAGAGCGCCCATTCCGCTGCTGACATTCTGTGTCTGCGGACCAACTGGGAATACGGCACTTCCCCGCAGGCTCCATAAGCCGTTCGTTAGCACTTCACCGCCGAAACCCAACTGATGAAACGTGTTATTGTGTTGTGATTGGGTAATGTCATAGGAGCCGTACCCGCCGATGATGAAATCCCCCACAATGAAACGTCGGGTGGTAACAAGCGATGTCCCCCCTTTGCCATCATTTGTGATACGACCACTTCCCTGAAACAGCCAGGCACCATTCGGTGTATAGATGGGAACCAGACCACCCAGTTCGGTAAACGGGCGGGTTCCCGGACCGTCACCTCCGAGGTGCGTAATCCAGCCGGAACTGCCCGGCGCGGTGAAGGGATCGTTGACAAAGTCATCGGTGCTGAAGACATCATCGAACAGCGCTGACCGGAACAGGATGTCATTGCCCTGCGCGTAAGCCTTGGCAGGGAACACGCTGGCGAGCAGAATGACGAGCGAAGCGAGACTAAAAAACGACCAGACCCGCGCACTTTTCATGCGGTTTGCGATAGTCATACCGGGCATCCATTCACCGAATTTGAGAGAAAACACTCCGTTCTCTCATTTCGTCGTCCAGATGGACCTCCCGTCCACGCACGATCATCGCGCTTGCATGAGATTTGGTTTCAGCCTGCATGTTTGTGCGACTGCTTCCAACAGTGTGGTTTGTTATGGGTGGGTAACTGAGGAAAATTGGCGAACGAAGAACGTCGATTGACAACTCTCAGGCCGAGCCGACCAGATCGTCAGTTTCCGGGCGCATCCAGCGCCTTTGCCAGTTCATCCAAATCGAGGCGGTAGAGGACCTGATTGTAGTCTTGCCGAGGCGTGGGCGTTTCGGTCTTGGAAAACGTGTGGGTGAAGGTTGCTTCGAATAGCAGAATGGGTGAGTCGGGTTTCGTAAACTCGGGATGCAGCTGGGGGTTGTAGAAGGTGTATTTGTTGTGGGTCACAACTTTCACTGCTTTGGCCCACGGACCGGTGGGCTCGTGCGCTTCGGCATACCAGATATCGCCAAATGCTGAAGTGTCGCCTCCGTACTGCGTGAATATCATCACCCACTTGTGGCGGAATTCGTTCCAGGCAATGGCGCCGCGGTGTGGTGTAATTGGTTTGCCTGTACCAAGAGCCAGCGGTGCTTGTTGACTGTCGACAGTCTCCCAAGCGTCGGGATTGGACCAGCTTTCGAAACGGGCCGGGCAGCGAAAAGTGATGAGTGGGTCGCCAAACAGGGCCCACTCCGTGCCCGATTCATCGGTCCACAAATTGACATGCCCAATGGGCGCGCTTGGTGGTCGTCGCTGCTCGTCAGATTTGGTCCATAGCACTTTGAACCTGTCGAAGACTTTCGTTTCTTCATTCCAGACGCATAAGCCCCGCTCGTACTCTGAGAGTGGTGGTTTGATTTTGGAATAGGTAGCGACGAGGTGGGCTTTCCCTGCTTTGTCCTTCAGGCTGACAAAGCCCGACAGCCAGGTCGGTCCCTCGCCGGGCATTTGAGCGACATTACGGGGCGTGCCTTTGTTGTCGGTGAAGTAGTCATAGCGAAGTCGAATGGGAGGCTGGAATGCTTCCAGTGGCTGGAGTGTGGTTGTGGCTCCAATCATGTGGAAGCGACCGAGAGGATATCCCGGCAAAGTGGTGTCGCCCCAGCCCCAGTACAAATGACCGTTGTGCACCGCATTCTGTACGCTGTCGCAGCCGAGGATTTTCTGTTCCCGCCAGTCCAGCTCTTCACCGAGCTGCTGGCTTTCACCGAAAATCCCACCGCCGGTAATGCGGCCTAAACGCTTCCCAGGCAATTCGCGATGCACTTTCACTTCCAACATGCCGCCGGGCTTGGGAGTCAGTTTGACGCCGCGATAACCGAATCCGTCGGGCTTCACGGAATAGCCGTGCCCTTCGACATGAAACCACGTCTCGACCCCCATGAGTTCTGGGAGATCAAAGGCAATGACTCCTGCGTTGTCCGAGGTGAATCGGACGTTATGTGTGGTTCGCAGTTCGACGAGCGGCACCGGCCAGCCGTTTTCGTCATCACGAATGACAATCTTGCACGGCTTGAGCGGTTCGGCCGCGTCAACCTGAAGTGCTGACGTCGATAGAACAGCCAGTACAAAAGGTACGACGAGCAACTGACAGCGGAATAGCGACATCTGGGAACGCCGTGATGATGGACGGATTGCGAACGGAAACCTCAACCGCCTATTCTAAGACAATGCCTCCCTCCGAAGAACCAACCAACGTGAGCCCCCCGAAAACAGAGTCGCCCACTCTGGGGGATGCCGAACGCCAACAGCTCCGGGAGCGGTATGCCGAAATCGCGAGCCTGGCTGGCGGTTTGGCTCACGAGGTGCGGAATCCCTTGTCCACCATTCGGATGAATTTGGGACTGCTGTTCGAGGATCTGGACGAGTCGGAGTTTCCGGCCGCGCATCGTATGCGTCGAAAGCTCGACCGCATCCAGAAGGAATGTTTTCATTTGGAGGAAACGCTGGAAGCATTCCTCAACTTCGCCCGCGCGGGCGAATTGATGCTCGAGCCCACCGATTTGAATGGAATGGTTACAGAATTCATCGAGTTCTATCGGCCCGAAGCGAAGCAGCTTGGCATTGATGTCAGTCCGCACCTGGCAAGCAACCTGCCGCTGGTGAATCTTGACCAGCGACTCATGAAGCAGGTGCTGAACAATCTCGTCCGTAATGCACAGCAGGCTATGCCGGACGGTGGGCTGCTCGAGCTGCAGACGTCAGTTCAGGACGGACAGGTTGTGCTCGAAATCATCGACACCGGCTGCGGCATGAGTGATGCGGTTCGTGGCAAATTGTTCGACGTGTTCTTCTCAACCAAGCCGGGTGGCAGTGGTTTGGGTTTGCCAACGGTTCGCAAAATTGTGGAGTCGCACGGCGGGACCATTCGGTGCGACAGCGATTTGGGAAAGGGAACCCGGTTCGTCATCGCACTTCCGACCGCCAAGAGCTGAGTGTACACAAGGACACTGCGAATCTGGTTTTCCACCACTCTTTGCACGAAAGCTAGGCAGTTTCTGCAAAGCCCTTAAGCAGGCTATTGGCGATTCGCTTTTTTCTTCCAAAGGCATGAGGCAAAGTCACTTGCAATGCCTTTTGTCCACTTTAGACTCGGCACCAATCTTGACCTGTCGGTCAAGAGCGGTCGTGGCGAAAGACCTGACACCCCAATGCGGGAACAGGCGAGTCGCTGCACTTCAAAAAAGAGCGTTCCTGGAATTTGTGGAGGACCGACGGTGTCTGAGTTTTACAAGTTGGAGTACATTTGGCTGGACGGATATCAGCCAGTTCCGAATCTGCGCAGCAAGACGAAGATCGTCTCCTCCGCACCGAGCAGCGTTGCAGATTGCCCGATTTGGGGCTTCGACGGCAGCTCAACCCAGCAGGCTGAAGGTCACGATTCGGACTGCATGCTGCACCCAGTTGCTCTGTACCCAGACAGCTCGCGTCGCAATGCATTCCTCGTAATGTGCGAAGTGCATCTTCCCAAAGAAAAGGGTCCACACCCATCGAACACGCGTGCTCACATTGCCGAAGAAGATGGCGGACTGTGGGTTGGTTTGGAGCAGGAATACTTCCTCATGCAGGATGGTCGTCCGCTCGGCTTCCCTGAAGAAGGTTACCCTGCCCCTCAAGGACCTTACTACACAGGCGTTGGTTACAAGAACGTCGGTGCCATTGCTCGCGAAATCGTCGAAGAGCATATGGACCTCTGCCACGATGCCGGAATCAACCTCGAAGGTATCAACGCCGAAGTCGCCAAAGGCCAGTGGGAATTTCAGATTTTCGCCAAGAACGGCAAGAAGATTGGCGACGACATGTGGGTTGCTCGCTACATCCTGCTGCGTCTCTGCGAGAAGTATGGCGTGGACGTGGAATGGCACTGCAAGCCAATTCGCGGCGACTGGAACGGCTCCGGCATGCACTGCAACTTCTCCACCACCAAGCTGCGTGAAGTGGGTGGCAAAGAGTACTTCGAGAAACTCATGGCTGCCTTCGACAAGTACAAAGAAGAGCACATTGCTGCTTACGGCCCAGACAACCACCTGCGTTTGACTGGTCTGCACGAAACTCAGTCGATCGACAAATTCAACTACGGTGTTGCTAACCGTGGTGCGTCGATTCGCGTGCCTCACTCGTTCGTCGCTGGCGATGCATACAAAGGCTACCTGGAAGATCGTCGTCCGAACTCCCAGGCCGATCCATACGCGATTGTCGCGCGAGTCCTGAAGACCATCGAAACCGTCGGCTAATTGCCACGCAGTTTCGATTTTGAACCACACGCCGCCTTTGACACTTTGTCAAAGGCGGCGTGTTAGTTTTAGTGTTCCTGCATGGTCATCAATTTATCAGTGACCGTAGACCGTAGGTGGCGTTGAAATGCGCTTTTGCCGACTCGCGGTTTGAGCAAGGTGCGTCGCGACCTCAATGTTACCCACATTTTTCAATTGGGTGATGTCGATTTTACACGGACGTGTTGGTGAATGCCTGGAATTCGTGCGGTTTCTTGAATTGGCACGGGGGTTGCCTATGGGGTGGGTTGGCAGCGCCGGGGGCGGGAACCTTCGGTGGCAGGCTCCAGGAATGGTGGAGCGAGGCGGAGGCTGCGGGGTGTTGGCGGTTTGGTCTGCCAGCGTGCAAGGAGTGTCTGGTCATGAGTCTGGAACCCATCAGTTGGGCGCTAAGTGAGTTTGGAGATTGCCAGTTGGGTGATGCGCGTCGCACGCGGCGATTGGTGAAAGTTGGTGCCCAAATGCTCGCGAGGCCAGATGGAACGTCGCCTGAACAAACCGAATCCTGGGCCGACTGCAAGGCTCTGTACCGGTTGATGGACTGCGAGGACGTCAGCTTCGAAGGCATTACCACGCCGCATTTTCAACGGACACGCGCCTCGGGTGAACCAGGTCAGGTGCGATTAATTCTTAACGACACCACGGAAATTAATTATGGCCAGAAGCGTCGTGCGCGCGGGCTTGGACCGGTCGGCAAGAATACCGGCAGGGGATTCTTCTTGCACTCAGCTTTGATGCGTGACCCCGAGTCCGAAGAAGTCATCGGACTGGCCGGACAGGAAATACTCTATCGGCAACCAGGAAAGAAGCATGGCGCCAATAACTCGCGACGGCGCGACCCGCATCGGGAATCGACCGTGTGGGGACGATTAATCGACCAAGTGGGGGCCCCGCCGGAAGGAGTGAAATGGTTACATGTTTGCGACCGGGCGGCAGATGACTACGAAGTTTACTTACATGCCTGGCAGCAACAATGCGGTTGGGTCATTCGAGCCTGTCGTCTGAACCGAATCATCGTGACTGAGCAGCAAAAAACGATCTCGCTGGAAGAACACCTTGCTGCACAACCCGTCTGTGGTCGCCAAGTCTTGAACATCCCAGCGACGTCCAGTCAGCCTGCCCGCTCAGCCAAAATGGAGCTACGGCATGCCACCTTGTCGTTACCAACCCCTTCAGTGACAAATGCGTGGATTCGCAAACACGCACCTGGGCAGCCGATTCCGATGTGCGTCGTCGAACTCGTTGAGGTGAATCCCCCCGCAGGTCTCCAACCAGTCCACTGGGTCCTGCTGACCTCCGAACGTGTCGAGACCCTCGAACATGCCCGACAAGTCATTCACTATTACTCTCAACGCTGGGCCATCGAAGAATATCACAAAGCCTTAAAGACCGGTTGTCGTGTGGAGCAGCGGTACTATGAAACGTCTCATCGCCTGGAACGCGTGACTGGTCTGTTGTCGATTGTCGCCGTGCAACTCCTGCGGTTACGCCAACTGGCCGAACAAGCCCCGGACCGACCCGCTCGCGACGTCGTCCCCACGGAATGGGTCGACACATTGGCGCAGGTTCGCAAACGCCCCGCCACTGAAATGACCATCCAACAGTTCGTCAAACACCTAGCTGGCCTCGGAGGCCACCTTGGCCGCAAGTGCGATGGCCGCCCCGGCTGGATCACCCTCTGGCGCGGCCTCGAAAAACTCCTCCTCCTCCTCCTCCGAGGTACCCACGCAGCCAAACGAAAATGTGGGTAACATTGAGGTCGCGACGCACCCTACGGTTACTGGGTTCGGTCATTCGTTCGGGAGCCACGCGCCGCCGATCATGATCAAGTGATAGCAAGAAGGGAGAGCCAATGCCACTACCGCTCAAAACCACCGCAGTATTCAAAGCTATTCGTCTGGCATGTTCTTTTTCATTTCTTGAATGATTGCTTCGTGCTCACCGACTGTCAGTTCGGCAACGGGCTTGCTCGTTGAACCTTGCGGAAGGAAGAGCATTTCCTTGTTGCCGTGTTTCGTCAGTACGTAGCCAGGATCGCCTTCCAACACGCTCACCACAATTCCAGTGTTGCAGTTCAGACATTTCGTTTCCAGTCTGTCGACGATCTTTGTTGGGCCGCCCTTTTTTGAGTACCCGTATCCTGCGACCGATTCAGGGGTTATTGGTGCGTTGCCGCCACAGTTGCACCTCACGTTGAAAGTAGAATTCGCTTCAAGTGCGCCGCCAGCGACCATCGTATAGAGTTTTTCAGACATGCCTGCCTCGCGGGTCTTCAGGGGAATATCTAAATGATAGGTGGAAAGGTAATTCCACCTATTTCTGGAGAACCTTCCGTCTATCAGGGTTTGACGTTTGGTTTTAGTCCCTGCATCATTGTCGACTGATGGATCGACGGCGTCAAGCGAAAGGAGCGATTCGGCTGATGTGTTGAGAGACGTATGCTCGGATCACCGACTGGCGTGTCCCAGCATTGCAGGCCGACTGTTAAATGCTGGGTTCGGTCAAATCCCCCAGAATGAAAAAACTGCACAGGATCGTCGACTTTAATTCGCTCAACCCTGCCTGCGAAACTTCTCGATTGACGCAGCGATCAATCGCGCGGGCCACATCGAGAAATGGCCACAGCCATCATAACCATCGAGGGAGGCGACTAGTTTGCCGGTCACGCGCACACGGCGTCCGTCGAATTGATTCAGCCATTGTTCGGGCTGCTTGATCGCAGCCAGATCAAAGTCGACCCAAATGCTCGATTGATACGTTCCAGCGTCGTATTCACTCACTTCGGTCTTTGGAATTTGCGTGATGCAAGTCGCTTCAAATTCCAGTGACAGCGTCCCAAAAACAGAGACTTTTTGCCCCGCAAGTTCGGCCAGACGATGAATCGCATCGTTCACTGGAATTGTGTTAAGGATCACAGCGTCCCCTCATGGTCGTCTGGCAATATGTCCATTTCCATGGTGATGAAGTAATCTTGAAATCCGACGGATCGCCAGAATGAAATGCCGTTGGTGTTTCCCACCAGAACATCAAGGCGAATGCGGTGAGCATTAACCCATTGGTTCTGGATCAGCCAGCGCATCGCGGCTCGGCCAAACCCCCTCCGACGTAACTCGGGTACGATGAAGAACTGGCGCAGGTAGGTCCAGTCTGGTTCGTGCTTGTACAGTGCATAGCCAGAGGTTTCCTCATCAACGATGAAAATCGACGCCTGATACTCATTGACAAGCCAGGTCCTCATTCGATCTTCGAGTTCGGCAATCGACATTGAGTTGCGATGGCCTTCGTCACGGATGAGTTTTTGATTCATCGCGGCGAGTAAAGCGGCGTCAGTTTCGGTTGCAATCCTGCCTGCGAAATTCATGATGAACGATCCGGCGTACGCCGGGTGCCAATGTCACAACTTGCGAACCTGCGTGAATTGGCACTAGCCAGCACCAATTTACGTACAACTCAGCGTAACCGGAGAGACGCGGTTAATGAAGCCGAAACTTGAACGGTGCCACCGGCAAGGCCCGCACCGAGAACGGTTCGAATTCCTTTGCAAAAAACTCCGGCAATGCCAGTGCCACCTTCTGTTTTGAGATTCTCGTCTGCGGCCCGAAGGGAAATCTCCAGATCGAACCAGACACGCCGCCTTTGGCACCGCGTCAAAGGCGGCGTGTCTGGTTTAGTGTTCCTGCACGGTCAGCAATTTGTCAGAATGCACGGCGTGATGTGAATTTTGTCCGTCAACGGATTGAGGCACGGCGTGCGACAAGTTTTGTTTGAAGTTTGGTTGAAGCAACCCTGGGCGGGATGGACGCCTCAGCAGGAAGGGGTTGAACTGCTGGGGGCGGGCTGGGTCGTGTTGCTGCTGGGGCTGCTGTACGGGGCGTATCAGTTCTTCACAGGCCACAAGAAAGAAGTCCTGGCGGCGTCAAGCTGGGGGACGTTTCTGGGCATCCTGCTGGGTGTGACTCTCGTGGGGCCGAACCTGCCCATCGACCGGTTTCCGATTTTCGGGTACGGCGTCATGGTGCTCATTGGATTTCTGTTTGCCATTGCGTTCGCACAGTATCGCAGCAAACAGGTGGGACAAGATCCCGAAATCATTACCGATTTGGCGTTTTGGATTCTGGTGTGCGGAATTGCGGGTGGCCGCATTGCGTACCTGGTGCAGTATCGCAGCGAGTTGATGGCGTCGTCGAAGGACATCTCCCAGTTGCTTTTCAACGCCGTGAATTTGAGTAATGGGGGACTGGTCCTCATCGGTGCGATGTTTGGGGCCGCCATTGGGTTTTTCTCGTTCTGTCACATTCGCAAAATCCCGCCGTTGCCGCTGGTCGACATCATTACGCCGTCGATTTTCATTGGCGTTGGATTCGGTCGGATTGGATGTCTTCTCAATGGCTGTTGCTTCGGCGATCGCTGTGATTTGCCCTGGGGGATTTGCTTCCCGCATGGAAGTACCACGTTTGACGTGCTGGCGATTCGAGGCTTCGTTGAACCGACGGCTCCTTACACCATGCCGCTGCATCCCACGCAGGTTTACAGTTCGATTAACGGGTTTGTGCTGGCGCTCGTGACGGCTCAAATGTACTGGTACCGACGTCATCCCGGCGACACGTTCGCGCTGGGATGCATCCTGTATCCCATGACCCGGATTCTGCTGGAATTCATCAGGGCCGATGAAATGGGACAGTTCGGGACCTCGTTCACGATTTCGCAGTGGTACAGCGTCGGCATTCTCTGTTTCGGGATCGGGCTGCTGCTGCGGAATCGTTGGCAGCATGCGGGAACCAGGTCGCCATCAGCAGCCTCCTGAACAAACGCTTCCCTCAGCTGTTAAAGTGCTTGCGACACATAAGTGCGGTCAAATGCGACCGGATTGACGATTGCGTTGAGTGCAAATGAACAGGGGCTTTAGAGAAGTTTGAGTTTCTTGTTCTTGGGGCCTTTGGGGCAGTTGACGGGCAGTTGTCCTCCCCTAGAATCCGCATCCCGCCTCAGGGTGACATTCTCGCGCACTCTGAGATACGAGCGGGACAAAGCTGTCATTCAACGGCAGTTTGTCCCAAATAACCGGCGTAATCATTCAACGTCGACTTAGCTTCTCGTAAAGCCGTCATTCCTGCCAAGCTCTGTGCAGGAACGGGGCCGATATCAATGGAGAGATTAGGACGGTCTCACCGTTCGCCTGTTGTGAAATTTGAGGATTGAAGCACAACACGTTGTGGACTGGTTTGAGACTGCCTGCGGAACTCAAGGAGGTTGGTATGCTGAAGTCGTGGTACGGACTCGCTCTGTTGGTCGCTGTGGCTCCTCTCATGGGGACGGCACAGGCTGCTTCAAACTGGCACGAAGATTTGAACGAAGCTCGTGCTGAGGCACAGAAGCTCAACCGCCCCATGCTCCTGCACTTTGGCGCGGAATGGTGCGTCCCCTGCCAGAAAATGGAGCGGACCGTTCTCAACCAGAAAGCGGTTCTGCAGCAGTTCGGAACGACCATTGTTGGCGTGAAAATTGATGTCGATGATCACCCCGATTTGGTGCGCCGTTTTGGTGTTTCGAAGTTCCCGACCGACCTCTACATCGAGCCGACCGGCGAACTGCTGATGGAATCACAGGGGATGCACCCCATGGATGAGTACATCAGCATGATGCACCGTGCTGGCAGCCGTTACGCCGATTTGCTCGCCAGCCGGAAGGCTAAGACAGATATGCCGATTGCTACCGTTCCGGGCGACGGAAAGGGTGAGAATGAACTGGCCAGCCAAGGGCCGAAGGCGACCCCCGTCATGGACGGATACTGCCCGGTCACGCTGTGGAAGCACCGTCGCTGGACCAAAGGGAGCCAGCAGTTCACTACTGACTATAAGGGACAACAATTCACATTTGTCTCTGAGGAAGCCCTGGAAGATTTCCAGCAAGATCCCGAACGGTACGTGCCACGCTTCCTGGGATGTGACCCTGTTATTGTGTGGGACACCGACCGTGCCGTCCCCGGTAAAACAGCTTTTGGTGCATTCTACGATGACGAACTGTACCTGTTCGTGAGTGACGCCAACCGCAAGACCTTCAAGTCGAATCCCGACAAATACATTCGCACCCGCGTTGTACTACGAAGTGAGCAAATCGAGCGGTCGGTGCAGTAGTTCCAACAGCCACCGTCGGTCAATTCGAGGTGGCTAAGAAGCTCTCTTTCAGCTCCGCAGCCAGAAACAGCGATCCAGTTCCCGCCACTAAATCAGTGGGACTTGATCGCTGAATTGCTTCTGAGACGGCAGCTAACGGATTGGAATTCGCAGACCACTGACACGTGAGCGTGCGGCGAGCCATTTCTTCCAGTTCCGGAACGGGAACGCTGCGAGGATTCTTGACGTACTGCGTCAGGATGATTTCCGTGGCAAACGAGTCGAGCGTTTGCAGCATTTGTTCGGCGTCTTTGTCGCGCGAAACCGCAAACACCACGCGGCGATTCTCTGCGCCCACTTCTTTCAATGTGTCAATGAGCGCCCGGAGTGACGCCACGTTGTGAGCGGCGTCGACAATGTAGAGTGGTTTCGTCGATAGCACTTCAATACGGCAACTTATCTGGGCTCTGCTGAGTCCGGAGCGAATTGCCGCGTCCGAAACTCTCAAACCAGCTTTGCGCAGTTCAACGAGAATGGCCAACGCCAGGCTCGCATTCGTCGCCTGATGATTCCCCGGCATGCCGACTTCGATGTCATCCCATGTACCCGTTGAACCGGTGACGGACAACAAAGGGAACGGAAGCAAAGTTTCCGTGTTCTCCCGCTTTTTGATCGAAGTAATCTCGAACTGTTCTCCGAGTTGTCGTAGCGGAGCGCCCTTCTCTTCTGCCCTTATCGCAATGGCCTGTCTCGCAGACGGGTCGATTGCACCGCTAATGACTGGAACGTGCGACTTGATGATCCCCGCCTTCTCGCTGGCGATTTTCTCCAGAGTCTCACCGAGCAGTCGCGTGTGGTCGAAACTGATCGACGTAATCGCGGTCACCAGTGGAGCGCAAATGTTGGTGGAGTCGAGACGCCCACCGAGACCAACTTCCAGCACCACATAATCAACCTGCTGCTGTAGAAACAGCAGCCAGCCCAAGGCCGTCGTCAATTCGAAAAACGTGGGTCCGCCATGCGGCGAATGTGCGTCCATAAAGGCTGCAATGTCACGCAACTGAAGCATCAACGGGAGCAGCAACTTCGGCTGCGGTTTTGCTCCGTTGATTGTAAAACGCTCCGCATAGTCGATGAGGTGCGGCGACGTAAACAGGCCGACGCGGAGTCCAGCATCTTCCAGGACGCGGGCCACCATGGTCGCGACCGATCCCTTTCCCTTCGATCCTGTGATGTGGATGCAGGGAATGGCGAATTGCGGATCGCCAATTCGGGCGAGGAGTTCTCGCATGCGTTCCAGGCGAAAGTCGCCCAGCGAACGGGCTCGCTCGGGCACGCGTTCATAGTTCAAACGGCCGTACAGAAAATCGAGTTCCGCGGCATAGGCAGCGTCGATGTCGACCGCCGGGATTGCAGCAGAGTGTGAAGATTCTGAGGTCCCAGAAGGTTGCGAGGCCATGTACCGTGCCAGCAGAAATGCGAATGAACAATGAGAGGCACGGTAGTTCGCAAGTCACTTCGCCTCAAGTCCAGATGCCGAATGAATATACGCAGGTGCCTAACACCCGCCTACGCCGTAAACCCAACGGATCAGAAGATTTGGATTAGTGCGACTTTTCCGATTAGCGGCTTGCAGGTGCTTGGCACATCGCTTAAACCTGCGGTGCAGACATTCCGCCATGAACCGGTCTGCCCCCTGGGATAGAATTGAGACGATTCAGTCAGCCTATTCCCATTGACCAGTAATGATTTCAGCGAAGGTATTTCCTGATGAAGGTTCATCAGTTTCTTGATCACTTCGGGATTTCTGAAAACCCGTTTTCCCAGGAAGATGCGGCGTCCGACCACGTGTTTAAGGGACACTGCCTCGAAGGGACGCACCATCCGGCGTGGGACAAGATTTACGGCGATCCCAAATCGCCGTCGACCTCGGTGGTGTTTGGTGAGCAGGGAAGCGGTAAGACCGCACTGCGGCTGCAAATTGTCAATAAACTCATTCAGCACAACACCGACCATCCCACCGAGCGGGCGTTTATTGTTGAGTACGACGACTTCAACGCGTTCCTCGACAACTTTCGCGAGCGACTCTCCGGTTCGAATCGCAAGCCGGAAAAGGCGCTGAAGAACTGGCGGTTGTGGGATCACATGGATTCCATTCTCTGCCTCGCCACTACCCGAATTGCTGACCTCGTTCGCAATGACGGCAAGAGCGACGACCTCCCGTCAATGTCTCTGGGGTCGGAGCAAATCAGTGGACTGTCGCGCCAGCAGAAGCGAGACCTGCTGCTCCTCGCCGCGTTCTACGATAACGATCGAGAACTCGCTCCGGACACACGGTGGGCCACGCTGCGTCGCAAACTGCGATTCACTACCTGGTCGACTTGGAAAACGCTGTTGATTGGTGTGTTCATTACCATTCTGGCGTTCCTCGGCGTGTACTACTTCGGCGAAAAGACCGGCATTGGCTGGTTCAGTCGCTGGTTCTGGGGTGCAATTGCCGTGGGTTGGATTCCTTATGTCTATCGACTGGTCGGAGCACAATGGACGGGCTGGCGCGTGTCTCGGCAAATTCGCGTCATCGATCATGCCACATCGAACCTTCGCAAAATCCTGTTGCAGTTCGACAAGAGTGAGCTGAACGGACAGCCCGTTCCGAGTCGTGCTCGGGGTGATGACCGTTACGAACTCATTATGCGGTTGCAGTCCATTCTCAAGACACTGGGATTCACCAGCATTGTGGTGCTTGTGGACCGGGTCGACGAACCGCATTTGATTAATGGAAACGCAGAACGCATCCGCGATTTGCTGTGGCCCATCTTCGACAACAAGTTCCTGAAGCATCCCGGCATTGCGTTCAAACTTTTATTGCCGTCGGCAGTAGTCGGCTACCTGAATCGACAGGAGGCAGAGTTCTACGAGCGTTCGCGTCTCGACAAGCAGAATCTTGTGCAGGCGCTGGCGTGGACGGGGCAGGCGTTGTATGACGTGGCGAATGACCGTATTCGGGCTTGTGCGAAACTGGCCGAGAAGCCGCCCAATTTGCAGTCGTTCTTCGCTGATTCCATTTCGCAGGCGGAACTGGTGAGCCAACTCGATCGACTCCGCGCGCCACGGCACTTGTTCAAATTTCTGTATCGCCTGCTGGTGGATCATTGCAGCAAGTACACAGAAGATCAGCCGGAGTGGAAAATCCAGCCCAACACGCTGCAGGTCTCGATGACCATGTTCCTGCGTGATTTGGAAAACTACGACCTGAAGCAGGGAACCGGCTGACGTTCCTCGCTTGATGATCGCTGGCCTGTCGTGTCCATTCACAAGCGGCGACTCTGTTTGCGCATTCCGATGCGGAATCGAGCAGTCGCCACTCCGGTGAATGCGGTTCTTCCTGATGTAGCGATTGCGCTCTCTGGCAAATCCAGATTCAAGTCCTCCGATTAAAAAGAATGGCCGCCTGGGCGGTGTTGTGTGGCACTCTTGTTGTGAAAAGGCAACATCTCCAAACAATCGTTGAAGTTGTTTGGACTCGCCTCGTTTCCCCAAACGATTCGCAAACAGGAGGTTTTCCCCATGCCCGTTTCACGCATTTCCAAGCAGCATCGGACTGATGCCTCTCATCCGGTTCCCTCACCGGCGGAACTACGGCGACGTCAGCGAGAAATTCGCAACGGCTGGTCGAAAGCAGAAGCTCGTCGACGCACTCTCAAAAAGTACACAGGCAATCCCCAAGTCGACGCGATGATTTGCTTCCTCGACTTCATTACGTGTCGCGATGCCGGGGCTTCAGATAACTAAACGACGGACCTGTTGCTACACTTACCGCCTTTGTTCGGTCGCAAGCTGCGCCGGGCGTTTTTGTAGTACATGAAGTCGAGAGATTCTGATGGCCAGGTACGTTGACGACGACGAGTTCGATGACGAAGACTACGAGGACGAACCCCGCGGTGATTCAACCGGTGGACTAATTCCCTACAAGAATCCTGCTGCGCTGGCGGCCTACTACTGTGGCCTCTTCTCGCTGTTTCCCCTGTTGGGACTCATTCTGGGAATCGCTGGTGTCGTGTTGGGCATTATGGGGCTGAAACACCGCGCCCGACATCCCGAAACGAAAGGCGCCGTGCACGCCTACATCGGAATTGTCATGGGTGGCTTCTTCACCCTGGTGTGGGGAGCGTTTCTCATTCTGATGATTGTCGCCATGGCGGCGGAAGCGGGAAGATAGCCTCGTACGGGTGTCCGCTTAACGTCGACGCACCGATTTGATTGCCGAAACAATTTCCTTGGCCTTTTCTTCGGACAGGAAACAAACGACACGTTTGTGCTTTCCATTGGCCGAAAGCACGACTGCGTACGTCGGTCGTTTTCGCTTCTTCTGTTTGACGTAGCCGAACCGCCGTACAGCAATTTGCTGAACGTCGTCCCATGCGTATGTCGTGGTCCAACTCATTCCCAGGCAGCTTTCTTTCAGACGAATGCCGTTTCCATTGGCTTCAAGTTCTCGCGACAAAATGAACTCTCGCGTCATGATGTAAATCGTCATCCAGAAAACCAAAACTGTCGCCAGCACAAACAGTGCCTTGATGAACGCGAGAACGCTCAGTAGCAGGCAGCCAGCGAAAATCTTGGACAGCCAGGGGAGCAGTTCCATCACCCCGATGACGAACAGGAACGAGAAGATTCCGACAATCAGCAGAAAACTGCCCAGCAAACGCCCTGCAGGGATCCGCACGACGACCCCATTACGACCGTTCTGCACCTTGATGTCAGCATCGAGGTGACTCAAATCATCGACGGACTTTGCTTTTTGTTTGCTCATGATGCGTGGCGAACGCCGCTCTTGGGAGGTTCAGATCAAAAAACATTCACATTTTGCGATTGAAATCACGCTGCCGACGGATCAGGCGAATCCGCTGTTGGCAAATTCCGCTCAGTCGAGTCTATTACGGGCTGAGAAATGTATTCCATGCCTGACAACAGTGCGACATGAAGTCTCTCGACCGCAAACTTGCTGCCATCCACGCTGACCCGACTGGTTGTCGTGAATTCATTATTGCTGACGCCAAAGACGCTGATATGGCGTTTGGAATTGGTGCGCCGGGGAAATCTCCGGAACGGCACGATGCGGAAGTGCGTCAGCGAACCTTGGCCGAATATCGGGAGCAAATCCGACAGGTCATTCAACAAGGGGCCGTTGACATTGTGCTGATGTCTGCCAGTACGAGTGATCAGCTCGTACTGCGGGAACGGTTGTTCGATGACTCACACGTCACCCCCGCCGTCCGCGCGAACGACACCACGGACATCCATGTCTTTCGCGGCAGTGTTATTGGGAAAGCACCAGCCAAGCCATTTCGTACAGTGAGTATCGATCAGGCACAGTGTGGCAAGGTTGAATGCGGGGACGACGAACGCGGACAGGGCGTCGACCTGGGCCTCTACTCGGTTACGTTCAACAACAACTGTGAACTCGACCTCGAAACGCTCAACGCGTACAAGCTGTTCCGTGAAGAAGCCGAACGGAAAGGTTTCCGGCACTTCCTCGAGGTCTTTAATCCGAACATGCCGCATGCGGTATCGCCCGAGTTGCTGCCGCATTTCATCAACGACGTCATTGCCCGCACACTGGCCGGCGTACCAGCGGCCGGGCGGCCTGTCTTCCTGAAGATTCCGTATCCAGGCCCCGCAGCTCTTGAAGACCTGGTGCAGTACGATCCACATTTGGTCGTCGGTATCCTGGGAGGATCATCCGGCACCACGCGTGATGCGTTTCAGCTTCTGCATGATGCGCAAAAACACGGGGCTCGTTTGGCACTGTTTGGTCGCAAAATCAATAACTCCGAACATCAGTTGGCGTTCATTGAATTCCTCCGCCGCGTTGCCGACGGAGAAATTCAGCCCGAGGAAGCGGTCCGCGCTTACCACGGCGTCTTGCAGGCACTGCAAATCAAACCGTGGAGACCCTTGGAAGAAGACTTGCAGGTCACCGACAACGCCATGAGCTACGGCGGTGAATCCACGGCCAGGAAGCGACCTGCCAGTTCACACACGTCAACCGCGCCGACAGTTCCACTGGCCCAGATGACCTCGGAAGAACGCCTGGCCTACCATCGTGAACGGCTACGCAGGGAACTGGGTGATTAGTGTTCGTTACGTGATGGGCTACTTCATGAATCATCACCTCTGGCACTTTTTCCGAGTGACCTTTCGCAGTACACGAAGAAGGAGCCCAGGGAGTTCACGGCCTTAGCAGTGCGGTTGGCCAACGGTGCGTATCGAGGTCCCGCTGGTCCGACGCTGGTCTACATGACTTTCGGTGAGATTAATCTGCAGAAGGGATAGTCGCTGGTTGCTTGCGACAAACGGACACGACCATGTTGGACATTTCAATGGTCCACTCGACTTGCCATTCCGGTGGGATTTCGAATTGAGCACGTTCGGGTGTACGCAGCACGAGGGTCGCGTTTTCAGCGGAGATTTCGTCACGGGCAAGGCGTCGTAACGAGAGCCAGAGCGGGGATTCCGGCACGATGTCCGGAACCATTTTGTACGGCGGATCGAAGAAAATCAGGCTCAACGGGAGAAACCGTTCGTTGCCTCCTTTTGGTCGAAACGAACAGCGGAGGACGTTCGCCGGCCAGACGAGCGTCTCTTCTTCGCAGCCCAGAGTGGCCACATTCTCGCGCATCAAATCAATGGCACGTCGGTCTTTTTCAACGAACACGACGCTTTGGGCACCCCGTGACAGTGCTTCCAGGCCAATGGTTCCCGTGCCGGCAAAGACGTCGGCGACTTTGGCTCCCTGGCACCGCTGACTAATCCTTTCGAACAAACACTCTTTGACACGGTCGGTAATGGGCCGTGTCGTGTTCCCAGGGTTGGTCAACAGAATTCGACGCCGGAAGCGCCCCGCAATAATTCGCATAGTGTGTTCGCCTGAGTTTCCCGGAATGAAACTGATTCGGGAACGTGGCCGGATTTCGAGTGGATTGGGATCAGCCTCGGCATGGATTACCATGACAGGACGGACAACATTAGTGCACAGTTTATCAACACAGGTATTGAGGTTCGACTCATGCGTGCTGCGTACATTACGGCGACCGGGGCACCGGAACAAATTACCGTCGGCGAACTTCCTACACCTGAGCCTGGGCCCGATGAAGTTCTCGTGCGAATTCGGGCGGCGTCGCTCAACCCCATCGACACGTACATTCGGTCGGGCACCATTCCCATGGCTCAGAAGTTTCCTTACATCCCGGGCTGTGATTTGGCGGGTGAAATCACAGCGGTTGGTGGCAAGGTCACCAAATTTAAGGTGGGAGATCGGGTATGGGGCACGAATCAGAGCCTGTTCGGTCGGCAGGGGACGTTCGCCGAGTACATTGCGGTTGATCCTGGTTGGCTGTACGCCACGCCCGACGAACTGACCGACACCGACGCTGCCGCTGCGTCGCTGGTGGGGATGACTGCCCACCTGGGACTGTTTCTACACGGGAACCTCAAGGCTGGTGAGTATTTGTTCGTCAACGGCGGAACCGGCGGTGTCGGTTCGATGGTCATTCAGTTCGCCAAAGCAGCAGGAGCGAAAGTCATGACCACCGCCGGAACCGAAGAGAAGCGACAACTCTGCCGCGACCTCGGAGCCGATGTTGTCGTTGATTACAAATCTCCCACGCTGGAAGAGGAAATCAAGGCGTTTGCGGAACCAAACGGCGGTCTCGACTTCTGGTGGGAGACTCAACGCGAGCCGACCATTGAGCGTTCGATTGGCCACATGAAGAAACGGGGCCGCATTGTGGTGATGGCCGGACGCGATGCGAAACTGTCCTTCACCCTCGGTCCGTTTTACGTCAACGACCTGAAGCTGATTGGCTTTGCAATGTTCAATGCTTCGCAGGCTGAGCAGCAGGCAGCTGCTGATGAAATGAACTTCTGGGCACAACAGAAGAAATGGAAAGCTCTGGTTGGCAAAGAGTTTTCCTTGGATGACGCAGCCGCCGCACACGCACTGCAGGAAGCCAACACGCTGCAAAAGGCGGGCACGCTCACCGGAAAAATTGTCGTCCTGCCATGACCCGCGAAGCAAATCGACGTCAGTTCCTGTCAGGCGAAGTGTTCAATGCCGCGCCTGAGCCGGACGAAGCTCCCAGGAAGCCGCCCGCCTCCGGAGACTCTGTCCGTTTGGAAACTCGCGCCATGGCGTGTACCTGGAGCGTCATCCTCAATCCCGGTGCGACGGAAGAGGTGATGACGGCGTCGAGTGCATTTGAACGGGTGTACGAACTGGATCGTCGCCTGACAATTTTTCGCGACGACAGCGAGCTGAACCAACTCAATCGGATGGCCGCCTCGGGCGAATGGCATCCGATGTCTGCTGAAGTGTTTGGCTTACTCGAACAATGCGCCGAGTTGTATCGCCGAACGGATGGCTGTTTTGATCCGGTCACTCGTCCACTGGCAGCGCTGTGGCGCACGTGTCGACAAAACGGACGTGTGCCACGTGACGAAGAAATCGCACAGGCCAAAAGCTGGTGCGGGCTGGAGCATGTGCGTTTCAATCGAGACGAGCTAGCGATTTCATTTGAGCTGAAGGGAACGGGCACGCCGCCATTGGAAATTGGCTTTGATCTCGGCGCGATTGGTAAGGGGTATGCCATTGACGTTGTGGCTGATGAACTGGCGAAAGGCGGCGTCGACGAGTACATGGTCCATGGTGGCTACAGCAGTATTCGTGCACAGGGCGGACACAATGGAGCCGACGGTTGGTCGGTCGGGATTAAGAATCCGCTCTTCAACAGCAAGCGGCTGGCCACGCTCGTTTTGTCGAACCAAGCCCTGTCGACGAGTGGTTCAAATGTTCAGTTCTTCCGACACGAAGGGCAGCGTTATGGGCATATTATTGACCCCAGAACCGGATATCCCTGCGATGAGCTGCTTTCTGTAACGGTTGTGGCCCCTACAGCCGCAGAAGCAGACGCACTCTCAACCGCGTTCTACGTCATGGGACTCGACAACGCTTCGTCGTATTGCGATGATCACCCTGAGATTGGTGCCATTCTTGTCCCCATTCCTCAAGGAACACGGACACTCGCACCTGTCGTCCGAAACATTCCGGAAACTCACCTGTTTTTTGAACCATAATCTGAGGCCCGACGTGGAGTTGCGTCAGCCCCGAATATGTCCCGCCTGCGTTCATTGGGATAAGGAATCTGCCTGCCGTGGATAGTCGACGAATTCCTGTCATTGCCATCGTTCTTATTATCGCCCTGCGACTTTCGATTGGGTGGCAGTTTCTGTACGAAGGGCTGTGGAAGCTCGACTCACTCAGCGGGCCCGATCCCTGGACGGCAGAAGGCTATCTGCGAAATGCTCAAGGCCCGTTCCGTGAAACGTTCCGGAACATGACCGGCGATCCCGATGGCCTCAAACTACTGGACTACGGCAACGTTTCGACTGACTGGAACAACTGGCGCGACCGGTTCATCGCCCATTATGGCTTGGATGAAAACCAGCAGGCAGCACTGAACAGACTGTTGGATGGAACGGCCAAAGGCCTGAACGATCCGAATGCGGATCCCATTATCGTGCCGACGTCACGCGAGATTGGCCCGCTGCCAGCTGATGTTGACCTGGCATCCCTCCCTGTCGTGTTCAAGTACGACGCAGACAGCCAGAAAATGACCGCACTCCAGCCAGTCACCCCAAGTGAGGAAAAAGATCTGTTGGAGTTAGTTCCAAAAGAAGCCAAGGATGTCCGAGTTGAAATTGGCAAACTCATTGACGCTTCGCGCAAGGTGTCCTACCGACAAAAGCTTGCAGCGCATCTGCGCGGAAATCCAGAAATGGTCGGGGCGTCGGCGGTCAAGAACGAAAAAGGGTCGTTCACCCCGGTCATGGGGACGACCACTGCCTCGGAAGAAAATGGTATTCAGACCAACTTGCAGTACGGAAAAATCCAGGAGTACAAGGACCTGCTGCAGGAATACGAAGAGGCACTCGCCAAAGCAAAAATCGATTACCAGTTCGACCATGCCGCCATGCTAAAGAAGAAGGTCGACATTACTCGGGCTGAGGTTGTTGGTCCGGTGAAATCGATTGACACCGACTTGAAGAAAGATGCTTTTCAGTTGCTGACCATTCAGCAAATTGGTCGCGGTGCCATGCCTCCCGAAGACACGCCACTGCACCGTGCCAGCAGCAGACCCATGTGGGCACTGCTCATTCTCGGCTTCCTGTTGCTGATTGGTTTGGGAACCCGGGGTGCAGCCGTCGGTGGTGCAATTCTGCTGTTGTCGTTCTACCTGGTCATTCCTCCCTGGCCGGGGGTACCACAACCGCCCGGACCTGAGCACAGTCTGTTCATCAACAAGAACATGATTGAGGTCATTGCACTACTCGGAATTGCCATGATGCCCACGGGGTCCTGGTTCGGACTCGATGGTTTGATTGTCCGATTGTTCAAGGCTGGAAACGCCAATGCATCCGCTGCCAAGCCAACCGAGAACAAGCCCAAAGCGCCTGCTGAACCAGCAAAGGCTTAGTGCAAATGAGTCGTGACTGGTTGGGACCGCTCGCCATTGCAGTTGTCGTGCTGCTGGCCGTGGGACTACAGGTCGACGTGGCTGATGACTCCGCCCTCATTTTCGATGGGCCTGGTCTCACACTCGATGAAGGCTTCAACGTCGAAGTGGGTGTGTACCTCGTGCAGAGCAGTCTGCAATACGGGGTCGCACTTGTTGATCCCGCGAGCCTGAAAGAAATCTTCGGCGACCCCAGTTACAACCCCGACCACCCTCCCCTCGGCCGCTGGGCCATAGGCATTACCGAGCAACTGGGGCGAACCATTCTCGGGCAGCGCCCCGGCCCTCCCATGTACGTCATTACGTACGGTCGACTGGCGCCGGCACTGGCATTTGCCGTCAACATATTCCTTGTCGGTTGGTTCGTGACCAAATGGAACGGGCAACGGGCCGGATGCTTCGCCGCCCTTGCGCTTGCACTCATGCCCCGCGCCTTCGGCCATGCCCATTTCGCCTCGCTCGAAACTTTCATGGGGCTCACGTACAGCACCGTCCTGTTGGTGGCCGCCGACCTGTGGAAGCCGTCCACAACTCCCACGTGGCGCTCCTCAGCACTCATTGGCCTGCTGCTGGGGTTGGCATTCCTCACGAAAATTCAGGCGATATTTCTGCCGCCCATGCTCTTGTTGTGGGGGCTCTGGAACTGGCGTCAGAAAGCAATTGGCCCACTCCTCCTGATGGGTACCGTCACTGCCGTGGTGTTCTTCGTGGGGTGGCCCTGGCTATGGCTCGATCCTGCACATCATCTCCGCGAGTACTTTGCCCGGACGACAGAACGTCAGGTGGTGTACTGCCACTATCTGGGCCAGCACCTTGCTGATCGAGACGTGCCGTGGCATTACTCCACCGTCATGTTTTTGTGGACCATGCCCATTACATTGCTTGGAGCGGGATTGCTGGGCTGTGCAGGATTCCGAATCGATCAAACTACTGATTCGCAGACCCCTCCCACATTGACCACCGCTTCGCGTTGGCAACTGCTCATGATGGGTTGGCTCGGCCCCATCATCTTTTTTGCACTGCCCGGCATCGCTCTGTACGACGGAATTCGCCTGTTCCTCGTCAGCCTGCCGGTGTTTGCCGTGTTTTGTGGATGCGGTTTGGATCAGCTACTCGAAATTACAACCAGACGCTGGTCACCGAAGGCAGCACGGGCACTTATTGGAGCGGCGCTCGCTATTCCGCTTATTCAAATTTTCCTGCTGGCTCCCTGCTGGTTGTCTTACTACAGCGAAGCCACCGGCGGATTGGGGGGAGCAAATCGGCTCGGGGCGGAACTGAGTTACTGGGGTGATTCACAAACTCCACAATTCATGCGAGCCGTTGTTGAACAGCTCCCTGAAGGAGCAACGCTCGATGTCGCCCCCGTCCTGCACCCGGCACAACTGGAGTTCTTTGTCCGCAATCAAACGCAGTTGCGAACGCGGCCTGATGTCAAACTTCGGGGATATGATCCCAGCTTGCACAGCGACATTCGGTACGTGCTGACATTCCGACGCCGGGCCGATCCCTGGAAATCACTCGATCCTCCACCGCCTGGTACGAAAACGCTCGCACAGGTCACCCGCGAAGGTGTGTTGTTGGCAGCGTTCTACGAATTGCCGGAAACACGCATCGAACCTGATGAAGTTACTCCACCAGCGGTCAATGAAGAACCGGAATCGACGCCAACTCAAAATCCTGAAACGTCCGAGGCGGCGCTTCCCACAATCGATGAACTGCTGCTCTTCTTCCCGTCGAAGTATCCCGCCGGGAACTGGAAACCAGCCAACCTCAGCTACGAAGATGTCTCGTTCAAAGCTGAGGACGGAGCCAGCATCCACGGATGGTACTGCTCGTGCGACAATCCGAGGGCGACACTCCTCTACGCTCACGGCAACGGTGGAAACCTCACACACCGAACTCCGCTACTCGAATACTTCACGAAGCATTTACGAGTCAACGTCCTGATTTTCGACTACCGCGGTTACGGACGGAGCGAGGGCGTTCCCACGGTCGAGGGCGCTCTACAAGACGCCCGCGCCGCACGCACATTTCTCGCCCGACGCGAAGGAATTCCAGAGACCGACATTGTGCTGATGGGCCGGTCGCTCGGCGGAGCTATTGCCGTCCAGCTTGCAGCAGAGAACGCACCACGCGGGCTCATCCTGGAAAGCACGTTCTCCTCACTCAAAGATGTCGCCACCATCCACTACCCCAAACTCGCCTGGCTCGTTCCGCCGGACAAACTCAACTCTGCAATGCGAATCACGCAGTACCACGGTCCACTGCTGCAAAGCCACGGCGATGCTGATTCCGTCATTCCCTTCGCATCCGGGAAGAAGCTGTTCGACGACGCCGACCATCCCAAACAGTTTGTGACCATCCCCGGCGCCGACCACAATGACACACAATCAGCCGAGTACTATCAACAGCTTGAGCAATTCATTGAGTCGCTGCCGTATTAGCTGCGAGCCAGCCTGTTTGAATTCTACATCGTAGAAGAGTTGGTCCAGTCTTTGCTGTTGAGGTCGATTTCCAGCAAGTCGGTGGCGATTTGGCTGTTGGGGAAATGGTCGATGGCGTGTTGAATGCCAATGGGGTCGTCGCTGTCGGTGCAGGGGTCGACATGCACAAGCAGCAGTCGCTTGGCGCGGACGGCACGGGCCAGCGTGGCGACTTGAGACGTCGTGCTGTGGCCAGTGCGAAGTGCGATGTTGGCTTTCTCATCACCGAAGTAGCACTCATGAATGAGCAGGGGAACTTTGTCGATGAACTTGTTGTAACTGCCGTCGACGGAGGTGTCGGTCACGTAAGCGAAAGAGCGCGAACCGCGTCCTTTCTTCCATGAAACTCGATACGCACGCGAGCCGCCAGGATGCGAAGGGAGCGACTTGTGCTCAATGGTCACGCGGCCACCGACTTCGAGCTTTCGCCGCTTCTCGATGTCAATGAGTTCCATGTTGTCAGGAAACACCGGGAAGACCGGTTCGGAGAAAAGGTGCGTTCGAATGGCGTCGAGCACCCGCCTGGTGCCGAACACACGCGCCCGGTCGAGGCGACCATCAATAAGAGGAACCAGCAAATACGTCAGCCCGACAATGTGGTCGAGGTGTGCGTGGGTTAAATAGATGTCGAGTTCGCGCGTTTGCAGCAGCGAGGGAATGCGGAACGCGCCCGTACCGGCGTCGAGGACCAGCCCCACTTCGGGAATCATCAGGCAGGCCGTGTGCCGTCGTTCATTCGGCTGATATCCGCCGGTACCCAAAAAGTGAAGTTTCATAGTTGCTGTTTCATCGAAGACACGTCTGAACTTAGTGACGACCGGTCATTTGCATTCTCTAATTGTCGGAAGGCGTCACTTCATCTGTGGGATGAATTCGGACGCGTAATCCACTCGATTCCAAGTCGAGCCATCCTCCGAGTTGATTGTATTCCATGCGGTGGAATCCGTTTTGATCGGACGGGCGAGTCCAGTCCAGGAGCACCTTCCCTGTTTGTTTGTCGACACAAGTCACGCGAAGTTTACGGAAGAAAAGTCCGTTCGGTCGCTCCACCCGTTCTTCCAGGAAAACCAGGACCGGAGACTGTTCAAAATCGGAGAGAGCCAACGCATGGGCGGATGGAGTGGCAACCTGCTTGGGCTGATTGTCCTCCATATCGGATTTCTTTTCTTCCAAGAAATCTGGACCGACACTCCACAGTGTGTCTCCCTGACGTGAAAACGCGATCATCGAACCACTCACACTCAATGTCGGCATGTTGATGTATAACGGTCGCAAATTCTTGTGCTCAATAACGGCAAACAGCCGCTGCGCATCGGCCAGCAGGTAGACCTTACTTTTCGTCGACATGAGTTGCTGAGGAATGGAACCGATTTCCTGCAGCTCACCCCGTTCCAGGTTGACGAGCACCAGTCGCCCATCCCCTTCCAGAACGGCGACGTCCGAGTCATTGACCATGGCGTAGAGTGACGACCGAACGAACCGATGGCTCCAGCGTTCGACATTGTCGACCAATGAAGCACGTTTCAGCTCGTAGTATTGGCCAGAGTCGTCGGCATTGAGTGCAAGTGTAATGGCATCGCTCCCCCTGATTTGCAGCATGTCGGTGAACCTGGTGACCAGACTCGCCGCAGCGTCTTCCAAGGGCATTCCATTGACGACTTGCCGCAATTGGACTTTTCCCGACGTATCGGACTGCAGGAGTGCGTCACCGACCAGCGTCGAGTTGAAGGTCCCCCTGCTGTCCGCTTCCCGCCAGAGTACTTCGCCCGTCACCGTATCGAGTACGACCAATTCACGTAGCTGCAACATCACAGCAAACTCATTTGCGGCCAGTACAAATCCATTTCGACCGCCGTGCCGAACGCCCTCTGCCGACAGAAACGTCCCGGCATTTTTCATTTCCAAGTTGGTCGATCGAGAGGAACTCCTGAGTCGGTGCGGCCCTTCGTCTCGCATGTTGGGAGTATATCGCCAAAGAATTGTTTTGTCGGGAATACCTAACGCGTGGACGACTCCCAGATGAGTAACCACGGAAAACGTGCTGTCGCCCGAAATCCCTACGCCGTTCGCACCGACCTGGTTATCCAAAGAACGGAGCGGCAAAGACCAGACAAGTCGACCTGTGTTTCTGTCTTCGACTTGCAGACGTTTCACATCCGCCTCATACAGAAACCGCCACGGGCCTGCTGAGGAATTGACCAGTCGGCTGACACCACGTTGTCGCTGCCCGGAGGTCATGTCGACGAGCAGTTCACGGGTCCGCCAGGCCGATTCCCAGTCGGTACCGGCAGCCGCCCGATTGGCGGACCAGTCCTGCAAATGCTGCTGAGCAATTTCACGTCGATTGGCTCCATCAGCGAGTTGTTCAGGCAGGTCGTTGCGTGTTGCCAACTGCGACCAGTAGGACAGGGCTTCTTCGCTGGCTTTGTGGGAGTCGTACATTTCAGCGACGCTTACGAGAGCCTGAGCCTTTTGTTCCGGCAGGCCAGTGCTGACAACGCGACGATATCTAATCGCCGCTTCCGTGATGCGGCCCGCAGCGGCAGCTTCGTTGGCCAATTGCAACTGGAGCCGACAACCTGCAGGATGGAAGCTGAGGGCCAGGGCCAATTGATCGCGTGTGTTGAAACTCTCCGCCGCAACGCCATTGACTGCATCCTCAATCGCCTGATGAATTGCGGCGCGACCATCGACTGGAGTCTTCTCAAGAAGACGGCGTAATCGACCAGACGCAAAAACATCGGGTCGCGATGACTTATCGCCTTCGCTGACGAGTTCGGATGCAGGCCGTGTCAGATAATTGAGGTTAATCCGAACTGCCGCACCGACATCGCCCGTCGCTTCGAGGTGTGCTGCCGCAAAACGGTCAACGGTTCGTCGTTCTGATTCCGTTTCAGCCAGCTGCCGGAGTTGCTCCAGCGCGGTAACGGAAACAGCGTCGTCGCTGGCGGCGAGTTGCATGAGTACGTCCCACTTCAGGGAGCGGAACTTATTCTGGTCATCCGACGCCCATTTCGCGCGTTCGTCCGGTGCGATCGAGTTCAGAACCGTCAGGGCTTCAGCGTGCTTTCCCTGTGACACCATCAACTGCGTTTCACGCAAGACGCGTCGGGGATTCGTCTTGCCGAGCTGATTCCATTCGGACCGCTCCATCTCGACCGACGGAAACACCGAAATCGACTCGGCAGAGAGCGAAACCAAACGCCCGTTCTGAATCTCAAGATTCCCCAGGTTGTGGAAATCGGTATGAGCAGGCACGGAAAACACATTCTGCAGTTCACCGCTTCTGAGGTGAAACTGACCGAGTTTTCCATCGGCGAATGGCAGCAGGTATTGGTCGCTCATCCCCACGCCCCGTCCATAGGGAAGCCCGAGTTCCTCAGTGAATTGCGTTTCCCAAATGGGGGCTCCATCGTCCAGGCTGTAGGCCTTCAACGCAGTCCGCGTTACGACAATGGCCCGATTCTCATAAACACCAGCCACATACATGGCGTCCCGCTTTTGCTCCTGCCAGACCAGCTTGCCGTGTTCATCGAGACACACAAGTGAAGGCTGGATGGAGTTGAATTCGTCGGGCAGTTCGGGCGGAGCCAGCAAGATGCGGTTGCCATGAGCCAGCGGCAGTTGTGGTCCCCACCGCTGGAGCAAAGGCTGCACGGAGTTCATTGTATAACCGCTTCGAAAGCGGCGTCGCTGTGTGTCGTGGGGCGGGTATCGGTATACCCAGCTCACCGAGTGTGAATAAGCATCGAGTGCAACCAGCCAGCCGACACCGGTGGGACACAGAATCTGTCCGTTCGCAATGACTGGCTGACAGCGCCACATGCGGCGGACAGGATCTTCCGCCAGGGGACGCCCCGCAGCGGCAACGAGCTGATTCCACAAGGGCTCCCCAGTACTCGGGGAAAGGGCATACAGGTTGATTTCACCGCCGAGGTCAGCGAGTACGAGCAACTGGTTTTGAAACAGCGTGGGCGGCCCCAGAAAGTACGCACCAGCCAACGACCGTGAGAAAAGCGGTTCGAGTTCTGGTCCGCCAACGGCCCACAGACGGCGACCCGTTGTCGCCTGCCGACACACGAGTTCGTTGATTGCCCAGTCAGGTTTCCCTTGTGCAGAATTCTGTCGTTGCCAGTAGTAGTTATACGAAAGTGATTCCAGCGGATTCTGACGCTCGATGGTGTAGAGCCGCCCCTCGTGTACCGTCATGCCAGAGGTCACGGCATCTCGGAACAAGGCTGTACCCAACGGGTGATGGTCGAGGCTCGGAAACTCGTAGTCTTCAACGTAATTGGATTCCTGCCAGAGCGTGGAATCGGAGAATGCCGTATTCGAAACGAGACGCGATTCAATGTTGTTTTCTGGCAGGTGCTGCCAGGCCAGTTCGCCAGTCGTCAAATCTCTCGCCTTGATGCCCGCCAGGTCGCGGTAAATCATGAGGTTTCCCGAGAACACAGCCTGCGACATCGGCAGAATGCCGCGTCGGCTCTCCGTCAAATCGCGTTCGAGACGGTAAACCTGTTCCTCAACGTGAAAGCGAGCAATCCGACTTGCACTCCATGCGGGAATGAGCAGCGGCGTCCCCATGGAATTCTGCGGATCACTTACTCCCTTGGGCGACGTCCGCTTGGCTAACCAGTCCGCTGGTTTGGCAGATTCGGTAGCGCCGACTTGTGACTGCCAGCCGGGTGTCGCGTCGAGCAGCTTAATGGCGTCTTTCATCTGGGACTGCATCGCCATGCAGGCGGCCAACTGGACAGTTTCAGCCGTTCGCGCGTCTTCGGGCAAGTCGTTTAAAAGCCGTTGCGCCGAATTGATGTCGCCGCGGGCAATTAGCAGCGAAATCAAATGACGACGTGCCTGCAGCCCCGCTGGCAGCGCGCCGAAACGGCGCACTACTTCATGCAGCAACGTTTCATTCTGACTTTTGAGCGCGGCTGCCAGGAGTTGCTCGGCTTGTGGGCCGAAGCGACTTTCGTAACTCCGCTTCCCTGCATCTGGCAGGTTTCGCAGCATGTCTCTCGCGATTTGGCGCAGGGAGGACCATTCAGTGCGGCCCCGACCGAAAATGAGTGAATCCTGCGGCTGATCAAGGAGAAACTGCAGGACTTCGACAGCGTCGTTCCATCGCTGACTGCGAACGTAACGCTCGGCCTCGCTCAGTCGACGGGCGTTGTCTGGATTCTGGGGAGTACGGATATCGAATGCATCACGCCCGAGTCGGCCGTTGATTTCTTCCTCGCCACGAATCGACTTGTCGATGTTGTTGAACAGTCGATTGAGCGGATTCTGTGGCTGCTGCTGACCAAATCCCCAGCGAGACATGGAAAGACAAACGACCACCGCCAAAACTCCGTTCAGCAAATGTCGATTGTATCTGCGATTCCGAAACCGCCGTTGCATCCCCCACTCCCTCTCTGGGCACATGAATTACGCGACCTCATAAAGGATACCGCAGTAAGACACGAGAGGGGAGTCCGTTTGTCACAAGGCCGGTCGATTGGACACTGCGTTCGCTGCGAAGCAACCCGCAAACAAGACGTGTTTTAGTCTTCAAACGCAGCCACAATGGCGTTGGACAGGTGCGTGAGCTTGGACTTGCTGCGTTCAACGGGCTGGGTCGTCAGCAGGACGGCCGAAATCTTGCGGTCCAAATCGAGCCAGTAGAGAGTTCCGGTTGCTCCCCAGTGGCCTATTGCATTTGCCGGCAACAGGTCACTGAAACAACTGCGATGGTCCGGCCAGTTGTGTCGCCAGCCGCATCCCCAGGCTCGAGTACGGCGCTGGACGGGATCGATCTCGGGGAAATCGTCCAGGCGATTTCCGGTCGCTGTTCTGACCAGCGCAGAACTGAATACGCGTCCGTTCGGTCCTATCCCATTGGCCAGAACTGAGGCACAGAATTTCGAGAGGTCTTCCGTCGTGGAAATCAGACCACCCCACGGTGCTCCCAGCTGATGCCAGTATTCACTGTTCCAGTTCCATTCCCCTCCTCCCATTTGTTCGGGAGGAGTTTGAACCTCGGCAATGTCCGTACGGTTGTCCCCCTCGCTGGTGCCCAGACAGGTTCGATCCATTTCGAGCGGATCAAAGATTCTCGTGCGGAAGAACTCCTTAATCCCGACTCCCGAGGCTCGTTCAATAATTGGAGTGAGCAGTGCGTAGCCCATGCTCTGATACTGCACGCCGCGGCTCGGCAAATGTTCCAGCAGAGCATGACACGCCCCCTCGACAAACGTCGCAATTGGAGAATGGAGTTTCCGCAGTTCCGCGTTATTGGGCAGCATGTCCGGCAATCCGGACGTGTGCGTGAGCAAATTGCGAATGGTGATATTTCGCTTACTCGCCTCGGAGAACTCTGGAATCCAGTCGCTGACGCGGTCATTCAGGCTGAGCAGACCGTCTTCGACGAGCAGCAGGACACCCATCGCAACAATCGGTTTCGTCAGCGAGGCGACGAGATAGCGCCGCGGGGATTCAAGTTTCTTCACCCCGCCCGAAGACTCTTCGCGAAGAAATGTGTGAACCTCCGTGGCCTGACCAGCGCGCTGCACCTGAAAAGACAGTTCCGGAAACTCGCCCTGGGCCACAAGACTTTCGCCCAATTCCAGCACTTTGATCCAGCGAGAATCGTTCAGCCCGGCGGCTTGGGGGGCACCAATGGTCAACATGGTTTTCCTCCTCCTGAAAAGGAGGGCCGCCCGCTCATTTTGATTTCACCCAATGACGGACGTGCGAATTAGATCAGCCCGCGAACAGCGACGTAGTCACGCCCACGAATTAAGCGTCTGACTCTTTCTTGTTGTCGTCATCATCCTCTTCTTCGCCTTCTTTCATTCCCTTCTTGAATTCCTTCAGGGACTGTCCGATCGAACGCATGGTTCCGGGAAGACGATTGCCAAAGAAGAGCAATCCAATGAGGAGAACGACTACGAGTTGCGTAATACCAGGTGTAAACATCGCTGCACTTTCCCCTATCAATGAAACTGTTCTCCGAGATGTGAACCATCGCAGAGGCAGTCCTCTTTCTACGTCAGTTGCGTGACCTGCTCAATTGTACCGTCCGAATGGAGCCGAAACAAAAGGATCGACCGAAAATCTCGACCCTGGATTGTTTCAGACTGCACCGGACAGCAAAAAACCGTGCCACAAAGATATTTTGCAGCACGGTTAGAGTTTGCCAAATCCGTTCAACTACGTCGTTTCTTCCGTAGTAAATGGCTTACGGATGACGCGTTTTTCGATCATTCCCGAACGCAGGAGGCTCACAGGAACGCGACGACGCACCACTTGTCCGTCTTCCATTACACGTACCGACTGCAGGTTCTTTTTGAACTTGCGACGGGTAATTCCGGTAGTTTTACGGCCGTTACCACCCAAATACTTGGGCTTACCGCGTTGGCAAAGGCTATTGCCGAACGCTGGCTTGTTCTCTCCGTACAACTCAAATTTCTTCGCCAGTTTGGCGCGCTTATTCTTCTTAAGTGTACTCATTTCAATACCTTCAGACGATTTGCGGACCTTGCATTGTCCCTTGTGGGTCCGCCCAGAAGACCGCTCAAGCCACGGAGCGTAGTTCAAGTCGCGGGCGATTGCAACTCCCCGGCGAAACTCTCAAAGTCAACTGATGATTCGACATATCGAGTTTTTGCCTTCATAATCCCACCTCCCCGCAATTCGTCATGGCGCGTGCCGTGGCCGGACGGGGAGTGTTAATTTACGACAACATACCAGAAAACACCTTCAAATCATGCCGTCGAACAAACAATCGGTCGAGGAACTCCGTTGGAAGAAATTCCCCGTGCTGGACGATGGATTCGTCTGCCTGGTCGACTGCATGGGAGATGATTCCTCCGTCGTCCAGGCTGCCCGCGTCAGTTATGGAGCCGGAACGAAGAAAGTTTCGGACGATCGGTCCCTCATCCGCTATTTGCTCCGCCATCGACACACGACCCCGTTCGAAATGGCGGAAGTGAAATTCCTGGTTCGCGTCCCCATGGATTGCTGGCGGCAGTGGATTCGCCATCGCACCGCGAATGTCAACGAGTACAGCACGCGTTACTCAGTCGCGATCGATTCCGCCCAGACCACACCGACTGACGAGTGGCGCTCGCAGGCAGAGACGAATCGCCAGGGAAGCGGTGATGCACTTCCTACAGAAGCTGGTGCTGAGTTCACCGAGTCGGAGCGGGCATTCCAGGATTCCGCCCGAGCATTGTATCAGGCTCGACTCGATGCCGGAGTTGCTCGCGAGCAAGCCCGTAAGGACTTGCCCCTATGCACCTATACCGAAGCGTACTGGAAAATCGACCTCCACAACCTGCTGCACTTTCTCGCACTGCGGATGGATGCACACGCCCAATGGGAAATTCGGCAATACGCCACCACCATTGGTGAGCAAATTGTTGAAAAGCTGTTCCCCACCGTGTGGGAAGCGTTCAACGACTACCGTCGCAAGGCCGCGTTCCTGACACGACTCGACATTGAAACCATTCAGGCCCTGCAAGTCGGCGCAGCCGCAGCCTCGGTGCTGCCACCATATTCCGAAGCGTTCTTCCTGGAACACCAGCATCCCGACTGGAAGGAACTGAACCGCTGCCGCGAACGCGACGAATGCCTGTCGAAACTGCGTCGCCTCGGTATGGTTGCAGGGGAAGCCGAATGAGCCTCGGCCAATTCCGGCGCTGTGCGACAACGTTTGCGTTGATAATGGCGGCCTGCTGTTCCAGTGCCCTGGCGCAGGTAACGCCAGAGCCACTTTCGCGTATCGCATTCGGATCGTGCGCGAAGCAGGATCAGCCGCAGCCCATTTGGGATTCCGTTATCGCCACTAAGCCGGAAATCTTTCTGTTCATTGGCGACAACATTTACGGTGACAGCGAGGACATGAATGTCCTCAAACAGAAGTGGGCTCAACTCGGCGCTCAACCGGGATATCAGCGACTCAAGCAACAGTGCCCCGTCTACGCCGTGTGGGATGACCACGACTACGGCTTGAACGACGGCGGTCGCGAATACCGTATGAAACGTGAATCGCAGCAGGTGTTTCTCGATTTCTTCGAGGAAGCGGTCGACTCGCCACGCCGCACGCGCGAGGGGCTGTATGGTTCACGGACCTATGGACCTCCCGGCAAGCAGGTGCAAATTATTCTGCTCGATACGCGCTACTTCCGCAGCCCGCTAACGAAACGGACAACCGAATACGAACTCGGTGAAGGGGACCGCGGTCCCTACGCCACAAACTCCGGCCCCGATGTGGTCATGCTCGGCGAGACGCAATGGAAGTGGCTCGAAGAAGAATTGAAGAAGCCAGCACAGTTGCGAATTATCGCGTCCAGCATCCAGTTCCTGTCCGATGGGCACCGCTGGGAAGGTTGGGGATTGTTTCCCGCCGAACGCCAACGGCTGCTCGATTTGATTAAACAAACACGGGCCAACGGCGTCCTATTCATTAGCGGCGACCGCCACTCCGCCGAAATCTCCGGCCAGGACAGCGGACTTGGCTACCAAATTATCGACGTCACCTCCAGCAGCCTGAACTCACCCGGCAAGTGGCACACCGAAACAAACCTGCACCGGCTGAGCACCAAGTACGTCCACGAAAACTTCGGCACCATCCTCATCGACTGGACCGAATCCGACCCCACCGTCCGGGCCCAGGTGCGAGACATCAACGGCGAGGTTGTCATGCAACACCGTGTACGTCTGAGCGAATTGCAAATTCGCAACTGAGTTGCCTTGTGACGTTGTGTGCAGGCTCAAACGACGAAAGGCCCCAACCAACTTGCGTTGGTCAGGGCCTTGTCGACTTGTGTCATTTGACGGCAATTCCCTCGCAGCCGTCGGGTGACACTTATGGGCTAATGTGCTTGTTCAGTTTGTCCTGAATATCGTTGATATCGGCCTGGTTGACGGCTGTCAGAACCAGAGCACCGGTGCTGGCACCGAGGGTCCAGAGGGTAATGAGGTCCAGTCCGCCTGGAGCGAATGGAATTCCCATGTCCTGACCACGGACGACGTTACCGCCGACAACGAGGACAGCTTGATCACGTGAAGCTGGAGGGGCAACTTCGGCTGACCAGAGGCGAACTGGAGTCACCTGAGTACCAGCGGCGAGTTCGTACACACCGTTACGCAGGCCGACAACTTCAAAGCTGCCATCAACACGCGTGACGGTACGGGCGACTTCCTTGCCATTCTGGTGCAGCAAAACCGTAGCACCATCGACTGCGTGACCTTCGCCGTTAACAACGCTTCCACGGAGTGAACCGGTGGAGGTCAGCGTGACGTCACGATTTGGAGAGGCCACTTGAGGAGTTGCGGCGGAGAGACCACCGGGTACCAAAAGTCCGCAGCAGGCCATTACGACCGCGGCCTGTGCTGCTCGTCGGAGCATTTTCATCGATCATCCTTTCTCGAATATCCGGCCGAGGGTTTACCAACCACGATCCCTCCTCGGCCGAGAGGAAGGTCGTCTGACGGATTGGGCTTGGCCGAATCCGCAGGGGGTTTTCGAATGTTGAAAATTGAGGAACCTCACAGGTGGGCCAGAAATTTGCTCACCGTACCGAGGCGTTTTGAAGGGCTTTGTATGAAGGGGACAGGAGAGGACATCCTTTTCCATGACCTGTCCGCGCGGCAGTTTAGTTCTGAGGGGATGTGCGTCAACGTGACTCGGGGAAATCAGCAAGAAAGAGCGACTCACGCGCAAATTCTGCCGAAATGCCGATAAACCTTGAGGTTTCTTCCTTCTTTATCGCCCGAGCCGCTCCCACAACTGAACACGCAACTCCAATTGAAATCTAACTCCCTTGTGAAATCCACGGTTCCACACTGGCCAGAAGTAGCCAACTTTGACTAGCCTGCGGAGATGCGCTGAATTTCGGTCGTAGAACGCCCAATTTGGCACTGCACCCAAGACGTTTTGTGTGCATTCGATGGAAAAATCATTGGCCCCGAGTCGCCTTTTCGGTGTCACATCAGGGGATTCGCAGGGAGGCATTTGTGTCGCTGGCCCGGTTGTTGGAAAGTAAGTTTCGCGGTGATGTCCGGTTTCGCGGTCAGGCCTATTTGCAGGCTGAACGTGTTTCCATAGCTCGGGTTACGCCAGATGATCTGCACGGTGCCGTTCGAGACGGTGTCGAGTTTCAAACACATTTGAGTCGCCAGGATGGCGAACTTCGCATGTTTTGCAGCTGCGTCGGCGAAGGCCAAACGCGCGATCCCGCCTGCAAGCACCTGTGGGCCACAATTCTCGCGACCGACGCCGGCAACTATTTGTCCGGCACCGCCAAGGCCGGGGCCATTCCTCCGTTTGTTGCCGAGACTTACCAGCCCATGGATTTCTCGTCGTGGGACGAGGAAGATTTTGAGGGCGAGGCGTATCAGCCCGCTGTCTCACGTCAGGTCGCACAGGAGACACAACAGCGAACGCTGCGAGCGTGGGAATCGCAACTGCAGGACGTTCGTGTCCGCATGCCGCAGGCCCCCCGTACTGCGAAAACTCAAGAAGCTCGTGAAACGGAAATCTTCTACGAAATTGACGTCAAAGAAAGCCGTGCGGCGAAACAACTCGTCGTGGAAACCTCACAGCGTCAGCGACGCAGCAACGGTCAGTGGGGAAAACTGAAACCACTGAAATTGCGGCCCGATCGGCTCGATGAAATTGCCCACGAAGACGACCGCCGCATTCTGTCGTTCTTGTGCGGTGGAACCCCCGAACGTTCTGGCTGGCTCGCACAGCAGGCGGAATTTCAGTCGTCGGTCTACCGCTATCGCGTCTCGCATGAACTCTGCACGTTGCTGCTGCCGCTCATGGCGCAGACCGGTCACCTGCGCTACCTCGGCGATTCTGAGTCAGAATTCACGCCTCTCACCTGGGATGACGGTTCTGCCTGGAAACTCGCTCTACGGTTAGAACGTCCCGCTGAAGACGAGGACTGGACGCTCGTTGGTGAGGTCTGCCGCGAAGGAGAGACGCTGCCGCTGAATCAGTGCCAGCTTCTGCTGCCCGGCGGACTCGTGTTGCTCGGTCAATCGATTGCGCGACTCGATGACTTCGGAGCCTTCGACTGGGTCGACCTGGTCACCGGCGAACAACGTTTGACGGCGCCTCCCGGAGAAGAAAAAGAGCTGGTCGATCAACTTCTCGATATGCCCACGCTCCCGCAGCTCGATTTGCCGCCGGAATTGCGACTGGAAGAAGTGAAGCCGGAACCGAAGCCAGTTCTCACCATGCGTTCTCCGCGCAGTCGTGGCTGGCGGCAGGAACGGATTCAGGGAAACCTGCAGTTCGACTATATCGGCACACTCGTTCGCGCCAGCAACATGCAGTGGGCCATTGTGCAGCGCAGCGAAGGTCGTTGCCTGCTCCGCGACCGTGACCGCGAGGCCGAATTCTGGGGCACCCTGCAGGCACTCGGTTTTCGCAAACTGGTGGATCATCGCCAGACATCGTTTGACGTCGACATTCCCGTCACGGAACTCGCCCGGGCCGTCCGCGTCCTCGTCGACAAAGGATGGCAAGTCCAGGCCGACGGAAAGCAGGTGCGGCAACCGTCGACGCTCAAGTTCAGCGTCAAGTCAGACATCGACTGGTTTGAGCTCAATGCCAACATCGATTTTGGTGATGCCAAAATCAATTTGCCCGAGTTGCTCGCGGCACTGAACCGTGGTGATCAAACCATCCGACTCGATGACGGCTCCCTCGGAATTCTGCCAGAAGAGTGGTTGAAACAGTACGGCATTCTGGCGGGGCTGGGAGTGTCGGAAGGAGGCGGCATTCGCTTCTCGACATCGCAGCTGGGCCTCATCGATGCACTCCTGGCGACACAAGAATTCGTCGAAGTCGATGACCGTTACGTCGAAATTCGTGAGCGACTCGCCTCGTTTGACGGCGTCGCAGAGTCGAAGGAACCCGAAGGCTTCCAGGGTGCGCTGCGGTCGTACCAGCGAGCTGGTCTGGGCTGGCTAAAGTTCCTCCAGGAATTTAGCTTTGGCGGTTGCCTCGCGGACGACATGGGTCTTGGTAAGACCATTCAAATGTTGGCCCTGCTGCAGGAACGCAAACGAACCGTCGATATTCATCGCCCCTCGATTATCGTGGTGCCGAAATCGCTGATGTTTAACTGGGTGAACGAACTGAAGCGGTTCACACCCGAGTTGACGTACATGGAATACACAGGCCCCGAGCGCACCAACGTGCGGGACGAAATTCCAACGACCGACGTCATCCTGACCACTTACGGCACATTGCGGCGGGATATCAACGAACTGAAAGACGTCGATTTCGACTACGCCGTGCTCGACGAAGCACAGACCATTAAGAACGCCGCCTCGCAGGCCGCCAAGGCCTCGCGATTGTTGCGGGCTCGGCACCGCCTGGCGTTGTCGGGTACGCCCATCGAAAACCATCTCGGCGATTTGTGGTCGATTTTCGAGTTCCTCAATCCCGGCATGCTGGGACGCAGCTCGGTCTTCAAAATGCACGCCTCCGACGGTCGCGACGAAGATTCGCGCCGCGTCATTGCTCAAGGTGTGCGTCCCTTTGTGCTTCGCCGTACCAAAGGTCAGGTGGCTCAGGACCTGCCGGACAAGGTCGAAGAAACCATTTACTGCGAAATGGGAACACGCCAACGCGAGCTGTACCTCGAATTGCGAGACTACTACCGGCAGTCGCTGCTCGGCATGGTGCGCGAACAAGGCATGGGCAAGTCGAAAATGCACGTGCTCGAAGCGCTGCTGCGACTGCGTCAGGCCGCCTGTCACCCGGCACTCCTGGACCGCGGCTCCGCCGATGACGCCTACGCGAAGCTGGATGTTTTGTGTCCGCATATTGAAGAGCTGATTGAAGAAGGCCACAAGTCACTCGTCTTCTCGCAGTTCACCAGCATGCTGTCGATTGTGAAACAACACCTCGACGCTCGCGGTGTTCGCTATGCCTATCTCGACGGTCAGACGCGTAATCGCAAAGAGGTGGTGCAGGAATTCCAGACCGACCCCGATGTCAAAGTGTTCCTCATCAGCCTCAAGGCGGGGGGACTGGGACTCAACCTCACGGCGGCCGAATACGTCTTCCTGCTCGACCCCTGGTGGAACCCGGCCGTCGAAGCTCAGGCTATCGACCGCGCACACCGCGTGGGACAAACGAAGAGCGTCTTTGCCTACCGACTCATTTGCCGCGACTCTGTCGAAGAGAAAATCCTCGAACTCCAGCAGAAGAAGCGGGAACTGGCCGACGCCATCCTCGAGGCCGATGGTTCGCCGCTTCAGGATTTGACCGCCGAAGACCTGGAGTTGCTCCTGTCATAACTCACTGCAAGAAGCCGCATGCGTACCACATCGACAACAGGATGCTTACTCCTTTGCGTGTGGTCGCTGGCTGCTCCGCTGTCGGCACAGGAGGGCTGGAAACGCTGGACCATCGACAACACGTCACGTGGGGCAGATGGTGTTCGCGTAGCCGACTTCAATGGCGACGGCCGCCCCGACTTGGTTACCGGCTGGGAAGAAGGTGGCCAGGTGGCGTTTTACGTTCACCCCGGCCAGAATGCCGTCAAACAGCTGTGGCCAAAAACTGTCGTCGGCAATGTGAAATCACCCGAAGATGCTGTGTTCGTCGACATCAACGGCGACGGCCAACTGGAAGTACTGAGCTGCTGCGAGGGAAAGAACCGCAGCATTTATCTCCACCAGCGAAACGACGTGACCGGCGAATGGTCCACGTCCGCAGTTCCGAGTCTGCAAAACAAAGCGATGTGGATGTTCGCCGTCCCCATGGACGTGAATGACGACGGAAAGATCGACATCGTGGCCGGAGCAAAAGGAACCGGCGCCGAACTCGGCTGGTTTGAAGGAACCAACTGGGAACAATCAAAGTGGCACACGCTCTCCCCCGTTGGCTGGGTGATGTCCATCGAAGCCATCGACATGAATGGTGACGGACGCCTCGACATTCTGTTCTCAGATCGAAAGGGAAATCACCGCGGCATTCACTGGCTCGAGCATCCTGAGAGCACCAAGGGAGAGTGGATCAAACACACCGTCGGCGGCACCGATCTGGAAGTAATGTTTCTGTCAAAGGGCGATATCAACCACGACGGCACAACCGACCTCGCCTGTGCCGTCAAAGGAGCTGGCATCCAGTGGTTCGAGCGAATCGATAACAGTGGACTGAAATGGCGACCGCACGAAATCAACATGCCTGCCAACACGGGCAGCGGCAAAGGAGTGGCCATTGGTGATATCGACGGTGACGGTCAAAACGACATCGTCTTCACCTGCGAGCACAGCGAGCGAAAGCACGGCGCCGGCTGGTTGAAAGCGGTCAATGGTATCGACAATCCAATCTGGAAATTTCATCCCATCAGTGGTGCGCAGGAAGGAGTCAAATTCGACCTCATCCAACTCCTCGACCTCGACACCGACGGCGACCTCGACGTCGTCACCTGCGAAGAGCGCGACAACTTGGGTGTGATTTGGTACGAGAATCCCAAATAACAATCCGTAGGCTGGGACTCGTCCCAGCATTTGCGGTACAGATTTACAATGCGTACACATCGTCGATCACACAGCGGGCGCAGGGCATGGCTCCTGCCTGCCTTCCTGCCAATAAATTCGACAAGCATGCGCATCGGATCGTCGAAATACAGAAACGTAGAGAGCGCTGAGGTCGCGGAGAAAACGGGAGAACCTCCCCCAGCCTCTGCGCTCTCGGCGTGCTCTGCGTTTCAAAATGATCAAAGTTTGAGGGTATTCATCCGGCATACGTCCCGACTGCCATTCCCCGCCGATCAAATTGTCTTCTCGTGACTTTTCGTGTTCTTTTGTGGCAATTCTCTTCTCAAGAACAAAAAGCGAGTCGCGACTCTGGGTGAGCATGCCTTGTTGCCACGGCTTCAAGGATTTGAAAATGCGTTCCGTCGCTGGCCAGCTCATAGAATGGGAGAACCTTGTGTCACCCATTCAGTTGAGAACGCATTTCCGACCCGATGTTTATCAGGTCACCGTGAGCAGACATGCTCAATCCCACCACCTCAGGTTGCGCCACCTGCTCCCACATAACGAATGCTGGTCCGCATTCTTTCGCTGGCATCAATAATTGGTTGAGAAACCGCGGCAGCAAACGCGAAATAGGTAGCTTGACACCGCCACTCGCTTCGACGACCGTTGCTATTCAATGGCCGCCGACTGTTTCATCACCACCCCCGAATTGATTGAGGAACTCTGCAATGTCCAGTGAAACGGGAACTGTTCGGCTGCATCGGGTGCTGCGGGCACCGGCCAGCCGAGTCTACAAGGCGTTTACGGACAAGGGTGCCCTAGAACGCTGGAACCCACCGTACGGATTCATTGGCACCATTCATGAGTTCGACCTGCGGGTCGGTGGCGGATACCGCATGTCGTTTACCAATTTTGGTACAGGCAGCAGTCATACCTTCGTTGTCAAATACGTCGAACTGGAACCCGACAAACGCATCAGGCAGACTGATCAATTTGACGACCCCAACCTTCCCGGCGAAATGCACGTAACCGTCGAACTGCGTTCGGTCATTTGCGGGACGGAGTTGAGCATTTGCCAGGAAGGAATTCCGTCAGTAATTCCAACTGAAATGTGCTACCTCGGATGGCAGGAGTCTTTGGAACAACTCGCTCGACTTGTCGAACCGAACATTCCGGACAACGGATGAATCGCCATGAGCGACACGAGTTCGACGTCCACTATCGGGTTTGAGGTGAAGTCTTCAATCCCGGTACTGCGCATGCTTGATGAAGCCCAGGCGAAGGCTTACTACCTCGACTACCTGGGTTTTGAAATCGACTGGGAGTCGCGGTTCTCACCGACCGCCCCGCTCTACATGCAAATCCATTTGGGCGAGGCCATTTTGCATTTGAACGGACACGCGACAGAGTCCGCACCGGTTTCCGAGGTGAACATCCCCATTCGCGGACTGCAAAACTACTGCAACTACCTTATCGCGAAGGGGGCCAGTTACCCCAAGCCAGTTCCCGTCGATCCCCGCTCTCAGGGGCGAAACACCGACCTGAATTTGTACGACCCCTTCGGCAACTTATTGGTGTTCTGTTCACAAAGAACCGAAACATAGCTCCTTCGCGTTGTGAAGTTGGCAGCGGCGGAGAATCTGTCACAGCTCGGTGGGTCTTCTCGACTCTGTTCTGATAGAGTCCGTGACGGATTGTCATCGACATTCGAGTGGGAGAGCGGGAATTCCTTGTCATGCTGAAGTGTCAGAATTGCCGTAGCCTGTATTCCAGTTCATTCGATCAATGCCCCGCGTGTGGTCATGGGAAAATCGAATTCCGGGACAAGTCGACCCGCAAACATATCTTTGAATGGGCGAGCCAGAATTTGAAACGGGCGGGCGTGGCGTCGCTTTACCAGGCCCTGCGACAGAATTACGGGCTGACCAAAGAGCAGGCCGATGACGTCATGGATTATGTCCTCCGCGAACGGGCAGTGCGGATTCAAGGTTGGGGAGGATGCCTGTTGGCTCTGGGATCGGTTGGTATGGCTGTGGCCGTTGTTGCCTCTGTCATCGTTTGGGCGGGAGCCTCACTGGATCCGGGATTTGACTATTCCTTTGCCATTTTTCGCTTTGCCGTCACAGTCGTGTCGATGCTCATCCTGGGAGCCGCACTCATTCTGCTCCGGCGGTCCCACTACGACACCTGACAAAGGTGCAGTGAACCTGCTGAACCATTTCAATGGAATAAGTCACATGCACAGTCCAACTCCAGATCGAACACTCAGACCGCTGTGGCTCGTGCTCCCACCGGCACTGCTCTGCATGCTCGATTTCGGGATTACGCTCTACGGGCAGTCAGCAAGTTACTGGTCCGGGAACTATGGAGCGGTCAACGAACTCTCACCCTCCTTTGCCCGGTACCTGACCATTCACCCGTTGGCGTTCGTCGGTGCTGGCGTGCTGTGGATTGCCCTGTTTTCGACACTCATTGCCTTGCTGCCGGAAATACTGGCACTGACGGTATCCATTGCCGTTGTCATTGGACACATGGGTGGGGCGGCAATGTGGCTTGCGTATCGATTCAACAATTACCAGGCGTGCAACGCCCTGTTTCTGGTGACCGCCTTCGTTGTTGTGCTGTCGTTCAAACGGGGGCAAAGCAATGATGGCAGCTCGGCATTCGACTGGAAACGCACGGGACTTCCCCCTTGGACGCGCTGGGCCGTCGTGGCCGCCTTAATCGCACTCCCGGTCTGGTGGTTCCTCATTCCACACTGAGCCGACACGTTCATTCAATTCCTGTCGCGTAGATCGAAGTTCCCCTACTTCGCCTTCAGTGCCCCGCTCTGGCGAAAACTTTCGACGTGGAACTGCATGACCTGCTGGCCGACCGCGTCGTAGACTTCGGTAGCGCTATGCTTGGCTCCGGGGACGATGATGAACTCGTTCTTAATTCCGAGTTTCGTCAAATGTTCGTGCCACTCTTTATTGGCTTCGAAATTGAAGTCGGCGTCGCCGTCGACAATCAGAATGCGGGGTTGCTGCTGACCGCTGGCGGCGAAGCGTTTGGCGAGGTCCCAGGTGTTGTTCCACGGCGGAGAAATGGTCAGCGTTTCGCTTTCCTGGCCTTCGCTTTCGCTAATCCGTTTCTCGTGCTGATGTCCACCTCCCATCGGAGCGGCGGAGCAGAAGAGGTCGGCGTGCTTAAACATGTAGCGGCCCGTGCCGCGTCCGCCCTGCGAGAATCCTTCCACTGCCCGACCGCTTCGCTCGGCAATGGTGCGATAGGTGGCGTCGACGTGTTTGATGAGTTCCAGAAACGCCTGCTCACCTTTGGAGTCGCCATGGTCGTAGTGACTCAACTTGCCGCCGTTGGGGAAGACATAAATCACCGGCGGAATGGTTTTGTCATCCATCGCCTGCTTCGCATAGCTCGCCATTTTGATGGCCTTCCACTCACCACCCGGACGGCCACCATGCAACCAGTACACGACAGGATACCGCTGACCTTTAGCAGTTGGCTTGTCATACCCCGCCGGCAGCAGAATGCAGTAACCAACCTCGGCCTTGTTCGCCTCACTGAAGAACGTCTTGTGCTGCACGTAATCTGGCGCGTTCTTTGGTGCCGGACTCACCCACTGAAACGGCGGCTGAGGTTTCTTCTCCTGTGCCTCTGCAAGTGAACAGAATGCGGTGCACACAATCAGACTGAATAGAAGAAAGCGGAACATCAATTCACTCACATGCAGGGGAGTCAGGTTGATTCAACGGAAACAGCAGTATAGTCCATCCGTGACTTGAGTGCCGCAAGACATCGACAACTTGCCCCGCGTTTTAATTGTCACTCTCGGGGCGGCTCGATTGCTTCAGCATCGCTCGCTTTGTTGGCGAGTCGTAACTAGGATTTCACTCAAGGGATTGTCCAATTCAAACGATCCGCCCCAAGCCAGCCATTGCCATCAAGGAGGAATGCTCGCATGAATGCTCCGGATGAGAAATGCCGCAAACCCCATCAGCCGGCACCGCCGAACAATTCGAAAGCGCCAATTTGACGTCGCACAACACAGCCGACGAGATGGTGAATCGCGGACAGGAGACGACTCAATGAAACCTGTCAACGACAGTCGCGTCATCAGTGCAAGTGCACAGTCTGTGTTCCTGGCAGTTGCCGACATTGAAAACCTGCCCCAGGCCCGTCCGCATATTCTTTCGATTGAGTTTCTGAGCGATCAAAAGTCTGGTGTGGGCACGCGGTATCGCGAAACGCGGCGCAAGGGAAAGGGAACCGAGCAGACAGAGTTGGAAGTAACGGAGCTGGTGGAGAATGAAAAGGTTCGCCTCGTCTCCGATGCTGGCGGAACCATTTGGGACACCACGTTCGCGATAGCACCGCTCGAAAACCAAGTGCGTCTCGACGTCACAATGGAAATCCAGCCTTACAATTTTCTAGCCAAGTTATTCATTCCGTGGTTTCGGGGCGCAGTCGTCAAAGGCGTTGCCTTCGACTTGGATTGCATCAAAAGCCATTGCGAGCGCGACAGGTCGACCGAAGCCTAGAGAAGTGAGTCGCCGCGGCGTGCGATTTCACTTTGCCCCAATGCAAATGACCTCTTTCATCGTGTGCATCCAGAGCCGTCCATTGGCATAGGCGAATGAAGCCAGGGTCCAGGTTTCGCCGGCTGGGCCCAGGTCGTTGACGGCGATGAGGGCCTGTTCGTCTAGTTTCTCGGCGCGGGAGTCGATGACATACACCGCGCCATTCATGATCGGGAAGAACAAATACTGATTCACCAGAATCGGACTCGCTGCTGAGACGTGTCCCCAGCCTGTCCCCTTGGCCCGTTTATCTGGTGCGATATCAATTCCTCGGGAGTTCTTCGTGTCGCCCGGGATGGCGTCTTTCTTCTCCCAAATGAACTTCGGTTCCGGCCCAGCGATGAGTTGTACGGGAACCCGAAGATATTCGGTCTTGCCAGTTTCGACATGCACCCGGCCAATGGCGTTCACGTCATGGGCGAGGAAGTAGTGCCAATCACCGACGACGATGTTGCTCTGGTTCGTGAGTGGCATTCTCTTGCCGACGGCGAGTGAAATGCCCAATTGACGTTTGCCGGTTTCAGCATCGATGAAATCAACCTTTTCGCTGAGGTTTCGTTTTCGAAGCACTTCGCCGCTATTGGTGTCGAGGACCACATGATTCTGGCCTTCGAACCAGTAAACGTGTCTGGCATTCCAGTGGGAGTTCCAGGAACAGTCGCTGTTGAACTCTTTGCTCCAGAGCGTTTTGCCTGTTTCCAGCAACGTGAGGCTCACACCATAGGGAGATTCCAATGGCCCGTGCCCTCCGCCTCGGCCATGTGCAATAGCCCAGCGCCCATCAGACAACTGACCGACCATGGGAGTGTTGTGGATGCATGTCCCCGCTTCACCAACCCAGAGAACGTCGCCCGTGTGCTTGTCGATGGCATGCAAATACGTCCACACATCGTGGGGATCAATATCTTCAGGCACGCGTTTGTGCCGCTGCAACCTTTGTCCAGCCGCCTTGTCGCGGACCTCGACGGTGATGATTTTGTCCCCCACGAGAATCGGCTCGCATTGTCTGTTTGTGTGTCGTGGACGCGGCTGAAATTCACGCAGCCAGATTTGTTTCCCGTTAAAATCAAAACAGCCCATTGATCCGCAGCGATTAAAGAACCAGACACGCTCACCATCTGCGATGGGAGCAAAGACGGTTGCATCGCTGAAAATCCCGGCAGTCTGAACGGGATCGGTCCCCGGCAATTCAACTTGCCAAAGGATTTCGCCACTGTTGGCATTCAGGCAGTAGCCGACAATGTTCGGCTCAAGTCGATCACTGTTCTCGTCCATCGGGCGATGAGTCGTGACAAAGGCGCGCTCGCCCCAAATCGTCACCGCACTTTGGCCACCTTCCGGGAGCGTGGTACGCCACAGAATGTTCTTTCCGCCGGTCACCGACCAATTCAAAGGCGGCTCTTTCCCTTCTGCTTTCCAATTGAAATTTGGTCCCGACGCCTGGGGCCAATTCTGAGCTGAAGCGAGCGGTGCGGTGAAGAGAACGCAGCAGAGAATTGAAATTCGGAACATATCAACAAACTCATTGGCGAAACGTCGTCGGAATCCTCTAGGATACCAAATCCTCAAATAAACAGTCCGGGATGCAAGAGAGTACTCCACCCGGGTTTGCAGAATTCAAACTGACGAGAATAAACACAGGACCACTGATGCACAGCGTGAAAATGGTGACGGCCTTCTTGCTCATGGCAATGGCCACAGCGACTGGATCTGCGCAGGGAGTCGTCTATGAAGGCGGCAGCGGCGTGGGAAATGGCAAACACATCGTGTTCCTGGCTGGCGATCACGAGTACCGTTCAGAAGAAACATTGCCCGCACTCGCCCGTATTCTGGCGAAGCACCACGGATTCAACTGCACGGTGCTGTTCAATGTCGACAAAGAGACGGGTGAAATCACTCCTGGCAACTCGAACATGCCCGGACTGGCAGCGCTGGACACAGCCGACCTCGCCGTCGTGTTTCTACGGTTTCAGAATTTCCCAGCCGATGAAATGAAGCACTTTGACGACTACCTGAGCCGCGGCGGGCCGGTCGTCGGGCTGCGAACCGCCACCCACGCCTTCCGCATGAAGCAGGATGCCCCTTTCGCTAAGTATTCCTTCGACTTCAAAGGGAAAGATTACGAACTCGGCTTTGGTCACCAGGTGCTGGGACAAACGTGGGTGGGGCACTATGGCCGGAATCATCAACAAAGCACCCGCATTTCCGTTGTGGAAGAGAAGCAGAGTCATCCGATTCTGCGCGGCGTCAAAGATATTTGGGTGCAGGCTGGTGGCTATGTCGGCAAACCGACCGATGGAGAAATCCTCACCACGGCGCAGCCACTCAACGGCATGACGCCCGAATCGCCCGCTGATGAAACCAAGCCCCCCATGCCGTCCGAATGGACACGAACTTACACGTCGAAGTCTGGAAAAACGGGTCGTGTTTTCACTTCTCTTTACGGCACGCCAGAAGACATTTTGAATGACGGTTACCGCCGCCTGCTGGTCAACGGCTGCTTCTGGGCAATGGGACTCGAAGATTCCATCAAGCCGGACGCAAACATCGCGTTCGTTGGTCCCTTCGAGCCGAATACCTTTGGCAATGCCACATACGCACACGGGATTAAGCCAGCTGCTTACGCTGGCTTCGACAGTCCCATCCCGGCTGGCCACGACACTGCAAAACCGAAACAGGTCGCCGCTACGAAGCCATCTGCAAAAGATCTCCAGACTGGTGCTGAAGTCCCAGAAGCGAAGGCCGCTGTCGCCACTGGCAAACCGGCCCGTTTTGTTCGTGTCGAACTTCCTGGCGACAAACGCATTCTCACGCTCGCGGAAGTGGAAGTCTTCAGTGGTGGAAAGAACGTCGCCAGAGATGGTAAGGCCAAGCAGTCGAGCACCAATGGCGGCGGCGAAGCAGCACATGGAATCGATGGCAACAAGCACCCTGACTGGGGCAAGGGTGGCCAGACACACACCAACAATTCCGGTGAGAAGAATCCCTGGTGGGAAGTTGACCTCGGCAACCCAGTCGACATTGAGAAAATTGGCGTCTGGAACCGGACAGGATTCGAACGTCGGCTGGCGGGTTTCACGCTCGTTCTGCTCGACGCCGATCGGAAAGAAGTCTTCAAGTTGACCAACGTCGCTACGCCACTCGGTGTGGAAATCGACATCAAGGACGGCGGCAAGGCCAGCTACCTCACGTATGACGGCAAGCCAGGGAAGCCGGTTGACGGAGCAGTCATGCTGGCGGGTGGTGGGGGAGGAAGTCCACAGCCACCTGCCGATCCAGACTTGGCCGAAGTTCCAGCGGGATATCGCGACCCGGCACCGTTTGCTCTCCAGAAAGGGGACGTAGTCGCCATTCTTGGTAACGGTCTGCCGGACCGCATGCAGCACGACGGTTGGATGGAAACGCTTCTGCAGTCTCAGTTGGTTGATCAACAGGTCGCCTTCCGCAATATGAGCACCAGCGGCGACCGTCCCAACAACTACCCGCGCAGCTCCGGCCAAATGTCGATGACTGCGTACTTGCGACACGTCAAGCCAACGGTGGTCTTTGGATTCTTTGGTTACAACGAATCGTTCGACGCCAAGCCGGACGAGTTCAAACAACAGTTGCTGGAATTCGTGAAGCGCACCCGGGGTGCCAAGCCAAACGGCAAGGACTTCCCCCGCATTGTGTTGTTCAGCCCTATTGCCCACGAAGACACACGCAATCCCAACGTCCCGAATGGCAGAGCACACAACTCTCGTTTAGCGTCCTACACCGCCGCGACAGCAGCGGCTGCGGAAGAAGCGGGAGTGGCGTTTGTCGACCTGTATCATCCTTCACTGGAGTTGTTCAAACAATCTAAGCAGCCGCTGACAATCAACGGTATTCATCTCACCGAGGAAGGGAACCGACAACTGGCCGAAGTTATTGCCACTGCATTGCTCGGCAAGCCTGTGACGACATCAGCTTCGCTGGAGCCACTGCGTCAGGCGGTGCTGGATAAAAATCTCCACTGGTGGAATCGCTACCGCGCCTCGGATGGCAACGACATTTGGGGAGGTCGCTCGACCCTCGCATTTGTCGATAACCAGACCAACGCAGCCGTGCTTCAACCTGAGCTGGCAATGCTCGACACCATGACAGCCAACCGCGACATGGTCGTGTGGGCAAAGGCTGCTGGAAAAGATCTTGTAGCCGACGACAGCAATGTGCAGAAGCCAGTCCCTGTCGTTTCGAACGTCGGTGGTGGGAGCCAGAGTTCCAGCGCGGTGAAAGAAGGTACGCTGACCTATCTCAGCGGCGAAGCAGTCCTCGACGAAATTGCCGTCGCCAAAGGATTCAAGGTCAGCCTGTTCGCTGATGAAAAACGCTTCCCGCAACTCGTGAACCCAGTGCAAATGCAGTTCGACACGAAGGGACGCCTCTGGGCCGCCGTCTGGCCGACGTATCCGAAGTGGGAACCACTCAAGCAAATGGATGATGCTCTCATCATCCTGCACGATGACAACAACGACGGCGTCGCCGACCGAGTCACCGAGTTTGCGAAAGTGCAGAACCCGCTCGGATTCGAATTCTGGAACGGCGGCGTCATTGTCACTTTCCAGTCGGAACTTGTCTTCCTCAAGGACAACGACGGTGACGACGTCGCTGACGAACGAATCATCATGCTGCAGGGACTCGATACCTCAGACACGCACCACGGGGCGAACAACCTCATCTACGGTCCTGATGGTGGAATATACTGGCAGAGCGGTGTGTTCATGGTGCATAACCATGAGCACCCCTGGGGACCCTCGTTGCAGTCATCGGCCTCGGCTATGTACCGCTTCGATCCTCGCCGATTCACCATTTCGATGCACGCCACAAACTCACCGAACCCTCACGGTACGTCGTTCGACTACTGGGGATACCAGTATGCGACGGACGGCACAGGCGGTCGCGCGTTTCAAGTGCGTCCTGAAGGGGACGGATTCCAAATGCACGAGTTGCTCAAGAAAGAAGTGCGACCGGTGACGGCGAGTGAGGTGGTCAGCAGTGCCCACTTCCCCGAGTCGATGCAGGGAGATTTCCTGATTTGTAATGTCATTGGATTCCTCGGCATTAAGCACTATGACCTCCAGCGAAACGCTGAGACGGGAACCGTCTGGGGTGAACCCGCCGGCGATGACCTGACCGTCACCGTCACTCAGTCAGATGGAAGCAAAACTGAGGATAAATCACGTGGTCTGCTGATGAGCGGCAACAAGAACTTCCGCCCATCCGACGCCATTTTCGCACCCGACGGTTCGCTCTACTTCAGCGACTGGCACAACGTCATCATTGGCCACATGCAGCACAACGTGCGCGATCCGAACCGCGACCACGCTCACGGCCGTATTTACCGCGTGACGGCAATTGGTCGTCCGCTGCAAGAACCTGTGGCGATTGACGGTGAACCCATTCCGGCGCTGCTGGAAAACTTGAAGTCTCCCGTCGATGGAATTCGTCATCGCACGCGGATTGAGCTGAGTGAACGCGACTCGCAAGAAGTCATTGCTGCCACCAAGAAATGGCTGACGCAGTTCGATCCGAAGAGCAAGGAGGACGCCCACCATTTCGTGGAAGCGCTCTGGTTGCATCAGCAGCATAATGTTCGCGATTTCGCGCTGCTGGACACGGTTCTCAACTCGCCAGAACTTCATGCACGAAACGCGGCACGCACTGTTCAACACTTCTGGAAGAACGTTGAGAAGACGCTCCGAGGTGGTGTCATTGCCGAACACGTGTTTGCTTCGTCTCAGAAGTCGGGAATTCTCAGTGATACTCCCGAGCTGACCACAATCCGCATCGCAACAGTGCCTGAAAAAATGCGTTATGACGTGCAGGAACTCACCGTAAAGCCCGGCAAGAAGGTAAAAATCACCTTCGGGAATTACGACTTCATGCCGCACAACATTATGCTTGTGAATCCCGGCAAGGCCGACGAAGTGGGCCTCATGGCGATTAACCTCGGAGCCCGAGGGTTCGACGTCGGCTTTGTCCCCGACTCTCCAGATATCTTGTGGCACAGCCCGCTGGCCGATTTCGGCCAGGAAATCGACATCGAGTTCACGGCACCCACAAAGGAAGGAGCCTATCCTTATATTTGCTCATTCCCTGGTCACCACCGTCTCATGCGTGGCATGTTGTTCGTCACGAACGACCTGAAGACGTTCCTGGCCAACAATCCTCAAGAGAAAATCCAAGTCACCGAATGGAAATTCGAGGACTTCAGCGACGACCTCAAACGCGTCAGCCAGGGACGCAGCTTTGCCTCCGGCCAACAGCTGTTCAAGACACTGGGCTGTGCCCAGTGCCACAAGCTGAGCGATGCAGTTGCTACGGCAGGCGGAGGACAGGCGGTCGGTCCGAACATCGATGCCACCGTGAAAAAGTACAAGCAAGATGCTGGCGCCGTGCTGCGTGAAATCCTCGATTCCTCACGGAACATCGACGAGAAGTACCGACAGGTCATTGTCGCCCTGGAAGACGGACGAACCCGCACCGGTGTGATTGCCGCCGAGGATGACCAAACGCTGACTCTGCTCTCCGGCAGCCCGCCTCAGGAAGTGCAAATTCCGAAGCAATCCATCGACGACCGCGCCGTCTCGACTGTGTCCATCATGCCCCGCGGCCTGCTGAACACGGTCAACAAAGAGCAAATCCTCGACCTCGTGGCCTACCTGCTCTCGGGCGGCAACCCAGATGATCCGGCGTTCAAGCAGTAGTGAACGGCCGAGCAGAAATAAGTTCCGAGCCATTCCCCGAGCCATGTTCTCGGGGAATGACTTTTGATTGGTCATGGGTGCTATTCATGCGGTGCGGAATCGCGCTGATAGCGCAGTTAAAGCGGACCAATGGACGGGCTAGGTCATTGTCCGATCGCCAGTGCCATCGCTGCCGGCAGTCGCTGTTCCCCATTGCGAAGCGACAAACAGCAGGCCGACGGGGATGAGTTGCATGAGGTAGCGGTGCGTGGAGCCGCCGAGGTGTTCTTCGAGTTCGGCGGGAGCCACCATGCCGGCGACGAGGAGTGCGGCGAGTGTTCCGAGCAGGTTCCACAGGAGAAACTGCTGCGGGATTTGCAGGCACTTGCGGACGTCCGTAACGAGTGCTGCCAGGACGAGCCACCACTGAATGCCCCAGGTACGCCATTCCCAAAGCATGCGGCTGAGCAAGTGCGGGATGGACCATCCGAGCGTGGGGAGACGTTCAACGAGCAGACTGAGGGACACTCTGCCGAAGTAACTCATTTCGGTCGTATCGGGCAATGTGCTTCGATGCAATAACCATGCTCCGGCCAGCAGCACGACTGTTCCAAGGAACAACGCGGCGGGCTTTGTCAGTAATTGGAGCCGAGCCATTAATCCGAGCGGCGATGATGGTGAGCGGCCCAACACGACGGACAATCCCAAGGCGGAGCAGTGGACCATGAGGAAGGCAATTCCTTCATCCTTGGTGAAAATCGCAGAGGCAGCGAACAATCCCGCCAGCAGCGCACTACGCAATTGGCTCTCGGGTTTGAAGGTCAGCACATCCCACAGGTAGAGAACCGCCAATCCATGAAAGCAGCCCATGGGAGCGTCGGCCTGTCCACTGAGGAAGCCATACTCATACGGCATCAGGACTGGAGTAAGCCCGAGCAGCAATCCGCTGAGTGCTCCCCAGCCGCGGCCAAAATGACCTCCCAGCACTCCTGAGAACGCCAGGACGAGACCTGCGTACATCAAGGGGAAAATGACTTTGGACCAGCGATCGTGGACACCCCCCATGAGCGCGTATACATGCTGTTCCGCGAGCGGAATGAGCAGCGGATACTTGGGGTGATACTGTACAAAGTCGCGATCTTGGAGAACTGGACTGTGAATGGTTCCTTCAGTCCACAGCACCTTGGCTTTGATGGCAAAAATGGCCCGTTCATCCCAGAACCGCTGCGGCGTCAGGAGCGTCTGCACAAGGGCCGCGACAATTAAGAATGCAATGAACCAGTTGCAGACCAAAGCGAGACGGGAAGGGACATCCGGCTTGGATGAAACCTCTTTGGAACGGCTACCATATTGCCGCACGTAATAGAACGCCACGCCCACAATACTGAAGGCGGTCACCAGCCAGCTGACGGCGCCGCCAAGTTGTCCGCCAGCGAGCGAGTAAAGAAATAGTCCCCAACTCGTTGCCAGAATCCCTAAGACGACGCTGACGCCCCAGGACTCGGTGTCGTCCCGTTTCATTCCGAGCAGTAATGTCAGGCAACGGCCCAGGGCAACAAAACCAATTGCTCCGATGGCCATTCTCAGAAAATGACTCATCGTGGCTTCCATTCCTTCGCGGGTGTTAACGTGAACAGGTAGGGAGGCGTGTAGTTGGAGTCGCGATGAACTTCGCGAGTGAAGCGGAGCCAGCGAGTGTCTTCGGCGTGTCGCTCGGGCTCGACGAATTCGGGCCCCTCAAAGTATTCGACAATGAAGTCCGGTTGGCCCCGCAATACAACATCCTGGGGAAGTTCATTCAATCGATAGGCCGCAAGTTGACGGGCCTGATTCGCACGGGGAATGAGGTGCTCTGCTTCAGGGTGCATCCGGTGCACAACTTTTCGCGGCCACAAGTAGTACGAGAGGAAGTATAGTTTCTGATCGCTCGCAATGAAAATTGTGGAATCTTCTGGGGTCGTCTGTTGCAGGTAGCGGATGACTTCGCGATTCGATTCACTGATATTCGGCAAGACCGTTTCACCACTGCTCAGTCGGTAATATGGCCAGTCTTTTACACGTTGCCAGACGCCGCCCGCTAGATGCACCACTCCGACCAATATCGCGGCCAGGATTGCCAATCGGCGGACTATTGCAAGCCGTCCGGAGGTAAGCGAGAAGATTTCGTCGATTGCCCCAACAATTACCGGGGCGACAGCAGCTCGTTTTGCAAACAGGACCGCACTGGCCACAACTCCCAACGGCGCGAGAAAGCAGCACAACCACCAGATTGCTTCGCCGCGACCAGCGAACTCGAACTGAGCGAATAGATCATTTCGCGGTGCTTGACCAACGGCCCAGTGCTGGAAAACTTCAACCGGGAACAGCCAGCCAATGCACGTCACCAGTGACAGCAAAACGCCAACCGCAATTGCAACCACCGCGATGATTGACTGAAAACACTCAACTCGCGGCGGGGATTTCATGGACTTGGTACAGCTCGACAGATTGTGCAAAAAGAGAATCTGCCACCGACTTTAGAAGGAGAATGCCAATCCGCCAAGTCTTGCGGGAAAACGCTATTCCCCTTTGCTTTCGAGCGTGTCGAAGTACTTTTTGATCCCTTCGGTGTATCCCGGCGGGATTTGCTCCTGCTCGATGACTTGTTCGATGTTCTGCTTCAGGTCGCCCAGAACCTTCACGTATTCTTCGTCCTTGACGTCACCCGAGTCTGACAGGCCTTTGGTCTTCAGTGACAGCAGGATTTTTCCCTGTTGGATTTGCGACTTCGATTGCTCGTCGACGAAATCGGTCTTGGCGTCATCATCTTCTGGGACGTTGCCCCCTTCACCCATACCGCGACCACCGGTTCCTTCACCGTCTCCTTCGCCACCCTGGCCGGACTGCATGCCCATGAGTTGAGCGTACATCTCTTCGTAATCTTCGAGCGTCATGTTGCCAGCCATCATTTCGCCGTCGAGTTGGTCATCGGCATTCAAACTCTTCGCCTGACTAATGAGCCCCAGTGCTTCATCGAGCGATTTCATGTCGCGGGCAGCCTGAGCCAGCAACTGTGCTTCCTGTTGAGCGACATCGAGCGACTCCTTCAAGGCTTCCATGGCTTCCTTCGAAAGGCCTTCCTGTTTCATGGAGTCCATAGCCGACTGTGCTCGCTCCAGTGCGGCCTGCAAAGCTTGGGAGCCAGCCTTGTTGCCGGCGAAGTCGGAGAGTTCCTGTATTTGTTTCTGAACCTCACGTTCGAGCTTCGACTTCTCAACGGGATCGGAAGTTTTCGCCAGGCGTTCCAGTTTGTCCTTCAATTCTTCCATTTGATGCTGCATGGTCTCGGTGGATCCCTGCTGCAGTTCCTTGGTCATTTTGCGGAACATGTCCTGGTCGCCCGTGGCACCGAGCTTTTGGTCGGCCCACAATTCGCTCGAGCCGAGCTTTTTCATCTCGGACGAGTTCATGCGGTCTTTGTAAATCGTCGTGAGCTCTTCCTGATGCTCCTTGATTCGATCGGCATTCGCTTTGCGGTCGCCCTTCTTCATTTTTGACAGGCCGAGCTTGAGCGCTTCAAGTGCCTGCTGCACTTCGTCCGAGTTGTCCGCTTCCGTGTCTTTTTGCGCGAGTTGAGCTTTACGCAACTCGTTGATTTTCTTGTCGTCTTCCAGCAACTTGCGTTGATCGTTCAACTGGTTCGCTTCCGCCACTTTGCCGAACGGATCGAGCGTGGGGATGAACACGACGCCGAGCACGAGAACCAGTGCGGCTGCAAACGAAATGAGTCCCTGACGTTCCCACTGAAGTGGCACAACGTTCTTGGGAATAATTCGAGGGGCGCGACCTTCTGCTTCGCGACCAACCAGCGGTTTGTACTCTCCCGGTGAGTCATCGAGCATGGTCAGCGTCAAATACAAATCTTTTGTGGACTGCTGAACGTCAACGGCATGTGCTGCTTCACCAAGAGTCGGCCGTGTCGAAACCAGCAACGCCCCGATGACCCCAAGCCCCGGAACGAGTGCAACGGTCCAAGGTTCAAACCACATCCCCCACAGGCCAGTGAGACGACCGCCAAGCAGGCCCGCGAGATACATTCCCGCCAGCACCATGGTGAACCAGAAACACCGCTGCACCAGTCGGTCCATATACAAGCGGCTCTGAACCCACTGCAACAACTTCTGGGAATTGGGGAAGTTCGACATTGGTCACCTGCGGCAATTGCTGAGGCGTTTTCACGTTCGTGCGACCGGGCACGGCGTAGACACTACGACTAGAATGTACGTTATTCTTGATCGTCACGCAAGAACGACTCGCTTGAGATTTCCAGACGCTGCCCAACCGTATCTTGTTCCCAACAATTGGCCTGTGATAAAAGAGGGTTGGTAAATAGGAGATTTGCCGTCCACTGTTTGGTCTCCAGCAAAGGATTGCGTGCTGATGGACGAACCCCACACCGCATTTCAGAGCCGTAATTCGGCACTAATTGTTTGCCTGTTAGGACTTGCGCCGGCGGTTGCGGCGCTGTTCCTGTCGAGCCGTGCACCGGCTGGGCGGTCATTTGAACCAGCAACCGTCAGCTCGTTTGCGTTTGATCAGTTCTATGTGAACCGTGGCAAGGTGGAAGCCCAGGCGAAAATTGAGTTTCATTTCGGATTCGAAAATCGCGGCGACAAGCCCGTTCGCTTTGTCGAAATCAAGCCGAGCTGTGGTTGCCTGCAGCCTCGTCTAATCGATGAACGCCACAAGGACATTACTCCGCAAGTCATTCGACCGGGCACACGCGGGGAGATTTATGTAGCGGTTGCGACTGCAACAGAAGCGCCGGGGAATCACCAGTACAGCGTCGAAGTCACCTATGACGACGGCACTCGCCGAACCGAAACGCTCCGCTTCAAACTGGACATTCCTGAGCAGAAGGTGCTGGTCGAACCTTCGCAGCTTTTGTTCTACCAGTTGTCTGGCACCGCGGATTCCCGGGACATCATCGTCACCGACGCACGCGGCGGAGACTTGAAGATTCTGTCCGCCGAATTGTCACAGCCGCTCGAGGGGGTGGAACTGCAGATTAACGACCGCCGCAAGTCCAAGGACGGGTTTTGGGAGTCGGCGGTGAGCGTGAATGTCGCCGGAGACGTCCCCGTCAACCGCCAAATCGCTTATGTCGTATTGAACACCGACGATGCCGACTTCCCCGTACTTCGCGTCCCACTCATGGTCGAGGGATGGAATCAAAGCACGCAGCCGAGTCAACCCGCCCAACTCACTGCTCCCGCACTTCCCTCACCAAGATGAGCCAAAGTCATCCCGATCTGTTTCATCGAGTTGAGCACGCAAACTGGCGTTTTCTTCTCGGGTAATTTCCAAATCAAACATGAGGTACTTAATGTCGAGACGAAGCTGCGAAAGCGCTTCCTGCACCAAATTGAGAATCCGGCGGCGGCGTTGAACGCATTCGACCACGTGCCGGAATGAGTCCTGCAGCTCGCGCGATTGTGGCCCGTCCAACTCAGAAATGAGCCGCCCCAGTTCCTGGATTTCTCGCGGGATGTCATCGGTGGCACTGTCGGGAAAACGAAGTGGCTGTTTCATGGGACGACAGACGGTGTGAGGAACATATCAATGAAGAATGAATCTACCTTAATGTGATGTTGCCAAACCGCCACATGTTGATGCAAGCGGCTTGAGCGAAAGTTTGAGCGGAAACAACTTACATTCAAAAACATATGCGGATGTAACGATTGTGCAATGTGGCGCAATTTGAGGAAAAAGAGAGTTTGTTGAGATTTGGCATCATGTCCGTCGTTTCAAGCGTCCTGCTGATGCATGCAGCAGTGGCGGAGGAACCGGTTCGGCTGCGCCATCAGTTCGAGGCGTCCGAGACCTCCTGGGTGACTGAAGATGCCTCTCGTCAGCTCCTGTATCAGCACTCGCGCACGGCAACCGATTCCGTCAGCGGCGAACAGTGTGAACAACTCGGCTTCCGTTCAGCGAATGTCATTACCGATGCACGCATCCTCCATGACGTTCCCCCGGCTCGTGTGTTTGATGAACTCAAGCTGACCATCTGGGTCCGGTCAAATTGTCCGAACCTGCGAGTGGGAGTTGAAATCTTATTCCCGCATCAGGTCGATCCACGAACGGGTAAATACCTTGTCCTCAGCATGTTCGGCGAGCATTACACGGCGTCGTCCGAGTGGCAGCAGTTGACTTGCCATTTGTCGGACAAGGACATGGAACGGCGACTGAACCGCGCGCAGGCCGAGCTTTCCAATGGCGTTGAGGCCTTCGAAATCGACACACGCGACATGATTGTTCAACGGGCCATTCTGACCTTCGACATCCCGGACAAAGAGTCGGGAATCCTGATTGACGATTTGGAACTGGGGCCCATTGTGGCCCCGCGCGACTCTGTGGCGGACGTGATGCCGGTTGCCAATTCAGAGCCAGTCATCCCACCGGTCAAGCTGCAGGTTGGTGATCGCATTACCAAAGATGGTCGTCCCTTCTTTCCGCTGTTCTCGATTTATCATGGCGAAGAGGTCGAACAGTTGGCGACGTTGGGAATCAACATGGTCTGGGTCCCAGACTACCACGATCAAAAACTCCTGGCCCAATTACATGAATATCATTTGGGCGGAATTGCCGTTCCGGCACATCCTCCACGAGACGAACTTCTGACCGGAATATCATCCATTCCCGGATTCTCAGACACGACGACACCCATTTGGGCCTGGATGCTGGGAGCACGCATTCCGCCTGAAGATATTGAATTCGTCGAAGCCTGGGCGGAACAAATTCATCAGGCCGACCGACGTTTCCGTCGACCGCTCATGGGCGAAGTCCTCTCCAATCAGCGGGCTTTTCATCGCACAACCGACTTGTTGGCCAGCACGCGAATTCCTGTGCAAACGTCGATTTCTCCACAGGAAGCGCTGCAGTTGGCCCAGCGGAACAGAGCGCTGGCCCTGCCCGGCAAAGCGACATTTGCCTTTGTAAACACCGAGCCGTCGAGCGAAACGATTGACTCCCGTCCGGCGAACGCTCCGTTTCCGGCACTTGAGCCGGAACAAATCCTCATGCAGACGACGGCAGCCATTGGGGCTGGCTACCGTGGAATTGGATTCTGGAAACAGTATCCGCTTTCCGAAGATATTCCGGGGCTGAACGAACGGGAGCACGCCATTCGGCTGGCCTGCATCGAAATTCGCATGCTCGAAGAGTTCCTGGCCAACAGCCGTGTGGTTCGCAAACTGGCAGTGCAGGTTGGCGACCGCGATGATCAAACTCCAGAATTCCAAAGCTCGCTGGGGGGCAACAATCCCTTCTCCAGTCGTTGGGACAGTGTCCTGCTTCCAAATGGCGAAGTCGTGAATCCTGCGAATCAGGCGAGCGGACTTTCCGCATTCCTGTTGCAGAGCGATGCGGGCTTTCTCGTGTTGCCATTGTGGCTGGAGGAGGACGCGCAATTCGTTCCCGGGCCACAAGTGTTGAAAGATGTCCGCTTCCTTATGCCGCCTGGAACGAATGCCGCCTGGGAAGTGACGACGACAGGCATCAATTCGCAAATCAAGCTGACTCCAGTCGCAGGCGGCATGGAGGTTCATTTGGAAGAAATGAGCCAGTTCTCCGTCATTGTGGCAACGCATAGTCGCGACGCATTGGATGAAATTCGTGATCGCGCGCGAAAGTACCGAGCCGAGGCGGCACGCTCCTGGATCGAAATGACCGCATCCAAGACGGACCGAACACGCAGAGTCGACGCAGAACTCGCCCGGCTGGGCGCTCCCGAAGTGAATTACTCTGAGCGACGCCTGACCAGTGCCGAAGCATTGCTGGCTCGTGCCAGGAAGGAATTCGACAAAGGAAACTACGACGCCGTCCGCGTCGATTGCGAACGGGCGTTGCAATATGTCCGCCTGCTGCAGCGGCAGCACTGGGAAAACGCCGTCAAAGACTCAACGAGCCCTGTGGCCTCTCCCTACACCATTTGCTTCTCGACCCTTCCGGCCCATTGGAGACTACTCGCCGACATTGGACGACGTTCATCCGTCTCGACCAATCTGCTTTCTTCCGGAAGTTTTGAAGACGAACAGGCGTTTGTGCGATCAGGGTGGGAAAATCGAACCAGTACGGAAGCACCAGTCGGTTCGATTCCGCGCATCGCACTCGATCCCATTGGAGTCGTAGGGCATATGGGTCTCGTCCTGGATATCCCATATGCTGGCCAGAACGAACAGCGTCGCGCCGTTCTTCCAGAACCTGCCCGGATCGATTCGCCCGTCATGCAGGTTTACGAGAATGACATTGTGGTCATCAGCGGACAAATTCGGATTCCCCAGCGACTCGACGCCCAGGCCGGCGGTTTCAATCTCTTCGACACCGTCTATGGCGAGTCCGCTGCCTTGCGCTGGACGGAAGCCATCCCTAAGTGGACCCGTTTTCAATTGGTACGGCACATCGGTGCCGACTCAGAACTACGTCTCCAGCTTGAGTTGCTCGCCCGAGGTCGTGTCGAACTGGACGACATTCAAGTCGTCGTCATTCCGGCCGAAGTCACAGATACGGAACTGAGGGCTGAGAGTCCTGCCGATTCTCCCCCAAATGTCGAACCCGCCGGCGCGGAAGTACGTGTTCCGTAGACGATGAGGCCAAGCCTGTTAGAATCATCCCTTGGCCCGAGGCTCTGGGATTTGTAGAGTGGGCTGGAATTGCAATTTGGGCCGGAACGATTCCGGTGAGCGGCTTTCCTTCGCAGAGCCGTCCTTACTTTTTTGGACTTGCTCGCCGTCGAACGATAAGAGACAAAAAGTCAATTGAAATAACGGGGCTGGTCGCCCAACAGTTTGGAAGTAAAAGAGATGGAACGTCAGCCAATTACTCGCGAATCGTACGACAAGAAGCGGGCCGAAATTGCCCATCTTGAAGATGTCGTCATGCCGGAAATCGCCCAGCGTATTGCCGAAGCACGCGCCGAAGGCGATTTGAAGGAAAACGCCGAGTACCACGGACAGCGCGACGAACAAGGCCGGGTGCAGGCGAAAATCAACCAGCTCAAGTCGCTGCTCGCCAACTGCACAATTGTTGACAAGTCCGACATGCCCAGGGGTGTCGTCACATTCGGCTCGACGGTGACCATTAAGGACCTCGACATGGACGAAGAGGAGTCCTACGAGTTCGTTGGCCCCGGTGAAGAAGACTACGACGGCCCCGTCATGAAAATTCTGACCACCAGTCCCATTGCTCAAAGCTTGCTCAACAAGAAAGTCGGCGACAAAGTGGAAATCGCACTCCCAAGAGGTTCCATGACCGTCGAGGTTGTGAAAATCGTCGACCACGGCGACTGATTGCCTCCGACGTTGCCCCATCTTTGTCCCACGAATTTCGGTAATGTATTCACCGCAGTACGCAGTCTGAGCCAGCCACTGCCAACTCGGATTCTCCCCCATGCCCGAACAGTTCATCTTCATCCCTGGAAGAACCAGCAGACAGGGAACTGCCCTGAATGAGGGGAAGTATTCCGACGAATATGTGGACGAGACCGGCTTCGTGCAAATGGCTCCCGAAGACATGCAGCGTCTTGCCATCCAGGAAGGTGAGGTCGTGCGCATTTGGAACCACGTTGGCGAAATTTCGACGCCCATTCGAGCCTCCAAAGGGGACGAACTTCCGCCCGGCATGCTGTTTGTGAGTTACGGTGATCTCTCCTGCCGACTCATGGCGTCAGACACACACGGCAGCGGTATGCCCGACAGCAAAGGCTTCGACGTCTGGCTGGAAAGAACTGCAGGTACGCAAGCCTGAGGCTCGTTTTTGTTGCCTTGCAGGCTTCGAGTCATTCTGCCGAGTCGATTTCGTTGCGAGTCCTCACGCGGCGACGACGAGAATGCTCAATGGGCGTAGCATGAGTTTCAACAAATTCGTGTTCCCGATACCATGCGGGCCAATTGGTTTAGAGGCTGAGGCGGTGCATCCGTTTCGGCTTACGTTTTTTCTTGTAAAGCAGTCACCATGCGCTGGTCAAAAGCATTCATCCCCACTCTGAAAGAAACTCCTTCCGACGCTGAGGTTCCGAGCCATCAGCTCATGCTCCGGGCAGGTATGATTCGCCAGCTCATGGCCGGTGCGTACACGTATTTGCCCATCGGTTACCGTTCGCTCCGCAAAATCGAGCAAATTGTCCGGGAAGAAATGGACAAGGCCGGAGCCCTGGAAATGTTCATGCCGGCCATTCAGCCGATTGAACTGTTTCATCGTACAGGTCGCAAGGAAGCGTTTGGCAACGTGCTCATCGACTTTGAAATTACCCGGCGTGACCACAAAGTGCACATGGCACTGGGGCCAACGCACGAAGAAGTCGTCACTGACCTGATGGCGAAGCACATTAACAGCTATCGCCAACTGCCGCTGACCGTCTACCAGATTCAGACGAAGTTTCGGAACGAGGAACGGCCCCGTTTCGGCGTGCTGCGGACTAGTGAATTCCTGATGAAGGATGCCTACAGCTTTGGTGCTTCGGTCGAAGATTTGAACGCCGCCTACGACGCCATGTACGCGGCGTACTGCCGAATTTTCACTCGCTGTGGCCTGGAGTATATTCCCGTTGAGGCGGAGAGTGGTCCTATTGGCGGTGATGCTTCACACGAATTCATGGCACCTGCTGGAAACGGGGAAGACACCATTGTTCGCTGCGGCGGATGTGGTTATGCCGCAAACCTCGAACGCGCGGAAACGGGACGCAAGACGCCGAGCATCGCGACGTCGTCCGATGCAGCAGCGATGGAACAGGTTTCCACGCCGAACGCCGGCAGCATTGAGCAAGTCTCGAAAATGCTGAAACTGCCTGCGACACAGTTCATCAAAACCCTTATCTACGTGGCTGATGGTACTCCCGTCGCAGTTCTGGTGCGTGGTGACCATGAGGCAAACGAGGGGAAAATTCGACGTGCATTGGGTGTCACGTCTCTGGAATTGGCGTCGCCACAGGTCATTGAAGAAGTCACTGGGGCTCCCGTTGGGTTTGCTGGACCAGTAGGAATTAAGTGTCGCGTCATTGCTGATCATGACATTCCTCTCATCAGTAACGCGGTGACGGGAGCCAACGTTGCTGATGCCCACCTGACGGGTGTCAACGTAGGACGCGACTATCAGCTCGACACGACATTTGACCTCCGCGATGCCGCAGATGCTGATCCCTGCCCGCGCTGCGAAGGGACGCTCAACGCAGTCCACGGAATTGAAGTAGGCCACGTTTTCAAACTGGGAACCAAGTACAGCGAATCACTGGATGCACGGTTCCTGGACGAGTCGGAGCAGCGACACGCCATTATCATGGGCTGCTACGGAATTGGCGTCACACGCGTACTCGCGGCACTGGCGGAAACGCGGCATGATGAAAACGGTCTGAACTGGCCCATTACCGTTGCGCCTTATGAAGTGGTGGTTGCTCCACTCAACGCGAAAGACGAAGAGGTCACGGCTGCCGCCGAGAAGATTTACGCAGAGCTGCAGGCCGCTGGCGTGGATGTCATTCTGGACGACCGCGACGTGCGTCCGGGATTCAAGTTCAAAGATATTGAGCTCATTGGAATTCCGCTCCGTATTGTGGTCGGTGGCCGGGGACTCAAAGAAGGTGTGGCAGAAGTCAAGTGGCGTAACGACGCCGAGCCACAGAATGTACCGCTCGACACAGTGGTCGCGCAGGTCGCAAACATGGTGCAGGAGGCACGGCAGAGCCTCAACGGATAAAGCCGCAGAGGACGACCTTGCCAGAGCCGAACCAATTCAATGGACAACGCCCAGCCCAGCGTCGCCAGCGAACAGCCAAGTGTGGTGTTTTCCGCACGTGGTATTGAGAAGGTGTACCGGACCGGCGAAGTCGAAGTACGTGCCTTGCGCGGCGTGGACCTCGACCTGTATGCCGGCGAGTTTGTGGTGTTGCTCGGCCCGTCGGGTAGTGGAAAGTCGACGCTATTGAACATCCTGGGGGGGCTCGATACCCCCACGTCGGGAACTGTGCACTATCTCGACGAGGAAATCACGGCTGGCGGTGACACCGTACTGACGCGGTACCGACGCAATCACGTCGGTTTTGTGTTTCAGTTCTACAATCTCATTCCCTCGCTGACAGCCAGCGAAAATGTCGCCCTTGTGACAGACATCTCACGCGATCCCATGCCGCCCAACGAAGCGTTGGCGCTCGTGGGCCTGAAGGAACGCGTCTCGCACTTCCCGTCACAACTTTCCGGCGGCGAACAACAACGGGTGGCCATTGCCCGGGCGGTGGCGAAGCGACCGGAGGTGCTCCTGTGCGATGAACCAACCGGAGCACTCGACGTCCGCACGGGCATTCTCGTACTGGAAGCCATTGAACGAATCAACCGGGAACTCGGGACGACAACGGTGGTGATTACGCACAACGTCACCATCGCAAAAATGGCCGACCGCGTGATTTCGCTGCGAGACGGCCAAATTGTGGACGTCCAGACGAACGACACCAAGGTTGCCCCCGCCGAACTGGAATGGTGACGTTTAGCCGCCTCCTACCGCTTTCGCAAGACAAACACGACGTCTTCCGTGTTGGGTTCGATTTCGATGATGTCGTCCATTTCGTAGCGGAAGTCATGCAACGCGACGACTTCAAATTCCGGCACTTTGGCCAGCAGGCTTTTCATTTGCTTGGCCGTGTACGTCCGGTAATCCATTGTGTCGTGCAGCTGGATGTGATTCGTCGGCGTGTAGACGTCGATGGTCAGTCCCAGGTGCTCATTCCGCTTCTTCAGATCCAACTCTTTGGACCACATCACAGAGTTGACCTGCAAATTCCCGCGACGCGCCACCCATGACTCTGATTCCATCCGATCACCTACAGTTGGCGTGAGGTGAATTCCCAGGATGTAGAGGCCGCCTTTGGTCAGTCCCTCTGCCATGCACTTCAGGTGACCGACCGCCTGGCGTTCCGTCGACAAATGGCGGAAGGAGTTGATGGTGTTAAAGGACGCGTGAAACTTCTTTTTGACGGTGAAGTTGGACATGTCGCCCACTTCAACCCGGTCAGCAAGCTTCGCCTTCTGGAAACGTGCGTTGCAAAAAGCGACCGCTTTTTCGTTCAAATCGTTGCCGGAAACTTCGAGTCCGGCCTTCTGAGCCAGCTTGATGAGCAGCCGTCCGGTGCCGCATGCCGGTTCAAAAACTCGTTTGACCTTGCATTTGGCGTAGCGATCAAAGCAGGCGAGCAGGAAGTCGTACTCTGCTTTCCAGTCCGATCCGAAGAGCAAATCGTAGTACTTGGGGAAGTCGTACAGGTCGCCGTGGATGATTTCAGTCATGATTCAATTGGGGGTGTGCCGTGCGAAAAGGGAGGATTGCAACGGCTTTACGTCCTCGCGTCAACTTGCCAGTGCTTCGGGTTGCAAACATTTCGGTAACTCTTTGGGAACTTTCTGGAATCGACCCTCGTCAGACTGTTGGAACGACTCATTGGTCCTGCTTCGGTGTGCCGAGTGTTACGGAACGAGGGGTTGTACCTCCCACGAAGGGGAGGGTATGTACCCTTTCTGCTTTGCGTTGATCCGGTTTTCGGCGTAAACTTCGGACACTTCGGCACTTCAGGACATTTGAATGGTTTCCGCCAGTTTCCCTCATTCTATCGGGAGTTCCTCCCAGAGGTTGGAATTGGTTGTCATTCGAGAATTTCAGTCACATCGAAGGTAATTGAACATGGCAGAGTCACGAGCAGCGTGGGGGATTGACATTGGTCAATCTGCGTTGAAGGCCATCAAGGTTCGCTACATCGAGTCCGCAGGACAGGTGGTCGCGGAAGCGTTCGACTACGTTCCATTCCCCAAGATTCTTAGTCAGCCCGACGCCATTCCCGAGGAAATTGTTCCTCAGGCGATGGAAACCTTCCTGGGGCGGAACAACCTCAAGGGCGACCTGGTTGGCATTAGTGTTCCCGGTCAGTCGGCGTTGGCCCGCTTTATTCAGCTTCCTCCTGTGGAAGTCGGTAAGCTTCACGAAATTGTGAAGTACGAAGCGAAACAGCAAATCCCGTTCGACCTCGATGACGTCATTTGGGATTACCAGCCGCTGGGTGCTGGTGCCGAGCAAAGCGGCTTCCTGCTCGACGCGGAAGTTGGTCTCTTCGCCATGAAGAAAGACCAAATCGCCCAGCAAATGCGGCCATACAATGACGCAAAGGTCGAAGTGGAGCTCATTCAGGTTGCTCCGCTCGCCTTGTACAACATGCTGTCGTTCGACGAACTCGGCATTCGGCGTGACACGGAAGGTGAGGCCGGCGAGGACTATTACATCATCCTCGACATGGGATGCGACAACACCACCCTCATCGTCACCAACGGCTACAGCGTGTGGATTCGAAACGTTCCGATTGGCGGAAACCACTTCACACGCGCACTGACGAAAGAAATGAAGCTCAGTTTCGCGAAGGCGGAACACCTGAAGTGCAACGCCACCAAATCGCCCGATCCCCGTGCCGTCTTCCAGGCATTGCGACCTGTCTTTAACGACTACGTTTCAGAAATTCAGCGGTCGGTCGGCTATTTCTCCAGCGTGAAGCGGTCCGCTCGTATCGCCAAAGTTGTTGGTCTGGGGAATGGTTTCAAGCTTGCTGGTCTGCAGAAATTCCTGCAGCAGAACCTTCAGTATGAAGTCGATCGGCCCGATTCCTTCCGTTCGCTTGCTGGCGATTCCGTGGTCAATGCACCGCTCTTCTCAGACAACATTCTGAGCTTTGCAGTCCCATACGGACTGTCATTGCAGGCATTGAAGCTGAGCCGCATTAAAACCACTCTGCTGCCGCCCGAGATTTCAACGGCACGGATTATCAAGCGGAAGAAGCCATGGGCTGTCGCCGCCGCCGCCAGTTTGTTAGCTGGGTACATGCTGTCGACCGTCGGTAATGCCTACACAAACGGCGTGGTGCATACCCCGGAGTTCGCTGATGCCGAACAGAAGGCTGGTGAGGTTAACGGTCAGTACACCGCGCTGAAATCGGCTTACAGTACGCAAGTGACTCGGCATGGAGCCGCCGAGGAGAAACTCAAGAATTTGATTTCAGATCGACGTGATGTGCACTGGCTGGAGGTTTATTCCGCAGTGGCCGATTGCCTGCCGCGTATGCCAGAAGGTCAGGAACTTCCTGAAGAAATCAACCTGAAACCTCTCATTACAATTACGGAGTTTTCTTCAGAACGACTGGCCGACGTGAGCACGTGGCACGCGAAGATTCCTGAAGGACAACAAGAGTACTTCGCGGAAGACGAGCGAGAAACCCCTCCTACGGGACCGGGTTACGTCTTCACCATCGGTGGTAAGCACTATTACGACAACCCTGATGAACCGTTCAATGCCGGGGTCATTTTCGTCAAGAACACGTTCCTGAAGAATTTGCAGCAGCAGCAAATTCAGCAGCCGACGTTTCCGGTTCGAGATTTGCGTCGAATGGGACTGCATCATGCAGTTATTGTTGAGCAAACCAATGCACCGCAACTCAAAATTGGTCCGGACGTCAAGAACGTCACGGCTCCAACTCGTGTCCTTGGGAAGGGAGCAGGAGGCGGAGGGGGGCCAATGGGACCAGGCACTTTGTCAACGGGAGGAGCGGCATATCCTGGCACCGAGGGGTACAGCGAAGGCGGTGCCGGTTACCCAGGGGCTGGCTATCCTGGGGGAACAGGTCCCATGGGGCCGGGTGGACCAGGCGGGGCGAGCGGCGAAGGCGTGAAAGTCTATGAAGGAACCGCGTTCAAGATTCAATTTGTGCTGCAATACATCCCGCCAGAAGAGCGGGCAGCCATTGTTACCGACGAACCCACTGTCCAGGAGGGGGCAGCCCCAGTTGAAGCTGCAGATGCAACAACACCGCCAGCAGCTCCGTAGTGCCCCTTTTCCCGTTTGTTTTCTGCACTGACATTTGAATTCAACATCCTCCCTTGATGGAGAGTGACCATGGATAAATTAGAACCCATCATCCGACAGAAGTTCTGGATTCTCGCCGCTCTGGTGTTGCCCATGGCGATGTACGGATATTTCTCGGCCAACGGGGCGATCAAGGAAGAGACAGCCAGCCGAGAGAGCGCATTGGATTCCGTCAAGAGCGGTATTCCAGGCGGTAGCGACATCAGCGATGACTACGCCAAGAAGCTCTCAGGAATTAATGACACGCTTGAGACCGAAATCGACGTCGAAGTGGTGAAGCTATGGGAGAATCAGCAACCGCGCATGATATGGCCCGCTTTGATTGCTCCGCGTGTGCCTAAGACTTTTCTGGGCGACATCGATCCCGAACCGCGTCGGCGTTACAAGTCGTCGGAATACGAACGTGTCCTCGAGAAACTGATCGATTCGGTTGAGCCAGTCATGGCTCAGTCCGAGCAGGAAACAATTGGTGATCGCCCACAGAAGGTTTGGTTGAGCGGCTGGATACCTGAAATTGACCTCGGACCGCCGCAAACTGCTCCAACCTCCAACGACATGTGGAATGCGCAGATCGACGTGTGGTTGACGCAGTTGATTTTTGATGCGATTAAGAAGCAGAACGAAGGGAAAGACTCCATCACGGAAGCCATCATTCGGCGTATTGACAAAATCGAACTTGTCGGCGGAGATGGTACTCCAGTCTTTGGAAAAGCTGCTGGTGGCAATGCTCTGATGGCAACCACCGGGATGAATTTGGAGGGCGGCCTGCCAGATGGCTATGGAGACTTGTCCGGGCCAAGTGGCCTGAGCGGATTTGGCGGTCAGGCGGCTGCCAAGGCGGTGGATGTTTCATTCAATCCGGCGGAAGAATTTGGCTCTCCAGCAGCGGGTGGTGCCGCAACGCAAACGACAGCTTTGGGAGTGGGCAACCTGGGGACGCGTAACGTTCCGAAATTGCGGTATATCGCTGAGTCAGAAACGGCTCCTTACCTCGAACGCGGTTTTTACCTCTCCGTTGTCATGATGGAGAAGAAGCTGCCCGATTTCGTTGTCGAATTGGCAAACTCACCTTGGCCAGTGAAAATTGTACGATTCCACGTGGGGCCCAACCCCTACGCCCAAAAGGAAATTCCAGGCGGGAGCAACATGTATGGACCGGGGCTGGCCGACTATCCCGGCGGCAATGAGGGACTTGGAAACTACGAATTGTCTGGTGCGCCGACCGACTATCCAGGCGAGTCCTCACTTTCGACCGGCCTGGAAGGGGACCCCTACAGCATGGGGGGATTTGGAACGGCAGCGAGCCAGGGAAACAGGTTTACTGCAGACTTGAAAGCAAAGTATCAGTCAAACCTGCCACCTTTCGCCAAGGCATCGATGAACCATCCGGACCTGGTATTGGTACACATTTGTGGTGTCATCACCATTTACAAGCAGCCACAAATTGAGGCTCAGGAGGTTGCCGGTGAGTCGGGCGCTGCTGTTGATGAAGCACTTCCGGCATTGCCCGAAGGTGGCGAAGTTGCACCTGATGCCACAAGTCCAGATGGAGAAGCTCCTCCAGGAGATCCTGCAGACCCGGCGGCAACGGTTGATCCAACCGATCCAACTGCCGTTCCAGCCGATCCCACTGCTACACCACTCGATCCGACTGTTCCATCCGCAGTTGACGACCCGGCAGCCGCTGCTGGAGAATCGACACCAGAAACTGAAAATGCGGGAACTCCAACGGGTTCCTGAGCGTCTACAAATCCAGGCGGTTACCGCCTTTCGTGAATACACATCCCGTCAGTCCTCGACGAAACAAACCGCGAGGTTTCCATGGCCAAGTTCAATTTCAAGCAAGCCGCAGTGAATCACACCGAGAAGGTGGTATTCGGGATTATTATGCTGTTCGTTCTGTGGGGACTCGTTTCCACAGACTGGAGTGCTTACAAGGGGACCCCTCACGAAATCCTGGTGAAGGTGTCGCAGTGTAAGACCAATATCCAGCAGGCTGTGTGGCCCGAAGAAGAGAAAACCCTTTACGAATTGACCGATCTCAATCGGCCTGCGACAGCAGTTCGTGGTGAGTTGTTCGCCTCGATTAACGCGGGTGACTACGAGGCCAGTACCCAGATTTTTGCCGATGGTCTGGCTCCGAAAAAGCCGCTGACCGAAATCGAAAAGAACGCGCCAGAGCAAATGATTGCCTCAGATGGGCGCGTGCTTATCGAGATTCTCCCGCCGGAAGAAGAGTCCGAGGATGACCCAACGCTGGCCTTGGCGGCTGAGCCAATGGAAGAAGAAGACCCCAACCTTCCCGACGAATTCCGTAAACGCAAGAACAATCCGTTGGGAGGGACTGCGGGTTATCCTGGAATGGAAGAAGGTATGGGTGACTACTACGCACCTGACGCATTTGGCGATCCGTATGGAGGAATGAGTCCTGACGAGTATGCATCAGGCCCCGCGAACTACCCAGGAAGTGAAGGGAGTTTGCTGAGTGGAGAAAGTGGATACCCAGGTTATCCCGGAATGGGCGGACCAGGGATGACAGTCCAAAAGAAAGACGCAAAAGGGTATCCGTTTGTGTCTGTACGTGCCGTGTTCCGCGTGCGTGATCAAATCAGCAAGTTTGCCGAAGCAATGAACGTGTCCTACCACGAAGCGGCACGCTACTTCTACATCATCGATTTCGAGCTCCAGCGACAAGTTGCACTCCCAGGCGACGACCAATGGTCAGAATGGGAAAAGGTCGATATCCAGGTGGCCGAAGACATTTTGAATGAAACAGCCGGGTTCGACGCGGAAACAGTGAGCAGTGTCATCACCGATCCCGTTATTACCATGCCGCTTCCAATGCGTGTTTCTGGTGCCTGGAAAACTCAAGCCACACACCCCGCCATTGCAAAGTTTGAGTTGAGTCCTGAGCAAATTGAAACGGAGCTCGAATTGAATCAACTCATGATTCAGCAGGCGCTCAAGCAGAGAAAGGCCGTCAAAGAAACTGCCGTGCAACGTGGCGGATTCTCTGGTCATCAGTTTGGCGCAAGTGAAGTGACATCCGGCCTCATGGGAATGGATTCGATGTACGATTCCAGCTATGCCATGTCAGGTTCGAGCTACGGGATGTCAGGCCCCGGTTCAAGCTACGCGATGCAGAGTTCGGGCATGACGCCTCCTGGTATGGGAGGTGGTGGAGTTCGTCCAGGTCGGACACCGCGCGGTGCAGCCGCCAAGGGTCAGGAACCGCAACGGCTCAATGAACTGCTTGACCAGTTGGTAGATAAAGAGGACAAGGAACGCCGCGAGCGACTCAGCAAATGGATCCAGGAACGCGCCAAGGCCGAAGGCGAACTGCTGCTGTTCCGCTATCTGGATTTCTCAGTAGCACCAGGAAAGACGTACCGCTACCGAGTACGGTTCGTTATTCCCAACCCGAACTTTGGTCGTCGAATTGCCGACGCAGGCGGTGAAGCTGCTGTTGTTCAGGGGAAGACTCGCGAAACCGATTGGAGTAACGTGACCGAGCCCGCAACAGTGAAGCCAGACGTCCAATACTTCCTGGCGAGTGTGAAAGCTCCGACATTCCATCGTTACAGCAGTCTGTTCCCCACGGCTTCTTGGGACGTGTACCAGTACGACCATGCTTTCGGTACGACCATGAACAGCAAGCTCGAACTGCGGCTCGGTCAAAAGGTGGGTGATAAAGTAACCACCGAGGTTATTAAACCGGCCGAACAGTCGTATGAACGGGAAGAATACGATTTCCATTCAGAAGACTTTGTTGTTGGTATTCTGGACGACCTGCCGCTGGACGCAGACTTCCACTCTTCCGACCCTGACACAAAGGTTGAAGGAATTAAAGGAGCACGTGGTCAAACGTCGACGCAGGGACAAGCTCTGGTGATGACCTCGGAAGGCGTTCGCATTTTCGATGGGTTCTCTGACAGCAAAGAGAAGAAGGACATGGCGGACTATTTGGATCTGCAGACGAAGTACTATGCCGACATCAAGGAGCGGAAGGAGCAGGCCAGTCTGCTTGGTGGTGGTGAAGCAGGCGACCCGTACAACCCATATGGCGCTGAAGGTGGCGAAGGTATGGGGTATCCCGGCATGGACATGATGGGATACCCAGGCATGGGCGGCCCACGGCAACGCAATGTGTTGCGGAAGTCGTCCAAGTCGAAATCCAAGTCGAAACGCGGTGCGATGTCTCCGTATGGCGCTGGCGGCCCGTAGCCTCCAACGAAACAACATCACTCGTCCAAATTGACGTCGCTCCAGTTTCGACTGGAGCGACGTTTTGTTTTTGGACGGCATGTTTATCAAGCACTCTAAGCGTCCAGAATGCCACCTGCGCACATTAGGTGGTAATGCTTCTTCTTCCCGAGTCGTTCGGCAACTTCAAGTCGATTGCGGCAGTCGCAAAGAGGCGGATACGACGACGCCAAATCGGCCATCAACACTCCGGTTTCTGGAACTCTTCAGCAAGCGCGCCATTGAATCGACTGTGCCCCGGGAACTCATCGACCACGGATGCCTGCTTTGCAGCGAACACCTTCCCAAAAATTGCCACCGCCGCGTGGCCGTGGATTACCTCAGCAAACATTGGGGCGGGATTGAAATCGTTCATTTGTTCTGAGCAGATGTCAGGCAATCGCCCTGGTTGCCGTTTTGCGATTCCTCAAAACTGCGCCTTCATTGCTTGACCAGTTGTCATGCGTCCAGTTCCTGTTACGCTTAACGGTTTGTTGAAACATCCCGAGCTTGCTCGGCACTACTGACGACGTGGAATTCGCATGCTGACACTTCTGGTTGCCATTGGTTCATTCTTTGGATTCATTGTTGCGTATCACACATACGGACGATGGCTGGGCAAGAAGATTTTTGAGCTGGACCCGAAGGCCGTTGTCCCAGCAGAAGAGCTGCGGGACGATGTCGACTATGCCCCCACCCCCCGACAAGTGATTTTCGGCCATCACTTCACCAGCATCGCGGGAACGGGTCCCATTGTGGGTCCTGCCATTGCCGTGTTCTGGGGATGGCTGCCAGCACTGCTGTGGGTGTTGCTCGGTTCCATCTTCATCGGAGCGGTTCACGACTTTGGTTCACTCGTTATCTCACTGCGTAACAGGGGACAGACCGTCGGTGAAATCGCCGGTCGACTCATTTCCAAACGCGCACGCCTGCTGTTTCTGCTCATTCTGTTCTTTGCCCTCACTGTCGTTCTCGCAGTCTTCGGACTCGTCATTGCCTATGTTTTCAGCTGGTACCCCGAGTCGCTGGTTTCCGTCTGGATTTCCATGCCGCTGGCTGTCGCCATTGGTTACTGGGGTTACAAAAAGAAGCGTGATTTGACACTCCCCTCGATTATTGCACTCGCCATTGTCTACGTCGGCATTGCTGTTGGCACGTACTACTTCCACCCCACATTGCCATCGTTTTACATTGGTTCATTCGAGATGAACCCCGTCCTTTCATGGACGGCTATTCTGATGGTGTACTGCTTTGTGGCATCGGTGCTGCCGGTGTGGGTGCTGCTGCAGCCACGGGATTACATCAACAGTCATCAACTGGTGGTGGCGCTCGTGCTGCTGGTTTCGGGACTCCTGCTCGCTGCGGGAACAGGGAAAGCCGACCTGGCAAAGTCGGCTCCAGCCTACGTCCCCTTCGCGGAAGCGGCGGCCACCATGCCTCCGATTTTCCCCTTCCTGTTCATTACCATTGCCTGCGGTGCATGCAGTGGGTTTCACTGTCTCGTGAGTAGCGGGACGACCAGCAAGCAAATCGCAAATGAAACAGACGCTCAATACGTCGCGTATGGATCGATGTTGTTAGAAGGCGGACTGGCAGTTCTCGTGATCCTCTGCTGCTGTGCCGGACTCGGAATGGGGCTGTTCTCCAAAGACGCATCGGGCGTCCTGGTGCCCGTCGTCTCAGAAGTCGACAACTCCCCACTTGTCGCTGAAGCCGCCTGGCGAGCCAGATACTTCCCCGCTGAAGGCAGTTTTGCCCCCCTAAAAGATGGTGTCGCCGCCTTCGTTGATGGCGGAGCCAACTTCCTGACCATGCTTGGAATTCCCCTCGCCATGGGGATTGCGATTGTGGCCACGCTGGTGGCCTGCTTTGCCGCGACGACGCTGGATACCGCGACGCGTCTGCAGCGTTATGTCATTCAGGAGTTGGGATCGACACTGAACGTCAAACCGCTCACGAACAAGTATGCTGCAACCGGCGTGGCCGTCGGATTGGCTTTCGCCATTGCCTGCATTCCTGGCCCGAAAGGTCCGGGATCTGGTGGACTCATTCTGTGGCCGTTGTTTGGTGCCATTAACCAGTTGCTGGCCGGCTTGGCCTTCATGGTCATTGCCTTCCATCTGTGGCGCCGCAATAAGCCAATCTTCTTTGTCGTTCTCCCCATGCTGTTCATGCTCCTCATGCCAGCACTGGCTCTCAGTTGGCAAATGTTTGAGCCATCAAAGGGCTGGCTCTGGAAGGGTGATTACCTGCTCTTCAGTATTGGAGCAGTCATTATGGGACTCCAGGTTTGGATGGTCATCGAAGGGCTTCTACTCTGGCCCAAGGCCAAAGGCGTAATGGAACAGGCACTGCCACCATTGCCAGTTGTGACCGAACCGTCCGCTTCACCCAACTGTTAGAACAGTGGGGACGGCTGTCGGAGCCAAATTCGAATCGCATGCCCACGCTGCTTCGCGACGTGGGCATGGCACAAATCCGACCTTGCTGATGTAGCCGATTTGTCTGAATTGCTGGTTGTCGGCCGATTCGAATTGTCACATCTTTTGCCAGTTTTTGCGAAACCAGCCGCGGGCTGCCGGGTTATATTGCTATATCGCCTCGCATTTTCGCTGTCAGAAGGGTTGAGAGATGTCGATTCTGAAATCGCTGACCGGTTCGCTGTGTGTTTTGTTCCTATTCGGAAACGTGCTGTTTGCTGGTCCGACTTCGGAAGAAGTGGCCCGCGAGGTGGACGCGCTCATCAATGACGCGCTGCAGCAGGCGAATGTCCAACCTGCTTCACTCGCGAATGACGAAGACTTCCTGCGTCGCATCTGCCTGGACATCGCCGGCACAATCCCTTCCCCCGAAGAAGCGACACTGTTCGGGCTCGATCCTTCTGCGTCCAAGCGTGCGGCGAAAATCGACCAACTCCTCGCGACCGACGGCTACGCCGCCATTTGGGCGAGCTACTGGAAAGACGTCATTTACCTCCGGGCCACCGAACAGCGTGCCGCGTTTTCACGGGCAACATTTGAACGCTGGTTGAAGGATCAATTCGCGGAGAATCGCGCCTGGGATGAAATTACGCATGACCTGCTCACCGCCACAGGCACAGTCAGTGAAGACGGTGAGACAGGACTCATTTTCGCCCACACTGGCCAACCGCAGGAACTCGCCGCTGAAATCTCACGCGTGTTCCTGGGCATTCAAATGAGTTGTGCGAACTGCCATGACCATCCTACCGATCAGTGGAAGCGGGAAGACTTCCACCAACTCGCTGCTTACCTGCCCCGCGTCAGCGTTCGCCGCTCCGATCCCCAAGACCCCACCTCATGGGTCGTTGTCTCTCTGGATGATCAACCCGGTCGCGGACGTGGCCAGGATTTCGATCCCGCACGTGTCTTCCAGTTCATGGACCGTAACCGTGACGGTCAACTCACCAAAGACGAAGCACGTGGTCCAATTGCTGAGCGGTTCGACGAAGTCCTCGCCCGAGTCGATGCCGACAAGAACAAAATGATTTCGAAGAAGGAATTCGAAGCCGCACGTCCGCCCATGGATCAACCCGGACGCGGCAGCACAGAATACTTCATGCCCGACCTGAATGATCCCTCGTCGCAAGGCAAGCTGACGCAACCCGTCTTCTTCCTCGAAGATGTCAAAGGCCCGCGGCTGCCGCGTTCTGCTACCGACACGCAGCGACGCAACGCACTTTCGGACTACGTCACCTCGAAGAGTAATCCCTGGTTCGCCAAGGCATTCGTGAATCGGATTTGGGCTGAAATGCTCGGACGCGGATTCTACATGCCTATCGACGACATGGGACCTGAGCGTACCGCTCAAATGGAAGCCGTTCTCGAATGCCTGGCTGACGGATTCGCCGCCAACGACTACGACATCAAATGGCTGTTCCGCACCATCGCATTGACGAACACCTACCAGCGAAAAATGGGTACCGCCGACCCTGCGAATCCCGACGACGTTTTCGCCTCAGCCACGCCCACGCGTTTGCGGTCCGATCAAATCTACGGTGCTGTGCAAGACATTCTTGGCGGAGGACAGTCGCCCCTGGGTGGCCGGTTCGCGGCTGGTGACAATCGTCAAATGGCGATGGCCATGCGTGCCGGACGCGATCCCGCCAAAGTTGCCTTCGGCGAACTCTTTGGATTCGATCCTTCGACTCCACAGGAAGACTTGCTCGGCAACGTGCCACAAGCCCTGTTCATGATGAACTCGCCACAGTTGAACAACGCCATTGCCGCCCGCCCCGGAACACGGCTCGGCGAAATTCTGCGGCGGTACGACAACAACGAAGACGCTCTGAGCGAGTTGTACCTACTCGTCCTGACTCGTCAGCCGACCGATCAAGAATTGAAAATCAACGAACAGTATATTTCGGACCTCGGAAATCGATCTGAAGCGTTCGAAGACATTATGTGGAGTTTGCTCAACTCAACCGAGTTCATCAGCAAGCGGTAGTTTTTCTGTGCTGCCTGAGCGGTGCTGATGAGTTCATCAGTGCCAAACGAATCCAAATCCCGTGCGTTTCTCGCATGGAAAGAACCTCAACCTACAAGAGGATTCAAAATGTTCACGTACCGACACGACACACTCAGCGTAACTCGCGGTGGACTTTCCCGTCGCTCACTTCTGAAGTCACTCTCATTTGGTGCTTTGGCCACCGGCGTCCTCAGCTTCCGTGACGCACTCACGTTGCAGGCAGAGGAATTGCGACGCCAGGGACGCTCGCTCATTGTTCTCTGGATGCAAGGCGGCCCCAGCCAGTTCGAAACATTCGACCCCAAGCCGAAACACGAAAATGGTGGCGAAACCAAAACCATTCAAACAGCCATTCCCGGCGTTCAGATTGCCGAAGGCTGGGAAAAAATGGCTGGGGTGATGAACGAGGTCGCACTCATTCGCTCCATGACGAATAAGGAAGGAAACCACCAGCGAGCGACCTACCAGATGCACACCGGCTACGTTCCCTCGGGCAGCGTCAAGCACCCTGGCTTCGGATCTGCCGTTGCTCATCAAATTGCCGACCCGGAAAACGATCTCCCCGCTGTCGTCTCCATTGGACCAACGCAGGGTGCAGGATTCCTCGGCGTCGATTTCGAACCATTCGTCGTGAATAATCCCGGCCAGTTACCATCAAACGTCGGGGCTCCTGTCGCCGACACCAGAATGAATCGACGCCTGGGATTGCTCGGACAGCTTGAAGGCGAATTCCGGGAGCGTGGCGCAGAAGTTGGTGTGGAGAATCATCGCCAACTTTATGACAAGGCATCGAAACTCGTGCTGAGCCCCGAAACAAAGGCATTTGACTTCAAAGATGAACCCGCCGAAGTCCAGGCCCGCTACGGTGACTCACAGTTCGGCCGCGGTTGTCTGCTGGCCCGTCGTCTGGTCGAGCATGGCGTGAGTTATATCGAAGTCCGTTCCAACGGCTGGGATACACATCAGGACAACTTCGACACCATTAAACGTAACGCCTCGCAGGTCGACCCTGCTGGGGCCGCACTCATTGCCGACCTCAAGGAACGCGGACTACTGGAGAAGACGGTTGTCCTGTGGACCGGTGAATTCGGACGTACTCCCCGCGTGAATCCTCGCGGCGGACGCGACCACTATCCTCGCGTTTTCAACTCGTGGATTGCCGGCGGGGGAATCAAAGGCGGACAGGTCATTGGTGCTTCAACGGCCGACGGAACCGCCGTCGACCATACGCCGGTCACCGTGCCCGACCTGCTCAGCTCAATTTGCAAAGCCATGCAGGTCGATCCAACTCACGAAAACATCAGCCCACTCGGTCGTCCGATGAAAATCGTCGACGGCGGCAACGTCGTCGAGGAACTGTTCTCGTAGAGCATCAATTGTTCAGCCCGGTCAATGACGTTACCCTGAGGTTGGTCTCGTCCCAACCTCGGGCGACACTTCCGTTCGAGTGTCGCCCATTGCAGGGTAATAATGTCATGAAAACTGTCGTGGCCCTCATCGGCACTCTCATGATTGCTTTTGGTACCCTGGCTGGAATTGCCAGCTGGTACTTGTTGGAATTCTACCTGCCCGCGTCTGATGACTGGGACGGCCCGGCATACACCATCAACACGTGGTGCTGGTTCCTCAACATTCTCATGTGGGGAATGGGCGGCATTTGCATTGGAGTTGCAACCATGCTCCCTTCGCCTCGCGAACACGACTTTGACGACTGAAAATCGTGATTGTACTCCTACCAGAACATCGGCTGATTCCCCATGAAAATGGTCGTTCCCTTCGGGAACTGAAAGTCGATTTTTTCGTCTGGAATCTCGACATTGAACTGGACACTCAGCACCTTGGCTTCCAGTCGGTTGCGAACGAGCGGCTCAAGAGGATTCTCAGCGTTGAATCCGTACTCTTCGTATTTCCAACGGCGTGGAATCCACAGTGGGCCTTCCGCAGGATTCTTTTCGTACTCGAACGTCATTCGTTTGTTGGCTGCCGTTCCTTCCCACTCTTCGAAGGCAACGAGTTGAAAGTCCAACTCCGGTGCGAACCACGCGCGATAAAACTCGCCGCGTTCTGGCGAAATCAAGGGACTTTGCAGACATATACACTCGTGACCATTGAACTCCACTCGCAATTCGGTCAACTCAAAACTAGCCAAACGCGCTCTCAGCGTAGGATGCAGTTGCGGCCGGTAGAGCAGCAGCCAGGGATACTCCGAACTGAGCAGCGCTATCTGCTTTTTCACCTGTTCCACCGAAGTCTTGGTGGCACTTGGGGGTTGTTTGTCCCAACTCCAAAACCGAATTTGGTCTATTCCGTTGTCCGTATCAACAAAGTTTGACTCGGCCAGTTGCCCCCACATGGTGACTTGAGGGCCATGTTCGTCGAAACGCCAGCGATCTCCCCTCAGGAATGCCTTGCAAGTTCGAACACGGAGTGGTCCCAACATCGGACCAGCCTGCTGCCCCTGGACAAGTTCTTCCTCTTCTTGAAAAACGAGATTTCCCACAATGATATCGCCACGAGCCAACGCAGCATCTTGCGCGGGGATTTGACCAGCGACCGCGTTGTTGCCGACAACAATAAACCCGCCGCCAAATCCACCCACCAAGGGTTGTGTACTCGTTGAGCGACCAAATTCCCATTCGAGGAATTCCGCCTGGATGGTCTTCACCGTCTCATGGTGCTGTGACCATTTCTCAATAATCAACTTTCCTTCGGAAACCTTTTCGGCTTGGGCAGCGAAAGGGACGCACGAATAAATTGCCAAAAGCAGCAGGCAGGTGACGGTGTGTGCAGGAGATTTGTAGATCAATTTCATCGTAGACAATTCGATCGTTCTCGCCGATCAGAAAAATATAACCGGTCGTTCACTGTCAATTTGAAACACGCCCTCGGGAAACGTCAGTTCCCAGAATTCGTCGTCGGTCTGAAACTCGGTGTTTATCGAAGTCACTCTGGTCTTTGATGAACGGACCACCTTTGGCGCCGGAGGTGGTGTGGAAGAATTCTCGGCTTGCGCGGGACGTGTATCTTCGCCCTCATTCGGCTGTACTACCGGCACTTCTGGGACCGGAGCCGGGTCGACTTGCTTTTGGATCGGAGTGAGGACTTCAATCACAGGCACATCAGGAAACTCCGGAGGGTCCAAGTTTGGCAATTCCGGGAGCGCAATCCCTGGGGGCAGTGCGAACGCATACTCTGTGATTTCCCACGAGTCAGGAACAAAGCCAAGGTCTGCATGTTCTCGATACTTGACATGGACATCTCGCACGAGTTGGTCATTTTTCCGTTGCTGTAGCGCGACAATTCGAAAGTCCTTATTCGGCGAAACCCAGACTCGAACCGAATTGGCGCTGCGATCTGGCGTTTCCTGCTCCAGGCACAGGCATTCTTCTCCATCAATGCTGCGGCGGGATTCCGTCACCGTGAGTTGATCCAAAACACCCGCAAGCTCGACTGACACCTGCGGTCGGAACAGCAGCATCCACGTGCGGATTTCATCTGCCTTGGCGGGTTCGTTTTTGTCCTTGCCACGTACCCCCACTGACTGTTGCGATTCGTCTTTCCAGTCCCAGAAGTCAATGCGATCTGTCCGGTTGGCAATTCGAACGAGGTGGAGTTCCGAGGTTTCCGCGCCATGAATCGCGCGCTCCCCCCAGGTTTCAGTCCGCCAATGGAAATTCTCAAGCGTGACAATGCCGTGAAAAATGCGAGCATCGCCCAGGCTTTTGGCCTCGCCGACTTCGTCATTCAAATCTTGAACAAAGAGCGGGCGAGCACCACCCCGTACAAACAGTATGGGCGGAAGTGCGCCTTCGCTGAGGCTTCCTTTTTCAACGGTGAGGAACTCCGCGCGCAGCATGGGAGTTTTCTCTGCGTGGTCCAACCAGCGCTGCACTATTTCGTGTGCGCGGATCGATTCCTCCGCTGAGGCCAGGTTCGAGACCTGCAGCAGAAGCAAACAACACAGGGCGGTTCGAGAAGCGGGCAAAGTCATGTTTCTCCATGTGACATCACAGGAATGACGTTTGAGGGTCGAGGCTTATTAGAAGACATCCAGGATGAGGTGCGGATGCTGGCGATTTCTGTTGATGACGGTTCCGTGTGGAAATTCAAGTTTCCAGCGTTCTGGTGACAACTCCGCTGGCACGGAAACAGATGTAATTCTCGTAGTACGAGTACTTGTGACAGGACGCTCGCCGGGCGTCTCGGAAACTTCAAAAACGTCTTCACGGCAGCGAACGGGAGCCCAGCCCAGTTCATCATGAATTTCGTAATCAATAGAAATTCGCCGCACGATGTCAACCAGGTCGAACTCCTCATACTCCACCAGTTGCCAGGCGTTGGTTTCATCGAACCAGAACCGAATTGTGTCCTGCCCCGCTTCTTCGGGGATGTATTCCAGGCAGCAGCACTTGTGACCACCAATTTCCCGGACTTCATCGACTAGAGAAAGATCGGCAAGCACCTCTCCAAAGATGGATATCTCTGGTCGATACAACATTTGCCAGACAATGACTTCGGGTGCCTCAGACGTACCGCCTTTCGATGGATACTGAGTGGCAAATGGATTCCCGCCCGACTCATACATTTGAAACGACGTGTTTTGCTTTCCGTCGTCGAGCAACACTTTCTTACCGTTGCAGGTTCGGCCACTGGAATTCGCAAACTGCCCAGACAAGTCCACCCGCGAATGCGAATCCTCAAGCAAGACAGTGCCGCTGCGCACATACAAGTCAACTTTTACGGAAACGTTCTCGTCTACGTCCGCTGGCTCAATCTCAACAGCACCGCCTTCAATAGCCACAATCCGGAATACTCTGCCGTCAATTTCGAAGACCTTTGTCTTCCGGGAACAACGCTCCCATTCCAACACTTGCGTTTCCAATGTCGGTAGACTCTTCCCCCGCTGCAGCCAGACCCGCAAAATCTGGTCCTTCGTGACTTCCTCTGCAATTGCAATGCGTGACACAGCCATCAGCAGGCAAAAGACAAGCCAGCTCGGATGACGCATGGCAATCTCCACGGGAATTTGTGCGGATACAAATCTTCGACGCTCTTCCAGACATCGTGCCTACAAAAGTACGTGCTGTCAATTCCTGATTCACAATTCCGTTACAAACCTCACAGGCCGATGCCCTCGATGCACAATCGGAATGTCCCCATTGTCGCGGCTTAAAGCGGGAGAATCTTGCGAAATCTTAGAATTCGTTCTGGATTGTCCCGCAGAAATGGGGAAAGCTGAACTACGGCGGCGCTTCGGAGGTTGTCTCCCAAACGAGCCAGAATCTACTTTTGCTAACAGAGGGCAACACATGAATTTCTCACGGGCGTTTGCGTACGCAGCATCATTCGCCATTGCAGTAGCAACAGTCAGCCTTGGCGAAGCATCTGCACAACTTCCCGTTCCGCAGCTATTCGAAACGGAGCCAAGGTTGGCGCTGCTCACTCCGGAGAGCGACACAACAACAACCTCATGCAAAGCAACGAAATGCGACCCTAAAACACCTTGTCCCGCGTCCTCCAAATGTAACGAAGAGGTCATTTGCGAAGAGATTTCGGTTGAGAATCACTTGGAGTTGAGGCATGGCATTAGACGTGCTGTGCCCATCCATGAGCGCGCAGCGGAGATCATGTTCAAACTCCCACCCGGTACGATTCTCACGGTGAACGGCCGCGACTACTTTGGAGTTGGAACACTCTGCATCGTTAAGACAACAATTCCGACCCGTGAGCCACGAAGGTACTTCTACTCGGCGCGTGACAACAACGGGAAAGATTTGACGTCTCGATTGGTAGAGGGAAATGCCAAATTCGGCAAAAACGGGCTGGGTTTTTCGTTCGTTGACATGCGGCCCAAATGTTACGCGGTCATTGAGTTTGAGCCGGAAACTGTGGCGCAGGCCCCCGTGCAAATACAAGCCATTCAAGCGCCTGAAGACAGTGAACGCATGGCTGAGCTTCCCAGTGTGTTTCACTTCCGAAATACGGACATTCGAATACATGAAGTTGGAGCAAACCTACCTTTCGACTATCAAGGATTACCACCCACGTTGGAATTCGCGTCCAAAACGATTCCAGACGAACTGGCCAATAGAACGATTGTGAAAGCGACTCTAACCTTGACGATTGAGCGAACCGGTCATGCAACTGATGCGCGCGTTGTCGACCTCTGCCACGATGTTCCCATTGAATTGCATCCGGAGGCGAACATCCTTATCGGAAGAGTTGATTTGGCCAACCTTGTCGGGACTGCATTCGACAACTACTTGAACGATGAATTCCGTGCTCACGTCGACCCCAAGGCCTACAACTACGAAATCAACGGAGTTCTTGCATTACAAGATGTTGCAGGCAACAAAACGGTGTTGAGCAAACTCGCAAATCAAATCCGCGTTCGCGTAACCAAATAGCAGCCTCGACTGACCTCCGGTACAACGGTATGCGACGGTGCCGAGACTTGATCTCGGCACCGTTCGCGTTTTTGGACGAAGTCGTCACTGTCCGAATTGTGAGGCACTTGTGCGTTCGATGGGGTACGCAGGCGCAGACTGTGTTGGCTCATGAGATTGGGCCATGGCGTTCTCCGCGAGCGTCCGAATCCAGTCGACTGCGGGGCGGCGGCGATGGCACCAGAGCAGGTGCTCAGCAGCGAGTGCGAACTGGCCTTCGTCGTAGAGCCAGAGTCCGAGGGCCTGGTGAGCATCATACGAGGAGGGATTCACTTCGAGAGCGGCCATCCCGCACTTGTAGGCCTTGTTCTTGTCGCCCAGCGTCACGTAGCACTTGTGTGCGGCCAGCCAAGATTCTTCGGCCTTCAATCCGTCGACCTCGATGGCATGCTGAACGTTTTCCAAAGCCAGTTGCTTCAGGACTTTTGAATATCCGTAACGGTCAGGAGCTTCGCGATATGCTTCTTCCAGTTGGCTGAGGCTGTCGCGGTCAATGGGGAAGTTTTCCAGGAAGAACGCGGCAGGGAGCAGTGGCGAGTAGGCACGCATGAGCGACAACCGGTCTTCAGGCCCGTTGACAAACCCCTTTTGCAGGTACGGCAGCGCTGCCTCGATACCATCGAGTTCTGAGACATGATACGCGTAGGAGAACAGTACGCCCGAGTCATACGGTCGTGTCTTCAATGCCTGTTCCAACAGTCGCATTTCCGACTCGCTGGACGCACCTTCGGTCCACACCATGGAAGCGAGTTCCACGTACGAACGTCCTTGAATAGGGCAGTAGCGAATTGACTCACGGAAATGTTCGGCGGCAGACGCAATGAGTTTGCGATTCTCACCCAGCACGCCGGGTTTTTCGAGCCAGGCAATGAGTTCCGCACGCTCAAAGTTCGACGCCCGGGCGGCATCGCGCAAATGGATGAGCGGCATGGCGTCATCCCGCTCCTGTTGGGCCAGCAAAAACAGTTTGTCGTACGCCAGCCCCGCATGCATTTGCAGCTCAAATTCTGTCGGGTTGGCTTCAATGCTGTCGAGGGCAGCTTTGATTTGCAGTTTGTGAAGTCGCAGCCGTTCGTCAGGGTCTGCTTCGGTGGAATCTTTCGAATCCAGTAACGATTCCGTCAACATGCGATGCGAATAAGTCCGGGAGAAGGCAATTGTCTCGGTCCATTTCAACTGGATGATCGAAACACAAAGCAGCGCCAGGCCTGGCACAAGGAGTCCCCAAGACATACGAATGGGGCTGAAGAGCGGAGTTGATGTTTTTTCCGCAGCCGGATCAGTGGCGTCTTCGAGTGAAATGCAGCGGACAACAAGAATTCCCAAGGCGAGGACAACCATGACACAGGCCGGTGCGTACCAGACAAAGTCCGTCACGGAGTGCAACAGACTAATAACGAATCCTGCGAACACGGCGGCCGCGAGTCCCGCCATGTCGGACGATTTCGACCAGAAGTAAACTCGGGCACACCACGAAGCGGCGAGCAGCCAAAGTGCTCCGACAATACACAGTCCGGCCAATCCGGTCTCCAGTCCAATTTGGAGGTATCCGCTTTCGGCGTGACTGCAAATCTTGCCATTGTCCGGATAGTCGTACCACAACTTGTAGACCTGAGAATGCGTCCCCAGCCCGGTGCCGAGCAGGGGGAAGTCGTGAATGCCTTTAAAGTTAGCATCCCAAATCCGCTGTCGGGCCTGATTGTGGTCGAGCTGATCGACGTCGGAGGAGGTGAGTTCCACGACGTTTTGTTCGATCATTTTCGCAGCCAAGTCACCGAACATCATCGTGCCAATGATTCCCGCCGTCGCAGCAATGGCCACGATGGCCGTCATGCGGGAGTCGAGCAATGACTTCCACCACATGAGTCCCAGCAGGATGACCGTTCCAGCGAACGTCACGGCAATTCCGCCGCGTGACATCGACAGCAGTATTGCCAATCCAGTGACCGCAAGGGACACCACTACAAGGAGTGCCGGGAGTCGCAGGCCGCCAATTTCGCGGTACTGCCAGTCCTGATTGTGGTGATGCCGCTGATGTTTCGGCACATCACTCGACTGTAGACGAACCAGCATCCAGATTTGCAGTGGCACGCTCATCGCCAGGAAATTGGCGAAGTGGTTGGCGTTTGTGAATCCCCCCACGGCGGCAAATTTCGTTGTGGCCTGCGCGTGACGGTAAAACCAAAAGTATTTCCCATTGCTCGTGGCGAACTGGAGAATGCCAAACGCAGCCATGACGACTGCTCCACCAATAAGGAGCGACGCCAGATATTGCACGTCCTGCCATGTTTCTACTCGCTGGAGCAGAATGAAGAACAGGACCACGCACGCCAACAGCGTCGATAAGTGGCTCCACGTCATGTAGGGAGCCAGACTGACGGTTTGCCAGGCTTCCAGTCCCAGTACGGGATCGGGCGTGCCCCACAGCAGGGGAATGATATCCGGCAGCTTCGGCGAGATTCTGCCCAACAGCGCTTGCGAAATTGGCGTCAACTGGAAGACGACCAGTCCAATCCCGGAAAGCATGAGGAACTCGGCACCGGAGAATTTCCAGCCGGGTTGCTCGGTTCGCATTTGATGCACAGCCCAGGCAATCGCGGCGACGCCTGCGAGAATTGTCAGCACCAACTGCCCGAGTGGTTCACGTCCTCCCATAAAAAACGGAGCAACAACCAGCGTTCCCAAGAGGCAACAGTCGACAACTACTTTTGCCCACGAAACCGGCGCCGTCGTGTTCCAGTTTTCTGGGGCACGCGAGTGGCGATGACGGGAATGAGCATGCGAAGACATTGAACTTACAAAGAATCTCCAAGAGATCAGGCAGCCCGTTTTACGGGGACAGTAACTCGCTTCGGTGGTGCCGGATGCGACGCGTCGGAGTCATCGTGACCGTAACCTTCGCCGTATCCGTAACCGTATCCATAGCCGTATGCGTAATCGCCACCGCTCTTCGGTTCGACGTGGTTCACAACAATGCCGAGGAGATTACAGCCCAGTGACGTGAGTGCTTCGGCCGCTCGAATAACCATTTTTCGACGGTTCTTATCCGGACGAACGGTAAGGAGTGCGGCATCGACGAGACGACCAATCACCTGCACATCGGCTACGGCGAGTGAAGGTGGAGCGTCGATGAGGAGTTGATCGTACCGGCCTTCTGCCCACGCAATGAGTTCCGACAGCCGATCGCCCGTGAGCAATTCGACAGGATTCATGGGACGCGGCCCTGCAGGAATGACGTCGAGTCCATCGAGTCCAGTTGGGATAACATGCCGTTCGGCAATATCCCAGACGGGACGATTGTCTTTCAGAATGTTCGACAACCCCGGCGCGGCGCTGTGTTCAAACAAACGAGTCAATCCCGGGCGTCTCATGTCGCCATCGATCATGAGCGTGCGTTTGCCCGCTTGCGCGAAGGCGACTCCCAGGCTGGCAAGAACTGTTGTTTTTCCATCACTTGGCTCGGTGCTGGAAATCGTAATGCGTTTCAAATCTTCGGTGTGAAAGTCGATGGCAGTGCGCAATGTGCGAAACGCTTCTGACTCCACACTGTTCGGCTTGGCATAGGGATAAAGCGACTCCAAACCTGACGGTGCCAGGTACGGCAGTTTGCGAATCATGGCGAGAATTGGCGTGCCAATGGTCAGACGCAAGTCATCTGGTGAGTGGAAACGATCGTCCACGAAGTCGAGTACGTAGACCACCATACAGCCAAAGAGAACGCCTGCCATCAAACCCATGGCTGCCGTCGAGGCCAGTTTGGGGGTGACGGGGCGACGGTCGATTTTCGGTGGTGAAATGGGGGAAACCTGCACCCCACTTTCCTTCGACAAATTGCGGGCGTCGATGCCCTCCATCACTTTCGCATAGCTGTCACGTGCGCGCTGCAGGTCGCCCTGAAGTACGGCAATACGATTCAGTTTGCTCTCAATTTGCAGCGCTTCCTGCTGGGCCGCCTGAAACGCCAGATAGGCCTGCTGTTGATGTTGATAGTGGACTTCATAACGTCGTTGTGCCAGTTCCAATAGGAGCGGTGCCAAATCGCGACTGCTCATTTGGTTGAGCCCATCGCTTTGAGCGCGGCGATGCTGCGCCAGGAATTGCGTAGCCTCATCAATCCGCTGTTGAAGTTCGAGGACTTCGGGGTTGTTTCGTCCATGCGTCTGCAGCAACTTACCTAGCTGCGACTTATATTCAATAACGTTCTCGTAGACGCGGCCTAGCGTATACACATCCTGTCCGCCGACGCCCAAGTGAGTTTGAATGATTTTGCTGCCCAGTTCCTGGTCGAAGGCGGAAGCGAATGCCTGCAAGTCTTCTCCACGCTGATGCGCCTGTGTAATGGCCAGCAGCAGGGCTTGCGAATCGTAGGCGAGCTTTTGAGCTTCGACGTAAGCCGTATTCAATTCTCGCACACGCTCCGCGAGCACGTTGGTCGGTTGGTCGTCTGAGCTGAAGAGAACCTGAGAGCTGTTTTTGAGTGATTCAAGTTCCGCCTCGATTTGCTTGATATCGTTCTCGCCCTTGATTTTTCCCTCCTGCAGAATGCGGAGGAACTCCTGCATTTGCACGTGGTGCAGGCTGTTCATTTCCGTGAGGTAGGCCGTCAGCAGCGCATCCACCACAACATAGGCCGTTTCCGGGTTTTCCGACCGGAACGACACGGTCATGGAGTTGGTGTTTCGCAGCGTTGAAATCGACATCCGTCTTCGAAACTGCTCCAGCCACTGCTCCGGCTCGGCATTGAAGACGTCGACGAGATGCTCTTCCGGTAACGATTTCAGCGTTGCCTTCAAGACACGATCTGACTGCATAATGCGTTCGTAGTTCGGCATTTGCGAGGTCAGCTCTTTGTGGTCGCCTCCCTGGTCGTCGTCGAGCACATTTCCCCCGGCATTGAGGAAAATGAGTTCGGCTTTCGACTCATACAGACGAGTCGCCGTCATGTAATACATCGCAGCCAGCGAAAGCGTGAACATGAGCGACACAACCAGCACCCACTTCCGTCGCAACACGGAGCGGTAGAACCGCAGCGCGGTCGCCAGAATATCGATCGATTCGCCTTGTCCGCTTAAGACGTCTTGCGGTAGTTCGGTTGAACTCATTGTGTTGGCATCCCTGCCGTCATGAGTGGGGTCAACGAGCGTAATTTCCGTGGTATGAAGCCGTTTCGACGCAACATCAGTTCGCGCGCAAAAGCACTTCGTTCCGGAAACGTACGTTTTTTGCCGATTCAGGGCCAGACCAATCTGCCGGCTCCCTGAGCCACGCTTGCCCTGAAATGCAGAGCTACACGAACCTGACTTGATGACCGACGAATCGACCTGCAAACGGTGCCGCAGGATCGACCTTGGACTCTGCAAGTGCTTTCAGCAGAGAAGGTTAGAAAAGCGGAGAGGGGGGGATTCGAACCCCCGGTACCTTGCGGTACACCGGTTTTCGAAACCGGCACAATCGGCCACTCTGCCACCTCTCCGAGACCGTGTTCTACCGGGGATTCCGGTCTTTTGCAATTCCTCGCCGATTGTGAGTTGTAAATCGCGCCAACTTCCGCCTAAGGAGTAGGAAAAGACACGGTTTTGCGGTCTTCGGTTACGCTCAATTGATCGAAAAACGGCCCGGAACCCACATTATACTCGGAGATGACAGTCGGAATGTTTGAATTCCAGAACGTCTCGAAGCAGTTTGGCACAACGGTCGCGCTTCAATCGACAACTCTGCAGTTACAGGCAGAACAATCATATGTCCTGCTGGGAACCAGTGGCTGCGGCAAGTCGACCATGCTGAAACTCATGCTCGGTCTGCTGAGTCCCACTACCGGCACCGTACTTTTCGATGGTACGCCACTGCAGCCGGAAAAGCTGGACGAAGTGCGACGCCGGATAGGTTACGTCATCCAGGAGGGCGGGCTGTTTCCGCATCTTTCGGCTTTCGACAACGTGGCTCTGGTCAGCCGGTATTTGAAGTGGGATGAAGAGCGCATTCGCAAACGCATTTCGGAATTGTCTCACCTCGTCCGATTGCCCGAAGATTCTTTGACGCGCTTCCCCGGTCAACTCTCTGGTGGTCAGCGCCAGCGTGTGGGACTCATGCGAGCGCTAATGCTTGACCCATCTGTCCTGTTGCTCGATGAGCCGCTCGGGGCCTTGGACCCCATCATCCGGTTCGAGTTGCAGGAAGACTTACGCACGATATTCCGTCAGCTCAACAAAACGGTGGTCATGGTCACCCACGACCTGAACGAAGCCTGCTACTTCGCAGACGAAATCCTGCTGCTCGACGCGGGGCACATTGTCCAGCGGGGGAGCATTCAGCAATTGGTAGAGACGCCCGCGACTGATTTCGTCGCAAGGTTCATCAAAGCTCAACGCTCAGAACTGCCGGGGGCAAACGCATGAAGAAGCTCACCATCATCATCACACTACTGTTGCTGCTCGCGTTCATTCCCTTTTCATTCCAGCCCGAGGGAATACGAGTAGGATCAAAGAAGTTCACCGAGTCGGTCATTCTCGGCGAATGCCTGAAACAACTCGCAGTAGATGCAAACCAGCCTGCCATTCACTACCGCGAACTGGGCGGCACCAAGCTGGTGTTTGAATCATTGGTGAATGGCGAACTCGACGCGTATGTGGAATACACGGGAACCATTCGAGAAGAAATCCTGGCGGGTGAAGAAGCGAAGACGCTCGAAGAAATGCGAGAGTTGCTGCAGCGCCGTGGCATTCGCATGAGTGAACCGCTGGGATTCAACAACACCTACGCCCTGGCTCTGAAGAGGTCGCGAGCCGAGGAACTCGGGGTAAAAACCGTCTCCGATTTGACTCGGCATCCCAGCCTGGTTTACGGCTTCGGAAATGAATTCATGGCCCGGCAGGATGGTTGGCCCGGGCTGCAGCAAGCATATGGGCTGACTCCCTCCAAGGTCTCGGGACTCGACCATGACCTGGCATATCGGCAAATCGATTTGGGGACCATTGACGTCACCGACGCCTATTCCACTGACGCGAAAATCAAAGTCCATGACCTGGTCCTCCTGGAAGACGACCGCAGCTACTTCCCGCGCTACGACGCCGTGGTACTGTATCGAGCTGATTTGGCGGAACGGCATCCCGGAGTGGTGAAATCCATTGAGCGATTGCAGTCGAGTATTGATCAACCAACCATGACAGCGGCCAATGCGCGGACGGAAGTTGAGCGCGTGACGGAATCGCAGGTCGCCGCAGATTTGATGCGAGATTTGTTCGAAGTGGAGGCCGACGTAAAAAAGAGCACACTGGCGGGACGGCTTTTCCGACGTTCGCTCGAACATTTGGACCTCGTGCGGAAATCGCTCATCCCCGCCATTCTGTTGGCGATTCCGCTGGGTATTATTGCCATGAAGTTCCCGAAGTTCGGAAGTGGGGTACTCGGTGTCGTCGGGATTATTCAAACCATTCCGTCGCTGGCGCTGCTGGTCATGCTCATGCCCCTCATGGCATTTCTCGGGCTGGCCAGCATTGGAACCGGCTCCGCCACAGCCATTACGGCACTGCTGCTCTACAGCCTGCTCCCCATTGTGCGGAACACGCATACGGGCCTGAAATCGATTTCACCACAGCATCAGCAGGCGGCTCTCGCCCTGGGCTTACCCGCAGGCTACCGGCTGCTGAATATCGAACTGCCACTGGCATCCCGCAGTATTCTCGCCGGAATCAAGACAGCAGCGGTCATGAATGTTGGTTTCGCCACCCTGGGTGCCCTGATTGGTGCCGGAGGTTTCGGCCAACCCATCATCACAGGGATTCGACTGAACGACACCGGCCTCATTCTCGAAGGAGCCATCCCAGCCGCACTCATGGCAGTGGTTGTGCAATTTGGATTTGATGCGATTGAGAAACTCAACTCACCGCCAGAGAAGTAATTCCGAAAGACACTTATTCGGTAGGCTTCAGCCAAATTGCCCAGGGAAGTAATTTTCATGAGGCCAATGAAAGGAGGCAGATGGGCCTGGAACTAGCGATCACCAGAGCTACAGACTCCGCCGGGCATTCTCCAGACTCACTTCGCCAAGGCTTAATCAGTCATTGTTCTGATCTGCGTAGTGTTCTGGAATACTGATTCCACAAGTTCGCTGAGACCTTCCGACCCAAAGTGCGAGTGCCCGATTCCAACAAGCTGACAATGCAGTGAAGAGTTTCCTTCTCGCATGAATTCATTATGTGCTGCCTGCATCATGCCTTCAGCGTACTTTTGGCCGATCCCTAGCCCGGTTAATTGGTCGATCGCCAATTGCTGGATGTCTTCAACATCCATGAAGCAAACGATGCGACCAACCCCGAACACGAAACCATACATCGTGAAGCCGAAGACCTGACACATCAGCTCGTCTTCGAGCTGCCATCGGCTGTCGGACGTCACGGCAATCGTCAGCGATTCTGCTTTTGATTTTGCCAACGCCGCCATGTCACTCATCATTTGTCCCCGGAACCGACGTAACTGACGTTGATCGCAGTCAATCTCACGAACCGCGGCAGAAACGCAGCGTGTGGATCTTTGGCAGATGGCCGGGACCACACTACGGTGATCCCGGTCGACCCTTGATCTGCCCTAGCTATAGGCAGGCGTCAGTTCCGTGCGAACTCGTTCTAGCAGAGCCTTCGTTTTCTGAATCCCTTCGCGTTCTGGAATTTGTGAGCCTTCGTATTCGATGCCCACGTAGCCGCGGTAGCCGGCGTCGAGGACGATTTTCATCATGCGGGTGTAATCGGTGCGGGTTTCGTTGCCGTTGTCGTCGAAGTCGTGCGACTTGGCACTGACGGCGTGAGCGAATGGCATGAGTTCTTCCACGCCTTTGTAGCGGTCGTACCATTCGTCTCCCTGAATACGGAAGTTGCCAAAGTCTGGCAGCGTGCCGCAGTGAGGATGGTCCACCTTCTGCATGACGGATGACAACCACGTGCCATTGGACGAAAGACCACCATGGTTTTCCACAATGACACTGAGATTGTGGCCTTCCGCAAATTCGGTGAGCTGACGCAGTCCATCTGCGGCGCGCTCGATTTGCTCTTCGAATGAACCGCTGCTTTGCGCGTTGACACGCACGGCATGGCAACCGAGGAAGGCAGCGGCTTCGACCCATTTCTTGTGGTTGTCGACCGTTTGCGCTCGCTTCTTGGTGTCAGCATCACCGAGGGCGCCTTCACCATCGACCATAATGAGGACCGACTTCACACCGAGGTCGGCGGCCCGCTGTTTCATTTGACCGAGGTAGCCTTCGTCCTTTGCTTTATCCTTGAAGAACTGGTTGACGTACTCGATCGCGTCAATTCCAAACTCCTCTTTCGCCACCTTCGCGAAGTCGAGGTTATCGAGCTTTCCGCCCTTCAATTCGCGGTGCAATGACCATTGTGCCAGCGAAATGCGGAAGATGGGGGCTTCTTCGGCTGCAAACAGCGGTGGAACGGCCAGGGCACACCCGGCTGCCAGGGCACTCTTCAGGAAGAAACGACGTGAGGAAAAAGCAGGCATGGGAAGTTCTCCGGTTCTCGGTGAATTCAAACGGTCATCGCGTAGTTATTGAAACGTCTTGCTCAATTGAGACAATCCTCGATTCCGGGTGAGATGTCAAACGTGTGTACGGCTTGCCGGCACTGAAATGACGGGTGGAGAGGTGACATCATCCTCGCTTCTGTTATCCTGACGGCGTCCACAAGGACAGTGACGTCGAGACAATAGATAGAGAACCATTTGATGCAGGTTACTGATAAGAACATTCTGGTGACCGGATCCTCACGGGGGATTGGTCGGGGAGTGGCCGTGGAACTGGCTCGTGCCGGGGCGAACGTGGCGATCAACTATCGGTCGCATCCCGATGAAGCGGAAGAAGTTGCGGAAGAGATTCGTGCCTTGGGACGGCAGGCTCTCGTGCTGCAGGCCGATGTTTCCGAGCAGGGAGCGGTCGAAGAACTCGTGCGAAAGACGGCAGAAGGCTTTGGACGCCTCGACGGTTTCGTCTCGAACGCGGCCTACAGCGACCGGGAATCAATGGTCGACGCCGATATGGACGGATTCCGGCGAACCATTGACGTCTCGATGTGGGGAGCGTTTTATGGCGTGCGTGCTTCCGCCCAGCAAATGATTAAACAAGGTGGCGGCGGATCCATTGTGGTCGTCAGCTCACCACACGGGGTCATCCCCATTCCGACCGCCATGGCCTACAACATGGCCAAGGCAGCGGTTGATCATATGGCTCGCACTGCGGCGATCGAATTGGCGAAACATCGCATTCGGGTGAACACCATTCATCCCGGCTGGATCGACACGCCGGGCGAACGGAAGTTCTTCTCGGAAGAACAATTGAACCAAGGCGCGGCCAACATCCCGTGGGGACGTATGGGACGGCCCGATGAAATTGGCCGCCTGGCCGTCTTTATGATGAGTAACGACTGCGACTATATGACCGGCAGCACCGTGCTGATGGACGGCGGGATTTCGCTGCCGTGGTGGTCAAAACGAGACGAAGGAAAACAGTAGCACGTGCGTGCCGCTGAAGATTTTGCAACTTCGCCGGGAAATGTCTCCGGCAACCTTACATGGAGAGAATTGATGAAAATGGAATGGAAGCTGACCCTGCTGTCGACTGTGTGCTGTGCGTTCATGATGGGCTGCCCCGTCGCTGATGACGGCTATTCGGAATTGTCAGAGTCGGACAACGTCGAAAATGTCGACGCCCACGACGAACATGTACACGGCCCTCACGGCGGCCATGTGCTTGAAATTGAAGGTGGCCACGCCGAAATCGCTATGGGCGCAGACCGTGTCGTGTCGGTGTACCTGTTGGGTGAAGACGGAGCAACGGCTGCACCAGTGACCGGAGCAACTGCTCACCTGCACCTGCACATTGGCGAAGAAGAGCAGGAAGTGGAACTGACGGCATCTCCCCTTGAAGGCGAAGCAGACGGAGCGACTTCCCGCTTTGTTACCTCAGCTGACGCGGTCCCCGCCGCGATTGCCGACATTGAAGGGATCGAAGGAGAGTTCGTGTTGGTCGCTGAAGGTGGCAAAGAAACCGTCGTCGAAATCGGACATGATCACGAAGGTCACGACCACGAAGGCCACAATCACTAAGCGATTGAAACCTCGATTCAGCCGTTACGTTTGACAATTGTTTAGGTGGGACGTTTTCATAGAGGGCGTCCCACCTTCATTTTCAGAAAGTCCCCGTCTGCTATGCATCCACTTCTCATTCTGGCAATTGGTATCGCAAGTATTCTGGGTCTTATTCTCATTCTGCGAGTGAATGCCTTTCTGGCGCTCACCATTTCCGCCATCGTGGTCAGCCTGCTGGCACCTGGCGCCCCCAACGAACAAATTGCCCGCGTCGCCACGGAATTCGGCAAGGCGGCCGGAAACATTGGGATTGTTATTGCCCTCGCGGCAATCATTGGCGAATGCATGATGGCCAGCGGCGCTGCCGACCGCATTGTGCAAGCCTTCCTCAAGGTGCTGGGAGAACGACGTGCCTCATGGGCGCTTATGGGCAGCGGCTATGTCCTCGCTGTCCCCGTGTTCTTCGACACGGTGTTCTACCTGCTCGTCCCCCTCGCACGGTCTCTGTACCGCAAAACGAACAAGAACTACTTGCTTTACATCCTGGCCATTTCCGCCGGGGGCGCGATTACACACACGCTGGTCCCCCCCACGCCCGGACCACTGGTCATGGCCTCGACGCTGGGAATCGATGTCGGCGTCATGATCCTTGTCGGCGGCCTGATTGCCATTCCGGCTGCTATTGCGGGACTCATGATGGCCCGCTGGCTCGACGTCAAACTCGACATACCATTCCGAGATACACCGACCGTTCCAGTAGAAGGTGGAGCAGAGAGTGCCGATGCCGCTGCAGAGCTGGCCAAAAAGGACAAAGGCCTGCCACCGCTTTGGCTCTCGCTGATGCCTGTCGTGTTGCCAGTACTGATGATTTCCGCCAACACGGCGCTCACGACCATTGCCAACAGCGAACATGCCCCCCGCCTTGCCGTCTCTGATGTCAACGACTGGGATACGTTGCGGTCGAACCTGACAGATCCGAAATCACCAGCCGCAACTCGGGTTGCTGAAACGCTGAAGGCCACTGAATTCAGCATTCCAACCGGCGAATGGGGAGATGCTGAGAAGCAAAGTGTCATCGACGCGCTCAACGTCGTCATGGTTTCGAAATCCCACCTGCTGTATGACAACGTGGCGTTTGATGGCGTCGTGGAAAAACGCTGGAAAATTGAGGGAAACCTCAAACAGGCCAAGGAAGCCGACCCCGAATCTGCGGCGACGGCCCAGTTGCAGCGTCAACTCGACCTGGACACTCGGCTGCAGGATGACATGAAGAAAATGCAGCCGCACGAACTGGAGCGTGCGAATCGCACGTTGCTGGAAGTCACTTTCCCCGGCGTGTTCAAGCTGCACGAATGGAACACCCCGGCCCGCAAGGCTGCTGACTGGTCAGCTCTGTTCGGCAACGCCAACTTTGCGCTGCTGCTTTCTACCATTCTCGCGATGTATCTGTTCTACCGACAGAAATCTCCGACACTCGATCAACTCACCGCCACAGTGGAAGCGTCACTGATGAGTGGTGGTACCATTATTCTCATTACCGCCGCCGGTGGTGCTTTTGGAGCCATGCTGAAAGTCGCCGGAATTGGCGACACCATTCAGAAGCACTTCGAGTCCAGTGGCGGTGCCGGACAGGCCGGACTGGTGCTGCTGCTCCTCGCCTATGGCGTGGCAGCCCTGATGAAAGTCGCCCAGGGTTCCAGTACCACAGCCATGATTGTGGTTTCCGGAATGCTGGCTTCCATGATTCCCGTCAACTTGGGCTTTCATCCCGTGTACATTGCCACGGCCATTGGCGCTGGCTCACTCATGGGGAGCTGGATGAACGACAGCGGCTTCTGGATTTTCGCCAAAATGGGTCGGCTGACCGAGGCCGAAAGCCTGAAGTCGTGGACGCCCATGCTCGCTGTGTTGAGCGCAGTCAGCTTCGTCAGCACAGTCATTCTATCGTTTGTCCTTCCGCTCGTTTAACTTGAACTGAGCCTGAAATCCGAAGACGCTAAACATCGAACATTGAAAACAGGGGACGAGAGTTGGGAAAAGGTGGCTCCACTCCGTCAGAAGTGACTCCCCCGTCGATGTCGTTCTGGGGCGTGCTCGCTGCCCTGATTGCCGGAATTGCTCTCTGTTCCCTGCCAACACCAGCAGGATTGACGGTCGAAGGACAACGCCTACTGGCAGTGACCGTTGTCATGGCCATTTTGTGGTTTGGTCAGTTTCTCCCGGTTGCTGTCACCAGTCTGCTGCCAATTTGCCTGTACCCGCTGCTCGGTATTGTGAATGCAGGCGACGCCTGTGCTCCGTATGCCAATAAGAATGTCTTTCTGTTCCTCGGCGGTTTTCTTATTGCCCTGGGGCTTGAACAGTCGGGGCTGCACCGTCGCCTTGCACTTCAGTTGGTTCGGGGCGTCGGTACGGGACCGAGAGCAATTGTCTTCGGCTTCATGCTGACCACGGCCTTCCTGTCGATGTGGATCAGCAACACGGCCTCGACCATGCTCATGGTCCCCATCGCACTCGCATTGCTGAAGACGCTTGGCGAAGTTGACTCAGAAGGCGAGGCGGGCGGCATTATGAAGCAATTGACCGCACCAACGTTGCTGGGCATCTCGTATGGTGCGAGCGTTGGCGGCTTTGCCACATTGGTTGGCACTCCCACAAACGTTGCGTTTCGAGGTTTCTGGGAAGATCACTTCGTCAAAGCAGGGGCAGCGAATATCTCCGCCGCCTCCTGGATGGTGGCCTTCGCCCCCGTCAGTCTGGTGCTCCTACTGCTGGTGGGCGTGACACTCACCTGGTCGCTGCCGGGCAAAGCAGCAGTCTCTGGTGGTGAAGGCGATTTCTTTGGGAATCGACTCCGGGCGCTCGGGCGGATGCGTCGCAGCGAGGTTTTCGTAGCCCTGCTCTTCGTAACCACCGCCGTGCTGTGGATGACGCGCGTGCCACTGACGTTTGGGGAGTGGACACTACTCCCCGGTTGGACCACCGGACTGGCGGACTACGCAAAGTCGAAAGACTACGACTGGTCGTTTCTACCGAAGTTTGTCGATGACGCGACCATTGCAATCGGCATGGGGACACTTCTGTTTCTCATCCCGCACGATCAACAAACCGCCGGAAAGACATGGCGTCCCCTCGTCACCTGGGATGATGCACAGCGTCACATCCCCTGGGGCATGCTGCTGCTCATTGGAGCCGGCTTCTCGATGGCGAATGCCTTCGAGGCCACGGGCCTTTCAGGCTGGATGGGAAGTGGACTCGCGTGGGCGCTGGAGGGACGGAGTACCATCGTGCTGGCGGTGCTGGTGTGTGTTTTCGTGACGTTCCTCACCGAGTTCACCACAAACGTGGCGACACTCAACATGCTGCTCCCCGTCCTGGCGGGAGTGGCTCACGAACTGAACATTCCGCCACTCATGGTACTGCTACCGGCCACAATTTCCTGCAGTTGTGCCTTCATGCTTCCAATTGGCACGCCGCCGAATGCCATTGTGTTTGGAACGGGCCATGTCACCATGCGGGAAATGGCTCGAACAGGGTTCATGCTAAATTTACTCGGCGTGATTGTGGTAACGGTCGCCTCGGTCGTCTGGGTGCCGTACGCTATTGAAATGAAACTCGACAAGCCTGCCCCTGCTCAGCCAGCGGGTGACGAAGAGTCCAATTCCGACATGAGCGGTGAGCCGGCTTTGTCCCCCACTGCGAACTAGCTTGGCGTGCCCCTTTCCTGTCGAGCTAATCCTCGTCGGGCACGCGCTGTTCCGTTTCGAGGAACCGCGTGTTCCGTTCAATGGCCATGAGCACGCGTTGTCGCCCCCCCCCGTTGCGAACCTCAATGGGATAGGCCGCCCGCCCATTTTCGAGTGGAGTTTCCAAACGAAATGTCCCATCCCGCTCGACGGGGACTTCGTCGTCATCGATGGTGACTGAGGCTCCCGGCGTTGCGACGCCCTTAATGGTGAGGACAACTTCGAGTTCGACCTGAATCTGCCCCGGTTCGTCGGCATCGTCCCGCAGCCGCGCACTGAGTGTCTCCTCGGCTGATGCCCGGTTATTCTGCCTGATGGCGGTCGGCAGCTCTTCTGGCAGTGACTGGACCAAAGTGAAGAACTTCCCTTCACGGGACAAATACCCCAGAGCCACCTGCCACACGCCACCGGGAATCGGAGCCGGGATGAACCACTGCCGCGCGTCGACAGGCAGCGAAATGTCTGCAGACAGGGCTTTTGACTTTGGTCCCGCCTCATCACAAGTCAACTGGTAGAGCCGGAGGGTCGGTTTTGCCAGGTGCCAGTCGACACCCATTGAGGCAACCACGCGTTCAAGCGTGCGTGGCGAAATGCTCCATTCCGCCTGCAGCCAGTGGTTGTCGAGGCCGGTGAGATCGAGTGAATCAGTGACGGCGGCGTCGGTTGTCGTCAGTCGATGGTTCTTCAGCGCGACCTTTGTCGACGAGCTGCCAAACAGGGCGGCGGACGAAATGGCCCCATTGGATGCCCCCATCGCTTCACTCTGCAGCGGTTGGAACTCAGGCTCAGATTCCGAATTCGTCGCGATCAAGGCGTTGACGAGTTCTGATTTGCGCATCGAGCCAAAGCCCGTCATGCCCGCACCCCGAGCCAACTCCCGCAACTCGTCGCGAGTTAAGCGTTCCAGTTCACTCTTCGAGCGTCCTGCGTGCTCAGCCATAAGCCGCCTGCTACTTTCAAGCCATCAAATTCCCAACGTTAGGAATGAGTGCTTCTTTGCGGTGGAAGGGAACACCACCTCGACACCGAGGTTTCCAATTTCTACCACACCGGAAGTCCATTCTGCAAACGGAATGGGCTCTCCGCATTCAACAGGAACTGGATGCGGACGTAGTTTTTCGTGGGAAATGATGCCAACACACGGCCCAATCGAGCCGAGCGAAGGCCCGTTGCTGCAGGCTTTGACGCCGGGGATTTGGCGAACTAGACTCGCCCGACGGGTGTTGACAAATGTGGCTCACCCAGAAATCGACGCAACGGACAAGGCAAGGCCGTGAATGTTTTGAGGAATCGAATTGGCGGCCTGCTGATGACCGTGTGCGGCAGTGCGTTCATATGCCTTTTGGCTGCCCAGTGGTATTACGGTGAGGCTCCCGTATTGGAAATTGCCTTGTCCCACATCATTCTCATGGTCGTGGGTATTGGTGCCTTGTTCTCCATGCACGGCCGGACCGTTTCGTATGAATCCATCATGGCGACGACCGGCATTCGGACGGTAGGTACGTGCGTTTTGGCCGGTTCGTTGCTCCTGCTCTTCCCTCGTTTGAGAACTGAACTCTTTATCTTACCCGTAGCGGTTGCTTACCTCGCTGTCTTGGGCTATGAAACGTGGCTCGGGACGAGGCAACTGCACGAAGGGGGATCAACTTCTTCTTCAAAGGTCCCTGACTCAACAGCAACGAAGCCTCAAAACGAAGTCAATTCTCCCGAGAACTAATCCAACTTACCGGCCATCCCGAGGGGTGGCGTTTGGAAACAAATAGTCCAGGTCCATTCCAGGTATGCTAGCCGAACACGGAACGTTTCATCACGTTTACGACTTCTACAATCTCGAACTACCGTTCGGGATTGAAGTGCCGTTGCCGTATATCGGTGGCGACTCACTGCAAACATCTGAATTTGCTCTGTCAAAATTCATGATGCTGCAAGCGCTCGCCTTTCTCATTGCACTCTGGATTTTCCGTGGCGTCGCCGCTCGCGTGCGAGGCGGGCGACCAGTCAACGGATGGTTCTGGAACTTCTGGGAAATGCTCGCCCTCTATATCCGTGACGAAGTCGTCCGACCAGTCATCGGCGACCCTCACGCACACGGCCACGGAGATCATGGCCATGGTGACCACGGTCACGGCGAACACGACCATGAAGACCACGAGTCGTCAAGCTTTGAACTTCATCACGGCCCCGCGATTTCCGGGCACCCGGCTGATAAGTACCTGCCATTCATTTGGTCCTGCTTCTTCTACATCCTGTTCTGCAACCTGCTGGGTGCAGTTCCCTGGTTGGGATCACCAACCGGAAGCATTAGTGTGACCCTGGGATTGGCGCTTACAGCCTTCGGTGCCACGTACCGTTACGGTGCCGCGATGCACGGTCATGTCGGATTCTGGACCCACCTGATTCCACACATCGACGCCCCCTTCGCCATGAAGATTGTCCTGATTCCCCTCATCTTCGTGATTGAGGTCATCGGACTGTTTATTAAACATGCCGTGTTGGCTGTGCGTTTGTTTGCCAACATCATGGGTGGTCATACGGTGCTGGGAGTCATCCTCGGCTTTATTTTCCATGTGGCCAATCACAGCGCGTGGTGGGCAGTTGCTCCTGCCAGCCTCGCTGGACAAGTGGGCGTTGGCCTGCTGGAACTCCTTGTGGCGTTCATTCAGGCGTACGTGTTTTCGTTCCTGTCTACGATTTTCATCGCGATGTCGTTGCACGAACACTAATTGCAGAGTAAATCGATCAGTCAGCGTTGGGAGTTGGCTGAATACAAATTGAACCGGGTATTCTCAAGTAGAGTTTGCCATCGCTGTTTAAGCATGATCTGAGGAGGTCAACGTGTTTCGAGTGTTTAAGATTTGTGCAGTTCTGGTAGTCGCGCTGCTGTTCATGGCAGCTCCAGCAATGGCTCAAGGTGAAGGCGCGAGCCAGGCTCTTATCGAGTTCTCTCCATCGGCTGGTGCTGGTATCATCATGATCGGTGCCGCATTCGGTATTGCCCGCATTGGTGCAGCCGCTTGCGAAAGCATGGCTCGTCAGCCAGAAGCTGCTGGCGACATCCGCGGTGGTATGTTGTTGACTGCAGCGTTCATCGAAGGTGCTACCTTCTTTGCTCTCGTTGTGTGTTTGATTGCCGCCCTGAACGGCTAAGTCGTTGGTGGCGAATTCCGCCGCCAACTGTTTTCATCCGAGTCCCGTTGACGTCGGTCCCGTTTGATGATTCGTCACTCCTCATTGACTGCCTTGGCAATTCTTCTGCTGCAATGCTTCGTGAGCATTGCAGCCGCAGAGGATGCACCGCATCCCCCAATTTCGGGTGGTGCGGCTGCCGATGAAGCTGCTGCAATTAACGATGCGGCGGCTTCGTCGGAGGCTAAGGAACATGAGGTCGCCAATCAAAAGCCGTGGCAGGGTCATCCGGACACGCAGAAGCCACCACTGCAGTTAGATCCCTACCTGCTGGTGTTCACGCTGGTCAGTTTTCTGTTGTTCATCAACGTGATGAAGTCATTCGCCTGGCAGCCCATGATTGAAGGCTTGGACGAACGCGATGCCCGCGTGGTTCGAGCTGAACAAACGGCGGCCAAGGTGCAGCAGGAAGCACAGCGGTTACGAGTGGAAACCGAAGCAAAAATCGCTGAGGTTCATGCTCAAGTGAAGTCCATGCTCGATGGTGCACGTCGCGAAGCGGAAGCCAAAGGCGCGGAAATCGTCGCCCAGGCGGAAGCGGAAGCTCTACGTGTCAAAGAGCAGGCACTCAAGGCAATTGAAGAAGCAAAGCAACAGGCTCTCGGAGAGTTGGAAGGACGGGTTGGCCAACAGGTCGACGCAGCCACTTCTCAACTCCTGAACGTCTAACGAATCCATTTGGTCCTCTTAAGGTGCGGTAAGTCGTGAAAATCGTGTTGAGAACAGTTCCGACATTGATGATCGCAGTCGCTGGCGTGTTCGCGCTGGTCGGCTCGTGCGCCGCTTTTGAGAGTGAACCGGAAGCGAAAGAAGCTCCCGCAACAGAAGTGTCGGCAACGGAAGGAACAGAGACTGCTGCTCCGGCCGAACATGCTCATCCCACCGAGGGACACGCGCCTGCTGACGCTGCTGGCCATGATCCACATGGCGAGGCTCCCGGGGAACATCCTCATGATCCAGCGGAACATCATCCGGAAGGTGGTGGTGACCATGGCCATGCGGAACACGAATACACCATTTGGGGCGACCTGTCGCTCTGGTCATTCGTGGCCTTCATTGGATTCTGTTTTGCCATTAACAAACTTGGCCTGTGGAATTTGCTGGTAACGACCATGGCTGACCGCGAGCGGGCAGCTTGGGAAAAACTCGATACCGCAGATCAGCAACTGGCCGAAGCGGAAACGGCTCTGCGAAAGTTTCGTGGTCGGTTTGAGGCGCTTGATGACACCATCAAGGAGACTCTGGCCGAAGGCGAACGCGACATGGCATACGCCCAGGGTCAAATCGCGAAAAATGCTGAGAAGGAAGCAGCAGGACTGGTGGAACGGGCCGGCCACGAAGTGGAACGCGTTCGCGACCAGGCATTGAATGCTTTGTTCGAATCTATGGCCGACAAAGTCATCGCCTCCACAGAGGCAGCGTTGCGAGAGAAGGTTCAGTCTTCCGACGAAGACCGCCTGATCGATGCAACTTTGGGTCAGTTTTCGAAATAACGTTTTAAGTTCATTTGTTGTAGCCACGTAGCAAACACGACACATCTATGTCCGATCTGAAATCCAGACCGAATCACGTCCTGGAAGACCCCAGCGCAAAAGCAATTGCCCGGGTCTATGTTCAGGCGTTTCTGGATGCAGCCGAAACTTCGGGTGCGGAAGATCCGCTGAGTGAAATGCGAGAGTTTGCCAAAGTGCTGGACTCCGAGCCCGCATTTGCGGACTTACTGTTCAGCGAGTTGATGGGCTACGACGAGAAGATTGGGATTATTGACCGCGTTGTGAAACCGCGTGCCTCGGAGTTCTTCACGAACTTCCTGTACACATTGGCGAAACACGAGCGGCTCAATTTGTATCCTCTCATTGTGTCCCTATGTGAGCGCGAAAGCGAATTTCGTAAGGGACAACGTCAAGTTACGGTTCGCAGTGCTTCGAAATTGTCGGACGAGCAACTGCAACGAATTAAGGATCGTCTTCAGGCCGCTTTGTCGATTGAGCCGCTTCTCGTTCCCGAAGTGGACGAAAACCTCATCGGCGGGTTGGTCATTCAAGTCGGTGATACAGTTTACGATGGTTCGCTACGCACTCGACTCAGCGATATGAAGTTGAAGTTGCGCGAAAGGTACCTCCATGAAATTCAAAGCGGACGAGATCGCTTCGGTCATTCAGAAGGAAATTGAAGACTTCAAAGGGCAAGTCCAGACCGCTGAGGTCGGACGTGTCATTGAAGTGGGTGACGGTATTGCCCGTGTTGTTGGACTGTCTTCCGCCATGTCGGGGGAAATGGTCGAATTCAGCAACGGGACAACCGGCCTTTGCTTCAACCTCGAAGAAAACTCCGTGGGTATTATTATCCTCGGGGACTATCTGGGTATTCAGGAAGGGGATGAAGTGAAGACCACCGGTCAGCTTCTCTCGATTCCTGTCGGTGAAGCCATGATTGGCCGCGTGGTTGACCCACTGGGTAACCCACTCGACGGCAAAGGCCCCATTGTCACCGATCAGCGTCGCCCTGTTGAAACTCCGGCCCCAGGTGTGGCTGAGCGTCAACCGGTGAAGCAGCCGCTGCAAACCGGCATCAAGGCTGTCGACTCCATGACCCCCATTGGTCGTGGTCAGCGCGAACTCATCATTGGCGACCGTAAAACGGGTAAAACTGCCGTCGCCGTCGATACCATCATCAATCAAAAAGGTGGCGACGTCATTTGTGTGTACGTCGCTTGCGGACAGCGTGCCTCGACTGTGGCTGCCATCGTCGAAGCCCTCACCGCCAACGGTGCTATGGACTACAGCATTGTGGTCGCAGCATCGGCTTCCGATCCTGCTCCCATGCAGTACATCGCACCTTATGCTGGTGCCGCACTGGCTGAGCACTTCATGTATCAGGGCAAGCACACCCTGTGCGTGTATGACGACTTGACGAAACAGGCCCAGGCCTACCGTCAGCTGTCACTGCTCATGCGTCGTCCTCCTGGGCGTGAAGCGTATCCCGGGGACGTGTTCTATTGCCACAGCCGCTTGCTGGAACGTGCTGCCAAGCTGAACGACGAGCTCGGCGGCGGTTCGATGACCGCTCTCCCCATCATTGAAACACTCGAAGGGGAAGTTTCGGCGTACATTCCAACCAACGTGATTTCGATTACGGACGGTCAGATTTACCTCGAACCCGACCTGTTCTTCGCAGGTGTGCGTCCCGCTATTAACGTCGGTATTTCGGTTTCACGTGTGGGTGGTAACGCCCAGACGAAAGCCATGAAGAAAATTGCCGGTTCATTGCGTCTCGACTTGGCTGCCTTCCGTGAACTGGAAGCGTTTGCTCAGCTCGGTACGGAACTCGATGCCGCCACGCAAAAGCAGCTCGATCGCGGTTACCGCATGGTCGAATTGCTCAAGCAGCCGCAGTACGATCCGCTGCACTTCGCCGATCAGGTCATTTCGATTTACGCCGGTACCAAGGGATACATGGACGAAGTTCCAGTTCCTGAAGTGGCCGCTGCTGAAAAGCAGTTGCTGCAGTTCATGCGTGACGAGAAGAGCGAAGTTCGCAACGCCATTATCCAATCGCAGGAACTGAGTTCGGACACTGAAGAGAAACTGAAAGCCGCTCTGAGCGAATTCGCCACGCGGTACGCAGCAACGAATGCAAAGGAAGCAGCAACGGCAAGCGCCTAGTTTGTCGCTGCTGAAGTAGTCGACTTCGAGCGAATCGTTTGCTGTTAGGGAGTGTCAACTAAATTGACTCTGGTATGTCATGGGTAAAGCACGAGTTCTAGTTAAACGGCGAAAGTCGGTTCGCAACATCCGCAAAATCACGCGGACGATGGAACTGATTGCCACGGCCCGCTTCAAGAAGGCGATGGACCGTGCGACCGAAGCAGCTGCGTATACGAAGAAGATCAATGAAATCGTGGCTGACCTGTCGTCAGCCGATTTGACCTTCACGCATCCGCTGCTGAAGCAGCCAGCGGAAACCAAGCACGTCACACTGTTGCTACTGACATCCAATCGAGGATTGTGCGGTGGCTACAACGGTGGCCTGTTGCGTACGGCTCTCGCTCGCATCCGTGAAATCCAGAAGGAAGGTCTTGAACTTCAACTGGAGGTCTCCGGTAAACGGGGACTAAACGCCATGAAGTTCGAGCAAATCCCGGTGGACTTCAAATACACTCAGTTCGAAGACAAACCTGGCTTCGACGAAGTCAACGAAATTGCAACTCGACTGGTTGGCGACTTCATTGAAGGTCGGACACAACGCGTCGAAATCGTTTATCAGAAATTCGAATCGGCAGCTCGACAGGCTCCGGCTATCGAAACCTTGTTGCCCATTGGTGACCTGGCGACCGATGCTGGTGGCAGCGCATCCGGCGTCGATTACGAGTTCCTGCCGAGTGCAGAAGAAATCCTCGAAGAACTGGTCCCCGCAGCATTCAAGGCACGCTTCTTCAAGTGCTTCCTCGATGCAGCGGTCGGCGAACAAATTGCCCGTCGCGTCGCCATGAAGGCTGCCACGGAAAACGCCGGCGAAATGATTCGAGACATTTCCATGGAATACAACCGTGCCCGACAAACTCAAATTACGAGCGAGTTGGCCGAAATTATTGGTGGGGCAGCTGCGTTAGAGTAAGGAGGAGTTAGGATTCAGGAGTCAGGAAATAGCAGTGGCAGTTCGGAGTCATCGCGATTTACTGGTCTGGCAAAAGGCAATGGACCTCGTTGTCACCTGTTACGCCCTAACGAAGAGTTTTCCGGACGACGAAAGATTTGGACTGACATCACAGTTGAGGCGAGCCATCGTCTCTGTTCCAGCAAACATCGCAGAAGGACGTGGACGTGCGATGACTGGGGCGTATTTAAACCACTTGAGTATTGCATCAGGATCCTTGGCTGAAGTTGACACGCACTTGGGCGTCGCAAATCGGCTGGGATACATTTCAAACGAAACATTGAAGCAAGTCACTGCACACTTAGAGGAAGTAGGAAGGATGTTGATGGGGTTACGGAATTCGCTGGCGACTGGCCCTAATTCCTGACTCCTGACTCCTGACTCCTCTCGCCATAGCGAGGAAAGACATGAACACCGCAACAGCAACAAACATTGGACACGTCACACAGGTTATCGGCTCGACGTTTGACGTTGAGTTTGCAATCGATGCCCTACCTGCCATCTACAACGCCGTGCTGGTCGATAAAGAGGTCAAGGGAGTGCACGTGAAGGTGACTGGCGAAGTCCAGCAGCACCTTGGCGGCGGTCGTGTGCGTTGTGTGGCACTCGGATCAACGGACGGTATGGTCCGGGGAATGGAAGTCACCGACACCGGTGCTCCTGTTTCTGTGCCTGTCGGTAAAGAAACGCTGGGCCGCGTGTTCAACGTGCTCGGCAACGAAATCGATGGTCGCGGACCATGCAACGCCGTTGAGCGTTGGCCAATTCACCGCGATCCACCCAAGCTCGAAGACTTGTCCTCGAAGACCGAAGTCTTCGAAACCGGTATCAAGGTGGTCGACCTGCTGACGCCGTTCGTGCGTGGTGGTAAGGCCGGTCTGTTCGGTGGTGCTGGTCTCGGTAAGACCGTTATTCTCACCGAGCTCATCGCTCGTATTGCCCGTGAGCACGGTGGTTACTCAGTGTTCGCTGGAGTGGGTGAACGTACCCGTGAAGGTAACGACCTGTGGCTCGAAATGCAGGAAGCCCAAATTGGTGACACGGGGCGATCGGTTATCGATCAGACCTGCATGGTATTCGGCCAGATGAACGAGCCACCTGGAGCTCGTCTGCGTGTTGCTCTTACCGGTCTGACAATGGCCGAATGGTTCCGTGATACAACTGGTGCCGACACGCTGTTGTTCGTCGACAACATTTTCCGTTTCTCCCAAGCTGGTTCGGAAGTGTCCGCTCTGCTGGGACGTATGCCTTCGGCCGTGGGGTATCAGCCGACTCTGGGTACTGAGCTCGGACAGCTTCAAGAGCGTATTACCTCAACGAAAAACGGAGCTATTACGTCGGTGCAAGCCGTTTACGTGCCTGCCGACGACCCGACGGACCCTGCTCCGGCGACGGCCTTCAGCCACTTGGACGCGTTCATTTACCTCGAGCGTAAAATCGCCGAAAAGGGTATTTACCCAGCCATCGATCCGCTGGCGTCGTCATCACGAATTCTGGACCCGCAGGTTGTGGGTGAGCGTCACTACGCTATTGCACGCCGCGTGCAGCAAATCCTGCAGCGTTACCGCGAACTCCAGGACATCATCGCGATTCTCGGTGTGGAAGAACTCGCCGAGGAAGATAAGCAGGTGGTGACTCGTGCTCGTCGTATCGAGCGTTTCCTTTCACAGCCGTTTTTCGTGGCCGAAGTGTTCACCGGTAAGGCTGGTAACTTCACGTCACTGGAAGACACCATCGACTCCTTCGAACAGTTGTGCGATGGTAAGTGGGATCACCTGCCAGAAGCCGCGTTCATGTACGTCGGTAAAATTGAAGAGGCGGCTGCCCAGGCTGAACGGATGGCCAAAGGCTAAGCCCGCCTAAGTTAAGACACTTTCGTTTCAGACGCTGTAAACACCATGATTGCTGCCACTCAACTTCGCCTTGTTCTGGTCACGCCCGAGAAGACACTCCTCGACGTGCCCGTGAAGTCGCTGCAGTTCCCGTTGTTCGATGGACAAATCGGGGTTCTGCCAGGGCGTACCCCCATGGTGGGACGATTGGGGATTGGTGCGTTGCAAGTGGTGAGCGAATCTGGCAGTCAGACGTATTTCATTGATGGCGGCTTTGCCCAAATCAAAGGTTCCATCGTCACGCTGTTGACGAACAAGGCGTTGCCGCTCGATCAAATCGATGCAGCAGCAGCGGAGAAGGACTTGGCCAAAGCCATGGCCGTTCTGCCCAAGACCGACAGCGAATTTTCCGAGAAGGAACTCGAAATCGAACGGGCCCGCAAGCAAATTGGAATGCGGCGCTGGATGAACTAAGTTGGGCACGTCGAACGGCCAGTCCTGGGACGTCATTTGCAGTGACCTCGAGGCCACGCGTCTGGTGGCTGGATTGCTTGCGGTCGTACTGAAACCCGGAGATGTCATCGGGCTCGATGGTGAATTGGGCGCGGGAAAAACGCACTTCGTGCAAGCCGTAGCTGCGCAGTTGGGATTCGACCCAGCCCAAGTGACGAGCCCGACGTTTACGCTCATTCAAGAGTACGCCACCGCGCCCCCCATTTGTCACCTCGACGCATACCGACTGCACGACAGCGACGAGTTTCTGGAGCTGGGAGTCGACGAACTGCTCGGCGGCGACGTCGTATGTCTTATCGAATGGGCTTCGCGGGTTGCTGATGTCTTGCCGAAGGACTATTTGCAGCTGAACTTCGAAACGCTCAGCGAATCGAGTCGGCGCATTTCTTTCGTTTCGAACGGTCCGCGGAGTCAGAAATTGCTCGACAACGTACGTGCAGCGTACTCTCGACAATGATCGACCTAGTCATAGATTGCAGCCAAAACAGGTTCCGCTGGCGATTTGGAATCTGGTAGACTTTGTGTCAGAAGTTCTCGTTGGCCGGGAATGCTTTACGAGGCGTTTTCGTGACTGGAGTCTGTGACATGAGCTACTCAGATTACTCGTTTGGTCTCGCCGTTCTCGTGGTGGCTGTAGTCGTTTGCGGCTGCATCGACCAATCCGGGGAACGAATTGTTGTCGACTACGAGGGAACCAACAATACGAATGAAGTGGTCGAACATGGACTGAACGGTGTTCGCCCTCGCAGCAAGAGCTATGTTTTCGCAGAATCTGGGTCTGTGGAGTCCGGTGGAAACCCGGGGCGATTTACCTCGCGTGCTGGCTCGGTTGAGTCTCCACCGCCTTGGAGTTTTCGTCCCCGTCAATCGGGTTCAGCCGAAAGTGCTCCGCGATTTGTAAGACCGCTTCCCCAAAGCGGGTCGATGGAATTGCCGCCCCGCCAACGTCCCATTCGATTTCCACAAGCGGGATCAATGGAAGTCAGGCCACAGCGCAGCAGGTTTCGTTCTACACCAGAGGCAGGCTCCACCGTTCGCCCACCGCAATTCAACGATCCCTTCCGCTAACATGAGCAACGCGTTTCCGTGATCCGCGCGAGCAGATTGTCGCCAGACCGCCGTGTAGCTGGGCTGGAACATTAAACCGAAGAGTGCCGTAGCCAACTGACATGCAAGAAGCAAAAAACACAGCCCGTGCACTCGTTCGTATTGGGTACGACGGCAGCGTTCACAAGTTCTTCAAAGCAGCTCATGCGGAAGAACGTTTCGAAAACGAGTTAAGAGTGTTGCAGTACCTGGAGCATCGGGGCTGTGAATTCGTACCACGTGTGTTGGGATTTGACCGCGAACAACTCGAACTGGTGACAAGTAACTGTGGCCAACGGGTGGAACAAATGGGCGAAGAGAAAATGCAGGGCATTTTCGCTGAGCTCGAATCGTTCGGCGTCCGTCACGATGATCCTTACCTTCGCAACATCACGTACCGACAGAGCGATGGTCGGTTCTGCGTCATCGATTTCGAGTTCGCAACCATTCTGGACGAGAGCGACACGTCCTACAAAGTGAAGGTGGACTCCGATTCCAATCTCGTCGATCAAACGGAAATCGAAACGGCTAAATCGTTGCGACTGAAGTGGTCGGCGTACACCGACTGTGGCAAGGTCCGGGCCAACAACGAAGACGACTTCATGACCGTCGGCTTCGACGCGGGGGATTTTGTCTACCTGGCCCGTGAAGGAGAGGTGACTACAGGGGACTTCGACTACGTATTTGCCGTGAGTGACGGTATGGGGGGAGAACGTTCCGGTGAGTTTGCGAGCCGGTTTGCCCTCGACAACATCACCAAGCTGCTGCCGCGACGGTATAGACTGTCGTTGGTGCACAATCGTTCCGGGATGAAAGACTGTCTGCGCGACTTGTTTCTCGGCACGCACATGCAGCTCACCATGCTCGGAGCGACCTACGACGAAGGCCGCAACATGGGGGCGACTATGAGCCTCCTGTGGTATGTCGCGGGTTGGTTTTACTTTGGGCACATTGGTGACAGCCGGATTTACCATATCCCGAAAGGGAAGCCGATGTACCAACTGACAGTCGACCACACCTACGTGGGCTGGCTGCGAAGCAAAGGGGAACTGAACGAACGCGAGGCGCGAAACCATCCCCGCAAGAATGTGCTCACGCAGTCTCTCGGCTCGGGAAACCAGTTTGTGCGACCGCAACTCGGAGAAATCAAAGCGGAGCGGGGCGATCGATTTGTGCTCGTCACGGACGGTGTCACCGACGGACTCTGGGACCGCCGCATTGAAGAAATGGTCACCGAGCCCAATACCGCTGCGTCACAAATGTTGCCAGGAACGCGACTGGTCGAACTCGCGATCGAAGAAGGTTCTCGCGACAACGCAACAGCGGTTGTCGTGGAAGTCATCTAGCTGACCTTGGTTACTTGCTCGCCCTGGTTCTTCGATCAAGAAACGCGCCGAGGGCCATGTCGTAAGGATCGGACGTCAGGAGTTTGCAGTAGTCGATTCCCAGGTTGCCAGCAATTTGTGTCAGCCGTTCCTGGTGTTCGTGGAATTGTTCGAGATAGATTTGTCTGAGTCGGTGCGGGTCGGTCAGAATGCGGTGTGTATCGCGTTCGAGGCTGCGGAACTGCGTCGGCTTCGTGAAGGGGAAATCTTCTTCTTCTGGAGCCAGTACCTGAAACAACATGACTTCATGTCGCCCGTGGCGGAGCTGCTGTAGTGCCGTCCCCAGATGGTCGATGTCGTCGAAGCAGTCACTAATGAAAATGACGAGACTGCGACGTTTCAGTGTGGGGACGAGTGTTTGAAACACTTTTGCCAGACTGGTTTCCTGTCCTGGCTTACACTGATTCAGTGCCTCGGTGATTTGCTGAAACCGGCGGGGGCTGGTGGCGGGGTCGAATCGCTGCCGGACTTTTGTGTCGAATAACGACAGGCCGACGGCGTCGCGCTGGGCAATGAGCAGATATCCCAAACAGGCGGCAAGCAGACGTGCGTAGTCGAACTTGGCGAGGTGTTTTCCGGCGTAGCCCATACTGCCGGAGCAATCGACAATCAGATAGGCCCGCAGATTGGTTTCTTCCTCGAACTCTTTGATAAAATAACGGCCAGTTTTGCCATAAGCCCGCCAATCGATGTGGCGAATTTCGTCGCCGGGGTAATACTGTCGGTGTTCGACAAATTCGACGCTGGAGCCTTTGAACGGGCTTTTGTGTTGCCCAATCATGTACCCTTCGACGATGAGTTTCGCCACCACGTCGAGCTTGCCAAACTTGGCAAGTGCCGTGGGGTCGTGCAAAGGGACATCCTGATTGTGAAACCAAGCCATATTGTCAATCACTCCCAATTCGGGATGAACTAAAGTGATGATTGCGAAGCCCATGTGCTTCGCGCCTTGAGGAACGGACAACATGAAGTGGACGACAACCGATTGGCTGATCATCCTGGGCTGTCTGCTTCCCACGGCTATGACCGCGCTGATTGGCGCGGCGGTTCATCTTCCCGGGTCGGTCATCCTTTGGCAATCGTGGATGGGGGGAATTACGGGACTTGCGTTTCTTTTTGCCGTCCGCTGGTCGATATCGGGGACGCGCAAACGCCATGTCGAAGCCACGCAAGAACTGAATGCTGCAGTGCGTAAAGAGTTCGTCAAAGTTCCCGTTTCGGACCCCACTCAAGACCATTGGGCCGCCGCCTGGAACGATACGACAGCGTTTGTTTGCACAACAATTAACGAACTGCGTGGTGATCAGAGAACACTTCAAGAAAACCGTGCCTTGCTGGAGACGGTTCTGGGAACGATGTCGGAAGGGGTACTCGTTCTCGACGAGAAGTTAACAATTCTGTTCGCCAATGCTTCGTCGCGACGAATTCTCGATGTTCCGCAGAGCAATCCCGTGGGACGTCCGGTCTGGGAGGTCACGCGTTCGCAGCCTCTGCTCGAGTTTCTGCAAAGGCCCGAGTTGCGGGAGAATGAAGTTCAACAGTCGGTGGAATTGACCCGCCAGAACATTGTGCTGGAAGTGAATACTTCGCCACTCCCGTTGGCGACTTCGGCAGGTGTTGTGGCGGTCATGCACAACGTGACGGAATTGCGAAAACTGGAAAACGCGCGGCGGGACTTCTTCAACAGCGTTTCCCACGAGCTCAAGACGCCGCTGACTTCGATCCAGTGCTTCGCGGAAACACTGCTGGATGGTGGCCTGGAAGACGAGCAAAACAATCGTCACATGGTCGGACAAATCGAACGTCAGGCCGAGAAGTTGCACGTCCTCATTCAAGACATTCTCAAGTTGGCCCGAATTGAGTCGCGGTTCGAGAAGTTCGAGTTGGTTCCCATCAATGTCAGCAAGGTGATTGGTGAGTGCATTTCCGATCGAACCCCCATCGCAACCGCCCGGGAAATTACGTTCGACTTGGAAGAAGGCGACAAATCGGCCCTGGTCTTGGGAGATGAAACCGGCTTCCGTTCGATTATCGACAACTTGCTGAACAATGCGATCAACTACAATCATGCGGGAGGTAAGGTCACAGTCCGCTGGCGACGGGAAGGTGACCAGGTGCACATCGACGTCATTGATACCGGCATAGGAATTTCCCGCGAGGATCAGGAACGGGTCTTCGAACGTTTTTACCGCGTTGACAAGGCTCGATCAGCGACAAGTGGCGGCACGGGCCTCGGGCTTGCCATTGTGAAACACCTCGTTACCGTGTTTCATGGGTCCATTTCCGTGAGTAGTGAAGTCGGCAAAGGGAGTACGTTTACGTTATCGCTCCCGCTGCTGAATGTCGCCACTTCTTGACGAAGTGGACGGCAGCTACGATTCGTTCAATAACACGTCGAATTTCCCCCAGTTCATATTCCGACAGACATCCCATGACGACAACTCCTCCAACTCTGCTCCTGATTTGTCGCGACCTCATGGCGTCCAGCCAAATCGAAGGTCAGGCACGTGCTGCTGGCTTTACCGTGACCATCCGACCCAGCATTGCTGCGGCAGGTGAGTATGTCGCCTCGAACAGCGTGTCGGTGTTTGTCATCGAGTTACTTGAAAACGCGTCGGACTTGCCCGATTTGATTGCGACAGGCATCCCCGTCTTCGTTTACGCTTCTCACGTCTATGAACGAGAGCTGAATGCCGCCAGAGAGTTGGGGGCGGTTACTTTTTCGCGGGGACAAATCGCCTCGCAGTTGACCCTCAAGCTTCGTGAACTCGTCAAATTGTCCGAAGGTAAGTAGCACAACATGGCCGACACCACTTTCTTTAGTTGGATGAGTTATCGACCGCACATTCTGTTTCATGCCTCTGGTGATCAGAATGACGTTGGCCACTACTTGCCCGACGAAAAAATCTACCGTTTCGTGTTCGACCTTTGGCATACTTCGGTAGACGATATTGTTGCGTATCACCAGCAGTGGAAATCGTTGCGGCCACAACACCGCCTGTTTCATGTTGTGAATGAATTCACAATTGGCCGGCAGGTTGCGGCACGTGGTGTGCCAGTTGTGTACGCCCATCAGAATTGCCTGTTGGACGAAACGGTGTTCAACATCCATTTCGATGTCGTTCGAACATTTGATGCCGTCTACAACGGACGCATGGCGGAGTTCAAACGCCATGAGCTACTCACTGACGTGCCGAATTCGCTGATCATTGGCGGGATTGTCACATGGGATGATTCCCAAGAGCGGTTTGATGAAGTGAAACGCATGCTGCCACATGCGACGTTCACGCACGGAGAGGACAACCAGCATTTAATAAGTGAAGAAGTTGCCTGTGCACTCAGCTCGGCACGTGTGGGGGTGTGCCTGTCGGCCGTTGAAGGTGGGATGTACGCGGCCACCGAATACCTTTTGTGCGGGTTGCCAGTTGTTTCTACTCCGAGCCTCGGTGGACGGGATGCGTGGTTCGATCCTCGGTTCACTCGCGTCGTGCCGCCGCGGCCCGACGCAGTTGCTGCCGCCGTGCAGGAGCTCATCGACCTCGACCTCGATCCTCGATTTGTCCGTAATGAAACAATGTCCCGCATGGTGGAACATCGCCGCGTCTTCTGTGACGCGGTACAGGAGATTTACCTGGCGGAAGAAATTGGACGCGACTTCACCCGGGATTTTTACACCAATTTCCGCAACAAAGGGGGCAACTGGCGATACTCAAAGGATGTCCTGGAAGGATTCAATCCTGCGTAGACGTCACGCACCCATTTCCATACCGAGCATAATGGAATTCAGGCCGCTGCCAATTCCCAGTAGCGCAACACGGTCGCCCGCAACAATGTGATTCTTTTCAATGGCAAACGCCGCAGCCGTGGGCAGCGCGACTGCACCAGAATTCCCCATGAATTCGACGGTCGGAAAATCCTTCTCAGGAGCAATGCCAAGTTTTTCCAATAGCAGGTTGCGGTGAGCGCGACCAACCTGATGGGTCACTACCTTGTCGACCATTTCGTTTTGCCACCCGAGCACAGCTCGAGTGCGTTCCCAGGTTTCGGTTGCGAGTTCGACTCCTGCGTAGAGCAGAGCTTCAGAGTCAGTGCTCATTTGCGGACGTGTGTCACCGGTTTGTTCTGGCTCAACTCCGCCCGCACACAGGTTGTGGTGCGATGTGTTAGCCCTCGCGGCGCCACCCAAGAGCCGATTCCCGGTGCGACTCAGTTTGCGGTCGCATAGCACAATGGCCGCCGAGCCCGAACCAATTGTAAGTGACGCGAACTCAAGCTTAATGGACTTCCGTGTGACGTCGGGATTCGTTTTCAGCCGGTCGATGGTCCCTTCGACAAGTGGTCGACCAATTTCGGTTCCGACGACGACGCCGGCACGGATTTGCCCCAGTTCAATGAGGTCGGCAATGAGTGCGGCACCGTTGAGCAATCCCAGACAGGCGTTGCTGACATCGAGGACAAGACAATCTTGAGGGAGACCAGCACCTGCGTGAACCGATGCGGCCGTGGCAGGCTCCATTTGGTCCCGGCAGACGGAACCGTGAATGAGGGCACCAAACAGTGCGGGATTCAGCCCCGACTGTTCAATTGCCTTGCGAGCAGTTTGTGCACTAATGGTTCCCGGTTTCGTCCCGGGATCAAAGAAACGCCTTTCCCGAATGCCGGTCATGAGCTCCAGGCGTCCCTCGGGCAGCCCGAGGCGCTGGTAAACGGGGGAAAGTTCGGCCTCAATTTCGTCGGAAGTGACGACGTGGGGAGGGAGAATAGCCGTAATACATTCAACACAGACGTTGCGGTATTTCATTCCGTCGTTCCACCACAATTCAGTCTGCCTGCTGCAGTACGTGCAGACTGGGGAAGTAAAAAACTTCGGCCCACGGAATCGCCGGCACAAAGGCTGGAGATGACGTGGGCCAAATCACTTAAGTTTCTGAACGCAAGTCGTTACGAGGCAACGCTCGCTTCGACAATTTTCGCACCGTTCAGCATTTCTTCGAGGGCACCAATTTCGTCGTAGCGTTGTCGCCGTTCCATTTCGACCTGTTCGGTCCAGTCTTGAGGGTCGAGTGCTACGGAACTGCGCACATAGCGCAGGCCACGCAGCAGGAGTTCCTGCTGCTTACGAGTGAGTTGAAGGGTCAATTCGCTCATGATGATAAGCTCACAATTTTGAAACGGTCGGAATTCCAACCGCTTCGGATCTCATCCATGATCTCGCGAAGCGACTCCAGCCGTGGGGCTTTTGAATTTTGGGCGTCCGTCCACAACATGGACGCAATTTCATTAATTCATCGTACCGTACACCGGCAAACTTTGCACTTCAAGCAGCGAACAGAAGAACAGGTCTAATCGGCAAAAGTTGCCGGGCAGGGATTCCTGGTCGCTGTTTGGTCTTGAATTGCAAATTCTATTCCACTGACAGTTGTCCCTTTCGAAACGCTTCTGCCATCGCTTTCGGGATTTCGGCTTCCGCCAGGATCACTTTTGCCCTGTTTTCCTGCGTTGCGGCCTGACTTTCCTGTTCGTCAGCCACGGCGTCAGCACGCCGTTGCTCGGCCTTTGCACGGGCAACACGCATGTCGGCTTCCGCCTGATCGGCCTGCAAACGAGCCCCGATGTTGTCGCCAACGTCAATATCGGCAATGTCAATTGAAACAATTTCATAGGCCGTTTGAGCGTCCAAACTCTTCCGCAGCACGGCCTGCGTGATGAGCGTGGGATTCGACAGCACGTCTTTGTGGCTTCCCGAGGAACCAATAGCCGACACAATTCCTTCACCCACACGGGCAATGACGGTGTCTTCAGTGGCTCCACCGACGAGTTGTTTCAGGTTGGTACGGACCGTTACGCGGGCGCGGGCCTTCAACTGAATCCCGTCTTTCGCCACACCATCGAGAGTGCCCCGGTTGTTTCGACCATCAGGGCAGTCGATCACCTTGGGGTCGACGCTTGTTCGCACGGCTTCCAGCACGTCACGACCGGCCAAATCGATGGCAGCGGCGGTGTCCCAATCGAGGTCAATACGAGCCCGGTGGGCGGTAATCATCGCCCGCACAACGCGGGTCACGTTTCCACCAGCGAGGTAGTGGGCTTCCATTGCACGCGTGTCAATTGCATCCAGTCCGGCCTGTACCGCGCTAATTTTCGCATCGACAATGATATTCGGATTCACCTTCCGCAGTGACATGAACGCCAGCGTCAGGGGGTTGATGTGTGCCCTGGTGACCGCGGCTCGCAGCCACAGGTTGAAATACTTGCCCAGCAGGAAGATACCCACGAACACGATGATGGCCAGAAAGAAGCCGCCGATAACCATTCCAATAACCAGTGGATTGGGATCATCGGCCAACATCAAATGCGGGAAAACCGTCTGCTCCAGGCTATTCATTCCGTCTTCTCCCTAACGCACACTCACAACGCATGTTGTGGGCCAAAAACAGTTCTGAGAATACGTCTACCATTGTGACGGCGGACGCATGACTTTGCAATCAATTCAACACGATCGGGACGGTTGACCGGTACAATTGCCACATCCCGAAGAACAAGACGCAGACTCGTTCTGACGATTTCTAATGATCGCATCGGAACAATGAGGCCCCATTGTGTTTGAGGTAGAGTCTATCAGCTTGAATCCAAGCACTCACCAGATTCTCAGGGGAACACCATGCGACGAACAGTGACGGCACTTGCCCTGTTGTCGATGGCAGTTTCCGGTAGTGCATTCGCGGACCCATTGATTGAGCTGGCAACGTCTACCGAAGCCACCCGCGGGCGAGACGTGGTCCACACAAAGTCGATTTGCTGGTTAGAAACCCCATTTGGCGAGTATCGAAAAATCCGCCTGAATGAAGTGGTTCATTTCGAAAAGGTGTCTGATCGATTTGAACCAGCGACCGATGCCGCCGTACGGTCACAACTGCGAGACCGACTGGGACGTGAATACGCGGTTCAATCAGTGGGAGACTATGTCGTTGCCGCCAGTCCGCAACGAGTGGAAGCATACGGAGAACATCTCAACGAGGTGTCGCGTTCCGTGAAGTCGTACTTTTCGCGACGGGGTTTCCGCTTACAGGATGATGGCAAACCACTGGTCGTAATCGTCTTTTCGTCGCGAAAAGAGTTTCTGCAGTATGCTGAGCAGGAGCGGGAGACGCCGGGTGAAACGGTTCTTGGTTATTACCATCCCATTTCGAACCGGATTGTTTCGTATGACGCCGGCAGCGGTAACGAGATCTCAATGGCAATGCGTCAGACATTGGCGCATGAAGCAGTGCATCAACTCTGCTTCAACTTCGGACTCATGTCCCGACTTGCGCAGCTCCCCACCTGGCTGGTGGAGGGTTTGGCCATCAATCTGGAACTTCCCAATTGTCGTGCCAATTCGGGAAGTCAGAAGCAGCGTGTGCATCGCGATCAACTCTTGCAGCTGTCGCAATTATTGAAGCAGCAGCAGCTGGAATTAGGCCCGTTCATTGCCAACGACAAAATCCGTTTCCGGGACGATACGCTCAACGCCTACGCCATTTCCTGGGGACTGACGTTCTATCTGATGGAAACGCAGTCAGCACAGTTTTCTGCGTACCTGGAACACATCGGTCGACGCTCCCCGTTGAGCCCGTATTCGGAGTCGGAGCGACTCGCCGATTTCCAGCAATTCTTCGGAAATGATTTGTCCTGGCTCGAAGTGCGACTGCAGCGGTATTTGCAGGAATTGTCCAACGACCTGACTTCCACACGGATGAGCGTTGTACCCGGCTCTTGAATTCGTCATAGTCATCACATGGGCCAGTGTTGATACAACTGAATTCAATCATTCGTTGGAAGGACGATCATCCATGACGCAACGTAAGCAGGTTTCCCGACGGAACTTTCTCAAGACGACCGGCGCTGGCGCCGCTATTTCAGCTGGACTATGGGCCAGTGGTGCCCCGGCTGCAGAATCCACTTCAGCAAACGAGCTGTTGAAAATCATGTGTGTCGGAACGGCAAACAGAGCCGCAGCCGACGTCAGCGGTGTGGCTCACGAGAACATTGTCGCCCTGTGCGACATCGACAAGGAATATTTGGATCGAGCTTCAGCACAGTTCCCGAGTGCCCGGACGTACGAAGACTACCGGGAAATGATTGAGCAGGAAGCCGACAAGGCCGATGCCGTGGTGGTAGCCACTGCGGACCACAACCACGCTCCGGCTTCCATCCGGGCGATTCGCAAGAAGCTCCACGTTTACTGCGAGAAGCCACTCACGCACACGGTTGAAGAGTCTCGCATCATTGCAGAAGCCGCTAAGAAATTTGGTGTGGCAACTCAATTGGGAACGCAAATCCACGCCGGCGACAACTACCGCCGCGTCGTCGAGATTGTCCAGTCCGGCGCCATTGGTGACGTCACCGATGTTCACGTCTGGGTGGGTAAAGGTTGGGGGGGTGGTGAACGACCTGAGAAGGCTGACCCCGTCCCTGCGAACCTCAATTGGGACTTGTGGCTCGGACCAGCCCCCGAGCGTCCCTACGCCGCTGGTCGGTATCATCCCGCCAACTGGCGTCGCTGGTGGGACTTTGGCCAGGGAACGCTCGGCGACATGGCCTGCCACTACATGGACCTGCCATTCTGGGCACTGAAGTTGCGTCACCCCACGAAGGTTTCTGCGGAAGGTCCAGAAGTCCATCCTGAAACATGTCCTCTGGGACTCATTGTGCGCTACGAATTCCCCGAACGTGACGGTCTCAGTGCCTGCAAGCTGACCTGGTACGACGGAAACCTCATTCCGAAAACGGTCGAAGGTCAACGTGTTCCCGGCAGTGGCGTGATGTTCAAGGGGACGGAAGGGACAATGTTCGCCGACTATGGCAGCTATCGACTGTTCCCCGCCGAAAAGTTCCAAAGCTTTAAGCCACCGGAACAAACCATTGCCGCATCGATTGGGCATCACAAAGAGTGGATCAAAGCTTGCAAGGACGGCTCACCAACCACCTGCAACTTTGACTATTCCGGAGCGCTCTCTGAAGCGGTGCTGCTCGGCAACGTCGCCTATCGTGTCGGCCAGGAACTGGAATGGGATGCCGCCAACCTCAAAGCGACAAACTGCCCAGAGGCTGACAAGTACATCCGGAAGGAATACCGGGCTGGCTGGGAAGTCCGTGAAGGTTAAGTTTTAAGCGGCATCCAATTGCCGATGAAATGAGAAAGGCACGCCAAACGTTGGGTTTGGCGTGCCTTTTCTTTTTTCATTGGATGAACCGTTCGCTCGTCATTCGTGCCGCATGGCAGTTTGTCCCGTCAAATTAACGCCGGTCAACCACCTGGTGGGTACAAAACTCACAGCGTCGTAAGCAACGACGACACGGATATCACACAGGTCACGCTTCTGGGCCAACGACAAGTCGCTGTGCGGATTGCCGCCAGCGTAGGGCGTCACTGTAATTCCGACAGTCACTTCCGTCGTATCAACTCCCACCGTATTGGCAACAAGTGTCTGCACATCGGCAGTTACCTGCGGACTTGTGCTTCCCGGAATGACCGCGGCTCGGCCACCTTCCCGGGAGGCATTGGTCAGCAGTTGGCACACCATGAAAGCGCGGCCAAACTCGACGATACCGAGAATGACCATCATCATGATGGGCAAGACGAGCGCAGTTTCGACCATGGCCGCACCAGTGCGGCGTTCGGTCTGATGACCTGCAGTTCTACGTGGACGAAGTATTCTCATGATTCTGTGTCCGATTCAGAGGGGATGAACGAACTATGGTTAAATGACAACCCGACCAGGATGCTTATTGCAAAAGTCCCAGTGGGGCGAGTATGGAGTCTTCGTTAATGATTGTTTCACCGGAAATCACTGTCGGATCTGTATATGGGCAGGGTTGTACGATTACTTTCTTTCCCGCCGGTTTTCCGGTGAGCTTCACGTAGACAATTCTCACGGGCACAAAGCGAACGATGTTGTAATAGGCGTTATTTCCGGGGCCAGACACCGTGTCAAAGAGCGGAAGCAACCGGGGTTGTCCCTTGATGTACTCCAGGTCGTCCTTGATACCGGCACTAATTCCCGTGTCCCCGTTAATTTCCATGGGCAGCATGTCGAACCGCAACTCACCCCCCAGGGCTTCGAGGTCGGCGTCGTTGAGACCTTCGCGAATTTGGCGGCTAATATCGGCGGTACTGTTGTTGTTCAGACCGAAGTCGACAGTGCCGCGGTTTCCGGGTGGAAGGTTTTGTGATCCCTCCGGATAAATGTTGATTTCCCGAATGTCGTCACTACCCACAGTAACCGTCCGGGTTTCATCGTTGTAAGTGAAGTTGTCGTCATAAGAAGACGCCGCCATGACGGCGTCCCAGGTGTAGACGTCGAGCGCAATTGGAAGCACACCGACATTTAGCCCCGGAATTTTTCGTACACCCACGCCAGGTTTAATCCCGGCAACGGCAACTGCCGAGAGGTTCGAGTTGTCACGTCCCAACAACGGAGCGAAGAACAAAGCGAGTGGGCCGTCACCCATGGTACTGCCAGCCTGGTCGCGTCGGACCGTGACTTCCACAATGTTGTAAGGTGCAACTCCCCAGTTGTAGACCCATTCCTGCGCGACGGAATCCCACTGGGCATTACCCAGACGCACGTCGCGGGCAGGGTCGACGAAACATGAAACCTGACCACCAGCACGATTCAATGCAGCGATGTCGACTGCTGCCTGGCGGGCCGCGGCGTCCGTTTCAGCCGTTGTTAAACTGGCGCCGGTCCCCCAGCCTTCATACATTTCAATGGTGGCGGCCATTGCCGCGGCGTCGGCCGTCTTTTGAAGTTCAGCTTTCGTCAGGGTGATGTACCCAATATCAATTGCGAATGCAGTGAACCCGAACAGCATAATCAGGCAAGCCGCCCCCATGACGAGGCCACTTCCTTTGCGTTCCGACTGGGGATGAGTTTGGGCGGATTTTCGGTTTAAGGTACGCATGATGACCATGCCTCAGATGTTGATTGTGGGAACAGACCGTATGAGACGAAAGCCGGTTGCTTAAGGCGAACTTGTGCCAGAAGTTCCTGAGGTGTCTGTTGTCGTTGTTCCGTATCCGCCCGTACCGTTTGCTTCGTACTCAATGTCAGCACTCAGTCGGTGGACGTATCGCCGCGTTTTGTCTTCGACGTACAACCCGTCTTCCGAATAGAACCGAATGGCTTTGCGAACAAAGCGATTGACACGGTTCGCACCATAGGTCACGCGTGAGTGCCGAATGGAGTTGTAGGGGTCATACGGGTTGAGGTCTGTTCGAAACGTGTTCAGGCGTTGCGACAGGAAGCCGCCGTCATCGCTTCCTGAACTGTTACCGAAGGGGCCGAAGGTGTGCGATTGCCCTCTAATGACTTCCATATGCAAGTGGTCGTCGTGCAGCCGCGTCACAGTCGTGTATCTGATGATTTCGCTATTGAACGAGAGTTCTGTGGGAGCGAACTGTTGCCGGTAGCCGACCAGAAAATCACCCCACCAGACCTGGAGTTGCATGCCACCTTCTGTGAACTGGGGGAGCGTTCCATGGTTGATTTCAAACATGGTGTGCGTGCCGAAGCTGGCATCGGTGGGGCCAAACACCGTGACAATCTGCGGAAGATTTGCCTCCGGCAGAGGCTCGGCAATCATGATTTCCCAGTCCTCTTCCACGCGAATAATGGCGGGCGCGTTGTTGAGAGCGTCCTGGAGTGCGTCGAAGCCAAAGCTTGTGCTCGACAGGAGCAGACCGGCGAAAAGTACGTAGATTGGGCGTTGCATGATATCCTCATAATGCATTCGGTAACCTGGCAGACTCAGCGTGCATTCGCGGAGTCCCATGGCTTTGCGTCGCTTCCTCACAGAAGCTTTGCCTTTGTCGTGCACCGGAGTTCCCGTTCCAACTTTGGGGTGGAATTTGGAACTCACGGAATACAACGTTTCAACGCTAGGTCACGGAATGTGATCGTGATGGAGAAAAAACCTGAATTTCGAAGAAAATCTGGTTCCTCGGCAGATTCTCAGCCCATTTCGTGAACTGATGAACCTTGCCCAATCCCGGTGTAGAAGAAGCCAAGTTCCTGCATGCGGGCAGGATCGAACAGGTTACGACCATCGAAAATCGCTGAGCCAGCCATTCTGTGGAGCACATAACTGAAGTCGGGAGTGCGATACTCATTCCACTCGGTGACAATGGCGAGTGCATCGGCATTGTCGAGTGCTTCGTAATGGTGCGGGCAATATGTAATTCGATTTCCGAACACTTGTTTCACGTTTTCGATGGCAACGGGATCGTGAACTCCGACTTCGGCACCTGCGTCGAGCAGACGCGTAATGAGTTCAACCGAGGGTGCCTCTCGGATGTCGTCCGTCCGCGGCTTGAAAGCGAGTCCCCACACGGCAATTCGTTTGCCGCTGAGATTGCCGTCAAAGTATTTCTGAATCTTGGAAAAGAGGACTTCTTTCTGGCGAACGTTGACGTCATCAACAGACTGCAAGATTTGTGTGTGGAATCCTCGCTGCGCTCCGACTGCAATCATGGCCCGCACATCTTTGGGAAAACAGGAACCGCCGTAACCGACTCCGGGGAACAGAAAGGAGAAGCCAATTCTCTGGTCGTGCCCAATTCCCTTCCGCACTTCGTTGATGTCCGCCCCGACGCGTTCGCAAAGGTTGGCCATTTCGTTAATGAAGCTGATTTTCGTGGCCAACATGCAGTTTGCCACGTATTTCGTCATTTCGGCGCTCTCCAGGCCCATGACGAGAAACGGATGCTCGGTTCGCAAGAACGGGCGGTACAGTTCGTGAAGTCGCTTGCTTATTTCTGGTGTCATCACCCCTACAACAACACGGTCCGGCTTCACAAAGTCATCAATCGCGCAGCCTTCTTTCAGAAACTCGGGATTACTCGCAACGTGTACATCACGCCCGGTTTCCTCTTTGAGAATTTCAAACACACGGCGATTCGTTCCCACGGGAACGGTACTCTTCGTGACAACAATGGCATCTTCGCGCAGCAGCGGCGCAACTCCCCGCGCGGCGCTGAAGACGTATGTCAAATCAGCAGCTCCGTCGTCTGATTGCGGTGTGCCGACGGCAATGAACACGCAGTCGGCGTCGGGCACACAGGTGGCGGGATCGGTCGTGAAATGCAGACGCTTGGCGTCCACATTCCGGCGGACCATTTCTTCCAGGCCGGGCTCATAAATGGGGATTTGGCCCGCGTTGAGCTTGTCGACCTTCACCTGATTAATGTCGACGCACGTGACGTCGTTGCCACTGTCGGCAAAGCAAGTGCCGGTTACCAGTCCGACGTATCCCGTTCCCAGCATGACGACTTTCATCAGGGCAATCCTCACAATAACTTTGCGGCCACGCGATCGTTCGTTGAAAATGTCTCGTAACGTCAAAGTAGCACATGCAGCAGGCGGCGTGATGCGGAAATCCATCGCGGAAGTTGTTCGGAGACCGAAGAATTGGAACAACTCCGATAAATGTCAGCCCACGCGACGCTGACAGGACGTCTGGGGGTGACGGCGGCCTCACCCAGAAACTATCATTGATGCGTGTCCCTCTTGCTGTGCCCACCATGTATTCCCGCCCACTATTCATGACAGCAACAAGTTTCTTGCAGCGCGCTTTGCTGCTTGCTGCCCTGATTTTCGTTTTGAACTGCCAACGCAGTTCAGGCGGTGACCCCATTGATTTCGAACGCGATGTCCAGCCCGTGCTGACACGGTTTGGTTGCAATTCCGGGCCTTGTCATGGAAAGCAGCGGGGACAGAATGGATTCCAGCTTTCGCTGCGTGGCTTCGATTCCGATTTCGACTACGCAGCCCTCACCCATGAAGCACTCTCGCGGCGCGTAGTACTCACGCGTCCCGAGCAGAGCCTGCTCCTTAAGAAAGCGACGGGAGAACTGCCGCACGGTGGTGGGGTTCGTCTGGAGCCAGGCGGAGCCGAAGTCGCCCTATTGAAGGAATGGATTCTCCAGGGCGCCGCACGTGCCGTTCCCGGAACACCGGGGCTCGAACGCATCGAAGTGAATCCAAAAGCGTACCGGTTTCTTGATGAAACAACACAAGAACTGAAAGTCACTGCCCACTACGCAGATGGTTCAACACGAGACGTCACGTCACTGGCCGCGTTTCAATCGAGTGAATCAGCCGTGGTTGGAGTTGATGAGTCGGGAACTGTTAAACCGGGCGGCGTCATTGGTGAGGCGGCAGTTGTTGCGAGGTATCAGGGGAAGTTTGCCATCTTTGAGGCAGCCGTACCGTTGCCGGGAGAAGTCGACGACGCATACTACCAGCAGCTGCCCCGTAGTAATTTCATCGATGAACTTGTCTGGAACGGATTGGAGCGACTCGAACTCAAGGCGTCGGAGCCCGCTCCTGAACACAAGTTTCTCCGCCGTGCTTACATCGACATCATCGGCCGTATGCCGACGTCTGCGGAAGCGCGGGCCTATCTGGATGACACCTCACCGAGCAAACGTGAGTATCTGGTCGACCATTTGCTGAACAGCCCTGAATACGCAGAGCATTGGGCGAATAAGTGGGCGGACCTGCTGAGGCCGAATCCCTACCGCGTCGGCATCAAAACAACGCTCAACTACGACCTCTGGATTCGAGAGTCGTTCCGCAAGAACAAACCGTACGATCAATTCGTCTATGAGTTGATTACGGCACAGGGAAGCACGTTCCGTGACGGGAATGTCACGTTGTATCGCGACCGGCGTTCGCCTGACGAACTGACGACCATTGTCAGCCAGCTGTTTCTCGGCATTCGTCTGGAGTGTGCCAAGTGCCACCATCATCCCAATGAAGTGTTCGGTCAGGAAGACTTCTACCAGTTCGCGGCGTACTTCGCGAAAGTTGGCCGCAAAGGAACGGGTCTGTCGCCCCCGATTTCGGGATCGGAAGAGTTCGTCTTCGCTAGCGACAAGGGAGAAGTGCGACACCCTCTGACTGATGAAGTACTCGAACCGAAGCCTCTGTTTGGTGAGGCACGAACCGCCGAGCCGAATGAAGACTTGCGAGTCCCCCTGGCCGAGTGGATGACATCGAAAGAGAATCCGTTCTTCGCGCAGACTATGGCCAATCGAATTTGGGCCGACCTCATGGGGCGTGGCCTGGTGGAACCGGTCGATGATCTGCGTGCCACCAATCCGGCCGTTAATGCTCCCTTGCTGACCGCACTGGGCCAGGAATTCAGCGAGCAGGGCTACGACATCAAAAAACTGATCCGCCGTATCGTTCTGTCAGATGCTTATGCTCTCAGTTCCGTGCCGAATGAGCGGAATGTTGTCGACACCCGGTCCTACTCGCGCCGCTATCGGCAGCGACTCAGAGCGGAAGTGTTGCTCGACTCCATCGCGAGAATTACGGGAGTGCCGGAGTCATTTTCCGCCATGCCGCCCGAATCGGAAGCACGTGAACTTTGGACGCACCGCATTAGTTCGTTGTTTCTCGACGCCTATGGCCGCCCCGATCCCAACCAGGATCCCCCCTGCGAACGAATGGAGGAGCCAACAGTTGTCCAGACGTTACATTTGATGAATTCGGAACAACTGTTCCAGAAGGTCACCTCCGACAAGGGGCAGGCCAAAGAACTTGCTGCCAGCGAGCGTCCTCCGGCAGAACTGGTGGAAGAAATGTACCTGTCAATCTACTCGCGACGCCCGTCGCCCGAGGAATTGCAGACTGCCATCAAATTGTTTGAAAATGAAGGTGCCGACCGTCGTCGGCTCACCGAAGATTTTATGTGGGCACTCATGAATACTCCTGAGTTTGTTTTCAAAGACTGAGTGATACTCGCCCACAGAGTGTTGGGGAACTGCTGATGAACGTACTAAAGAACTGCCAGGGCGTAACCCGTCGCCGTTGCCTGCAACTGGGACTCGGCACGGCTCTCGGTGCCGGATTTGCCGACCTCCTCCGTTTGCGATCGGAAGCCGCGTCTCCCGTTGCCGGGGGACGAGTTGTCGCCAAGAGTTGCATTCTCATTTGGCTCGACGGTGGTCCCACGCACTACGAAACGTTCGACCCCAAGCCAGCCGCGCCGACGGAAATCCGGGGGGAGTTCTTTCCCATCGACACAGCCGTTCCCGGCGCACAATTTTCGGAGCACATGCGGCAATTGGCCAAAATGGCCGACAAGCTGGCCATCATACGTTCCATTCGTCACGAGCAAGGAAACCACGGAGCCGGTAACCATTACATGATGACCGGAGCACCGCCGCGGATTCCGGTCGGCTGTGGCGCGTTTGTCAGTTTCCATCCGAGTTACGGATCGGTGACGGCGCATCACCGAGGTCATCAGAACGGATTGCCCGCATACTTCTCCATGCCCTCCATGACACGTTCGGGCGGCCCGAATTTCCTGGGGGCTCAGTTTGCTCCGTTTGTCGTCCCAAATGACCCCAACAGCTCCAGCTTCCGCGTCCGCGACGTTGCCCTGCCGAGCGGACTCGATGGAGAACGGTTTGACCATCGCCGCGATTTGCGGAGCCTGGTTGATCAACTTCCTCGATTTGAGGAGCGAGCCGCCGGCGATCCCGTACTCGCACTCGATGAATACTACCAGCAGGGATATAACCTTATTGCATCGGAAGATGCTCAACTCGCATTCGATATTCACGCCGAAAAAGACGAAGTCCGTGAGCGGTATGGCCGGAATTCATTTGGTCAGCGTGCCTTGCTCGCCCGCCGACTGGTCGAGGCAGGTGTTCCGTTTATTACGTTGAATGAAGGGGGATGGGACCACCATCGCGACTTGTTCAGCACTTGTAAGAAGCGTCTCCCGGAGGTCGACAATACAGTTGCGACCTTGATTAGCGACCTCGAAGAACGCGGGATGCTCGACGAGACTCTAGTTGTCGTGCTCGGAGAATTCGGTCGCACACCGAAAATCAACAAAGATGCCGGACGCGACCACTGGTCGAATGCCATGTCGGTTCTCATGGCTGGCGGGCGCACTCCCGGAGGAACCATTGTCGGTGCGACCGACCCCCAAGGGTACTCCGCAGTCGACCGCGTCCTCTCGCCCGAGAATTTCGCGTCGACCATTTACTCCAAGCTCGGCATCGATCCCGATTCGGTACTCTACTCCGCTCAGGGCCGACCCGCGCACCTGGTGAGTGATCCCACTCCCATCGCCGAACTCATGGGGTAGAGAGTTTTACCACTCGTCCGTGGCTGGCGTCTGTTACGTCAGTGGGTTGAGATGGTTGAATGTGGCTACGCCACGGTTGAGATAGTTGAGAACTGTGAAAAGCATAACGCAGAATGCGCTGACCCAATCTCACCACAGGAACTTTTATGACAACTCGACTTACTCTGGCTCTCCTGGTTGTGTGCGGTGCTGCATCTGTCTCGCGTGCGGAAGACGGCAACGGCAAAGCACTCCCGAAAGTTCTACTGCTGGGTGATTCCATTCGGCTGAGCTATACCGAACTCGTCACTCAACAACTCGATGGCAAAGCCGTCGTCGTTTCACACAAGGCAAACGGCGGTGATTCGGCAAACACATTGTCGCATTTAACCGAGTGGGCCATTAAGGTTCAGCCCGACATCATCCACTTCAATTGCGGTATTCACGACACCAAGTGGTTCGAGAAAGACCAGCGGTTCCAGGTTCCGCCCGATCAGTACGCCGACAACCTGCGGACCATCGTCAAACGCCTGCGGGAAGAGACATCTGCGAAACTCTTCTTTGTGACGACGACACCCATTCTCGATGAACGCGCCGCCGCTGCCCGCGAAGGACGCGATTACGCTTTGAAGAACGCAAGCATTCAGCGATACAACGACATCGCCGGCAAGGTCATGGCAGAACTGAACGTACCGGTCAACGATTTGAATGCTACACTTACCGGTGCCGATGCTGCTCTCCCCGTCGACAAACTCATTGGTGACGACGGAGTCCACCTTACTCCTGCTGGACGTGAACTGGCAGGGCAAACGGTGGCGGAGTTTCTGCAACTGCAGCTTACAACCAACGCCAAATGAGCGGCCGGTAGTTTGCAGGATTAAGCAAGCAACTGTGGCCAAGGCGGTGAAGCTATGTCGCCCAACCGATCATGTCACCGTTGAAACGCTCGTAGAACAGATAGCCAATTCGTTCGGCGAGTCGTGAGAGGTATTCCTTCTTGAACTGCGTGTGCGAAGTGTCGTAAGACGAACGTGGAACGCGGGTGGGAAACTCGAAGTTGATTTCCTTAGTGAAAATCCGTTCGCCGAATTCGAAGCTTTCGTCCATTTCAACAACGTGCACGTATGCCTCAGTGCGGCCACGGAACAGCGTGGTGCTGTTTGGTTCGTACAGCGAGTACTCGGCGAGTTCGATTTCTACGACGTAATTCGTCTGGAAGCGTTTGCCAATTTCCTCTGCCTTTTCCCAGTCGGGATTTTCGTCGACCCAGGCCCGAATGAATTCAGGCTCGATGACTTTGATGTGGTTCTGGCCCATTTGACGGGCCACCATGCCGGAGATTTGCTCGTCGATATCTGGCGATTCCCATTGCAACTCTTTCGGCGCGAAGCAAACCACGGCGACGGTCACACCAGGATTACTCATCGACAAACCCGTTTCCGAGTCGAAATCGGGTTCGACCGTGGGTGGTCCATGCAACAAATAGTTGATGACGACGAACTGTGAGCAGCCGGTGAGCGACAATCCGCAACTCAGTCCAAACAGACACATGAGCAGGAGTATCTGCTTACGGCTGACAAGACGCGGAACGAAAGACGACATATGAGGTTCCTGAATCAGTTACAGGAGGAATTAACGGGCAAACAGGGAATTCAGACTCACGTCATAAAACGTGGCACCCAGACTGTCGGCCAGGAAATCGACGGAACGGCGTCGAAACACATTTTCCGACATTTGTTCGGTCGGGATGGGATGACTTACCGGATATTCCGTCCCGAAGTTGTGTTCGAAAAGCTGAATAACGGTCCGCTGTCCATCGTCATCTTTTTCGACGACGTATCCGGTAATCGTCCCTTGAGCGCGGCTGCGGCGGAGGTCCGGACTATTCGGTTCGGTAAGCGTGAAACCATCGAGTTTCACATGCATAATGTAGTCGACGTGCTTCAGTTCGTGTCCAATGGCATCGGCGTCGAAACGGCCAATGCGGTCGATGACGTTGGTGCCTGCGTCGGGCGGCAGCACGTTCACTTTGTGCCGTCTCATGCGCTGAATGAGTTCTTCCTGCAAATCGGCTGAGAGTGAACCAAACTCGTCGGAGATGATGAGTGGAGCGGAACAGTAAAGCAGAACTGTCTTCTCAGAGTCTTCGAGTGACTCTCCCGTAACCGCCCGGAAAGCGGACGGTTGTTTGGGATCGCCCATGAACACTTTACTGGCGATTGCCAGAGTGTTGACGCATCCAGACGCCGTCACCAACAGCAGCAGGAGCCCAAACGTGGCCAGCGCGGCAACACGAATTGGCGGCTGCGGAAATCCATTTCCGAGGGGAGCCGACATGGGAGACCAGGATGGGAGTGAGGGACGGGGAACGTTGAAGTCGAATTCGACGCCCTCCATCGTCCTGCGAGTCTCTCATGTCAGTGCCAGACGCCATCCCCATTGCAGGAGGGCCAGGGTACAAAACACAACGAGTCCCCAGGCGACGAAAGTGGCTGGGTCATCAAATCCGACAGCGCGTTTTTTCACAATCGAAATCCATGACCAGGGGATCATGGCCGCGCAAAACAGGGCCAACAGGAAAACCGCCGGATTCGCTTTAACGGCGAGCCACCATTGCCCCCGCACGAAATGCGAAAAACAGGTGGTGCCTCCGCACGTTGGACAGAAAATGCCAAACATTGTGCGAAACGAACACGGTGGAAGTCCCAACTGCTGGTGGGTTCCGAATCCACGTTGGTCGGGCACCAGCGAGAAGGCAAACGCGAAACCGGCAATCAGGAACAAACTCCACAAGGCCAGCAGCACTCGGTGCCACCAAGCCAGAGTCATGCCTGATGAAAAACGGTCGCGCATTCGAAAGTTCTCTTAAGTTCTTTGGCCTTCTTGCCGCAACGTGACTCCCACTTCTCCACACTGGCGATGCGTGAGAACGGCAGTTTGTGCTGAAAAATCAACGATTTGGCGGTGATGCGGCAGACGCACCACGCGCCGCTTTGTGTAAGTCCCGATAGGCCCGGTCCAGGAATGGTCGCACAATGCTTTCTAATCGGGGTAGTTCCGATTCGATGAGAAACGCATCGTGCCCGAAGGGGCTGTCTAACTCCGTAAATGTCACGTGCCGCCCGGTTTCCGCCAATGCCCGGACAATTTCACGGCTTTGCGAGGTCGGGAAGAGCCAGTCCGTGGTGTATGAAACAACGAGGAAACGCGCATTTGTTCGCGACAGGGCGGCGGTCAGGCCGCCATGAGTTTCCGCCAGGTTGAAGTAGTCCATCGCTCGCGTCAATGCGATGTAACTGTTTGCATCGAATCGCTCAACGAACCGCTTCCCCTGGTAGTGCAGGTACGACTCAATTTGAAACTCGGTTTCCTTACTGAGGTCGTACGCAAAGTTGTCACTGTTCTGGAGCCGACGACCGAATTTCATTTCGATGGACTGCTCGGACAAATAGGTGATGTGCGCCACCATGCGGGCGAGGGCCAAACCGAAACGGGGCTTTACCGTTTCGTCGTAGTACCGACCCTCGCGGAAGAGCGGGTCCATGAAAATGGCGCGGCGACCGACGGCGTTGAAGGCTATTCCCTGTGCATTGAGTTTTGCCCCACTCGCCAACACCACTGCGGCTCCCACCTGATTTGGATAGCGAGCCACCCATTCCAGGACCTGCATCCCACCGAGGCTACCGCCGACGAGTGCATGTACTTTCTCGATGCCAAGATGCCGGAGCAACTCGTGGTGGACCTTGACGATGTCGGCCACGGTAATGAATGGAAAATCGGGACCGAATGGGATTCCGGTTTGCATGTCGACGGAACTTGGCCCAGTCGTTCCCTGGCAGCCGCCGAACACGTTCGCACAGACCACAAAGAACTGATTCGTATCGATCCCTTTGCCGGGCCCGACAAACGCATCCCACCAGCCGGGCTTGCGGTCCTCGGGATTGCGTCGACCTGCGACGTGAGCATCGCCCGTCAAGGCGTGGCAAATGAAAATGACGTTATCGCGATTGGGCGAGAGTGTTCCGTAAGTTTGATAGGCAACCCGAATGGGGCCGAACGTTTCTCCACTTTCCAACACCAGTGGATGCGGTGCCTCAAACAAATCGGCGAACTGACGCTCCACCAACTCTGGTTCTGCGTCAGAAGGAAGTTCAGGATGCGCCGTATCGACAGACATGAATCGAGTGAAATGTGCCAGTGAGAGAGACAATTTGCCTTCTCATTCTATGAATCTGGACACAGAAGTTCGACCATGAGTTCCACTTCCCAGCTTGAATGGGCCGGAAACGGGCAGATTTTCATGTCGCAGGCTTACCTCACCGTTACGACACGAATTCCAGCAACTATTCAATGTCTGTCTTACGGAGGAAGTCGGCGGCGTCTTCTGGCGGCACAGGGTTGATGTAAAAGCCGCTCCCCCATTCGAATCCGGCCACGCGGTTGATTCGAGGGAAGAGTTCGATGTGCCACCGGAAGTGCGGCAGTGGCTGGCTGTCGAATGGGGCCGTGTGCAGTACGAAGTTGTACGGAGGATCATCCAGAGCGACTTCCAGCATTTGGAGCGTTCGTTTCATGACCGTCCCGAGTTCTTCGATCATGTTCCGCGTAATGTTTTCGTAGTGGCTGGACTGGTGTTTCGGCACAATCCAGGTTTCAAACGGGAACCGGCTGGCGAATGGGCAGAAGACGAGGAATTGCTCGGTCTCCAGCACAACGCGCGATTCGGCAGCGAGTTCCTGCTGAATCATGTCGTCGAAAATGCTCCGGCCTCGATAGCGGAAGTAATGGTCCGCCCCTTCCAGCTCTTCTTTAATCGCAATGGGAACAATGGGGCTGACCATGAGTTGTGAGTGGCTATGGTCGAGCGAGGCTCCGGCGAGTGCTCCTTTGTTCTTGAAAATCAGGGCGTGAACGAGTCGGGGATCGCGTTTCAAGTCAACGAGTCGATCACGGTAGACCCAGAGAACTTCCCGGATGTTCTCGACGGAAAGACGCGACATGTTGGTTTCGCGGTGCGGGCATTCGATGATGACTTCATGGGCACCAACAGCCGACATTTTGTCGTACATGCCATCGCCGCGTTTTACCTGTTCCCATTCCACGCGAACCGCAGGAAATTTGTTCGGGATGACTCGCACACGCCATCCCGGACCGTTCGGAGCCGAACCATGATCGCGGTACGCCAGGATTTCGTCGGTGGTCGTGTCTTCGTTCCCCTCCAGAAACGGGTCGAAGCTCCCTGGGTCATGGTCGGGACAGTCCTGCACCGTTTGTGGCCGACTGAGTCGATTCGGAGCAATGATCACCCAACGACCGACAATGGGGTCTTTACGGAGTTCGTGCGGTTGCTTGTCCGGAGCGTTCATTGGCTTCCTTACAGTTGGCTGACAATCTCGGCAGATCTTCAAAATGCAATCCGAGTTTACCCACTGCTCGGAAGGCTGGCGAGAACAACATGCCCACTCAACCAATCAAATCAACGAAGTCCGTTGCGTTGATTTGATGATCGAATTTGGAGATTCTACCTCCATCACTCCCGCTTTCTGATGAATGGATGCAATCGAATTGCCTGCATTGCGGAATTGACAGCGAACTCGGCAAATCGACAATGAGATGCGACGGGACACGTCTTCCCGTGCAATGAAATTAAAGGCTGGCCCACATTCATGAACACTGAGCCCACCAAGTCGACCGATGGTGAAACGCTCATTCAGGATGAAGGGCAGCGCAGTGCGGCGAAGGATTTGAGCCTTCAACCTCAGCAAGTTCCGAAGGTTCCTCTGGGGTACGACGTCGTGCGCTGCCTGGGGACTGGCTCATTCGGTGCCGTGTGGCTGGGACGCGAACTCAATACCGGTCGCCCCGTCGCAATTAAGTTTTTCAACAGGCGACGTGGCCTCGACTGGGCGTTGCTGACGCGTGAAGTGGAAAAACTGGCGGTGCTCGATGCCTCGCGCGATGTCGTGCGACTGCTCGATGTCGGTTGGGACCATGACCCGCCGTACTTCGTCATGGAGTATCTGGAGTCGGGTTCGGTGGCTGCCCGGTTGGCGGAAGGACCAATCACCACCAAAGAGGCAGTGCAAATTGCCAAGGCGGTTGCTCGGGCGCTCATTCACGCGCACGGAGCCGGTATTCTCCACTGCGACATCAAACCCGCCAACGTATTGCTGGACCGAACGAACCACGCCCGGCTGGCCGACTTTGGCCAGTCGCGACTGGCAACGGAACAAAGTCCCGCGTTGGGGACTTTGTTCTACATGGCTCCAGAGCAGGCTTCGCTCGAAGGGGTCCCGGACGTGCGTTGGGATGTGTATGCGCTCGGAGTCTTGCTGTATCAAATGGTGACCGGCGAAGTGCCGTATCGAACTCCCGCCGCCGATGCACGACTCGACGAAGCCGAAACGTTGAAGGACCGGCTGGCGGAATATCGACGGCTGGTGGAGGCGTCTCCGCTGCCGACGGCACATCGGAACGCGCAAAAAGTTGACAGTAATTTGGCGGACATTATCGACGGATGCCTGGCACGCGATCCCAAGGAGCGGCACTCCAATGCACAGGTTGTCCTCGACTTGCTGGAACGGCGCGACGTGAATCGGGCCCGACGTCCGTTGATTTGGGCTGGATTCCTCGGCCCGGTTCTGTTCCTGCTGACGCTGTTGTGGGGAGCGGGAATTGCCATACCGCGCGCCGTGGATCAGGCCGAGCAGCACCTCTACGAACGGGCGCTCGCCAGCGATGCCGCCGCAGTCAACATTCTCGCCGGAAGTATTCAGCAGGATGTCGACTCAAGACTCCGCGGGCTGGAAGAACTCGCTGAGCGCATCCAGCCACTTCTCGCCAATGGGGATGATCCGCAACCGATGTTGCAGGCCTGGGCAGACCAGCAGCAAGACATGTTGGCCGAACAATCGCGAACCCCTGATGAAAGCATCTTCCTGACCGATGCACGTGGTTTCCAGGTGTTTCGCTCACCGCACGGCGACTCGGTCGGAAAGTACTGGACCTTCCGCGATTACTTTCATGGGCTCGGTGAAGACCTCGATCCCAACAGTGACCTCAGCGAAATCAAGCCCAGACGCTCTACGGGCATTTCGGTCGCGTTTCGGAGTAAAGTGACCGGCCAATATATGGTGGCTCTCGCCACGCCGGTCTGGAACGAGGACCACACGGAGCCCATTGGCGTGCTCGCTCGGACCCTGCACCTGACGGATTTGCTGCTGCAGTGGGAAGAACGAATTCGTGAGACGGTTGAACCGAACGACACGGAAGAAGACTTCTTCCTTTCGCTCGTCGATGTCCGGGAAGATCCTCCGCTGCTGCTCGACCACCAATGGATGACGGCTGAACATCTCCGCCCCATGACCGACGACGCCACGCTGAAACAGCGTTTGCAACTTAAGCAGGACGCCTTCAACAGGTTCCGTCAGCAGAAAACGGATCCAGACTACATCGACCCGCTGGCCGAAGTCGATTCCGAGTTCAAGGGAATCTGGCTGGCTGCCTGTGCAGATGTCGGTGAAACTGGCTGGGTCGCTGTTGTGCAGGAACGTCGCTCGCGGGCCGTGGCTCCCATGTCGGAGCTATATTTGCTGTTCTTCAAATACGGGGCCTGGATGGCCGTGGTGTTTACCGCCATGCTGCTCCTGCTCTGGTGGGTCATCCGCAAAATGATGCACGACAGCTAACGCACATCTTGCCGGTCGCCTGCCAATGCGACATTTGGGTGACCGGGGTAAAGTTTGACGCCAGAACCGTTATTATCGATTTTCAGGTTCTCTGACCCGGGACGTTTCAGAACACGGTGCTGCACATCGACTCAGATCAATCTGCACAGTAAGGACTTCCGATTCTACAGGAGGCTCTTCGCTCGGCTCCGAGCTACCTGGGTTGGTCTGGGTAGTTGACGGTGTTTGTTCAGGGCACCGGTTCAAAGCACTATGGTTCACCGCACAGACAACTGCCCGGAACTTCCTGCTCCTCCGGGACGGATTGTGATGTTCGCAGCGCTCGCCCTGTTCGCAGGTTCGACGCTTGCGTACGTCTTGCGGTGTTCGCATCATCCCCGGTGTCTGGGTTATGTCGCTGTCCGCACCACCTATGTGATGTCCGACCGCGAAGGGGTTCTGGAAGACTTTACCGTTCAGGAAGGTGAGGAAGTCGGTCTCGATACACCTCTTATTCAACTTTCCGACTCCAAGCTTCAAGAACTCATTGCAGGCAAGGAACAGGAAATCGAAGTTCTGAAACGGGAAGTCGCACGCACGCTGGCCGAAGCCGAATTGGAAATCGACTGGCGAACCCGCGCACTGGACACCGAGATTTGCGACATTCAACTTCGCTCGGCAGGATTCCTGCGCGACAAGTTTAACTACCAGTTGCGACGCACCATGCTGGCCGACGTCCTCCAGGGCGAGTCGATGGTGATGGTCGACGGTGCCGATTCGCTGTACGAGTCAATTGTCCTGCAACGACAAAACCCGCGCGGGGCAACAGTCACCAGCATGATGGAACTGGAAGCCGCGGCGAATAGTGCTGAGGTTTCCGCAGTACAGGTTGAGATTTGTGATGAGCACGTGAAAGTGCTGACCAAACTCCGCGATCAACTGCCTGCCAAGGTGAAGCGTTCCGTTGGAGTGGATGTTGCCGAAGCGCGTCTGGCCCAGGCCGAAGAAGAGTTGAAGCTGTTCGAGCAGAGCGAAGACCGACTCACCATTTGCTCACCAGCTGTCGGCCGCGTCGGGGTGTTTCAGGTGAAACGGGGTGACCAACTTCATCCCGGCATGCCCATTGTCGAGTTGCTCGACTCCTCGCAACGCTTCCTCGTCGTGCATGTGCCGTCTCAGCAAATCACGAATTACACCATCGACACGCGAGTGAAACTGATTTTCCCCGGCAACCAGTACCGCGAAGGTCGGGTGTACAGCATTGCTCCACAGGCGCTACCCCAAAGTGGGGCTCCCATCACCGTCGGGCATGACGCTCCAGTTCCCGTACACGTAGAGCAAGTCGGCTCTGTCTGGCCCGACGTGCCCATTGGCTCACGGGTCACTGTTGAGCTGCAGAAGTAATCCTGCGCCGCATCCCCTTTGCAGGTAGCGAAGCTGAAATCGGACAGGGTGGTGTGCTACGCACTTTGACAAGGTGACGAGTGAATTGTGCCAGCGGCACCTAAACAAAAAGACGCTCTGACCACGGGCCAGAGCGTCTTCAGTTGTAACTATTCAAGTACAGCCAACGGCTTCTTAGACGCCGAAGCTCGATCCGCAACCGCAAGTGCGTGAGGCGTTGGGATTGTCGAACGTAAATCCGTACTTGTCCAAATCGTTCTTGAATCCAATGGTGGTGCCGTCCAGGTACAGGTCGTGTGCCTTCTTCACGGCAATGCGGACGCCATGCTGTTCCGCAATATGATCTTCTTCTGGGTTGGCGTTGTTGTCGAACCCGAACACATAGTCGAGTCCACTGCATCCGCCCCCTTTGACTCCCACACGCAAGACCATTTGGTCTGGTGTTTCACACTGTTCAATACGCTTTTTGATTTCAGCAGCAGCTTCTTCGGTCAAATTAACCATGCTTGTCTCCTCAGTCTTGAAAGGACGAGTTACGCGGTGTTCACAAACGGGCGACGCAAATTGCCCAATGCCATAAGTCTATAATGCACGAGTGGCGGGGACAATAGGTCAAGTCCCTTGGTTGATGTTTCTTCCACGACCGCTGATAATCGTGGTGCCTGTCCGCCCGAGTCCATCAGAAAGGGTCCACCGAATGCGTTTTACGCTGCAACTCACGGTGACCTTATTCATCAGCTTTGCCGGCGTTGTCCTCGCGCTCGCTGAAACGGAAGATCCGAGCGGGTCGCCACTTGCGGCGTTTACCCTGCCCGTCGCCATCCTTGCGTTACTGTTCGTCGACCGCGGACCGCAAATCCGCATTCCCACATTCATTGTGGCCCTCCTCGGGCTGGGAGCCATGTTCCTGGCGACGCAGGAATTTCTCGGTGGTGCCGTTGAAGGTCGACTTTTGGCGGCTTCCCACCTGCTGATTTATCTGACCTGGATTTACCTCATACGCCAAAAGACCGCTCGGGAATACTGGTGGCTGCACGCACTCGCAGGACTGCAAATTGCGTTGGCCTCCGTTCTGACAGGCAAGCCGTGGCTCGGTGGCGCACTACTCGCGACCTCTTTTCTGGGGACCTGGAGTCTGGCTTTGTTTCTGGTGACTCGTTCCATCGAACCAGCCCTGCACCCCGATGCCTGGGACAAATCAACACCGGACGAAAGTCATGAAACCCTGGGACAAGTCCGTTCCGGGCTGGCCTACGACAAAGACCATCGCCTCATTAACTGGCGATTCGTTTTCAACGCCTTCGTTGTCGCCGTATTGGGATTGTGTTTCAGCCTGGCATTCTTCCTGTTCACTCCACGTATTTGGATTGGCGGTGCTGCGATAGGGGGAGAAGGAGGCGGCAACCGAATTGTCGGGTTCTCTGAGTCGGTCAGCCTTGGCGATATCGGGACGTCACTCGAAAGCGAAGACCCGGCACTCGAAGTCCGCGTGTTTGATCGAGAATTGAACCGGTATCTCAACAAAGACGAAACGCTGGCCTACTTCGGCGAGGAACCATTGTTTCGCGGAGCCGTACTCGAAGTGTATGCCGATGGGCGCTGGAGTCGCGGAGCCGATGGAAACGATCCAATGCCGCCTCTTTCTGAGGTTAACGACGAAATCGGGCAGGAGCTGCGGTATCGCCAGGATGTCAAGCAATATCCCACGGGCAGTTCACTCCTGATGACAAATGGAGCGGTCTACACCGCTCGAATGGACGACGACTCGCAGGTTTTTCATTCGGAGCTGTCGAATGAAATTCGCCAGCAAAGCAGCTTTCGGCTGAATGAATCGAGTTACAGCACATACGTCATGAGCGAAGAGCTGGTTCGTCAGCGGCTGCTGGAACAACGAGGACTTGGCCGCAGAGAGTACCACTATCTGGAGCATCTGACACTCACACCCGAGAATCTCAACGGTGTTCAGCAGCTTTCTCAGGAATTACTGGGTCAGGCGTCCAGCACAATTGAAATGACGGAAATCCTGACGACTTATTTTCGACAGTTCGATTACACCATGGACTTGTCCGTTACGGACAACAGCATCGATCCCGTCGAAGACTTTCTGTTCAACCGGAAGGCTGGACATTGCGAGTATTTCGCCTCGGCCACGGCACTGCTGCTACGCCATCAGGGCGCTCCGACCCGTGTCGTCACCGGCTTCAAAGGAGGCGCATGGGACGACAAGCGTGAAGCATTTGTCGTCCAGCAACTTCACGCGCATGCCTGGGTGGAAGTGTCTGTGCGATACCCCGTCACCGTTGGGACGTTTCCCTTCCAGCGTCAATACATTGTCCGTGACTGGTTCTATGTCGACCCGACACCGGCCGCGCGGGCCGATTATGTTCGGGAGCATGAAGGAGCCGCCCCGAGCGGAACGAGTTGGACGTCAACACTCTCCAGCATTTGGTCGATGGGCGTGCACATGACCAAGAATCAGCAGCAGGATTCCATCTACTTTCCCATTTCCGCTTTCATCAACCTGCCCAAAGAGTGGCCAGAAAATCCACTTGATATCTTTCGCGATGCCTCAGGCGGTCTGAAATCTCCCCGAAAGGGATTCCGCTGGTCCGATGCCGCCTGGGGACTTGTGGGACTGACGGCCGTTGTCCTCCTGATTTGGGGCGTCAGCCGCTGGACCGGCAAATGGTCGCTGTTTGGTCGTCATCAACAACGAAACGCTGCAGCCGTCCGAATCGCATTTTTCGAGCGATTCCTTGCCATCCTCAAGCGCCATGGTCTCCATCAGAAAGACGCACAAACCCCTCTGGAATTCGCATTAGAAGTCGCTGGCAAGTTGAACGAACGACTCATGCGTGCCGGATTGCAGGCCTGGCCGCCGGAATTGGTCACGAAGTTTTACGATGTGCGGTATGGCCAACATCCGGCGTCCGCTGACGAATTGAAGCACCTCAACCAAAGGTTGGATGAACTCGAGCGGTGCCTCGCGGTGCGTTAGTTTTGGCGATTTCCTCGCTATTCTTCCTCGAAATCCGTGTCATCTTCGTCGAGCAGGTCGTACAGTCCGAGGGCATCTGCCTCATCTTCGGACCAGCGGAATCCCTGCCAGACCACACCGGGTCGGTCGTCGTAACCTTCGCCAGCCTGGATGACCTGGACAACTTCCGCAGGTCCCTCAAGTCCGGAGAATTGCGTCTCCAGTACAAAATTGACAGCACTGTCTTCCGTGGCAGCGAGCACGCCCCATTCCTGACAATAGGTTGTCCATTCAGTCTGTCCGGGCAGGCAGCCAGGCTTTGCCGCCCAGTCTTCGCCGAGTGGCTGACGCATTTGCACGCGATAGAATTTGATGCCGTTCTGCTCCGGCGTGTTTGCTCGCAACTCTTCAAAGTACGCATCAGGCATGAGCCCGGTTTCCAGCATGCGCTGCATGAGGGCCATCCGTGCAGGGTCGTTTCGTGGCCAGTCCGCCACTGACGCACACAGCCGTGACAGAATCCTCACGAGGCCATTCAGCGACAAGTACTCGACGTCAGCCAAGCGATCAGCAAGCAGACCATGGATTTCGGCGGATGCTTCTTCCAGCTTTTGCATTTCCGCGCAAGCACAGGCGGTGAGCACTTTGAGTTGAAAATCCCCGGGCAATTCAAACTGACGCTCACGTTCTATTGCAACCAGACACTCGTCGTACCGCTCTAGTTCCAGCAGCGCCCAGGCCCGGTAGTATTCGACCCACGCATGCGGTTCCGAGAGCTCGAGGTGCTTGTCGAGATAGGTCAATTGCGCGTCGTACTGCTCAAGCTGATAGGCAGCCAGTGCTGCTTCCCAAGCCACGTCCGGATCGGTGCAGCCTTCACGCAATGACAAGTCGAGCGCGGCCAGCGCATCGCGAGGTCGATCGGTCTCGCCATAAAGATTGGAGAGGCTAATCGCCGCGGTGCCATCGGTTCTGTCGAGACGAAACGCACGCGAATAGCATCGCTCCGCCTCGCCCAAATTCTCGCGACTCGCGAAATAGTCTCCCGCCCGCAAGTAGTTGCGAGGCCGTTCGGGATCGAGACGCAAGGAATTGCGAAACGTCTCTTCCAAAAACTCTTCCGAAACATCCGAGAAAACGTCCGCATCCACCGAGCGGAAGTGAGCCCCCAGTTCCGCAAACACGTTCAACATGGTGGCATTGTCTGCAAAACGCTGAGCCAATTGTTTGCCATACTCCCACGACTCGCGTGCTTCGTCTGGGCCAGTGACCACCCAGCGGCACATCATCAACAACATGGCAGCGTCTTTGGGTGATTCAATTCCTTCCGGATCAAACTGCAGAATTTGACCGAGCAATTCCTGCATGTTTGCTTCAACGCCTTCAAACTCCTCTGCCTGACGTACCTGCAGAATTCTATTCATGAGGTCGTTGATTTCATCCTGCAGCGGCGTCGGCTGTTCTTCTTCCTCTTCGACTTTCGACAGTTTCGGTTGCTCAGTAGACGTTACTTCTCCGGTAACAGAACCGGCGTCGACACTCTCTCCTGCGGCCACATTCCGTCCGGCCTGCAGTGGTTCCAGAGTCGGTACCGGCAGCGGCGTTTCGTTCGATTCCATCAACTGCTTCAGCCGCCGAAGCGTAAGGAAATCCTGGGCCTCGGCTGCACTCGCTTCGAGGCCACGTGCAATCGCCTCGGCGCGATTTCGGTTTCCGTCAATGAGATACGCCGCGATGAGTCTGAGGCGAATTTCAAACCACTCTTTCAGACACCGTTGTTGCCGCAATCGCTGGTCCCAGCGGGTCAACAATTCAATGCCGCTTGCAACATCGCCATTGACCACGAATTCGAGGGCGTTGACACGGTCGGCCTCCAATTCAAATTGCGGCCACTCATTCCCCTTCACCGCAGATTGCAATAATTCGCGGCCTGCACGGGGCTCGCCCAGCATCAGCAATACTTCGTCTATGGCGGCAGCCACATGCAATCTGGCATGCAGCTTCAGGTAGACCGACTCTTCGTCAGTAAACGAAGCAGCCTTTTCCAGCTCCTGCTTTGCTCCCGGCAAATCACCGCGAAGCAGCTTGATCCAGGCTTGTTTACGATGTCCTGTCCAGCGACGATCCTTGCTGTCGGAATTGTCATTGCGAAACTCACGCAGCACCTCGCAATGATGCAGTACCATGTCGAGGTCGTCAGCGGCGAGATACACATCGGATGCGTATTCACGGAAGCACTTCACACACTCCAGCTTCCCGGTTTGTCGGCACACCTGAATCCCATCAGCAATGCACTCATGCATGCCCTGTGAGTTGTAGCCATTCATGTCGCCCGTCGCTTCGGCGAGATTGTCGTAGGCACAACTGCTCATCCACTGGCAAACCCAATGGTAATGCCCTTCGTTGAGGTCGGGCTGAATGAGGCGAGCGCGCTCTTCGTCGTTCAGCAGCGCAATGAGTTCCACAGCGGCGTCGGCTGTCGTTTGCGGTTCGAGCAATCCGTGACCGAATCGCATTTGGTCAAACAAACCTCGCATGTAGTGAATTGCCCGCCGCTGCGCACGTGCCTGCCGCGTGGCATCTTTAGCGACCTGCATGGCGGACTGCAGTCGACCATGCTGGAAGTGATCTTCAGACTGCTCATCGAGCTGCTCCAGTTCCTGGTCAATCTGTTGGGGATCAAAGTCTTCAGTCATGTCTGGTCCGTTAAGCAATCAGCGCAGTCGAGGTGCTGGTTCGTGTGAGTTATTCTCGTTTGGTCGGAGTATCACGTGCGTACAACCGTCGGTCAACGGGTGCAGTCCGTCAATCATGGTCAATTCGAGGGCTGTCACATTCAATCACTGTTGCCAACTGACACCGAATGAGAGAAGGTAATGGAAGTAATTGAGTGTCTACTGACTTGAGAATCAGCACCATGTTTGAGTCCCTGCCACTTGTGTCCTCACCACACTCCCGTCGCCACTTGTTCCAGTCCATTGGAACTGGTGTGGGAGCAATGGCATTGGGTTCGATGCTGGCCAAAGACTTTCCGTCACTGCAGGCGGAGGAGGCAACGCCCCATCCTGCACGACAAGGACTCATTCCGAAGGCGAAAAACGTCATTTTCGTGCATATGGTCGGGGCTCCTTCGCATCTGGACCTGTACGACTACAAACCAGAACTGGTGCGACTCGATGGAGAGCTTGTGCCTGATGAACTCTGGGAGGGTCTGCGTCTGGCTTTCATTCGCAAGCAGCCGGCTTTGCTGGGCACGAAATTCAAGTTCAGCAAGCATGGCGAGTCGGGGAATGAATTCTCGGAGCTGTTGCCCAACTTGGCGAAATGCGCCGACGACATGTGCATCATCAAGTCGCTGCACACGGAACATTTTAACCATGCACCAGCGCAACTCTTTTTCACTACCGGCTTCGCCCGCTTTGGACGGCCATCATTTGGTTCGTGGGTCAATTATGGTTTAGGAAGCGAAAACGAAAACCTGCCGGGGTTTGTCGTACTAATTACTGGCAGCGTGGCGGGGGCTGGCAATAGCTTGTGGGGGAGCGGATTTCTTCCCAGTCGCTATCAGGGGACAGAATTCCGCACCGCGGGCGATCCCGTGTTGTTTCTGTCGAATCCTGACGGGATGACCACGGAGCACCGCCGCCTGATTATTGACCGCGTCAACGATTTGAATGCACTGCGATATGCCGACGTGCGCGACCCCGAAATCGCGACGCGGATTTCACAGTATGAACTCGCCTATCGCATGCAATCTTCAGTGCCCGAGCTTATGGACATCGAATCAGAGCCGAAGCGCGTGCATGAAATGTACGGCACGGCACCTGGGAAGACGAGCTTTGCCAACAACTGCCTCCTGGCACGTCGTCTCGTTGAACGTGGTGTGCGATTCGTCCAACTGTTCGATCAAGGCTGGGATCACCACAGCCAGGTCTTCCCGAACATGACGAAGAAAGCGAAAGAGGTCGATCAACCCCTTGCGGCACTCATTACCGACCTGAAGCAGCGGGGCCTGCTCGACGAAACCCTGGTTGTGTGGGGAGCGGAGTTTGGTCGGACGCCTATGGTTCAGGACGGCGCACAAACAGGACGCTCAGACGACAAAGTGGGACGCGACCATCATAAAGACGCATACACCGTCTGGATGGCAGGCGGCGGTGTCCGCGGCGGGATGACATATGGTCAGACCGACGACATCGGATTCCACGTGGTGGAAGATCCCATGCACGTCAATGACTTCCACGCCACTCTCCTGCACCTGTTGGGGCTGAACCACGAAAAGCTGACGTTCCGCTTCCAGGGACGCGATTTCCGTCTGACCGACATTGCTGGCAAGGTTGCAGATAAAATCATCGCGTAGCGAGAATTGCATCCGGCGGTTGAATTCTGCTGCCAGATGAAAGAGGATGGAGCCGACAGGTCCTTGTCGCATTCATTGACATTCAACCCGTGTGCTTGCCTTATGTTCCGTGTCCGAATCTTGAGTCTCGTCCTTGCTCTCTCATTTGCCTGCCAAGTCGTATTGGCTCAACAGCAAGGGGGACAGCCTCAGCAACCGCAACAGCCTCAAGGCCCCATGATTCAGGTCGTCCAGGCGACTGTGAAATCGGTCGAGGTGAAGGGACGTGTCAAGAAACTGACCCTCGTCTCGCCGGAAGGGCAGGAACTGACAGTCCAGATGACACCCAAAATTCAGCTCGAAATCGTTGCTAGCGGTGATGAAGGATTCCTGCGGCCCGGTCAATTGCTGCAGGCCAAAGGAGTGATGACCAACAACCGCCTGTTTGTGGGAGAAGTTGGTGTGGTCCTTCTGCCCAAAGGAAAGAAACCGACTCCCGGACGCATGACGAAGGCACCGGAAAAGGTTGGCGAGAGCAGGTCAACCTACCTGATTTCGGGGCCCATTGTCGCCATGCAGCAGGACACGGACTATCCCGACTACAAAGCCATCGCACTGAAGACGTCTGACCGCTCCGCCCCCATCATGCTGGAAAAGAACTTCAAGGTCGTGGTCATAAGCGATGATTTGACCAGCGTAAAAGAGGGAACTCCAGCGGAAGTCGAAGGCCTTCCGGGACCTGGTGGCCGCTTCAATGTCGGTCGCATTTCCATTCGGCTCGAAGAATCATTGAAAGCGGATGATGTTCTCGGCCCTGTAGAAGAGAAGTAGGACGAGGTTCCTGCATTGAACGACAGCCCTGTTTTGGTCCCCACTGGTCGGTATCGCCACTACAAAGGACGCGACTACGTTGTGCTGGGCGTAGCCCGGCATAGTGAAACCGAAGAGGCACTCGTCGTTTATCGTCCCGATTACGGAGAGCGCGGCCTGTGGGTTCGACCTTTGGCAATGTTTACCGAGACGGTGTTGGTTGAGGGACAAGACATTCCGCGGTTTGCGTACGTTGGTCCCGAAACACCAGTCGCGGTCGAAACAGCAGCGGTTCGCATTCGGGATGTTCATCCGGACGATGACCAGCGTCTGTTCGAGTTCCAGCTTGATCCGATAGCGAACGAACAGGCGGCCATGCTGCCGCGCAGCGCTGTAGAGTACTTCGCACACTGCGAACACATTCACCGCGATGAGAATGTCGTCGCGAAGGCTATTCTACTTGGCGACCAGCTCGTGGGCTGCGTTTCCTGCTTTCCGGCGAACGGCCAACATTTCGTGGGGTACCGTGTTGGTCGAGAGTATTGGGGGAAGGGAGTCGCAACTCGAGCACTGGAACTGCTGCTACAGGAATTGACCATTCGCCCCTTGCAGGCGCGCGTTGCACTCATCAACACACCCTCCATTCGAGTTCTGCAAAAGTGCGGATTCAGACCAATCTGGGTGCAATCCTCTCCCGCCGACGGACACTACCTCGCCTGTGACGAAGTGTGGTTTGAGCTTGCTGAGTAGAATTCCGAACCAGGACAGCATCGTTTGATTGGCCACAAAAAACACGAAAAGAAACAAGGATGACGACCGGCTGTGATTTCAGATGTTGGTTGATTTCTTGAATACAATGACGAGTTGGCGATGGAAAACCTCTTCGACGAAATCCCGGAGCAGTTGCCAGAAGAACTGGTTTCCATTCTGGCGGAGAACAAGCACGCCCGCATCGAACGGATTGTCTCAAAGGGACATCGTAGCCCTGTCGGTTTCTGGTATGACCAGAATGAGCATGAGTGGGTGGTTCTGCTGGCCGGTGCAGCGACGCTGTCGTTCGACGACGGGGAGCCCCTTGAAATGAAAGCCGGTGATTGCGTGTTGATTCCGGCGTACAGAAAGCACCGCGTCGATTGGACAACTGCGGACGAACCGACAATTTGGCTGGCAGTTTTCTACCGGGACTGATGCACTGAATTGCGTGTTGGCAGCGAGCGTGTCAAACTGCGAATCAAAGGTGAATTCCACAACTCCTCAGTGAGCCCACGACATGAGTGATGAAGTCACGTTGCCACACGATGATGAACAGGCTGTGGTGGAAAAGCTGCGTTCCGGGCGTAGGCTCATTGAAAAGGAACTGGGCAAAGTCATCGTTGGACAGCAGGCCGTTGTCGAACAGGTGCTGACGGCTTTATTCGCTGGTGGGCACTGCCTGATTACTGGTGCCCCCGGACTGGCGAAGACGCTGCTCATCAAGTCGATTGCACAAATCTTCCATTTGAAGTTTCAGCGAATTCAGTTCACTCCGGACCTCATGCCGGCCGACATTACCGGCACGGAAATCCTGGAAGACACAGACGCCGGAACGCGCGAACTCGTGTTCGTCCGTGGCCCGATTTTTGCCAACGTCGTGCTGGCCGATGAAATCAACCGGACGCCTCCCAAAACGCAGGCTGCGTTGCTGGAAGCGATGCAGGAACATCAGGTGACTGCCGCCGGCCAACGTTATGTTCTCGACGAGCCGTTCTTCGTACTGGCGACCCAGAACCCAATCGAAATGGAAGGGACGTATCCGTTGCCAGAAGCGCAGCTGGACCGTTTCATGCTGAACGTGGTCATTGACTATCTTCCCGCGGAAGATGAAGTGGCCGTTGTCGAACGGACAACCGCGGGCACGCGAGAGACGATTAATCCGTTGTTTACCGGGGAAGACGTGCAGGCGTTCCACCGCGTGGTGCGGTCGGTTCCCATTGCCCGGGAACTCATTGAATATGCCGTGCGGCTGGTGAGTGCTTCGCGTCCGAATCGGCCAGAAGCGAGCGACTTCGTCAACAAGTGGGTGAGTTGGGGCGCCGGAACGCGTGCGTCGCAATATCTGGTCTTGGCGTCCAAAGCCCGAGCGTTGTTGCAGGGGCGCTCACACGTCACCGTGGACGACCTCCACGCCTTGTCGAAACCGGTACTTCGGCACCGCATTCTGCCGAACTACAAGGCCGAGGCCGAAGGGGTCAACGTCGACCAAATCATCGAACGCCTGATTAGCTCGGTGCCGAAGTAGGCCCTCGGTCACCTTTCTGGCCAGTGTGTGATTGGGTCTCTCTGCAATAAACCGCCGGGTCGGCAACGAACAGATGCACGTTCAAGTGCCGGTACTACGGGCTCGTCTCACGTGACAGACGCTTCTTGTAGGCCTCGGCATCGCGCTGGTATTCGGGTGGTACCGGGCGATTGGAAGAGCCAAAGCTTTGTGATGCTTCGCGAGGGCCGTTTCCACCATCCTTGCGACCACCGCGCGATTCGTAGTCGGTCCCGCGGAGGAGCGACTCGAATTGGCGGCGAGCCGATTGTGCTTCTGGGGACTGGTCGGCTCCTTCATCAGCCAGACGTTCTTCGAGGCGATGCATGAAGTTCTGCAAATCCTCCTCGGTGAAGTCGAGCTTCTCCATGAGTTTTTCGGGAGTTTCTCCACGTTCCAGTTTTTCCTTCAGCCGCTGAAGTGCGAGGTCTGTCGCGCGACGTTTGTTGGCGAGGTCTGTTTCGTCGGGAGTCACTTGAGGTGGTGCATCGCCTTCGCCACCACCCTCACCGAGGGTACCGCCTGCGTTACCTCCGCCACCTGAATTTGCGCCGCTTCCCTTTGGCGGGCCAGAAGGAGGGCCGCCTTTTCCACCGTCTTGACCGGTCGATTGTCCTGGCTGACCGGGTTTTCCGCCTTCACCACTTGGCTTGCCGCCTTCACCTCCTGGTTTTCCCCCTTCGCCTTCTCCACCAGACTCACCACCGGGCTTGCCGCTTTCTCCACCGGGCTTGCCGCTTTCTCCACCAGACTCGCCAGGCTTTCCGCCTTCGCCTCCCGGCTTTCCACTCTCACCGTCTGGTTTCCCACCCTGGTCGCCGGGCATGCCGCCCTCTTGACCGGGCTTCTCTCCTGCCCCGCCGGGTTGTTCACCACCTTCGCCGGGTTTACCAGGTTTCTGTCCACCTTCTCCCATTTGCCCACCAGGCTCGCCTTTTTCGCCACCTTCGGAAGGCATTCCCTCTTTACTTCCCGACCCCGACTGATCGCCGCCAGGTTCTCCACCCTTAGGCTCACCTCCCATATCGGAGGGCATGCCCGGATCGTTGGGGGGCTGTGTTCCTGTAGGATTGTCGTTACTGGAATTGGGGCCTGATGGTTTCTGCGGCTTAATGCCATCACCGTGGCGTCCTTTGGGGGACATTGGCTGTTGTTCGCCGCCGCCATTCATGGGTTGTGTTTTGTTGGGATCGCCGGGTTTGCTGCCTTGCGCTGGTTTCTCACCCGAACCGGGCTCACCCATTTCGCTCCCCTTGGGATTTCCCTCGCTCCCCTTGGGATTCCCTTCATTCATAGGGTTGGAGTCACTGGGGTTACCCATCGGAGAATCGCCGGGCTGCCCCGGCTTTCGTTCCGTGGCCGAGTCTGACGGATTCCCTTTCGACGTGGTTCCTTCTTTGGGCTCGCCCATTGTGTCGTTGCCCTTACCGGGCTTGGGTTCTGTCCCCATGGGTGATGCCTCGGAAGGTTCTCCACCCGCAGGACTTTGCCCTTCGCTCCCTTTGGGGTCGGCATTCTTGGGATCACCCGGTTTTGGTGCTTCCCCACCACCCGCTGACTTGGTCGAGTCAGACGACATGGGACTGGTTTCGCCCGGTTTTGATCCGGTGCCCTGCATCCCGTCTTTGGGCGTGCCGGTGCTACCGGAGTTCGTTTTTCCCATGTTGTCAGCAGAGCTCTCGGGCCCCTTCGAATTCTCCGGCCCTTTGGAGTTCTCACTTCCGGTGCCGGGATTCATCGGCTCATCGCCCATGCCTTTCGGCTTGTCGCCACCATTCTCGCCCATGTTGGGATTCTTCGGATCATTCATCCCGGAGGTGCCTTCGCTTCCAGCAGGCTTCTCACCCATTTTCGTGGGATCACCCATGGTGCCCGTTCCCTCTGGCATGGGCGGCATATCACCACTCGGTTTTTCCGTGCTCTCACTTCCAGTGGAATTGGAGTCACCCTCATTCCCCTTGGAACCTGGAGTGGTTTCATTCCCCTTTGGTTCGCCCGGCGTGTTTTCATTCGTCGCGGGCGTCTTGTTTTCGTCACCCATAGGGTCTGACGAGCCGCTGCCAGAGTTGTTCCGTTGATCAGGATTTTCTCCGTACCGCTTCAGTAACTCGCGAATGGCTTCATCATCGGCCGCTTTGTTTTCGCCACGTTGCGGTGAAGTGCTGTTTTCGCCGCCGTCGTTGTTCTTGGGTGCTTTGGGATTCTGTGGTGTCCCAGAGTTTTGGTTCTGGTTGGTTCCGTTCTCTTTGCCGGAGTTCCCGCCTTGACTGGTTGATTCCGTCGGACTGGACGGATCGCCGGTGTTCTCCTGGGTAGTGGACTCACCCTTGCCCATGTCTGATCCCGACATTTCTTCGGTCGTTGAGTCCCCCATTCCGTCATTTGCGGAATTGGTCGACTGGGGATTTCCGTCGCCCTGATTGCCGGTCTTGCCACCTTCTCCCCCAGGACGCTGCTCGGTGGAGTTTGTCTCGCTGCCCATGTTGTCGCCCATTTGCTCGGGCTGCTCACCCCGTTCGCCGGGCATCGGCTCTTCCGTGGCGTCGCGTGGTTCGGGCGGATGATCAGCGGAAGGCTGCCGCTCACCCATCTGATCCTGTTGAGGATTGTCAGGGGCCGAATCAAGTTTCTCCTGAGCCTGCTGTTCCTGTTGCTCCAGTTCCTGCTTGATTTGCTCCGGCTCTTTGGGCTCGGTAATGAGAATGTTGAGTTTTGGCGTCCGGCGCATGTTGCCAATTCGATTGCCGAACGGCTCCATGTTATCTTCAACTTCCAGGAAATATGTCAGCCGTTCGCCGGGCTTCAGGCCAAACGGTGCCAAGTCGAGCCGATGCATACTCTGCACGGCGTTCTCGTATGGAGGTCCTTCGTATAGGACATGCAGCTCGGGAAGCGTCTCCCCCTGCTTTTCATAGTGCAGGGAAATACGACGCAACATGAAGTCGGGGTCGTTCGCCCTGAATGCAATGGGAATAACAGCGTTGGCCGGTGCCTCAATGTCCGACGTCGGGTGAATCAAAGCAATTTCCGGCGCACGGTCGGGACGTACCTTAATGGAATGCACCGTGGGAAGAGGATCAACCTGTCCCTTCTCGTCAACAACCTGAATGTGGTAGTGCCGCGCGAAGGTGCCGTCATCGCGGAACTGGAGTTGGATAGGAACGGACAACTGATTGCTGTCCAGAATCGTCATGGGGAATTCTTCAGCCCGCTGCGCGATGTTGTCGGTATCGGACATAATGAGCGTGGCCGACTCCACCGGAACATTGGTCTCGGCCCGCACGGTGACCATTGTCCCTTCCCATGCGTCAATGGTACTGCCCGCCTGCGTGGCGTCGTCAAGCTGCATGTATTCGGGATAGTCGTAATCGACTTGCAGGACCGTCGCTGACGGCGGCTGATTAATACGAACGCGGTACTCAGGCGTGCGTGCGTCACCGGCGATGATGTAATACGTCAGGTCCTTCATGAGGCCGCGACCATCTTCGCCGGTCAAAAGTGCGTTGAATCGATTGGGTGCCTTCTCATCGACCCGCATGAGCACTGGCTCGTCGACGAAACGTCGGTCGACGGTTGAGAAGAAGAGTTGCACGGTTTCCGGAATGTCTCCCGCCAAGTCGACGGAAACCTCCAGTTGCGAGCGGGCGAGAACTTCGGTGTCTCCCGGCTGTACGGCCAGGATTTCTGTCTTGGTGGCCACATTGACGCCTGAGGCGGGAATGAGCGCACGCCACAGTGACGTGCCCACACTCTTGGGAGATTGCCACGAGTAAATGCAGAAGACTGCGATGACTCCCAGCAGAGCATACGACATCCACAGGAGAACTCGGCGGTCGACGGCTTCGTCGACGTTCTGCTGCGACATTTCACGCGCCGCGCGTTTTTCAATGGCCGCTTGAATTTCTGGTGGGATGGCGCGACCAGAACCCTGCAGTTCGGCCCAGGAGAGCAGCGAGTTCTTCAGTTCAGGAAACTTCTTTTCGATTTGGCGCGCGGCATAGAGCGTGTTGATGCTGCGCATAAGTGGCAGCACAATTTTCCACGTGCCCCAACTGACGACGAAGAACACCAGGATGAGCAGGGAAATGAGTCGGGCAGTCGGACCAATGCCACCTTCGACGAACCAGTGGTCAATGATGACGAACAGGAACAGGTAAGCGAACACCGCTAGCGCCATTACCACGCAGCCGGTAAGCACGTCCGTAAGCTGAATTCCCCCACGAGCCTTGCGGAGCTGGTAGGCGATGAACTCGTCGAAATCGACATAACCAGATGATGGTGATGCCGCACTTGTCGATGGTGGCGGTGCCATTTCGACCTCACGTTGACTGTACAGCCGTTTCCATGAAGCCTGCGCGCAGGCTGTTCGGACGGTCAAACACGGTTTACCGCCCTGTTCTATGATACTCGACGCGGGATCGTTGGAGAATGTTCCCTAAAAAAACGAGCCCGGCAAAATGGGAAGAGTACCCGACTTATAGGCGTTACGACTGATTTCGCATCTGCGGCGAATTCTGCCGATTTCAAGTAAACGAAGTGAACATCGCCAGGATGCCGAAGCAAACCAACTCTGAAAAGACGTTAAACGGCCTTCTTTTGCGGAGCTTCCGGCTTGGGAACGGTACGTGGCCGGGTGGCTCGTTCTTCGAGACCTTCTGCGGAAATGGAATGCACGACACGCTGGGCCAGGTCGTCCATTTCCATGACGAGTGCATCGACCCGACCGGAAAGGTACATGTAGGCAATGAGAGACGGGATGGCGATCATTAATCCGGCTGCTGTGGTGACGAGCGCCAATGCAATACCCGCTGCCAGCGTGCCGGTGTTGCCACTCGCTCCTGCTTCAGCAATGTGATTAAACGACTCCAGCATCCCCCACACGGTTCCCAGCAGGCCAATGAGGGGAGTAATGGTTGCGATACCGTTGATGACGCGCAAATTCTTTCGCAGTGCTCCGACTTGTCGTTCGCCACCATCGATAATGGCCTGTTCGACTTCGACGCTCGACTTGCCCCACTTCCGGACGCCATGGGCGAAAACACTGGCAACTGGGCTGCCGTTCTCTTCGCAAATTTGCATGGCCTCGTCGCGGTCGAGTTCTCCATCTTCGATGAGCTTGATGAATCGCTGCACAAACGGGCCGGGAATAACGCGTCCGCGTCGCAGCACCACCAGCCGCTCGGTTGTGAACCACAGGGCCAGAAACGTCGCAATGCCGAAGGGAATGAGCCAGTAATTGAGCGACTGCACAATTTGCAGCAGGTTCTCGGGTAATGAATTCAGCAGTCGCTGAGCGAGTGTCTCTCCACCAACCGGTGGCGGCGGCGTGGGGGTTTCGTCGCCAGAGAGACTGCCCAAACCCGGTTCAGAGACGCTGGGTGTGGAGTCCGCGGGTGTGGGCTGCTGAGCCAGAGCCGGTGGAATGACTGCAAACACGACGGCCAGCACGAACAGACTCAGCGCCAGTTTTCGGAAGATCGCCGAACACTCCATGATCATCGTTCCATCTCAACGTTGGGATGCATCCCACTGAAGTCCGTGGCTACGGCTTCAGGAAAGGACGGATCTCCTCTAACTGCGTTTCCGCCTTCCTGGCGGAATCGCTTTCCGGAAAGTCTTCGATGAGTTTACGGAAACTCGTCGCGGCACCTTCCCAGTTTCGCTGAACTTTGTCGCACACGCCCGCCTGATACAGGGCGTGCGACTGCCACTCCGGAAACTGCGGTCCGACCACAACTTTGTAATAGGCCTTGAAGGCGTCCGCATAATTCTTCTGTTTCAGGTAAGTTTCAGCAATACGGAATTGGGCTTCCGCCTCCGCTTCGGTGCGTTGAGCGACGGGATTGTCCAAAACCTGCTGATACGCGGTGCGGGCTTTTTCCCACTCTGCGGTGTTTTCCCAGCGCTGCCCCAGAATAAGATCGCCCCGGTACAGAACTGGCGTATTTGGTGCTCGCTGACGCAAATCGTTCAGGGTCCCTTCGACGTTGGCGTATTCCTTGCGGTTCAAATACGTCTCCGCCAACAGCAGCCAGACTTCGGGCCACCATTCCGGCGCGGTGTCCAAACGCAGGGCGAGGTCCTGTCGCAGCACATCCAGGGCCTTCAAAGCCCCTTCCTGGTCGCCGGCGTGCAGCCGCGCCTCGCCATACCGAAACGTGACATAGTCCCGGTTTTCGTGATTCGGGAAATCCTGCTGCATGACCAAGGCGGTCGCCTCAACCTGTTGCCAGTTGCCAAGTTTCGCATACAGGTCGAGTAAGTGAATGAGCGTACGCTGCTGTACAACCGGGTCGATATTGGGACGCTCCCGCAGTTCTTCGAAGGCCTTGATGGCCTCATCGAGCTTCCCGGAGAACCGCAGGCTTTCAGCCAGGATGAGACGTGCATCATCTGCCAGTTTAGTCTCCGGCGCTTCCTTGATGAGCAGGGCGTAGACCTTGTCAGCCTGCTGGTACGATTCCTCTGCATTGTTCGTTTGCGCCCACGAGTAGTGCATTTCCGCCCACTCATTGATGAGTGGTGCGAGGTCCTTTTCAGCTTCTGCTGCGTGGTGTTTCAGCTCCGTCACGGCTGACTGATAGAGTCCATCTGCCTCCTTGATTTCCTGCTGTTCGCGAGCCAGCCTCGCCGCACCTTTCGCACAGCGGTATGCGTTCAGCGACAGGGACAACTGCTCCTCCGTCGGATCGGCAGTAATTGCCGGTAATGAGAAGTTTGTGATGCCTTGTTGGTACATTGCCATCGCGGCGGCTTTGTCGTCAGCGAGTCGCAGCGAAAGTGCGGCGAGGTGCGTTGCATCGGATTTCAAGACTTTATTGGCCGACTGCGAGTCGAGCACCGACTGGAATGTCTTGGCTGCGGCGCCATAGTCCTGCAATTCGTACTGAGCGTGTCCCAATCCCGAAAGGGCGGCGGGATAGTACGGCGAATCCTGACTACCACCGACCACATCCCCAAAGTATTTGGCGGACTCGGTCCACGAATCCTTCGCGAAGGCAATGTCGCCCGCCCGCATACAAAGTTGACTGTATTGGGTGTCGGTTGTGTCGAGCGGCTTGAGTTCGTTCAAACGTGTCTCGACATTGTCCCATTGTCCCAACTCGATGTTCGCCACAATGACACCACACAACGCAGCGACTTTGTCGGCAATGCTGGACTGACCGAGAACCGCGTCGAAGTCCTTCGCAGCCTCGTCATATTTGGATGCAGAGAGGTAGGCCTTGCCGCGCACCAAATGGGCGGCCTCAATATCGAGAGGGTGCACGTCCGCTGGATCATCGAGGATGGGGGACACGACGGCGGGGATGTCATCCGGGCGTCCCAGCAAATCAAGAGCGCGGGCCCACTGCAGTCGAGCCGCAACATTGCTCTCACGCACGGGAGACTCATTCGCGACCGAAGACGCCGCCACAACGGCCTCTTCAAGCTTCGTCGTTTTCGCATCCCCTTCGGCTCGCAGACCCTCTTCAATCCGCAGACGTGCGAGCAAAGTACGCTGCGCGAATTTCAAATTGCTTTCGGGGTATAGTTCGAAGAACTTCGCATTCAAGGCTTCCGTACGCTCGAACTCGCCCAGTCGCAATGCTGCTTCACTCGCGGCGTAAAGCGCGTCATCTGCCAGTGTTCCACCGGGCCAGCCTTCGTAAACATGAGCAAACTGTGTGAGCGCACTGTCATACTTTGAGGAACGTAGCTCACTGTGTCCCCAATGGAAGTAAATTGCTTCGCCGAGTGGTGAGTCGGAATGCTTTTCGATGGTGTCTGAAAATGCCTCGGCTGCCTCGTCATACTGTCCGGCAGCTTTGTAGCTCAGGCCAATCCAGTAGCCAGCCGTCACCGCTTCATTCTCGTCGACGGTCGCCTTCTTGAAGCGTTCAATGGCAGCGTCATACTCCCGGAGCTGGTAGAAGGCATAACCGGCATTCATTTCAGCATGGCCAATCAAAGGGCTTTGCGGAAAGCTTTCGGCGACTTGTGAAAACGCCGCGGCGGCTTTGGCGAACTCACCCTGATCGTACAACCTTGCTCCCAAATTGAACTGAGACTCGGGAGCCCGCGGACTGTTCGGGCGGCTGGCCAATGTGCGATACAGTTCGATCGCTTCGTTCTTTCGATCCAGCAGTTCGTAGCATCGAGCGAGACCGAACTGGGCATCATCCAGCAGTGCTCCTTGAGCATACTTGGCGACGTACGTTTCAAACGCTGTCGCGGCTTGTTGCATGTGGTTCTGCCTGAATTCACTTTCCCCCAGATAAACCCAGGCCCACTCGGCCAGTTCGTGAGTGCTGAAGTCTTTGAGAAAGGCGTTCAATTCTTTGACGGCCTGCTCATGTTCGCCGAGGAAATAACTGCATTCGCCTGTGCGATACATTGCGAGCGGACGTTCTGAATGTTCAGCATTCGCCTGTAGGAATGCCCGAAACTCGTCACGAGCCGGTTTGAACTTCTGCTGATGCACGAGTGCCTGTGCCAGATAGAGCTGGGCCAGCGGTGCCTGTTCGTGGTTGGGGTAGTCTTTCAGAAACTCGCGGCAGCTTTCCTCCGCCAGTTCCCAGCGACCCTGCTTATAGAACTGCAGGGCGAGATTGTAGTCGGTCGTCGCGTCAGCGAAGGCGAGTCCGGACATGAGTGTCGCAACAACTACAGACAGCAGCGACAGGCGATGAATAACGGTCAACATAAGGCTCTAATGGCATGACCGGTAGCTCGGCATCCGGTACCGAACAGACAGGTCGTCAACATGCGAACCATCCAAGTCGCAAGTCGGAGTGAATCGCCGCCTTCCGGCGATGACGTGAACAAAACAGCAGTCTAACCGGGGAAGCGGAACTGGAACAACCGGACAGCGTCTGATTCATGCCAAAGTCCGCTTCTTTCCTTATGCCAATAGCTTCTCGACCACATTCCCGTGGATGTCCGTCAGGCGGTAGTCGCGTCCCTGGAAACGGTAGGTCAGCCGCAAATGGTCGAGTCCCAGCAGGTGCAGGACGGTCGCCTGTAAATCATGGACATGCACGGGATCTTCGACGGCGGAATACCCGATTTCGTCGGTCTTGCCGAGAGTTTGACCAGCACGAACTCCGCCACCAGCGAGCCACATGGTGTAGGCTTCGATGTGGTGATCGCGTCCGGGCAAATCTCCACGGACTTCGCCTTGAGGTGTGCGTCCAAATTCACCGCCCCAAATGACGAGTGTGTCTTCCAGCAGTCCTCGCTGTTTCAAGTCTTTCACCAGGGCGACGGAAGCCTGATCGACTTCGCGGCAACGGTCGTCGAGTGACTTCCCTAAATCGGTGCCGGGATTGCCGTGATGATCCCAGTCGGTGTGATAAAGCTGGACGAACCGCGTCCCTTTTTCCACGAGTCGGCGTGCGAGCAGACAGTTTCTCGCAAACGAAGGTGTCTTCGGTTCGCACCCGTAAGCTTCCAGCGTGTGCGGTGACTCGCCGGAGAGGTCCATGAGTTCTGGCGTACTCGACTGCATGCGGTATGCCATTTCGTAGGCGGCAATGCGGGTTGAGATTTCCGGATCGCCGACTTCGTTACGATGCTCCATGTTCAAGTCGCGCACTGCCGAAATGAATTCCTGCTGCGGCGTCCCCTCGAATCCCTGCGGCGACGAGAGGTTCAAAATGGGATCGGCTCCATTCAGGAATGGGACTCCCTGGTAATTCGTCGGGAGAAAACCGCTACCCCAGAGCGGAGCGCCACCACGTGGACCGCGCGGACCAGATTGCAGCACGACGAATCCGGGAAGGTCGCTGGCTTCACTTCCAATTCCATAGGTCACCCACGCGCCCATGCTGGGACGTCCAAACTGTGGTGATCCCGTATTCACGAACAGTTTTGCCGGCCCGTGATTAAACACGTTGGTCTTCATCGAACGAACAATGGCAATGTCGTCCGCGATGGTAGACAAGTGCGGCAGCAACTCGGAAATATGTGCCTTTGATTCGCCGTGGAAATCGAATTTGCGTTGAGTTCCCAGCAACTTGGCATCTTTCGGCAGAAAGGCAAACCGCTTTCCTTCGACGAAAGATTCGGGAATGACCTTGCCGCTCAGTTCTCGCAGTTTTGGTTTGTCATCGAACAAATCGAGTTGGCTTGGCCCCCCCGCCATGAACAGGAAAATCACATTCTTCGCCCGGGCCGGGAAATGAGGCTGGATGCTTGCCGCCCGTGATTCCTGGGTCATCATGCTGCCCAGAGCCAAGGCACCTACGCCCACCTGGCACTGTTGAAAAAAGTGCCGGCGTGTTTGTCGTTGCAGTTCAAGCGATTGCCAGTTCAGGAAGTCCATGCGTTTCTCCCGTTCTTAAATACCGACTCGAAGAGTCGCCGCCCCGCACAGCCAGATTCCAACAACGAGCGAAGGTTTTCCGCGTCGTTTGTTTCCAGTGCCTGCTTGTACTGTGAGAGTTCGTTGATAAGGCGACCAATCTCCTGGCCCACATGCCCCGAGTTCTGCTGCAGGATGGCCGTCCACAGGTCTGCCTCGCCGTGTGCGACCCGGGTTGTGTCTCGAAAGCCTGTTGCTGCGAATGGCGCTTCGTGTTCTGTCAGCAGTGATGCCAAAGCCGCCGCGGCGACATGGGGCAAATGACTCGTGACCGCCAGAATGCGATCATGTTCTTCTGCCGACATGCACTGCACGTCCATTCCCAGCGTCGTCCAGAACTGTTCGACAACTTGAACGGCCTGTAATGAATTGTCGGATAATGGTGTGACCACACATTTGCGTCCACGGTACAGATCAACCTCCGAATGCTGGAAGCCCCCTTTCTCAGAACCAGCGAGAGGGTGCGATCCAACGAACTGCCTCGGAAATTGTGTTCCCAGCACATCGCAGACGGGTTGCTTGACGCTACCGACGTCGGTGACCACAGCGTGGTCGCCGACCACGTTCATCACACTCTGCACGTCGGCCACAATTCGGTCGACCGGAGTACAGACGACAATGAACTGTGCCTCCGCGAGTTCGGCGACGCTGGTCGTACCAGCATCCAGAATTCCGAGCTCAACCGCGCTGTCGAGTTTCGACTGGGTGCGCCCCAGGCCAATGACTCTTTTCGCCAAACCACTTTGCTTTGCCGCGAGCGCCAATGAACCGCCCATCAGGCCCACGCCCACGATGGCGAGCGTGTCGAATGTCGGCGATGTCGATTCGATGGGAGGCATAGCGCTGGCAAAAGGTTAATCGGCGAGCACTATATGATAATCGACGCTTCCAGCCGGGGCGAACCCTCCCCTGCATGCAGCGCATCCCTATTGGCTGCAAGGTGATGCGGCGACGCCGCCCCCAACCCGTGAGACTTAAAACCCAAGTCCCATACCGTCCAAGAGTTCCGTCTGCACTGTTCCATCGGTGAGTTTGAACATGCCAGGATATTGGCGTGCCCACACTTTATTTGCTGCGGGGCAGTATTGGCGTCCGTTTCCTTCAATGGCGGCGACACCTGGAATCCGAGCCGCCAGGCTGGCGGAATGCAGGAACGAGTAGCCGGGGCAGGTCAAATCCTGGACGCACAGGAACATCCCGAACTTCTGGGCAGCGGCCGCAGCGAACAATGCTTCAGTATGTCCCTTACATGCCTTGAGGGCCACGCCGCTGTAACCCTGTTCGCGTGCGAGCAGCAGTGCGTCGTAATCGACGAGGGATTCATCAATGACAACAGGCTTCAGTTCCGCCGCACGATGCATTTTGTTGTCGGGATGCGACTTCAAATCGCGGTGCGTGGGCTGCTCGATGTACTGAATGCGGTCGTACGCCTGCGGTGATCCCTCCTTCACTTTGTGCAGGAAATCGAGAACGTATTCGACGTTCGCACATTTCTCGTTGAAGTCGGTCGAGTAGAACCACTCACTGCAGCCGCGTTTTGCTTGCGCTTCGCCAGCGACCCGGTCAATGTCGAGGACTCGCTGCACATCCCAGTTCAAATCATCCCCATTGAGTTTGATTTTCAGGTGCGTAAGGCCGTCCGCCAGAATCCATTCTCCCAGCGTGTTCGGAAGTCCATCTTCGAGTCGTTTCTCCAAATCGGCGTCGGTCAGTGCGTCGAGTGCCCCGACCAGGTGATACAGCGGAATGCGCTTCTTCGGTTCCCGCAGCGTGTACTGGTCGAGATATTCACCAGCAAACTGATCGTCGAGGTACGTGCTCAAGTCATGCGCCATGAATTCCTTCGACAGGGCGTTGTACGAGTTGATTTCATTCACCTTGCCGTAGGCGTCGTGCAGTGCCGCATCAAGCGGGCTGGCCGCGACCAATTGCGCCAGCTCGGGAGGAACTTCATTGAGTTTCTGTCGTTCAGCCACCACTTTGGCGGAGTGGTGATACTCAGCAGACAAATGATAAATAATGTCGACAGGATGCCCGTACTCGTCGAATCCATCAATGAGCCGAATAATCCGCTCGGAAAAGGCGGTCATGGCCGCTTCAGTTTGATCGGGTGTCAGCGTTGTCGACGGCCAGGCCCAGACCTGTCCCACCGGCATGCTCCCAAAGCCCACGGCATGTTTTTTGTTTCGGGTTTCAACCGTCACTTCCATGTTGACCAGCCGGTGCCGGTCCATGACGCGTCCGCCAAATTTCAACGGTGTCCGAAACGGGTGGTCCTCGAAGGTGATGGACGCGTCTACAATCCGCACGTCAGTTTGCCGGGGCATATCTCAGCGATGGGTTGAATGAGCCTCAGTAACACGAATTCTCTGTCGCATTCCACAGGCCACACAAGCCTGTGAACGCCGCGACGATTCTAGAAGCTCTTCAGCGGACATTGCAATTGGAATTGCAGTTGGCGCGTGGCAGGCGTTTCAAATTTCGTCCGGCGCCCAGAAACCGTCGACGGCACAGCGACCTCACATGCCGAGAACGTTCTGGGGCGATTTGCTCATGGGGTGTGGTTGAGCGAGCATCTGGTGAAGCATTCCACTATCATTTTTTGCATTTCACCAGATGTTCATGTATTCCGTCGTTAATCCACTTATTCCGATCATCGCCGGGCGATAACATCTCGCCAATATTCATTTCATCTCCATTTCTCGTTTGCCCTTCCATTTGAAATGTCTGACTCAGAATCTGCCCAATCCAAAGAACCAAACGATCCTGAAGCCGCCATTCCAGGCGAGACTGAAAATCAAGAATCGCAGAATGCAATAGCCGGCGATGAACATGGGACGACAGAGGCGACCAATTCCTCCACGCCGGCCGAAGAGGAAGTTCCGGAGTCTGAAGAGCTGACCCCGGAAATCTTCGAAGATGAGTGCCAGCGCGGCGATGCCATGCTCAGTTGGGCCGCACTCTTCGTCGGCGTTCTGCTCGCCTGGACGTACATTACCGACTCTTCCATCCTCGTGAAAATTCGGTCTGGCGAGTACATGCTGTCACACGGTGTGTTGCCGCCGCGTGCAGACTATCTCTCAGGTTCGGCAAACGGCCAACCGTGGGTCAATCTCGGCTGGCTCAGCGATTTGGTGCTGGGTGGGCTGAATGCTCTTGGCACCTGGGCGGTCACATTGTTCGCCGTGGTCTGCGCCGCGGTTGGATTTGGTGCACTGTCCCGCATTTCTCTACCAAGAATTTCGACCTGGTGGTTGTCGATTTGCCTCGTACTCGCTGCACTCGCCATGTTCCCTGTACTGCAGCCGGGAACGGGTACTGTCACACTGCTCGGTCTGGGACTCCTGCTCTATTTCCTCCAGGCAAATCGAGAAGCTCGCATTTCAGGATTCACCTGGAAGGTCGGACTGCTGATGTTCCTATGGAGTAACGCCGACGGAAATGCGTTTCTGGGATTGCTGGTTCTGCTGACCTGGGCGATTGGTGAATCACTTTCAGGTCAAACGCCACCCGCGACCCCTGAGAGCGAACCGGCTCCAGCGAACGCAAATCCCTGGGTTGTGTTTGCGTCTGGATTTGTCGCAGCGCTCATTCATCCCTGGCACATCAATGTGCTGTTATCGCCGTACACCAAGCTGGCCATTGTTGGGCCGGAAGCCCGAACGTATGCTGAAACCGGCGACATGGGACTCAACTGGCTGAACTACGGGTTAGTGCATGGACAGTTTTGGGATAGCTTGGACGTGTTTGCCATTGTCGGCCTGGTTCTGCTGGGACTGTCCGTCATCGGCGTGCTGCTGAATTTGAACCGACTCGACGTAGGGCTCACGCTTGCATGGTTTGCCGTCAATTTAATGGGACTATTCTCGGGCGAGCTGTTTTGCTGTGCGGCAGTCTTGAACGCTTTGGTCGCAGGACTCAATGCACAAGACTGGTTCCGATCCAGTTTCTCTCAGGAATACACAATTGAGCGCTGGACGGTTATCAAGCTGCAATCAGGGCGCGCGTTGACTGTGCTCGCTATTTTTGGTGTCGCCTACGTCATGATGAATGGAATGCTCACCGGTGCCGCAGGTCGACGTCTTGGCATGGGAATCGATCCCCGCTGGCGCGATCGCATTGAAGGAATCGAGCAGGTCCTTTCAGGTGTGCCTGGCACGCGTGTCTTCCCGCTGCGGGTTGACCAGGGAGACCTGCTGATCTGGGTCAAGAAACAACCTTTCGTAGACAGTCGCCTCAGCCTTTATGCCGGTGGCAGCGACAATTTGCTGGTGGAGCATCGGCGAATTCGTATTGCGCTTCGAACTGAAAACCCGCAAGTTCTGGGCAGCGGCAAACCGGACGTCTGGATCGATGGCTTGCAGAAACACGAAACAAGTTGCGTCATGCCCCGGCTCTGGGGTACGGCGGACTATGCCACGTTTTTTGACCTGGCAGGTTCCAATTGGCAACTGACAGGCTTCTCAGGTGCCGCGGCAGTGTTCGTACACCAGAGCTTGTTGGGCCCTGAGGAAATGAAGTTCCTGCAGGAGAATGGAGTCACAGATTTTGTCAAAGAGGGCCTGCGCGAGCCATCCGCCAATTCCATTGTGCAAATGAATCCCTTCTGGCCTACACCTTCCAATGTGTACGACAAGTGGCTGGTTCAAAAAATCCCCATGATTAACGATGGCACGCAAATGGCCATCCACTTCGACAAGCTGCGTACAGATCAACTAAGCATGCTGGACATGTTGATTTCACAGGCGTCGAATCCCAACGAACCGAATGTTGAACAATACGCCATGGCGGCCACACAGTCGTTGCCGCAGTCAATGGGCTTGATTCTTCTGTCGATTCGCAATGCCCGTCGCGGTCTGGAAGAGTCCATAGAATCTGGGCAGGATTCGCAAGGGCGCGCCGAGGCGTACCGCGTGTTGCGCGATTCCTACAACAGCCTGGCGCGGTTTGAACAGGTCCTCGGCGAACGATTTGGCGGCGTACAACTCCCTGCACAACTTCGAACGGCCCAGGCACTCGCGGCGGCACGTCATGCGTATCTGGAGTCGGGTGCAGCGGAAGACCTTTATTACCTGGCGCAAATACAGCTCCAGCTCCAACAGTTTGACCTGGCTTTGAATTCACTGGAGAAATACCAGGAAATGACCGGGCAACTCACGCCGCTCCCACTATCAAGTCCGGAGGGACTGGAAGAACAAACACAGACCGAGCAGGTCCTCAAGCAACTTCAAGAACATGTCACCAGCATTCGAGATGCCATGACGCTTCAGGAAGGTGAGGACACCAATCCCCAACAGCTCTTCGGCATTGCTGCGAGCAATAACTGTCCAGGATTGGCACTGGAGGTCATTGAACGTGACAAAACCATTCTCGCTGAAAACCTCGAACTGACAATGGTCCACGCGGAAATGCTGTTGACCGCAGGCAGATATGAAGAAGCCTGGGAATCGCTGGAGGCACTCGAACGCCGCTTTCCTAACGAACGCGTCTCGCCCTTCGAGTTACATTTACTCGTACGGTGGACTCAGCTCACCGCCATCGCGAATGCCGTTGCCATGGATTTATCGCGTGCGGACGAACTGCTTGTTCGTTGTGCGATGGCACAGCGTCGGGCCATGGTCAATAGCTGGCTGGAGTTTCCTCCACTCGCGTATGGAACGGATATCGAAGCGGACATTATGCCCATTCGTAGTCGCACGCGTATGGCGGAAATGTTGGCCTCACGGCAGCCGGCCTGGGATCAAACAATGTTCAACGTGGCTCGGCTCCGCTGGGAACTTGGCGATGTCGCTGGCACACAGAATGCGTTAGAGGCAATTTACAACAATCATCCCAACTCCAACATCAGGCCGCTCGTCGCCTGGATGCTGACGGTCATTACGCAGAAGGAATACGATCCCACTCCTCCGACCGACGAAATCCCCGTCACCGAGGATATGTTTGCTCCCGACGAGGAATAGGCGCCGGGCGCGGAGTTATTTGAATTCCGAGAACCGGACTTGCAGTTTGCCGCTGACTCGCCACAATAAACAGACAAATTGACTTCAACTCCCCAGCGCCAGGTTTTCCATTCACATGAGTTGGTTGCCGCAGTTCTTTGCCCCCTCCTATTGGTGGCTGTTTTTGCTGCTGATTCCACTGGTGATTGTGTACTTCCTGAAGTTGCGGCGCACACGGATGGCCATTCCGTCACTCGCGCTGTGGCAACAGGTCGTTAACGATCAGCGGGTCAATTCGCCGTTCCAGCGGTTTAAACGCAACCTGCTTCTGCTGCTGCAGATCCTCATTCTGCTGCTGCTTGTCTTTTCCGTCATGCAGCCGTACTTTGCCGGTACGGAATCAAATGCCCTGAAGCTCCCCATTCTCATCGACTGCTCTGCCAGCATGGGAGCTCGAGATGAATCCGGAAAATCGCGTCTGGATATCGTTAAGGAGGAAGTGCTGGAAATCGTTAACGGACTTCCGCCCGGGACAGAACTAACACTCATTGAAGTGGGAGCCTCTGCCCGACGCGTAACAGACTTTACCGACAACAAGGTTGTCCTCCGTGAAGCCCTCGAAGAAATGGCCGTCTCCGACGTGGCGAGCCGACTGGAAGATGGCCTCCGCCTCGCGCAGGCTCTCACGCGCAGCACCGATCAAATCGAATCTGTTCGGCTTTATACTGACGGCAATTTGCCAACCAAAATGAATCCCGCCACCGGCAAGCCCATGGCGGCCATCGATTTTGATCTCTCCTTTCCCATCGAGTTTTTCCCGATCGATCCAGCTGGCAGGAACATGGGCATTACGTCGTTTAACGCACGTCGTACGTCGACGGAACGTTGGGATGTGTTTGTCCGCGTCGAATCGGACGCAGGCGGCGGATCTGATGGTAAAGTGACGCTTTACAGTAACGGTGAAATGATGGGCGAAGAACGCGTCGTCCTGGAAGCGGGTGAATCGCAGCGTCTGGTTTTTCGGGTCGACACCAACACACCGCACCGGCTCGAAGCAAAGCTGACAGTCAGCGGACACGACGCGCTCCAGTCGGATAACACCGCCTGGCTAACTCTCCCCGTTGGTCGGCGTTTGAAAGTGTTCTGTCCGCCGGAACTGGCCACCTATCGTCATGCGCTCATGGCCATGGAAGAAGTCGCCCTCGAACCCGATGCTGAAGGGAACACCTCCGAAGCGAGTTACGACCTGCTCATTTCCGACGACGTCTCCGACAACACAATTCAGGCCACCTCGTCACTCTTCGTCGGGCAAATTCCGGAAGACCTGCAGCAATTGGTCACGATTCAGGAAGTCAGCTCGGCAGAGGACGCCGAGGAAGTGGAATACCCGAGAATTGTCGACTGGAAACGCGACGCCACCTTGCTCCAACACACTCAACTCAAAGAAGTGCTCATCTCCGACTCTCCCGTGAAGGGAGAGGGGGTCGAAGATGGCGACATCGAACGGGAGGGTTACGAAATTCTGGCTTACGGCAACATGGGGCCGCTTATTTTGCGACATCAGGAGGGAATGGAACTGGACTACTACATTCTGTTCCAGACGGACCGCTCGACGCTCCCGTACCGCGTCAGTTTTCCGATTATCGTGTCAAACCTGGTCAATGAAGCCATGCAGCAGGCCTCACTGGCTGACTTACAGGCCCCGCCGACTGGTGTGCTGCCTCCCATTACTTTGCCAGCCAGACGCGAAGTGGCCTGCCGCGTTACCACTCCGGCAGGAAAGCATCAGGAGCGCACCACGACGGAAGAAGGCGTGCTCATTGGCGTTTCGGCCCCTAATGTTGGGGAGTACGAAATTCGACAAGAGGGCGAACTTGTCGAGCAGGTTGGTGTCTCGCTGCTGAATTCGACGGAAACGTCGCTAGCAACCGTCGACAAAATCCATTTCAACGAGTTGGCCGTGGAAGCAGCACCAGAACGCAAAACGACGAATCAGTTGTGGTGGCGTCAACTTGCCATGGCCGCACTGTGCGTACTACTTATCGAGTGGTGGTATTTCCAGAAACGTCCCGCAGGCGTCCCCGATTAATTCCGTGAAAATGGTCGTCGAACAGTCCGCCTTCAGATTGTTCTCCTCTACAATGCCTGCCAGTCAGTGACTTGCCTCTTCATTTTTCGCTGCCAGCGACATGATTTTCATTCTCGATAATTACGACTCGTTTACCTACAACCTCGTGCAGCGTCTGGGGGAAATTGATCCCACGCTGAACATTGAGGTTCGCCGCAACGACCAGACGAGTGTCGACGAAATCCGCGACATGAATCCCGCCGGGATTATCATTTCTCCTGGCCCCTGCACCCCCAATGAAGCAGGTCTGTCATGTGATGTCATTCGCGAACTGGGAGTGACCATTCCACTCCTCGGAGTGTGTCTGGGGCATCAATGCATCGGTCAGACATTCGGTGCCAAAGTCGTTCGGGCCGACCGGCTCATGCACGGCAAAGTCTCCGAAATTCATCACGACCAAATGGGTGTGTTTGCCGGACTCCCTTCTCCATTTCAGGCCACGCGCTACCACAGCCTCATTGTTCCTGAAGACACACTCCCCGCCGAACTCATCCCCACCGCCTGGACGCGCGACAGCGACCATCCCGCGGAACTCATGGCGCTCCAGCACCGCGACTATCCCATTCACGGAGTGCAGTTTCACCCGGAGAGCTTCTTGAGCCACGTCGGCACCGACCTACTGAAGAACTTCCTTGGTTTGTGCCGTGAAACTGTCGGGTAGGCCGTAACGCGTGTGCCACTGGATGCTCGCGGGTAGGCTGTAACACGTGTGCCACTGGCTGCTTGCCAGCCAGTGCGATTCGCAAGACGTGCTGTGCAGGAAATCGTGAAGAACTCAATGGGAACACACGCCATGTCCAGAATCTGATGAGATTCTCTTTTGACGGACAAGCGACGTCGTTCCACTTAGATTGGTGGCAGCCGGTTCCTGTAATAGGATACAAGTCGGAAACGTAATGCCCTCCAAACACTGGCTGACAAGCAGCCAGTGGCACACCACAACTTCCGGTGTCGTAAGGCCCCATCGATGCTGAAGCCGTCTTCGGAGAGTACATCATGAATGTCGCGGGAATTGTCCTGAAACATGAAGTGCCGCCTGTCGACGAGTACATCAGTATTCGCCTCGCGGCGGGGCTCAGTCGCAAGTCTGAAAAGGCAGCGACAATTGGACTGTCAAACTCGATTGCGGCAGTTTGCGCGTTCGATGGCGACAAACGCATTGGCATTGGACGCGTCGTCGGAGACGGCGGCTGCTTCTTTGAAATCGTGGATATTGCCGTCTTGCCTGAATATCAGAAGCGCGGGATTGGCCGGATGATTATGGAGGCGCTCGTGGAATACCTCCACACCCACGCGCCCGACACCGCTTACGTCAGCCTCATGGCCGATCACGGTACCCCGAAGTTCTACGAACGTTTCGGATTTCAGCCCGCACTGCCACCAACCAAATGCGGAATGTTTCTGCGAATCAATCGTGCCGAACAGTGAGCTGAGTTTTGCTGGATCGATGAGTCTCGCCGGCCTCGCCACCTCACCTGGATGTGTCACTTGCCCTCAAGGTCGGGGATGAATTCGGTCGACGGTTTCATACGTGCCCAGTGCTGGCTGTCTCTCACAATGACTTCGCACGCCTGAACGGTTCCCTTTGCATCAAACGTCGTAATCGACGCTACGGATTGTGGCAGTGCAGACGGAACCGTTCGTACTTTGATGTGTACCGACCCAAAGTCCAGCATCCCGGACGACGCTCCGCGCACATCGGACGCTGCCCGCACGACAAACATCTCAACGACTTTGACTTCCGAATCGGGCGGTGCCATTTCAGACGCATGGTTGAGCAGTTCGCAATCATCATCCTCCATCGAGAGCCCCGCATCCGACATGATTTTCGGCATTTCTTCAATCGCCTCATTGATCATGTGGCTCAAGGCTTCCGAGAGTTTCGCCTGCACGTATGCCTCGGACACAAGCCGCACGGTTTCGTTCTGCGTCTCATCAGAAACCGACTCGCGCGCCCCGCATCCCAAACCGAATAGCAACAGCGTACCTAGGGCGAAGAAATACAATCTCACAACCATCCTCGCACTTCTCCTTTCGGGACACTGTGACCGGTGCACATGAGTGAAGCCGGAAGCGAATCGGCTGCGTCTCATGGATTTTGGCGGATTGTGATTCTGGAGAGTAGTGTGGTGTTGTTGAGTGTCACCGAGGTTTCATAGTAGAATCTCCTGCAAAGACATTCTGTCGTATTGGCTGAAGAAGGGAAGTTCATGTCCGACAATGGTGAAACACCGGCGGTGAGTGAAGTTCGTCTTCCGACGGCGGAGGAGGAAGTTCGCCGGAATCTTGTTCGGATGCTGGTGTTCGGCGTTGTCTACTTCGTGCTTTCCTCGATTCTCGGTGGCGCTTCTGATCTCGTTGCCTTTGCAGTTCGTGCAGTGGCATTCGGTATTCTGTTTGGCGTCATGCTGCTCGTTATTCCCAAGCCACGTGACGTCATTATTCCCGACCGGAAAGATTTGGAGATTCCGGGAATCTGGCCACGATTCAGACCGTCGCGTCCCGAGGGCCGGACATACCTTACAGTTCTACTCATCGCTGGCGGCATTGTTTACTGGCTGTTCATCGAGTGGACGCTCATGTCACTGCGGACTGCCCCTCCCTGGACCATTGTGTATGCCGTGGATGTGGCTGTGTGGGGAGGCATGCTTCTTGCGGCAATCTGGTGTTGGAATGAACCGTACTTGCGGTCCGAAGGATTGCTCACGGTTTCCCCCGCTGGACTTCTTTTTGCGTCGTTCCCAGACACGTCATTCCCCAGCCTCATCCCTTGGGCCGACTTGAAGAAGAGCGAAATTGTGGAACACAGGGGCTGGAAAGCACCTGTCGAACTGGCTCTCTGGCATCGTCCAGGACGGCGGGTGCTGACGGTGCAACTTCCCAGGCACATTTCAGATGAAGAGCTCGAATCGCTCGAATACCTTCTGAACACATATCTCGATCAGTCCGACCGCCAGCAGACGGTCAAAGCCCCGGCCCCGAAACGTCAGTTCCACCGTTTGCTGGAACGTCTCGGAAAGAAGGGGGAAACGCATGAGTCATCGGAGGGACTGATGACCCCGGAACCCAGGAAACCGGTGATCGAACTGACTGAGGACCAGTTTCTGGACCTCGTTTTCGAAGACACCGTACCCATCGAAATTACCGAATTCGAAGTTCCAGATGACGAGGAGCCGACGGCTGACTTGCCATTTGACGATGAAAACCGGCCACCAAGAGAATCGTAAAGCGTTGCGAAGAAGGAATTTGCAACCCAAAAGCCGGGACAGGCGTCCTTGCCACATCACCGAGCTGCATTGCCTTGCAGTCAGATTTGGAAAAACCGATAAGGACGGTCCCAGCCGAAAAATTCAGAATAACTCATCCAGCCTGACCTGCATGGCCGATTTCTACAGCATCGTCATTCGATTACGTCCGTGAGGTGCTCGACACGCGCTCCCAGCGGACACCGTAGAGATCAAAGGAGTGGTCCATGTTTCTCCCAAGGAAATGGGCATTGGGTTTGGGGTTGCTGTTAGCAGCTCCTGGCATCACGTTTGCCGGTCCGTTCGATTTTGCGCAGTCAAATTCTGCGCCGCCGGTCGCTGCCAATGCTCCGCAACGTAGTAATGAAGAAGTCGCACAGGATATCGCCAAGGTTCTTGGCGGTGCGAAGCTTGTTCACAAGCAAGTGCAAATTGAGTTTCAGTCGGGTGTCGCCCGCATTTCTGGTCAAATCAAGGACTCTTCCCAGAAGGCCCTTGTGACCAGCCTGGTGCAACGGGTCCCACAGGTTGAAACTGTGAAGAATGAGCTTGTCGTCATGGAAGCTGCTGCTCCCACTACCCCGGGGGCGATTCAACAGGCGGCAGCCGAAGGACCTCAGGGCAACAGCGTTGAACGAGCTGTGCATCAGGCTGCTCCTGGTACCGCTCAACGCGTTCGTCCTGTCAGCTATGAAACGCGTACGTCGAATCAGCAGGTTGCCCAGCAAATTGCACAGTCGCTTACCAAAGCTGGACTGGGAGGCGCCGATATCGAAGTTCGCTTCAAAGATGGTTGGGCCAGTCTCATTGGTTCAGTGGACAATGTCGAGCAGGCACAACGCGCTGAAATGGCCGCACGCAGTGTGAACGGTGTGCAGGGCGTCATCAACCGCCTCGCCGCTCAGGACACTGTTCAACCAGTTGGCTATGGTGAACCGCAAATGCAGGGTTATCCCCAGCAAATGCCACCTGCCGGTTATGGTGGACAGCAGCAGTTCGATCCGGCCTACGTGCAACAAATGCAGTACGCCCAGCAAATGCAGTACGCACAACAGGGGATGGCCCCTCAAGGCATGCCTCAGTATGGCAATGCTCAACAGGTCGGTCACCGGGTTTACAACCAGCCCAACCTGCCTGAGTACGCATGGCCTTCTTACGCTCAGTATCCCAACTACGCCGCTGTCTCGTACCCCAAAATGTACGATGCCCAGGCCTGGCCATACATTGGACCATACTATCCCTACCCACAGGTTCCCGCCGAATGGCGTGAAGCCACCTTGGAATGGGACGACGGATACTGGAATCTGAAGTTCAACTCCCGCACCGATCGTTGGTGGTGGTTCATGAATCCACACAACTGGTCTAAGTAAGAGTAGAACTTTCTTAACGAAAGCGGGACCCACCGCGATCGTACCGAATGACGACAGCCTTCCGAATCAATTCCGGTTCGGAAGGCTGCTTGTATTTGTCGCGATTCTCTCTGCGAAGTGCCTAACTACCTGTCGCCATGTTTGACCGAGATTTGCCGTCTTGTGGCTTGAGTTGTCTGTTGCGGTGGACGAGCATTCTGATTGCGGTGGTGATGCTCACAGCTCCCGTTGGTTTGCCTCGTGCATGTGGTGCTTGATAGAACGCAAGACAACGAATCATCGCTGAACCACAGCTTGTTGAATTGATGTCGCGTAAAGAACTGCACATGTCCCCCAGTGAGCAAGAACCGGAACAGACAGACGAGACACAGCCACTCGACCGGCCAGTGAATCGATACTGGCGGGCGGCTTATTTGTTTTGCGGTGCCGTATCCATCGCCGGGTTGTTCACGCGACTCACCGTCACCGACCGCTGGTTGTTTCTCTCGACGATTTACTATGCGACTCCCCTCGCTTTGCTTTGCGTGGGATGTCTCTGTTCCGCGATTTGCACGTGGGCACTCAAATGGCGGCGGCAGTCGCTGGTATGGGCGGTGTTGTCCGTGGCGATGTTTTTCGCCTGGAGCACAACATGTTTTAGCGACAAATCGCAGCCGACCGTGGAGTCGGACATTTCCGTGATGTTCTGGAACGTGGCCCGCAAGAAAGACATGGCTCCGGCAGCGAACCTGATTAATCAGGTGGATGCCGACGTCGTCGCGCTGGTTGAGTCAGGCTGGGCGAATGCAGAGCGGCGTCAGTTCTGGGAAGAACACTGTCCCAACTACGACATTTCCCTGCTGGGGGGCGGCTTGCTGGTCATGACCAAAGGGACCAGCGGCACTTGCGTTGCGGAAGAGTTGGCGAAGAATTCGATTTACCGCCGCATTGACTGCCAGGTGAATGGCCACGAACTGACGTGTGTCGTCGTCGATTTGAAATCCGATCCCTACTACTCGCGCCGTCCCGTGCTCGGCAAACTCGCAAATGAACTCGCTCCGTTCCGTGACAAGAATTTGGTTGTCATGGGGGACTTCAATACGCCGGTAGAGTCGGTGCATTTCGGTCCCATGCGACAGTTCCTGCGGGAAGCATTCGAAGTGTCTGGGAAGGGATACGCTCCAACGTGGCCGCATCCTGCTCCTGTGCTATGGCTGGATCAAATTTGGGTTGGGCCAACAATTCAGCCCATCCAATGTCATCGTCTCACACCGGTGAACTCTGACCATCGTCCCGTGCTGGCCATGCTGCGAATCGCAGATGAAGTGGAGGAAGAGTCGCCATGAGTGGATTCCCTTCCTCACTGCCACAATGCGGTCTGCGTATTGGTCCGTACCAATTGGAGTCACCCTTCGTCCTGGCGGCACTCAGCGGTTACAGCGACGCGGCCATGCGCCGGCTCTCACGTGAATACGGCGCCAGTTACGCATTAGCAGAGGTCATGATTGAACGGTTTGCGGTGGAAGTGAAGCAAACCGGTAAGACGAAGCACCATTTCCGCGTTGATGACGATGACCATCCTGTGGCGGGACAGCTCATGGGGTCGGACGTGGAACGCTTTGGCCCGGCAGCCATGCGACTGGTGGAGGCGGGGTTCGATGTCATTGACATCAATTTCGGCTGCCCGGTGAAGTCAGCTATTGGGGGATGCCGAGGTGGATACCATTTGGGGCGTCCCGACGTCGCGCTCGATATTGTCCGCCGCGTGCGGGATGTCGTTCCTTCAGAAATTCCCGTTACGGTCAAAATGCGGCGCGGGATTGATGACTCCAGCGAAAGCCGCGACAAGTTCTTCACCATCCTCGATGGTGCATTCGGGTTAGGTGTCGCGGCCATTACCGTGCATGGTCGGACGGTCGAACAGCGTTACGATGGTCCGAGCCGTTGGGAGTTTCTCAAAGAACTGAAACAGCACGCAGGCGAACGCGTCATCCTCGGCAGCGGTGATTTGTTTACCGCCGAAGACTGCATTCGCATGATTCAGGAAACCGAGGTCGACGGCGTCACGATAGCTCGTGGTGCCATTGGAAACCCCTGGATTTTCAACCAGTGTCTGGCTCTCTGGCGCGGTGAACCGTCCATTCCCTCGCCCACTGTACCTGCACAGCGACACGCCATTATGCGGCATGCCGAACTGCTGCAGGAGTTGTACGGTCCTGACCGCTGGGTGCGGAAAATGTGTCAGTTCAACTTCAAATACGCGCCGCTTCATCCAGAGCACGAAACGGTACGGAACGCCTTCGCCACACTCCGCACTGCCCAGCAGTGGCAGGCGGTCATGGATCAGTTCTATCCCATCGAAAATGGCGATTCATGAAGCTGATTCGACCGGTGCCGCTGCCTTGGCTGGTTGCTCAGTCTCTGGTTTCTTGACTTCCGGTTCGACCACCTCAACTTCCGGTCCGAACAGTTGCTCGTGTTCTTCGTCGGAGACGAGCCCTTTCGGCCACGGACGAATGCGGTACATCCCTTCTTTCGAACCAGGGAGAATTAGCCAGGAATCGGGGGTAAACGTTGTGCTTCCCTGGTGTTGCTGCGGCTGGCCAATGCTTTGAAATACGTCGCTGATTCGTTCGACGGGTTTTCCGTCCCGAGTAATTCCGGCAATGAGTTCACTTTCCGGCAATTCATATCTCTTATCTGCTAGTCCCTGAATAAGTCGCCCGATGATGGTTGCCTGTTCCTTGTCGAAGAAGAGGGTGGTATCCGAAGTGGACATCGAGTCGCGAACCGAATACTGCGCACGAAACGACTCTCCGCCCCAGTGGAACACGTAATCCCTTCCAGGGACGGTGCGAAGAAAGCCTTCGGCACGTTGCGGGGTAATGTAATTGCTCAAATCGCGGGTGGCGACCAGCGTTTTTCTCTCATTCTGGGTGAGTGTTACCAGAGTTGACGGTCTAACTCCCATCCAGCGGATGTGGGCATCGAATACATCCCAGCCATACACTCCCGGGGGGACGAAAATGGTTGTCCTACCCAATTCGGTGAATTCCCGTACGCCACCCATCTCCTCCGGAAACGTCAATTGACTGCTGACATATTCCGACTGAGTGTCGATGGTCAATTCAACGGCCTCCAGCGGGACTAACTGCACTGCACGTGAGTCGGGATCGATGTTCACCAACTCCCGAGGCAAGTTTGCATACATTCCGTCGTATTCCAACTTGGAAACCGGCTTTCCTGCCGCATAGGCATTGAGTAACTGGCAAAGCGTGGCGTGCTCAACCTGCGACCAACTTTTGCTTGCCTCACCAAACTGATACGGAATACTGTTCCAGAAGAATTTGAACCCCTCGTGCAAATTCAGTTCGTCAGCAGGGATACTCGCTTGCGCAGAAAAGTCATTCGACACCCGAACCTTCGTTGCTTTCTTCTCCGTGACGGTCGCTTCCAATTGCTGACGCCCCCAGCCAATCCAATTACGCTGCACCAGGATTTGATAGGTCCCGGGCTTCACCGAAATCGAATTCGTCCCAATATGCGTGAAGACTTCTTCTTCAGCCGACAGCGTTCCGTCGAACTCACTCTTACGTCGAACAGCAACACGAATACCGGGATCATCAATTACAATGCCCAGGAATCCGTAACGTCCCCCACCGGGCAGCGAAACGATGAACGGTGAGGACACAACTCTTGGCTCAGGCGTTTCTTTGACATCCTCCTTAATTGCCATGTCTGCCTTGGCCTGTTCGAGATTGGCAATGAGTGCCTCAGTCTGCCTGACTTCCGGGTGATCAATACCATACTTCGAAATCAAATCGGCGAGCTGCTGTTTAGACGAGAGGAGACGTTCCTGGACCTGTTCGCGGAGAAGCCGATTCAGCGACTCTTCGTCCTGTTCCACAGTCGCATTCGGAATGAACTCTTCAATGAGTTTTTCAAGCGTCGCAATCCTCGCGTCAATTTCTTTGATTTTCGGATGATCTGTCCCCAGTTGGTTCGACAATTGGAGGCGTTGACTCTGTTGGAGCTGAAGTTCGGTTTTGTAACGCAGAAGCTGATCGTTCGGATCGGGATTTCCAAATCCTGGGAACTCCATGCCAGGAGAACCGCTTGGGCCCATGCCGGGGTAGCCGCTGGAACTCATGTCGAGGCTCATGCCCGGATAGCCGCTGGACCTCATTCCCGAATCAGATCGCATTGGTTCTGTCGCGCCGCTTGGTATGTCGCCATACATCGGGTCACTCATTGAATCGACACGAGCAATAGGAATTGCGGGGGTCATGCCAGGGACGTCCACGTTGTTAATCCTCGGAAAGATCTCAATGGACTCACTGAAAATGCGACCATTTCCCAGGTTTGCAGTAATGTGTCGACGTCCCAGTGGAACGCGATCGAACTCGTAGATATTCCCAATCTTCATGCGGGATGTTGCAGGACGTCCGTCAACACTCACCTGGCCAATGACCTCGCCCTCAGCAACATGAATTCGCAAAATCCCAGTGGGTCCATTGCCTGGCGTCTGGCTGACAAGGTAGACCCCCACCATGACGGCGAACGTCAACACAAACAGCACTCCCAGGGCGGCAATGCTACGGAAGACCGTTTCCAGTGGCGACGTTTTCACGTTGCCGCGAATTCCGTCGAACACGCCAGACACGTGGAGGACAAACCAGCCACCAAACAGAAGCGGACCACCGAACATGACCACTGTCAGTATGCGAGTGAGCCACTCCGGCATGAGGCTCCCGGGAAACGCAATAGGATCAAACCAACGCTGACTCACCAGGACGGCGGCAGTCGCGATAATGGCGCCAATCGAAATCCCGAGGTCGCGCCAGAATCGATGCTGAAACAGGCGGCCTCGAAGCGGCAACGTCAGAATGACAATCACCAATGAAATGGGACCAATGGCGAGGAGTGATTGCGGGACATATTGCAACCGCGGCTGCACCAGCAATGCAATACATGCCGTCAGCACAGCAGCTCCCAGAAACACCCCCACGTCAATCAAGCGATGCGGAAGCTGCGCATGGACGGTTCCCGTGTCGCTGGCTGAAATTGCCGCAGTACGTCCGCGTTTGGTGTAGAGCGTCCAGAACGTCAGTACGGCGAGCGGGGCGCCGAACACTGCGGCAACAGGCAACAGAATGGTCATAACCGCGGCATCGAGCATGTAGAGGAATGCTTCCGTTCCCCACGGAGCCTCCCGCGTGCGACTGCCTGCCCAGCCGATAATTCCGGCGAGAATGAGGACAAACAATCCGTATCCCCCGGCGAATGGCTGATGACTCGTATCGAAGACTCGCGGCCCCAACGCCCAGAAAACGAACATCACCAGCGTAAGCAACGCGGCATACAGGCCGCAGCGTTTGAAAGCGTCGCCAAGTTCATCGGCAAGTGCAGGTCGTGGCCATTCCGTATCCGATGCGTCCCCCTTCTTCGCACTGACCGGCAACGAAGTTGAGGGAGGTGGAATGGGAATTGGTTGCGACGTCGTTGTGGGAGACTGTACCGCCGAAAGGAAGTGCTCCATGTGCTGAGCGACTTCATCGGCTGTCTGCGGGCGCTCGTCGGGATTCTTCGACAATAGCCTCGCGACAACCGCTGCGAGCCAGTCCGGGATTTCGGGATTGATTTCTTCAATGGGACGCGGCGGACTGTTCACCACATGATGCACGGAAGCAGCGTAGCTCGTCGCGCGGAACGGAGAGCGTCCCGTACACATGGCGTACATCACGCAGCCGAGGCTGAATAAGTCACTCCGTTGATCAACGCGTTCGCCACGCGCCTGTTCGGGCGACATGAATTGTGGTGTTCCCGCGATTTCACCGGTGCGGGTCATGGAGACATCATCAACAGCACGAGCCAGTCCGAAGTCAGTAATTTTGACCCGCTCGACACCGTTCTCCAGCAGAATGTTGGCTGGCTTAATGTCGCGGTGAATGAGGCCTTGTTTGTGTGCGGCGGCAAGGCCTTCGGCAATTTGTCGTGAAATGCGCAGAATTTCTGTCAGCCGCAGCGAGCCGACTTTGTCAATTTTCTGCTGCAATGATTGACCAACCACGCATTCCATAACGAGGTACGGAATCTGTCCGTCGTCATCGACTGCATGAATTGTGACCACGTGCGGATGGCTGATGGCTGCCGCAGCCTGCGCTTCGCGAATGAATCTTCGTCGCGCGTTGGGGTTGATCGCCAATGCCGGGGACATCACTTTAATGGCGACGACGCGGTTGAGTTTGGGATCGCGTCCCCGAAAGACAATTCCCATCCCGCCGTGGCCGAGGATTTCGTAAACCTCGTACGGCCCGAGCGTTCCCAGCAGTGAGGGATCATCTGACGGCGTCAGGAAATCGAGTGAGAGCGAAGGCTTTTCGAACTGGGCCGGGATGTCCGAGACCGGTTGTTCGAGGAAGCTGCCGGCGTCTTCATACGCTCGCAGCAGCAGGTCCACCTTCTGACGCTGCTCGATATTTTCGCCGCAAACTTCGTCCAGAAAGCGGGTTCGCTCTTCCTTCGAAGTCAGCGCCAATGCGTTCACGAAAATGCCTTCGACCGACTGTGGGTCAACAGACGGTGCATTTTCTGGCGGAACATGTGATAATTGAGGAGAGTCGTCAGACATGGTTGTGCTCCAGAATACTGTGAGTTCATCATGTCATGCGACGTATGAGTCCCCAGCGCCTCATACTTTTTGAGATTTTTTCCAACCTCCCGAAATGCCCACGGTTTACACCGCGGGCTCCCACCTGCCATGCATTCACCAAATCCTCGACGGTTCAATCGACGTGACATGCTTTGGAACACTGCACTTGGTGCGGGCGGGATCGGACTGACCGCATTGCTCGCGGAGTCGGGGCTGGCGGCTCAGCAGGAAGAGAACCCATTCGCTCCGAAGCCGACGCATTTCGCACCTCGGGCCAAGTCGGTCATTTTTCTGTACATGGATGGTGGCCCCTCGCAGGTCGACACGTTTGATCCCAAACCGCTGCTGCAGGCGGAAAGCGGCCAGCCGTTCAAAATGGAAATCCAGCCGACCCAGTTCGACAACAACGGGAACACACTGGGCTCGCCCTGGAAGTTCCAGCAATATGGCGAGTCGGGACTCCCCGTCAGTGATTTGTTTCCGCATGTCGCCACATGTGCTGACGACCTCTGTGTGCTGCGGTCGATGACCTCGAAGTTCTCTGAGCACACCAACGCGAATTACTTTCTGCATACTGGCCACGGCCTGCAGGGGCGTCCCAGCATGGGAGCCTGGGCCGCCTATGGCCTGGGAACGGAATGTCAGAACCTGCCGGCGTATGTCGTGCTGAATGGTGGACTCATTCCGCCGGGCGGACTCGACTGTTTCGGCAGCGGATTCCTCCCCGCCACATTTCAGGGATCAATTTTCAAGGATGGTGCCAATCCCGTCGCGGACATTAGTCGCCGTGAACCAACCGAGGCGGCGCAGCTGCGGAAGCTGAAACTCATGCAGCAGCTCGACGAACAACTGCTGCAGAAGACCGGTGAAATCGATGCCATTGAATCGGCCATTCGCAATTACGAACTCGCGTTTCGCATGCAAATGGAAGTCCCCGAGCTCATGGACATCCAGTCGGAGACGCAGGCAACGCAGGAACTGTACGGATTAAACTCTTCCGTCGATGGTCTCAAGACCTTCGGCCGCTCCTGCCTCATTGCGAGACGACTGGTCGAACGCGGTGTGCGATTCATCCAACTCACCTGCCCCGGCGGCGCGGGAGATCGTTGGGATCAGCATAGTGGGCTGAAGGCGAACCACGAAAAGAACGCGCTGCATGTTGATCAACCCATCGCCGCGCTCATCAAGGACTTGAAGTCACGTGGACTGCTCAACGACACGCTCCTGCTATGGGGCGGAGAATTCGGTCGCACGCCATTCGCTCAGGGAACTGACGGCCGCGACCACAATCCTTTCGGCTTCAGCATGTGGATGGCCGGCGGCGGCGTGCGCGGCGGCATGACTTACGGAGCCACCGACGAATACGGATACCACGCCATCGAAAACCGACTCGAAATGCACGACCTCCACGCCACCATGCTGCATTTGCTCGGAATGGACCACGAACGCCTCACCTTCCGCTTCAGCGGCCGCGACATGCGCCTCACGGATGTTGCTGGGAATGTGGTGCATGACATCATTGCGTGATGATGTGACCCAAATGATCGGAACGAAAGGTAGGGTCCGCTGTCAGGCTGTGAATTTTTGTTTGGTGGTTTTGCAGAACGAATTAGACTCCCTCGGGTCGTGACTGAAGATTGGTGTTTCGGTTTGGGAGTCGTTATGGAACAGACTGCGAAGGATCCTGCCGTTCGGTATCAGCGAGCCGAACGGCGGCAAATCGAGTGGCGACCGTTGTCGTTGGATCAACTTCTGCCGGAGGATCACACGGCCCGGTTGATTTGGGCGTATGTGGAAGCGCTTGATTTGAAAGAGTTGTATAAAAAGATTCAGGCCCATGAGCATGGTCCTGGTCGAAATCCGATTGATCCGAAGATTCTGCTGGCATTGTGGCTGCTGGCCACAATTGATGGATTCAGTTCGGCACGGCGTCTGGACAAGCTGTGCAAGGAGCATTTGGGGTATTTGTGGCTGTGCGGTGGTGTCACGGTCAATTACCACACGTTGGCAGACTTTCGCGTGGAACACGTCGAGGTTCTGGATGGACTGCTGACGCAAAGCGTGGCGACGCTCTTGCATCAGGGGTTGGTCGAACTCACACGTGTGGCTCAGGATGGCATGCGGGTACGAGCTTCGGCGGGGAGTGCGTCGTTTCGACGTCACGCAACATTGCAGGAATGCCTGAAGGAAGCCCAAGAGCACCTGGAAGAACTTCAACGCGAAGCTGAGTCGGGAAGCGAAGACCGCCGTGTGCGTGCTGCAAGAGAGCGTGCTGCACGCGACCGCAAGGAACGTATCGAAGCAGCACTGGCCGAACGGGAGTCGCTGGTTCCCAAGATGGAGCGACGTAAGAAAGGGTCTGGCGAAAACGCTCGTGCTTCGATGACTGATGCACAAGCCCGCAAGATGAAGATGGGCGATGGAGGTTTTCGTCCCGCTTACAATGTGCAATTTGCGACCGCAACCGATTCGCTGGTGATCGTCGGGGTGGACGTGGTCAACGCAGGAACCGATGGCGGCCAGATGAAACCGATGGCCGATCAAATACAAAAGCGATACGGCAAACGTCCCGACGAGTATCTGGCAGATGGGGGCTTTGTCAATCTCGAAGACATCACCGTTCTGGAACGAGCTGGTATGACGACGTATCTCCCAATCATGGAACAGGAGCAGAAACGGGCCAAAGGAATTGACCCATTCGCCCCCATCAAAGGAGACAGTGAGGAGGTCAAGAACTGGCGGTCTCGCATGGGGACCGAAGTCGCCCAAACGATCTACAAACAGCGCACAGCAACCGCGGAGTTTCCCAATGCCGGTTGTCGCAACCGTGGCTTAAATCAATTTCGAGTGCGAGGTCTGTTCAAAGCCAAAGCCGTGAGCCTGCTTCACGCCCTGGCCCACAACTTTCAACGGATGTTGGCACTCTCCTCGCCGGCATAATCGAGGATCACCTGGCCAAACACAACTTTCGTAGCCCTGAACGTCTCAACTGGACCGGCTGGCACCGCCTGCCTGAAACATCCAGCAAAGAAAAACTCGGCCAAAACTCACAACTAGACACGACTCACCCCGGTCACTCAAAAAATGACCCGCCGGTATCGAAAAGAATTCCCTCCACGACATAAATTCACAGCCTGACAGCGGACCCTACTCGGCTACTTTCCTAACGAACCATATAACACGTCCGCGCTGGAAATCGATGTTCAATTTCAGATGAAGTTTTTTCCACGACTGGAAACATCATGACAAGCCCGTAGTCCAAGCCGTCTATTTGAAGCGTGATAAGACCATTGCCAAGAAAAGATCCTGTGGATGCAGGTATACGCACGCGTGTTCGTTTATCCCAAATCGCAAATTGGACCGTGAACGGCTCAGTCGACTCAGGAAGCTGAACGATCACATGCGTTGGTTCTGGTTTGTCAACGCAAACCAACGTTTCAATTGCCTGAGGGCAAATCACCAAGAATGTAGAAGCCGCCCATTTCCTTGAAAGACGGGCCGGGCTCCGTGGCCATCCTTTTCGCGATTGCCGCCTCGGCCAACAACATCCTTGATGTGGAAGTATCCAGATGTATGGCGGCTGATCTTCCTCGTCTGGAAACAGCCCGACTGCACTTGGTCGATGTTTAGCACCAGTCGCCCGTCATCGCGGTGCTCAGTACAAATTCGTTGCCCAACTTCGCGTCGTGTTGACGTGGCATGAAGTAAAACGAATTGTCAGCCCCCATTCAATGTCGACAAGAAGAATTGGCGTCCGCGATAACTGAAAACGATTCCGGATCTTTTCGTCATTTGTCGCTCCCCGCAGGCAGTCGATGATCTATCCTCCAAGCACCGAAGGACACAATTAATTCGATTGGGTTCACTACAGATTGTGACATTGAATTGAAGCAGGGCCGTTGGAAAAGAACCGCAGCGATTTAATGGGAAGGACGGGAAGCGGCGCTTAACATTCAACGTCCGGCACTGCCGGGCGTACTCGTCTAAGAACCCACCAGACACAAATTGCGACAATGAATGGCCCCACACCGTAAATTGCGTTTCCAACTGGGACGGTGATGATGCGCGATCGCAGGATCCACAACGAGTGGCGGGTCGAGAATCAAGCTGATGCAAATACCGATTCCAAAGCCGATGCTTCGCCCAGACCAACCGAGCGGATATCGCTTCCAATCAGACGGCAGAAAGACACCAAGAAATGCCCCAACAATCGAGGGGATGATAGTAATCAACCAATGAATCCATTCGGGCCACATATCCGCCGCGTACGAATGTTAGAGAATCAGAATTTGGTCCGACTTACACGATCCAGTGCCTGTCGACTCTCAAATCAGAGTAACCGCTTAGGGGCCATGACTGAAGGAACAAGTTGAGCAGCGTCGTCAGCACGACCAACCTTGTGGATGGATTCAAATTCCGCGGCAGAAAAGTACTGGCGAAGCCAGTGGCACTCACACTCAGCGTAAGTCTCTACTAAAAAACACTTTGCGGAGCTCGCCCACACGCTCATTGGGGACGACGAATTGGCAGTCACAAGCATCTCCCGGGGTAGCCTTGCGCGCCGTAAGGCACTTCAAAATAAGGGGATGCGCCGTTCGCTGCGGCCCAATGTCGTTATTGACTCGTTTTTCAAATCAGCCGTATACTTTGCAGTTCCCCCTTTTGGTTGAGTCGACCACTCTATTCCCCCTCAACAGTGAACGGATTCCGCGTGTCGTCCCATCGACCGCCGTACGCACGATGCGTATGGGCGTGGCTGGTGTGCTTTGCCAGCCTTGCCGGGAATGCCGCTGCGCAGTTCGGTCACAGTTTTCAGGAAACAAAGGCTCCAGCATCACAGCCGCAAGAGGCTTCGCCCATTCGGATTGAAGCCCAAGTGGGCGACGTGTTCACCAGCGAAGGGGAAGATGTGCTCCTACTGCGGGGACACTGCCGTGTGAGTCAGGGAGAGAACGTCTGGACTGCGCCGCAAATTGTGCTGTGGCAACAGTCGGGCACAGGGGATGATCGAGAACTTATTGGCTATGCCGACGGCACGCCCGAGGAAATGGCGCGGCACATTGTTCGTGGAAAGGAAACGCAGCATCCCTTCGAATTCTTCCGACTGCGGGGCAAGGTCGAGAATCTTGTCCGCGTGGTGCCGACGCCGGAGAGCAAAGATGATCCGGTCGTGCTGAGGGCCATTGAACGCCGTAACAACAATCGCGGCCTGCTGCAGCAGACGCAGTACATTGTTCCCCCGCCGCCCGGAAGTGCCGTACCCCCCAGTCCCATTCCGGCAATTCGACGTCATGTGAGTATCAATCCGCGTTTCCTCGGTGAGCGCTTCGAGTTCAAGGTCGAACCCTCAGTGGGGTCGGTGCCGCAGGAGTTCGTGGCGACGGTGACGGGGGGAATCAACATTGTCATCGACAACGTGCCGCTCAACGTGGGAGGTCGCGTATACCTGACGCGACTCGACCTGTCGGCGGACCGTGCGGTCATTTGGAGCGACGCCGACCGCTTCAGCGACTTGGGGGGATTCGACCTCGAAGAGAATTCGCCATTTCAGGTGTATCTGGAGGGGAACATTGTCGTCCGTCAGGGGAACAACGAAGTTCGGTCGACGCATGCGTTTTATGATTTGAATCAGCGGCGGGGATTGTCGCTCAATGCGGAAGTCCGCACGTATCTTCCGGAGTTGAACGGCGTGCTACGGTTGCGAGCTAATGAGCTGCGGCAACTCTCTGAAATGAACTACCACGCCAAAGATGCCTGGTTCACGACGAGTCAGTTTGGTCAGCCGAAGTGGCGGGTGGAGTCGAGCGACGTGTTCCTGCAGGAGCGTCCCAATTCCAGTTTCCAGTCATTGAATCCTTTTGCGAGTCCAGAGGATGTTGATCCCACGACACTGTGGATCAGCAGTTTGAACAATCGCTTCTACGTGGAAAACACACCGGTCTTTGCAACGCCAGGATTCAGCAGTCCGGCGGAAGATCCGCACGTCCCGATTGCCGGAGTTTCCGTCGGATACTCCAGTATGTTTGGTGCGGAGCTGGGAACGACCTGGAACGTGGATGGCTTGTTTGGCCTCAATCTTCCACAGGGACTCGATTGGGACTTGAATCTCGGTTACATGACAGCTCGCGGTCCCAGCGTTGGTACTTCGTTTCAGTACGATATGGACTTGGGCTTACCGGGCCTGGGGATGGGGCACCTGACCGGTGAGTCATTGATTGACTATCAATACGACTCAGGTCGCGACCGGCTCGGAGCCGACCGCCGCAGCCTGGATGTGCCGAACAACAATCGAGGCCGAATCGAATCGCGAACGCGGTTCGACCTGCCGTACAACACGTGGATTACGCTTGAGAGTGGGCACATCTTCAACAACGACCGTAACTACTACGAGCAGTTTGAGGAGGAACGCTGGGATGAAGGGAAAGACCTGGAGAATCTCTTCAGCCTGAATCATCGCATCGAGAATGTTCAGGGAAGTTTGCTGACCCAAATTCGGTCCAACAACTTCGTCGACTCCAGCGACTGGCTGCCTCGGTTCGACCTCACCATGCTGGGGGAGCCCATTCCGTACACGCCCGTGACGTGGAGCCAGCACTCCATGGTGGGTTACGGACATTTGCATCCTGCGACTGGCCCGGTGGATCCTGTGGTCGATCCCTTCGCACCGCTGCCGTACTTTGCCGACTCGCAGGGGTTGGTCACCATGACTCGCCACGAACTCGCGATGCCATTCGATGTCGGGCCTGTGCATTTTGTCCCGTATCTAATGGGGGAAGCCGCGTTCTGGCAGGAAGATTTGAATCAGAACTCTCTGGCCAGGTTCTATGGTAGTGCTGGTCTTCGCGGCAGCGTGCAGTTCTCGAAGTACATGCCCGGTGTTTACGACCCCATCCTCGGGCTGAACGGTCTGGCCCACAAAGTTGTCTTTGACTTCGATTACTCGTATTCAGACTCCACACGGAACCTGGCGGGCATTCCGCAGTACAACGAGTTTGACGAAAACAGCCAGGAGCGATTCCGCGAACGGTACCTGGCATATCAGTTTGGTGGTGGACCGCTCCCGAACATTTATGATCCTCGCTTCTATGCCGTGCGAAGTGGCGCCGGTCGTTCTGTAACTGCGCCGTATCACGAGTTGGTGGCTGATCAGCAGGTTCTTTGGCTCGGCATGCACCATCGCTGGCAAACCAAAGTTGGTCCGCCCGATCGAGAACGCATTGTTGACTGGATGGAACTCGACACCGGCGTCGCCTTCTTCCCGGATGCCGACCGCGATAACTTTGGTGAACACTTCGGACTGCTCAATGGTCGCTACGCCTGGCATGTCGGGCCGCGCACCTCGTTTCTGGCGAACGGTGTCTTCGACTTCTTTGGTGGTGGACAACGCGTGTGGAATGTCGGTGTGCTTTCGCAGCGTTCGCGACGCGGTAGCATGTTCTTGGGATTCCGACAGGTGCAGGCCGGTCCAACCAACAGTCAACTCGTGACGGGCAGCTACTCCTATGTCATGAGTCCAAACCTCTACGTCGCGACCATGGGCGCCTCATTCGATGTCGCGGAAGGAATCGACCGCGGTGAATCGCTTACGCTCACCCGCATTGGTGAGTCCTGGCTGCTGCACTTTGGTCTGGGTTACGACCGCAGTAAGGACAACGTGGGCGTCGCGCTTCTCTTCGAGCCCAAATTCGGCAGCTACGGCGGCGGCTCCATGCAGCTGAATTCTCTGCTCGGCATTTACTAATCCACGGCGTTGCCTTCCGGCAACGTGTTGATGTTCGGCAACATGCGATTGAAAGGTGTTGCTGGCGCATGTGTTGCGGTTGCTGAGGCCGCTTCAGGCCACCATCAAGGAAAACCTGCGTTGCGTTTGGGCATCATGGCTGGCATGGGTGTTCAGGCTTTGAAACTTTTTTGACGAGCAGTGCGAATTTTTCTTAAAGCTCTTTGCAGGAATGCCTTGCGCCTTGGAGTGAGCCCCACTTCGCACGCTGGCGCTAAGCATCTTGAACAGTTCGGCACTGCACATGCTTTTCTTGTCATTCATCAACAACAAAACCTGACCGACAACAAACGGTCAACCGAGAGGAACCCCACCATGAAGACTTTCAACGCACTCCTGAACGACGAAGCTGGTTTCATTGTTTCCGCCGAACTGGTCCTGGTTGCCACCATTTGTGTGCTCGGCCTGATTGTCGGCCTCAGCGAAGTCGCTCTGAACATTAACAACGAACTCGAAGACGTCGGCTCCGCCTTCACCTGCCTGAGCCAGTCTTACAAAGCCGAAGGTAACTGTGGACACAAAGGCTGGACCAGCGGCGGCAGCTACTGGGATCAAGCTGAGTTCTGCGACGGTCCTAACGACATCCACTAAATGAAATCGGCGATCATCCTTCGCCTCTCAAACGACCTCGCTGCTCTCACAAAAACTCTCACACTCTCTCGCTGATTTTTTCTCTCACAATTCTGAGCCGCCGGACACCGCTCTCTCGTCCGGTCGGCTCTTTTTCATTCGCGTCGCAGAGTTTCAACGTCGGGTGGAGTCGCTATAGTTGGATGCTCCAACCTCCAATTGAATTGGCGATCCATGACAGCTTCTCTGCAAGAACTTTTTCCGCCAAACCTCTGGCCCATTCATCAGACGGACGAACTGCTCAGCCCACAGCTGGTCGTCTTTCGCGAGCACTTGCGCAACAACCTCGACACCATGTTGCGGATTGCTGGCCCGAACGCGTTGCAGCGGCTCCGGCCGCATTGCAAAACACATAAAATGTCGGCCATTGTCAAAATGCAATTGGACCTGGGCATTACGAAGCACAAAGCCGCGACCATGGCCGAGGCGGAAATGCTGGCGCAGAGTGGCGTGAAAGATATTGTGCTGGCCTACACCATGATTGGCCCCAACGTGGCCCGCGCGGTCAAGTTTCGACAGGTGTACCCCGACGTGAATTTCATGGTGACGGTCGACACGGCGGAATCACTGGAGCGGTTGTCAGGTCAAATCACTGAAGCAGGCCTGACAATCGGCGCACTGGTCGATGTGAATCCCGGCCGTGACCGTACGGGAGTTCGCGAGTTGGAAAAGGTTCGCGATTTGTACCAGCGGGTTTATCAGGCCGAGGGAGTAACCGCCGCCGGATTCCACATGTATGACGGGCATTTTCATCAGTCCTCACCTGAAGAACGCTATGCCGCCGTACTGCCAGAGTGGGAACGCATTAAGGGACTGCGGGATGAATTAGAAGCATCCGGACTGGCCGTGCCTCGGATTATTTGTGGCGGTACCCCGACGTTTCCCGTGTTCGCACAGTTCGATGATCCTGCCCTCGAACTGAGTCCCGGCACCTGCGTGTTCCATGACGTCGGCTACGGAACGAAATACCCCGACCTGCAGGATTTCCGCACGGCGGCAGTGGTCTTTACGCGGGTTGTCAGTCGTCCCACGGAGAACCGTGTGACGTTCGATGCTGGGACAAAGTCCATCGCATCTGATCCGCCGATACCCGAACGCGTGTATCTCCCTGCCATTCCAGATGCCCAAATCGTGTTACACAACGAGGAGCATTTGGTCGTGGAGACATCACGGGCGAACGAGTATCAGCCCGGCGACTGGGTAGTCGCCCTGCCCCGCCACGTTTGCCCGACGTCTCCCATGCACAAGGAAGCAGTCGTTATTGAGAATGGTGAAATCGTGGACCGCTGGCCTGTCACAGCACGTGATCGCCAACTGACGATTTGAGGTCAGCGACCTTCACCAAACCGGGTGTTTCCGCTGCGCGGGGCGCACGCCGCCACCCAACTCAGCGTATGAACTGTAGGCCGGACCGTAGCAAATCAAACATTTGCCGGAACTTGGGCCTCGGGGACGACGTTCATCCAGTTGAGATTTCGCCAAGCACGGACAGTCATTTGCGGAGTTCCGGGGCGTTCCAGCGGCCTGCGGTCCGGCCTACCCGGAAAACGTTACAACTAGGCAACAGCTTTGAGCTGAACTTCTTCCGCTTTCAGTGACACAATGCAAATGCCGAGCTTGTCGGCCAGTTCAATGACTTTTGGCTCGTCGAGCAGAATGGTCATTCCCGCTTCAATGGCGAGCACCCGGGCTCCGGCTTCACACATGGTTTGAATGGTTTGCAGTCCCACGGTGGGGACGTCGAAACGCATGTCCTGCTGTGGCTTGGCGACCTTGACCAGTGTCATGCCACCACGTCGGCACAACTGTCCGGCGCGGCGAATGCACTCGTCGGTCCCTTCAATCGCTTCAATAGCAATGACGGCGGTGTCGTTCACAATGACCGTCTGTCCAATGTCCAGCCGACCCATTTCCTTGGCGATTTCCCAGCCGAAACGAATGTCTTTCCACTGGGCCGATGTTGGTTGACGACGCGTCAGGAATCCGTGTTGCACGAGAAGCTCCGGGCAGAATTCGAGGGCAGATTTGAAATGAATGCCGTCGCGGGCAAACTCTCGAATGACCGCGAGCAGCAGCGTGTCATCCTTCTTGTTTTCAGTGCAGTAGCGGAACCACATGTGCAGGGTTCGCCAGTCGGGCAGCAGGCGGAAAATGCGAAAGGGGTCAAACAACACGCGCTTTTCGACTTTGCCGGCCATGACAGCTGAAGTCACTTTGCGCCGCTTGAAGAAGCGAATTGCCCGGCCCACACGAGCCAGCGGCGAGGCTTCAAAGGTCGTGCAATGCTCGGCAATGGCGGGATCGACCAGACCATCGATGCCAATGCAGTGGACTTCGAATCCCTGCTTCTTGGCCGCTTCAGCAAACACAATAGGAAAGCGTCCCCAGCCAGCCAGCAGTCCAATCGGTTCGCGATGGGAATTCTGCTGTCGGAATGGGATGGTGGCCGGTTTGTTGTCCTCGTCGTAACTTGCCATGATTTCAGGATGATCAACAATTATGCGGCGGCTGACTCGCTGTCGGAATTCGACAGCGTTGCCAGTTGTGCCTGCAGGGCATTGACCTGCTTCTGAAGTTGCTTGATTTGTTCAAAAACCTGCGGCGCTTTCCGCAAAGTGAGGACGCGCCGTATTTCTTCTTTCTCCGGACCGGCCGGAATGCCGTGAAAGGTTTCGCCGCTGGGAACATCGGTAATGACGCCCGCTTTGCCCCCGAACGACACTTGAGAGCCAATTGTAATGTGATCGGCCACGCCAACCTGACCGCCGGCGCGAACGTAATCGCCAGTCGTCACCGACCCCGCCAGACCAACTTGCGACGCGAATGCGTTGTGCCGACCAATCCGGCAGTTGTGGGCAATCATGACGAGGTTGTCGAGTTTTGTTCCCTGGCCAATGACCGTGGGACCAATCATGCCACGGTCAACCGTCGCGCACGCACCGATTTCAACATCGTTTTCAATAATCACGGTGCCACGATGTGGAATGCGTTCGAACTTTCCGGCCACGAAGCGGTATCCAAAGCCATCAGCCCCAATGACGGCGTTCGCGTGAATGATGACACGCTCACCAAGTTGAACGCCGGGATACAACACCGCGTGGGGATGAATGACGCAGTTGTTTCCAATGACAACGTCCTCGCCGATGATGGCCCCGGGCAGGATGAGACAGTTCTCACCAATTTGGGCACGGGCCCCCACGCAGGCAGTGGGGTGAATGCAGGTGCCGCTGGCAATCCGGGCCGTTGGGTCGACATGTGCTTCGGGGGAAATCCCAACAGCCGTCTGCGTACGAGCGGGTCGGAATACGTCCATGATCTGAATGAACGCCGTGAAGGGGTTGCCGACGATGAGCAGTGTGGCTTCGCACTCTGGGATGCGATCCGCCAGTTCCTCAGTGACAAGAATCGCCCCGGCCGCTGACTGGTCGACTTTCTTCAGTTCTTTGGCCGACTCAAGAAACGTAATGTGAGTCGCGCCGGCCTCGGTCAACGGGGCGACATCATCGATTTGTCGTTCACATTCGCCACGAACCTGGGCGTCTACCCGCTGAGCAATGTCTCGAATACTAAGTTGCATTTCCGGAAATCCTTTCCCCCAAAGGTCATGCGCCTCGCCGCCTCATCCTGAGTGTCCGGTCCGTGAGGGCGCACGGGTTCCTTTTAACTCAATTCCACAATTCGAGGCAACATGAGTCTCGGCAGCCACTTTCGCGTCGATTCACTGACGCCGTTTTGAGACAGGCGTGGGCACTACTCGGACGGGATTCTGTTCGTTATCCTACGTGTTCCTGAGGTAGTGCTTCCTCAGTCGAATCGCACACGAGCCTGCCGGCCTGTGCTGACACAACAATTGAATTGAAAACACGTTACAACTCTCCCCGAGGACATCATGGCCGTTGCAAATCCATTTGGAGCCGAAGCGAAACTCTCCACGTCGAGCGGGGACTACACCATTCATCGCATCCAGAAGCTGGCCGAAATGGGGCTGGGGAACATGGATGCACTCCCCTTTTCGATTCGCGTCCTCGTCGAGTCCTGCCTGCGTAACTGCGATGACTTCATTGTTTCGCAGGATGACGTGAAGAACGTTGCCGCCTGGAATGCGGAAAACGTGGGTGAAGTGGAAATCCCGTTCATGCCCGGGCGTGTCGTCCTGCAGGACTTCACCGGCGTTCCCGCCGTCGTCGATCTTGCGGCTCTGCGTTCTGCCATGGTCCGCATGGGTGGTGATCCCAAGAAGATTAATCCTCTCGTCCCTTGCGATCTCGTGGTGGACCACAGCGTTCAGGTGGACCGCTTCGCCTCGCTGATGGCGTTGCAAGAAAACCTCGACATCGAGTTTGATCGCAACATGGAACGTTATCAGTTCCTGAAGTGGGGCCAGCAGGCATTCAAAAACTTCCGCGTCGTTCCACCTGCGACTGGAATTGTGCATCAGGTGAATCTCGAGTACCTCGCGTCCGGCGTGTTGAGCAGCAATGGCACCGCCTACCCCGACTCATTGGTCGGAACCGACTCGCACACCACCATGATCAACGGCCTCGGCGTTGTCGGCTGGGGTGTCGGCGGTATCGAAGCCGAAGCGGTCATGTTGGGGCAACCCATTTACATGCTGCTCCCCGAAGTGGTGGGCTTCAAGCTGAGTGGCGAACTACCGCAGGGAGCGACGGCCACCGACCTCGTGTTGACTGTCACGCAAATGCTGCGGAAGCACGGCGTGGTCGGCAAGTTTGTTGAGTTCTTCGGCCCAGGTCTCGACAAAATGTCACTGGCCGATCGTGCAACCATCGCGAATATGGCTCCCGAATATGGGGCCACCATGGGCTTCTTCCCAGTCGATACCGAAACACTGGCTTACATGCAGCGGACTGGACGTTCCGCCGAAGTCATTGACTTGTGCGAGCGGTACTACAAGGAACAGGGGATGTTCCGCACAGCCGATTCGCCAACGCCGAAATTCTCGTCGGTGCTGGAACTCGACATGGGAACCGTCGTGCCTTCAATGGCTGGCCCCAAGCGACCGCAAGATCGAATTCTCGTCTCCGACATGCAGAAACAATGGCACGTCGATTTGAGCAAGACCTTTGGCAAATCAGGTGCCGCGGCGGAAGCCGAAGCAACAGCAGTGGCCGTCGCCGATCCCGGGATTGATGGCGTCCCCGTCACAAACAATGGTGACGAATTCCTGCTCAAACACGGTGCCGTCGTCATTGCCGCCATCACCAGTTGCACGAACACCAGCAATCCCAGTGTCATGGTTGGAGCTGGTCTGCTGGCGAAAAAGGCCGTGGAACGTGGACTTACCCGCAAGCCATGGGTGAAAACCTCACTCGCTCCCGGGAGCCGTGTTGTCACCGACTACCTGAACGCGGCGGGATTGACGGAATCGCTGAACGCACTCGGATTCCACCTCGTCGGCTATGGCTGCACAACCTGTATTGGAAACAGCGGCCCATTGCCCGAGCCAATTGCCAATGCCATTACTGAAAACGATCTGGTCGCGACCGCGGTTCTGTCGGGCAACCGGAACTTCGAAGGCCGCATCAGTCCGCACGTCAAAGCGAACTACCTCGCCTCGCCTCCGCTGGTTGTCGCGTACGCAATTGCAGGTACCACGGATATCGACCTGAATCATGATGCTCTGGGAACCGACGCCGAAGGCAACCCCGTGTACCTCAAGGACATTTGGCCCTCACAGCAGGAAGTCGCTGATACGGTGAAGTCGGCCTTGACGCCAGAAATGTTCGTCAATGAGTACGCCAAGGCCGCTGATGGCCCGACCGAGTGGCAGGCCATTTCGGGAGCCAGTGGCGACCTGTTCAATTGGGATTTGAAGAGCACATACGTGCAGGAGCCACCATTCTTCGTCGACATGCCGGCTGAGCCGAGCCCTATTGAAAGCATTACCGGAGCAAAGTGCCTCGTGTCGGTGGGTGATTCCACGACAACCGACCACATCAGCCCTGCGGGAGCCATTAAGAAAGATTCTCCTGCCGGTAAGTACCTGCAGGAGAATGGCGTCGAACCCGTGCAGTTCAACAGCTACGGCAGTCGTCGTGGTAACGACCGTGTCATGACACGCGGAACGTTCGCCAACATCCGACTCCGTAACCTTCTCGCTCCGGGGACCGAAGGCGGTGTCACCACTTACTTGCCTACCGGCGAGCAAATGTCAATTTTCGATGCTTCGCTCAAGTACAAAGAAGCAGGCACTCCACTCGTGGTACTGGCTGGCAAAGAATACGGAACTGGTTCGTCGCGTGACTGGGCGGCGAAGGGAACCTATTTGCTCGGAGTGCAAGCGGTCATCGCGGAAAGCTTCGAACGTATTCACCGCAGCAACCTGGTCGGCATGGGCGTGTTGCCACTCCAGTTCCGTGAGGGGGAATCGCGTGAGTCGCTCGACCTGGACGGTACCGAGACCTTCGAAATCGCACTCGATGACCAACTCAAGCCACGTCAGGCGGTTGAAGTGACGGCGAAGAAGGCGAATGGCGAAGAGGTTTACTTCGTGACGACATGCCGCATTGATACGCCTGTTGAAGTGGTGTACTACCGCAACGGTGGCATTCTCCACACAGTGCTGCGACAGTTGGCCAAGAACTAGCAGGACGGGTGGCACGGACATTCCTGTCTGTGTCTCGCCTTGAGTACATCAGCGATTGAATTTCGAAGGAGCGACCGTTGTCATTACGGGTTTGTCTGTTTGATATCGATGGCACGCTGCTCACCTCTGGGGGAGCAGGCCAGGTCGGTATGGAGCGCGCTCTCAACGAGGTCTTCGGCATCACGAATCATGATGTCGATATTCCTGCCGCTGGCCGGACAGACCGGGCCATTACGACCGACCTGTTTCGCCATCACGGAATTGAATTGCACGATTCAAACATTGCCAGTTTTCTCGCCGCGTATGACCGCCATTTGCCCGACGCTCTCGCTAGCTGCCGCGGTTTGGTCTATCCCGGAATCGAACCGCTGCTCGATGAGTTGAGCAACCAGTCCGGCGTTGTATTGGGTTTGCTCACTGGAAACTACCGGGTGGGGGCCGACCATAAACTGCGGCACTACAAACTGAATCAGCACTTTGGATTCGGTGGATTCGGCGATCATCACGAAAACCGGGACGACGTGGCTCGCGCCGCCATGCAAAGTCTCCGCGATACGGTCCAGCGCGACGTCGACTTGGAACACGTCTGGGTCATTGGCGACACACCCGCCGACGTCCGTTGTGCCCGCGCAATTGGTGCCAAAGTCGTCGCAGTGGCTACGGGAATTTTCTCGGCAGAAGATCTTGAGCAGTCCAAACCCGACCACTTGTTCCACGACTTTTCCAACTTCCAACAGTTCCTGGCACTTCTGGACTAAAGCGAGCGGCCCGTATGCGTCCTGAGCTGCTGTTTTTTCTGGTACTCCTGCTGGGCTACGGCGTGGGCTCCATTCCTTTCAGTTTGCTCATTGCCAAATGGGTGAAGGGAATTGACCTGCGTCAAGTTGGCAGCGGCAATGTCGGGGCGACCAATGTGGGACGCGCCATTGGCTGGAAATGGGGATTCCTCGCACTCCTGCTTGACGCACTCAAAGGCCTGCTACCCACAGCGTTTCTCCCGCAACTGCTGCAGGGCCAACCTTCACCACTGGACACGCATCTCGCCGTTCTGGCCGGGGCAGCAGCTATTCTTGGCCACCTGTTTCCCATTTGGCTTGGATTCCGTGGCGGCAAAGGGGTCGCTACGGCACTCGGTGTCATCCTGGTGCTGGCCCCCTGGGGAACATTATGTGCCGCCGTTGCCTTTCTACTGCTGGTCGGCATTACCCGCATTGTGTCCATCGGTTCGATTATGGCCGCGCTGTCGTTCGCTCTCTTCGAACTCGTGAGAGGCGGGAGAGAATTGTGGTCTTCGGATAGCTGCAGCCTGGGCGTGTTTTCAGTTGTCGTCCCACTGGCCATCATCGTCATGCACCGCAGCAACATCCGGCGACTTCTCGACGGCAATGAGCCGGGCTTTGGATCAGCGAAGAAAGCTGAGCTAACTGGGGACGGCGACTCACCGTCCTAGTCTCTTTCCAATAACGTGACTTCTCAAGGCCGTTCATTAACAAACTGTTTTGAGTTGTTGACATGCAGGCAGACTATGGCGACACTCCAAAATGTGCGTCAGCGACCTTCAAGTCGGGCGCACTGTAAGGCTGAAATGGAGTCGGTCATGAGAAATCTGGAACAAGGAAAAACGATGCGTCGATTTACATTTTCGTTTTTGGCTCTCGCCGTTGCTTTGGGGGCGTTCGCTCCGCTGGCCGCCGCTGAAGACTCACCGCTCGATTTCTTTCCCGAGTCCACAGCCCTCATTATTCGGCTGAACGAGCCGGACAAGACCATCGACAAAACGGCCGACTTCGTTGACGCCATTCAACCAGGATTTGGGCAGGTTGTTGGCCAAGGTGCCGATCAGCTTGGCCAGGCCATTTCGAATCCTGAACTCGTCGGCGTTGACCATAGTCGCCCCTGGTACGTGGGCGTCGTGCTCTCGGAAGATGGGCCTCCTGTCCCCATGTTCGTCATTCCCGCTACCGAGCCAGACGCATTTGTCGATGCCATCGATGAGCAAATGAATGCACAGGCCAAGGGTGAGTGGGTCGTGTATGTGGAAAAGCCAGCTGAGTTGCCTGAAGTGGGTGCGTCGAAAGTGACGGCCAAGCTCAATGGCGAAGCAGCCAAAGTCTTTGAGAGCGGCGACCTGAGCCTGTTTGTCGACATCGCCAAGCTCACGGAAACGTATGAAGAGCCCATTGAAGACCTGAAAGACAAAGTCAACGACGGACTGAACAACCTGCAACTCGCGGCTCCGCCGAATGTTGATTTCGAACCCATCATTCAAATGTATTCGGAAATCGCGCACTACGCCTTCCGCATTCTGGAAGATGCCTCGCACCTGTCCATTGCCATGAACGTTGGTTCGGAAGGCATTCAGTTTGAAGACTATTTAGTCGTGAAGACCGGCAGTGCTTCGGACAAGTGGATTGCTGCCCACCCGGCTGAAGACCTGCCTCTGCTGCGAAAACTCCCCGAGGGCCAGCACGGCTACTACGGTGTATCTGGCATGACGAACAGCATGATGAAATTCGGCGTGCAGTACACACAGCGCATGTTAAAGAACAATTCCGAAAGCGAAGACCTTGACTCCGTCATTGAACAACTTGGCGAAGTCAAAATTGGTGGGTTGGTCGGTTCCATGCGGATGGGCGGATCCACGTTCATTTCTGGTACCGGAATCTTTGAAGGAGAACTCGGCGACGACTTCAAAACTCTCATGCGTAAGCTGCAAACCGCAGCTGGCGAGTACGAAGTCAATGGAATGAAGCAAACCATCGATGTTCAGCATGACGCCGAGCAAATTGGAGACAACAGTGTGGACGTCGTCACTGTGAAGCAGGAAGTCGTTGACCCCAGTGTCGACCCCACTGGTATTCAAAAAAATATCATGGAGACCATGTTTGGCGCAGACGGCATTCAAACCCGCTCGCTCTATGCCAGCAACCGCGTGGTGTCGACTGTCGGATCGTTGGACGAAATGAAGAAAACGCTGGCGGATCTTGATGGCGATGATAACAAAGTTCTGACGGAACGACTCGAAAAGCTGCCTTCGCCCGCCAACTTCATTGGCCTGCTGGATTTGGCCAATGTCTATGGTGAAATCTTTAAGATTGTTGGTTCAACGGAAGGGATTCCACTTCAAATTGACCCGTCCACAATCGACAACCTCAACATGCGGTCCTCCTACATTGGATTTGCTGCGGTCACCGAACCGCACGCGGCGCGGTGCCGGTTCGATGTGCCCGTCGAACAAGTCCAAAACTGCATCAAGTTGGGAACTGTCATTTTCGTGACCATCCAACAACAGCAGCGCGGGTTTTAGTCTCGACTTGGTTGTCGGCTTTCCGTTGGTCTTCTGGTTCAGGATACTGAACCAGCCTTGGTACTGTTATGCCCTCATTGTCTGTCAGTCTCGGTCGACTTCAGTTGTCGAATCCAATTCTTGTGGCGTCGGGAACCTTTGGTTACGCGCGCGAAATGGAAGAGTATGTCGACTTCTCGCAGCTGGGGGGCATTATTCCCAAGACCATCACGCAAGAGCCCCGGATTGGTAACCCACCACCGCGAACTGTTGAAACCTCGGCTGGCATGCTCAATTCGATTGGCCTCGACAACGACGGCCTCGAGGTGTTCATTGAAAAGCACATTCCGTATTTGCTTTCGTTGCCAACCGCCGCCTTCGCCAACATTGCCGGGCGCGAAGTCGAAGAGTTTGCCCAAATGGCCGAGCGACTTGACGCCTGGTCGACTCCCAAACCTGAGGCCGGACTTAACGCACTGGCGGGATTGGAACTGAACATTTCCTGTCCCAACGTTTCGGGTGGAGTGGACTTCGGCACCAACCCCGACTCGGCTCGAAATGTTGTTGCTGCTGTGCGGAACTCGACATCCTTACCGGTGATCGCCAAGCTGACGCCCAACATCACGAACATTGTTGAAATCGCCCAAGCGGCAAAGGAAGGCGGCGCCGATGCTGTTTCCCTCGTCAACACGTTTCAAGGAATGGCCATCAACTGGCGGACGAGGAAGCCTATTCTGGGAAGGATCCTCGGTGGCCTGAGTGGTCCGGCAATTAAGCCGCTCGCCCTGCGCTGCGTCTGGCAGGTCTCTCACGCGGTGGACATCCCCATCATTGGAATTGGCGGAATTCAGTCCATTGATGACGTCATGGAGTTTCTGGTTGCCGGAGCAAGTGCCGTGCAAATCGGGACAGCCAATTTCTACAACCCAAAACTCTCAGGGACCCTTGCCGAAGCGCTGCACCAAATCATGGCAGAAGAAAAGTGCAACAGTTTGGCGGAACTGCGGCGATGCGAAGGGGTTAGAGCCGGGCTTGGCGAATAGGGCGAACACGGCATGTAATTCGCTGAATTGTCACCACACGACGAATCGCTACTTGTCTCGACGCAAATTGCAGCAGTTGCAACAAGTCGCCCGGTCGCGATTGAACCTCGTGAGCCGGGAAGGTAAAGTCTTAGCTGGAAACGGTCTTACATCAATTTCTTTACGTTTTCTTTACATCGCGTGAGCGGAGTTCCAGTCCATGTCCAAGTTCCTTGAAATGCTGAAGGGTGATTCCACCCAAGTCAGCATCATTGTCGGCACGGCAGTGGCCGTGCTCATTTTGCTGGCCATCAACTACGGCACTCGCACTGGGATTATTGCCCGGGCGACGCTGAAGGAAATTGTGCGACAGCCAGTCTTCCTGTTGCTCGGTTTAATTGGCTCGGCCATCATCATGATTAACGTGGTCGTGCCGTTCTTCGCCTTTGAAGACGACACCCGCATGTTCATTGAGTGCGGTATTGCCACTGCTCAAATTACCGCGCTCATCATGGCGGTGTGGACGGCGAGTACCAGCGTTGCGGAAGAAATTGAAGGCAAGACGGCCATGACCCTGCTTTCCAAGCCGGTCAACCGGCAGCAGTTCATTCTCGGCAAGTACTTCGGCATTCTTCAGGCTGGCTGGCTCATTCTGTTCATCATCGGTGTCGTGTTCTTCTGCTGCACCTATTTCAAATTCGGTTACGACAGTGGCGAGCACGGCCAGTTGCCACCACCCATGTTTACGTATCCACTTGAAGGTTCGATGAAATGGTTGCCGTATCTCGTGCCGCAACGACTCGAAGTCGCCATGTCCATTCTGCCGGGATTGACGCTCGTCGCCTTCGAAGTTGCCATCATGGCGGCCATTAGCGTGGCAATTTCCACACGCTTCCCCATGCTGGTCAACATCCTCGCCTGTCTGTCCGTTTTCGTTCTGGGACACCTCACTCCCCTGCTCGCGATTTCGGCAGTGCACCCCATTGTGGCGTTCGTGGCCAAGCTGTTTGCCACCATTTGCCCCGTGCTGGAGCACTTCAACATTCAAGGAAATATGGACGCTGTCAGGCCCGAGTACCTGGCCAACGCGCTGCTCTACTGCTGCGCTTATTCCGTTCTCATGCTGATGGCGGCCCTCATTTCGTTTGAGGACCGCGACCTGGCCTAACTAGTATCGACACATGGCAGCTTCGAACGATGCACTGCGACGGCTCATCCCCAAACGCTCCTGGGGAGATCGTCACGGTCTCGGAGTGGTCCTCTGGACGGTCATGGGAGCTCTCGGCTCAGTGGCGGCCATTGGATGTTCGACGCTGTTGCTCGACTTGCTGATTCATCGGGGACAGGTAACCACGCTGACCTCTCCGCTTACTGAAGAAATCATCGACGCCGATCCCCTCTTCCAGCAAGACTGGGGACTGTACGCCACCGCCGGACGTTACGGCAGTGCCATCGGCTGGCAGTGGCTGCCGTGGACCGTCACAAAGTTCCCGGCGCTCGCAAACACGGGCAATGCCCTGGCCTGCCTCATACTGTTCGCGTTGGTAAGTTTGCTGCTGACGGTTTGGTCGCATTCGCAGGCGAGGTTTCATTCGTCCGCGTCGGCGCGAAATCAGGCCACGTCATTGCGTTCCGCTTTGCACCGACAAACGCTCCGCTTGGGGCCCAGTGATATTACCGACAGCCGGTTCCAGACCGCCTTTCAATTGTTCACCACCGACTCCGAAGTGGTCCGCCGCGCGTTGTCGGCCTGGCGCGTGGGACTCGTTCGTGGTTATGTCATTATCCCGCTGCTCGTCGGACTGGCACTCTGCATCGACTGGCGACTCGGCATGCTGTGCCTCATTCCCTCGGGATTCTGCTGGTGGATTTTTCGTCGCGAACAAAGCCGCCGCTCGCGCGAACGGGAACTCGCTGACTCACGCGTGGAAACGGAAGTGCAATTCCTTGCCGAAGGACTGCGGAAAACCCGACTCGTGCGTGGGTACAACGTGGAGGAGTTCGAGCAGAAAAACTTCGACCAGCATTTGGCGCGTCTGAACGAGGAGTCTCAGCTAGGACGCAACCAGGAACGCTGGCTGCGGGCAACGGGCGCCATGCTTTTGCTGTTTGCTGGTGCCATTGTGCTGTTCCTCATCGGCCTGCGCGTCGTCACGCCGCTGGTTCCCATCCCCTTGGCTTCCGGGATGACGCTCGCACTTATTGTCGTCGTGCTTGCTCTGGAAATTCCCCGCATTGAACAGGTGGTCTCGCAGGAGTCGGTCATGACCCTCGCGGCCAGCCGCATTTACCGCTACCTCGACGAAATTCCAGAAGTCGGCCAGGCCGTAGGCGCAAAATTTGTCGAACCGCTGGCGAACGTCATTACATTTGAAAGTGTTGGCTATGAGCGGGGAACGCACAAATATCTCAACTCGCTCGACCTAAAAATCGCGGCTGGCAGCCAGGTAGCACTCATCGCTTTGGATGATCAAATTCCCCGCATGGTCGCCTACTTACTGCCGCGGTTCATGGAACCAACCTCAGGTCGCGTGTTGTACGACGGGCAGGACATCGCCTGGGGAACGCTGGAATCGATCCGGGCCGAAACCATTTACGTCGGCGGTGATGACCCCGTCCTCAACGGCACCGTGGCAGAAAACCTGCTGTGTGGCGACGCCAGCTTCGCACTGCAAGATGCCACCGAAGCAGCCAAACTGGTGCATGCACACAGTTTCATCACAAAGCTTCCGCAAGGCTATGAAACCGTGCTGGGAGAACATGGCGAGCAGCTTCCGCCCGGCGAAGCCTTTCGACTCAGCCTGGCACGCGCCGTTTTGCGAAAGCCGACCGTGCTCATCGTTGAAGAGCCACGCGTCATTTTCGACGACGACACCAAGTCCCTCATCGACGACGCCTACCAGCGCCTCGCTCAGGGACGCACGCTTATCTTCCTCCCGGCACGCCTCTCCACCGTACGGCGCTGCGAGCAAGTCGTGTTGTTCGATGGCGGAAAAGTCGAAGCCATCGGCACCCACGCCGAACTTCGGAAAAACTCCGAACTGTACCGCCACTGGGACTACACACGCTTCAACACGTTCCGCCACACGCATGGAACGTAGGTTGGACGTAACAAAGTGAAACGCAGCATGAGGAACCTGGGACTCGGCGACAGCCACATACAGACCATTTGAAGCTTGAATTCGAGTAGAGGTAGAAAATTGAGATATGTGTATATGCCGATCAGAACGAGCATTTCAGGCCAATTGACGATTTTTCAAGTCTGAGCAAACTTCAATCCGTTCGTGTCAATTCAGTCTAAGCGACTTATTCAGTAAGGCCAGTGCAGGTCTCAATTTGGGAAGTACTTCAGACAAGTCGACTACTCAGAATACTGCGGTCAAAGCGGTGTTAGTTGGACACTCTGCCGCAGGTAAAACAGCTTGTGCCGCGCTTCTCAACGGTTCCCGACGCGGCGATATGGACGTTGGCCTTGGTACAACAAAATCCCCGCCGCTAGACGTTGCGTTAACATGGCTTTTGTCCCCCACTCGTCCGAGTGTAGTCGTCCTGAGCAATCACGAGGAGATGCTGACGCGTCTACGTTTCGCAAAAGTGAACCACGAGCAGCATGAGGCGTTTTCGCGACTCATGTTTCTTTACCTTCACAAACCCAAAGAACGTTTGAAGCGCCATCTGGCTCGCCCAACATGTGGAGGATCAAATCGCCCATTGGACGCTCAACGATACACGTTGGACCACTACGACCGATTCCATATGCTATTCTCGGACATCGCTGATGCCATTATCGACTGCTCCACTCGGTCAACGCAGCAGACAGCAGATGTAGTTCGCTCATTGCTGATGAGTTGAATTGGGCGAAAATGACCAGCGTCTTGCAAATCAACTTGCGAACTGCATTTGAAGTGATGGCGTGGCCGCATTCAGGTGCCAAGCTTAGTCTTCAGCAGCTGCACCAGTTCGTCGTGGGAACCGGGATCCATCAGATTCAGTGCCCTCAAGCCTGTCAGACCTTCAACGACCTGACAGCCGGCGGAGGTTGATGTCGCAACTCCCGTGACGAGGTCGGGCTGGAAGCCGAAGCCCTGCGTCACGCCGACCACGGCGTAAGGATCAGATGCACACAAAATGGTGCAACGCACATGCGGCTGAATGCGCTGCACGGCGGTGTTGCCATTGTATGGTTCGAGTGGTGAGGCCCCGGCCTCGACGACAACGACGTCGGGAGTTGCAGCCGCGATTTGACCTAAGAGTTTTTCCAGTGCATTCCGATAGACGTCCTCACTGCAGACAGTGGACGGTAGTCCGCAGTCGACGAAATCAAAAATCGCGGACGCTCCCGAGTCGTAGTACGCTTGAACATCCCGGTACCGCCCCGCTCCCGTCAGTTTAGCGCCCACGACACGTAAGCCACTTTCTACGAGCTTTCGAACAAGAACCCTGCCCGACGTTGTCTTCCCGGACGACATGGACGTACCAATAATCAAGACGCACGGACAATTGAACTCAACCGGTGAGTCAACCGAGGGCGCGAACTGGCTCATTGTCACTTTATTGTCGCTGCGAACAACATGACCGCGGTATTTCAACCGGACGACACTCCCCACGTAGTGCGAGCGCGACGTAATCCGACCGAGCAAGCCTGCCGATGTCATGCAGTCGAGAATTCCGTCCTCACCGACGTCTTGCCAGTGCCCTACTGCTTCAAGCGTTGCCGCCCGAATACCGAGCGCACCGACGACCGTATCTCCAACCATGGGAGTCATCATGCGTCCGTTGGTCAGTTCCAACTGACTGGAGGGACTCACCGATCCGATGACTTCTCCCAGAACATAATCACCTGTATCCCATGCCTCTCGCGGCACAGAAGCGACTTTAAAGGGAACCGTGCCAAAGTCGGCAATTCGGGTCAGCGACGTCAACAGATGACGAGACGTGGAAATACTGCTCATGCTTCCCTCTCAAGTTGTGGATTCGGTCGCTATGCCTTGCTGCTCAGGTGACTCGGTACGCATCATGGGCAATGCCAACATCCCCGCCAGCAGTGCGGCCCGTTCCGGCATGTGCTCGATAATGACATGCTCATGAACTGCATGTGCCCCATCTCCGACGGCTCCAAGGCCATCCAGTGTGGCCGTCGCCAGACTCGTTGTATTGCCATCCGATCCGCCGCCTGCGGTTCCTTCCTGCAATTCAATTCCCATGTCGTCGGCCAGTTCCTGCGCAGCGTTCCAGAGCCGCTGATTTCGCGGAGTCCGTTCCAACGGAGGACGGCCAATGTGTCCTTCAATGTGCAGTTCCGTTCCGGGAATGCTCGGCTTTAATCCGTGAATGGCTGCCTCGATACGACGCGCGTCTTCCTGAGTCAACACTCGCACGTCGGCATCGGCTTTGGCTTCAGGAGCGACGACATTGGGACGCATCCCCCCGTCAATGGTGCCGACATTCACCGTAATGCCGCGTTCGGGATCATTCAAAGCAAACAACGCCTGCACCACATGTGAGAGTTCCAGAATGGCGCTCACTCCCTTACCAGGATCAAGCCCGGCATGTGCGGCTTTCCCCACCACGCGGACGGTGAACCGCCCAACTCCCTTGCGTGCCGTTTTCAATTGTCCGGTCGGCCCCAATGAGGGTTCCATGACAAACGCCCGGTCGGCAATTTGTGAGAGTCGTTTGATGTGCGGTGTCGATTCCGGGCTGCCGATTTCTTCGTCCGAATTGACGAACAGGACGGGTGCGACGGGGACACTCACACCAAGGTCTCTGAGTGCTCCAACGGCAAACACGGCCTGCACCAGGCCGGCCTTCATGTCATACACACCAGGACCAAACAGCTTGCCATCCCGTTGTTCCACAGGCATTGATTGAGTCGTGCCAACCGGCCAGACGGTGTCACAGTGGCCGAGCATCAACTGAATGGGCGTCCGCTTACCGCGGGACTCTGGAACCGCTAACAAGTTCCCACCCGTTTTGCTGCCCTTTGTTTTCCGAATCCGAAATCCACGATCGCGCATCGCGACTCCGAGCAGTTGGAAGACGTCATCCTGCGTGTGTGGTTCATGCGAGGGGGACTCTGCCCGCGCCAACGCCGTGAGCAAAGCGACCATTTCATCCTGCTGCGCGGCCAAATGATCACGAATTCGCTGACTTTGTATCCGTGAAGCACTCATTCTTTCGGCTCCCGGGAGAAACCGGCGGGAAACGGAAACGAGGAACTCTCCTGAATCTCGGTAAATCGTCCCGGCGCGAGATACGCTAGCAGTGGTGCTTGCCGAATGACGTCCTGATCATCTTTGTCTTCAGACCGCAGTGCCTCCGGCACGACATGCGCGGCGACAATGCGACCAGCAATGAGACTGTTGATTCCAAACCCGTCGACAATCGAATGCAGTTCGCATTCAAAGAAGAGCGAGGCATCCTGCAGGAAAACGCCATCCACCTTCTCGGCCCTAATTGTCGGCAACGCGGACAGTGACGGCTTTTCGTTTGTTTCGGCATCACACCGCGGAGCCGCGGACAAACTTGTCAACACGACCTGATCGGCTTTGGGAAAGCTGACGGTGAACACTCCCTCACGCTGGATGTTCCGATACGTCGCATGTGCAGGTGTGCAGACAAACCCGAAGTAGTTCTCCCAGGAAAGCGGTGCCACCATGTGCTTCGGGGCGAGGTCGAAACTTCCATCGGGTTCTTTGGAACCAATGACGACGAGCGGCGCCACCATGAAAAATCGGTCCCATAGCGGGAAGTCCACATCGAGAGTCACCAGCTTCGGTGACTCGTTCTGAGCAGACGCAGGAGCATTCATTCGTCCCTCCAGCAGTTCCAAGGACGTATCGCGGCAATGTGCACTGAGCCACAACGGCACACTGCACTCACTGCACCTTGATTCTACTGCAAATGACAGGCCATTGTCAGATACGTAGCGTGTAATGCCATGCTTCATGCGGGCGGCTGGCAAACGGTCGTCGCCCGATGGGTGTCCCCCGTATTCGTCTTCGCGCATCGATCCGACCACGTCCGATGGCACAATGAACGGCCTGTTCATAGAATCTTCACACAACAATTCCCTCCGATGTGAAGGTTGCCTCCCCTCATGAATGGTTTTGCCCGTCTCCTGTGTTTTGGTCTTGTGCTGACGTGTGTGTCTCCTGCCTTCGCGCAGGAGGCTGAAGAGAAACCGGTTCCCGAAGACGTTTCGGCCCCGCCGGAGGAAACGACGCCTGCTGAGGGGCACTCGCTGCATGGCGAGGTGTTCAACGAAGGAGCACGACAGGCGGCGTATCTGATGCAGGGGACAGGGAACGTCCACTTCGAAGCGACCTGTGCGAATGAAACGGTGCAGCAGTTCATCGATCAGGGAGTCGGTCAACTGCATGGCTTCTGGTATTTCGAGTCGGAAAGGACGTTCCGTCAGGCGGCGGCTTTGGATCCCGAGTGTGCTATTGCCTACTGGGGGATGGCGTTGTCGAATCGAGGGAATGAGTCACGTGGGCGCGGTTTCATTGAAGAAGCGATGAAGCGGCGTGAGAAGGCCACGAAGCGGGAGCAGCGTCACATCGAGGCGTGGTCCGCATTCTTCAAGGAGCGCGATAAAGAGAAGCAGAAAGATCAGCGGGACTGGAACAAGAAACGCCACGAAGCACTCATCAAAGCTTATGAGAAGCTGTTGCATGAATTCCCCGACGATCTCGAAGCGAAGGCGCTGCTGTGCCTCATCCTGTACGAAAGCAAGTCAAAAGACGTGCCGATTTCCAGCTACTATGCCGTCGACGCGCTGCTCAATGACGTTCTGGACAAGAATCCATTGCATCCTTGCCATCACTTCCGAATCCACCTGTGGGATTACGAAGAACCAGAGAACGCGTTGAACTCGGCCGCGCTGTGCGGCGAGTCGGCTCCTGCAATCGCTCACATGTGGCACATGCCGGGGCACATTTACTCGCGACTTCATCGCTACCATGATGCCGTCTGGCAGCAGGAAGCGAGTGCCCGCGTAGATCATGCCCACATGATGCGTGACCGCGTTATGCCAGACCAGATTCACAATTTCGCGCATAACAATGAGTGGCTCATCAGGAATCTCATTTTCCTTGGTGATGCAGATCGCGCATTGCAACTGGCACTCAATATGAGCGATTTGCCACGGCATCCCAAGTACAACACGCTGTCGAAGCGAGGGAGTGCGTACTACGGTCGCCTGCGGCTGTTCCAAGCGTTGGAAGAGTTTGAGCTGTGGGAACGGGCTCTGCAGTTAGAGCAACTTGGTTATCTCGAACCGTCAGATGACGCCGCAGAGCAGGTGAAGCAAAAGCGATTTCTGGCCGTCGCGAATTTCCGCCTGGGAAATGTCGATGCCGGGCAGGCGACACTGGATGAGTTGACTGCGGAACTGGAGGCCGTGAAAGAAAAGCAGGAGGCCGCCGGCGAAGAGGCGAAGAAAAAGGCTGAAGAAGAGGAAAAAGACGAGAAGGCCGTTAAGTCGCTCGTTGATGCGGCAAAGCGAAAATTCGGCGAGGAAATCCGGCGGCTGGAACCTGTCGTGCATGAACTTCGAGGCTACTCCCATTGGGCAAATGATGAAAACAAGGAAGCCCTGGAAGCCTTCAAGAAAGACACGCGGCTGAGCAAGAGCGTTCTGGCTGAGGCTCAATTGAAAGCGGGTGAACTCGACGAGGCGCTCAAGACTTTACGGAAGAACGTAACGGACCATGACAAAGAGGTTATTCCTCTCGCTCATCTGGCATTCGCACTCTGGCAGGCAGACAAGCCGGAGGAAGCAAAGGCCGAGTTCAAGAAGGTTCATGAACTTTCGTCAGCGATCACATTGAGTGTGCCACTCTTCGCACGGCTGGCACCAATTGCAGCTTCAATGGAACTGCCGGAAGACTGGCGGAAGCCACTGGAGCGACCAGCAGACTTTGGCGAGCGTCCCGAGTTGGGAGAGTTGGGACCATTCCAGTGGACACCAAGCCCTGCTCCGGAATGGGCTTTGGCCGATCATGTCGGCAATCAGCACAGCCTGGCCGAATACAAAGGTCGTCCCGTGGTGGTGATTTTCTATCTCGGACACGCCTGTCTGCACTGTGCGGAACAGTTACAGGCATTCGCACCGCAAACGGAAGCGTTCCGCAAGCAGGGGATTGAACTGGTTGCCATCAGCACCGACTCCATCGAAGACCTGAAGCTCTCGCAGGAAAAGTATGGCGAAGAAGAGTTTCCGTTCCCGCTGGTTTCGAATGAATCGCTCGAAATCTTCAAGGCGTACCGCTGCTACGATGACTTCGAGAATCTCACGCTGCACGGCACATTTCTTATTAATGCCCAAGGCGAAGTCTGCTGGCAGGACATTAGCTACGAACCGTTCATGGAGCCTGAGTTTGTTCTGAACGAAGCCAAACGGCTTTTGCATCTCATTGAGGCTCCCACCCAGCCAGAAGCGACTGTTCAGACGGTGCCGTAATACCCGTTGGTTGAGATGGTTGAGTATGGCTTTGCCATAGTTGAGAATCGTCGAATTCGAGACGCGAAGCCGGAATAAAAAAAAACAGCACAGACTCACGCGTCTGTGCTGGCTTTTGCTTCTACGGTCGGACGATTACGGTCCAAAGCGAATGGGCACCGGAGGAGCTTTCACTGGGAGTTTCAGCCAGTTGTTGCCAACGCTGTCCGGGCCGCTGCGGTCAACCAGCCAAATGTTGCGATAGACGACAGGGTTTCCGTGATCCTGAATTTTGGTAATGAGCGCTTCCGGGCCTTCTGGTTTTCCGGCTCCCGTTTTGTTGGGGATGCTGGCGGCGTTGTGAATGAGCTGTCCGTTGTGCCAGACGGAGATTTGCATATTGCGAACTTTGTTGCCTGACTCGTCGAACTTCGCGGGTGAGAAATCGATGTCGTAGGTCTGCCACTGGAGTGGTGGCAGGCACATGTTGAAGTCCGGGCGTTTCGTGCGGTACAGGGCACCGCATTCGTTCTCGATACCTTCCAGACCAAACGAATCGAGGACCTGCACTTCATAGCGTCCCTGCAGGTAGAAGCCGCTATTACCGCGGGCCTGACCAAGTGCTTTCGGCTTGTACGGGAGTCGGAATTCCCCATGCAGACGAAAATCGCCAAAGGCCTGTGTGGTTTCTGTACCTGCCATCAGGAAACCTTCTTCAGTCAGCTTGGCATCCTTGAAGCTGCCGTTGTCGGTTCCATCGAACAAGACAATGGCTCCCTTAGGGGCAGGAGCACCCATCGTGGGGCTGATTCGTTCAACACGTGTGAAATGACCTGCTTCGCGACCGTCACTGTCGATAACGACTCCTTCGCCATTTTGAATTTCGATTTCGTAACGCGTGTCATGAATCCGGAGGATGTCGCCGCTGCGTTCTCCGGGAATTTCGTAGCGTTCGCCACCAAACCAGCCCTCGCCGGGGAGTCCGCCGTAGCACTTCGACGCCCGAAACTGTCCGTCGCCGAGTGCGATGACTTGCAGAGCCACGTTTATGGAACTGCGTGGTGAACTGGTGGGACGGAAATAGCCGCGGTACTCTCCCTGCAACTGGAAGTCTTCATCCGCCATGCTGGGATCAGTGTAGACCGGGCCATCTTTGTCGTCCGCAGCAAAGAGCGGAGTTGCAAACGCAAGAAGTGCAAGCAGGCAGGCAAAACGCATCACAGAGTCCTCAAGGGTCCCAGGCAATCAATTCAACTCACACACTATTGCGTGCAGATTGCAGTCCTCTCAACCCCGCAATGGGAAGTGCGCTGCAGGAACCGGGGAGTCTGTCGTTACGACCGCTACAACCGAAGCGAACAACCCGTAAACGTCAGTCGCCGTGCAGGTTGCGCAGGCGGGTTGAGGTACGAAGCATCCACTGGATGCGTTCGAATTCGTTCAGCCAGTCCTGAATGACGGCAGGCGTGACGGAGTCGGCAGGCGTCAAACCGGTCGGACAGGCGGCACCCTGCAGTTTGGCTACAGTCGCACGATATCGGGCCAACGTCCGGTCCCCATAGCGGCCACAGAACTGACCATCTTCGCTGAGGAAGACAACACAAGGCACGCGCGCGCCGCCGCATGTCATGAGTGCTTCTGCCAGTTCGGGATTGTCATCCCGGTCGGCGTAGCGCACTTGAATACAGCCAGCGGCCTCGGCGAACAATTCAAAAATGGGACACTGGTTCACACAATCGCCGCACCACGTTCCGGCGAGTACGAGCACCTGCATGTCGCGAGTGAACGACGCCAGCAACTCTCGCTGTTCGGCAGTCAATTCAATGCTGCTGCGAAAGTTTTCCCAGCGCGTGCGCTGATCATCCGTGGCGTATTGATTCAGAAACTCAGCATACGGCTGAGCCTTTTCAAACTGTTGTGCAAAGTCCATGAGCTTTGATTCGATAAGAGGTGAACGACCGGGCCGAATTATTCGGCCACGTTCACGTAGACCTTCAAATTATCGCGGTCTTCGAGCGCTGTGAAGAGATCCTGAGGATTGCCGAAGCCATCGAAAGGCGTCGTCAGAATTCGCTGAGTGACGCCGGGGAACATGACATCGCCCAGTCCCAAATCGGCGATTCCTTTGGCAAAGTGGTGGCGGTTACCGTTCACTGAGCCGACGAGCAACTTGTTGCCGAGGACCCATTCCAAATTGACCTTGTCGGCAGGGAAGTCGTTGAGCTTTCGGTCTCCGCCTGTGACGCTCGTCCAAACCAGGGCTCCGTTACGATTCAATGCCTGCATTGCTTCGAATGCGACGGCACTGCTACCGGTGGCTTCGATGATGAGATCTGGAGCACCGACTTTCTCAGCCAGTTCCAGCATTGGTGTATCCAGTGTGCTCACATAGTGACCACCATACGCTTCCACGAGCTCTTGCTTCAGTCCAGGATTGCGAGTGCGCGCCAGAGTGTAGACTTCGAGTCCACGCAGGCGGAGCATCATGGTTGTGAGCTGACCAATTTGACCGGCGCCGGTGACAAACGCGATTTTCGGTTCCCACACCTGCAAACGCTGCTGGGCGAGATAGGCCTGTTCAATCGCTTTCGCACACACGCTGGCTGGTTCCGACAGCACGCCGAGTGATGCGAGTCCTGCAGGAACTTTCACCATGAATTCTGCATCATCCACGAACTTTTCGGTCAGGAATCCATGCAGCAGATTAATTCCCCGCTCATAGTATTCGTGGTGACTGGTAATGTCGTTGCGGCCAATTTTGTCGTAAATGGTTGGACCAGGGCGACGCACGGTACTGGTGCAATAATCTCCCACCTTCAGATGGGTGACATTGGGGCCAACGGCCTCGACACGTCCAAACACTTCATGTCCGAGGACGAGGTAGTCATCACCCTTTGGAGCGGCGCCGTAAAGTGCTTCGTTAATTTCCGAGTCGGTCGCGTCGATGCCAACCTGCAGTGTGCGTACCAGTACTCCACGACCATCGGCGACGTCATCCAGTTTGGGCTCTGGAATGTCTGCGACGAAGGCGCTGTTCTTAATACCAGGACGTACGGCAACGGCTTTCATGACGACTAAAACTCTAAGAAAAAACCGGAGTAATTCTCCGGAGGCGACTCGTTCGGATGATAGACAATTCCGCGCAGCAGCCCACATGCTGGTGTATAAGGATGACGAGTTGCCGGAGTCGCTGTCAATTCAGCGATTCCAGCAGACTCAAATGCAACCGACAATCAGCGTGGACTTATGCAGCTCGTCGAACGGACTGCGTACGCGAGGCGTCAATTTCGGCGTAAACGTCGGCCAAAGCTTCGGCCACGCGTTGCTGCCGCATAATTCCCAGCTCCGGATAAATTGGCAGCGCGAGAGATTCCTTCGCCGCCCGCTCCGATTCAGGGAACTGCCCTTCACGATATCCAAGATATGCGAAGCATTCCTGCATATGCAGCGGTTTAGGATAGTAAATCGAACAGCCAACTTGCCGGGCTCGCAGACCTGCGAGGACCTGGTCACGCAATCCGTCGTGAACGCGAACGCAGTACTGGTTAAAGACGTGTCCACAATCGGAGTCGATGGCCGGAAGATCCATGCGAGACATCAAACCCTGCTCGCCGAGCAGCAGCGTGTAACGAATGGCGTTTTCCTGGCGGGCAGTGCTCCAGTTGTCGAGATGTTTCAGCTTCACCGACAGCACGGCAGCCTGCAGCGCATCGAGGCGGCTGTTCATACCCAGTTCAATGTGCTGATAGCCACCGGCATCGCCATGGACGCGGAGTCGACGCAGTTTCTGGGCGACATCCTTGTCGTCGGTGGTCATGACACCACCATCACCGGCGCCGCCCAGGTTTTTCGTGGGGAAGAAGCTGAAACAGCCAACCTGCCCCAAAACTCCCGCCTTGCGACCACGATAGGTGGCACCAATGGCCTGACAGGCGTCTTCCACAATGGCAAGGCCATGCCTTACTGCGAGTCGCCACAGTGGTTCCATGTCGGCACACTGCCCGTACAAATGTACCGGCATAATGGCTCGAGTTCGCGGAGTGATGGCGGCCTCGACGGCCTGCGGACACAAGTTAAACGTTACTGGATCGATATCGGCGAACACCGGGCGGGCACCGACCCGGGCAATGGAACTTGCCGTCGCGAAAAAGCTGTACGGTGTGGTGATGACCTCATCGCCTGGGCCAACTCCGAGTCCGCGCATAGCGAGCATGAGTGCGTCGGTCCCGGAAGCACAGCCAATGGCATAGCGTGAGTCGCAGTAAGTCGCGACTTCCTGCTCGAACTGATCGACCACTTCGCCCAACACGAAATGCTGTGTATCGAAAACCTGTTCCACCGCCGCCATGACGTCGTCGCGAATCAACTGATGTTGCTCCACGAGGTCGATAAGCGGCACGGGCTCCGAGCCCTGATTAAACGAAAGAATGTGAGGTGACATGCAGCGACTCCATTCGCCACGAATAAACTCCGCTTTGCCACGCGACAAAGACGGATTTCAGGTACGCAATTCTGGGACAGTACGTCGGTTGTGAAGAAAGTGTCAAGACGGATGTGACTATCAAAGCGGTGAGTTCGAGCGAATCGGACATTGTTCTCAGGCCGCTGCCAATGCGAGGCCAGTGGCTGACGCAATTCAATGCACAATCGGAGAATACGGCTCGTGCGGACCGGATTCTCAAACGCTTAATCGCGCTTCACCGCGAGCCAGCCGTGATGTGACTTCTCGACGAACAGAACCACACGGTCGCTGCGTAAATTGGGCCGCAGTTTTTTGGGTAGCTGAACCAGTCCTTCTGTGATTTCGCCGCCTGACGCCTCGTCGACGACGACAATTTCCAGCCGCTGCAGTTCCGCAAGCGCAATTGTTCCGCGGCGATCGGACATGCCCTGCAAATGAACGACGCGACCGTCGTTCCTGGTGGTTGCCAATCCAATGGCTGCTAAGGCACCAATGACACCATCTTCGGTGCCACCGAGGCCTTCCAGTCGAATCCCATGCCGCGCGGCAATTTGACGGGCATCGGCCTGCGTGTGGACAGCCGTTTTACAGGACTGGCCGAAGTCGATGACTTCTTGTGGGACGAGCGCAGCAATGGCGATTCCGGGATCAGATCCCTCAACAAAGTTTGCGACCAACACGCCACGGGCGGTTTCGAAGATTTCTTCGGTGTGCGATTCGTTGGCATCAAACCACAACGAAGCCGAACCGTTTTGTGATGTACACGGAATGACCGGATTGTGGCTCAGTTGGTGACGCACCACCATTTTGCAGGGGACGTGCGGCGCGAGGGCGTCCACAATTCGCCGGGCGATTTGATTCGTGCCGGGTGAATTGGCGGTGTCGGTGTCGTCAATCCCGAGCAGAATCATGCTGTCTCATATTCCTGGGATTGATTACGACCGGACCAGTGGAACCAGACGGCAGCACAAATAACGCCCGCCAGCAGTCCGCACATCAAATACGTGAAGGCCGCGTACGAATACCACTTCGCCAGCGGTCGCATGCCGAGTGCATCGAGTCCCGCGGCTTTTCCGCCAGCTCGAATACCGAAAGCGAGGGCGTTCGCTCCCAGCCCTGCCAGCCCACACCGAACATACAATCCCCAACCCGGTTTTGCATTCCAGGTGGAAACGTCAAGCAGCGGCCCAATCATGAGCATGCTGGTCATGGCACCAAAGCCCGGCCAGCCGACGCCGAACAGGCTGAAAAGTGCCATGAATCCGAATGCTCCGCCACTTAAGACAAATCCGGACATACGCCGCGGCACGAGCGACAGGCCAAACGTAATGGGGATAATCGAACGCAGAATGGCGTGGCCGGGAATACGCAGGCTGAAATCAAGTTTTGCGACGCACAACGCCGTCAGGGCACTAATTCCTATTAGCCAGGCCGCATCTCGGAGACCTGTGGAAACGCCGCCTTGAAGCAAACGAGAGGAATCAGCGAGTGTCCGGTTGTAGCTGAACGGCCAAGAGCGTTGCATAACGGCACTCCGGTTGGACTCACAACAAGATTAAGGAGATTCGGGTTCTGGCTTGCGCGGAGGAGGATCGGGGACCAGCACCTGGATGTCATGCCCCTCAACACGCACTTCGTAAGAATCGCACTTCAGCGGCGACTTGGGGCTGTCGAGCCACGTTCCATCCTTAACGCAGAATCGCCACGCATGCCACGGACAGAGAACTGCACCATCTTCCACATATCCAGCGGCCAGTGAGGCGCCCATGTGCGGACAGGAGTCGTTAATCGCCGAGTACTTTCCGTCGACGCAGAAAATGGCCACCATCCGGCCATTCACCGGATAGTTGCGTCCCTCCCCTTCAGGAATTTCGCCAACCTTGGCAACCGTGACGAATTCGGACATGCCACACTCACTCTAAAAAGACGGAATGCCCGATCGTACGAACGGGCATTCCGAAACAGTTCAATTGCAGGCTGGGAAACTATGCACCCAGGACCCACAGTGTGAAGCTCTTCACCTTCAGGCCGGCTTCTGCCAGAACCTGCTTAACGCTCTTGGAGTCGTCTTTGGCGAAGGCTTGCTCAGTGAGCACGCCGGCTTCGTCGCGGAAGAAGGTCGACATACGACCATCAACGATTTTGTCGACGATGTTCTGCGGCTTGCCAGACGCCAGTGCTTCTTCGGTCAGGCGGGCACGTTCTTCGGACACCTTGGCGGCATCGACGTCTTCCACACGGGCCACGGTGGGACGCATGGCGGCAACGTGCATGGCAACGTCACGCAGAACGGGAGCGTCGAGTGCTTCCCCTTCGGCTTCCAGCAACGCGCCAACTTTGCCGTCGTGGTGCACGTAAATGCCAACAGGACCTTCAGCCGACGTGACACGAGCCACGACGATTTTTTCCTGAATGCGGTTCGACAGGCTTTCGAAGGCTTCGCGCAGCGTCCCGGAACCGTTGGGGTTGGGCTGATCCAACAGTTCGTCGGCAGTGGCGGCACCAGGACCGTCAAGCAGTTGCTTGGTCAAGCTGGCGCCAAAAGCGGCGAGGTGTTCGCCCGAGGCCACGGGAGCCGACTCGCACTGGATTTCCACCATGACGGCCTTTTTCAGGCAATCGCTGACGGCCGTGAAAATGCGGCCTTCTTCGGTGGCATTTTCCGTACGCTTACTGAGCTTCTTACCTGCTTTTTCGGCCAGAATGGTCATGGCCGCTGCTTCGTCGCCGTTGGCTTCTTTGAGTGCTTCCTTGCACATCATCATTGGCAGGTCGGTTTTGTCGCGCAGCGACTTCACTGCGGCTGCGGTAATCTCAGCCATTTCTGGCCTCCCCTTTGTTCCGTTAAAACATCTAAAAACTTGGCTCACACCGGCCGTTCCGGTGCATGAATTGGCGCAGTCTTTCCTTTCGAGACGACGCAATGTCCCCGTCGGTTCGCGCGGCGGCATTGTGGCGAAGTTTGCGGCAAAGCTCAACTGCCCTTCGTTTTATGGTCATGATTCCCCGTTTTCAGGGGGACACCTTACCACAATTTGAGAACTTGAATGCAAGCTTTTCACCAGATGTGCTTACAAGGAAAGCAGATACGCCACCTGTGACGCTGGAGCGACAGACGAAGTGCTCTTTATCAATGCTGGCCGATCGGTTTCCTCGTGACAGGTTGCTGTCGGTTTCGAGGTGCGATCAGTATTATGGTGGAAACCTTTTCAACTTCGCGATTTTAACCTGTACCGACTTGGAAATCAGACCTCATGAACGCGGTTGGTGTCATTCCGGCGCGGCTTGCATCCAAGCGACTCCCTCGAAAGCTGCTGCTGACTGAAACGGGCAAGCCACTGTTGCAGTATGCTTGGGAATCGGCCTGTCGAGCACAGTCTCTGTCGCAGGTCATCATCGCCACCGACAGCGAGGAAATCGCAACAGTGGCCCGAGGTTTCGGTGCCGAAGTTGTTTTGACGGAAGACCATCCCAGCGGCACCGACCGCATCGCCGAGGTCATCCGCAAGCACTGTCCCGACGCGGAACTCGTCGTGAATGTTCAAGGGGACGAACCAGAGCTTGAGCCAGCGGTAATCGACCGCCTGGTCGCCGTCATGACTCAGCGGCCACAAGTCGAAATGGGAACTTTGGCCTGCCCCATTCATAGTGTGGCGGTGCTCGAAGACCGCGGCTGTGTGAAAGTTGTGACCGCCGCTGATGGGAAAGCCCTTTATTTCAGTAGACTCCCCATTCCCTGCTTTCGCGACGGCGAACCGGGTGATTTACTTGCCACCAAATCCTCCAGTCGCACACAGGACGCGCTCGACATGCTCGGAACGGAAACGTCCGATGCAACGCCGGCAGATGGTCCACTCATCAGTTCGCCTTGGCTGCTGCATTTGGGCATTTACGCCTACCGGCCGGAATTCCTGCTGGCACTCACCCAAATGCCGCCTTCCCGGCTTGAGCAACTGGAGAGTCTGGAGCAACTTCGGGCACTGGAAGCAGGAGCTTCGATTCATGTGGAAATCGTGCCCCACCGGTCCGTTGGAATTGACACGTCGGGGGACTATGCTGGGTTCGTTGCACGGGAACGACGAAGGCAGTCGTCGCAAAAGTAAACAAGCCGTTTTCAATTTGACATGTTACGCAGGGGCGGGCAGAAAACCCGTCCCACCGTTTTTGATGAGCGCAGGATGACCAAGCACATTTTCGTCACTGGGGGAGTGGTCAGTTCACTTGGCAAGGGACTGACTTCGGCGTCGATTGGACTTTTGCTCGAACGCCGCGGATTGCGGGTTCGCATGCAGAAGCTCGATCCCTACATCAACGTCGATCCCGGGACCATGAGTCCTTACCAGCACGGTGAGGTCTACGTCCTTGATGACGGTGCCGAGACCGATCTCGACCTGGGGCACTACGAGCGGTTTACCAACTCGCCGCTGTCGCAACGTTCCAACTACACCACCGGTCGCATTTACAGTTCCATCATCCAGAAGGAACGAAGCGGACAGTACCTCGGTGCGACAGTGCAGGTCGTACCGCACGTGACTGATGAAATCAAACTGGCCATCAGTCAGTTGGCCGGTCCTGATGTCGATGTCGTCATTACCGAACTCGGCGGGACTGTTGGCGATATCGAAGGTCTCCCATTTCTCGAAGCCATCAGACAGTTTCCGCTCGATGTAGGACGCGACAACTGCCTCTTTATCCACCTGACGCTCGTCCCATACCTCAAGGCGGCTCGTGAAGCAAAGACGAAGCCCACGCAACACAGCGTCGGTCAATTGCGGCAAATCGGAATTCAACCGGACATTCTCGTTGTCCGGACCGAGCGGCCACTTGGTCGCGAGAGCACTGATAAAATTGCGTTGTTCTGTAATGTCGAAAAGAACGCCGTCATCGAAGAGACGGACAAAGATTTTTCGATTTACGAAGTCCCGCTCGGCTTGGCTGAGCACGGCCTGGACAAACTGATTATCAACAAGTTGGGGCTACCACCGGGTGAAGTCGATTTGGACGACTGGAAGAACCTCATGGTTCGCGTCAAAAAGCCGAACCATGAAGTCACCATTGGAATTGTCGGCAAGTACATCGAACACCGCGACGCCTACAAGTCGATTTACGAGTCCCTCACACACGCGGGATTCGCGCATACAACACGGGTGATTTTCAAACGCGTCGAAGCGGAAGATCTCACCGGTTCCGACCTCGACGGCGTGCTGGGCAACATTGATGGTCTGCTGGTACCGGGCGGATTTGGCTACCGCGGCATCGAAGGAAAAATCAACGCCATTAAGTACGCTCGTGAAAACGGTATTCCGTTCTTCGGCATTTGCCTCGGGATGCAGTGCGCAGTCATTGAATACGCCCGAAACGTGCTGGGACTAACCGACGCCAACAGCACCGAGTTCGCCGAAGACACCTCCGACCCCGTCATTTGCATGCTCGAAGAGCAAAAGGACATTACGGAGAAGGGGGGCACCATGCGGCTGGGAGCCCAGCCGTGTCAGTTGTCCTCTGGCAGCCGTGCCCAGCAGGCCTACGGAACTAGCGAAATCGAAGAGCGTCACCGCCACCGATATGAATTCAATCCCGCGTACCGCGAACGGCTCATTGCTGCCGGACTCATTCCGACAGGGAAGCATCCACAACGCGACCTGGTGGAAGTTGTCGAAGTTCCCACGCACCCTTGGTTCGTGGCCGTGCAGTACCATCCCGAGTTCAAATCGAAGCCACTGGCACCGCATCCGCTGTTCCACAGTTTCATCGGTGCTGCCATTGAACGCCATCGCCGTTAATTAACCACTCACCCCACAGGCTGGTTGATGAAGAAGATTTGCCCGCGTCGTTTGTTCCTGACATTTCTGGGACTCTTGAGCCTGCTGACCATGCGGGCCGGCGGCGCAGAGCATCCCAATATCCTGTTCATTTACACTGATGATCAGGCGCCGACGGCGGCTGGGTTTGCAGGGAACAAGGAACTCAAGACTCCGAACCTGGACCGACTCGCGGCCGAAGGTTGCATTCTTCGCAATGCCTTCACAACGACACCTGTTTGCAGTCCGTCACGTGCGGGGCTGGCTGCCAGTCGCTATGGCAGCGAACTCGGAATTCTCGACTGGATTAATCCCAGTTCCGAACCAGAACTCGGGCTGAATCCCAATACTGTCACCTGGATGGAACTCTTGCAGGAGGCGGGGTACCACACCGGACTCTTCGGCAAATGGCACCTCGGCACGCAGACACAGTATCACCCCACGCTGACAGGGTACGACAAGTTCATGGGAATTCTGGAAGGCGGTTGCCCACCAAAGGATCCTGTGCTCGAAGTCAACGGCCACAAAGAAAAGCAATCGGGATTCACGGTCGACCTCGTTACCGAAGCTGCTATGGAGTTCATCGAAGCGAACAAGTCCGAGCCGTTTCTCGTATCACTGCACTACCGCGAACCACACGCAGCGTGGCTCCCCGCTCGTGACGAAGACTGGCTCCCTTATCGCGACCTCGACCCCACGCTCCCGGATCCAGACATCGAAAACCTGGACACCCAGCGAGTCAAGAAAATGACGCGTGAATACTACGCCAGTGTGGCCAGTGTGGACCGCAACGTGGGCCGAGTGCTCGATTTGCTGGAGCAGCTCAAACTCCGGCACCAGACTATTGTTATTTTCACCAGCGACCACGGTTACCACAACGGCCATGCTGGCCTGTGGTTCAAAGGGAATGCGCAATGGATGCTGACCAAACTCCCAGAACAACAGTGGCCGCACATCGCCGCCAAGCAACGACCGAATTTGTTTGATCAGGCCCTGCGTGTTCCCACCATTGTCTCCTGGCCCAATGTCACCCAGCCCAACAGCGAACTGACTGAGTGTGTCACCAACCTCGACTGGTATCCCACGCTGCTCAGCATTGCGGGGGTCGAACTACCCGCCGATGTCCACATCCACGGACGCGATTTCACTCCGCTGCTCAAGGGACAAAAGACCAACTGGGACAACGAATTCTATTGCGAATACAGCATGCGCCACGGTGCAACCACCGACATGCGCGGCTGGCGCACACCGGAATGGAAACTCATCATCGACTCCGCCAACCCCGGCCGCGCAGAGTTGTACGACCTCAAATCCGATCCCCGAGAATTCAAAAACCTCATCGACTCGACAGCCCCCGAGCACGTGATGGCTCGTGAGCGACTCACGGCGAAAATCGAAGCCTACGTAAACAAGCTTGGCATTGAAGAGGTGCCGAAATAGTTGCGCATGCTCACCCTGCTACGCGATGTGAGCATGGCACAAATTGATGTAGGCCGGACCACAGCAAACGGAACAGTTGCCGCAACTCCAGCCACAGACGGTTTACCCTGCAACGCAATTCCTCTGAGTCAAACTAATCCTGTTTGCGAAGTTCCGGCAACTTCTCGCGGCTTCCGGTACGGCCTACTTGAGGTACATGCTCAGCACCACCAAGTCAGCGGGGGTAATTCCGCTAATGCGGCCTGCCTGAGCGATGTTTTGTGGTCGGATGCGCGAAAACTTTTCCTGGGCTTCTTTGCGGAGCTGCGGGACGGCGCGGAAGTCGAAGGTTTCTGGGATGCGAATGGAGGCGTGCTTCTGCATTTTCTCCACATCCTGCTGCTGCCGCTTCACGTAGCCACTGTACTTGACTTCAATTTGCACCTGCTCCTTCGCCCGGTCGGAGAGGGGAAGCTGAGCAACATCGGAGGAGAGTTCCTGCAACTGCGGCCATTCGATTTCAGGACGCCGCAGCCAGTCTTCGAGTGACTGCCCCTGGTGCCGGGTCTTCCGGATCAGCTCAAACGCGGTGTCGATTTCCCGCTCGTACGCTTCATGACGCGCCCAGCGATTGTCATCGACCAGACCAATGCGGCGACCTATTCCCGTCAGGCGGCGGTCAGCGTTGTCTTGCCGGAGCAGCAGTCGGTACTCCGCCCGTGAGGTAAACATTCGGTACGGTTCGTCGACGCCTTTCGTGACGAGGTCGTCAATCAGGACGGCAATGTATCCTTGGGAGCGGTCGAGGATGAGCGGTTCATCACCCCGGATTTTCAGCGCGGCATTGATGCCAGCCATCAGACCTTGTGCTGCCGCTTCTTCGTAACCGGTGGTGCCGTTGATTTGTCCGGCGAAGTACAAACCGGCCACGAGTTTGGTTTCGAGTGTTGGGAAGAGCTGCGTAGGCGGGGCGAAGTCGTATTCCACAGCATACCCATACCGCATGATTTCCGCCTTCTCCAGGCCACGAATTGACTGGATCATGGTGTCCTGCACATCGCGCGGCAGGCTGGTGGAAATCCCATTACAGTAAACTTCGAGCGTATTGCGGCCTTCCGGCTCCAGGAAAATCTGGTGCGATGACTTGTCGGCAAACCGCACGACTTTGTCTTCAATCGAAGGGCAGTAACGGGGTCCCGTCGAATTGATTTGGCCGCTGTACATGGGAGCCCGGTGCAGATTGTCCCGAATGACATCATGCACGCTGGCGTTCGTTTCGGTCAGCCAGCAGGGAATTTGTTCCTGCTGGATTTTGTCGGTTAGAAATGAAAACGGCTGGGGCGAGTCATCCCCCGGTTGCTCTTCCGTCTGAGAGTAGTCAATGGTGCGTCCATTCAGCCGGGCCGGGGTGCCGGTTTTGAAACGTTCGAGCTGGAATCCGAGGTCACGGAAATTGTCCGACAGAGTTCCCGTCGTCCCTTCACCAGCCCGACCGCCTGCCGACTTCGCCTCGCCGGTATGCATGATGGCCTGCAGAAATGTTCCCGTCGTAATGATGACTGCACTCGCACGGTAAACCGCACCACCACGCACACGCACGCCCGTGATTTTCCGGTCGGCACCTTCTCCGTCAACGAGCAACCCTTCCACCATTTCCTGGCACAGCGTGAGGTTTCCCTGTTCCTCCACGCGGAGTTTCATGAGGAACTGATACGCCTTCTTGTCCGCCTGCGCGCGCGGGCTCCACATCGCCGGGCCCTTAGTTCGGTTCAGCAGCCGAAACTGAATGCCCGTTTCGTCGATAATGCGGCCCATCTCGCCGCCCAGCGCATCGACTTCCCGAACGATTTGGCCTTTCGCGACACCACCAATTGCCGGATTGCAGCTCATTTGGCCGACGGTGTCGCAATTCATGGTGAGCAAAGCAGTTTTGGCTCCCATGCGAGCCGTCGCCAGCGCAGCCTCTGTCCCGGCATGCCCCGCGCCAATGACAACAACATCAAAGTGGTAAGTAGATTCCGACATTTCAGCACCTGGGTTAATCAGAGTGCGAAGTCTACTGATTTCTCGACCGGGATACAGGGAAGGGGCCAAGTCATCTGTGGGCCGCTGGAATCATTCGAAATGAGACGGCGGCGGTCAACAAATAAAAAACGCCTTGCAGATGGACACTGCAAAGCGTTCTTGAGTTCACAATCCGGCGTGATGGCTTAACGCACCTTCATAGCCTGTCGTGACGCCAGTGCCTGGACGCGGGCGGCGACCAGTGGAGCGTCGACTGGGACGCGGAATGATTCATCAATGGCCAGTTCAGCACGTCGGTCAACGCCGCTCTGGTTGACGAGTCCCACAATGGCGACGTCGCTGCCGAGCAGGTTCCGCATGCCGACTGCCACAGCCGCCATGTCGCTGTTGGCGTCACCAATGTTGATGACCACACAATGCGGCTTCATGTGGGTGGTCAACGATCCCGCTTCAAAAGCAGTGGCTGCGGTGTAGACTTCGACTTCCTGCGGGAATTCCGCTTGCAACTGGCGTTCGACTTCTTTGGTATCGCCAATGAGCAATACGCGTCCTGGTCCGACGGGCGCGAGGGCACCGAGCGGCATGCCGTGCGACTGCATAAACTGTACGAGGTTTTCACGGGGAATTCGCCGGTCTTGCGAACCGGGAATGCGGTAGCCTTCGAGTCGCCCTGTATCAAACCATTTGCTCACCGTACGTGGAGCAACCTGGCATATCTTGGCCACTTGTCCGGTGGTGAACACCTGAACGTCTTCGTAGTCTTTCATGAGGTGGAGTATGGACTGGAGAAATGAATGGCACCGTCCATGGTGAAGAGATGATTCCACCCTCCCACGTAGCAGACTTCATACCACCACCGCGAGAAACGGTCTAAACCATACGCAGCCAATACAATCGGAACTTGGCGAGTAACCGACGTTGGCCCAGGCGCTGCAGACCGTGAGCGCAATTGTTCAGGGATTTGAACACCGCGAAGTCGCGTTTTTAGTCGGAAACAGGTGGCAGCCCATCGCCCAAATTCAGCGTGTTGGACTCAATGGAATGCGTTTCATCGTCCGGGACAAAGGGCCAGTGCATGCGGAAACGGGCACCGCCGGTGGAGACATTTTCCGCCGAGATATCGCCCCCATGTTCCGTCAGAATTTTGCGTGAGACGGGCAGCCCCAAACCCGTTCCGCGCGAGCCCTTGGTCGACTCGAACAAGTGGAACATTTTCGGCAATTCTTCTTCCGGAATTCCTGGTCCGTTGTCTTCGACCTCGACCCACACCGTTTCAGACACATGGTCAATACCGGACCGAACTATGACACGGGGTGACTCTTCCCCGTCGACCGCATCAATGGCGTTCGTCAGCACATTGAGCAGTGCCCGGTGAAGTCCGTCCGGATCGAACAGCGAGTTCGGCATGTCCTGCAGCAATTCGAAGTCGATACTCAATCCAAACTCTTCACAGCGCGCCGCCATGAGTTCGCACACTTCGAGAATGAGCACGTTCAAATTTGTCGACCTCGGTTCCGGCTGTCGCTCTTTACTGAACTGCAACATGTCCATGACGAGGTTGTAAATACGGTCGAGATTCCGCTCGACAATCCCCCAGCCCTGTTTGATTGTTTTTTCATCATGCTGATGCAGTCCATTGTCAACGAGGTACCCACCGCCGCGCACACCCTGCAATATGTTCTTGATGTGATGACTCATGGTAGCAATGGTTTGTCCCATTGCCCCGAGTCGTTCCGCTTCCACCAGAGCCTGCTGGTAACGGTTGTTTTCAATGAACAAGGCGGTTTGCCGTCCAATGGCCTGCAGCAGGTTCAGCAGTGCATCATTCAAACGTTCTGAGTTCTTACTCCGGCTGGGATTCATTTTGGTGGTAATGTCGACATACACCACACCCATGAGTTCGTAACGCCCCTGCATGGGCACGCACATGGCTTCCCGAATCCCCGACTGCAGAATGCTTCTGCCGCCGTCGAATCGACTGTCGTGCGAGGCGTCACTGGTGCGGACGCCTCGACCGTTCTCAATGACGTATTCCACAATGCTCGTGGAAATCGGCATCCGTTCGCTGTCGCCCGATTGGGTTGTGTGGCTAATGACTCGTGGTTCGATGACATCTGTCTTGGAATTCGTCACCAGCATGCATCCCCGCTCTGCGCCGACGGCGGTCAGTGTGAGGTCGAGAATGTTCTGCAGACTTTGATCAAGCGAGGCCATGGGCCGCACGATTTCTTCCGTAATCCGATACAGCGCATTCAAACTCGCCCCAGCCTGCAGTCCCCCTGCAATGTTGGCTGTGTTATCTCCGCCAAATTGCGTGACGCTGTCGCGGGGAACTCGCCCCACAATGTGGGAGTGGTCCTGTGAGGGATCGGCGACAAGTTGGATGCGTGGCGGCGCGCCTTCAACCAGAGAGCTTGTTCCGGGGTCGAACAGCAGAATGGTCCGCCCAACCTGGATTTGATCACCCTGCTGCAGTTCCTGCTGTCGCACTGCCAGGCCGTTGACATAGGTGCCGTTGGAACTGTTGAGATCAACAATGCTCCAGCTCTCACCGCTCTGGACCAGCCTTGCATGTTGTCGCGAGGCTTCACTGTCATTCACACGAATGTCGCATTTGGTGCTGCGTCCCAACACCAGCTGCGGAACGTCCAAGGGAAACCGATTCCCCTGATCCGCTCCTTGCACAATGAGAATAGACGCTTCCATTTGGCCAGTACCTGACAGGTCCACAAGTACACCGGCAGAGTTCACACCACCGACTGACCAGACGATATTTGAACTGCCACGAGATTGACAGCGCCCCGCAGGATTTTGTGCCTGCGAAGTCTCCGACTACACTGAACTCCCGCTCCCGGAAGACTTGTGGAGCCCAGCTCTAACGAGGCATCAAGATGACTTGGTTTGACGAACTCACCGGCTTTGCTGAGCGGACCGGTGATGAGGTCCGCTCAAAACTCCGGCTCGATGGCACCCGACTCTCGTCGCTGGTAAACAACCGAACTTTTGATGCAGGCAACTTCACGACACCACAGCTCTCCGCCCTGCGTACCCAGGCCGTTACTGTGTCGGGCAGTCGACGTATTCGGATCGATGAACTCGTCGGCGACGTTCGCAAGCTTCACCAGGACGCTGCCAACGAACATGCGGTCTTTCAGGTAGCCTCACAATTCAATTGCCTCGAAATGGCCGCGCCTCAGATCACACCTGAACAGGGCGTGGGAATCTACGAGAATGATTGGACTCAAGGCCCCGCGTGTTCGATAAGCGCTGGCGCAGGGACCATTTTTCGAAACTACTTTGTGCCCCTGAACGGCCGCGTTGGACAGACTCACGACAATCAAATCGACTGCCTGGCAGAGTTGGCGCATCACCTCAACAACGAACCGAACGGATACTGGCGAATGCAGAATGGCTACTGCTTTCCGACTCCAGATGGGCTTGCACAAATTGAAGATTTGCTGTCGGCAGCAGACGAGGCCACGCTCGATGAACTGCGAGGAAAGCTGAAGGTTGGCGTGCAGTCACAAACGCAGGTGAATGTGGGTGATTCGAAACACTTAGTTACTCAAGTCTTCTGCTCGGCCTTGCCCATTTCATACTCGGGCATCCCTTCAATGCATTGGGACCATTTCCCGCGCCTCATTCTCGATGCCACGTACGAGGCCACATTTCACGTGGCCCTTCGCAATTTCGCCGAAACCGGCTGCAACAAACTCTATCTGACGCTTGTTGGCGGAGGCGTGTTTGGCAACAAACTGGATTGGATTCTCTCTGCCATTGGACGATCACTGCAAATCTTTGAAGCCGCCAATCTGGATGTTTCCATCGTCAGCTACGGCCAATCGAAGCCAGAGGTCGCCCGATTTGTAGCGTCTCAGAAAACATTGTGAGGGTAATTTGACCGCTCGAGTCCAATGCGCAGGGGGACGTCTCGAACAGCATGCGACTGGCAGATTTACTGCTTTGCCCGTTTCTTCGACAACACAATGCTGATATCAGCAACGCGGCGTTCGAATTTCAGCCGTTGATCGGGTGTCATGTCGGGTTCGAGGATTTTCAGCAGTTGCTTCGCGCGGTCTGCTTTCGTCTTATTGTCGGACTGAGCGGCATCCTGCAGTCGGGTACGAAGTTCGTCCCGTTGTGTGACAACGACATTTTCGGGAATTCTGATTGCCTTCAGGTCCAGATCCGACGAAGCATATACCGTCAGCGTAGGATGCAAATTCCAGGCGGGTTCCAGTTCTTGCGCGATCACCATGTGTTGGACAATCCCCCCACAAATCTCGACACGCCAGTCAACTTTCTGGCGTGGATTTTCAGGAGGGATGAGTTCGTCGACAGAAGGAATAACAACGACCTCCAACTTGGGCACTTTCGTTTTCCCGAAGGCTGCCAGCACGCGGTTCAAAGCGTCAATGTCACCAGCGTAGTCAAAGGTTTCCCCACCATTGCACCAGACTGTGAACACGCGTGACTCGTCATTGATGGCGTCAACAAGTCCCGGCCAGTCCGTGTAATTGGCTGCTGCGAGTGGGGCGTTGCCGGACTTGCTTTCGAGAAGCCCAAAGCTCGACCGCGAGAGGAGTACGAGGGCCAGAATGGTCAAAAAGGCTGTTGTTCGCATGGCAAACTCCTTGGTGTGGAGAATTCAGCGTTAGATCAAACCTGCTGTTTCACTGTTTTGACGACCGTCACGACGCTTTGCTTAGGGGAATATTTCAATTTTCTGGGACAAAGCACAAGCTGAATGAACGGCAATTGGTGGTTCATGCGGCAAACTTTGATTTGGCTCAGTCTGTACCCGATGCGATTCCGCTCTGGTATCCTGTCCGGTTTCCAACAACTTAATTACTCGGTCTGGGAACCACAGCATGTTTGCAATCAACGTCGTTTTGACAGTGAAGAATGAGAGTGACGTCGCCAAGGTGGGCGAATTGCTGACTGAAGCGGGACGACTTTCGCGACAGGAGCCAGGTTGTCACGTGTTTGAAGTGTGCCACTCGCAGAACAATGCCCAAATCTACATGCTCATTGAGCGGTGGGAATCGAAGGAGTCGTGGGAAGTCCACAAAACGGCGCAGGCCTTTACCCAAATCTATCAGCCACAAGTGTTGCCACTTGTGGACCGCGATCCCCACTTTTCTGACATCCTGACATAGGTCTTTTCGACCAACCATAGAGACCGGATGACATCGGGAGACTTCCCGCCAACCTTTTGATGACACGTCATGTCGCTGAGCACGCTTCCACTTTCGTATTGCACCAACGTTCATCCCGGACTGACTGTCGATGAAGTCATCGACGGACTCACAAGGTTTACCGCGCCCACGCAGCAGCAGTTAGGAACCAGTATCGCCGCGGGACTATGGTTGGCGGCTCCGGTCATTTCTCAGGTTCGCCAGAATCCAGGCGAGTTGAGCAAACTCGCCACCGCGCTCCGGGAACTCGGATTGGTGTGCTACACGCTCAATGCGTTTCCGTACGGCGATTTTCATAGCGAACGTGTCAAAGAGCAGGTGTACATTCCGGACTGGACGACGGAAGAACGCCTGAATTATTCGGTCGATTGTGCCGCCGTACTGGCTGAGCTTTTGCCAGATGGAACCGAAGGGAGCATTTCGACGGTGCCGCTGGGATTCAAAGATCTGGCAACTGCCAGCGACTTCATCCCCAAGTGCATTGATCGACTACTCGCACTGGCGGTCGCACTGGATGACCTGCACGATGACACCGGCCGCGTCATTCGTTTGGCTATTGAACCGGAACCGCTCTGCGTCCTCGAAACAACGTCAGAAACTCTGGCGTTCTTCCGGCAACTGTACGAGGTGGCAGAAAAACGGGGATTGCTCGATGTCGCACAGCGGCACTTGGGTGTTTGCTACGATGTCTGCCATCAGGCGGTGGAATTTGAAGTCGTCCCAGCGTCGATTCAATCACTGCAGGATGCGGGAATTCGCATCAACAAGTTGCATATCACCTGTGCGATTCACATTCCGCAGCCTGCTGAAAACGTTGCCGCACGGGAATACCTCGCGGCATTTGTCGAGCCACGGTATTTGCATCAGACTTTTGCCCACACCAGTGAAGGCGGCATTGTGTCGCTGACCGACTTAACTCGCGAACTGTGCCTCAATCCATCAGGCGAATTCGCAACTGCGGAAGCATGGCGCGTGCATTATCATGTGCCGGTAAACGCCGAGCAGGTCGGGCCGCTGCACACGACGAGACCGGAAATGCGACAGGCACTGCAGGCTGTGGCTCAGCTCGATTACGCGCCCCATTTGGAAGTAGAAACCTATACGTGGGGCGTGCTACCGGACGGAGAAAAACCGAATCTGGTCGACGGATTAACCGGCGAACTCCGAGCAACGCTTGACGAACTCGCCCGGTGCAACGGCGAATGAGCAGCGCGGCGTTGAGTTTGCTCCACTGGCGTGGGATACTCGGCACTCATCTCCGGCACATCGCCTGAATTCCTATGCCCAATTCGTCATCCCCCCCCATTCCTCGAACTGCATCCCTCCAGGGGGCCGTCGCCATGACGGTTGGGCTCGGGTTGTTTCTGTTCGAATTGCTCACGGGCATGATGCGCGAACGAATTGGGGGTTATTCCGAGTATCTCCTGTACTTCGCAGCAGTGTCGCTCTCCGTGTGGGGATTGAAGGAACTCATTGTTTCTTACTGGCCCAGCCTGGCCCAGCGAAGTATGCGGTTCCGGCTTCCTACTGAGGGAGCCTTGTTTCTCATCATTATGATTGTGCTGTTCGTCGGTTCGATGATTGGCAAATCCAACACGCTCATGATGGTGTTCGCCCTGTTTGCTGGTTCGCTCATCATGAACGGCAATATGGCCTTCGTCATGCTGCGGTCGCTGAGCATTTCCCGCGAATTGCCCAAGCGGGTGATGGTCGGCGAGCCCTTTACGGTGACCATGACACTCGGCAACGGTAAATGGTGGCTCTCCGCCTGGGTGATGATATGTCGCGACCTCGTCCGGCATCACCAAGGCAGTTTGCGGCCGGAAATTGTGTTTATGCGTGTCCCACCAAAATCGAAACAACGGGGACACTATGAACTCTGCCTGCATAAGCGAGGCGAATACATCTTTGGACCAACGACGGTCGACACGCGGTTTCCCCTCGGACTCATTGAACGCGGCGTCTCCTTTGCCGAGCAGGCGCAACTGTTGGTCTATCCTCGAATTGGCCACATGCTTCCCAGTTGGCGCAGTCGCATTACACATGCGTCTGAACTTGTTACGTACGTTCAGCCACAATCTGGTCCGTTCAACGACGAAATGCACAGCACGCGGGAGTATCGCCCCGGCGACGACACCCGGCTCATTCACTGGCGAACTTCGGCCCGCATGAATGAACTCATGGTGAAGGAGTACCGTGAAAGCCGCGACCGGCATTTGCTGGTGATTGTCGACGTCTGGCAAGATCCAAAGCTGAACGAGGCGAATGTCGAACTCTTGCTCCGGTTTGCGGCCACATTATGCCTCGATCAGCAGCGAAACAGCCGCGAAACTTCGCTCAATGTGCGGTTGGTCGGAAAGAAAACGCTGGATTGGCTCGGCGAAATCGGAGATGGTCAGACAGAGCAAATGCTCGATTTATTTGCCGTTGTCGAGTCGACAACCAACTCGAATCCGCAACCTGTACTGGACAGTTTGGTGGAATTGCGAGATAAGAATCGACGGGTGTTGCTGCTTTCAACCCGCGGCAAACTGATTCGTCAACTCATCCAGCAGTCAGCGAATAACGAATTGTTGAATGGGGAAATGCAGGTTTTGGGAATTGCCCCGGAAGAAATTGGACAGTTGTATGATGACCAGCCGCACTAGCCTGAAGAACTGGCCGCGTTTTGTGTTTCTTGCCGTGTTGTTGCTGTGTCTCGGCAGCATTTGCGCTGCGCCTGCGTCTGCTCAGCAAATCAACGAGCAGGCCGTTGATGCGTCGATTGCCCGCTCCCTTGAGTTTCTGGCCTCGCAGCAGCAGCCCAATGGCAGTTGGCGCACCGACAGCTGGGGTGATTCGACCGCCATTACTTCGCTCGCGGTCATGTCATTCATGGCGGCAGGACACGTTCCTGGCGAGGGGCCTTATGGCGACCAAATTACCAGGGCGGTCATGTGGGTGGTGTCGCTGCAGGAACAGAACGGCATGCTCATCAATTCCCAAAGGACGCACGGCCCCATGTACAGCCACGGCATATGCACCCTTATGCTCGCCGAAGTGTGCGGCATGATGCCGGACTCCGATGCGCCCGTGGTGCGTCGCGCGCTGGAACGAGCCATTCGACTCATTCTCCAAAGCCAGGCATACGACAAGAACGACCGCCACCAGGGCGGGTGGCGTTATCAAATTGACAGCCGCGACAGTGACTTGAGCGTCACCGGCTGGCAGGTCATGGCGCTGCGTGCCGCGAAAGACATTGGCTGCGACGTCCCGGCCGACGCGATCGACGGTGCCGTGGGATATGTGAAGGCCTGCGGCGTGCGGGAAAATCGCGGATTCGGTTACCAACCGGGCAACGGACCAACCCCGACACTGACTGGTACGGGCATTACGTGCCTGGAAGTGTGTGGAGCCCATCACACCGAGGAAGCAATGGGTGGCGCAAACTGGCTACTGGCCAATCCTCTCCGCGAACGCGACAGCTACTTCTACTACGGCGTCTACTACACCGGCGTTGGGATGTACAAAATGGGTGGCGACTTCGCCGACAATAATCGTCGGCATCTCATTGAGACGTTGCTTCCCATCCAAGACGCGGACGGCGGCTGGACCCCCACCCACGGTAGCGAACGAGGCGCTGGAAGAATCTACTCGACGAGTCTCGCTGTCCTGGCCCTGGCTATCGACTACGGCTACCTGCCCATTTATCAGCGATAGTGAAGTCACACGGCATCCTGCTAACAGCCACGGTTACTTGTCGTTGTCATTTCTCAACAAACCACGTTCGTGCGTGCGCGTCCTGCTTAAAGAAATCCAACAATTGCGCAGCAACTTTCTGTCGTCCGGAGTCGCTGGGATGCGTGCCGTCGTTCACGAAATCGCTCCGCTCCCAGATGAGGCCGTCACTCTTACGGGGAGTTGTCCCGTCGCCCCAGAAGTACGGGCCCCACAAAAGCAGCGGTGCGTGGACGGGGCCTTGCTGCGGATTGAAATTCAAATCCATATCACCTTTTGACTGGTTTTGAATAAGCCAGCGGACGACAAACGCCCCTTCATACGCATACGGCTCCGGATTGAGTTGTCCATCTGCGTAGCCGCCGTAAATTCGACTCCCCAAATAAGCAACTTTCAAATTGGGAAAGAACTTGACCAGATTGGCCAACACGGTTCGCGTGTCTTGTTCGAGTTGTTTGCCGTGGACCTGCAGTTCTCCGCTTGGTCCCGCATTGGCGAGTTTGACCCACGCCACCTGAATCTGCTCGCGAGCAACTCCAGCCGCTGACAGTCGGCGCTCGGCTTCCGACCAGCAGGCTGCCCTGGCGTCTGCCCAGCGGGCCATGGTTTGTCCGCCTTGAGCGCAATCGACGACAGCTACGCGGGATGATTTTTCCGGGTCGGCATCGGCCAGTTGTTTGAACCGCGAAAACTCCTGCGTCGCATTCGACATACTGATGGAGACGAGTCCAATCTTTCCATTCTCCGCCGGTTTGCCATTCGCATCCAGCGGCTGAATTGTGGCTGCGACGCATTTCGCGGTCGCTGCCAACTCCGCTGGAGGCTCATTGTTCCCTTGACCGTAGAGACCACCATCTTCGCCTTTGTAACGATCCTGCAATGTCATTTCCGTGAGCGGCTTGAATCCAACTGAGGGCTTCCCCACCGAAGCACGCATCGGGCGAGACGGGTTCGTTCGTCCTCCCAGGCGAATGGAAACAATTTCGGGAACATTCCCGTTTCGTTCCACAGTCAACGTCACGGTGGTCCCAGCTTTGAATTCGGGAGCACTCAGTCCATCCTTGAGATTCTCCCCAGCTTCATCAAGAAACTTGGCATCCATCGCAATTTTGACCGTTCGTTCCTGTCCATTTGCAAACACGTTGGCGACGCGTTTTTCAGGATCAATTTTCCGAATGGTTGCAGTGACTTCGAATCCAAATGCCGGACTGGCAAGTCCAAATAGCACAACAACCGCTGACATCAATCGACACGACATCACTGCAATTCTCCGTAGCTCAGACAACATCGTCATGGACAGCCGATGAATTCGAACGCATCCCACTCAATCAAAGATACCTCGAGCGATGCAGAATGACATGGGTTGGATCACACTGAGGGAGATTAATTCCTCTGGTTGTCCCCAAGACTCGACCGAATGGCCCTTGAGGAGCGTTTTTGTCGTGAAATCTCTTCCCGATTCACCGCCTCTGAAGTGCCTCCTTAGGGCAAACTCAGCTTGCGAAGCGGAAAGAATCAAATATCATAGATCAACTTTTGCCGATATCAGGTAGAGAGTGCTTCCCCAACGTTCCTGGAGTTTGTGCTATGATTGACTTTCTGTGCGGACCGCGGCGGTCAAATTGTGAAGGGCTCTCTCGACGGGATTTCATGCGGGTGGGAGGTCTCGGCCTCGGTGCGGGAGTTGCAGGACTCACCACATCCGACTTGCTGCGGCAGCAGGCTGCCGCTGGTGAACTGGGACCAACGGCGGACAAGTCCGTCATTTGGCTGTGGCTGAGTGGCGGCCCAACTCAGGTCGAAACATTCGACCCCAAAATGACGGCCCCTTCGGAATACCGAAGCGTTACAGGCGAAGTCCAGACGGTACTCCCCGGAGTTACCCTCGGCGGTAACTTCGAACGCATGGCCCAGGTTGCTGACCGGATGGCCTTTGTGCGTTCATTCGCACACACCAACAGCGGTCACTCTGGCGGAACACATTACGTCATGACCGGCTACGACAACCGGCTGGCAGACAATGGCGCTGTGGCAAACCGACCGTTCTTGGGGTCGATTGTTTCACGCGTTCGGGGAACGAACCATCCAACCACGGGACTGCCGACCTATGTGCGACTCGGCGGAATTTACGCTGATGGTCCCGCGTTTTTGGGAACGGCGTTTGGACCGTTTGATCCAGGGGGAGAAGCACGCCGAAACATGGCGTTGACGGTTGACCGCACACGGCTCGACAACCGCCGCGAAATGTTGAGCGGAATTGACAATGTACGCCGCGAAATTGATCGATCTGGCCTCATGGAAGGACTCGATTCATTTGACCAGCAGGCCTTCGACTTAATTCTCAGCCGTGCTCAACAGTCATTCGATTTGAAGTACGAAGATCCACGCGTTGTTGATCGCTACGGCCCAGGGTTGGGACAACAGTTGCTGCAGGCTCGACGGCTCTGCGAGTCCGGGGTGGGATTTGTCACCCTGAACTACGGTGGTTGGGACATGCACGGCAACATCAAACAGGAAATGGATCGCCGCGGCCCCGAGGTGGACCGGGCGGTTGCTGCTCTGGTTGAGGACTTGGATCAACGCGGACAGTTGGACAACGTCCTGCTGGTCATTAGTGGTGAATTTGGTCGGACTCCGAAAATCAACGGAGGCGCCGGACGCGACCACTGGGCACCACTCAGCACACTCGCCCTGGCCGGTGGTGGTCTTCAGATGGGACAGGTCGTTGGTGAGTCCGCAGAAAAAGTCGACGTTCCCAAGACAACACCCATTACGCCGCAAGATTTGATGGCGACAATTTTCCAGGTACTGAATATCGATCAGCGGGCTCAGTTCACGAATCAGTCGGGACGACCGACTTATATGATCGAAACCGGAAAGCCCATCGAGGAACTCGTTTAGGAGTTGCTTCAACAATCTGAAGTTCAATCGAGAAAGGCCACTGATTCGTCAGTGGCCTTTCTGCTTTTGTGACGTTGTGCGAATCGCTTTGCGATTAAGGTGATGGCTCGGCCGATGGCGTTTCCATCTTGCGAAGCAGTTGCCCGTTCTGACCATTCCAGATTGTAATTGTCCCAGAGGCGTCGCCTGCCGCGACAATACTTCGATCTGGTGTGCAGGCAACACAATGCGGCCAGACCTGAATGTCACCGAAGTTGCGTTCCAGCCCGCCGTTCGAAGCATTGTGGAACCGGACCAACTTGTCGCCACAACTTGTCACAATACTGTCCGTCTCTCCAATGTATTGAACCGACGTGACGTGACGCGCAAACTGGTTTTCAATGGTTCGTTGCTGGTCGGCACTTTCGGCCTCCCAAACTTTCACTGTGTTATCTGCTCCGGCGGAGACAATCAACTGGCCATTCCCTTTCCAGTCGACACCCAGCACGTAGTTCGTGTGCCCTTCGAACCGGTGGAGTTGCTGGCCACTTTCGATGTCGAACGTGCGCAAATACTTGTCGGCACCGCCCGAAGCAATGTGGCGTCCGTCCGGTGAGAAACGAGCGGAATAGATGACGTCGTCATGGGCCTGAGGCAATGACAGCAGGACCTTGCCGTCAGCAATGTCGTACACCTGCAGTTCCCCATTCCTTGACGGAACACCGCCCGCAAACAGCAGACGCGACGCATCGGCATTGAAGTCAACAGACGTGACGCGGTGCGAAATCGTTTGGGAATCATCCACGCTGCCAATGGTTCGTTCGAGTGTCCAGCCGGGGCTCACTTCCCAGAGTCGGGCTGTTTTGTCGGCTGAAATTGAAACGAACATTCCTTCCTCGGTGAATGCGGCTGCCTGAAGTGGCGCTGTGTGCGCTGCAAATGCCGTCAGCGCGGTACCGGTTTCCGCATCCCACAAATGGGCGCTGGCAAATTCGCCGGCCGTGAGTAGAGTCGCTCCATCGGGCGAGAAGGTCACTGACCGGATTGCGAGGTCGGCCTCCTGAGCAGCAGTGTTGGCTGTATTGACCGCTTCCTGTGCCTGAACTTGCATGGCTTCAGCCTGTGTAACCAGCTCTTTACGGGTCGGGACAAGGTCCTGAGCCACCTTGAGTTCCTGGGCAGCGAGAACGTGCTGTTGAGCCAGCAGATTCTGATTGGCAAGCGACATCTTCAGTGCGGTGAGAGCATCGGTAAATGGTTTCTGAGTTCCAGTAACCGTCTGAGCGGCGGTGTTGGCCAACGTCGCCATTTCCTGTGCCTTTTGGGTCGGCGCCTGGACTGCGGCTGTGGCCGTCTGTGATTCCTGCTGACACCGAGTCAATTCTTCCATGGCCTTGGCGAGGAGCGTCTTGAGTTCTTCATTCGCCGGAGCGATGTTGGATGCCTGCTGCAGCCGCTGCATTGTTGTTTGTGCGAGTTGCATGGCGGCTGTGGCTGCGCGGGCAGCCAATTCAGCCGTTTCCTTTTCGGCCAATGCCTCCTTAGCCTTCGAGGTCGCGTCCAGTGCCGCTTTTTCCGCGACAAGCTTTTCCTGACGCGCCTTCTCGAGCGCGGCCTCGTTCTTCGTGACTTCCTCGTTCGCCTTGGCAAGGTTGTCGGCCAGAGTTTTCTCCGCGTTCGTACGTGTCGGCAAATCCTGTTCTGCCTGTTGCAGCAGTTGCTTAGCAGCGTTCAATCGAGCATTGGATGCCGTGAGCTGTTGTTGTGCGCGCGTCTGAGCAATGCGTCGCCGCACGTCGCCGCGCATTTCCGCGATTTGTTGCCCATTGACATTGAACAACTTCGCTGTGTGATTCTCACTGGCCGATGCAAGCCGCTGTCCATCAGGTCGGACGGCAATCGAGTTGACCGGTCCACCATGATTGAACTGCTGCATCGCCTGGCCCGATTCCAGGTTCCATCGACGAATTGTCGTGTCGGTACTTCCCGCGAAGACCTGCTTTGGATTCTCGGGAATGGCGGCCAGCGCGTTCACTGGTCCACCATGACCGGGAACCGTTCTCAGGTAGGATGGCTCCCAGGACTTTGTTCCCGTAATTGAAGCGACCAGGATCGCTGCCTTCTGCCCAGTTGGCGGAACGTCGGGCCGTAGCGGAGCTGCTTCGACATTGATAACTGGACCATCCCCCCCGTCGAATTGTTCGAGGAACTGACCGGACTGAAAATCGTACAGCCGGGAAACAGGATGCTCGCCGCCCGTGGCGACAATGACTTTCGAATTGTCAGCTGAGAAGGCCACGCGGGTTGCCGGTCCCGGTAACCCGCTGATTTGCTGAACGGCTACACCGCCGCCGGAACTGTTCCACAGGCGTACCTGGGAATTCTCACCGGCGGTTGCGAGGATATTTCCATCGGAGGAAATCCCCAAATCGAGCACTTTCGCGCCATGGCTCGTGGCAAATGTCTGTTGGGCATTCTGAGTATTGTAACCCCGGAAGGAACCGTCAGCCGCGGTCGTGAAGAGCACTTGCCCGTTGGGATGATATTCGAGTGCCGTAATGGGCTGGGCGATTCCGTCAAAACGCCTTTGGAAAACCATCGTCCAGGAATCCAATTGCCCCTGGCGACTTACCGTGGCGAGCGGTGCCCCTGCCTGTGTGAGCTGCGCCAACGCCAAATCAGCAGTTGGCAACACTTCCAACACGTGTTGTCCGGGCACATTCCAGTCGGATAACTCGCCGTTGTTCGTAACTGCGGCCAGTTGTTGTCCGTCGGCGGAGAGACTGACGCTTGTGATTGGTTGAGCAAATCCGTTGAGTGTTTGCAGCGTGTTGCCGTTGTCGGTTTGAATGACTCGAATTTGGCGATCATCTCCGGCAAACACGAGCCGCTGACCATCACTCGATTGGGCGAATGCGGTAATAGCCGTCGGCAAATTGAAAGCTCGCGTCTGCGCACCATCAGCGGGATTCCAGAACCGCACACTCTTGTCCGCTGAAACTGAGTAGAACTGTCCGCCGAATGTCCCCACCGCGATAACGGGCCCGGCGTTGCCACTGAACTCCTTGATGATGAGCGTCTCGGGAGAATCGGCGTTTGCGTTATACAACCGCAGTGCATTATCGGCGAAGCCCACCAGCACCTGAGAGACATCGTCATTCGCACCGACGGCCGTCACTGCTGCTGGCAATTCGGCCACTGTCTTTGGAGCCTCTGACGGGGCCTGAAGATTCCAGATACGTACTGACTTGTCGTCACTGCCGCTAAGAAGTTGTGTTTCATTCTTACTAAACGCGAGCGTACGGATGAGACCGGAATGACCGGTCAACGTGGCGACCAGTTGCTTGTTTTCCGTGTTCTGAACGAACACAGCAGGTTGCCCCTGATGTGTTCCCGCGACTGCGAGCAACTTCCTCGAGGGACTCAGAGTATGGGCAATCACTGGGGAATTCGTTGAGGCTTTGTCGTCCCCGGAACTCTGCAATACGGCAGCCATATCCCATTGCGTGAGTCCACCGGTCTCCAGACCGGAGGTCAGCAGCCGCCCGTCATGTGAGGTGCTCAGTGCCGTCACTGGTGAGGCCTCACTTCGGAATTCCCGGAGGAGTTTGTGGTCAGGCAGGGACCAGACCCGAATGAGTCCGTTGGAATTTCCCGTCACCAAGACGTGCGTTTGGGCCGTAGTGTCGGCCTGGGGATTGGCGATTTCCGGCAATCGTGCAAAGGTTGCTGCTGTGACACCATCGCTGATTTGCCACGTCGCGATTTCATGTCCGGCGGGCTGGCCTGCGGACGCACGCAGCGTAACAACGCGGACATTTCCCTGCTCCGAGACACTCGCCATGAGGGAGGCGTCTCGCGTGGTGGTTGCCAACAATAGTTTCTCTGCGCCGGCAATATGAGATGGCGAACTGTTTGCAGGAAGTTCCCACACGCGAATCATGTTGTCGGCATGTCCGGTCACAAGCCACTGGGCGGGATGTGGCTGCTGTTCCGTCGGATTGTCGACGTTGACCAGTTCAATGGCGTTGACTGGTGCGGGAGTATCAACCACGGCCACCGCGGTACCAGATTGTGCATCCCACAATCGCACTGTTTGGTCCTGCGAACCCGACAGAAGTCTTGTTCCGTCCGGAGCAAATCGTAGCGACGTAATCGAACCTGTGTGACCTTCGAGAACTGGTCCTGGCTTCCCATCGGCGGCGCTGTAGAGTCGGACTTTGTTCTCGGCCGTAGCGATTGCCAGCCAGGCCTTATCGGGACTGACGGCAATTGCGGTTCCGCCCTCACCTAAATCGAGTGTGTACTTCGTGACATCGCGCGGGCGTCGCCAGAGTTTAACTTCGCGAAAACTGCCTGATGCGAGCAGGTCACCGTCGGCATTGAACGTCAGCGATTGGACCAAGTCGCGATGAGCAATGCCTGTAAACTCAGATGCTGCTGCCCCGGTTGGTTTCGCAATGAACTGATTGAGCGCTGGATCAGACAAACGCGTGACGATTGAGCCTGTCGGTACATGATACAGAAAGATTTGATTGGCCCGTCCGGCGGCAATGAATTGTCCATCTTCGGTTAGGGCGAGTGCCTGAACGGGATGATTGCCCGGCGGGAGTGGTTGCCAGTTTTTCGGGGAGAGCGATGCAACAGCATCGGCTCCCTTGGCACCCTGATCAATCCAGAGCTTCAGTAGTCCCAATTCATTGGACGAGAGGTTTTTGGCGGCCACGTCATTGCCGTCCGGGGGCATGACGGGATTGGACTGATGCGCTGCAAGTTTCACAATCAGGCTGTCGGCACCGCGTCCTGGAATCGCCGCTGGTCCGTTGTCTCCTCCTTTGAGAATTCCCTGCGGAGATTCCAGTACAATATCTCCCTGCTTCTCACTCGCGGAATGGCAGGCGAGGCAGTTCCTCTGCAGGATGGGAAAGATTTCCTTTTCAAACGAAACCTGGTCGTTCCGCTGAATTTGGGCAACCGGTATGGGTTCGGCGAAGGAGAATTGCCCACTGAGTGCGAACGCGACGACTGCGAGGCAAGCACACCAACGTGAAAGAAGTTTCCGCATCGACACATTCCGACACATACAACATGACTCCTGAGTTTTCATCGGGTCCTACTCGGCTGGCTTCACTTCAATGACCTGAAGTTTCAGAGGCCGCTCCAGAACCAGATTCTGCCCGTTAAAATTCATTTGCAGCCGGACGGTGCAGGCGTGCTCACCCACGGTCGCATTCGCTGCAGCACTGAGTTCATACTTTGCCTCGGGTTGATTGTCCGGGATAGCGACATTTTGAATCGAGACTCCGCCGACTCCGCCGGGAAGTTGAGTCTGCACATTGACCGCTCCGGTGAATTCATACAGCCGAGAAACTTTTACCACGACTTCGGCCTTCTCTCCCTGCTTCACGGAGACGGCTTCGGACAGGGCATCGACTTTGATGGGGAATTCGGCAATGCGAAGAGTCACGGAATTTGAAGGGATGTGTACATTGAATCCGCGTGGGTTGGCTTCGTTCTGCTTTTGATTTGCGAATTGGTCGGCCCGCTGCTTTTCCTGCTGGGCCCTTTGCTGAAACTGCTGAGCTGCCTGAAACTCCATGTCGGCCTTGGTCTTCGCCTCGGTCGCTGCCGTTTGTGCTTCGGTCGCTTCCTGCTGTTTCTTGGTGGCCCCAGCGGCCAGAGTCTCCGCCTCTTTCTGCTTTTTGGCTGCGTCATCACGGGCTGTGACAGCCTGTGTAACCTGCGTTTTCAATGCCTCATCAGAGGGATTCGCCGCGGCAGCATCTTGCTTCTGCTTCAGAGCGTCTTCCGCCTGTTTCAGGGCGTTGGCTGCATTGGTTGCTGCCTGATCGGCCTGTTGCTTTTGCGTGTTAGCCTGACTCAATGCCGTGTTGGCCTGATTCAATTCGTTCTGCCGCTGCTGAGTCAGTTGCTGTGCCTGCTGCGTGGCCTGTTGTGCGTCGGTCAGAATTTTCCCAATACGTTCCTGACGTTCTTTGGCCTTCGCCGCTAACTCCGGATTGCGTTTGTACTGCATTCCCTGATTAAACCCGGCAAGGTAGAAGGAATAAGTTCCAGGCGGAGTGTTGGCCGCGAACCGCAATTCGAATTCTCCTTTTTCGTTTCCACCAATGTTCACCTGCTGAGCGTTTGTTTGTGGTGGGAAATCGATGGGGAACCCCAACAAATTGCCGGCGGTTCCTTCCTGACGAGCGACCTGATAAGGGATTTTGACCACACCACCGCGACTGGTTTCGATGACCTTGCCGTCACCAATTGTCAGAACCTGCGGAGCGGGCTCGGAGTCGGACACGCAAACCTGAATGCGACTCACAAGCCTGCCTGGAACACTGGGAATGTTCGCGTTGGGTTGATTGAACTGAAACGGAACCAACGCGGTTCCGTAACGCGCCGGTCGGGTGATTTCTTGCCCCTCGACGACAGCCTTCGCCAGGACATTGAGCGTCCCAATGGATGCTGGCGCGTCTGCTGCGGCAGTGAGAATGAGTGTTCCCATGCGGTTGGCCGGACCAATGATAATTTCCTCCGTCGTAACACCGCCGGGCAGACCTGTGGCGCTGACGCGAATCTCACCGTCGAAGCCATCCTGACGGTCAACGAAGACCCGCACGACGTCGCGGCCACCTTTCCGCAACATGAGCGAACCAGTGGAATCACCGGGAACGGCAACCACTCGGAAGTCGTGAGTGGGTTTACGAATCGCCAGGCGATACACAAGTCGCGGATCGGATTTGACCGAACTGGCACCATCTTTGAGCATGAGGCGATAGGTTCCATCGGCTGGCACGGTAAACATGTAAGACGGGTCGGTTGTACGCATGTCGAATTCGTGTCGCCCGGACATGTTGTTGAAGTTCTGTTCCTGAACATCATCCAGGAACACGACGTTGCTGACCTGCTGCTCCGCCGCTTCCGTCAGGGTGATGCGTTGCAGAAGAAACGCCGGGTCGGTCGGGAGCCCCAATCGTTCTGAGTAAACGTCAATCGACCAGACCTCCCCCTGTTTTGCTTCGAACTGGTACCAGTCGATATCGCGCTGTGGATAAAACTGCCCGGCGACTTCGCATGGGAGCATGAGCTGCTGCGGGGATTTCGAGGTGTCATTGTTCGGCTGTTCAAGGACGGGAGGCGCCGTCGCCTTGGTGATGAGGATGGGATTTGACTTGTAAGCTCCATTGACGACACGCTGCTCAATGCCATCCACCCCGCCCAGATGCGGGTCCAGTCGGGATGAGAATTCCAGCCGGTTGGCGACGTCACCCGGAATTGCAATAGGGGCCTTCACTTGCTGGAGTGGCTTGCCATCGATGGAAAACCCGCTGTTTTGTCCACCGGGCAAATTGCGACCATAAATGGTGTATTCGTCGTTGGTTCCCGGCAGTCCTGCGGGCGGAAAGACGAAATCAATGTGCGCAAAACTCCCCATGTGCAAGCGATAAAAGTAACCCGCCCCCTGACGATACAGGGCATCATGGGCTTTCAGGAAATACTCACCATTCGCGGGCAGCGAAACATCGAGGAGTGGATCACCTGACTGGTACGCTCGGCTCTCGCCAAGCAGTCGCCCTGTGGCATCATACAGGGAGAGAACCAGGTCCATTTGGGAGTCGATGCGGCGTGCGAAACCATCGACAATGAGACGTTCGCCTTGCGCCCCTTGAAACCGGAACCAGTCGACGTCGGCCCCGTTTGATGATTGGCCATTCACCGCGCTCGGAATCGTAATTTCCGTTGCCGGATTCGTTCGGGTTTTGCCACCACCGCCATCGTCCACTTCCATCCACTGCGGCAAATTGTTTTCGCCGTTTGGCTCGGCCTCAACAATTTCTGGTAACGACGAGACCACAAACGTTCGGGGATTCGACAGGCCGTACCTTCCCTGACAACGGATTTCGTAATTACCGACGGGCACGTCGGCCGCGACTGTCAGGAGAAACACATTGTCAATGGGCTGGGCGCCTTCATCGAATGGCGTCTCCTCGGCCACTTTGCGTTCGGCTTTGAAGCCGGGATGCGAAAACAAGAGCCGGTCGACATCATCGAGGTCGGTTCCGGCAATCGTAACTTCGACAGTCGAATTCGGGGCCGCCCCTGCGGGGAAGAGTCCTTCGAGTCGAGTCGCTGGCAACTGCGCCAATCCCACATCACAGGCGGTGGCGAGAAAAAGTACGGCCACAATCAGTCGCTGCCGAGACCACTGACCAGAGATACGTTTCGGCCCGATTTGGCACGATTTCAAATGGTTTACGTCCATGGTTGTCGAGTCAGGTAGGTAAAGCGGAATTCACAACGAACGTGCATCCTATTTCTTAGTGCACGAACTGGAATTCCTTGGCATTCATGATCGCCCAGATGGCGTCTTCCCAGGCCTGCTGTGGATTCGAATACTCACTGATGCGCGAAGCGAGAAACGCTGTTTCTTCAGGCGTCGGTTCACGATTGAATGCGGCGAGGTAAAGTTTGCGAATTTTGGCGTCGATGACCTGTTCCGTGTCACGAGCGAATGTCGCAGCTCGTCCATTGCCGTTTTGCAGCCGGCCTTGAATATCGCCCGAATTCAACAGGTGCAGCGACTGCGACAAATTGGCTTCCGCCGAGCGTTCACATTCGCAGGCACTCTCCGCTTCCGGCTTGCCGAAAACCTGCAGGAAGTAGTTGTTGAATCCATTGTCTGGCAACTGGACTGCGGTGGTCCCCTGTGGAATTCCGCCGAAATTCGAAGGTGTTTGAGCGACCGAGTTGACGGCGTCGTACAACACTTCAGCAGGCATGCGTCTGGGATAGCAGCGAGAAAAGTTCTGTTGGTCGTTGATATTCCCTTCACTCGGCTCAGAGCTGAGCTGGTAGGTGCTTGACCTGCAAATAGTTCGCACCAAATCTTTGAGATCGAACTTGTGCTCCAGAAAGTGTCGGGACAGTGCATCCAGCAGTTCGGGATTCGATGGCGGATTCGTCACGCGTAAGTCATCTTCCGGATCGACAATGCCGCGTCCGAAGAAGTGCTTCCAGTAGCGATTGGTCAGCGCCTTGGCGAAGAAGGGGTTTTCCGGGGCGACCATCCAGTCCACCAGGTAATGCCGTGCGTCCTCGTAAGGGGAAATGTCCAGGGGCTCACCGCCGAGACCTGTTGGTTTGACATCCAGTCCTGTCCGCGGATTTTTCGATTGGGGGGCCGTCCCCTTCAGGTAAACCATGTCCGGCAGATTTGTCTGCTGGTTGTACTTGCTGTTCTTCAGGCCGACCTGGGTAAAGAACGCCTCGAATCCGTAGTAGTCCTGCTGGCTCCACCGTTCAAAGGGATGGTGGTGACACTTGGCACAGGCAAGCCGCATGCCGAGGAACAGTTGGGCCACGTCTTCCATTTGGGCTGTCGAACTGTTGACCTCCCGGTACCACGCCGAAGGCGGATACGACTCGGCATCGCCCGTGGCGGTCAGCACGCCGCGGACGAATTGATCGTAGGGAACGTTTTCGGCGAGCGAGTTACGAATCCATCCGTGAAAGCGGTAAGTGTAAGGGATGTCGTTTCCATTCCGGCGTTTGTTACGCAGCACCGAGGACCATTTATTGGCGAAGTAATCTGCGTATTCCGGTGAATCGAGCAGGCGGTCAATGAGTACATCACGCTTTTGTGGATTCGCGTCGACGACGAACTGTTCCACTTCTTCAGCCGTGGGGATACGACCAGCAATGTCGATCGACACGCGGCGAATGAATGTGGCGTCATCACAGAGCGGGGCGGGCGGGATGCCGAGTTGACGCAGTTTGGCGAAGACCTGTTCGTCGATGAAGTTCTTCACATGCGGCGTTGTGGGAACTGGCAGTCCTTGAGGAATGACGGCACGAAACACTGTGACCTGACCGCCAAACCGCACCATGAACGCAACTTCACCCGGTACGTTTTCCACGGTAATGCGACCAGTGGAATTGGAAATTGCCATTTCACTGTGGTTTGCTTCATAGGCCGCCAGTCGTGTGACGTCTCGGGTCGAACCATCGGAGTAGAAAGCCGTCACTGCCAGTTGTTGCCGCGAATTAAAGTTCATTTCCTGGACGGGAGGCACAACTTCAATACGCTCCAGTTTTGGATCCTCATCCGATCCGTACGGCATGCCCTGACGAATCCAGCGCGTGAACAGACTCCACTCGTACGAATCGGGCGTCATGCGCCGACCACCACCGTGCGGGAGAACATTCGCTGGCTTTTGCAGCAGTAGACTGTAATCAGGATCTGCCGGGAAAACGCGGCGCCCGCGGTCCTCGTAGACCAGATACTCATAGTCGTCCTTGGGGTAGAACCCCAGCAGCGAAAGTTTGAACCCGTTTTGGCCGTCGGCTTTGCCGTGACATCCTCCCGAATTGCAGCCGAGTTTGGTGAGCACCGGTACAATTTCATTTTCGAAGTTGACCGGCAGCTCTTCCTGGATTTTCTCTGTCGTCAGTTTCGTTGTGGCTGTCTGACCACTTGCCGCCCGGGCGGTAATGGTTGCTTCTCCATCGGTCAGTGGGCGCACCAAGCCTTCGGCATCCACCGCAATTACTTGTTGCTCGTTAACGCTGTATTGCACGTCGTGGGTGAGGTCATGGCGTTGGCCACTGGAATAAACGCCAGTCACAACCAGTTGCTTTCTGGCTCCATTCCCCGACAACTTCGGAAGTCCAATCGATTCGAATTCGATGCGAACCAGATCTCCCGTGCGGCCCAGGCCAGGAAACTCGGCCGCAGAGCCCACCGTGACCCCAAACAGGAGGAAGGCTGTCACGATTGCGCAGAAACTCACAAGTCGCTTCATGGGGATTCACTTTAATTGGGCAGGTTACAACTCGACGAGAGTTGCGAGCTTGGCGGGAAGATTATCTCACCAATTCTCGCGTCGCGACACAACACATGCAAGATCACTGATGCAAAAGGCGGCGGAATTTGACGTGTTGATTCCCACGCCTTGAGGTGGGAGAGCAGATGGCTCAACGTTTCCGTTACGGGGAGTCAATGATTCGTGAAAGTCCGTCTCCGTTGCTGAGCAGAATTCGCTTTCCGTCTGGCGAATAACTGGCAAAGTTGCCGACCGAACCGTGTCGAGACTCGTGCAACAGACGACCATCGGCTGTGTTCCAGATTTTCAAAAAGCCCGCGTAACCGAATGACAACAGGCGGCTTCCATCGGGGCTGAACTGAACACTGTGGACGTAGTCGGAATGACCTTCCATGACGCGTTGCTCGGCCCCTGTAATGAGGTCTAGCAGATGCACTTTCCGGTCAGCTCCTGCGGCAGCCACGAGGTTGCCCTGGGGATGAATAGCAATGGAATACATCGTCGAGTCGTAGCGAATCAATTCTTTGATTTGACGTCCCCCCACGATATCCCAGAGCCGCAGAGTTCCGTCGGCTCCTGACGAAACGGCCAGGGTTTCATCGCTGTTTAAGACCACGGCGTGAACCGGTCCCTGATGTCCGTTGAGCTGAAAACGCTGCTGGCCAGTTGTTGTATCCCACACGCGGACGGTTTGGTCGGCACTGCAGGAGACAACGTATTTCCCTTCATGCGTGACCGCGACGCCATACACCGGGCCGCCATGGTTGAACTGCCGCGTTTGCCCGGGTGCCGCATAAGCCCAGCGACGAATTTGACCATCGGCACTTGCAGACCAGAGACTCCGGCTGTCTGAAGCGAACCGCAGGTCGGTGACGGGACCGTTCGTCTCGACGACCTGATGCAACATCCATTCCTGCTGCGGCTGCGTGCCGGGAATGGATGGCCCAAAGATTTGCACTTGCCCTCTGACTGTCGCCGCAGCGAGTTTTTGATTGTCCGAACTGAACGCCAGCGAGGAAATGGCTGCATCAGCCAGGAATTCAGCGAGCACGGAGTCTCCGTTGTTGACATTCCAGATGTAAACGCGGCCTGACTCCGTGCCAGCGGCAATTCGCTGATTGTCGCTTCGAGACGCGACTGCTGTTGGTTGAATTGGAACGAACTGTGGTTCGACGTTTTCAGTGGAGGCAGGATTCTGTTGTCCGACCGGTGCCACCTCACTCGCGACGGGAACACGAAACTCCCGCGAAACGTTCCCGGAATTCACATCAACCATTTGAACCGCACCCTCAGCAGTTGCGGCAATGATTTGAGCACCGCCGTTATAGAGGGTAAACCCCGCGAGCGATTGCGGGCTGACTTGAATGGTTCGGATGTTTGACGTCTGAGCACGCTGGATGGTTTTGTCCCGTGAACCTGTAATGAGCGTTCGTCCGTCATTCAGAAAGAAGACGTTCTCGACTGGACCAGTGTGATTTGTCAGCGTTTCCAGCAGCAGACCACTACTGACTTCCCAGACACGGACATTTCCATCTTTGTGCGATGTCACGACACGGGTGTTGTCGGGAGAAATAGCGACATCAAGTGCATCACCGACAATTGGAATGACGCGAACGAGTTGCCCATCGCCCAATTGCCAGATGCGCAGACTGCCAGCGGCGGCAATTCCTGCCAGCATTTGTCCATTTGGTGAAATGGAAATCGCTCCAATTTCTTCCTTTGCAGCCTCAAACTCCCGAATCGGCGTGCCGTCTGTGAGATTTCGCTGTTCGACATTGCCCTGACTACGGGCGGCTAAAACAAACTGTTGATCGGGTGTGATGGCAACTGCGTTCACAGGCCGGGCAGGCACCGAGTTGTTTTCAGCGGTGAGAGGATCGGCATACAGAGCTTGCAGGGCGCCGTGAACGACCACACCTTCAGCACCGGTTCCCGCTGCTGCGAAACTACGCGAGTCTGCTCCAAGATAAGCGACACGTGCCAATGGCAGGGACGTGATGAGTTCTTCCCGAATGACACCGGTCTTTAAGTCGTACAGCAGCACGTGTGCCTGTCCATCGGTGACGGCCAGTTCGGTTCCGTCCTTGTTCAGCGTCGCAGACTTGATTCCCGGCCTGATCTGCACAGATTGAATAGTTTCCCCCTGTGAATTCCAAAGCTGGACTTTTCCCTGATCGTCGACACCGGCCAACAAATTGCCATCGCCGGATGCCGTCAGCAGTTTGACGGGGCGAGCTGAAGCAAGGGATGGTTTCTCAGTCCCATCGACGGCGATTCTCAGCAGTCGTGTACCATTCTCTGGCAAGCCAACGTAGCCTGCGTCTCCCGGGAGACGAATGAGTTTGGTAATTGCCTCTCCATTGTTGGCAGTGAATGTCCAAGCTGGCTGAACCGCCTCCTCTCCTTCTGCGGGCTTCTGCGATGGAAGAGGGAGTTTCCAGGCGTGAACTTTGTGGTCAACACCGGCCGTGAGCAGCAGTGTGCGGTCTGCCGAAAATGTGACTGCATTTACCGCACCTGCATGCGATTGAACTAAACCCTGGGCGGAACCATCAGCGGGATTCCACGCCCACACATGGCCCGATGCATCACCGGTCGCGAGGAGGGCGTCGTCATCACGCAATCCGATTGCGGTTAATGGTTGTTCATGGTTTCCCAACTGTCGAGCTGCCGTGCCGTTCGCGGCCCAAATTCGCGTTGTCTTATCACCCGAAATTGTGGCGAACCATTGTCCATTGGAGGCGGCGGCGAAACCCGTAATGACTGTCTCATGCCCCTGGAACTTCGTTTCCGGTTGCGGCTGTTGCCAGACTCGAATTGTCCCGTCTGCTCCACCAGTGACGAAACGAACGCTATCGGGATGCGCGACCACATTGGAAATACTCCCCGTGTGACCGGCTACGATTCCCCTAGGCGCTCCATCAGCGAAGTTGACGACGACCGCTTGCCCATTCTCACCGGCAAGTACCGACCACGTATTGTTCGAAGCAGTCGCGACACTGGTCAGAGCGAATGGTTGTTTCGGATAGTCTGCAACGGTCTCACCGTTGGCGAGATTGACGACGCGAGCGGTTCCATCTGATTGAACTGCAACGGCCTGACTTTGGTTCCCTGCGAGTGCGAGGCCGGTGATCTCAGCCTCGAGAGTAGAAACGGTTTGTGCCGGTGCGGCATTCAATTGCCACAGCCGCACGCAACCGTCATCACCACTGGTCATCAACTGCTGATTGTTTCCAGCAAACTGTGAAAAAGTGACTTTCCCGGCATGCCCCACAAGAGTTTGCTGCGGCTGTTCCAGAAACGGACTCCAGAGAATAATGCGTCCATTTGCGTCTGCCGTCGCGTAAAGCGCTGCATCGTTTCTGCAATCGAGTGCCAGGACTTCGGCGTTGTGCCCCTTCCTCAAAACCGGTGCCTGCGGCTTTCCGTCGGCTGACGCCAAGCCAATCGTATGCAGTGCCAGGTTTTCGTCGGATGATGCCGCAAGCAGCAAGTTTCCATCGGGATGCAGAACGATTCGATTCACACTCTTCTGGTGTGCCTGCAATGTTTCGATTGCTGCAGGGAGTGGCAAATCCCAGACACGCAATGTGTTGTCCTGGGCTCCCGTCACCAGAGTCCGACCATCCTGGCTCACCGCCAGACTGTAAATCGGCCCGGTGTGTTGACTGTACGTGCGCAGAAGAGCGCCGTCGGACGTACTCCAGAACCGGGCCGTCTGATCGATACTCGCAGTGACGGCATGGCCGTTGTCTGGGGTAAACAACCCCATCATCACAGCACCCTCATGGCCACGAAGTGTCCCTTCGTCGGATTGCGACCATGCGGGTACTGTGAGTAACTGAGTGGCGGCGACAATGGCGAGACGACACACCCAGAAGTACCGTCCGTTCACTCTGTGTTGAATTCTCATGTGGTGTCGATCTTCTGCGAGGCAAGAACGCTGTTGACTAACCATTCGTTTGAAAGGTTAACCGTCAGCAATGGCAGTTGACTGAAATCGTGGTCTGCCTTGGTGAGGCCATCCATCCACAGCCTTCGATATGATACTGTTGCCCCGAACCAGTGAGAATGGTCGGCTGCTGTCGCCGCATGTGAGATTCAGCGACGCAGAGAGGCTCCATTTTGCCGGTACGCTTCCATCTCGATGACCATCGTGCTTAAATCGGTGCTTGATCCAGATTCCGTGACCGTGAGCGGAGTTGGTAAGTTCGTCTTCATGTAAGGTCCTTGGAATGATTGCTCTCCGCTGGTTTTCCTGTCTTCTCGTCGTAGCTCTGTGCTCTATCAGCAACCTGGCCCACGCCGATGATCCCGCATGGATTTCTCTCTTCGACGGAAAAACGCTCGATGGCTGGAAAAAGGTTGGCAAAGAGGACAGCAAGTGGGAAGTCAAAGATGGTGCAATTACCGGCACCGGCCAGCCTTCAATGCTCGTCACCACGACTGGCCCCTACAAAAACTTCCGCTATCGCGCGGAAGTCAAAATTAACGATGGCGGCAACTCGGGACTCTATTTCCGCACCAAGCCGGAACCAGGTTTTGTCGATGGCTATGAGGCCCAAATCGACAGCACCCACCGTGATCCGATTCGGACGGGATCACTCTATGGATTCTGTCACGTCTACCAGCAGCACGTGAAGCCGGATACATGGTTCACATACGAACTGGAAGTTCGGGACGACGTGTGGCGCGGTCGCGAAATGACCCGCATCAAGATTACGGTCGATGGAAACGAACTCTACGAGTACCTCGACTTCGCCAAGACCTTCCCCGAAGGTCACTTTGCCTTCCAACAGCACGATCCCGGCAGTGTCGTCAACATTCGCAAAGTGGAAGTGCAACCACTGCCGTAAACGCGGTAGCATTGTCGAAGTGAGCTGTGGTATCGGCGGCGACGTGTCACTCGGGACTGTCGCGCGTGCCGCTACAGGCCGACCAGTTGGTCGTCGGCATTCCCAAAGTGCGACAGTGGAGTGCCGAAGCGGTCGAGCAGTGAGAGGTAGAGGCTGGAAAGTTTTCTTTCTTTAGCCTCTTCGTATTCCAGCGTTCGACCCGTTTGCAATGTTCCGGACAGGCCACCCGAAAGTACCAGCGGAACGCGCGGGGCGCTGTGGGCGGTCCACTGTTCGTTGGCCAGCATAATGCAGGAATTGTCGAGAACGGTTCCGTCACCTTCCTGCATCGAATCCAGTTTCTTCACCAGATACGCGTACTGTTGCACCCAGAAACGTGTGATTGAAGCGAATTCTTTGTTCTGCCAGTTGTGTGAGAAATTGTGGTGATCCTGCCGCAATCCCAGGAACGGATACACCTGGCCGGACAGATTGTTTGTGAGCAGCAACGTGGCGAAACGGGTGCGGTCTGTCTGGAATGCCAATGCAATGATGTCACACATCAATTGCGAATGCTCGTCAATTTGATTCGGAGTCCCATCGGCCGGGCGTTCAAACTTTGTGACTGGCCGGTCCTGCTCGTCGGCAGCATTCTGCTGCAGTTTCACCAGCCGCTGTTCGACATCGCGTACCGATGTGGTGTACTCATCCAGCTTGGCTCGGTCCGATTGAGAGACCTTCCGAGAAACGTCGTTTAGTTGTTCCAGCACGTGGTCCAGAACGCTGATGTGGGTCCGATTCCCCTTGCTTTCAAACAGGCTGTCGAAGGCGAGCGAGGGATACAATTCTGCGGGAACTGGCGACACTGGCGAACTCCACGAAACGTGCGATGAGTACATCATCGAATAGCCGGATTCGTGGAATCCGCTCACCGGACGTTCACAGGCCAGGACCAGACTGGGCAGAACTGTTTCTTCTCCAAGCTTCTGGGCCAGGTACTGGTCAAGACTCGTGGCGGCTTGAATGCGTCGACCACCTAGAGGCTGGATGCCAGTGAGAATTCCCGCAGCTCCCTTGGCATGCCCACCAACAACGTTGTCGGGATGGGCGAGGCCGTGGATGAAATTGACTTTCTGTTTGACTGGTTCCAGCGAGGCGAAAGCCGGGCCGAGTTCGAGGTTTGTTCCGCTCCCCTTGGACCACCATTCTGGAGGATGAACTCCATCACCGAAGAACAGACAGGCAAATCGTTTTGGCGGTGTGTTCGTGGGAATGTCGGCCGCCAGAAGCTTCATCGACTCCAGCCAAGGCAGCGCCACGGCCGCCCCGAGTCCTGTGAGCACATGCCTGCGGCTTAGACCACTTGAATGTCGAGAAGATTTCATGACGTCGCTCTTTGACGGTACGAGTTATTCTGTTGATGTTATCGGCAAGCCGGAAGCAGTGAAAAGTCTGATTAGTTGCCACCCACCACAAAATCCCGTCCGCGGTGCTGACGAAACTGTGGGCTGCGGACCACTGTTTCAAACGCGGCCGAAAACCGATATCCATTTTCCTTGAGGGATGTTTCCATTTCCTCGAGGAGTGGCTCATCTGACAGAATGACGGAACGGCCCAAGGCATACCCGAGAAACTTCCGGCAAAACGTCTTCACAAACTCATCCTGCCGCTGCTTCTGAATGTAGTCGATGAGTTCAGGAATTCCCTGAGCTGTTCCTCCGCCAGGGAGCTCAGCCGTGCTATCTACCGGGCGACCAGCGCTGTCGGTAACGCGTTTCCGGCCAATGGCGTCAAACCCTTCCATGGCCAGGCCGAGACCATCAAAGTGTTTGTGGCACATGGCGCACTTGGAATCTGCCACGTGGAGGGCCAGCAATTGACGAATTGTCTGGGTGGCTTCTTTTTCTGATTTCGGTAGTTCTGGAACGTTTGCTGGTGGTGGCGGAAAATGTTGCCCCAGCAAATGGTGCACGGCCCAGAACCCTCGTTTGACAGGACTGGTCCGCTCTCCCGCGGAGTTCTTGGTGAGAATAATTCCCATGCCCAACAGTCCCCCGCGTCCTTCATTCCGCAAGCCGTTCACCTGGAACCAGACGTCATCTGGCTGCGACCGGTCGCCCGCAAACGCGGCCCACTGGGTATCGTATTGTCGCTGGATTTCGCCCCCATAGTGGGCCGCCAGTCGTCGATTCACAAAAGTGACGTCGCTGGAAAGCAGCTCGGTAATGGGCAAATCATGGTTAACCAGGTATGTCACCAGTCGTACCGGTTCGGCCGCCAGTGCTTCGCGCAGTGCGTCATCGTAGCCGGGGAATGCGTCGGCATTAATCGGGTCTTTCGCCAGGTAGTCGCGGTAACGCAGCCATTGGCCAAGGAACTCTTCGGCGAACGCGTTCACTTTGGGGCTTTTCAGCATCCGCCGCGTTTGCGAAATGAGTTGTTGTTCGGACTGCAATTGTTTCTGCTGGGCAGCCAGCAGCAGGTCTTCGTCGGGAAGTGATGACCACAGGAACAGGCTGAGTCGGCTCGCAAGGTCTTTGTCACTGAGCGGGTAGGTCGCGGTGCCATCGTGTACCTCCGGGATGTAGTAGCAGAAGTGCGGTGACATCAACACTGCCGTCAACACGCCTCGAAGTGCTCCTTCCGGGTTCTGCCCTTCCGAACGCAGAACATGGTAGAGACCTTCGAGAGAAGCCTGCTCCTCTTGCTGCAAGCCACGTCGCCACGCACGGCGGGCGAGGCTTTCGACTTCGCGTAGTCCCACTTCTTCGGCCCGCGTCAGTAATTGCTTTTGCGTTACCAGTCCGCTTCGAATGTTTTGGAAGAACTGGTGCACCATGAGGTATTTGTCGTCCGGGTTCTCCGCCTCAAGTGTGTTGCCGACCCGTTTGATTCCCAAACGATCCATATACAGTCGCTCGAACTTTCCGAGCAGTTCCTCCTCGACGAGTTTAGGATCCTCGGAGCGGAGAAAGTCGAAACGTTCATCGTGCAACACTTCGCGTTCCGACCTTTCAAACCAGACGAATCCCCGCAGCATGGTCTCGGTACTTTCTGTGACGAAGTCGAGTTCCTGCCAGAGTTGATCGAGTTCTGCGAGTTCCGAATCTGTCAGGACCTTTTCAACGAGCGGACGGTCGTCGCGAAAGAAACCTTCGACGAGGTGAAAGCCCGCAGCGAGCCCGCGACTGTCGTTCACATAGAAAAAACGATTGGGGAACGTGTTGCAGAATTTCTCCACCGACACCTGCAATTGCTTCGCTGTCTCGCTCTGAGGTGCAATTAAGTGCGTAATACCAGTTGTTGCGTCTTCACGCGGCGGTGCATCCCAGTTGGTTTGAACAAAAACACTCCCCTCCGGGCTGCCCGCGGAATCAAGTCGACACGGAAGCAGCAACCTCCGCCCCTGTAGTTCGTTCTGCTGTTCGGGGCTGAGCGGGATTTCAATGGTGGCCGGGACTGTGACGGAGAATGCATCGGCGTCGATTACTTCCCCATTTACGCCAATCCCGAATTTCAGCTTTGCCAATAGGTCGGGAGCGCTCTGCCGCAGGAACGTTTGGAAAGACACAACCTTTTGATTGGTGCGTTCCTCATCATTCCGCGGGAGGCGATCGCTTTGGCTGAACACCGCTCCTTGAATAACACCAGATGCCGGAGCGTCGGAGAATCCAGGTTTGAAGGTTATGTAGAGTGAGCGTGTTGCAGGTGTCTTTGGGTCCGGGCGAGGAACTGGACTCGAAGTAATCAGGGTTTCCTGTTGGAACACGGAGGCATCAAATTTGTCTCTGCTGCGAGCCACCTTGTCACGAAAGTCGAGATGGGCAATGGGCCAGTTGCCTGCATTCGCTTTGATCAACTGTGGTTCCGGAGCCCCCAGAAGTTGTTGACTCAACGTGATGAATTCGGCAAATCGCTGGAATTCATCGGGCCGTGTTGTGTCATTGGCGGGAGCTGGAATGGCGTCCCAGAGCCTGCCCAATTCGCGTCCCCAATGTGTACCGCCGTCGGGGTTCGACAAGTAGCTGATGATCAGCGAAAGGTACTTGGGACTGAGTCTTCGCTCGCGGGCAAAGTTCTCAATGCTCGCACCATCATCCTGTCGATGACGGAAACGCCACGCGGCTTCGAGGTAATCATCAACTTCGACTGCGTGACCTTCGTAGAAATCGATGACTGCCTGTTCGGTCAACTTTTTTCGTTCGTTGTACGACCGCACCGGGAACGGTGCGAAGTTGACTCCATTTGGCTTCAAGACCATGTGGTCGGCAACCAGTTGAGCAGCAGCAAGATACTTCTTGAGCAAATTGGGCGACATGCGCAGTGCTTCGCCTGTGTTGTCGAATCCTTCGCCGCCGGCGGGATCGGCAGGAAACTCTTTCGTGGGTTCGATGTTCACACCGGTCAAATCAAAAATAGCCCGGTTGTATTCGCTGTTGGAAAGCCTCCGGGGAAAAATGACACCGGGATCGCCCGATTGTTTTTTTGCCTCTTCAATCAAAATGGACTCGATGGCCGCAACAACCTGGTTGCTTTCGGTAATCGTTGGCTGCTTCGACTCCTCAGGTGGCATTTCGCCCGCACGAATGAATTCGATGATATGCTTCCAGCGCCGGAACGATGCAATAACATCGGTATCGGCGGAGAACCTCGCCAAATCGAGTTCGCCCTTCGCCTCTCTCCCTGCGTGGCATTCCATGCAGTATTGCTGCATGTAAGGATGAATTGTCTCCAAGTATTCATCAGCCTTGCTGCTCTGAACACAATTCGCAGCGAGAATGACGGACAGAAAGAACAACGTGTGTCGAGGCATGCAACACTCATCAGTGCGAGAAAAAACTGGTGATGAGGAAGTCTAGCTGTAGAAATCCCGGCCTGCGAGTTGGCCGTGATTGTCCCAAAAAAAATGCCCTGCGAGTCGGGCTAACTCAAGCAGGGCGGGTGGCCGTGGATGCGGGCTAGAAATCCACGACCGAAGGCATTATCGCTCCAGCTTACGAATTGTCAACTCCCATTAACGACGACATGCTGATTTTCCTGCGATGTCAGCGGCTCGACCGTCTGTAGCTGGCTTTCCAGAGTATCGAGAGTGGCGTCTGACGCATCGGTGGCCATTCGTTGTCGTGCCACAATGCGGCGCCGCAGTTCGTCGGGGTGTGCCTGGAATTCCTGGATCTGAAACGGAACGCCCAAACGCCCCGCCAGATTTCGAAACGCGGTTCGCTGGTCACGTTTCAAAAAAGTCGCATCGACAATGACTGGAAATCCTGCCTCGACGACTTGGGCAGCCAGCGCTTCGAGTTGCTGGTAGGTTTCCTGTCCGGCAGTTGGGGAATAAATCCCCTGCTGCGGTGCGGCAGTTGCCCTTTGATGAGAGTCGAGGCCAAACAAACGTTTGCGTTCGACATCGGAACGAATTCGAATGGCTCCGGTGCGTTCGAGGAGTTGCTGCGTGCCATAAGTTTTGCCGCTGCCTGACAAACCATGTGTGATGGTCAGCGACACGTCACGCGGTTGCGTGTATTGTGTCGCCAAATCAAGATAGCCCTCCAACTCTCGCACGAGTTCCAACTTTTCAGTTTCTGTCAGGTCGGCTTGCTGGAGACGCAACACACAAACCTTGGCCCGCACGAGCGATCGGTATACCAGATAAAACGGCAGGACCCTCAGACCTTCATAGTCTCCGGTTTCTTCGAGATAGGTGTTGAGAAACCGCCAGCCCAAATCGGACCGCTGGTGATCATCGAGGTCCATTACCAGAAAGGCCACCTCGTTCATGACGTCAATCCAGTAAAAGCCTGGATTGAATTCAATGCAGTCAAAGGGAATCATGCGGCCGCGCCAGCGTACAATGTTTCCCAAATGGAGGTCGCCGTGACACTCGCGCACAAACCCTTTGGTTTTGCGGTGACTGAAGAATGAGCTGAAATCATCGAGGCGTTTCAGCGTCCATTGTTCCAACTGATCGAGCTGCGTCTGACGCTCCGGACTGGAAATCAGCGGCCGCAGGACGGACATGTTGTCCAGTGCCGGCGTGCGGACCAGTTCAGGAGTTCCCCAGTCATTGCCGATGGCGCGTTCTGCAACGCGGTGATTCGCCGCTACCTTTCTGGCCAGTTCGTCAATGTCTGCCGGGGAAAGCGTTCCGGCGGAAAGCATCTGCGAGGCCAGTTCCGCCTCATCGAACTGATGCATTTTGACGGCGTAGTCAACAATGTCCGAGCTGCTGCCGACAAGTAGCTTCCCGCCCGGTCCCCGCGAAATCGGGACGACTTCCAGATACAAATCACCGGCCAGAATTCGGTTGCGACGAAGTTCCTCTTCGCAGAAGTGCTTGCGTCGATCCAGAGTGCTGAAATTGACGAACCCGAAGTCGACCGGCTTCTTTACCTTGTAAACGAATTCCCCCGTCAGGAAGACCCAGGAAATGTGGGTCTCGCGCAAATGAATTTGCTGCACGGCATGCGGGTAGGCTTCCGGGCAGATGAGATGGGCCACCGGGGAGTGCTCGCTGTTAGTCATGATTCCGACTCACGCTCTGCCTCGTGCATCGCTTCGTCGACATGCCAGCCCTCAGCGCCAATGAGGGGTACGAACGCGAAGCTTCCCAATTCTTCCCGGTACAGATTGTCTCTCTGACGTGTGAAACGGCACATCGATTGCTGCCGCATGGTTTCGCCCAGGGGGATGACAATTCGACCGCCATCCTTGAGCTGTTGAACGTAGCAGCGGGGCAGTTGTTCCCCACCGGCGGTTACGATGATGCCATCAAACGGGCCAGCCTCAGGCAGTCCTAGAGTTCCATCACCGATGTGAACGAAAACATTGTTGATGCCGAGTTGCCTGAGCTTCTCCGCAGCAGCGTCGGCCAATTCAGGAATTCGTTCAATGGTGTGCACTTCCTTTGCCAATTGCGAAAGCACAGCCGCCCCGTAGCCTGAGCCCGTGCCGATTTCTAGAATTCGGTCTGTCGGCGTGGTGTGGAGAGCTTCACACATGAATGCCACCGTGTATGGTTGCGAAATGGTTTGACCATCTCCAATTGGCAATGCGCCGTCGAGATATGCGTGTTCACGCAGTTGTGCCGGTATGAAGTGTTCTCGCGGGATGACATTCATGGCAGCCAGCACGCTTTGATCAGTCAGGCCGCGTGCCGCAAGCTGGTCGGCAACCATCGCCTCACGCTGCCACTTCGTCCCCGTTGGGTCGAATCCGCCAAGTTGCGTCATAACGGTGCTCCTCCAACATCATTGGACAAGGCTCAAGACACTCCGCTCAACTGCGACAATCCTGCAGACCTCCTCCAGAGCCATTGTCCCACCCTCGATTCCTGTTCTCAAGTCCCGTGTCCAATTGACCGTTCGCGACACGAGCAACCATACTGCCATGACAAATTGCGACGACACGTACGACAACGTGGGAGAATCGAACAATGCTGGGATTCTTTATGTTCCCCCAAACCCGACCAGCACCCGACATCAAGTGCCCGTACTGCGGCGGTGAAATGGAAGCGGGCGCCAGTTATCTGGAGGGCACTTGGGTGGGTTTTCTACTGTACGGCTTTTCGCACGATTTGCTGTGGTTTCGCGCAGGTAATCGAAAGGAGGCGGCCATCCCCAACGGCGGAGCCTGTGCCGCCCACCGCTGTCTGCGATGCCGCGCCGTCACTATTCTTCCGAGTGTAAACAAGTGGGAAGAGCAGCCGAAATCAGCCTAGACGAAATCTGAACGCGGCGGAGCAAGGAGACGGCCCCCCTCAATACGAAACCAGGCGTCTCAAATCGCATCGATTCGAGACGCCTGATGATGTACTCACTACTGCGCAGCGGAAACCCGTTTCGGTCCCGTTGGCAACCCGCCGTTATTCGTCGGCAACGTATGGCAAAAGGCCAATGAAGCGGGCACGCAGGATGGCCTGACGTACGGCACGCTGATACAGAGCCGATGTGCCAGTGCGGCGACGTGGGCTAATGCGGCCTTCACGATCGACCAGTTGACGCAGGGTCTTGACGTCCTTGTAGTCGACGTAAACTGGACGTGGAATGGAGCCGTCCGGTGTGAACCGACACTTCATTTTCCGCTTCAGGCGCGCACGCTTCTTACGGATTTTGCGGATGTCTGCTTTGGTCGTGCTTTGCCTTGACATTTTCTTATTTTCCTACAACGTTTGCCTGGCCACTGCCAGCGCTGAAATCACAGCGAAGCCCTCAATTATTGACGAGAATGCTTCGCGATACAACCCAACGGCAACAGGAATTCTCACTAGTTGCCAGCGGAGCGTGGGGAATAGTCCGTTAATTTCAAATACATGCGATCGGGAGCCTTGGCGAGAATGGGGCCATCGGCCTCAGACGCGTTACGGGCTGCCTGCCATTCAGGATCCGCCTGGAACCCTTTCCATGACTCACCGGCCGCTTCGCGGCTCTTATGCGAGAGGAAGTACACCAGTGTATTCTGTTGTCGTTCTTCATCTTGCGGCGTGAAATACCACAGATTCGTCATTCCGTGGCGTTTGAACAATGCCAGGGTGTGATCATGAAATCGGGTGTGGAGGTCGTCGAGCTTCTCAGGATTGGTCGTGTAAGTACGCAGTTCAAACACAGACCCAGCGTCCAGTTCACTCACCTCAGGAGAAAACTCCGTCAGGGTCAGGTAGGTCACCTCAGGTCGTTTGGCCAGGATCTTCCCGTCTTTTTCACGGCTTTCCTTGGCTACGGCCTGCCACTCTGGATCGGCCCCAAAGGCTTTCCACGACTCAGCCGCTGCCTCGCGGCTTTCGTGACGGATCATGTAGACCAGCGTGTTTTCGCTGAGCGGACCGTCGGTTGGAGTCCAGTAGCCAATGTTCTTCATCCCATGCTTTTCGAAAATTCGCATGGTGTGATTGCGAAATCGCTCGTGCAAAGCCGGGAGCTTCCCCTCTTCACACGTGTAAATTCGCAGCTCGTAGACACCATTGTCTCCCTCGGCAAGCACTGCGGAACTAACTCCCGCGCTCAGGGAAGCAAAGGCGACCAAGCCAAAGCAGAGTGATCGAATCATCCTGCTTAGCCTTCGCTCTCAGCCAATACGGCAAACGGGCTGATGCGGGCAACTTTCTCGACAATGGCTGCCTTGTCCGCATCATTTGTGGCGGCGGCATGCATTGCACGGAGTTTCTTCAGTTTCACTTTGCGGGCACGACGACGTGCCAGCTCACGATTTCGTTCACGACGACCCATTGAAAATCTACACCTGTGGTCAAACGTTCAAGTGAGGAGATTCGACAACCTCCCCGCAGTAATTTGGGACAAGCAGTACAGGTTATCGGAACGGATCGTGGGGGTCAAACGTGGCGACGAATTGCTGCAACCCATTTTGCACCAGACGGTTACTGGCATAGCCTTGCTTTTGGCTTGTCAATTCTTGTGGCCATAAAGCCGCTGGTTGCCGGTCCTTGCGTGTTGGACAACGCTGAACGAAACCATCAAACTCCCCCAATCAACGCCCGTTTATCCCACCGACCTGTCGGATTCTCACCCAATGCCCAAATTCTTTCCCGCTCTGCTCGCCTGCACCTTGCTTCTCTCCACGGCATTTGCCGACGACACGCCACCGCCCATCCGCGTGCTGCTGGTCACGGGCGGCTGCTGCCACGACTACACCATTCAGAAGCAGTTGCTGAGCAAGGGTCTCGAAGAGCGGGCTCATGTGGATGTGGAAGTGGTCCAGCAGGGAGGGACAGTGACCAATTCCAAAATCGAACTGTACGAACGAGCCGACTGGGCGGAAGGGTTTGACGTTGTCATCCATGATGAATGCTTCTCGGACGTGAAGGACATTGCCTGGGTCGACAACATTCTCAAGCCACACCGCGAAGGTTTGCCCGGCCTGGTTCTCCACTGTGCGATGCACTGTTATCGCGATGGTCGTGAAGAGTGGTTCAACTTCTGCGGCGTGACTTCGCATCGCCACGGCGCTCACTATCCCCACGAGGTCCTCAACCGCGACGCCGCTCACCCCATCATGCGGGAATTTGGAGCTGGCTGGGCCAATCCCGCTGGCGAGTTGTACTGGATCGAAAAACTCGGTGAGCACGCTCACCCACTGGCGTCGGCGAAGAATCGCGAAAAAGGAAACGAAGAAGTTTGCGTGTGGACCAACCAGTTCGGCAAAGCCAGGGTGTTCGGCACCACACTCGGTCACCACAACGAAACGGTCGGCAGCCCCGAATACCTCGACCTCATCACCCGCGGCGTCCTCTGGGCCACGAACCATCTGGATGATCCTCGCTACCTGAAGAAGTCTTCCGCAGGTCCAAAACTCGTGCCGCTGAATCTCGCCCTGGGCAGCAAGGCGACCGCCTCGTCAGAAGAAACAGGCAAGAACAATTTCGCACCCAACGCCGTTGATGGAAATCCTCAAACCCGCTGGTGTGCGTCGAACGGATCGGCTCCACAGTGGCTGCAAATTGATTTGGGTGAGCCGACGAACTTGAAAGGGGCCAGCATCAAGTGGGAGAGCGACAATACGATTTACAAATACATACTCGAAGGCGCGATTAACGAAGGCAACTGGATTCCACTTGTTGATGAGAGTGAAAATGGCCGAAACGGTGTCCACGAATTCGAGTTCAACGCCCCCGACATTCAGTACGTGCGAGTCACCTTTCTTGGGTCAAATACCGGCGGCTGGGGAAGCATTTGGGAACTGAACCTTCACGGTGATGAATTTGTCGAAGTCGATCCAGAAAAGGCAGCTCGCGAAGCCGAAGCCGCCGTGCTCGCCGACGTCGGAGCCCCCGAAGGCTTCGACATGACACTGTTCGCAAAGCCACCCGCAGTGAACTACCCCGTCTTCGTCGCCTCCGCTCCTGATGGAACGGTTTATGTCTCCGTCGACAAGAATGGATCACTCGACCGGGATGCGAACCGCGGTGCCATTTATCGCTTGCGCGACCTCGATGGTGATGGCCGGGCCGATGAATCGAAACTGTTTGTCGCCAACGTCGACTCGCCACGCGGAATTGTGTGGGATCATGACCGGTTGTACGTCATGCATCCTCCCCATCTCTCAGCGTACATCGACCACGACGGTGATGGGATTGCCGACGAAGAACAGGTGCTGGTCAAGGACATCGCATTCGGCTTTGCTGACCGTCCTGCCGACCATACGTCGAACGGAGTGACTCTCGGTATCGATGGCTGGCTGTACCTTGCGATTGGTGATTTCGGATTCATGCAGGCGGAAGGAGCTGACGGCACGAAGCTGCAGTTCCGCAGTGGTGGCGTAGTCCGTGTGCGTCCCGACGGAACAGGCCTCGAAGTTTATTCACGCGGCACGCGAAACATTCTCGAAGTCGCCATGGATCCCCTGCTCAACGGATTCACCCGCGACAACACCAACGACGGCGGTGGATGGGACATCCGTCTGCATCATTTCAGCGGCATGGAGCATCATGGCTATCCGTCGCTGTTCAAAAACTTCCCCGACGAAATCGTGCAGCCACTCGCTGATTACGGAGGTGGATCCGGCTGCGGAGCACTCTATCTCGACGAACCAGGATTCCCTGACGGATTCGGCAATGCCCTTTACACCGCCGACTGGGGCCGCAGCATGGTCTTCCGGCACAACGTCACACGCAGCGGCGGAACGTTCGTGGCTGATCAAAATGAGTTTCTCAGATCAACCCGCGTCACCGATCTCGACGTTGACGCTTCCAGCAACCTTTACGTCACCAGCTGGAAGGGAGCGACCTTCACCTACGCCGGCGAAGATGTCGGTTACCTCATCAGGCTGACTCCCAAAGGCTATAAGGCCCCGGAACTGGCCGACTTCAGCAAGCTCTCGCGTAAAGAACTGGTTGAGCAACTCAAGTCCCCCAGTCATCGTCGACGACTCGAAGCTCAGCGCGCGTTGCTACGTTCAGGAATTGACGCGGCAACAGAGGAGTCGTTGCAACAGCTTTGCCTCGACGAGTCCACGGCGATCGCATCTCGCGTCGCTGCTCTCTACGCACTCAAGCAGGCCCGAGGAATGTCGGCACAGCACTTTCTAACCAGTGTCGCGGTTCAAAGTGAATCAATGAGGCCATTCGCCGTTCGTGCGATTGGCGACCTTAAGGGAGCTGGGACCCCCTGGAAGATCACAGCGTCAGATGCGTTGCCATTCAGTAATGATCCAACTCCGTTGTCATTGGACGGCTTGACTGCAGGATTGAATTCAGATGATCCCCGAGCCCGCCTTGAATCGATCATTGCCGTGAGTCGCCTGAAGCTCATGAATCTGGCCGGAGAACTCGCGAAACACCTCGATGACCCCGATCCCATCATCGCCCATACGACGGCACGTGCCATGGCACACATGGGAGCCAGTGACGCAGCATTCGCGGTCATCGACGACACCAACGCCAGTGAATTGCGGCGGCGAAATGCCCTGCAGGTGCTTCAAGGCCTGCACGCCGAGGAGGTCGTTAACGGTCTCATCCAGCGACTCGATCGGGAACAGAATCCAGGTCGACAACTGGGATTGTTCACCGCTCTCTGCCGCCTTTACTACACCGACGGTGAATGGAAAGGAAACAGCTGGGGCACGCGGCCCGACACTTCAGGCCCGTACTACCAGCCTGCAACCTGGGAACAGTCAGATGTCATCAAAGCCGCGCTGAAACGAGCGATGGAACAGGCCAAGGGATCCGAGGCGGCTCCGTACGTGGAACAACTCAGCCGCCACAAAGTTCAACTGGATGGTGCTCTTGATCGACTCGTCGCCATGGCTCTGAAAGATGACAAACTCAAGCCGCTGGCCGTCCGTGAATTAGGCCAGTCACGAGACATCCCGGAGCAGGCGAGTCAAATTCTCATCAACGTGGCGGCCAATTCAGCGAGCCCCGACGACCTGCGTTCCGAGGCAGCCCAGACACTGCTGCGAACTAACGTCGACAATGCATTCGACGTCGCGTTTACAGCACTCTCTGACTTAGCTGGCAAGAATGAAAACAGCGACGCGGTCAAACAGTTGTGGAACCGAATCAAATCAGCCCCACAACTTGGCCCCTCGATTTCGCTGCTGACGAGTTCTTCGGCGGGTGGAGACAATCCCGCAGGCCGCTGGGCGAATGCAGCTTTGCTCTCGATCACTGCCGATGCCAGCGCCTCACCGGAAGTGCGCGAGCAAGCCATCAAGGCCATTGACGCCAACTGGAAAGAACCGGCTGGTCGCCTCTCCATTTTGAAAGCCGCCCGCCTGACCAACTTCCGTCACTACGAAGCCCAGGTACTCGCCTCGCTCTCCGACTCAGATGAAGGAGTCCGCAAACTGGCTCAGGACGTCGCGAAGCAGTGGAAGCTCAACGAAGAGCCGACACCTGCGGGACCGACGATTGCCGAACTGAAAGTCGCGGATGTCATTGAACAGGTGCTGAAGCAAAGCGGCGACGCCGGTCGCGGCGAATACCTCTTCACCAGCCTCAACTGTGCCAAGTGTCACACCGTGAAAAAGGGCGAGCCACTGCGCGGACCGTTCCTGCCGCAGGTGGTGAAGACCTACAAGCGAAACCAACTGGCCGAAGCGGTGCTCCTGCCCAGCAAAACGCTGGCCCAGGGATTCGTCACCGAAGTCTTCCAAATCGACGACGGCAAAACCTACACCGGTTTCATCACTGCGGAATCGGCCGATGAGATTGTCATTCGAGACGGCGAAGCCAAAGAAATCCGGCTCGACCCCGAACACATCGAAGGTCGCAGACGGCAAGACAAATCGATGATGCCCGAAGGCCTCGTCAAAGACTTAACCGTCACCGACTTCGCGTCGCTGCTGGATTATCTGCAGAGCTTGAAGGATTAACTCGACTGATGTGAAGGGTGGCACAGATCATTCCTGTCTGTGTTTCGTACAAGGCGGTTGACTCCAAGAGTCAGCCGCCTTTTTTCAATGCCGACCGCTCATGGTTACGAGGATTACCGCGGAGTGCGCAGGGGGACGCAGAGAGTGAAATGGTTCGCAGCCTTTTTTCTCTGCGGCCCTCTGCGTGCTCTGCGGTGAGCATTCACATTCTCGCTGAGCCACAATGGTATGGCCGTAATATTCAATTCCCAATTTGCTCCTATGACATCCAGAGCTCCGCAAGTGCTCGCGGAATTCGGAGATCTGGCTGCGACTTGTTGAAACGGACCTTGAGCATTTCCTTGCACGCTTCTGTTTCAACCATCGCCAATTCTTCCGTTGCGGCAATGAGCGTTTTTTCATCGCAGTCCACAGCATAGATCGTGAATTCAGTCTCAAAGAAGACTGCAAGCGACATTTGGCCAAGCCCCACACAATCGAAGAACGGATCGCCGATGTTTAGGCCAAACTTCATTGCATCTGCGTAAACTCCATCGCGAGTACTCTGCAATGTTACCCGAAGGCTTTCAGCAGTTAGTTCGCTTTCCATAAGCAACTTCGACAGTTCTTGTTGAAAGGTATTCAGGTCCATCTGATTGTTTTCACTCGCAGCCAAGTCAGCAATTAACGTTGTGTATCGATTCGGCCTACTGCTTTTGGAATGAATCACTTTCGGATTATCCCTGATCCACCTTTCCCAAGCGGCCACGTTGAATCCAAAGTCCTGACCTGACTGTTGTGTCAGCCATTCCTGAGCTTCTTTCTTGGAAGGAAGTGGTCTGCCACCAAGTTGTGTTTCGCCTCTCAAGGCAAGCAGGTAGATCTCATGTGGAAGCAACCGTGGCATCATTCACTCCGCGATGGTCTTCACCCAAAATGCTTCTTGCCTCGGCCCACCCTGCGTGTTGTCCGTAATCTCGCTCAACCCGTCTCTTCCGGCGGTGCGATGTCAGCATACGCTTCGAGAATTTCGGCTGTTTTCTCGAGCAACGCACACGCCTTGGGCATTTCGGTTTCAATAAGGCGTCGCAGGCCGGCGAGTCGGCCGCGGAATTCGTCACCTTCGTGGCGTAGTTTTACGCTCCAGCGTTTTACCGTCTCGATTTGTTCCTGGCAGTGTTGCAGACGCTGTTTGGCTTTTTCGTAGGCTTGCTTCTCTTCAATACACGAAGAACGCTGCCCGGCGACCGTTCGCATTTTGCAGCGGTTTAGAGACGTTCTCGTTTCGGCCACCTGATCGAATCCCCGACGAATTTGGTTGGTCCAGTAGTGCGGGCGATCTTGTTCGACCCACGCCATGGCCCGCTGCAGTTCCATGGCCATCACTTCCAGGGCACTGTTCGCTTCGTCGATGAACTCCAGAATGGCGGCGCGGAATTCACGGACGACCTGGATGTCCCGGATGTTTGCAGGCATGACACCGACAGCAACTGGAGGAACAGTAGAGCTCTGGCTCAGTCACACGACTGAGCGACTGGCTCCAGTTTATCTTCCGCGTGGATATCCATCGAGAGTGGAACGAAATGCGGCTTCGGTGGTGCGGCTTGCGGTACTGCTTCCTCAGGAACAGGTTGCGACTTCGGTGGACCGAACAGCGTTGCCCGTGCTGAAGCCAAGAGGCCTTTCCAGGTGCCGAACGTGGCATCGACCGCAGATGGTTCATAGCCGCAGTGGACCATGCAGTCCTGGCATTTGGCGTTGCCGCTCGCCGCGCCGTAGTTGTCCCATTCGGTCAAATCCATGAGTTCTTTGAACGAAGAGACGTACCCTTCCTGCAACAGGTAGCACGGCCTTTGCCAGCCGAACACGTTGTACGTGGGATTTCCCCAAGGCGTACATTCGAGCTTCCAGTTCCCTTTGAGGAACTCCAGAAACAACGGGGACTGGTTAAACACCCAGCTCCGTTTGGCGTTACCTAGCACGCGTTGAAACAGCGAGGTTGTCTGCGAACGGTTCAGGAAGTGTTCCTGATCGGGAGCTTTTTCGTACTGGTAGCCGGGAGAAATCATCATCCCTTCGACGCCCATTTGCATTAGTTCATCGAACAGACCGTGAAGTCGTTCCGGGCTGCTGTGATTGAATACAGTGGTGTTCGTCGTGACGCGAAACCCCTTGGCAATGGCCGTTCGAATCGCCTGCATGGCTTTGTCGTAAATGCCGTCACGACAGACAGCGGCGTCATGATCTTCCCGCGGTCCATCCAGGTGCACGGAGAAGGAGAGATACTTTGTGGGCTTGAATCGGTGAAGATTCTGTTCCAGTAGAATCGCGTTCGTACAGAGATAAATGTACTTCCCCCGGGCCGCAATCCCTTCGACGATTTTGTCGATATCAGGATGCAGCAGCGGCTCCCCGCCGGGAATGGATACGATGGGAGCCCCGCATTCATCGACGGCGTTGAGACAATCATCGACGGAGAGGTTCTTCCGGAGAATGTCGGCGGGATATTGAATCTTGCCACACCCTGCGCAGGCCAAATTGCAGCGGAAGAGTGGCTCCAGCATGAGTACCAGCGGATACCGCTTGCGCCCACTCAGTTTCTGCCGCACGACGTACGACGCCACCGCCCACATTTGGGAAACCGGAACCCCCATGGTTACTCAACTCCTTTTGAATCATGACCTTCGGTCTGGCCGTTCCATGGCCAGATACGCGGTTTGTAGCGGAATCCCCAATTCGAGTCTGCGCGACTTTCCCGTTGGCTGCGGTGTCAGAAACCAGCCAAAGTCCCTGACAGGATTGCCTTTGCGACGCATTTCCGGGATGCTATCGACCAGCAGAATGAGCGTTGCAAAAGGGCTTGCGGGAAGAGTGTCAGGCCCGGCACACGAACTTCCGGGAAGACATTAGAAAGTCCAACATGAATCTGCCGCTCAACGGGTTTTCGACCTTACTCAAGTCATTATGGACCGGGCGGCCCGTCGCCCAGCGTAGCGAACGACGAAAGCGCAAGGCGTTACTGGGTATCGAAGCATTTGAAGACCGAACCCTGCTGACGGCGTATGTTGTCGACACCCTCGCAGACAGTCCGACCGCCGGTGCCGGAGACACTGATGGTTTCATCAGTCTGCGTGAGGCAATTGAAGCGGCTAATAGGAATACTGCTTTCGGCGACGCACCGGCAGGCCAAGTAGGCGGGAGATTGGACGTAATTACCTTCTCAGTCGTACTAAATGACTCCAGAATTCTTCTTGGGGGAATGCAACTTACGATCAAGGACGATGTCACGATTATTGGACCGGGCGCGGATCTATTAACGCTCGATGCACAAGGCAATTCAAGGGTCTTTTCCCTGGAAGGGCTGAATGCGCCAAATGGTACCTTGGAAGTGCAGATTGCAGGTTTGTCGGTAACAGGTGGACACTCAGAATTCTTCGGAGGCGGAATCAGTAACAATCGTGGGAGTTTGCGACTCGAACATGTGCTCGTTCACGACAACATCGCACAGGCCCACGGAGGCGGCGTTGCCTCCTTCCTAGGTACAACTCACATCGTCAGCAGTGCTATCACTGGCAACTCGGCAACACGGGCGGGTGCCGTTGACAACGAGGACGCAACGACACTCATTGTCAACAGCACGGTCTCCGGTAACTTTGCTACGAAAGACGGAGGTGGTGTCCGACTCGCAGACAGCGGCCGGGTCATAATTGCCAACAGCACGATCACCAGGAATATTGCCAACTCGAACAACAACTCGGAGGGGACGGGAGGTGGACTCACTGGTGATGGAATTCTCATTCACAATTCCATTGTGGCTGGAAACATGCGGACGACAAACGGCATTGCGGACGACATTGCAGGAACAGTTGATGCAACTAGCTCGTTCTCGTTAGTTGGTGATTCCGCGACGGCTGGAGGCCTTTCCAATGGATCGAACGGAAACATCATCGGCGTCAACGGCAGTGGTACGCGTGACATCAATACAATCCTTAACACGGTTCTGGAGTACAATGCGGGAAGAACACCAATTCACTGGCCAGTTGCGGGAAGCCCGGCAATCGACAATGGAAACAGCATGCGGGCAACGGAAGATGGTCAAATCAATGGAACGCCACTGACGTTTGACCAAGTCGGTAACACCCGAGTTTCGAATGTTGTTGACATCGGGGCTGTTGAAACTCAAATTCCTGGCAGCCTCGTTGTCAGTACCCTTCTCGACGAAAATGATGGTGATTTCAGCGACGGAGACCTCTCGCTACGCGAGGCCATCGAAATTGCCAACAGCCGACCAGGGAGCGAGTCGGTAACTTTTCGTAATGATTTGGTTGGCACAATTCTACTCGGCGGTACGCAACTCGACATTTCTGATGATGTCGCCATTGCAGGTCCGGGCGCGCGGATTCTCACGATCGACGCGAACAATGCCTCACGGATCTTCTACGTGGCGCCGGATAGCACTGTCGAGATAAGTGGACTTGAGTTAACAGGAGGTCAGGCCGGCGCAGGTTTGGGAGGGGCAATTCAGAATAATGGCAACCTCAAAGTGCGTTCCCTCTACGTGCATGGAAATCAAGCGACAACGGGCGGGGGTATTGAAAGTTCGGGAACCGGAGCCGAATTGACAGTAATTGACTCAACGATTGCTGCGAATTTGGCGAATGGATTTGGCGGCGGAATTGCTCAAGCTGCCACGGCATTTATCGCGAACAGCACGCTTTCGCAAAATGTGGCTGAGAACGATGGGGGTGGATTTCTGAATTTTGGAATCGCGGTTGTAGTAAATAGCACCATCGTTAAGAACCAAGCAAATGGCGTAGGAGGCGGCGGCGTTGTCACCGGAACAGTATCAAGCACAACGCTCTTCAATACGATTGTTGCCGGAAATAAGGACGACGTCGGTGCAGCATTCGACCTTCGGGGCAAGAATGTCGAACCGTCAAGTTCTCACAATTTGATAGGTGATGGTGCAACTGCTGGCGGACTATCCGATGGCGTCAATGGCAACATAGTGGGCGTAGGGGGGACCGGCACGCGGGATATCAACACCATTCTCAACACCACGCTGGCGAACAACGGTGGGCGTACACCAACGCATTTACTGGCACTCAACAGTCCAGCCTTGAATGCTGGTGACAACGGCAGGGCAACGGTAGATGGAACATTGGGTGGAACGGTCCTTGCGACTGACCAACGTGGTCTAGTTCGAGTATCTGGCGGTACAGTCGACATCGGGGCCGTGGAAATGTTTGTCCCCTCAACGCTTGTTGTCAGTACGCTGAATGACGAAAGCGATGGTGACTTCAGCGATGGTGATTTGTCACTGCGCGAAGCGATTGAGATCGCTAATCATCGTGCCGGATTGGAGGAAATCACCTTTCAGGAGGGCCTATTCGGATCAATTTCACTTTACGGCGAGCAATTGTTCATCAATGATGACCTTATCATCACCGGCCCCGGATCTGGACTACTCGAAATCGATGCACAGCAATCCTCGCGTGTGTTTCACGTTGCTGGCGGTGCGAATGTCGCAATCGGCGACGTGACCGTGAGAGGAGGAGTACCAACGAGCAGCCCAGCACCCGATAACCTGCCTGGTGCAAATGGATTGGGAGGCGGCATTCTCAATGACCGATCTACACTGACGGTGCAACGTGTTGTCATCAAGAGTAATCAAGGAACGCATGGAGGAGGGATCAATAATTATGCAAATGGCGGGGCCGCGACTTCGTATGTCATCGACAGTGTCATTAGCGGCAACGGAGCATCCACCAATGGAGGAGGAATCTACAATGACCAAGGTGAATTGGTTGTCATCAACAGTACAGTTTCCGGTAACATTTCTGCCGCATCTGGCGGTGGAATCAACTCTTACCGCGGGACGGTTGGTATTACCAACAGTACGATTGTTGGCAATCGAACCCTTATTGGTGTAGGCGGAGGTGTTTTCATAAGTGATTTGACTGTCGCTCAATCAAATTTGCAAAACACATTGGTTGCGGGCAACTACCGTGAAACGGGTTCGTCGCCTGACGACATCTTTGGAATGCTGGGCGTTCGCAGTTCCTTTAACCTGATTGGTGATTCAGGTTCGGCAGGTGGTCTCGTTGATGGTGAGAACGGGAACATCGTCGGTGTGAGCGGCAGCGGCGTGCGGGACATCAATACCATTCTCAACACGACGCTCGCCGACAACGGCGGGCCGACGCCGACGCATGCGTTGGTGACTGGTAGTCCGGCCATTGATGGGGGCAACACGGTCAAGGCGGTCGATGCGAATGGGGACACGTTGCTCTTCGATCAGCGTGGGTTCCGTCGCGTGTTTGATGGCAACGGCGACGGCAAGCTGCGGGTCGACATTGGGGCGGTCGAAGCGCCGCCGGAGGAGGTGACGGGGGGATTGGTGTTTGATCAATCCAACGGATCGTTCCGGCTGGCAACAGTGGTCAGTCAGTCGGTCAACTGGTTCCAGAGTGGATCGCTGGGATCGCATCAACTTGGGTTCATCGGGGATTTTGACGGTGACGGTCTGCTCGATGGCATGACGCTGAATCCCAACAATTTGCGGTTCAACTTCTTCAAGAACAATGGCAACGGCACGCTGGCGAATCCCGTCTCGGCAGGGACACTCAGCAGCGACTACACGTGGGGGAACTTCATGGTCGGCGACTTCGATGGCGATGGTCGCGAGGAAGTGATGAGCCAAATCCTCAGCGGCCCCAAGGGTGTCGGCAGTATGCGGAGTCAAAACTTTAATGGCACGAGTCAATTTTACATTCGACTCGCGACCGGTTACGAAGCGTTCGTCGCCGGAGATTTCAATGGTGATGGTATCGACGACATTCTCGGCCTGTTTGATAACGTCGCTGAAACGCGGTCGAACATTATTCCGATCATTTCCATCAGCACACCCGTTGGTCGCCGGATGACAGCCATTCTCGCCTCGGGGCAGTTCGGACAAAGCGTGGCGACCGGCGGACTCCATGACTTAACCGTCGCCGACTTCAACGGTGATGGCCGCGACGACATTGCTGTCGTCAGTAGTTCTGGTCAGGTGCTTACCGCGTCGTCGACCGGCACACCGCGCATCAACGCCCCCGACGCCCGCAACTTTATTGTGTCGAACACGTCGCCACGGTTTAATCCCGCGACGTACAGCAACATCATTATGGCTGGCAACTTCGACAACGACATCCTCGCCGACCTGTTCACCATTCATGATGCCGGCCACCTCGTGACGACCAGTTCCACACTCACGCCAAACAACTTGCCAGTGCAGACTGCTGCGGTTGATGGAACACAGTCGGCGGGCGACAAAGCGATCATCGGCGACTTTGACGGCAACGGCTATGACGATGTCGCGGTTCTCGGCACCAACACCGTGGTGTTCTTCTCGAACGGCACCACGTTCAACGCTGGCATCGACTTCGGCACCGTGATCGGCGGTCCCATTGGACAAATTGGAGCAGCAAGAACCGGCCGCGTGCTGTAAGGAGTCGATGCCGCGACTCACGGCCGCACAACAGCCGTCAACTTAATCTCTTTGCGACAAGGAGTTTGCAACGAACCACAAGATTCTTTAGAATAAATGGGGGCTCTCGTGCATCTAATTTGTCGACCCTCCCTCAGTTTTCCCGCCCAGGCCTGCCAGTTCCAGCCGAACATCGGTGGATCATCCGGCAGCCGACCGTCTGAATTACCGAAAGATTTGGTCATGCTTCATCGCAGAGAATTGCTTCAGGGAATGGCTGCTGGTGCCGGCGCGGCATTTGGACTGTCTCTGCTTCCGCAGCAACTGCTGGCGGCGAATGGAACTTCGGCTCCAAAACGCATCATTTTCTTTCTGCAGAACCAGGGGTTTGATCCTGCCACCTGTATTCCGGAAGGAATGAAGACAAGCGGCTCACTGGCAGGGGTGAAACTGCCGGAGCCAATTAGTCCGCTGGAGCCGTACAAGGACCGGATGCACATCATCAATGGTTTGCACGGAATGCATACCAGTCCTTCACACAGCGCCTTCTTTGGTGCCCTCGGTGGATATCGCGGGGGTGATGGTGTTCCCCCCAGCGCGGCGACCATCGACTACGAACTCAGTAAAGTTCTGCCGCAAACATTGCTGCCTCATTTGTGTATTGGGATGGACTCCATCGAGAACATGACAACAAAGCCGACGCTGGCGACGTTGTCGGCGACTGGCGCTGGTCAGCCCATTTTCATGCACTCGAATCCGAACCACCTTTATCAAATGCTGTATGGCGGCATTTCGACTGGTGACATTCGGCGTCAACACGAAGCACGTTCCAATCTGTTGAATCAAATCGAGTCAATGGCCGCGTCGAAGGGAGAGTCACTCCCTTCGCAAGATCGTCAGCGGTACGGCCAGTACGTGCAGGGCTTCCGGGATGTGAATGGCCTGCGGGGCCGTCTGGAAACCGTCTCTGATCATTTGCGGAAGTTCGCCCCTGACGTTGACAGCCGATACACCAAACCGGAACACGAAACCGACTGGCATGATGTCCTGCTCGACCTCGGCATTTCATCGCTTACCTCTGGAATTACCAACACGCTGACCATTGGCTCCGGCCGCGGGGAAATCTTCGGTGCGTGGAAAGGCCTCGGGATTGATCAGCAGGGACACAACCTTGGTCACATGGAGCAGCCGGGCAATCCCATTTGGATCAAAATTCGGCAGTACAACAGCAGGATGCTGGTCCGCATTATGGAAGAGCTGGAAAGTGTGCCGGAAGGCAGCGGCACCATGATGGACAACACTCTTATCGTGTACACCAGCAACAATGCCGACAAGCAGCACACCAGCGGTGCCAACTGGCCTGTCATGTTGCTCGGCAACTTTGATGGAGCCTTCAAGACAGGTTGTTTCACACAATTGGACGGCAAGCGCCCCATCAACGCATTGTACACGTCGCTCCTGCATGCGGCGGGTGCTCCATGCGACCGCTTCAACATGACGGAGCAACTCGCCAAGAAATTCGATTCCGGTAACGGGCCGCTGAAGGAAGTACTTACATGAGCAAAGCCGCGCTGACCTGGTGCCTGTTCCTCGTCATCGGCCTGCTTGCTCCCGCCTGGTCATCCAGTGCGCGTGGTGAATCGTACACGCCGGGGCAGGGCGTCGAGGGTGACTATGCAAGCTATGCCCGAGGCTTCCTGGAAGCCCATTGCGTCGATTGTCACGGTGAGACCGAGCCAGAAGGTGGTGTGTCGCTCGTAGACCTCGGTCCCGTTGATGAAATCAACTCCGGCACCTGGCGCAGCATTTGGTCGCAAGTGACGCTCAAGGAAATGCCTCCACGCGAGGCCGATCAACCTGCAGTCGTCGAGCGGCTCAAATTCTCCGAATGGATTGTCGGCGAACTGTCGCGCGTCATGCGTGACAAAGGCGGCTTTCATGATCACCTCGATCCCAGCAAGGGCAACTTTGTTGATCACGACTTGCTGTTCGGTCCGCTCCCTGAAGGCGTTACGCTGATTCCGACATCGACGCCCGCACGCCTCTGGAGGGTGACACGTGAAGAACACATTACGCGGCTTAACGAACTTATCAATACTGAGCCTCAGTTTGATCCAGCCAGGCCCGGTCTCCGCACTCACGGTGATGCCGTCCCCACGAATCATGGTGGAGAACTCAAGCTCTACTTTGGTGTCGACCGCATTATTCAGTGGCAGGGCGGCACTGTGGCCTATGCGACGGCGGTTAAGAGCACCCCGGCTGTTCTCTCATCAGCCCGGGCACATGGTCTGGAAAACTATCCCGACTTCTATACGGTCAACAGTGCGGAAGCGACTCAAATCATGGACGTCGCCGATGACGTCATCCGGTACATGGCTTATGGCCCGCTGAGTATTGCGGAGCCGTGGCAAATTACCGACGACCCGAAATCTGTCGCCGACAAAATGAAGGGAGACATTCGCGGGCTGCCGACGAGCATTGTCTACAGCACGAAAGTCGTGCGTCCAATGACACCCGTCTATGACCTGATGAACGAAGAGGGCGTTTCCGAAGAACGTCTGCGAGCAGCGGTTGACTACCTGTTCGAAGCGGTCACGTTCCGGCCACCTACTCAGGCAGAATCGGACCGCTATTTGCAAATTACGCAACAGTCCATCGAGAAACTTGGCAAAGAAGACGGAGTGGTGCTGGGATTGTCTTCAATTTTCCTCGACCGCGACGCACTCTTCCGACCAGAACTAATCGAACAGGGTAAACCTGACGAGCAGGGCCGCGTCATGCTGCAGGACTGGGAACTCGGACTCGCCGTGAACCACGCGCTCTCCTACATCAAGCCCGATGATGAATTGCGGTCGGCCATCATCGAAGGCCGCATGCGGACACGGGATGACGTGAAACGTGAAGTTCAGCGGATGCTGGCGGATGCGAGCATTCGAAAACCACGGGTTCTGCAATTCTTCCGCGACTACTTCGACTACGACCTCGGCGGATACATCTGCAAAGACAACCGGGCTTTGGCGGACACCGGCGCCAGTACACGCGGCACGTCGCATTACAGCGCGATGTTCGATGCCACGGCCAGCACTGACCGACTCATCGAACTCATCCTGCAGGAAGACAAAGACGTTTTCCGAACTCTGCTGACGACGAATCAGGTTGTGGCAACGAGGAATGACAATGTCTACTTCGGGAGAAGGCGTTCCGAGGAAGAACGACGTGCGTCTGTTGCAGCGGCAAAGGCGGCGGAGGCCGAAGGAACGAAAGTTGAGACTGCGAAACTCGAGGTAGCTCAACAGGAATTGACCGAGCTTGAAGAATTCGTGGCCGCAAACCCCGACGAAAGCCGGGCCAAACGACAGGAACTCGCCGAGAAGAAGCGAGCAGTTACTGCGGCACAAAAGGAACTGGACGCGGCGAGGAAGAAAGCGGACAGCGTTAACCACAACGTCGCTGAAGCCAATTTGACGGGGCCGAGCATTTATGCTCGGGTGTCTCGCCGCAGTTTTGGTGCTGGTTCGATGAAGCCAGATCGGATTCTGGCCACCGCACCTGAAGGGGAGCGACTGGGGATTTTGACGCATCCAAGTTGGCTCGTTTCTCACTCCGATGCGATGGACAACCACGCCATTCGACGCGGTCGGTGGATTCGCGAACGACTGCTGGGTGGAGGCATCCCAGATGTTCCCATAACAGTCGATGCTCAACTGCCTGATGAACCAACGCATACGTTGCGCGAACGGATGGTGGTCACGCAGCAGGAGTACTGCTGGACCTGCCACCGGAAAATGGACCCGCTCGGATTGCCGTTCGAAATGTACAACCACGCCGGGTTATTCCGCACGACCGAACTGAATCAGCCGGTCAACACATCGGGCGAAATCATCGACTCGGGCGATCCCGCTCTCGATGGCAAAGTGGATAACGCTCTGGAACTCATTGAGAAGCTCGCCAATTCGGAACGTGCCGAGCAGGTGTTTGTGCGACATGCCTTCCGGTTCTGGATGGGGCGAAATGAAACCCTGAACGATGCTCCCGTTCTTCAAGATGCACACCGCGCCTACAAGGAAAGTGGTGGCAGCATGAATGCGCTCCTCACTTCGCTTCTCACGTCCGACGCATTTCTTTACCGTAAACGTGCCGAGCCGGAATCTGGCGGCGGGGAATAGCGCTCATCGCAGGGCATCCCCCATCAGCGAATTCACTTTCGTGATGTCGGTAACACGTGCAACGTTTTACCTCCGAGCCTGTTCATGTCACGACAACTCCTGTTGACAATTTGCGTCGTAATCTGTTTTTCCTCACTCACTGGGGCAGCGGATCGGCCAAACATATTGTTCATCCTCGCCGATGACGTCGGACAGGAAGTGCTGGGATGCTACGGCGGCCAGTCGTATGCAACGCCGCACCTCGATGAACTCGCTCGAACCGGCATGCAGTTCCGTAACGGATTCAGCATGCCAGTCTGTCACCCGACGCGGCTCACACTTATGACGGGCAAGTACCCGTTCCGCCACGGAAAGGTAACGTGGGGCGACTTCCCCAAATCAGAAGAGCCTTTCACATGGCCGAACCTCGTGGCTGAGTCGGGGTACTCGACGTACATCGCGGGGAAGTGGCAACTCTGTCTGCTGGGAGATGATCCTCGCCATCCTCACCGGCTCGGGTTTGAACATTTCGACCTGTTCGGCTGGCACGAAGGACCACGTTACTACGAACCAATGATTTATCGCGACGGTGCTGTGCGTGACGACACTATCGGCCACTACGGCCCCGATTTGTACGTGCGGAGCCTCATTGAATTCATGAAGGCAAATCGCGAGAAGCCATTCTTCGCCTTCTACTCCATGGCGGTCTGCCACGAAGTCACCGATGACCTGGACCCTCCCGTGCCGCACGGTCCGTTCGGACGTTACGACAGTTACCCCGAAATGGTTGCGGAAATGGACCGGAATGTCGGGCGGCTTGTCGCTGCCCTGGAAGCACTTGGCCTGCGTGAGAACACTCTCATCATTTTCACTGCCGACAACGGCACGCCTCCCGAAATCATTATTCGGGCCGATGGCAGTGACCTCATTCGAGACGAGGTCGTCTCCCGCCAGAATGGGCTGCTTATTCCCGGTGGCAAGAAGAAACTCATCAACGACGGCACCAACGTACCGCTCATCGCGAACTGGCCCGGAAAAATTCGCGATGGGCAAATTGTCGATGATTTGGTCGACATGAGCGACTACCTTCCCACGTTTGTCGAACTCACGGGTGGCAAACTACCTGCGGGACGCAAACTTGATGGATTCAGCTTCGCCTCGCGACTACTCGGTACCGGCAAGTCGAACCGCGAATTCGCCTATGCAGAGGAAGCAGTGCTACCAAAACCCGGCGGTGTAGAACCCGACGGCAAAAGCGGCGGCCTGCGCTGGGTACGCACGGCCAACTGGAAACTCTACAACGACGGTCGCATGTTCCATATGCGGGAAGATGACCGTGAACAAAACGCTCTGTACGCCAGTGATGATGACTCAGCCAGGAAAGCAATCCGTCAACAGCTGTTGAAAGCGTTCGACGACCTGGACGCCCAATCCCCCGGCTCGGGAGACTGAGGGCGCATTCGAATGCTGACTACTCTTCCTCCGAGTCTTCACTCGCGTCCGATTCGGTGCTGTTGCCAAATTGCATGCGGGCGGCGGAAATACCGCGTCGAACCGTCTCACGCATTTTCTCAACGTCTGGGTCGCGACCAGTGAACCGCTTGAATTGAGCGGCAGCCTGCAGCACGAACATTTCGATGCCGCTGACAACATGGCAAAGCTGCTCCCGCGCCTGCTTAATGAGCAGCGTGTTTTCGGGATTGTAAACGGTGTCGAAGACCACCATCCCTTCGCTCAGCCAGTGCTGCTGGAAGGGGGATTCATCGACGTTGGGCGACATGCCAATCGGAGTACAATTTACGAGGACATCGCATCCGACCGATCCCCGGTTCTCCCAGGTAACGAACTGACACCCCAATTCATCAGCCAGTTCTTTCCCACGTGCTTTCGTCCGATTTGTCAGTGTCAAAACTCCACCGGCCTGCTGCACAGCCAGGCCAATTGCCCGAGCAACACCGCCAGCTCCCAGCATAAGCACACGCTGGCCATTCAGGCTGTAGACTTCCTTCTCGGCTAATCCGAGCAGAATGGAGTCGAGTGCGGCCTGGTAGTCAGTATTACTGGCGAGCCACTCGTTCTTTGCGTTCTTCACGAGGGTGTTGGCCGCACCAATTTTCAGCGAGGATTCATCAGCCTTGGTAGCGAACTTCAAGGCCGATGTTTTATGTGGAATGGTGACGCTGTAGCCGCGGAATCCGAGTTGATCGTACGCTTTGAGCGTGTCTTCGAACTCATCAGCCGGGACACGCAGCGGAAGATACACCGCATTCAACTTCGCTTCACGGAACGCGAGGTTGTGCAGCAGCGGGCTCATGCTGTGTCCAATGGGATCTCCCAACACACCGAACGCCGGGGTGTCTGGCCCAATTTTGGGGAAGCGGTAGATGTGCTGCATTTCGTCGTACGAAATTTGCCCCGGAGCGAGCACCCGGTCTTTACTGAATGTCGCATAGGTGAACGGTGCACCGTATTTGCCGCACAGAATGCGACTCACCAAGCCGAACTCACCCATGCAGAAGGCTATGGTCGGAATTTCTGACGTCTGCACAATCCGGAGCAGCCGCAAATTGTCCTGCGGCGAATTCGCCATGGTGACCAGTTTGACGATATCAGGATCGCATTTGCACAACTCGGCGTGGATGGCTTCCACGTCATCGGGCGTGCCGTTGAAGTCGTGGTGACTGACAATGCGTTTTGTCTTTCCGAATCGCGGCACTTTCTTCGCAATGTCTCCCTCAAGGTCGACATATTCGACGCCCGCGACAATTGCCTGCCGCAGCAGAACCATCCGGTCCTCCTCCGATCCTCGCCAGCGGCCACCGTCATCGGGGCGGCGACAAGTCACGACGACGGGCGTGGGACGATCGGCGATGAGACGCGGCACGTCGGGATTGCGCGAGAGCCAGTCGAGTCGCAACTCAACCAGCGTCGCTCCCTTTTGTGCGAGTGAACGGTGTTCGAGCAACACCATTTTGTGGCGCGTTCGACCAATTGTGACACAGATTTCAGGCATAATTCCGCGAGGCGGCAAATGAACAGTCGTTGAATAATCCCGCAGTGTACACCCCCACAGACGCGTCGTCACGTAAACAGGTCGCTGGCGCCGTGAGAGTTCCCCGGAAAGGCTGGGCTCGGTCGCTGCAGACGGACTTGCCAGCTAATATACCGGTCGGTACTACCCAGATTTTCGCCCCATGTCCCGCAACGTCCTGTTTCTTAAAACTGCGGCGGTGCTCGGGAAGTTTTTCCATGTCTCAAATTGCTCAGCTTCCCATTGCCAAGGCCGATGACTCCGAGTGGGGGAAATCGATTCCCTATGACCGGTTCCTCGATTGTGTGCACTGCGGACTTTGTACCTCGGCCTGTCCGACTTATCTGGAAACGGGCGATGAGAACGACAGTCCGCGCGGTCGCATTTACCTGATGCGGGCCGTCACTGACGGACGACTCCCGCTGACGGACCGAGTTTCGCGTCACCTGGACCTCTGTCTCGATTGCCGCAGTTGCGAATCGGCGTGTCCGTCTGGTGTGCAGTATGGACGGCTCATTGAGCCGTTCCGGGTGGAAATGAAGCAACGCATGCCGCAACGCGGTGCGCAGGCCCGGGCGTCATTCATTCAGCGAATGCTGCTCAACAATTTGTTTCCGTATGCCAGTCGCCTGCGGTGGGCGCTGCTGCCAGCGCGACTGATGCAAATGCTGGGTATTGAACGGTTGCTGGATTCAATCGGGGTGACCAAGTTGCTACCGCAGACACTGCAGCGCATGCAGCGATTGTTGCCGCCGCTCAGTGCTCCGCCCAAGCAGTTGCCGAAACGACTACCTGCCTGGGGAACAAAGCGGGCCACCGTCGCTCTGTTCACCGGATGCGTGGCGGATGCCATGTTCCGACATGTGCACTGGGCTACCGCCAAAGTGTTGCAGGCGAATGGCTGCGAAGTGATTATTACACGCCAGCAGGAGTGCTGCGGGGCCATTCATTATCACAACGGCCAGGGAACTCCCGCTCTCGAAATGGCGAAACGGAACGTCGTCGGCCTCATGAAAGAACCGGTCGATGCCGTGGTCGTCAACGTCGCGGGCTGTGGTTCCATGCTGAAAGATTACGGGCACATGGCCGAAGAAGTCGCCCCGGCGGCCAAGGCTCTACACGCGCAAATGGAAGCGTTCGCAGGCAAGGTGCGAGACATCAATGAGTTTCTGGCGGAACTCGGCCCGGTGAAGCCAACGCAGTCCATTAACATCAAAGCGACTTATCACGACGCATGCCACTTGTGCCACGCCCAGCAAATTCGACTGCAGCCCCGGCAACTGCTAGGAATGATTCCTGGCCTGGAACTCGTGCCGCTGCGGGAGTCGGAAGTCTGCTGTGGGGCGGCGGGATCATACAACTTGACCGAAGCCGATATGGCCGACCGACTCGGACGTCGCAAAGTCGCCAACATCCTGGAAACCGAAGCCGAAGTCGTCATCTCCGCCAACGCTGGCTGCACCCTGCAAATCCAGGCCATGCTCAAAGAAGTGGGCCGGGCTGACATTCAGGTATTGCATCCTATGGAACTGCTGGCGCGGGCCTATGGTGAGGGATAGTCCATCCCGTCGACAGATGCGGCTGTGTTTTACGAATGTTTGAGTGAGGCGACGTCGGTGAAATCGCGGATGCCGTTCAGCGTCGCACCGACCGGAACGAAGTTCCATCCCAGTTCGTGGGCCGCGATTTTGTCCCACACGCCGTCGCCGTAATAAGTGACCTTTTCGGGAACACAAGGAGCACCGGCGAGGGCGGCGCGCATAATAGATTGGCGATCTTCAAATTCGCTCGACGTCGAGAGCCGGACGCCATCCACCGGGAACCCCGAAGTCGTGAGCTTGAGCAGAGCCGACTCCCGCCATCCGCCCGTGGCATAGGCGACAAAGTGCTGCTGACTGGCGATCAAGTTTGCCATGAACCTCGTCGCACCGGGAATTTCCGGAAAGGGGCCAGTCGCATTAATGTGTGCTGTGAGTAATGAAACAAACTCTTGTTTCGTGTCTTCCAGCAGTTGCTCACGCGGCTCGATGTCATGAATTCGCATAATCTCACGAACAATGGCCTGATCGGTGACGTGAGGATACGAGGACCAGTTCGTGTTGACCTCGGATACGCCCAGGACCGTTTTGATTGCTGTGACGAATAGCTCGGTGTCGATAGCAGACGATTCGAGTAGAGTTCCATCGATGTCAAATACATGTGCGTCCATGGCTTTCCCATTGAGTTTTTGGAATCTCTAGCGTCAGGCGGCAGAATCACAGACAGGAATGTCTGTGCCACCTGACAAGTTGCGGTTGACGAATCTCACGACTGGAGGAATCCGAATTCGCATTACCTGTGGTCGTCAGATCGTCTAACTTACAATTGAATGCCACAAATTCAGCGGGCCGACCAGAGCCTCTGGTCCTGTAATCAAGCCGAAGTCGGCGGCGGGCAGGAAGGCTGATGCTGTTGACCGTGACACCCACGCGTGAGAAGTTGCCAAATCCACGCTAACGTAGTCGGCGAGGCCATCACCGTTGAAATCGCCGACGGCGCCGCGGCTCCAGGTCGTTGCATCGTTCCACGATCCCCACAGTTCAGCCGTGCTCGACGTGGGACCAGAAGTACTGGACGGGGCGACCCAGAGGTTGCGATTGTTGCTTTGACGTGTCATGAGATCATCGCGTCCGTCTCCGTTGAAATCACCGACGAGGAACTCGTCCATGAAGGCGGAGGGACTGAAGAGTGGCCCCGTCGAGTTAATGAGACGGTTGGCTCCAATGGCTGCGAACGGGGTCGGACCGCCTGTCGCCGTGCCGTACACGAAGCGGCCGTCGTTCTTGCGGGCTGCAACGTCGGTGCGACCATCACCGTCCCAGTCGCCGACGATGGGAACCCAGCCGGATGTTTCCTGTCGACCGTTGAACGCTCCGGCGAACTGAGCAAACAGGCGACGGGAAGTGTCCGGAATGACGTTGGAAATTCCGTATAACCAATTGACTCGATCTAACATGCCGTCGGCGTTTCGGACTCCAATGATGTCAGCGACACCATCTTGATTGACATCACCAACGCCGAATCCCACCCAGTCAGCAGCCTCCCAGCGTCCGAAGAATGAGGTCGTGAAGGTTGAACCATTCCAGGCCTTCACGAACCAGCTTCCCGGCAACGGCGTTGTATTGTTTGTGGCCTGCTGCACAATGAGGTCATCGCGCCCGTCGCCATTGAAGTCACCAACCATGATGTGCTGAAACGACTCCAGCGAAGAAAAGCTGCCCGCCGAAACGGTGGACATGGTGCCATCGCCGTTATTGCGGGCGAAAAACACAGCGTTCTGACTGGTGATTCCAATTCCGTCGGTCAGGCCATCGCCGTTGTAATCACCAGTGAAAGTCGTCCAGCCTGCCGTGGGATTCCATTTGGGACCATTCGTCCACATGAAGGAAGTACCGTCACTCGTGCCCATCCGCCAGCGTCCGGTGCCGGGGTCGAACAAGAGCACGCCGGTGCTTCGAATTGTTGCCGTGTAGTCTTCGACTTCTCCGTCACTTGCTGCCCCAATGGGTGAGGGTGATTGCAGGAACGCGTAGTCTGTGGAAATTCGAAACCTGGCCGCTGTTTGTCCGAGGACGGCGTCTGCTGGCACCTTGGGGAACTCGAGCGTCACAACGCCATCCACCGTTCCGTTCGCCACGACGACAGAAGCCTGCTCCGTTGCATTGTCAAAAATGCCGTCGCCGTTGAAGTCAATCCAACCGAACAGCGTTGCGTCCTGGCCATATGTATTATTTACCAGAACATCGACTGACGGCGCGACACCGCGAACCAAATTCAGGTCGCCTGTCGGGTTCACCAATCCGTCTTCGTCATCGTTGCCATCACCGTCGTCGCTGAATTGTCCATCGAGGTCGATGTCGCGACCTGCTCCGAGCATTGGACCAACAGCAACGTGACGCGCGCCATCATTCGCTCGCAGGGTGGCATAGTTGGGATCGGGTGCGTCCCCAAAATCGAGGTCCGTCGTCAGTACAATGACCGAGTCTGTCGCCTTGTCCGGAACGTAAAGATGTCGGCCGGAAGGATCGATGCTGATTTTATCATATCCGGCATACAAGTGAGCGAGATTATCCAGGCCAGCAAAGACAGAGTCGTAAGTCAGGTTGCCCGTCCCCGCGTCCCGTGCCATGCGAACGACCTGGCCGCCAATTGTCGCGTACATGAAGGCGCCGTCCTGCGACAACACAAGACTGGTTTCATCAGGATCGGAGTAGGTTGGGAAATTGGCAGGTAAGTCAAACGTGTTGACGACACTCGTCCAGGTCAGTTCGCCGGTCAGATCATTACGAGTGAAAATCGCGATCCAAGGATCGGGCGAGCCCTGTGGATACCCGTGAGATGCCGCGTACAGAAAACTACCGTCGGGACTGAGCACAAGATCGGTCAATTCATCCAGGCCGGAAATCGTGTCTTCCCCTTGAGTATCGCCCTCGAAGTAACTGTCGACAAATGTCAGCACGCCTGTCGACTGGTTGCGTTCGAATACGCCAATGGCGTCGCTGCCGGTAAAGTTGCGGTTGCCACCCGCTGCGGTGTAGACGTGCTTGCCGTCGGGGCTGACTTTCACGCTGAGGATACGGTCAAGGCCGGTGACCCCGCCTACGTTGTTGAAGACCGATTGTACGAAGGTCAGTGCACCGGTCGTCGAATTGCGGGAGAACACGGCGACTGCATCGTCGTCACGACCGGCTACATACAAGGAAGTTCCGTCCGGGCTGAGGGCAATGGATGTGACTCCGTTCAGTCCATCAGTACCGATGCCATCGAATACGGCTGAGACATAAGTGAGCAGTCCAGTACTGGCGTCACGACTGAAAATGCCAACAGCGTCGTCTGAGCTGCCGGCAGTGTAGACGTGCTTGCCGTCCGGGCTGACCTTAACGTCACGCCCGCTCAGCAAACCATCGGCCGTTCCCGGATTGTTCGTATCGTCGTCGTCAAATAGTGACTGCAGATATGTCAACTGGCCCGTGGCACTGTCGCGAGAGAACACGGCAATGGCGTTGTCATCTTCGTTGCCACTGCCGATGTTGTTTACTCCGCCCACTGAGTAAACGTGTTTGCCATCGGGACTAGTGTCGGTTGCCGCCACAAAGTTGACACCGTCGACACCGCTCACGCCGTCTTTCAACGCTTCGAGGTATCCCAATTCACCCGCCAGCAGCACGCGGTCTTCCATCGACTCGATGTGTGCATAAATCGCACCGAACAAGTGGTTCTGTTGCTTGCGTTTTGACTTGCGATACTTCATGGCGTCGTCTCCCCCGCATTGGCCAATCAGGATGGTGTCTCGACATGCGTGTGTGCCAAACTTCAGTATACGGCGACCGCTCACTGAAGCAACACCGCTGTGAAGTGCGTCCCAATGAACGCAGGGCTGGGACCGTGGCAACACTGATGCGACCGTCGTCAACTTGGTGCGAGTCGTGAGGCCTTCGTGTTTGGAATAGTCACCAGATGGTTCACCGGGCATGTCATTCGGCGCAACCGGGGCTGGTGGGATTGAGCATGTCTGCTCACGGTGACCTGATGCATTTCAGGTCGGAAGTGCGTTCTCAACTGAATGGGTGACACAAGGTTCACCCATTCTATGAGCCGGCCGGCGACGGAACGCAATTTCCAAATCCTTGAAACTGTGGCACCAGGGCATGCTCGCTCAGAGTCGCGACTCGCTTTTTTGTTTTGAGTTGAGAATTGCCACGAGAAACACAAAAAGTCACAAGAAGCAAGTTGATTGGCGGGGACGTCAGACGAGGGGCATGCCAAGCGTCTGCTCGTAAGCTTTGATGGTTTTTATACGCGGAGACGCCGAGTGCGCGGAGATGTTTTGCCGTGCGGGGCTCATGTTGATTTACTGTCCAATGAGATAGGTCACAGGACGGTGAATCATCTTGTGCCTGCGGCATCTAACCGCTCTGAACAAGCGGGTGGGCCACCGTGCGAACAGGCCGGTGACACCGGCCCTACTTCAACTCTTCTGGCAAGTCGAGGATCGACCGTTGTTCCGCCATTCTAGGTAAAGCCTTAGGACGATCCTGACCGGCAGCTAAACCGCCAAGAATGACAGGTTGCACAGTTGCCCAACCAACCAGAATACGAAATATGATTCGTGAGTCTCGCATCATGAGTACCCTTCGACAATGAGCTCGGAAGCACCATGATTCATTGTACCTGGGGATAGCGGGTGTTGAACAGCGGTATGTACTTTGGTGATCGGAGAGTCATTTCCAACTGGTTACTCAAAACACTCAACCTCATCGAGTGGAAGTCCCGCCACATCTTTCGGCGACAGTCTTCGTAGGCTGGGACTCGTCCCAGCATGATTCGTTCGGCGTACTCGAATACATCGCCGTGCCACCCGGGAATGTTTCCCATGATGTAACGACTCTTGTGAAGGAACAAATTGAGCCAACCAGCGTTTGATGATGAGTGCGCGTGTCAAATTGTACCGCAAATGCTGGGACGAGTCCCAGCCTACGAGTTGGTTACTCAAAACATTCGACTTCATCGAGTGGAAGTCCCGCGACATCTTTCGGTGATAGAATTGGATCACTGTCTAGTGGCCAGTCGACGTTGACTGTTGGGTCGTTCCAGAGCAGGGTGCGTTCGTGTTCGGGGTGATAGAGGTCGGTGCATTTGTAGTAGACGTCGGCTGAGTCGCTGAGGACGGAGAATCCGTGGGCGAAGCCGGGTGGGATGTACAGGGCCTGGCGCGATTCATCATCCAGGATAGCACCGACCCACTGGCCGAATGTGGGGGAGCTGCGGCGGACGTCGACGGCGACGTCGAAGATTTTTCCGGAGAGTACCGTGACCAGTTTTCCCTGGGGATGCTGGATTTGATAATGCAGGCCACGCAGCACGCCGCGTTGTGAGCGGGAGAGATTGTCCTGCACGAACTGTGCATCGATGCCACCGGCCTGGAACTTTTCCTGGTGGTACATTTCCAGGAAGAATCCCCGCGGGTCGCCGAAGAGTTTGGGCGTAACGAGAATGACGTCTTCGATTCGGGTCGGTGCAAACTGCATGGGGATCAGGAGTTTTTGGCGTCGCTGGCAAATTCGGTTTGGCGGGAAATCATACCGGCGAGGTATCCCCCCTTGAACCCTGCGTCAATGTTGACCACACAAACGTTGGCCGCACAACTGTTCAACATGCTCAGTAATGCCGAAACGCCACCGAGATTCGCCCCATATCCGACGCTCGTGGGCACGCCGATAACGGGAACCTTGACCCAGCCACCAACGACCGACGGCAAAGCCCCTTCCATACCGGCGACGACCACCAGAGCCTGCGCGGCGTTGAGTTGGTTGCGACGTGCCAGCAGCCGCTGCGGACCGGCGACGCCAATATCACACACCAGTTCCACGCCGATGTTCATCCAACGCAATGTTTCGCATGCTTCCAGAGCGACGGGGAGATCTGAGGTGCCAGCGGTGACAACCACCACGTGTCCTTTGACATCCTCATTGCACATGAGGCGGGCAGTGCGGGCTGTTTGATCGAGAATGGTGTTGGGGAAGCGGGAATGAATTCCGGACAGTTGGGCCGGGCTGCAGCGGGTCGCCAACGAATTCTGACCGGCTGCCTGCTGGAGTCGAAACGCTTCACAAATCGATTCAATGGACTTGCCCGGGGCGTAGACGACTTCCGGGAATCCGCACCGCTGCTGGCGGTCGAGGTCGATGTCCACAATTCCCGCTGGGGTAGTGCTGCCTTCACCCACATTTTCGGAGGCCGGCGAACCTTCGGTCCATTCCGTTGCAACGGAGTCAAATGCGCTGCGGGCCGAAATTTTTCCTTCTGCGACGCCGCGTAACAAATTCCACAACTGTTCGCCGTTCACAATCTCTTACTCCACAGCAGGCTTACTAAGAATTCGTTTCGCGTTGAACGTTACAGGCCAGATGAGGGGGGCGTGCGTTGCCAGCGAGGCAATTCCAACGAACTTTCCCCCTCACCCCGACCCTCTCCCCCACAATGAGCGTTGCGACACATTGTAACAGCCATTGTGGAGGAGAGGGGGAGTTGAGACGCGATCACCATTATTCGAATGTACCCTTCATTCGCCATACTGGCGGCGTATGGTTGGGCTTATCGTCTGAGTCTTCTAACATGCCTGCAACATTTTCGACAACTCGTTCGTCCAACTGATGAGTCAACATATGTCATTTCGGTCTGCCTGTCTGCTGTTCGTCCTGTTCTGCTCCGCGCCGCTCGTGGCTCAGGAGGCTGCGAAGCCGTTTGGCGATGATTTTCCCAACCTCGATTCTTTTGCCGTCGGAGAGTGGTGGAAGAAGAATGCCAAAGGGAACAACGCCCCACCTCCCATGGATGTGCCACGCGATGAAGTCATTGCGTTCGCTGTCTACACGCACGACTCGCGCGTCATGAAAATGACCGCCCAACTGTTCCCGCTGAAGCCTGGCGAAGTGAAGGAAGCCCGGCTCGAACTGAAGCGGGGCGACGCGTGGCAGGAAGCTGCCAAATCCGACGTGCTGTATCCCGGCTGGGATGCTCACTTCCGTATTGAAAACTGGGACAACTCGGTCGATGTGCCGTACCGCGTGCGCCATGGTGAAAAGGCGACATTCGAGGGACTCATTCGAAAGGATCCTAAGGACAAAGAGGAAATTGTCATTGCGAACATGTCGTGCAATTCGAGTCGCACGACGGGGCTGCGTCCGGAAATCATTGACAATCTGAAACGACAGAATCCTGACCTGCTGTTCTTCGCGGGGGACCAAACTTACCGGCACACCGAACACACGGCCGGCTGGATCGAATTCGGATTGCAGTTTCGCGATGTCCTGCGCGATCGACCAGCCGTATGTATTCCAGACGACCACGACGTCGGTCAGCCCAACCTGTGGGGTGAGAACGGTAAAGTGTCGACGGAAAAAGGAAATTCTGACGGTGGGTACTTCTATCCGGTGGATTACGTAAACATGGTGCAGCGGCAACAGACGGCCCACCTGCCGGACTGTCCCGACCCAGCGCCCGTCGAACGGGACATCACCGTGTACTTCACGCGACTGCGTGTCGGCGGTATCGATTTCGCCATCCTGGAAGACCGGAAGTTCAAGACCGGTCCGATGGGGAAAATCCCGCAAATGGGACCGCGTCCGGACCATATTAATGATCCCAGTTACGACCCCAAGACCATCGACCTGCCGAACCTGAAGCTGTTGGGTGATCGCCAATTGAAGTTCCTCGACGAATGGAACACCGACTGGTCCGGTGCGGAAATCAAGGCCGTGCTGTCGCAAACCGCATTCTGTGGTGCGGTGCATATGCATGGTTCGGAGAACGGTCGCCTGCTGGCCGACCTCGACTGTAACGGGTGGCCGCAGACAGGTCGCGACAAAGCTCTGGAAGCCATTCGTCGCTCATGGGCCGTGCATCTTTGCGGTGATCAGCATTTGGCGGTGGTTGTGAAGCACGGAATTGATGAATTCAGCGATGGTCCTTACGGATTCACCAGCCCGGCACTTGTGAACACGATTTATGGCCGCTGGTGGCATCCCGAAGATGAAAAGCCGGGACCGAATCCCGTAGCTGGAAGTCCCTTGCCCTGGACGGGCGATTTCAAGGACGGCCTAGGTAACCGGATTTCGATGATGGCCTACGCCAACCCGCCGAACGTCAAAGATGAAATGCAGCGGGGCGATGGCTACGGCCTCGTCCGGTTCAATAAAAAGGACGGCACCATTCGCATTGAATGCTGGCCACGTTTCTCCGATTCGTCGAAAGGTGACGCCGAACAATTCTCCGGCTGGCCGATGACCGTGAATGTCCGCGACAATGACGGACGCAAAGCCACCGGCTACCTCCCCACACTCACCTGCTCAAACGCGGAACATCCCGTTGTTCAGGTGACGGATGAAAGCAACGGCGAGGTGCTCTACACCGTTCGCGTCCGTGAACAATCCTTCACACCGCCGGTCTACTCCGCCGGCCCGTTCACCATTCGAGTCGGGAAAGATGCTCCCAGCCAAGAACTGGCGAATGGCGTGGAACCGCAGAAACAACTTGGGGCGACAAAGAGGGAGTTTCAACTGAAGTAGTCCGCGATGGAGCATGTTGCGTTTTGGAGCTCAGTCGCTTTAAGCGGGCGGATGGGCTTCCCGGTGCATCAACGATTCAGTTGGAAGTGAATTCCTCGATCTGCTGGCGCAGCTGATTCACGTTGTATGACGCGCGAACGGGAATGCGGAGCAAGGGGAAGTCGGCTACCGCGAGCGTTTCTTCAAGGAACGCGTCGCGTTCCTGACGATTGCGACGCTGGTGTGATGAGTCATCCAGTTCAATTGCCAGTAGTGGCGTGACTTGTTCCTTTTCGCACAGAACAAAGTCGATGTGCTTCGACTGAATTCGATTGAAATGAGACTGCCATTTTCCAGTGCCCTTGCGAACGTTTAACAAATCAGCAAGTCGCACCTTTACAAAAACGTGATATCGCCCAGCCACAGATTGCTGGAGCACACCAAAGAACGAACGCTCTGCTTTCGTGAGCAGTTCCGGCTTCCTTTCGTACGGCAACGACGGAGCCTCTTGGGGCTCCGCATCGCCGAATCCCAAGAATCTGAAGACTGCAAACAGGCACCCCATCCGTTCCGACTCGCCCATTGCCTTTACCTGCTTACGAGGTCTTAAATGTATGCGAGAAGGATAGCCCGTAGACTTTGCATTTGCGATGATTCCAGTGAGTTTTGACGCAACCTGAGCACGGCTCGAAGGGAGTCAGTGTATGTCAACCGACGCACCCGGCATGCCCACGCTGCTCCGCGACGTGGGCATGGCACGGAATGTCGAACGGCCACGCCACCCACCACCGTCAATTAGCGTTTCCAGGTGACCTCACAGGCCAAATATTCTGACAGAAGAATCTTTATCCGTACGATTTCTGGCTCATCAATCGCTTGGTACCGATACCGGCCCTCCTGAACCACTATCCAGTCGTTTACCAAGAAATTCACTGCTCTGTCCTCGCCTGCCATCGAGCGCAGCGTAACCTGCGTGCAAAGCATCCTTTGACTGTTTCGTGACCCAACTTCGTTGATTAGCCCGCCAACATGCGCGGCATCGAACGCCGACCATTCTTCCGTTGTCATGTTTGGAACCGGACACCAAACCACCATCTCTGGGGCTTGTCGATAAGGGACTCCCAACTCATAGGCAGCATGCCCTTTCGCAAGCTTTACGATGACGTTCTCAACCCGTTCTTCTTCAATCGAGAAAGTGGTTGTTTTCCCTTCAACGTGCCTGGCTCGTTCAATACGAGCCCTCAAAGGGACGTTTCGGGAAAACGCCCGGGCGAGACGCTCGTTTCGAATTCTTTCTGGGTCGGTGCTACCGACGAGAACACAATCGATTAACGCAGCTACATATTCTTCGTCGAACGCAAACGCAGCATTACAATCGGCACACGCGGGAACAACCGGAAGATTGGCGGGAAATGGCTTGTCCAAAAGAATGCGCGAGGGAACGTGATCACGTGTTTCTTCAAAACCTCCCTCGCAGTAGACACATCCGTTTAGGAGCCGATCATCAGCGAAATCTTTGAGCTGTTGCATATCTACCGCCTTCAACAATTCGCTTGACCTTTACGAAGTCCGAATCTCGTGGCGGCAATGACGCAACACGTCATATTAATCACCACTAACTCACCGCCGCATCAATCGCATCTTTCCCAACCCGGTGGCAGAAATCGCCAAAGGCTTCGCCGGCGTTTCGCTGGGCTTTGAACATGGCGAAGACCGGCGCGAGGGTGTTGCCGATTTCTTCCTGGGGGACCATGTCCTGATACAGGAAGGCAATGCGGGTTCCCTGAGCGTTGCCGCCGAGGTACATGGTGTATTTGTTGCGGGCCTTGCCGACGAGTCCCACGTCCGGTGTGTAGGGACGGGCGCAGCCGTTGGGGCAGCCGGTCATGTGGACGGAAACACGTTCGCCAGTCAGTCCCTGTTCTGCGAGAACGCGGTCGATGTCGTCCACCACACTGGGCATCACACGTTCTGACTCCGTCACGGCCAGACCGCAAGTCGGCAGGGCCGGGCAGGCGATGGAATAGCGACGGGTCAGCGACAGTTCTTCGGCGGGAATCATGCCGTGGGCCGCCATGATGGAATTGATGTCATCTTTCCAGGCCGGGTCGATGTCGCACAGAATGACGCTTTGCAGTGCAGTCAAACGTGTGTCGACGGGATACTTCGTCAGCAAGGCACGGAATCCGGCTTTCAGTTGCAGGTTCCCTTCATCTTTGATGCGGCCATTCTCAATGTTAATGCCGAGGAAGAGCTTGCCATCACCCTGTTCGTGCCAGCCGAGGTGGTCATCAACGTCGGTAACGTCGCTCGGATGCGGTTCAGGGAGTGGGCTGCCGTAGTACTCTTCGACCTTTGCTTTGAACTTTTCGAGTCCCCAGTTGGCAATGAGATACTTCATGCGAGCGACTTTACGATCGCTGCGATTACCGAAGTCGCGCTGCACTTTGATAATTGCTTCGGCGACCGGAAGGACCTGGTCGGGCGTGACGTAGGTGAGTCGTTTCCCCACTGCGGGGAAGGTGTCCTTCTTGGCGGGGGTCATGCCGGAGCCACCGCCTGCGAGGACGTTGTATCCCACAATGGTGTCGTCCTCGACAACGGCCAGGAAACCGAGGTCCTGCGTGTAAATGTCGATGCAATTGTCTTCCGGCAGCGCGAAGGCCATTTTGAACTTGCGCGGCAGGTAGACTTCGCCATAGAGCGGCTCCTCGACGAGTTCTTCGTGAACCTTCTCTTTGTTTTCCCCGTCGCTCAGCCAGATTTCGTAATACGCGGTCGACTTGGGCCGAACGAAGTCGGCGAGTTCATCGCACTTGGCCTGCATTTGGTCGTAGACGGGGCTGTTCTTGTGCGGTGCCGGACAGCACATGACGTTACGGCACACATCGCCGCAGGCTGAAACCGTACTGAGTTTGACTTCGTTAATCCCACGGATGGTGTCGCGGAGATTCGTTTTCAGCACGCCGTGCAACTGAAATGCTTGCCGGTCGGTAACCCGCAACGTGCCGTTGGCCCATTTGTCGCAGATATCGAGTTCAGCGAGGAACTGCTCGGCGGTCACTTTTCCGCCGGGAACGCGGCTCCGCAGCATGAGCGAGTACTTCTTGCCGTCTTTGCGGTCATCGCGGTCGTCCTGCTGATAGCTGCCGTGAAATTTCAGCAGTTGAGCATCATCGCCGCCGAAATGATCGCTATCCGACAGAAGTTCCTCGGCAATGGTTCCGCGCAGTTGACGGCTCGCTCGTTTGATTCCTTCCAGTTTGCTCGGTCCATTGTCCGTCATTGTTCCATCACCTTTTATTGAATTCCTGTGGCGAGCCGGGGGCTGCCAGATGTTCAGGGGAATGTCTTCTTCGCGAACGAGGGCTCGGTGGCCGCTGCCATTCTCAACTTCTACCTATACTAGGGGATGCCTCGTTCTGCCCCAAGCGAGATTCACCCCCGAGCGAAAGTTTGTTGTTCAGATGCCCCCCGGCGGGTGTTTCGGTATCTTGAACGCGAACTTCATTTGAGAACAAGATTTGCCTCCTTGCAGATTGAACCGAAATGTCTTTGACCGAAATTGTCATCCTTGTTCCCTGTCACAGCCTCGAAGACTTTCCCACGGAGTTGGGTGACGAACCGGCCGCCGGCTTGCTGAATGCCTTTGCCGTGGCGTTTCACCCCGCGCTGTTGGCAGCGACGGAGCGGTTTCCAGGATATCGTCGGGCTGATGAAGCGGCTCTTGCCACTGAAGGTCAACTGGCCTTCCTGCCGACGGCGTCGAAGGATTGGGTACCACACGGCTGGGCCGAAGATTCAAGACGCAACGGAGCTTCTGTCGTCAGCGGCGTTTCTGACCGTGACGAAATGCTCAAGGCGGCTTTGGCGGCAGTTTCGGAAGAAGAGGCCAACGCATTCAGCGAGGACATTGTCGCCGACTTCCTGGCTCTCGGCACAGTTTATTTGCTGACCGAACTGCTCACTCGGCACATGCGGAATTACAGCCAGCTCGACGAAGCGCTCATGTGCAAAGAACTCGTGGCCGGTGCCCAGGCAGCCCGGGCGAATGACAAGGAGGCGGCGGAATCGCACCTGAAGCGTTGCTTCGAAATGCTGCTCGACTGCCGGGAAAAATTCTATCCCGTCGAGTGCTACCTCATTGATTTGTGTCTCATCCTGCCGCGATTTGCCGACGAGAAACTGTCGAAGCTGATCGAGTCAGGAATCCCCCTCAACCTCATGGCGCAGGGCTGCGAATGGCAGGAAATCATTGAAAATGATGCCACCTGGAAGTCGAAACTCTCAGAGTGTTGGGCGAAAAAAGACATCGACATTCTCGGTGGCGAGTGGAATGAGCCCCCTTCTTCACTCATGTCACTCGACTCCTTTGTGCACAATTTGGAGCGGGGACGCGGCTGGTTTCAGGAACAGTTGGGAAAGACACCCACGGTCTGGGGACGCAAGCGCTTCGGCGTGAATCCCCAGATCCCACAAATCCTGTCCCGGTTCGATTATGCGGGCGGCCTGCATTTCGTCCTGGATGATGGAATTTATCCGGAAGAAGAGCTCGCCAAGTTTCGCTGGCAGGGGAACGACGGCACCAGCATCGACTCACACAGCCGCATTCCGCTGGCGGGGGACAGTGCCTCCAGTTGGCTGCGATTTCCCGTCCGGATGTCTGAGTCGATGGACTCCGATCACACGGCGGGAATTATCGTCGCCCGCTGGCCGGAAATGCGTACCCCGTGGTTCAACGACCTCCGCCGCGCCGCCCGCTTCGCACCCGTGCTGGGACGGTTCACGACGTTGACAGAGTTCTTCGGCTCAACCGACACGCACGGTGCCATACACGACTTCAAAGCGGGGCGATACCTTTCACCGTTCCTTCTGCAGAGTGTCGCCAAACGCGAAGCGAATCCCGGCAGTCGTTACATCAGGTACTGGAACGCTCAGCGCCGTTTTGAAAGCGTCGACTGGTGCGAGGCCATGACGCAGTTGCTGTCCACTACCACGCCAACCCGTTCGTCAGTCGGACCACATGAATCCGCCGCCCTGCAGCTCAGCCCCGATGATTCCGCCGAGCAGTTCGAGACGGTTGAGAATCTCCTCGCGTCCACCGAAACAGAAGTCGGCGCACAGCTCGTCCGCTCCTTAACTGGCGACACCGCCGGAAACGGCGAAGGAGTGCTCATTGTGAATCCCCTTTCAGCCGCTCGGGATGTGTTTGTGGAATGGCCGGAAGGAAAAGCACCACAGGATGGGACGGGTGTGAAGTTCCGCAGCGTGGACGAATCCACCAACGGTGCAATTGTCGACTTGCCCGCGTGCGGTTTTCAGTGGCTCCCCGCCATCGACGCATCCAAAGCGAAACGAACTTCCGGCGGGAGAACGCCCATGGCGGAAGACCTCGTACTGAAGACCGACACGTTCGAGGTGGAACTGAGCAATGCCACTGGCGGTATTGCGCAGGTGCGGACGTATCGCCGCAGTCCGAATCGCGTCAGTCAGCAAATCGCGTTGCGTTTTCCTCACGAACGCCGCTTTATTTCCAAGGACGGCGACACTCCGCGTGAAGTCGCCTCCATTTATTCGGCCATGCAGCTGCGGGAGTCCAAAATCGTCTCGGCAGGGCCTGCGTTTGGCTGCATTGAAACCATTGGTGACATTTACGATCAGAAGAAGAAAACTAACGTCGCCCATTTCACTCAGCGCACGTCGGTTTATCGCGGCCTGCCCACTATTCGAGTCGAAATCGAACTTGACGTACTGCACATGCCGGAAGGTGATCCCTGGACCAACTATTACTGCTGCCGCTTTGCGTGGAAGCAGGAATCGGCTGCACTGTCAGCCTCTATGCAGGAAGGAGCACATCTTGTGACGGCCCCCCGCATTGAAGCGCCGCATTTCTTCGAAATTGCCGACGACAAATACCGAACGACCATCCACACGCCGGGATTAACGTTTCACCGCAAGGTCAACGAGCGCATGCTCGACACGTTGCTCGTGACCGAAGGCGAAAAGGCCCGCAAGTTTGAATTCGTCGTCAGCCTCGACAACTCCTACCCGTTCTCGGCCACCCGCAATTTCTTCACGCCGCCACTGGTTATTCCCACACAACATGCACCTCCCGAGGGTGGCCGCAGTGGCTGGCTGTTCCATGTGGGGGGCTCCAACGTCCAACTGCAGCGCATTCTCCCGCTCCTACCGCCCAAGCGGGACAACGCCTCGCCGCACGGGTTCCGCTTGCGCCTCTTGGAAACGGAAGGGTTGCATCGCACCATTCCCATCCACTGCTTCCGCACGCCGAACGAAGCCCTGCAAGTCGATTTGAATGGCGAAACACTCGCCACCGTTCCCATCGAAAACGAGGCCCTGCAGGTGAACATCGCTGGCTACGAAATGTGCGACGTTGAAGTGCGTTACTAACATGCACTTGACGAATTCTTTCGACAGATGGCTTTGGTCATCCGGTTGAACCGCCAGCATGTGTAGGATGACTACTTCCGACCGCCATTGCTTGGAGCTGCGATAATTGCGGGCAATTCCGCTTCCTCGCCAACGAGGGTTCGCACGATACGATAACCAATCATGTTGAAGTTCGTGCGCGGTGCCATATCGCCATCCAGGTCCGACTTCAGAGCAAGTCTCGGCAAACTGTACGAGCCGCCGCAAACCACTCGCGATTGATCGTTGTCTTCACCGACGTCATCACACCATTCCATCATGTTCCCTGATGTGTCGAAGATTCCCCACTGATTCGGTCGCAACGTCCCGCATCGTCCAGGTCGGGGAAACGCCGTTCCGCCAACAGGGCGAAACATTGAATTGAGTTCATGCCAGACATACGCGTCACCGAGTCGTTCGTCGTTTCCGTAAAAGTAGGTGGTATCGGTCCCTGCGCGGCAGGCCATTTTCCATTCGAACTTGCATGGCAAACGAAACCCTTTTTTACTCAAGTGTTCCTCGTCGGGAATCCAATCGGCTGTATTCTCTCCGTCCTGAGGATAACACCATTGGTCTTCAGAAATTCCCGATTGCTTGGAAAGCCAGTTGCAGTAGTTCAGGGCATCTGGCCAAAGAACGACATTGGCTGGACTGTCGCTAAAGGGGGAGTACTGGGCATTGTAAAATCGCTCGGGAGGGGCCTCGATATGTTGGGCGACGGTAATTTCCGTGGCGGATATCTCGAATACTCTTTCGATTCCCGCAACGTTCCTGGCGTCAATGCGAATAAAAACATGCCCCCAGGGGGTGGTACGCCACGGCCTCATTGGCGGCAGTTTTTTGGCGACGTCTGCCGGTGATTCATTGGAAAACTCGCGAATACTTGCATCCAGCCCGAGCTTCCTCATGAGCAATTCGGCCGACGAATGCACTTCCGCGTCCGCTTCAAGCTTCATCATTTTGTCGGCAAGTTCAGCAACTCTCGAATCATTCATGGCATCTGGATGTTCGGAAAGTACCTGCAACAGTGCGGCTTTGACATCCGGAGTTTTCGTTGTCTTGAGTTGTTCCAAGAGGGTATCCAGTGGACAGCCGATGCGGGCAAGACGTTGGATTACGTGTCCCCGAAGATCTGGACTGGATGAAACGTGAAGATGTTCCCAGTCCTCCGGCTGCGGATCGAGTGTTATTGAAATGGCAATCGCCGTGGCTTTCCGCCGAATCGCTACGACATCATTACCGGATTCGCCTGTGGCCGCATTTTTCCAGATCGTTGGTGCCAAATCATTGGGAGAGTTGAATAATACTCTCCACTGCCACGGGGCGGCGTCCAAGGCTAATTCTGTTCGCATGTCCCTGTCGTCTGCGTAGAACCGTGAGAGCATTAACAGGGCGAAACTTGATTTAGTACTGGCGTGTTGTTCCTCGATTCCCAAGTACTGTGCAAGTTCAGGTCGGAGCAACTCCTTTAGTGATTGAACGCTTTCAACAATCGAATCGAACTGTTGGGGCGACTGCTCGCATTCGGCCAGCAGACTGTCGGTAATGAACGGAGCAAAATCCAGCCAGGTGTTCTTCTCTTCAGGAGTTGCAACTTGCGATTGTGTTTCCGTTAGATTTGGATCATCTTCAGCCTTCGCCACGAGGTCTTCTGCACATGGTGGATCCCATGCGGCAAGTAACTGAGCAGCACGCACTCCCCGCTGACGTTGTTTTTCGGGGTCCTTTTCGGCGTCACTCAATATGTTCCACGTTGATTGTTGAAGCTGCGATGAATGTGACTGAAGTTCGTCGCGAATGACGAGAATCTCCTCAGATGTCGCCTGCAGCGACTGTTCAAAGACGTCATCGGCTCGTTCTGGATGCCAACGCATAGCGGCAATTGCGAGAACAAGCTGGCGCAGCCTGTTGTCTGAGTGGCGATTTTGGGCCGCTAGCAGCGGTCGCTCGCCGTAATTCCGTAACGACTCAAGTTCGTCGAGAATTCCAGGCACTGCTGTAATTTCGGACGTTGTCAATTGAGCCACGAGCCCACTGGCGCGTCGGTTCATTTCATACTGTTGAAGCCCCAAGCCCGCCAGGACCAGAAGCAACGCCCCGAGCACAAGCTCCATGCCCCGTCGCTTATCGGCGGAACGCAACATTTCTGCCGTTGTACCTCGGAATTCGCCGGGCAAAAACAACAGTCGGGACTGAAGCCACTCCAACATGGAGGGGAGCAAACGTGGTTGGCGTTGCCGGTTCCAAATGCCCGCCTGTTCGGCCAATGACAATCGCAGACGGCCTCGATAGGTGGCACGCTGCTGAGCATGGAGCCATTCGCGCACTGACGGAACCAGGAAGTCGTGCGAAAGCTGGTACGATTTTTCCGGAGCAACGTCGGCTCCAAGTCTCTCCGTGGTTGCCCCAGTGCTCGGCAGACGTTCCAGCACATCGACAGGACTGATGATTTTTAAATCGGACTCCAGAACTTCCATCAATTCCTGGTATTGCTGGGAGTTTTCTTCATAGCCCGATTCTCGCCGCAAATCAGAAGAGGTCCGGTGGCTCGCCTTAATTTCCACGCCCGGTTCGGGCAGTAATGACGCCAACACACGTCGAGCGGCTAATTCGTGACGACGGTTCTTCAACGGCGAATGATTGGCAGTAAACGACTCACGCAAGAACTGGGTTCCCACGCCAACCGCACCGCCCATTTCATCCAACGTTTTCGGGACCCACTCCCGACTCTTGACCATTTCCGAAAACAGTGACAAATGCACCGGAAAGACTTTACCATCCTGCGTCAAATTGGAAATCGCACGGTCCAAGAACTGATGATGCGCGGGCGTCAGCGCATCGCGGACCAGAGGGAGTTGCCCGAAAGCTCTACCGAACTGGATGAGCACCTTCCGAGCATGCGAAGGGTCGAACAGGTCGACCATTTGCACATTCTGCCCCAAGGCAAGTGGTACTTCGACCTCCTCCATGAAACGACTGAGCGCCATCCAGAAGTCGTCGCGAACCAGCAAGATACATTGGACCCGATCGCCGTCGCACTGCCGCAACGCATCGAGCAGCTCCGTGTCGGTGCGGCTGTGTACCTCGTTGAGCCATTGCTCGAACTGATCGATAACAACCAGCAGCTTTCCATTGTCTGGCAGTCCGTGACCACGTCGAATTTCGGCGAAGCGGTCGGCCAGGTTCCCTTCGACCTCCAGGTTCGGAATTTTGCGGTCGATGGCGTCGCAAAGCCGAGACTCAGTGGCATCGGCGGTGGCGTCCAGAATGACAGAACAAATGTTCTCAGAGAGCAGTGGAAGCAATCCGGCACGAACCAGGGACGATTTTCCGCATCCCGACGGACCCGAGATAACCCCCACGCTCCGCATGTCGGGCGTGTCACTGACTTCGCGAACCCAGTCTCGCCAATGGCTCAAACTTTCCGGCAGTCCGTCCCGGTCCCTCACGCCCGGCAACAGCTGAATAAAGAAGTACGCATCACGCCGCTCATACGACCGCAAGCCCCTGGGAACGACAGGCTCCTGGGCAAGGGTACTATTCGCTTGAGAGTACCCTTCACTTGGCACAAGAACCGTGAGAGCCGACTCGTTCGTCGCAGGGACTTCTCCCGAATTCAACCAATGCTGAAGATCATCCGCTAACAGTTTCCCTTGCGTATAACGATCTGTGGCTCGCTTCGAGAGCAACTTCATGCAAATTCGGTTCAACTCGCGAGGCACCTCGGGATTCCGATGATGGATCGGAACAGGATCGGCCTCCAGCAACGCTCGGACCGACTCACTTGCCGTCTTCGCTCGAAATGGACGTTCGCCCGTCAACATTTCGTACATGACGACGCCGAGACTGAACAGGTCGCTCCTTCCGTCCATACGGTGCCCTTCACCCCGGAGCTGTTCAGGGCTCATGTACGCCGGTGTGCCCACGCCAGCCTGGTCTGGTGTGAACTTTTCTTCATGCAAGGCGAGTCCGAAATCGACGAGATAAATCCGTCCTTCCGGCCCCAACACCAGGTTGCCGGGTTTCACGTCGCGATGCATGAGGCGAAACTTGTGGAGATAGTTCAATGCCTCCGCGATCGCGATGAGGTACTTCACCGTTGCCCCAATGGGTGGGATCCCATCGACGAGCATCTGTGAAAGATCTTGCCCTTCAATGTATTTGGAAACGACAAAGAAAGGACCGTCCTTGATGACACCCACGTCGTAGACCGGCACAATGTGTGGGTGATCGAGTTTTGCCAGCGTTTTTGCTTCTTCCACAAATCGCTGCCGACCAAATTCGGTAGTCACCCGCTGCAAGTGCGGAACCTTAATCGCAACTTTGCGATCGAGCCCAATATCGTACGCCAAATAGACGCGCCCAAAGCCACCTTTTCCCAGCACGCCATCAACGCGATAGCGACCAATGAAATCGTGATCAACTTTCTCACTCCGCCCACGGGAGGGAGTGAGCCCTGGCAGCGAGGCATCAACCGGAATGAGGGAGAAATCGTTGTTGTTCTCGGTAGGACCATCATTCCCGCGCGTACCGTCAGGGGGCGGTTGCGTGGTGTCGGAGTCGCCATCCGGCGGTTTGACATCAGACTTTCCATCGTCCGATTGGTCGTCAGCCGGCTGGTTGACATCCGGCGTTTCGTCGTCCGGCAGTTCGTCTTCGGGGAGTTCGTCGTTCAAGCTCAGCTACCAACCAAGGTGTTTACACAAAGGGGATTTACGGGTGATACGTCACTTGTCAGTTTTGTTGAAGTTTTATAACGATGGTCACCACACAATTTCACAGAAGATTTTCACTGGATACCCTATCACCATTGCCGACCTTAGCCAACCGAACACGACTTTGCCATGCGAAATCAGGACATTGCGAACCTGCTGGACCTCACTGCCGACCTGCTGGAAATCCAAGGCGCCAATTCCTTTCGAATTCGTGCCTATCGTTCAGCCGTCCGCACAATTGAAGGGCTGACGGAGAACCTCGCCGACGTCGCGGGCAAAGGAGCTGGTGAACTCACCAAACTGCCCGGGATTGGAAAAGACCTGGCACAGCGAATTGTGGAAATCATCCAGTCGGGCACGACCACGCAACTCGATGAACTCAGAGAAGAGGTCCCCGCTGGCGTCTTGGACATGCTGAAGCTGCCTGGGCTGGGGCCGAAGAAAGTGGGAGCCCTGTTTCATGAACTGCATGTGACGTCACTGGACGAACTGAAACAGGCAGCGGAAGAAGGACGTGTTTCTTTACTGAAAGGGTTCGCCAAAAAGACAGAGCAATCGATTCTGGAAAACATCGACGCAGCTGCCCAGTTTGGTCAGCGTGTGTCGATTGCCGAAGCCAAACGAGCAGCCGAAGCCATTTGCGATGATTTGCGGCAGCTCGATTGTGTAACGCAAGTTGAAGTCGCGGGAAGCTGCCGACGAAGCAAGGAGACATGTGGCGATCTGGACATTCTGGCCGTGGCCGACTCACCCACCGAAATCATGGATCGACTTTCAGAACATGAACTGGTTCAGGCCGTGTTACAGCGAGGCGACACGAAACAGCGAGTGCGTTTGATTAATGGGCTTGAGGCGGACCTGCGCGTGGTTCCTGAAGAGTCATTTGGGGCCGCCATGCAATACTTCACCGGTTCCAAGGAACACAATGTCGAGGTGCGACGACGCGCTCAGGAACGCGGACTCAAGCTGAACGAGTACGGACTCTTCCGAGGAGAGGAGTCCGTCGCCGGACGGACAGAGGAGGATGTCTACGCGGCGTTGGGCCTCGGCTGGGTTCCTCCAGAGTTACGCGAGAATCGCGGTGAGATTGAATTGGCGGAGGCGAACAAGCTCCCGAAACTCGTGGAAATGAGTGACATCCGTGGTGATCTCCACATGCATACCACAGCCTCTGATGGTGAGGCCAGCATTCTGGAAATGGCCCAGGCGGCGAAAGATCGAGGTCTGAGTTACATCGCCATTACCGATCACTCCAAGCGTGCCTCCGTGGCAAACGGCCTCGATGACAAACGGCTGCTGAAGCACTGGAAAGATATCGAAAAGGTGCGGGGGCAAATCAGTGGAATCGAAATCCTGAAAGGTATTGAGTGTGACATTCTCGAAGACGCCACGCTCGACATCTCAGATGAAGTTCTTGCCGAAGCGGACTGGGTCATTGCCGTCATCCACTACGGTCTCAAGCAGCCGCGAAAACAGATCATGGAACGGCTACTGAATGCCATAAAGAATCCCTACGTTTGTGCCATCGGGCATCCCAGCGGCCGCATTGTCAACAAGCGACAGGGGGCAGATATCGACTATCCCGAGTTCTTCCAGGCCGCGGCAGACTACGGTGTGTTCATGGAAATTAACGCAAATCCCGCACGACTGGATCTCGACGACATCCATGCCGCCGCAGCCCGAGACAAAGGCATCCCCATTGTTATCAACACTGATGCACACTCCTGTGGTGGACTCGATGTCATGCCTTATGGCGTGGCCCAGGCGCGACGTGCGGGCCTCGAAGCGAAAGACGTCGCCAACACGCGGACGTATTCTGAGTTCTGCAAAATGCTCCGAACGAGTTAACGACTCAAAGAAAGCTGCGAATGGTTAGCCAGCCGAACAGAAATGTGAAACTGGCAAACAGTACGGTCAACAAATGATATCCCGCTGTGAGCCACCAGCGCGTCAGGAAAGGCTTGGCGTCGAGAATGGTTTGCAGCGAGAGGCGAATTCCCCAGAAGAGCGTTGCGTAAATGCAGAAGGCTCGGGCTACGGGGGTTGGTTCCACCAGATACTCGGCACAGGACAGTGTCGTGATGCCCAGCCATGTGATTCCCAAGACCACATAGCCGCCGTAAATCAGGTAGAGCTGACGATGAAGTTTCGGCAACGTCCCGAGTTCTCGCTTCCAGTCCATTTGAAACGGGACAATGGCCGAAGCGACCAAAATACACAGTTGCAACACACCTGCGATTTGCACGAGCAGCACATCGTTGAGAGTCATGATCCCATTCTCAAAAAGGCGACAAACGGAAGAATTACCCGATGTACAAAGACGGGCGGCAACATCAGCGGAACTGGCAGGAGGAGCAGCGTTGTTGCGAACAACCAACCCGTCAGGCCGCGATTGAGCCCCCATTTCTTCCCCATTGTCGAACGCTCCAGCAGAATGCCTGCGGCCTGAATTCCAAAGAACAGCGTGGGGCCACCGTATCCCTCTCCGGCTGGGACGGCGATGACCAGTTCATGGACGAAGCCACTCGCAACGAAGCTGAGGAACAGCGCCATGGCCGGAGAGACGCGTCGGGACAACGGGCGGAACAGGAACTGCGACGCCAAATCACGGAAGGCCCGATTCCAGCGATTGCTCCAGAAATCACTCAGCGAGTGCGAGGCGACGGGCCAGTTCATGAGCGGTGTTGCCTCAATTCCAACGGAACGCCACAAACAGGAAAGCAAATGGAACAGCCCGAAGTGAAGCGTGAAGACAATACCAATCATGGCGATCCAGCCAGCGACGAGCGATTCCGATCCCGCGTTCATCGAAGCCCATGAGAGCATCATGATTCCACAAATAAGCTTTGCAGCCACAAACAACCACTCCTTAGTGCGAGGCGGTTGCTTGCATGTACCTGTTGCAAACTCTCGGCCATCCATCCCCGGCCAGGCGACCAAGAAAGCAACTCGCCGCTTCCAGGAGACAGGACGCGGTGCCACACTCCAGGCAGCCGCTTTGCACCCGAAATAGATGACGACAGCCAGCAGCCACATCACACCCCAGGCAGGCAAATTGAGTTCGGTGGCAAGCACGGGACGGTCTTTCAAAATAGCGAAGAATCAATCGGAGGACGACGTCCCACAGGAGAAACCGCAATTCGAAACGCACTCAAACAGATTTTCTTTCCGCGACCTTTTGACGAACTGACATGCACTTATGCGTAGTGCCTTTGATTCAGTAACATAAGGGGCAGAATTTGATCCCTCCTGAGACTGAATCCAGCGTTATGACGAGACTCACGAAACTGTTAATGACATTTGCCCTGTTCCTGGTGGTGGCCACCAATACGGGAGTTGCTCGGCAGCCGAATGTCGTCATATTCCTCGCCGACGACTTGGGCTGGAAGGATCTTGGTTGCCAGGGAAGTTCCTTCTACGAGACACCTTCGCTCGATCAACTCGCCCGAGACGGGATGCGGTTTACGAATGGCTATGCCGCCTGTCAGGTTTGCTCACCGACGAGGGCAAGTCTGGTCACTGGTCGCTGGCCGCAGCGAACGGGCGTCACCGATTACATTGGGGCAGCGCAGCCTGCAGGCTGGAAGCGTCCGACACCGTTGCTGCCAGCTCCGTACTCAGTGCAGCTCGCGCTGGAGGAGACGACCCTTGCCGAATACCTCAAGTCGCAGGGCTACGCCACGCTGCATGCGGGCAAGTGGCATTTGGGTAGCGAACAATACTGGCCGGAGCATCAAGGATACGACTTCAACTTCGGCGGCATCGACCGGGGAGGTCCGTATGGTGGAAAGAAGTATTTTTCACCTTACGGGAATCCACGTCTGACGGACGGGCCCGAGGGAGAGCACATCGCAGAGCGGCTGGCCGACGAGTGTTCGAAGTTCATCGAAGCGAATCACAAGAGCGAGAAGCCGTTTTTCGTCAGCTTCTGCTTTTATGACGTCCATACCCCATTGATGACCAAGGAGCACCTCAAGGAGAAGTATCAGGCGAAGCGGACAACAGACGTGGCGAAGGATCAGGCCAACTGGCCGAAGGAGGGCGTGCGTCCCGTCCGGCAGGTTCAGGATCATGCTGTCTATGCAGGCATGGTCGAAACCATGGATGGTGCTGTCGGTCGCGTTCTAAAGACACTACATGATTTGAAACTCGAAGAAGACACCTTGGTCATTTTCACGAGCGACAACGGCGGTCTCTCCACCAGTGAAGGTTGGCCCACGAGCAACTTACCATTGCGTGGCGGTAAAGGCTGGATGTACGAAGGCGGCATTCGCGTTCCGTTTATTGTGCGCTGGCCCGGTGTTGTGGCGGCTGGAACAGAGTGCGACCGCGTTGTCGTTACGCCGGACATTTATGCCACCGTGACTGACTCCCTTTCTCTGCCGCGCGTTGAGTCCGCACATGACAGCGTCAGCTTGCTACCGACTTTGAAAGGGGAAAAACAGGATCAGCGGCCACCTGCATTCTGGCATTATCCTCACTATGGAAATCAGGGAGGGTTTCCCAGTGCCGCCGTGCGTGATGGTGAGTGGAAGCTGATTGAAAACTACGAAGACAGCTCGCTGCAGCTTTACCACGTGACGGAAGACATCAGTGAAGCGCATGACCTCGCCGCAGCACAGCCTCAGCGTGTTGCCGAATTGAAGGCCAAGCTCGACGCATGGCGGACCGATGTCGGTGCCAGATTTCCCACAAAACGGGAAGAGAATAAGTAGCGACGACGTCAGACGGCACAAAAGTAGAACAACATCATGAGACCTCAGCCTGAACATATTTGGAAGACGTTGCGGACAGTTGTCGGAATCGGGGTAATTTCCGCATTGTCCTTTTTCTCGGCAAATGCCGCAGAGAACGTTCCCGATTTCAACCGCGACATCAAGCCGATCCTGTCGGAGAACTGCTACCACTGCCACGGCCCCGATGCCAATCACCGGGAGGCAGATTTAAGACTCGACACAGAAGAAGGCGCACTGGCTGCAATCGACCGAAACGATCCGGCCGCGAGCGAATTACTTGCCCGCGTGATGTCCGGCGACGCCGACTCGAAAATGCCGCCGGTTGATTCGCAGAAGCATTTGACGCCGCAGCAGGTTCAGTTGCTGAAGGCGTGGGTGGAATCCGGTGCCGAATGGGGAGCACAATGGTCATTCACGCCCATTGTCGCTCCGCCAGTGCCTGAGGTGAAACCGAGTGAGCCGAATGTCTATGTGCGAAATCCCATCGACGCGTTCATTCAAGCAAAGTTGGCACAGGAGGGACTCACTCCCTCGCCAGAGGCTGACCGCCGCACACTCATCCGGCGCGTCACACTCGACCTGACGGGTCTTCCGCCGTCGCCGGCAGAGGTCGACGCGTTTCTCAATGACGAGTCGCCGAAGGCCTATGAGAACCTCGTCGAACGTCTGCTAAGTTCGCCCGCGTATGGTGAACGGATGGCATGGGACTGGCTCGATGCAGCGCGCTACGCGGACTCGAACGGCTACCAGGGAGACCGCGAACGGACCATGTGGCCCTGGCGCGACTGGGTGGTTGAAGCGTTCAACAAGAATGTGCCTTACGACGACTTCACCGTCTGGCAGCTCGCTGGCGACCTGCTGCCCGAGCCAACGTTTGAACAGCGGCTCGCCACAGGATTCTGTCGCAACCACATGATCAACGGCGAAGGCGGACGTATTCCCGAGGAGAACCGCGTTGACTACGTCATGGATATGACCGAAACGATGGGCACAGTCTGGCTCGGCCTCACGCTCAACTGCTGCCGCTGTCACGACCACAAGTATGATCCACTCACCAATGAAGAGTACTACGCGTTCTTCGCGTTCTTTAATCAGACACCCGTCAATGGAGGCGGCGGTGATCCCCAAACCAAGCCGGTCATTCCCGCTCCCACTCAGGCGCAACAGACAAAACTCAACGAGTTCGATGCGCAGATTGCCAAACTGTCTGAAGCACTCAAGTCCCGCTTGGCAACCCTTTCTGGGAGTCGAGCCGAATGGGAGCAGTCGACTTTGGCCAAGTTGAAGAAGGGGAGCAACTGGGAGTCTCTTAATGTTGCCGAGGCAAAGGCAGAACATCAGGAACTGACGCTGCAACCTGATCAGTCCGTTTTTGCATCTGGTGACAACCCTGCAAATGACACTTACACCGTCACGGGATCAACTTCACTTCCGGAGGTTCGATCCATTCGACTTGAGGCAATGCGTCATGAGTCTCATACAAGAGGTGGATTGGCTCGATCGGACAGTGGGAACTTCGTGCTCACCGAGTTCGAGTTGTACGTTCTCCACGGCGAAAACTCAGAGCCGCAACGACTGACGTTCGCCTCAGCTGCCGCAACGTTTGAGCAAGGAGATCTCAAAGTCACCAAGTCTTTTGACGGGAACAACCAAACCGGCTGGGCCGTCTACAATGGCAAACCCATCGACACGAATCATGTCGCCGTGTTTCAATTGTCGGAGCCGTTGAAGCTCGCGGAAGGAGACCGGCTGCAGTTCATTCTCCGACACGACTCACCGCACGTCAGCCATAACCTCGGACGGTTTCGCCTGAGCGTCAGCCAGCAAGAAAGCAAAGAGCTCGAGGACCAGAATCAGGAACTCATTACGGCCTTGTCGACCGCGTCTGAACAACGGACGAAAGAACAGAAGGCCGCCATTGAGGAAGCGTTCATCACCTCCGATCCTGAAAGCGTGAAGCTTCGCACGGAGCGGGAACAGGTTACAATGTCGAAGAATGACCTGCAGAATTCCGTCGCCAAAGTCATGGTCATGGAAGACCAGCCGCAGCCGCGTGAGACGTTCATGCTGACGCGGGGATTGTATAACCAGCCCGGCGAGCAGGTGACCGCTCATACGCCTGCGAGTCTGCCGCCGCTGGCAAATGGAGAGAATCCCAACCGTCTCGATTTGGCCCGCTGGCTGGTGTCCGATGAACATCCATTGACGGCGCGAGTCACGGTGAATCGCTTCTGGCAGCAGGTATTTGGGCGCGGACTCGTGAAGACCACGGAAGATTTTGGAGCCCAAGGTGAAGTTCCCCTGCACCTCGATTTGCTGAACTGGCTGGCCCATGACTTCCGTACGCAAGGCTGGGACGTGAAGCACCTCATGCGTCTCATGGTAACCAGTCACACTTACCGACAATCATCACGCGTGACTGAGGAACATTTGCAGCACGACCCGCAAAACCTTCTATTGGGACGGGGTGTGAGGTATCGCATGCCGTTCTGGATGGTGCGCGATCAGGCTCTCGCGTCCAGTGGATTACTCGCAGAAACTGTCGGTGGTCCTGCCGTCAACGGCTATCAGCCTGATGGAATTTGGGAAGAAGCAACCTTCGGCAACAAACGCTATCAGCAGGACTCTGGCGAGGCATTGTATCGTCGCAGCCTGTACACATTCTGGCGCCGGATTGTGGCCCCCACCATGTTCTTCGATTCCGCGACGCGTCAGACATGCAACGTCAAAGTCTCCCGCACGAACACGCCGCTGCAGGCCTTACTGACACAGAATGACATTACCTATGTCGAAGCGGCGCGACATTTGACCGAGGGCTTACTGCTCGACAGTAATCTGACGGACTCCGACCGAATCCACGTGATGTACCAACGCGTTCTTTCGCGCGATCCTTCGGCACAGGAAGAATCCCTCCTGACAGCCATGCTGGAGCGGTCGCGACTGGTTTTCCAGGAATCTCCGGAGGCCGCAGCGGAACTACTAGCGATGGGAGCTTCTCCACGAAATGATTCAGTCGATGCCATTCAACACGCCAGTTGGACCAACGTCTGTCTGGCCGTATTCAATTTGGATGAAACGCTCACTCGGGAGTGACAGTTAGCGTCCCTGACCGAGAAACGTTTTGATGGAATCGTAGATGGCGTCTTTCGTGGGGATTTCGCTCAGCACCAAATTGTCGTGCTGGTCCAGGAGTTTCTGCAGTTCTTTAATGAAGTCACCGCTGCCGTAAGGGCTTTGTACCTGTCCGTAGCAGAAGAGGTTGGATACGCTGAGCAGTTTCTCTTTGAGAAATGACAGGCAAGTGCGGTTGTCTTCACCCCAGTTGTCTCCGTCGGAGAACTGGAAGCAGTAGATGTTCCAGTCGGCAACCGGGAAATCACGTTCGATGACGGCGGCCGCTTTCGTGTATGCCGACGAAATCCGCGTCCCGCCCGATTCGCGGACGCGGTAGAACGTGTCTTCGTCGACTTCATGCGCCACAGCGTCGTGCACAATGTAGCGTCGCTGAATTCCCCGATACTGGCTCTGCAGCCAGGTATCGATCCAAAACGATTCCGTGCGCACAATGTCCTTCTGGTCGTCCGTCATTGATCCGGAAACGTCCATCATATAAATGATGGCGGCATTGGCCTGCGGCTCGTTGACCGTCTTCCAACTGCGGAACCGCTCATCTTCTCTATTTGGAATAATGGTGGGCCGCTGGGGGTCGTAGTTGCCGCTGGCAATTTGTCGTTTGAGCGCCGCTTTGTAGGTGCGTTTGAAATGCCGTAGTGAATTTGGCCCCGTGCGAGAAATGGTGCTGTACTTGTCCTTTTTGGCTTCGACAGCGTCTTTCCCTTTGGGTTCAATGCGCGGAAGTTCAAGTTCTTCACCTAGCATTTCGGCGAGTTCATCCAGGCTGACTTCCACTTCTCGCACATGTCGACCCGCTTCGCTGCCAGCCTGACCGCTGCCGTCGCCATCGCCCTGGCCCTTTCCAATGGGCTGGCCGACTTCCCCTTCACCTTGGCCAGTTCCTCCCGAACCTTTGTCGCCATGCTGAAAATGCGGGATTTCAATGTTCGGCACCGGAATGCTGACGGTTTCCCGTCCCTTCCGTCCCAGCATTTCTCCGTGGTTCACGTACTTCCGCAAGTCTTTGCGAATGCGGCCACGGACAATTTGGTCGAAGCGTTTGACATCTCGGTCAATTGAGCGAGTCATTGCATTGCTCCAGGTTGAGGGGCACTGACTGGCGGCCAATGCTCCCTGTCGCTCTCAAACTTTACGCTCATTCGACGATTTCGTCACGATCATTTCTGATAGATCAGGGTTCCCCGATAGACGTACGGCTCACGGAAGTTCAAAATGACTGGTCAGCAACCATTCAAAACACTTACAGCGAAAGCACTTCCATGTCCCACCAAGACCGACCAGTGGCCCTCATTACCGGAGGCGCTCGAGGAATTGGACTGGGCATTGCGACCCGGCTGGCAGCCGCTGGGTACAACCTGGTGCTCAACGGAATTCGCGACGCAGGCGCTGTTGCCGAACCAATGGAACAACTGCGCTCACTCGGCGCCAGAGTGGAGTACGCCCAGGGCGACGTCTCGCAGGCAGCCGACCGCAATCAGATTATCGATTTGGCAAAAGCCAGATTTGGTCGACTGGATGCGCTCATTAACAACGCTGGAATTACTTCGCCGGGCCGTAAGGACATTCTGGAAGCCGACGAAGCGGACTTCGACAAAGTCATGGGAATCAATTTGAAGGGGCCATTCTTTCTCACCCAGTTGGCTGCCAACTGGATGAAGTCTCTGCCGGCAGCGACAACACGTCGGACCGTGGTGTTCGTGTCCTCCATTAGTGCTGAGTTTGTGTCGACCAACCGCGGTGACTACTGTTTGTCCAAGTCGGCATTGGGAATGGCGACACAGCTCTGGGCCACGAGGCTGGCCGAGTTTGGCATTGATGTGTTTGAAGTCCGGCCGGGAGTTATTCAAAGCGATATGACATCCGGCGTCACGGAAAAATATGACAAGCTCATTGGTGAGGGCCTTACTCTCGAACGCCGCTGGGGGACACCGGACGACGTGGGGGCCGCCGTCACGGCATTGGTGACGGGCCAAATCCCGTACGCGACGGGGCAAGTCCTCAAAATTGATGGCGGAATGTCGATTGGCCGCTTATAGTCAGTGAATGGAATTCGCGTGTTCTCGCATTACAACGGGTAACGAATGGTTCGCCTGATTCATCTCAAATTGTTCTGCTGTTTCGGCATGCTGCTATTCAGCGCCGTAACCGCATTTTGTGATGAGGAACCAACTGTTCGCGAGGCTCTGAAGCTGGAAGCCGACGCACTGACCACCGAGTTGCGTGCGGACAACATTTCTACGGACGTCATTGCTCGGCAGCGGCAGTTGGCAGAGAAAATTCAGCAACTCCTGACTCGTGCTTCGGAGTCGAGTTCGAACGAGCCGTCTGAAGCGCCATCGCCACCCACTTTGCCGACACCACCGACGACGCAGCAGTCGTCCGGACTGGGGAATGCCGGTGACACTCAAGGGAATATGGAACGACCGGAGCTTGGGGCAAGCAAACGGCAAACCGTGACTCGGCCCCTCGCTGATTCTGTATGGGGGCATTTGCCTGAGCACGAACGAGACGAGTTATATCGGTCGTTCACTGAGCAGTTTCTGCCAAAGTACGACCGGGAACTTCGAGCCTACTTCCGAGCGCTTGCCGCTGAACCGGTGTTAACTCCACCAGCATCAAAGAATGTGATGAACGAGTAGGACTCGTTTCCGCATCGGACTGGTCTCAAATCGGACTGGTCTCAATAAAAAATAACCACCTCGGCTACTGTGAGTAACCGAGGCGGTTGTGCTTCTCTTACAAACCCGTCACGCATGACAGGCTGTTATCGTTAGTCTTGTCCAGAAAGGTCCTGGAACGAACGGACGTCGCCGCCACCTGGAAGTGGTCCGCCGCCACCCATTGGTGGTGAATGGAACTCCAGTTCATCTTCCTGCAGCATTTCACGACGGGCGGCCATAATTCGGGCGTGCTCGTCACGAAGTTCCTGCTGGGCTTCAGGGCGAATACGAACTTCGGAATCCTGGTGAGATTTGAAACCCGTACCAGCCGGAATGAGGTGTCCGAGGATGACGTTTTCCTTGAGACCAACCAGACCGTCCAGCTTGCCTGCCAATGCGGCTTCGGTAAGCACCTTGGTGGTTTCCTGGAAACTCGCTGCCGAGATGAAGCTTTCGCTCTGCACGGAAGCCTTGGTAATACCCAACAGCTGTGTACTGGCACTTGCGGGACGCGGCTTTGTGTATTGCACAATGCTGTCGCCGCCTTCTTCGAGGGCCTGGTTCACTTCTTCCACTGTTTCCATTGGAACGACGTCGCCAGGCTGGAATTCGGTATCGCCAGGGTCGGTAATCCGAACGCTCTCCATGAGCTTCCGGTTAACGCGGCGGAATTCCCACTTGTCGATGACCGAACCGGGCAACAGTTCGGTGTCGCCAACGTCATCGACTCGCACTTTTCTCAGCATTTGAGAAACAACGAGTTCGATGTGCTTGTCGTCGATGTCCACGCGCTGGGCACCGTACACGCTCTGAATTTCGTGGAGCAGGTACTGGTGCACTGCCTCTTCACCGCTGACTCGCAGAATGTCGTGTGGCACCAGAGGACCACGGACCAGTGCGTCACCGGCTTTAATGAGGTCGCCAGAGTGGGCGAGAAGGTCTTTACCGTGCGGAATGATGTGTTCCACTTCGGTTCCATCGGGACCTTTCACGATAATCACTCGCTTGCCGCGTTTCAGTTCGGCAGCCAGTTCCACTTCACCGTCAATCTCGGCGATAACGGCGGGATCTTTCGGCTTACGAGCTTCGAAGAGCTCGGTCACACGTGGCAGACCACCGGTAATGTCCTGCGTACCAGCCGCTTCACGAGGCTGCTTGGCCAGCACGGCACCAGCGGAAACCTGATCGCCTTCCAGAGACTCGATACTGGCTCGTTCTGGCAGGTAGTAGTAGTCCAGGATTTTGCCGGTGCTGTCCTCGATAACGATTTGCGGGTGCAAATCGCCTTTGTGCTCGATGACGGTACGACGCACGTGGCCGCTGGCATCGGTCTCGGACTTGATCGAACGACCTTCGATGAGGTCCTCGTACCGAACACGTCCACCCACTTCGGCGAGAATTGGAATGGCGTGCGGGTCCCATTGGCAGAGCACTTGATCGACGGCGACCTCGTCCTCTTCTTTGACCATGAGGAATGAACCGGCAGGAACGTGGTAGCGTTCCAGTTCGCGTTCCTTCTTGTCGACGACGACGATTTCCCCCTGGCGTGAGAGCACAATCGACTCGCCTTTGGCGTTCACCACACTGCGGATGCGAGCGAACTTCACCTGACCAGCCTTCTTGGACTCCAAGGTCGACTTCTCGACGTCACCCTGGGCCACACCACCAATGTGGAACGTCCGCATGGTGAGCTGCGTACCAGGTTCACCAATGGACTGAGCCGCAATAATACCGACGGCAAGTCCCTGTTCGACCAGTTGTCCGGTCGACAAGTCCATTCCGTAGCAGCGTTGGCAAATTCCCAACTCCGCTTCGCAGGACATGGGGCTGCGAACTTGAATTCGCTCGAGTCCCATGTCTTCAATGCGACGTGCAATTTTGTGCGTAATCAGTTCGTCTTCACGAACGATGACTTCTTCGGTCAACAGGTCAACAATGTTGGTACGGCTGACACGACCACGAACGGCGTCGGCCAAAGAAACTTCGACCTTTTCGCCACGGTATTTGATACCGCGGGTCACCCCCTTGGTTGTACCGCAGTCGACCATGGTAACCACGAGGTTCTGGCAGATATCCGCCAGTTTACGGGTGAGGTAACCGGAGTCGGCCGTCTTCAGAGCCGTATCCGCCAGACCTTTACGGGCACCGTGCGTTGAGGAGAAGTATTCCAACACCGTCAGTCCTTCTTTGAAGTTGGACTTAATGGGTGTTTCGATAATTTCACCGCTTGGCTTGGCCATCAGACCACGCATACCGGCGAGCTGACGAATCTGCTCCATACCACCACGGGCACCAGAGTCGGCCATCAGATAAATTGGATTCACGTACATGCCGTCATCACGGATGTCGCGTTCCAGTTCGTCCTTCATGGACGCCGTAATTTCCTTACGAGCGTGCGTCCAAATATCGATGACCTTGTTGTACCGTTCCGAACCGGTAATGACACCACGTTCGTACAGTTTCTGCTGCTTCACCACCTCTTTTTCCGAATCGGCGATGACCTGTTCTTTGTTCGCCGCGACGACGAGGTCGCTCGTACCGAACGAGATACCGCTGCGAGTTGACTCCTGGAAGCCAATCCGCTTCATGTTGTCGAGCAGTTCGATGGTCGGACGCTGTCCCAACTCCTGATAGCAGTCGGAAATAACGTTCGAAAGATCTTTGCTCTTCAGCGTGATGTTGTAGAACGCACTCTTCGACTCGAGGATTTCGTTGAACACCACACGTCCCGGTGAGGTTTCAATGAGTCCACCAGCACGATGTGTTTCGGCGCCTTCACCTTTAACGCGTTTGTCCTTTGGCAAACGCACGAACACGGCCGCGTGGCGACCGACCCGTCCCTGCTGATAGGCCATGAGGCACTCTTCAGGCGACGCGAATTTCATCCCTTCGCCCAACAGGCCTGGACGCTTCAGGGTGCAGTAGTAGCAACCCATCACGATGTCCTGAGACGGCGTAATAATGGGGTTACCGTTTGCCGGGCTGAAGATGTTGTTGGTCGACAACATCAGCGTGGTGGCTTCGACCTGTGCTTCAATGGAGAGTGGCAGGTGGACGGCCATTTGGTCGCCGTCGAAGTCGGCGTTGAACCCCTTACAGACCAGCGGGTGGATACGAATTGCGTTTCCTTCCACGAGGGTCGGTTCAAACGCCTGGATACCCATGCGGTGCAGAGTTGGAGCACGGTTCAACATGACGGGGTGATTAGTAATCACCTCGTCCAGAATGTCCCACACCTCTTCGTCGCGGCGTTCCAGCATGCGCTTCGCTGACTTAATGGTGTCGGCATGACCGAGCTCTTTCAGACGGCGAATGATGAATGGCTGGAACAACTCCAGGGCGATCTTCTTGGGCAGACCGCACTGGTGCAGCAACAGTTCAGGACCGACCACGATGACCGAACGGGCGGAGTAGTCGACGCGCTTACCGAGCAGGTTTTCACGGAATCGCCCCTGCTTACCTTTGATCATGTCGGTCAAAGATTTCAGAGCACGGTTCGAGGAACCCAGCACTGGACGCTTGCAACGTCCGTTGTCGAACAAGGCATCGACCGACTGCTGCAGCATCCGCTTTTCGTTGCGGACGATGACTTCCGGCGCATTGAGGTCAACGAGCTTTTTGAGTCGGTTGTTGCGGTTGATGATACGACGGTAGAGGTCGTTCAAATCGCTGGTGGCGAAGTTTCCGCTTTCCAGCATAACCAGCGGACGCAAATCGGGAGGAATGACCGGCACACAGTGCAGCACCATCCATTCAGGACGGTTGTCACTGTCGCGCAGTGCTTCCACGATTTTCAGGCGTTTAATGTAATCTTTGGTCTTCTGCTGACTGCCAGTTTCTCGCAAGTCCTTGCGCAGTTGAACCGACTCTTCCGTCAGGTTAATGCGCATCAGCATTTTGTGAACGGCTTCGGCACCCATGTCGATGTCGAAGTTCGCGTCACCGTACTTGTTGCGGGCGTCTTCGGCTTCGTCTTCGGTCAGCATTTGACCGCGACGCAATGGAGAATCACCAGGGTCGACGACGACGTATTCCTGGAAGTAAATGACCTTTTCCAGGCTGGTCGTCTTCATGTTGAGCAGCGCGCCAAGACGGCTGGGCATGCTCTTGAAGAACCAGATGTGGACCACTGGCGCAGCGAGTTCGATGTGTCCCATGCGCTTGCGACGCACGCGGCTGTGCGTGACTTTCACACCGCAGCGGTCGCAAATCATGCCTTTGTATTTCATCCCGCGATACTTACCGCAGGCGCATTCCCAGTCCTTCTCTGGACCAAAAATCCGCTCGCAGAACAAGCCATCGCGTTCGGGACGATACGTCCGGTAGTTAATCGTTTCCGGTTTTTTGACTTCACCGAACGACCAGCTACGAATGTCCTGGGGGCTCGCCAAGCTAATCTTGACGGCACCGTAATCGTTCACGCGATCGTAAGCACCTTCGCCAACGCTCACTGGATACTCCTGTTAGTATCTAGGGAATCTGATGAACTTTGCCTGGAGTGACTCTCCGAGTCCGGCAGTTATTCGCGGAGCATCCTGCTCACGCCAACCATTGGGAAACATGCAGCGACAACAAGGTGTTGCGTAGTGCATGTCGAGTCACACCTACAACTGGGCCTTTTCCAACTGCATGTTGAGGCAAAGACCGCGAATTTCATTACTCAACACGTCGAAGCTCGCTGGAGTTCCGGCTTCGAGTGTGTTTTCACCCTTCACCATCGACTCGTAAATCTTGGTACGACCTTCAACGTCATCACTCTTCACTGTGAGGAGTTCCTGGAGGATGTACGCTGCTCCGTACGCTTCCAGGGCCCACACTTCCATTTCCCCGAATCGCTGACCGCCGAACCGAGCTTTACCACCCAGCGGCTGCTGCGTAATAAGTGAGTACGGTCCAGTTGCACGAGCGTGGACTTTGTCGTCGACAAGGTGGTGCAGTTTGAGCATGTAGATGAATCCGACAGTCGTCTTCTGTTCGAAGAGTTGACCGGTTCGTCCATCGTGCAGTTGCACTTTACCTTCAACGGGGAGTCCTGCTTCTTCGAGCGTTTCCTTGATTTGCTCTTCGGTTGCTCCATCGAACACGGGGCAGACGGCACGGAAGCCAAGCTTTCCGGCAGCCCATCCCAGGTGGGTTTCGAGAATCTGACCGACGTTCATACGGCTAGGCACGCCCAGCGGATTCAAGATGATGTCGATTGGCGTACCGTCTTCGAGGTATGGCATATCCTCGACGGGCAGAACCTTCGAAATCACCCCCTTGTTTCCGTGGCGTCCGGCCATTTTGTCACCGACCGAAATCTGACGTTTCGAGGCGACGTAAACTTTGACCATTTGCAGCACGCCGTTGGCGAGTTCGTCACCGCGCTTCAAGCTGTTTTCCCTCAAATCAGCGGCGTCGATGGCGTCTTCCACAATCGGCCAACGGTCGTTCATCAACTTGCGAACGGCGGCTTGCTTCTGTGGGCTGCGAAGATCCATTTTGTCGATGTGCGACTGGAACTCGCGGGCGTACTCGGAGACAAACTTGCTGTCGTCCAAATCGATGAGTTTGCGTCCGTCTTCGTCCGTCAATGCCTGACCGATGACTGAGTCAAAGTCTTTCAGGAATGCCTGGAACGCAGCGGCGATGGAATCGCGACCTTCCTGCTGAACGCGTTTCACGTCCGCATCGAAGGCCTTGCGATCGGACTCCGAGAGGCTCATGCGGCGGGAGAACTTCTCTGTGTGGATGACAATGCCTTCCACACCGCTCGGAACTTCGAGCGACTCGTTCTTCACGTCTTCACCAGCCTTACCGAAAATGGCGTGCAGAAGTTTTTCTTCTGGCGTCAGTTCAGCCTTGGCCTTTGGCACAACCTTACCGACCAGAATGTCGCCCTGCTTCACTCGTGTTCCAACAGCAACAATTCCCTCGTCGTCCAAGTGACGCAGAGCCTTTTCGCTGACATTTGGAATGTCGCGGGTGAATTCTTCGCGACCAAGTTTGGTTTCGCGGATTTCGACGTCGAACTCGTCGATGTGAATCGAGGTGTAGACGTCGTCTTTCACGAGACGTTCTGACAGGATGATGGCATCTTCAAAGTTGTATCCTTCCCACGACATGAACGCGACGAGCACGTTACGTCCGAGGGCCAGAACACCATTCTGAGTGGCTGCACTGTCGGCGAGAATTTCGCCAGCTTTCACCTTCTGTCCCAACGCCACAATAGGCTTCTGGTTCAGGCAGGTACGCTCGTTGAGACCCGTGTATTTGCGGAACGGGAACTTCCGACCATCGACTTCGACGCGGTCGGCGTCGACATAGTTGACGGTCCCGTCGCGGTCCGAGCGAACAACCATTCCAGAGTATTTCGGAACGTCCATTTCGAGTCCGGTGCCGACCAGTGGTGCTTCTGCGATGAGCAGCGGCACACCCTGGCGTTGCATGTTCGAACCCATCAAGGCACGGTTCGCGTCGTCGTGCTCAAGGAACGGAATGAGACCAGCCGACACACCCACCATTTGCGAGGGGGCAATATCGATATACTGGCACTGCTTCATTTCCACCCAGTGCACGTCGTTGCGATAGCGGCAGAGAACGCGGTCGTCGACGATTTTTCCGTTCTCCACTGTGGTATCAGCGGGAGCAACGTACACGTTCGATTCTTCATCAGCACGCAGCCATTCGACTTCGTCGGTGACCTTACCGTTCTGGACCTTGCGGTACGGAGTAATCAGGAAGCCGTATTCATCGACCTTGGCGAAAATACTGAGGCTCGAAATCAGACCGATGTTCGTACCTTCAGGCGTTTCAATGGGGCAAATACGTCCGTAGTGCGAAATGTGCACGTCGCGGACTTCGAAGCCAGCACGCTTCCGGTTCAAACCACCAGGTCCCAACGCCGACAGACGACGCTCGTGCGTGAGCATGGAGAGCGGGTTGGTCTGGTCGACGACCTGAGACAGTTCACTGCGTCCGAAGAAGTATTCAATGGCAGCCGAAACACTCTTGGGATTAACGAGCGTCCGGGGCGTCATTTCTTCGACGTCCTTCATCTGCATACGTTCCTGAACGGTACGACGCAGTTTCAGGAAGCCTTTGCGGATTTCGTCGGTCGCCAGTTCGTCAATGGTACGCAGACGACGGTTACCGAGGTTATCGATGTCGTCGACCTGGGCCGAGGTATCACCAATTCGCAGTTTGATGAGGTACCGAATGGAGTTGACCATGTCTTCGGCACGCAGGGTCATTTCGTCGTCCGAAATGTCCTGATCGAACTTGCGATTGATACGGAAGCGGCCAACGCGTCCCAGACGGTAGCGATTGACGTCGTAGAATTTTTCGCGGAACAGGTCCGTCGCCTTCTCCAGTGACGGAGGATTCCCGGGACGCAGACGCTGGTAGATTTTCAGCAATGCTTCCTGATGACTGCAGGTGCTGTCCTCAGAAACGCTGGACAGAATCAGCGGGTCGGGAACCTCGCTGACAATCGCAACTTCTTTAACCCCGGACTCACAGATTTCTGTGGCCAGAGTCTTGGAAATGGCGTCACAGCACTCAACGATGATTTCGCCGCAGCGTTCCGTACCGGCTGGGTAGACAATGTCCTCAGCGGCAAATGAACCGGCCAGCTTGGCGGCGACATCGCCTTTGATTTTGATTTTCTTCACATCGTAGAAGAGCTCCAGCAGCGAGCTGTCTGAGCCGTACCGCTCGTCCATGGCACGCAGCAGCGTCATCGCTGAGAAGCGACCGCTCTGGTCGATGCGGACGCCGAGTGTCTCCTTCTTGGAAACATTAAGCTCAATCCAGCTACCGCGTTCTGGAATAACGCGGGCAGAAAACGTCTTCCGCTCGCCAGGCTCTTCTGTCTTAACGAAGTCGACACCGGGTGAACGATGCAACTGGCTGACGATGACGCGCTCAGCACCGTTCACGATGAATTCACCACCACCAATCATGATGGGGATATCGCCGAGGTACACTTCCTCTTCGATGGGCTGCTCTTTGTTGAGCTTCAGCGTCACGCGGAATGGTCGACCGTAGGTCAAACGCAACTGACGGCATTCGGTCGGCGTGTAACGCGGCTTGCCGAGCTCGTACTTCTCGTAGCTCAGCTCGTACTGGCCGTCGTAGCTCTTAATCGGGAAAACTTCCCGCAGAATTTCTTCCAACCCCTCGTTGCGGCGTTCACTTGGCCGACGGTCGAGTTGAAGAAATCGGGAATATGACTCGGTTTGAATGCGTGTCAAATCCGACAATTCGTATGTGCCGGGGATTTTCCCGAAATGACGAATGGTATCGGTTGGAACAATTCGCTGTGGTGAGATCGGCATCTGACTCACTTCCCCCAAAAACTCTAGCGGATCACGACGCAATACGAAGTAACAACATGGCCCCGAAAAAGCTGATCAACCTGACTACAAAGCCCCAAGTGGTTGATATCTCCCGGAACGAGGCACTCCGGTATGGCGCGGCAACAAGCCACCCGTGCCGAAGGCACGAGCACAGAATAGAAACACGTCTCCGACAAGTCGGTCAAACGGCCTGCTGCCAGTCCAACAGCCTGTGACCTGGATCGTCCTTGCGTCGGGACGACTCACGCCTGGTAAACCATGCAAAATCAAGATCGCTCCCCACCCCACAAACAATCTGCAACTCCGGCGCAGTATCGAGAGGATTAATCGCGGAATGGTAGCAAAGCTCGTGCCCAAGCGCCAAGCGCTCAAAGCACGATTTGCAAAAAAACCAGTACGCGGCATTTGCATGCCGCGTACCCCAGTCAAGTTCAAGCTGTTGTGGCGAACTACTTAATTTCGCACTTGCCGCCAGCAGCTTCGATTTCGCCTTTAACCTTGTCGGCTTCGTCCTGGCTGACCTTTTCCTTCAGCGGAGAAGGTGCACCATCGACGAGTGCCTTGGCTTCTTTCAGACCTAGGCCAGTAATGCTGCGAACAGCCTTAATGACGTTGATCTTCGCGTCGCCAGCGTCGGTCAGGATGACGTCGAACTCAGTTTGAGCGGCGGCTCCCCCACCACCTTCGTCAGCAGCAGCTGCTGGAGCTGCCATCATTACGGCGCCACCACCAGCGGGTTCGATGCCGTGAACGTCCTTCAGGTAGTCGGACAAAGCCTTGGCCTGGAGGAGGGTCAAAGCAACGAGCTTATCGCCAAGTTCCTTGGTTGCGTCATCAAACTCACGTGCAGGGGCTTCGGCTGTCTCAGTAGACATTCCAGTTCTCCAAAAATCTTTACGCCGGCAAATACTTCCGGCTCGGATGAGTGAACGAAAGACAATCTCTCGGCCGCTTCACTCGGCCAAGCCGGGACGCTACGCCGCGTCGCCGCCTTCTTCCGGTTCCGAAATCGCCTTAATTTGTCCAGCCAGGTAGCCACCAGGGCCAAGGAGTGCGCCGGACAAACGACGACCAGGGCTCAGCAGCAAACCGGAAATCTGACCAATCAGTTCCAGTCGGCTCGGTCCCTTACTGATGGCATCAACGCCTTTGCTGTCAACCAGCTGGCCATCGACACTGCCACCTTTGATCTCAAGTTTTTCAATTTTCTTGGCCTGGCTCACCATTTCGCGTGCCAAGGCCACAATGTCTTCGCATCCCCACGCCAGAACTGACGGGCCTGCGAAAACGTCACCGTCCGTTTCAATCTCGTTCTTCTTCAGAGCGACACGGGCCAGTGAATTCTTCACAGCGAAGAGGGTGACACCCTTCTTCTGCATTTCCAGGCGGAGGCGGTTATCGCTGAACGCGTCCATTTTGGACGTATCCAGAACCAACAAGTCACGTCGATCGCCGAGTTGTGCTCGGAGATCGTCGATCATCATGCTTTTGACTGCCTTACTCATTTCAATTATCCAAACTGCAGTGGAACCCCGGTTATCCAAGCCTTCAACTCACAAGGCGAGCGACTTGTTTGCCTACAGGGCTGCTACTCGAATTCCAGGGAGCTGTGTTGCTGAAAGTGTAATCGACCGCACGTACTGGCCTTTGGCGGCCTGCGGCTTCAGCTGGTTGATCAACTTCAGCAACGCTTCTGCGTTGTCAGACAGCTGCTGAGCATCAAATGAAATCTTGCCGACAACACAATGCACGATCCCGGCGGAATCGACACGAAACTCAACCTTACCAGCCTTGTATTCTTTGACAGCAGTGGCGACGTCTTGCGTCACAGTGCCTGCCTTTGGCGAGGGCATCAGACCACGAGGACCGAGCACCTTACCAAGCGGACCGACGATTCCCATCATGTCGGGAGTCGCAATGGCCACGTCGAAATCGGTCCAACCATCTTTAATCTTGTCAGCCAATTCCTTGCCACCAACGTGATCGGCACCGGCTTCAGTAGCGACGTTCATGTTGTCTCCCTTGCAGAAGACAAGCACGCGCTGGCTCTTGCCAATACCGTGTGGCAACACAATGGAACCGCGAACAATCTGATCGGCGTGCTTCGGATCAACTCCGAGACGGACGGCGAGCTCGACAGACTGATCGAACCCACAGGCTTTAACGCCTGAAGGAAGCGATGACTCCAAGGACTTCAGCTTAGCAACTGCAGCGGTGAGCTCCAGCACGCCAATCTTGGCGGCGGCATCCTGCAGTGATTTTGTTCGTTTGGACAACTTGGCCATTTTTATTTACCTGCAACCTGATTCGCGTGAATCGAATACGACCACACTAGCCAATGACTTCAATCCCCATGCTGCGAGCTGTTCCGGCAATCATTTTTGCTGCCTGCTCGATGCTTGGTGCGTTCAAATCTTCAAACTTGCGCTCAGCGATTTCATTCAACTGAGCCTGAGTCACCTGACCCACCTTGTTCTTCAGAGGGTTGGCTGCCCCCTGAGCAACTCCAGCGGCTTGCTTCAGAAGCACAGCAGCTGGTGGGCTCTTGATAATGAAATCAAAAGAGCGATCCTTGTAGACACTAATAACAACGGGCACAGTCATGCCGTTCAGTTCGCGAGTTCTGTCATTGAACTCCTTCACGAACTGACCGATGTTCACGCCGTGCGGACCAAGGGCTGTACCGACTGGAGGAGCAGGTGTAGCCTGTCCCCCTTTGATCTGGACCTTGATTTGTCCTGTCAACTCCTTAGCCATAACTTCGTCTCACCGCCTCAAAAAAACGCTGTATTCAAAGAAACCGCCGCCACACTTGCGAGTCAACTTGCGGTCCGGTACCGCAGTAACAGCTGACCAATCAGGGCGAGAGCCTTAAACCTTTTCAACCTGCCAGTGGTCGAGTTCCACCTCTGTCGAACGTCCGATGATCTCCATGATCACCTTGACCTTTCCGGTCGTCTCGTCCAACGCGTCAACCACTCCTTCGAAGCCCTGAAACGGGCCTTCGCGCACTTTAACTGCATCCCCCATGTCGACAGCAAACTTCACCACTGGTCGTGGCTCCGTCTTGGTTTCTGTCGTCTTCTCTGCCGCCTTTTCTTCCAGCCCCAACCACCGTCGAACTTCTTCTTCCGGCATTGGAATTGGCTTACCGGCAGCGCCGGTGAAATCCCCAACCCCACTTGTCGACCGCACCAAATGCCAGCTCTCATCAGTGAGCAGCATTTCAATCATCATGTAGCCAGGAAGCGTCTTCTGCTCGCGAACGCGGCGAACGCCACTCTTGGTCTCCACGACTTTTTCGGTAGGAATGTGAATTTGACCAAAATGGTCTTCCATCCCTTCCAACTTAATGCGTCGAATAATCGAGTCGCGAATCGATTTCTCGCGGTTGCTCTGGACTTTCAGGACGTACCACCGCTTCTCACCCTCTGCGGGAGCCGCAGCGGCTTGTGATTCTTCAGCGGATGAGTTCTGTTCGACCATAGCGAGCCAAGCAGTTTGGCTGATTAACTTTGAATTTTCAAGTGACTTGAATTCGTGGAAAACCACACGAATTTTGAGCCATTACACGATTTCCAGAAAACCGATCCAGGTAAAGATACGCTGCCAGAGGATATCCCAGGCGAACAAATACGCACCCAGGAGCAACATGACAACGAGCACAATCCCTGTCGCCCGCTTCAGGTAATCCCAACTGGCCCACGTCACCTTGTCCATTTCGCCTTCAACCTGAATCAGGAAGTTGGCGAATGAGGGCCAGTTCACAATGCGAAAGGCAAACCACACCCCCAAAACCAGCAGAACCGCAGGAATGCCAGTCCGCATGGCTGACGAGTACTGTTCACTACCCAACACCGTGGAACGCAACTGCCACGCCGCAATAGCACCGACAACGGCGATTGCAATTGCTGTTACCTGACGCACCACGCGCCCCTGACTCGGCTTAAACAGCCGTGCCGAGAGCAGCTCCTGGGGCAATGTTGTCTCACCTGGTGCTTTTGCCATTCGTCTTGTGCTCCTGCCCCGTCTTCCGTATTGGCGAGTTTGGTTAATTCGCCGAGTTGTGCTGTCCTGTATTCCAGACGGTTCACGCGTAACGCAACGCGCTGATTTGGACTTTCGTCAAAGCACGGGCGGAGGGACTTGAACCCCCAACCTGCGGATTTGGAATCCGCTGCTCTGCCAATTGAGCTACACCCGTAGGCCGAAAGTACCGCGAAAGTCGGTACTACTTCTTGCGGGACTCTTTGTGGGAGGTGTGCCGTCGCAGCTTCGGGCAGTACTTTTTCAGTTCCAGCCGCTCAGTACCGCGCATTTCTTTTTCGACGCGATAATTGCGAGCACCCGATTCCGTGCATTCCAGCCAAACATACTCACGAGCCATGCTAAGCCTCACTACCTATCAAATAGCCAGTGCCCTCACCAAATTTGAGGGCACTGGATCATTAGTTAACTTGAACTCGCCACACTTTGCGGCGAACGCAAACAATACTACTGAAGAATCTTCGTCACGATACCTGAACCGACGGTACGACCACCTTCGCGAATAGCGAAGCGGCTACCTTCGTTCAACGCAACCGGCTTAATCAACTCAACTTCGAGTCGCACGTTATCGCCAGGCATGCACATTTCGGCACCGCCGAGCAGGGTCACTGCACCGGTCACGTCCGTTGTGCGGAAGTAGAACTGTGGACGGTACCCACTGAAGAACGGAGTCTTGCGACCACCTTCCTCTTTGCTCAACACGTAGGTTTCGCACTCGAACTTGGTGTGTGGCTTGATGCTGTTTGGAGCAGCCAGCACCTGTCCACGCTCGACGTCTTCCTTGCGTGTACCACGCAGGAGGATACCGACGTTGTCACCAGCCTGGCCTTGTTCCAGCAACTTGCGGAACATTTCCACGCCAGTACAGGTGGTTTCCTGAGTGTCACGAAGACCAATAATTTGGACCTTTTCGCCAACTTTGATGACGCCGCGTTCAATACGGCCCGTCACCACGGTTCCACGACCTTCGATCGAGAACACGTCTTCAATGGCCATCAGGAATGGCTTATCAGCTTCACGATCTGGCTCAGGAATGTCGCTATCGAGAGCGTCCATCAACTGGCCAATGCAGGCGTTGGCAGTTGCATCGCCAGGGTTGTCGAGAGCTGGCTTGGCCGAGCCACGAACAATGGTGATGTCGTCGCCAGGGAAATCGTACTTATTGAGCAGGTCGCGAACTTCCATTTCGACGAGCTCGAGGAGCTCTTCGTCGTCGACGAGGTCGCACTTGTTCAGAAACACAACCAGAGCAGGCACGTTCACCTGACGAGCCAGCAGAATGTGCTCGCGAGTTTGTGGCATCGGTCCGTCCGCAGCGGACACCACGAGAATTGCACCGTCCATCTGGGCGGCACCGGTAATCATGTTCTTGATATAGTCGGCGTGGCCAGGGCAATCGATGTGAGCGTAGTGGCGACCTTCGCTCTCGTACTCCACGTGGCTCACCGCAATGGTCACAGTCTTGGTATCATCGCGAACGGTACCACCCTTGGCCACTTCCGAGTAAGCGATTGGCTTGGCCAATCCCTTGGTTGCCTGAACGGCAAGAATCGAAGCAGTCAGGGTTGTTTTCCCGTGGTCGATGTGGCCAATGGTTCCGACGTTGACGTGCGGCTTAGTTCTTTGAAATGTTTCCTTCGCCATGACTAGCGCTCCAAACTTCCGTTTACTTTGACTTTGTGTTGGTAAAAAAACTGGCGGCGGCGAGCCGCTACTTCATTCAGGGCGCCGCAGCCGTAAGACTACTTCCTGCCAACGCCAACATGACAGAACCGGCAACGCACCGGTAAGCTGCTGGTGGGACTTGAACCCACGACCTCGTCCTTACCAAGGACGCACTCTACCGACTGAGCTACAGCAGCGACACACGCCCCGCCGTGCAAATCGACGAGCATCCTGAAAAAGCGGGTGAAGGGAATCGAACCCTCACCACCAGCTTGGAAGGCTGGAGCTCTACCATTGAGCTACACCCGCGGGAAACGTGTCAAATTGTGTCAAAATCCGTTACCGAATCTGGTTCCTCCATTTTTCGGCATTGTTCCTATGTCAATGCCGTCCTGTCAACTGGGAGCGGAAGGATTCGAACCTTCGAAGGCATAAGCCAACAGATTTACAGTCTGTCCCCTTTGGCCGCTTGGGTACACTCCCCGTGTTTCTCATTCGTCCCAGCAAAGAGCTAGTGGAGGGATTTGAACCCACAACCGCCGGTTTACAAAACCGGTGCTCTGCCGTTGAGCTACACTAGCAATCGAACGCTGTGGAACGAGCCGCGAAGTATAGCGGCCTCGCCAACCCTTGCAAGGACAACACGCTACGTCCGACACGCGACTCCCCAGAAAGGTTCCCGAAAGCAGTCAACCCTAGTCAGTTTTCTAGTCAGTTTTGACGTGGTGCAACACCCGCCAGTCAGAGCCACTTAACACAGGACTGAAACCCCGAATACAGACTCACATCGCGCCAAAACGTGTACGCATGAACCGACCTTTAGCACATTTCGACACGGGAGCCATTTTCTCACGGTAGGGAATCGAAGCATCAGTCGCGGAGTTTGGCCGCGGCATTGGAGCAACAATCGTGGGGCAATCGTCGTTGATCCCATGCACCTGAGAGCTTAATGTTGTGGATAGAGAGACGAAGGAATGTGTGCGTGTTGGGGGTGTCCGTTGTGGAACACCTCAAATCAGCAAATTTCACATTGCGACATTCACACCAGTGATTACCAGGAAGGAACTCGTCCGATGTCCAGTTTTCGTCGAATTCTAGTCGGGATTGACGTTGTCGATGGCGAACTGCCAGCGGCGACACGGCAGGCGTTCGAAAGTGCCCTGAAACTCGCTGCGGTGGATCATTCAGTCGAATTAATTCTGCTCACAGTGACAAACGCACCAGTTGCCGACACCGAGGCATTCTTGACGGCTGAGGAGAATGCTGTCGGCACCCAAGGAACATTGGCCCGAATTCAAAGCGAATTAGTTGACCAGGCCAAAGAAGCTGGCGTTGCAGCTTCAACGCGCCTCGCATTTGGCAAAAGCTGGTACGAAATCATCCGCGAGGTGATTAAGTCCGATTGCGACCTCGTCGTCGTAGGCACGCGAGGAAAAGGGACTGCAGAACGAATGCTGTTCGGCAGCACCTGCATGAAACTGCTAAGAAACTGCCCATGCCCCGTCTGGGTCACGCGGCCAGAGCCGGAAGGCGAAATTCCAGTCATCCTTGCCGCCGACGACTTTAGCCGCACCGGCGAGAGTGTGCTCGAAATTGGGGTTCACTTGGCCCGGGCAATGGAAGGCCGATTTCTCGCGATGCATAGCACGCCGAGTATCAAAGAGAATGCTCTGCTTCGTACCGGAGTCAGTGACACGGACGTGGCCGAACAACGCGCAAGCATGCGGGCGGAAGCCGAGCAACAACTGACGAATCGGCTGGCCCATTTGGACGTTCGCACCATATCCGGCGGAACAAAAATACGAGTCGTGGCCGGCGCGGCGGACCTGGCCATCGAGGAAGCTGTTCGCGAAGAGCATGTTTCTCTGGTTGTCATGGGAACATTGGGACGGGCTGGAATCCCCGGCCTCCTGCTCGGCAACACCGCGGAACGACTGCTCCCACTCTTGTCCTGCTCTGTGTTGGCAGTCAAACCGGAAGGATTCGTCTCACCCGTTCAGGTTGACGAGTAATTGGTTTCGCTTTGCTCGTCAGTAAAGTTCACCGCAGCGGCACTCATTTGACGTTCACGGAATTACGCCATGCCCAGAATGCATTCACTTGGAATTACCGCAATTATTGTTGGATTTTTGGTCACACTGGGTGGAACGCTTACAGCTGCTGATCCGGTCGTAATCTGGCCCGACTTGGCTCCCGGCGAAACCTCTCGCGAAACGGGAACGGACCTGCCCCGCCGCGAGGGAGAGGATCCACCCATCACTCGGACGGTGAATGTACGGCGCCCGACCATGGATGTCTTTCTGGCTGAAAAGCCAAATGGAACCGGCATTCTGGTCATGCCGGGCGGTGGATTCAGTCGTGTCGTCCCCGATCTCGAAGGTTCAGAGGCGGCTCCTTGGCTCAATAAATTGGGGATTTCCGTATTCGTGCTCCGATACCGCACAAGCGAAGTAAAACCCGACGATGAACCCGCATGGAAGAGACCGCTTCAAGATGGTCAACGGGCGTTGCGTGTACTCCGTGCTCGCGCGAATGAGTGGAAGCTCGACCCAAATCGCATTGGCGTGCTGGGATTCTCAGCCGGCGGACAGGTTTCCTCCATTCTCCACACAGCAGACGGAGTGGCCGCCTACGAGACGGTTGACGCCACAGACGAGCAATCATGCCGTCCCGACTTTTCGCTGCTTGTGTATCCCTGGCGAGTGGTGGACACAGACACCGGCGCGCTGCTCAAGGACATACGAATCACGGAGAAAACACCACCGGCCTTTCTGGTTCATACGCATGATGACGCCTCCACTTCCGTCGGAGCCGCACTCATTTACATTGGGCTGAAGCAAAACAAAGTGCCTGCCGAACTGCACATTTACCAGACCGGCGGCCATGGCTACGGGACGCGACAGCGACCGAATTCAGTCATCGGTTCCTGGCCGGACCGAGCGACAGACTGGCTCATCCTGAACGGCTGGGGCACAGCCGCCGAGAATTAGTCGACAGCATTTTTTCGCCGACGCACAAAGCTACTTCAGGTCGAATTCTTTAATTTTGCGGTAGAGAGTCCGTTCGCCAATCCCGAGCATATTGGCGGCCTCTTCCCGTTTTCCGCCAGCAAGTTCCAGTGCGCGGCTGATGTAATACCTTTCCACTTCGACCATTGGGCGACCAACCAGCAAGTCGCTCCCCGATGCCAGCGGTGCCCCTTCGTTGATTTCACCGGCGAGCTCAGCGAGTTCCATGGGAAGATCATCAACGTCGAGCAGACCATCAGAATCGAGTGCAATCATGCCTTCGATGACGTTCCGCATCTGACGAATGTTTCCGGGCCAGTCAAACGACATCAATACTTGCCGCGCGGCTCGTGAAACGCCTTGGACTTCGCGCTTGTGCCGCTTGCTGAATTCCTTGACGAAATGCTCGATGAGCAGTGGCATGTCTTCGCGTCGATCACGCAGCGGCGGCAGAAAAATGGTGACGACGCCAATGCGGTAGTAGAGGTCCTGGCGGAACGTGCCCTTTTCCATCGCCTCTTTCAAATCCGCATTCGTCGCGGCCACGAGACGAACGTTGATTGGCTTTTCGTCATTCGAGCCGACACGAGTAATCCTGCGGTCTTCGAGCACTCGCAACAGTTTGATTTGCGTTTCAGTCGGCATTTCTCCCACTTCGTCCAGGAAGAGGGTACCTCCGTTCGCATACTCGAACTTACCAATTCGCTTCGCCGCCGCGCCGGTAAACGCTCCCTGTTCGTGTCCGAACAACTCACTTTCCAGAATGCTCTCGGGGAGCGCTGAAATATTCAGCGGCACAAACGGTTTGCTTTTGCGGGAACTGTTCTGGTGCAGTGCCCGGGCGACCAGCTCCTTCCCAGTGCCGCTTTCTCCGAGAATCAAAACCGTCGTGTCAGTCGGAGCGAGCGCTTTGAGTTGCTCCAAGACCCGCTTCATTGCCGGGCTGTTTCCAATGACCCCCTCGAAGCCAAATTTTTCATCCAGGCGACGATTCAACGCCGCGTTTCGCCGTAGCAATCGAATGCGCGTCGAGGCTTTGTCCACCGCGTTCCGCAGTTCCTGGATGTCCAGGGGTTTCGTCAAGTAGGTGTAGGCCCCACCCTGCATGGCGGTGACCACGCTCGGAATGGAACTGTGTGCCGTCAGCACAATGACTTCGGCGTCGGGCAGTTCTTCCTTTGTTTTGCGAAGAATGTCGAGGCCGTCAAACTCGTCCATCTTCAGGTCGGTGATGACGACGTCGAAGTTTTCCCGCTCAATCGCCTCAATCCCCTCGCGCCCACTCTTAGCAATGGTGCATTCACAATTCGACCGCTCCAGGCTCTCGGAAACAGCCTGCGCGTGTGGTTCGTCGTCGTCGACAATGAGCGCACTAATGGCAATGTTCGACAGGTCAGATTCGGGGGAGGGTTCGGTCATGGGGAGGCAATTCGGCATTTTGCAGGCCTGGCGGGGTGCCAGCGAATGCAACTTTGCAGTGGTCTGCCGAATTGTACATGATCGCCGAGTGGCATCAACCAGTCGAAATGGCAGGAGGCGGTGCCCACTCAGATTCCAGGTCAAACCGCAGAGAAACCGCTGAGACCCGAAAATCCAGCACCTTGCGTACCGACGCTGCAGACCGCAAAGTACCCGCCAGCCCACAGCCAATGGCGGCAAAAAACAAACCTCCGCAGTATGCCGGGGGACCGTGTTGTACAAACCCGCAATGTCAGGTGGGTACCGCCGCCGTAACTTGTGTGAGCAGTCGGCATTCCATGCAGGATGCTGCTGATTTACACGCTGTCACAGACAATCGGTTCCCTGCGGTTTGTAAGTCGGGTCGACAATTAAGGTCCGGTGTCGAACATCGCAGAGGTCGATGAGGACTTCGCCTTCATACCTGCAGAATACGCGTGCCTGACAGCAAGAACAAGGAGGATTTCGGCGATTGAAAGGTGAATCGAAATTCGCAGGATTCGCGTTAAAAGAACCCTTGTCCTCCTGGCTGAACATTCAGTCCACCGCCTCCTGCGGGGACGGTTCCAAGTCCGCCGAATCCACCACCAAATCCATGGTACATGGGAAGAAGCTCCTGCTGGAACGGCTTCAGGAACTTTCGAATTTCCGCGTGAACTGCTCCGTCGGCGCGAACAACAACAGCGCCCGGCACTGCCCAAATCGCAGGTTCACCCTGAACTTTTTCCTCCGACCAGATTCCTGGCGAAATCGACGTGGAAATGATGCTCACCAATTCCGTCGGCAAATCCTTTTTGGCAGCACCTTCTGGCACTGGTCCAAAGTTTGGATCGATTGGCTGGCTCACTTTGTATGCAGTCAGCGTCAAGGCCTCTGGGTCAAAGCTGCGCTGTTGCGACTTGCGCAGCATTTGAAGTTGCTCCAGAAACTCACCGACGGCCTTTTGGGTTTCAAAGTTGTGCGTGACGACTAATACCTCACCAACCACGCGCAGGTTGCCACCGTTGCCGTCGTACTGAATCCATAGCGATTCGGGAATGCCTTCGATCAGCAAGTCGGTCAGGTCCTCAGGGTCGATGGGTCCAGCGGTCCCGGCGCCAACGAGCGGGCTGATGTCATACATTTGAATGAAGAACGATTCCTCGGCTTCTTCCGCCGACGTAATTTCCAGTACGTCTCCGTGGCAAACCATGCCGAGTTCGTTTCGTTCCAGCAGCATGTGAATGGCCTGCTCCACTGGTACATTTTCGATGGCAAGTGTAATGGGAGTGTCGCGGGCGAATCCGGTTTCTTCGAGCCCGGTTTCATCAATGCTGATGCTGATTGACAGCGTCTCACCAAGATATGCCATGCAGTCTTCGAACGTCGTGTCGACGAAATCGAGCGAAATATTCGATTCCAGGGCCACCTTCAGTTTCTCAGACGGCGGTGAGGCCGCGCGCCCGCCCACACTCGTAACCGGCGGGCTACCATCTCCCCCCAGTCCGCCACCACCGAGCATGGAGCCGCTTCCAAACTGAGCACTTGCATTAAGCGGGAAGGCGATCAGAACAATTGCAGCGACCGACAGTACAAAGCGGGACATGACTTGCCTCCTGAAGGGAATTTGCGTTGCAGCCTCCACATGAGATGTGGGGACCGACTCGCGAAGTCCATGACGGGACTGTTGTGACGTTTTGAGTATGGGCTCCCGCATCTGTGTATTCAAGACAAAACTCCTATAAGCCACCGAAACTCTGCTGTGGTCCTCGCGCGAGTAAACTGGAATTCATTGCAGATGCATCGGCCCTGCGGTGCTTACATCTACGTATCTCGGTTATGATGCCAGTCAGAAATGTGCCTTGCGCCCCGATGGTTTTCAATTGCGGAATGAGACTGATGACCAAATCGACGATTTGCTTTGCGATCACCATGCTCGGACTGTTAATGCAGGACGAACAGGCGAAGGCTCAGGGAGACTGGACGCAGCGGGCGTTGAAGTTCAGGTCGAAGTACTACGAAGTACAGTCCGACTTCGATCAGGAAGAGTCGCAGGACTTGGCGAGTCACATGGACTTGACCGCCGACGCCTACATCAGACTGCTCGGTGGTTTGCGGCCTCAGCGAAGCGTGTCGCTCGGCCTGCTGCTATTCCAGGAGCAGGACGACTACCAGGATGTTCTCACACGGCACTTCTCCGTCCCCACACAAAACTCTCAAGGCATGATGATGGCCCGTGGCAACCAAATGTATTTGGCAGGCTTCCAGGGTCGATATGGCAACCAGCGCATGCGGGAAGTGCTCCAACACGAGGGGTTTCATCAGTTCTCGACCATTCTGTTCCCCAACATTCCGAGTTGGGCCGATGAGGGCACAGCCGAAGTGTTCGCACGCGGGGTCCCGTTCGACGGAAAACTCGTCGTGGGACAGGTCGACGCTGAGGACCTGCGTCGGATTCACGCCATTCTGGACGCCGACGATTTCCGCCACTTCGGCGACATGTTCACCATCGACGCCGACGGCTGGAGGCAAAGTCTGCAAACAGGATCGGGCCAGCAGGGGAGCGTCAACTACTTACAGGCGTGGACCATGTCGCACTTCTTCCTATTCGCGGAGGATAAGAAGTACCAGAAGCCCTTTATCAAATTCCTCACCCTGCTGAACCGCAACGCCGAATACCCCGTCGCCTGGGTGGGGGCATTTGGCGAACCAAACTTCGACATCATGGAAGCCCGCTGGCAGGAGTACGTCAAAAACCTGTGGGCGGAAGACTATCGCGAAACCATCAGGCGGATGGACTTCCTCTCAGCCGGAATTCTGTTCCTGAACGGCCAGGATGTCGTCCCGCTGACCATCGAACAACTCAAGTCCGAACTCCGCAGCCATCGGTTCAAGCACACCAGTGAACTGTTCGGGAAGGAAGTGACCTTCGACGTCAACGACGACGAACTCTTCACCATCCCCATTGAAAGTGAGAAGGAAGTCACCAACCCGCCCGTGTTCGAACTGGTCGACACTCGTGGAAAAACCCTCGACGCCACCCGCCCCTACAAAGTCCGCACCCCACCCGGAATCGCCACCAGCGGTCTGCAGGCTGAGAACTTTCTTTTGAAGTGGAATGTGAAGAAGGGGAATACGTTTGAGCCCACGTTTGGGCCACGGTGAGTTATCGCGCTGAGTGGTATTGTGGAAAGTGGCACGTATCGATTGGATGCCCGGGATGGACTACTGGAAACTCGCCAGAGAAGAATTCAAACATGTCTTTGACTCCGTCGACAGGGCAAAGAGTTTGACCGATGCAGAGTCTGCCTTTTTCGAGCACGCTAGACGGTTCATGAATGGAACAATCTCAGACTACGCGAAGTGGTCAGAGGCTCTCGGGCCGCTACGAGATGATGTGTTGCATTCCGGAGGTGACACGCGAGTTGGCCAAATCGTGGAATTGCTTACGCAATTAATATGGCGATGGGAGTATGGCGGAATGGAAAAAGCTGGCTATCAAACCGCTCTGGAGTTGTCGGCTCTCGCAAGTGAGTTGGGGCGTCTGGGAATTTCTGAAGAGGACGTCTAACAAGGGGGCATGAACTACCCGCCAGAAGGAAGAGTCGCCTTAGTGGTGATTCAGGGGCAGGGCGTTTTATTGCATTCGGTTTCCGATTCGCACAACAATTCGCGAGAATCCCGTTACTCGTGAGTGTACAATTCAATCGAGACTTTTCCCCTGTCAAAGTTCGTACTAGAGTTTTGCTCGACGTTACTGGAACGTACGTTGCCGTTCTGACAGGCAAGTTGGGGACTGTTAAGTAGCCCGTTGCAGGAAATTGAACTTGAACGATTCGATTCCAATTGTTGATCAACTGAAAGATCGAGTTGAACGGCTCCTGACTGTTCTCCTTACGTCCCGGCACCAACGCGCGCTGAAGGAGGAGGAACTGGACCTGAGGTTGGTTCAACTGCTGTTGGATCGGCTCATGTTGAAGCTTGAGCAATCGACTTTCGATGATCGATGCCAAGCACCACAAGAGGTCACTGACTTAATACAAGCAACGCAAACCGACGTTGGAACTGAACGACTACAGAAACACCTGAACCAACTCCCCTTCCCGCATTTTGAAGCCCATCCAGACGATCCTGAACTCTTGATTCGAATCGATGAGTCTGGTCAACGGACCGCCGGACGATTTGTCGACCGGAAGTTCGTTGCGGTTCAGCCATGAACGACGAAGGCTCAAATGGTCGCCCAACCGTCATTGCACTGGCCGGATCGAACGGTGCTGGCAAGTCGACGTTCTATCACGCGTTTCTTGCGACGCTGGGATGGCCATTCGTGAATGCGGACCTCATTGCAGGTCGTCAGCAATTGGGGCCTTATGAGGCTGCAGATGCAGCGGGTGAACTTAGGGAACGGCTTGCTGCCCAGAAAACTGATTTCGTTTTCGAAACGGTCTTTTCTGACCCTGTCGGTGACAAAGTCAGTTTTCTTGAAAGACTTGCAGAGAGCGGATACGACGTCATCCTTTGTTTTATCTCAATCAGTAGCCCTGACGTTTCCGAGCAGCGGGTCAGTATGCGTGTCGCTCAAGGTGGGCACGACGTTCCAAACGACAAACTGAACTCCAGGTTTGAGCGGACGCGTCAAAACTTGGCACGGGCAATCAAATCGCTGCCCTTGGTCTACGTGTTTGACAACAACGACTTGCAGCAACCTTACCGGCTTATCGCAACATTCACCGAAGGCCAATGTAGCAGTCCGGCCGAAGACCTTCCCGACTGGCTTCGTGAACTCATTTATTAACGAACCAAATTGGGAGGGCTTGGTTCCTACCGAGCCGCATGTGGCTGGAGCGCCCGATTTGAGATCCGGCTCAGCAGGAGCTTCACCCTCACCCGGTCCTCATTCATCGTGACGCTTCTCAGAGATCCGTCCACACTGATAATCGCGAGATACCGCAGATAAAATGGTCACAATCATTCAAGTCAACAGGCGGAATTCGTGAGCATATGTTCGGTCGAAAACGCAGTCCGTTCACGGCTTTCGTGGTCACGAGAAGTGTACCGCTGAGCACGCAATGGAACCCGGAGAAAACTGGGATCGCAGTAACGAATTCACTGCGTTTCAATCTCACACGAAAATTGTCCGTCCACCTTGAGACACACCAAATGCCCGGCGGCGTTGCGGCAGTAGAGTTTGCCGTTCGCCAGTGTGGGCATGGTCCAGCATTTGCCTTCGAGCACTTGTGCTTCCGCGAGCTGTTCGAACTCTTTGGCGTTGGCCTTTGCGAGAACGAGCCGACCATCGTCACTGAGGATGATCAGCGTTTCACCTGCCGCAATGAGCGTGGCTGATCCAAGTCCTTCGTGGGTCCAGGCAATGTCGCCGGTTTTTACGTCGAGACAACGGAAGGTGGGGGTGGTTCCAGCGTCTCCGTCGGTCGCGTAAATGTGTCCACCGATGACCACACCGGGGCTCATTTGGTTCCGTAAATTGCGCGACCGCCACGCCGCGCTGGGTTCTGGTCCAGTCACGGGAAGTTCAATGAACGTGGTTCCCTTGCTGTATCCCGAACTGAGAAAAATACCGCCGTCGACCAGATGAGGGTCAGCCGCATTGACGCCGTAACGGGTAATCCAGGGGAACTGCCAAACCACTTCTCCTGTTGCGACATTGACCGATTGAATTGCCTTGCCGGACATAACAAGTACCTCGGCGGGTGAGCTACCGGGGATGATGACGGGCGTTGCGTAGCCAGCATCATCGCTGTTGTCGGACTGCCACAGAACCTTGCCGTCGGCTGGATTCAATAACGTGCCATGGCTGCCGACGTTGAGCAGCAAACCGGCGTCGCCTACCACGGGTGATCCTGAAAACCCCCAAGCGGGAATGTTGGCTTCGAACTGATCCCGAATGTTCGATTCCCAGACGACCTTGCCTGAAGCCAGTTCGATACAGCACACGTGCCCCTTGCGGCTCAGCGTGTAGACATTTCCTTTGTGAATGGCAGGGGTTGCCGTGGGACCACCTTCGAACAGGTTCGGATCGACCGGCTCTTCATACGAATGCGTCCAGGCCAACTCGCCAGTGTTGGCGTCGAGGCAGGTGATGATGTCCTCGTCGTCCCGGTTCCCCATGGTGACCAATCGGCCATCAGCGACGACGCAGGCGGAGAATCCCGTGGCGACTTCGGCCGACCACAACTCCTTGGGCTGGCCCCCTTCCCAGCTTGTGGCGACCTGCTCGCTGGAAATGCCGTTCGCATTTTGACCACGCCAGCGAGGCCAGTCCTCGGCATGTGCGAACTGGGTGAAACAGACACCTGCGACAATGCTCAGGCACAAGGAACGCAGTGAAGGTGCATGCATATTGGAACAGAGTTTCTCAGCACAGACAGGAATCTGTGCCACCGTGATGGATATTGTGCGAGGTTACCATGCCTACTGTTGCAGGAAGGCAATGAGGTCGGAAAGGTCCTGCGGCGTGAGGATTTTGTCAAGCCCCTTGGGCATCAGCGAGACAGATGACGGCAACACTTCCTCGATGTCCGAGCGGGCAATGCGCTGAGACTTGTTCGGTTCGAGCGTCAAGGTAATGGAGTCACTGTCTTCCGAATGGACAATGCCGGAAACGACTCGGCCGTCGTTGAGTGCAATGGTCACCGGTTCATACCCGCGAACCAGGCTGGCGCTGGGGAAAATAATTGCTTCCAGCAAATCGCGCGTATTGCGTACAGATCCAATGCGGGTGAGATCAGGTCCCACGCGTCCGCCATGATACCCTCGGGTATGACAGGTAATGCACTTGGCCTGGGCACTGTTGAAAATCTCGTGACCGCGACGGGCATCACCCGGTTTGATTTGTGTCAGCAATGTTTCCAGTTGCTTCGTTTGATCAGCCACCGAGGGATTCAATTCTTCGAGCAATGGAATGGCTGCATGCTTCACGGCATCGGGGTATTTCGCCAGCGTCTGCTGCAACAGGTCGACACGCAATCCCCGTTTCCCTTCTGACGCCTTCAGCACCTCGACCAGTGTGAGTCCGAATTGCTCATTGGTCCCCTGCATTGGCGGTAGCAGTAGCGGCAGTTCGAAAGGACCAGCTGAGGCCAGCAGTGGAACCAGTTCCTGCTGTTGTTCGAGGGAGAGGTGGACGCTACTGAAGATTCTCGCAGCGGCATGTTGATGCTCTTGGCCGTCTGCGAGTGTCGTTCGCAGCCAGGCGAACAGTGCGGGCGGAACAGCATCTAATGGACCGACGGCATCAAGCGCGCCAAGTCGCAATTCGACGTCGGCCTGTTCGTTCTGGGCCAGTTGCAGCAGCTGGTCTCGAAGAGCGGGCAACATCGTCTTCTCTCTTGGCCACTTTGAAAGCGTCTGCAAAACCTTGGCCTGGGTCGATTCATCTCCACTCCCCAGTAGCTCCGCACACGCTTCCGGCCAGGCCAGCGGAGTTTTTGCGAGACCTGCTGCGGCCATGGCGTCTAATGCACAGCCAACTGCCGCAGCATTCGTCTTACTGAGCTGCCCCGCGAGCAGAGCCTGAATCGATTCCGACTCCGCCAGATGCGCGAGCTGTTCAGCAAGTTGAGCCGAATGCTGAGACCCGAGCTTGAGCGCTGCGAGTTGTGCCTCGTAATACTGAATGAGCTGCGATCCCCACTCGGGATGGTGACCAATCACCCAGCTTGCCGTCCGCTGCACAGAAATGTCTTGGTCCTGCAGAGCGGGGAGCACATCATCCGGTGTCAGCGTTTTCGTTTCCATTTGGTCGAGAGCAACCAACATGCCTCGCCAAAGTCGGGGGGAGGTTGAAACGTTGAGCTTTCGAACTGCCGCTGGATTGTTGATTTCGATGAGGGCGTAAATCAGGGCATGTTCTTCAATGCGCGCCACGGGATCGACTGGACTGCCGGTTGCGTCCGCGTCCGTTTCTTTCAGGGATGGCAACTGCGCCAGTTGATCAGCCAACGGAGCAACAGATTCACTCTGCCCGAGGCGACCAATTGTCTCGGCAGCGAGCCGCCGAAGTGCCGGGTCTTTGTGGCTGAGGAACGGGAGTACTTTTAGCCGCGCCGCTTGATCCTGCCACAGTGAAATAACTTCGAGAGCCACCTTCTGATTCTCCAGTTCCGTTTCCACCGTCAATAGGTCACGTACAGCTGCCCTTGCGGTTGAGTGGTCGATGCCAGCCAGGGTCCAGAGAATTCGTTGCCGAGCTTCGGGTCGGGCTGAGTGCTCTTCAAAGTCTTCGAGCTTCCTTAAGGCCGCAACCGCTGCGGAGCCATGTTTTCTGAGCTCACGCACAGCCCGCCATTGCACGGCCGGCCTCTTCTGAATGGGATCCAGCAAGTTGTAAACGAGGTCGTCCAAGCTCTCCCAACCGCGGCCAGCAGAAAGAGTGGTTTTCCCTGACTGTCCTTTCTTCCGCAAGCGATAGATGCCACCCAGAACATCGGGCTTCGCGAGCTGCGATGTAGGACAACAGATTTTGTACCAGCCGCCGGTGTCCACAATCAGGAGTGACCCATCGACATCTTCCTGCACGTCGGTGGGATGAAAGTCGGGATGGTCACTCCAGACCAAATCCTGCTCCGTCGTCGTGTATGTCGACCCGTTGGGCGTAAGCGAATGTTCAACCACTTTGTGCAAATTGAAATAACAGGCGAACAGCTTTTCCGCGTCTTGCGATTCACCAAACGTCTTGCCCGACGTCGCTGTCAGCCCGCACGGCGCCGCAGCTCCCATGTGAACCAGCACGGGCATAATGTCGCCCGTCTGCTGGTGTTCATAAATCGAGTCGTGCTTCTTCCCGTAGACGCCCCCGTAAACTGAATGAATCAAACCATCGCGCTGTCCGTTCTCGGGACGCTGAAAGAACGTGCAACTGAGAAACCGATCCCCATTTCGCAGAAACGCCACGTTGACGGGATTGTCCATCCCGCCCGTTAACACGGGTTCCATACGTGAACCATTAGGCAGTGATCGAAAAATGTGCGAGGAACGTGTCGTGAATTCCTTGCCGTGAATGGTATGTGTCTGTTCGGCGAACGCGCCTTTGCACCAGTAGAACCAACCATCACGGCCGAGGTACGGGCCATGCAAGTCGTTGCCGCAGCCGGTCAGTGTTTGGCCATTGAACCAAACTTCGCGCTCATCACATTTGCCGTCACCGTCCGTGTCGGTAAGTTTCCAGATTTCAGGTGGTGCGGCGACATAGAGTGAACCGTCGTACCACATGCACCCTTCGGGAAACATCATGCCGTCGGCGAACAATGTGCTCGTGTCGTAGATGCCATCACCGTCGACATCGACGAGTTTTCGAATGCGGTGCGGTTTCAGTTCAAGCTGCTTGTCGGCACGGTCCGACATGCCAGCCGAATCGGTGACGTACAAGGCTCCTTCGTCATCCCGCGAAACGGCGATGGGACGTTCAACTAAGTTAGGACCTGCCACAAGTTGAAGTTCAAATCCTTCCGGCACCTGCAGCGGTGTTCCGACAGTGACCTCCTGAGAGTGAACGACGGTGGAAAGAAAGACCGTCAGACAGCAGAAGAACAGCGACCGTTTCCGAATCATGCGACACCCCAAATTGTCGTTTACGTGATTCGTCAATCTAGCCGATTCACAGGCCGACGACAAAGGGGTTCGCCTTCGGTGACGTCAGGTTGCCGACCTGTCACGTAATATGGAAACACGAGAGTGCAGTCGTTTCCAGACGGCATTCCACACCGCCAAATGCCGAATCAGAATCAACGCTCCGACTCCCACGGCGGGCCAGCCCAGCAAATAGGCCGCCTGACCAAACCAGTTGAAGACAATGCACAGGCCACCAATGACGAGACAACCAGCGGCAACGGCGACGACGCTCGACCAGGACTTTTTCTTTTCCTGATCCTCTTCTTCCAGAATGCGAATTTCGGCAACGGAAATGGCCACCTTGCGGAACGACTCCATTTCTTCCCGCAACTGCCTCCGGTACTCCTCCGTGACGACACGTTCCTTGGCGATGCGATCCCCTTCATCGAGCGAGTCGAAATCTAATTCGTCAGTGTGGTCGACGAAGCCATCTGACGCGCTATTCCCATAGCCGGGCGCGACGCGACGCAGCCATTCTTCGATAGTCGATTCGCCACGTTGCATTGGTACAGAAACGGCGGACTGCCGACGCGATGCAGATTCAGTCTCTTCCGCTCCATCCGGCAACGCGAAAGCCATGACGTCGCCTTGACCATATTTGGAGGTCTTCAACATTCGGGTGCCGAGTTCATCCAGTTCTCGCAATGCCAGCGTAATGTCGTCCAGTTCTTCATCTTCGACGTTTGCGTCATCCTCGGCAGATGGAGAAATTCCTTCCTCGCAGAATGACGACAGTCGAAACTCGCGTGAAGCGGCTTCAATGACTTCCTTCGGCAGAGGCTTCAATGATGTCGATTCAACTCCCATGTTGGCGTCGGACAAGGAACCTGTTGTTCGTTCACCGAATTCCGACGAGCTGTTGCCGAGGTCCTCGTCAAACTTGAGCCGCCCCCACAGGAGTTCTTTCATTTCGTGATCGGAGATAGCGAACTGTTCCAGGTCTGGTTCAACAATTCGTGGTTCGTCGACCGCTTCAGCGGCTGGACGACGACGTCGCATGTAAATGAAGAACGCTGCATACAGAACTGAGGGAATGGCAATGAACGTCGCGAGTGTTTTGGCGAGCCCCAGCATGAGCGCACTTCCCAGGAGGGAATTCGCACTGGCAGAGTTTGGCGAGGTGGCCACAGGAGCAGGTGTACTCTTCAATTCAACATGCGCCTCGACCTGAGGTGCCGCTTGAGCAATGACCGGGGCGACTGATTCCACAATGGCGTCTTCGGCAACAACCTCGTCCGGTTCCTCCAGCGGTGGTTCACTCAACGGCATTGGTGATGCCGCCATGGTCGGGCCGAATTCGGTGGTGTCGAAATTGGGCAGATCGGGCAGTTCCGCTGGCAGAGGCTCGGTCAACGTGGGTGTTTCAACAATTGCTGCTACGACAGGCTGTCGCGCCAGCGTAAACACGCGGCGGGAGATGATGGTCGACAACCCAGCTTGATCAGAGACCTTCAGCCGCACGACGCCAAACGGGGTAACGTCTTCCGAGTTTTCCTCAAGCTGAAGCAAGCCGGATTTCTCATTGACTTTCAGTCCATGAGTCTCTCCGACCACTTGAAACGTCAGGGAATCACCCGCGTCCTGGTCGTAGAACTGCCAGGCCAACGGGATTTGGCTGTCGAGGCCGTCGACTTGCAGAAACTGCCAGCCGGTACCAGATGCTTTTTCATTCAAGGCCAGTGGTGCCTCGGGAGCATCCTGGAGACGAAGTGTCACGGACAGCACGCGAGACGTCCGACTGGCCTCGTCTGCGTCGCTTTGTCCTGCATCTTTCAGATATTCCAGAAAGGACTCTTCAACAGCGTCGACTTTTCGCTTTTGAATCAGTCGAAACTGTTGCTGAACGATGGGCAGTGTTTCAAAGTCAACTCCCACATTGGTGCTCAATCGTATCTCGCCGGTCGCCACATCAATGGTGAGAGGGCCAGGAGCAATCTCTTCTGCCGAAATGAGCCCTTGGCGTTGTTGAGGTGAAAGCACACCGACAACTTGGCCAGGCCCTGCTGACTCGGAAATGACGAATTCGGCGCGTAATGGGAGTGTGTCCGTTTCCGCTGCGTCGAGGAGAGGGACGCACAAGAGCAGGAGGGCGAAGACACATGGTGTCCAGCGGGGGGAAGGCATTGTTCGAGAAGTTTCGTCAAAGGTGTGGCCGCATTAGGAAGCAATGAATTCCTAACACACGAACGGCGACAACCGCCGATTTGTCTCGATTGACGGCTCAAGGTTTACCGAACCGCTGTCGCCGGACCGCAACACGCTGAAGAACCCTCACAATCGGAATAGTTTACGAATCAGTTACAGGGTGGAAGGTCCCTACGACCGCTGGAAATCAATCCGGGACGATTGGAACGATGGCTACAGGCTGCCCGTAAAGTTGCCCGGATGTCGATGCAGTAACGTCGGAGCACTCACCAAGGGGATTGCGGCCTGATGCCCCCTGAGTAATTCCCGTAACCACAATGCGTTCATTCAGCAGGACTGAGCAAGGATGCTTCTGTCTTACACTTCTTCGTCGCCATTTCGCGCTGCATGTGTTGTCATCGCGCTGGCGTGTCAATGCGGCTGCCAGGCGTTTCGCACTCAAAATTCCGATTCCCCATTGTGGGCCGACATTCCACAAACGGCGGTGACGGAATCCGAGACACCCAACGGAGCAGTGGTGGACATCCCAGCGACCGACAACGCAGCGCCGTTGCCAGAGGCGGCTCCCAAGTTTAGTTATGAACCAACAATCCCGCCGGCTGTGCCTTCCCCGATGCCAGCTCCAGCAGAACGGAGCGTGGCGGCCAGCGTTGTGCGTGATCCAAAAGTCGTGCTGCAGGATCGACTGGCCGAACTAAACGCCGGCATTAAGCGGGATGGTTCAGGAGACATTGTCAGTCTCGACTTCACCGGAACAAAGGTGATCGACGAAGACCTGAACGAACTCACGCTCTGTGAGAACCTGAAAATCCTGTCCCTGCGAAATACGGAAATCACGGACGAAGGACTGCGTCTGGTCGGATTGTCGACGAACGTGCAGTTGCTCATTCTCAGCGGCACCAACATTTCCGACGCTGGTATCGATCATTTATGGACGCTCGGCAAACTTCGGTTCGTCGCACTCGATAACACGGCGGTCACCAACGCCGCGCTGGAAAAGATTCGGCGTTTCGAAGCGTTGGAAGGTGTCAGCGTCATGGAAACTGGCATCACGGCATCGGCCATTGAGGAGTTCAAGCAACAGCGTCCGGGTTGTCGCGTCATTACGAACGAAGAGGAAATTGCCAAGCCGCCCATGCCTCCGAAAGAGTCTGCGGGAATTCGTTCGCTGCCAGCGACTCAACACGTCGTCAACACGCAGCCTCAGAATACGGCGCGAACGACCGCGACCACGCAACGGCCATTGCGAGACGTATTGCAAAGCCGGCTACGCGATCCCGAATTACTGCTCGCTATGGGCGAGGAAATGCTGGCAGAAAAGCGTTACGGCGACGCAGCCAATGTGCTGTTTACGGCGCTACTCCGCTCACCGGACGATGTAATCATTCAGTACAATCTGGGAGTCGCACTCGCGTACTCTGGTCAGTGCGAGTTGGCCTTTCCGTATCTGGAACGCTCGGTGGGAACCGCAGCGGCCTACCACGATTTGGCGGTCGTATGTCTGGAGGCAGGAAAACCATTCCAGGCGGAAGCCTATTTCTCCCGAGCCATCAGTCACGATCCCACACTCGCCGAATCCAGCCGCTGGCTGGCAATGTTACGTGCCCGTTCTGCTGAATCGCCCGTACGGCTTCCGGTGCGACAACTGTCAGAAGCTGAACTTCTCGGATTGCTGCACGGCAATCTTGCCTCACCCGTGGGACATGAGAACAGCGGGGTGACCATTATTCCCGCTGGCGGCGTGCGATAGTCTGGGCCAATGCTCGGCCTGGTCAATTCATCAGTAACAAAAACTGCGGCAGACCAGTGGAACTCATCCACCAATCTGCCGCAGCGAAGTGCACAGACGTTTCCGTTCATTAACTTAGCGTCGAGCGGACACTGCTCCTGGAGGTGGGGCCAATTCACGACCGCCTGGCGCTGGAGCGACTTCACCTTCAGCGGTTGCTGCGACACCAATGTCGTTCATCAGGTGGTGCAGTGTGGCTTCCATTTGGTCCATCTTGGCGATGATTCCCAGCGTTCCCACCTGTCGGTGATGGTGACGTGACCAGCCGCGAACGTCGTCTTGAACATGGTGGAACAGCGCGTCCAATCCTCCAATCCGACTGCGGATTGCTTGTCGGTCCATGTGGTGATGTTCCAGGGCATGCACGAAACGGGCGGCCTCCAGGATTTGGTACGCTTCGCCGTACGTAACATCGAATCCCCGGTTGTGTGAGTAGTTGTAGTACAGGTCGAGGCACAGCTCGTTGGCCATGTATTCCAGACGGGCGGCCAAATCATCGACGTGCGAGAAGCTGCCGTACTCAATGCGGACTTGCTGATTCGAATTCGAGGGACGGTAGTAGCAGGCACCGTTACGTTCGCAGTAGGTACCACGGTACTGTGAATTGAAGTCCGAAACCATGAAGCGTGCACGGGCATCAATATTGTCGTTGTAGGCCTGGCGTCCACTAGTCAGGCGACCAACCACATGATCACGCAAGACATCGTGGATGTCGTGATGGATGTGCTGAGCCATCAGTGGCGTTGAGAGGCAGGTTGCGATAACGGCTGTCCAGATGGTGTGAGTCAACGTCTTGTGCATTTCAGTTCTCCATTTGATTGTGAGAGTTGATTGAGCGTCTTGCTCGAATGTTTGGTGACTGGAGAAAATGCACACTACATGCCGAAACTGCCGGTGATTCCGGCAGCAATTCGTAAACCTCGTGCTGAATGACTGTTACGGAGTTTGGCACAGGCAAACGCCCAGATGAGAGAGTGGAGTCAAACTGATACTCTTGATGTCATGTTGAAGACGGGCTGGGTATTCCGTTTGACCATAGAGTTGTGTTCAGTACCCTCGCTATGCGAATCTGTCGCATCCGTTATTCCCGCAGGGCGCGCCACACCCCTTCTGCACACGAAACTCACTCACTTCAGTCTCAGAATTCCATGCCTATCAAGTTTCGGTGTCCGCACTGCCAGCAGTTTCTGGGAATTTCGCGTGCCAAGGCGGGCGTGGTCACGGACTGCCCCATGTGTGGACGCACCATCCGTGTGCCGAACCTGGACGGTTTTGTCGAAGAGTTGCCGCAGCCGAAAATGGACTTGGACGACAAGGACTTGCGCAGCGCGCTGGCGGCCCTTGCCTCGTTGGAAAGCGACGAGCCGGTTCCCGTCGTCGAGCAACCGAAACAAATCGCTCCAGAAGTGCTCTCAGCCCCAGCGGCCCCGGTCGAAGTGATTCCGATCGAAACCGAAGTCCAACACAAAACCATCGAGCCGCCGCCGATGCTGGCACCTTCGGCAGATCCTCTCAAGGAACTGGCTGACGAACCACCCACACGTCCAGCAGCACCTCAGCCGACCGGAAAAGGCCGCGCCTCCGGCATTTCAGGGCTCGTGCTGCTGGTCTCCGTCCTGGCAGCATTCGTGGCAGGTGGACTGCTAGGATACCAGTGGGGACTTCGTGCCTTCATCGCGTCGCATCCGCTACCAGGAATGGTTGAACACGATGATTTCAACGAAGGCGGCGATGATAACGGGACCCCCAATGCTCCTTCGACACCCGTTGGTTCGCAGTCGCTTTCTGGCCGCTTGACCTATACCAACTCGTCCGGCCAGGAATTGAATGATGCCGGCGCTCGTATTCTCCTGTTGCCGAAGGTGAATCCCGGACAATCGAAACTTCCAACCGTTGGGTTCCGCGCCGGCGCCGCCGACTCCGACCGCAAACTGGCCACAGCGGCCATTCAAGCACTTGGAGGCGAGTTCGTGGTCACCGATGCCACAGGGCATTATGCAGTTGACCTGCCCGCTGGCGACTACCACCTGTTAATGATGTCACGATATTCACCCCGAGACGAAGGAGCCGCCCTGATCGATATCGTCCGGGACATGTCGAATGAGTATTTCGACCGCCCCCAACTCCTGGTTGGCCAGGTCGAATACCACTACCAGTCAATGACGATTACCGACAAACCTCAAGTGGTCGATTACCACTTCAAAGGCAAGTAAGCCGACAATTGACAACACCCACCGTTTACAAAGACGGTATCCCATTGCCAGGCTAGGACATACCTCCTCAACCCCGCCGAATTGTCTCGTGAATTGACGGGGAGTAAGGACGCCGGTATTTTAACGCCCCTCTGGAGAGGTGGCAGAGTGGCCGATTGTGCAGCACTGGAAATGCAAAGGGCAATCTTCTGACACTCGCGAAAACACAGTGTTTTCTCTAGCGAAACGCCAGCGAGCATTTCCCATCAGGCCGTCCGAAACCGCCAAAAACCCTGTTCGCGGTTGTCGCGACAACCGCTCGTACCCGAGCGGATTCTCTGTTGGACACTTGGTATTCACGGAATCTTCGATCATGTTGCCAGCCAACTCGTTGACATCGGTCCGTTGGAAGCAATAATCAAGTTGTCGCGGGTTCTAGCCCGCACCCGCGACCCGCCCTGCTTGAGTTGGCCCGACTCGCAGGGCATTTTTTGTGCGCTGGCCTCAGTGATTTCCCGCAACCGCCGGGTGGACTCACTCAGGCAAGTTCGCGGGTTGCGTAGAAACTCTCAGCTTTCACCATTCCATCCTGCGACAGTCGTAGGAGCGATCTACGCTTTGGTGATTCTTCTGTGAGTGAGAGGATGGGACATGCTGGGTGAGGGGGATGTTTTTGAGATGTTGTTGCCGGGGGAGCGGGTTGTTTCCGGTTGGGTATTGCACATCAGTGGCGGAACGAACAGTGGGGTTGGGTTTGTTGTCCCGCTGCCCGATGGTCGGGTTCTGGGACCATATTATGTGCGGGAGTCTGGTGGTTTGCCTTCCATTTGCCGGGTGGTGGCTTTTCGGGACGTGAGGGAGGCTATCCCGGTGGTTGCTTTTCTTGAGTCCCCGCGTGGGGCCTACATTGGTGTAGAGTTCTATGGGAAAAACGAACCTTGGGGGTCGAGGTATGCGGGGACGGAGTTGTCGAGGCCGTTGGGGGAGGTGGTGGCGGAAATTAGTAATGCGGTCGACACTATGTGGGGTCGGTCGAATGGCATGGTGATGACCGCGACTGACGCTTCGGCTTGGGTAGAAATGATGGGCATGCTGAAATCGATTTGTGGTTGACTCGTGGCAAACTGAAAACCAGAGCGTTCGCGTTTTGGTAGAGCCCTGACCTGTTGCTGGACATTGCGGCCAAATTCCTTCTGGTCCGGTTCCTTGATGCGATTGAGCCCAACCGACGATGATCTGATTTGACTTCTTCGACGAACATTGAGGGCGAATCGTGATTCGATTGCATTGGTGGAACGAGGCACGCAACTTTGGTGATGAGTTGTCGCGGTTGGTGGTGCAGCACCTTTCGCGCCGTTGGGTGGACTGGGCTCCCGTCGAATCATCACACATGACTGCCATTGGCAGCCTGCTGGCGACGCATCTGCATTCACAGGAGATGTGGGATAACTACCGTGGCGTTGTGTGGGGATCGGGGGCGATGTTCGCTGGCGATCAAATTCGGCTACCGCTTGCCAGGGTTTGTGCGGTACGTGGGCAATCAACGCTGGAGCAAGTGGCGAGTGGCATGTCCATTCCAACTGCAGTAGGCGACCCGGGACTCTTCGCTCACGAGCTCATAAGCAGCCACCCGCAAAATAAGTCGTTGCTGGGGATAGTTCCCCATTGGTCTGACCGAGAACATCCGTTCTTTCGGTCGGCTGTAGCACAGCATCCTGATGTGCGTTTGATCGATCCCTGCAACGATCCGCTTACCGTCATCCAGCAAATCGCCGGTTGCCAACAGGTACTTTCGTCGTCGCTTCACGGCCTCGTTGTAGCTGACTCGCTTGGAATTCAAAATCGTTGGATGCGGTTTGACTCTGGGCACGAAGAGATCGCTGGGTCATCGCTGTTCAAGTTTCATGACTATTTCACGTTGTGGGACGATGAACCGCAAACGCCGTTTTCGCCGCAGCCGCAGCTTCGATTTGTAGAATATCTGAACTTGGGGCAACAACGGGATAGCAATCGAGTTACAGCAATTTGCCGCGACCTAAGACAAATGTTTCCGTTTGGTCCCCTGTAGCTTGGTAACTGTGAAATCCGTCGTCGATACGTGATTTCTACATAGTTGGGTTGACGCGCTGATCCTCGCGAACCAGAATCGCATCCACATGTCTTGATTCATTGCGGCGTTAATTCAATTCACATGCAGGGTAAGGGTAACAAGCGATGGTGCTCGTCTCTTGGTTGAAGTTGTTTGCTGCGCGGTTGCGTTGGCATCGAGTGACCAAACGAAACACGCGGAAGCGACGGAAACCACAGGTCGTCAGCTATTTCGAACCACTCGAAACTCGGGTCATGCTCTCAGCAGTTGCTGTTGATGACGTCGAATACGTCAGCGGCCCCTCGGATGGATCTGCCATTGGTTTAGATGTCCTCGTGAACGACAGTTCGACGGTCGCCAGTCCGTTGTCCGTGGAGTCTGTCACGCAACCTGAATCTGGAACAGTGTTCCTCGTCTTCTCTGATGGAAGCGAAGCGACCACTGGCTCTGGCGCTGTTGGTCTGACGTATTACCCGACCGTTGGCTTTGTTGGTTCTTCCACATTCTCATACGAAGTCACCGATGGTGACGGCACAGCAACTGCGATGGTGGCTGTAACCATTACTGATGGAGTAGCTCCAGATGGATCGACCGTTGACGAAACGGTTACCGACACGACCACCACGGCAGTTGATGAACTTTATGATTCGGTCTCAGACGCCGTTGACGAAACCACCACGGTAAACGATACGTCATCCGGTGAATCGAGCAGCGGTACTGGCTATGTGGACAGTGGTGCCGATGGTGACAGCTCCGGTACTGGAGCCGACCCGTACACCAACGAGAGTTATACAGATTCTCAAAGTTCCGACGCGGAAGGCTACGGCAATACCGAATGGTATGACACTTACGGCAGCAGTGGGAGCGGAAGTAGCAGCAGTGGCGGCCAAGACCCTCCTCCACCACCTCCCGCAACCGATCCATCAGACACGATCGAGTTGGAGAGTGGGTACCTCGTCGGCGTGCACACGGGATTTGTGCTGCCCGAAGCAGATCGCATCGATCAGTCCATTACTACAACAGGTGTCGATGACGTCAATGAAGTGACCGATGTTGATGGAGTCACGTACACGTCCATCGGAAGTACAAGTTGGACGTTAACCACCACCACAACGCTCCTGTCAACGGGATGGATGTACGAAGAAACGTACACGTCGACGTCGACGTACACCGTTGATGGGAATGATGGCTCAACGTCCTCGCACACATCGACCTACGACTACACATTCACGTCGAGCGATGACGGCACTGAATTGTCGTTCTCCTATGTTGCCACCGTGGGCGACAATTCGACAGGTTCTTTCGTCGACTCATGGAGCCCGGCTGATCCCGATACGACCAGCACCGGTGACTTGACATGGAACTGGGGGAATGTCTCGCAGGAAAACATCGCGATGACGTTCGAGAAAGATTACTCGACGAATCTCGGCACATTGGACTCCCAGTACGAGGCCACAACCTCAGGCTGGATTACTGGTTCGGGGACGTATTCTTACGATGTTCCCGGTGGACAAGTGGCTGGTACGTTCTCGGCAAGCGGGAGCGACAGCAGCAAGCTGAATTCGTCCATCTCCGAAGCCGAAAATTCAGATGGCACATGGTCCACTCTCAGTGGACAGGCCTCCGGTTCAGGGGCCAGTCAGTTCAGTTCGCAGTATCAGGGAAGCGGTACGTACGTTGCGACAGATGAAACCTCGACCGTATCTGGCACAATTACAGAATCAGGGAGCGACACGTCGAAGGATGCGTATGATTTCGCCGCAGAACTCGACACTACGGAGACCTGGCAGACGACTGGAGGGTCGACCACCTTTTCGGGTTCAGGCACTTCGTCATATCAGTATTCCGGCAAAGGAACGTATCTCGATGACACGGTCGCCGGTACGGTTTCTCAGGGGACCATTCAGGAAGCAGGTGGTTCCCAAGACCAATACTCCTACAGCGGTTCAGCACAATATGTGACGGTCATCACACCGCCCGACCACAATGACCCTGGTTCACAACTCCCTCCAAACGGAAATGATCCAACCATCCAGCTTGATGGCTCTGGTGACAGTCAGGCCGTTGTGACCGAAGGCGGAAGCGTCACTCTCACCATCTTGCGTCCCACAGGGGTGACCGGAGACGTCACAGTCACAATCAGCAGCAGTGACACTACAGAGTTGATTCCTCCAACGACTGTTGTCATTCCTGACGGCCAAAACTCGGTCACAGTCACGATTGACACCGTTGATGACGTCATCATTGACGGTACCGAAATCGTGACATTGACCATCGAAGCTGGCGGCATGGTCACGACAGTCACGGTGTTCGTGCTGGACAATGACTACATCTCGGACGGCACGACCAATCCACCACCAGCCCCTGGTGAAGGAGTGTGGGTTGGCACGATGTCGGGTAGCGGCAGCTATTCCGAGAACCATTCCATCGAACTGACTGGCACGTACGCAACAACCGACGCTGCTGGCACCATCAGCGGCACTATTCACAACGCGTACATCTCGGTCGATTCCGGCACGTATGACTACTCCGCCGAACTGGACGACTACGAAGCGTGGCAACTTAGTTCTGGCTCTGCCAGCGGTTCGGGTAGCTCACAATTCACATCCACCTACTCCGGCAGTGGCACGTACAGCTACAACATTGAAGATCAGGTCGACGCGACTACGGGAGAAGAGACCACCACGGCAACCACTACAGAGCCGGCCACGCGCACCGGCACGGTAACAGGCACACGGCATGAATCGGGCTCGTTGACCGACAACATCAACTATCAGGTCGATCAATCTGTGGGGCTCGATGGTCAATGGGCCGCCGCCACTGGCGACTCACTCGAAGTGCTGACCGCTCACGACCAGTTCTCGTACTCGGGTGTAGGAACCTACACCGACACCGCTGCCATCGAAGGCGGCATCGTCGCCGGAACTATTACCGAATCCGGCGGTAACTCCGATGACCTGAAAATCACGCAGGTCTCGGAACTCACCACCGATGAATCCTGGGAAATCACCAGCGGTCAAATCGAGATTTCCGGCAATTCCGATTCAAACTACGCCTACTCCGGCTCCGCAGCCTACAGCCGAGTCACCACTGATTCAACGATGGCGGGCACCTACAACGAGGCAGGCAGCTTCTACTTAAACTCCACCTACGAAGCCAAAGGCGACCAAATCATCCCGCCTCCGCCGACTGAGACGGGAACCGAAACGTCCACCGAGACGACGGAAACCACCGAACCCACCATCGACTGGAACTGGACCTCCGGTTCGGGCACCGAAAACTACGGCTACTCGCTTTCCGGAAGCTATTCCGGTTCGGGAATTATCAATCAGATCAACCCAAACGGAACATTCCAGGGAAAGCAGTCTGAGTCATTTGACCAGACGTTTTCGATAGACACTTCCACAACCCAGGTGATTGATGTCGATGGCACTTGGGCGGACGACACCGGCACCAGTGTTAGCGCTCTCCATTCCGAGTATGCATTTGGCCTTTCGGGCACGGGAGATTTCGACCAGTCGGGTGCCTTCACGACGTTAAACATCGAGTCGACTGTCGCGATTTCTTCGACAGCAAAGAACGATGAACTTGTCACAGAAACGCTTTTGTCAGATGGAACCTGGGGCCTTGAGTCTGGTACGCGAGACAGTTTCACATATGTTGACTCGTCCACATCCTATTCTGGCTCTGGTGTTGTCTCTGACATCGAGTTAGCCATCACCACAAAGTTCTCGGGAAGCGATTCTGCCACGATTTTCGAAGAGCTTTCGGAGGTCGTCTCCAACGGAGCCTGGACCGCAATCGATGGTCAGCATCAGGAAATTGTCGACAGCAATTCGGATATCAGTTTCAACGGCTCCGGCACGTTGGGCGGCTTGGGCTTCCCGATGGATGTCACGCTCGATGGAGACACCTCCACCAGCTTTTCCCGAACCGAGGTCCAATACCCCGACGTTGATGGAAACTGGTTGCTCGTGACTGGCAACGAGGAACAGAAAGCCTCAAACAGCTTTTCCGTTTCGTATGTTGGCAGTCAGACCTCGACCCAGTCTGCGGGTACAGGGACGCTTACCTCGCAACTCGACATCAGCGGTGGGTTTTCGTACGACTTCTCCGAAGAGCAAACCAGGTCCGTTTCAGGCGGATCGTACATCACCACGCCCAATGCACGAACCGCGTCCGTCGCAGCCGAGTGGGGCGCGATGACCGGTGAGCGAAAAATCAGCAGCGACACCTCGATTGCCTATGATGTTGTCACCAATGGGCAGTTCGGCATCGACACGGGCAACGGTGTGTTGACGAACACCGTCGCCACAACGCAATCCGAATTGCAAAGCTACTCAAATTCCGAGAACTACAGCTACAGCGAGGGGAAAGGGACGCAACAGGAAGACGGCACCTATGACGGCTGGGTGTTGGTTGATGGGAAGGCCGCCGCGTCCGGCGCTGCGACCTACTCCAACACTGTCAACACGTCAGGAACTATTACCACCGCAACTCCTGGCGGTTCAATGGTCGTCATTGTGCGAATTGATGAGTCTGACTCCGGTGCTGCGACTTTCGATCAGGAAAGTTCGCTCGCATCCGATGGGACTTGGTCTATCGTTAGTGGTAACAACTACCAGTTCGCGAGTGCCCAAACGAACTTTGCTTTCTCTGGTGGTGGCACCTACTCGAATCCCATCCCGGGTGGAACGGTTTCCGGAACCATCACCACGTCAAATACTGGTGGTTCGCTGTTTTCGCTCGAACAAACGTCCGTGCTGAACTCCGATGAGACAAGCACATTGGTCAGCGGCAGCCTGATTTCAACCGATGACAGCCTGAGCATTACCGACACGAAGGGGGCGGGCACATACCATTACGACAGTGACACGCCGGGTGAGGTCGTCGATGTCAATGGCAGCATGACCGAAAGCACTCATGAGGAATCGTCATTCCATGAAGATCTCCTGGGCTCGGCCAACGCCGGCTCTGACTGGTCATATATCGGCTCACGTACCGCGAACGGCACAACCACCTTCAACACCGATTTCGTCGCCGATGGGACCTACACGTCTACAGAGAATACGGCGGCACGAACCGGCGAAATGAGCGGCACCATCCACGAGGATGGTGTTGAGTCCTCAGTCATGAGTTATAGCCGTGTCTGGACAGTCGATTTGGCGACCGGCGACTTCGGTGTTGGCTCAGGTGATTTGTCGAATACGCATAACACGACGTCCCACTATAGCCGTGCTGGCAGCGGTTGGTTCCAAAACGACTATTCAGATCGAAACGTGGAACAGGGAACCGCTGGCTCAGGCAACTACTACAAGTACCACATCACTGCAAAGAAGGGACAGCAATCGGAGTACGAGTCACAGAATACTTCAACGTCGGAAGTCGAGTTCTACGGGCTCGATGCCAACGGCGATTGGCTCCGAAGTTCCACCACGAGCAACACGACAGGCGACACCAAAGCTCAATACGACTCCACGGTTGACGAGGAATATGTCAGAATTACCGAGTCCGGCTCCTCGCGTCCAGTTGACGGAACGTCGTACAACGGTGCGGGTGGCTTGTACGTTCAGTTCGACATCGAGTCCAAGAGCGTCTCAGGATCATTACATCAAGAATCGCATTACCTCTCCACTAGCGATTTGAACCGTTCCGATGCTTTTGATGGAACGGACTGGTCATCGAACGGAGTTTGGAATTCGAAGTCCACTCAATCGGCACTTCAATCTCACAGTGGTAGCGGAACGTACTCGCGGCCTGTATTGGGCGGAGTGCTGACTGGTTCGATTTCCGAATTCGGAAACCAAAGGAACGATTTGAACTCCGAAGATGTCCATACATATGGTGCTACCAATGAATGGGAACTCACCTCTGGGGACAAAAAGGAAACAAATTTCGGTACCGAAACAACACAGTGGTCCGGAAGTGGCGCCACGGCTTGGTCAGCCACTTTTGCAGAGTATGGCACTCAGCAGGGTGCATACGCCGAGACGGCGATTTCTGCTACTGGTACTGTCACCGACGTCGCGTCACACAACAGTAAGACGGAGAACGACTCGAAGTCCTGGAACGTTACCGATGGAAAGTGGACGTTCGCCAGCGGCAATCGAACAACGTCTAGTGACTCGCTGACCGGCACTGACATGACCGGCAGCGGCACGTTTACTTACTCCAACAGTGGCACGAAGCAGGCGCTGGTCACCGGCACATTTTCTGAGGCAGCGACGAGGGCGGTGCATCATGAGACTGAAGGAAGCTGGACGGCCACTGAGGACGAATGGGTTCGCGCCACCGGCAAGAAAACGGACGACCGCCTTGAAACAACTCAGCACCTGCTGTCGCTCGACAGCGGCACCTACAGCTACGGCATCGTCGACGGTACGTACAGCGCGTTCAGTAAGGACTACTACGCCTATACAATGGGCGTTATAGAGGAAAACTACACCACGTTGTCCTCCGACCCGGACGCTGGTCTGCAATGGGTCAAAAGCGGTGCTGGCAATGGTTCGGCCCACGAAATCTTCAGCGTGGCGTATTCCGGTAGTGGGTACGATGCCGACTACGTGCCGGGGGAACTGGGGCCCATTGCCGGCACCAACAAGACCATAATTGAGAACTATGATTTTACCGAACGGGAGATTGAAGAGTCTGTTTCGGGGTGGGCGTCGGAAACTGAGGTAAATGACTGGACGATCATCGAGAATGATCAACACGAAACCACGACAAACACAAAGTCGTCGGTTAGCCAGTCAGTAACGACTGAGGACAAATACCACAAATACTATTACCACTGGTCCAATTATTACCCCGCCGATCCCGGCAACCCGGAAGACCCCGTTGCTGGCCCTCCAGTGCCGGAATACACCTACCACGAAGAGGGGTGGAACGAAACATCAACCGACACAACCATTGCCTTCAACGAAGGGAGCGTCACAACCGAGGTGACTGAACGTTGGGTCGATGCCAACGGTCAGAAAATTACCACTCAAAAGGACACTTCCGCTAGTGGTACAGCCGAAGTCAGTTTTGACGGATTTTCCTCGTCAGCTTCCAACTACTACGGACATTACAATCCAGATTACAATGGCTTCAAGGGAGGTAAGTGGACAGGGAATGGCATCTTGCATGACGAATATGCGACAACCGATTCGCAATTCACCGACTCGACAGCGCCATCCAGTTCGAGTGGTCCAACGCTGACAACCGTTGTTTCTGGATGGCTCAACGGGGTGTTCACAACCGCCACAGATGGAGGGGCGGCAGTACCCGTGAATTTCGGCCCGGCCTCATATGGTCCAGAAACAATCATTGCTTACGAGGGGTTCAAATCGGACGCGTATTACCTTGAACAAGGTGACGCACCGTTTCCCGATCTCATTGGACTGGGGGCCAGCCCAAAGAAGGTCGAGAGCATTGTCGGGGGCGAGCCCAGTGCCAAAGCCAAAGACCTGGCAACGCAAATCCTTGATGCAACCTGGGAGCTGGTCCAAGGATTGTTCCAGGGCTTCGTAGAGGACGGGCTCCTTGGCACAATCATGGCCCCCTTCGAGTTGGCTCAACTCATGTGGGACCTGAACATTTGGTTCGCAGAACAGCAAGTCGCGTTCCTGACCGACCCACAGGGCTTTACATCAGCCATTGCCGACAAAATTGTCTCACTCGCCTCAATCCACATTACAACGGAGCAGGCACAGCGGCTGGGGGAATTCGCTAGCGAGTTCTTTACACTCGCTCTTACCGACCGCACCTTCAGCTCAAACCTCATCACCGGAGATCTGGATAAGTACGAAGGGCAAATCTCTGACGAATCGCTCAACTTGCTCAAGGACGTGTCAGGAGTCATTCACTCCGTTGGCGATGCAGTCTGGGATTGGCTCAGCAGCTTCGACGTAAATACCGCAGCCAACTTTGCGGGTCGCATTGTAGGTTGGATTGGTTACGAACTTTCCGAAGGAGCGTTAATCACCGCTACACTCGGGGTGCTCTCGCCACTCAAGGCACTCTTGCCGGTGCGTGTCACCAACATGCTCAACCGCATGGGGCGTGGCGCATCTAAGTTCATCAAAGCGTTTCGTGAAGCTGGTGAACAAATCATGAAACGCGTCGGCAAGTATTGGGACGAAACCGTGAAAGTCATCTCCAAAGGCGGAGATGACGTTGCTGAATTAACGACCAAGAATCTTGATAACGCCGATGATTTCTTAGTGAAATCAAGGCAGCGCTGTCTAAACCCGGATGACGGATGTTTCATTGCCTCTACTCCTGTTTGGGTCTACGGACTCGAAGCGCTGCAGCCGCAGTTTGACCCATTTGGGACGCTCTCATGGGAAGGTACTGAGACAGAGGTTGCGACGAGCGTCATTACCGAGACGCAGAAGCCCATTGCTCAGGTGGCATTGGGAAGTCGTGTGCGGACGGCGAATCCGCAGTTCTGGGATGTCGACCGCGAATTCGATGAGCCAGATGAAACCTGGCTGGAAATCCACGTGCATGTCTCATCGGTGGATGGAACCTCGCTCGATGTGGAATTGCTGCGTCCGCGTGAGTGGGTCGAGGCACGTGACCTGAGAGTTGGCGGTGATTTCGCCGTCTCACTGCCGGAACTGGCAACTCGGGGTGTGGGCATTATCGAGTCTGTTCAGCCAGTCTCGTCCATCGATTTCGGTGTCGGATCAGTTGTCACAGGCCGGTACATCACCCACAACGTTCGTGGGCTGGTTTGTGTGACGGTCGAGGCGGAGGACGGCAGTCGGGACAGGCTGACAGGTACGCCGCAGCACCCCATGTGGCTCCCAGACCGCCGCGAATGGTCGGGCCTGGGCGATTTGCAAATCGGCGACCGCCTGCTCACCCGCCACGGAATCGCAAAGGTCATTGCGACTGAGTCGTACAACCGACTGCAATCTGTCTACAATCTCGAAATCCACGGCCAGCACGTGTACGAAGTCTCCGAATTGGGGGTTCTCACGCACAATGCTGGCGCTGGAGGAGTTTACGACGATGGTTTAGGTGCTTTTACTCGCCGGAAGCAAACGTCTGGGGATGTTACCTTCAAGACGCAAGCGGAGGCGCGAGCTGAGGCAATTCGTCAGCATGGTGGAAACGTTGATTTGTTTGATGAAACACCGGTTTACGGAAGGAATAAGAATCTCCTTGGCCCAAACGGGGAGCCGTCATATCGATTGGACACCATCGGAAACAATGGCGACTTGATATCAATTGACCACCACAGTAATGGGCACATATTTGCCGACAAAGGCCAATTTGAATTACCTCACTACCATGGGCCATCCGGAAATCACATTTCATATGGTGGATAGATGTGGCGACAAATAGTTGACATTTTTTCTCAGAGACTCAGATCAAAGGGCGGTTTGGTCCGGTTCGTCTTGTCCGATGACCCCGAACCCACAAACTGGAGTAGTTGGTTGACTGTTCCTGTTGAGGGATATCTAGAGATAGCTGAATTCGGTCCGATTGCGGTACGAGATGTTGTTCGATGTGAAATCGAGATTCCGGACGACTTGGGTGAGGGGACGACGGAGTTGCTGAAATCACATCAGTTTTTCTTCGAGCGGAGCAGGTGGGTTTGGAATTCTTCGACGTAATCTTGGGCGGTGGCGTCCCGTGCAATGAACGGCAAGTTCGTCTTCGTTAGCGGGTGTACGTATTCTTTCGGTCGAAGAGCCGTAGTACGTCAGTGTCGCGACTAACAACGGTTCGCTAAAATCTGTCCGAACCTTTTTCCCTTGTGAGCAACGATTGGGGCGGACGTGAAACAGCGGTTGGTACTGGGGTTGGGGACTGGGTTGTGTGGGCTGGATGGTTTGGTGGACGTGCTGAACCAGCAGCCCGGGTGTGGACTGACGTATCAGAAAATGCCGTACCTCCCCTGGGCTCCCGCACGCAGGCAGCCTCGGCAACTGACGAACCGACTAACTCGACTGGCCGAACGCTCGCAAACGCCCCTCTACGGCGACGCCGCGAGCTTCTACTTGCCCTACGTGGATGACATTCTCCAGCAACAGCCAGACGCCCGACTGGTCTGTTTCCAACGGCCTCAAGCGGCAGTCATCAGCAACTTTGTCGCCTGGCTGAAAAACAACTATCCCACTCCGGTGAACCACTGGTCCCGCATCCTTGCTGAAGGATGGACACACGATCCGCACCTGTCCCGCTGCTATCCCAAGTACGAAGTGCTGACACTCGAAGACGGCATCGCACGCTATTGGGATGAGTACGCCGAGCGGTCAGCCAAGTTAGCCGCCAAGTACCCGGACCAGTTCCGTGTGTTCGACGCCGAATTGGCACTCAACACCACGGACGGTCAACGCGACCTGCTGCGGTTTGTCGGCATCCCAGAGGACAAACAGCAAATTCTCACAGGCCGCTTCGGTGCGAAACCAGAACCGGACCTCCCCCGCGAGCGTCCCATGGCCCCCAGACCAAGTTCCGACGCCCTCGACCCCAAACGCTGCGTCGTCTTGGTGCCATACAACACGAACATCGTTCCGCAGTGCGACGAGGCACTCAAAGAACTGGAACGACGCGGCTACGTGGTACGACGCGTGCTGGGTTACGCCGCCATTGACCAGGGCCGCAACCAACTCGCGGCAGATGCCCTCCTGGACGGCTTCTCCGAGACCATGTGGATTGACGCGGACATCGGATTTCATCCCAACGACGTCGAACGACTGCGTCGCCTGAACCTGCCCATCAGCAGTGGGATTTATCCCCAGAAAGGCCGCCGGGCGGTCGCCTCACACGTTATGCCGGGAACAGAGAAACTGTCGTTCGGTAAGAAAGGGGGCGTTCAGGAAGTGCTGTTCGCCGCCACCGGATTTCTGCACGTGCGTCGCGAAGTCTATTTGACCGTCATGCAGCGACTGGAATTGCCCATTTGCAATGAACGGTTCAACCACCCCACCATCCCGTTCTTCCAGCCAATGCTCCACGAAATTGATGACGGCGTTTGGTACTTGGCTGAGGACTATGCCTTCTCTCAACGCGTGCGAATGTCCGGCCTCAAGATATTCGCCGACACAACAATCAGGTTGTGGCACTACGGCACGTTCCCGTACGGCTGGGAAGATGCCGGACGGGAAGTGGAACGGTTCGATTCCTTCACGCTCTCGTTCGGAAAACCAAGCGAAGCCTCTGGCGAACCGCCAGCTAACTGACAATGAGTGCCCGTTTGGCGAGGCTGACGACCACGTGCGGCAGCAGGTCCTTTAGCACGGCCTGCAAATCCTCAGATTCTTCGACCTTGCGTCCGTCCGGATGAAACAACAATAGTTCGCCGGAAGTGACGGCGGCGGTAACTCGTTCAAGCAGCGTGGCCGCGTTGGTGCCGCCATCGAGTTGTTGCAGCACAAAACGCTGAATGTCGTCGAGTTGCTGATGCTCATGCAGCCGGTTACTCACACTTGCTCCGCGTTGAGCCTGTGCACGAGCCAATGTTGACGTGACTGGCATTTCCGCCAACCGCGTGACGAATGGAGCCTGTTCCAGGTGTAAATCGATCATGGATGTGGCGAAGCAGCGTAGCAGCGTCTTCGCCAAATGGCGTGACGCGTCGCTCATGACTTCCGTGTCGACCGGTACGGGACGACCAGCCACAAAACTCCGCGCCGTGGCTGCCAGTTCCGTGAACGGCACGCTCTGCGGCCAAACCTTGGCCAGATGCTGCATGGCCGCTTTCACAACGGGTTCTGTGGTCGTGAGAACGGAACCGCGTCGACGGAATCCCACTTTGTCCTGAGACTTTGCATCGATTTGCTGATCGGGCTGAGCATTGGATGAAACCCGTAACTTCAACAGTCGCGTGGGATCGGCCGCATTGTCGAGCTGAACATCAGCATGCGTGAGAATGGTCTGGCGAAATGCCCGGTTCCGCAAGAAATCCATGTACTGCTCAACTTCAATGCGGCTCCGGGCGACACTTTCCAGCATGCCGCGTACGTGGTCAGGGAAGTTGTCGAGCGACATCACACCGAAATCGGCTTCTCCAACATACTGCAGCCCCTTCTCAGCCAGTCGTTCGGCGAACTGATGGAAGTAAATGGGAGAGTTGATTTCTTCAAGATGCTCGTGGATGAGATAGGAGTCATCTGCCCGGCTGATCGACTCCAGTTCGTTCTTGAGCATCAGGCCGTAGGCATTGTTCTCCGATTTGATGGAATTCGTCAGAAACGTCAGCAGCCCGCGAGCCTGGGCCAGTTGCTCGTCAGGGTCTTCGAATGAACTCGCACGGAAACGCATAATGTCGCGTATCATGCCCCGCATGTGCCAGCCAGGGAACGTGTTGTAACTGATGTACGCCAGCCCATTCGGTGCAAGCGACTGCTTGGCAATTTCCAGAATGCGACTTTGCACATTGTCTGGCACCCATGAATAGACGCCGTGGCAAATTATGTAATCAAACGGTTCAGGCGATTCGAACTCCAGAATGTCCTGATGACGCAGTTCAACATTCGTCAGCCCCGCCGCTTTGAGGGCCTGGTTGCCATCTTCAATTTGCAGAGCAGAACCGTCGATGCCAATGAGCGTCGCGTTTTGATACTGGTCGGCCATCGGCAACAAGTTCCCACCCGAAGCACAACCCAGTTCGAGAATTCGTGCATTCTCCAGGGGAGCGGGCGACATGCCCAATAACGTCCCAATAGTGCCCAACCGACTCGGATGCGTCTGCGGAAACGGCAGACTGCGGTACGGAGTACGGTCATAAGAATTCGTTGCTGTTTCTGACATGAAACGCCCTGGAGAATTGGAGAAAGCCAAGAGTTGATTGTTGAATGACTACGCTACCAAATGGGAATGATCGCCAGCAACCAAACGAAGGTCCCGCCGAAATCGCTTGACGTAGGAATTGTCAGATGACAATCCGCTCTACTTCATCCAGCGACACGGCGTCGTTGACTCGGTTATACATGTTCGTGGTTTTCGAAGAGGCATGTGCGGCCATTTGTTGGGCTTTTTCGAGAGTGCCACCGTTACGCATGTATTCGGTAATGCCCGTGGCACGGAAGGTGTGACAGCAGATTCTCGGGCTGATGCCCGCTTGTTTCGCTCGGCGTTTGATCATGCGGAGGGCGTCGTTGCGGTGCATGCGTGTTTCGGTTAGTTCTCGTCGTCGACCGATCGTGCGGAAGAGGGGAGTGCCGTTGAGATCTCGCAACTGGGCTGCATCGAGATATTCCAACAGATACTGCTCGGCGTTGTGATGCAGTGGCATCTCGTGATACCGACCACCTTTTTCGTGGAGTCGAATCCAGTAGCGGTGGCCGTTGGGCCAGACGTCATCGACGTTCATTTTCAGCGTGGCGCTAATGCGGGCGAACGAGTAAACCATCGTGCCGATCAATGCCCGATCCCTCAGTCCCATGATGTGGCTGGTGTCAATCGAGTCGAGCAGCAACCTTGCGTCAGCGGCTGACAGAACCGGAGTTTTGCCTTTGACGATGACAACCTTCGGCCCGCGCACCGCCTGAGCAGGATTGAATGGCAACAGACCACCAGTTACGAAATAGTCAAACAGCATCCGAATGGCTGCCAGATGCACTTTGACGGAACCATCAGCGTACCATTGGCTGATTTCCTCGATGTAAGCGGCCACCAGCGTCGGTTCGACCGAGAGCAGGGGAATGTCTCGCTCTTCACACCAGCGACAGAAGAACCGCACACATTGCAGGTAAGACTGCCGCGTGTTCACGTTCCGAATGTTCGCCGTGAAGAACTCCACGAATCGGCGTTTCGCTTCAGGCCCCGCCGCTTCAACCACGGCTGGCACGACCGCCGACGCCGTGACGGAGTCACGTTTCACCAATTCACGCCGTCGAAAGTTGAGAATGTTGTTCAGTTTGACGAGGGAAAATGACGGTCTGATTCGCGTTCCATTAAGGACCTAATGAAACATGTCAGAAGCGTACATTGAGAGTTGGTCATCTGCGACAACATCGGCTTGCCTCATCGCCAAAGTGTTGCGTCGTTCTGCCAGAGATTGAATTCGAACTTCATGTTTGCCGCGATCGATCGGTTTTGAAAACACTCCGCAGCGATGGTTGCTGCGGAGTCGGTTGCCTGAGGATCAGGCGGTGCGGTTTGGGCCGATGTTCTTGGTCTTCCCTGCTGTTCAGCCTTCATCGCCGAGAGCGATGAGAGAGTTTTCGAATATCTGGTGGGTTGCGGCCAGGCAAATGGCCTGGTTGAACGTGGGATCGAGTTGACACGTCAAGTCCCCTGTGGTGGTTCCGATGGTCGGTTGAGGCGGAAAACCGCCGTCGTCCAGCCAGTCTTTGAGGGCTTCAGCTGCTTCGAGGGCCTCCTGCCACTGTTTCGTGGCGTAGGCCCTGAGCATGTTGTTCCAGGCTTGGTTGGGGTCCATCAGAGTTCCTCCCCCAACTCAGCCATGGCCTGAGGCCAGTAGACGATACCGCCATCGTTGAATGCGTCCGGTTCGACGGTGTATCCGTCGCCGCATGCTTCGTCCGTGCACTGCACATCCATTGTGGCGTCATCGACTGCGATGATTTCCAATTGGCCGTTGCAACTGCGGCAACAGCCATCCTGCAGATCGACAAGGATCATTTCGGTCTCCCGTTTGAAAAGAACATGGGCCGCAAAGCGGACTCTGTTCGAATTGAACAAAGCGAGGACAGACTGCCTGACCAGAACTTTCGGCGCAAGAAGAAAGGCCGTGGGAACGGCCCTTCGAAAGTCACCACAAAGAAAGGGATCAGTAGTCCCTCGTGATCTTTGAAGCGGGACAGGGAGCAAAGTACAGATCCCGTTCAACCGGAAGATTCAGTGAACCTCGCAACTGCTCGATTTCAGCGAGATTGAATGTCCCCCATTCCGGAAACGGACCAACGACGAAACCGAATGCAATTCTTGATTCGGGATCGAACTCGGCGACGTACCAGGTGAAGCCGCTGTCTGGCGTAAACCATTTGACATGAAAGACGGGGTCAGGATCGTCACTGGTTGATCCCAGAGCCGGAATTTCGCGGGCGATTTCGTCCGGAAGCAGGTTGTAGGCCGGTGATGTGAAATGTGATGAGGATGTCATCGGAGTGGTGGGAAGAATGTAAAACACTCGCTCGCACATCCGGCAACACGAAACGGCTCTGCAAGGTGGAGACTTGTACGACCTTGCTGAGACGTGGTTGCCGGAAATCCTGCGATGTGTTGGCATTTCCACCGCGAGAACCGATGGCTCGCAGTTCACACTCAGAACAGCTTCAATTGTTTCTTGGGGATGATCGGGTTGCCTGATTCAGAAGGCTGGTTGGCCGGGGCCGGTGCAGCCCCCTGCTCGTCTGGCGGTGTGATGGCGAATTCTTCGGGATCGCGGTTTGGTAGCGGGACGCGGTTGGTTTTCCGGATGACGTTTCCATGCAGCTGAATACGGCCCGTTTCGTAAATGAGGTCGCAGGTGTTGCTCAAGGAGTTTCCCCAGACGACGTGGCCGTAGAGGTTACGGAGCCCCAGATTGATGGCGGTCATTCGAACACATCTCAGGTCCACATCTTGCCCCACAAAATGCCAGTTCGGCTGGAGATCAGCAGCGGCCAGCAACATGCGGCCTGAGCCGACACAAGGATCGTTGACGCTGCGTCGTCCTTCCAGGCCTGTCTTTTCTGCCAGCAGATTCATACGGGCCATCATTTCGCAGATCGGCTCCGGAGTCAGAAACTGCCCCTTCTCGCCGTACGTGATACCACCCTGAAACAGATCGCCAAGGATATCTCGCCGGGTACTTTCCATCGCGGCGATGAGATTCGCGAACATTTGAGCGAGTACATCGCAGCCGCGTTTGCCCTTCGCTCCTGCTGTGTGTTTGGCAATCGTCTGGAGGTACTCTTCCTCCATCAACGGTCGCCCCAACGTGCAGACGGTGACATGCAGAAAATCTTCAAACGCCACCGCACGGCTGACGCTCGAACGCTGAGAAACTTCTTCAAGCGATTTGAAGAGTGGTTGGGTTTCCGGGTATTGAAAGGACTCGTTGACCAGACGCTAGGGGGGGAAATCAGTAATCGCCTGGGACGAGACGATCTTGGGCGAATCGCTGCACCGACAGGACATACACCACATCTTCGCGTACGGTGAATACGGCCCGGTAGGAAGGTTTCTGGCCGAGTCCGACAAACTTATTGCGAATCACGTACGGGAATTCGCTGCTCTCTGGCGACGCAGCGTGACTCTCGGGAAAGTTTGCCAACTGTTGAAGCTGAACGTGGATCGTGTCGAACCATTCGATGGCCTGACTGACCGAATAGTGTTGAGCCCACCACTGAGCGTTGCGTTCAACATCCCGTTTGGCTCGTTCTGTGAGTTGCACCCGGTACGTCATGCCCGCCCAGGAAATTCAAGGCGTCCCCGGATGTCGGCGAACGCTTTATCGAGCGGCTGAAAGCGACCAGCTTCCATATCCGCTGCTCCTTCGGCAATCGCATTTCGATCCTGTTGGCGTCGAAGTGCTTCCATTGCTTGTTGATGGATTTCACTGTCGACCAGGAAGTAGATGCGATGCGTTTCGGCATCTTCACAGGCAACTCCTTCTGGTTGCTGTTGTAATGCCGCCCGTTGTTCTGGGGTTAATTTGACCATGATCCGAGACTACCACGATTCCAACTCAGGAGGCCAGCAGATTGTGCTGTTTGTTGTCAGCCTCTGAAAAGTCTGGGAATCAGTTCATGACAGACAGAGTGCCGGATTGCGCTGAACCGTGTTCACGTCTAAGATGGCATGGAATGCGGGAGATTAATAATCAGAACTTCGGCCTGTTGATTGCATACGTGTTGCCGGGATTTATTTCCGTCTGGGGTATGTCTCATGCCTCTGCGACTGTTCAGTCCTGGCTGGGGGCGAGTGCTGGTGGGCCGACGATTGGCGGGTTTCTGTATGTCACGCTGGCGTCCGTGGGAGCGGGATTGACAATGAGCACACTTCGTTGGCTGCTCGTCGACACACTGCATCATCGCACGGGAGTCCATCCGCCAGAATGGGACTTTCGTCTGCTCAGTACGCGTCGCGAGGGGTTCGATGTGCTGGTGGAGAGCCACTACCGATACTATCAGGCCTATTCAAATTCCCTGCTCTCCATCTGGATGGCGGCATTGTTTCGCTGGCCGGTCGTATCAACAGGATGGAAAGAGGTTGCTGCCGTGCTGGTGTTAACCGTGCTGTTCTACCTGGGAAGCCGGGATTGCCTGTCGAAGTATTACCGCCGGGCCGAGGCGATGCTGCAGGGCTCGTGAGGTCTATTCAATACCCGCAGACTGCAACAACTCGCTGACTGTGATTCCGTAGATGCGACAGAACGCAGCCAACTCGACGACATCGATACGCCGCTCCCCCGACTCACATTTCGACACAAACGGAGCGTGTGCCTCAAACCGCTCCGCTACTTCCACCTGCGTCATTCCAGCAGCCTGTCGCGCATCGCGAAGTGCACGCAACAAACGAGCATATTGCTTGGTGAACTTCGACTTTTTCATGGGGCTGCCAACAGAAGAGTTGCGGCAGCCTATTTCCCAAGATAGAATTTTCCCAAATTGGGAAATTGGCCATCTGATTTCCCCAGCTTTCAACACCAATGCACTTGTGAGATACCAGAAATGACCAACGGAATCAGAAAAGAACACAAGGGCGACGAGCAGCCCAAGAAGGATGAAAAGACACCAGTCCCCAAGCCAGAGGCAAAGAAGTAGCCCCATCTCGGGATTGGCACTTATCGCAGCCCCCAGCGTTGGCGGCTCACTCTACGAATGGTCGCACCATGCCTTATCGGGAACTTTGGTGGTGGCAGAGTTGTCATGCTGAATGTCTTGGCGGCTCCGTGGATGAGCAGTCTGAGGTAGGCGTGGTATTTCGGGATTTTCAACAGGTCGTCAGGGGTGAGTCCGTGGCCGAGGAGGTTGGTGAGGATTTCGGCGTCGCGGGGGCCTACGGTCATGCAGAGCGTGGAGCCGCAGTTGCCGAGGACTCCGGCCAGTGTTTGCGGATCGAGTTGATCCAACATCTGGGTGCTGAGAACGTAACTCGTCCGGTACTTCCGGGATTCGGCCAGTGCATCGGCCATCGTGGAATTGCCATCAGCGAGGTACGAGTGGAACTCGTCAATGACGACCACACAATCAGTGCGATCCTGTTCGGGGATGTCAGCCCGACTCATCGCGGCCACTTGTAAACTGGAAAGCAGCAACGAACCGAGCAAGGTTGAGGCATCGTGCCCGAATGTCCCTTTCGAGAGGTTACATATCAGCACCTGCGACTGGTCCATGATGCTCCGCAACTGAATCCCCTGCCCGCAGTTCAGGATGCGTTGCAGTCGCTCGTTGGTCGTGAACGCACCGAGTTTATTCTGCAGACTGGCGATGTATTGCGTGCGGTCGCGGTCGTTCCAGCGGTTGAACTCGGTCAGCCAGAACTCCCGCACGGCGGCGTTCATGACCTGGGCTACGACCGTCTTGCGAAACGGGGCGTCGACCAGCAGTCGCTGCAGACTCGACAGCGACGCATGAGGCGTGTCGATCAGCGATAGCAGGCAATTGCGGAAGATGTGCAGCAGCCTCGGGGCTGAGCCGTCATCGAACCCGAACACGTTCTTGAACGAGGTCAGAACGCCGTCCGCGACCAGCGTGGGATCGGTACCGGGCGGCCCGATCATGGGATTGAATCCCACGGGTGCGACTCGTTCCGACGCGTCAAAGTAAATCACATCATTGGTGCGGCGTTTGGGGATGACATCCAGCACTTCCTCGGCCAGTTGGCCGTGGGGATCGAACAGCACCACTCCCCGATTCGCTTCCACCTGCTGTCGGACAACGTTCAGGAGGAACGTCGATTTCCCGCAGCCGGTCTTTCCAATCGCCAACAGATGTCGACGGAGATCATCCATCGCGATCCCGAACTGATTCCGTTGCCGCCGAAACTGCACCCGGCCCAGGATGGTTTCATCGGCCATCCCTTTCCTTGTGGTGAGTTCCACCGGAGGTTCCACCTCTCGGAATGCTGAGCGCTGCACGCGGGAGACGGTGTCTCCTGACGCCGTCAACGGATGCCAGAGCGTTGCGATCTCAGCGGGAGTCAGCAGGAATCCGCGTTTTGACGGTCGACGCGTAGCAACGAATGCTGCTTCACCGTGGAATCGCCCCAACGCTCCGGCGATTTCGCGGAGCTTCCGTTGAGCGATCAGTTCGGCATCACTGGGAGCAACCACCCGTAACGTCAACCAACATTCGAGCAGCGGTTGGTCGAGCTTGTCGAGCGGCGGCACAACGGCTCGTGTTCCCCGCCGCAACCAGCGAGCCAGCAGTCGCGATTGGAGAGGTGAACTGCTCGCCACTCGCAAGAACCACTGCTGTGCTTGCGAACTCCTGAAGCCCTTTCGCAATCGCCAGACGATTCTTTCGGTCTGCTTCAACCGCCGTGCGGTCGCAGGTCGGATCGAAAGTTCAATCGTGCACTCAAACCGCCCCGAGTTTCCTGTCCGGATCGCAGCCAACAGTCCGGCCACCGGATCAGAAAACTGCCTTCCATCCGCCAAATCAAGAAACTGTTCGTAAGTCCTTAGCGAAAGAATGTCAGGTGACAGCCGCAAATGTGCGGTCCAAGTGTGACGGTCTTCAACGGTCGACGCCTGAGCCCGCTGCACGGTGACACCGGGATAGGCGTCCTGCAGTTCTTGTAGGAACATGATCCGTAGTTCATCGGGAAGTTGAGCCGCCAGTCCCACACTCCCTTGCTGGGAACGGAGCAAGAGCGTCAACGGTGCCGATTTCGCTCCCATCCGATGCACCGCACGCAGCAATGATTCCATCGCCAGCGGACCTCGTGTATTGCCGGTGGGCGGTAGAATTCTCAGCTCCATCAATAACAAACGAAATCAACCATCTCAACAGTCGCGCAGCGACTCTCAACGGGCCACCGGCCCCTCAACGCATCTCGCTTCCCGCCCCGCTTTGAGGTGATCGCCACGGAGCGGGCCCACGGTGCCCGGTCTCCGTTTGTGCGATTCCCGGTCTCAAAACGTGCGACAACTTCGAGTCGCTTCCTTCAGGACTGACGGAGCGACGCCACCGCATCCGGCAACACTGAAGGACGTTCGGCGAGAGAACAGAAACGACCGCTCGATCACGGCCCATGCATCCACGGGGAAGGGCTGCCACGCAGGACCTTCAGCCTATCACGAGACCGTCACCGGAGTCACCGAACTGGTGACGTTTCTGGGAGTGCTGTGCACCAGCGGCACAATCGTCGGCTTCAAGCCTCGATGGTCACTCAACAGCGGCTGCTGGAACGGGTCTTGATCGCAGACAGATTGATAGCCACAACCGACAAACACCGTCCGTTGACGATTCGTCAGCAGCATGTCGGCCAGTTGCAGAATACGATCCAGTCGTGACCGGCTCCGAGTCGTCACGAACAACACCAGACACCGCTGCGGATCATTCGCCGCGAACTGCGATTGATGCGCGTCATACCCTCGTAGCTTCCGCTCAATCGACTCGACATCCTGCCGCGTGCGGACACGCTCCGTGCCGTTGTCGAACTCCACGACGTAGTTGAACGTGCTGCCGTCGGATGTGAGCAACTGGAACGCACAGTCGGGATAGAGCGTGAATCCGTTCGCTTCCAGCTTCAGACTGTTCTCCCGGGCAAAGTGCCGCAGTGTAATCCCCTGGCGGTGACCGCAGACCGCCAGTTGCACAATCACCTCAGCCAACGCATGGGTGTGAAAATGATGACCGTGACTGATTTCTTCGAAGTACCGTCGCCGTGGCAACGGAGCATCCTGGCCATGCAACAGCCGGTATCCATCCCGCGTCAGCTTGAAATAGTGCGGTGAACGTCCCGTCGATGCCAATGCATACGGCCAGGAGCGAATCAGGCCGGAGTTGCGGAGCATCCGCAGCCGTCGCCGCAAGTTGTGTTCATCCCGAAACGGAGCCACAAACGTGGCACTCAGTTTGCAGAGTTGGGCCGAGGTGAGCGGCGTGCGGTCGAGAGCCGTCAGGATGTCCAGGTCACGCGGTCCGATGTTGGTTTGAAATCTCTTTGGCATGATGGTCGTCACAGTGTAGCATCGCAGCAACTCACTTCCGCTTGCCGAATGTCTCGAAACAGTGCCTACATGAACGACGTCGATGAACTCATCGCCAAGACCAGCGTCGCCACGGTGCTGGCGAGCTATGGACAGCCGCTGCCCGAGAAGGAGTCGGGCGAACATCGCATGACCTGCGTGTTCAACGAGTCCTGTGCCGACAGCGAGTACGGCCAGTTGACCGTCAAACTCGACGACCGCGTGCATCGAATTTACTGCCACACCTGCGGCGTCCGTGGGAATCTGTTGACACTGCTGCACGGCTTGGAGACGCACCAACCACCGACCGGTGGGAAACTCCGAGGTGATGAGTTCAAAGCCGCTGTTGCCAAGCTGCGTGAAATCTCCGGCGGATCAACCACGACTCCCCCACCCCAAGAAAAACCAACTCCGCCACCAGAACCAAGGCCCGAGACGACGTTGGTCAACATCCCACTGATCCACCACGACAAACCGGCAGCCCGCGAGTTGGCCAACCTCTACGAAGAACTCATCGTCGATGTCGAACAAATGTCTCCTGAAGCCGCCAAGTACGTTCGCGCCCGCCCTTGGATGACACCCGACCTCATGCGGAAATGGGGCGTCGGCTGGATTCCGGGGAATGGCCGCTCGCTGTTCCGCAAGAACTATCTGGTCTACACCCACCGCAACCAGCAAGGGGAAGTCCTCAGCTACTCAGGCCGCGACTTGCAGTTCGAAAAGAAATGGCAAGCCTGGCTGAAAGAGGGCCGCCCCGAAGGGAAAAAGCCGAGCAAACACCGCTACGTCGCGGGCTACCACAAAGGCCAGGAACTGTACGGCGGCCAATCTGGGCGACTAAAGGAACCGTACGTGCGGGAGTCACTGAAGAAGTACGGCGTAGTCGTCGTCGAAGGGATGAACGACGTCCTCCGCCTCGAAGAACTCGAAATCGCCGCCACCGCCCTCTGCAGCAACAAACCGACCGACACTCAGGTCCAGACCATAGTCAAATTCGCCCGCCAATCTGCGAACAACAAGGTCACCTTGTTTCCCGACTGCGACGAACCCGGCGAAGCCGGATTCAAAGAACTCCTCTGGAAACTCGCCGAACAACAAGTCGAAGTGCGACTGGGCTGGAGCAGTACGATGTTTGAGGGACGGTTCACCTCGAGACAGCCCGAAGGCATCTCAACGGACGAGTGGCACTTCATTGTAGAACGACACTGTCCACGAACAGCATGAGTTGATGCAATTCGACGACGTAAAATCCAGATGTTAATCCGCGAACATTTTTCAATTAGTCCTCTTAGCCAGTCGGCTCTCCTCCTCGCCCAACGGTAAGAATCGACTCAACCGTTTGGAGGGAAAGGAAGCTTCTGACTGAGAGCTTTGATACGCACGTGGCAATATCTGATGAAAGACGACACAGTCATCCAGGCTGTTCCGAGTCCACCTGTGTCAATGGCGGCACATCGCTTTGCGTAATCATGTTCCCGCTCAGTGTCGCCACTGAGACGCCAAATGAACGAACTGTGCTCGAACAATTCCAGCAGCGCCTGCTGTTGGTCCTTGGTCTCAAAGTAACGCCACATGACTCGATGGCACCAATTGAAGATGCCACGAATACGTTGTGAGTACGCGACGATGTAGCTGTACCGCAAGTCTCTTTCGTCAATGTCTGTAATGTCAGTGACTCGATTGCTGTCAAGGAGTGTCTCAACGCGGCGAATTGTCGCTCGAATATAGTTGTACTCTTTGTCATTGTGTGATCGTACGCGGGAAAGGTGTTTCAGCGTTTCGTCCGTTGTATCGCTAGCAGCGGCCAGTTCGAGTGCAATATTGTTGGCAACGGTATAATGTCCTCGAGTTCTTGCGCGGTTCTCCAGCCTTCCCAGTTTTTCTTTTCGTGCTGCCACGTCCCTTTCGTAGCCTGCGATGATCGCCTTTGCCTGAAGGTACTCATGTGAGTTGTTTGGAGCGTCCGCAATGACCTCTTCCGCCAATTGAATTGCGTCATGTTCGTTCCCGAGGCTCTCGTGTGATAACGCGAGTTCCAAGAGAATGTCGGCAACCCTACTCTTGTCATCAAGGCTCCTTGCGGACGGGAGAACTGATGTGAGGTAGTCGATGGCAGCAGCATGTTCGCCGACCATACGTGCACACCTGCCAGCGTTGAGCTTAATCTCAGCAAGTTCGGCAACGTACAGACTTGCGTCTGCAAGGTTTTCAACAATCGCCAGTAAGTCGCGAGACGACGCGTAACACTCGCCGTAAAGCCCCTTCCCCTGAAGATGGTCAACATACTTCAGAGATAGTCGAATCGCTTCTTCTGGACTGCATAGGTCACTGGTATTACTGCGAAGTGCATACTTCAAAATCTGCTCCAAAACGGCAAGTTCATTCCCAGAGCGTGGACGGCATCCCCTACTGCCGGTTGCACGCTGAATTCGGACGCGGATCTTTCCAGTTCGCCAATCCGACCCAAAGTAAACGGATGCGGCGTCGCGAAGTAAGTTGACTCGATCTTCCTCCGGCATCTTGCCAATCACATGATCGCGGACGATCCTCGGAACCTTGAGGAGCTTCTCCGTATCTGAAACACGATGTGCGGGTGTATTCGCTGCTGTAGCCATTGGTGTTGCATCAATGACGTCGAGGAGCCCCAACTCCTGAAGGTGATGAGCATGTTTTGGCCAGAGTGGAGACTGCGGAACAATTCTCTTGATTGTTAAAAGTGCCTCCCCGTACTCAAGGACGCATAACAAGGTAAGCATCGAGTATGCTCGACATGACAGGTCATCGCTTTCCTCAGCCAATTTCGTGATCGAGTCCACCAACAGCCCCGGAAGTTCATTTGGGGTGTCGTGGGTAACTTCGGAGAATTCCGCCAGTGCTCCGTTCAGATTCGTGTATGTGAGTGCCTGGAGCACATTGTCAATGTGGCTTGGCAGCCCGCCCGTTACACGATGGACACGATCGTAGTCGACAATTTCATCAAGTTGGATCGAGTGAGTCTCATGGGCATTCATGTACGCGCGGGTGTCCGCAGCATCGAGAGCATCGAGCATAATCACTTGATCAGCCCCCCCCCAATCATCATTTCTCTGGTACGATACAAGAATGATTTGCAGATTAGGACAGTAATCGAGAAAGGCTGCAACGGTATCCCGGATCGACACCTGGTTGCTTCGAGTGTCTTGGCTCGATTCAACTGAGTCCCACCGAATGTCATCTAGAAGTAGGATCACAGATGGCCCGTGCCGAAGTGTATTTCCAAGTTCAGCAGCACTTAATTGTGCCTGCGACTCCAGAACACTTTGGAGCTCGAGGCCAGTGGACGCCCCTGCACATCGGCCATGAAGGACAACAGTGTTTTCTCCCCCGGCGCGGCGACTTTTGAGCAAGGTCGCAACAAATGCAAGTGGTGCCGAACCCCATTGGGCCTGCAAACGCACAAGTCGATTTTGCTCTAATTGAAGTAGCGCTGCCTCTCTCGCGTTCTCACGTACGACCTCAAATTGCCGATGCGCCTTAATGCGAAAGCGTGGGAATCCGGGAAGATATGTGTCCTCCGTTCCCCTGTCTTCATGTATCTCATTACTTGAATTCGATTCGGGAGCAATTTGCTCCTGCAAGAGTTCGGTGCCGACGGGATGAGAGTTAGGCTCCGAGACGGAAAACAAGGTGCTGTCTAGCTGGCGCTCTGAGCGAATTGGTGTCGATCCGGCGGCAAATTCGATGACCCCAACTCCATCCGCAGATTCGGGGTACACATTTCGGTCGTGGATCCATTGCCTATCTCTCCACAAATAAGTCTTCACACGTGCAATTGAGTAGTCGTCCGACACGTCAATTATGGAGAAGCTATTGGGGCTATCGTGCGATTCGTGGAGTGAGCCAGCCGGTAGCTCATGAAAAACGCCATTTCGAGTTGACACACACAATTGATCAGGGCGATGTAGGTGGCCGCGAAGCAAAAGTACATTCCCGCTCCGAAAGGCTTGTTCAGTATTTCGAGCATCGAACTCCCTCAGCCATGCGAGAGGGTGATGCATCATTACAATATGCATCATTGCCGGAGTTCGGGCGTTGAGGCGGTCCGTCAGTTGGGGTTGTCCCACTAACAGACTTCCATGATCGTCATCGCCACTGGAGACCCAACTCGTGCAGAGCCCGTCGAATTGAATGGACTGGCCTTGGTGCTCAAATGTTTGCGTCCATGAAGGTAGCGTGAGTTCACTGTGTCCTCGAAGACGAGTGATAAACGCTGCGTACTCAGTATGACGCCCAAGAAGTAAGGACTTGCTTTGCTCATTGCAGAAGTGTCTCGCGATCTCCTCTTGAGTCTCGCTACGTCTTAGTTCTCGTTCGATTGCAGCGGCCGCAGGCGTTATGGCGTTCCTGTCAACATCGTGATTCCCAGGGACGAAGAGAAGCTGGTTTTTGGAAAGATTCAGCCCTTGAGCAGACAGAAATGCACGATTCAGCCATTCCTCAGCGATCTCATATTCATCACGCTTGCCCGAAAAGGCAATGTCTCCGGTAAACGCAACGACATCAAAGTTATCGTCGTCGGATTCACGGAGTAGTACTTCTGTTACCTTTGACAAGAGGTTGTCCGTACTCCAGCGTGATGACTGTCGTGCATGAAGGTCGGAAACATGAAGAATGCGAAACATCTTGTTGACCCGAATGGTTACTTAGGTTGGAGCCATCCGGGAATCCTAGTCGCCAACTGGAGATATGTATAGTAGGGCTAGATGTCCGGGGAATGCGAGGCACCATGCTCTCGTGACCTTCGCTAGTGTTGTACGCTGAAGCAAAGTTCGCCTCGTAATTCGTAAAGTTGGCACTGGCGGCGGGGCTCTGTCGTCTCCGACGATTGCTGAGGCGTGCGGCGGAGCGTCGGGGGCTTAGGCGACGGTAGGAGCCGGTGGCCGCGACCCGCGGAGCTGTCGCAGCCGGTCCCTCGGCGTCGTCGGCAGCTCCGCGGGTCGCGGGCAAAGCCCGTCGACGCGACGCCCTCATCGTGGTGTCCGCTTCTCGGCTTGTCAGAGCGGTGCAAGGGTTCGCTTTCTGCGACCCGTTACACGACCCGCAGCGTGACCCGTTCAAGGGACACGTTCCGCATCACCCAAAAGTCAGTCGCAGTTTCGCGTCATGACATGAGTTTTGATCAACAATTCTCGATCGACACAATGCGAGGCAACTGCCGTTCCACGGCAATCGACTCCAGCACCTGGAAATGCGGCTTGGTCGTCTCCACCGCCTCCCGCCGAATGATGTCCGCCAGCCGCGCACTCGTTTCCCGTTCGACCGCCGCTGCAATCCAGCGACGACGTTCTGCGAGCGACGCACTCCCCCACTCCGTCAACAACTGCTGCTGACGTGCCTTACGAGCCGCACGTTGCTGTTTGATCTGTACATCTTCCTGAACCTGCTGGACATCCTGTTGTCGCCGCCGCTGGCGAATGGCCTTGCGACGTTCCTGCTGCACAATCGACTGCGGCTTCTCCCAGTTCTCGGCAATCGCCTTCCGCAACATCCCGACGCGGTTCTCTGTCGGATTGCGAGCATCGAGCCAGTCCAATTGATTTCGTACAACATCCATCCCCTGCTGCTTCACCAGCCTTGTGGCACTGCCACGATCCAACCCCGCGTCGATCAACAATCGAATCCCCTCTTTCCAGGCAGCAGCCGGTTGTTGTTTCAAAGTGTCTTTGTTTGTTTTGTTTATACTGCTGGGGATTTTGAACCGATGTTCTGCTGGGCTTTCTGAACCGTTCCTGCTGGGAAATTTGGACCGATCGGACTCTACTGGGATTTTTGAACCGATGTCACCGTTGTTCGCCGCCTGAAGCCAACGAACGCCGTAAGTCGTGGCCTGTTGTTGCGACACGTCAGGACTGAAGATTCCAGATTCAAGTCGCTGAATGTATCCCGCTGATTCCGCACTCTGGATTGCCTGTGATAGTGTCTTGCCATTGCTGAGCCTGGCATAGTTGGCGATCAACTGATACGACAACGGTGCCGATGAACGCCGTCCACCGAACTGGTTCTGATATCCAATGGTATGTCGCAAGACCGTGCCCACAACTTTCGTGACCGCCAATGGCTCGACTGGGACAATGCGATCAAAGAACGCATTCGGCACGGGCGTGCGATGCCCTTCGCCTGCATAGAAACCATCGAAGTCAGCGGGCGATTTCACATACTCCGTAGCGTTCCCCCACTTCAGTCGGTACTGGCCTGATTGTCCAGCTGATCCGCTGGTCTTGGACTTCGCTGACCGCAGTTCATCGATGAACCCACCGTTCATGGCCTCGGTCAACGCATCCTTCAGGGCTCCGCGACTGATGCCCGCGTGCTCAATCAACTCCCGCCACGTGACCGCGATTTCCTGTTCAATTGGCTCGCCATTCGCATCGAGCCATCCCAACGTCCGCCGCAACAGATATGCCACCAGTCGAACGCAACCCCGCGAGCCATGCGGCAGCAGCACGTCAAAGAACTGATTCGGGCAATAGACATAGTTCGCCGTCAGCGGCTCAAAGCCCTGAAACGGCTCCACCGACTGCCGATGCTGTGATTTGGACTCAGGCATGGGAAGGGAATGCGGTCAGACCTAAGAGCGTGACCGACCGAACAAGTGGAACTCACGCAGCCAGAAAGAACGGTTGCGATCAGTCCCCTGCTTCGGCTCCATCACAACCTCTGCTGGTGATGCCGGAGCCGCAATAGAAAGCCGCTGCTGCAGTTCCTTCATCAGGATATTCTGCTCACGCATGCGTTCATTTTGATTTCCAATTTGCTCATCCTTGCGGTCGAGTTGCTTTTCCAGGGTTTCAATCTGCCGATCCTTCGACTGCAACTGCTCCCGCAACACCTCAATCAATGGTGAAGAGAGTTCATCGACAGGGGAGTCTACTCTGCGAGTTTTCGGCTTCTGCTCCGGCTCTTTGGGAAGTCGCTGCAACAGAAATTCCCGCTCAATCCGCCACGCATACAACTCACCCGCCGCCCGCTTGGCCGCCAATTCATCGACGGACGGCTGAATTGATTCTCGGTCAGGGTGGCCTACTGTCTGCACCACATCGTGAATCAACCGCTTAATCGTCGATTCCGATTTGCCCACGAATGCGGCGGCATCTTTGACTGTGAGAAACTGTTCCATAAAGAGGGTGGGGGAGTAACGCCACCAGCATACCCCAGGTCACCGCCCCGTCCAAGAAAATCATGGCCGAAGTTCACTGATCTCCGTTCAACCGCCCCGGCCATGACTCACCCATGACCCCGCCATGACCGCGTCCATGAACGGCACAAGAGGGGAGTCGTCGAGTCCAGAACCGCGTTCCCAGTCGCTCATTGGCTACCCCGTGAACCGCCCATGCCCGAATCAACCGCCGTTCAGATCGATGTTGCGGCGATCATTGAGCCATGTCATGACCCCGTCCGAGTAGGGGAGCAGGTTTAGCGGGGAAATGACGGCGGTCACCAATCTGTATAAGGGATGTGGAACTAACGAATGGCGATATCCCGGTCCAGTTTCACTTGCTAAGCCCCCCCCCCTTGCATCGAGCAGCCTTTAACCTCCATAAGATTCACTCCGACCCTTCCGGTGATGCTTCTGGAGCAGTCCATTCCGCTACAACTCGAAAACCGAGTTCCGGCGAGCAATGTTCTGGAACGAAGTGGAAGCGACTTGCGGAACGCACACGAATCGAGTCGTCGTTCCAAGAACCAGAACGAACTACCCTGATTGACGTGGAACTGCTGCGGTTTACTGGGTCTGGCCGACTTGCGACCGGGGTTTGATAGAAGTCCTCCTCATAGACATCTTCACACCATTCTCCCACGTTTCCAACAGTATCGTACACTCCCCAGAAATTGGGCTGATAGGAACCGACTATTGCCGTTTTTCCCGGCCCCCCGTGAAAGTTCGCATTTGTTGTCGTTAGCGTGTTTCTGTCGTGCAAAAACCCAAATGGGTCGCGACCATCTGGTTTCTCCCCTCCCCATGGCGTTTCACTTTCTGACTTGGCTCGTGCCATGTATTCCCACTCTGCTTCAGTCGGAACTCGATAACTGTAACGTGAGTCCTGCACTGAGCACCATTCGCAAAAAGCTTTCGCTCCGTGCCAGGAAATACAGACCATCGGCTGATCTTCTGACCTTGCGAATTCACTTTTCGCGTTGATAACGAATCCACTCGCAGATTTCGCAATGGGACAGTCCTCATGGGCGAGGTCAATCCAAGTGTCGTCAAACACGATGTTGGGCGAATTCAACCACTCAAGAATCTGACGAATCGTCACTTCGTATTTACCGACATAGTACGACTTCGTTATGTCTACCTCATGGACCGGCTTTTCATCCGTTCCGGCTCCCTTGGAATCAGAGCCCATTTTGAATTTGCCAGGCCGAATGAACACAAACTCCATTTCTCCGGCACTTGGACTTGTAACGGCTTCAACGTAAGCATCTGTGTCTTTGTAAGATTTAAACCGCTTGATTAGAAGTTCTGTGTACGCGGTCGAAGCCTCTCTCAATTGATTTCTGACCTCCGCCAAGTCCAATGCAATTGACTCGTTTGCTTCCATCAACTCATTCGCCTGCTTCTCGGCCGCTTCTTGTTTCGCGACAGCAGTGTCCAACTGCTGCTGAAGTGGTCGGAGAGTCTCAACCTCGGTCGTTAGCTTTGCATTCTTGGTCTGCAGTTGATCCCGCTCAGCAGTGACGATGTCGAGTTTGCCTAAGGCCGTTTGGCGATCAGCAATGAGCGCTGCGAGCTGCTGATTGTGTTCCGCGATTTGCTTTTCGAGAGACCGAACCTGTTCTGCAAGGCTGTCCCTTTCCGAGTGGAGTAGTTTGATGACCTCAGCGTCGGATTGAAGGATTTGAGCCTTTTCGTCAGGTTCCAATTGAGACTCAAGAAACTCTTCGGCACGCTCGACGGCACGTGCGAAGAGTGTCCTCGCTTGAAGCCACTCTCCAGCATTCCAACCCTCTTCAGCATCATGCCCGACATCACTGATAGCTCGCCAGGCGGGGTCTTCCGAAAGCCTTTTTGGAACGAGTTCCTCCAATCGTGCCCAAGACTGTCGGGCGACCGAAGATTGCATCGCTTCAACGTTTCCACGTTGCAGCCGACTGGTTTCATGTAGAAGATCGGCCATCGCCGTCTCAGCCTCGCTGAGATTCCCTTGGTCAAGAAGGGCAACAATCCTCTTGTGCTCTGCACTCAAACGTCTTTGCTCACTCGTAATCTTCTCTGAGTTGACGTGCCATGGGGTTTCCAAAAGCGTTTGACCGACCGGATTGAGAAGTTGACGAAGTCGCTTAGTGTCGCGTTCCAGCTCATGTGCTGTTGCAAGAAGGTCAATCGCCTGACGCAGGTCGGCGATTGATTCACCAACCGACTTGGACATGGCAGCATCCTTCAGGCCATCGGCGTTTTCCAACGCTGTAGCGATGGCAGGGTTCGATTGAGTCAATTGGTCAGCAGCTGGTCGCCGCAATTGAAACTCTTCCAGCAAGGTTTGCCGACGTGCATCTTGGAACTTCACCCAGGTAAACCATAAGGGTACACCCAAGCTGAAAGTGATCGCCAACGTCCATGCGATGAGAACTTGACGGGATCTCTTCTGGTCACGCTTGCGGTGCACTGCATCGAACATGCCAACCATGCCAGCGGCAGTCCAGTTGTCTTCGTTTTGATGCTTAGGATCGGCCATGTTAAAACTCCTTCGCCTGCGAACGCTCTGCAATTTTTTCCGGCGGTGTTTCCATTTTCGCAAGTAGGCCGCCCGCGATTTCGGCGCAGACGCCCCTTTGCTTGAGTTTGTTCGGCCACTCCTTCCGCGGGATGTCAATCGCGATTTGACCAGTCAAAATGGTGAAGCAAACTTTCGCGACAGCGTGCACCTCATCGGGAATGGTTGGCTTTCGCTCGCGATTTCGGACAGGGTCGCTCGCGAACGCTTCCGTCATGGGAACGTGAGACATCGTGTTCAAATCGCGGTAGCCAGGCGCAGCCCGTCCGCCACCACCGAAGTCTATCAATCGCACCCTCCTGCCGGAAATCATGATGTTGCCAAGGGAAACGTCACGTTGGATCACTTCCGATGCGTGCAGTCGCTCATACGCGTCGTAGATTGCGCGGCACAATGACTCTCGTTCACCTACAGGTAAATTCGGACGGGCATTTAGCCAGTCGCTGAGTTTCTTCCCTTCGATCCACTCCTGAATGAGAAATGGCTGGCCATCTTTTGGCTCTTTCTTACCGAAGAAACGAGGCGCGACTCCCACTGACCGTTCATGGTTCTGCAAGTATTCCAGAATTTGACATTCTCGCACAAACGTTGCAAAGCGTTCTTTCCTTTTTGGATGCAGGACAACTTTGATAGCTCGCGGATTCCCGGTGCGTTCATCAATCGCACGACAAACAACGCCGTAGCCACCTCGGTCGACTCGCTTGAGGTCCCGCAGTCCCTCCGCAGCAATGGCCACCTTTGTCGTGTCCCAAAGTTCATCAAGCTCCTCGTGGTCCACCAAGCCGGCTGCATCCCGAAGTTGAAGACCGAGCGGTCCACTATCTGATTGGTCAATTCTTGGACTGGTGTCGCTGTTGGAATTCATTTTGCTTCGCTCCTCACCCGTTTTCTCGCTTGCTCAACTAATTGCCGAACAACATCGCATCCCGAACTATCGAATCGCTCCATGCCTAGTTCGCGTGCAATGTCGTCATACCCCAATCCATCAACGTGGCGGAGTATTAGGGCAGTCGCCCAAGCATTTTTCTCGGCATCGTTAGACTCATCCCACCGTTTGATCACTTCCAAGCCTTTTTCGAACAGGATTCCGGTACGTTTCTCAAAGTCGCTTGCCTTCTCCTCTGCGAGATGGGACAGAATATCACGGACCTGGGCATCTTCCGCTTCAGTGAGTCCGAGTTGTTCAACGATTTTTTGAAACGTCCCTTTCCGCTTGTAATGGTTCAGCATCATGGTTGACATCGTTCGGGAGAAATACCCGGTCAGTTGCTTTCGTGATTTGGACTGCATGAGCTTGTCCGGGTACTTCTCGATAATTCGCACGAATGCCTTGTGCAGCACACTAGTAAACCGACAGGACACGTCGCCCTGCTGGTTGTTGGCTTGCGGGCCAAGGCCACGCAGCACCGCAGCGATGCCTCTTAGTTCGCGGTAGAGGAACCGGTAAACCAGTCCCTCAAGCTCGGAATCGCGGGGGCCGTCACCATTTGGGTGCTTATCTTGCCACTGGCGAAGCCGCTGGAAGATTTTTTCTTCCAGCGGATCGACGTTTTCTGGACTTTGATTGTCACTGGACATTACTCGTTCTCATCAGTTGAACGTCCAAGTGTTGCTTCCAATTGAGCATCCTTAATGATGATTAGAAGGCCATCGCGGCCATTTCCCCCACTAATCGTAGTGTCAGAGGAATTCGATTGAAAACCGTGCGATGGAAGGTTTTGGACCTCATCAATTTCCGGGCCAGTTGTGTTCGCCGAATGTTCTTCGTGCAGAGCCTTCAGGCGTTCAAGGCGGTTGTATGCCTGAGGTAGTCGACTTTCGACTCGATCTCCAACTGGCACGGCCTCCCTGCGAGCCTCGTTACGGGCCTCGAGTGACTCAACATCACCGCGTAATCCTTCCAGATTGCGTCCAAGTTGTGCAGCAGCAGAGTTGCCTCGAATGCCCGCAGCAGCAACCAGATCTAACAATTCGTTTTCGTTCTCCGCCTGACCTCGGCGGAGAACCAATGCCTGAAACTCGTTTTCCGCCTCGAGTAGTTTGGATTCCATTTGTGCAATCGCCGCGGAGCCTTGCTCAACACTTTGGATCAGCCGCTGCAAAGCATCCCTCCTGATGGTCAACTGGCGTTCGTCACGGTCTTGCTCCATGAGCAGTTTGTCGATTTCGGCCCCCAATTCTGAAGGGAGCCACTTGGTCCCAGCAAACACAACTTCGTTGATTCTGTCCTTGGCGGCTGCCTTTAGGGCCGGATAGGCGTCTGCCAAAATCGTCTCCCGTCGCTTTATCGCCAGTTCTAACTGTTGGTTTTCGTCCTCCATCCGACGAATTTCCGACGCAGCCAGATTGAGTTTGACTCGCCGATCAATAATTTCACCCCGGGCTTCATCAATGTCGTTCTTCAGTTTCTGGTCTTGAATCACAGTCGGGACATTGTCCTCAATCTGACGCACAGTTGTGTCGGCGGTTGCTTTTGCGTAACCCAGGATTTCTTTGACGTTTACGTCAGAGAGCACTTCCACCAGCGCTAACAGTGATAGTACGGTTGCTCCGATCATCGCCAACTTCTTAATTCTTGTTCTCATCTTCAATTCTCCCAACGATTGCACGTTATTCCGTGTTTGAGCAGAACCGTTTTCCGCTCTCCACAATACACACAATCGAGGCGACCGAATTCGCAAAGAATCTTGGTAGAATTCTTCAGATTTCCTGGAATTGTCGTCCTCTGTGCCTTGGCTGAATATTCGGGACAGCAGCCCCGTGTTCTGTGCCGGGCTTGCTCGAACTGTGCAGGGCTGCTTTTTTGCATAGACCAATTCGCCTGAGTCGGCCCGGCACGGGGAGGCTCTTTGGAGCCGACGCCATTCATGGCGGAGAACACTGGCTGCGTTAGCAGTGGTCGCACAGGGGCGCAGCACGAAAAAAGCCCCGTCAGTCTTGGGAGATCGACGAGGCGGATGAATAACAAATCCCACGACCAACCGAGGTCAGCCGTGGGAGAAATGACGTGGCGGAGGTTAGAAGAACTCAATCACGTCTGCCGGTGGTTTTCGTTTGCGGGTTTGTTTGGGAGTAGGGGAGTGGTTGGCCCTGCGACGCTTGAACGTGTCGATGCCATCCTGGTCGATGCGATAACGCGGACGTCCGTTCTGGGTTGCCGCCAGATTCATTGCCGGAAGCTCGCCGGATCGAATCCAGTCCAGGATTTTGTCGGGGCTGACTCCCCACTCCTGAGCGAGTTCTGGTGGCGTCCAGACTGATCGACGTTCAGCGAGGATCGCCTGGAATCGAGAGCGCAGGCCCTCGGTCAGGTCGTCGAGATTGAGGTCAGGTGAATCGGGGAGCAGGTCCACCACTTGATCGAGCAGGTGGTCGACTTGGCCGTTGATGTACGGGTTCTGCTTCACGACTCAGTGGGGAAAGGATGCTCCTTCGGTAGAGTGCAGTAGCCGTTGTCGATGAGGTCACGGGCGAAGCGTCCGTAGAATCCCTGGAGACGCCAGACCGCTCCGCTGTTGATGAGGCGTTGGAACAGATCGATGACAGCGTCATCACTGAGTTCGCCAGCCTCAAACTGAATCATTGAATCGAAGTCGATTTCACTTGCGCTTGGTTGAGAGTTCATGTTGAATAGTGGGGAAACAAACAAGAAAGCCCACGACCGAGAGGGATCAGCCGTGGGCGAGGTGAAGAGGTCTCCGTTCTACTTCGAACCCGGGCCTTCTTCAGTTTTGTGACGTAGCTGGGCGTACGTCTTCATGAGCAGCAGGCTCATGCGGAGCAGGTCTTCTTCATGCAGAATGTGCGTGGAGACCCACTGCTTGTCCTTGTTCCGATACGCCCGCTCAGGGACGACGAACAAGTGAACCTCCCCTTGCCTTTTGCTCTTGGCAAAGACACTGACGGAGAGGGGACCATCCTTCAGCTTGAAGGACGGGGCCGATGATGTGGCGTCCGGTTGGGGTGAGGCGGGACGCGGTGCCTCGTCGTTGGCGTGTGCCATACGGATAAATTGGGAAGAAAGTAAAAGTGCCGTTCGCTGGTGCGAAGGCAGTTTTCAGCCAGCAATCCGCAGCTCGCGGTCACAGGCTGTCGAGCGTGCCGAATGTTCGGCCTGGCGTCCCCGGTTGCCGAGTGGTCAGCGAAGGCAACCGTTGGTGACGCCAGCAAGCGAGCACGCCTTGACCGCATTAGAGACCGGATTGCTAAGCTGAGAAGACTGCCAGCACCACCCCACTCAATTACACGTTGCGCCAGCACCACAACTGTGGCAATCTGCTTGCACCTCTGGCCGCCGTCAGAGGCTTGTAACTCGATCCTTCCACAATGAGGAAAACAATGGCTGAAAAGCGCCCCGAAAAAGTATTTCGCATTGGCTTCGTATCCGTCTCCATATTCGCGCACGAAATCGACAATGACGGCGACAAGCGAACCGTTCGATCGGTCAGTCTTCAAAAACGCTTTCGCGATGGTGATGAATGGAAGTACACATCATCCCTCAGCCTGGCCGAGCTTCCGCAAGCGATGCGACTCCTCGAGTTGGCAACCCGCCACGTCGAATCCCGCGAAGCCTGAACTTCGCTCGATGGTTGATAGCATCGAGTTCCACTTTCAGCGGCAGTCCTCGTGACTGTCGCTTTTCCAATGCACTTCAGTGATGCATTGCATCCAATCGGGCACAACTCCCGATAGTCCCAAGGGGGGGCGACTTACTCGACTCGTCAGAGTCGATGCAGCGAGCCTTTCGTGCGTCGATTTGAACGTCCGGCGACTGACCCTGTGGGTGGATCGAATTCGCTTGAAACGACCGATGCGAACGAGGGGATTTACACCCCCCAAATAATCCGTTTGAGAAGGGACGGATTTCCCTTCGGCGTGTCAGCCTGCTCGATCTTAGCGATATGCGAACCAGGGTTGTCCCTGAGAGCCCGTTCGGCTTTGGCGAATGCTTCACTCTTCGAAGCAGCGGAGACATGGAATCCGTACTGCAGACGGACCTGATACAACTTGGACATGGGAGAAGTGGGGGAATGACAGAAACGCCCAGTCGGGCAGGCCCGCCGTAATGAGCCGCAAGACCGAAGCACAAGGTGGAGTCCCGGTGGAAGGCACCTTGTGTGCCGGTCGAGGCGAATCAGGCTGTGGCCAACCGACGGGCGGGCGGCTCCCGGAGCGCTGGTCTCGTCGGTTGCTCGTCGGTGACCAACCATCGGGCGAGCTGCGGGGTGCTGGGGCGGAGCCCCGGCTTCATTTGGTGATGAGGTCCAAGCAGACGAACGGAGTGAAGTCAGCTTGGGTAACCGAACCAGCAAATGAAGCCGGGGGTTGGATGAGTATGCGAAATCCAAGTCCCCGGCACCCTAAGTCGCGGTGGGAAAACAACAAACAACATACAGCACACACAGCCACCCCTGTTGGGGTGGCAAACAGGTTACCCAACGGGATTACCAACACACAAAACTTCGCGTAAACAATCCAAGAAGGTGAGTGAATTTTTGCCATCACACAACACTGAGTTCATGTCGGTTCATTGTTCTAATTGGGGAATCTCAATGTTGAAATTTCTGTCCGAATTTGTGGTGGCCATCGCGTATTTCATCGGTTATCTGAACCTTGCAATCATGGCGAATGGCGGCGTGCATCATCACTGCTGGCCATATGTGGTTATTGCTGCTTCTGCTGCAGTGCATATCGTGCTCATTGGCTGGCGATGTGCGCGACATCACAGCAAGAGTCCCACGAAGAAAACGGACGCCTGAGTCGAATAGGAAAAACTATTGCAGCCTGTCACTGAAATTGGTCCTTCTAGGAACTCTGTGGGGCGGGCTTGGCGTGAATTGAGTTCGGGTTTCCCGCGGACGAAGGGCATGCCCGTATTGTAGTTGTTGAAGCTGCGGGCGTTCGGGCTGCGGCGTGAATGCCACCACTCAAACCTTCTGGCATCGAGATCGTGCTGCCGTGCTGGGACTGTGCCAAAGTTGCGGCACACGGACGTTGGGCACGCGGGCTACCGCCATCATCGGCTTGAGGCGACAGCGAATGGCACAGGCGTACCAAAGTGAGCACGGCTTTCACCAGAGCCACTTCATCATCCCAAGGCGCTGGCTCAAAACGCTGCGTACTATGTGACTACTTCAGCACGTCACAGGCTCGACATTGTGAGGCGTCAAACTCCTCCAGAAATTGCTGCACTGCGATGCGTTTCCGAGAAGGGCTTGCCAGTTCTTTGATGCCATATGCTTGAGCATCCTGATGTCCAGTTCCTTCTCGGCCACGACTTCCTTCAGGCGTTTCACCTCCTCAGATTTCATGCCGCCGTACCGCTTCCGCCACCACGCAGGTGTGGCTTCACTTATCTCCAAGGCCTACAACACCGCCGTCTCATTTTGACCGGCATTCAGCCTTGCGTCGGCGTCCGGATGCTTCTTGACAATCTGCTCCGGCGTTGTGCCGCTTCTGTCGCTTCTTCGTCATCTCAAAGGTTTCCTCAGCTCATCACCGGCATTTGAAACCTTCATGACACATGGATCGAATTTTCAAAGGCAGACCAGGGGCCTGCATGGCCACCCGACATAATCGGGTGCCAGCGGCATCCCAGTTATTACATTCCCGAACGCCATCGGAGCAATCACAACTGTCGTTTCCAGACGCGGCCGAGATGCTAGAATTCCTTTCCTCTCTTTGGTAACCTCATCTCCATAAGCCGGAGCGGTCAGGCGACGTCGTGTGTAGAATAAACGATCGGTTGTGTGTCCGATGATGTTGTCATCCAAACCGAACTGCAGCATGTTGCAGTCCAAGTTCGAATCCTCCATATGAAGTGAAGCATCGAGGTCGCAAAGAACAGAAGGGCCATATTGATGATTTTTAACAGACCGGCGCCAGCGGCTTTTCCAGGCATCTGTACTGAGTTGGACGAGCTGGTCGCTTCAGGAATTCCGGCGGTACAGTCGCGTTGTGAGAATCTTCAAAAAGATGGTCGTGTTTGTGATGAGCGCGCTCATATTTACTTCCAATTGGCTGAAAACACTGGGATACAAGAGGCACTGAGAAACTACAAGCAGAGTCGTTCCGAATCCGATTTCAGCGACCCTGCCGTCAACAGATGCAACATTGTTTTCGCCCCCCGACTCTCAGATCCGAATCTGCAGCGACTGGATCCTCAGACCCCGTTTGTCTCTGTCATGCTTTTGACCGAGTTTCCAGAGTTTGTGCGTGCCATCAACGAGATCGCGAGGGAAAATCAACAAAGGACGACCAATGGCATTTTTGTTGGAGCTGCCAATTCCTCATCGACAGGCTTGAGTCCAATCGTTGAACAGCTGTTTTCCGGTTTCGACGGTCAATTGTTGGAATCTCGTTCGGCTGCGACGTTACAGCTACAGGACCTAGTGGCAAATGCTTACGCCAGGGCAATCAACAGTCTTCGAGACAAATTGCGTGAGAAATACAGAAATCGTGCGACGTGGGTGACTTTAGCGTCGGAGTTTCTTCCGCATTTTTGTGAGAGTCCCAATCGTTGGCTCGAGCTTCTCGGACTTGGTCATATCTTCGACAATCGAGCTTTTTCCCAAACGCACTGGGCATTACTATTTCGCTACTCCTGCAATGCAACTTCCGTCGTCGCCAGACCCACGGTCCTTGATGCGGGCGATTATGAGTGGCACTATCCAACGCCTGAGTCCCTTCCTCCGGAATTGGGAGGCCGCACGATGGTTCTAGGAACTGCACGTACTCAAGGGCATTTGCCGATGACTGAATTCATCCACTCATGGCGGGCCGTGCAGCCAGAAGATCTAATTGCTGTTTACTCCTTTGCCGTCGATCAGTCCGGTCAGGATTTGATGGACTGTCGACAGCAGCAGGATTCTTGGGTCAATGCCTGGTCGGCTTCAATTTGATACAATCGACAAATGCACGTTCCATTTCCGAAGACTGCGATTTCGGATCATTGTCATGAGTTTTGTCTTTCCGAAGTCGCCTCCCCTCGTGAAACAAATCTTCTCAACTGGCTGCACGCACGACCGTCGAGCACCGAGCAACTTGTGCGGTGGCTTCGTGGCCAAGAGATTTCAGTGCACCGTGGCGAATCCCCCGCGGTCGCGATTATTGGGGCATTGCCCTCGGTCTCTAGCCCGTACGAGTCAATTGTCCGCTTAGCACTTGTTCAGCGTATCGCACAATTGGTTCAGGAACTCTCCGATTGCCAGCAGACCAGAGACCTGTTCCAAGATGACACTTGGCGTGAATTGTTCACGCTGATTGACTACCTGGCAGACAAAGAATCAATTTCACTTCCGCTGGCAAATCTACTTAGCGCGATCGGAGAACAAGAGGAAGTTCCGTTTGGAGAAGATGAGATTTACTTCTTCACTCGGCTGATCGCCAAATACCAGACCAACAATGACTTGAAAGATCAATGGGTACTCCTCATTGAGGAGGCTGCTAATCCAACTACTGACAAGCCAGGCACAGTCCTTAAGGCTTCTCTGTTTGATGCTTTTCGCGGCCTGCTCTCAATGCCGAACAAGATTCTCCATGGGACATTCGAAGGCTGCCTGAACCATTCTTGCCGAATTCTTGAACACGCGTTTGATCTAGATTCTCAGAAGCTCAATTCCATTGAAGACTTATACTCGATGATTGGAAATGAGTATCCTCGTTACAGCAACAATGCACGCTTAACCATCGCGAAACTTTGGGGCGAATTCGATTGGCTCCCCGTTCCGCATCCGATGGAGTTCGCGATCTCCGTAACCAGAGACCAGGATATTCTATTCAATATACAGAATTGGCTAGCTGGGATCGATAAGTCACGAGCCGACTTGGCGCTGTTCATGAAAGCAATCGTGGATAGCGAGACACTACCTCGTTCCTTTCATCAATACACCTCCAGCACTAATTCCGAAAAGCTGATGGCATCAGGACAAGTGTACACTCGCGATAACTTTGACCGTTTAACGAAAAGTCGTTCGGTAGAGATCACGAGTGACGAGATTGAACTGTATCTTAAGCAGTGGATTTACGCGGCTCCGTGCGTGGATTCTACTCAACAACTCGCAATGTCATTGCTGCTGACAGGTGATGCACGAGTGCCATGGACCTTTGCGAACAAGAAGCTCGAGGATGTCGAATCTGTTGTTTCGCATTTCAATTCTGTCGTCATGCACATGCCTGCCACTGTTCCAGTTCATTCAAGTCTGGACACCTATGCGAGACGATTACGGAGCATCGCTTCTCGGAGATTGCAAATCCCTGCGTGGTTCTCCACTTCTTGAGTGCATTACCGGTTGAGGAGGAGGAAACGGCCTAGCTCGTCTGGGAACTGGTCGGTGCCTTTTTCCAAAAGAAAAACGTCTCCCGACGGTGGAGTAATCACAGTAACAGTGACAATAACGACTCGCCCATTCTGGTCTGCGTTGTTCTGCGCAGCCAGGTGTGGACAAACCTCTAGAATTCTCTTTCGACATCTCAGGCCAGCGTGATTCGGTTTGGGCGCTTTTTCGAATTCAGGTGTCGGCTGACCAGCGCGATTCATTGCGGCGAGATCATGCGGTGAGAAGTATCGAACAAGCAGGTCAATCACGGCATGCGTGGGATCCCACGCTTTTACTGTACCGTCATCGACCTCCTGCAGAAACGAGTACTCCGAGTCATAAAAGAGAATTCCGGCAGCCGGAACTACTTTCCAGATGATGTCTTCTGCAATCCATTGGGCCTGGTTTGGATCGTCTTCGATTAAGACCACTCTTGTATCAGCCATGTACTGTTTTCTCCTTGAATACTCAGATTACGTCAGCGGAAAACGCAGGTGAATCGAATTCCAGCCATCCACGTTTGTCTCGTCAACGATCAATGCTCCGCCATGGGCTTTCATGACTTTATCGACAATCCACAAACCCAGTCCTGTTCCATCTGCATCCGATTTTTCTGCTCCGGGCGATCTCCACTCCTTCTCTCGACAACGCCTCGCCGTCTCCGCATCCATCTCGAGGCCGGGAAGCGGAAGATTCCTTACAGTCAGAATGACATTTCGATTCTCCAGCAAGCAGGTAATCTGAATCGTCGAGTCAGGCATCGAGTATTTATATGCATTTTCAACCACATTCCCCACGATCTGCTCAACCAAGCCCTTGGTTCCATCAATTCTCTTCGAGGTAGCCGCATCTGAGTCACTAAGAGGACATATTTCAAAACTCGGAACCTCATTGGATCGACCCATTTTTTTGCGGAAGTTGCTCGAGGATTTCAGGATTAACTGAGTGTCTCTTGCAGATTCCAGGGCCATTTTGGCGAGAAGCCCAGGCGAAAACCGCGTCTTCTTCCTTGGGTCGAGTACGAACCGTTCAACCTCCGACAATTTGGACATCATGTCCGTACTCCAAGCCACTCCACGCGTCTTGCTTGTGAGCCCACGAATGGTTGCCAGGTTCTGGACTTCGAGTGAAGCATTACCTTTTGCCAAATCACCGTCCGGGTCCTTCTCTTGCACCAACTTGTTTACTCGCTCATAAGCTTGCCACGCCGGTGAACGTAACTGATGCGAAAGCATCCGCACCAATTCACCTTTCGCTTCCAGTGACATCTTGTAGTCATGTATATCTTCCACAAAGCCAACCAACCGTCCCCCCATTTTCCTGTCATGCCGTCTCTGTACCGATTCCCGAACCCATCGCGCACTTCTACCTCGACCTCCTTTCAGGCGATATTCCATCTTCAAAGTATCTCCTTCTTTAGCACTCAATACATTGCTGAAATAGAGCCTTTGTTCTTCAGGTTCAGCAAAGCGGTCTTGGCCAGCGTCTTCACTCAAGAGTAATTCCTGCTCCGAGTCGAACCCCAGCATCTGAGCCAACGCCGGATTGGCTGCAATAATCTTCCCATTGAATTGGGATTGGAAAATCCCTTCGCTCGCCTGCTCGACGATTTGTCGATAATCCTCCCGAGCAGCATCAAGAGCTTCACTCAACAGTTTCTTTGCCTTTTCCTGTTCTTCATAGTTCCAAAGCACCCCCTGGACTCCAACGACCTCTCCCAAAGCATTTCGAATTGGAAATTTCAGTACACGAACGAGTACGCTCCGGCCATCAATCGTGTGGTTTTCTACTTTGTCAAGAACTTTGCCCGTCTGCAATACACGCTTGCTGTCCTCATGATAGGGTTTGCCTGATTCACCATAAATTTCAATTCCTGTCTTGCCCACCGCGCATTCTTCAGTCAGTTTATCCCTTCGCAAATAACTAGGGTTGGCAAACGTAACCCTTAGCTCGCGGTCCAGGCAGAAGACAGGCAAAGTCAGCTCTTTAATCCGGGACAGGTAACGGGAATCGGGATACCGAAGTGCTTCTTCAATATCGATCCCAGAACTAACCTCCCGAATCGCACATACGAGTCCACTACTGAACTGTGGCCTCGACGCATGGATTTTTGGACTCACACCTGACCTACGGCTATTGATTACTACCGGAACAATCTCGCCAGTCTTCTTTCTCAGATTGACGGGATGGGACTCTCCTTCTGGAACGGAACCATCAAGTTGCCCGGTGATCAACCTCTTGAGGATTTCCTGGTCCTGCCGTGTTGAAAGCTCCCAGTAGTCTCGTCCTTTCAATTCCTTTTCGTTGTACCCCAGCAGTTCACACTCTGCTGCGTTGACATGCTCAATCTTGCCTTCATGGTTCAGTTCGTGAAAACCGATCGGCGATTGGTTGAACAATTGTCTGAATTTGTCGCTGATCACATCCAGATAGATCCCCTGAGTGCCTGCGACTTTGCCTAGTTGATCGAAAAAAGGAAATTTTACCACATGGATAAATCGATCCTGGTCGTCTCCGGGAAGCGAATATGGCTCCGAAGGATCCTCGAAATACCCTTGCGTAGCGGCCAATCTGTCTCCCTCGCGAAAATACTTTGCTTTGTCTTCGGGGAATAACTGGAAGTCATCATTGCCAATAATCTCCTTCCTGCTCTTTCCAACTGTCTTGCAAAACGCATCATTCACCCACACAAAAACCCCTTTCAGATCCTTTCGCCACATTACCAATGGCGTAAGTCTCACGAGGGAGTGATACAGCCCCGTCGTGTGCCCAAACGACCACATGTCCCAGTCGGATTCGTGTAAATCTTGATCGACAGTCCATGGCTCGTTGCGAGACTGAATCGCTGTTGAAATGTACTGCGCCAGCGTCTTTAGAATTTGCCGGTCATTCTCGTCAAAAAAGCCTGCCTTAAACGACTCCAGGTGCAGCACGCCGATGGGCTGTCGATGCACCCGCAACACAATCGATACCGAACTTTTCGACTGGAGATGACATCGAGCAGCATCCGCGTACTTACTTTTTGTACCGGAATCCAACCATGCGTCGTGATCCGGTCGCCCGAGTTGTCCCAGGTTTGTGATCTTGATCGCTGAGTCCCACAGTTGTCTTATCAGACTGTTCGAATCTTCAAATTGGTTTTCTTCGTGTTGAACTTTCTGACCGAGTTCCTTTGAGCCGACAACCTTTAGTCGATTGCTCTTGCGACTCCACAAAGTCAATTTGGCAAAGTCGGCCTGCAGCAGCTTGATCCCCCGATCAAGTATTACTTCGACTGCCTCCAGATTGCTTCGAGCGACCTGCATTTCGTCAATCAGCTTTCTCGTTCCTTGCTGCAATTGGTAATTCTCCAACAGCGACGCAAACTGAATTGCGAGCAGGTCAACAACTGCCTTGTCACTATCACTGAACTTCGCTCGCTGTGGAAGTTTGCTGATCTGCTTGTTCTGCAACAGCAACAGGCCAACTCGTCCTCCCTTTCGGTTCATCAACTGTGCAGCAAGCACTGAATACAAGTCCCTCGATTGCAGGTGGTCGGGATGCCGGTCTTTAGATTCGATCTCGTCACCATTCAAGATCATCGATGGCGCTGTTGATGCCATCCGCCCGACTAAGCTTCCCTCAGATTCCCCGGTCTCATCAATCCGTACATTCTGCTTGATCGGCTGTTCAGGAATCTGACTCAGTGGGCGAAGCGAATTCGGATTGTCTTCGTCAACGGAGAAATAGGTCACATCCTCACAATCAAACAGATCGCGAATCTGTGTCGTAACAGCCTTGTAGACACTTTGGCGATCCCAGATGTGAAACGAATTGAGGAGCCCTCGACTAATAGCCAAGAATTGCTCATGGAAATCTTCATCGACTGCCGGTCGATTGTCTGCCGCCGATGGATCCAAAGGCTCAACCATTGACGCAATCCCCCAAAAAACGTGTGTCCAGATTTGGAGCTTAATCAAAGCCGACTGAAGTTCCTCAATGGTACCTCGTACCTGAGGATGAGTGTAATCGCTCGGGAAGGAAGTTTCGATGTTCTTGCCGATAGTTGGGGCATTCAGTTTGACGCATTCGGAGACATCCAGTGTCAGTTGCCGAAGCGGCAGTTCGCCGGTCCGAAGCGACTCAACGTACCACTTAATGCTTTGCCTCTAATCGTCAAAACTCATGATTTCAATGCTTGGCAGCTCAACCACAAGCAACGATTCAGTCACCTGCGATTTCGTCGGTGCTCAGAATTCTCTGAGAATCTGTAAGTTGCTATTTCTGCTAGCAGTTGCGTTCGCGCCAAAGGCCCGTTTTCGCCTCAAATAATCCCACAACACCCCAAAAACCGCTGCATTTCTGCATACCTGTGAAGAGACATCGCAGTGATGTCTTGAACAACTTGGTTTGAGCAGGGAGTTGGGTGATGCGGTTGTTTGCTGAGCGACTCACGCTTTTGGGTTCGCTGTATGTCGTCACGCTTTCCATTCTGTTGACTGAGGGCGTGCATCTCGGTCGAGCTTTGGCTTGGGGGGCAGTGGCTTCGACGGCGAAGTTCATCGTGGTAGCGGTGCACCAGCGGCTGTGGCGTTCCTTGTCCCTGCAGAACAGGAGGGACGGGTAGATGAGCAAGCCCATTCTGAAATTTGAACTGGGTCACCTCTCGGTGGCCGTGTGGGAGAACGCCCGTGAGGACCGGGCACCGCAGCAGTCGGTGTCTGTTACGCGGCGGTATTTCGACAAACAGGACAGCAGTTGGAAATCGACGTCGGTGTCGATCAACCCCGCTGATGTTCCGACCGTCATTCGGCTGCTGCAAGCAACCGAGTCGGCGCTGCTCGAACCGACGTCGATGCCAGAGTCGACCGCACCAGATTTCTAAACCGACTCTTTCTCAACAACTCCAACTGGGAGCTACCAATGCACATTGAAATCACTGGCCGCAATCCGTCCGGAACTTGCGACCTGACAGGCAAATCCGACGTCGAGACCTGGTCCTTGCGGGCCGGTAACGGCGAAACGCAGTGCGTCTCCACGCAACGACTCCCCGAAGTCTTGCGCGTCCTGTCGCGGGTCGGGACAGGAACGCCGCCTGCATCCCCTCCGAAACGTTCACCGACGGAATAGGACTCGTCCCACATCAGCTTTTTCAAGGAGCCACTAATCGTGGGAGTTATTAGGAAGGACTACATTGTCGGCAGCGTGGACAACTACGTCATTGAGTATCACTCCACCTGGTTTTGTGGGATCGAAGTCTACGTCCGGCTCCACCCTTACGATCCATTCAAGAAGTCGCCCGCCTATCACCACCTCTATGCGAATGGCCTGCTGTGCATCGCAGCGGAGCATAGGCCAGGGACCGTGGCCCAAGCCGAAAGGATCGCCAGAGCGTGGATGGAGACCTACTCCAACTACGTTCGAACCGGGTACTTCCCGACCCGCTGACGACAGAAATCCACAGCACTGTGGTCAAGCGTCTTCACCGCAGTGACACCTGCTTCAAGTAAGACGCCATCTCAAACAGAAGGAGAGTGCCATGAGCGAGCACATTCTGCGGGGAGTGGAAGAACTTCCCCCAGGTACGCTGCATGCATAGCGCGAAAAAAATGCATGAGTATGTCGCCGCTGCGATGACGTAGCGAGGTCTTCTGACCGGGTCAGCAGCGTGCCTGATCCGGTCTTTTTTCATGTACTAGCAACAGGAGTTCCTGCGATGGCATTTCTCGAACCTGACCACTTTTCCAGATCATTGTTTGGAATGGTGGTTTCCCCCTTTCTGCCGGGCGGCTTCCGCCTCCCGTCATCCAAACCCTTCGCTCCACCAGCACGGAAACCATTTCGTGCAGAACCGCATCGTCCCACAATGCTCATCACTCAGGGGGCCTATACCGCCATCATGCGGGACCTTGCTTCAAGGACATTTCAGCGTGAACAAGGTGGCATTCTACTCGGCCCGAAGGACACACCCGATCTGGTCACGCATTACGTGAAAGACGAATGGGGCACAGGTCGGACGACTTCGTTCACGATAAGTCCAGATCACCTCAATCGAATCATAGATAGCGTGCGGCCAGCCAACATGACGTGCGTGGGTATGGTGCATTCGCACCCGCCCGGCATCTGTCAGGCCTCCCATGGCGACATGCAGTTTCTGCACCGAATCTTCTCGAACCCGAAGAATGGTGGAGGCCGTTTCCTGTTCCCCATTGTGTGCAACGGCAAGCTGCATCCCTACGTCGTCGACACCAGCGATGTCAGCCGCATTGTGACCGCTGATCTGCTGCTGGTGTGACAGTAATCAAACGTACCGAATTTCATCTTCCCTTCATTACAGGAGTTTCTCATGGACTACAGTCGAATTGAAAACGTGGTTAATGTCCCCACGTTGCAGGAAAAGCGAGTCACCGTTTTTGGGGCCGGTGCATCGATCGGACTAATTGAAGATTTAGTGCGGAGTGGTGTTCGAAGGTTTTTGATCATCGATTTTGATCGCGTCGGTGCTGAAAACATGGCTCGGCAGGGACATGATTCGGCAGACATTGGTCAATTCAAGGCCGACGCCGCCAAAGCCAAGATCATGGAGATCAACCCCGAGGCGGAGGTCGAGATTCTGACGCTCGATTTAACCAAAGTACCAGAGGATGTCGCCGCCACATACGTTGCAGGTACCGACATTTTCGTAGCCGCAACCGACTCGTTTGCATGTCAGGCGTTGGTGAATCGGCTTTCCCTAATGCTCAATGTTCCCGTTGTGTCTGTGGGGATCTATGCGGGTGGAACAGGTGGCGAGGCGGTATGGACCGACCCCATCCACAAATTGCCTTGTTTCCGTTGCCTTTGTGCGAACCGCTACGCTGCCCATGAACAGCAACTGTTGACTGCCCCGAATGTGTCTCTCGATCCGTCGAGTCAGGGAGCGGATATTTTCAGTGTGCGTCTCATTGATGCAATTGCCGGGCAGTTGGTCCTCGGGTTGCTGACACAGGGAGCCGCGAATCGTTACGGGCGTCTCATCGAACAGTTGGGTGATCGCCAGTTCATCCAACTCAGCATGTCCCCTGAATTCGCCCTGAATGGCCGGGATATTGTGCGGGAAAAGCTCCAGGTCCCAGAGGGTAACGAAGCCTACGTGACCTGGAACAGCATTGCGTTGGCTGATCCCGACCGAGGCCAACTCCCCTGTCTCGACTGCGAACAAATCCGGAGACACAAGTTCGAGTTGGTCGATGGCCATTATGTACGACGCATCCCTGGTCAGCGGGATTCCGGTACGAGTCCTGACGCCGTTGTGGGAGGGACGGTCTCGTGAGTGTGATACCGCTCCTAGTCGTGCTCGGGCTGTGCGGAGCAATGGTCCTCGTATTTACGCTTGCTCCGCGATCGTCGCCCCCCAGCCCACAGCAGGTCCGGATGCAGCAGCAACAAGCAGCGCAGTATCGTCTCCGTATGCAGCAGGAGGCACAGAAGCGGCAGGACCATAATGCCCGTTCGCGAGCCATGCAGATTGCCATCATCTGCATGGCTCATAACGATGACCCGGACTTCCGCAGGGCGGCTCATGCCGCTCAGGAAGCACGCACGGTCCCCGAGGTTTGGAGGCGACGTCAGTTTCGTCGCCTCCGCCCCCTCATCGTCCAGCACTATCGCCGTTGCCGTGAACGACGTCGAAACATGCATATCGTGCGGGAATCACTCGATGACCTCGTGTTGGCACTGGGCATCCAAATCTTCGAAGCGGATTACATCCATCTCGAAGTCTTTCCCGAGAACGCACGTCCTCGACCAGAACCGCAAAAGAGGAAAGTCCCTAAGCCACCAAATCCCTCGAATGAGTTTCAGCAGCGTCTCGCACGGCTGCAAACAGACCATGCTCAACGGATGCAGGCGATTCGCGACACGCCCGGTCTCGATGAAGGGGTGCGTCGACAACTGCTGGAGGCGGAAGAACGCCGGTTTCACATTGCCCTCTTTGGAGAAGAGGACTACCCATGACATCGCAACCACGCCCCCAGCGACCAATCGACTTGCACCAGTTGAGCAAAAAAGAGTTCGCTCAACTGGTGCGGGGCATTCTCGTTGACAACAACTTGGGTGCGGGCATTGCGGTTTCCGGGGTGAGTGGCAGCGGGAAGTCGAATTTCTCCGAATGGGCCATGCTGGAGGCTGCGGAGCTAGGGATCCCGTTCCTACATATCGATCCTCACGGTGACGCCGCCAAGAAGACGTGGCGTATGTGCTTGAAACTCCCGGAACGGCTGCGAAAGAGAATCATCTACTGGCGGGTCGCGGACTCACAACATGCGGCAGCCATCAATCCATTACAGCATCCCGCTGACGAACATCAACTGACCGAGTACGAACGGCTCTCGCGGGGCCGCATACAGGTGGCACTAACCGCCAGCATCATTCTGGCGGCAGTCGGTGAAGGTGCCCAAGGGTTTGCGGCTCGCCCGGTACTGCGAAAATGGGTGCATCGCTGGGCCTGGCTCCTGTGGAGTGCCGGGCTCACCCTGGCTGATGCTGCCATGCTCATCGACCCGCACAATCCGTTCTACGAGTTGCTGGTGAGTCTCGCCCCGGACGACATGGCCCGCCTGCAAATGCAGGCACTCTCCGGAATGAAAGTGTCGGATCTCGAAGCAGAGATTGGCTCGGCCCGAAACCGCATCGCCTCATTGCTGGAACATCCGGCAGCCGAAGTGCTACTGTCACGGCGTCAGCACACCATCGACTTTCACGAAATCTATGCCTCGGGAAAGTCGCTCATTGTGGACCTGGATCGCGTGGATCATCATGGTGAAATTCTCAGTGAGGATGTGCAACGGCTCGTCGCGAATGTGGTGCTGACGAACTATCTCGCCGTGGTGCTCTCGACCCCAGAGCGAAAACGCCAGAGGCGACTGTGTGTCATCGACGAACTTCCCGTGTTTTCCGAAAGCTGTGGTCCCCTGCTGGAGCGGATGTGCACCGAGATTCGGAAATACCGAACCTCGTTCCTGTTCCTGCATCAGGGCGGGGCGAGGTTTCCGGGCCGAACAGACAACGAATTCCTGAAGACTATTCATGATATGTGCCGCTGCAAAATCTACTTCCGGCACAACATGGACGCTGAGTTCTTCGGCAAGCAGGTGGCCTTGGCCGCTCATGCTGGCCCAAGGGTGAAGCATGTGCAAACCTCTCCGCAGCAGTTCACGGTCGGACATGAAATCATGGAACTGCAGGATCGGGGTGAAGGGACGTCGGAGATGACCGGCGAAACCCTTACTAATGGCAGCACCGATCAACTCTCTGAGACGTTAACGACCGTCGTCGAACGGGCCGACCGGGCAACGCAGGCCTCTGGCCAGGGCAGCAGTACCAGTCAGGCTCAGGCACAGCAGCGGACATCCACCCGTACCACCAATCTCACTTACAAGCAGACACTGGTCCCGAAAATCGTCACGCAGGACGTAGTCACCTCGCTACAGTTCTATTCCCGGGATGAAATTGAATGGGCCGCAGCAGCAGAAATCAAAGAACTCGCGACAGGAGAAGCCATTGTGATGTTGGACGGTGTCGGTCTGTGGAAAGCAATGACACCACTCGCCAAGGATTCCCTGAGCCATGCCCCGAAATATGCAGCTTCCGAACTTCGGAAATGGCGGAAGAGAATTGTGTCACGTCCCGAGTTCGCGGCCCCGGAAACCATTCAGCAGGAACGCAAAGAGTTCCTGCAGTCGCTGGTCCAGGAACTCCGCACCATTTCTGTTCAACGCAAGCCGCTGAAACGTGTCGAATCATCATTGACTGGTGAAAAGCCACGTCACGACGAGCCGCTCATGCCAAAGCCACCACGAACAACAGACCAGGAGGACGACGATGCCCCGTGGTCGATCTAAAGGGATTTCGATCCAGAAGCGCGACCTGGAGATTCTGGCCGGGTTGGGAATCGCCAGTTGTTTGACGTCAAAGAGTATCCGACAACGCTGGTTCCCGGAGGACAAAACTGGTGAGGCAACGCGTCGAAGATTGAAGCGTTTTGCCGAGCATCAATTGATCCAGTCCATTTCGCTCGCCGTTTCCCAAATCAATCGGGTCGGTCGGATGCCGCAGGTGCATCGGCTGTTGGCATACGGTGCGGACATCGTCGAAGACGCCACGGGCATCCGTCCACCACGCATCGCCAAGAGTGATCCGCCGAAACCACATGCGTTGCTACACCGTGCCGGAATGGGCCACATTGTGCTGGAGTTCAACGCAGCCTGTCGGCTCAATCAGCTTCCTGAGCCTCAGTGGCTGTTGGAGTACGATGCCGCAGCCAATGTCCCTCTCAACGCTCCCCTCTCCAAGCGTTACCTCATCCGCTGGGATGTCCCGATCAACGACACCCAAACCGCCACCTGCTGGCCCGATGCCCTCTGTCAGTTCACACTCCCCGGCAAAGATCGCACTTGGAACCTGGCCATCGCTTGGGAATACGACCGCTCCACCGAAACCCACAACCAACTCGCCGGAAAACTCGATGCCTACGAAGGCTGGCTCAAACACAAGGCATACCGAGGCTTGTTCCCTCACGCCGACGATGCCAGAGTGTTTTTCGTGGCGCCGACGATCGAGCGACTGAGAAATACGATCCGCACAATCAAAGATCATCCGGCTGCAACTGCTGTTCGGTTGGCAGTCGCAATGGAATGCCAATCAACAACAGTCCTAAACTCGACAATCTGGCACAATGAGGTGCTTGGGATTTCGCGGACAGTGTTGTGTCTTATTTCCGCGAGGTCTGTTGTTCGAATTGGTGGGGTGATTGGTAGTTCAGGGCGGAGTGTTTGCGTTCGAGGTTGTAGTAGCTGAGGTAACTGTGGATTTCGGCGCGGGCACACTCGCTGTTTTTGTATTCGGTGATTTCCAGCTCCGTCTTGATGGTTCCGAAGCAGCTTTCCAGAAATGCGTTGTCATAGCAGTTGCCGGCGCGGCTCATGCTTTGCAGGATGCCGTGACGACGCAGCACCCCGCGATATTTCTTGCCGGCGTATTGTCCGCCACGATCGGTGTGATGGAGGAGGCCAAGGCTCATTGCACGTGAGCGGATTGCATACTCCAGAGCGGCGAGCACGAGGTCTGTGGTCATGTCGCCACGCACCTCCCAGCCAACAACACGGCGGGAGTACAGGTCCATGAGCAGAGCCAGGTAGGCGAACTGTCCCCGTTGACAAAGCGGCAAATACGTGATGTCACCGACCCACACTTCGTTGATCTTCACCGGTTGTGGACGGTCCAGCAGGAGGTTGTCGTTGTAACCCAGTGTGTGCCTGCTTTCCGTGGTTCGGGGCTGAAACGATTTGGGCTGGATGGCTCTGAGACCCAGTGTTTTCATCACTCGCGAGACTCGATCCACACCACACAGAACATTGCGTTCCCGCAGTTCCGCCGCGATGCGACGTGCTCCATAGCGTCGCTTGTGTTGATGAAAGATCTCGCCAATCATCGCGTGTAGCGGTTCTTCCTGCTCTCTTTGAGGAGACACTTTTTCACGCTTCCAGGCGTGAAAGCCAGATCGAGAAACGTTCAATGTGCGACACACCACACTCACCGGAAATGCCTCTTGAAAAATCACCTGCTGAATTGCTGAGTACACGTCGGCTACCCGCTGCGGCTGAAAATGGACAAGGCTTTTTTTAGGATGTCACGCTCCCGCTCGACCCGCCGGAGTTCCTCTTCCAGTTGCCGCACCCGCGCTTCCAGTGACTCTGCCGCCACTCCTGCCTGGCTGATGAACTCCCGCTTCCAGCGGTACAACAAATTCACGCTAGAGAGCCCCAGCCGCTGTGCCACCGCCGGGGCCGACTGACCATCCAAGTGCAACTGCACAGCGTCTCGCTTGAAATCCTCGGTGTACGTTCGACGCTCCCGAGTCGTCGTTTTGGTACTCTTTCCGCGTGCCATCGGCCTTCCTCCCGACCCCACAGAATAAGATTTCCAAATGTCCACGAAACCCCAAGCACCTCACAAAATCGATGGAAGCCAAGTGGCGATCAGACTGGATGGCTCTGCTCTACCGAGAGTTACTGCGGCCAGAGAGAGCAATTCACCTTGAATCCTGGTGCAACGTTGGCTTCTGCCACGTCATGAATAAACTTCCGCAAGCTATCAGCATCCATAGCACGTTCAATATCGTTGCCGGATACGAACCATCCGCACCCGCTGACAGTGCAATTCCAAGCGCACCAATCAAGTTCATTGATTGGTACGAGGCAGAATCTGGCGTGAGGACTTTTGTTGATATCAGCGCGTACGCCGAAAAGAGTAAGCCGACACCAAGCCATCCGAAGGAATCAAACATTTTTGTCTCGACGTCTGCCTTATTTTGAGAAACATCTCACTGAGTCGATATTGATCAACGCAATGTCTACTCAAGTGACTCGAGAACTTCACAGCATTCGGTTAGAAAAGCCGCCCTATGTTCATCAACGGGTCTGCGACTTCTCTTCAGTTCATTCAATGCCGACAAAACGACCGACGCAAAGTGCTGATCATTCAGGTCAGCCTTCGGCGAACTGCGGATTTCGAACCAAGCAGACGAATCGGAAAATGAATCCCGATAAGTCATTTCTCGCTTTGATTGGTCGTAGGAGAAGAGTCCGATGGTGCAATTTGGCTTTGTCATCGAGAAAAGTTCGTCGGAGTCGAGTTCAAGCTGTACAAGTCGCTCCGATACCAAATCGGAAACAGTTCGTTGGGTTCCAAAGTCGCCCGTTGCACTTAATACTTCGACCGCAAATTCAAAAAAACGATCAAATACGTGTTTGTTCTCAATTGCAGAACTACTCGCCAACTCAACCATTTTCCGTCTAGTAATCCAGCGATCAAGAAGTCGCTGGCTTGGTCGCAAATAGATCAGTTTCGCTCCACGACCGATGGCTAGCGCTGCTTTCATGCCAATGGTATTCAAGAATTGCGTCTCCATTTCGATGGGATGAACGTTCAAAGCACAAACGAATAGTCGGCTGTCGAGCGTCATTCGGTCGTAAAATTCGACATTCTGTTTAATCGCATCCCATTCAACATTCGGTAGCCATCTCTGCCGGGCAGCAGAGAGGTGATCGCTAAGCGCCCTGGCCGCATTTTCAAAATCATCCTTCTTCAAGAAATCTAGGCACAGTTGGTGTTCGAGCCAGACACGTTGGCGACGTTCTTTTGTTAGCGCACGACTGTTGCTATTCAAAACGATGAACTCCATTGCCTCGATCGCAGTTCGATTCTCAATCCCAACCAAAGCAATGAGTTGATGGAATTGAGCGTCCAGTTTCCTGAATTCACTGCCTTCGGCATTGAACAACTTCGCTTGTATCGCATGCAGCTGGGCGATGATCTTGGTTCGCTGGTGTTGACCGATTGCCTGTAATCTGGCGATCCCTTGAGACTCAATGTGCATACGTCGAGAGAACCACCCGTACAGCTTTAGCGCCCTCGATCCTTTGGCAACACCTTCAAGAGTTTCCGGTTCTGAGTCGCAGGCCGAACCCGATTGCTCGTCAACACTGATGGGAAATCGCCTAGAATGCAACAACATCAGGTGCTCGTCCCAACAGTCAGCTGGTTCACCATCGAGCAGTTCACTGCGTAATTCTACCAACGCCAGCTCATCCACTGCGAGAAGCAGAAGTTGATCGTCCGACAACCGGCTGAGTCCAAACGCAACAATTTCTTGGATGTCTTCGTCTACAAACGTGGAAAAAATACCTGGGTTGCTCGTTACCCAGAGCAGATGTTCACTCAGCAATTCCAAGTCAAGAATAACCTGGCCTACATAGTCCTCCAACAAGTTTCGAGGGACTCGGCTAGCGTTGAATTGTGGAAAAAGCGTGGCGATACGTTGGACCAGTCCATCCGAAATCTCGGTGGCCAAGACGCCATCTGAGTTCATTTCATTGATCATTTTAGAGTTTTTCATAGCTGTTTCCTATCGCTAGTCCGACGCCAGGCTTGCAAACGCCTCTCTCAGTCTTCCAATTGCCCGTACTACCCTCATTGTTGCTGCGCTGTCGCTGATGCCCAGTCCCTCCGCGACTAGTCTGTTTTCCAACTGCTCGAAGTATCGCAAACAGAGGATTTCTTGATCGGCGGTTCCTAGTCTGCTCAGGGCTTCATGCAGCCGTTCAAATTGTTCATTCTGAATTGCAGCATCTACCGGAGAAGGTGACTCTGAAACGCGTGCAGCAAGCAGAGACGCATTTTCTTGCAGTTTTCCCAATTGGGAACGTTGAGTACGCCACGAACTGCTGAGAAGATTCACAACCGTCGTCATCAAGAAACTAATTGGTTTCTCAATGTGCTCTTCGCGTTCCTCAATTCGTTGGACAAGTATTTGTACTGCCTGCTGCGCCACGTCGTCTGCCTCTGCAATGTCCCCAGTCTTCGCAAAGGCAAATGCTCGAAGTTTTTTCCACTGCCTGGACGAAATCGGCATAGGAACCTCCTGTTCGGTGAGGTTGGGGGGCAGGCGAGGCGAGGGATGGAGAACTATTGTCCTCTTGCTTAAAGTGTCGCAGGAGCGGCCGTTTTCACAAGTTAAAACCCATTTTTCAAGATTCTTCCGAAAATTCTGTGATCGGTGCTTTCGTTGAAGCATTTTGGACTTGTGTCGAGAACGCCTGTTTGGAGAGGTCTCGATGTACGAGTAATTGTGGCGTTCCATGTAGTTCAACGGACGGACGTTGAAACCATATGTTTGAAGAATGAAGGCGTTATGGGAGCCGTCACTTCGTGTGCGAGCGCAAGTTGGCGGTCCCACTTGCATCCGCCCTCAGAGGCCAGGGAACAGAGCGTCAGAGTTCATCCTGAGGACGGTTCGGGGGAAGAGCGACGGCACGACACAACCGAAAACCTATGCTGGGGTCGAAGCTATCGGGTAAGAGTCTGTTGCGGCCCGCAGAACGGCAGTCGTCGCCCGCATAGCTGAACCACGAGCCGCCGCGAAGAACAACACGCGACGAACCCACGGCGTGTGGCTCATCTCCCGACAACGGGTTCTGCTCGCTGTAGGCTACCAAATCCGCTTCGTCCGCCAGTTCGACCGCTTTGTTCGCTTGGTAGTGGCGTTGCAGGCGTGCTTTGTAACCTTGCTCCCACCCATCTTGGCACCACTCCGACACGTTCCCATGCATGTGCCAGAGTCCAAACGCATTGGGGGCGAAATCGCTGCCGTGAAATGGGCCATCGACCGGAACGGTGCGTTGCCGGTACGTGTTGTCTGCGAACGTACCTTTTCGGAATTCGTCGCCCAAGTCGCTTTCCGTTGGATTAAAATTGACGTGGTTCGTCTGAATGGTAGTCTGCGGTTGAACAATCGACTCACCCACGGAAAACAGGTCATCCTCACCATCTCGACCAGCCCGACACGCGAACTCCCACTGCGCCTCGGTTGGAAGCCGATAGTCCGCATTGCCGCCAAGCCAAAGTGCAAATATTTGAGCGTCGTACCAGGAGACGCAAACAATCGGAGCCCGGTCGATCAATTCGTCAGTAGTCTTGCCTTTCTCATCAACTGGCACGACAGAATCTAGCCAAGTCTTGTGAACGGTTTCGAAGTGAGGATCGAACAAGCGGTACTGCTCTCGCGTGACGGTCGTCGTCTGCATTTCGAAGCGAGAGACTCGGACTCGATGGCGAGGCTGATCATTGCTGTAGCCCCGACCATCAGCTGATCCCATCCAAAACTCGGCAGATGCCTCGTCGTTATTTGGGCATGACCTAAAGCCGTCGACGAGTTGTTTGGCGATTTGTTGTCTCGGGCGATGAAACCCGTCAACCGCCTTCCTCTCTTTGCGGATTCGATGCTCTGTAAACTCAGATTGAAACTGTTTCAGAATGAGATGTCCATGCGGCAGTTCGGGCCGCAGGCGTACTGACGCATCTTGTGGACCAGGCAGCCAACGAAGGCTCTCATACATCCAGCGACAGGGGCGAGTTTGTCCTGTTGGCATAGGCGCAAAGAACAGTGAAATCGTGGCTGCCAGCGTGTCGTGGTTGACCACTTCCGGCTCGTCCGGCATTTCCAGTGCGAATCGCCAGGCTTCCTGCCAGGATTCGTCGTTGATCCATTTGCATAGTTCATTGGCACGACCGCAGGAGATGCTTCTCGGGGTTTTATCTCCATCTGATTCTGGCGGAAACCATTCACCGTCGTTGTTTTTCGCCAGGTAGCGCCCGCAGTAGTACTCCATCATGGACCGGTGGCGAAAACCAAACTGCTCCGTGTTGCTGGCGTCGATGACTTCTCCGAAAGACATTCCGACAGCATGCTCGACGAGTTCCCAATCTTCCGGGCTGATACTGTCCTCCGAGCCCCCAAACCTTATCGCGACTTTCTTGCGGAAATCAGCGATGGTGTGGTAGCCCTCAACCCAGTACTCCGTATTCCCCTCAGTCATCATTTGAAAAGCCGCTGCTGCACTGATTTGCTCCAGCGTCTGGAGAACTCCCGGATTCTTGCGTGTCAATTCTCGGAATTCCGGCACCGCTTCCTCAATGAGCCGACTGAGTGCCTGAACGTATAACTCACTCCGATTGTGAAACGTTGCCAGTCGCTCGGACTCCGCCAAGACACGTATTAGTTTCAGCAGAACTGGCGTGGAAAACAGGTCCGTGACGTCAGCATAGCTCGGACAAATCGCAGTCAACAGTTCCTTAAGGGCTTCCGTTCGGCTTTTGTCCTCACGTTTCCCACAAGTGTCAACGATGTTTAGGAGAATCGATGCGCCATTGGGGTGTGCTTCTACCTGCTCGTACGTAATGTTGGCCCACTCGGGGTCTAGTTTCTGCAATTCTCGGTAGGCGAGCCGCTTTTCACCAAGATGTGTGGGATCAGGCTCTGGCAGGCCGGTAATTTCATCAATAGGGGACAACCTTGGGACGGGATTCACACTGGTAAGGAAACGATACTGCTGTTCCACATCGAGCGGAGCCATTCTGGCGAATCGCCACGGCAGTCCGAGAAACAAGTCGGGGGAACTCCCATCAATGGCATAACGTCGCCCCAGCAGGATGACGCGACAGTTCTTACCATCGCCATCAATCAACTCACGCAACATTGTCGCTGCGGCCTTCCGCTGCGACGTTTCTGCACTATTTCCTTTATTTCTCAGCTGATCGAACGAATCACAAATCAGGATCACACGGCCTTTCTCGATGAGTTCATCGGCCACGGATTCAGAATCGAGGTCGCGCGTCTTACAAAGGCCCTTGATCTGGGCGGCGATGTGCGCTTTCAATTCATTCGGCCAGTGCTGTCCGAACTGTTGACGGACTTGAACCGGTAGCACTGTTGGCAGCCCCAGTTGCTGACAGTTCTCTGCCGACGCGTAGTATGCCTGAACTCGAAATGAAAAGACGGTCTTGCCCATGCCAGAGTCTTGAGACAAGCAGAGCAATTTCCCTCCTTGTTGGAGCAAGAGCGTCAATTCGTCAACAACACCATCGTCACGCAGCGGTAAACTTTCGTCGATTGTTCCATCTTCCTTGGCTTCACCACGCTTCTTGAGTTCATCGAGGTGCCGTTGTCGACGCGATAGTTCCGCTTCTGCAACCAGCGTGTAGCGGCGTTGGTCATCACTGTCGGCAGCCTTCGTTTCCGAATCAGCAATTTCAAAGTGCGGCTCAACGTAGTACCGCAATTTGTGTAGGTCGTTGTCAATTCGCTCCGGTGACCTCCATGCTTCCCGAATTGGCTTGCAGTACGCCTCGATGATTTCGTCGAGCGGCGGTTGTGGTGGAGGTGGTGGTTCTTTGCCATCAAGAGCAGCCTTATACGCTTGGTAAATCCACTGAATTCTCCGATGGTCCGCGACCACTCGAATATCATCAGTTGAATACTCTTCGAAAACTGTAATGCACGAGGTGTTGAATTCGGTCGTGCTATTCAGCTTAGCAACCAGCCCTTGTGTCGGTGGATTTCGGACAGAAAACAGTGACTCAGCGAAGTACTCCTGACCTGTCTTGTCGATCTGACGTTCGCCGAACATCTTCTTGGCCCAGCTAGAAAGCTGGTGCTGCTTGCCTCTCGTCTTCCGTGGAATCAAGTTCGACAATCCACGGCAGGAAATCTCCTCGTTGTCAGCCCGCGTAAGCATGACATCCAGGAGGAATTCAGCCATGCCAAGAGCCCCTTCTTCGTTGCGACTTTGCGACGAGCGATATGGCACTAACGTGTTCACCAGTTGGGGATGTTCAAAATGCGAGCCGCGCCAGATCAAATGAGAATGGACGTCATCCGTCTGGAATTGACGCCAGATTTCTTGGATCGGAGCAAAAAACAGTTTCAAATGGCCCATTGGCATGGCCTGAGATTCCCCATAGTTCAACATAGTTCGTTGTAAATCTCTGCGACTATCTTTGTGAAAACGCTTGCGAAATGACAGCCTAAACCGACCTGGGCCACGATGGTCAACTGTGGTGAGATTTTGACGCCAAAGTTTCTTCCCGGCTGAAATTGCGTTGGCTATTTCTGTAGTTCGTTGAGGCATCAATCAATGGCCGTCCGTCGTCGCGAAGGCGGACGACAACTGAACCACCAGTTGCCGTCCTTGCTGATGCCTGTGAGTCCTCCGAAGAAGCAGACATCAACCGTGTAGCAGAATGCCAGTTGAACTGTGGCTCGGCAAAGGTTTTGCCTTGCGCCTTCGGAACTAATCTGCCTTAATCCCCTTCCGAAGGAGTTGCAAATGAAAACGCTTCCTGCACGACGCCACACTGAACGTGGCGTTCCCGACAGCCGTCGCTTCGTCACAGTAAAACAGCCCGATGATTCGACGATCGAGTTTCCTGAACACCCGCAGCTTCAGGCTGCGGGTGGTGGCAAAGGCGTAAAGCCGCCTGACCATTGTGTCGCTGGAGATTTCGACGATCCGATTGACGAGTTGTACCTGTACCTCGCGACGCTCAAAAGCAGTCTCGGTGAGATTCCGCCTGGGTTCTCAGATCGCCGATAAGCTCGGCCCAATTCAACCTGCGGCGACCATCGTCGTCGCGGGTCTTCTTTCTTTTCTTTCCCGAATTTACCCCCATCAATGGGAGGACAATCATGCCCCGCCCAAAACTGCTTTCCGACGCTGCGTTTCAAATCGCTTCGATCAAGCAACAATTGAAACAATGTCAGCACGGTTCCGAAGTCACTGAAGCTGACCGTCAACGACAAGAAATGACACGTCGACAGATCCACGAGCATTTGGATGGCGACGAAGACAAACTGGCGTTAGTGTTGGCTCGTGCTGACGGCGAAAGCTTCGCACGGATTATCGACAATCAGAATCTCGCCGTTTCGCAAGACAAAGTACGTCGCAACTACAGAAAGGCCATATGGCAGGTGCGTACTGGTTTCGTGCGGCAAGAAACCATCGATAAAGCCAAGGATGGCAATGGCTCGATGATTTCAGTCGGCACTCGCGACGAATTGCCCATCGACGCAGATGCCTACTTGGTATCGATGTGCAAGTTCCGTCAAACTCGTTATGACTTGCCCACGGCTCAAATGTGTGACCAAGTCTTTCAGCGGACTCACGAATTGGTGTGTCAGGGAATCAAGGAAAAGAAATTCGAACCTTTTCTTGCCTGCTGGCCCTGGCAAGGAAAATGGATTGTCGACATCGCTTTCGTTGTACCCGACCTGGAACCGGCCATTGAGATGGCTCAGAGTTTCAACCAACCACACATCCTACACCTTGCCAGCCGAAGGTTGATTGCCATCTAAACGCCCAATTCAACCCAGTTCCCAAAGTGGTCGTACTCCATCCTGGAGTACGACCACTTTTTTCGCTTTAACATGGTCACTGAGAGGACCAAAGCGGGTGTTGGCTACACCTGCAAGCAGGGTTTTCCGGGGAAAATAGAGGGTTTCCAAAGCCGACCGGTGCTTACCTCACAAGGAAAAACACTGTCAATCAGCCGTTTACCGGTTTGTGCCCGCGAGATTAGAAATCCCGTGGGCCGTTCTATTGCGACTTCTCGAATAGCCAATCGTGAACGTGGTCGGTGACTCGCCGCAAACGTTTGTCGCTGATCGCCTCGCGGTACTGCCCTGCCATTGAGGCGTCCACGTGCCCCATGATCGATGAAGTGGCAACAGGGTCTCTTGCCTCGTCGGCAACTGTCTGAAATGAATGCCGCAGCCAATAGAACCCCATTTGGCGACGATAGGCATCGCATCGTTTGAGCAGCTTGCGAAATCGAATTGTAATCTTATCGATGCGGCCACCGTCACTTCTGACAACAACAAGTGGGCGTCCGCGTGACGTCAAGAACACTTTGTCTTCGTGCAATTCGGGTGCAACAGGATCAGGTCTTTTGGAAATGGTCTCTCGAAGAGCGGAGACAGTTTCATTCCATAGCGGCACCTTTCGTTCGACTCCAGTCTTCGGACGAGGGAACAGAACCCATCCGTCATCAAGGGAGAGCATGCTTTGTTTGAGATTCGCGATGTCCGTGTTGCCAAATCCAGCGTTGATTCCAAGAAGAATCATAGTCTTGAAGTTCGGATCGGCATGCTCCAACAGTTTCTGAATGGTTTGATTGGCCAGAAACTTGGGACCATTGGCAGCCTTGGATATCCTTTGTGCCCGCTTTGTTGTCGCTTTGAAGTCTGGTCCAAATCTCGGCAATTTGTCCAAGATTTCACTTTCATAGCCCCAACGAAAGATCATCCGGCAAACGGTAACTGTCTTCGCGACACGAGAAGATGCATATTTCTTAGCCAACTTCGTGCGGAATCGACCAAACTCCAAAGGGCGAATCTGCTCGGGGTCCACAGTCGCACCAAATTCACCAATCATCTGTTCAGCAGTCCATTTGTAGTCACGAAACGAAAGGGCTGAGAGTTCGCCAGCGTCCCGTCTACGGCTAGCTGCGGTTAGGTAATGGTTTACCAAGTCCCTGAGAGCGGCGCCGGTTGTCGTTCGAGGTTGTCGTCCGGCTTGCAAGTCATCTCGTTGATTGAGATACTGCCGCAGCGCCGCGTCAGCGTCCGTGCCGAAGTAGTGGAGTTTCCCCCTGATTTTTTTGCACCATTGCCCATTTCGGTGGGCTGTGAGTGGAAAATCTGGGTAGGGTTTTCGCTGTTTTCGGTTGCTGATCGGCATTGCCAACTCCTGTCAACATGTGGAAACGGTTGTCGCATTGGTTGTCGTCAATCATTTCACTAAGATGCAGTGAGTCAAGCAAAACCTTACGCAGTAAGGTGTTGGAGAGGTGGCAGAGTGGCCGATTGTGCAGCACTGGAAATGCTGTGTCCTGGAAACGGGACCGGGGGTTCGAATCCCCCCCTCTCCGCTTAGTGACACGTGGTTGGCGCAAGCCCTCTAGGATAAAAACCTTACGCTTGGGGCTTTTTGGCACAACAGAGTTGTGCCGAAGATGTGTTATTCGGCGTAGAGTCGGTTACCTCAGGCATCGTTGGGCTGGTGCCTCCTGATCAAAATCGGGTGCGCACAATTTATCGTGCACTGGTTGGTTGTGAACAAGCAACCATTCCTTTCCTTACTCGGTGCATCCATGGCGGGCGAGCCTAGCCATTTGGCGGCGAGACTCGTCATCGTGCAAGTGGTAGTACCGCTGCGCCATCTTGCTGCTCGAATGCCCTGGTGACTACTGATGACTCGGCAGTCGACCGTAAATTGGACCTTACTGGACCACCTTAATGGGCGCGTCGATAAAGTCTTCCTTGGGGTGTCATGTGGAACTGATTCATGAGGGGATACAAAAGCAAAGTGCGACAGGACATAGCATCCTGTCGCACTTTCAAAACAAAAAGCCAGAAGACGCGATGCAGCAGCGAGCATCGCAAAACGGGCAGCTTGCTACTCTGGCAGCGGAGGAACAAATGCGGCTGTTTGGGAAACGCGGCTTTCGACGCGTTCAACGTAGGTCAACCAATTCTCTTCTGAAGTGAACAGGTAAAGGCGACCGTTGGACATCCGCAAGTATTTCCCTTCAACCGATTCTCCAGTTTCCTGGAGAACAATGGGGTCACTGCCTGAGTGAGCGACCGAATACCGCTGTGGCTGAGCATCAAATGCAGCTTTTGCTTCCTCTGAGGCGAAGTAGTAAAGACGTCCTTCGAAAACGCTAGAGAACGATGGATTCGCGGGCACGAATTTCTGAGCGTGCAAGCTAACAACACAGTAGTGCTTCAGAGCAGCAAGCGGTGTTGCGGTGCCAGCAGGCGAAGGCGGGACCATTGCGGCAGCTGGTGGGAAAAGGAACGGCCTTGGGGTGCTCGTGCTTTCGCCATTGGAACTTCCCTCCTTACCATCATTCTCATCGGCTCTGGTCGGGTCAACTTCCTTAGACTTATTGGGATCGACCTCGCCCTTCTTTTCTTCCTCTTTATCCTCGGTCTTTTTCTCGTGAATGATTTGTTCTGCCTGCTCCCGGCAGCAAACACCACACTGAGACATCGCCCAAGCGGCCATTTGCCGGACGCGAGCCGAAGGTTCAAAGCAGCAACCGTCCTCATTCGATTCGTAGGCCGTCTTGGCGAGAGCATTCAGGACGTCTGCATTGCAGCAACCTGGACAAGCATCGAGCCCGGAAACGAAACGCTTGTTCGATTTCTCCCAAGGAGCCTGATAACGGCCATGTGGTTTCATCGGGCAGTCTGCGGTCGGCTGGTAGTTAGGATCACACATCATGATCTTCGCTTCCTGTGGTCGACAGGACAGCATGACTCCCAAGGCACGAGCGGCGGCGAGACGCACGAGTTCGTATTTGTCGTTGTGAAGAGTATCGATCAGCATTTCCTGAGCTTCGGGATAGGCTTTGCAATCGACTGTTCCAAGATACTCGGCAGCCTTCACTCGGTTACATACGTCCAGTTCTTCCGCCCGAATTTTGGCGGCAAGTCCCTTTACACTGTCAGTTGGCTTCGAGGCAAACGGAGGACGCAGAAGTTCATCCGTACGGCGGATTCGCAACTTCTCGGCGAGCGGGCGACCGGACAGGTAATCCCGCAACGTGTTGGCAATATTCGGCTGCTCAAAGGCAGGGGAGAGTTCCTGCGTCTGGGCATTAGCAGACTGTGCGGGCACCAGCAGCATGAACGTTGTAGTCAATGCTGCTGCGAAATATGTTTGGTTCAATCTCCAAAACATGACGCGACCTTTCGAAGCAAATGTGCAATTGAGGCGATCAGCGACCGTTCCACTCATTGAAACGCGACCCGCCAACGTCCTATCTACAAATCGGGCCGAACTTTTGGTCGATTTGAAAACAAGTTCTCAATGCGGTACATTGTCACTAAGTTCCCAACGATGTTGAAACTGTCTGCCAATTGCGGTCCCAACGGGAAATAGACTCAAGTTGGGGTTTGGTTTCTCGAAGTTCGAGGTGACTTTCATGACTCAGGGCTCGACTCTCAAAGTTCCTGCTCTCTTGGTTGCGTGGCTGGTTGTGTCGTCGGCACTCGCTGCTGATCCACAAGGTTCTGCGCCTGGTTCGCAATCTCCAATCCCAAGAATCATTCCCCATGGTCCGGCGACACTGGTCCAGGCAATTGCCTTTGCTAATGGTGGCCAGACGCTTTACGCCGGCGGTTGGGACAAAGTAGTCTGCCGCTGGGACTTGGTCGGGAACCAGTGGGAATTGGTTGAAGATGGATTTCTGACCATTCCGATTGGTGGCGGACTTGATGGGGCAATTCAGGCCCTAGTTGTCTCCCCCGATGGTGACTGGATTGCAGTCGGGGGACGCGGAACCAAACGTGGCGTCGCCGGGAGCCAGGAGTCGGGATTCGACCAGGATGTCGCATACCTCTCCGTCGAGCAACGACTCGATGAGGGGACAATCTATCTTTTTCATAAGCCAACGGGCCGCGTTAGCTTACTGCGCGGCCACCAAGGCGGCATTATCTCCTTGCACTTCCCGGACTCTGGCGACCCCGTTTTGGTTTCCGTGGCCGAAGTATGGGACGCGAGTCTCGGCGAGTTCCAAATGGAACTCATTGCGTGGGACGTTCCACAGCAAAGGGAAATGGGACGGCTCAATTCTTATCTCGTCGGCCAGCAAACGAAGTCGCTACCGGCATGGGATGGATTGCTCACCTCGCCGGGAGTCTGCGTGTTTGGCGACGCCGAGCAACCAATGGTTGGAATCGCCTGGGCCGACGCCAAACGAGAATTTGGACTTCGCATTTGGGACATTCAAAAGCAAACTGTTGAATTGCTCGACTCCTCTCGAATGGTCTTTGACGTCGACGTCGATCCAGTGCAAGAGAACGACCTACTGTTCGCATGTGCGGACTTAAGTAATGGTCAGGGTGAAATCCGTCGCCTACCGGGGGGCACGAAATCGGGCGGTGCTGAGGCTGGATCGCAACTGGTGCATCAGTTCGGCGTGAAGCAAATCCCCATGGCCATGAAATTGGTTTCCAATGATGGCAAATTGACTGGCGCAGCGGTTGTAAGGAATTGGGATTCAGGAAAGTCAGTCTTAACTCCGTGGCGACTTGAAAATTCCCACTTAGTCTCCGGCGACTCATTTGCTGTTGCAAACATCGACCTGCCAATCGCAATTGCAGCGGAGTCCCTCGCTTGGTGTAACCCACAAGACAATGCAATTCGTGTTCAAACCAAAGGTGAAACGCGTTCTATTCGCAGTGAATCGTTTGCGTTTACGCACGTTAAGTTTGTGGGGAACGACGGGGATTTGGGGTTGAGGCTTGGTGGGGCGAGAGAGGTCGATCTTCTGCTCGACATCAAAACGCAAACGCTGAAAACGGTAGAAGACAACCCCAAAGATTTCGAATTGTCCGACAATGCCAGCGGCAATGTGGATGCTGATGGCAACCTGCAAATCAAAACCGAGGTATCTGGCAAAAGTTACCAGGTGACCATTCCGAACCCAGGGAACAAATTTGTCCCAATTGAGCCGGGATATGAGGCGAAGGGAATTCTGATAGGGAATCGCCCCGTTCTGGTTGTGGCATACAACCATTTGGCCCAGCCGTATCTGGAGTTGCACGACCTGACTTCGGGCAAGCTATATCGCAAATACTCAGCACACTCCGGAAGAATTCTCGACCTAAGCGTCAGTACCAATCAGAAATTGATGGCAACCACATCGACTGATGGAACAGTGCGACTTTGGTGGTTGGGCGAGGCACAGGCAGCGGACCTGAAAGGGGCATTTCAACACGGACTGCGTCTGTCTCAAGATAGTCCCGGCCGTGTGCGGGTCACACGTTCCGCCGACACCTTGAAGAGCGGAGACATTATCAGCGAAATTGATTTTGGAACGGGCTCTCGGGAAGTCACTTCACCGCAGGACTGCTACTTCTGGGCAGCGAAGCAAACGCCCGGAACCAAAGTCACGTTGACGACGCAGCGAGGACCGCAGGTAGTCGAACTCGGAACGGCCGTCAAATGGGAGCGGGAACTGTTGGCAATTGCTTTTCGGCGGAGCGACGAGGACTGGGACTGGCTCGCTTGGCATCCCTCAGGCGCATACGCCCATCGTGGAGATGGAATTGAGAGCTGGCTGCAATGGCACTTCAACACAGGTGATCCCAAGCGCCCGGCCCAAATGTCGCACTTGCAGCAGTACGATGAGGAGTTCAGCCGTGGCGATTTTCTACTGCCGCTGTTGGAAACCGGTAAGCTTCCGCCTCGGCCTATTCCAAATCCCCCCACAGTTTCAATGCTCCTGCTCAAGTCAGATCATCAAGTGATGGAACCAGGCGATCGGGGCTATGTCTTTGCTCGACACCGAAGCGATCTCTCAAAGGTCGTTGTCCGGATTGAGGACTTTCCAACTGAGCGTATTGAACAAGTCCGCTACTCTCTTATGGATTCCACCCATCAGGTGGTCCGGGAGGGTATTGCTGAATCGGGCTCAAAATCTGAGTGGGTCTTTTTACTGAACGACATCGCTTGGTCTAGCGGATTTTTCCTGCTCGCTGCAGAACCCGTGATCGATGGAAAGCCACACCCAAACTGGGGGGTCTCGACGGACATTCGATTTCAGCCTCCAGCGCCCAACATTAAAATTGGACAAGTGGCCGATGTCACACAGCAACCCGTCGTCACGATTCCACTTCAAATTCAATGTGACGTTGCCTGCCGGGTTGGCGTTTCTGTAAGCACGAAAGGCAACGAAGAGAAACCAGAAATTGTCCACTGGGACGTTGTCCCCGGTGAGCATAATCTCGAAGCCCAAATTAATCTGGCCATTGGCTTCAACCAAATTGAAGTGACTGCCGAGAACCAAGACCCGCTTCTACGTTTCGAAAACGTGGAACGTTCGCGGCTGACATTTCCTCTCATTCGCACTGAACTCAATCGGCCGGCTTTACAGGCCAATGTTCAGCAGGTATCGCTACGTAGCGCCAATTCCCAAGCTGGTTTGTCACGCGAACAACTTCGCGCTCAGCCCGTCGTTGATGAGGCCCTGTGGAATCTCGCGGTAAAGGTGGAGTCCTCTCAAGAAATCAAATGCTCGTATCAGTTGAACGATCAACTGCTGGAAATGCGGCACTCCGATGACTTTTGGATTGCCGATTTGAAATTGAATCCTGGCGCAAACCATATCGAAATTCTCGCGTTCAACGGCAATGAGAAGAAACTGTTGGAATCAATCGATGTCCGCTTTCAGCCTGCGGTCCCAAACATTGGTCTGTTGACCGTATCGCGGACTGCCCTTAATGATGAATACGCCGACCAGTGGCTTAATGGTACCATTGTAGACGGCATCCATGAGTCGGAGTTGCAGCTCGCTTGCCCTCTTCAGACTACGGTCGACGGTATTTATCCGTACTTAGCCCAAATGTTGGTTGATGGAACTCCTGTTCCCGAGGTGGAACTTCAACGAAACGATCAGCAGTTATCCGCGCGCTGGGTACCGCCTCAAGGACGCCACCGTGTCCAATTTCGCGTTTCTAACCAGTGGGGCTCTGAGCAGCTGACTGCGGCTGTTTCTGTGGAGCGAGTATCTCCACCGGAAATCTCCAAGCTCGTGGCAGTCAATCCAACGCCAGAACAGGCTATCGTGCAGACATCCTTCGAGGTTTCGCCATCGGCCAGTTTTCCCATTGAGCCCGGACTGTTTCGCGCCAGTGTCAATGGAGAACTTGTACCGCTTTCTAATCGCGTAAAAATAGACGGGAATCGCGTCGATTTGCTGGTTCCGGGGCAGCCGGGTACGAACAACGAAGTCCAGATTTGGATGGAAAGTGACGAACGTGTCCTCGTTGCTCCCTCGAGTGTCAACGTCGATGTACCGCAGTTGCGTGGTAAACTTCCCGAAATAGATTTCGATGTTGTCACCGAAACCAGTCATCAAAGAGTTCCAGTTGGCCTGCGAATTCTGTCAGAAAGCCAACTTGCTCGCCTGGAGGTGGGTCTCGCCTTGGGCAAACTTCAGCCCATCCTGGAAAATGAATGGGTACAGCGCGATGGATACATCGAAGTGCTCGCTGAAAGAAACCTGATGTTCCTGCAACCTGGTGTCAACACGATTTTTGTTGTCGCCGAAAATCAATCTGGCACGACCACAGAGCAGCAAATTGTCACATTCGTTCCGAAGCCCGTATCTTTGGGAAGTATGTATTTCGCCTCCAAACCGACGCAGACAATCGATTTTAGTCGCGAAGACCGCTACCTGGGCAGCGTGGACACATCACAACAGGAACTGGATGTCATTCTTGAACTCGATGCCGATTCAGTCGGCGCAAAGAATCGCGTGCAGGTATGGGTCAACGGCTTTCTTCAGGCAAGTGCACCTCTTACGTCCGACCGGGACGGCGCGGCTCACCGACTAAAGGCTTTCGTAACGCTGACCCGCCCGCAGGGCAACACCATCGAATTGGAGTTTGCCCAAGGGATAAAATCAGCCACAAACTTGCGTCGCTCGTTCACTGTAGATTGCCTCGAACCTTCAGTCGAACAGGAGCTGTTTGTCGTCATCTTAGATGCAACCTCACCGGAAGACGACTCGAAAACTCGTACGACGGAACTGCAGAATCGTCTGCAGGAAGCGGTACTGGCGTATGAACGTAAGGGACGGCTAATTTCGGACACATTTCAGGTGATCAATTTTGAGCACGTCATGTACGGAGAAATGCTCGAACTCCGAGACATCAAAGGTCGGTTGTCAGCACTCAGACTGGCCATTTCTCAACGTCAAGAGACTGCCAAAATTAGCCCAGTCGTGCTCATGTATTATCGCGGACACGAGCAGGTCTTTCCCGACGATCAGGGGGAACGACAGTTTGGACTCTACACTGCAGCGAGTTCACGAATTGATGATGAACAAGCTCGGGTTGAAACTCTGCTGACAAGTCGTGAAATTCGGGAACGATTTGCTGAAATGGGAGGAGCTCATTTGCTGGTTCTCGATTTGGATGCGAACGATTCAAAGAACAATCCTTGGCCGGTCGCAGATCCCTATCTCGGAGTGTTTCGATTCGTACGGGACGAGGAACAAAGTGAATCGGTCTTGAGTGAATTGCAGCGTGAACTTCCCGAGGCACAGGTCCTTGTGCGACTCAAGCAGCAAATGCAAGACTCCATTCTCAAACGACGAGTCGGCTTTCCCGATTTTCATGTGCCGCGCGCTTTGGAGCAGCTACGTCTTGGGCTTGGCAGCAAGAATCTCACCGCCGAATAACTCCGCGTCCCCCGAGCATGTCGGAGACCTGATCATGTCAGAACAACACGCTTCCGCCGCCCAAGATCCCGTTGGTTGGGGTACATCGGCCAATGAGAAGCAGGTTACCAAGGTCGCTCGGCAGGCAATTGGTGATCAATTCAAGCCCGGTCCAGCATTGCTGGCGGTCGGTAGACGCTATTCGGAAATGACTTATTTGCCTCATTCGATTGGTCGTGAATGCGTCGCCGCACTGCTTATCGATGCAGGATTTCCTCGAATCCCAGACCGGCTGTTCAATAGTTTAATCGATCAGGTGAGCCGAAGCCTTCATGACGATCCTATTTCTCTCGCACGTCTGCAACGCATTTGGGAGACCATCTCATGCCCACCGTAGCTCCGCGAGCGACCAGTTCCAGTACGCAGCAATTGGTAATGAGCTGCCAAGGGCTTGTGCGGTCAATCGCCTGGAAAATCCATCGAAAAATCAGCGCGACGTCCGTCGAGCTTGATGACTTGGTTTCATATGGTCAGTTGGGACTCGTGGAAGCTGCCAACCAGTTCGATCCACAGCGCGGAAACCAGTTTACGACCTTTGCCTACCTGCGAATTCGAGGTGCGATTCTCGATGGCCTGTCGAAGATGAGCTGGTTCCAGAAAATCGACTATGCGCGAGGGCGCTACGAAGCCCGAGCCACCGATTTGCTATCCACCCCCCAGCCCCACTCCAACAACAACGATCTGGAAGCCGCGACACAATCGGCGACTCAGTTGGGAGTCATTTATCTATTTTGCCAGTTCGCAAATGATCCCGACCAAATGGGGGGCCCGGCAGATCCGCTGGATGACGCTTCCACAAAGGAAATGAGCGTCCGTATTCGCCAAATGATTGATCGCCTGGATGATGTCGAGCGGCGACTCATGACTTCAACCTATTTTGACGGCATGTCACTCAAAGACGCTGCTGAACAAATGGGATATAGCAAGTCTTGGGCCAGCAGAACACACGCCCGCATTCTGAAACGCTTCGCAGATCAGTTATGTGAGTCGGAGTGACCAGTAGAGCAGGTACAATCGCTCTCATCGCGACCATGTTTCCCAAAATGAACATTCACAGTCGCATTTTCGCAGCCGCTTGAGACGACCACGCCGTACACTCCAAAAGCGTTAATCTCTTCTGGGTGAAATTCATGGCGTCCCTAAACTTTGATGCCCTGCTGGCTCCTGTATCTCCTGAATTTCCCTGCGGGATCGATCAGGAGGCCGACGAAACATCGAACGAATTCTGGTTGATTCGCGATGCCCGACGTGAAGCCAAATCCTTAGAAGACTCTCGATCTTCGCCCGCAGATCCGCTTTGGCGAAAACTGGAGGATCTGTGTCTGGAAGCCATTGCAACTTCATCGAAGGACATTCGGTATGTTGCCTTCCTGACGGAAGCACGGCTGCGAACATCAGGGCTTTCCGGTATGGCAGATGCAATCGAGCTTTTCGGTCGATTGCTGAACGCTTTCGGTGACCAACTGCTGCCCCATTCTGCCGATGGCGGATTTCAGGACATCGTCAATCCAATGGCCCAGCTTGATGGCAAGGTCTTGGAACAACCACTCCGGATGCAGCTCGTGACCGCTGGCACGAAGCACCAATTCGAACTCTGGGAATACCTCAATGCCCAGACGCTGGAGTCGAAGTCTCAAGATGAGAAAGAGGCAGCAAACAGCCGAGGGGAAGCCTCGCTGGAAGACGTGAAACATTCCGCAGAGGAAACGCCAACTCAATTCTTTCACGACTCACTTGGTTCCATTACTTCGTGCCGTGAACGCATTATCGAGGCCAACGAGAGCGTTTTTCAGGCAAGCGGAGAAAGATTGATCTCCTTCTCGAGAATACGTGAGGTGCTTGATGGGCTTGAATCGGCGATTATCGCATTGGCCGGGCATCGTCTGAAATCAACATCTTCCGCAGCACAAGCAAATTCCTCAGATGATTCTAACACTCAAACCGGCGTCTCAAATGTCGCTGCGGCGGTCGCTGCCCAGGGTGACTTGGGAAGTCGAAATGAAGCCTTTAGCCAGTTGAATCGAATCGCAGAATTCTTTGAAGCCACAGAGCCACAAAGTATACTTCCCTCACAAATTCGACGAATTGTGCGGTGGGGAAATCTCAAGCCTGTTGAATTGTTTCGGGAAGTGCTGGAAGATGAGGCCGCGCGGTCAAGCATGTTTCGACTGGTGGGGATCGAAGACTTGCAGAAGGATACCGAAGACCAGCAGCAGGGGTAATCAAGGTTCTACAAGTCACCTACGTGGAAGCACCCACAACACATTGGCGGGCTATAAGCATTGAGTGACCAAAGCCGAGTAGTGGCTGGCCGGATCGGGTATTGCGTCTGCTTAGATACTGAAGACCGCCCTGAATGACTCACCGCAATTCGATAGCAACACTCATTTGAACCTGACCGGCACATCCGCAATGGGCCCAACCCTGAAAAACAACTGTTTTTGCGGGTCGAATGTCTTGAAACTCCAGTATTCGCGATCGGCGAGTTGAATGGGGGTCGCCAGTTGGACGCTTTCTGTCGGAGCGAGGAAGAACCCAAGAACAAAATGCGCGTTGACCCGCTCACTCATTTCATTCTGCTTCGCAATGTCGTCGGATTGTCCTGTCGAATAGTGTGACCAAGGAACCAAGGGCATGGGAATTTGAATGGAATCGGAGAACGACTCGCCCGGTTCAATTCGAATACAGAGAGGAATCACCGGCCGTTCCACCCTTAACCCTTTGGGCACGGGCAGCATTTTCTTTGCAAGTTCGATTTCTCGATTCACTGGAATGACATATGTCAGGTTGGGATCGAACTCAGCTTCAGGCCCGCGCGAGACTCCGTGAAACACAAACGCATGGAGGCCACTTTGATTTGCCAGCGAGTATTCGATTTTCAATGCGGCATCGTCGATACGGTCGACCCTGCCAACCATACGGCATTGGGAATTGTCAACGCTGAAATGTCCGGTCCGCGGTTCGGCAGTCGTCTCGGATGATGTCATTTGAGAAATTCCTCCCATGAGGACGATAAGGAACAGATACCTCACACCAGGCCTCATGTGTTAATACTCTGATGGAATTGAACCTGCGTGTTAACAGTCGAGTTTGTAGCAGTAACCAATGACCTCGACTTGCCAGTGAAAAACTTGCTTCTTGCGACACAACTCCGACCAGTCGCAATTTCAAAACCTGGATGACCGTCATTTCCGTTCAGGGAAATCACAGACAAAAATAAATGCGCCACCCGGCTTTGAAATGGCCTATCTCGTGTCTCCAAACCGGCATGGCAACAATTGATTTCCGTCCCCCTTTGGGCCCCCCCTCCAAAACACCAACATATCGCACTTCTCAATAATACGGTCGCTGAGGCTGTTTGGGGGACCATTGGTCGCGAATTTTGTTTTCAGTGTATGGGTAAGTGTCGTGTGGAGGAATGCCGGCGGCCTGCAGTTCGTCGATTGTTTCTTGAGCCTTTTTTGAAGGATCAGCCGGATCGACAAGTCCGTCGTTGTCTGCTGTGGCGCTATCCCATTCACCGTTTGCGGCCTGGTAGACATGGACAAGTTCATGGGCCAACCCGACAGCCGGGGGTCGGTCTTTCCAAGCGTTGTCTGCAGTGGAGGCCTCTCCCGGATCGCGCAGTGTCGTACGGTCAGGATTGTAATCGACTGTACTGTCGCTGCCGGAACCGGCGGTGCCATCGGCATTGCGATACGCGGTCGCAGGGTTGGCGCTTGTCGAGTTGGTTCCATCGCCCGACTCCTGAATAGTTAGCTGTTTCCCAGAGGAATCGATTGCCTGTAGCAGGTCGTTGCCATTATCTGTCGCGGCAATTTGTCCCAAATGCGCAAGCGTTTTCTGCTTGAAGGCATCGTCGCCCGTAATGGTAATTGCCTTACCAACCTGAATGTCGCCATTGGGCAGCTTTGTGACAGGCAACTTGCCAATTGAACCCAAGCCACCTGGCGCAGCAGCTCCGGCCGCCGCGCCGCCGCCTCCCCCACCACCACCTCCCGACGAACCGATGAACACATTGAAGCAGCCCATACTGATTTTGTTCGGCGGCCCGACAGCCTCCAGAATGGTGTCACCCTGCCGACAGGCCGGCAAGTTGTTGATAAGTACCGTCGGACTGCCATCGATGACGACTCCCGGGCCATGCGGAGGAATTGGCAATGGAGTGGTACATGCATGAATGTCGGACATGCCCGCCGCACTGGAAATCGCCGCTCCCATGGAAGCGGCCGCCGAGGCCTTGGCAGCTTCTTCCGCCAGCTTCGCGGCCGGTGCGCCTGGAGTACCGGCCGCAGCAAGCGTGGCAGCCTCGGCAGTCTTAATTGCCGTGTCCGAAATTGTCTTTGCAGCACTGAGTGCACCCGCTACTGCCGCTGGCACGCCCCGCCAGGCTGGCTTTTTGCCTATTAGCACCGTAAACGCCCCTGGTCCCGGCGTTAGCATCGGCGGGAGAGGATGCGAAACCATGTCAAGAATACGGGCTGCTGGTGGCATTTCACTCACTCGGCCTGCTGCATTTTTGGCTCCCATAAAGCAATGCGCCAAGACATCACTGACACTCCGGATTGCCGGATGCCCGCAACGGAAGTGACGCCTGGAGACTCCAATTGCGGAGAGGCACCACTTCCACCTCGAACGGTCGAGACAACTCAGGAGAGGAGAGAATTAATTATCGCTCAAAAGTCATCTTGGTTGCAAGGAATTCAAGGAATCGTGTTTTTGAGCGTCCAACTGTTACGTGGCAGTACACCACGAATTCTCGACGTTACTCTACGCGATCAAAATCATGCACCTTGATACCCTCAATTGTCATGTACGCATTGTGCAGTAGCGCCTCTGGGCTCGTAATCGCGACCCCGAGTGAATCGGAATTCAGATTACCTGATGACGACTCGAAGTGAGTAACAACCAATTTCTCGTTGGCAAATACTTCAACGCGGCGGATGAGTTCCCGATTGGGCAAGAGTTTGCCTGAACTGTCGAGTACTCCAATTTCCACCCGCAGCTGGTCCAGCGAAATCGGGTAGCTCATTTCCGGAAATTCCACCGAATCATCATATTTCACGTGGATATGAAGCTTGTTGTTCTCCGGTTGGGCAAAGATGCGGACCGGCTTGTCTCCGAGTCGGGCTTCGATGGCCTGGTCATCGAACACTTTCAATTCCTTGAGCGTATACACCAAATCGGGCGTTGTCCTTTCCATTTTCCAAGCGGCATGGACTTCGACGCCTTGGTCTTCCGGCCATTCAGACATTTTCACTTCGTAAGCCGGCACGCTGACTTTTGCAGCAGGTTTAATTTGCAAATCGGTGCTGACGGCCTCACCATTTCGAAAGATTGCAAGATGCATTTCCTCTGGCTGCAAAACAGCTTTGGCGGGATCGGCGTGTTCAAGAATGACCGTCAAATGTGCAGAGCCATCGGCATGTCGTACAAAATCCTTGACGGCAGCCGTCTTGGGAACTCCCTCGGGAAATTCTCCGCTCGCTGCCTGGAACTCGCGAAATCCCGACTCCAGAGTGCGTTTGAGTTGGACTTCACCAGTATCCCAACTGACATCCAGCACCGCATCCTGGCCGACACCCAGCGGAATCTCGAATTGTCGTCCAGCGAATTCCACCGAATAGGTACCGGCTGGTCGCTCGATTACTGTACCTAGCCGAGCCTTTTCTCGCTGACTTTTGTCCCCCTTGTCAATTACAAAATACTCACGCGGTTTCAGAGCTTCATCCAATTCCCGCTTTAGTTCCTCGGTCGTAGGGGCTTCCTTGAAAATGATGTTGTTCCGCTTTGCTACCTCCTCTTTGTACTTCTGGAGCAATGGCTTCTCGTCCGGTTCAACATTATAGGCCACGATATACACCAATTCGTTCTTGTGTTGTCGGTCAAACTCAGACCATTTGCTCTTCTCTGGATCAATGCCGCCGTCCTGTGCGGCCCCGTCGGTCACCACCACCAGCGCGCCAGGTTCGCTCTCGGTGAATTTTTGCAACTCCCGGAGCGCTTTGGCCATTGCCCCTACCGCTGGTGTCAAGCCAATTGCCGCCAAGTCAGTCATTTTGTCATTGAGCAATTGTCGCTGATCCCGGCCATCTACCTCGAGATTTAATTCGGCCATGGCTTGGACAACCTCATAGTCCGTTTCCCAACCGCTTATCTTCTTTTCGTCAGTACCATCAACTCGATTGCCAAACGCCATCAGACCGACTTGATCTTCTTCCCCCATGGTGGCCCAAACCTGCCTGAGAGTCTGTGTTGCCTCATAGAACTTATCATGGGTGGTTGCCTTGTATGGGAAACTCATGCTAAAGGAACAGTCGAGCAGGAACATGACTTTGCGACGGTCCGAACCCGTTACCGAAATCGTTCCCGGAGCGGTCAGGTTGTCGAATGTAATTGAGCGACCTTGGTCTCGTCTCGCATCGACCAACAATCGACGGTCTGCTCGCCAATTGTGCCCCCGAAAACGGACCTCCGGCTGAACTTCCAGGTTATCAATTTCGCCACTGTTTCGCGGCAACTGTAAAGTGAACTGCAACTCGCTTTGTGGACGGTTTGCCGGAGTACATAGCGTAAGTGGTGTGACCTGAATGTCCTGTGCGGCTTGTCGCAGCCACAGCATTGCGGTCCCTTCCGGCAACTGCGCGGCACCCGACTGAGTCGCGACAGGTACAATTTGGGATTTGACAAATTGCAGATTAATTTGCTTATCTTCATTCCCAATGACCGGACGCAGCGCAGCCTGTGCCAACTCTTCGCGTCTAGCACCAACGGTTTTCAATTCCGGGAGCACCCACTCCGCACTGGGTAGTTCCTCGCGCTGCATTTCACTGGCAACCGAGCTAAGAAGCTTCGAACTGCGTTCATACCACGGTTGCTGTGAATTTGATTCACAGTTCGCCCAGAAATCTTCGGCGCAGCGCCCCGACAAATAAGTCAATCGATGGATGAGGCAGAGCAGTTCATACTGAGTCGTGGGGGTTACACGACTTCTCATGAGAATTCCGGCTTCATGGGATGGTATCAACCGGGTGAGAGCATCCGCCCTGCGCAGCTTCTTACTATGGTCAAGCTGAACAGACACCCTTTTGCCGGTCAGGTCCTGAACCTGCACTCGGATTTTTCTCCACTGCGACACAATCCTATCGCTCAACTCATGGGCTTGTGCAATTTGTCTGGCTGGCCTTTCATAGTCGATGGCGATGTCCGACCACTGTGTGCACCAGGCTCGAATGTCCAATTCCTCATTAGTTGTCGAAGCATGCTGAATCATCCAGAACGTCTGCCAGATGCAATCTTTCGCCGTGATGTCCAAATCGTCTGCAGGCAATCTCCTGGTTGGTTGCTTTTCGATTTGCAGTCCCGTTTGCAGCTTGCTGCCGACGTTTAACTCACTTTCGACATTCTCGAGGCGATTCAATAACGCCAGCCTTGTAGAGGCCGGAATCCAGTCAATTCGCAGGATGTCAATGTATTCCCGACGATGCGAACGCTGAATATTCGTGTCGAGTTTCCCTTCGAGTTTGCGTGCTGTTTCGGTGAACAGCTTTCTCACGCCCGCAACATTCTGCTCCAAATCAACGGACAACTTCTGTAGCGAGTCCTCGCTGCCCGAATTTTCAAGCAACTTTTGCATTTCCCGGAAGCGGATAAACAATGCCAAGACGTGCTGTTCCGGCTGGTCCTGTGCTTCGGAGAATTCCATTCCAGCTTCTGAACTGAGTTCTTGGACCGTTCCCAGTACTCCGTCTTTCGACGACTGCACGTGTTGACGCACCAAGTCGTCCGATTTTGGCGATCGCTGTCGATAGGCCGCCCAACTCGCCAGTTGCGGTAACATCATGGCCGCTTCGTCCCGTAGCTTCAGAGCATTTGCCCGGATTTCGACGCGTCGAACCAATCGATTCAACATGTCTCTGGTCTGGGAATACTGCGACTGAATCTGCGATTCTTCGGCGTGGGCCAGCACTAAGTTCTCTGTTTCCCGCAATGCCTGCTCAACCTCGGGCAGGTCAACCGCAATGACCTCAAATGCTCCCATACGGCTGCCAAAGAGCAAGTCGGCCTGTTGTCTCAATCGAGTGACTTCGTCAATCAGCGCCGTCCGGTCCGAATCGTCAATCGGCGAAATGCACTCGTCACGCAAATGTCGCTGAGCAATTCTGGTGGGCGACTCAAGGTCTGACTCAGTCGCCGCTTCCGCCTTCGAATTCGAACTTCGCTGATCATCGCGACCGTAAACCTCATCCAACGGTTCCGCCAAGAGGTTTCGCACAAATGCATCGAGTCGCTCGGGGAATAATTCGCTGGGGGAAACGGAAATATCTTCGAGTTGGTTTAGTAGGGGATCGACTTCTTTACTCAAAACTCTGCGAAACTCTGTTGCGTTACGTGAAAGGTAATGCGTCTCCGCTCTCTGGAGTCCGTCATTCAGCCGCGTCCATTGCAGGGGCGCACGCTGCCATACTTCACGAGTTTGCAGAGCCTCGCGGCGTCGCAATGCCTTCTCGAGCACTTTCACATCAGGACTTGCCGTCGGTGCTTCAATGGCAGTCAGTGCAGACGATTCCGTGAAATGGAGCAGCGTGAAATTCAACGATTGAAATTCGGGAAGACCAATTTGTGACGGCGAAGGAATAAGTAGGGGCGTTTGAGGACGTTCTGCATCCCGGCAATCTTGCGACCAGTTACGAACGTTTGCTTCCACAAACTTATACAATTCCAGAACATCAATCCGCCGATCCTGGTTGTCATCGGCCAGTCGCGCCAGTCCCTGCAATGCAAAATGGGCAAATGCCGACTGCCCATTCCCCAGACGCGCTGAACCCTGACTGCCAGTCGAAATGGCATCGGAAAGCATCACCACCAAGTTTGGTACATTATGGTCCTGCAGTTGACGGAAGATTGGTTCATCAATCACTGCGGGGAGAGTCCCCAGACGCCAATTCGGTTGAACGCGACAAATATCAAGTAACACAAGCTTGTGTTGTCGCGGAGGCAGCGACCTCAACTCCTCCCAAAGAACCGACAGCGGCACTAGGCGAGATTCTTCCGGTGTCGACCCTCGGTCAAGAAGGCACCACTCATCGCCGTTCAAGTCTGACCAGCAGTTCACGTACAGGATAAGACAACTTGCATTTCGGTGCCGGTCGAGGATTTCAATCCGCCCCGATTCACTATTCAGGTCCTGCGACTGCACGCTGACTTTTTGAAAAAGCGTTTCCAGCCCCTCCAGCGACTTAAACGAGGTCATGTCGCGGGCGGCAAACGGATTGTCTGGCATTTCGCCACTGGCAAATCCCGACACTCCCAGCGTGACGATATCGATTTGGCTGCGACCAACAAAATTGAATATCAACCAAATCAAGTACAGCGTGACTACCAGCCCAACAAACGCCCCCAGCAACCGCAGCATTCGCTTCCAACGCGACTTCGTTGGATTCGCATACGGCTGCGGCTTTCGCCATGAGTATTTTTGTTCCCCTGCATCCGCAGCGGAACGCCAGTCTGGTTGGGTGGTCATGGTAAAATCCGAACGAGCACTGCGAATCCGGCTACGCGACAGATAATACCACTATCACTGGAAGCCATGCTATCGGTGATGTGTCTAAATCTCGAAAGTCAACGGAGAATGTGGGAAGGGGCATCCAGTGCTGCTTGTCTCTCGACGACACGAATTGTAGCTCGATCGACTTGACGGCGGAGCA
>JACKHO010000004.1 GCA_020638955.1 Planctomycetaceae bacterium | reverse complement strand
AAGTAACATAGCCAACTCGTCGACCAAGTTTACAGCTGAGGCCAACCGCATGGGCTTTGACCATAATGAACAGCAGATACTGGATGCCGATCTTGTAGCGTCGAGTCGTCCAACTACCGTAATGGAGGTCCGGGCATTCTTAGAGCAGCTCGGCACGGACGAGCGTTTCAAAGCGCTCACACAGTTAACTGAGGGCTACCGCGAATTCCTTCAGAATCTGCTGGAAATACTTGACGTCAAGATGGAAGCTGCGAGGGACGATTTCATCAAACGGAAGGAAGCACTCGTCGAGCTGCAGAAAGCTGAAAATCGACCTTGCGGCCCTTCCACAGTTGAGGCATGGAAGAAGGAAGTTAATGAATTACGGATTATCTGGACGAATCATGCATCGTTTGTAAAAGAACAGCCAACGGAATTAGCTGATCGATTAACCAATGCCGCAGCCTTGGCGAAGGACCTAAGGCGATTGCGGGAACGCGTCACGAAAGTGTGGACACGTTTCGACAAACTGTTGGACAAGCACATACGATTTGCAGCGGATCACAGACCCAAGATTGAAGATCTGGACCGATTTGTGCTGGCGAATGAACAGGAGAAACTGGTCACGTGGGACTATGACGGCGAAGCCCGTTTGGTGGGGCCGGCTGGCTCAGGCAAGACGATTGTACTGTTGCAGCGCGCACTTCGACTTGCATGCGAGAATCCAAATCATAATGTACGCATATTTACAATCAACCGAAGTCTGGCGGGAGAACTTCAAGATTCACTTCATCGGTTGCCTGGAGGTTCTGCGAAAAACATTCACATTCAATCGTTCCATGATTTTCTTGCACGAATTCTCCTCGACAGTGGCAAGTTGACGAAATCCCAACTTCGGGTCGATGACAAAAAGTCGAAGGAAGGAATCGCAAATTCTGAATCATGGTCCGACTTTGCTGAGAACGAGTTGATGAAGTGCAAACGTGCGGGACTTGACCTATTGCTTGGCCTTTCCAAGAGATTGGGCGAGAAAGCCGGCAAAGCATATCTCTATGAAGAAATCCACTACATTCAATCAGCAGTCCCAAATGAATGTCGCAGCGAATATCTCAAGCTACCGCGAAAATGCCGCAGAATACCAATGCAAGAGGACGACCGAATTTGGGCCTTGGAAGTGCTCGCAGCTTGGGAGGAATGGCTCGAAAAAGGCAGCTTGAGCGATCCCGAATCCTGGGCTGGGACGGCGGCTCACCTTTTTGACAACAGCCGCACTGTCAGAGGAATTCAACGAGAATTTCCGGCGGATTTCGTACTGATCGACGAAGAGCAGGATTTTGGAACGGTCGAACTATGCATCGTTATGAAATACCTACAGGATAAGCCATCGAAGAATCGGCTGTTTCTGACTGGGGATTTACGGCAGAAAGTCTTTGCAAAACACCATGACACCCGAGCAGCAGGTATGAACTTCCAAGGGAAATCGCGGAAACTGGACCAAACTTATCGGTGTACGCAACAGATTCTGCGAGCAGCACATGAAATCGCAATTCATTTCGGCGTGGATACTGACGACGACGTTGAGGTAGTGGATCCAAAACTTTCGCGATTTGAAGGAGCGTTACCGCAGGTAATTGGTGTGTCGCACGAGGGGCACGTTGACCGACTTGAGCAACTTGTTGGCGAACTTCGAATCCAGTTTCCGAGTGACCGAATCGCAATTGTTACTGAAGACGAGGCATTGCGAGTTAAGATTCAGAATCGCTTACGTTGGCCAAACGTGCTGAGAAACGAGGACCCGCAACATACTGCTGAACGTACCCAAGTCAAAACGGACAATGTCGTTTCTCGAATGAACGCAGTTAAGGGGTTTGAGTTTGACACCGTTATTGTAGCCAATCTTTCCACGTCTCAATTGCCACGAATTGCAAGTAATGAGGACGAATGGTGGCGCGATGGCGCCCTCGTCTACACTGCCCTCACGCGGGCAAGAACTCGCCTGTACATCACGTTCGAGGAACGTCCGTCACCCTTTCTTGCGGTAATGCGAGAGCACGTCGACTGGATCGATAGGCCGCCAGTTTGACTTGCGTAGCAATGGCGGGTCGGGTGGCACGCTCAGACCAACGGGATGGGCGTGGCGAACCTACTTATGACCACGCCCTTCCTTTCGTCAGGGCGTGCCACATCGTCCATACCCAATGTCTGAGTTCACAGACAGGAATGTCTGTGCCAGTTGACAACTTTTGGAACTTGGGCCAGCACGGCGGGTGGCTGTGGTCAAGCTGTCAGGGTTGGTGATGTTTTTGAGTTTGGTTCGAACGACAGATTGCCGACAGGACGAGGGGCCAAGTCAACTCTCTGGGGGCAAGTTGCTGATCACTTCATCTGAGTTGCTGGAGTTCAATTCCGAAACTTGACCCCAGCCACGCGGCGTTTGAGTCTTCGTCCTTTCGGGTCGGTGCGTATCGCGTATGCTTGTCGTCCGGCTGACGTGGTTCGCCAATTACCACAAAGCCAAGTCGCAGTGCGGTTGAATCACCGCAGAGAGCGCCGTGGTTCGCAGAGGGGGTGAACATTCTCCGCGCTCGCTGCGAACTCTGTGGTTAAATCATTTGAGATGTCGTTCAGAACCGCAATGACTTCTTCCGGCTTCCGGTACTGCTGAGCCAGTCAGCGGTGGCACACGTGGTGCTTGGGGCGCAACTTGCTTTGGTGGGGTTGAGCATATCCGCTTACGGTGGCCTGATGAAATTCAGGTCGGAAATGTGTTCTCAACTGAACAGGCAACTCAAGGTTTTCCTGTTCTATGAGCTGGCCAGCGACGGAACGCATTTCCAAATCCTTGAAGCCGTGGCAACTGGATATGCTCGATTAGAGTCCGGACTCGCTTTTTGTTTTTTGAGACGGAATAGCACGACGCCGAACGGAAAACTCACCCCAGGCCAAAACGAAAACATCGCTGCACGTCGAAACACGGGCTGACAAGCAGCCCGTGGCACTCAGTACTTCTACTGCTCGGCTTCCGTATTTTGCAGTGCACGCCGCATGAGTTGGGCATGGCTACGGAGGGCGGGGGATTCCGTGATTTGGGCGACGCGGACGAGGGCGGGGTCGGCGAAGCGGCCGAGCTGCTGAAGTTGCGTCAGCGTTTCCGTGGTCAATTCAAATTGGGGGGCCCGGCCGTTGGCGGCGAGTTCGACGAGAGCGCGGTCGCTGTAACTTTGGGTCACCATGTCTTCGACCTGACGTTCGACGTCCGGAGCGAGGAATTCGAGTCGTCCAACCATAACTCGTACCTGTTCCGTCGGCTGGGGCGAAACGTGGAGCGGCAGGAGCTTGTCGGTGACTTCATCGGGGATGATGTAGAAGAGCCGTGTGCCTTCCTCGTGGAACCATGATCCACTCCAGGTTCTGACCATGGATGTGGCTTCCTTCTCATACAATCCCGCCTGCACAAGCGCCGTCACCATTTCAGAGACCAGCGTGTCGTTCTTGATGGGGGCTGGCGGTAGCTTCAAGTCGACCGTAGAGTTGGCTGGCAGCGAGGAGAGAGCCGTGAATCGTCGCTTGTCATTCTTATGTTCCACCAGAAACAAACCCGTCAACGGGAAGTCACCGTCGTTCTGAATATGAAAAGTCTCCCCATTTTCTGAGGACATGGACACCGGCAGGTCGAATTGGCCAACGCCACGGTAGAACAGAAACTTTTCAAAGTAATCGCCCGCAGCGACAAACCGCGTCGAAGGATCCAGTGTGAAAGTGTTCTGCTGACTGGTGGAAGGAAACGGCGTTCCGACCGGGTGGCGTACCTGCACAATGGCTGAGTCGGTCATGCGGGCATAGCCATACGGGTTTCCGTCGGTCTCTGGCACCATGGTCCGCTCAACGTGACTGGCAATTCTCAGCGCCAGCTTCTCGTCCTGAATCCCGGGAGCAAGCTGATTCACGGGAATGAGGTGGAACTTTCCCCAGTCGGCATGGCCTTCGCGAATGGGAACTCCGGCGGTTGTCTTGCCATCGGATGTGTTGGTCGGAACCTGAATTCCTGGCGTAAACTCCGGTTTGATGATTCGTGGCGGGGGATAGAACTCCGTTAGCAGGCCGGACGGAAAGTCGACGCTGACCCGGACATCGCGTTCGACGTCGGTGTAGAAGTAGGTGACGGGAGTTTCGAGCCGCTGAATGGCCCTAAGGCTCTGTTTCGAGAATAGACTTGTGAATGCACCGCTGACGAAGCCGGGGAGGTCATTCTGAGTCAGTGGGCGGAATTCGAGTCTGACTCCGTTGGAGCCGGAGAAACTCGTAAACGTGCCCCATTCATGAACGACGAGTGGAGCATCGACAGCATCGGACTCAGGTGCTTCATCTGCGAACGCGACGGGTACAATGCTTCCCGCCATCAGCAGCATGAGCAGAAGATACGAAAACGTACTCTGATTCCTTGTCGTGGTGATTTGCATGAGACTACTCCTGCCTTGTTGGATGAGTGAATTCGAGCCCGATCTCCCACTTTTCAAGTCGCCTGAACTCAGGCACTGGACCGGACAGATTCGACAAGTTTTCCGAAAACGTGCAGAATCGTCCGGTCTGAGGCGGTGACCGGAACGTCTTCAGTGTTGAGGAGGATGACAACTTGGACTCGGGTTCCGAGGTTGCAAGTCAGCATGTGGCGAGTCTGCCCACCAGCGGAGATGCTGATGCTGCGCTCGTGCGACTCGCGAAAAATGGTGACCCGGCCGCTCAGTCGCAGCTGATACAGCAATGGTCAATCCGAATCCTGGCAACCTGCCGGGCGCACATTCGGGACAGGCAGGCCGCTGAAGATGCGACCCAGGAAACCCTGCTCCGTGGATTCCGTGCGATTCATTCGCTGCAGGATGAAATGAGTTTCGGTGGCTGGCTACGGGGAATTGCCCAAAACGTTTGCCGAGACTGGCTCCGGAAACAACAGCGGCGAGATGGGCTCATCCACGAAGAACGGTGCGACATCCTTACCGACCATCGCCACGATCCTGCCGAGGCTGAATTGAATCAGCAGGAAAAGCTTCGTCAGTTGGCCCTCGCCATTTCAGACCTGCCAACTCCGCAGCAGGAAGTCCTCAACTTGTTTTACTTTGACGAAATGAGCTACGACGACATCGCGGCCTTGCTGCAAGTTGCCCGCAGCACCGTTAATACACGTCTCGCGACGGCCCGTGAGTCACTGAGAAAAGCACTAACAACCTTGGAGCGGGAGCAGTGAATCACATGAGCCCGAATCAATCACCACATTCCAATCCGATTGATTGCGAAACAGCGCAGCGGCTCATTGCAACGTCGCTGGATGATTTGTTGTCGCCGATGGCAACCGATGAACTGTCATACCATTTGGCGGAGTGTGCCGCGTGTCGAGGGTATCAGCAGGCGCTGAGCGACACTGATGAACTGCTGGCTTCATTCGGAAGAGAGCAGCAGTACATTGCAAACTCAATTGCTGAGAGCGTCGCCGCCGAACTGCATTCGAATTCAGCAGTTTCGGAATTGGCAAATGGCAATGCCTCAAGTCATCAGCATCATCCAACACGGCGAGGCAGTCTTTCCGTTCTTCTGGTTGTGGCGTCCACACTGATGATGGCACTGGTAGCCCTGTGGATTGCCGCAAATCCAGACAATTCAACTGAAGTCGTGAACGTCCCAGAGGCAGTTCCATCAGAAGCGCACGAGACGATCGCACACATCAACGCGGCGACTGGTCCGGTGTTTGTTCGGAATGATCCCTCGGCCGACTGGCAGGAAGTGGCGTTGCTTGAGACTCTTGGCTGTTCGTCAGGGACCTCCATCCGCACGGGAGAGGCATCCTTGTGCGAAGTCGAGACTGAGTCAGGCGGAATTGTGCGTCTTAACCGGGGCTGCGTGGTCACGTTTCGGGAGAACAACTCAGTGAGTGTCGAGAGCGGCGAAATCTACTGCGTTTCGAGTGACAGCATGCCCATTGAAATCTGTACGCCCTCTGGCGCTGTGCAGTCGCCGGCTCCAGCGATAACCGACATGCCCATATTCTGTTGCCCGACTTCCAGCGCTTGTTCCGTCAAGACGGAAACGTCGCCAACTCCCGCCTGGGCCGAAGTTGCCTGCTCGCAGGGAACCGTTCGCATTGCGGCAGGAGCGAATGAGAGCCAACTCACGCCCGGTATGTCTCTGATTGTCTCAGACGGAGAAATTCGTCCGGGCAATGCCGATGATGCTCTGCTCAAGACACGCTGGTATTTGCCGCTGCTCGCTCTGGGACGACCTGAACACAAGGTTGAAGTCGATCAACGCGTGAACGCCCTGTTGAGCCGGATTGGATTTGCGAAGGCCAGCTTTCTCTACGAAGATCAAATTCGTGAACTGGGAGAAACTGGTGCGTGGCCGCTGCTACATATGTTGAGTGACCCGGACATGAAGCAAGTGCCGCAGCGTCATGTCGCCGCACGCCTGCTTGAAGAAATGGCAACGCCGGCGATGGCAAAACAATTACTGAGTCTTATCGATGACTCAGAGCCAATGGTACGGCAGAGCATTGCGGTGGCGCTGCATCGTCTCCTCGATGGTCCCGAAATGTTTGACCGCACGTGGTGGGCGGGCGATGCCTCACCGGAGCGCGACCGGGTGCAGGAGTTCTGGCAACAGAAAATTACGCGCAGGGAATGATGCGGCTGCAGTGCCTGCAGAGGGTTTCAAGACCTCGTTGAGGAGGGTCTATGAACAGAGAGGGCACAGACAGGAATGTCTGTGCCACCGAGGTTTGAATTGATCAGCAGGGCTCACCGACCGGACGTTTACCTGTCTCGGCTGATGGGGACGCCGATGATAGATCCGTTGTAGACCATTTTGTCGTTGACGAATCCCTGGAACTCGAACTCGGCCATCCGCTTGATCCGCATTTTCAGCAGGCGCGCACAAATGATGAGTCGACCGGGCGGGTAAACGGGAGAGCGGAAGCGGACTGAGTCCATTCCACCGAAGCCCATGTAGTCGCCCGCTTCGAGTAAGTCGTAGCGGCGGGAATAGTAGCCGGCCAGTTGGGCAGCCGCTTCACATAGGAGCACGCCGGGCATGAGTGGAAAGCCGGGCATGTGTCCTTTCACCCAGAACTCGTCGTCCTCAATGTCCTTAAATCCAATGAGGGCATGATTCTCGGTGTCGACCCAGACAATACCGGTCAACTGTTCCATCTCGTGACGCTGCGGGTTCACGCGTCGAATTTCGTTGATGTCGTACAGCGGCTTGTCGTAGTTGTACTGCTGATAATCGAAAAATGGCTTCGCCGGCATGAATGAATTCCGTCTCAAATGGGAGCGCTACAGCCCACAGTGGTCGTCACACAAATACATTGTGCATACGGTAGCAACTTGTCCCCGGTGGATGAAGCGTATTTCTCCCTCCAGTTTCACCTGCCCGGCTGAGCCATGCACCAGCAACTACATCATGGAGAAGTAGTTGTCGACGGCGAAGTCGAGCGATTCGGGCGTGACCCGCTTTGGCAGGTTGCGATAAATCGAAAAGTTCTTCACCTGGAGCAACAAATCGCGAGGCTGGCAGTTGCGGAACGGCAGTTCCCGCGGGATGTAGTGCTGATCGATGAGATAGTCGATGGCTCCCGGTTCAATGATGAGGCCCAACTTGGGAGCCATGATGTCGAACAACTTGACGAAGTGCTCGCGGCAGGGATCGGGGACGCAGATTTTGTAGGGGATACGTCGGAGGAAGGCACCATCGACGAGGTCGTTCGGTTCGAGATTCGTCGAGAAAATGATGAGCTGATCGAACGGGACCTGAATTTTCTTACCGCTGGGCAGACTCAGGAAGTCGTACCGCTTTTCCAACGGCACAATCCAGCGGTTGAGCAGCACGTCGACCGGCATGGTCTGACGGCCAAAGTCGTCGATAACGAACGTCCCGCAGTTACTCTTCAGTTGCAGCGGGGCCTCGCAAATTTTCGTGACGGTATTCTGAGCCACTTCGAGCTCAGCCATGGTCAATTCACCCCCAGCCACAATGGTGGGACGGACAATGCGAATCCAGCGGGGATCGACCCCGGAGAGGTCGAACAGTCCCTCGGTGGCTTCGATGGGAACTTCTTCATGAACGCCGGGATCGTACAGGCGGATGATATCGCCATCGATCCCGAGTGTCCGTGGAATCCAAATGCAGTCACCAAAGCACTTCGTAATCCGTTCGGCAATACTTGTCTTGCCGTTACCCGGTTCGCCGAACAGAAACATACCGCGGCCTGAGTTAATGGCGGGCCCGAGGCGATTGAACATCGTCTCGTCAATGAGCAGGTCGGAGAAGGCTTCGTGGAGGTCGGCTTCGGTAGCTTCTTTTCCGGCAATGGTTTGAGCTTCCATTGCTTTCAGGTAATCGAGAAGGGGCACTGGCGCGGCACCGCAATACGTACATTCCTGAACGTAGCGTCGTGCCCGTTCCCGACCGTTTTCGGTGATGGCGAAAATGTAGTCGCCCATTTCCGCTGCGTTTTTGTACGTGAGCAACTGCTCCTGCTTCCACTGCTTCAAAAGTGGAAAAAGGAAACTGAACGGCAGCTTGATTTGATTACAAATTTCACGACCTGAGGCTGCACCTTTCTGGAGCAGAAAGCGGAAGACCAGTTTTTCCACTTCTTCGTCGGTGAGGCCGGTGTCTTCCAGACTCTCGGGGAGGACAGGACGAAACGGACCTTCCGCCCCTTCTGCACCGCCCAATAGTGAATTCACTCGACTGAAAAGTTCTTCGAGTCGTTTGGGGTCCATTGCCTGCCGACGTTTACTGACAGCACCACGGCCAGCAGCTTCCACGGCATTCTGAGCCTTTACGGCATCGGAGGGTTGCGTGATTTCGATTTCACCAGCTTCGGTTTCGATGGCCTCATCGGCGTCGAGCGTTATATCCGCTACCGCGATGGCATCCTCTTCCGGCACCAGGGTTTCTGCTGGTTGCTCGTCATTTTTTTTCTTGGAGAAGAACATGGGACCGCTCGTTTTACGCAAAGAATGCTGCTTTTCTGCAACAAACCTACGTCGCGATTTCCCAACGTCAAATTGGAAATCGGTCGCGGCCAGAAAAACGAAGAATCGTTACAGCCGGAGTTTCATGTTTGTTCAGAATTGAACGACTAACATTCCCGGCGAGGGTACCGCCTAACGCTTACAGCAGCTCTTCAATTGGGCTGCCGTAAGGGAGAATAGGCATAGGCCGCCCGGCGTGGTCTGGGAAGCTCATCTCCGGATCGATTCCCAAATGCCGGTAAACCGTCGCCCACAGGTCGTTCGGCGTGAGTGGGCGTTCTTTGGGCTCCTCCCCCTTCGACGTGGTGGAACCAATGACCTGTCCCGTGCGCATGCCGCCGCCGGCGACCAGCATCGACATGGCATTTGGCCAGTGGTCACGTCCCGGCTGCATGACACCGGTTTGCGTTCCGTTCTGAGAGCTAATGCGCGGCGTCCGCCCGAATTCACCGGTGACGACGAGCATCACCTTCTTATCGAGTCCGCGGGCGTAAATGTCTTCCACAAGCGCCGTCACAGCGCGGTCGTAAATGGGGAGACGCATTTTCGCGTCGTCAAACAAGTGACAATTGACGGCGTGAGAATCCCAGTTGTAGGTTCCCTGTTTGAGGAAATCGATTCCAGAAACGTACGGGTTCTCCATGACCATGGTAACGAAGCTGCTGCCCGCCTCGACGAGACGACGAGCCAGCAGGGCGCGATATCCCCATGCGTGACGACCGTAGCGATCTTTCGTTTCGTCCGACTCCTGACTCAAGTCGAAGGCGTTCCGCGCCCGGTCACTGGTGAGCAAACTGACGGCGCTGCGATTGGCTTCGTCGACTGCGTTCATGAGTCCGGTCGAATCGATCCGAGCCCGCACCTGATCAAACGCGGTCAGCAGGGTGAGACGGTCATCGAGTCTGTCGGTGAGACTGGCATCAAGCGAAATGTTCTTCACTTCGAACTTCGGATCACTGGGATCGCCGGGAACATTGAACGGCACGTACGACGGGCCAAGATATGCGGCACCGAAGCTGTACACGTCCACGCCAGCACGACCGGGATTCGTCCCCGAAATGTAGTTGGGAAGCCCCGTCTGAACGTGTTCGCGACACTTGGCCACAATCGAACCGACGGCCGGCGCGTCGTTGACAAAGCCCGTTGGCTCTTTGGGATCGCGTCCCGTCAGGAAGCGTTTATGACCGCCACCGTGGTCTGCGAAATTGTGTCTGATGGACCGGATGATGTTGTACCGGTCGGCACACTGCGTATGCAGCGGCATGAGTTCGCAAACATCGAGCCCAGGTACATTCGTCGCAATGGGATTAAAGATGCCCCGATAGTCAGCGGGGGCGTCGGGCTTCATGTCGTACATTTCCATGTGCGGTGGACCGCCTGGAAGCCACACGAAAATGACGGACGTGTCCGGAGTGGTCACCTGCTGTCCGGCCTGAAGCTGAGCACGGAATAACTCGGTGAGACCGAATCCCCCGAGTCCGAGAGTTCCATATTGCAGAAACGAGCGACGATTCATCGGGCCGGAACAAAGTGATTGCATAGCTGCTTCTGCCAAAATGACGACCTGATTCCAGCTGTGTACTGGGATCAGTCATAGGGTGGGGGCGTTCGCCTTGGGCTGTGCGGTACGTATTACGAGTAGCCGTAGGGTGGGTGAAGTCCGCCGCAAGTTGTGTGGTGCGTTACACAAGTCACTCAATGCAACAAAGTGGCTCGCTTGATGGAAAGTCCCACATGCGGACGTAACCCACCGAACGAGGTTGACTTGTTCCACGCACCCTACAAGGAGTGGAGGATGATCTCATCAAATCATAGTATCGGTTGAAACTGATGTGTAGAGCGAGTTGATACTTTCGGCCGTTTGGACAACCTGGCCATCAGTCCTCTTGTGCTCACGAATTCGAACGCGTTGTGCGGAATATGAGGATTTCACACGGTATTACGCCCATCATCGTGCAGTGAAATCCCAAGCTCGCTTGCGTCCGCCCTTGTCCGAATACTCGATAGAACGAACGTCGAGAGGATGGTCCTGCACGGGCAGATAGAGACGCACAACCTGTGGTTGTTCGGGAATGGACAGCGACACCGTGACCGTCTGCCAGTCCTCGCCCGCCGGGATTTGGAACTTCACCAACTGTTCATCTTTGGGGAAGTTGTCTTGCGCGGGCGTTTTCCAATGAACACGTCCCTCACCACCCGCTGTCGAACGGACAACCATTTTCAGGGTGACGTCGCCGCTCAACTTCATTTGAGCAGTCCCCAGAAACGGTGCTGCACCCGTTCCGGTAATTCGCAGATGCCCCTCCTCCTGATGCAGTTCACACAAGCGAGCGACGAGTCCAGTAGTGTTGTCCTTCGCGGGCGTCTCACGATAGGCAGGATTCAGCTTTGGCGCAAGAGCGCCGGTTGACGCCATGAATTCGACAATGAGCGACTCGAGTTCCTGCACCTTCTCCGGATGCTCGTTCGCGAGGTTGACCGTCTCGCCAATGTCATCTTTCAGGTTGTACAACTCCAGCAATTCTGGGTAGCTCACATGCGGTTCGAAACGATGAATGAGTTTCCAGTCTCCCTGACGAACAGAAACGGCGGGAACCAAATGCGGGAACCAGGTGAAGTACGCCTTCCGCTTCAACTGCCCCGACTGCGTCAGCACCGGCAGGAGCGATTCTCCATCAACAATGTGACTCGGTGGCGACTCAATACCCACGGCATCGAGCACTGTTGGGAATAGATCAATCGGCCCCACGACTGCACCGGTTGTTGAATTTGCTTTGATTTGTTCGGGCCAGCGAACCATCATCGGCACGCGTTGACCGCCCTCGTAAATGCGGCCTTTTCCTTCCCGCAGCGGGGCGTTGTTTGTGGGGGCTTCCGGCCCCGCCCATTTTTTCCAGTCCTGCACGAAATCCCACTTCTTGTGTCCCGGCTTAATGTTCTGCATTTCCCGGCTGTCGGGAGTGTTGCTATGCGTATTACCACCGTTGTCGGAGTAGAAAATAAACAGCGTGTTGTCAGTGAGTTTGAGTTCATCGAGCTTATCGAGCACGCGACCAAGGCTCTCATCAACACTCTTGAGCATGGAGGCCATAATGGGATTCCGTTGCTCGCCGCGAGGATCGGATTTCTTGGCGAACTCGCGGGTGTATTCTTCTTTATGTCCCCAGGGACCGTGCACGCCGTAGTGCCAGAAGTTGAGATAGAACGGCTGGTCCTTACTGGCTTCGATGAATCGAATCGCTTCGTCGGTCAGGCGGTCTGTGATGTACTCACCCTCGGGTCCGTCCGTGATTGTCCCAACATGATGTTGTCCACTCGGCTTTCCGTCGGGAGAGACAGCATATGGAGAAAAGTAGCTAGGCGGCCCGGGACTTGGCTGCGCATGAAACGCAACATCAAACCCTTGCTTGTCGGGCCAGTGTTCCTGGCTGAGCCCCAGGTGCCACTTCCCGAAATGCCCCGTGCGATAATTCGCCTGCTGCAGCACCTCAGCCAGCGTGGTCAGACTGGGGTCGAGATAATTCTTGCTGTTGGCGTAAATCAGCGGCTTCGTGGCTGGTGCCGAGCTGGGATAGGGTGAGGCATCTGTGGCCGCAGCTGGCTGATGCCCCGAAGCCGACGTGACTCGATGCCGCGACGAATACTGCCCGGTGAGAATGGATGCACGGGTCGGCGAACAGAGCGGCAGCGCGTAGGCGTCGGTAAATCGCATCGACTGTTTGGCCAGCCGCTGCATGTTCGGCGTCTCGTAGTACTGAGAACCATACGGCGTGCTGTCCATCCAGCCCATGTCGTCGACGAGAAAAATCACAACATTGGGACGCTCCGCCGCTTGGACCGACAGACAACTGACCAACACGACCAGACCAAACAGCGAGAGAATTCGTGACTTCATTAGGGGCATCCGGTTGTGGTGAAAGCTCTGCCAACGAACAACTAAGCGTGGTTGGAATTCCTTTTCACAGCGTCCCGCATGGCATGCAGGCCTTTCAGCATGTGATCGCGCGGGCAGCCGAAGTTGAATCGTACATGCTGGGGGCCACCGAAGGGTGTTCCGTCAGAGAGGAAAATTCCCGCCTGCTCGGCGAAGAACCGACTTGGTTTGACGCATATATCCAGTCGCGAACAGTCAATCCAGTACAAGTACGTCGCCGCGTGCTCGTGGATTGTCAGTTCGGGAATTTCATTTTGAATGAACTCAGCGAGCACATCGCGGTTACCTCGCAAATACGTAATGAGTTCCTGCCGCCACGGTTCACCGTCTCGATAGGCGGCTTCCGCGGCCACCATCGCCAGCAAATTGATTTCCGGCAGTGTTCGTCCCTGTGCCTTGATGAACTTCCGACGCGTCTCGGGGTTTTCAATGACCGCAAATGAGTAGCCCAGTCCGGCAATGTTGTACGTCTTGCTGGGAGCCTGCAGCGTCACCAGTTGTTGACGAAACTCCTCCGGCAGCCGCAGCGTGCTGAAGTGCTGTTGTTGAGGATCGAGAATGAGATCGCAGTGGATTTCGTCAGACACCAGCACCAAGTTGTGTTTCGCGCAGAACTCAGCCAATTGCACGATTTCATGCTCCGTGTACGCTCGCCCCAGGGGATTTTGGGGATTGCAGAGAATGAGCACGCGCGTGCGCGGTGTGATGGCTGCTTCCATGGCATCCCAGTTGAAACGCCAGGTGACTTCGTCTCGGATGTGTGGCACGTCGATGACCTCGGCACCTGCGTCGGACGCGACATCGAAGAACGGATAGTAAACGGGCGAGTTGATCATCACCGCATCGCCCGGCTCGCAGAACGCGCGACAGGCAATACTCAGCGCGGGAACCATTCCGGGCAAGTGAATAAGGTCTACTTTCGCGACCTCAGCCCCATGCATCCTTTCCAGGTAGCCGAGTACGGACTCAATCAATCCATCGTGAGGATGCGCATAACCAAACACGCCTTGTGCCACGCGGTTCTGCAGCGCCTCGACAACACAGGGAGGCGACACGAAGTCCATGTCTGCCACCCAGAAGGGAGTGTAGTCGGGGTAACGCTCCCATTTGATGGAGCCAGTGCCGCGCCGTTCGGGAAGTTCGTCGAAATCGAAGGAAGACATCAATGTGCCGTTTGAGGAACGTATTACAGTATGACAGCGCCGATGAAACGCATCCGGCGGCGATTCGCAAACTCTCGCGAACTGCCTGCCATTCGTCCAGTGTTCCGTTGAGGAAAAGATGCACTGTTTGAATTACATGGCGAGCGTGGATCGGCGTTTCCGACGCATGATGGTGGTTCTTCTCCCCCAAAGTCTTGGGGAGAAGATGGCCGACAGGCCAGATGAGGGGGGCGAGCGTTGCCCACGCATCAATTCTATAAATTTTGCCCCCTCACCCCGGCCCTCCCCCACGTTGAAGTTGACAAGACAACGCATCGTCCATTGTGGGGGAGAGGGGGAGTTTGAAATAGATCACAGTTTTTGACACCTCCAGCTTCGATCCAGTGGCCCGGTATCCATCGTGTTACCAACAGACGCTCGCTACACTTTCGACCGCTCGCCCAACTTTCCGATGGGTGAATCGAAACGATTTGTCATCATATCCATCTCCTCGGAGTATTCATGTTATCTCGCGTTATCCTGATCGCGTCGCTCGTCAGCGTTCTTGTGCCGTTTCGCGCTTTCGCGGAACAACCCGCCTCGCCCGCGATTACCGCCGCAGTGCAGCCGTATGTTGAGCGTGAGGAACTGGCCGGGGCCGTCATGCTCGTGGCGACTCCCGACAAGGTGCTGAACCTTTCAGCAGTGGGATTTGCGAACCGGGAAGAGAATGCGGCCATGCGGACCGATTCCATGTTCTGGATTGCCTCACAGTCCAAGCCGATTACGGCGACCGCCCTCATGATGCTCGTCGACGAAGGCAAGGTGAATGTGAATGATCCCGTTGAGAAGTATCTCCCCGAGTTTGCCGGGCAAATGGTGGTTGTCGAGAAAGATGAAAACCATGTGCTGCTCCGTAAGCCGGTGCATCCCATTACGGTGAAGAACATTCTCTCGCACACCAGCGGACTCCCGTTTCGCTCCGCCATTGAAGTTCCCACACTCGACCGCTTCCCCCTGGCCGATCGAGTTCGCAGCTACGCCATGACGCCACTCGATTTCGAGCCCGACTCGAAATACCAGTACAGCAACGCCGGCATTAATACTGCGGCCCGCATCATCGAAGTCGTCACCGGGCAATCGTTCGAGTCGTTCCTCGACGAGCGACTGTTCAAGCCACTGCAAATGAATGACACCACATTCTGGCCCACCGAAGAGCAGGCCGCCCGCGTGGCGACCTCTTACAAACCGGGGCAAGGCGGCAAGGGACTCGAAGCCACAACCATCTCGCAGGTGCAGTATCCGCTGTCGAAGAGGGAAGACCGCTATCCCATGCCGGCGGGCGGCCTCTTCTCCACCGCCTCCGACATGGTTCGCTTCTACCAAATGCTCGCCAACGGCGGTGAACTCGACGGACATCGCTACGTCTCTGCCGAATCAGTCGCCACGCTGACCAGCAAGCAAACTCCCGACGGCGTGCAGACCGAGTACGGATTCGGCTTCTCCACAGGCGGCAACCGCTTCGGCCACGGCGGTGCGTACTCCACTAATTCCTACTTCGACAAAGACCAGGGCCTCATTTTCATCTGGCTCGTCCAACACGCCGGCTTCCCCGGCGATGGCGGCAAAAGCCAGGACGCCTTCCGCCAGGCTGCGATTCAGGAATTCGGGAATTGATGCGAACCTTGGCGCTGACCCCGACCGAATTACTCCGCTTCCCCATCGGCGTAGCCGTTGTGTCCTGCAATGTCATGCGGCAGCACGAGTGACTGGATTTGACGGAACAGGGGTGATGACCTTGCCGTGCGGATGTCCGCAACTTCCTGGTCCTTCCAAGTCTGATACATCACTTTCGGCAAATTCGTATTGCCTTTCTCAAAGTATTGCTTGCACAAATCGCGATCCTCCTGCGAGCACTGTCCGATGAACTCAAACCAGAACAGGGCGTTGAGCAGGAATGTGCAGCGGGCCATTTCATCGCTGTCTTCCACCGGCGTGCCGTCATACAGGCTCGGCTTTTCCGCCACAATGAATTTCAGCAGCCGGTACGAATTCCTCAGTCGCGTCAGGCGGCGGGGATTGTGGATATCGAGACCATCAGCCAGCCTCGTAAACAGCCGAACTTCGTCGGGCGTTTCCTGCAGGATGTGTGCATCTTCCTCGGCGGTGGGGATGGGGCGCGGGTCTTCCTTCTGTGGATATCGTTCTACCACCGGTGGCAATTCTTCACCAGCCGCAACAGCCACAGGCAAAGGCGGGTCATCGCCCGGGTTCTCCTGATTGGGGGTGTACGTTCCGCTGACGGCTGCTTTCCGTTCACCGGTAGAATCAGACTCGGAAGTATCACCCCCTGATGTTTCGGCTGTCTCGGACATCTTCACATCTGGGAACAGCCGCTGCTGGATGAACTCTTCCAGATTCACAGGATGCGGTGGGCTGAGCTGGACTGGGAGCTGAATGATTTTCCCCAAGTAGTCACGGGCGATTTCTTCCTTCGTCCGACCTTTGCCGCTCTTCGGATCATCAGCCAGTTTTTCGTAATGCTCGGCGATGGCCTTCAGGGCAATGCGGGGATCGATGGCAATCACCACAATGACATCTTTTCGATCCATCACCAGCCGCACGGCGTCAAACGTGCTGACAATGCATTCGGTGTCGCAGCGGTCGAGATCGTCCACGAAGACAATGAGCCGCCGCGGTCCGCGTGAAACGAAACTTGCATACCACTTGCGCAGCCAGCGACGCAGCCGGACGAACAATCGGGCACCACGCATCGATTCGCGATAGAAACTCCAACGCGGAAATCCCAGCCGAATCGCACACAGGGAATTCAGTTGGCGTCGCAACAGCGGGATGAGGCCCAGTTGCTTGTCATAGTTCGGTAGCTTCAGGTACGTATCCACTTGCTGGACAATTGCATCGTCCCACCAGAGCACCAGCCGTCGGCATCCCTGATACAACGCTGCCAGCAAAAGCCCCCATACCGCGACGGCAGACAGTCCACCCGCCTCCTTGGGACTGAATAGGGAGAACAGGACATCGCGAAAACCTGGCGAGGCAATCGTAACAAACAGGAGTATGAGGAATACATTGATTCCCATGAGCCATGCCACGAGCTTCGCCTGATACTCCCGGAGGCAAAACCAGAAAATGAGCTTCGTTCGTTCCCATTTGGAACCGGCTCCCTCAATCATGCCCTTCACAACTTCCTGTGCCAACCCCGCCGCAATGCTGTCGGTCTTCTCATACTCCCAGGCGTTGAACATCGCGAAATCAAATTCACGGTAGCCGGGTGAATCTGGGACCCGTTGGCGCGCCCGTACCTGAATTTTCTTCTTGACCAAATTCAACACACTCGACTTCCCCGTCCCCCAGTTGGCGAGCAGAGCAATTGTAAACGGCGTTCCCTGCTGGGGAGCCATGAACATCCGGGTCAGGGCATTGATGAGCGGTGTTCGCCCCAACAAATCCGATTCGGCGACTTCGTCGGAGAGTGAAACGGGTGTGCCGTGTAGGTGGGAGAAGCCTCGTGGCGGTGGCTCATCAACTGCGTCGAGAGGCGAATCGTCCACTGCTTCCATTGGCGCCGTCTCCGGAGGCATTGATTCAAGCGGCGACGAAGACTTCTCTTTATGCTGGTACTCCTCCATTAACGCTTGCCAACGCGCAAGGTCCTCTTCCCAGTTCATGGCGTCCATCAGTCTGCCGCCGTTGACTGCCTCAAAGCGGTGCCAAATGGAATCCAGGCCGAATCCCAGCAACGCGCCCTGCAATTTGGACCGCCACTCGCCCCACTGAAACGGCGGGTGCACAAATAGCGGTGTTTCAAGCACCTGGATGACCGCCCTGTCATTATCCCTTGCTTTCACCAACAACAGGTAATCGGATTGAGTTGCTTTGACGAATTCCCCGTAGACGTTTAATGCGTGGGCGGCGTGGGCGGCGTGGGCGGCGCGGGCGGCACGGGAGTTGGCACGGGAGTCGGCACGGGAGTTGGCCTCAGCAGCGACGTAGGCGGCGTCGGAGGCTGCGAGGGCTGCGCGGGACGCTGCGCGGGACGCGGCACGGTTGTAGGCGGCGCGGGCTGCGAGGGCGGCGTCGGCGTAAACGGCACGTTGCCCAAGCACATATTGCATCGCACTTACGAGAGCTGCGTCAGTAGAACGAATGTGCCGTTCACGGTCTTCTTTCGGCCAGTGGGAGAAGTCGCCGCCAGTCGCCAACACTGGAAATGCCCGCCAAGCGCATCGGACCGCATAAGCAACGAGAGCCCGCCGAGACAGCTTCGAAAGCTCGTCTCTTGTCGGAAGTCTTAGTTCCTTTTGTTCCGCCATGAGCCCGCCTGTTTGTTTGGAGTTCAAAAACCGCGTCGCCGGTGCGGCTCCAGATTACCAACCGCCGCGCCGCGTGTCAGTCGAAAACGGGCTAGGCCAAGTTTCCGAGTGCATCTGCTGGATATCGACGACTTCACAATTCCCCCTCTCCCCCACAATGGACGAGGAATTCTGAAGCGGCTTTCAACGTGGGGGAGAGGGCCGGGGTGAGGGGGACGAATGACCTAAAAGTGAGGCGCTGGCAACGCGCGGCCCCCTCATCTGGCCTGTCGGCCATCTTCTCCCCCTGGAGGGGGAGAAGACATGCAAATGACGATCCGCGAATGTGGTTCAGGGCTGCATATACAAATGCGGCTCGGTGGGAACCTCGCCGTCCCATGAGCGTCGCCGTCCCATGAGGTACGTCATTCCAAATTCATCAGCGGCACTGAGGACAGTTCACTCGAGTCGACGCCTTCGAATTGTTCGAGCGTTGTCTGTTCCAAGAAGTTGGTGATGCGTTGGCGGAGGGCGTCGAGTTGTTCGTGCAGGGGGCATTGGGGGCCGTGGCCGCACCAGCCTTCGCCGAAAGGGCAGACGAGGGTGCTGTCGAGTCGATCAAACGGTGCGACGACTTCCATCAGCGAAATCTCTTTGGGAGCTCGGGCCAGTGCATAACCACCGCCCGGCCCTGGGGAGCCCGTCACCAGTCCAATTTGGGAAAGGGTCGTCAGCACTTTGGCGACAATTGCCTGGGAGAGTTTTCGGTTCTCGCCGATTTGTCGGGAGTTCAAGCGGCAGGGTTGATCGGGTGAGTAGCGTTCCGCCAGCAGACTCATCGACGCAATCGCGGCCTGGGCGACTTTTCCGTACGGAGTCATGCGAGTACCTGCTGCCAGATTCAAAGTGAGACCAACGCGGCCCACAGGTTACACAAAATGAGAACCCAAAACAAATAAAGAAAAAGAATTCTTTGATTCTTGATTAGTTCAACAGGAGCCGCTACGCTCCCCGTGACGCAGCAAAAAACGGCTGCCTCGTACCACCCCCATGTCCCACCAAATCCTTTGAACAGGAGCGCCTCATGTTCTGCAATCAATGCGAACAAACTCAGAATGGATCCGGCTGCGTCGATATTGGCGTGTGCGGCAAAGACCCCGACATGCAGTCGCTGCAGGAAATTCTGCTGTACGGCGTCAAAGGGATGGCGGCCTACGCCAATCACGCCCGGCGGCTGGGAAAGACGGACGAGGGAGTGAACGCATTCATCGAAGAAGCACTCTTCGCCACCATGACGAACGTGAACTTCGACATCCCGACGCTGTTGGAACTGGTGCTGGAATGCGGACGGCAGAATTTGAAAGTCATGGAAATGCTCGACCAGGGGCATTCCGAGAAGTTCGGCACCCCTGAACCAACCGTGGTGAAAGAAGGGACGCAGGCAGGGCCCGGGATTCTGGTGACCGGACACGACATGGTCGACCTGGCACTGCTGCTTGAGCAAACCGCCGGGACTGGCATTAACGTCTACACACATGGCGAAATGCTGCCGGCTCACAGCTATCCCGAGCTGAAAAAACATCCTCACCTGGTGGGACATTTCGGGGGACCGTGGCAGAACCAGCAGTGGGAATTCCCCATGTTCTCCGGCCCCATTGTGGCCACCACGAACTGCGTGCTGATTCCCTCCGACACCTACGCCGACCGCCTGTTCACCACGCGCATTACGGCCGTCCCCGGCGGAACTCGGATTACCAACGACGATTTCAGCGCCGTCATCGAGAAAGCAAAACAGTGCGAGCCACTGGTCGACAACGTGACGAAGGAATCGACCATTGGGTTCCATCACAGTGTCATCCTGGGACTCGCCGACAAAATTGTCGAAGCCGTGAAGGCGGGTGACATTCAGCGGTTCTATGTCATTGGTGGCTGTGATGGTGCGGAACTTGGTCGCAACTATTACTCACAAGTTGCCGAACGATCGCCGCAAGAGTCGGTGATCCTCACGCTCGGATGCGGCAAGTACCGCATTCGTGACCATGAGTACGGTACCGTCGCTGGCCTGCCACGCTTCCTTGACATGGGACAATGCAACGACGCATACGGTGCTGTGCAGGTCGCGCTCGCCCTGTCACAGGCCTTTGATTGCGGCGTGAACGACCTGCCGCTCGAAATTGTGCTGTCGTGGTTTGAACAGAAAGCTGTCGCCGTGCTCCTGACTCTGTTGGCTCTGGACGTGAAGGGAATTCGCGTCGGTCCTGTGCCGCCAGCATTCATCACACCGAACGTCTTCAAGGTCCTGCAGGACAAGTTCGACCTGAAGATTATCGAAGCCGAACCTCCCGTCGAACTCGTTCAACTGGCGACATAGGCCGAACAGTTCAGTACGATTTCTCGCTCCCCCTCCCTGCAAATGGAGGGGGAGTTTCGTTAAATCAGATTCCGTATTTGTGCTCCGTTGTGAGCCGCGACGCGTAAGCGGCCGGGCTTGACAACAGCCCGAGGCCTCACGGCCTTCGGCTCACAATGTGGCTGCAAACCAATGGAATTCTTGTTTCTGGATCCATTCTTATGATGAGATCACTGGCATCCGGAATCGCGTTGGATAACCCCTGCAGTACGTAAGTGGAATTCGTCGCATGCAATCGATTGATGAAGCACGACTCGAAACCGATTCCCAGTATCGTTACGAGTTCTTGGCAGAATTCATTGGATTCGGGCCGGACGATGTGCGTCAAATTCAGTCCTGTGCGATGCACCTGGGGCCACGAATTCCGCAGCTCGTGGAAGCAACGTACAAAAAGTTGCTCGGGTATGACGCAACGGCCCGCCACTTTGTGCCGCGGCAGCATGGTTTCGATGGCCCCACGCCGCCAGACCTCGCCGCACTCACGGCCGATCATCCCCAAATTCAGTTCCGCAAGGATCACTTAAACCGCTATTTCATCGCACTCATTGGCCGCGCGTACGATGCGAAAATGGTCCAGTACCTGGACATGGTCGGCAAAATTCACACCCCCGCAGCCGGGAACAAGGAAATTGACGTGCCGCTCGTTCAAATGAATGCGCTCATGGGCATTATTTCCAGCGTGCTCATTGAGTCCATCAGCCAGTGGCCCATCGACGCTGACGCACGTCTGCGCACCATCCAGGCGTTCAACAAGCTGCTCTGGATTCAGAACGACTTTATCACACGTCATTACCAGGGGTCGGGCAAAGCGGCTGCCGCAGAGTAGTCGCGCTACTTTGCTCCCGGCCAGTTCGACCACCAGGTGCGGAACAACTTCCATTGGGCTTCGAGGAAGCCGCGTTGTGAATCGCTCAGTTTGTCTGTGGCATTGATGTGGTGTTCGTACTCGGGGCTGCCTTCCAGCACCATGAGGTGCTTGTAGTACAACACCAAATCAGGTCCCTCATCGAAGGTCGAGAGGACCATGAGGGCGTCGCTCAATTCACGAGCCCAAGTGAGCGATTGAGGATCGCCCGCGGCCGCCTGCTCTGACAGTTCGACAAGCCGCAGCACAGGGCCGGGGAGCGCATTTCCGACGCCGGTAATGGCTCCGACCGCACCGCAGTTGACGAATCCGTGCAGGACTTGTGTATCGACGCCCACCATCAGGGCGAGACTGGGATCGCCGCTGGTAATGTGTTCGGCGGCGTACGTGAGTGAGTCGGCCCCGCCAAATTCCTTGAAGCCCACCAGGTTTGAGAATTCGCGACGGAGGTCAAAGAAGAGTTCGGCTCTCGTTTCGAATCCGTAGTAAGGGCTGTTGTAAATGACTGCGGGAATGCTTGGAGCGGCCGACAGAATTCCAGCAAAGTGCGCCCGCTGAGCGGCAGGCGAAATTCCGCGAGAAAGCACACGCGGAATAACCATGAGTCCAGCGGCCCCGACTTCCTGAGCGTGAGCGGCATGTGTTGCGGCCAGCTTCGGATTCTGTGCCCCCGTGCCCACGACCACAGGCACACCCGCTTTAACAAGCTGCTGGACTCCTTCTTGACGCTGAGCGTCAGTCAGGAGCGGCCAGTCACCCATTGAACCGCAGTAAACGACTCCACGCATACCCTGCTCGACAAGTTCCTTCCCTTTGCGAACCAGTGCAGCGAAGTCGGGCTCACCGCTGGACGAGCAAGGAGTCATGAGAGCGGGGATGCATCCGCTGAAAATGGGGGCTTGATTCGACATGAGTTACTGCGTGGCTGATCCCAGTAACGGGACGACGTTGATTCGGAATGCCCACAGTGTAGAGAAAGCATCACTGAACTTCCTCCATAGGCGAATTGCACAAGCCGCTGAGAAACTGGGCTGAAGTCGCGAGAGAGCACACGGAGAAGTGCTGTAGTGCGAAGAACGTTGCAACGGGCCCGCGCATTGGAAAAGTGAACATTGCGCGACGCCGGGCTGGCGTCGCACCGTTCCTCAGCAGAGTCGGACTATTCGCACTCAGGGCGAGCCGACTGTCCGCGATCTAAAAATCGTCGTCTTCGTCGTCCGAGTAGCTGTCGAAGTCGTCGTCGTCTTCGTCATCATCGAAGTCGTCTTCGTCTTCAAAGTCTTCGTCTTCGAAGTCTTCATCTTCGAAGTCGTCGTCATCGAACTCCTCGTCGTCGTCGAACTCGTCTTCGTCATCGAAGTCGTCGTCTTCTTCGCCGTCTTCTTCTTCGTAGTCGTCGAAGTCGTTCTCTTCGTCGTCAACGACAGCAACGGGGTTCACACTCCAACTGGATGCACTGATGGTTTCGTCCAGTAAATCCAGATCAGGTCCAAAGGTTGTCACCGCCATTTCCGATTCCTCTCGATGCCAAAAACTGTCGATCAAATTCTCAGGCCTGACGACGTTAACTCGGCAAGCTGTTCTTTACCGTAAGCCACCAACATGGGGTCACCGTTAACCACATATCAGGGACTATGTTGCGGGTCGATAATCCATTCGGAAATCTGTGTCAAGTGGCTGCACCTCAGATGCTCTAATTTTCCAGTTTTCTCAACCCCCGTTGACTGGGCAACCTCCCCGCGTGCAGTGAGACAGCACGACTCACTGCATTGGCAACGCACTCTTTTCGTCGACAGAATTTGAGCAACCACTGCGGGTCCGCTGGTCATCCCGCTTCAGGGTTGGGAATCAGCGCCACTGACGGCTGTCCGCCCGCCGTCCCTGCGAATGCGACGTTTCCCGCAATCTTGCGAACACCAACACATGGTGCGAGCAGACTTAGTGACTGAAAGTTCACTATTCCCCAGTTCGGCAGATTCTGCTATTCAAGCGTTTTCGCTGCCCGGAATCCTCCACCCAAACGCAAATGATGTGGAGTTATTCGAGCCAGCTTTTCGGTCAGGAAGGAGTTTTCAGTGCCGAAGCACGGACGTGTTCCCCGCCCCAAGCACATATTTCCCCAAACAGCTGCCGCGTACTTCACGGTGCGGCAAAGCCTGCTATGGGTGGAACGTTTCTTTCACGAAGACGCCGGCTGGTTCCCCGTCTGGACCATCGGGGCCGCCTCCGGTACCGCGGGGCTCATGCTCGCCGTCCTGTTGTTTATTTTTCACGACCCTGCTGCCGCCGTTGGAACGACAGACATTCCAGAAAACTCGGTGACTTCGGTCGAGATCGAACCCGAACCAACACCCGCCGAGCCGCAGGCACCAACCGCGGACGTTGTTCCCATCATTTTCCCACCGTCTCGTTCACATTTGACCTTGGGTATTGAACGCCTGCGAATGCAGTCTCCCTGGGACGACAGAGATTTTGTCGCAACGACGATGTCCCGACCGCCGGAAAGAGTTCAACTTCCGTTTGGAGTACCCTCTCCCTGGAGCCAGTCGCTTGCACGGACAAACGTGGAGCCGCGATTCGAACCGTATTTCCAATCGACGGGGCATTATCCAGCGAGCCCGGTTGTGGTGGCTGCATCAAATCGCGTTAATGTGCTTCAGCCCGTTGGCCACAGCAAGCTGCCCGGCCTGCGGGTAGAAAAACTCATGTCCGCAACCGCAACCATTGGCGATCCATTCACCTACATCATTCAGGTGAAGAACGTCAGCGGCGACGTTATCCCCAGCGTGGAAGTACGGGAACGGATTTCCACACTGCATCGCGTCGAGCAAGTCGAGCCCGCTGCACACGTCGAAGCTGACGAACTCGTGTGGCACCTCAATCAAATGCCAGCCGGTGACGTGCGGGAACTGCGAATTACCGTTCGCCCCGACGAGCAACGAGAAGTCACCTCAGAAACGTCGTTTTCAGCCGTGACTCGAATCGCTGCCACTTCCCACGTGATCCCCGGACAGGTGACAGAGGACGTCATTCCAACAGCCGTTCCGCTGCGAATCCAACCGGTCGAGCCACAACCTCTCGTGCCGGAAGTGGTGCCTGTCACGCCGCTCCCAGACCCACCCATCCTGCCAGATTTTGCCCCGGCGGCAGAACCAGAATTGCGTCCGGAACTTGAACTAAAGGTTAGCGAAGTGGGCGTATTGCATCGCGGCGAGACGCTGTCACTGCTGTTCGAGGTCACAAACATCGGGACCTCCCCTGCGGAAAACGTTGTGATCAATGTGGCCCTGTCAAAGGAATTCCAGCATCGCTTCGGTGAGTATGTTGAACATCGCATTGAGCGACTGGAGCCGGGCAAAACGCATCAGGCAAAGCTGAAGGCAATCGCCCGCAAAGAAGGCTCAGGCCAACTCGCCACAGAACTGACGATGAAAGGGACACCACAGGAAACAACAGCGTTTGATGTGGCCATCCAACCTCTCGTTGACGACCAGGTAGTCCCGGCCTCTGAAGAGAAGCCCGCCTCGAAATCATCCGAAATCGATGCCTGCTGGCGTTTCTCAATTGACCGCGAAAACGTGACTTCGCCACCAACGCAAATCGACACCGTATCGAGCAGCTCAATCGTTGACTTGAAAAACTGACCTCGCCACGCTGCACCTGGCGACAACTTTTACAAAGTTTTCGAGCACCGATTTCGACACCCCAGCAGACCATCTAACGCCAGCAACTGGCGCCTCTTATGGCGATCCGCCGTTGCCAATTTGCACCACACGCGACCGCGTAGCCAGTTACGCCACAGAGCCTATGCGCCACCGATTGTCGCATCAAGGCGAACTGCAATGGCCGTCTCCGTGACCACACGAGTACCGACGAGGCGACAATTCGCCAACTGCTATTTCGCACTTCAATTGCAGCGCAAATCGCTCATCACAAGCCACTTGTGACTTCTACGCCCCCATGCATGGAATGTCGCATCAAAGCCATGAATACCTGCCTTCCCTCCGAAGTTTGCGATCACGGCAACTGAATAGCCCATCATGACGTTGCCCAGCACAGACTGTTGATTGGCGGGAATTACAACGACTTGGGCAACTTTTCCAATTGTGTCGGTTTTTCCTCATTCTCCGACTGTATGCAGCCGATTCAAGAGGTGTATGAATTGAGCATGGTGTTCAATTCATGTGGGAACGAACGTGTTTCTCACTTGGCACCTTGACAGTAAGTTGCTGCAACGTTTAAAGTTGAGTGGCGTTCGCGTGAACGCATCGCAGCGAACAACCGTCAAATTTCAGGCAGCCGGGAGAGGCCAGTCGTGACTAAGAAGGAAATCGTCAAAACGATCTCAGAGGAATGTAACCTCACCCAGTTAGTGACGAAGAAGGTTGTGCAAATGACCTTCGAGGCAATTATCGATGCATTGGTGAGCGAAGGCCGAATTGAACTGCGTAACTTCGGCGTGTTCGAAGTTAAGAAACGTGCAGCTCGAAAGGCTCGCAATCCACGCTCGGGTGAAAAAGTACATGTCCCCGAAAAGTTCGTTGTGACATTCAAACCCGGTAAGGAGATGGAAGAACAGGTGCTCTCACTGAAAGCCGCCGCTGCAGCAGCTGCTGCCCAAGGCGTAACGGCTGGTGAAGCTCCTCCAGTAGTGTCGGCACCAGCGGCCAGCCCGTTGTCCACGTCGCCACCACCTGCACCAGCGGCACCTCCGCTGGGTGTTCAACCAACTCCACCTCAGGTGACTAATCCTCCTCAACAGCAGGATGAACAGGCACCTCCGAGTTCGCCGTATTCCTTCTAGACGCGCAACACGTTCTTCCTAACGACCGTCGTGCGGTTCCCTCACCAGATCCGCAACGGTTTCCAGAAGTGGTATCAGGTCGGCCTTCCTTTTTGGTTCCCCAAAGAGCTGGTCCGATTTGATGTTCCCCAGTCCAGACGGCTGTGGAATTAGGGAGAATTCCAATGCGGAAGTTGTTGCTGCTGCTGGCGTTATCCGCGATGTTGGTCGCACAAAGTGGCTGCGTGGTTCCCATTTGGCATGCGTCGCCTGACCAGCGCGTACGGCAAATGATCTATCAGTCTGAGAACTACCGGCACATACCAGAAATCTGGGAGCGTCTGTGGGGACTCGACATGCCCGACGTGGCCACGCCGTACCGTACTCACGGCGGCGTAATCTAACTTGCCATTAGACGCCTCACATGCGCCAGATTCCTAAATGTTGCACCAACGTGTGTGACACTGTGCCGGTTGCGCGGGATGTTGCTGTTCAGCAATCCCGGTGGATCGGTGAATTGCGGAGTTTGGCTCAAGTTGGCGACTTGGCAGAGTTAGAGTGGAGTGCAGGCGGCTCTTACCGCTCCACCATGCATGATTTCTTGAAGTCATGTAATTCCGGTGGTATCGGATTTGCTTTCTGCATTGCACTGTGGCAGCATGGAAGTTGACAAAAACGAGTGGATGGATCCCCCAGAATTTGCCTCGTGATGAGTCAACAATGAGGAATATTGCCATGAAACATGTGTTGTGGGGAGTTGCCTTCGCGGTTGCTTCTTGGGGAACCACGGCGCAAGCTGCCTGGTTCAACGGAGTTGCCGGGTACAACTGTTGCCCCGTCTCCTGCTGCCAGCCCACGTCTTGCTACACCACTTGTAAAGTTGAACGCCAAACCTGCTATCGCACGGTCTACGACACCGTTTGCGAACCCGTTCAGCAAACCTGTTATCGCACAGTGTACGACACTGTTTGCGAGACCGTTCCGCAAACCTGCTACCGCACCGTTGTCGAGCAGTGCCAGCGACAGGAACAGTATCAGGTTCAGCGTCCCGTCTATGAAACGTCGGTTCGCACGCACCAGTACACAGTTCAGCGACCTGTCTTCGAAACGGCCTGCCGCACAGAAACCTACCAGGTCCGTCGCCCGGTTTTCGAAACCGTGAATCGTCAGGTGCAACGCACCGTCTATCGCAACGTGACTGAAACCGTGAATCGTCCGGTTCAGCGGACTGTCTACCGCACTGTGACGGAAACGGTGAATCAGGAACGCTGCTACACCGTCATGAAGCCCGTGACCACGTGCCGCACGGTAAACCGCGTTGTGGGTCAATGGGTGACACAGCAAACGCACATCCCAGGCCCTGTCGTTCCACAATTTGGAATGAATGGTTGCGGATGCCCGCAAGTGTGTCCAATTCAATGTCCTGGAATTACCTGTATGCGTCGCGTGTGGTGCCCACAGGTCGTTCAGGTTCAGGTTCCTTGCACAACCTATGTACCTCAGGTTGTGAAGCAGGTGTGCCCCGTTCAGGTTTGCCGCGTTGTACCAGAATGCGTGACGGAAAACGTCGCCGTTCAGGTTTGCCGTGTTGTTCCGGAATGCATCACGCAAAACATTCCCTGCCGCACCTGCCGTTGGGTCTGTGAAACCAAAACCCGTCAAATTCCTTACCAGACCTGTCGCATGATTTCCGAAGTGAAAACCTGCAATGTTCCGGTTCAAACTTGCCGCATGGTCACTCAAACCTGCACACGCACAGTTCCTTACTGCGTGACCAAGCAAGTCCCTTACACCGTGAATCATCAGGTTTCTCGCCAGGTGGCTCGTCAGGTGCCTTACACGACAACGCACTATGTCAGCCGTGTTGTGCCGCGACAAATCGCCTACGAAACCTGCCGCATTGTGCCCGTTCAATCCTGCTGTCCACCAGTCAGCAACTGCGGTACCTGTGCCAGCTACGGCTTGGGTGGATGCACCGGCTGTGCCGGTGGAGGATGTGACGGAAACGTGGCTCCGCATGAAGTCGGTAAGCCTGTTCCAATGAATAATGAACAACCATCAGGGGATGGCCCTCAAGCATAGCCTGCTTGAAAAGCTGGAATTCGACCGAACCAGCACGACCACTTCGGACCTGTGTCCGCAGTGGTCGTTTTTCTTTTTGCGACCACGAAGGTCGCACTTCTCTTCGTTCAGGACGGGAAGAGTCTTGCAACAATCGCAATCGACTCGTCACACTCCCGGTTCACCCCGACACATCGACCGCGCGAGGGAGTTTGCGAAGAATGACCCGGATTGAAGGTAGCACGCGTGTGTGCCAATGGCTGATGGCCTGCTTTGTCTTAGCGCCCGCAATCGCTGGAGCGGAACCACCAATGACTAAACGGATTGACCACGTCGACGACTACCACGGAACCTCCGTCGCCGATCCTTACCGCTGGCTCGAAGACGACGTTCGCAACAGCAACGACGTCGCCGAGTGGGTGAAAGCTCAAAACGAGTACACGGGCAAGTTCCTCGAACAGATTCCCGAACGCGACGCCATTCGCGCCCGGCTGACACAGCTCTGGGACTTTGAAAAGTTCGGTACGCCATTCAAAGCGGGCGGTCGCTACTACTTCTACAAAAACGATGGCCTTCAGAACCAGTACGTACTGTATCGCCAGGATTCGCTCGCTGATGAACCAACTGTCCTCATTGATCCCAACAAGTGGTCAGAAGACGGCACCGTGGCTCTGTCAGGTACGTCTTTTAGCGATGATGGCCGCTACCTCGCGTATGGCGTGCAGGACGCCGGCTCCGACTGGCGCGTCTGGCACATCATGGAAATTGAGTCGGGGAGAATCCTCGAAGACAAACTGGAGTGGGTGAAATTCAACACGCCCGTCTGGGCTCCCGATGGTTCCGGCCTGTTCTACGGTCGCTTTCCAGAACCGGAAGGTGGAGCGGAATTCCAGAACCTCAACACGAACCAGAAGATTTACTTCCACAAAATCGGGCAGCCACAGGCGGAAGACGTCCTCGTCTTTCATCGTCCCGATGAGCCGAAGTGGGGCTACAGCTGCGATGTCAGCGAAGACGGTCACTACCTCGTCATCACAGTGCATCTTGGAACCGACGACCGTTACCGTGTCTTCGTTCGCGATTTGACCGAACCGTACGGCATGGCAATTCCTCTGGTGGATAACTTCAACCAGGAATACACCTTCATTGGCAACGACGGCCCTGAGCTATTCTTCAAGACCGACCTCGAAGCGCCGCTGAAGCGTGTCATTGCTGTCGACTATCGAGAAATCAAACGGAACCCACCGTCGGGTGACGACGTGCCGCCGCATCGGGAAATCATCGCCGAAGGGGAAACAACCCTGGACGAAGTCTCCCTCGTCGGGAGCGTATTCATCGCCAATGCTCTGAAAGATGCTCGGTCAGAAGTCACGCTGTACCGCATGAATGGAGAGAAACTCCGCGAAGTGGAACTTCCCGGAATTGGCACGGCCAGCGGCTTTGGCGGACAACGAACCGATGCCGAAACGTTTTACACGTTTTCGAGCTATGCCACTCCGCCGAGCAGCTATCGCTATGACATTCTGACGGGCGAAAGCCAATTGCTGAGGCGAGCTGACGTCGACTTCAATCCCGAAGAGTTCGAAGTCAAGCAGGTCTTTTACGAAAGTAAGGACGGCACAAAAGTCCCCATGTTCATCGCCCACAAGAAGGGGATTGAACTGAACGGAAATAATCCCACACTGCTCTACGGCTACGGTGGATTCAACATCCCGCTGACTCCCAGTTTCTCCATCAGTCGACTGGCCTGGATGGACATGGGCGGCGTGTACGCCGTGGCCAACTTGCGTGGTGGCGGTGAGTACGGTGAAAAGTGGCACAAGGCCGGCACCAAGCTGCAGAAGCAGAATGTGTTCGACGACTTCATTGCGGCCGCCGAATACCTCATTGCCCAGAAGTACACTCAGCCGAAGAAACTGGCAATTCAAGGCGGCAGCAACGGCGGCCTGCTCGTCGGTGCTTGCTTAACACAGCGTCCCGACCTGTACGGAGCCTGTCTTCCAGCCGTGGGTGTGATGGACATGCTCCGCTTCCACATGTTCACAGCCGGACGTTACTGGACCGATGACTACGGCTGTTCGGACAATCCTGAGGAATTCAAAGCCCTGTACGCGTATTCGCCGTATCACAACTGCAAGCCGGGAGTGTCGTACCCGCCAACCCTGGTCACGACGGCCGACACAGATGACCGCGTCGTTCCCGGACACAGTTTCAAGTTCGCCGCCGCGCTTCAACACGCCCAGGCCGGCGACAGTCCCATCCTCATTCGCATTGAAACGAAGGCGGGACACGGAGCCGGAAAGCCGACTGCCAAAATCATCGACGAACTGACCGACCTCTGGGCGTTCCTCGTCAAGAACCTCGACTTCGAACTGCCCGCAGGATTTGGAAAGTAGTCGTGCATCTACCGAAAACTGTCAGGTGGCACAGACATTCCTGTCTGTGAATTCAGGCCACCACTGAGATGATTCATCTGAGGATTTGCGACCGCCAGAAACAGAATCAGTTTCACGCTTCTGAGATTTCATAGAACAGACTGCCATCATGGACGAGCCACAGCAGCCAAAACCATATCTGACCAATGAGGACTTTGCCCACGTCGGCAAGGGATTACTCATGGGGGGAGCCGACGTCGTCCCCGGTGTTTCCGGAGGCACCATCGCCCTCATTGTGGGAATTTATGACCGGTTGGTAACCGCCGTGAGTCGCTGTGATGGAACTCTGTTCGGCCTGGTCACATCCGGTCGTTGGTGCGCAGCGGCTGCTTATGTCGACCTGCGCTTTCTCGTCACACTGGGATTAGGGATTGGCTGCGGAGTACTCGCACTCGGCTCCGTCATGCATTTTCTGTTGGAGCATCACTTACAGCTCACCTATGCCGCCTTCTTCGGCCTCATTGGTGCCTCGTGCTGGCTCGTCGGCAAAATGATTCCCAAGTGGAACACCGCCGAAATTGCAATGCTTGTCATCGGTGCTGCAGTGGCCGTGTGGGTTGTCAACCAGCCAACTCTCAAGCATCCCCCCGACGGCATGTGGTACACATTTTTTTGCGGCGTCATTGCCATCTGTGCCATGATTCTCCCCGGCATCAGCGGATCATTCATCCTGCTCATCCTGGGGAAGTACCATGACATCACGGGCATCATCAAAAACGCGGCCCATTTCGAGGTCAACGCCCGCGATATTGGCAGCCTCGTGGTTTTCGCTTTCGGCTGTCTCGTGGGCCTCCTCAGCTTCAGCAAGTTCCTGAAATGGCTGCTTGCCCGGCATCAGTCAGTGACATTGGCGACCCTGACAGGATTCATGCTGGGGTCCCTCTGTCGCATCTGGCCGTTCCAAGTTGATAAGACCCCAGAGATTAAGGAATTCAAAGACAAAGAGTTTCAGTTACTCGATGTGTCGGAAATCCCGGTCGACACCCAGTTGGCGCTCGTAATTGTCATTGCCGTTGTCTCTGCAGCAGCAGTAATCCTGCTTGATCGCGCAACCAGCCCCCACAATTCCGACGAAAAGCCGTTGGTTGAGGAACAGTAAGCACTTACGCGATTTCCCACACATAAGAAGTTGCTGTTGCAAGAGTTGCGATTCCGGCCAAGTGGCCATCTCGCCCATTGACAGCGTGGGGGAAGTAGCGTCTAATACTGTTGTGAAGGTGTATCGCTCCACGTAACCCAAAGGGGTTTGTGTTGCGGAAAAGCGAAAAACCCGATCTACCCTTGGTGTGAACCAGGGTCACAGGCGTCTGAGTGGGTAATTCAGGCAGTGCCTGTGGGTCCGTCTTACAGGACGGAGGTACAAAACGGCTTGTGGTTTGATGCAACTCCATGAATGGAGTTGCGAAGGTTTCACTCTTGCTGGGGTAACGGCCTGAGTGAGGTTTTCCTCTCCGCTCGTCTTCATGGATGATTGTTTGTTCAGGGACGGCGAGTACCACCATGCTCAACAATGAGCGTTTGGCGGACCGATAGAGGTATTGGGAGAGGTTCGTTCTGACTTGAGGTCAAGCTATGATGGCTGGCGAAAATGCCCCGCGCGTAGTCGTGACCGGTGTTGGGGTCATTGCCCCCATTGGTATCGGAAAAGAGCAGTTTTGGGATAACCTCAAAGCTGGACGCTCTGGCATTGGACATCTTGAATCAGTCCCCGCAGGCTCACTTCCATGTAAGCTCGCTGCGGAAATCAGTGATTTCTGCCCTGAGGACCACGTCTACCAGAAGAAATTCCTCAAGGTCATGTCGCGCGATATCCAACTGGGTGTCTCCGCTGCGTCAATGGCCATGAAAGACGCCGGTCTCGCCCCCGGCGATGTGGATCCTCACCGTCTCGGCGTCGAGTTCGGAGCCGGCCACATTTCGTTCACCCCGGACGAACTCGTCGAAGCAGCCAAAGACTTCGCTGATCCAACCCAGCGCGACGGTTACACCCGTTGGGGTGAAGGGGCTCTCGGAAAAATTGCTCCGCTCTGGTTGCTGCGGCAATTGCCCAACATGCCAGCTTGCCACGTTGCCATCGAACACGAAGCACGTGGACCAAACAATACAATTACCAGCGCCGACGCTTCACCACTGCTCGCCCTGCAGGAAGCGATGCGGTGTATCAACGGTGGTCGCGCAGACGCCATGATCGTTGGTGCCTGCAGTTCCAACATTCACCCCGTCGACATGGCTCGTATCAGCCTGTACGACGACCTGTCTCGCGAAGAAGACCCCAGCCGCGGCTGCCGTCCATTCGACCGCGATCGTGACGGTACGGTTCCAGGCGAAGGTTCGGCCGTCTTTGTCCTTGAGCGTTACAGCCATGCTGTCGCTCGTGGTGCAGACATTTACTGCGAAGTGCTCGGTGTTGGTGCCGGCTGTGATGGTCGCGGTTACGAAAATGGTGCTGGTGGTCGCGGACTCGTGCGAGCGATGGAAGCCGTGCTGAGCCGGTCTGGTATTCGACCTGAAGAAATCGGTCACATCAACGCACACGGTAAGAGTACGCGTCGCGACGACTGGGTCGAAGCCAAGGCATATCACCGAGCACTCGGAACCGCCATCGACAAAATTCCCGTCACCGCGTTGAAGAGCTACTTCGGTAACTTCGAAGCCGGTTCAGGAGCCGTCGAACTCGCAGGCAGCATTCTGTCGCTGCGACACGGCGAACTCCCCCGCACCCTGCACTACGAACACCCAGACCCACTCTGCCGCGTCAACGTGGCCCGTGAACCAGTCCGTTTGAAATCCGGCATCGCCCTCAGCGTAAACCGCACCTCCATGGGCCAAAGTGCTGCGACACTGTTGCGTACCGTGTAGTGACGGCTGACGTTCAATCAAACAGAAAAGGCACCAACAAGCGTTGGTGCCTTTTTTCGTTGACGTTTATTAGTCGCCACGGAAACCACGAACAGACTTTCGTATATTTCGTTCCGTTCGTGGTTCAACCATCTCAACGAGTCTTCTTGAGCTCAAACTGCTTCCCGGAGAGAGCCTCTTTGGCGAACTCCCCCCAGTAGGGCGTCGGCGTGTAACGCCAGTCGGAAATCATGATCGGCGACGCCTTGGGATGCAGGCACCAGCCAGTCCAGTTGAGGCGGTGTTTCTGTACGAATCCCAGCATGTCGGGCACCCAGGTGTACGGGTCTTCCTGATCATCAGCCGGAATGAAGTCGAGCTTCTTGATATCGGCTCCCACTTCACCCAAGAAAATCGGGTGCTGTTTCGCCGTCGCGAGGACCTTTTCTTCCCAGCCCGTGTGCCAGTTGTAAGTGTGCCACGAGTACATAATGCCATTGCCCGAGGGATCAGTCAGGGCGTACCCCTGCGTAATTCCTGACAGGTCGTTACACCAGAATACGCCACCTGCAATGATAACATTCTTCGCACCCGTTGAACGCACGGCGTCGACGAGTCCCTGCATCCCAACCGACTCGAAACCCTGGTTGCGTCGTTTCTCTTCGTCAGTCAGAAACGCCGACTCGTCCTGGCCCTCCTTTTCGCCAATCCAGCCTCCATTCCGCCACTGCTCCCACGTTACCCCGTGCGGCTCATTAAACACATCAAACAGCACCGCGGGATGGTCCTTGTACTGCTTCGCAAAGTCCTTCCAGAAGTCTGTGTGCTCCTGTTTGGGGGCGCGGAAACGATGCAGGTCGATCGCCACATAAGCCCCTCGATTCGCCGCCAGCGTAATGATTTGATCAATAATCTCCCGGTACTCGCGACCACCATCCTGCTGATACGGACTCATGCCGTACCAGAACGCTTCGTTCATTGGCACGCGCACGCAATTCGCCTTCCACTCGTCAATCGCCACGACAACCGACTTAATCACCTGTCGATCGTGAGGCAGTGTTTCCAGTCCACCGGCATTCACCCCCTGCAACCAGACTTCCTTTCCGTCGGCATTGTGGAGTCGATTGCCAGACACATGGAGTTCGGACGGCCACTTCGTACGGTTCGGCTCCTCGGGAGGTACATACCGGGCCGCGATTTCTTTTTCCCGCTGCTTCGCGGCAGCGAGCAATGCTTCCGGACCGACGGGCTTCAGCACGAGGTCATCGAGGTCAAGCGTCCCCGCTTCGACCTGAAACAGGCTGGGCATGAACACCAGTGTCAGCGCTCCGTCCGGCACCAGAAACTGCACTGAGCGTTCCACCCAGCCGCTCGTGTCCTTCTGTGTATAGGGTGGCGACGGTTTTTGAGAGAGCTTCTTACCGTCGATACCAGTGAACTCCAGCATAATGCGAGCATCAAACCAGGGGGAACTGCCGCGCTTCAATCCCGTCACACGCTGCCGCCATGTCAGTTCCAACGCCTCAGTCCCTGACGGAATGTCGAAGGTCCGATACGCCATCACCATTTCGCCCGGTTTGACTGATGTCATTCTGAGGAAATGATTCCCTGCTTCGTCCTCCCAACTCCCACCCTCTTTGAGCCGTCCCCAGTCGTCGGGCCAGCCGTCCGCCTTTTTGACGTCGGCCTCGAAGTTTCCGTTGGAAATAAGTGACCCATTTTGGGCGAGGATGGTTGCGGCTTTGGTACGCCGCTTTTCCGCATCAGCCTGCTGCTTGGCCAGTCTCGCAGCCGCAGCAGCTTCAGCTGCTTCACGAATTGGTTTGGGATCAACTGAACGCAGCACAATGTCGTCCAAATCAAACGTTCCACTCGTCACCTGAAACAGGCAAGGCATAAACTTCAACGTCTTTGCTCCCTCCGGAACGACGAATGATGTTGATTTCGCTACCCAGCCGTCGGTGTCCTTTCGCGAAGCGGGAGCACCAGGAGTCGGTGTGACCTTTTCACGATTTGCATCCAGGAATTCCATCAGAATGCGGGCGTCGAACCACGATTGCTTTCCCACCTTGAGCCCACTGATGCGCTGCCGCCACGACAGTTCGACAGCCTCCACTCCTTGCGGCACGGCAATTTCCTGGTAGAGCATCACCATTTTGTCAGGGGCTGTGCTGCTCAGTCGCAGGAAGTGACTGCCCTCTTCTTCCAGCCACTCCCCACCCGGTTCCACCCGAGCCCAACCATCGGGCCAGCTATCGCCATTGGCATCCACCTCAAAACTGCCATCTGGCCCGAAACCCTTATCGGTCTCCGCTTGGCCAAACGCTGACGTCGCCAGCAGGCACAACAGAAAAACTAGCAACAATTGATAACAGCAACGAAACATGACGAACATTTCTCAAGGAGCAGTTTTTGAATGCGAACCGTACTCGGACGATCTGCCCTATTCATGGCAGCATACCGATCCCGAATTGCCGACGCGAATCAACTGCGTCGCCGTACTTGTTTGCAGCAGCAATGTTCATCACCATGCGGAAACATTCATCTGCTCTCATCGCTTCAACTGAAATTCATCAATGCATCTACCCCGACTGGTATTTCTGTTCGGCAGCTTTGCGTTCTGCCTCACGGTCTCGCTTCGCGCCGAAGATGTTCTCATCGAAGACTTCGAGTCCGGCACCTACTCCGGCTGGGATATCACAGGCGACGCGTTCGGTGATGCACCGGCGGAGGGTGCACTCGACAATCAAATGGCAGTCTCCGGCTATCGGGGCAAGCGACTGATCAACTCGTATTATAAAGGCGACACCAGCACCGGGACCGCCACGAGTTCTCCGTTCAGAATTGAGCGACCACACATTGCCCTTCTGATTGGCGGCGGACGTGATGAACAGCGACTGGCAGTCCAACTGCTGGTTGACGACAAAATTGTTCGAGTGGCGACAGGTGACGAATCAGAAGATTTGGAATGGTCCTCCTGGGATGTCAAAGACCTGCTGGGAAAGCAGGCCCGCGTTCGAATTATTGATGAAGCCACCGGTGGCTGGGGTCACATTAATGTCGACCACATCATGCAAACGGACGAACCGCCCGCCCGGTTTGACCTCGAACACAAACTGGCCGAGTATCGCCTCTCTGCCAACTACCTCAACGAGCCACTGCGACCCCAGTATCACTTCAGTCCAGAAATCAACTGGATGAACGACCCGAACGGGCTCGTGTACCACGACGGGGAATATCACCTCTTCTATCAATACAACCCTGCCGGGAATTCTTGGGGGCACATGAGCTGGGGACACGCCGTCAGCAAAGACCTCTCGCATTGGGAGCATCTGCCGCTCGCTATTCCAGAAGCAGACGGAATTATGGCGTTCAGCGGCTGCTGCGTGGTGGACCACAACAACACGTCGGGATTCGGCGTCAACAACCAACCGCCCATGGTGGCCATCTACACCGGGCACGGACACGGCAAACAAGTGCAGAACATCGCCTATAGCAATGACCGCGGTCGGACGTGGACACAGTACGCAAATAACCCCGTACTAGACCGCAACAATCCTGACTTCCGTGACCCCAAGGTCTTCTGGCATGATCCCACCAACCGCTGGGTAATGGTCGTCACACTGGCTGCCGAGAAAGTGCTACTGTTCTATTCATCAAGTGACCTGAAGAACTGGACCGAACTCAGTCGCTTCGGTCCGGCGGGACAGCGCCACAAACCAAACTGGGAATGTCCGGACCTGTTTCAACTGCCAGTCGAAGGCGAGCCCGGCAAAAAGCTCTGGGCCCTCGAAGCAGACATGGGGAGTGGTTCCATCGCTGGAGGCAGCGGCGGCGAGTACTTCGTCGGTGAATTCGATGGCACAAAGTTCTCGGCATACCAGTCTGCCCAGTGGGTCGACTTCGGACGCGACTTCTACGCGCCTGTCAGCTGGTCCGACATTCCCGACTCCGATGGTCGTCGCATGTGGCTGGGATGGTTCAACAACTGGGAAACCTGCCTGGTGCCAACATCCCCCTGGCGCAGCAGTATGTCCATTCCTCGTGTACTGAGCCTGCGAAAAGTGACGTTCAACAATGAAGAGCCGGCGCATTACGTCCTGATCCAACAACCCGTCGAAGAATTAAAACAACTCAGATTCTCGACGCGAACGCTCGACACAAACGATGTCCGCTGGCCTCCCGTCGCTCTAATCGAGGCGGGCGATCTGCAGGACATGACTTTCGAACTCGAAGCGACGCTCACCCCCGGCAACGCCCGTTCGCTGGGAATCCGTATTCGCACCGGAGAAGAGGAATTCACCGAGGTCGGCTACGACCAGAATCAGCTGGGCGTCTATGTCGACCGACGGAAATCCGGCAACGTCGATTTCCACTCCGCCTTCCCCGGTCGACACGATGCTCCAGCCCGGCTCGTGGACGGCTCACTGAAACTCCGCATTTTCGTCGATCGCTCCACCATCGAAGTCTTCGTCAACGACGGAGAAGCCGTCATCAGCGATCGAGTTTTCCCATCGAGTCAGCAGCCTCTCATTGAGGCGTTCTGCGGTGACGAAACGGCGAAAATCACCAACGTGCAACTGCATCAGTTGAAGTCGGTCTGGCGCGAATAATCAGCGACTTGTGCCGCTCAAAATGCACATTGGCGAGCATCCATTTCACCTCTGAAATTCCCTTGCAGAACTCAATCGAAGCGGTTTGAGATACCCCTCCAATTCTGCTACAATTCAGCACTTGCAACGGGACGCAACGCAGCCCCCTAAGCTCTTTAATATCAACGAGTTCGGCTAACACTAAACAGCCTCTCGACAGTCACTTCAGGAGTATGGTTCGTTGGTCGACGAAACTTCTTCCACGGATGGTTCAGACGGTAGTTCTCCAGACGGCACAATTGAGCCTCTCGACATTCGGGAGGAAATGCAGCAGAGCTATCTGACGTATGCCATGTCGGTCATTGTCAGCCGGGCTTTGCCGGATGTGCGCGACGGTCTCAAGCCCGCGCAGCGGCGTATTCTCGTCGCCATGAACGACTTGAACCTCGGCCCCAACTCGGGCCGGGTTAAATGTGCAAAAATCTCGGGCGATACGTCGGGTAACTATCACCCGCACGGCGAAAGCGTCATTTACCCCACCCTGGTCCGCATGGGGCAGGACTGGGTCATGCGGCAAACGCTCATCGACAAACAGGGGAACTTCGGTTCCATCGCAGGGCTGGGTCCGGCGGCCATGCGTTATACGGAAGCCCGCCTGAGCAGCGCGGCGTCCGAAATGCTCGACGACCTGCAGCGCGACACCGTCGATTACATCCCAACCTACGACCAACGCAACGAAGAACCGGTCGTGTTACCGTCCCGGTTCCCCGGCCTGCTGGTCAACGGATCACAGGGGATTGCCGTGGGGATGGCAACCAGCATCCCGCCACACAACCTTTCCGAAGTGGCCGATGCAGTCCAACTCCTCATCGACGAGCCCGAGGCGACCATTGAAGACATCATGACCCGCCTGCCGGGGCCGGACTTCCCCACCGGCGGCGTCATTTGCGGACGATATGGCGTGCGTCAGGGTTACCTGACTGGCCGTTCGACTCTAACGCTGCGGGCGAAAGTCGACTTCGAAACTGAAAAGAACACCGAAGTCATTGTCATTAAGGAAATTCCTTATCTCGATACGCGCGACCGTATCAAAGAAAAGCTGGAAGACCTCATCAAGGAGAACAAGGTCGAAGGCATTTCGCGCGTGGTCGACTACACCGACCGTAAAACGCCTTCGTGGCAGGTGCGGCTGCACGTCTACCTGAAGCGCGACGCCGACCGCGATGTCGTTCTGAATCAGCTCTATAAGTTCTCGCCACTGCAGACCACCGTCAGCATGATTATGCTGGCCCTGGTCGGAAACCGGCCGCAGACGCTGAACATCAAGGACATGATTCTGGAGTTCATCCGGCATCGTGTCACGGTGATTCGCCGTCGCACCGAGTTCCTGCTGGCAGAAGCCCGCCGCCGCAAGCACACGGTGGAAGGGTTGCTCATCGCGCAGCTGGACATCGATCAAATCATCCAGACCATTCGCAACTCCCCCAGCCGGGCCGAGGCGAAAGTGCGGCTGCAGGCCATTGCCGTCCCGTCCGAAATGGTGGCCCGGGCTCTCGGCGACGACGGATTCTCCGAGTTCCAGTTGGAACAGGGAGTGCGGTCCGAGTATCACCTCTCCGCGAATCAGGCGGAGGCCATTGTCAGCATGCAGCTTGGCTCGCTGGCCAACCTCGAACGCGACAATCTGCAAGGCGAACACAAAGCTCTGCTCGACGACATTCTCGGCTATCGGCATTTGCTGAGTGATGAAGCTCACATCCGGGCGGTTGTACGGGAAGACATGGAGGACTTGAAAAGGAAGTTCCCCGACCAGCGCCGCACCGAAATCGACGAAGAAGAACTAACCGACGTCGACAAAGACTCGCTCATCACCGAAGAGCCTATGGTGGTCACGCTTTCGCAGCGGGGCTACATCAAGCGGACGCCGCTCACGATTTACCAGGCCCAGAACCGGGGCGGCAAGGGAATCAAAGGAGCCAAAGCGGACGACGAAGACCCCATCGAGCACCTGTTCGTCTCCAGCACCCACAGTTACCTGTTGTTCTTCACCAACTTCGGCAAGGTGTACTGGCAGAAGGTCTATGACCTGCCGCTGCAGAACCGCACCGCCAAAGGTCGGGCACTGGTCAACCTGCTGAACCTCAGTGATGAAGAACGGGTGCAGGACTGCATTGACGTTCGCGAATTCGACGAAGAACGCAGCCTGCTCATGGTCACCCGAAAGGGAACCGTCAAGAAAACCCTGCTCTCCGCCTACAGCCGCCCCATGAAAGGCGGCATTATTGCCATCAACCTCGATGACGATGACCGACTGGTCGACGTCGTCAAAGTTGCGCCCGGCGAAGACGTGGTCCTCAGCACCGCCGACGGCATGTCGATTCGCTTCAGCGAGTCCGATGCACGTGCCATGGGCCGCAATACCCGTGGCGTGAAGGGAATTTCCCTCAGCAAGAGTGATGAAGTGGTCGGCATGGTTGTCGCCACTGAAGACGCCACGCTGTTCACCATGTGCGAACACGGCTACGGCAAACGGACACCGTTCGGAGCCGTCGACAGCGGAGAAGACGACAGCAGTGACGACGCCCCAGACGCAGATTCCGGCGACGAAAATGACACCAGCCCTACGTCATCCAACATGCGTTACCGTCGTCAGAAACGCGGCGGCAAAGGCCTGCGGGATATCAAGACCACGAAACGCAACGGCCGCGTGGTCGGCACGCTGGCTGTGGTTGATGGTGACGACGTCTTGATGGTCACTTCCAGCGGGAAGATCCAACGCATTCGTGTGGCCGACGTCCGGCCCATTGGACGTAACACCCAGGGTGTCCGCCTGATGAGCCTCGACGAAGGCGACAGCCTCGTCCAACTCGCGCACATTCCCGCCGAAGTTGCGGACGAAAGCGAGGAAACAGCACCACCTGCTGCCCCGCCCGCTGCTCCTCCAACAACTGAAGCCAGCATGGGCGACGATGCGACACCGCCAGCACAGGAAGAGGAATAGAAGGGTAATCCCCCTCAACCATCTCAACCGTGGCGCAGCCACATTCAACCATCTCAACCGACTGTTATTGGTGTGTCTGCCACAAACGGTCGGTGAACGTGTTCGCATCGCCCCATGCCTGAACTGCCGGAAGTCGAAACAATGGTCCGTGGCGTCCGTCCCTATGTGGAAGGACGTCCTATCATCGACGTGCGGCAGCCAAGGTGCCTGAAAAAGCCGATTTCACTCACGCCCGACATGCGAGCCATTCGGAAGCAATGCGTGGGACAAGTTGTCTCCCGGGTGTTTCGTCGGGCGAAACGGATTGTCATTGAACTCGACTCGGGTCATTCGTTTCTCATTGAACCCCGCATGACCGGCCTGCTGCTCGTCGCTGATCCACCCACAATTGACCATTTACGGTTTGAATGGCGTCTCGACGGATCAGATTTCCCGCTACTCTTCTGGGACCGCCGCGGCCTGGGGACCATTTCCTTTGTCGACGCCGCAGGTCGTGACGAAGTCTTTGCGCGCCTCGGACCAGACGCACTCGAAGTCACGGTCGACGAATTCAAAACGCGGCTCAAGAAAACGGGCCGGCCAGTGAAAGTCGCGCTGCTCGACCAGAAACTGGTGGCCGGAATTGGCAATTTATATGCCAGTGAGATCCTGCACCTGGCGGGAGTGCATCCTGAGACGCCGAGTGAGAAACTCACCGCCGCCAGAATTTCCCGCATTCACGCCGCGACGCAGGAAGTGCTACTCACCGCCATTAAATACGAAGGCTCCACCCTCAGCGACGGCACCTACCGCAACGTCCTGAACCAGGACGGCAGCTACCAGAACCAACACCGAGTCTACGACCGCGAAGGCCTCCCCTGCCCGACCTGCAGCAAGGGAACCATCCAGCGAATCGTCCAAGCCCAACGGTCAACGTTCTTTTGTGCAAAGTGCCAGAAGCGGCGGTAACTGTCACCAACAGATCTCGTAGGTCCGGCGGTGCCGGACGATGAATGCGGATTTTGAATTCATGGCCGGTTATCTCCGGCCCTACGATTACTACGTTGCTGAGTTCTTTAAGTGGAAATGCAACTCTCCCAAAACCGGTTCCGTGAGATTTGCCGGGCGAATTTCATACCCGCAATTAAACGAACGAGCATCACTGTGCGAACTGAAAACCACATGCAAACGCGGGAGTGACCTCGGGATTCCATGCTTCAATTGATTGAACTTATCAACAACTCTGTTGCCGTCTGGCGATTCGCTGATTCCGAAGTTTGGATGGTTTACGCGGCACAAGACCTGAGGAGATAACTGTCCGTGCGAGATCATATAGCTCAACGGACTAAAAAGACTTCTTCCGGGGTCGGTGGGCATAAGTGGTTGTGAAGGAACGACTGGACATTTCGGGAAGTTTGCCTCAGAAAGTAGCCGAAATCCCTTCGGGAAGCGCAGAAGAATGTCTACATCCGTTGCAGGTGCTGTCCCTAAATTGTGAATTGCAACTTCAAACGAAACAGTCCGAGACAGGATATCTTTGTGTCGATGTAGCTTGCGAAGGTAATCCTCCATGTCATTGAAATATGAGTGCAGGGCATCATTGTAATCTTTGCGGAGCATTTCTTGGGCAATGCCTGCCACGGACAGGCCCATCGATTTTGGGCCTTCAGAATGTGAATCCTCCAAGAGTGGATGCTCGGCGCGGACCACCACCATCTGTTTCTCAAGTTCCTCTTCCCGAAAGTCGGGCAAAGGCAAGAGTTCGAAAGACTTGTACGACTGACTTGCGTCGGAGCCACTGAGTGAGACACAGATTCTCGGGACAGCCTGCGAGAGTCTTTCCAATTCGCGGCGAAGTCGCTCGTTCTCCTTCTCTGTTTCGTCACGTTCGGCTGGAAGCTTAAGCGACTCATTAAGTTCAATGGCGTTGATGCCATATTGGAGACACTTCAGCTTTGGCCCAACGTCTTGTGAGATCAAAGTCACACACTGACCTTGGGATTTCCGCATGTATGAAACAATTGAGGCAATGAGAACGTCATCTGACCAATCCGGATTAAGGCCGAGGTCGGATAGCTGCTGCGAGGGAAAGTCCGGAAAAAACTCGACACCAATTTCACCATCCATCTTGGTGGACTTTTCAATTGCCTCATAGATCTTCCGGAGCACCTTACCAGCGCGGTCTCTGATCTTCCTGGTTGGGTGGGTGTCCTTGTGCTTATCGAGCTCTCTAATTGTGATTGCCGGAACAATAACGGTGACTTGTTCGGCTCCAACGAGTGAAGGTAGGTTTAATTCTCTCAGGGGCCGGTAATGCAAGAAAACCATAGTGTCGACGAACAACTTGTGACTCAACTCGACCTCCTGAATGAGCGGTTAGGTGTAGCGTACTTTGTTACCATTGTGTTGGCCGAGTGGGGACTCCAGTACCGAACGGAGTGTCGCAGATTCCTAGACAAACTGGACGGACCAGCGTTCGTGGTGAGCGCGGGGTAAAGTGGTGGTTCTTTCTTTGCCTCGTTCCCAAGCTCCGCTTGGGAACGTCTGCGCGTAAGCGTACCGCCAATCAGTCACCACGTCCATAAGGGGTGGCTGTTGTCAATCGGTCGTAATGGACGTTGTCCTTGGAGCTGGCTCAGCCGGACGGGTGCCGGGGGCGCCCAGTGAACTCGTGGCACAAATTTTGACAAAGAAGTTTTGTGTTCCTCGCGGGGGATGAGGCTGACAAGCCCCCGACGGGTGGCGGGGGCGCCCAGTGAACTCGCGGTAAAGTTTCAGGCAGAGAAGTTCTATGTTCGTCGCAGGGGATGAGGCTGGCAAGCCACCGGAATTCCGTCAACATCTTCCGGGGGCTTCCGCTAGCGCGGGGCGCCCCCGCCACCCCTTTCTGAATGAGTCACTCTTCCGGAACACCATGCACCGTCAGGTAAATCTCTTCCAGAAAGCGAAAGCCGTCGGTGCCTTGGAGGTCCATTTTCAGGAAGACCTGGTCGCAAACTTTGAGGTCGGGGAGCACGAGGTGGACTTTGCGTTTGCTCAGTAGTTCCACTTTGGCCACGGTAAGTGTGTCGCGTTTGCGTTCGCCTGGTTCGAGAACCGAGTACTGGTCCGATCCGTAGTTTCTGGACCAGAGGTAGTCCCACATTTGCCCTTGCCAGTGCTCGGGGTTTGTGACAGTCTGGGGATCGAGGTCGAAGCTGAATTCGAGTTCGAGACCGTCTTTGACAACTTTCGCGTTTTCAATTATCCGGACCGGTTCGCCGGTGTAGCGGAGGCGCTGGAGGCAGCCGTCTTTGCCGTCTCTCGGTCCCTGCCAGCCAGAGAGCCCGGTGCCGTAGAGCTGACCGTCGTGGGGATTTGTTCGCAATCGCATGACACCTGCATCCCACTGATGCGGGAGCGCCACAATGGACGCCTGCGTTTTGCCGCCAACTTCCTGCAGCGAGAGGTAATACAACCAGCCTTTGCCGTATGAGGAATGAATGAGCCGACCGGAAAGTGGGCCGAAGCGTTCATCGGACACCCAAATTTGTCCGCCACACGAGTTGTCGAGTTCTTGGGGCATCCAAATGATGGGTTCGTCGAACGTCTTCGGAAGTTGTCCGCCGCTCCGTTCCGTCAGCCACGCTTTCTGTTCGTCGTTAATGGGCATGTTGCCATAGAATCCCCCCGGCTCGATGAGTGAAATCTTCCCGGCGGGCATCCACGGTCCCTGGTTATCTGAGACGGTAAAGCGGTCATCGAACAGTTTTCCCATGCCGTTGGGCGTCCTCAATCCCCACGCGACGACCTCTGCGTAACCCCCTTCGGGTGGAATTCGCATAATGCTGCCGGGACGATGGTGCTGCGTGTACTGTCCCGCCTTGGCGAAGTAGAAGTTGCCGTTCGAGTCGGTTTGCAGGTCGAAGTTGTAGGCGTGGAACATGCAGGAGACGTCGTCGTCGTTCCAGAACGCTTCAATGAAATCGGCCTCGCCGTTGTTGTCGTAGTCGTGCAGCCGCTTCAGGCCGTCGCGACATGTGACGTAAATTGTGCCGTCAATGACCCGCACGCCGAACGGTTCAAACAGACCCGCGACAAATCGTCTCCAGGTGACATGGCTGAGGTCGCTATCAAGACCGCTGACAATGTACACGTCCCCCCCATGCGTGGTGACCACGGCCCGACCGTCGGGGAAGAAGTCGAGAGCACTCGTCCGAATCCAAGCATTCCAGGAATTCTCAAACGGCACCCGAATAGAATCCAGCGCGTAACCGTTGATAGATTCCCCAAGCTGTCCGCCTACTTCTAAGGTATCCGACCAGCGGACAGGTCCGCCCGATGTGCGCGTCGCCAAATCAACGGGATTGGCTTTCGCTGCTGCCAACGTCTTGGCGATGGTAGCCGGCGAAACTCCCAGAGCCGCAGATCGAGTCACAGATAACACGCGCGGCTCCTTGCCTGCCGGAATGTTCAACACAATGCGATTCGCGTCGTCGATTTCCCAGGTCAGCCCGTCGACATTTCCATTGACCGCAGCCCCCGCCAGCACAAGATCTGAAGTCTCTGCTGCCGGTTTCGGAGTCTCATTCGAGGGCGTCCAACTGAAGAGGACACCCTCGGCCTCAGCACCGGGAAGCTGTTTGAGTTTGGCAAGCTCGTCGTTTGTAATGGCTCGGTCGACAATGCGAATTCCTTCTACGTCGCCAGAGTAATCACCGCCGAAATTGGTTGATGTCGCACCAACCTTGAGTACAAAACCGGGTTCTGCAGGACGACGAAACGCCTCGCGTTCTGCCTCCAGTTTGCCATCGACAAACATTTGCGTCGTTTTTTCCGTGACGACAATCGCAGCGGTGTGCCACTCTCCATCGTTCACCACCGAACGGCTGGTCATGGCGCCGACCCAGCCGATATCAAATACCAAACGACCGCCGCGCACAAACAACGACTTCCCGTTCGGTTTCCATTCCCCTCGTTCCGGCGTTGAAGCAATGAGCGTCCCTGATTCTTTGGTGCGAAAACGGACCAGCGTTGTCCGGTCTGGTGTTCCCAAGTCGAGCTTCTTCGCCTTTTCCCCCTTCACGGTTTCCCAGGCACGATTCGCCATTCGAGGTTCGTCTCGCTTCCCTTGTGACGTGCCGGAAATCATCGCCATGTGCCCGGCAACATCACCGGACTTTCCAGCAGACTGATCGCCCTTCACCGAGTAGAGGCCATCTGGCCCACCCGACGCAATCAACCCCGCAACCGCGAGACGCAGCGGCTGATCACTTGGCTCAATGCGCAGCGTGTGCGTGAAGACCGGGACTTGTTCGACCCGCTTGGCCGCGACTGTTTCCAAAACTTTGCGCCCCTCAATGCTGTAACTCAAAATGGCCTGCTTGCCATACAAATAGTGTCCGTGGTACTGCATGAACTCCGACGGCAACGGTCCCCGCGGCGGCTTGGCGTCGGCGGGAATGTCAAAGCTGCCACCATAGGCCCATTGCCAGACTCCCAGACCAGGAAGCAACTCGCCATCAATTTGCGGCATCCTCTCGCCCCGCTGGCGGTAGTGCTGCGTCTGAGAAAGGTTCAGGAAACCACCTTCCCATGCACTGGCGACACGCATCTGATGCAAGTCGTAACTGATGGTCAAATTCTCTGGCAATCGAAACGTCAGCACATTGTTGATTTGATTTCCCAGTTGCGAGCCGAGCACCGGTCCGTAATCACGTTCGCCGGATTCGCTTCCCTCGCCATCGCTGCTCCCTTTCGGAAGTCCTGCGAGATAGGCGTCGGTCAAGGGTTCATAAACCGGATTGTTCGGCTTCATGAACTCTTCACGAATGAAGTGAATGACCTGATACCGTTCACGCGGCGTCAAATGTTGCATGGGAGACATCAGTCCCGCACCGCGTGTGAGAGTTTTCAGCATGCTGAGCGGATCAGCCCCGTACTTGAGCGGCTGGCGACCAAACGCGCGGGCCGTGGGAAGTGTGGGCGTATTGCCATCGCGGCCATGACAGTTCTGGCAGTGCCCAAAAAAGATTCGCTGCCCCGCCTTGTAATCCCGTTCGCCCAGCGACCGTAGAATCCCGGCGTGATTCAGATCTTCTGTGTCATCAATAACGACCAACTGCTGTGGCGAGGGACGAAGTTCCGCGGCCCGCGACTTGCCGCCCCGGGCGACTTCCACGACATAGCGAACCAGGTCGTACATATCGCGTTCGCTGTAGAGCGACGCCACGAGTTGCTGCGGCATCATCGACTGTTCACTGACTTTCTGTTCTTCGATGTCACCAGCCGCAATGACAATTTCGCGTTCCAGGTTGGCGGCATCACGCAGGACGAGTTCGTTGTCGTTCTTCCGAGCGACGAGTCCCGTGATGATTTTCCCATCGTTTGTCACGACCGAAACGGTCTCGAATCCCTTTCGGATGACCTTGGAAGGCTGCAGAATGGACTCGACGATTTGTGCATCGGTCGTCTCTTTAGTAATGGTAGTGAGATCGGGTCCTAACGGCGTCTGGTTCGGCCCGCTGCCGTGGCATTTCACACAACCTGCTGCCGACTTGAAAAACAATAGCGCACCGCGACGGGCATCACCCCGGAAGTGCGCCTGAGCCGCAATGGTCTCCGGCCCCAGTGCCAGCATGCTGCGTTCGAGTTGCTCGTCTGCGACCGACGGTCGTGCGGAGAAAACAGCGAGGAAGAGTGCAACGTGAGCCCAGAGAATAAAACGAGACAATGGATTTCTCCCAACCGGGGACAATACGGGCGACGAGGCTTACTGGTTCCGTGACTTTTCAATGCGCTGAATAAACTTCAGCAACAACGGGTGCGCCGGTTCAGCCATCCCGCCATGATTATAGCCTTCCAGTTCGAACAGGTCCGTGTCGGGATGTTCGACCTCCTGCATCATGCGCCACAGGTAGGCATTCTCTTCATAGCGTCCCAGCATTTCGTCGTCACGATCACCGGTAATGAGCAACAGCGGCGGCGCGTCTTTCCGCACATGATAGAGGGGTGCGAACTCATCCACCTGCGGCTGAAACTTGTCGATGCCACGTTCCTTCCGCACGGTGAAGTGTGTGATGGTATGCCCGCTGTAGGGAATGAGTCCGGCGATGTCGTTAGCATCAACTCCATGTTCAGCCAGCCACTGTTTGTCGAGTCCGACCATGCTGGTGAGGTAGCCACCCGCCGAATGGCCGCTGACATACACCTTTTTGGGCGAGCCACCGTACTTCGCGATGTTATTAATCGTCCAGGCAACGGCGGCGGCAGCATCTTCAATGTACGCCGGCGCCTCGACCTGGGGATGCAGCCGATAATTCACAGCAACGACGGCAATCCCCTTCTCCTGCAATCCCTTTGGAATGGATTTATTTCCACCGGTAATCCCGCCGCCGTGGAACCAGACGACTGTCGGAAACGACTCGACATTCGTCGGGTAGTAGACATCCAGCCGACACCGCTCCTGCATGTACGGCGTGAGGTCATCTCCCGTGCGATACAGAATGTTCTCGTCCGTCTTGTACGCGTCATCAGCGCGAGCTGTCTGCGAATGAGACAACAATAGACTCAGTGAACCAACGAGCAGCAAGTTTGCGCAAACGAAACGCATGGAAGCTCCAATGAACAGGAGAAGGAAATCATTGTGACGAAACAATGGAAACTGTACCGGTTCAACGAACTTGCGCGTACTGTGAGATGACTTCACGGAACAGACTGTCAAAGTGCAACAAAACAATTAAAGCCTCTTCACTATCGAAGTGAGCAACGCTCAACGCTCGTCAGTAGCGAATCGCGCAGGTCTGATCTACCATTGCGTCAATCACGTCATTTATCGAAATCCAGCCCAACCGGAGTTTGAATATGTCACACGTTTCACGTCGCCAATTTCTGTCGACCGCTGCCGCTCTTGGAGCGGGCGTCGGTTTGTCCATGGGAACGTCAAAATCATTCGCGCTGGCGAATGATGAAATCAACATCGGCTTCATTAGCTGCGGTGGCCGGGCCGGTGAGCACATGCGGGTCTTCCGCGAGATGTCGGGCGTCAATGTCGGTGCATTGTGCGATCCTGACGAACAGCGACTCGACTCGGCCAAACGCACATTCCCGAACGCCAAAGGATTCGCCGACCTGCGCGACCTGCTCGATGATGATACCGTCGATGCCGTTGTGGTCGCGACAAGCAATCACTGGCACTGTCTCGCCTCGATTTGGGCAATGCAGGCTGGCAAGCACGTGTACGTTGAGAAGCCACTCTCACACAATCAGTGGGAAGGGCGTCAAACCGTCAATGCAGCCGCTCGCTACAAGAAAATCTGTCAAATTGGAACGCAGCAGCGCTCCGATCCTATGCAGGCGGAAATCAAAAAGTTTCTGCATGAAAAGAAGGAACTGGGCGACATCGTATCAGCCCGCGTGAACCGTTACGGGATTCGTCCATCCATTGGCAAACGCGAGACCCCGCTCCCCATTCCGGACAGCGTGAACTACGACTTGTGGCTCGGCCCAGCACAGGACAAGCCCATTTTCCGCGACAAACTGCAATATGACTGGCACTGGGACTGGAATACCGGCTCCGGCGAAATGGGGAACTGGGGCGTCCACGTGCTGGACGACCTGCGGAACAATGTGTTCCAGGACAGCGTTTCACTCCCCAAACGCATTTTCGGTGGCGGCGGTCGGATTGTGTACAACGACGCCGGCGAGACCCCGAACGTCCACTTCGTGTACTTCGACACCGGCAGCATTCCAGTGGTCATCGGCCTGAGCAACTTGCCCGCTGGTCCTGGCGCGAAAGGATCACCCAAGCATCCTGGTCCAGGCAGTGGGTATATCGCTTACTGCGAAGGCGGTCGCTTCGAAGGTCAGCGCGGCGGCGGCAAGGCATTCGATAAGAATGGTAAGGAAATTGCATCCTTTAAAGGGAACAGCGGCAACGGCCTGCATCAGCAGAACTTCATTGACGCAGTTCGTGCAAACGATCCCTCAATGCTCAACGCGCCGGTTTCGATGGGGCACGACTCCACTGGCTGGTGCAACCTGGCGAACATCGCGTTTCGGGCCGGAGGGAATTTCGACCAACAACAAGCTGAGTCGTTTGATGATCCTCAGGGAATTTGGGGCGCGCTGCTCGAGGAAATGCAGGAACATGTGGGTGCTTACTCCATGAAGCTGAGCGATCCTCAAATTCGACTCAGCACCGCATTCGACGTGGATGCCGAGAAGGAAGTCTTTGTCGGCGAACATGCCGAAGTCGCCAACCAGTACCTCAGTCGCGAGTACCGGGCTCCTTATACCGTGCCCGAGATTTCTGCCACGTAGCCTCCGTGAACTGCTCTTCGTCTCTTGAGACATGAGGAATAAGGGGAGAGCAACATTTCAGAAACGACGACGGACACCAGCATCAAGTTGGTGTCCGTTTTCGTGTTTCTACTCGGCGCCTTCCGTCGTTGTGACTTCCGTCCCTTCGGCTGGGACAAGGGCCGTCAGGTATTCCCGATATTGCTGATGCAGCACCTCGTACGACACTCCGGTGAGTTCATCCATACCCTTGGCCCGGTTTCTCACGTTGGTAATGGGGTCATAGATTTCAGACAAATGCGTGAGTAACGCGTCTCGGTATACACCATCCTGGTAGTTCAGGAAGAAGTGCGTCATGGACGCAGCTTGTGCGTAGTACTTCTGCAGCGTCGCCACGTCGCCCGCATGTTGGAACTGCTGCATTCCCAACGAGGTGAAGGACGCGAAGTCATAAAACTCGTTGTCTTTCACCAGTCGCTCGCGGGCCCAGTAGAACCGTGGGTGCAGGGGATCACCAATTTGGACCACGTCATCTTCCACGCGGTACGACTCAATGTAACAGGGCAGCCCCTCGACCAGCCAGAAGTGACTTTTCACCCCCACGTCGTACGTTTTCGAATTGCTCTCGCTGAGCAACTGATGCGTGACCTCGTGGTACATGGTTTCCAAATTTGCTTCTTCCTGTCCGGGATTGTGAAAGAAACACGCCACCCGTTTGTTTGGAAGGTACAGGCCATTCGTAATCGCAATGTTGGGTTGCTCACGGATGAGATGCTTGACGAAATCCTGCTTGTTCCGAAAGTAGTAAACCGTGAACCGCTTGCCAATTCCCGTTCCGGCTTCCCCTTGATCAAACAATCGCTTCATCTGAGCCGGTGAATTGAAGAACGCCGCGAACTCTCGCACGAAATACTTGTGAAACGACTCAAGCTCCTCACCAATTTGCACGCCCACTTCCAGACTGTGATTCGTTTTCACATGGAAGTGCTCGGTCTGAATTTCCCAGCCATGATTAAAGTCACTCCGGATCGACTCTTCTCGCTCAATCGAAATCCAGCTCCCGGCATAAAGCCGTTCGCCCTTCTCGTATCGATCAACGTGCGCCTTTGGCAGCCAGCCAAACTTCTTGTGGTACTCATACCCCCGGGCTTCCATGGTTGCCGCAAACGGAGTCGTCCAGTTGTCGCCGACCTGCTTGAACCCCAACAACCGTCGAGCGAATTTGTGGTCAGGATCATGAAACGCGACTTCTCGAATGAGCTCGAACGAAAAACTGACATGCCCGAGGTTCAGTGCATCACGCGAGAGCTTGTAGAGCACGGCGGCATAGTCGGTTTCTACCTTCCGCAACTTCACCCGCCACTGGCGTTCAGCGTCCGGCAAATCGGGCGAGATGGGCGACAAGACTTGCGCCGGCAGTTCGTCGATATTGAGAGTCTGCTCAAGTGCCGGAACGGCACGAGCGCGAACAGATGCGGCATCGGAGAAGTAGCTCCCCGCCTCGCACAACTTGGCGACGACTTCCATATCGCGCTGGAAGTCTTTCGACGACGCCAAATACCGATCATGCAGAACCTGCAGACTCTTGGCATTCTGCGCCTGCAAGCTGCTGCCTGGAGCAAATGCCATCAAACTCATCAGGCAAAACAGTGCTTGCAATCTGACGTTCAACTTCGGTACTCCCGTGACTTCAACATCCCCAGACGCCGAGAAACCGGTGGCACAGACATTCCTGTCTGTGAGTCTTCGGCTCCATGACCTCGTCTCAGCAACTCCAATCCACCACGTTACGACCGGCACAATTGGAACCGCTCATCCGGGAAAGACTCTATCGGGATATCCTCAGCGGCGAAAGACGAATCGTCGACAACCGGGGACCGTTTGCCACCTAGAGTTACAATTGCCCCGTATTCCAAAACTCCTCGCGGCCCCATGATGATTCAATCCCGTCCCGGCAAACGTGAAATTGCAGCCCGTATCCTCGACGCGTCTGGCATGCGCCGCATTGTCTCCGGCGTTCGTCCCTGGAGCGGATTGCAAGTGCTGAACTACCACCGGATTGGTGTTCCCAGCAGCCCGTTGGCGGACCACGGCGTCTACTCCGCCACCCAGGAAGAATTCGCCGCTCAATTGGCGTTTCTGTCACGCGAGTTTGAAGTCATTCGACTCGACCAAATCGACGAAATCCTGACCGGCAAACGGAAACGCGGGGTTCTACTGACGTTCGATGATGGTTACCGCGACAACTACGAATTGGCATACCCTGTTCTCAAGGAGTACGGGCTTTCCGCCGTCTTCTTTCTGACCACAGGATTTCTGGATAACGGCACGCTCGCCTGGTGGGATGAACTCGCCTGGACCGTCCGTACCAGCCCGCTCTCGACCATTCCGGAAAACCGCTGGACCGGCGCCGCCATTGCGTTTGACGAACCACACCGCGAGCGAGCCATCAGACGCCTGCTCGGGATTCACAAACAACTCGCCTGGTCAGAAACCCCCGCCTTCCGTCAGGAACTGCGCGAGCTGCTCAAGGTCGAATTACCGACATCCGACGAACTCGCCGATGTCTGGATGACCTGGGACATGGTCCGCGAAATGCACGCAGGCGGAATGGAGTTCGGCGGCCACACCGTAACCCATCCCGTCCTCGCCAACCTGCCCGTTGCAGAGCAGCGAGAGGAAATCGTGCAGTCGAAGCAACGCATCGAAGCAGAACTCGGCAGCCCCATCCAGGCCTTCAGCTATCCCGTCGGCCAGCACGACTCGTTCACCGCCGAGACGGAAGAACTGCTCAAAGAATCCGGCTACCGCTTCGGATTCTCCTTCATGGCCGGCATCGGCAAAGCCCACTCCGCCGACTGGATGTCCCTCCCCCGCTACTCCATCGAACTCGGCACCCCCGAGTCCATGTTCCGCACCGCAGTGACTCTACCGCAGTTGTTTGGCCGTTAGGCCGTCAAGGAATGCCTCAACAGCGCCACCAATCTGATTGACGAGCAACTGCCGTTGTGGTAGCCATAAGAGACAGTCTTCTGTCTTTCGCGGAAAATTCCCTTGGGAGTTGCCCCGTTACACAGAAAGCCCCGTCCTGTTACACAGAAGATGCTTTTGTGTAACGATAGGTTATGCAGCAAGCTCAGTCATGCATGAATCACTTACAAATGAGCCCGTTTCGTCAGCGACGCCTGCATTTCGTAACACGATCCTTCAGGCCATCGCCGAAGGGCAACCCGTCATTCTCCTATTCAGGTACGCCAACTGTGCCGGCGCAAAGGACTATTTCATTGCTCGCTCGGCTGCCGAATATGATTCGGTATTGACACATGCTCGCGCGAAAACGTCAATCACTGCGTTCTTCCAGACCAATTTCAAACTCCATGGCATTGCAGACGATTTACTCTGCGCCAAAACAATCGAATTGCTCCCGACAGTAGCTACAGAATATGAAGGAATCGATCTACTTCGCGTTGATGGACCCGACGCAGAGTTGGATGACGTGCACTACGACTATTGCACGACCCCGGAAGATATTCAGGACTGGTTTCGCAGCAATCGGGGGGGCCAGTTTCTGGCGGGCACAATGGAATTCTGGCAATATAATTGTCCCCACATCATCACTGCATATGTTCCGGACGACGATGGTGTCGTTCGGCCGGGTGCTTACTGAATCGAAAAGCGGGTAGTTCCGTGTCTAACCGCGGGTCGCCCCGGTCGCTTCGCAACCGCTGGGGGCCGACGGCCCAAGAGGCTGTTCAAGTTCGACGGCGGGTGGCATGGCTGAGGATGTCCGATTTTGGGTGCCATGCTTGTATCGCGGAGCAGGACAAGCATGCGAACGTCGTTTGGTCCTGATTTCGTAAACGGCGAGCCAAGGGCGATCTGGATTTGGTGAATTCCAATTCGACCGACTCAGCTTACGTGGGTGGCCCCGGTTGTTTTACAACCGTTGGGGGCCGACGGCCCAAGAGGCTGTTCACGTTCGACGCACCGTTTCGATGATGCGTAATCAATGTGGATGTGATAAGTTGACGTTGGTCCGGTGGTACCGGACGGTGAATGTCAAACTTGGCATCGCGTCCGGTACCACCGGACCTACAGTTACTGTCTTTCGCGAAGAATTTCTGTTGGAATTGCTGCGTTTCACAGAATGCCAAATCCTGTTACACAGAAGTGCCTTCTGTAACGATAAGTTATGCGAACGGAGAATATCAATGGCAAGCCGCGACGGAGACCGACAGGTATTGGCCGCAATGGCATCTCATGGTGCAGATCTCAGCAAACCGGCTCATACTATTCACTATCTGTACTTCCAATCGCTAGACGGGGCTCAGGCAGCGGCGCAAGAACTTACGACCGCTGGCTTTGAGAACCTTCGCGTGCATAGAGCACCGAGTACTTCTATCTGGCAAAAGCTATTTGGTCCGAAAGAGTTTTCATGCATTGCAGAAACTCGTGCGATACCTCAAGAGTCAGCAGTCTTCGCAACTACCGATCGCATGAACACAATAGCGACAAAGTATGGCGGCACATACGACGGTTGGGAGGCCAGCATTGAAACTTGAGTTGTTGTAGGTCAGGCTGAGCCTGACGCATGTGTCGAACACCATTCGATGTCAGGCACAGCCTGACCTACGGTTACTACGGTTACTGGTCTTTTGGGTGAGAGTTCTGCATGTCTAATGATTACGAACGACGTTTCTCGAGAACGCTTGCACCTTACATGCAGGCAGTATCGATCGTGGAATGCAACGACGTTTTTGAGGCCAGGAAGAATGCAACGTCTTTGCAGCTCAACAGCAACTGCCTGAATGTGGATCGAATCAACGAGTTCAAGGCGGTAAAACGCGTGCATTGCGAATTGCGGAAGGAGTGGTTGAAGCCCTTATCGCAATTGCCAAATCTTCAACATATTCAATTCACATTGCCCAAGATGGCTCAGGTCCCTTCGCTCAAAATCCTGAATGGGATTCGCACACTGGTACTGATGTGCAATCGTCATCAGGATCAGTTGGCATTTCTTCGCGGTCTGAAATCGCTTCAATCCCTGTGTGTGAGCGAGGCGAATGCCGTGACTGAATTGAATCCGATTTCCTCACTGACCGGCCTGCAGGAACTGTACATCGATGGCTCCGTTGGCGGGATCGGTAAGGTGACGTCCTTTGCTCCACTGTCGAAGCTCAAAGATTTGCGTTTTGCAGTGTTACTCGTCCGTTCCATGGAGAAGACATCACCTCTACGGCACTTGCAGAAACTCAAGAAGCTCGAATACCTGTACCTGGCTGGCCAGTTCGCGAGAGACAAAGAGGAACTGGACCGCGTTCTGGAGGCGTTGCCGCTCTTGAAGAAAATCGAATTCAACGGTGGCTTAACATGGCCCAAGACGAGGCGTAGGTGGTAGCGTACGTTGAAACGCACCTCGCTGAATTCGTGGATTGGAATCGGTGAATCGCGACGCGCCCCGCGGAAGCTTCTACGAAAGTTTTCGCGTAAACGACCAATTTGCCAGAGAGAATTACTCTTCCGAAGTAACAATACGAGGGTAACACGATGAGCGCATTCGAGTACAAAATCTTCTCCGGCGTACCCCAGATGTCGAAGGATGGTCAGTCCATCGACTGGTCGGCTGTCGAGGCCGAACTCAACAGCTTGGTCTCGCAGGACTGGGAACTCGTCTCCTCCCACACCACGACCTACAGCATGGACAAAACGGGCTCCGGCAGCCACGAACCGGCAATCACCTTCCTGCTGCGGAAGCTGAAACAGAATTGACGGCCGGGCAAAACATTTCCCTGTCTAACGATCATATCGGCCATTGGAGTGCTGCGTGGAGAGCTTCTTACGACCCACCGACGTCATCGATTACGAAGACCCCGACGTTCGCGCCCTTGCGGCGGAACTTGGTCGTGACGCGGAGCCACGAATGGTGGCGTGCCGTTGTTTCGAATGGGTTCGCGATAAGGTGCGGCACAGCCTGGATCATAGTGACACTCGGGTGACGCTCTCGGCGTCGGAGGTGCTTCGACATGGCACTGGCTTATGCTATTCGAAGAGCCATTTGCTGGCTGCACTGCTTCGCGCAAACGCAATTCCATGCGGCTTTGTGTATCAACGCCTGGCCACAGATGAGTCTGGCAGTTCCTTTTGCCTACATGGATTGAATGCGGTATGGCTTCCTGAATTCGACTGGTATCGGATTGACCCGCGAGGCAATCGCGAAGGCATCAGTACGTTCTTTGATCCACCCAGGGAGCACCTTGCATTTGAAACGTCACTGCCAGGCGAGGGACTGATCGATCAAGTTTTTGCCGATCCGCTGCCGGTTGTCGTCGATGAGTTGACTCGGTGTCGTACGATGGATGAGTTGTGTAAGGCCTTACCAGACTGGAAGCCCCTTTAGCGCGTGCTCCCGTCTGCCGATCCCGCTTCGCCGAGGAATTCCATGTTGCAAAACAGAATAATGGCCGCGATTTCCTTTGTGGCACTTGTGGTCACCAGTGCCGAGTGGACGCAGGCTCAAACCAAACTGCCAATGGGCGCGCATGTACGGCTGGGAACAACAGACTTCCTTGCCGGTTCTTCGGCGTCGGCAATGGCGTTTTCCCCTGACGGCAAGACCATCATTTGGCAGGGGATCGATTACGGGTCGCATTTCACATTGCGTCACTGGGATGTGGCCACGGCGAAGGAAATCAATCGCTTCATTGGCGACGACTTTGGAGATTTTCCGCAGCAGTTTTCCATTTTCCGCGTCATCGACAACAACGCCTTGCTTCGCACCTCTGCGAACGGTTTGGCCCTGACGGATTTGAATACGGGGGAAGAACGCGTCGTCACGGAACTGGCTCGCGGAAAGCCGAGCTGGATTTCGCCCAATGGCAAACGCATTCTCACTTACAGCACGCAAGGCTCCTGGCGCAAACGCACCGCGACCGCGAGGTTTGTGCTCTGGGATGTGGAACGATCGAAAAAAATTCGCGACTTCACGCACGAGTTTCAGAATGTACCAGCGAAGGCTGACGCCGGGGCACGACTCACGTCGGTGGCCTTTACTCCCGATGGCAAGACATTCGCCACGTCGTGGATTTACTTAGCGTCTGGCCCAATGCTCACGGCCCGCGCGGGCCAGGTTGTAAGCCTGTGGGACGTCGCCAGCGGCAAAGAAACGTCGTTGGATGCAGCGGCAGGTTACAATCTGCACTTTCTCGAAGGGGGAAAAACCCTGGCCTGTGCCGATGGTCAGAATGCCGGCGGGGCACGTTCGACGGTCGATCTTCATCACAGCAGGATGGAAATCTGGGATGTGGCTGGCGGTAAGAAACTCCGCGAGTTCGAGAGTTCCGTCGATTGGAGCGGGCCGCTCGCGTTTTCGCCCGACGGGAGTCTGTTTGCCAGCAGCGGTGCCGAAGACACGGAAGGCAGTGACGAAAACGCCGTTGCGGTTTGGAGCACAGCCACCGGTCAGCAGGTAAGGAAATTCACCGGCCATCGAGGAAAGGTGCGACTCCTCGCCTTTTCCCCCGATGGCCGCCTGCTGGCATCCGGCATCGACGATGCTCTCTATCGGGAGAATGAGAACTCGCCGACGCTGGCAGAATCCATCTTGGTATGGGATCTCCAGAAATGACAACGGCTGCGGGCGCCTGCCCAACACAGATCAACATCCCCTACGCAACCGGCGGCACCCCAAGTGACTTCCCGCCATCGATGGCAATACTCGTCCCCGTTACAAACTGTGCCGCTGGACTGGCGAGGTAGCAGACGGTTTGGGCGACTTCTTCGATGGTAATCATGCGGCCGTAGGCCTGAGCCATGGGGCTGGCTGCGATGAAACGTTTTACGGCGGCGGCGTAGTCGGGATGCAGTGCCAGTTCCGCTTCGATGATTTCCGTCCCCTTCACCGGACCGGGGCAAATGGCGTTGACGCGAATGCGGTCGGGGGATTGACTGAGGGCCAGGCTTTTCGTGAGTCCCACGAGAGCCAGCTTGCTGATGGAATAAACGGGATCATGCGCCCGGGGCAGCAGTCCGGCATTGCTGGCGATGTTGATAATTGATCCACCACCGCTTTGTCGCATGTGAGGAATCGCAGCGCCACATGCGAAGAACGCGGCCTTTAAGTTCGTGTCGATAACGGCATCCCATTCACTCTCGGTGACGTCCGGACACTGTTTCACGAGTCCAATGCCTGCGTTGTTGACGAGAATGTCAATGCGCCCACTCGACTGCGCTACCGAGTCGATCCACAGTTTGAGGGCAGTCACGTCGCGGACATCACATTGAGAAATGGAAATCCCCTGCGCCTGCAGAGCCAGTTCTGCCTCGGCGCGGGCTTTAAAATCACAGACGTGAACCTCGGCGCCGCGGGCACGTAATGCCTCTGCCGTAGCACGACCAATTCCGCTCGTCCCCCCGGTGATGAGGGCCACCTGACCTTCGAACTGCGTGTCCATTGAGTGCTGCCTTTGCTGTTTCTGCGTGATGCGAAGTCACGCTATTGAAACAGTCCGTACAGCACAATGTTGACCGCAATTTTTCCGGCGTCGGCTCCTAAATACCCGGCACAGGAGGTCGTGGCTTGCCGTTCGAGTGTGCAGCTCAAATCGTACCTGCTGTAGACGACGACATAACGCCCGTCGACTTTCACGCCTTCCAGCACGGGCTCACCGTCTGACTCTTCCAGACGCAACGCCCCTTGAGCGCTGCCGGGAATGCGGCGGCGAACCTGACGGATGTCATAGCCAATGGGCAACTGATAAATCGGGTCGTCTGAGGGAATGCGCGTCAGCGGTTGCTCAAGCGTTTGTTCAACGAGTTCTCGGAAACTGACATCAAACTGTTCTGCGCCGCAGCACGCATCGGCAAACAGGAACCCGCCATTCTCCAGATACTGCCTGAGCTTGCGACGTTCGTCTTCAGAGAACGAGAAATTCTTGCGACCGTGCATGTACAGCAGGGGATAATCAAACAGAGCAGGATCGGTCGCGGGCAAGTTGGGCGTTTCGATTGCCGGTTCAACACCGACGTGTTCGAGCTCGATCTGGAGGCGTCTGAGTGCATTGGGGGCTGTGTCCCAGCCGCCGGTGTGACGCAGTCGGGCCACGGAGAGTCTACCACGATTAATGCGCTGCTGATCGGGGTCGGTCAACAATTCGGGGCGTTTGAGTTTGTCGTGCAGCTCCCGACCGGTTGCGTAGGCGATGATATTTGTTGCCAATTGCATGGACTTCACGATTTGCGTTTTCACCTGCACGTGCCGATTGGGGGGATCATGTTTCATCCATTTCTGCCAGCGGCAGGCATGATCAAACGGGGCGTACACAATGGCAGTGCGGCAACCAAAATCGACGCCCCATAATTCGGGCGGGGCCGCATTGAACACAAATTCACTTCGGTAAATGTCATGTGTCGGTGGAAGTTTGGTCAATTCGTATTGTCCGTCGAACAACCGCTGGACCAGTCGGCGGAAACTTTCATCGAAGGCTGCATTGTCACAATTCTGCACGGCGAAAATGAATCCTCCCTGCGCGATATATTCCCGCAACAATTCCAATTCGCGCCCCTCGATGACGTCCAGGCTTTCTGTGCCACTGAGGTATTGAACCGGTGACTGCAGCAAAGCCTCGACGCCTTCACCCGACGCCGCCTTGGACAAATCGAGCACCTGCCAGGTCATCAGCTTCGGCCAGCGCGGTTGCCCGGAAATGAACTCCACGAGCTGATTGATATCGCGGGGATGTTCGTTCCAACCTTCCTTCAACTCGTTTCCACTGGCGTCGCGTGCTCCGTAGCGGAGCTTGTTGATGAGCACGGGAGAAAGCCCTTTCGACAGAAACAGCAACCCCAGTGAAGTACCAATAATGGCATCCTGCTCCGACTCGCTCATCCAACTGCCGCGAGGATTCTGCTGACGCACAAGATAGTCCGCGCCAGCTCGATACCAGTCGTGTTCGCCAAAGAAGCGGCGCCCCGAGAACCGCCCGGCCCGCTCAAGACCGTACAGGTAATACAGCAGCCATCCGCCGCCGCCGGGATTTCCTGTGACACGGAAGTTTTGAGACAACCAGCGAATCCCAGCTTGAATGGACTTCTCGGCCGGATCTTCCGCGTTGCCGCAGCACATAATTTGACCGTCCGGCGTTGTGTCCTGACTGTCATCGGCCAGCATCGAAGAGGTAATAGTCAGCGTGGCAATCCCAGCCACCGTCATACTGCCCGTGCCGCCACCTTCCTGATATCCCCAGGCCACACCTGAGGGACTGTCGACTTGGCCGACCTGTGTTGCCAGGAAGTGTTCCTGAGTGCGCTCCCACACTTTTCGATCGACAGGCACTCCGGCCGCTGCCGCCTCACGCAGTCCCAGAACCGCAAACTGAGTATTACTATGGTCGTACCAGGAAGCGTCGTGTTCGTATCCCCAGGCCCCCTTGCCCGGTCCCCCCTTGATTTGTGCTTCCTCCAGCCACGCCGCCAGGCGATGCAGTCGGCCATTATCTTGAGGTTGACCGGCGGCAGCGAGCACCATGGCCAGCATGGCAACTTCGTAGGTCTTATCGGGATCTTGCTTCTTGCGCAAATAGTCGAGCGACTTGGCCACTGCGGGATGATCGGGTGGCAGACCACTATTCATCAGAGCGAGCGTCACCAGCCCGGGTACCCCGATGTCATAATTGAGCGCCGACGAGTTCCAATTTCCTGCCACGCTTTGTTGCGAAATCAGAAAATCTTGTGCACGCTTAATCGACTGCAAGACCCTGGTACGCCGCTCGACGTCTTCATTCGGTGCGGGTTGAGCACTTAGCCGGCTTGGCGTAAACACTGTCCAAGCAACAAGAAACGCGAGGAGGAGACACAAACGAGAATGGGGCATCAATGCACCAATGCGCTACTGGGAGGAAATCCGTTCACGCATGGTACGACTTTGAGCCCGTTTTCACGAGAAAATTCCGACCCCAAACTCGTCACTCCGCGTTTCTTGCGACTTTTGCCGCTGTTCAGCGCGAGGTTTTGCCGCGTGAGGCGCCCCCGGTGTTTGTTCTGGTGCGTCGATCCGTTTCGCTGGGCCCTCATCGTCGCTCGATTCGGCGTCGCGAGAATTCTCTTCGCCGTAGTCATCATACGAACAAATGTACCCGTGCTCCTGAGAAAGCACCAACTCGCGGTCAAACGCCTCCAGCACCATTTGCTGAATGAGTTCCCGACAGTTGCTGTTGATGGGGTGTGCGATATCTGCGAACAACTTGGCGCGACCATTGTCGTGCTGCTCCGCCCGCGAGTTTTCCAGCTTTCTACCGCACTGACAGCAGAAATTTGCCCGCAGGTGATTCTTGTAGCCGCATTTACCGCACCGATCGCACAGTTTGCGGCTTGGCATCGCCACAAATGCTCCGCTGTCCCCGCTGATGATTTTCAGATCGCGCACCACAAACGAATTGTCGATGGTAATCGAGCAAAACCCCAACAGCCGTTCCTGGGAATTGGAACAAACCTTGATGCGTACTTCAGTAATGTTCATCACGACTCCTCCGTGTCATTCAATTTGCCCGCGCGAGCGCCGACTGGTGCGAGTAGTTCACACCATCAAATCTGTGCACTCACGGAAAATACTTGCCCCAAACGCTGTGACCGAAGTTGCCTGACCAGTCGTTGAGCATGCCGCACACTGCGACAAATCCCCACGCATGTCGACCCGCTGCCGGTCATGCCCGCAGCAACAACACCAGCATTCCGAATCGCACTCAGCAGGTGAGCAACGTCCGGATTCACAACACACGCTGCATCCTGCAACGCGTTAAAAAACTCTTGTCCAACTGCCACACTGTTGCCACAGTGTACCGCACGCAATGCGGACGCCATAGAACGTACTTCGTTGGTCAATGTCAGGTTTTGAAAAATGTCTTTTGTCGAACAGCCACTCGATGGTTTCACGAGGACCATTGGCAAAGTTCCCTGAAAAGGAACTGCCGTCACCTGCTCACCACGTCCGCAACACACCGCCGCCCGCGGCGATTCGATAAAGAAATTGATGTCGCTTCCCAATTGAGCCGCTAACTCGTGCAGCGTTGCCACGGGAAGCTTCAAGTCCCAGAGTGCATTCAAACCGACCAGCGTCGCTGCTGCATCACTGGAACCACCTCCCAGTCCGGCTTCAATGGGAATTCGCTTGTGAACACGAATATCTGCCCCGTGGGAAACACCTGCATGTTCTTGCAGTAACCTCGCCGCACGCACAATGAGGTTTCGGTTATCAACCGGAAGTGTTCGGGGAATGCCTTGCGCAATACTCGCCCAGGTTAGAGTGATTTCAGGTGAGTCAACACCGTCAAACTGCAGCGAATCGTAGAGATCGACAGAGACCATGAGCGTCTCAATGTCGTGAAACCCATCTGCTCGACGACCGAGTATTTCGAGAAACAAATTGACTTTTGCCGGTGCATCGATGTGAATCGACGAACCAACTCGTCGGATAAGCATCCGAGTGGTGCCCCTGAACAAATTGAATGAACGAATGTCCTGCGAGAAATCGCAAATGTCATACCAAGCCAGAATGGTGGTACAAAACAGATAAGACGATGTGGATGGTAGAGTCGCTCACCCAAATGTCAACGTCGATTTGAGATTTGTTACTAGATTCCTCGCACCGCCAGAATTGTTGACCTCCAGGTCATCAATTGAACGGCGAAGACGGGGAATTCACGCGCAGACTTGCCGTGAACACCCCGTCTCAATTTGCCGTTCTGCCTGGATTCAAGCGAGCAAGTCTTTCACGTTTACTTCTCAGCCAGCGCCGCTTTAATGGCAGCGACAACTTCGTCGGAGTCGGGAGCGACCGACGTGGCAAACCGGGCTACCACCTTGCCGCTGCGGTCGACGAGGAATTTCTCGAAGTTCCAGCGAATTTTTCCAGGATGCCCTGACTCTTCGCTCGTCAGGTACTTGTAGAGTGGCGCGGCTTCCTCACCATTCACGTCAATTTTGGAGAACATGGGGAACTTCACGTCGTAAGTGCTGCTGCAGAACTCACGTATTTCGGCTGCACTTCCCGGTTCCTGCTTGCCAAACTGATTGCAGGGGAACCCCACGACGACGAGTCCCTTGTCAGCAAAAACTTCGTGGAGCGATTCCAGGGCCGCATACTGGGGCGTGGCTCCGCACTTGCTGGCGACGTTCACCATCAGCACCACTTTCCCCTGGTAATCGGCCAGATTCACTTCCTTCCCTTCCAGGGAAGTCATTTTGAAATCGAGGGGTGCAGGCACCTTACTCTCCTTGTCGGCGGCAAACGAAACAGTGGCAGAAAGTCCAACGGCCAACAACGTGGCGAAAACAATGTGACGTGTCATGGCATAATTCTCCGGGTAGGTGGCATCATTCGATGCAGTCTCAGTTCCACTACTGTAGAAGAGTCTTGCGGATGTGCAACCACGACATCAGAACTTGCTGATCCAATTGTCACCGTGGCGAACAATTCGCCGCCGTGGCGATCCTTCCGCCACTGCATGGTTAAATCGCCTGAGAGAAACCAGTACTACGTACAATTTCGGAGTCGGCGCGCTGTTTGCATTACGGGCATGATACATACGACATCTGCCATACCCTCCTCCCCTACAGGACTCATTTCATGGTCTCTCGTCGCACAAGTCGACGCTCTGCTTTCACGTTGATTGAATTGCTCGTGGTCATCGCCATTATCGCCGTTCTCATTGCCCTGCTGCTGCCGGCCGTACAGCAGGCGCGAGAAGCAGCGCGACGGTCACAATGCAAAAATAATTTGAAGCAAATCGGTCTCGCGATTCACAACTACGCCGACGCGAATTCAAAATTCCCCCCCAGCGCCACCATGAATTTGGCCGCAACCAACACCGGCAACAACGGATCCTGGAGCGTCCACGGCCGCATTTTGCCGTATCTGGAACAGGGAAATCTGTACAGCCAGGTGGATCTGTCAACGGCCTGGGACTTTCAGTCGCCAATCAGTGGGCTGAAAATCCCCGTCTATTCCTGCCCGAGCGACCCCGGCTCCGATCAAATCCGCGATCCCGGCGGCGGAAAATCGCTGCTGTTCCCGACAACCTACGGATTCAATTTCGGCACGTGGTTTGTGTTCGACCCCATCACAAAAAAGGGGGGAGATGGAATGTTCCATCCCAATGCCTCGATGTCATTCAAGAATGTCATCGACGGGACCTCGAATACGCTGCTGGCAGCGGAAGTCAAAGCGTGGCAGCCGTACATGCGGAACGGCGGCCCGCCTTCGACGACGGTGCCAAACACCATTGCCGAAGCGGAAGCCGTCATTGCCAGCGGGGGTGAATTCAAAAACACCGGGCACACTGAATGGGCCGACGGACGTGTTCACCATGAAGGAATTACGACGACACTGGTCCCAAACTCTGTCACCCAATGTATGAACGGGGGCCAGACATACACGTGCGACTACAATTCCTGGCAGGAAGGAAAGAACGGCAGTGCCGGCAGCCCCTCTTATGCCATTGTGACCTCACGGAGCTTCCATGTCGGCATGGTCAACGTCGCCCTGATGGACGGTTCGTGCCGGACGATTTCGGACAACATAGACCGAGGCATCTGGCGTGCACTGGGAACCCGTGCCAACGGCGAAGTGATTGGGGAATTCTAGCCCCGCCAAGTTGCATCGTCGCGTTTCTTTGTTTGCCGAGATATCATCAATACTGTTACGACTCACCTGAGAGAGACAACCTCATGGCACGTTCACTGGCATTTTGTGCGACACTTTTCGGAGCACTCCTTTCCACGAGCTTCGCAGCACCGGAAACGGGAGCCGATGCAGAGAAGCTCCAGGCCAGCACGCAGCGTGGCGTGGAATTCCTGAAGAGTTCTCAGGCCGCTGATGGCAGTTGGACCTCGCCGGCAGCTCCCGGAATTTCCGGACTGGTGACGTACTCGTTGCTCGAGTCTGGAGCCTCAGTGGACGATCCTGTCGTCAAGAAGGCATTGGCACACTTGGAGTCGTTCGTCCAGAAAGACGGCGGGATTTACCATCCCGAGACGAATCACAAGAACTACGAAACATCCATCATTCTGCTCGCACTGAACTCCGCCAACAAAGATGGTCGCTACAACGAAACCATTTCTCGCGCGGCCGATTTCCTGAAGGGGCTCCAGTGGGATGAAACAGAATCCATCGACGAAGAAGATGGGGCCTACGGCGGTGCAGGCTACGGCAGCCACTCCCGGCCTGACTTGTCTAATACAACCTACCTGCTCGAAGCGCTGCGAGCCGCTGGGGTCTCTCAGAATGACCCCGCCTTTAAAAAGGCAGCCGTGTTTGTGTCCCGTTGTCAGAACCTCGAATCGAAACACAACCGGACGGAGTTCGCCGGCAAAGTGAAGGATGGAGGCTTCTACTACACTCCCGCAGCAGGCGGTTCGTCCCAGGCTGGAGCCAATCCTGATGGCGGTCTGCGGTCGTATGCGAGCATGACCTACGCTGGCCTCAAAAGCATGATTTACGCCGGTGTCCAACCGGATGACCCACGCGTCAAAGCCGCACAGGAATGGATTCGGCAGTTCTATACGATCGAAGAAAACCCCGGGATGGGACAGCAGGGACTGTTCTACTACTACCAGACGTTTGCCAAATCCCTGTCCGTCATGGAAGTGGACGAATTCGTCGAGGCGAATGGCACAAAGCACAACTGGCGACGTGAACTCGTCGACCACTTGGCCGCAGTTCAGGCCGAGAATGGCAGTTGGAAAAACGAACAACCACGCTGGATGGAAGGGGACGCCAACCTCGTCACGGCGTACGCCCTGCTGGCCCTCCGCAACTGCCGAGTCGATCAGTAATTCGCTCAGCAGTTTCTCTGCACTGGAATTCCGCGGTCCATATGACGGCTCGGCGGGTTTAACAGGCAACGGACCGAACAATTCGGTCCCTGGTCCCATTTCCGAATGGCGAACCCGGTTTCCTGTTTACCACTCCCGCTTCAGCCGCCACAATGGGCTGCAATGCAGAGAATTCACCCTACACCTGAGCCACGCCATTCCGCCCGCGCATTTACGCTGACGGAACTGGTGATTGCATTGGCCCTCACCATGTTTCTCGTCGCGGCAATTTTCGCGGCGACACGCCTGTACATTCAAACGACCACCACCGGTCAGCGCAAGGTGCTCAAAGCACAACTGACCCGCTCCCTCATTCGTCAGTTGCAGGCCGACCTCGAAGGCGTCGTCCTCGTGGTGCCGGAAGAGGAAGACGAAATGGACGACAGCAGCGATGACGCACTCACGCTGGAGTCGGAGGACAGCGCGGTCGAAGAGTTGTCGTCGACGGCGTCTACGCTCGATGACGAAACCGAAACCAGTTCGTTGACCGAAGACCCCAACTCGGCACTCTCCGGAGATGCATCTGGGCTCGTTGGCACGGCAACCCAGTTGGTCATTCACGTCAATCGCCCCCTGCATCCCATGCGGCTGTCCTCCACCACGTCACTAGCCGCCGAAAGTCTCTCCGGGGACGAAAAGTCAATTTCCTGGTTCATGAGTGGCGCAAACGACGTGACGGCGGCCAACAACTTCTCCGTCGGCGGCGCGACGACCGGCCTCTCCCGTCTGGAGGGGGACCGGTTCGAACTCGACTATGCCGACGGAGCCCTCGACTCAGAACAACTCAGCCAGCTAACGAAACTGCTTTCACCCGAAGTTCAGGAACTGACATTCCGCTACTTCGACGGACAGAACTGGGTTGACGAATGGGACAGCTCCCTCACCGGACGACTCCCTCAAGCCGTCGAAGTCACCTTCGGCTTCATGCTGGATGACCCGGACGACCGTAACATCATCCTGGGCACAACCTCGGCCGCCAACATCGAATACGTCACCCACGTCATCCGCATCCCCCGGGCTGAGCCGTACGTGGAAAACCTCGGGTTGTAGGTGCCTGACCAACATCGGCATCCTGGTGGCACGGACATTCCTGTCCGTGATGGGAGTTGCCCCCAGAGCTTGTCGCGACCTTGTAATGCGACATCAATCAAACAGTAATCATCTGGCACCACCGAACATACCGTAACTCAGTCAATGAGGCCGTCAGCCTGCATTTGCTGAGTTCGGACCTCCGCATCCTACTCAAAATACTCTTCCGCATAATAAACAGGCAAAGGTTGAGCCTCATCGTGGATACGCAAAATGCCTTCGTCGATGAGCGTGCTCACGATTTCGTGGATTTGTTGTCGGAGACCGTCAGGTTCACCCCCCTCATATTGAGCCGACATGTGATTCACAAAATCATCAATGGTGTGTTCACCATCAGCAGCCATGAAGGCCACCTCATACCACGGCTCCATGGTAATCATGCGTGGGGCGAGTGGACTGGAGCTGTCATGCACGACCAGACGGTCTTCCAACTTGTGCCAGCAAGCTGTTCGTGAAAAGTATTTGTCGTTCATGTTGGCGGTGAGTTGGAGAGAGTTCTGTAGTCAATCCGGGTATCACAACACTTCGCCGGACTTGCGAAGTGCGAGCACAACCATTGCGTTATTCCGGCCCGCCGTCTTGGAACATTGCGGCGAGCTGGGCGTGGAGTTGCCGCATGGCGGGGTCGAGTTCGTAGCCAGCCTTCACCAGAGGATCGAGAATGCTGAAACAACCCGCCAGGCATTGGCCAGCAAGTTCCTGATTACCCGCCGCGTTCGCATACCGGGCCGTCCGCCCGAACGAGACCGCCGCGTCTCGCTGGTAGTACAACGACTGCGGATTGCGCTCTTTGAGATTCAGTGCGATTTCGAGGTCACGTAGCGCGTATTGCAGCGCTTTTTCATGATCAGTCGCGACTGCTGCAAGTTTCGTCAACGAAACCGACACATCCCGAGCGGCCAGGGCGGAGTCAGGACTGTTCACCAGTAGCCGTTCGCGGACCTCCAGGCTCCGCATGTAATACTCGAGTGCCTGCTCCGCATCTCCTGGCCCGCCGCGGGTGCTCAGGAAATCGCCGAGCTTGTTGAGACTGACCGACACATCCCGGGCGGCCTGGGCGGAGTCGGGACTGTCCGCCAGCAGACGTTCGAATCCGTCGTTCACCTTCTCCGTCAATGCAATTCCACGAGCCAGTGACGAGTGCTGGGCCTCGAAGTTTGCTGCGACATGGGCCGCTCGCAACATGTTTGCCATCGGCTCATGCGGTACATACCGGGCGGCGACGGGATCCAGCAGAAACTCCATCTGGGTTAACAGCCACGGATGTTGCCATCGCAGCCACGCATCGTCACCTTGGCCGACACCCCGTTCAAACATTGTTCCCACCGCGGTAATGAACTCATCCAGTGCCTGCCAGGTCTCCGCCCCGTTTGGATCATTCGCGGCAACATGCTCGGCCGTGAGCCGGTGGATCCGGACCAGTGTTGGTAATTCCGTCGTTCCGTCCTCCTTCATACGTTCTCCGTCAGCCCGTTGCAGCAGCCGCAGACCGTGCAGTTCCCGCCAAATGCCGGGCCACTTCGCCGGATACCCTTCCTGGTCCTGCAGTTCCTCGGGGTGTTGTTGCTGCGTCAGAATCTTGAGCCACAACAGTGGGATTTGATCGGGCTGGAGCAGCGCAGCAAAGTTGAGGGCCGTGCGGGCGGGTGGGGAGAGTCGGGCCAGAGACCAGTCGATGAGTTCCGGCACGCGTTTCTGCGCATGCCGAATCTTGGTGGCAACCTCCGATTCTCCCGGCAGAGGGGTGATTACCGTCAACGCAGCTTCTTGTTCTAATCGGTGCACAAAAACTGACGGCTGGAGACCCTCACCAGCATGTACGTTCAGGTATGCCGCTGCCAATTCCACCGCCAGAGTATGCCCCCCTAGTGCCTCAACAATCCGGGCTGCGGCCTCCTCTTCCTCCGGACTGGTGAAACAATGATTCGGCTGATAGTCCCGGATGAGTTCAAGGGCATCCGAATCGGGCAGCGGATCGATTTCCAGCGGTGGCGCTTGCCAACGGTCCCCGATACCGAACCGCGTTGGATCGAGTCGGGTGGTCACCAGAATTTCCAGCCACTCCGCCGCCGGCCACTGCCCGACCTGCGCCGCCGACAGCAGTTCCGGCTGATCGACGTTATCCAGCAGCAACAGTGCCCGGGGCTGTTCGATTTCCGGCAGGTCGTCGTCACTGCTGGTGTGCCGTTCCGGATGGGCTTTGAGGAGTTCCAACACACGTTGCTGCCGCGCGGCTGTGACAACACGCAGGTAATCGAACACCTCGGCGGCCACAGCGGCGTAATCGGCCCGCACCTCGTCCGGCAGCCGCAGCGGAATGCCAACTTCGGCTCCGAGACGCTGGAAGTCGCTGCGTTCCGCCAGCTTGAGCAGCGCCGCCCCAATGTGCGTGACCCCTTCGCACGCCAGTTCCCATGTGCCACCGCAGGCGTAGAACTCCGCGTAGGCGTGACAGTATTGCCGCGCCAGTGCCGTTTTTCCGAGTCCACCGGGGCTATGTGTGGCAGCGATCATGCCACGGCCACCCATTCCGCTCCCCCCACTCTGCGGACCTCCCTGAGTCAGGATGGTGTGCAGCGTGCTGAGTTCCCGGTGTCGACCGACGAAATGCTCATGCCCCCGCGCGACGTTGCCGGGTGCAAGATCGGCCAACGCGAGACGATCGAGCCGCCACGCAATATGCCGGTCGAGTTGCTGTAATCGATCCGCCAGCGTGCGCAAATCCCCCTCAGGATTGCGTCCGGCTGCTTTCACCTCGGCGGAACGCTCGGCAGCGTCGAGCTGCTGCAGTACCTGTGGCCCCTGTTCAAACCAGGGCTGGAGTTCAAAGAACGATGTGCGATTGCGTCGACTCAGGTCCGCCGAGAACTGCCGAGTGCGCTGTTCGTCATCCGCCGCCAGCAATCGGTCGGCAATTCTCAAATGCGGATATTTGGCTTTGATGTCGGTGAGCCAGTCGGCAATTTGCTGTTTCTCGCCGAGCGAGAGATCGGACGGAGTAATAAAAAAAATGGGGGTCAGCCCGTCATCACCCCGTGCGGACGAATGCTCGTAACGGAGATACTCCTCCCATTCCCACAGGCAGTTGGGAGAAGTGATGTAATTGGGGGAGAGAAATGCCAACAGCAACCGTGACTGCCGCAGCCCCTGAGACAGCCGCCGCCGCCAATCGACACCAGGGTCGATAGCATCTGTATCGAAGAAGATGTTCAGTTCGCGGCCAGAGTATGCCTTATGTCGCTCCCGCAATTCACGATCGAACGCCGTGACCCAGCCTTCGCCCGCGTCATTGACAGGATGCTCGTTGTCCTTCCGGGCATAGGACAGAAATAGATGCTTAGCCCAATCGCTCATAATGCATTCCCCCGGAGAGGTTTATAGGTTCGCTGACAACCGGACGTCACATCCCCAGTCGGCCTTGCCAACGATTCAGCTGTTCAACCACTCGATCACGTCCGCCGGAGCCGTAGCTTTGGAGGGCGGTCATGGCGTTGCGGGCTCCGAGGATGTCGTAGACATCTTCGTTGATGGTGCTGGAACTGGCCCGAAGTTCTTCCAGGGTGAGGTCAGCCAGTCGGCACTTCTTTTGTTCGCAGAGGTGCACCAAATGCCCGACGGTTTCGTGGCCGGACCGCATGGGGACTCCCTGCTTAATGAGGTATTCCATGAGGGCGGTGGCGTCAAGGAATCCTTCTTCGATACGGGCGTTGATGCGATCGACGTTGAGTGTGGCGTTACGGACAATGGCGGGAGCGAGTTCCAGGCAGCTCCGTACGGTGTCGTAGGCGGCGAACGCGGCGAGTTTGTCTTCCTGTAAGTCGCGGTTGTAGGCGAGGGGCAGTCCTTTCAGGAGCAGAAACAACTGCTGGGTCGCAGCAATGGTGCGGGCCGACTTGCCGCGAATGAGCTCCAGCACGTCGGGATTCTTTTTCTGCGGCATAATCGACGAGCCGGTGGTGTAGGCGTCGGACAGTGTGAGGAAGCCAAACTCGGTCGTGCACCACAGAATCCACTCTTCCGCCCAACTGCTCAAATGCACGGCGATGAGCCCGAGCGCGCTTGAGAACTCGACGAGGTAGTCGCGGTCGCTGGAAACATCAAGGCTGTTCGCGGCCACAGAATCGAATCCGAGCAGCTCAGCGGTTCGGTCGCGATTAATTGGCAACGTCGAACCCGCCAGCGCGGCGCATCCCAGCGGGGAAACATTCACACGTTTGCGACAATCAACCAGCCGTTCACGGTCACGCTGCAGTTTCTCGCACCAGCAGAGCCAGTAGTGCGTCGCAGAAACGGGCTGGGCACGCTGCATATGCGTGTACCCCGGCAAGACAATGTCGATGTCCGCATCACCCCGGGAAACAAAAGACGCCTGAAACTGCTGCAGCAGCTCATCAATGACGTCAATGCAGTCCCGGATGTATAACCGAATGTCCGTGGAAACCTGGTCGTTTCGCGAGCGCCCCGTATGCAACTTGCGACCCACATCCCCCAAACGCCTGATGAGCGCCGACTCAATGTGCATATGGATGTCTTCCAGCGAAGGGGAAAACTCCATTTCACCTCGCTGAATTTCACCGAGGATTTCCGTCAGGTTCGCGCTGATTTGCTGAAACTCTTCGGCGGAAATCAAACCGACTTCCGAGAGCATTTCGGCATGCGCCTTCGATCCGCGTACGTCGACTTCCGCCAATCGGGCGTCGAAGGAAATCGATTCGGTGAACAATTCAACTTGTGCGTTGGTCGGCTCGGTAAAGCGACCTCCCCAGGCTTTCGACATTTCTTCAACCAGTTACTTCTTGGGCTCGTTAAGCTCGTAAATTTCAACCCGCCGTTGCGGTGTCAGTTTTTTTTGGCCAGAGCAAGTTGCCTCGGCCTGTCGCCTGCGACAATGTTATCACATGAGTCTCAGCATGTGGCCACAAGGCAGGACGCGAATACCAGTTTGAAAGATGCTGTACTTCGCATCAAAGGTCAAGCGGTACGTCCTTGAGCTTTGGGAATCGGAGAAAGCAATTCGCCAACTCCAGCCAGCGAACGCCCCGTCAGCAAATTCCTTCGGGCAAATCCGCACTACCTCATGGGGTGCACAGTATCAGGTATTCTCATCTTCAACAGTGCCGTGGCCAGCCTCTGAATGAGGTTCTGAAAGCTTTTTCAAATACTGAGCCAACTGCAAAGGGACCCGCTGCAATCGATGCCACGCGGCATTCGGCAAATTGACCTGGTTAACACCGTCACGAACGACAGGCTCGTGACATTTGTATAACGCCGAAAGAACTTCCGTTCGCACAAAATCCAAAACATTTGCCAGTTCGACAGCCTGCAGGGGAGTCAGACCTTCAGGAATTTCCGGTGGACCGCCGGGATACGCATCGGGAAAGACGTGTGCCTGATCCCGATTTCGGATGTCTGTGTCGATGCGTTTACTGTTGTCGCTGCTGTCTTCCTCATTGATGATTTTCTCATCAATTTGCTGCTGACTTCCATAGACCAGCACGCAACGCCCCACGTGAATTTGATCGCCAATGGAGAGCACTCGCATACGAACGGGGTGACCGTTCACCCGCGTGCCGTTTGTGCTTTCCAAATCGGTCAGAATGACACGACCTTCGGTTTCCTGGATTTTCGCGTGAAAACGACTAATCCGTTCATCGTTCAGGCGAATCTTGTTGTCTTCTTCACGGCCAATGGTGACAGGAGAAGCAAGGTCGCCAAATACCGCGCCAGCTTCCAGACCATCGATGACCTGAAACGTCAACTCGCCCATGTTGCTGCCACTCTGGTGAAATGCCAAATGAAATGCCAAACCGAACGGTTGCTTTCATCATAGTTGCAGGGCAGCTTCAATGGTATCCAACAGCAACTTTCGCGTGGGAGGTTTTCGCAGAACGCGAAACGCATGGAGGTCGAGTGCAGAACGTTCCAGCGACTCGGTGACGTCGGAGCTCATGAGAATGCACGGGAGCGAGTCGACCAACTCTCGCAGAATTCGAATGGTTTCCAGCCCTGTGAGCACATGCATGTGCATATCGAGAAGGGCCAGATGAATTTCCTTCGATTCCACAACCTCAATTGCGTGTTCGCCAGAATCGACGGCGATGGTCTCGAAATGCGGTCCAACCAAATCGACCACCGTCTCCCGAAACAGGTCGTCGTCATCGGCTATGAGCAGCTTGATTTCAGAATGAGCAATCATCGTTCCTTCGAGTTGTTCGTATTCAGTCGACCATCCACGCACCCGGCGTGCGTCCTCATCCGCAGTTAGAATTCGCTATTAATTGGCTCTCCGCCGTTGCGAGTGCACAACGACCAAAACAGTTGCTGATCAATATTTTTCGCAATGCTACGGGCCGACCCGTCGCACAATGCGAAATTGGCCGTATCAACATGGAAACTGCCGAACCCCAGGAAGTGAATGCTGCCAGTGGTGTTACAGGCCTGTTGCGCATTGCCGGTCCAGTGCCCGTCAAAAAGCGGCTGATCATCACGTCCACGAGCACAACAGGCGTAGTTGTCACCCCAGAAGCCACCAAACTGTGACTCGCCGAACAGAATGGTGTTTGACAGCCCGTCGATAATGTCGCGGTCATCGAGCCCACTGTTCGCATAAAAGATCCCGTTATTGAGAGGCGCGTTGGGATTAGTCTGGGACCAGGCCCCCATGTTGCCCCGATAGTTCGTGTACCCCAATCCATTTCCTGGACGGGAAGATGGCAGCGAAGCACTGGGGCAAACGTACACAGGAATCGGCGCGTGCAGGAAATCCCAGTTGGCTTGAGTGGTCTTTAGATTGCTGAATTGAATCGCCAGCGTACTCTGCTCAATTTGCGGCAGAATGAGTGAGTGCCAGCTCCAGTACGGCCCCATCACCCAGTCGGTAATCAGCAGAGGTGGCTGGTTGCCAGTTTGCGGAATGTTGATCGGCTCTGGAAACGGGGTGACATCGAAATCACACAGAGGATTCGCCGTATCTTCGAGCCAGCCCGATGGCAGTTTCCGGTGAGCGTCCATGTAGTTGTGCGTCGCCAGAGCAAGCTGCTTCATGTTGCTCAAACAAGAAGCCCGACGAGCAGACTCACGTGATCGCTGCACCGCAGGCAACAACAGTGCCGCCAACATGGCGATGATGGCAATGACGACCAACAGTTCAATGAGTGTAAACCCGTCACGCCGCTTTGGGCTCGGGGCAACGCTCTTTCTGACAACTTGCATTTGATGGACTCCTCTGTAGGCGCAACCAGTGCGCCACTTGCACGACGAAACGCTTTTCCATAAACGCAAGCGTCGTCGCAACTTCAACAGAGAGAATGCTATCAGCCTCGACCAATCAGTTCAATTTGAACTGGTGGGAACGACCAATGGGCCTGAGTGGCGGTCGGCCCTTACACCATCGATCCGAAGACCGATCGCATGAATCCTTCGGCGGGACCGGAATTCACATAGCACACGTAAGCCCACTGCTGATCGCGCGACTGCCAGGCAAAACTGCGTTGACGCGAACCGGAGACAGGGGCCGTCGAAGATGGCCCATTCTGAAGACGATGAGTTGGAATGGCGATGACCACTCCACTCCACTGCTTGTAGCGAAACGCGTAGGCCGCTGCATCGGAACCGGCGACCGAATCCAGTTGGAGACCGCGAGGATCGTGCAGACGCAAACGTCGCAACTCACCTTCCACCGTCGCACAATCCAAGTCGGTTGCGACGGGCAATGCCTCAACAGCGGCAACCTGTGAGTAGTCCTGCTGCAGCCGTGTTTGCAACTCGGCAAACTCAAATGTCACAGGGGAATTATCGGGCACCGACAACCACCAGACCAGACCCAGCAAAATCGCTGCAGAGAGTGTCAGCAGAACTCGTAGCCCGGTAAACGATCGGCGACGTGGCGATTCCACTACCGGCGCCGCTGCAGCACTCTCGGACTCAATTGCTGCGAGCAGTCGCGCTTCGAGCCCCTCTGGGATCGGCACATCAGCCAACGCCGCGCTGACCTTTGAATCGAAATGACGCAACTGCTGCAGCCACTGCTGGCATTCTGAACACGCGCGCAAGTGCGAACAGTCCTCTGCAACCGAATCCAATTCGGTTGAGCAGAGCACATCCCATTTCGCTCTTAGTTCAGAACAACTCGTCATGGTGTCAACAATCCCTCAGTTTCGTTCTGCCAGCCCGGCCTGTTCGGCATCTCCCAAGGCCACACGCAAGTGGCTCTTGGCTCTGGCAAGACGACTCATCACTGTTCCGGCGGGCACTTCCAGAGCAGTTGCAATTTCCTTGTAGGACAAATCTTCGAAGTAGTAGAGGAGCAGAGGGACGCGGAATGCCTCCGGCAGAGTTGCCAGCGCCTGTTCGAGACGCTCGGAATCAACCGGGATATCCAGCGAAACATCCTCCACAACCTCTTCCGGCTGTTCGATTCCCGCAACCATGTTCTGCGACTCGCGACGCAGTTTCAAAAACAGGTTTCGTACAATCGAAAACAACCAAGAACGAGCACGGCCGGGGTCGCGTAAATCCCCAAGTTTCCTGCAGGCAATGAGGAAAGTTTGTTGTGTCAAATCTTCCGCATCGCTCACAGAACACGCCAACCGGAACGCAAATCGATACACAGCCTGATATTGCTCGCGAACGAGCGAGGCTGCGGTCAATTCTGACGAACCAGTATCCATGGACACGTTCACTGTGAGGCTGAGTCGATTCTGCCCTGTTTTATTCCCGCCAATGTGGAGAATTTGCACATCCGGAACACTCAATTCTCCACAAACCACTGCTGCAGCAACAGTTACACCCTACATGAGCATGACGACGCCTTCGACATCACGCAGGGTTACGTACATTTCGAGGACCATGTCGGCACTTTCAACGACCGGTTCAATGGTCACGCACATGTGGTTCCCACGAGAGGATTTTCTGGTCGAAAAGGCCGGCTCGGCATCCTCAGTCAAATGACCTCGCACGGCACTCACAACACGACCCGCAAACTGGCTGTCGCCGGAACCAATGACCTTGAATGTGTATGTGCAGGGAAACGAGTGCATCGCTTCCAGCAACTCCCGATTGGGCAGACCTTCCATTAGTGCGACTCCTCCATTGTCTGGAAGACCGGCAAAGCCATGAGGACCTGTTCCGTACGAAGTTGTTCGAGCTGCCGCACGGCATCTTGGATCATATTCATGTGGACAGGATCGATTCCTGACAAATGCGGGGCCATCGCCTCCAACAGGCCCAGCCGGCGATCATCTTTTTTCTTTGAAGGAGACATGTCCTCGAACAACTGCTCAAACACGTTCGTCGCGCGGGGCACAGTACGGATTTCATAATCTTCAACTTTTGCCTGTGCAGCGGCGTACTTGATGGCGTCATCGAGCGACCCGATTTCGTCAACCAGCCCTAGCTCCAGCGCCTGACGCCCGGAGAACACGCGGCCACCGGCGATTTCATCAATTGGCTTCGACAGGTGCTCGCCGCGACCATGCACGACGTGACCTTTGAACACACCGTAGATTTCATCCATCCACGACTGCAACTCGGCTCGTTCGTCATCGGAGAAGCGGCCTCCGGTTCCGAGAATTCCCGCCCGTTCACCACGCTGAATGGGATGAAAGTGCACGCCAATGCGGTCGAACATTTTGGCGGTCGCCAGCTTCCCACCAAGCACGCCGATAGACCCCGTAATGGTCGCGTTCTCTGCAAAAATTCGATCAGACTCACAAGCCACGTAATACCCGCCGCTGGCAGCAACGTCCCCCATCGAAACAATGACCGGCTTCTTCTCCTGCACCTGCATGGCTGCCTGTGCAATGATTTCACTCGCCGTGGCCGAGCCACCCGGCGAATTCACGCGTAAGACCACCGCCTTGATGCGGGGATCGGCGGCGACTTCATCGAGCGCCTTACGAATGGGTTCACTATAGGCACCGCCTGAACCGGAGAAGAGTGAGATTTCTTCCTTCCCGAGGTTGATGGCTCCATCAATATGGACGACGGCAATTGCATCCTTTGTGGAACGACGCGTCTCACCGCCACCCAGAATTTGCGCCCACAACTGAAGCGCTGCGAACGGATTATTCAAATCGATTTCCGGCCCCGACTTTTTGCCGTATCCTTTCTCAAACTTCACTGCGGCACCGAACTGCTCTTTGAGAGTTGCCGTCAGTGCTTCGCGAGTTTCGACAGCATCGATGAGCCCGTCTTCTTTGGCCTTCTCGGCGGAGAACAGCCCCTGCTTAATCCAGCCGCGGGCTTTGGCTTCGTCGACTTCGCGTCCCGCCGCGATTTGTTTGACCATCGTGTCGAAAATACTGTCGTACAACCAGCCGTACATTTCCGACGCCTGATCAGATGGCCCCTTCCGCATGTACTGCTCTGCCGCGCTCTTGTATTCGCCACATGTCAGAAAGTCCGGCTCAATTTTGAGCAGGTCAAACAGACCACGCAGATAAATTTGTTCGCCATAAATCCCGGTGACCCACACGTCGCCAGTCGGGGAAATGCTCACCCGACCAGCGCCGGACAGCAGCGTGTAACCACCGGTCATGAGCGAATCGGCATGGGCAAACATTGGCTTACGTTCTTTGACATAACGAAACGCCTGATGCAGTTCCTCCGACTGAGCCCGACCGGCACTTCCGCCATTCAGAATGAGCACCACGCCGGCAACCTTCGGATCATCAGCCGCCTGATGCAGTCGCGAGACCAGGCTGGACAAACTCTCCGGCGCCGCCGTCCCGAACAGCGGGTCATCCGACATGGGCTTATCAGCCACGGCACCATTCAATTCGATAATGGCCACGGTGTCCGGCTTGACCGGCTCCTCATCTGCGGCTTTCACCTGCGCAGCAATGAGAACCATCGAGAACATCACCAAGTGAACCGGCAATTTCATTGGACAACTCCCCAAGTCGGCCGCACGCCGACAGACACAATTGAATTGAAGACAGTATGGTAACAATTCGTCATGGAATATTACAGAACGGCAAACTCTCTACCGAGTGGTGGCGACCAGTTGTGCCTCGCCAGACATTGTCGTAGAAGTTCATGAAAGAATTCGATGTCGTCAAATGAAAGGCTGTGAAATGTCCTTTGAGTCCTGCTCGTATCGTCAGCTCATTTGGGGCCTCCTGGTCGTCCTCAGTAGCGGCCTCCAGTCCGAGCACGTTCGAGGTGAGACGCCAGCAAGACGACCAAACATTGTGGTGATTTTCTCCGATGACCAGGGTACGCACGATGTTGGCTGCTACGGCAGCGAAATTCCCACGCCGCATATCGATACGCTTGCACGTGATGGCGTGAAAATGACGCAGTTCTACGCGGCGTCATCGATTTGCACTCCCTCCCGCTTTGGACTGTTGACGGGACAGAATCCCAGTCGGTCGCAGGATCAGTTGCTGTCGGCCCTCATGTTCCTGGCCGACGAAGACAAGACTCGCGGAATTCGGGACCACGAAACAACCATTGCGGAAGTTCTAACAGACGCGGGCTATCGCACCGCACTCATTGGAAAGTGGCACCTGGGGCATGGCGACCCGCTGTTCGCTCCGCATGAGCATGGCTTTGGCCTGACATACGGACACACCGCGGGGTGCATCGACTTTTTTACTCTCTGTTACGGTAATACACCCGACTGGTACCGCAACGGGAAGCCGCTGGTGGAGTTTGGTTACTCGACCGACCTCATTGCTGATGAAGCCATTCGCTACCTGAATGCACAGACTCCTGATCAGCCATTCTTCCTTTACATCCCATTTAACGCTCCCCACTTCGGCAAGGGCTGGAATGATGGTGACGACACCACAGTGAACCTCCTGCAGCCGCGACCGCAGGAATTGGAACGCGTGCAATGGATTGAAGACATCACCCGCCGCAAGTATGCCGCCATGGTCGTGGCCCTCGATGACTCCATTGGCCGTATTCTCGACACGCTGGAGGCAAACAAGCTGAGCGACAACACGCTCGTTGTGTTCATGTCAGACCACGGCGGTGATCCCAACTACGGTGGTGACAATCGCCCCTTGCGCGGCAGCAAAGCGACACTGTATGAAGGGGGAATTCGAGTCCCCTGCCTCGTACGCTGGCCGGGACAAATTCCCGCTGGCGAATTGCGCACACAACCCGCCACCGCGCTCGACTGGTTCCCCACGTTCTGCTCACTGGCAAATGCTGACGCAAGCGAAAACACGACGGACGGCATGAACCTCACACCGCTGCTAACCAGAAATGAAGCGTCCGGCCCTCGCGAGTTCTTCTGGGAGACGGGAGCCCACTCCGAACTTCAGCGCGGCAACTGGCAGGCGCTGCGAGTGGGAGAATGGAAGTGGGTGCGCAGCCCCAATGAAGGTGAATCGCTTTTCAACCTGCACGACGACCCCAACGAACAGCACGACCTGAGTCACACACACCCACAACAAATGAAGCAAATGCAGGCCCGGGCCGACCAACTCGCGACCGAATACCGAGCCTCAGCGCATAAAAAACGGCCCGCCTCACGAAAGTAAGGCAGGCCGAGAGACCTCATGGAAACGCTTTCGGCAAATCCAATTATTGCAAGTCGAAATTCAAATCTTCGTTATCACCAGCTTTCACGCTGGTCTGCAGTGTCGTGCTATCCGCCTTGGTGTAGACATCGGGAATGAGCGAATCACTCGCAGTAGCCGCACCACCATTACCAGTGTGGGCTCCTGCTGGAGTTCCCTCTGCATCCACACCGTGTGCTGGCGGACCAGCCGCAGCGACTGAAGCTGGATCCCGCTTGTACAACATGACCTTGTAATTACCAGCAGCGGCACCATCGAGCGGATCGTACGTGGTGAGCTGGTACTCTCCCTGATCGTTTGTACGACCGGTGGCAACTGGTTGTCCGTCGAGAGGAGAGAATGTCACAATCGCCCCGGTGAGTGGACCACCATTCATCGTGATTTTCCCTTTAATTGGGTAAACCTTAACGCGGCCACTGGTATCGGGACCACAACCAACGGCGAGTAACAGCAGGAGACTGGAGGCGGCAAGCGAGCGAATAGTCATTGTTCCGTAGCCAAGATAAACAGTGGACAAGGGTGAAAGAAACGCGGGGAGTGGCAACCAGTGCCACTCCCCGGTCGAATTCGGAGTATAAGCAATACCTGCCTTCGCAGGCAATTGGCCTAGAACTCGCTAATGGGCTCGTTACCGGCGATTGAACCAAGTGCACCCCACAGGCCGTATGGGCTGGGGCCGGAGATGACTGGAGCAGCCGAGCTGTTACCGGTGTCGATGTTTTCGCTAATGAAGCGAACGGCACCGTCACCCATCAGCACCTGAGCACCGCCAACGTGGTGGCTGGATGGCTCGTAAATGCCGTCTTCACCGTCCCAGCCGTTTTGGGTGCAAGCACCTTTGTTCGGGCCGAGAATTGTGGTACAGCCGGTGAAGGCTGGAGCACCATCGGTCCAGCGTGTTCCGGCCCAGCGTGCTGGACTGGTAGCGCGACCTGTTGCGTCGAACCGACCAAGGCAAACCGAAGGATTCGACTGAATAATCGTATTACCGACGTTGACTGACATGACACCATCATGCCGGAAATCACTGCCTTGCTTCGCTTTGATACGCTCTGCCATCATGATGGTGTTACTCAGACCATCGAGCACGTCGCGTTCGCTGTTGCAGCGACCAACGTCGTTAAACACGTTGGGAGCTGGGTACTCGTCTCCCATGCCCGGGAAGAAGCCGCGCAGTCCGCGACCGCCGTTTCCGGCCCACTGGTTGTGGTCCCAAGGGGAATCGCCCTTGCAGAACATGTAGTTACACTTGCCAATCAAACCTTGCTCCCGAGTGTCCGAATCGGAGGGGCACTGCAGGGCTGGGATGTTGTCCCGGAACGGAGCGTACCCCTGATCCCAAGGAACAGCACTGAAATTGTTATTGGCGATTCGGTTGAACCGTGGTGCCTGATCAAAGTAAGGCAACAGTCCAATGAAACCGCTGTAACGACGAGAACCAAAGGCAGGAGCGCCGTCGCTAATTCCTTCACCCATGGGGAACTTGCCGTACACGTCATGGTAGTTGTAGTTCGCCAAACCCAACTGCTTGAGGTTGTTTTTGCACTGGGTGCGGCGAGCCGCTTCACGAGCCTGCTGCACGGCTGGCAGCAGCAACGCAATCAGAACGGCGATGATGGCAATAACCACCAGCAGTTCGATCAGGGTGAAGGCCTTCTGGCCTTGGGGCTTTCGGCTCGAGAGCCGACGTCCAATCGGGACATAACGGAACAATTCCACAGCAATACTCCTTAGCTAAGAAAAAATGGAGACAAAATTCAGATGGGAAAAGGCTCTCACCGAACAGACCGCTACCGCAGTAATTCCGATGGGATAGCTGGAAAAGTAGCAGATTATTCACAGAACCTTCATCAGAAAGTGTATTCATAGAAATCGGCCCATGCAAGCGTTTTTCTTTGCCGGAAGCACAAAGTTGCCACCGCCAGCCTGCAATTGGTGCTGAAACTGTCCAATACTAAGACAGATGCAGCGCCACTGACGCAACCTTCAGGGTCTCCAGAAGATACACTCCGAGACCAGTCTCACTCCGCCACCAGTCATGCGGGCGACATCCGTCAACCGGAGCCGACACAACAATAACCTGCCCATTATTATCAACGGACTCTTGCGCGACCAACCAACAGATACGACGGGTGTGGAAGTCGCTTGAAACGATGGCAACACTCCCGATGTTGTTTTCTGCAATGTATTTGCGCAATGAAACCATTTCACCGCGCGTGGAGTCCACCTCAATGGGCAAACTCTCGATGGCGGCCTCCGGTACCCCCAATTTGTCCAGAACTTCGAGGGTCAGATCACCTTCCGTCTTGCCACCCAGAAAGTCGTTGCTGTGCAACTGCGGCTGCGAAACCAGCACCTTCTTGACGAAACCGGCCCGATAGATTTCCGCCGCCACAAAAGGCCGCGTTTCCAGGTCGCCCCCCAGGATAAACACCACGTCCACCGGCTGTGTCAGCGGACGTCCGGCGTTCAAATAGTCGCCCCAGGCATGTGCCAAGCCAGCGCGACTCCACCACACGGCAGCAAGCACCGCAGCACACACCCCGCATCGGACGAGCCATTTGCGCAGTGCCGATGGCTTGGGCGGACTCTCAGCCGGTAGTGTACTTGCGTCGTTCATTGTTTCCCGGCGACCGCAGCATCCTGAAAGTCTTGCGGCTTCAATTCGGGTGATTTGTACGACTTGTCGGAAATCCGAAACGCCAACAGCCGCATCCAGTTCATGGCGACGAGCCGCACTCCGTGGCGCGTTGTCCACCAGTTTCCGGGATGCACTTCGGGGTCATCAATAAGAATGAGCTGCGGCACCGCCTCGCCGTTTTGTGCGAGCCGTGTCATCCGTTCGTGCAGCAGTTGCGATCTCCACTTGGTCACAACTAGTCCCACATGCCCGTTTCGCTGTTCTTCCGCAATGGCCTTCAGCAAGACCTCATCGATGTGGCCGTACTCACCATCCCACACCTGCACTGTCCCTTCGGGAAATTCGAGTTCGCGAACGACAGCCTGAGAGAGTTCAAGATGCGTCGGCAGTACTCCCAGTTCAACCACTCGCGAGGGTTGCTTGCGATGAAGTACGAGCTTCTCGGCATCACCGGCTTCAATGAGTTGACGTGCGCGCTCATACCCCAGACGTCCATCCAGAACCACGAGCGTCTCCACGTTTGCTGCTGGAACCGGATGGATCAGTTGCCGACCAATTTCTCGCAGCAGCCAGGGATGAACAGCCCAGAGAATGACTGCCGCACAGAAGCAATAGGCAAACCAACGCTGAAACCAACTCTTCCACGTGCGTGTTGGCTTCTCCTGCTCGGAATCATTGAGTGTCAACCTGGAACTCAAATCGATTCGCCCCGCGCCGTGCGTTCCAGTTCAACGCGTTTGGCAACAATCATGGCTTCGTAACACGCCATGAGCCGACTGAACGTGAGACCAGCCTCCCCTTCCAGGAATCCCCACTTCCAAATGTACTGATACAGGAATCGCAACAGTGGTCGCGCAGGCATGCGCCGCGACAGGCTTCGCAATCCGCGTCGACGTTTATCAGCAGATCCACTGAACACGTCGAGCCACGTGGCCCCATGCATCTGCTGCACTTCCCCCTGTGCCTCCCGCTCTGCATAAGCGATATGCCGCTGCAACCAGTTCGACAGCCCTTTGCTGAACGGATAATGCAGGAATGGCTCGGAAACCGTACCGACTTCACCATCGACCGGCGGAACAGGGACTTCTCCATGCCCCGCATCCACAAACTCTGCTCGACCACGGCGGACGACACGCATAATCCAGACCGGAAATCCATCTGAGTATTTCAGCCACTGCCCGAGAAACATCGTTTTACGACAATTCCGAAACGCAACGACGATGTCAGATGCTCCCTCAACTGCCCCACGTATTGCCGACGCGAATTCGGGCGTCGACACTTCATCAGCGTCGAGCATGAGTACCCAGTCCGAATTCAATCCGCCCTCGCGCAGCGCCCAGTTCCGCTGCTTCGCGAACGACTCGAACTGATGAGAAACGACTCGCGCACCGCACGATTCCGCAATGGACACACTATCGTCTTCCGAATGATCGTCCACCACGAGAAGTTCATCGCACCAACTCAATGACGGAAGACAACGAGACAAATTCTCTGCCTCGTTCTTCGCAATGACAACAGCAGCAATGCTGCGAGCCATTTACTCGTCAGCCCCTGCTGAAGGATTCCGCAACACCCGTTTCTTGATTTCCCTCGCCGGGTTTCCAGCCACAACGGTCCACTCTTCGACGTCACGCGTGACCACCGCTTGAGCCCCCACGACTGCACCGATAGCGATGTGGACTCCGGGAGCAATAAAAGCCCCAGCACATACCCAAGCCTGATTGTCGATGTGAATTGGACGACTGATGAGACGCATGTGAGGATCACTAATGTCATGCGTTGCGGAACAAAGAAACGCGTACTGGCTCACGGTTGCATGATGTCCAATTCGAATCGAAGCAACGTTATAGCAATCGACATTGTGTCCCAGCGCAGACTCGTCTCCCAGTTCCAGGTTCCACGGAGCCCAAATGCGAACGGAAGGATCAATTCGCGCATTGCGCCCCACCTTCGCACCGAACAGCGAGAGCAACATTCGCCGCCAGAAGTGTAATGGTCGTGGCGACGGGCGAAACAGAACGGCGTAGACAATTGCCCATGCCACGCGGCCCACTTTGTTTGAAAACGAATGCGGCGACGGGCAAACATCCTTCCCCACCTGAACGGTGAGTTGCGGGTCGGTTGGATCTGAAGATGAAGAATTCGCGGACATGTTCAGCTACTCGACTCAGGCAGTTCGCCCCGTCTGTTTGTAAACCTGCTGATACGCCGATTGCATTCGGTTATGCAAGTGTTCGAGACTGAATTCCGCGGCCTGTGCGAATCCCGCTTCGCGAATTTGGGCAGCGACATCTGACTCCTGCAGAATGCTCAGGCAGTGCATTGCAAGTGTTTCGACATCGTCCGGTTCAGCGGTGAGGGCTGCAGTTCCTGTGACTTCGGGGAGTGAACCAGCATTACTTGCGACAACCGGGCAGCCACTGGCCATCGCTTCCAGTGGAGGCCAGCCGAAACCTTCATAATAACTGGGGAACAGAAAGACCGACGCCTGCCGATACAAACTTCGCAATGCTTCATCGGTGGGATTAATGAGAAACGTCACGTCGTCTTCAATTTGCAAATCAGCCACCAGTTTTCGAAGTTCACCGGTCGGTGCAGGTCCGGCCAACACCAGCTTTGCAGGCAACGCAGCACGGACTTTGGCGAACACCTGAATGACGCCACTGCGGTTCTTGTAGAAGCCATTATTCCCAATGTGGAACACCACAGGATACTCATCAGCGGTTCGCACGGTTTCTGTATCAGGCGGAGTAAAATCTGGTTCAAGGGCCAAGGGGCACACTTCGACATGGCTCCGAACGACTCCCGTTCTTGCCAAGTCATTCGCCGTGCTTTGACTGTCTGCCAGCACCAGCGCCGCTCGATCCAGTCCAGTCAGCGCCCGTTGAATCAACCAGCGTGCTCCTCTTCCCGGTGAGGGAACCGAAAACTCCCCCTGAGCCTGTAGCCAGGGGATAATGTCATGCGAGGTCACAATGGCCCGTCCTTGTGGCAATCCGTTAGCCACGTAACCGTGACTTCCATCCAGCACATGAAATAAGTCGAAGTCCCTTCTGCGCACCATGCGAGCATTCACCCACACAACGGCATGGTGTATCCACGAGCGAATTCTCTGCGGAAACCGCCTCAACATGCGATTTGTCGGTGCGAGTGAAACGCGGCACAATGTGAATTCTTTGTCGTTCCCAAACGCGCGTGTCAGCAACTCCGCGTAACGCACCATGCTGCCCGGTGCATCGGGCGGTGCGGTTTCAATGAGTGCAACTCTGATAGACATGTCTGACAAGTTCGCTCACGCAGTGCGATCACGAACGGCTTTGACCATCCTGCTGACAACTTCCGGCATGCGAACATTGGCCTCCCAGCTCAAATTGCGGAGTGCCTTCGCCGGATTCATTTGACTCAAGGCAATGTCCGAAGGACGGAACAAACTGGCGTCGCTTTCCACATGGTCGTTCCAGTTCAATCCCACTTCCGCAAAGGCCGCTGCCACGAACTCTTCCAGCGTATGGCTCTCACCCGTTGCAATCAGGTAATCATCTGCGGAGTCCTGCTGCAGCATCAGGTACATGGCTTCGGCATACTCGGGAGCCCAGCCCCAGTCGCGCGAGATTTGAAGGTTTCCCAGAGTCAGCGAACGTTGTGCCCCCTCTGCAATGCGGCAGGCGGCGGCGACAATTTTCTGGGTGACGAATCGTTCCGGACGCAGCGGCGATTCATGATTCGACAGAATCCCCGAACAGGCAAACAAGTTGTAAGACTCGCGGTAATTCGCCACTTCCCAGAACGCGGTCGCCTTCGCAACGGCATACGGACTGCGCGGCCGAAAAGGCGTTTCTTCTGTCGCTCTTTGCTGGCCCGTGTCACCGAAACATTCCGTGGAACAGGCGTTGTAGAACCGAATGGGCTGTTCCGTAAACCGAATCGTCTCCAACAGGTTCAGCGTGCCGTGTGCAATACTGTCGAGCGTTTCGACGGGTTGAGCAAACGACAACCCCACCGACGACTGTCCCGCCAGATTGTAAACTTCGTCTGGCTGAACCCGAGTTAGCGTCTGCAGCACGCTGCGAAAGTCGGTGAGTGTGACCGAATGAACGGTGATTTGGTCCTGGATGTTCATCGATCGCAAATTGCGAAACGAATTCACCTGGGCATCGCGCGAGGCGCCGTGAACGTGGTAGCCCTTCTCCAGCAGCAATTTGGCCAAATAGGCCCCGTCCTGCCCGGAGACGCCGAAAATGAGTGCTGTTCGTCTTGCGGAGTTCATTGGCCGGATGAAACCTCAGAGGTATGTGCTGAATCACCAGAGTCTGATGTAACCAGAGGAGGCGTCAACCTCGTTGCCTTCAACTCACCAAATTTCCGCCATTGTCGCCATCTCAAGAGGCCGAATGTAATGAGTGCGGCAAATGTACCGAGCCACAAGCCGTTAACGAGTCCCGAACAGAACGCGTAACGCGCAGGCGGAACCTGAGTTGCGACGTCAACGAGCCCCCATTTTGCGCCAAGTCCAAACAGGAGTGCTGTTGCTCCGGCCACAGCTGGAACCAGCACGACGGTGAACCACACGCGTCCCCACTCGCGCCATGGCAGGTGTTCACAACGCCACCAGTCTTCGATGATTGAAACACAACACGCCAGCACAACGCCAGCCAACGTGAGCTGTTGTCTGAACATTCCACTGGGATAAATGTAATCATGGCTGACTTTCACCAGCGTAATGTCGACGAGACTTCCCAGAATCCAGCCACAAAGGCATCCCATGCCGAGCGTGACCACAAACCGCAAAATGGATCGCTGTGTCATGGGGCCTGCTTGAGGATTTCTTTACGCAGTGCGTTCAGTTCACGCGTCTCAACACGTTCCTCCCAGTTCCACCAGGAGGGGCCAACGACGCGAGAGAAATGCTCACGGAGTTCATCACCAACCAGTTCCGTCAGTCCTTCAGAAGAGAGAACTTCCTGTGTCGGATCAATTGAAACAAACTCGTTGTCGCGCTCCTCAACGCCAGTTGGAAAACGAGGGTCGTTCCAGCGCGCTGCAAAGAATTGATTGCTGTGCACGATAATCGATTCGCATTGAACGTCCGGGGCATACCAGCATCCCCAATTCCCGACGAATACATTCTCCCGTACCAAAATATTGCGTATGACCTCGTGAGCTCGCCGCTCGGGGGGAACAAATTTGAGCTGCGCCCCGTTGAGGGTCATGCGGGGATGAGCGAAACAGTTTTGCTCAATTTTCACTGGCCCATGCGTCACCGGACTCAGTCCCAAACTTTCGTGGCAATCAACAACCAAATTGCCAGTAACCGTCACTCCCGCCGCAGGCCCTTCAATTTCGAAGGCGTCATCTGTCCCGCAGGCCAGCCAGTTGTGTTTAACAGACACGTCAGCCGGTTGCCCGGTGCGACTGGAAAGCTGCATTCCATCGCCGAAATGCGTAACCACACAGTCACGAATTGTCGTTCCCTCGTCCACTGCTTTCACCAGCGATGATTTGTCGTAATTCGCATAGATGTCAGCCCACGGCAGCCAGCCTCGCAGCCATTTATGCTGCGGATAGTTGTGGTACAAGCAGCGTTCAACCGCGAGCTGTTCACTCGGAACGTTTCCGTGCGCGGCATCAACACCAAGGGCTGCTCCACTGAAGGCACAATCTTTGATGGAAACATCACGCCCATTCCAAATTCGAACTCCCGCACCCACACCACACTGAAATTCAATTCCCTCAATCGCAACGTGGTTCGCCTCGATCCAGACATTGGCCGACTGATGCTCTCCCCATTCACGGGGATCGGGAACTTCACGGTTCCATTGAATCGCAGTTTCCTCAGGTGTTTCATCGGGCACAAACAAGACGAGTTCGCCATTGGCATAGCTGAAGGCGGCCTGTGCGCCAGGCCGGGCGGTCAATTCCTCCAGACTGCGTACGCCAAAACGTGCGTGATAGCAGTAACGCTCTTCTACTTTAACGACATGCACCGGCCAGTCGACTTCGCGTCTCCAGAATCGACCTTCACGTCGCCACTTCGCGTCTGTGAAGTCGACAGGCTTGCTGAACCAGGAAACCAGCACGCCGCCCGGATCTTCGGCCCGCAATGTTGTTCGCCGCTGTTCCAGTCCAGACTGCCTGACGTGAATTCGCTCCCAATACGTCCCATCGTGAACGACGACTTCGCCGCCTGGAGCAACTCGATTCAATCCTGCCTGAATTGTTCGAAGCGGAGCATCACTGGTTCCACTATTCCAGTCATTGCCTTCCACTGCCACGTGCACGACTTGACGCTTCACAAGCCCCATACGTTGGATTGCAATGAGCAAAACCGCGGCGACCAGGACATGGTGAGCGACTCGCCAAATGAGGCGCGGCATGTTCGATGTATTGTCGCGGTCAATCAAAACCGTGGACCGCCAAAAACGCACCCCAACTAAGTTCCCTGAGGCGAAACTCTGAGCGCGGCCGGTTGCCTTGGGCCTTTTCCTTTGACCGAGGGGCCTTCTGGCTTTTCTTCTGCACTTTCACGAGCAGCTCGGCGGCGTTCCAGCTCCGCTTTCTGATTGTAGTACACGCGTGGAATTCCCATCACCATTCCCAGCATCATTACGGCCAGAATGGCACTGCCGGGATCGCCACTGTACTGCTGGTGCGAAATCGTAAATGAAGCCACGTTTCCCAAAACAATGCCAAGCACTCCGATTTGTTTCATCGCCAAGGGGTGCTGAGGCGGAATGAGCCGGAGACTCCCCTGCACCGCCTGAAAGACAAACACAGCGGCGACAAACATGAGTATGACTCCAGGAACTCCGAGTTCCTTAAAGAGGCGACTGGCTCCGTCTTCCTGCCAGGCCTTTCCTCGGTCCACTGCCGCATAGTGCGCCCCTTGCGTTGCCGATCCAATTCCCGAGCCGAGAAACCCCGACTGATACAATGTAACGATAATGGAGTCACCAATGAGTTGTTTCGCGCGTCCACCACCCTCCGTGAAGAGTGTCGCTGCATATTGCGTGTATTCGCTGCTACCGACCCGCTCTTTCATGCTGAATAGTCCGACGGTTCCCCCGAGTGCTAGAAGAATCGCCAGTGTTGCCAGTCTGCTTGCGTTTTGGCTACCACGCAGCATTCCAATTCCGAGATACGACGCCAGAAACACAAGTGGAATTCCCACCATTTTACGGCGTCCCGACCAGAGCACGCACATAAGCCCCCAGAATATCATGGCGATCCAGCCCATCCGTTCTGGCCCACGCGATTTCAAACCAAGCATCATGGAAAACACAATCACGTGAGCTGCGTGCAATCCCATAATATCCGGACTGCGGTAAACGCCAGCGCGCAAGACAACATTCAACCCGTCATGTTGCCGCAGCCAATCCATTTCAATCCCACCGAGCACCCGGTGCGTGTACCCGGAGGCCTCGACGGCAGTGCCGATGAGAGCAACCGCATTGATGAGGGCGTAGAACCGAAATACCCGGTAGATGTCCTGCTCCTTGACCGGCAGCAGAAATCCAACCGCAATGCCGATGAGCGGTCCCAGGTAGGAAATGAGCCCAATGACGACCAGCTTATAGCCACCATCGTAGAGAATCATGCTCAGTATTGCCCCGGGAATGAGCGAGAGAATCATGCAGTTCAGCGCGGTGGCGAATTTTCGGTAGCGGCGAAAAATCGCCCACATTTCCTTGCCCTCGGCATTCAGCGCCCCCAGCAGCACTCCTCCCCACACCACTGCGCCCACAACCGTCAGCAATACCGACTGGCTTTCGGAGAGCTTACGCACAGGATCTCGCATCACATCGGCAAAAATGGCGAGATAAAGTCCAACCCGCCAATTAGAAATAGCGATGAACGTGAACAGTGCGATGACGCCGAAGAACGCAATTTCAATCACTTTGCGTTCCCTTGCTTGTCATCGGATTGCCTCCCCAGAGCGGCAACGGCAGACTCAATGCCAATTGCGGCGTTTTCAGGTGAGTATTCTTGCACGAGTCCTTTTGCCCGACATCCCATACTTCTCAATTTGTCTGCCTCCTGGGATAGCTGCATGAGCCGCTGAGTTAACGCGACCCAGTCGCCAAACTTGAAACTGTGTCCGGTCTCTCCTTCCAGTATCAAATCTTCCCGGCATCCGACAAGGTCGGATACCAAAGCAGGTCGCCCGCAGGCCATGGCTTCATTCGTCACCAATCCCCAGGTTTCCCCTGCGTCGGAGGGGAGCACCAGACAATCAGAGGCAAGATACGCCTCCGGCATTTGGCTCTGATTCACAAATCCCGCGAATGTCACTGGCAGGTTGGCCGATCGTACAATCGCTTCGCACTCAGCACGGAGTTCACCATCACCAACCATCAGCAAATGCGCTTGCATCCCCTGTTGATGCGCTTCCCGGAAGGCGTTGATGAGTTCGACGGGATGCTTTTTCGTCTCAAACTTTCCACTGAACAAGTAGCAGACGACGTCCGCAGGAATGCCCCAGCGCTCCCGTGCTTGTAACCTTAGTCTCGAATCTTCCGAAGCTGCGGCGAATCGCTTGTTCTCAATGCAGTAGCGACACGGAAAGAGCTGAGCGTCCAGCACCCCATAACTCTTGTAGAACGCCTTATTCGCCTCGCCGATGTACAAATAGCCGGAATAACTCCGCACCAGAAACCGCTGCAGCAGCCGCTTCCACCAGGCTCGTTCCCGCAGATGATTCGCCTCGCCCCGCACAATGCAGGGGATTCCTAAAGTCCGACAGGCTCGTAGCGCTTGCCAACACGTTTTGACGACCCAGCCGTTCACAATTACGGCGTCAAACTGCTGTTCCCGAATGTACTCTCTCACTCCGGGAGTATCACACCCGGCATACTCCACGAGGCTGGGATTCTTCGCCACGTTCTCCAGCACGTGGTGCTTGTATCCTTCGAGCAGTGGAACGTCCCACTCGAAGGACACACCAAAACCACTTCCCTGTGCCGCGCTGTCGGGGATTTGCGCAAACACGGCAGTGAAGTCGACATTCCCCCGCTGCGTCAGTTCCCGGAAGACCGGAATCTGATACTGAATGGGGTGACTCGTCACAAATGCCACACGCTTCATGTCGAGGAATTCCCCTCCACGACAACAGGCGATTTGACGGTGACGGAATGGTTGCCTTCAGCATTCAAGAGCTTTGGACCACTGGCCATCATGTTTCTCGCCCACATCCACGCCCGCACTTCTCCCACGAGTTTCACCGGGATGTACCACGGACGGACCAAATGAAACTTCGTGCAGACTTCACGAACCATGCGTTTCAAACAGTAACGCCAAGTCTCACCTGCAACACCATGCCGCAATGCGAAATAATAGTCACCAACACCGTGGCGAGGATCAGCCGAGGCGCGATGGTCCCCCTTCTGTCGAGTTCCTCCGCTCGGCACGCGCAAGTGTTTGATACTCGCCTCGCCGCAAAACCAGATTTTTCCGCCCGCAGCGACGAGGCGCCGCGCAAACTCAGTTTCAAAGCGGTAGGCCGAGCCCACAAACTGTTCGTCGAATCCACCAATAGATAACGCCTTCTCCCGCACGACAGACAGGTTACCCGCCATGACGTTTTGCACGCGGCCACTGATGGTGGAGTGAAACGGAAAATCGAAGTCCGTATGCAGGCCCCTCAATTTGTGTGGGTGTCCGATTTCTTCCGGCTGTTGCCAGGGCTGAATCACTTGTCCGACCACTGCATCCACGTCTTGTTTTGCATGACTTGCTCGATGCCCGGTAACCAGTTCAGGAGCCGGGATGATGTCGTCATCCAGGAACAAAACAAGTTCACCTAATGAGGCGAGCAACCCGGCATTCATCGCCTGCGGAATTCCGGGCGTCTCCCGTTTGATCCAGCGAATGTCACCAGCATTGTGCCATTGCTGCAGTGTTGATTCCGTCGAAGACTCATGTTGAGGTGTCTGATCAATAATCAGAATTTCATCTGCTCGGTCTTCCAACTCCAACAGCGCGCGCACCGTGTCCAATAGGACGGACTCCCGGCCCAGCGTGGGAATAACGATGGAGAGATTTGCTGACGACAACTGACTAACTTTGGCCGACCTTTACGGCTTCATACATCTGATGCAGCCCAAACGGCATGGCGAGGGATTTGAGCCAGGGTGTATGAATTCGATCGAATCGCAATGTGGCTGGATTCACTCGCGGCAACATGAGGAATGGAAATATCCGTGCGTCGCGGAAGGACGTCTGGTACCCTGCACGTTTGAGTAGTCGGAGTATGGTCCAGGTGAAGAAGAAGTTCTCATGCGGCTGCACTCCCGAACCAGAATTATACGGCTTGCGCGTCAGCCACGATTTGAACCACCCCAGTACCTGCGCGTTCAACTGACTCGGTGTCGTCAGCAGCAGTCTCCCTCCCGGCCTGGTAATGCGTGCCAACTCAAACATCATTTTCTGGTAGTCGGGGACGTGTTCCATGCACTCGCAGGAAATGACAAGGTCAAACTCTTCGTTGCCCAAGGGAATACTCGCGGCATCGCCGACGAGCCAGTGAACGTTGACGCCCTCGGCAACGGAACGTTCTCGGGCAATGTCGACCGCAGCTTCACTAAAATCCATCGCCGTGACGTCAGCACCCTGCTTTGCCAAAAAAATTGCGAAGTTGCCCCGGCCGCAGCCAATTTCCGCGACCTTCAGGCCACTAAGATCCCCCAAACGGGGAACAACCATTTGGTGCCAGCAGGCGAATTTTTCGACATCATGGACGTCGTGCCCCTCTTCCGAAAGGCGATGCGCGTGCCAACTGTCGTAGTCGACTGAAAGCTGGGAACGGTCTTCCGTCATGAAACTTTCCTGTGTTTCGCCTTCTGGTCAAGCACCGTTCGATACATTGCTGTCAAGTTCTCGGCACAACGTTGCCACGACTTCTCAACCGCCACGGCTCTCCCCGCCTCCGCTCGACACATGGCCTCCGCGGGATTCGACCATGCGAGTTCCAGTGACTGCACGAAGTCGCCGACGTTCCCCACCTCGCACAAGCTGCCCGCCTGAGTTGGTGCGATGTAATCACGCATGGCCCCGGTGTCACTCGCAACGACATACATGTGACGCGCGAGTGCTTCCAGCGACGCTTTCCCCGCTCCTTCAAAGAATGACGGGAAGACAAATACACCGTGCTCGTCATAAAGACTGCGTAACTCTTCATGTGGTCGCCAGCCGGAGAGTTGTACGCGCGTCCGCACCTGCTCATGCAAGAGCTCTCTGATGGCAGCATGACCTGCTTCGGCAGTAATCCAGGTGCAACTCACATCGTCTTGTGCAGCCAGCGTGCGATTCAGAACCTCTGCCAGAATATGGAAGCCTTTAATGAACGAGAACTGCCCCACGTAAAGAATCTTGCGGAGTCGTGACTCATCCAGTGCGCGTGGCGGGACGTCAACAAATTCTGCCCCGACGCCGTGATGAATCATGTAGGTTTTATGGACGGCCTCAGGAATACTCGTTACCAGAAAGTCACGATCCATCTCGCAAGGAACGACGATCGCGTCATGATATTTGACGGCGTTGGGCCATTGCCCACTGAGCAGCCATTTCATAACGGGAGTCAGCAGCGAACGAGGAAATCGTGACTCGGGCACTCCAAGACGTCGGTGCCACTCAGGCATGACACTTTCGACCCGTAATTCCAGTCCGTGACTTCGATTCACGATAACGCCACCGAAACCGCGTTGCTTAAGTTCTTTCGCAGCCAGCCAGGCCTGCGGCTGACTCATTTGGATGACGTCGTACTCTTTGCTCGCCACAGCCTTCAGAACGACGTCTCGATACAACTTCGGCTGTTCAATCCAGGAATGCAAATTGCCGTGCTGGATGCGACGGGGGCCTAAGTCCTTGTCCCAGATTTCCTCAACAACATGCCCCAGTTCCCGCAGTGCGACATTGGTGTGAAACACGGTCCCAGCCGCACCGGAATTGGGATCGGGCGGGACGTTGGCGACGGTCAGAATTCGCAAGGGAGTGCTATTCACGCACACTCTCCTCTGCGGCTTGTTGGCGTCCAGTGAGATAAGATTGCACAATTCGCACCCAGGCTTTCATGTGCCACGGGCGCCGCCGAATGACATTCCATAAATAACCACGCGCACGCACGTCGCCGTTCGTCACCAATTGTGAGCCAATGAGGTACGTCATTTCCAGGGCGGCCCCGCCGCTGCGTTTTGATTCGCGAACAATCCTCACCTCGCTGACAAGTGCGTCAGCCTCATCGAGGAAAGCTGTTTCCGGCTCTCCGGCCAGTCGAGCCAAATGGCAGTCGTGTCCCAACCACCCAAAGCGTTTCTGGTACGCCGCCATCGCACCAGAGGTACTCACCGGCGAACGTTGAGCTCGGTAGAGAACCTCCTGCACATAATTCAACTTTCCAAGCACCCCCATCCGCAGCCACAAATCGGAGTCCTGTCCAAAGTAGAACTGTGGTCGATATCCGCCAGCAGTGATGTATGTTTCACGGCGAAACATCACAGAGCCGTGCGCTGGAGGCCCTTTTCGCTCGTAGAGAAGTTGATGCGTTGCCTGATCGGTGTTGGGCTCGCACGTGAATGTCTGCAACGACTCGCCGTTCGGTCCCACATATTCCGTATTGCACGACACCATGCAAATGTCAGGATTGCCCTTCAGCACCTGCACCTGCAATTCGAACCGCTGGGGATGCGACCAGTCATCGTCATCTTGCCGTGCGATGTATTGTCCGCGAGCTTCGTCGCATCCGCGGATGAGGGCTTGCGTGAGACCGGCATTCTCCTGATGGATTACTCTGACACGTCCGTCCCGACTCGCAATTTCATCGAGTATGGTGGGTGTGTCGTCCGTCGAACCATCATTGACAATGACGAATTCGAAGTCGCGAAACGTCTGATCCAATACGCTCTGTACGCTTTGTCTGACGTGCGCACTACTGTTGTAGGCACTCATGACAACGGAAACAGTGGGACTCACCGAGACCTCTCTCGCTGCAGGTCTTGCGCGAATGACTCTCGCAACGTGAATCCACTGCCCGGACGGCGGAACTTCTCCCAGTGACGGAAGAGCCAACCAACAAACCGCCATCCCACCATGTTGGACAGAACGCGATACGGCAGAAATCCTTTCTTCACTTCCCGACAGTTCCCAGCAGCACGTTCGGCCAGTTCCAAAAGTTCTTTCGCTTCCTGAACCAGTCCACCGGCCGCCGCGTGTCTGGCCGTCGTGAAGACGAAACGTGTGAAGTGCTGACGCTGCGGCGTGAACTCATCGACACCGCCGCGTTCCGCATGGCCCAACATCATTTCCATGAACCGCTTGCGATGGCGAATCCGTTCCGGCTGAAGCCAGTCGGCGGTGTCCGTCTGACGGCCCGTGGTATGATGCCGCTCATCACAAACCCAGTCGGCGACATGAACGAGTTTCGTTCCCAATGCAGCGACCCGGCCATCATATTCCCAGTCCTGTGACCAACGTAAATCGGACCAGGGACCGATTTCGTCGCACACCGAACGCCGGAACAAAGGGCAGTCCGTATTCCACCACCGGTCGGCAAGTAACCAGGGAAACAACGTTTCGCGAACAAGCCCCGAACCTTTGTATGGTTTCTCCGGTGGCGGACTATTCAACGGGTGCACACAAATGAATCCGTAAGCTGCGCCACATTCGGGATGTTCCCGCAACGCATTGACCATGAGTTCGAATTTTCGCGGTCGCAGTAAATCGTCGCTGTCCAGATACTGTATGAATTCGCCCCGTGCATGCTGCCGTCCCAATTCGCGAGTCGGTCCAGGGCCACTATTCTCCTTGCGGAGGAACTTGACGACACCGGGATGCGTGCGCTCGAGTTCTTCCCCGACACGTGGCGTTTCGTCGTCGGTCGAACCATCATCGGCAATGAGCACCTCGACCGAGGGCCAGGTCTGGTCGAGCACACTCTGCACGGCCTCGCGCAGCATTTGAGGCCGGTTGTAGACCGGAATAATGGTGCTGACGAGATTAGGAACAATCATTGGCATTTGGTTAACGTGCAATTTCTTTTATTCGAACCGGTCGACCAGCGATGCATTATTGACGAAGGGCACGGAGAGCTGCCGCAACCGGATGCTCGGCATTACGAAATCCAATGTGCAGCACTTCACCGTGAAGCCCCATCCGAATTCGCTCATCTTCGGGAAAACTCGCTGCGTCGAACACTTCAACGTGAAAGCCCGCTGCTTGCAGTCGACTCCGATAGTCGGCGTCGGTGTAGCAACGGTAAATTGCTGGGTCGTGAAACTTCTGAATTCGTTCGTCTTCACTTTCCAGGGCTTCAACTGTTGTCGGTTCGGTGCAGAACGCTGGAACCTGAATGACGGCGACCCCTTCTGGTTTGAGCACCCGGAAGATTTCTGAAATGGCTTTCCGATCCTCAATAAGTGCGTTCAAAACGTGGCAGCAATAGAACAGGGACACGCTTTGATTTGGCAGAGAAAGATTCGTCAGGTCGAAAAACTCTGCGTAGTTCGTCCCAAACCCACCGACCCGATAATTCATGCCAGCCACATGACATTGGCGCCGCAGTTGACGCGACAATTCAGGTTCTGGTGCGACATGCACACAGGTTTCGTTTCTCTGGAACAATTTGTCTGCAAAGTTTCGAAAGAACAAACCAGCGAGACGATGCGGAGCCTTGGAGAGACAAACATGACAAACGGCGTCGGGCTCGGGGGGATCCCCGTGCGGCCGAAAACTACTGGCCCGGCAATTACAGACCGGGCAATGCCTGCTCCATCCAAAATGAACTGCTTGAGTTCCCCATCGTCGCAACGTTTTCCGGTACGATTCAGGAATCACACTCTTCAATGATTGTTTTAACAAAGTCAACATTCCGCGAGTCATTTCGAAACCGGTTGTGTGATGTTCCGCGGGTTAGGCGGTCGCTTCCCACACTGCCTGAGCGCCGTTGTGAATTGTTGTAACTCGGTCGGCATGCGTGTCTCGAAGCCAATAGACCAGTTTTTGGAATTCTTGCACATCGCAATCCATGCTGTGTCCACCGCCAATTCCGTGGAATTGAAGAATTGACCATGAGCCCGCATTCAGTCCTCGTTCCACAAAACCTCGCATTTGTTCGAAGGAGTGCCCCTCGACTGCGGCACTTTTGAGCAACCACCGGTTCCAATCGGTGAGCGGAGGAGGCGTGTCATCCATCGCCAAACCTCCGACCCGGGCAGCCGGGAATATCGATTGAACGACGGGTAAGTAGTCGTCACGAGTCGAACCGAAGTCGAGCCCGTAACGTTCAACCATTCCTGGAAAACGTGTTCGCTGCAGCCCAATTCGACGCAGTAATCGCACCGGCCATCCAAAATGCCCCACAATCCGATTTGAACATGGAAATGCGAAGCTTCTCTTTGAACAGCCATCAATGGCGGTCAGCCAGTCGTTTGCCGTCTCCAACTCCATGCGAATGCGTGACAAATCGTAACGCTCAAGCGCGTTTCCGCTCTGCACCCAGCCCTTGGCCTCCACCGCAGGATGAAACACCGTGTGATTCCCAAGTTCATGCCCAATTGCCGCAGCACTGCGCCACTCATCCAGCCGACGCGAGAGAGCCGGAGCATTCAAATGTGCGTAGAACGTGCCGGGCAGCTTTGCTTCATTCAACAACCTCACACCAACATCCAGGTGCTGATCCAGCGCATCATCAAACGTCAGAGAAACGAGACCACTCATCTTGAAGACGCGCGCACACCACTAAGGCAACGCCCAAACCTTCTGCCCGGATGGACCACCAATGGATACGCCTCTCCTCTTCTGGCAGATACGCCTTCAAGCGCTGCCATAAATACTCCGTGCGCTATCAACCGCCTACCGATTCTGCGATTCATTCAACATCCAGCATTTTACCCATCGGTCCAAAACGAACAACAGCCAAATCTTGTACGACCAGTTCCCCTGGTTCGGCTGTCTCAACAACTCCTGAAACGGGACTTCATGGACCATCCCAGCTTCAACGAGCGAACCAGTCCGCAACCGCTCAGTGACTTTTTCCGTTGGAAACAAGGCGTTGAGCGGGGCCGAGAAACCCAGCTTCCGCATCGAAAGAAACTCTTTCGGTAAAATACGCTCGGCAATGCGACGAAAGGGGATTTTCAATTCAGCTTCAGAAACCAGAAGTTGGTCTGGCACCCGGAAGGCCCACTCGACAACGCGATGATCAAGAATGGGCACGCGCACTTCGAGGGAGTGCAACATCGACAATCGATCCATTCGCGTCAGATTGTTGTCAACCAGATAAGTCGCCGCATCGAATCGCTGCCAACGTTTCGTTTCTCCCGCAACGTTTGGTGACGTCAGCTCATCGAACTGTCGCTTCAACGGTTCAAATCCTGCCTGGGGAAACCAGGGAAATAATCTCCTCGCTTCCTCCTCTGCAAATCCGGGAGAGACCAGCAGTCGGTAGTAGTCGAACCAGTTGCGGCACTGAGCGGGAAACTCTCTTCCTATTCCCAGCCCATGCAGAATCGAAGCGACGGAAAAGGCAACCTGACGCCGCCAGCCATTCGACATATTACGATAACGCGTGTACCCGGCCATGAGTTCATCGCCGCCATCGCCGGACAGGGCCACTTTGGCGTGCTGGCGAATTGCTCCGCACACAACATTTGTGGGAAAGACCGATGAGTCAGCCAAAGGCTCATCCAGTAAATCGAGTACGCCTTCATTTGCTAATTCGTTCGACGCAATTCGAGAAACGACATGCGGAGCCTGACGAGCAGCCGAAAGTGTGCGGGCCACGTCCGTCTCGTTTCGTGCCCATCCCTCGAATTCCGCCGTGAACATGCACGTCTCAGGATTCGAATCGAGCACACAGGAAGCCACAATGGACGAATCCAGGCCGCCACTCAGAAAGCAGGCAGTTGGAACATCACTGACAAGATGCTCCCTCGTGGCGTCTTTCAAGAGCTCTTGCAGTTCATCCACGGCGTCATCAACAGACGCTGGCTTTGTGTCGATTTCGGGAATCGACCAATAGGTTGCTGGGTTACCGACTTTTCCGTCCACATCAACAGTGAGCGTGGAGGCGGGCGGTAATCGCAGAATTCCTTCCCACGCCGACTGAACTCCTGTTGTGAATCCCAGAGCGAGAAAATTCGTCAGACCTTCAGACGAAGGTGCTCTGGAAAACCCCGGCAGTGCCAGAATTGATTTGGGTTCGGATGCAAATGCGAAAGTGTTGCCAAACCGAGTGTAATACAACGGCTTGATGCCGAGTCGGTCCCGTACCAGGTGGAGTTGCTGCGAGCGAGAATCCCAAATGGCGAAGGCAAACATTCCGCGCAACCGCGAAACGGCATTGAGCCCCCACTGCAAATAGGCGTGGAGGATGACCTCGGTGTCCGTTCCCGAAACGAAGCGATGGCCGCAAGTTTCCAGTTCGGTTCGTAATTCCTGAAAGTTGTAGATTTCCCCATTGAACACAATCCAGACCGACTCATCGGGATTCGACATCGGCTGTCGACCACGTTCGGACAAATCGAGAATGGCAAGACGGCAATGCGCCAGATAAACACCGCTCTGAAGGTCCGTATGCGAACCGAATCCGTCGGGACCACGATGACTTAACAGCTTCGCGCACCGTTCAAACTGTTCGGGAAACTGCGGTCCTATGACACCGAAAATGCCACACATTACTCGACATCTCCGGTTGCGGCTTCCGGCACGGAAATGGTGTCTTTGTATCCGATCGCAGGCACCGGGCTCGCTGTTCGTCCCCAGTCACGTGAAACGAGCTCACTAATGCGAGCTTCACGCGGACGTTTCATCAATACAGGCATGACCTGATGCAACGTACGATTCCACGTCGCGAACCGATCAGGCTGCGTTTTGTGCCACAAATGCACGAAAGGAAGGTAGCCGAACTTGTTGTGGCGGAGAGTGGCACAGCGGTCGTAGAACTCATCATCTTCACCACCCCAGTCGACGAAGCCCTCATCGAATCCGCCGATGTCGAAGAAGCATTCCCGCCTGATGGCAATGGTACCACCTTTCCAGTTCTGGGTGACTTCCTCAATTCCGCCATGTGGCCAGTCGTTGCCTGCGAGCACTTTTTCGGTCGTGGCTTCACTAAGGTAGAATAAGAAGCGCTGGAGCGAAGCGGCCTGCCAGTCACCGTCCAGAAGTTGCCGCACGAGTTCGCGTGAATAGTCACGGGGAACACAAATATCACCATCCTGGAAGACAAGGATTTTCCCTGTTGCCTGACGAGCGGCAATGTTAAATGCCCACGCTTTCCGCCAGCCCGGTGTCAGGTGCGAATCATCGACGGAGATGTGCGTGACGCCTTCCGGAAACTCGCTGCCCAAATGTGGATGCGTGAGGTCTGCCACAATAATTTCGTTGGCAATTCCCGCCTGTCCCAGAATCGAATGAATGACATGCACAAGTTGTCTGAGCCGATTTGTTCCTCGGTGGGCAAACAGAAACGAGATGACCGGCTCGCCGGTTTCCTGTCGTGTGGGACTGAACCGCATTGGCCAGTCGGCCAGCACTTTCTTCAGCAGCTTTCCATCGAAGCCAGAAAGAAATGGCAGTGCGTGAAGTTTGCTGGAGAATGGAAAGTCACACCGTACGCCGGGACCATTGGGATTGGCGATGAGCCGTTCGGCTCGATTGCACAAATGCACCCACGGAGGATTACCGTGCTCGTCACGCTCATCACCCAGCGCACGGTAATAGCGTCCCCGGTCCTTGAGGACGACTCCCAGATATTCTTTGAGGTATTTAAACACTCTCGCTTACTTGACTGGTGTTCTTACTTTTTGACAGATGTCGTTGGTCGCCCCAGGACGGCCTGCTTCATTTTTGACAGCACGTTCCGAATGGGCTGCAGGCCGGATCGAACAATCGATTGAAATGGCACCGAACTCTTGTCCAACTGGCGCGCCTGCCATTTGTGCCAGAACTCATACCAGGACGATCCGGTCGGGTTGTACCGCACCTGAATCAAATGGCAGCCGACCTGTGCGGCCCGGCGAAGTGATTCTGGAGCAGCGGCAATGTCGGGCGACTGCTGAATCATTTGCGTGTAGCAGTCAATAATTCTCTTTCCCTGGGTATCCCGCTGTTCGTCATGCATACGACGCTGCGAAAGAAATTCGTCGACCTTGAGTACTTCCGTCCGGAAGGCCATGCGAATCCACAGGTCGGTGTCGGGAGCGTAAGGAATCCGTTCATCCCAGCCGCCGCAGGCATCGAGCATTTCGCGGCGAAAGAACGCCGACGGCTGCGGAATCCAGGTTTTCATGGAGAGCAGGTTCTCCATTGAGTACGGGCCAAGTGTATCGCGGAGCAAGTCCTTTCCCTCTGCATCCACTTTGACAGCGTCTCCGTAAATGAGTCCCACGTCGGGATGCTGTTTGAACAACTCCACAATGCGGTCGATGGCGCCGGGGAGATACATATCATCGGAACTCTGAATTCCAATGATGTCCCCTTCGACGCGTGCGAACCCTTTGTTCACCGCATGTACGACACCGCGGTCGGGTTCCGACACCCACTTCAGTTCCGGGATTTCGCCATAAGACTTCAGCACGTCGACCGTATTGTCTGGTGAGTTCCCGTCGACCACGTGGACAACCAGTGGACGATGTTTCTGCTCCAGAATGGAATCGAGCGTGTCCCGAATGAACCTTCCCTGCTTGAAGCTGGGTACGATAATCGAAACCGTGGGCTGCCCCGGCAATTCACCGAGAACCACCGGCTCGCAGGGGGGATACTTGGGAAGGAGTTCTAATTCTGACATAACAGGATAATCGTGCGGTCTTGATGCCAGATTGATTTACGCGAACCGACGGACACAGTTCACCCAGGTTTGCATGTTCGCCGAGGTTGCTCGCAGGAACTCACGACCGCCATCATCCCAGATGAAGCCCGTGAATTGATCGGCCGCTGCATGCATTTGTTCCGCCAGTGACTGGTACGCATCCAGACCATTCGTGCCATCCAGCTTCGCTTCCACAAGCCACGGGAGAAACTCTTCAATCAGTACAATCCCGGCCAGTTCGTGATACAGGTCTTTAAACAAATTGTGCGGCGTGCGACGATGGTCGACTACTGGCGAACCAAGCCGCACACCATATCCCAAGTGCTTCATACACTTCTGCGTGAGGTACCCACTGAGAATGTCGCCGAAGCGGTCAATGGTCAGCCCTTTCAACGGGAAACCCATTTTCACATAGTAGTAGGTCAAAGCCGCTTCCCGCATGAGAGCAGTGTTTTGAGTGTTCACGGGGGACCAGGTGTCGGCAGACAAGACCACGTTCGGTCCAGTGAATTCGGTTCCCTTGGCACGTCGACACAGACGGTACACCGCGTCGACATCAGGCTCGTCGAGCCAGAGGCCAGCGTTCATTGCGACGGTAATCGACTCGCCAGCCTCGCTCATATTGAGCGTGCGGTCATTTCGCTGCGCGTAGTACGGGAACCCGCGAGCAAAGATTTCGCCGCCGCCCCAACCGTCAATCAGATTGCAAATGTTGAACCAGCCATCGGACGATGTGGTAACGGGATCAGCAGCAGGTTTCCCCACCACTTGATGTCCCGCCAGGAAGTTGGTTTCTGGAAGCGTGAAGTTGTCGTCGTCGATAGAAATCAAGACATCACAGCCCGATTCAATGGCCATCAAATAGCCAATATTCCGACGGTTGTCGGTATTCCACGGAATGAGCTCCGCTGGTAAATCGAGCTTCTTCAAATACGCGTCCTGCTCGTCGAGCGTTGGACAGTGAATTTGATATCCCTGCTCACGTGCGGCGGCACAGGCCGCGGCAACGGTTGCGGGAGTTTTCTTGTCGGCGATGACATACATCGCCACATTGTCACGCTGTCCGGCCAGTTCGATTTCGCTCAGGTAACCCTGCAGGAAATCGGGCTCGAAAATCGTGGTGACGACGATGGAAGTTTTGGGATGCGACATAAGTAAGCTAACTGAAACTCAGAGGAGAAAATGTTGTTCTAGTTCGCCGCAGTGGCGGAAAGGGATTGCTCGCCGGAGAGTTGATTGATGACCTCCGCGACAAACCGCGACCACTTTGCTTGTCCGGCGTCGTTTGTGTGGTATCCGTCGGCAAAGTCATCCGCTTGCAGGCGAAGTAAGGCATCGCCTGAAACGTATTGGAAGTTCAGTTCGTCCGACATGAGACGCAAACGCTCATCAACCGCTTGATGAAATGCGAGGTCATAAGCCACCTGTGTTCCGGGATGCAGTTGTCCCTCAAACACAAGAAGCTTGATGTCGTTATCTGAAAGTTCCTGTGCGAAGTGGCGGAAGCTGGCGAAGTTGATTTCGACAAAAGGAGTTCGCCGGACGTTCTCAGAGAGATTCTTGATCGCGCCTTGCAGCCCAACGGACTGGGCCAGCACTTCGACCTCCGAGTCTCGCGCCGCGTTTGCAGGCCGACTGAGATTCCACCAGTAATTCAGCAGCGACTGACGCACATGCTCGCGCTGCCGCCAGAGTGTGAGATTGCTGGCCAACGTCAGATCCACAAACTCTCCACGGTTCTCCCAACGCTGCCGCGGTGAAAGCTCGCCGAACAACTCGTAAGTCTGTTCATTCGTCGCGGCCCAGCGGAGTCGTCCGGTGGGGACCGCTGTTTCACGGTAGAAGTCAAACTCAGACAACCAGCAGACAACCAGATTCGGTTTGCGCTCAAGAATTCGATCAACCAGCCACGGATACTGCATAGGTCCGAAACCCGCGAGGCAATTCTTTTCGAATTCATCGGGCGTCAGTTCGGCCAGCAGGTCAAGGTCAGTCGACTGATACATTTGGCTGGAGCCGACCAGTGCAACACGCTGTCGCGGGAACTTTGTGAGCGTCTCGCTGGGGAAATCACGCCGCTCCCAGAATAGTGTATTCCGAGCGAATGACGGATTCGCCGTCCGAACTTTGGCCCACTCAACGAAGAACCAGCGGGCGCGGGGATGAGTTATCGCCACGTTCATCAGGCCAATCCCGACCAAAGCCAGAATGAACGCAAAGGGCCAGGAGCCAATTCGATGAAGTCCCTCCATGCTGAGACTGAATCGCCAAATCCAAGGAAGACTGGCGATGGCTGCCGCGACCACAAGTGACTTCAGGCTGAACATCGTTCCGAACGAGACTGATGTCCAGTCAACCGGTTTGAGAAACAGCAGCGGCACCAGAAATAGTGAAACCAGCGGGATGCACGCCAGGAAAATTAATGGACTCAGGCGACACAGCCATAGCGTCCAGACCAGTTCTCGCGCGCGTTGTGCGTCACGCAGTCCCTGTTCGACCCGTTCAAGGGGTAAATCAAAACTGGAAGTAGATGAACTCACGTCCGCCAAAGTTTCCGACAGTCAGAATGAGAAACAACACCGTGGCGTAGACCACCGTTCGCGGCACCAGCGACAAGTGCAGTACGTAATTCAAGTCTTTGGATGTCTCTTGAGCGTACTGAATGACGAGGAACGGGCCGCACAGGAACACAAGTTGCCAGGCCATTTGGGCCAGTTCGATGTTCCACGTCCAGTTGGTCAGCAATGATTGAGTGAACAGCACAACCTGCGACATGGAGTTTGCGCGAAACAGCAGCCATCCCACGCAGACGAGATGAAACATGACAATCCGGCGCGTCCAGATGGCCAATGAGGAATCGTCCTTGCCGGCTTCGCCGAATCCCGTCAGTCGCTGAAGGACGAGGATGACGCCATGCCACGCTCCCCAAATGAGGAACGTCCACGCTGCTCCGTGCCACAGTCCGCCCAGCAACATGGTCAGGACCAAATTGCGATAAGTCAGCAGCGTTCCGCCCCGATTGCCTCCCAGCGGAATGTACAGATAGTCCCGAAGCCAACTCGACAGGCTGATATGCCAACGCTGCCAGAACTCGCTCGGACTTTGAGCGAAGTAAGGGAGTCGGAAGTTGACCATGAGGTCGTATCCCATGAGCTTCGCCGTCCCGCGGGCAATGTCGGAATAGCCGCTGAAGTCGCCGTAAATCTGAAAGGCGAACGCATAGGTCGCCAGCAGAATTGCCGTGCCGCTTTGTGGATCGTCCGAGTTGAACACACCATCGACGAGAACCGCCATGTTGTCCGCAATGACCGCTTTCTTGAAGACGCCCTTCAGGCAGAGCCACACACCGAAGCGAATACCTGCCCAGGTGGCGAGCGTTTTTCGCGTCATTTGCGGTGCGAGTGCCGTTCCCCGTTCGATAGGACCTGCCACTAGCTGCGGAAAGAAAGCCACGTAAAGGGCGAAGTCGATGAAGCTGTCGAGCGGCTTGAGCGATCGACGGTAGACGTCGATCGTGTAACTCATGGTCTGGAACGTGTAGAACGAAATCCCGACAGGCAGCAGAATGTTGAGTCTCGCGAAGGCAGGGTCGATCCCCATTTGTGCGAGCAGTTGATTCGCCGCCGTGACACCAAAGTTTGCGTATTTGAAGAAGGCCAATAGCCCCAGGTTGACGACGCAACTGATGATTAACCATTTGCGGCGCGTTGGTGCCTCTTCGGTCGCTGCGATGCGATGACTCGCCACGTAGTCGACTACTGTCGAAAACACGATAAGCGACAGAAAACGCCAGTCCCAGCATCCGTAGAAGAAGTAGCTGCACGCCAGCAGAAATACGTTTCGAGGTCGATGCGGCAGCAAGCGCTGCAGGCAACACACCAGCAGAAAGAAAATCAGAAAGTCGGATGTTGTGAACGACAATAGTAGTCACGTCATGAGGCCGCATTCGAGGCACTCAGTTTTCAGGCCTTTCGCCCGCGGAGTCGGTCCAGCAGCCCGCGAATGGATTTGTAAATGCCTGGGACTTCATACCCGAGTCGCTCCAGTTCGGGAGCCATGCGTAAGTTGGCTGAGAGTTTCTCCCACCAGCTGAGTCCCTTCTCCCAACTGCCGACGGACCCGGTGTTGAACTTTTGCGAGAACTGAGCGTGTGTGTACCAGACATTGTCGATGTTGGTTACCTGACCGGTTTCGGTCGGATCAACCTCTTCTGGCGTGAGCATTAATGGCTCGGGGGAAATCCCAACGAACTGACAAATACGGTCAATTTGCTCCACGGGTTGGGCAACGAGTTCCTCGTATTTCACGGTCATGAACCGCTGCCGAATGTCCTCGGGAGCATTCTGTTCCACCTGCCGGGCCTGCTCGGCATTCTGCTTCCAGTGGCCACAGACGACGCCGGTTTTGAAGTCGTCTAGCCAGGGCGTCGCCTTGTTGCCGTGTTCCTTGAGAAAGCGGTCCTTGACCTTCTTGTGGGACAACAACACGTCGCGACCGTCCCGCTGAACGTTGAGGAACCTGGATGTGGGGAACAGTTCCAGCAGAGTTCTGGCGACAGCAATGTTTGACGGCGTTTTCTCGGAAACAATTTCAATTCCGGGATGTCGTGACCGCACATTTTCGAAGAGCGAATCGACAAACGTGCGTACCGACTCGGCCAGGTCGTCTGCACTGTAGTACCACGCCTGACGCTCCAGCCGCATAGGTTGCCGCATGCGATCATACATTTGCATGAGGGGTGTCAGTTGATCGAATTCCGGCCCACCTGCAATCGACGAATGGGCGCAGAGAATTTTCTGGACGAGGGTTGTTCCAGAGCGGGCCGATCCTCCGACAAACAGGTATCGAGTTTTGGGGATACTCTTAGTCGTCATTGCTGTAATGCGGACTTCACGCGCATATTTGAAATTGGTTACGTGATTATGTCTTCTGCTGCCAACGATTCATGAGTTGCTGCAGCGGTCGGTAAAAGCAGAGCCAGTCGACGAGTTGACGTTGTCTCTGAATTTCCCGCCCGTAGACCGCTTCGTCATTCGATAACAATTGCATCTTGGCAATTGCCTCAGAAAATGAGTCGGCGGACGTTGCTTCGCTCAGCAAAAACGAGCAAACAATGTTCTGTGGCGAGCCAATGACAAGTTCCCCGGCAGCGATTGCTTCGACAAGAGCCGTACCAAAAACCTGTCGATGTCCAGCGGAACACAAGAAGAAGCGGGATGCGAACAACCGTTCGCGCAAATCGGGGTCGAGTGTGCGACGGGCGAGTTTTTCAGATGTCGGAATAACTTCCCTGCTGCCTTCGTGAATGGTGCTCGCAATGGGACCAAATTGTGCTAATTCCACACGCTGTTCGGCAGTCACCGCGATCATGGTGTGATGATCAACAAACACCCCCGAACGTTCGGGGTCGCTCACGATTTCCGTCTCCAGCAGAGACGGCAAACATCCCACCAGGTGCAGGTGATACGGAAAATCGAGAACGTGATCAGCCGACGGCTTAGGAACAGGGCGGAAGTGATGGTTCAGCACAACGTCCTGTCCGGGCAGTGGTCGCTCCAACGACTGCTTGTATTCTGGTGTTTTGATTTCGCGGACGTAATACGCCCACAGCACCTGCGGAAACTGCTGCGTGACGCGTTGGGGAACGGAATTGTCAATGCTGACAACAATGTCAAAGGCACTCCAGTCGACATCGTCCACGGCAACGGAGAACTTCCCCTGACCATAATCACGACCCGGAATACGAGTCTGGTAGCTGCGAAAGAATTCGAGAGTATCCCAGTTCAGCTTGGTCGCACGTTCCTGCCAGACGCTGCACTCGGCATCGTCGACCGTTTTGACCATGACAAACGTGGCGTCACATTCACTGAACAGGGCAGCCGGGCCACTTCGGAGAAGTGTCGACTCAACAACTGTTCGCCCTTTGCTTCCGGAAGGGCAGCAGTACAGGTCTTCGTTGATGTCCTGTTTGACGACGGCAATCCGCGGCATGCCGAGTTTGGCAATTGTCGAATGAAATTGTTCTTTGGCCAAGTCGTGCTGATCGGCCACCCACTTGGGGGACTGCCACGGATCGGCCGAACCACCGAAGAACACTTTCTTGAGGAGTGATGCGAACAACGTATCAGCGTCCCAACGTCATGGACAGGAGTTGGCGTTGGAACCGGTAATCGAGACCAATTGAAGGGAACAACTGAATGGACTTCGCTGCCAGCGACCACGCCAGCCCGCGTTGCTGACTACTGCGTGCCGCGATAATTCCATTGATGGCAAAATCGCGAATGCATTGCCGTGCCTGCTCTTTCACAGTGGGATCGACCTGCCGACTGTTCAACCAACGTTGAAAGAGTTGCATCGACCGCAGCATGTGTACTTTCTGTGAGGCTCCTGCCTGATATGCACTACCCGTTGTACGCCAGTATGCACTGACGGGATTTGTCAAATCGGCACCAACCAGCGTGCCGACCGCTGCCATTCGAAACCAGAGGTTGCAGTCCTCGGCAATATGCAATGTGGGGTCAAAGAGTCCCGTCCGTTCCAGCAGTTCACGGCGAAAAAGAATGGCACTGGTCGCCCAGCACTTCCCCTTCAACAGTCGTCCCAACAACTCTTCTGAACGAATTTCATCCTGAAAACCGAAAATGTCTTCGCCCTGATACCAACCCGCTTGTGCCTCTTCACTTTCGAAGACCATTTTCGTGGTACCGTAGACACCATCAATTCCGACATCGGACTGCAGCACCGCGTGGGCCGCTTCGAATCGATGTGGGTAGACGAAGTCATCGCCGTCGAGAAAGCAAATCAACTCACCAATGCTGTTTTCGATTCCCAGGTTTCGTGTCGCAGACACGCCGTGATTCTGCTTGTCGGGATGCTGCAGCACCCGAATGCCTTCGTGCACTCTTTGCAGCCGATGTGCCTCAGCGAGTGACTCGTCCGTTGATCCGTCATCTACCATGACGATTTCCAGGTCGGACAATCCACAATCTAACAGCGATCGAACGGCTCGTTCCAGCCAGGCAGCCGCGTTGTATAACGGGATAATGCAACTCACGGACGGCAAGCTCAGGCGACTTTCACATGCTGTTGATGACACCATTCGGCGAGCATGAGTAGTGTCCATCCGTGCCAGGCGGACAATTTGGATTCGCTGGCCTGATTCACGACTTGCTGCAAGGCCGCAGGCTCAAACCAGTCAGCAAGTGGCAACGACGAGTCGAGGATGCGTTCCTTTAGTTCCCCTCCGCGTGGTCCGGCGAACCAGTGCTGCACCGGAATTTCGAAGCCACGTTTGGGGCGATTTACAAACTCTGCACCAAACCGCTTCTCTGCGAGCGACTTCAACAAATGCTTGCCCGATGTCTGGCCCGGGGGCGTGGTCAACTCGCCCTGGCTGTTCATGTTTGTCAGTCGGAATTCTGGTGGAACCTGACAGGCAGTTTCGACGAACTGATGATCGAGCAGCGGCACCCGGACTTCGAGTCCGTGGAACATACTGGCGACATCGACCTTCGTGAGATTGTCGTAGGGGATATAGTTCTCAAGATCGAAAGCCTGCAGCGTATCGAGCAGGTGCGGGTGTTCTACGGCATCGAAACGTGAGCCGAATTCGCGTCGTGTCTGGTCAACGACGGCTTGATGTTCCAGACGCCAGAACGTCGCACGGTGCGCAGGATCACGTGGGGTTGTGCGAACATACTTGCTGTCCGCTGGCGTCGTTGTTTGTGGCCAGACATTGAACCGACGGGCCACATTGGCCAATCGATTTTTGAATCGAAGATACTGCGACTGCGGGGCTCGATGTTCCCACAGAATGGCTGGATACGCGTAATAGCCAGCGAACAGTTCGTCTCCACCATCGCCCGAGAGCACCATTTTGACGTTGTCCGCTGCCAACTGCGAAACAAAGTAGGTCGGCAACGCGGAACTGTCGGCGAATGGTTCGCCGTGATGCTGAGCGAGTTTGGGCAGCAAGTCGAGGGCGTCTTCATCAATGACACGTTCAATGAAATTCGCACCGCATTTCTCAGCGGCAAAACGTGCCCACTGGCGTTCGTCGAACTCTTCTCGCGGATGACCAATGCAGAAGGCCTGGACTGGTTCGTCGAGCAGTTCGCTCATGACGGAAACGACAAGACTGGAATCGATGCCGCCGGAGAGAAATGCTCCGAATGCGACGTCAGAGACAAGGTGTGATTTCACCGCCTCGGTTAACGCATCTCGCAGACGCTCCTGCCATCCTGCAAAGTCCAAAGAGCGATCAGCCTCGAAACGCAAACGCCAGTAACGTTGTGGTCCGCGTGTTTGTCCGTCCTGCTCAAAGACGATGAAGTGTGCCGGTTCCAGCTTGTGAACGTTCTGATAGGCGGTGTGTGGTGCCGGAATGTATTGGTAGTGAAGAAACGCGTCGATGGCGGCCATGTCGAATTCACCGGGAAATCCGGGAACGGTTCGCAACGCCTGGAGCTCTGACCCAAATGCGACATGTCGTGATGTGCGCCAATAGTACAGCGGCTTAATACCCATCCGATCGCGGGCGAGCAGCAGTTGACGCTTCTTACCATCCCAAATGGCGAAGGCGAACATCCCACGGAGTTCATGGAGACAATCGCTCCCCCATTGCTCATAGGCATGAATAATGGCTTCCGTGTCAGAGTGAGTTCGGAACGCATGTCCCAAGCCCTCGAGTCGTGCACGCAGGTCTTGGAAGTTGTAAATCTCGCCGTTGAAGGTGATCCAAATCGTGCCATCTTCGTTTGAAAGTGGCTGCTTGCCTGCTTCCAAATCGATAATGCTCAGTCGTCTGTGCCCAAGTCCGACAGCACCATCAATGTGGTGCCCTTCACCATCTGGCCCACGGTGTTGGATGGCATCGGTCATATGCTGGAGACAAACCACATCCACTGGCGAGCGGTCAAAATTCAAAATTCCAGCAATGCCACACATCTACTTGCGGCCTCCAGCACCGGTCTTGCGATCCGCGATTTCGGCCCGATAATGCGTCACGTACTGCTGCGCAATTGCGAGATTGCTGAAACGTGTACGGGCTGTGGTAACCGCCTGCTTGCCCAATTCGTGGCGAAGTTCTGGTTGTGCAGACAATGTTCGAATGGCTGCCGCGAGTGCTTGTGAATTCAATCGTTCAACGACGAACCCCGTTTGTTCATGTTCGACAATTTCCGGGATTCCACCCGTCACAAATGCGGCAACCGGGATGCCACACATTTGTGCTTCGGCGGGAACCCGACCAAACGTTTCCCACAGAGATGCAACGACAACGACATCTGCGGCCGCGTAAAGTTCGGCGAGTGGGGTGGGATTGTCTTGAAACGGAATGGCTCGGCCATCGCGTCCCCATTGAGCAAGCACCTTCTCACTCGAACGTCCAACGGCCAGCAGGTACACGTCCGCATCCGACAACGTCATCGCCTCAAGAGCGTAGTCGCCCGCGCCTTTGGCAATCCCTGCGGTGCCTTCAACAGACTGACCTGCCACCATCACAATGAACCGCTCCTGCGGCAGGTTCCACTTCGCACGCATTTCCGTTCGATTGCGAGGGAAGAAAATGCGTTCGTCGATGCCGTTATGAACGGTGTGAATCTCTTTGTGTTGAAATACGGGACTCTGCCGCACTTCACCGGCCAGCCAGTTAGAAACAGTCGTCACGCGGATGTTCGAGTCCCGCAATGCCTTTTGCTTACGCCGCAAATTCGCTTTCGTTCCGTCCACTTTGATAGCGGGAGCCAGGTTCAAATCGGGACATTGGCCGCAGCCTGTCTTCCAGCGTTCGCATCCCAGGGCGGGATGGGCACAATGGCCGGTGAACATCCACCAGTCTCGCAAGGTCATTAACGAGGGATAGTGTGCCGTCAGTCGGGGCAGGGCGGCGACATCAGCGAAGCCATCTCGCCCGTACCACAAGCTGTGATAGTGGACGACATCTGCATTGCCGATGAGTTGTCCCAGATTATGAAACCAGGGCTGATACCAGTATTGCCAGCCGGTCCAGTCTTCGACCCAGCGGGCCATTCGCAGTGCACCGGGGAATGGTCTGGTCCGTTCGATTTGATGGACGTCTGGGTCGTTTCCACGCTTGGCAGCCACAAACATGCGGCTGTTGTGTCCCAGTTCTTTCAATGCCTGGTGCAGCAGCAGCGTACTAGCTTCAGCGCCACCACCTTGATCGGCGGTGTGCACGATGGCGACATTCAGAGGCTGTTCGTCGTTCGAATTCAAATTCGCCGAATTACTCGAATGGCGGCTGTCGGTATACGTCTTGGGCGTCAACATTTCCAGCACCTGAGCTACGACGTCCTGCTCGATGCTTGCGGTGCGAGGAGTCGATTTACGCCCTGCCGGAAGAGGTCTTCGCTGAGTGCTTCTTCATGGGCTTTGGCAATGGTCTGCAACCAGTTCGCTTGCTGCGCGTCATCACAATGGACGATGGCTTCAATGCCAGATTGAACATCCTTCGCATCCAGCGATTCAATGACTGGACCGAGCGGATAGCGTGCCCAGAATTCTCGTAGCGACGCGTACTCTGGGGCCTGCAGCAGGATGGGACGGCGGGCGGCGACGTACGTAGAGAGTTTTGTGGGAAAGGAAAGCTCGGAGAGGTGGCGGAGTTTCGGTTCAAACGATTGCGGTAGATACAGTAAGTCGCATTCGCCGAGTAAATCGCGGGTTTCTGATACGTCACGCCAGCCTAAGTATTCAATCCACTGTTTGCTCAAGGTTCCCAACTGAAACCGAGCTCCCAACATTCGCAGGCAAACTTTTCTCCCCGCGATGTTCCATCCCAAACCATCGAGTGTGCTGATAAAACTGCGAATACAGTCGGGCGTGGTTATTGAACCGGCGAAGCCAATTCGCAGGACATCATCACCTTTTTGTGAGCGTGATGATGCTCCTTCAACCTGGGGCATGCCGTGCCGCAACACAAAACTGTCGATGCCGTAGTCCCGTTGGTAGGCGGCCTGCATGTTCTCGCAAATAACCGCTACACACTCACTGGCCTGGAGTACAGTCTTGAAGTCTTTCGCGATGGTGATGCGTGTCCAGTGGTCGAGGTTGCCGTCTGGACAAAACGTGTCGACGTCATCCCAGACGATGGTTCGGACGGGAATTGTAAGACTCTTCACCAGGCGGGCCATCACCTGCACGGCCATTCCGGACTCGAGTACGCAGAGGACGACATCGGGCTTGAACTGGGCGACTTGTTGCTGAACTCCTTGCACTGCACGGTTGACTAAGGGGCGCCGCAGAGTCTTCGTCGCAACACAGGAAATGAGTTCGCCAACTGGTCCAGATATAGGACGCCAACCAGTCTCATATCGACGCTCGAAGAACGTGGTCGCCAGCTCCGGGATGTAATGAGGCTGCTTGTCTCGATTGGGATTCAGCCAGCAGGCATGCATGTTTTCGGCACCATGTGTCGAGACCAAATCACGCAATATGACTCCGCCAACGCCGGGTTCCCCAGGCGACGTTCCAGCCACCAGCAACACGCGAAGAGGTGCTGCTTGGGCCGACTTTTCAATGATGTCAGGCTGTGACTCAGCCACGATTGTCATTCAGTGAATCCCACATTTCCTGGCAAATGCTGTCCAGCGAACGGGTAATTAACCAACCCGGGAAATGCTGCTTGAGTTTTGACAAATCGCTGATGTAGCAAATGTGGTCGCCTTTGCGGGCATTGTCGGAGTAGGAGTGGCTCAGCTTCTTGCCAGAGATTTGCTCGACAAGGCCAATGCATTCCAGCACACTGGCGGAATTCTCCCGTCCACCTCCGAGGTTGTAGACCTCGCCAGGTTGTGGATTTGTAAAGTATGCCAGCATGGCCTTCACGACGTCTTCGCTATGGATTTGGTCGCGAACCTGCTTTCCCTTGTATCCAAAAATCGTGTAGTGGCCGCCCTCTGAGGCCACTTTGAACAGATAGTTCAGGAATCCATGTTGCTGGGCTCCTGAGTGACTTGATCCCGTCAAACAACCGCCGCGGAAAATACAGGTTTTCAATCCGAAGTACTTGCCGTACTCCTGAGCCATGACATCGGCGGCGACCTTGCTTGCGCCGAACAGGCTGTGCATCGATTGGTCGATGCTCATGGTCTCGCTGACTCCTCCGTAGTCACATTCGTCGGCGTATTCCCAGCGGGTTTCCAGCTCGACAAGTGGCAACGTATTTGGTCGATCACCGTAGACTTTGTTCGTGCTCATGTGGATGAACACGGTGTCGCCTGCTGACTGACGCGCCGCTTCGAGTAGATTCAGTGTTCCTACAGCATTAACGTCGAAGTCATCAAACGGACGGTCGGCAGCGAGATCGTGCGAAGGCTGTGCGGCGGTATGAACAATCATGTCCGGCTGCAATTCGGCCACCAGTTTCAGCACTCCGGCTCGATCGCGAATGTCGAGCGGGCAATGCGTAAACCGGCTGCACTTTTCTTTCAGCTTCGCCAGATTCCAGGACGTGTCACCGGCTGGACCGAAGAAGTCGGCTCGCATGTTGTTGTCGACGCCAAACACCTGCACGCCCAACGCGTCGAGCGAACGTACGGCTTCCGATCCGATGAGACCGGATGAACCTGTGACCAAAACTTTTGCTGGAAGTGAACTCATACTGTCAACTTGAATCAATGAAACTATGTCACACGTTCGAAGAGACAATCACACTGGAGAATGCGAGCGTCTTTGCGGCTAATCCACTGGTCGAGGTTGCCCCGATATTCGAATCCCCAGGAAGTCAAAATCTCATACGCTTCGGCAAACCGCGTTTCACCAGAGTACAGCGGCTGCAAACTGACTTCAGCGACAATTGCGGCGGCTTTGCGAAGTGTTTGTTCCCCGCCGTGTAGCACGGGCGCCGTGTATCCCTGCACGTCGATTTTCACGAAGAAGTTCTCGGGAAGAGTCAGTTCCGGGGCCAGATCATCAAGTCGGCGAAGCTGAATTTCTTCAGGGAAAGTTTGCTCCGTGCGGGGGAGTTCTTCCTTGTGCCGCGACTGCATTTCCAGCAGGGACGAACTTGGAGTGAAATTGTTGCGATGAATAATGTGCTTCCCGTTCTCTGCTCCCAACGCACAGTGATAACAGTCGTGCGGTGCCAGCTGCTGTTTCTTTTCCTGCAACTTGGCGAAACAGTCCTGCAGAGGTTCGAATGAGATAATTCGAACTTGCGGCAGCAACTCACGTACAAGTTCGGCGAACTGTCCGGTGTTGGCGCCAATGTCCAAAACGGCCTCGGGACTCAGCGTTTTCAGAATGCGCCACTTGTCCAATTCCTGCCGATGAACTTCGGCACGCTTGTGGACCGCCCAGGAGGACGTCCGGCGGACATCCCATCCGAGGTTCAACAACCACTTTCTAATTTTTCCTCTCAACATGCTGGCTTGCTCGTGTGGCAACTATGCCACGGGAGCTTTTCCTTTTTCCAGGACCACGAAAAGATGATCGGCCAATTCTGGTGCGTAGGGACCGGTCGCCCGGTGTCGTAAATAACCAAGCCCCGGAATCCGCATGCAAAGCGACGAGACAGGTCTGAGCCAATTCGATTTGAGTCCTCCCCAAACCATTGTTTCCAAGACCCGCTCGAACCGCTTACTGAATTTTCCGGGATGATGCGAGTGCGGCGCCATTTGACGAACCCGGCAATCGTTTTGTACTGCCCAGTTGCTAAAGAAACTTGGTGTCGCGAAGGTTAGATGCTGAAGCGGATGGCAATACCAGTGGTCGCCCTCCAGCCATTTCCATGTCCAGTGGGCACAGTTGCCGGTAGACACGATGAGATGCCCGCCCGGCTTGAGGAACTGCACGGCGTCGCTCAATGAATGTCCCGGCTGACGTAAATGTTCGAATACATCGAACAGGGTGACGACATCAAACAGTTCGGCGTATTCGGACGCAGGAGGATTCAGGAAGCGGTCAATGACCGTGACGCCCAGTTCCTCAAGTGACTCGCACGCATTCGCTGAAGGTTCAATGGCGTAGCGTTCCCATGTATTGCCCAATGACTTCAGGAAGATGCCGTCAAACGCACCGACATCCAGCAGCTTCGCCTTCTTCGAATCAGCCAGCGTCACACCGCTCAACCACTTGTTGGCGAGTTGCCATGCCGTGTTGGTCTGTTGTTCATACTTCCAACGCCGCGTGGGCATGTTGGCATACAGTGCCTGTAATTCCGCTTCGCTAACTTGCGGAAAGCGAAAACCGAGCCCGCAGGAATTGCACTGATAGAGATGACCGGCCCCACGGTCGTTGATGAGTTGCTTCTCGTATTCGGGCAATCCATCAATAGCGGAGGTCAACTTGCAGGGACCACGGTTAATCACCGAATCACTACCGCAATCGACGCATCGCACCGACTCAGTTTGTCGAACGGACTGACTGTCTGGCACTGGCGGAGTTTCGGTTTGCGTCATGCCGATCCCCCCTCAGATTTGACAGCCATTTCCGGAAGTCGCATGACGCCCCACGACTTTGCCCAGCCCCGCGCATCCACTGCTTGAGGATGAACCTCAAACGGAAGGACGTCGGAGAGGGAATCGAACAGTCGCCGGCCAGCGGTGCGGACATCTGCGATGGAAATGGAGCAGTAGTATTGTCCGGGGGTCAGTTGTTCCGTCGGCAAGCTGAGTGTGTATTCGATGTTACGCCCGACAGCCGGTCCTCTCAGGGCAGGACTGAATGTGCTTCCTAAAGGTGTTGCATCGTCACGGAAGAATGTCAGGCCGACGAGGAAATCTTCAGAACTACGCTCAGAATGAACAGTGATTTTCATTTCCGCCGCCTGTCCCTCCTCGACATTCGCGTTCACGAGCGACAGGCGGTGCATTTCCATTTCGCGGGAGAGTCCGTCGAAGGGCCGTTCGATGGTGGACACGTCTCCGTCCGCGGCCATGCGTTTGGAGTTCTCGGCGAGATAACGACTGACAGCTTCCGAGGTTGGCCCATTAAACAGCAATTCGCCGCGAGAAATGAGGAGCGTGTTTTTGGTGAGTGCGCGAATTGACGCCATGTTGTGACTGACAAACAGCACGGTGCGTCCCGAGCGAGAGACATCCTGCATTTTGCCGAGACACTTTTTTTGAAACTCGACGTCACCCACGGCGAGTACTTCATCGACGATGAGGATTTCTGGGTCGAGATGGGCGGCAACGGCGAATCCCAACCGGACCGTCATCCCACTGCTGTAGCGCTTGACCGGAGTGTCGATGAAACGCGACACGCCGGCGAAGTCGACAATCCCATCGAATTGTCGATCAATTTCCTGACGCGTCATCCCGAGGATGGTGCCGTTGAGGTAAACGTTTTCGCGTCCGGTCAGTTCGGGATGAAATCCTGTCCCGACCTCGAGCAGGCTGGCGACCCGACCCCGCAAGGTAATCCGTCCCTCGGAAGGGCTCGTGATACGACTGAGGATTTTCAGCAGTGTGCTCTTTCCCGCACCGTTCTTGCCAATGATGCCGACAACTTCGCCGGGTTGGACGGTGAAGGAGACATTTTTGAGTGCCCAGAAGTTGTTTTCTTCATCAACCCGGTCGGCATGTTCCGGCAGCACATGGGAACCCTGGCTGCGATTGCGACCGACAACACGGCTCAAGAATCCATTCACCAAATTGCGAATGGAACCGGCGTGCGTGAGTCCCAGTTGGAACCGTTTGCTCAAATTCTCGACGGTAATTGCCGCCACTTATTTCGGCCTGTTAAATGATGTCTGCGAACGTGGTTTCTGTCCGCCGGAAGTAGTACATCCCGGAAACGAGCAGGAACAACACGACGGTGAAGGAAATGGCGACCGAGGACCAGTCGGGCGGAGCTTCACCAACAATGGACCAACGGAAGCCTTCAATGACTCCCACCATTGGATTCAATGCATACAGCCCCTGCAACTGAGCGGGAACCTTGCTGCTGGGATAGACGACCGGACTGAGCCACATCCACGTTTGAACGATAAACGGAATTGCCTGCCCGACGTCGCGGTACTTCACGTTCAATGCTGTCAGCCACAGACCGATTGCCAGAGACGTGACTGCAGCCGCCAGGATAAACACGGGGGCAAAGAGGAGATGTATTCCTACGTCGATTTGATACCAGAAAATGAGCACGACCAGAACGACTAACTGAATGGCGAGGTCCACCAATCCAGCGAGGACAGCCACGATGGGGAGAATCAGTTTGGGGAAGTACACTTTCTTCAGCAGTGCTCCCCCAGTCACGACGCTCGTCGTCGCGGCGTTCAGTGCCCCCGAGAAATACATCCAGGGAAGGAGTCCAGTGAATGCGAACAACGCATAGGGGATCTCTTTCTGAGAAGGTGGTCGATAGGGCGTAATGGTTAATCGCGGAATCGTCTTTTCTTCAGCGATTTGTTCGTTCGTCCAATTTGCGCTCGCAATGATGTTCTTGCTGATCAGTCGATCGATCGCAGGTTGGAACATCGACTGGGCAGATTCAATCGTCGCAGGGGGTGTTGCCTGATTGGGGAAGACCGAGTGGAACAGAGTGTCCCAGTTTCGCCGTGCCGAACCGTTGTCATACGACTTAGTTCGAGGCGAAGCATTGATGGCATCGGCCTGCAGAAAGACGTAGAGCCGAGCAGCGATTTCGTCGTCGGCTTTTAGTTCCGCGAGCAAGTTTTCATCAACCGCCAGGTTTTGAGGAGGACTCGTGCTGATGCCCGCAATTTGACTGAAGACAAAAGTAAAGATGAGCATCGAGAGCACGGGCCTGATAATCGCCCATCCGTACCCGACAACACTTTGACGATACCGGGCCGAAATGTTTCTCCAGGTGAGCAAGAGCAGCAATTCCCGGTACCGCCACAGATCGGCGAAATCGAGTGCCATCCAACCCGCAGGTGGCACAATGACCGTTACAGGCAGGTTGTCGTCAACCTCACCGGTTTGCAGATTCTCCGTTACTGAATTCTGCTCAGACATTTAGCTCAGGTACGCTCTTGCTGTGAATTGGTGAACTTGAGGACCGCGAAGCTGTTGAGGACTGAAACGGTCGCCACTTCATGCAGGGGAGTTCGACGAGGCGGAACAACACAGCCGCGACGATGACCGAAGTTGGGAGGATGAGTCCAAATTCAATGGCCAGCGATGGTCCATAACTGAACCCAGCGAGACGTGGGATGGTGAACTTGTTGACCAGACTGATGACGAAGAAGTGATACAAATAAAGCGTGTAACACATTCCGCCCAGAACGGTGACCCATTTAAGTGACAGAGCCTGACGAATAAAGTGGCTTCGAAACGACGCGTAATACGCGACGAACATCGGCAACACCAGGAGGTGCTGCGACCAGAGTCGCCACTGGCTGACGACAATCATTCCCCAGGCGACGGCCGCAATGGCGTCCCAGTGCAACGCGGATTTCGGTTGAGAGATCCAGTCAGTGAAGTAAACGTCCGCCAGGAGAATGCCGACAAGGAAATGATCGAAGTAGTACAGAAGCGACATCTTCACACGCTGAACGACTTCGCTGCCTCCTTGTTGCGGGATGAGAAACATCTTCGCAAGCACACAAGCCAGCATGATGCCGACGAGCGCCATCCGCCGTGCGGAAGTGGGTAAGCGCAGTATCACCCAGGCCATCACCGGCATGAGAATGTAAAACTGCACTTCGATTTCGAGTGACCACGCTACGCAATTGATGCGGCTCATCTCACCGTATACCAAATTGTGAACATAGCCCAGCGAAGCAAACAATGGTGCGGCAAGCTCGCTCAATGCTTCCCGCTTCACCACGATGAGCAACAGCGTGACGAGCAATAGATTCAGAATGTACGGCGGCTCAAGTCGCGTCAGCCGTCGCAGGAAATACTTCCCCACGGAAAATGGCTTCTGTTTTTTAAACGACTCCAGAAACGGCAAAGCCAGAATGAATCCACTGATGGCGAAGAAGAGCGGCACGCCGACGTTGCCGACCTTCAAAACATGAAACAGCAGGGTCTGGCGGGCGGGAGTTTCCAGTTCGGGGCGACTGACCACCAACGATTCGTTCGCATGAAACAGCATAACCGCCACAATGGCGACGAAGCGAAAGCCATCGATGATGGGCACGTAACGACCAGAGGACGTGACGCGCGAAAGGCCGTCCAACAATTGATCCCACCACGTACCCACACCCGTCGGCGAAGTGGGATTAATTCCACTCGTCGTTTCACCAGCTATTTCTGGTGGCACTGCGGACGTTGTGTCAGGCGAGGTCAAAGATTTTCATTAATGGTCGGGAGCATTCGTCCCAACGGTATTTTGCAGCATTGGTTTTCGCACGTTGCGACATGTCAATCCAATGCTCGGAGTCGGTTAACAGTTTCTGCAGGGCATCGGCCACGCCGCTGACATTGTCGGGCGATACAAAGTGGCCTCCCTCACCACCAATTTCTGGCATCGCACATACGCTACTCCCGACCACCGGGGTCCCGAATGCTTGTGCTTCGACGGCCGGAATGCCAAAGGATTCACAGCGGGACATCAGGCAAAAGACTCGCGCCGACGCATAGTGCTGATGCAACTCCTCGCGAGTCACCTGACCGGCGATTTCAACTCGATCGGAAACACCCTGAGCTGCAATTTCCGCTTCAACGCGACTACGGTACTGCATGTCAGCCCAGGGACCGACCAGCTTCAGTTCGGCATCGACACCGCGTTTTTTCATACCTGCAACGGCCGCCACGACGACCTCGGCACCTTTCCAATGTGCCATAACGGAAACGGCCAGGATGCGATGATCGATTCGCGGCACCTGCGACTGAGCAGCGAGGTCGTGAGTTTCGTCATCAATCCCCTGATAGGCGACGAGTTGATTGCGTTCGTGCAATCCCGGTGAAATGGACTGATACAGATCCCGCATATGCTGCGAATTGTAGACCATCAAATCGGCTGATCGAAACGCCTTGCGATAAGCACGTCGCTGCAACCAGGCTTTGAACTTTTCACTTGCGCCGCGCTGCAGTCCCGGCATCATACACCAGGGATTCTGTGCGAGCGTGACCTGCGGAACTGGCGAACGCGGCAGGATAGTTCCCGTGGGTGTGAAATAGGTGTCAACGCCCTGCTGCGTCATGAGACGTGGAAGCGAGAAAAACTCCCAGGCCATACGGGTCGTCCAGTGTGCGGCCGAGCCAGGTGCGACAATCCCGGAAACATTGGGCAGGTCACTCAACTCATTAATGGAAGTATCTGCACGATGCAGGAGCAGGAATTCATGCTTGCCAGCCGACCACTTGGCCAACTGCCGCAAATGGCCGAACAGGACATGCTTACCGCTCAACCAGCCGAGCGACAGCGCGTTAACAAGAACTCTCATGGTCAGGCTGCCCCGCTCAGCGCGGACTCCGTCCCGGTGGGTGACAGGGCACTTTTATCGAAAGAATGATTTTGCATCAGTTTTCAGGCATGTTTTCACGGCAGTCCAACTGCCGTAACCGCTCACTATCGTGCAACCTACGTGAACGTCAATACCTGATTCAACCGCAGAGGGAGCCCTGCTCTCCCACCTTTTCAGATCAGGTGGGATTCAGTGTGCCGTTTCAAGCCATTCGCAGCACTCGAGCCGGAATTTCAGCGAAAACTCTACGGCAGAATTCACCGGGCGGCGGTTACTGTGGGCGACAGCATTTTCGGTTCAGGAATACGCTCGGTCACCTGGTCATCGAGCAGCTCACGCATTTTCTGTTCAAATGGCTTCAGCCCTTCGATGAGCTCTGCCATCCACGCGCAGGTTGCTCCTTCGCGGCTCGTGCCACAAATCGTGAGGCGACCAACAGCGAGCTTTCCATGAAAGAGTGGCACTTCTGTGCGCCACATCCGCAGTTGTGGCGGGTGCTCCTTGCGTTCCCAGAACGCATGGAATTCCTCTCCAATGGACGGCGAATTCACGTTGAGCTGCACGAGGCTGAGGTCAAACTCTTCGGCAAATGCCAACAGCGACTGCCAGAGCGTGTCCCAGTCTCGGTCTCCATCGAACCGGGATGAAACCGGCTTAGGTGTCGGCTTGTGCTTCATGGGGAGACGCAGCATCGATTCAAAAAGTGATCGAATCCGCCGCACTAAAAGCGAGACTTCGGAGTGACCGAAAATCTGGGTAAGGACAAGCGTAGTAATGACCGTCAGGCCAGTAGCGATGGCCATCAGTTCACTCTTCTGGTACACGCTGACCATGGCTCCGACACCGCAGACGACGCACAGCAAGCCAATGAAGAAGACGATTTTCCTGCGGCTGAAGCCCCGCTTCTGCAGCACGTGGTGCAAATGGCCACGGTCGGTCGTGTAAACGCTTTGCCCTGTCAGCTTGCGGCGGAGAATGGCTGCTCCCACATCGAACAACAGGACGGCCCAAATGAGCACTGGAGCCGCCATGGCGACCGTGGCTGGCCCCTTCAGTGAACTGCGAATGGCCAATGCTCCGAGGACCAGGCCAATGGTCATGCTGCCTGAATCACCCATGTAGATTTTGGCAGGCGGAAAATTAAAGACAAGAAATCCCAGAAGGCCACCGGCGATCGCGACCGCGACAAGTGCGTCGGCGACATGCCCTAGCATGAGTGCCATGGCAGCCATTGTCAGACTCAGCACAATGCCGACAGTGGTGGCAAGACCATCAACACCATCAATCAAGTTCAAAGCGTTAATGGTGCCCAACAGCCAGCAAACTGTGATAGGAATCCCAAGCAGCCCTAATTCAACACGCAGACCAAAAATCTCCACACTTTCAATGACGAGTCCGCCCAGGACGACAATCAGGACCGTGACAACCTGAGCCGCGAGTTTTTGACGTCCCCGCAGCTCAAGCCAGTCGTCCATCAGGCCAACAAGGCAAATCAACCCGGCGGCACCGCCGAGGCCCACCAGAAAGCGAGCATTCTCCTGAAATGGTCGAGCCCATCCCGGGTAGAACGAGAAAACCAGTGCCCCGCCGAGAAACGCCGCAATGGCAATGGCGACGCCGCCTCCCAACGCCACCGCCTCTTTGTGCAACTTGCGGTGACCATCGGGCTTGTCAATCAGCCCCACTCGTAATGCGATCACACGCACCACTGGCGTCAGCACCAGGGAGCAGAGGAGGGCTAGTAAAAGTGCAACAACAATAGCGGTCATGACGATTTCATCGTCTGGGTATTACACGGCACCGCACAGAAATACAGAAAGTCCAACGTTGAGCATAGCGGACTGCAAAACATGGGCCGCTGCAGAGCTGCTCAACCACCCCAGCTTGCCACGATCGTCAACGAATGTCCAGTTTCTGCCGAAAATATCCTTCAAATACCCAAGATCAGGGATAGACGGAATGACTGACTTGGCAGGCCCCTAATCGGCTTGGGAACTCTTCAATTCACTGATTTTCTGCCGCAAATCGCCTCGCTTGGGAGCCAGCTTGGCAGCAGATTCGTAGATTGGCAGCGCTGCCTGCGCGTCGCCCGACTTCTCGAGCGCCGTTGCCAGCAAGATGCGACGGTTGACGTCATCGGGGCGGACTCGAACGGCCTCGGACAGTAAGGGGGCGGCCTGTGAATAATCTTCCAGAAAGAGAAACGCCTGCCCTTTAACCAGAATTGCATTCTCGGCTGGCAGGCCTTTTTCCAAATCGACGAGCTTCAAGATTTGCGTCGCCGCTTGCTTTCGAACCTCTCCCTCCTTGGTGGTCTCCGCCATGATGACCCATAATTCGAGGCGCGGTGGCAGCCAGCTCAGCAACTCGCCTTCACTACAGTGCGGACGCAGTCGTTCCAGCAGGTAGTGGGGCTTGTCGTGATTCATGGCCAGCGACAGCCTCCAAGCGCGTTCGGCGGCAGCCACGTCACCAGAAACCTGAAACATGCGTCCGGCTGCGAGGAGCGTCTCCGATGAGTCGGGCTTAAGGGCACATTCTCCCATCCAGAATGCGAGGGCGGGCGTTTGTGACTTTGGCTCTGATAGAAGCGGTGTCGTGGCTGCGAGGGGACCGTACGACTCGGGTGACGCGAGTGAATGCGCACGCAGCAACTGATACTGGTGACGAGCCGGTGCCAGGTACGACACCACGGCGGGATGCTCACGGAGCACTTCGACGTTCTCAGCGGCACGTGTTACATCATAAAACACCGGCAGGGATGTTGAACTCCACGCGACTGTTTCATTGTAAGTGGGCAAATCCTTCTGGGCGGCCTCGATTTCGTCAAACATTTCCAGGCGATACCGCAGCGTATACAGCCTGCCGAGAGTTTCATGCAGGCCAGCATGATCGGGGAATTGCTCGACCAGCTTATTGCCTTTCGTAATTTGTGAGTCGATGGCCACGAGGGGCGTTTTACGATCAAATTCCGAACTCTGACGAACGACCTCTTCAGTTCTCGATGCGTGGTCGAACACAATTAAGGCCGGAATGCTGGGGAGAATCAGCAACACGCCCATCGCAATATGCGCATTCCGCGACGAACCTGAGTGAAGGCTTTCGTAGTCATCCTGGGCCGATGCCGGGGCATACAGCAGCCCCACAAGCACCGCGATGCAAATCATGTTCGAGGTCATAAGGGGGCCGAAATCGGTCGCGGCCTGAATCCCCTGCCCCAACAGAATAACAAGTCCCAGAACCGCCAGGGGCCGATACGCCGAATCTCGCTGACGCCACAGCCACCGCACGCGGAACGCCACCAGGAGAATTGCCCCGAAGACAAGAGCGAGTCCGCCCCAACCAGTTTCAATCAGCGTCTCGAAATACAAGTTGTCCGCGTTGTGATATTCACCCGCGGTTTGGTGGCCCTGATAAGGGCGATTTGCGAGGCGGTATGTTCCCAGCCCAGTTCCCATGGGGGAATCCAGAACGGCGGGAAACGTGTCTTCCCAATGCCGCAATCGTCCGCTGGTCGACGCAAATGTGTCGTGCTGGAGGGTTGCCATCCGGTTTTGCAAATTGCCAGTTACGTTGGTCATTGCCAGGCCAATACCGAGCAGCACAATGACCGCAGCAAACAGGCCGGTAACCCGTGTCCGCATGGCGCGTTCGGCGAAGAGCGACACCACAACACAGCAAACGACAGCGGCCAGTATTCCGCCCCGGGACAAGCTCGCGAAGACACCAAACAAATTCACAAGGACCAGGCCGGCTGCGGCCCAACGACCAATTTCCTCACGACGATCTCGATATGTCGCATCGGAAAGACGTTGCTCAATGCTCCACCACAGCGCAAGCGCCGAGGCGAGGCACATATTGAGATACCCCGCCGCATGGTTACGATTCACGTACGAGGCAAACGGCTGCCCGCCATGCGTGAGCTCAATCCGCCAGAAGAGTTTGCCGTTCCACATTGCCTGTTGGGCAACACCGAAAATGGCGAGGAGCGCTCCATTGATTGCCAATGCCCAGAACAGATAGTTCCGATGCTCTTCTTCCTCAAGCAGATAGGAAGCTGACCAAATTAGCCCACATGCCGCAGCGAATCGCAGCACCTGCAAACGTGTGAGCGAGGGGTCGATACTCCACATCGCGCGGGTCGACATCGGCGGCATCCAGTCCGGCAACACCACTCGAGCCCAGTCGGTTTTGGCGACGGCAACAGGGAGAAGCTGGGCCGCCGCAAGGGCTACAAACAGCAGTGCGGGAATGAGGACGAGGGGTATGCGATGAAGCTCGACCTGTGAAGTGTTCGCGATCCCCAGGCAGGTCAAAATCGTGCAGGCAAACACCACCACCCAAATGAGTAGCTGATGTTGCATGAGGTAACCGCCAAAAGGCCACGGCGCAGCGACAACGAGCAATACCAGAAGCCCAACGGCAACCGTTTCCAACAGCGACCTGGACGATCCGTGTGAAAAGAACATTTGCTTCCAATGCCCACAAGACTGCAATCCTACGACCGCATTCTACAGGGGCTTGCCAAACGGCGGAATCGCTGATTCCCGCCCCATGAGCAAGTTTCTGGAATCAACGTGTTACTCTGCGGCGTCTGGGGTGACTTCAGGGGCTCGAATTCTTGAGACCTCCTGGAAGTAACGACGTGTCGGCTTGGCGTAGTCGCCATCAGTCGTGCGGCGCACACTTTCCAGCAGTTCAGTTTTCAGCGTTCCGGGAAGTTGTCCCCAGTTGCGGGCTTCGCCATTCACATTCGTGTTGGGATTCACCAGATTCGCGAGGTCCTCGTTGCCGAAGTCACCAGATTGTCCGTCACCTGGTTGACCGCCGGCCTGTCCCTGTTGGGCCGCTTGTCCCTTAGCCTGTGATTGCTGATCGAGTCCCATTTGGCGGGCTGCCTGACGCATGGCCTGGGCGGCATCACGCAGTGACTGTGACTTTCCCTGCGACTGCTGGCCTTCTGAAGAACCCTGTTGTCCCTGTTGGCTGGATGCCTGCTGTCCCATGGGATTTTGCTGACCAGCCTGCGCCTGTCCTTCCCCTTCACCCATTGGCTCCCCGGCGGGCGTCCCTTCCAGTGAACCGATGTCTTGCAGTGCCTGCTCGGAGTCGGCCAGTTGCTGCATGGCTTGCGTGACCTGCTGCGCCGCGTCGCCCGGCACAGGATTGGACTCATTTGGCTGCTGCCCCTGAGTTCCCTGGCGAATTTGCTGGGCGGCATTTCGCAGCGATTGAGCAGCCTGACTTCCGGCCTGAGCGGACTGACCTTCGTTCCCTTGTTGCAGATTCTGCTGAGCCTGGGCCATTTGCTGACCGGCTTGCTCGGCACCTTGTTGCGCGGCGTTCCCTGCTTCCGCTTGACGCTGCTGATTGATAGGCTGATCAGCCAGCTGCTCCGAGGCATCTGCCAGTTGTTCGGCCAACTGTGCCGTCTGAGTTGCCAAATCCTCCTGTCGCGCCTGACGCGCTGCAGCGACATCGGCAGGTGATTGACTCATGGCCCCCAACTGTTGTGCCACCTGCTGCTGCGCCTGACTGAGCTGTTCCGCGGCGTTTGCGAGGTCCTGTGGTACGCCTTGCTGCTGAGCGGAATCGGCCAACTGACTGGCGTTCTGCGAGGCCTCCTGAGCTGCCTGCTGTGCTTGATTGAAATCGGTCGCCTGGGCCTGCTGCGCCGCTTGTTGTGCCTGATCAGCAAACTGCTGCGCTTGCTGGCGGGCTGGTTCCCCAACTCCTTCGGTCGTCTGTAACGCCTCAGCGAGCTGTCCTGCTTCTTCGGCAATTTGTTGCTGCCGCTGGGCCAACTGTCCTGCATTTTGCTGCGGTTGCTGACCGTTCATCGGAGCAGGCTGTTCTCCCTGCATCGGAGAAGTTTGTCCCGCCTGGCGTGTTGCTTCAGCTAGTGCACGCTGCTGTGCAGCAGCGTCACGAGCCTGTTGCGCGAGCTGCTGCTGCCGCGACATTTCGCCGGAATTCATGGGCTGGGCCTGCTGTCCGGCAGGCTCACCATTCCTCAACGACTCTGCCTGTCGACGTGATTCTTGTGCAACACGCTCCAACGCCGCCTGAGCTGCCTGTTGAGCCTGTGCAGCTTCGGCGCCATTTTGTTGTTCCAGAGCCTGGGCTGCTTGCTGGGCCATTTGCTCGGCTGTCGCCTGGGAAACGGGATCGGGCGTGGCAGGCATGTTCGCGGCGTCATTGGCGATGGCATTTTGCTGCGCTTGCTGGGTGTTGACGTTCTCCCCTGCTTCCATTGCTTGCTGGGTTTGCTGGGCAATTTCACCCTGTCGCTGAGCCAGTTGACTTGCCTGATCAGCAATGCGATCGAGTTGATCCGCCATTTCGCGGTCCTGCTGCGACGCAACAGCGGGAGCTTCACCCTGGGGAGCATTGTTTTGCCCCGCCTCTTCCAGAGCGTTGGCCAATGCATCCATCGCTTGATTCGCCTGTGCCAAAGCATCATTTGCTTCCTGAGCACGGGCGGGATCGTTCGCGGCGTCGTTGAGTCGGTCGGTTGCCTGTTGCATGGCCTGCTGGGCTGCGGCCTGTTCTTCGCGGGCAGCGGGTGCCTGCAATTGAGCGACTTGTTCGCGGACTTCCTGCTGCTGTTTCGCCTGCTGACGCAACATATCCTGCTGACTGGCCGCGTTCTGGAGCGATTCCTTTGCATTCTGCCCCAGTTGATCCTGCTGTTGCTGCAGTTGTGCTGCCTGCTCTGCGACAGATTCGTTCCCCTGCAGTGCCTGTTCCAAGTCGGCCATGGCCTGCGCGGCACGTTCCATCGACTCAGGGATTTGCTGAGCATCGCCTTGTTGAGCATCTTGCAGTGCCGCGGCGGCGGCCTGCATGGCATTGTCCAGTGCCGCTTCTTCAGGATCGGTTGGAACATCTACGCCGGCAAGTCGATCGGCGTTGTCCTGTTGCTGCTTCTTGAGCTGCTCAAGTTGTGCATCTTCGGGCTTTTTGACCTCGCCGTTTTCATTGCGAGTCTGCTGCCGTGCGTTCTTAGCCAAATCTTCCTGGGCCTGGCGAATTTGGGCGACTTCGTTCTTAGCACGTTCACGTCGTTGTTCTGGCGTGCCAATGGCTTCGGCCATTTTTTCCATGTGCTCTTTCGCTTCCTGAGCCCGTTGTTCCGCTTCCTGCGGCTTCTCATCGAGCAGTGCCTGCATCGCTTTTCGGGCTTCTTGAATTGCAGCCCGCTGCTCGTTTCTTGCATTTTCTGGAATATCAAGTTGACCGGCTGCCACCTGCAGCGCGGCTTCTTCGCTCGCCAAATTGCGAGCCGCTTCGGCGGCCTCTTCTGGCGGCGTGTTTTCACCTTTCCCCAGTTCAGCAATTTGATCACGGACTGCTTCCTGGCGGCGTGCGAGTTCCTGAGCGGCCTGTTGCGGATCGGAAGGCAATTGTTGATTTTTTTCCAGTGCGTCGGCGAGGCGCTCAAGTTCTTTGGCCAACTGCTCCTGATTCTCCGCGGCTGCCTGAAGATCACCGTTTTCCAGGGCCTTCATTGCTTCGTCCAAGGCAGACTGATCCAGCGGAACGACCGGTTGTTCATCAGCCTGCGCGTTCACGTCGGCGTTGAGGTTGCGAATTTGCTCGGCCAGTTGTTCCTGGCCTTCTCTTTGTGGCTGGGCTCGCTGGGCCGCTTCTTCTGCGTTACGGCGAATGGCGTCGGCCAGCGGATCCTGTTCGGCAGCCAGTTGATCAGCTCGATTCGCGAGGTCGTTCAATTGTTGAGTCAGGGCATCCCGCGCGGCCTGCACGAGTTCAGGCCGTTCCTTCAGCAGGTTTTCGAGGTCGTTCTCGATACGTTCACGGTTTTCTTCAGCGAGCTGTCGATCCTGCTCGAACTGCTCCGCCTGCCGTTCCGTTGGTTGTGGCGGCATGTCTCCATTGGGGAGAGGCTCCTGGAACTGACGTTGCCGTTCTTCGAGGCTCTCGACCTGCTCGGCCAATCGTTCCGTTTGCGCACCGAGGCGATTCAATTCCAGCAAGTCCCGCTGTAGTTCGGCCAATTTCTCAAACTCTCGCTGAAACTCTCCCAACTCATTGGCTGCTTGATCCAAGTGAGCGGCAGCTTCTTCGAACTGCTGAGGTTTGTCCGGCAATTGCGCCGCAGCGGCTTCATCCAGGTCGGTCGCAGCCGGTTCCAAATGTTCTTCGACAGCCTTCTGTACTCGTTCTCCCAGCTTGCTGAGCAGCGGATTCGCCTGCAACAGCGCCCCGATTTGCTCAATCTGCTGGCGGGCCATGTCGGCACGCTGTTCCAATGTGGCCACCTTTTCTGCGTCGTCCCATTCCAGCTGCTGGGCCTGATCGGCCTGGGCATCTTTCTTCAGTTCGCGTGCCTGCGTGGCCTCGTCGCGCAGTTCCTGTTCGAGCTTCTTCAGCACGTCGAGCAACTGCTGCTGCTTTTCTTCCAGTGACTTTTCGCCATAAGGAACGGCATCATCTTTAATCTGAAGGAACCGCATATCCGTCCACGACTCGTTCGGTTCAGGAACGGGACGCTCGTCAACGGCCCGGGCACGAATGGTCACATTCATGCCCGAGTTCAGCTTGAGCGGTGTCAGGTCAAACGCGAAGACATGGTCAACCGCTTGTCCCAATTCGTTTGCTGGAACTTCCAGGAACCCGGATTCTTCAATGCCGCCGGCTTTGATAAATGAGTAGTGCAATTCCATTTTGGCGACGCCGAAGTCATCCATGGCACCAACTGGGATTTCGACAACGTCATCGGGCCGAGCTTCCGCGGCATCTTCTCCGTCAAGAAATGCAACGAACGGTGCCTCGTCCGGGGTAACAGTGAGTCGCCGCACAGGAACAGGTTCGGTCTCCAGCCCGTTTTCGTCCACCGCTCTCACGAAGTAGCGACCGTACAAACCATCCAGTTCCGCGACGTGCTCCACAGTTGCGGCAGTTCGCGATGAATCGAGTTCCAGCGGAGTCGTCATCGACTCAATCGCTCCTGACGCGTCGTCCGTTACGGAATGATCCAACCAGACAAGTTCTGCCGACTCAATCGGCTTGTTGAACTCAATGGACACGTTCACCACGGTTTGCTCCAGCACAACAACTTCACCGAGTGCTCCATCGAGGTGCGATGCCGGCTCTCCCGTGTACGCCGGGGGCTGCAGGTTGAGTGCGAACGCGCCAATCGCCGGTGCTTCCACGACTTCAATGTGATGCATGCGGGACCGGGCACGATCAACCGACACGTAATAATCAAATCCCTTGAAAACGTGCGGCATGACGGCGACGTACGTTCCATCTTCCTCATCCCAGTCGAGCCGTCGCTGGTCGGCGTCGCCGGTATCATTCTGCCAGGTGAGCCATCCCGTTTCAGGCAATTCCTCTTGCTCGGAGAATTGCCAGTGTGGCAGCACGCGGATTTCCACGTCGCTCCCTTTCGCGACCATTCGGTCTCCCTCGACAACTTCGAGGATCAAATTGTCGAGACGCTCGTAGTTCCCCCAGGGATTAAAGAACCGCGACAGCAAAAGCGCATAGGCGTTCGTCGCAAAAATCATGGGGAGCACCATTGCCAGCAGGGCAGCACTTCCCATCCAGCAGCGTCTCATGGCGGGTCGGGAGTCGGCTGCTTCACCGAAATCGATTTCTTTCGTTTGCGAAAGCGTCTCCTTCAGCATCCATTCGCGCATAATGGCCGAACCGACTTCCCCTTCCTCGACGTCAGATCGCGATAGTTCGACAGCCGTCAGCAACCGCTCCTGCAGTTCGGGGTTCGCATTCTCGACGAGTGCAGCGAGTTCGTTCAGTTCGATGTTTCGCATCAACGGACGGAGAATGGTCCACAGCCCCGTCACAATGGTGACGCCAATTCCTGCCCACAACATGCTCACGCGGACTGTCAGTGGCAGATCCCACATCCAGTCGACACCGAGTGCGACGACCAGCAAGACTGCCGCAACCACGAGTGTAATGCCCACGCCGCTGGCAACGGCCAGTCCTCGGAGACGTCCACGAAGTTTCAGCAATTCTTGCCGCAGATTGTCCGGCAGTTGGATCGAATTTGTCGCCATGGCGTTTGCTGGTCCTGATGTGCAAAGACGAAAAGCAGGGCGCGCAATCCAACTCCCCTGCAGGCCATACATTACAAAAACGGCTGATCCATTGTCACGGTCAACCTCAAAATCGCTGACAAACGACAGAAATTTGAAAGTCGATCCAATTTGCCACCCCCAAAAATGGCCGTAAACGTTTCGAAATTCGATGACACGGCTATGATGCTCAAACAAAGGTAACTTGAATCTCAACGATTAAGACCGGATCGACATATGTTTCGCACACTTCTTGCTTGTGCAGTTTTGGCATCCCCCCTGGCAGCGGAAGAGCTTTCACCGGGAGCCCAGCGGCTGTTGAACGATGTGAAATACCTCGCGTCGGACGAACTGGAGGGCCGCGGAGTCGGCACCGAGGGACTCGAAAAGGCGGCCGCATATGTCGCGGAAGTGTTCCAGCAGGCGGGACTTGACGTCACGCGGGCTGGAGGCGATCCCTTCCAGGAATTCGAAGTGACGGATGGCGCCCAGCTCACGGAACCGAACACCCTGAGTTTCGTCGGACCTGACGGTAAGCAAATTGATTTGGCCCTCGATGCAGACTTCCGCACCTGTTCCTTTGGAGCAGCCGGGAAAATCGATGCTCCGATTGTGTTTGTCGGCTACGGCATTGAGGACAAGGAACTGGAATTCGACGAATATGCCGGCGTCGATGTCAAAGACAAAGTCGTGCTCATTCTGCGGCGGACACCACTTCAGGGAAACGCCGACAGCGCTTTTGCCTCGGGCCACGGGATTTCGCGTCATGCGGCACTTTCCACAAAAGTAAGCCATGCATTCAGCCGAGGTGCGGCGGCGGTTATTTTCGTCAACGACCACTTTACCGGCCTTTCAGAACGGCAGGAACTGGAACAACAACGAGACGCCGCCCGCGAAAAACTCCTCGCTTCGGTCGAGAATGTCATTACCGTCGGCGATTCCAACGGCGACCTGCCCCCCGCCTTGCAGCGACTGAAAGATGACTCCACACACCTCAAGCAGGTCGAAGAACTGTTGAAAGATCACAGTGCCGACGTCCTCATGGAGTTCGGCTATGGCGGTACCCGCAGCGGTCGCTCGTTCCCCATATTCCACATCGCACAAAAGTCCTGTGATGCACTCCTGCAACCAGCCCTTGGGAAGACGCTGCAGGATTTGGAAAATGAAATCGACAACAAGGCCGCGCCGGTCAGCCAGGAATTGAAAGGCTGGCGTACGACAGGCCAGGCTTCGCTCGAAGTCATCAAGCGGCCCGTCAAAAATGTCCTTGGCGTACTGGAAGGGAAGGGTGATCTCGCTGACGAGACCGTCGTCATCGGTGCCCACGTCGACCATTTGGGATACGGCGGCGAAGGTTCGTTCCTGCCCAATGTTCACGAAATCCACAACGGCGCTGACGACAACGCTTCTGGCACCGCCGGGTTGCTCGAACTTGCTCGACGTCTCGGGAAGTTGCAGGAACGCCGTCGCCGTCTCGTGTTCATCGCCTTTACGGGCGAAGAGCGAGGCCTGCTGGGATCGGCGGAGTACGTGAAGAATCCCGTGTTTCCGCTGGAGAGCACCGTCGCCATGCTCAACATGGACATGATTGGCCGCTTGACCAATGACGAAAAGCTCACGGTATTCGGGACCGGGACGTCCTCGGTCTGGGAGCAGGAAGTCGAGTCGATGTCCGCCGACCTGGGGTTGGAAATCATCAAGAAGCCGGAAGGATTCGGTCCGAGCGACCACTCTTCGTTCTATGCCAAGAAAATCCCGGTCCTGCACTTCTTTACCGGCATTCACACAGACTACCACCGTCCGTCGGACGACTGGCAGAACATCAATGCGGCCGGTATGGATCAAATCGTGACGCTCGTGGAACGCATTGCCATCGAAACGCTCAATGCACCGCAACGACCCGACTACATTGAAATCGCGGGACAGGCACAGCTTCAGAGAAGTGGCAGTCGACCCTACTTCGGCAGTATCCCGGACTTCAGCACCGAAGCAGAGGGTTATGCCATTTCGGGAGTCGCCGCAGGAAGTCCGGCAGAGAAAGGCGGATTGAAGGGAGGCGATGTCATTATTCGAATTGGTGAGAACCGCGTGGGTGGCCTGGACGACTTCGATTTGGCACTCCGCAAATTCAAGCCGGGACAGCAGGTAACCGTCGTGGTTCTGCGGGATGGTGAAGAAATCCCACTCAAGGTAACATTGGCCACGCCTAAGGGTTAGTACTTACAACTCGTAGGGTGGGTGAAGTTCGCCTGAATGAATTGGTGCGTTACTCAAGTCGTTCAACAAAAGAAAACGACGTGTCATTTCGGCAAGGCCTGAATGGCGAACGTAACCCACCATAATGCGGCGACTTGCTGCACACACCCTACGGCATTTCGAAGTGCCTGAGTTAACGGAAGGAATGGAGTCAAAGCAATGAAACTACTGGTCACCGGAGGTGCCGGATTCATTGGGAGCCACATTGCGGAACAAGCTCTCGGACGCGGCTGGGAAGTGGCTGTTGTCGATGACCTCAGCAGTGGCCGCCGTGAAAACGTCCCGGCGGGAGCAACGTTTTTCGAAATCGACATCCGCGACCGCGACGCCGTGTTCCAGGCCGTCGAAAAGTTTCAGCCCGATGTGCTGAGCCACCAAGCCGCTCAGGCCAGCGTCGCAATTAGTGTCCGCGAACCAGTTCGCGACGCCGAAATCAATGTCATTGGCACGTTGAACCTGCTCGACGCGTCCGTCGCAAACGGAGTGTCGCGATTCGTATTCGCCAGCACGGGGGGAGCCATTTACGGTGAAGTCCCCTCCGGACAAGCGACTGAAGAAACAGCTCCCAGGCCGCTCAGCCCCTACGCCGCCAGCAAATTCGCGGTCGAGAACTACCTGCGGTGTTACGAGTCGGAACATGGCCTGCAATCGACCGTTTTGCGTTACGCCAACGTGTACGGACCAAGGCAAGATCCTCACGGCGAGGCCGGTGTCGTGGCAATTTTCGTTAAGCGGTTACTTGCTGGAGAGTCACTGCAGGTGAACGCTATGAGCGAAGTCGGGGACTCAGGCTGCATCCGGGATTACGTCCACGTGAACGACGTCGTAAAGGCCAACCTCGCAGCGGCGGAGGGGACCATCCCACACGCCGTCATCAATGTGGGAACGGGACTCGAATCCACCACACAACACCTGGCCGAACTGTTGCAGCACGCCATGGAAACCAGCGTCGAACTCAAGTTCGCACCGCGTCGTCCTGGCGATACGCAGCGATCACTCCTGTCTCCTCAGCGATTCACAGAATTATTCGGCGCACCGCTGACACTTTCCGCAGGACTCGTGGACACCATTGCGTGGTTCCGTCATCAGCATGCCGAAATCGCTTAAGCAGCATTGATCTGTCACAGTTCAGATTGATCGAGAAATCAAAGCAGGAGCCAACGTGTCGTTGCTGGAGGGACTCACCGAGAATCAACATGCGGCCGTCTCACATCGTGATGGTCCGCTGCTGATTCTGGCTGGTCCAGGCTCGGGCAAAACGCGTGTCGTCACCCGGCGCATTGCCAACCTCATTGCCCAGGGCGTGCGTGCGAGTCACATCCTCGCCATTACATTCACCAATCGTGCCGCTGATGAAATGAAGGAACGAGTGCATCAACTCATTCCGGAATCGCGTGTGTTCATCAGCACGTTTCACCGGTTCTGTGCCCGCTTGTTGCGGCAGTACGGAAGCTACGTTGGGCTCGACACCAACTTTTCGATTCTCGACACCACCGACCAGAAACAACAGGTGCGCCAGGTTCTCAGCGACCTCGACTTCGACACGGTGCATTACGCACCGGACAAAATCCTGTGGCGTATCAGTAAAGCGAAGAATGAATGCATTAACGCGGAAATGTTCCAGCAACATTTCGAAGACGGCGCGGGCGATCATTTAGACGTAGTCACCGCGAAGGCATATGGGCACTATCAGCGTCGGCTCATTGAAGCGAATGCCGTCGATTTTGATGACCTGCTCCTGCATACGGTCGAACTGCTTGAACAGCATCCCGAATTGCGGTCGAGTCTCGGCGAGCGGTTTCGCTATGTAATGGTCGATGAATACCAGGACACCAACCTGGCTCAATACCGCATTGCCTTGGCACTTTGTCAGCGGCATCGCAACCTGTGTGTAACGGGCGACCCCGACCAGTCGGTGTACGGCTGGCGCGGTGCCAACCCGGGCAACATTTTTTCGTTCCAGCGAGATTTTGGTGAGCACTCCATCATTCCCCTGGAACACAACTTTCGCAGCACGAAATCGATTCTACGTGTTGCCGATCAACTCATCGCTCACAACAAAAAGCGACTGAAGAAAAGCCTCATTACCGACAACCCGGAAGGAGTTGCCCCTTCATTGCTGTTGTTCTCCGACAGCCAACAGGAGGCCGATGGTATTGCCGCTCACATTCGGCAACTCGTCGAAGGTGACAGTGGTGAGGAAAATGCCCCGCCCATTGACTGGAAAGACGTGGCGGTCTTCTTTCGCGTCAACGCCATGTCGCGGCAGTTAGAACAGGCATTCCTGCGCCACCGTGTGCCGTTTCAGTTGCTCACCGGCGTCGCCTTCTACGAGCGGGCAGAGGTCAAAGACCTCATGGCCTATTTGCGGCTGGTTCACAATCCCCTCGACCGGGCTGCGTTTATGAGGATTGTCAACAAGCCATTACGCGGGCTGGGAAAGACCTCTCAGGACCGACTACTCAAATGGGCTGATGACCAGGGCATCTCCCCGCTGGAAGCCTGTAGTCGCGCCCGGGAAATCCCCAAGCTCTCGAAGGCAGCCATTGCCAAATTCCCCGCGTTTGCCCAACTCATGGACAGCTTCTCGCTGGCCGCCTCAGGGTCGGTTGCCGAGTTGCTGACGCTCATTATTAATAAGACACGTATGGCCGAACCGTGGAAAAGCGGGGACACCGAACAGGATCATGAACGGCTGGCGAACGTGGAAGAACTCGTCGGCGCGGCCCGAATGTACGACAGTCACGCGGGTGATGAAATCACGCTTGGTGGATTCCTTGAACAGGCGGCACTGGTCAACGACGTCGACAACATTGACCGGACGCGTGGTGAAGTCACGCTGATGACCATGCATGCTGCCAAGGGGCGGGAGTTTCCTGTTGTATTCATTGTGGGCCTCGAAGAAGGTCTCATCCCGCATGAACGTTCCTTGCGCGACCACGACCGCACCGCCGTTGAAGAAGAACGTCGGCTGCTATTCGTGGGCATGACTCGAGCCGAACGCCGACTGTTTCTGACGCAATCCCGCATGCGGTCCATGCATGGACGCACGGTCCCGACCATTCGCAGTCCCTTCCTCGATGAATTCGAGATTTCAGAACAGTCAGAAGATGAAGTCCCCGTCGCCGCCTGGCCCACGCCCGCTCCCGCATTCAAAAAGCCTGCGGCAAGCGAGCAGCCTCTAGACTTCAGTTCACACGCCACGCTGATGAGCAAACTCCAAACCGGGGCCGACCTGGCCAATGGTGGCAAGTTTGGCAACGTGGAACTCCCGACAGGTTTCGCCATTGGCATGCAAGTACGGCATCCCCGCTACGGATTAGGAACCGTCATTAACCTCCAGGGGATGGGAGCCAAAAGGATGGTTACGGTTCGCTTCATCCAAGACGGTCGCGAACAGGACTTTGTCAGCAAGCACGCACCACTCCAGCCAGTCGGCGTGTGACGGCACTACCAGAGACACGTTTCATGCCAGCGGAATCGAATAAGAAACTGCCAGCCCACGCAGAACTCCAGCGGCACTTTCGCAAGCGCGATCCCCTCCTGGCCAAGGTCATTGCTCAAGTCGGCCCGATGAACATCAAAGCGCAGCGGAATCATTTCCAGACGCTGGTGGCCTCGATTATTTCTCAGCAAATCTCAACCGCCGCCGCCCGCACAATTCGGCAACGTCTGGTTGATCATTTGCATCCGGAATCGATCCAGCCGCAGACTTTGCTGGAACTCTCGCATGATCAAATGCGGGAGTTTGGGATTTCGAAACAGAAGGCGCATTACCTGCGGGACCTCACCGAACGCTGCCATGCTCAAGAACTCAAGTTGAATCAACTTCATCGCAAATCAGATGAAGACGTCATTACGGAACTGACCCAGGTCAAAGGCATTGGCCGCTGGTCCGCTCAAATGTTCCTCATTTTTGCCCTGCGACGCCCAAACGTCTTCGCCTCGGGTGATTTGGGAGTGCAAAACGGCATTCGAGAAATCTACGGACTCACCGAACGCCCCAACGCCGACCAACTTGCCGAAATCCACGAACGCTGGCAACCCTTCGCCACCGCCGGAAGCTGGTACTGCTGGCGCTACCTGGAGTTCCTCAAGAACGGCTGACAGGCATCGAACGTCTCTCGAACTTTTCCCTACCCACTATCCACTACCAACTACCCACTCAAATCTGCAATTGACCCCCATCCCATTTTTCCGCACGATTCCAAACGTACGCATCTTGCACGGACATCAGGATAATGGAACCCACGGAACATCAGTCACCCTCGGATGAAATGACTGTCGAGGAAATCGAGCAGGCGTACATGCGCGCGCTCGAAATGGCTGAAGTTGCGGAGTCCCTATTCCCCGATGAAGCTCAGCTGCAGGACATCGAACGCCCCATCGAAATCGAGGAAGATCCTCTCCCGTTCGTGCGGGTGACGTCGAACGAACCCGATCTCAGTGTGTTGGATGACGAAGGGGAGGAATCTGCGGCAGAGGAAGAGCCCGCCGAGGAAATTCGCATCCGGCCTCTCCAGGTTCTGGAAGCATTGTTGTTTGTCGGTGGCCAACCACTCACAGGGCGGCACCTGGCGGAAATCCTGGGTGGTTCCCATTCGCACGAAGACGTCGACGAACTGCTGGAGCAACTCAACCGGTTATATTTGAGTGAGGGACGCCCCTACGAAGTCCGACTGACTGAAGGGGGCTACCGCATGGTGCTGCGGCCAGAGTTTGATTCTGTCCGCAGCAAAGTGTTCGGCCAGGGCCCCAAGGAAGTGAAACTCTCACAGGACGTGCTGGAAATCCTGGCGTTTGTCGCCTATCGACAGCCCGTTACGCGGGAAGAAGTGGAACAAACGGAAAAGAAAAGCGTCGGTGCCATTCTCCGCCAACTCCTTCGCCGTGAACTGGTCGCATTGAAACGCGAAGACAACGTGGAAACCTACCACACCACTGAGCGTTTTCTCGACCTCTTCGGCCTCGCCTCACTGGCCGACCTGCCCCGCATGGCTGACTTCACGTTCAAATAGGCAGTTGTTTGAATGCGAGGCTCAAATCCTTTTGACCTGACTCCGTGCTGGGACTACTTGTCTTTACACCACGATGTGGATTTGCGATCCCTAGATGACACTGAATCCGAAAAATGCTCTAACTATGCACTTTATTCGACGTGACGTCACTCGATCGAATGTCGAGTTTTGAAGTTTGCTTGGCTTGGATGGTTGTGCTCATGGGTTCCAGAAAAGACGACTTTGACGATGACATTGACAAAGAGCTCGCACAAGTCCTGGCGAAATTCCTCGCTTTTCCCGATGCCGCCCGTTTGGTTTTGGCGGGCTTGTCAGTGCTTCCACATAGCCAGACCCCTGTGACATTCACTGTCGGAAAACCGAAGTCGACGTCTGGTCACTGCATTGCAGATTACGAAGTGTGGCAATGCGCCAGCGCAGACAGCACATGCTGGGGTGGGATTTGTTGTGACGCACCAATACTTGAACTTTCAAATTGCGACACCCAATGGCATGTTGAACACAGAATTCTCTACCTAGGTGGAAATGGCTCCGAAGTGACGAATGGACCTCGTGGATTCAGACGTTCGTATGACACGTTGGCCGAAGCCGTTGAATTCATCCTAAGGTTCCACTTTCGAGACAAGAAGCTTTTCGACGAACTGACCCGGGGCTACTGACCTTTTCCCCTGAGCGGCCCCTGTCCCTGCCTGTGTTCTCAGTCACTCGGCCAATTCAGGCAACGGCTGAATGTCCGGGTCGACAAACTCCGCCTTCGCTTCAGCCGACATAATGCAGTCCCGCGAGTAGTAATCCAGCAATACACGCTTGGCCATCAATTCAGGATGTGCGTCGCAAAACCCGTTTGATGACTCACCAGTCCAGTTCGCTTTGGCGGCTGAAATCAAGTGGAGGAATGCGCGCGTGATGGTTTCGTGATAGCCTCGATCAATCGCTTCCGGTGTACCAAGAGCTCGATTCAAAGCCTGAATGCCGTCTCGCATTCGCGTCAGTGCTTCGGTAAACCCATACCGCGAAACGAAAAGGTAGCCCACGCGCACATGGGCCCGATGCGTCCACTGCTCCTCAGAAATCGACGCGGCCAGGAATGCATCCCAGAGTTTCTTATCGGACCAATCGACTGAGTTGTCGTCACTCATGTGGGTTCTTCATTCTTTCTCGAAACTGCCGAATCGTTTCCGCTGAGCGATTACGGCATCAGCGTATGTCGCGATGATCAGCAATTCCACACCTGCGCAGCAAATCGACAGCCGTCCCGAACCGCGGACGGTAGCGGTCCGATTCAATTAGCACGTATTCCTCTGGATGCAGCTTCCTTCTTCCTGACAACCAAATCGCGGAGAGCCGATGGTGTCCGTCCATAATTTGAACGGCTCCGTGGGCGTCACGAATGAGTTCGATTGGTGGCAGGACTTGGCCTGACTTGAGTGCGTCCAGCATGCCACAAAGTTGTTTTGGCGCACGCAGTTTTCGTTGTGAAACCAGGATTTCTAAAATTTCCATTTGACACCTCCGGTGAAATCACCGGAGGGCCGTCACGAATGGAAATGGAGTTCAAAGTGGTCATATTGCGTCTCGATTTCGTTGCCGTGTCAAATACGTTCTGCGCGCATTTCGCTAGTTATTTTCCACGTTTCTTGAGCGAAATCCGCTCGGAAGTTCTTCAATGAATTCTGTGGCCAAGGGTACAATGGGCTCCTGTTCTCGCGGGCAGTCTTCTCACGCTGGAGTTCTCTCACTATGCAAAAGATTCCTTCTTTCCCACTTTGGATTGGCAACACGGGCGACGGACGCGATCACAGAGTACTCGCCAAATGCGGTGTCCACGCTGTCCTTCAGCTTGCTGGTGAAGAACCGGCTCTCGAACCGCCGCTCGACGTAATGCATTTTCGTATTCCCATCCTCGACAGCGTGGGAAACATTTCACACCGTCTCATTCTCGCTTCTAATGTGCTAACGACACTGCTGACCAACAACATCACCACGCTCGTCTGTTGCAGCGACGGAAACGGTCGGTCCCTCGCCATTGCCGCCTGCGCCATTGGCCAACTCAACGGTCAGACACCGTTCGACAGCCTGAAGTTCGTTCAGGAACACCATGCCACAAGTATTTCGGCCGGATTGTGGAATGATTTGCTGCTCAGTTATTCGCAGGCGAGTTAGTCCACGGCTCGCGTTCCACAGTAGATTAAGCTCCCCCCGTGTCGAATCACACTGCCCCGTTCTGGTGGCGACCGATTCGGCACGGGCTTTTTCTTTTGGGGGGAGTACGGAACTTCTTGTTGATTGCCGTGCCAGGTTCGTATCGCCTCAACGCGGGAAGTCGCGACCCGCTCATGAATCACTACTCATCCCCCCACACTCTGGCTCGATCACTCCAGCGATGGTCTGGATGTATGAGTGCTTCGCTGCACCGAAGTTACCGATCCAACGACACGGCCTCCGCGTAATCCAGTTCTCCGGTTCTGCCGTCGAAGTACTGGAATATCACCTGAGGATGCGGGTAGGCCACCCAGCGCTTGTCGCCGAGTTTCTGTGGCATGTTGAACACGTTGTTCACCTGCACCACGCAATAGTGAGGGTAGAGTCGTTCAAGCCGCGGTAGATCAGGCAGGATGTAGGTGCTCCAGCGAATGTCGCACTCTCTTGGACCGAACTTGAACAGACCGGTTGCCGGGCGTTTGCTTTCGTCGAGTTCGGGAACGTGGTTCACACTGTTGTGTGGACCGCAGCAGAATTCCCAAACATTGTTCGTCACCTTAATGGCGAAGCTGTTGTGCAAATCACCCGTCATAACGAACACCTTCTTGCCGAGCTTGTCCCACTCGTTGATGAGTAGCTCTCGCTCGTCAAAGAATCCTGTCCAAGCCTCTTCCTTATTCTCGGCGTCGACTTCAAAGCCCCCTGCCCCGCTGTGAGGAATCATGAACGGGACGGTGGACACGACGAAGAAGAAATCTGCATCGCTCTCGCGCATTGACCGCAGCAGCCATTCACGCTGCGGTTTACCCAGCATGGAAACTCCCGGCTTGGCTCGATTACTCACGTCATGCATGTCCCTGTCACCGCGGGTGTCGAGCAGAAAGAAGTCGCAATTGCTGACGCGAAACTCGCCGTAGCTGCGCCGTCCAATGGAATAGCTGAGACTGTCGTCATCCACCTTGGCGGGCATGTGCAGTCGCAAGGTGTGGGGATTCACCACCTCGACAATGTCATACACGTAGGAGTTCTTGTTCCCCTCGTCGTTGTCATAACGAATGTCGTTCACACCTGCTTCTGGTGTCCCCCAGTGGACGTGCAGGTTCAACATTTCCTTCAGCGGCAATTTGGTGAAGTCGGTGTTTTCGTCTACGAGCAAATCGCTGCCCGCCTTCATTTTCGCTTTGCCGAAATGCACCGGCTGTTCGTGTTCCATGGGATTCGCCCAACCCAGGTAGTCACCCCATGCATAGGTGCCGATGTCACGAAACACGGTACGGCGGTGCCGCTTGCCCGCTTCCGAGGAACCCCAAATGTCGTTAACCAATTCATGGTCGTCGAAGGTGAAATAGCTCGGCACATTGCGGTGCCATTGCGCCAGTGAGTTCCCGCGACTGAGGTACAGTTTGTAATTCTCCCAGACGCCAACTACTGTCGGCATGACCTGAACCGACAGTGGGTACTCCTCGACGCCTTGAGTTAATCGCCACGCCTCAGGCGGATACTCGCGCAGTTCCTCATACAGCCAGTCGCCGTTCATAATGTGAAAGTGGACCTTGTCCGCCCAGTCGCGGTTCAGGTTTTCATAAGTCGGCAACCGGTGCCCCACGCCATGCAACGGATTCTGGTTAGCACAGGAGCCAATTTCGAAGCGAAAATTGAACAACCCCTCGGGATTCAGTTTTGGTTCACGCGTGTCTTCGGCACTTGGCAATGTGCGGAACGAGCCGGGCAATCCGTGTGGTCGACCGTTGACCCAAATTTGGTAGTGGTACCGCGTGTCAGATTTCAAATCAGTCAGTTCGGCGAAACCTGTGTTGTCGTGTGCGAGCAAAGTCGCGGCTGGCTTGCTGACTTGATCCAGCGTTTCCTCGCTGGTGCCGTAATGCACTTCGAACTCGCCAGGATCGGACGTGCGTCCCCACACCCGCATGGAATGTGCGGTCGGTTTCCCCAGCATGGGGCCATGTGTCAGCCAAATGGGATCGCGTTCGGCCTGAACTGATGTGGCGGCAAACAGCATCGCCAGCAGGGAGAATGACCAGATAAGCCGCTTAGAAATTGTGTCGTACATGGAACCAGATGAAATTCAAAGAGAACAGGACGCATTGTGCCGGAGGCAAATTCTACGACCTGGAAAATAATTCACTCAAAACAACTTGCTTGACGAGGTCGCGAAATCCGTTGCCCGACTTCTGCACTTCGTCGGCAATGGCGTTGACGTGTTCATTATCTGCGGGCGTTAATTGACGTCCCAGCGAATAAGCCAGCAGTTTCTTCGTCACAGTTTGTGTGAACCGACCGGGATTCTCTTTCAGGTGCGATTTGAAATCGCGAATGTCCTGAAACGTGCCGCCTTCCTCCAGTTCGCCCGATGCGTCGATGGGAAGGCCCTTGCCGTAGCTGCTGCGCCAGCTTCCAATGGCGTCGAAGTTTTCGAGAGCAAATCCGAGTGGGTCAATGCTGCGATGACAATCAGCACAGGCCTCGGAGGCTCGGTGCTTCTCCAACTGATCACGAATGGTCACTGCGCCGCGAATGTCAGGGTCGAGTGGTTCCACATCCGGCGGCGGAGGCGAAGGTTTGCGCCCAAAAATGTTTTCCAGCACCCACATCCCACGTAACACGGGGGACGTATCGATACCGTTCGCCGTCACCGTCAACACACTCGCCTGGCCCAGCAGCCCACCGCGGCGATTATCGTTCAAAGCCACCTGAGCAAACTGCGGTTTGGCCGGAGGTCTGGCGCCGTAGAATTTGGCAAGAGGACGATTCGCGAAGGTGAAATCGGCATCGACAAAATGCATGACGCTTTTGTTTTCGTCCAGCAGGTGCCGCGTAAACATTTCCGTTTCCCGGCGCATAGCCGCTTGTAAATCGAAGCGATAGTAATCACCGAACTTCACTCGATCTGGCGGCATGGAACCGAGGTCGTCGAGTGTCAACCAGCTTTCGAGGAAGCCCGAGACAAAACTGTCGGAACGAGGATCATTCAACATGCGTTCGACTTGCGAGTCAAGCATTTCAGGCTTGTTCAAGTCGCCACAGTCGGCGGCTGCGAGGAGTTCATCATCTGGCATCGAGGCCCATAGGAAGTAGGACAAACGTGCTGCGAGTGCGTGTGGTGACAGTTGATCACCGCGTCCTCCTTCGTCGAGGTAGAGAAAACTCGGTGAGCAGAGAACGGCGGTGAGTGCATCACCGTAGGCTTCGATTTCGTTTCGGCCAGCCGCACGTTGTGATTCGAAAAGCCCGACAAGTCGGTCAATTTCATCGCCGGTTGCTGGTCGTCGAAACGCACGTCGAGCAAATGCCTCGATGCGTTTCCGCAATTGTCCTTCGGCGAACTTGCCGTTCTTCAGAATTGCTTCACAGTCATCACCCATTACCGATTTCTGGCTGGCCGTGGGCCATGTGTCGTAGTGCGGGCCGGTGATTTCGATGTCATCGACATGGATTTGCGGTAGCTTGCCATGCTTGATGGCGAGATAGCGCATTTCGACAATGCCGAAATCTTTCGGCTTGGGGAACTGGTCGGGGTACTTACGAACCAGTTTGCTCCACAGGTTGCGGGCATCCATCAGGCCGTTCGGAAATGTGAACCGCGGCGTGTGACCGGCGTCGAGCCAGATGCGAGCCTTGTACCGCTGGGGGGCATCGTCCAGTTCGAATTCGGCCAGCAATGGCTCAATCGGCTGCGTGTGGTGCAGCGGTCCAACCTTGGAGTTGCCGGAGACGATCCCCAGTCGCAGTGGCTCGGTACGGTCGGTTCCAATGAATGCATCATCGTAAGGATGGTCGCGGTTCACGGCTTCCGCCTGAAATGAAATCTCGTAGTATCCATCCGTTGGCACGCCTTGTCGGAATTCATGGATGGGAGCGTAGGCCCCCTCATGCTTGTCGGCGCCGGGAACGTCATACAGCGTGATGTAACTGAATCCGTTTGTTTTGCCATGCACCTGATCAATTTCGGGCTGTTGGCGGAAGTTATCCTGAAATGACCAGCTGCGAGGCTCCGGACGCACCCGCGACAGCAACGCCTTCTGCACCGACTGCTCCGCCGCCGTCAAATACTGCGAAAGCAGGTAACCCGACGTGACCAGGGTGTCCCCCACGTTGTCGAGATGATCGACCTCCCGTTCTCTCGGGAATGTGGCAGTGGGGTCATACATCGACATGTTTAGCCCCAATAAATCTCGCAGCGTATTACGGTATTCACGAGAATTCAGCCGACGCAACACGGTTTCGCCGGCATGCACGTTGTGTGCAATTTGATACTGCTCCACACGGTCAACAAGCCATGCAGTGACCCGGCGGCGTTCCGCAGATGTAGGCTGCTGTTCGTCTTTGGGAGGCATGCGGCCGAGCTGGAGCTGGTCAAGGATTTCTTCGTAATCGACGAGGTCATTCCCGTTAGCGATGGACTTCGACAGTTTGTCAAAGCGGCGTTCTCCCTCCTGCTCGTCCTGCCCATGACAACTTAAACAGTGCGTTTCAAGAAATGGTTGCAGCGTCTGTTCGAAGGAGTTGGCATTCTCTGCGGAAGCAGGTTTCTCGGCACCGTATGCAGAGGCGTCAATAAACAGTGAACAGAGCACAACCGCGACGAGTCGCGTCGCGATTTCTAGTGTGAGCTTGGACATTTAGACGGTCTCCAACCCCGGGAGTGTTCCAGTGCTCTGGCTGAACGTGTCGACCTCCAGGCCGAACTGCTGGAGCATGGAGACATACAGGTTGGAGAGCGGCACCCGCTGACGCGTTTCGGCGGGATAGTCCATGAATTCCCCGTGCCGGAAGCCGCCGCCTGCGAGAATGACAGGCAGGTCGTTGTTGGTGTGTGAGTTGGCGTTCCCCATGCCGCTGCCGAACAGGACCATGGTGCGGTCGAGCAGTGTGCCATCGGAATTCGGCTCCTGAATGCCCTTCAGTCGGTCCAGGAAGCGGGCGAACTGTTCAACTTGATACAGCTCGATTTGGGTCAGCAAATCGATGTTCTCCTGCACCTTGCCATGATGCGACAGCGAGTGGTAGCCCCGCTTGATACCAAGGTCCGACGCTGCAAAACTGCCCCCGATTTCCAGCGTCGAAACGCGGGTACTGTCGGTTTGCAGTGCCAGCGCGAGCAGGTCGTAGATTTTTGGCAAATCGCGTGTGAGTCCTTCGTTCTCCGGCTCCTTCATGTCCACGCGAGGCTTCGGAATGTTCTGCCAGTGTCGATCGAGTTCCAGCTTTGATTCGACATCACGTACTGAGGCGAAGTACTCGTCCAGTTTCTGGCTGTCGGCCTGGCTGAGCTTTCGCTTCAGCGAGTTGGCGTCACCGAGGACTGCGTCGAGGATCGAGCCCTGCCGCGCGATGCGACTCGCAACTTCCTGCTTCTTGCTGGAGTCGTCATCAATGAACAAGGCCCGGAACAGTTCACGCGGGCCGGGCACAGGTGGGATGCGGGTTCCCGTGCGGGTCCAACTCATCATGCAGCCGCCGTGCAGTCCATCTTCCGATCCAACTGCCAGCGAGGGAAACCGCGTACGAGAACCAACGAACTCAGCCGCACGCTGATCAAGACTGATGCCCCCCTCTGGCATTCCCTTCGCCTCGGCGGACTTCACGCCGGTCAAGAACGTATGGACGGCGAAGTGGCCCCCTTTTTGTCCATGGTCCAAATGACCAAACAACGTGAAATCGCGACGATGCTCCGCCAGCGGCTTCAGCAGTGGTGTAATTTCGTAATTCGTCCCCACGGTGGTCGGCCAGAACGCTCCGGGATACATCCCGAATTCGTTCCCGACACATACCATCCGAGTCGGCGGCGCAGCGGCACGTCCAGCCTCGCCTCCATAGGCACGCGGTAACGACTCGAGCAAGGGCAACGCAATTCCGACTCCCGCCGCACGCAAAAACGCCCGACGACTCCAAGACTTTGACAACATGCAACGACTCCCAATAACGGCAGCACACGGAGACAATTCCCCGGCACTTCGATCAATCATTTTAGATGGGAGAGCAATCCGGGGGAATGACAGGTGCCTGTTTTCAACAGGGTGTGATGAAAATGGCCGTGGCGGGCTGCGGAGACCTTAAAGAGATTACAAGGAAACGACAGAAGCGACACACGCCGGGGCACATTGTTCAGACAACCGCAACATATGGCGACCGTCAACCGTGGAGCTCAAAGTTTGATTATCGGATTCGAATAATGAAGCGGACTGCAACATACTTCGGCAGGAAGTCCAAGTTGTCGTTGCCAATGACTGGCCCCGTATTAATCGCATCGTGTTTGATATTGCCATGAAGCGCATGGGTATGTTGGCCATCAATTTCAGACTCGCCTTTCCACACCAAATGTCCGGGGCCAAAAGCACCATCGTGCTTCAATACGGTGACTTTCGGAATATCCCCACTACCCCTCTGGTCCGATATCCAACTCGTCGTCAGCCCCTCCAATGAGAGATGATGCTGGGGCACTTGATGAGAATGATTGGGTAATTTATCACTTCCGTATGACTCGCCAATCGTCTCGCCGTTGATTCCCCCCCGCAGCATGTGACCGTTCAAGTTTGGCACCTTCTTGCCAAAAAACGGTGACAATTCATCGGTGACTTCGGAGTCATTACAATACATCCAACCGTCCGGCAAGTCCTGCCCAACCGGCGGCTGATATGCCAAAATCGTCCCGATTGGTAACGACTTGAGAATTTCCAGCCGCGTTGACTTCATAAACTCACCCTTTCGAACTTCAACGTGATCGTCGAATCTCTTCTCCGACTTTGCGATTTTCTCGTCCCACTCCTTGATTGGCTTTTCGAGTTCAGCAGTCTTATCTGCCAAGTAGGTGATCTTTGCGTAGAGGTACGGCAAAAGTGCGCCGAACGTGGTTCCGAACAAAAGCAACACAATTCCGACGGCCCAAACCCCAAGTTGAATACGTTCAATTGGCTCAACCTTCTTCTCGACTTTCTCTGCAAGCTGTTTCACTTCGCTGCCAGTCGATTTGATCGCGTCTTGCATCATCGGAAGAGCCGATTTTTGAAGGCTATCTACTTGTCCTTCAACCTTGGCAAGATGTCCTATTCGGTCTCGCGTTGCATCGATTGCGTTACGAATGGCAGAGAGGGTCTCGGTTCGCATGACATGAAGCTCCTCTTCAAGTCGCTTAATTCGGGCGCTTTCGTTTGAGAAGTCCCCTTTATCGGACATAGCAAACTCCTTGATGCAGCTAGGTGCCACCGGCAACTCAAGCAGTGAATGTGAGCCACTGGCTGTTAGCAGCCAGCGATTGGTAGCGTATTATGCTGTTGTTCCTCGCATCGAAACAAGGTACCGGCGGGGGCCTGAATTTGAGTTGTGCCGTGTGTCGAGTCGTACGTCGTGGCTCGGGGACATCGAGCCGCCAACGAGGCATCGCCAATGTCGTCTGCCAGCACATGCGACATGAGACCAAGCGTGTTATTCTGTGGAGCCTGAAATCATTGAGGATTCCATGAATACGACTGATACGCTCGACGACTTGCGGCAGAGAATTCTGTCCGGATATCCCGTACTGCTGCTGCAAACATTTGAAGAGCAGCGATGGGAAAATGAAATTGCCGAGCTCGCGCTGGAAATGGAATACGGGCTGGTGACGTGGTCATCTGCCGGTGGTCCGAAGCCCGCGATCGATTCCCAGTCATTGCACGACACCGCGTCGTTCTTACGGTCGATCCCGTCGTATCCGGAACAGCACATTTTCTTTCTCAAGGACTTTCACGTCCCGCTGCGCGATCCTGCCATCAACCGTCTCATCCGAGACCTGTTGCCGGAGCTGGCTGCTCGACAGCAGGTGCTGCTGTTTGTGGGACCCATTGATGAAATTCCAGCGGAACTGGAGAAGGACGTCTCCTATCTGGAACTGCCACTGCCGGGTGCCGATGAAGTTCGGGCACAACTGCATCGACTGCTGGTCGAGCAGCGGGATCAAATTCCTTTCGAAATCGACGCCCGTGCGGAAGACCGCATTGTCAAAGCCGTACTCGGACTCACCGTTGCCGAAGCACGCAAAGCCATTGCCCGCGCACTCATTGGACGCGAACAATTCAATGACGACGTTTACGTGCAGCTCGTCTCTGAAAAGCGACACATGGTTTCTGGCTCAGATTTGCTGGAGTTCTTCGATTTAGACGAAAGCATCGACGATATTGGCGGGCTCGATGGATTGAAGGAGTGGATCAAGCAGCGTTCGGAAGGTTTCTCCACCGACGCACGCGAACGGGGCATTGCAAATCCCAAGGGTGTGTTACTCGCGGGTGTGCAGGGATGTGGAAAGAGTCTCAGTGCCAAAGCGATTGCCCGACAGTTGGGCTTTCCTCTGGTCCGTATGGATTTGGGCACACTGCTCGAAGCCACGCGTGGATCATCGGAACAGAACCTGCGAAATGTTTTGAAGTTGATGGAAACCATCGCACCGTCAGTGCTGTGGCTGGAAGAAATCGACAAGGCGTTTGCGGGCTTCGACGACGAAGCCGGGCAAGACGCCACCATGGCCCGCATTTTGGGGCGATTTCTCACGTGGTTGCAGGAACATACGGCTCCGGTATTTGTGGTGGCGACGGCCAACAACGTGTCGAGTCTGCCGCCCGAATTGCTGCGTCGTGGTCGATTCGATGAACTGTTCTTTGTCGACTTGCCGAACTATCACGAACGGTTGCAAATCTTCTCGATTCACCTGGAACGCCGCGGCTGGAGACCGGACAAGTTCGATTTGGAAGACCTCTCCGAACAGACCGAAGGCTTTAGCGGTGCTGAAATCGAGACCATTGTGAACTCAGCTATTATCGAGTCGTACAGTGCGGGGCGTGTCCTCTCCCAAGTCGACTTGAAGGACTCCCGCGAACGCACGGTACCGCTATCAGTCACTATGGAAGACGAAATCTTTCATCTTCGCGAATGGGCGCGAACCCGGTGTCGTCCCGCCACTCCTGACGTCCGCGTCATGCAAGTGTTGGAAGAAGAAGAGCGACGCGGTGAAGTCACGGAACTGGCTGCGGCGCCGCGTCCGAAATGGTTGGAACTGGCGGAGCACGGTCAGTTGGGAATCGCCCTCGTGGAGTACATCCGACTGAAAGCGACTGTCTCGTGGCACGAGCTGCTGGCCGACTTCGGCAACTACATGCAGACCGAGGGGGAATACGGACTGGTACTGAGGGCCGATCCGAAAATTGTTGTCTGGACGCGCATGAGCCGCAAGTTTTGTGACCTCATTAGCGAGTACGTGGCGGGCAAACGGATTTACCTGCATCCTGAACCGTCTGACACCTACGCTGGCCAGAACCATCCGCAGTTGACGGTTGTCGATAAGCCGAGTGATGACAAAGCAGACAAGCCGGGTTGGTGTCCGACTGTGCTGAGGCTCCTCCCGCCTATTTCCGGAAGCGGAAAATTCGGACGTCTGCGGCGGATTCGTCTCACCCGTCGGTAGAAACGCACGGCTCGCTCAGCGGTTTGGGAAGAACGCGGGCCGAACGCATTAGACTTAATCCCCCGAGAATGAGCACGCCACCACCAATTTGTCCCAGACTAATCGCCTCGCCCCGTACGAAGAACGCAGCGACAATTGCCACCAGGGGAACGAGATTCTGAACCACCGAGGCATGCGCCGCTCCTGCCTGTCGCACTCCGAAGCTCCACATGGGAAGTGCCAGCCCCGATGACAGCATGCCGGAGAAAATGATAATCATCCACAAGTTCACACTCTTCAACGGTTCCAGGTTTTCTGAATACCGTCCATAGGCCACGAACAAGTGAATTGGCAGTGCGATGACCACAGACAACGCTGAAAGTCGCAACGGGGAAATTCGTTTGAGAAGGGGGCGACTATAAACGGTGCCCGCCGCCCAAATGATGGCTGCAACGACAACCAGGGCATTGCCCAAACTGTGTTGTCCAGACACCGTGACGTCGCCTTTCTGGAAGGCAACGACCACTGTTCCGAGCAGTGCAATCAGTAGCCCAATGCAGGCCCAGAACGGCAGTTTTTCTCCGCCAAAGAAATAGGCGATGATTGCCGTCCAGAGTGGAACGGTCGCGATAATGAGGGCGGTGTTCCCCGACGTCGTCCTTGAGACACCCATCAGAAACAAAACCTGGTAAATGCCCGCAATGAATACGGCATACGGAATCAATTGTGCCCAACTCAGGGGACGTTCACCTTGCGCCAACTGCAGTGGCTTCTCCCGTAGGGCGAAAACGACCAGGGCGGCAGCCGAAACACACAGACGCACGGCGTTGAACACGTAGTCGTCCAAATGATCCAATGCGATTTTCATGAACGGGATGTTAATTCCCCAGATCAATGAAACGCTCACAAGGGCGATGTCAGGGAGGTACGTAGAAATCCCCCCGTTGGCCGGCTCCAATTCATTCTTCTCAGTTGACTGGTTCAAAACTCATTCCAATTGGCAACGAACAGGGCGACAGAACGACCACAATGGTGTGGATCAGGAAAACGCCCCACCGGTTCGGTGGTATTTGAACAAGTTGTCGGCCAGATTTCTGCCCACAGCGAAATTACCCCGGCTGCCTGCAAAAAAACACTTCGTCAGCAAGTCCTGTGATTTCTACGGAATTCCAGCAGCGTCCAATTCAAGTTGCGAAGCATCCTGTCATCCAGGCAGACTGCGGCCGCACGTGGTAAACTCCTCAGTCTGTCGCATCAATTCAAAAGTCATCCCGGTAGATTCGCCGCATGCAATTCACTCAAGCATATGCGGTCGCCCCGGTTTGTTCACCGACATCGGCGACAATTATGACAGGCAAACTTACCACGTGGTTAAAAGAAATCGAGGCCAACATGCCGACGCGGAATCCGAACGGGTAGTTGACAGGTCGTCAAACCATCAGGACCGCTTCAGCATGCTCAAGAACTCTTTGAGCACCGCGGTGTTTTGTTGATAGCCTCGACCGGTGACCAGCAGACCATCGACCACGACGTCTTCGTTCACGTACTCGCCGCCCCCTTGTTCACCGTCCATGGCACACTTTGGCACAGTGGTGAAGCGTTTACCGCGAATACAGTCGGCTGCCGTCAGGATTTCAATTCCATGACACAGACAGGCAATGGGCTTTCCAGCCTCCGCAATTTCGCGAACGACGCGGCACAGATTCTTGTCGTACCGAATGTACTCCGGTGCCCGACCGCCGGAAATGAATGCTCCGGCGAAGTCCTCCGAACGCAAGTCCCGGAAGGCGATATCCGCCTGCAAATGGTAACCGGGCCGTTCTTCCGTAATGTCCCACCGGACAGCAGGATTCGGCGGTATTTCATGCAGCACGGTGTGATACAGCCGCGATTCGGGACCCGCCACGACAACCTCGTAGTCATCTTCGGGCAGTCGGTAGTACGCGTAAAACGTATCGAGTACCTCAGTGCCATCACCAATAGGCATCAGTATTTTGGGCATGATTCGGCTCTCGAAAACGGATGTGCATTCCTATTCGAATACTGTACAGGTCTTTCGATGATGGCAAATCAAGCCAGAAAACACGAGGGAATCGCTTCACTCTTTGCAGTCACCGACCTGTATGTACTCAATCTTCGTCCGAATAATTTAGCGGCGCGCGGCGAACAAGCAGAGGGTCGATTGCTCCGATGGTTTGGAGGTCTTTCCCCTCATAAGACAAGCTGTGCAGTACATACCGCAGGGCGTTCAGGCGTGCGCGTTTCTTGCAGTCGGATTTCACCACAGTCCAGGGGGCGTCGACGACGTCGGTGAAGCGGAACATGGCTTCTTTCGCGACGGTGTATTCATCCCATTTATCGAGAGACGCCAAGTCGACAGGGGATAGCTTCCACTGTTTCAGCGGATGACGTTCCCGTTCTTTGAATCGCCGCCGCTGTTCTTTTCGACTCACGGAGAACCAGAATTTGATGAGGTGAATTCCGCTCCGCACCAGGTTGCGTTCAAACTCGGGCGCCTGTCGAATGAACTCCTGATATTCGTCATCGGTGCAAAACCCCATGACGCGTTCCACACCCGCTCGGTTGTACCACGAGCGGTCGAACAGCACGATTTCGCCAGCAGTCGGCAGATGTTCGACGTAACGTTGAAAGTACCATTGCCCTCGCTCGGTCTCCGTTGGTTTTTCTAATGCCACCACGCGAGCACCGCGAGGATTCAAGTGCTCCATGAAACGCTTAATGGTCCCCCCTTTTCCGGCTGCATCGCGACCCTCAAACAGAATGACCAGCCGCTCGCCGGTTCGTCTGACCCACTGCTGCAGTTTCAACAGTTCAACCTGCAGACGATACTTCTGCTTTTCATAGGCCTTACGACTCATCAGGTTCTTGTAAGGATACTCTCCTTCACGCCAGCCGTCGGAGAGTTCGTCATCACGTGAAGGAACAGGTCGATCGGGAACGGCCTCGGGTTTTCCCAGAAGTGCCGCCCGCAGCACGGCGGCGTCATCGGACGAAGTGCCGTCCATAATGGCCTGCATCACGTCCGCCAGTGTATGCACATCGTGTGGAGGGACTGCTCCAATGATGTCTTTGACGGCATTGACCTTGGCTTCCCGCGCCGCCTTAGTCGACTCCGTGACCTCGTGTCGCTCAATGCCCACCTTCGTCTGCGAAGGAGAGATGTCACCCTGCGAGACTTTGCGGACTGCCCCATTCGACTTGGGAGAGCCAGTCCGCTTGCGTGTGGTTGCCGCTTTGGTTCGTGTGGTTGCCGTTTTCGTTGAAGTGGAGCGCTTCTTTGCCATCGTTTATTCCATGACCGCTGAATCGGAACCCGGTTGATACAGATTGTGCAGAATTGAGCACGAATGACCCAAATTCAGTCTAACAGCCAGCAATCCGCACGCCACGTGGACTATGCTTTACCCGAAAAGTCGTCGAAATTTGCCATCTTACGAACGATTTTGCGATCAAGACTGTTGAGATCGATACAGCCACTCAATTGATGCAACCGTCACGATGCAACTCCAACAGCCCGGCCCACAGGCACAGACGAATTCAAACAATCAGGGCGTGCACATCCGCGCGCCGCGTGTCGCGAATAGTCTCATTGGAGGGGCATGATTGTGACCCCGCACGTCGCCCACTATTCTTCGTCGGAGCTGGTTGCTCAGCAAACTTCAGGAAGAACGAACGATGTCAAAAAGCGTGGACTGGTACTATCACCGCAAGAACTGCAGCTCCTGCACAAAAATGCGGGCATTGCTGGATGCACGCGGCGTCGAGTCGAATGAAGTCGTCATCGCGAACAAGGTGCGTTTTGAGGCAGATGAAGCGGTTCAGCTCATTCGCAAATCGAAACGACTGGTTGGCGTGAAAGGAAAACGCATTGTTGACCTGAAGCTGACCGACAAGTCGGTGACAGATGACATGATTCAGGACATCGCCATTGGCCCGAGCGGAAAGCTGCGTGCTCCGGCAATTCGGGTGGGGACCACATTCCTGATTGGCTTCCACGAGTCGGCCTTCGACGACTTTCTCGGATGAGCGGTTTCGGGAAACATTGTAGGATTCGTGCATGAAACCAGGTCGGTTATTGCACGGATTTCGCTGGGTAGATGCGCCGCTCTGGTGTCTGCCTCCCACTGTGCTGCTGTTGTTTCTGCTGGGGGTTTCGGGCATTGCCCGGGGCGACGAGCTCGCAGGCGACGGAACTCTGGCGGGACGACAACTGCTGTGGGGCATTATTTCACTCCCCGTGGCCGCTGCCGCAATTGCGTTTCCGTATCGCGAATGGCGCCGCCTCGCGGTTCCGCTGTTCGTCATCATTCTGGCATTGCTGGTGGCTGTCTACTTCTTCCCGCCGCGAAATGGTTCGCGCCGCTGGATTCCGCTGGGCCCCATTGATATGCAGCCCTCCGAAATTGCCAAACTGGCAACCATTTTCCTGCTGTCGCGTCACTTTCTGTTCGAGCGGAATCAACGCACCCTCATTGGCCTGGGTGGCCCGTTGCTCGTCACCGCTATTCCCGTGGTCCTGATTCTGCGCGAACCAGACCTTGGTACATCGCTGCTCTTCTTTCCGGTCCTCTTTGCAATTCTCGTAGCAGCAGGTGCACGGCTCTCGCACATGGGATTAGCAATTGGTTTGGGACTCTGCCTGCTGCCCGCACTCTGGTCGGTGATGAGTGTGGAACAGAAGTCGCGAGTGACAGCCGTCTTCCAGCAGGCAGATGAAGGTGCCAACAGAAGTGGTGATGGCTATCACCTGAACCAGTCCAAGCAAATGCTCGCACTCGGCGGAGCGTGGGGAAGTCAGTTCTCCGGTGAAAGCGTCGCCGACCCTGCGGCCTATCGACTGCCAGCGGCACGGACCGACTTTGTGCTGTGCCTCATTGGTGAACGCTGGGGAGTCGGCGGTTCGCTGGCCGTATTGGTTCTTTACGCGGCTCTCATTCTGCAGGGAATTCTCATTGCGTTTCGGACGCACGAGCCGTTCGGTCGACTGGTGGCGACCGGAATTGTGGCGATGCTCGGCACGCAGTGTCTCATCAACACCGCCATGACGGTGGGACTCGCTCCCATTACTGGGTTGACTCTGCCACTACTGAGTTATGGCGGGTCCAGTCTGGTGATGACCATGGCCTCACTCGGCATCTTGTGGAATATCGGCTGGAGGCGTGGCCTCCGAGTTGAGGGAGAACCGTTTCGGTTTGACGGCTGAATCGACCGTAGCCATGCGGGCAAGCAAACTCAATACAAGCTTGCGAAACCGCGGTTCCGCCGCTTCCGCTTCTGCAATGACTGCCTCCGCCGAGGCTGTTTCCGGAGCGTCAGGGCGACACTCGTTTGTGATTGCGGCCAGTCCAATTGCGTTTATTCCACGTCGACGCGCCTCCAGAAGTTCCGGAATGCTCGACATGCCGATTGCGTCTCCGCCAATGGAACGCAGGAAACGCAACTCGGCCCGTGTTTCGTAATTTGGTCCAGGAACTGCGATGTACGTTCCGCGTCGCAGCAGAATTTGTTCGTCGAGCGCGACCCTTTCAACATGACGCACGGTGTTGCTCGGATACAGTTCATGCAGGACGGGACCGTTTTGCGAACAGTGTGCGCCAAGAAAGTCGATGTGACTGTCAAACAGCATAATGTCTCCGGCGCGAAATCGGGGATTCAGCCCGCCAGCCGCACAGGAGACAATGAGTTGTTCGATTCCGAGGTTCAGCATGGTCCGCACGACACGTGTGACATCTGGACTCGAATGACCTTCGTATCGATGACACCGCCCCTGCAACACCGCGACCGGGAGTCCCAACAAGTCGACCAAGTGCAGCTTGCCAGCATGTCCCGTAGCGGTCGGCACTGGAAATCCCGGGATGTCGGAATAGGACAGCGTACAAATGGGACGCAGAGCGTTGACGAATTTGCCCAGCCCAGACCCCAACACCACAGCGGCTCGCGGCAGCATGGGAAGCTTACGTGAGAGTAAACGAATTGCCGCCGCGCAATCGTCGTCTGTGGGATGCCGTGAGTTGTCGGTCCACTCAATGTTTGACCGCTCAAACAGCATCCGCCGCCTCCTGACATGCTTACGCGCATAAAAAAGGGACGCCGCATTGCGGCGTCCCTGAGAATTCAAACTAGTCGTTACGCAACTTCAGGCCGAGTTCCGAAAGCTTGGCTCGGATTTCGTTAAGCGAAGTCACGCCGAAGTTCTTGGCGGCGAGAAGTTCGTCTGGCGTACGCTGAATGAGTTCGCCAATGGTCGCCAACTGCGAACGCGACATACATTTCCGGCTCCGAACCGAAAGATTCATATCGCTGATTGGAGTCGACAGCACAGCTTGCTCTTCAGGCGAAAGTTCACGGAAGTCGATGCCCGTGTCACGCTGCTTCTCGTGGAGATGCATTCCCACGGAAAGCTCGTGAGCTGACATGAGTTCGCGAACTTCCGTCAGCGAGGTCTCACCAAAGTTCTTGCCAGACAGCAGTTCCTGCTCGCTGATTCGGGTGAGGTCACCGAGGGTCCGAATACCCATGGTCGCGAGACAATTGCGGCTACGCACTGACAATTCGAAATCGGTAACCGGACGGTTGAGCAACTGCTCCATCCGTTGTTGATTCTTCACCGACTCCTCGTCGACGTACATGTCGCTGGTCGCTTCGATGTCCTTCAGGTACAGGACCGCACGCTCGTTGCCTGGGTCGTACTTCAACACGCGTTCAAAACAGTATTGAGCGGCCGAATAGTTCTCTTTGTCTTCGTACAGCAGGCCGAGGTTGAGCAGAGCACCAACATAGTAAGGTGGACGTGCCAGGCAGCGTTCGTACAGTTGAATCGCTTCGTCATCGTCGCCGTGACGGCTGTTTTGAATGGCGAGTGAGAACAACGCCCGCTGGTGATGCGGGTCCATGTCGACAGCACGTTCGATGTACTCAATGGCCCCAATGGTGTCACCACGATCAGCCAGAATGCATCCCATCTGGTAGGAATATTCGGCGAGCCGAGCCCCTTCAGCCCCGGTGCTGCGAACAAGTGCTTCGGCATCTTCCAGACGACCGAGCTTTCGCAATTCACCGGCACGACGCAGGGTGCACTCGGTGGGATTAAACCCCAGCTTGCCGGCCTGTTCGAATTCGTCGGCCGCTTCTTCATAGTTGCGGGACGTCGAAAGGGCTTGGGCACGGTAGAAGCGTCCAATGCCTTCTTTGCACCCCTTGAGGGTGTCAATCGCACGGACTGACTGTCCCAGGAAGAACAGGCCAATTCCAGCTCGCACCTTCAGGCCGGGGTTCTGTTCTGCCTCTTGAGCCACGTCCTCAACGGCGCGACGAAACTCGCCAGCACCGGCCCCAATGGCGGAGCCAACCATTTGACGCAGTTCGTCCTGCGTAATGGCATTGGTGGAATTGAGTGATCCGGAAAAGTCGTAGGTCTGTATTGGCATGTCAGTTAAGCTACGTTTGTTGCGGTCATCCCGCGAGGAAGCGACCAAAATTGGAGCGCAAAAATTGCGAGGGCCCCAAAGGCCAATTCAGCAGTATATCTGATGTCAGGAAACGTTCAATCCTTCGTTAAAAGCGTCCTAAACCCTCGCCACCCATCGACATCCGCACATGTGTTTGCCGCTCGCTTGATGTCACCCCGTGCCACGCTTTACGATGCGCCGCTCGAAAACGTCAATCGAGTATTTGAAGAATTGAACTTCTGGAGTTTCTCATGAAGGTTGCCTGCCTGACAGGTGGGGGCGACTGCCCTGCCCTCAACGCTGTGATTCGTGGACTGGTTCGGACTGTCGCCAACAACGGCGGCGAGACCATTGGGCTGCTGGAAGGCTGGCGGGGAGCCATTGAAGGTAACTTCGTCGCGCTCAACCCCATGGAAACCGACGAAATCCTCCCGCTCGGCGGTACCATTCTCGGTTCGTCACGGACCAACCCGTACAAAGACGAATCGCTTGTTCAGAAAGTGGTCGACACGTTCCACGCCCTTAAACTCGATGCGCTCGTCGCCATTGGTGGTGATGACACCCTCGGCGTCGCCAGCAAGCTGTACTCAGATTACAACCTGCCGACCATTGGCTGCCCGAAAACCATTGATAACGACCTCAGTTCGACAGATTTCACCTTCGGCTTCGACACCTGTCTGAACACCGTCATGGACGCCGTCGACAAACTGCGGACGACTGCCGAATCGCACCGTCGCGTCATTGTCGTGGAAGTCATGGGACGCCACGCAGGCTGGATTACCTGCTTCTCAGGGATCGCCTGCTCCGCCGACGCCATCCTCGTTCCCGAACAAGCCGCCGACCTCGATGCCATTTGCGACTTGCTGAAGCGTCGTCGTGAACAAGGCAAGAAGTACGGGATTGTCATGGTGAGCGAAGGTGCCCAACTGAAGGGTCAGGACCTCGTCACCAAGGATGCCGAAATCGATGACTTCGGCCACGTCAAACTGGGTGGCATTGGTACCCGGGTTGCAAAAATCATTCAGGACAAAACAGGGATCGAAACCCGCGACGTCACCCTCGGTCACCTGCAACGCGGTGGATCACCCAGTGCTTACGACCGGGTCCTCGGCACACGTCTCGGCATCCACGCCGCTCGTCTCGCCATCAAGAAGGACTTCGGCAAAATGGTCGCACTCCGCGGCCTGCACATTGTTTCCGTCCCACTGGCGGAAGCCGTCGGCACCATGCGGACGCTCTATCCAGAATTCATGGACGAAGCAGGCGAGTTCCTGAAATAGCGTAAGCCACTCGCAATTTGAATTTCACGCAGCAACTGTCATTTCGATGGCAGTTGCTGCAGTTGTATCCGGGGCAGTGCATCGTTCATGCTGCCGGACCGGAATCCCTCCAGGTCGACCGTCACGTAGCGAAATCCGAGTGATTTCATCTGCGTCACGACTTCCTGCAGTACATCCCCATGCAGGATCGCCCCCAACACCTCGCGCGGCAATTCAATACGGGCGAGGTCGTTCGCTTCCATTCGTACTCGCAGTTCCCGAATGCCAAACTGTGAACGCAGGAACTGTTCCGCAAGGTCGATACGTCGCACGCGTTCTGATGTGACTTCTACACCGTAAGCAATGCGACTGGAAAGACACGGCGTGGCTGGTTTGTCCCACACCGGCAACTCCCAGTCCTTCGCCAGTTCACGCACATCTTGTTTGGTGAAACCTGATTCGATGAGCGGACTGCGGACAGCAAAGTCCTTCGCGGCGATCATGCCGGGACGATGGTCTCCCACGTCGTCGGCGTTGGCGCCGTTGCAAATGACTTCAAAGCCCAGCTCCTGCTGAATCTGTTTGATTTCGGTGTACAGTTTCGATTTGCAGTAAAAGCAACGATCGCCCGCGTTCTGGATGTAGCCGGGATCACTGAATTCCCGCGTCGCCACGACGACATGTCGAATTCCAATTTGCTCTGCGATGCTCCCCGCCTGCTCCAACTCTCCTTCCGCCAGACTGTCGCTCGCAGCAGTCACGGCCACCGCATTTTCACCGAGCGCGAGGTAAGCTGCCTTGGCGACAACGGCACTGTCCACGCCGCCAGAGAACGCGACGGCAACCTTCCGCATGTCGCGCAGAATGCTGAGCAGTTCAGTTTCTTTTTCGGCGAGGTTCAATCTGGGCGTCCGTTAAGCAAGAATCTTCAGGAAACGATATTCTGCTGTGACTTCTTCGTAGGGTGGGTGAAGTCCGTGAAAAAAGGGAAGGTGCGTTACGCAAGTCATCCAGCAACAAATCGAGACGGTGCTGTTGCGAAGGACAAATGACGGACGCAACCCACCATAAACCGGTGACTTGCTCCACACACCCTACAAGATAATGAATAATCTCCATTGCAGGCTATTTCAAAACCCGGTGGCACAGACATTCCTGTCTGTGATTTGACTGCCAATGCATGGTGGTCAAAATGGCTTTGAATCTGCAGCTCGTCCAGAACTCCACATCAGCAAGTACATCATCGTAGAAACTCGGAACAATTCAATGCGTGAGGAATCGGTCGTCTGGCAACTTCCTGGCGGGGTATGGAATCCCGGACCGGTCCCTGCCGTCATGGGCATTCTCAACGTCACGCCTGACAGTTTTTCTGATGGAGGAACCTGGAACGACGTGGACCGCGCTGTCCGACACGGCGTCGAAATGCAATCGCAGGGAGCGGGGTTCATCGACATTGGTGGTGAGTCGACCCGCCCCGGTGCGACTCCGGTGTCAGTCGAAGAGGAACTCGGCCGCGTCATTCCGGTCATTGAACGTCTGGCCAAAGAAGTCGATGTGCCGCTCTCCATCGACACCATGAAAAGCCGCGTGGCCGCCGAGGCAGTGCAGGCTGGAGCAGCCATTGTGAACGACGTCAGTGCCGGATTGTTCGACCCCGACATGGCCACCGTGTGTGCCAATTCCAATTGCGGCGTCATTCTGATGCACATGCTGGGGACTCCCCAAACCATGCAGGAGAACCCCCAATACGATGACGTCGTCCAGGAGGTGCGTGATCATCTTCTCGAACGTATGGCAGTCTTCACTGCCGCAGGAGTCGCCCCCGAACGGATTGTACTCGACCCCGGAATAGGATTCGGCAAAACCTCCGCCCACAACCTCGACCTGCTCCGCCACCTCGACACCCTCTGCGCGACGGGCCGCCCCGTTCTCATCGGCCACTCCCGCAAGCGGTTCCTCAAGTCCATCCTCGGCCGCGAAGTCGAAGAACGCCTCGCCGGCACCATCGGAGTCGCCATCGCCGTCGCCCAAAACGGCGCCGCCATTGTCCGAGTCCACGACGTCCAAGCGGTCACCGATGCTTTGGCGGCATGGCATGCGGTGACGGACAGCGGGCCATAGTTCACTACTGACTGCGTCATCAATCTGATTGACCGGCGTCTGTTGATGTGATACCCATAAACGACTGTTTTAATTCTACACGAGAAAGCCTCATGGGCATTGGACCGTGGCACGGAAAACGGAAACCTGTTTCACAGAAATCCCTTCTGTCAAACAATTCGTTCAGACCTTGAAGAATGTGCGTATTGCATTGCTAGGAACCGAGATGAACGGACTCGCTGAAATCGTCGTTGACTACCTGCTGACGATCATGTTCTCTGAAGGAGATTTGATCGATGCTGACTACCAAGTTCGCCTTCAAGAGTCGCTGTCTGACCATATTAGCCCGCTCTCTGATGCCGAACGAAAGTCGCTATCACAGGCAGCACAACGCAGATTGGACGATATTAATTCTGGCCCAGATGAACATGGATACAATCCAGGCTTGCTGGTGTCACCTGACCAGCGTGCGCTTTTGTCCGCCCTCGCAACGGGAGAGCTTTACGATGGATTGTTCCAGTAGCCGTAGCCGGAACTGTGAGTGCATCGACGTGCGTTTCAACGCACCCTATCAATTACTTTTACGTCAAATGAATGGAGCCCTGATTGACTGACAAACCACAATTGCTGGTTGTCGGCGGGCCAAACGGCTCCGGCAAAACAACTGTCGCCATGCAATATGCGGACGCAGAAGGAATGGGGTACATTGGCGCTGACGCGATCGCTGCGTCGCTTAATCCTGACGATCCCACTGCCGCGCGAATTGAGGCGGGGAAGCATTTCATTCGGTCCTTCAACAGTGCGATTGCGAACAGACTTTCTTGCGTGGTGGAATCGACGTTATCGGGCCGATCATTTCGCAATCACATTATTGAAGCATGCAAATGCGGCTACGAGGTCACGATCGTCTTTGTTTTCGTTGATTCGGTCGACGCTTGTGTTGCACGCGTCGCCGAGCGTGTTCGCAAGGGCGGTCACGATGTTCCTGAGGCAGATATCCGACGTCGCTACCATCGCAGCATCAGAAACTTCTGGACGCTTTATCGTGAATTGGCCGATAGTTGGGTTGTGCTGTACAATGGAGGAAGCGGGATACAGGATGTGTCGGTTGGGTCGGGACCAGAGTTGACCGTTCGCGATGCAACTCTCCACGCAACGTTTTTGACAAGGGTGGAATCGTCGAATGAATAGAAAACCGAGTTTGACGGCCGAAAAATACGCCACGATCGACGAACTCGTTCGGCTGGGAAGCATTGCGGTTAACGACGCTCAAAACGAGAGTCGGCGTCTGGGTGTGCCGAATGTCTATTCCATCAATGGGCGGCTCTACTACGAAACTCCCACAGGCGAACTCTCCACTTCAGATCCATTCGTCGATGCCACAGTACGATGCGATGAATCGAAGACGCCGTAGGGTGCGGCGCACCAATCCGAAACTGCGCGTCCAGCGAGGTACACTTCAACCCCCGCTACAACTACTCACATAAGACATGAAGCACAACGGCGGCATTGTAACGCGATTTTGTGGGTTGATCACCACGGACTACCGCCCAGCGCTTCGATGCGGCGAACGTGCCATTGCATCTGTCACACTCAAACAGTTTTCTGACGACGCTGGATTCGGTGACTGCCCAATGCTGATCAAATACAAGTTTTGCACACGCGATGGTACATCCGTCACGGGAGAATTCGCGGCTACGGAATCTGCGTTTTACGGAATCGAGTCCGGAGACGAGATTCCAGTACGCTACATTTCAGATCATCCTCAAATCAACGCACCAGACGACGCACTGAGTATCATCAAGGCAGTTCCGAAACCAAGCGAAGCTTAACAAGTCCATCCGGGTTGGGCGAATTCTAATTGGCGGTCCTGTTTCGTTCGGCGTTTCATGGGAATGAACCAAAACCAGCACGCCAAAGCCGTCAGAACTCTCCGTGTCTCCGCGCCACCGCGTGAGTCTCATTTGGGATCATCTTACGAATCGCGTAGTGGTTCAGAGTCATCTCACGCGGAGGCGCGGGGATCGCGGAGGGGACTATGGTATGACATCACTGGTGCTGTCATTGATGAGGCCATGAAGATTCATCGAGCCCCTACTGTCTCTTTCGGCCTGTGGCACGGCTGACTTGTTCCACAGCTTGACCCTGGCCACGTGTCGCGTTAAACCGACAATGCTTCGATCTGACAATTCGTCATACGACGTTTCCATCATATGAACATTCAATTTCATCTGCGGTTGGCGGTTGCCCTTCTGCTGGCTGCGTCATCGGTAACTCTGCGAGCGGCTGACCCCGCCAAGATCTCTCAACCCATTCGTGTCATCTGTATCGGCGACAGCATTACCGCGGGGGCGAGGACGGATGCGCCTGAGAAGGAATCGTATCCGGCGCAGTTACAGGTGCTGTTGGGCGAGGGGTATGCGGTGACGAACTGTGGTGTCGGAAGTTGTACGCTCATCCGTAAGGGGAGGCCGAATGTCTGGACCACGCTTGCCCAGATTAAGGCACAGCAATTGAATCCCGACGTGGTCATCATCAACTTGGGTGTGAATGACACTTGTGGTGCTCCACGCAAATGTTGGGATCACCGCGAGGATTTTGCAGGTGACTACCGCGACCTGATCAAGGAATTGCGGGCACTGCCGTCCGAGCCGCAAATCTGGCTGTGTGCACCGACACCAATGGTACTGGAAACTCCTGGCGTGACCGGAGCCCGGCAAAAGGACTTGACGGCGCGTATGCCCCGGCTCGATGAGTTGATTGACACAATTCAAGAATTGTCAAAGGAGCAGGCAACCGGCTTCATCGATTTGCACACGCCATTCGTCGACAAGCCGGAGTTGTTTACTCCCAAAGACGGGGTTCATCCCAACAAAGAAGGCTATGCAGCCATTGCCCAGGTGATTGCCGAAGCAATTCAGAAGCCCGCCGAAAATTCGCATAATAAGTCGGTCAATCGGAGCAGTGATTGACTCGTTTTTGGTGTTCCAAAGAGGTGGCCATCGCTCGGCTACCGCGGTTTTCATCCATTTGAAAGGTTGGAAAATGACAATGGCTATTTTGCTTGCGAAAGCTTCTCCGTTAACCGCACTCTTCGTCTCACTCCTTGGGGCAGCATTGTCCGTCGCGATGGTGCTGGGTGGACGACATGCAATCAAGACTAGGTCAGCGAAGGCTGCCGGACTCGAACGGCTCTTCGCTGGCGATGACGGCAAGATTCATGGCGGAGGGGCAGTCCTGAAGGGTTACATTCTGATGCTTGGCGGTATTTTGCTTGGCCTGATGTGCCTGTTTGTATTTGGCATCAGCCTCTACGAACTGACTATTGGCCCAATCAATCCAGCGGGTTAAGTCGCACTCTTTCACCCGACTCACTGTGGACCGCGTGGCAGGTTTTCGACGAGGTAGCGGGCGATGAGCATTCTGACGTGGACGAGGCTGCCCGGGCCTTCGCGGAGGCCGTGGTTGCGGTTGGGATACACCATGTAATCGAACGGTTTTCCCAGTTCGATGAGCCGGTCGACCAATCCCTCGATGATTTGCATGTGCGTATTCGTTTCACCGGAGCCGGTGACCATGAGGAGTTTGCCCTGCAGGCCGTCGGCGAAATTCAGCGGGGCTGAACGCTCGTATCCTTCCGCATTCACTTCGCGCGTGCGCATGTAGATTTCCTGGAACCAGGCGTTGTACAAGTGCGGCTGCGGTTTCGGTACGATGGCAATGCCCACGTGGTAGACGCCCGGCTTGCGGAACATGGCGTTGAGCGTGTTGGAACCACCGCCGCTCCATCCCCAAATGGCGACTCGTGACAAATCAACGAACGGACGTTGCCGGGCGAGTTCCTTCAGGCCCGCCGCCTGATCTTCCGTGGAGAGTGGTCCCAGACTGCCGAAAATGGCACGGCGCCATGCGGCACCTTTCGGTGCCGGAGTACCGCGGTTATCAATCGAAACAACGACGTACCCTAAGTCGGCAATGACTCGATGAAAATCAACCTGCCCGGCGCCCCACTTGTCGAGCACCGTCTGTCCATGCGGCTCGCCATACACGTACACAAACACGGGGTACTTCTTGGACGCGTCAAACTCACGCGGCCGCATCAGTAGAGCGTCCATCGCCACGCCATCACCAATATCGAGCTGCAGGAATTCGGTTGGATGCGAAATGACATTCTTCGCCCGCGCGACAAGTTCAGCGTTTTCTTCCAGCACCCGCACGACGCGGTGCCCCGCGACTTCCACCAGATCAATGACCGGTGGCGTGTCGATTGTGGAGTACGTGTGAAAGGCCCATTTCGCGTCGGGAGAGAAGACGTACTCATGAGTTCCTGGCTGATTCTCTGGCGAAACGCGTTCCAGCGTCCCCGATCCATCGAGAGGCACGCGATGCAGATAACTCTGCGTCCCATTATCCGGCGAGGCATAAAAATAGAACCAGCCTCCCGCTTCGTCGACCGCAGCCCGGTCGATGATGTCATAGTCACCCTGCGTTAGCAGACAGAGTTTTTCACCGTCACGTGAATAACGCCGTGCGTGACGCCATCCATCCTGTTCGCTGATGACGAGAAACGACGTCCCCTCTTCCACCCAAATCAGTCCAAGGTTCTTTCCCTGACTGCTGATGGCCCAAGCCTCGTTCTGTTCGCGATAAATTTGCTTCACATCTTGCGTGTCAATATTCACGAGGAGAAACTCACGCACGTCTCGAAAGCGGCTCAGTTTTTCGATGAGCACTTCCGACGAATTCCCGGCCCACTCAACTTGTCCCAGATAAAGGTCTTCCTCATCTGACGCAAAGGGCAACCAGGTCACCTGCTTCGTTTCGACGTCAATAACACCCACACGCAGTTTCGCAATGTCTCCACCAACTCGGGCGAAGCGATGCTCTTCCACTTCGGGATATGTGGGGTCGGTCGGCAACAGGACGGACCGCTTGCGCAGCTTCGTTTCATTGGACTCGACGAACAGAAGCTGTTTTCCGTCAGGACTCCAGACGGGATCGCGGATAAAGACATCTTGCTTGAGCAGACGCAGAATGAGCGGAGTTGTTTCACCGGTATCGACATTCCGAATCGACAAGCTCTCCCGCCCACCTTCCGCTATGAAGTTACCATCTGGTGAGAGCCGAGGATTGGGGTGGCTGCTGATGGAATCATCACCCGTGAGTTCGGTGGCTTCCCCAGTTTGGACGTCGTACCGCACTGTTCGTGCAGGCTGGGCATCGGAGCCCTCTTCACGAACAACGTAACCGGAACTGTCAGGCAGCCAATCCGCATTGAACGAACGACCTCGAAACTCTCCTCGCTCATAAATCGCTTTAATGCGAGCTTCAGCTCCGCCCGGCCATTTGAGCGGGTCTGCCTTTGCTTCTGAACCTTGAGAGGCAGTCAGAATTGCTGCCAGGCAAACGCCGGTGAGAATTGAGTTATGCTTCTGAATCATGCCATCGCCTCTTAGACCTGCGATTTGAGTACATCTGCGCTTGCAAACTGGGTCCCGAGTCTAGCAACATCGAACGACGCGTTCATTATCATGGCAATTGAACGGCTCACGTGCCTCGGCAGACTCTCACAAATGCCGACAGATTCGCTCCCACGACTGTCTTCGCCCGGCCGCCGCAGAACAAGCAATGCCCTTCAGTACTGCCCCCTGGCCCATACGCGCAGCAAAAAACCGCCCGGAGTCAGAGACGACTCGTAGGCGGCTTCGTAAGTCAGGATGAGCTGTCAGTCGCTAAGCGAACTCAGGGCGACGACGTTTGAGTTGATCTTTCAAACGTCCCACAATGCTCGAGTGCATTTGGCTGACGCGGCTTTCGGAAAGGCCCAGAGTCTGGCCGATTTCCTTCATCGTCAGTTCTTCGTAGTAATACAGAATGATGATGAGCCGCTCGTTGCGATTCAGCCCCTTGGTCACCAGTCGCATGACATCACGCTTCTGAATGCCGAAGGTGGGGTCTTCGCCCTTCTGGTCTTCCACGATGTCCACTTCGCGAACATCTTTGGAGCTGTCAGTTTCGTACCACTTTTTGTTGAGACTGACGAGTCCCACGGCACTGGCTTCCGACTTCATTTTCTCGAACTCGTCGAGACTCATTTCCATTTTGTCGGCGAGTTCCCGGTCAGTCGGTGGCCGTCCAACTGACGCTTCCACCTGTTTCCGTGCTGCTTCCAGCTTGCTCGCCTTGCTGCGAACCAGGCGTGGTACCCAGTCCATGGTGCGAAGCTCGTCCAGCATCGCACCGCGGATTCGCGGCACACAGTAGGTTTCAAATTTCACGCCTCGTTCCATGTCGAACGCTTCGATTGCGTCCATTAGGCCGAATACGCCTGCGGAAATGAGGTCGTTCAAATCGACGCCATCTGGCAACTTCGCCCACACGCGTTCGGCATTGAAGCGAACGAGGGGAAAGTATCTTTCGATGAGGCGATTCCTGAGCTCTTGATTCGACTGGTCCTGCTTGAAGGCAGTCCAGGTCGCTTGAATATCACCATTGACCTTCGTGGTCATGCATTCCTCCGTGGCCACTGCTGTCGTTGACCGAGCGTGGGCCGGTCACTTCGTCACTGTGTTCAACTCGAATTTGGGAGAAGAGAATCCTCTCTCAAATTCATTCTTTACCTGCAAGCAGGCATGCTGAGCTGGTACGGAATCACCGGTCTCTTCACCATCGGATTCCGTGAAACCATGCCTCCAGCAATTCTTCACGACCTCCCGAGTTTTCAGGAAATCGCAGCACTCCTCCCTTGCCAATTGGTAGGGCCCACATCATGGGAACTGCCAAGTCGCAAGCTGTCAGTTGTCATTCAATTGAATCCACCACGTGATACTCACTCACGGTATGCCGACGCCACAACCAATGGCTCAGAGCCATTGCCGCCAGAACAGAGAACACAAAGCTCATTCCCTGGAGGGAAAGATCAATACGATTCCGTTGGACTGAAAGGGATGTTGCTTGACGTTGGAAATGATCGAGATGGGAAACGTGAAGGGGCCGGATTGATATCGGGAACTGTGTTAAGAAGTCCAGCGCCGAGGCCGAATTTCACCCGAACGCAGCGACTGGTACGCAGAAGTTGCCGACAGGACGTTGGTTGCAACGACCAACCGGCGAGGAATGCCGTTACCGGCGAGCGATGAGCGAGAACAACCGCACTGCGGTTTACTCGACAATTGGCAGGAGCTGCAGGGGATCGCCCTGAACGTGCTGCGTGACAATACTCCCCACCAGAGTCGTGGGCAGCGCCTCGTGGATTTCAATTTCCGCCAAGTGCCCAGCCAGTCGGGGATTGCCATCAAACACGACAATACGGTCACACAACGTTCGTCCCACAAGCTGAATTGCTTCCGTTCGAGGGGCGGCTGCAGGGGCGTCGAGTTCGACCAACTGCTCGTTTGACGAGTTTTCGCTGGCCCCTGAGCCATCGTGCCAGCCGGGGAGATCGGGCACCGTACTTTTCGCGGCGTGCTTACTCGGTCCTTCGACCAGAACCTCCACCCGGCGGCCAACGAAGGCCTGGTTGTCCTCCTGACTTATTTGGTTCTGCAGAGCCAGCAATTCGTTGTTACGACGCTTTTTGACGTCGTCTGGAATGTCGTCTTCGAAGTTCTCGTACGCCTTCGTCCCAGGACGCGGGCTGTATTTGAAAATGAAGCTGTTCTTGAACCGATGCTCCCGGACTGAATCCATGCTGGCCTGGAATGACTCCTCCGACTCGCCGCAGAATCCGACAATGAAGTCGCTCGACACGGCACAGTCCGGCAGGATTTGCCGAATGCGGTCCATCATCTCGCGATAGTCAGCTACGGTGTAACCGCGCTTCATCCGTTTTAAGACGTCGTCACATCCGGCCTGCAAGGGCACGTGCAGGTAGCGGGCGACTTTGGGAAGGTCCCGAATGGTCTCCAAAAGTTCGGTCGACATGTCTTTCGGAAAATTCGTGACGAATTTGATCCGCAGAATACCTTCGACGTCGTGAATCCGACGGAGCAAATCGGAGAGCCGGTGCGTCTGGCCGTCTTCCTCGTGCCGGTAGCTGTTCACGGTCTGTCCAAGGAGCGTAATTTCCTTCACGCCCTGATCCGCCAGCAGGCGAACTTCTCTCTCGATATCCTTCGGCGAACGTGACTGCTCCGGGCCGCGTGTGGTGGGGACGACGCAATACGTACAAAATTTGTCGCACCCAATCATAATCCGGACATACGCCTGCCAGGGGGAGGGCCGCATGGACGCGTCGCGGAGAGGATCGAAGCTGGTGAAACTGTCGGCAACTTCGGTGCGAGAACCATCCCGCCGTCCCAGCGAAACAGCCAGCTGCTTTTCCCGGGTGCGGCGGACTTCGTCGACCAGCATCGGAATTTCGGCCAGTTGCCCGGTTCCGACCACCAAGTCGACGTGCGGTGCCTTCTTGAAGACCAGTTCCTGATCTTTCTGGGCCATGCAGCCCATGAGACCAATCACCTGATGCGGTCGGTTCCGTTTCTTGTGCTTCAGTCGACCCACGGAGCTGTAGGTTTTGTGCTCAGCCAGTTCCCGCACGCTGCACGTATTAAAAATGACCGTGTCCGCCTCGAACGGGTCGTCACACAATTCGTAACCCTTTTGCCGCAAAGCAGCAACGACGAGCTCGCTGTCCAGCACATTCATCTGGCAGCCAACTGTTTCGATGTAGAGTTTGCCGTTGTGTTCCATTTCCCGTCTCGGTCCCCGACCGAGTCCTTACGTCACTCAATTTTCAAACTTCGCGAGCACATCACCCCCTGTTGGCACAGACATTCCAGTCTGTGAAGTGATTTGCCCCCACGCGCCGCATTGTCCTGACTCAGTCCCCATTGGACAAGGATGCAGCAACCACCAATCAGCACAGATGCGAATTTCCACCCGCCTGGGAGGGCGAGAATCCAACCGAGCCGCAAATGCAGCGGGAGGCGTGAATTCCAACCAACCCCCGAAAAGTTGACAATTCGTTGCCCCCGCCGTTTACGTGGTTTAGTCTGAAGTCAGACAACACCACTGGTTTGAGGGAAATCCCCATGCTGCGAACCACAACCCTGCTCGCCATTGTCTTCACAGCGATCCCCCCGCTGTTCGCACAGCCCGATGAAACCGCTCCCCGACGACCGGCCAAGTACCACTACCGTCAGGACTCGCCTGAGCGCATCAAAATCGAGAAGGCGCTCGACACCATCATTGAACCTGGCGTGGTGCTGAAGGGGAATCCCTGGCAACTCATGGAGGCGCTTGGGAAGCACTTTGATATTGAGACTGGCGTAGATGAACCTTCGCTGCTGGCCGAAGGGGTTTCAGATGAGCGCATGCCCGAGTTCGAATTGCCCTCAGGAATCACCTTGCAGCAGGCACTGGATACCGTGTTTGCGGAAAGTGAAATTCAGTTTGACTGCCACATCCGCTTTGACGTGTTGGAACTAACGCCAAGGATTCGAGCCGATGATTTCATGGAGACCGTTGTCTATGAATTACGGGATCTGCCACATGAAGTTCTCAGCACGGCAGGTAAAATTGAGGAACTGATTCAGTCTCATACAGGCTACTGGCTCGACCAAAACAGTGGCGAAGGTACTCTTGAGTCCATACCGGGCGGCGTGGTCATTCGTCAGACTCAGCGGCGCCATCGTGAAATTCTCAATTTGCTGACTCGGCTGCGAGAATTCAACACAGGGCCTCCGCTTACCATTACTGTTTCCGACTTGCCGACACCACGTGGCGAACGAAAGTCGCCGCAACTGGAGGCAATTCGGGACGCATTGGCAGGGCCACCTCCCGAAGGAGTCGAAGCGGTGAAAACCGTGGGCGAGCTCTGTGCATTCCTCGACAATGCGTATCCGTTTCACGTGCGTCTCAACGAACGTTCAATTAACCCCGAGGGAATTGGACCGGAGACAGAAGTCCGTGTGCGACGGCTGAACACACTGAACAATACGCTGGGCTATGCGATTTCTGACGTCGGCGGACTCGAACTGAACTTCATTACTCGGAACTCAGTGCTATCGGTCGAGTCAATTATCACGGCAAACGAGGATCTGTACTTGGAGGTTTATGACCTTGCTGGCCTCATCGAAGAGTTGAGGTCCGATCCCACGTACCTGTTTCCTGTGTTTGAAAATGCAAAATGGCTTTTCAATACCGACCTTGGCAGTCCGCCCGGAGCAGTCACGGAGTACCAAGGCTGCTTGCTGTTTACCGGTACAGATTCGGCACACCAGGAAATGCGAAATGTATTTCAACAACTGCGGGAGTTCTCGGCCCAGCAGGGATATCCAAAACCGGTCATTCCAGAACCAGCTGAGCCCCAGAATTTCGGCGACTCGTTTGGGGAACCTCCGCCGGATACCAATTTCTTTTAGGCAGGCACCTCGAAGCAGCAAGACTAGCCACGCTCATCCAACCTAAGGACACAGCATGTTTCGAACCGTATCAGCACTCACAGCCGTACTTCTCATCTCGCCAACCCTGCTGGCACAGCTCGAGGAAACCGCTCCCCGGCGACCTGCCAAGTACCACTACCGTCAGGACTCGCCAGGAAGGATCAAGATTGAGAATGTGCTCGATGCGAAGATTGAACCGGGCACCACATTGAAAGGTAACATCTACGAACTTGCCGAGGCGATTTCGAAGGAATACCGAATTCCCATTCGCATCAATGAAGCAGCGTTACTCGCCGAGGGATTGGGATACGGTGATGCTGTTCAGTTCAATCTTCCAGCGGGCATTACGCTGCGAGAAGCACTGGACGTCGCATTTGCGATCCAGGAGACACGACTCGAATACTTTATTCAACATGAAACGCTGGTCATAACTTCCGACATCGATGCTGAAGTGTATATGGAGACGGTGGTCTACGAATTGCGCGACCTGCCCCCCGAAGTCACGGACGAGTGGGAGGAAATGGAGCTTCTGATAAGGAGACACGTCCGCGGCTGGCTTCATCTGGGGAATGGAAAAGGCAACATGGCCTCTTTCCCTGGCGGTTTGGTTGTGCGTCAAACTCAGAGAAAGCATCGCGAAGTGCTCGATCTGTTGGTTGGTTTGCGAGAATTCAACACAGGCCCCCCACTCACGATCACGACTCACGACAAATCGTCACCTCCACCGCGAGGCAAGCATGTTTCAGCCGAAGATCAACGGATTCTTACAGTGTTAGATGGCCCTTTGGCGAAGGGGTTTGAGGACGTGTCGGATCTGGATGAGCTTTGTACATACCTTCAGGACAATTATCCCATTCCGGTCAGCCTGGATCGAATTGGACTGCGTCACGAAGGAGTTTCTCCAGATATGGAGGTTCATCTTCGTGAAATGAAAACTTTGCGGGAAACGCTGGAAACGGCACTCGTTGATATCAATCGAGTCAAGTTAGGTGTGTTCATCGACAACTCCACCCTGATCGTCGCGCCGCGCGAGCAAGCTGATCGACATATTTCAACCCGGTACTATGATTTGGCCGGTCTCACAAAGGCTCTGAGAGAGGATCGGAATTTCCTGGAGGATGCGATCCTGACTGGAGTGGATAGGGGTTGGTATGAATACGGCAACGGCGAAGGCGCCATTTCCACGTATCCAGGTTGTGTGATTGTTTCCTGCGATTCCGCATGCCACGAGGAAGTTCAAGTTTTGTTCCGGCAACTGCGTGAGTTCTCGTCGCAAAATGGATATCCCGAGCCACCGGTCCCCGACATTCCGCCGTCCATTGGTGGCGGAAAGGCGGCTCCTCCATTCCGAGGAGAATCCCAATGATTCGGCGAGTTGCTCCCATTTCAAGACTCGCCTCGCTCGCTTGTTCTGCTGCATTCCCGTTGGCCTCCTGCTAACATTTCGGCCACGTTTGAAGCCTCTTTCCTTCCAGCAGGATTGACCAATGCGCTTGTTATGCCGTTTCGCTATTGTCGTGTTGTTGTTCGTGGGCGCAATGCTTCAGGCAGAGGAAAAGAAGACTCGGGAGCAGAAGGTTCGGGAAGATAAGGAACGCGTCGAGGCCGAGGGCTTCTGGATGTACAACGACATCCCGGGGGCCATTGCCGAGGCGAAGAAATCGGGCAAGCCAATTCTGGTCGTGCTCCGCTGCCTCCCCTGCGAGGAATGCGTGAAGCTGGATGACGAACTGGTCGACCAGGACCCTGTCATTCAGAAGCTGCTGAAGGAATACGTCTGCGTCCGAGTAGTGGGGACGAATGGACTCGACCTCGAAACGTTTCAATACGACACCGACCAGTCTTTTGCCGTGTTTTTGATGAACGCCGACAAAACTATTTACGGTCGGTTCGGCACGCGGTCGCATCGTACCGAATGGGTGGGGGACGTCTCACTCAAAGGGATGGCCAAGGCCCTCGAACGCGGATTGGATATCCATGCGGCATATCCGGGGAACAAAGCTGAGTTGGCTGGGAAGCGGGGCGACAAGCCTTTGTTTTCGTCACCAGAAAAGTATCCCGCACTGCGTGACAAGTTCACTGACGCACTCAACTACGAGGGTGACGTGGTCAAAAGCTGCATTCACTGCCACCAAATTGGCGACGCCGAACGGCAGTATTACCGTGCCCAGCGCAAAGCCCATTCCAGAAAAAGTTCTGTTCCCCTACCCACATCCCAAATCTGTTGGTTTGACACTCGATCCGAAAGAGTGTGCCAAAGTTGTTGCCGTGGCCGAGGTTTCTCCTGCGGCCAAGGCAGGATTCAAAGCGGGTGATAACATTCTCGCACTGCAAAGCCAGCCGATGATTTCCATGGCCGACGTGCAGTGGGTTCTGCACAACACCGCTCCTGAGGGCGGAACTGTTAAGGCTCAAGTCAGCCGGGCTGGCAAGCCCATGACATTGTCAATGTCACTCGAAGACGGATGGCGTCGCGAAGGAGAAATTGCCTGGCGCGTGTCCTCCTGGGGCCTGCGGCGGATGTCGACCGGTGGCCTGAAACTCGATTCGACCACTCCTGAATTCCGACAGAAGGCAGGTGTGGGTGCCGGGGAAATGGCTTTGCATGTCTTTGCCAGCCGGTAAATATGGCCCCCACGCCGCGGCTCGCAATGCCGGTTTCCGTGAGGGAGACATCCTGGTTTCAGTCAACGGCCGGACAGACTTATTGACCGAGGACGACCTGCTGGCATACGGTGTGACCGAGTGTCTGCCAGGACAGAAACTCGACACGGTTGTCTGGCGAAACGGAAAACGCCTGACCCTGAAGTTGCCGATACAAGAGTAACGGCACTTTCCCATCACTCTTCAGTAATTCACCTATGGACCGCAGCCAGTACCTCGCAACTCCACCTTTCTCGCCGCAATCTATTGCGGGCGGGAGGGTTTGCGCATTAGGTGTCGGTATGTCAGCTGCACTGTCAGGACGCACTCGCGGCGCGACAAAGTGAAAGCAGACCGGCCAATCAGGTGCTGATTGTCTTCCTCACGGGAGCCTGCAGTCATCACGACACGTTCGACATGAAGCCGGAGGCTCCCAAGGAAATCCGGGAGAGTTCCAGCCGATTTCGACGGCAATCCCGGCTACTCAGTTTGTGAGCATTTGCCCCAACTGGCGGCACGGGCGAATCGATATGCAGTGGTTCGCAGTCTTTCACACGGCGACAACAATCACCTCATGTCGACACACCATGTGTTGACCGGTGAAAGCAACCCGGTGGATTCTTCGACAAGGTCGCCTCGCGCGACGACTGGCCCTCGTATTCGAGTGCCCTGTCGTTCTTGCATCCCCGGACCGACGGAATTCCCAGCGGTGTCAATTTGCCGACGTTCCTGCAGGAAGGACCGCTCACGTGGCCGGGACAGCATGCGGGTTTTCTGGGACCAAATTTTGATCCCTGGCAAATCAAGGGAGATCCCAACTCCGACGACTTCCGAGTAGACGCCCTCACACTGGCCAGCGGGGTGGATCAGTCCCGGCTGTCGAGTCGTCACTCATTGCTGCAGGAAGTGAACCGTCAGCAGGACGGATTCACGGAGGTCCCGAAAACACCTGGTTTGCAAAGCGATCAGGAACTCGCATTCAACATGCTCACATCAAGCCAGTTGAGCAGAGCGTTCGACGTGAAGCTGGAGAGTGCGGAAGTTCGTGAGCGGTATGGGCGCAATCAGTATGGTCAGTCATTGCTATTGGCCCGGCGGCTCATTGAGGCCGATGTTCCCGTGGTCCAGGCAAACATGGGCCGCGTGCAGAACTGGGACAACCACGGTAATATTTTTCCGACTCTAAAAGATCGACTATTGCCGCCACTGGATCAGGGTGTGTCCGCACTGCTCGATGACTTGGAAAACTCGGGACGACTCGCCAACACACTGGTGGTCATGATGGGCGAATTTGGTCGGACGCCGAAAATCAACAATCAGGCGGGACGCGACCACTGGGGACCGTGTTTCTTCGCACTGTTTGCCGGAGCCGGCGTACTTCCCGGACAGGTCATTGGCACTTCCGACGCGGAAGGCGGCTATCCGGCAACGCGTGCTTACTCTCCCAATGATTTGGGAGCGACGGTGTACCACGTGCTGGGAATTGAATCTGAAACGATGGTGCGGGACCGCATCGACCGCCCCGTCCGGCTCAACACTGGCAAAGTCATCGAACCGCTGTTCACCGGCGCCGAGGTGTGAGTTGATAAGCGGGGAGGAGAGCATGTCTTGCTCGCCCTACCCACTACCAACCACCCACTATCTACTCTCTTCTCAATTACTCAAAGTCAGCGGTCCTTCGGCCAAGAAGTCGATGACCCGCGGCTCCTCGAGCAGTGGCAAGAGCACCTCGACAAATGCTTTGTGGTCGGGGTGCGGCAAATATTCGTCGCGACCTTCTTCGGAATCAAACGTCACCATGAAGCAGTGCGTGAATCCTGCGTCGTGCTTTTCGGGGCTGTTGTTGATACCCCATTCATAGCCCTTGATCGCACTAATCTTGCCGCGGAGCTCTGCAAACCCGTCCTCAATTTTGCGAATGTCTTCGGGTGCGGCATCTTCCTTGAACTTGAAGAAGACGCAATGCTTCAATTCCTTTTCGAGCGGCTCGTACGGTGTTCCCCAGTAATCGATGACGAACACTTTGTCGTTCTTTCCACTGAGTACCTTCCCAAATGCTTTGTGAGCCTCATGTGGGAGATAGGCTGCCCGTCCGGCTTCGTCAGCGAATGTCAGCAGAAACGCGTGCGTGAAACCTGCGTCGAAGCCTTCGGGGCTGTTATTGACGCCCCACTGGAAGCCAATGATTTCTGGAATTTTGTTGGGCAGGTCACGAAACGCCTGCACGACTTCATCGATTTGCTCCTGCGGAACATCGTCTTTGAACTTGAAGAAGACGGCATGCCGCAGGACCTGACCTTCATGACTCTCCACGGTTTTCTCCCCCTCATTGGGCATTTCGGCTGGCTCGGAGTTACTAACGGTTTCATCAGAAACCGGTTCTGTCACTTCTTCTACTTCGGCAATTGGAGTCGCGGGTGCATCCTGCTGAGGAGCACAGGACGAAAGTGTCAGCCCCAACGTGAGCAGGGCGCCGAAGGCAAGATGCTTAATTCTCATTCGATTCTGTTCCAATCAAAGTAATCGTGATGAAGCCAGTCATTTCTTCGTACAGATTACCATTCCGATACCTCAAGGCAAAACGAGTCGCGACGCTGTCGACATTGAGCTTACGGAGAATTCAGTTTCCACAGCGTGAAATTCAGGACGCTCGCGAATGTCACCCACGCGAGATAGGGCAGCATCAGGCATCCTGCCAGTTTTGAATGCGGCAAGAACGACAAAATGGTGGCAGCAATTAAACCCCACAGAATGAGGATTTCACAGAATGCCCAGCCAATTTGATGGGCATTGAAGAAGATCCAGGACCAGGCCACGTTCAGGACCAGTTGCAGTCCAAACAGACCGAGCGGCAAACGTGTTTTCTTGAGGTCGCCGCTTGTCCATACCAGCCAGGCTGCCACGGCCATCATGACATAGAGTGACGTCCATACCGGTCCGAATACCCAGTTGGGAGGATTCCAAGTTGGTTTGGCGATGGTTCGATACCAGCCATCAATCTCGGGCTTGGTCGCGAACGCTCCGAGTCCGCCAGCTCCCAGGCAGACAATGAGAAAGGCCAGCAGTGCTGCCCACTTCTGGGTTTTACTTCTCCCCTCAACTGGACCTGTAGAATTCACTTCATGTCTCCTGATGGTATCCAAACAGCCAGCGCGCCGTTTCGTTTCCAATGTTTCTCGCAGAATGAACGGCACGCGCCGGGATGAATAGTTCTTCTCCGGGCACAGGATGATGCAGCACACCCTCGACTTCGAATTCCATTTCGCCACTCAGCACAATGACAACTTCGTCAGTGGCATGCGTGAAGTTTTCCCAGCGTTGGCCGGGTGGGTCGGTCCACAACTCACAACTGAATCCCCGGCGGTTCCAGTCATCTGCAATTTGTTGGCGGTCGAGGTTCATTCCAAAATCCTCCTAATGGAATCCCTATTCAGCTGTCTGCCAGCGAAGATTTTGAAACACAGGCGGCTCACCTTTCCAGTGAGCTCCTACCACACGCAACTCTCCCTGCTGTCCTCGTGCCGGTCGCAGATGCTCCGCAGCGGTCAGCTTCAATAGCCGCACGCTGTTCCAATTAGGAAGCGATTCCTCGGCATAGTTCCTGATGTCGTTAAGCGTGAGTTCCACATGCTGCCAGTCTGAACCACCACTCAGTTCAATGACAGCGGCATAGTCGTCGAGCAAAACGACGAGCTTGTTAGGCGATTCCGACTTCACATCGAATGCAAGCCGCGCACCCTCTGGTGCGGCCCATGTCGCATCCCGCAGTTTGTGTGTCATGAGCGACCATTCACTGCGCCCATATGAGAACCACTCCTTTTGCCATTCTCCCTCGAAGTTTTCAATGAGTCGCGAAGGCATTTGCGCTGCCGACACGTTAGCCGCCTGCAGTTCATCGGGTGAGGCGACGTTCATCACTGAGGACAGATTAAACGAATCCGCCGTGTAGATTCCGTAGTAATACCCGGCGCCAGTAATCGGCTCATCGAGTTTGTAGAGCACGTTGGCGTAAACCCACAGCGGCTTGTCGGTTGATGTGAGGGGCAAAGCCGCCGTCCATTCCCCGTTGATCTTCTTGGGCGAAACACAATGCCAGAAACGGTGCATCGTATCCTCACGATCCTCCGGTTGCTCATTTGGTTTTCCGTGCTGCGTGTAGAAGACGTCAATCGAGAGGATTTCGCGAGACGTGTCTGGCTTGACGACAAGCTGCGGAACGCCATCGTTGGTTTCCAACTGCAACTTCGCACGCGGCGCTTGAGGAACTGAAAACGTCCCTTTGAGATGTTGATCGAACCACAACTGTGTGGCCACTTCATATTCAGGCGTGTCCTGATGGTTGTGATGCGGCGAACAGGTCACCCGCCAGTCTTTGCTCTGGATTTCGTGAACGGCGTCGGGCAAATCGCCAATGCGGCCATGGAAATCGTTCGAAGGGCTGAGGAAGAAAATCGGACAGGAGATTTCACGCAGGCTGACATCATCTCCCAGCGTGGCATTAAACAGCGGACTGCTGTTGTACCGGTCGCTGATTCCGCCGCAGGAGGGAGCGGCGGCTTTGACCCGCTCATCAACCGACGTCAGCACTGTCAGCTTGCCTCCCATGGAATGTCCGTAGACGCCGAGTCGACGCGGATCGACTTCCGGTTGCTGTTCCAGAAATGTCAGCGCTCGCCTCGCCGATAGCGCGCAGAGAAACCAGCCACTGTTGCGCGGTGATTCGACAGCATCCAACGTCCATGCTGCCGGCATTGCACTGGGAAACTGATTTCCAGCATTACGTCCGGGGGCATGGTAACCATCAACGGCACCCCAGTCGGTGGTCAGTCGGTAATTGGGGTCATCGGTCTTGCCCTCCCAGAACAGCTGTACTTCCGCGGGAGTCACCCGGTATTCAGGCGAACTAATTCTTCCCGCCCACGCGATGGATACCGTCGCATAACCTCGCTGGGCATTCGTCAGGCAGGCCTTGTGATCGGCGTATTGTCCGCCACCGTGAACTTGCAGCAGGCCAGGGAGCCGTTCTTTAGTGTCGCTCGCAGATTGCGGAAAGCCATAAATCGCGGCCAGCTTCGCGACCTTACCTTTAAACACGCCGATGCGAATACGCACGACGCGGAGGACCACTCCGTCTTCTTCCCACTCGTGCAGGACCTCGACCTCCAGTGGTTCGACGCGAGGATCAAATCCCGCCCACATTTCGCTGAAGTTGGACGGTGCCTTTCCGTCCTGCAGTGGAGGAAGAGTTTCTGGCTCCGCTGCAGTAAGCGTTGCTGCAACCAGAATGAAAGAAAGCGAAAGAAGAGACTTCATGTTGTTAATCTGCTGGATTCGATAGAGCTGGCATCGACGTGCGACTGCCAAGTGTTACTGCTGTTTGAACGTGTAACTGTAGACCACAGCCCCGTCAATGTCGCGGTGTTCAAACGTAGCTCGCGGTTTGTCGCCTTCGCGGAACACATGTACGGAGAGGAATCCCCCCTTTACTCGGTGAAACTGATGGTACTCAGGATTCAGGCCCGGCGTACCGCCTGCGTGCTCGTTACTGGCCGCACCGACACTGAATTCATGCAGTCCTGTTTCGGGATGAATGGAGTGGTACTGCCAGTGACGATCACCACAAATGACGGCGAAATTGCCTTGGGTGTACTCCCGAATCCAGTGCCTGAGTTCATCACCTTCGTGGGTGAATCCGCCGTTGGCGTGATTGTCGTTCTTGCCTGTACGGTCGGGACCGACAAATGGCGTGGGGCTGATGAGAATTTTCCACGCGGCGTCACTCTCCTGCACGGTCTGCTTGAACCAGGCCTTTTGCTCCTCGCCCCAAATGGTTTTCTTGGGACCATCGGGCATGTTGTTCGGTGAACGGTAATCGCGTCCGTCCGACAGCCAGATTTGCAGGTCCTTCCCCCAGCGGAACGTGCGGTATGCCGGGCCGTCCTGCATGGGAGCCTGCTGGCGGAAAATCTCCTGTCCCGTAACGAAGTCGAACGTCCCCATTTTCGCTCCGGGCCACGAGTCGTTCTTCAACGTGTCGTGGTCGTCCTTGAGCCAGTAGGTCGAGTGGTTCGAATTGAATTCAACAAGTCGTGGAAGGCTGAACATTCGCTGCCAGTGATACTGCCCCAGTTCCGGCGTCACCGCTCTCGGCAAGTCGTTGTCGTAGTAGACGAGGTCGCCCGTCAGCGACGTGAAGTCGGGATTGTATTCCCCCATGGCAGGATAAATTGGATGCCCGTCGGGATGTCCCCGGTCGGGGTACCCCTGACAGGTCATCACACAAAACCGCACCTCGGCCACATCGCCCGGTTCTGGTGCGGTGCGGAAGCGTCCAGGACGTAAATACACCTGGCTCTCGGCGTTCTCGCGAACGTCACTGGCGTAGTAGTACTGCTGACCACTCTTCAGCCCTGTTAGATGAAACTGATGAATGAAGTCGGACTTTTCATCGACAGCAGCCCAGCCGGTTGATTTGGCATCGCTCAGGTCTTCTTTTAAACCATAACGGATGCGAACCTCTCCCTGCTGACCGGGACACGCTCCTTCCAGTTCGGGGACTGGCACCGTGACTTCCGGCAGTTCCTTTTTTCCATTCGCCCGCCCCGGAATGAGCAGCCCCTCATTATTCCGCTCCGGATGCTGTGTTACCCGAGCCCAGACAATGGCGGTACTCGAAGTCACATCCCCCACGCGAGTTCCCATGGCCTGAAAGCAGGCAGCCTTCTCGTCCGCTGCATTCAGCAAACCGGCCTGCAATGCTCCCACTGCCAGCGAAGTTCCGCAATGAGAAAGAAACGTCCGTCGACTTTGAGATTGAGGCTCAGTCATGTGAATTCCGTCCTAGTGAGTTCGCGAATGAACAACGAACCACCACTATGAAGGAGCCGCAATTGGCCTGCAAGCCAAGGCGCCGCTTGCGAGAAAAGACCCAGGACAAGACTTCCATTTCGACCGGAAGTGCCGCCAATCGTGAGAATTGGGAATAACCCAGAGTTCGCTGAGAAAAAGCGGGCTCGCTAACCTGCGATTTCTTTAGCCCATCGAAGCTGCTCATCAATGTGCGCCGGGTCGACGGGCGTCTCTAAAATCACTGGAATTGATTTGTCGATAAGATGTGAAATTCGATCGTAGGCCAGTTTCATTCCGAATCCCAGCGGTTCATGGCGACTGGAAGATGCGAGCGAGCTCAAGTGAACTTGCCTCAAGCGATGACCATGTCGCACCAGGATCTCTTTGGCTTCGAGCATTGTGGGATCAATCTGCCGTGCATGTGCGACATCGAAGCAGAGTGATGCGTTGGGCAAGTCTCGGAAGCAGACGTCAAGCTCACTGGCCGTACGACCACACGGCTTCCGTTTATCCATGTTCTCAATACATACCAGTTCGCCATACGGTCGCCAAACCGTGGGAGTCTTGATCACGTCGGGGTGAATAACAACATTCCAACGGCGCTGAAAAACTGGCGCCAGAGTTCTGGCGAGTTCATCTTCCGTCGTTTTTGCCAAACGGCTCGGAGCGTGCACAGAAATGTAGTCGTAGGAGTCAAGATCGAGCGAGTCGATCCCGTTGACAAGTTCTGCGACCTCGTCTTCCCGCAATGCCGATAATTCAATCGCGTTCAACACGCGATTTTCAACGAGTGAGACACCGCGGCGAAAATCACCCAAAGCCAAACTGCCAGTTGAAAATCCAATAACCATTAGAAAAGACCGTACTTCCTTGTTCGCGCCGAAAACGGCGATACCGGATCGAAGAACATACTCTCTAATACGCCCTGAAATCGATGGCTGTTTTGTCGAAACTCCTGAAAAGTATCGTCTTCAGCGTGATCCTCCTGCTTCAATTCCTCTAAATGCTTTCTAGTCGAAACGGTGCCAATCATTTCCAGGAACTGGTCATAGTGGGTAAACAGGTCTACCGCGAGGTCATCAAGCTGGGCGTTGATGCAAGCCGTCGCGACAATTTCAGCGGGCGACAAAAAACTGAAAAGCAACGTTCGGAATTTCGACATTTCTCGATCATAAGCGCCCTGCATCTTGCCCAAGTGTGCGCCAACTTCCGTAGGGAACAGCCAGTCACTTGCCAGTGTTGCGAGCAGTCCTGCGACAAAAATCAACTTGCGAGACATTCGCAATTTTACATTTCGAATTGCCCACTTCTTCTCGCCTTGTTCCCACTCCTTCCATGCAAAGTCCACGCACATGGTGCGCCAGAACCTGATGACGTCATTCAGCAAGAATCGAGGAACATCGAACCCCTCATCCTGGAATCTCCGGGCATTTTCAATGTAGCGTTTGATGATCTGAGTGAGGACTCTGGTCCAAGCGTTTCCAGATCTCGCGTCGACGCGTGCTGGCGTTGACTCAAGGAGAAGAAGCATTCGTCGAGTGAGGTTATGATTCGAATCAGTGTCCCCACCAACCAGATGAACGAGATCGTGACTGAATACTAACCGTCCGAAGACTCCAGTATTGCCTGGCGCCCGCAAGCGTTCACCGCTATACTCAATATCGGACAGAATTCGAGGAATTTTGTGTGCATATTCCTGATGTTCAGGGCTGGACTGACCATCGACCAAGAGGAGCCAGTCTACGTCACTCCCACTGGTCCATTCTTTCCTTGCGAGCGAGCCAAGCAGTACCAAATCCAAGTCTTCGCCAAGGCTGCCAAGGTTGGACTGGATCGCTTTCTCGATTATTTCTTTCACTTCCAAGGCTTGGCGTTGGGCTTCAAACAGTGCCGGCCATTGCCGACCTGCACGGTCTGCGAGCATTCGGAGCTTAGATTCGTCAGACGACATGCCTAGTTCTTCCACGCTTCTTTTTTGGGGGCGTTTGGCGGGGACCGGAGTCGAACTAGGGGATGGTGACAGATGGCCGCAGGCCGGGTCAACTACACCTCAAGAATCAACCGTGTCGGGTCTTCGATGACTTCGGTGATGCGTTTCAGAAACGAAACGGCTTCGCGGCCGTCGACGACTCGGTGGTCGTAGGTAAGGGCGAGGTACATCATGGGGCGGATTTCGACCTGGCCGTTCACAGCAATGGGGCGGTCGACAATTCCGTGCATGCCGAGCACACCACTTTGCGGTGGGTTCACAATGGGTGTCGAAAGCAGGGATCCGTACACGCCACCGTTTGTGATGGTGAAAATGCCGCCTTCCAAATCTTCCAGACCGAGCTTGTTCTGCTTGGCCCGTTCAGCGAAGTTGGCAATCGACTTTTCGATTTGGGCGAAGCTCATCCGTTCTGCGTTGCGAAGCACGGGAACGACGAGGCCTTTGCCGGCTCCGATGGCAATGCCAATGTCCACATAGTTCTTGAAGACCAAATCGGTGCCGTCAATTTGTGCTCCGACTTGTGGGTAGACATTCAGGGCTTCCACAACGGCTTTCACAAAGAACGACATGAAGCCGAGTTTCACGCCGTGGCGTTTTACGAAGGCGTCCTGATACTGCTCCCGCAGACGTTTGACGGCGGACAAGTCGCATTCGTTGAATGTCGTCAGCAGCGCAGCGTTCTGCTGCGCTTCAACCAGACGCTTCGCGATGGTTTGCCGAATGGGTGACATCGGAACGCGTCGGGTTTCGCGGGCAGCCCCGTCGGATGCTGCTGGAGATTCGAGTTCCCGCTGGACATCTTCTTTCAGAATCCGACCGCCGGGGCCGGTTCCTCGGACATCCTGGGGATTAATCCCACCCTGTGCCGCAGCGCGAGCAGCGGCTGGCATCACAATTGATTCCGAAGACGCCGGTGCGGAAGTGGGTGCACTCCCCTGATCAGCCGCCTTGGGGGCAGGCTTGGTTCCAGCGGGGGCTGGTCCTGGTTTGAGCACGGCAATGACTTCGCCGATTTGGGCCTTGTCACCAGCTTTCTTGATGACCTTCTCAAGTGTGCCGGCCTGTGGGGCGACAACGTCAAAGGTGGCCTTGTCGGTCTCCAGTCCGACGATTTCCTGGTCAATGTCGACCCAGTCGCCCGGTTTGACGTACCACTCACCAATAAACACCTCGGTGATGGACTCACCGACTGCCGGAACCTTAATTTCCATCGACATGACACATGCCCGGCGCTCGACGTCGCCGCCTCGTTGTTTCTACTGCTCAAAAGGATTGGTTCACGCCATGTGAAACCGAATTTGAGACGCACTTGAAGGATTGCCGAGCAAACGAAAAGACGCAACCTCGAACGGGCGGTTTACTGTCAACTTTTTTGGACAACGTGACGTGATACTCAAAACTCCGTGCCCGCCACGAACTGGCATCGACCATTACTGATATGAAAGGCGACCAACTCGGCCGGTTCGTCAGCTTTGAACTGCGGCGTTTTTACACCAAACAGTCTGGCAGGATTGGCGGAAGCCATGTTCCAGGCCTCACACAAGCTCACACCGCCCAACTGAGTCATGCCGAGGACACAGTCATCGGTGAATGCTCCTGAACCTGCAAGGTATTCCCGCTGACCTGCCACGACCACGCGACCATCTTCGAGCACTTCGCACTGTCCGCCCGCGGCGTCGTACACTCCGGGAGGACATCCCGCCAAGCCGGAGGAGTCGCAGGTGATGATGACGTTGTCCTGCCCTTTAGCCAGCAGGACGGACCGGACCACGCTGGCAGGAATGTGATGCCCGTCGGTAATGAGACTTGCCCAGAGCCGTGGTTCGGCCAGTTGATCCCACAAATAGTTGGGATGCCGCCGCATCTGGGCGTGTGCTCCATTACCAAAGTGCGTCGACAATCTGGCCCCCGCATCAACTGCAGCAGCAATCTGAGCGCTCGTTGCCGCTGTGTGTCCAATGGCGCAAACTCCGCCAGTGCCCGTGAATTGCCTGATGAACTCCGATGCCCCGTCAGATTCTGGGGCGAGCGTTACCAGTTTGATGCGGTTTCCCGACGCCTGCTGCCACTTCTGAAATTCATTCCAGTCACAACCACGCACGTGATGCAGCGGATGCGCCCCGCGGGGACCATCTTCTGCAGAAATGAACGGCCCTTCCAAATGGCATCCCGCCACCATGTTGTTGATCCAGCTTTCCTCTTCGCAGGCCTGGCGAATGACATCAAATCCATGACAAAGTGCCTCGGAGGAATTCGTAATGAGCGTCGGGAAGAGGCGATGAACTCCGTGCCGACGGAAGGTCTGCAGGACGTTGGCAACGTCATCGACCGTCAGGTTTTCGTCACTGAACCAAATGTCGTTGGCACCGTTCACCTGAACATCGAACAGACCCGGTGCAATCCACGGCAATTCAGCCAACTCGGCGTCCGAAACATCCAGCGAAGTAATCGACGCAATCCGCCCTCCGTCGCAGCACACCTCAATGGCCTTGCCGGTTGCAATATGGCGTCCCGTAATGTTCATGTCGTGCGTCATGGGGCGAGAGTCGAGTGGATGGGGTTCCGAAAGTTTATCGTGGTTGTGACATCACGTCATTTGAAAACTTCGGGACGGTTGGCCAGACTGCGGCATTCCAGCAGAAATCTCAACTGAAGAAACCTCGCTCATGTCACGCCACGATGGCCGCAGCGCCAACGCTCTCCGCCCCATTACCATTCAGCGCCCCTTCCATAGTGCGGCGCCTGGCAGTCTGCTCATTCGGGCGGGGGACACGACCATTATGTGTACCGCGAGCGTCAGCGAGGACCTGCCGCCGTGGAAAAAGGCCGACCCGAATCCCAGCGGCTGGGTGACTGCTGAGTACAACATGCTGCCGGGGAGCACCGCACCACGAAAAGCTCGGCGGACCGACGGACGCGGCACCGAAATCCAACGCCTCATTGGACGCAGCCTGCGGGCCGTCGTCAACATGCAGGCACTCGGTGCCCGCGTCATTACCGTCGACTGCGATGTTCTCAAGGCTGATGGTGGGACGCGTACCCTCAGCATTACTGGCGGCTTCATTGCACTGGTTGATGCCGTCTGCGCCATCGAAGCCGAGGAATTTGATCCGAAATCGGTGTTCACGGACAGCGTCGCCGCCATTAGCGTGGGCGTCTTGAATGGCGAGTGCCTGCTGGACCTCAACTATGTGGAAGACAGCGCCGCCGAGGTCGACATGAACGTGGTCATGACCGGTAATGGACAGTTTGTCGAACTCCAGGGAACTGCCGAACGTGGCACCTACGGCGACGACGAACTGACCGGACAAATCGCACTCGCCCGCAAAGGAATTGCGGAGCTGACTGCGCTGCAGCGGGAAACTCTGGCCCAGAACTGGCCGTTTTGATCGCCGCACGACGTCGTGCCATTCGGACTCGGTCGCGCGGGCAAGTTCTGTAAACCAAGTGGTTTACTCGATGTCACTTTCAACGTCGACGAGCAGATTGTTGGCGAACACAATGTTTTTGCGTTCGCCCTGGAGCGTAACGGCCTTTTCCGTCAGGCCGGAGAAGACGTTGCCGGTAATAGCAATTTGGTCCGCACCTTCAATCCAAATGCCACCAGCTGCCGCGTCGTCGACTTTGCGTTTGATGCTATTTTCACCAATGTAACTGTTGGAGAAGTTGTTGCCGGTGACCGTAATTCTACCACTTTCAGGACCAATGCGGAGGGCTTTGGTTTTAAGTATGGTGAATGTATTGGCGGAAATGGCACATCCGTGAGCGTCTCGCAAATCAACACCGGAACCGTTGTGGGCAATGACATTCGCACTGACGGTCACGCCGTAGCAGTCGCGGTCGAGAATGACGGCGGTTTCGTTGCATTCCTCAATCATGTTTCCTGAGAGTACGCTGCCGTAGGTGTTCTCGATAACCACGCCGTGCCGCAGGTGATCGTCGAGGTTATTGCCGTTCATGCATAGGTTGAAACTGTCGGCACAGAGCAAGGCGTCCTGGTTTTCTTCAAAGTGATTCGCATTGACCACAATGTCGTGGCAGCCCTGCAAGTTGATGCCGTTCCGCTTGTTGTAGGTAACGAGACAATCAGAAATGCGTGGATCTTCGTAACAATAGTTGAGGAAAATGCCATCACCGCCGTTTTCACTGACGGTGACGCCTTCGAGATAAATTTCATTGATTTGCCGCGCCTCAATTCCGGGTCCACTTTTTTCGTTTCCGGTAATCCGCATGTTGCTGAGATGCACGCGCCAGAGTTGATGCTTGCGATCGGTCTTGGCGTCCTGGCAGTCGGGATGAGCAATAAGCAACGCAGGCTGACCTGTCTCGTTTTTGTTGATGAGATGCGTGGCCGTTCCCGAGCCTTGGAGGGAGACATCACCGCGCGTGAGTCGCAGCGGCTCGCTAATTTCAAACTCACCTGGTGGCAAGTGGACGACGCCTCCACTTTCCGGGATGGCATCGAGCGCGGCCTGAAGCGATTCGAATTCTCCGGCATTGATGACGCGACTTGCTTCGGCCGCCTTGAGAGATGTTCCACAGAGTGTCCATACAACGACGCCAAGCAGTGAAAGTCGCAGCATCATCCTCAGTTCCTTGTTCGTCGAAGCCAGTGATACGTAACGGACATCAGACTACCAGTCACTACTGCTGTCGTCGACCATGAGGTAGCGCGAAGTGCTCTTCTTCCCCGTCTGACGACTGCTTTCACAGGACTCTCAGCCATCGAACGAGAACTCGTTGCCGATTTCGTCCATGAGAACGCGCAAGTCGTTGTGATATTCGCTGGCGAGCCTGATGACGACCAGTTGGCGCTGAATTTCCGATGCCCCTTCTTGGGAGTGATCGGCTTCGTCGAGCGAACTGAACCGGTCTTCGGGTCGGGGTGCGATCATACGTTTGATGAGTTTCACCAGGATTTTGTTGCGCCGCAGGTCTTCCGGCAAACGGTCCTCCAAATCCTCCCAGAGTGCAGTTTTTACTGCCACAAGTTCATCTCCGTCGGCAGTGCCGGCGAATGGATAAGTGCCGGTCAACATTTCGAACAGCACGTAGCCCAGACTTGCCAGGTCGGAGAGGGGCGTGTGCGGGGCACCTTCCAGCACTTCCACTGCCGCGTAGCGTGGTGTCCAAAGTGGCCGCGAGGGAGGGGCGTCGATTCGGTAGGCAGAGCCCGGGTCGATGATTTTGCAGTTCCCCGATCGCTTCACCATGATGTTTGAGGGCTTCACGTCGGCATGCACAATCCCCTCGCGATGCAGCGCCGAAAGCCCGGCCAGACATTCGCGCAAAATGGATATTGCAATACCGACCTTGAACCGTGACTGCATCCCCGCGTTCGTCACCACGACATCATTGATTTCCTGGTACCGCTCAGGGTCAACCTTCTTTTTCAGGTGCTGCAGTGTCCGGGGACTCATGAGTTGCCGAATGTCGAGACCATCGACCCACTCCGAGACCAGCACCAGAATGCCATTGAATTCCACGACGTTGTAAATGTCGAGCAAATGGTCCTGCTGAATACGCGAGATTTCCATGCTCACGCGCGCGAGGCGGGCCATTTCCTTCCGGTACATGGCAACCGTTTGATATCCCTCAACGCGGTGAAACTTGAGGGCCAACGGAAAATTCACGCCGAACGCGCCTGCCCGGTCGGTGAGATACACAACTCCCTGACCTCCAGCACCCAGCCGGCGCACGAACTGATACGTGAGCTCGACCGAAATGTTGTCACGCAGGATAATGTCCTCGTAGTTCCCGTTTAATTCGGTAATCGCTTTTCGATCTTCAGGGCAAATACCCGCCTCAGCAAAGTCGTACGCCTGGGTGACATCGAATTCAGAATGCTCATCCATTGATTCTGTGCTCTGTTCTTCCGTGTAGTAGGCGTGACTGTCTGCAGATGGTGAGTCGCTACCGTCATGGCTCCCCGGGGGGAGACCATCGTTCTCTGCAACCATGTCGATAAATCCTTACGTTGCTTGTGCCGCCCGCCAATCGATGATTACTCCAATTCTTCAGACGCCCCTCTCTCTTTGTAGACAACGAGTAACGGCCCGCGCTGGATTACAAAACATCCTGTTTTCAATTTGAATTGGAGAGATATTGGGGGACGAGGTCAACTGGCAATCCAGCCGCCGCCCAAAACCAAATCATCTGAGTAAATGACCACGGCCTGCCCTGGCGCCACGCCATACTGCGGCTCGTCGAACGAAACGCGCATGCGATTCCCTTCAAGCCGCTGCACCTGACAAGGAGCGGGCGTATGCTGATATCGAATTTGAGCAGTTGCGGAGAATGATTCAGGCAGGTCCTCGACCAGCCAATTCGTTTGATCGGCTTCCAACGCACTCCGGCCCAACTCATCCTTTGTTCCAATGACCACGCGCCGGGTTTCCGGCTCAATACGAACGACGAACCGGGGTGAACCAAACGTCACTCCCAATCCACGACGCTGACCAATGGTAAAGTTCTGAATTCCGTCGTGATGCCCGACGACGTTGCCAGCGGTGTCGACTAGTTCACCCGCCGTTTCCTGTGGTCCCCGGTGCCGCTGTAAAAACGCGGCGTAGTCATTGTCCGGAATAAAGCAGATTTCCTGGCTGTCAGGCTTGTTGGCCGTACGCAGTCCTGCCTCCGCCGCCAATTGGCGAATATCATGTTTCGTGTAGCCACCCACCGGAAACAGGATTTTGTCGAGGAGTTCAGGCTCAATCCCGAACAAAACGTAGGACTGATCCTTAGCGCCATCCAGTCCGCGATACAGCCCGACGCTCCCCTTTGCCTCAGGACGCGGTAACAACTGAGCGTAATGCCCGGTAGCGACATACTGGGCGTCAATTTGCTGGGCGAAGTCCCATAGCTTGCCGAACTTCAGCCAAATGTTGCACATAACGCAAGGATTTGGCGTGCGCCCGGCAAGATACTCATCGGCGAAGTAATCCTGGATGCGGCCGAAGCCTTCCTCGAAATCTACCGCATGGAACGGAATGTCGAGTGCATCGGAGACGCGACGCGCGTCGGCGGCATCGGAAGCGCTACAACAACCCTGTTTATGCGCCTTGGTCTCAGCAAGTGGTAGGACGTGTTGGAGGTCCGTCGAGCAGGACGACTCAGCGGACGTACCCGACCGCATGAACAATCCCACCACTTCAAAACCCTGCTGCTTGAGCAGCAAGGCTGAAGCGGAACTGTCCACTCCGCCACTCATCGCCAGTACGACACGTGCCATGTGAAAAAAAGAGACCGCGGGTTCGCTACCAACGGTCTCACTCAGTTAAATGTACTCAACCGCAGAACTCACTGTTCTGCCGGCATTATGGACCACCACGCCAGGGGAACGTTCCCAGAACCGCCAGTTCACGCGTGGGCACGGGACGATTTGCCTGAGGAGTGAACAGGAATCCGTAACAGCCGACAATGCCAGAATTGAGTTCGCCGACGTAGATGACGCCCGTTGCTGGCGTGCCTCCGGTGCCGCCTCCGGCCGTGTTAGCGAATCCTGTCACCATGACGTATTGAGCGTTCTCAACGACCTTAAAGTCGGCCGCGAGGTTTCTGCCGTATGTCTGTGTGAAACCACCTTGTGGGCTGTAAATCGCTCCCACCAGACGTCCCGACACCATATCGAGGACGAACACGGCATCGCTCTGACCAATCCCGGACTTTGCCGTGGCCATCGCAAACCGTTCGCTCGAGGAGGCCGATTCTGCATAGGCGGGTTCATGCGGACAGTAATACGAGAGAATCAGGCCGAAGACGGTACCGACTCCCAGCCACAACCACTTTTTGTTTCGATCGTTTTGTGCCATTGGATGCTCCGAGGAATTTGCTTGGCAAGACATGAGGGGAAATCATACCGCGTTCCACAAGTGACAACCAGCATTCGCACCGCAATTCTTCCCCAGGCCCGAGACAGTCAAGGAATCAGGATGTGCGGGGGCGGTTGGAACGAAGTCGCCATTTGCGCCTCTGTAAACGTGGGTTACGCCAGAGCAACAACGCCCAACTGCACCAGTTCGGCAACAATGTCAATCAAATCATCCCGGTCATAGTGCGGCATGGTGCCGACAAGATCGTCGAATTTACAAGGGCGGCGGCTCAATTGTTTCAGCAGTGGAACCACGTCCTCTTCGACAACGGCACCTTCAACACCTGCATTCACGGGATAGAAGAGAACCGTGGCCGGAATGGTGGAATACTCATCCAGGTACACCCTCGTCTCCAGTGTCGTCCAGACGTGTACGGGATTCAGGTGAATGGTCAACTTGCGATTGTGACCTAACTCTTTTGCCAATCGGCGATTATTTGAAAGCAGTTCCTGGAAGCGAGCGTGTGCCAGCTTCTTCTTTACGGCGACGAATTCCACGGTGTAGCGAGATTGTTGACACACCACGGTGTCCATTTGCTGTTCCGTCAGGTCGACACGCATCGCCAACCATTCCAAGAATCGCTCCGCATCGCCCAGTGACGATTCATTGCGAATGGGCGTTTCCCTGATGTAGCGAACCATGAGGGCGTCCAGTTCATCAAAGCCAGGCAGCAGCCATTCGCACGACTCGTGAAGTTGAGCAAATCGTCCCTGCGTTTCTTCCGTCGTCAGCTTGCGGGCACGGGAAAGGGCAGGGCGTCGTGTTTCCTGGGTTTCAGCGGGAAATCGCAAGGCTCGAACCACCCGAAAAATCTGATCCTGGAATGCGGCAAGTGTGGTAGGCATGGTTTTACTTCAGTACAGGGCGTTTGGGGGGGAATCCTGAAGGCTGCTGCACGGCGGCCAGGTGGCGGGCCGGACACAGGCTCAATCCGTACAGCAGCCAATTTCGTCGGCACTCCCTGCCTCTGTTTCGTTTCCAGCCAGTCATCCGGTTGTCCCCGGGATGTCTTCTTCCTGCTGGAGATGAAAAAGTAGATTGCACCACTCGTACCAAATCACGAAGATCAACACCGATTCACCGCAAAGCTCTTCGCACAATTCAGTTACAGAGCAAATCGCATCAAGCACACAACTCAGGCAAGTGTCGCGACAACTCCCCACGCGCCATCACATTGAGTACCGAGAGCCAGATTCGGCTTGAGCTGCGAAGTCAATATGAGGAACAATGCCCGCTGCGCTTGCTCAGTCGTCTGGAAACCACAGAGAGCGCAGCAGCAGGGCGACCAGAGAAGAAGAGCAGTTTCAAGGAAGGAACTGAATTGATGAACGCATCACTGCGCATTGCTGTTCTCTACGGAGGCACATCGGCCGAACGGACCGTTAGCCTGGAAAGTGGATCGAACGTCGCCGAAGCCCTGCGGATTGGCGGTCACGAAGTCACTCTGATTGATCCCCAATTGAGCAACTTGAATGAAATCATCTGGTCTGATTTCGATGTCGTCTTCAACGCCCTGCACGGTACTTTTGGCGAAGATGGAACACTGCAAACCCTGCTGGATGCTCACCGTATCCCATACACCGGCAGTAATGCGGCAGCATCCCAACTGGCATTCAATAAAGCCGACGCTAAGCAGCAATTCCAGGCTTTTGCCGTCGCAACGCCTGCATTCACAGTGCTGAGCAATGAGGCCACGTTGGAAACGGCGAGGGAGGCAGCGCATCGCATCGGCTTTCCGCTGGTCGTCAAACCAAACTCGCAAGGCTCCAGCTTTGGCGTCTCCATTGTTCATGGAGAAGATCAGCTCGCCCCGGCGGTAGAACTTGCCCGGCAATACGACGACAGCCTCCTGCTGGAGGTCGCAGTCCTCGGTGACGAATGGACCGTGCCATTTGTTGGCGAAACGTTGTTGCCCCCCATTCGAGTAGCCACGCAGCGGGAATTCTTTGACTACCAGGCCAAGTACCTCGACGAAGAAACGGGCTATCTGTTCGCCGCGACTTCTTCGCAGGAAGTGCTCGTCGAAATCGAAGAAACCGCCCGGACTGCATGTCGTGCTCTTGGAACTTGTGGAGTCACACGAGTCGACTTGCGTCTCGACGCCTCGGGCCGACCTTTCGTGCTGGAAGTAAACACCAGCCCCGGGATGACGCATCACTCACTGGTCCCGAAATCCGCCGAGCGCATTGGCTGGACCTTGACGGATTTGTGTGAAAACGCGATTCGGTTGGCATTGCGGGATTCTCGCTGGACGCATAATCGGCACGAGCCGCAACCGGCATCCTGAAATCAGACGTTTGCGGTGGCCGACCAGCAATCGACTCAGCCCCGGTAGCCAGCGTAAGGCAAAGTTGCGGAAGGCAGGGATCTGCCTCCAACTTCCCCTTTGGTTCTATGGCTCCCGCAAAAAAGACAAAACGCATCGCGCCGCGACTCAAGTGGCTGCGTGGATTGCTGCTGAGTCCATTGCTGCTGCTGACCTTCGTCGGCGTGGTAGCGACGGGGAGCGTATGCCTCATTGTTCCGAGCTTCGTCCAGAACCTCCGGGCGGAAGAAGAGTACCAGTTCAACCTTCACAACATGCGGGTTAACCGTCCAAATGAGTGGGTCCCCGGCGGACTGGTTGATCAGGTCTTGCAGAAGTCGCATCAACCACAACACGTGTCGCTGCTCGAACCGGGACTCTCACAGGAAATCGCTGCCGCCTTTGCCGCTCACCCCTGGATTGAAAGCGTCGAACGCGTTCAAATCACCGGCGGGCGTCAGATTATCGCGCACCTCAAATACCGCGAACCCGCTGCATTCATTCAAACAGCGGACGGCCCCGTCGCCGTCGACGCAAACGGCGTGGTGCTGCCGCTCGATGACTTCTCGACATCCGACCACTCGCGACTGCCGCACATCGAAGGAATTACGTCGACACCGCCCCAGCGTGCCGGAGAGAAGTGGGATGACCCCGTCCTGCAGGGCAGTCTGATGCTGGCCGAAGCCCTCACGCCAGAGCGAGACATGCATCAGCACTGGCAGCGATTCAACCTCGCCGCGATTGTCGCTCCGCAGGTGCAGCACCCACAGGAACTGTTACTGCATCGGTTGACGTACCAGCTACGTACGAACGGCGGCAGCCACATTGTGTGGGGACACCCACCCGGCGGTGATGACCTGGAGCCGACAGTCGAACAGAAAATCGGACGACTCGACCAATACCTCCAGCGATTCGGCAACTTCGAACAACCCCGCGGCCCCTACCAAATCGACATCCGACACTTCGACGCGATTTCGCTGCAGCCGATGCCGAGGACGGTGCGATAGACTGTTGCCGCAGCGTTTAGTACGGTCACCAGCGATTGTCTCTGAGATCAAGCGGCTATTGGGGTGATTCAATGAAGAAGTGTTTTTACGACCTCACTCGTTCTGACGTGTTGGATTACCCGATTTGGCGATTCACAAATCGAAATCCCAATGACGAACTTGAAATTGAGTCCGTCGACAGGCGTTCATTTGCGGATCTCTCCGGGCTCATCATTGCCGCGAAAGTGGAGTTCGCAGATTCATCGCAGCAACTGGCCCTGCATCAAGGTGTCAGTCTGGCTGGCCCCACAGTCAACGACCACTTCTTGTCGTTGACGTTTGAACGTGACGGTGTCTGGTTTCCATTGGCCAGATACCACGACGTTGCCATTGAGAATTTCGGCCCCAATCAGTTGGCGGAGTTTGTTGGCAAACCAGTGAAGGATGTGTTTCCAATCAAGTATGACTTGCGAGCAGTGCTGCATTCCGATTCCCAAGAACTCACAGGAGTCGTTCGCGATGTGCCTATTTCGCGTTTGTCGAAGGAACAGATTATCTCGTTGTCTCTGTTGAGAGGCTGATTCAGTTTCGCGGCGGGTCAGGTGGTGTGGCAATGTGCAGCCGACCACTCCCTTCCTGACGTCAGGGAGTGCCACCAATTCCTTAGAACTCTTGGAAACAAAGAGATGGATGCCATCAGCGAGTTGAATGCGGAGCAAATCATTGATCTTTGCAGCAAGCCAATCAACTCGATTCGGCAGGCCGTGTGGAGTAGTGAAACTGATTCATCGACCAGTGGCAAGATAGACGCTTGGGGCGGATGTTCGCCGGTCCTGGCAATCGACTTTGGCGATGACCGGCAATCGAGCCTGTTTGTTGGAGCTTCCGATACCGCATTGTTCTTTCGACTGTCTCATCGTGACGACTACCAAACCGTACTCAGCCTTACCCGGCAGTTGGAGGAGAATGACCGTGGCAGTGATGACTTGATCGGAATGTTCGATTTGGCTTCCGTTGTTTGTCCCGTCTCGGAATGGAATCACCTTGATGTCACCAAAGTGTCGGTTGTTACCACCAACACGAGTGCGACAGTCGTTGGGATTTGCCTTTGGATCAACCTGGGAATACGCATTGGGCTGTTTGTTGCTCCATATCCCGGAATAACATTGTCATTCAATGACACGTGCGATTCAATTCTCAGACAGGCAGCACAGGCACAACAGAATGGGCTTGTACATATTGTTTCAAAGGAATTCGCCAACAAAGAGACACCAGAGCAAATCGAAACGATTGATTGGTATGATTGGCTCCGGCAATCGGATAGCGACAATCCATTGTGACCGCTGATTCAGGTATGCTGTCTCCTCAATGGAAGACAACATCCTTCAGTTCACGACAGCTTTGTTCGCAGCATTCGCGGTAGCGTTCGCCGTGTGGCCGCTATTACGCGTGCGGCGGAAGTGGAGTCTCGTCGGTCAGTTCATTGCTATTGCCGGAGTTTGTCTCGCTCCGCTGCTGATTGGTTCAGAGTTCATCAAAACCCGAGCCCTCTGCTCGCTGGTGTGCATCGACCTCATTTTTCGGGTGTGTGATTACGGTCGACAGTCCCGCCTGGGAATTGCCCAGCCCGCAACGTGGCGGGCCTACGCGGCGTTTCTGATCCCCTTCCCCATCCTGGTTGATGTCTTCGGTGAACGGAAACGGAAGCGGCAATCATTCACCCTGCAAGATGCTGCGTGGCTAGTCGGCTCACTGCTCTGTTTCGCACTTGTCTTCGAATTCTGTAGACGCAGTGGCGAGGTGCGGGTATTGCGAGAATCATTTCTGGTTGATCATGTGGTCAAAGTCGTGTTGTTTATTTTCAGCATTGAGTTGTCGTCTGTCGGACTCTCGAAGTTGGAGAAGTTGTTCGGCTACGAGGTCATCCCTTTCAACAACCACGCGTACGCCGCCGAGTCTCCCGCCGATTTCTGGTACAGATACAACCAGCGTGTCCGCCACTGGCTGTACCTCAACGTCTTCGCTACCTGCGGCGGACGACGCAACCGCACCCTCGGCGTGCTGGCGGTCTTCTTCATTAGCGCCCTGTTCCACGAATACTTCTTCGCCCTCGCCACCTCACACCTCGACGGCAAACAATTCGCGTTCTTCCTGCTCCAGGCCCCGGCCGTGCTGCTCTCCCCCCAACTCAAACAACTCGCCGCCCGTAACACCGCAGGCAAAATCACCGCCCACACCCTGACCATCCTCTGGTTCGCCGTGACATCACCACTGTTCTTCGCCGGTGTAGACCGAGTCTTCCCATTCGTCTACGCCAGCCGTTGAGGCAACCAAGAATTCGCCAATTCGTTGACAACCCCACAACCAGCACGTTAGCGTGATACCGAGCAAATGGGCTCAAATTCACATCTCAAACGCGAGGCTAGGGTAATGGGTAAGAAAAGAGCGAGTGGCAGTAGCACACCAAAAATGTTGAAAGGGACGATTTCCGAGATCAATTACGAAATGAAATTCGGATTGATCCAACCGCTGGAGCCGGCTCCCAAACCCCCGCGGAACTGTCCCGTCGTATTTCAGAAACGCACACTACAACGCGCCTCGTGGGATTCGCTACGAGTTGGTGATGAAGTGTGTTACGAAGCAATTAGCGGACCTGCTGGCAAGGCTGTATCGTTTGCCAAACTGGTTACCGTTCCAGAAGGGAAGACGTCAATCTCCGCCGCACTGTCCCGAGGATGGAAGGAAGGCGTTGTCGTTTCTGTCGATCAGCAACGTAAATTCGGCGTCATCTTGCGCACTAGCGAAGATGGGATCTTGGATGATGCCACGGCAACAGTCGTGTTCACGGAGAAAGGACGCGACAACAGCCCCGTTCTTACTTCCGGTTCATTCAAGAAACTACAAGTGGGACAGCGCGTCAAGTATCAGGATTTCCAAGTTGCGCCGGAATCCGGGGACCGGGCCGCATCAAGACTCCGAACTATTGGTGAGGAGCCTCAGGAAGGCGGTCTCGAAGCCGCGGCCGCAGCACTAGAGCATGGCAGAATATCGGCTCTTATCTCTTCAGCACAATCAGGACTTATCCGGGCCGACAAGGGCGATTTCGTCTCGTTCGCAGGTTCAGTCGTTGTAGGTGGCTTCAATTCACTAAACAAGGGAGATTCAGTCCATTTTCAGCGCGATTCAACCGGATTGACTGCCGTGTCTGTTGTGAAACCCTAAGGCAGAGTACTGAAGCCACTCGGCATTTGAATTACACGAGGCCCGGTTGATTTGGGGATTCCGATGGATTCATTGACGGACGAACGTGTTTGCTCCAAGAGGTGGGTGCGTAACTCTTCCCTGCGAGTAGTTTGTTCATCCTTATCGTTGACCAACGATTCTGAACCAAGGTCGTCGACATATGGTGACCACCTCAGTCCCATCAAGTCGAATACGGTAGGATAGATCGTCGAGCTCGCCAGAATGATGTTCGTCTGTAGGGAAGACTCGTCGCTAGGCAGTGGACGGAATAGCACTCCGAGCCCCGGAATGTCTTCGAATAGCGGCACGCCTCGCTCCGTGCGAGCAGCCTTTAGGGCCACCGTATAGCGACTGACTTCTCGCAACTCGTAGCTACTCGTCTGCACATCGGTGTGCACGAAGTGACGCTTGATTCGGCCAAGGTGTTTTTCATCGGCTCGAACTGGTTCGCGTACGTTCGTGGAATACATGTAGTCGAAGGTGTAAACAATCGAGTGACCATCTGGCTGAATGATTGGTCGAATTTCGAACCCTGTCCCCGTCTCAAACTTGTAAATAGCGGGATCGGGAATGAGCTTTTCGAATTCTGAACCGAATTTTGGATTTTGATCCAGACCAGGAATTCCCGTAATGGGCGAGTTATCCCCAACGACGCCAGTCGGCGGCATACCAGACAACGCCGCAGCCCCCGCCAGGAACGTTGGGTCTTTCAGCAGGTTGCCATATTCGTCAACGAGCGCCTTCGACCCGTCAATCGCTTCCGTCAACAAAATGTCTCGATGCGGCAAGTCAAACTCAAAGGTAGCTGCCGGGCTAACCTTAGCCAACATCCGATTGTTCGTCAGGACGGTGGTCGTCTCAATTTGCCCCAGCGTAACGTCCCAAGTACGTGAAACTCGACGGATTCGCTGGAAAGCCGGCTCATAGAATTGGGCCTGCACGTCATCTTCCAAGGCAATGGCGACTCGCTTGAGATAGTTGTCGACATTTGACGAATGCTCCCGCAGAGCCTCCATCAGCGCCACGGATTTCTCTTCCTGCTCGTCCATGAACTGCTCAAGCAGACGTGACGTATAGGTAAATTCCTTCAGTTTTTTGATTTCGGCAATCGCCTCTTCAGTCGCTTTCTCGGCATCCACAAGGACTTCATAGCGACGGTAGAGCCCTCTTAAGCGTTGGTCGAAGGCTTTGTCTGAATACAACCCGTTTGCTAGGGTAGCAATCGACAGGAGGTACGTGTTGGCGCCGTTTCCATCAGTTCCAGATTCATTGACAAGGTCAGGAGGAACAATCTCCAGAATCTGCCCAAGGAATTCCTCCTTAAATTCGTCATAGCTATTAGGGCTGGCAACGCGCAGTGCATCGACGATTTGCTGCGTAGCGTCCGACTTGGCGATGTGGTCAGCCAGTTTGCTCAAAAAGCGATTGATGTCCCCTTTTTGGGTTTCATTGACGTTGTAGTTCTGCAATACGCCTGAGGCATCTCGGACGGTCGATGAAAGGTTCTTGCCAAACGTCGCGTATTCCAGTTGCCATTCCCGGTTTGCTTTTTCTTTAGCACTATTAAGCAGTACTTGTTGCTCGGCAACTGATTTGTTCGGATACCGCGACAGCAAAGACCGTTCCAGCACCAAATTCTGGTACTCCATCTCCGCCACAAGTTGAGCCTTCAGGGCCTGCGCTAGCTTGAGGGTGGAGTACTGGACGGGGTTGAGGGTACCTTGGCCGGGGATGGCTTCGTTGAAGAAGGTAATGGTGTTCGGGAAGTGATACGTCCGCTGGGCGTTGAAGTAAATCTCTTGGGCGTTGCGGTCGTCGACTTTCATCGCCCGGTTTGGCCAGAAGCTGAGTTGTTTGCCGCGGTAGCCAACTTGTGTGAGGGCTTGGACGTATTCGCGTTCCCGTTCTGGAAGTTCCGAAGCAATGAGTTCCTGGAAGCGGTACAGGATTTGTTGCCGCACGGGATGATCGGCCAGCGACGCCACCGACAGGGCACCCGCCAGGCTGATGGTATCCATCGAGTGCAGCGAGAGCATTTTGTTTTCGGTGTTCAGCAGTTCCGAGTCCATCCGACGCAGTTCGTCGATGAAGTCGGCTCCGTAGAACGCGTAGAGATACCGCCAGTCACGGAGTGTCTGGTTGGTCATAACCGTGCCATCGAGCGACGCAAATCCTGCGTTGCGGTCCTGGCACATGCTGATGAGGTCAGCCGGTGGGCAATCAAGAATGATGGCTCCACCCTGATCAACTGCCATGGCGACTTCGTTCGCGACTTCCTGAACCGCGCGACGCAACAGGCGACCTGAGGTATTCACGAGGAACCGCGAATGAGCAATTTCCTTGTTGACTTTCTCATAAACAAAGTCCATCCGGTCGCCGTGCTCGCCGTTGACCTGAACAGTATGAATCCCAATTTTCACCTGACCGACCGGCGAGTCAATTTGGTGAATCATGCGACGAATTTTATTGATCCCTTTGATAGGGCCACGCAGTTGCAGACGCGAAGTGCCAACGACTGAGATGGAGACCTGAGTGACGGGGTCACGAGAAGAGACGTTGCCCGCAACGAAGGTGTCGGGGTCAGTCAAACTGGCGGCGACTTCGCGGCGGAACTGTTCCTGGGAAGTGCGAAGCTCAGAGGCTTCTGCTTTGACAACGGCTTCCCGCGTGTCGATTTCACCCTGCTGGTACTGCTGGATTTGCGTGGGCAGTGACTTGATTTGAGATTCCAGCAACCCTTGACTTGTCGCGAAGGCGGCCTTCTGGTTGTTAATAACTTCTTCCTTGACGGCTAGCGTGCGCAGCACCTGTAGACGCGAGGCGAGCACAGCCTCCTCTTGCTTCAGCATAGGGAGAGTTGGATCATTTGCGTCGGCCATCTGGACTTGTTGGATCTCAGCACGTTTCGCCGTCAGTTTCATTTCCGTGTCGCCGACTTGAAGCGCAGCGGTATTGCCGGTAGCTCCCTCCTTAACGAATGAGTCCAGCACATATTTGACATTACCCTCTTGCACGGCAAGTTCGGCCTGCTCCTGCTGCAACTTGGCAAGGTCTTGCTGCGCCTGTTGTAACTGCCTTTGAGCTTCACGCGTTTTCTGAGCCGCCTCATAGGCGACCGTTTCCTTGTATCGCCGGCCATCAACCGCGTCTTCTGCCTTGATGCGTGCTTCACGAGCAACGCGTTGTGCGTCATCGTACCCTACCTGATTCAGGCTCCGGACGTTCCGATTTATGAGTTCAGCAACGCGGCGGGCGTCGCGGAAGTAATAGAGTTGCACAACACGCGTGTCGACGAGATCACCGGGATTGAACTCGTCGGACTTATTCTCTGGGGAGAGGAATCGCGGGAATTCAACTTGCTCACCACGTTGCCTCCCACCGGGGACGGTAAACGTGGTCTTGAAACCGGCGTTGTCCAATGCGAGTGCATTACCGGGTGTTGGTTTAGCGAGGTCATTACCAACAATATCCGTCAAACCTGCAATTGCGATTTTGTAGTCACCAGGATTCAAGTTGCGGAAGTTCAGTGTCACTTGAAGATGGTCTGCACTGACAATGGGCTCTCCTTCAGGAAAGGCGACCACATCCTGCTTTGCCCCACCTGCTGTCGTGACCTCCTGAACAACATAAAAGTCCCCACCGCTCACCGAACTGGGATCGAGGTCGTTTTCCTTAAACGGAACGGTGATGGTCCCCCCCCCGCCGGGGAAACGATAGACAACTGGGGTAAGTGGCTCTGGAGACTGAGCGTCGATGATGAGATTCTGAACTAAGAAATTCGTGAAAGTGTTGCCGTTGTTGTTACCGGCACTGTCGACAGGTTGATATGTCACAGTTGTGGTCAAGGAAATTGGCGCATTGTTTGACGCAAATGGAATATCGATCGACTCTGTCCCAGGGGTAAACGTTCCATTTGCATTAACCGACGGCGAAACGGTCGCCGGAGGTGTGATGCTGGGGGTTACCTTCACCGCCGTAATCTTCGTGTTCGGCTTTGCCTCAACAACCGGCGTGAATTCAACCTTCGTATTTGCAGTTGGACCGGTGGCTTTCAACCGAGTGACGCCATCGAGAACCTTTGGTGCTGGCGTGGTGATTTTCACACTTTGACCAAACGCCAAATTTCCCAGCAGCAGGCTGGTGGCGAGGATGAACAAGCAACTTTTATTGAAAGCCCGTGGCATAGGACTACCCTCCGTGGAGTCTTTTGTATCCTGAATGTTGCCGAACCGTTATCGCACGGTTGGCCCGAATTGCACTTCATTTTGCACTTGTTCAAACGCGGCTTGACGCACTTCTTCGGTGGCGCCGCGTTCATCGGCTTGCTCGCCTGCACTTTGCAGAAGCTGCACGCCGGGCACGAACTTTGTGACGGCACGGGTGCGTTCAACGGCGACGGCACCAATGTTTTCTACGACGCCGGCGCTGCCTTTGAGCAGGTTGCCAGTGTCAGCTGATAGTTTTTTGACCTCAGTCACCAATCGTGAGCGGCGACTCATTGCCGCGAGGTTGGCTTTTGAGATCTGCACTTTTTCAGAGAGCTTTCGCAATGCTCCACGTCCGCCGACGTACTTGACGGTGGCGCGATGCGGTTGAAAGGCGTGGAACTCGACGACGACGCGACGGTCCTGGTAAATGTACGTGATGGCATCATCGCGGTAGGCGATGATGGGAGCGCCCGCAGGCAAGATGGCGTCGATGTAGAGCTTCTCGCCTGACTTCGGATGCTTGGCCACGACAATCGTTGGCCCGCCATTTAGAATGGGCCCCTGGTATTCTTTGTCGCCGCTGTAGAAGTACGGATGCACGTGCAACGTGGGAGGAATATCAACCTGCCCGTTGCTTAGAACGGCCGTCGGTAAGCCGTTCTCCTGTTGCCCAGGATCAATGACAATGAGTTCGTTGAAGCCTGCTTCGCGTGGCTCTAACGCGTACAGCGGATGTGCGACAAACGCCAGCAGCGCAGCGCACACACATAAAGGAAATGACAGACGCACCCCTCGGCCCTCCCCCCAGTTAACCGATTCTTCAGGCCTTGATGCGTGATATCCCTCGCGCATCAAAACATGGCCTGACGGTTCTATCGGCTGGGGTGGGCCTCAACAATCAGACGAATCCTGTCGATTTGGTCAAATGTAACGGTTGCAGGGGCCGTGACGGTCATCTGAAGAGTTTCTGTCTCGCCGCGCCTGACCCAGCAATCGAATTCCTGACACGCCAATACTGACGGATTTCCTCCGTTGGCTGCAACGTCGGCCAGCAACTCCATACGAATGACCACCTTGCCGCCAAGAAGTTGGCCACTGTCGCCCCCTGTATGCGTAATCAAGCCGGATACTGTGCAACTCCGCTGTGACGTACCGCGAGCCGAAAGGGAAGTTAGCTGTAGCGGCCCACATTGGACGTCGGCAATGACAAAGTCGCTTCCAACTTCGACTTGGGGAGTGGTGATGGCCCCATTGATGGACGCAATCCGGGGCACCGCCGACTCCGACAGCACAACACTCGTCGCAGAGGGTGACGAGGTGCGATAGTCGTAATTGGGGATACGACACCGTGTCAGCGTCGACCGCTTTTGAAAGAAGACAGGACCCGCCTGAGTTTCTGCGCCGAATGCAGCCAGAAGAAATGTCCCGCACAATCCAAGTGCCCAAATGCGAATGTGATGACGAGCCACGCTTTTTCTCCCAAATAATGAACCTTCCTCTCATGCATCGACACACGCACATTCCAAGGACGATGAATTCACCGTCACCAATCCTTGTAACGGTTTTGCGAATCAGCGACTCCTTGTCGGTTGGGAAAACTTCGACAGCGGCAGATTAAGTGCCTCGGCGGCTTTGGAATCGGAGTCGGGCCATCAGACAAATGTTTCGCCAACCGTCACGCCATGTCCGCAAATGGGAGGGACCGTTGCGACCGTCTGGTTTGAGCTGAATGGGGATTTCGGTCACGCGCAAATTCATTTGCGTTGCACGAACGACGATTTCCGAGGCAAACTCCATGCCGGGGGCTGTTGTTTGCATGGCATCGTACGCCTGCCGCGAGAAGGCCCTCAGGCCACATTGGAAATCCCCAATTGGCGACCGAAACAGGCGCCGCCCAATCCAACTCAACACGGGATTTCCGAAATAGCGGTGCAGCCATGGCATCGCTCCAGGATCGATACCGCCTTTGAATCGATTGCCCATGACCAGGTCGAACCCGTTTCGCAGTTGATCGACGAACCTGGGGATTTCGCAAAATTGGTAGCTGCCATCGGCGTCGCCCATGACAATGAACTTTCCCCTGGCCTGCGCGATTCCTCCCCGAAGCGCATTTCCGTAACCAACTTCTTGAACATCAACAACCCTTGCACCATGAGCTTCGGCTACAGCTTGTGAATTGTCGGTGCTCCCGTTATTGGCGACGATGACCTCCCCTGAAATTCCTGCGGATTTGCAGGCTTCGAGGGCTTCAAGAATGCATCCCGCGAGAGTTCGTTCTTCGTTTCGACAGGGAATAACGACCGACACCTCAATGCTGAGAGGTACCGGCGATTCCGCGGTCGATTTGTCGTTTGTCGGTTCCATGCCCGTATTCTGCCTAAATAGTGTGAAGCTAGTTTGAAAAAATGGCCTTCAGTGCAATTAGCGGATGTTTGTCGAGGACGTGTTCGCATCCGAAGGCGCCAATGAGCGAAAACTGGATCGAAACGAACGCCAGACACACGACCGCGAAATAAATGATGCGATGGTGTGATTTCATGTCCCACTTCCAGAGTACGGCGAACGGAACGAACAGTAGTGGCAGAATGGGAATGAGATAGCGTGCTGAGTAGCACGTCCCTCCCCACCATTGGCGGTATAAACTCATCAGCAGGAAGTAGCCAATCACGGAGCTGGAAATGAGGATTGCATCTCGTCGGTGCTGTTTGAACCATTCTGGCAGAAAGATTGGAACGGCAAACAGAATTGGCGCGAACAAAAGTAGGCCATGGGTCGGTGAAAACAGCAGTCCGAAGAATCCCTCGAAGGGATTCCCGGCTTCAAATCGTTGAGGCATGTGCAGCCAGCCGTTGCGCATTTGATAGTTCCACAACAGCGTCACACCAACGGCAGCACCCAGCGGGATGCACAGCAATGTCGCATTCAACCAGTCGCGACGCCACACAACATCGACAATCAATGGCAGAATCAACAGCAGAAACGGAACTTTGAGCAGCAACACGCATCCCAGCAAAACTCCGCCAATGAAGTATTGCTCCTTCCGTAACACAAATGCGAACCCACAAACCAATAATGTGGCAGCAAAAGGTTCCGCGTACACGGTGCGTCCATAATGCCAGAGGGGCGAACCGAGGTACGCAATGGCGGCAACGAATGCCGCTTGCCACGGTGAGTTCACGTACGGTTTGACGAGTGTCTTCAGCCCCCAGAAACCGGCAATCGTAACGAACGCCGTTAACGCAAGCGCGGCGCTCTCCATCAATGAGGTGCCTCTGAATACGAATAGAAACGGTGCCTGCAAGAACGCCAGTCCAGGAGAGTGTTGCGAGTACTCTTTGTCGCTGACGGGGCGGTGAACAGAATCTTTTTGAAAGGTTGGCACCGGGTATCCCGCTTCATCTTGGTCCCAGTTGGAACCAATCATTTCATACGCCTGCCACCAGTTAATACAGTAATCCTGCCAGTACCACACAACATGATGGTCAATCGCCCACCCTGCGAATTTGCGTCCGGCGTCCAACTTGCCGTGATGTACGTTGGCGTAGTTGTTGGCAACGTCCAGGTCTCCATCGTTCACCAGACTATTAACGATGATGAGGTAATGCGGTTCGTCACCAGAATGAATCATGGGCCAGGTGACTGATAGTGGATCTTTTTCCCCTGGAACTGGCCCCGACACCAAGAGCGGAGCAAGCAGAAGGACAACGACGACTCCCGACACAAGGGTCGTCAACGATGGCATACGGCGCGCCGGATGCGGACTGGGTTTGGCTGGCGTGCTGGTCGGCCGTTCCGTCGCCACGACCTCCTGTTTGACTGAAACTGCAGCCTTGGCTGCAACGCCAACTTCGGGGCGAGTTCTTCTTTCCTTTGTGACACGTTTTTTTGTACGTTTTGGGGAGCGTTGCCTTTCGGCGGAAATCTCTGCACCGGGTTCGATCTCGGCACCGGGTTCGAGATGCGATTGGTCAGAAGAACTAACCGGACCCTGCTCATCCAGAGATGCTCTGCAATAGCGGCATCGAACCATGTGGGGCGGCATGTCCTCATCGCACTGTGGACACGGTCCCCCTGGCCAACCGATGTTTGCACCGTTTCCCATCGAAATGCCTGCCCTCCCCGCCCCGTATACAGGCGCGTCGTGGTTCCCACAGACGGCACCTCGAAAACACCCATCGAAAACCCCGACTGAGGTCTATTTTCCTTACACTCTATCTTCTACAGTGGAAGGCGATTGTCAACCGCGTTCGGCATGTTTCCGTTAACACTTTGTAATGGCAGCGGAATTATTGATAGATTTCGCTGCCCCATACAAGTCGTCGCCTACTGAGCCACAACGATCGCATCGACCTCAATTTCCACCAAGTGGTTGGGATTGATGAGACATTGCACTTGGACCATCGTGGCGGCGGGACATACGTCGTGAAACGCTTCCGCATGAGCCCGACCAATTTCCTCCCACTGCGAAATGTCGGTGACGTACATGCGAGTGCGAGTGACATCTGCGAGCGAAGCCCCGACAGCTTCGAGCGCAGCAGCAATTTTTCTAAAGATAAATTGAGCCTGACCGTAGGCATCACCGACGCATTGAATAGTGCCCTGCTCATCAGACGCTGTCGTCCCGGAGACGAAGACGTGCGGCCCTACTCGTACGGCGCGCGAGTAGCAAACAGACTCCTCCCACGGGGTACCTGACGAATATCGCATCTTATTCAAGTCCCACCCCTTCAACAAAAGAAGACAGCCCGCAGGGAGCGCTCCCGACGGGCTGTCAGTCCGATTAAATCCGTCCAATCAGACGTGATTTACGCTTCCACGGCCCCTTCGAGGCCACCGGTAAACTTGTCATCCTCAGCTCCGTGCCCCGTGAGCACTTCGGCTTTGTATCCACCCTTCGATTTGAAGTACATGAAGAGTGCGATGTAGCAAAGGAGCATGAAAGTTGGGAAACCAGCCATCTTGGCGAGTGCGTCGAACTGACCGGCTTTGTTGGCTTCTTCAACTGCCGTTTTATCAGCTTCGTCCGTCAAGGCCTTCGCCTTGGCTTCATCAATGGCGCTGTAGGGCTGCCCCAGATACTCCTTCTCATTCAGGACCTGCTCAGCGACCGCCGGAGCCAATTGTGAACTGGCTGTTGATTCCTGCAGATATCCGATGAACGGGAATCCGAGCACGCCCACCGCAATCATGCCGATACCAGAAATCGCATTCAGTGTTAGAGCCCCGCCTTTTGGACATTGTTCGGCAGTGACTCCCAGCATTGTTGGCCAGAAGAAGGTCTTTCCGAATCCATACAGTGTTGCCGCCGCAAAAATGGCTCCAAGTCCAGCACTTCCGCATTTGGAAAGGGCGAAGAGACCCGCGATTGCGAGAACGCAACTCCCCAATAGCAGACCAATGGGAGACGTCTTGTGCACAATAGGGCCAGCGAAAAATCGCAGCACCATCATGATTGCGGAGGTGTAAACCAGCACCCAGCCAGCATTCTGGCCAGCCGCTTTCATCGGTTCTTCCATGAGTCCGGTAATCCAGCCATCGGTACCGATTTCAGTGACAGCAAGTGGCATCATGATGATGATGAGAAACGCCATAATCCCACGGCCCAAACTCTGGGTGTAGACGCCAAAGATAATTGTCACAATCAGTGTACAAGCGCCAATAAACGGCCATTTGAATTCGGCAACTTGGGGAATGACTTCAGCAAGTTGCATGAAAATCAGACCGAACCCAATCAGCGCACCAAACGCTCCAAATTCGCCAAGCATTTCGCGGTAAGTCACACCAGCACTCTCGCGTTCGCTCTGCGGAAATTTCGCGGTCGAAAGCATCAGCAAATAGATAATGGCTGGTATGGCGATAATTCCCAACACAAGCCGCCAGTCGCCTTCTGCTGCAATTGACCCCATGAAGATCGTGATGATTCCACCAATCACAAGTCCACCTGGCCACGCGGCGTGGAGAATGTTCAGCCACTTGGTTTTTTCCTTGCTGAACATGGTAGCCACCACCGGATTGATGAACGCTTCCACCGTTCCGTTACCCAAGCCAAGAATGATACTGCCCCAATAGAGGAGCGAATAACCACTGGCCTGTGCTGCTTTCACGGTGGCATCATCGGCACCTTCGGGAACTTGAACTGCACCATAGGCCATACAGGCCATGATGAGGTACACGACGTAACAGGCGAACGAGAAGAACATGGCCACGCGGTAGCCAATGCGGTCAATCACGAGACTGAACAGAATGATCGAAATGGCGAATGGCCACACCCCGGCACCCTTCAGCGCACCAATCGTCACTTTGTCGATACCAAAATCGGCACCAAAGCGAACGTCGCACAGGTACATACGACTAATGAATGCGAACGACGTCGCAATGAGGGCGACGAAGCATCCCCAGAAGACAATTTGGTCGTTGGCACTGTGCGCAACGGGTTTTGAGGAACTCTCGTTCGACATGTGTGATCACTCCAGAAGTGTATTTGCGATGAGGCCGCTCCGACGGCCTACACATCCTCCCGGTAAGTCCGGGAAAAAATGGTTCTCAGGCAGGGACAAAAAGAATCGACGGATCGGTATCGACCGATCCATATTGCTGCGAATGCTAATGGTCTCGTGGACCGAATGCCACGCAACAGCCGTCCAGTTTGGAGATTTCTGGCGACTTATCCCCTGTGCAGGCCGTCACATCCTGCCATTTTTACGCGAAAATGCCCGCTTAGCGGAGGAGGTCTGTAAGCCGGGTTCTGTCGGGGATGATCATTTCTCTGGGACGCCAGTTACCTGACGCCTCGTCGCAACCTACCCGGACGTCGTCTTCCGAAGAAGAACGGGACGGACAATCCCGCCTTGCGCTTCGCCCTGCTTGGTCTTGCTCCCGGTGGGGTTTACCCTGCCAGTACTGTCGCCAGTACCGCGGTGCGCTCTTACCGCACCATTTCAACCTTACCTGTGCCTGCAAGCAGGTCATCGGCGGTATATTTTCTGTGGCACTTTCCCGGTTCTCACGAACGGTGGGCGTTACCCACCACCGCGTCCTGTGGAGCCCGGACTTTCCTCTGCCTGTCGAAACAGTACAGCGATCACCTGACCTCCTCCGCTAAACGGGCATCGATTGATGGTCGTCATTTGCGGGGCGCCCGTCAACTCGACATGACATCTCGACGTGGGATTTTGAGCATGTCGCTCTCTTGGCTTTTGGTGCTCGGGCCGGACAAACGCCCTGCCCACTACCAACTATCCACTACCCACTAAATCACCCGCGCATAGAAAAAGCGCGGTAAGGTCCCCTCAAGCTCCCAGCTTTTCCTTACCGCGCTTCGATTGTCTGCAGCGACATTATTCGTGGACAATTTGCCGGCCAGTGGGAGCCTCGAACGGTGAGAGGGCTGGCGACAAACGAATTCGTCGTGTTGACAGAAAGGTAGGTCACGCCCCTTGCGTGTCAAATGGGGAACCGTTGGAACTGCATAAATCGCCGAAAGTGACGGGATGTAGCCGAAAAAATGCCGGTCTCATGCCGGTTTCGGAGGAAATAATTTTTGAATTTGGGCCGCTATCGCTCATACTTCCCCATTCTGAGTGGCCAACCAGCTTGGCCCTTAAACACTAACGACAATTCAGGTTCCTGCGTTTCAACGCAACCGAAAGAGAAAGAACAAGTAAGAATGGCAACCATTCTGGTAACAGGCGGTGCGGGATTCCTGGGAAGTCACTTGTGCGAAAAGCTGCTCGAACGCGGCGATGACGTCATTTGCGTGGACAACTTCTTCTCCGGCCGCAAAGAGAACATTCTGCATTTGATTGGTAACCCTCGGTTCGAGGTCATCCGTCACGACATCGTGCATCCGCTCTACGTCGAAGCCGAGCAAATCTACAATCTGGCATGCCCCGCCTCACCCGTGGCCTACCAGTACAATCCTATCAAGACGATCAAAACGTCGACCGTCGGCATGGTGAACATGCTGGGACTGGCAAAACGCTGCCGCGCTCGTCTGCTGCACACCTCAACATCAGAGGTCTACGGCGATCCCGACGTCCACCCGCAGAAAGAAGATTACTGGGGCAACGTGAACCCACTTGGTCCGCGCAGCTGCTACGACGAAGGTAAGCGAGTCGCCGAGTCGCTGTGCATTAACTACCACCTCGCCCACGGTGTCGAAGTCCGCATTGTACGCATTTTCAATACATACGGACCACGCATGGACCCCAACGACGGTCGTGTTGTGTCCAACTTCATTATGCAGGCCCTGCGTGGTGATGACCTCACCGTCTATGGCGAAGGACAGCAGACCCGTTCATTCTGTTACGTCGACGACCTCATCCGAGGCTTCATGCTGCTGATGGACCAGGACGACGAAATCGGCCCGGTGAACATCGGGAACCCCGTCGAAAACACCATGATCGAACTCGCCCAGGCTGTGTTAGCCGCGACCGGCTCGGAATCGAAAATTGGTTACGCGCCATTGCCTCAGGACGATCCTAAACGCCGTTGTCCGGACATTACGAAGGCAAAGAGCGTGCTCAACTGGGAACCGCAAATCGATTTGGCGACAGGACTGAAAGCCACGGTCGACTACTACCGCAAGACGCAGTTTGGCAAGTAAGAATTCGCGACCGTTATCGCAGCAGCGTCAGCGGCCACCCGTCCGATTCAGTGGAGCCTCTCAACGGTTGCATTGGATCGGACGCTTCAATTCTACGTTGCCATGCGGTTTTGGGAACACCGGAACTCTGAAACAGAGTTGCAGGAATCAGCCCCAGTGCGTCGCAACAGAGACGGGTAAGCAACGGCGCTCGCAGCGCGTCGATGCAATGCGAATTAGGAATAGTCATTCGCAAAGCGGCGTCCGTCAAAGGATCAGGACAACGAGTCACCGCTGAACTTGAAGATGCTGCAAGCCGCACGCCGTGATCATCATTCCCCTGTTGCTGAATGAGCAATTCGGCCCAGCGTCCAAGGCGACGGCGCAGGCGTTCGAGCTTCAACGTGTTCGCCAGTTCTGCTGACAGTGACATCGCCAGTTGCATGATGCGCTCACCCATCATTCGATGCGCCTCAACCAGCCGTTCCCCACAGCGCCGTACTGACTGAATTGGTGACCGCTGAAACACGTCGCCCACAACTTCCATCAGCAGTTCAGTGACCAGAATTTCCTCAGCCAGTAAGCGGGTGTCTCTCTGATCAGCCTGTCGCAACACAGCAATCTCCCGCTGCCACGATTCGCGCAGCAGTCGGGAAATAGCAAATATCGACGTCGACCGACGACGCAAAAACTCCGCTGGCAGCGGGCACGTGTAGGTCGAAATGGTCGCAATGGTGTCGGCTACGGTGCGAAGTTCCACTTCGTTGGTCCGCAAATGGTGAATGGATCGCGTGGGTACAAGAAGAATCCATTCGCGAATGAAGTGCCGGAAGAAGGGAAAACAAAGGATTTGTTAAACCGCATTGGAGAATTGCCATTAGCACGGCTCCCAACACGACTTGCGACACACTGGCAGGCGTTGCGATAGTACCCCAACGGAAGTTTGAGCGTTGCCGAAACGCAACATCGTTTTCAATGCCCGCTGGGTGGTCTCAACAACTGAATTGCGCGTGTCAAGATTCTGAAACGTGCGGCGCCGCCGGTGACGAACGACACTCTGGAGGTTGCCGGCCTCAGCCTTACGCACATGTCAGGCACTCTTGGACGTCCGGCGCAATTTTAGTCGTTGCTGAGATTCATTCTTCCCGGAAGTCAACTGACTCAGCAAACTTCAAAAACACGTGGCGGTACTTGGGCCAGCACTCGGTCGCAGCCGAAGCCATAATGAAAAACTTAAACTCGGAATCAAATGGAATCACAAGTTCCCACTCAGTAAGTGCAGTGCCCTCAGAATCGCCGCTGTATTCAATCCGCCCAATCTCTACGTCGTTCCGGTTCCAAAAGATATCCGTGCTGATGAGACGAAAATCTGGTTTGTTCGCCCGTAAGTTGGGGACTAAATCGTCAAGCGAATCGGCGAGCTTGCGGTGTTCCAAATCGACCCGAACCTCAACAAAAATGTTTGCCTGCCAATTCGCCTCGATGTCCGGTGCGAGCAGGAGAATGCCGGCACCGTCCTCGGTGTCGAGGACCTCGCCAGACCATCCGTATGGCACATCGTAACGCAACTGGCTGAAGGGATCGTCCTTCGGCGGCTCAGAGTAACCGAAGAGGTTGGATAAAAACCCCATGCGTTTTCCCTAGTAATCTAGCTTTTCTACCGACGGAAACAGGTTTCAATACGACGGTATTGGATCATCTGTGTAACACGGAACGTTGCCGTTGAGGGATACCATACCCCCAGGAATTGGTCAATCAGTCAGCGCTTGCCGCACCTATTCGGGCTTAGGAGCCGCAGATTGTCTCGACCCTTTCGGAGTCAGCCAGTTCGTTGGATTCGTGAACAGGTCTGACGTTGCGAGTTCTTTGGTTTCACCCGACAGCGACACTTCCCACAAGCTGTAAATTGGTCGGTTGCCCGAATTGAATTTGTTTCCGGCCAGGAATACGAGCCGTTGTCCGTCAGGAAAGAAATCGGGATAGCGGTTGTAGCCTGATTTTGTCCCCACAAGACCTGTCGATTCGCCCTCGCCCGTTTCCACACAGACATCATACAAGAACGGTATTGAGCGGTCAGAACAGTAAACCAAAGTCTTGCCATCCGGACTGATCATTGGGTCAGATGCCCAGGCATTCACGTTCGCGTTACTGATGCCGGGGTCGGGCATGAGCTGAGCTGGTTCATTGTCCGCCGACACGGTGTACAAAGCGGCTGGAATTTCGAGTTCCATCGGATCTGCAGCGTAGACGAATTCTTCATTTGTCCGAGGAACAACTCGGTAAATCTGGTAGTAGCCTTCCTCTGTGAGTCGAGTCACACCAGTACCATCCGGGTTGATACTGCAGACATCCCACATATCCCAAGTCCAGCCGCCGAGACTGTATGGTCGGTTCCGGTAGGCACGTGCGAATACAATCCGTTTGCCGTCAGGCGTGAATCGCGGCAAGACGTCAGATCGTTCGTCGTCCGCCGTGACCTGACGATTGGAATGATCATCCAATCGCAGCACGTAGAGATGCGACGGTGCTGTGGAATTCTCGGTTGCCGCGAACACAACCTGCCGTCCGTCGGGCGAGAACGAGGGATAACTCTCGATGCGCTTTGTTTCAGTCAGCCGAGTCGCAACTGAGTTCGCAATGTCAAAAAGATAAAGGTCACCGTCCGCCGCGGAGAAGACCAGCAAGTTACCGTCCGGCGATAAATCGATGCACACATTGTCGTGCTCAACATCAGCGTTCTGGCTACTCGGACAACCGAGCAACAACACGAAGCTCATGAGGCCAATAAGAAAAATGCAACGCTTCATAGCGGATGCTCAATGAACAATACAAATTGTTCGCCATAAGAGGACCTCTCATGGGTACCACATGATCAAGAGATGGTCAACGGGCACGTATGCCAAACTTAACCCGACATACGAGCCGGAAACGATTTCAAGTCAAACAATCACGCCTCACCCTGCGGGCAATCTGTCATCCAGGCCAATCACACGAACAACCCAAATCTCAACAGATTGACCACAGCCACTACGCGGACTGGGCCATCACGGAGGCTCGCTGTTCACGAATCACACCAACTCGACACGCCACAATCAACGAGCAACACAACGTACTCTTTACGAACCACCCGGCAGCTAAATGTGCCACAAGTGCACACCCCACCATTGACAAACCGCCGCAGCGTGTTTAATTTTAATCCAACGCGGTTCACTGGCGGGTTCCTTTCTGAAGCTTTCTCCGATGCGTGCTGTCTGTCGAAAGCTCACGAAACTGGACGCGAATCTGGGTGAACACGAGTTGTTGGACTGGTCTTACATCAACACGGAGAAGTCAGATGAAAGTTTCAAGACGGATTGGAATGGCTGCCTGGCCCATCGCACTTTTGGGGACACTGTTCGTGCAGTCAGTTCACGGTGCGGAGAAACGCCCAAACATCGTGGTCATTATGACCGACGACATTGGTTGGGGAGATTTGGGATGCTACGGCGGTGGCGAAACACGAGGGGCACCCACGCCTCACCTGGATCGACTGGCATCAGAGGGAATGCGTTTCACGCAATGGTACGGACAGGCAAGTTGCACTGCCGGTCGTGCGTCGCTCATTACCGGTCGGATTCCAATCCGGAGTGCGTTGTCCGTTGTCCTTGGGCCAGGAAGCCCCAACTACCTCCGCGCTGGCACTCCGACAATTGCCAGGTACTTCAAACAGAACGGGTACCGCACCTATATGTCGGGAAAGTGGCACTTGGGGGACAAGCCTGAGTCCTACCCCATCGAACACGGGTTCGATGAAATGAAGCACATGCTCTGCTACTACGCTGGCGTGTACGCGTATACCGACCCAGTGCTTCACCAGGATTTTCCACGAGACGATCCTGCATTCATGAAAATGTACAACGCCGTCTGTAATGACGGTGAGTACGATGGTGTTGCAGGCCAACCCGCAAAGCGCGTCGTGGAACACTTCAACTACCATGACCTGGCCACAATCGACGACAAGCAGCGTGCCAGCGCCATCGAGTACATTACGCGTCAAGTAAAGGAACAGAAAGCAGCAGAAGCAGACGGCAAGGGTGCCGATCCATTCTTCATGTATGTTGCCTTCATGAAATGCCATAACCCCACCAATCCTTCCCCGCAATTCAAGCAGAAAACCCATGAAAGCAACTATCTCGATTCGCTCATGGAACTGGATTACAACAGTGGCATGATCGTTCAGTCCCTCCGCGACTTGGGGATCGACAAAGACACCATTGTCGTTTGGACCACGGACAACGGCCCCTGGATCGATGCCTGGCCAGATGCTGGTTACACCCCATTTCGTGCGATGAAGGGTACGCCTTATGAAGGTGGCTGGCGTGTACCAGGAATTATGTGGTGGCCCGGCCATATTGAAGCGGGCCGAGTTTCCAACGAAATGATGTCGCACATGGACCTGTGGGCCACTTTGGCAGGAATGTCCGGCCTGGAGCCGCCACCGCACGGTGCCTGGAATGAGAGAAAGGTCTATTTCGACAGCATCGACAACAGTCGATACATCCTCGGCGAGGCCAAGGACTCCGCCCGACATGAATGGATTTACATCAACGACGTCACATTCGGTGCCGTGCGATTCAACCAATGGAAATATGTCTTCAGTGCGAAGGATACATGGCTCGGCCCAACGCTCAGCCTGGAAGCTCCGGCTGTTTACAACCTGAAGCAAGATCCGGGTGAAGAGTACGACATGTTCTTCAATGGTGCCGCTCCAAGAACTGCGGGGGTGCTGGGAACATCACCGGGCCGTTATGCCGGTCAGGACAACGGCTGGACATTGTTGTTCGCTGGTGCCATCGTGAAGAAATTCTCCGAGTCAGTCGAGGAGTTTCCGAATATCGAAACTATTCCGACGACGACCGCAATGGGGGCCGATCTACCTGATTTCGTAGCACCAAACCTAATGCCAAGTCGCGAGCCACTGCCGACGAAAAAGGCAAGCGAATAGCGTCTGCGGAGCTGGGGCCGACTGTTTCCTCAGTTTACGGCGAGTGGTCTGGTGCATTGCCAGACCATTCGTCCGCGAGGGATTCTTAAAAAACGCCTCGCGCGTTGACCAAAACGACCCGTTGGTCCGGCACTTGTTTGGTGGCGACGGAACGCAGCGAGGCACGGGGCACAATCATCGTGACATTGTGGGGTATTGTCTTACAAAAACTGGGAGCTAAGTCATGGGAAAGTCATTTGATCGAGTCGTCATTGTCATGGTCGAAAACGCGTTGCGCGCCAACGTGTTGAAGAATGAGTACATGAACTCGCTACTTGAGTGCGGCGTCTTTCTGGAGAACAGCTATGGCGTCACGCACTCTTCGCAACCCAACTACATTGCGTCGGTTGGTGGCGACACATTCGGCATTTGTGACGACGCACCGAACTACGCACACTGGCTCTACACCCCGCCAGGGCACATGGTTACCAGTATTGTGGACCTGCTGGAGGCGAAGTCTTTGACATGGAAGAGTTACGCGGAGGACATCCCGGACGATTACAACGAACAGAATGCCCAGTGCCTCACTGCAAACCAGGGAAAGCTGCCCTCGCAGTGGACGTTCCCCTACGGCACGCAGTCGGAACAGCATCAAATCTTTCCATTCGCCCGTAAGCACGTCCCGTTTCTTTCATTTCCAAACATCATCTCGAATGCAGACAGGTCGTCATGCATTGTTAATGCAAGTGAGTTCGCTACCGACTTGGCAAACGGCACACTGCCGAACTACTCGTGGTATACGCCGAACCTTATCAACGACGGACACAGCCTCTCGGACACGGAAAAGAAGGCCGATCCACTCGACCAGAATCGGGCCGTCAACATCGACAACATCGCCAATTTCCTGCAGAGCTTTCTCGGTGACAACCCGGTCGAAAAGTTTCCCCCACGCACCCTGATTGTTGTCACATTTGACGAAGCATATCCCTACTACGACCCCTACCAAATCTACACCCTGCTCATTGGAGATATGCTTCCCGCCGGAACCACACGACTGGAGCCGTACAACCACTACTGCATGCTGCGGTCCATTGAAGACAACTTCGGACTCGGGACTCTCTCACGCAACGACGCAGTCGCGCGGCCCTACTGGTTCCTTGAATAATGATGTTGACAGCAGTCGCCACTGCGGGGAGCAGGTAACCGGGTAGCGATACTCACAAGGAATTCTGCCTTCTACAACTGGCGAGTGGCCATCTTCTCCCTCCGGTCACAGAGGCGAGAAGATGGTCGCCGGTGCGACAGGACCTCTCAAACTCGCAGGTCATGCTGTGCACAACGACGATATTGATGAACTCTATCAACAAGGTTCCCGCAACACATATTTGCGAACCTCCGCTCATGTTCTGCCAGGCGGAGAGCCAGAACCATGTCACCGACGCTCATGCTGCGCAAAATCCGAAGTCAGGCATCAGGTCGGCTGGCGGAATGCGAGCCGATACCCATTGAGGTCCTCAACCACAAATTCGCGGATACCATACGGGGCGTCAAATGGTTCCTGGAAAATCTTAGCCCCACGATGTTTCATTTCGGCAAACAACTCAGCAACATCGTTGACATACAGGTACACGTCACGCTCGAGCGCCGGTCTTTCACCTGACTTCATTGAAACCTCGCGACTCTGAAAGTGAATCCAGGCGTCACCCAATTTGACAATCGCGTAAACTCCCCGTGGTTCCGTGCCTGGCGGCGCAAAGATGCCGTCGACAGCATCGAGCGTGAATCCCAGCACGTCACGATAATACTCCGCAGCACGCCGAACATGCGGCACGCCCAACACTGGGGACACTCTTGAGGTGATTCGAGTCATGGATGATTTTTCCCCCCTCCCAAATTAACCGAACGGCCACGGGGGGCTCGGTGCAAATTGCTGAGTTGAATTCGGAAGACGGAAATACCGTGAACAGCAATTTGCCCCCAGTGAATGGGATGTTCAATTCACCTTGGGGGCAATCTGTTGAATTAGCCACAATCAAGGACAACGCAAATCTCGACTGAGTGACCACAGCCATCGGTCGCAACTACCAATTTCCATTGGACGCAAGCGACAACCAATCAATCGATGCAATCTTTCTCGCATTTCTATTCGAAATGAATGGGTAAGGGTCTTCTTGCATCCAGATAACGGTAAGAAACGATGCATCACCGGACGCATTTGTTTGCTCTGGCAAATGCGCCTCAAGCGGTAAGGATGAGAACAGTGCCATCATACGAAATCGGGGAAGTCGAGCAGCAGCACGACCGTCGTGGATGAGTGAACTCTCAACGACGGTATGGGGGAATGGTGCGTAACATTCCGGTGCAACAGGATACAAGTAGGCCTTCCTGATGTTGGCATCGGTATCAATTGGGTAATCGACCACCGAAACATGACACGTGTCCGCTTCAATTTCGATCTGGGTAGTTAGTGTTATGCGTAGGAGTGACACTGTGTTCCTCGATTGTGCATTCGCCCTGTGGGCAATCTGTCTAACGAGCCGCAATCAAGGATAACGCAAAATACGACAGACTGACCACAGCCACCGGTCGTGGCCGCCAACTCCAAAGCTAACCGGAACACCCGGTCTGGCATACGGAGCTGCCTCTCCGTGTCTCCGCGCCACCGCGTGAGTCTTATTGGGCGTGCCTGGTCGTACTGATCGCATGATCGTCTGCAGTAGACTCATGCGGAGGCGCGGGGATCGCGGAGGGCGATTTTGGAAATGGGGTGAAATCAGGCCATCTATTTTCCCGTATGCTTCTCAAGAACTCAGCCTTTTGTCCAGTCGATCCACAATCAAATCCCCGATGTTTAGCGCCGCAGTCGCCGCCGGCGAGGGAGCATTTCCTACGTGGACAATGCGTTCTGTTTCCTGGAACACGAAGTCGTCGAGGAGTTTTCCGTCTCTTCCGAGAGCCTGGGCGCGGATGCCGCAGGGGGCGGGGGTTAGGTCTTCTGATTTGATGGCGGGGACGAGTCGCTGCAGTGCGCGAACAAAGGCCGACTTGTTCCAGGAACGCCACATTTCGCCAAGTCCGGCGGACCAGTTTGCTGCCGCGAGGCGCAGGAATCCTGAGTAGGTGAGCGCGGCTGCCAGGTCGCGAAAGCTTACGTCGAACTTTCCATAACCTTCACGTGCCATAGCCAGCACTGCGTTCGGACCGCATTCCACACCGCCGTGGATTAGCTTGGTGAAGTGCACACCAAGAAAAGGAAAGCGGGGATCGGGGACCGGGTAAATCAGGGTGCGGCAGAGGTGTTCGGCTTCGGGACGCAACGTGAAGAACTCTCCCCGGAAGGGTACAATCGGGGCCTCCGGCTGGATTCCGCTCAGGGAAATCAGGCGATCCGCCTGCAGTCCGCCGCAAGTGACGACGTACTTCGCCTTGCAGTCTCCTACTTTGGTATTCAGCACCACTCCGCCCCGCTCGGACTTAATACCCGTCAACGCGGCCTTGAGGAACAGTCGCCCTGACCCTTCTTGAAACCGTTTCGCCAGCCGATCACAAACGGCGGGATAGTCGACAATTCCCGCCTCGGGGACGTGAATCGCACGGATGCCCGCTGTATGCGGTTCCAGTTCTTTGAGCCGCGTTTCATCGATTAGCTCACACTTCACGCCATTCTGCTGGCCACGTTCGTAAATCCCATCGAGCCGGCCCGACTCCTCCTCATTGACTGCGACAATGACCTTGCCGCACATGTCAAAGGGGACATCTTCCTGCCGACAGAATTCTTCCATCGCCAGCTTTCCGGTGCGGCAGTTTGTCGCCCGCAGCGTGCCAGGGCGGTAGTAAATTCCAGAATGCAGTACGCCCGAATTTCGGCCCGTTTGATGTGCGGCAATGCGGTCTTCTTTCTCGAAGACAAACACCGAAAGATCAGGATGCCGCTGCGTCAGCCGCCAGGCGGTTGCCAGGCCAACAATTCCTCCACCAATGATGGCGACATCACAGTGCAACATTGCGAACTCGATTCATGCCGGACTGGCCGACTTTTGTTGTGCGATTTTCTTGCGAGCGAGTGGTCAGGTACCTCTGCTCCAACCTATCTTGGTAACTCGAAACTGTCCAACTCCGTGAGTCGGTATTTCTTGATCGAGGACGAAATAGTGAGCGACGTCGCATTCGTGAATGGAACGGTCATCCTGCCCGATCAACTCATCGAGGCAGGACAACTCAGCTGTCAGGATGGGAAAATTGTCCATGCCGGACGCTCACGGCGACTACCGAATTCGGTCACGCGAATCGACGCTCAGGGGGGATTCATTTCCCCCGGCTACATTGATTTGCACGTCCACGGCGGTGATGGTGCCGACTTCATGGATGGTACGGCATCAGCCGTTGCAACCGTCTGCCGAGCACATGCCCGGCATGGGACGACCACCATTTTCCCCACGAGCACCACAGGCTCGACGGAGCAAATCAACGCGTTCCTGAGTACGTGCAGTGAAATAAAGTCACAGCATCGACCAGGACGACCACGAATTGCAGGCGTGCATCTTTACGGACCATACTTCGCAGAGAACAAAGTCGGCTGCCATTCGAAGGAGGGAAGACGCAATCCCACGCCTGTGGAATACACCACCTACTTCGACAGCAAGATTATCAAAATTGCCACCTGCGCTGCCGAACTTCCGGGCGCCGTCGAGTTTTATCGAATGGCGAAGCGGAAACGCTGTCTTGTCACCTGTGGACACTCCAATTCGAGCTGGGATGAAATGGCTGCTGCCTTCAAAGCAGGAATGCGTCATGTTGATCATTTCTGGTGTGCGATGAGTTCTGTCCCCTCCCTGCGACAACGATTTGGAGTCCCCATGCGGGGGAGCATGGCCGAGTTCGTGTTGATGCAGCCGGAAATGAGTACCGAGGTTATTGCCGATGGACATCATCTCGCTCCGGAACTGCTCGAGTTTGCCTACCGCATGAAAGGTCCGGAGCGACTTTGCCTCGTAACCGACTGCAACCGCGCCCTCGACATGCCCCCGGGAGACTATCGGTTCGGCTGTCATGACGAAGGCTCGCAGTTCACCAGCGACGGAAAAGTTGGCTGGGCTCCCGATGGAAACCTTGCAAGCTCGGTCGTCGGGATGGATCATATGGTGAAACATATGGCCAAGGTAACTTCTGCCTCATTGCCCGAAGTCATCCGTATGGCGAGCCTCACACCGGCACGGCGTACGGGAATCGACAAACAGGTCGGCAGCCTGGAAAAAGGCAAACAGGCAGATGTCCTCGTTCTGAACAAGCGACTCGACGTGAAACGCGTGTTCATTGGCGGAGTAGAGTTTCATTCGAATCAGGCCGATTCGTAATGCATTGAGAATGGAGTTGGTCATGATCACACAAATCAAAACAACAACGTGGCGGAACAGCGCTGTCGTGTTGGCTGCACTCCTGTTCTGTCTTCCCGTCTTTGCTGAAACAGAACCGGCATCGGGAGCGAACGCCGCCCCAACGTCAGAAACGGCTCCGCAGGATCAATCCCCTGACGCAACGACCCGCCTGCAGGAAGTCCAAACGCGTATTGATCAACTCAAAGACGAGTCGGACGAAGCCGCCCGCAACTCTGCCGCGGATAAGATTCGGGACGACATCAAAGAGTGTCGCCAGGAATTGAGCGACCAACTCGACGGACTTCTTGAGCAATGGAAGACATTTCCCAGTTTCATTGCTCCCGAAGAAGAGGCCCTTCGCGCGGAACGCTCAAAGGTTGAGTCGCGATTGCTGAAGGTCAAGCTGGCGCTGGCTCAGGCCCCCTTTTGGGAAGCACAGACACACTTAAACGACGAAAACTCCCGCAAGAAACTGTTACAGCAGTCGGCCGACGAACTTGAGAAAATTCATCAGGCACACCGCAGTCAGGTGGCTGGCCTGTATGCCCGGCTGCTGCAGGGGAAATGCTTCGAAGAAATGGGCGATGTACGGATTGCCCTAGGCATTTACGAAGAGTTGCTGGGACCTGAAGGGCAGTCGCCGACCTTACTGAACTTGCACGACCGTGCCCTGCATTATCGGTTGATTTGCCTGAATCGCGACGTTCGCCGAGACTATAAACTTGTGCAATTGGAAGCGGAAAAGTGGCTGGAGACGGCGGAAGCTCGCAGCAATAGCGCCGCCGGACTTGGAATTCGGTGGGAGTTGTGCCGCGCCCTGGAGTCGCTGGGATCGAATCGAACCACCGAAGAAGCAGAACGCACGGCCTACCTCGAATCGGCCTTGGAATACGCCGAGACACTGAATCACGAAAGCGACACCTACAAGGCCGCGACGTCAGCCCTGATCGATCGAATCCAGCAAAGACTGGACGGCAAACAACCGGAAGACAAGGACGCGATTTCGACATGATTTGGCGAACGGGGCCCCGACATGTCCAGCCCGCCCGGCCTGAATAACCTGCGTTTGGCTGGGAGACCGTCGCGTTATACCGCAGTTGCTTGCTAGGCGTCGTTTGATACGCCATCATTTCTGGACTACATTTTCCAACAGTCCGCGTTCGTCGGCAGGCGGTGGGAGTTCACCGCAGAACGATTCACATCGAGAGGTACAAATGCAGATTCTTCCGGGACATACGGTAGGCATCGATCTTGGCACGACTTATTCCGCAATTGCCCAGCTGGACGCAGACGGCAATCCTGTCTCGCTGACCAACTCAGACGGCAAGACCATTACCCCCTCAGTCGTGCTGCTGGGTGAAGACGGTAAAGTCATTGTCGGCCCCACCTTCGAACGCATGTCGATTGAGAATCCACAAAACATTGTGGAAGCCATCAAACGACAAATGGGTAACAAAGACTTCCACATTGTCTACCAGGGGAAAAAGCTCACCCCCGAGTTCATTTCAGCTCTCATTATCAAAAAGCTGAAGCAGGATGCGGAAAAGTCAATTGGCCCCATCGCCAATGCCGTCGTTACCGTGCCTTACTACTTCAATGACGTCCGTCGTAAGGCAACCCAGGACGCTGGCAAAATCGCCGGTTTGAATGTCATTGACATTATCAACGAGCCGACGGCTGCAACGCTCGCTTATGCCTGGCAGAAAGGACAGCTCGGTCGATCCGACAACTTCGCTGGCGAAAAGACCATTATGGTTTACGACCTCGGGGGCGGTACGTTCGACGTGACGGTTGTGCGATACAACGCCACCAACTTCAAAGTGCTGGCGACGGACGGAGACGTCATGCTCGGCGGCCTCGACTGGAGCCGCCGGATTGTCGACCACATTAGCGAACAGTTCCACAAGCAGCACGGCATGGACCCTCGCGAAGATCCCGAAACCATGATGACGCTCACTCAGGAGTGTGAGCAGGCAAAGCGCGATTTGAGCGACAAGGCTCAACTCTCCATTACAGCCTACTACAAAGGGAAGAACACCACGGTCGCCCTGACTCGTCAGGACTTCGAACGGATGACCGCCGACCTCATGCTCCGTACCCGCGACACCACCGAGTTGGTGATGCAGCAGGCCGGTGTCGGCAAGGGTGAACTCGACGAGGTGGTACTCGTCGGTGGGTCCACCTACATGCCCGTGGTGGAAACCATGCTGCGTGAAGTCACTGGCAAAGCACCGTCCCGCGACGTCACGCCGGAAGAAGCCGTCGCCGAAGGTGCCGCCATCCATGCGGCCATCCTGGAGGCCCGTGCCACTGGTGGCAACACCCGTATGGGACAGGCTGTGGTCAAGCGACTGCAATCGGTTCAGGCGTCGGACGTCAATTCGCACTCGCTCGGTGTGAAGATTACCGATCCGAACAACCGGACTCGGAAAATCAATCACATCATGATTCCGAAGAACACCAGCATTCCGTTCAAGACCACACAGCGGTTCGTGACCAACTCGCCAAATCAGCAACGGGTCCACGTCTGTATTCTTGAAGGAGATGCCCTCGACCCAGACGCCTGCACCACCATTGGTGACTTCCGCGTGGTTGGGTTGCCCCCGAATCTGCCTGCAGGTTCACCCATTGAAATTACCTACGAGTACGACAAGAACGGTCGTTTTGCGGCACATGCCCGAGAGCTCGTAGGAAACACCGAGGCCAAGACCGAAATCGTCCGCGACTCCGGACTGACCGACGCCGATACCGATGCCTTCGAAAACCTCGCTCGCGACTACAAAGTTGAGTAGTCCTTGCGACGTTGACTGACATCAAACCCCGAATTGACCGGTTGAAAAATGGATTTTTACAAGCAGTGGCTGGGCATTCCTGACGGCCCCCGGCCCCCCGATCATTACGAATTACTTCGTGTCGTTCGCTTCGAGGACGACGCGGAGAAAATTCGGGCGCACTATAAAAAGCTCAATGCGCACGTCCGCAAATATGCGACTGGTCAGTACATGCTCCAGTCGCAGGACATGCTCAATGAATTGGCGCGCGCCATGCTGTGCCTGACGGACCTGGAGCGCAAGCGAGACTACGACGAAAGTCTCGGTCGCGAATTCGCTCCGGAAACCGATGAGTACGGTCGCCAGCCGCTGCTCGACGTGCTGACACGTCAGGGAGACATTTCGCGAGATCAAAAACGGGAAGTGGAAGACTACGCAAAACGGCGTGGCCTGAATCCTCAAGATGCCATTGTCCAAATGAAACTGGTCAGCCCCGAAAAGGCCGCCCAAGCTCTTTCAAAGCAACTCGGATACTCCTACGTCGATCTGGAAGACATGATTCCAGAAGACGACATCCTCGATGGCGTCCCCCGAAACCTGGTGAAGCGGAATTCATTTATTCCGCTCTTCATCGACGATGGTCGACTGCTTATTGCCTGTCTCGATCAGCCGGAACACGAACTGGAAGACGAACTCCGCTTACGGTACGACGTGCCAGTTCGTCCAGTCATTACCACGCTGAAGGCCATTAATCAGGCAATTACCCAGCACTATGCCCCCGGTATGCGGGACGAAGCCAAAACGGTAACGCGTTCGGCAGAAGGAAACGCGAAGACGACAGCATCCTCGCCTTCAGGAAAGGCGGCTCCGAAAGCCGCGGCGAAGAAAGCCGAATCAACGCATGTCAGTTTTGCTGAGCTTTCGCCCAACGAGCAAAAGGATCGGAAGCAGTGGGGATTCGTCATGATTGGGCAGAGCTTCCTGCTCCCCATTCTCATTCCCCAAATCCTGCCAATGATTTTCGCTTCACTGGCAAACCGAATGCCGAGTTTTCCGGTCTGCCTGTTGATGTCTCTACTGTTATGCGGCGGCGTTTCATGGTGGGTGACGCAGAAGTATTGGAAGTAGGCTGGCGGCAAATCATCATCGGGGTGGCCGGATATGAATCTTCGTGTCCTGTTGTCGCGGATGCTGATTGCCGCCGTCGGCTTTGCAGTTGTATGCGCCCTGGCTCTGGTAACATTCCAGTACTCGACCTACCCCTTCGATGATCGAACCTTCGCTTCTGAAGACTGGGCAGCAAGCAATTCGCAGGAACGTGGCCGCATGGTCAGTTCGCTGCTGGATGACCACCTCCCAAAGGGAATGACGGAACAGCAGGTAACAACGTTACTGGGGGAAGACTTCACGGTCGTCAAGCAGGGGACACGCGAATGGCCTAACCCATTTCGGGAGCCGAAGTGCCATTTGTACTACGTCGGCTCCTGGGGCAATTGGGGCATGGACAGTGCCTTTGCTGTTATTTTCTTCGACGACAATGGACAGGTCACCACCAGCCGACTGGATGGTTATTAGTAGACTGATCTGCGCTATCCGAGAACCTCAGCGACCACACTTCCGCCACTGACTCCGAGCGGCGTTTCTTTCAGCCCATGATGGTCAAAAGTCAGCTTCTCCGAGTCAATTCCCAGCGTATGCAAAATGGTGGCATGCAAATCGAGCGGCCCGACGGGGCGATCAAGCACGGTGTAACCAATGGCGTCTGTCTCGCCGACGATATGCCCGGCCCGCACTCCCCCACCTGCGAGCCACATGGAGTAGGCTGCAGGGGAATGGTCTCGGCCATTAGCCCGTCCTTCCATAGTCGGTGTGCGTCCAAACTCGCCGCCCCACACAACGAGTGTCGAATCGAGTAACCCCGTGCGCTCGAGGTCCGCCAGTAATCCGGCAATGGGTGCATCGGTGCGGGCCGCGAGTCGTTCATGGTTCCCTTTAATGTTGCCATGAGCATCCCAGCCGCCGACGCGAATTTGCACAAACCGAACGCCGCGCTGCACCATGCGGCGGGCCAGTAGACACGCCCGTCCCACCTGTTTCGACTCGTCCCGGTCCATGGCGTAGAGCTTTTGCGTTTCTGCGGTCTCGCCGCTCAGCTCAAACAGTTCCGGCCCCGTCGTCTGCATTTGAAAGGCCATTTCGTAACTGCGAATGCGAGCTTCCAGTTCGTCAACCTGCGTCGCCTCGTAGAAGTTTTGATTGAGAAGCTTTAGAGCTTCGAGTTCACTTTGCCGACGCTCATTCGAAACACCCGAAGGCATGCGCGCGTTTTCAATCCCCTTATCGGGAGCAACAACGGTGCTCTGGAAACGTGAAGGAAGAAACCCCGGGCCCCAACCGGAAGCCTGAGGATTCTGCATGCCGTCAGTGTGCAAATTCATCGTAATGAACGCGGGCAGTTGTTCCGTTTCACTCCCCAGGCCGTAAATTGCCCACGCGCCCAGACTCGGTCGATTCCCAATCCCACTCCCCGTCAAAGCCACACACTCAGCAGGCCCGTGTACCGGGTTACGGTGCGACATCGATCGAATGAGACATAGCTTGTCGACATGCTTTGCGGTCTCGGGCAGCAACGTTGAGACCGGCATACCGCACTCGCCGTATTGCGAAAACTGCCAGGGAGAAGCCAGCAGGTTCTTGAGCCCCGCCCGTTTAATTTTCGGCACCCGCGCCGCGAGCGACTCGGGGACATCTTTCCCCGCCAGTTTTTCGAGTTCCGGCTTGGGATCAAATGTGTCCACCTGACTCGGGCCGCCGGACATGAACAGCATAATGACGCTCTTCGCCGTCGGCGGATGATGCGGCACGACGCGACCGTCCGTTGCCGAACCGGCAAGCAGCGACTGCAGTGCCAACTGCCCGGCCCCCAGTCCAGTCATAAGCGAAAACGTGCGGCGATTCAGTTTCATGGATGTCATGGCAAATACAAAAACTCACTGGAATTGAGAATCACCAGGCAGGCGCTCTGCATTCCATGTTCATCGGCCAGTTGGGAAACCTGTTCCAATTCCAATTCGGTCGGCAACCGCAACAGCGCCGTCTGAAACGCTTCCACTACGTTACTCGAACGTTGTGCCAGTTGCCCGGCGGCTTCCTGGGCGAATTCATCATTCAATAACCAGAGTGGCTGCAGTGCGTTTGTGGACGTGCGGCGCCGCGAACAGGAGGACGCTGCATTCGTTCCGTCAAACAAGTTCTGCTGATCCGGGAGCCGCTCACGTTGCTGCTTCAGGTACACGCTGCGCCTTGGTGAGTCGTGAGCAACGCTGACCCCGCCCATTTGTCGATCGAGTTGTCCACTCACCTGCAGAATGCTGTCGCGAATGGCCTCAGCTTCGAGTCGCCGCGGTGTCCACCGCCATAGCAGCCTGTTGTCAGGATCAATTTTCGCATTGGCCAGGGAGAATCGATTCGACTGTCGATACGTCGCTGAATTGAGGATGAGTCGGTGGATATGGTCCGTATCCCAGTTGCGCTGCATCAATTCGCTGGCGAGAAAATCAAGCAATTCGGGATGCGTTGGCGGTGTTCCCTGCGTACCAAAATCTGAACTGGTTTCAACGAGGCCCGTCCCGAAATGCCATTGCCAAATACGGTTCACCCACACACGAGCCGTCAACGGATTCTCACGGGAGGTCATCCACTCAGCCAGTTGCAGTCGTGTATTCGCTCCATCACTTTGTTCGCCCCCCAGCACAAGTGGCCAGTCGGGCGTGACAGCTGGACCTTTCGATTTCACATCCCCGCGAATCAGCAGAAACGTTTGAGCATCTGACAGGGCAGCAGAATGACGCGGCAACGGCCACCGCATGTCGTGTGGAGTTACTGTGACTTGTTCGGTATCCCCCTCTGGAGCAACAAAACACCACGCCTGTGGGACCGATTCGATTTGTTTTTCCAAAGCATTGAACTGAGCTTTTTCGTCCGCTTTCATCCCGCCCACAACAGACTTGGGCGTAATGTAAATGGGGCCGGGCACGCCCTGCTTTTGTTTGACTCGTTCCATACGAGCATGAACGCTGTCAAAAATCGCCCAGCGTTCAGAAACGGCGTTAGCGACCTCCGGATTCAGTTCGAGGGCTGCATTTCCCGGTTGTCCATTCGCAAAGAACGCCTGGAACTTGTAGTAGTCCCGAATGGAAATTGGATCAAACTTGTGGGTATGACACTGGGCACACTCCATTGTCAGCCCCAGAAATGCCGAGGCGGTTGTGTTGGTGACATCAGAGAGGATGTCGTTCCTCTGGATTTCCTTGTCGAGTTCGTTGCCGCTGTAACGAGCGGCGGCGAGGAATCCGGTGGCGACGAGATGATCACCTGAGAACGGGCGAACAACATCACCGGCAATTTGGTCCCGCAGGAATTGATCAAATGGCATTCCACTGTTGAAGGCGTTGATCACCCAGTCGCGGTACGGCCAGGCATACTTTCTCTCTCGGTTGTGCTGATGCCCGTTGCTCTCCGCCCAGCGCGCCACGTCCAGCCAGTGCCGTCCCCAGCGTTCTCCATAGGCAGGGTTCTTCAGTAACTCATCAACATGAAGTGGATCGGTCCCCTGCTCTGGCGGCAGTCCCAACATGTCAAGCGACAGACGTCGATTCAGCGTGGCCGTATCAGCAGCAGGATTGGGAACAAGTCCGGCTTCCTCATGTTTCGCAGCAATGAATGCATCGACGGGAGTACGAATCCAGTCTGTGTTTTGTACTTGTGGTACCTCAGGAGGAATGACAGGCTGAAACGCCCAATGCGTTGACTGCGGGACCGGTGTTGGCAGCAACGTTTCATCCCACTCCATCCCTTCGTTAATCCACGCAGCGATGACTTCGAGTTCCGGTTTCGTTAGTGGCTGCTTCTCCTCGGGAGGCATTTCCCCATTCGCCAGCAGCTGGTAAAGATGGCTCGCCGCGGCATCTCGTGGTGAGGTTTGATTCACCATTTCGTCGAGAACATCGAGCCGCACGCCGCTGTCCGGATCATCACCCGCATGGCACTCGAAGCAGTGCTTTTTGAGCAAAGGAAACACGTCGTCGACAAACGCGACCGTCTTCACGACCGGTGGCGGCACGACCGGTTCAACTGGCTCAGCAGGCGGCGGCAGCTTCAAGATTTCATGCCACGTTGCGGCTGTGGCAATATCATGGACTTCAATGCGGTCGCCAAATTCGGTTTTGCGTCCTGTCGAGAATCCGATCCAACTGACAATCTTGAGTGCTTTGGAATCACTCACGGAAGCGACCGGCGAATTCTCCGCGTCGTTTGCGGGATCGACCCACAAATCGAGTTTGTCGAACGGTTCGTCTGGTCCCGGCTTCGACTTCCAAATCCGACCCACAACCAGGTACTCACGGTCGCCTTCAAGCACTGGCCCGAATTTCTGCCCGCTGGACTGGTACCGAATCATAAATCGGTTTTCGTTTTCCAGGGTGTGAATTCCAATGTTCGGCACACCGGCCGAATGCGTACTGCCCGGCGTCCCTTCCACACTGTCGAGCCACAGCACAACGAATTCGCCGTCGCCATCGACTGGAGTGTCGAGCGTTTCTGCGTCGTAACGCAGGCGCATGCGGACGAACAACTCGTCCCCATCGAAAGGCGCATCGAGTTGACGCCACAAAGGATTGTTGCGGTCACCGGTCCCGGAAATGGTGTACCGGGTGTTGACAAACCCATCAGCCTTCCATTCCTCACTCTGCACCAGTCCATTGGCACAAACGAGAATGGCCAGAGCGAGAACAAAGGCGGGGAACCTTCCAAGCATATCGCAAACAACGCCAGCAAAGGTGCAGGAATTCGAACCATTAATGTACTCCACACAACAGTCCCGCTGACAGGGGACCTCAATTGTGCTCGCCCAATTATGGGAAAAGCTTGTGAAGTTTGGCGTCGCTGTGCATCATATTGGTATGACCTGATGCAATTTCCTCCCCATTCGCACGACTTGAATTTCGGATGGGGGGACGTGTTTCCGTCGCATTCCCACCTGACCGCGAAAGTTCGGTGTGTCCTCCACATCGAGTTCGTATCCCGCTGACTATCATGTACAGCATGAAACTCCATCACATACAAAATCGAATTCGTTCCGCGTGTTTCCTCACACTGTCGGTGTTGATAATTTCCTCCGCCGCGCGAGCAGAAGACGTGAAATTCAATCGCGACATCAGGCCGCTGTTGTCTGATCGATGTTTTCATTGTCACGGCCCCGGAGAAGGAAATCGGCAGGCGGAATTGCGACTCGATCAGGCCGATGGTCCGCAGGGAGCCTATCGGGAAGCGGACGGTGTCATTGCGATTAAACCAGGATCACTGAACGAGAGTGAACTCTGGGCACGTATTACATCGGCCGATCCCGACGTCGTCATGCCTCCGCCCGACTCCCACAAAGAGCCTCTCGATGAGAAGGAACAAGAACTCATTAAGAAGTGGATCGAAGCCGGCGCTCCCTACGAAGATTTCTGGGCGTTTGTCACACCGAGCATGCCAGAACTGCCGCAGAATGTGGATGGTGCTCCGATTGATCGATTCGTCCGTCGGCGACTTGCCAGCGAAGGATTGAGCCCTTCGGCTCGGGCTGACAAGCGGACTCTCATTCGCCGCGTGACGTTTGACCTCACAGGACTTCCGCCAACACGAGAGGAAGTTCACGCATTCCTCGCCGACGACTCACCACAGGCGTTCGAGAAAGTTGTCGACCGACTGCTGGAGAGTCCACATTACGGCGAGCACATGGCGAAGTACTGGCTCGACCTCGTGCGATTCGCTGACACGAACGGCATTCACCATGACCACTACCGCGACTTGTCCCCCTACCGCGATTGGGTCATCCGGGCGTTCAACGACAACCTTCCGTACGATGATTTCACTCGCTATCAGCTTGCGGGAGACCTTTACCCCGAGCCAACACGCGACCAGCTCGTTGCCTCCGGTTTCAACCGTTTGCATTTGATTATTGATCGTGGAACGGCGCTCCCCGAAGAGAGTTTCACCCGTAATGTCATCGACCGTGTGACGTCAGTCGGAACGGCATTCATGGGCATGACGGTGCAATGTGCCGTATGTCACGACCACAAGTATGACCCGTTCACCATGCGGGACTTCTATTCACTCTCCGCCTTCTTCAACAACATCGACGCAAATCCCGAAACGGGTGGACGCAGCGGGACCGATTTCCTGCGCGGCCTGCAGACGCCGTACATCAACCTCACGGTTGATGATCAGGATGCGCGACTCAATGAACTGGCCCAGCAAATCGAACAGGCCCAGGTGCCTGTCGCCGAAGTGCGCAAACAGCAGAAGGAACTCGCGGACGACAAAGAGGCCGACAAGGAATCAGACGAATACAAGCAGGCCGCTGCGGAATTGGCGAGCCGCCTGAAGCAGGTGGAAGCCGAACTGAAAGCGATTGAGAAAACCCGTGATGATTTGCTCATGACCATTCCGGGTGCGATGGTTATGAAGGAACGGAGCGAAGTTCGACCGACACATATTCTTGTACGAGGTGCTTACGACAACCCCGGCGAGGAAGTGCATCGTGCCTCTCCGGCATTTCTCCCGCCCATGCCGGATTCCGAAGAGCCCCGAAGCCGCATGGATTTGGCGAACTGGTTTGTCTCTCGAGAGAATCCACTCACAGCTCGCGTAACGGTGAATCGCTTCTGGCAGCAGTTGTTTGGCGTCGGTATTGTCCGCACTGCCGAAGATTTCGGAGCACAGGGCGAATGGCCCACGCATCCCGACTTGCTCGACTACCTTGCCGTACGCTTCATGGAAAGCGGCTGGGATGTCAAAGCCCTCATGAAAGAAATTGTGCTGTCCGAAACGTATCAGCAAACGTCATCAGCCAGTCGCGAACAGTTCCTGCAAGACCCGAGCAACCGTCTACTTGCCCGAGGGTCGCGTTTCCGCATGGACTCGGAAGTCATTCGCGACCAAATCCTCGCCAGCAGCGGGCTGCTGAATGAAGAACTGTACGGCAAAAGCGTTAAGCCGCCGCAACCAGAAGGACTCTGGCAGGCGGTCAGCATGCCAAGTTCGTATCCGAGTGCCTTCGCGGCAGATTCCGGCGACAAAATCTACCGCCGCAGCGTGTACACCTTCTGGAAACGTGGGATGCCGCCGCCGCAAATGACCATTCTCAACGCACCGAGCCGCGAGGAGTGCATCGCCCGGCGCGAACGCACGAACACGCCGCTCCAGGCGCTGCTGCTGTTGAACGAAACGGAATACCTCAAAGCGGCGCGGCAATTGGCACTGAACATCCTAACGGATTCCAGCATCTCCCCAGAGAATCGGTTCGATGCAGTGGTCGAGACAGTCACCACCCAATTGCCGACCGATGCCGAACGTAAGGCGTATCAACGCCTCGTCGACGATTTGACCAACATCTACGGCAAGTCACCCGAACTGGCCAATCAGCTTTGTCAGGGAGTGGAATTACCGGATGGCGTTTCAGCAGCCGACCTCTCAGCGTGGACCATGCTGGCCAGCACCTTGTACAACCTCGACGTCACCAAAACACGGCAATAGTTTCATGAACGACACATTGCATTCCAACGAGTGGGCACAGGCCCGGCGTCAGTTTTTGAAGACCACCGGCATGGGCCTGGGCGCGACTGTTCTCGGTGCATTGCTGCCGCAGAACACGTCTGCCCGTGAGCCGAAGAATTTCATGACCGGCGAGCCACCCAAGGCGAAACGAGTCATTTTCTTGTTCATGGCCGGGGCTCCCAGTCAGCTCGATATGTTCGACTACAAGCCCGACCTCGAAAAGCAGTTCAACAAGCCGCTGCCGCCGAGTGTCAGCATGGGGCAGCGCGTCACGGCGATGACGCGTGGCAAGGAACAGTTCGTCGCCCCCTCGATGTACAAGTTCGCACCGCAGGGTGAGTGCGGCATTCCCATGTGCGAATTGCTGCCGCACCTCTCCACCGTCGCCGATGACCTGTGCATTGTGAATTCGTTCAACACGAATGCCATCAACCATGACCCGGCGAAAACATTTCTCTGCACCGGTTCGGAAATTCCCGGCCGTGCGAGCATGGGAGCCTGGCTCAGTTATGGGCTGGGAACCATGAACCAGGACCTGCCCGACTTTGTGGTCCTCACCTCAGCCTACTGGACCGGCGGTACACGCAACGTGCAGGCGCTTTACAGCCGACTGTGGGGGAGTGGTCCACTGCCGTCAAAGTATCAGGGAGTGAAATTTCAAACTGCGGGCGATCCCGTGTTGTTCCTTTCAAATCCGCAGGGAATTGATTCGCAAATTCGGCGCCGGATGCTCGATACGGTGAGTGAAGTAAATCGCGGCGACTTCGCCCGAATTGGTGATCCCGAAATCGAAACGACCATCGCACAGCAGGAAATGGCGTTTCGGATGCAGTCGTCAGTCCCCGAACTGACCGATGTCTCCGGCGAGCCCGAACACATTCTCGATTTGTACGGACCGGAAGTCACCAAGAGTGGGTCCTTCGCGCGTAACTGCCTGCTCGCCCGCCGCATGGTCGAGCGCGGCGTGCGATTCATCCAGATTTTCCACCGCGGCTGGGACCATCACAGCGTGCTGCCCAAGCAACTGCCGGGACAGTGCTTTGATATCGATCAACCAAGCGCCGCCCTCATCAGCGACCTCAAACAACGCGGCCTGTTGGAAGACACGCTCATTGTGTTCGCTGGCGAATTCGGTCGCACCGCGTACGGACAGGGAACACTCAAACGCGATGATTACGGCCGCGACCACCATCCCCGCTGCTTCTCCGGCTGGCTCGCCGGCGGTGGAATTAAGGGTGGTCAAATCTACGGGCAAACCGACGATTTCAGCTACAACGTCATCGAAAACCCCGTCGCCGTCCGCGATTTACACGCCACCATGCTGCACCAACTCGGCATCGACCACGAACGCCTCACCTTCCCCTTCCAGGGCCTCGACCAACGCCTCACGGGTGTGGAACCAGCCCGGGTTGTGCACGACATTCTGATTTAGCGGCGAGCTTGCCAAAGTGGGAAGTCCAACGTACTGGCACTGCTGGAGTATCTTTATGGGAATACCGCGTAGCTCTCAGTTCGCGCGTCTGGCCTTCGGTGCAGTTGTGGCGTTGTTGCTGTTTTCTGGGTGCAAGGAGAAAGTCGTGACGACACATCGAGACTGGTCAGACGAGTATGAATCCGAAGGAAAGCTGCAGTCTGTCAATTACTATGTGTTGCCGACCGAAAACTACCACTTCAAAGACGACTGGATTCAGGAGGTGGCTGAGTCAGAACCGGTTCGAGCAAAAGAAATCGTCCTCGCCCGGTTTACAGGTGTTAAAACACTTCCCTCAATCAAAATGCGCGACTACCTTTGCTCACTTGACGTAACCGAAGCGGTGTACTGCACTGAAGGTGAGTTAGAGTACATTGGGCTCATCTTGCCGGGTCAGTCCAGAGTAGACACGACCGCAGTCTACCTGCCTCCCATAGTGAATGGTGACGATTTGGGGAAATTGTTAGCTGCAAATGGCATCACAGAGAATGACGAGTTACTTGAATTCTGCTTGAATTTCCAGGGAATCGCGGAGGAACCTCTTCTCAGTGGAGACATCCTGCCAATCGTTGACGGAAAACTGCGAATTCTCGATGACGAGTACTCGTTCGTTCCGGGTTTCGAAGATTGGAAAGGCGCTGTCTGTTTGTTTTGGGCTCGGAACTACGATCAACTTTACGTCCGTTCTGATGGAAAAATTGCTTGGCTGTGCAATTCGGCAGGCGAATTTCGGACGAGCTACGACGATATAGGAGCTTTCGTTGATTTCTATATTCAATTTCGCCAAGCCCCAAGGATTTTGGACTCTTACGCGGCAGCCGATTTTGAAAAGCAATTTCCGAAGTAAGGTGTGCGAGTAGCCCAGATGAAATCTGGGCCACCCGTGGAATTCATGAATTTGAATTCACGTCAAGTTCGAAAATCAGGTCTGGGCTTGCCGCTCAATTCATTCCGCCGCGTTCATACTATGCGTTACGCAATGGGCGTCGAACTGTCACCGGCAAGCAACAGTTGCGGAACCTGCGTGAAGGATGTCATCGGACCAGTTCCCGTGGGACGATCTAACACGAAAACCATATCGTAACGATCTCCCGGCCAGGAACCCGTTGGAATGGGGAGAGAACCCGACGACGTTCCCGTTTGCTTCATGATTTCTGTCACAATCGAGTCGTCAGAATCCTTGGGGAGAATGTCCTGATGCTGCCAGGAAATGAGAACGGTGCAGCTCTCATCTGAAGTGGAGTTCAAACTGAGAGCATACGCCACCATTTTCGCGTAGTCAGATTTTGAAAAACTCGTCTCGGCAGTAATATCGAGTTTCGCAGCGAGAGCCGAAATCGTCTGGTACGGACGTTGGCTTGGCTCCTTGCTGTGATGCTCGGCAAAGTCGGCTGCAATAATGAAATCCGGCGTCGCCAGTTCCGCGGGCAATGGACGGCCTCCCTCGGGATACAGCAGTCCCGCCAGCCCGCCGGCCCGTTCCCACCCCAAGGTAACGAGCGACTCGTCATCAGCATCCCCCACAGCATTAACGCCATTGTACTGTTGTCCGCCGTAGATTCCCGGCTTTTCCGCATGGCGAATAATCATGATTTTTGTGGGATTCATAATGGACCGCTCCTGTTAAGAAGGAAACTTGTAATACGCCACACCAAGACCGGCGTCATTCTGATATTTCCGCAGGGGTAGAGTCAACGAATATGCTCCTCTTCATTGCATGTTCTGTCCATCCAGGCAGGTCGCTTCCCACAGGCGTCTTGACGCAACCACAGGACAATCAGTATCACGCCGTGGTAACGAGGGTGACGCCATGACTGCGTCTGCGACTCCAATAGTTCCTTGGCCAATGGATTCACCGTGCAATATACCGCGATATTCTTGTTGTCCCTGCTTGGCGTACAAGTATTCACGTTTGTTGTGTGGGGATTGTTTCTGCGTCTGGGACTGAATTGGGCGAAAGTTCCCGAAATCACGGCGAGGAAGGTTGTCGCAGCAACAATTGTCGTCGTCTTGCTGAACAACATTGTAGCTGCGTTTGCACTGCTGACGTCGTGGGGATCGCCTGCACTTCAAATTGCAGCGATCCTTGGAGCATTTGTCATTACCATCATCGTGCCAACGGTTGTTGTTGCGACAACCTTTAAGGTGAGTGGATGGCGTGCTGTGCAGGCGTGGCTTCCGACGCTGCTCTCCGCAGTTTCGGGTGGTTTGCTTGTTATTTTCGCGTACCGCCCATTCATATTCGAGACCTTCGTCATCCCCACCAACGCCATGGCCCCCACGATTGTCGGATTTCACTGGCAGGGAACGTGTCCTGATTGCGGCGCACCGACCTACTGTTCGCCCTTAGAGGAAGGGCGTTTCGTCCATGGTCCTGTCAACATGATTTGCGACAACTTTCATGTGACATTGTCGAATTCTCCTGAGGAATCCGTTTATGGCGGAGACCGAATTGCCGTGGCGAAATTCCTCACGCCGCAGCGGTGGGATCTGGCGGTGTTTAAGTACCCGCAAGACCCTGCCGTGAACTATGTCAAACGGGTCATCGGTTTGCCGGGCGAGGAAGTCATCATTCAAGACGGGGGTATTTGGATTAATGGCGTCCGGCAGCAGTTACCAGCGTCGCTCGAAGGCCTGGAATATGTTTCTGAAGCTGAAGGGCATTTCGCACTGGATCTGTGGGGAACCTCTGAAAAGCCGGCGCTGCTAGGCGACGATGAGTACTTTGTTCTCGGAGACTTTTCTGCTCTGTCCTATGATTCACGGTTCTGGGAGAGGGGTGTAGACGGACACAATCCGTACGCCGTTCCAAAGTCGCACATGCTTGGTGTCGTCACCACCACCTACTGGCCCAAAGACCGCTGGCGCGCCCATAAATAGCGACCGTCCTGGTCACTTGAGGATGCGTCACTCAACTCCCCGAATACTGAAACGGGCTCTCACTTCGGCAACGAGACGGCGCCTTGCAGATACGTCTCACGCGACAAGTCAATCGGCAGCACGCCGTACGAGCATTCGACCAATCCACCAGTGCAGAATGCCGGCCAGTCCCATCGCCAGGAATCCATTCACAGTAACCACCGACTTTCCCCACAGGCTCGGTGAGGGCGCCAACATGAACGTGAGCGCCACGTAGATCCCCAGCGTCATGGCTGTGAAGAGAATTGCAATCGGCCACGCCGCCCAGTCAACGGTCATCGAGAAAAACGCGCTCAGGTACCATCCCCAGATTATGAGGCCAACGGCCAGAGTGGAGAGTACCCAGAACGTGTCATCACTAAGGTTGCGGCTCCACTCTCCTACCGAAAACACGGCCCCCATCAACAGGCAAATCAAGACAGGGAGCATTGCAATTAACATTCCCGCGAGCCGGGCATGAGCAATGCTCCCAACTGTTCTCGGCAACTGGCATAGCGTCCCCCACGTTTGCTCTTTGAGTTCACTGCGAAACGACTGGCTGCCCAGAATGGCTCCTTCGATGGCGATCCCCCAAATGGACCAAACGAGCATGGCAACACCCAACTGTTCGACGAATCCACCGAATGTTGCTGACAGTCCCGATTTAAAGATCGAGTAATACAACACAATTGGACCAGCAGTGTGGATGAGACAACGTGCGAAAATCGCTCGCCATCCACCAGCAACCTGAGTAAATCCCTGCCACACCAGCGGTGCCGATGACCAAGCTCGACCAGATTGGGACGCACGCGTCATTCCCAGCAGGCGACGGAAACTTGCTCGCCTCGTCTGAACATCCGTCTCGCGGCTGGGATCAAACAATGCCCAGGCTAAGGCCAACAGCAAAACCCCGATGGTCAAATTCACAATTACATGCAATGAAACCGGGCTTTCACTGAAACTACTTGAAAGGATGTTCGTTAACCGAAAGTAGGCCAGAAACTCATACCAGACGGGAAACGTCACAGCTGACCGCATCGACAAATAAAACCCAGCGTGCAGCAGCACGAGCACCACGGTGGCGACTGAAGCGGCCTGAGATGATGTCCGGCACAACACGGAACACAACAGACCGAGAGCCCCTACCATGAATAAATGTGCAACGAGAGCCACAAAGATCGCGATGATTTGTACCCAGCGCACACCGCCCAGCGTGACGCACATTAAAGTGAACGGTAACTGCACCAGGAGCAACAGCACTGCCGTCCACATCCGTGGCAGCCATTTTCCCGAGAGAATAGATGGGCGGTTCATCCCGGCAATGACCAACAGGCCGAGGGTTCGTTCTTCATACTCCTCGGCAATGGCGGTTGCGAAGAACGTCGCACCGGCCATGGTCAGGAAAATGTAATTGTAGGTGGCGAGCCAGCCGAACAACTGCAGCCCCGGTGCCGTTGTGAGTCGGTCGTTCCACTGGAGAATTCCAATCGTCAGCAGAAACAGTGCCGGTAGAGCCGCACGGAACAAATGCGACTTGATATCGCGGGCGTCGACCAGCAATGCCCGCAGCGCCAAGGTGAGTGTACCAGCAACCATTCGCGTCCCTCTCCGTTATGTCTCAGGGATGTTCGTTGGCCACGACCGTTACTTGACCGAATTCTTCCACCGGATGATGTCGTCGAGAATCTCACCCAGCGACCGTGTTGGAGACTTTCCGAGCGTGTTTCGCAGTTTGTCGACGTTGGGTACGCGGCGGCGGACGTCTTCAAAGTCGGCACCGTACGCTTCCTGATATGGAATATGTACAATTTCCACGTCGGGATTCACACGGGCCACCACTTCTTCGGCGAGTTGTCGAATACTGACGGGGACATCACTCCCAATGTTGAAAATCTCGCCGGCTGCTGAGGGCGTTTCCATGAGGCTGTACACACAGTCGACGACCTCCTCGACGTGTCCAAAACAGCGGACCTGGGCACCGTCATCGAAGACTTGAATGGGACCGCCGGACATCGCCTGATCGACAAATCGCGGCACGACCATGCCGTAATGTCCGACCTGTCGTGGACCGACGACGTTGAAGAATCGACCAATCACCACCGGCAGTCCAAACTTCCGATGATATGCCAGCGCCAGAAACTCATCGATGGCCTTCGAACATCCGTACGCCCAGCGGGGCCGCGACGTGGGACCAAACAGCAAATCTTCGTCTTCCGTCCAGCGTTCCTTGGGATTCTTGCCGTACACTTCGCTCGTTGACGCCAGAAAAAAGCGACAATTGGTTTGCAGCGCGAGCTTCAGTAACCACTCGGTGGGATAAATGTTCGTTTCAATGGTGTGGGCCGGATCATCAGCGACGAGCTTTACTCCCACCGCTGCGGCAAGGTGATAGACGACGTCGACGCCACGCATGAGGTCGGCCAGCAGCATTTGGTCGGTAATGGAACCAACCTGCACGTCCAGGTTTGGATGATCGGCCACGGCGGCCAGATTGCCTTGCTGTCCGGTCGCCATATTGTCCAGCACGGTCACGTGGTGTCCATCAGCCAGAAGCCGGGGGGTGAGGTGGCTCCCGATGAATCCCGCACCGCCAGTAACCAGACATTTTGCCATGTGTATAAACTCCCCAGGCCGCGTGCCGCCTGCGCAAAAGCGTCGATGGTATCCGAACCGGCCCGATGTGCAAACTGGGACAGGAATTACGTGCGAGAAAGCCATTCCCTCTGAGAGAGGTCACTGGGTGACGGTGTGCGTTCCCCGAAGCGGAAGCACCCGAAACTTCGCATCCTCGACGTGACGCCGAGATTCTTTACACTGTCCTCTTGGCCCGAATGATTCGTAGGGTGGGTGAAGTCCGCCCCAACGTTGTGGTGCGTTACGCAAGTCGTTCAGATTACGTGTAATGAGTGGCCCTTCAGTTCCGCCCGATTGGCGGACGGAACCCACCGTAATGCGGTGACTTGCTCCACGCACCCTACAGCCAGGTCAGCTTTGAATCCAACTCACACCCGTTTCCGGAACGCAAATATGTCCAGTAATCCGACCATCATTCTCAGCGCATTTGCCGACGAAGCCGCCAACCGCAAGACAGCCATTGAGCAAATGGCCGTACTGGCCGCCTTGGGACTGAATTACTACAGCCCCCGGTTTGTCGATGTCACTGGGGCTGGTGAGGTCAAGCACGTTGTTGACCTGAGCACCGACGAACTGGCTCAACTGAAGGACATTCAGAACGAGTACGGGATGAAAGTCACCAGCATTGGTTCCCGACTCGGTAAAGTGAAACTTCTCGACCAGGAAGATGGTTCACACAACAAATACGTCCCCTTCGAAGAATACATGGCGGGCGAAGTGCAGCGGACCATCGAGGCCGCGAAAGCGCTCGACGCCAAACTTATTCGCGGATTCAGCTTCTACCATCCTAAAGGTGATGCACCGGAACCATATGTGGATCAAGCCGCCGAACTCATCGGCAAAATCGCCGATGCCTTCGGTGAACACGGCATTGCTTACGGACTCGAAGTCGAGGCGAACCTCATTGGACAAAATGGTCGAATGCTCGCGGCCCTGTCGGAAAGGATGAACCGCGACAACCTTGTCTGCATTTACGATGGCGGCAACCTTTCTTCGCAAAACATGAGCCCGGTCGAGTGCTACGACGAATACGTGGCCATGCGCGACCACATCGGCTGGATTCACATTAAGGACTACTGCATTGACCCGAACCTGGAATGGAAAGGTTACGTCGATGAAGAACGCCTCAAGAATTTCGTGCCGGCTAACATCGGCGACTCCGGCCACGAAATGATTCTCCGCGACTTCCGCAACCACATCCCGGCACTCGAAGCCCGGATGAAGAAGCTCGGCGCCGCCGGCGTGTTCCTCGAACTCGAACCGCACCTCAAAGGCGGCGGCCAGTTCGGCGGCTTCAGCGGCCCCGACGGAATCGGCGTCGCCGTCCGCGCCCTCTGCTCGGTCCTCGACTACGTCAACATCGACTACAAACTACGCGACATGGACGACATCAAGTCCGCACGCGGATTTTAGGTTGAATCATTCGCTGAACAGGTGAAATCCACACTCAGCAGTCAGGTACATTCCGCAAGTTTTTCAATGCGAACTACGGAGCATCTTCGGCGATGCTACCTGCGAAGATTGTCAGGAGCACTCAGCGAACATCTCGCTGCCCCACCAACTTTCGCTCGATATACCTCTCGCAAATCTGGTAGTACGTAACCATCGACGCAATGTCGATCCATTCGTCGATGGCGTGGAGGTTGCCGACGAGTGGGCGGGAGAGGTTGACCGGGATTCCGAACTGACGGAAGAAGCGACCGTCACTGCCGCCGGAGGCGCGGACCATTCGCACCGGCCGACCTGTGATTTCCTGAGTGATTTCGACAAACAGGGGATCGGGGTCGAGGTGGGTTGGCTCGGCGGTCATCAGTGGTTCGAGCGTGCAGCGTGGGCCGAGTACTTCGGATACGGTTGCAATCATGCCGGACACAGATTCGGGTGGCGGGAAGCGGATGTCGAGAATCGCCTCGGCGCGGTCTGGAATGCGGTTGGGGGTAGTGTTATCTGTGCTGACGACAGTCACACAACACGTGGGAAACCAGTGGTTGACCTGTTCCTTGATGTCGGCGTTGGGCCAGAACTGCTGAAAGTATTGCTTGAGTGCCTGCAGGCGTTCGACCAGCAGTTCGAGCGCATTGTCCCCAAGCCAGGGGCGGGCGCCATGGGCTTCCTGTCCGCAGCATTGGACGCGGGCGTGCAGGACACCTTTTTCTTCAATGGTGACGTCGTTGAGTGAACCACCGTCAGGGACGATGACCACGCCGCAGCGGAGATTCTGTTCTTCGCAGAGAAAGCGAATACCATCGGCCCCGCCGCGTTCTTCGTCGGAGGTCAACGCCAGTCCCAGAGAAATGCCGGGATGTCGTTTATGCAGTGCGCGAAATAATTCCACGAGAATGGCATTCTGCCCTTTCATATCACCGCTGCCGGGACCGTAAATGCGGCCTTCCTCGATGTGCGAACGATAACACTCCGGCTGAGGATGCTCGATGACATCCAAATGGCCGCATAGCAGAATGGCCGGTGCGTCAACACCTTGAGGTCGCACAACGAGAGACCTGTGCTCGTTGCAGTCGAAATAGTCGAACTGCACGTTGGGCAATGAATCGAGATGGTTATGCAGAAACTCAAAGCAGCGTCGCCGCTCGGCGGGTCGGTCTTCCGTGCTGGGAATGAGAATGAGGTCACGTGTCAGCGACGTGAGTCGGGCCTGTAATTCTTCGAGAGTGGACATGAATTCAAATCGTGGGCAGTTTCAACGAGGGAGAAAGAAAGGCAAATGGTTGAGATGGTTGAATGTGGCTTCGCCACGGTTGAGATAGTTGAGACTTGCTGAGGCGGGGTTTTGACAATTCATTAGTCGCGGTCGGAATCCCACTGGACTGGGAGATCCTGTTCGGCGAGTGTCAGGAAGTGGTGGCATTCATCAGTTGTCCTGCCGATGCACAGAAACTGTCCTTTATGGACCAGTTGATCGCGTCCGAAGTTCAGGTTGAGCGGCACAATTCCAGCGCGACGACCGGGGTGATACAAATGCCCTGGCTGTTCAAACATGTTCAGCAGGTCGCGTGTGGAGACGGGTGTTTTCAGTCGCAGGTTTCGCAACAGCCACGCACCCTCGGGGTGAAGATGCCGGGCCAACAGTGAAGGATACGTTGCTCCCGTCACGCGGGCGTTGATTTCGCAGACGTACACATCCGGTACACTTTTCCCTTCACGCACAACCACCAGCCAGTCAATGCTGGCTGTGCCACGATACCCCGTTTCATGCAACCATCCTCCCGCAACTTGAGCCTGCCGCATCATTTCTTCCCGCAGGCCGGGGTAATTCGGTAAATACGGCGGCGGTGATTCGTTTCCTTGGTGAATGCTGTCGTGCGTGAGAATTTGCTCGGTGTTGTCGAAGGCGTAGACGTTGTTATCGTCCAGGAAAAGCTGAGTGCTGGGACTCATAACTTGTTGCACACCGAGGATGCCGGGCGCAAGCCAACCCTGTACGAGGCACGGTCCTTCGTAGAAGAAGTATTCTGGGACATTGGGAAACGCCTGCGGTTTGTCGAGTTCCTTCAGCCGCAACATGCCAATGCCGGAGGCACCGATTTGCGAACGGAGCACAACCGACTGATAACCCTGACTCGCTAACTCAGCCGCACAGCCGGGAACATCGGCCTCACAGTGCGCGAGCACGGTGTCGAACGCTGGCAATCCGCGTTCGACCAAAGCCCGGTAGAGCAGATACTTGTTGTTGCCGTCGCGACTGGCATTTGTTGTAGTGATGGTGCGACAGCCCATTTCGGCTGCAATGGAGGTCAGCGTGTCGTCGGTGACGTAACCATCGACCCACGTGTCACGCGGGTGACCGAGTTGCTCCAGTATGGATTTGGCATGCTCAACCCGTGCCTCCTTCAGCGCTTCGCCGACACTGACGTAATCACCGTGTCGCAGCACCTGCAGTCGCGGCAATGAGAGTCCGAGGTCTTCCTGTAAATAGCGACACAACTCGGCATCGGGCTCGCGTTCGAGGATCAGTGAGTTCTGCTCGCCACGGAACAGTAAATTCAGAATGGGGATGAGCCGACCGCCATAGGAATCGATTTCGCCCACTTCCGCCGTGAGTGATTCGGTTTGGGCTTCATTGCCAAAAAAGAGGGCCAGCAAATTGGCGAAGAAGCAGACAGATCGCGACCACGTCGGAGGGAGTTGTCCCTGCAAATCATGAAACCGGGCGAGAGTTGATTCGACGTCCACAGTGAGGCTCCAACACTCAATCAGGAGAAGGATCACCAATCCGTTGACATTAGCACATCTCGTACCGCCTGTCCCGACGAGTTTTTTGCCGCACATTGCCGGACGCACTGCGCGTTATGGCACATGCGCGACATGCGTTGGGCGACGTACGTTCGACATTGTGCAGCGGGTTGGGGAGAATGGATCTGGCAGTTTGTCTCGCCGTCATTTAATAGGGGAATCCTCCGTGTCGATTCGTCACTTTCTGTTGCTGTTGTGTCTGGTGCTGGTCTCTGTTGGAGGAGTTGCGACTGCTGAAGACGCCACCAGTCACAGAGTCACATCGTCCAATCAGCAGCTAGTTCTGACTTTCCGACTTGGAGACTCAGGCGAACCGCAATTCGACGTGACGTTTCGCGGGCGGAGGCAGGTGAGCGGGGCTTGCGGCCTGCAATTCAAGGATTCACCGCCATTGCGAGATTCGCTGAAGGTCGTTCGGGCTGATCAAATCAAACATGACGAAACGTATGCGGTGCCTGTGGGTAAAACTTCCGAATCGCGGGACGAACACCACGAATTGGCGATTCTCTTGGAGGAAACTAAGGGAGACCGTCGCCAAATTCGTTTGTTGTTTCGAGCCTTCAATGATGGCATTGCCTTTCGGTACGACATTCCCGAGCAACCGACGTTGTCAGACTTTGTGCTAACTGAGGAATTGACGCAACTCACGTTCCAAGATTCTCCGGAGGCACACTACCTGCCACTCAACAGTTACACCACGCCTTACGAGGTGTATTACAAATCAGCGGCAGTTGGCGACATTCCACACGACACACTGATTGGCCTGCCGACTCTGTTTGAATATCCCGCCGCGAATGAAGAACAGGCCTGGCTGGCCGTTACTGAAGCGTCGCTGCACGATTGGGCCGGGATGTATTTGAGACCCGTGGAGGGCCGTTCGGGAACTTTCTCTGCATCGCTTTCCCCTTTGCCGGGTCGAGATGATGGAGCGCGAGTCATTGGCCATGCGCCACATGCGTCGCCGTGGCGGATCCTCATGATTGCTGACAACCCCGGACGACTGCTCGAGTCGAACATTGTCTTCAATTTGAATGAGCCGTGCGCCATCGCCGACACGTCCTGGATTCAACCCGGCAAGACGACGTTCCCGTGGTGGAACGGATACGTATTGGAAGGCGTGGATTTTGAGGCCGGCCTGAACACGGCGACACACAAGCATTATATCGATTTTTGTGCGAAACATGGCATCGAATACCACTCGCTCGATGGGACCGACACTGCCTGGTATGGCGGCCCCATCATTCCCAATGGGCCGACGGACATTACAACCGCACTGCCGGAAATCGATTTGCCCTTCCTGCTGGCTCACGCCAAGAAGAAGGGAGTGCGGCTGCGACTCTGGATGCACTGGAAGGCCCTGCAGGCTCAAATGGACGAGGCACTGCCGCTGTATGAGAAGTGGGGCATCGAGGGAATTATGGTCGACTTCATGGACCGCGATGACCAGGAAATGGTGGCCTTCTACCATGAAGTGGCCGAGAAGGCGGCGAAGCACCATCTCACCGTTACCTGGCATGGAGCTTACAAGCCAACGGGCATGGAACGGACGTGGCCGAATGTCATGAACTATGAGGCGGCGCTGAACCAGGAGTACAACAAGTGGTCCGAAGTTGGCACTCCTCCTGAGCACAACTTGAATGTCGCCTTCATTCGCGCGCTGGCTGGCCCCGTCGACTACCACCAGGGTGGGATGAGATACGTGCTTCCTGAAGATTTCAAACCGCGAAATCTGGCTCCCATGGTGCAGGGGCGTCCCGGGCACCAAATGGCCATGTACATTATCTATCAGAACCACCTCCCCATGCTGGTAGACTATCCGGCGGCATACAAAAAGTGGTGGTACCACCCCGACAGGATTTCTGACATCCCAACCAGTTGGGATGAAACCCGCGTGCTCCACGCGGAGTTTGGTAAGTGCCTCGTCATGGCGCGGCGTAAGGGTGACGTGTGGTACCTGGCCGGAATGACCTCGACCGAACCACGCAAGTTAGAAATCCCACTCGATTTCTGCACCAGCGAAATCTTGTACAGAAATGAGTGCGCGGACTTGCCTGAAATTCCAGTCGATTCCATGCGGTTTGAAGGTGGCGGGCACTACAGAAATTTGCCGCTTCGCCTGGAACTACCGGCCGGAGGCGGATTTGTGACTAGACTGAAGCCGTATATGGAGCCCGAGCAGTAACGACAGTTGCGGATATCTACTCATGTCTTTGGCGAGTGGATTCGGTCCATCTGGCTGCTGTATGTCGACTTGCGACAAAAAAAGATCGTCACGTGAGGATCTGGACTTCAGATCCCCAGTGACGATTTGGTCGCAACGATGAGAGTTGGCGTCTTAGGCTTGTTGACGATTTGAACGCAGGCCAATGACAGTGGCAGCCAGTGCGGCGAGGAAGCCGCCAATGGCCCAGACCATGTTGCCATTCGACGATCCGTCACTCTCTGTCGACGCTTCGCTGAGGGCGAGTGTTGTTGTGGCGGTTACGTCATATCCGGAAGTTTCTACAGCCGGTGCAGCTTCGTTTTCTGCTGCGATGGGTGCTTGTTCTTCGATGGCGACAACGTTGTCTGGCGTACCAGCGAATGGTGCTGGCTCCTGGGCAACCGCTGGCTTTTCATCGGAGGCGGTTACTACAGCGTCATCTTTGTCGGACAAGTAGTTCGCCCAGGACGTTTCACCGGCAGGGCCATCAAGTCCTGCGGTCTGGATGACGTCGCTGATGGACTCAGCCTTCGTAACCTCGGGCGTTGCCGATTTGGTGCGATCATCCCGCCAGCTGTCACGTGAGCGAATGACGGGCAGTTCGCTCGATGACGCCTGTGGGGCAGAACCTGACTGAGCCGGTGGCTGAGGGCGGAACTGGGATTCCGCCGCTTGCTCACCGGAATTTGACCAGGAATTGGACGTCTCGTTTGCTGCTGGCAGTGGAGTCGCCGCTTCTTCTCCGCTGACGGGTACCCATTCCGTGCGTCCGGCCGAACCGAAGACATCGGACGACAAAACACTCCCAGATGAAGCAGCTTCTGCTTTCACCACTTCATTTCGAGGTGCGACAGCAGAGGCCAGCTGCGATTCACGGGCCGGTCGGTTTGCACGGGAAAATTCGGCAACCGAGACGTTGGCCTGATTTAGATTCGGGCGTGCATCGGGACGGCCCCACAGACGCGTCGCGATTTCGTTGACGAGTTGCGTTGGACGTTCCTCGAACTCGCCGAACACCACCTTGTGCGTTTCCGATTCCTGCTGTGCGAGCAAGGCGGTCCGGTAAGCGGACAGCCAGTTGCCACGCACAATATCACTGTGCGACTGCGACAACAGCGACTGAATTCGCAGCTTCTGAGCGAGTCGGGCGTCTTGAGCGGTCGGAACTGGTTTCGCCTCGGCTTGAGGCGTAGCGGCCTCCGTAGCGACATCTGCGAATGATGGTGCTGAGGGTGCCTCTTCTTGCGACAGACGGACAACGCCAACGTCGCTGTCATCTGCACTCGCGTTTTGAACCTGCTCGTTTGGCGATTCCGCTGCGTCGGCGTTTGCCCACTCAGCAGGAGGCTCGGGGCCGACGACTTTCGATCCGCTTCCACTTAGACCGCGTGCCCACGCTGGAACGTCAGTTTGAGTTGCCGCGATGGCTGGGGCTTCAGGCTTCGGTTCAGCAGTTGAAACTTGTGGCCGGGGAAAAGGACGAGCACCGCCAGCGGGCGCGGTAGGCGCTGTCTGGGCAGTTGCGTCGGCCTGAGTTGCCTCATCCTGACTCAAATAGTCACGCATGAGCTGATCCCAGGGAGACTCCCCGCTCGATTCACTCGCGTTCCTTCCAGTCACGGCGGCCGTTTGCTGAACGTCGCTCTTCTCGCTACCAACCGCCGCGCGTCCTGCGGTGTTTTCCGCTTCGGCGATGGCAAACGGATCGCGAGTTTGAGGCTGTTCATCGTTCATGAAGTCAGCGAGGGACGTTCGTCGCGTCTTACCCGAATCGACGACCGCAGTGCCTGCGGCCTTCTCTTCAGTCTCGCGTAACAGCCGGGCAGCCGCATCGCGTCGCTTCTGTGCGGCGAGTTCTTCTTCGGCCTTGAGTGCCGAGCGCGACGCTTCCTTACGGAGTCCAAATGAGAAGTCTCGCGAAGAGTTCTTCGTGCATCCGGAAAACGGAATCAAAGTTAGGCATGTGCAGGCCAGCGCTGATTGGATGAAACGCTGTACCGCGCCGGAACGACTCCAACGCATTGCAACCCCCCTCGTGGTTTCTGACTGAGGTGACCTGAAGTCGAGCTGTCTCAGGCACACCGTGCTACAGACGTGGACCCGTGACGACGCGCCACGGAATCTGCTCGGTGTATCGACAACTCCTTTCTTACCGCGTGAGAGGGATTGTCCTGCTGAACCGGCCATAACGGTTATACTAGTATTTCCCTGTTACCGACCTCCCAAATTACCCAGACTGCAGGGCAATTATCTGTTCGATGTCCGCTGACCACGACATTTGTCTCCGGCTTCCGCAATGGACATGACGGACCGAACAGGCAATGCCGGCTCCTTCGACCGACAAACCACGATTCTCTGACGTTTCCATATCGTGGCCGATTTCCAACTTTCTCCTTGACGCCATTGCATAGCCTGCCTATGCTTCATTTGCATAGGGCGTCTAGGTAAGTGCCTTGGAGGTTGGAGTCATGGACAGCAAGCTGCTGAACGGTTTCCTGGAAATGCTCATTCTGGAAACGCTTTCCCGCTGTGCGTCGTACGGGTATTCGATTACACAAACCGTGCGTGAGCGCTCGCGAGGAGAATTTGAACTGAAGGAAGGCAGCCTGTATCCGGCGCTGCATCGGCTGGAGCGACAGAAGCTGGTGGAGTCGTATTGGGAGACAGCCGAGGGGCGTCGCCGCAAGTATTACCGCATCACCGTAGAGGGATCTGGAGTGCTCGATGCCCGGCGCAAGGAGTGGAGAGAGTTCTCCAACGCAGTGAACGGCGTACTCGGATTACAAATGGGTTAATGCTCAGGACGTAACGGGAGCTTCAAACGCCAACCAGGAGCACACAACCATGTCGCTGACGCCTGATGAATTTGCTGCTGAGTTGCCCGAACCTCAGCCGGGGGAGCCGGAGACTTTGCGTCAGGACATATTGGATGAACTTGCCGACCATCTGCAGTGTGCATTGAACGACGAGCAGCGGCGATCGGCGTGTGAAGGACGTTTGGAAACAGAAGAAGCCGAGCAGGTTGCTCGCGGAAGGGTCATCGAACGGTTCGGTAACCCTGTTCAAATTGCCTGCCGACTCTGGTGGGATGCCATGTGGGAGAAAGTCATGTCTCAGCGCGTGCAAACGATTTCTGTGGTCGTCGGTGTTCTGGTCGTCGTCGGCATGTTCTTCCTGATGTGGGGAGAACTTCGCAATTCCCGGGCGCAATTGAACGCTCAGCTCGACGAATCGCGAGACATGCAGAAACAACTCATGGACGAGCTCACGCGCGTCCGGCAGCAGCCGCAGGCAGCAGTCGCCGCACAGCCCGCGGAGTGGAACAACTTGTCGGTTTTGTGCGTCACTGCAGGCGAGCAGGAATTGCCGCTGGAGGGAGTTAAGGTCTCGTTTCGGCCCTCTTCGGAACACACAACGGGGATTCCACCAGCGGAAGAAGTGACCGATGCCACGGGGCGCATCGATTTCGGCCAGGTACTGTACGGTCAATACACGTTCACATTCACAACATCGAACGGGTTCATCAAGATAATGAATGTATCCGTGCGTCCGGGACAGGACGAGTTGGTGAAGATTGTCTGTCCAACCGGAGATGGCGAAGTGCCATTGAAATTGACGGCACCGCAGAGAAGGCCGGGGCTGCTCGCTCCCTCTCCCGAGACTCGCGAACACATTCAACGGGCGCTGTCACTTAATCCTGATCTTCCCATCGAGAAGCAAATCTGGACCGTCTATTGCATTTCAAACGATGACCCGTACAAAAATTACGTAGATTGGAAATGTCCCGGAGTGGTTGTTCGTTACGTCGCAGCGAATGAGGCGGGAGACATCGTTCCACTGACTGAGCTGAATGTCCGGCGTCGTTCGGAAAAAGAAGATGTGGCGCAGTTCCATCAAGGGATTGGACGGTTAGCGTACGGCCGTGTTTCCCTGCCCGAGATTCAGCAGGCCATGGAGTTGGGTGAATTCGATACCAATGTCTCCTGGCCACTATCGGTCTATCAATGCAACATGCAGTTTATCGCCATTCCCACTGCCAACTCGGACAGCTCCGAGTTCTGGTTGTTGGAAAGTGGTCAAATCGAATTGATGTACAGCCAGAAGAAAAATGGCCCGTATGGCGGGGCTGGTTATTCTGGTTCAGGAGCCTCGTTCGATGGCGCCGAAGGATATGTCGATTCGTACGGCGATGGGGACGCGGATCGCATTTCGCGGAGTGCATCCATCGGGCATTTGTCGGAGCAACTCCTTCGGAACCTGATGACGTTGGAAAACAGGGAAACGCCACCAGTCAACGACATTGCAAAACCTGGAACAGGTAGTTCGACGGCGTCCAGCTATCCCGGAGGAAGCAACGTGCGGACCGGTGGCTTCGTAGGCTTTCCGGCCTCGTATTGGGTAACGCTCGAATCTCCTGCCGAAATTACGCTTCCCGATTCGGGCTTCCTGTTTAAGAACGTCTTCGTGGCGGCCCTGATCAATCGTCTGCCATCAAGCATGACCATCGCCGAAATTGCTGCCAGCACTGACGCTCCCATTCTGAACCGGGAGGGACTCGGGTATGACCTCATCTGGAAGGGAGTGACCGTAGACGATAGTGGCGATGTCACCCCAGAAGAGCATGTGCTGTTGAAGAACGTCGACGTCCTTGGCCCCCTGAACGACAAACGACTCGCGGCAGCTATGTCCCTCAGAGAATGGACTGTCTTCTCTTTGTTCTGCCGGGCTGGAGAGATTTCCGTCAGGCCGACAGGGTCACCAGCACGACAACAACCCATTGATGGAACCGACGGAGAAGACGTGGGTCCACTGATGGATCGTCTCAGGCAAACTCGGCCCCTTATGTTGCCAGGAGAACGTGTTGATATTCACGTGAATGGCGGCTCGCGTCCGGCGCAACTGACCGTCTCTCACGCCCCTGAATGGACACCCACCGCGGGAACGGCCGTCGATGTGTATTTGCGTCTCCATGACGACGATCTACGTCTCACTGGCGGAAACTCGATCCCCTGTCTGCGAAAAATGTACATCAAGGCCGTTCCGGACATGGATGCGCTACGTTCCAACGATGAAGGCGACGTGACCGGTACATATACTCTGTACTTGAGTGCGCCTTATCGTGAACTATTGGCATCGCCTGAGTCCATTTCGCAATTTGCTGATTTTTGGATGGCACCGACAACACTGAAGTCGGAGAAGACGCATTTCTCAATGCCCATTTTCACAGACACAGTGAACAGGCTCAAGAAGCTGGCCGAGGAAGCAGCGGCTGCCGAGAAAAGTGAACCGCCTGGAGAATAGCCATCCTGAAAAGCAAAGTAGGCCGGACCGCAGGCCGCGATTGATTGCCGGAACTCCGCAAACGGGGGTCGAGCGATCGTCCCTATCAGGCATTGATGATCTGTTCCGACGAGGCCAATGTTCCAGCGACAAATTGGTTTGCTTCGGTCCAGTCTGCGTGTCGTAGAAAATACAGAACAGTTCTTGAACTGAAATCGTTTTCGGCGTATTGAGTGCGGAGGTCTTTCGTAATCAATCAAGGAGCGCCGACAAATGGATACCGCCGGTCAACGCGTTCCTGCTGTGAAATGGAACCTGCTGACGCTGCTGCGGTTGGCCACGGTGGTCATCATTCTGAAGGTGACCGCCGAAATTGTGGCGGGATATGTCGACTACCTGCCGCCCGATTTCAATTCGGAGTTTCTTCGGGGCCGCAAGGCGTACTTCTTCGGATCATACCAGTGGGCGTTTTATCCCCACCTGCTGTTCGGTCCGTGGACGCTCCTCGCTGGATTGCTTCTCGTCAGTGACAAGTTCCGTTCCCGCTTTCCGCGCTGGCACTCATGGCTGGGAAGAATTCAGGTGGCCAGTGTGCTGTTAGTCATTTTGCCGAGTGGATTCTGGATGGCCCTACACGCCCAGGGGGATGTCTTTGTCAAACTCGGCTTCTCACTGCTCTCGATCGTGACCGGAGCAACTGCATTTATGGGATGGAGACTGGCAGTAAAACGGCAGTTCGCGGCGCATCGCAATTGGATGTGGCGAAACTACGTGCTGCTCGGTTCTGCCGTTGTTACCCGAATTGTCGGCGGTGCGTTCTTCGTGTGCGGCATCGACGGTGACTGGACCTACACCTTCTCCGCCTGGGCCAGTTGGTTGACACCACTGCTGATTTATGAAGTCATTCGCGCACTGCGGACGCCGGCAACTCGGTCGACAATCTCGAACACTCCGGCAACAGCAAAATTGTGGCAGTAATCAACGCGCTAACCCGAATCATGCGTTGGGTGGGTGAAGTCCGCGTCAATCAGGTCGGTGCGTTACGCAAGTCATCCAGCTCGAATGTCAAGGTGTCACGTCCATGCCACCGATTAGCGGACGCAACCCACCATAAGACGGTGACTTGCTGTACACACCCTTCAAATCCCATGAATAGTCCGGGCTAACAGAGGAAGAACTGAGCTGCCGCCCCCAAAAAAACAACTCCTGGCCTCAAGCGAGAGGCCAGGAGTCACAAGTGCCGAACTGCGGTTCACATCAAGCTGTCAAATCAGAGAGATGCGTACTGCATCTGCTATTACGGCACCAGTCGTTCCTGCTGTGGAGATTTCAACTACCAGTTGAGTCCCCGTCAGCGAGACGGTTGAGAGCGTTTGGAATGGACGACCGCCAAAGAGCGTTCCCACAGGGTCAATCCGTTGGTCGACACCAATTGTTGCCAAGATGGCTCCACCAATTCCGTCGCGGATGACGTAGTCGACATTCGCCGCACGGTCACTACCGCGTAACCATGTCGTGGAAACCTCATAGTTGCCAGCGGAGTCGACATCGAACACCCACTGTGCCGTTTTGGTTCCCTTGCGGTCGTTTGCGACCTGTGCATCTCCCTCGTATCCAATGGCTACTTGCGACCACGGCGCACTGGTTGAGAAGCCAGCGTCGCCGTCATCGACGACGTATACGCCCATTGGCAATGGCTCGGAGATTGTACCGGTAAGTGCAATGTCGAACGGATTCTCGTCACCATCGCTGTTCGCGAAGGACACGCTGCCGTCAAACTTTCCAAGGGTCATCGAATCGAGAGCGACCGTGAAGGTGACTTCATTGCCTGGCGTCACGATTTGACCGGGCGTGAAGTTTGCAGAAGCCAGCGAATATCCAACTCCCGACACAACCAGTGGCTGCAGTGTCAAATCGGCCGTACCGGTGTTACGCACGGTGAACGTTTTGGCGAGTGCCGGCCCACCTTGAGCGGCCGAGCCAAGACTTACCGTGGCACCGTCCAGAACGGTCAGGGCACCATCCAGAACGGCCACCTCCGGCTCATTCACCGGTGGAGTGACACGTTCGACACGAACGGCGTCCACAATAATTGCTCCGTCTGCCCCAGCATTCGACAATTCAACGACCAGAGTTGATCCCGTGATGGTGACAACTCCCAAGCCTTCGAATGGCCGTCCACCTTCAATGATTGGACCAGAGGGTGCAACCTTCTGGTTAACTGGAACCGTGGCCAGAATTGCACCGCCAACACCGTCACGAATGACATAGGTCGCGTTTGTGGCGCGGTCACTACCATTCAACCAGGTTGTCGAGACATCGAAGTCGCCAGGTGTCAGTCCACCAATTGTCCAGGTTGCAGTACCAGCAAGGTTTTTCCCGATGGCTGCAGCGTCCAGGTCATAGCCATAGTGCACAACGCCGGTCCAAACTCCAACCAGAGTCACTTCAGCATCACCGTCGTCGACAATGACAACTGGTGCGCCAGGATCGCGAACGGATGCAGACAATAGAATGTCAAATGGCGATTCGTCCGGATCGTTCGAATCGATTGCAATGTTACCCAGATAGGTACCTGGAGAACTTGTGTCGACTTCAATTGTGAACGTCACCTCGGCTCCGGGAGCCAAAACTTGATTGACACTGAAGTTTGGCGAAATCAGTGAGTAGGCTGCACCCGAGACGACGAGCGGCTGCAGGATAATGTCCGCCGTACCGTCGTTCCGTACAACAAATGTCTTTTGCAGAACGCTGCCAACACTTACCGCCGGTAGGGTGTGCGTGCCACCGTCAGCAATTGATACTCCCCCTTCACGCACAGAAATGTCTGGCGTGTCGGCTGGCGGTGTCACATTGTCGATACGCATGGCGTCAGCGACAATGAGCTTATCCGTCCCCTGATTCGACATTTCAATGATGAGCGTACCGCTGGAAATCGGAACCGTATCGAGCACCTGGAACGGGCGATTGCCGTATGTGGTACCGACAGGTTTGAGCTTCTGATCCAACAGGACTTGACCAACAATGGGGCCACCAATGCCGTCGCGAATGATGACGGGAACAGCGGTTGAACGATCCGACCCGTTCAACCAGGTGCCCGAGACCTGATAACTTCCGGCGGCGAGTCCACCAAATCCCCACACGGCACGACGAGTACCGTCGGTGCTCTTCGCAACTAAGGCGTCGGATTCGTAACCGTACCCTGTTACAGAAATCCAGTCATTGGTTGCAAAGAAACCGACATCACCGTTGTCGATAATGGGGAAGCCGGCAGAGACGCTAATGACGCCACCTGTCAGCTTAATATTGTAGTTCGCCTCAGCGGCGTCGGGGTCGTTATTGGCAAACGTCAACACTCCAGCTTTGAGGCCGAGGGTATCGGTGTTCATTTGCAGCGTGAACGATGTCTGTGCTCCCGGCGCTACGATTTGCCCCGGCGTGAAGTTTGGACTTAACAAGGTAAATCCGCCCGGAATGCTCAGTGGTTGCAGAATGAGGTCGGCAATGCCGTCGTTTCGCACCACGAAGGTGCGGGTCGGTGGGGCATCAAACACGGCCGCTTCACCAAAGTTGACAGTTCCGTTGTCGTAAACCTCGGTCCCATTGACCGCGACCTGTACTTCCGGACGCTCCAGTACATCGATGAGGTGCAATGTGAACGTATCCGTCGCGTCGGGTTCGCCGGGCATACTTGGAATGAGCGGCGAATCGAGAGTGACATCAACTGTGTAAGTCGTCTTGGTCTCGAAGTCGAAAACCGTCCCCGCCTTGAGAATGAGTTCAGTACCAACGATGTCAAAGATTCCTGCATCCGGACCTGCCAGTCCGAGCGTATATCCGTCGGGCACAAGGGAAGACACAACAATGTCGCTCACCTTTAACGTTCCATTCATAATGGTCGTTTCCAGCAAGTGGCGGTGTCGCGGTTCCAACTTCAACAGCGCTTCGGCAGGATCGAGACGATAGGCATACACGGCACCGAGGTCATCACCGAGTGTTCCCAGAGTCAGGTTGTCGTGCAGGTTAGCACCGACGATGACTGCCATGCCTGTAATCGCGACGCTTTCTCCGAATTGATCGCCGGGATTATGATCGGGGTTTTCAATGGTGCAAACGGGCACCGTCGGTGTTGGATTCAAGACGCCGATGTCGTAGACGTAGGCCACGCCTGTATCGTCCCCGCCGATATTAGACAAGTTTGCCCCAATGACGAGATTGTTGCCGTCGATTTCCAGTGAATGGCCGAAATGGTCTCCGGTTGTCGGATTGGGGTTTTGAATATGTAAGGCGTAAGTCGTGGGGGTCATCGACCCCAGGTCAAACACGTACACCGAGCCCGCATTGTTTGCCGCTCCAACTTCGTCCCCTTCCACCGCCGCCACGACCAAGTTTCCGGAAATCGTAACGGCATGTCCGAAGTAGTCGTTGGTCGTGGGGAATGGGTTCCGCAATTCGTACAGCAAGTTGCCATTCGTGGCATCAAGGATGTAGACGGAGCCTGCATCTTCCGCACCGGTATTATCGAAGACTTCTCCAACGGCAATGAGATTTCCATCAATGGACACGTCAGTTCCGAAGTGGTCGTTGGGGTGCGGTTCCGGGTTGTTAATTGTCCGGAGAAATGTGCCGGAGGTGTCGAACACATGCACAGCACCTGCGTCATTTTGTGGGGTGCTATGATGGGCTGCACCGCCAACGATCAGGGTTCCAGAGATATCAACAGATGCACCAAACTGATCGTCTGGTTCTGGATCGGGATTATCAAGAGTTTGCAGGAGGCCGCCGGTTGTCAGGTCGAACAGATAAATGCGTCCGACATCCTGGTCCTGACTCTTCGTGCCGGAATCGTAAAACGGTGCACCAACCAGGATGTTGTTCCCGGAAACAGCCACGGAATAGCCAAACTGATCCCCGGCTCCTCCCGCTGGGTTGTTCAACGTATGCACCAGCGCTCCGGTACCAACTTCGTAAACAAAAGCTTGTCCCGAGTTCGCGGTACCTGACGAGGGAGAGCCAACAATGAAATACTGCTCGGTTGTCGCGACCGACGTAGCAAATCCAGAAACAGGTGACGGCCCCTCAATGGCAATTTCGAGCGATACCGCCAACAGCGTTCGGTCTTCGAGGGGCTCGATTCCCAAGACGGTACGCCGACGCCGCTTGGCGTACCCATAAAGCGGTGCAAGCAAACTGTGGACGCGTTTCAAAAACGACTGGGCAACCATTGGGGACTCCATCAATTGAGGCAGGATCACAGGGGCAAACAGGAGCGCGTGCACAACCAGCAGCGTGTCGCACTACTGGTGTTGCGACGAAGAGAAACGCACAAGCCGTGCCAGATGGCTGGGACAGAAGTTGCGATAGATTACGCAAGCCTGAGGGAAATCCCGGCGAATGTCGCAGCAAGTGTCAACGGAGAAATCCGTTAAGATTCTTGCACCAATCCAGGGAAAGAAGTTTGACTGGCCCATCAAACTTGCGTGAAAAGCGGCACGCAAAATGGAATTGGCGACAGTTGTGACACGCGGAGCACACCTGCCGATTACCCGCACAGACGACTTGAGCGTCAACCGCACACTCGGCGAAACCAAGCCGATTCACCAAATCGCCCCCAAAATGAAGCGATTTCCGATTGGTGCCACATTGTCGAACGAACGTCGTTACGCCGGGAAGACTGATGCCCTATCAAACGAAGCACTACGCCTTGGCCGGAGCCCACTCGTTGTCGACGCCTGTGCCCACTGCGTTCTCGTAGACGAGGTGAGCGCGTCCGACAGGGCTGAAGCAGAGCGCTGAGAAAATGAGCGTGCTCACGAACTGATACTTGATGAATGGCAATCCTGCCGCGTAGCAGGCAACGAGACCAGCGGCGGTGTGTGGGTAAGTGTCCCAGCAAATCCATGAGCCGAAATTCGACACCAGGAAGAACACCACGCTACCAAGCGAAGCAACGCCCAGAACCTGAGGCATGCTGTACTTCTTGCGGAGCAGAAGACCGCTGGCACACAAGGCGACGAAGCCAAGGTAGTTGTAATACCAGCCAGGATAGAAGAACCCCCACTCGTTGGTTGCCCAGCGAATAATGAGGTCACCCAGTAGCCATCCGGCAAGCGGGAGCAGGAAACCTTCCCAGGTTCGTTTTGCATGTGCGGTGCTGAACATCCCCAGAGCAAAAACAGGCGTCAGCCCCCAGAGGAATGCCCCATCCACGACGGAAATATCGAGGCCAAATCGACCGAGAATGAACGGCAGAGCACGAAAAATCGCGGGGTAAAGGAGCAGGGCTACGTATGCAGCGGGACGGAACCGAAACATGGCCATTCCTGTTGGGTCGTAAGTCAGAAATTCATTTTCTGGAAAGTCAAAATCGTGGTGCCCTTTTAACGGATACTCTCCTGTCAGACAATGCAATCGGCAGTTTGGTCGGCCCCCTCGGGGAGCCGGTCGTTTCGGACTGCCAAGAGTCATACGGTGCTGGCCTCCCCCTATCCCACCACACGAGATGTCCGATTTCCGCACGCGATTGAAATCCGATGTGCCCCTGATCATGGACGGGGCAACGGGAACAGAACTCGCTCGGCGTGGCCTCGAACTGACGCCGCCACTGTGGTCGGCCTCGGTGATTCTCCATGCCTCAGAAGTGCTTGAGCAAATCCACCAGGACTACGTCGATGCGGGGGCGCAACTCATTACAGCAAACACTTTTCGAACTCATGCTCGCAATTTGCGTGAGGCGAGGCTTTCACATCGGGCGAAAGAATTGAACCACCGTGCCGTCGAAATCGCTCGCACGGCTGGAACAGGCGAGACCTTTGTGGCGGGCTCCATTGCCCCGCTGGAGGATTGCTACTCGCCGCAACTCACACCGTCAATTGGCGAACTTGAAGACGAACACGCAGCCCATGCAGAACATCTTGCATCGGCTGGCGCTGACTGCCTCCTCGTCGAGACTCAAATTACCGTGAGGGAAGCAGTTATCGCCACGCGGGCTTCGGTAAAAACGGGGCTGCCAGTCCTCGTCAGCTTCACCTTGGCTGACCTTGCTGACGGGGCCAAACTCCTCTCCGGCGAGCCACTCCAAGAAGCCATCGACGCCGTCATCCCATTGGGAATTGACGGATTGCTTCTCAACTGCATTCCTGCACAGGACATCCTACCAGCCTTTGCTCAGGTGACGATTCCCTCTCACATTGCCCGCGGGGCATATGCAAATACCGGAAGGCTCTTGGCGAACGGGTCTTGGGTCAAAACTGAGGCCGCCAATCCGGCAGTTTACGCCGTACACGCCAAGAGCTGGAAAACATCTGAAATAAAGATTCTAGGGGGCTGTTGCGGCACCACCCCCGAGCACATAACCCATTTGTGTAAAACTGTTTGCGAATAGTTTCACAGTGCCGCAAGACACAGTGCAAACCTATTCAAACACCGTTTTGGGCGGTTTTCAGAGCTGAATGTCGTATTTGTCCTCCGTGCTGCTTCCGCTACGGTCACCACGACTATCGATTTACTGCACAATTCCACCCAATCTCCGCGCAGTGGGTTCGCCGTTCTGGTGAAGCCATTGTGCTCCCCCCGTCATCCAATAGATCGTCCGGTTCCCCTGTCTCAAATTCCCATGACGAACGTACCAATCCGGCCCACGTCGGCTCACCGCCAACCTACGGTTCATCGTTCGGTATCGCACACCTGTTCGCAGAACGGATGTGTCGATGCTCTTGAGACGCGCGAATATTCCCGGAACGTGTTTCGCGGAGTTGTCCTCATGGCGACGCTTCTTCGGTCGTTTATGCCTCGACTTACTCTCCTCGCGATCCTCGCGGCGATTGCAGCGTCCATTTGGGCGCCAGCAGTCTCTGCTCAGGGTCTTCAGGAACCTGGCGACAACGAATTTTTCCTGTACGACCCCAGCAACGACCTCTCTGGGTCGCTGACGGATACACAAGGTGATCCGCAACGCGTCGGTGGCTTCGGCCTGGTTGGCCGTGCCGGTCACGTTGTCGGACCTACCGTCGGACGCACGGACTCCGTGACGTACACCGACCTCATGCCGTACGTGTTCTTTGACCAGACCATGGTGTTTGGTGATTTGAAGTTCAACCTCGGGAACAATGGGCATATCGGCGGCAGTACTGGCATCGGAGTACGTCAATACTTCGGCGAGCTCGACGCCGTTGGCGGTTTAATGATTGCCTACGACCATGACGCCACCCGCAGCGCGAACTTCGAACAACTCGTCATTGCGAACGAGTGGTTGTCGGAGTTCTTTGACGTTCGCACGAACATTTACCTCCCATTTGGTCGTCAGCAATTCATCACCTCGACCATCCTGGAACCTGGTTCCGAAGAGTTCACCGATTTCAACATCACCTTCCAGCGACGTTCATTCACATCAACCGCCATGCGAGGCGGTGAGCAACTCTATACCGTGCCTGTTCCTGGCGAACTGGCTCAGTCCGCAAACCTGGAAGCCACTGCGGGCTGGTACCACTACCAGGCCCCCGGAAGCGACATGGTTTGGGGCTACAAACTTCAGGCTGATGCTGACTTCTTTGATCGCTTGCTGCACACGACGGCAACTTTCACTGGTGACGGCGTGTTCGGTCAGAACATCATTTTCTCCGCCGATGTGAATTACTGGCACGACCTGCAACCGCGTGGACGAGTTGGTCAAAGCCAATATAACCGCATGGCCAACTGGGTGCGTCGCAACCGTACCGTCGTCTCCGACGACAGCAGCTTCCTGAATGCACGGGAAGTGGCCCTGAAGGCCGACGGAACTCCCTATCTCGTCTATCACGTACGACACGTTCCTGGCGAAGCCGATCGGGCTGCTCCCACAGGTGCCATTGGCAATGAATTCAACTTCATGCAGGAGGGCATCAATGCACTCCCTTTGGGCGACATCATCTTTGTGCACTCAGACAGCGTGTTTGATGGGAACACTTTGCCGCCCGGCGTGACTCCAAACGTCGCATTACGTGATGATGTCCTCGTCCTGGGCGAAGGCGTAACACTGACTCTACCCGTTCTGGGACTCACGGATGAAATTACCGTTCCACAGGCAAACAACCCCGTCGGCAATGTACCAGTCATCCAAAATGTCGTGGGAGACGCGGTCACTTTTGCCAGCAACTCACGCTTCTCAGGCTTCCGTGTAACCGACGTGGTGGATGGTGCTGCCCTCGCAATCAATGGTGTCACTGGCGGTCGAATTGACGAAGTGACAATCGACAACGTTACGGGCGTGGGCGCTCACGGCATTTCGTTCAACGGAGCCAACGGGATATTTGCCATCAACGGACTATCGATTTCCGACCTGGACGGAAACGGCGTCATTACCGACGGAAATGCCTTCCAGGTGCTGGGCGGCACAGCGGCAATTACCGTTGGACGCCCCGCAAACTCGGGCCTGATTGGTGGTGCAAACCAAATTGAAAACACCAGTGGATTCTCGGTTCTCGTTCAAGATGCCGGAGGTTCCCTCTTCTTCCGCGACATGGCCATTACCGACACCGGTGGCCTCGGCCTCGCTGTTCGCGGTACAGCTCTTGGAACATCAACCGCCAATGTCACTTTCGACTCAGCGACACTCACTGGCACAAACCCAGGTGCTGCCGCCGCCGCAGTACATGTCTTGAATCACTCCGGTGCTGTAGTCTTCCAAGACGATTTGACCATTACGTCCAACAACGGTATCGGCATTGACCTGGACACCCTCGGACCTACTGCAACGTTCACCAGTCAGGGAAACATCCTGATCGATGACCGCAACGACATTGGTCTACGGATGGTGAACTTCTCTCAAGGTGGCCCCATTCCCGGTAACGTGACGGTCAATCAGTCTTCACGTGCCACCTTCCTGGGGAACGTCAACATCAATGCCACTCCAGTGGCTACGGTCATTCCGACAACTCCGAATTCCCCAGCAGTGCTGTTCAACACTCAGGCCGGTGCGGCTCTGTTTGGCGGAAATCTCATTGTCGACGGCAGCGGTGGCGATGGTATTGTGATCACGAATCCTGCACTCGTTGATCCCGCGATTAACACTGGCCAGTTCCGTGTGAACGGGTTTACTCAGGTTGACAATGTCTTCGGAACTTCAATTCTCGTCCAGGATATTCTGGACAGTGATTTCGTCCTGAGATTCACGGGCCTACAGGTTGGAAACCGAGGCGACGTACTGAACGGCGCAGGTGGTGTTGGCGTCCGCGTTCAGAACTTTGCTGGCCGGGCCGATTTCCGCGGAATTTCAACTGTCAATAACCAGTTGAACATTGGTGCAATTGGTGTTGACGTAAACAACATCACTCGAGCAGTATCATTTACTGCCCTCACTGTCGATAGCCAGCAAGGCCCGGGACCTGCGGTTTCCGTGACGGACAACAGGAATCCCGTGATTGCTCCATTGACGACTTCAACGCCAGCAGACGTGAGCTTTGGCGAAATTCAAGTACTGAACGCCGTTGGCGGACTTGGCGTCCTCTTCGACAACAATGACAATGTGTCAGTTGCCACCGGTACCATTGACATGAGAAACGGTCGGGGTATTGAAGTGACCAACAACGGTCGTCCTGACGTCCTCACCGCTGGCCATGACATTACTTTCGAAAGCATTAGCGCGACGAATTCTACGTTTGGTATTCTCGTTCAAGACAGCGTTGGTACCTTTGAGGTAACTGGAAATCCTGCAAACGGTCCGGCACAAGGCTCGGGTGGAAGCATTACCGGAATGACTGTTGCCGGTGCGTTCTTTCAGAACACGAATAACGTACGTTTGGCTGGCCAGGATTTCGACAGCAACAACCGGGGCGTAGTCGCTGACTTGATTCTCGCAGACCATAAGAATCTGTCCGCCTTCTTCGAACTGGAAACAGTTCGCATCATGGACTCTCCGAATGAAGGACTGCTTGTACGCGACGTCGTCGAAACTCGAATCTTCAATTCGGAGTTCGACAACAATGGGCGTCCCAATGTGGAAAACCAGTTTGAATGGGCTGCGACGTTTGACAACTTTGACGTCAATCGTGACGGTGACATCATCGACGTCGAAGATATTCTTGCTTACTCCCTTACTGTCCAGAACACCCGATTCACCGATTCTGGCGGTGGAGCGATTGTCATTCGACAGAACATTCCCAACGATCTCAACGGCCACATGGTGTTCATCCACTCAGGTGACGCCGCCGACACTGGTTTCCTGCAGCCGAGACGTGGTGACGCCATCAATGACCAAATTGTGCTCGACCTGCTTTTCGGCCCCCCAAATCCATTCCAGGACGACACGCTCGGCAACTTCCTCATCTCGAACCGGCAGGCACTCAACACAATTCACGTTGCCTGGGATGGTGCAATCAACGCCTCAGTTAACGACAACCTCATCGACATGCAGACGGGGACCATCGCGGCCCCAGCTGACAACGCAACCGCGCTCTTCATGGATATCGGCGGGGAAGCCGACGTTGTCTTCCAAAGGAATACCGTCATTGCCCGTGGGGATTTCGCCACAGGTCTCGACCTGAATTTCGATTCCGCCACTGCACTGCAAATCAGCGACAACGTAAGATTCGACGCTCAGGGCAACTTCATTCAGCAAAGTGGATTCGAGTTCCAAGGGCTAGTTTCGACGGCAATGAACCTGACATTTAATGCCTCTGGGAATAACGTCTTCATCGAAAACAACTTGGTTGACTTCGTGAACGCGGGCATCAATGGTGACGGTATTATCTTCAACCGCCTCGTTGGTCCCAGTAACGTGACCATCAACAACAACCTCATTCAGATGTTGTCGAATGGTGGTTTGACCGAAGGTATTATCTTCCGCCGCAACGAGGGAATCGTCACCCTGTCGGGACAAATCGACAACATTATTACTGTGCAGGGAACAAACAACTTCTTCGTGCCACTGCTCATCGATTTCGATGTCGTGCCGATTGGCTCCACCACAGGTCAAATCATTGTTAACGGTACGCCCGTTCCATAATGAATACGGTGTGATGGAAGTGTGACAACCAAACGAAAACACCCGCTCCTTTATGGTGCGGGTGTTTTGCATTGGTGGGTGTTCGTTTCAGTGCTGGACGACAATTACCGGGCAATGACGTCCTTGCCGACCCAGGGGCGGAGGACTTCGGGAATGACGACGCTGCCATCGGCCTGCTGGTTATTCTCCAGGACAGCAATCATGGCTCGGGCAACAGAAATTGCCGTACCGTTCAACGTTTGTACGAACTGAGTTCCCTTCGATTCCTTAGAACGGCAACGAATTTTCAGACGACGTGCCTGATAGTCGGTGCAGTTCGAAGCCGACGTGACTTCGCCATATTCACCGTTCTCACCGCGCCCGGGCATCCAGGCTTCCAGGTCGAACTTCCGGTATGCGGGGCCACCCAAATCGCCCGTGGGGGTATCGATGACGCGGTACGGAATTCCCAGCCCCTGAAAGATTTCTTCTTCCAGAGCCACGATTTCTTTGTGAACGGACTCGGAGTCTTCTGAATTCGGGCCAGTGAACGCGAACATCTCCACTTTGGTGAACTGATGCACGCGGTAAATCCCGCGTGTGGCCTTGCCGTGTGCTCCGGCCTCGGTGCGGAAGCAGTGAGAAATACCGGCCACTTTAAGTGGCAGCGTTTCCACGTCGACCACCTGATCTTTCAGCATGCCACCGAGCGTAATTTCGGCTGTGGCCACCAGTGATAAATCGGTGTTTTCGACGGAGTAGATTTGTGCTTCAGGACCGCGTGGCAGGAAGCCAATTCCTTGCAGCACCTCGTCACGAGCCAGGTCAGGTGTTGTAAACAACGTAAAGCCTCGTGACATCACCTTCTGCACAGCGTACTGCACGAGTGCCAGTTCCAGCAGCACTGCTTCGTTCTTCAAATAGTAGAATCCGTGCCCCGCCACACGTGAACCGGCCTCGAAGTCGATGATGTCGAGCTTGGCTGCGATTTCGACGTGGTCGAGCGGCTTGAAGTCGAACGCGGGCTTTTTCCCCCATTCACGCACAATGGTGAATTCGTCTTCGCTGCCAATGGGAGCTTCAGGATGCGTCAGGTTGGGAACCTGTCCCTGAAGGTCAGCCACCTCCTCTTCGACCACTTTCAGACGCGATTCCTGTTCGGCCACCTGAACTTTCAGCTGCTTGCCCCGCTCGACAATGGCGGGACGCTCTTCAGCCGAGGCACTACGAATGGAGCCTGAAACTTCGTTTTGCTCCCGACGCAATTCCCCCACGTCGGTAATGAGGCTGCGGCGTTCGTCCGCCAGTTCGACAAGACGGTTGAGGTCAACTTTGACCCCACGGTTTTGGCAATTCGCCTCAACTTCGTCCTGGTGATCGCAAATGTACTGTAGGTCAAGCATTGGTTTCGTTGATGCAGTTGTCGAATTAAACGCGTGGTCCGAGTGCCCGGCTCGCCGCAACAGACACTAGGAGTTGTTGGCAAGTTCGTGCCACAAAGCAGCACTTGCCAGAATTCCCTGCCGGAAGGCGCTCAGGCTGAATTTCTCGTTGGGGCTGTGCAAATTGTCAGTGTTCTGCCCCCAACCGAGCAGGAGTGTATCGATTCCCAGAAACTCCTTGAAGGAACCGACGACCGGTATTGAACCACCTTCACGAATGAGCACCGGCTCTTTGCCAAAACCGACAGCCACAGCACGTCGGGCTGCCGCCATATAGGGGCTATTGAGGTCGCAAACGACAGCAGGACAGCCATGAAACCGGCGGAACGTCAATTGAATTCCAGGAGGCAACTGGCCCCGCAGGTACGATTCCAATGAAGCCAGAATGGCATCGGCGTTCTGATTGGGCACCAGCCGACAAGTAATTTTGGCAGACGCCTTGGCCGGAACAATGGTCTTGGGACCTTCTCCCTGATAGCCCCCGGTAATCCCGTTCACGTCACAGGTAGGACGGCCCCAACGTCGTTCCAACGTCGAATAGCCTGCCTCACCGAATGTTCCCGAGATTCCAAGCGACTGCGCAAACTCAGCATCATCAAACGGAAGGGCCGCAAAGTTTTGACGCTCTTCGTCGGTGAGTGGCACGACATCGTCATAGAACCCCGGGATTTGACAATGACCAGCGTCATCATGCAGTGAGGCAATCAACCGGGCCAGCACGTTGACGGGATTCGCAACCGCGCCGCCGAAGACTCCACTGTGCAAATCTTGCGAAGGCCCCTGCAAATGTATTTCACACGCGACAATTCCCCGCAGCCCATACGTAATGGCCGGAATTCCCGGACCATACTGAGCGGTGTCGCTCACCACAGCCACGTCGGCGCGGCAGCGGTCCTGGTTGTTCTTGAGAAACTCGTCGAGGTTTTCACCACCAACCTCTTCTTCTCCTTCAATGACAAACTTCACGTTCACCGGAAGTTCGCCTACGGTTTTGAGCCACGCCTCGACAGACTTCACGTGCGTGAACATTTGCCCTTTGTCGTCCGTTGCCCCCCGCGCATAAATGTGCTCATCGCGGATGGTCGGTTCAAACGGCGGCGAAATCCATTCGTCGAGCGGGTCGGGAGGTTGCACATCGTAATGGCCGTAGACCAGAACCGTGGGAGCCCCTTCAGCCTTGAGCCACTCACCGTAAACAATGGGATGCCCGGCCGTTTCGACCAGCTCGGTATCGCAGCCCATCGATTCCAGTTGTTGATGGATAAACTGCGCCCCAAGGCGCACGTCATTCGCGTATTTTGAATCAGCACTAATGCTGGGTATGCGGAGCAGATCCTTCAGTTCCTCCAGAAACCGATCGTGGTGCTCTTCCAGATAGGCCGTTACTTGTTCATTCATGCTGACATTCTCCGTGTGCAACGAGAGTCCATTCTAAATCCGCAATTCTAGCAGCCAGACCGCAACACCCTATTCATTCGGTTGGCGGAGGACAACTACGGCTCTTGCTTTGCGGGAGCGTCGGCGGTCTGGAATTCCAACTTGAGACGCTCGTCACTCAAATCCAGCGTATCCGCCTGCACTTGCTTCCGACCAATTTGTAACGGATGAATATTGACCGGAGTGTCGGGCTGAGCTGCCGTCCAGTGCCCCCATCCCTCCGAAAACTGCTCCGCCACCTGTTGAACGCGGGGATTGTTCAATGAACACCCGATATGGAAATCGGACGCCCATGACATGGTCCCCGTCAGACCATTGGCCCCGGTCTCCCATTTCCAGGTGAGAGGTTGAGACAACGAAAATGAGAAACGTTCCAATTCTTCATCTTCGCCCGAGGGTCCAGTTTGGAAGTAACAAATCTCGACGTTTGTTGCCGTAAGGCTTAACTCCCGTGCTCCTGTCAAAGAAGTTGGCCCCGCCGGATGCAGTTCCATAGGCGATGACAACTGCAACACCACATTCATGTCGCTGGCCTTGGAACCTGGAAACAACACGTCGACGAACTGCTGACTGGCCAGTTCGTGAAACGCAGGTTCCGGCAAATCGAGGACGTTGATTCTCGCCGTACCCGATCGAACAAACTGCCGCGAAAGGCTGGCAATAATGTTCCAATCGAGCGCAATCGAAAGTTCATCTGTCCCGGCAATCCCTTCGTAATGCTGCCCGAGCGATTCTCGCACCGGTTGTGAACGGGCCGCCACTTCTCCGGGAAACTGTGCCGCGAGAGACAGTTCAACAGAAACGCCGCTGCTGTCCGTCCGAATTCGTCCCGGCAGCACACGAGTTTCTGGTGCGAGCACGGGGAGCGGCCAAATCGTGGTTTGCGGCCCCATTTGCGATAGCGAATGCAAATGCTCCTCCACTCCATTTAGTAGCGTGGGGATGACACTGAGGATTTCCGTTTCGAGTTCAAGCCGTCGCTGATAGAGCCCCCCGACCAGACCGGTTTGAATGTACGCTTCCGGCAACTCGTCCGTATGTGAGTGAATGGTTTTTGGTGGCTCGACAAACCAGTTGTCGTCGGGGATGTGAAGTTCCTGACGAAGGACTTGAAACCTCACACGTGAGTCGACAACAGTCGGCCTGACCTCAAGCGTCACGGGAAACGGTCGTCGATGACCAATGACAATTTGAAACTCTTCCGCATCGGCAATGGCTGCTTTCTCGGTCCGCAGAGAGGCCCCGCCCAGCGAAACGGTCAGCGGTTTGAGCCAGAAACGAATTTGAAATCGACCGCCGGAAATGCCGCCCAGTTCGCACCGATGCAGTTTTGTTTCGTACTTCAGCTTTTCGAGATTGAGAAAATACGTCTCCTGCTGAAACTCAAAAGTGCGGCGTATGTCCGGCATGTCTCCCCTGAGCGATTCTGGAGGCACCGCTCCAGGAATTTCCTGAGCAAGTTCGGCTAGCGCCCCGTTACCCAATCGGAGAGCCAATGCTTGGGACAACACCACGTCGGGACGAAACTCCCCGATGATTTTGGCGGAGCTTTGAGGAGGTAATGGTTCCCCGACAAGCTCTGTAGGTGGCCCGTTAGGAGATAACAACCACGTTAGCGCCGCCCGGTCTCCCAACGGCAATCGCCAGCTGTCATGCCCGATGCCTTTCAGGATTGTAAGGTGCCCCTTCCCGTTCAGTTCCGTCAGCGCGGACATCATTCGCTTCGACTCTTCGACCGGAACGAGCACATCCGCATCACCATGAATTGCCCAGACTGGCGTTTGTGCTTTGGCCAATGGAGCAAGAGTTTGAGGATTACCCCCTCCGGCCATTGCCATTACCGAGTGCCAACGCCCAGGGAACGCGGCTGCGAGGCTCCAGGCCCCATATCCTCCCATGGACCAGCCACACAGAATTTGGCGATCTTTATCGATATTGTATTTGGAAATCGCCTCGTCGAGGATGCTGATTGCGCGGCGTGCATCAGCCCGGTCGGCACGCCAGCCCAGCAAGTGCCGACCATTGAGATCCTCGCACTGGGGAAACACAACATACGCTGGGAAGTCTGGATATTGTTCGAGTGCAGTCCCCATGCCGGCGAACAACTGACGGCGACCATCAGTCCCTTTTTCACCAGCACCGTGCAGGAACAGAATGACCGGGAGCGGCTGGTTAGTTGTGAGTTGCGGCTTGAAGACGACATACCGATGCGAACCAACGGCATCTTCAAATGTATGTTCAACGAATTGAGGTGGAAGCTCTGGCAGTTCGGCATATGCCCCGTGCCAGGCCCCCAAGAGCAACAAAACCCAGAGGCCGCTGGCACCGAGCAAGAACAATTTGCGAATTGTGTCGCGATGTCGTTCGCTCGTGCTCACTCGGGTCGCACCCCGCGCATTTCGCCACGAAATTCCGCAATGCGACCAGGGTCCAGGTGCGTTTCCGCCGACTCCAGCACCTTTCCGCAGAGCCGCTTAATACGGATTTCCGCGACGCGGTCTTTGGCTTGTTGGGCCTGATAGACGGCCTTCAACTGCAGGGTTTCAATGCGTCCTTTGAATTCTTCCAGCTTGGGAAGTTCATCGATTTGTCTGTTGAATTTGTCATAGCTGGTCCAGTCTTCTTTCTTCGCCGCAGCCCGCGTCCTCGCAAAAACGACTTCTCTGGTCGCAATAATGTCGATGAGTTCCCCTTGCAGCAGTGAGACCTCACCTTCCACGGTGAGCCGCGCGCGGTCGTCGGGAACTTCAACTTCCAACCAAGGTGCCGTCCCCGGCAGAATCGGAAGCTGGGCCAGCACGGACTGTCCGCTGTGGACCATCAAATACCTGAGGGGATCGCCTTTTTCTGGTACCGGAATGCGAATGGTCCCCTCGCGTGTGGAGTAGTAAACATCTCGCTCGGGGACGGGATCTTCCTTCGTCGGGAGCCGATCAACAACATCGCAGTGATATCCCACCAGCGGTGTTCGGCGGCTTCCTCGTGGATACAGCAGTACCTCGGAGGCATCCCAACTCGGACGCAACAACATGACCATTACTTCCATCCGGCGTCCCGCCTTCGGCACCGGTTGACCGAATGCTGATTTCGTTTCCACACGCACCCGACTACGGTCGCGCTCGACCACTTTCAGGTATGTCCAGGGAATGGTGCGAACGCTTTGGATTTCACGTTTCTTGCCAAAGTATCGGACATAGGGAATGAGATACTGTCCCACCTGAAATGGAGCGAGTGCGGGATCTTCTGGGGGAAACTCCCCAGCGCGAATGCGGAATTCCAGCTTTTCACCTTCGCTGACCTCAATTTCACCAATGGGCCGAAATGCACGCGAAGCTGCATCAGCAACCAACTTCGCCAGTTCGCGAGAATCGCGTGATTCGAGCTGCACCAGCGGACTGAGCGTTTGCGAACTCAAACACCACTCCACCGCAGTGACCTTTTGCACCACGCCATTTTGTTCCACGACCACGTGCAAGACTTTGTCATAGCCTTGCTCGATGTACTTCGCGGTCCACTCTTCAGCGTTGGCCTGCTGCAATGCGGAAGCCGTTTGCCGTTCAGCAGTCAGTGCTTCGCGGCATTCCATGTTCCACATTTGCCGAAACCGCGAAGTCAAATCGCGGCTGACCGAATCGGACAATTCGTGCCGCCGCTCTTGAGGATAGTGAGCGTCAACCGGCCAGCTGACGTGCACAAGAACTTCGTACGGACGCAGCGTGAACGGAGGCGGGATGACAACTTCTGGCTTTGGCGGTTCCTCCACCGCAGTGCCGGCCTCGCCTGCCTCAGAATTCTCCTTCGGCTCTGCTGCGGTTGCCGCATCCGCTTCGGCGGAGTCGTCGTTCTGTGCGTGTACCGTGTGCGTGGCGACATGTACCGCCAGCAACAGGAGAAACGCACGAATTAAGGTCCGAATGGAAAACAAAGCCATGAGATGAAAACTCAAATGCTGTTAATGTGTCGGGGAGTACCAGGGTTCCTGTGCCCAGTGGTCGACACCGTCATAGGGATGAATTGGTTTGGCTGTTGAGTCGGAAATTGTTTTGCGGCAGACACGATACTGATCGATTTCCCACAGCGGAACGAGAGCTGCATCCACCCACAAATGTCGGTGCAACTCTTGCATTCGTTCGAGCGCGCGACTCTGGTCGCTGGTTCGATCCAAATCGACGATTTCCTGTTTCAGCCAATCGGGGTAGTCATCGAGGTCGGAAAGCTGCGCTCGTTCAGACACCGTGAGGAACGGCCAGATTTCTACGAGGGGTTCTGTCATTTGCAGGGACCGGAACATGATGTCCCATTCACCATTACCTTCCTCGGTCCCCACAACAATATCCACAGGTACGCCGATGATTCCCCAGACTCGCGCCATTTCCGTGGCGGCTTCTTCCTGAAGTGGGCCAGGTTCCACCAGGAACTTCAACCGAGGCAATTCTTCTCCTTCAATGACTTTCTGAATTGCCAGAATCTTCTTGGCGGCGACGACCATCGCAATGGCAGACGAAATGTCGTAACGACGAGGTTCAACAAGGACGTGCCGCGCCGGGCTGTCCGATAAGAATGGACCCGTCACAATGCGTCCATGTCGCATTTGCTCATCACGTAAAATGAATTCCTTTAACAGTTTTTCTCGGTCCACGGCATACGCCAGGCCGCGCCGTAATTCACGCGTTTTCAAGACACGGGATTGTGGATTGAATTGCAGGATTTGGACCAGCGGAAGTTCGAGCTTCTCAAGCCGATACGAATTCAGGAACTCTTCATCTTCCTGATACTGCCGGACGAGCCAATCGGGCAGTTCCGGAAGGACCGAGATTTCGCCGCGCATCAAGGCTTGAACGGCCTGTTCGAAGTTGCCGTATTTGTGCTCCACAATTTCGGCAATGTGATATCCGGGCAATCCATCCGGTTCTGGAAGTACTCTTTGAATTGCATATTGCCCTTCCGGGACAGCGACACGGCGGTACCCGCCGACGTCGGTTAGGGGGCCAATGAGAGTGTTATCGGTTTCACTGGCATCAGTCGATTCACTCTCATTGCTGGAGTTGGGATTACCAAAACGAATGCCTTCAAGAAGCGGTTCGATCCGCGGCGGAACACGGCGGAATTCAATGGTGAATTCCAGCGGCGAGTGAACGGTAACATTCTCAATGTAGGAGGCCAGACGTTCATCGTACTCGGGATGGTCTGGTGAAATGAGCCGCAGGAGTTGGGTCACCACGTCGGGACTTCCAATGACCTGATGCATATCCGAGGGCTGACGGAATTGCCGGAGGGTAAACTTCATACGGCGTCCTAAATCGTATGGCTCCCACTCGTCCAGAAAACGCGTGCTGTAATAAGCCGTGCCGTCACGCATGCGACTCACCTCAAACAGCGGTAAGCTCTTCAGCGGCTGGACGCGGAGGTCGGCTGGGGTGGGAAGGAAGAACGACTTTCCGTCCTCCGGCAAACTCAAAACACCGGCGTGGAGACGCTGATAACGCAGCGCGTGTTTACGGTATGCCGGTAGTAATGCTGGAGTTCGCGGCCAAATGCGAGCCCCCTCCTCGACTTTCATGGTTGCCGTGCGGTAATCACCGCTTTGGGATGCCGCGTCGGCTTCCGTAATGAGTTTGTTCACCTGTGCGGTGAACTGAGAATCATACTTTTCAAACACAGGGTGGTTGGGGAATCGGGACGTCAGTTCTTCTAGATGGAACGTAGCACGCCGATAGTCATCGTCGGCAACGGCCTCCGCAACGAGGGCATCGATCCCATGACCATAGTTTTCTGACAATCCGGCGTACTGCTTGTCGCGACTGTAAAGCTCGCGAAAGATGGTGAGGGCTTCATTCCAGTTCTTTGCTTCGAGTCGAGTCTTACCATCGGCGAGGAGAAATTCATTGTGAAGTGCATCTATTCCCGGCCAGGCACTCCAGTCCTTCTCCAACCGCGATATCAACTCAAAAGCATGCTCGATGTCTTTCTCGTCCAGCAGCATTTTGGCACGACGCATCATCAAATCTTCATGATGCACAATTTCCTTGATGAGCCGCGTTGGGATACGACGCTCAGGGTTGCCCGACACATCGGGAAGCGCGACGTACAAGAAGTTCAGTTCTTCCAACTCCTCGGAAATTGCTTTTCGTTGTTCTGCCGGTGCCGTGCGTCGCTCTTCCTGTTTCTGTTCAATCTCCAACTTTCGCTTTTCAAGCGTGTTGGGACGAGGTACGACCGACTCAACGACATAGAAATCGTCGGTGTCCAAGATAATCCAGTCCACGGCTCGCTCGTTGAGTAGCGTTTCGATGGAAGGAACCGGCAAATCTCCGACCTTATGGACAGGATCGGGGTCTGGCTCAGGTGCGCCATTTTCATCTGCCGCGGGTACTTCCGCCTCCGGCTGCGCAAGAGCAAACGTCGGATGCAAAACGATGGCAGCAGCGAACAGCGTGCCGAAACAAACGGCGGCGCGTACACACCCACCGACTTCGTGTCCGAAGCGAACGAAACGTGACAGCAGCTTATGTGTCATCGATACCAAAGTACCGCACCTGGATTATCGTTACGGAAGTTGGATTGGAACCAGCGTGTTATCAATCGTCGCGACGAAGACTCCGCGCGATGTGACGAAGGGCCCCATTGCCAGCATACGACCGGCAGACATTCGGAACTTCACTTCGCCGTTTTCAGGATTCACGACAGACACCGTGCCATTTTGCTGAGCAAGGACCAGCCCCGCCGGTGTTTCCAGTCCGCCAATTAAAGGCGATCCATTCAGTGGCATTGTCCAACGTGAAGTGAGACCTTCGTCGGCATTGAGCGAATGCAGTTCGGCCAACCCGGTCTCGACCAAAACGTGCGAGCCGACCACCACAGGAGCAGAGGTCGGAGCCAATTCAAAAATACGTGTGCCCACTCTCTCAAACAAATCGGCGTTCAACACCGTGACCCGTTGGCTGGAATCGACAACCGCCACAAACTTTTCACTTGCGCCGAGTGGCAGCATGACCGAGGCGCCAAGTTCAATTCGACCCGCTTCAGCCAAGTTCGTTTTGGGCGAACTGAGTAGCCGAATTTGCATGACAATGCCGTCTTCCGTCACCGCAATGGCCCGATCGCTGCCAGAGGATTTCACATCTTTCCAGCGATGCGTTTCCCCAGTCGGCAGGACAAAATCCTGGATGGTCGATTGCGGGGATAATTTGATTGCCTTCAGCCGTCCGGCCATAGGCACCACAAGCCGGTCTCCAATCATTACGGGGGCGGCTTCGGGAACATCTGGCAACTGCGGTGATCCTTCAATTTGCCCCGAAGGGCCTACAATCCAACAGCGAGGCTCCGGATTACCGCAAACAATGGCAAGGCGATTGCCACCCACTGCCGCCGCAGCCAATGGCGTCACCAGTTCCTCGTGAACTGGGAGTCGCGAAGCGGCAGTGCTGTAGAACTTCTCACCCCATTGCCGGTCACCCACACGGAACACGACACCCGCGTCATTCACAGAAACCATCATGTCTCCCGCGTTGGCAAACGCCAATGGAGCGCTTCCCAAAACGGCCTGCCAGTCGCTGGTGAGTTCATCGCGATCGGTCCGCGTCAGTACAACGGCATTGCTATAAGGACGCTGACGGGCATTGAATAAATAACCGGCTTCGTACACCAAGGGCTGCGTCGACACACCGTTGGCGACAGGATCGCTGTCGGGCTGCAGTGCGTCGGTTGTCAAACGCAAACGGGCGAGTGCAACCGTAGCAATCCACAGCTGGCGGTCAGGACCCGGTAACATGTGAATGGGGATATCGTCTCCCCCTTTTCCCTGATAATTCGGGCCGGGGGTGAGTGGCGGTTGTCCGGGATCGTCCGAGACGGAAAACGAAGAAATTCGCTCACCGGAAGACGGAATAAACAGGTCGCGGCCGCGAATGACGGGCTCATCGAATACGCGTCCTACAACATTGCCGGTGGCGACCTGCTTATAGGGTTCCGCGCCAGTATTCGTTTCAATGAGCCGCAGTTTTCCCGATTCGCCAATGTTCTCAATCATGAGCAGGTAACTGCCCATTGCAGTGAGCGGTGCTTCAATCGCCTCGGCAGGCTGTCCGAAGTAATGGACACGCACACACTCCAGCGGACGCTTCGTGAGTTCATACACAACATCTTCATTGCCTGCCACAACCAGGTGACCGGCTTTGATTTCGATGGGTCCGGAGATGGGCTGCGAAAATTTCAAACGAGTCCGGAGTCGACCGCTTTCCAAATCGACTGCAAGCAAGTCGCCCGTTTCGGTGGCAGCGAACACAGTTCCTTCAGAGAGGTACGGGTTGCCACGAACATCGGCGTTCACTGGCAGTCGCCAACGGAATGTTCCTTGATGCTGATCGACGCAAACCAACTCCTGGAAGCGCGTGTCAAACATGACCACGCGACTGGTTCCTGGATCAATGAGCGGGAAGAATGGTGTGTCGAGCCCAATGGGACGCCGCCACACAGGGGCACCCGTCACAAGATCCAATCCGTAGCAGCAATTCTGCGCGAGCGCCACAACCGATTGACCAACGGAAACTTCGTCCGAACGAGTTCGCCCCTGGAACAGTAGGGTCAGCATCCCTTCATTGGCTGGGCGGTCTTCCGCAACGGCGTCGACAGAAGCCTCGGCAACTTGGACGGCGTTTCGTTCAGCTTCCAACGCCTTGTCCATGTACTCCCGAACCTTTTTGTCTCGATCGAATTCGGGATAGCGAACCAAGAGGTCATGGCGCAATTGCATCGCGCGCAGTGGACTGACAGGTCCAGCGGCAACGGCTTCCCCTTCACTCGAACCTGTCGACTCGCCTAGTGCCTCTTGAATTTGCTCAAGGTGCTCTTTGTAAACGCTATCTTTCAGAATGAGCGCCTCCGATGTACGGACCGCCGACTCAATTTGTTCCAGCGTTTCGGTAGGAGGAACGTCTTTTGGCGCGTAGGTCTTGAGCATGGTTTTTGCTTCCTTGCTCACTTCCAGCAGTTCTGGCTTAATCGTTTTTCCGGCCAGTTCCGCGGAGCCCAGTGCAACACTTTTCGAATGCTCAAAAATGTCCGGGTGAACTGTGTCGAAGTCTTCCCGGTCGCGCTGATCAGTCACAAAGTTGCGAAGTTGAACCAATGCTTCTTCGTAATTCGGTGCGGCACCCTCGCTGTATTGCTGAATACGTGCCAAGCCTGCCAGATGTTTGGCTTCGACCGCCAACGGATCTTTGGGATAGGCCAGCGCGAAGTTGTCCAACTCCTGAATGGCACCGCGGTAATTGCCTTCTTCGTAAAGTGTCTTCGCCTGATTAAATGTGGCCTCGGTGGTGTAGCGACCGGCCAGGAACCAGAAAATGGCTCCGGTCAGCAGGAGTCCGACAGCAATACCCGCCAGTGTGAGCACCAATGGTGAACGCAACAGGTCTTCTTCACCTGGTCGTTCCTGATGGTGCCGCATCGCCTGACGGACACGGGGAGAATAGGCTGGGTCATCCTTCTTTTCTGTGCCCGACTTCTTCGGCGCAGGTGATTTTGCCTTGGCCGCGGGCGCCGCTGCCTTTTTGGGTGAAGCGGCGGGCTTCTTGCTCCGCCCAGAGGGTCGCGAACTACTACGCTCGGCAGCGGCGAGCGCATCGAGTCCGCCACTGAGGCCGCCGCCCAGTTCCTCGACGTCATCCAGTTCTTCGACATCGTCGAAGTCATCCAGATCATCGTCGTCGATTTCTTCGAATTCGTCGTCGTTAAGTACCATGTCCTCAAAGACCTTTTAACGAACGTTAGACGTTCGAATGATGTTCAGTTTTCAGTTGTTCAAGTTGGAGCAGGACAAACCTTGTGGGCTCGACCGTTCGCAGTTTATTTCAATGCCCGAAGGGCTGATTCAATACAAATAAAAGTTACTCATCTCCGTGTTTGGTGCTGCGCCGGATGCGTTGCATGTCGGCATCGAGTCCGGCATCCGTCACAGCGACCACGGTTCCGTGTGTCGCCAGTTCGTGGACCTCAATGAGCATTTCCCCCTTATTCTCACTCGCCCGCTTGGCTGTGAGTACATCAACCAATTCAGCGATTCCAGAGACGGGTACGTCATCCACTCGGATGTTGTTTTCCGCATCAATTTCTACAACAACCGACTCTTCTTCCACATCTTCTTGCGAAACGTTCTGCGACACCCCTTCTTCGTCCGGTTCGGGAGGCGTTGTCTGCAACGATTTCTGCACCGCGAAGGAGGCGGTAATCATGAAGAAGATGAGTAGCAGGAACGTGACATCGACCATGGGGGTCATGTCGAGTCCGTCATCGTCCATGCCCCGTTTGTCGATTTTGAAGGGTTCTTCTTCGTCATCGCCGTCTAACCAGTGGTTTCGCTCGGGCGACCAGTGCTGCGTGGGGGCGTCGAGTTTGAACTCACCAGCCTGCTGCTTCGTGAGATCAGGTTCTTGCGACGCTGCCGCCGGTGTTGGAACAGGCTCGGCCGTAACTGCCTCTTCCATTGAGGGAACCACAATTCGCTTCTGGCATTTGGGACAATCCACTGGCTGTCCCGCCTTACGGCGAGTCACGCTCAGCTTCTTGTTGCATCCAGGGCAGCGAAAAATGATGGGCATAACGGAATAAAACGTTCGGTGAAAACGGGGAAACTACCGGGGTTTGTCCATAACTCCGACGAAGAACTGCAGTCCCTCTTCGGTACCAAGATTCGGATCGGCTTCGCTCGCGGCGCGCGCAACCTCCTCGACAAATCCACTGGCGAGGTCACGGTCAGCTCGAATAATGACAGTTCTTCGATTACCTGCCATTTCCTCGCGGACGAGTTCCGTCAACTGTTCCAGAGCAAGTGGTCCCTCTTCCGCGGTTGCGGCAACCCCCAAGACACGTTTGTGCATGGTGATGTAGACCTCGGGGTCTGGGTCCATGTTAAAAACGCTAATGACAATGGCGTCCTTGGCATTTACCCCCAAGCCGTTTTTAGCTGGTGGCAAATCACCTTTGACCTGATTCATTTTCGACGTGACCATGAAAAAGATCAGCAGCAGGAACGTCACGTCGATCATCGGCGTGATGTCCATTTCGTCGTCGAGTTTGAATTCTTTCTTCTTGCGGCGCATTGCCAGTCGTCCACAGTCTCAGTGATGATCCACGGCCAGTTGACGTCCTCCTAGGAGGTCATTGCCTTTTCCAAATCGTGCAGGAATTCACCGAGGTGATCCTGAACGGCGTCGGTCATTTTGCTGATTTGCACCTGTACCCACGCGCCCAGCAGCGTCAACGGAATTGCGATGACGAGTCCAATTGCGGTGGTGAACAGAGCGAACGAAATTTCCTGAGCCAGCGAACCTGGGTCGAGGCCCCCTTCAGCAGAAGCGGTCGCAATTTTTTCGAACGCCAGAATCATCCCGGACACTGTGCCGAGCAGTCCCAACATTGGAGCTGTCTTACTAATGGTTCCAATCCAGGAGTGGCGATACTGAATGTCCGCCAGAATGTCGCGTTCGAACTTTTCGCCGAGCAACTGCTGCAGCTTGGCCAGTCCTCGCTCTTTGTGTGCGATAGCAACCAGAATCATTTGCGGAGTCGCCTTGGCCCAGTAGGCGGGTGAATCGCACAGTTCTGCAACGCCATCGAAGTCTTTTTCTTCGAGGCAGCCACGGACTTCGTCCAGAAACTCACCAGCCGCCGCCGGATTGCCGAACCGCTTTTGCCCCACTTTTCTCCAGAGCAATATCACACAAAACACGCCGTATAAGGCTGCAAGCGCCATCGAGATGTAAATCACGGGGCCAGACCAGACCAAAATCGTATGCATCGAGCATCCTCGGAGCTGTCAAAAATCAATGTTCGTGGTGATATCGAAACGAACGGCCTCAAAAGTGAGGCCTGTCAGACGTCATTTCAAATAGGTTTGCCGTGTCACAACAAATGAATATCCATTGCCTTGTTTCACGACGACAAAATAGGTGCGGCGAATTTCTTTCGCACTGCGTTTGGCGTAGTTGTATTCAAGTTGCAGCAGAAGCTGCTCCGTTTGCTTGGGGTAGAAGTGGAACAACACCCCGCCGCGCGCGTTGATGTTTGCCTTGCCAAACAGTTTCTCGTCCGCTTCGCGACGTGTACCTCCCTGCCAGGTCATGTACAGCCGCTTTTCATCTTTACCAGACCGTGAGCGACGCGTTTTCGGCGATGAACTCATGTTGGTCATGTAGACCAGTTCGCCGCTGTCCTGAAGCGATCCCATTTCGATGCCGAAGAAGTCGAGCTGCTTCGCATATTCCTCAATCGAGGCTTTGTCCCCGTATTGAATAAACCAGCGTTGCTCGTTCGGGATTCCCCCTTGCCCCGGACCATTTCCCAATCCCCGTCGGCCCGTACCTTCAATACTACCGGGTATTCCGGTGGCTTGCGTTGCCTGTGTGACGTTTTGAGCCTGATCGGTCGCCTGGTCGGACATTTGGACGACCTTTTCGACTGTCTCCGTAATTTGAGACGGCTCAATGACTTCCTCAGAGGTCGTCGCGTTGGGATCGGGATCTTCGGGAGACTCGATTTTCAGTGTCTCGTCCGGAGCCCCATCTTCATCACCACCAGGACTTTCCACCATTTCCATGGGAACGAGGAAGTCCGTCTTTTCGGGGGCAACTTCCCACCAGTAGAGGATGGCCAGTGCAGTCAGCCCACACAAACCGATGACCACGGCAATCATCCAGGCGCTGAGTCGATCATACGCATTGATCTTCAGCACAGGTTGATGAGCCTGAGGCGACGGCTTTTCGAGCTGTTTTGTTGCCATAAGTGGAATGACACACAGAATGGAAACTATCGAACAACGCCACATTCCAGACGAAACAGCAGCGTCAACACCGAACGGAAGCGCAATGCTACGGACCCACCGCGCCGAGTGTCAACAATGTCAACCGGAGTTCCGCTGCTTTGGGAAACTCCAACTTAGAAATCTTCACAAATTCTGAGCAGAGCCGCTGGCCTTAGGCTGCCTCAGCAGGTTTATCCCCGCGTGTCAACGACCACTTCAGTAAGGGCGGCGTCACCATGGTGGTTACCATAATCATGACCACCAAGGCGGCGTACGTTGAGCCTTGGATTACGGGCGAGCTGGTTCCGTCGGTAGATTTCATGACCAGCTTGGCTCCTTCGTTGGCGAAAATGAGGCCGACTTCGCCGCGAGGAATCATACCCAAGCCGACCGCGAGTCGATTCTGACCGGGCTCGACCACACCGAGGGCACAAACCTGCTTACCGATAATTGCGACAATGGTCAGGGCAGCGGCTAGTCCCCAGACACTGGGGTTCGTCAGGAATTGTTCGAGACGCACATTGATCCCCATTTGTACGAAGAAGATGGGAACGAGTAGTGCCGTCAGGGGCTGGATAGCATGTTCCAACTCCACGTTTTCCCGCCGACTCAAGTCCTTGTAGTGAGCGTGCTCAAGAATGAGCCCGCCTGCGAATGCACCAACAATGGGAGCCAGGCTTACCAGCGTTGCCAAATATGCCAGTCCAAAGCAAACCACAAGCGCGGCTGCCACCAGCAATCCGTGCCCCTTAAGGTAGCTAGCGGCCCGGAACAGTGGGCGAGTGAGCAATCCGCCAAGGAAAACAGCTCCAATGAGGAAACCAATTGCCTTGATAACAATGAGAGCAAGGGCGCTGATTTTCAACGCCTCTCCGGTTCCGGCCTGTTTGATAATCCCGGAGACAATCGCCAGCACCACTAGTCCGAGCACGTCGTCAATCACCGCGGCACCCAGGATGATTTTCGATTCGCGTTGCTGGCTGCGCCCCAGGTCCTTTAAGACGCGGGCCGTAATTCCCACGCTCGTGGCGCAAAGCGTCGCCCCAAGAAACAACCACACCTGATAGGGGCGATGTGGCAGGAAGAACCATCCCACCCCAATGCCAAGCAGCATGGGGGCAATCACACCAAGAATTGCGACAAGCAGCGACGATGCCCCCACCTTCAGCATGTCCCGGACGTTTGACTCCAATCCCACTTCAAACAGCAGCAGGACGACGCCAATTTCTGCCAGGATACTGAGGATGTAGCCCGTGCTGTGGGGATCGCCATGACCGTCCGGAGAAGAACGCAGGAAGTCGAGGGCGGTGAATTCGAGATTAAAGAAGCCCAGTAAGTAGCCGAGGTTGCCAAGAACCACACCGATGAACAGTTCGCCCAACACCGCCGGCATGGCGAGCCGCTCGAAGACGTCTCCCGCAAGTTTTGCTGAGAACAGCAGAAGCACAATGGCCGCAAGAACTGGAGCCACAGGACTGTCGTGTCCGCCCCCTTCGTGTTCTTCCTCTTTATCTTTCTCTTCGCTGCCTGCCGCTTCAGTCACTGGTGCATCGGCGGACTCAGTACCTTCTGCTGGATGCTCACGGGGGACTTCTGTCGGATGGTCATCCGCAGCGACTGCTCGTCGGGAACTGGGGGCGGTACCAAACAGGTACGAGGCAACCACCATCACCACGAGGCCAATGACCAGATACGTGGGACGAGGGCGGCGGCTTTGAGGCGATTTCGGTCGCAGCGGCGGGGAAATCGTGTAAGTCAACGTAACACCTGGTGAAGTAAGGTCCCGGCGAGTCGAAACTTGCACTCCCGAGTGGCAATTTCGAGGGCAGGAGCCCCCATTGCTCTAATTTCTGAATTCGAGTTATGATCGCGAACATTAGGAAGGTCGCACCTCCAAGGCAACGTCTTTCCAATAATGGAAATCCTCAGGCGGAGGACCCATTGGCGGAGTTTGATGCTTTCCTGTCTCGCGGCTGACCTGAGGTAATCGCCTGTTCGGTTTTCGACTCAAACACAGCGGACCAATGGATTTCCTTCGTACACCAAGGATGGTGAAGGGTCTCTTCGTCATTCTCATTCTGGGTAGCATTTCCTCGCCTTCTGTCTATGGCGAGGAGGAAAACGCCGATTTGGGCCTCGCCGTCGCCGACGGCTTCGAGGTCACCCGCTTCGCTGGTGACGAACTGTGCCACGACGTTTTTTCGATGACAGTGACCAGCGAGGGGCATATTGCCGTCTCCGGTCCCGGTTACGTCCGCGTGCTCATTGATTCTGACCATGACGGCGTCGCCGACGACAGCAGAGTGTTTGTCGACGGACCGGAAAGCGGTGCGCAGGGAATGTTCTTCTACGGCCCTGACTTGCTTTGCACGGGCGATGCCGGGCTCATTCGCTACCGCGACCGCGACCGTGACGGCAAGGCCGATGGACCTCCCGACGTCTTCCTGCGAGCCCGTGCCGGAGCTGAACACGACATCCATGCCATTCGGAAAGGGCCCGATGGTTACTGGTATGTGATCTCCGGAAACAGCGCCGAAATTGATGAACGCTACATCACACTCGACAGTTCTCCCATCCAGCATCCTCACGCCGGAACCGTCGTTCGCTTCAAACCGGACCTCACGTCCGGCGAAGTTTTCGCAGATGGTATTCGTAACGCGTACGACTTCGACTTTGCTCAAGCCGGCGATTTGTTTGTCTTCGACAGTGATGGCGAACGCGACCTCAGCCTGCCGTGGTACCAACCAACCCGCGTGTTCCATGTTCCGCCGGGATCAAATCTTGGCTGGTACTCGAACAGTCACATCCGACCGAGTAGTTCTTTCGACGTGCCTCCCACACTGGCAAGCCTGGGGCGCAGTTCACCAACGGGAGTTGTCTGTTATCGTCACACGGCGTTTCCGCTGAAGTATCAGGGTGCCTTGTTTGTGCTCGACTGGACATTCGGCCGCATCTGGTCGTTGCCGGTTGATGAACATGGCGGCACCTGGAAAACCAATCCCGAAGTTTTCCTCACGGCAACTGGCGAGCACGGATTCGCCCCCACCGACGCCGAAGTCGGCCCCGATGGTGCTCTGTATGTGTGCATCGGCGGACGCGGAACTCGTGGCGGCGTGTTTCGCATTGCTCCGAAGGGAAAGCAACTCAGCCCCTGGAATGTTGCTGTGGAACGCGGATTACAGGGCATCGACACGGTGCTAAATGCTCCGCAACCGCTGTGCAGCTGGTCCCGTGCGATTTGGGAGCCCATTGCCAAGCAATTGGGACGCGAGGCATTCCGCGATGCGGCCCTCGCCACCACGCGACCCGGAGGAGAACGTGTTCGCGCCATCGAAATCCTGACGGAAAAGTTCGAAGGTATTGACGCAGATATGGCCGCAATATTGGCCAAGGATGCGAATCCCTTTGTCCGCGCACGAGCAGCGTGGTCGCTTGGTCGATCCAATCCCGCCCATCCCGATATCGAACTACTGCGTCCTTACCTGCAAGATTCGCAGCCGCAAGTTGCCCGTGCAGCACTCGAATCACTCCTCGGTGCCGAGTCGGAATTGCTGGACAATCTCACGGAGGAACTCGGGCATCAACTGGCCCATGCCGATCCCACGGTGCGGCAGGTTGCCACCAACGTGGTTTCCAAGGTCTCGAAGCCTGCGTACCAGAAAACTGCCGTCGTCGCCATTAACCACGGCTGGCAGGGAGCCGTGCCACTCGCGGCGGCATTTTCACTGCGAAACGCTGGTTATCAGCCGTATCCCATCGACATTGCCACGCGGCTCTTAAGTTCACCGAATCAACCCGTCGGCCTCCGAGTCGACGCTGCACGACTGTTGCAAATTGGACTGGGTGAGTTAGGCGGGAATGATCCGACACTCGCTCCAGCGCTGCAGGGTTACGTCAGCCAGGCTGATCTTGCAACACACGACCAGGAACTCGACGCACTCCGCATCCTGCTGGCCAAAACGTATCCCACCGAACATGCCGAGTTAAATCGCGAATTGGAAATCGCCATTTCCATGCTGCAGCCGCCGAATCCCGAAGTGCTCACTAAAGTAGTGGCGAACGTCACCGCCGAGTCCAGTGCGGTTGACGACATCCACTGGCTCATTGTGGCGTCGCGGATTCCTGTGGCCGTCACCATCGAACAGCGGGATCAAATTGCCTCCACTCTCGTGGGGCTCGAACGGAAGGTGCGTGAACAGAAACTCGCTCAGGACATTAGTTGGGACGAGCGGGTTGTCGACGTCTACCACGTACTCGTCAAGCAGGATGATCAACTCCCGCTGGCCATTCTGAACCATCCCGAATTCGGTGAGCCCGGACACGTGCAATTCGCCACCGAAATGCCGCCGAAGCTGTTCAAGGATGTCGTTGCGGTGTTCATCAAGCAGCTCGACGCCAATCCCGACTACGAGTGGAGCACCGATTTGGTCTATCTGCTCGGTGCCGCCGAAGACCCGGCCATTCGCCAGAGAGTGTATGAGCAGTTCGACGACTACGCCCTCCGTTCGGCAGTACTCATGTCGCTCTCCGAATATCCGCTACCCGAAGACCGCACCTACTTCGTGCAGGGATTGGACACCGCAGATGTTGAAGTCCTCCTGAAATGCATCCAGGCCCTCGCGATTATGCCCGGCTCGGTAAATGCAGTCGAAAATGTCACGCTCGCCCGGACCTTGCGGCGTCTCGGTTATGACGGAGACGAACGACAGGCCCGTGATCAGGTTGCCGAGCTGTTGCAACGAAACCTGGGCGTGTCATGCGGCTACCGCCTCGCGCGCGACGGTGATCCTCAGCGCGAAGCCGTCGAACTCTGGACCGCAACGGTTCAAAAGCAATTCCCGGGCGAATTCAAAGAGCAATTTGGCCGTGGCACCGAAGACGTTGCAGAACTGAAAACTGTATTGGCCAGTGTGCCGTGGGAGCAGGGTGAGGCAGAACGGGGACTCAAAATCTTTACATCACGCGGCTGCGTACAATGTCACGGCGGACGCAAAGCCCTCGGCCCTGATTTGGCCGGAGCTGCGAGTCGCTTTTCACGCGATGACCTGTTCACTGCCATCGCATTTCCGCATCAGGACGTTTCCCCCCGCTACCAGACGACACAAATCGCGACGACGCGTGGACAAATCCATACAGGACTGGTCGTGTACGAATATCCCGATGCCCTCGTCCTGCGCGATGCCCGCAACAAGTCGTTCCGCATCGACACGGCGGACATCGAAGAACGCCGCACACTGCAAAAGTCCCTCATGCCCGAAGGCCTGCTCAAAGACCTGAAACCTGAAGACCTCGCGGACCTCTACACCTACCTCCACGACCTGAGCATTCGCACGGCCCAGAACGACTTGGATAACCGGACACGGCAGTAGCCAAAGAGATAGAAACGCAGAGAGCGCTGAGGTCTGAGGCGTCTCTCTTTCTTCTCGTTCTCAGCGAACTCTGCGTTTCAAAAAAATGAGAATGGAAGTGGCGATACAGACACTCCTATGTGAGGATCGCGCCAGCGTCAACCATCTCAACCGCGGCGCAGCCGCCCTCAACCATCTCAACCCCTGCACGCTCAACGTCGTGCTACCAATTGACGGCGGCAGCTTCCGCATCTGCCAACTCCGGCAGTCGGCGGCCGTAACTGTGCTTTTCGATGAGCACCCGCGCCTTGGCCAGTTCGTCGCGGTCACGAAACAAACGGGCGCGGTGCAAATGCACATCCGCCAAATACAATGGCATCGGGCCGCGTTTTGAGATTTGCTCCGCTTCATCCAACAGTCGTTTCGCCTCAACGGGTTGTTCGCCGAGCGTGGCGTAGTACCACGCGGCGGTTAGAAGGGCTCTTGGAAGGTACATCAAGTCGTTTGCCTTGCGGAAGGCACTCAGGGCCGCGGTGACATGTGTGGCAAGTGTCTCGGGCACATCACCATCGAGCAGCGCCCGGAAAAGCGCCGACCAGGCCAGCGAGAGGTGATCGAGGGCGATGCCGAGAATGGAATCGCTCGATTCACGCCATTCAAACATTTTTTTTGCCCGGTGATCCGCGTCATCGCAAATATCGTTGAGGATTGAGCGTTGACCGTTGAGAAAGTTGGTTTGGGATGTCTCCCTCAGGACCGCACGCCAGGCAGCCTGTTCGGCGAAGGCCAGCAGCAGGTCGACGTAGCGAAAACCTGGTAACGAATACAGCAGCGGATACTTAGGTTGTCGCTTCTTTTGTATGGTCTCCGCCTCGGCGAACAGTTGCCGGGCTTCGTCGGTAGCGCCGGACTGATGCAGGGCATCGGCCAGAATTGCTCGGTCAACCACCTTCTCGAATGGATCATTCGTCTGGTCAGCGAATTCGACGGCGCGGCGGCCATCGGCGACCGCACTATCGAGTTGTCCCAACGTCACTTCCAGTTCGCTCAGATTGCCGGCACTGATTACTGCATTTTTCCAATCCTCTCGAGCTACTTCACTTGGCAGGCCAATTCGAATTAGGTCGATAGCCTCGCTAAGCCTCCCGAGGGCCCGGAGATTGAAGGCCGCAACAGCGAGCAGCCAAGTCTGACCGGACTTCTGGAGATTCTGTGAGACCTGAGACCAGGGGACATCAAAGAAAGCCGCCACGGCCCCAAGATCGGCCCCAATCGCTCCCAATTGCCTCTGACTGTAGAACCCGCCGCTCCCAGTCCCGCGGAGGATGCGGTCACGATACACGTCAGTACACGCTTCCTGATGCCGACCGGCGAGGCAGCCGTGGGTGACGGCTTCGTACAGTGGTTGCAGGCCTTGCAGTGTATCGGGCCGGTGAGGCTTGGTGGTTTCGCACAAATGGTCGAACAACCGGGAGTGGGCTGCGCGGAACGCTTCGGGCTGTTCACGCTGCAATTGCTCGGCGAAGTATTCGCGGACCAGGGGGTGGGCATCGAGTGAAGGTTGAAGGTCGAGGGTCGAAGGTTGAACGTTGAGCGAGATGAGGTCGATTTCACTGAGGCGCTTGAGCGCTGAATTCCACTGCGTTTCTTTCAGATCGACAAGGTCGTCGGTAAGACCTGCAATGGCGGGTTTGGCTCGGAGTGCGGCGAGGCAACCCGGTGAAATGGGGCGGTCAAACAGTCCGGTCAGCCGCAGGATGGCGAGTTCCCGCTGACGTTCTTCCCCTTCGGACTTCAGCCACCTTTCGTAGGCTCGCATCACTTTAAAGGCCGAACGACCCTGAGTCTCCAAGTCGGCCTCGTCAAATCGCACCTGCTTGTAGTGCCGGATGTCTTTGTCAAGGTAGGCCTGCGCGATAAACCGTCCCAGCAGTTGGAGCGTGAGAGCATGGCCACCGGCATCCTTCCAGGCTTCTTCCAGTTCTTCCTCAGTACCCACCACCTGCAAGTGTCGCAACAGCGAAATGGCGGCTGCCAGCAACAGCTTGTCGAGCTTCTCTTCCTTCGTTGTCCCGACCGACTCGATGTTCGTCAAATGTTCCCGCGTGGTAATGACGCACAGCCCGGGATTCTCATTCGCCAAACTTTGAATAAGCGCTTCGAGTCCCTGGTCTTTCAGTCGTCCGGCCTGACCGGCCTTATCAGTCACCGGATACTGCAGCGGCTCGATGCCGTCGAGGACCAATAGTGTCCTGTGCTGCCGGATCAACTTCGCCAGCCGTTCGCCACGTTCCCACGGGCCACCGAGCAGCGGGTCTTCATCACCGAAGAATTCCAGGGCTTTGTTGATAAACAAGTCCGCCGAAGTCTGCCGCGACTCGCCGGTTCCCTGCGAATAAAACGACCAGTCAAAATACCGCTCCACGCCGGGCCATCCCCGCTTCGCAAAATGCTCACTCACCCAATGCGAAACCAGCGACGTCTTCCCTACCCCGCCCCACGCCACCAGCGTGTAAACATTCGTGCCGTCGTTCCACACATTGTCCAACGCCGCCAATTGCTTCTCACGACCGAAGAGAACGCTCGGCGCGTGCCGGAGAATTCGTGATGGTGCGATATCAGGCTTCTTCTGACCTTGCGAATTCGATTCGACAATCTTTCGCAAATCGCCAATTAGTCGACCAAGCAGGTCGGTGTCGCTTTTGATTTCATCAGCGTACTTGCGGGCAAGTTTCAGGCGGTCGAGGTGGGGCTTCTGCGCTCCCTGCCCCTTCTTCGTCACGTAAACGAACAGGTCCACACCGTAGTGCAGGGCGAGAAACGCTTCCCATTGGGTGTAGGTGAGATCGGAGCAGTTGCCGAGCTCTGTTCGCAACTCCGGATATTTGGCGAGGAAGTCCGGGTTGTCCTTTAAAAAGGCTGCGACCGCTTGAGGATGGGCAATGCTTCCCGACATTTCCCCCAGCAAATGAATAACCGCCTTGCAGGTCTTAATGTATCCGGCCAGTTTCTCGACGGTGTCGAGGCTTCCCTCTTGCCGGAACTGCTCCTGCACCTTGACTTCGCAGTCGGCCTGAGTGAGGTAATCGCGTAAGGCGGACCGGAATCCGGGATAGGGTGCCGACGGCTTCTCGAATTCATCCGAGACGCACGAAATAAACACCCGGTTCGCACCAGCAAAGCCCTCAACCGCCATACGACTCATCCCGTTAATGGAAGGGAACACCAGTCCCGGAATTGTCCCAACACAGTTGCACGCGGTCAACCAGCGGGCTTATGCGGAGGCAAAATCGGTGACCGGAAAGAGTAGAAACGCAGAGAGCGCAGGGGCCGCGGAGGATTTGAGAGACGCACTTTGTTTTTGCGTTGTCCGCCACCGTTTGACGTCCTGTCCCGCTTTCCGTATCGTCGGAGCCCGTTGATTTGTTTTACTCCAGCCGAGTTGCTCATTTATGTCCGCCAAGCTCAGTCAGTTTGCTCTGTCCCTTACCGTCGAAACCGCGTTTACCGTGTTGGCTGCCGCCAGGAAGCTCAAGGCAGCGGGCAAGGATGTCGTGGAGCTGGAAATTGGTGACAGCCCGTTTGAGTCGACCGCTTCAGCCAAGGCCTCCGGCATTGAAGCCATTCAGGCGAACATGACCCATTACTGCCCCTCGCCGGGATTGCCCGAATTCCGACAGGCGGCAGCGGACTTTGTGAAAGAGGAATTCCAGATTCCGGCCACAGCGGCGAATGTCATTGCGGCGCCAGGAGCGAAAGTGTTTGAGCAGTATTTCTGCGAGGCCTTCCTGAATCCCGGCGACAGTGTGCTGGTTTTCAGTCCGTATTTCCCGACGTACATCCCGAACATTCAGCGGCGGCAGGCGAACATCGTTTTCAGTGCGTTGCAGCAGTCGAATGAATTCCGCCCCTCGGTCGATGACATCGAAAAGTTCCTGAACGAGGCTGACAATCCCCGTGCGATTTTCATGAACTCGCCACACAATCCGACTGGCGGTGTGACGACCGAAGAAGACTTGCGAAACATTGCCGATCTCATCCGGGGCAAGGACGTTGCCGTCTTCAGTGATGAACCTTACTGCCACATGGTGTGGCGTGGACGGCACCGGTCACTGCTTGAACAACCGGGCATGATGGACCAGTGCGTCGCGGCGTACACGTTCAGCAAGTCGTACAGCATGAGCGGCTGGCGATTGGGATTTGCCGTGACCGGCGAAGCCATTGCCGATGCGATTGGCAAAATGATTAACACCACGCTTTCCTGCACGCCTCCCATTGTGCAGTTGGCCGGTATGAACGCTCTGAAGCGTGACCATGCCGAACGCGACCAGCAAATGGCGCTGTTCCGCGACAAGGTTACGCTGCTCGCGAACGGGCTGAACGGCATTGAAGGCTTCCACACACTCGATCCTCAGGCCACGTTCTACGTCTTCCCGAATGTCATGCCGGTCTGCAACAAGCTGGGCATTACCAGTCACGGACTGGCGCTGTATCTGCTCGAAGGAGCCGATGACGATTTCGGCGTTGCCTGCCTCGGCGGCGAATGTTTCGGCGAAGCCGGTGCAGGATTCCTGCGGTTCAGTTGTGCCGAACCGAATGAGCGTCTGCAACAGGCCATTGATTTCATCCCGAAAGCACTCAGCCGGACCGATCGAGTTGCCGCGTTCCTGGAAGCGAATCCGAAGTTCGTCCTCAAGCAGCCGTACTCTGCGTAGTGAATTTGAGCGACATCTCAACAGAGTCGCCGAGAGCGATGGCAACTGTTCCTGATTCGATTTATTTGGCATGCGACGTCCCAGCGTCGCATTGCCTGCCGCCAAGGGTCGCTCGCTTGAGGTTGATTGGAATGAATTAATCCGTGAGAATTCGGGACAGCCGCCTGTTCGTCCCCTTTTCTCGGAGTGCCCTGACATGCACCGTTCACCGCAACAACTGACGCTTCGTGAAAAATTGAGCGAAGCCGAGAAGTTGACTCGCGAACTGATGCACCACGTTGAGCACGGATTCATCCCGAAATCCCACGATTTGCGGCGGGTAACGCGTCAGACGAGCGATCCCAACGCTGAGGAAGTTTCAGATCTGACGGTCCGCAATACAGCAGCCAAGACGCTGGAGAGCGACCAATACACACGCAAGCTGTGTGAACAGCTCAACAGCATGTTGCGGTACATTCAGGACGACATCGAACGCCTGCAGGGGCGTGCATGAAAAACCGTTACCGCAGGGTGCTGCTGACAGCGGCCTGCTGCGGCGTATGGAATTCTTTAAGTTCCAGAACCACCTCTTTGCCGCCCGCTCCTCCAATTTGCGTGAGCTGTTTCACCTTCCCGACGCCTTTGGCGAAGTGATAAGTGAAGGCAAGATCGCTTTCCTGCACCTTGAAGCCAGTTCCCGTTGTGGTGAGTGTTTGGAATTCACCTGCCGGAACTTTGACCGACGCCTGTCCGGTAGCAAAAGTCCCTTTGATCGCCTGACCAAGCACGGCGGAGTTGACTTCCCAGCGGTCGTTCAACTTGGGAGGGAATTTGGCAAAGCGAAACGGGGGATTCACTGGCTGGCCGGCCACTGCCACGCGATAAACACCATCGGGCCTGACGGCAATGTGCTCGAAGGACACGACTTTGCCATTGAGAATCGACTCCACACGGGCACATACATCATTGCCCACGCGTTCATGTGCGGTAATGCGTTCCAACACTTCCACAACTCCAGAACGGTACACCCACTGCGTCCCAATGGCGGTGGGGAAGAACTCATGAGTGGGAGCGACCTCTTGAGCGGATGCCTGGCAGGCAACGACTGCAAACGTAGCGAAAACGGCCGAGAAACGTATGTACCGCATCATATCCCCCTCCCTGGGTGAATCGAGTACCGATTGACGGCACTCCGACAAGTAACTCCAACTGATATGTAAATTTACTGGACTTTATCAATTCGTCACAAGACGAAATCAGCCCCGGCAGACAACCGTGATTGTCCGACGGGGCTGATTGTAAAGTTCCGTGCTGACACGACTTTTAGAACGTCAGTGGCGACATCACGCCGGGCACAAAGGGATTCATCACCGGCAGCGGACCTGGGAACAGACCATACTGCTGCGGATAGGCGAAATAGTCAGACGGAGTGGATCGGTAGGGGCGCGGCGTCGGTTTCACGTCATTGTTGATGCGGACAGGTGTGTCGTGACGGATAATGGTGGTCGGACGCATTTGTCCCATCAAGATTTCCATGGTTGAGTCGTGGCGGTAGCTCGGATTCGCCAGATATTCTGACCGTCGGTAAGGAATCGACGCGTACACTTCGGAGTACTTGCGTCCGTTCACGACGAGTTCTGGCTGCTTGCGAGATGGGCCAGGAGTAATTTGCACAACCCAGCCGTCATCAAATGTTTGTTCAACAACGGAACTCGCAGGCTCCGAAGGTGCGGGAACGGCGAACTGCACGGCAAGTTGCTCTTCTTCAGCAATCACTTCCGGCAAATCTACCGCTGGCGGAAGGACAATGTTTTCCTCGCCGACAGCATTCACATCTTCCGCTCCTGCCGAAACAGTCGCCCGTGTTGGCTCAATGGGGAGCTGGGGGAGCGGTGGCACCAGCGAGGATTCAAAAGTCGGAAACATGTCTTCCGGCGACTTGCTGGGGGGAGGAACCGGAATATCCGTTTCCAGTTGCGGCAGTGCGGCACCTGGTTCGGCGACCGACTGCGGTGCGTCGAGTCCGCCGGTCGAAATCGTGGGGGCTGACTGGGCCATGAGAATGGTGCCAATCACGGCGGCGAATACCATCGCTCGAGCCAAGTGCATCATGGGAGAACGTTCCTGAGGTTCTGCGGCGTGTGTCATGAGTTCAACTGCTCCTTCTTTCCTGGTTCCACGTTTCAGCCGGGCACTTGCAGGTGACGTCCCGGTTTGTGATGACGAAAGTGGGGTGATCTCAGGCTAGCGCTGCTCCGGTACCGTGGTCAAAACCTGTTTCGCAAATTCACCGCAGTACAACCGGCAAAAACGGCGGATCCAACGGACTCGCGGGTCGGTTGAGATTGGTGACTTCTGGCATCATGACATAGAAGGAGACCGTCAAACCGCATGCATACTGCGATATTTCCATGTTTCCCGTCCCGACTGTCAGCCAGAGCGTTCTCACGCGTACGTGCTATCTCGCATGTGCAGTGCTGATGGCACTTTGCACCGGCTGCGGAACCACAAAGCAACACGAAGCCACGCAACAGCTCATGGCTTCTGACGCCGTCGACACGGCAATTGCCCGCATTGACTTCACGCCTCTCGAAGGGCAGACGGTTTACTTCGACACCAATTACATCAAGAACTACAAAGGCGTTGGCTTCGTCAACGCGGAATACGTCATTAGTTCATTGCGTCAGCAAATGTTTGCAGCAGGACTGAAAGTCCGAGAAGCGAAAGACGAGGCCGACTACATCATTGAGGGCCGCGTTGGAGCACTCGGCGAAAACGACCACGAAGTGGTGTATGGCATGCCCGCCACCAGTTCTCTCAACGCAGCAACCTCCGCGGTTGCGGCAACATCTGGCATTCCAATTGTCCCGACAATTCCCGAAATCTCCATCGCCCGCCGGAACGATCAGGCGGCGACTGCGAAAATTGGCGTGTTTGCTTACCATCGCGAAAGTGGCGAACGCGTCTGGCAGTCGGGGCTCAAAGTGGCCCGAGCCACATCCAAAGACCTCTGGATTATGGGAGCGGGTCCGTTCCAGCGGGGAACAATTTACGACGACAAACTGCGATTTGCTGGAACAACATTGGGGAACAGCACGGAACGCGAACGGGCTGGCCGCCGGGGCATCATTGCCGCCTACAAAGATGAAGCACTGTTCGAGGATTTGAAAATCGCTCAGGAAGAGTTGCCCAGTACAGAATCTGACATCCAGCAGGCCTCTGCCGAAGAACCAGCAGCAGAGGGAGAGCCAGCAGCTGAGGCGGAGAAATAGAGTTCTGCTCCCTTCAGGGACCTACGGAATTCTACAGCTTGCCTTCGATATACCGAGCACGCTGCACGAATCGCTTGTTGACCTGATCCACGATGTTGTTCGTGAGCGGTGGCCAACTCCAGAACCGACTGCCAAGTTGCCCCCAGGGCGGACTGTGTTCTCATTCCGAAATTGGTGGACTCAGGCCACATTTCAGGCACAGCGATGTCCAAAGCCGGGAATTGCTGGGCCATTTGCCAACACGAGCCCCCATTCACATCGCCCACCAGAGCGTAATCGCGTGAATCTGAACGCGTGACTCCACAATCGATGAGCAAGTGAAGCATCAACCAGCCCAGTCATCGAGACTCTGCCTCAATTGCAACTCGCTCAACGAACGACGGAAACGCGCCATCCCGTCACGTCGGAGACCGTCAGTCGACATCACACTTGCCTGCTTTGAAAGCAAGGCAAATCGCGACAGAATGCCATAGCGGGGGCAACAAAAAGCGAAGCGTGTCAGTTCGCCTGTCGGCCTTCGGCTGCAGCGACCTGCGTGTTCAGCAGCACTTCCTGGTGCAGCTTTTTGAGGGTCATTGATGAAGCAATGCCACCAAACCCGGTTACGGTGTTGTCGAGCGACACTGTCTTTTCAACCACAATCCCGCGGTTCATATCCAGCACAATACGGCCTCGTGTGGGACGCTGAATCAACTGGATTTCGTCATCAGGGTCATTAACGGGCGAAAGGATTTTCGTCTCGAACGTAATGGTTGCTTTTCCGTCTTCCAGGGACTGGAAATAGAAGCGTCGCTGCAATTTGATTGCCTTCGACAGCTTCGGGTTCACGCGAATGGGGACATTGAAATCCTCCCGCCAGGCGGTTCCGACAGCAATGGGCTGCGAAGGGAGCGTGATGAATGCATCGAGTGCATTCTTGCTGATTTCGTCTGGCTGCCCAGCACGTTCGACGAGCGGTTTCACCTCGCTGAGCTGGCCATTCGGTGCTGCTGTCACCTGCACGTGCGGCTTCCCAACGATTTCCTGCAGAGTGGAGAAGACGGGATCATCCCCATTCGCGGCCGCCTGGGTGTCGAGAGTTTTGGTCTCACCGGCGCTGCGAATGGTGAGCTTGACCGACTCAAACATCACTTCGAGCACGGCTGATCCATCATCATTCACTTTGACTACCCGGTACTGTTTCACCGATTTCTGGTCGGTGAAAGGGGCGTCTTTCTGTTGGGCCACCTGGATGTCGTAGTCGTCCCGGTCTGAAACCGAGTAGCGGACAACCTGCCCCTCCTGAAACTTGTACTGGAGCAGCACAGGATCTTCCGAGTGAGCGGAAGCGACACACAAAGCCAGGAACAGACAAGCAGTTATGCGAATTGACACGGAAACCATTCCCCTGAAACTCCATTTTCGGGGTCAATTTGAATCATCAGGGTTGCCGTATAGTCCAAAACGACCATTTGTGGCGAGAGGAATTTTCAGCAAGTGCATATTGGCCGCAGGTTCTGCTTTTCAAACTGTGGTCGACCATTGCTTGCTCAACTGCAGATGGCAGCCTGCGTGCCGAAACCGAGTGCGTGCGAGCACTGCTGCGCAACGGGCTGTGCCGAGTCTGTACGGATTTGAACTGTTGAACGTCACGGTGATGAAAAAGAGGCGCGTAGGCTCGATTGAGACGAGTCAAATCGGTGCTTCTACCCAGTTTGTCGTTACCGGGAGTCTGTCCACCCCCAAGTCCCCAATAGCGCACCTGAAAAACTGCAATGCGTTCACCGGCTGGGGGCATCATATGCCACCAGACCGCAGTAGATTTGGTTTAAATATTGCTGAGCGGTGTCGACTCACAGGGGGGCGACCCGCCCAGCATTCCGCTTCGTTCTTTTCTGGAACGACAATGCCACGGTTGGCTCTACGAGCAATTCGGATCTTTGTTCCAGCTACCTGGTCCATCCATGCCGTCAACCATGGCCTGCATCAGAGTTAAACTGGCGGGTTGGTTTTCGTAAGCGAACATCATTCCGCCGCCGTAACCCTGGGAAATCGTTTCCTTCGCCTGCGGGCCCACGGTGCTCCATTGCGATGAGAATCTATCCTCTGCAGAAAATCCTAAGCACAACTGATTCTTGCTCATGCCATTTTCTGCGTAGAATCCAAGACGCGAATTCGCGTCACCACCATAGTAACTCATCTCCCACCCGTAACTGAGATTTGATGCCAGGCTATGACCTTGCCAGTTGCTCTGGAAAACACTGTAGTCGCTCCACAGTGCTTTGGTGATGAGTTTTGTGGGCATGGACTGCTTCATCAGAGTTGTCACCATTGGCAGTGACGTGTTGTTCGCAGGGCCATTGCTGTATTCGTCATCGATATCAATGCCGTCCAGCCCGTAGGGAGTGACGACATCGGAGTTGAGGTAATCGACAAACGACTGGGCTGTCGGCTGGTCATTGAACTGAGACCAGCCTGTTTGCGTGTGGGCATTCATAATGGTGAGTAACACGGTAATGCCCTTGGCCTGGAGCGTCTGCACCAAGCCCTGAGAAAGTACGTCTTGAATGTTTGGATTGAATGGCTTATCGGTTGGCGGGTCATTGTTGTTGGCCCGCAGCATTGGAACAGTGTTGGTGGCGTAGTTTCCGGCGAAAATGCAGGCCACATCAATCGCGGGAGTGCCATCGGGCAAAACGTAGCACGTAATGTCGCGAAATTGGGTATTGCTACTTGGGGAAATGTAGATGGTGGACACGCCGTTTTTCTCGTACGAGTCGCATTGAGGCGCGCTGCCGTACCACGGTTCTCCTTTGAAGAAGACGGCGTCATTCGGTTCAAATGGGCCATACTTCGCCGCTGGGCCATCCAGGACCATGTATTCCCGGCAAAAGAAGAAGAAGGTGATTTCCGGGTTGGCAAAGGCGATGCGCATCGCCTCCTGAGGCGTCGTGTTCTTCGTGGTGCTCACGTAGTTGTCCCAACTGGCCTGACCATACTGAGCGACGTTTGGTGTCTTATTCCATCCCATGATCGTTTTCCTTTTTCGGAACGTTGTGAAGTGCCGTCACGAGCGAATTGTTCGTGACGGACGGAAGCCTTCTGTGCACCAAGCCACGACCAGCCAATTTGATGCGTGATTGCCGTTAAAGTGCGGAGCTGAGTGTGCCATTCGGGAATCGGCTGGGGAAACAGAAGCTGAGCGACTCATCTGCCTCCATGCGGTTCCCAATTTCTTACGAAACGACTTTTGCAATTTGCGAACGAACAGGAATATTGGTCGCGTCCAGTCCGGGCGTGGTGTTGTGGAAGTCGAATTCCAGTTGCACCTCGGGACGGAAAATGAGGCAATGAGTGGAACCGCCGAAGTGGAACATTCCGAGTTCCTGCCCCTTTTCAATGCGTTCTCCCTCCGACACCGTGATTTCGCAAGACGAAACCTCGGCCATGCCAACAGCAATAAAACACATCAGGCCAATCTTCGGATTGTCGGCCTCAATGAAAATGACGGCCCGGGTCGCCACGGCGGTTAAGAACGGTTGCGAATCGTTCGGGGCCGAGGGATCGCCGCCATCGGGATTAATGAATCCCTGATACCGGTTCTCAAGATAATATGATCCGTTAACGACGAACGCCTTCTTCACCGTGCCGGTCACCGGACTGTTCCAACGGTGATAGCTCAGCGCGCTGAGAAACGCCTGGTAAATGGTTCCACCAGCGAACTGTTCGGCGAGTGGATCAAAGTTCATCATGTCCTGGAGTGAATACGGTTGCCCCTTCAGCCAAAACTCTGCGGTCTCAGAGACGTTCGTCGCGACTTGTAACGGAGCGGACTCACAGGCGTTGGCCACAATATCGTCCCCTTCGGCGACAGGGCGAACTTCGTCGCGGAACGTCCGCGTGAAGAAGTCATCCCACGACTTGAATCCGTAGTAGGGATCGGACGGGTCGCAGTTGAAGAAGTATTCAAATGGTTGGTTCTTGCACTCGTCTGGACACCCCGACGCCTGACAAGCAACGTCAACCATTTCCTGTCGTGCCGTCGGGCTCAACCAGGCGAGGGCTTTCGGTGTTTGATTTGGGAAACTGTCTACGAGGACATAACGCGAGTCGTCTCTGACGAGAAACTTGCTCCAGTAGCCAAGGATTTTCTTGAACTGCTGATTGATGAGCTGGTTTGAGAAAACCTCGTAACCAAAACTGGTCGCCATCGGCCAGTCGAGCAACGCGTTGATGGGAAAGCCGATGAGCCCGCAAGGTTCCTCGACACCATCAGAATTTCGGCACTCGGTGTACTGTGGCGCCGTCCGCATAATTTCATTGAGCAGAACCAGGAACTCATCAAAATCCTTCACTTCCGGTGTTCCGAGTGGTGTTTGCTGCTTGAGAATGGCCGCCTCCTTGAACATTGCCTCCACCGTGAAATTCAAAACCGGGTCCTGTTCGACAAGATTTTTCAGCTCCTGTATCGGAGGTACCAGCGGCTGCGGATTCGCGGCGGCACGCCGTTTCAGGTCCCGGACCCAGATATCAATGTTCTTTCGATCGTGAAATAGCCAGCCACCTGCACGACGTCGTCTGTTCCGGCTCATTGGTTCCCCTTTGATCTGCTCGCCCTTGGTGCCACCCGAAGGGCCGCATGGAATCAGCTGCCACGCCGCCCAACCTGCTACTGACCACTCAGCAGTGCATTGTTTCTAGCACAATTGAGGCGATAGATCAACATATTGAGTTGCAATAGAGAACACATACTGCGATTCAGCGCGTAAATCGAACTTGCGCATTTCACGACTGAGCATTACGTGGAAGCGCAGTCCGTCGATTCGAGTTGGGAGTCACACCCCAAGCCAATAGAGACGCAGGACCATCCACGACTTGACGACGCCAAATTCGAACGGTTCAAACTTGTGTCCCGGCGTCGGACAAATCAAGAGGCTGCGATAACTGGGTTCGCCTGGTTCGAATGTCACCTGAAACGCCACGCCGCGGGTCTGAACAAATGTGCCGAAGACGCATCGCAATCCCTTCGGCAGTCTGGATTTCCAGCCACTGAATATGCTAGACTGATGGATTCTACTGCGATTCCGGACGTTACCAGGCGGCCACAGGTGTGGTGCTGCGGTCGGAACTCATTATGACCTCTTGAATTGCGCGCAGACTTGTGTAGGGTTTGATGCGCGGCAGGATGTTGCCAAAGGTTTTCAAGGTTTAACATGGTTGATCGTAACCTCATTCGAGAATTTCAAGTTGATGACGACGAGCTCGATGCCGCATTGGGCGGTGAACTCGCCGACCTGCTCGCGCAGGAAGACCAGGCAATGGACATGGTCTACGACGAACGGTCCAGCGCTTTTGACGTCAATCAACTCGTGAAGGGCCGCGTCCTGAGTGTCGAAGGCGACGAAGTTCTCGTTGACATTGGATACAAAAGTGAAGGCATGGTCCCGCTCTATGAGTGGGCAGATGAAGACGTCAAACCCGAAGCTGGGGACATTGTTGAGGTTCTGCTCGAAGAAATCGAAGACGATTTCGGCCTCGTCCTGCTCTCAAAACGGAAAGCCGACCGCCAGCGCGACTGGAACTGGGTGGTAGAACACTACGGCGAAGGAGACAAAATTGTCGGTCTCGTCGTTCGCAAAATCAAAGGTGGTTTGCTGGTCAATATTGGCGAAGCCCCTTCACCGAGCGGAAACCGCGGTGTGAACGTGTTCTTGCCCGCCAGCCAGGTGGACATCCGTCGTCCTCCCGATATCGGCGAATTCGTCGGTGGCGATTTGGAGTGCATGATCCTCAAGATCGACGACGCACGAAAGAACATTGTCGTTTCGCGTCGTCGCCTGATCGAAGAAGAACGAGCCGACATGAAGCGCAAGCTGATGTCGGAAATCGAAGAAGGTCAACTCCGCAAGGGTGTTGTGAAGAACATCGCGGACTTCGGTGCCTTCGTCGACCTCGGTGGAATCGATGGCCTGCTGCACATTACGGACATGAGCTGGGGACGTATCAGCCATCCGACCGAAATGGTGCAAATCGACGACGAAGTCGAGGTCATGATCCTCAGCATCGATCGCGACAAAGAGAAAATTGCCTTGGGCATGAAGCAGCGGTTCCCCAGCCCATGGGACAACGTGGCCGTCAAATACCCTGTTGGTACTCGTATCAAAGGGGAAGTGGTCAACGTCATGTCCTACGGTGCCTTCGTCAAACTCGAAGATGGCATTGAAGGTCTGGTCCACATCAGTGAAATGTCATGGACTCGCCGTCTGAATCATCCTAACGAAATGGTCAATACAGGCGACGAAGTGGAAGTCGTTGTGTTGGGCATCAACACCGATAAGCAAGAGATTTCACTGGGTATGAAGCAAACCCAGCCGAATCCTTGGGACAACGTGGCCGAGAAGTACCCAGAAGGTACGAAGGTCAAAGGTGTCGTTCGCAACCTCACCAACTACGGTGCCTTTATCGAACTCGAAGAGGGTGTCGATGGTCTGTTGCACGTCAGCGACATGTCCTGGACCCGCAAGGTTTCGCACGCCAGCGAGTTGCTCAAGAAGGGTGACGAAATTGAGTGCGTGGTCGTTTCCGTTGACGAAGACCGCAAGCGTATTGCTCTCGGCCTGAAGCAGCTCGACGACGATCCATGGGAAACCCGTATTCCTGCGAACTACCAGCCTGGCGCCATCGTCAAAGGCAAGGTCACCAAGATCACAAACTTCGGTGTGTTCGTCGAACTGGAAGAAGAGCTCGAAGGCCTGCTGCACATTTCGGAAATCGGTGGCGCAGAAGGCGAGCAGCCTACTGAAAGCCAGGTGAACGTTGGTGATGAAGTCGAAGTGAAGATCCTCCGGGTCGACACTGCCGATCGCAAAATCGGCCTGAGCATGAAGCTCGACGCCGAAATCGAAGACTTCGCAACCACCATCAGCAGTTCCGAAGCAGGCGGCGACTCCGCCTCGAAGGAACTGAAGGGTGGAACCGGCGGCGGCGGTGGACCTCTGTTCCAAATGCCTGGCGCCGAAGCAGAGGATGCCCCCTCCGAAGAAGCGTAACTTCACGCTGATGAGGGTGTCATAACCGGCACCATCAATTTGATGCTACTGAGCGGTCTGTTCGAGTTACTCGGACAGACCGCTTTTTTCGTTTCACTCCACTGAGAGCCCCGCATTTAGCCCAAACTTCCGACGTGAGATTGGATTGCCAGAAATGATTAGGTCGATGTCAAAAAGGTAAATCCAAGGACGCGACAGGACCACGTGTAGCGGAACGATTTCGCAAACCAGCACGTGTACTCCCTACTCTCGCAGATTCGCTGGCACCATTTTTGAAGTTGTTATTACCGGTGCCTGTGGACGGAATGAACTACCTATGAACAAGACGACTTCCCGTCGCACCACGAGCGTCCAGAACCCGCTTGAAACGTACCTCAAAGAAATTAATGCCACATCGCTTCTCAGTGCCGACCAGGAAAAGTCCCTGGCGAGGAGAATTGCTGTTGGCGATATGGCAGCCCGTGACCAAATGGTCCGGGCGAACCTGCGTCTCGTGGTGAATATCGCCCGAGGCTATGGCAACAAAGGGCTGCCATTGCAGGATTTGATTGAGGAAGGCAATCTGGGACTGCTGCGTGCCGTGGAAGGGTTTGATCCCGACATGGACACCCGGTTCAGCACTTACGCCAGCTACTGGATCAAACAGTCCATCAAGCGCGCCCTCATCAACTCGGCGAAAACCATCCGCATTCCCGCTTACATGGTCGAACTGCTGTCAAAGTGGCGACGTGCCACGGCGAAACTGCAGGATGATTTGGGACGCTCCCCCAGCGCCGAAGAAGTGGCCCGCGAGCTGGAACTTCCTCCGAAGAAGTTGAAAATCGTCAAGAAGGCAATTCAGCTCTACAACAGCACTCCGCAGTCGGAAGACCCCGAGAACAATGTTTCGCTCGGAGACTTGATTCCCGACGAGCGACGCATGGGACCGGAAGATGAACTGGTCACGAACGACAACCTCAAGCATGTCGGTCGCATGCTGGGGGAAATGGAAGAACGTGAAGCCTGTATTCTTCGGATGCGGTTTGGCCTCGATGGTGATGAACCCAAAACCCTCAAGGAAATTGGCGAGTCGCTCGGCCTCACACGTGAACGCGTCCGGCAAATCGAAGCGGAAGCACTCAAGCAACTCAACAAAGGCTTACTTGGTGAGTAGTATTGGTGACCGAGACGAGTTTGTTCTGACTCGGGCAACCTTCGGGGATTCTGACTCATGACCGACTCGCCTTCGCCGCCTCAACAATCTCGCCCCCACGGATTCATCGTCTGGCTCTCTGTGGGGTGTGGATTAGGCTACCTCCCCAAAGGGCCAGGTACCTGGGGCAGCCTCGGCGGGCTGCCCATTGTGTGGGTGCTGCAACTGTCGGGCTATCCGGAAATTGCCTGTGCTGTGGGGGCTGTTGTGCTGTTCGTGGTTGGCATCCCCATTTGTCAGGCTGGGGCGGACCACTTTCAGGTCAAAGATCCCAAGCAGGTCGTGTTCGATGAAATCGCCGCCTTCCCAGTGGTGTTTCTGCTCGTCCCCATGAACTGGTGGACCGCCATTCTGGGGTTTGCTTTGTTCCGCCTCTTCGACATCGCCAAGCCCGGCCCCATTCGCTGGCTTGATAAATGGGAAGGCGGACTGGGGATCATGGCTGACGACACACTCGCCGGCGTGTTTGCAGGAATCATCCTCACCGGCGTGTACTGGTTGGCCGGCGGCTACACGGGATAGTTGTCACCAACGCCGATTTGTAGCGACTGTCTTAAAAATCAAGCTGCGATAGGTGTTTGGTTCCATGTTTTTCCTTCTCGGATCATGACGTTGAGGATGGTCAGGAGTTTTCTCATGGCGGCGATGAGGGCGACCATTTTGGGTTTGCCGTGGGCCACCAGTCGCTGGTAGAACGCCTTAATTCGCGGGTTGTGCCTCACGGCCACGACGGTGGGCATGTACAGGGCGTTGCGGATTTCGACGCGTCCGCCACCGGTGGTGCGTTTGCCGCGGAGGGTTCCGCTGTCGCGGTTGGTCGGGGCGACACCCACGAGCCGGGCGATTTGTTGTCGATTCAATTGGCCGAGTTCAGGAAGCTCGGAGACGAGCGTGGCCACCGTGGCCGGTCCCAGGCCGGGGACAGATTCGATGATTCGAGCATTGGTCTGAGACGACTCATCAGCGTCGATGAGTTCGCGCTGTTTCTCTTTCAGCGTGTCGAGTTGTTGTTCGTGGAACCGGATGGATCGCTTGATCATGCGACAAATTTCCTTGTCGGCGGTGGCGGCGAGTCGGTTCTTTTCCTGGGTGATCAGCTTCGTGATCTGCCGCCGACGCGACGTCAAATCTCGCAGTTTCTGCTGTGATTCTGTGAGTGGTTTGGTGGGACGAGGGTTTATCAGCCACCCAAACTGCGCGATGATGCCGGCGTCGATTTCGTCAGTCTTGGCGAGCTGATTCATCGCACGAGCGAAGTCCCGAATCTGTCGGGGATTCACCACGGCGACAACGAATCCCTGCTCGTGAAGCACCTGAACGAGAGTCCTTTCGAGTCCTCCGGTCGCTTCACAACAGATGAGCGCGACCTCGGATTTCTTTAGAGAAGAGATGAGTAATCTCAAGCCTGCTTTCGTGTAGGGAATTTCCTGCACATGTGAGGAATTCGACCAGGCGACGTCCAGTTTGTGCTTGGCGACATCGATTCCGACGCAAATTCTGTTATGTTGGTCCATGCAAAGACCCTTCCTTGCTAATGCGAGCTGGTGTGGCGACACCGCTCCTGCGACTGTACGGGTTGAAGCACGAAAGAGAGCGACGATCAGGCTACGAATCGGTCTCGAAGACCGAGGGTGGGACGATCTACCGCTCGCTCACATTCCTGATGCCCCTACGGGGCATCAGGAATGCGACTTGTCTTATACCCACCCCAGTGTCAGCTAGATGGCACAGTAGTTTGAACTTGTTCTTGTTTTTTCAAGATACAAGGGTGGGTGAAGGCCGCGTCAAACAGGACGATGCGTTACGCAACTCATGAAACGCGAAAAACAGCGTGTTCTGTCGACACAATTTGGTTCGCGGACGTAACCCACCGTAATGCGGTGACTTGCTCCACACACCCCGAAAATTTGGCCGGTGGCAACGCAGGTTCACTATCTCAGTCGAGAAAGATTTCCACATTATCGATGAGACGCGTGGCTCCTACTTTTGCTGCAATTAGTGCCACCATGTGTTGTTGCGGAGCTGATATAGGCAGCAAAGTGTGAGGGTCCACAATTACGGCGTATTGCACCTCAACGTTAGCCTGTTGCATGTGCGTCTTCATTTGTAGTTCCAACGCTGCAATGTCTGTGGCACCATCTCTCAAAGCGTCGCGGACCACAAACAATGATTGCGATAGCGAAAGCCCAGCGGTGCGTTCTTCCGCACTCAGATACATGTTGCGGCTACTCAGCGCGAGACCGTCAGGCTCGCGAACCGTGGCGCAGGCGATAATGTCGACCGGCATATCCAGGTCGGTGACCATGCGGCGAATGACGGCGAGTTGCTGGTAGTCTTTCATCCCAAAGCAGGCGACGTCTGGTTGAAGAATATTGAGCAGTTTGGCAACCACGGTCGTCACCCCTCGGAAGTGCGAGGGGCGATGGGTTCCTTCCAACGGCTGGGTGACTTCATCAACCGTCACCCAGGTCTGATAACCGTCGGGATACAGCGATGGCACTACCGGCATGAAAACCAAATCGACTCCGGCATCACGGCACTTCTGCAGGTCGGCTTCAATCGGACGCGGGTACTTTGCGAGATCTTCCGTTGGAGCAAACTGCGTGGGGTTCACGAAAATCGTGACGCACACAAACTCAGCGCGTTGACGGCATTCCTCAACCAGACTCATGTGTCCCGCATGCAGGGCTCCCATGGTGGGAACGCAGCCAATTCGATTTCCCGACTGCCGTGCATTCCGTACGGCAGTGCGAACGTCGCTAATGTGTTCTGTCGTCTGCATGGCAATGGCATTCCCGATTCGCAGTTGCCGATTCTGGTTGATCCGCACGGAAGTCTATCGAATCGACCAATCAACTTCTCGCGCAGAATTGCATGTCCCACGAAGTCTCCCGTCGTCGCGGCGTTTTCACATTCGGATGTTTTCCAAAGAATTCCGCATCACAGTTTGACAGTTCGAATTGCGTCGCGCTACACTCGCCGCACCAATAGGTAAACATTGATGAATGTGAGTCAGGTTTTTCTTCCCCTCAGCCGAACATCCCACGCCCATCAAAGAATGGAGTCAAAATGAGCCCCCTGTTTTCGACGCGTCCGTGGCTTCCCTCTGTGAAGCAGTTTCTGAAATTGATCACGTTGCTGCTGCTTGTTGCTGTATGCCTTGGCATGTTTGGTGGAGTCGCCCAGGCTGCGGATCAGGGCGTTTCCGACTCAGGAATCTTCATTGGCTGGCTCGTCGCCATGGTCGGCTCGCTGGTAGCACTCGGCTTCGCCTGGATGTTCTTCAAGTGGATGATGGCCCAGGACGAGGGTGATGAAAACATGGTTCGCATTGCGGGCTATGTGCGTCGGGGAGCCGATGCGTATCTCTGGCGTCAGTACAAAATCGTAGGAATTTTCTTCATTGTCACCATGCTTCTGCTCATGGTGGTGGCATTCGTGTTCAAAGCACAGTCACCGTGGGTGCCTTTCGCATTCCTGTCCGGCGGATTCTTTTCCGGACTGGCAGGTTGGTTCGGGATGCAGACCGCCACTCAGGCCAGTTCACGTACGGCTCAAGCGTGCAAGAAGTCGCTCAACGATGGCCTGCAAGTTGCCTTCCGTAGCGGTGCGGTGATGGGGCTCACAGTCGTGGGACTCGGTCTGCTGGATATTTGTTTGTGGTTTGCAATTCTCCACTGGCTCGTCGGCATGGAACTGGTGGAAATCACCGTCACCATGCTCTGCTTCGGGATGGGTGCCAGCAGTCAGGCCCTGTTCGCCCGCGTTGGGGGTGGTATTTTCACAAAGGCTGCGGACGTTGGTGCCGACCTCGTCGGAAAAGTCGAAGCCGGTATTCCGGAAGATGATCCTCGTAACCCCGCGACCATCGCGGACAACGTCGGCGATAACGTAGGTGATGTGGCTGGCATGGGCGCCGACCTGTATGAGTCGTACTGCGGTTCAATTCTGGCCGCTGCCGCTCTGGGCGTATCCGCTTATCGTGGATTCCCGCAAATGCAGTTCATGACACTGCTGCTTCCCATGGTATTGGCCGGAATGGGCATTCTGTTGTCCATTGCTGGAATTTACGTCGTACGAACCAACGAAAAGGCCGATCAGCGACAACTCCTGAAAGCCCTCGGTTTTGGTGTGAATGCCAGTAGCGTGGGCGTGGCCCTCGTATCGGCGTTACTTGTCTGGCTCATGCTCGTGCAGCCCTCAGCTGATTTGAATTTGCCGGACTACGTTCGATCTGGAAATCAGTTGTTCGGTGTGTTTGTCGCAATTTGCGTAGGATTGCTCTCCGGTGTCATCATCGGCTGGTGGACGGAGTACTCGACCAGCGACGTTTACGCTCCCACAAAACGCATTGCCGATCAGGCAGTCACTGGCCCAGCAACAGTCATTATCGCGGGTATTGCTGAAGGCTTCTACAGCGTATGGGTGCCCATTGTGGTCATTGGCCTGGCCATCATTTTGTCGTTCGGTGCCTGCACCGGATTCCAGTTCAGTGATCCCCGACTGTTTGCCATGGGACTCTACGGCGTCGCCATTGCGGCGGTCGGCATGCTCAGCACTCTCGGCCTGACACTCGCGACTGATGCTTACGGTCCCATCGCGGACAATGCTGGTGGTAATGCAGAAATGACGCACCAGGATCCTTCTGTTCGCCAACGGACCGATGCTCTCGACAGCCTTGGCAACACGACCGCTGCGACAGGAAAAGGCTTTGCCATTGGCTCCGCCGCGTTGACGGCTCTGGCACTGCTGGCCGCCTACGTGGAAGAAGTTCGGATTGGCATCGAACGCTGGTCGGCGTCCACGCCAGTGGCTGCGGTCGTTTCCAATCCTGAAGCGGCGGAGGTGACCGTCGTTAGCCCTGGAATTGTCACGGCCAACCTCGACGCTGGTGCCTGGAACACGCTGTATCCCGACGCAATGCACGAAGATGGATCGGAACCAACCGGTACGCCATTCCTGGTCTTTCCGCCGACTACCGACGCACAACGAGTTCGCCTCGGTGGAATCGTTGAAAAAGGCGTTGAGAAAGGCAAAACCGTGACGCTCAATTTGGTCGATTTGCGCGATGATGGACTCATCGTCCCTGTTGACCGTGCCACCATGCCCGACTTCGTTCGCTACTACGACGTCTCTGTCATGAATCCCAAGGTTCTCGTTGGCTGCTTCCTCGGAGTGATGCTCGCCTTCGTCTTCTGTGCCATGACCATGAAAGCCGTGGGCCGTGCCGCGAAGTCCATGGTGGAAGAGGTTCGCCGTCAGTTCCGTGAGATCAAGGGAATCATGGAAGGGGAAGCCGAACCAGACTACGCCGCCTGTGTCGATATCAGCACCGTGGCCGCACAACGGGAAATGCTGGTTCCGGCTCTGTTGGGACTGGTTGTTCCCATTGCCGTCGGGCTTTTGCTCGGTGTGTCCGGGGTGATGGGGATGCTCACAGGTGGCCTCACGGCAGGATTTGCAGTCGCCGTCATGATGGCAAATGCCGGTGGCGCCTGGGATAACGCCAAGAAGTACATCGAAACCGGAGCCCATGGTGGCAAGGGCACTGACGCCCACAAAGCCGCCGTGGTTGGCGACACCGTGGGCGACCCGTTCAAAGACACTTCCGGCCCGAGCTTGAATATCCTCATCAAACTCATGAGTATGGTGAGCGTGGTCTTTGCAGGCCTGATTGTGCAGTACGCCCTCAATTTGTAACGGGCAACTGCAGCAAAGCTTGACTTCGGTTGATATAACTCGCAGCAGCACAGGAATTTCTGTCTGTGCTGCTGGTTGAGTGATGTGCCGCCAGGCGAGTTTTGAAACGGTTTCTGGAGAAAGAATTGTCAAACGTGGCGGAACAACAAACAACTCAAACCAAAGAGGTTACGTCTGGCATCCGGCGTGCTGGCACTATCGAAGCGGCACGTGAAAATGCCTGCCTGGTAGCCAAAGTGTGTGCCGATTTCCGTGGGCAGAACACGGTTGTCATCGACACCACGGGTATTACACCACTGTTTGACTTCTTCGTCATCACCACAGGCGTCACGCGGCGACAAAACAGCGCCATCGCGAACACATCCGACGACGTCATGTTGTCGCAAGGCTCGAAACGCATCGGAACCGAAGGGATGGAAACCGGCTGGATCTGCCACGACTACGGTGACGTCGTCCTGCATGTGTTCACCCCCGAGTCCCGTGAAAAATACGACCTCGAAAACCTGTGGGCCGACGCCCCCCGCGTGGATTGGTCAAAGACTGAGTCGAACTAGTTTCTTTTTGTCACAGTGCGGTTCACGTCTATCGCATAGCCATTGTCCGGCGTGGCAAGCGAAATCAGATTTCGGGCTGAAATGATGGAAGAATACGCTTCAGAGGTTCACAGAAACGTCGCAAAACATGGGTTTCACATGACCTATGTCGCACGTGATGACGCACCATCCTTCTGTTACACCACGGGAATCTTCAGAACATTTTCGATTCCTGAGATCTTCATTTCATCGTTACCGCCGAATCTTTCGCATGAATTGGTAACGCAGTACGTGGCACGTTTCTCCCATTCAACGCCGCCCGTCAACGTGCGAATTGGCGCCGCGAAGGAACGATTCGACTACTTTTTGGTTCCCGTTTTGCCAAATCGGCTGCAAAACTTCGTTCTCGCATCGTACCAGTTCTACAATGACGAGCCGTTTGACTGCCTCCAGCTAATCTATCCCGATACATCACTCCGTTTTCCGCACGAAGATGGCTACGACTACGACCAGGAGATACTGGGGGAATATGCCTCCGAGTAAGTCGCGTGGGCGGCGAAGGCAGCCACGTTAATTACTTGGACGGCATTTCGGGAAACTTCTCCGGCAAAACCTCCGCCATTCGCTGCAGGTACAGGCGGCGGATGGCGTCGTAACCGCGATCGTTGGGGTCTTCGAGGTTGTCGAAGTACCAGTAGTATGGATCAATCGCGTGGTAGTGTGCCGACCAGAACTTGCGGCAGTGAATTCCGTGTCCCAGAAACTCGGAATGGATGTCGACCAGTTCCACGTCGTCTCGTTCCGCCGCAACTCGGGCAATGATGTCGTTGTAAGCGTGCAGAATCCTGAGCCCGTCCCGCCAAGGGGGAAGTCCTGCGTGCTCGGCATCGCCCACGTCGTCGGTTGGGTCGTAAATATTCGCAATGAAAATCGTACAGCCACCGGGAAACCGCGACGAAATGTCATCACAAATTTTTCCGAGACGAACTTCGTAGTTTGAAACCCAAGTGGCTGCCTGTTCCCAGCTGGCGCCAAACATGGCCCCTTCACGCGGCGGTGTACGGCCATAGTTGTGGATCACATCATTGCCGCCCGTTGTGAGCACTACAATTCCATAAACATCAGGCGGAAACGGTTCCAGACGCGGCAACGTCACATCGACCAGTTCGAGAGAAGTGGTTCCCGAAATCGCATCATTCTGGCCTTTGATGTTTGGAAGGACTGCCGGCAAGTGGCAATGTTGCAGTGAAGGGGGATCAGTCGAGGCGGGCTTCAACAGAAGATTGAAGTACGACTTCCCCGGACTGGCGCCGTATCCATCGGTAATGCTGTCACCTAAACCCAAGAGTACCACCGGGCGTTCCGACCAGACGGTCGAAAAGCTGGCCGCATCCCAATACTGTTCGGCTCAGGATTTGCGTGGTGGGTCGCGGGGTGAGGGGAGATTTAGGTGTTGGTGGAGTTCTTCCAGGGTGGCCCAGCCGCTGAAGTAGTGGCAGAGCATTTCCCAAGTCCGTTTGCTGGGCTTGCTGCCGGTCCACAGGCTAATCAGCAGGGATGCGATGACGGCGGCGTACACCTGCAGCGTCACGCCCGATTCGCAGTGACTCAGCAGGTGTCGGCAACCCAGCACGCATTTCAGCCAGCGGAAGAACAGTTCGATTTGCCAGCGATAACGGTACGCAACCGCAATGAGTTCCGCTGGCAAATCGCGGGCATTGGTCGCCAGAATCCAAACCTGGTCTGGTTCGGTGCCCCGGATTTCGACAATCCGCAATGGTTCCTCCAGTAGCCGGTTGTGCTTTTCCGTGCCCAGTCGCCGCACCAGCAAATCGCGAACGACACCCGCCTGAGAATCTGCGTCAGAGAGTGGCTGTTCTGCCTGGACTTCGAAGGTGGTGTTCTCCTGCACCCGGATGAGAAACCGCACGTTCTGTGCATCAAATTCGCGAAACATGGCGTTGTTCGCGTAGCCCCGATCGGCCACATAGAACCCGCCGGGCTGAACCATGTTCCGCAATTGTTCGCGTTCTGCACCGTTGCCATGCGTCACCGCCACTTCGAGCGGTGCCTGCTCGAACACGCCAAACGCCACGTGCATTTTGATGGCTCGATGTTCGGCATCTTGCCAGAGTGCCCAGGCCATGCGGGGCAACGCCTTGAGCAGGCTGCTATCGACTGCCGTTAGTCCCGCCAGTGCGGCCTGTTGGGCGGGAGGCATAGCTGAGGGTGATGTCCGGGCTTGAGCTGCCAGTTGTGCAATAATCGGTTCAAGCACCGCCGGATCAAACACGCGTGCCGCCTCACTGAGCGATCCCAGCGATGTCGGTTTGACGCCACACAGCTTCTGGACTTTTTCGAGCGTGGTGAACTTCTGCAGCCCACGCAAACTGGTGACCGTCGGATTAAAGAAATAGAGCAGCAACAGTGCGATATACTGATCGCAGAACAACTGTCGATTTCCTGCCTTGTCACGCGCCGTCGCCTGTCCACGCAGCCCTGCCAACAGGTCGTCAATCAGTTGGAAATACTTCAGCCCCTGCAATTTCGTGGTCTTCTCGACACCCTTCCGACTCTTCCGTCCCATCGCCTGCCTCCATGAGCTTGAAACCTCAGAAGCAGAAGGTATATCCCATCAATCACCTGGCGCAAAAAACGTGCCGAACAGTATTGGGCCGCATCCACCTCCGGTCCAGCCGGTCCACTCCCCACCGGATGGTGGTACCAGAACTCCAGATAAAACACCGCTCCACCCACGGAGCAAACACTGAGCGTTAGCCACAATACGACACGCTTTCGCGAGAGTGAGTACCATGGTTTGGGAGGAACCTCTTGCGAATTGGTCATTCAACTTGTCCCCCATCGTCTCAACAACTGCCGGACAGTGAAACGTGTCGCACACGCGCTGCCATAGTCGTTACGCGTTGGTCTCAGAATTCGTGGGAGGAATTCCTGAAAATGGGGCACGATGTTCCGCGTGAGGAAGGAATTCTAACGCGAATGGCTTGGACTGCGTTTGACCAGGCGAATGCATGGAAAAGGCGGACCAGCGACTATTGGCCGTAGAACCTCAGTGCGGTAGAGTCAGCAGAACGCTCGACACTCATTCCAAACGACCTGCAACACCCTCGAATTTTCCTTGCCGATGTTGAATACATCACTCTCCTTCAAGCGACCTGAAGCCGACCTTTCCATGCTGGAGTTGTTGTCGCTGGAGTATCCCAATGTCGACGCCGCAATTGCAGAAGTTGCGCGTTTGTCTGCAGTGCAAACTCTTCCCAAGAGTGCCGTCCACGTCATTAGCGATATTCACGGGGAGGACAAAAAGCTCCAGCATGTCATCAACAACGCTTCGGGAACGCTGCGGCCGCTCGTGGAAGAAATCTTTGCTGGAGAAATGTCGCCCGAAGAATTATCCGAATTTCTGAAGTTGACGTTCTATCCAGCGGAAGTGACCAAACGCCTGCACGCGACACTGACAACTCAGGAGCAAATTCGAGCGTATGCCGAACGCATGCTCAAACCGCAACTCAAGCTGCTGCGTCACCTCGTTTCCAACTACAGTCTGCGTCTGGCCACAAAACTCTTTCCCGCCGAATACAGCGAACTGCTGCTGGAAATGCTGCACTCGCCCTCGACCGAACGACGCCCCGAGTTCATCAAAACCATGCTGGACGAACTCGTGCGACGCGACCGTGCACTGCACTTTATTCACCTACTCGGACGCCTCATCCGAAACCTGGCCGTCGACGAACTCATTATTGGTGGCGACTGCTGGGATCGTGGACCGCGTGGCGATCGTGTGGTGGACTATTTGCGATTGCAGCCGAACGTCGAAATCATTTGGGGAAATCACGACGCCTTATGGTTGGGCGCCGCACTGGGGAACGAGGCCCTCATTTGCACGGTGTTGCGAGTTTCGCTGCGGTATCGACGTCTCGGACAGCTCGACGAAGGCTACGGCATTCCACTCACACCGCTGGAGCACCTAGCCCGGACTGTTTACGCGCAGGATCCCGCCGAGTTCTTTATGCCGAAGAGCGACGGCATGCGTCCCAACGAACTCGTCGCCCGCATGCAGAAAGCGGCGGCCATTATGCAGTTCAAACTCGAAGGGCAACTCATTGAGCGAAATCCTCAGTGGGATCTTGCTCATCGCCGGCTGTTGCATCATATCGATCAAGCGACAGGAACCATTGAAATTGATGGAAACACGTTCGAATTGCGGGACACGTTATTCCCCACCATCAACTCCGACCGCCCCTATGAGCTGACCGAAGAAGAAGCCCTCTGCCTGTCCCGGATGAAGCGTTCATTTTTGAGAAGCCAGAAGCTGCAGGAGCACATGCGGTTCCTGGTGGGACATGGTTCCATGTATCTGCGCAGGGATGAATGTCTCATTTTTCATGCCTGTGTTCCGACCGACGAACAGGGAGAATTTCAGCCGCTGGAAGTCGATGGTGAAAGTCTCTCCGGACGGGAAATGTTCGAGGGAATTGAACGCGTTGTCCGACGTGCCGTAATGAGTTCAACGCAGTCTGATGTCGATTTTCTCTGGTATTTGTGGAGCGGCCCACGGTCGCCTCTGTTCGGGAAAGATCGTATCGCAACCTTTGAACGAGATTTCATTCAGGACAAAGCTTCTCATAAGGAAACCAAGGATCCGTATTTTTCACTCATTCACGAAACGGAATTCTGCGACCGCGTGCTGGCTGAGTTCGGGATGGATGCTGCAGGTGGTCTCATTGTGAACGGGCATGTTCCGGTGAAGGTCGAAGCAGGTGAGTCGCCTCTGAAGCGAAGCGGTAAGGCAATTACCATTGATGGAGCATTCTCCGAAGCGTATGGCGATTACGGCTACACGCTGGTGCTCGAGCCCGATCGAATTGTGCTGGCCGAACATCACCATTTCGATTCTGTCGAGGCCGCCATTCGAGACGGCATCGACATTGTTCCCAAGGTGCAGGATATTCGCGTATTCGATCAGCCCCGAACAACACGTGACACGGAACGAGGCCAGCGCATTCGATACCGCATCGAGAAGCTGGAACTACTCATCGAAGCCTACCAGACGAATCGACTGCACGAACGAACGACCGACACATCAGCAGAGTCCGCTTTGCTGTAGCAATCGGCTCCGAATGCATCGCACGCTGCATCAGAGAATACGCGACCGCAGTCACTTGCCTGGTTCACTAATCGGGACACGTGGTCTCGGAGAAATTGCGGTGCGAATTCTGAGATTTGTTTGATCCGGTCACATTCTCCCAACGTTGTTCCAACTGTTCTGTCTTGAATGGTGCAACGTGCAGGTGATCAAATGAGGTACACTGGTGGCAGCAATCTCTTTGGAAGCTGGGCCGAAACGCTGATGGATTCCGCCGAAGATCGTTCTCAGGGAACGATTTGGGGCAAAGGGATTTCGCTGGCACTGATTGTTGCCTACGTCGGCGTGACCTGCTTTCTGACAAACTCCGCGACGTTCATTTCATTACGTCCCATGAGGCTGGTTACGTACTCGGGAGTTCCGGCAGCGGCTCTTGGTTTCGCCTACCTGGCGGCGGCCACGTTCATGCATTGCCATTGGGTGTGGTCCTCGCATGAAAAGTATCATGGCTACGGCACCCTCGGTAAGCTGTTGGCCGCAACTGCGTTCGTTATCGCACTGCTGACCTTCGCCATCTCCGGCTTGATTGGCGGTCTGATCTAGCTTCTCCCAATCGTTGCGATATTTTTTTTGAATTGATCGGACGAAGTGACAGTCCTTCCAGAATGACACGTCAGGGGATACCATCGCGGCTCATTCCTGAAGTACGCGCGTAACGGCCCCGCAATATGTCGCCTCACAACTCATCAACAGCTGTCCGCGTTGAAGACGTCACCAAGTCCTACGTGAATGGCGCACGTGAAACGCCCGTCTTACGGGGGATTTCCTGTGAGTTTCCTGCCGGGGAATTCGCCTTCATTGTAGGCCCCTCAGGCAGCGGCAAAAGTACGCTGCTGCACCTCATGGGGGCTTTGGATTTGCCCACCAGTGGGGAAATCTATTTGCAGGGGCGCGCGATGTCACAGCTGCCGCAGGCGGAGCGAGACAGGCTCCGCCGCGAGGAAATTGGATTCATTTTTCAGAGCTTCAACCTGCTGAAAAATCTGACAGCTCTCGACAACGTCCTCATTCCATTCATGCCCGTCGGACAGGCTGGCAAATTTCGTGACGAAGCAAAGGCACTGCTTCGGCGTGTCGGCCTGGGTGATCGACTCGACCACAAACCGAGCCAACTCTCTGGCGGCGAACAGCAACGTGTCGCCATTGCACGCGCAGTGCTGAAGAATCCCAGCCTCATTCTCGCTGATGAACCAACCGGCGAACTCGACACGAAAAGCGGTCAACAGATTTTCGAATTACTGCGCGACCTGCAACAGGAGCGCGGGGCCACCATTATCACCGTGACACACGACCATCGCTACATCAGGGATGAGGACACGGTCATGGAAATTCTGGACGGCAAATTTGCCTCGCAGCGCGGGCGTGAACCGCAGACTACTTGAACTGATGCTCGTAGCCCCGCGGTTCCAGTAATTTCAGTTGACCAGAGCCTTCTTGTAAAAACAATCCGGGATCAGCAGTCACTCGGCCAATTCGCTGCAGCGGCGTATTAAGTTTCGAGTCGGCGAGCAACTCCACCTGTTCCTCTGACAATGCGATTAATAGTTCAAAGTCTTCTCCGTCGTGCAGCGCATGCTGCAGACGTTGCTCCGTAGGGAGACTGAACGAAACGTCGGCATGGATTGGAATCGAGCTTGATTCCAGTATGGCCCCCGCACCGCTGGCTTTCAACATCCGAGTGCAGTCGAGCGCAAGCCCGTCACTAATGTCCATCATGGCGTTGACCTTGCAAGCTGACGTCAACTGCTGCGCCAGTTCGAGACGGGGCTCAAACGTCAAATGACGTCCGCTGGCCAGACTTCCTCCCAGTGGCCCGCTGACAAAGAGCACATCACCTGGCTGTGCTCCGTTGCGCTGGATGGCGCTGTTGGGTGCGACTTCTCCCAAGACCGTGACACTAATCACCAATGGTCCGTCCCAGGTATTGGTGTCCCCACCGGCAATACAAACGTTGTACTGATTTGCTAGTTCGCGAATTCCTGCATCGACTCGACGGGCGAACTCGATGCCTCGCGACTTGGCAAGGACCAGCCCAATGTACACAGAGACCGGCCTGGCTCCCATGGCGGCAATATCGCTCAAATTCACTGCTAGGGCTTTGCGTCCTACCAGTTCCGGTGTGGCAGTCTCAAATTCAAAGTGAGCCCCTTCCATCAGGACATCTTTGGCAACCACGACATGTTGTCCCTGCGTCACGCGCTGGACGGCGGCGTCATCACCAATTCCGACTTCCAGAATCTGGTTGGTGTCGGCCGCTTGCCTTGAAATCCAGTCGACGAATTCCAGCTCACCTCCGGGGGATGTCATGTCGACTCTCCCGACGCAGCGTCTCGGTACAGGCCATGCTGCTGAATGAAAAGCTCGACCGGACGCGGCGTCAGAAAACGCAGGCTGCGGCCCGTTCGCGCACGCTCACGCAAGTCAGACGCCGAAATATCAATGGCAGGCATGACCACAGTTTGAATTCGCTGCCGAGCCTGTTCTCCCAAATGAGTGATGACCGGGGCGTGTGAAGCCGCTTCCCGTCCCCGACTCACGGCCATGATTTCCACCATGTCGAGGATTGCCTCAGGATCGCGCCATGTTGGCAAATCGTGCAACGAATCTGCCCCCATGAGCAGCACAAACTGACGGTTTGGCTCATCTTTCTGCAATTGCCTCAGCGTATCGACTGTGTAACTTGGAGCCGGTCGTTCCAGTTCCACCTTGCTGATGCGAAACTGAGGATGCCCTGCAATGGCAAACCGCAACATTTCCACGCGTTGCTTGGCGGAAGCCATCACCACATTAGGCTTGTGGGGCGAGCGGGCAGCTGGGACGAACCAGATTTCGTCAAGTTGACCGACCTCGCGACACGTCTCAGCCAACAGCAAATGGCCGAAATGCACCGGATCGAACGTACCACCAAACAAACCTGTCCGCATTGCCTGAAACCTCATCATCCTCGTGACCGAATCGCCTAGCCTGGATTATTCATGACATCTGTAGGGTGTGTGAAGCAAGTCACCGTATTATGGTAGGTTACGTCCACGAATCACTCGCCATAAAATTAACACCCTGTTTTTTGGGTTGAGTGACTTGCGTAACGCACCGAACTGTTTGACGCGGACTTCACCCATCCTACGAATAGTTCGGGCTAGGTATGACAGGGCGGTCAAGTCGGTTCAAGTCTCAATGCGGGACAATTTCAATTGGGACTCGCGGAACTGCCTGAGGACTTGTCTCCGTTTTCACCTGCCTCCAGCGCTTGTACACGCTTTGTGGCCTGGAAGAGGCCCCACCCCAGGAGCAGCACCAGTGCTGCGATGACCGGAATGGTAATCATGGGATTATTCCACAGGTCCTTCCACTGAAATGGCTCCGGTGCCGGATGAAACTCACTCCGAGTGGCTGGCCCGAGAGAGGCCACTTCAATGTGCTGTTCCGTCGTGAGAGCGCGCTGCAGGGCTTTTACGTCGTAGTTGGGACGAGTTGCATCGGGGACTCCGTAAGTGAGTGTCATGGTGTCTCCCGGTTCCACCAGTGCATAAACGTGTTCGACAATGCCTTTGGCACTCACTCCCGCCACTTCGAGCGGTGGACTGTCGCCGTTGGAAATGATGACGAAGTAACGTTCTTCGCGCGTTGCCGGGAAATGGATTTCGAGTTTCTCTTCGTGAATACTCCCAACAGAAAAAGACGAAAGCGTGGTCTCTGTGACCAGACGGCGACGCGCGCCGGTGGAGTCATTCACTTCCAATCGAACGGCCCGACTGAAGTTCTTGTCGTTGATGCTGAACGTAAGCTGCGTCAACGGTTCTCGATGCGAGGCAATTTCGATTTCCGTGGCCTGATTTTCTTCGTCGACCTTTGTGCTCACGATTTCGACGGGATAATCAGCTTCGACCGGACTGCGGCCTTCCGTCTCCACATAATCCGCGGTCATTTCGATTCGATCCATTCGGAAGGGACGGCGGACGACGGTGTATTTCTCCTGGCTGCTGGTTTCCGCCCCACCTCGCACTTCCCGAGTCAATTCTCTCAGCAGTAACTCCTGCTCAGCCTTGGGAGTTTCAATGAGCAAGTGAAACGCCCGTGCCTCGGTCGCCGGAACTTTGATTGTTGTGCGGCGCAAATTCATAATGCGTCGATAGTCGAAAATGACGTCATCAACGAGTTCAACCTCTTGGCCATCAACCACGCCAAAGAGTTGGACCCGATGTTCAAAATCCGATAGCGGCGTCCGAATGTTAAGCGTGTGTGGAATTTCGTCCTCTTTTCGCAGGCTGAAGCGAACCGACAGCCCCCCCGACTCCAGAATGTCCAATGTCGGATCGTTAATCGACTTTGTCCGCGGCACAGTGCGCGTGCGTTTTTCGGTGACCTGCTTCACGAGATAGCCCACTTCCCTTTCGTGGCGGTCGAGCAGTCGCAGGTCATGAAGATTGGTCGCAGCCGTTTCATATACCGCTGTATCCAGCGGTACGGCGATTACTGTCGTTTCCGAAATGGGGGGAAGTTGCACTTGCCGTACGGACACTTCTTGAGTCACGTCCTGTGCCCATGCGGCAGTCGAGACCAGCAAACTGGAAATCAGAACGATCATTCTCATGTCACATCCTCCGGCAAACGCTGTTGCGGTTCTTTTTCATCTTCGAATGACTCCCTGAAGCGGAGATAGAGGAACGATCCCCCCAATACCAGCACGCCCAGAATGATGAAGGCGACAATTCGGTAAATCTGGTCGAGGCGAGCCAGGTCGATCATGAAAATCTTCAGAGCAATCAGACCGAAGAATGCCAATCCCAGGTAACGTAGTCCCGACTTGCGGAAAAGAATTCCGCAGTACAGGAAGCTCAGTGCGAACAGTGACCACAGAATTGAGATTCCACCTGCCTGCAACCCCGGAATGAAATGGCTGAGGAAGGTGTTTGTTTCCAGCGAAGTAAACACAAACAACAATCCAACCGCCAGCGTCGCAAAAGTGCTCCGCCATGTTTTGATGTCGTCTTCAGTCCCTTCCTCACCGCCGGCGAAGATTTTGTATCCCAAGCCGAAGAAGAGAATGATGACCCCGAAGTCAATGAGCCGCATGAGTGCCTCGAGTCCACTGTAGCTGGATCCGTATACCAGATGCCCAGTGAGGTGCCACGACATGACGTCAAAGACAAACAGTTTGATAATCATGACCGACATAAACAGCACGAGCAGCGTCTGCACGACTGGATTCCGATGTCGCACAACTTCCCGTAACAGAAATCCACAGGCAACCACCCACAGCATGGTCAGCACAGGGAGACGCAAAGGATCGAACGCGATTCCGAATGTTCGATTCAATTCCAAATGCAGGAATATGAACAACATTCCCAGAGCACCGAACACTAAGCCTTTAAGTGCCCAGTTGCGGTCGACCATGTCGTGAATGTCGTTGGCCGCGTCCATGAGCCGTTTGTCTCCGGCCACAGGAGCGTTTTGCAGCAGTCGGTAGCTCACGGCGAACGAACCAATTGGAACACCGAACATCATGAGCCGCTGCAGCAGCATGGGGAAGTATTCGGCGAGAGTGGTCGACTGCATCGGCATGCCGTATTGACGAGGCAGGTCGAAGAACCCGAACCGGAACACGACAACTCCGTACATCAAATATCCGAGGTGCAGCAGGAAGCGACTGTCGAGTTGGATGGCAATCCAAATCATGACCAGGGCCTGCAGCGACCAGGCAACCGTCAGCCAGGCAGGCGACAAGAGCAACGGCAACGTAATTGCCAGATAGAGTGCGGCCAGACCACAGAAGCTGAGCATGAGCTCGCGGTCCAGCACTCTGCGAACCAGACAGTAATAAACGTGTGCGATGTAGAACGCCGTTAGTCCCAGAGTAACCGCAGCGACCCATTCCTTCTCGAATGTGCGTTCGACCAGCCAGTAACTGGTGGCGAAGTAAATCCCCGAGTTGAGGAACAGCACCAGTACGTCCAGCAGATTTGACTTGGTTCGCGATCTCAAGTTGTAAACAAAGACCATGGTCGAATAGAGCACGAAGAAGGCCGTGACGAAGGGCATGACCTGCCAGAACAAATCGACGTTGAATCGCACCAGCGAGGCGAACATCAACAGGTAATTGCACGCCATGCTGACGTAGTGCAGCAGCGGCCAGTGCTTGTGGCTGCAAATCCACAGCACGCCACAACCCAGAATCAGCATATAGCCAAACAGGCCAGGGAAGTTGACGGTCCCTGTCGACAGCATGATGGGTGTGAGGTAGCCACCGAGCACGCCGAGTACCGCAATGAGTACGGTGTTGAATCGGACCGACATCCAGCCGCAGAGTGCGGTGACGACCGCCATGGCTGCAAATGCCACGAGTGGATCGACCAGGTGATAAAAGTTGTAAGACGCGAATGCGGCGAAGTACAAAGTCGCCACCCCCGTCCCCATGAGTCCATGCCCCAGGAGTTGATAGCGTCCACCCAGCAGTCGCACGCCGCCAATTAACACGCCCAGGCCTGCGATGGTCGCTAACGCCACTCGACCGGCCTCATTGATCCAATCGTGTTCAATGGAGTATTGCAGGAAGAATCCTACACCAATGACGAGCAGGAGTACGCTCAAGCGGAGCAGCCATTGACTGGCAATGGCATATTCGACCGAAACGCCTTCGGGAATGTGTTCTTCTCCGACGACAATCCAATTCCAAATCCGGGTCATCACACTGGCGGCAGCCGCTTCGAACTGTCCCGGCTCGCGTGCAGCACCAACCGATTCTGGCGTTCTGCTTTCACGTTCTTCAGACTCATCAATGAACGCGTCGTCCTCAACATCAGTAGCCGTATACTTTCGCGCGGCATGCAAATCAGAGGCAGCATGGCCCACAGGTTCTGGTGTTTTTGAGCCGTGCTCGACAACTTCCACGTCGGCGGTGTCGACGAATTCTCCAGGTTTCGGCTCAGTGCGTTCCGTTACTTTGCGTACAGGAGTCTCAGCAACGGTTGGTGGCTTTGTGAACTCAGGGCGCTCGGCGGCAATGGGCGTTTTGAGCGTTCGTGATTCAGTTGAACCTGGTGGTGCAGGACGAGTTTCGGCTGTCTGCTGCTCGGCCAGTTCAGATAGGGACGACGGGAGTCGCGCCTTCAGCAGTTGCGCCGCAGTGCGGAGTTGCGTTAACTCCGACTGCAATCGGTTAAGCGATTCCCCCTGCTCACGGAGCATGCGGTTCGTCTTCTTGTTCCGTTCCGAGACCTCTTCCCGGAATCGCCCGAGCGTGACGAGAATCATGGCCGGCATGGCGATGATAATCAGCAAAATGAACAGGCCGAAGCAGATGAACTCTTCCACGGTAGGCACCTAAACGTCATGTACGGACCAGACCCTGGTACTTCAGGCGCATCCTCATCTCCAAAATAACGCTGAATTCACGGAAAGTCAGAATTTGGAGAAAGATTTCCAGTGCAACAGAAACGCCCGGCGGAAAATGGTGCGTTATTGAGGCCGCTCCGAGGACAAATAACGCGCCCACAATTCGTCCAGCCGTTTTTCAGAGACCGGCAGCACCGCACCTAACTGCTGAGCGAACAGGGAGATACGGAACTCCTCCAGCATCCAGCGGTAGTTCTGGAGAGGAATGGACGGAATATGTGGCGGGACGGCTATTTTCGCCTCGCACAATTGGTGGTAGGCCATTTGCCAACGCTCCCAGTACTTGCTGAAAGAACTTTGAGCACGGCGATCTTTCTGAAATCCACCTGCAACCGCCTTCGACCACCGTTGCGACATCCCTTTAAGGTAACGGGGATACTGCACCAGCCACGCCCACGGAACAACCTCGAAAAATCCCGGCGCGATGAGAGTATCAAGCTGTTCACGCAAATCGTCCACCAGTGGCTGCAATGCCGGCGGCTGCTGATGGCTGAGCGTTTTTCTGATGTCGCGACAACTGCTCAGCAAAGGCTCGAGTAATCCCACCAAATCCTGCACGGCGACGCTTAACTGGTTGCGGCCCCGCTTGACGGCATCGTTCCAGGCACCGGGAGTGCGTGGGATATCTTTCGTGACAGCCAGACATCGCTCGGCCATCCGCCACATGAGTTGCCCTCGCAAATGCTTTCCTTCGGGCAGCGCCATCCCCTGCACCAGCAGCCCTTCCAAATTCGGAAACCACTTGAGTTGCTCGCGAATCTGCGAGGACATCGCAATGAAGAACAGACGCACCAGTCCGCGTCGGGTTTGCCGTTCGGCCTCGCTCTCAGTGGCGTACAGTTTCAGCCCCACCGTTTCCGCTTCGTCGATAATAGCGGGATAGCCCGGAATCGAACCGCCGCCACCTTCCACTTGCACGACTTTCGGTAACTCACCCCAGGACCACTCTCGTAATCCCGTCTTGCTCCAGGTTTCACTCTGAATGTCCTGCAGTGCACTGGAGACATGGCTCAGCGCCGACTTCTTGAGACTCACCAAGTCACGCCCACTCGACAATATCTTGCCGGACTCATCAACCACGCGAACCAGAAACCGTAAATGGTCGGGCAGGCGAGACGTTTCAAAGTCAGCCGGGCGAATGTGTTCGCCGGAGAGTCGCCGCAGTACAAAACTCAATTGTTCGCCAAGATCACCTTCGGCAAACTTCAGTTGCGGTGTAATGTCGCGAGCAGAGTCGGGCACCGGGACGAAGTGTGTACGCAACTGTTTGGGCAAGGTCCGAATAAGCCCCGCGACCTTCTCCTCCAGCAGTCCGGGGACGAGCCAGTCGAGCCGCTGTTGTGACACCTGCGGAACCCGCGATGCCGGGACAATAATTGTGACTCCGTCTTCTTCTGTGCCCGGCTGCAAATGGTATTCGAGGGCAAATTTCATCCCGCCAATTTGTAACTGGTTGGGGAAGTCCGCCTGATCTGGGGTTTCCCCTTCAGTAATGCCGAACGCCCGTTTCGTGAGAAACAGAACCTGCGGATTCGTCGCCTCAACCGTCTTGCGCCACGTTTCAAACGTCGCACCATCGACCACCTGATCGGGAATTCGTTCATCATAAAACGCGAACTCGGCCTCTTCGCCGACAAAGACCTTCCCCTGCCGGAGCTTGGCCTGCCATTCACGCAGCTCCTCCTTGAACTTCAAATTGAACCGATAGAACGGGGCATTGGGATGCCGGTAGTCACCCTCGATGAGTGCGTGCTGAATGAAGAGTTCCCGAGCTTTGACGGGGTCGTGTGGGGCGAGGCGGCAGCGTCGCCGCGGCACAATGGTCAGGCCGAACAGCAACACTTTTTCCCAGGCCATTGCGGCATCACTCTTGTCATGCCAGTGCGGCTCGCCGTAGGAATGCTTGGTCAAATGACCGGCGGCCTTTTCAATCCATTCCAGCCGCACGGGAGCCAGTGTGCGCGCGAAACGCCGGGTCGTTTCGACCAGTTCCGCTGCCATAATCCATTGCGGCTTGCTCTTGAATACCCCCGAACCGGGCCACAAAAAGAGTTTCTGATTCCCCGCTCCCAGATGCTCGTGCCCTTCACTCTTGAGTGCCAGGTTTGACAGTAAACCGGGGAGCAGCGCCCGGTGAATGGCATCTTCACCAAGACCGGGAGCTGTTTTCTTGTGGAGATACTTCGCCTGACCATGTGGCCTGTTGCCCACATCTGGCTCATCCATAAGGTTCGGCAACCGACGCGGTGTCGGCTTCAGACCAGAGGCTGTGACCAGGTCACGCAACTGATTTCGCAGGTCCTGCCATTCCCGCAATCGATTGAACGACAAAAAGTTCTGATGACATGCCTTGCGGAGTTTGCTGCCAGAGAGTTTCCCCTTCTGACGTTCGAAGAAGTCCCACAGTTTCAGAATGGAGAGGAAGTCCGAATCTTCGTGACGGAACTTTTCATGGGCGGTGTCAGCCTGCTGCTGCTTGTCGATGGGACGTTCGCGGGGATCACGAATTTCCAGGGCCGACGCGATGATGAGGACCTCCTCCAGGCACTGTTCCTCCGCAGCGCCGAGAATCATGCGGCCAATGCGAGGATCAACGGGGAGGCGGGCCAATGTCTTCCCGAGTGAGGTGAGTTGCTCCAACTCATCCACCGCACCGAGTTCGAAAAGAGTCTTGAGTCCTGAACGCACTGCCGTCGGCGAGGGAGGATCAATAAACGGGAAATGCTGTATTTCACCGAGCCGCAGCGCTTTCATCTGCAGCAGCACCGAAGCCAGGTTGCTGCGCTGGATTTCTGGTGCGGTGAATTCCTCGCGGCCACTGAAATCTTCCGCACTATAAAGCCGAACGCAAATCCCCGGCCCCACGCGACCGCAGCGTCCCTTGCGTTGATTTGCCGATGCTTGCGAAATGGGTTCGATGGGCAACCGCTGCACCTTCGACGTGGGCGAGAATCGGCTGATGCGAGCGAGTCCTGCATCAACGACGTATCGAATTCCCGGCACCGTCAGCGACGACTCGGCCACGTTCGTCGCCACCACAATACGCCGCTGGTTGTGGGGAGCGAAAACGCGGTTCTGTTCCTGTTCAGAAAGTCGACCAAACAGCGGCACGATTTCCGCCGAACCATTGTCGAGCCGTCGTCCATTCAGCATGCTCGACGCTTCACGAATGTCACGTTCGGTCGGCAGAAACACCAGAATGTCGCCCGGACCTTCCGCACACAATTCCTCACAGGCGTCGGCGACATCGCGCTGCACATCAATGTCGTCGGGATCTTCCTGCAAGCTCGCGCGGTACCGCACTTCTACCGGATACGTTCGCCCCGAGACTTCAATGATAGGTGCCGGTTTCGACTCGCTACCAAAGAATTCGGCGAACCGCTGCACGTCGAGCGTGGCGGAGGTTACAATGACTCGCAGATCGGGACGCTTCGGCAGAATGCGTTTGATGTATCCCAGGAGGAAATCGATGTTCAGCGACCGCTCGTGCGCTTCGTCGATAATGAGCGTGTCGTATTCGTGCAGCAGCGAGCCCCGTTCTTCATGTTGCGACTTGTGTCGGCGTTTCGACTTTCTGTGATGCTGCTTCCCTCCCTGCGTTTCCGCCAGCAAAATTCCGTCGGTCATCAGTTTGATGTACGTACCGGGAGAGGTGATGTCATTGAACCGAATTTTGAAACCTACTCCCGTTCCGAGTGGCGTTGAGAGTTCATCTGCAATGCGTGCCGCAACAGACCGGGCGGCAATTCGCCTCGGCTGTGTGTGCCCAATCAACCCGTCAATTCCTCGGCCCATCTCCAGACAAATCTTGGGGAGCTGCGTCGACTTACCAGACCCCGTTTCGCCACAAATCACCACCACCTGATGCTCCCTGATGGCATCGATGATTTTGTCCTTCTGTCCAACGACGGGCAGGTCGGTGTCGTACGTAATCTTCGGCAGCCGGGCGACACGTTCTTCCCGTCGGGATATGGACTTGTTTACATCTTCCCGCAGCTGACCGAGGCTACGGTCAAAGGGCTTTCCCTCTTTTTGCAGACGCTCAATGCTTCGCAACCGTGCGCGCAGGGCACCGCGGTCGCACCCCATGGCACGAGAGATTTGCTCCTGAAGCTCGGTGAAGTTGGACGTCATGTCACTTGAAAAAACGTAGGGCGGGTGCAGCAAGTCGACCGGAAATTGCGGGTCGCGTCTGCGGCTGACCGACATTTTGAGAGACAACCTGGCTCACGATAACGACGACATGCGTAACCCACCATCATCAGTCGCCAGCGAAGACACATCCCACACAGATGTGTTCGCAAGGTGAATCACGAATCCACCTGCTCGATGGCCACAATGGAATCGATGGAATAAGGCCCTACGTGTCCGTCATCACCAAGCAGGACCAATTGTCCCCGCTGGCTTTCGCGACTGTCGGGGAATCCAGAAACGGCATGACCACTTTCCAGCGTGACTTGGACTTTGTGCGTTTCGTTGATGCCGCTCATTCCTTCAACGTACAGAATTGGAAAGCGACTCCACGCCCAGGGCCATAGTGTGAACTCCACTCCGGCCCGGCCAGCGATGTCGGTCCATTCCTGCTCGGCTTTGAGCAACTCGACACGAGTCGCAGATACGCACCAGGGGCGGAGGACTTGTTCAATCCAGGCCTTGCGTGACTCAATCAATTCTTCAAACTTGGCCATGTCTATTTACTGTTCGTATCGCGACTTGCAGGGACTTGTCGAATCAAAAGTGCGGGTGGTGTGAGTTCAGTCTCTCGCGGGATGCAGCAGAATTCCAGTTGATGGTAATCATCCAAACGGCTGGTCAAATCGAATTCCCGATCATTTGAGGCGGCAACCGGTTGAGAATCGACGCTTACTTCGAGGATTTCCCCGAAAGTGTCTGGAAACTGGACTGAGACAGTCTCGTCCGGATCAAGGTTCGACGGCGTATGGAATCCCCGACGTAACCGGAGTTGTTCCGAACCCTGCTGCGGAGTGGCTCCTGGCAAAGAAATACGGATCCACTGGTTCTCATCCCACCATTCCCAGGGACCAGCCAGTCTAATTCGATGTGCATTCATAGTCTTCTGGAAGCCACTCTGGCTCTCTCTTGCTGTCTGAAACGGCGGGTAGCATAACTTTGCAGGAGTTTTGGGGAAATCGTTGCACTTCCCGGGAATTCTCTCACACTTGGGGGCAATTCCACGTAATGCACGACCACAGCCCGCCGAAAGACCCCTGAATTCGGCCAGAAACAAGCCTCTATGACCGGTCGGCCAGCTTCCATTCGAATTGTCGCTCCCCTGACGCTGTTGCTGCTCTTTGCGGCATCGGGGACCGCTGCGCCGCCAAAGTCTGACGGAGACGACCCCGAGCTCATTCAGGTTGTGGAGACGCATTGGGGATTTGACGGAACAATTCTCTCCCAGAATTTCATGCCGTTTGCCGCACGGGTGCAGAATACAACCGGCATTCCCTGGGAAGGGGATTTCGTGCTCAGTCGCATGTCGGGCGGAAAACCCGTGGGATGCCAGCTCCGAAGGCATGTCGCGCTCGGGCCGGAAGAGTCGCGTTGGATTCAATTCGCTCCCTATATTGTGGACAACCTCGACAGTTGGCAACTTGCCTGGGGCGCAGGGGAGTTCGGCAGCATGGACATTAACAGCCCCAATACGGGCCCACGCGCCACCGTCCTGATTTTCGACAGTGACGCGGCAATTCCACCAGGAGGAAAGCTTCGCCGAATGTCGGAAGAACTCTTTCCACAAGCCATTACCGAAACATCGGCGCTGCGCGGAGTGATCCTCAGTCACGTCCCCTTCTGGACGGGAGCCCGGCAACGCACGTTTCTGGAATGGCTTAATCAGGGTGGACGGGTCTACTTGCTGCTGAACAATGATGGCAAGTACCCCGTATTTCCCGAATCTCTCAGTGTGCTGAATACTGAAAAGGATGAATTTCAAGTCGGCGCCGGCAACGTCAAACGCGTCCCCATTGAGGTCTCAGATCTTGAACTCGATCAAGCACGCTCCGAAATTTTCCTGGACGACCAGCCAGCGACGTTTCGTGAACGCGGGAGAATGGCGAATTCTGCATTTGTCGGCTCGTACAGAACCGTGGGCTACGGTCGGAATGATTTTGCATTTCGCGAACTGAGTAAAATCTCCGCCTTTTATCGCCCATGGTTCTGGATTTATGCAGCAGTGCTCACGTACCTGTTCCTTCAGTTTCCCGTTTGCTACCGCATGGGGGTGACCCACAACAAAGTGCGGAAATTCTACGTATTCTTTTTTGCCTCAGCGGTGTTGTTCTCCATTGTGTTCGCGCTGCTGGGACGCGTCGGCGCGCGCGAACGGAGTCGACTGCGCAGTGTTGGTGTCGCTCAAATGTTGGCCGCCGACACGTTTGACGTTTCCCGCTGGACATTGGCCACGGTACGAGACGAGGGGGACTATGTGCTCGAATCACCGGGATCAGGCAACTGTATTACCATTTCCGGAGAGAGCCTCGACAGCCGCCCTGCCACAGCCGTTGCTGATCTCGACATGCAAACTGCCGAGTTCGAAATGGCCCCGACCTCCTCGATTCCATTTGTCGAACGCCACCGCGTTTCCAGCCCGGTAGAAGTTCCGCAAATTGAGGGCTTCGAAATGGCGGCAGGACGCGTGTTGAACGTGCGAGTAAATCCCGGCAAGGATTTTTCATCCGATGTCATTTCCGCCTGGGTGGTCCGTGGTTCGACAATGTTTCCATTGGACATCGAGAAACCCGTCTGGGAACTGAACCGCAAGCGACGGGTGGAGACAATTGCGAGTTACATTAATCCCGAACGTCCTCAGGTGTACAACTACCTCTGGTGGTGGTGGGTCTCCAGTTTCTCACAAAGTGATTCTCAGAAGCGCGAACAGGAAGAAACTGTACTGAAGCGATTGGAACCACTACTCGTGGCAGACGCATTCGGCATTCGGACCGAAGCCAATTCGCCGTTCGCTCAAGCCGCACCAGGTATGGTGCAAATCCTCATCTATCGGCATACACCCCCCAACTTCCGTCACGGTGAAACCCAGTTCACCGACCAGCGAGGAGCGCTCCTCTTTTCCTTCGCCGTGCCCGATCCCGTGGTTGTGACAGCAGAAGAGAAATGACGCTCGGGACAATTCCCTCGGGAACACCTTGCCAGTTGCACCGCCAAAGCGTTTAATTGACTTGAGGGAGCCGTTCTTGACTTCCTCAACTGCCACTTTCGGTTGAACCGTGCGCACGGGGGAGGAGTACCATGGCAAGTCGATCCAGCAAAGGCACAAAACTCACGAAGGCGCGGAGTGGAAGCGGCCAAAAGTCCCAGCCGACCATTGGTCAGTATCTTATCCAGCGGCTCCAGGATTACGGCGTTCGTGACGTCTTCGGAATCCCGGGCGATTTCGTTCTCAACTTCTACGGGTTGCTTGAAGAGAGCCCCATTAACGTTGTGGGATGCACACGCGAAGACAACGCTGGCTACGCCGCAGATGCCTACGCCCGCGTGAACGGCCTCGGTGCCGTGTGCGTCACGTACTGCGTCGGCGGCCTGAGCTTATGCAATTCCATTGCGGGAGCCTTCGCCGAAAAGTCTCCCGTCATTGTCATTAGTGGCGCGCCGGGAATTGCCGAGCGGGCAAGCAACCCGCTGTTGCATCATCGCGTGCGGGACTTCAGCACGCAGCGCGAAGTCTTTGAAAAAATCACAGTCGCCAGCGCTGCCCTCGATGATCCTCTCACGGCCTTTCGAGAAATTGATCGTTGCCTGGAGGCCGCTGTACGTTACAAACGGCCGGTTTATCTCGAAATCCCACGTGACCGTGTCGATGCTCCAGCCCTGATTGAACATCATCCCATTCAGGCCGAATTAAAAAGTAATCCCGACGCGCTCCAGGCGTCGCTCCGAGAGGCCGCCGAACGCATTCGTGATGCCGAACAACCCGTCATTGTGGCGGGAGTGGAAATTCATCGATTTGGATTGCGGGAGCAGGTCGTTCAATTTGCGAAGCAGTGCAAAATCCCCATGTGTGCCACGCTGCTGGGAAAGTCCGTCGTCAGCGAGCGGCACCCCCTCTTCATGGGGATTTATGAAGGCGCCATGGGACGCCAGGAAGTCACCGAGTATGTCGAAAACAGCGATTGCGTGGTGCTGCTCGGCACGTTCATGTCGGACATCAATCTGGGAATTTACACGGCCAAGCTCGATCCCGGACGTTGCGTGTACGCGACGAGTGAACAGTTGCGAATTGGCCATCACCACTTCCACGACGTGCTGCTGCACGATTTCGTAGAAGGCTTGGCCCAATTGAAATCGCGCCGACCAAAACCCGAATTCCCCCAGCGTATCGAACGGACGACGGCCAAACTGGGCCCGGACGATAAGGTCACCAATGCAGGGCTGTTTGGATATCTCAACACCGTTCTGGATGATGAAATGGTGGTAATAGCCGACGTGGGAGATTCTCTCTTCGGCGCGTCGGACCTCACCATTCATAAGCACACCGAATTCGTGAGCCCCGCCTACTACACATCGATGGGATTCGCCGTTCCCGCTGCATTGGGAACGCAAGTGGCGAATAACCAGTTGCGACCGCTCGTACTCGTGGGAGATGGTGCCTTCCAAATGACTTGCCTGGAACTTTCGTCAATCGCTCGGCGTGAGTTCAATCCCATTGTCATTGTGCTGAACAATCATGGTTACACCACGGAACGATTCCTCCAGGAAGGTCCGTTCAACGACATCCTCGATTGGAAGTATCATCGCCTGCCGGAAATTCTCGGTTGTGGCTGGGGATTTGAAGTCCGCACGATGGGCGAACTGCAGCAGGCCATGAAGGCAGCCTTGGCGCATGAGGACGCTTTCAGCATTCTCAACGTGCACCTTGACCCTGGCGATATCAGCCCGGCACTGCAGCGACTGGCAGAGAAACTCGCAACTCACATTTGACGGCGGCAGAGGGACTGTCGCTAACCGCGGATGCGATCTTTATTGCCACGTCCCACATTGCGTTCAATGTACTCAATGATTTTCCCCGCCACGTTGACTTTCGAGGCGGCCTCGATTCCCTCCAGCCCCGGCGAGGAATTCACTTCCATTACAACCGGGCCGCGATTCGATCTGAGAATGTCGACACCAGCCACGCGTAACCCCATTGCCTTGGCAGCACGCAGGGCCGTTTCCTTTTCTTCCGGTGACAACTTTGCTTTGTATGCTGTTCCGCCACGATGCAGGTTCGAGCGAAACTCTCCTTCTGGCGCTTTCCGCAACATGGCTGCGACAACACGTTTTCCGACAACAAAGCAACGTAAATCGCACCCCTGCGCTTCTTTGATGAACTCCTGCACCAGAATATTTGCATCGAGCGTGCGGAAGGCCTCAATAACTGCTTCGGCAGCCTTCTGAGTTTCTCCCAGAATCACACCCACGCCCTGCGTTCCTTCAATCAGTTTGATGACGAGCGGAGCCCCGCCCACGACATCAATGAGGCCCGAAATATCCTTAGTGGAGTGAGCGAATCCCGTCACCGGCAGTCCAATTCCCTCGCGAGCCAGCAGTTGCAGACACCGCAACTTATCGCGCGACCGGGTAATCGACTGCGACTCATTGGCCGAGAAGACATTCATCATCTCGAACTGGCGGACAACGGCCGTTCCGTAAAACGTGTAGCTGGCCCCAATGCGGGGGATGATGGCATCGAAATTGTTCAGCTCGCGGCCAGCAAACAACACGCGCGGCCGTTGCGACGTAATGTCCATATAGCAGCGGAGGTAGTCGATGACCTCGACATGATGCCCACGCTGCAGCCCCGCCTCTCGCAAACGACGCGTGGAATACAGGCTCGACTTCTGCGACAGAATGGCAATTCGCAGGGGCCGCTGTTCCTCAGGCTCGGTATCATCAAATTCGGCAGAATCGTTGGACGAGAATTGCGTTGCCGAACTGTCGTCCGGGGCGGGAACCATACATCATTCCTGAGTTAACGGAGGTGAATCGCAACCACCGATTCGAATTCATTTCCTGGCGATTTGACGGTGCGAACTGTCGCAATAAGAAACTCCCGCGTCAACCAGAAACCTTCCTCTAATTGCCTGCCGCCCTAACAGCATGCGAAACCCCATCGCATCCCGGTTCGTCAAACTCAATTCCACTGGCCAAACCTGATCCAGGAGTGAGACTTCCGTTGAAATAACCGCCCGGCGAGTGACCGCACCATTCGAACTGCGAACCTCCCGATAATCGAGAAGCGGTGCTTCGCATTGCACCGTTTTTACAACGTTTTTTTGCAAAGGATGCACGACAAACCGCACAAAGTCCTGATTCTCCCGCCGAAACCGTTCGACTTCAAATGCGTGCAGCGACGACGTTCTGGCACCGGTATCGACTTTGACTTTGATGGCTGGAATTGCCAACTGCGGGAGACCAATCCATTCTCGCCAGCCAATAATCGGTCGTTGAGATCTTGGAATGCGTTTTTGCTTCGCCATGGAATTGTTCCTTTGTAGAGAAACGCTCCCTGCACTTTCGCGTCGAATGCCACGATGTCAAGCGCGCCGCGGTAAGTTATGTGTGGTTAAGTCGAAGCATTGGCCTTGGACTTGGGAACGCTGTCGTTCCAGCACGCTCTCAAAACGATGAATTGTCCACATCAGAACAGATTCCAAGGGGACGGTGTGTTCGTTTGGTCCCACATCAACGAACAAAACTCACCTTCCCCGAGGAATTCAGGAAAGGTGAGTTTGTTCAATTGACCAATCGGCCAGGCTCCGAATTCTTCAGGCCAGAACGTTAGTTCTTGTAGCCTTCACGCTGAGGAGCGTCACATGCGATGTCGCACTGATTGTTGTCGCAGTCGTCGGTAACGTCGACAAAGTCTGAACCACGAGTGAAGGCGTGCTCTTGCCATCCGTCACGCTTGGTGAAGCCGGAGTAGCAGTAGCTCTGATTGAGCGAGCCAATGGCATCGCCGACGTCGTTGAGTTCGGCGTTGACGGCGTGCTGGATTTCGCTCAGTCCAACGATAATTCCAATGACCAGAATGGTCGCAATGAGTACGAGTTCGGCAGATACCACAAAGCCGGCTTCGTCATTCCACAACTGATTCAACATTACTTTTGACTCCCGAGTCTGCTTTCTCGTTGTCGAGCGTTCCGCACCTGCGGTAACGTTTGTTTGTTCAGCATCTCGACACGAGTTGTTAAGCTCTCCTTACGCAGGGGCCGTTCCACTTGACGCAAAACAGGTGGACATCTGGCGTAAGTTGAGTTTGCGAGATGGCTTACAAGAATGAGGTGGGAAAGCAACCTGCTGTCATGCTCAGTTGCCGTTGGCAGAACCAATTCCTCCGTCAACTTTGGCGCCAAGCAGTACTGACAATCCTGAAAGCTTCATTTACACCCAGCGCATAGAATTCTGAACACGCGTTCGATGAACGACTTCCAGCACGACTGCATTGCCGCGATTGCGACCGCCACTGGTCCCGCATGTCGTGCCATTGTGCGTTTGAGCGGCCCTACGGTTCGGGAAACGCTGACGAAGTTGTTTCCGGGAGAGAACTGGAACAGAGTAACGCGTCCAGAACGTGTCGAGGTTTCCATCGAATTACCTGACTGGCCACCCATTCCGGTCGACGTCTATTTCTGGCCAACAGCCAAGAGCTTTACGGGTGAACCGCTTGCCGAACTCCATTTGACAGCTGCTTCACCCGTTGTACAGGCGGTGTTGCAGCAAACATATGCCGCGGGAGTACGGGCCGCCGAACCGGGAGAATTTACCCAGCGAGCATTCCTGAACCAACGCATCGACCTGTTGCAGGCGGAAGCGGTGTTGGGCGTAATCGACGCCCATTCTCAACAGCAACTGGAAACGGCTCTTTCACAACTCGCTGGTGGAATTTCCTCGCGCATGCATGAGTTGCGGGAGGTGCTGCTGTTGCATCTTGCCGACCTCGAAGCGGGGCTCGATTTCGTAGAAGAGGACATCGAGTTCGTGCATCGCGACGAACTGAGTCGCCGACTGGACGAAGCGTGTGAATGGCTGTCCGTGCTGGCGGCCCAAAGCGAACAACGCATGCTGACCGCCGTTCGGCCTCAAGTCGTGTTGGCCGGAAATCCCAATGCAGGCAAGAGCAGCCTGTTCAATGCCCTCACAGAAACGGGGCGGTCGCTGACGTCTGGCCAGTCGGGAACCACGCGCGACTATGTCCTGCAAACCGTTGAATGGGATGGCCTGGAACTCGACCTCGTCGATACCGCCGGCTGGGAAGATGAAGTCCACACTGAACTCGATGACGCCATGAACGTCCAGCGGGTCACGCAGTATGAGCGGGCGGACCTCATTCTGTGGTGTACAGCGTCGGATTTGAGCGAGGAGGAAAGGCGACTCGATCAGACACGTCGCGAACAACTGACGGAAATCGAGTCGCCACTTCTGGATGTACTGACGAAATCGGACTTGCAGACATCTGATGACAGCAAAGTTGCCTCGGTTTCCGTCGTAACGGGATCGGGACTGGCCGAACTGCGAACTGCCATTGCCGACGCATTACGGGAGCAGAGCCGCGAACGTGATTCTTTGCTGGGGGCCTCATCGGCACGCTGTCGGGAAGCAATTCGGCTCGCATTTGAGTCACTGCAGCGTGCCCGGGGCCTCATCGAAATGCACGAAGGGGATGAACTTATCGCCATCGAAATGCGCACGGCGCTGAATCATTTGGGCGAAATTGTGGGAGAGGTGTACACGGACGACATTCTCGACAGAATCTTCAGCCGGTTCTGTATTGGCAAATAGTGCATAAGCAGAAACTGTTTTGTTCTCCCGTTTGAGCGAACTGAGTCGCGGTGAGTCGAATGGGCAAATCGAAGTCACTACACTAGGGGTCAGGTTCGGTGATGATTCGCATCGAACGGCCGCGCGGTAATTGCATCCTGAATGACGGTACAGTTTAAGAAGAGGTCTCTGGTGATCATTGTTTTGAAGCCCGGTTGTACAGATGCGCAATTGACGCACATTTGTGAAAAACTCGAGGAAATGGGCTTTCGCCACGAAGTCAGCCGCGGCATTAAGCGGACGCTGGTGGGCGTTATTGGCGAAGAAGATCAACTTCGTAACGCTCCGCTCAAAGCCATCCCTGGTGTCGAGGAAGTCATGTCCGTGCTCAAGCCGTTCAAACTGGCGAGCCGCGAGTTCCACGAAGAGCCTTCAGTCATCGATCTCGGGCACGGTGTAAAGGTCGGTGGCGGTTATTTGATGATGATTGCCGGCCCCTGTGCCATTGAAGGGGAAGAACTCCTGCATGAAATTGGTACCAAGGTGAAAGCCGCTGGAGCCAACGTATTGCGGGGCGGTGCATTCAAACCACGCACCAGTCCTTACAGCTTCCAGGGAATGGGTGAAGAAGGCCTGCAAATTCTTCGCCGCGTCGGTGACGAACTCCAAATGCCTGTGGTTACCGAAGTCATGGACCCACGCCAGGTGGAGTTGGTGAATGAGTACACCGACATTTTCCAAATCGGTGCTCGCAACATGCAGAACTTTAATCTGCTGAACGAAGTCGGTCAGACAAACCGGCCCGTACTGCTCAAACGCGGTATGAGTGCCACAATCCAGGACTTGTTGATGTCCGCGGAGTACATCCTCTCCAACGGCAACATGAAGGTCATTTTGTGCGAGCGGGGAATTCGTTCGTTCGACAGTTCGACGCGAAACTTGCTGGACCTGGCTGCTGTCCCCAATCTTCAGGGACTCTCGCACTTGCCAGTCGTTGTCGATCCTAGCCACGCCACCGGTCGGCCCGATCTCATTCCACCGATGGCACTCGCCAGCGTCGCTGCTGGAGCTGACGGCGTGCACATCGAAGTGCATAGCTGCCCCGAAAAAGCAACCAGCGATGGTGCTCAAGCCCTGCTGCCAGAGCAATACGCTGAAGTGGCACAGCAAATGGCTGCACTGGCGAAATTGTTGAATAAGACAATCCCCGCTGCTGGATCCGCCTCGTAGAAACGAACGGGTTTACTGACAAGAAAAAAGCACGGTCCGCCAACAGGCTGTGAATTTATGTCGTGGAGGGAATTCTTTTCGATACCGGCGGGTCATTTTTTGAGTGACCGGGGTGAGTCGTGTCTAGTTGTGAGTTTTGGCCGAGTTTTTCTTTGCTGGATGTTTCAGGCAGGCGGTGCCAGCCGGTCCAGTTGAGACGTTCAGGGCTACGAAAGTTGTGTTTGGCCAGGTGATCCTCGATTATGCCGGCGAGGAGAGTGCCAACATCCGTTGAAAGTTGTGGGCCAGGGCGTGAAGCAGGCTCACGGCTTTGGCTTTGAACAGACCTCGCACTCGAAATTGATTTAAGCCACGGTTGCGACAACCGGCATTGGGAAACTCCGCGGTTGCTGTGCGCTGTTTGTAGATCGTTTGGGCGACTTCGGTCCCCATGCGAGACCGCCAGTTCTTGACCTCCTCACTGTCTCCTTTGATGGGGGCGAATGGGTCAATTCCTTTGGCCCGTTTCTGCTCCTGTTCCATGATTGGGAGATACGTCGTCATACCAGCTCGTTCCAGAACGGTGATGTCTTCGAGATTGACAAAGCCCCCATCTGCCAGATACTCGTCGGGACGTTTGCCGTATCGCTTTTGTATTTGATCGGCCATCGGTTTCATCTGGCCGCCATCGGTTCCTGCGTTGACCACGTCCACCCCGACGATCACCAGCGAATCGGTTGCGGTCGCAAATTGCACATTGTAAGCGGGACGAAAACCTCCATCGCCCATCTTCATCTTGCGGGCTTGTGCATCAGTCATCGAAGCACGAGCGTTTTCGCCAGACCCTTTCTTACGTCGCTCCATCTTGGGAACCAGCGACTCCCGTTCGGCCAGTGCTGCTTCGATACGTTCCTTGCGGTCGCGTGCAGCACGCTCTCTTGCAGCACGCACACGGCGGTCTTCGCTTCCCGACTCAGCTTCGCGTTGAAGTTCTTCCAGGTGCTCTTGGGCTTCCTTCAGGCATTCCTGCAATGTTGCGTGACGTCGAAACGACGCACTCCCCGCCGAAGCTCGTACCCGCATGCCATCCTGAGCCACACGTGTGAGTTCGACCAACCCCTGATGCAAGAGCGTCGCCACGCTTTGCGTCAGCAGTCCATCCAGAACCTCGACGTGTTCCACGCGAAAGTCTGCCAACGTGTGGTAATTGACCGTGACACCACCGCACAGCCACAAATACCCCAAATGCTCCTTGCACAGCTTGTCCAGACGCCGTGCCGAACTGAATCCATCAATTGTGGCCAGCAGCCACAATGCCAGCAGAATCTTCGGATCAATCGGATTTCGACCAGGACCATGCTCATGGGCCTGAATCTTTTTATACAACTCTTTCAAATCAAGCGCTTCCACATACGCCCAAATCAACCGGGCCGTGTGATCCTCCGGCAGAAGTTGATCCAACGACAACGGTCGCCACTCGATTTGCCGCCGTTCGGCTCGCTGATACCGAACGGCAGGATCCTTCGCAGTCTGTTCCATAACGACTCCCAAACCGAAACACCAATCTTCAGTCACGACCCGAGGGAGTCTAGTTCGTTCTGCAAAACCACCAAACAAAAATTCACAGCCTGCAAGCGGTAGACCGTGCTTTTTCAATTGTTGGTCACATGTTCAATATTGTTAATCGAATCGCAGACCGAGTCGGACGTCGATGGTCTGCGGCTTTCCGCCTCGAATGATTTCCATTTTCACCGTCTCGCCAGGAACAAACTCGCCGACTAGTTCGGAGAGCTGCTTCGTATCGGTCACTCTCTTCGATTCAACAGTGACGACGACGTCACCAACTCGCAAACCAGCGACGTCGGCGGGTGTACCGGGATAAACGTCCGTCAGTTTCAGTCCCACGCCACCTTCGACAGGATCACCCGAGAGTCCCAGGTACGCTCCGCTGTGTGAGTGGTAATCTTCACTGGCCAGCATGCGGTCCCAACCGTCGTGGTACGCAGAAATGGGAACGTGAAAGTTCGCCGACGTGTCTTCACCAATGCGCGTGCTGATTCCAATCAGCTTTCCTCGCATGTCGAAAATGGGACCACCGGAATCTCCACCGACCAGTTCGCAGTCAGACTGCACATACCACTTGGTCTTGTGGACAACGCGTCCCAAGCGGGTGACGAGGCCACGTTCTTCCATGTATCCCCCGGGGTGTCCCAGCACAATGCACCAGTCCCCTTGATTAAAGGAATCCATCGTGCCCAGTTCACAGTGCGGCCAATCGGTGCGGTCTGATTCCAGTTGCACCATCGCGGCGTCAAGAGTGGTATTCCGACCGAGAACTTTGCCTCGATACGTGTCTCCATTCTGGAACACAATGGACACCCGACGACCCGGCCGAGTCACGACATGTGCCGCGGTCAAAATCAGACCATCGCTCGAAACAATGACGCCGCTTCCCTGCGAGGCCCCAACACGAATGTTGACGGTGCACTCTTTTAATTGCGGAATGAGCCGGGTTGTAACCTGCTCAATTTCTCGTAACTGATCCAGCGACTCGGGAACTAAATTGCGAAATGCAGACGAGAGCTCTTCAACCCCCGAGGTGTCTGTGGTGACCGGGTTAGTTCCGGGGACGCTCCCCTTGTCGAGTGACGCATCATCAGACTTTGCTACCGTTGAGGACAGCAGCAGAATTGCGGCGGCAAGAAAGACTTGTCGGACCATGAGCAACACCGTCTCGTTGAAGGGAGTCAGCAGTGCCCCATTGGAGCGATGGAGAGAACCAGCAGCGTACCAACGGAATACCTGTGACAATGATATCACCTTCGGCATCCCCGACTAGTCGTCAGGGTAAATTCAGGCTGCAGCATGCCTGAAAAATCGCAGAAACGCTTGCCGTACCTGCCGTTACCGCTTCAACCCGCTACGCATGAGCATCCAGCCGAATGCGGCAACGCTAATGAGAATCCAGCCGTACTGCATGGGAGTCATGTGCTCCCAGAAGTGATGGGCTGACTTTCCGTAATAACGGGTGTAGTAGTTGAATGAGTCGATGATTGTGGACATGGCAGTTTCACAAAGACCGCGCAGGGGAAAAACTTGGTCAATGGGAACGCTAGTTCAACAACTCAGTGCGGCCCCAGAATTCTCCCCGTATGACACATCAATTGGGAAATCCACAACGGCTGACTGGTGAAATCGTTCTCAACTCCCGCTACAACCGCCACAACCCCCTGAACCTGCATACTGGCGGTGGGCACCGATACTGTTCACAATGCGGGCTGGCCCAATTGACCGAAGAAACTCTGGAGATCACACGTCATGGACTTGCTGAGCACTATTCAAGGTTCGCTGCTCGAAGGATTCTTTCCCGCAGGATGGGATCTCGCGAAAATTGACGCCTGCGTCGATGATGATCCCGCCACGATTTCTAATCGCCAGCCGTGGTGGCATCCGGGATTTGAACTCGTCCCCTGCCAGTCATTGGGCGACTTCGACACGCTCCTCGGCCACGAAATTGCCATGTGTATTCGCCGGTCGCGTGATGCTGGCGAGAAACTGGCCCTCATTCTGCCGGTCGGTCCCATGGGGATGTACCGCTGGGCCGTCTACTTTCTGAAAGAGTGGAATGTTTCATGCGACCATGTTTCCGGATTCAATATGGACGAATGGAGCGACGCCCAAGGGAACACGCTGCCGTCGGATCACACCGGCGCCTTCCAATACGCCATGGAGCAGGCGTTTTATGGTCCGCTGGGTGAATTGACCATTCCGAAAGAGCAGCGACATTTTGCCTTGCCTCATGTCCTCCCTTCATACGCTGAAAAAATCAACGCCATCAAGGCAGAAGGTGGAAAGCTCGCAGTCATTTTTGGTATTGGGCGCGTGTGTCACATTGCCTTCTGGGAGCCGCAGTTCGCTGGGGAATACGAATCGGAAGAAGCGTGGAAACAGGACACACATCGCATTGGCGCGAAACTGCATCCTTTGACCATTGAGCAGAATGCCATCACCAGTTTCAAAAGCCGCACCACGCACGTGCCTGCCTTTGCGAACACCATTGGCCCCGGATTGTTCCTGAACGCCGACTACATTATCGGCGGGGCCGATGGCACATTGTCTCGCGGCATGATGTGGCAAGGGCTCAGTCTCTGGATGACGCTCCGCCACGAGCCCACGCCCTGGATTCCTTCGACGTACATGCCTACACAACCCGGTCGCCTGTTCTTCCTGGAAGAACTTGCCGGTCCGCTGCAGGCCGAATGCAACTAATCGACCGACCGAAATTGTCGGTGGGAACGGAACGGCTCACGCGTCCTTTGTGGCCGTCAGCTCTTCCGGGAGGCGAACAACTTCGAACCAGAACATTGACAGAACTTTCATGACTTCCGTGAGGCCCTGAAATGTCACTGGTTTCGTGATAAAGGCGTTTACTCCCAGGTCGTAGGATCGCAGCACATCTTCTTCGGCCTTGGATGTGGTCATGACGACGACTGGGATTTTTCGCAGATCCGGGTCGCTTTTGATTTCCTCAAGCGCCTGACGCCCGTCCTTCTTGGGCATGTTGAGGTCGAGCAAAATAACGCCGGGACGTGGAGAAGTCTTGGGGTCTGAGAACCTGCCGCGTCGCAACAGATAATCCATCAATTCTTCGCCATCTTCGACGAATTTCATCCCGTTCGTGAGTCGGTATTCATTGAGCGCCTTTTGCGCCAGCAAACGGTCGTCGGGGTCGTCGTCCGCCATGAGGAACGTGACAGCCTTGAGTTGAGCCTGCATTGCAACTATTCCTCATTGACTTGATGCAGCGGGAGACGTACGACGAATTGCGACCCCTTCCCCAACTCGCCATGTGCCTCGATTGTACCGCGGTGTCGATCGGTAATTCTACGGCAAATTGTCAGTCCAATCCCCGTTCCTTCGTAACGGCTGTGGCCATGGAGTCGCTGAAACGGCTGGAAAATCCGCTGAGCATACTGGGAGTCGAAGCCAATGCCGTTGTCACTTACGGTCAACTCACAATACGGCTCTGCCGCTCGACCATTTCCCTCGTCACATTCGATGACGCGCGACGTAACCCTGACCACCGGTGGTTCTTCGGGGCGACAATACTTCAGTGCATTGCCAATGAGATTCTGCAACAACTGTCGCATTTGTGTCGGATCGGCTTCGATGGACGGTAATTCTTCGACGATGACACGCCCCTGCGACGTAGAAATTCGCGTCTCCAGGTCGCTCAGCACGGACTTCACCGTGTCGTTCAGGTCAACCGGCTCAAACGCCTGTCCCCTTCGTAGCACTCGGGAAAGTGCCAACAGGTCGTCAATCAAAACTTGCATCCGTTCGGCGGAACGATGCATCCGTTTCAGATAATCCTGCCCTTCTTCGCCGAGCTTGTCCTGAAATCCGGCGACGAGCAAATCGCCGAACGACTGGATTTTTCGCAGCGGTTCCTGCAGGTCGTGTGACGCCACATAAGCGAACTGTTCGAGTTCTGCATTCGAGGCGGCGAGCTTGCCTAGAGTCAGCCGAAGGCGATCTTCCTGCTGGGCAACAATGCGTTCATGACTCCGCAGCAGACGGTCAATCGAGACAATTTGGGCTTCCGTCCGATTCGGTACATCCACGTGAGCCAGATAAGCCATACGTGCACTCTGCGAAAGATGCCCGAACAGACTGGCCGTCTCTGGAGGTACGGGAACACGTGCAAACAGAATGACGGCGAACAGTCGACCATCGGGGAGTGTGTCGCCAAAGCCAATAACGGATTTCACATCGCCGTATCCGGCGAAGTCCTTCTGGATCGCGACGGGCCCGCTCAAGTCGGCGTTTTCGATGTGCAGTACGTCGGTTCCATCATCTGACAGTGGCAAGTCGGAGTTCATGTCGGGAACTCTGCCGACATCAATTCCAAGTTGTTGCACGAGCTGTCCCACCAGAGGATGCTCGCGGAGGGCTTCGGAATTGGGGAGTGGTATGACATATTGCTGCGACAAACTGGAGCCGTCGCTGTGGGAGACGGCACTGCCAGCCGACGCAACGAGCGTCAGGCAGGGAGTCTCAGCGGAAATGTCGGTTTCAAGCGCCAATGCCACCTTTTGTTGTGTGGGGCTTAGTTCAGCGAACGGCACCGTCTCGAAGAGCTGGGCGAGCGAGAATGCCGAATTACCCTCCTCGTCAATAACTTGATTGTGGAGAAACCTTACGAGGTCGTCGGTGAATTGTTGTTTGGTCGAGCAGTCACTGAGTCCACGGATGACGGCGCCGCAATCCATCATGCTCGTGAGCGTAAATTCATCGAGCCGGTACTTCTGTCCTTTCAGTTCTTCGCCCCGTTCAGAGAGCGCAAGCCGTGAGGCAACTTCGCCCAGTTCCGCAAGCAGTTGCTTGAGCTGAGCGTCGCGCCGCTTGTGCTCGGTAATATTCTGTCCTTCAGGAATGAGATAAATGACATTTCCCGAGGTGTCTCTTACCGGTTTGAGAGAAAACTGGACGACAATTTGTTCTCCATCGGGATCAACGTGAGTTGCTTCAAATCCATCGGGCGTGCCTTTGGCGACGGTCCGGATGGCCTGTTTCAGGCGTTCCTGTAATTTGACCGAATGCGACCACCAGGGAGTTTCCCAGAATGGCTTACCGAGCACGTCGTCGGCAGAAACGCGCGCGGCTGCGAGGGCCGTTCGATTTGCATCGACAATACGGCCGTCGGTCGACAGCAGTCCAATAAAATTGACGCTCTGATCAAACAGGGCACGTCGAATGGCCTCACCACGACTCCGCTCAGTGACATCCCAGCACACGCCCGTCATGCGGACCAATTCACCCGACGAGTTCTTATAGACCTTGCCACGCGCAGCAATTGTATGCACAGACGTATCGGGCCATAAGACACGGAACTCGGCATCGTACTCACGTCCAAATTCCAGAGCACGCTCAATCGTTTCGCGGACTTTGTCGGCCTCGCCTGGAACCAGCATTTCCTCAAACGACTCATAGGTTCCGCCGAATGTTCCCAGCGGACGACCAAACAACGGGTACATGTGGTCGTCCCAGGTCACGACATTCTTGCTCACATTCCAGGCCCAGGTCCCCACGCTGGCGGACCGCAGCGCGAGGTCCATCCGTTCACGACTCGTCTGCAATTCGGCGGTGCGTTCCATAATCCGAATTTCGAGATTCGTCTGTACGGTTCGCACTTCGAGCGCACTCGACGTCATTTGCGCCAGTTGGACCAGAATGGCTTCGTCTTCTGCTGTGAATTCTCCAAAGAAACGATCAGTCAATTGAATAAGACCGAGGTTGTCGCCGTTCTGGGCAATGAGCGGCGCCGCCAGCCAACCACGCATGGGGGGATGATATGCAGCCTGCGCTCCGAATCCCTTCCAGTCAGGATGAGCCTCCAGCTCTTCCTGTGTCATCCGCATGGGACGATTTGACTCGCAGACCAGCCTGTAGATTCCAGAACCATCGGCCGGGACATTGTAATCGCGGTACTTGGCGTATGTGTCGGACAGAGAGACACCGGTTACCTGCATACCTGACTGGGGATCAATTGTGAACCGGGTGATGGCCTGATGCGCCCCAATGAGCGTACGAGCGCGTTCCGAGACATCGACCAGAATTTCCTGGACTGGCCTGTGACCGGTAATCGCAATGGCCGCGTCAGCCAACTGCTGCAATTGGCGCGTGCGAATTTGCTCTCGTTCCAGTGCCGCTTCCAGTTCAATCCGAGAGTCGAGTCGCGCCGAAATGTCGACCACCACACTCAGTGCATATGTCTCACCATTGCTGTGAATTGTTCTCAGGCCAATTTCAACGGGAACTTCACTCCCATCTTTTCGTAAACCAAAGAGTTCTCGGCCGCTCCCCATACGCCGCGCTTCGGGTGAGAGAAAGTAATCGGCCCGGTATTGGGTGTGGCGTTGGCGGAATCGTTGTGGCACAAGCATGTCGACCGATTCACCGAGCAACTCCTCCCGTGTATAACCAAACAGTCGCTCAGTCTCTTCGTTGACCAGAACAATGGTTCCCTGATGGTTGATCATCAGAATGGCCGTCGGCGAACACTCAATGGTCGCATGGAACTGCTGCTCGGCGGCGCTGGGCTCCCTGGAATGAGGACGCGTATTCGACTGATGCGACTGGATTGTTTGGGCCTTACCATTCAAGCCGATTTGCGTCATCAGCTGCTTCGCCCAGTTCCACATGGCTGTCTCTCGTCAGATGCTTTGGATTGTGCTCGTCGCCTCATCATTAAAATCTCAGAAACGCAACGTTACATGCTTCTGACTCCCTGTTTCTGGTGTTACGTCACTTTCACAACGACGGCGGTCATGTCGTCCGCCGGTTCGAATCCTCCTTCATATGAAAGCGCCGCCTGAAACAGTCCGTCAAGAATTTCGGTTGCCGATTTCTCCTGCAACGAGGCCACGACATCCCAGACCCGAGGCAGACCGAACAGTGGACCATCCTCACTGTGATGCTCGTGAATCCCATCGGTCGTCAGCAGCAGTAACTGACCCGAAATGAGGCTGATGGGCCCGCTGGTGGTCAACGCGTTGTTATCAATCATTCCAAGTGGAAGTCCGTTGGCAGACAATCGAGTGACACTGCCATCAACGTCGAACAAATACGCTTCGTGCCCGGCTCCGCTTATTGTGAGCGAGCGATTCTGGGTGTCGATACTGGCCAACATGCCCGTCACGAACCACTCGTCGGGAGTATCTTCGTAAATGACCGTGTTGGCGGCTTCGAGGATTTCACCGGGGACCGACGTGGCCGCAGCAAGAGTGCGAATGGTACGGCGCAAACTGGACATAATGAGTGCCGACGGAAAGCCGTGACGACTCACATCGGCAATGACCACACCGAGACTTCCATCGCTCAAGGTGAGGAAGTCGTAGTAATCGCCACCCACGGCATCGGCGGGGCGGCAGTATCCGGCAATGTCAAATCCGGCCACAACGGGAGCCATCGACGGAAACAAACGCTGCTGAATTTTTCTGGCGTCGGTGAGACCACTTTCCAGATAGCGACTGCTCGTGACATCGATCGCGACACCAATCGAGCCGAGAATGATGTTATGCTCATTGCGATACGGTTCAATGCGAATGTGAAACGTGTGACGATCGGCCGTGAAGTCGAGTGTGGTCGACTCGCCGTTCAGCGCGGCCCGATGAGCATTCACAATTTCATAGCCCTGCGGGACAATTTCCGCGAACGGACGTCCCACCGACTGTTCGTTAAACGCGCCGTTCCCCAATGGGCACTGACCAATAATCGACTGAATGCAATGATTAGTGTCCAAATACCAAATTCCCGCGGCGACGTGCTGCACGAGCGCACTTAATTCCGACGTCACAGCCCGACGCTGATCCTCGCCCTGCCGTCGATCAATGGCAAATCGAATGCTCCTCGCCAAATTGGAACCATTGAGATCGGCTTTGGATAAGTAATCTGTCGCTCCCGCTTGCAAAGCTTGCTGATCAACAGCTGCATCCGACTGTCCAGTCACCAAAATAATGGGGACGCGGCAACCTTTCGTTATGGCTTCACGCAACAGTTGCAAACCATCGCGTGCACCGAGACGGTAATCGAGGAGCGACTGTGTTGTTTTGTCAAGTTGCGATGGTCGTGATTGGCGGGGATTTTCGATTTTCTGGTTTCAGTTGTGTGTTGAGGTGAACGAGCATTTTTCGGGCGCAGGCGATGATTGCAACGTTGTACGGTTTACCGCGCTGACGCAGGCGTTGGTAGAACGCGCTGATGACTGGACACCAGCGGGCGGCGGTTTTTGCGGCCATATAGAGCGCACATCGGGCAGCCGCTCGGCCTCCGTAGATTCTTCGTCGACCGCACCAGTTGCCTGATTCTCGGGCGTGGGGAGCCAGGCCGGCCAGGGCAGCGGCTTGACCGCGCGTGAGTGTTCCGAGTTCGGGGAAATGCGACAGCAGAACGTTCACCGTCTTCTGCCCCACGCCTTTCTGGGACGACAAGATCTGGGCCTTTTTCTGAAACTCGGCATCAGTCTGGATGAGTCGTTCGATTTGTTCATCAAGATTGCGTTCGACGGTGTTCAAGGACTCAATACTGTCGCGAATGCAGGCCGCGACTTCAGCATCAGCACACGCCTCCAGGCGAGCCATTTCGCGGACACGATCTTCCACGACCTGTTGTCGGCGATCGCTCAGTGCTCGCAATTTGCGAGTGTTTTCTGGTGTTTTCGGCGTGAGTGCCGGTTGTGTTGCGGTTCCAAACTTCGCGATGAATCGGGCGTCGATTTTGTCGGTCTTCGCCAGCATGTTGACGCTCTTGGCGAAGAAGCGAACGCATGATGGCTGTACGACGGCGACTGGCACTTCAGCCGCTTGTAGGGCTTCTGTTACGAGTCGTTCGTATCCGCCTGAGGCTTCCATGACAACGATGGCATGGGGGAATTTTCGCACCATTGCGATGAGCTGTTCATGCCCCGCGGGCAAGTTGTCGAACTTGTCGAGAAACTTCTCCGTGGTGGCGAGGTGCAACGTTCTTTTCGAAACGTCAATTCCGAGGTAAACTGGTGTGGTCTTCATGATCTCCCTGCCTTGTGGAAACGAGCTCCGACAACGTGTCGTGCTCTGGCGACTGTACGGGATGACCCAGAAGACGAGAGAATGTGTTCCCAGCTCCGCGTCGATCATCAAATCGCGATCAGGGCACAGAACGAACTCCATTCTCCCCAGGAGATGTCCCTGCCAGGCCATCTCCTGTTCCTTTTGGGCCGCCACTTTCAGGCGAACAAATTCTCCCAAAAATCCCCGCCAATCACGACCATCACAACTTACAAGGCACACGTCATGAGCGTTTGACAGCAATCGCTCCAACCCCATCTCGAAGTCGGGCGCCCATTCCACATCAAAGTTCAGACCGACAACTCGCGAGAGCATTCCACGAGTGAGTGGGGCACTGTCCTCGTCGTCGTCAATCAGCAGTACTCGCAGCAGGTCACTCATAATGAGCTTTCAATTCTGCGAAGGCACAACCCTCTGGTCCAATGCTGAGGCTGCTTCACGGTGCAACCCCGCCCGCATTGTACAAGAAATAGACAGCAATGCCACACTGGTTCGCTGAATGCGTGAACATTGAGTCGTACAGAACGCTCAGTCAGGTTCGCCGACGTCATGGCAATTCCCGCTCTGCTTGAGTATTGTCACTGTTCATTTCGTCGCCCGGTCTGTCCGTCAGCAGGAGTCATTCGCTATGAATTCGCATTCCCATTCTGTTTCGCGTCGTCGGTTCCTGCAGGGTGCTTCTGCTTCCTTGGCCGTGCCGCTGATTGTTTCGAGCCGGGCACTCGGGGATGACACGAAAGCGGCGGCGAATGAACGGATTAACATCGGTCTGATCGGCATTGGCAAAATGATGTTCGGCTCGCATTTGCCGCACTTTGTCAAAATGCCGGAACTGCAAGTCGTCGCCGTGTGTGATGTCGACCGCACCCGTCGCGACTCCGGGAAGAAGCGTGTCGATGAAGCCAACGGCAGTGGTGATTGTCAGAGCTACGTTGACTATCGCGAACTGCTGGCCCGAGATGACATTGATGCCGTGGCCATTGCCACTCCCGACCACTGGCACGGCACCATCATTATGGATGCGTGCAAAGCAGGAAAAGATATCTACTGCGAGAAGCCGCTCTGCAACACCATTATGGAATGCCAGGCCGTTGTTGAGGCGGTGAATGCATCCAAGATTGTGTTTCAGACTGGTTCACAACAACGCTCGGACAACAACTTCCGCTACGCCTGTGAACTGGTGCGGAATGGTCACATTGGCAAGCTAAAGGAAGTTCGCGTCAATGTCGGCGGACCGCCGAAGCCGTGTGATCTCGCCGGTGAAGAAATGGAACCGGGCCTCGACTGGGACCGCTGGCTCGGTCCGGCTCCCGTGCGTGACTACAGTTCGGTCCTCAGTCCTCGTGGGATGCATGACCATTTCCCCGCGTGGCGGAATTACAGCGAGTACGGTGGTGGCGGCATGACCGACTGGGGCGCCCACCACTTCGACATCGCGCAATGGGGACTCGGCATGGACAAGTCCGGCCCCGTCGAAGTCATTCCGCCGGAAGATCCGAAGTCGGGCCATGGCGTTCGCTTCCGTTATGCCAATGGCGTCGAGGTTATTCACGGCGGCACGTTCGGCGTCGAGTTCGTCGGCGAAGATGGTGAAGTCCGCGTGAACCGCGGCAAGCTGGAAAGCACACCGGGTGAAATCATCCAAACGCCGATTGGCGATGATGAAATCCACCTCTACAAATCGCCCGGCGGCGGCCATGGCGGGCATCGTCAGGATTGGGTGAACTGCATCAAAACTCGCGAGCAGCCGAACTGCCCCATCGAAACCGGAGCCCGAACTGCGGCCGTATGCCATCTCGGCAACCTGGCCTACCGACACGGCGAAGAACTGGGCGGCAAGTCCCTCAAGTGGGACCCGCAGGCATGGCGATTCGTCGACAACGACACCGCCAACGGCTGGCTGGAATACACCTACGGCCGCCGCGAAGGCTACGCGTTTCCTTCGGCTTAGACTGATTTCGCAGGGAGGCAATTGCGATGGCAAAGAAGCTGAAACTGGAGCGTTCCGGTGTCGTGGTGCGGAAGCATGCTGTCGGCGGAATGGAATCTGTCGCGGTGTATGATGAAACGGAGAAGTACCGTTTCTTTCTGCAGCGCACGTGGGATGCTCGTTCCGCTGCTGATGTCGTCGCGTTCATCGGCCTGAATCCCTCGACGGCGACGGAATTGCAGAACGACCCCACCGTCAACCGCTGTCAGATTTACGCCCATGACTGGGGGTATGGCGGGTTCATTATGCTCAACATTTTCGGCCTTCGCAGCACCGATCCCAAAGGTCTCAAACAGGTGGACGATCCCACCGGTTCGCTGAACAACACGTACATCAAATTGGGGGTCAAGCACGCGAAGACTGTCGTCTGTTGCTGGGGGACGCACTCGAAGCTCGCAGATCGACATCAGCAAATGCGGGAGCTTCTCGAAGGCCATCACGTCACTTGCCTGCGGCAGACCAAGGAAGGCTTCCCAAGCCATCCCCTGTATTTGCCCAAGGCGCTCACGCCGATTGATTACTGGCCAGAGGAAGAGTGAATAAAGGCCCTGAAGCATTTGCCGGGTGTGTGCGAAAGGCAGCCGCATTATGGTGGGTTACGTCCGCGAGTGCGTCACCGAAACGTCGTGCTGCTTTTTGCATAGGAAGACTTCCGTCATACACCGTTCTGGATGACGCGGACTCCACCCACCCTACAATCAAGTTCTGACACCTACGACTTGTTCACCCGTACCACACGATGGAAGTGCAATTCCACTTCGCGGTCGAGTACGCGGCGCAAGCCTTCAACGAGGCATTCCGGTTCGTGCTCGGTTTCACCCACCTTCACGATGTCTTCGAGTGGTGTGCCCGGGAATACAGTGAATGTGTTTTGATGAATAATCTGGTTGCCAGCATCCAGTTCAGGGACGATGAAGTGAATGGTCGCCCCATACGTCAGCATGTTGTGGGTGTACGCATCCTGATAGGGACGGAATCCCGGAAAAGGGGGGAGCAGTCCGTGGTGCAAATTGATAATGCGCCCTCCGGCGAATTCCCAGCAAACCTGCGCCGGCAGCACACGCATGTAACGGGCCAGAACCACGTAGTCGATGTCGTACTCGTCCAATAACGTCACGAGTCGGCGATTGTCGGGATTCCCTGCCGCGTCTCCAATGTTGTGGAACTCGACATCAAACTCCTCTGCCAACCCGGCACAAGCGTTTCTGTTTCCGATGATGACGGGCACGCTGGCGTTGAGTATTTCCGATTGTACTCCTTCAAGTACAGCGCGCGCCGGTTCACTCCGATAGGTCGTACACAAAGCCACACGCGGCACATGCTGCTGTTCCTCACGACTCCAGACCCGCACGCTCAGTCCCTTCTGCTGACCAATGGCTTCAAGTTCGGCCCGCAAGTCGGCAATGGTTGTGGAACTTGACCATTCAATCCGAATGAGCATCGCGAAGAGCTGCTCGGAGTCGCGGTCGTACATTTGGATTTCGTGGATATTGGCGCCTGCTCCCGTCACGAGGTGAATAATGGGATCGGCAAGGCCACGATTATCGGGACCAACGGCAGTAATGGTAACTTGCATGAGACGAGCCCGCGGCGGGCGAAGTGCGGAACGAACCTGTAGATGAACGGTCAGGAAGATACAAAACTTTGCCGCCGCATGGTTCCCAGGGAGGCCAGAACTTTCCGACTTCCCTTAAATGGACGTCGGGCGTGCATGGCAATCCGGTTGTCGATGAGGGCAATGTCGCCCGCCTGCCACGGAACGTCGAATGCGATCTCTTCCGCAATTTCCGCACAACGCAGTACGGCGGCGGCATCCAACGGGGTTTCATCACCATGTCGGATGGCCTTGGAGGGATCGTTCCGTTCGTCTTTCCAGCCACAGTATGCGGCAATGATTTGGTTGAAGAACGTCGAACGACCCGGTGAGATTTCCATGACTGCGGGAAGTTGTGGTGTCGTCGCTTTCAGGCAACCATCTTCCTGCCATTCCCACGAGTAACCAAGATCCCGCAGGCGTCCTTCTGCTTCCTCTTTAGTCTCCACGCCGAGTGTGCTCCTCCAGCTTCGTCCCAGGCCGGACTGGGCGTCGTTGTCTGAGGGCATGACGTTGGTGTACTTGAGTCCCGCGTCTTCGCACTTCTGCAGGAACTCGGGACACTCTGCTTTCAAACGGTCATAGAGAACATCGGAACGGCAAATGGGAGTCGCGCCACCTGCATCAGCCGGCTTTTCACAGTAGAACATAATGTGTTCTGGAAACAGCGGCGTCTGAGCCATTTCATGGTGGAACAAAATCTGCGCAGTTGACGGCGCCTCATTCGCAGTGAAGACCCGCTCTGTCTTGTTGACGCGGACCGCATTTGAGAGCGACTTCTTGTAGGGAAAGTTTTCCAGTCCCAGCGCGGTGACACACGTATCAAAGTCCGGGATGCCATCGACGGGGAATCCGCGAAGGAGCACAGCACCATGTTTCGTCATTAGATCGAGAAGTTCATCGCGATACTCACTTACCCATTCTCCGAACCGTCCGACCGCTTCGGGGTGATTTGCCCCGTTGATCACAAACGGAAATGTCGTGTCATCATAAGACTGCTGACCTTCGACCGGGAAATTCGACAACATGGCGGGACTCACAGTTGGAGGGACGGAGAATGCGGATGGTCCGCATCTCAGTAGTGTATTCCGGCCCGTCCCAAAATCCCATACTCGACGAACAGCGGAGGTTCAGCGTCTACGGGGGAATGGCAAAACGGAGAGTCCAGGAAGGAGGCGGGGTCTCATAGACGCACATTCTGCCGACCGTTTGCTCCGGCGGTTCCCCTCGGTCGACACCCTATTGACGCTTGAGAAAACTCGACCGTATTTTCCCAATCCTTTCCCATTTCCACCCGGAATTTCTCGCGCCGGTTGCCCTTCCACGTCCTGTGGAGCGGTGGCGCATGGAGAAATCTATGCTTCGTCTTCGGTCCCATCGCGTCACTCTCTTCGGTTTCGTCGCAGCATTCGCGCTCACCGCGCTGCTCGTTCCGGGGTGCTCGACTCCCTTGACATTCAGCTCCATCAAAAACCTTAACCCGTTTTATGATCAGGAGAAGGAGCGTCGAAACAACGTGCGATCCGCCCTGCGTGGTGAAGAAGGTCAACCCCGCTTTGTGGGTGATTACATCAAAATCGCTGACTCGACACTGGGTTACATCAAGGTCCAGGGAATCGGCCTCGTGAACCGCCTGGATGGGACAGGCGAGAATCCGCCTGAATCACCTTATCGTCGCGAGTTACTGTCGGAGCTGCGCATTCAGGAAATTGAAGACCCACAAACGTATCTGGCTTCGTCAGAGACGGCATTGGTCATTGTGACTGCGTATTTGCCCCCCATCATCCGGAAGGGGGAGAAGGTGGACGTGCAGGTCCAACTGCCCGACGGCAGCGAAGCCAAGAGTCTGGCCGGCGGCTTTCTCATGCCCACTCACATGACTGTACACGAGTTGTTGGGCGGTCAAGTGCGGGAAGGTCACGACCTGGCCATCAGCCGTGGACACGTCATGGTGGAGGCGCTCGGCGAAGGTGACGAAGAAGGCCGTGGTCTGCGTCGGGGGATCATCCCCGGCGGAGCGATTTTCGTTGGGGATGACCGCCTGCTTACTGTGGGCATCCGCAACGAATACCGTACCGTGCGAATGTCGTCTCAGTTGGCCAGTCGTATTGGTCGACGTTTTCACGACTTCGACAAGCACGGAATCCAACAGCCTCTCGCGAAAGCCCAGAACCACACCATTCTGCAGCTTAAGGTCCACGAACGGTATCGCGACAACTATCCGCGTTACCTGCAGGTGGTCCGCAACATGATCCTGTCTGAAACTCCTGTGGAGAAGCATTTACGCATGCAGCAACTCGGTCAGGAAATTCGACTCGGCCCCACAGCAGAACTCGCGGCTCTCCAACTGGAGGCCATTGGTACAGAGGCAATTCCTATCCTAAAGACGGGACTGGGAGCCAGCTCACTCGAAGCACGTTTTCATTCAGCGGTCGCACTCGCATATCTTGGCAAGTCTGACGGCGTTCCCGAGTTGAAGGAAGCAGCAGCTACCGAACCGGCATTCCGCGTCTTCGCACTGGCCGCTTTGGCAACCCTCGAAAACGGCTCATCGGCGGAGGCCCTTCGCGAACTGTTGTCGCATGAGAGCGTCGAAACGCGTTACGGAGCATTCCGTGCGTTGTCCACAATTGCCCCCAATGACTATGCCATTGCAGCAGTCATGATGCCGGAAGGATTTGCGAATTACACGCCAGAGGCCAAGTCGCTCGACGATCAGGGACGGCCGCAACTGCCCGGTGGATTCACATTGCATCCTGTCGATGTTGAAGGTGAACCTCTCATCCACCTGACGCGTCACAAGAAGGCGGAAATTGTTGTCTTCGGAGCCAACCAGGAACTGCAAATGCCGCTGTACTTGCGAGCTGGTAGTCACGTCATGATTCAAGGCTCCACGCAAGGGGACAAAGTTCTCGTCAAACGAATTGCCCCTGGTGAGAGAACACAGGTGCGAGAAGTCTCGCCGCGCGTCGTGGATATCATTATGGCGGCCTCGGACCTGGGAGCGGGCTATCCCGAAATCGCCCAAATGCTGGTCCAGGCCGAGGAGCAGCATAACCTCGCTGGCAAAATCGCAATCGACGAAATGCCGCGAGCCGGACGGCGATACGAACGGCCTGCCGAAGACCTCGAACATGACCGTGAGACGCTGCGAGCCATTAATGTCGGAACCGATGGACTCATGCCCACGATTTTCGACGCGGAAGATCAGAAGCCCGTCACGGATTACGTCCCACCAGAAAAAGAGAAATCAGACACCGAGGAAGTCGAAGAGGAGGCAACCATCGGAATCGATGTGGATGAGATCTAGCCCCACACTTCCCGCTTCAACTTTACTCTCAAATTCAGTAGCGATGGCTGGTATTTCTCCCGCCATCGCTGAGTTATTCCCACCCGAACAGCATTCTTCATGCTCAAGTCCCTGGAAGTTTTTGGATTCAAGAGCTTCGCGGATCGAACTCGCTTTGAGTTCGATTCTGGCGTGACTTGTGTCGTTGGTCCCAACGGCAGTGGTAAGAGTAACGTCGTTGACGCCATCAAATGGATTCTGGGCGACCAGAGCGCCAAGAGCCTGCGCGGCAAGGACATGCTGGACGTCATTTTCAACGGCTCGGCCGGGCGAAAGCCGAGTGGCTTCGCTGAAGCGACACTGACATTCGACAACTCCACGGGCCTGTTTCCCTCGGAATCGACCGAAGTCCAAATTGGACGACGCCTGTACCGCAGCGGCGATTCGGAATATCTGCTGAATCAGGCCGTGGTGCGACTCAAGGACGTCAAAGACCTGTTCATGGGAACCGGGGCCGGAACCGCTGCGTACAGCATTATCGAGCAGGGCCGTGTTGATCAAATTCTGCAGGCGAATCCCACCACGCGGCGCGTGGTGTTCGAAGAAGCGGCAGGCATCAGCAAATTCAAATCGCGTCGCGTCGAAGCCGAGCGTCGCCTCGAACGTGTGGAACAAAACCTCGTTCGCTTTCGTGACATCGTCACGCACGCCGAAGCCCAGTGGCACTCGGTACAGTCGCAGGCGGGAAAAGCGACCAAGTATCGCGAAATTACCGAAGAGCTCCGCGAACTGTGGACCGGTTTGGCCGCAGATGAATTTGCCAGATTCAACCAGCGTCTCAAACAACGTGAACTGGAATTCGCCGAAGCGAATACAACTCTCCATTCGCTCGACGAATCGATGCAGCGGGTCGAGCGTGAACAGGAAGCGGCTGACAACGAATTGCAGGCACTGGAGTCGGAACTTCGCGAACTGCAACGGGCCGGTGCGGTTGAGCGTGAACGAATGGCATCGCTGGAGTCGACCGTGCGACACCAGACCGTGCGCTGCAATGAAATTACAGTCGAGGTCTCGCGTTTACGGACGCGACGGAGTCGCCTGCTGGTTGAGATTCACAGTGCCGTAAACCAGCGGGACCAAAGCCGCGAATTGCTGACCCAACTGGAACATGAGTTCGCCAAAGCCCGTGAAGCCGTTTCGGCCAAAGAGGCGGAATTCTCCCTGCTGAACAAGCAGGTGGGAGAACGCCGGAGTGACATCGCGAAACGCCGCAACGAGTTCAAAGAGAAGCAGCAACATCGCGGTACGCTGCAGGAAAAGTTGATAACCGGCAAATCGCAGCTCGACGGAACCATCCAGAGCGAAGGCGAAGCGCAACTCAAACTGGAACAGGTCGAACGAAATCTCCAGCAGGCCAGTGCGGAACGACAAACCCGGCGTCAGGCATTGCATGAAGCCGAATCTTCCTGTCGTGAAGCGAAGGAACAGCACGAGCGACTCGCCGCCGACCGCAATTCGTTGCTGGGTCAACAGTCGCAGGCGGATACATTGCTGGTCGAATTGCGGGAACGACGCAGTGCCCTGCAGGCGCGTTTGTCGATTCTTGACGAACTCGAAAGTCGCCAGGAAGGCATTGCCATTGGCGTCCGGGACATCCTGAAGCGTGCCAAGTCTTCGCGTTATCCCCCCTGGAACGGCGTCATTGGACTCGTCCGCGACTTGCTGGATGTCCCGCTCGAATGGGCTCCGGTGGTCGAAGTCGCACTCGGCAGCCGCGCACAGCTCGTCGCCATCAAGAGTCTCGGCCCCTTGCTCGACTATCTGCAGCGCGGACCTGCGGCCGTAGAAGGTCGTGTCGGATTCCTCTCATTGCAGGAAGAGGGTGCGATCGTCGAGCACACGGATGCTGGCGTGCAACGAAAATCTGCACCTCGAATGTCGCGTCTTGATTTAACGGGGCGGCCGGGAGTCATCGCACGCGCAGATGAAGTCGTCGCAGAGTTCGAAGGTGCCGCCGGACTCGCACGTCGTATCCTGGGAGACACCTGGATTGTCGATGGGCTCGATGTCGCCCGCGCGCTCATGAGTGAACTGACGGAGCCTTGTCAGTTCGTGACCCAGGAAGGGGAACTGCTGACTGCCGACGGCAAAGTCTTTCTGGGGACCATGCCGCATGAGTCCTCCATTGTCTCCCGCAAAAGTGAATTGCGTCAGCTCCGCAATGAAATTCATCAAATCGAGCGGGGAATAGAGTCGTGTCAGGACCGAAAGGAAATCCTGCTCGAAACTTTGACAACGCATGATGACCGCATCGACGAAGTGGCCGAAGAGCTGCGGACCAAATCACTGCTGGTCACAGAGTGTGCCACCCAGCTCACGGGACAGGATCGTGAAGTCGAACGCCTCGATCGTTCCTATGCCGAACAGTTCCGCACCGTCGAATCGATTTTCGCCAGACGCGAAGAACTGGAAGCGTCCGTCTTAGAGCTGGAAGGAAACCTCGAAACGCTCGACGCCGAAATTGCGTCGTGGTCACAGCAGGTGGAAAGCGAAGAGGCCGAGCTCCAGGAAACGGAATCCATTCTGGCCGACGCACAGTCGATCATTCGGACAGAGCAGGTTTCTCTCATCAAACTGGAGGAACGACTGCGCGGACTCACGGAATCGCAGACCCAACTGGAAGAAGTTCAGCGCACGCGTCAGGCACAGTTGTCCGAAGTCGACGACCAGTTGAAGGAGTCGCAGGCCGCACTCTCACGAGCCGAACTGCAAATCCTGAGAGCGCGTGCGGACTCGGCAATTCACCTTGTGGAAGTCGAACGCGTCGACGGAGAAATGCGTGGCCGCGCCGGTGTGCGACAAACTCTGTTGGCCAGCCGCACTGTTGCGTCTCGACGCAAGAACGAACTGCAGACACAATCACGCCGACTCGCTGAGGCACGGCACGAAATCGAAATCGATCTGCGAGATATCAAACAGCAAATCCAGGTGCTCGACTCCCGCATTCAGGAGGAGTATCAGGTCACGGTGCAGGAACTGGCGACAAGTGACGTCTCGGCGTACCGCGTTTATCTGGAACAGTTGCGGGAAGACAACGAGGGGCTCACTTGGGAGGAGTTGGAGAGCTCCAACCCCTATGAGGAAGTACGGGGCGAACTGGAAGCAGCGGTGGAGAAACTCCGCCGCCGCCTGAAGGCACTCGGCCACGTGAACACCGACGCACTCGACACATTGACTGAAGTGGAAGAACGCTACACGCGGCTCGCCACCCAGTTGCAGGACCTGGAAGAAGCGAAGTACGCGCTGGAGACCATTATTGGCCGCATTAACGCGGAAAGTGAACGGATTTTCCTCGACACGTTCGAAGTCATCCGGGTCAACTTCATCGAACTGTTCCGCAAACTGTTTGGTGGGGGTGATGCCGACATCATCCTGGAAGACGCGGAGGACGTACTCGACTGTGGAATCGACATTGTGGCCCGTCCGCCGGGTAAGGAATTGCGTAGCATCTCACTGCTGAGCGGTGGTGAAAAAACCATGACCGCCGTGGCCCTGCTGTTCGCCATGTTCAAAAGCAAGCCGAGCCCCTACTGCGTGCTGGACGAAGTGGACGCCGCCCTCGATGATGCCAACGTCGACCGCTACGCCGCCGTGCTCAAAGAATTCGTCAACATGACGCAGTTCGTCGTCATCACGCACCGCAAACGCACCATGACCGCCGCCAACGTCCTCTATGGCGTCACCATGGAACAGGCCGGCGTCTCCAAACGCATGTCCGTCCGCTTCGAAGAAGTCGGCGAGAATGGTGAAATCCATACGACGCGTGCTGCGTAGTAGAAATTGCAGATCGAATGAATTGATGTGCGTGTAATGCAGGAGAGAGTCGTACTCGGCGCTACCAGAATGTTTAACGAACCCAGATGCATGTGATAGCCATATGGGATGTTCTTGTGTCTCGCGGAGGATCCCCGTTGTATCGGACGTTGTACACAAGAAGTTCTTCCCTTTAACGATTGGTCATTCCCTAAAACGGAATCCTGATGGCTGTTGTATTTGAGCTTGTAGCTGACTTCTCAGAAGACGAAGACGCGGCACGTCGCTGCTGCAAGTGGCTCGAACACCGTATCCGTCCGGTAGAGATCGACGGATACACAATCACGATTCACCCCCCACTCGTGTCCGGATACCCCTACACCAACCCGACGCGGTTTCAAGTGTCCGTTGTGCCGGCGAACGTTGGTTACGGTGTCGCACTTGACGAAACCGACGAGCGGATTCCTCTTACTGACGCACAACTGACTCGACTTGGTGCGTTCCTCTATGATTGCCTTCGCGGTGCACCGGGTTATCAGCTCGCGCTAGTTGGCTGGGACGTTGACTTTTTACTTGAAGTTGATGAACTCAGCACTTATTGGGCGGCAGAGATTCGCGACGGTTTATTTCGCGGAATCATCGCAAGTAAATCGCTTCTGAAGCAGCTGCCAACATCCGAATACTTTGTAGAATTTGATGATGCGCATGTGTGGATACCATACACTGGGTCCAAGACAATCTGAGGCCTTGGAGACGGTGGGCAGCCGTGGTCAATCGGTCGCGATTTGCGTTATCCTTGAGTTCGACTCGTTCGACAGCTTGCCTACAGGGCGAGCCTGAGTTTCTTTCATTCGGAGAGGCACAATGCGCAGGTCTCGTCATGTGTTTTTTGTTTTCTTCGCCATGAATTTGGTGTTGGTCTGCGTCAATTGTTCATTGTCGCTGGGAGACGAGCCCAAGTCGAATTGGAAAGGAAAACCTAGTGGAATATATGCGTTCCTGGGGCAGCCCTATCGACAGGACGAATCTGTTCGAATTCGCCAATCTCTCCCCATCAAGGCCTTTCACTTCCAGAAGTTTGGGCCGCCAGATTTACTCAATCTCAAAGCGGGTACGAGATACAGAATTGAGTTTCATCGTGACGGCACAGCCAGGTATCACGGCCTTTCGGGGGTGGAGAAACTGGGCGTGTATTCTGGAAAGATCGACCTGTTTGATTACGGTCGTTTGTGTCTTCTCTATGAGACGCTCATGAAAGAAGTCGGTCCGGAAGAGACTCTTGGGCATGTGCCCGGAAATTCCGATCCCGTACTATCGCGACTGACAATTCAGTTCGCCGACGACCAGAAGAGTGAGTACGAGGACGACGCGAATTTCGGAGACTTCCGATTCTGGGTCCTCGAAAACGCGATTCAAAGAATCTACTTCAACACGGAGTGGACGAAGATTGACGAAGAAACTCCCGAAGCACCGTAGACTGGGCTGCGACCGGTGGCTTCATTGTGGACATTTAAACTCATAAACCGTACTGTGCTTCCCTTACGGCCAGTCTAGTGTTTGCGGGATTGAACTGGTGAAAGCACCGGACTCGACCACGATCAGCACTATCGTTGGTTCGCTCAGTTTGTGACGGGTAATTCCAATCGAAAGAGTTTCGTATGTTCGCAGGTTGCTTTCGTTTTCTCCGAGGCACTACGGCGCTTGTCGTGCTGTGCGTCTTCGCATTGACCTGTGTCCTCGGATGTAAAGACCAGGGACCGGCGGATAATGTTTTATCGGATGATTCCGTTGATTCCGCTGAGGTCCCTCTGTTCACGCCAGGTTCAACCGAGAAGCCCGAGCCACCATTTGACTTGCCCGAACCTCCACATCCCTCGGAAACGCTTGGCGAGGCTGATCTTTCAACGATGAACTCCGCGTTGCTCGCGGTGTCGGCACAGGCCGCCGTGGCAGATAAAAAGTACGACATTGGTGCCCAATTGCAGCACTGGTCGGTCATTAATGGTGAGAGCCCTGACGGAATGTACAACCTCGCCTGCTATTACTCACTCGCAGGGCAGGTGGATGCCGCAATCTACTTCTTGCAAAAGGCCGCTGCAGAAGAAGGCGTCGACTCAGACTGGGCCGGCGAAGACTTTGATTTGACGTTGGTACGCGCTGACTCGCGCTGGCAGAAAATCCACAATTATCTGAAGCAGTACAACCGCTATTGGGAAACGTGTGACCTTTCCGAGACCGTGTTGATTCTGCCAACAGGCTACGATGGGAAGGAAGCCATTCCCGTCGTCATTGGACTTCACGGTATGGGATCACGCCCGAGTCACTTCATTTTCGATGATTATCAGGAATTCGCCGACGAATTACATGTCGCCTTCCTGGGGGTGAGCGGCTCGGTCCCCAAGGGGCCGACCAGTTTTGTATGGGCCGAGAACGTCACCAGGGATGATGCCAGGATTGACGCATGTCTCAAAGAAGTTGAAGGACAACTTGTCCCTGCCAAAGGGAAGCTCGTACTGATTGGCTTTTCCCAAGTTGGAAAAATGGCTGGCGAAATCGCGGCCTTTAAACCGGAGAAGTATGCAGGCGGCATCATTATGTCCCCGGGAGGTTTTAGCGAATCCCGCATTGGCCAGCTTTCGCCCGGCGCAGCCCACTTTCGGCAAGGTTTCGTCGCGACCTGCAATGCAGGGGAACGTCCTGGAAACGTTCGGAACACACGGGAATATGCCGACCAGCTCAAAAGGTTGGAAGCTCACGTAAAACACATTTCATATCCGGGGCTGGACACTCATTCGCTGCCACCGGATTATTGGGAAAAACTCCCCGAATGGATTACGTTCATCCTCGATCCCTTGGAAATTGGATTGTAAGCAGTAGTTCAGTCGCCGTAGTTCTCACCGGAATTCCAACTTGCAAAGCAGGCTACGCCAACCGCTGACGGACATCGTCCTGACAGCAGGCCGAATCGTGTTCGTGACCGAGCGACGTCACGATGTCGGAAACCACATCTACTATATTGGGATCGTCATCAACGATCAGTGCGCGCAGAGTCATTCTGGCGGTTCTCCCGTGCTTTCAATCGGCAGGACGATCCTCACTTTCGTCCCGGCCTGAATCTGACTGTCAAGATCGAGCGAGCCGCCGTGTCCCTCGATGTACCTCCTAGCGGTCAGTAGTCCAAATCCCGTCCCGTCATGTTTCATGGTTTTGTGGCCGGGGATGAACTCCCGGATCTGACGAAGACCGGCTGGTTCTCGGAGTCCAGGATGATGGGTTCATCGCCGACGGACCGGGTCACATTGTATTTCGAACCATCGCGGGCACGGATGCCAACGCAGATCCGTCCGCCCCCGAGATTGCGTTTAACGAGCGTATCAATCCGTTTCCATTCATCGGCCGCGTGTTCCCGGCTCGGCATCGAGTCCAAGACGTATCCGATGAATTCAACGGCAGTAGTTTTCCCCGTCCCCCTCGCGCCGATGATCGTATTGAGTCCAACGCCGAAGGAGATCTGCAACCCGTCGAGAAACCCACCGATCACTGACAGGGTGTCAATGCGCTGAACAGCGCGTTTGGGTTCAGTAAACATGAACACACAGGCCGTTCCCGCTCGTTCGTATTCGTAGTCGACGCGGCGAGCATGCTGCTTCGTCGCTGGAATGGGCGTGCGTGTCTCCTTGGTCAACTGCACAGGCTGTTCGTCCATACAAAGCACAGGAACCTTCGGATCGTACGGTTGTGCGTAGGTTGCCAACACGTTTTCCATGTGAGCAACGAACTCGGCGTCGGCTTCCGGCGGGATGACCCAGTACTGAATCTTTCGCTGCGTTATGCCGTTTTTTTGAGCGTCTGTCGCACCGTTTCATGGCTGATCGAATCGACGATTTCCAACTCCACAATTTTATTTGCGAGCAGTCTCAGCGACCAGTTACCACAACCTTCCGGAGCCGGACCGAGCGGGAGGGCAATGACTTTGGCTTCCTGTTCTCCATCCAGGATCTTCTCTCGAGGCGGCATGCAGCGTGCTTTCCCATGAAGTGCGACGTCAAACCCTTCTTCCACAAATCGCTTCCTCAGCTTTTCGATGGTCCGAGTTTGGCAATCGAACGTCTGGGCAATTCGAGCATCGGTCCATGCCGGTCCGTCGGCGTTGGCCTTCAGCAGAATTTGGGCACGGCGTACCTTCTGCGCCGATCCCTTGAGCTTTTTGATGACACCATCCAGTGCCTGCCGTTCCTCATCCGTGAGGCGAACAATGTATATTTTGACCATGACAACCTCCTGTCGTTGTCATAGTCTTCATCCCTCAATCAATCTTCGCAACCCGACTTTTTAAGACTGACGCAGCACTAGGGCGTCGTCGGGGGGCGGTAATTTCTGCCCCCCGGCTGACTCGCTCGTCCACTGAAGTCTGTTTGCGAAGCAGTTGCCAAAGCATTCTTGACCGACTCAATAGTTTTGCCACACCTGCTCAAGCTATAATGCCAATCCACTCCAAGGATTCCGTTCACACGAATTCGTGAGGGCTTTATGGCGTCGGCGTTTATTAGTCACAGCAGTCCAGACGACCGCTACGTGCAGGAGTTTGTGCAGCTTGTCGGCAGTCTCGGGTTTGACGAGGTTTTCAACGACAGTCACAGTATTCGGCCCGATGAATACTTCTGGCCGAAGATTGAAGAAGGCATTCAGAAGTGCGACGCGTTTGTCGTCATTTTGTCGCAGGCCTCGGTGCAGTCTTACTGGGTCGACAAAGAAGTTCAGTTTGCTCGGGCGAAGGGAAAACCGATCATTCCGGTTCGCATTGACAACTGCAAACTCCCGGCGAGTTTCGACGGGCGCGATGTCATCGAGTTGAAATCAACCGGCGGCGATCAAGTCAACATCGCTCCATCGCGAATTCTCCGGCACGCTCCCACCATTCTCTTCGGTCGTGAAACGCAACTGGCGGCGTTGGATGCCGTCTGGAATGATGGGACCAATGTTTACACGCTCGTGGCGTGGGGCGGGGTGGGGAAGACGTCGCTGGTTTCGCATTGGGTGAGTGAGCATTTTGCGAAGCGGGGATGGCCCGGCGTTGAGCGGTATTTTGACTGGTCGTTTTATTCGCAGGGAACGGGCGAGTCGCGGCAGACTTCGGCGGATTTGTTTATCCAGACAGCCCTGGAATTCTTCGGTGATGAAAACCCACTGTTGGGCGGCCCTTGGGAACGTGGTGAACGGCTGGCGAAGTTGATGCGGCAGCACCGCACATTGCTGGTACTCGACGGCATCGAGCCGCTGCAGTATCCCGTGACTGATAAGTCAGGTCAGGCGGGCCGGCTGAAAGACCAGGGCCTCGAAGCACTCATTCAAAGTTTGGCGAATGAGAACCCCGGGCTGTGTGTCATTACCACCCGGGAACATTTAACGAACATTGAATCGGTGGGGACGACAAAGGAAGAGAAGCTCGACAAGTTGTTGCTGGAAGCGGCTATTTCGCTGCTGCGACACCTGCAGGTGGTGGGGACGGACAAGGAACTCGAAGAAGCCTGGGAAGATGCTGGCGGCCATGCACTGACGTTGCAGCTCTTGGGAAGATTCATCGCCCGTGCTTATCCCGATAGGGACATACGACACTACAAGGAAATCGGATTCAAAAAGGCCGACCTCAAGCGAAAGGGACGCTCGGCGTTCAAGGTCATGCTGGCCTATGAGAACTGGCTGAAGTCGGCGGGTTCGGTCGAGCAAATCGAACTGGACATCCTGCGGCTGACGGGACTGTTTGACCGACCCATTTCCCCCGGCTGTCTCGGCGCACTTCGTGCGAAGCCAGCCATTGAAGGACTGACGGACAATCTCGTCGACCTGGATGAAACCGACTGGAACATAGCCATCAACGACCTCGCCGACCGCGACCTCATTTCCCGCACTCAACCGTCACCCCAAGACCTTCAACCTTCCGTCGACGCCCACCCCCTCGTCCGCGAATACTTCGCCGAGCAGTTAAAGAAGGAGCAGCCCGAAGCGTTCCGCGAAGCCCATTCCCGGCTGTTCGACCATTTGTGCGAAACCACCGAACACCGGCCCGACACACTGCAGGGCCTGCAACCACTCTACGAAGCCGTCACCCACGGCTGCCTCGCGGGACGGCATCAGGAGGCGCTGCACGAAGTCTACGTCGACCGCGTTCTCCGTGGGGCTGAGCATAATGGATTCTACAGCACATACCGACTCGGGGCGATTGGGACTGACCTCGGAGCCGTCGCCGCCTTTTTTTCTACCCCTTGGTCACAGGTCTCACTAAATCTCAAGGAATCCGATCAGGCCTGGCTGCTTGCTGTTGCGGCTTTCAATCTTCGGGCACTCGGACGGCTAAGCGAGGCCTTGGAGCCGATGGGGGCTACTGTAAGAATCGCTGAGTCAGCAACCAAAAATGTGAGTACAGATTCCGATCAAATCGATCAGTCGACAAGAGTCGCAATGAGTGCAAGTAACTTGAGTGAGTTGGAATTGACGTTAGGACAACTCACACAGGCGGTCGCCCATGGCCGCCTTGCCGTCAAATTTGCTGACGAGAGTGGTGACCAGTTTCAACGCATGCTAAATCGTACAACTGCCGCGGATGCCCTGCATCAGTCCGGCACAACTGATGAGGCTAGGCAACTTTTCTCTGAAGCAGAGGTGCTTCAAGAGAAGAGGCAATCCCGTTATCCCATACTCTATTCAGTACAGGGATTCCGCTACGTCGACCTACTGCTGGCCTCAACCGAACAAGCCGCTTGGCAAATGGTAGTGCGACACGCACCGGGTTTGCATGTCTTCAACGCCCTCCCTTCAACGTTCAACAATCAGTGTGACGACGCCGAATACCGCGCGAGGCAGACTTTGGAGTGGCATCACGATAAATATCCACTACTTTCAATTGCCCTCGACCACATTACGCTGGCCCGATCAGCACTCTACCGGGCATTGCTCAGCGGCGATGTCCCCGAGACACTGGTGACACAAGTTACCACCTCCCTGAACGCCTTCCGCAAGGCGAATAGTCTGAATCACCTCCCCAAAGCCCTGCTGACTGCCGCGTGGTATTACGCCACGCTCGGCAAGCAACCCGACGAGGCGAAGCGGTTGCTGGATGAAGCGGAGCAGATTGCCAAGCGGGGCCCGATGCCGTTGTATTTGGCGGATGTGCATTTGCACCGCGCCCGGTTGTTTCGTGACCGCGACGAACTGGCCAAGGCGCGGGTGCTTATTGAGAAGCACGGCTACGGCCGGCGGTTGCCTGAGTTGGAAGATGCGGAAGCTGCCGCTGTCAATTGGTAGCACGACGTTGAGCGTGCAGGCGTTGAGATGGTTGAGGGCGGCTGCGCCGCGGTTGAGATGGTTGACACTCGCGCGGCCTCAGACAGGAGTGTCTGTATCACCACTTCAGTCATGATTTTTTTTAAACGCAGAGTTCGCAGAGAACGGAGAGAAGAAAAGAGACGCCTCAGACCTCCGCGTCCTCGGCGCTCTCTGCGTTTGTATCTTTCGTGAATTTGCAGGTCATTGACCTACTTCAGGTGCTTAATGCGGATGTCTTTGAACTCGACCCACATTGGCTTACCAGCGTGCAGTTGCAGGGCCAGGATTCCTGACGAGAGCAGGTGCTCGTCGTCGTCTTGGAAGTCGAGCACGAGTTTGCCGTTGGTGTAGTGCTGGATGTGGTTCCCCTTGGCGATGATGACGACCTCATTCCAGTCATCCAAATGGAAAATGTCTTTGTACGCATCGCCTTCGATGAACGTTTCCTGTACTTCTTTCTTGCCATCATTCCAGGCAGCCTTTTCGCCGACGAGGCAAATGCGGCCGCGCTTGCCTCCTTCGTCGTAAATGAAGCCTGAAACGTTCGGCAGAGTGTTTTCGTTGCGGATTTCGTGTTGGTACCCACGAACCACCCATTCGTTGCGTGGCTTGCCGTCGGTAATGTGCTTCGAGCGATACTGGATGCCCGAGTTGTTGCTGGCGGAAGCACGAAAGGACAGTCGCAGTTCGAAATCGCCCAGTTCCTGTCCCTGGCAAATGAGGAATGTGTTGCCGTTGGCAGCATTTTCTGGCGTGGTCTCGCCGTGGATGACACCATCTTTCACGGACCAGAGACGCGCGTCGCCATCCCAGCCGGTGAGGTCTTTTCCGTTGAACAATTGTTCCATCTCGCCAGATTCAGCAGGTGCGGCAAAGGGATCTGCGGCGAAGCTGACTTGAGCAAGTGCGAGCAGTATGAGGGGCGTGGTCATTCGAAGCATTCAGGGAATCTCCCGGTTGGAAAGTAAAGGAAAACTGAGGAGTTGGCGGGAACTGCTACTCCAGTTCTTTGTCTTCTGGGTTGGGTAACACAACATCGTGGCTCACCAGTTGAGCGGCGAAACCCACTCCCACGATGGAACCAATAATTGGAGCAAAAGCGTAGACGACGACAATCCCCGCGCCATTAGGACCCGGCAGGGCGGCCTGTCCCCAACCTGCAAGTGCCGCGACAATTCTTGGTCCGAAGTCACGGGCGGGATTAAAACACGCCTGCGTCAGCGGTGCCAGTACACAAATGAGTGCGGCAACTGTGAGTCCAATAAATACCGGGGCCAGGCGATGTGGGACGTCTTCGTTCCCTGTGCTCGTGGTACTGACAACGACAAAAGCCAGAATGGCTGTCCCAATTAACTCCGCCAGGAAGGCCGTCGCCATCGATGTTCGCTCCAGGTGTTGTGCGAGTTTTTTCGAATCGACCTTTCCGTCTTCTTCGAACTCATAGCCACCGGGATTCATGTAATACTCGCCATAGCACATGGCGGTCAGCACACTTTCCGGTTCACCACGGACAATGCCATGTTCCTTTTCGAAATCGGCCAACGGTCCCTGGAAGAGCCCATACAGCGCAACGGCTGCAAGAATTGCTCCGACGAACTGGTACAGGATGTAGGGGACGACTCGACCTCGTGGAAAGCGTCCCCAGAATGCGAGCCCAATGGTAATGGCGGGATTAATGTGAGCACCGCTGATGTGGCCAATGGTGTAAATCGCCAGCATAATGGCGAGTCCCCACACAATGCCGACCTGCCACAAGCCCTGCAGCCCGCCGAATAATACGGCGACATGGACGGCACCGCAGCCGAAGAAAATCAGCAGGAATGTGCCGACGACCTCTGCCAGACAACATTCACGCAGCGAGCGTTCACCTGACATGGGGCGTTCCTTGTTCGACGGGACGAAAACTCGGCAGGCTAAAACGCCTGCCGCAGGCGTCGTCTATTCTACAGCGTCGCTGCGCGGATACGAACCCAACACTTCAAGTCGCACCGCTTTCTTTTCCAGTGCGGCGAGCGCCTTGCGAATTTTCAGGTCTTTGGAGTGTCCTTCGAAGTCCAGGAAGAACAAATAGCCGGACTCAGGTCCACGCAGCGGGAACGACTCAATCCACGTCAGATTGATTTTGTTGTTCTTGAACGCCGTGAGGCTCTCAGTAAGTGAACCGGGCGTGTGTGGGATTTGCAGCAGCAACGCAGTGCGGTCGCGTCCGGTTGGATTCGTGTCCTGATCACCAATAATGGCGAACCGGGTAATGTTGTGTGAGTTGTCCTCAATTCGTTCAGCAACGATATCAAGTCCATACTGCACGGCTGCCTGCTGGCTTGCGATGGCTCCCACCCCCGGCTTGTTACGGGCCAGCTCCGCCGCTGTCGACGTGCTGGTGACGTCGTATGTTTTGGCGTGCGGCATGTTACGGGCGAGCCAGTCGCGACATTGTGAAAGCGCTTGCGGCTTGGAGTAAATCTCGGTGATTTCACTCCGGGCCGATCGAGACAACAGGTTGTGATGAATCGACATTTGCACTTCACCACAAATCCGCAGTGGCAGACGGGTGAACATGTCGAGGGTGTCGACAATCCGGCCGTCGGTGCTGTTTTCGATGGGCACAATTCCGTAGTCGGCGTGTCCACGATTCACTTCTTCAAACACCGAAGCAATGGTGTTGACGGGAATGAGGTCGGCCGTCTTCCCAAATTTCTCGAGTGAGGCCAGGTGTGTGAAGCTGAAGGCTGGACCGAGGTAAGCAACGCGAACTTTCTTCACGCGGCAGCGAGCGGCACTGAGGACTTCACGGAAGACACTGCGAATGACGTCGCGGCTGAGTGGTCCCTTGTTGTGGGCTTCAATTCGATCCCAGAGTTCACGTTCGAGGCTGGGATCGAACCAGACGTCGCGACGTTCGGTGAGCTCTTCCAGTTGCCCCATCGTCAACGTCATGCGCTCGTTCAGCAGCTTGACGATTTCCTTGTCGACGGAACGAATACGCGACTCAACCTGAGCGGCCGTCTTCTTTTTACGGACGATTTTCGTCACAGGCGTTTTAGGGCGTGCAGCTCGTTTTGGAGCGGCCTTTGCCGTGGTCTTCTTCTTGGCCATGGAGTGATCTTCCGACCCAAGCGTGGAACTTTGTACTAACGACACTCCCTCGCCAGAGAACTCCCGATCCCATTCCCTCGTGACCGGCACTGCCTTTACAAATCAAGGTCCAAATTCCACTGCCAACTCTAATGGCCGGTGGTGACTTCAATTTGCTAACTCGAAATATGACAACTACTTTCGAGCCGATTTGTAGTTGGTGGAATAGTCCGCTGTCAAGCAGGTGGATGGTGTAACCGGAGGGGGACTGGCGGATCGGTATTTGTTGCAATCCTTTTTGTTTCAATGGATTGCGTCTCTCGTGTTGTGTTTGAGTACACACTGTGATCGCATCGGATCTGGGAAGTTGGGCCAACGTTGGAGGCACTCAATCTGAAGACACAAGCCCCGCGAGTTGTCACCAAAGTGACTCGCTTGCCGCAAGCTGGCTTCCTCGTCATTGCTGAGATTGAGGCGTGCGATGGACTGCATCGATGAGCCCCGATTCACACGACGGAAACATCAGTTCGATACCCGTATCAGCCAGCACCTCGCGCGAGCTGCACTGCTTTCCAAGCCCGCCCAAGCCTGAACGCGTGGGAAGTGAAGTATCGAAGGTTGGAAGAGGAGCATCCGTCAGTTCGGCAAGTCGCTTGTAGAAATCTTGGCGTTGAACGGGGGAAAGGTCGCTGAGGAGGTAGGTGCGATGTAAGGCTTCAGTGCCCGGTTTCGTCGCCAACGTTGCCAAAACGTGTGCAGCGTCATCGACATGAATAAGGTTCAACCAGGCCTCGGCGAGTCCCCCAAGTGGCTTGCCTGCCTTGAGTTGATCAATTCTCGTCAACAGTCGGTTCGGTCCGTAAATGCCAGAGAGTCTGACGATTGTGGTTCGCAAGGGGGCCTGGTTGACAATTTGCTCTGCCCGCTGACAAATCTGGCCACTCTCGGTCAGTGGCTGGCATTCGGAGTTGGCATCGACGACGGAACCATCATCCTGGCCGTAAACGCTGGAGCTGGAAACATATACGAAGAGTTTGCAACGTCCGTCGAGGGCGTGAAGCGTGTTGCGAACTCCGTCGACGTAAATCGTCTCTTTCGATTGTGGCTGGCTGCGGTCATAGCCCACGGCATAGACGCAGACGTCGACATCGGGGAGGGCTTGGAGCGATTCCGTATCCACGACGTTGGCCACGACGGTTTCCCAGCCCAGCTTCTTCCAATCGTCGGCCCGGCTCGGGTTTCGAGTCACGGCAAAGACCTGATGGCCTTCGTTCGTTAACCGAGTAGCGAGTCGCTGGCCAAGGTAGCCACAACCGAACAGGAGTACACGCATGATTTCGTTCGCTTCTGCATTCGAGGGGCGGCGCAACTTGAAAAACAGCAGGCTCGCCAGAACAATTGTAGACACGTTGCCGTTTCCGGTGGGATTCGGAATGTGATGGGAGGATCATGATATGCCAACTTATGTCTACGAAGTCATCTGCGAAGATGGAACGGGCGGAGAAGTTTTCGAATGCGTCCAAAGAATTTCCGATCCGCCACTCGAGAAGCATCCCGAAACCGGCGAACCGGTACGCCGCATTATTCAGGCACCGTTCATTGGCGGAACGTGGTCGGAAGGTGCCATGCATAAGCGGACGAACGACAACAAACGCCTGGGCGAACTTGGCTTCACGAAATACGTCAAGGCGGGCGATGGTGTTTACGAGAAAACGGCGGGTAAGGGGCCAAACGTCATCACCAAGGACAAACCAATTGGCCCCGGCGACCTGAGTCACCTAGACTAAGACGCGCCTTCGGAAAGAGACGTCCCCCGGTTTCGGCACTCAATTCAGAGAGAGCGATCGAGTGCGGGGGAGTAGAGTCATCCAGTAGGGAACGGAAACAATGGCGAAGAAGAAAGCAGCAATCGAGCCAGGGATGCAGGTGCGAATCCGACCAGGCGCGACGATGCCCGAGTACGAGTCACTCGAAATTGGCGGTTGGGCCGGCCGCGTCATGGAAGTGCTCGGTCGTGGCGCCAAGCAGACCATTATTGTGGAGTGGGATAATCCGACAACGGAACTCATTCCTGCCGAATACCGCAATCATTGCGAATTACAGGGGCTGTTCTACGGCATGGCATGCGTTGCCGCCGCCGACGTCGAAGCGCCGGCCGAATCCTGAAAAACACTTTCAGCAACCACTGAGTTAATCAGCACGAGTTCTCATGAAACATCTTCCAATTCTCGGCGTCGTCATGGCGTCGCTACTTGGCGTTGCCATCGTACTTTCCTCGGCTGTCGACTCAGCAGAGGGAAAACCTCTCGAGGCGGGGCCGAGTCTTCACTGGTACAAGGGGAATATGCATACGCACTCCCACTGGAGTGATGGAGACGACTACCTCGAAATGATTGCCACGTGGTACGACGACCACGACTATGATTTCCTCGTCTTCACCGATCACAACGTCCTTGCCAATAAGGAACGCTGGGTTGACGTTGATAAGACCAAAGGTGGCAAGCCAGCGTATGAGAAGCTGAAGGCCAAGTTCCCCGATTGGATCGAAGAACGAACACAGGAGGAGGTGTTGCAGGTACGCTTGCGTACCTTTGCCGAAGTGTCGGAAAAACTGGCCCGCGCCGACGAGTTTCTGCTCATCCAGGGGGAGGAAATCAGCGACCAGTTCCACCGGCATCCCATTCATATGAATGTCCACAATGTGCCTGAGTTGCTCACACCACGTGGTGGTGAAAGTGTGCGCGAAGTCATCCAGAACAATGTCGATGCCGTACGGGCACTACGGGAGCGGACGGGCGAGCCGATGTTCGTGCATTTGAACCATCCCAACTTCGGCTACGCCGTGACAGCGGAAGATTTGTTTCCCATTGTTGGTGAGAAGTTTTTTGAGGTCTACAACGGTCACCCGGGAGTTCACAATTCGGGCGACGGACAGCACGCCTCGACCGAACGGATTTGGGACATCGTACTCACCAAGCGACTGGCCGAACTCGACTTGCCCGTCATGTACGGCCTGGCTGTGGATGACGGACACAACTACCACAAGATTCCGAGTCGCGCCAGCGAACCGGGCCGCGGCTGGGTGATGGTGCTGGCCAATGAATTGACGCCCGCCACACTCGTTGAAGCCATGGAGGACGGAAAGTTCTATTCCAGTAGCGGAGTCACGCTGAAACGAGTGGAGTCATCCAGTCGTGAGTTGAGTGTTGACGTCGACGTCGTGGGTGATGAAACCTACACCATCGAATTCATCGGAACACGAAAGGGATACAATCCGGAAGGAAAGCCAGTTGTCGGCAAGGACGGGGACGAACTTCCTGCGACGCTGGTGTACGACGGCACCATTGGTGAAGTCCTGGAGACGGTCGAAGGTCCGAAAGCGACATACACCTTCCATGGCAATGAAATCTACGTCCGCGCCCGAATTACTTCGTCAATGGCCCATCCGAATCCCTCCGAACTGGGGGATCCCCAGCGCGCCTGGATTCAACCCGTTGTTGGTCCCGGGAAGCCGCAGTAAGCCGAGTTCCGGTCTGTTGGCGAATCGCAACGGGCGGGTTAGATTGTTCCGCTGCGTTGGATTGAAATGTTCTGCCCGCGACTCTATACCGGCATTCGCACGGAAAACGTTTCGGCGATTACGGTTTCTGACCAGTCATTTACCCTCACAAAGAATTAGAAAACAGTTGTCTCATGGCACGCGTCAACGAAAATTTCCTGAAACTCAAAGCTGGTTACCTGTTCCCGGAAATTGGTCGCCGGGTCAGTAAATTCTGTGCGGAGAATCCCGACGCGAAAGTCATTCGGCTGGGAATTGGCGACGTTACCGAACCACTCGTGCCCGCGACCATCGAAGCGATGCACAAAGCCGTTGACGAAATGGCTCACCGTGAGACGTTTCGTGGATACGGACCGGAACAGGGTTACGACTTCCTCCGCACCGCAATTGCCGACAACGACTACAAGTCACGCGGCGTGCACATCGACGCCGATGAGATTTTCGTCTCCGATGGTTCCAAGTGCGACACGGGAAACATTCTCGACGTGTTTGACCTCGGTAACACGGTCGCTGTCCAAGACCCTGTGTATCCCGTGTATGTGGACACGAATGTCATGGCGGGTCGGACTGGAGCGGCTGACGCGCAGGGACGCTATGCAGGTCTCACGTACCTGCCGTGTGTGGCCGAAAACGGATTCACTCCTGAGATTCCAAAAGAGAAAGTGGACATTGTCTACCTCTGCTATCCCAACAATCCCACCGGTGCTGTTGCCAGCCGCGAAACACTGGTGGAATGGGTGGCGTACGCGAAGCAACACGGCAGCCTGATTCTGTTTGATGCCGCCTACTGCGCCTTCGTTCAGGACGACTCCATCCCACTCACCATTTACGAAATCGAAGGTGCCCGGTCGGTGGCCATCGAATTCCGCAGCTTCAGCAAGAATGCCGGATTCACTGGGACTCGCTGTGCATTCACTGTCGTTCCGAAGGACCTCATGGTCTCGACGGAATCGGGTGAGAAGCGGCCACTGCATCCCGTCTGGAGTCGGCGTCACAGCACCAAGTTCAATGGCGTTTCGTACATTGTGCAGCGCGGAGCCGAAGCGGTGTACACGCCAGAGGGGCAGCAGCAGACTTTGGAACTCGTGAAGTTCTACATGGAGAACGCGAAGCTGCTGCGTGAAGGTCTGACCGCTGCTGGCATTGAAGTTTTTGGCGGCGAGAACGCACCGTACATTTGGCTGAAGACACCCGGCGGTGTGCCAAGCTGGGACTTCTTCGATCACCTGCTCACCCAGGCACATCTGGTGGGAACTCCCGGCAGCGGCTTCGGCGCGTCGGGCGAAGGTTACTTCCGCCTGAGCGCGTTCAACAGCCGCGCCAACGTGGAAGAAGCGGTTGTTCGTATTCAGAATTTGCTGAAGTAGCTCCTGTTCACTGTCGTTCCGTCATCTACAGAAGTTCGTTCAAAGGAACCAAGTATGCTCTGGTCACGTGCGCTCGAATGCCGTCGGTGGATTGGTTTGTTGTCTGTGCTGAGTGCGCTCAGTTTGGGAGGATCGCCTATGCAGGCCGAAGAAACGGCACGTGTTTACGTGGGGACGTATACGACGGGCGACAGCGAAGGGGTTTACTCTTTCGAACTCTCGCTGGAGAGTGGTAAGCCGACTGAGCCAGTTCTGGCTGCGAAGCTGACAAACCCCTCGTTCGTCGCGTTTGATCCTCAGCATCACTTCCTCTACGCGGTCAACGAAGTCAACGACTTTCCCGGCGCGAAGTCAACCAAACGTGGTGATGGTGGTGTCTCGGCGTTTCGCATCGATTCCTCAACAGGGAAGCTCACGCCGCTAAATTCGCAGTTAACGCGAGGCGGAGCACCCTGCCATGTTTCGGTAGACGCTACTGGCCGTAACGTGCTGGTCGCCAACTACGGCGGCGGAAGCGTTTCGGTGTTGCCCGTGAATGAGGACGGCTCACTGAAGGAAACGTCGTCCTTCGTTCAACATGAAGGAAGCAGCGTTGATCCTGGTCGCCAGGAAGGACCGCACGCACACTCCGTGAACCTCTCACTAGACAACAAGTTTGCCTTCGTCGCCGACTTGGGGCTGGATCAAGTTCTGGTTTACCGGTTTGATGCGAAGAACGGCACTATAGCACCAAATGATCCTCCTCATGCCTCGGTGAAACCCGGTGGCGGACCTCGTCACTTTGCATTTCATCCCAGCGGCAAGTTTGCGTACACGAACAACGAAATGACGCTGGTGGAAACCGCCTTCAAGTACGACGCCGCAGCCGGCACGCTGACCCCGTTCCAGTACATTTCCACCATCCCGGACGACGCCGATCGCAAGGGAGCCTCAACCGCGGAAACGCTGGTGCACCCCTCGGGCAAGTTCCTGTACGTCTCCAACCGGGGGCATGGATCGATTGCCGCCTTCGCAATTGCAGACGATGGATCACTCACCCGAATTGGAAATTACTCTTCCGGCGGAAAAGTGCCACGGAATTTCGGTATCGACCCCACCGGCAAGTTTCTCGTTGCCGCCAACCAGGACAATGGAGTCATCGAGGTGCTGCGAATTGACCAGGAAACCGGCGTGCTGAAGGAAACGGGGCATCGGATCAATGTTCCTAACCCCGTTTGCATTCGGATGTTTGTGGAGTAACTGGTCAGAAACCCGCTGAACTCGTAGCATTCGCACTGCATGCCGTTCTCCGGCATTTTCTGGAGATGCTCCGCATTGAGGCGGTGCATTGCTACTGATTTTTCACGCCCCTTCGCGACGTTAAGTTCATGTCTAAAGATTTTCTCAAAGGTGCAAAGTCGCACTACGATGTCATTGTCATTGGTTCCGGCCTCGCTGGCCTCACCGGTGCCAACGTGCTGGCCAAACAGGGATACTCCGTCTTGCTGTTGGAGCACCACTACCAGTTGGGCGGAATGGCCACCTGGTTCAAGCGTCGTGGGGGCCACATTTTTGACATTTCGCTGCACGGGTTCCCCGTCGGCATGATTAAGTCGTGCCGCAAGTACTGGACAAAAGAAATTGCCGACAGCATTGTCCAGTTGAAAGGCGTGCGGTTCGAGAATCCTCAGTTCTCTCTGAAAACCTCGTTCACTCGCGAGGATTTCACGAAAATCATCACGGAGGAATTCGGCATTCCGTTCGAAACGGTTGATAAGTTCTTCGCCACCGCCCGGTCGATGAACTTTTACGATGACCAGTCGAAAACGACCCGGGAACTGTTCGAGGAATTCTTCCCCGGACGCACAGACGTCCAGCGTTTGCTGATGGAACCCATTGCGTACGCTAACGGGTCGACGTTGGATGATCCTGCCATCACGTACGGCATTGTGTTCAGCAACTTCATGAGCAAAGGGGTCTACACGTTCCGTGGCGGCACCGACGCTCTCGTCAACAAAATGAAAGAGGAACTTCAGCGAAACGGTGTCGACATTCGGATTCGTTGCCTCGTCGAGAAAATTGAACTCGATGCCGACCGCCACGTGCAGGCCGTGCATGTGAACGGACGCCGCATTACCTGTGGGGCCGTGTTGTCGAACGCCAATTTGAAGAGCACCATTTTCAAGCTGGTTGGCGAGGAAAACTTCGACGAGTCCTATGTCGAAGAAGCGAAGGCCGTGCGGCTGAACAACTCGAGTTGTCAGGTTTATATTGGCTTGAAACCCGGCGTTGGCTTCGAAAACTGTGGTGATTTGCTGTTCCACTCAGAGCACTCCGGATTCGACGTCGAGGCCATGCTCTCGAAGAACGTCAGCAGCCGCACCTTCTCGTTCTACTATCCAGAGACCCGGCCCGGATCAGACCGCTGGCTGATTGTTTCCTCGACCAACGCCAACTACAGCGACTGGGCCGACCTGCCAGAGGAACAGTATCAGGCCGACAAGAAAGACCTGTGCGAAACAACGCTCGATTGTCTGGACCAGTACGTGCCGGGAATCCGTGAGAAAATGGACTGGATCGAGGCGTCAACGCCTCGCACGTTCCAGCACTACACAAGGCACATGGAAGGCGCGAGCTTCGGAACAAAATTCGAAGGTCTGAAAGTCTCGCAAACACTCCCCGAGCAAATTGGCGGCCTGTACCACGCTGGAAGTGTGGGCATCATCATGTCCGGATGGCTCGGCGCCGTGAACTACGGTGTGATCATTTCCAACGAAATCGACAAGCACCTCACACCGTCCGACGCTGCGGTTTAAGGCCATCCTTGCCAGGATTGCGTCCTCGGGGACGAGGGATGGCGGAGGCTTTCAATTGGCAACAGTGAGCAGCGTGGTCTTGGTTTGTTGATCCAGCTACGATGGGGTGATCATTCCTCCCTCGTAAGTTACTCCTGCCACAACATCCCGCCATGCGCCTCTGTATTGTTTTGACTCTCGTGATGTGCGGAACGGCCAACGCGGAACCCGTCTCGTTTCGCAACGACGTCATGGCAGTCCTCTCGCGTGCGGGATGCAATCAGGGGACGTGTCACGGTAACCAGCATGGCAAAGGGGGATTCAAACTCTCGCTCCGAGGACAAAGCCCCGCTGCTGACTACCGCGAACTCACGCGCAGCCTCGAGGGACGGCGCGTCGATTTGGTGAACCCCGATCAGAGCCTGCTGCTGCTTAAGCCCGTTATGCAGGTGCCACACGAAGGTGGCCGCCGCCTGATGGCTGATTCTCCCGAATACCAAATCCTGCGAGACTGGATATCCGCCGGACTGCCCAACGACGTTACCACGGCACCACGTATTCAGGAACTGCAGGTGACCCCGGCGTTCGCCAACGTGCCGGCGAACGCGGCACCAGTGGAAATCAAGGCGATTGCCCAATTTAGTGATGGCACCCAACGGGACGTCACCTCGTTGTGCGTGTACGACTCCTCAGCCCTCTCCGTCGTCGTTTCACCGAATGGTGTCGCCACGAGTGAATCTGCGGGTCTGACGACCGTCTCGGTCCGCTATCTCGACAAGCAGGCGGCGGTGCGACTGGAGTTCGTCGAGCCGCGACCCAATTTCGAGTTTGCTGCACCACCGGTACAAAACCGGGTTGATGAATTGGTGTTTCAGCAACTCAAGCGGCTGAACATGAATCCTTCGCCACTGTGTAATGACGCCACGTTCATTCGGCGTGCCTATCTCGACCTGACGGGCCTGCTGCCGTCCGCAGAGGTTGCTCGTGAATTCGTCAGCTCAAGTGAACCGGACAAACGCAACAAACTCATCAACCGGTTGCTGGAGTCACCCGAGTTTGTCGACCAGCAAACACAGCGTTGGGCTGACTTGCTGCGGGCCGAGGAAAAAACGCTCGATGCCAAAGGGCTTCCGGCGTATCACAACTGGATCAGGGAACAAATCACGGCCAATACTCCCATCAATGAGCTGGCCGCCCGTCTCATCGAAGCCCGCGGCAGCACCTACACCGTGCCGCAGACGAACTTCTATCGAGCCTTGCGGACCTACGAGGAACGGGCGGAGACAACGGCTCAACTCTTTCTCGGCGTGCGGCTGACCTGTGCCAAGTGCCACAACCATCCTTTTGACCGCTGGACGCAGGACGACTACTACAACTGGGCGAATTTCTTTGCCCGTGTTGATTATGAAATCATCGAAAACAAACGCCGCGACGCGAACGACAAGCATGAATTTGTCGGCGAGCAAATTGTAAAAATCAAAGACGAGGGGGAAGTCAAAAACGTCCGCACCGGTCAACCAGCGGAAATCCGTTTCCTCGGAGAACAGGCCGCTGCCGTGACCGACTCACCCGAGTCAGATCGACTGCAACAACTCGCCGCGTGGTTGCGAACGCCAGACAACCGTCGGTTTGCTGCTGCCCAGGCCAACCGCGTTTGGTTCCAGGTCATGGGGCGTGGGATTGTGGACCCCATTGACGACTTCCGGGCCACCAATCCCCCGGTGAATCCCGAACTGTTCGACATGCTGACCGACGAATTCGTCAGAAGTGGTTTCGACGCACGGCATCTCATCCGGATGATTATGAATTCGAGCACATACCAGTTGGACTCGTTGCCGAATGACACCAATCTGCATGATGACCTCTGCTTCTCGCATCCTGCCCCGAGACGACTTACTGCAGAACAAACGCTCGACGCCATTGCCCAGGTGCTCGACGCCCGCGTCCCGTTCGGCGGACATGATGCCGGAACACGTGCGGTACAACTCGTTGGCGTCCGCAACGGCGAATTCCGTTATGCCAAACCAGAAGCCGGTGATGAATTCCTGCGGTTGTTTGGCAAACCGAATCGACTGCAAAGCTGTGAATGCGAACGTACCAACGAGACGACCCTGGCCCAGACGTTTGAACTGGTGAGCGGCGAAATCATTTCGAAGTCGCTCAGCAGTGATAAAGGCCTCGTAGCCCAAGCATTGCAGCAAAACATGAGTCCCACAGATTTCATTACAACCCTCTACTGGTCCGCACTCACGCGAGCCCCTTCACCTGCAGAACTCAGCATCCTCACCCAGCACATCGAATCCAGCCCCAACCGCCGCACAGCCTTCGAAAACGTCGCCTGGGCTGTTCTCAACTCCAACGAGTTTTTGCTCTATCGCTGATTGAATGTGGAACGGCATTCTGGGCAGTAAGGCGCCGGTGGCCCAAACGACTCGGTTAGGGCGCGGCGAGACAAGATGCTTTCTCTTGAGCACCCAAGACAAGTTCACCGCCCACGAGAGAATGGGGGTGAATGGTGAAGCATCTTGTGCCTGCGGCACCCAACCGCTCTAAACGAGCGGATGGGCCACTGTGCCGTCTTACTCAGGGGATAATTGACCTTCGTAATCAATTCGCTTGGCGAGTACCCACTTTCTCTCACTCAAATAATAGACTTCATCGTTGGAAATCTGGACATCGCAGTAGTCGTACCGCACGTCACTCGGGTCGTCATACGATTCGAGTGATCTTGAGTTGACCACTCGTCCGTTGCCGTCTCTTATTCGCAGCGTAAAGCTGCTGTTGTAGTTCTCGACTTCGAATCCCCAAGCACCATCCGGGCTTACTCCTTCACTTGCAGTGATCGGTGGATAAGCAAGTCGCATTGCAAGAAACAAAGCCATAACCGCCAATACGAATATGAGCAGTCCCAATGCAGTGCCCAGAAAGAATGGCAGCCAGGCTCGAAGCAACTTCATGGAGCCTCCCCTAAACCTCAGCGACCAGTGCTTCCACGAAGTCATCGGGGGAGAAGAGTTGGAGGTCAGTCATTTGTTCGCCGACGCCGACGTATTTGACCGGGATGCCCATTTGGCGGCGAATGGCGACGACCACGCCACCCTTCGCGGTGCCGTCGAGTTTGGCGAGCACAATGCCGGTGCAGTGGGCGACGTCTGAGAATTTCGTGGCCTGCGAAAGGCCGTTCTGGCCGGTGGTGGCGTCGAGGACGAGCAGGGTTTCGTGCGGGGCGCCGGGGACCGCTTTCCCCATCACGCGGTGGACCTTCTGCAGTTCCTGCATGAGGTTCTGCTGAGTCTGCAAACGACCTGCAGTGTCGATGATGGCGATGTCCGCACCAATTTCCTGTGCCCGGGCACAGCCTTCGTAGGCCACGCTGGCAGGATCGGCCCCGTGGGCTTTAGTGACAATGTCGCAACCAATCCGTTGGCTCCACGTGGTCAGTTGTTCCACGGCAGCCGCACGGAATGTGTCTCCGGCAGCCAGCACGACCTTCTTGCCGGCCTTCGTGAAATAGTTAGCCAACTTGGCAATGCTTGTCGTCTTTCCGACACCGTTCACGCCACACACCAGAATGACGGTGGGACCATCGGGATTCAGTTTCAGCGGCGAGAGAGGATCATTCGCGTCCCAGCGGACGTCATCATCCCCCTTGAGAATGGCGCGAAGTTTCTCTTTCACCAAAGCCCAGATTTCATGCGGGATAATGGTCCGACCACCAAACTTGGAGCGGAGTTCGTCGACAATTTCCCCGGCTGCCGCAACTCCCATGTCGCTGGTAATGAGTCGACGATGAAACTCTTCGAGCTTTTCTTCGTCGAGAATCTCGCCCGATTTGAACAGGTCCCGCACGTCCGTGCGCAGGAGATCTGTTGTTTTCTTCAGGGCAGCTTTAAGGGAGTCGAAGAGACCCATGGGCAGGAGCTAGGAGTTAGGAGTCAGGAATAAGCCGTAGGTCAGGCTGAGCCTGACGCAAACGTCGAACACCAGTCGAAGTCAGGCACAGCCTGACCTACCGTGGTTAGCCGCGATCGGCTTGCGGGACGTATTTGTCCAGTTTCTGATCGGCGAAAACTGGTTTCAGTTTGGCGAGGCGGAGGCGACCGTCGATCATGGGGACGCTCACCCAGTTGTCACCAATGAGTGGTCGAGCGTACTTGACGAATTCGTCGGTGACGTCCGTACCGCATGGTGTAATCCACTCAGACGGGAATTTGCGATCCTTCTCGGCGACTTCGGCCAGCGGTGCTTTGTCATAGCGGACCTGGTAGTTGTCCCAGTCAGCACGGAGAATGGTCGACATGTAACCATGCTCGCCAGCGGCGGCCAGCAGTGCAGCCTTCTGTCCAACGTAGTACGACTCTTCCAGGTCGACCGTCGAGGCGTAGACCATATCGTTCCGCTGATGCGTACCCGGCACGTTGCAGCGGGCCGCTCCCTTCACGGGAAGCTTCTGCTCGTTGAGCGCGTTGGTCAGCATTTGTGCGATGGTAATTTTGCTCGACGACAGCATAGCGTGACCGAATGAGTCGCGGACAATGAACTCTTCCGGAATCTTCAGGCCTTCGATTTCCAGACCTTCGCTGACGACAACAATCGCACGGCCATGTTCCTTGAGCGAGTTGTTGATGTTGTCGGAAATCTGTTCAATCGAAACCTTTCGCTCGGCGAGATAAATCTGGAGCGGCAGTTCGCGTTTGGGATCGGCGAGGCGAGCAGCAGCCGGGATGTAGCCAATTTTGCGTCCCATCGCCTGCAGCACGAGCACAGGATCGGCCGGGCAGGAGCCGTTGTTTTCCTCGTTCGCCTGCTGGACATAGTGCGTCCAGTAGCGAGCGGTTGATCCGTATCCGGGGGTGTGGTCGACGAGTTTGAATTCGCTGTCCCCGACATCATTGTCGATGGTCTTCGGTCCCCCGACACCAATCATCTCCAGGCCGCGTTCACGGGCGAGGTTCGCCACGGTGTACGCCGTGTGCATGGAGTCGTTCCCCCCGATGTAACAGAAGTACCCCACATTGTGGGCCTTGAACACTTCCATCAGGCGGTCGAAGTCTTCGTTTTGACCATCTTTCAGCTTGTAGCGGCAGGTCCCGCAGGAACCGGCGGCGGGCGTGGTGCGGAGCAGGGCGATTTCCTCGGGGCACTGTGCCGACAGGTCGAGCAGTTCTTCTTTGAGCACCCCTTCAATCCCGTGCCAACCGGCATACACAGTGCCGATTTCCGACATTTCACGAGCCGTTTCCACGAGTCCGCGGAGGGTGTTGTTGATAACCGCCGAAGGTCCGCCCGACTGGGCGACAATCATATTCTTAGCCATGGTACTTCTACGTGATGAGCTGTGAGACAAAAGACACAATTCTTCGAACGCCGCATGGTAACCGACCACGGAAAGAATGTGAAATCAGCGAGTTTTGATTTGAAGTGGGTGGGTGATGGTTAATGAACCTTGCTCGGGCCAAGCCACTGAGGCAGAATTCAGCGGATACAAACTGGCCGTCACTTGGTTTCCTTGCGGTGAGGAACCCGGACTTTCCGACATGATGGCAGCTAGAGAACTGTTGGGGGCTCGTATAAATGACGTCCGCGTTGCGTTGGTTCGAGCTTTCCGGAAACCCTGACGCCATTCGGAATCGTTACTCAGACCCCCCTGATCTTTCGCCGTTTCTGTTGCGGGAAATCTTCCTGTACGGACACGATGCGACACTCACGCTTACTGGGGAATTGTCGCGGCCACCCGACTCGTCAATCGACGATCAATCTGCCGTCGCCTCTCTCACCCTCATCTTTTGGAGCGTCGTGGACCTCTCGCAGGACGGCGTACTTGTTGATCGGAAGCTAGATGTCGAAATATCCCAAAGCGACAACGGAAATATCGCCATTTCTGCAAATGGATTGGGGAACACATTATCTGCAACGTGCAAGTCCTTCGATATTTATGGATTTCGGGTCTACTCGGACGACCACGTTCAACAGAATCGCAAGACGTTATTCACATACCGCAACGTTTGGAATTCCTGTTTGATCTCACTGCTGTAGACGCTGATCAGCGAAGCCGACCACAAACGCATGGTGAAGGCCAGCGACCCTGAATTTGCACTGTTCCTGAAAGCTTTGTGGGAAACCGGAGCCCGTCCTGGTGAGATTCGAATAGTTGCAGCTGAAGATGTGCTGCTGGAGCAAGGTGTCTGGTTGCTACGCCAGCACAAAACCGTCGAGAAGACTGAGAAACCAAGAATCATCTATTTGACCGAGGCAATGGTCAAACCGACTCAGTCGCTCGTCAAGCAACATCCGACCGGACCGCTGTTCCGCAACAGCCAAGGTGAGCCTTGGACTACAAACGCCATTCGCTGCCGAATGCGACGACTCCGCAAAAAGCTCGGCCTACCCGCTGGAACGGTGGCCTATGCCTACCGCCACACGTACGCAACCAATGGCCTGACCGGTGGTATTTCCATCGCCGAAATGGCCGAACTCCTTGGTCACTCCGACACAAAAATGCTCAGTGAGCACTACGGTCATCTGAGTCAGAAGACACAACATATGCGGAAGGTAGCCAGCAAGTTGAATTCACTCCATCGATAGAGTTCCGCTACACATCGCGGTGATCACACAATTATGAATCATGATTGGAGCTTTCGAACGGATGTTCAACCTCGTATCGTAATTGTATCCTTTTTCAGGACAAACGGCAATTGTGGAAAGTCTGTGACCTCTTACCCTTAGAAGACTCTATTTTCCATTTCGATCATGAGCGACCACAAAAATCGGCCCAAGTACGACTGGCGCAACTATCCTCCAGAGGAGATCCCGTCGTCGACCGAACCGCCGAAGCAACTGACAAACTCCATTCGCCGCGGCGAGTCAATTCTTGACATCGGTTGCGGCGTGGGGAGGTCTACGCTGGCGCTAGCGAGCATCGGTCATCGCATCTCAGGGATTGACATCAACCCCTTGGCAATCGCACGAGCAAAAACGCAAGCCAGCGAAGCGAAAGTGGACGTGTCCTTTACTACCGCTGACGCTACTCATCTGCACAACATTGAGTCAGCGGCGTTTGATGCTGTGTTAATGCAAGCATTTCTGACAACACTCGCTACTCCAGAGGAGCGGACTACCGCAATCAGCGAGTCATTTAGAGTCTTGAAACTGGGCGGCAAACTCTTCATGGTTGAGTTTCTGCAGAATTGGAATTCCTCCAACTACCGGGACCGGTACATACGCGGCATCAAACTCAACCTTGCCGACGGGACTTTCCCGGTCTTCTCTGAATAAGATGGCTCTCTGTTGTACTACGCCCGCCATTTTGAACTTCATGAACTGATTGCGCTAGGAACCATGTCGGGATTTGAAGTCGAATCGCATAGCCAAATCAGCCTAACCTCGCGATCAGGTAACTCGACCACCGGAATTGAACTGACGCTGCAGAAACCGGTTACAAGCGACGTCGACCGAGTTTTTGCAGTTTCAATCACCTATTCTCACAATAACGAAGAATGGGTGGCCCAACTTGCCACGCAACTAGAATCACTCTATGGCAGAGACCGAATCGGGTATGATCGGTTTCACCCAGACTTGTTTGCACGTCCTGTTACACACACGCCCCATTGGCTTGAGCGACTTTATGGTCACGAGACGGAACTGATCGTTGTCGTTGTTTCAGAGCAATATCTTTCGGGTGAGTACACCAAAATGGAATGGGAATTGGTTCGGCGTGTTGCCATGTCTGATCCAGCGAGAATATTGTTTGTAACTGACGGTTCCGTCAGCCCGAAGGAGCTGTCTGGAATTTCGCTCGCAGGGCAAATGTCGATGGTGGAGCACAATGTTGAAAGTGTCGTGAGGGGAATCAAATCACGGTACATCGAAGTAAGGGCATGCGGTGGTCCATGAAATCTGCGTTAGCGAGTTGACTATCAATGAGCGCAGATCTCGCTCTTGCTTCAGGCGATGGACGACCTAGCTGAACACGTGGCGACAATCAGCAATACGAATCTGCGTCCGTTTCATTCTCAGCACGTAAATGATAGAACAAGGGGCAAGCGCCTGGTGATGAGGTAGAAAAAATACCTGCGAGAGAGGCAATGCAATGAGGCGACCACTTGAAGGTGTGCGAGTCCACTTATCGGGCTCTGTTCCTGATGATGCTACTGAAGACCAGCGAAACGGGATTCGGGAATTCGCCCTGCGACTCGCCAGTGCAGTTTTGAAGTCCGGAGGAACCCTCATTCATGGAAGTCATCCGACGATTACGGTTGCACTGCTTGAGGCAGCAAAGCTGTTTGTTGATGCCGGTGGCTCGCGAGATTCCATGATTTTGGTGCGGGACGATAAGTACGCTAAATCCGCAGAACAACTGTTCGAAATCAAAGAACAGCGGGCTTTGGCAACAGTACAGCTAATTCCATCGGATGCCGGAAATCCGTCCACATCATTGGTTGCAATGCGTGAGTGGATGGCCGAAAGGAGTGATATCTTCGTTGCGATTGGTGGAAAATGGTACGACTTGAACCCAGCACGTGCTGGAGTAGTCGCTGAATTGGAGTTTGCATTGGAACGGGGACGTCCGGGATTCGTGCTTGGTGGATTCGGTGGTGCTGTCCGGAGTTATCTTGCCGAGGACGGATGCGATCTACTGTCTCGGCTACGAAATGGGCTGACAACGGAATCGAATCGGCTCATCTCCGAATCACCAAATCCAGAGGGCTTGGTGCAAGACATTCTCGGTCAAATTAAGCGTCTCCCCAGTTCGTGACACTACGTCCAGCGGGCGGTTGTTTCGAATCTTGGTGCTTGATGGAGGAGGCATACGCGGCACCTTCACGGCTGCTGTCCTGGCACGTTGGGTGAAAATACTTGACGACGAATCCGCAGGTCAACAATTCGTCAAACACTTTGACTTGATCGCAGGTACTTCAACCGGAGCAATTCTTGCGATTGGACTTGCACTAGGGCTAACGCCAGAACGAATACTGTCGTTTTACCGTGAAAAGGGCCCGGAGATCTTCTCCGGCGGTAATTGGACAGGGTCAAAGTACGATTCAGCGACATTAAGAGGAACGATCTCTGAAATCCTTCAGAACGGCCGTCTTTCCGATTCTTGTTGCCGCCTGGTAATTCCAACCGTCCGGGCGAAACACGGCATTGCCGACGTGATCGTAACACCTCACAGCCCGGATCGCACAGCATTCAAAGATCTCTTGGCGGCGGACGCAGCAATGGCTTCGGCTTCGGCTCCATCGTATTTTGACGAACATTCAATTGATGACGAAGTGGCTGAATGATCATTCATTGACGGCGGAATCTGGGCCAATAATCCTGTTCTCCCCGCGATTGCGGAAGCCGTCGGACCACTTGGACAGTCAATCGATAGAATCGACGTCCTCAGTGTCGGTACACTCCACAACGAGGAGGACTTTACCAAGAATCTGGGCGGCGGATGGATTACTTGGGCGCCAGCCGTCACGAATCTGTTCTTTGCGTCACAGGAATCAGCAGCCTCTATGATTGCCAACCAATTGCTGAGTCGAGCAAGGCATCTCCGAATAAACCAGCAGACCCCTTTTGCTATGGATATGGATTCAGTGAAGAACATTGACGAGATGGCTGAGAGAGGAAGCGATGTAGGGACTGATACTTTCGACATCGTCCGATCACGATTCCTCGATGGCTCGTATGTCGCGAACTGGAAGGCGACCTCAGAATCCTGACGGTCGCTGTGCCAAATGGGTGGGCTACAAGTGTGAGTTCTCGGCTAACGCGTATCGTCCTCCAATGCACTGAACATCAGGGTTAGGTTCTCTTCAACCAAATCCCAGTTTGACCGCTCCATTCCCGCACTTCTGACTTGCTCATTCATGACGCTGGGGCCGAGCTTTTCGCGAAGCTCAGGGGGCAATTGCTGCCGCGTCTTTTCGTCAAACACTTCCGGGGACAGCTTCGTCTCAATCCATGATACGTTTTTCAGCTCGCATCCCTGAAAGCGTGCGGTTGGCACGATAAGTGTAGCAGGGCACTCTCTGGACTGAGCGTTTTCGGTCGTGCGGGGATAGATGGTAGCCATCGCATTGAAGTCATCTGTGCTTGGTGACACTTCACGGTAGAATGTCTGGGCCGTAGCGAGGAAGTGGCCCCCATCGAACCGCACATTGGTGAGGGTGCAGTCCACCAGCTGCACTCCGGCCATTTGCCCCCACACACCGTCGACTCGAACGTCGGCGTCGGTGAAGACCGTCTCGTTCAACTTACAGTCTTCGAATTGAGTGCAGCTGAGAAACGCGTTGGTGAACTGCGTTCGGACCAGTGTGCAGTTGAGAAAACTGGCACCGCTGAGATCGCAACGTTCGAACGACGCATCAGTGAAGTCGCACCCAAAGAATGTGACCCCGTGAAACCGACTTCCTCCGAAGTATCCAGCACCATGAACTCCAATGAAATTTGACTTCGCGAAGTTCGTCCATCGGAAGTCTGCTTGGTCAACATCAACAGCGCTGAAGAAGCAAGCGGAGCAGTCAGATGAGGAAACCTTGCTCCCACTGAAGCTGCTTCCTGAAAAGGCAAGCCGAGAGAGATTGGAGCGTTCCAGGTGCAGGTTCGATAGCTCGGCATCAACGAAAGCTGTGTGCCAAGTGTTGTCGGTCAATCCGGAGTTCCCGGAATCCCCTGTATCCCTGAGCCACATCGCGATTGATCGTTGCCCGTACTCGGGGGGATTTGCGAGGTTGTATATCATCTGCACGGCTCGACCGCGATCGGCGGCGGTGACACCGACTTGGTCACTTGCAATGGTAGTCCAATGCCGTCGCATTTTGTCGCGGTCTGGTTGACCAGCGAACCATTCGAGCGCACCAGTGTGACGACCGGCATCGTCGCTGATCCAGTCGCTGGTGGCATTGGCAAGTCGCTCCTGGTAAGCGACGGACACGTACTTGTAGTATACCCAACCAAGTGCAGCAGCAATAACCAGAACGCCAACACTCCAGAAGACCCGCAACCTGCGAATACGCCTCGTATCCTCCTCGCGAAGCACTGTCATCTCTTCAGGCGTGATCTCGTACAACGTAGCCACCGCGTCGAGAAGCTGATCCCGCAGATGCCCTCGGGCCAGCCATCTACGAAAGGCAACGCCGATTCGTTCCTTCAGGGTCCCCGAGTTTCCCGTAGCTGCTCGCAGATCCAGTTGACTCAAGAACGGAAGATCGCTTAGCCCTTTGGGCACCGGGCCGGGGAATTCACCAGGGTGGGCCTGTATGACAAAGACTGTCCGCGATGCATCATCGGTGCCGCGACCGCGAAAAATCTCGATTTCACGATCAACCCAGTTCGGCTCAGGCTTTCCGTCGGCGCCTTCGCGATGTTCGTAGACTGAGGGCGTGGAAACAACAATCAGGCACCGCGCTCGCTCTACATTGGGACGAATCTGCGAATCGAAGTAATCGTCTGATGCGAATTTCTGTACAGAATCGAGCCAAATCATCAGTTTGTGGCTCCGGCGATTAGGGTTTGCCTCTCGCAACTTGTGAGGGAGACGATAACGTACCAGCCAGTCTCGCAACCAGCGCGCAATCTCGGCCCCGTCGCCGCGTCGATAGCTGATGAATGCGTCAATTGAGTCGGTCATACCGCGTCACCTTGTTCTGATTGCCGCGTCCCGTATGTACTCGTCAATGGATCAATACCAGCGATAAAGAACGTATTGGATTTCATATGCCTTATCGTCTGGCCCCGCTAGGGTGCGGCAAAGCCCCGCTTCAGTTGCGAGATGAACTCTTGTGCGTCAGTTTCGCTGAATGGACCAGAAGGAATAAATCAATTGGCTATTTCCTGTCTGTTGCTCTCGGCTAACGAACCCCGCCCACTCGGCGCGACACCACGGCGAATCGAAGTACTGGCTATCCAGGATTGGGATGAGTACGGCTGACTTGTGATAAGCTTCGGCAATTTGATTCCTGTAGCCTGCTTCAGTCTTGCAGTCTTGATCGACGAACACACTGCGAAACCCGCTGAGATTTCTGATGAGATGTTCTTCTAGCAGAGGCTTGAAAGAGTTACACACCCAGTAGCGAAACTGTTCACGGGGTCTGTGCTTTGTCGCAAACCAGCAGTACGATATGAATGCATGATGACTGTAGGTCACGCTCTATTCTCCGGTATCACATTTGGCCCATCGGGCGACGGCATCAGCAATTTGGTCAATTCGTTCGATCCGAGCTTCAACTTCCCGCTGCCGCCAATCGCACTCCAGCCAGTCATCAAGTTTTTTAGCATAGCGGAGCGCCTCGGTGGCAGAGATTCGGACTTTCTGCAAACGTCGGCGAAACTCGCGTTTGTCAATCGACGAATTCGCGTCAGGGATCTGCTGCGGCTGACTGTAGTAGTAGTCGTCGACAGCGGGGATCCCCGCTGTGAACCGCTGGCCGGCCAGGCGAAGGTCCAGCAGGAGCAAGCGATCTCCATAGCGGTCGTGAGTATCGCCTGGTTGTCGGACCGCGATAGCGCACTCAAGTCGGGCCGGATGAAAGCGAGAGAGCGGGTCGTCGTTTGTTGAGATCAGTAGTTCGGTACGCGTGGACAGTGATGACACAACCTTCGAGGAATTCTCAACGCCCACACTGGCATTCTTTACGGAAGTCAGCAACGGTAGCAGCTTGGTTGGTGGCTGGCCTTCTGCAATTGCAAGCTCAAGTTCAGAAAGTCCAACCAGGACTGGTTCAACAGCCCAGCCTTGGTCACACTCGCGCATCGCTGCGATCCACTGCCGACAGGCGGGAAAGTCTCTCCGTCGTAGACACGCTGAGGTCGCCAAATGTCCTCCACCAATCTTAATTCGGCCATCTCCGTCGAAGGCTGCCACAAATTGTTCAACATAGGTGAGCACGGTGCCCCATTTTCCCTCGATCCCGGCCTGGTACGCCTGATCGAATAGGATATCTCCAGCTGGGCAGTGTTGTCCGAGTGACCACTGTTGTAGGCCATCGAAAAGTACTTGAATGTGGGAACGGACTGGCTGCCACTTCTGCACGACAGTCAAGTGAATGGACCGAGCAAGCCACATCTCGTGTGCTGGCGACTCCGGTGACTCCATGGACTGCGCGTCCAACAGCAGCGCTAATGATGCCGCATGGTCACCAAGGCTTTCCATTAACAGTGCTGTCCAGATGGTGGCTTTGTACCACGCTGGATGATCTTCGAAACCCCGCGCCACGGTCGCCGCCTGCCGAAACAACAGCATTGCTTCGCGCAACCGTCCGTCGCGGTACGAGCGATGTGCGTCGTCAAAGAGTTGTTGAAATCGGTCCATTGCGGCATTGAAACCAGTGCGTCACCAGGATGCTATTTTGGGGAGGTCTAAACAGCGCGGTCATGCGCTGTGGCTTCCTGAACTCGCTTGAGAATCACGGGGGCGAGGTCTTGAAACTCGGCTCCCAGCAGTGCGGCGACCTGGTCGGACTGCACACTCTGCCAAGCACCCGCCGTTGGAAATTCGCGGCTTAACGTGTAAAACGCGTCGGCGGACAACTTAATAGATTCTCCCAGAATGGACTCCAGTTTCCGAGCCGATACGAACTCCTGACGAGAGTGGTTCTTAAGTTCGTCGCTAAAGGTGACGTGGTTGCGGAATGCGTCACGCAGCGCATCGGCAATCGCCACGGAGTCAGCTTCAGCTGGATAGCTGGCGACTATGTGACCTGCCAGGTCAGTCGGCAGTGCTGGTGCGTCTTCCCGGTTTTCACGACGGTTGACAAGCATAACCGGACATCCGGGGCGGCCATAACGTGCCGCCCCGAGTTCGTGCATCACATTCGGATTTGCTCCCGTCACATCGGCAACGAAGACGTCCGCGTCGAGTATATGGTCCCGAACATTTTCGAGAATGCGGTTTTGATACTGACGGTCGGCAGCGATCAGGAGTTCGCAACCGAATTCGTCCTCCATGAGCTTTCGCAGTCCTGCAATGGCTGGTTTGAATTCTTCGGTGTACGGGGTCATCAAGAATGCCACGAGGTGATCACGGGGTCGCGACTTAGCGGGTTTGTGCCGCTCTCGCTCTTTCGCCAACCGCTCGCGCTCGGACACCAATTCGTCCCGCTGACGCACGAACCCAATTCCGCGAGCCATCAGCCGCTGGAACTGTTCATGAAACAGTTTGGCGTTACGAGGGGGCATCAATTCCTGATTGTAAAGAATGGCGTCGTTGTAAACGCCAACCATCAAATCCACGACGTCCTCATCGTCGTAGTTTAGCGTGGCGAGATCACGAATCAGCGGACTCGCTGCATTGATCGTCATCCGAATGTCGGAATTCATACGCATTTTCAGCATTTCTTCCGCCATCGTTCTCAAATCTGGTGTCGCGTTTGGGTCATTGAGAATGTCCCGAGCCTTTCGGACGCCACGTCCGGCATCTGTGTCTTTGAGCACAGCATGCAGTGTGGGCGGTTCAAACCTCCGGGCTTCGACGCGTAATCTGCCCGATCCACCGGCGCGAATTAGCGTCGACATCGCCCGAGCCAGTTGTGCGACCGAACGATCGACGTCAGCATCGAGTTCCTTGAACACCGCAGGATCGTCCTCGCGATCAACGTATACCAATGCAACCGCGTCCCGATGTTGCTCCGCATACTTCTTGATCAACTCATCCTCGAATGGATAGCTGGCGTCGACGGTCGTTTGCGCGGCATTAGCCATTTCGAAGTACTGGTTGGCAGAACTGCTGGTCGTAAAGCAGCCGAGCTTGCGCGGGGCTGGCGATCCGGATTCATTGGTCACGGCAGGCAGTGCCGAGATAATGTCGGGAAGTGTGGCCCATCCGTACGCCATGATTTCACCGTCATTGGACAGCACGCGCCGACCGGCACGCCGTTCCGCCCTTCCGACAGAGGCAGAAGCGGAATTGACCCGCCATTCAAGTAGATGACCGAACTTCGTGAAGAACGGGTCGTAATAGTGGCACGCCGCTTTGATGGCCAAATCGTGGTAGGCCAGGATTTCCGACAGGCGCTCCGGATTCTGTTCCCGCAACCGCTCAAAGTGCGCAACGATCACGTCGCCGAGTTTGTCGCGCAGCCGTCGCCAGTTCTCATTCCGCGTGAAGTTGTCGCGAGCGGCATTCGGCGACAAGTCTGGTGTATTCAGGATGCCGTTCACGAAAGTGGCCCATGGCGGCAACAACTCCTTCGCCCCTTCACACAAGAACATTCGCCGTTGAAAGACTCGAATTGAGCGGGGCGCGTCTGCTCCCAGGACACGAGTTCGAGTGATGTACAGCAGCCCTGACACCTTCACGTCACCCGTTTCTTGAACGCGGATGATCTCCAGCACGCTGTCGGGCATTGACTTTTCGAGGTAGATCATGCAGTCAAGACGCATTTCCTCGTCTGAAACGCCTTCGCGTTCCCACGGCATGTTCATGGTGTTGGCTGGCTGCCCATGATGGCCTGGGTCATTTACGAAGATGCGAATTCGCAGCATGTCGGCGTAATCGCGGATTACACCCTTCACAGCGTCGTCGTGCAGTAGGCCACGGTCGTCAACACTCCGTAGTTCGACAACTACTTCGGTGCCAACTTCTGCTTTCTCGCAGCGTGTGATGGTGTAATTCTTACTTCCATCGTTTTCCCAACGACAGGCTTGGGCAGAATCGGACTCCTGCCAGTGTCGCGTAGTGACCTCGACCCGTCGGGCGACTACGAAGCCGGAGAGGAATCCGATTCCAAACTGTCCGATTACGTCCGGTGCGTCCCCGGCAGCGGCTCGTGTGCCCGACTTACCGATCGTTGACTGGAAGGACTCAAGATCGTCCTGCGTCATCCCGAGCCCATTGTCCCGGAAGATAATCCGCCCAGGCGAGGACGAGAGGTCGGTGAGGATGTCAATCTTACCGTGGTCCCGGTCAAATGATGGATCGACCGCCACTCGACGTTGGATTGCGTCGTGGGCATTCTGGATTAATTCCCTAATGAAGACCTACTTTTCGCTGTAGAGATGCCCGGCGAGGAGCTGGATTAGCCCCTCAAAGTCAAAGGTCATCTCATGTTGTCCGGGAACGTGTTCTGCGGACCTCGGCCCGCGCGAAACAGTAGTCCGCCTGTTCGTTGTCGACTTCTTCTTCGCCATATGCCGCAGCCTCCAGGTCCTCAATGCCCAAATGAATATCTTGTCGGATGTATTAAATCGCAACTTCCGGTGCTACAGAACTCCAGAACAATCAGGAGAAAACTCTTGACATAGATTTAGTGGCAGGGACTAAGGGGGAAGGAGCGAGGAGTCAGTGGTCCAGATTCCGTTCGGCTTGACGTTCGAACTAAAGGGGGAACTCACCACTGCAGCGTGCCAAGTTCCCCCCAAACGATGCCGCCGTCTTTCCGGCGATCACCGCTTCGCGTTCCGTGATTTGTCGCGGATTTGGAGGAATTCACGTAGGTTCTGTCGCGGTGCTGGGACTGTTCTAGGATGCGACGAGCGGCGTTCGAGGTACTCTTCCAGATCCCGTTCGTGGATGCGAATTGTGCCGCGTCCAATCCCGATGCGGGAATTGCGGAGGTCGCCGTTGGCGACGAGGCGGTAGATGCATCCTTGGCTGCAATGGAGCGTCCTTGCGACTTCGCGTACGCTGAGGTACATGGTTTTGCTCCTTGGCTTTCAACAGATTGCTGGTAGTGTGAACTCTTGTTGACACGTTGGGCATTCGGCGATTTGGTTGGCGTCTGTTGTTTCCCAACTTGATTGTTCGCCGCAGTGGGGGCATTCGACTTCGAGGAGTTCGTTGTCGGGCTCAGTCGGCAGTTCTGGTTGCGGAAACACGGTTCTCAGGTAGTTGGCACCGGTGGAGGCGAACTGGCGGCCATTTTGGAAGAGGATGGCTTCGACTTGTTTGGTGGGGCCGCCTCGCATTAGCTGCGTGAATTCGATGGGTTCTACCTGATATTTGTAGACCCGTTGGGCTCCGAGGTTGTCGCCGCTGGAGTGGGAGAGACGACCTTCGTAGTAGTCCATGTTGTAGGAGCCGTTTTCTCCAATACTGTGAGTTTGCCAGAGGAACTGTTTGCCGATCAGTTCAGCCGCCCATTTGTTGGTGGTCGCACTGCTATTGGCGTGGAAGATTTTCGTCGAAAGGTTACCCATCAAGCTGTCGACTGCGAACTTTGCACTTTGCGGGTGGTTGCCGGAGAGGACTTCGTAGAAGCAGTCGAGGTTTTGCGTCAGCAGGACGGTGGCGCAGCGAAGGCCCCGAGCGACAGTCTGGAACTTGTTGTCTTGCTCTGTGAGTGTCAAGTGTGCCTCATCAGACCAGAGGAACACTGGGCGACTATCCGACTGAATGTCACGAGCCTGGACCGCCAGCTGAAACGCCTGTTTCCAGATTGTTGCGGCAAGCACGCTGACATCCTGGTAGGCCAGTACGGGCAGGTCGATCAGGATCAGCTTGCCGTCGAACGTGTCGGCTGGTGAGACCGTGGTATCTGTCGTAAACAGTTTCCGCAGGGAGCCGGTCAGCAAGTAATCTGCTGCGGAAAGAAACGTCATGCGGACCGATTCGCGAGTTTCATTCGGGAGAATCGGCCATGTTTTGCACCAGAACTGCACGGCATGTTCGACGTCTCGTCGCTCGTCGTCAGTCATCTCGGAACGCAACGCTCGGTCGATGACGTCGCAGCAGTACGAGTTGGTATGCCATTCCTTCGCGATTTGAAGGGTCTCCAGTTCGCTGGACGAGAGGCTGTCGACCCTGGACTCCAATTCCTGCCAATCGGCGACCTGACAGGCGTCTCTCGGGGCCGAAACAACCAATTGATGCAAGTCGCTCAGCGTGATGATTCCGTTCGCCGCGCGAAGCAGAATGAATCCCAGCCGGAGCAATTGCCTTAGCGAATGCTTCCAGAACGGTGCTTCCCCGCCCTTCTGGCCTCGTTCCAGGCTCTTGATGATTGTTTCCAGGAAGCTGACCAGATTAAAAATCAGCCCCCCCGGCCCGGTATGTACGGCAGGATCATTTAAGAAGTTGAACGCCTGTGGTTCATCATCGGCGTTCATCGAGAACACAATCAGATCTTCTTCGCGCCCCGCGTCCCGGATGTACCGTTCCCACATTGCCCGATCTTCGAGTTTTGCGGTCGTAATTAGTCCTCCGAAACGGGCGGGATGCGACAGCAATGCCATGGCCAAGTGGTAACCACTACCGCTGGTCTTCCCAGAACCGGTCCCGCCGAGGATGGCGGTGCCCTCAAGGGCCTGCCGGATTGTGAAGGGTTCCCGCTGCTGTAGCGGGTCGAGGTACATCAGGATGGAGTCGAGGTCGATGGCGGTGTTCATGACGATTTGGTTGAGACGGTTGAGGTGGCTGCGCCACGTTGAGATGGTTGAAAACAGCGATCTGCCTCGACTGTGTTGTTGCTGATGCTGTGGGGGTGATTGCGAGTGTGTGGCTCTCAGAGCAGGTTGGAACGGTGGTTTAGCCACCTTCTTTGGTTCCGGCTGTTTGGCGAATGACTTATTGGTTGTGGGGGAAATGGCGTTGCGGGCGGCGACTTCGCCCTGAAACGTTTTTACCTCGTTGGGAGCAACGGCCCGGCGGTGGAGTTCCGCCGAGCGTTTCTGCTGCTTGGCTGGCGTCCGGCCATCAACCTTTTGCGTTAACGGCTGGGCGGCACGGACTGCCTGCTGTTTGACATGGTCCGGCAATGACTGCACCGAGCGTTTCGGCTGCTGCACGACTGCCTGTTGTGCTGGCCTAGGCTGCACTGGTCGGACGGGCTGAGCTGGTTTCGGCTGCTTTTGCATCCGTTGGAGCATTTGCGAGACCGACGGAATGCGGCGGCGTTTCTGGTCGGCAGCCATCACACGCCCCCGATCTCATCGAGTAATTGCTGAGCTTCCGTGGCGGCCTTCGTCTCGGGGAACTTGCGGAGCACTTCCTTGAGCTTCAGTTGAATGAAGTCCCGGGCCGAGTTCTGGTTGCCGAGCAACTTCGCCTGTTTGAACGCACTGCGGAGCGGGGCTAGCATCCGTTCCGCCTGTTCGTCGGGCGAGACCGGCTCAGCTACTTGCGATTTGTCCCCTCTGGCCGAATCGGCCTGCGGTTGTTGCTGTCTGATGCGGAACTCGAACTTTTCCAGTCGGGAGATACCGCGAATGACGCCGTCATCATCGACCCGTAATTGCACATCACCGCAGTAGTGGTTCAGTGCCGAGTGCCATGCCCGGACGTTCTCGGCACTCGGGCCGGGTCGTTTCAGCTTCAGGAGCAGCGGATAGTGATGGTCAGGTCGAATGATTCCGGTGACATTCATTGAACCCCGGGGATTGCCAATGACTTCCATCCGAGCCTCCACAATACTGCCGCTGAACTTTACGGCTGTGATCGTGAGTCGTACGTTCCAGGCAGGATGATTCGGAAGCATCGATATTCCTTCCAGCGTTTGACCGACCAGCGACTCCCACACTTCCAGTGTTGAGAGCTTCCCTACAAACGTCGCGGGTGGAGCGGCTGTCGGTGACCACTCTGCGGGAATCGTGAATTGCCACTTGGCATTGGCCCCTGCCCCACTCAGTTGCCTTCCGGTCCAGGTCAGTGTGATCGTTCTGGCCGTCAGGAACCCGAGATTCGGTGTCTTGGCGTAACGGTTACCGTTGTTTTTTAGTGTCACCTTGTTGGCTGTCGCGCCGAATGTTCCCTGATACGGCTGGTTCAGCAGCGGCTGTTGTGGCAGTTCCAGGAGCAGTGCGATGCCACGCTGCGGGATGTCAACTCGTTTGACATGCAGGATGGCATCGACCGCTGGCTCACCGGGCGTCTGAGCGAATCCGGGGAGTTTCCAGCCGACCAGAGCATCCCAATCGGAGAGATTGCTGCCGACTGGTTGCTCGGGAACGAGTGTCGATACGATCTGTTCCGGTTCTTCGATCACCGCGACTGGTGGGACCGCTCGGGACATTTCGACTGACCGAAACGGCGTGGAGACTCGTTCAACCGGTGGTGACTGCGGCACGTAGACCACCCTTGGACGTGGTACGTGTGGTGTCACTGCTGAAGCGGCGGCCACAGGCGGGGCCATGCTGTGACGCTGGGGGCGGTTCATGTAAATCACTCCGGCGATCAGCACGAATCCGCCGAGTGCATACGCCTGCCACGGAATCTGTTTCCAGGCCGGGGCATTGGGAACGGCTGTCGGCGTCGCCTTCAGTCGTGTTGGCTTGGCGACGGGTGGTGCGGCAATAGGCTTAGGTTTGCCAGTCTTACGGGGTGTTGGTTTCGGTTGACGTTGAGGCATAAGAACATTCCTTAGGTTGAACGGGAAATCTGAAACTGTTGACCACAGGGGCACTCGGCGAGTTCCCCGTCGGTCAGTCCGGTTGAATCAAGTGTGGTGTGACAGCTCGGACAAGCGACGACTTCGCCTGTCGTGTCATTCGGTTGCTGGGAGAACCAGCCACTGGTCGTGTTCCAGGTTTGCTGCATCCATTGGCCACGCTGACCATGAACTGGTTGATACGTCGCTGTCTTGCCAGTAGTGGCTTCTCCTTGATGGACCATCGCTTCCATGCGAGACCGCAAACTGTTCTCTGACCATGCCCGCCATGCTCCGGGAATGGCAAAGCAGAACAGACCGGTCAGAAACATCAGCTGACTCAGGGCGGGACAGGCCCACCAGTCGACCGGATAGCTGCCTAGGATGAGCAGAAGCGGCGTCCAGACCCGCCACTGCCAGCCGGGAGTCAGGCAGGAATCCGGCAGCGGGAGACATTCCAGCAGCCCGAGGATTTCGGGTCGGAGTGAACCGCATTCCACTGAAGGACGCCGTTTGTCTCGTTGGCAGTGCATTTGCCACGCGGTGTATGAACCGGTGCTCAGCAGCAGATACCAGACCGATTGGTTCCAGCCACTTTCTAGTCCCAGCCATGGGTAAAACAGGAACAGTGTCACCGCCAGTGCAATGGCCGAACTCCAGAGGTGATAGCCGGAGCCGACTTGTGTCGGGTCCGCCAGATACAGCACAGCAAAGTGCCTTGGTATCCAGAACACCCAGCAAAGCACCGCCAGAACGGCTTGAATCGCTAGGCTCGGGAGCAGTGAGCCGCCACCAGATTGGTTCATTGTGAAGTCCTCTCTTTGGAAAACGGTTCCTGCGGTTCACCGTGAACCGCTCCAGGTGACGTGACTGCCCGCAACACGGAACGTCGCCACGGTGATTTCGCGTTCTGTGTCCAGTTCTCCGGTGAACAGACGTCGTTCACCGAACACCCACACACCGACCGTGAATTGCACCGGTTGGCCGCCGTTTCGGCTGCGGTACCGCTGCACTTGAATGACGTAGGTGCCTGGGATTGCGCGGGCGGAAAAAAAGTTTTCGAGGGGCTCGTCAACGGGAATGCGGGCATTGCAGTCGATGTCGAGCAGTCCAATGGCGGTCTCACGTTGCCGGTAGTAGCCGTGTACGCCGTGGGGACCACGCACATGCAGGTCGAGGTCACAGCCGGTGTCCCATCCGAGCGTGATGGTCAGTTCGCCTGAACCACCACCCGCGCGAGCCCGACGGCCCTGTAGTTCTGACCAACCAGATGGTTCCAACGAGGCCGGTTCCCGGGGAACCGGCACAACGGTCCGCCGCTCTGGAGTTGGCTCCACAATGGGCACAGTGTCATCGGATTGATCTGGTTCATGTTCGACGGGTGCCTCAACAGTGGTATCAATCGGAGCGACGAGTTCTGTGTCGTCTCCGGCCCAACCGATGGTCGTGTCGAGTGGACCGAACCCGACCAATGAAGAACGCGGCAGAATTAGCAGCGTCAGGGCGAACAGACCGACGGCGTGGAGTCCAGCGGAACACCAGAGGGCATCCCGCAAGTCCCCCCAACGGAGTGGACGAGCGAGGCGTCTGCGGCGACGGCGAATCATGAGAGGCCTCGCTCGCCGGATTGCTTGGGCTGCTGAACGCGGAACGTGTCTTTGCAGTGCGGGCATCGCACTCGTCGACCAATCAGTCGCAACTTCCTCCAGCCTTTGTTGCCGCAGTGGGGACAGATAATACGTCGTGCCCGAAGATCCTGGTACGGTTGTGGCGTCGGCGTGGATGCCACGCCGACGGACCATTCTGTCCCCTCTGAGGAAAGAACTTTGACAGAGTTATCACATAGGTCATCTGGTGTGATGGTCACTTGCCGTCTCCATGTTGAGAGTGGTATGCACTCCCGGCGCGTACCGTGAGCGCAGAAAATGGTGTGAGTGAAAGTGCCGACATGGCACTCGGCAGGAATGGCAACGCTGATTCGTCGCCTACATTCAGAACTCAGGTGTCGCTGTTTCGTGACCCGGTGAGTTTCGAATTTGTGGTGGTCACAGCGGGTGAGTGGGAATGCGTTTCCCTCTCACAAACATGACGAAGGTGGCGGTGTTTACTGACGCATGTTTTCCAAAGTTTGTGAAGGATTTCGGAAATCAGTGGCGCTGAGCAACGAGTTGGAATCACCGAAACACACCAGCGGTTCCCCGTGAACCGCTCTGCGAAAACGCTCCATCGAGGTTGTCGTAACCTGCTCGTTACCAAACGCGTACCGTGTGTTCCTCTGCACACAACTCACGCCAAAGCTGTGCTTCGGGAAGATGTCTGCTTTCTGGATGCGGACGATTTTCTGAGTCCGGACTATCTGAGGTCCGGGATGCAGAGTTTCGACCGGTACGACATCGGCGTCGTCTATTCCGACATGGACCGGTTCGGTCGCGAGAACGTAACGTCCGATATGCCGGTCGATGTGTCACTGGCGGAAATGACCAAACGCAATGTGATCCACTGCGCCTCGCTGGTGCGCCGGGAAGCCCTCGATCTGTCGCTGGCGTTTTCCATTCCCGCTGATCCCAAGACCGAACACGAAGACTGGTTGCTCTGGCTGGCGGTCCTGCGTCAGGGCTGGAAGGCGAAGAAGCAACCGGCCGTTTATCGCTACCGTCGCCATGAAGAAGGCCGATCGCTGGCCAAGGCATGGGCCGGCAACACCTACTTTGAACGTCGAGGCCTGCGACACGAAACGATCACCTTGTTCATTGCGTTGTCAGGACGCACGGCCGTCTGGCCCCGGTTCCGACAGTTTCTCGATCAACAGACGTGGCCTCACCACCAGGTGCGACTGGTGCTGATGGATACGAGCCAGGATGCCCGGTTCGGACGACGCGTGCGGCGCTGGATCGCGGAATGCGATTATCGGGACGTCCGTTACTTTACTGAGGCGGTGGCGGAACCGGGACTCGCCGATCAGGATCGGCGGGCCGAGGGCGTCGGTGACAAGGTTCGGCTGGCGGCCGCTCGTATCTACAACCGGCTGGCACGCGAAGCGACCGGCGAGTTCGTGTGGGTGATCGAGGATGATGTCATCCCGCCGAACAACGCGGCCGAATTGTTGCTGCGCGGGTTCGATGAGCACACCGCGACGGTCGCCGGTCCGTACCGGTCGCGATTTCATGATGGCTACGTCGCATGGCGCTCGGGCCGAGACATCATCCGTGAACGCGGTGACGACGTGGAAACGATCGAAGGAAACGGACTCGGCTGCACGCTGTTTCGGATCGACGTGCTGCGGGAAGCTCTGTTCACCTGCCGGCAACCGCCATATGTGGATTTCGATCCCGCGTTCTATGAGCGTCTGAAGACTGCGAATCTCAAGGTGAAGCTCTGCTGGGACGTCGAATGCGGGCACCTCGAAAACGACACGCGACCGATTATGACGTGGGATCATTGGCCGGAGTCGTGGGAAACAGCTGACCTCAGTGATTACCGGGCCGGGTTCCTGACCGGACGCGAAGCCTGCCAGTGGATCGTGGACACGCTCAACGGTCCGGAACCCGCCGCGATCTGGGGCCTGTCGGATGGCGATGCGGCTTGGTGGTGTTACGACGCACTGGCGAAGTTGCCGGACGTTGATCGGCGCTGGCTCGACAAACTTGCGGGAACCAGCGGGTTGCATCCTGAAGACCGCGACGAACTCTGGCCACTGTTTGACCAAGCCTGTCGCAGCGCCCCGCATTGGCTCGTCCAGTACAACTGGGACACCGCCGAGCGGTTTACTAACGCTGCCCTCACCGCTCACGGTGTGACGATCGATCCAGAAGGATTCGGCTACGCACGCAGCCGTAAACGAAAAGTCGACTGTAACGTGGTTTACAAGCTGCTGGACAAGGGACTCTGGTGGCCGCTGCTCGAAGGCAAACGAATAGCAATTGTTGGTGGTCACGCTGACGAACTGGCGAAACGGTTGATGGATATGGAGTTCGTGAAGGGAACGGGCGGCGACGAAATCACATGGTCGGTTGCAGCAACTCAATCATGCCCGGACAAGTCAATGCCAAAACTGTATACATGGAGGCGAGTCAGCGGCGAATTCTTCGTTGCCGAATGGGATCTGCTCTTGTGTTCCGCTGGTTCGCTGTCCGCAATCCTATGTGAGCAGACTCGCCGGGTGGGCCGCGAGGCGATCGATATAGGAGTGTTGGACCATCGCCTTTTGAAAAACTGATTCGCCTCAACTCGAATCAAGACGTCTGCAAGTCAAGCCCTGTGCGGGAGTTAATCTGGTGCAGGGCTTTCTCTGTAGGCTCTGTGAGGGTGTTTGAAGGCTTTCTAGTCCCCTCCAAATCACAAAGACCAAAGGCCCTCCAGACTCTGGCTGAAGAAACACGGACATGTGGCCCCCTTGCCCATCGGCTCGAAACACTGGATCCGCAAATGGAATTCTCCGGAAAACGTGGCTTCCCAACAGCCGTCCTGCAAACGACTTGTGTCAAACAGGCTTCAATCTTCTAATTTCATTGTTAACCCTTTCAGTCTTTTTGGCATTTGCAGTCATGTCGAACTCGAGCCAAAGCAGTTTTGAAGCAGCCTTCGTGGCCCAGTTGACCGAGCATCAACTGGCATTGCAGTTGTATGTCCGCTCACTTCTGCCTGGCGATTTGGCTGCGGGTGATGTGACCCAACAGGCCAATACGAAGATTTGGGAGAAGCGGTCTGACTTCGAACTGGGAACGAATTTCAAAGCCTGGGCATTCAGCATCGCGCGGTTTGAAGTGCTGAATTACAGAAAGACACAGGCCCGCGATGCACGATTGGTCTTCAGTGGCGAGTTGGAAAAGCTGATTGAGTCCGAGCTGGCTGAAGCGAATCTGGATCTTCAGGAGCGGCATCTAGCGTTACGCGAGTGCATGGGCAAGTTGAGGACGCAGGACCGACAATTGCTGCTGCACCGGTATTCCAGTCACGGCCCCCTGATTGAGTTTGCTGAGGCGGTCGGAAGAAGTCTGGGCGGACTGAAAGTCACGTTGCATCGCCTGAGGTCGGCCCTGTTGACTTGTATGCAGCAGCGTCTGGGAACACAGGAGGCCACGCCATGACTTTCGAGGAACTCCGATCCTTGATTGACGATGCTCTGGAGGGAACCATCTCCGAGGCCGACTTTCTGCGGCTGGAAGCAGAGCTGTCGGTCGATCCAGTCGCTCGCCGTGAGTACTACGATCGCGTTTTCCTTTCCACATTGCTGGAAGCCGAAGCGGCGACTCAACGCGAGCAAGCCAGTGACCTGAACCTCGCGACTTCCGATCTGCCGAGTCGCCACTGGCGATTGGCCTTTGCAGCCCTGGCTGCAGTGTGCGCGAGTCTTCTATTAGTCATTGCCTGGCAATGGCAGTGGCAAATCGCACCGAATGGCCCCACCTTGGCCCAGGAATCTGCGCCCCATGAGCCCGGCACAATCTCATCTGACAAGGAACAGCAATCATCCGGCTTCGCAATTCTCTCTGGTCAGGCCGATGCGGTCTGGGGAGGCAGCGTGCTTTCGACTGGCGGAATCGTTCCACCTGGTGAAGTGCGCCTCGAGAGTGGTTTGGCCCAGTTTGAATTATTCAGCGGTGTGACGCTGGTTGTTGAAGGTGAAGCCCAATTCTCGATTCTCTCGCCGATGGAGGTCTCCGTGGCGAGTGGGAAAGTCCGTGCCCGAGTGCCGGAGCCTGCTCAGGGATTTCGTTTGTTGACCAATGCTGGTGAAGTCGTTGATCTCGGGACCGAGTTTGCCGTCAACGTTTCTGCCGATGAGTCCGAGGTGCATGTTCTTGATGGTGAAGTCGAATGGCATCCAACGGGACTTCCCGCGCAGTTGCTAAAACAGGGAGAAGCAACCCGGTCCGACACTCAAGGCCAGACGAAGTTCACGGCCGATTCCAAGACGTTTGTAGGATCCCTGGACTTGGAGCGCCGCATCCGCGATCAACAGTCGTCTCGTCGTGACGAGTGGAACGAGAAAAGTCAGCAACTTGCTCATGATGCTCGTCTGATCGCGCACTATCAACAGATGTCTGAAGCTGTGGCAGAACGTCGGCTTCCAAATCTCGCATCTCACGGTGGGGAGCGTGCCAGTGAAGGGGCTGTCGTGGCCGCCACCGGTGCGCAGAACCGCTGGGGTGAATCTGCCAGCGCCCTGGATTTCAGTCCTGCGGGGAGTCGCGTACGTTTGCAGGTTCCGGGCGAGCATCAGAATCTCACTCTGATCTGCTGGGTGCGAATCAATAGCCTCGACCGCTGGTACAACTCGCTGTTCCTGACCGACGGACACGAGCAGGGAGAGCCGCACTGGCAGATCATGGACGATGGCCGTCTCTTCTTCTCCGTCAAGAAGAACGATGTCTGGGATGCCACCAAGGGTGAAAAGGACAAGCATATCTTTTTCTCACCCCCGTTCTGGGATTCGTCACTCAGTGGTCGCTGGCTGATGATTGCGACTGTCTATGACGGAACCAACCGTCAGGTTACTCACTACCTCAACGGGGATGTGCTCAGTCAGGAAGCAATTCCGGAAGAATACCTGGTGACCAACATTCGCATCGGCGAGGCATCGCTCTGTAACTGGGGACTCCCTGAAAGAAATCAGCCGCGATTTGCGATCCGCAATCTCAATGGCAGCATGGACGAGTTTCTGCTGTTCTCTGCTCCCCTCTCGGCTGAAGAGATTTTGGAGTTGTATGAGGCATCGCAACCGTGACGAAATGGAGACGTGACAAGGTGACATGGTGAGGGGGTGACATGGTGAGCAGGATAAAGTCGCACAGGGAATTAGATGTCTATGGAAAGGCATTTGATGCTGCCTCAACCCTCTTCGAACTCTCAAAGCAGTTTCCCAAGGAAGAAACGTATTCGTTGACGGATCAGATTCGAAGATCTTCACGCAGCGTGTGTGCGAACTTGGCCGAGGCTTGGAGAAAGAGGCGGTATCAGGCACATTTCATCAGCAAACTGTCGGATTGCGAAGCGGAAGCAGCGGAAACACAAGTTTGGATCGAATTCGCAGTGAAATGTGGTTACATCCAGCGCGACACCGCAGCGGAACTTTACAGGACATACGACGAAATCATTGGCACCATCGTCGGTATGATCACTCATCCCGAAACATGGATCATTAAATGAGCAACTCCTTTCACCCCCTCACCTTGTCACCCCTTCAGCTTGTCATCCTGCTTGTTACGCTGTTGATCTCTGTAAGCCCCGTCAATGGCGACGACGCGGCCGAACGCGAATTCACGCTGAAGGTCTTGCCCCTGCTAAAGGACAAGTGTCTCGGTTGTCATGGCGGTGATCCGAGTGACATAAAAGGTGAGTACAGCATCGTTGATAGAGATCACCTGCTGGGTGGGGGAGAGTCGGGTGATGCTGCGGTCGTCCCTGGTCGACCTGGAGAAAGCCCCCTGTTGTCGGCGATTCGTTGGGAGAACCTGGAAATGCCTCCCAAGGAGAATGATCGCCTGACGTCGGACCAGATCAGCACCATCGAACGTTGGATCAAGGCGGGGGCACCGTGGCCGGATGAAGACACGCAAGCACGTATTCGGGAAGAAGAGAGTAAGAAGGCTGTCACCGATGAGGGGGTACGATTTGCAACCAGTGGAGGAACTTCGGCAGAGTGGAGTAATCGTCGTTACCAGCCGGATGATCTGTGGGCGTTTCAGCCGGTTAAGAGATTGACGAGTGACGATTTACGATTGTTGATTGAAGAGGGGAAAGCAGAAGACGTAACTGCTGCAAACTTCAAAAATCAACAATCGTCAATCATCAATCGTCAATCAATTGCCATCATCGATGTCTTGGTCAATCGCAACCTTTCAGCAGCCGGACTTGCACCAGTCCCCCGGGCCCAGTCTCGCACTCTCATCCGCCGTGCCACCTTTGATCTCCATGGCCTGCCACCGACACCTGAAGAAGTTGACGAGTTTGTCGCTGCATCTGAAATCGATCCTGTCGCCGCTTGGGAATCGCTCATCGATCGTTTGCTGGCCAGTCCCCGCTATGGCGAACGCTGGGGACGGCACTGGCTCGATGTCACGCGCTACGCCGATACCGGGGGAATGTCCAATGACTACGAACGCTCCAACATGTGGCGGTATCGCGATTACGTCATTCGGGCCTTCAACAATGACAAACCGTACAACGAATTCATCATTGAACAGTTGGCTGGAGATGAACTGGCGGATCAGTCGGTTCGAGATCGCAAGGGAACCGAGGCGGCAGTCCATAAGACGCAACTTGAGGGCGATTACACGCCTGAAGAAGCGGAGCGGATTATTGCTACGGGTTTTTTGCGTCTGGGCCCATGGGACAATGCCATGGTGGAGAAAGAAGAAGCCCGCCAGATGTGGCTCGATGACCTGGTGAATGTCACCGGTCAGACATTCCTTTCAACCACGATGCGATGCGTGAAATGTCACGACCACAAGTTTGATCCGATTCCAACCCGCGACTACTACCGCATTTACGCTGTGTTTTCGACTACGCATATGGCCGAACGCCCCGCTCCTTTTCTTCCTGTCGAAAACAAGGACGGGTTCGAGACCGGACGAGCCCACGCTCAGCGGATGCTGGACTTCGCGGTCGCTGAGAAGAACAAACTCGTTGAGAAACGCGAGACGGCCGCCAAGGAGTGGTTTGAAGAACACAACCTGCCCTACAAGAACGAGGATGCTCGTAAGAATGATCCCGATGAGATGAAGCCTCCGCGAGCGGTCGGTCTGGATCATGTCGACGAAGGTCAACTCAAGGTTCGTGAGCAGGATGAATGGATCTGGACCCGGCAACTCGAACGTTACGAGCCAATGGCCCAAAGTGTCTTCAACGCCGCCGACTTTGAACTAGCCTGGAACGGGGCCCGTAAGCTCAGAATCAAACGTGGCAAGCAACCGGGCACTCCCCCAGAGTGCCACATTCTGACTGGCGGAGCATTGACCGCTCTAGGAGATGTGGTGCAGCCGGGCGTGTTGAGTGCCGTTTCGGTCAGCGTCGATGCAGGCGCAGACGATCCTTACTTGCTGACCGAGGATGTCGATGGTCGGCGGCTCGGGCTGGCTCGCTGGATTGCTGGTCCGGCCAATCCGCTCACCACGCGTTCCATCGTCAACCGCATCTGGCAGGGACATTTCGGCGTTGGACTCGCGGCGAATGCCAACAACTTCGGAGCCAAAGGAGCCAAGCCCTCGCATCCGGAATTGCTCGATTTCCTCGCGGCTGATTTTGTGGAGCACGGTTGGACGATCAAACGGTTGCATCGCCTGATTATGTTGAGCGAAGCGTACCAGCGGTCCTCAGCTGCTCCTCAAGATGAAACGTGGAAGTCGATCGATCCGAACAACCGACTGCTTTCACACTTCCCCAAGCGACGTCTCAGTGCGGAAGAGATCCGTGACGGGATTCTGCAGATGACAGGTGAACTTCAGGAGCGAAATGGAGGACTCCCCATCATGCCGGAAATCAACATGGAGGTCGCGTTGCAGCCGCGCATGATTCAGTTCTCGCTGGCACCCGCCTATCAGCCATCGCGAACGCCTGAGGAACGCAACTGCCGGACAATCTATGCCTACAACGTGCGCGGACAGGCCGATCCGTTCACAGAACTGTTCAACCAACCCAATCCTAATGAGTCCCGTGAAGTGCGGGAGTCAGCAGCCGTGACGCCGCAGGTCTTTACATTGCTCAACAGCGACCAGATGACAGATCGCTCCATTGCATTCGCGTTGAGGCTACAACGTGAAGACGACCGTCCCGATGCTCAAATCCAGCGTGCATTCGAAGTCGTGTGTGGTCGCGAAGTGACGGATAGTGAGGTTGAACGACTCTCAAGTTACTTCCATGACATGGTTGCCTATCACCGCCAGACGCCCGCTCAGCCGGTGAACTATCCAACGGAAATCACTCGATCACTTGTCGAAGAGTTTTCTGGTCAGGTCTTCGAGTATCAGGAAATCCTCCCGGTCTTCGAGAACTACGTGCCGGACAAGAAACCTGCCGATGTCTCACCCGAGACTAGAGCGCTGGCGGATCTTTGTCTGCTGCTGCTCAACTCGAATGAATTCATGTACGTCAACTGAACTGCAGGACAACACAATGTTCAATCAACATCGTCGTTCGTTTCTTTACGGACTCGGCGCTTCCCTCGGCAGTGTCGCACTGTCTCGGCTTCTTGCCGAAGAACAAGCTGCCTCCGCTGGTCCTCTCGCGCCCAAGACGCCGATGCTCCCGGCTCGGGCCAAGAATGTGATCATGCTCTTCATGGAAGGGGGGCCCGGTCACATGGACACGTTCGATCCCAAGCCAGAACTGTCTCGGCTGCACAAGCAGGAGTCGAAGCTGAAGGGAGGACAAGAGACCGGTTTCAAGTTCTTTGTCGGCAGCCCGTTCTCGTTTCGGAAGGTCAGCGACACCGGCATCGAGATGTGCGACCAGTGGCAGCATCTGTCTGATCCATACATCGCTGACGAACTGTGCAACTACCGCGGTTGCCAGGCCGAGTCGCTCAACCATCCGGAAGCACTGTTTCACATGAACACAGGCAGCAGGCTGGGCGGCGATCCTGCGCTGGGAGCCTGGGCGACCTACGGACTCGGCACCGAGAATCAGAACCTGCCCGGCTATGTAGTGATGACAGAACTTGCGCTCCCACAGGGAGGTCCGACCAACTGGAGCAACGGATTCTTGCCGCCGTATTACCAGGGAACCAGGCTGCGACCCGAAGGCTCTCCGCTACTCGACCTCGCCGCACAACCGAACAAGTCGCGGGAACATCAGCGTCGGGCACTCGATGAACTGGCCTGGCTGAACCAACAGCATCTGGAGCGTACCGGTGAAGACGAGAAGTTGGTAGCCCGCATTGAAAGCTACGAGTTGGCTTTCCGGATGCAGGCTGAAGTTCCCAACGTCATCGAGCTGAACCAGGAAACCCAGCAGACACAGCAACTCTACGGTCTGGATGAAACCGAAACAGAAACGTTCGGCCGCCAGTGCCTGATGGCCCGCAGGCTTGTCGAGAACGGTGTCCGCTTCGTGCAGGTCTTCAGCGGCGGCTGGGACAGTCACGACTATCTGGAACGCGGTCACACGGCTCGCATCAAGAGCGTCGACAAGCCGATTGCCGGTCTGATTCGTGACCTCAAACAACGTGACATGTTGAAAGACACGCTGGTCATTTGGACAGGGGAATTCGGTCGCACGCCGGACAATAACAAACGAGGCGGTGTGTACTCACTCGGTCGGGGTCACAACAACAAAGCCATGACCATGCTACTGGCGGGCGGCGGTGTGAAGCCAGGCGTTGTGGGAGCCACCGATGAACTCGGAGCCTCCGCAGTCGAATGCGTGCATCCGATCCGCGACCTGCACGTGACACTGCTGCATCTGTTGGGACTCGACGACAACAAACTGACCTACTACCACGGCGGCCGCTTCAAACAACTCAGCCAGTTCGGTGGTGAAGTCATCCAGGAAATGATCGCATAACCGTCCCGGAAGCCACTTACTCCTCATTTCGTTCGAGGTCATGCAACACCGACTGAGCGACCATCAGATTCAGTGAGATTAACATGACATGTCGTGGAACGATTCAGCACCTGGGCATCTGGTTGTTAACCGTGTCTTGGTGCGGCATATCGCAGATTCAGGCAGCTCCTCCGGTCGAGTTCGTGCCGGGTGCTACGGTTCCGGCCACGCAATGGGAAGTCACCGACATCTCATTTCAGGTTGTGGAGGCACCAGAATCGCCGCTGGATGTCGATGCAAAGGCAGTGATCGATGGTCCGGATCAGCAGCAGTTTACCATCCCGTTGTTCTACGATGGTCACGAGCGATTCCTTTTGCGTTTCAGTCCACCGGCGGTCGGCGAGTGGCGTTTTTCGACTCAGTCAAACGTCAAAGATCTGAATGGACACTCCGGAAACATTCAAGCCTCTGCATCGCGAGATAACCAGCATGGTCCGGTAATCATCTCGACCGAGTCGAATCGTCGGTTCGCCTACGCAGATGGCTCCAGCTACTTCCCCATCGCGTTTGAATGCGACTGGCTGTTTGCACTCGATGCGGAAAATCAGGCCGACCTTCCCAAGACTCGCACATTGATCGAGACGATCGCTCGGAACGGTTTTAATCAGATCGTGATGAACGTCTATGCCTACGACGTCACTTGGCCGTCCGATCCGAAGTTGCCGCGCGAATTCAACTATGCTGGTCCGAATTACTCGCCGTTCGGCGGCACGAACGAGTCGCCTGATTTCACCACGTTGAACATCAAATTCTTTCAGCATCTCGACCGAGTCATCGCGGAACTCGATCGCCACGGAATTGTTTCGCATCTGATGATCTACGTTTGGAACAAGCAGGTGAACTGGCCGGAGTCTCGAAGCGATGCCGACAACCGCTACTTTGATTACGTAGTGAAACGCTACCAGGCCTTTCCTAATCTCATTTGGGATGTCTCGAAAGAGGCGACGGGCTATGGTCACAACGACATGGCATATATCACTGACCGGATTGAGCGGCTACGTGGACTGGACGCTTTCGACCGACTGGTGACTGTTCATGACTACGGTTACTGCTCGAAACATGCGGACAAGGTCGACTTCATCTCCATACAGAACTGGACATCAGAGCTGTGGTCTGCAATGAATAACGTTCGAACAGAGAATCCCGGCAAACCGATTTTCAACATTGAGCACGGCGGCTACGAAACCGGTCCGTATCACGTCTTTACTGGGGATTACCTGTCAGCAGAAGCGTGTCTGGAACGAGCGTATCAATGCATGTTTGCCGGAGCATCGCTAACTCATTACTGGCAGGACACTTCCTGGTCGGTTGTGATTCATGATCCTGAATCGTTGCCGGAAGATCAGCGTCCCAAGCTGTCGTATTACCGGCACCTTGCAGACCTCGTCTCGCGTCCTGGTTTTTCTTCGCTTGAACCGGCAGATCGTAAACTCAGCAGCAGCGGTTTGTGCCTGACCGACAACAACTCACGGTATACGTACTTCGTCCCGAAGGAAAACTCTGCAGTCCATGTTCGTTTGCCTAAGAATGTTGGGAAAACGGTGAAGCTATCCTGGTTCAATCCACATACCGGCGAAGTGACTCCGTTGCCTCCAGAAGCGTGGCGTGGTCATATCGAAGTGCCTGCCCCAGGTTGGGACCACTTCGGGATTCTGATCGCTGACCTGGAGTGAGACCGTGGATTGAGGTAATCGAACTGAACTGATCTGCACTGAACTGAAAGTGTCTTTAAGGTGCCTTCATGAGTTGTGAGAATTTACTTTATCAAATAGAGAAGAATTGAACGTGCTTGAATTAGACAAATACTCATTTGGCGTGGGCGACCGTTTCGCTCATCAGGCTGTTTCCCAACTCCAGGCATTCGTACATCTGGCCGATCTTGGCAGGAGCGTCACGCCGGTCTGGAACAAGTCCAACCGCGAACACAGTTTCGTCGGGTCGGAACCTTCTAGTGTTCAGATCGCAGCGAAACAGGCGGTGGAGCAACTCGATTGGCAGGGTCACTGGCATGTGGATGCTGATCACATTCAACTGCAAACGGTTGATCGATATCTCGATTGCGCCGACTTCTTCACGATTGACGTGGCGGAATCCATCGGTGCTAACATCTCAGAAAGCGATGTAACGGACTTTGTCGCAAGGCATCCGGAACTCGTGGGAACGTTGCAGCTTCCGGGAATTGACGAGGAGTTCGTCAGTGACCGCGACTTCGTCCTGCAGGTCGCACGCAAGTATTTGCCGGCGTGTCAGGCCGCCGGAACGATTGCCAGAAAGATCTCCAATCACAAGAGTGAAGAGAATTTCATTGCGGAAGTTTCGATGGATGAAACGGACGCTCCTCAAACTCCCCCGGAATTGCTCATCATTCTGGCGGCTCTGGCGGACGAGAAGATCCGCCTGCAGACGATCGCCCCCAAGTTTACGGGACGATTCAACAAGGGAGTGGACTACGTTGGCGATGTGCAGCAATTCGCTCGCGAGTTCAATGCAGACATCGCGGTGATTCAGGAGGCCATCCAGCGATACGGGCTGCCAGAAAATCTGAAATTAAGCGTCCACAGCGGCAGTGACAAGTTCAGTATCTATGGTCCCATTCGTGAAGCGTTGCCCCGGACCAGTGCCGGTGTGCATGTAAAAACTGCCGGCACGACCTGGCTCGAAGAATTAATCGGTCTCTCCGAAGCTGGTGGCGATGGTCTGGAACTCACGAAAGAGATCTATGCGTACGCACTCGCCCACATTGACGAGTTGTGCCAACCTTATGCCAGCGTAATCGATATCGATAAGGCTCAGCTTCCTTCTGTTGAAGCAGTCAATCGTTGGGACGGCACGCAAATGGCAGCGACGATTCGGCATATCCCTGGCGATCCACGTTTCAACGCCAGTGTCCGACAACTCTTGCATGTCTCATTCAAGCTCGCTGCAAAAGCAGGCACGCGATACACCGATTTATTGAAGAACAACGAAACCATCGTCGGAAAGCAGGTCACAGAAAACCTGCTGGAGCGTCACCTCAAGCCGCTTTTCGTTGGATGAAGTCCGGCTTCGAAACGTTTCATCAGTTGCCTCACACAATCAGTGTCATCTAACTTGAAATCGCGCTCAACATGACAATCCCAACACGTCAACTCGGAAAGACAGATCTCGAACTTCCAGTGCTCAGCTTCGGCGCGTCATCGCTCGGCGCGGAGTTTCGCAGCTTCCAACTCGACGAATGCTTTGCCAGCGTCCGCGCGGCGTTGGAACTGGGAATGAATCTGATCGACACCTCGCCGTACTACGGACGGGGAATGTCAGAAGTGCTGCTGGGAATCGCCCTCAAAGATGTCCCGCGCGAGGACTACATCCTGTGCACCAAATTGGGCCGGTACGACTGCAACCACTTTGATTTCAGCGCAAAGCGAGTCGAAGAAAGCGTCGACGTCAGCCTGCATCGGCTGCGGACGGACCATCTGGACATCATTCTTTGCCATGACATTGAGTTTGTGCCTTTGGACCAAGTCATCGAAGAGACCATTCCGACGCTCCGCAAGATTCAGCAGTCCGGGAAAGTGCGATATATCGGTGTCAGCGGCTATCCCATGAAGATCTTTCAGCGGATTGCGAACGAGTCGGATGTCGACTGCATTCTGTCGTACAACCAGTACACCCTGCAGAACACGCGGCTGGTTGATGATGTCGTGCCCGTCGCCAAGGCCAAAGGGATTGGCCTGATGAACGCTGGGCCTTTCGCCGCGCGACTGCTCACCAATGCCCCCCTGCCTGAGTGGCACAAGGACTCCGCTGAAGTCCAACAGGCGGCGCGGAACGCAGCGAAGTACTGCCAGAAGCACGGCGTCGATATCGCTCAACTCGCGCTACAATTCTCTTGCGACCATCCCGATTTGGCGACGACCGTCGCGGGCAGTGCGAACCCCGACAACGTCCGCAAGTGGGCAGACTGGCTGAGTCAGCCAATTGACAAGTCATTGCTTGGGGACGTGCTCGAAATCCTTAAACCTGTTCACAACATCAGCCACACCGAAGGACTGCCGGAGAATAACTAGTCATGAAAGCCCTGCAGATCAGCGCTGTCAAGGCCTGGAAGCGCATCGACATCCCTGAGCCAGGTAAGCCGGGATCAGGACAAGTTCTCGTTCGAGTTCATCGGATGGGAGTCTGCGGAACCGATGTTGCCTGCTACCTCGGCAAGTTCCCCTACTTTGAGTTTCCTCGTATCCCCGGCCATGAGTTGGGAGTCGAGGTCCTCGACATCGGAGCGGGAGTTGAACACGTCAAGCCGGGCGATCGCTGTTGCGTCGAACCATATCTGAACTGCGGCGAATGCGACGCCTGCGTCCGTGGTCACACGAACTGTTGCGAGCACAACAAGACATTTGGCGTGATGTGTGATGGTGGACTGACGGACCAGGTGATTCTTCCAAGCCGCAAGCTCCATCCTGTCGGCACGCTCGATTACTCACAAGCGGCCCTTGTCGAGACGCTGGCGATCGGTTGCCATGCTGTGGATCGCGGAGCACCTCGACTCGGAGAGAACATTCTGATCATTGGAGCGGGACCGATCGGTCTATCGGCATTGGAGTTCGCCAAACCATCGGGTGCGAATGTCATCGTCGCAGATGTGAATGAGCAACGACTGCAGTTTGTTCGCCAGCAGATGGGAATCGAACACACCGTCAAAGTCGACGGCACGGAGCTGGACGTCACTGCGGTGCGAAACTGTGGGAATGGACGACTCGCGGACACCGTCATTGATGCGACTGGAAATCACCACAGCATGGTAAGAGCCTTTGAATTCGCCGCCTTCGCTGGTCGAGTCATCTACGTCGGCATCACGCAGGGGAAACTGGAGTTCCCGCACGCCCCCGTGTTTCATCGTTGTGAATTGACCGTGATGGGGAGCCGCAATGCCTTGCCAAGAGACTTCACACGCATTATCCGGTTGATCCAAGACGGGACGATCAATACTCAGCCCTGGATTACTCATACGGCCGCATTCGATGATGTTCCGGAGATTTTTGATTCCTGGACTGATCCGAAGACCGGTGTGATCAAAGCTATAATTGAAGTGGCTCATTGAATCTCACCATGAGTACCCTGTGAAACTGGAAGTGAATAATGAGAGCGTCGATTTTTCTGTGTTTGCTGATCATGTCATCGGCCGCAATGGCTGCCGACAGGCCGAACATCCTGTATATCATGTCGGACGATCACGCCGCGCATGCGATCTCGGCTTATGGAAGTCGGCTGGCGAAAATCGCGCCGACGCCGAATCTGGATCGACTGGCCCGAGAAGGGGCGCTGCTAACGAATGTGTTTTGCACGAATTCGATCTGCTCCCCATCGCGGGCATGTGTGTTGACCGGTCAATACGATCACGTGAACGGAGCGTTTGATCTAGCCGGCGATGTGCCTCCTGGAAAGCAGATGCTGGCGATCCAGATGAAGCTGGCTGGCTATCAGACTGCCATGATCGGCAAGTGGCATCTCAAAGACGAACCGGCGGACTTCGACTACTACTGCGTGCTACCCGGCCAGGGAAATTACCACAGTCCCGAGTTCCTCATTCGCGGTGACAAGCCGTTCGGGAAGAACATCATCAAGTTCCCGGATGAGCATTCGACGGATGTGATCACCAATCTCACGCTCAATTGGCTGAAGACAGGCCGTGAGGCAGGCAAGCCGTTCTTCCTTATGCATCACTACAGGGCTCCGCACGATTATTTCGAGAGTGCGGAGCGGTACGAATCTTACTTGGCAGACGTCGAGATCCCAGAGCCAGACTCGCTGTGGACCCGCGATCCGAAGTTCGGTTCGATCGCCACTCGCGGCGCCAATGATGAGTTGATTCCGCACATCGGAACGTCGATCGGCGGTCGTAATCCGCGACGTTCCTACCTCGGCGACCTTCCGGCTCTCTACCCCAAAGAGTTCCCAGAGAACTTCGATCCGGCCAACTACAGCGACGAAGAAAACACGCGGATGGCGTACAACGCGTATCTCAGGAAATTCCTGCGTTGTGTGAAAGGGATCGACGACAACCTGGGGAGGTTGTTCGCCTACCTGGAAGAGACCGGCCAACTCGACAACACGCTGATTATTTACTCAGCCGATCAGGGGTTCATGCTCGGTGAGCATGACTACCAGGACAAACGCTGGATGTATGAAGAGTCGCAGCGGATGCCGTTTCTGATGCGGTATCCCAAGTCGATCCCTGCCGGACAACGACTCGACGCCGTAGTCGAAAACGTCGACTTTGCTCCGACGATGCTCGATTTCGCCGGTGCCGAGATTCCCGACTCCGTTCAGGGACGTTCCTTCAAGTCACTGCTGGAGACTGGAACGGAGCCTTCGGACTGGAAGCAGGCGGCCTACTATCGCTATTGGATGCACATGGTTCATCATGATAACCCAGCCCACATCGGCATCCGCACGAAGACGCACAAGCTGATTTACTACTACGGTTGCAATTATGACGGTGGCTACCAGACGCCCCCCGGTTGGGAACTCTACGATCTGGCCAACGATCCGCACGAGACTCGCAACCTGTACGAGGACCCGGAACAGACGGCGCTGGTCGATCACCTGAAACGACAACTGGCGGAATTGCGAACAGAAGTCGGCGACGATGGCACGCACTTCCCAGAGTGCGAGAAGATCGTCCAGGAGTTCTGGGATTACGATGCAGCCGACCGCACCAAGGCCGTAGAGATTTCACACCAGTATCTGCAGCGACGACTCAAGGAACTTGAAGCCGGTCAGCGAAATGTGCAGACGCACAAAGGGCGATAGTCCGCCACCATATGCGTCAATCACGACTGCGACCGCAGCATCCGGGTTCCACCTGGACCTCGTTACCTTACGTCAAATTCATACCGATCGACGCAAGCCAAACAGGGAGGATTGACGAATGAGGCGTCCAATATGAAGTACACCACCATCCTTTCCTCGCTCATTTTATCCCTTGTCGGCCTAGCGAACGGAGCGGTGGACGAGATAAGAACTCGCCCAAACGTCATTCTGATCGTCACCGATGATCAGGGCTATGGCGACATGAGTTGCCACGGCAACCCATGGTTGCGGACGCCCAATCTAGATCGGCTTGCCAGCCAAAGCGTGCAGTTGGAGGATTATCACGTCGATCCAGTTTGCACACCGACACGAGCAGCCTTGATGACCGGTCGGTACTGCACGCGTGTGGGAGCCTGGACCGTTACCGAGGGGCGTCAAATGTTGCGTGACACGGAAGTCACAATGGCCGACGTGTTTGCTCACTCGGGCTATCGAACGGGAATCTTTGGCAAATGGCACCTGGGCGATACTCGGCCCTACGCTCCCCGCTTTCGTGGGTTCCAGGACGTGGTCTGTCATCTGGCCGGAGGCGTTGACGAGATTGGCAACCCGATCGGAAACGACTTCTTTGACGACATCTACTTTCGCGACGGAATTCCGGAGCAATTCGACGGCTATTGCACGGACGTCTTCTTTCGTGAGTTGATGAGATTTGTCGATACAAAATCGAACAGACCGTTCTTTGCTTACTTGCCTTCGAATGCAATGCACGGCCCGCACCATGTCGCAGAGCAGTATTCGAAGCGATTCATGGAGCTCGGACATCCCGAGTACCGGGCAAAGTTTTACGGTATGATTGAAAACTTAGACGAGAATCTGGGTCGACTTCTGTCGCAGCTTCAGGATCTTCAAATTGAAAACGACACCATCATAATCTTCATGGGAGACAACGGGACAGCACAGGGTATCGGCGGGCCACCCGGACCACTTCCCGGCTTCAATGCTGGCATGCGGGGTAAGAAGGGGTCGGTTTATGAAGGCGGACATCGAGTCGCCTGCTTTGCTCGCTGGCCTGAGCGATTTCAGGCAGGTCGACAAGTCCATCATCTGACTTGTCACCGAGACTGGCTGCCGACATTGATCGAGCTCTGTCACCTGAATCCACCACGACAAATCGAATTGGACGGCGTGTCCCTCGCGACGTTGCTGAGCAGCGATAACGAGAACCCGCCCTGGCAGGACAGAACGTTGTTCGTCCAGCGTCAGAATGATCAACCTATGTTGCCGAAAGCAGAAACCTCAGGAGGAAAGTATCCGCACTACGCTGTGCTCACCGAAAGGTGGAGAATGGTGGACGGCGAGTTGTACGACCACGAACTCGATCCCGCACAGGAAAAGAATCTCGCCCGCGAGCAACCGCTGGTCGTTGCCGAGCTTTACGAGTTATTCGCTGATCACTATGGCGACGTATTTGCAGATGGATTGCCACCAGTGCCATTTCGTGTGGGCGGAGAGGAGAATCCGGTTCGGTTGACTGTTCGAGACTGGCATCCCGATGATGAAATGATCAACGGTTACGGGATCATATGGCAACAAGGCCAGCTCAGCGATGACTCGCTGGAAATCAACGGCTCCTGGGATATAGACGTGACGCAAGCAGGGCGGTACACGATTCGACTTTCGCGGTTTCCGGCTGATGCACCTGGCCCTGTTGGTGTAACGAGCATCAGACTGAAAGTCGGGAAACAACTCGTCGAGAAGAATACTGATCGTACGGACCGTTCGGCGACATTTGAGTTGCAGCTGCCTGCTGGCCAAACTCAACTGCAAACATGGTGCATCGATACCGAGCACGGCCTGGGGCGAGGTACTTACTTTATCGAGATTGATCGAGTGAACTGATGTGAATCGGAATCACCAATTGAGACTGACAACTCATCTTGAGTAGCTGGCAAAGGCCTCTGGGTCCAGTGTCGACGAACCGCGCCAGCAGGTCCAGCTACTGTCACGACGGACGGTCTGGATCAGAGGATGGGGAGCAGGTCAGGTGTACTTCTTTTCTTTCTCGAACTTGTAGCGACACCGTTGTTAGCACACTGGGTGGAATTGGCGGTTCGCAAGGCACCGGGCTGAATGACCGTCCGTCACCGCAGCCGCTGCCCAGTCTCCAGCTTCCTGGTCGAGGACGCCCTCCTCGAGTTCCACGTTCTCGACTTCTGATCGCTGACCCGGCTAGCCCGGATTATTCAAGAGTTTGTGGCGGCGGGACGACGGGGGATCGGGATCAGCACCGTTGGATGGTGTGCAGCACCACTTGCCAGGTGGAGAGGCTGGGCCAGGCACGCGGCGACAACTCACGATCACTTCAGCAGCGACTTTGACCAGCCGTAAACGCCACGTCGCCGGTTGAGCACGACGGAGTTCAGCACCGGTGGGCGGGCCGGGACGTTCGGCATCGGGGCGTGGAGCACAGCGACGATCCTCCGGCGGAGCGTCGGGAAGTTCGCGGCGGAGCCGGATGATCAGGTTCAGGGCTGTGGCATGCATCAACAGTCGAAAAAGATTCGCCATAAACCGGTGATCGCTGAGTCGTTCGCCGCACAAATCGATCTTCAGTTCCTTGTTTCGATTCTCACTTTCGCCGCGCTGCACGTACTCATCGTAAACACCTTGAGGCAGGATTGTCGCTCCGAGGCGGTTGGTCACGACCGCGCGACGATTCGTTCCGGCAGCATGGCATTCGGCTTTGATGACACCGGTTCGGGATCGGTCCCAAGTGTTGGCCTGGTACGAGCACACCGTGAACAACCGCTGCTCTTGCCGAGTTGCTGCGAACTGTTCTGTCATCCCCACCTTGTTGTCAAACTCCCGCAGCAGCAACAGGCCCGCATCGCTCGAAAGGCGTCCGCCGGAATTCTCGACGACCAGGGATTTTCTCGGATGAAATTCCAGACGCTCGGACCACACACCCTGTAAACTCATGACGGCCTCCGTGCTTGCGGGAAAGTTGTTGTGTTTCAAACACTTAAACGCAACACGAGGCCATTTTCTTCAACCCAACGAATAATCCGGGCTAGGTCTATTTGGCGCCCCCTGTTACGGTTCCCCTCCGTACGGCAAAACGCGGAGCGCTCCTGTTTGGTCGATGCGATTTTCCCATCAGGACAACGGGTCAAAGAGAGCGACATCATGGAAGAGTCACGAGTTCCACTGGATAGAGAATCATTGCGAATTCTGTTTGAGGCTGCACGCCGCCAGTTTTCGAAGGACCTGCCGGACCTGCTTGAAAGTAACAAAGGCCGCTGGGTGGCCTACCACGGCGAACAGCAATTGAGCGTCGACTATTCCGAGTTCGAAGCAGCCAAATCGAAAGCTGCCGCTGAATTTCCCCGCGAAGAAGTCCGCTCATTCTGGATTATGACTGGCGAAGATTTGATCGTAGAAGAAGCGGACGCCGCGTAACGAAACGTCAATAAGCACTAGCGCATAAAAAAATCGGGCTGCAGTCTGACTGCAGCCCGATTTGTGTTTGATTCCCGTGAATTACGCCAGCTTGCGGCAAATCGCCTCGGCCATTTCCTGAGTACCAACGGCGGTGGGATCGTTACGGTCGGCCTTCATGTCGTAGGTGACGTCTTTTCCTTCGGCGATGACATCGGCCACGGCCTGTTCGAGGCGGTTTGCGGCGTCCACTTCACCGAGGTGATCGAGCATCAGCTTGCCAGACAGGATGAGGGCGACGGGGTTCACCTTGTTCTGCCCCTTGTACTTCGGAGCACTACCGTGAGTGGCTTCGAAAATTGCTCCGTCAGTTCCAATGTTTGCTCCCGGAGCAACACCGAGTCCACCGACGAGGCCGGCACACAGGTCGCTCAGGATGTCGCCGTAGAGGTTTGAGGTGACAATGACGTCGTACAGTTCGGGCTTCTGCACCAACTGCATGCACATGTTGTCGATGAGGCGTTCCTTGTACTCAACTTTACCATCGAGGTCGGCGACTTTGCCGACGAGTTCGGCGTCGGGCTGGACACCTTGAGCGAGTTCATCCCATTCGAACTTGGCACCGTAAGCGAGTGCGACGGCGCGGCACTCATCGTACCAGAGACCATCGGTGAACTTCATGATGTTTGCCTTGCAAACCGACGTCACCGACTTGCGACCGAACTTGCCAGCGTAATCCATCGCGTAGTCGGCAATGCGGCGGGTTCCTTCGTAGGAAATCGGCTTAATGCTTACGCCGGTTGATTCGAGACCGGTGTTGATTTTCTTGCCGGTTGCAATGCTGTTGACGAACTTGATGAGTTCGGCGGTCTTTTCCGCACCGGCCTGGAACTCGACACCAGCGTAGAGGTCTTCCGTGTTTTCGCGGATGAGGACGAGGTCGACGTTTGAGTCTTCGAAGTACGTGCGGACACCCTTGTATGTTTTGCAGGGTCGAACACAGGCGTAGAGGCCGAGTTCCTGACGCAGGTACACGTTGACGCTGCGGAATCCCTTGCCAATGGGTGTGGTGATAGGAGCTTTCAGAGCGACCTGATTCTTACGGATCGACTCCAGCACGCGAGGCGGCACGCCCCCTTCGGCTTCAATGACTTCAATTCCGCATTCCTGGACATCCCAGTCGATTTTGACGCCGGTGGCATCAACGCATTTCCGCGTGGCTTCGGCGATTTCAGGACCAACACCATCACCAGGAATCAACGTTACGTTATACATGTCAGCAAATCTTCAGTTGGAGTTATGAGCGCGCGGGACGCAATGAAGCAGGGAGCAAATTAGCCCCAGAACTTTTCGCCGTGCCAATTCATGTCGGGGGTGGTCTCGACTTCGCAGTCACCCATGATTTTCGACTGGCAGGCCAGCGTCATTTCTTCTTCGTGACCAATGCGAGCAAAAGGCCAAATGGGGTTCAACGCGAACAGAATGTATTCCCACCACGTTTTGCGGCGGACGTTTTCCATCCCTTTTTTCACATTCACCCGGCAGCTTGCACACAGGCCATTGCCGAAGCAATTGGCGTACTGGTGAATACCAGCGTGCATTTCGATGCCATTCTTGAGTGCTTCCTGTCGGAGATTGCTCCCCTCGGGAACTTCGACCTGCTTTTTCTGCTTAATGAATGTAACTGTAGGCATTTCCGTAAGCTCTTGTTAGAGAGCCAGTTGTGGTGAATGCGGCAAGAACCGGGACAGCAGCCCGGACAAGGAAACCACAATATATGTTGGCAGGCAGGTGAATGGAAGTCGTCGGTTGTTTCACGACCGTTCGTCCCCACGAACGAGAGAGGCGGTTATCGAAACTCGTCTTGAGACGTTCTCACGAACTGGCGTACGATTCCGCAACTTCGCCGAGCAGTTGGCTCAATCGCCAGAAGTGCCTGTCTCACAATCCCTTCCACCTACCCACCACCAGAATTCCACGGATGGAATACAAGGTTCGACCTATTGGAAAGACCTGCGCGCAGACAGGTGAACCGCTGGAACCCGGTTCACACTGCATGTCCGTGCTCGTGGAACGTGATGGTGTCCTCGAACGACTCGACTACAACGTCAGTTCATGGGAAGGACCGCCCGCAGGAACCATTGGATTCTGGAAGTGCGATGTTCCGGTTCCTGAAACAAAGCCGGTGACCCAAATGGATCCGAACGCCCTCATGGGATTGTTCGAACAAATGGTGGATGAGCAGCAACCGGCCCGCGAAAAGCTGTTGTACGTGCTGACGCTCTACCTGCTGCAGCGGCGACGCCTGCAACTGGATGGATCAGAACTGCGGGAAGATGGAGAGTTCCTCCTCATTTCCGGCTCGCGGGGTGAAGGTCCCTTCGAAATCCGGAATCACCAAATGGCGGACGACGAAATCAAACAATTGCAGTCGGCACTGGCCGTACAGCTGAATTCCGAGTGGGGGATTGCCTCTTGAATCGCCTGCCGAAAGTTCTGTCACTGTTCATGATCCTCTGGCTGCTTGTGGCCGAGGGATGCCATTTGCCGCGTTGGCCGAGTCGGCACAGTGCCGTCTTGCCGCCGACAGCCTCAAAAACAGAAATCATTGCCCACCTCAATCACAATGTGATGGGAGATGGCAGCAGTGGCGGACTCGTTTCCTGGCAGACAGGCGACGCCCGTGCATCGGCTCCGGGTATGCCTTTCTCGCTCCCCACGTCCATTGCCGTGGAAGCTCCCCGCAGCTTCCGCCTGCGAACTTCGCATCCCATGTCAGGCACACAGTTGGCCGACATTGGGTCAAACGAAGACATTTTCTGGGTTTGGATGAAGACCCCCGACAACATGCCCATTATGACGGTCAGCCACGAAGACGTGGGACTGGCAATGGATGAGCTGGCACTTGAAATCCCCGTTGATCCCACCTGGATGATGGAAGTCTTCGGTGTCATTCCTATCAATGAGCAAGAATTCGAAATCGTCCGCCGCGATCCCACTTCACCCATTGTGGACCTCGTGGCGACTCGTACTTCACCGCAGGGAGTTACGGTGCAGCGCGTCATTCGGGTCGACACGTTCCGTGGTCAAATCATTGAGCATCAGTTGCGGGATGCAAACGGACAACTGACGGCACTGGCGGAACTGGACAACTACCGCCTGCACGAATCCGGTATTTATCTGCCGCACCTCATCAGGCTCAGTTGGCCTTCACAGAACCAGGAACTCAAACTGGAACTGGGGCACCCCGACGTGAACCCCAGAGCGTTAGCTGAAAACAAGGAATTGTGGCAGCCACCGGTCATTCACGGTGCCCAAACCATCGACCTGGGCGCCGTAGTCCGTCGTCGTCGCGGATACGAACGACCACAATATGTCGCTCAGCCTCCGGCCCTCGAAGCACAAGCGGCCATTTACGAAGAACGCCCCGGCTACGCCTCGCTGGATGCCGTTGAGCGTGCCACAGACGAACAACGCCATCCTTGGGGCAGCACCGATTCCGACCGCCCCTTCACGCCGGTACCACCCAAAACAGTCTTTCAAGACCGCCTTGATGCCCCCGAGCCTCACCCCTCTGTCTGGGCCCGGCCGGTTCCCGCTCAACCGATAAGTGATGTTCCCGATTGGGCGAAGTAGGGACGGATTCACACTCCGGCACGACAGCCCATGTCATGGGGCCGAGACAATAGCCTCGCCCATGCGCCAGAGCAGACTGTCCGCAGCACCTATTCCTTTGGCCGCGTACGCACTTTCTTAGTTGGCTTCTGGCCCCGCCGTGCTGCAGCCGCGGCGGCCACTTTGGTCATTTGACCTTCCGTCGGCATAATCACGACGACGTCGTCTTCACCCGATCGCATCAACTTGATGGCGGGAATCTTTTGCAGCGAGCGCACAAAGTTATTGCCTCCCCCCGCCAGTGCCAACGCCTGCTCCAGCTTGGACCGGTCGACCATGCCTGCGGAGAAGACAGCCAACTTCTCGTAACGGGTAAATTTCGCCTCCGATTCCTTCACGGCATACTCCACGCCGGTTTCGAAAAACTTCACAAGGTTACTCGCATCGGGCAGGGCGCTCACATAGAGGTACACTGCCCCGAGGAGAACGATGACAAATCCGCCAAGGGCGACGAATCCACCTGTCCGTTCAGACGCCAGCGGACTGATGACCATCGAGATTCCAATAGCAAGCATCGCCAGGGCAACAAATCCCAGCACCAAGGCGACAAAGTAAATCGCCCATTTGGAAACGCCACGATACACGCGACAAATCAGTTGCCCTTTTTCGTCAGCAGCCTTACTCATGTCTCACCAGCTTGTTGGAGATGATAACTCGGAATAAATTGATCACTTGGGAATTCAATAGAAAACGACTTCCCAATCGGAGATGACCGAGCAGTCGCAAATTGTCTAACAATGCACTTGATCCAATAACCTTTATGGCTGGTGGTTGCCAGCCCTACACCAGTTCCGCAACACGCTTGCTGAATTCGCCAAATCCGCCTGGGCAGCGTTGCCTCAATAGTTCCAGATCGAGGACTTCAGCGAGATCAAAGTACAACTGACGTTGCGTCCCCTCGTACGTACTCTGATTCTTGTAGTCCCGAAGCAGCGATTTGGGATCGTCTTGTTTCTCAGGCTGAGAAATCATGTCGATGCGAATTCCAAGCAATTCAGCCAGCTTTGCATGATCAGCAAGAAACCAAGCATCGTATGTCTCTACGGCCACTCCCAGTGCACGACGGATGTTGACGAAATCACTGGTCTGAGCGGTATCAATCGCGGCTTCGCGAATCTTGTCTCCGTCTCGGTCAATCAGAAGAATGACTGCCTCGTAATTTGATTTCGCGGCATCGTTCAGTATCCACAACAGCTTTTTGACGTGTCGGTCTCCCTTGCCGTGCACGCGCTGTTTGAATGATTTGATTGCGCAGCATGTTGCTTCAATTGATTGTTGAGGAAGCAGGCGCTTCAGCAGTGCGACAAGCGACGACGTCTCGCACCCGTCACCCAATTCATGCGGTCCCTCGCCCACCACCAGCACCCGCATTTATTCGGTCTCCGCTGGCTGTGGTTCGAGTTCGCCGGTCCAAATCTCGCCAAGCGAAAACACTTTGAGCCCGCGTTGCACCTCGGGAATGGTGTCGAGTCGAGTTAATTCCACCTCGCCGGACTCAGTATTCCGGTGGCACCACGTGACTTCCTGCGGCTCGAATGCGTCGACCAAGTAAGGAGAGTGGCTGGTGAGGACGACTTGCGTTTCCGGATGACGCTCTACCAGTCGCCGCAGAATGCGAACAATGTCACCGACGCGATTGGGGTGAATTCCATTCTCTGGCTCTTCAATCAGCAGCACGCGCGGAGGTTCGGGAAGGTACATGAGGGCCAGATAGCCCAGCACGTACAGCATCCCTTCGGCAGCCTGGGAAGCTGGAAGGTCGTGCTTGGAGTCTTTGAGCCGAAACGTGATCTGTTTTCCTGGTGCCGTGTTCAACTTCAAGGTTTCGTCAGCTTGGTCCACAGGGGAGTCAAACCCTGCTTGTTGGACGAGTGCTATCGAGCGGACGTTAGGGAAAATGCCGACAAACTCCCGCTCAAGATTCGCAAAACTCTCCCTGTCGTAATTGAGCAGATCGTCGATCAATGTTGCCAAGCCGAAACCGTTCCCTTCGATACGAAACCGCCTCCGCGGATTGAGTGCGACCGGCAAAGCCAAATTACGAGCCGACCATCGAATGTACCAGCATTGCCACAATGTGTCCGAAACTCGTCGCGAGTGCTCGAGAAGTTCCACAGTAGTGCTGGGATGTACGGGCATGTAACGATGTTTCTTGGCACTAATCGTCCAATCTTTATCGTCCTTGAGATCCAAAGCTGTATTGGGTCCTGTCTTGTAGGAGACTAGTCCCCAATGTGCCCGAGAAGTCTCGTGTGTCGGAAATTCTACGGCGACACCATATAGAAACGGTCCGGAATCGTCCCTGGCCTGAATATTGATTGAGAGATTTGCATCATCTGAACCCGAAAACACAAGTTCTCTTCCCTGCCAGCGTCCCAGGAAACTCTCCGTAGCAGTATGGTCAACACTGCGACAAATCGCCGCGATTGCTTCCAAGACGCTCGTCTTGCCTGAGTCGTTGGGCCCAATCAGCAGGTGCAAAGGCGTCAGGTCAAGCGTGGCTTGCTTGATCGCCTTGAAGTTCGTGATGGTCACCTGCGTAATCATGCTGGCACTGCCAAAGTGAATGAGAAACGTACCGTGGGTACACGTATTGTACGCGCCAGGTCAGGCTGGGAAACGCCAATTGACGTTCCCAGCCTACCTGAATCCCAAACCACTGCCTACTTTCCTCCCCCCAGAATTCGCTCCGTCACGCGTGGCATCATGGCGGCGAGGTTGGGGTGTTCTTTGACGTTGTACTGTTTGGCGAGTTTCAGGAACTCGGCGCTGCGGGTTTCGAGCAGTGGGTGCAGGTTTTGCCAGACCAGATGCGGGATGAGCGGGTCATCGCCGCAGGTGGTGAGGACTTCGAGCAACACCGGAATGGGATCAATCGACTTCTGTTTGCAGACAGCAATGACGACCTGCCGCTGTACGACGGGTGACTTGTCCTTCGCCAGTTCCTTGAGTCGCGCGGCAACCGCGTCGTCGATTTCTTTGGCGTCGCCGGCCATGCGAACACCGAAGGCACGCATGTCAGCGTCTTTACGAGACATGATTTTCAGCAAGGTTTCCGAGTTGGGATTACTCGCTGCCGTGACACGCAGTCGACCGAGTTGGGCATGTTTATTGTCACTCTCACCGAGGGAAATCTCTTCACCCGAACTCATGCGTTCGCTCAACAAACGCTGGGCAGTTTCACGGTTGTAGATGTTCGAGTCGGCCAGCAGTTTGACCAGTTCGTCGCTGCTCTTGGCTCCGAGGTCGTCCGCCTTCGCGTTCTTGTGACCTTTATAGACCACGCGGTACAGCCGGCCGCGTTCACGTTCGATGCCAGCGGGATCGGCGTTGGCGTCTTGATAGCAGTGATAACGGTCGTACCAGTCCAGAATGTAGAGGCAACCATCGGGGCCAACTTTCTGGACGACAGGCATGAACCAGGGATCGTTCGCCGAAAGGAAATCGGCGAGCTTGGGGGCACTTTCCTCACCGGTCTTCGCGATGATGCCATACTCGTCCTTATCCCAAGCTCCTTTTTTCGGTTCGAAGCCGGGATGTGGTTTGCCGGCGTAGGTGCTGCCGGTGCGTTCCACGATGTCGGCGTTAATGCAGCCGCCGTGGATATTTCCCATGTAAAGAACGTTGCGGTATTCCTCGGGGTAAGCCTCGGAGTCGAACCAGGTAATGCCACAGTAAGCAGCCTTCTGGTGTTTGTGGTTCACAATGGACCGCATAGGCCACGTGTGGGCGGGGTACGGTCCCCCCTGCCTGATGTAATAGGCCGACTCAGAAATGTGCCAGAGGTGATCAATCACGCAGGCGGAAATGAAGAAGTCCCCTTCGTCGTTGGTGGCAATTCCCCAGGGGTTGCTCGTCCCTTCGGCAAAGATTTGAAACTCACGCGTCCGGGGATGAATTCGGAACATGGCACAAGTGAATTTCCAGCCGGGATGTTCGTCGGAGTAGTTAGGATTCTCTTTACCGTACTTCACGTCACAGTAATTGAACACGCCGTTGAGGCCGTAGAGCCAACCATCGGGTCCCCAGGTGAATGCGTTGGGCAGTTCGTGGGTGTCGGTGCGGCCAAATCCGGTGACAATGACTTCCTGCTTGTCGGCTTTGAGGTCGCCGTCAGTGTCCTGCAGGAACAGAATGTCGGGAGCATTGGCAACCCACACACCGCCGTATCCCACGGCAATTCCGGAGGGAATATTGAGTCCTTCTGCGAAGATTGTAACCTTGTCGACTTTGCCATCACCGTCGGTATCTTCGAGAACTTTAATGCGGTCGCGACCTGGACCGGGTTCTTTCCGAGGATACTCGAAGCTCTCGGTGACCCAAAAGCGGCCTTTCTCGTCGATGAACATCGCGACAGGATTCACGACATCCGGTTCAGCCGCCACGATTTCGACGGAAAACCCTTCCGGCACCGTCATCTTTTTCACAGCTTCTTCCGCAGTGACGGGCGGCCCGGGTGGTCGATCGTGCCGACGCGGAATGGCGAGTTCTTGTGCCTGAGCGAGTGAAGCGGAGAACGTGCAGAGCAGGAACGCGAGAGCGGTCCACCGAACCTGAGACATCTAAGCCACCTGAATCATGGGAAAAGTGATTTGATCAATCTCCACAGTCTGGTTCAGAAGGTGTGTTCAGTTCAAGCCAACCACGTTTTTGAACGCCCAAGTTTGTCGTGGAAGACACGGTGCAGATTACGTGTAGTGGGACTAGCTCTCCAAATTGGAGTCATTCCGAGTGATTGGCAAACTCGTCGTTCTTTGCCTGAATTCTGGTCATACCAGTGACTCGGGCAGATCAGACGCGTAGAATCGAATGACGAACGCGACTCGAACTGCAGGAACGAAACGTTGTCTGATGTCCCTCAACACTGGCAGGAACTCACCGGGCCTTCGAACTGGTTTCGAGTCTCATTTCCACCGCAGTGGACAAGTGAAGAACGGGAGGGAGCCGCTGCCCTTCGCCCTCCCGAGTCGCAGGCGTTTTTAGCCATTAACACAATTTGGGTCGAACGAAGCACAACGCGAAGTCCACCAGGGCTGAAAGAAATCATTGCTCAGTTTCCGCGTTCACGTAATGTGCAGTCGTTGACAGGGGGGGCGCTCGACCACTTAATCGATTGTCAGCGTGGGCAGGCTTGTCTGGAGCCGCGGCTTGGCTGGTGGAAAGAGTTGTTCCGACCTCCACTCTGGCGCTGCTGGACCATGTGGGAATTTCGCAGCGAGAATCTCTGCGTTGTGGTGACGTTGCTGCATGATGGAGAGCGGGACAACGACCTCGAGTCGCTCGCCCGCATGATTCTTGGCACCCTGCAAATCCCGAATCAGCCAGCCGATCCACCAGAGGTTTTCGCCGAGCGTGCGCTGCGGTTGGCGCGTCAGAAATTTCCGTTGCTCGACTGTGAACTGGGAGGCGATTTTCAGTTGCGCATGGGAAGTTCGCGATTGAATTTGCAGAACTTCTATCGCAGCTATTTGCGCAGTCCCGAACACTTTGAAAAAATCGTACTCCCGGCACTGACGACGGTCGTTCAAATTCAGGAATGGGGTGAGGCCCAAACCGAGCCACCACTCGACGCGGTCCGCAGTCGCATTATGCCCATGCTGTATCCTTACGAAGCATGGCAGAAACAGTTTCCCGAATTCATCGGCAGCCAGTGGATTGGCGGGCTGGCCATTTTGTACGTCGTTGATGAAACAAACGCCTACTGGTATGTGCGAGAATCGCTTTTGGAGAAGTGGGAACTCACCCAGGACGAACTGCACGACATTGCCATTGAAAATCTGCAGGAGTATTTCCTGAAGCAACCGATGGAAATGGCGGTCGCCGCTACCGAAGATGAAACACCCTCCATGCTCATGCCGGCAACGGCGGACTCTTACAATTCGTCACGACTGCTGAGTCATGCGTTTCAGGGGAAACTGCGGGAATTCGTCGGTGGTGATTTGGTCATTGGCGTTCCCGGTCGCGACTTCTTTGTGGCCGTCTCCATGAAAGCCGAAGTCATGATCGACCACATCCGCGAACGCGTCCGCGAGGACTACGTCCATACCGATCATCCCCTCACCGACCGGCTGCTTCTCATTTCCGCTGACGGCGTCAGTGAATGGCGCGACAACTGACCCGCAAGACTGATCGTCTACTACGTATTTAGACTGGCGAGTCAAATCGAGATTCAACGAAATCTGCATGAAACAGGCGACGGGGGTGTTGCGTTATTGCACACCCGCCACTATACCGGGTGAATCGACTTTGGGCTTCACAGACTACGCAACCTTGAGAATGAGACCGAATCATGGCCCGTCGCAACTTCTGGCAGTCGTTCCTGAAGAGTATCCCCGCAAACTTGAGCCTCTTCCGTCGAGGGGCCTCATCTGCCAGAAAACGTGGAGGTCAATTCGCGACAGAAGTTCTGGAAGACCGCACGCTGCTGACGGCTTATGTGGTGGACACACTCGCCGACACCATTGCGAATGATGCGTTTACCAGTCTGCGTGAAGCGATTAACGCGGCCAGCACCAATGCAGCTGTCGGCAATGCACCCGCCGGTACGGTTGCACAAGACACCATTACGTTTGCCAATGGGCTCACTGGAACCATTACGCTCGGCGGAACGCAACTCCAGATCGGCGGCGACGTACAAATTACCGGCCCTGGCTGGGAAACTCTCACCGTCAGCGGTAACAACACTTCGCGGGTGTTCTTAATTAATAACGCCTCGAACGTCGAGATTTCTGGCCTGACCATTACAGGCGGCGCTGCCGACTTTGGGGGCGGAATTGAGAACGGCGGTGGCACACTACTGCTGTCAAATTCGTATGTTCACGGCAACGAGGCAACGAACAGCGGCGGTGGTGTGGACACGTTCAACAACGGAACCACGCATGTCATCGCCAGCACCATCGCCAACAACACAGCAAGTGGACAGGGTGGTGGAGGCCTGAATATCGAGTCGGGAGTTCTGAACATCATCAACTCGACGATTTCCGGAAATGAGACGACAGGGCACGGAGGTGGAATCCTGGCGTTTGGCAGTACCTCAGTGACCATCACCAATTCCACCATCACTGGCAACAGAGCCGATTCCGATGGAACGGGAGGTCTATTCGGCGGGGGGCTGAATCTGGGTGTTCCTGCGATAATCCACAACTCCATTGTGGCGGGAAACTTTCTCGGCACCGGAACAACATCGGATGACGTTTCTGGTCCAACTAACTTCAACACCGCAAGTTCCTTCAACGTCATTGGTGACGCTGGAACTGCAGGCGGCCTGACGGACGGTGTTAACAACAACATCGTTGGAAATAGCGGAACGGGGACCAGAACCACGAGTACCATTATCAATACGACGCTTCAAAACATTGACGGGCGGACTATGGGGCACCAAATCGTGACAGGTGGCGTTGCACATGATACTGGCAGCAATGCGCTCTCGGTTGACCAGAACAGTACCCGACTGCTGTTCGACCAAAGAGGGGGCCCATTCGTGCGCGTCATGGGGGGCACCGTCGACCGTGGTGCCATCGAGTTTAATCATCTCACAGTCAACACGTTGATTGACGAAACGGACAATCCCGACACGCTTTCCCTCCGCGAAGCCATTGCCATCGCGAATTTCAATCCTACCTTCGACAACATTTTCGGTCTGCCCTCCGGCACGCTTAACCTCACCCAAGGCGAGCTCGTCATCAGTGGGAACCTGTTGCTGAGCGGCCCCGGTGCGGATCAACTCACCATTGACGCTCAGGGCAACTCGCGGATTTTCCAGGTAAACTCAGGCATTGACGTGGAAATCGTTGGCTTGTCGCTGACCGGTGGGAACACCTCAGGACATGGCGGTGCCATCATCAACGCTGGAAACTTGACATTGCGTGGTGTTCGCGTGACCGGCAACGCCACGACAGGCAGTGGGTTCGGGGGCGGGATTTTCAGTAGCAATGGGCAATTGACAATTGTTGATTCCACATTCGACAACAACACGTCCGCTGTTGCTGGTGGAGGCGTACACGCGCAATCCACAACAATACTCATTGTCAACTCGACCTTGTCCGACAACACTGCAAATGGAAGCGGCGCCGGTGTCAACGTTGGTGATTTTAGTGCCGCGACCATAGTCAATTCGACGATAACAGGAAATCGCTCGGAGGCCGATGGTGGTACCGCGTTTCCAGGTGCCTTGTCATTGTTCCAATCGGTGCTCGTGTCGATGCACAACACAATTGTCGCTGGTAACGTCACCGGGACAGGTTCCACACCTAGCGATGTCCACCTGGACGGTGGCAGTTTCGACGCATCCAGTTCCAATAACCTCATTGGCGACGCAGCTACCTCAGGCGGCCTAACCGACGGCACCAACGGCAACATTGTGGGTGTTGGAGGAACGGGCGTGCGGGATATCAACACGGTTCTCAACACTACCCTGCAAAACAATGGCGGCCCCACCCCAACGCACTTGCTGGTTCTGGGCAGCCCGGCCCTCAACGCTGGTGACAACACCCGGGCGACGGAGAATGGTCAGGTGCTTGGCACCGCCCTCGCCACGGACCAGCGCGGCGAAACGCGCATTCAGGACACGACTGTCGATATCGGTGCGATCGAACGATTCATTCCGAGTACCCTCGTCGTCAGCACACTCACCGACGAAAACGATGGCGACTTCAGCGATGGCGACTTGTCGCTGAGAGAAGCGATTGAAATTGCCAATGGCCGTGCGGGAAGTGAACCCATTACCTTCCGGGGCGATATTACCGGCACCATACTGCTGGGCGGAACGCAACTGCTCATCAGCGATGATGTCACGATTACCGGCCCCGGTGCTGACCAGCTCACCATCGACGCCCAGGGGAATTCGCGGGTTATTCAGGTGAATGGCGGCAGCGATGTTCGCCTCAGTGGTTTGACGCTGACCGGTGGTCAGGCGAACGGTGGCGCCGGAATCGATTCAACGGTCCCGCTCGCATTAATCGCAGTTCGAGTGACGGGGAATAACTCCTCCGGATTCGCTGGCGGAATTCGTGCGTTCGGTCCTCTGACTCTTGTCGATTCAACCATCGACAACAACACCAGCGCCGCTGGTGGTGGTGGAATTGGAACTGCCGACACAACACTCATTATCAATTCCACGATTTCTGGAAACACCGCGAACGGAAGCGGGGCCGGCGTGAATTCGGGGACCACCAATGCCATTACAATTATCAATTCGACAATTACTGGAAATCGCTCTGAAGCCGACGGTGGCACGAGTTTCCCAGGCGCACTCACGACAATTTCATCGACGCCTGTGCTATTGCATAACACAATTATTGCCGGCAACGTGACCGGCACGGGAACGACACCAAGCGATATTCACCTCGACGGTGGTTCCATCGATGCTGCGAGTGCCAATAATCTCATTGGCAACGCCGGGTCAGCTGGCGGTCTGATGAACGGCACCAACGGCAATATTGTGGGTGTCAACGGAGCAGGAACAAGAAGTATTGCTACCGTTCTAAACACAACATTGACCGACAACGGCGGCCCCACACCAACGCATGCTCTGGTGGCGAACAGCGTGGCCATTGATGCGGGAAACACCGTCAAAGCGGTTGATTCGAACGGGGACACACTGCTGAGTGACCAACGCGGATTCCGCCGCGTATTTGACGGTAATGGTGACGGCCAGCTCCGGGTCGACATCGGCTCGGTCGAAGCACCGCCCATGGCCGTCAACGGCGGAATTGTTTACGACCAGAGCAACGGTTCATTCCGCATGGCGACCGTCGTGAATCCCACGACGGTGAACTGGTTCCAGACCGGCTCGCTCGGTTCGCATCAACTTGGTTTCATCGGCGACTTCAACGGTGACGGCCTGCTCGATGGCATGACGCTCAACCCAAATAACCTGCGGTTCAACTTCTTCCGCAACCTCGGCAATGGCGCGTTGGCAAATCCCGTTTCGGCTGGCAGCCTGAGTAGCACGTTCACCTGGGGCAACTTCATGTCCGGAGACTTCGACGGTGATGGCCGCGACGAAGTCATTGGTCAAATCCTCAGTGGCCCCATTGGAGTGGGAGGCATGCGAAGCCAGAACTTCGACGGCACCAGCCAGTTCTACATTCGACTGGCAACCGGTTACGGCGCCATGGTCGCTGGTGACTTCAACGGTGATGGCGTCGATGACATTGTTGGTTTGATTGACAACCCCGGACAAACCCGGGCAAACATCATTCCGATTATTTCGATCAGCACACCAGTTGGTCGCCGCATGACCGCCATTCTCGGCTCGGGCCAATTCGGTCAAAGCGTCGCGACCGGTGGCCTGCACAACCTCGTTTCTGCCGACCTTAATGGTGACGGCCGCGACGATATTGCCGTCATCAATTCCAACGGTCAAATCCTGACCGCCTCAACTGTAGGTACGCCTCGCATTAATGCCCCAGATGCCCGGACATTCATTACGGCGAATAGCTCGCCACGTCTGAATCCTGCATCGTTTAGTGACATCGTGCAGGTCGGCAACTTCGACAACGACATCCTGGCCGACCTGTTCACGTTCCATGACCTTGGTCATCAGGTGAGCACAACGTCGACGCTGACAGTGGATCGACTGCCGGTACAAACACTGGGAATCGAAGCCAATCCAGTGGCAGGGAACGACGCAGTCATTGGCGACTTCGACGGAGATGGACTCGACGACACCGTTGTTCTCGGAACCAACGCGTTCCTATTCATTTCCAACGGAACAACCTTCAATGAACCAGCCGAAGATCTGGGTGCCGTCATCGGCGGCCCCATTGGACAATTTGGAGCAGCGAGAACTGGTCGTGTGCTGTAGACTCGCGACATCCCAACAGGGGAAGTTCGTCAAATTCATGCAGGAGAAAGACCCTTGAACATTTATCCTTCAAAGTTTCTCTATGCCGCTGCCTTTGCAGTGCTCGGCCTGGTTTACTGTCAGACAAGTTCTCAAGCTGCTGACGAAAATTTGCTGACGAGTTTCGATGAATTGGCGAAGTTGCTGGAGCAGGATTCTGTTCCACATGAAGCGAATGCCGAACTGGGGCTGTTACGCATCCCGGTGGAGAAGGGCGGCATCAAAGGGAAGCTCACAATCCGCTGGGCGAGAAAAGAAGGAGTCATTCATTTCATTCAGCCCATGAGTTTGCGTGTCCCGGAAGCGTCCATTGCGCAAGTGGAATCGTGCATTGTGCGGCTGAATCATGCCATTGCTGTTCCTGGCCTCGGAATGAATCAGGGGAATCCTTACTTTCGCCTGACCGTCCCGCTGCAGCCACAAGGTGGAATCAGTGCTGATCAGGTTCGCTCTTACTTCCAGCGCACACTCGCCGACGCAGCAACCTGGCAGCCGACCATTCAGGCCATCGTGAATGGCGACGTCGGACCGGAAAACATTGTGGCCTGGGTGAGTGAGCAGCGTAACGCTCAGGCGATATTCCCAGCTGGCGTTTACGTCACCGAAGCACTTGGCAGCACATGGGCACTCGATTTCAGTAAGGACGGAACACTGAAACTGACACGCAGTGGCGAACTTGCCGTCGTCGCCCAATTTGAAATCAAAGGAAATCTCATTCGATTCGTCGACCAAGACGGCCCGCTGGCAGTTGAGGGAGCTGGAATTTACCAATGGCAGTTCGACGACAATCAACTCCAGTTTAAGAAAGCGGAGGATACGGCAGAAGGTCGCGAGAAAGTGCTGACGTCCGGTCCGTGGACGCTGAAACGTGAATAGCGGACGGCTCTCGCGGATATCACTTATGAATTCAGTCGACCAACGCCAAGGACACCGACATGCACAAACTCGCTGGCATTCCCCTGATTCTGCTCGTCGCTGCCACGGCCTCTGCGAAAGACCTCGAATGGATTGAAGTTTCGCCACAGGGAGACGGCTTCATTCGGACTGAGTCGCAGCGTCCGTTTGTCCCGTGGGGATTCAATTACGACCACGAGGGTGATGGTGCCCTCCTCGAAGACTACTGGGATGAAAAATGGCCGGTGGTTGAAGAGGCGTTCGCGGAAATGAAGGGGCTGGGCGCGAATGTCGTCCGCGTGCATTTACAGTTTGGTCGGTTCATGAAGAGCCCCACGCAACCGAATGCCGAAGCGTTACAGAAACTGCAGCAGTTACTGAGACTGGCCGAAGAGACAGGGCTGTACCTCGATGTAACAGGTCTTGGCTGTTACCACAAGCAGGATGTTCCAACGTGGTACGACGCACTCGACGAAAATGCCCGCTGGCAGGCTCAGGCGGTGTTCTGGGAGGCCGTCGCCAAAACCTGTGCGGACAGCCCGGCAGTGTTCTGTTACGACCTCATGAATGAACCGGTCGTACCGGGTGGTGACAGCAAGCGGGACGACTGGCTCGGTCCAGGTTTCGCGGGCAAGCACTTCGTGCAGTTCATTACGCTCGACCGAGCGGGACGTGATCGCACCGAAGTCGCCCGTGCCTGGATCAAAACACTCGTCGCCGCAATCCGTAAGCATGACCAGCGTCACCTCATTACCGTGGGACTTGTTCCCTGGAGTCTGGATCGTCCCGGTCTCACTTCGGGATTTGTGCCCGAGAAAATTGCTGATCAACTCGACTTCATCGCGTTTCACTTGTACCCGGAAAAGGGTAAGCTCGACGAGGCCCTCGACACACTCAAGGGATTCGCGGCAACAGGCAAGCCCGTGGTCATTGAGGAAATGTTCACGCTCAAATGTGGAGCAGACGAACTGGGTGAGTTCATTGACGCTTCGCAAGGCAAAGCCAATGGCTGGATTGGTTTCTACTGGGGACAAACTCCTGACGAACTGCGCGAGGTGAACACCATACCGGCGGCCATCACACTCAGTTGGCTGGAATTGTTCCAGGAGAAAGGGCCGCAAATTATCGAAACCACTGCGGCGTTCGAGTTCCTGAATAACGGCGTCACGGCACATCGTGGCAATTCGGCTGAGTTTCCTGAAAACACGTTACCAGCGTTTGAGAGTGGAATTGCGGTCGGTGCGGACTGGATTGAGCTCGATGTGTTCCGCACACAAGATGGCAAGCTGGTCGTCATTCATGATGCGACAACCAAACGCGTGGGAGACAAAGACCTGACGGTTTCCCAGTCCACGTACAACGAGTTGCAAAGCGTCGACGTCGCCACCGAGTTCCGAAAACGTCAGGGACTGTCGGTTGCAGAGTGTCCTCCACAGAATATTCCACTGCTCGAAGAGGTCCTGCGGCTGGTCATGAAGCAGCGCCGGACGCGGGTGTCGATTCAGCCCAAGGTCGATTGTGTGGCCGAAGCAGTCGAACTCATTCGAGAATTGAAGGCGGAGAAATGGGTGGGATTCAATGAGGGCAACGTCGACCTCATGATCAAAGTGAAACAGCTCGCACCTGAAATCCCCGTCATCTGGGATCGCCCCGCCGATTGCGACTTGGATGTCGACCTTCCCATTGCGCGGGAGCATAAGTTTGAGTCGATGGTCGTGCATCACACCGGATTAACGGCGGAGCGTGTCCAAAGAATTCGGAACGCAGGATTTGAGGTGGGAGCGTGGACGGTGAACGAGGCAGACGAGATGCAGCGTCTCCTCGACCTGGGCGTCCAACGAATTTACACCGACTATCCCAAGCGGTTGCTCGCGCTGCAGGCCGAGCGTCGTTACCACAACGTCGCCTGCGAAGGGACGTATCCGCACCATCTTCAGGGGGTCTGCGTCGATGACTCTCACATTTACTGGAGCTTCACGACAAAACTGGTGAAGACGGACCTGGAGGGGCATGTGCTGCTGAAAATCCCGGTGGCGAATCATCATGGCGATTTGTGTTTCCACGACGGCAAACTGTATGTCGCGGTGAATCTCGGGAAGTTCAATGATCCCAACGGCAACGCCGACTCGTGGGTCTATGTGTACGACGCCCAATCGCTTAAAGAGCTGTCCCGGCACCAGACTGCTGAAGTGTTTCACGGAGCAGGTGGGATTGGCTTTACCAACGAACACTTCTTCGTTGTCGGCGGCCTGCCCGAGGGTTTCCAGGAGAACTTCGTCTACGAATACGACAGGCAGTTCCAGTTTGTAAAGAAACACATCGTACCGAGCGGACATACTTTACTGGGAATTCAAACGGCAACCTTTGCCAACGACCGATGGTGGTTCGGCTGCTACGGCGATCCCAAAATCCTGCTCGTCACCGATGACAAATTCCAAATGCAGGGCCGCTACGAATTCGACTGCTCCCTCGGAATTGTCCCGCTCCCCGGTGGCCGGTTCTATGTCGCCAGCGGTCGTTGCGAACAAGGAAAGGAATGCACCGGCCGATTGCAACTGGCGGTTCCATCGGAGGAATTTGGGCTGCTGGACATTACAGAGTAACGTGTCGAGAATTTGACGCGAGTTGTTCAGGTAATCGCGGCCCGGTTTAACGCATTCAAGCAACCAATTTGGCCGCGTTTGTTGAAGCGGTGCTGGCCGACATAACTTACTTCTCCCATCTCCATTCGCCTCAGCAAAGGAACTGGTATTCCATGTCGAAATCCTTCTCGTGGCTGACTTCGGCCTCCTTCCTTATCGCGCTAAGTGCCGTACCGCTCAACGCACAGGACGCTTTTCCCCCACGTCAGGTTCTCGGTGAACAAATTCAGACGGACGAGTTTCGGCAAATTGTTCAAGCCATCTGCAATCCCGCGACGGAGTTGACACCCGATTCCAATCTTGCCCGCTCAGACATTTACTTCCGGCTGACTGAACGCAAGTACGCGGTCAGCGCCGACAACAAACTCAACACTCAGGCCGCACTTGGTGGTAGCCCATACGTTTTCCTGACGGTGCCGCAAGTTGGCTTCGGTCGGTCCCTTTACGGAGTCTATTCAGACCTCGGATACGATGCCGAGGGAGTTCTGCAGCAACGGGGTAAGCACATGGTCGCCCTCGTCATTCGCTACGACTCAGAAATCAAATTCAGCCCCGAACGCAATGGACTTGGCTCTTTGCGAAACGACGATTTTGATCAGTACGTTTATGTTCCAACATGGCGAAACGGATTCCGGCTATTTTCAAGACTCGCCAGCGAAGCACCCGATCCGAAGAATCCCGCCCATATGACTTTTCAGGATGATGCCGACCGTGACATGGCGCGGTACTTCCCAGCAGACCGACGACAGCATTTGGCTGAACTGCCTTATCCGCTACTACGAATGGCAGGCGGCCCGGACTGGGAGTATCGCCAATTGCTGGAAAACAAAATGGGTATGAACTCCCATTTTCGTGGCGTGGGAATTACGGAAAACACACTCTCGCCCGCAGACAATCGGACTGGCGTCCCAGAGTTTGTCGGTCCAAACCGAAGGCTTGCCGACCTCATCGAGTACGCCGTCATCGACTTTGGTCGAATGGAATTCACCGAAGTGCATGACTGAGTTGGCAGATTGAGGTTCTGAATGAGGAACTGCGATGGGTGGCGGTGACGCCCAGCAATCCACCTTCAGTTTCATTTACGTTACCGAGACTGGTTGCCTGTATCGCCACCAACTGCCTTCTCAACTATGGCGAGCAGGTCGTCGAGTTCAGGTTTGAGGTGCTGCATTTTCGGTTCGTCCACAAGTGTGCGCAGGCGAATTAGGGTTTCGGTTTGGTTCGCTTCGGGCAAGTCGCGAAGAATGTGGGGAAAGGTTGCTGTCATGTAACGCGTAAATCGTTTGAGGTCAGATGTTCTATAGGCGTGACCGTCAGTCAGCGTCTGCAACGTCCCAGTGACAGTCAAAGCCATTCCCAATTTCATTTGTTCCAGCCCCTCCATTCGAACGGGGTATGTGGGATCACTCTTATCTAATGTGGGGACGAATTCATTGACCAAATCATTCATGACGACCCAAACACGCAACTGTGCCCCAATGATTTCGAGCAATTCAACTCCACCCATGGCGCCATCGATGAATGACATCAGATACACTTTCAACAACTCGTTATTTGCCTCCATATAGTTCGTCGCAAGTGGAAGTCGCTGTTGGATCGGAACAGATTGGTTTCGAAACAGATCTAGGTTTTCGTCCGAAGTCATTCGGTCGAAAAACATTCCGGAACGTTCGCTTTGATAGCGGGGCAAGTGAGCGGGGTCTTCCTGTGCGACCGCGGCAAGGACTGTCACGGCCGTCAGCATGTCATCGCCCGACCAAATACGGTTGTAGGCCGGAACTCCCGCTTCAAGATATTCGTTGAGCAGCAGCGACTTGTCCGCTGGCGGCTCAAGCTCATGGATTGCGACCGCTTCGTTGGCCGGAGCCGTAGAATGCGAAGCCGTTTGATCAGAGGGCGCAGGTGCATCGAGACTCTCGCCACAGCCATTCGCCAACAGGAGAAGTACGGTCCCGCATAGAACTCGTTGCGACGGGTATATTGTCATTTGTGTCCTTCGAACCAATTGAGTAATGATTCTCGTCGATCAAGCCCACGTCAGCTACTTTGACTTCGACGTTGTGAAGTGACTCTTGGACTCTGCCCATCCGTAGTAGGCGATCTGGTATTCGCATTCGCAAACATACACTCGAACGCCATCAATCGAGCTCATCGAAAGAAAATGTGCCATGAGCCGATGGTTCCCGTCAATCGCGTAGAGTGGGCCATTCTGAATATCGTCCGTGACCAGAGTCGGTTCCATGCCTGGCATTGTAGAATCTATCGGTTCATACCCATTCGCAGGATCGCCAGCCCAGAAGGATTTGACACGTGGATGATCCTCTAAAAGCCGCTTGGGCATGTCTGCGAGCTTGTTTGATTTGCCATCCGAATGTTGTGTCGCTTCACGCCATAGGTAAACACGATTGAGGTCGATTTCTTCCAAAAAGGCCAAGTGGCATTCACGAATGGGGCGACATCCTTCAGTGCCACATGCACTTTTTCGTTGAACGAGGTGTCTCGCGATCGACGCTTCATCAATTCTCTCGACTATCTTCACGTCACGAATCCCCCAACTGTCATTCAGTCCCGCTCAGAGGGGTAAAACTATTCAACGTACAAAAACTCATTCGAATTCAGCAGCACGTGGCAGGCGTCGACGAGCGCCGAGGGGGTTTTGTTGTTGTCGTAGGGGAAGAGGGCCCATTGCTGGACGGAGTCGATTTGAGTGGGGGATGATTCCTTGAATTCCCACACCGCTTGTGGGGGGTGTGGGCGGGCGGGGAGTTCTGTTTTGAGTTCTTCTGCCGCGAGGGCGTGGAGGGTGAGTCGGATGGAGCCGAGGTGGCCGTCCCATTTGAATTCATCAGACCCGGCACGGCCTCCAATGATAAGAGGCAGTTCAGGATGAAACTTCTGGACGACCCGATGGCTTTGGAAGGAGGTTTGTTCTTCCTGCGTTGCCAGGTCCACCACACGGAACAGTATACCCTTGTCGCTTGTGTGCTTTGCGGTGACTGAAACGCTGACGCTGTAGGGATGGTCCACTTCGAGAATGAGTCCACTGGCAATGACTTCGTAGGTGAGAATACCCTTTTCATCTTCGCCAATGAGCTGCAGCGCGAGATTTCCGGGCGTGTACTTCGACTTGGTACTCGTGACGCCCAGCGACCAGCCGGAGTGCGAGGTCTCCCCATCCCACTGCGACATAATGGTCCGCACCTTGGTGTCTGGGTAGCGACTGTGGAGATTGATGACCGCTTCGAGCGTGAAGTCGGCGGTGGGTAAATCAGTCCGGTCGGCGAGTTCCAATGCGGGATGCTTGGCGTCGTCAATGAGAACACCAGAGATTTCGGTTCCGGGAACCGTGGCGACGTCAATCATCGCTGGCTTGATGGTTGTGGTCAGTGAGTCGGCAAACGTGCTGAGCAATTCCAGTTCCTGCGGATCGGCTGGTCGACCGAACGCGATTTGGAATGCCCGGTCAATTTGTGAGGAAAACGTTTCCGGAACGTCCTGCTGCACGCGGCGGGCGAGTGCGGTGCCGCGAGCCATGATCTGTTGGCTGTTAATGAGCAACAACGCCTGGGAGGGTGTCGTGGTTGTGTTGCGGTCACCCGTGCTGCGCATGCGGTCGGGGAGGTCGAATGCACTCAGCATGTCGTCCGGCTTGTTGCGCATGACTTTGCAGTAAATGGAACGCCGCTTTGATTTGACCGCGTCGTCGGGGGCGCCGCCGAGTTTGTGTTCGATTTCACCGCCCGCGACGAGCATGCCATCCCGAATTTGTTCCGCGCTGAGTCGACGGAGCGGAGCCCGCCACATGAGGCGGTTGGCAGGATCAATCAAACTCGCCTGTGCATTCTCGATGACAGCCTGTTGCCTGTAAGCCGCCGAAAGCACAATTTCCCGGTGCAGCCATTTCAGGCTCCAGCCGTTGCTGACGAAGCTGGTGGCGAGCCAGTCCAGCAATTCAGGATGCGAGGGAGCTTCTCCCAAGTGTCCGAAGTCGTTCGGCGTGGGGACAATTCCCTGACCAAAGTGCTCCTGCCAGATTCGATTCACAATGACTCGCGTCGTGAGGGGATGATCGGGCCGTGTGAGCCAGTTGGCGAGCACGGTGCGGCGGCCGGACGAGGCGGGCAGATCGGGCAGGATTTCTGGAGCGACCGGTTCCGGAGCGAATATGGTCAAGAACCCGGGTTCCACTTCCCCGAGCCGTTCCTTCCCGGGAATGAAGACCGGTGGCGGTGCGAGGTCGTAGTCGCGAATGGTGCGGGAGGTCGGAAGCGGTACGGGCTTGAGCTTGTCGAACTTCGCCAGTTCTTCTTTCAGAGCAGTCCACGTTTTCTTTTCTTCACCCCGAAACTTTCCGGGAAGCTTGGCCAGTTCCGCCGCGGCCTGCAGATCGACCAGATACACGACCTGCCAGTCGTAAGCGGTCTTTTCGTCGTTGGGCCTGCGGTAGATTTCCTGCACTTCGAAGGGGAATTTGTCCACCATCGCTTCGCGGAGTTCATCGAGGTACGGCGTTTCCATTTCGGCGAGCTTCGCACGGAGTTCAGCGGTTTGCTGCTCCCAGTCGCCGAGCTTCGTCGCATACGCCTCACGCTCTTCGGCAGAGGCAGCAGCCGTTTCATCCTGCAGGGATATGTTGACGAAGAAGGCCTGCAGCCGGAAATAGTCGGCTTGCAGAATGGGATCAAACTTGTGGTCGTGACAGCGGGCGCAGCCCATGCCGACACCGAGGAAGACATCCCCCGTGGTGTCGGTAATGTCGTTGAGCATGTCCTGCCATTGTGTTTGCGCATCGCGCTGGTTGTATTCGTACATCCCATGCCGCAGGAAGCCGGTGGCCACGTGCTTCTGTGGCTCCTCGGGGTACATTTCATCTGCCGCGATTTGCTCGCGTACAAACTTGTCGAATGGTTTGTCCTCGTTGAACGCCTGGATGACGTAGTCGCGGTAGCGCCAGGCGTCGGGGCGGAAGTCGTCTTTGCGGAATCCGTCGGAGTCAGCGTAACGAACTAAATCGAGCCAGAAACGAGCCCAATGTTCGCCGAACCGGGGACTGCCAAGCAGGTTATCAACCAGCTTTTCGTAAGCGTCAGGTGACTGGTCAGCGAGGAATGCGTCAACTTCTTCGGGAGACGGCGGTAGTCCGATGAGATCAAAATAGAGCCGACGGATGAGTGTTCGCCGGTCCGCTTCCTCTGCGGGGCTCAGTTCATGCTCTCGCAGTTTGCGCAGTACGAATCGGTCAATGTCGCGACGACTCCAGGTGTCGCCATCCAATTGAGGAACGTCTGGCATGTGCAGTGGCCGGAACGACCAGAACTCGCGGTCCTCGTCTGAGATTTTCTCTTTCTGAGGACGCTGCATGGCGACTACGTCATCACCTGGCCAGGGAGCTCCCATTTCTAGCCAGGTTGCCAGCGCGGCGATTTCGGCATCTTTGAGTCGACCATCAGGCGGCATTTCGAGTGACTCATACCGCACCGCCTCCAGCAACAGACTTTCCGCGGGCGATTCGAGACTGATGGCCGGACCACTTTCGCCGCCGGTCATTGCCATGCCACGATGGTCGAGACGCAGTTCACCGCTCTGCTTCTCTTCGCCGTGGCATTTCCAGCAACGTTCGGCCAGGAGTGGTCGGACTTTGGATTCAAAGAATTTGATTTGCTCGGGCGAAAACGCCGCATCTTCACCGAAACAAAGGCCGGTGAGGACCAGGAGAGCCAAAGTAGACAAACTACCGCGAAACATGGAATGCAAATCCCGTGGTTATTGGAATTTCAGTCGTGTCGACAAAACTCGATGCATTGATCATCCCGCATGCGTCGGGCTGTGGCAACCTCAACGGAGAAACGGCAATTTTCTGCGGCAATCTGGGGCAAAGGCCGGTTGCGGTTGCTTTGCGGCAACCCGGTTGAGACGATGACCTTCCGTCCGGGAACTGTTTCGGACCTGTTGCGTTTGTGAAGCCTCACTTTTTGAATGACGTTGCTACGCCGACCGCGAAGCATTCGTCCCTGAGATACACCTATGTCACTCATCCGCGTCACCGGTGGCCGCATTTACGATCCTGCGAATGGAATCGACGGTGAAGTCCGCGACATCTGGATTTCCGATGGCCGCATTGTCGCCGCGCCGAGTGATCCCAGCACGCCCGTGGCCAGAACGGTCGATGCCACCAACATGGTCGTAATGGCGGGCGGTGTCGATATGCACTGTCACATCGCCGGACCAAAGGTGAACGCCGCCCGGAAAATGCGTCCGGAAGACAAGCGGAACGCCCCCAAAATCGAGCGGACGAAGTACACGCGCTCTGGAACGACGGGCAGTGTTCCGAGTACGTTCGCCACCGGCTACCTCTACGCCGGACTTGGATACACGACCGCATTCGATGCAGCCGTCCCTCCCCTTGCGGCGCGGCACGTGCACGAGGAACTGCACGACACCCCCATCATCGACAAGGGTTTCTACGTATTGATGGGGAACAACCATTACGTCATGAAACAAATTGCGGCGAACGAGCCGCAGCGTCTGAGCGCGTACATTGCCTGGCTCCTCGGTGCAGCGAAGGGGTACGCCGTGAAACTCGTGAATCCCGGCGGGGTGGAGGTGTGGAAGTCGACTGGGGGTAACGCGAGCCAACTGGACGTGCCAGTGACGCACTTCGGCGTCGCACCTCGTCAAATTCTCCGTGAGTGCTCACGGGCGGTTACGGAAATGAACCTGCCGCACTCGGTCCATATTCACTGCAACAACCTCGGCATGCCGGGAAACTGGCGCACAACGCTCGACACCATGGAGGCTCTTGAAGGCCACCGGGGACATCTCACGCATATTCAGTTCCACAGCTACGGCGGCGATCCCAATGATCAGGATACGTTCGGCTCACGCGTTCCAGAGCTGGTTGACTACGTAAACTCGCATTCGAATTTGACCGTGGACGTCGGTCAGGTCATGTTCGGCGAGACCACTTCCATGACGGGTGATGGTCCGCTCGGTTACTTCCTGCACAAGGTGATGGGGCGGAAGTGGTTCAGTGCCGATACCGAAATGGAAGCCGGCTGCGGGATTGTGCCCATTACCTATAAGAACAAATCACTCGTGCACTCGCTGCAATGGGCGATTGGCCTCGAATGGTACCTGCTGATGCAGGACCCGTGGCGGATTGCCATGAGTACCGACCATCCTAACGGCGGTTCTTTCCTGGCGTATCCGGAAATCATTGCGTTGCTCATGGACCGCGGACGACGCCAGGACATGATTGCGAGCCTCCCCGAAGGATTGCGAACCCGTTGCACGCTCCCTGATTTGGACCGGGAATACACACTGTATGAAATTGCCATCATCACACGTGCTTCACCCGCCCGCATTCTCGGACTGAAGAACAAAGGGCATCTTGGTGAAGGGGCCGACGCGGATATCACCATTTACCAGCCGGAGGACGACATTCAACGGATGTTCGAACTGCCGCGGTATGTCATTCGACGCGGGGAAGTCATTGTGGACAACGGCGAACTCAAGGCCAGCCCCGATGGACGCCTGCTGCACGTCGAACCTGGATTCGACGACGAATGCGTGCCGGACATCCAGCAGTGGTTCGAAGAGAATTACACCATTCGTTTCCGCAACTACCCGGTCGACCTGTCGTACCTGCACGAACACGAAATCATTCGTTGCGAGTAGTGGTCGACACTACTTCGTAAACGAAATCTTCGGACGTGGAACTTTTTGATTCGGTTCACGGAATACGTAAGGCTCCCACTGTTCCCGTGCTTCCTGCCAGCCAGCAAGTGAGCGGGTGGGATACCAGGCGGGCCAGCCGTAGCGGTTGAAGTCGATTTTGTCCGGATTCTTTTCGGCCCATTCGTCGACCGTGTCCGTCGGGCAGGTCTTGGGGAAAATGCCCTCAGCACGGAAGTCGTCAGAGACGCCTTGGTCTTTGATGACATTCGTCCGCCAGTTCTCGAGTTCGGCCAGAAGTTCGGCTCGAATATCCGCGTACTTGGGATCATCTGCGACGTTGTGGACTTCGTGGGGATCTGACCGCAGGTCGAACAATTCGACGGGTGGTTTGGTCGGGGCAAAGAATGCGGCCTGTTCGGGAGTCAATTTCCCCTGCAGGTTGAGGACATTCATTTCAGCCAGCACGGGATAGGAACCTTCCTTGTAGCGGTTGTACTGACACCAGGGACGCTCGGGCATGAGGTTCAAAATGAGTTTGAAATCGTGCGAGCGAATCGCCCGCATGGCGTCGTGCGTTTCGTCCATTTTGTCGCGGGCAGAAAAGAGGTACTTGCGGGTTTTGATATCATCGCTGAACAGACTCTTTCCATGGAGCGGAACCGGCGGCGTAATGCCCGCGGCTTCCAGAATGGTCGCACAAATATCGAGTGACATGACGAGGTCACTGCTGACCTGTCCCGGAGTGACTTTGCCCGGCCACCGCATAATCATGGGAATGCGAATGCCGCCGTCGTAGAGAAACTGCTTTCCCCGAATATGGCATCGACCGTGGTCGGCAATGAAGAAGACGAGCGTATTGTCGGCCAGTCCTTCCTTTTCCAGTCGGGCGAGTAACGCACCCACCTGACGATCCACAATTTGCATTTGCTCCAGACCGTTCGCCCAGTCCCGGCGGACAAATTCCGTGTCGGGATAGTATGGTGGAATCTCCACAGCGTCCGCAGAAATGGGACGCTCCGGATCACGGTTCCACGCCCGGTGCGTACCAGGAAATGTAATGCGGGCAAAGAACGGTTGTCCCGGCTTGCGCTCTTTCCAGTCCTGCCCCTGGAACAATTCGTTTCGATTCGTCGGCAGGAAATTGCAGTCGGTCTTGCTGCTCATCAGGGCGGTGAAATAACCGGCCTCGGCAAACAAATGCGGAATGGGTTTAATCCCGTATGGCAGCGGCTGCTTGTCGTACGTGCGGTGTTGGTTCGCTCCGATGTAGTTCTGATGGAAACCGGTCATCATGGCTGAACGTGACGCTGAACACACAGGAGCTGTTGTGAAGGCCCACTCGTATCGAATCCCTTCCGAGGCGAGTTTGTCGACGTGCGGCGTGTGAATTCCTTTCGTGCCATAGCAGGAAAGATCAGGCCCCCAGTCCTCGATGGTAATCCACAGAATATTGGGACGCTCATCAGCGGCAACAGCGGTGGAAGCAACGCAACTGGCAAACAGTAGCAGCAAACAGTGGATGAGTGATCGAGTCATGAGCGTCAAAGTAGAATTCAGGAAACTGATGGTCGAATAGGAATGAGACAGGTTACCAGCCCGGGAATTGAGAAGGCAAATGCTGGCAACATTTGATCAGACAAACGACGGCAACGAGTCATTGACGATCACGACACTTTCTGTACCTCTCCCCAGGGTTTTACGCAACAACGTCGTTTGCTCTTTCTTGGTGGGGAGCAGAAATACTATCGCATCATCAACGCACCTTCGTAAGGACGGAACGAAGAACGGGGTCAGCTTAGTCGGCAGTTGCCGATTTGAGTTCCTCTTTCCTCTCCTCAGTTAACTCTCGCCAGTCGATTCCTTCCAGCCCCGCCGCCAGTGCCCACAGCAAATTCAAACTGACGCCGCAACGTTGCTGCTGCACCGCTTGATAAGCCACAACCGCCCCCAGCCGACGTAGTTCCTCGACCGTAGTAATCCCAGCTTCGCGCAGCCACGTACCACTCTTCGGCCCCAGATTTCTCAGCGACTCAATGGGAGTATCCTCAGATTGCATTGCGCAATTCCTCTACGAAGATGTCGGTTGCAGAACCAATTCTTCCCGCGGCATTAATCGCAGTCCAGCTACGGAATCGAAGACGATGACGGCCCCGGGACGGGTCTGCAAGTTCGATGGACATTCGAGCGCGCAGGATGATTGGTTACTGGCGGTTGCACGTGGCCTGATTACGTGTCACATTGGGATCGAAACTATCCTTATTCGATATTCCTGGAGTTCCGTAATGCGCATCACGGCTGTTCTGCTTGTCCTGACTTCAATGGCTGTTCCAACCGATGCGGCAGAACCGCTGAAGGGATTACTCGTGACCGGCGGCTGCTGCCATGACTACGGCAATCAGAAACAGGTCATTACGGAAGGGATTTCTCAGCGGGCAAACATTGTCTGGGACGTCGTGCACGAAGGAGGCGATGCCCGCGACTATCAGGTCTCGGTGTACAAAGATCCCAACTGGGCGATGAAGTATGACGTCATTGTGCATAACGAATGCTTCGGCGCCGTTGACAATGCCGACTTCATCAAGGGTATTACGCAGGCCCACTACAACGGCGTGCCGGGCGTGTTCATCCACTGCTCACTGCACAGCTACCGCGCCGCAGGCGAAGGGGCCGATCCCTGGCGCGAACTCATTGGCGTCACCTCACGCAGCCACGAGAAGCACCGGGCTCTCAAAGTACGTCGCCTGGATGTCGAGCATCCTGTCCTGATTGGATTCCCCGAAACGTGGAACACACCTAACGGCGAGCTCTACAAAATCGAGCACGTCTGGGACAACTGCACGCCGCTGCTGGTCGCCTTCGGCGAAGATACGCAACAGGATCACTTTGTCGCCTGGGTGAACAAGTTCGGTAAAGCCCGCGTGTTTGGAACGTCACTCGGTCACCACAACGAGACCATGAACAGCGAAGAATGGCTCGGCCTCGTCTCCCGCGGCGTCCTGTTCGTCACCGGCAAACTCGGCGACGATGGCAAACCCATTGACGGCTACGCCGGAAGCGGGATCAAACCGATTCAGAGTCCAGCACTGGAACCAGTGCCGATGAAGTAGTAGGCGTTTGCGATGCGATTGAATCGGTTCCAGCGTGCAAATCAAGCGTGCGACTTCGATGAGTATTGAGAGGCAGTCATATATGACGTCACGCATTGGCCCAATCCTCGTTGTGTTGTTGTTCAACCTTGCGTTGCAGGCCAAGGAGCCCTTGGGACCAGCTGTCTCAGAGTCAGCAGCACTTCGACGCTCACTCCTGAAATCCGAGAGCCTTGCGGTATTTGAAGGACTTCCGCACCCCCAATGGCAGCCGCAGGTCTTTGCAGAAGAAGCCGAGCGCGACGACACGGTGACCATACAAAAGTTCAAATTCTATAAACCTGACGTCAAGGTGCAGGAACCGCAGTCGCTGGGGGAATTACTGGCGTCCTCGAAGACAATTGGTCGTTGGAGCGGCCCCAAACTCTGTGGTGGTTTTCATCCCGATTTCGCTGTCCAATGGACCACCCAACAGGGTCGCAAACTTTCTGCGTTGATTTGCTTTGGCTGCTATGAAATCAAATTCGTCGATGGGGATCAGGTGTTCCATTACGACCTGCGAGAAGCTAAGACTCTGAAAGCTGCACTTGCGGCGTACAAGAAGAAGCGACCTCCCCAGCCGCAGTTCTTTTGAACTGAGTTGTGGATCGTCAAATGATTGCAACGAACATATCTTATTCCGCCGAGAGTCAGATCAGACCCGGTATGTGGTGATTAACCTGGAAGGCTAGTTTCAGATGAAAGTTGGGAAGATGCGACGGCATTGGTTGTTTGGGCTTGCGGGCTTCATGGTGTTCGCTGCCATGCTCTGGGTATCACCTGCTAGCTGGGGACAGTTTCCCGGCGGAGGTGGCGGTGGCTTCGGCGGGGGAGGTGGCGGTGCCGGTGGCGGCGGCGGATTTGGTGGAGGGGGCGGTGGATTTGGCGGGGGAGGTCGCGGCGGAGGAGGATACGGTGGTCCGTCACGCCCTTCGCCTGGTTACCAGCCCTCGCGTCCTTCGCCCGGTTATCAGCCGTCTCGGCCATCACCGGGATATCAACCGTCACGCCCTTCACCTGGCTATCAGCCGCCACGACCTGGTGCGCCGAATTACTCGCCGGGAAACCCTTACGGTTCCGGTCCGCAGCCAGGGGGCGGGAATTCGCCCGTCTATCCTGGTGCGCCGCAACCATGGAGCCCCAGTCCGTCGGTGTCCGGGCCGACATTTCATAATCCTCTCTCAATTCGACAAACGCCCACGAATTCGCATTGGAACGGAATCCGCCCGACGACCATTCCGACGCCGCAGTTGCCGCAGGCTCCGAATCCCTGGGGCGGCACGAATACTCGCGCCATGGTTCAGCAGCAAGGAGCCGACCAGGTTCGATCATTAATTCAGCAGTCCACACAGCAAGACAAGTCGCTGACAAATCTGTACTCGGCCGTGCAGTCGCTTCAGCATGTGCCTGGTTCGCAGTCGCTGCAGCAGCAGTTGCGAACACAAGCCATGACGACGGCCCGGGGACAAATTCAGCAGGGGGTTGGCGAACCGCTCCCTTATCTTACAGTTGCTGCGTTCAGCCTGGAATCTGGCAACGCGGCCGAGTTTCAGACGGCGGCCACGGACTTTGTCAACAAGTTCCCGCAGAATCCCCACGCACAATACTTCGCTGGCGTGAAGGAAATGCAGGCAGGTAACTGGAGCGAAGCGGAGGCTTCTTTAAGAAAGGCCATGGACCTGGGGCTGAAGGACGACAGTATTGCCGCCCTGCTCAAGACCGCCATCGACAATCAGCGATGGATTTGGCAGTACGCGAATATCACCGTTTACGTGTTGCTGTTCTGGCTGCTGGGACTGGGACTGCTCAACTTTGTCGGCTCGTATTTGAGCCGCAGCACATTGCGCATCATTAACCAGAAGGGGGCTGACTCCGTTTCGGAGCATGCAACGCTGACGGCAATGTATCGCTACCTGATCAACATTGCCGGCATTTACTACTACATTTCCTTACCGATGCTGCTCCTGCTATCGCTGGCCATCATGCTTTCGTTTTCGTACGCCGTGCTCATGTTGCCCGTGCTAAATTTGTGGTTGGTGGGACTTGCTCTCGTTGTCGGCGCGGCCAGCGTGCTGGCGACAATAAGCGGCATTCGTGCCGTGTTCGTACGGGAGAAATTCTCTGATGATATCCGCAAGCTCTCGCGCGAAGAGGCCCCGCAGTTCTGGAGCCTCCTGGACGATGTGGCTGAGAAGGTCGGCACGCGGACAGTGGACGAAATCTGGATTTCGCCGGGAACCGAATTTGCCGTGACGGAATTGGGATCGTTCCGGCAGCGGCTTCAGGATCGGGGACAACGTGTGTTGCTGCTCGGCACGGCGCTCCTGCAAGACTTCCGGCTCATGCCGCTGAAATCCATCCTGGCCCACGAGTACGCGCACTTCCTGCATCGTGACACAGCGGGAGGCGATGTTGCCCTGCGCGTGCAGCAGGCCATGCAGGAATTCGCCGACGCCATTATCGCCCGCGGTCAAATTCGCTGGTACGACCTCGCCGTTCATTTTCTGAAATTCTACCACCGGCTCTTCCAGCGGTTTACCTTGGGAGCCTCCCGTTTGCAGGAAGTTTTGGCTGATCGGGTGGCGGTCAAATTATACGGAGCGTCGGCATTCAGCGAGGCCCTGCGGCATACCATTCGCCGTTCACTCGAGTTCAACCTGTGCATCAATCGAGTGGTGCCGCAAATGGCTTTTGAAAAAGCAACAATCCAGTCATTTGTCGAGCTGCCAACACAGTTAGAACTGTCGGACCAGACAGCCATTGATGGGGCGCTGGATGACATCTGGAAACGGGCCACAACTGAGGAGGAGACGCACCCCAGCCCCCGCGACCGAGTTCGACTGGCCCGTGATTTGGGTGTTGATTTTCCGATACAAAGCAATTTGGCCTGGAACGCGTTTGGTGAGGCCAGTGACAAAGTCCGTCGGGATATGAAGCAGCTTCTGGACAAGCACTTGCAGCCTGGAGTTCAGGAACTGCGTGTCGTGAAACAGCAAATCGTGCGCGCGTGGCGGCGTCATGCCAACCAGCGAGACGCCGAAGACATGTTTACCCTGGCGAATGTCCTGGTCGATCACGGTGCCTATTCGGAGGCGGAAACATATCTCAACCAATTGCTCTACATTGAAAGTGATTTGGCCGTCGTGCGTCATTTACGTGCCATTATCCGCGCGCGGACCGGACGCATCGACGAAGCCATTGAAGATATGCAGAAGGTTCTCAAATTTGCCGATCAGCAGCGACATCGAGAGGCACCTGAAATCGCCCTCGATTTATTGCGAATGCTCGTCCAGGCCGAACGCTGGAAGCATGCCGCGTCACTGATCGAACGGGTAACCGAATTACGAGGACCCGACCGACTTCTCGCATACGCCTGCGCTGCCCGAGTGGGAATTGCACTCGACGACTCAGAACTGGCTGGCGAATATCTGGAGAGAATTCGCGCAGGATGGCCCGAAAGCGAGGCACTGAAAATCCTCGAGGAAGCCTACCAACTCAACGAAACCCCGGGGATCGAGCTTTGGGAAGAGTCGACCGAGCCATCCTGAGTTGAGATGGTTGATTCGAGGCCACAACGGAATCACATCTCGGGTTTGCAACGTTAACTGAGCGATTGTCGGAATGAGAAGTACGGGCCAACGTGTCTTCGTCAAACGTCACGCAGCGACATGCTCGCGATGGGAGTGTACAACGGGCCTGCTCGCCTAAGTTCCGACTGAATCAGGCAGACGGTCGATAGTTCGAAACTGTGAAACGTCGCTTCGGCGTTGCTCGTGATCCAGTCTGCCAATTCGCGTGGCGGCCTACCATTGACGCGTGCCAAAGTGATGTGCGGTCGATAGGGACGATCTTCACGAGGGATTCCTAACTCGGTGCATGCCGTTTCGATGGAGTTGGCCAGTTGGACGACCGGTTTCTGGGGATCAACGCCAACCCAGACAACGCGCGGACGTTCAACCCGCGGAAATGCCCCCACACCTCGAATTGTCAGAGAACACGCAGGCGTGCTTTCGCAAATGTCCAGGAGCCTGGAACTCAGTTCTGCGGTACGCTCCCAAGGCGTGTCACCGAGAAACTTCAGCGTTAAGTGGAGTTCCCCTTCAATGACTCTCAGCCCGCCGCGGAAACTTGCCAGTTCTCTCATTGTCCTGCGTAACAATGCTCCGTGTGGAACGGGAACAGCAATAAACAGTCGAACCGGCGCGGCCATTGTCAGGACTTCTCTGAAGCTTGAATCATCTGTGGTTGACCGTAGCAGAAATCCATCAAAATCTCATCAGCCCGGCGATGTGCCAGCAGCTGATCGCCTCGCATCGTGCCCGTCGCCGCATTTGCTGCCCTAGAAACGCATTGGCGAAAGCCGGGACTCTTTCCTGGCTTTCGTCACGGTTTGTGTCGATCTCAGTCGTCTTGATTGAACTCAATTCAGTTTAGCGAATTTGTCCGAGGTAATAGTTGTTGTTCGCAGGAATGGTGCTTCCTGAAGGGTACACGTTCGGAGTGAACTGCACAGGAATGACATCTCGGTCGCGGTCGCGATAAGGACTTGCGTAACCTTGTGGCAGGGACGAACCGGCTGAGTAGTTACCCGTTACGTTCTGTCCCGAATGGAAGTGCTGAGGATTGGTGCAACGTCCGTATGCATCGGGCCGACAACTGTTGTTGGTGGAGTACGGAGTGTTGTAGATTCCGGTCACTGACTGGCCAACATGAAAATGCTGTGGGTTGGTGCAACGACCATAGGCATCGGGGTAGCAATTGTTGTTGTTCACGAGCGGCGCGTTGTATGACGAGTAGTTTCCATTCGGTGCAAAGTAGGGAGTGGTGCCCACTGCAGGCGTGTAGTAATTGTTCTGGGGAATGGTTGTCGGAGCGTAACGGACCGTGTTGTTCTGCAGGGGGCAAACGCCGTTGCGACACTGAGTATTCACTGCGGGCTGACGTGCCGCACAGACGCCATTCGGGCAGTAGTTTGCCGGTGTTGTCATCGCGGGCTGCGAGTAACCGAACAGATTGAAGAAGGGATTCTGGGCAGAAGCGGTGTCTGGCGTACAAGCCAGCCCCAGGCCCACAACAGCAAAAGCGTAAACGGAAAGTCTCATGGCAGTTTCTCCTCAAAGGATTGTTTCTTGAATTCGTGCCAGATCAGTTTCTGGCGAACGAGGAGAATGGCATTTGTCATGCCAATGACGCGGACAGAATTTTACGAACCGTTCGCAACATTCAATTCAATCAGCACTTAGAATTGCGAAGGGGCGTCTCGCCAATCCCCGTCCAAAGTCTGAACCGTCTTGGCGAGAATCGGAATTCTTACCCGGTCGCCACAGCTTCACATTTCCACTTCACCGACCTGATGGCGCTTGTCATCGAAGTGATGTGATGGAGTGCGTGGCTTGCCAAGAGATTGACTCCCCTACCCATTTGCCGGGGGCCGTTGTCAGTCTCTATGCTTCCATGCGTGGAATTTGATCAGTGTTTTGGCAGAAGAGTTATTTCATGAAATACATGCGTGTCCCTGTTACCGTGTTCGCACTTTGCCTGATGGTTCCCAGCTTGTTCGCGGCAGATCCTCCCGAGCCGGTGACCAGTTGGAAGTATCCTCCGGACATGCCCGGTTCACGTGTGGAAACTTATCGCAAGGTGGGTGACGCCGAGTTGCAGGCCTGGATTTTCGAACCGGAAGGACATCAGGCCTCCAACTCGCGTCCGGCCATTGTCTTTTTCTTCGGCGGCGGCTGGAACGGTGGTACGCCGGGTCAATTTCTTCCACACTGCCAGCATTTGGCCAAGCTGGGCATGGTCGCCATTTCGGTCGACTACCGTGTGAAGAGCCGACAGGGAGTTCTGCCGCAGGAATGCGTGGTCGATGCGAAGGCCGCGATGCGTTGGGTGCGTGCGAATGCCGGAAGACTCGGAGTTGATCCCAACCGCATTGCCTCTGGCGGAGGTTCGGCCGGGGGACATCTCGCCGCTGCCGTCGCGCTGGTGCCGGGCTTTGAAGAAGGCGATCACCTCGATGTCAGTTCCATGCCAAACGCCATGGTGCTGTTTAATCCCGCAGTCATTCTCGCACCTGTCGATGGACATCCCGACGTTCTGCCTGCTGACAAAGTCACCGACATTAAAGCCCGGGCTGATGGTCGTCCGGAAGAAATCTCACCGCACCATTTTGTGCGTTCGTACACGCCCCCCAGCATTATCTTCCACGGCACTGAGGACGAAGCGGTCCCGTTTGGCACTGTCGAACTGTTTCAAAGTGCCATGACCAAGGCTGGGAATCGCTGCGAACTGAAAGCGTATCCCGGTCAGCCACACGGATTCTTTAATCCCGGTCGCGGCAAGGGAGAACCTCGCGCGGAAGCCAACCGCCGCTACCACCAGACGCTGAAACAACTCGACGAATTCCTGGCGTCGATTGGTTACGTGGAGTCAGCGGGCAAATAGTCCGCCTGCTGCAAATTGTGGACAGCTGGTAATTCTGAAAAACGGGTGACTTTTTATGAGCGGACAAAGAAACGCGTCGGGGACCATTGAACTCTCGACGCCTACGTGGGCAGCGATCATTCTGACAGGACTGGGCGGATTTGTGCTCCTGATGTTCCTCATCATGGGGGGTATCACTCTGGCGGTACCGCCGGAGAATCCGCCGAACATTCCTGTACTCATCGCAATTGGTGTGGGATCGGTGTCCGCCCTGGCACTTGGGATTTACCTGTTGTGGAATTCCCCGGTCGTCATGCGGCTGACTGAGAAGGAACTGCAGTTTTCTCTGTCAGGGCATTCTATTCCATGGGAACACATCAAAGCAGTGGAAGCGGTCGCACTGGAACGAGAGGAACCTGGTCCCGTGCCCCATCCTGTGCTCATCATTTATCTGACCAAGGCCGGGCGATCCCTCATGCAAGGTGTCAATGTGAGTACGTCGAATGAACATGACAGGTTCAACCCACCGCCCGACGTTTGCATGAAGGTCAACTTCAACAGCTTCGGGCCCGATAACGAGTCGTGCTTTGACCTGGCCACCGAATTCATGCGTCGTGCTCGAAACGCTCGAGGGACCAAGGGAGCCGCGACAGATGATGACCTCCCACTTCCAGACATGGACGGGCCGCTGAGAAAGCGGGACATGTCCCAAACCGGAGCGTCGAGCCGCGTCTACATCCACGACATTTGTCGACAAGGCACGGTCATTTCCGGGACGCATTTTCACTGGGCCGCGAATCCGTTTCGCTATACCGGCGGAGGGACCATGTGTTCCAACTGCGGTATAGCGATGGACAATGTGATTCGCTGGGAGGACACCGGTGAAACGTTGTCTCGATTTCGATCGCGTATGTGGCGACAAACGTCAGGGCTCATCAAGTTCGTCCAGCTCCTGCTGATTCCGGCCATTGTGGGCGTGGTCACCGGCCTGCTCCTGCCCATGGCACCAAACATTGAACAAACCACAGGCTATGCCGTGGGGTTCGGCCTGGGATTCCTCGTCACCGAATTGTTGTTCTATCTCTCGCCGGCGGGAGACGTTCTGCCCATGATGTTCGGGATGCGGTACAACGAATATGAATAACACCTGGTCACTGAGTTGCGCTGTGGCGCCGTGTGCGATAACCTGTGGCGCTTGACCTGCATCGAGGCCGGAGCCAAACGTCACCGTGACCATTATTCAGAACAAAATCCACAACGTCGACTGCGTCCAGGGACTGCGGCAACTGGAAGCGGAATCGGTCGATCTCGCCTTTGCCGATCCTCCCTTCAACATTGGCTATGAATACGACACGTACGACGACACTCGTGAGGCTGCCGACTATTTGAGTTGGTGTCACGAGTGGATGAGCGGCCTCTACCGAGCCCTCAAACCCGATGGAACATTCTGGCTAGCGATTGGTGATGAATTTGCCGCCGAGCTGAAAATCGAGGCGCAGAAACTCGGTTTTCACTGCCGAAGCTGGGTCATTTGGTACTACACGTTTGGCGTGAATTGTGTGAACGGCTTCAGTCGTTCGCACACTCATCTATTCCACTTCGTCAAGGACAAGAGCAAGTTCACGTTTCACCGAATGAACCCGCAGATCCGGGTGAAGTCGGCCCGACAACTTGTGTACGCCGATAAGCGCGCGAATCCCAACGGGCGACTGCCGGACAACACCTGGATCATCCGACCGCAGGATGCTCCACAAAGCTTTAGCCCCAATCATGACACGTGGTACTTCGCACGGGTTGCCGGAACCTTCAAGGAGCGGGAAGGGTTTCACGGCTGCCAAATGCCGGAACAATTACTGGCACGCATCATTCTGTCATCAAGCAATGCGCAGGACGTGGTTGTCGATCCCTTCGCTGGTAGCGGAACAACATTGTCGGTTGCCAAGAAACTGGGCCGCCGCTGGATTGGTTTTGAATTGTCGAGCGAGTACGCGAAGTATGGATCAGATCGTGTCCAGCGCTGCAATGTCGGTGACGCCATCGATGGTCCGCCCGATCCCATAGAAAGTGCGCCAACGACCAGTGCCGGCAAGAAGCTGAAAAAGTCGTCCGACGACAAAGTCCACAAAGCGGTCATTGAGGCCTATGCCACCGCTGGAGGCGGTTACCCTGCTGACTACGTCCTGTGCGATCCCGAATTGAATGCAAATTTCATTCAGAAGTGCGAGGAGTTGGGCGGTAAGGGGAATCCTTTCTACTGGAACAACTTATTGCTGCGGCTGCGAAAGTCGGGAGAACTTCCCAACTCCACAAAACGTCCGCCTGCAATCACAGAAGGAGAAATGGACTCCTTTGGCTACGCCGCTGAAGTTGCGTGGCGATTGCTGGCCATCGACTATCGGAAGACTCTCGATGAAATTTTCTGTTCGCCTGAATTCGCAGCGGAGTTTGACCGACTCGCGGAAATGTTTGGGCCAACGGAGTGTCAGGTTGTCCCGTTAGATTTTCGTCGTGCCGCAATTTCCATTCGCAAACGCGCCAACGCCGCACGTAAGGCGGCCGAGCAGTACAAGTCGCAACTGCGAAACGGCGTGGAAACTGTCGACATCAATTCACTTGCTGATGACCGGTTCAACGTGCCCGGCGCGTTCCTGTTGCGGTCGGCGGATGTGGGTGTTTATGCGGGAGATGCTCAAAACATTCGAACTCGCATCCAGGAACTCATGCAGAACAGCAGTTGGACCGACTTGGATATCGATTCCGTTTCCATCATCGAATTGAAGGGGGGCTTGCCGCAGCGCTTTGCCCTGAAATCGGCACTTGTGCAGCGCGAACATCCCGTATTGAACTGCAGGCTTCTGGAAGATGACTCTGAACTTACGGCATAGTTGCTCGTCGTCTGGACGATATGTGCAGTGTAGGAAATCGGAGTTGAGATCATTTCCGCGGCTGACAGGCACATTCGGAGACCTGTCGTTTTAGACGCATCCTGCTCAATGTGAGTCACTTTCGAAAACTGAGTGACAACTCCCGGCCAGATTCTGTTGGTCAAGTCAGAGGCAGGCTGTAATAATAGGCAAAGTCGAAGTCCCTCCCTCTTCCTCGGGAATGTCCGCGATGCCGCAGTTTGAGTATTTCGCCTGGGATGGAACGAATCCGTTTCAACCGCAGTCTGCGGACCAGTTGTGGGATGAGCTTTCCGAGTACCTCATGCAGTACGGGGATGAAATCCTCGACAATCTGGAACGCTGGGAAGACGAGCATCCTGAACTCGTCGAAATGCTGACGAAACAAGGTTACGTTGAGCGTGATCGTACCGGCGCCTACAGCGTCACGGGCAAGGGATTGAAACGCATCGAGCAGCGGTCATTGGAGAATCTGTTTCAGGCCAACAAGCGGGACAACCTGGGTAAGCACGACACGGAGTTCCGGGGCGCCGGGCAGTCCGTTCATGAAGAAACCAGGCCATACGAGTATGGTGATCCCGTCTCAAACCTCAATTTGCATGAGACCTTGAAGAACGCCGTTGCCCGTCAGGGAGGCGGTGCTCCGGTTCAGATTACAGAAGACGATTTCGTTGTTCACGAAACGGAGTTTCAGACTTCTTGTGCTACGGTGGTGCTGGTCGACATGTCAGGCAGCATGACCCGCTACGGAAAGTATGCCGCGGCAAAAAAAGTCGCTCTCGCTCTGAAGGCGTTGGTGCGGAGTCAGTACCGGTCAGACTTCATGCAGTTTGCCGGATTCTACACATATGCTACGCCGCTGACGGAGAGGGAACTGCTGAACTCGGCCCCCAAGCCGGTGAGTATTTACGATCCTCGCGTCCGCTTGAGAATTCCGCTCGATAATCCTCCCAAATTTGTACCAGAGCATTTCACGAACATTCATGCGGGATTGCAGTTTGCCCGGCGTGCCCTGCACAAACAGGGAGCACAGAACAAGCAAATCATTCTCATTACGGACGGTGAGCCAACCGCGCACATTGATGGTCGGGAAATTGTGCTCATTTACCCGCCCGCAGAGAAAACTGCACGCATCACGCTCGCGGAAGCGAAGCGCTGTGCGGACGAAGGCATCCACATTTCCAGTTTCGCGCTCGTCGAAGACTACTTCTACCACGGATTGGTGAACTTCGTGGAAGACCTGGCACGTGTCACCCGGGGAGTTTCTGCAACCTGTAATGCTCAGGATTTGGGGAACATGGTGGTCGAAAGCTTCGCCAAAGGACGACGTCGTCGACGCCGGATGGGGAACTGAGTCGCCACTTTCAAGATTTTCTCGGGTGAGCAGGAATCTTAATGATCTGCATTCGCAGGTTGATCGTTTCGCCAGTCAGCCGGTAGCATATAGGTCAGCGGCCATCAGTTCATTTTTCGGAATGGTGTTCGCGTCCTGCCTCGCGGCCACACGGTAGAACATTGTTTTGAACCGTCGTCGCGGGCGACAGGAAAGAGCAACTTGCTCTAGTTGAGTTCACTCAGCAGTACCAAGGAGAAGTCAATGGGATTGTTTGACAAGCTGCGTGCGGAATTAATCGACATCATCGAATGGGTCGATGACTCTCGGCACACCATCGCGTGGAGATTCCCTCGCTACAACAACCAAATCAAGAACGGGGCACAACTGATTGTACGCCCTGGCCAAATGGCGGTGTTCGTCCACCGTGGCGAAATCGCCGACGTCTTCGAACCGGGGCATTACGACCTCAAGACGGACAACCTGCCCATTCTCAGCACGCTGGCCGGTTGGAAATACGGCTTCGACAGCCCGTTCAAGGCAGAAGTCTATTTCATCAGCACGCGGCAAATTACCGACCTTAAGTGGGGAACACCCAACCCCATTATGATGCGTGATGCCGACTTCGGCCCCATCCGACTGCGAGCGTTTGGCACGTTTACACTGAAAGCGGTCGATCCCAAGGCGCTGCTCAAAGAACTCGTCGGTACCGATTCAAGCGTCGAAGTCGAAGAAGTCAACGAGTTGTTGCGATCGGTCGTTTCGTCCGCCTTTGCCGACCTCATTTCGAGTTCGCAAATTAGTGCTCTCGATTTGGCGTCACACTATCGGGAACTCTCGGAAAAGCTGCGGCAAATGGTCGTGGAACGCGTCGATGACGAGTACGGCCTCGACGTGCCGCAGTTGTTCATTGTGAACGTCTCCTTCCCCGAAGAAGTGGAGAAGGCTCTCGATACGCGGACGAGCATGGGAGTCATTGGCGATTTGGGACAGTACCAGCAATTCCAAATGGGCCGTGCCATGATGGCTGCCGCCGACAATCCCGGCGGCGGTGCTTCGGATGGCATGGGACTCGGAATGGGATTCGCCATGGCCAACCGCATGGCCGGCGGATTCGGCGCCGCACCTGGAACCGCTCCGCCCCCACCACCACAAACGGTGTGGCACGTCGCGGTTAACGGTCAGACGCAAGGTCCCTTCAATGACGCTCAACTCGCCCAAGCGGTGCAGTCGGGTCAAGTGAATCAGCAGACCCTGGTGTGGAGCCCAGCCCTCGGCCAGTGGACCCCCGCTGGTCAGGTCCCCGCACTGGGCGGCGTCTTCGGACCACCTCCGCCGCCGCCACCAGCACCGTAAGGACCGGGTAGCACAGATCAACCTGTCTGTGTTTCGTACAAGGCGGTTGACTCCCAGAGTCAGCCGCCTTTTTTCAAAGTAGGCCGGACCGCAGGACGCAAGTAATTGCCGGAACTGCGCAAACAGTGATTGAGTTATTGAAAGTTACTCGCTTTGAATAACGGTTCCCGGCGGCCGGAGTTCCGGCATTGAATCAGTTTGCTCCGTTCCGGCCTACGTTACTCATGATTAAGAGGATTACCGCAGAGTGCGCAGAGGGTCGCAGGGAGCAAAACGATTCGCAGTCCCTTTCTCTGCGCCCCTCTGTGTGCTCTGCGGTGAGATCTCATCTTTTGCCAATCATGTGCGAGAGTACCTGTAGGTTTCTATCAGACGCACGCTGGACACGGGTATCTCGTCACTCACTCCCCAATAATCTTCACCAGCACACGCTTCCGTCGTCGCCCGTCAAACTCGTAATAGAAAATGTGTTCCCACGGGCCGAGGTGGAGTTGGCCGTTGGTGATGGCGACAACCACTTCCCGGCCCATGATTTGCCGTTTGTGGTGGGCGTCGGCGTTATCTTCGCCGGTGCGATTGTGGAGATAGCCGCCGGTTTTGGGATCGCTCCCGGCGTTGAAGGGAACGAGTTCTTCCAGCCAGCGTTCGTAATCGGCATGCAGGCCGGACTCGTTGTCGTTAATAAAGACCGACGCCGTAATGTGCATGGCATTGACCAGCACCAGTCCGTCCTGCACGCCGCTTTCGCGGACGAGCTGATCGACTTCGCGGTGAATCGAAACAATGGCCCGCCGCTGCGGGATATCCAGCCAGAGTTCTTTGGTGAGTGATTTCATGTGGCTCTCCGAGTTTGCATCGGAGTAGTAGACCACATGATTACCATCTGAGGCAAAGCCGCTGGAAAGGAGATGAGTGCGTCAGGTGAATGGTGGTAAAAGGCCGGTCTCGGGCTGGCGGCATGCGTGCGGAGAGACAATCGCAAGTATGACGTTGTTTACCGGGCCAATGAAAAAGTGCCGCGAATAAAACGAATCGAGCGAATGGCTCTTTTCAAATCCTGAAAGTCGCTGACCGATTCCCCCACTATGAACGCAGACTTGGCGGAGTGGACACGTTCCCAAGATTCGCCAAATTCGTCTAATTCGCGGTTCCTTCAGTTTGCTCGTTGTTTGACGACATGAGTGGCGTCACACCGGTCCAGCGGTCGATGCGTTTCTGCAGTTTCTCTTTGATGCGTTTTTCCTGCTTGCGAATGAGGCTTTCGACGGCTTTGCGGCAGCCGTCGCCAATGAGGTCGGCTGCGGTGCCGCCAATTTGACTGACTTTGCGGACGTCGAAATCGCGGAGGCGGAGTTTGACGTCGTCAATGCGGGGGTGCAGATTCAGCAGAGGAATGAGCTGCTGCCAGGAGTTTGCCGCGGCATTGGATTCGAGCGTCAGCCAAAGCTGAAGTTCGAGAGTGGCATCGGCGATGACGGTTCCGTTGATGCCTTTCACGCCATATGTCCAGTGGGCGAATGTGCCCTCGCCACGTGCGCGAACCGTAGCCCGAACGAAGAACGGTGTGGTTCCCGGCTCCATTGGTTCCAGTTGCTGCACTTCCAGCGTGAGTGTCTCTTCCGGCCTGATGAGTGTGGCAGTGTAGCGATGCCAAACACCGTTGTTCACCTCCTTCCAGCGACGCGAGGTCTTAAAGTTCTTGATGCGAATTCCATCCCAGCGCCGCACGGTTTTGCCCCAGTCGTCGTCATCTTCGAATGTGTCGGGCACGCATTCCCGGACGACAGTTGTAATGAATTCCGAGAGCGTGGGAGGTGGCGAGTCGGTTTCTGATTCGTCAACCGCTGGAATCTGTTCCGGAATCGCAATGGGAGGAATCGTGGGCTCAGTTTCCGTCAGGACGTCATCGATGACGTTTCGGATTGGTTCCAGCGTGGGGACCGGCTCGCCCTGAGCCAGCGACGTACCTGTTAAGGCGACCGTGAAGAGCAGGGCCAATGAACAGGGTTTCGATGATTTCCGCATGTCAACAAAAAAGGGGGACCGAAGTCCCCCAGCAGTTCATCGAGTTGGCCTGTCAGTCGGCTGCGGCAGCTTACTGCTTCGCATCCCACCACCAGCGACCTTCGGGCAACTCAGGGGCTTTTGAGTTTTCGGCGACGTTGGTCAAACGGGCTGATTCTTTGTGCAGGTCTTCGTTGCGAACAACTGCCATCAAATCACCACGCACACCACCGGCAACCTGGACGACAATGTCACGTCCATTGTACACGCGGTGATTCACCACCGACTCACATTGCGTTGGGGCGGCGTAAGTGAGTGGCTGATATTCGCCGGAAGGAGCGAACACACCACCATCCCATTTCACCACATCGTACACGCCTTCATGATGCATGAGGGCGGAAATCAACGCCAGATCAAAAATCCCCTTCATGTCAGCAAAAATGGGGTCTTTGGCAGCGAGTTCACCAAAGTGGTTCGTGAAGTTCGCGGCGAAGAGCTGGTTAATGGGCTCTGCTTTGCCGGTCGCGACTCGCTGGCCATTATCGGACAGGAATTCGTTTTCCGACTGACACTTCACAGCGGGGCCGTTGATTTCAAACGTGTTGAGGTCGGGTGAGTGCAGGACTTCGCTGTAGTCCATGGTCATCCACCAGCGAAGGGCGTCAAGGCTGCCACCGGCCAGTTGTGGCTCTTTGGCGAGCAAATCGAAGTAACCGGGGATCGAGGATCCACCGTCCAGCTTGCCAATGCCAATGAGCTTCATGCGGTAGTCGGCTTCCACAATGACGCGAGCCACACGACTGTCCTGAGGCACACCTTCGACGGTGATGTTCTGGTTCCCCAGCACTTCGCCGAGTTGCTTGGCCCAGCCACGAACGGCACTGGGACGCAATGCACCACGTTGCTGCGAAGCTGTGGCGAAATCTTTCAGGGCCTTAACGTTCTCTGGCTTGGGATCGATTGAGCAGCGGAAGACTTGTGGACCTTCGTCGCTGAACGTCCGCATCACGGTGACGAGGTCGTCGAGTTGGAGAGTCGGCGTGCCGGAATTTGATCCTACGGCACGGCCATCCTGGTTGTAGCTCCAACCTTCAGCCGGGCCACCGATGACGATTTCCCCAGATTCCGGGAAGACGAACACATACTGAACCTGATACAGGCCGGCCATGTGTCGCATCGATTCGACGACTGGCTTGCCTTCGGCAATGCGGCGAGCCACTTCACGTTCCAGACGTGTCAGCGAAACCAGACGCAAGGTTGACGTCTTCGCCATGTCCTCATTGAGGTCAGCAACGCGCGCCTGCTCACCTAACTTGGTCAGACGGCCTGACTGCTCAGACCGAGTTGCCTGTTGAAGGACGCCAAGCGGATCCACCTTGATACCCGAGGTGAACTGGGACATGGTCCCTTCGCCGTCACCGTTATCGAGCCACAGGCCTGACGTTTCTGTCAAAATGAGCTGCATGAGTTCGGTGAAGTCGGCTCCGGAACCACCCTGCAGTGAGGGCTGTTCGGCACGAGATGATTCCACGCGAGATGGAACCTCTTCTTGCGCGAAAACGCCGCCAGCCTGGAAACACGCAGCACCGGCCAAGCCGAGGACACCCAAACCTTTCAACCACGAGGCTGACCTGGTTTGACGTTCAGTTGAGTGAAATGCCCATCGAAACATACGTGTCTCTCCACAATAAAACGTCCAGGATGGGTTGCCCAGACAGAAGTTGAGCGTGTGTACTGTCCCTTAGCATCGTCGCGAAGTGTGGGCTGGTCAAGTACTTTCCGCCAAATGCATGGTCAAATTGATTGGGCCGATTGCAGGGAGGCCGGTACGCCTCCAATACCAATTGTACCCGTCGCGTGGACTTTAACGCCTGCGTAGGTGGGACCGGCACAAGGCACAAAACGAAACGAATGCTCCAGAGTGGCCGATGAATCCGATGAACCGTGTTTTGGCGAACGCGCTCATCATTGGGATCGTAACGTTTATCGGCAAAAAATGCCGGTTACCGATTTCAAGGTGGAAAACAGTCAAACGCGCAGCAGCAACCTGGGACTCGAGTGCTCGCGACCCAAATGCAAAATCAGGAGTGAGAAAATGCGTAGGATGTCATTTGGAGGATGGCTGCTGTCAGTAGCCGCTGTTTTGGGCCTGGCAACGACTGCCTCGGCTCAGGACGACCTTCCCTTCGAAAACTTCGACCTCGGTGAGTCGTTGTTTGGGGAAGAATCAAGTATTGATGTTGGTGGCTGGATGCAATTCGGCTACCACAGCGACAACGATGCCGTGTTCAACACGCACCCCGGCAGCCTCGATTTGCAACAGTTCAACCTGTTCATCGAGAAAGTGGCTGACGGAAGCGAAGGCCTCGACTGGGGGGGCCGCATGGACGTCATGTACGGTACCGATGCCCCCAACACGCAGGCATTCGGTAACAATCCTGGCAACTGGGATTTCCAGAACGGTTTCGACCACGGAATCTACGGCTTCGCCATTCCACAGTTGTACGGCGAAGTGGCTTACGAAGACCTGTCCGTGAAGGTTGGTCACTTCTACACGCTGCTCGGCTACCAGGTCGTGCCAGCAACCGGTAACTTCTTCTACAGCATTCCGTACACCTTCAACTACAGTGAAGCGTTCACTCATACTGGCGTGCTCGCCACATACAAAGTGAACGACGACATCACCGCTTACGGTGGTTGGACACTGGGTTGGGATACTGGTTACGACCAACTCGGCAACGGGAACAGCTTCCTCGGCGGTGCCAGCCTGGCCCTGACCGACGACGTTTCCGCCACGTTCATCACCACCTTCGGTGATTTGGGTTGGATTGGCGATGGATACTCCCACAGCCTCGTGGTTGACTACAACATCAACGACGACTGGGAATACGTGTTCCAGAGCGACTACATCAGCGTCAACAACTCGCCGAACACAAAGAGCGGTGACTACGACACCTTCGGCGTTAACCAGTACCTGTTCTACAACATTGCTGATGATGTGCGTGCTGGTTTCCGCGGCGAATGGTGGAAAGCTGACGGCATTTCGCTGTACGAAGTCGCCTTCGGTCTGAACCTGTCACCTCTGAACAACCTGCTGATTCGTCCCGAAGTCCGGTACAACTGGGCCGCTGGTTCGACTCAACTGCCAGACGTCATTTCCGGTTTGGGAATTCCCAGCGACGACATCCGCGACAACGCCGTCTTCGGTGTTGATGCCATCCTCACGTTCTAGTGAGATCGCTGAGAGCATAAGCTCTGTTGCATACTGTGCGTTTTGCCACGCAGTTGGACTTCGTCCGGCTGCGTGGCTTTTTTCGTTTCAAGCGTCGCTTCTCAAGTCGAAATGACATGCACTTGGCGCAGTTGAAGCACCGAGGTCTAGCTGGCTAAGAGATCTCGATTCTGCGGCCTGCAGTTTCCATTCAGGGATGAGGGAGCATTCACAAGCAACATGTAGCTGTTGAATGCCCTCGCTGCGTCGCAGCCGCCTGATCCCTCCGAAATCGGGTGACATAGGAAACCCACAAAAAAACGAAAAATCGCTGAAAGGTTTTCGGCAGCTCTTCGTATCTCATTCCGGACACATCATTCAAACCACCGAGTAGCACAGACTTTCCCGTCTGTGTCTCAATGCGTGGGCAGTTGCGCCCGGGCATGTCCGTCCGACCAAAGCCGAAGTTGCGCAACCAGCCCCAAAATGAATGATCGTTCCGCCTGGACTTTCCCCCTCATCTTACGCGTGGTCTCTCATGTCTGTTACACGTCGCAACGGTACGAAAATTGTTCTCCCCCGCACCGGCCGGGATGACTTCTGGAAAACAATTCACATTCACTTTGCCGGTGACAACGAACGCCGCTGGCGATACCTGGCCATGCTCGCGCTCAGGGAAAACGCGGGCTGGCCACTGGAACAAATCGGCAATGTCTTCGGTCATCCGAAAGGGCACGTCACCCGCTGCCTGGCCCGCATCAAACAGGAACTCCGCGACACCTTCGAAGCCGCCCCCGAATTTCTCGACCTCCCCGATCACGAAGTCGACTTCGAAGAATCGACGCAACCGCAGGATCGGACATCGAATCCGAATGATAGTTGGTAGTGCCGAGGGACCTGGACATCTTGACGAATCGCATTCGGCCGGGGCGACTATTGCACCTTCGGGTTGAGACGGTTGAATGCGGCTCCGCCACGGTTGAGATAGTTGAGGATTGCGTGAAGCAGATTGCGAAATCCGTCATCAACTAATTTCAACGCTTTCAACCATCTCAACGTCGTATCGACCTCAACCTTCTCAACCCCACTCCCATATGAACTACGAACTCCTCCCCATCGACCAGCTCAAACCGGCACCCTACAACCCCCGGATCAAACTCAAACCGGGTGATGCGGCCTGGAAGAAACTCGAACGGTCACTCGATGAATTCGACCTCGTACAGCCGCTTGTCTGGAACAGTGTGACGGGCCATGTCGTCGGCGGGCATCAGCGGTTGCAGGTACTCGCACATCGAGGCGTGGAAATGGTGCCGTGCATTGTGGTCGAGCTGAGTTTAGAGCGGGAGAAACTGCTGAACGTGGCGCTCAACAATCCCCACGTCGGCAGCACGTGGGATGTCGATAAACTGCTCAACCTCATGGACGAACTGGTGGACTTGCCCGAAGTCGACGCCACACTCACAGGCTTCGATGAACAGGAGCACCGCGACCTCCTCTTCCGCCCCGCGCAACTCCGCCGCGAAGATCCCACTGAACAGAACCAGCCCGAACTCACCCGAGTCACCCTCGAAATTACCCCCGCCGACTGGCCCGCCGTCGAACAAAAACTCAACACCCTGCTCGCCGAACACCCCAACCTGCGGCTGCACGTGGGGATTGATGCAGTATAATTACCGACGGGTGATTGGGCGGCGCATGAACTGGACTACTTCACCATACATGCCGCCCGCGACATCTTCCGGCAAGTCGTGCGAAATATCTTCTGACTTGCCCAGCTTGCTGGTCCATGTGCCATCCGGCAATTGTCGGGCAGCATGTGTGTACATGAATCCGCTGCCGTAGAGGGCAACTTTCTCGAACCCCGCTTCCAGCGAACCATCGGGGCATTCAGCATAGCCCAGTGAGGCGAAAGCGGCTTCCAGTGCCCCAATGCCGTACTCGTCGCGTGCAATGTCAACCGGCCAATACCGTCCGGGCTCCCACCAGTGGTTGACATCTCCGGCAGCCCACGCAATGCAATTGTACTTCACGTCGCGATTGCTCGTCTGTTGGTGATTTTCTGGAGTCAGACGAGGAAACGAGATTTTGTCAAACATTTCAAATCAGCCCTTGTTGACGTCCCCAATCCAGCCACGCCTTCGCCATTTCTTCGACCCGCCCCTCCTGTTCCGACTGCACGGGATTCTCACCACTAATGGCTTCCAAGGCCCAAAACCAGTGATCGGTTTCTCGCTGCAGTTCAGCGAGAATCAGCGGCAGGGCGGACGGCCCCATCCCAATGATTTGCTGATATGGCCAAACCGTGGCCATTTGGGCCGTGTTCGACATATATTTCGTCTGAGACTTCCACTGATCCCTCAGCGTTCTGAAGTGATCACCAATCTCGACCTGCGTCGCGGAATGTGCCATTGCATTACCTCCCTGAGTTCCAAGACCTGATTATCTGATTTGCAAGCCATGAAGTCGATACGGGTTTCTGCAATTCGATGAACCATTACTGATTCTGCGTCTGCACGTGGGGATTAATGCCGTATGGAATATTGAGCGTGACACCTTTCGTTCGATCCGACGTTTCAAATCACTTGCGTATGCGATTCAGCATCATTGTCGCGATTTCCTGCGTTTGCATGCTCGTTTTTTTGGCTTGTGCACCCGCAATCGAGCAGGGGCGTGGGGAAGCACAACTGGCGCAGGCGCATCTCGAAGCACGAAGAATCAGCGACTCCGGAGATGCGACAGACCACCTCGACCCATGGGGACAGCCGTACCGAGTTGTGACTCGCGACGGCAACATCATCCGCGTGGTTTCATCTGGGCCCAACATGGTGTCACCCGCATCTGGTTTTGACAGCGACGACATCTACTCAGATATGGAAGTGCCGCCCCACAGGCTCATTTCGGCCAGAAAGAATCGGCAGTGGATTTTCGCGTCTTCTGTCTCAGGCGGCCTGTGGATTCTCTTGGCCAGCGTCTGCTACCTTTGGACGAGGAAGGCGGAGGGGACCGAGAAGAAATCACAACGAACGATAGACCCGTAGGCCGGATCGACCAACGGGAGCTCCGGCAACTGAATTGGGGCGGACATGTTGAAAACCGAGTGGCTGACTGTACGTTGCGATTCTCTGGCCCCCGTTGACATACGATTACAGGAAATGTCGGGGCTGAAGATTAGCGAGGACCGCAAACGCCAGCTCTTGGAGACTTCCAAATCATTTCACTTTTGGGTCGACAAGAAATGGAAGCCGTTTCTGGCCAAGGTTCAGGATGGAGACGAGGTTTGGAGGTTCCGCACTCCGGCCAGTAGCTGGCCCAAGAAGTTGAGCGCCGCCAGCTATTGCATCGTGCGTGATGGTGTCGTTGTGCATTCACTTGTCATGATGCGAAGTTAACGGCAGGCTGCTGTCATGATTCGTCCAAATGAATTCCAAATCGAAATTGGCTACGGCGAAATGGGAACATTCGTTCGCGTTGTTCACTTGCCAACCGGGAACGAAAATTTGACTGAGTCTGTACCAGAGTATGAGGTCGGCAAGACACGTGACGAACTTGTCTCAAAACTGAAACGCTTGCTGTTCTCACCAGAAGACATTCGCTACGACGTTGGAAGGGCGGTCGATGGTGATTTCATAAGAGCCGTGCATCTCCCTTCCGGAATCGAACGCAAGGCCATGCGTCGTGACAGTTCGTTTGAAGAGCTCCTCGATAGTGTCATCGAGGAACTGGTTTTTCGTGAGTTACAGTCGTAGGGCCATAACAACAATGTCCAGACCGTCACAATTTCGCAGCACAGTTGACGAATTGAACTGGCTGGTGAATGACGTCCAATTGTGTCGCCGCAACGGGCTGACTGTTCCCGCGGACGTCATCAATCGATTCGAAGAATTGTTACCCGTCCGTGGAAGTGATGACGGAAGCATTGTGTACCACGAACACTGGGCCATCTACTGCGAACTCGTGCATCGCTTCGAAGATGCAATCGGTCACCGCGAAGCTCAGCTCACAATGCTCGAACGCCTCTATGTGATTTCTGACGAGGGAATGCGGACGTCACCGCATATTGGCATCCAATACTTCAACGAAGTGATCGATGAGCTTGCAAATGACTATGAAAAAACAGGCAAGTCCGAGTTGGCGACAAAGACTTTCCGACGTCGACTTCCGCTTCAATGATCGCAGCGGGCGACAACATCCCCACACCATAGACTTCCCCACCCCCATCCTCTACCGTTTCTTTGGCCTTGCCGTGGTGGCCGGGCGCTTGAGGAAACCGGCTGAGGATTGAGGATTCACATGCGGAAGTTGTTTGCGACGTGTCTGGCCGTGGTGGCTTGTTCGGCTTTGGCCTGGGGAGCGAATGAGTATCCCCTCACGGAAGATTCCAAGCCGCAGGAGGGTGTTCCGCAAGGTGAAGTCAAAGGGCCGTTCGAGTGGAACAACAGTAAGATTTTCCCGGGGACGCATCGCCGCTACTGGGTGTACGTTCCCGCTCAGTATGATGCCAGCAAGCCCACCTGCGTGCTCGTCGTGCAGGATGGTCTCGGCCGGGCGAATGGCTGGAAAATTCCGACCGTGCTGGACAATTTGACACACAAAGGGGAAGTGCCGCCGCAAATTGGAATTTTCATTGAGCCGGGTGTCGTCCCTGCAGCCAATGAAAACGCGGAAGCCCGCTACAACCGCAGTTTCGAATACGACGGACTCGGCGATGCCTACGCCCGGTTCCTGCTCGAAGAAATCCTGCCCGCCGTTGGGAAGGACTACAACCTCAGCACAAATCCCAACGACCGAGCCATTTGCGGTGCGAGTTCTGGAGCCATTTGTGCGTTCAATGTGGCGTGGGAGCGTCCCGACGAATTCCGCCGCGTCTACAGTACCATCGGAACGTATGTTGGCCTGCGGGGCGGTGATGCATTTCCAACGCTTATTCGCAAGTATGAGCCGAAGCCCATTCGCGTCTTCCTGCAAGATGGTGAAAACGACCTCAACATTTACGCGGGCGACTGGTGGAACGCCAACCAGGGAATGCTCTCAGCTCTGAAGTTTTCGGGCTACGAAGTCGAGCATGCCTGGGGTGAAGGGGGACACGACGGCAAACAGTCCGCCGCCATTACGCCCGACGCCTTCCGCTTTTTGTGGAAGAGCTACCCCGAGCCCATTGTGGCGGGGCATCCTCCCAAACGCCGCACCGACGTACTCATTAAAGGAGAAGGCTGGGAGCTCGTCACCGAAGGTTACAAGTTCACCGAAGGCCCGGCGGTCAATGCGAAAGGGGAACTCTTCTTCACCGACATCCCGAACGGTCGCATCCATAAACTGGAGGCCGATGGTTCCGTCTCCGTCTTCGCGGAAAACAGCCCCGGCGTGAACGGACTCATGTTCGGCCCCGACGGAAAACTGTACGCCTGCCAGAACGATACCAAGAAAATTGTCCGCTACACCGAGGACGGCAAGGAAGAAACCGTTTGCGAAGGGCAACCCTCGAACGACCTCGTCGTACTCGCCGACGGCAGCGGCTACTTCACCGATCCCAACAACAGCAAATTGTGGAGATGGTCGCCCAGCGGCGAAATCTCACTCGCTGATGAAGGGGTTAAGAAACCGAACGGCGTCATTATGTCGCCCGATCAAACCCTGCTGAACGTCGCCGACACCGACGGTCGCTTCACCTACTCGTATCAAATTCAGTCCGATGGCAAGCTCGCCTACAAGCAGCGACACGGCCATTTGCACGTGCCTGATGACACCTACTCCAGCGGCGCCGACGGAATGACGGTCGACACGCTGGGCCGGGTTTACATTACGACCCGAGTCGGCCTACAAATTACCGATCAACTCGGCCGCGTGCACCTCATCCTGACAAAGCCCGGCCCCGGCTGGCTCTCCAACTGCGTCTTCGGTGGCCCCGACCTCGACACCCTCTACGTCACCTGCGGCACACAACTGTTCAAACGCAAACTGAACGCCAAAGGCATCAGACCAATGGACGGCCCGGTAAAACCACCGAAACCGGGGTTGTAGAGATGAGAACTGCCATGCCCACGCCGCGATATTGGCGTGGGCATGTTTTTTACTTGGCGATGCGGACTTGTGTTCGCTTTGATTCTAGATGGGAGTTTGAGTCTTGTTCTACGTGGAGAACGCAGCCTCCACGTGCAGGCGAACGCATGATCAGCAATTCGTGTCCCGGATTCTAACTGTATTGTCGAGGAGTGAGCTGTTGTCGCTTGAAGACGTGATTGCCAACGAGAATTCCAGAATTTTCACAAGAGAATTCACCTTCTCTGCAACGTTGTTCGACAGGTCGGATGGGCAGGAGGTTGAACTTTGCGATGGTGCGGTGTGGATTGACGACCTACTGCTCCTGTTCCAGATAAAGGAACGTAATCCACACTATGACACCCACGATGCGCGGGAAGAGACGAAGTGGTTCGAACGAAAGGTTGAAAAGGATGCTGTTGGGCAGTTCGTCGATACACTCCGCTACTTGCGAGAGGAAAACAGCCTGCCGTTCGCGAATCACCGTGGTCAAACACTCGACTTCGCACTTGCGCAGCCGACACGCATTCACCTTATTGCACTTTTCGACTCATCAGAGGCATTGCCGTTAGATGTCGCCTCAAGGAAAGGACGAACCAGTAAGCGAGTCGGATTCGTTCACTACTTTCATCGTGTAGATTATCAGGCGATTTGTTTGATCCTACATACTCCAACGGAAATCGCAGAGTATCTTCATTTTCGTGCGAACTTCGTCCAGCGGAATGAGAAGGCAAATCGTGTTAGCGAAAAGGCGCTCTTTGGCAAGTTTCTCACCGATGCAGATGACTCGAATGACATTCGCGATGAACATGAGTTCGTTGTCGATAGGCTTGTCGATGATCGGGACGATTTCAACATATCGAGACTGCTTGCGGTTTACTTTGATCGCATTGCATATGGAAATGAAGGAACCCAGTACCACGCGATTCTCTCGGAGCTGGCAAAGCTTCCGCGAAATATGCTCCGTGAATTTCGAAAGCGGTTTGAATGGGCAATGTCCAAATGCCACGACGATGCACTCGCGAAACCATCAAGGTTCTACTCGAAGTCGCAGGAATGCTCGTTCATCGCAATTCCCTTGCCGACGGAAGAGCGTCGTAACTGGCAAGAGCACCTTAATATTTACACACGTCTGTGCAAGTACGATTTCAAGTCAAAACGTTGCCTTGGGTTTACTACAGCCATCGACGCAGATCGCCCAGATGCGTACGCCATTCATTGGTGTCATCTGAATTTCGATTGGCAACCAATTCCCGAAATGGAAGCAATTCTCGCTGAAGAGAACTGGTTCCGTGACACGAAGGAACAATTGTTGGGGAAGTACAAATTGAGATGACGTGATCCCAAATAGGACGAATTCTGGGGGGACATTGATGGATGAGACCGGTGTGGGTGGCACGACCCAGAACGAAACGGTAGGGTGGCACGACTCAGAACGAAACGGAGTGAAGTGATGGGCGTAGCAGGTCGCAGTAGTCTCACGCGGAGGCGCGGGGAACGCGGAGGGGATTATGGGATTGGATGAGATTACTGGTGCAAAGCCTGAGCTATCATGTCTTGGATGATCACTGACCACCGTGAACTCAAAGGCACCTGCTACATGGAGGTGCTTCCTGGACAATACGGTGGGAAATGCTGGAATGGACAATCGGTGTATTTCGAAGAAGAACACTTCGGCTTCATCGAAGCAACAATCATTCGACACTGCCCAAAATATGATCACTGTGCATTCACCGAGATCAACAAAACAACTTGGGAGAAGATCCTCGCCGAACTGGAAGACCTTTACGCAGATATTGGTGATTCATCCCGGTTGGCAGACGTCCGCAGCAAAGTCGACCTGTTCTTCTTGAATACCGAAGAGCAGTTCCTAAGTTCGGAAGCCGAAAACATGAAACGATTGCGAGAGATGCTGCGAGATTTCACTCGATGGATGCGCGCAACTCTGAACATGCACGATACGGTAACGGTACTCGGCATGTAGCAAAGCAGTCTCACGCGGAGGCGCGGGGATCGCGGAGGGGGGGTATGGGATTCGATGGGATTACTGGGGATGTCAGTGATGAAGCCATGAAGATTCATCGGGAGCAAACACAGGCTCCGCCTTCGGCTTCAAACAAGCCTGCAAGCCTCAGATTCAACCAGCCAAACAGGAAAGAAGCAGAATGAACACTCGATTAGTTTCTTCCTCCGTGTCTCCGCGCCTCCGCGTGAGTCTTTGATTCCTGTTGGGTATCATCGTCCGGATCGAGTAGTAGTCCAGAAGAGTAGTCTCACGCCGAGACGCGGGGAACGCGGAGGGGGTTATGGAATTGGATGAAATCACTGGGGCTGTCATTGATGAAGCTATGAAGATTCATCGGAAGCTGGGGCCGGGGTTGCTGGAGTCTGTCTATGAGGTTGTGCTCGCTCGGGCGCTGGAACGGCGTGGGTTAAGCGTCCAGCGGCAGTTGCCCGTTACCTTCGAGTATGATGGCCTGACATTTGAGCAGGCGTTCAAAGTCGATTTGCTGGTGGAAGATGTGGTGGTTGTGGAACTGAAATCGGTGGAAAAGAATGCTCCCGTCCATGCGAAACAATTGCTCACCTATTTGCATCTGATGAAACTCCCCGTCGGCCTGCTGATCAACTTCGGCAATGCGACTTTGAAAGAAGGATTAAAACGAGTCGTGAACAACCTGCCTCCCGTCGAATCAACCCAGCTCAGAATAAATCAGTGAAGCCGTTTCTCGGTGCCTCCGCGTGAGATTCGAAGGGGTTGGTCACGCGGAGGCGCGGGGAGCGCGGAGGCGATGATGGAATTGGTCGGAAAAACTGCTGCTGTTATTGATGAGGCCGCGGAAGGTTCTTGGGGCCTCTACTTTCTCATTTGATTCAATGAAATATGAAGCGAACTTGTTTGCAGTGCGGTGCGTTGACGGACGTATCCTCATTTTGTCTCTGGGATGGTCGTTGTGCGGAATGCGGTTTGGCCATGTCACTTGAAACGCATTTGATTGACGAGAGACGCCCGGTTCCAACAGCCGAAGAGGTTCACGAATTCCTGCATTACATGGATGACCTCAACGCCATCCGTCGTTTCCAGACGATGAGTTGGCGTTTCATTCTTGTATTTGGCATCGCACATTTACTGTTTGGCATAGGCCTGGCCGGAGGCTTCATCGACAATCGATTTGGGCTGATTGCCTGGGTCATCGTCACCTCGTTGCTCATTGCCGTGACTGGACACAACTTCCGCGCACGGTGCCCTCGTTGCGGCAAACCATTTCGCTACCGCCTTGTCTTTGGGATTCGTATTCCAGATGGGATTGCTGATTGTTGTGCTCACTGCGGGCTGCGTGCCCTGTCACAAAGTGACCTTCGCCGATTCGAGGCCCAGCAAATAGAGGAGAGAGCCCACACGGATACCTGACGTGACTCTACATTCCTGTCTCTCCGTGTCTCCGCGCCACCGCGTGAGTCTACACGGGCGCGATCGGGCAGCAGTGGCATGGCGGGCACATCCTACAAGTTCCATGTGTGGCTCCGTATTCTGCTTTTGCCTGGGACTTGCTAGAATTTTGGGGGCGTCACCATGCAATTGCATGACGCTCAAGGAATCGGTTCGTTCTTAGAGGATGCCAGGGATGGATATGTTCGTCGTGCAGGGGGGGAGGTCTCTTTCGGGATCACTGCGCGTCAGCGGATCGAAGAATGCCAGCCTCCCTATTATGGCGGCGACTCTGGCGGTTGACGGCGTTGTGAATTTGGCGAACGTCCCGAACCTCGCTGACGTGCGTACGCTGGCACGTTTATTAGAACAATTGGGCATGCACGTGCATCGTAGCGATGGCGGTGGACTAAGGCTGCAAACGATTTCCGCATCGACCAGCGTCGCTGACTATGACCTTGTCCGTACGATGCGCGCGAGCGTGTGTGTGCTTGGTCCTTTGCTGGCTCGGCGTGGCTGGGCGTGTGTTTCGCTTCCCGGCGGTTGCCAGATTGGCCATCGCCCCATTGACCTGCATCTCAGAGGATTGGCCGCGCTTGGGGCAGAACTCTGGACGGAACGGGGCTATGTCTTCGGTAGATGTTCGCGTCTGCGTGGTGCTCGCATTCCGTTGTCTGGAGTTCAAGGCAGCACGGTGACCGGAACATGCAACGTGCTGAGTGCCGCCGTGCTGGCGGAAGGCACGACGGTAATTGAAGGCGCGGCCTGCGAACCGGAAGTCGTCGATTTGGCCAACTTCCTGAACGCGTGCGGCGCGCGAATCACGGGACAGGGAACACCCGAACTGACGATTGATGGCGTCGACGCACTTCATGGCTGCGACTACGAAGTCATCCCTGACCGCATCGAAGCGGCCACGCTTTTGACTGCTGCGGCCATGACTCGCGGGACGCTGTCACTGTCGGGAGTTGTCGCCGAACATTTGGAAGTTGTGCTACAGGTGCTGCGCGACGTGGGAGCCCGCATTGAACTGGAGGAGGACAGCATCAGGCTGACTGGGCCCGATGTCATTCAGCCTGCTGAAGTCACAGCGGTTCCCTATCCCGGATTTCCGACAGACACCCAGGCGCAGCTCATGGCGTTGCTGTCGCTCGCCAAAGGGCGGAGCGTGGTCAAGGACTGCGTTTTCCCAGATCGGTTTCTACACGTCTCCGAACTCTGTCGCCTCGGCGCGAAAATTCAGCGTGAGGGAAACACGGCCCTCATTGAGGGAGTTCCCTATTTGTCCGGCGCGAATGTCATGGCGTCCGACTTGCGGGCAAGTGCTGCGTTGGTGCTGGCAGCAGTCGCCGCACGCGACGAGTCGACCATTCGTCGCATTTACCATTTGGATCGCGGCTATGAGCAACTGGAGTGCAAGCTGAATCAGCTCGGGGCTTCAGTGACTCGAACTGTTGACGCACCGCAAAACATTCCACTGCCGTTGCAACCGTCGACGCTCATCCCGCCAGGAATCAAACGTCCGGCATAGAGTGGAAATGCAAAAACATCTTGCCCATGCCAGCCGGGACATGAGCAAGATGCAGCAAAACCAGTCTTCCTGACGTAACTTTTTCGAGGCCTCAATTCGCTTGCAACGCAGCAACTTGCCAGCGGGTAATGAAGCCTCAAGTTCTTAGTAACGCAAAATGAGGTCGACCGTGGCACGGCTGGCCAGGATGTCCTGACGGCCAGTCAGTGGGGCTTCCCAGGCGAAACCGAGTTCGCTGGTGTCGGTCAGCTTGTACTTCACGCCAATTGCACCCGTGATGATGTTGTTGTCGCTCACACCCGAAGAGCCGAGGTTGAACAGGTCGCCACCTTCAACTGGCAGTGGCAGAGCCTTACCAGCGGCCAGCCAGTGATAGTAGTTGGCTTCGGTGAAGACATAGAAACCGGTTTCACCAATTTGTTGGTCGAGGTGGGTCGACAGGTACATTGATGTGCTCTCAGCACGGTTGTCGACGGGCAGGCGGAAGCCAGTTGCGGCGAGCAAGTGCATCCCAGGCAGCAGTTCCTTACCGCCAGTCATGAAGACGTGAAACTCACCGTCACCGTTGCCCTGGAGCGCCTGACCGCTTCCCAGCGGAATTTCATAGGTCACCCCGGCACTCAGGATCTCCTGATACTCATAGTCTTCGTAGAGGTTGTACTTCAAACCAGCGGAAAGGTCTGCCCAACCGTCATTGATGAGCGGGTTGTCCGAAACGATGAATCCGTCTTTGGTCGCAATGAACGACAAGTCTTCGGTCAGTGCAGCACGCAATTGCATGGCGTACAACTGAGCATTTCCACCGCCGAGAGCACCAGGCACGTTCTGGTTGGCGAAAATAATGCGGGCTTCTGTGAGGTTACGAGGGTCTTCAAAAAAGACCGGGTTCGTCATTGGCGAAATAAAGCCGTTAAAGTCGCCATCTGTTCGCTGAACGCCAATGGTGTCGAGCAGCGACCCCAAATCTTGTGCCTGAGCGGCCACGCTCATGGCAAGAACTGCGAGAAGTGTGTGAGTGTAGCGCATTTTGCTCCCTCCCTGGTTTTACTGATATGTTCGGAGACAACAACATCCGCTGCGAGAACTCATCGGAACAGTAGAGGCGGCAATTGCCAGAAAATCTGTAAGGTCCATTTGGACCAGCACGATGCAAAAATCAGGAAATATTTCGGTAGACAGTTCGAACGCTCGGCAAAGTGTGACACGCCTGTCACACTTCCTGTGCTGGGAAAAGCTCGAATAACGGGCGTTTTCAGCACCGACTCGCCGACTCGCACAGGACAACCTCATCGAGGTTCCGCCTGCACGATGTTAAACCTTTCCGACCAGGCAAACTTTTCGAACGTATGGACGAAACAACCGCTTACCATGAGGCAGGACATGCCGTCGTTGCTCTGCAGCTTGGAGCTGCCGTTTTGTCGATGTCCATTGACCCCGACGATGATGATGGCCCGCGTCGCTACGGCGAAATCGAAATTGGGTGGCCGAACGATGAGTTTGATGACGACCAAATCCGACACCGATCAGTTCTCGTGGCGTTGGCCGGACCGGTTGCTGAGATGATTTACACTGGCGACCCGTTTCACCCCGGTCTGGTTGCCGAGTGGAAAGAAGACTGGCGGACAGCCTGGATCGCATCAGCCTCAATATTTCGAGACGAGCGACAACGACTTCGTTTCCTGGAGGATGTCGTCGCCAAGCTGTACCGCCGACTCAACAGTACGCATCACTGGAGTGCCATTGCAGCTCTGGTGGACCAGTTACTCGCCCACGAGACACTCGACGAAGAACAAATCGCCGATGCGGTGTATGACTGGCTCGAAGCCTGGCCGTACGATTAGCCGCCCTGAATTCGCTACTGAATGCCCCAATGACCTTAATAGCCAGCGGGTTCGCCGGCAGTCATTTCGATTTCTGTCAGTCCGAGTCGGTTACGGCATTCATTGAGAATGGTCTTCGTCGCGCTGGCACCGACGCGGGTGACCTGAAGATTGCGGACGGCGAGTAACTGGTCGAGCGTTCGAATTCCGCCGGCTGCTTTGACCTGCACGTGCGGCGGTGTGTGCTTCCGCATAAGGATGAGGTCGTCAGTTGTCGCACCACCTGTTCCGTAACCGGTCGACGTTTTGACCCAATCCACGTTCAACGAGCCACAAATTTCACACAGCCTGATCTTCTGTTCGTTATTCAAATAGCAGTTTTCGAAAATCACTTTGATTTTCTGCCCCGCGCCGTGTGCGACGTCGACAACCGCCATGATGTCTGCATAGACGTTGTTCCAGTTGCCACTGAGCACCTGGGAAATGTTGACCACCATGTCGAGTTCGGTGCAGCCTTCAGCAACGGCCGTCTGGGCCTCTGCGACTTTCGTGGAAGTCTTGTGTCCGCCATGTGGAAAACCGATGGTGGTCGACGGCTGTACCGTTGTTCCGGCGAGTGCGTCGGCGCACAACTTCAATGCGTATGGCAGAATGCAGACACTGGCCACGTCATACGTCCGAGCCATCCGAATCCCCGACTTCAGCTCGTCAATCGTGAGCGTCGGGTTCAAGAGGGAATGGTCGATCATCTTGGCGATGTCGCGGTACCTGTAGTCCGGCATTCAGACATCCTCAAATCAATGATGAGGTCAATCGAGGGCTCAACCTGGAGAGCACGGTGGCCTGTACCTATTGTCCGCGTTTGCCACATGAATGTCTATGCTGCGCGACGCGAGTAGTCACGACTTTCGACGACATTCTCCAGCAGAGCCATCGGGCCGACCCGTCCGTCGGCTGTCCCGTCCCACTGATGTGAACGAACGCATTCCACAACATGCTCGGCAACTTGCAATGCCTCTAAACCGCGATTTCCAGACACACGAGGAGCAGCAGTTCCAGAGACGGCATTGACGAATTCACTCAGTTCAGCGGTCAGCGCGTCGGACTCGCCACCTTCGAATTCCTGATGCTGGATAAACTGGCCGAAGACGTCAGCCTTGAGTTGCGGGATATCCGCCCCCGGCACCTGGGCCAGATAGAACGGTAGCAATCCGGCCTTCAATGGACTGCCAGGTGAGAAGACGCTGACCTTCCGCTGCTGCAGGTCGGCGATGGCACACCCCCGGTCGGACCAAACCTGCAGTTGGCGACTGACGGTCGGACAAACGCGGTTAGCCGTGATGTCTGCAACACAACCACCCGGGAACTTGAGCCGCGCCTGGACGCTGTCTTCATGCCCTCCCACCAGCGAAACGCCAAACGCTTCCACCGAGGTGGGAAGCTCTCCTGCAAGTTCGAGCACGAGTTCGATATCGTGAATCATGAGGTCATGGACGACGCCAATATCCGTTGACCGAAATGGATAGGGACTGGTGCGCTCGGCCCGAATGTACTTCACTGACCCACAGTTCTGTTGCAGACATTCGAAGGCGGGATTGAAACGCTCGATGTGTCCAACCTGCAATGTCAGGTTCTTCTCGCTCGCCAATTCGACCAGTTTCGTACCATCAGCCACGTTCCCCGCGAGCGGCTTTTCGACCAATACCGGAACTCCGGCCCGTAGGAATTCTCCCGCCACGGCCAGGTGAAAACTCGTGGGAACGACAACGGATGCCGCATCGACCTTTGAGAGCAACGTGCGGTAGTCGCGTGTCCAATCGCAGCCGCAGGCTTCGGCAACAGCACGTCCCTGCACTTCGTTGGGATCAGCAACGGCCACGAGTTCTACGTTCGGCAGGCCACCAAGAATTCTGGCATGGTGCCGACCCAGTGCTCCCACCCCCACAACACAAACTCGCATGACAATTCCGTTCACTCAGTTTCAATCTGTCAGTTCACTCGACGCCGCGCACGCGTTACGCAGCATCCTTCTTTACAACCAGCGGTGCCGTGCGTGCGGCTTCGCGGGCGCGTCCCATTCGACCTTGATTAGTCCGTTCCACAAAGTCGAGCAGCACGGCCAAATCCATGGGAATAATACCTTCCAGCTTCTCCTGGAAGTGTGCTCGCACGTCGTCGAGGCGTTGGTGCTCACGCATGAGCAGCTTGAATGCCTCGCGAATGAGAGAAATGTTCTCCTTCGACAATCCTGCCCGTTGCAGACCAATCAGATTGATGGTCTTCAGCTCCGGATTATCGCTTCCCGCCGCCAGCATGTACGGCGGAATATCTCTGGGGACACGGCAGCCACCACTGACGAAGGCGAGTTTGCCGATCGTTGAAAAGTGATGCACGACCGAGTTGCCCGAGACAATGGCTCGATCATGCACGTGCACGTGGCCACCCAGCAGCACGCCGTTCACGAGGATTGTGTGATCGAAAATGTGGCAATTGTGGGCGATGTGGGCGTTCGACATAATCAGGTTGTAGTTCCCGACACGTGTTACGCCGTCTTCTTTTTCCGCGCCGCGGTTAATGGTTACCCCTTCGCGAAACTGGTTGTTGTTCCCAATCTCGACGCTGGTCTGTGAACCGTCAAAAGACTTGTCCTGCGGCTCGGCGCCAATGACGCAGTTCGGCCAGAAGCGATTGTTCTCTCCAATGGTTGTCTTCCCGACAAGCGCGACATGACTGTCGAGCGTGCATCCATTGCCGATGACGACTTCAGGACCAACGAGACAGAAGGGACCAATGGTGACATTCTCACCAATTTTTGCCCGTTCATCGACACTTGCGAGTGGTGAAATTGTGGTTGCCATGGTCAGTCTCTGAAATTGAATGAATTGATTAACCTACACGACGAAGTTTTTGCGAAGGGGAATGACCTTCGGCAGCGCCCGCTTGTTCACGCAACTTCCTTAACTCACGTACGAGAGCGTGATTCAGTCGATGCCCCGATTGCTGGGCCACAAACCTGCCACGTAAATCGCAGCCGAAGAGTGCAAAGTCTCCCACGCAATCGAGCAGTTTGTGGCGGGCACACTCATCTTTGAACCGCAGGGAATTGTCGATGGGACCGTGGGTATCAAATACCAACAAGTCCTGTGGCGTGGCCCGGAGCCCAATTCCCTGAGAGCGGAGTGCTTCGACTTCTTTACGCAACACAAACGTTCGAGCGGCAGCGATGTGAGAACGGAACTGTTCGGGCGACAGTTGGCAGCAATGCCCTTGGGGATGAATCGGGCCGTTGCCGTAATCGAGCAGAAAGCCGATTTCGTATTCGTCGGTACGCGGCGGCATGGCGGCGACACCGACATCATGGTTTTCCACAACGGTGACTGCTTCAGGAACGGAAAAGACTTCACGTTCTGCCGTTTGCTCCACAACTCCGGCCTGGTCGATGAGTTCAACAAACGCAATGGCGGAACCGTCGCATCCTGGCGGTTCCGGGGCGTTGAGCCGCACGAGGCAATTGTCGACCTGCATCCCAGCGAGCGCCGCCATGACATGTTCAATAACCGCCACGTGAGCGCCGTTGTGCTGAATGACCGTACAACGTGGTTGCGGCACCACAAAATCAATGAGTGCTGGAATGCGAACCGGAGTTGGCAAGTCGGTTCGTTCGAAGACAATTCCGTGATCTTCCGGTGCGGGACAGAGTTCGAGGCGAACATCCTGACCGCAGAACAGCCCGTGGCCATCCAAGGCGACACTTCGGCTCAATGTACGTTGCCGACGGGTACGCTCGTCCCGCATTTCAAAACTCCCCCAGGACACAAGAAATCGGCAAGCGAGTCCAATACTCACCTGCCGTCAGGCAATCATTCCAACATGGGCCCAAGTTATGGACGTTCAGCAGACCGTGTCTGCTTTGCCTGCCATTCTGAATTCAGGAATTCCAAAATGCGGTCGGTGATATCATCGCTCGTGCGATAGTACACAACCTGGCGATTCATTCCCGTAATGATTTCGCGGGGGTTCTCAGCACTGTCGACACTCTGGCGATTGAAACGCAGAATCAAGGTGTAGTTGTAGTACTGGGCGTAGCGACCGACGGCGTCTTCCACTTCGAGGTACACGGTCTTGTAAATGTCCGCTTCCTTCTTCAGGAAATCGCGTTGATTCTTCCGCTGGAATGTTTGAACGCTGGTCTGCATTTCCAACAGTTTGGCTTCGGCGGCGGCGAACTCGGGGCTCCCCTCAACCAGGTTACCGCTGGTCAGAACCTGCTGTTGCGTCTTGATTTGTTCGACGAGTTGCTGGCCTTGTTCGTCAGCCTTCTGGATTTCGGCCTGCAGCGACTCCGTCAACGTGGTGAACTTCTGGTAGTTCTTGAAAATGTGCGCCATGTCGATGAGACCGACCTGATGCTTCGCGGGGGCTTGACCAGCGGCGGGCTGGGGAGTTTGTCCCACGGCAAGAGGTGAAGCCAATACTAGCAGCACGAGAGAGAAAATAATGCGTTTCACCGCGGGGCACTCCATTGCAAATTGTTTGGTGAACTCAAGTTATCGTTCACCTGAGGTACATCCTGTACAGTCGACGGTCATCTCCACTCCAGAGACATGGCCGCCGGGCATTCTGCATAAATTGCCGATTGGGTCAAGATGAAGTTTTGGCGATCCGTTGTCCAGCCGCGGTTTTATTTCTGAGCGAAACGATGGAATCACAGGCATTTCTCGTGCGTCGAACCTCGTTGACGGTCACACTGTGGTGATGCAATTCGCGAAGGGGAAGGGGATGTCGCAAATTCCAACGGACTTCGGCGCAGAGAGAGCGCAGTTGCGGGCAGCAAGAAGCTTTCTGCTACTGACCGTGAGTCTGCTGGCCGTCCTTGGATTCGCAGTTCTGTGGTGGTGGTCAACTCATCCAGACAAGCAGGGTCGTATTCCGCAGCCGAGTCTGGCCGTGCAGGTCCCTAAACTACTCGTCCAGTTCACTGGCCGACAAGATGGTCTGCACTGCATTGTCTTGCCTGGCTACGGAAGGAAATGGTCACTCGCCTTTGAACGCCGATTCCGCATTGGTGAGTCGACCTATCAGCGGGCGTGGAACGGAACACTGCTCGGAGTCCGTTTCGTTTCGCTCACGCGTGAGATCTACGATGGCGACATGTCTTTCAGACCGTTCCGAGCGCTCATTCTCCCGCACCAATTTCTGATGATTTTTTCAGGCTGCCTGTCGGCGTACTTCCTGTACTCACTGCGTTTCTGGGTTCGGGAAACCCGTAGGCAGCGGGAGTTGGAGCGGTACGAATTTGGCGATGAGGAATCTTGAACGGCGGCCAACAGAGTTTGCCAAACCGGAAAATTTGCCGCAGTCGGCAATTGCTTGAACCACTCGCTGATTGGCTCGATCCGAAGATTGTGCTCGCCGCGAACAAGTCGCACAGGTCGCACGACGGTTCCGCGATGACCTAAACCGCACCGTATACGCTGCTATTCGCGTTTTAAGTCGCCCGTTACAGCCGATGCGATAGCTGATTGCATCGATTCCGCCAATCACTGCGTGCTGATATGCGCGGCTGGGTGGTTTTGCATGTCATCATGAAATTCATGGGATGAATATCGTGGGCGAGGACGAAGGAGCGCGCTCTTGAAACGGTTGATCTTTCTGTTGGCCATTCTGGTCACCCCGCTCCTCTTCTGCACGCAATCCCATGCTCAGTTTGGTCACGTGCTGGATGCCGTCGGCCCCGTGAACCAGTCGATGGGTGGTGCTGGAACCGGACTTCCGCTCGATGGCATTGGTGCCCTGCACTGGAATCCCGCCAGCATTGGTGGCCTGGGGCATTCCGAAATGGGATTCTCCGCAATGGCGTTCGCGCCCGAGACCCACTTGAGTTCACGCGTCGATGCCAACGCCTTTGGCCCCGGATTTCCTCCCGTGACCATGAGCGGCACGACCAGTTCCGACACGGACATTAGTCCTATTCCGAGCTTTGGATTGGTCCACTATGACCCCAATTCCCCCTGGACCTTCGGCCTGGGCGGATTCGCCATTGGTGGTTTCGGCGTCGATTTCCCTGGCAGCACGACGAATCCCATTCTTACCCCTCAGCCACCAGACGGTGGAATGGGATTTGGCCCAATTTACTCCTCGTTTCAACTCATGCAGTTCTGCCCGACAGCGTCCTATCGCTTCGACAACGGCTGGAGTGTGGGAGTGGCTCCCACTGTGAATTGGGGCAACCTGTCGATTACTCCCTTCAGTGCGGCCTCCCCCAATCCCGACGGCAGCTATAGCCCCGGCAACAGCGCCGACGCCGTCTGGGGACTCGGATTCCAAACGGGCGTTTATTACGAGTCGCCTGTGGGAGACTGGTCGTTCGGAGCTTCTTACAAGAGTCCACAGTGGTTTCAGGATTTCACCATCAACACGGTCGACCATCTCGGCGCACCACGAGTCGTGGGGATTGATCTCGATTACCCCGGCATTGTCTCGTTGGGCCTTGGCTACCGGGGCTTTGAATGGGTGAACTTCGCGTGGGATGTGCGTTACATCGACTACAACAACACCGACGGTTTTCAAACGGCCGGATTCGATGCCACCGGCGCGGTCACGGGTTTTGGCTGGCGCAGCATTTGGACCACCTCATTCGGCGTGGAAGTCATTGTGCTGCCGCGACTGACCTGGCGCACGGGCTACGCATATTCGCAGTCCCCCATTAACAGCAGTAACATCTTCTTCAATTCGCCAGCTCCGGCCATTCTCGAACACCACCTCAGCACCGGCCTCACTTGCGAAATCGGTGACGGCTGGATGTGTTCTCTGACCTACAGCCACGGATTCGAACACAGCGTTACCGGCCCCTGGCACGCTCCCGGCCTCGGCCCTGTTCCGGGCACGAGCGTAACCGGAACCCTCGCCACCTATGGCCTTACCTTCGGCGTGAGTCGGAGTTTCTAGAAAGGTCTGAAGGATAATTCGTCTCGACGGTGAATCCTGAAAGCGATTGAGACAGCATGATGGACACTTTTGACGCCATTGAGTCCCGTTATGGGATACTGATTCCGAAACTCTATAGGACAATGCATGAGGCCGGTCACTTTGACGCATCCGCTCAAAAGCACGTTACCTTCACGGACCACGAGTGGATGACGCTTAGTGACATCGCCACGCACGAGTTTGCTGATTGGCAGACGCTAACCCGTCAATGGTTCGTACCGTTTTCGATAAGCGCTCGCCACGACCAATGGGGCTGGCGTCGCGATTGGACGACTGTAGACGAGCCCGCTGTGGTGTTTTGTGAGCTAGGACCTGAAGGTTGCGGCTACGCCCCGAACTTCCAAGGCTTCCTGTACCGAATGTTGCTTGAGGAACTATCTGGTTCGTGGCTACTCGAATCGGCGGACGACATAGTCGGCAAGAAGCAAGTCCAGCAAACCGTAGACAATGTCTGTCCGTATTTGCCACCGGCCTGGGCGAACCGACTATCAGAGTTGTCACGACTTGCATGGTACACCGACGACGACGGAACCATTCGTGTTTTCCCACGTGTCGATTGCGAATCCATCGTTCAAGACGAATTGGCCTTCGACCACTTGAATGAGCCTTTTCTTCAAGAACTGGATGAAGAGGAATAGTGTCACGTCCTTTCCAACCAACTGGATGCCCAATCACGTGTCACCGAGTTGTGGAACGAGCAAGCTTGCGGGAACGGGCCTCTTCCCCCAGTGCCGGTTACTGCAACTGCACAGTGACCGCCTTCGTTTCCGTGTACAGATTAATTGCTTCGTAACCCATTTCGCGGCCCCAGCCTGATTGTTTGTAGCCACCGAAGGGCAGGGCGGCGTCGAAGACGTTGTAGCAGTTCACCCACACGCTACCTGCTCGCATTCTTCTGGCGATTTGATGGCCTTTGCTGATGTCGCGCGTCCAGACGGCGGCGGCGAGGCCGTAAATGCTGTCGTTGGCATCGCTCACGAGTTGTTCAACGTCCTCGTAAGCGATGGCAGCGACGACCGGGCCGAAGATTTCTTCCTGGATGACCTGCATATTCGGCTGAGTGTTAACCAGCACAGTAGGTTCAACAAAGTACCCACCGCCGTTGACTCGCTTACCACCAACCACAGCCTCGGCACCTTGCTTCAGTCCAGAGTCGAGATAGCTGCAAACTCGGTCCTGTTGTATTTGTGAAACCATCGGGCCCATTTGGCAGTCGGGATGCATCCCAGGCCCAACCTGAATTGCGGCTGCCTGTTTGCTTACTCCATCAATGACTTCATCAAACTGGCTCTTGTGGACGAATAGTCGCGAGCCCGCACAACAGCACTGACCATGATTGAAGAAAATCGCATTCGCTGCACCAGGAATGGCGGCAGCGAGATCCGCATCTGGCAGAATGATATTTGGACTCTTACCTCCCAGTTCGAGCGTGACTTTCTTCAGATTCGATTCCCCCGCCGCTTTCACAATGAGCTTGCCCACCTCGGTCGATCCCGTGAAGGCGACCTTGTCCACGTCGGGATGTGCCGCCAGCGCTGCACCCGCCGTTTCACCGAATCCCGTGATGATGTTCACCACACCGTTCGGGAATCCAGCTTCCCGAATGAGTTCTCCCAGTCGGAGCGCAGTCAGCGGCGTTTCTTCCGCGACTTTCAGCACAACGGTGCAACCCGTTGCCAGCGCTGGCCCGAGCTTCCAGGCCGCCATGAGGAGCGGAAAGTTCCACGGGATAATTTGGCCAACTACTCCCACTGGTTCGCGCAGTGTGTACGAATGGAACTCCGCCCCCGGCATATAGGGGACCGAAATCGGAATGGTGGTCCCTTCAATTTTGGTCGTCCATCCCGCCATGTAACGAAACAAATCGACGGCGAGCGGAACGTCTGCGGCGGCGGCAACGGCCCGTGGCTTGCCGTTGTCGAGCGACTCCAGTTCCGCGAACTCTGCAAGATTCTCTTCCAGCAAATCGGCCAGCTTCCACAGCAGCTTACCGCGCTGTGAGGCTGTCAAACTCGGCCACTCCCCACCTTCAAATGCCCGACGTGCTGCCGCGACAGCACTGTTGATGTCGGCTGCATCTCCTTCCGCGACAGAAGAAATCACTTCACCCGTGGCCGGGTTCTTCACCTCAAACATCTTCCCGGATTGTGCTGAAACCCACTCACCATCAATGAGCAGTTTGTGCTCGCGGTCCAGAAAGGCCTGCGTTTTCGAAAGACAACTCGGGGCGGCTGAGGTAAGGAACATAGGACGACGTCTCCTTCGCCGGAGTGAGGAAGTGATTGGTACTGTCGTGCCGCAATTCGCTGGCACGCAGTCGCTGGGACATACCCTGACGGTAGAGTATTCACGCCCCCCAATCCAGTGTTTCTTCCTGGAAGACACATCTCGCCAAGCAGCGGCACGCCTATTGTGTTTCGCTCGCCGATTTCAAGGTCTTTTCAATCGCACGCTCCAGGAGCTTTTCACGTGGCCCCATGTACCGGATGGTGCCCTTGTGGTCCAGCACGTAAATCCCGGGGAAACTGGTGACGTTCCAGCGTGAAATAATTGGACCCTCAGGCCCGTCGTGGATACAGGGCCAGGTCATTGTGCCGTCCTTGACTGCCTCTTGAACTGGCTCGATTTCTTCGTCTCGCATAATGCCCAGAATGGCGAATTGATCAGGCGAGTATTTCGTCAGCAACTCGCGCAGGTGCGGGTACATGGCTTCGCAGGGACCGCAACCCTTGAAGGAGAACATGAGGACCAGCACCTTGCCTCGATAGTCGTGCAGTCGCCGGGGAATGCCGTTGACGTCAATTGCCGCGAAGTCAGGGGGCGTGCGGCCAATACCGAAATCGACCAGCGCTGAACGCAAGCTCTTCGAGGCCGTTCCCAGCGTCCCGCGAGGATAATTGAGGATTTGATCAACTTCCGGATCGGGTTTGCCAATCAGCATGGGACCGTAAGGCGTACGACGCGGCATGTTGATGTCGGCATATTGTGCATCCACTTCATCCAGGAGTGCAAGTGCCTCCTGTCTTCTCGCTTCGAGATTTAACCCTGCTTTGCGTTGCTGATATTCAGCCAGGGCAGAACGTCGCTCTTCAAACTCGGCGTCATCCCCCATGAGTTCCAACAGGGCTTGACGGGTCGCGACGTCAAAGATGTCACTTTTGCATTGCTGGGCCATAACAATACGGGCCTGTCCCTGGAACTTCCGATGCGGACTCTTAGCCAGCTTCTGCAGAACCTCATCGCAGCCATCAATGTCCCGTCCGACAATCCACGAGAGAATAAGTTCGACGTCAGGATGATCGAGGTAATGCTCGGAGACAAGTTGGAGGGCCCTTTGTGCGGCACGGTTGGCAGGATCATCTTGGGGGCTGATTGCACCGACGGCCGAAATCAATTGGTGCAGGCAACTCAATCCGACGTTCGTGCCCCGGTAGTTGGCTTCCAACTCGAAGAACGGCTCCGTCATGACATGTGCAGGATATGACTGCTCAAAATGCTGCTGTCGCAGTTCCTTATCTTCGATCCCCTCCTCCTGCTGCCACCACTCTTCCATGAGCTGATCATACTTCTCCTTCAGCTTCAGAAACTCAGCCTCGCCCGGCGCAACATCCTGTGCGTACGCAGTAACCTGGAATCCGATCAGCAGCAGGAGAAGAAATGAGTTTTTCACTATCGGCGCTTAGGAGAGGAACGGGTACCAAAGGGTGTACGCGATGATCCATTCGGGTGTTGGAAGAATCGCCACGAATTCGTCATTTGGACGACTTCGGCTTGCTGGACTTCTTGCGTTGCTTCGCGTTCTGCGTTGAAGGTGAGATGCCGTACTGATCTGCGAGCGTCTGAACATGTTGTCCGACCATGTCGCGGAGGGATTTCGGCTGGAGGACTTCCGCTTCCTTCCCGTAGGCGAGGATCCACCAGACAATTTCACGGAGGCCATCGACTTCGACGTGGAAGTCGAGCGTGCCATCGTCGTTCCATTCGAGCCGCTGTGTCGCATGCCAGACAACTTCCGCGACATTACGGGCGACCAGAGGCTGAAAGCGAATGGTCACCTGCTGCCGCGCTCCTCGCTCGCGTATCATATTCCAGGCGTTGCCGAAGTAACGTTTCAACGTGAAACGCGGCGGGACTTCATACTCGTCGTCGGTCAGTTCCGATTCGACCATCCGACCAATGTGAAACGTCCTGACGGCCCGGTGCAGCGACGACCGACCAATGACGTACCACGAACGCCTGAGAAAGAAGAGGCGATAAGGACTAAGCAGTGTTTTGATGACTGACCGCTCCGCGAAACTGTCGTACTGCATTCGGACCCGACGATGTACCTGGACCGCTTTCAGCATGAGTTCGTAATGTTTGCGTTGTCCCTGCAAGTCGGGCTGAGCTTCTGTGAAAATGTTTACGTGCTCGGCCGTTTCGCCCACATGCTGACGTAATTCGCCCGGCAGGTTGCTCATAAGTTTCAGCACCGCATCGCGGGCTGGTTTCTGAAACGGAATGGCCCTGGTTTCTCCTGCGAGTTCCTGGGCGAGAATCATGAGTGCCAGAGATTCAGCCAGTGTAAAATCGGTCGGCGGAAGAAACGCCGACTGCGGCAGCCAGTAACCTTCCTTGGCAGCGTCATACAGAATCGGAACGCCTGACTGCTGCAGAACCTTCAGGTCACGAAAGAGTGTTCGTCGGCTTACGCCGCAGAGTCCGGCCAGTTGCGTCGCATTGTGGACTCGGCCCGACTGCAAATGTTCGAGCAAATCCAAAATGCGTCGAATTTTGCCAATCGAACTCATGACGATTTCTCAAAGCCATGCACTGGAATTTCCACGTGCAATGCACAGACAGGAATGTCTGTGCCACCCGATCTTAAAGGTCCCGGAACCACGGCACTCATTCTACGGATTCCCGTCGACCGAAAGTAAGACCTTTTGCAGGGCGGCTTCCATGCGTTTCTCAGATCCAGGCGCGACCCACAACCATTTGTCGTGGAAGTGATCAGCAAAGGCGGCGTCGGTGGGAATGTAGCCGGGCCAACATTCTCCGTAGCCCATGACGACGACAAACGACTCAGGGTTCATTAGCTGGGCCATGAGTTGGTAACCAACAAATGCCTCGCCCGGCAGCAGTACGATTTTTGCTGATCCAAAATCGAGGCAAGGAACATCAATGGCCTGACCGGACTTCACTCGCTGGCGGCTGGCCAGTCCCATGGCTGCGAGAATGCGGTCTTCGGTTCGCAGTGATTCGTCATTCACCTCTGCGGTCAGTCTTTCCTCAGTGAGTGAGGCATGTCCGTAGTACTCCAGTTGCAGTGATGTATTTCGAAACTGTAATTGCGTCAGCGGCAGGCGTGTGGTGTCGGTCCAGGCGTCGGTCATTCCCTCGGCGAGGCGATTCGTCAGCGCCACGCGACTTTCTTGTGAGCCGTCGTTGAACTTTCCAGCGGTGACATCTCCACTGCATCCTGAGGCGTAGATCTGTTTCACGTTTGGCAACGCCTGCTGCCGCTGCCGGCGCGCCAGCCCAACAAAGTCGGCAGAAATCTCGCCGCGACCGTAGTAGCTCATGGGATGCGTGGCATACACGCTAAGGGCCAGCACGGGAGTTTCGCCATTCCAGAAGGAAATCGTGCGGACGTAGGGATCAATGAGACCTTCGGGATGCTGGGCATGAAACGAATCGCCACCGCTGCGACTGCCACGATCAAAGCTGATGCGACCGTCGGGATAGACCACGCGTCGATTCGACGCAATTTCCCGCACCTTGGCCTTACCGGTTCCAACATGCGTGACGGGAGTCTTTTCTGCCAATCCCGCTTGCAGGGCTTTGACGGTTCGCTCAATAACCGAACTGAAGAACTGTTCGTCATGCAGTTCATTTGCGAGACCAACTTCGCGCAAAATGCGAGCAGCATCGGAGTCGACGACCGGAGTGTCGTGCTGATGCAGCGAGGTCAGCAGCACACGTTCCCGTGATGTGCCCGCAGCGTCGGCAAGTGCCTCGCGAAAGTCATCGTACGCACCGTTGCGAATTTCGCACCAGTCGACCGCTGCCACGACGACTGGCTGATCTGATCCACCGAGAACGAACCCGTGAATTTCCAGTGGATCGGCCACGCTTACCGATTTCGTTGGCAGGACGCCCATGCAGCGATGTCCAAGCGGGATGGTGACGTCGGCAGAAAATGTTGAAATCCAGAATGCATCCTCCGCTTGAACGGGGACGATGGAGAACAGCATGAGGGCCAGCAGGCCAATGCATTGTCGCAGGTTCATGGGCAAACTCCCGCCAGGTGACTCGGGACATGTGGTGTATACTTGTCGCAGAATATGAAGTGACACGCAACGTGATGGTCTGTATTTCAGAGTCTCTGCTGCCGCTTACCGTACCTGCCGCAGGTCCTGCACAGGACGCAATACCCTGCAAATCACCTACTTCAAACTGACCTTCGCGCTGCGAGAAGATTGAGTGAAAATACGTGAGGCTGGCCAGCAACCGATGGCTCAATCTCAAGGACGGTGATAGATGGCGACTGATTCAATCTCCGAAGAAACGGTTGCGACACCCGGTTGGTTTCAACAAGAAGTGCGTGCAACGTTCATCGACGGGAAAAGGTTTTGGACGAGAGCGCGGTTGGCGTACAACCTTGTCCTTGGACTGTACAGCATTGCCTTCTTCTTCGCGCATGTTCCGGAGTCGTATGCGCTGCTGAACTCAAACACGCTGATGACGTATGGCTTCCTCGCGGTTTGTGCCAACTTCCTGTTCCTTGCGGCGTATCTTCCAGAGTTAGTGATTCGGAAAATGAAGTCGGAACCGGCAGTTGTCACGCGCATCTGTATTTTCTTTGCGGGTACGCTGTTCTCGCTGCTCCTCACCGAACTGGCCCTGGGCGGACTGCTGGCTCAGGCGGTTGAATGACCGGGGATGACTGCGAGAACTATGAGGAGTGCTCGGAAAGATGGCTTCGCTTGGTGACTTCGAAATTACCGTCACATCCGTTCTTCTTCCACACCACCGGCTGTCTCGCATAGATACACGGAATTATGTGCCTTACTCTCTGTACCAATCCCTGATTTGCTGGATGTCATCCTTCGTTTTCCACCGCGGCTTCAACTAAGCCACATGTGCCGCCTAGATATCGGTTGACCCGCAGGACCAAGAGTGCGACGGCGAAGAAAAACCACTGAGCCACGGACGGCACTGAGAATCCTTCGTGGTTTCGTCGCTGGAACAATTCTCCGAGTCTTCAGTGCGTCGGTGGTTTCTATCCAGATGTCTGAATCGTTACCGAATGACGGGAATGCTGTCGGTGGTCCAGCGGTCGGAGGTGATGACGGGAGTGGTGGTGGGGGCGTCTGTGGCTTTGGCTTGTGCCGGTTCAGCGGGGCGAGGTTTTGCTTCTTCTGCAGGCGTCGGGCGGACGACTTCGAATTCACTCAGCGCAGCCGATGCAGACGGGCGCTCGTAGGGGACGGCGGAAGCGATTTGCAGGATTTCAGGTTCTTCGGACTCCGCTGTCGCCCCATTGCCCAACGAAACCGTTTCTGGTTTCAGCTGAGCTTTCGGAGGATGGTATGACACAGGTTGCACGGAGACGGGAGCTCCGCCCGATTGGGACATTTGCAGTCCCCGTCCAGCGCAGCCGCACAGGCATCCAGCGAGCGCGGCAACATAGGCAATACGAGACACGATGCTCATGGCGAACATCCTTGTTCCTGATAAATCTGGGGTGCACCAGCGGGTCGGTTAGACCTGCTGGCCGGGGGCGAGGTGCTCCAGCACCTTGTCCACAAGTCCATATCGTTGGGCCGTTTCCGAGTCCATGAAGTTGTCTCGGTCCGTGTCTTTTTCGATTTGTTCCAGTGTTTGTCCGGTGTGCTTCAACAGGATTTCGTTGAGCTTTCGCTTGATTTTGATGACTTCGCGGGCGTGGATGTCGAGTTCCGTCGCGGTCCCTTCCATGCCAGCCAGTGGCTGGTGAATCATAATGCGGGCATTGGGGAGTGCATGACGCTTGCCGGGAGCACCAGCGGCGAGGAGCACGGCACCCATGCTTGCTGCCTGACCAATGCAGTAGGTTGCGACATCACATGTGATGTACTGCATGGTATCGTAAATCGCGAGACCGGCAGTGACCGAGCCACCGGGCGAATTGACGTACATGTGGATGTCGGAGTTGGGATCTTCAAACTGCAGGTACAGAAGCTGGGCCACAATGAGGTTGGCCATGGTGTCATTGACCTGTGTGCCCAGGAAAATGATGCGGTCTTTGAGCAACCGGCTGTAAATGTCCATGGCCCGTTCTTCACGGCCAGACTTCTCAACAACAAATGGAACAAGGTTCGACATGAGGACTGTGTCTTGTGTTTCAGGTAATACAGTGGAATAAAGCGACCGCAAATACGTTTCTTACTCGCTGGGTGCCGTCTTCTTCTTGAGCAGCACCACTTCATCGACGAGGCCGTATTCCTTGGCCTGAGTGGGGGACATGTAGAAATCGCGTTCGGTATCGCGGGCAATGACTTCAACCGGCTGACCAGTGTGATCGGCCAGCACTTCGTTCAGTGTTTCGCGGGTCTGCAGGATTTCCTTGGCCTGGATTTCGATGTCGGAAACCTGACCGCCAACCTGGCCGTACGGTTGATGAATCATGACTTTGGCGTGCGGGAGAATGTAACGTTTCCCTTTCTCGCCACCTGCCAGCAGAATGGCCGCTCCACTGGCTGCCAGTCCGACGCAGTAAGTCGCCACCTTGCATTCAATGAACTGCATGGTGTCGTAAATGGCCAGCGTCGCCGAAACCGAACCGCCGGGCGAATTGATGTACAGGTGAATGTCCTGATGCCGGTTTTCCGACTGCAGGTACAGAAGTTTCATGACAATGAGGTTGGCCATACCGTCGTGGATGGGACCATCCAGGAAGATAATGCGGTTTTCCAGCAGCAAATCGCCAATTCCCATTTGGCGGGTTCGCTGATAGTCACTATTGACTGGCTGAACGGGGCTCGGGCGTTCTGACGAAAGGTTGAACATATTCACTTGTCTTTAACTGATGTATCGCAACAGCGACCACGCGCTCCCGAGCGCGCTGCACGTCGTGTTGACGGGAGATTGTTCGCATACCCGACGTGCGGGTCAATGGCTGGGACGTCCCAACCTGTAGTGGGATAACGAATCCGAGAAAACTGGGTCAAGAGCCAATGGTGCCTCAATTTGCCCAAATGTCTCATCAACGCACTATTATTTGTTGTTGCAAATTGCGATTTACGAGAATGGCGACCCGCAAACAGTGCTCAATTCAACCACAATTTGGCATTGGCATTGCAAAATAGTCGACGTTGCGTAAATCATGTTGCGGAAAGGAGTATGCTCATGGAATTGCAAGCACGGAGGCCGCAGACCGACAATGTCTCGCTCAGCCTGTACACGCGCGCTGAAGCAATTCCGCTGCAGACTTCTCAAAAGCTTACGACAGCGATGGGATACGGTATGAACCCCATGATGTACCACTGGTTGGGCGCACACCCACTCACTCAGGACGGCGTGACAGGTACGCGTTTTGCCGTGTGGGCACCAAACGCGAAAGAAGTGTGTGTCCTGCTGGACCGCAACCACTGGAAGCACGGGGCGTTTTATTTGTCCTCCAGTGACGAAGGGGTCTGGACCGGATTCATCCCGGAGGTCGCCGTCGGTGAAACCTACAAGTACAGTTTGAAAACACCTGTCGGCAACATCATTCAGAAGAATGATCCCTACGGCTTCCAGTGCGAGGCCCCGCCCAAGACAGCATCCATCGTGACCGACTTGAAGGGCTACGAATGGGGCGACGCGGACTGGATTTCGAACCGGCAGCACACGGACTGGCTCGACGCTCCCATTTCGATTTACGAAGTCCATTTGGGATCTTGGAAGCGGCCGTGGGATGGCCGGTCGTACCACACGTACGATGAGCTGGCCGACATGCTCATTCAGTATGTCCAGGAAATGGGCTTCACACATGTGCAACTCATGCCCATTACCGAGTACCCGTTTGACGGTTCCTGGGGATATCAGGCGACGGGTTACTTTGCTCCGACAGCCCGTTATGGAACGCCCCATGATTTCATGGGATTTGTCGACAAGTTGCATCAGGCGGGAATTGGCGTGCTGCTCGACTGGGTGCCGGGACACTTTCCCACCGACGGACACAGTCTCGGGCAGTTTGACGGCACATCACTCTACGAGCACTCTGATCCACGTCAGGGATTTCATCCCGACTGGAATACCAACATTTTTAACTACGGGCGTAACGAGGTCCGCAACTTCCTGCTGTCGAGCGCCCGTTTCTGGTGCGACATGTACCACCTCGACGGACTCCGCGTTGATGCAGTGGCGTCCATGTTGTACCTCGACTATTCGCGCGAGCCGGGCGAATGGATTCCCAACAAGGAAGGGGGACGGGAAAATCTGGAAGCCATTCAGTTCCTCAAGGACATGAACACCCTCATCCACGGTGATTTTCCCGGCGTCATTACGGTGGCGGAAGAATCAACGTCGTGGCCGAAAGTTTCTCGTCCGGTTTACGATGGCGGACTCGGCTTCACGTTCAAGTGGGATATGGGCTGGATGAACGACACGCTGCGTTACATGCGGCGCGATCCCATTCATCGTAAGCACCATCAAAACGAATTGTCGTTCCGCACGCTGTATCAGTTCACAGAAAACTTCATGCTCCCGCTCTCGCACGATGAAGTCGTGCATGGCAAGGGATCGCTCTACGGTCAAATGCCGGGGGACAAGTGGCAGAAGTTCGCTAACTTGCGGTTGCTGTTCGGATACCAGTACACAGTTCCTGGCAAGCCACTGCTCTTCATGGGCTGTGAAATTGGCCAGCCCAAGGAATGGAACCACGACTCGCAAATTGATTGGGAACTTCTGCAGGAAGAAGAGCACATGGGGCTCAAAGTCTTCGTGCGCGACCTCAATCATTTGCTGAGGGAACTTCCCGCACTCTACGACGGTGACGTCCACGGCGAAGACTTCGAGTGGATTCAGGCCGATGACTCGGCGAACAGCGTATACGTCTTCATGCGGCGTTCACGCAAACAGAATCAAACGCTCATTGTCGCATTCAACATGACGCCCGTCCCGCGCAGCAATTACCTCATTGGTGTGCCGAAGGAAGGCACCTACCGAGAACTGCTCAACAGCGACGGCTGGATGTACGGCGGCAGTGGAGTCGGAAATGCTGGCGAAGTCGACGCCGAAATGGTCCCCATGCACGGCAGGTCGTACTCAATTGAAGTCACCCTGCCCCCACTCGGCATGCTGATTTTCGAAGCCGTCAATGATGACGACGCTTCGAAGTAGGCCGGAACGAAGCAAACTGACTGGCTGCCGGAACTCCGGCCGCAGAAATCTTCTCCATCAAATTATTCCCCTGAGAATACTCGAGAGTCGTTTGCGCAGCTCCGGCTTTGACACGCGGCCTGCGTTCTGGCCTACATTGAGACACGCCAGTTGACGACCTCTACGCCTCCGGCGGCTTTCCGTCGATCCAGGGACCGGCCAGTTTCTGATAGTCGGGTGGGTACATGACGCTGCCGGTGTCTCCGGCACGCCAGCCAGCTACGTGGTTGGGTTTCGCCTCTTCACGTGACATTTTCTCCCAGCGGTCGGCCCAACTGCTGTCTCCATCGCTGATGGTGCCCTCTTTGCTGATGTGGAACACTTTCCCTTCACGGTAACTGCGGACCGCGAGGTTCACCATGGTGACCGCAGCGGCACCGAGTTCGGGGTCGTTGTTCACCATGGCCGGTTTCCCTGCGGCAATGGCGTTCAGCCAGTTGTCGAAGTGCATGGAGTTGATGTCGAGTTCCGTTTCGGCCTCGAACGTTTCCGGCTTGAGCTGATTGTTCAGCGTCACCTGTGGTCGTTCCGGGACGAAGTCGAAGAAGCCTTTCCCGGTGTTCGCTGAGCACGATTTGTCGATGCGGAACAGGCCATGATGACCTCGTATGAGGTGTTCGAGTTTCAACTCTTCCGACACCATAGTACTGCTGACCAGTCCCTGCACTCCTTCGTGGAAATCGGCAATAATCGAAGCAACATCGGCGACCTGGCGTCCGTCATACTCCAGAAAAATTCCGCCGCCGCCGACAACACGGCCTGGCAATCGCAGGCCGGTGGCTTTCATCATGCCAGTGACTCGGTGCACGTACAAGTCGGAGTACATCCCGTAGCCGAACGGCCAATAGCAACGCCACTGACCGTAAGTGGCCCGGTCGAAAGGCATGTCCGGTGCGAGTCCTTCGTCGACGCCGAGAAACTTCTTGAAGTCGATTGTTTTGGGCGTCATCTCTTTTGTGATGACATTGTGCCGCGACATTCCAAACTTGCCATTGCGAGCACATTCGGTTTGGAACTGCACGACTTTGCCGAGCTTGCCGTCGTTAATCATTTCGCGAGCCATGTCCCAGACGGGCAGACTCGTCGACTGCACGCCCACCTGCATCACGCGGCCACTCTCTTTCCACGCGGACATAACCTCCCGCGTTTCTTCGACCGTGTGCGTCATCGGCTTTTCGCAGTAGACGTGCTTCCCGGCAGCCAATGCGTCAATGGTCATTTTGGCGTGCCAGTGGTCAGGTGTTGCGATGCACACCGCGTCGATGTCATCGCGAGCGAGCATGTCGCGATAATCAGCGAAGGTTTCTGGTGCGACACCCGTCTCTGATTTGATGAAATGAACCGCCTGATCGCGGTGTACGGTGTAGACATCACAGACGCCGACCATGTCGATGTTGCGACCAAGTTTCCGCAGACCCGCCAGCGTTTTGACGTGCGTGCCGAATCCCCGACGACCAGGCCCAATGACCCCAATTCGCAGCCGTTCATTGGATCCCGCAGCCTGTGCTGAAGCTGCCAGCAAGGTGGCCCCCGCACCGACTGTGACACTGGCCCCTGTGGTTTTCATGAACTGCCGTCGGGTGAATACATTCGGCGCCATCGTGCCGGTCTCCTGAGTGTTGGAATTCAAGAAAGATCGCCACAGATGATACGGCAAATCCCAACTCCATGCACGACTTTTGCATTCTGGCACAGCTCAGCGGAGCCACCTGCACGTCATTGGCAGCGTCTTGTTACACGCTGCGCGCCAGTTCGCCTCCACGTTGAATTCTGGCGAGTGCATCGAAGAGAGCTTCCAGGCACATGGGGACGGGCATGGTCTGGCGCAGATGAAGTTCGGTCTCGAGGCAGCGTTCGAGCATGGTCCCAAGAATATCGGCCTGGGTCGGGTCATTGACCTTGTGTAGTTTCAGCCGGAGTTGCTCAACAGCAAACTGCACCACCCAACCCGCGTATTTACGCTGGACCGAACTGTCAGATCCGAATTTGTCGAGTGCTGCTGTCACGTCGGCAACGGTTCGCAATGGCTGAATTCCGGGAGCACTCAGGTGGTGAACAACCACCGCTCTCAAGCCACGCAGTTCCGGTTCCAGCAGTTCTTTCGCCGTCGACAAGCTCCCCTGGGCGAGCACGGCGGTTTGGCTCGCGGTGCTGGCGTCGTCCGTCAGGTGCTGTTCAAGAATGAGATCAGTCAGATCCGCATCGGAGAGTGGAGCAAACTGTACGGGCTGACAACGGGAACGAATGGTTGGCAGAATGGAATCGGTGTCTGGTGTGAGCAGGAAGATGATCGAGCCCTGCGGCGGCTCTTCGAGCGTTTTGAGCAATCCGTTGGCGCTCTCTTCGCTCATCAGTTCCGCGTCGTCGACAATTGCCACGCGCCGAGTGGCCGACATGGGACGCAGGGCGAGTTCGTAACAGAGCCCCTCGCGGCCACGTCGTTCCCGTGAGCCCATGAGCAGGGCCACGGGAAGTTCACGCTTTCCTTCGGGGCATTCCACCGTCAGTAAATCGGGGTGGGTATTGGCTCGTACCTGCTGGCACTGCGGGCATTCGCCACAGGCCTCCAGTGCAGACTCCTCCATGCGTTCGCAAAAGAGGCACTGTGCCAAAGTGCGGGCGAAGAGCCTTTTCCCAATTCCGTGCGTCCCCACCAGCAAATAGGCATGCGCCAATCGCTGCCGTGATACGGCGCGACGGAAGTGCTCAACCTGAGCAGCATGCCCTTTAATGGAGTCCCAAATCATGAAACAGAATTAGTCCAGATTGCTGACCTTCGACTGCAAATTCGTCAGGGCATTGCGGAAACGTTGTTGCAGGCTGAATGACAGGTCTGAGTATTCTTCGAGGACTGCGGGAGTCAGCGAGGCGTCACACCGTTCAAGTGCGGCACAGGCACGCTTGATGATTTGCTCGGTCGTCACTTCCTGCTGCGACTTATCTTCTGATGGTGCACTGCCGCGAGCACCGGCGTTGAAGGGGGCGTAGTCATCACCTCCCACTTGCCGATTTGCTGCCATAGCGAACTCACCGCTTTCGCGATCCATCAGGGCCAAACCGCTGTTCTCGCCCGCAGCGCGCTCGCCTGCAAACGCCGGGTCTGAGGCGTCGCGGACAAATCCTGAGGTTGGTGTGAGGAAATCACCCGGCAAATCGAATGGTGCTTCTTCGTCAGCAGGAGCGGTCAAATCTTCACCCCGCTGAGCACGTCGCCACGCCTTCATTTCCGCAATGGTCGCTTCAATTTCATTCGCCCACTGCAGACACTCGGCGGAGTCATCCCAGTTGAGGGCGACGTAGAAGTGCGACCACTTCAGGTTGGGGTATTCCTGCCAGACATCGGCGAACGACTCCCACACGCGGCGGCGCTGATACACCTGATCGCCACTCAGGCCAATGAGTTGGCCGAAGTCCGCATCGGTCCGGCCGCTGGCGTACCGTTTGGTCCAGGTCGCGGCACATTCGCCAATGGTCCAGTTGCAGTTACTCAGCGCTTCCTGCGCACGCAATACGAGTTGATCCTCCGACTCGACAGATTGTACTTCAGTTTCCATTAATGCTTATCCAGACTGTTCCCATCGCGGCGTACGATGAACGCCATTTCAGCCGCAATGAACGGATAGAATTCCACAGGTTCAATGCCCCTAGACTGCCGTTCAGGGCGGCCTTCGTCAAGCAATTAAGTACCTGTTCACGCGTTTAGGCGAAACGTTTTGGAGTATCGCTCCGTACAGCTTTCCCAAGCCGACGAATCAGGCTCCTCCCGCAGCCAATTCGCGGCCAGCCCATTCTGAGAGGGCTTCACGGTTGATTTTCACGTTGTGCCGCGTATCCACCGGAAACGCCCTGTGAAACAGGATTTTTTCGATCGATTTTGTCAGGTCAGAGGCCCGTCCGATGTCGAGAAGTTGTTGACGGAATCGATTTACATCGGTTGCAGTCTCGGGAAATCGTTCTGCCTCCGGTTCGACAATGAGGACCGGCTCCTGCTGTCCGGCCTCACCCACGCCAACCAGAGCGGCCCGAAAGACATCGGCGTGTCCTTCGTAAATGGCTTCGCAGCAAACCGAATACATCCGGGCGGTGGGGGTGGTCACGATGTGTGCCTTGCGACCGCAAAACCACAGCTTGCCTACGTCGTCGAGATAGCCGACATCACCAATGCGGTGCCAGAATCCCGCACCGTCTGGAATCTTTGCCAAACGCGTCGCTTCAGGTCGCTGATAGTACTCGCGGGTGACCGACGGACTCTTCACAATGATTTCGCCGATTTGACCTGCGGGAAGTTCGTTGGCGTCGGCAATCGAAGCAATGGGTTCGGACGTCGCTTCAATGATTTTGACGTCGACTCCCTCGAACACCGTGCCGACGCACGTTCCAGACCCCTGTCTTGTCGCAGATGCTGTTTCATTGAGGACCTGCCGTGCTCCAATGGAAGCAACCGGCAAACTCTCGGTGGCCCCGTAAGGAGTGAACAGGTCGGAATTCGGGCGCGAGAGGATTTTTGTCATCCGTTGCAGGACGTGATTCGGTACAGGACCACCAGCCGAGAGGGCACGTTTCAAGGACGGAAACGTAATGCCGTGTTCCTCACAGTACCTGCCGACCCGATTCCAGAATGCCGGTGAGCCAAATGCCTGAGTGACTCCCTGGTCGCGAATGGCCTCGATGATATTGCGGGGATCAACAAACGCTGGCTTGGTGGCATCCATATCGGGAATGACCGTGGTCACTCCCATGGCGGCGTTGAACAATCCGAATAATGGAAATCCGGGCAAATCAACTTCGCCTGCTTCAATCCCGTAGTGCCTGCTGATCATGTCAACCTGGGCGTTGAACATGCCATGTTCATAGTGCACGCCCTTTGGCGGACCGGTGCTTCCGCTTGTGAAAATAATGGCTGCTGAGTCCGTGGCCGACATGGTCTTGGTCGTGAACTCTGGACCAGCTTCCCGCAGTCCATGATACGTGGCCGTGACTCCAGGCAGCCAGCCTCCCACGCTGAAGTTCAGCCGTGCCTTGGGAAACCGACTGGCAAACAGCCAGCGGCCTAAATGCACTTTAGGGATGCCGACAAATCCATCGGGCTGCACTTCCTCAAGACAACGAAACACATTGTTGCGGCCCATGCCAGGGTCAATGAGCACAATGGTGACGCCGACTTTGAACAGGGCAAACGTGAGCGTAATGAACTCAATGCTGAACGGGACGAACAGCACAAGTTTCTGTCCCGGCTGTACTCCGTAGTTCACAAACCCATTAGCGAGCCGGTTCGATTCCTCGTCCAACTGTGCGAAGGTGAGTTGGGTGTACTTTCGCCGTCCCCACCGATCATGACCGTCTGGTGCGACGACCGCCCGTTGCCACGGGCGCTGCGTTGCCATCTCGGTAAGTCGTGCGGCGATGTTCATGTTTTCGTAAACGGGGGCGACGTGGAGTGGTTGAGATGGTTAAAGGCGGCTGCGCCGCGGTTGAGATGGTTGAGAAGAAGAATTTGCAATTAGTCCTGCACAGCGGCGAGGACGATGTCGCGGAGTTGAGGGGCGGTGGAAATTCCGTTTCCGCCTTCGATGGTGACCTCTCCTTTCCAGTCGACGAACACTCCGCCCGCTTCGGTGACAATGGGCACGAGGGCGGCTGCATCCCAGGGGTTCAGCAAGGGGTCAATCATGACTTCGGCCCGACCTGTGGCAACCAGCATGTGTCCGTAGCAATCACCCCAGCCACGGGCGATGCGTGTCGTCCGGCACAAGTTCTCGAACTTGTCGAGCCCATCGACGGTAATCCAACCTCCGACGGACGTGTAACAGAAGAGTGATTGACTCAACTCATTAACCGTCGAAACAGCGGCCCTGACCGTCGAGCCATCGGACTTTTGCCAGAACGCTCCGCCGCCGTTTTGGGCGTAAACCACTTCGTTGAGGGCCGGGAAGCGACAAACCCCGGCGACCGTTTGCCCTTCGTGGACCAATCCTACCAGCGTGCCAAATAGGGGCGTTCCATGTACGAATGACTTGGTTCCATCGATGGGGTCAATAATCCACTGGAAGCCGTTGCTTCCCGCAATTTGTCCGAACTCTTCGCCCAGAATTCCGTCGCCAGGGAAGTACTTTTCGATTTCCGCACGGAGCAGTTGCTCGGCACCTTTGTCTGCCAGCGTTACGGGAGAGCTGTCAGCCTTGTTCTCGATACTCAAATTCGCCGACTGGAAGTACGGCATAATGAACTCAGCAGCTCGCTGTGAAGCTTCGAGGGCCCATTCGAGACGTCGTGAGATTTGTGATTCAGACATGCGTGCAAATTTGTCGTAGTGCTGGAGCTCGACAGCTTCAGTGGGGAAGTTCAAAACCCATTTGCCAGTGCCACAGTAGACTGGGTGTATTGTCAGCGAGAAATGTACTCGACATCTCGGCGAAACCCAATTGCTGCAATTCGGCAATTGATGAATGCAGCAAACGGCTGGCCAGTCCTCGTCGCGAATAACTCGGCGAAACGAAGACCCAGGTCAAATGCGGACGTCCCCATTTCTCAGGGACCGCGTCGTCCGGCGGCGTCGACTTCCAATCGGGATGCGAGAAGTCAGTGAGCGGGCCCGCAGGCGTTAATGTCACCAGTGACGCCCCGACAATTCGTTGACCGCGAGACTGGAACATGACGTGACACGCAGACTCGACCAGCGGTCCATCTTCGCACTGTTCCGTGCGGGTCGCGCATGCGTCAGCCAGTTGTTGTGCTTCAGCGACCGACAAAAGTGAAAACGGCTGGCTTGCCGAGAAGGCGTCGAAAAACAGGCTGCGAAGCTCCGGCCAGTCATCGCTACTCAATTTTCGAATCGACAATTCGTCCGATGCGACGACCGCTCGCGACGATTTCTTGAATGGCAACAGGGCGTGCAACACCTTCGGTTCGGGAGTCAGCCGAACTTCATTCCCCTCAACGCGATACGCGTATGCCGGATTGCGTGGCAACCACGACAACTGCTCTGCACTGAGCGGCAGAGTGATTTCGGGGAACTGTTCATCAAGCATTGAAAAGTCGCTTACGCACCTTCAATGACGACGGCACTTGCCTGGCCACAATCAGTGAAGTTGGCGTTGACGAAGAACTTATTGCTTGTTGCACGCGGTGCGCCGGTCACGATGTCCAATCCGAGAGACTCGTCTGGAGTGGTGGTGTTCAGCGTGTACGGAATTTGTCCCTGATCCAGCGACAACAACGACGAGGCAATTTCGATGAGACCGGAAGCAGCTCCCGCATTGCCGGTGAAACCCTTCAGGGCAGTCACCGGCAGGTTGGCGGCATGGCTGCCGAAGATTTCGTGAATTGCGGCGGCTTCGGCTGCATCGGCTTCTTTGGTGCCGAGTCCGTGCGCGTTGTAGTGACCGATGGCATCGGGCGAGACACCACCGCGTCGCAGCGCGGCACCAATTGCGTTCACCAGTGCCTGCTTTGGATTTGATTTACCGCTCGGATCGCAGACGCAGGACGTCGCACCGCTGTAAATGCGTCCCCAGATTTTGGCGCCACGCGCCAGCGCGTGTGATTCTTCTTCCAGCAGCAGACATGCTGCCCCTTCGCCGGCCACTGCGCCAGCGCGAGAGGAGTCGAAGGGACGGCACGATGATGCTGGATCATCGTCATTGCAGGTTTGCTGACCCGAAAACTGGCCATGAATCGAACTGACAGGGCAAATCTTTGTTCCGGTCGCGCCGACGAGCATCATGTCGGCCGCTCCACGTTCCAGGATGTTGAGTGCTTCTGTCAGCGCCGCCCCGGTTGAGGCTTCATCGACAGTGACGGAGTTGTTGGGACCGAGTGCCTGGAAGAAAATCGCAATATGGCACGCGGGCATGTTGGGTAGATACTTCAGCATCCACAGCGGTTCCATTCCCCGGAGACCAGCGGTGCCCCAGTTCTCCATTTGGAAATCACCGGACTCAGTACTGCTGGCGCGAGCGGCGCCGGCCATGTTCTCCGGTTCGAAGAACATGAGGTTGGCGCCATACTCGACACCAATGCGGGTGTGGTCGATGGCATCCAAATCGAGTCCAGAATCACCGAGGGCAAACTTTGCGGCGCACGTGCCGAGCAGCACGTCGCGGCACATCAGTTTGACGGCCTTCTTTTCTTCTTTTTCGGTGAAGCAAATCTTCTTGGCGTTTTCGTCACCCAAATCGGCAACTTCGCCACCAATTCCGCCGACTGTTGCCGCGCCGTTGTACCGCTGAATGCGGCGGACGCCGCTGCGACCTGACTGGAGGCTCTCCAGCATGGCATCGCGGCCAAGTCCAATAGGACTGACAAGTCCCATTGCGGTAATCACAATTCGTCGTTTTGTGTTGCTAACCATCTTTTCAGTCGCTGTCCGTCAATGTTTCGCGGGCGAAGGCGGCATGTTATCAAACGAGGGCCGCCCCTCAATGTCATGTGCTGTGTGAATGTGCCGCGTTTCTCAGGTTCTTGAGCCACTATGTTAGCGGCGACAAGGGGCTCCGGCGAGACCATAACCTTAAACAGTGGCAAGACTTTATGTGAGGTCGACTCTTGTCCGTCGGGTGATTTCGGGGAAAGTCACCGCGCCAATCGCGCAAGTCGTTATACCCCCGAGAGTCAGCAGCGTCGACCAATTGTCTTTTCAGGAGTCGTCTGCATCGGCTTTCCTGAGGAGATCTCCCCTGTTTTCTTCCCATTCGAGTGGCGGTAATTGGATCGCACGACGGGATTTAGGGATCGTATGGTTGGCAGATCGTGCTTGAGGCATCAGACTGTTACTCAGCGGAAAATCCTCCTGCCCTCGTAGTCGTTCAACTGGATTTGGTGGACCTTATGGAACTGTTCGAGTTTCTCGATTACGTCAAGTCGCTGGCCGCTGAAATGCGAAAGGGCGATGCCCCCGCCGCGACGCTGGAAGAGTGGAAACAGGCCCGAGAGCAACTCCGCCAGCGCCTCATTGAAAACTGGGGTGGATTTCCCGAAACCGCGTGCGACCTCGATCCTCAGAAAGTCGGGGAATTTCAACGCGAAGGCTACCGCGTCGAGCGACTCCATTTTCAGACCCGTCCGGGCATCCGGATGACGGCGAATGCATATGTGCCCGACAAGCCGGGAAGGCATCCCGCGGTGCTTTCTGTGCATGGCCACTGGCAACTCGCGAAATCGCAACCCGAAATTCAGTCGCGCTGCATCGGCCTAGCCAAGCTGGGATTCTTTGTCCTCATGGTCGATGCCTTTGGCGCCGGCGAACGGGGCATTGGCAAAGCTCTCGGTGAGTACCACGGAGAAATGGTCGCGGGAACTCTCTGGCCAACGGGTCTGCCGCTGGCCGGTTTGCAGGTGTACGAGAATTCACGGGCAGTCGACTACTTGCAGGCCCGGCCGGAGGTCGACCCCAATCGAATTGGGATTACGGGAGCCAGCGGCGGCGGCAATCAGACCATGTACGCCGGTGCGATGGATGATCGGCTGAAGTGCGTGGTTCCCGTATGTTCGGTGGGGACTTATCAGGCGTATCTCGGTGCGGCCTGCTGCATGTGTGAAGTGACGCCGGGTGCACTGTCGCATACCGAAGAAGGAGCCATTCTGTCCCTCGTCGCGCCGCGAGGGCTTATGCTCATCAACGCGACGCGAGATGCGTTTCAGTTCTCCGTCGGCGAAGGGGCCAAGTCGCTCGCATTCGCTAAGCAAGTCTTTTCGCTGTATGGAAAAGAAGAGAGCGCTAAGCAGGCCGTCTTTGAGTCGGGCCACGGTTACAACCAGCCCATGCGAGAAGCGATGTACGGCTGGATGACGCTGCACCTCAAAGGGGAAGGAACGGGAGAGCCCATTCCCGAACCGGCTCATGATACGGAGGAGGCCGAAACGCTCCGTTGTTTCCCGAACGATTCACGCCCGGACGACTTCATTACACTTCCGCAATTTGCCGCCGCGGAAGGGAAACGGCTGGTCGGACAGATTTCCATTCCGACGCACGCTGAGCATTGGAGAACCCAGGAAATCGACCGGATTACGAGTCTGGTAAGAATGCTGGGGCCATTCCCTAAGCGCGAACCGCTCAATCTCATTCAGGAGTCTGAAGAGGCGGGAGTCACCTCGTTTCTGCTGAATTCCGAGCCGGGCATTAAACTGGCAGGAACGGAAGTAGCAGGAACTGGCCGTCGGGTCATTCTGCTGGATTTCGATGACGGACGAAAATCGATTAGCAGTGATTGGGCCAAGGCGTTCATTGAACAGAAGGCCACGGTCGTTTCTGTCGATTTGCGAGCCACCGGCACTCAGGCCTGGTCACGCGACAAGATTGGTCGCGCCCCGGATCACAACACGGCGGAGTGGTCGCTGTGGCTCGGGCGTCCGCTCCTTGCGCAATGGGTGTGGGACGTCGCACGCGTCCTGCACATGTTGGATGAGCAGCGCGGCGATGGGAAAAACATTGTCGTGGGTGTCGGTCCTGCGGGACTCGTGGCCCTCATGGCCTCTGCCCTCATCACCCGCATTCACCGTTTGGCGATGGTGGGCACACTCGCCAGTTTCGTGACTGATGTTCCCTATGAGAATCAAAGACTCGGCACGCTCGTCCCTGGAATTCTGCGTGATGTGGGTGACATTCCACACATCGCGGCGACCGTTTCGCCTCGGCCACTGATTATTTCCCAGGCAACGAGCGCCGTGGGCAAGCCACTCGCACTGGAGGAAACCGAGCAACTGTTCAAGCCGGCTACGGCTGCATACAGCCTTGAAAATGCGGCAACTGCACTGCAAATTCATGGTCCGCTGACACCAGCCCAACTGGCCGAGCGACTGCTGAGCTAATGATACAGCATTTCGCAACTGGATGATTCGTTTCCGGCTGCGGTCACGGCCTGTTCCAAGCGGGCGGACGGGATCATTTGTTTGGGATGTTCTGCGTAGGTCGTCGTTATTGCCCGAGTCGCCGGGTACTCGTTAACTCAGTTCTGCCAGCGGACTGGCTCGGTCTTCGATGAGATACTGAGGGCGACCGTTCAGGTCGCTGATGGTTGTGTCGACATCGACGCCCAAGTGGCGATACAAACTCGCGTAGACTTCAGCGAACGTGACAGGTCGCGCTATGGCTTCGCCGCCAATTCTGTCCGTGGCTCCAATGACTTGCCCATGCTGGAATCCGCCGCCGGCCAGTAAGGCACAGTTCACCTGCGGCCAGTGATCGCGACCAACCTGGGCGCTGATTTTTGGAGTCCGACCGAATTCTCCCCAAATGACAACGGCACAGTCATCTGCCATGCCCCGGTTGTGCAGGTCTTCCAGCAATGCACTGACGCACTGGTCAAAAATGGGGAAGTCTTCCTGTTCCCGTTTGAAAATGGAATTGTTGTTTCCACCATGCCAATCCCACTTGCTGTAGTTCAGCGTGACAACGCGCACGCCCGCTTCAATGAGCCGTCGCGCCATCAGTAGACTTTGCGGAACACGTGGAGCGCCGTTGCCATCGATGAAGACTTTCGTGTTCCCGGTGCCATACCGCGCGACAGTTGCGGGATCTTCTTTCGACAAGTCGAGTGCGTCTGCGAGTTGCGAAGAGGTCAGCAGTCCCACGGCCTGCTCGGTAAACGCGTCCAGGCCAGCCATTGAGGTTCCGGTGTCGGTGTCACGCCGCAGTCGGTCAAAGTCTTTAAGCAACGACACGCGGTCCTGCAAATGTTCTACGGTGACGCCGTTGAGCGTCATGTCGTCGCGGGTTGATCCCAGCGGGCGGAACGGGCTGTGAGTCGTTCCCAGAAAGCCAGGCCCTGGTTCGTTGTAGGGACCATGAGTACAGGGATAGCAGAGACTCACGAAAGGTGGAGCGGAGGGATCAAATGCTCCTTGCACCTTCGAAACCATCGAACCGAACTGCGGCCATCCACCGGATGGTGTTGCATTTCGAGGGTTGTGGCCGTTGAAAACCTGAATGGCGTCGTGGTTGGATTGATTGCCGACGAGCGACCGAATGATGCTAAACTTATCGGCCATTCCCGCCAGTCGCGGAAAGGCTTCGCAAATGTCCATCCCCGGAACATTCGTGGAGATGGGGCGCCACGGGCCTGCGATTTCAGCCGGCGCATTCGGCTTCAGGTCAAACATATCCTGGTGCGGCGGACCGCCCACCAGATAAATCATGATGACCGACTTCGGCGAACGACCCACACCCGCTGCAGTTTCCGCCTGGAGCAACGAAGGGAGGCTCAAAGCCCCTCCAGAACCCAAGAGGGCCAGCGATCCCAGTTGCAGAAAACTTCGTCGGGAAACGCCACCGTTGGAGTGACGGACGCGTTGGTAAAGATTCAGCATGCGGAAAGCTCACTCGATTCAGGTCGTCGCTGCAGTATTCCGGTCCCTCAACATAACGAAATCCCCCTCATTCGGGTATATCGACTCCCGAAAGGCGAGGGGATCACACTGATGTTTCCCAACTCTCTAACCGTGAGTTTGAAATGACAGGTACTACGGATTTGGCGGTGACGTGCAAATCAGGACAACCAGCGTTTCATTGCCGGTGTTTTCGATTCCATGAACACACCAGGGCGGCAGATAGATGAAGTCGCCTTTCTTCACGTGTCGCTTGTAGCGATGAAACGTCATTTCTCCTTCCCCTTCAAGAATGACGTACGTTTCTTCCGTCGGATGCGAGCCGGGCTCCAGCACCACATGCGGCGGCACATAGAACTTCACCAGTCCCATGTTCTTGGCGGGAGCTTTTTCGTTGACAGGATGAACCACCCGCACGCCCACGCCGTGGCATCCCGGATAGACCACAGGAACACCGTCCTGGTCGGTCACGATCATGGGATCGGGCGGTGTGTCGGGCTTTGGCACGTCCGGCATTTGTTCCGTGCCGGTGTAGCCTTTGAATTGCGTAATCTTTGCCAAGGTTCACTCTCTCTTTCCTGATCGAATCGATTTACTTTGTCTCTGCGCGAAACGTTTGAATTAAGTGTTGTTCGTGTCCGGGAGTCCCACCAGCGTTCATAGCCGTGTTCCCCCCGTCCATAGGAATGATGGCCCCCGTAATCCAGCGCGACGCATCGGACGCCAGCAGAACTGCGAGACCTTGAATGTTCTCCGGCTGGCCGAGTCGTCCGGCGGGAATGCCTTTTAGGAAACGACTTTCCAATGAGGGATCTTCCTGCATGCGCGCTGCCAAACTGGGATTCAAAACCTGCGCTGGTGTAACGCAGTTGACCCGCACGCCGCGATGGCTCCACTCCGTACTCAGTTCGCGCGTCATTTGCAGCACGGCTCCCATCGCCATGCTGTACGCAATGTGTCCCCGACCGAGTGCGGTGGAACTGGCGACGGACCCAATGTTCATAATCGATCCGCAGCCTTGGGCCAGCATTCGTCGTCCCGCCTGCTGGCACATGGCGAATCGCCCAATGACTAGATTCTGGAACACTCGGTGAAGATCTTCGATCGCGAGGTGCTCCGGTTGGCACAAATGTCCATCTCCCGCAATGTTGCCCAGGAAGTCGACCCGGCCAAACGTCGCATCGACCTGCGTGAACAACGCCGCGATGGCATCCGGACAGGAAACATCAGTCCCGGCTACGAGCACTTTGCGTCCCATCGCGCGAATGGTTGCGGCTGTCGCCTCCGCACCATCGATGTTCCGATCAACGACGACAACATCAGCCCCGTGTTGTGCGACGGCCAGTGCAGTTGCTTGCCCCATTCCTTGTGCAGCACCGGAAACAACCGCAACTTTGTTTGTGAGATCGAACAGAGGATTTGTCATAGGTTGTGAGTCTGTTTCAGTGTGGGTCGGGGCGAATACGCATCCTGCTGTGACCTGCGATCAGGTTGCTTCTACTTTGGCTTTCGTACTACTGCCAGTCCCCATTGCGAGCAATGCTCCTGCGAACAAACAGAGGGCCATTGACCACAGGCCGAACCGTCCGAGAATTGTTGCTCCGAAGAAGCCACCGATGTTGGCGACCGAGTTAATCAAGGCAATGCCTCCAGCTGCCGCTGCGCCGGTCAGGAATGCTGTCGGTAAGGTCCAGAAGATGGGCAGCATGCTCATCATGCCCGTCTGAGCGAGACATAGGCCGACGAGTCTAAGGACGGGAGATTCGGTCGCTGCTGTCAGCGCCCATCCCGCCGCGCCCAGGCCCGCTGCAGCGGCCAAATGCAAACGCCGTTCTTTGTTCCGATCGGAGCTGATGCCGAAAACAGTCATCCCCAAGACGGCGCATAAGTGTGGCAGCGCGCTGAGGAGGCCGATTTGAAAGGTGGTCATCCCCTCAAAGTCCGCCTTGATGAGTTTTGGTAAGTGCGCCCCGGCTGCGTTCGTGCCGACCGCGACGGTGAAGTAAATGGCGATCAACAGCCAGACCCGCCACTGCATCATGGCTGCTAAATGGTCGGCATTGTGTTTCGCCCGGCGAGTTTCTTCTTCATGCTGCATGCGTGCAATCAGCCAATCGCGTTCTTCCGATGCGAGCCAGTTGGCATGCTTGGGAGAGTCGGTCAAATAGAACAGAACCGCGAAGCCGACAAGCATCGATGGAATTCCTTCGAGCAGAAACAGCCATTGCCAGCCATGAAGTCCGGCAGCCGTGTCGAGATATTGCATAATGAATCCCGAAATGGGATTTCCGAACACACTCGCCAGCCCAATCGCCAGCATGAAAAAAGCGGTCATTTTTCCCCGTTCCTGGTCGGGGAACCAGTAGCTGAGGTAGAGAATGATCCCCGGAAAGAATCCCGCTTCGGCAATTCCGAGTAAGACGCGCAGGCCATAGAACGACCACTCATCCCAGGCAAACATGGTGAGGGCCGACACGATGCCCCAGGTAATCATGATGCGGGCAATCCAGCGGCGCGCTCCGACTTTTCGCATGAGCAGGTTGCTGGGCACTTCAAAAAGCAGGTAGCCCAGGTAGAACATGCCGTAGCCGAGGTTGAACATGTCCTCGTCCAACTTGAGGTCGGTTTGCATGTTCAGACGGGCAAAGCCCACATTCGCCCGGTCGAGGATGTTCAGCACGTAGCACAGACAAATGAACGGCATAAGTCGCCAGGCGACTTTTCGCAATGTCGAACGTTCAAGTGAATTTTGATCCATGCGGTCCAGTGTAGCCAGATCGGCAATGGACAGCGACTGAACGCAATGTGGCGTGTAGCGACGGAAGAGAACGAAAAAAGCCGAAGACCCAAAGGGCTTCGGCTTTTAAAGTGGCGGGGGCCGGATTCGAACCGACGACCTCGAGGTTATGAGCCTCGCGAGCTACCGGGCTGCTCCACCCCGCGCTATGAAAATGAGCCATTTCTCGCTCATGCGTGGGGTATCTTATCGTCCGTCGCTCGCTTGGGAAGTCACTTTTCTTCGAAAAAAGGTCCCAATTTCACATTCGAATGTGTGAAACGAGTTCGTGGCCTGATTCACTCATTAGAACATGCCGCGAAGTTGACCAAATCGGTCGAGCGGTTCGCCCGTGATGGGGTCGAGTTCTGTGATTTTGAACAACAGCCACTCTTCCCCTTCCTTACGCCACGTGGCATCCCAGCGCGTTGGCTGATGCTGCTTTTCCGTCTGGCCGAGTAATCCGACTCGCGCGTTTACCCGAAACTTGGCCTTCGCGATGGAGTCTTCATTGGTCAGTTCAATTTGAATGTCGGAGACTCGCATGTCGTCACTGACATCAACAAGCTTCAGGGCTCCGGCTGCCAGAATTTTGATGTGAGGTGCACCTGGTGAAATGTGCTTGAGCGTCTCTTCGGAGTCTTTCTGTTGAAAGGCCGAGGTGATGTCGAGAATGCTTTGCTCGACTTGCTCACGCGGCGTGACAATTTGAATTTCCAGCCACCAGACGAGCGGCATGAGGGCGACAAAGAATCCCGCGGCCCCCAGCCAGATGGCGCGACGATTCGCCATCCAGCGCGACACAAAAATCGCGGCCACGGTTGCCAGAACAATGAGTGTGGGCCACGCCGTTTCTGCAAACCACATTGGACTCTCTCCCTGCCGCTCCGCGTGCCCAGAACGACTGAGTCGAGGCGGCGTTACTTACTTGATGAGTTCTCGTGCCAGTTGACGTGCGGCTTTGTAAGCGTGTCGCACGGCAAAGACACGTGTTTCAATTTGTTCTTCGTTGTAGTAGCGACCATGTTCACTTTGCGGCAGTCCCGCAAGTGCCAGGGTCAACGGCAGCAAATCCAGAAACTCTCGATAACGACGCTGTTGATCATTCGCGGTGGATGAAGGGTCGGCCACGGGAAAACTCCTGATGATTTGAATTGAATAACCATCCCGTGCACTGCGAACAGTTTGATTACGCAAGAAGGCACGGCAACCGTTGGAGAATATCGTCCCGGCAAGAAATCGTCGACTGGATTGGGGAGAATTGATGCCTCAAACAGTTGCCCTGGGATGCATGTGGACCAAAAATGCTCGCTCAACAGAACTCATCAGAAGGAAAACACGTTGGCTGATTCCCAACAGCTCCGCAGTACAGACGGAAACATCGTGGTACAGACGTGCCCGCTGTGCTTCGCAGTTGGTGTTAACGAATTCTTCGAAGACTGGCGAACCTATCTCCAGTGTTCGCGGTGTCGGCTGGTGTTCGTGCCTCCACGTGATCATGTTTCCCACAGCGGCGAGAAGCTGCATTACGACCGGCATGAGAATTCGCCGCATGACGATGCGTATCGCAACTTCCTGAGTCGGATGTTTGATCCCATGCAAGAGCGACTTGCATCTGGCGGTTGGGGACTCGATTTCGGCGCTGGCCCTGGGCCGACGCTCTCGAAAATGTTTGCCGAAGCGGGGCACACCATGCAGATGTTTGATCCCTTCTACGCACCGAATCATTCAGTCTTTCTGCAGCAGTACGATTTCATTACTGCAACAGAAGTGTTCGAACATCTCCGCAGACCGCGATATGAACTGGAACGACTCTGGCGATGCCTGCGTCCCGGTGGCATTCTGGGCCTGATGACCAAACGCGTTCTCGACCAAGACGCGTTTTCGACATGGCACTACAAGCAAGATCCCACCCACATTTGCTTTGCCGCGGAGCAGACGTTCGAGTGGCTGGCTGAATTGTGGAACGCAGAATTGATTGTCGCGGGCGATGACGTCGTACTGCTGCAGAAGTCAACCTGAGTCTATTCAGCCGTCATGCTCTCGGAAAATGGCGAGCATTTGCTCTGCGCGTTCCGCCATCATTTTCATGGGGCCTTCCAGTTGCGGCATCATGCTTTTGAGCTGCTCGACGCTGTCGCACTGCATTTGCACCATTTCTCGGGGAGTCAGTCCGGCGGCGTTTGTCACTGCCGTGTCGGCGCCCGCTTCGAGTAGAACTTTCAACATTTGGGCCGATCCCATCAGAATGGTGAAATGCAGCAGCGATCCCACTTGCGGGATTTCTTCATTCACATTGGCTCCCAATTTGGCTAACAGCCGCACGGCCTCCATCTCTCCAGACGAGACGGCCATATGCATGGGCGAGCCCCCCTCTTTGCCAGACTTTTGCAGGCTGGCCCAATAGTCCACCAGACTTTTAATGGCGTTGAGTGAGCCCCGCGAAGCCGCCATCGACAGGGCCGTCCCACTGAAGCCGCGAGGAATTTCATCAATGTCGGCACCCTGAGCAACAAGCCGATCGATTTCCGCGACGTCATCTTCGGCAGCGGCTTTGTGGAGCGGCGGAAGTTGAATTTGGAATTGTGAATGCTCGACTTGATCCTCAGCAGCCAGTTCCGACTCTGGCTGTTCACCGGTCCCAATCCACGCGGCCCCTAATTCTTCAGCTGCGACCTCACGACCGATGTCCTTGAAATCGGTCATGACGCGACTCTCCTGGATTCCAAGTTTCGTAGCCAGGTGCCTGAGTCGCGTTTCTGCAAAGATGAATGAACGCATGTCTCCAAATAAAGTCGACACTTGCGTGGTATGTGCGAGGAGATCATCCAACTCTTCGAGCGTCGTATCTGGGATGCAGTAACGGAGCAGGGCCCCACAGTTCGCCTCGTAGTAGGCATTCCCCTCGATAGGAGTCTCGCCAAAGTAGTCGGGGAAGGAATTGTACTCGTCGATCAATTCACCTTTGTCGTAGAGCCAGTAGCAGAGAAAGTCGCTGTCGTGGACGAGGAAGGCAATGACGGGGGCGTCCAGTGCTCGGCTGACATGTCTTGCCAAATCCAGAATGCGAACCGAATCCTGCTCAGACGCACGTGCTTCCCAGAAAGAGCACCATTTCCCCTGGGGCTCGGCAATCCACGCAGACTCGACACTCTCTGATTCAAGGACCGAAGCAACCTGGCCCATGTCATGCGTGCGGACATGAAAGTTGACGATGAACGCGCCCATTGGAATTGCCTCTGCTGCGGTCTGGAATCAAACGAAACAAAGCAGACTCTCAGCTTAACTTGATTGGATGTGAATCGCACTGTTGAGTGTTGCCTTCCGGCAACGTGTTGATGTTTGGCAACATGCGTTTGAAAGATGTTGCTGGTGCGGGAGTTGCGGTTGTCGGTGCCGATTCAGGCCACCATCAAGGAAAATCGGCGTTGCGTTTGCGCATCATGGCTGGCACGGGCGTTCAGGCTCTGAAACTCTTTTTTGCTAGGGTTGAGACATTTCTTTAAGGCTTTTTGCGGTAACGTCTTGCGTTACTGGTGTGGCCCCTTCTGGCACGGCAGCGATAAGCATCTTGAACAGTTTGGCACTGCGCATGCTTTTCTTGTCATCCATCAACAACAAAGCCCTGACCGACAACAAACGGTCGACACTGACAAGAGGAACCCCACCATGACAACTTTCAATGCACTCCTGAACGACGAAGCTGGTTTCATTGTTTCCGCCGAACTGGTCCTGGTCGCCACCATTTGTGTGCTCGGCCTGATTGTCGGCCTCAGCGAAGTCGCCCTGAACATTAATAACGAACTCGAAGATGTCGGCTCGGCCTTCACCTGCCTGAGCCAGTCATACAAGGCTGAAGGCAACTGCGGACACAAAGGCTGGACCAGCGGCGGCAGCTACTGGGATCAAGCAGAATTCTGCGACGGTCCTAACGACATCCACTAGGTGAAGCGGGCGATCATCCTTCGCCTCTCAAACGACCTCGCTGCTCTCACAAAAACTCTCACACTCTCTCGCTGATTTTTTCTCTCACAATTCTGAGCCGCCGGACACCGCTCTCTCGTCCGGCAGTTCACTCTCACACCTGAGTTCATTGCCTCCCACAATTGTCGCAAGAAACTCTCTGGACGCTTTGGCAAGCATCGCGTGGGGTTGCTGCTTTGCCATGAACTCCGGTACCTGCGGGTACCGGAGTTTTTTTGTGCGCCCAACGCTTGCGAAGTCTGCCGCTGGTGCGGTACGACATGGGGATCAATTCACAAGATTCCTGCACCAGAAAGCTTGCACCATGCGCAATTCCTCCGTTCTGACTCTCATCCTGGCCATCTGCTGCAGTACGACTGCGTTTGGGCAGCGGAAACAGCCGGCATTGAGTCCCATCGAAGACGTCGAAGGCCTCCCGCGGGTGCTCTTGATTGGTGACTCCATTTCCATCGGCTACACGTTGCCGACGCGAAAGAATTTGGAAGGCGTGGCGAACCTTCACCGTATTCCCACGAATGGCGGTCCAACCACACGCGGGCTTTCCAGCCTGGATCAGTGGATTGGCGACAGCGAATGGGATGTCATTCACTTCAACTGGGGCCTGCACGACCTGAAGTACATCGACGACAAGGGGGGGCTGGCCGAAGTCGACGCCGGAAAACAGCAGGTCCCAATCGAAGAGTACGAAAAGAACCTCGATGAACTCGTGCAGAAACTGAAAACCACCGGTGCCAAACTTATCTGGTGCAGCACGACGCCCGTGCCAGAAGGGTCAAAAGGACGAACGCCTGGGGATGAAGTGAAGTACAACGAAGCCGCACTCCGCGTCATGCAGAAGCACGAGGTGCTGGTCAACGACCTCTGGAAGTTCGCCAGCGAACAGCCCGCAGACATTCAGCTTCCCGCCAATGTCCACTACACGCCTGCTGGCTCAGGAAAGCTCGCCGAGCACGTAGCCGAGATCATCAAGGAACAGCTGAAATAGTCGTTTTACAGCCGACGCACGGGTGGGCCGCCACGTCCTGGGGCACCCTGTTTCCAGCGTTCTTCGTGAACCTGACCACGCCCAGCAGCGTTCCCCTGCCAGTCGTCCATCCGCCAGCGGCCCGACCAGCGATTCACAAATTCGCCAGCGAAAAAGTGAGTCTGGTCGGCTGCACGCCAGACATGCACTTGGTCTTCGTCCGGTGGGTAAAGCGGTATGCCAAACAACCACTTGATTCCCTGTACAAGTGCCAGGGAGACGACGAAGAGCACTACCATCAGCACGAACAGCATGATGAGCAGCGGGCCCAGTTCGAAAATTCGGCGGGTGCGTTCGAACGCGTCGCTCCAGGTGAGAATTGTCGCGAGTGCTCCGAGACTGAGAAATGGTCCGTACGGGATGGCATCATCTCGATAGAAGAACCGCTGGCCAAACGAGAACAACAAGCCCATGACCGGGGCGAGGAAGAACGTAACCACTGTCGCCTGCCAGCCGAGGAAGGCTCCAATGGTCATCATCAAATAGATGTCGCCTGCCCCCATGGCTTCACGGTGCAGCACGCGCTGACCAATTTCTCGCACCAGCTTGATGAGGATGTAACCCATCGCAAGTCCGGCCAGACTGTTTACCAGGCCATGCAGAATGGGCCAGTCGACAATCCAGTGCGGGATCCACGTTCGGTCGTCGATGAGTGCGCCGTCAGGCGGGGCGAGATAGCTGCTCCATGCTTCAGGGACAATTAAACCGAAGTCTCGGTCGAGCGTGCTGTTCTGGTACCAGACCGGGGCAAGATGCACGCGGGCGACCACAGCGCTGACCAGGATTCCAAACACCGTTGCGGGCGTCGTTGTGATATCTGGAATGATGCGGTGATCGAAGTCAATTACGGAAGCCACGAGCAGCGACTCAATCAGCACCATGTGAAACACGTATTGAATGTGAATTTGCCACTCAGGCGTCAACCAGCCATTGCCGGGATAATTCCATGGTCCCAATGGCGTGTAGAGGCAACTGGCCTCCAGGCTGGCCGACCGGCCAACGGGAACTTCCAACCAATACACCAGCACGAACAGCAGCGCGTTCAATAGCTCGATGAGCGGATAGCGGAAGCTGATGCGCATTTTGCAGTCGCGGCAGCGTCCGCCTAACTTCAACCAGCCAAAGATGGGGATATTGTCGTACCACCGAATGGGGGATTTGCAGCGCGGACAGTGCGACGCATTTTCCGACAGCGAGGTCCATTGCTCCCACAGAGTGTAACGCGACGGGGTTCGCAGAATGACGACATTCAAGAAACTCCCAATGACCGCACCCAGTACAAACAGGAACGTCAGCGGCAGCCAGATGGGAAAGTCGAGATGAAGCGTCACGAGTACGGAGAATCAGCTGGGAAGTGGTGTCGACCTTAAATCTAGTACAACATTCGGTTAACGGTCACTGGAAGTGTTTGGCAGTGCCGCCACAATTTCATCAACGAGCGCCGTAACGGTCCGGTCATCTGTCACAACCGTCAATGTGGCTGCTTCACGATACAGCGGTGTCCGGCGGGCCAGCACCTCGTCAATTTCGGCTCGGGGATTGGAATCTGTCAACGATGGACGCCGTTGCTCGGTCGTGTCGTCCGACTGAATGCGGGCGAAGAGGGCGGCTGAGTCGGCCTGGAGCCAAACCACCGGACCGGCCAATCGCATGGCAGAACGGGTGTTGGCGTCGAGAATCGCCCCACCGCCGGTCGCCAGCACGAGCTGATCCTGTTGCAGGAACTGGGCGATGAGTTCTGACTCAATCCGGCGGAATTCAGGCTCACCAGAATCTGCAAAAATGCTGGCAATAGACTTTCCGGCGTGCCGCTCGATTTCGATGTCGGCGTCAATGAATTCCCAATTGAGCCGGGCAGCCAGTTGCTGACCAACCGTCGACTTGCCGCTGCCGCGATATCCAATGAGCGAAATGACCATAACTGTGACTTACGAAAAGGCGGACTTGTCAGCGATTAACGACATTGTCGGGGGTTCCCCCCTGGAGGCAAGTCACTATCTGTTGCACGACCCGTTCACGCAACTCCCGCAACGATTCTTCTGAAACAAAAGCCGCGTGCGGCGTCACAATGACCCGTTCGTTTCGGTAGAGGGGATCATGCAAGTCTGGTGGCTCTGGCTCGAACACATCCAGCCCCGCGCCGCTGATTCTTCCTTCCTGAATAGCCGTACTCAGCGCAGATGCGTCGATGAGCCCTCCACGTGAGGTGTTCACGACGAACAATCCCGGCCTGCACAACTTGAGTGACGACTCGTTCAGGATGTGATGCGTCCCTTCGTGCAGCGGAGCATGCAGCGAGAGGAAATCACTTCGAGTGAGGAGTTCTTCGAAACTCACCATTTCGACGTCGTGCCCGCGACTGTTTCCGGAGGGCGTATGGGCGATGACTTTCAGTCCAAAAGCGCGGGCTCGATCGCACACGGCACCCCCGATTCGACCAAGTCCCAGCAGGCCAAGCGTCATGCCTCGGAGCCGATGCATTTCGGGACCTGCGGCAAGATTGTATTCCCCCTGCTTGGTGCGTTGATGAAAGAAACCAATATTACGGGACAGTGAGAGCAGCAACCCAATGGCGTGGTCCGCCACTTCTTCCACACAGTAGTCCGGCACGTTGGTGACCAGCATGCCTCGCTCGGTGGCGGCGGGGATGTCAATATTGTCGAGCCCAATACCCATGCGCGACACAATGCGACATGTTGGCTGCGCAGCGTTCAACACTCTGGCCGTCACTTGAGCCCAGCACGTTGCAATGGCATCGACGCCGTTGGCGAGTTCGGTGAGCGTCGCTTCATCACCACTCGGAGCGGTGAGGAATTCCGCTCCAATCGTAGCAAATCCGTCGCGCTCGATGTCGACATCGGGCCAAGGGTGATCGGTCAAAAGTACTTTGTAGGACATGCCGCCATTTTATGCGGCATCATTGGCCGGGGAACAGTTGTCTTGAGGTTCCCTCGTGAAAATCCATTCCATCAATTCCCACCTCGCAAACCATGTGAGGGGGCGATATAGTGTGTACCTTATACTGCGCGGATTGCTGAGTCGTCTGGGTAAGAGGTCTACCAAATGGATTCACAGGAAGCACAACTCGAATCTCAATTCGGCCAATCTCCCTCGACGGGCTCGAAGCTCGGTTGGATTTTGGGGGCCTTGCTGTTGGCAGCCATCGCAGTTGTTGTGGTTGTCAGCGCGCGGCCTTCCGATCACGTCGAGGAACGGGCAAACGTCTTGCCTCTGGGGGTTGATTCCGCAGAATTTGAAGCGGTCGCCCAGGAGTTTCGGGCAATTTCAGCAGAAGCACCCGGCAAGGAGGCGGTGCTCGCAACAATGGCGGAACGTGCGCTGGCGAAAGGCGAATCGGATAAGGCACTTGCCTGCTTGAGCGGCATTATTTGCGAGGTTCCGCAGGGACCTGCTGCGCGACTTCAAGCGGCAGAAATTCTCCTGGAACGTAATGACGCCGTCGGGGCTGAGGGAAATCTTGTTGCCTGTACAACCTACGGTGCAGCCGATGACATCGAAGTCACCGGACGGGCATGCAATTGGTTGGTGTTCCTGTATTCCGTCGAGTTGCGGTTTGAAGAACGCAAAGAAATCCTGAAGCAAATGCATCAGTTTGGCTACGCCAGTCTGAGCGATTCCAAACTCCTCCATTTTCCACACTTGCTGATCTGGAATTCGACAACAGCACGCGAGCGTCTCAACGACTTCCTCGAGAAGAATCCCTCAGATGCATCGCTGCTAATAGCCAAAGCGAGGTTTCAAACGAAGGTCGGTGAACTTGACGAAGCCCTGTCACTGCTCACGCAGCTTCGTAAGTCAAATTCCGGCAATTTGAATGTGCATGCCGCCTTGCTGGAGTGTTACTTCGAGCAGGACATGCGTGACGAAATGCAGGCCGTGCTAACTGAGGCAGGTGCGTTCGATCCAACGGAACCGTGGCTGTTGACCCGCATGCGTGCGGAACTGCTCGTAAAGGACGCCCCGGATCAGGCCGCAATTCTGTTTCGACATGTTCTCGCAAACGACCCAGCCAATCCCGAAGCAAACATGGGGCTGTTAAGGACGTTGCCTCCCGAGAGTGACGAAGCAGCCCAGTGCAAATCCAAGGCAATTGTCCTATCGGAAATTCGGGTGAAACTCGCGGCTGTGCAGGAGGGACGAACGCAAGAAATCCAGGAACTCGTCGACATGTGTCGAAAAGCCGGGCTGAATGAAGCGGCAAATGCCTTTGCAACGTACCTGCCCTTGGCAACTGGGAATCAGCAGGTTTCTCAAACTGAGGCGGTACATGGCGATTCGTAACCTGTGTCTCGTTGCCCTCATCCTCCTGTTCGCTGCTGGCTGTCACGATTCGAAGGACGAAGTGCCACCCGGTCCTCCACCCCAGCAGGTTGAACATCCTGTCCAAGATGTGAAGCCGCTTGTTCGAGCGACAGAGTCTATTGCAGATCCGCAGCGACCTCCCATCGATCCGCTTCCCGTTTTTCAGACGGTTGGGGCTGAGTCGGGTTTCGAGTTCGAACGCTTTGATGACGTTCAGGGGCAGCGCCGGATTATCGAAGTCAATGGCGGCGGAGTTGGTTTGATTGACTACGACCATGACGGCTGGCTGGACATTTTCCTGACCAATGGTTGCCGATTGCCGTTGAGTCTGAACGACCAGTCACATCCCAGTGCGCTGTTTCGTACGTTTCCAGGAATGAAGTTCCGCAGCGTGGCAGAATCAGCTTTGGTGCAGCAGTTTGGTCATGCCACCGGGTGCGCTGTAGGTGACTTCGACAACGATGGTTTTGATGACCTCTACGTCTGCACATTTCGTGAAAACATTCTCTGGATGAACAACGGTGATGGCACATTCACCGAAGCGACTCCAGAGCCATTGAAGGTACCTGGATGGAGTACCAGCGTCGCCGCGGCCGACCTCAATCTCGATGGAGTGCTCGATCTGTACGTGGTGAATTACCTCGTTGAGTCGGACAGCGAACCCCGTTTGTGCCTCAATGCTGCGGCCCCTGATGGATTTGAGCAGTGCCCACCCGCGTTATTCGATGGCGTTGATGATGTGCTGCTGCTGGGCGATGGTGAAGGAGGGTTTGTCGATGCTACGGAGTCATTTGGAATGCATGGACTGCGGGGTAAGGGCCTGGGAGTGGTTGTTTCCAATTTGGATGATGACGACTACCCGGAGATTTACGTCGCCAACGATGGTCAGGCGAATTTCTTGTTTGATGCTGTTGTTGATGACGCCGGCAAGCTGGAGTCGTACCGTGAAATCGCTCTGGCAGCGGGAGCAGCACTCAGCGAGTCCGGATTTGCGCAAGCAAGCATGGGCGTTACCTCGGGAGACGCCAACGGTGATGGCCTTTCCGACCTGTACATGAGTCACTTCTACAACGACTCGAATACCCTGTACGAGAATCTCGGAGGGCTGACATTAGAGGACGCGTCTCGCCGAAGTCGTCTTGGCCCACCCAGCAAACGGTCACTCGGGTTTGGAACACAATTCTTTGACGCCAATGCCGATGGCTGGCTCGATGTTATGGTCACCAACGGGCACATTGAAGACCATTCGTGGATGGAACACGGCGAACCTTTTTTTCAACGTCCCCAGTTGTTTCTGAATGAGGGACAGGGGAAGTTCGCCGAGTCGAGTCACTGGGCGGGAGAGTATTTCCAGCAAGAACGTATGGGACGTGGCCTGGCGATTGGTGACCTCGACCATGATGGCCGACTCGACGTTGTTTGCGCCAATCAGTTTGGACCATCAGCCATCTTGCGCAACATTACGGATGGAGCGAGGTTGCAGATCGTGCGGGTTATCGGACGAACAGCCAACCGGAGCGGAATTGGGACGCAGTTTCGCTGCGAAAGCAAGCCGGGCTGCAAGATCCGCGAACTCACGGGCGGTGGTAGCTTTCAGTCAGCGAACGCTCATCATGCCGCGCTCTCAGGTTCGATTGATGAATGGACAATTCACAACCTCGCGGCTGGCAGTTCGCCTCAGTACGGCGTCTGGATGCTCCCTGATGGCCAGGTCGCCGTTTTGGAAAGACGTTAGTTCCCAGCAATTCGAGCGCGCCTTCCACTCATTTCACCTGCGGCCGCCAAAACCACGAAGTTGCTGGCCACTTCGGTCTTTGTGGAAGAGATCGGACGGATTTCCGTACTATTGTCGGGTTAGATCGGAACGAGTCAACGAATTCAAAAAGTTGGGCCGCTGCGTTGTGATTTGTCAACATACGCGGTACGCTGGATCCACTGCTGCTCAAGGACTTACGGGAGACGCAACTCATGGTGGTAATGTGCAAACGCGGGTAGAGAAATCACCCTTTGATGTGTTATTTGGTCCTTTCACCAAGGGCTTCTCTCTCGTTGCATTGCTGCTGTCCTTCTTTTTGCCGGTCGACGGGTTGAGCGTGCAAGTTTGTTGGGTTAAGAACCTTTTCAACTTACCGTGCCCCGGGTGTGGTTTAACTCGAAGCGTGACATGCATTTCGCATTTCGAGTTTTTGAAAGCGTGGCAGTATCACCCCTTCGGGTTTGTGTTGTATCCATTGTTCGTCCTGAACCTTATTGTGTTGTGTAGCCCTGTGTTTTTGTCGCACCGTTTACGCAATTACCTCGATCGGCACCGCCGGTTTACCATGTCGTGTTACTTGACCGCTTGTGGTCTGTTTTTGGTTTATGGAATCGTTCGTATGGGCAGCCAACCCGAGCTATGGCTCAACGTTGTCCCGCGTTGATTTCGAATCAGCAATTCTTTCTTCGAACCTGGGAGATACGTCAATGGGAGTTGTACTGTTAATTCTCGCTTTGGTATGCGCGCTGGCAAGCTTTGTCTGCGCCATTATCATTTTGATCGCGGCGTTCAAGGAGGGATTGGCGCAGGGACTGCTATGCCTGTGTATTCCATTCTATGTCCTGTACTTTGCGGTCGCCAAATTCCAGCATGAAAAGAAGGGGTTAATCATCGCCGGATGGATTGGTGGAGCGATTATTGCCAACGTTCTGTCGGCAATGGCCGGAGCACTTGCTGGTCCATAATCCACATCAACTCGACATTGCGAATGTCCCTCCGAAATGACTTGTCCCAACAGGTTGTTCCGGAGGGTGTTGCTTTTGAGGCGACGGAGGATGTTCCTCCAAATCGCTGATTAATGATTCTCACGCGACGCACTGACCCGGTTGGCGCGGACGTCACATGTCCCACCTGCAATTCTAACGTCGCCCAAGGTTGCGTTTCCGGGCGGAAGTATTCAGGATCGAGGCTTGTCGTCAAACGGTGACGTAGTTCTTTGAAGAGTGGTAAGGAAATTGAAATGAGTGAGCAGGTGTGTCGGTGGGGAATTCTGGGATCGGCCGGGATTGCACGCAAGAATTGGATGTCCATTCGACTGAGCAACAATTCAAATCTTGTCGCCGTAGCGAGCCGCTCGATTGAGCGGGCGCAGCAGTTTATCGACGAGTGCCAGGCACAGGTTCCGTTTGCAAACGCACCCGAAGCTGTCGGTGGCTACGAAGAACTCCTGCAGCGTGACGACATTGACGCCGTTTATATCCCGCTGCCAACGGGTATTCGCAAGGAATGGGTCATTCGTGCCGCCCGGGCCGGAAAGCACGTGATGTGTGAAAAGCCGTGTGCGGACAACGCCGCCGATTTGCAGGAAATGATTTCCGCCTGCGAACAGGCTGGTGTGCAGTTCATGGATGGTGTGATGTACATGCACAGCAGCCGCATGAACAAAATGCGTGAAGTCATTGACGACGGCGTGAGCCTCGGCAAGCTCAAACGGATTTCCACCGCGTTCACCTTCTGTGCTCCCGATGATTTCGTGCAGGGAAACATTCGGGCCAACAGTGATTTGGAATCGCTCGGCTGCCTCGGCGACTTGGGCTGGTACACCATTCGGATGACGCTCTGGGCGATGAAGTATGAAATGCCGCAGTGGGTGAGTGCCCGCATGCTGAGCACGTTCGCCCGGCCTGACTCACCGCAGCCCGTGCCATCCGAATTCTCCGCCGAAATGGGATTCGCCAACGGTGTGTCTGCGAGCTTCTACAATTCGTTCCTGACGGAGCATCAGCAGTGGGTGCATCTTAGCGGTGACAAAGGTTCGCTCCAGTTCTTTGATTTCGTGCTCCCTTATTACGGCAACCAACTGGAGTTCGAAGTCCACAATCCTGTGTTCGCGATGGATGGCTGCTTCAACAACATGGAGCGGCATTCCCGGACGGTGACGTTAGCTGAGTACAGCAACGGGGCTGCTGGTGCACAGGAAGTGAATTTGTTCCAGAACTTCTCCCGCATTGTGCTCAGCGGCAAAACTGACTCACACTGGCCGGAGATTTCACTGAAAACTCAGCAGGTGCTCGACGCTTGCCTGAAGTCGGCACTCGAAGGCAAAGTAGTCGAGTTGTAGGCGACAGCCGCCATTGCTTAACCCACACCATTCCCGTTTGACGCGGAGAATTATTTCCATGCGCTCGCTCACAACTGCTGTCGTCCTCATTGTTCTTTGTGTTGCTAAGTGTTTCGCTGCGGACGGACCGGTCGAGAAAATTGACATCTTCCAGGCAGGCGAGGAGGGATTCAGCCTGTACCGCATTCCTGGTCTTGTGGTCACGAAGTCGGGGACGGTGCTGGCCTACTGTGAAGCCCGCGAGTCGGACAAAGGGGACTGGGGGCCGATCGACATTCTCATGCGCCGCAGCACCGATGGAGGTCGCACATGGGGTGCGCGTCAAACTGTCGTCCATGTCGAAGGGGATTTGCCCATCAATCCTGTGGCGGCTGCGCAGAACCTCGACAAGCCGGGGGACAACACGGCCAACAATCCTGTGGCGATTGCTGACTTGCAGTCCGGCGCCGTGCATTTTCTGTACTGCCTTGAATACATGCGGTGCTTCTACATGCGGAGTGATGATGACGGGGCAACGTGGTCGGATCCGGTGGAAATCACAAATGTGTTTGAGGGGTTCCGCAACGACTACGACTGGAAAGTACTCGCCACCGGGCCGTGTCACGCCATTCAGTTGCAGCGAGGAAATCACGCCGGGCGGCTTGTCGTTCCGGTCTGGCTGTCGACGGGAACCGGCGGCCACGCGCATCGCCCCTCCGTCACCGCCACAATTACAAGTGACGACCACGGCAAGACGTGGCACGCTGGCGAAATTGCCGTCCCGAATACCGAGCAGCTTATTTATCCCAACGAAACGGTACTTGTGGAATCGGCGGACGGGAAAGTAATCCTGAACACACGGAGCGAGTCACTGGAAAACCGTCGCCTGACCACCCAAAGCAGTGATGGTGCGACAAAGTGGTCCACGCCTGAATTCGTCCCGGAGTTACTCGAACCAGTTTGCATGGCGGGCATGGTACGTGTCCGCTGGCCGCTCAAGGGACGAGCGGGCTGCATTGCGTTTACCAACCCCAACAACCTCAGTCGGCGTGATGGAAAAGAAACGCCCGGCAAGGGGCGGGACCGGGCGAACCTGTCGATTCGGCTGAGTGATGATGAAGGGAACACATGGTCTGCCGCGCGGTCCATCGAGTCGGGGTTCAGCGGCTACAGTGATTTGGCCGTCGCTCAGGATGGCACCATTCTCTGTCTGTACGAGCGGGGATCAACCGACGGGGAAAACATTTATCGTCCCACGCGGTTAACCGTCGCAAGGATCAATGAATCGTGGGTGCGGGCACCACTCGAAGAAAGTCCGGTGGATCCCAACAGCAAACTTGAACTGCTCGCGGAGGGCTTCGGTCTGGCCGACGGGCCAAGCTGGAATGGCAACGGCACTCTCTACTTCCCCGACGTCAAAGGAGAAAAACTGCTGAAGTTTGATCCTCGCGTGAAGGGCGAGAAGGTTGCCACCGTTATTGACGCGGCTGGCCGGATTAGTGCGACGTTCTGGAGCAACGGGAAGCTGTATCTCTCCGACAATGGCAACTCCAAAATCCTCATTTGGGATGGAAAAGAAGTCAGCACGCGGTGCGAGTTCGACACGTCGGTCAAACCGCCGCCGCGTCCGAATGACCTCGTGGTCGATGCAGCCGGCGGAGCGTACGTGACGCTCACCTCGCAGAACCGCGTCGCGTATGTGAATGCTGCTGGCGAAGAGTCGACAGCCATTGCGGATATTGCTTCACCGAATGGCATCATCCTTTCGCCAGATGGAAAGATCCTGTACGTCGCTGCCTATGCGGCCAAACAAATCTGGTCGTATCCTGTTTCTGGTCCCGGAAAAACCGGCGAAGGCAAGCTGTTTGCCAGTATGGATGACGGTGACGCCAAAGGGGCGGACGGGATGACCATTGATGCACTCGGCAACGTCTACTGTGCCGGTGCGACCGATGTCTGGATTTGGAATGTCGATGGCAAACTCCTCGACAAAATCGCCTGCCCCGCGCGTCCCATCAATTGTGGCTTCGGCGACGAAGACCTGCGAACGCTCTACATCACAGGATTCGACGGCCTTTCCCGCATTCGGATGACGGTGCAAGGTGTGCAACGCTGATCGTTTTGCAATGCGGATAAGTGCCTTTCGCATGCTTTGCGGTCGGAAATCGGCCTGAAATGCCGCCAAGGGGATGTCTCGAAACTGCCAGCAATTCTTCAAGTATTACTTCAGCGACGCAACATACTCCGCCAGCGTCGTTAAGTTCTTGGCAAAGACTTCGCTGGAGAGATACTCCGGCAGGTCTCGAAACTTGGGCTGACCTGCCAGGCGTTCTCCGGACACCTTTGAGACCCAGCGTCCTTTCGCATCCAGACCGGCGACAATGGGTGTTGCGTCTTTCGCGAGCGTCCGGGGTGAGCGTTTTGATGAGCGTGACGGCTTGCCGCTGCGCAGGGCGTCGTACTGGGCGCGCAGGGCTTTGAGGTTTTGTCCCTGCTTGAATCCGTAGTGGGTGGGCGTGTCGCTGTCGTCGTAGGTGAGCTGGTAATCGCTGGTCATGTACAGCGGCTTGTTCGATTTCAGTTCGTAGAAGCGTGCCATCATGCCGTCGGGTAACACACAGGTGTCGAGGTAATCGAGCGCTTTGGGAATGGGGGCAAGGTATTTCTCGTCGCCGGTTCGTTCGTAAATGGTGAGCAGCGTGCGAATGACATCCTGTGATTCGTGACTCGTAATGGCGGGTGGCTCAAACTTGCGGGCCCAGCAGGGCTGCATGTCGAAGTTGTATTGCTGAGCCCAAGCGGGTTGTGGTTCGGGCATTTGGGCCAGGATGAGGAAATCACCCAGGCGACGCAGAGACTCGTCGCACCGTTTGTCATGGTAGATGTCGCTCGCCGCAATCAGCGTTTCTTTCATGTCGCCGGCGAGGTCGTCGTTCAGCGTGTAGAAATTCCAGTACTCCTTAACGTGGTTTTCCGTCCGCCAGTCGTAGTCCGGGTAGTTGGCTTTGACAACGGGTTGATTACTGACGGGGCCTTCAAAGACTTGCGGGAATGCACCATTGGGGAACTGGGCTGCGAGGAGTGCGTCGAGCCCGTACATGGCCGATTCGTGGATCTTGGCGTTGTTGAATTTATGGGCCTGATCGCATTTCATCATGAACAGCAGTGCGGACTGTGAACTGTTGTCGTCAAACGTCGAGTAGTTCTTTCCGCGGCCTTTCCCGTTGCGATACTGCCCCGAGCGATTTCCTTTGGAATCAAAGTCGATGGCATGCATCCAACAGCCGGATTTCAGTTGCCCGAACATGAGTGCCTCCGCCGCATGTGTGGCGGCATGGAGATAGTACTCATCGCCGGTTGCTTCATAGGCGCTCAGGTAGGCCAGGCCGACTGTCGGGGTTCCGGGTGGCTGCACCCAAATTTGCGTCGGAGTAGCAGCCCCTTCGCCGAGCCGCGTTTTCAGGTCGAGTGAATAGTAGTAGACATATCCACCGTTCAACGCGACCTGCTCGTGGTAGTACTCCGCCGCGCGACGCATGGCGGCGAGCGTTTCGTCCCTTGTCGGTCCACCATCCTGGGCGATGGCACAACACGCCAGTAGTTGGCTGGCAATAACTAGAAGTGAGACGCGAATACTCATGAATGCCTCGCAAGGGCTGGTTGGTACTTTGAATGTGGATGCAATTAACCAATGTCACGCATGTCCGTGACTCGCAGTTCTTCACGGCTGGCCAGCGGTTCGCCGAAAGCCGCACCAATGGTCCAACCCCAGTAGCGACTCCGGTCTTTGATATCGTCCAGCAGAGTAGGAAACTCAGGGCTACGCCCCTCCAGTTGACTCTGGTAACACTCGACCGATTTCATTTTCTGCTCGATGAATGGAGAGGTGTCCACGACGAACGCGGGCTTGGGGTGAATTCGTAAATGAATGCTCCAGAAGTAGTAGATTCTGGGAGGATGAAAAGGCTCGCCCGGGATGTCGCTGCGGCTCAGTTTGGACCAGAAGCGTGCGGCATCGCAGAGTGCACTGGCGGCGACGTGGTCGGGATGTGCGTCGTCCCAGTAGGGAGCCAGAATGATGTTGGGCCGCGTTAACCGGAAGATTCCTGCCAGCGCGCGACGGCTCGCCAGGTCGTTTTCCACACTTCTATTGGGGAGATTCAATTGCCCGCGCCAGGTGAGTCCCAGAACTTCGGTTGCTGCGTCGGTTTCCCGCTGACGCCTTTCAATGGTGCCCCGCGGGGTCGGCTCTCCGTTGGTGAGTTCGACCACCCCCACCCGCATTCCCAAGTCCAGCGACCGGAGAATAATCCCGCCGACGCTGATTTCCGCGTCATCAGGGTGCGGGGCGACGACAAGCACATCGAGTGGTTCATCAAGCGGTTTCATGGTCGACTGACTGTTGGCAATGGGACGTGCAAGGGGTTCTAGATGCTCAAGTTACAAAATGATGTATCCCTGTGTCATCTCGTTGAAGTACCATGAGGGGACAAATTCGTCGGGCGAAGAAGGACTTTCAAAACTTGTGAGGCAATGCCATGAACAATGCAATGGCACACGCTGCTGCGATGTTGACAATCCTGCTCTGCTGGTGCACTCCTGCAGTGGCCCAACCGCTGAGTGTAGCCGAGAGCAATGTTCTGCTGGAATTTGAACTGGTGACGCCGCGGCTCGGTGCCAATCAACTCGACGCACAGCGCTGGGGGCAATTCTTCCGTGACCAGGGGGAAGTTGTCCGGGTTCGTGAACCTCTAGGCGATGACGAGGTGTCGATTTCAGAAGTTTCGCGGGGCACATTTCGCATTGTTCGCGTGCAGGCGGAAATCGATCGTAAGGGGCAGTTGGTTGTGCCGGGGCATCAGTTTAAGCTCTCTAATCCCGGTCCAATTATGGATTGGCTGAAAGAAATCAAAACGTATGGAGCACAGGGAGCCCCCGACGGAAAGCCGAAGTGGGGACTCAGTGACCAGCAGTTTAACCAGGTGTTTGAAGCACTGTCGGAACCAGTCAAGACTGCCATCCAAGACCAAACCTTGAATGATGCACTTGCCGGACTGCAAATTCCCAAGAAGTATCCACTGCAAATTCATCGAACGGCTCAGCCCATTGTTGATGCCGCCGGAAAGTTGCCTGTCAGTGATGAAGTTGAAGGCCTGAGCCTCGGAACGGCACTGGCCGGAATTCTCGTGCAGCACGGATTGGGATTTCGCCCACTGCGTACTCCGCGCGGCGACATTGAACTGGTGGTGGAGTCGCTCGCCGACATTTCCGATGCATGGCCCGTCGGCTGGCCTGCGGAACAGAAGCCTCGAAATCTTATTGTGCCGACGCTGTACGAAACGCTGCCCGCCGGGTTTGAAAATGTCCCACTGGAAGACGTGCTGCATGCCATTACAGTGCAGCGGCAAGTCCCCATTATCATCGCTCGGGCGGAGTGCCAGACGCAGGAAATTGATTTGACACGGGAAGTGAGTTATCCCGAGAAATCCCGCACTGCCTGGGCTCTCATCCTGGAAAGCGTGGTCCGCCAATCCAAACTCACTCAGAGCCTCCGTCTCGACGAACGGGGCCAACCGCTCGTGTTTGTTGAGCCATTTCAACCAGTGCGAGCGAAGTAGTTGTGGTGTGTGTCAGTCGGACCGGCGTCGCACGGGGCGCAACCTGCTTCGTTGGGGTTGAGCATGTCTGCTCACGGTGACCTGATACACATTGGGTCGGAAATGCGTTCCCAACTGAATGGGCGATCCAAGGTTCTCCCATTCTATGAGCTGGCCAGCGACGGAACGCACTTCTAAATCCTTGAATCCGTGGCAACAAGGCATGCTCGCTTAGAGTCCGGACTCGCTTTTTTGTTTTGAGTAGAGAATTGCCACAAGAAACACGAAAAGTCGCAAAAGGCACATCGGCTCACAAAGATGGGCGTTAAGGCCATGCCGACCAGCATTTTTTGGGTCGAAGGACGTTCGCATGCTTGCCCTGCTGCGCGATGCAAGGCATGGCACCCGAAGTTCTTTTCGCTCGAACTTGCCACCGGCCCGCTGAGCACTCCGACCACCGGTCCGCATCGGTGACCATCAGTTTGTAGCACGGTGGAGAATAATCACAATCTTCTCATCCAGTTCTCTACTTTGAAAATCAACTGGACGTTCACCAACGACCCGCCAACTGAACCTAAGCACGTCATCATCGATTGAGTAAATGCCCTTACTGATTTCCTCAACACCATCGACCATGATCGATGTGTCGAGTTGTTTCGGTTCAGTTTGAGGATCAAGGTAAAACTTTACGGTCGCTGGCTCGCTTTCGCTTGTCTCCGTTGTCAATTGATTACCTTCGAACGTGTACTTGTACCACTTTGCGACGGGACGCTCGAATCCATCAATGTGAGATGAGACGCCGTTCCACCTTCCTTCAATTTTTGCCAATTCAATTTGAACATCAGTTGATGTGGAACTAACCCCGGTCGGCACGTTCGAACTCGGCGTTTGGGACGTGGGTTCTGTAGTCTTGGTCGGGGCATTTGGACCGCAACCTAAGAGGATCGTGGCAGCGAGAATAATGAGAACATTTGGTCTCATGAGATTCAGTCCAAATCTAACGCAGCACGATTCGCTGCCGAGAGTCCATCAATACTTCAGCGAAACCTTCCACACATGGCCGTCGCTACGGACGTAAATGCCGTTTTGGGTGACTGAGGGCGTGCCCAGGACGGTTTCGTTGAATTCGTGGGTCGAAATGGTTTTGCCTTTATCTGCGGGATCGATGACCTGGGCCAGACCGTTTTCGTTGATGCAGTAGAACTTGCCGCCGACGACGACTGGTGATGCGGAAAATGGTCCACGCATGCGGGCCTGCCAGAGTTTTTCGCCGTTCTCCAGTGAGGCCTTGGTCATGACTCCAGCACCGTTGACGACGTAGACACCATCACCCCAGACAACGGGGCTGGCTGTTCCTGGAGAGAGGGCAGATTCCTGCCACAGGATTTCTGGGACCTTGGGGTTACTCGTACCGGGTCGCAAGGCGGTGATTCCGTGCGAAGGGACGAAGGCCGTACTGCCTGCGGTGACGAGCGTGGGGATGGTCGACGCACCATCACTGTAGTTCCATGCTTCCTCACCGGTTTCGGGGTCGAGAGCGGAAACGCCGGCGGAGCTTTGGAGCAGGACGAGGGTTTTGTCGCCGTTCTCCATGAGGCTGGGAGACGTCCAGTTGGCGCGACGCGGACGGTCGACTTTCCATTTGGTGGTGCCGGTTGCGGTGTCGAGTCCAATGGCGAACGACTCGTCGTCCGATTCCACCATGGCGATGACGACGTTGCCCACGACGACAAGGGAGGAAGACATTCCCAAACTGTTCGAGGCGTTCGGGAAGTCGTACGTCAGGCCCCGGTACCAGAGGAGGTTGCCTTGCAGGTCGAGGCAAGCCAAATCGTTGCTGGAATAGAAGGCGAAAATGCGTTCGCCATCGCTCGCTGGTGTGGGTGCAGCGACGCTGGTTTTGGGGTGACACACCGTTCGACCCGTCGCCCAGAACTGGCGTTCCCAGATCTGTGTTCCGTCCTGGGCATCGAGCAAGATGACATGCAGCCGTTCCTGTCGCGGGCCGGAACTGGCTGTGATGGCGACGCTATCACCAATGATAATGGGGGAAGACAACCCACGGCCGGGCAGTTCTGCCGACCATTCAATGGGTTGCTCCGTGCCAGCCCATTCTTTTGTTGAGGCGCCGGCACTCAGGCCGTTCGTTTCGTTGCCGCGAAATTGCCGCCAGTCTGCTTGAGCCAAAGAACTCAGCAGAAGAAGGCAGGCTGTTGCTCTCGTGAGATATGTCATGGAAGTATGATTCAGTTGGATGAAGTGTAGGAAGGGATTTGAATGGGACCGAAGTAAATCCACAGACAGGAATTTCTGTGCTACCTGGTTCTTAATCCGGAACTATTCCACAGGATGAACCGCGCGGCCTTCGGTGTTGCAAATGCGGAACTGCACGGCCCAGCGCTGAGCCCAGTCCTGATCCTGCTCGTTCTGACAGACCTTGATGAGAATGGTGTTCTTACCAGCCTTCAGCTTGCCTGGCACGATGTACTGATCAAATCGCATGCCGCGATGATATTCTTCACGGGCGAAGACGAGTTCGTCGTTGACCCACAACTTCCAGGCGTTGGCTGTGCCGAGTCGGAATTCCACGTCCTGTGCCCCGCCCGCATTGAATTCCGTGTAAATGTAATCGACGGCTCCCTTGTGTGGTTCGGTGAGTTTGGCGAGATCGAAGGCACCGTCGGATTCTTCGGAGTGAAACGGTTCCCACTTCACGGGACCTTTCTGGCCTTCGTATGTGGCGTCGAGCCGCACTTCTTTTTCTGGTGGGTAAGGAACCGGGAAGCCTTTCATTTCGTGGTTGTCAAACGGTCCAATGACGTGCCAGTCGACGACCAGTCCGAAGTGATCGACATAGTTGAACGGGATTTCGAGTTTCTTGAGTGCCTTCGAAATGGTGTCGACCTGATCTTCGTCAACGGCAGCCACAATGGCTTTCTGCCAAATCACGCGGGAAGCGTCTTCGTCGGCCTGCTCCGCCTGTTCGATGAGTGCGGCCACGGCGTCGCGTCGCATTTCGGGGCTGGGGTCGTTCAGCAAGTCGAATCGCTTCGGGGCCGACTCATCGACCTTAATGAGCCATTCGTAGGCGAGTCGACGTACTCGCGGGGTATTTGATGTGTCTTTGGCGAAGGCTTCGATTTGATCTGCGGGGAACTTCTGGTCGCTGATGGTTCGAGCGGTGACTGATTCAAACGCTCCGCGCAGCCAGTTGGCGGCGAGTGGATCGGCGTCGTTCATGGCGGCGAGAATAGGGACGAGGTCCTCAGCGGTCGCTGACTGCGATAACCAACTGGCGGCCTTCGCGGCGGCGACATTCTGTTCTCCGCGAGGCGGGACAGATTTGATTGCGGCGATGTTGTCTTCAACCGGTCCGGCAAACGCCATGACCGACGTTACGAACAAAGCCAGCAAACCCAAATACGGCTTAGGCACAGTAAACTCTCCTTGGTGAATCGAAGTGGTTTCGAAGTTGTACTCTACTTGGTCGCGGTTTCCGGCACGGTGTGCTTCACCATAGTGACCTCATTCCCCTGGGGATTGTACTCGACCTTGTCCATGAACGTCCGCATGAGCAGGACGCCACGTCCGCAAGGTCGTTCGAGGTTGGCGGGATCGGTGGGATCGGGGAGGCTGGCGGGGTCGAAGCCTGGACCTTCATCTTTCACGACGTACCGCAGGCCATCGCTGTCGATTTTGACATCGATGTTGATGACGCGGTTGCCGTATGGTTCTTGCTCAGTGCGCTGGCGTGCCAGTTCGTAGTACTGGGCGTGGTCTGTTTCACGCAGTTTGGAACTGACTTCCAGGTTGCCGTGATACGAAGCGTTAAGCAGGGCTTCTTCGAGTGCGACGCCGCAACGAAGTCGGTCGGATTCCGACAGCACGTTCATGTCGGTGAGAATGGTTTGCAGGTGGGCGACGAGGGCCATGAGCAAGTTCGGATCATTCCCCATGACGAACCGACTCTGGAACGATTCCATCCGTTCCATAATGGTCTTCTTCCGAGCCCATTCTCCGGCAATGGACAGGACCCGAGTAATGGTTTCATGCAGTATTGTGGAGAGCGAACTTTTGGGAACGTAACTGGCTGCCCCTTCCTGCAAAGCCTTAACGGCAATGGTTTCGCTGCCCTGGCCGGTCATTAGGACAACGGGCAAATTGGGATGCTCCGCTTTGACGGTTTGCACCAGTTCGAGCCCGTTGACTTCGGGCATTTGCAGGTCGGTGAGAATGAGGTCGGGGTGGACCTCGTCGAGCATGGCCAACGCTTTGGCACCATCTTCGGCGTACTTGACCTGCCACTCACTATTCTTCGTAAGCAACCCGCCGGCAAGTTTGCGGTCGAATGCTGAGTCGTCCACAATCAGTACTGTGACCATTCCCCCCTCCTTTTGGCCTCATCTCACAACATGTGAGAACCTTCCAGGACGCTTTCAACATACCCTGCCAGCGTGCCCATGCCAAGCAAGACTGCCAGAAGAGTCGACTGAGTCGAGCGTTGCAGCATTGTGGCGTTATGGATTTTGGTCGGTTGCGGCTGACTCGCGGATGATTTTGTTATTCCGGGAGACAGCCAGACCAGCCAGCAAAGCGACGCCCGGCACAACCGGCGCACGTAAGCGCATGTTGCTCCAATAGACAGCGTGAACGACGGTGAAGGAGAACAGAAGCAGCAAAACTGGTACCCAGGTTGCAAGTCGCTGGCGACAAATCTTAATGAGTCCGACGAGAGCCAGGACCCACCAGACGGTATAGCCCACTCCTATGGCGAACAGGACTGCCGATGGAATACGTGAGCTCAAATCACCAACCGGTTTGATGTTCCAGAACATGCGGACACGATGCACACACGCCTTGAGAAACGGCCTCGGATGTTGTGAAATGAATTCCTTCGCTTTGCGGCTTTGCCAGCGATCGGTCTCGATTTCTCCCTGCACCCCGGCGTCGGCGAGTTCCTGCTGCCAGGTTGCGGTCCACTCGTCAAACGCGTTGCCGGTCCAAATGGTTCCCCAAGGCTGATTCACTTCTTCGCGATAGAAACTTTCGTTGTTAGCTAACCTCAATGTGTAGCCGCCGTGGGTTGTCATGAGGATGGGTGTTTCGAGCCAGTACCAGTTGCGGACAACCCAGGGGGTTACGCACAACAAAACGCCGCCCATTGCTGCCGCCCAGATCTTCCAGCGACCGTTGTCAGTGACGTTCGATTGAACAGTCTGTGACGTCGACCAGCCGCAGCGAGCGATGAACCACAATCCTGCGAGAACGCCCCAGGGCCAGTACGTGGGACGGGCGAGGACGCACAGGCCAAACAGTACTCCGGTGACAAATCCGCTCTTGCCATTCACTGATTCGGGGCTCGTCCATCGGAGCAGCATGAATGCGGACAGCGCGGAGCAGAGCGTTTCGGTCATGGGGTATGATCCGTACCAGATGAGTAGAGGATCAAACGCTGCCAGCAAGGTGGCCAATCCGCATCCCAGCACGGAGAGTTGTAATCGACGTCCGCACTGCCAAATGGCCACGAGCATGAGTGCCGAAAGGGCGAGGTGCAGTGCACAGCGTCCCAAAGAATTCGCCGGACCGGAGGCGGCGAGCAGGAGCGGGTAGAGCGGGGGACGAAATGCCGTAGGAATGTCCGTTCCCGGCGACGAAAAGCCTCGACCGTCGACAATGCTGTGGGCGATGCCGAGGTATGCGTCGGTATCCTCCTGCATATTGCCCGGATAGCGGAGCATGACTGCCAATCGAACCGTAATGCCAGCGAGGATGATCGCTAACAGAATGGCGTATGGAACGCGGTTCGATGCAGGGGGCTCGGCGGATGCAGACATCTCGGTAGCTTAGGCCACGGAGAGTTGGGCGTCATCCCGCTCGCTGGGCTGGAGCCTGAGTTTCGTCAGTACGGATGAACGACGGTTTCGCGACGAGCGGCAGTTTGATGGTAAACTGCGTGCCGTGACCGATTGCGGTTTCCACTCGAATACGCCCATTGTGCGATTCAATGACGTCTTTGCACATGGCCAGACCGAGCCCTGTGCCACCCTGGCCATTTTCGTCGGCCGATTTTGTCGAGTAGAACTTGTCGAAAATGTGGGGCAACGTTTCGGGCGGGATGCCGGAACCGGTGTCCCGAACGGCGAGTTCTGCCGAGCTTTCGTCTTGCTTCTCAGTGACGGAAATCGCGAGGCTCCCCCCCTCACCCATCGCCTGGCGGGCATTGATAATGAGGTTCAGCAAAACCTGCTGAATCTGGCTGGCGTTGACCTCGGCGTAAGGGTCGCCGTTGAACTTCAGGTCGAGGCTGATGCGGTGCTTCTGCAAATCTTTTTCGACCAGCACGAGCACGTCGTTGACTAGTTGCTTGAGCTGCATGGGCTCGCGACGGTCTCCCCGCGAGCGAGCGTAAGAAAGCATGCCAGTCGTGATTTTCGAGGCACGTTGGCCTGCCGCGAGAATTTTGTTGAAAGATTTATCCCGCATTTCGTCAGTGCGGTGCCGCAATCCCAACTTGGCGTAGTTGATGACGGTGGTGAGGATATTGTTGAACTCATGCGTAATCGACGACGCAAGTTCCCCAACCGAACCGAGCTTTTGAGCCGCCAGCAATTGCTCAAGCAGTTGGGCGTTTTCTGCTTGGAGTCGCTCGTTTTCTGCCTTCAGTGCGTCGAGTTCAGGTTGGGACATGAGTTCAGTAATTCACAAAGATTTGGTGGGGAATCACCCTGTGGTTTCGTCGGATTTCCCAATCCATTCCAGTGCAATCAGGGGCATTTGGCGAATCGCTGCAAAATCGACTGTTGCTGCGAACTGTTTGGAAGTTTGGTGAATCGTGTTGGCTGCGGCAGAACTTGGCGCTTGACCCCGCCCAATTACAGTCCGTACGATCAATCCAGTCGGAATTCCCCACGTAATTCCTAAGTTTAGACGCTCGGAATGTGAACTGGGGATCGACGACGTGATCGCCGATTGGAGAAGATAGGAATTGTTTTGCGCACATTCCCCGTTCCTCGGCACGTGTCTAATCCTGTGGCGACGTCCTCAGGGAGATATCCATGCATATTCTCGGCAAAGTGTTACTGTGGTTTTCGATACCACTCGTCATTACGGCGGTAGTTTTTACCACCATGTTGCTGGACATTCGCAGCAACTGGAAGGCGAAGCTCGACACGTCGCTACAGGCGGCGCAGCAGAGTGCAGATACTTTGCGTGTGGAAAAGGCGAAGACCGCCGCTCTGACCGAAGAGCTCATCAATGCCCGACACAGCTGGGGTGACGCCTGGACGGCCGCCAATGGCAATCGTTCTCAAGGCGAAAACGGTGCGATTGAAATCGGCGTCGGCTCCGGAAAAGGACTCGGCCAGAAGGCCCAGGCGCTAGGTAAGCCGTTGCCGAATGTATTTCTCTTCGCGCATACAAGTCCGGAAGAGGCACAATTCCTTGGTGAGTTTAAGCTGTCCGAGTTACGAATCGACAGTGCTACCTGCCAGATCACCCGCACTTTGTACCCGGGTGAAGAAGAAGGCTGGGAGCAGTTGCGAGGAGTGTATCACGTGCGTGATACCATTCCGTTCGGTTGGATTTCCGCAATCTCAGAACTGGATGGTCAAATCCTGATTGCGCAGCGTCATTTGGAAGTTCAACGCGAGCAACTGAAGACTCTTAACGAAGAAGTCATCGAGTCGGAAGAGTCACTGGCTCAACGCAAAGCCGAACTGAATGGCGACCCCGATGCACCCCAAGGGGCTGAGCAGGAAGTGGTTGATGGTCTCGTGGAAACGGTTCGCCGACTCGAAACGGAACGAAATGCAGTGCTCGCCAATGTCGATGTTCTGCGTCACGACCTGAACGACAAGTATGTGTTGCTGCGTGAAACCATGGATGCCAACACGTCGATGACCAAGAAAATCGCCGACGCTGCGGGAAGTGCAAGTGTTCAACCCCGGAATGGCGTTGGACCAGCATTGACCGTCCGCCCACAGGCCGACCGCGAGTAACACCGCTTAGTTCTGATCCACTCGTTCAGCGAGGACATAGCGGGTACGGCCTTCAATCTTCGCAATGAACAACGTGCGTCGATTGGGGCCGTTCAGCTTGAGTTTCTTACGGAGTGCGTCCACGTCCACAGGGACGTGACGACACTTGATTTCCAACTCGCCAATTTCATGTCCCGCGACAATTTTGGACAGTTCTTTGCGGTTGTGCGGGAAACTATCCAGTACCCGAAAACTGCTGACAAACGGGCTGTCCACCGGCTGACCTGATGTCAGGTATTCTTCGGACGCGTCGAGCCGCGTGAATCCCTCTTGTGTCGCCAGGACGTCGATCAGCCCGGCGCGGACAACAGCGGGATTGGGGTCGTACATGTACTGCTGAAGCGGGCCGACTGGACTGCGAACGTAAAACGGGTCACCCGAGATCGTGGCTCCTGCGGGTAACACGGTGGCGCGCCAGGGATGCTCGAGTCGGCAACTTCCAAACCAGACGGTCGCCTCTTTGCATTCCCCCTGATGGCTGATGAGTTCGACTTCGCAGTCCGGGAACTTGCCGCCGAAATTACTGGCTGGCGACAGCTTGATGGCACCACCGACCGCAGTTGTCGTCAGTTGCTGAAGGAATTCAAGTCCCGGCTGGTACGTTTCAATGCGTGTCGAGCGTGACTGACCGGCCCGGCGGTCGGGATCGATATGCACCAGCTTTCCGGCGTAGTCGAGTGAGGTTGCATCGGCCACTTGCATGTTCACCGAACTTTCGACACCGTAGACCTCGCAGTTCCAGGCTGCGCGCAGGCAGGCGGCTTCAGATAAATCGACTGCTTCAACGCGATTCACGACCTGTGCCAGTGCGATGCTGTCACTTCCAATTCCGCAACAAACGTCCCAGACGAAATCAGCACCGCGAATACGTTCCGCCTTATACTGCGCGACCGCTTCAGCCGTGCTCTGCTCGACACCAACACGCGTGAGCCACATATCGTCGGCGCGAGAAAACTTCTTGCGGGCACGGACACGGCTTTCGTGCAGTTGCAGTGCGGCGACCACCAATTCCGCCGGAAAGTCACGACGCAACTGCGTCTGTAAACTCATGTCGACCGATTCGGCGCCGGCAATTTGTGCGAGCAGTTCGGGCGTTGCCCGCAGTTGCCGCAGGACATCAGGTGAGTCGAGCCCCTGTGCCATGTCAGGTGCCCCTCGTGTTGCCAAACAGTTCGATATGCCGCCGAGGCGAAACTTTCCAGCCGCGTGCTTCCGCGAGTGGCGTCATCCATTCCATGCGTTCGTGAAGAGCTTCGATGGTTGTTCCCTGCGGCATGAGGAACACGGTGTGCGCTGCGGCTTCTGGAAACTCTGAGAGGTACTTCTCAACTTCCTCAATGTCTTCGGGTTTGTCGACAACGAATTTGAACTGACAGCAGTATCCGGCGAGCCACTGGCGAATGACCTCGGGACGATGCCGTCGTTCGTCGTGACGCCGTTCCCAAGCAGTCCCGAATGGAATGGAGTTTTTCAGCTTGGGGCTGAGAGATATCAGCCCTGCGGCAAGTGGACGGAATACCGTCCCCGCAGTCTCGATGGTAATGACGTGTCCGCGACCAGCGAGTTCTGAAGTGAGCGGAACGATTTCCGCCACGAGTGTCGGTTCACCGCCGGTAATGACAATGTGTTCAATGCCAAAGCCACTCAGTTCATCAATTAGGGATTCGGTTGTTCGTTCGTCTCCTTCCGGTTCCCAAGATGTGTAGGGGGTGTCACAAAATGAGCAGCGGAGATTGCAGCCACTGGTGCGCAGGAAGGCACTCGGAACGCCGACGTGCATCCCTTCGCCTTGGACGGACTGAAATATCTCGGAAACCCACATGGAGTCAGGAGGAGTTAGGAAGTAGGAGCCAGGATTCAGGAATTGCTGGAAGGCAAACGATCCCTAACTCTTAAAAAACAGGGCCGGGAACCCAAGGGCAGAACTCTTCGTCGCCAATTCCCTGGGCTTCGCTTTTGGTTTGTTCGCCACTGGCGACGGCGATGACTTTCTCGAAAATCTCGGCGCCAACACTTTCCACAGTCGCTTCACCATCCAGGATGGTGCCTGCGTTGATATCCATGTCCTCCGGCATGTGTCGAAACATGGGGGAATTGGTCGCGACTTTAATTGTGGGAACCGGCTTGCAGCCGAAACAACTGCCGCGGCCGGTGGTGAACACAACGACATTCGCACCGCCGGCGACCATGCCAGTCACGGAGGGAGGATCGTATCCGGGGGAATCCATGACGACGAAACCGCGTTCGGTAACCGGTTCGGCGTATTCGTAGACGGCGCGTAAGGCCGTGCTGCCGCCCTTGGCAATTGCTCCGAGGGACTTTTCGTAAATCGTCGTCAGGCCACCGCGTTTGTTGCCGTAGGAGGGATTGTTGTCGATTTGCGCATCGAACCGGCGGGCGTAATCTTCCCACCAGCGGATTCGTTCGAGGAGTTTCTCGCCGACTTCGCGACTCACCGCCCGCCGCAGCAGCAGGTGTTCGCCACCATAGATTTCCGGAACTTCGGACAATATGGACGTCCCACCGTGGGCGACCAGCATATCGCTGGCCACTCCCAGTGCAGGGTTGGCCGTTATGCCGCTACTGCCATCGCTCCCGCCGCATTCGGTGGCCAGCATGATTTCCGAGACGGGAATTGGTTCGCGCTCGAGGTGGTCGAGTTCCCTGAGCATTTCGTGGAGACGATCTACCCCGCGTTTCACCGTTTTGGCAACTCCCCCTTCATCCTGGATGTTCATGATCAACGGGCCGCTCGACCGTTCTGGACCGCCGGGAGCGTCGAGTTGCACGAGTTGGTGTTCTTCTGCCAGAAAGCTGGCCTGGGCCGACTCGCAGCCGAGCCCCACAATGAGATACGCCACAACGTTCGGATGCCGCGCAAATCCAGCCAACGTGCGGTTCAGCTGTCGATGATCTACCCCGCCGTACTCGAGAGCACAACCACCTTTATGGACGAGCGGCACCACTCCATCGATGTGCGGGTAGTCTTTCAGCACGGAGTCATCGAAAGCATTCGCGATGTAACGTGAGGATGTCGCCGAGCAGTTCACCGTGCTGATGATGGCAATGTAGTTTCGTGTTCCTGCCTTTCCATTCGCACGGCGATAACCCTGAAAAGTCCGTGGAGCCGGAACGAGTGGGGCTGGCGGGATGGCGGTGCAGAACTCGTAGTTCTGGTCGAGTTTCCCCAGCCCGACATTGTGGGTGTGTACATGATGTCCAGCGGGAATGTCTTCCGAGGCAAAGCCAATGGGCTGGCCGTACTTTCGGATGGCTGTGCCCGCCGGAATGTCCACCACCGCCATTTTGTGTCCCATTTCAATGGGCTGCTGCACGACGACATTTGCATGGCCACCACCTGACCAGACGGTTCCCACCGTCACGGCGTGGCGTGCGACGACAACATGGTCCTCGGGGTGCAGTACAAGAAACGGAGGCAGTGCAGACATGAAAAGTCCAGTTGCTGGCGGGAAACATCGTCAGCGACAGTTTATACGGAGTTTTCTCACATCTGACGAGTCGCCAGTTTCTGTAATTCTCTCTTTACCACTGTGGACGACGAATCAGCCAAGCTGTCCGCTGTCGGCTAAGTCAGCGAACAGGAGGTCATCGGGACCAGTGATTGCACCCCACAAAGTATGAGGACCAAACGTACTGCCAGTAGAGAGGGAGACGTATGACAGCTGGCCACCCGTGTCGAGGCCTGCCAAGTCGTCGAGTCCATCTCCATTGAAATCGCCGACAATTTCTGGTCCCCAGGTGGTCATGTCATCCCAATCGCCCCACAAGGAAATGGTCATGCTCGGCGTTCCGCTGAAACTTGTCAGGCCGACTCCAATGAGACCATCAAACGCGTTCGATAGGTTTGGATTATGCGTGATGATGTCGTCCAATCCGTTCCCGTCGAAATCGCCCACGTAGAAATCTCCGGCGTACGTTGCGGGCGCGAATTTTTTGCCCGGTGACAGCAGCAGGCGATTTGCACCAAGGTCCGGAGTTGTAATTGGCGTGCCAATCGTCGTGGCATACCAGAATTGTCCACTGCTGTGCTTGGCGATAAAGTCGTCCTTGCCATCAGCGTTCCAATCCCCAATCAGGAAATTGTTCCAACCGGCGCTGGCGAAACTCTCACCGAATGCGCCTGCAAAAACCGCAGCAAACCTGCGTCCGACCATGGGGATGTCGTTTGAGATGCCGTAAATGAAGTTAGCCTTGGACATATCCATGCTGTCGCGTGCTCCAATGATGTCATCGGTACCGTCACCATTGAAATCCCCGGTGAGAAATCCTTCCCAGCCAACGGGCGTGAATTTACCGAAGAATGCCGTCTCGAACGTGCTGCCGTTGAAGCGACGACTGTACCACTCGCCCGAGGAGAGCTGGGCCACGAGGTCTGTGCGGCCATCACCGTTGTAGTCGCCGACCATGACGTTGGAGAAGGTTGCCGACGAACTGAATCCCCCACCGGAAACTGTTGTTAGGCCGCCAGAACCATTGTTGAGAGCAACGAACATTTTGTTGCTGGAATTGAATCCAATTCCGTCAACAAAACCATCACCGTTCACGTCGCCGCTGAACGTCTGCCAACCTGCGGCGGCGCTCCACTTGGGCCCATTCATCCAGGTAAAACTGCTGCCATCGCTAATACCCACTTTCCAGCGACCACTTGAGTCATCGAACACGATGACATCTTCAACAACGGGTGGAGTCCCTGCGAAAGTTGACTCGTAGGCACCAATATCGACGGTTCCTACGAGGATTCGATCAAACCCCGTCCCGCGCTGGTCAAACATGAGCGTGGTCGAATTTGGTGCGATAGCCAAAGCATTGCTTCCAGCGTTCACTGCTGGACTGCCAGGCAGCAGTCGATGCGTTGCCGTGCGTCCGCCGTTGTCTGCGAGTGTGTCGAGAATTGTTGACGTGACAATCGTTCCCGTCCCTCCAACTCCGACGATGTTCGCATTCACCCCGTTGGTTAATCCCCCCGACGTCGCCGCATCGCCAATCAATGTATTTGAAGAGGCGACGTTCACGTAGGGCGCCATGGCTGCGAGTCCCGAACCATTAATGTCGTCCGGCGTAATGGTTGTTGAGCCATGAAGATTTCCGGCGACAATGGTGTTTTTGAGGGTCGGCAAAACCTCCATGCTGGAGACGCTTCCCTGCACGTAAATGCCGCCGCCAATTTGCGTGGCTCCGTCACTGTCAATGTGGTTCGCGGTAATGGTGACGTTCCGAGTCTCCAATGAACTTCCATTTCCCTGCGTGTAGTGGATGCCGGCACCGTCAGTGGTCACCGTGTTTCCGGAAATTGTTGAATTGACGATAAGGACGGGTCCGGCGCCATTACCAATGCTAATTCCACCACCGCCGGATGCCGTGTTGCCAGCAATAAGTGAGTCGACGATTGTTAATGATCCCGATGCACCACCCATTGTGAAGTCTGTTCCAAATCCAATTCCGCCACCCGACACGTCGGTTCGCGAGTTGCCAACAATCGCCATTTCCGTCAGCGTGACGTTGCCGCCGAGAATTCCGATTCCGCTGCCGCCAATGAAGTCACCAGTGGAACCACCGGTAAGCGTCATGCCACTCATATCCACGGTGGCTGTCGAGAAAATGCGAAAAACGAACCCGCTGCCGCTGGCATCGTAAATCAGTTCGTCTGCACCGGTGGCGGAAATGGAAAGATCTTCCGTAATGATAAATCCAGCCGACCCGAAGGTCCGCGTAATGGTGCCACTCACCACAATCGAAATGCTGTCTGCTCCGGGAAGCGCCTCCGCCTCATCAATTGCCGCGCGGAGAGTCTTGCGTCCCATGGCATCTTCTGCGACTCCGTCGCCGGGGGAGGCGTCTGGCGTGTCGAAGAGAGTGTCGACAGTGAATGCCGCCAGCAGCGTGCGATCTTCAAGGAACTCGAGACGGTGCGTCAGCACTGCTCGCTTACGCCGACGGGAAGTGTGGAATGCACTTTGTACCCAATCGATGAGAGGCAAGGTCCGCATGGCAGTATTCTCCCAGTCGGAGATCCGGTGCGGAACCAATTTGTGAGGGAATCGTTGGGGTTTCGGTCCCGCTGTGACAAATCAAATTTAACATCCACGTTGGCTTATGCAAGCATCTGGCGCGATGTCTCGTGAACGGCAACACGGAACGAAGGCAATTCCCATCAAGCGAATTGGGCTGCGGCAAGTGTCAGCGAGAAGTCTTCCACGATGGAATCACTCACTCAGGTTCCGTAACATTCGTATTGTCGTTATGTCTCTTTTGCGCCCCACAAGCCGGAATTCCCGTCAATGGCCGTCAGTTACAAAGATGCTGGAGTCGATTTGGATCAATATGCCGATGCCATGCAGCGGCTCCCCCAATTCGCTCAGCGGACTCACAATAGCCGCGTGCTACCGCTGGCCGGTGGATTCGCTGGCCTGTTCCGGCTGTTTGATGGAAAGCATCAATACAAAGACCCGGTGCTCGTCTCGGGGACTGATGGTGTCGGCACAAAACTGAAGGTGGCGTTTCGGACGAATCGGTACGACACCGTCGGCGTCGATTTGGTCGCCATGTGCGTGAACGACTGCCTCTGCCTCGGCGCGGAGCCGTTGTTTTTCCTCGATTACCTCGCCCTGGGGAAGGACAACCCTGACCTCATCGCAGAACTCGTGAAGGGCGTGAGTGATGGTTGCGTCGACGCCGGAGCAGCACTTATTGGTGGCGAAACGGCCATTATGCCGGACGTCTATGCCGACGGCGAATTTGACATGGCAGGCTTCTGCGTGGGTGTTGTCGAACGTGAACAACTCATTGATGGATCCAAAATCCAGGCGGGGGATGTTCTGATTGGAATTGATTCGTCGGGACTGCACTCCAATGGTTACAGCCTCGTTCGCAAAGTGGTCTTCGAACTGGCTGGGTTGGAATCAGACACACACGTTGCCGAACTGAATACAACCGTTGGTGAAGCACTCATCAGGCCAACCCGGATTTACGCGAGCCTGCTGGCTCAACTCTTCGAAGACGCGGCGTTGCGTGCGTCGGTGTCAGCCATCGCACACATAACTGGCGGTGGACTGGCCGAAAACGTTGAGCGATTGCTGCCGAAGAATGTGTCGGTGGTTGTTGATCGCAGCACCTGGCAGACGCCTGCAGTTTTCGACTGGATTCAAAAGCTCGGTGATGTCGAGCGCGAGGAAATGTTCCGCGTGTTCAACATGGGCATTGGGCTGGTACTTATCGTTCGTCCCGATCAGATGGAAGCGGTTGGCAATCAGCTGACGAAGCAGGGAGACGCGTGGCGCGTTATTGGCCGGGTGGCCGAAGGTGATGGGACGGCGCGGTACGAGAACTGACTTGATGTCGTGACCAGTCCGCCAGAGTTGTGCCTTGAGCAAGGATGAGGCCCATGACAGAACCTGTAAAACCTGTACCCAAACGCGGCTTGTTGTTTGCCGCCGTAGGTATTGCCGCAGTGTGGATTTGCCTGCTGCTCATGATTGTCGTGCTGACGGCAAACCCCGTGACCATTAACAAGTTGCAAATGCAGCGGGCGGAATACGTGGTTGAGGCCAAGGTGCTGGTGCTGGATCCCGGAGAAGTGGAAATCGTGGCTCAGTGGCGGGGTAGTGTTTCGAACAAACAAATTCTGCTGCGGAATCTGTCGCAAACAGCCGTCCAGGTCGGCGAGACATATATTATGCCGCTGAGCTCAATCAAACGGGCGGGCGACGCAGCGGACAATGTCTTTGAAATTACCCCTTCCGGTTTGCCGAATAGCGCGACCGAAGAAAAAGGGGGGATGCCGCTTGTTTATCCGGTGAATGAAGAATCGCGGAAATTGGTTCGTGATATTCTTGAAACACTTCCGCCTAGAAGGTAGCTCGCGGCAGATTCCCTTCCGAGTGAGAGAGGTTGTTCATGGCCACGTCACAGTGTACCTGTCCGAATTGCCAGAAGACGCTCAAAATCCGCGATCCGAACATGTTCGGAAAGAAGGCGAAGTGCCCCGGCTGCCAGCAGCCCTTCGTGTTGACGCCGGACAGTGACGTCGATGACGACGACCCCTCCGACTGGTTTGAAGACCCAGACGAAGACGACGACCTCGATTTCACGCCGGTAAGCAAACCATCGCGGTCCTCGCCTTCTCCCGGTTTGCCTCCCAAAAAGAGGAGTGGAAAAAAGTCGTCAAAGAAAAAGAAGAAACCTGCCGAAGACCGTGGCGAACCGGGCGAGTATTCGCTGCCGGTGCACTACTTGATGATGGCCGGAACCGGCTTCCTCGGTGGAGTCATAGGGGCTGTCGTCTGGGGCGTCTTGGCATACCTGCTGCCGTACGACTCCGACTACGCAGCAATTCTGGTCGGAGCACTGGTCGGAGGCGGTGTGCGACTGGGGGCAAGCAAGTACGACTACGGCTGGGGACCGGCGATAACGGCGCTCCTCGTGGCTGTATTCGCCATCACTATGGGAAAGGTCATTTCGGTCAATCTCACAGTAGCAAGCGTGAATGCTGAAATGCGAGACGAAATGGCCGCTTATGACTCTCGCGATGGTCAAATCCTCCTGCTGGCTCAGGAACTGCATCAGGAGAAAATCGACAGTGGTGAAATCAGTGAAGAGGAAGCGAGGCAATTCGCGATCAACTTCGAGAAAGAGTACATCGCCGAAATGGGAGAAGACGACTGGGAATCGGATGAATTCGAAGTCGACTTTGAGTTTATGAAGAAGGTTATCCCGCCAAAGGTTTGGGAAGAAGCTGAAGTTCAGTACGACGAACATGTCCGAAGAGGAGCGGGACGAATTAAAGGAACTGACGGAATTCGAGCTTGAGGGAGCCGGTTTCGACGAGGCGACATCACTATTGTCCGTTTTCGATCTGTTCTACTTCATTCTGGCGGGCGGTGTTGCCTTCGCCGTGGCGGCGGGATGGGATTTGACCGAACAAATGTAGGTGTCGCGGCAATTGGCTGTCTCGCGATTGTGGTCGGAATTCATTGACATGAAACGGCTTGCGACTGATTCCCGGGATTGTGGAATGCCAGCCTGCGGCATTCTGTAGCTGTTCAGTTGCACATTGAGGCACGATTTCGTCACCATACGCGTTGGTCTGGGCACGCAGGTTCTTCTGCGCGCCGGCTGAATGTATCAACAAACGCCAATCCGACTGAGATCCACGCCTTCCATGAAACGACATATCCTTTTCGCCGCATTAGCGCTGACTTACTGCCTCACCGGGGTTGCTCGCTCTGAGGACATCAACACGTTGACCGCTTCGGAAGAACGCGGCGGTTGGACATTGCTGTTTGATGGCAAATCCACCAACGGTTGGCGGAACTGGAAGTCGGACACCATTACCGACGGCTGGGTTGTCGAAGATGGTCTGCTCATTCGCAAAGGGCAGGGTGCTCGCGACATTATTACGGACAAGCAGTTCGAGAATTTCGAATTGCTGCTCGAGTACCGGATTTCTGAAGAAGGAAACAGCGGACTCATGTTCCGCGTGACCGAAGAAGGTGGGGCTCCGTGGCATTCCGGTCCGGAAGTTCAAATTCAGGACAACGTCAAAGGACACGATCCTCAACTGGCAGGCTGGCTGTACCAACTGTATCAGCCTTCGCCCATTCCGTTTGTCGGCACCATTCCAGACGCCACGCGTCCCGCTGGCGAATGGAACCAAATCTACTTGCGAATCTCGAAGCAACAGTGCGAAATCGACATGAACGGCGTGCGTTACGCCACATTCCAAATTGGCAATCCTGATTGGGAACAACGCGTTGCCAAGAGCAAGTTCGCACAATTCCCAATGTTCGGTAAGGCTGAAAAGGGACACATTTGCCTGCAAGATCACGGCAACCTGGTGGCCTTCCGCAACATCAAAATCCGTGAACTGCCGGACAGTGGTGAAGCTCCCGAGCCAATCGATGGAACCCTCGATTTGGGTGTTGAAGTTGCTTTTCCAAACCTGGAATGGGAAGGCTGGTCGCCAGAAGATGAACGTGGCCGCGCTCAAACCTTCCGCCCCATTTTCATTACGCACGCTGGTGACGGCACCAACAATTTGTACGTCGCAGAACAAAATGGCCTGCTGTATTCCTTCCCCGCTGAGAAGTCCGCCAAGAAGGCCAAACTGCTGCTGGATATCACAGAACGGGTGAAATACAGCGATCGTCAGAACGAAGAAGGACTGTTGGGAATGGCCTTCCATCCCAACTTCAAGGAAAACGGTTACCTCTTCGTCTACTACACACTGGAAGATGACGCTCACACGTCCGTCGTGTCGCGTTTCACTTTCGACAAAGCCAGCGGCAAGTTTGCAGCGGACTCAGAAAAAGAGTTCATGCGAATCGATCAGCCATTCTGGAACCACAACGGCGGCACCATTGCCTTCGGCCCAGAAGGTTGCCTGTACATTGCCCTCGGTGACGGCGGCAGCGGAAACGATCCTTACAACAATGCCCAGAACCTCAGCGTGCTTCTCGGGTCTGTACTGAGGATCGACGTCAACAAAGCCTCTGGCGATAAGCCTTATTCGATTCCTGCAGACAACCCGTTTGTCGGCAAAGAAGGTGCTCAACCGGAAATCTATGCCTACGGCTTCCGCAACATTTGGCGGATGGCTTTCGACCGGGAAACCGGACACCTGTGGGCCGGTGACGTCGGCCAAAACCTGTGGGAAGAAATTGACATCATTACCAAAGGCGGTAACTACGGCTGGAACCTGCGTGAGGGCTTCCACACCTTCAGCAACCAAAGCAGCAGCAGTCGTGGCGACTTGATCGCCCCCGTCTGGGAATACGATCACCAGGTTGGAAAATCGATTACCGGCGGTGGTGTCTATCGTGGCAAGGCAATTCCAGAACTCGCTGGTAAATATGTCTATGCCGACTACGTTTCTGGTAAAATTTACGCGCTCCACTACGACGAAGCAGCCAAGAAAGTTGTGTCGAACGAGTCAATTCCTTCCAACAAAATGCCTGTCATTACCTTCGGCGATGATGCTGCCGGCGAGATGTACTTCGGAATTGTCACCGGCGATGGCAAAGGGATTTACCGCTTCGTAAAGAAATAAAGTTGGGTTACGGACAGCGAATTGTTCAGCCAGTCCAGGGATGGACTGAAATTTGCTCTGTGTAATTCAGACGTGCTTCCGGTACGCTGAAGCATGGCAGACATGGATGAAAGGCCATTACGAAAAGAATGCTCACGAAATACGGAATTGCAGTTTCTCCGAACATTGCCATTGCGCCCGCATTGGTTTTGGGCGTAGAAGATTTCCGTATTCCGAACACATTCATCGATGTCAATGCCGCCGACGTGGAGGTCGAGCGGCTCAGGCAGGCCATGAAGAATGTGGGTGAGGAACTCGCTGCAAACGAGGCACTTGCTGCTGAACATATGGGCAAAGAGTACGGGGCCATTTTTGCCGCACACTTGCAGTTGCTGAGGGATCCCCGGCTTTCCCAGGAAATTGAAAAGCTCATCCGGGAGTCGAACCATTCGCCGGAACATGCGTCTACAGTGGTATTACGCCGGTATGCAAAGAGTCTCCAGCAACTGGGGAACCAGTATCTGGCAGAACGAGCGAACGACATTTTCGATTTGGAACGCTCGTTGCTACGTCATCTTCTCGGCGAAAAGCGAGAAGAGCTTTCGCACCTGACGGCACCAGTCGTCGTTCTTGCGTACGATTTAACCCCCAGTGAGACCGCAGCTTTGGATCGTAAGTTTGTCAAAGCGTTCGTGACGGAAGTCGGTGGCAGTTCCAGCCACACGGCAATCCTCGCTGGCGCGCTGGAAATTCCCGCCATTGTGGGCGTGGGGAATTTCCTGACAGACGTGGCTGGCGGCGAAACCGTCATCGTCGACGGCGACCACGGCACAATTATCATCGATCCCGACAAGCCAACACTCGAAAGCTACAAAAAGAAGGAAGCCCGGCAGCAGAAAATCCGTCTGCAACTGGCAGCCTGCGGTGAAGGCCTGGCTGAAACGACCGACGGCATTCCGATTTCTGTCCTGGGAAATATCGAGTTTCCTGACGAAGCGGTGCACGCGTGCAATCGCGGTGCAGACGGCATTGGCCTGTACCGCACTGAATTCCTCTACATGACCGGAATACGGGAGAAGACCGAAGACGAGCACTACAGTGCTTATCGCAAGGTAATTGAAGCTTTCGGCGATCGCGCAGTCACCATCCGTACGCTCGACGTCGGGGCCGACAAAGTGCCGGACTCCATGCGGCAGGTCTTCCGTGGCGTCCAGAACAGAGAACTTGGTCTGCGGAGTATTCGCGTCAGTCTTGAATATGTCGACCTGTTCAAGACGCAGTTGCGTGCCATTTTGAAGGCCGCCGTCGGTGGAAACGTCAAGCTGATGTTTCCGCTCATTGGTTCGCTGACCGAACTGCGTCAGGCAAAAATGATTCTCAAAGACGTCATTGAGGATTTGGAAGAAGAAGGCGAGTCATTCGCCCGAGACGTCAAAGTCGGCATGATGGTGGAAGTGCCATCGGCCGCTCTTATGGCGTCGAAGTTCGCCAAAGAAGTTGACTTCTTCTCGATTGGCACCAATGATTTAATTCAGTACGTGCTGGCGGCCGACCGGGCCGACCCACACGTCGCCAAGTATTACAATCCTGCTGATCCCGCTGTGCTGCTCCTCATCAGGGGGGTGGTACAGGCGGCAAACAATGCAGGAATTCCTGTGACCGTTTGCGGTCAAATGGGATCGGATCCGAAATACCTGCCTTTGCTGATTGGCATGGGTTTGCGGGAAGTCAGCGTGACACCGCAAGCCATTCCGGTTCTGAAAGACATGATCCGCAAACTGTCGATTTCAGACTGTGAAGACATTTACCAGCGCGTGTCCGAACTCGAGTCGGCCCGCGACGCAGATTCTCTGCTGAAAAAAGAAGCGGCGAAGTATCTGCACAATGAAAATATGGAGTTGGCAATGGCCTGAGTTAGGGCCACTGTCACCCCACGTGGCATTTTCGAATGCCTGAGGAAATACAGGGAGAGAAGTCATCACAACGGGTGACGACTTCCTCTCCCGAAGCGTCGCTTCAGAGCGTTCTGAAGCGGCCAATTGGAAATACGTTCGACAATTTTCGAACAGGGTACATCAAGTGGTTTCTCCTTCCGTGAAGCGAAGGCAGGCACGCGATGTTGGTTGGCACGTTTGCCGTGCAACCAACTCTTCGTTGCTGCGCGCTCACGGTGTCCCGCGGCAATTCGTCGGCAAAAGTTTACGCCTGGCGAGTATCTGGCCCAACTGGAAGCACGCTGAAACACGTGCATTCTCTCTTCGGCCAAACGCGGAGTTCGACACTTCCGGCGACGTGAATGGTCGTTCAGGAAGACAGGCCAATGCCTTATTGGTCCGGAGAAGTGAAAGCAATTCTGCCACGCTTGAGTCCCTGTTCGTCCAGCAAACGAAGAGGGAATTATGGAAAAGGAAGTACTCATTAACGTCCTCCAGCCGGAGGAAAGCCGCATTGCCATTGTGGAAGATGGTGTTCTCGAAGAACTGTACGTCGAAAGGACGAGCATCGAGAGTTATGTCGGCAATGTCTACAAAGGTAAAGTCGTCAACATCGAGCCCAGCATTCAGGCGGTGTTTGTCGACTTTGGCGTAGGTCGCAACGGGTTTTTGCACGTCAGCGACGTCGAGTATCAGTACTACAAGCATTTACTGAACGACCGCGAACGTGCCGAGGTCGAACGGGGACGCAACAGCAAGCTCAACGACCGAACCTCGCGAAACAAGCCGCCCATTCAGGACATTTTCCAGCGCGGCAGTGAAGTTCTTATTCAGGTCATCAAAGAGGGAATTGGCACCAAAGGTCCGACGCTGTCGACCTACATTTCCATTCCGGGCCGGTTCCTGGTGCTCATGCCTGGTTTGAACCGGGTCGGTGTCAGCCGAAAAATTGCTGATGAAGACGCCCGCCGAAATCTCCGTCGCATTCTGCGCGAACTGGAACCACCTGAAGGTCTCGGCTTCATCATTCGTACCGCCGGTGTCGATCGATCTGAGAAAGACCTGCAGCGGGATATGAACTACCTGACCCGCCTGTGGAAAACGCTTGTTCAGCGCCTGCAGAAGACCCCGGCTCCTTCGGGGATTTACGAAGAAAGCGACATGATTACGCGGACCATCCGCGACTTGTACACGAATGAAATTTCCGCAATCTGGATTGATGAAGAAGAAGCATACGAACGGGCGCGGGACTTCATGGAAGTCGTCATGCCCAAGAATGTCAATCGCATTAAGTTTTACGACGGCAAAGAACCGCTGTTTGCCAAGTACAACATTGAAGAGAAAATCGATCAAATCCAGTCGCGTCGGGTGCCGCTGAAAGGGGGCGGCTCGCTGGTCATCGATCAAACCGAAGCGCTCGTCGCCATCGACGTGAACAGCGGTTCGTACCGTGGTGATGACGACGCCGAGAAAAACGCGTTCCAGGTCAACATGCGTGCTGCCGAGGAAATTGCCCGGCAAATCCGACTGCGTGACCTGGGTGGCGTGATTGTCAACGACTTCATCGACATGCGCGACGAACGTCACCGCCGCAAGGTGGAGGCGAAACTTCGCGACTGCGTCGCCCGTGACCGGGCCCGCACCAAGGTGCTGCGGATCAGCCCGTTCGGTCTCATCGAAATGACGCGGCAACGCATTCGTCCTTCGCTCAAACGAAGCATTTACGAGGACTGCCCCTGCTGCAACGGGACCGGACACGTGAAGACCGTTGAGAGCATGGCCATTGAAGTCATGCGAGCGCTGATGACTGCCTCGTCGCTGCCGAAGGTGAAAAGCGTCAAGCTCGAACTGCACCAGCGCGTGGCCGACTACCTCATCAACAAGAAGCGTCGTGAAATTACGAACCTTGAAGAAGAGAACGACGTCAATGTCAGCGTGCAGACTGGCATTAATGTTGGCCCAACGCACCTCAAGGTGAGCTGTGCCGACGAAAATGGAGCCTCAGTCGCGGCTCCGGCACTCGCTAAGAATTAGCATCGGTCTTGTACCGCTGAAATAGCGAACAATCCCAGGCATCGCACTTGCGGCGCCTGGGATTGTTGCGTTTAGGCAACAGTCGCAGATTTCCTGCACACTCCATCCAGCTGGAATGGATCAGGCAACGGGCACTGTACGATTGGATGAAAACGCTGCAGTCTGAGACGGGACTAGGATGGCGAACGAGTCTTGATTCGCCAAATTCCAGGTTTTGATGCTGCAACGGAACGGGTTGCCAACTTAGACTTTCCTCGTCGGCGGTGTCGGGCTGTGAGACGAATCCATTTCCATGCAGTTGCTTAAGTTCCATCCGATTCTGAAGCACGCCCTGTGGGGCGGACGGCGCTTGCGGTCTGTCCTGAATAAGCCGCTGGGACCAGACAGCGACTACGCGGAATCCTGGGATGTTGCCGATCTGCCGGGTGATATTTCCATTGTCAGCCGCTGTCGTCTGGCTGGAACGTCGTTGCGACAGCTTGTGGAATCCGACCCCGACACCCTGCTGGGAAGCCAGGCGAGTTTTGGACGGTTCCCCCTCCTCATCAAATTCCTCGACGCCAGTAAACGGCTGTCGATTCAGGTACATCCCAGCGCCGCCATGGCAGGTCGACGCCCCGAAGTGACAACCGGCAAAGCGGAAACCTGGGTCGTCCTGCAGGCTGATCCCGGCAGCCGCGTGTACGCGGGGCTCAAACCAGGCGTCGATGCTCAAACACTTCGCGAGGCAGCCCGAGGCCCGGAAATTGTCGATTGCTTACACAGCTACACAGTTCAGAAAGGGGATTGCATTTCCCTGTTGCCCGGAACCGTTCACGCCATTGGTGAGGGATTGCTGCTGGCCGAAGTGCAGGAGCCAAACAACGTCACGTATCGATTGTCCGACTGGGGACGGGTCGACGCACACGGGCGTCCGCGTGAGCTGCATCTGGACCTGGCCCTTGAAGCGACGAATTTCAATCTGGGGCCAGTCAATCCCGTGACGCCGATCATCGTTGACGGTGATGAAAGTCATCAGCGCCTCGTGGCAACTCAGCACTTTGTCGTGGACAGGCACGTGGCTGCGAAAGCATGGAAACCGGCTGATGACAACCGGCCGCACGTGCTCATTCAGTTGGCAGGAAGTTCGACCGTGACCACCCATGATGATGAATGCTCGCTGCAGCTCGGCGAGACCGTCGTGCTCCCGGCCAGTCGACCTGAGGCAACGGTTGTGTCAGACGAGGACAGCATTTTGCTCGATTGCTGGGTCGATGAGTTGCGAATTGGCTGCTGAGCCGCCAGATTGTGAATTGAATAGCATTTCCCAATCTGAACTGATGGCACATCATGGCACGTCGGCACGTCGAGCAACTCTACACGGGCAAGCATTTAGGCCTCAATTCCATCAACGGATGGGAGTTTGCCACGCGCGTTCGCGGTAGTGGCGTCGTCATTGTGGTTGCAGTCACCAAGCAGGACGAACTCATCCTCACTGAACAGTTTCGTCCGCCCATCAACAAACGCGTTGTCGACTGGGCCGCCGGCTTGTCGGGTGACATCACGGGCGAGGAAGAGGAGTCACTACTCACCGCAGCCCAGCGCGAACTTCTGGAAGAGACTGGCTATGTTTCAGACGACTGGGAATACTGCTTCACCGGGCCGTCCTCTGCGGGCATGACGACGGAAATGCTCAGCTTCTTCGTGGCCCGGAAATGCTACAAGAAAGGGAAAGGTGGCGGTGACGCCTCTGAAGACATCGAAGTCCACCTCGTCCCCAAATCCAAAGCCAGGCAGTGGCTCAAACGCAAATCCACCAAACGCCGCTGCGTTGATCCCAAAGTCTACGCCGGTTTGGGGCTGCTGAGTCTGAGTACGGACGACGAATAACAACGGGAAGAGTTGTTTGCAGTGGATTGATCCAGCTGCAGTAACTCAAGGGGGAAAGGGCACTTGCAAAGCCCCCGCCGGGCCGCCGGGAAGCATTTTGAGCCTTTCTTCTCAGGAAGTCTCAAAAAGGCTGTAACGCTTCAGGAGTTCTCACGCTTGTGTGGGTGTTCACAAAACGTTCACTCAACACTCTGGAGTACACGGCCATGACCATGTCACGAACTCAACTGGCCTTCGCGTTTCTTTTTCTGACGTTGGCGGCCCCAACTCTCGTGGATGCAAACGTCGAATTCAACTCAGACATAATCGAATTCGAAGGCATTACTTACCATGAAATGAACGTCTATCTCGCTTCGAGCCACGACGTCTGCATTGTGAAAAGAGTGGACGACAAGTACGAAGTGGATGTACTGCAGTTTGACTGGGAAGACTTTCCCGACCTGACGTCCTGGGAACTAAACTTTGCACTTTCGATTTACGGTTTTGACGGGCTCGCCGAACTTGCCAGCGACGTTGAGCATCATGAGTTTGACGTTCGTCCAGATACCGAAGAGCACCTCGGCATCGAAGGCTATGGCGGACAGGACATCATTATCGTGACCGATGTCCAATGTTTCTGTCATCTGAATGGCGGTAGCGGCGACGATATCGTTTGGGGAGCGGACTTCGATGCCGGTAGCAACATTGCCAACTACATCTACGGTGAGCGAGGCAATGACGACCTCTATGGAGGGGCAGGTCGTGACGTCCTGTGTGGCGGTCGCGGCAATGACTATCTCTATGGCTTCGACAATCATGACGACTTAAACGGCAATGACGATAACGACTACCTGTTCGGCGGTCTAGGCGATGACGACCTTGATGGTGGTGCTGGTAACGACTACATCGAAGGGGATGAGGACAACGACATTCTTCGTGGTCGATTAGGCAACGACCGACTCTTCGGAGGAGACGGCGATGACGAGTTGTACGGCGACGAGGGCGATGATGAACTCTATGGTGAAGACGGAGCAGACTATCTTGCAGGTGACGCTGGGAACGACTTCCTCGACGGCGGCTATGACGAAGAGATTGACACGCTCTGCGGAAGTACCGAGGCCGACGATTTCATGTTCCGCCGCTACCGACTCGTCGAACTGAAAGTGCAGACGAAATCGAAGCTCGATCTACGCCTGTCAACAACCAGTACCCGTCAGACAACGACGAGCACCGTCCAATACGAACAATTCACAGTCGAAATGGACATCGTCGAAGACTACGGATCGGGCGACGCACTCCTCTCCGAACGAGTCGAGTAACACACCACAATAAATTAGAACGTGCAGGCGGACCTTCGAGTCCGCCTGTTTTTGTTTTTGAAGCTTCCCGTGACTCGCAAACCTACAGCTCAACCCAGAGTTGATCATCTTCCACTTTGCACGGAAATGACTGCTGGCAAATTTGCGGAGTCAAGCAGTGCTGCCCAGTGGTGATGTCGTACTGCCATCCGTGCCACGGACAGGTGACAATGCCGCCTTGGAGCGTGCCTTTGGCCAGTGGTCCGCCCGCATGGGCGCAAATGCCGTCGATGGCGCGGAACTCGTTCTCCTGACGGAACACGGCAACAATTCGGTCGGCCACTGTGCATTCGCGGCCTTCGTTATTCGGGAATGAGTCGACAGGTCCAAGTGAGTGCCACATAGCGGTTTTTCAATTCCAGTGGTGTCGTGTTTTGTGTGCTTCCTCTGAAAGACTACCCAGCACACCCAATGGCTGCCAAGCGTGTCTATAAACTCATTCAGCCTTCGCCGATTTTCTTCTAAGCACAATGAAATACCCGTTCGTTTCATCGGGAACGATTTCCCATTCGTCTGGTTCGTTGACCAGTTCGCGAATGGGGTATTCCGGGTCATCAATACGGCGAATGCGGCTGTAGGGATGCTGTGTGTCCAGCACAATGACTGTTGTGTCATCGGGGACGCGGTCTTCGTAGTTAGCAACTGCTCGGGGGTAATCACTGTAGTCGTACGACCGTTCGCAGTGCGTGAAGCGGGGATGAACGAAATCTGTCGAGGCGACGCGGTCGGAGGGGCGGATTTGCGGTGCGATTTTCTCAAACTGCACGGCACGTTCTCCCGGGACGTACAGGTCTTTCCAGTAATGAATCCGACTGCTGTCCCAGAATCTCAGCCCGACTGGGGACATGCTGAACACAACTGCGGTTGTCACCGAGCAGAACAAGGCGAACCGCGACAGACTCACGGGTGAGGGAGCGGTAGCGGGAACGTTCGTGCGCCAGACGAAATTCCAAATTCTGGTTCGCAGTGCATCCCACCGCTTGCTTTGAGTTCCCAGTCCTGTAGCCGCAGCCCAGAACAGAATGGGAATGAGCGGCGCATGAAAGTGGTGATACGGGCCGGGCATATCTTTCACCAACTGATTCAGGCAGAGCGTCAGAAACAGCGGAAAACCCGTCAACAGTCGTCCGGCTGAGCGGAGTGGCAGCAAACCGAGCGGCAGCAGCATGCAGAGCAAATACACAATGCCGCTCGCGCCGAAGATTTTCCCGGTCGTACTGACAGGATGCTGCAGCATGTTGAGCACAATTTCCTGCGGCGTGTTTCCAAACTCGTTGAAGTACGCCGTGTAGTGCACCGTCTTCCAGTCACGGAACCAGGGAATGAACAGCTTAACGACGAGCACGAGGTAGACAGTCAACAGCGCGGCGTGGGCCAGACCGAAGACCATTCTAAAACGTCGGTCGTTTTCTGCGTTGGGTGATCGCCACCCCGTGACAGCGAGCCACAATCCCACCGGTGCCGTGACAATGGCAAAATCTTCTTTACAGCTGAGCAATAGCAAAAGGAGCACGAGCGACGTTTTCCAGCGTTTCGTTTCGAGTGCGTCGAGCCACCACATCATAAGTGGGATGCCAAAGGCAATGGGGCGAAACGTTTTGAGGTCGATGGCAATGTCAATATAATGCACGCCGAACCAGCACAGAAACGCTCCCGATAACAGGTATCCGGCTGCACGACTGTTCGTGTGTCGCAGCGTCATGCGGTAGATGGGAATGATCGTCAAAGCCAACGCGAGTGATTCACAACCTTCCAGCAACAGGTGTGATGGCCAAACGAGATAGACGGGAATCAGGAACAAGTGCACAAACTGAATGTGCTCGCCGAGGAACAGCCCTTGATCAAGATAGCTGCGGAATCCCTTACCGTGTGTGAAATTCCACAGGTGCTCTTCGTACATGGCCGAGTCGCCATGCGGCAAACGCAGACTCGACCACAAGCCCCAGTTCATCCAGAAGAAGATGACCACATAGGCCGCGATCATGCCGCTCAGCGCCAATGCGGGACCACGAGACACTGTCGGTGATGCACTCACCTGTTTGCTTCCCGTGTCTGGTTTCATATTGGCCGGAAACAGAACCGCATGCGCAATACCACCCACGACGAATGCCAGGGAGATCGGTTCAATGCCGGCGAGCAATCGTATGCCCGACTCCCATCCTGTGAGGAGGGCGACCATCCAAAGTGCCGCCCAGACGGCGGGCCACAAACACCAGCTCGTGACAACTGCTCCCGATTCAAGCAACGCATCAATCCAAACAAGCTCAGATTGCTGTCGAATACGCCACGCGCAAACGAATATCGCCATCGCAATGAAAGTGTGCGTTCCCATGAAAATGGGCATCAGAGGAACCAGCCCCGATAGGGAGTCACCCCGCACCTGAATCTCGCCGCCCAGAAACTCCACGACCCGTTGCCAGGCACCGGTTCCCATATACGGACCGGACAGCACCGGACTTTCCAGAACCGTCGAAACGTGCAGCGTGGTTCCCAGCAACGAAATCAGCAGGAGAACTGCGACTCCAATTGCAGAAGGCGGGAACTGATTGGTCGCTTCACGTTTCACGAACTATTGGATTTGCATTGAGACCTGTTTTCAGACCACTCGCCGCTTAGGAAAGCAATCACTCCTGATCAGCTCGTGGACGGCGACGAATGCGTCGGCGTTTTTCTTCGGGAACCAGCTTGTCCAGAATGCCATTCACAAACTGCGAGGACTGTTTGGTACCGAACTTCTTGGCCAGTTCGATAGCTTCGTCGATGACCACGCTGGCGGGGGTGTCCATGTGGACCATTTCAAAGGCGCCGACGCGCAGAATATTGCGGTCGGTCGGAGGCATGCGGTCCAGCTTCCAGTTTTCCGCAATTTGCTGAACGCGTTCATCCAACTGTGCGCGGTGCTCCGCCGTACCGGAAAACAGCCACCAGGCAAGTTCGCGCAGGTCGTTATCCTTCAAACGTTCATTGATCAATTCCTTGACGGCACGACCGTCGACGTCGTTGTTGACGTCGATCAAATACAACATTTGCAGTGCGACTTCGCGCGCTTTACTGCGCCGAGCCATGCGCTACCTCTTGAATAAAAATTAAACCGTGTCGCGCGACAATCGGCACGACAAGAAATGAATAGAAACAGCGGAACGCGTCAGGAGGAAATGCGTCGCAACACATCGACCGTTTCAATTGCGGCGATGGCGGCTTCATGCCCCTTGTTCCCGGCCTTTCCGCCAGCACGATTCAAGGCCTGCTCCATGGTAGAACAGGTCAAGACGCCGAACAATACGGGACAACCACTCGCCTGACCAGCACGCATGAGCCCCTGAGCGACCGCGTGATTGATGTAGTCGTGGTGCGTCGTCTCACCTTGAATTACCGCACCCAGGGCCAGCACGGCGGCATACTTTCCCGACTCCACGAGTTTTTGAGTAACAACCGGGAGCTCAAACGAACCAGGAACCCAAACCGTAGTGATGTTCTGTTCCGCAACGCCATGCCGCTTGAGCGTTTCGACGGCACCATCGTGCAGCCGACCGGTCACCAAATCGTTGAATCGAGCAACGACAATGGCGTACTGGTCTTCCGGATGGGCGAGCAAATGCCCTTGAATGTCAGCCATGTTGTAAATCCTGTCGGTAGGAGCCCTGATCTTTCGTAGCGGGTTCTGTTTGCATAACGCCTGAACTGCGGACGTAACCCACCATCACACGGTGACTTGCTCCACACACCCGACACAAGTATTGAATGATCCAGGCTCAGGGGAATGAAGTGTACGAGACGCGAAACAGATTGCCAGACAGAAAACTGGCCGCGCTCATGAAATCTCGCCGCGTTATGCAGTTTTGATCGATCATGCGACCGGCTGAATCTGGAGAAGTGGAGTTTTGGTAAAATGTTCCGGGCGAATGACTTTCGTCGACGCGGCTGATACGCTTCAGGTCACTTCGCACTCACCAGATTCTTCAAAGTGTCGACCAATGAAATTCAAGCTGTACACCGCACTCGCCTGCGTCCTGTTTTTGACTTCTCACGTTCTCGCAGATGATCGGCCCAACTTCCTCCTGATTATTTCCGACGACTCCACCTGGAGCGACTTTGGCTTTGCCGGCAACACCGATGCCAAAACCCCGAATCTCGACAAGCTCGCGACGGAAGGAATGTTCCTGAAAGGAATGTTCACTCCAGCAACGACGTGCTCGCCGTCGCGTCATGCGTTGTACACGGGGCTCTACAACATGCGGAGCGGTGCCTATCCAAATCACACGCAGGTGTCCCCGGGTACCAAGAGCCTGTTCACCATGCTGAAACGCCGAGGGTATCGCGTCGCACTGCAGGGAAAGGAACACGTCGGGCCGAAAGCGTCTTTCCCGTATGAGCACTTCGGCGCCAAAGGCGGCCCGAATGAGAAAAAGTCTGGGCTTGACGACTTTGAACCAACGCGAGAATTCGTCACCCGCGATGAGAACCAACCGTGGTTACTGGTGTATGCCTCGAACGATCCTCACAGCCCGTGGAATCGCGGTCCAGACGATTTGCACAATCCCGCTCAACTCAAGGTGCCCGCATACCTGCACGACAACGAAGTCACGCGAAAGGATTTGGCAAGGTACTACGCCGAAATTCATCAGTTTGACTGGCAGGTCGGCCAGTTGATGCAGCTGTTGAAAGAGACCTCACAGGAAAACGACACGCTGGTGCTGTTCGTAAGTGAGCAGGGGAGCAGTTTCCCCTACGGAGGCAAGTGGAGTGTTTACGACACCGGAATTCGTGTTTCCGCACTGGCGCGCTGGCCGGGACATATCAAGGCAGGGTCGACCAGCGAGGCGCTCGTACAGTACGTCGACGTCGCTCCGACATTCCTGGATGCAGCAGGGATTAATCCCGACCGCATCGACGTCGGCTGCCCAGATGCAAACGGCGCCACAGGATTTGATGGCAAAAGTATGCTTGGCCTGCTCACCGGAAAAGAGCAGACGTTTCGTGAGTACGTTTTCGCACAGCACACCACGGTCGGCATCAACGGCTACGAAATGCCGTATCCCATGCGTGCCGTGCGCGACGGTCGTTACAAGTTCATTCGGAATTTGGCACCGGACAACACGTACTCGATTGGCGGAATCCACAAGACACCCATCCTCAAATCATGGCAGGATGATGCCGTCAACAATCCCCAACTGGCGGCCAGGATTGAATGGCTGTTTCACAGGCCCGGCGAAGAACTCTACGACCTCGAACAAGATCCGCTGGAACAACACAACTTGGCCACCGACCCCGCCCTCGCCGACATCAAATCCCGCCTCGCCACGCAACTGGAAGGTTGGATGCAACAGCAGGGTGACAAAGGGATGGAAACCGAACTCGCAGCCCACGAACATCAACCGGGACGTCAGAAGAAGCAACCTCGGTCGGAGAAGTAGACGAGACTCAGATTACTCAAGCGTTTCCAGAAACGCGTTCATCTCACCCAGCGCGTGGCTGTTCCCCGTTTTTCGCGCCCGTGCCATGCCGGACTGCAAAACCTCGCGGGCAGTATCTGTTTGTCCCACACGGGCGAGGAGCTGTCCTTCCTGGAAGAACGCGGCGACATCTTTGGCATCCAGCAACTGCACGCGTTGAAACGCGGCGCGGGCGGCGTCGACCTGTCCGGCCTTGCCGAGTTCCAAAGCCTGGCAGTAGTTGAGAAACGGGTCGTCGGGTGACTGGGCCAGCTGACTCTCGATTTTCTGCAGTCGGGTTACTTCGGACATCGGTTCTGTAGGTTCAACAAAAAAAGCAGGTGACACTCGAACTGAGTGCCACCTGCACAATACCCACTTTCCGTTGCGATACAACCGTGTCGCATTCAGGGTCAGACCCGATTGGACCTACTTGTGTCCACCACCGTGGTTGCCGCCGCCGTGGTTTCCACCTCCACCATGATTTCCACCGCCACCGTGAGCACCGCCGCCGTGGTGACCGCCGCCGCCTCCACCACCACCGCCGAAGCTGCCACCGCCCGATCCGCCGCCCCAACCTTTCCAACCTTCAGGGGTTGGCATATCGCAGGCAATGTCGCACTGATTGTTGTCACAGGTGTCGACGACATCACCGAAAATGCTGCCGCGTGTGTAGGCGTGAACGGTGCGACCATCGATTTTGCTGAATCCCGAGAAGCAGTAGCTCTGGTTCAGTGAGCCAATGGCGTCGGCAACGTCATTGAGTTCGGAGTTGACGGCGTGTTGCACCTCGCTCAGACCCACAATGAGTCCAATGACGAGAATGGTCGCTACCAGAACGAGTTCTGCAGAAACCACAAAACCGCTTTCGTCGTGCAAGAGTTGTTGAATTAATAGCATGTCTGTTGTCCTTTGTTCTGTTCCCTCATTTGTGGATGACCGACATCACTCGCAGGTTGAGCCTGAATATGGTCAGCAGTGCCGGTCTGGCGGACAGGTTGAGGGGCTCTCCTGCCGACGTTGTTGTTCAAATGTTTCGTATTGATTTCCGCATAATGCCTGAGCACCCAGCGGCTTTGTCATCACAGGGGCGACCCACCGGGCCGCCCCTCACACACAGAAAGCAGAAGTCGAATTCCGTTACCGCCGAAGCGACAATCAGGAGTTCACAAGGCCGAAGCTGGCGTCACACAGCGTCGAAACCCCATGACTTCCGGCGTAATCCGGTAAATCGGACTGATTTGCCAAATCTTCGCCACCCCGAGATTCGGGGCAATTCCACTAACCGGCATTTCCCATGCCATTGGGATAATCGCTACAACCGGCACTCCCTCACATTGCTGCAACTGAAGAAATCAGCGTGCCTTAGGCACAATTCGGTGACAGCGAGCGTCTGAAGCCTCACGCGACACGCGCATCAAACTCTTAACAGCACTGTTCAGGTTGCGATGATTGTGCTGAACATTCTGCTCGGTTCGGTCTTTCCGTTTGCAGCGGGCGTCGAGTCTCAACTCCAATTTCCGTGACAGCCGATACTCACTCAGACGGACCGATTTTTCTGACATGGCTGACGGGGAGAGGTCATGCGCCTCACGTACGGAACGGATTCATGGGCCAAACTTCTGAAGTCTGCATCTGCCAGCACATTGCTGCTGGTCGCGATGACCGGTTGCAGTAGCGATCCCGTGGCGGTGAGCGAGGCTCCTTCCGCCTCTGAACCCGTTGCCGCAGAAGCCACTGCTGAACCGGTCAAGACCGTCGTCCAAGAGACGACTGTCGCCAGCGCAACAGTCGAAGTCGCCGAACCACTCGATCCTGCCGCTTTGGCCGCGTTCGAGAAACTGACCACTCCCAACGTTTCCTCAGAAGAGTGGGACGCCGCGCATCAGCAGCTCATTGAACTGGCGGAACGGTCGGCTCCTGTACTGGTCCGTGGACTGAACAGCGATGAACCGATGGTGCGGGAAATCGCCTCGTCGTCACTCGTCCTGCTGGGCCCTGAAACATTCGCCCCGCACGCGAGCGAGATGGTTGGGGCTTTGAATGACCCCTCGGAATTCGTCCGGGCCAACATTGCTTCGGCTCTTATCCTCACTGACGAGCAGGCTGATCAGGCGGTGATCGCGCTCATTCAATTGCTCGATTCCAGCGATACCAGCCTTCGTCACATCGCCGCGTTGAATCTGCGAACTCGCCCACAAGGCGTGGTTGCACACCTTCCAGCGATTTCCGCTCATCTGCAGTCTGAGCAGGACGCCAACGTCGTGGTCGCGCTCATTGAACTGGTCGGCGATATGGGAACCGACGCCGGCGCCGTTGCTCCCGAACTACGACGGCTCGCAGCGACGTCGCATCCCGAAATCAGTCAGTCGGCAAATACAGCACTTGCTCAGGTGGAAAGCCCCATCCAGCAGACGCAGGCCGAATTCCCGTCGCTGCCGCAGTAGGCCGATGCATTCGTGACCATCGTAGGGTGCCGTGAAGCAAGTCGCCGTGGGACGAAACGAAATGTTCACTCGTTCGACCTGACGAACACATCAGGCTGCATGTCACACTGAACGACTTGCGTAACGCACCATTTCTGTAGTCCACGGACTTCACTCGCCCAACTGAATCGTGCCTGCCTTCCGCAATCACTCCCCATCACAGGGACTCTCTAACTGAGCCCGCCGACGGTCCGACTCGTACGCTTCGACTTCAAAGGGATTCTCGCGATACGCATCCCGTCCCACCAGCCAGAGGTACAGGGAGCATCCCAAATACGCGGGGAGAAACAGCGGTCCCCAGCGTTCATATTGCCGCACATGCACCCACTCATGCTCCCGACAGCGATCGAGCACTTCCGCATCCAAGCCAATAATGACATGCCCCAGTGTCATCGCGGCCGCGCCAATGGGAGTGCGCTTCAGCAGCCAGGTAATCAGCCCGCCGTAGAACTCAACGGTATGCCCCACGCGCCTCACCTTAGCACCCGCCAATATGCTGACGCCCCCCAACAGCAACGCTAAAAACGTTGTGGGTGATGCCCAAATCCAGGCTAGTATTTGCCAGAACATTTCGGTGTGCCAAATTGTCTTTGAAGTCTCACATTTGGAGTGATGAAGTAACCATATCGACCGGAAGCCCCAGGGTGCAGATCAATTCTCCCACGGGAATCAAGCCAGACGAACATCTCAGGAGCCAGCCGATTTTGTCGTGCTGATACTGCAAGATGAAACTTCGTTCACAAACGGCGTGATGGCATCGCGCCGCGAGCTAACGTACAGAATCGGGTTACTCTCCTCAGGAAGAATTGAAACCAACGAGGCACGGAGGACGCGGAGAATTGTTCCGGTGACGAGACCACGAAGAAAGCTCGGTGCCCTCCGTGTCTCAGTGGTTCTTCTTCGCTGGGTGGCCCATCTGCCCGTTCAGGGCAGTTGGGTGCCGCAGGCACAAGAGGCTTGGTCATGTGGTGCAATTGTCGGATGGAGTTGAAGCAGCAGGAGCCGCCCGCGACCAAACCGACGAAGCCGGTTGGGCTAACCGGCTATTTGGAATTCAATTCCAGCACGTCGACGATGGGCTCCACAATCGCTCGCCAGTCGTCGACGTGCGTGTATGGAATGTCAGGTTCAAAGTGTGCTTGAAAGCCTTTGATGAGATCGCGAATGCGGTCATCACGCGTCGGCGACTTGGATTTGTTGCGTCGAGGAAAGGAATTCCATCTCCGCAGGGCAATGGTGCCAATTTGATCCACCGGCCAATTCCAAGATGCGCCAGCGGCGTTTAGGATCTGGACCACGTCGGCGATTTCCTGAAGGAGGGTATCTTCGTTCATTTGTACTTTAGGTCGCCTGACGTTTCTTATGTCCGTGGGGCCGCACACGAGGGAACATCTTGTCGCTTTGCGACCCGACCGACAAAGTCGGTCGGGCTAACCCCGCGACGGCATCAATTCAGTTGGCCGCGAGGTTTGTCGCCGTGCCACCTACGCCACCATATGTCTTCTAGCTCGGAGACAAGGTTCGGGCCATCGACACGCCACCAATAGGTTTCACCAATAGGCTTCGTTGCATTCTGATGAAGGTTTGCCAGCCCCAGCAATTCAATCGGGTTGCCTGCCTTTAGCACTACGCCATCGCGAGTTGCATGCCAACTACAGTGAGTTGCGTATCCTTTTGGATCGGGATCACCAAAAAGTTCCAGTTCGTAGCCTGCATCACGCAGTTGTAGACGCCGGTTAGAAAACGTAGCGCTGGGTGGGCGAAAAACGTAGCGCTGGTTGGCAACAAAGAGCCCGGCGGAGGGATGTGAGCGTCTCGGCCGGGTTGGTGGTCACTGGTTATTTCGTTTTTGCCTGGCTGGAGCTTGAGCGTTTTGTCCTCCGTCGCTTGGCATCTTGCAGACGAAAGCTTTCGCCGGAGGCTTCGAGGATGTGGCAGCGGTGTGTCAGGCGGTCCAGAGCGGCTCCCGTGAGGCGTTCGCTGCCCAGCACCTCGGTCCAATGTTCGAACGGCAGGTTGGTTGTAATGACGATACTCAGCCGCTCATAGGCTGTGCTGATGACATCGAAGAACAACTCGGCTCCCACTTTGCTTGCCGGGACGTAGCCGAGTTCATCCAGGATTAGCAGGTCCAGTTTGGAGAGTTGCTTCTTGAGTTTTACGAGATCGCGTTCTTCACGAGCTTCCAAGAGCAGCGTGATGAGTTCCGTCACGCGGTAGAACTTGACGCGCTTGCCCTGGCCGCAGGCTGCGATTCCTAATGCCGTGGCGATGTGACTTTTCCCTGTGCCGGAATTTCCGACCAGCAGCACATTCTCTTTCTTGTCGAGGTATTCGCCCCGCAGCAGTTCAGTGATGAGCAACTTATTGAGCGAAGGTTGAGCATGGAAGTCGAAGCTGTCGAGTGTTTTGTGATTGGGGAATTGCGCCGCCTTGAGACGTCGATCCGACGCACGGCGTTCGCGGTCAATGAGTTCCAGCTCGCACAGCCTCAGCAGGAAGCCCAGATGGTCGATGTTGTCTGTCGCGCATTGACCAGCGACTTTCTCGCACTCAGCGAGCAGTGTGGGCATACGCAGGGCTTTGAGATGATGCTTCAGCAGCACCAGACTTTTCGTTTCGATCTTCTTCATCCGCCGAGGCGGTTTGTCTGGAGCTTTCGCTCCCATGTGAGAAGTGGGATTTCGTTCGGGGGTGAAAGTGTTCATGAGCGAAAAAATTCTCCAAGGTTGGTTGAAGTGGTGAGTAACGATTGGTAGGCAGAGACATTGGTTTTCCCGACTCGGACCTGCTTCAAATGTGGACGCCCATCCAGGCAGAACAGATCAACGGCTGGTTCCTGCTGGTACTCCAGAATCAGCCGAATGGCATCTGCACTGCTCGCACCAATTTCCAGTGCGTGCTGGACTGCGGACTTCAGCGTCGCAAGAGAATGCCGCTCCAGCAGCCTGAGGATTTTGATGAACTCCTTGGTTCCCAGGCCGTCGAGTTCAGCTTCCAGTCGTCTTCGCAGAATGCCAAAACAGACCGGGAGTTCCCACTCTTCGAATGGCCTGGCAAAATCGAATCCGCCTGGTTTACGTTCCAGAAGTCCCAGATAGTGCAATGGATCAAAGAAATACTGCTGCTTGTGCCAACAGCGGGAATGCGTGGCGATGAGTTCATCACCGCAGGAAATACGGACTTCGTTCACCGTGGCAACCACCTTCAACGACCGATACGCATACTGCGTCGGTACTGAATAGCTGTTCCGATCAAAGCGAATCAGCGACAGGGAATTCGCATGCACAATTTGCAGTCGTTTCGCCTCGAACTGCTCGCTGGGAATCGGTCTGAGAACCTGTTGTTCTTCGATGAGTAATTCACGCTTGGAGCCAGACTTACCGCGCAGCGTTCGTTCCAGGTCGGCTTTGCATAACGCGGCAAGCTGTACGTTGAGTTGTTCCAGATCGTTGATCTGAGGGACAGGCACCAGGAAAGAACGACGTGCGAAGTCGAGCAGTCGTTCCACATGGCCCTTCTCGTTGGGACGCCGCACCAGACAGAAATGATCTTCGTAGAGGAAGTGACTCTTCAGCCGCAGGAACTCTTTGGTCACTTCGCGTTCGCGGTTCCCTACGATCTTGGCCACCGCCACTTTACTGTTGTCGTAACTGATGCGGATCGGCACACCACCAAAGAACTCAAAGGCTCGCACGTGGCCTTCGAGGAACGACTCTGTGCACTCTCGTGGGAACGCCTGGACAAGAATGGCATCCGAGTACGGCAGCGTCATCACGAAGAGAGCCACCTTCGTTAGTTCACCGTTGAGCCAGACATCGGCGAAGCCGAAGTCCACCTGCGCCTCGCCCGGCGGATGCGACAGCGGAAAGAACACTTCTTTGCTACGCTGCTTCACACTCCGAACAGCTTGGTTGACCAGCGTGATTCCGCCGTCATAGCCGTGTTCATCACGCAGTCGCTCGAAAATCCGCTGCGATGTATGCCGCTGCTTACGATGAACCTGCTTGTCCGATTCGAGAATCTGTTCGATGATCGGAACAAACGGATCAATCTTGGAACCCCGAGGCTTCGTTCTTCGATATCCCGGCGGCTCAGTGTGCGTGAGAATCTTCTGCAGCGTCTCCCAGTGAATGTCGTATTCACGGCACGCCGCACGCTTACTGATCTCACCCGTCAACACACGACGACGAATCTCTGCCCACTTCTGCATATCAGTGAACACCCGTCCCTCGCTGTCGGAAATTTCAAACGATTGGTGAAAACCAACAGTCTGAACATCTGACAACAAGTGATCATCTGGGCGCTACACTTTTACTCCGTCACACCCACCCCACCCAGCGCTACGTTTTCTGACCGGCGTCTACACCCGTTCTTGCATTTTGGGCCGCTTCAGCTTTCGGAGGCCGACGGGATATTCCGGAAGATGTCCTTCTTCATATCCCCAATTCACCACTCTCTTGATTGCGGTGATCGCTTGACGTCGCGATGAAACACTCCAAGTGTGCTTCCGAAGCCATGTGTCCACATGGGACTTCTTCAGATCTTTGACGCGTCCCTGGTAGTGCTGATCAAAATCGTCGAGCAGTCGAACGTACCAATTCGTCGTAACCGGCTTGTGTTGCTCGCGAGAGTAGGCCAAGAACTGAGCGGCAAGTTCATTGAATGTCATTTCCGGCGAAGGCTCGATGTGCCCTGCCGCTGCCATTACTTCATAGAACCTGCGGTATGCCTCAGGTTCGTTCTCGCGGCCACGGGCCAGCTTGACCTGTTTGCGGCGACCGCCACCTTTGAGTGTGACGTACCACCAACCATCGTGGTCACGGAACCACGGTTTGACCTTGTGAGGATTTTGCATGACAGAGTTCTCCAGGAGCCAAAGGAAAGGCGAAGCGGTGACCGCTGGAAAAACTCTGGATGTTGTGGTGCCCTCAGAATAAGTGACGCTCAAGGCCGACTTCAATTGCACTGAATTTTCGAATTCTGGTGCAACTTTGGTGCAAATCGGCCTGGATTTCACTCTTTCGAAATTGTCGTAACCCCTTTCAGGGTAACAAATCGGGACGACAGGATTTGAACCTGCGACCTCTTGACCCCCAGAGTAGAGATTGAATTTGTAATCCATTGCAATAAAATGACTTACAAATTCACGGAGATACCTTTTTCGTACCATTCGTCGCCAAAAAGGTATCTCCAAAGGTATCTCCGCGTCAAGCAGGGGACAGCAGCAATGCCACGCAAGTTTCGGCTGACATGGCAGCCCGGTAAAGATGGTCGTGAAGGCCGCTGGCGCAAGAAGTACAAAAACAAAGTCTACTACTATCCCGGTGGCAGTGGAAAATACGACCGTGCAGCGTATGACGCCGCTTACGCGGCCTGGGAGTCCGACAAGTCACGCATTGATGCGACGGCCCCTCGTGCGCACCAGGTGAGCTACGAGGAAGCCATCTCGGAATGGGAACAGGTACTCGCCTGGTCAAATCGTCACGGGCATCTCGACATGGCCGCCATTGCATACGAGAAGTTGCAGGACCTCAGAAGAAAACTGGAAGCCCCCAAGCTGACAGCCCTGCGGGCCTCGGAATGGTTCGCTGACCAAATCAAGTTTCCAACAATTCAACTTCCCGAAGACTTAATGGAACAGGTCGCTGCTGATCTTGCAGACGGGAATGTCCAGTTCCGAACACTCCCGAACCTGACGCCGGCCAAGGCAGCCGAACTGGCGGCGGAAATTGACGGAAGCCCTCAGCGAATTGTGGAGGAACAGTGGAAGGATCGGCTGCGCCAACAGGAGCGCCGCACCGCACTACAAGATGCGTCGCTGAACACTCATGTTGAGGAATACGTTCGCCAGAAAGAACAGAAAGTCGAAGTGGGCGAACTCAGCGCGGGACGGGCATACGCAATCCGATTGCATCTCATGTATTTTCGCGACTGGCTGGGGAAAGATACCGGCGTAGCAGAGATCGACGGTAGTACGCTGCTGAAATACCAGACGCATTTGCTTGCCAATCTGAAGGCAAAGGGTTGGTCTCGCACAACCGCACAACACTATTTGAAATCGGTGAAAGCCTTCGTCCGCTGGCTGTGGCAGACCGAGGAGATTCCTTCGCTCCCTCGCGTTCTGGATGGAAAAACCGGGCCTCTGAACATTACTCCGAACCCGCCAGCAATCATCGTTTACACAACGGATGAAATCACACAGCTCCTCAAAGCCGCGACGGATCGCACGAAACTCTACATTCTTCTGATGCTCAACTGTGGAATGACTCAGAAGGACATCTCTGACCTGAAAGTTGCAGACGTGAATTGGGAACAAGGACGAATTATTCGGAAACGGTCCAAGACATCCCATTTTGAGACGGTCCCAAAGGTCAGCTACGTCCTTTGGACAGAAACCTTTCGCCTGCTGCAGCAGGAGAGAAGCTCGGTGTCGACGGAGCGAGTGCTTACCAACGCCAACGGATCACCGATTTGCACCGAACAGATTGGCGAAGATGGAAAGTTCAAAAAGACTGACAATGTCAAAAACGCATTTGAACGGTTGCGGAAAAAGGTGGGCGTCAAGAAGCCACTGAAGTCGTTCAAGAAAACCTCAGCATCATTGTTGAAAGACGAAGAACGGTTTCAAAGCCTTGAAGACCTGTTCCTGGGACACGCACCGAAGAAGATGTCCGACAAGCATTACACCGAAGTGCCAGGTAAGCTGCTGGATCGAGGCATCGCGTGGCTGGAAACGCTGTACAAGATTCCGACTTCACCTCAGAGCGAGGATTAGAACTGACGGCCGATCAGGCGTCATCTCACAGTTGGCGTCATTCCGGCAACTTCGGGGCGAAGATCAAAAGTTCCGGTCGCGTGCAGAAGGGTGAGGCAGGAAGGCCGTCGCTGTTGTAGAGATTGCAGTTCTCAGGGTTGACGGCGTAGCCGTACCGTACTGCAATCGGTGACGCGACCTCATTACGAGTGGCGACAACTTACCTGCCGTCGATCGTGGCTTTCTCTGAGTGTCATACATCGACCGGTCAAGTCGGGCACCTCAAAGTAAGCCAGCTCTGCTCCCGGCGTCGAACGAGTTTCTGCAAGCCCGTCTTTGTCGGCTACTATCAAGCCGCTCTCCGCATGGCTGAAGTACAGATTGACTTGATTTCCTGACGTTCAAACATCGGGCCACCGAAGGGGATCGCTCAACCGTAGTCGCTCACCAAAGCCCGGCAGGCCAATCGCTTGACGACATCAATCTTGTTTGGCGGATGAATCCCTGCACCATCGAGGCCTACGGTTACGACAATGCCTGCGTGTGGAAGATCGGTGGCGAGTCGCCGTTGACCCGCAGATTGGAACAACCGTTTTCAGCATCGCTGCCAAGTTGTTGTATGGTGAAAACGGACAACTTCTCGTCTTCAAGTGCCGGACCCCAGCCGCAATTCAAGACCTGCATCTTGTGCTGATAGCCTCGGGATCGCTTTGAAGTTTGGTTGAAGTAGTTGTTGGGGCGTCAAATTCTACGTCCTTTGGCCACAGTTGCAGAACTTCTGACAACGATTGATCCGACGTCGCCTGCGACAGTTCATCAAATGTGAAAACACGTTTGAGGTCTTGCTGGCACTGTCTTCGGGACAACTGCGAGCTTGCGAAGTCGCGAACATTATAACGCGGCGACATCAACGTGACGCCGCATCGTGATCGACAACTCACGGTCGTTCGTGTGGCATGGACTTGGAATTGGTTCTTTCCATCACCCCTTCTCTCCTCGGGTGGCAGGTTCGCATGAGCCCGCCACCTTTCAAGTCACTGGGCGATCCGGCTGTCGCTTACCGTCAGCAACGACGATGCTACATCCATTGATTGCCTTCGGCCGTCGTCGATCACATTTGACAAAGTTGGCCCTACCACCCCAAAATAATTATTGCTATGTGAGGTGCTTGGGATGTGGCTAGAGTGGATGACTTTAACAGCATCCCAAGAGTGATTTCAGCGGGAGAGCTCAATGCAGGCAGATGTGCAAGTCATCAACGCGGGTGAGGATCGTCCCATTGCCATCCGTATCGCTGAGAGGTTGCGAAACAACGGACTTGATGTGTGGATGGATTTGGAAGCTCTCGCTTCCGGCATAACGCTGGTGAGTTCAGTTGAGAGTGCGATTAGGAATTGCCGCGTCGTTGTCTACATCTGCTCAGAGGCAACAGAACAAGAACAGTGGGCAGTAGAAGGCGTCGCTGTTGAGTCGACTCTTCAACGCCAATTTCGCGAACTCGGCCATGTTGGCCCCGCGGTGATTTCCGTTAGAGTCGATGACACAGAACTGTCACCGCGGCTCGCCCACCAGGATTACATTGACATACGAGACGACGATTTCGACGACCAAATGTCAATCCTGTTGAAGCGAATTCAAGAAAGACTCAATCGGCGGAAGGTGTTCGTTAGCCACTCATCACGTGACAAGGAGAAAGTCAACGAGATCGTGGAACAGCTTCGCGAAGATGATGCCCTCGACATTTGGTACGACAACGACGCACTACACCCCGGGATGATACTTCGTCGTAATATCGAGTCTGGAATACAATCTGCTGACTACCTCGTTGTAGTCATGTCGCAGAATGCCATCGACACATTGGACGGATGGATTGGTTTCGAGCTTGACCAAGCATACGAGATTGAAAGAGAACGAAACCAACTCAAGCACTATTTCGCGATTCCAGTTCTACTTGAAGCGGGAATCAAACCTCCAGGTTGGCTTGGCACCAAAGTGCATGTTGACCTGGAGCGAGATTTCACAGAAGGCCTAAGACGTTTGGTAGCCGCGTTAAAGTTGCCCATTCCCGTTCGATGAACCCTCCACATTTTGGACCGAAAGACATGGCAGACGTGTTTCTGAGTTACGCCAGAGAGGATCACCTGCATGCAGGGAAACTGTACAAAGTCCTCACCGGCTGCGGCTTCTCGGTATGGTGGGACAACAACCTACGGGGCGGGGACCAAATCTCGTCTGCGATCAAAGGCGAGCTTAGCAGCGCAACATGTGTTGTTGTACTTTGGTCCAAAAACTCAAGCAGATCCGAATGGGTCGAGGCAGAAGCCAACGAGGCTCGCAAACAGAATAAACTTGTGTCGCTGGCGTATGAAACGAATGTGTTTCCAATTCATTTCGAGGGGCGACACAATTTGCCGATAGGGCCATATCTGAACGATGGCGACATCGTCTCGCTGCTCAAGTTGATCGAGAGCGTTACAGTGATTTGCAAACGACCGGAGGTAATCATAGTTCCCCCTCCTGCTCAGAGACCTTGGGCTGCAGTCGCCGCTTTCGTCTTGTCTGTTGCTGCCATCGCGATCACCGCAGCCAGTCTCTTGCAGAATGTGAATGTAAGAGAGTCTGATTCCATCAGTTCAGATGCGATAATCGAGTACGACATTCATGATCTCAATAGTGATGGAGAATGGGAGTTTTACTTCGAGCTCTATGCTGGTAGAGAACGACGTCTGTTCCATGCAGACTATGTGAATACCAAACACGGTCGGAGCAGCAGCGGAAAGACTGGCGCCGTGGTAGTACCAGAGCCACTCGACTCGACTTCTGGCGAACAACATCCAATCTTTCTGGCGTATCGTTCGACCGGCGGAAATCTCGTAGACTTTAAACTGTATCAGTCTGGAGAACTTGTTCAGCAATTCAATTTGGACAACGACGAGAAACGCAATTACCGCCCCAGTTCCGAAACATCCGAAGATCAAGCTCTTTACACATCAGACAGGGCGGTTTTCAATATTGCATTGGATTCGGGTGAAGTCACCAATTGATGCATCTGTACTCATGACGCAGATTGGTCACGACTTCCGGAACACGATGGTGTTGAAGTCGCGTAAGTCGAAGGAATTGGTAAGTCGAGGGATTTGAATGTCATCCAGAGCATTGATTGTAGCAGTGCAGGAGTATCCTGATTCGGTGCGGACTTCGAAGTCTTTGCCGGGGGTGACTGAGAATGCACTCAAATTCCGGCAGTGGCTTGTCGACTTTCAGGGAGTGCAGCCGGAGGACATTGTGTGTTGTTTGTCCAGCGATAATGAGTATCGCAACTTTGGCACCAGTCGGGCGGAAATCTCGCGGGCGATTCGTGAGTTAATGCGGCTGGGGCTGAACGACACGGAAAAGTTGTTTGTCTTCATTTCGGGACATGGAGTCATGTGCCTGGGAGACTGTGGTTCGGAGCATGTCGATGCTCTTCTCTGCTCAGATTTCGTCGATTTGGATTCTGGTGCGGAGTGCATTCGCATTCAGGAGTTGACCACAGTTCTGGCACGCCGACTTGGAGCGGGTTCGCACGTCTGGTTTCTCGACATATGTCGCACGAAGGACAAGTCGCTCCTTCCGTCGCAATGTGGGTTTCAGCAATTCGAGGCGACGACTGGTTCGGCGGATTGGTTCCGACTGTTCTCCGCCCGGTCAGGAAATGCTGCGGCCAACGACAGTACGTTCGTGGACCTGCTTGTCACGGCTTTAGCTGGCGATGTGCCGCGGCAGCAAATTGAGAAAGGTGATGACGGAGCTTGGATTACATTTAAAGGAGTTGCCCACGCCATGGAGCGGGCTCTTGCCGAACAGAGCCAAGGTGTCGAGTCACATAGCAGTGGGAAATCCGATTGCCCGATTCGTTCCATCGAGAAAGCTGGGCCAGTGGCCACCATCGTTGCGCCGAATGGCTCAAAGATTCCGCCTTTGGAACTGTTGATCGACTACGATGAAATCATTTTCCTCGGTGAAACGAATGGACAACTCTCGGAGATGCTGGAAAAGGCTTTTGTGCTGCGAAGCTCCCGCAAGTGGAAGAAGCTACAGATCTTCAGTATCAAGGAATTGATGGAAGCAGCCCGTCCAGGGAAAACGCTCGAAGAACTTGAGCTGGAGCGAAAAAACTGTGAGGACTACTTTAGTGAAGAGGCCCCTAACATCGCAGATGAATTGGTTCTCGGTCGCTACGACTACATTGGCACATATGGATCATTCTGGAAAGCGGAGAGCGGGAAACGTCGTGTGCATGTGAGCGCCCGTATCCAGGGGCTCGACATTCGACGAACGCCGTCCATGGATTTCGTTGACTTCCCCAACAATGAACACCCAGACGTCAACCGTTTCTTCGAGGAGGCAGAAGGGGTTGCAACCCATCCCTCCACGGAAATTGTGTTTCAATATCCGACGACTTAATCCCCAACAACTGAGGGCTCAATGGACCAAGAACAACTGAAGCACTTGTCGTCTCGTGTTGAACGAACGTTTGGTGACACGTCACCGTCGCAAACGGTGAACGAGTTTGTCCGGGCGATTATAGGACCGAACCCGAAGAAGATCGGCGACGACGCTGACGAGGCAAGAAATCGTCTAAGAGAAGGTGTGCCACCAACGCCCCAGCAACTGGCGGCACTGATGCAGGCCATTCGGCTGCAGCGACCGGCTCCGACTTGCAGGAAGGATGCTTTTACGCCCCTCCCCGCTCAAGGAAACTGGCTGGCAGCTGAATGGAAAGGATTTCAGCCAATCCTCAAAGCCCAGCAAGTGAGCGTCGCGCGACTTGACCGAATTGATGATCCTGACCCGAGGCACAAATTGATTTCGAACTGGGGTACTGGGTTCCTGGTGGCTGAAAACCTGTTGATGACGGCGGCTCATGTCGTTGACCAACTCAGCTTTTCAAGCGGTCAGCTGGAACTTGGACAGTCTAGCGCTGAGTTCGATGGCTACTTTGGCGCACCAGGTACGACCGTCTGCGATATTCTCGAAGTGGTGGCGCTCGATCGCTCACTCGATTTAGCGCTGTTGAAGATCGAACCACCGGCCGGCGATATCGCGCGACCACTGTTCAGGTTTTCCGATTCTCCCATCGAAGTCGGCAACGGAGTCTGCGTCGTCGGCTATCCGTTAGAAGACCCCAGAGGCAATCAGCAGTTCTTGAGCATTGTGTTTGGGCCCGGCTTCGCGTCCAAACGCGCTGCCATTGGCGAAGTGACGTCCGTCAAAGCTAATCGAATCTACCACGACAGTTCGACTCTAGGGGGCAACTCCGGGTCGCCGGTCATGAATCTTTCTGATGGGACAGTTTGTGGTGTTCATGTCATGGGAGCAGAGTTCGTGCAGAACGGATCTGTCCCTGCGGCGCATGCCAGTAAGTTCCTGAATTCCGTTCTACAACCAAGGCTACCCAAGCCTCTCTCTCGAAGGAGAACCGAAATGCCACGCAAATCATTTGATGGTTTCTATCGACAGTTGGCTGAGTCAGACCCGGAAATTCGACAGGAAATGGAGAGTGCCCTGGAGAACTTTGCAACGAATGAGGCTGTCCCTGGTACCTCCGTGCCTGAGGAATTCCTGCGTGAAACAATTGTGCTGAAGACTGGACGACCTGTCCTCGACGTTAAGAAGGGTGCGGCAGTTGTTGATATTGATGAGATTGAGAGCCAGGTTTGGAAGACCCGACTGAAGAATGCGGCGCCGCTTCTGTCGCGTGGTATTTCATCGGTTGGGCGTATCGAACTGGCAAACTTTCCTGGAGCAACGTGGATTGGCACGGGCTGGGTCATTCGCGATGACATCATTGTCACGAACCGACATGTGGCCCAAATCTTTGGTGAACTTCAAGGGAGCGAATTCATTTTCCGCCCCGGAATTGATGACGCGCCCATCAGGCCACGCATCGATTTCCTGGAAGAGTTCGGAAACGATTTCAGTCACGAATTCCCCGTATTCAAGATTATGCATATTGAACGTGGGGGTGGTCCCGACCTGGCATTCCTGAGGATTGAGGCTGTCGGGGGGAAGGCAATTCCATCCCCAGTCGAACTTTCTTCAGAAAGCGCAAAGGTCGACGACTTGGTCGCTGTTATTGGCTATCCCGCTCGTGACGATATGTTTCCAGAGCCTGATGTTATGGACCGCATCTTCAAAGGCCGTTATGACAAAAAGCGATTGGCTCCCGGGCAAATCACGGGTACCGCTTCAGAGCGTGCTTTCCACGACTGTTCAACGCTTGGCGGTAACTCCGGTGGACAGGTCATCTCACTCAAGGATGGAAAGGCGGTTGCCCTTCATTTTGCAGGAACGCTGTTCAAAAAGAATCATGCCGTTCCTGTCGATGTGGTTGCCAGCCGACTTGACGACGTCCTCGCCGGACGCGTCGAGAGACACAGCGTGGTGGTCAATTCCCCCAACGCAAACGTGCCACTTCAGTCTCCCGTTTTCAAATCTCCCCAGAACGGCGTCCTCGAAGCCACAATCCCCATCAACATTCGGATCTCACTGGGCGATCCACAATTCGGAGCCAATGTACCTGCCGTAGCCCCGCCAGGGCCGCGTGTCGTCAATCTCGACGCTGACGACGACGCACTCGCCACGACAGAAGCCCGCCCCGAAGATTACCGTGACCGGAAGGGATATCAGCCAGATTTCCTGGGAGATGGTTTCGAGGTTCCTATGCCGGAACTTACGAAGAATCTCGACGATGTTCTTGAGTTCACAATTGATGGAGCGAAACAACAAATCCTCCATTACCAGCACTTTTCTGTGCTGATGAGCGAAGGACGCCGCATGTGCCGCTTCAGTGCCTGCAACATCGATGGCAAGCTCTCGAAGCGAACCACACGATCGGGCTGGCAGTTTGATCCTCGCGTCCCCAAATCAGCGCAAATCATGAAAGAGTGCTACGGCAATCCGCCCAAGTTTAGCCGCGGCCACATGACGCGCCGTGAAGACCCCGCTTGGGGCAATTCCGACTCTGAAGCAGACAAGGGTAACGATGACTCCATGCACGTCACCAACGCCGTACCGCAAATTCAGCCATTCAACGGCGGAATTTGGCTGGCGCTGGAAGACTACGCTCTTCAAAACGCGCGTAAAGACAAAATGCAAATCTCAGTCTTCACGGGACCATTTCTGGCCAAAAACGATCCCATTAGATTCGGAGTTAAAGTTCCTATTACATTCTGGAAGGTCATCGCATTCATTCATGACGAGACCGGCGAACTGTGTGCGACAGGCTACACCATGTCCCAGAAGTCATTCCTCAAAGAAGAGGAATTCGTCTTCGGTCGTCACGAACATGCACAACGGCCCATTGCTGAAATCGAACGCAGAGCCGGTATTTCCTTCGGCGGCCTCGCAGAACTCGATCCCCTCCGCGATCAACCTGAATCTGCACAACTGCCGCTAAACCAGCTGAGCGAAATCCAGTTTGTTTGACCCAATCCCCCCTCTCATTCGAATTTGAATTGACATTCCGCTGAGAATCTGAATGCTGAGAACATATGCATGGTCCACATATCTTGGTAAATAAGTCTTTGCACTTTCATGGTCAACTTTAGTCTGATCACTAAATGAAGGAAAACATGTCCCATGAAGAGTCTTATTCGATTCGCGACATTCATCGTATTGACAATCGTCGCAGTAAGCACATCGTGTGCTCAAGAACCCTCAGTTGGCGACGTCCCCAAACGTGACGGTGGTAGTCTTCAGGTTGTACACGTAGACCAGGATCAAGCGATTAGAAGCATTGCTACGCTTCTGCACGACGGTGCAGTCAACGCTGAAGACCAACTCAAGCAATTGGGCTTTGGGAACGAAATTCAACGAATGCGCGAGATCGACGGCGCGAGACTTCAAATGGATTTCTCCGCATTTTCAATGATTGAGTCTCTCTACAGGAGAGCACTTGTAAGTTCGAAAGATGATGCAAACAGATTTCTTGCAAAACTGTATCAGCAGCAAAAGGGCAGTTTTGCTTCCATACAGTCGGATTCGTCATTTGATGACATTCGGGGTTTCAACGCCAATGGAGTTGTGAATTTTGGCAGTGTTGAAGCAGCGCGCAGTATTGCAGTGCCGGAGAATGTCAGGGATGGCATCAACAAACTTGCTGAGATCTATGCTGGTGGACACGTAGGAGCAATTCGTCCGCTTCTACTTTCCACGATGGGTAAAGAGGGCTTTGACAACGCCAAAATCGATCAAATCCTGCTGGACTCTGAATCGACGTCCCAAGCGCTCACTCGACTAATTGATGCTGGTACTCCGCCTCCAACCCCCGAAGATGCCGTACGAGTTCTCTTACAGGAGACGATTAAAGACAATTCCAGTCTCGTGGAAGATCGGCAAATCCGAGAGGTGATTGACCGGCTATCATCGGAACTGCCCGATCACTTGAATCGCTTCCGGGAGGCGGAAAAACGCGGCGATCTTCACTCCGTTGTGCAGCAGGAGAGCGAGATCAAGAAGCTTGGCACGGTTGCTTCTAATGATCAGAGGGCGGACGGACTTTCGCCAAATCACCAACGGTACGTTCGCTACAATGCCCTGGCGTTTCAACCTCGCCACACAACTGGTCCTCTTTCATCGATCAAGCGAGTACCAAGAACATATCAGACAGCCATCCGTTCATCCAAGACCGCCAGAGGAATTTCAGTTGGCGGATCAGTAAGTGGTCCAAAGAACGTGAAACCATTGGGCGTCTATTGGTTTCCGAACGAACAAGACAGTCGGTTCGGACGGCTGTATCTGAAGTTTGATGACGCGAAGGTTGCTACCACTCGCGTGCTGTTCGCGGACAGCTTCTTCGCAGCCACCAAAGTTTTGAGTCGGCAGGAGAATCTCGAGTGCGAATTGCGCCTTGATGAAGCTTTAATTCTGATGAGCATGGATCCGTTCGCAGATTGGACAGCCCGCAGAGAGCTAGATGCATACGAACGACTATTCCGAGAGAAAGGTATCGGCGAGAAGTACGAGCAATACGAAAAGCTGAGCGGGCACTTGAAGCGTTTGCGATCCGGCCAAGTCGAAATGGCACTTGCAACTCCCAAAAGCGCTGCGGAGAGGAGTGCGTTAAACGATAGGAGGAATGACTGGATCCGTGCATTTCTTCAACTACAGGGCCAATTTGATGACTTGCAGCATCCGCTGCACGATGAGCATAAAGATTTGGGTTTGCTGTGGAGGAACTATTCGAACGCGATTGAAGAAGGAAGGCGTGGAGTTGTCTTGCATCCCGCAATTGAAGGAACGCAGTTGGCTTGGTCCGCGATCCGGGTTGATTTTTCCTTCGGGGACATTAGAGCACTACTACGCGAATCAAATCTTATATCACCCGACAAACACGACATTTCATTGGATTCAGGAATCAAGTCCCCTACATGGCAATTCTTCGAGTTGCATTCCACAATTGTCGTCCAGGACGAGGGTGACCAAACTCGGTCCATTCAGGTTCGGTCAAACGGTGACTTAATCGGAGATGCTAAACTGGAGAATCCTGATAGATCGCATTTTGGAGTAACGATGTTTAACGTTGATGAAATGGGAGAAACGCACCGAAACAATGAAGAGGAGAAAGCAATTCAACCCTTGCTGAATCTTCTAGCTGAATCGCATCCTGATTTCATGCGGCTCAACGATTTCTCCGAGGCGTTGTCGATCTTACGTTGGCTTGAAAGGGAGCGCGTTCAAGTGACGGTTATTGGATCCCAACCTGCATCTCGGCTTTTGCCAACCCCAGACATTATCACTGTCAACGGCCCGTCGGTCAGTGCAGGTGACACCAAGTAATCATCTGATTGGTGGGTTTCTTGCTAGTGCCAACGCTTCGCTAACGCATTTGGCGTCCTGCTCGTTGAGTTGCTGCACATTTGGCGCTGCTTCGTTTGTAAGCAGCGCGGCAAGTGTTCTGGGCCCCTTGAGACCAGACATTGAAATGGTGCGCGCCCAAAAGTCATGTGGGTTCATAGCGGGTTGGGACAACTCAATCAATGGAACGATAATGCTTCTCTCGGGGAATCCTTCAGGGTTGGCCCGCAATCGCTTGTTCATGCAGTCTTGTAAGAATACGGTTGCTTGATTCGGATTGGACACAAAGTGTTCCGCATAAACCCGGTAGAGAGCAACCGGGATGTGAATGGACTGTATCATTGGGCCAACACCAAACTCTAGCAGGCCAGACGCTCTCCGCTCGCCGTCCAGACTTGTTGGTATAGTTTGCAACGGCGGCAATGACGGAACGGTCCCCAGATCGCTTGGCTTGTGCAAATCTTGGTCGGTCAAATGACGGACCAAAGAGGTAAACGTATTCTCATTCTCCAAGATGAATGTGTTGATCTCGTAGCGTGTGTAAACGGACAATACGTCTGGAATGTGTGCGATGTCGCCCGAATCAAAAATGATCGGGCTGAATTTACGATTTTGGCCAGGGTGGTTCATAAGCAGAGCCCGTATGAGTTGCGCCTCCCACGCCACGCCGTGCCCGACTCCAGGTGACTCAAGGCCGTTCCATCTCTTGAGATAATTTTCGGAGCATGCGATGAGTACATGGTCTGCACTTTCGATTTGCCGCTCCATCCAAAATGGCCAACCCTCGGGAGGATTTGGCTCGTACAAATCGATCCAACAGTCGATGCCGTGTTTGCGCAACGCATTCGAAAGTTGGAGAACCTTTGATACGTGGACGGAATCACCGTGGCTGTAACTGATCAGTACGCGAACAGGCATGAGTTGCACTCCTAGTTTCGAGCGATTGGAAGCGTTTGAGGAGGATCTGGAAAAAAGAGAGGACAGGAACACAAGCAAGCTCCAACGAAGGTACTTCGTCCCTCCCTGACACGCTGTCCGAATAGAAAGAAAGTGTCCGCAAAACAAGAGACCGATTTGTCTCACCGTCACAAGATGACGAAGTAGAGGCTACATTGTTGAGACATGTTTGTCGACGTGCGCGAAGACCGAGTGGCAGCAGTTCAATGAAAGTTCCAATACGCAATCCATACGCGGTATCTGTTACAAATCCGTTCGCGCTCATCCTCGCGTCAGGGTATCTCACGTTCATCGTCGCGATGACATGTATTGGAGTTCAAATTTACTACGGACTCACCCTGCTGAACCAGGCACTGCTAACCATACCGCTTTTCGCGATGCTTGGATTGTTCGAGTATTGGGTGAAGCCCCTTGCACATCGCTACGGGCAAAGACTAGCCCAGCACACAATTGACGGCCTGATGGCGCAAACGCTCAGGAAAACAGTTGGAACTGGGACATTCGTTCTCTATTTGCGCCCTCACTGGCTGGATGGCAAAGATTCGCTCAAGAACCCTTACTACACCTCGAACTTCGGACATCCTAGCCGCTGGTTGCACCTCGACAAGGTGAGCTTAGACCATTGGCTCTCACTTACCCTCAATGAATCCGTTGTTGCACTGGGGACCAAGGAAATGCGGCTGTCAACTGGAAGTGTGCAGGTCGACGATAGCGTATGGAAGAAAGTCGCCTCCGAAGTAATTGAGAAGGCGGCAGCAGTTATTGTGGTTCCCGGCACAACCGCTGGGTTGCAATGGGAACTTCGAGAAATCGTTCGGCAAGGAATCGAGGACCGAGTCATCATTCTCCAACCACCGGAGTTTGCCGTCGAGCCACAAGTTAAGACTCACTGGACGGAAGCCACACCCATCATACAAGAATCGCACGGCCTGAGCCTTTGCGGATTCAAAGAGTTGGGTAACGCGTCCCCGTTCACCGACAGGCCAAGTGCAAGAGCAAGTTCAATCGTCCAGAAACTGAACAAGAGCTTTTACGCGGCAACCCCTGCGGGGGGCTGTCGCGAAAAAATGCGGTTTCTTCTTTTCTATTGGGTTGTGCTTGTCATTGCCGTGTTGTTGCTACTCGGGTGGTATGGGTAACCAGACCAGATTGTGAGGTGCTTGGGATTTAGTGGACAGTGTTGTGTCTTATTTTTGCATGGTCTGTTGTTCGAATTGGTGGGGCGATTGGTGTCCTGTCCACACGGTACCGAATCCACTTTAGTCACAGTGTAGAGAAGTGAATTGTCATTGCTTTCGTGAAGTGAATTGAGTTCAATTGTGACACGACTGGGTCTCGCGTTGCACGACCGGCTGGAGATTCAAAATGTACAGCAAGTGACACTTCCGCACTTCATTCGTGGAGTTTGGTTCCATGCGAACAGTATTCATTTCCTATCGTCGGGCGGATTCATCGGGAATCGCAGGACGGATATACGATCGCTTGCGAAACGAGTATGGTGAGCAACTCGTTTTCTTTGACGTGGACTCAATTCCAGCTGGCGTGAGATTTCGCGATTACATCCGGGACGCGATTCGTGATTGCGGTGCGATCGTTGCGATAATTGGCCGAGATTGGCTGGGTTTCTCCGAAAACGGCATCCGGCGAATCGACGAGCCCGATGACTATGTGCGGCAGGAAGTACAGTTCGCACTCGATAATGAAATCCCGATTCTCCCAATTCTCGTTGACGACACGAAAATGCCGACCGCTGATGAATTGCCAGTTGAGCTAAGACCTCTCGCCGACTGTAACGCTCTGAAGGTAGATACTGGTTCCGACTTTGAAGTGCATGTGGGGCGGCTTCTGGAGCGTTTGGGGGCAATCGTTGAACGACATCGTCGGATTCCCCGAGTGTCCGAGCCCGAACCGGACAAGCGAACAACAACGCTGACTGATGATGACTTTGAAGACAAAGTTCTGGACTACAAGGGAGTCTTCATAGTCTTCGCGATCGATCCGTCCGACAGCCTTTGGGGGATTCGAGCGTACGACATGAAGAAAGCCTTGATTACCATGGGAGTCCATGAATTCTGCATCGGCTTCCTTGAGGGCATCGGCAGTCATCGTTCCGTGGCGGCACATTTCAACATTCGAAAATCCCCAACAGTCCTGTTCTTCCGCGACGGAGAACTAGTTGAACGCCTAGATGGAGTATTCAGTGAGCATGCCATGGTAGAGGCCGTTGAGAAAGTCGTCGGAAAGGCTTCGCTTTGGGGTAACGGGCTCAGACAGCAAGAGGCAGATGGTAAGGGGGCGTGCATCGCGCTTGTAGTCGTAGCCATTATCGCATTGCTCATCTGGACTTTTTCTCACTGAGTTGCTTCGCAACAGCGAATAACTCAAATGTGAAGTGAGATTTGACTCATTACCGGGGCCATTGAACGAATCATCGCCAACTTTTGCCTTGACCTCCAAACAGATTGTTCTTCAGCAAATTGCTCATTGAAGAAGGGGGGACACGAACTCGATAGTATACTGTTGGAACGTGTCCGACACATTGACATGGCACCTGAGGCTTCATGGAAATAGAGATCCGCATCATGAAATGGAAAGAATGGCTTGAAAAGTGGAGCATGACCGGACTGAAAATCTCGACCGGCTTTCTCGAAATGGAATGGCAGCCCAAGGATGCAGATCGTGACGCCGCCTGGGAGATGTACATTGAGTTGCTGACGCGAATCATGAAGTTCCCCACGGATAGTGGGCGCCTGATGGAGAGTGTATGCTCTCTGGAAGGAGTTCCCCATGTCCAAGTCAGTTAGTTCGTCGAAGTCCGGCGGACGTGTGCGTCGGTCGTTTTCTGAAGAGTTCAAGCGAGATGCTGTGAGCTTGGTCACCGAGCAGGGATACAGTCTCGCGGAGGCAGCTCGCAGCTTGGGACTGCATCAGAATTTGATTCGTAACTGGAGGCTGAAATTCGTGTCCAAGGAAAAGAAGTCGCAGGGGCTCAACGAAGATGAAAAAGCCGAGCTCAAGCGCCTGCGTGAAGAGAATCGCAAGCTGCGGATGGAACGAGACATTTTAAAAAAAGCCACAGCCTTCTTCGCGAAGGAAAGTCAGTGAGATTCCAGTTCATTCAAGAGCATGAAGAGGACTTTGAGGTGACGCGCCTGTGCGAAACGTTCGAGGTCTCACGCAGCGGTTACTATGCCTGGAAGCAACGGCCGGCGAGTGAGTCGAGCCAGCGAGCGGAGTCGCTGACGGCGGAAATCGAGGACATTCACCTCAAGAGAAAACAGGTGTATGGATCGCCGCGGGTGCATCAGGAATTGTTGGATCGGGGGTACGACGTGTGCGTAAATACCGTGGCCAAACTGATGCGAAACGCTGGCATTCGCGCGAAAACCAAGAAGAAGTTCAAAGCGACGACGAACTCGAAACATGATCATCCTGTCGCACAGAATGTGTTGGATCGTGAATTTGATTCACCGTCCAAACCAAACGAGGTATGGCTCAGTGACATCACCTATATCTGGACGAGTGCTGGCTGGATGTACCTGGCCGTGGTGCTGGACTTGTTCACGCGAAAGGTCGTGGGCTGGTCTGTCGATGCCTCGATGACTTCGCAATTGGTGCTGGATGCCCTACAGCAAGCCGTTGTTCGCGAACGGCCCGAGGGCGCTGTCCTGTGTCACTCCGATCGAGGCAGCCAATACGCCAGTGAAGCCTACCAGCAGTTGCTCAAAGAACGTGGCTTTGAGTGCAGCATGAGCCGCAAAGGAAACTGCTGGGACAACGCCCCGATGGAATCGTTCTTCGCCACCCTGAAGAAAGAGTTGATTCACCACGAGCAATACCACACCCGTTCCGAAGTTCGGCTGAGTCTGTTCGAATACATCGAAGCGTTCTACAACACCATCCGTAAACACTCCGCCCTGGGCTACAAAAGCCCAGCCCAGTTCCAACAAACCACCTAACCCAAAACCCGCGCCCACTATCCGTGGGGAACTTCATCACGACGCAGTGTCTTCAACCAGACCATGGTGACGAGAAGGCTGCACTTGACAGCATTTACGCACTTTTCGGACTGACCCGAGAAACGCTTAGACAACAAGGACGGCACTGCAATGAGTTCGCAAAAATTGCTATTGTTGTACTCAACCAAGTTGTTCGCCCCTTCACGGCGAAGTGGCATAAGGAGTCTCTGGCTGGGGCTTTTGGAATTCCCGCCCGCTGCCAGGAATTCCGCGATGAGCTGTCGGCCCTGCAGCAAAACCTGCGGAAGTACACAAAAATGCTTGCTGACATGGCTGACGTCGAGGATTTGACGGGATTGTCCCCAACCAATTTGTGATGATCAACTTTGCATTCACAGGCACGCGGGACTAGACGACCAGCGATGCGGTAATCCCCGACGAAGGTCCTGCGCACGCTCGATCGTTGGAGACATCCGAATAGCTTTACGAGCCCAACGAAGACCTTGTAACGCGGCTCATATCGAGAGAGTAGGGCGTGCTTACTACTTTGGGGTATGCCGACCATGGCGGCTGAGCAGACCAATCACCGTCATCGTCGTACCACGGAATGCCTTCAAGAATTCCCCTACAATGCACTGGTTGGCTTCACTCAAAAGTCGCACTGCAGACCTAGCAGGAAATCCAATCAGATCCTGCGGAAGCATCAATCCACAACCTATGGAGTCTCAACAGCGAATAGAAACATTGCCAATTCCGATACGACGGAATTCTCTTGCGAGGAGAAGTCATGCAGGACTTCTACCGCTAGCTTTCTTTGGTCTACGTCAATACCGAAATATTGCCGCGCAACCGACACAAGTTGGATTGCCTCACGCCTTGAAAGTACAGTACCCACTCTCCAAGAGCACCGCTGTCCTGGAGTTCCATATCGATGAATTTCCACAAATACGCCATTCCGAGAAAAATGCGGTTCTCGGAATTTGGCGGACCCTGAATTTACCGGAAACGTCAATGATTCGCTCACGGTGTATCCTGACTCCAAGTCAATGACACACACAACTCCTGAGCTTGTACATGTTGCCAAGCGGGTTCCGTCATAGCTCAAGACCGCAGAGTTGGCAGCAGGTATCGACATTAGTTCGGCAGTAGATCGCGAGGAACGAACTGCGATAGTTCCGCCAACACGTACCACAGTTTTCTCGCAGTCTTGCGATATATCAAGAAGCTCGTCAGTCCGTGCGAAAAAGTCGGTCGCAACGCGTTCTCCAGTGTCTACAGCGAACAAGTCGAACTTGGTTGGCTTTGCAGGTCCCTCTTCTGCATAGAGCACGAAAGCTAATCTACCTGTCTCGTCAAGCTTGACTGCACGCACATACCGATCAGTGTCAATCTCCAATTCCGTCTCCCACTTGTCCTCGCCTTCGCGCCAAATACGTGGATTCGTGCGACCAGCCGACGTGGCAATGACCTGACCATCAAGGCTTATTGCCGCGTCAGTTGTCACAAGGGCGATAGTGGCGGAGAAGTCCTCATCCTGCATGGCTTTCTGACGAGCATCATCATCACTGAGCATGTGCGTAAGTTTGTTCCAGCCTGACTTGCTGGCAGCATTTCCAACTACTAGCCATTCACCATCCGTCCCTTGAAGTTCGAGACCTCGTGCAGGAGCAAATTTGGTGCGTTCCTCCCAGTTCCGCGGACCAGTGGTTTCAGCCTCGCTGACTTTCGCCATTGTCTGAAATGAGACGGGGTGGGACCAGATTGAGTAGGTGTCCTTCTCTCTCGTCGCGACAAACCAGTGCCGATCATTCCGCTTGCATGCTATGGCCTGTGAACCAGTGAATGGGATTGGTACATAGTCGTCCTCAATTAGGTCAACAAACCGAATTTCCGAAGACGCAGTACGACAAACCAACCATCGCTTGCCCACAAATGAAATGGATTCAATGCCGTTACATTCGAATTCGGCGACTGTCCCTTCACGGTCAAAGACATAGATTTGGTCCGTGTTGAGAGACACTGCCACTAGTGTTGACGTCTGATCAAACGCGAGCCCCCGCACTTCCCTTGTTTCCTCAAAACTGTAAGACGACCTGTCGGAAAGTTGAATCTCATAGTAGGGGAGTTGTACAGCTTGAAAGTTGCCGCCATAGTGATTCAAAACGACGCCCCATGCCCCGTCCGGAGATTCGAATCGACTTGTTGTAATGGCTTCGCTGTTGTCAGGTTCGTCATCAACTTCGACAGAAGTTGGGTTAAGTCCTAGATCCGAAAACTCCATCCAGTCGTTGCTCAACCCGAAGTCAACTGAACCAGAATCGATGTCCACACGTTGCTGGAGCACCCACTGGGAAGTTCCATAAGCGAGTAGTGAATAAAGTCGATCTGCGGCAATCTGATTCTTTGGGGCAATCTCCAATGCCGAGCTAAAGTCCGCAGCAGCTGCAGCAGCGTCGTTCTTTGTCAAGTTTTCATAGCCACCACGAATCGATCCTTCGACGGCGACAACCCTCAAGCGATTTGCCTGACTTCGCGCGAGTATCCCGAAAACGACGGCCACTATAAGCAAGACAAACAGAATTGCTGCAATTCCTTGAAACAGACGCGTCCGCTTACGCTCCCTTTTGTCGATACTCGCCCAGCGGTCGAGTTCTTGAATCACCTGCACTCCAGATCGGTCCAAATCTGTCAGGTGCAAGTCTTCCCCACGAAAGAACGCAGCTAACGGTGACTCTTGCCAATTTGCATCATCAATTGGATCCAGCAGGACACGTACTTTTTGTCGTCCCCCTTTCTCGAACGCCTCAAGTTCATTCACTATCGGGTCCTTGTGCGCTTCCCGCTTTTGGGGGTCGCAGACTGCGTCCTTTGTTGCAAGGAATACCAATCGGGACGTGTGCTTAAGCGCGTATTGACCACCCCACCGCCAGTTTTCCCCTGGCTTGTAATCCTCCGAATCGAGAAAGACATTATATCCCACTCCTTGCAGTGACTCCGCGAGCTGTAGCGCATATTGCCGACCATCAGACCAGCGATATGAGATGAAGTAATCGTACCCATAGATTGCGTCGATGACCTCTTGCCATATCGTTCGCTTACGAATGCCAACAAGTCTTTCTTCGTCCGTCAGCGAATTCGCGTCTGAGAGCCTACTCGTTGTCCGCATGTCTGTGTCCCCTCCACTGACGGAGTCAGGAAATTCAGTGTTGTCTCAAATTGCGTTTTCCACCTCCCGCCTTCGGTTCCGTACGCCTGAGGTGGCAATAGGCATTCGCAGACGTCCACAAATTACATAGTTTTGTGCATTTTGTCAGCGGTCTAGTGCATTCAATCGTGCACGAATTGGGCAGGTGGGAGTCGAGAAGCCACCACATGCGTGGGTCGTGCCGGTTCTTTGTAGGCCGACTCAAGTCGCTGTAAGGAAGGTCAGAAACCGGGACGGAATTTCGGTGTTTCTGGTGTTCCAGCGCCCTTGTAGAACGTAGCGCTAGTTGGCGACAACGACTCGGTAAGTAGCGCATGAGTTCCCTGCTCCCTAACCTCAAACCCAAAGCGAGTTTCAATTCATTCCGCGTAGTAGTCGTCTCCCCAATCCTCCTCGTCGTCTAGCCTGACCGACGTATCAACCCATTCCTCGTGAGTCTCATCGCTGTTCATCTCAAGCAGCCTGCGGCTAATGGGGCGCATTTGCCGGGCTTCATCTTCGGCTTTGACTCGATCCCACAACTCTTGAAGTTGCGATCCTTCCATCGCACGATGTGCTCGCAGATGCTCCGTCATTGGGTAGATGTAATCATTCATGCCCGGTAGGGTGGCGAATCGCTGGGTGCGAAAAACCTCTCGTTCAATGAAGACCATTCGATCCCTTTCCGACTTGTAAAGAAACCCTGCTGCTGTCCATGCCTGGTGCCAGTCGGACTCGTGCTCTCGAACCTCCGACACAGTGCAACCCCCTCGTTGATGCAGGTGTTGCAGGACTGGACCGCCCAGAGCGACGCGGCACAGGTTTTCCATCATCCGTGTGTGGGGAAACGTGCCCACTGGGGAATGCATCTCTGGAACTCGGATCATGGTGTATTCATCGAGCCGCTGCACTCTCTCGCTTAGCCGGGACTGGTCAGTTTGAGAGAATCCGTTGAGCGAGAGCAACTCGACAGGAAACTCAAAGCACATTGTGAACAGGGCGTGTCCGGCAACGTGATAGATGCAATTTTCGAGGTCGTCATTCGTATTTGAATCTGTCGTCATGTGGTTCCCCATTTTTGACTGACCGATACGTCTTGGATCGGCCGGTCGTGAAAAAGTGGGCACGCCTTCGTGGTGAGCTGGACTTGTTTAGTCGAACAGAATTTCAGTCAAGCGACGGTCAACTGAGCCCGTTGCTGAAGCTCTGCGAACTTTGGGTTCACGCTGATCCCGGTCTTCTTGTCTATCGACTGCAACAGCACGCCTTCCAATCCACCGAAGTCTGGAACATGTGAGTCAGCGATGCCTTCCTCGTATAGTAGGTAACGCAGCTTGTCGCACCACTTCTCCGCCTTTGCGACCGAAATGATCCTTTGGTAAAGGTTCGTCGCATATTGGCTCCATTCGAGCTTGTTCCCTTCCCCATAGACGCGAGTCAACCAGTCGTACGTGAATGATTTGCGATCGAAGCAGTCGCGAACGACGCGCCAGTTGCTCCGGTTGTTGTAGGGCTCTGACCAGACTCGCCCACAGAATTCTGGTCGGACGGCAGCAATGAGGCGCTCCAACTCGTCGCTTTCCAGCACGGATGGAAACACGGGACACAGCATTCCGAACGTTGGTACGCCTGCATCCTGAAGACGGTGCAATGCCCTGATCCGGGCTCCCGGCAAAGATGTACCTTTCTCCAGGCGTTTTGCGAACGCGTCGTCGAGGGTGCCAATAGAAAGGCCAACTACGAATCGATCTGCGTGCCTGGTGAAATATCTGACCCATTGCGGACTTCCGACGACAGCATTCTTCGTCAGAACGCGAATGCGGTATTCGGTGCGGTCGACCAGAAGATCGAGGATTCGGCGCGTCGTTCCGTCTTTAACAATCGTGGGTGAAAATCCATCGGTGAGCTGTGAGTAGACCACCGTCATTCCCTTACCCGGCTTATGGTGGTGATCGTTCAGTTCGGTCCTGAGCGCATCGACGACATCGTCGAAGCCAATGACCAACCCATCTGAGCGATGTGGATCGAAACGGCCACCGCACTGATCCAGGACTGCCTGATTGATCTTCGTTCTCGAAAACCGCATGTGTGACGCCGCATTCGAGCTGCAATAGGCACATTTGAACTCACAGTGCATCACGCCCTCGACATGCCGGTCTGCAAGTTCTTTCGTCCCCCAGCTTGATGGGGCAATTACGGTCTTCCTGTTGGGCACTGTGACAAGTGTCGCTTTCATTGTTGATGTCCTAATTTCGAATTTGCTTAAGAGTCGTCTGAACGCGGAGTGCGTCAGAACTTGTGTAGAGCCGCTTGGGTTTTCAGTGGCTGAGACCATCCCTGTCGAAATCAGTAACCACACCGGGCATCGTGGGTGCAGTCGTTCCGAATCGCTCGGCTTACAGGAACACCTCCTACGAGTCAGTCGCTTGGCGGTGTTATGCAACGGTGTTCAAACACACGTCGGAGCCGTTTAGTCGATTTCGGGGGGTAAGCCACGTGACGTGGCAGCCACTGCTGGCGAATTGAGCAGAGCCAACCTGGCTCGGGCACTCCCTGGCAGAGAGTCAGCGACCTTCTTGAGTCGTGACACGGGTAATGCTGTCCCGAACAACATCGGTTCGGCGTCGCAGAAAGCGGCGTTCAGTTGTGCCGCAGGCCGGGGCATATCTTGCTGGCCAGGAGGAAAATACCAAATCCTGAGTATTTACTCAATTGTCGACATGCGAATCACTCACGCCGACAACTCCTCATGGAGGCGTTGGAGCTACCACATCTTGATTGCAACTTTCAGCTGAATACAAGAAGCGAAACTCTTGACTTCAAACTCGCACGAGCAATAATCAAGTTGTCGCGGGTTCTAGCCCGCATCCGCGACCCGCCCCGCTGAACTGGCCCGCTCGCGGGGCATTTTTATGCGCTGGTGGATTTGGTGTGGAGCGGAGTTACTTCCAGGCCTTTTCTTTCTTTGCCGTCGGTTCGACGTCGCGGCATTTTTGGTCGAGTTGGTGGGCGATGCGTTGCATTTGGCTGGGCGTGAGTACGGTTCGCTTCTTTGTGAAGAGACTTTCGGGATTCAGTTCTGGTCCGGCAAATAGTTCGGCTTGATCGGTCACCCGATAGACTCTTGATTGCTGGAGCTCCTTCCGTAGTTCACTGATCGGCGATACCTTGATCATTGCAGTGAGACCAATTGTCGCCTCTCGCATGGATATTGAGCTTTCGAAGGCATGAAAGTGAATGAATGCCAATATGTAGCCGCGAAGCAAATTCAACGCGGTCAAAATCGCCCCCCTTTTCTCTTCTGCACGTCATTCGAGACAAGACCTTTCATCACGGCTGTCGGCGAATCTGTTGAAAACGAACGTCGCACTGCCAGGGCTGCCTTCTATCAATGATGATCGGTCCACACGTTCCAAGAAGAGAAGTCGTCCCAAGAAGAGAAGTCGTCATTCCCGCGTTGAACAACTAATCATTGACCCGCATGCGAGTTGCCTAAGGTGCTGATGGTGCCCCAACAACGTGTCCTTTCTTGTGAGGATACGGACTTGGGCAGAAATGTCGGAAGTCGCATGCTGCGCATGTTTCCTCGTCACCGCATGGAGCCCAATTTGGATTTATCGCTCCGGCAACCGCCTCTTGCGCAACACATTGCTCGATTGATGCAACTACTTTATCAAAGTTGTTAGTTGCGGTCGCTTGACTTGTTGGGTCGATCGGGATCACCCGTATTGCCCTAGCCAAACGAAACGCTAATGAAAAGTTCGGGATTGCATTTCCTGTACGCCAGGCATTCAGAGCATAAGAGTCGGGCGTGCCATTTGCCGGGATGACATCGGTCTTGTTGTTGCTGACTTCACGACGCAGGGACACCAAATCACTAGAGACAGGGGACAATTCGTTAACGTACAGCAACACGCCTGCAGCAACAGGCAAAGAGTTTGCTTGTCGAGTTCGCAACCAGCCGTATGTCTGCACCTGCCATTCGCCCTGCTGCCAGTACGGCTCGCTCGTTGCTGGACGCCGTGATCCCTTGTAGTCAACGATTACCTCATAGTTACCTGACAAACCTGGACAGGAATCTTGAATCGCCTGCTTGATCACATTCTTCGTTGTTGCCCCCGAAAGCTGCACGTCTGTAACAACGTCGATTATGCCATGAAGCTCGTACAGTTGAGATCGAGACGCGTTCGCCGAGCTATTGGGGATCGTGCGCGTGCCGATAACCCTTTCTTCCGCGCTAGCAATAAGTGGGAAAAGATGTGGACCTAACTCGTTGACGGCTTTCTGAGCACGAACGTAGGCGTTGTCTCGCGTATCCCTGCTACGAGCACTCTTGCCTTGAGCCATCAGAGTGCCTTCCACCACATCACCGATTACACCAATGTCATGCGCGCTCCTTCCTTTCGGAGGAGCTTGTCTGTACGGAGTCGGATTGCTTGGCCAAGGAAACGCAGGATTTGTCGTGCTCCAGATGCGGTATGCCGCTTCCATTACTCCATGTATGAACTCACCGAACCACAACTGAACGGGACGTGATGGAGGGAGCGAACTGCCGTTGTGGTAACGGTATTGCAAGCCACAACGAAGGTATGAGAGCAAGTCGCCGGTCAGACTGTATTGAGGGATCAGTTCATTCCCTCGCTTCTTTGATAGCACCATTTGAAGTCCTCAAATAAGTCGCAATGGAATGTCATTGACCGCGATTGCTGGCGGTTTACCGGTAACAGGCTTTCTCCACGCCCATGATTCATCAGATGTCCAACCAAGCGCCACATGCTTGACGTTGGTTTTGTAGTGAAGACACTTGTCTAGCCCGACCAACAGTAACACGGATTCAGGGCGGCTGTATGCCACGTAATAAAGACGAACCAGATCGTCGAACGAACGTTCAAGGCCAGTCCTTGTTTGCCGGAGCGGCCCAATTTCGCAATGCGCTGCGAAATCGTCCTCCATGTTCTGCACTGAAGATGGGGTTTCGGGAAATCGGCGAAAGCGATTCTTGGAGTGATTCGTCTTGTAGTCAGATGCAACATCCACAATCACCAACGGAAACTCCAAACCCTTCGACTGATGGATCGTCATAATTGGAAATCGATTGCGAGGAATGTGTGGCATGATCTCCTCATCCACTTCGACCGCTGACTCAGCAATTGGCGCAAATATGTCTTGAATGGCCTTTTTGACACTGTTCTCATCGTGTATTCCCTGTCCATTAAGAATTTGTGACCGGTACGATGAAAATGTTGCTGCCTGCGCGACACATCGAGAAATCGCTTCAAGGTAAACCTGCCCCTCGGGATCATCTTGGAAGAACGGAAGCCAGCTGATGACCTTGAAGCAAAGTTCCAGGAGAGGCCATTCGCCCGGCCAACTTTGCATTTGCGCCTGTGGTTGGCGTCTTTGCCAGGATTGAACGAAATCGGCCAGAGTGTGGGGGAGGCTGGGATGTGGGTTCGAATTAATGAACGCGGTACCGGCCTGACGCCACTCGTCAAGATAGCGAGTTGCTCCTGCGCGCAATTTTACTTGCGATTGAATCTGCGCCTGTCCGTCAATGCACTCCAAGATGACACCGAGAAACTGCTGCACTTGCGGAATGTCTCGTAGGAATCGTCCGCGCGGGTTAAATACGTCAATTCCTTGGCTAGCCAGACGGTCACGCAACAACTTTGGCAGCCGCTCTTTAGGAGGTTTTTGACCGAACTGAGGGCCGTATTCGTTTACGGTATGCGACAAGAGAACTGCGTCACCACAATCTCCGCCATTGTGTTCCGCAACAATGTCGACGCCGTCAACAGTTCTCCCACCATTCCTGAAGACATCCATCAAGAATGATGTCAGGTCGTCGGCTAGAACATCAGGTTCGGGCCTGAACAAGCCGAGGACCGGAACTCCATTGGATGACTTGTTAGAAACGATAACAGGCTTTGGTGGCGTCACCCGAGCTGTCTGAAAGTTCGGATCACAAGTGATAAAGTTGTTGAAGAACTCCACGATCTCAGGAGTTGAACGATAGTTGTCCGTCAAGTCTTCTCGGTGAGGTGGGCTACCCGTTGTGCAGGCTGCAGAGAATCGAGATTGAAAATTGTTGAACAACTCAACCGTCGCACCCCGAAAACGGTAAAGTGATTGATCGTCGTCCCCAACGATCGTCAAAGAACAAGATGTTGCGCCCACAAGATCAACATAGATGGATTCTTGAAGTGGATTGGTATCCTGATACTCGTCAATGAGCATCGCCTTGACGCCTTGGGTGAACCGTTGAAGCCTGCCTTGACGAAGCCGCTCCAAGAAGGTCTCTTCTAGAAGGGCAAAATCCATCCTCGAACCATCAGCCATAAAATCGCGATAGTTCTTGACAGCCGCCACAAGTAGTGTCCGAGCCTTACGATCTGCCGTGACACCTTGAAATGATTTCAAGTCCACCATGTCGTGCACGAACCGGTCGAGTATTGTACGGCATATCCCAAGTGTGTCACCGAAATTGGACGGAGGACTTCCGTCGCGTGTGAAGGCCGATAGGTAGGTCGATAGATCTTGATCGCTATGTGCCTGGTTTGGGAAAAGCGCACGTTGGGCGAGAATGCCGTTTCCGACAAACCCCTCGACCAAAACCGGAACTGGATCGCTAGGGTCGCGATACGTGGTCAGTAATTCTTCACACAGGGCGTCTAGCGTGCCTGTAACAAATCTGTTGATGTCAATGTTGTCAAGCCACTCGTGAAATTGCTGAGTCGCGTTCGGAGGCGGGCTTGACTTGAGATGGTCACGAACAAGTAGTCCCCACTCAATAAGTCTAGCCCGGAGTTCGTCCGCAGCCTTGCGAGTGAATGTCGTTATGACAATTTGCTCTGGCATCCACCCGTTCACGAACACAAAGCGAAGGGCTCGCAACACCAGCACAGTTGTCTTTCCTGAACCAGGCCCTGCGACAATCATTAGAGGCGTCGACTCATGGTGCAAGATGCACTTTCTTTGTTGAACATTCGGTGAATTCTTTGCGAAACGTGGGATCGCCGTGCAGACCAGCGACAAGAAATCGTTCAGCGGTATCATTGTCCTAGCCTCTTTACTTCCGAGTACCCAACATTTCGTAGAGCATCAACGTGTTGTGGGCACCTCGGCTCTTGTTTCGATTCTTGCCCCGAAAGATCAACACGTCGATTCCGAGCTTCTTACACATTGAACAGTGGCAACTCGTCCACGGTTTGGCCAACAAAGTTCTTCTGTAAGAGTCCAGCAAACGTGAATCCAGGTCTTCTGCCCTCGCGAGCAGGCGGTCGTATTCCATCACCACGGCCAACACGTCGTCCAAAGTTGCCGCTCCACGAGCATAGTCCCGGAGTCCGCACAGCGAGGCTTCTTCGAGACGCTTGATCTTGGAGTGGCTCACGTTTGACTGCTTGAGCCGCTTCAGCACACGAGGGTCACCAGACGGAGGCACCCGAATTGCTGCGTACCATTCACCATTCCTGCCCAAGTAGTTCTGATCCGATCGCAACCACGCTTTCCTGAAATATGTCGCGCTATCAAAACTTGCGATTCCAAGTTCGCGGAACAACTCTTGCAATCGGGGACGAAACACGCCAAGAAGGTGAACCCACGGTTGACGTTTGTGACGTTTCAGTTCTTTGTGAACTGCCTTGACAATTGCTTCAATGTCAGAGTCTTTTCGTGGAACAAGCCCGCCAAGTGCAATGTGGGTATAGCCCATATCAAGATAATCGCCAATCTGATTGGCGTAACTCTTGGCACCAAGACCCTGGACCACACCGATCGGAACGAAACGGGCCTTCCGGCGGGAGTGTTCGGAAATGAAGTCAGCCGCGTTGCCTCTGGTCAACGAGACACGGCGACGGCGACTGTAATCCGACTGTGCAACCATGCCATTTTCGCTTGGCAAGGCGGCAACCGGTATGTGGTCAACGCTTGCACCGAGGTCAAAATCATACAAATCGTAGAGTGCGACCGCCTGCTCCACGCTGATTGTTGGTTCCGGTTCAGCAACATAAGAAAATGCGCCGCAATCGCCGAATGCCCACTGGTTTTCTTTCAACCCAAAGTGTGATTTGACGGATTTGGGATGCAGTGATTCCGCATCAGTTGCTTCAACTCTCTTCAGCAAGCCCTTGGTACCCAGGTTTTGTGCAAGACTGACGAGAACACCGTCGCACATGCGACTCGGACGCATCAGTTGGATCGTATGCTTCTCCCGACGATCGGCTCGTGTTGGCGATGAAAACTGATCGTTCTCGTAGTCATAGCTTTCGTCGATGAAATCGTCCCAATCGGGCAGAAAATAGAGAGGGCGAGTCTTACGTTTGAGCTCCCGATCGCATCGGCGTGGTGACTGGCGACTTGCAGAGTAAAGCAAGTCTCGAAACTGTTGTTGCTTCAGACCAATTCCGCCCGGAACAACTTCACAAGATTTATAGGACTCTCTCAGGACCGGTTCATCGATCGTGGCCGCATAGTCTTTACCGAGCACAAAATCGACGCGATCATGGCTCAACCCCCAATTCAAGAGCGTTTCCGTAACGTTCCCGGACAATTCACGGGCACGATCGGCTGTCATGCGTTGGTTGTAGAACTCAATTGGAGAAATCCCTCCAATCAGCCCATACTTCGCCGAAAGAACGGCGATCGAAAGACTGTTCGGCCAGTGGTGATCTCGCAGGTAGTTTCTCAACACGCGGTACATTGGGCCGTCGTACATCGAGACCGCTGGCAACGTACCATCGACCTCCAGTTTACGGTCTGAGCAACCCAACACGACGAGTTGTCGTTTCGATTTTCGTTCAGTGAACCCTACCAAGAGTTGGCCTCCTTTTTCACAATTCGCCCGTCACTGGAGGTAACGAATCAACGCTCATAGATTGCGAGCACATTCATGTCGGGCTCTGACTTCAATGTACCAACCAGGCGAAGACCATGCTTGAAGCCTCGTTTGACGAAATTGTAGGCGAAGACACCGGTGTCGTACTTCGCAGCCGGAACGACATGGAGATGCAATGTGTCACCTTGTTCCGAAATCGGAACGCGAAAGTCAATCCACCGAATGCGTCCGTGTTGTGAGGCGGCCTTTTCGATGGCTCGCATTGCATGATCCGCGCTGAATTCCTCACTGAACCATTTCCAGTATTCACGTCTTCCGTTCAAGAGTTCTTCTTCCGAGCCTGTCTCAGGATACTTGGGCGGCCGCTCACCCGACGCTCGGGTAAGCTCCGGATAAATGGGAACGACGACTCCGTCATCGAACTCAGCCGCTGTTGGAATCAGCATTGTGCCGAAGTGTTCCCCCGACTTTCGATTTGATTCCGTCCCGTGAAACTCAAGAAAAACCAAAGCGCGAGGCACGTCTGTGAGAACCTCAGCTGTACGCCAACATTGATCCGACGGATCGTTGATCAAGAAGATACGGTTAGGCTGTTTACTGACATAGTGGAGTGTTAGCCCTAAGAGTTGCCGTTGGGGACTGACGATCGGAATACGCTCGACGTCGTTCCTTGATTGATCCGAAGACTTTCCGGCGCCGCCGGCCTCAGCTTCCGCCGAGACTTCACCGAGGCCCGAGAAGAAGTTTCCAAGGAGGCCGAGTGCTTTGGAAAAATCCAGCTTTGCTCCTCCCGTGACTTTTGCAGAAAGGCTCACTTCGCCAGTAGTCGCTTGACTGCTCAGCAATTTGACGACCTTAGAGGAAGGTTGTACGACAGCATCAAAGAATTGCTCAACCTGCGATCCATCAATGAAAAGCGGTGCATCGGCCAGCCAGATTAGTTCATTGGGAAGTTTGTTTTCCTTAGTAGCAGCAGACATTTCACTCTCCTTGCTTTTGGTCGTTGGGCTGACTATTCAGGTCGATGAAGAAGTCGTCGAGAAGCAAAGCATTGCGAGCAGTTACGCCGTGTCCTCCTCGAAGGCCAGGCGGTGTTGGCGAGGCATTGTTTGACTCCTTCATCGTCACCGTATTGTATGAATTACGCGCCGTCGTCCTTGAGAAGCCCGACGGACGCGTAAAGCTGCATGTTCGACGCGTGGCAGAAAACAGCCCCATTTGAACACGATGCATTCTACCAAAGTCAACACTGCACCGGTAGCGGACAAAGGCTGTCATCACACTCCCGGACGTCAAGATTTTGCGAAACGATCCGTCAAAAAACGGACAAATTCAGGCGGCAGGGAAATCGTACGCACCGAACTCCAATTGGAAAAAACGTTCACCTTGTACGTGCATGCCCGGCATTGAGCAAGCGCATCTTCCGTGGAGGTCCATTACGTGCTGGAAAGTCCGGCGTAGTGGCGGATTTTGGGGTTCCAAGGGAGGATGTCGTAGATTTCGCCTGCGAACGGGAGTTGGCGTTCTGCGACTTGGCCTGTCTGTTCGTCGAAGCAGAACAGTGCTGTGCGGTTTGTAAGGCGTTCGCCGTGGCGGGTGGTGCTGCCGCCGAGGTACCACTTGCCTGCTGCGAAGAGTGCCCCACGGAGAAAGTGGTGTTTGGCAATGTGCCACTCTGCGTCCAGGTGCAGGCGGTTTTGGGAATCGAAGCGGTAGCGGGCGAAGACTCCGGTGGCTGACGAGCAAACGTACAAGTTGCCGTTCTCGTATGTCAGAGAATGGGGATGATTCAATCCGCACGCAAGGATGGCTCCCATGCCGTGTGGGGGGTGGCCGTCGATATTCAGGATGACGCCGAAGCCGCCCTGAGACCAATCTTTCCATTGGTATCCTTCGCGACTGGCACGCCAGGGGCGGTAGTCGAAGCACGAAGCCAGAATTCCGGCGTGGGTGACAGCGAAGTCGTTCAGGTGGATCGCATCGGGTGGCAGGTTGCCCCAGGCTGCGATGGGGGCGAACGTGTGGATTAGTTCGCGGTTTGCGTTGAAGATGTGAATGGATGAGTTGCCGGTGTCGACTACTCCAGTGTGGTCACCGTCAATTGCGTGAACGCTGTGGGCGAGTGACGGATGCGGTCCTGGAAGGGGTGAGCGGATAGTCTGGGCCTCAGAATGCCAGGAAAGCGTGTCATCAGTGGCGATGACCAACTGGTCTCGCCAGTGGCAAATACCGCAGGACTTTGTGGTGGTTGAGGGGACATTCCAGATGACTTCGTTTGCCCACCAGTCGTAGGCGACAAGTGAGACGGCGGAGTTCACGAAGCCAATCAGGAGTTGCATTCAGCGTCCCTCCAAATGGTCAGGTGTCGCACTACCAACAACGCGTCATCCCCACGGCTCACATAACACGCAGCAGCAAAACTTCTGCCCGTGAGTGGAGTAAGCCGAGGGACAGTCGCTGTTCTCCGCACCTCATCGCTTCGCGTCAAATGGCGTTTCATACCTGAGGTTAACGTCAGGAAACGACCGGTCAACTGCACGCCGCACGCATTCATGCTCACCCTGCTTCGCGATGTGAGCATGCCACCAAACTCTGTTCCATCTATGGCAGTGCCACCCGCCCAGGTTTTGTCTCATCTTTGACGATGCCACCCGCCAAGTAGGAGTTGCATTTAGGGTTCCTCCAAATGGTTAAGTGCCGCAAAAGCGACAACGCTTCATCCCCACGGCTCACCCAACACGCAGTACCGAACATGCTGCCTTGAAGGTAGGGGTACGCAGCAGCACACTCGTGGCACTCTGAGGGTCACCAGTCGCGTATCGCTACAATGGGCTCTCCCGAATACTCTACTGCTCGGTTGGCGGCCGCGCAGCTTCGGCCTCACCGAGATTTGCTTCCAGCTTGAGATCCAGCCAACGCCGAGAATAGCGTTCGATTCGCACATACGAACCGTCATGCGCCTCAACACACTCCACCTCAAGTACACCTCCCAAGTATTGAAAAAGGCGCGAATGCCCGACTAGTTGGGGAATACACCGAGCATCTCTCACCCCTACCTCAAGTTCAGGGTTTACGCAATACTTTTCGAAAAGTTTATCCACTCTGGCGTCTAGCTCGTGCATCGAACAATCCTGCACAATTACAATACGTTCCCGCAACAGCTCGCCGTTCTGATTGACTACTTGGCGTGCGGTACAGCGGGAAATCGTTCCGACGGAGAGGTCTTGCACGGAAATTGTGCCAGCATCGCGGCTCCAAAACTCCTTGTCACTCTCGGCAACGATCTCCCAATTTCGCTCGTTCGGTATGAAGGTGTAGCCGCATTTTCTACACCTAACTACCGCTGGCGGCGTAGCACTAGAGCGAACGTCGCGACTGGGCCACGCTTCACTATACTTCATTTCGCAAACATCTTCGTGCCGGTGAGGACAGGTGATTATACCAAAGCGATTTGGCACCTGTCCGGCGGAACATCCCAGCAGGACTAGTCCCAGCAGAATTAACAGAATATCCCAGCGAAACACGGTAAACATAGGGGCATTGGGCTCGGGCGAAGGGATACCAAAGTGAGAAATGGGATTGGATCTTCAGCATCTTCACAGAGAAGATTCCATCATCGTTGGCGTCTCTTCTTAAAGTTGTGTAGCGGGTAGATTACCAAACCATTGCCGGTGGAGGGCGGTCGCTTGCCAATCGGCGGATACGGCTCGCCATCCTTCGGGCTATCTGGATTTGCATGATCTGCTTCCCTTTCATGGAACTCATTCCAAGCATCAGTTGCGTCGTCTTCGTACACAAGTGCAACAAAACCGCAATTTAACGAGTCCCAACAGCCAAATTTATCCTCTTTTTGAGTGATTTCATCGGTGAGCTTCTTGACAAAGTTTTGAAAGCTACGTACGTGGCGTTGCTCGTGGCCATACACGCTGTCGACCGTATAAGCAGGAACGAAAATCCACCTAAATCCGTAATTGTTGTACTTTTCGATAAAGTGAACGTCGATTAAAATCCACGTGGAAAGCGAAAGTTCGCATGAAACCTTCTTGCAGTCCGGCTGTGAGGGACACCGTACGCAGATGCATTCGATTTTAAAGTTTGGAACACAAAGCCCGAATACATTTCCTTTTGTATGATGAACATTGTTGTCAAAGTCGGCAAAATCCCATGGGTGCCCTTCGATTGAATCTGGGTCAAAAACGAATGTCGCGAGACCACTTGGGTCAATTCGGTTGGGCACGAAGTATGCGAGAAATCGGTTGTATCCATCAACAAATCCAGCTGGGTCCTGGCACGGCCAGCGACCGATGGACGGATCGTAAGTGCGAGCTCGAATGTAGTCATGCTGCGTGTCGGCATCAAAGTAGTAGCCGAGTTGACCGACGTAGCGGAAAGGATTGGCCATGGTACCGGAGGAACCAATGACATTCCCCCACGCATCATACAGGTACTGGTCAGTGACGGCCTGCGTCGCGTCCGTCAGTTGCCTTGTCGAGCCTAGTGCTTCGTAGTGGTACCAACTTGTGGCGCTGCCGCGTCTCTGTGAGATCAAATTGCCGTACAGGACCGGTTCCTGCGTGTAGACGACCGCGGTGTCATCATTGGCGTCGGTTTCCGCCAAATAAGCCTGCTGATCCCAGATGAACTTCTTGGTGCCAGTCGATTCGTCCAGCTTGACGCGCAATCCACCCGGCTCATAGGCCATTGTATTGCGGATGCCGTTGGGGAGTTGGACCAGCGTGGTACGGTTTTCGTAATCCCACGTATTGGTGGTGCGGTCACCGCCGGGAGCCTGGACGATTTGCTGGTTGCCGTTGGCGTCGAACGTGTAGGTGGTGGTACCGCCGGTGGTTTTGGCAGTTTGGAGCTGGTTGGCGGCATCATATGCGTAGGTGGTGCGGGTACCGCCTTCGTTCTTCAGCGTGCGGTTTCCACGTGAGTCGTACGTGAACGTGTTCCGGTAGGGCGTTGATCCGGTGCGGTGTTCACCGATGAGTTGATACGTATTGTCGTACAGCCAGGTCACGCGGCTCCCATCGGCCTCGACGACCGATTTGCGATTGCCAACGGAGTCATATTGGTAGTCGAACTTGGAAATGACCGTGTTATCACTCTTCAGGTTCGCTAGTGTCGTCAACCTACTGGCTGCGTCATACGTGAACGAAGCCCGGGTCCCGTTGGCGAGTTTCTCGACCGTCCTGCGGCCTGTCGCGTCGTACACGTAGGTGGTGCGTTCCCCCTGGGGGTTAATGAGGCTGGTGAGACGACTGAGGGCGTCGTAGGCGTAAGTGGTCCGACCGCCGTCTGGGTCGATCATCAACGACCGGTTGCCGACAGAATCATACCGATACTGAATCCGCTTCTTGGGGGAACCCATCACATTTCTCCAATTGGTTGATTGTACGTGTATTCGAGACTGCGGGGAACAGGAATCCCCGCAGCCATTGCTTTGCTGACCAACTAAACCAGGTAGTTGGTGGTGTTGTCGTCCCGGCGGTTGAGGCCGTCGTAGGTGGCCGTGACCGAGACGCTGGCGTTCTCCATGGCCGTACGGTTGCCGACTTCGTCATACGTAAATGACGTGCGGGCACCATCTGGGTAACGCCGGGTCAGCAGTTGGCTGTTGGCGTTAAACGTGTAGGTGGTGCGGTTTCCGCGCGCGTCGATTCGTAGAGTCTGGCGACCGGCAGCGTCGTACGCGGAGGTGGTACGACGACCGAGCGGATCGATTTGCTGCGTTTTCTGGTTCGCTGCGTCATACGTGAACGAGTAACGCTTGGCTCCAGAGTCGACGAGCGCCTGCGTTTGGCCGATGGCGTCGTAGACCGTAGTCGTACGGTTCCCCAATGCATTGATTTCCGCCACAGGGCGTGAAGCGGCGTCGTAGATGTTGGTACTCCGCTGGTTGTCAGCGTCCTGGGTGGCAACGACCCGACTGGCTCCGTCGTAAAATGTGGTGGTGCGATCACCTAATGAATCGATCTGTGCCACAGCACGACCGGCGTCGTCATAGACCGATGTGGTCCGGTTGAGCAGCGGATCGACCGAGGCCACCATTTGGCTGGCGGCATTGTAGATGGTGGTGTAGCGCTGATTGAGGCTGTCCTGAGTCGCAATTTGCCGTCCCGCCGCATCGAAAATGCTGGTCGTCCGGTTCCCCTGTGGGTTAATCGAGGCCACCACACGGCTCTTGTCGTAAACCGAGGTCGAGCGGTCGCCCAGTGCATTGATGTTGGCGACGGTACGCCCCGCAGAGTCGTAGACCGAGGTACTGCGGAACCCCCGAGCGTTGATGGAGGCCACCGTTTGCCCGGCAGAGTTGTAGACAGTGGTGGATCGGTTCGTCAGTGGGTCGATTTGAGCGACGACTTGGCTCGCGGCGTTGTAGGTCGTGGTTGACCGACTGAGCAACGGATCAATTTGTGAAACCGGTCGTCCGGCGGCGTCATAGACCGACGTGCTGCGATTCCCCAGTGGGTTGAGCGAAGCGACGGCCTGATTGGCGTTGTTGTAGACCGTTGTGGACCGATTCCCTAAGGCATTGATTTGAGCGACCGCACGGCCTGCGGCGTCGTACACGGTCGTTGTGCGGTCACCCAATGGGTTAATGGTGGCAACTTGACGGCCAGCGGCGTCATAGACATTCGTCGTCCGCTTACCGAGCGGATTCACCTGAGCAATGACACGGCCCGATGAACCATAAACCGTTGTGGAGCGGTTGCCGAGTGGATCGATTTGAGCCACCGGACGATTGCTGCTGTCGTAAACCGTCGTCGAACGATCACCCAACGGATTGATCGACGCGACACCACGGCCCACGGAATCGTAGACAGTCGTCGAGATGTCACCCAACGGACTCGTCATCCGAATCCGACGACCATTCGAGTCGTAAGTGTACGAGGTGCGATTGCCGAATGGGTCGACGTCAGCAACCAGTTGCTCGCAACTGTAGATGCTGCTGGTACGGTATCCCGCCGGATTGATGGTTGCTTGTCGGCGACAACCGGCGTCGTACAAGTAGCTGGTACGGGCTGCATTCGGGGCGACATTCGCCAGAATCCGATTGGAAAGGTCGTAGATGAGCGTGGTGACCTGAATCAGCGGGTTCTTCGTTGTCACCCGTTGACCGTACTCGTACGTGTAGCTGGTGCGGTTGCCGAGCGGGTCGATTGACGCAATGACCTGACCGTCCGTGTCGAACACTGTAGTCATCCGATTGCCGAGTGGATTGATTCGCGCCACAATCTGATTACTTGCGTTGTAGACATTCGTCGTGCGGGCACCAATTGGGTTGATCGTCGCCAGCGGGCGTCCACCGCTTGTCCAAGTGTAGGACGTTCGCTGGCCCAACGGATTAATGGTTGCAATCGCGCGGGAGTTTGCGTCGTAGAGCGTGGTCGTGCGACCGGTTGACGTCTCACGTGCATTTTGGAACACGACTCCATTCGCCAATCGCTCATACGAATACGTCGTTCGTTCGCCAGTTGCGGTAACCTGCGACTTGAGCCGTCGTCCCTGATAGGAGAATTGCGTAGTGCTTCCAAGCGGATCAACAGTGGCTGTAACCTGCCGTGAAACGTTGTGCGTCAGAGTGGTGACACGGTTCAGCGGATCAACGACTTTCGTCGTGTACCAATCGAGATACTGGTAGGTATAGATGCCGCCATTTGGGTGTTGAATGCGCTCGCAAAATCCGTTCACATCATAGGCAAACGATGTGCGGCACCCATCGGCGGCAAGCAGCGCAGTCAGTCTGTGATTCGCATCGTACCGCATTTCCGTCGTGCACAGTTCTGGTGAAACGTGCTTGACGAGATCGCCATTGGCATCAACAGACAACGTTGTGATGCGACTGTAAACGTCTTCAATCCGGCGAATCTTGCCCGAGCCGTCGTATGAGAATGTTGTTCGCTGAGAATTGGCATCCTCAATATACGAGTTCGGGCTGGCGTTAACAACATTCCACTCCTTGTCGCACGCACTGGTGATCTTGACCAGAACCCCAGCTGAGTTGTAGTCAAACACCATGTTGTCTACTGTTTTGAGCGTCCAACTTCCATCGGAAAGGTTCTGGTGGAGATGGTCAGTCGAGTCCGGTGGAGGAATGTAATCACCATTTGCGTTCTTGCAAATATGTCGGTCGACAGATCCATCACACTTCGTAACGTCAGCTTCCGTAGTGCCAACGGGAGTGACCTTCGAAATGATAGCGCTGCTCACGCCAAATCCAAGCCCGCCTGCAATTCCCCACTGCGAATTCACCGTCAGTTCTGGAGCAGGGTTCTGCGAACCGGCAGCCGGAGCCCCCAAGGAAAGAGCCAGATTGCCATTTTCTGGGTTTAGATTCACTTCGCACGACCCACCACAGGTGCCTGACCCACCACTTCCACAGGTAGTTCCTGGAACACTGGGTTGATCCTTGCAACTACAGCATCCACTGCACTTGGTGATTAAATCGCAGGAATAGTCGCCAAGGTTCGGTTGATTTACCTTGGTTGTACACTTCGACTGACGTCGCGTGAAGCATGGGTCTGAGATTTCGTCAAGTGACGCTGGAGCGATTGGCACGACTTCGACAGTCGTATTCTCAAACTCACATTCCTTGCCAAGTTGACTGACAAACATCAGCGTCTGTTTCTCTTGGCAACTCTCAACTTGAGACTTCTTCCAAATCACAGTGGTTGCTGGCCAAGTCGTGGCAGTTCCAATAAGGGAGACAACAAACGAGTAAGTTCCACAATCATCCTCAATGGCGAGTGATATCCATCGATATCCACAGAATCCGTCAATCATGAGGACCCCCAAGCATGCCTCCGGGTCAGTCATGTCGATAATGAATTCTTGTTGAGAAGGACAACTATCGCAGTGGTCATTTGCTGTCCCTGAAACTATCACCCGGTAGTAGCGTGTGCTTCCACCTGAACAGCAGCACTGAATGTCGGGTATTGATGGCGATGTCATGTGACTACTCCTGAGTTAACTGTCTGAATGAGTTTTGTGGTACCAATCAAGCACTGACAATGAGCTCGGCAGGTAGCTCCCGGCACGCCGACGAGGCGACGGAGGAGTTTCCCCTCCCCAGAGACTGGAGTGGTGACCGATATGCTCCACGAGACTGGGAGCATGCATGAGAAACGCGATGCCAGAACGTTGACACCATTGTCCTATGATTGAATCGATGTTCGAGTGACCGTGACGAGGTCCATTTCGCCGATGATGCAACAATAAACTGTCGCAGAGCAGTGACCGAGCGATGGCGTTTGGAAAGATCAGGGCCAACGCGCCGCACGTATGCCAACCGGCATTGGCTACGAAGAATCCATTCTGCTCGCCGGAATCATGCACCTCCGCACAGTACGGAGAAACTACCTGAGGTCGTTCGGACAACCAAAGCGTTTCCTCAAGGTACGCTCGCGTATCGCGGCACAGCACAATGTCGTCTTGGCACAGCAGGTATGCGTCTGCAAATGGATCACGGATTACAAGTTCTGTCAGCGCTACATACCAATTGGAGAATGCACCCAGCTTTTGCGATCGCTGATGCCAGTAGCTTGGATCAACCGACAGTGAAACGGGGCTGTCCGGCTCGGCGAAGACATGCACGAGGCTCCATCCAGCCACGTCAAGACTTTCTAACGTACGTTCAAGTGTTTCCAGTGGACGGGGAGCCGTAGTCACCCCAACCGACCAAGTGTTGATACCGCCACCTCCAACTAAGAGCAGGCTCTCGAAGTCGTCACAATGTCGGCAGATTTCAAGCGACGCGGTTTCGTGATTCGAGTGAAGACAACTCAATGCTTCAGATTCGGTCTTACTTGGTCCTTGAAACAGACATGGCAACAAGTCTTGCGCCGGATGTAAATGCCTGGGTATTGGGCGAGGATTTTCAGGAGCAGGGAGCGACCGGAGCGGACAACTTCGACAGATGGACGTAGTCACGATGGAGTTCAACACGGTGACCTGAGGGTGAGCGCAGAAATAGCGATCACCGTGCCCCGGAAAACAGTGCATTGAATGGCATGTAATCTCTGACATCATCCCGCCTGTGTGTTCAATCAACTGAATCGCTGTTCATCTTGGTGTGACCGCTCGAAACTCCAGAATTTGAATTGACCATTGAAAGCGATTCCGTCGTTTGCCTTGTCTGCCGACGACAGTCTCCTTTTATTGCTGAGACTTCATTGTTCACTTCGACAACCTCTCCGTTGGCATTGAAGTGCTTACACTCCATTCCCCAGTTAACTTTGGCCTGGAACCCCCGAGCCTTGAGATGCACGTAGAACGCATGATCGAAGTCGGGCAGTCGGTAGGCGTGAGAAAAGGCCATGTCCTGAACAAGACTTGTTCGGATGATCGTACAGCCAAACCCGTTGCCTCCAACATTTGACACGCCTTCACCCGGTGTCATGTAGCTTGATGTCTCGTGTTCCCATACGACGTAGCCGGAGTGGAATCGCGAGCGGTAGGGTGCCGCGACCGAACCTGTTGACACATCGAAATGCTCTAACAGCTGTCGGGCCACATTAAGCGGTGGAATGATGTCATCCTCCAGTATCCACACATACGACGTGCTGACGATTGTCTTTAGCGAATTGTAGATTTTTGCCATTGCACGGCGGACCTCGCTGGCATGTTCCTTTCGGGGTTGATCAGCCAGACTCGGTGAAGCCACCCTGCGCTGAATGTACCGCGTGTCCGCATAGTCATTCTGTGAAATCCACGAGCGTACCTGATCTGAAAACTCGGCATCACCCGATGTATCGAAAAGAATCAGTCGAATTTGTTCATGCGGCCACCGCTGTTCATCCAAGAATTCCCGTAACTTGGGCCAGAGGCGCTTGCGACCGGACAAAGGAATAAACAGCGTGATGGCCTCTCGACTCATCACCGCTGAGTCAAAGTACGAAACACTCTGGGCGTGTTGCGACAGGGCTGAACTGTCGTGACGCCGATAGTGATACTTGGCGTCTTGCTTTCGCGCTACCCACCCGGACTCGACGACGCGCCGCCACAGCCACCAGTCACCAGTGCAAGAAGCGACCACAGGCTCCAATTCAACGGCAAACGCATTGGTAAGATCGAGCGCGTCACGACGTACCAAGCTGCCCGCATGAATGTAATTCTGTCGACTCAGATCATGCGGAGTCAATTGGTCTGGAAACGTCTGCAACCGGCTTGTATTGCCAAAGTGTTGTAAATCGGAATACACGATACCCACCCGGTAGTCGGCAAAATGTTCCAAGCCCAACTTAAGATAGTCGGGGGCAATCCAATCGTCCGCATCAAGAAAACAAATGATGTCCGATGATGTTTCCTGAAAGCCGCGATGACGCACTTTGTGGACATTTCCATAGTCGACACAAATCGTACGAACTCCCTCCGCCCGGAATCTGTCCGCGATCTCTGTCGAGTCATCGTCGGAGCGATCCACGATGACGAGGATTTCAGAAGCCGCGTGGAGCTGGTTCAGACAACTCTCTATCGCCTGCGCAAGATATCGCCCATAATTGTGGCAAGGTATAACAATTGCTACAGATGACGCGCGGAACAGGGAGCGACTTGAGTATCCATTGCGTCGTATCGGCTTCAAATGGGGCTGGCGTGGTCCCGCCAAATGGCAAGAGCGGCAGATGGCGGGATTCACGATACCATTGGCGACAGTCACCAACGGATGTTCGCAGCTCAATTGATTGGTAAGCGGCACCGGGATTCGATACTCGCAGTCGACAAGGTTCATCAGGATTGCTCCTTAGTGGATGTCGATGTGCCGGGCCACTTTCCTTCCGGGCACTGAAATGCTCTGCCTGCGGCTTTTAACTTAAGATTGCATCCGCAACGTCGGCACCGATTACCTTTGCGAAACTCGCACGAATCACAAATCGTCAGACGCTGAGAATACTCGTCTTTGTCGACCATCGTCGCACCGTCGGCTACAAATTCAGCAATCGAATCGATGAGGTTCCAAGCCATCTGAATGAGACTTGGGGCACCATCGCCGTGGCCGCAATCAGTAGGGAGACGCGGGGTAACACATGGCAACTGCCATGTCGTGCAGGAACGGCAAATAGCCTTCGTCACCTGACAATTCCGTGAAATCACGTTGGTGTGAGCACAGAAATACACGTTTACATTGGGCGTCAAACGCCGAAACTCACAGTCGGCAAGATCTGCTTCTCGCCCTTCACCGGTTGCTGTCCTCATCATGTATTCCCTTCTCCGTCTACTTGTCCGGTAATTGCGCGCTGCAAAGCAGTGATCGCGTTGGCGGCGCAATGACGCTTGTCGACTGGCAACCCGTCGAGCTTCGTTAGCAAGTCATCGGAGACTAGGCCTTGGCACTCAGCAACAGAGCGTCCGCGAATCATGGATGTCAGGACAGAGCCACTTGCGACAGAAGCTCCACAACCATTGCAGTCGAATCGTGCATCCAGCACGATGTCATTCTCGATATTCAGAGCCATGATGAAGAACATGCCACGGCCCGGCGTGCCGACAACGCCAAAATGTCCTGCGCACTCTAAACGTCCGCGATTCTGTGGATCTTGGAAGTGCTCCATAACGGTGGTTGAAAAGCGTCCCATTGCCATGACCCTGGTATCAAGTTCTGTTAACTGTTTCGTGACGGCGTTCGTACTTCCGAAGGGTTGCCTCCACGTGTAGTACGCGGTCAAATGAATTCCAAAAACTTTTCGCAACTGAGGCAGGTCCGATTTCGTCAGCAAAATGCTTCGTCAATGTCTCTGAAAACTGTTTCACAAATCTCTCCTATGAACACTTATTCCTGGTTCATTCAACTCCCTGCGAGATCGGCGGCATTGATGGTGTGACGTCGTGCTTCGCCAAGATCTGATTTTCGTACGCTTGCCCCAACAACTCGGCTGTCGCTTCATAATTTGGCCGTATCTGTAGTGAGGCCTGAAAGGCTTCGATGGCCTTGTCGTGTATTCCCAGACGAGACCACGTCATTCCCAAGTTGTGCTTTACGGAAGGATCATCCGGTACCAGTTGTTCCAGACGTTGCAGCGCGATCAGCGCCTCCGTCGGCTCGAACCGGATGAACAGCAACTGACAGAGTCGCCGCAGTGTCGGTTCGTGATTCTCGTAGCAACCGAGGTAGGACTCCAGAACCTCCCTGGCTCCGTTCCAGTCACCTTGAACCTCCAGGATTCGCGCACGGAATGCTGCTGAATCGTTTGGGGCTGGAAACGCCTGTTCGATTCGTGAGGCCGTTGCTGTTGCCGCCGACCAGTCCTGTTGTTCAAGCTGAAGGTCCACCAGACCCTGCCAACCAGCACCATAGAACGGATAGTCTTCAGTGAGGCGTCGCCAGGCCGCTTCTGCCAAGTCGGGCCGCTGCATATCCTCATACACCCGGGCGATATTATGCAGTGCCTTGAAGCTGCTGATTCCGGAGTCCGCACTCTGGAAATGACGTTCCGCCTGAGATTCCATTGCAGACTGATAGGCAGCAATCGCAGCCTCAAATTGCTCAAGCTGATGGTTGATCATCCCCTGGCGGAAGTGCAGTTCGGGATCACCCGGAAACTGCTGCAAGCCAGCAGTACAGCGACGAAGTGCTGCCTCGTGCCGCTCTGATTGATGCAGGCTGCTCACCAGCAGTGCATATGCCTTGCGAACATGCGACTCGTCCGGACCAGAAACCTCCAGACAGCGCTCCAAAAACTTAATGGCCTCTTCGTGCTTGCCATCATCGGCGTAAGTCATCCCAAGGTTGAACAATGTAAACGGATGATCGGGACGCTCTTCCAACTCCACATGCAGCAACCGATAGTCACGAGCCAGCTTTCGCGCTCGGCCAGCGGCGTCTCGTGTCGCTCCTGAGTGAACGACATAGATGTCCGTCCAGGCGACATTCCCGCCGGCACGACGAATCGCGGGCAGGATTTGTTCATGAATCCGAAACTCGAAATTCAGGCCAGGCTGATTGCGGATCAATTTTACATGATCGACAACTGTCACATCGGTCGGCTCATCGCCCGGGCAATGGACCTGCATGACGTAACCGAGAGTTTGCGGATCGTGATTGCCATCGGCCAGCTTCCGCAATTGCTCCCCGCACTCCCAGGGCAGTGTGTCATCGGAGTCCATCCAAAAGATCCAATGGCCCAAAGCGTACTTGAATGACTCATTGCGGGCGGCAGCGAAATCATCTCGCCACGGCCAGTGGTAGACTCGGGCACCGTATTCTTCGCAGATGCGTGGTGTTGCGTCGTCTGACCCGGTGTCGACGATGACAATCTCATCAACCCAGCGCACCAGCGATTCGAGACAGGGGCCAATCGTGCACTCATTGTTCCGCACAATCAGACATGCTGAGAGTTGAACGCGATTCTCGCGCAACTTGAGTAAGCACCCATCGGTCTCATCCAGGTGAAATCGTGGCCGGGATGTACCAACTGCATCAGTGACGGGCAAGTCACAGCCATTCCGCGATGGATTAGCATGCTGTTGCTGGCTGGCCGAGTTCTTTGATGTGCTTTCGTTCCCATTGGACGCCCATTTCCGTTCGTAGAGTTGCTGGTTGCGATTGAGCAATCCCGCGAAGTCCACACCACTGTTTCGGAATGTCACGCTTCCAAAGTGGTGAACGAACGCATCGGTGGCAATCACGCAGCGCTTTCCAGCGGACTGGGCACGACGGCAGAAATCGTCATCCTCAAAGTTGCCAATACCAAACTGCTCGTCGAGCAGTCCAATTGCATCCACCAGTTGTCGACGGAATAGCAGACAGAATCCAACGAGTCGATCTACGGCCACCTGCTGATGGTGTTGTTGCTTCCCGAGTTCCCAGGCGAAGCCATCAAGCTGTGCCAGATCGTCATATGCCACGTCAATTTGCTGTTGACCGCTGACGCTGTTCGAGAGTGGCCCCACCAATCCAACAGTCTCGTCTACGTGCAACGCCGTGAGCATCCGCGTCAGCCAGCCGGTGGTGACGAGCGTGTCATTGTTCAACAGCAGAACTTGCTCTCCCCGGGCCGCTTTGATGCCCTGGTTCGCAGCGGCTGGGAATCCACGATTTTCTGCGTTCTCGATCAACCGGACATCTCGACGACTACGCAGATACTGAACCGTGGCATCCGTCGAACCGTTGTCAACGACAATCAACTCATACGGAGCAACAGTTCGCATCTGAATCGAGTCGAGGCACTGTTTGGTGTACTCCAACTGGTTGAATGTAACCAACACAATCGAAGTCAGCGGATACTCGGGAACGTGAGTCGCCCGGGAACGCGTCAGATACTGATAGGCAAAGAACTCTTCCGCCTCTGCTTCCGAACCTGCATGTAGCTGAAACGGACCAATCTGTAACTGACGCTGGCGTCCGTTCCGCTCCCATTCGGCGAATCCATCGCCTGGAACGGCCTGGAATGCTTCAATCTCGAATCCACAGCGGAACAATAGCTTTTCAATTTCGCGTTTCGTGAAGAACCGCACATGGTCTTCATCGAGCAGCCCCGCCGACTCGTAGGTCCAGTTGCCCGCTAACAGGGAACGTACGACTGTGTGGTTTCGGACGTTCGGCAAACTGGTGACCAGAGTGCCGCCGGGTTTCAGCCATCGGCTAACCTTACGAAGCACCGACTCGGGATCGCGCAGATGCTCCAGCACATCGGCACAGATGACACAATCAAACTCCGCATCGGGAAACTCGAAGTCATCCGCACAGATATCACCAGAATGGACTTCATCGAGACGGTGCCGTGCGATCTCCGCCGCCGTGTTGTCTCGTTCAATGCCCACAACGTGAGCATCCTGCCGTCGCTTTATCGATTCGCCCAAACGTCCAGCACCGCAGCCAATATCGAGGACACGCTGAGCATTCTGCGGAACTAACGCCAGCACATCGGGTCGGGGAAAGTCGAAGTAGAATGAATCTTTGGCCATCATCCCATTTGTGGGAGCCGAGACCGTGCGGGCTGGCTGCTGCTCCACTGCTTGCAGAATCGTCTCCATGCGGTGCCGATAGGTGTGGCGCTGTAAGACTTCACGACGCCCAGCAGCGGAGAGCTGTTCACGGATCTCAAGATGCTGCAAGTAGAACTTGGCCTTGTCCAGTAATTCTTCGACTTCACTGTATGTGGCGACGTGCACGCCGTCATGGAAAAGCTCGGCCAAACCGTTGTCCGTCAAATCGTTGGTCAGCAGGAGCGAGCCACTGCACAGCCCTTCAAACACCCGCATGTTGATGTCATTGGCAATGCTGCGATTAAAGACGATCCGTGAAGCAGAGTAGACTTCCGCCATCTGCTCAAAGTACGCCTGACCAACAAAGACCTGCTCAAACTCTGCCTGAAGGCGCCGAAGTAGCTGCTCGCGCGGTCCCGGGAACAAGTTCCCCACGAATCCCACGTCAAAGCGTTTCTCCGTTTCCCTGTGGCCGTGAATTGCAGGATCGCATGCCAGCGGCAGCCAACTGGCTGACTTGATTCCTTCCTGGCGGAGTCTTTCTGAACCGTCGCTCTGTGCAGTCCAAGTGAAATCGCAATGGGCCGCCATCTTCAGGCAGCGGTCAAACGAAACGTGCGTGTCGATGCCCCACCAGATCGCAGGCCGTAAATCTTCCCGGATGGAATGCTGGATTCCATCATCTACATATAGAAATAAATCGAATTGACTCGGCTGCACGCGGTGAAGGTCATCCGGCAGCAGGTGTTCGACATCACCAATCAATCCCGACTGAGACAACTCGCCCAATGCTCGACGGCAGTACAAACCCGTGGTCTCGGGTCTGGGCCGATTGTCAAAGATCACTGCCACGCGTTGTGTCATTGAACTGCCGCCGTTTCTAAAACACGTCTGTTACCGATGAAATCAACGAATCCAAACCAGCGATCCACGGGCGCATACCTTCATCGCCACATACAGGAGTACCTGCGTTTGCCTCGCCAATCTACGTCCGCTCATCACGTTGCCAGCACTTGGCTGGCTGCCGAAGGACCTCACTCACCAGTAATGAAGGCAATCGAATGATTGCCCGTCATCACACAGTCAGTGGTTCCAATTCTGGTGTTCCCAACACCTTGACGTAGTGCCGCTTTAGAATCTGATCCCAGGTGAATTGCACTTCAAACTTTTTACGCCCATTGATTCCAAACTGAATTCGCTGCTCACGGGAATCCAACATCGTCCCGAGTTTTTCTGATAAGTCGCCCGCATCGCCTGGACGACAGAGCAGCCCCGTCACGCCATCTTCCACCACCCACGACAACCCTCCAATGTCACTCGCGACAACCGGGCGACCACACCCCATCGCTTCGACTGCTGTTCGTCCAAGCGCCTCTTGAGCAACGGTCGGAAACACCAGGAAATCGCAGTCGCCAATCAGTGCTGGAAGATGCTCCTGCGATTGCCACCCCACAAACCGAAACGGCTCATCCAATCCTTCAATCGGGTCACCGGTCACAACAATTTCAAAATCCTGCCGCTGTTTCCAGAGCGTTATGCCTGCTTCCGCCAGCACAAAGAACCCTTTCATCAGTTCCTGCGTTAGTCCTGCAAACAGCATCCGTTTGCGTGGCCGGCCTGATGGTGGTTCTGTGAGGGATGCAGGGAAACGCGAGATATCGAAACCGCTCGGCACAACATGTACGTTGCGAGTGTACGGCGTGATCAGTTCTGCGATCTTCGGGTTCACGACCAAGACGCCTTCCGCCTTGGCGAATGCCCCGGTCAGGCGCTTGGAATAGTCATCGTGATCGAACCCGGCTAACTTTCGTTCTGCCTGATGTAATCCCCCGGAAAGTTGGTGATTCACCGAAACACATGCCCGGCAGCGTTTGGCATCACTCAACTGGTTACCATCACACTGCACAGGCTGCCGCTGCTCATCGAGCAGCAAGCGGACGTTATTGAGAGGGCAAATCGATTCCAGGGCTGCAATGCGGATGAAGTATGGAAACTCAGCAACGGCCTCGGCCAGTAGCGGCTTGGTGTTCCAACTGCTCGTGACGATCACAGAATCCGGTCGGTACTCACCGACCGCCTCACGGAATCGCTCTTTAATGGACTCTTCATTCCAGTCACGTTCGCCGAAGCGGAGAGGAACGGATGGGTAAGGCAGCACACGCCGCACGTTGCCAACATCCCACTGGTTATTCACTGCATAGAAATGGCGAACATCGTACCCAGCCCGAAACAGGAAGTCACACAGTTCCTTGGTGTGGACCGTACCGCCACCGGTTGACGGCCAATTGAACAGTAAACTGACTACGGCCACTCGTCGCCGAGGTGATCGATCATTCGCCGACGCACCATTCGATTCGATTCTGCGGAATCGTTGTAGCTCACTGAGATTGTGAGCAATGGTATCTCGCTCTACATCAGAGGTTGGCTCGATTTGATCGAAGGTAGCCGCAGCGCCTTCAATGTTTCCCAAGGCCGCTTCGATGCAGGCAAGATTGTTTTCAATGAGGGGATGCCTGCCAACCAACTGATGTAAGTCGCCCTGAAGTTCATCTCGCCGGGTAAGTAAATCTCCGTTCGCCGTAGCGCGTTGCGTGGCAGGTTGGTGAGATGAAAAACCCATGTCTACTCCTGAGCAGGGAGAGCCGATCTGTCTACACTACGGAATTCGAACCGTCGATCAAACAAAAAAACACTGATTCATACAAATTCGAGAATGTTTGGAAGTAGCTTCGCGGCCACAAGGGAAACGCTTGCGAAGACCGTTGCCCCCTGGCAGCAGGAAAGAGCGACTTGCACCGTGAAAACCGTCACGGCAGCGACTCCAGAATCTCAATTAGCCTATGTGCGATTTGCGGTCGGGAGAGTGTGTTGTTGAGTTGCAGCCCGAACTGTTGCGTTTGCTCCCAATACTCGCGGCTTGACCAAAACTCCCAATCAACCGGCGTCGCCAATTGGAAACCACGTGACGCAATCTCTGCTGCCGGACCGCTATCAGCGTTCATCGCAAACGGTAGTCCTGAGGCGATGCAGTCAAACGCCTTCGTTGGCGGCTTATGCCGTGCCCGAAAGTCGGCTCCCTTGATGTCCATCGCCAACCGAGCCAATCCAGCCCATTCGCGGTGCTTCTCCGGCGACCAGTTCTCGATACGGATTCGGTTGTTGCCGCGAAATCCCAGGTCTGAAGGGGTTACGTTATCGCGGTCAAGATTTGTCAGTACCCAAAGCTCTTCGGGAAGCTGGTTTGCATTGCACCACTCCACCAGCGGCGGCAGATTGGCTGCGTTCCCGGTCCAGAGGATGGGGCCATCCGTCCGTCGCTCTGTCGGCATGGGAGCCGTAAACTTCACATGGTGGTCCAATAGCGCCGTTCGCGAGTACGCCGAGAAGTATTTCTGCAACGACGCGGCATGGCAGATGATGCAATCAAATTGCCGCAACGACTCCCAATCAGCGTCAATCTCCGTTCCGCTGCCGTAAATGTCCACAGGGCAATACACGAGCTTGCGGGACGGTTTGAGCGCCTTGAGTTGAGCAAGGGAGGGTTTGAATTTGATGAACACGACCACATCGCAGCGGGGAATCCCGTCCCGAAACACAACCGCCCGCTCCGGTCCCAACTCATCCACCAAGTCCTGACCAATCCAATGCCAGGAACCGAAGTTGTCAGCTTGGGGGCCAATTGCAATTACCATCTCTCGCTCTCGACTCTGGCGACGTGCAGATCTCGGCCCGCTAAAGTACCGGGGCCGAGTCGCTCAATACGACGAGTTCTGTAATTCTCATGAATTCAGTCTAGATGACATTTCGGGAAATGAGATACATGAAGGAAACGCCTATTCACTCGCAAAACGGAATTGTGTTCTCCAAAGTTGTACAATGCGCGCATACAACCCTGTTTTCGTGCGACGTTGAACGATGCCCTCGCCCAAAGAAGCCCCGAACCGGCCCGATGACAAGGTGCTAAACGAGAAACCACCGGAAATCTAGGGGACTCGGAAACTCGCGTCTACATATCCACCGTAAACACTCGGATTCGGCGACTTAGAAAGTCCCAAGCCGCAATATGCGCTCCATCAGAGGTCAGAGACACTGGCCCAACGCAGTTGTCTATTCTAAATTTCAATTCACCTGACAGTGAAAGCACATCAATCGACTGCATTCGCCCATTTCGAAACACTAAGAACCCGTCACCTGCTGAGAGAAAAGAGTCGTCTGCATCGAACACAGTGAGAATTGCTCTATTCCTAGCGATGCGATGCGAAACGAGCCCCTCAGTATTCAGTGAGTTACCATCTGTTGCTTCCAGTACAGAGTCTACCAACCTGCCATGCTCTCCCAATACTACTCCAATTACTTCGCCCCTACGACCCACGACCCAACAATCGTGTAGGTCGCCATCCATTACTGAGATCTCTCGTTCGCACCTAACAGTCGCAAGGACTTTGTCGAAAGACCAGACCCTTACAGTATTTGACAATGTCACGATCGTCATTCCGTCTGCCGAACAGCATACTTTCCTTACAACATCCCCACCAGGATGCGTGAATTTACAATTCGTTGTGGATGTCAAATGATCAAAAACTCTAATGTTTCCCGGGTTGTCAGCACCCTTCATGATTTCAGCAGTATCAAATCCGCGCGACGCGATGACAACATAGTCCGTCCCGGGAATCACGTCCACGGCCTCGACTCCACCCCCGAAAAACGACAAACACTTACGCGCCGAAGCAGCACCGTCATCCCACGCATATAGTGCCCCGCGACTCACCACAACGGTTGGCCTAATCTGCTTACCACTGCTGGCAAACGCCACTGTATCGGACATGCAGATTTCGTCTAAGGTATCTTCTATCCGGCATGTCGCCACTCGCAGCTCGCCACTCGCTGACATTCTCGCACCGATTAACGACTGCTTTTCGGAATTTCTCTCTGCAACCAGCGCGACGATTGCCAACTCCCCCCGCTGCGACAACCTTACTCTAAGTCGACTGGGCACACCATTCTCTAACGGGCACGACCACAATTCGGTGGGACGAACGGAAATGTCAACGGCATGAGAAAAGGGTGAAAGCACACACAGAATACTTACGAAGATTGCGATAATCCGAACTGGAGCCAAGTAGCCGCACAAACCCTCACGGGGATGTGGCACTGCGTAACACTGCTTATCACGATTGAATTTATCACACGTACAACTCAATTTGCTCTCCCCTAATCGCGAGCACAGTCATCTGACTGTTTCGGATACTTTACTCGCGCCATGCCGTTGGTAGGATTTCCGGTACATCGTATTCGAGTTGAAAGGGCGGAAACCAATTCGTCGCCATTGCAAACGTCGATGACCTCAACATCCATGATTAGGTCAATCTCGATCTGAATGGTCGTGTTGATCGCGGCAATTTCCTTTAGCGTTTTGTCCATGTCTGCGACGCCGGGCAAATCGTAGCTTAGATACTTGCAACCGGACTCGCGATCAGGGCAGTATTTGTCATTTCTAGGGTTTTCCCCATTCGCCGGGGCGTTGTCCCCTGTGCGGTGGCCGTAACATATAGTCCGAACAATTTCGAAGTCGCCTGCCTTCTGGGTTACTCGAATACAGTCTTCCCTCCGTTCGTGTGTCGAGTCGGACGATTGACCGTCGCCGATGCGAATCTTGATGCCTCCGCGTGTGTATTGGCGAATCTCACAACAATTGCAGCAAGGGGTAGCAAACTCGGCATACACGCTAAAGCGAGCACCATAAACACCGGGCTTATCGGGTAGAAAACTTGTTCCAGCCGTGTCGTACAGTGCGCAACCTTGACGAGTGATAGTTGTGAACGTTTTCACAGTGCATTTGCCCGTCATACCTGTTGGATCTTGAGCATTCACGTAGGAGTTAGACACATAACGGTAGAGGTTTGCCCCATCTACAAATCCCAAAGGATCAACGCTTGACCACCGGGCAGCCGCCAAAACATATGTGCGGGATCGAACGTAGTAGCTTTGGGAATCAGTGTTGAGATAATATCCAATGGCGCCCACAAAACGAAAAGGTGTAAGTGTGGTCCCAGAGGCGACTAGGCATCCACCTGTCGCGTTGTATAGGAAAGTGTCGGTGACCGCCTCGCCGCTGTTGGACAATGCTCGCGTTGAGGCCGGTGCGTCGTAATGGTACCAATTCGTGGTGCTGCTGCGTCGTTGCGAGACTAGGTTGCCAAACAAGATCGGTTCCTGCGTGTAAACGACCGTTGTGTCATCGTTCGCGTCGGTTTCTGCAAGATAAGCCTTTCGATCATCCCAGATGAACTTCTTGGTGCCAGTCGACTCTTCCAGCTTGACCCGCAATCCATCCGGCTCATAAGCCATTGTGTTGCGGATACCACTGGGGAGTTGGACCAGGGTAGTGCGGTTTTCGTAGTCCCAGGTGTTCGTGGTGCGGTCGCCGCTGGGCGCCTCAACGAGTTGCTGGTTACCATTCGCGTCGAACGTGTAGGTCGTCGTACCGCCGGTGGTTTTGGCAGTTTGGAGCTGGTTGGCGGCGTCATACGCGTACGTGGTGCGGGTACCGCCTTCGTTCTTCAGCGTACGGTTACCCCGGGAGTCGTACGTGAACGTGTTCCTGTACGGCGTGGTTCCGGTACGGTGCTCTCCGGTGAGTTGGTACGTGTTGTCGTACAGCCAGGTCACTCGGCTCCCATCGGCTTCGACCACTGACTTGCGGTTGCCGACAGCGTCATACTGGTAGTCGAACTTCGAGATGACCGTGTTGTCACTCTTCAGGTTCGCCAATGTTGTCAACCGGCTGGCAGCGTCATACGTGAACGATGCACGGGTCCCGTTGGCAAGTTTCTTGACCGTTCTGCGGCCTGCCGCGTCATACGCGTAGGTGGTCCGCTCCCCCTGCGGGTTCACGAGGCTGGTGAGACGACTGAGAGCGTCGTAGGCGTATGTCGTCCGACCACCGTCAGGATCGATCATCAACGACCGGTTGCCGACAGAATCATACCGATACTGAACTCGCTTCTTGGGAGAACCCATGTCTTACCCCTCGGCAAAGAAATTCCTGCATGCCACCACACAATGGAAAAGACAAATTGCGCCCCATCTAACGCAAGGCTAACCGCTCAACTCGCTGCCAATCAAGAAGAATTTCCGATTGTTCTCGTTTTCGTTGAGACCAACCAATGGGGTAACCGCCGCCGAAGTGTATCCGAGCGGCGTTTCCCTGCCGACCACAGCCCGATGACAACTGCATGTCGGGAATCGTGTACGTAGAGCATTGAACACTGAAGGTGAAGCCATGCTGTCGGCATCGCTCGCCCAAGACGGCTCTGACAGCGCTAAACTGAGGCCAAAAACGCGGCAAGTACCTTGATGCCCCTGGCATAGCTCTGGGAACTCGTATCTCAGGCGCTTAAAGCCAATTGTGAACCGATTTTGACCGGTTTGCGCGGGCTTTTCTCGATTCGGGGCCGGTGGTCGGTCCTGTGTTCGTTTTCAGTCACTCGGAGGAACAACTCATGTCACACATTGTGTCGATTCAAACAGAAGTCCGTGACCCCGTCGCCATTCGGGCGGCGTGTGATCGACTCAAGCTGCCGAAGCCCGTCTTCGGCCAGGTGAAGCTGTTCAGCAGTTCGGCGACTGGCTGGGCAGTGCAATTGCCGAAGTGGCGGTATCCGGTTGTAGCCGACGTCAACACCGGCAAACTCGCCTACGACAACTACAACGGTCGCTGGGGCGAGCCAAAGCAGCTCGATCGGTTCCTGCAGGGGTACGCGGTCGAGAAAGCCAAGATCGAAGCCCGCAAAAAGGGGCACTCGGTCATCGAGCAGCCGCTGGAAGACGGATCGATCAAGTTGACCGTGAGCGTCGGAGGTGCTGTATGAGCAAGACCATCGAAATCACCGTCCTGCCCAATGGTCAGACCAAAGTGGAAACGAAAGGCTTCGTCGGCTCAGAGTGTCGACAGGCCAGTCAGTTTATCGAGAGGGCACTTGGCCAGCAGACGGATGAAGTGCTCAAAGCAGAGTTTCATCAATCGGCCTCGCGCCAGCAGCCAGTGCAGGAAGGAGGCTGAACGTGACCAACGTCCGCCGCCGTGTCCTGCGCCCACAAAGCTCTGACGCCGAATCCCGCCGTCGCCAGCGCAGGCTTCAGAAGAAACAGGATCAACTCACCAAGGAACGTGAATCCCTCAAACGCTGGATGTCGCGACTGAAGCGAGCATTCCATGCAATGGAGAAGCTGCAAACCAAGATCGCTCGACTCGAACGACAGGTTGAACAGCTCGAAGCCGAATCGATCGTGACCATTCCCGAATAGCGGTCACTCATTTCATTCATTCATCACTCAACAGGAGTCCGTGTATGTCACTGACTGAACGGCTCGGGGAGTACGTGCGCGCGTGCTTCACGGGCATCTGGATTGAAAGCCACGAGCATCAGGATGCTCTGGTGGACATTGCGCAATTGTGTCGCCAGGAAGACTGGCGGCTCGCCACCTGGGACATTGAACAAGGACTGAAAGTCCCCGGTGCTGAGATCGAAGCGACTGGAAATGATCCATTGGCAGCCATTCGAGCGATCAACTCGCTGGTCACGCCGGATGGAACGGCGGTTCTGGTGCTTCAGAACTTCCATCGGTTCCTGCAATCGGCGGAGATCGTGCAGGCGATTGCCCAGCAGATTATCGCTGGTAAGCAGAACCGGACCATTCTCGTGGTACTGGCTCCCATCGTGCAGTTGCCGATCGAACTCGAAAAGCTGTTCGTGGTCATCGAGCATGAACTTCCTGACCGTCGGCAACTGGGCGAGATCGCTCGCGGAATCGCGACCGAAGAATCTGAACTGCCGAACGCTACAGAACTGGAAACGGTTCTGGACGCCGCAGCCGGTTTGACGCGAATGGAGGCAGAAAATGCCTTCAGTCTATCACTGGTGCGGCATGGACGAGTAACGCCCGACGCCGTCTGGGAACTCAAGACGCAAACCCTGAAGAAGTCCGGTTCACTCGAACTGCATCGCGGTCAGGAAGACTTCAGCAGCCTCGGTGGATTGTCGGCATTGAAGTCCTTCTGCAAACGGGCCCTGCTGCAACCAAGCCGAGGCGATGAGCGACGAAGGCCGCGCGGCGTGATGCTGCTGTCACCACCTGGTTGTGGCAAATCGCAGTTCTGCAAAGCCCTCGGCAAAGAAGTCGGCAGACCTGTACTGATTCTGGATGTCGGCAGTCTGATGGGTTCGCTCGTCGGGCAGTCCGAGGAACGGACGCGGCAGGCGTTGCACGTTGTCGATGCGATGGCACCCTGCGTGTTGATGATCGACGAAGTTGAGAAGGCATTCGCTGGCGTGAACGGCAGCGGTGACTCGGGTGTGTCGTCACGGATGTTCGGGACGTTCCTGAGCTGGCTCAACGATCATTCGTCCGACGTCTTTGTCGTCTGTACTGCGAATGATGTTTCCAGGCTCCCACCCGAGTTCGGTCGCAGCGAGCGGTTCGACGGAATTTTCTTCCTCGACCTGCCCGGTCGCGAGGAGAAGGATGCGATCTGGAACATCTATGTGACGCTGTTCGAGATCGACCGCGACCAGCGGATGCCCAATGACACCGACTGGACCGGCGCGGAGATCAAAGCCTGTTGCCGACTGTCGGCACTGCTCGATGTCCCGCTGGTTCAAGCCGCCCAGAACGTGGTGCCCATCGCGATGACGGCCAACGAAAGCGTGGATCGCTTACGAAAGTGGGCCAGCGGTCGTTGCCTGTCGGCCAATCAGCCGGGCATCTACCAGTCTGGTACCCCATCCAGACAGCGTCGTCGCGTGAGCAGCGATCCATCCAACAACTGACCCTCACCACAAACTTGAATCTTGATCTGCCGGGATGTGACCACCGTGGTCGCCCCGGCTTGTTTTCATTCTGGAGACCCCACCATGACCACATTACTCGATGAACCGCAGACCCAGCGGACTGTCTCGCCCAGCGATCGGTTGCGGACAACGATGGCAGCAGCCCGACTCAGTTTCACCTGGCTGGGAGTGCGCAAGTCATTGACATCGGCACAGAAAAATCAGGCGGCGGACTCCTTCGGTGCGGAAGGGAAGTTCCTGTCCGCAGGGAAGAAGTTGCTCGACACATCACACCCGGCATTCAAAGCCGTCACGGCCATTCGCGGGCGTTCAGTCGCCTTTTGGAAAGGCGTATCGCTGCCGTTCCCGGAGCCCGGCATTCGCTTGATTCGGCAGGACGCGATCACTGACTTTGATCAGCAGATTGCGGAGTTCCGCGAAGAACTGGATGACGCCGTTGCGGAACTCAATCGTCACTACGATGAGTTGCAGTCCGTGGCGCGGGAGCGGCTTGGTGGTTTGTTCGACGTCAGCGACTATCCAGCGACATTGATCGGGATGTTCGCCATTGAGCACGATTTCCCGAGTGTCGAGCCACCCAATTACCTGCGGCAGCTCAGCCCGGAACTGTATGAGCAGGAATGTCGCCGCGTGCAGTCACGGTTCGATGAAGCCGTGGAGTTGGCCGAGCAGGCATTCCTCGAAGAACTGGTCCGGCTGGTTGATCACATCACCGAACGCTTGAATGGTGATGCGGATGGCAAGCCGAAGGTCTTCCGCGATACCGCAGTCACCAATCTGACCGAGTTCTTCGAGCGATTCCGGGCGTTGAACGTCCGGTCCAATGAGCAACTTGACCAGTTGGTCGGTCGGGCTCAGCAGGTGCTGGGCGGCGTGGAACCGCAGCAACTTCGCGAAAGCGGCGTGCTCCGGCAGCAGATCGCCACTCAGCTGGCTGGCGTGCAGTCGTCGCTGGACGGTCTGCTGGTGGATCGTCCCCGCCGAAACATACAGCGACGGCCTCGATAAGGAGGTCGACATGCAACTGCTGATTGAGCCCTCTGGCAACTGTCGCTGCGTCTATTCGGAAGCGATTGATGTCCGAGAGATCGGTGAGGCCAGCATTCGCCGTGGCTCGCATGTGGAGCCCACGCCAGATGGTCGCTGGACCGCTGATCTCTCACCCGTCAACGGTCCTCTGTTGGGACCGTTTCCCACCCGGTCCGACGCGATCGATGCCGAAGTGGAATGGTTGCTCGAACACTGGCTGACGCCGGACGAGTAACAACAACTTAATCTCAGCCTCGTACCGTGCGGGGCGGCTGTCTCTCCACGGCCGCCCTGAATCGGGCGGTCGTTCTACCTTTTCCAGGAATTGAACGAATGACCCAACAAGAACTTGATGACGCCGTCTGCGTCGCAACCGGTGAATGCCTGAGTGAAGTTCAGCGCCGAGGGTTCAGCATCGCGAACCCGCTGGAAGTGGACTTCGATCCCGAGCCCGATGACCTGTCTCCCGGCATAATTGACTGGGACGAGCTGGACGAGGAACGCAACTACCCCATGTATCCCATGCGTCGGAATCGCCGACGTGGGGCTGCCTGATGGCAGCAGGCCATGATCCCAAACGCCGGCAGCTCGATGAGTTCTACATGAACTACACCCTGTTTGTCGGCGCGCTTTGTTTCGTCTCCGCATTCCTGTTCGGGTGGCCGGTGATCATCACCTGGCTCTTCTTCCGCTCAGGAATGCGGCTGTTCTATGACGTGATGACCGATGCACCGTCATCACGTCAGCCACCAACCCACCACCAAAGGAGGTGCCGTGATTGAACTCACACGCAAACAGATACATTTCATTCGCTCGACACTCCGACAAACCCTTGGAATCACCTCAGCAAAAAAGGCGCCCAGTGTCACGTTGCGGGCAACGCCGGTCGGACTGCTGATTCAGTCCGCGTCGGACACTGTCGCCATCGAACATCGTATTGAAGGCGATTTCCGTCCCGAAGTCATCACGTTGCCCTACGAAGCACTGCAATCCTGTGAAGGGAAGCAAAACGACAATGTGGGAATCCAGCGAGACGGTGACACGATTACCGTCCAGTGGCTCGATGGTGGCATACCGCAGTCGGCTCAGTACAGCCATGTCGAGCCAGTCGAAATCCCTGAGTCACCGGCCGAATTCACAGCTATCGACCGCGCGTTCATTCCAGCGATGGTGGAAGCCGTGGCAACAACCGACAACGAGTCCACGCGGCACGCCTTGGGCTGTGTCCGACTGCGTGGCTCCGACGGCCAGATCGCGGCCACGGACCGATATCAGATACTGACGCAGTCAGGGTTCTCATTCCCCTGGGATAATGATGTGCTGGTGCCAGCCATGAAGGCGTTCGGCTCCAAAGCGTTCCGGGACGCAGCCGATGTGTCGATTGGACGGTCCGACGATTGGGTTTCGATCCAGGCGGGCGACTGGACGCTGCACTTGAAGATCGAAAAGGACGCTCGATTCCCCAACGTGGACGAGCATGTCGTCGCGATCGATACCGCCACGACCACCATGAACCTCGCGGACTCAGATGCCGAATTCCTTGCTCAAGCCACACGGAAACTTCCTGCTGCGTCCGAGTTCAATGCGCCGGTTACCGTGGATCTCAACGGCTCGGTGGCGATCCGGGCCAAGAGTGCGGACCAGGAAGTTGGCACGGAACTCATCCTCAGTAACTCACAACGCTCTGGTGAGGAACTGCGATTCAACACGAATCGCGATTATCTGCGTCGGGCCGCGACGCTGGGATTTCGTCAGGTTCATCTGCAATCTGCGGAAGCACCCGCATTCTGCCGAGACGACCGTCGCGCCTACATCTGGGCGCTACTGGGCTCGGACGGGGCCATCACGCCCGACGCGAAACTCACGCGCATCGAATCGCCCAGCAATTCACCAACACCTACTCCACGAAACAGGACCACCAACCCCATGCCCAACTCGAAACGCCCCACAGCAACCCGTCCGAAAGTCGACAAACCCGTCAGTGTGCTGGCAAAAGCGGAAGCCTTGCGTGATTCACTGACTTTGGCACTGGCCGATACGCGTGATTTGATCTCGGCGATCAAGGCCCGGCGAAAGCAGAACCGGCTCGTCGAAACCACACTCCGCTCACTGAAGCAACTGGAAAACATCGGCGCGTAGAGTCGCCATTCATCCGTCATACACAAGGCCCGGTTTCATCTTCGGATGAGGCCGGGCCTTTTTCTGATACTTCAACAAGGAGAAATCCACATGCCCGTGCAAATTAACATCGGCCTCAACAAGAAGGTTGGCGAGGCCAACTACGGCAGCCGTGGCGCTTCGGTCAATCTCGAAGTCGAACTCGATTCGGGGATCATTGAAGACCCGGATCGCCTGCGAAGCCAAATCCACAAACTGTTTGGACTCGCCCGTGATTCACTCAATGCGGAGTTGCACGCAGATGACAACCATCATGCGGGCAATGGGCATCACAGCAATGGCAATGGCCGGACAAATGGCCACGGTTACGCGAATGGCTCAACCGGGAACCGATCATCGAACGGACGAGGCGCCACGCAGAGCCAGGTTCGGGCGATCAACGCCATCGCCAAACGGAACCGGATCGATCTCATTCCGATTCTGCGGCAGTATGGCGTTCAGGCAGCAACTGACCTGAGTATCAGTGATGCGAGCAATTTGATTGACGAACTGAAGGGCCAGCCAGCGGGAAATGGAGGCCGTGGATGATCGCAGCCTCGAAGCAACCACTAACCACGCCGGTCGTCCAACGAGACTATGTCAGCTTCTCCGCGATCAGCACTTACCAGCAATGCCCACTCCGGTATTACTTTCGGTACATCGAAGGACTGGAAGAGCGGTTCGTATCCTCCAGTCTCGCTCTCGGCGGTGCGGTCCATAGTGCAGCGGAGTTTCACTTCAACGAGATCATGATCGGCAATTCACCGCCGGATCATGACACGCTGCTCGACGTGTTCTGGGATGGCTGGAAATCTCGTGCGGAGACTGCGGAGATTCAGTTCGGTAAGAACGACGACCTCGACTCGATCGCTCAGACGGCAGATCGAATTATCGCCGCGTTTCGTGAGAGCGACATGGCCAAGCCAACCGGCAGCATTATCAGTGTCGAGGAAGAACTCCGCTGTCAGCTCATCCCCGGGATGCCAGACATTCTGGGTCGGATCGACCTCATCACCGAGTCCGACGAGGCCATGACTATTACCGATCTCAAAACGGCGCGGACACGATGGTCGGCTGAACAGGCGCAAAGATCGGGAGAGCAACTCATGCTCTACGCGGCGCTAGCCAAAGACCTGGCACCGGGTAAGCCCATCCGGCTGGAGTTCGCCGTCGTCACAAAAACGGCGAAACCTACGGTCGAGACGTTGCCAGTGACATTCAACGAGCGACGCGTCGAACGAACGAAGGTGGTCATGCAAAAGGTCTGGAAGTCAATCACGAACGGCAACTTCTATCCCTCGCCATCACCAATGTCCTGTCCCGGCTGCCCGTTTCGTGGCCCCTGCGATGCATGGCCGGGATAGTCATTAGTTCCCACGAACAGACAACACACACCAACCAAAGGAACCACCGAATATGGAATCCCTCTTTTCTCTCGCCGTTGCCGTGGGCATCGGTTATTGGGCTTACGCAACTGGAAAACGGAACGGCTCGAAAGCCGCATTCAAAGTCGGCTGGCGACGTGGTCGAGCGTACGGCAAACGCCAGTCCTGATCTTCCTTCAATAGCACCACATCCTGTTGCCGCCGTCCGGGTCCACTCGGACGGCGGCTTGAGTGTTCTTTTCTTAGCTATCAGGCATCACGAGGAGAATGCTGCGAAGACGCCGAGGACGGAACCAACAAAGAAGTTGGTAGGAGACAAAACGCTGTCGGCGAGCCCTCACGGGCCTGCGAACTGGCTTGGTGATTCTTCTCACGTTCATCGTTCAGATGAAGACCCAGCTTGGCATCAGCCAATGGATGCGACACGCGTACGATCACACTGTTGCCGTCCATTGGAGACTCCTCGAATCGTTTCTTCAGCGTTCTCAATGATCCGATGTCCAGGATGCCAAGACAGAACTTAAAGACGATGGAGGATCGTTGACGACCGTCAACAATCGAGTCGGATGCCTTTGTTGGTAATCTGTTTCGAGTGGTTCCTATTTACCGCAGGTACGATTTCGAGCTGCAGCAACGGCGAACGCAATGACTTGTTGACCCCGAACTCAACCCTGGCGTTAACGCAGCGTCATTGTTAACGACGGACAAGGATTGCGGCCTGATCCCAAATGGCAATCTGACCCTGCCAGCGCGCGCTGACGAACTTCCTGGGTCCGACCCTGGTCACGTAATCGGCCAATGTCCATATGTCGAGCATAGGCCGAACGCGGCATCATCTCCCGTGGCCAGTCCGGGCTCTGTACGGCTCGGCCGCACACCTCGGGGCCACTTCTGGAATCACACCGTTTGGACCTGGCCACCTAACGTCAAGACGCCCCCGCTGTCCATGATGTGTTGTCTTGCTCAACAAGCGTTGTGATTTCGGTGAAGCTGAGCCTGCTGATAACCCTACCTGCTCGGGGCGCTCGCTCGACTGGACCTGACCCTGAGCTTGGGATCGTGGTATTGACTGGAATGGGAATGCACAGACAAGTCGCTATGCGCGATTCGCACTCGCATGGCTCGCGAGTCACGAGGTTGAAGTCATCTGAACCGCAGTCTCCTGTGGCCAGGTTTGAGGTACAGTGACTGGCGAGTCCTGCGCGTACGTTGATGTTCGCTAGCGAATTGTGGAGTCGCGATCCTCATGAAACGCCGATTTCGGGCATGGAAGACCTGACTGGAATCTGCTTGGAAGGCCCCCCAATGGGCCGAAAACTGTTCGACAATGAATACTTACGTCAAGTTGCAGGCCCAGTTGATCTGTGGTCGACTGATGCATACATGCCCATGAACCACCAGCAGGACGGTCCAGTCATGCAGAAAACTGACACCAGCTGGTGGTCCAGCCGTCAGAAAATCGCGTTGGGGGCCCTGATCCACTTTGGTTTTGGGGCGCGTAAAATGTGGGTACTATGCCCACTTTTTTGCTGCAACGACGCGCATCCCTGGCGCAGTATTCATCTCATTGATTCAAACTCATCCCCTGCCGAATCAGATAGCCAAACTCTGACTGGAGAGCATTACCACCGCCAGCGTCTACTCGGACGGAGGTTTTGGTGTTCTCTTTGGCTATCAGGTGTTCAACGGCCTATGGAATTGGGAACTCCGTGTCGTAGCGTTGTGTCAAAAGCGGTGTGAAGTTCTTCACTTCGAGTAAGGCTTTGCGAAACGCCTCCATCTCGGCCTGCACTTCTCTCTGAAGGTCTAGCGACGCACCAAACGGATCGCCAGCTGCACCTCGAAAAATTGATTCCAAGTAGAAATTCGCGTCCCCGTCCTTTCGATTTGCGACAGCAGTTTCGGTTGCCGACACAACTGCCAGCCACTTTTCAATCGCCTCTTTGTCGACGCCGCGACTCGGCGTGTGCCGCATTTCCGTCGCCATCTTCTCCAATGACTTTGTTCGCTCCTGATCGTTCTTGGCTTGTCCCGCTGCGTTGAGTCCCTTGTAAAGGGTGAAGCGGCAAGAAGTCCAATAGCGAAACGTGCGACTTGCCACATCGGGCTCACCAATGTCTGAGAAATCGGCGACCGTTGATGTTCCACCTTGTAGCCATAGCCGCATACGGTCATTGATCAGACGACCGTTAACCGTGTGCGAAATAGAGACGTCGAGTGGCTTGATGTTGTCGGTGGGAATCTTTTCGGTTGTAATCGTAATCGGCTCGTCACCAATTTCGCGCCTTCCACCGCCGACAGCCACAATGGCGCCCAACGGCCCTCTCACTGTGACGACTGCCTCTGCATCCGGTCGACGAAATGTGGCGACTAACTTTACGACGCTTTTGTCACGTGGAGGGGCAAAGTCTTCAGGAATCTCTTGAGGCGTGAGCATGAGCGAGGTGGCCCGAAGTTGCCCACCATTGATTTCAACCAGAGCAAACAGCGATTTGACACCCGTGGAATCTGAATACTCGGCACGATATCTGTCTCCCAGCGGTTCGAGCTTAATCTGGATGACAATGTCGGGTCGAGTTCCGTCGACTTTCACTGGGACAACCTTGTAGCCGGTGAGGGTCTTGGTCGCCTTGAAGTGGACGGCAACATCTTGTCCGAACAGATTGGGACGTCCATCGACTGAGCGTTCTCCTTGCTCAAATACTGTGACGTGCTCAAGAATCCAAGAACCGGACAAATCCGGTTGTTGGCCGAAACACATTCGACAGAAGAAAACGAGCACGACGACAGCGGTTGCTTGAATCTTCATTTGACAGTCTCCGCAATGAGTTTGCTTTGATCGCTGATGCGCGACATTAGATACAGACAATCGGAGTGATTCTTCCTGGGCTTAGCGAACCGCGTTGCTCCGGTACCTCCGTTGCCGGTCCAATTTCTCCCTATTCGTGATCATTGACAGGATCAGATTCAGGAGAGGGTTGTAGAACGAGCGGCACCCTCGGACCGTAGAGCCTGAGTTGCACCCGTGCGTAGTTGCTATCGTCAAGGAGCGTGAGTTTGTTGGATTCACGTGGATTTGCTGGGAGGGGCAGCACAGCAGTGAACTCAGCGGTTCCCAAGTTTTCAAATCTCTGGAAGTGAAAGTCGTCAATAATCGCTTCACCAAGGACGTCAGCTACCGTCATTGCCACGGGAGCAATCAACTGTGCCGAGCCGCCTGAATAAGCCGCGCCCGCGACCACAACGCAGTATCCCGAGGCACGGCATGCATTCACGATCAACGTCTCCTGCGCACTCGTTAGTTCATCGTCGTCAAGCAGATTGAATACCAGGGTGTCACCATCTGTGACCTCAAATGGCAACTGAATAAATCGCTTCATGCATCCTTCAAAGTCACCACGGTTGATCGGCAATAACACCCACGTGTCCTGGGGAAACCTACTGGATTGAACGGCGAGGTAGAGTTCTGCTGTAAAGAACCAGGCCTCGCTCGCGTCGATTACGTCAACTTGCGCCGCTGGTCGCGCAGCAGCCGACGCGGTTATCGGTGTGTGAAAGACAGGGTGAAGGGAAATCACCTCTGTCGATGCTGGGCTGCTGCTTCCCACTTTGGAACACCCAGAGCACAGGACGTACATCAGCAAGGCGTGAAGAAGGATCGATCTCATTGTCTGTACCGGAACGAAAAGAGGAGCGCCGAACCAGGTCGCTCCTCCAACGCCCGCCAAGGCGCGTACAGACCAACACTGGCCGACGCTCCCGTCTCGCAACGGGAGCGCGGTCCAAGTGCCGTGTCTGTACTTCCATGAGCCCGAAGGCTCAGGTTGGCGGTTTTAGGAGGAGACAACAGCTTGCCGCTCTCGCGACAATGATTTCTCATCGGGGGACTAACCCCGAATGTGGACGGTCAATTTCCCCAAGGTTTGGTTTGTTGATCGCGACCCGCACGGTGAAGGCCGCTGAAATTCGTTGCCCTGAATCATACCCTTCGACGCATCACGTCTCAATCAGACGGCAGCCGCTGCGCGCTAACGTGCTTCGATTTACCTGCTGAACGCCGCGACTTCATTGGGATTTGGCCTCCTTACAACCCTCTCTGTTCCGGTTACTCGCTCGACTGGGCCTGACCCTGAATATGGGATCGTGGCAATGCCCGGAACGGAGCGGCTCGGGCAAGATGTTCCACACTCATTGCCTTCAAAGGACGGGGAAGTCTCGTGTTCGAATCCACTTTGAGACTAGACTCCACGAAGCCAGGGAGACCGACGGGAAGAATCAGACCCCTGTACTCGCGATGATGCTCGCCAGAGAGTTGTGGAGTCGCGGTCCCCATGAAAGGTCGATTTTGGGGGTCGATGACCTAAATCTGGACCTGCACGGAACGCCGCCCAAGCGGACGAAAACGTTATGCCGTTCGATACTTATGGCCTAATCCGGCGCTCGGTCACGATTCGTTGGCAGATGCCATCATCCCCGTAAACCACCAGCTGAGCGGTCTGGTTCCTCCCCAAAGGCGCACCCGCTGGTGGTCCAGCAGTCAAAAATTCGCGTTTGGGGCCCTGATCCACTTTGGTTTTGGGGCGCGTAGAATGTGGGTACTTGGGCACCTTTTTTTGCTGCAACGACGCACAGTCCAGGCGTGCTTTTTACCTCACGGATTCAAATTTCACCTGCCTCCGACCCTGACCTCGCACGGGCCATTGAGCCAGGCGTTACAGGTCGGCGATGCAGGACTGATCCTCAATCTCCGGATGAATGTGGCAGGTCTCAGTATTTGCTGCCGGAGACTCTCGACATATTCCTCGTCCCTTAATCGCTCCAGCTCGGACCGGGAAATCCTGAGATAACTACTTCGGCGAATACGGGCCGTCGGTCACCAAAGCAAACAAATCTCCGCCTTTGGGTAGTGAGCTACTTTGGGTAGCACATCGATAGATCAACCATCATCCCAATCGGGAAGTTTCGCTTTTGCACTTCAGCTTGTTGGTAAACCGTGAGGGCTTGTGAGACTCCGCAGACAAGCTCACGTCAGACTGTTTGCAGGTCAACCCTGTGAGAACCGCCGGCCAAAAGTAGGGTTTGCCCACTGGCGACACAAAAACACTATTCAAGAATGCTGCGGAGACGCTGGAAATGGTATCAACAAAACAGGTTGGTAGGAGGCAACCGTTACCGGTCAGACCTCACGTTCGTTGGTGGTGTCAGCTTGAAGCCTTCACGGGCCTACGAACAGGTTTGGTGATTTTCCTCGCGGTCATCATTCAGTTGAAAACCCAGTTTGGCCTCGGCCAATGGATACAACTCACGTAGGGTCGCACAAATGTCGTCGACCAAAGGTCCTTGGAGTCTGTGGTCGGTACTCAGTTTTTCGACCATCGACTTGCCGGACCGGAGTATGCCCTGCAAAACGTAACCGTCTGCAGAGCGATCGGGAGACTTTTCGCTGACAACCAGATTACGCACCCGCGTCCACGAAGTGGCTTGCGGATACTTTAGTTGGAAAGCCTCAAACGACTCTGCCATCGCAGCAAATCGACGCACTCTTGAGATGTCCGACTTGTCGAGTTCGAGTTCCTTTGAGACTCGCTCGATCGTTCCCAAACCGTACGACTGACGCACAGTGGGATTTCCGAGCTTGTCATTGAGCATGACGCCCAGTTCGTATCGCACCTCCAGATCACTCTGAAGCTGAGGAATCCAGAGTCCTCGAAGGTCTTCAAGGAACTGGTCCTCTCCATCAACGTGAGACTGAGAGGATTTGGGGGCTGATTTTGATGCGTTCTTGTCGTTCATAGTGAACTCCTCGAAGCATCTCCGCAGCATTTCGGATTATCCGATTTCGGAGCCGCCAAGTCAAAACTCAAGGGCGTTGGATGATCATTGACGGTCGTCAACGATCGAGTCGGATGCTTTCGCGATGAGCGGTTCCGATTGGTTCCTATTTACCGCGCGTGCTATTTCGAGCTGTCGCAATACAGAGGCGCCCGGAATAAGGGTTTGTCGGCCCCCGAGCTCGACCCTGACGAGTGCCACAATTCTATTATTGACGACCGGCAACAATTACGGCCCGAACACGAGTGGCCAATTGCCCTTGGCACGCACCATGAGAGTCCCCCTGGCAATCCACATGTGCTTGACCATGGCCACGTCATTAGCCGGTGTCCCTGCCCAGAGCGGAGGTGGCTTACCCAGTATGTTCCACTGGATCGTTGATGATCTGTTGCCCTTGGGATTGCTACCCCTTTCTGATCGTGCGACCGTGTGACCACGTACCTTGTCAGAACTCGAACTCAGAATCAGCGGTATCACTTCATCGAGGGTGTATCCATCGTGGTTTTCATCGCCTCGGTATAGCAGTTAGGTCCCATCTGCCAGTTTTGGAATTGCGGTGTCAACAAAGTGCGGATTCTCACAAGTGCGGCGTGTCTTCGCTTGGCTGTGAAACGGCCAGAAAGCAACATATCTGTCGACACTTACGGCGAAAAATACGCTTCAGTCACTTTTGGTCGGCAGACGCAAACATCCACTCTAACCACCAGCCGAACGGACCAGATCAGCATAAACGGGTCACTCGCGGGTGGTTCAAGAATCAGTATTACGGTGATAGGGGCCATTGCCCGGTTTTCAGATTGCCCGGTTTTCAGTTTGGCCCGTGATCACAAAAGGTACTTGGACACCTGAATGCGGTCACGTTACCACTCAGATAAATGCAATTTTGCGATTCGGTCAGGTCGTCCCCGATGCAGTTCCAACGTGAATTTAAGTTCTCTCCCCTCGGACAATTCCATCGACAATAATACTCACCTCGGCGTGGACAGAATTGCCACGCCGAGGTAAAAGAGTGGAAAGAGTGTCAAATACCTATTTCGCGAGAAGTTGCTTTCCCGAAAGCAGTTACAGTGTTCCTCGAAGTTCGACCTTGCACCCTCGCGGCGAGTTTCTGGTTACCGAGGTCATCGACAACACGAAAATCAGGTTACACTACAGGTTACCGTGGCGACTTCAATTCGCCGCGATTGGCAAGTCTCTCAAGAAGGGACGTCGCTTGCGTGAATCGATCCCTTGGCCACTCTCGCTGACCATTAAGCAGGCTCGACACGAAAGGACGACTGACCTGTAGTTCTCTTGCAATCTGATTATGCGTAAGACCAGATCCCGAAAGGCGGAGGTTCAATTCGTCGACAGCTGTCATTTCTGAAAGCCCTGTTTCATCAGCAAGCAACAGCGCTTGCCATCTTTGTCTAAATTGCTCCGAGGCATAAATGCGGACGATCAGTTCAGCCAGTCGGTCACAGCCAGTCTTCGATCGTGACAAATTGAGCAATTCTTCAATCGATAGCCAGCGATTGTTGCGACGTGAATACCCCGTTGCAATGATCCCTACATCCTGTGCAATTCTTTTGACGGATCGCAGCAAAAGTCTAAACGCATCATTTCTGACGCTTGTTTCGGTCAGTATTCCAGTCTTGTAAATCCATCCAGTCCTGTTACAACCTTCGAGTTGATATCCAAAACCGGGCCTCTTGCCGTTACCGTTAAAAGAAATGTAACGGGTTTCATCTTCCAAATGTGGACATGGCGTTTCGATGCCAGGCGTAATGTTTCCGGTCTGCAATTTGAGACTCCCACCTTTGACCGTCGCTTCGGCAACAATACCCTGGAGCACGACACGATCAGAGTCTCTCATCCCCGGTGTATTCGCGATCACTGCATTGAACAAAGGAAAGGCAGGTTCTGTTTGACTACGAACGCGGTTCTCCATGCTGAAGTCGTATGAACGCTCTTTCATTTCTGTGTGTTTTGCGCACTGCTCCAGAATGCCAAGAAAGCTGTGTCCGATTCCAACTCTAATATGATGGTGCTTACCGGGCATTCCCTTTTTCCGGCAGGTCGAATCACATTGACTGGCCAGATCTCCTAGTTCCCAGGAGAACTCAAGATAGTCTACGAGGTTGGAAGTGGCTCCCAATCTGGGTTGCCAACCTCGTCGATTCAGGTTCAAGACGTCAATACGAAGTTCGGAAAGGGATCTGAACAAAAGGACGACATCTCGACGCCAATCTCGGGGTGGCTTCTTTCCCCACACAACCTCCTTTACCGTCGAAACGGGAAGTGAAATCAATGATCTTCGGTTACGCATCACCTCAGCGTGAATGAGCCAGAGCAGTTGTTCACCTCGTCTTCCAAGTCGAACATTTGCAGGAAGTCTCCACCAGCACTCTTCAGAATCTGTACCAACACTGTCTCGTATGGCTTCAAGTTTAATCCCAAGGCCATACCGCTGCTGGCTTTTCCGACTTCTCAAGAGACGAACTGCGACCACACCGTCGGCAGATTCCAGCAGGAAGCCACCTGATGTTTTCTCCAGCTTCCGAATGACATCTTCTGCGGCTAGTGAGTCGGGACGAAGTGTTGGGATTCCCGAGTTGAACTCAACTCCCGCATCGATGTAATCCTCTATACAATTTTGCGAAACGAGATCCTTCGCTGAGTTCTCAAACTCTTGCTCGAGAGACGGCCACTGGCTGATGTTCTGAAAAGGTGAGCGTATTCGACCGATTTGATTAAACAAATCTCTCTGTGTGCCATCGATAAAGGCACGCTCGCCAAGAACACGCGACATTTCATTACTCAAGTTGACGCTCCTTGGGGCGCTGTACTGACACGAGGTCGACGGTGCGGTCTTACAGGCAGCGAAACTTCTCTGTGGCTGCCGCGTGTCAGTTCTCTCATCGTTGACCGCCAAAAGAAGAATTCCAACGGAATCTCACACAGCGACATACCATCGCGACCTTTGCCAATACTTAGCACTAGCGGTGCTACACCTTGACTACGAAAGCGATCCACTCTCGCTTCTGATGTTTCGCTCGTCTCTCCGTAATAGACGTTGAGGTCGTCACCACTCATGCGACGCATCATGAGCACAGCGTCTGCTCCGTAGCCAAGTCGTGATGTACCCATCAGATCGGCCATTTCAGTGCCCCACAACTGACTCTTGCGAGAGTCACCGACCGGCTTACGTGCCTCAGAAATGGCAATCACAGCCGAACTGAATAGATTCCCCGGCGTCCGAGTTTGCTCCGCAATCTGCTGAATCATTCGGAATCGCGCTTTGTCAGCATCTAAGTCACTCTTAGTTCCATTGCTTGGCGACAACTCCAGCAGTTGCAGATAGTCAATAACAACGAGGACTTTTTCCGCGCCAACCGATTGCCTGCAATTGTTGACGATTCGTGCGAAAGTTTCGGCCGAGTGGTGTCGAATGTCCTCCCGGTCAACAATGTAGAGACGTCGGCCGATATCACGATCCCTCAGGAGTGTAAACGCCTCGTCTCGTGCAGTTGCCATTGCTTCTGTAAATGCAAATTCTCCGTTCATAGCCTCACCGCCGCGTACATAATCCTTCCATGATGTGTGGGTGAGATGGCATTTCAGACGAGTCAAGAGTTCGTCACGCGACAACTCAAGGGAAAAGAACACAACGATTGCATTATTCGTATGCGAGTGGGTGCAGACTCCATGTGACAACTGAAGGCACAGCACAGTCTTTCCAGCTCCCGGAGCCGCACCTAGCAGCGTCACACCTCGAAGGCCGAGGAGGCTGCGATCAAGCGTTGGCAACCCGGTTTCGAGGCCGACCATGTGTCTTCCACGAAGTTGATCCAGCCGGTCTTCGTGGTCACCCCAGAGATCGAGCACCGACCGTGGGTTCGTCGCAACCAGACTGGAGATACTGCTTTCTTGCCGGACAAGGGACTCCAGGAACTCACTGACATTGTCAGGACGGGTCTGGTTTCCGACTCGTGAAGGGTTGACGTAATTCCGCAGCGGCAAGTACACGGTTTTCTCTCGGAGAAATCGCTCTTGAAGTTGCACGGCATGGTCCATTTCGACATGAGACAGCTGACCGGCGGTAACTGCGTCGTGAATGAAGCCGCCTTCAAATGGCGATGTGAGTAATTCAAGTTGCCCTTCGAGCAATGTCTCCGAAGTGCTCACTGCTTGGTCCGTGATAATGTCACAGAGAATCCGTTCATTCCAGGTACCGTATTGACGTTCTGCGACGCAAAGCGCCGTGAACACAAACTGAAACTGAATCAAAGGACCGAAGTGGATTTCAGTGAGAAGCGGCCTAACCTGCTGGAATAGTGCTCGATTTCTAATCCAGTAACTACAAAGCTGACCGACATCTCTGTGTGAAATTGCTGGAACTGTGGGCTGCGCACCTTGTGCAATTGCCCATGGTGAGTTGGGATCGAGTGTCATTGGGATGATTCCTGAATTGCGATGTCGTGGTATCTGTACAATCGCTTGACCATCCCTAGTCAGAGTGATACTCTATTAAGGTATCAATGGGTATCCCTGAAGTCAAGGAGTCAGGCATGGCAAGAAGAAAGACAGGCAAACTCCAGCTGTCCGTGAGTGCTCAAAAAGTCGCTGAACTTGTTGAATCGACATCAGCTGGTAACCAGCGAGGATTTGCCCGACTCGTTGGTTGTGCCCAGCCAGTCATTTCTCGAATCCTAAATGGAAAGCAGCAACCAGGCCGCGACTTGCTTGAACGCATCGCTAAACTTGAAAATGTAAACCGCGATGAATTGATCGCCACACTTGAAGCCCAAGAAGCAATTGACCGGGTAACTAAGACTCTAGTGCCGGTTGCGTGCGCCCTTCTCGATAGTCATCCGAGAAAACGGATTGATCAGCTCACAAGCAATAAAGTGGCCGTCTCACCAGCAATTTTCCGCTCATCTCTTTACACCGTACACGCCCGTGTTTGTGAACCGGCCTTTAGTAATCCGTCCGAACAAATGAGAGCAGATGATTTGATTGTAATCGAAACATCTATCGAAAGGTTGCGGACAAACCTGCAGGCCTTGAATGGAAAACTCTGTGTCGTTGTTACCAAATCCTTGAGTGGACAGACCATCACGTTGCGACGGGTTTGGATGTCACATGACGATTCCTCAAACACCTGGACAATCCAGACTTGCTCGAACGCAAAGCTCAAAAGCTACCTCGACAAGAAAATCGACGGGAAGCGCCTCCGGTCGATTCAACTCGACCCTCCCGAGGACAAACCAGCAGAGAAACAATTCGCTGAGGAGGCCGTCGACATCGACAACATTGTCGGCATAGCGATCGAGCTGATACGAAACCTGTAACCCAGTCCACTGCAAATGACCAGTCATTGCCAGCGAAGAGCGCGAATTGGCGGTTTCACTCAATGGCGATCGCAATTGCTTAGGAAGAACCCGCAGGCAGGCCAAAAGCGTCATTGCAGCGATTACCCTACTCATGCTCTCGGTAATCATGGTCGTAGCTGGCGACCGAATCTGCTTCAACAACTTCGTGGAGACGTGCAAGCACATTGTTGAGGTCAACGTCTGTCGAGCGGCAGACGTACCGCAGTGATTTTCCGCCGCAGCTGGTATCGAGTCCAAATTCCTCAAACACTGCGGCGGATGCTGGATGCTCAATAATCCAGTCAGGAATACTGGAAGACTCGTCGCAGTTCATGGGCCTGGTTCCGAATGCCTGGTTGATTCGCCAACGTCACAGGACCCGCGCCTCGTACGATGGACATTGCCTGGGGAATAGAATCCTACAGTACGGGTCTTCGGAGAGACGAACACGGTCGCGAGCCGACTTGAAAAACAGTTGTTCAACAGCGCCGATTTCGTACCGTCCGTCGCCCAAAAGGTATCTCCAAAGGTATCTCCGAAACGAAAAAAGCGACAGCTGCCGAAATGAGCAACTGTCGCAATCTCTTTGTGCAAAACGCCTTTCGGCAAATCGGGACGACAGGATTTGAACCTGCGACCTCTTGACCCCCAGTCAAGCGCGCTACCAGGCTGCGCTACGTCCCGAGCGGATCACGTTGATCCTGTCAGGGGCTTTCGCCTCTGATCGGGGCAGGATAGTTTGGTGCTCTGTCTGTGGCAAGTCGCTTGAGGGCGGTTGTTTCTGTTGAATTCGGCCATGCAGGAAATTGGCCTCACTTCGGCTATTGCGTTAAAGACGCGAGCAAAGTGTGAAGGGTGGTCAAAACGAATTGAGACGCTGAACGACTATGAAAGTATCATGCGGGCTTAGACGATTTACGACCAATGCGTGGCGGGCAAGCGTCGACGAGCGACAAGTTCCAACTCGAAAAGTCGTGAGCCAGCGACCATCAACTCGATGACCGGTGACAACTTTTGACTATCGCGCTGGCCTAAACACTAATTCTCCAGTCCCTTTTCCGTTCGGATACGGCGCACTTCCGCAATGATGTCGTCAACGATTTGCGTGTTGCGGTTGATGTGGCCCCATTCCTGGAAGCTGACAAACACGTTGGCAAGCAGAGTTGTAATCGCGAGCAGGGAATGGATGGCTGCCGAATTTTTCATCGACGCGTTAGACGCGGGGTCGGAGATGGCTCCAAAGGCGCCGGTCACGATAATCAATAACAGGCACGTGACGAGTCCGGGGATGACTCGGTACTTCAATTGGATGTTCTCACGGCGAGCGTTTTCCGCCAAGCTGTAGGCGGCGCTGGTTTCTTCAATCCAGCGGCCTGTCCCCATGAAGTATGTGAGAACAACCGCATGCACCAGCAGGGCAATAATCGCGGCGGCCAGGGCGATGAGCATATGCGTACCGACCTGGTTCCGAGCTGCGTCGGAGAGCGACGCAGCGTCTTCAATGCTCCACCCCAGAAAGGCTGTGCAGGCCAGCAACACGTTGCTGAAAATCGCGAGCGTAAGAAAAATTCGAGACATGGTGTTATCAACAGGTGAAACGTGCGCCGACCGGTCGGTTCTCAGGACTCTTTCGTTGCTGGTGCAAAGCCCCGCCGCGACGTGTTTTCTGTGACGGTCACGGGGAGGAGAAACTGTAGCAGGTAATCGGGGCCGCCGGCTTTCGTTCCAATTCCTGAGAAGGCAAATCCTCCAAATGGTTGTCGCTGGACGATCGCCCCCGTAATGCCACGGTTGAGATACAGGTTCCCAACCAGAAACTCTTCGCGGGCGCGCTGCAGTGTCACAGGTGAGCGACTGTAGACCCCGCCGGTGAGCGCGTAGTCGGTTTCGTTTGCCAATGTGAAGGCATGATCCAGGTTGCGGGCCGTCAACACGCACAGTACGGGACCAAAGATTTCGTGAATCGCCAGACGCGATTCCGGGTCTACCCCCGTGAAAATGTGCGGACCAACGAAGTAGCCCTTGTCTCCATTGCTGTCCGGTTCCACAGCAACCAGTGGGGTGGCTTCCTCATTGCCAATGGCGATGTAATCTCGAATGCGTTCGATGGAGTCTTCGTCAATGACCGGCCCCAAATCGACTGCGGGATTCTCTGCCGGGCCGACTTTGAGACTTTCGGTTGCGGCTTTCAGTCGCTGCAACAAGGCCTCTTCGACAGACTTCAGCACAATCACACGGGAGCAGGCGGAACACTTCTGGCCCGCGTAGCCGAAGGCACTCTTCAGAATTCCCTGGATGGCTTCGTCGAGGTCGGCATCTTCATCGACGATAATGGCGTTCTTCCCACCCATTTCCGCGATGACTCTCTTGACGCCAAACTCGTCCGATACCGACTCCGCCGCGCGGCGATTAATTTCCAGTCCCACCTCGCGTGAGCCCGTAAAGGCGATCAAATTGACTCCTCGATGACCAACGAGTGGGGGGCCGACCTCGGAACCAATTCCAGGCAGGTAGTTGACCGCACCATTGGGCAGGCCTGCTTCCTGGATGATGTCCATGAGAATGGCCGCCACCACCGACGACTGCTCGGCTGGCTTCATGACCACAGTGTTCCCCGTGACGAGGGCGGCAACAGTCATGCCAGTGAGAATGGCCAGCGGGAAATTCCACGGTGCAATGACAGCCGCCACACCGCGTGAGCGATACCACACGCTGTTCTCTTCGCCGAGAAAATCACAGTGCAGTGACTTGGTCAGTTCACGAATGCAGGCCGCGTAATACATGCAGAAGTCAACGGCCTCGGCGACGTCGCCGTCCGCTTCTTCCCAGGGCTTGCCACACTCGAACACCATCCAGGCGGCCAACTCGAAGCGGCGGCTGCGCATGCCGTCGGCGATCAAATGCAAGTATTCGGCACGATGGTCGACTGGCACCTTGCGCCATTGTTCCCAGGCGCGCCGCGCGGCCTCGACGGCACTGTCGACATGATCGGCCGTCGCACATGAAATCGTGCCAATGATCTCCTTTGGCTTGGAGGGATTTCGCGAGGTAATTCGCGAGCGTGTTTCCACCAGCTTTCCATTGATGATGAGCGGATAGTCGCCCCCGAATCCCATACGCACTTCTTTGAGCGCCATTTCCATGGCGGCACGATTTTCGGCGCGGCTGAAATCGGTGAGCGGCTCGTTTTGAAACCGCACAACTTGCTGACCTGGGCCGCCATCTTCCACTGACATCCGATTACTTTCCATTGATTTTGAATTCATTTGTCGCAGAACATCTCTCTGCGGCACGCCTGATGCTACTCACTGAGCCCAGCTGACCGCAAAAACGAATCAGCCAGGTTTGATCTGTTTACGTCGTTGGCAAAACTCGTTATCAAGACGAGTGTGCCAGCGGAGAGTACAGATTCTGTTCCTCAATTTGAAACGCATGGACATATGTCATGGATGCGGCGATCCGAAATACGTTGACCCTGATTCTGGCTGGGGGGCAGGGAACGCGACTTTCCCCGCTGACGAGCGAGCGAGCCAAGCCCGCTGTTCCCTTCGGGGGGTATTTTTCGCATTATCGATTTTCCGTTGTCAAACGCCATCAACAGCGGCCTGCGAAGGATTTACGTCATTTCCCAGTACAAGGCGGCCAGTCTCACGCGGCACGTCGGCAAGGCTTGGAGTCATTTGTCGCGGGAACTGGGCGAGTTTGTCGAAGTGCTGCATCCTGAACAGCGAATTGGCGAGCAGTGGTTTTCCGGAACGGCCGATGCCGTCTACCAAAACATTTACACGCTGGAGCAGCGGGAATCTGAGCACATGCTCATTCTGGCGGGCGACCACATTTACAAAATGAATTACGCCCCCATGGTGCGGCAGCATGTTCAAAGCGGTGCCGACTGCACAATTGGCTGCATTCCCGTGCCATTGGATGAAGGGCGGCGATTCGGCGTCATGGAAATCGACGACGAGCGCCACGTCAAACGGTTTGAAGAAAAGCCCGATCAACCATTCCCCATGCCCGGCAACGCCGAGCTATGTCTTGCCTCGATGGGGATTTATGTGTTCCGGACAAAACTTCTGTTGGGAATGCTGTGTGATGATGCCGTGAAATCGAGCTCTTCGCACGATTTCGGGAAAGACCTCATTCCGCAACTCATCAAAACGCATCGAGTCATGGCGTATCCGTTTGAGGACCGAAACTCGGCCGATTCCCCCTACTGGCGCGACGTCGGCACCATCGACGCATTCTTTGAAGCGAACATGGATCTCATCGAAGTTGAGCCGAAACTCAACATGTACGACAAGACATGGCCCATTTACAGCTACCAGCCACAGCTTCCACCGCCAAAATTCGTATTTGCCGACGCTGAAAGCAAGCCGCCGCGTGTTGGTCACGCGCTCGACAGCATTGTGTGCGGCGGAACCATTCTTAGCGGCGCAGAGGTCAATCGCTGCATTGTGTCTCAGAACTGTCGCTTCCGAAGTTACACGAAGGCGGAGGAAAGTATCTTCTTTGAGGGTGTCAACGTCGGTCGAAACGCCTCAATTCGCCGCACCATTGTTGACAAATTTGCAACAATTCCGGACGACACTCGAATTGGCTATGACCCTGAGTTTGATCGGGCCCGACGTCTTACCGTGACCCCCTCTGGCATTACTGTTGTCCCTAAGGGCATGACCGTGCGCGACCCTGCGTGAGTCAATCGGACCTTGCGAATCTGGCGCCGTCGGTTGCTCTGGACGACCAATCGCGTACGATGGGGGTGTCGGCGGTCACGATGGGTCGTCACTCAAATGTTTTTGGCAGGGATTCACATGATTGCACGTCGTTTGCTGCTCGCTCTGGGACTCGGACTCGTCACGTTCGCAATTGGTTGCGGCGGTGGCGATGATTTGGAAGTTGTACAACCAGCGACCGACACGGAAACAGAGACAACTGGCGGTGAAGCCGGTGCGCGAGGCACCATTGGTTACTCCGCGATGACATTGAAGAATCCGTTCTTCGCAATTATCGCCGACGAACTGACGAAGGAAGCCGAAGCTAAGGGCTACACCGTCCTCGTGAACGACGCCGACGACAAACTCGAAAACCAGGCCAAGCATATTGACAACTACATTGCACAAGGCGTCTCCGCCATTGTGCTGAACCCGGTCGACCGAATTGCGATTGGCGATGTCATCAAAAAGGCGAACGAGGCTGGTATTCCAGTCTTCACCTGTGACCTCGAATGTGAGGCCGAGGGCATCGAAATCGCGGGTCACGTCGGCACCGACAACTTCCAGGGTGGACAACTCGCCGGTCAGGCCATGGTTGAAGCACTGGGGTCAGAAGGAGGAGAGGTGCTCATTCTCGCGCTTCCGGAAAAGAACTCGTGCGTACTACGTGTCAACGGATTCAAGCAAGTCGTCGATGACCACAACGACACTGTTGAAGAGGGCAGCAAAATCAAAATCGTGGCGGAACTTCCTTGCGGTGGTTTGCGTGATCCCGGCTTTAAGGCGACGAACGACTCGCTGCAGCAGCATCCCAACATTCGCGGCATTTTCGCGATCAACGATCCCTCGGCCTTGGGAGCCTGGCAGGCACTCGACCAGAGCAAGAAAGCCGATCAGGTCACCCTCATTGGCTTCGATGGTCAACACGAAGGGAAAGTCGCCATCAAGGAAGGCAAGATTTACGCTGATCCCATCCAGTTCCCTGAAGTCATGGGAAAAATGACTGCCGAGAACATTGCGAAGTACTTTAACGGCGAAGCATTCGAGTCCCACGTGCTGCTGGAAACCAAGCTGTACACCAAAGCCGATGCCGACGCCGACGAATCGCTCACCACTCCAGGCGAGTAAGGGGACGGTGTCTTTGGGGCGACCTTTTCGCACCAGTCTCAACTATCTCAACCGTGGCGCAGCCACATTCAACCATCTCAACCCGCCGCGAAGAGTTTTCCTTCGTCAAGACATCTTAGCCCACATCGGAACTCCCCGTGTTTCGCGTTTCTCAGGAAATTGAATTCTGTTACGGCCACCGGCTGCTGAACTACTCCGGTAAGTGTCGGCATTTACATGGCCACAATGCACGGGCGGTCATTGTGCTGGAAGGGGAAGGGCTCGATGAACGGGGCATGCTGGTCGACTTCACCGACATCAAAGTTCATCTGAAAACGTGGATCGAAGAAGAACTCGACCACCGCATGATTCTCTGCCACGACGACCCGGTCGTCCCCATGCTCCGCGAGTCCGGCGAACCGATGTTCCTCATCGACAGTAACCCCACCGCCGAAACCATCGCCCGCCTCATCTACAACCGCGCCCAGGAATGTGGCTTCCCAGTTGTTGAAGTTTCGCTGTGGGAAACGCCAAGATCGTGGGCGACTTATCGGGGTTAGAGGAAGCCGCCAAGGCCTTCAAATGTTCCAAAAGGGCGAAGCGCCACCACTGCGATTGAGTGATGGCGTCCGCCGGGGTGGCTGAAGAGGGGCGAGAGCGGCAAATGTGTCACACACACTGACCACATGGGCCGTCATCACCATGGGTTTGGAGAGTTCCTTCAGCCGAGTGCTGCGTTGGCTGGAAACTATCTGATATCCAGTTTGCCGGGCTCCATCATGAATTTGACGCTGCCGCCAAGTTCTGGTTGATCGAAGACAACCACCACCCGGTTACCACCACTGGTTCCGCCGCTCTGTTTTACGTCGGCAATCCAGCCGTTGACTTCTTCCACAGAATCGAACAGCAATGTGCCACTGGCTGGATACCAGCGAACGGTCACAGATCCAGCCTTGAGGCCAGTTTGGTCGCCCCGGTCATAAACCTGATTTGTAATTAGCGTATATGATCCCACCGGATTCGGGACTTCTTTGGCAGTGCTGGAGGACACCATGCCAAGGCTGAGCGCGACCGCAACCGCGAGTATTCCCCAGGCCTGACCAGCAGCGAATTGAAACAAAACACGACTCATTGAAAACTTCTCCTGAACGGATGTGAGACGGCCACCGGACTCCTTTGCCCTGTGACCAGGATGTGAATTCTTCACGCCAAACGTGTTGCTGATTTGTTGTAATTCTGAGGACGAAACGTCATCACCCATGAAGAGTGATGACGTCCGCCTCTGCGGCGAATAAAAGGGAATGCCGCATTGCACAATGACCACTGAAAACGTGACAAATGACTGAACATCTTAAATGCAATTCAACTTAACGGAGCCGGGAAACCTTGAGCGGGTACGTACCGCGATCGCAGAAACTGCGTCAGGTTGACGCCTTCAGATCCCCTGGTAGCCCTCCCTTGCTGAACAACTAGAAGTCGTTCGGAATAACTTCGTTTCCATTTCGTGAAGCGAGTGCTTCGAGAATTGTTTCCGAGCCAATGGACTGCTCGGCTACTTCGTAGTTGATCATGCGGACGCTGCCGTCACCCATACAAAACAGACCACCACCTCGGTGGTACGACCAAATGCGGTTAAACGCACAGCGGTTTCGGTAATCATCCTGGCCATAGTATGCCGTGTCGGGGCAGCGTTGCCCATGACGGCCAGAGCTGTAAGGTCTTCGCTCACCGACAATGGGCGACATCGTATCCTCGTGGCAGCAACGTGAGTCCCACCAACCTTTGTGTCCATCCTCCGAGGGAGGGCGTTCGGCCAGCAGAATGGTGGTCGACATTCCATCGGTCACGCGGTCAACGGAGACGGTGAACTTCGTTCTCAGGTCGGAATCGTCGACGATAATCCCATTGTTGAACTCGTCCGGGTTCGAATACACGCCGACGTACCATGTGAATCCGTAGTCGGGTACTGTGTAGTTTGTGCCACGCGGGTCAGATGGACATCCCAGAATGGGAACGGCGTCCTGCACACGAGCAACTGGCACTTCCACGAACGGCAGAATTTCACGGCACCACGACTCATAGGTTCCACTGTGCCAGTGCCACAAACTTCCCTCAGGTTCTGCGTCGATTTGGGTGGTTCCGCGGGGCCGAACCGTATTCCGGGGGAATACCTTGTGCATTTCCTCGAACGAGTGGAAGCCAATGCCCAGCTGGCGCAGTTTGTTCTTGCACTGAGTGGTGCGGGCGCTTTCGCGCGCGTATTGAATTGCTGGCAGCATGAGCGCCAGGAGAATGGCCGTAACGGCAATGACAATCACTAATTCGATCAGCGTGAATCCACGTCGTTGACCGAATCTGCGATTCTTCTCGCAGCGAAGAATGTGTGCGTTCATTCCTGGGGGGATCGAGTTAAAGATTGTGAGTCGATTGACTGCAGTAAGGCGAATGCCGTTTGACTGACGAGATTTTCCGTACGACTTTGCGAGGCACGCTGCAAATCGCGACGTGCGCCGTCTAAGTCGTCAAGTTGGAGTGCCGCTTCTGCCCGAAAGTAGTAAGTCCACTGAAAGTGCGGTCGCTGAGCAATACAGGCTGTGAGACCAACCCGTGCTTCTGAAGGGTGATTTAACTTCACATAGCAGGCAGACTGAAACAATCGCGCCGAGAAGTGCTCCGGCTCCTCGTCGAGCACTTGCTGGAATTTGTTGATAGCGACAGCAAGCTCACCGGCCCGCACTGCATCCATGCCGGACTGCAGATTTTCCATGACCGTGTTTGCGGGAAATCTCATGGCGAGTTGCGATTCCGTCTCCGCTTCCGATGAACGGCCCAGTGTTATCAACAGTTTTGCCCGCTCCGCATGGAACTGACGAGAATTGATGGAGCCCGCCCGATCAAGCACCGCCAGTGCCGCCTCTGGTCCCTCGGACAGTTCCGTGAGCGCAGCCTCTTGCACAGCAAGTAAAGTCAAATCGGACTGCCAGCGCGCGTCATTTCCCGGCACAAAATCTCGTGCCCAAACGATGGAATCAATTCCTGCTTGTATGGGATCAGCGGCGTGGGGAGTAATGAGTAAACTCTCTAACAACGCTTCGTCGCGTCTGACATCGAGCGTTGGGGGCGGCATTCGGTCCTGCCACCCATCTCGACTGGCCAGGTTGCGACAATGTTCCAGCCAGCCAGAAACACTTGTTTCGTGATCAGAGAATTCTGGATCGGACTGCACGATGAGCCACGCGGCTTCGAAGTGCTGCATGGCCGTAGAAGCGTCGTTGTTTTCCAGGGCGCGCTGACCGTCACTGAGGAGATGCGAAATCTCAGCACGCTGTTTCGCAAGGGCCGACTTATGTGCCATCGACATGAAAAAGAGTGACAACACAGCAGTCAGCGCCAGCACCGTCGAACCAATGAGCAGCGTCGCCTGAGCCGGTTTACGGCGGCACCATTTGACCGCACGTTCCCACGCGGACGTGCGGCGAGCGTTGATTGGTTCACCATTGAGAAAATGGCGGAGATCATCTGCCAGATCAATCGCCGAGCGGTACCGCAATTCTGCATGCTTATTCAAACACTGCAGGCAAATCGTTTCGAGGTCGCGGGGAATACCAGCTTGAATTCGCCTGGGCGGAACAGGGTCGTCGTGACAAATCTGTTGCAGTGTTTCGAGGACGCTGGAGGCCATGAACGGAGCACGACCCGTCAGGCACTCGTACAGAATGGCTCCCAGGGCATGCACGTCGGTCGCCGGGCAAAGGCGGTCCAGCTTGCCAGCCGCCTGTTCGGGGGCCATGTAACGTGGCGTTCCAATGGACTCACCGCTCTGTGTGGCATCACCCGAGGCCACAACCCGATCGTGCTGGACCTTGGCGAGTCCGAAATCGGTAATCATCGGTTTGCCGTCGGCAGTGAAGAGGACATTGGCCGGCTTCAAGTCGCGATGAATAATATTGCACTCATGTGCATGGTGAATGGCCCGCGCAAGTGTTTCAATGAGTTCGGCGGCATCCCTTGGTGAATAGCGGTATTCCTGCAGCCGCTTGCCAAGCGTTCCTCCTTCCGCCAGTTCCAGTGCCAGAAACGGAACGCCATTGCGCTGCCCGATTTCAAAAATCTTGACAATGTTGGGATGCGAAATGCGGGCCATCGCTTCCGCTTCCATCCGCACTCGAAATGCTTCTCGCGAGCTGAGACGGCGTCCATGTTCAAACAGCTTCAACGCGACGCATCGATTCAGTTCTCGATGCCGCGCCTTGTACACGGTGGCCATCGCACCCTGGCCGAGTACCTGGATCGACTCGTAATCGTCGGTCGGGAAGATGGACTCCAATTCGTCCGCTGCCGCTGGCGACTCTTCTTCCGCGGCATCCAACAGCAACTGTAGTCGAATGGCATGATGAATTTCGAAATGTAGATTCAATTCATCTGCCAAATGCGGGTAGCGTTCCAGATACTCCGCGAACTGCACCTCTTCTCCCAAGTCCTCACGAATCAGGATTTCGTTGTAAATCAAATCAAGCAGGGAGTCGTGACAGTCGGCAAAGTGGGTCTCCTGCAACAGGCTTTCAGGGGACGGAGTCTGGTTCAGTTCCCAGGCCGCGCGCTGCCGGTCGAGCAGAATATCCAATTGTAGTGGGTGAACTTCAGTCATGGTCTTCGTCACCGTTTTCGAGACCAAGTTCCCCCATGACGCGACTGAGCGCACGCGTGAGTCGCTTGCGGACCGCCACGTCGGTACCGCCCAGTTCCCCAGCCAAGTCCTGCCATGTACGTCCCGAAGTTCTCTGCTCTGCGAGATAACGCTCCGTTGGACTCAGGCGGTTATACACCTGCTCTACCAGTTCCTTTGTGGCGAGTTGTTCGTCGGGACGTGGGGCTGTGTCGACCACTGCCATGCACTCTTCGGAGAGAATGGTTGTTTTGCGCACATCGCGACGCTGTGCCTTCAGGCGATTCACCTGATTGGCCAGCTTGTTACGCGTAATTGTCGTGAGCAAGTTCAACAATTGATCCGGGGAGTCGAGTTCGTATTGGCCAAGTGCCGTTCGCACGAAGAAACTGGCCAGTACTGATTGGCAAACGTCGGATGAATCGAGCACGGTCCTCACGCGGGCGTCGCGCAAGTGAATACGGACGACGCGTCGAATCGCGTTTTCGTATCGCATTGTCAACTCCCGAGCTGCGTCTTCGTCACGATTACGGACTCGGCGAATTAAATCCTGGAATTTGGCTTTCTCGGGCACCCACACGCTCCTGAAACGACAACACAATGTCATACAGGTTATGCAGTTATGCCCCGCCAAACCAGTTCATTTCCAGCAGTCGTGCTGAATTTATCCTCCGGTCCGTCGGAGTTATCAGGATTGAATCCAGGATGAGGACATCGAAATCACCAAATAATCAAATAATTTGGCACTGATTCGCCGTTCTTCGGGTATAAGTCGCAGTACACCAATGAGATACGCTTGGATGCGGATGAATTCTTCGAAATCTCCCGTTTTTTGTGTCCTGCTTGGGCCTGTGTTCCTGATTAATGAGGTGGGACCACATCCCCAGACACCATACACGTGCTCATCCGAAGGTCCCCTCAGATTCACAAACGGATTGACGAATTCACTCTGACACTATTGTCCCTGACACTATTGTCCAGGCGACAATTTCGCCTCTTGTTTATCGGAGAACTGAAATGATCCAATCACTACTCAACTGGTTGAGCCCCGCCGCCCGCAAACGACGCCGTGGCTCCCAATTTGCCGCTGAACGACTTGAGGACAAAACCCTGTTGTCCGGCAACGTCAGCGTGTTCACCACGGGAGGTGGTGACATCCGCGTCGTGGGAAACAGCGGTGACAATGAAATCAACGTCGAGGTCGATGGTTCGACACTTCGCGTTTCCGGCGTGGCTGGTACGACCATTAACTGGGGAGCCGGCCCCGCCGAGTTCGATTTATCCTCATTGAACCTTCGCGATTTGCGATTCGCCATGGGGCTCGGGAATGACGTCGTCACTATCAATGCCGACTTGAATCTCGGCGGTGACTTAATTCTCTACACCCACGGTGGAACCGACACCATCAACGTCAGCGGCAACATTTCGGCTGACAAGGTGGTCATTTCCGGCGGTGGCGACGCCGACCTCATCAACATTTCAGGAACGACCTCAGTCGATGTGACCGTCGTCGCCGGTGACGACTTGATTAACCCCGATGGCGATGACACCATCCATGTCAACAACGTCAACGCCGGCCGCGATTTCAAACTCATTGCCAGCCTGGGCATTAACTCGGCCATTCTTGACAACGTTCACACCAACGAAGACTTGCGGCTGTGGGGCAGCAACGATGACGACCACTTCGTCATCTCGCGCAGTTCGGCACAGCGGAACCTTGTCGTCGTGACTGCAGGTGGCCAGAACGACGTCGGAATTGCCGGCGTAACGGTTGGCAAAGACTTGAAGATTCTCGGTGGTTCCGGAAACGACATCGTCGGCCTGTACGGCGACCTTGTTGATTCCACGACCTTGCTGCCAGTTGGGCCGAATAACATTACCCGGAACCTGGCCATTATCATGTACGGTGGCGACGACAGCATTGAAGTTCGGGGTGAGCACAACATTGGCGGCAAGGCCTACTTGTATGCCAACGCCGGAACCGATGACCGCATTAACCGGACCGGACTCTCAGACGACGATGTCGCCAGGGAGCAAGAATTCGAACACGAAAACGAGCCGTTCCACATCGAAGTCGAGAACGAACTCGAGCATATCGAGAACGAAATCGAAACACCCGGCTAATTCAGCAATCGCCTGTCCGTCCTGTCGCACAGCCACTTTCGGGGGGACCGAAGCAGCGTGGCGAGTGCGAAAGGGCACTAGCTTCCCATTGGCGTGTGAAGGATTGCATGCCAGTGGGAGCTTTCTTTTTCACACAATTGGAATTGTGTGAGGCATGAACCGCTACCCCTGAATTTGCGGCACTATGACGTGGCAGTTGATGCTGGCCATCGATTGTTTCAGCGCGTTGAACATGGCCTGATCGCGGTAGGTGCCGACAATGGCTCCGCCTGATCCCGCGAACTTGGCGCTGGCTCCCACGCTGCGTGCGCAATCGATCATGCGGGAGTGATTCGGTGAGATGCTGCAAATGCGTGCGCGGGTGTCGTAGTTTTCGTTGATGAGCTGGTGCAGTCGTCCGTGGTCTCCGTCCAGCAAGGCGGCTTTCCCCTGGTCGGTCAGTTCCGCGAAGTGCTGCATCGCACCCACGACCGCGGGATCGCCAGAGGCGTAACGGGCACGCAGGGGATTGTGGACGACATAAGTTGGTTCACCCACCTCGGTGCTGTAGGCCACATAAACGGGCGGCAGCAGTTTGGGGTCGAGTCGTTCGTAGACGCCGCATTCCATGCCATCGATTTCGCGGGAACGTTCTTTGGCGAAGTCCATGAAGACCAGTCCTTCGTACACCTGAATGACGCGGTCCTGCAGTCCGGCGGCGATTCCAAGCTCTCGCAACTCAACGCTGAGCGCCAATGAAGGCTGTACGTGCAGCGGGATGGTCACGCCGTAAAACTCGATGAGTGCCCGCAGAGTGGCCACGATAATTGCGCTAGAACCAGCCAGCCCGACTGCCCGTGGAATCTTGGTGGAGTAGCGAACGGCAAAGTTTCGGCTGTGAAGTTCGAGGCCTTTTTCGGTGCAATACTCATAGAACCGTTTTATGGTCGCCTTCACTAGTCGCACGCCGCCGTAGTAGCCGTGCAGTTCGACGTCGTCGTGCAGGTGTTGAATGGAGTCGAAACTGCTCTGGTCGTCGTCGGTCCAGACAATTTCCACTTTGGGCCAGTCGTAGAGCGTTACCTCCGCAAAGAAGTTGCGGACGATGAGTGAAATGGTACGGCCATGATATCCGTCGGAAGGATTCCCCAGGAATCCGGCGCGGGCGTGGGCTCGTTGTCTGACAATTTGCATGAGAATTCCAGCAGAACTGGCGCATTCGGTGCGAGGGATTTCCTGTTGTTATTGATCGGGCTTGAGGTAGCCTCGCAGTAACTCTTCGGTCTCGGGTGAGAACATTTTGGACTTGCCAAACCCCTTAACCGCTCCAGCCGCCCGCGCCGCCTGCTGAGCATCGCCGTAGTTGCTGATGAGCATGACCGGGATGTCCTTGAGTGCTTCGTCCTGCTGCATTTCCTCGATGAGTTCCATCCCCTCGCTGCCGTCCCGGTCCAGTATGCGATTCACCGTCACGAGTGCGAATGGCTGCTCCCGCATGAGTCGCAGTGCTTCGGCAACGGAATGTGCTCTGACAATGCCGGCATTCAGCCGGGCGCAGAGGGACGACATGCTGGAGTGATCGGCACTGCAGTTGCCGACGTCAAGTAGTGTGGCAGCCATAACTTGCGAATCAAATAGTGTGTGATTGGATGAAGATGGTGTAGCACGTGTTTTCGCTGAGAAACTCATTCTTCCGCAAGACCAACTTCTCGTGCTGCCAACAACATACGTCATTTCGGCAGTGATTCGGCGGTCGCGATTGCCACGGCCCAGCGTGGGACGGTAACCTGAACAGTTAAACCCTCCTTGATGTTCCTGCCCGGACTCCCATCCATTGCCATTGGTGTGAATCTGATGCGACGTGTTATTGCCAGCCTGTTCCTCCTCGCGTTTTCGACGCTACCTGTTTCTGCAGCCGATCCTTACGGTGATCTAATCCGACAGGATGAACCCACGGCCTGGTGGCGGTTTAATGGCGAGTCCGGGGCACAGCTCTCGGACAGCTCGGCCAACGGGCTCCATGCCGTGCGGAAGGGAAATGTCGGACTGGGAATCGACGGACCGCAGCCCTCGGGCTATCCCGATTTTCAGCCAATGAATACGGCGGCAAGTTTTCCTCGCGGGAAGAATTACCTCGCCGTTCAAGATCCTGGCGACAACAGCGCTCTCGACTTCTCCAATGGCGATGGTCTGACCATTGAAGCCTGGGTGAAGCTCGACGAGAAGATCGGAAACAGCTATCCCTACATTTTGGGGAAGGGACGCACTAACAATCCTGGCACGAGTCCCAAGAATCAAAACTACGCACTGCGACTGGCAAGTCAGAACGGAATGGCGGCCATTAGCTTTCTCTTTGTCGACAGCGTTGTTGATCCCGACGGAACGGCAATTGGCGACAACGGACACCGCTGGACGTCAACTTCCGGCGTGCCTGAAGACGGATTCTGGCACCATGTCGCCGTGACATATCATTTCGGCGAAGCGAAATCGCTGAAGGGTTACATTGATGGGAAACCCGTAGAGGGCGTGTGGGACAAAGGGGGCGAAACGACGAACGAACCCATTGTCGACAATGACGAACTGTGGATTGGCTCGTCCATGGGCGGCAACTCGACGTTGGGCGGTTCACTCGACGAAGTCGCCCTGTACCGGAAAGTGCTGTCGCCAGACCGCATTGAAAAGCACGCGCACATCGACATTGCCGGATCGCTGTTTGTGTTCGGCGAGGTCGATGAAACTCTCGTTCCCAATGACAAGGTGCGAGTGGAAATCATCGAGAACATTCCGGTGGCTCGGAAGTGGACCTTCCGCACCCTGCGTGAGCCGGAGTTGCTCTATGAGACTGATCGATTCGCCCTCAAGAACATCCCGCACAAGTACAACGAAGCCGGACTTATTATTGATCGTCCCGTGCCATCACTCGTGCACATGATGAGCCGCGTCACAATGGATGCAGGCGAATACGAATTCATTTTGCGATCGCTCGATGCTACTCGACTCTACATCGATGGTGAACTCGTCGCGGAAACCGGATTCAAGGCCCTCAGTGGTGATGCCCACCATCCTTACGAGGCACCGCCGACTCCTGAAGGGAACATGCTGTCACTGCCTGTGGGGCATCAGGAACAGCGTGCCAAAGTTTCCATCAAGTCGGGGGCACATGTAGTTTCGGTTTATCGTCTCCTGGGAAACAAAGATCACGGTCAGCACTTTGGTGAACTGGTTGTCGGTGTGGCCCCCAGTGGTCAGGACTTCCAAGTCTTGTCACCGAAGAAGGAAATTGCATTCACAGACGGTGCGTGGCTCGACTTCCTCGAACTGGAGCGGGTGCGGCAGCGAGATTGGAATCAGAATTCGCGACTCGCGGTTTCCGCGACGGAACGTTCTTACTGGGACCAGCGGCACGCCTATGCTCGTGAAGCAATTGGTCCCTCAGTCGCTGTTCCTCCGGGCGATGCCAACAATCCTGTAGATCGATTCATCCTGTCCCGACTGTCTGAACAGGAACTTAAGCCGACCGAGCTGGTGGACGACTTTGCGTTTCTCCGTCGCCTGAGTCTCGATACCACGGGCCGGATTCCGACCGCTGCCGAAATTACGGAGTATCTGCAAGCTCCTGCCGAGGCGCGTCGGGCGTTGGCCGTCGAGCGTTTCCTGAATTCTTCCGACTGGGCGGATCATTGGGTCGGTTACTGGCAGGATGTGTTGGCAGAGAATCCCGGCCTCACCAAGCCATCGCTGAACAACTCCGGTCCGTTCCGCTGGTTCCTGTACGAAGCCATGCTCGACAACATGCCGCTCGACCGATTCGCCTCCGAGTTCGCACTCATGCGAGGCAGTCGTTATCAAGGGGGACCAGCCGGATTTGCCATTGCAAGTGAGAATGACGTCCCCATGGCCGCGAAGGCTCACATTATGGGAACAGCATTCCTCGCCGTGGAAATGAAATGTGCCCGCTGCCACGACGCACCCTATCACGACGTACAGCAGAAGGATTTGTTCGGCCTCGCAGCAATGCTGAAAGGTGGCCCCGAGAAAGTGCCCGGAACCAGTAGCGTGCCAGTCGACCCTGAAGGACGGGCTCGCATGAACGTGAAGGTAACGTTACCCGCGGGGTCGAGTGTGAAACCAGACTGGGCCTTTACGGAATTCGTTTCGACTGCGACCGAAGGTGCAGACTCGATTTCTCCCTTGCCGCAGGAACTCATTCGCAACCCGGACGACACTCGGGAACAACTCGCCGCGCACCTGACCTCACCTCACAATACGCGTTTCCCACGAGTCATTGTGAATCGAGTCTGGCAAAGGTTCTTCGGTCGAGGACTTATCGAACCGGCTGATGACTGGGAGAATGCCGAGTGCATGCATCCCGAGTTGCTTGACTATCTGGCGCAGGAACTGGTCGCCCATGACTATGACCTGAAATATCTCAGCCGCGTCATGTTGACTTCGCTCACCTATCAACGCGCCACCGTTCCTGGTTTGAACCGGGACAGCACCGAGGCCGCGTGGTTCCAGGGACCAGTCGCCCGAAAGATGACTGGCGAACAAGTTGTCGATTCGCTGTATCGTGTCGGCGGAAAGCCGTTAGCGGCCGAAGAACTGACCATCGACGCCGACGGACGACAGGATGAGTCCCGCTTTGGTCATTTGGGAATTCCTCACCGCGCGTGGCAACTGGTCGCCGTGAGCAATGAACGCGACCGCCCGAGTATGTCGCTTCCCGTTGCCCAAAGCATTAACGACCTCATGGCCGCGTACGGCTGGCGTCAACAGCGTCAGGAACCTCTGACCGTTCGTGAAGACGCCACAACTGCCCTGCAACCTCTCGCACTGGCCCACGGCACAGCGGCAAATCGAGTCATCGACTACTCCGACTACTCGCGGCTGACGGCTCACGCACTTGAAGCGAAGACAGCCGACGAGTACGTCGAGTGGCTGTTCTTGACCATCCTCACAAGGAATCCGACAACCGAAGAACGGGAACTGTTCGCGGACATTCTGCGAGACGGTTTTGATCAACGCGTTGTTGCCGGACCTGAAGTTTTGAGACCCAAAAAGATATTCCGGACGGGAATTACCTGGGCCACTCACTTCGCCCCGGAAGCCGACGTCGAAGCGGTGAACCGTCAGAGGGAAATTCTGGAAGGTGACGCCCCCTCACAACGGCTCGACGCCGACTGGCGGCAGCGCGCCGAAGACATCACGTGGGTGCTGCTGAATTCACCAGAGTTTGTATTTGTTCCGTAATCCTCCTTCGCTCGCGTATTTCCACTCTTGCCAGACCTAACCAGAGAACATCATGTCAAAGAGTCCTGCCCGTCGTACGTTTCTCAAACAGGTTTCGCTCGCCGCAGCGGCATCGGCATTGATGCCAACGTGGGATACCTCAACGCGGACCATGGCAGACGACACCAAGTCACCGAACGAACGGCCACGTGTGGGCTGCATTGGCAACGGAGGTATGGGGCGCGGAGATGGAAACAGTGCAAAGCGGTACGGTGATATCGTTGCAAACTGCGATGTGGACCGGGAGCACGCCGCAAAGTTCCAGCAGGAAATCGCCGAAGGAAAGTCGGAAATCTACGGGGACTACCGCAAGATCCTTGAACGCGATGATCTCGACGTGGTCACCATCAGCACGCCTGATCACTGGCACACGCAAATCGCGATTACCGCGTTGCGGAGTGGGAAGGATGTGTATTGTCAGAAGCCGCTTACATTGACCATTGCTGAAGGCAAACTACTGCGCGATGTCGTCAAAGAGACTGGTCGGGTGCTCCAGGTTGGAACACAACAACGCAGTGAGTTTGGCAACATGTTTCTCAAAGCGGTCGCCATGTGTCGCGGCGGTCGAATCGGCACCATCAAACGGGCCGTCGTTGCTATCGGCGGTGCACCAAATGGTGGTCCGTTTGCCAAGTCCGAGGCTCCTTCCGTTTTGAACTGGGACATGTGGCTCGGGCAGGCGCCAAAGGTCGACTACATCACGGAACGTTGCCACGGGAATTTTCGCTGGTGGTATGAGTATTCTGGAGGCAAACTCACAGACTGGGGGGCGCACCACGTCGACATTGCTCAATGGGCCATTGGGATGGAAGAGAGTGGGCCCACCGAAGTGAATGTCGAAGCCGTCACGCACCCGCAGGAACTTCTGAATGGCATGCCCACGAAAGACGACTTTTACAACACCGCGGTCACGTTTCAGCTGGTATGCAAGTTCCCCAACGGTGTGGAAATGATTATCCGAGACAACGCCGAAGACCTCGGATTCGACAACGGAATTCTGTTCGAAGGGACCGAAGGACGCTTCTTTGTGAACCGCGGCAAACTGACGGGTGGCCCCGTTGATGCGCTTCGGGAGAAGCCCCTTGAGGAGTCCGAGCTCATTGCCTTGCGAAAAGGGAAGCGACTCGACAGCCATATGGGGAACTTCATCGAATGCGCACGTGATGGCGGCCTGCCCGTGTCGGACGTGTTCACACATCATCGGGCTTTGACCACCTGCCACCTCGCGAACATCGCACTCCGGCTGGGTCGTAACCTGCAATGGAATCCGGAAACGGAGCAAATTGTCGGTGATGAAATTGCCAACAAATGGCAAGCTCGCGAACATCGTTCAGGATTTGAAGTCGGTTAACGCTCGCCTCGATCCAGGCCGACCCATCTACTTATCCGATAGACATAGCTTGACTGAAGAGTTCGTCAATGGCCCGCCGCGTTGCTGTTTATGCAGGTAGTTTCGACCCCGTAACGCTGGGCCATGAAGACATGGTTCGGCGCGGCGCGCAGTTGTTTGATCGACTCATTGTGGGCATTGGGATTAATCCCGAAAAGCAGCCGCTGTTTACCGCTCATGAACGCCAGGAACTCATGCAGCGAATCTTCGCCGATTTGCCGAACGTGAGCATTGAATGCTTCACTGGTCTAACGGTGGAGTTCACGCAACAGTGCAAAGCCGCGATTATGCTGCGGGGCGTGCGAACCGTTTCGGACATTGAAGCGGAATTCACCATGGCACTCGCCAACCGCACACTCGCTCCGGAACTGGAAACGGTGTTTCTCATGGCGACAGACCGCTACTCGCACATTTCCAGTTCACTCATTAAGCAAGTTGCTCAAATGGGCAGCAGCGATATTCGCGACCACTTGAAGCAGTTCGTTCCCGAGGAGGTTATTGAGCCGCTCATGGCCAAGGTCCGATGAAGTCCATGCGACGCCGTTTTTTGCACCGTTCGTCCTACTGGTTTTCCAGCAAGTTACGAATCATCATGATGGCCGCCGGGCCAACGAGCACTACGAAAATGCCGGGAAAAATGAACAACACCAGCGGGAAAATCATTTTCACTGCGGTTTGTGCTGCCTTTTCTTCCGCCATTTGACTCCGTTTCACACGCATACTTTCCGACTGCACACGGAGCGCCTGGCCAACCGACGATCCAAACTTTTCTGCCTGAATGAGAATGGCAGAAAGTGCGCGGACGTCATCTACGCCCGTTCGAACTCCCAGGTCGTGTAACACTTCACGCCGAGAACGCCCCATTTGCTGCTGGAGGTTGCAAATGGCGAGCTCCTGGCACAAATCGGGAGCGGTTTCTTCGAGTTCCTCAGACACGCGACGCAGGCCGGCGTCGAGTCCGAGTCCCGCTTCAACGCACACCACGAGCAAGTCGAGTGCATCGGGGAGCGTGAGGAAAATCCGTTCCTGGCGTTGTTTGATAATGACCATGAGCACGATTTCCGGGAGATACATCCCGAGTCCTGCTCCAATGATCACGGCAACCAGACTGGTGTACGTGAAGCCTGAGACAAAGACGGCATAGCCACCGCCCATTAAGAATCCCACCGCCGTACACGCCATTTTTATGGCGAGATAAAACGTTGACGCATTTGTCGAGGAAAACCCCGCGTTCGCCAGCCGGACCTTGAGTTGGCTTTGCTCCAGGTCGGTTTGAGGCTGAAACGCCTTGGACAGCGCCGGTGCAGCCTGTTTGAACATATTGCTGACGCCGTTTTCTTTGCCGCCGCCAGCATCATCTTCATTGTTACGCTTGCGGGGATCACGAAGGGCGTCGAGTCGTTCGTCGATGCGCGATTCACCACCGGTCATGGCGGCCATGACGGCCCAGACGCCGAGCGTGATGACGCCAAAAACTACGAACGGAAGTAGGGTTTGCAGATCCATAGCAATGCCTCAAGGGCTCGTAAATAAGTACTGTGAGTAAATGTCAAAGCCGTGCAGCGGTGCTTGATTACACTTTGATTTGAATAATTTTCTGGATGACAACGGCACCAAGAATTTGCAGCACAATGGCTACGCCAATCATTTTTCGTCCCAGGTCATCCGTGAACAGCAACATGACATAGTCGGGATTCAATCGCCAAACAGCGAAGAACAGCAGAATGGGCAATGCCATCAGCACAATACCTGAAATACGTCCTTCACCAGTGAGTGCCTGAACCTGCCCCATAATGCGGAAACGATCACGAATGATCTTGCCGATTTTGTCGAGCACTTCTGCCAGGTCACCCCCGGTCTGCTTCTGAATCGAGACCGCCATCGAGAAGAATTTGTAATCGAGGTTGGGCATGCGGTAATACAAGTTCTTCAGCGCGATTTCCAAAGGAATTCCCAGGTTTTGTTCCTCGTAGGCAATGTTGAATTCTCTCGAAATGGGATCGGGAAGTTCGTCGACAACGACCTTCATGGCGGATGCAACGCTGTGTCCCGATCGCAAGGCCCGTGACAGCAGTTCCATTGCGTCGGGCATTTGAGACGCGAATTTCTTGAAGCGGCGACCACGTCGCATAATCAGCCAGACCCAGGGCATTGCAGCCCCGAGCACAATACCCAGAGGAATGAACGGCAGCGGGCAGCGGGTGATGAATGCCAGGAATCCGCCAACAAGTCCAGCGCCGCCGCAAATGAGTAGGAATGTCTCCACCTTAATAGGCGAATCGGCCTGTATGAAGAACAGTTTCAGATTGCCGAATCGTTCCGCGAGTCCGGACAAAAGCCCTGAGAGCCCCTCAACGCCTTCTTTGACGAGAGCCTCCCGCGTGACGGCATTTTCTAGATCGGCATTAGCCGACTTCTTTCCCGCAAGGACATCCAGTCGGTCCTCGATGGTACTTTCGCCACCCTGCAATCCGTACACGACAGCGGCGATTGCTCCGGCAACACCCATGCCAACGAGAACCGAGGCAGTCGTGATATCGAGCCCCAAAATGCTGGTAGCGATAACAATTGATGCGGTAAGTGTCATGACTGTTTCCCTGTTCGCCTGGCTGCTTCAGTTGTGTTGCAGCGTTGTGGCGTGGGCTGAGGGATCGAAAACTTGGAATGAATGACAGTTGTCCCCGGGCTACAGTGCCCGAGACGCGAACAGGTTTTGCGGCAGACGAACGCCGGCGGCTTCAAGGCGAGGCATGCATGCTGGACGCACGCCCGTCGCTTCAAAGTGGCCGAGTGCCCGTCCATCTTCATCAATGCCGTCCTGAACAAACTTGAAAATGTCCTGCATAATGATGGTTTCCTGTTCCATATTCAGAACCTCCGTGATGTAAGTCACTTTTCGGGGACCGCCCTGAAGACGACTGGCCTGAATAATGAGGTCGACGGCAGAAGCCATTTGTTGCCTGATGGCCTTCAGCGGAAGTTCCGTCCCCCCCATGGTCACCATGGTTTCGATACGCGAAACAGCGTCGCGTGGGTTGTTGGCGTGCACTGTGGTCATGGACCCTTCGTGGCCGGTGTTCATGGCCTGCAACATGTCGAGGGTTTCAGGACCACGGCATTCGCCGATGATGATTCGGTCAGGACGCATACGCAGGGCGTTCTTCACCAAATCGGTCGCGCTAATCCGTCCCTTCCCTTCGATGTTCGGCGGACGGGTTTCAAGGCGGAGCACGTGGTCCTGCTGCAACTGAAGTTCGGCAGCGTCTTCAATGGTGATGACACGGTGATCCTGCTGAACGAAGCTCGACAGCGTGTTGAGCAGCGTCGTCTTACCAGAACCGGTACCGCCGGAAATGATGATGTTCAGGCGGGCTTTAATCGCGCCTTCCATGAGCATGACCATTTCGGGAGTGAAGGCGCCGAAGTTCAGCAGGTCTTCCAGTCCCAGAGGTTTTGATCCGAACTTACGAATGGTGAGCGAGGGACCATCGAGTGCAAGCGGTGGAATGATGGCGTTCAAACGCGAGCCGTCGGGGAGTCGGGCGTCGCACATCGGAGACGTTTCATCAATACGTCGTCCTACTTTGGAAACAATTCGGTCGAGGATTTGCAGCAGGTGCTCGTTATCGCGAAACGTCACTTCCGAACGCTGAATACGACCGCCCTTTTCAACGAACACGTTTTTGGGTCCGTTGATCATGATGTCCGCCACGCCTTCCTGTTTCATCAGGATTTCCAGCGGACCGAAGCCGAAAGTTTCATCGAGAACTTCTTCAATGAGTCGCTCACGTTCAGAGCGGTTGAGAAGTGGGTTCTCAGTATCACAGAGGTGCTCGACGACGAGTCGGATTTCGCGACGAAGCGTGTCGCCTTCGAGTTCACCAAGCCGGTTCAGGTCGAGTTTGTCGACGAGTTTTCCATGAATGAGCCGTTTGAGCGACTCGAAATCCAATTGTTGATCGTTGCGATTCATTCGCGAGGGGATGCGGGCCATTTGTCCAAGTTCTCCATGATTTGGTGGTTTGACCAGGCAAATTTCACGACTGCATTAACTGATGCGAGGGGCGAAGCTGATTGCAGTCGAAAGCACGCGCAGTGCATGCCTCACGAAAACTTAGGTCAGAAAGTTGCGTGTGCTGGAACCACCACGTCAGAACGTTGAAAAAAACCAACATTGCCCGCTGCTCCCACCTGTCCCATTCCAAAAATTCCTCAAAATCGTCAAAAACCATTAAATCGCTTAATGATGCTGGCGCTGGCTGCGCCCGAGAATCGGCAATTTCAGCCGGTGAAAATCGGGTTTTCCGTTGACGATTCGGTCGATGTCATCTAGTCTCATTCCAAGATTAAAGAAGGTGGATGTGTTCTTTCGATGTTTCGAGAACAATCCCCGCCGAATTTCACCACGAAATTCGCACCCCTACACCCCACCATGCCCTCGCGTTTCGGAAGACGCCGAGTCAGGATTCCCACCTTTTATCCTGCGGTCGATTCCACATTGCAGTGCATGGTCAGATTCCTTGACTGAGGAGTTTTGGAAAATGACCGACGCTTTTCTTGGTTGCAGCCCGACCCACTTTAAGGCTCTTTCACGTCGCGGATTCCTCCAATTGGGGGTCCTCGCTGGAACGGGATTAACCCTCCCCACATTGCTCGCACGGCGGGCACAAGCCGAACTGAAGCAGTACGACAACTTCGAAGGCACTGCAAAGTCGATCATTCACATTTACCTCCCCGGTGGAATGGCCCACCAGGAATCATTCGATCCCAAGCCCTACGCCCCCATCGAATACCGTGGCGAAATGCGTCACATCGGCACGAAAGTTGATGGGATGTTGTTCGGCGAGACCATGGCGAAAACCGCTCAGGTCTCTGACAAGTTGTGCGTCATCAACTCCATGTCGCACGGTGAAGCCGCTCACGAGCGCGGTACACACAATATGTTCACTGGGTATCGCCCCAGCCCGGCTCTGCAGTACCCCTCGATTGGTTCCGTGTTGAGCCACGAATTCGGTGCCCGGAAGAACCTTCCTCCGTACGTCTGTATTCCGAACCAGCCGAATGAATTCGCTGGCAGTGGATACCTCAGCTCAGCATTCGCGCCTTTCTCGCTCGGTAGCGACCCCGCCGGAAACGGCTTCAAGGTTCGCGACCTCGACCTGCCAAACGGCGTTGATGACAGTCGCTTTGCGACTCGTCGTACGGCTCTCGAAGCGGTCAATGCTTACTTCCAGAAGCGTGAGTCGAGCGACCAAATCACCGCTATGGACTCATTCTACGATGCGGCCTACAGCCTCATTTCTTCCCCCGAAGCTCGCGAAGCATTCAACCTCGAAAAGGAAGATGGCAAGCTGCGTGATGAATACGGTCGCAACACAGCTGGCTCCCGCATGATTCTGGCTCGCCGCCTGGTTGAGTCCGGCGTTCGCCTGGTGAACCTCACCTACGGTGGCTGGGACATGCACGATAACATTGTCGCTGGCTTCAAACGACAAATGCCTGAGTTCGACCAAGCCTTTGCTCGCCTCATTCAGGACTTGGATGAACGTGGCCTGCTCAGTGAAACGCTCGTGATGGTGTCGTCCGAATTCGGACGTACTCCAAAGATCAACGGCACCGCTGGTCGCGACCACTGGCCAAAGGTGTTCAGTGTTGTGCTCGCTGGTGGCGGCATTAAGCCAGGTATGGTGTACGGAAGATCCAACGCGACTGCAGCCGAACCAGAAGAAGACGCTGTGGGCGTGGAAGACCTGTTCACCACTGTCTATCACACCTTGGGCATTGTTGCCGACAAGGAACTGATGGCTCCTGGCGATCGGCCAATCGAAATCTGCGTTGGTGGCAAGGTTGTGAACGAAATCCTCGCCTAGAACTGCGTTTTTTAATTCTTGTAACGAAGACCAAATCGGAGCTGGCAGGTTGCGGCCTGCCAGCTGCTCGATTTTCGACGGCGGAGCCGTCGTGTTGAGCAACGCAGCCCGCTGTTTTCATTGATTTGCAGCTATGTCGGGTGCTGTGTTGGCAGGTCAGGAAGGCCGATTACCTCGGATTCCGTCGGTCCAATGGACCGTTGCTTTACAACCACAGGGGGAACACGATGCGGACCCAATTTTCCGCTCGACTCAGCTTCACGGCAGCAGCACTCTTGCTTTTGACGGTGCCCACGTTTGCCGCAGCACCTCGATTTACGAACGTCATGCCTCATGGCGTTCAGCGAGGAACCGAAGCGACCATTACGCTTTCTGGTGCCAACCTGGAAGACGCTGAGGAAGTGTTGCTGTACGACAGCGGCATGGAAGTGATTGAGTTTACTCAACCCGAGGACGCTGCCCAGAAGGCGCGAACGGTCACTGTGAAACTGCGCATTGCCGCCGACTGCCCACTGGGAAGCCAGCGCATGCGAATTCGCACACGAACGGGCATTTCGGAAGTGCAAAACGTTGCCGTCACCGCGCTCCCCATCGTCGAAGAGAAAGAGCCGAACACGGACTTTGCGACCCCACAAGTCATTGAGATGAATCAAGTCGTCCACGGTCGAATCGACAATGAAGACGTGGATTACTACCAGGTCGAAGTCAAAAAGGGTGATCGCATTACCGCCGAAGTATTCGGCATGCGTCTTGCCTTCAGCGGCGGAGGGAACTATTTCGATCCGTACATCGCAATTATGAACGCGAATCGGTTCGAAATCGCCCAGGCTGACGACACTCCACTTGTGTGGAACGATGGCGTGGCCTCGGTTATTGCCCCTGAAGACGGCAAATACGTCATCCAAATTCGTGACGCCGCCTACAACGGTGACGGGCGCGCCTACTACCTGCTGCACATTGGTAATTTCCCTCGGCCAAAGGCCATTGTTCCTGCCGGTGGCAAGCCTGGCGAGACGCTGCAGGTAACATTCCTGGGAGATGTCTCTGGGCCCATTACGCGGGAAGTGACGCTGCCAGCTGCGACACCTGAACGCTTCGGCCTCGAAGTTCAGGACGACAAAGGGGTCGCTCCCACGCCACACGTTTTCCGCGTGGTTGATCTGCAAAACAGCATTGAAGTCGAGCCTAACAACGACCGCAATACCGGTACCGCAGCAGTCGCTCCAGGTGCCATGAACGGTGTCATTCAAGAGCCCGGCGACTTTGACTTCTTTACGTTCGAAGCCAAGAAAGATCAGCAGTTCGATATCGAAGTTTATGCACGTCGAATTCGGTCGCCGCTTGATGCCGTGGTGTATGTCTATCGTCAGGATAACGGCCAGCAAGTGGCCGCCAACGACGACAGTCGCGGACAGGATCCCTACCTACGTTTCAAGGCTCCTGAAGATGGCAAGTACTGCGTCGCTGTTCGTGACCACTTGCAGAATGGCTCCGACATTTACAGCTATCGCATTGAAATTGCACCCATCACCCCTGGTGTAACGGCTGAGCCAATCGAATTCGCGCGTTACGTGCAACCGAATGTGGACATCCCGCAAGGCAGTGGTAAAGGCGTTGTCGTCAACGTTCAGCGTCGCGACTTTGGTGGTCCTGTTGCGTTCCGTGGAGACAACCTCCCGGACGGTGTCCGCCTGGAGTGTCCAGAAGGATGGCGCACAGGTGGGACTATGCCACTGGTTTTCTACGCTGATGAAAACGCTCCTGTCGCCGGTCGCTACGGAACCGTCGTGGCTCACTTGGCTGACCCCAATCAGCCGAATACCAAGGTTGAGGGCCCATTCCAGCAGCACATGCTCATGATTCGCGGCAACAACAATAACCGCGTCTGGGAAGAAGAAATTGTACGTGTCCCCATTGTCGTGACGGAGAAGGTTCCATTCAAAGTTTGGATCGATCCTCCCAAAGTTCCGCTGGTTCGTGGTGGTTCCATGAACCTGAAAGTCATGTGTGAGAAAGCTGAGGGATGGGATGAGGACATTCAGGTCCTGATGCTGCAGAATCCTTCGGGCGTAAATGCCAGCGGCTCAGTAAAAATTGCCAAAGGCACTACAGAAGCGCTCATCCCAATGAATGCCGCAGGAAACGCTGCAGTCCAAGAGTCGATGATTGCCATTCGCTGCATTGCCAAAGTCGGTAACGGCAACATCGAAACGTGTACACCGTTTGTGCCCCTGCGGGTCGAAGAGCAGTATGTCACCTTCGAGTTTGCGCAGGCCGCCGCCGAGCAGGGGAAAGAAATCCCCATGGTCGTAAAGGTCAACAAGCGGAAGGACTTCGAAGGGGAAGCAGAAGTCGCCTTGGTCGGTCTGCCCGCCAATGCCACCGCAGAGCCCCTGAAAATGACAAAAGACACCGCCGAACTGGTGTTCACAATTAAGGTGGCGGAGAATACTCCTCCCGGGGACAACAAGAACCTGCTTTGCCAGGTGAAAGTTCCGGAAGCCGGAGAGACCATTTTCCATAACCTGGGCAATGGTCGCCTGCGAGTCGACCGTCCCCTGCCGCCGAAGGCTGACGCGCCACCGCCAGCTGCTGCTCCTCCCATGGAAAAGAAGGAAGAGCCTCCCAAGCCGCTGTCGCGTCTGGAAATGTTGCGACTTCAGCAAAAGGAAAAAGAAGCTGCAGCGGCAGCTGCTGCAGCTGGACAGTAGACTCCTTCGCGAGCCTGCTCACTTTGAACTTCGAACCGTTACTGATACTTAGCGTTGCAAATTTAAGGATTCGAACATGGCCATCAGGAATGCCTTGCTGACAGCGGTTGTTGCCCTGGCAGCAACGTCCAGCTTTGCTGCTGAACTGACGCAAATCCAGGTCTATCCACCGGCAGTGTCGCTCACGACCAACCGCGATCGACAGTCTGTCGTGGTTCAGGCCGTTTACGCTGACGGTATTACGCGCGACGTCACAGCACAGGTCGAGTGGAAGTTCGCCCAGGAAGGTGTTGTCCGTCGTGACGGAGCAATGCTGTATCCGCAAGCCGACGGCCAAACAGAGCTCGCCGTCACATTCGAAGGGAAATCACAAAACATTCCCTGTAAGGTCGAACGTGCCGGAGAAGGTCGTCCCATCAGTTTCAAACTGGATGTCATGCCGGTCTTCATGAAGGCCGGTTGCAACACCGGAAGCTGCCACGGCGCAGCCCGCGGAAAAGACGGGTTTAATCTTTCGCTCTTCGGATTCGATCCCGATGGGGACCTGGTTCGCATCACGAAAGAGCAGCCGGGTCGCCGCATTGATCTGGCTGTGCCCGAAGCCAGCTTGTTGGTCGAAAAGTCGGTGGGTGATGTTCCGCACACCGGTGGTAAGCGTTTCGATTCAGACAGCGAACTGAACCAGACTCTCCTCGAGTGGATTCGTGCTGGTACGCCAACCGATCCCGCCGATCAGGCAACCTGCACGAGCATCGAACTGTACCCCAGTCAGGCTGTGTTGGATGGCGAAGGCGCACAACAGCAAATGACTGTGGTCGCTCATTACTCAAACGGCACGACACGCGATGTCACGTCGCTGGCAGCATTCTTCTCGAACAACGACACCTCCGCTGCCGTAAATGATTCGGGACTTGTCACCGCCGGTGCTCGCGGTGAAGCCTACATCTTTGCTCGTTTTGATGTGCACACCGTGGGCTCACAATTCCTCGCGTTGCCTGCTGGCTTGCAATACGAAGAACGTCCCGCTCAGCCTGTCAATTACATCGACGAACTTGTTGCCACTAAGCACAAGAAGCTGCGTCTGCACCCTTCGGAACTGTGCAACGATGAAGAATTTCTGCGTCGTGTGTACATCGATCTCGTAGGTCTGCTGCCAAGCGAAGAGGAATACTCAGCCTTCCTCGCCGATTCCACGCCCGACAAACGGACGAAGAAAATCGACGAATTATTGGGACGTAAAGAATTCACCGAACTTTGGGTTTCCAAGTGGGCCGAATGGCTCATGATGCGGTCCGACAACAACCGCGTCTCGGAAAAAGGGATTGTGCTGTACTACCAGTGGCTGGTTGATCAAATCGCAGCCAACCGCCCAACCGACGCAATGGTGCGTGAGTTGCTCAGCTCAACGGGTGGAACATTCTCCAATCCAGCCACGAACTTCTACGAAACCGAACAGGACCAACTGAAAATCGCTGAGAACGTCGCCCAAATCTTCATGGGTATGCGTATTCAGTGTGCCCAGTGCCACAATCACCCGTTCGATCGCTGGACGCAAAACGACTACTACAGCTTCGCCGCTTTCTTCTCGCAGATCGGCAAGAAGAATGGCGAAGACTACCGTGAGAAGATCATTTTCAACCGCGGTGGTGGGGAAGTGAAGCACCCAGTCACGGGACAGAATGCCGCTCCCATTTTCCTTGGTGGAGCAGCACCGGAAATCAAACCGGGACAGGATCGTCGCGAAATCGTGGCTGGCTGGCTCGCCTCAAACGACAACCCATTCTTTGCCCAGAACTTTGCGAACCGCATTTGGTCGCACTTCTTCGGCATTGGGATTATCGAGCCAGTGGATGACGTCCGCGTTTCGAACCCACCTTCAAACCCTGAATTGCTCGAGGGGTTGGCACAGAAGTACTCGGAATACGGATACGACTTCCGCAAAATTGTGCGGGACATTTGCGTGTCGAATACCTATCAGCGTTCGACACGTCGCAACGAGTCGAACCAGACCGACGACAAAAACTTCGCGCATCAGAACGTTCGCCGTATCAAGGCCGAGTCGATGCTGGACGTGATCAGTCAGGTCACTGGCACGAAGGACGACTTCGCCAAGTTGCCCGTTGGTGCTCGTGCCACTCAAATTGCCGACGGCAGAATCTCCAACTACTTCTTGACGACTTTCGGACGCGCTACTCGCGAAACCGCCTGTTCGTGTGAAGTAAAAATGGAACCGACACTCTCACAAGCGTTGCACTTGCTGAACGGTGACACCGTCAACAGCAAAATGCAGGCTGGGGGTGTCATCCAGGCCATGCAGAAGGAAGGTTTGACGCCGCCGCAAATTGTCGAGCGGTTGTATGTCCGCTGCTTGAGTCGTAAACCAACCGAGGAAGAACTGGCTGCCCTTGCTCCGCTGTATGCGGAAGGTGCTGATGCAAACCAAGGCCTACAGGATGTGTACTGGGCCTTGCTCAACAGTCGCGAATTCCTCTTTAACCACTAAATGATGTGAACTGACTGATTTTGTCAATTCATATTCTCGCACCGACCATCGCACGGAATCGCCGTGACGATGGTCAGTCCGTGTCTAAACTTTAAGGTGATGAAATGCGTTACACGCTTTCTCTCATTCTCGTTTGCAGTTTTTCCTCTTCGTTGCTGGCCGATGATGGCAAGCCGGCCGATCCGAAAGAAGAAAAAGTCACATACCAGGACCACGTGCTGCCGCTGCTGCGGATGCGCTGTGGATCCTGCCACAATGCGAATGATAAGAAAGGTGGTCTGGTTGTTGACCAGTACGCCGCTCTCATGGAAGGGGGATCATCTGGTTCCTCGATCGAGCCCGGCGACGCGAATTTGAGCTATTTGTTCTCGCTCGTCACGCACGAGAGCGAACCGAAAATGCCCCCCAATGCAGACCGACTTCCCGACAACGAAATTGCGTTGCTGCGGAAGTGGATCGAACTGGGAGCTCTGGAAAACGCTGGTAGCAAGGCAAATATTAAGCCGAAGTCCACGATTGCAAAAATCATGGTCTCGACTGGCCGTCCTGCTGAAGTGGCATTCCCCGCCAAATTCCTGGGCGATCCTGTTGTCCGCACAACACAGCTCAACGCGGTGACTGCCTTGACTGTCAGTCCCTGGGCACCTTTGGCAGCGGTTTCGGGGCACCATCAAATCGCTATTTACAACACAACTTCTCTGCAGTTGATGGGCGTCCTTCCATTTCCTGAAGGTCAGCCGCACATTTTGAAGTTCAGTCGTAACGGCGCTCTGCTCATGGCTGGCGGTGGACGCGGCGGTGCTTCGGGTAAAGTCGTCGTTTTTGACGTACGTACTGGCGAACGCAAAATCGAAGTGGGAGCAGAGTACGACGCAGTCCTCGGCGCCGATATCAGCCCCGATCAAACAATGATCGCACTTGGTGGCCCCAAGAAAATGCTTCGCGTTTACTCAACAGCAACCGGAGAGATGCTGTACGAACAGAAGAAACACACCGACTGGATTACCGCAGTGGAATTCAGTCCCGATGGGGTGCTGCTGGCCTCGGCAGACCGTGCCAACGGCCTCGTAGTCTGGGAAGCAGAAACAGGTCGGCAGTTTTACGACCTGCAGGGACATCAGGGAGCGATTACCGACGTGAGCTGGCGTCCAGACAGCAACGTGTTGGCCTCCTCCAGCATGGACAGTAACGTCAGCCTGTGGGAAATGCAGAACGGTACGCGCATCAAGAACTGGGGAGCCCATGGCGGCGGAGCGGAAGCGGTTGACTACACGCGTGACGGCAATCTCGTCACCACAGGTCGCGACAACGTCACCCGTCTCTGGAATGGAGACGGCGGTAAGATTCGCGATTTCGGTGGCATGGCCCAGTTTGGACTGGAAGTAGCCTACGATGCGGAAACAAAGCGCGTTCTGGCTGGCGACTTGTCCGGCTTCGTGACGGTGTGGAATGGAGATGATGGACAGGTCATCGGTAAGATTGACACCAATCCTCCAACGATTGCCATGCTGATGGATTCCGCCGCAAAGACAGCAGCCGAGGCTGAAACCGCAGCTCAACAGAAGGCGGCAGCGGTCGCGGCTCAGCAAAAGCAAATGGCCGACCTCGAAGCTAAGGCAAAACAGGTGGCTGAAGCCGCTGCGAAGGCACTGGCAGCAGCACAGGCCTCCACCACTGCGAAGAACACCGCACAGCAAGTCGCCACCACGACGGAGGGACAGGTTACAGAAGCAACGAACGCACTGAAGCAGGCGGAAGCCGTGCTGGCTCAGGCCAAAGCAGCCTTCGACAAGGCAAACGCCGAGAACGAAGCGAAAAAGAAAGCACTGGCCGATGCCCAGAAGACATTAGCCGACGCCGTTGCCGCTGAACAGGCCGCTGTCGCAGCAGCCAATGCCGCGAAGGGAGAAGCCGACAAGGCCGCCGCCGCTGCCAAGCCAACCGAAGAACAGGTCAAGGCAATGCAGGCTGCCCAAGCCGAAGCAAACGCCGCCCGCGCCGCTGCTGATCAAGCGAAGGCAGCGCTCGAAGCCCTTAAGACCAGCACTGGCGGCTAGGGAATTACTCAGAAAGTGTTTCAGCCACCAGGAGCATCGAGCTTTACGATTTCATATCCGAATTCGTGGAGCTTCTCGACAATCTGCATGCCGGCGATGAGGTCTAGGTCTTGAAACGTCGAATGCAAATTCTCGTAGGATTGGATGTTCCAGTTTCGGCGAATTGTCTTGAAGTAAGCTTCTTTCTTGAACCAGGTGTTTATTTCAGAAGCCTTTCTTGACTCAAAACTTTCTGCCAAGTCAACATACTCAAAGCCTTGCGTCAGCTTCTGTCGGAGCCAGCGGTCGTGCTCCCGAATCTGCAAGTCTTGCCCCACTGTGATACCCCCTTCAGTTACTTCATGAAGTGGATGGCTCGGTGCACTTGCAGCATTCAACGTTTGACGACGCCGAATCTTGCACCCGACTTCGTGTAACTTGGCGGCTACTACCCGGGCGACAGCGCGGTTTGATTCCTTGTCCGCTTCGTCCAGGTCATCAAATTCCTCGGCGTCATTTCCCCCCATTTCCTTTCGTAGCTTTGTATACGCCGTATGGCATGCTTCCGCCAACGGCTCAATGATGTCGCCAGTTAGTTCGCCCTGACGAATTCCCTCCAAAAAATCATCCGCGACATGCATTTCCAGTTGCTCCTTGGGGGGCAACTGAGAAATGCCAAAGTAGGCTGCTCCCGCCAACTGTGACATTGTCAAAACTGACTCAAGCGAGCGTACGCCGTGGCGGTATTCACTAACTCTCAGAAGCCCGTGTAACACGCTTTCGCTAATCGCCAACTTTTTGGTGGTTTTATCGATTAACTGAGGATAGGTGCGTTCAAGCATACTCCGGAGCTGAACTGCCCGACGAATGATATGAGCGGGGTCGAGCTTGTCTCTTGAATTCGATTCACCACATTTTGTCACGTCTGGATTTGGCCCCTTGATATTGATGTGGCCTCGCAGCCGGCTAACAAAGTCGGGGCCCTTGATGTACTTCTTCTCTGACTGGTCTTTCAGCTTGTCAATGCCTGATGTAAAATCTTGGAACGAGTGGCTCGTCCCGCCGGCGAAAATAAATATCGCTCGCCCCAGAGGATGCACGGTGCTCCCTTCACGGAACTCAGCATCCTGCATTGGTGCCAGAAACTGTTTGAGCCACTTCAAGTTGCCAGAATCAAATTCATCCCAGAAGACTACTGGGACCGAACCGCTGATGGCCTTGTCCCGTACCTCGTGCAGTGCAGCATGAAGCTGGCGAAGTGCTTCCGTCGAGTCGTCGGGAAACTCTGAAAGGTTGAACGTCAGTGGAGCGACATTTCCACCGGGCAGGCTTTTTAGCAGGTGCTTGATTGCAAAACTCTTTCCAGACCCCGGCTGACCAAATACGGCAAGCGAGAGTGGTCTTGCATCTGCGGGATTGTCGAGGTACGTGAGAATGAGTGACCGAACCGCATTAATTCGCTCAATTTCGTCGCGGTCGACTGTCAGATATGCACCATATTCGGCCTTGGGAACGCTCTCGAGGACTTCTTTAGCGCCATTGCGAACAACCTGGGCAGCTACAGCGTACATATACTCCAACGAAGGACCAGCGAAGTCACCAAGCAAATCGGAGCGGCTCTCCGATGATCCCGGCTTCCCTTTGCTGCCTCCGCGTCCCAATTGACTAATCGGATTATGTTCACCCTGAGGCCACGTCGTGAAATACGCGAAGGCTGGATCGGCCTCAACGCTCGATCGCGATTCCTGCACCTTCAGCTCAAAACCAAGTCTGTCGGCTTGTTCCGTGAGTAACTTGAAACCTTCCCCACTTTTCAGGTCCTTGGGATTTTTCCAGGCAAGCCGATGAATGAGTCCATCCCAATGCGGTTGCATTGTTTCGTTCTTGTCGCCCAAGCAAGCACCATGCAACTGGTTGTAGCGCAGTGTTGCTAAACCGCGTCCCAGAGCGATGTAGACGGGGAAGTTCTCCGAGTCGAGCAGGTGCAGCAACACGCTGGCCGTTACAAGGCTCATCGCCCCGAACATTTTCCCATCAAAGCGTTGATCCTGAATGCCCTCCACTTCATTGGGGAGATACAGGAACCGCTGAAGTGCGGGAGGGTGATAGGTGTCTGACTCACAATCAACATCCTCCACCGGCTGTTTGTCCTTGGCTCCCATTCGGAGCCAGTCGCGGCTAAACAGGGCCGCACCGCAACCTCCCTCGTAGACCACACAAACTCGCTGGCACCAGCCGAGGTCGAACGCCGAGAGTCCGCTGGATAACTTTTTACTGTCCGTTTTGTCGTCCGTACCATCCGCTTCTGCGCCCGCACATTGCCCTTCGCGAAAATCCGCCAGAATTTCTTCAATGGTTCGGTCCCACGAAAGTCCTTTCGAGAGTTCGCTTCCGCGTGCCCGGAGGTGATTCGCGTCGATGACGACGGTCAGTCTTTGTCTCAATTCGGGAAGGCTCAGCAAAAGCCTCCAGAGCTTGCTGCGATCGGGTGGGCCGCCCATTTTGAAAACAATGTGTTCTGGAAGCCGCTCATAAATCGGTTTAAGACGGGATTCTTTATCTTCTGATTCGTCTCTGAGTATTGCTTCGATGTCCTGCAAATACTGCGGCCACAGACCGGGTGTGTCACTGAACCCCAGTCGCAGGTCGTCAATGATCAGAATTTTCGCCTTTGCCTTAAGTGTCTGCTCGTAGATCGCTTCGACACCTGGGGCCACACTCTCCGACTTTTGTTGCCGCTGGCAGCCGAGAAATTGCTCAACACGGTGGGCACGGGACTTGTCTTTGCCGTCTTTCAAATACGGAAAAGAGCGCCATCGTGTGTGGGCAGTTGCAACGGGCTGAGTGCTGAACTTATCACTCGATGGGCCCGACACCTTCGCGACTTGTGAAGCTCCAACCGGGAAAACCTCGCATGTCATCCGTTCAATAATCTCTGTCAGAAACCACGCTCCTCCAGCGGTTGCAATCTCGACGGTAGAGGTCAGTGGAGCGGCGTATCCGGCCGCGGGTCGGTCATCCGGAAACAGGTTGCGATCAATCAGGACATCCCCTGTGACCACAACCATAGCCTCGTTCGTAGAAGCAGCCTTATTTGCCATTTCTTGTGCCCCTCAAGTGTCCCGTTTCTGCGTGAGAACGTGCCTCTCCGGCAATCGTTGAGTCTCGAAAGTAACGAAGACCGAGAGCAAATGCACGAGTTATTGTTCACTGGGCCCGACGATTTTATATCCCAAAGCAACAATGGCTTTGAGCGTATCAATGGCCGCGTTGCGATCGTACTGCTTTTCCGAATCGGGCAGGTTTGCATACGGAACTAAACAGGGATGTTCCTTCCGCTCATCATTTCGTGCGGGGCCGAATTTCCAGCCATCTTTCAGCCGCTGTTGAGCCCAGATTTCATGTGCATGCTCCGCCAGTTTCTCCGTGAGGGCCAAAATTTCGGCGGTCAAGGTAATGCCGACCGTGTCAATGGGATGCGGCAGGTACTGCGGTTCGTTTTCGGTCAATTCATCGGCTCCGTTGTTGGCCATCGTATTCTTGCTGTAAAATCCGTGTATTCAAAGTGAATGCCGGTGTCCAGTTCAGACCGGGGACTGATCTGTTGGCCCCTGTGAAACGTTACAGCACATGCGGGTTGCAGGCTGCGTTCTTTCGCCAATACAGACATACGCTGGATCAAGTATTCGAAGCAATTTCATTCAACGTGCCGCTGCTGCTGGCAAAGGACTCCGTTTCGACGCCAAGTTTCTGAAGCATGGTGACAAACAAATTGCACAGGGGCTGGTTGCGGTCATGTCGGAAGGCCAAATGCTGACCATGTTTGAATCCGCCGCCTGCCAGCAGGATAGGCATGTTGGTGTTGTCGTGGGTGTTCGCGTCTCCCATGTTGCTGCCGAACAGAATCATCGTGCGGTCCAGCAGTCGATCTTCGTCTTCACGAACCTCGGTAAGCCGTGTGAACAGTTTATGGAGTAGCATCATTTGTTGATGGTCGGCATCCATGAGTTGCTGCACTTTCGACTCTGATTGACCATGGTGGCTCAAGTTGTGGTAACCGTCGGATGTGTTCTGATTAGGATGCAGGTTAAACGGCGGGGTTGCGAAAGCATCGACCATGAGTGTGATGATGCGAGTTGAATCGGACTCGAAAGCAAGACGCGCCATCGACAACATCAGGTCGAATTTTTCAAAGAACTGCTTTTGGTCGCGAATGTCGTCAGGTGGCTGTTCGTTGGTTGTTGGCTTTGGACGCAATTCCCACTGGCGTGCCGCATCGAGACGCTGCTCAATTTCGCGAACGGAAGTGAGGTACTGATCGAGACGCGATTGATCATCGCGACCAAGCGCTCGCTGGAACTGACGCGTGTCATCCAGCAGCGCGTCGAGAATGCTGGCCCGTTCGTCGAGCTTGTGTAACTGCCGTTTGACTGCTGACGGATCGCCCTGAACAAACATTTTACGGAACAGGGCCGACGCGCTGTCTTCTGCCGGCAACAGCACACCGTCGCGCGTCCAGGAGAGACTGCGATTCGCCTTGTCGATGTTCACACCCAAATTCAGCGTGGGAAATCGCGTTACTGGTCCCAATCGTTCGGCGGCAAATTGATCGAGCGATATTGTGTTGCGAAAGCCGCTCTTTGTCGGGCCGCGAGCCGCTGTCAGAAAACAGTTCTCCGTGCTGTGCCCCCCATCAACGTCCGGATGTGACAGGCCGCTGAATACGGTGAATTCGTTACGAAACTCAGCAAGGTCTTGCAGGTAGGGTGAAAGTTCGTAATCCCGTCCGGATGATTTCGGAAAAAATTGCTTCGGCAATACGCCGAGGTTGTTGGAGATTAACAGCATCCGGCGCGGAGCAGGTGATTCGGCTTCCCTGGCGAACGCAGGCCGCACGCATTCCAGCAGGGGAATTGCCAGTGCGACTCCGGCTCCGCGGAGAAAACGACGCCGCGAAACCCTTGATTGACGATTGTCGATTGGTGATTTTGGAATGTTGAAGTCGGAACCGCCAAGGTCGGGTTGTGTGTTGGTCATTTCTTTGCCTTTTCCTCCGCGGTCTTGACGCTCTTTACAAAGATCGCGACCAGTTCGTTACATTCTATGATGATGTCAGTCGTTCGGGCGGGCACAACACTTTGCGTTCGATAATGCGCAACCAGATCAATGTCTCTCTAAGTTCCTTCAGGCCGATTTTCATCTTGTGGATGAAGTCGCGGCGAGATTCAGCACTCTGCGCTTAACCGTAGTTGGGGGCCGGCGACGTTCCAGACCGAACGAGTTGACCAGCGATGTGATTTCCTGCCTTTGTTCTCGGCAAAGCCTCCGTCACTTTCAACACACGGACCGCAAAGTCGATCAGTCGATCTTCAATATCACCCGCCTTTGTCATGTCACGACCTTAATTCCTACTTCCTTCACATATCACAAATCACCAGTCGACAATCATCAATCAATTTCTCCGCCCAAAAATATCCGGCTCTGCACGAGTACGTGAACGAGATCGCGCATTCGATATCCGTCCGCTTCACATGCGTCGAGCATTGACTCAATCTCTGCACGATCTGAGAACCGCACAGGTGTTCCGGTGGCATAGAGAGTGAGCTGGTGCAGAAGATTACGGGCCAATTGACGGGGATTGTCTGACAGCAAGGCTTTCAGTTCGTGGATGTCTTGGAAGCGACGTCCGTCCAACAGTTGGCCGCTGGCGTCGACCGGCTCGGCAAGCGTGTAGGCGAAGTCGTGGCCAGCGCGGTCAATGCCGGTGATTGGCTCTCCTTGTTCAATCCCTCGATAACGGGTTCGCCATTTGCCCATCACGTCGAAGTTCTCCAGAGCCAGGCCAACGGGGTCGAACCTTGCGTGACAAGCAGCACACGACGCCGATTTGGTGTGTAAAGCTAACAGTTCGCGAATTGTCTTCGCCCCGCGAATGTCTGGCTCCACCGCTGGGACACTTTTGGGGGGTGGCGGCGGCGGTTGCCCAATTAATCTCTCCATGATCCACGCACCGCGCACGACGGGGGAGGTCGATGTGCCGTTGGAGGTCACTTTCATCATGGCGGCTTGAGTCAGCAGGCCACCGTAGGGGCTGTCATTGGGTAGTAAGACTTTTCTCATGCTGGATCCGCTGAGCGGTGCCAGTCCGTAATGCCGTGCAAGTCGATCATTGGCGTAGACAAAGTCCGCTTCGATCAACACATTCGCGGGGAGATTCTCGCGAATCATCGCCGCGAAGAAGGTGCGAGTTTCGCAATTCATCGATTCGATCAGGTAGTCGTCGAACCGGTATTCGGGATGCAGACGTATATCCGGTTCGTCACGTCGAATGTTGCGCAAGTCGAGCCAGTAGTCGGTGAAATTCTCGACGAACCGATCGAATCCGGGACTGTCAATAAGCCGATTTGTCTCCTGGCGAAGACTGTCGGCCTCGCGAAGCTTTCCCGAGGAGGCCAGTTCCATCAAGTCGACATCTGGTCGCGTATTTGTCAGGAAATGCGACAGCCGCGAGGCGATGGCATATTGAGTCAGATCGTCGGTCGCTGGATCGGTCGGTTCTTTCAGGTAGAGGAAGTGGCTGGAACAGAGGAACGCCTTGTAGCCAGTAATCATCGCTTCGGAGAACGAACTGCCCTGATCAAGCCGTCGCAGGATAAGATTCTCGAACTGGGTCAGGTGTTCATCGGGGACTGGTTCTCGTGCAGCGTGATTGACGAACCGTCGTAATAATCGCCGTGCGTCTTCGGTCGGATTCTCGGAGTTGACGTCAGGTCCGATATCGTCGAACAACACTCGATGTGACGGTGGCGGCCACGACTCCGGTGCTAATGGTCCTTCGACTTCCAGCCACTGAAAGGCAACACCCGGCTGGCCGCCTTCCGGAAATGGTGGATAGCGATAGGTCGGCGGTCCGCCATTGACGTTACGTGCCAGTGGCACCGGCAGACCGAGCAGACTGTACTCGAATGTTTCTGTCGGGAGTAAACGAATGGTCGTCTCGTACACAGCGGGTTGGGGCTGAATGTCCATGATTCCACCGGTGGCCCGCACATCGCCGGAGACATCGGGGCCGGATGGCTTCCGTGCGCGGAACGTCATTGGCACCGGCTCCGTTGCCGCCTGCAGTTGATATCCTTCTGTTTGCAGGACCGCCCGCGCGGAAAAGCGGACTCGGTATTCACCCGGAAGTTTCGCCACGAATCCACGCGGATATCCGAAATAGGGCCAATGAGCCGACCGGAACAGCGCCAGTTCCAGACCGGGATCGTTTTGAAGATCTTCCAGTGCTTTGCCTTCGACGGCCTTGTTGTCAAAGGCAAAAAACATGGCCTCGCGTTCACCAAATGTACTGGTCGCCGAAAACAACTGTGTGCCGCTTGCTCGATACTTTGCACTCGGTGGTGGCTCCGTACTAGTGGCGATAGCCTGAAGTAACGCGGCTTCGGCAGCATCAAGGTAGGCGGCCAGTTGCACACGGGACATGTCGAGACCGGTGGCAGTCTTCGTGAATCGCCGAACCACGCGATCCTCGGGCAGCATGTCACGGATATCCAGCAGCGGCAGTTGAAGGACGTCACGCAGGTTATGTTCGTACTCCTCGCGAGTCAGTCGTCTCAACGGCCCCCTGCCGTTTGCCTCGACGTCGGTGCGATCGGCTCTTGCAATTGCATCGTTTAAGGCGCTGAGCAGCGTCTGACGATTGGGGGCGGAAATTCCCGTTGGATCGGGCGGCATTTCGCCAGCATGGATTCGATCGTGAATCAAAATCCAGCGCTCGCGCAGGTCTCGGTCGTCGAGAGTGAACGGCAGTGAAGCCAAATCGAGTTCACCTTCCGCAGTCTCTCCTGCATGGCATTCAAGGCACGTCTGGCGAATCAGCTTGATGAGTGGTTCCGGAATTTCCGCAGCTGCTGCTTCTACGGCGGAGAGCAAAAGCAGCAGGCAAGCTCCTTGAAGCAAGGAAAAGACTGTGCGACTCATGCAACAATCTCCTCGATTAAATGCCCATGAACATCGGTCAGCCGTCGTTCGATGCCATTGTGGTAATACGTTAACCGCGTGTGATCGATGCCGAGTAAGTGCAGCGCCGTTGCGTGCAGGTCGTAGCAATAGGTTGGATGTTCCACGGCTTTGAAGCCAAGTTCATCAGTAGCCCCGTATCCAAATCCACCTTTAATACCCCCACCAGCCAGCCATGCCGTGAAGGCGCCGGCATTGTGGTCTCTGCCTTTCCCTTCTCCCCCTTGAGCACCAGGCTGCCGGCCAAACTCCGTCGTGCAGATGACCAGCGTGTCGTCGAGCATTCCCTGTCGCTTCAAGTCGGTGAGCAGTGCAGCAGCACCGTTATCCAGCACGGTACCCCAATAGCCGTGGTCACGAGTCAGGTCCTCATGGCTGTCCCAGTTTGGGCGAATCTTCTTGGCCGTCGTGTTCTCGGCGCCACAGTAGATTTGGACAAAACGAACTCCCCGTTGCACAAGTCGCCTTGCCAATAGACACTGACGACCGAAGGGGCCGATTTCGGCGTGGTCAACGTTGTAGAGTTGTTTTGTGGCAGTGGACTCTTTGCTCAAATCTGTCAATTCGGGCGCGCTCAGTTGCAGCCGAGCAGCCATTTCGTATGCCTTAATGCGTGCTTCGAGTTCGCTGTTCTGGCTGCGTGTCTCCTGATGCAATCCATTCAGTTCAGCGAGAAACTCCAGACCGGCACGATCAGCTTCGGTCGTTGCTTCAGCAAATTCCTCCGGTGGAAATAGATCAGCAATGGGCTGCCTTACGTTGGACGTGTCGAGCGTTGTCGCCTGGAATTGGGCCGGGAGAAAGCCCGATCCCCAGTTGATCACGCCGCCTGGTGGTAGTCCGCGCGGATCGGGCAGGACGACAAATGCGGGGAGGTCTTCGGCTTCACTGCCGAGTCCGTAAGTGACCCAAGACCCCATGCTGGGAAAGCCGGGAAGCGTGTATCCGGTATTCATCATGAAGCACGCGGGACCATGCAATGCCGTCTTGCTGTGCATTGAATAGATAAATGCCATGTCATCAATGCAGGTCGCGAGTCTGGGAAACAGGTCGCTCATCCACAATCCAGACTGGCCGTGCTGCCGAAACTTCCAGTGACTGCCACGACAGTTGCCCGGCTTTGATGCGAAGAACTGCAGGGTGCCTTCGGGATCAAACGGCGTTCCATTCCGCCTTTCAAGTTCCGGCTTGTAATCGAAAGTGTCGACCTGACTCATTCCTCCAGGACAGAAGATTTGAATCACACGTTTCGCCTTGGGAGCGTGATGCGGTTGGGCGAGGCATTCGCCGTTCAGCATGGACGTCAGCGCGAGGCCACCAAGTCCGCCCGCAGCGGTTTGGAGAAACTGTCGTCGAGAAGAGAGCATGTTAGTCGACATACAGAAACTCGTTTGCATTAAACAGAGAGCGACAAAAGGTGAAAAGTCCCTGTTTATCTACGAAGTCTGTTGAAAGGCTGGTTTCCTGGGGAGTCGGATGTCGTCCAAAAGCCAGTTCAAAGGCTCGTTGAACCTGGGCGTTTGAGTCGTTTCCGACCTCCCTTTCGAGTCTTTCCGCGAAGTAGCGGGCCTGTCGGAGCATGAAATCGTTGTTGTAAAGCGCAAGCGATTGCAGAGGTGTTGTGGTTGTGAGCCGCTGCGGTGTCAAGTTGGCCGGGTCGGGGCAGTCGAACGTCGTGAGAAACCGGTCTGGTGTTGTGCGGACCCTGTAGCGGTAGATACTGCGTCTCCAAAGCTCCGGTTCGTCAGCCGTGATGTAGGTGTAAATTGGAGCATATGCGTCCTGGTATTCGAAGTCTTCAAAGCCGGGGCCGCCGCGCTCGGGATTCAGTTTGCCGCTAACAGACAACACGGAATCGCGAATGGCTTCTGCTTCGATGCGACGCGGATTCTGTCGCCAGAGCAAGCGGTTATCGGCGTCGATCTTCGTGGGATCGACTTTAAGCGCTCGTGGTTCACCGACCGTGCTGACTTGTTTGTACGTGTCACTCGTGACAATGAGCCGATGCATTGCCTTGAGTGACCAGTTCCGCCTCGCCAGTTCATCAGCAAGCCAGTCCAGTAGCTCGGGATGCGAGGGGCGACCACCGCCGTAACCAAAATCACTGGGGGTATCGACCAGCCCGGTACCAAAGTGCCATTGCCACAAACGGTTCACGATGACTCGACGCACGAGTGGGTTGTCCGGATGAGTAATCCAGCGGGCCAGGGCAGCCCGTCTTTCACCTTCAATGGTTTCTAATGTTCCAAGTTCTGCATCGAGCATCGCCAATGTCGATAATGCGGCAGGGGGTAGCGCGTCGCCCGTCGGAGACTCTGGATTGCCACGCGTCAATAGCTTCACTTCTGGAATGGTCTGTTCTGCGACAACTCCGTAGAAACGAGGTGGTGGACCGAGTGCAGCAATTTCTTTTTCAATTTGCTCGCGCTGAGCTTTGATTTCCGCGAGTCGGTTGTGTACTTCGTCCGTAAGTGCGGGCGGTGCGGCTAACTTCACCTGAGGATCGCCAAAGCCAATTTGATCCATGCCATAGCCATTACCGCCATCGGTTGAAACCAGCGTGAGAAAGCGATTTGTGGCGGAGATTTCAATGTCGATTTTCTGCAGGCCATCGGCCCGACGCAACTTGCGGAATTCGAAAACCTTGCGTCCATCCACGAATACCCAGGCGTCGGCGAAATTCTCTCCCTCCGCCCCAAAATAGCCGACGTTGGCGGTGAAACGCAGTGTCGCTGGGCTCTCCGAGTCAGGGCTCTTTTCCGCGTTCGATTCCGGGAGTCGAACTGCATCATGCATCGCCGCCAGATCAAACGTGATCCCGGCATTCGCGTGCAGTCCCAACAGGCTGTGGCCGTCTTTCGTGAAGTCGATTCCGTCGAGCTCGGGAGAGTGCTGACTGGCTACCGGGCCGTTGCGAATCATGTCCCACGCGTTGCCTGATGTCGTCGGCAGACCAGTGATCGTAAGTCCCGTGGAACTGACCGGAATCGATGCCGCGCCGTTCTCGCCATTCGGTATGAATACACCATCGACAAACTCAAACGCTGATGGCGAGAAGCTGTTTGTCACGACATTTCCAAGGTTACCGAAGTCTCGGGTTTGCACCTTGGCGTTACGCGGGTCGATAGCATTGCGGTAGGTACCCGTGCCATGTCCATTTCCACCCCCAACAATATCAGCCAGGTTCAGTCCCTCGCCTTCCAGCCGCCCTTTTTCAAAGTCGAGTTGATTACGCCGAGCGATGAGATCTTGCTCCAGCTTCTGGTGCTGCTTGAGACTTTGGTCACTGACCACACGATCCTCGCGTTTGATGCCCGCGAAGACCGCTCGCAACTGGTAATACTCCCGTTGCGAAATCGGATCGAGTTTGTGGTCGTGGCATCTGGCGCAATTGATCGTCATGGCCATTGTGGCGGTCATGACTTGTGTCGCCATGTCATCCAGGTCGAGGGACCTTGCGGAACGCTGCAACTCCGGGCTCTTTGTCTCCACCTGTCCGACGAAGTCCCAGGGACCCGCCGCCAGAAAGCCGGTTGCAATAACGGCTTGTTGCTCATCTGGCCAGAGCACATCGCCGGCAATCTGTTCCTGCAGAAAGCGATTGTATGGACGATCTTCATTGAATGCGCGGATCACATAGTCGCGATAGCGCCAGGCGTTGTTGCGTCGTTGATCGCGTTCGTAACCGTGGGTGTCCGCGTAGTGAGCAAGATCCAGCCAGTGTTGAGCGAAGCGTTCGCCATAACGCGGCGATGCCAGCATTCGATCGACCAGGTTTTCGTAAGCGTGTGGATCTGAGTCTTCAATGAATGCTTCAACTTCTTCCGGCGTAGGGGGTAAGCCGTGCAAATCAAAAGACAAGCGTCGAATGAGTGTTCGACGATCCGCCGGTGGGCACTTTTTCAGGTTGTGTTTCGCAAGTTTCTCGCAAATGAATGCGTCAATCGTCGCCGGACTCTCCGATTCAAGCCCCTGCGAGGAAGGCGACTCAGAACGAGTCGCGACATTCAACGGCTGATACGACCACCATGAGGCATCCGCCTTTGCCTTCTCTTTGATGACAACGTTCTCGGGCCACTTTGCCCCTTGCCCAATCCACTGTCGCAACAAGTCGACTTCATTGTCTGAAAGCGGCTCCTGCTTTTGCGGCATGGCTGGCGGTTGCACATTCTGTGACGTGATCAACTCGATCAAGTAACTGCCGTCTGGGTCTCCAGAGATGACGTACTCGTTTGACTGCAGGTCCTCGGATGTCGCGAGCGATATGTCGCCTTTGCGGTTCTCCGGTGAATGGCATCGGATGCAGTGCTGCTCAATAATTGGTGCGATTTGCCTGCTGAAATCAATGTCGTCTGCCGCAACCACGCAGGAGCACAGAACAATCAACCAGGATGCGACGGAAGTTTTCAGTCGCCGTGCCCAACACCGCGCCGACTCGTAGCCGCTTCCTTGTAGTTGCACGGTCATGACAGAATCTCCTTCACGACCACGCCGTGCACGTTGGTTGAGCGGAAGTTTTGGCTGACATGGACGGGCGTCATGCATGCCAGGACCAACAACGGCCGGACCGATTGTTTCATCGCGCCTTCCTTGCCAAGCGATGAAGCACCGCAATTATGAGCTGCTGGAAGGAGCCAGCAGAAACATCATCAGGATTGTGATGCCAATTTAGGAGGCGAAACTTCTGGTGCAGTTTTCGCCCCAACGTGTTCTCGCGTTGCCACGGCGTGGTGTCGACCATTTGAGTCGGAACGCACTTGTCGATCACCGCAATCATGTTCTGCATCAGGTTCCCTGCCACCCTCGTGTAAGGATGTCTGACAGGTTACCACGGTGACTTCAGTGCGGCAACGGCGCATGGTAAACAGCTCAGGACCGCTGTCCATGACATCCCATTATCGCTTTGGAGAGGATCGCGCAAGTCCCGATTGGACGAGGCGAATCCGAGTCGGTAGCCAGAGTTAATCCGAGCTCATGTTATCGTTCTGGCCTGGCTCTTGTGTGTCACGCTGCGTGAGCGCGAAGACTCTTCAGCCGACGAGGGAGCCATACAGCTCGTGTTGCTCGAAGTCGCCATCGCATTCGACGGGCCAGAGATTTTCGGCAGTCTCTTCGCAAATGCCACTGCCTTCATGCAGGCGGTAAACGCCGGAGTCCACGAGTTGGAAGAATTTTCGGAACCACAACATATTGCGGACGCGTTCGCGTGGGCGGAAAAGACGAATGTCGACGCCCGCATCGTGCCAGTCGAACAGCATGCCGAAGAAGCCGCTGGGCACGAATTGCACGTGCTGCATGTTCACTCCGACGCATTCCTTTGACTGCTGTCGGATGAGTTGTGCCAATGTATCGCGTACGAGGGACAAATCGGCCCCGTCCCAAATCTCCATATCGCCAATATCAATCAGGAGGACACCCTGTTCCCGAGTGAGCGTCAGTCCGTGCGTGTACTTGCGTTCTGCCATGGATTCTCTCGATTTGAGTCGTTGACGGTAAGCACTCCAATCGCAAGAGCCGGACCATTGTAAAAAAACCTGAACGCCAGCCGGGACGCCTGTGTTGTAAGCGGTTCTGCCGTTATGTGTTACGGGAATTTTCCAGGAGAATTCTGCGTTGCCCTGTGTCAACCCGGATGTTGAGATTTGACAACATTTCCATTCGTATGTTGATGCATTAGTGCAACGCTCGCAGCGGCTGCGTTCTCCGGTCCGCTCAGGAAAACTTTTCCAGCAAGATGTGTTTCGCCTAATGAATCGAATGCCCATGGCAACAAGAAAACCGTGACAAAAACCGGCTGGAACAGCCGATGAGCATTAGCGACGTGCCCTGTCTCCTCAGTTATCTCACGCTTCATCGCAGCCGGTCCCTTGCGATGAGTTGGTAAAACCAGCTGCCCTGTGGCAAAGGAATCCCTGCATGAGCCGTTCTCGACTCCTCACGACCGGTGGTCCCAACATTCTCGCACTGCTTGTTGCGTGTTCCACCATCACCATCGTGGTCGCCAACTCTGACCCGGTGAACACGGGGAGCAGTCCAGGAGCTTTGAACGCCGCTTCATACAACGTCAGCGTTACTCTTCCGCCAGCTCCCGCTCTTCCTGAGAAACTTGAAGGACAGCCCGAAGGTTCGGAAGCAGAAACCAAGTCCAACGAGCCTCTGCACCTTTCCGGGCACTGGGGCCTGAAGCTCAACTCAGAAATGCTACGTCGTGGCTGCCTCGAATTCGCCAACGTCGACAGCTACACCGCCACGTTCACCAAGCAAGAGCGAATTGGCGGCGTCATGTCTGAACCGCAGGTCATTGAACTGAAGGTTCGCCACGCCCCGTTCAGCGTGTATATGAAATGGATGACGGGAGACTCTGGCCGCCAGCTGATTTATGTTGATGGTCAGAACGAAGGCAACCTGCTCGTTCAGCCAGGTGGAATTCGGGGACGGCTGACCGGCGTACTCTCGCTCGATCCCGAAGGGACACTGGCCATGGCCGAATGCCGCTATCCAGTCACCAAGGCCGGACTGGTGGAGTTGGCCGAAACCATTATCTCCCACGAAGTCGCTGATCTGGGGTGTTCCGCCGGTTACCGCTGCGAGTTGCGGGATGGGGAAGAGTTTGACGGTCGTCCCTGTTATCTCTTCATCTGTGAGTACGACCAGACGCACGATCCAGAGTACCGCAAGACGGTGATGCACATTGACAAAGAATTGTCGCTGCCGGTTTGCGTTCGCAACTACACCTGGGGCGTTGACATCCCAGCAGAGAAGCTGGACGAGGAAACTCTGGTCGAATCCTATGCATTCACCGACTTGCAGGTAAATCAGGGACTGACCGATGTGGTTTTTGATGCCACCAATCCAGACTACCACCTCCGGGTGAAGAAGCGTCGCGACTAAGCCATCGGCGAGTCAAATCGAGTGGGGACTCAGGAACCAGCCTCGCAAGTGCGAGGCTGGTTTTCTTATGCGCCAGCAGAAAAGTCTACTTGGACGAGGGAGCGTTGCGGGCCTGTTCGAGCACCTCTTGAATTGAAACAGGCACGCCACCACGGCGTTTGCTTTCGTCGGCGGCTTCCATGAAGGCATAAATCGCAATGGTTTCTTCCTTGGTCACGGGTGGCTCGCCAGTGCGGAAGAACTCGGCGATTTCGACAATGAGCGGCACATAGCCACTGAAACCGGCGAGTTGGTTCGTCCCCTTGTCGCTGAATGCGGTTCCGCCGTAGCCACCTTTGCCGCTGCGAATGCCGCGAAACGTTCCAATACGGCCATCTTTCCAGACACCCACAACCACGTCTGTCCCCTCTTGCGAAGCACGTGTAACCGTTTCCACATCGGGTCCCATGACCGTGAACAGAATCTCGACGCCGTGAATTCCGTACCAGAACAGGTCAGGATGAGTCTCCTCCAGACTGCACGGGCTGTACGCATCGCAACCGGTAATCTGGCCCCAATCACCACTGCGGGCTTTCTGTGCTCCTTCCATGAATCTGAGTGACGACGAAGAAAACAGCGGCACGCCTTTCTCCTCGGCCAGTTTGAAAATCTCAAGACAGTCCTTGAGAGAACCTGCAATCGGCTTGTCGACAAACACTGGCTTACCCGCAGCGATGACTTCACGCACCTGTTCCAGGTGTGGATGGCCATCATTCGTTTCGAGCAACACGCAGTCGACCTTTTCCAACAGCTCGGCAATCGACTCCGTAATTTCGACTCCCAGCTTCTTCATTTCTTCCGTGTAACCCGGAATGCGAGTCATGGAGGACTCAATTTTCCGACTGCCGTACGGATACGCCGCCACCACATGCATGCCGTCCAGTTGCGGATTAGGTGAATCGGAGTTGAACGCCTTCGTGAACGCAATGCTGTGTGAGGTATCGAGACCAATGACCCCCACCCGAATCAACGGCTTCTTCTCGGTGTCGACCAGATACGTTGTAGGCACCGGATACACCACTGTCGCTCCCGATGTTGCATCCGTCTCCGTCCCCTCGACTCGCCATAACGAAACGGACTTGTCCCGCGAACCTGCCGCAATCAGTCCGTCGGCATTGACTGAAACAGAGCTGATGGGCTGTTCGTGTGCTTCGACGTCGGCAATGTTCGTTCCATCACTAAGCTGCCAGACGCGTAGCTCATTTTTCCCTTTGAACCGACCACCGGAGCCGCTCGCCACCAGAGGTGTTTCCGGCAACGGACAAACCGCGTTCACCGGTCGGCTGTGACCACCGAAGAACGACTTTGTTTCGCCACTCTCGACGTCATTCAAATTCACATGTTCGTCAATGCTCCCCGACAGCAGCAGCTTGCCATCGCTCGCGAATGCCACACAAAGCACGGGCAGCTCATGACTGTCGAACTTCTTCAGGATTTCACCGGACTCTAAAGAGAGCACGGCGACCTGCCCCGGTTTCGACAGTCGACTCTCATCGCCACAGGCAATGGCGACTGCGTTCCCGTCCGGAGACAATGCAAGTCCCAGAATAGGCTGGTCGACCGGTTGAAAATCATTGACGAGGGCGCCGTCCGCCGCATTCCACACTCGGACGTGACCATCTTCCCCGGCCGAGAGGAGACGATCTCCATTCCAGATGAGCCCCCGGACGTAACCCTTGCTTCCTTTCAGTTGCTTGAGCCGCTTGGCGTCCGCGACATCCCAGACGTCGATTCGCTGATAAGTTCCAATGGCGAGCTGACGGCCGTCTGGAGAAAATGCCAGTGCATGATTGAATCCACCGCGCACACGAAGGGTTGCAGTTTCCTTCTGCGATTCCACATCACGCAGATTGACAACGTCATAGCTCCCAGCGGCGAGAGTCTTACCATCGGGGCTGAACCGCACACTCGTCACCCAGTCGGGAAATCCCGACCAGCGGCCGAGTTCTTTGAGTTCCGCCGCGTTCGCTGTTTCAGCAAAGCCAACGGCAAACAGAAATCCCAGCAAGGGGAGCACAAGCAAAACACGAGCGGTCGAGCAGAAAGTTTTCACGGTCACCTCTGGTTCGGGGAACAAGCCCCAATGAGCTTCACGAATCCAGTCCGTTCCTTCAAGCGATGGTACAAAAAGTTTTCCATGCTCAGTTGTGTGGACGGGCAGCCCCTCTTCACAATGGCCCCATGATTCACCCTGCCCTGCTCGCCACGCTGCCCATTTTCGTCGTCGGATTCCTACTGGTTGGCCTTCGCTGGCCAGCAAGTAGGGCGATGCCGTTGTCGTACGTGACGGCGGTTCTCCTCGCAGTTTTCATCTGGAAAGTACCCGCCTGGAATGTGCTGGCGGCCTCGACCAAAGGGATCATCGACGCTGCCGGGCTGTTGTACATCATTTTCGGGGCCATACTGCTGCTCAATACATTGCATGAAAGCGGCGGTCTGCAGGTCATTCGCAAGTCGTTTCTCTCCGTGTCACCCGACCGCCGGGTTCAGGTCATTATTATCGCGTGGCTGTTTGGCAGTTTTATCGAAGGCTCAGCAGGATTTGGTACGCCTGCAGCTGTGGCCGTCCCTCTGCTCGTGGGAATTGGATTCCCGCCACTCGCTGCGGTCGTCAGTGGCATGCTTATTCAGAGTACGCCGGTCTCCTTTGGTGCAATTGGTACACCAATTCTGATTGGCGTGAATACCGGACTCGGCAGCGACGCGATTAAGGAGGATCTGCTGGCTCGCGGAATGGACCTCGAAACTGCAATCCAAATTGTGGGATTTCGCGTTGCCTGCCTGCACGCGCTCATTGGAACCCTCATTCCGCTCATTGTCATCACTGCCCAGACGCGATTCTTTGGCCGCAACAAATCGTGGTGGGAGGGACTGGTCATGTGGCGATTTGCATTGTTCGCAGCATTGTCGATGACCGTTCCCTACGTACTGGTTGCACGGTTTCTCGGCCCCGAGTTTCCCTCCCTCTTTGGCGGACTCATTGGTCTGGCCATCGTCGTCACCGCCGCCCGCAACGGCTGGTTTGTTCCAAAAGGGGAACCATGGGATTTCGCTCCAGAATCGGAATGGCCCGAGGAGTGGAAAGCCACCACGGCGGTCCATTCTCCGGACAAACTTGAAACGCATACCAACCCGCCGTCACTGGTAATGGCGTGGCTCCCATACGTCATGGTGGCAGCATTGTTCGTCATCACACGCCTCTCCGTACTCCCCATTGGTGCCTGGCTAAAGCAAGTCGACCTAGTCGGATCCACAAATTTCATGGGAGCGGGATTGAAAGTGAACTTCCAGCCACTCTATCTGCCGGGAGCCGCTTTCATTCTCATTGCATTCCTCACGAAGTTACTGCACCGCATGCCCGCAGCAAGAATGCAAAAGGCGGTCAAAGATTCGTTCGGCGTCCTGCTCAAAGCCGCTGTCGCCCTGCTGTTCGCAGTTCCCATGGTGCAGGTCTTCCTGAACTCGGGCGGCGGCAATGCCGGACTGGATGCAATGCCCCAGGAATTGGCTGGTGCCATGGCGAAGTGGGCCAAGGGCTCCTGGCCGCTGTTCGCCCCCACGGTGGGAGGACTCGGTGCGTCCATTGCCGGCAGCAACACGCTAAGCAATATGATGTTCTCCGCGTTTCAGTTCGGAGTCGGAAAAGAAATTGGAGCCGATCCACTCTGGATTGTCTCACTCCAGGCCGTCGGCGGAGCTGCTGGCAACATGATTTGCGTGCACAACGTCGTCGCTGCCTCCGCTGTCGTCGGCCTCCTCGGCAAAGAAGGCACCGTCATCCGCCGCACACTCATCCCGTTCTGCTACTACGCACTGGCTGCTGGGCTAATGGGAATGCTGTTGAGCTGGGGATAGTTTCGGTTGCCTTCGCGAGAAGAGCGATGGCCACGGAAATTGGGGAGTACGTCAGTTGCCCCTTCGCTGTGCATATCAGTTGATTGCGGAACCCGCTTGGAACCTTTCCAGTTTCAGCGTTTCTACGAATGTCGGCACACTGTGGATTTGTCGTTTTCCTCACCCGGCCTTTATGCTCAAATACCGCGCCTTGGTCACGTCGTCTTTGGAATACCATCCCGCCATGAATGTCCGTCCGCTCATTTCTGCTGAGGAAATTGAACAGGCTGTCGCGGCAATGGGAGAGCGGGTTTCGGGGACGTATGCGGGGAAGCCGCTCACAATTCTGGCCGTGCTGCATGGCAGCATTATGCTAGTCGCTGACTTAATGCGGCGGGTGACGGTTCCGCATCAATTTGGGGTGGTGCAGGCGTCGAGTTATCGCGGCACGGACACGACGTCGGGGGAATTGATCACCGACACACGGTTCCTTCCCGATATCAAAGGACGCGACGTGTTGCTTGTCGATGACATTTTCGACACCGGGAAAACGCTCGAAACGCTGGTCAGCGAACTGCAGGAATTCGAACCCGCGTCAATTCGCAGCGCGGTGTTGCTGTGGAAGAAGTCCCGCCAAACCGTTTCGATGTCGCCCGATGAATTCTGCTTCGACATCCCAGATGAATTCGTTGTGGGCTACGGACTCGATTTCAACGGCGAATACCGGCATTTGCCGTACATTGGTGTACTGGAGTCGGCTTGAGGCCCGCAATTCTACGGACTGCCAAGTTTCAAGGTTGTTGACGCTCCGCCCGGGCCGTTACTCTGCTCCTGCACTTCACTGACAGGACACATTTCATCATGCAACGGATTATCGTTACCGGCGGCTGCGGATTTATTGGATCGAATTTCATCAGGCATATGCTCACGCAGCATCCTGGGCTGTCGATTGTGAACATCGACGCGCTGACGTACGCGGGGAACCTGGAAAACCTGCGAGATGTGGAATCGAATGCGAACTACGAGTTTCAGAAAGGGTCAATTTGCGACCGGGAATTCATCGAGCGGGTGATTTCCGAAAAGCCGACCGATGCAGTCATTAACTTCGCGGCGGAAAGCCATGTGGACCGCAGCATTCTCGACTCTGGCCCGTTTGTGCAGACGAACATTGTCGGGACGCAGGTACTGCTTGATGTGTGTCGATCTGCGAAAGTTCCGCGGTATCTGCAAGTCTCGACCGACGAGGTATACGGATCGCTCGGCGCCGAAGGATTCTTCACGGAGGAAACGCCGCTCGCGCCGAACAGTCCCTATTCCAGTTCAAAAGCCGCCGCCGATTTACTAGTTCGGGGTTACGTACACACGTTCGGATTTCCCGGCCTCATCACCCGGTGTTCCAATAACTACGGCCCGTATCAGTTCCCGGAAAAGCTGATTCCGCTGTTCATTTCCAACTTGCTGCGAGGTGAATCCGTCCCCGTGTACGGCAAGGGGGACAATGTACGGGACTGGATCCACGTCCTCGATCATTGCCGTGGCATCGAGGCGACGCTTCTGCGCGGGAAAGTCGGCGAGGTGTACAACTTTGGCGGACGGACCGAACTGCAGAACATCGAACTGACGCGCATGCTCATCAAGCTGCTGGGGAAGACCGACGAGAGCATTCGCTACGTCACCGACCGCCCCGGCCACGATTTGCGCTACGCCATCGATTGTGCGAAGGCCGAAGAAGAACTCGGCTGGCAACCGCAGGTTGGTTTTGAGGCCGGATTGCAGGAAACCATCGACTGGTACGTCGCCAACCAGGACTGGGTCGAACGCATCCGCAGCGGCGCGTATCGGTCGTATTACGAGCAACAGTACGGCGAGCGGTTGGCGTAGAGTAGTCGTCTGGGATAGCCGATAGGCGTATTCCAGCACTGCAGGCAAACCGTCAAATGCCGGGTTTGGTCCAACTTCCCGCACGGTCGAAGGGCACAAGATCGCTGATTCGACTTCGCTCAACCCAGCCTCCCAACCTCAGTTGGAAGCCAACTTCGATTGCAGCATGCTCTGGCTCAACGGCAGTACGATGTCTGAATTGTGGACGTTACGCATATCGACAACAAACCTCGCGCGATTCGGATTGTCGCGGCAATAGATCCGCAGGACCGGGTGGCCGCTGCCTTTCATTCCGTTTACACTAACAACCGCAAGGAACTGCTGGATCTTCAAGATATCTGACCAGTCGATTCTCCGTCGCTTCACGGAGATCCCCTCCTTGGACACCTTCAGGTGCCTGCAAGCGACGATCCCAGCGGCGTCGAGTTCGCTCCGAATGCGACTGGCACGCGCGGCTTTCTTTTTGTTCAAGAACACCGGAATGATGACATTCAGACTCATGGCTGCCAAAGCGTATTCACGATCCTTCAGGCCGCGAGACAAGGATAGAACGAACCGAGTTCCATTCTTCAACCCGACCTGCAGAAAAGGTATTTGTTGTCTGAGGTCAACCGCTTCGTAAGCCGTGCAATAGTGAATTTCATCCCATCAATAGCACCTATCAACGCCACACCTGACTTGACAGAATCCATCTTCGAACACTTCAGTGCAATCGTCGCGGTGACGGCGCAGATAAACAATTCCACCAACAGCCATCATGAAGCCAATGCTGGACACCGAACCAAGAAAGATTAGCAGCCCCCTTTATCAGATTCGTGTCCTGGTGGCCCACTCGCTTGACTAAGAAGCCCTAG
>JACKHO010000003.1 GCA_020638955.1 Planctomycetaceae bacterium | reverse complement strand
TTCATCAAACTGGCGCTCACTCAAAAGCACGCAATTGCGAAAGTCGTCGGAATCCGCGAGATCTTGCAACCAACGAAAGAAGTTGGGATTCACGGCTACTAACATAGCGTTTCGAATCTCTTGATCAGTGAGATCCGATCCGCCCGTATTGAGCCGCTGAAACAACTCAAACTTGGCGGACTCGTCGCTCTCTCGAAGTATAATCTTCACGTCCAACTTGGCACGCTTAATCAGTAGCTGCTGCGTGGGAGATAGGCATGTAGGGTATGTCGATGTGGCAGTCCAAACTTTGTCGGCTAAAGCTGGGAGATACTTTGTGCTGGTTAGCACAAGCGGCGGTTCAGACGCACCTTCAGTACCTTTAAGCAGTCCCATCAACTGGAACAGCGTGGACAACCTCTGGAGACCGTCAATGAGATCCCATTTCCCGTCCTGTCTTTGGGCCACAAAGAGTGACGGAATAGGAATTCCTAGAAGAATTGACTCGACGAAACGGGACTTCTGCTCATCACTCCAACGATAGAATCGCTGGAATTCAGGATGAATATCAATGTCGCCATCTTTGTAAAGATTGGCAAGTTCCCCAATTGACATTGGATATTGATCACTGTGAATCTGCTTCCGTTTTTCATCAATCTGTAACTGGAGTTCGTCACTCATTGCCGTCTACCTTTGTTTCAAGATTTCACCAAGTCGATCAGTGGTTTGTTTCGGTTCGCGATGCCGGCAAAGTCCCCATAATGGACATAGACATAAATGATTTACAGACCGTCACTGTATTACTTCGGTCTGTCCCGCACCCCTTACTCGAATAATCTTCGCACATTGAATCTTGCTCCGCCAGCCATCAAACCTATTCCCGAATCGCTTCGACCGCATTCAGAATCGGTGTCCCCGACTTCGGGTTCAGTTTGATCTGCACGTCTTTGGTGACATCGACGCCGGTGAATTCCTGGACTGAGGTTTGAATGGTTGCGTTCTCCGCGCTCGGGGCGAGGGTGACGTTCTCGGCGACGACGGTGCCGTTGAGTAACACATCGAACGTTGAGGATTCTGTGCCAGCGGGGCGGCCGTCGGCGAAGTGGAGTTTGAGGGTGTATTTGGCTGGTGCATCTCCTTCGCCGAGGAGGGGCAGCGTCAATTCCTGCAGACCTTCGGCCCAGGAACTGTAAATCCAGGGCGTTTCGGTTGCTGCATCGACGCGGACTTCGTTGACGCTTTCATATCCTCCGCCCGAAGCGAGTTGGGGATTAATATCGAGCCGCACATCGAGCGACGTTTGCTGATAGGCATCGCGTCGAGGGTAAGAGAACCAAATGGTGCCGAGGGCATCTTTGCGGTCGCCGGGGGCGCCGAAGTTGATGGCGAGGTGCTTCACTGGAGTCTGGGCACCAACGGCACTGTAAATGGTCCACGGACGCCGTGACTCGCGTGGCTCCATGACAATGGTCGAAGCAATGGAGAACTGACAGACGCAGCCGGCGCTCGCTTCGGGAATCATGACCAGTCCGTTGGCGGAAATGGCATTAATCCAGCAGCCGAGTCGGTGACCGGCGAAGTGCCGAATGCCTTCATCACTGTTGAGGTCCATGAACCCGGTGGCTCCCGAGCGGAAGAGAATCATACCGGAGTCACTGCCGGTCAGCATGCCGCAGTGGTGGCCCGTTCGCATAATGCTCCAGGGTGATTCTTCTCCCGTAATGGGATGCGTCCGCATGAGTTGTTCGCCGGTTTTCAAATCGAACATCCACGGCTCGGCGAGCACCTTCTCACCAATAATGATGGGACGATGGCGGTAGTTCGCATCCTTCGCCCACAACTGGTAGCCGTTGACGGCAGAGAGGGCCACCATGCGGCGTTCTTTGAATTCTCCCGCCACAAACTGCCGCCAGTAGTGTCCGTTGGCATTCGCACCGCACAGAATGAGCGTGTCATCTGCGAACATCATGGTGAGCTTGCCGCCACCAATTCCAATTTCGCTGCAATCAGTGACGTCGACGGGACGTTCCCACAGCTTCTCGCCGGTTTTGGCATCCACCGCGACGGTCATACGGACGTCGGCATCTTTGAGTCTTCGTTCCGCGAGTTCGCGTTCTTCGCCAGTCAGTTCGGCCAGCTTGGATTTATCTTCCCGCAGAATGTCGGCCCGCTGCTCACTGGTAATCGAACTGTCGATGAAACAAACCTGCGTGGGACCAATGGCAATGGTGTGATGCGAAATGCTTTGTCCGGCATAGCTCCAGGCATGTTTGCCGGTGGCTATGTCGATGGCAAAAATACCGTCGGTGGCGTCGTCCGTTTTGCGACCGCGTCGCCGCATTTGGGCCGCGAGTTCGCCCCGAATTGTGGCGGTGCCGTACAACATGCCATCCTGCACGGCGACATAACCCCACTGGTAGCGACCGTCATCTTTGCCGGGCGGGAGTTTGTGCGTCGCGAGGGTTTCGCCCGTCTGCATGTCGACCTGGTAGCACTCATCACCAATGAAGTGGAACAGGCAGTCCTCGCCCGCCGCGAGGTTGCCGGGATTCTGGTTCTGGAACACTCCCGTCCGCAACGCCTTCGGGTTTTCATACGTCCACAAGTGCCGACCATTGTACGCGTCGTACGCGAGAATTGTCGTTTCTCCCTGCACGAACAGCTTGCCATTGACCGAGAGCGGACCAACAGCCCCTTCGTGACGATTCACCATTTCTCCGGGACCAGGATCACCGTACCACAGCACGCCCAAGTCGCCTGCAATCCGTTTATCGCTACTGATGGCCGTGTTCGCCGGATTTCCGTATTGATGCGACCAGTTCCCCGCACCAGGCAGTGCGCCACGCGTCAGTACCAACCATCCCGGAGCCGTCTTCGGGGCGAGTTGATCACCCAACGTTGAAGTTGCAGCAATCTTCCGCAAAGCAGGCTCATCCAGTTCGCCCTGAGCGACTGGCCGTCCCAGACAAAGCACCCCACCCTGCGGACGCAAGTGCCGTTCGATGTTGTTGAGCGAAGTTGGCCACTGACCTGAGCTCAATGATGTTTCCGACACGATGAGATCAGCGAAGTAATTTGAGTACGGAATTTGGTCAAACTCCGCCTGATGCACCGCGATGCGATGTCCATGTAAACCAACTGCTGCAAACCTCGCACGCGCCTGCTCGACTTTCTCCGCTGATGGTTCAATGCAATAGAATTTGAGTTCGCTTTGCCGGGCCAGCGACTCTGCCAACTCTCCGGTTTCGAGCCCCACGACGAGACAGAATCCAGCTTTGACGCCCGTGTTTTCCAAAATCTGGCTGGCGGCAGCACGATACGCATCGCTCGCCGTGTCTTCGACTGCGAGTTGTGGTACGGCATTCGATGCTGCCTTGTCACCGCCAAAACAAACAATCGCACCGGAGTCGGTACTGGCAATGAGGTGTCCGTCCGCGACGGTGAGTCCCCGCACGGTGCCTTCAACTTCAGCAGTCCAGACTTCACGACCATCGTCCTTGGCGTATGCTGCCACCCGTTCGACTCCACCGACAACTACCACGTTGCCCGCGACGAGTAAGGCCGCGTCAGCTGCAGCGGGCGTCGACCAGACGATGCCAACATCAGCGATGCTCTCCAACTCTTCACGCAGCTCCTTAGCCTGATTCTTCAGTTCCTCTGCCTTGTCCCCTTTCGCCGAATAGGCTTCACGAGTGAGGCTGGCGATTTTCGCGTCGAGGTCACGACGCTTGCGGCTGTTCTCCAAGTAGACGGCGCGGTCCAGTCGGGCGACACGTTCTCCGGTTGCGATGTACGCGGCATCATCCTGCACGGCGACAAAACGGCTGTCGAACCAGCCAAAACCAATGTTCCCCGTCTTCTGGTCCATTGCCAGGATGTGTTCATCACCGACGGTGAAGAGCTGTCCATCAGAGAGTAAAGCACGAGTGCCACCCACTCGACCTGCTGGGCCGCGCCAACTGTGCGTCCGTTTGTGCACGAGTGACTTCTTCCCAATATCATATACAGCGGGGAGTGATCCCCCCGAGGGAACAAACAACAAATCACCCTCTGCCAACAGGTATCCTTGGGGCGAGAGGTCGTTTCGTCCGGCGTCCTGCACGCTGATGTTGTCCTGCGACCAGACGGTACGACCCGTGGCGGGATCAACTCCGTAGAGATAAACATCTTCATGCGGAAAAATGCCGGCACCGAAATAAGCGACACCATCATGGATGGTGACGCCAGTGCGAACGGGCCATTTGGAAATCATTTCACCACGGGCAAGAATCCACTCGTCGCGCGGAGCCACACGCCGCTGCCAAACAACGGCACCAGTTTCGGCGTTGACGCAATAGACGCGTCCGTCATCGGAACCATAGTAGACTCGACCTTCGTATACCGTGGGAGAAAGCCGAACCGGTCCGCCCGTGAAGTGGGACCAAAGCGTTTTTCCAGTCGCCAATTCGCGACAGTGAACACCGTGGTCGACGGTGGATCCGAAATAGACTTTTCCGCCAGCCACAACCGTTCGAAAGGCGTCATCGAACCGAATGCGTCCGGCCTGTTTCAGACCTTCCATCAGTCGCCCTTCGGAGCTCGACCACGCAAGCCGCGGCGCGGCGGGTGCATCGACTTCCCACTGAGCAATCAGCGGCATTTTCAAATCATCATCAGAGGCAAACCCACGGGCGTTGCCTCCCCCTTCGGTTGGCCAGTCACTGGCTTTGGCAGAGCATGTCGTCAGCAAAATCATCGCAGCGAAAGCAACGCGTGCGGAGCCGGAAAAACCGAACATGAATTACATCTCCGTGAGGTACCAAATGTCGACAGTTCGTCCGCGGAATTTGATTTGCGAACGAGACGACCAACTCAATTCACCTGACATGACCCAACACAATGTCAGAATCAGTCTCCGTGGCCGTCGTGCGTCCGTCAATAGCGCGGCGTAACTACTTGCTGCGCAGCAATGTTTTGTTCGGGTCAAGTTTCCACGAACAACAAAATCAGAGACGCGACAGGATGCTCAGGGCGCGGGATTCGAACTCTTCCTGCCACTCCGGGGCGAGAATACAGTCGCTGTCTTCCTGGGCGCCGCCCACGTTGCGAAGTTGGTCGGCGGTGGGGGCGTAATAGATGTATCCGTTGGTGTAGCCCGCGACGAACGTCAGTTCATGCTCGGCTTCTTGCTTGAGGTTGAGCCCGATTTGGACGGTCAACTCGCCGGGAAACGTCACCATTTTCATTTCGCCCAACCGCAGGCCAGTGACTTCTACGTCGATGGTGCGTTTACCGGACGCCACGAGACTTGCCTGATGTTTTTTCAGAAGTGCCAGGTTGGTTTGCACGCGGGTCAGTTCTTCCATGGTGTGGATGTTTTTCAAATACGCTTCCATGTTGCGACGGTTTTCTGCGTCGAGTCGCTGAAAGTCATCGCGACCGAGGGCATTGTCGTGCAGATACCGGTGCGAGTAGTACGAGGGGAACTCCTCAGCCGCCCGGTATTTGACGACGAGTGGCAGGAACGTTTCGAAATTGAGGCTCGTGCCGCCCAGGCTCTCTAACAGCCGCCGCTGTTCGGCTTCCAGTTCCGCAATGCGGTCGGTCCGGTCGCCGCGTGGGAGCGTCAGCATCTCGGGAATGAGTTTCAGTTCGGCATTTTCATCTGTTTTGATGTCCCGAAGCCCGCGCAGGGCACTAAGTCCCAGCATGTTTCCGAGCGGTTCGGCACTGCGGGGATGGTTGACGTCCTTATACAGAATGGGATTAATGTCCCCGCCGCAGCCCTGCATGAAGAGTGCCAGCGTGTCCTCTCCCAAATTCTCTTCGATGACCTTTGACGCATACCCAATAATGTCGGCGGTGTTTCCTCCAGAGGGAACTCCCTGAATGGGATGGCAGGCAAAGTTGTAAATGACGGCCAGTGTGGAACCATCTTCGCGGTCGATGCGGACCAGTCCGATTTCGGGATCAACGGGACCAACCGCAGCGATTTCGTCATTGGGTGGCAAGGAGTAGGCGTGTCGAACATCAGCCTCCCGACCGCTTTTCAGTTTGAGTCGGCGATTCTCCATAATGCGGTCTTCGAATCCTGTTCCCACTCCGACTTTCACCGGAACCAGATTCTCCTGAGCGGCTGTGACCGCTTGAATGGTTCTCTCAGCGACATCTTTACAGACAACGCCGTGGCAGTGACTCGCATTGGCCAGGACATGATTCGGCTGAATTCCAAATTGCGTTTCAAGCTCTGCACGTACCGTCGGAAGGTAGTCATTCTTGATGTACCCAATTTCACCAATGGCCACGGCATCGAGCGTGAGCAGGACAACTTTCGTGTCACCCGACTGAAGCACCAGTGCCTTCACGTACAAAGGATCATTGACCGGTCCAGCGTCGACGTCGGTAATGTCCACCTTGGCGGCCCCGGCCAGCAGAGGCGCGGCATCAACCGGGAGCACGCAACACAGTTGCCAGACACACAGTGCGGCAACACAAAGTCCTGACTGGACAGCCATGTTGCACAGATCCTGAATCGAACGTTTCATGAGTGCTTTCCTTCGGGCAGGTTGTAAAGTCTGTTCGCAGATTGTCGCAGATCCTGCTGCACATACCATGCTGAGTGGCTCGCGAGGGCCAATCCCATGACTTCTCTACTCCAAATGGACGGGCGATGTCGAATCGCAATCAGCTTGGCATTCCCTTGTCCAATGCAATCTGGCCTGCGACACTTTGGGGCTGTGGTTGTGTCGCTTACTGGCCCCCTAGTGCGTTGATTGAGGTGTGTAATGCGTTCTGTGATGCTGGCCGTGATTGTGAGTTGTGTCTTTGCATCGACTGTGAATGCCGACGATGAGGCGGGGTTTGTTTCGCTGTTCGATGGGGAATCACTCAAAGGTTGGGTCGGTGCCGTGGATGGCTACGCCGTTGAGGACGCGGCCATTACGTGCATTGCAGACCGGGGCGGGAATTTGATGTCAGCCAAAGAGTATGGAGATTTCATTCTCCGGCTGGAATTTCGCTTGCCCGCCGGGGGAAACAATGGTGTCGGACTGAGAGTTCCACTGGGTGGTCATGCCGCCACGCTGGGCATGGAAATCCAGGTTCTGGACGACACGGCAGAGAAGTATGCGAAACTCCATGAGTATCAGTACTGCGGGTCTGTTTACGGTGTCATTCCTGCAAAGCGCGGCCATTTGAATCCGGTTGGCGAATGGAATGTCCAGGAGATTCGCTGCATTGGTAGCCAGGTGACGGTCATTCTGAATGGAGAGACCATTGTCGATGGCGACATTATTGAAGCGGGAACACCGCAAACGCTCGATGGAAAATCACATCCTGGTTTGTATCGTACCACCGGACACATTGGCTTTCTGGGTCACGGATCGCCCGTGCAGTTCCGCAATGTCCGAATCAAAGAAGTCCCGAAAAACAATTAACGCATTTTGTTGTTGAACGACGCTGACGAATCGAACTCTTCCATGAAGCTGACCAGGATTAATACGGCATCTGGCGATGCCCCGGCTGCAATTGCTGAACTTCGCGAGAAACTGAGCCCTCGTGGTGATGTCGTTTCGCCAGCGGGACGGGAACGCACCATTGGCCTGTTCGGTGCTCCACTCAGCCCGCAGCAAGTCGTTGAAAAGATTTGCAGCGATGTCCGCGATCAAGGACTACCCGCTCTACTGAACTACGCGCGCAAGCTCGACAAGCCCGATTTGACGGAAGCGGAAATGCGAGTGAGTGCTGAGGAACTGGCGGCGGCGCATCAGCAAGCCAGTCCCGAATTCCTCGCAACCATCCGGCGCATTCGCGAGAACATCCTGGAATTCCAGCAAGCGATTCTGCCCCAGGATGTCACAGTGCAACGTGACCATGGCGGCGGGAAAGTCGAGCTGCGTCAGCGGTACCTGCCACTGCAACGCGTGGGGGTCTGTGTTCCCGGTGGTGCTGCCGCCTATCCATCGACACTGTTGATGACCGTCGTCCCGGCCCAAGCCGCAGGCGTGGAGGAAATCGCCGTCGTCGTGCCACCGACAGCGTTTGGTGGATTTAACCAGGACATTCTGGCCACGTGTCGTGAACTCGGTGTGACGGAGGTTTATCGTGTCGGCGGTGCCCAGGCCGTGGCTGCACTGGCATACGGCGTCGAAGGTATTCCGCGCGTCGACAAAATTGTCGGCCCAGGCAACTTGTTTGTGGCTCTCGCCAAAAAGTATGTCTTCGGTGAAGTGGACATCGATAGCATTGCTGGCCCGAGCGAAGTCATTGTGCTGGCTGATGAAACGGCCAACCCCGCGTTTGTCGCGAGTGATCTCATTTCGCAGGCGGAACACAGTCCCGGCTCGGGCGTGTTGATTACGTGGCACGCACCGCTCGTTCCGGCGGTTGAAGCGGAACTGGAAAAGCAGCTGGCCCAACTGGAGCGGGGTGATTTGGCACGCGAGAGTTTGGAAGCGTATGGAGCACTCATCATCACACAGAGTGCGAATGAGGCGGCAGAGCTGGCTGATTTGATTGCAACGGAACACCTGCATATTTCTTGTGATCAACCTGAAGATCTCCTCAGGCAGGTACAGAATGCCGGAGCCATTTTTCTCGGTCACTACACGCCGGTCGCCCTCGGTGATTACTACGCCGGTCCCTCACACGTGTTGCCAACTGGTGGCACGGCCCGGTTTGCGAATGGTCTGTGCGCCATTGACTTCCTGAAACGGTCGTCGATTATTGCGTACGACAAAGCATCATTGGCGCACGCCGCAAATGATGTGCGTCTGCTGGCCGACAAAGAAGGGCTCACGGCTCACCGCCATAGCGTGGACATCCGTTTGCAGTAATCGGCATGAGTGCTTCGCAACAATCACCCGACAACAGTCAACCTACTGAGGTGATGTTGCGTGCGGTGGTGATGAAGACGGGAGCTATTGCTGCGGCTTGCTGGCATGTCACCGCATTACCGGACGAATTGCGTTTGGTCGCACAGGCTGGATTCGGGGCACAGCAAATTGACGTTGCCCAGAAACAATGGACCGGTCACGAGCAATTGCTGCGCGACGTGGCCGCGGGTAAAGAGTCTCGTACCGTTGACGCACAACTGTCGCTGGAAGGTTCCACTCGAACGCTGCGATTGCACTTTGTCCCAACAGACGACGTCCTGTTTGAGTTGTTCTTTGACGGCGGCACATCGATTGATGACGCCGTGATAGCGAAGGCAACACAGGACTGCGTTCAGAGTGCCACTAAGGAAGTTTCGTCGGACGCACACCGGACGATGCAGGCGCTCATCCGACTGTATGGTCACACCGACTCCACCAACTTTGAAAAGCAACTGGTCGAGGAAATCCGAAGCTGGGCGGGATGTGATCGTGTAACACTTGTGCGGTACAGCGGTCGCCGAGCCGAGATACGAGCCATCAGCGGAATTGCGACGTTTGACGAACGCGGTCCTATGGTCACGGCCATGTGTGAGCTCGTCCAGTCACTGCAGACTGAGGGTCATCAGGGAGTTCTGACGCTACAACAGAATCCCCAGAAACTGACGAGTTATGCGGAACAGAATTCCGCACAAGACGTCGAGTATTGGCCGCTTGCTGGAGCGAATTGCGCCGTCATTCTAGAGACCTTCGGCGACACGGCGGCACCGTCAAGTAGTCCAGGTGACCGACAGTTGCTGATTTCGGGTATTGGCGAATGCCTCGTCAAAGCGAATTCGTTTTCTGTGTTGAAAAAGCATCCCCTGTTGCGGTGGCTGGCGCCGCTCGGGTCACTTTTCCACTGGAAGCGACTTGCCGTTGTGGCTTTACTGGCTGCAATTGTGGCCACGCTCTGCATTGTTGAAACAGATTTGGTGTTGGTTGTTCCGGCCACGCTAACCCCGGAAGAGACCTGGCAAATTCACTCACCGATGCCTGCCGTTGTGGAGACCATTCATGTCACACATGGTCAACACATTGAGGCGGACGAACCGCTCATTGATTTGCACAACGACCAACTCGAACGCCTGCGGCAGGAACTCAATGGCGAACTGGGGACAGTGAAGCAGAAAATCGTTGATTTGGAAACATTACGGAGTGATCCGACGCGCAGTCGCAATCTCGGTGGGGAAGCGCTGCAGCAGGCCGACTTGGCTGCCAGTGAGAAAGAACTGGGCACTCAACAAGAATCACTGGAAAGTCAAATCGAATTAGTCGACAAACAGATCGAGTCACTGCACATAGTCAGTCCGATTTCCGGCACGGTGCTGACATGGCAGGTCGACACGCTTTTGCGCGGCCAACCTGTGCAGCCTTCGCAGCCATTGCTCAACGTGGCCGACCTCGATGATCCCTGGGAGCTGGAACTGCGAATTCCAATGAGCGACCTCGGAGCATTCCGGCGTGTTGCCAATCCTAAGGTGGCATTTCTTCACCCCAATGGAACGGAAGTCGTACTTGTCAAAAACATGGAAGTCAGCGAAGAACTCCTGTTCGACGCCAAAGAAGGCGCCGTTCTGCCGGTCGGATTCCGCGTTCCCCGCGATCAAATTCCACCAGCGACGAAACCGGGAACACAAACCGTGGCCCGAATTGAGTGTGGCAAGGCCGCCGTGGGCTACGTCTGGTTTCGACGCGGAATCGATCAACTCACCCAGTGGTGGCGGTTGCGATTTGGCTAACTCGATACCACCAACGTGCCTCATCTCGGTTACTGTGCGGTTACGCCGCCGAGTTCGGGAATCATGTCCGTCGAACCGCCGAACCACACGCAGTTACGGCCCATTTTCTTGGCGGTGTAGAGTGCCAGGTCGGCGCGGCGGATAATGTCGTCAGCCCCTTCGCCGCGCTTCGTCTCCGTGACACCGGCACTAATACGCACCTGGAGAATGGAATCACGAAAAGGGCAAACGGTTTTCTCAATGACCTTTCGAAACTCGTCTGCGAGGCGAAAGGCTTCCTTCAGTCGTACGCCGGGTAAGACAACGGCGAACTCTTCACCGCCATAGCGGGCAACGCATCCCTGTTTCTCGAAGAAACTTGCCGCCTTTTTCGCCAGACACCGGAGCACTTCGTCCCCCGCCTGATGCCCATGTTCGTCATTGATTTGTTTGAAATAGTCGACGTCAAACATCATGAGCGATAGTGGATTTCGCTGCGGATCGAATCCGCCCAAAGCTCCATCCAAAGCATTGTCCAGTGCCTGTCGATTCACGAGCCCGGTCAGCCCATCGAGCGTCGCGGCAGTGACATATTCGCTGATGAGTTTTTCCTGAGCCCTCTGGTCGGACTTGACGATTTCAGCCAGACCTACGGCGGACACGAGTCCAGTGACTCCGGTCAACATCCAGAGAACTCGCAAGTCTTCTGTTAAATGTGGAAACCAACTGGCTACCAGCAAACACAGACTCACCCAGCCAACGACGCCCACAAAGAGCATACGGGAGGAAATCTCTCGCATGAAATGACCCCAAAATTGAAACTTGTTTGAACACCCGATCTACTGAAACGTAGGTCATAATAGACGCCGTGTCGCTGCTTTATTTTGCAGCAATCAACGATTTGCAGCTTCACAGCCACCTGCATGATTGACTCATGCCGAATCTAATGATTGCGCGAAATGGTGTAATGCGCAATTTCAACCAGCGGCGCGGCTTTGGGGCCGAGTGATTCGATTGCAGCGCAGGCCTCAGCGACCAGTTTTTCGGCGCGGAGCCGACTTTCTTCGATGCTCAGAATTGCGGGGTAGGTCATTTTCCCGTGGTCCGCGTCTTTGCGGACCGCCTTCCCCATGGCCGCTTCATCACCCGTGACGTCGAGGAGGTCATCTGCGATTTGGAATGCCAGACCAATGGCTGTGCCGTAAGTGGTGAGCGTGTTCAGCGTATCCGCACCAGCACCTGCGATGCGGCCCCCCATCGTCAGTGCCGAACAGAGCAACCGGCCCGTCTTTCTGCGATGAATTGCTTCCAGGTGTTCGACACTTTGAATTCCGGAAGTCTCTCCTTCCAAATCAGCCTGTTGTCCGCCGACCATGCCAACCGCTCCGGCGGCATTGGCTAAATCTGCACAGCAGGCAACGGCTGTTTCAGCAGGAGTACCGTGCGTCGCCAAGTGTTCAAATGCCAGCGTCAACAAAGCGTCGCCTGCCAGGATTGCGGTCGCTTCATCAAACTGGATATGACACGTCGGTTTCCCACGCCGCAGTTCGTCATCATCCATGGCCGGCAGGTCGTCGTGGATGAGCGAATAGGTGTGAATCATCTCCAGTGCACAGGCGGCGGGGAGTGCCTTTTCCCAATCACCGCCGCATGCTTCGCAGGCGAGCAGCACAAGTATGGGACGCAGCCGTTTCCCCCCCGCCAGCAGGCTGTACTGCATGGCCGACGCTAGCCGTTCCGGACAGGCCTCTGGCAATTGCACAGCCTGCAGCAATTCCGCTTCGACGCGTGCTCGCAATTCGGACAGGCGTTGAGAGAGTTCGGGAGTCATCGGAAATTTACGTTTCCTGCCTCAGACGGATGAATACCACGCATCGTCGAAGCTGTTTCAAAACCTCATCGACGATAACTCATCTTCAGGGAAGACACAGACAGGAATGTCTGTGCCACCCGATCTTGAAATGACCTGAGACCTACTCGGGCAGAACCATGATTTCGACTTTGCGGAACTCGCAAGGATGGCTTTCCGACTGCAGTGAAATTGTGCCGCCAGATAACAGCATTCCGCCCCGCTTCTTGATGAGGTCGGCCGAGTGAGCGTCTTTAGGGTCGAGTTGAGACTGTTCGTATTCCAGCACGACCTCACCATCCATAATGTGCTTCACGACCTTGCCGCCGTGCACCTCAACTTCGCACACAACCCAGTCCTCTCCGTGATACGTCTTCGATGACGAATTCGTGCAGTGGCGTGTGATAAGTTTGTCACCCATGACCACGTTGGTGCCTGGCGTGCAGAGGTTCGCGGTGGCTCGGTCATCTTTCCCGTTGCCGCCCAGCAACTGCACTTCAATGGACGCCGGGAAGTCTTGATCAACTCCCATTTCGTGAGGTGACTCACCGTGCACCATAATGCCGCTGTTGCGGAGGGCCCAACCTGGTCCACCTTTGCATTGTTCGCCAACGAATCGATATTCGACTCGGCAGCGGTAGTTCGAGAAATCGTGGTTGTAGAAAATGTGGCCGAACGTTTCGTTGAATTCATCGTATCCGTCATAGGAGACTTTCATGACGCCGTCCTCCACGCGGAACGTGTTGGCGAAGTTGTCGCCAGCGGTGTGATACCGAATTTTCACAGTCCAGTCGTCGAGATCTTTCCCGTTGAAAATGGGAACCCATTTCCCCTGTTCAAATTCTGGAACTTCAGCCTGCGCCGCCGTGGCGGCGAGCAGCGTGAAAGCGAGAGTTGCGAGTGTGCCAAGATATTTCATGATGAGTGAATGACCTGAATAGGATGACGTTCGATAAACAAGTCGCGTGCCTCTGCGCGAGGCACGCGATGGAAAACATGTTGCTACGGTGCGACGTTGTTAATCGTCACACCATCCCATTCGTCTGAGCGGAACGGATAGGCGGGCAGGTACAAGTCGCTGTAAAGATTGCCTTGAGGATTGTCCGCCCAGTTGTAACGTACGGCGACGGGTGCCGAGACATCTGCCGACTTCACTTTCACGGTATTCCGGCCTACGACTTCCGCCGTCGCCCATTTCCATGCCTTGTCTTCTCCCGCGACGGCAAACCCGGTGAGAGGTTCGTTGTAGTAACTGATGAGTCCGCGTCCGTAGGTTTCGAACTCCACAATCACGTCACTTCCCTCAACCTTGATGCTCTTGAAAGTCGGCCCCTGAGGTGTGATGTCAGTCCGTCCGTAGTCGTTGTGCAGTGCCAAGCGGGCTAGACGTTTACCAACGTCTTGCTTGTTCTTAGGGTGAATATCCTTGGCTGCTCCAATGTCCGTAATACAGGCAGCACCAACCTTGGGCAGGACGCTGCCCGCCATGGCTTGTGCTTCTCGCAGTTCCGCCCAGGCGCTATCGCCGGGCTCGTCACGAATTTGCATGAAGTTGGCCAACTGGACCTGGTAGAAGGGGAAATCGCCCTGCCCCCAGACATCGCGCCAACTTTCAATCATGACGGGCATGAGTTTGCGGTACTGATAAGCACGGCCGGCATTCGATTCACCCTGGTACCAAATGGCTCCACGAATTGCATACGGTTTCAGCGGAGCAATCATGGCATTGTAGAGGTTGCTAGGATGGTGTTGGCTCAGGCGAGGATCGCTTTCGAGCGAAGGACGGCGCGGTTCGGGCTTGCCTTCAGCTTTGGCCTTCTCGCTGGCAGCTTTCCATTTTTCCAGTTCTGCTTCGTACTTGGCCTTGGCAGCCTCTGGATTGTAGGCCGCACAACTCTTCTCCCAGGTTTCCAGAATGGGGCTGAGCTCTGCAGTGGCTGCCAATGATTCCGGGCTGGCCCAGGCTTCGGCACGTGTTCCACCCCATGAGGTGTGAATCAGTCCGACAGGCACTCCGAGAACTTGCTGCACGTTGCGACCAAAGTAGTACGCCACTGCACTGAAGTTCGGAACAGTTTCCGGAGTGCAGAGTGTCCATTCTGCGTCGACATCATCCTGAATTTCGGCTGTCGAGACGCGCGGAACATAGAAGAGTCGCAACTGATTATTCGTCGAGGCGGCAGATTCGAGGTCCGGGTCGATGGCAGCATTGACTGACCATTGCATGTTGGACTGTCCACTGCACACCCACACTTCGCCGACCAGCACGTCTTCAAGAGTAATGGTGTTTGATCCCTTAACTGTCATGGTGCCGGGATCACCCAGACCGACTGGTTCCAGTGCCAGCGACCACTTTCCGTCGTTACCGGCTGTTGTTGAGACACTTTGATCGCGGAACGAAACGGTGACCTTTTCACCAGCCTCAGCCCATCCCCAAACAGGGAGTTTGGCGTCGCGCTGCAGCACCATGTGACTGCCGAATACGGCAGGGAGTTTGACCTCCGCATGAACAGAATTCGGGAAGGACACCACCGCAGTGAGTCCGAGAAGAACGGCTAAACTTCGAACCAGTCGCATATTGTTACTCCGGGAGTTTTTGTCGTGTTATTCGTTTGAAAAAGGTGGGATACGCCTGTCGTCTATCCCAGACTACGTTACCGAATGGGCAGTGTCGAGCGAGACGCTGCCCGGTAATGTTCATTGAAAAGGAAACGGAATTACTTCGCGAAATGCCGGTCGGCGAAGTTGAGATACTGCGTCCAGTCGTACTCGGTAATGTCGTGTTTGCCGGTTCGTAGATGATATCCAATTTGACCGATGGCTCGCGGGTCATCGGGGCCGGGTGGTGCGAGGATTGGAGCCTCGCCGCCTAAGCCATTTGTGCCGAGCAGACGGTAAACGGGATCGGCGAAGTAGCAGCTCAGGTATTCGCCGTGTGGATCGGCCCATTGGTCATCAGTGGCACTCGCAACATACACCGGACGTGGAGCGATGAGCGCGATGAGTTCGTGCTGATCAAATGCCATAGCACCTTCGTTGCTATTGTATTTCACATAGTTGTCACAGAACCAATGCGGGAACGCGGTGTTGATACGATGCACCGACTCACCATAGCGCCGACGACTCAATGCCGCACCGCCGCAACCGGAGTCGTTCGAAACGACGAAGGCGAACCGTTCATCTGAGGCGCCAGCCCACAGTGAGGTTTTGCCGAGTCGAGAATGTCCCACCACGCCGACGTGTTTGGCGTCGATTTGTTCGTCGGTTTCCAGATAGTCGAGAATACGACTTAATCCCCACGCCCAACCGGCAATGCTGCCCCACTCGTTGCCGGTGAGCTTCCTTTCAGAATCACCCTTTACCAGTCCCTGAATTCCGTTTTCGAATCCGTCATCGAAGTCGGGGTCGATGTCACCGTAGTACATGGTCCCTACGGCGTATCCTCGGCTGACAATCAGCTCGACGGGCCAGCGACTGGATGCGGTTCCGCGCGACGCTTCTGTTGCTTTGTTGTCGACGACCGTTCCGTCGTTGCTCGGTCTTACCCAGCCTGGATTCAGGTGGATTTTGGCATCATTCGCAATGGTTTGATTCCCTTTGAAATTCAATCCAATAAATGCCGGGACAGGCTTGTCTGACTTCGGGATGTACATCAGCAACCCGAGCACGAGTTGCCCTTTGCCATCTTTGCGGGACACCAGCAACTCCACCTGGCGTCGTACGGCCTTCCCTGCCATGACCTCGCCTTCTTCGACGACTTTCGACGTGACAACAAGATTCTGCGCTGCGCGGGGCACGTTGCCAAACATTTCGTCGGCGAATAACTGCAGCAGTTCTGGACGGCGCTTCGAAGTCCAGTCATCTGCGGTTTTCACCTTGGAACCGTCATCGCAAACGAGCACCTCAGGCAACACGAAGTGCGGGATGGCATCTTCGTCATAAATGGGCGGCGGGACTTCATTCGGTTCCGCGGCGACGACAACCCTTGCGAACAACAACACAATCAGCAGGCGGCACGACACGGACATGCAGTCTCCAGAAACTCTGATTCGATGAAAGAACGGAACAGGAGCCAGTTTGCACCTGTCACCCGATTTTGTGAACAACTTCATCTACGAGTGTCGCGTCGGCCCCGGCAGTTCGCAAGTGCCCAACCACAACTTGCTCGTGGGACAGCCGGATCACGAAGCAGGTGAGACCAGCTTCTCAATGTACTTCCCTAGAATGTCCGTCTCGATGTTCACCATGTCGCCGGGCTGGCGTTGCCCGAGTGTCGTGACATCGAGCGTATGAGGAATGAGTGCCACGCTGAACTGGTCATCGCTTACCTCTACAAGTGTCAGAGAAATTCCATCCACGCAAATCGAGCCCTTCGAGACCATTTGCCGTGTGAGTCTGGGTGGCACTTTGAACCACATAAAGACCCATTCTCCTTCGCGGTCGATTTTGGCAACCGTGCCGGTGTCGTCGACGTGGCCCTGAACGAAGTGACCGCCGAGTCGGGCATTGGCTCGGAGTGCTCGTTCAATGTTGACGACATCCCCTGCCTGCAGGTGTCCCAAATTCGTTCGCGATAGAGTCTCACTGCCGGCTTGGAAACGCCATGTATTCTCGTCGAACGATACAACAGTCAGGCAGCAGCCATTAATCGCGACACTCTCGCCGAGGGCAACTTCTGTGTGCGCTCCGTCATCCAAGTCGGCCGGTGGTTCGATCGACAACAACACGCCAGCCCCTTCCGGATCAATGGCCAGTACTTTTCCTTGTCCTTCAATCAAACCAGTAAACATCTTGAACGCCTGTACGTGTTGGTATTGTGAACTGCAGCTCACGCTTACGATTTTATTGTCCGGCAACCCAGTCGAATGCCAAATCGAGTGCTGGGGCGGAGTGGGTCAAAGCACCCACGCTGATGCGATCAACTCCCGTGAGTGCAATGTCCCGGACGGTTTCCAGATTCACCCCGCCCGACGCCTCGAGATGCACCGTTGGTGATTGATCATTCCGAATGCTGACCGCTTCCCGCAGCATGTCGAGGGTCATGTTGTCGAGCAAAACAATGTCCGGCTTACCGTTCAATGCATCGCGCAGTTGTTCGAGTGTGTCGACTTCGATTTCGATGGTTACGCATCCACTGGCATAGGCGCGTGCCTGTTTGAGTATGTCCTTCAGACTGCGCGCGCCGCCTTTGTTCCAGGCGCCAATGTGATTGTCTTTGATGAGCACGGCATCATAGAGACCAATGCGATGATTAATTCCGCCACCACAGCGAATGGCATACTTCTGCAGAAGTCTCAGGCCCGGCAGCGTCTTTCGCGTATCCAGGATGCGGGCTCGGGTTCCACTCACAGCGGCAACGAACTTGGCTGTCAGCGAGGCGTTGCCACTCAAAAGGGTCAACAGATTCAGCGCCGTTCGTTCGCCTGACAGCAATGTGTGCACCGGGCCCGTCAAAGTGGCGACGACCATACCGGGCGCCAAATCGGCACCGTCCTGCACGTGCCGCTCAACAGTGACACCTTCACCTAGCTGCTCAAAGACAATGTCAACGAACGGAAGTCCGGAAAGGACGCCCGCCTGACGCGCGACGATGTTGACGCTTCCTAATTCCGAAAGGGGAATGAGTGCATTCGACGTCAAATCACCCGCTTCACTCAAATCTTCCTGAAGAGCGTCTTTGATGAGCTGTCGTGCCCGAGCACGTTCCGCGTCGTTCAACAGAGGGGGAATTCGATTCGACATGTGATCTACAGGTAACTGGGCCAGCAGGTGGGGAACATCAACCGTCAATATCTGCGGGGAGCATGCCAAATTGGTCGCCTCCCATCAAACGACACCTTGCCGCTCGCCGATAAATGAAGATATGATTAAGAAAAGGTCAATTTTCGCAATTCAGCGACCCTCTCCTTTCGGAGCCTGATCATGAACGAGGGAATCATCCGTATCTGCTTACGCAGAGAAGACTTCCGCATGTCGTTCACCGATGTTTTTCCCATCGTATTCACCCTCACACTCGTTCCACTGGAACTGTTTTTCTTCTTCACAGGTGCGCCGCTCTTCATATTAGCAGGTGTCATTCCTGTCTTGCTGACGGTGCTCAGCACCTTGGCCGGCGCCCTCATTTGCTGGGCCTTTCACTTCGAAGTTGGCCCGAATGGACTGGAATGGGTGACACTGCTCCGTACCGACCATATTCCCTGGACAAATGTAAATACCAGCCGCCGAGTCGGATTTCTCGGACTCGACTGGCTTGTGATTGAAACGTCGGACAGCCACAGCAAGCTGTGGCTGCCCCTGTTCGTTAGACGCTATCACCTGCTGCGAGACCTGCTCGTCACGTTCGGCGATCCCCGCTGGAACTGGGATCAGCAACTTCCGCAACGTTGATGCTCAGCAGGCTCTCACGGTCTACGACCCTGCGGCTTCTACGCGGATGCTGCGGCTGTCGTTGAACACCCGGCCCCAATGGTCAGTCGCACGGACTTCGATTTCGTGCAGTCCTGCGGGAAGACCAGTGGGGATTGCTCCCTTCCACAAGTGCCCTGTCGCGCGCGGCTTGCTGAGTTTCCGCCATTCGTTTGGCTTCACTTCCAGAATCGCTGCTTCTCGATCGAATGTGCGCTGGTAGGTGGGATCAGCCTCTTTCACGTGGTCGAGTTCAATCCAATCAACTGATTGTCCCGCCACGCGCATTTCGACTTTGGTTTTCTCTGAACCATTGAACACGTTGGCATACAGGAAAGCCGGTTCCGCAAGTTCTGTGGAAATGACTTCCGGAGCATCGAGCTGCATTTGATGGTCAGGTCCGCGACCAGCGGCACGGTAATCGAGTCGATAGTCAGCCCCGTCGAAGCTGATGATGGAATAGCCGTTCGGAGCGCCGTCGGCCATGGTGGTATGCGGAATGCCACGTTCATCGGGTGCCCCGCTCCACCAGCTGCCACACACGGTGACATTGATAATATGATGGTGTGGCTGCGGTCCTTCCCAACCGTCTTCCTTCTTAATCCAGACGTGCTCGTGGTAGTGTGTGTGTCCGGAAATTGAAATGCAGAAGGGCCGCTGCTCAATCAAACGATACAACTCATGTCGATCTTCCACGTCGATGAGCGGAATGTGCATCATAAGCACGACCATTTGATCGGCTGGAATCCCAGCCAAATCGTTCTTGATGAACTCCATTTGCGTGTCACCAATGCCGCCCACATAACGACCTTTGCGGCTCTCCTGATTGTACTGCCACTCAATGTCGTCCACGACGATGAAGTGAACAGGACCATGATCGAATGAGTAATACGATGGGCCGTAAACGCGTTCATACGTTTCGTTGGCGTGTTCGCGTCGCTGCGCTTCGTAGTTGATGTCGTGGTTACCAATGACGTTGTACCAGGGAATTCCCAGCAGCGCGATGGACTGATTCAATGCGTCAAATGTTTCCAGATTGTCGAACGCAATATCGCCGAGGGTCACACCGAATGAGGCGTCAGTCCCGATGAGTTCTTCGATGACATCATGGCTGATCCAGTCAACTTCCTTCTGGTCTCGCGGCTGAGGATCACCGAACAGGAGGGCCTGAAACTGCTTCGGTTCCTCGTGGGGATACAGCGGAAAGTCGATGGACTTCGGCAGTGGTCCGGTTGGTTCGACACCCGGATATCGCGACTTCGGCGATCCGTTGGGCTTGTGAATGTAGTAGAAGCGAGGCAGTTGATCTTCACTGAGGGGCACCTGCCAACCACTGGGCTTAATGACGAAGACAATGGAATCATCTGTCACGGGGATTTCGTATTTCCCGTCCGCATTGGTCGTCACAATGTCGCGACCGTTCGAAACGCGAATTCCTTCCATGGCCTCTTCGCCAGCATCCCGCTGCTGGTTGTGGTTCTTATCGTGATAAACCACGCCACGTGCGACGGGATGTTCGACCGACTGACCAGTCAATCTTCCCCCCGGACCGAGGGCAAACACCATGGAAAGAAGTACAGCGACAATTAAGACAAGAGCAAGCGGACGCACAAATAAACTCCAGATTCTGATTTCAAAGTTGTTTGTTTCAAGCGGGTGTCTAACGACAGTTATTTCGCGGCTCTTGGGCCCCGTTTGCGATTCTGGTTCGCTGGTTTCTTCTCGGGATCGTAGTCGGGATTGGACTCGGACGGGAGTAACGCGCCGGTTGATTCGAACCAGGCGAACAAATCGGACAGCAGTTCATCCCGCTTTTCGGTCTGCATGTTTGAGACGTCGTGGCGTTCGCCGACGTCATCTCGCAGATTGTAAAGCTCAACGGCTCGGTTACTGGCAAGCTGTTCACGGCCACCATCAAGCGCCCATTCTTCATGGTACAAATAAAGTTTCCAGTCCCCCTTCCGGATGACGCTTACAGGCCGCGTGCGAAACAGCGGATCGCGACCGCGTGTCACGGGGCTATCGAGATAGCCAGGAAAATGCCAGAAGATTGCTTCGCGCTGGAGTGATCCACTTTGAGTCAATAACGGCATCAGACTCTCGCCGTCCAGCACTTTGCCTTGGGGAACATCTGCTCCGGCAGCAGCCAGAAACGTGGGAAACAAATCGACGTTCGAAATGGGGACCGAGCAACTCGATCCTGCTTTGATGTGGCCCGGCCACAGTGCGATAAATGGTTCCCGAATGCCCCCTTCGTAGTAGCGCCTTTGTTGCCGCGTAACGGTTCTTGTGATGATCCTGGCGTTGCGCCGTTGTCCGAGGTGAACACGACGAGCGTGTTTTCATCCAGCTTCAACTCTTTCAGTTTCGCCAGCAGCACGCCGACACTCGCGTCGAGATCATGCGTGCAGCCAAGGTAATCAATCGAGGGTCCGCCAGCCTTCACCGACGCTTTCAGCTTTTCGCGGGTCTCGGGCGTCGTCTGCAGTGGTGTGTGAATGGCATGATGCGGCAGATAACAGAAGAACGGTTCGTCTTTGTGCCTTTCGATAAAATCGCAGGCTTTGCGCGTCAGGGTGAACACACCCTTGGGATCTTCCGGTGGCCCCTTCTTGTTTCCTTCGCTCCCTTCTCGGACTTCCCTTCACCAAACGAATCAAACGTTTCGTCGAAGCCCTGTTCGCTTGGTTTGGCACCGTCTGGTCCTGCCAAATGCCACTTTCCAAAATGACCGGTCGCGTAGCCCGCAGCCTTGAGCGCATCAGCCATGGTGATGACGTCTTTCGCCAATCCGCTCCGGTTTGGAATGGGAACGAGCCGCTGCAAATTCTTCGGGCCTCTATTGGTACTCCCCACCGCATACACATGATGCCGCGGTGTGTACGTTCCTGAAATGAGGCACGCCCGGCTCGGTGCACAGTTTCCAGCGGTGGCGTAGGCATCGGTGAACACCATGCCGTCGCGGGCCATTTGGTCGAGGTGGGGTGTTGAGAATCGTCCCTCGCTCTGGAAACCAATATCCTTCCAGCCCATGTCATCTGCGAAAATCAGCACAATGTTCGGCGGTGCCGCAAACGCTGCAGAACTTAATCCGGCACATGCTGCGAGCAAAAGTAGGACGCGTCGCATATTTCAATTCCTGCTAATGGGACGGGCCTGTCAGAATAGTGTGACGTCACGGCAAATGTAACCGTCCCGCAGCCCCCGGTGCAGTACGCATACGAGGACATGACGAGTATCATGATCGAAGTAATTTCTCCGTTAACTCACAGCAAGTTTTCTCCGATGTCCTTCAATCTTCGCTCAGCCTGGTTCCCATTGCTGGTGATCCTCCCTTGTCGGTCGCCAATGCAGAACCCGTCTGGGACCCAGACACTACGGGCTTTTCAGGCCAAGGTCACGCCATTTCTCAAGGAGCACTGCCTGCCGCTGCCACGGCCCCGACGACCAGCAGGCGAAGTTTCGCGTTGATGAACATCTTCCGAATGAATTCCTGGGACTCGAGGCAAAGCAGCACTGGGGTGAAGTCGTCAACGTGCTCAACAGCCACGAAATGCCGCCCGATGATGAACCACAACCCAAGCCCGAAAAATGTCGCCGAGGTCGTTGACTGGATAACGCAGCAAATGGTGAGGGCGGAACTCATTCGTCGAGATTCCAATATTGTATTGCGACGACTGAACCGCAATGAGTATCGCAACACCATACGCGATCTCATCGGTGTGAATGCCGACGTGTCGGGATTCCCGCAAGATCCCCCGGCTGGCGGATTCGACAATAACGGTCGGGCGTTGACCGTCAGCCCACTGCTGATGGAACTCTACCTCGCCTCCGCGCGGAAAATCCTGGACGAAGCCATTGTCGAGGGAGCACAGCCAGAGGCATTGAAATGGCATTCAGCCCGACTCCGGAGATTCCGATTCAAATCGAGTGACGTACGACGGGCAACGCATCATCGTGAATGGTGGTAAGAATGAAGTCAAAGACGGCTTTAAGGTCATGCACCACGAAAGCTGGGACCGCAACCTCAACGCCCGCGATTTTCAAATGCCGGTTGAAGGGGAATACATCATCCGAATTCGGGCGGGAGGCATTGTCCCCGAACCGAGAAGCTGTAGTGGCATCAGCCCGACTGGCCCTTGAAAACGGATGCTGGACCAAATCGAAAAGAACCCGAAAGGGGAAAAATATCATCGCGAGGCCTTTGAACGGGACCTGGAACATTTTCGCACGGCCCAAATGTACGACTTCGGTCCGCCACGTCTGAAGCTCATTAAAAACCTTGGTGGGCAGCCGGAAGTCATTGCCGAATTCGATGTCCCAGATTCCGTTGAGGAACCTGGGACTTATGAAATCCGGACGCGGTTCACGACCGAAAAAGCGGGAGTCACCATTCAGTATGCGTATAGCATTCCGCGTGAACTGGAGAACTTCTGGATGCAGTCGGGCGATACATTCGCGCGACCGGAGCTGTGGGTCGACTGGTTCGAAATTGAAGGCCCCGTGTACGACGCATGGCCGCCAGCGAGCCACCAAGAAATCCTCATTTCATCCGAGACACCCAATCAGGATGAAGTGGGCTACGTGCGCGAAGTGCTGCAACGCTTCATGCGTCGTGCGTATCGCCGACCAGTGACCGAGGCGGAAGTGCAGGCCAAGGTTGATCTCTTCGTGACACATCGGGACCCGGAAGAAACTTTGGAACAGGCCATCAAGACACCGCTCATTGCTGTTCTTTGCTCACCGCACTTCCTCTACCTCAGTGAACCTTCAGCTCCACAGGATCGCCGCGAACTCACACAGTTCGAGCTTGCCTCGCGACTTTCGTACTTCCTCTGGTCCTCCATGCCTGATGAATCGTTGCTGCAACTGGCAGAGCAGGGGAAACTCGATTCGCCAGATGTCATCCATCAACAAGTCGAAAGGATGCTGGCCGACTCGAAGTCCGAACAGTTCGTCAAAAACTTCGCGGGCCAGTGGCTGGGACTGCGGGAAGTCGGTGCGAATCCACCCGCTGCTGATTTGTATCCCAAGTACGACCGACACCTGGAAACCTCGATTGTCGGTGAATCAGAGGCGTTCTTCGCCGAAGTCTTGCGGAGCCGTGAAAGTGCCATGAATCTGGTGAAGTCGGACTTTGCAGTCGTCAATGAACGGCTTGCCCGCTACTACGGTATTCCGAATGTCCGTGGTGACGCGTTCCGGCGCGTCCCACTGCCGGAAGGAGTTCCCCGCGGTGGAGTCGTGACTCAGGCCTCCGTATTGACGATTACCTCCAACGGCACCCGCACGTCTCCGGTGAAACGAGGGACCTGGATTCTCAAGAACATTCTGGGGACAGACCCCGGTCTACCAGTTGCGAATGCAGGCGACATTGCACCGAAGGTTCCTGGCATCGACAAAGCAACGGTGCGTCAGCGACTGGAAATTCATCGTGAATTGCCGCAGTGCGCCCGGTGCCACAGTAAAATTGATCCCTGGGGTTCTCACTCGAAAACTTCAACGCCGCCGGCGAATACCGCACGCAGGAGGGGTTCGGCTTACAAAGGCCGGATTGGTCAGAACGACCCACTCATCGACGCCTCCGCCGTCCTCCCTGATGGAACCGAATTCGTCGGTGTGGAAGGACTCCAAAATGCGCTCGTGGAGCGGGAAGAACTCTTCCTGAATTGTCTGGCCGGAAAAGTGTTCACTTACGCCTTGGGACGCGAACTCGGCATTGCCGACCAGGTCCAGGTTCAAGCGGCTGTGAAACATATGCAGGAGCACGACCGCACCGTCAGTTCACTGATTCAATTCGTCGCGACGTCAGAGTTGTTTCGACATCGGTAGGACTGCCTGCAGATTCGTCTGCGACCGGGAGGGCGAGGTTCCTACCGAGCCAAATTTTCATGTGGATGCCGAATGAACCACGTGCGGCTCCGCGGGAGCGTCGCCCTCCCATTCAGGTGCAACAGTCCCGTACAATTGCCAGTGGTTTGCACGAAAGTCGAAGGAGGCATCATGAACCGTCGTGAATTCACAATTGGCAGTGCTGTGACCATTGGCGGGCTGCTGCTTCCCGGTGCTGGCGCTTACGGTGATGAGGGTGTTCTCGACAAGAATCGCCTTGTTCGGCTGGGCATTAATGCGTTGGCTCGGTCGCCGGAAATGAATTATTTCTCTGACGGTCATCGCGGCGCGGCACTCATTTCAGCGCACCTGATGTGCGTGAACAACAAATTCGACGAAGCGGCGACCACGCGAATCATTGAACTCTTCGACCTCAACTGGGCGCCGACCAAATTGTGCCAGCCGTTCCCGGAAAACGACCGCGTTGAAGACGCGGCTGAGCAAATGGGCAAAGCTTTGGCTGAAGGAGGCGGCGTATTGCGGCAAGTCGGGCATGATGCCATTTTCGCCATGCATGCCATCAAGGCGTTTCGACTACTTCCCGAAACGGCCACACCCGAACGCGTTGAAGGAGTCTGCCGCCTTATTCGTGCGTTCACTCCCTGGCGCGACGAAGAGCCCGACGCCGACGTCGACCCGCCTCCATTTTCCGACGAAGTGGCTGCCTCCCGCTACATCCTGAAGGAAGCGAGCGACTCCATCGACCGCTTCGTTGGTTTCGGTCAGGGATTCGCCGGACACATGCTGACGTTTGGCCAGTCACTGGTGGAACTGGCGACGATGGGTGACGAGGAATGGGCCGAAAGCTGTCGTACCGCGTTTCGCAAGTACGTCACCGTCACCCGTAAGGGACCGCAGCCGGATGATCGCAAAATCATGGACCACAAGTTCAGCAAACTCCGCCCCAATGAAGCGGAGTACTGGCAGAAACGGGGCGCCAAGACGCTCGGAATTGGGCACGTGTTTAAATATCCCTACGCCTACTACGATCTCATCGCGCGGGCGAATGATCCGGCCATTCACGCAGAATTCGAAAGCAAGGCCTGGCAATTGTTCTAACGAACCAAGGCATCAAGTATGTAGGCCGGACCGCAGGCCACGCCTGAGTGCCGGAACTCCGCAAACAGTGATCGAGAAAATTGGAGTAGTCGCGAATTAACGAACTGAATCCCGTGGCCGAAGTTCCGGCAACAAGTTGGTTTGCTTCGGTCCGGCCTACGCTTTCGGCGAACCCGGTCACTCAGTACCTGAGTCATACACCGGCGCATGCCGTTGCGGTGTTTCCAGAATGAGTACGCACATGGCCGTCATGTAGAGGCGGCCTGCGTCGTGTGAGCGTTCGTGAAAGGCCCCTTCGGGTCGATGAGGATGCCAACTGCCTGTGGTGGGACCGGCGGAAATCTGGTTGCTCAAAATCATTTGCTGCACAGGAGGGAACCATTGTTCCCATAGAGGGCCACCCAAATTATGCAACGTCTGTGCGATGTAATACCACGCGTAAACATTGCGACGGTGAGCCAGCCACTCGGGTCGGTTCTGCTCCTGCTGCAGAAAGTTGACGCCGCGTTTCAGGTCAAAATTGTCCTTCGGCCAGCCCAGCCACTGTCGGCAAAGCAATCCTTCGGCGGTCATGGACAGTCGCTGAGATTCTTCCGCAGGCAAGTCTGGTCGGTACTTGTAATGCGATCCGTCAATTTCGTTTTCCTGAACAGACGTAATGAACAGGTCGGCCAGTCGATATGTTTCAAGGTCTACCTCAATGTCCGCCATTCGGGCCGTATGCAATGCCATGAGTACCCAACCGGTGACGGACAAATCGCCAATGCCAGTTTCTGAGAGCGGACGGTACTTCCACCCTCCCCATTTCGGGTTTTGAGCACGGACCAGGAACTCCACGGCCTTCTCGGCGGGCGGACGTAAGGCAGGGTCATGCGTGAGGGCCAGTGCTTCACAGAGCACAATGGTGGCTTGTGCATGCGAGTAGAAATGCGCTTCACGTCCCTGCTCCAGAATGTCAAACAGGTCACCGTCGGGATGTTGCTGGGCAATGAGCCACTGAATCCCTTTGTTGACCTGCTGCGAATACATTCCGTTCTCATGCGTGTTGCCATCACCCAGCAGGCAGAGCAACGCGAGTGCCGTGGCACCGGTGTCTGTTTCTACGGTTCCCGCGTCGGGATAGGGGCCCGTCAAACTCCAGTGCCCGTCAGCCTGCTGTTGTCTGACAATCCACTTCAGCGCAGCATCCAACGATTTACGCAAGTCTTCATCTTTCGGACCGCCTTCGCGCGTGTTGCCAGTCCACGTTGGTCGGTTCTGCAATGAATTGGCTACCGACACTGGATTCACGCCGGGACGTTCGACGGGTTGCTGATTGTCTGGATTCGGTTCGGGAGTCGTATTCTGGCTCTCCGAGGGACGCGACATTCCCAATGAGGGAATGTGAATTGGTTGGACAACGGGCTCTTTGTCTTCTTCCTCTTCGGCGTCGTCAACAACGGTCGCCCAGCCCATGTACAAAATCATCGGGTCAGGATGGATGATTTTGAATACGACAATTCCGAGCACCAGAAACAGCAACGCATGAACAGCGAAGCTCACCAGCGCACCTTTCCAGCCCGCCTTTAGGTCCTGCCACAGCCGATGGCTCCAGGAAAAGCGTCGCTGCAGTTCCACCATCGATTTGCGAACCCGCAACGTGCGTTTTTTTTCAGACGTGTCCGGCGAAGCTGACATGGAGAAACAAACGTGAGCAGACGGGACAGGAAAACTGAAAACAAGTTTGATGGTGGCCAAAGCTGGATCAGCCGTCGGGGCCGGTATTCAAGTCTGAGGATTCCGCCAAACGTTGATCAACGAGATAGCGGACGCCCCCCAGCAGGAAAATGACAAATCCCAGCGCACTTGGTGACAGCCATGTCCACCATACCACTCCAAAGGTTGCGAGGGCGAGCGAAGGATGCACGGCAAACCATTCCCGCAACGGAACACGACGTGAGATCAGCACCTTCACCATCACTGCCAACAGCAACAATGTCACGAATCCCGCACGTTGCCAATCAATTCGAGAGCGTCGCACCGGCTGAAGTTCCAGTGACGTCAGTGGACGATTTGTATGCAGCCGAGTCACCAATTGGTCACTGCCCAATTCCATTGGTTCGTCGTTGGACACATGCCGGACGCGGGGAGCGGATTCTGGTACCGAAATGGGGATTTTCTGCTGCAGCGCACGCCAGCGCGTTTCAAGCTGGGCCGTTTCTGTCCGAATCGACTCCGCTTCTTCTGCGGAAAGTTGCGGAAGTAACGAGTCCAGTTTCTGTTGAACGGTTCGCACCCGGTCCAGAATGCTGCTCGTCACTGGAATCGAGTTGACCGACTCGTCGAGGCAGTCGAGATAACCATTCCATTGAGCAATGCACGACTCGGCCAGACTCAACGGGTAAGTTTCGGGAGTATTCACCAGTTGCCAGGGTTCGGTCACCACCACTGTTGTCAGCATTTGCTCGGGAGCAACCGTCTTGAGTTGAGGGACAGAAATGACCGCTTGCGAGGGCTTGTCTTTATGCCAGAACACAACAATGTCAAACACGCCGCCCGAGTCTGACACTTCGATTTTTTGAGCTCCGCTCGACTCTTCTTTATCGAGTCTGATTTTCGCTTCGGACACCGACTGGATTTCATCGATGCTCGTTTCCCCGTCGTTGATGAGTTCCAGTGTGAAATTCTCGTGACAGTGTCCCCACAACCGAAGTTCACCATGACTGCTCCCGTCGGGGTGAATCCAGACGAGTTGTTCGGCCCAGGGAATGTGTCCTGCTGTGGGATCGCTCGACTGACTTTCGAACTGCGCAACGGGTTCGACAACCTGGTAACACAACGCCTCGCGCTGACGTACAAGATTCGTCCAACGCACGGGAGTCCACCGTGGGAGTGAAGCCCCCGAAACACTTCGGCCACTTCTCGGTGCAACTTGCAGACCAGCCTCTGCCGGGAGGACGACAAAATGGGAGACTTCGGCTGCTGATTCCACAACACAGTTCGCCAATCCGACGGAGAGCAATTCCTCGTTGGCCGTCAGCCATGAAATCGACAACGAAACTTCGTCGCGCCAGCGCTGGGGAACATCAAGAGTGACCTTGGTGAACGCCCCGTCATCTTCTCCCACAGATGGACGCAATGTCGCAGGCGAAATGGACAGTTGCTGAGCAATCGCTGAGGGGACTTTCAGCCGGATTTGTCGGAACTTGGCCTCCAATGATTCGATGTGTAACTGCTGCGTCACGCGCCATTGGCCGTCTTCGTCAGGCTGAAGCATGGTCACACTGTCAGCCCGCGCCGCCTCAGGACTGGGGACAATCCGGAACTGCTGCGGCTCTGCCGATGACGAGAAGGACAACACGGGAGTCGGATCCTCTTCCTGATCGGACGTGGTTCCCGCCTTCCGGGGAGATGTCGCCATCACCGTACCACCAGCGGTTGCCACTTCCACAGACCAGCGCGTGGCATCGTTTACCAGTAACTGACGTTCGCCAACTGCGGCATCCAGCACTTCGATTTCAGGAAATGCTTCCCAAACTTCTGATTGAATTGGTCTCGCGCCACGAACATGGAGAGTCCGTTTCCCTGTTGCGGCATCGGGGACAAAAACGGTGATTCGACTTCCCTCGCGACTCCACCGCACGTTGCGAGACACCCCAGACTGTTCGATCTGAATGTCCTGGACATGCCAATCCAACGGAAGTTTCAATTGATGCACGAACTGGGGAAGCGTCATGGAGTCGAGAACGATTGTCCCTCCATACTGTGCTTCTTCACGTGTCACGGTAATTCGTTCAAGAATGTCGGCTTTTGCTCGACTGGGGACATCGGTGAAGTCGACTCGCAAGGAGTTCAGATTTGCGTCTTGAATTGTCCAGACGCCGTTGGGATCGGACTCAGCAGCGACCGTTCCGGTCGTATCGTCATCTGCCGAGACGTTGGAAATGAGCATTCCGGCACTCGCGCTCAAACGCACCATTTGTTTTGTAGACTCCTGGGGCGCAGCCAGCAGTGGAGGCAACAGAATGGAACCGCCTTCCGGTTGTTTCACAGGGACTTGATACTGGAGCGTCAAGTTTGCGTTGTGCCGCTGCAACTCGATATGCAGCCACGTGCCCGTACGACGATTGCGGACAACGTCATACGACTGCAAGTCGGGAGAGACGATTTGCTGAAGTCGACTTCCATGTGGCAGAAGTAGTTCAACGCTTGGTGGAAATGCTTCGTCGAACTGCACATTCAAATTGCACACCGCCGACGCTTTCCTGCGGTCGAGCACGACCTGCATGTCAGCCGAGAGCTGGCCAGAGCTGGCTGTAACGCTATTTGTCTGCGGCAGAGCTAATCGCTCAATACTCCCGAGAAAGGTGAGCGTTCCCTCCCCGTCCATTTGCCGCACCATTCCCTGATGCACAAACGAGAGTGGTGACATTCCAGCTGGGGTCCGCAGCGTCGCTGCAACGACGCGCGGCAAGCGGACACCTTCGACTTCCGCGTCGGGCCGCAATCCGAATTCCAAAGTAATTCGATGTCGCCGCACATTGGTGCCCTGCGGCAGAGGTACAAGCAGTGCATCACCGCTCGATGCCGGAATGAGTTCCGTCGGCTGGTCGTCGACCAGGCAATTCGCACCGTTACGCAGAACAATGCCAGCAAACGGTAAGGAGACATACTGGGCCTCGACGGGATCGAGCACGCGAACTCGGATGTCCGCGCGAATGGAAAGCGGTTTCGACTCAAGAACGTCGTATTCAATTGCACTAATCAAGTACGAGGGGGATTCGTCCCGGACACGTCGCAGAAGCCCTGCTGTCTCGTTCGACGTACTCGCGATGATTGTTTCGTCCTCAAGCGCCAATCGAACGGTTGGCAGCTCGGCCACCTTGTTTTGAGCAACGACACCACTGCTCTGATGCATCCACAGCAGGGCGACGAGCAAAATGGGTAACCACCGCGTCAACACAGATGATGGTCCCGTGGCCTGTTGTGCTGCCGCGATTACCGAATTCTCTTTCAGCAAATCGGTGTGTCGCACGTATTGCCGGGGAAACAACAGCGACAAAACAGCACCAATGAACCCACCTCCAGCAATGAGTGCTGGTTCGTCTGGCAGCAGTATCGCGGCAGCCCCCAACATCAAAAGCAGTGCAATCGCAAGACTTCTCAGGCGAGTCAAATTCCACATACGTACAGCCACGCCAACCAGCCCGCAGAACAACAGCACAACCCAGGCAACGGCCTGAAACTGCCGTGACTTCCAGTATCGCAATCGTAGTGAGTCACCAGGTTTCCCCAACGTCAGTGTCACGTTGGCATGACTGCTACTGGTTGGGGCAGCCCCTTCCCAAATCGAGGTCCAATCCTGTGGTCGGACAGGATTAAACCATTTGCTCCCTTCAAAACGGGCGAGCGGCCCTAATAGTCGACTGGTGATACGAAAGGCGTTGGGGGTGATGCCGACAGCATCTGCTGAATTCTCGACTTCAATGCGGTGCCCGAAGGCGCCGTCGATACTCCAGTGCATCTGTTCAATTGGCTCGCCATGCAAGGGGAGCGGAATGTCGACCTCTTCCGACAGAAGGCCGCCACGCGAAGGCAGCAAATACAAAATCTCAATGGTTTTCGCTGGTTCAACACGCTTCGGGAACGAAATGCGTTCCCCACGTCTCAAAACGGTGACACTTTGCCCATCGCGCACAACCGACGAAACAACACACCCCTCGGGGAGTGAAAGTTGCAACTTAGAAACGTCCCTCGGCTGGGAAAAGTGATATGTCGCCCGACTTACGTGCTGACCGCCGTTCCGCGAGGACAATACGGTCGACAGCTCCATTTGCACCACACCGGATAACGTGGACGTATTGGCACTGCTTTCAGTAGTCGCCTGCTCCACGGAATTCGCGTCGCCATTCAGAGCCGCCTCGTCCCCAACGGGCGTCGTCCGAGCTGCGTATTCGGTAAGATGTATTGTCGCCGGAGGAACGGACGGCGATTTCCAGCGAAGCGCGGTGACGTCCTCCCCGGGAACGGTGAGCTGTGGGCTGACGGCGACTAACTTCTTCCACAGCGATTCCGGCACATCAGTCGGAACTAAGTCGGCTTCCAGGGCGTTGTCGCCATCCGTTTCAATACCTAACCCTTGCGAACTAACAAAGTAACAGACGCCATTGAATTCATGGGACTCCTGCGGCTGTACCACCGGGAACGCCCAGGATTCCCCAAGCGGTGGAGCAACGCGACGCAGCGTCAGAAACACTGATTGCGGCGTCTCTCCACCAACAGGATCAATCAACTCCAACCGCACATGACGGTTGACTCCCTCGACTCGTTCAACATGAGTCGGCCCGTTTCGCCCGCTGGATGAGACATCCAGCACCGACCAGTCGGCCGGAAGTACGCACTCCAGTTGATACGTCTTTCCCACGCGATTCTGCAAATCGAGCCGTGTAATTGCGGTCAGCAGTTCCGACTGCAACGACACAACTGTTGTGGAATCGACATTCAGTTGGCTTGAAGATTCCCGGATTTTCACATTGATCCGACTGTCGTCACTCAGGCTTTGAAACGTCCACACCTCGCCAACGGACTCCGTGGACAATGCGGTTTGCAACATTTGGTCTGTGGACAACGACTCGGCCGCCAATGGTGGCTCGACAACCAGAGTCACCCGCTCCGACAACACCACAGCGTCAGGAATGCGAAGCTTTGGCAGTGCGCGGGTTAATCCCCACGAAAGCGGAGCGCTGGCATGGATTCGCAGTTGTGCAATTTGCCCCGCCGAGAGCTCACCAATCGACACATCTAATCGAGCCGGGTTTCCTTCCTCAACATGAAACGGGACAGCAACACTATTCAATGTCACATTCTGTACCTTCAACTGCCGCGGCACCTGAACCTGTACAGTCCGCGCATCTGAAGTAAACGACATGAGTTCCGCGTCCGCCTGAATGCGCAAACCTTGCTTGTTCGCGGAGTAGGCCGTTTCCAGGTTGCCGTACAGTGCCGCGTCATCTCCCAGGCTCGTCGGCTCCACTTGAATCCGCGCGTCGCGACGCCTCCCTAAATCGAGGGTCCAGATGGACCAGCCAGCTTCATCAGCGTCGGGCCCGCGCAGGAGCCCGACAGGACATTTCAGACGCTTGGTATTCGGGACACGCAACCGGATTTGCGTATTTAGCGCCGGTGGAAACGTGAGCTGAAATTGCTGAATCGAGGGAAATGCGAACGTGGCTTCGGTGCTGTCACTTCCAGCCGACGGTCTTCTCCCCAGAGTTTTTCCATGCGCAGACCACCGCCCCGTCAGTTTGGTTTGATCCTCATCAATGAACACCAGGATGCGCCCATCGGGTGACGTTCCCCAAATGGCGGGGACTGTTTCGGACGAGACAACGGGTCGTCCGTTGCTACTCTCACTGCTGTGTGCGGTCGACAACGAGTGGATCGCGATGTTCGTTTCTGTCCAGTTGAGCGAAGCCCGACGTTGCCCCAAGTGTTGTACTGTGCAGGAAAACTGGCCGCTCCGCATTTCTTCCCCGAGTACAGTTGCTTCAAATACCGCCTCATTAACGGTAGCAAAACTTGCCCCTTGTGCCGCATCCACTAACTCGGCCGCGGGCGTTTTCAGCAATGTCTCCAGGGCAACCCGTTGCTGTAGGGATGCACTCTCCTCAGTGTCTGCCGGGATGACACGATATCCCAGATCTTCCAGCTTCTGTGTCACATCCTGAACGGAAACTCCCCCGACAGAACCATTCGGCGCGCTGAGCGTCGAGTCGTCCTGGGCGGAAACCCATCCCACAACTCCGACCAGGTGGCACAACAGCCACGTAGCAAGACGCATGTCGATTTGTCTGGGGGAAAGGGACATCGCCTCAGTCTAACATTCGGGAATGAGGAGGTCACGACGGAGCAATCCAGTTTGTTCCTGCAACACATGGGTCCGGAACAATGGACGGATCACCAAATTTGCGTTATCACGTCTCCTGAAATCACATACTTGGCAATAGACAGGCATTTCCCATGGCAACCAACGTTTTCTTGGGCATTGATATTGGAACCAGTGGTACCAAAACGCTGGCCATCGGCTCGAATGGCGAGATACTCGCTTCCGCCTCCTACGAGTATCCTCTGTCGAGCCCCGAGCCTGGCTGGGCCGAACAAGATCCTCACGACTGGTGGAAGGCCTCGGTGGAAACGGTCAAAGCCGTCATTGCCAAAGCCAACATTGCCCCTGAAAGCGTGAAGGGCATTGGTCTGAGTGGCCAAATGCACGGAAGCGTCTTCCTCGATGCGGCTCACAATGTCATTCGTCCTGCACTCCTGTGGAACGACCAGCGTACCGCGGCGGAATGTCAGGAAATCGAAAACCGCGCTGGCGGACGCGATGAACTCATCAAGCTCGTAGCGAATCCGGCACTGACCGGGTTCACCGCCCCCAAGATTCTCTGGCTGCGAAACCATGAGCCAAAGAACTACGAACGTCTCGTACAGGTATTGCTGCCCAAAGATTACGTGCGGTTCCGCCTGACCGGTGAATTCGCGACGGAAGTGAGCGACGCGTCCGGCACATTATTGCTCGAAGTGGCCAATCGCCAGTGGTCATCAACACTCCTGGAAAAGCTGGAACTGGACGCGTCTCTCCTTCCGAAGGTGTACGAGTCCGTCGAAGTCAGCGGCACGCTGTCATCCGCCGCGGCGGAAGCGCTGGGATTGCCGAAAGGGATTCCGGTGGTCGGTGGTGGAGGCGATCAGGCTGCTGGTGCCGTCGGCAACGGAATTGTCAGTCGCGGTGCGATTTCAGCCACCATGGGAACCAGTGGCGTCGTGTTTGCCCACAGTGATGAAGTGCAAATCGACGCAGCCGGTCGGGTTCACACCTTCTGTCACGCCGTGCCCGGGAAGTGGCACGTCATGGGTGTCGTCCTGTCGGCAGGGGGAAGCTTCCAGTGGTACCGCAATCAGCTTGGTGACATGGAAGTTGCCACGGCCCGCGCTATGGGGATTGACCCTTACCTGTTGCTGAGTGCGGAAGCGGAGCAAGCTCCGGCAGGATCAGAAGGATTGTATTTCCTCCCTTACCTCACGGGAGAAAGAACTCCCCACGCCGACCCCGACGCCCGTGCCGCCTGGATTGGACTCAGCCTGCGACATGGAAAACGGCACATGGCCCGTTCCGTGCTGGAAGGCGCGACCTATGCCATGCGCGACTGCCTCGAAATCATTCGGGAGATGAATATCCCCGTGGAAGAAATTCGCCTCTCCGGCGGCGGAGCACGCGGCGCGTTCTGGCGACAGCTTCAGGCCGACATTTACGGACAATCAGTGGTCACCATTAACGCCCACGAAGGACCGGCGTACGGTGTCGCCTTACTCGCCGCTACCGGAACAGGCGCCTACTCATCGATTGAAGAAGCGTGTGCCGCAACCATTCAGGTGGTCTCGGAAACGAAAGCCAATGCCGAGAACGTGGCGACCTACAACCGCCACTACCCTCAGTACGGTTCTTTGTACCAGTCACTTGCTGGCAACTTCCGTGAAATTGCCTCAATTGTGCGTGGATAAGATTTGAGAGAGCGTGGAATCCCTCGCCTTTGCGTGATTCCACTTAACTCACCGCTGATCCTCCACCAAAAGATTTGGCGATCTTCACCGAGACGCGATATCATACTGGTTGAGGCCCCATTCGTTGCGAGATGAATCCGCCGAATGGGAAGCCTGAGTCACGAAGAAGGCGGGGTACGCGCGATGGCAATTCGAACAAACCACTACGACGTGGCTTTCGAAGAGTTATTACGCGAACTGCGTCGTCCTTATGTGGCCGTCGACGAACGCCGCCGGGCACTCGTCCGGCGTTCTTCCATTAAGTCGTTCGACTTTGTTGTCTATTCAGAACGTGGCGACAACTTGCTGGTCGACGTGAAGGGGCGCCAATTCCCGCGAGGGGAAAATCAGAAATGGGTCAACTGGGCCAGCCAGGAAGATATTGATGCACTCCTCGAATGGGAGACCGTCTTCGGCGGCAACTTCCGCAGCATTTTGATCTTCACATACCACCTCGCTTCCCCCCGTTGGTGGCGTGACCACTCCCTCGTCTGGGAGTTCCGAAACCGGCGCTACGCCTTTTACGGCGTCTACGCCCGTGACTATGCCGAGTACATGAATACTCTGTGCGAAAAATGGAACACAGTTTCACTCCGCGCCGCAGACTACCGCCGACTACGTCGTGACGTGCTGGATATTCTCTGAACCTTCGCCGGCACTAAAAATTCCAGACCTGTGGAATGACAATGACGGACACCAGCCAGAGCAGCAGGCTGAGCGGCACACCGTAACGGACATAGTCCCCGTAACGGTATCCCCCGGGCCCCTGCACCATGAGGTTGGTCTGATATCCCACGGGAGTCGCAAAGCTGGCTGCGGCAGCAATCATGAGCGCGACAATAAACGGCATGGGGGAGACGTTGAGCTTGTCAGCAGTCGCCAGCGCTACCGGGAAAATGAGCGTGGCTGCAGCCTTGGCGGTAATGAGATTGGTGAAGAGCATGGTGACCCCGTAGACAATCGCGAGCGTCATGAGACGGTCACCCCCGCCGAGCGAAATGAATTGCTCGGCAACAAAGCTTCCCGCTCCACTTTCGGCCATGGCGGCGCCAATCCCAATTCCCGCCCCAATGGTGACGAGCACTCCCCAGTCAATGCACGAACGGGCTTCCCGCGGCAGCACACATCCGGTGCAGACCATCGCGGCAGCGGCGAGAGCGGCGGCAGGCAGAATGTCGATGCCAACAATCGTGACAAACACAATGAGACTCACGAGGATGATTTGCGCAATCCACGCCCGCTCACGACGCAGCGGCGTCGAGTTCTCGACTTTACTGACGAGATAAAAGTCTCGTGAATTCCGCTGCACATCTGCGAAGTTAGGGCTCGCTTCCAGCAGCAGCGTGTCCCCCGAGTTGAGGACGATATCACCCATTTTCCCGCTGATTCGTTCCCCGTTTCGCGAGACCGCAATGACCACGGCATTGTAGCGCGTACGGAACTGAGCTTCCCGAATACTCGTCCCCACCATGTGACAGGAATGCGAAACAACCGCCTCGATGAGGCAGCGTTCGGAGCGTGGACTGTCCAGCTTGAAGACCTGATTTGTCGCCGGAGTAAGCCCCGCAAACTTCTGCAAATCGACCACCGATTCAACCACACCGACAAATACCAGACGGTCCCCCTCCGCCAGAATTTCACGAGGCGACACGGCCGGAAGAATGTGACCTTTGCGTTCAATTTCCATCAGGAACATGTTCGGCAAATGCCGCAGCCCCGCTTCGTCAATGGCCCGGCCAATGAGCGGGCTCCCCGCTTCCACAACCATTTCCACCGTGTATTCCCGAGGATCGTCGAACTGCTCCATCGCTGGACGGCGATTCGGCAACAGGTATTTCGTGGTCACCAGGATGTAAGCCAAACCAACAACGCAGCAGGGAAATCCCACCCACGCCAACTCAAACAGTCCCAGCGAATGGACACCATTGAGTGCAGAAGGCACATCAGCGATGACCCCGCCTGACTCGGTATCCGCGTTTTCAACAACAGCCGCCACCGGCTGTCGATTCAGTTCTGTTTCAATCAGCTTGTTAACCACCACGGTGGTACTCGTGCCCAGCACAGTGCATAGCCCACCAAGAATGGTGGCATAACTGAGCGGCAACATCAGCTGTGAAACCGAGAGGCGGGCCTTTTTTGCCCAGTCGTCCATGACCGGCAACATGACCGCCACAATGGGCGTGTTATTCATCACGGAGCTCATCGCGGCGACGGGAAATATCATTCGTACGAGAGCGGCGAGACGTGTTTTGGGTTTCCCCAACACAAACTGAATCAGTTGACCAACGGCACCCGTCTGCTCCAGACCTTCCGCGACGATAAACAGCACCGCCACGGCAATAAGCCCTTCATTGGCAAACCCGTGCACAGCATTCGGAACAGAGACGGCCCCGCTGGCCACCAGAATTGTCAGCGAGCCGAGCAGAACGAGATCCGCCCCCAGGTTTGTGGCCGCCAGACCGATGATGGCAAGTGCGACCACAGCCAACGTCAGCGGCGTTCCGTATTTCGGAGCGATGAGTTCCCCAGTGAACAAATTTGACAGCAGGGTGAAGTTCATTTGTTGCATGCCAATGATCCGAGGTTTGCCGCCATTTGTTTGCACAACTCGAACCGACTCTCCGTGAAACACGCGGCTGTCACGTCGAAGTCACTGAATCTGTCAACTGTTCGAATCAGCAAGACACTTGCCGACCGCCTGCAAGACCACATCGTGGATATGACCATTAGTAACCACGACACCACGGTTGTTGGCAAGTTCGCTGCCGAGGGAGAAATCGAGTTCTTTCCCATCTACGTCGGTCGCCTTCCCACCAGCTTCTTCGACAACCAGCACGCCGCCTGCGTGGTCCCAGATTTTCTCGCGGTAGTCTTTTCGTGTGGGTAAACGCAAATACAAATCGGCCTCGCCACGGGCAACGACGGCATATTTCGCCTGCGAATCGAGCCGCACGGCTTCCGCGGTGATGCCAAGCTCCTGCATGATTTGACCGGACTGGCTATGGTCGCTGTGGCCTGATTCCACCGACTCGCATACCCGACAGCCGGTAATGTCGCTGGTTGCCGTCACTCGAATTGGCTGAGGTGTGGCGTCGATGTTTGAGAGGGGTGTGGTCCAGGCTCCTTGTCCGCGCACAGCAGACAAAATGACACCCGGCGCCCCTGATCCGTCCTGAGGGTCCAGGTTCGGACAAGCGAGGGCTGCGACCTGAATGACACCATCAATCAGCAGTGCAAGTGAAACCGCAAACTGTTCTTTACGCAAGAACCCTTTCGTGCCATCGATGGGATCGAGCGTCCAGAACCGGCTGGCTGAACCATCATGTCCGCCCAGGTCGATCCACTCAACCGCCAATTCTGGGGTTGCTCCCAGGCCCCCTGCCACCAGTTCTTCGACAATTCGGTCGAGGAACTGGCTGCTCTCTCCATCCCGCAGTGCAATGGCGTCTTCTTCCGCCAGCACGGGATCTGCAGGGAACGATTCCCGAATCCAGTGACACACAATGGCCTGACTGGCGTAGTCCGCAATGGTGACTGGGCTGCGATCTTTCTTCTCCAGCGTCTCCGGCTGAATTTGGGACTGGACTCGCTGGCAAACCCGGGCCGCACGGGCAACTGCTTCAATCGCGACACGGTGCTCCTTCGAAAAACTGTCGGACATGAACAGCGTTACCTCTTTTCAGGAAATCAATTACGTTTCAGCAACCGGGACACCCTCCCAAACGTCAACACGTGTCTGGGACGGCCAACAATCACCAGTTTTCTTAGATCAAAACAACGCCGGTATGTTACGACTTCTCATGCACCTTGCAATGCGCGGGTTGGAAGTCTCACATCCAGCAATCGTCTGAAGCGGCGAGTTGTGCCGGAGTTGCGGTGTGCTGAGAGGGTCACTGGGCACTTTGACCTGTCCCTGAATTCGAAAATGTGGTTCTTTTTCCCGACAGGGCACAGCGAAGCCGAGTTTGTGATCGTTCGGCGCTCGCGTACCGCATTTCAGCAAGTCAGAGGATGGGATGATGAGTAAGAACCACTGGTTGGCCTTGGGCGCGTGCATTGCCGTTGTGACCGTTGGATTCCTGTATTTTCAAAACCAGCCACCAAAGGCAACCGGCGTCGCTGTGGTTGACCTGGAGGAAGTTGCCCGCGTCTTGGGCCGCGACAAGGAAATTGCCGCATCGCTGCAACAGCGAAAGGTGCAACTCTCCGAGCAGCTCATCACGGCCCAGCAGCAAGTCAACAAGGAACTCGCCCAACTGCGTGCCAACCTTGGCCCAAATCCTACGCAGCAGGCAGCAAACGAACTGCAACAGAAGGCCGCACAATACCAGCAGCAGCTGGTTGGCATGCAAAATCAGGCCACGTCGCAGCTCAGCGAACATGGACTGGAAGTGATGCGAGAATTCCGTGAGTCGGCCCGTCCTGTGGCTGTTGACGTCGCCCACGAGCGGGGATTCGCCACCGTACTCACGCGTAATGACGGTGTCCTGTTCGCCTTCGACGAAACGTGTGACATCACACAAGAAGTCATTGCCAGGATGAAAGCACAAGCTCCGCAGACAACACCAGCAGCCCCGAGCGGACCTGCCGTCGCCGAACAACCAGCAGCCAACCCGGTCATTCAGGCCTCAGCCACAAGCCCCGCATCTGCCCAATAACCGTTGACAGGCTTGCCATAACTTCGCCGGTACGGGAGCATGCGACACACATTGTCGCTCGCTAACCATCTGTTGCCTCCCCTGCTATGGCTCTTGTTGACCTCAATCTCGAACCGACGCACCGCCAACTGCGGCAATTCGGCTTCATCAGCCTGGCGGCCATTCCGCTGGTGACGTGGTTCTGGGGCGGCGAGGGAATGGTATTGGGAATTGCTGCGGGTCTGGGACTGGTTCTCGCCACACTCGGTTACCTTGCTCCCGCACTCCTCAAATGGCCATTCATTGGCCTGAGCCTCATCAGCTGGCCCATTGGTTTTGTCGTCGGCGAAGCGGTGATGCTGTTTCTCTACTTCGTCGTGTTCCTCAGTTTCGGACTCTGGTTTCGCCTCATCGGACGCGATGCTCTCAAACTGCGCATCGACCGCAACCAGGAGTCGTATTGGGAAGACCGCCCGCCGAAGCGCAAACCGCAGGACTACTACCGTCAGTCGTAGGTCGTAGCCGTCAGAACGTCCCCATTCCGTCGGCAAAACGCCTCGTAGATTGAGCCGCCTTCGCTGCAATGTTATGGTCTCATGCTGCAGTTTTGTGCCTTCCAGCGTGACGGATTCGCAATGCGGTTGACTCTTATCATTCTCGTAGGATTGCTCTGTTGGCCCGTCTGCGCCGAAGACTTTCCTGAGCCATACAATTCCGAACGCGATTTGTCCGTCCCGCTCATCAGCGCGGCGGAAGCAACGCAGAAACTGCAACTTCCTTCCGGGTTCAAGGCCTCACTGTTTGCCGCTGAGCCCGATGTACAAAATCCCATCGCAATGACCTGGGATTCGCGAGGCCGACTCTGGATTGCGGAAAACTACACGTACGCAGAACGCCAGCAAAAATTCGATTTCACACTCCGCGACCGAGTCCTGATTTTCGAAGACGTCGATGGCGATGGCCGTTTTGACAAGCGAACCGTCTTCACCGAAGACGTCCAAATGCTCACGAGCATTGAAGTTGGACATGGTGGAGTGTGGCTCATGTGCCCTCCACGCGTGCTCTTCATTCCAGACGCAAATCTCGACGACAAGCCCGATGGCCCCGCGCAGGTCATGCTCGACGGATTCACGGTCGCGACGGAAAACTATCACAACTTCGCCAACGGCTTACGCTGGGGACCTGATGGTTGGCTGTACGGACGTTGCGGCGCCTCCTGCCCGGGACTCATCGGAACGCCGGGCACGCCGGCAGAAGAACGGCTGAACATGGTCGGCACCATGTGGCGGTACCATCCCCTGACGCAGCAGGTTGACGTGCTCACCTCAGGGACAACGAACCCCTGGGGTCATGACTGGAACGAAGACGGCGAATGCTTTTTCGTGAATACAGTGAATGGCCACTTGTGGCACATGATTCCCGGCGCCCACTACGTTCGACCACATACGCTGGATGGAAATCGCCGCACGTATGAACTCATCGACATGCACGCTGACCACTGGCATTTCGATACAGGCAAAAGCTGGACAGCCTCCCGCGCTGGCGCCGCCAACGAATACGGCGGCGGCCACGCACACATCGGTACCATGATTTATCTCGGCGACAACTGGCCCGACCAGTACCGAGGCAGACTGTTCACCATCAACATGCATGGCCTCAGGGCCAATCAGGAAGTCCTGGAACGGGAAGGGGGCGGATACGTTGCGAAGCATGGTGAAGACTTCTTCGTGAGCGGTGACGCCTGGTTCCGTGGGATGGATTTGAGCTACGGGCCTGATGGAGCCGTCTATGTCATCGACTGGAGCGACACCGGCGAGTGTCACGACAGCACGGGCGTGCATCGCCAGAGTGGTCGAATTTTCCGTATTTGCTACGGTGAAGTTCCGACTGAAGAATTCACCCTGGCGTTTGATGGCACCCACAAGGGAGAAATCAAAATCAAACGCGGGCAAGACCTCGCCGAACTGAGCAACGTCGACCTCGTGCATCTTCAACTGGTGAAGAACGAATGGTACGCGCGGCAGGCACGTCGCATTCTCACGGAACGGCGGCTACGCGGCCTGCCAATGAAAGACGCCATTGATGAGCTGAAAAATCACATGCGGCAATGGGACGGATCCGCCCGTGGCGTTCGGCTCCTTCTTACCACACACGCGGTCGGCGGAACCAACCACGGATTCCTGTGGTCGCAACTGAATCATCACAACGAATACATCAGAGGCTGGGCCATCAGACTGTTGACGGAAGGCTGGCCACTCGATGATCCCATGAGTCGCGTCCGGATGTTGCCCACGGAACGCGATGACATCGACTCCATCATTCGTCGCTTGGCAATCAAAGCCCGCCACGAAGATTCCGCCCTCGTGCGCCGCATCATTGCCTCGACACTGCAACGCCTGCCGGTAAATCGACGCGCCGCCGTTGCTCAGGCACTGGCTTCTCATGCGGAAGACGCCAACGACCACAACCTCCCGTTGCTGGTCTGGTATGGACTCATCCCAGTGGCCGACCGGGACATCACATCGCTGCAGCCAGTTTACGAAGAGTCGGAGTGGCCATTGCTCACAAAACTCATCGCACGTCGCATTACCGAGGACATCGAGCGACACCCTAAAGCGGTTGACCAACTTCTGACGTACACCGCACAACAGCAGAACAAGGAACTTCAACTCGCGGTCATCGAAGGCATGCATCAAGCCGTACGTGGCTGGCGCAAGGCGGCCAAACCCGTGAGCTGGGACGCGTTCGCCAGCACCGTGGCAGACGAAGCCTCGCCACAAGCGGAACTCTGGTTGCGTGAGCTGAGCGTACTGTTCGGTGATGGCCGAGCCATTGAAGAGGTGCGAACCATTGCACTCGATGACAAAGCCCCCATCGATGCGCGGACTTCGGCCATCGAAACGCTCATTGAGATTAAGCCCGATGACCTGCGAGAGATTTGTGAGCCGTTGTTGCGCGACTCCCGACTCAACGTCACCGCAGCGCGCGGCATTGCCCTGTACAACGACGCTGATGCCGGGAAGCTGCTGGTCGATTCCTATCGCCGGTTCCGGGCACCGAATCGTCCCATGGTCGTTTCACTGCTTAGTTCCCGCAAAATGTTCGCGAGGGAATTATTGAAGGCGGTCGGCGAAGGCAAAGTGCCACGCGATGATGTTTCCGCCTTCCAGATTCGTCAAATCCTCACCCTGGAAGACGCCGAACTGCAGAAGCTGGTCACTGAAGTGTGGGGCGAAATGCGGGAATCACCGAAGGCCAAGCAGGAGCAAATTGCCAAGTTGCGAAACTCACTTTCTGAACCATCTGCCATTCAGGCCAACCTCGCCAACGGGCGGGCACTCTTCACCAAAACCTGTGCAGCTTGTCACCAACTCTATGGCCAGGGCGGCAAAATTGGACCTGATCTAACGGGAGCGAACCGTGGGAATCTCGACTATCTGCTGGAAAACATCGTAGATCCCAGCGCCACCGTGAACCGTGACTTCCGCATGACCATTCTCCAACTGACCGACGGACGCACGCTCAATGGTCTGGTGACCGAACGGACGGAGAAAACCGTCAGCATCAGAACGGCGACCGAAATGTTCACTGTGGAATTGAAAGACATCGAAGCCGAAAAACTCACAGGGTTGTCCCCCATGCCCGAAGGAATGTTGAACACACTCACGCCCGAACAGATCCGAGATTTGATAGGATATTTGCGACACCCCATTCAGGTTCCCCTGCCAGAAGCCGAGTAATCTTTCCATCAAGTTTTTCGTCCCCCAATACAAAGGGGTCTCAACCATGTCACAGACATCACAGAACATTTTTGAACGCCATTACCTGGAACTGCGCTGCGGACTTCTCGACCTGGCGGCAGCATTCGACCGCATTGAACGGGCTGAAGGAGCTGGTGCCGTCCGGGAAGACGCCAGGATGAAACTCCTCGCCCAGGGCCTCGAAATTGTCGCAAGCGACGGGACTGACCGAGCGGAACGCCTGCAACTGCTGTTCAGCGATCCCTACGTGGAAAACTGGAATAAGTAACCGTCGCTTCATAATCAGGTGGCACAGACGTTCCTGGTTGTGAAAGCAACAAGAGCATCACACAGGGGACCACCGGTGAAAATTCCGGTCGAAACATTGCAGCAGTGCTGGTTCATTTGTGGACCGACTGCCTCGGGCAAAACGTCGCTCGGGATTGAGTTGGCGCGACAGCTTGATGGGGAAATTCTCTCGCTCGACTCCATGGCGATTTACCGCCAAATGGACATTGGCACAGCCAAGCCAAGCGCCGAGGAACAAGCACAGGTTCCTCACCATCTCATTGATCTCATCGAGCCGCACGAGGAATTCTCGACCGCCGAGTACGTCAAACTCGCCGCCGATACAGTCGACGACATTCTAGGCCGGGGCAAAACCCCGCTGTTTGTGGGAGGAACCGGTCTCTACTTGCGGTCGCTCTTGCGCGGAATTTTCGATGGTCCACCCGCCGACTGGGAATATCGACACGCGTTAGAAGCTGAGGCCGCGACTCAAGACGCCAATTGGCTGCACGAGCAGTTGACAAAAGTTGACCCCCCCACGGCAGCGCGACTGCATCCTAACGACTCACGTCGACTCATCAGGGCTCTGGAAATCCATCACCTCACGGGAGAACCAGCGTCTGCTCAACACGCGGAAGAAATCCTGCCGCCGGAACTTCGCCCACGCAACGTGTTCTGGCTGGCTGCTGAGCGTGAGTGGCTTTACGACCGCATCAACCGACGGGTCGACGTCATGCTGGAAGCTGGCTGGCTGGACGAAGTGGACCGTCTCCTGCAGGCGAATGAACCTCTCAGTCGCACGGCAAGCCAGGCGCTCGGATACCGCGAGCTCATTGACTGGCGGGAAGGTCGGATCGAAACGTTTGAGGAAACAAAAGAACTCATTTGTCGCCGCACCCGGCAATTTGCCAAACGCCAAATGACCTGGTGCCGCAACCTCGTGGAATGCCGGGCGTTGCCCCTTCCACAGGAGAACTTGGCCGAACAACTGATGTCCGGATGGCGGCCTGATTAAATGTCGGGAAAGAAAGGGCTTGAACCGCGGAGCGACTGTGTTGTTTTGTCAAGTTGCGATGGTCGTGATTGGCGGGGATTTTCGATTTTCTGGTTTCAGTTGTGTGTTGAGGTGAACGAGCATTTTTCGGGCGCAGGCGATGATTGCAACGTTGTACGGTTTACCGCGCTGACGCAGGCGTTGGTAGAACGCGCTGATGACTGGACACCAGCGGGCGGCGGTTTTTGCGGCCATATAGAGCGCACATCGGGCAGCCGCTCGGCCTCCGTAGATTCTTCGTCGACCGCACCAGTTGCCTGATTCTCGGGCGTGGGGAGCCAGGCCGGCCAGGGCAGCGGCTTGACCGCGCGTGAGTGTTCCGAGTTCGGGGAAATGCGACAGCAGAACGTTCACCGTCTTCTGCCCCACGCCTTTCTGGGACGACAAGATCTGGGCCTTTTTCTGAAACTCGGCATCAGTCTGGATGAGTCGTTCGATTTGTTCATCAAGATTGCGTTCGACGGTGTTCAAGGACTCAATACTGTCGCGAATGCAGGCCGCGACTTCAGCATCAGCACACGCCTCCAGGCGAGCCATTTCGCGGACACGATCTTCCACGACCTGTTGTCGGCGATCGCTCAGTGCTCGCAATTTGCGAGTGTTTTCTGGTGTTTTCGGCGTGAGTGCCGGTTGTGTTGCGGTTCCAAACTTCGCGATGAATCGGGCGTCGATTTTGTCGGTCTTCGCCAGCATGTTGACGCTCTTGGCGAAGAAGCGAACGCATGATGGCTGTACGACGGCGACTGGCACTTCAGCCGCTTGTAGGGCTTCTGTTACGAGTCGTTCGTATCCGCCTGAGGCTTCCATGACAACGATGGCATGGGGGAATTTTCGCACCATTGCGATGAGCTGTTCATGCCCCGCGGGCAAGTTGTCGAACTTGTCGAGAAACTTCTCCGTGGTGGCGAGGTGCAACGTTCTTTTCGAAACGTCAATTCCGAGGTAAACTGGTGTGGTCTTCATGATCTCCCTGCCTTGTGGAAACGAGCTCCGACAACGTGTCGTGCTCTGGCGACTGTACGGGATGACCCAGAAGACGAGAGAATGTGTTCCCAGCTCCGCGTCGATCATCAAATCGCGATCAGGGCACAGAACGAACTCCATTCTCCCCAGGAGATGTCCCTGCCAGGCCATCTCCTGTTCCTTTTGGGCCGCCACTTTCAGGCGAACAAATTCTCCCAAAAATCCCCGCCAATCACGACCATCACAACTTACAAGGTCGCAGAGAGCGCAGAGGATTTGGTGAGGCCATTCGCATGATTTTCCCTATTCGCAGTTCGCTTGTTTTCTAATCAAACAGGAAATGGCCACTCGACGCACGAAAAGACACGAAAGCTTGGCTGGCCATGTTGGGCGAGATGAATTGCTCTGCGCTCTCTGCGACCTCCGCGGTTCTATCTTTCCGTAATGAGCAACTTCATCAACCTTCGTTGATGACACCACCATGCGCCATTGCGTCAAAGGCCAGAGGGCATCATCCTGTGTTCGTTGATTATTCACTCACAAGTTAAGACCTGTTTTGGATCAAAGCATGTCCCGTCGTTTTTCCCGCAACTTCCTCATCGCAGCCCTGCTGGTCGTCAGTCTCTCCAACACGGCGTTCAGTCAGAATTCCGAAGACGCTCCAGCCGTCCACGACATCGTTGAAACCAAACCGGCGCCCGATGCGTTTACCCGCGTCGACGGAATGTTCGGAAAAGCCGTAGACGCCATGGCAGGCGTGTTGTTCTACAAACTGGGGACGACAAGCCGGGACTATGTGACCTATCAGAATATCGCCACATATGTCCGAAAAGCCGGAAGCGAAGATCCCTTTAAGCAGCACGGCACCCTAGACATAGAAGGCGTCCCCGCAGGACATGCGTCTCTGCTCGATGAACTCTCGATGCCTGTGGTCCAAATGCTGCAGGTTCGCGGGGAACTGCTGCCGGGGCACCTCGTCGATGGTTCGCAGCGCACGTTTCGACTGGGATTGCTGGATGATCAACCTGTGGAATACGTCCAGGTCAAAGTGCCCCACGAAATGGCTCCTCTCGGTGAGACGCCACGTGTGCTGAATGACGGCATGAAATTCGTGCTGCGACCGGCCACCGGAAAGTATCATCTCGTCGGCGCCAAGCGGGGATTGCTCAATGAAGAGTTCTACCTCACGGGTGACGAAGTCAAATTGCTCGACAAGTCAAATTTGCTAGCTCATGCCGAGAAACCGAAAGATGCTCGAACACCCTTCGTGCGGACAGAATCCATTGGCGGAATTCCGCTGGTCGTGGCCTGGCTGGCACTCGGAGCCGTGTTCTTTACCTTCTACATGCGGGGATTCAATTTCTGGGGATTCCGTCACGCCGTCGATATCGTACGCGGCAAGTACGACAACCCGGCCGAAACCGGCGAGGTCACGCATTTCCAGGCGCTCGCTTCCGCCCTGTCGGCAACAATCGGGCTGGGGAATATTGCAGGGGTCACCATTGCAATGACATCTGGCGGACCGGGTGCATTCTTTTGGATGCTCGTCTGCGGATTCTTTGGGATGACCACCAAATTTGTGGAATGCACGCTGGGGCAGAAATATCGCCAGGTGAACGCCGATGGACACATTCTCGGCGGGCCCATGCGCTATCTCAAAGCTGGCCTCGAAGAATTGAAACTTCCGTGGCTGGGAACGGTGCTGTCGTTCGCCTTTACCATTATGTGCCTGCTGGCCAGCTTCGGCGGCGGCAACATGTTTCAGGCGAATCAGGCTGGATCTGCCATGCTGCAAATGTTCCAACAGAAGAACCTGGATGAACTGGCCGACATCACACAACAGGTGAAGAACACGGCCAATACAGGAGACGCTGAGCAGGTGGCCGTCCTGCAGAAACAAAGACGTGAAAAGGAACAACAACTCAGCCAGTTCGAAGGGAAATTCAAACTGGTATACGGGCTCGTCCTGGCCGCACTCGTCGGCGTGGTCATCATTGGTGGGATCAAGCGCATTGGTAAGGTGGCCGAGAAAATCGTCCCGTCCATGTGCCTGATTTACATCATTGCCTGCATGTACATCATTCTTACGCACGTTACTCAGGTTCCGGAAATGATCGCCAGTATCTTCACCGAAGCCTTTAATGGACGGGCAATTGGCGGCGGAATTCTGGGCGTACTCGTCATTGGCGTTCAGCGAGCCGCATTCAGTAACGAAGCCGGCGCCGGCAGCGCGGCGATTGCACACAGTGCGGCAAAGACCGAGGAACCAGTTCGAGAGGGTTGTGTCGCTCTGCTGGGGCCCTTCATTGACACCATCGTCGTTTGCTCGATGACCGCCCTGGTCATTCTGATTACCGGTGCCTGGGACAACAGTGAGTGGGTTGTCGACAAAGGGCTGGCAGGATCGGCCCTGACTGTCGAAGCATTCCGACAGGAAATCTCGTGGTTCCCGTACATTCTGGGGATTGCCGTGACACTGTTTGCCTACTCGACCATCATTTCCTGGAGTTATTATGGGGAAAAGAGTTGGGAAATGTTGTTCGGCCCGAAAAGCACCACGGTTTACAAAATTCTGGCTGTCATTTGCGTGTTTATTGGCGTCATTGTGAACCTGGGCAGCGTGCTCGATTTCTCCGACATGATGATTCTCGGCATGGCGTTTCCGAACATTGCGGGAGTGGTGCTGCTGGCTCCTCTGGTCCGGAAAGATCTTCTGGATTACTGGCAACGTTACCGCGCCGGAGAATTCAAAACCTACAAATAGGCGCCAGCCGTCTTGGCACCGGGAAATCTGACTGTTTGATTGGAGCGTCCGTAGCGACACCCTGCGAGGCCATTTACAATCCGGCCTGAGCCCAGATGATTTGTAGGGTGGGTGAAGTCCGCCTCGAATGAGGTGGTGCGTTACTCAAGTCGCCCAGCGCACGAAACGGTGGAACAATTTGGTCACGTCTCTTTGGCGGACGTAACCCACCATGATGTGGCGACTTGCTCCACACCCCCTACCGCTGGTTGTAACTTGTATCGATGCAGGGCATTGGCCCATAAATTGTGGAGTAGGGAACGTGTTTGGAACGGTCGCTTTGGTCGGGGCAACAGGTGCTGTGGGACGCATAATGCGTCAACTGTTGGAAGAACGGGGATTCGAGGCGGAGAAATTCCGCTTCCTCGCCTCGGCCCGCAGTGCTGGCAGCACGTTGACATTCCGGGGCCAGGAGTACACGGTCGAACTGCTCACAAAAGACGCCTTCGCCGGTGTGGATCTGGTGATTGGCAGCACGCCCGATGAAACAGCCGCCGAGTTCTTCCCGGCTGCTGTCGAAGCCGGCGCCCGCGTCATTGATGAATCAGGCTACTGGCGGATGAAAGAAGGCGTGGCGCTCGTCATTCCCGAAGTAAATCCCCAAGACGCACTGAACGCGAAGGGAATTATTGCGAGCCCGAACTGCTCCACCACTCAAATGGTCGTGGCACTCAAGCCACTTCACGACGCCGCCCGCGTGAAGCGTGTTATTGTCAGCACCTATCAGGCAACCAGTGGTGCCGGCGTGCAAGGTCAGGCCGACCTCGTCGAAGGCTCACGGGCCTACCTCGAAGGCAAAGACTACGAGTACAAAGCGTTCAAGCACCCCATTGCATTTAACTGCATTCCGCAAATTGGCGGTCCGAAAGAGCAGGGCTACACCAGCGAAGAAATGAAAATGGTGTACGAAACCCGGAAAATCCTCGGTGATGAATCGATCCAGGTGAATCCCACCTGCATCAGAGTGCCGGTTTCGAACTGCCACAGCGAAACAATTACCGTGGAAACGGAGCGTCCAGTTTCCGTTGAAGAAGCCACCAAGCTGTTTTCCGAGTTCCCCGGAATTGAAGTCATCGATGACCTGCCGAATGGTCTGTATCCGCAGCCGAAAGACTGTGACGGCTCCGACTCGGTGTTCATTGGACGGATTCGGAAGGACATTTCGCATCCTAATGGACTCAGCTTCTGGTGTGTCAGCGACAATCTCCGCAAGGGAGCAGCCACGAACGCCGTTCAAATTGCAGAGCTGCTGGCCAAGCATCTGTAATCGATTGCGTTGACCTCATCGCGAACACTCCTCGCAAAACTGCCGTTGTTTCGCCGTGTCGCAACTCGTTCAAGAGCTCGATCCTGTCCCCTCCATTCCCGAATTGCTCGTTCGGTTCCGGGATGAAGCGCAGGTGTTGTTGCTCGACAGTTCCCGGCAAGACGAGCGGGGGCGATACAGCTATCTCATGGCGAATCCCGTGCGGAGTTTCGTCATTGAGACGCCGGAATACGGCCAGAATCCTTTTGCTGATATCGCCGCCAAACTGGCAAACTGGACGACCGATGCCATTGCAGGGCTCCCTCCTTTCCAGGGAGGTGCCGCCGGGATGTTGTCCTACGAACTGGGACAATGCTGGGAACGTCTGCCACATGCACCGCATAACGAACTCGACATCCCAGCGGCCGTCATGGGTCTGTACGCGTGGGTTATTGCCTGGGACCACCATCAAAACAGGGCCTGGTTGATCGCTCGGGAGCAGGCCAATCACAGCGATGTTCAACATGTCTTGGAACTGCTGAAAGAAGATTCGGCGACTCCCGGTCCGTTCGAATTCAACAACTCACCGCGCGCGATGGCGCAGCAGCAGCCGTACGCGGTTCCTGGTTACCCTCAGGTGACGTCCAACTTTTCTCGGGACAGTTATCTTCAGTCGGTGCAGCGGGTCATTGATTACATTGTCGCGGGAGACATTTTCCAGGCCAATCTCTCACAGCGACTGGTTGCTCCCACAGACGAACACCCGATTTCGCTCTACAATCGATTGCGGCAAACGAACCCGGCACCATTCGCTGGCTACCTGCAATACGACGACTGGGCGGTTCTGTCTTCCTCTCCAGAGCGATTTCTACAGCTTTCCGAAGGCATCGTACAAACGCGACCTATTAAAGGAACCAGGCAGCGACGCGGCGAGCCACTCATCGACTTAATGCGGCGTGATGAACTGCGAGAGAGCCGAAAGGACCGCGCGGAAAATGTCATGATTGTTGATCTGCTCCGCAATGACTTATCGCGGGTTTGTCGGCCAGGCACCGTGCAGGTACCAGAGCTCTGCACGATTGAAACGTTCGAAACCGTGAGCCATTTGGTTTCGGAAGTCACAGGCGAACTCGAACCAGATCGACAGTTCTGGGACGTACTGGCCGCTGCCTTTCCCGGGGGATCGATTACAGGAGCCCCAAAAGTTCGTGCGATGGAAATCATCACCGAATTGGAGCAGGTCGCCCGCGGACCATATTGTGGATCCTTTTTTTACTGTGGGCCGAATGGTACGGCAGACAGTAACATTCTCATCCGTACGATGACGGCCCGAGGTGGCTGGCTGCAATTCCCTGTCGGTGGCGGAATTGTCGCTCAGTCCGACCCCGCGCAGGAATACGATGAAACAATGCACAAAGCACAAGGGATGTTGCGTGCCCTCGAACGCAGTCCAAAACCATGATAGAACTAACTCACGACCCCATTGACTACACCGCGCTGACCGAACAGGTGCGTTCGCACGACTCTGGTGCCGTGCTGCTGTTCCTGGGGACGGTTCGAGAAATGACACAGGGACGCCGCACACTCGCCCTCGATTATGACGCCTATCCCGAAATGGCGCTGAAGCAAATGCGGCTCTTGGCCAAAGAAGCTCAGGCCATATGGCCCATCACGAAGCTGGGCATGGTGCATCGCCTGGGACATCTTGAATTGGGTGACATCAGCGTGGCCATTGCGGTTTCGACGCCGCATCGCCATCAAGCGTACGAGGCCGGTCGGTTTCTCATTGATGAACTGAAAGATCGAGTCCCTGTCTGGAAAAAAGAAAACTGGGATGACGGTACTACGGAATGGGTTCACCCCGGAACAAACTGACAATCACTAACTTCATAAAGCGCACGCGGCCGAAATGGAATTCCCGCTGATGAATTTGCTGCTGATTCTGTTCGCCATTGCCGGGCACGCTACATTGTGGATTACGCTGGTGAACCGCCTGCACGCCCGGCCCTGGCCGGAACAGTGGCTGCGTTCGCTGCGTCATGTCCATGATGCATTCCTACTCGGATTTCCGCCCATTCTCCTTCTCGGCGCGGGCCTGATGGGACCACGCCTGTTGCTGGACGGTAAGTGGTCTGATGCCTTCTGGCTGTGGCACGTGCTCTTCGGTATTTGCTGGCTCGGTGGAATCCGACTGATTTATGTATCCGCCCGACATATGTTGACGCGCAATCCTGCCCAGCTTTCGAAAGAAGAAGCCCATTTCATCGACATCGCCGCCGAGTTTGGCCGACGCCCTGTCGACGAAGGTCCTTATCAATTCATGGCAAAACTGCCACTCAATGAGCAGTTTCGGGTTCAGGTCACACAAAAGACTTTGGCCCTCAAGAATCTCCCTGCGGAATTGGACGGTCTGACAATCTGGCACATTTCCGACTGGCATTTTTCCGGCACCATTGAGCGGACATTCTTCGAACGAGTCGTGATGGAAATGAATCGTAAACCAGCCGACCTGGTCTGCTTCACCGGCGATTTGATTGATCGCATGAAGTGCGTCGACTGGCTGGAATCCACCCTGGGAAGCATCCAGGCCAGCGAGGCGAGGTTCTTCATCCTCGGAAATCATGACTGGAACAAGCAGCCCGACCCCATTCGACAACGGCTGACTGATTTGGGCTGGATCGACGTTTCCTCCCGGAGCATGGAATATGAAGTCCGCGGCATTCAAATTGTGATTGGCGGTGACGAAACTCCCTGGATGGGAACCAGGCCCGACTTCTCAATGCACGACAACAACGTGTTCCGACTGCTCATGTCTCACACGCCGGACAACTTTGACTTTGCCCGCCAACAATCTGTGGACCTGATGCTCGCTGGCCACACGCACGGCGGACAGGTGCAGCTCCCTCTCATTGGACCGGTCTATTCTCCCAGTAAGCACGGTTGCAAATATTCCAGCGGAACGTTCTTTGAGGCCCCCACCCTCATGCATGTCTCTCGCGGCCTGGCCGGAATTCACCCCCTCCGCTGGCGTTGCCCTCCAGAAATCACGCGGCTGACACTCAAGCGCGGCTGACGACTTATCTGCGGCGAAACGCGTCACTGTTTTCGCGTGTAAACTGCAATTGTGTCGTTTTGCCGTCTTCCGGTAGAATTTGCCGATTGGCCTGCAGTGTGAAGTTCAGTGGTTGTCGGGGACGAGTACAACCAGTGGACGCGAGGTGCGTAAACGCCTTGTAACACAGCAGTTGCAAGTTGTCATGGAGGACAGACACATGAGCGCGAAATCTGGCGGATCGTTTGCGACCGTACTGCTGACCGTACCCCTCACAGCCATTGCCATGATGGCCATGTACGGAGTTCCTGAGTTTTCTTCGGTCATCGCATCACCGGAGTCCGGCGATGTCATTCGACAGCCTGAGTTTGGCGACTCGGCACTGGGGCAGTCAGCCGACAGCGCCCCGCTGTACCGCTCCGGCGACAACTGGGGAGGAACGTCGTCACCCAATGAGGGATACAGCTCCGATCCATTCAGCGATCCGCGTTCACAACCGCAGGCATACCACCCCGTCGAACCACCGCAAGCGAACAATGGAATCCGAACACCCTTGGGTAGCCATCTCGAACAAGAAATGGACGCCCCTCAGCGAGGCAACTCCCAGGAATGGGGTTACGATACACCCTCGCGAACTGTCCCGAATTCACGCGTGTCGATGCCATTGGACTGGATGACCGCAAATCGCCGCCTGAGCGAAATGGGAATAGATCGATTCCACCTCGAACGTGCCGCTACCAGCGATGCATTTCTGTTTGTCGCTGTCGTCACTCCCGCAGACACTCCCAATGTGACGCACCGCTTCGAAGCGGAGCATCGGGAACCATTGCAGGCGGTCGACAATGTCCTGAACCAAATCGACCGCTGGTTGCAGGCCCGCTACGCACAGAATTCATTCCCGAATCGGCACATGATGTCGGCGCGGTAATTGTCACAACGGCTTTCGTTTCGACACGACCGCAATGAGGCGCCCACCACATCCCCTGCAACTTCGGTCCACCTGGCCGCCTTCCGCAAAGGCGAATGGCTGGTGCTGGAACTTTCTGCGGCGTAATTCCGCCCACGTCGAATTGGTTGAACCTGAGACCTCACAACGTTCAGCCAAACTTGCTCGCGTTGAAGCCGCATTATTTGTTGCCAACGGCGTGCTCACCAAACGGAAGCTCGTACAAGTCGCGACGCTCATCGACGTGCATGAGGCTGCAGATCTCATTGAAGAATTGAACGCGAACTACGAGCGGTCACAATCGGCCTTTCGCGTGGAACAGGTGGCGACGGGATACCAGTTACTGACACGTCCCCAGTACGCCCGTTGGTTGGACCGTATTCATCATCGCCAGGAACGACAGAAACTCTCCAACGCGGCGCTGGAAACGCTGGTCATCATTGCCTATCGCCAACCCATTACCCGGGCCGACATCGAAGCCGTGCGAGGTGTGCAAGCATCTGAGATTATCAAGCAACTCATGGAGCGGAACCTTGTCCGCGTGACTGGCGAAGATGATTCGTTGGGCCGACCGTTCCTGTACGGGACAACGAAAACGTTTCTGGAAGAATTCGGACTGCAGTCGCTCGATGATTTGCCCATGGCCGCGTCCCTTCGAATGAACCATGACGAAGAGTTCGAGGAAGAGCCCGACTCCGAAGTTGACGATGACCTGGAAGAAACAGACGCCGAAATGAGCGATGACGCGGCGACTACTGCGTAACCTTCACCAGTTCGATTTTCGTGCGTCCAAACAAATAGGCCAGCGGCAGAAACTCTGCACCGGGGACCGCTCCATCGCCAGCGAGGGCAGAATCACTCAGCTTGATGTACTCACAGGTCGTTCCCCGGCGAGCCCTCGTCCCATCCAGCGGCATCCACTGACCGTTCACCCAGGCCTCCGTCCACATATGCCCGATGAACGCGCCCTGGCTTGGCACATGGACAACTCCCATCGCCACGCGCGAAGGAATCTTTTCTGCTCGCAGTAACGCAGCGAGCAGTACAGCATGCTCTGTGCAGTCTCCCGCCCGGGTCTTCGCCACTTCCAGCGCGGTAGCCATAGCCGTCTGCAAGTTGCGATTGTTCACGTGACCACGAACAAACCGCTCCAGCGCGAACACCTTCTGGTCAGCCTCGTCGACACCCTCTATCGCTTTGGCGGCGAGTTCAACAATCAAAGGATCATCACACTCAATGAATCGCGACGGCGATATGAATTCAGCACCTGGTTCAGATCCGGCCTCGACTTTCATCTCGGGAATCCGGGCTCGTCGAACCGTAACCAGCAACTCGCTGCCCGACTTCCGCTCGACCTTTTGGAACGGCCCTGCGGGAAACATGGTCGCTTCGATTTCGCCATCGACCACGACCCGGTAAGCCACTTCCGCTGCGTCAGTGAGTGACGCCTGCGTCTTCAACGGAATCATGGTGTCGACCAACTGGTCGTAGAGATCAAACTCCCGCAAAGCCTCTTCCTTGGAAACGGCAAACGTCTGCATTCCGATGAGATCAACACTCGTCTTGAGCGACTGTCCCGTTTTGCTGTCGTAGGCAATTCGAGTGACCGCACCTGGAATGCCGGAATTTGTCAGTAGAATCTGATCGAGAACCCGTTCCTCGTCGTTCCAGAGGGTCGTCTTTTGCGGGGGCTGTCGCGTGAGCTTGATGGTGACGACTTTCGCAAGTTGAGGATCAAACACCTCGAATTCCGCGGTTGCGTCTACGACCAGTTTCCCTTCGAGAATGTAATGATCGACGTACGCCTGAGACTTCAGTCGATCGACACCCGGAATTGTTTTGCGAATCGACTGTCCGGCCGCCAGCACCTCAACGAGCAGTGACGTTCCATCTGATCGACCGCTCACAACCACTTCACTGGATGGAGGATTCGACAATGTACTCGTGAATTTCAGAATTCGGCCATCCAGCGTATCGACGGAATGAATGTGAAGATTCGTCACGAGTTCCTGCCCGGCTCGCTTGAGCGCCAAATGGCCCAAGGTTTCAGTCACCAACGTTTCCTTGCCCTCGATGGTGACCTTACTGATAACGCTGTGGTTGTACCCTACACGGCTGCCGTTCAGGAGCACAATATCCCACGATTCGTGAATGACTTCTCCCATTACCGAAGGCACAAAAGAAGTGCCAAGAACAAGTAATGCTACGCATCGGAAAATCCGCATCGGTTCACCCCAACTCACATCAAAGACATTCAGTCCGTAGTCCAGTCTCATGGGAATGGTTTGCGGCGTCAATCGTGCAGGAAGGTCCGCCTGCGAACGTGAATTCCAGGTGCAAATGGCGACGTAAAAACATTTTCTCAAAATCGCCAATCCCGACAGACCGCTGGAATACCGCACGATACGCGACGAAACGACAAATCAGCACCTGCGTTCGCTTGAATCCCCGGCGCAGCTTGTTAGCTTGTCAGGGATTTTGCGCCGCCTCGCCTGAGTGCTTCTGAGTCGAAAAATCGACCAGCCAGCGACCGAGATTGTTTCCGGCGGAGGTGTTGCGCGCGTTCCTTCGATCTTTACAGGACTCGATTTCCAGTGCCTCGTCGCGACGATTTGAAGAAGATTCTTCTCATTGGTTCAGGCCCCATTGTCATTGGACAAGCCTGTGAATTCGATTATTCCGGAACCCAGGCGTGTAAAGCGTTGCGAGACGAGGGCTACGAAGTTGTCCTCGTAAACTCCAACCCCGCCACCATTATGACCGATCCGCGTACCGCCGATCGGACATATATCGAGCCCATCACATGGCAGTACGTGGCCAAGATTCTGGAAAAAGAGCGCCCGTGCGCTCTGCTGCCCACACTCGGCGGACAAACTGGTCTCAACACGGCCATGGATTTGTACCGGCGTGGCATTCTGGACCAATTGGGCGTCGAGATGATTGGTGCTCGGGCCGATGTCATCGCGAAGGCCGAGGGACGCGACTCCTTCAAACAGGCCATGCTGAAAATTGGTCTCGAAGTACCGCGTTCATTCATCGTACACAGCGTTCAGGATGCCCGTGAAGTTCTGCGCCAAATTGGTCTGCCTATCATTATTCGGGCCAGCTACACGCTCGGCGGCGTGGGCGGCGGCATTGCCTACAACAAAGAAGAATTTGAGGAAATGGTACGGAACGGGCTGAAGCTTTCGCCCGTCTCCGAGGTGCTGCTCGACGAATCGGTACTCGGCTGGAAAGAGTACGAAATGGAAGTGATGCGCGACAAAGCAGATAACGTCGTCATCATTTGTGCCATCGAAAACTTCGATCCCATGGGCATTCACACGGGCGACTCCATTACTGTCGCGCCGACGCAAACGCTGACCGATAAAGAATACCAGATGATGCGCGACGCCTCGATTGCCGTTATGCGCGAAATCGGTGTCGAGACTGGTGGTTCCAACGTGCAGTTTGCCATCGACCCGAATACGGGACGCATGGTCGTCATCGAAATGAATCCTCGCGTGAGTCGTTCCTCGGCGCTGGCGTCGAAAGCCACCGGATTTCCGATTGCGAAGATCGCGGCTAAGCTCGCCGTGGGTTACACGCTCGACGAAATTCCGAACGACATTACACGGGAGACGATGGCCTGCTTCGAGCCGACCATCGATTATGTTGTGACGAAAATCCCACGCTGGACCTTCGAAAAATTCCCGGACGCCGACCCGACGCTCACCGTGCAAATGAAGTCCGTCGGCGAGACCATGGCCATTGGCCGGACGTTTAAGGAATCTCTGCAGAAAGCTCTGCGCGGTCTCGAAACCGGTCACTTTGGACTCGGTGGCGGCAAGAAGGATTTGTGGGGTACGGAGAAGCAGCCTGCCATCGAAGACATCCGTCGCAACCTGTCCGTTCCAAATGTCGACCGCATGTTTAATCTGCGATATGCGTTCAAGGCCGGCATGACGGTCGATGACGTGTTCCGACTGACGAATATTGACCCCTGGTTCCTGCGACAGTTGCAGGACGTTGTAAACTGCGAAGAAGAAATCCGTGCGGTCGGACAACTTGAGCACTTGTCCGACGACCTCATGCGGAAAGCTAAGGAGTTCGGATTCTCGGACCGTCAGCTTTCGTTCTGGCTCAATTCGACAGAAATCGACATTCGAAATTCGCGTAAGCAACGGGGCATTCTGCCAACATACAAGCAGGTCGATACGTGTGCCGCCGAGTTTGAGGCGTACACGCCATATTATTACAGCACCTACGAGCAACAGGACGAAACGCCACCGCGCCATCAGTTTGCCGCTGACGGACATGGCCTGCTTGCGAAAGACGGATCGGTCGATCCCGAGACTGCTCACCTACAGGCAAATGAAATCAACAGTCGACCCGATGGTTCGCAAAAGCGCATCATGATTCTGGGCGGTGGTCCGAACCGCATCGGCCAGGGAATTGAGTTCGACTACTGCTGTTGCCATGCCTCCTTCGCCATGAAGGAACTCGGCGTGGAAAGCATTATGGTGAACTCGAATCCAGAGACAGTTTCGACGGACTACGACACGTCCGACATCCTGTTCTTCGAACCTCTGACCACGGAAGACGTCCTCAACATTTGCGACGCCATGAAGCCCGATGGGGTCATTGTCCAGTTCGGAGGACAGACACCGCTTAATCTGGCCAAGGGTCTGGAAGCTGCTGGTGTACCAATCATTGGCACAAGCCCCAAGATGATCGACGCGGCGGAAGACCGCGAAAAGTTCCAGGAAATCCTGCATCGCATCGGACTTCGACAGCCACCAAATGGCATTGCGGTCGATGTCGAAGGCGCCCGCGCTCAGGCTGCCCGCATTGGTTATCCCATTCTCGTGCGACCGAGCTATGTCCTCGGTGGACGGGCCATGGAAATTTGCCACGCCGAAGATCAACTGGTTCGCTACATGACCGAAGCGGTCGATGCGTCACCAGACCACCCCGTGCTCATCGACAAGTTCCTGGAAGACGCCATCGAAGTCGACGTCGATGCTGTTTCCGATGGTGAGACCACTCTCGTCGGCGGCGTCATGGAACACATCGAAGAAGCCGGTGTCCACAGCGGGGACTCCGCTTGTGCCTTGCCGCCCTACTCGCTGCCAGACAGTGTCATTCAGGAAATCAAGCAGGCGACTTACGCGCTCGCGAACGAACTGTGCGTTCGTGGCCTCATGAACATTCAGTATGCCGTTAAGAAAATCGGCGACGAATACGTCGTTTACATTCTGGAAGTGAATCCCCGGGCGTCGCGAACATCGCCGTTCGTGTCAAAAGCGACTGGCCTGCCGCTGGCTCGTATGGCAGCCAAAATCATGGCGGGAGTGTCATTGAAAGAGCAGGGACTCGACCAGGAAGTCTGGCCGACTCATTGCTCAGTCAAAGAAAGCGTCTTCCCGTTCTCACGGTTCCACGGTGTCGACATCATCCTGGGCCCGGAAATGCGTTCAACCGGCGAAGTCATGGGCATCGCAGATGATTTTGCCGCCGCCTTCGCCAAAGGTCAGCAGGCCGCTGGCATCGACATCCCACGTGAAGGGACGGTGTTCATCAGCATGGCAGGACAACACAAACATGCCATGATTGAACCGACCCGGCAGCTTCAGGAACTCGGATTCAAAATCATTTCCACATCGGGAACAGCCGCGGTGCTGGCCGAGGCTGGTATTGAAGTGGAAGTGGTAAAGAAGGTGCAGGAAGGTCGTCCGAATTTGCTCGACTACATGGTCAACGGTGAAGTGCAAATCATTTTCAACACGCCCAGTGGTCGTGGCAGCCGAACGGAAGAAGGAAAAATCCGGGCGGCAGCCGTCACTTATGGCGTGCCCTGTGTCACGACGTTACCCGGCTGTATCGCCATGGTTCGCGCCCTGCAGTTTCAGCACGAACACCCATCGCCTGTTGTAAAGGCGCTGCAGGACTGGCACCCGAACAATTAATTCGGTGGTCTACTCTTTTGTAGTGGAGGGCTCAGCATCCTTCAACAAGACGTACATCGAACCTTCCATACCTTCTTTCAGTAGGCCTGACTCGTTTCGGATTTCAGCCCAGACTTTGACGTCCTCAAACGTCTTTACACGAATGTCGATGTAACCCAATACACCATCGGCTTCAATGATTTTCGGATCGCCTTCCTCTTGGGGAACTTCTGCTGCGACATGCACTTTCATGCCAGTGCGCAGGAGGTATGCATCGGCAACCTTAACGTGGCCCTCCACGCGAATGACACTCGTGTTGACAACCTCAACAATAGGCTCACCCTGTTGCACACCTTCTCCTTGGTGGCGAAGCAACCTGGTAACAAACCCGCCAAAGCGCGACTTCACCTCATACGACTCCAGTTCCGTTTTCGCCTGGTCACGTTGTAACTCAAAGTCCCGCCTTTGCTCTTTAGCCTGAACAACCTGCGCGTCCGCGGATTCCGCAGCGAGTTTGAGTCGCGCGATATGAGTTTCGGGATAGGCGGGATCATTAGGATCGGGCGAAAGGCGGTTCGCTTCCACGGCGGCCCGGTATTCGAGCCACGCTGACTCAGATGCTTTCTCGGCAACGAGTATTTCACCTTCATTCATGGCGCGTTGTTCCGCCACTTTTAATGCGGCGCGGGCCGCGTCGCTTTTCAGTCGGATCACTAATTCGTCGGCTGCAATCCAATCACCTTCAGCCGGAACCTCCTCCAATATCCCGCCGCGCTCGGTCGAGAATGTCGCCAGTTCGGTGAACTTTGTAATGGGGTCTTCTACATCGATTCGAGAGACTTGGTCCTGGGCGCGAGCCGCTTCTATCGCCAAGCACGACATCCCAATTGCAGCAACAAGGGCTGTTGATATTCGCATTTTCCGACTTCCAAACTCCATCAGGGAATTTCGGCAAAACTGTAAATCTGGGCAAAACGCGTTTTTGCCGGTTTCGCTTCCGTTCGTATTACCGTATCCAGTTCGGTCTATTCAGTTTGCGGACAGTGCATTATTCTGCCCAATCTGACAAGACCGACTTCGGAATTTTATTCATCCCTTCGGGGCAATTCGCAGGGGCTTTAGTCGAGCACGAAGGCAAGACGCAGCGGCATGACCGGTAACCAATGGCACGATCGACTCGACAAACTGCGGTCCGCATGCGACAGCGCGCTGGATACGGCAACCTCGATTGGCGCGTTTTCCATCGAGATTCTGCGGCATACTATTGAAATCGAAGGGCTTACGTCCGCCGCCGTCTTCCAGTTTACTTCGCCGGAACCGCAAATCCTCGTCGAGGAGGGGTTCGCCAAGCTGTTTCGCGACGGCATGCACATTCTCGACATGGACCACACTTCCATGTTGCGGGAATCGATCCAGCAGCAGAAGGTAGTCGATATCGATCGTCGCTGCGTCCCGGAGGTCGGGCTGCTCGAGCACAGCGGCGTCATTGCGGCCGTACCGAGTCAAAACGCCCCGTTTTACGTCATTGAACTGGCCGCAGTCCGGAATTTCAGCCGCGAAGAGTTTCAGCACCTTCGTGAAATCGTGCGCCTGCTGACAACCTATATTCAGCAATTCCTTCAGGAAGGGACCAAACAGGAAGCCCCTGAAGACACGGGCACATTTTGGGAACGGTTCGATCAGTTCGTACTCAGACTCCAGCGTTCTCTGCACCTCAAAGAAACCGTTGCCGTTGCCGTGAATGACGGACGCTCCCTCATCGGATGCGATCGAGTCAGCATTGCCCTCCGTCACGGATCAAGAGCCAAAGTTTACGGCGTGAGTGGCCAGGAAGACGTGGCACAGCGTGCCAACCTTGTGCAGGCCATGGCAGTCCTCACAAACGAAGTCATTCGCGGTGGCCAGCCGGTTGTGTACCGCGGCACCATTGATGGCCTCGCGCCACAGGTTGAGAAGCCGCTGGCAGAGTATCTGGCCGAAAGCCGGACCCGTATGGTCATGCTCATTCCGCTCCGGGAGCCGGAAGAGCTAATCAAAGACGAACCCGAAAACACGGGTCGCCGCCAGGAAAAGCCGCGACGCGTTATTGGTTGCCTGGTTGTCGAGCAGGCGACGGAAGCACGCCCCCGCACCAATGTCGTGCAACGGACCGAATTGCTCACCGAGCACATAGAAACGGCCATCCACAACGCCCAGCGTTACGAGTCCATTTTTCTGCTACCCCTGTGGCGATTCATTGGACGCACCATCGGCTGGTTTAAAGGTCGCCGTGTGTGGGCCGCCCTGGCGATTATTGCTGGCATCGCACTTGTCGGTGCGGGGTTGGCCTATATTCCGTGGGAGTACCGCGTCGAGGCCAAGGGACTGGCTATGCCAGTCGATCAGCATGAAGTTTTTGCACCTTGGGATGGCGACGTCGTCACCGTATTCGTCGAAAGCGGTCAGCGCGTCGAACAAGGCCAAAAACTTGTCCAACTGCAGAGTGATGAACTCGATGCAGAAAAAGTTCGCATCGTTTCGGAAGTCAACGAACTAAAGAAGACTGTGCTGCAACGTGAGGCTGAAGCGCGCTCCGCCGACAGTCGTCCGGCAGATGAAAGAATCCGCATCGAATTCGAAGCCAAGAAAGCAGAAATCGAGCTGGAAGGCGCGCAAGATCGCTTGAAAGTTGTGGAAGACCGCATTGCCAACCTGCTGGTTACTGCACCAGCTCCCGGTGTTGTGGCCACATTCCAGGTAAAGCAGCTCCTGCAAAACCGACCCGTGCGACGCGGCGAACTGCTCATGCAGGTCATGGACGACACGGGCGAATGGCGACTCGAACTCGAAGTTCCGGAATACCGCAAAGGCCACATCGAGCGGGCCATTGCGAATTCGGGTGATGAGAAACTGAAGGTGGAATACGTCCTGGCAACGGCCGTAGAAACGAGTCACGAAGGACACGTCACACTGATTTCCAATCGCTCAAATCAATCGCAGGAAGAAGGGACCATCGTCGAAGTCCATGCCGCGATCAACAAAGAGGATTTGGGAAATCGCAACATTGGCGCCGACGTTACCGCCAAGATTCACTGCGGCAAGAAGAACCTGTTTTACGTACTGTTCGGCGACGTCGTCGAATTCGTCCAACGCTACTTCTGGCTGTAGAGCTTCGGGGTCACGCCATGCCCCATTCGCGCGAAAGAGCCCGCTGGTAGGCAATAAGTCCTACGAGCACACCAGCCAACAGCATCCCGGCACCGACGCCTGACAGCACGAACAGTGTTGTTTCCCCGTGTACGACACGCAGGCTGTTCACGATTACGAAAATCAGTAAGTTGGCGTGCAACACAATGATTGCTGGCGCGAAAGAAAGTATCTGCGCCAGCAACCCGAACCTGATTGCAAACAATAACAATCCACAGCACATCGCCAGAAACAGCCCACCTCCAACAAACAGAGTGAGACTGAGAATCGCCAGCCACGATTGACCTGTCGCCACACCAAAAATTGCCACGGCGACCACCCCCACGACGCACGGCAGCTGGCATTGCACGTACGCGGACATCAACTCGCGAACAAATGCCTTTCGACCAACAGGATGGGTAATTTCCCACGACAAACTCTGGATTCGCTGCATCCAGCTTCCCACAACCACAATCGGCACGGCTGATCCGCCCATCAAGAATAAGGCGGACGTGAGCATGGGGTAATTGGTCGTGTGATTTTCCGAGAACTGGGTGTTGATAATCCAGGTTCCCGCCACGATGAGGAAAACGACAGCCACGAAAATCAGTGCGATTTGTCGCAGCGGCATCGGGACTGCCTGCCGCCACAATGAGGCTCGGCATGTCGAATTCCCGCCATGCCACGCCAGATTCTTCGGAGCAACATCGAAGATTTTCCACTGCACCGGCTGTGGTTGATAAGCGAGCTGCCGCATTTGCTGCGGACCTGTGAGGAAGTTGACTGGCAACTGCAATGAAGACTCGGCAAAGACCCGGTACATGACCGCCATCCGACGACTGGCTAATACGAGCAGGATTAATTCCAAGACCAGGACACCGACAGCCGCCAATTGCCAATGTCCCTCAAGATACCACGCCATTTGTGCTGGAATGACTCCAGACAGAATTTGGATAAGAGCACCGTTCAGGCTGAACGAAACTCCAAACAGAATGCCCACCATTTGCTGAAATTGAGCGTTCTTTCCCTTAAGCGTGGCAGTCAGTAAAGCCACGACGGCGGGGCATACGAGCAAGACGGTCAACAGCGGAATAGCCGACATCGAATTGAAGGGAATGACAGCCAGCGAAACAACCAAACCACTTGCCAGCAACACGCCGCCCACAAGCAAGTGCGGACCGGCAAATCGCGGCTGCAACTGCGACCCAGGCAACAAGAACTGCGACCACAACTGAATCATGACCACCGCAGAAACAAACGCCGTCGCGAACATCGAGGCGTGCAGACATACAAGTTGACGACGCGACTGATGCACCGGTAGTACACGTAGCGGCAACATTTCTCGCTGGAGTTCAGGTGATACGGTCTCCTGTCCTTTCGTTCCCAGAAACAACCACTTCAGTCCAGGATGTGTCTTCAGGCGACTCAGCTCCGATGCCGTTGCAGTCGAGTTCTCGCTCGGTGAGACGACCAGCCGATTGCCGCTTCCGTTATTGAACCAGACAGCCCGTCCTGCTTTCGAGGAGTCGATGGTCAGGATCTCCAATTGCGGTAATTCCATCGCCATCTCAACCAGCTGAGGCGTCATGACATCAGTGTGAATTTCCAGATGCCTCACCTGCTGAAAACTTTCTAGCTCCGAAATGTGCCCCTTGAGCGATTCGTCGTCGATGATGAGTGTTTGAATCGGGAACCGCTTTCCAAACTCTTCCAACACACCTGGGGCCAAACCGCAGTTTTGAATGGATAAATAGTTCAGACTCTTTGTCGCGAGGACATCCAAATCTTCCGGCTCAATCATGGGGTAGTTCGCCGCAAGCTCTGGTGGCATGTTTGGCGCCTCCCGCGTCGCATTTGAACCGACCGTGCCGAGGTGTAATGCCTGCAGATTCGGCATGTCGCCCAGGCGGGCCGGTAGACGTTCGTCCGGACGTCCGTCATAGCGAAGCGACCGCAGTTTACTAAGCTCGACTTCACGAAACGTCTGCTCTTCGCCAATGGTGGCGAAATTGGAGAACACAAAAGAGTGCATGGGCCGGGGTTGAATAGCCACACGCCAGTCCGATGTTCCAACGTTGTACCAGTAGACGGCAATCGCCCAGCAGAACACTGCTCCTGCCAAGATTGACAACAGAGCCGTGCGGCGCCAGTAACTTGTCGCGACCCAGTAAGCCTGAGTCCAGAATGATCGCTTGTTTGTCGAGGTCATGTCAGTGACGCCTCCGGTTCCTCGTGACTCACGCTGGCAACAGCTTCCTGTCCACAAAGCTCGATGAAGATTTCTTCGAGATTCAAATCTTCCACGCGGACATCTGCGTCGTAGCGTTCACTCAATGTTTGAATGTCAACGCGTGTCTGGTCGATGCTCAACAACCAATGATTTCCATCAACGACTGAACGAATGGCCTCGGGACACCGCAGGCTTTCCGGCGACGAATTGCGCAATGTGAGTCGCACGCGTTTGATTCGATCCTTGAGTTCATCAAGTTCGCCGAAGTACTCCACCTGACCGTCAACCAGGATGGCGACATGGGAAGCCACCCGTTCGACGTCAGATGTAATGTGCGTCGAAAACAAAACCGTGTGCTGTTCATCCTGTGCAAGGTCAATGAGTTCCTGCAGGAACTGACGACGGGCGACAGGATCAAGACTCGCCACAGGTTCATCGAGAATCAGTAGCCTGGGATCATGTCCCATGGCCAGAATGGAGGCGAGCTTTTGACGCTGGCCAACGGACAATTCTCCCACGGACTTCTTCGAGTCAATTCCGCCCTGCGTCAGCAGTCGCTCGACACGTTTCGGCTGCCAGTGCTCATAAAACGCTCCCGTGTAACTGGCAGTATCACCCACCGTCATCCACGGCATGAGAACCACCTCCTGTGGCACATAGCCAAGGTTTTCTTTCGCTGCCGCCGTCAGGTCCCAACTCGGCTCTCCCAGCAATTGGGCAATGCCCGAGTCAGTCCTCAGCAGGCCCAGCAGACACTTCAACAGCGTCGTCTTGCCAGACCCATTGGAACCCAGCAGGCCAACAATTTGGCCCTCCTGGATTTCAAGGTTAACCCCATTCAGTACCGCCGTGTTGCCAAAGCTCTTCCTGAGATTCTCAGTGCGTATCACTGCATTCCCGGACATATTTCCCTCCAGAGGATTAATTCGCTTTCAACAGTTCCTGAAGCATCTCTTTGATTTGTCGATCAGAAAGGCCCAACTGACGACCACGGATCACGGCTTGTTCCAGCACGGGCTGGAATTCCGCCAGGCGACTCGCAACCGACCCTTGCGGCGTCTGTTCCGCAATGAGCATCCCTCGTCCACGTGCCCGCTCGACAACTCCATCAGCCTCGAGTCGTGCGTAGGCTTTCGACACCGTCATCATGTTGACGCCCAGGGCCGAACCCATTTCACGCACGCTTGGCAGCATATCCCCGGGCTTCACCTGTCCACTGACAATCAACGCCAGCACCTGTTCGATGAGCTGCCGATAGATCGGCACTCCCGAAGAAGGATGAACAGCAAAACGTGTCGGAGAAATCTGCATGGCACTTACCGCATTAGTGTATAGCGATAGTAATACACTCTCGACGGAAGTCAATGGGGAACTTGAGAGATTTTTTGGAGACACGCACTTGTGAGCCGCGACGCGTAAGCGGCCGGGCAAGACTGGTGGCCCGAGGCCTCACGGCCATCGGCTCTGCTGCTTGCGTGTTCCCGCAGACCGAACTCGATAAACTTCTGAGGTATCTTCCGATTCGCTTTTCGCAATTCTCAACGATCTCAACCGTGGCGAAGCCACATTCAACCATCTCAACCCAATCGGCAAGTAAACTACCCAACTACTGAACACGATCTGCAACAATGCACCGTCGCCTTGCCCAATCCACACACCACACTGAAAGCGCCTTCCATGCAGAAGCTCCCCGGTATTCAACTGTTTGACATGACTGGACGCGTCGCCCTTATTACGGGCGGATCAAAAGGCCTCGGCGCCGCCATGGCCGCCGCACTCGCCTCAGCGGGCGCAGATGTTGTGCTGGTCAGTCGCAATGGCGATCAAGCGAAAGCGACCGCCAAAGAAATTGCGGAAACCTACGGACACGAAGCCCTCGGGCTGGGCGCAGATGTCACCAATCCTGAGGACGTTGCTCGGGTGGTGGACAATGTCGTCAGCACGTTTGGGAAAGTGGATGTGCTCATTAACAACGCGGGCATCAACATTCGCGGCCCCATTGATGAACTCACCTACGAAGAATTCCAGAAAGTGCAGGACACCAATGTGAATGGCATTTGGCTCTGCTGCAAAGCCGTCGTGCCGCACATGAAGAAAGCGGGATATGGCCGCATTGTGAATCTTGCCAGTACCCTGGGCGTGGTGGGATTGGCAAACCGTACACCCTACGCCACCAGCAAAGGAGCCGTCGTGCAAATGACCCGGGCCCTCGGACTCGAACTGGCCGAATTCGGAATTACCTGCAACGCCATTTGCCCCGGACCATTCCTTACCGAAATGAACATCCCCATCAAAGACAGCGAAGAAGCAAAGAAATTCATCGTGGGTGCAGTCGCCCTGAACCGCTGGGGCGAAATGAAAGAAATCCAGGGAGCCGCGTTACTCCTCTCCAGCGACGCCGCCAGTTACATGACCGGCAGCCTCGTCACCGTCGACGGCGGCTGGACCGCGCGGTAGATTTGGGTTAACCACGAAATACTCGAAAGGCACGAGTGGAGATCAGCCTTCCTCGCGGTGAGGGATTCGTTTTTCCCGACACGATGTCATCCAGAACACAGTTGTGCGATCGAATTATTCATGCTCGAAGGCCACATTGCAGAATCCTTTGAAGCGGCGGGAAGTGACGTTCCAGTTTGTGGCTGGCCCCTTGACATCCACGAGTTGATCTTCTGGCGAAGAAACGTCCCAATTGAACGCTTTCCAATGCTCATGCGAATGCGGGACTACTGGGAGGATGCAATCTTCACGACGTCCGAATTGCCTGAAGTCGTCGGTGAGGTCGAGGCTCTCATCGAATTACTACCAGCAAACACGGCGCTGGTTGCGTCGCTCGAAAAGTTTCGTGATGCGTGTGCTTCCGCTATTTCGTCTCAACGCAACCTGTATATGATCTGCGACTGAACCGCACCGCCCAATATTTCAACATTCCTCGTTCCCGAGCAGGAGCTTGGGATCGAGGACCTGAAATCCGATGCCCAGTTCTTTCGATGAGCGTGTTGAGCAGGCGTGGGTCGATAGCGATTGGATCATCGAAGACATGTTTGAAAATGGTATGTGTTTCTTCGAGGGATACGTGCCCGCCATTGACCTCGATTCGCTTGACTCGACTCTCCCGAAGCTTACCGATTCCCCAATCGATTGCCGATACAGCACATGGTCCGATGATACCGACGAATCCGATTGGAATCGCACTTATGCTCTGTCCGATTACGTCACCTTCTTCCGCAACGGACGCATTGTGATGCTTCATGCTGACTACTCCGTGACTGTTTCGGAATTCGAGTTCACTCTTAAGTTGATTTTTGAACCGGACGCCAACCTGGAAATCATCTTCTACCGCGAAAACCTCTTGCCCCGCACTGAGACACACACCCGTTTCACCGCGGCGTGCCATTACCTTCGCCATCTCCAATCAACATTTAATGGCGCGGCCCTCTTTCTTGGTCCCGACACATTCAATTATCCGGTATGGCCCCATGTCGTACCAAAGGAATGGCAACGTCTCCTTTGAGAAAGTAGGCCGAAGGTATGGGGGGAGGTCTGCTCGCTTGTTGCGGGGGACCTTGGTAAGCGTGGTCGATAACAGGAGTGGTTCCTCACTTCTTTCACCGCCACAAAAGGAGTTCCCTCATGCGATTCATTGGAGCAGACCTCCACAAGAAAAGTATCACGTTCTGTGCTGTCGAGAAAGACGACAACCAAATTCGCGTTGTCCAGCGTCAGCGGATTCTCTGTTCGGAAGCGGAACGCATGGAAGCGTTTCTTCAGAAGTGCATGCCCTGCGAACTGACGGTCGAAGCCACCATTGGCTATGAATGGTTCGCGGAACTGGCCAGCAAGTTGGCACAAAGAGTGGTCCTCGCGCATGCGGGCAAGTTAAGGATTATTGCTGAGAGTACTCGCAAGACCGACAAAATTGACGCGTATGTCCTCGCCGAGTTTCTGGCACGCGACATGATTCCCGCAGCCTGGCGACCAACTGCGCGGGTGCGGCAACATCGGGCTCTGGTGCGACGCCGCGGCAAAGTCATGAGCCGAATGACCTCTATCAAAAACACGCTGCGAGCCATTCTCACGCGTTACAATCGTGACGTGGCTTCGTTGTTCAGCGCAGCAGGCAGAGAGTATGCCCAGAAGGTCAAAGGCGAGTTGCTCGGAGAAGATGCCTGGGTGCTGGACGACCTGTTTGAAGAATTGCAGGAGCAACAGCAGCGTCTTAAGAAAGTCGACCAGCGACTCGTCGACTTTTCCAGGTCGGCTTCGGTGCAGGAACGGGAAGCACGCGAAGTGCTGGCGTCGATGCCGGGAGTTGGCCCGGTCACCATCGACACCATTCTGGCAGAGTTGGGCGACTGGACACGCTTTCGCAACGCCGATGCGGTGGTCTCGTATGCTGGACTCGATCCGGGTGTGCGGGAAAGTGATGGGCGTCGGCACGACCTGAAAATCTCCAAAGCCGGTTCGCCACTGTTGCGGTGGATTATGATTCAGCTGGCGCATCGCCTGAAACGCACCACCTCCCGGTGGAAGCGAGTCTTCGAACAAATCAGTCGTCGCGCTGGCAACAAGAAAGCCACCGTGGCAGTCGCCCGCCGCCTGTTGCTGGTGATATTTGCGATGCTGCGAGACGGTCGCGCTTATCAACTCACAGCGTAGTTCATAATCCGCAAATTGTTCTGACACATTCCATTGAACAACAGGAGCATTTCGAGAGCAGCGAGAATTTGAAGTGAACCCGTAAGTTGGGGACGACTTCGACCCTGGTCCTGCGGCGTCATCGACTCGGTGTCGAGCGAAATGGCGACCTGCGTTAGGCCGAATGGAGCGTCCTTTGAATACACCCCCATGCGGCATTTGTTCGTCACGTTGGAATGCGTCAGTGAGCGAGTTCCGACACGACCCATCTGACCAGCGAATAGACGTTTGAGCACGGGTCTTGTGCCCGATGCACGCAAGTTACGGTCCCACTGCCTCCGTCCCTCTTCTCTCACCAACCAAGCCCCGTCGGACCGCTTCGTCAGGGCCGATCGTCCGCCACCAGTCACACATGAGTGACCGACAATCGGCTCCGACAAAGCCCCCCGACTTCCGGGTCCCTTGAACAAATCCCAGAAAAAACAAAAACACACTTGACCACAACAGCCCCATAGACGGACCGGAGCAAACCGAGTTGTTGCCGGAACTCCGGCCGCCGGGATATCGTTCATCAAGACGAAACGTTGTGGTACGCGTCATCGCAGTTTGCGGAGTTCCGGCAATCACGTGCGGCCTGCCGGTGCGTTCGATGCATGGTGGCAATTCTTCTCCCCCCAATTCTTGGGGGGAGAAGATGGCCGACAGGCAATACTGTTCGGCACGTTTTTTGCGCCAGGTGATTGATGGGATATACCTTCTGCTTCTGAGGTTTCAAGCTCATGGAGGCAGGCGATGGGACGGAAGAGTCGGAAGGGTGTCGAGAAGACCACGAAATTGCAGGGGCTGAAGTATTTCCAACTGATTGACGACCTGTTGGCAGGGCTGCGTGGACAGGCGACGGCGCGTGACAAGGCAGGAAATCGACAGTTGTTCTGCGATCAGTATATCGCACTGTTGCTGCTCTATTTCTTTAATCCGACGGTCACCAGTTTGCGTGGGCTGCAGAAGTTCACCACGCTCGAAAAAGTCCAGAAGCTGTGTGGCGTCAAACCGACATCGCTGGGATCGCTCAGTGAGGCGGCACGCGTGTTTGATCCGGCGGTGCTTGAACCGATTATTGCACAACTGGCAGCTCAAGCCCGGACATCACCCTCAGCTATGCCTCCCGCCCAACAGGCCGCACTGGCGGGACTAACGGCAGTCGATAGCAGCCTGCTCAAGGCGTTGCCCCGCATGGCCTGGGCACTCTGGCAAGATGCCGAACATCGAGCCATCAAAATGCACGTGGCGTTTGGCGTGTTCGAGCAGGCACCGCTCGAAGTGGCGGTGACGCATGGCAACGGTGCAGAACGCGAACAATTGCGGAACATGGTTCAGCCCGGCGGGTTCTATGTGGCCGATCGGGGCTACGCGAACAACGCCATGTTTCGCGAATTTGATGCACAGAACGTGCGGTTTCTCATCCGGGTGCAGGAGAACACCACCTTCGAAGTCCAGGCAGAACAGCCACTCTCTGACGCAGATTCTCAGGCGGGTGTCGTTCGCGATTTGCTGGTGCGGCGACTGGGCACGGAAAAGCACAACCGGCTACTGGAGGAACCATTGCGGATTGTCGAAATCCGGGGCACCGAACCAGACCAGGTTTGGATTCTGGCGACCAATGCCCGCGATTTGCCAGCGGAACTCATTGCGGTTGCGTACCGTTATCGCTGGCAAATCGAACTGTTCTTCCGCTGGCTGAAATGCGTGCTGGGTTGCCGACACCTGCTGAGTCACTGCGAATCGGGCGTGACGCTGCAGGTGTACGCCGCCGTCATCGCATCCCTGCTGATTAGCCTGTGGACCGGCAGCAAGCCCAGCAAACGGACTTGGGAAATGCTCTGCCACTACTTCAGCGGCTGGGCCACCCTGGAAGAACTCCACCAACACCTAAATCTCCCCTCACCCCGCGACCCACCACGCAAATCCTGAGCCGAACAGTATTGGGCCGACAGGCCAGATGAGGGGGGCCGAGCGTTGCCAGAGCGTAAATTCCGTGAAGGATGTCCCCCTCACCCCGACCCTCTCCCCCACAATGAATGCCAAGAAATGTTGATTCGTCCATCGTGGGGGAGAGGGAGAGTTGAAGCGCGACCACCATTCGTCGGACGTACCCGCGGCCTGCGGTCCGGCCTACTTTGACTTGTTGACCGCTTCTCGGCAGCGCACAATTCAAGAATCAATCTGGCCGTCGTGTGTCTTCCTCGCGGTGAGGGATTCGGGCTTTCCGACACGATTTCGCCCAGATAACTTTTGAGCAACCTCGACAACATGCCTTCACCCTACCCCCGCCAGATGGGCGCGAGTATCGCGGCCTTGCTTCGGCTCTTTGAGGGCAAGGTGCCTGACGCCGACAGCAATGCGTTTACTCTGGAACTTGCCTTGAATGATGATCGGTGGTCAACAGGTCATGCGTTTCGCGACGTCGTTCGGGGTCGTTTGCTTGCAACCAATGACAAGATCAAATCCGCACAGTACACCTTCGAGGAGTCATGTCTAGAGGCTCTTTACAATGAAACCCAACCGGACGATCCATTTGACTCTGTGTCGCCATATTGGGTCGTGCCCAACGCCATCCGTTTGGCGAAACTCGTAGGGGTCCCACTTGAATCCCTGCTTGATGCGATGTGTCCGAAGACATGGTAACTCAATTCGACGGACGAGTTTGCTTGGCCCTCGATCCCATGCAAGGAGGTTGGGATCGAGTCCAAGACTTTTCGCGTCTTCAGTGCCTTTCGTGGTCACCCAATCCACATCACTCGTCATCTTCACGCACGTTGAACTCAAGTTTCCAGCGTTGATCGGTGCGGGTGCTGACGCACCAGAGTTCGAACATGCCGAGTTCGGTAATTCGAGAGCGGAACTTGACGGGCATGTAGTGACCTTCGTCCCCCGCTTCGGCGGGCAGGGTGGCTTCGAGTGAATCGGTCTCGACGATTTCTTCTTCCTCCCAGGAATCGATTTGCATTCCGGGTTGGTCATCTTTTCGTATGGAAGAACTGAAGAACCGGAAGTGGGCTGGCTCGCCAACAATGAGGCCGATTTCATCAGACAACACGTCCGCTTCGGTTCCTTCTTCCATCCCGCGTGGCACCACACACAACGCGCGGAGGGGTCGGGGGATGCCCGGAATGGCCAATCCCGCTGATTCGATGCCGACATAATAGGAACGTGCTGTACCCCCACGAATCCTGACGCCTCCGTGGACCTTCGACCATCCGTAGTAGGCGGCTCCACGAGCGACCGCATGATCGAGGTCACGCTCGCCCTGTAATGTTTTGGGAGGTGCGTCCGGGAACCAGCTTCCCAGCACCTTCAGCAATTGCTCACCCACCGCGGTCGACTTGAAGACGCCGCCGTTCACCATGACATCAGTCGGCTGGACGGGCTGATCTTCACTCTCGCCGTGCTGTGCGAGGAAGGAGGCGATGTGTTTCGTAATGCCAGGGTCCGCTTCGTAGGGCAATCCCAGTTCCTGAAAGCCCGATCCTCTACGTTTGGCGGGACGATCAGTCAAATTGCTGTCGGGAAAGAATCCCTGCAGCAGGATGTCTCGCGCTTTGTCGCGCTCCAGTTCGACCGAGACCGTGCCGCCAATGAGTTTGCGTCCGCGTCCGAGAATGGAAATCTTGTGCTTCGCGGGACCGTCCTCCGCCAGCAACGTTTCTTTCGCCACACGACAGGAGTGCCACAAAGACACTGACTGCCAGGGATCGAGCTTTGTCCCTTTTTCTGCGAACAAACCGGCCACATAGTGGGCCAGAGCCAGGTCCATGTTGTCGCCACCGACGAGCAAGTGGTTGCCGACGGCGACACGTTTCAGGGCAAGTTCACCGTCTTCATCAGTGACAGAGACGAGGGTGAGGTCGGTTGTGCCGCCGCCCACATCGACGACGAGAAGCGTGTCCCCCACATGCAACGACTTCCGCCACTGCTCACCCATTTGTGCAAGCCAGGAATAAACAGCGGCCTGCGGTTCTTCGATGAGCACAAAATTCTCAGGCAATCCCGCCTGCACGGCGGCTTCGCGAGTCAACTCCCGGGCACTCGCATCGAACGACGCCGGTACGGTCAGCACCACACGTTGAGCACTCAGTGGTGCCTCAGGATGAGCGTGTTCCCACGCCTGGATGAGATGCTTCAAATACCGCCGGGACGCTTCGACCGGCGAGACCTTCGGAACTTCGTCATCTGCATTCCAAGGCAGAATTGGCTGGTGTCGATCCACCCGCGTATGACACAGCCACGACTTCGCAGCTCCAACAGTTCGATCAGGAACTTCCGCAGATTTCTGTCGCGCATACTCGCCACACACGCCGTCCGATGTCTCACCCCACGGCAATTCGAAGGGCCCCTCTCCAGTCGTCGGCAAGTACAGAAACGACGGGAGCGAAGTGCGCTCTTCCACGGTATCTGGAGCGACGAACTGCGGAATTGGTAACAGGCTCACGACAGGTTCATCTGCGCTCAGCGGAGCATAGGCGACAACGCTGTTGGTTGTTCCCAAATCAATGCCGACGACAAATTCACTACCTTGGGACACAAATGACTCCACAACTGAAACCCCGGGCAACTGCCCAGATCAAACTCAATGTGCATTGATTCAAGAAACCTGAGGAGCGATTCAAGCTTCGACTTTTGGACTCGAATCGACGTCGACTGATGTCGTACGGGGCGCGACCGGCCAGTTCAATCTCCACGCCACGACCATGGCCAAGCCTACGTGCACCATGTTGATGTACTTCGACGCTTTGTGCAACGACATGAATTCTGGCGATTTGGGACTTCCCGGCGGAGTAATCAACGACTCCAACGGGAGATAAACCCACACATAATCGACCCCCATAATTGCAATAGCGACCACTGCAACAATTATGGGAAACCGCATGCATCCACACGACTTAAGTACCGAACAACTCTTGTTTGATTCACCGAGAAACGTTGCCAACAACAATGAGGCAAGGCCCGATCCCACCAACGTGAATCCAAATGCGTAGTACGGTGGAAATCGAAGTAGAGCCAACTGATCGCGTATGGGCGATTCAAATCCGCCAAGTTCGACTTCTCGAACAGCGACCACCACGAACAAGACAGCTGCGCCAACCCAACTGCTGAACGCAAATCGAGACCATGTGATGAGGAACCGCGTAATCACAACTTTTCACCTTCAGTTCGCATTTTCACTTTCACACATCCGTCTTTCCACCTGACGACTGTTTCTGCTCCGCCAGATGAACCGCCCGACCACTTTCATATTCCGCCACAGAAATGTCGTCCTGCTCAGGAACATTGCCGGTTTGATGCTGCTCGAACAGCCGCTTCAAATACGGCACACACCAGCCACAGCCTGTTCCGGCGCCACCGCAATCACTCAGTTGGCTGGCGCGAGACGGTTTGTGAACGCGTAAGTGGTTCACCACCTTCCGTTTCCGGACGTGAAAACAGTAACAGAGTTCGTCGTCGAGTTTCATAAGACGTCAGACATACATTCAAAAACATTGCGTCGCCAACATCTCACCGAGAATTCTCTGCTGCAATCTGGCTTCGTTGACGTACAGAATACACCAGTTGCCGGGGAAGCGTTAGACTGTGGCTTCTCTCGATTTGCGGAAATTCGTTCCTGTGGAATTGTCGTGGGGCAGTATGTCATTCGTTCAAATCAAGAATCTCAACGTCTCGTATGGCAAAGTCCACGCAGTTCGCGGTGTTTCCTTTGAAATCCCCAAAGGGGAAGTCTTTGGATTCATTGGACCCAACGGAGCCGGCAAGTCGAGCACAATTAAGGTTCTCGCCACGCTGCTGCAGCCCGACTCCGGACTCGTCCGCATCGACGGAATTGACGTCCCCGCCAATCCCATGGTGATCCGAAAGAAAATCGGCTACATGCCGGACTTCTTCGGAACCTACGAAGACCTCACCGCCGCCGAGTACCTGCATTTCTTCGCCGCAGCGTTTGATATTCCGGTACGGCAACGTGAGCAAACCATCGCCGACGTACTCATGCTGACTGATCTCACCGACAAGGCCGAGTCGGCCGTCGACTCACTTTCACGCGGGATGAAACAACGACTCGGCCTGGCACGTGTGCTCCTCCATGATCCCGACCTGCTCCTGCTGGATGAACCGGCCAGCGGACTCGATCCCAGAGCCCGAATTGAAGTTCGCGAACTCCTCAAAGCGCTCAAAGGGATGGGGAAAACCATCATCATTTCGAGCCATATTCTCCATGAACTCGCTCAACTCTGTACCCGAATTGGCATCATCGAACAGGGGCAACTCATTACCGAAGGCTCGCTGCAGGAGATTTATTCCCGGCTCAGTCTCATGCAAATTGTGCATACGCAGATCATGAACCTGACTGATGAAATGATGGCCAAAATCAAACAGCTCCCAGGTGTGGAAAAGGCTGATCGACAAATCGACCGCGTGGCGTTGCATCTTCGCGCTGATGCACTCGCGCCAGAAGAACTCCTCAACCAGTTGCTCAGTTGTGGAGCATCAGTCCGCATGTTCCAACCAGAAGCCATGGACATGGAAACCGCCTTCATGAAACTCACCCAAGGTAAAACCGCCTAGCAAGGGCACAGCCCTTGACCGGGTGAGTGCTAACGCACTGAAGTTGCTGGGCCGCTCCCGTTGGTCGCTCCCTCACTTTCGTCCCGCCGCCGTATTTGAATCATAAGACGTTGTTTTGAGCAGTTCTGAAGCAGACAGTTCGAGTCCACAAACAGATGGTTATGCACCGCTCAATCCCTTCTCAACGGGACTGGTGGTGTTTACCGTTTTGCTCTGGGGCGGGAATGCCGTGGCGAACCAGTTTGTCATGGATGCATTGCCCCCTGTTTTCGTTGGCGGTGCTCGATTTGCTCTGGCCTCAGTGTTCATGCTGCTCTGGTGCCGCATTGAAGGCAGTCCTCTTTGGATTACAGATAAAGCCGGTTGGCAATGTGCCAGCATTCTGGGGTTTCTGAACTTCGCACAAATTGCCACGTTTTGCGTGGGAATTGCGTACTCCAATACATCCCACACGACGCTGCTGGTGAATAGCTATGTCTTCTGGGTCGCATTTTACGAAGTATGGATTCTCCGGACGGTGCAGTTCCGATGGTGGCAGACATTTGGACTGCTGGTAGCGGGATTCGGCTGTCTCCTCCTGGTGCTGGAGTCATCCTCGAATTCATCTTCATCACTCGATGAAGTCACCCTGTTTGGTGACATCGTGCTGGCCTGCAGTGGTCTCATCCTGGCCATCAAAGTGATTTACACGAAACACGCCGTCCGTTTCGCGCCGACTGGAACGTTGATTTTGTGGCACGATATCATTGGATCATTGCTACTCTTCATCTGGGCCTTTGCTTGTGAAGACATCAAACCCGTGATGCCTCCCGCATCTGCCTGGTTTGGCCTGTTTTACGTCGGTGTCCTCGTCTCAGGATTCTGTTTCGCGTCTAATGCCTGGCTCCTCAAACGGCACGGTGCCTCGCAAGTATCTGTCTTCAGTTTCGGCACACCCATTTGCGGCGTCATTCTGGGCGTGTTGCTGCGAGGCGACCAACTCTCCAGCGTCCTCATCGCGGCTGGAACTTGTGTTGTTGGAGGGATTTTTCTGACGAACCTCACGCTGCGAAAAAAAATTTGACCTGTTACTCGGCTCCAGCGTAGGCTTCTCATAGAGAGGGAACTGCCATGCCGGTTACGACGCATCGGGAATTGCCTGCTGAAATCCGCGAAATCCAACTGCAAATGGAGGAAATCGCCGCGGGATACGGTCTCGACTTCTTCGAGACTATTTTCGAAATGCTTGACTACGAAGAGTTGAGCATGTTTGCTGCGTACGGTGGGTTCCCCATTCGGTATCCGCACTGGCGATTCGGTGCCGAGTACGATGAACTCATGAAGAGTTACACGTACGGGCTCTCGAAAATCTACGAAATGGTGATCAACACCGATCCCTGCTACGCCTACCTCCTCAGTGCGAACTCGTTAACCGATCAGAAACTGGTCATAGCACACGTGTATGGTCACTGCGACTTCTTCAAGAACAATGCCTGGTTCTCGAAGACCAACCGCAAAATGCTCGACCAAATGGCCAACCATGCGGCACATGTGAATCGTCACATTGACCGTTACGGATTTGAACGGGTCGAGAAGTTCATTGATGCCTGCCTGTCCCTGGAGAACTTAATTGATCCTCACGCGCCATTTGTGCGCCGTGAACCGGCTCTCACTGCTCCAAAAAAGCCAAGCGGAAGCGATGGTGATGCCGAATCAGGTCTGCCGGAATCCCGCGGGAAATTCCAGGCCAAAGAATACATGGACTCGTTCATTAATCCTCCAGATGTCATGGAACGGAACGAACAGCAACGCAGAGCCAAAGAAGAACACGCGGCGGCGACTCGCTCATTCCCCGAACAACCACAACGCGATGTCCTCAAGTTCCTGCTCGACTTTGCACTGCTGCAACCCTGGCAGCGGGACATTCTGAGTATTGTCCGCGATGAGGCTTATTACTTCGCGCCTCAGGGGCAAACCAAGATTATGAATGAGGGTTGGGCCAGCTACTGGCACTCCACCATTATGACCAAGCATGGCCTCACAGACGCGGAAGTCATTGAGTATGCCGACCATCATTCCGGCACCATGGCCATGAGTCCGACGCGACTGAATCCTTACAAAATCGGCATTGAACTGTTCCGGGACATCGAAGAACGCTGGAACAAAGGACAGCATGGCGCCGAATGGGAAGCATGTGACAATGACGACATTCGTCACAATTGGGACACTCAGGCCGGAGAGGGGCGTGACAAGATTTTCGAAGTGCGACGAGTGCATAACGACATTACGTTCATCGACACGTTTCTTACCGAAGACTTCTGCCGTCGCAACCGCTTCTTCATGTTTGCGTACAACGACGACTCAGGGAATTACGAAATCAAATCACGCGAGTTTCAGCAAATCAAGCAACAGTTGCTGACGAGCCTCACCAACCATGGTCGTCCATTCATTTACGTCCTGGACGGCAATTACAGGAACCGGGGCGAACTGTACCTGCGGCACGACTACCAGGGGATTGAGTTGAAGCAAGACTACGCCCAGGCATGTCTGCAGAACCTACAACTCATTTGGTCACGCCCCGTCCATATTGAAACGGTCGTAGATGAGGCCGTCACAACTCTTTCATGGGATGGCACACATCATGAAGTTCACAAGAACGCATAAGGTGTGAACTATGGTGAGTAGACGAAGTTGGGATCACCAACGCCTGCGGTCAGGATTTCGGGGCCGTTCGACGTGATGGCAACTGTGTGTTCGAAATGGACACTGGGACGTCCGTCAGTGGTTACCGCAGTCCAATGATCAGCGAGAATTCGTACATTCTTCGTGCCGGCGTTAATCATGGGTTCAATCGCCAGCACCAGACCCGGCTGAATTTCGAAGTCGTCAGCGCGAGTCTTCTTTGAAAAGAAGTTGGGAACCTGGGGCGGTTCGTGCATTTCCTGCCCAATGCCGTGGCCCACGAACTGGTCGACGAGCGAGAACCCCGCCTGCTTGACTAAGTCCATCATGCGTTGAGCAACATCCGACCAGCGCTTCTCGGTCTTCAACGCTTCAATGGTCAGGGCAAGAGACTGTTCACCAACTTCCATGAGCTTCTGCTTTTCTGCGGAGACTTCTCCAATGGCATACGTCCAGGCCGAATCACCGCACCAGCGGTCTTTTCGGCAAGCAGTATCGAGGCTGACAATATCCCCTTCTTCCAGTCGCCTTCCGCCCGGAATGCCATGCACAATTTGTTCGTTAATCGAAATGCAGGTCACCGCCGGATAGGGGACCTGGCCAGGGAATCCTTTGAACAGTGACGTCACCTTCTCTTTTCGAAAGAATTCCTCGACCGCATTGTCAATTTCCTGTGTCGTTACTCCCGGAACAAGCATTTCACGAGCCACAGCGTGTGCCCCGGCAACCACATGGCCTGCGGCACGCATGAGTCCAATTTCACGACGACTTTTCAGCGTAATCAACGACACGTTGCTTCAACCTCTGTTTGGACCTGCTGCTGCGGCAACCTAAAAAACGCGAGAATCAACTTCCTGAATGACTCAACAATGCGAACAGCATCGGTCCGATTATTCCAACAAAGCGAATTGCAGGGAATGTTGCGGAAAACGAATCCTTCTGACGAGCTTGCCTGGAGAGCGAGACCGACCCGTCGGGAATCTTGTACTAAGGTTTTCTAACGTTGCATTTTGAAATCACAAGGCTGATGCCTCAATTCACATACCCCTCTGGAGTCTTTCCCCATGTCCGCTGACCCTTGGAGCCGACCCACACTCGATGAGCTTCGGAAAATCCTGGAAAGCATTGGCAAGTCAAACGACGGTACTCATCAACGTGCTGCGGAACGTCTCGATTTGTCCGTGCCCGCGGAAATTCAAACGGATCGCGGCAACACGGTCAGTGCAATGACGCGGGAAATCAGCCGTTTCGGAATTGGCCTGATGCACAAAGGGTTTTTGCAGTCGGGCGAAGTCACCGTCCGCATGGCCAGTGAAACACGCGAATTCGAATACCGCGTCCATGTGGAATGGTGCCGTCCCTGTGAAAACGGTATGTTTATTAGCGGCGGCCGCTTTCTTAGCTCCACAAAATCTTCAACCTGACGCTTCTCAGTCGTCAGGTGAAATCCGGGTCGCTGCTGATCGCAACCAATGCCCAAATTCCGAACGGAATGCCTATAATCATGCAGGGGGAGCAGCAGGGAATACAACAAATGATTGCTGCTGTCATAGCCATTGCTTTCGACCGGCGCGAATGCAGTTGATAGGCCCCAAAGAAAATGAGTCCGTGAATGAGTATTTGCAGTCCTCCAAATACGAAATTAATGGTCATGTACTCTTCATGACTCATATCCGGTGGCGCATCACCTGGATCGGAGATCAGAATGGTGAACATGAAGAACAGCCACCAGACAATCGACAGGCCAGCTACGACATAAAGTGCAATGGCTGGCGCTGTTGTCCCATCTCCGCCGCCAGACGATCGCGAACGACGTCGGCGATTTCCAGAGCGTGAACTCCCCGATCGCCGCCTCGAAACGGGATTGGGAATTCCATCGTCATCACCATAGGGATCGTCATCCTCGTCCCAGGCACCGCTCCCTCCTGACGGTTTGTCTCCCTCTGGGATGGACACAATCGCTTGGCATTGCTTGCAGCGGAACTTCTTCCCGGATTTTTCGTCCGGAACCTCGTACGCCATTCCGCAGTCTGGGCAGGAAACTTGGATGGTCATATTGGCAATCCGATGTCAGTTCTCAATTCCGGTCGTCATTCGAGAGCGGCATGACAACGTACGTGTAGTTGTCCCCTGAACGGAACACGACTGCCGAATTGGGATCCACCAGATTAAGCGACAATGGCGAAACGGGATCAAGGACTTTCAAAAAGTCCGCAATGTACTTGGGATCAAACGTCACCATGAAATCATCGCCGTCGTAACCAATGGGCAATTCGATTTTCGAGGAACCAACGGCAGCTCCGCGGCTGGTGAGCGTGAGCGTCCCTTCAGAGAATGAGAAGTCAACGCCGTGACTCTCCTCGTTCATGACAATCATGGCCTGACGTACAGCAGAGTAGAACGGCCCCACCACCAGTTCGATGGAAATACCAAACTCCGTGGGCATGACGTCCTGATAACGGGGAAACCTTCCTTCAACCAGACGGGCAAATATGGTGGACAATCCACTCTGGATGAGCACATCGTTCTGATGCACCGCAATGCGCACTTCCTGATCATCTTCATGAATACTGCGGTCAATCAAAGTCATTGCCTTGGAAGGAATGACCGGCTCGCCCACTTCTTCGCTGACGGAACCATGTGCCCCGCAGGATGTCTTATAGACCGCCAGTCGACGGCTGTCGGTAGCCGCCAAAGTCACGTTTTCATGTGACAACTCGAGTTTGATACCGCCCAAGGCATAGCGAAGGCTTTCAGGATCGGTGGCAAAAATCGTGCGTTGCACACCCAGCTTCAGAGCACGTCCCTGAAGAACGTAGTAATCGCTTTCCTGAAACTCAGGCACATCCGAAAACTCGGCGGGGTTTTCGACGGACAACTGGAATTCACTCTGTCCGGAACGTACCCATAGCGAGTCATCAGTCACTTCAATGTGAATGGTGTCGTCCTGGGCTTCGCGAAGAATGGCCACCATACGTTGGGGCGGCAGGAGTACTTCGCCTACTGAGTCGGTTTGAACTTCCGGAAGCTGGTAACGAATTCCAACTTCCTGATCGGTTCCCATGAGTGTGGCAATTCCATCCTTGACCGATAACTTCGCATTGCGAAGGATGTCTTTGGTAGTACGGGATGGAACAGCTCCTCCAACAATTTGGAAGGCTGTGGCGAGTTCGCTTCGAGAGACACTCAGTTTCATGGCTGTCTGCAGACAAGTGAAGTGTTACCAACAGCAAAGAGCATCCGAGGTTGAATCAAATTACTTCCATTAAAAAATAGAAGTAGTCGTTTCAGAGGAAGCAGTTTTCTGTTGACAGTTGGATTGCTACGAGCCGAAGTGTAAGGCGTCTTGCAGGTTATTGCCAATGACCACCCGTCCGTCCGCGTCGAAAACCTGATGACAGACTGTGCGTGAACTGTCGCCGAATAGTGGAGAAAGTCGGTGGTTGCTGACACAGGCCCTTCAGCAGTTCCTAGGGTGAAATCAAAGTGAGTGGGAAATGCACGCGGTATCGACATGATTTGCACACTCTCCTTCAGTAGAATGTGGGGCGAGTTGAACGCCGGGAAGATTTCGCTTGCCAGCGAAACGAGAGGTATGCCATGGCTGTCTTGGAAGTTGTTCAGGGAGGTGACATCGGTACGCAGTATCCGTTGGAAGGGGCGCGTACAGTCATTGGACGTCATCCAAACTGCACGGTTGTCCTGAGAAACGGAGCCGTGAGTCGCCAGCATGCACAAATTCTGGAAGATCATGGCCAGTATGCACTCGAAGATTTGCGGAGTAGAAACGGCTGCTATCTGAACGGCGAGCGTATTGAAGGGCGAGTGCCATTACGGAACGGTGACGAAATTCGACTCTGTGAAGTCGTGTTGTCATTCAAGGATCTGGTGACCGAGCCATTACCGAAAACCGACGCCTCGATTCCAATGGTGGTCGGCGAAACAGTCGATCTAAGCGCTCTTTCGGGACCGGAAGGCGTGGAAGACGAGAGCCGAATTTTCGTCCTTCCCGAAGCACAACTTCCGGCCGAGGATTTCGATTCTGGTACTTCCACCCGGCGGGTTACAGCGGAAGACTCTTCACTGTCACGCATCGACCCGAATGTGAAATTGCGGGGTGTCCTCGCAATTACGCGTGCGTTGAATCGCCAACTCGGCATCGACGAAGTGTTGCCGAAGCTGCTGGAAACACTCTTCAGCATTTTTCCGCAGACAGAGCAGGGATTTGTTCTGCTGCGTGACGGGGACTCCAAGAGCGCTCGGCTGAGACTCAAGGCAAGTCGTTCGCGTGGTGATCAAGAGGCCGATGCCGTTGCCATCAGCATGACGGTGGTGCGGCATGCACTGCAAACAAAGGAAGCCATTCTCAGCGAGAGTGTTCCGGACGATACGCGTTTCAAGGGGAGTGCCGCGCTGTCGAAAATGCGGATACGATCCATGATGTGTGTCCCGCTGGTCACGCAAGATGAGGAAGAGGAGGGACTGGGCGTTATCCAAATTGTGACCCGAGACGCCAAACACTCCTTCAAGCCGGACGATCTCGATCTGTTGGTGACGCTGGCCAGTCAGGCGTCGATGAAAATTGTCAATGCGCGCCTGCATGAAGAAGCGCTCAAGCGTCGCGAACTGGAACGCGATTTGGAATTCGCGACTCAGGTGCAACTTGGATTTCTCCCGAAATCGCGACCAGACATCGAGGGCTACGAGTTTGCCGACTACTACGAAGCTGCACAGCGCGTCGGTGGTGATTACTTCGATTACATCAGACTGCCGAACGATCAACTGGTCATTGCAATTGGTGACGTCGCCGGCAAAGGAATTCCAGCGGCGCTTCTGATGGCCCGGCTCTATTCCTCAACGAGGTTCCAGGTACTGACGCAGGACGGACTCGACAAGGCAATTACCGGACTGAATGTTGAAATCAGCGGGACGGGGCTGGGGCATCGGTTTATTACGTTCCTGGCGCTTCAACTGAATATCAAAACCCACGAAGTCACCATTGTGAACGCGGGACACCTGACGCCCATCCTGCGACTTAAAGATGGAACCATTTCGACGTTGGGAGAAGGACAGTCGAATCTTCCTCTTGGAATTCTTCCCGAACAGCAATACTCCATGACGAAGGCCACGCTGCCGCCAGGATCAACGGTCATTGCCTATACCGACGGTGTCAGTGAAGCGATGTCTGACAGTCGGAAAATCTTCGGTCGTGCACGACTGGAGAAAGCCGTGGCCAATCAAAGCGGGTCCGTCGCTGATTTGATTGACTCGATTGTCGAGGAGGTCGATGAGTTCAGTGGAGGAAGTGCGCTGCGTGATGATACGTGTCTGATTGGCTTTGCCAGGAAAGATGGATGAGTCTCACACCGTCCGACGTTCTGCAAGCGGAGGGATTAATTTCCCGCCGACTCGAACGCTACGAATCGCGCCCTGAACAAATCGAAATGGCTGACGCCGTACGGTCCGCCATTCAAAATTCAGAACACCTCATTGTCGAAGCCGGCACGGGAGTCGGGAAGAGCTTTGCCTATCTCGTCCCGGCAATTCTCGCGGCGACTCAAAAAGCGTCCGAAGAAGGAAAGTCACAAAAGGTTGTTATCAGCACGCACACCATCAGTCTGCAGGAACAACTCATTCAGCGTGACATTCCGTTTCTCAATGCCGTGCTGCCTGTGGAGTTCTCGGCAGTGCTGGTCAAGGGTCGGGGGAACTATCTCAGCCTGAGGCGGTTGGCACTGGCCAATGAGAAGGGTCGCTCCCTATTCGACACAGAAGAGTCGCGTCAACTGACGGCACTTCGTGAGTGGGCCGCCAAATCATATGACGGAACTCTCGCCGACCTCGATTTCAAACCCGTACCGCAGGTCTGGGATGAAGTACGCAGCGAGCATGGGAACTGCATGGGACGCAAATGCACGACCTATAACGACTGCTTCTACTACCGGGCCCGACGCCGCGTCTGGAATGCTGACATCCTGGTGGTGAATCACGCATTGTTTTTCTCCGATCTTGCACTTCGTCGAGAAGGAGCGAGTGTTCTTCCCGATTACGACGTCGCCATTTTCGATGAAGCGCATACGCTCGAAGATGTTGCGGCGGCACACCTGGGGATGTCCGTCACCAGCGGGCAGTTCAGTTTTCTATTCAACAAGCTCTGCAATGACCGCACGCAACGGGGACTGCTGTATCAGCACAATCTTGTCCCCGCGCAACAGCTTGTCAGCCGTTTACGATTCTTGACAGACGATCTGTTCCAACAGGTCTCGGAATGGAAGGAAGAGGGATCATCCAAGAATGGGCGAGTTCGTGAACAACTCGACATTGCGAATCCCGTCTCGACTGAACTGCATGAACTCTCCCGGATGATTCGGAATTATGCGGAGAAACTCGATTCCGAAGAACGTGCGTTGGAACTGAAGAGTTCGTGTGATCGCCTCGACCTGTTGGGATACTCGCTGAACGACTGGCTCAAACAGCGCGAAGAAGACGCCGTGTACTGGGTCGAAGAGACCGGTGGACGTCGCCGCAATGTGCAGTTGATGTCGTCACCCATTGACGTTGGTCCACGACTGCGAGACGAACTGTTCGGCCAGGTGAATTCCGTCATTCTGACCAGTGCGACGTTGTCGGTAGGGAAACAGGATTTCAGTTTCTTTAAGAAACGAATTGGGCTGACGAAAGCCAATGAATTGAAACTCGGCTCACCGTTCGATTTTGAAAAACAGGTGCGACTCGTCCTGCCGACGAGCATGCCGAATCCTTCGGAAGAGCCAAGGGCCTACAACGCCGCCGTCTGCAGTCGCATTCGTCAGCACGTGGCCGAAACAAACGGCGGGACATTTGTGCTGTTCACCAGTTACCGCATGTTGCGGGAATGTGCCGAACAACTCACCGCTTGGTGTGCGGAGCAGAATCGGTTGCTGCTGTGTCAGGGAACAGGGCTGGACCGTACCCGACTCCTGTCCCGTTTTCGCGAAGATGGTCAGGCCATTCTGTTTGGCACCGAAACGTTCTGGCAAGGCGTTGATGTGCCAGGCAACGCGCTGTCGAGCGTCATCATAACGAAGCTGCCATTCAGTGTGCCCGACCATCCTTTGTTGGAAGCGCGTATCGAGAGGATTCGGCAGAACGGAGGAAACCCTTTCGTTGAGTATCAAATACCCGAAGCGGCCATCAAACTGCGCCAGGGATTTGGCCGGCTCATTCGTACGAAAGATGATGTGGGAGAAGTGATTCTGCTTGATCCCAGAATTCAGACGAAAGCCTACGGCAAGAAGTTTCTGGAAAGTCTGCCCAAATGCCGCACGGAATTTGTGCCGGCATCAGAACACTAGAGGCAGTTTCAAAGAGCGGTGGCACAGACATTCCTAAACGAGACGGCCGACTACCGGCCCGCGTCGAGCAGTTTGAGTTCTGTTTGCGCTTCCCGGTACTGCTCTGAATCTGAGGGTATCTCAAGCAGCAATTTGCGAGCAGAGGACTTTTGTCCCGCGCGTTTCATCGCTTTTGCATACTGCAGTCGATCAACGTCGGTCAGGCTACCCAACGTTTCCAGTACAAGGAAGGCACGTGCTGCCCGCTCAAAGTCACGCAACTGATAGGCGGCTTCGGCAACTGCTCGCTGGATTTCTGCGTCGAGCGTATCAATGAACAGTGCCTCGTTGCCCCACTTCGAAGCACTTTCAAAGTCCTTGGCTGCCAGTGCCAGCCGCGTGAGGCGTTTGCGCACAGGAGCGTCATCGACGTCACGTGCGGCAACCTGTTCCAGCAGCGGCTTTATCTCCTCATCGGGACGACCGTTGGCCGTCTTGGCGAGGATGAGGTCTTTCACGTAGCTGATTTCGAGGGGGTATAATTTGACCAGTTGCCCCGCCAACTTCTCTGCCAGCTCTGGATCGTTGTCCCGCATGGCGGCTTCGATGTATGCGTCGAGCAACAAGGCATTGGGCGAGTCTTCGTCGAGTGCACCTTCGAGCAAAGTAATGGCTTTTTCAGTTTCCCGCTCCACAAGTGCTCTGCGTGCGAGGAAAGTTGCCGAGACTGGTTCGGCAGGATCAAGCTCATGTGCTTTCTCGGCGGCGACGAATCCTTCACGAATCTGTCGTCGCGAAATCAGGGCATACGCGAGCTGTCCTTGAGCGGTGGCGTTCTGTGGATTCTCATGCACGGCGGCTTCTGCCAGCGTCAAATTGGGGGCCGAGGGCAATCGGCCTTTCGCGAATTCTTCAGCTGTCTCCGTCAAGAACTTCGCGTAACCCTCCTCGACATCTTCGACATTGACGCCGAAGATACTGGGGATGGCCTCTTCGGTTGTCATTCCTGAAGCGTAGGCACGTGTGAGGCGTGTGAGTGCGTCGCGGCCGAATTCATCAGTGAAGTACTTCGCATAAAAGCGACTTTGGCAGTAAGCCATGGTCCAATCATCGCGCGATTTGGGTCGCTGAAATCCTTGATTCAGCGTGGCGAGATTGTATGTGTCGCCAGATGCGACTCGTTGGATAAGTAAGTCGTACCACGCCTCGGGGATTTGATCACCTTCACTCGTGACGGCGAGCGCTTCTGTATACCAGTGCGGCATGGCGAAGCCGGTCTTCTGCAAGGTCAGAATGTGCACAAACTCGTGTTTGAGAACACGGGCCCAATTGTATTTCTCCTGCGTCTTTTCGGGACTGGCGAGCGCGACAATCATGCCGGTTGAGGCCCCAATGGTTTGGATCCAGGGAAGGCCACTCATGCGGGTACTGAACCAGGCGTGTGCGTTTTGATCTTTGGCGTCACTGTAGATTTCGAAGTGTGTCCGCGTGGGTGGCTCGTATTCGTAGGTTTTGGTCAGTTCGTCGTAAATGCTCTCCAGGTAGGCGGACATTTCCTGACCGAGTGCCCGTTCGCTGGGATCGCAGTGGATGACGAAATGCGGCGACTCAATGAGCACATACGTGTTCAGCACCTCCAACAGTTTCCGCATATTGCTGACGCGAACGTGAAAACGGTCGGCGTCAAAAGCAGCGTCCAGAATCTCTTGCGCTTTGCCCAGTTCACCGGTTCGCATGTAGAGCAGTCCCAGCGCAGTTTTCGGACCCGACAACTGCGGCATGGTTTCAATTGCTGCCTGATAAAACAGTTTGGCCGCGTCGAACTTGCGGCCCGAGTCGAGGAAGTTGCCAACATCTGCGAGGAATAATCCTGGCTTGGGATTCAATTCCAGCAGGCGTGAAAGCGTCTTTCCAAAGTCTTCGTCCTGAACACCGTTCCAGGCCTTGGGGTCATCGAGGTGTGAGAGGACTGCCTGCAAAGCGTCATTTTCCGGGATGCCAACATCCCGCAGTTGGCACACAGCGAGTCGTGCCAGTGCATGTTGATTGTTCGGGTTCACTTCCAGAGCCCGTTCAATGAACGGACGGGCCGCCGCGTGATCATCACTGATGAGCGCTATGTCGGCCTTCAGCAGCAACGCGGGAATACAGTGAGCATTCGCTTCGATTGCAGCATCTGCAAATTCATCGGCGGACTGCAATCGGTTTTCGGTCAGTTCCACCTGTCCCAGTCCGACATGGGCGGCGGCACAATTGGGGTTAATCGCCAGCGCTGCGTGATACTCGGGAACCGCCTGCTTGCGATTGTACTTTTCCATGAGGAGATCACCGGAAAGTACGTAAGCCTGCCAGAAGTCGGGTGATGCTTTTCTCGCATCGGCACAGAGTGTGTTCACCAGGAATTTGAAGACATCGGAAACGCCCTTCCAGCGGGCGTACTGTGCGGCGCCTTCGCCAATGGTCACGAGCGTTTCGGCGTCGTCAGGCTGTGTTCGATTGTAGTGCCGAACAAACCAGCGGTATTGATCAACCGCTTCGTCGTAGCGTCCCGCTTCCGTCAACAGGTGCGCATAAATGAGGACCGCGTTGGGTTGCTGTGAGTCGAGGTCGAGCGCCTGTTTTACACTGCGGGCGGCCTCGGTTGATTTTCCAGTCTCGAACTGACATTCAGCCAGCAGTGCCCAGAGTCGCGATGATTCACGATGTTTTTCCACACCCGCTCGTGCGATGGAAATCGCTTTGTCCCACTCCCCCTGCTCCACGAAACTCCGACATCTACCAACTACGAGCAGAATGCGCTCTTCCGGAGTTGTTTCTGTATCGAGTTCTACTTCGTCAAATGATTCACGGGCTTCGTCGTAGCGGCCGTGTTGTAAGTGCTCTAGACCGCGCAATAGAAACGGGCTCTCCTGCCCCAGCGCGACAGAGGACGCGAGGCACAATGCGAATGCCATGATTAATCGCATGCGAAGACCCTCGATGAATAAAGTCGAATTCTCACAGTTTGGCTGTTCGACAGTCCGTCGTCGAGTGCAGCCGGGATTTCGTCAACCGCGGGAAGGCTTGGGCTGAATAGGTATTCCATGTCACAGGCATCCAGTTGCGGACATTGACCGCGCAGCGATCTGGTCGATTCCGCTTCCGTCCAATCATACGTGCCTCAATGCCGGGGCCAACAACCGAAATGAGGCGTTTTCGTCGAGCTTGCGGTCCGGAAATCGACACGTATCGGAATTGCAAGCGCCGGAGAAGTGGTCTCCGGAACGGAATTGATACGGCACAATTTGCCGAAGCGACGTCAGATTGATGTCGAGTGATTCATGTGGATGGCGCGATTGTGAACTGGCGATGCATGTCGGACGTGGCCGTAAGGCGTGTTATTAACAGTTGTTACGGTTGTTTGCGGGTGTTGGCCATAAAACTGGCACGGTCCGTGCCTTTAGTAAAGGCATCAAGACGATCAGCACTTTGCGATCAACTCAAAACTCCCAAGACGGAAGGACAAAACCATGTCACGCCTCACAACTTCAATCGCAGCTCTCGCAGTTTTGGTCACCGCAGCGACAGTGAACGGTCAGGACTTCAGTAGTGTGAAATCCGGCCTGTTGGTTGGTGTGTATGCCTCGCCAAGCAATGGTGGTATGCGTGTCTCGGACACCATTCCCGGCTACTCTGCAGAGGGACGGCTCTTCCCTGGCGACGTGCTGCTGCGTACGACCTTCGATGGAGTTCAGGTTTTCCGGCTACGGTCTCACTACGAAATGGAAAACGCGAAAATGGCGATTGGGCCAAACCGTGAAGCGGCCATGGAAATTTGGCGCCCAGGTGTGGGGCTAATTTACGCCTGGGTTGAGTTCACACCGATTGCTTCACCAACAGCAACTTACGGTGCAGAAGTTCCATGCAAGGCACAGTTCCGGATGGAGTCAGAGAAACCCGGGGCACGCATGATGTTCCAGCAAGGCAGCAACGGCGGCGGTCGTCCATCTGCCCCACTGCCGAAGCCTTCCGGACGCCCTGGAAACATGAACCCAGGTAGCCTGTTCGGCAACTAACAATCACCGGGTGGTTACACCAGAAACAGAAAGCCGCAGATCTCACATTGAGACCTGCGGCTTTTCGCGTTTGGATTGATTTACTTCTGGTTCGAGGCGGCGTCCACGTCGGCCAAGTACGCCAGCAATCGGTCACGTTCGTTGGTCAGGTGTCGCACTTTCAGCAGTGATCGAACGCGTGTTTTCAACTCGAGACGATGCACCGGCTTCGTGAGAAAATCATCAGTCCCGGCTGCAATGGCTTTTTCAATATCCGCAGGTTCCTTCAGTGCGGTCACCATGAGAATGGGAATATCCCGAGTGGCTTCGTTCGCCTTTAGTGTCTGGCAGACTTCATACCCACTCAGCTTGGGCATCATGACGTCGAGCAGAATGAGGTCAGGCTGCTCTTTTGTCGCAATGTCAATGGTTTCACGACCGTCGACGGCCATCAGGATTTCGTGCCCGTCGTCACTCAAATACGCTTCCAAGAGTTCACGATTCGGCTCGTTATCGTCGGCAACGAGGATTTTCCCGACCGGTGTGTCCTGCTGTGTCATGATGAACTCTACCCGTAGCCTTAAACTGTTTGACGAAATCCCTTTGGAATAGTCTAGCCAAGAATCGTGCCAGCATGAAGGCAGAACTTTCTTCTCAAGACACGTACATGACTCAGTGTTGATGCGATGTCTATCGACTGCGCCGGCGCTCAAGTGCCTTTGTGCGTTCGGCTTCGGTCTGCTGATAAACAACCCGTAGTAAGTCTTCCGCCTCGGAAGTTAACTCCTGATTGCGGCGTCCCATTGCCATCCTTGCTGAAGCAATACCCGCCTCCAGGGTTGTAGGATTCACTTCCAGCTGCCCGTGCCAGATTCGAGTAAATGACGGAATGACCTTGGGCAATAATTCGCCGCCGGGCAAAATCAAACTCATAATGCCGACGGAACTTCCCGTGTTGAACAGGCTGGAAAGTGCCGTTTTGGTGTGGTCACCAATGAAGCAGCCAACTTTCGTCGACCCGGTGTCACGCATTTCGCCATCGACCATCAATTTGACGCTGGAGTAGTCGTTCTTCAGGTCGCTGTTGATGGTGTTGGCGCCGAGATTGACCCACGGGCAGATATAGGCGTGGCCTAGGAATCCGTCGTGATACTTGTTGGCGTAGCCGTGAATAATCGATTCCTCGATTTCTCCACCCACGCGGCAGACGGGCCCAATACTGCATCCTTCCCGAACATTCGCCCGAAACAACTGTGATTCACGTCCCACGAAACAGGGACCTTCCAGCCGAGTGAATGCCTGTATCCTTGCTCCTTCGTCAATCCAGACCGGACCGTGACGTGCATCAATGACGACGAAGGGATCAATACTGGCCGTGGGATGAATAAACACTTGGTCGCTGTCGCCCAGGATGGCCACGCGGTTATCCAAATTGCTTTGGCTGACAACGTCACGCGGTCGCAATTCAAAGTCGGCAGTAATTTGTGAGGCGTTTTGTTCAATCAACTCCCAGGGAAATTCCAATAGTTTCCCGATTGCTCGAGTAGGAGTTGCCTGCTGCGCATATTCGGCGACATCATTTGCGGTGGCGAGTGTCGTGCCTTTCGATGCGCGAACTGCGACCCATTGGCCATCCAGGACCGCGACTGATCCTGGTGCCAGTTCGGAAACGACTGCAAAGGAATTCGCATCACACAGCCAGCGACCGTTGAAGTACAGCGTCTCCTCTGCGGCACCGAACGCAGAATCATTGACCGCAATGCCGGGATGTTCCTGGGCGTAGACGGGCTGCAAGTGTTCGCGAATCAACACGCCCAATTCAGCAGTAGGTGTCAGACATTCAAGGCGTTCGCGCACGGTGAAATGACCACAGCGCAGCTCAAAGACTGGTCGCAATAGCGTCAACGGCGAGAAGCGGGAACAGATGTCGTCTTCGACGAGGACAATTCGTGACATAATTACGACGGTATCTCATGAAATCCTGGGGCACAGCGAGAGAGTACGTCGCATGGCCAAACAGGTCGAGATGACTTCGAAACCGCCTGCAGAATCATCACTTTTGCTGGAAGCGGGGTCCGTAATAAGGATATTCGTCGAAGCTGTTGTTGGCCGAATCGCAGCGGGGATCATTCGTCGCGGTTTGCCAGTCCTTCACCCGTTTGCGTAAGGAACCTAGGGTCTCAGCGTATTCTGGCAGATCGGCGACATTCCGCATTTGGCCGGGGTCCTGATCCAGGTCGTAAAGTTCTTCCGCTGGCCTTTTGGCGAAGGCCAAGTCAAACAGTGCGCTGTACTCTGGGTCGCTGCGATGTTTCAACAGGAACTGTTTGGTCGGTGAGTCGTCAACGTCTCCATAGGGGCCGACCGCAAACCATAATTCGGGATCACCTGCAGGCCAGCGTTCCGGTTTCAAATTGTGGATGTAGAGAAACCGTTTCGTGCGAATGGCACGCATGGGATATCCGAGATCTCCCTCGCGCACATTGGCATGTCGTTCACGTTCCAGGAAGACACCGTCTCGTGTTGTGTCGACCTCTTTGGATATCAAAAGGGGGTGAATGCTCGTTGCAGTGACGTTGTCCCGGATAGTCGCACCAGCCCATTCCAGAAACGTGGGGCACAAATCGGTCAGCGAGACAAACTCCTGGCGACGCAGTCCCCGTGGTGCATTTTGGTGCGAATCTGGCAGCTTGACGACCAATGGCACATGACTGCCGCCGTCATAAACGTTGGCAAGACCGCGTGGCAATTGCCATCCGTTGTCACCGGTGTACACGACAATAGTGCTCTTCAGTGCCCCCTGCTCTTCGAGCAGTCTTAGCGCTTCGCCGGCCATGTCATCCAGTCGTTCGACCGACGCATAGTAATCGAGCAGGTGCATCCGCACTTCCGGAACATCAGGCAGCCAGGGGGGAACTTCAACCGTTGCGGGATCAAGTCCCCGGTCGATTCCCTGTTCATCCTGCCATGTTGGTCGGCTGGGATTAATCAAACCCAACCAGAAAAAGAACGGCTTCCGTTGATCGCGTTGGTCAAGAAAATTCTGGAATCCCGCGAACTGCCATTCGTCACGCGTCATGTTTTGACGCGTGTTCCTCGCAACGTTGTAGTCTGTTCCCGCAGGATTTCGTGCGTGTCCAAACTCCAGGTACTTGCCGGGGCTCCAACCTTTAGAACAGAAACCGACATCGTATCCGACTCGTTCCAGCAAATCGGGGAATGGCGTGAATTCACCCGGAAAGCTCCCCCACAAATTGGCTCCTTCGCGAAGTTGGTGAGAAGGACGTCCCGTGAGCAAACAACTCCGCGTGGGAGAACAGGAAGGGACCGGACAAAACGCGTTCTCAAACAGTACGCCTTCTTTCGCCAGTCGGTCGAAAACGGGAGTTCGGACTGTTTTGTCCCCCATTGCACCAACATGCGGTGCCGACCAGTTATCCCCCAGGATGAACAGAATGTTTGGCCGCTGATCGTCGGCAATTACAATGCCACCGAACAAAACGAGGAAGAGAGTCACACGAAAAAACATGGGCGGTCCTTCCTGCGCGGTCGAACTGAGTTCTTACTTTTCCAGCAGGCCCGCAATGAGTTCATCAAGTTCTTTCAGGCCGCGTTGATTGTCGATTTCGTAGTAGCCAGAATGATAGTGAACGACTTTGCCGTTTTGGTCCAAAATCACCCACAGCGGTAGTTCTGCACCGAGACGAGTGGGATTGCCGAACTGGTTGAGTGCGTTCCGTGTGTCGAGGGTGACTTCGTAACCGGTCTTCATGAATGAGGTCAGTCGTTTGATGGAACGGACAACAGCAGTGCGCGATTCTGGCGAAGCGAGGCGATTGTCGACTGCCACACCCAGCACGGCGACTGGTTTGTCGCGGAAGCGAGTCGCGAGGAAATCGAGGTAGCCAATTTGACCGTACGGCTGTTCCAGCGGCTTTTCCTGATAGGTCCAGAAATGCAGCACCACAACTTTTCCGGCCAGACTTTCAACAGGAACGGGCTCGCCGCCAAGTTGCGTCAGCGTAAACGGCGGGGCGGGTTGCCCGACGAACTTGTCTCTCAGTTCCGACACTTCCATGTCGCGTTGTGCACGGTTGCCCAAGTCTCGTGAAATCGAAGCCACGTAATTCTCGAATCGGGTCCCCTTGACCGAGGCCGCCAGTTCTTCAATTTGTTCCTGGGCTATCGCTGTTGACTGTGGGGTGATGTCCGCTGTGCGGTCGTAAGGATCGCGTTCGAGAGACTCTTTCATCGCCTGCAAGTGCAGCATGGCGTTGAGAGTTTTGGTCGCAGATTCCGCGGGCAGGACTTCGGACTTCGTCCGTTGCAGGGTCAGTTCGAACCGGTCACCTTGACCCATGAACACGGTTTGCTTGAGCCGTTCCACCACGGGCCGGTCTTGCTGCACGAAGATTTGATGCTTGCGGGCGGGGCCGGTCACGCTTTCAACGACCCAGCATTTCACATCACCCACCATCTCTTCACCGACGACCTCGAAACTGCCCGGACCCGATTTCCATTCCAGCCCCTTTTGCAACGGTTCGGGCGATGCCAGCAATGGAAACATCCCGGTCACGGCATACAGTTTCTCCATGTGGCGATACCCAAACGCAGGAGCAAGGTCGGTGGTATTCACTGAGCTTTGCCACGTGACCAGTTCGGCCCAGGGAAGCCGTGATGTCGATTCCTGAATGAGTGTCGTGGCGTTGACGGCGCCGGCTTGTTCGCTGAGGAAACATTCCGCAGTGAATTCTTTGACGACGGCTGTCTGTTGGCCACGTTCAACCTGGCTGAGTTCTCCCTGATAGGTGAGTGATTCAATTCCGGGATCGGCAACCAGCGCCGAGAGCAGCAGGAGAGTATGCAAGGGAGGAGTATCCAAAAGGGGTGGTAGGGGGTGAGCGAATCATCTTCCCCGGCAAAGAGACAATCTGCAACGGAATTGCGGGAAATAGTACCGCCAAAGGCAGATCCACTTACTGCGTTATACCCCGAATAATGCTGTCACCTTTCGGTAGATCGAAGCACACAATGGTGCCTGAGTCAGTCTGGAAGTACGAACCAGCGACGAGATCCTGCTTGCGGTTCACCTGTTCCAGAGTGGTCGTCTTGTTTCCAACAACATGGACTGGCTGGTTCAGGCGTTGGTCAAATTCGACAGTAAAATCTGCACTACCAAACGGCGTATTGAAGTTGAATTCACTGGGAGTGGGCGTGGTTACCCTCGTCAATTCCTTAGCGGCCCAGTAGCGACCAATGTCGCTCACCTTCATCCAGTATGTTTCCTCTTTGAAGCGTGCTGCCAGCGAAAGAACGACACGTTGGAAAGCCTGGAATCCTGTTTTGCTGCCGTGGCAATACATGCCCGGCCAGTGACAGAGCATGAGGGCGGGCCGCCGTTGCTCGATAAGTTCGACCATCCTACCGCTGGTGGCGTCTTCGGAGCAGTAGAGGTCCGGCTGAGATTCGGCGTCACCGTGCCAACTGCCGAACCAGTCGCCGGTTCCCGCTGGAACATTCATGGTCAGTTGCAGGTCGGATGAATCGTGCTTCCAACGTTCCAATGTCGGTTCAGCGCTTTCGTCACCATCCGAGACGTATTTGAAGAAATGAGGCAGGTCGGTTCCGTAGACATCGCGGACCGCTTCGAACACAGCCTGGGGAAGTTTCGTTTTGACCCGGTTACCGAACCCGCCGGGCGTCGTAATTCCTTCGCAGGGAAGCTCGCAGTTCTTCAGAATGCGGAGCGCATAGGCCAGATAGTTGGCGAGTTCGTCAACGCTTTTGTCTTCTTGGGGATACGAGTTTTCCATGGTGCCCGCGTTGATGTCCCCAAAGGGTCGACCGGTTTTCAAATCGATGACCCGCGTGTGCGTAATCATTTCGGGATGAATATCCCAGTTTGGAACCATGAGCTCGCGAACCAGCTTGAGGCTCTCCTCAAGTTGGCGGTGTGACCATCCCGGCAATTCCCTGTCGAGCCAGCCCACGCATGCGGGATTGGGAACAATGCTGTATTTCCCTTTGACTCCGTGCTCGGCGCACCATTCGCCGAACTCTCGCACAAAGCTATCAGGAATTTCGCGGGGCCATTTGGTCCAGTCCTTTTTGTATTCGGCCCGGTCCGGCCAAGCTGTAGCAAATTGTGGGTACGCATAGTGACCCATGTTCACCAGACAGGTCGAGTCGTCGATAATGAACGAAAGCGGTACCCGGTCCCGTGGCATGAGAATCTTCAGAAAGGGATCAACGAACGCACCCATCCCGCGACTGGCGACCATACCTGCACCAAGGGCACATGCGCCCAGAAACTGTCTTCGCGAAAAGGGATTCTGATCGAGCAACATGTCAGCTCCAGGTTCCGAGTCTCTGGGAACGTCTTGACATCAACCGACATCAAGTGCGAGAACATCATAGTCAATGACCATTGGATTTGAGGAGCACCGGCACATGCGCTGGCTCTGTGTGATGTTGATTTTCCTTGGGATGTCGCAGCAAGTGCGCGCCGAAGACGCGAAGACGCCGGCACCGCTGGTCGTCTTAATTGGTGGCTTGGACTCCGATCCAACACCCGCTCAAATCGAAGGCACAGCTCAGCGTGGCGTTGGGAACAGCGGCATGTTTCAGCTTGCAGGTGACTTGAAGGAACATGCGCTGGAGTGCTGTTACTTCAACTGGAACGGAACAACGGCGGGTGACATCAATGTCGAAATGCCACCGCTTTCAGATGGCATTGCACAGCACATTCGGACGACCTGCGAAAGGGTTCGTCCGACACAACTCATTGTTGTGGGAAACAGTTGGGGAGGTCACACCGCTTGCGAAGTGTGCGACCTATTAAACGCCGAACCCAAAGTGTCCATTGATTTGCTCGTACTGCTCGATCCTTCCTCCACGGGACGAACAACACCCGTTCCCAAATCGCTGCCCGAGAATGTCAAAGTCGCGCGGAATTATTCGACACGCAATGTCTTCGCGTGGGGCAAATGGATTGCCGAACCCAGGATTACCTTTGTCGACCTGGGTGATCCCGAAGCAGGATTTCTTCGTGATCCATATCACTACGACTCGAAATTCGATTTTCAGGCCCATGTCGCAGCAGAGTGGGACATGAAAATCCACCGCGACATTCAGCAGCGCATTCTTGATTTGCGTGCCCCAACGGAAGTCGCAGAATAGCTGCTGGGGATGTTCCGTGGCCACCGTCTCCTGCGGTAGGTAACCCTAGCGGTCTTGGAGTAGCCCGCTGGTCAGTTCAGGGAACCGCGTTCCAGTTCCGCCAGTCGTGTGGCCTGTTCAATGGCATTCCATTCCGCTTCCGGGTCGACGTTTGAGAGCTCAAGCGAACCCTGTCGAACGATCGACCGCGCCTCCGAGGAAGGGGGAAGTTCACCGCCAGCGGCTGACGTCGCGGCAAACAGCACTGGACCATCTGGTTTGAGTCCCTGCACGTTGAGGAAGTGTGCAATCGACACTTTGCCAATTTCATGTTCGTTGTTGTCCGGCCGAGTTGCTGTCACAACGCCTTCGGGACTGACTTTGACCGAGATGGCATCTGAGGGAATTGTCAGTTCGGGAACGAGCTTCCAGGTTTGCTCGCCCAATTCAAGAGCGACGCGCCGCTCCTCATCGAGAGTGAAGTGTCCGTAACGTGTGTAGCGCCGTTCGCCGTCGCACTCAACGACGAAGAATCCAGTCCCTCCTACCAGCAGGTCGAAAGGGGAACCAGTGTCGCGTGAGGAACCTGATGAGAAATCGATTGTCACGGCGTTGGCGGTACTTCCAACCTCGGCAACCGTGTAGCGGCGCCGGCACCTGTAGCCGGGGGTGTTCGCATGCCGCAAATTCTGGATGTGCGTTTGAATTGCTGGATTGGCGACAGCAGGAAACGCGCTGAACGGCGGTTCGTTCAAGTCTCCAAACAGCGGTGGTTCCGCATGAGGTTCTGGTGAGGGAAAGGAGAGAGGACTGGGGCTACCGCCGCTCAGCTTCCACATTTCGAGGACGCCAATGGCATGCGGGACGCTCAGTCCTTTCAGCGAATCGAACCAGACATCCTGTTCGTGTTTGGGACGCCCGGCGAGTTCTTTGGAAATCAATTCTCGAATCGCTTCATCGGCTTGGGGATTCGACAGTTTGGGGGGGGGCAGACTCGGAGCGCCTACAATGGGAGCAGCGTGTGGCACCTTCAATGGATTCGGTTCAATGAGCGTTTCCGGGGCAATGTCCGCCACAGGCCGAGTGTCGAGAATTGGTTCTGACGGGGCCAGTGGCATAAGCTCTGGAGGTGCTTCCGTCCCAATGTCTGGTGTGGCATCCGCAAGCGATCCTTCCGGCGCAACAGCAAACGCAGTCTTGAGTTCCGACTCAGGGACGGGGATACCTTCCGGAGTGAAAGAAATGTCCAGGTCGGCAAATGGATAGGGGTTGCTGGTCGACAATGACTGTGCCGCTTCGTCGACGCCGGGGGATGTCCAAACGGTGAAATGACCACCGAAGAATCCCACGGCAACCCCTAAGATTGCTCCTGCAGCGAAAATGCGCCGTCCTGTTTCCATTCGCTCGTTCCTGAAATCCATGCCAGAAAGGGCTGGAGGTATAGAGCAAAACGGCCAAGCAGGGCAATATCGTTACCGGCAGGCTCGTGCCCTAGTCGTTCTGGCTGCGGTGTTTAGGCTCGGGAACCGTCAGGAAGCCCCAGTGCAGCGACTCATCCTGCGTGTATCGCTTCCCGAGTTGGAGGGCCGTCATGGCTTTGGCCAGTTCGTATCCCAGATAAAACGCATGACTCGCATCGAGCGAAACGGCTGCCGAAAACTGATTAAACAACGTGAAAGGATCGGTCGCGCGCCAGTAGCCATCGCGGTTCATGATGTGAATTTCGCCCCGCTCTACAAAGATGCGGAAGTTTGCGTCGCGGATGTCCTGAGCCAGAGTTGTGAGAGTCTCTTCGCCCAAATCACGGCTATGCGTGTCGTGCAGCATGACCAACTGCGGACTGAGACGTTTGGGAGGCGTTGACTGTTGAATTGCATAGTGGGCCAGTCGTCGCGAGAGGTCGAATTCCCGCACACTTTGCTGACACCAGGTAATGACCTCCGTTGTCAGCACGCTGTTAATGCTCAACTCTTCGCATATGGCCGACAACAGAAAATTCACCCCGGCACTGTCGACGTCGGACAATTCCGTGACGTTGCCGATTCCCATTAGGATGGGCACCTCAGGATTTTGACGACGCACTTCAAAGTAGCGCGAAAGCGACGCGGCGAACCCGAATCCTACTGGTTCGAGAATGGGATCAACCCGAAACTTGCGGCCTGACTGTTTCAATTGATCTGCGGTATTCCACATCGACGCAAGGTCCCGCGGCTCGTCTGGAATGACCACCCATTCAACGTCCACATCAACGGCCCAGTCAATGTTCGGCGAGGAACAACTGAGGACAAGCTCGGCCCCGGCGTCGACTGCTCGGCATACTTCATCCTTGTCAAAACTGTCGATAGAAACCCGCATGCCCCTTTGGATGAGCGCAGTGACCGCATCGCCAACACCCTCCCACTGCTCGCCCGGAATGCAACCGACGTCAATGAGATTGGCCCCGGACTCAACGTAGTGCTCCGCCTGTGTGATGAGTTGATCGAGCGAGAGTCGCGGGGCATGGTTGATTTCCGCCAGGATTTCCACGTTGTAGTTCGCGAGATCGACGTCGACAGATTTTCCTCCCAGGAACTGATTCAACTGCTGGATGTCTTTGGGGCCAAGGTAGCAGGGGCTGCCGGCACTTTGTTCGACCATGTTCAAATCGCCCTGACACCAGCCTGGGAACAGAATGGCATCGTAGGAGCTGTTAACAGAGAGTTTGCGAACCACCCAGTGGGCATGCATGAGGGCGGCCACGGAAATCCCCAGTACTTCGATGTCATATGTAAAGCCAAACTGATCTGCGGCCTCGGCGACAACCCGGCGAACCAGTTGTGCGGCCAGTTTTCCAGTGACAAACAGCAGATGCTTTCCGCGAGCATCAAAGTCACTGGGGAGGCTGGTCATCGGAACCTAAGTGAGAGTGGGACAACGGAAATCAGAGTCCGTACAGCTTACACGTAGTCACGTCCGTACGCATACCAGGTTCCGCGGTCCGTCTCGAATCAACCCGCGCGCAGTTCCTACTTGAACTGTTGAGTCGCTGCGACAGCCAGCTCATCACAGCGTTCATTTTCGGGATGTCCGGCATGCCCTTTGACTAGCGTGAACGTGACGTCGTGCATTGCGAGAAGTGAGTCCAGTTCCTGCCATAACTCGACGTTCTTGACCGGCTTGAACTGCTTTCCTTCCTTTCGCCGCCAACCGTTCTTCTTCCAGTTGGGCATCCAGGACTTGCAGCCGTTCGCTACGTAAGCACTGTCGGTGACGACTTCGACCTTGGACGGCGTTTTCAGCAAACGCAAGCCTTCAATGACGGCCTGCATTTCCATCTGATTGTTCGTCGTCTCCGCAGCACCACCGGAGGCTTCCAGTTCTTTACCGGACGCAGGATGGCGGAGAATAAGCCCCCAGCCGCCTGGGCCTGGATTTCCACTGCAGGCTCCGTCGGTGAACAACTTGACGAAAGGTAGCGACACGTGCAGCGGCCCCAGTTGTCAGGCAAACCTGAATCTGTGCGGCATTGCCCCGTAATGACGTCTTAGGATCGACGACACAGATTCGCCGTGCAAGAAGTCGTCAGCGGTTTACTTGGCTCGATAAGTAATGCGACCGCGATTCCAATCGTACGGGGAGACTTCCACTTTCACGCGGTCTCCGGGCACAATACGAATGAAGTTCTTGCGCATCTTTCCAGAAACGTGCGCAAGGACAATGTGATCGTTGTCGAGTTTGACACGAAATTGCGTATTTGCGAGGGCTTCCAGCACCTCGCCTTCCATTTCAATGGCCCCTTCTTTGGCCATATGAGTCACCAGTTCCTGTACATACGTATCGAGTTGTCGGCCCTAACGCTGACCGATCGAAGCGAAGCATGATAGCGAAACGCCCCAAAGACAGCAAATGCGGCTATGCCAGACGCCCGCCGGCTATGTTTGTCGGTTTGCATCTGTGCCAGAACTTGGCACGTTCAGCGTTACTTGCAATGGAATAGTCCAGGTAACTGAGTTCCCGCTTTCAACATGCCTGGGGGGGACGGGATTTGGCTTTGGACGAACAGGCTTCGGTGCTGGCTGAGTTGCACTGGCGGGCGATTGTGGTTGCTGAATGTCGGGAACAATAATTCCCGGTAGAGGGGGATTTCCCACGGACAACAATTCGTCACGCAGCTTTTTCTGCTCGGTGTTCAACTCGGCCCGCTTGATGTCAAGAACCACTTCACTGCAGAAGACGCCTTCATTCGCGACCCATTTGATGCGGTGGGTTCCCATTTCGGCCGACCAGGGTTGGCCGTTGACCGCCAGGATTTTGCCTTCCCCGTTTCGCGCGGGGACACCGGAATGGTGCAACGCTACGACTTCCCACTGGTCATTGTAGACCGGCGATCCTGACGAACCGGGTGCAGTGTCGGTTGAATAGTGGGCGAATCGGTCCAGCAAATCCACCACGCGGTTCTCACGCAATGCAATTTGCTTCGCTTCACCGTTGGGGTGCTGAATAATCGAAACAGACTCCCCTTTGACAATCAGCCCTTCCCCTTCCGGCAATCGGCTCCAGCCCCACTCGCGCGGTTCTCGTCCGAGGTCACGATTTGGTTTCACGGCCACCATGGTGAAGTCGAGATTCGAATTCGTGTGAAAGAAACGAGTCGGGTCGAGTTCGAACGTGACGGTTTGACGCACGTGTCCCAACAGGTCGACTTCAAAATCAAGTTCGATTTCACTGAATGCTGCTTCCTGCTCGGACTGCAGGACGTGATGGTTTGTCAGCATCAAACTCGGTGAGACAAAGAACCCCGTGCCAAATCCAACGCCTTGTCCGTTCTTATCGCGAATACGAATCCGACCCACGCTCCGGGCACACTGTTGCCCCCTTAACAGGTATGCGATGGGCATTAAGTCGTTGCCACCTAGAACCCGTTCCAGCGTCGGGTCATCGATGATGGCACGCACCGGCGTTTCTTCATCTGGGGGCCCCGTCACGCCCATCGGCATGGAGCGCACATTTACGGGAGCGGCCCAGTCCACAGCGTCGTCGTTGTATCCCAAACGACGCAGTCGCTGCTTCAGTTCATTCGGTGAATTCGCCGCTGAAATGTTCCGTGTGCCTACTGCATCTGCCACGGAACTGCGACTCTGCATCCGAGACTGGTATCGATGCTCCGTGCCATTGATATACCGCAGCTGACGGTCAGCCATCGCGGCTTGTGAGATTTCGCCAGAAGACATTTGTCGCCCTTTTTATTAGGAGTCGGATCTCCGCTCTGCGGCACTTCTGTCTGATAGAATGACGCACTCCATGTGAATTGTCAGCCCGGAATTGTCTGGCCAGGAAGAAGTTGCCAGAATGTGCGGTTCACAGGAAGGCAAGCAATGACTGCACACCAAGTCTTTTCCATACTTCGAAATCTCGACCGCCGCTGGATTTTCCTCCTCATGGGGCTGGCTGTCGGTATTCCGATTTTGCTCCAACTCGATTTCCCCGAAAAGCCGGGCAAAATGGCACTCGACGTGTTCAATGAAATCGAGAATCTGGAAGAGGGCGACAAGGTCCTCATGGCTTGGGACTACGACCCGTCCACCGAAGGGGAACTTGGTCCCATGGCCATGGCATTTGCCCGGCACTGCTGCGAAAAGAAAGTGAAACTGTATTTCGTTTCGCTGCTGCCAGTCGGACCGACCATGATCGACAAAACGATCAACGACGTCATCAAGGCCGATTTCCCCGACATGGTGTACGGCCAGGACTATGTGAACCTCGGATACAAGTCGGGCTACGAGGGAGTCATCAAGGTCATTGTCACCGACTTGCGTGGTCTGTATACAACCGACGCTGCGGGCACGAACATCGATCAAATCCCCATGTGCCGCGACGTCGAAAGCGTGCAGGACATGGACCTCATTGTGAATGTCAGCGGTGCATATCCGGGATCAAAAGAATGGGTACAGTATGCTGTGACGCCGTACCAGGGGAAAATCAGGATGGTGGCAGGATGCACGGGGGTGCAGTCGACACTGTTATTCCCGTATGTCCCTGAACAGTTGAACGGACTGCTGGGAGCCATCAAGGGTGGTGCGGAATATGAAGCAAAAGTGACGGAGGTCTACATCGGCGAGAATCCTCCGGCGAAGTATCAAATGGCCCGGCAGCGGATGGGGCCGCAGCACATTGCTCACCTGCTCATGGTGTTTCTGATTGTGCTGGGCAATGTCGTTTACTTCACCGAAGGCTGGTTCAAGAAAGAGTCGCCGCAGCAACCGTCCAGCAACTAAGCTAATCTGTCACGAATTGTTGGGAGTGAAAGTCGAACTGTCATGATGCTCGCACTGGAAATGCTTGGCATGTTGGCAATGCTGCTGCTGGGCGTCTGGCTCTCAGCCTTTTTCAGTGGATCGGAGACCGGGTTCTACCGGCTGAGCATGCCGCGCTTGTGGATCGACTCCAAGGCGGGCGACTCCACAGCCTCGCGCTTATTGTACTTTGCTCAGCACCCGTCGCAGTACGTCGCGACGTGTCTGGTCGGGAATAACATTGCGAACTATGTAACGACGTTTGCCGTGAGCTGGGGCGTTGTGCTGCTGATGGGCCACAGCAGTGAGGCCAGCGAGGTGATTGCCACACTGCTGTTCGCTCCCGTGCTGTTTCTGTCCGGTGAAATGGTTCCCAAGAGCCTGTATTACCAAATTCCCTACGGAAAACTGCGGCAGAATATGGGGATTTTCCGGTGGGTGTACCTCGCCTTTCTGCCGGTGACGTATCCGCTGGTCTGGTTGACCAATGCACTCGAAAACTGGACGGGGCAGAGCCATCAACCCGTTGAATTCGTGCTGGGACGCAACCGTTTTGTGCAGTTAGTCAGTCACGGCAAACAGGAAGGTGTGCTGAAAGATATCCAAAGCCAACTGGCGAACGGCATTCTGCAATTGGCACCGCAGGTGTTGAGAAGTTCCCTCATTCCGAGTGCCCGTGTCATTGGCGTAACGGAATCAATGTCGTGTCAGGAAATGCTGAATGTCGCCCGCTCCTACGGCATGCCTGTTGTGCCGGTCGGTAGAGATCAACCAAACTCATGGTTCGGTTACGTCCGCGTCCGTGAACTTGCCTCTGGTGCAGCAAAGCCACTCATTCATCCCCTGCCCCGATTGCATGTGGACATGAGTAAACTGGAAGCCCTCAACATCCTGCGCTCGGAGCGCGCACCGTTCGGCGTTGTCGAAGAAGATAAACAACCCCTCGGCCTCATCGCCCGACAGGGCCTCATCGAACAACTCTTCCGCCCCAAACCAACGCAACCCCTCGGCGAAGCCAGCGTTGCTTAACCTCAGTTACCTCGTTCCCAAGATCCGCTTGGGAACGCCCGCGTGTAAGACTACCGCCCACTCACCATCGAATTCCCGGACGATGCAATCTCCTCCGTGAACACAGTGCACCACAACAAACTTCACACATCGAGGATCATTGCGCCGGTGTACAGCAGTCATTAATTGAACCCTCGTAGGGTCCCGCTGTGCGGACCAATTGTGGCTTCTCTAACGAAAACTGTCCGGTGGCACAGATTCCTGTCTGTGAATTCAGGTCACAACAGCCGAAATTCACCTGACACTTTGCGGTAACCATCCCACCAACGTTCAACCTTAAACCCTCAACCTTCGACCATTTTTGAAACGCAGAGGGCGCAGGGACCGCAGAGATTTGGGGAGAGATCTCCTGTTTTCTCCGCGACCTCCGCGCTCTCGGCGTTTCTATCTCTTCTGCATTTCAGCACGCAGGCGGTCGTAGTTGCGTTGGACACCTTGTGTATGCGGATGCTCCGGCCCCAGGCTGGCTGCGAAAATGCCCAACGCCCGCCGTATGAGCGGCTCGGCCTCGTCCAGCCGGTGCGTCGTCTTCAGCAACCAGGCCAGATTGTTGAGGTCGCAGGCCACATTGGGATGGTCCGGTCCGAAAGAGGTTTCATCGATGGCCAACGCCCGACGCATGAGTGGCTCGGCCTCGTCCAGCCGGTTCGTATCCCAAAGTAACGCGGCCAAATTGTTGAGTCGAAGGGCCTCTTTGGGATGGTCCGGTCCAAAGGAGGCTTCATCGATGGCCAACGCCCGACGGTAGAGTGGCTCGGCTTCGTCCAGCCGGTTCGTCGCTTGCAGTAACTGGGCCAGGTTGTTGAGTCGGATGGCCACTTTGGGATGTTCCGGTCCGAAGGAGGTTTCGTCGATGGCCAACGCCCGACGCATGAGCGGCTCGGCTTCGTCCAATCGGTTCGTATCCTTCAGTAACTGGGCAAGATTGTTGAGTCGGATGGCCACTGTGGGATGGTCCTGTCCGAAAGTGGCTTCGCCGATGTCCAACGCCCGGCGCATGAGTGGCTCGGCCTCGTTCCGCCGGTTCGTTACGTACAATAATTTGGCGAGATTGTTGAGGTATGGTGCCACTTGGGAGTCGTCTGCTTCGTGAGTCGCTTCAATGAGCTGAACGGCCCGGCGGTACCAGCGTTCTGCTTCCCCGTACCGGACGCGTGCCTCGAGGAACAGGCCGTAGTCGTTCATCAAGCGGGTGGTGGGGTTGGTGATTTCGGCTGCATCAGCGGCGGTGAGCACGGTTTCGACGTGCGGTTCGAGTGGTTCCCAGCGTGGCCAGGAGCGGACATCACTGGGTGGGGGATCATTGAGGCAGCAGCGGTTGATTAGCTCCAGCGTTCCCTGCATACGTTGACGCTTGTCGTCCTCTGGAACGCGGCGCCGGGTGATTTCCTGCACGAGTCGATGCACGAGGAAGCCTGTTGTTTCGGGGGACTGTTCATGCCGCAGCAGCGAGTAACGCCGCAAATCGGCCAGGGCCATCCGGACGTCTGCCCCGCTCAGCAGTTCTTCCCATTTCGCCATTGCCCGTTCTTCGTCGAACACGAATTCGGGAATCAATTCCGGCGCGAACCAGGCCAGGTGTTCGAGCAATGTGCGGCCAGCAGGCGTGAGTTGCTCAAAACTCACTTCCCAGGTCGTCGCCAGCGACTTGGGGTATTGCATGAGTTGTTCGTCATGCCAGACCAGCACCTGCTCACGTTTCGACTCCCAGCGCTGCCGATATTCTGCCAGCGAAATCTCCAGTTCCCCAATGTAAGCCCCCGCCTGTTCCAGCGCCAGGGCGAGGCCGTCGACGTCATGTGCAATGTCCAGCGCGAGTTGTGCGTCCTGAGGGAGTTTGGTGCGATGTCGCTCAGTTCGTTCCAGCAGAAAGTCGCGTCCATCTTCCGGGGCGAGGACATCGAGTTGCAACGGCTCAACCGCCGCACTCCATTTCGAAAGCTGCGACGTAACCACAATTTGCCCCTGCGTGAGTCCCCCGACAAGTTTCTCAACTTCCGCGGCAATTTCTTTGTTGTCGACGTTATCGAGTATGAGGAACCAACCTTTGTGCGCCTGCAACCACTGAATCGCCGCCGCCACGCGGGCACCCTGGTCGGGCGTTTGCTGGGCTGCTTTGATATCGAGCACCAGCGGCCCCACCAGTTCGGCCAAATTCCGCCGCAAACTTTCAGGCGAGTCGGCCGTGACAAACAACACCGCCGAAAACTCTTCCTGATGCCGCCACGCATACTCCACCACCGCCCGCGTTTTCCCCACGCCCCCAAGCCCATGAATGGCCTGCGCGGAAAGCACGCCCACTGCGTGCGCCTTCCCCGACGCCAGCTTCTCCCGCATGAGCTCCAAAAACGTCTCCCGACCTTTAAACAGCGTGCCCAGCGAGGCGGGAAGATTGTTCGGCTTAACCGTAAGGTCTTCTTTCAAATGCCCGCGTAAATGCTCAAGAATGCGTTCGGGCAAGGCGGCGAACTGGGCCTGAATTTGCGCGTGATGCAGTCGGAGGAGGCGGACGATGCCTCGTGTTGACGCGATTTGCAGCCTCCGCAGGAGATCAAGTTGTTCCTGCGAATGCTTTGCCGATTGTTCGAGCGAGTCGAGGCCGTCCAGGATTTGGCCGAGCATCATGAGTTGCAGGGCAGCGAAGCCCTTGCCGCCGGTGGGACCATTCCCCGCTGATTCCTCTTTTGCCACACCCCACAATGCCTGGGCAAACCGGTCGTGCAGCCAGGTCGCCGCGAGGGTGAGGGATTTGTCGTCGATGCTCCGTTTCGACTGGGTCGCCACATCGCGGAGCAATTCTTTCCAGATTTCCGGAGTGAGTGCCTTTCGCTGATGCACGTTCTGCTCGACTTCGCGAAAGAAGTCTGGCAAATCCGACTCGGTGACCCCCTCGAGCTGCACATTCCAGTCTGGGCGAGCAACGTAGCTCTCCCAGCGAGCTTCCAGTTCATTGGCCAGGATTCTGAGTTGCTCTCGCTGGCCGCTGGTGAGGTTCGCCTCTCGGTCTTCGACGAGGGAGCGAATGACACTGGCAGCCGCATGGGCTGCGACTTTGGCGAGGTCGCCATTCTTCAGCAAATCGGACTGATTGCGAATGCGGGTCAGCAGGTCGCTGTGGATGTCCCCGGAAAGAATGCCACCCGAAATTCCACCCGCAAACACCGCAAGTCCGGCAGCCAGGCCTCCGGGTACAAGTGTCGCCACGAGCGCACCGCCGCCCGCCAACAGCGTACACGTGAGCATCCGCGTGAACTTGTCTGATAAATCGAACATACCCGCACTCCTGCATAACTCTCAAATTCCTGCCGCATCTGTTGGAACGATGATTCTGCACCGTTGGATCAACAGTTTGCGACAGAAATTGGAGTTAATCAAGGAGCATGTACAAGTACGAGGCACGTATCATCATGCGTCAGCGGTTCGACTACTCCCCCTTCAGCGTGCTAATCAAATACTCCATCGTCGTCGCATGCTTGACGTCTTTGGCATCGGGGTAGACCAGTTCGCATTCCACTCCCGCTTCGTGGCAGTGCTCCTGGAGTTTGACGCCGAAGTTGGAGGTGTGGGTGGGGTCTTTCTCGTCTTGTCCGAGGGCTGGTGGCGCTGAGTAGAAGAGGTACACGGGTGGGTCGTCTTTGGAGACGAGGGCGTACGGTGAGTACTCGGCAATCCAGGGGAGAATGGTGTCGCGTTTCTGGTAGAACTCTTCGAACTGCGAGAGGCCATTGGCCGCATCGCCGGTGAATCCGAAGGCGTGACCGCCGTAGCGGCTGTTGGGAGTCCAGTCGCGCATTTGCTTGGGATCGAGCGTGGTTTGTGCACCGTTCACGGCGGCACACATCAAACGGGTGGACTGACGTGCGATGGGGTCCTCGCTGTTGGGATCAGCGAGGTCATCATGGAAGGCGAGCCACAAACTGCTGCACGCTCCGGCCGATCCACCCGACGCACCGATTCGATTCGTGTCGATGTTCCACTCGTCCGCTTTGCTGCGGACAAACTGCAACGCGCGGGCGGCGTCGTGCAGTGGTCCTTTCACGGGAGGCACGACACCATCAGCGGTTGCTTCCGGGATGAATCGATACTCGACAGACACCACGGAAATCCCTTCGTCGAGCATGGGCTGCAGCATGTTCGACAGTCCGCTCATGCGGCCACCATTCATCCAGCCACCGCCGTGAATGAAGAACAGCAGCGGCGTGGGCTTGTCCGACTCGGCTTTCCAGAAGTGCAAAATTTGCTTCAGGTGCGGTCCATACGAGACGTCGTACGCGGCGGGCTCGGGGAGTTGGGGGTGAGCGGCGAGGTAGTTCTCGGCTTCACGGTCCCCAATTTCCCGTACAAAAATATTCCGCCAGCGAATTTCGCCACCGTGCGTCTGCAACATAATCGGGCCGCGTTCGGGCAGCGGCTGTTCGCGGTCCCAGTAGTTTTCCATCACGGCACCTTCGACGACGGAACGGTTGTTGAGCGTCACCCAGGTCCGGGCGCCAATTTGCCGAATCTTGAGTTGGTTCCATTGCCCGAACGGCTTATCTGCGATGTACAGTGGATCGCGTCCGAGAGTACCCGGTGTGTTGTTGAAGAGTCCGCCGGAACCCTGGTGCGGTTTCCTTGTGGGTTTGGCGGGATCGAACTTCTGGGTGAGATCCCAGATTTGCACCTGCGGTGTGCCGCGCAGATAAACTCCGCTGTCGGCACCGGCGACTGTTTTGTATTCAATCCACAATTCAATATTGCCGAACTCTTCTTCTGTGGTGGCGTAGGGTCCATGACCGTCGTTCACAAGTTCGCCGTTTTCAATCCGCCAGTGGTCGGGGAACTCCACCCGCTGCTGCTTGAGATTCTCTTCCTTCTTCTCACCAGTCAGCTTAGCGCCGTTATGGGGATTCAGTCCGTACCAGCCAGTGAGGTCAACGCCGTTGAACAACGCCCGAAAGCCTTTGGGCGGTTCCGGCTCGGCAGCATTCGCCAGACTGGTGAGGAAAGTGAGGGCGGAGGTGAGAGTCAGCAGAAGTGAGGAGCGTCGCATAAATGGGTTTCCCGTTCGGTGGGCCAATTCGAGGCAGATACCAAAAGTGTTTCAGACCGGCCTCGTGTTCGTCAATCAACTCGGCTGTTTCCGATTACGGAAGACTGTTCTCCTCGGCCCAAAACTCGTCGATTGTTGGAACGAGAACGCACGTGGGAAACTTTCACCACCAATTAGCTGCACCAGCGAGTGCAAACAACTTGCTCGTTGACTCACGTTGTGCGACGATTCCACAAGTTTGATGGACAACAAAACGACTACCTCACGATGAAGTTATCGGACGTTCCCTCGTGTTGTCCTCTAGGGAGATGTTGGGGTGACCATTCGATGATGCGACATCTGGTGATTCTCGTCTTGGTTGCATTTGCCTGGGGGTGTCAGCGCAATAATGAAACGCAACCTGCGACTACCGTGTCGGCGGGTGACGTCGCTTTGGAATCACCAGAACACGCTGCTCGAGAATTGGTCCGCAAATTCATCGTGGATACTCGTAACAATCGGTATGCGGAATCGCCGATTGAGTTTCCAGCCGATTTTGAATTGTCGGAAAGAGATCGTGTTGTCGCCTTTCGCATGCTCGAACAATACATCAAATCGAGTTCCTGGACACCGAAGTACACGGTGATCACAGTGGTTGATGGCCACGAAGACTCGGCAGACGTCTATCTGCGCAGCACAGAAGGCGACTGGATGCTGTTGATGTGTGGTTACTACTACGACACCAGAGAGTGGAAACTCGACGCTTACGAAATCCCTGAATACACCTTTGTGCGTCCGGAAAGCGAATCCTTTTCGGCGTACATGGAACGCGGGATGGCAGAATCTCGTGCAATAGCTGAGCCATACATTACTGGGGAAAAAACAGACGGCATCTATTTCATTGACTGAGCCTTTTGCCACTTCTGACAACAAGAAAAGGAAACACAAATGGCAACGGACAAGAACGAAATTGAGCGACGACGAATTACTGCTCTGGCCGCCATCAAGCAGGCTTTCGGCACTGCAGCAGACAAGTTTGGCGGCACTCTCTTTGTGTCTCATCACCTGGAAGAGCTTGACGCAGATTACTGGCAGAAACTCTGTGGCACTGCTCAACCAAAACCAGAACAGGTTCTCGACATACTCACGCTCCGCTCACATTGGGGCGAGGATGACGAAGATGGCATCGACACATTCGACTTTTCGCTTCCCGATGATGCTACGAACTACGTCGTCAGCGTCAGTTTCGACGAGAACGGCGATGTCGTTGGAATCACAATGGAAAGCTAGGGCACGAAACTTCCGGCCATCGCGGCACCGACGGGCATCGTCAAACAGGGTTTTCCTGTCCGAATTGACACTCCCCCGGGCGGGCATTCAGAATGAGGGGCCGCGTCATTTTCCATTTGCCGTAGAGCAATGGTTCGGCAATGTCGTACAATGAAATGCCCCAACCGAACGCAAGAGTTGGGATTGTTGTTGAGGATAGGTAGCTATGCTGACGTTCACCGGAAGTGGAAAAACAACGACCTGCAACGGATTAACGCGGCGCGACTTTTTGCAGGTGGGAGCGCTCGGCGGCGTGGGGCTGACGCTGTCGCAGTATCTTGAGGCTCAGGCCGCCGGCGCTGTGAAGCCCGATCATGACGACCGGGCGTGCATCATGATTTTCAATCTCGGTGCTCCCAGCCATATTGACCTGTGGGACATGAAGCCAGATGCAGCGGCGGAAATCCGTGGTCCCTTCAAGCCGATTTCCACTGCGGTAGAAGGAATTCAGCTTTCTGAAATCTTGCCGGAACACGCCCGGATTGCGGACAAAATCTCATTCGTCCGTTCCTGCTTTCACTCAGGCGCTGCCGTGCACGACGCCGGCTGGCAAATGCTACAGACCGGACGCCAATTTCGAGGCGGCATCAATTCGCCACATGCCGGAGCCGTAGCCAGCTTCCTGCGGGGACGCAAAACCGACCTGCCGCCATTCGTGGTGTTGCCCGAACTCATGGGACGCGGCGGAGGGAACTTGCCGAACGGTCAAGCAGGGGGATTCCTTGGAAAGGCCAATGATCCTTTCTCACTCAACGCCGATCCTTCACAGGAAAACTTCAAAGTCCCCGACCTGTTGCCGCCTCCGGAAATTGGCGAAGTGCGGCTCAATCGCCGCCGAAAAATGCGGGACATCGTGGATAAGACCGTCAACGACTTCGAGGCGAGCGAGAGTGCGAAACTTCTCAACGGAAACTTCGAAGCCGCCTTCCGCATGATGACCAGCCCTGAAGCCCGCGACGCATTCGACCTGTCAAAAGAACCGCAGGAAGTTCGTGAACGGTACGGGATGAATCGGTTCGGCCAGTGCTGTCTGCTGTCACGACGACTTGTCGAAGCGGGCGTGCGGTTCGTCACTATCAACACTTTCTTGACGGTGTTCAACGAGATTACGTGGGACATTCACGGATCCAAGCCATTCACATCGATTGCTGGCATGAAGGACATTGTGTGCCCGATGTACGACCGAGCTTACAGTGCGCTCATTGAAGACCTCGACCAACGCGGACTGCTCCCCAAAACACTCGTTTGCAACTTGTCTGAGTTCGGACGCACGCCGCGCGTGAATCCTGCTGGCGGTCGCGACCACTGGCCGCAATGTTTCACCACCTACTATGCCGGTGGTGGTGTCACGGGTGGTCAGGTTGTCGGTGCAAGTGATCCCATTGGCGGCGTGCCCGCTGATCGCCCCTGCGACCCTGGAGACGTGGTCGCCACGATTTTCCACAGCCTGGGTTTTGACCTGCACACCATTCTGCCCGGTCCGGCCGGTCGCCCCTTCCCACTGGTTGATACCGGAAAACGGGAGATTCACGAACTGTTTTCTTAAGCTATCCGTGAATGGATTTACGATGCGGACGGTGTGCCACCAAGAACGTGTTCCGCCCACAGTGCGGCACCGAGGACACCGGCGTCGTCCATGAGAGCGGCGGGTTTCACTGCGAACTTGTCGCGGAATGCGGGCATGGCCCGTTTGTTTGCTGACCGAGCGACACGATCGACAAAGATTTCGGGCATGGCTTCGACCATGCCGCCGCCAAGAATGACGACGTCGGGATTCATCAAATTCACCACGCTGCCAATCGCAATTCCGATGTATCGGGCCGCTTCCCGGACGACATCTTTGACACCTTCATCTCCCTGTTTGACGGCGTTCGCCAGGGCACCGCTCCGGATGTTGGCCAAATCTGTTCCTGCTTTCTCCAGGAGATATGGAGCATCACCGTGGTAAGCGGCACGGGCACATTGGGAGGCAATAGCGAGTCGACTGGCGACCGACTCAAGGCATCCCCGCTGTCCACACCCGCAACGTGGACCGTTGGACATCACCTGTACGTGGCCAATTTCAAAACAAGAGGCTCCATTCGCCCCTTGCAGGATTTCTCCCTGATAGACACAACCTCCACCAATTCCGGTTCCACAGAATACGCCAATGACGCACCGGGCCCCTTGCGCGGCTCCTTTTCGATATTCTGCGTAAATGCCAGCGTCAGCGTCATTCACGACGGCGACCGGACAACTGAAAATCGATTCCATTCGCTGTTTCACGTTGACCGTTTCCCAGCCAAGATTGGGTGGCTGGAGCAAAATGCCGTTGTCCATATCCACCGGCCCGGGGCATCCAATTCCAATGCCGCGAAGTTGTTCGCAAGTAATCCCGGCGTCTTCAATGGCAGCTTTGGTCGTCTCAATAACACGGTCGAGACCACCTGTCGCACCGGAACCAGGCTTTGTCCGCTTGCGCTCCCGGCCAATGACCTTCCAGTCGGCATCGTAAACCTGGGCGAGCATTTTGGTACCGCCTAAGTCGAATCCGAGCCAATACTCGCGTTTCGCTTCCATCTTCTCTGATCCTCAATCATGGCAGCTTGGCAAAAATCCCAATGGTGAGTTGAATCCGAAAACGCGAGCGCGATGGACCCAAAAATCTGTGGTGACTTTACGGCTTGGCCGTCAGGTTCAGCGCGCCGGTGCCACCTTCGGCGACAACAAGAGGCAGCGTCCAACGTTGAGTGGCGAAACGGCACACGCCGCCTTTACCGTCTTTGCAATACTGGTAGGTCAAAACCACTTCAATGGTCGTGCTTCCTGCGGTGCCGTTCAGCGGAATGCTGAACGTGGCGGTCTTTCCGTCGCTCGTGGCTCTCTTCTTGCCGCCAAGGGCATTCGGCGCGACAACCTGTTGGTCTTTGTCACCGGTGAGGCGTATGCCGACAGGGGCCAGTTGATTCAACTTGAAATCCTCGGGTAAATCGAAGGCCACGGTGACGTCGACTTTGTTCCCAGCGACTTTGGTTTCAGCAAGTTCCACGAGCGGCGTGTCGTCGCTTACTTCATTCGTTTCCTGTACCTGTGGTGCGGCGGGCGGCGTCAATCCTTCAACAGTCAGCACTTTGGTTGCCTTCGACTTCAGATCAACCGTCAGCACGCGATGATTGTTCGTGTCGGCCACGTAGAGAGTGTCACCGGCCACGGCGAGTCCCGCAGGTTCGGAGAGTTCAACAGGATCGAGTCTTGTGCCACGCTGGCCAGTTCCCAGCCAGGTTGTACATTCACGAGTCTTGACGTCGATTGATTTGATTTTGTGGTTGTATGTGTCCGCCACAAAAATGGTCCCGTTGTGATAAACCAGACCAATGGGATGCTGAAGTCGGGCTTCATCGCCCACTCCGTCGATGTCGGCAAACTCGAAAAGCGAACGACCGCGTGGCAAATCGTGTGGACCGACCAGAGTTGTCACCATGCCCTTGTCGCCCAGTGTGACCTGCCGAATTGCCGATCCTTCGCTGTCGACATGGAAGAGGTCCTTCCCGTCGGAGGTAATTCCCGAAGGTTGTGCCAGGGCGGCGTCTTCGTAGTTGCCGTCGATAATGTCTTCCCGCCCAGAGCCTGCAAAGACTTCAATCCCTTTGGAACCCAACTTGTGGTACCAGAGTTGATGCGGTCCCGCCATGGCCACGTACAACGTGCCGTTTAGGTGATAAACATCCCAGGGACTGTTGAGCGGAACTTCCTGCAATGGTCCACCCGAGGGGAGGCCAACATTGCCCAAGGCGAATCGATGCCGCGCCTGATATCCCATGCCTGCGAGAGTGCCAACCTGTTTCTTTTCCAGGTCGACCGTTCGCAGCAAATGGTTCTCTGTGTCGGCGACATACAGTGTATTGCCAACGAGCGACATCCCTTGAGGATGGTCGAACGTCGCTTCTTCGTAACTGCCGTCACGGCGTCCAATTTGTCCGCTGCCAATGACTGTTTGCAGTTCGCCGTTGAGACCCGTGACAACAATACGATTGTTGTTGCTGTCCGAAATGAACAACCGCTTGCCGGGGACATCGGTGAGGAGCTTTCCGGGATAACGCAGCGGCGTTTGCTCCGCCTTTTGTCGCTCCAAATCGAACCGGACGGGAGTGGAATCGAGCGTTCCCTTGGCCTTGTGCCAGGCGATCATGCGTTCGATGACGTCATCGAAAAGTTCGCGATTTCCTTCGCCCGGTTGTCGGCCGACGTAGTTGCCTTCGGGATCAATCAAAACGAAGGTCGGCCAACTGTTGAACTGATACTTCCTCGCAATGGTCATGTTGGCGTCGTTGACGACCGGGTGTTCGATTTCGTATCGCAGAATGGCTTCGCGAATGTTCTCGCCCGACTTCTCGTTGTCGAACTTCGGGGCATGGACGCCAATGACCACCAGTTCGTTTTTGTACTTCTGCTCGAGGTACTTCAAATCTGGGAGGACGTGCATGCAGTTAATGCAGCAGTAGGTCCAGAAATCGAGCAGCACAATTTTGCCGCGGAGTTCTTTCAGCGAAATGGGATCGGTGGTGTTGTACCACTCGACGCCACCATCCAGGCTGGGGGCTGGAATTCGACCGGGAAAAGGGTTCTCGGCGGGTGCTTCAGGTGCTGCATCATCCGCAGCCACAAAGTTTCCGTAATCGGGTGCCGAGAAGAGGGTGGCCAGAAACGCCAGTAAACAGGTCCAAGTCAGATATCGCGAAACACGCGTTGACGAATTCCGTTCAGTCATTCGATTCACCTTACAGGGATGACAATTCCAACTGGAGAAATGATAGTCGGCATACCAGTTGATCACCACAGCAACGCCGTTGTGGTCTCTCGTAATAGGACAAGGAGGGCGTTCACCACTCGCCGCCGCCCAGCTCTTCGGAGAGTTCACACCACCGCTCTTCTGCCGCGCTGAGTGCCTCAGTGACTTCGGTCAGCTCATTGTGAATCTTCAGTGCGTCTGCCTGACCTGTCGCCGACAGCAATTCAGCATCGAGCTGCTTCTTGCGGTCATCGAGTCGAGCGATTTCCTTTTCCAAATTCCGAATCTCCTTGCGGAGCTTGCGGTCATCTGTCTTCTTCTCGACCGGTTCAATACCGCGCTGCTGCGCCTTGGCTGTTTGCTTCTTGGTTGAGGCGAGCTCGCGTTCACCCTCTTCGATTTCGCGGTTCACCGCGTACAAATACGCTTCGTAACCGCCACCGTAGTTGCGAGCCGTGCCGTCGCGCACTTCGATAATTGATGTGGCGATTTTCTGCATGAAGTGACGATCGTGCGTCGTGAAAATCACAGTGCCCTGATATTCGATGAGGGCATCAGTCAAAGCTTCGATGGTTTCAACGTCCAGGTGGTTTCCCGGTTCGTCGAGTACCAGAATGTTGTAGTCTCCGAGAAGCAGGCCGGCCATGCATAGGCGGGCGCGCTCACCACCGGAAAGTACCGGGATTTTCTTCTTGGTATGACCGTCGCGGAACAGCATGGAACCGGCCACGGCCAGAAGCTGTTGCGTGGTCGTGCCAGGCTTTGCACAGTAATCGAGGTATTCGAGGACTGTCTTTTCCTTCGGCAACGTCGTGTAAACGTGCTGGGCGTAGACGCCGTACTCGCAACCGTAGCCCCATCGGACGTCTCCCCCCTGCTTGGGGAGCGAGTCCACCAGCGTCCTGAGGAGCGTCGTTTTGCCTTGACCGTTGTCCCCCACAATGGCGACGCGTTCGCCGTGATCGATCTCGAAGGTAATGTCATTCGCCACGGTCAAATCGGGATAGCCAATGGCCAACTCGCGCACGCGTACGCAAGGACCTTGCCGAGGCTCGACTTGGGGCGCGCGGATGTGAACCGTCGGTTCATCAGCGGCGATTTCAATGGTCTCCAGCCGTGCGAGTTGTTTTTCCTTCGACTTTGCCTGAGTGGCCGTGCTCGCGCGGGCTTTGTTCTTGTCGATGAACTTCTGCAAGTGCCGCTGCTTGGCTTCGATGGCAGCATTCGTTCGCTCGGCACGCTCTTTTCGCTCGATATCGAATTGCAGAAATGCCTCAATCGATCCGGGAAACATGGTCAGTTTCCCACGTGACAACTCGAGTGTGTGATCGCACGTTGCCTCCAGGAACGTCCGGTCGTGGGACACGATGAGACATGCCTGCTTGAAGTTCTTGAGAAAGTGCTCCAACAGAATTTGCGTGCGCAAGTCGAGGAAGTTTGTCGGTTCGTCGAGCATGAGCAGGTTCGGCTCATGCAACAGCAATGCGGCCAGCTTAACACGAGTCTGCCAACCGCCCGACAGTTCGCTGACAGGCCCATCGAGATAGGCTCCCTTCAGCTCGAACTGGCCAGCAACTTCGCCGCACTTCCAGTCGGGTTGCTTCGAGTCGCGCATGAGAAACTCATGCGCTGATTCACCCGGCAGAAAAGGGTCGTGCTGACGCAAATACCCAATTTCCAGGTTCGGATGCCGCGAGACCTCGCCGCTGTCGAGCTCTTCGTCGCCAAGCAGGACGCGCAGCAATGTCGACTTGCCAGCACCGTTACGTCCGACAAATCCGACTTTGACATCTTCAATGAGAGTGACTTCCGCGTCGTCGAGCAGGAGCTGATCTCCGTAACTCTTCTCGCCGTTCCGCATTTGGATAAGAACTGCCATGACCGTGTAATCCCGTCAAATTCCTTTGTTTTCAATAATTTCAGTTTGCAGTTCTTTTTCAAGAACAATTCAACTCTGATTCGCGACTCAAAATTCCGACGAAGGCTAACTCTTTAGCCAGGGAGTCATGGGCAAGACTTGCCACAACACATAGGCGACTGGCCCGGCGAACAGGAGGCTGTCGAGCAAATCGAGCACTCCGCCGAATCCGGGCAGCAACGGAGCGGAGTCTTTTTGGCCAACGTCCCGTTTCAGTAATGATTCACACAAATCCCCCAGCACCCCAGTGCCTCCGAGCAGCATGCTGTAGAAGACCAGTGCCCAAATCGCCGGTCGCGGCTGTGTCGGGAGAAACCACGGAGTGGCAATCCAGAACCAGAGCAGGCCGAACAACACGGCTCCCAGGATTCCGCCAACGAACCCGGCCCAAGTCTTCTTCGGGCTGAGGATAGGGGCCATCTTTGGCCCACCGATGAGCTTACCGAGTGCATATGCACCAACGTCGCCCCCTTTGACACAGACGACGAGCGACCCAATCGCCAGATAGCCAGCGGCATGTCCGGCGACCCACCGTAGCTGAGCTGTAATCGACAGTAGGAGTCCCACATAGGCAACAATTAACAGTTCTGCGCCGAGTGTTCTGGTGTGCGTCCCCGGTTCTTGAAACCGTTGTGCCGCCGAGGCCATCAATAGCATGGTGACAATCGAAAACACGACTGAAACCATCGAGAGGTTGGTCGAGTCCGCCGTTCCTACAGGATCAGCGATATGTGGCCACCACGCGGCCAGAATGACGGCTCCCACACAACTCATAATGAGCCATGTCCGTAGTTGCGGAAACTGCCCGCGAAACAGGTCCACCAATTCCCAGACGCTCCGAATTGCCACGGCCAGACAAAGGGCCAGCAAGCCAACTGCGATGGGACCAAAACGCGCATCAGCGTAGAAGACCGCTGCGAGCAGCGGGATGAGCACGACTGAAATGGCAATCCGCCAACGCAGCATTAACGACGATACTCGTCTTAAAACGTCACAAGAAAATGACTCAGCCCCAAGTAGACAATGAGTCTGTCCGGCGCGAACCAATGCAAGTGAGGCAAGTTAATGGGCAACGGGTAGTTCCGACAAGTGGGTCTACCCGCATTCTCGATGGGATGAAGTCGGTCTATGGGACGAAAATGGCCCCGCCAGGGGCCTCGGGCTGCTCAAGACGGATGAGCAGGGACTCGCAGCGCTGACGTGCCTCAGATGAACTCGCCAACTCCTGCGGACGTTCCAGCCAGTTGAGAATGCTCAACAAGACACCGCTTTGGTCGAGTGCGTGAATCAGGAGTAGTTCGACGGGGCTCAAAGGATGCAGGCGGCAATACACGTCAATGGCATAATCCCAAGTGTCACGGGAGTTTCCGCAGAGTCCACCCAACAGTCGGGAGACATCAGTGGCGACATGAGCGGTTCGCATGGCAGCGGAATCAAGAAAGCCGGTCACGTGATCGTCTTTCATGAGCACGTGTGCGTACCACAAATCCCGCCAACAGGGCTGCAAACCAAAGGTTTGGTCTGACAACGGAGTGAGCAGGTTGCGAATGCGTACGTGGTGTCCGTCAAAGGCTGTGAGAATCCGTCGGATGAGATCCTGTGTTTCGGCGTCATTCGGGAAACCTGCCCCCAGACTCATCCTTCGAGCAGCATATTTGTTCAGTAATTCCAACCGCTCAGTGACGGTAGGCGAAGGCGCCGTCCGCCGTCCAAACCACTGTTCTTCTTTGGGCGGGGCCTGATATTGGGCCAATGCCGCGTGCAGTTGTGCCATGCGTTGCATCACGGCATCGATGAGCCCGTGATTCGTGGTATTCGGGTTAAGAGGATCGCCAGGTAACCACGGTTCCAGTTGCCAGAGTCCGTCGCTCAAGGAAACCAGCGTTTCGTTTACTGTTGAGGAAAGGGGCACTGCGACCGGAATTCCGCACTGTTTCAGGTGCCTTAGAACTCGATGCAAGCCCTGAAGTCGACGGATTTCCCTGTATGTCGTCGGCCAGCGGCGCAGGGCGAGGAACTCGCCGTCGCTTCCACGAACCTTCAGCACCAATGCACCGCTGAACCCGCCCGACGCGACAATTGTCTCACCCGTTGCCGCGAGCACAGGCCACTGTTTTTTCAGAGATTGAATCACGACCGGCCAGTTTGGATTGGCATGATGCGGTTGGACCGACATTGAGGTGATGACTTTCTACTGAATTCTGTTCCTGTGTGCGGCAGGTACTTGCTGTTCAACAATTGACGGTGAAGAAAGGTGACTGCTTTGTGCAGTTGCTTCAAACACGGAGTATAACCAAGATACCAGCCTTCGCTTCGGCTCTCATCCGAACGAACCTTTGATTGCCCAACACGGGAGCAGACCGATTTCCTCTTTCGACGACATTGCCTACCAGACAAGTATCAACCCAGCTCACTCAACCACGTATTCGGTTGGGGAGACACTCACGGAGTGTCCCGAGACGGGTGATTTGCTGGACATTTGTTACGATTGGAACAAGGTTCCCGTTCCGAGTTCACTACGGGAGTTCGAGGCCCGGTGGGGGACGCGACGTAATCCGCTCGATTTCAGTGGTGTCTGGCGATTCCGCGAACTACTGCCTTTCGCCCCCGAAGATCAAGTCGTCACCATTGGCGAAGGGCAGACCATTCTGCAGCAGGCCAATGACGTCGCCAAATATGTCGGCGTCGACAGTGGAAATCTCTACCTGCAGTACGAAGGCTTGAATCCCTCGGGGTCCTTTAAAGACAACGGCATGACGGCTGCTACGACCCATGCCCGCATGGTCGGAGCGAAAGTTGCCGCGTGTGCTTCGACCGGAAACACGAGTGCTTCGTTGGCGATTTACGCCAGCACAACCGGGCTGCTGCGTGTGGTCGTGTTTGTAGGAAGCGGGAAAATCGCTTACGGAAAGCTCTCCCAGGCTCTCGATTACGGGGCATTGACGCTCCAAATTGAAGGAGACTTTGACGACGCTCTGAAGCAGGTCGTCGATGTTTGTCGCGAGGCGAATATCTACCTCTGCAACAGTGTGAACCCGTTCCGCCTCGAAGGTCAGAAGTCCATCATGTATCGCGTGTTGGAGGGACTGAACTGGGAAGTTCCCGATTGGATTGTCGTTCCCGGCGGAAATCTCGGGAATTCCAGCGCGTTTGGGAAGGCGTTCATTGAACTGAAGGAACTGGGGCTCATCGACCGCATTCCGCGTCTGGCTGTCATCAACGCCGCCGGTGCGAACACGCTCTACCAACTGTATGAGCAGGGGGTCCGCTGGAACGGTGGGTCGCCAGATCGAGACAAAATCGACACGTTCTACCGCGAAATGGACGAACAGAACCGGCGTGCAAACACGCTCGCCAGTGCCATTGAAATCAATCGCCCCGTGAATTTGCTGAAGTGCCTGCGGGCTTTGGAAGCCTGCGATGGTGTGGTCCGGGAAGTGAATGATGCGGAAGTTCTCGATGGAAAAGCCATTGTGGGAGCCGGAGGATTCGGCTGCGAACCGGCCAGCGGAGCGAGTGTGGCCGGCGCCCGACTGCTACGGCAGCAAGGTGTCATTGCTCCCAGCGACCGAGTGGTCTGCATTCTGACAGGCCATCAGCTCAAAGATCCCTCGGCCACGGTCGGCTATCACTCGCCGGAGAGCGATGCAGCTCTCAGGGAGAAACTTGCCAAGGCTGGCGTTCACGACAGTGCACATAAGAACAGTCCCGTGGCCGTTCCAAACGACTTCAAAAGAATTATGGACGCGATTAACCGGATCGATTAAGGTTTGCCGATTATGCCGATATTCCCTATTCGTCCGATTGGGCCGCTTGTAGTGGTTGCAATGGCGGAAATGGGGGTCGGAATCGGAGACCTTGCCATGTTTAGTCCGTACGAGGAACTGGAGTACATATCCGATTTTCTTCCAAACGAGGGAGAATCGGTCGTTCTGCGGCGCGAGGGCGGCGAGCTGGTTTGTCAGCCCATTACCCGCGATCAACTGCGTGACGGTGTCGACGAGTCGGAACTCTATGGGCGGCTGGTGCAGGCCAACGAGCGGCTCGCCAGCGCATACTCGCTCCCAATGTGGGTCGGTGTGATTGGTTTGGTCTGGTTGGCAATTGGCCTCCACGCTGGCCTGGGCCTGACCTGGAGTCAGTGGTTTCTCGTCCCAGGACTCTCGTTCCCTGTCATGTACCTCTGTGTCCATTGGGGAAAACGGCGGCAGGAAGCTGTCTTTCGTCAAGACATCTTGCCCGGACTCCGATCAGAAATGTTGCGACGCGATATCTCTCACTTCCAGTTGATTTCCGGCGTCCGCCAGCATGCGGAACTAAGGAATCTGCTCGATGAACTCATCCGCTGGTCCCCCGCCGCTGATCCCATTCAATGGCAATATCGCTAACGTGAGTTTTTCGCAGGTTAGGCGAAATCCGCGTCCAATTTAGCAACCCGTTGCGAAAGCCGTTCGACGAGATTCAGCCCTTTGATTTCGTCGCGAGGTTGAGTTGGCACATCAGGCGTCGCCGGAATGCAATCCAGCTTGCTGCAACAATGCCAATGAACGAAAGCAGCGACACTACTGCGCCGATCAAAACACTCACGGGTCGAAATCTCCACGTTACTGTGTGTTCGCCTGCAGGAACTTTGATGGTGCGAAACGGGCCCTCATCAGTCGATTGGATGGGCTCGCCGTCGATATCGACCACCCAGCCAGGGTAAGCGAGATCGACAAGATGTAGTTGCGTGGGGTCATCAGACTGATACTTGAGCTGCACAGTGTTGGCGTGCGACTCGAAAGAACGAATTGTTCCATCTGACACCAGCCACACGCGGCCGGGTGCGTCGTTTAGTTCGTACAGATAGAACGGCTCCATCCGACCCATGGCACGGTTCACGACGGGGTCCATGACCTGTGCTTTGTATTCGACCGGCCAGCCCGATGATTCGATTCGCTGCTGTAGCAACAGATGAGTGACACCCCAGCCGCGGAGGTGTTGCGAGTGTGTTTGAATCTCAGCTGGCGAAGCGTTTTGAAAGTTGATGTTGAGGTTGGGGTCGAAGTAGATTTCAGGCCCCAATCCCAAATAAACCGGGAGCGAAGAAACTCCTAGTAGCGACGGAATGTTTGCCCCGGGGGCATACAGGCGGGCTGTGGGATGCTCCTTGAGAATGGCTTCGCCGACCTGAGATTCGTCGAGAAAGTCGATGGGAACTTCGTCCAGTAGCGTGGCGTAGAACACCTGTCGACCGAAGTAAGGCGAGACTCCGAACGTGTACTCACGGCTGACAGCATAAAGATCGATTACCGTGACCAGACAAATTGCAATGAGAGTTCCGCGTCGATATTTCACCGAAAGCCACGTTGCAAGCACGGAATCCCATCCACACGCTGCGAGGACGGCAATTGCCATTGCCGTCAACATGCCGTAGCGGCCCGGGCCCATAAAGAAGGAAAACCCGGGCACATGTTTCAACACGACCAATGGCCACGCTGTAACAAGACACAGGCCGAGAACGCCCATCAACATCCAGGGAAGCAGCGACATTTCGTTTCGTTGCCGGTAACGAAACGCAAGGACGGCTGCCGCGAGCAGCAGCGGAATGGTTCCAACATACAAATGCGCTTCGACTTTGTTCGTAGCTGCGGGATAGCGCCCTGGTGAAGGTTGCTCCAGAACTTTGTCAGTAGAGACATCTGGGCCATGCCAAAGCCAGGGAGCGATGAGTTGCGTGAGGTACGTGGGCGGGATGTGACCATACGCGGGATCAAAATCCTTGCCGACTTCGTCGCGCTGGCTTTCTTTTTTCAGTTCCCAAGTCGGGATGAGTTGTACTGCTGCAATGAGAAATCCTCCCATCAGTCCCAGCAGCAACCAGCCTGTGCGGGAACGAAGCCGCTCAGGGGCATCGACGCCATTCAGCTTTCGTCGCAGAACAATGGTACCCGCGACGACAGCGATACCCAAAATGCTGATGAACGCCAGATGAAAGTGTCCCGCCAGCAGGCACAGGCCGAGTGCAATGGACAACGCGCCGAGCGACCGTGGACAACCGGTTTGCAGCCAGGCAATTCCGGTCCACAGAATGACGGCAAAGTAGGCCGCTCCAATGACTGCCCATTCAAGGCAAATGCGAGGCGGCAGCCAGCCGTACACAAAGGCAATGGCTCCAATGGCCGCAGCACCCTGGTTCAGCTTGAGTTGTCGAATGAGCCCCCAGGTGGCGAGGAACGCGATAACGTAATGCAACATCTGCGACACGACGTAGGCCGAGTTCACCTCAAAGATGCGATAGAGGACCCAGTTCGGTGGGTAGAGCACACCGGTCTGGCTCTCAGCCAGCGCGGGATAGCCGAATCCGGTAAGGTCATTCCACAGAGGTAACCGACCGGCCTGAATCGACTCTGCCAGCAGCATTTTCTGCGGCATGTAGTAGGAGTACAAATCGCCTCCCTGCAGGCCGCCCCCCATCCATAACGGCCACCAGAACACCATGGTCATTCCGACCGCCAGCGAAAGTGCGAGAAGCAATTCGCCGGGGGACGGAATCCATGGATCACATTTAGGGGCGGTGGTCATGAGGGAATGGTAGCGACATTCCTCACGACAAATAACGGAAGTCTTGAATCAACCTGGTAAGGTCGATGCTTAAGGCATCAGACGCATTTCGGACGTCACGCTGCCAGCGGCTGGAATGTACGAGTTGGTGACGTAATCCATGACCATTCGGTCGGCGCTGAAGAGCCAACCGAGCGTTCGTACGGCGCGCTTCATCCGCTTTGTCCATTCGAGCGGCACATCATCGACATCGCGCGTGTAGTACAACGGAATAACTTCATTTTCCAGAACGTGCATGAGTGCCTCGGCGTCGCGCTGATCCTGGATTTCCTGGTTGGCGTGAATGAGACCATTTCCAATGGCGAAACCGTTCTTGCCATCGAATCCTTCCGCCCACCAGCCATCGAGGATGGACAGATTCAATCCGCCGTTGAGCACGACTTTCTGGCCGCTGGTTCCCGAAGCCTCAAGGGGACGACGAGGATTGTTCAGCCACACGTCCACACCCTGCACGAGGTGGCGACCGACGTTGATGTCGTAGTCTTCCAGGAAGGCCACACGTCCCTGCAATTCGGGATCGCGTGAGAGCTGCACAATCCGTTGCATGATTTTCTTGCCATAGTCATCGGCCGGGTGTGATTTCCCGGAAAAGATGAACTGCACGGGTCGGTCAGAATTGTTGATGATGGCCTTAATGCGGTCGAAGTCTTGCATGACGAGGTCGGCACGCTTGTAAGGTGCGAAGCGTCGGGCGAAACCGATGAGTAAATGCTCGGGATTCAGCACGTTCTGCAGACGCTCAATCTCGGCGTCGCTAGCTTTGTTCCGCTGCGCCTGTTTCGTGAGTCGATACCGAGCGAACGCAATCAGGCGGTTTTTCAGCGACTGGTGAGTTTCCCACAGTTCGGACGATGTGACGTCTTCAAAACCTTTCCAGACGTCCTTCTGGCCACACTTCAGGAACCAGTTGGGCGGCAGGACGCGGTCATAAATCTGTCGCATTTGTTGAGCCAGCCATGTGTTCACATGCACGCCGTTCGTGATGTGTCCAATGGGTGTTTCTTCTTCGCTGCGGTACGGCCACAAGTTCCGCCACATCCGACGGCTGACAACACCGTGCAAGTTTGAAACCGCATTGGAGCGTCGCGTTGTTTTAAACGCGAGGACCGTCATGCAGAAGCTCTCTCCATGATTGTGGGGATCAACACGGCCCAGTCCCAGAAACTCTTCGTAGTCGAGTCCGAGTGCATCACGGAGGGGGCCAAGGTGTTCTTCCATCAGACCGCCATCGAAGCGGTCGTGACCGGCAGGGACGGGAGTGTGCGTCGTGAAGGTTCCCATTGCGGCCGTTTCCCGCAAGGCATCATAGAAACTCATTCCGTCGTCGTGTTGACGCATTCTGATGATTTCCAGCGAGGCAAAGGCGGAGTGACCTTCGTTCATGTGGATGACGCGGGGATAAATGCCGAGCGCGGTGAGTGCTCGAACACCGCCAACGCCCAGCATGAGTTCCTGACGAATACGCGTCCGCTGATTACCACCGTAGAGCTGTGCCGTCAGTTCGCGGTCTTCGTCGCTGTTTTCTTCGACATTGGTATCGAGCAAATACAGGCTGATGCGGCCGACAGCGACTTTCCACACCTTGGCGTGGATCTTCCCGTGCCGCGTATCGACGGCCACCTTCAGGGGGTTTCCATCGGCTCCCTGGACTTCACACATCGGGAGATCATCGGGATTTGCGAGGCTGTACTCTTCCTGCTGCCAGCCGTCGGCGTCCACGAGCTGAGTGAAGTAGCCTTTGCGGTAGAAGAGGCCAATACCAACGAGTGGGACATCGAGGTCCGACGCACTCTTTAAGTGATCGCCCGAGAGAATTCCGAGGCCGCCGGAGTAAATACGCAGCGACTCATGCATGCCGAATTCGGCAGAGAAGTAGGCGACCGGACGGTGTCCGAGTACTCCTGCGTTGGCGTCACCCCAGGTGCTGGTGGAATGCATGTATTCCTGCCAGCGGCGATAAGCGGCGTTGATGCGGGAGTGCAGCACAAGCTCACGTGCCCGCTGTTCGAGTTTATCTGCGTCGTATGAGCGGAGGAGCAGGATGGGATTGTGACAAACGTCGGTCCACAGCACGGGGTCGATTTCGCGGAACAACGCGGCGACATCAGGCTGCCAGCACCACCACAAATTGTTGGAAATCTCAGTGAGCTTCTCATGAATTGACTTGTGCTTTGGTTTGGCAGCCATGGACTTTCCCTTTTCGTTGCGGCGCTCACGAAATATGAACCTGCTGGGAGTATAGAGTTGCCTGAAAAGTCCGGTCGAGGTGAGAACGCTCAATCTTCAGCTCAACTCAACGAATCCATACGTGTTGATGTAGAGGCCGCTTTCGTGCTCTCAGGCTTCCAGATAGCGTCGAATGAGGTCGGCGTTCAGGTCCTGAAACTCCTGACACCAGTGGTACTGATTCAGCAATTCGTACTGCGGTCGCTGCAGTTGAACGGTGGCGGCGAACATCGCTTCGACGGTGGCCAGTCCGCCGTCAGGATCATCGAACACTTTGGAAACGCGGGGATACGCCGTTTGCCAGGGTCCGAGACTACGGATGGGCACGTCACGGAAGAATGGCTCCATGCGATTTGCAAGTTTCCAGGTTCCATCGAGCACCAGTAAACCGCTGTCAGCATCGGCGGGACCGAGTTCGGGTCCCCCCATGCCCAGACGCACGTAGTTCTCCAGCGACTCCTCACCGCGTCGCGGGAACTTCCAGAAGATATACCCCGGCTGTTCCCGCAAATGACGGACGGTGCATTTTCGCTTCTTTTCCCGAGGGTGGACAACCACCACCGTGGGTAATGGGACGTTCATCCTCTAACCGTTTAGTGCGTTGCGATAATACGTCGCCGCCACTTCCAGCGCCTGTGGAGTTTTCTCAGGGAGCTTACCACCGGCTTCGGCGAGATCGGGACGTCCGCCACCGCCTCCACCAACGGCCTTGGCGGCTTCGCGAACACAATCACCGGCTTTGATTCCGCGCTTCACCAAATCCTTCGAAACGGCAGCCAGTAGAGCGACCTTGCCTTCGATAGTTGTTCCGAGCAGGACAGCAATGCTGCCGCCCTGGTTTCGAAGCTGATCGGCGTATTCGCGGAGCGTGTCGCGGTCGACATCCTGCAGTTCAATGCAAACAATGCGGGCCTCGCCTACCTGCTCAGCCTTCGCCAGGAGTTCGCCGACACGATTCGCCACCGAGGCTTTCGTAAACTGAGCACGTTCCTGCCGCAGAGTTTTCAGCTCTTCCTGAAGTTGATCAATTTTGCGGGGCAAGTCGTGCAGTTGAGGTGTCTTCAGGGCACGACCGACGTCTTCGAGCAATCGCTCTGACTCGCGCACTTTGTCGAGGGCCTTTTTGCCGGTGTAAGCAGTAATACGCCGGACACCAGCGGCGACGTTTTCTTCCTGTGCGATTTTGCAGAGACCAACCTGTCCCGTGTTATCGAGGTGGGTACCGCCGCAGAGTTCTTTGCTGAACTCGCCCATGGAAACGAGTCGCACGCGGTCGGGATACTTCTCACCGAACAGGGCCATGGCACCTTGAGCTTTCGCGTCTTTCAGGTCCATGTAGTCAATGCTGACGGGAGCACCCGCGACGATTTTCGCGTTCACGATGTCTTCGATATTCAGCAGTTCGTCCGCTTTCACGGCGGCGCCGTGTGAGAAGTCGAAGCGGAGTTGATCGTCCTCTACTTTTGATCCTCGCTGCATCGCATGGTCGCCCAACACCTGATGCAACGCATGGTGCAACAAGTGCGTGGCCGTATGAGCGCGCCGAATGCCGGCGCGACGCTCGTCGTCTACTTGGGCATCAACAGAATCACCGACTTTCAGTTCGCCGGAGACGAGCACGCCACGGTGCACAATGAGCCCGCCATGCTTTTGAACGTCTTCCACGTTAACCAGCAGTGACGGCCCCGAGAGCGTCCCGGAGTCACCAACCTGACCGCCGGACTCACCGTAGAATGGACTACGGTCCAGAATGACATCGACACGGGCATCTGGTGTTTTTACTACTTCAACCGGCTGTCCATCGACGATGAGGCCGACAACTTTGGCCGTGCTGGACGTTGTTTCGTATGCCAGGAACTCGGTGTCCCCGACCACCTTCTGGATTTCATCGAGCGGGCCGGCGGCCATAACACCCCACGAACCTTGGCCACTCTTCCGCTTGTGGTCTTCCTCCGCGATTCCGTATTCCTGCATGTCGATGGTCAAACCACGATCAGCGGCCATGGCCTGCGTCAAATCGAGAATGAATCCGTCGGTCTGGTGCAGATCAAAGACTTCCTTGCCCGGCAGGACGTTGCCACCGCCCGACTTGGCCTTCTCGACCAGCTTTTCGAACTTCCCGAGGCCGCGGTCAATGGTGCCGAGGAAGTGCTGCTCTTCTTCCTTAATGGTTCCGGCAACGGTCTGCTCGGTCTTGGACAGCTCCGGATACGGAACGGCCATGAGTTCGTTGACCTTGGGCACCAGCAGGTGCAGGAACGGTTCCCGCATGCCAATGAGGTAGCCTTCCAGAAACGCGCGACGCAGCAGCAGCCGAATAATGTATTCAGCACCATGACTTCCGGGGGCGACGCCTTCGTGAATCGCAAACGCGCAGGCGCGAAGGTGGTCGGCAATGCGGCGCAATGCCCGTCCTTCAGGACCCGCAAATGAATACTTCTTGCCAACCGTTTCGCCAGCCGCTTCGCATAGTGGTCGCAGAATGTCGATTTCGTAGTTGCTTTCGACTCCCTGCAGCACTGCAGCGCAGCGTTCCAGGCCCATGCCGGTGTCGATGTTTTGCTTCGGGAGTGGCTTCAGATTGTCTGGAGGATCGCCGACGCGGTTAAACTGCGTGAACACCAGGTTCCAGATTTCCACTTCTTTTCCACCTGAGGGTGGGTAGTAGTAAATCTCGCTGCACGGTCCACAAACACCGTCTGGCCCATTGGACGGCGCGCCGGCGGGCCAGAAGTTTTCGTGTTCATCATCGCGGCGAATGTGATCGGTCGAAAGGCCGACTTCTTTGTGCCAGATGTCGTATGCCTCATCATCGTCCAGATAGACGGTGACCTTCAGCCGCTGAGGATCGAGTCCCAGCCATTTCTTGTCGGTCAGGAATTCCCAGGCCCAGTGGATCGCTTCCTTCTTGAAATAATCACCGAAGGAGAAGTTCCCGAGCATTTCGAAGAACGTGTGGTGATAAGCCGTGACGCCCACGTTCCCAATATCACCGGTCCGAAGGCACTTCTGCGAGGTGGTGGCTTTCGTGAATTCGAGCGGTCCAATACCCAAAAACTGGTTCTTGAACTGGTTCATGCCGGCGGGCGTAAACAGCACGGTGGGATCGTCTTTCGGGACGAGCACATCACTGGGCCTGCGGACGCAACCCTTGGACTCGAAAAAAGAAAGGTAAGCTTCTCGCAGTTCGTTGGTTTTCATTGTACAGTAATATCTGACAAAATGTCTTCCGTAAGTTTGGTCACGAAACATCGAACCATCGGTGTTCGTGGTGTCGCATCTTAGTAAGTGAGGCAGCCGGAATGCCATCTGGACCAGAAGCAAGCAGCGTGAAATCTCAGGACACGGCAGAAAGAGCCATGTTCGGTCGTCTACAGGCGTTGATGATCCCACTCGTGCTGCTGGCAGTCATGTTTGCTGGAGCGTCGACGGTTCGTGCGCAAACGTATCGACTGGTGTTTCTGGGACCGAAGTCACCAGTGCTCGTCGAGGCTCAAATTACGGCTGGAAATTGGGATTTGCGTCGAATTCGTGAACGCTACGCCGAGGGAGCATTTGAGCGACTCGACATCGACCATGACGGTTCCCTGAATGCCGACGAAGCCGCCCGGATTCCGAAGAACGGTCGATTTTCCCGTGCCTCCGGGACGTTGGGAGCCGAGTGGCTGGAGTGGGACAAAGATCCTCAGGACGACAAAATCTCCCGCGACGAGTTGTTTTCTTTCCTCGACGTAGCCCTCGGTCCGGTGCTGTCCGTTGAAAAGAAAGCTCCTCGACTCGCGCAAACGGTTCGGCTTTACTCTGAGCTTGATGCGAATCAGGACGACAGAATTACACCCGAAGAATTCGAGGAAGGCCTGGGCAAGCTGCTGCTCTCCGATTTCGATGATGACGAAACGTTGAGCGTCGCCGAACTGCAGCCGTATCCGCTATCGGTCATTCAGGCTCAACAGCAGCAGGAGGCCATGAATTCCACGAACAGTTTACCGCTCATGCTGGCGACAACGGACGAGGAACGAGCTCAGACTGCAGAGCGGCTATTACGTCAGAGTGGCGGCGAGGAACTTCCGTCCCCCGAGAGTCTGGGAATTCCCGAACGGTTTTTCCGAGCGTTTGATTTGGACCGCAACGGCGGATTGAACAAGGATGAAATCGTACGCTATCTGGAAAAAGCCCCAGCGCAACTGAACCTGCATGTCTCGCTCGCACCGCCACTGGTAAACGTAGGCCGCATTAGTCGGACAACCGAAATGGTAAGTCTGGTCACCGAAGGACGCCGTCCGGTGGTTGACATGGCGGGCGTTCCGGTGGAATGCGTGGCTCGAAATCGATCAGCCGATTTGCAGGACCAGGTCGGCCTCTTCAAAACGCGAGCCATGATTGCTGATGGCGACAAGAACGGGTATCTCGACCAAGGTGAGTTTGCCCAGTTGCAGGCCAACGGAACGACATTTCAGGATGTCGACATGGACGGAAATGACCAAGTGACGCGCGAGGAAGTGGACCTGTACTTCTCGCTCGACGGTCTGGCCGCACAAAGTCGGCTCGTGGTGACGCTCTCGGACGAGGCCAAGGTGTTGTTTAATCTGCTTGACAGCACGACAGACAATCGACTCACCCAGCGGGAAATCCGTAACGCTGGACAAATTATCCGCGACTTCGACCGCGACGGTGATGCAGCGCTCTCCCCGCAGGAACTGGCGAGTCGGTTTCGGTTCACCTTCAGTCAGCCGGAGCTACTGGAGTTTCGTCCCGACGCCAATATGAATGCCAATTCGAGACAAGGGTTTGTCCGTGAAGAAACCTCAGGGCCGCTCTGGTTTCGTCGGATGGACCGCAACCTCGACGGTGATTTGTCCTGGCGTGAATTTCTGGGACCACGCTCCGATTTCGAAGAAATTGATCAGGACGGCGACGGATTGATTACACTGCAGGAAGCCGAACAGGCTGAGTCGAAGCGAGACGCCGCACCGTAGCGGCGGGCCTCCTCGACACCTCGTGAATTGCATCCTTGGATTAGTTTCCTGATGTCGTATGACCTACTCATCGACGGCTACAACCTCATGCACTTTGCCGGACTGGCAAGGCAGGACTACGGTCCTGGCGGACTGGAGCGAGCGCGGGAACGATTACTGAAACGGGTCCGCCGCGTACTCACTGACGACGAAGTTGGCCGGACAACATTCGTCTTTGACGCCAAAGACGTCCAGACGTCCGACTCTCGACATCAAGTATTTCGCGGCATGCGAATTCTGTTTTCACCCACCGGCAAAGAGGCCGATGACGTCATCGAGCAGTTAATTCTGGACCACTCGTCTCCAAAGCAACTCGTGGTTGTCTCCAGCGACAATCGACTCATGCTCGCTGCGAAACGCCGAAAGGCAGGTACCATTTCGAGTGAAGCGTTCCTTGATGAACTGGATGAACGTGCGGAAAAGGGGATTGGACAAGTTGCTGAAGAATCACCGCAGGCCGAGAAACCAGAAGTCGAATTGACGGACGATGACCTGGCTGCCTGGGAACAGGAATTCGGTAAAATCGACGTCGCGTCGCTTATGCCCAAACCTCCGGCGTTCGTTGATCCTCCCACGCAGCAACAGGAAAGCTCTATTGAAGACCTCGTCGTCCCCAGCGAAATCAAGGACGACTCCGATTTGATCCGACAACTCGAAGAAGAACTCCGCCGCTGCCAAGAGGAAGACTTCTAGTCGCGATTATTCTCCGGGTACCTGGAATAATTCCCTCGCGTCGCGGCGGCGGCCGTTGAATCGTTTTGACGCCGCACGGGAGTCGGCGAGGTCAGTGTTCGTGTGTTATCGCAATCATTTCCGCAGGCAGAACTCCCCTCGACATTTGCGGCACACGTAGTACTCCTCTGCCAGGAAGGGGCCGAGCAACGGTGCTGCAAGGTAGTCGCCACTTCCAAACAGCAACATGACAATGAGCGGAAAACACAAGATGTTAATTGCAATAAGCATGAGACAGCCGGCCGCTGAAACTCCGCGTTTAGCGACCGGCGAATCTGAGAAACCGCAGAACGGACACTCGATATCGAGCGTCGAGCCAGTTTCCTTACGATCCTCTTGGTCGGATGCATCGCCTTGATCAGATTCATCAGGCGATGTCATCGACCGCGTCCCCTATTTTGTCAGTATGCGTCGCTCTTAATGCGTGACCATCAGTGGAGTTGAGCGTTCGGCACGGTCGATGACGAACGTCAACTGGTGCTGACCGGCTTCGAGTTCGACCGTCACTTCGGCGTTCAGGTTGATTGGTTTACCATCAACCCAGGCCTGAAGTCCGGTGGTGTCGCCGAGCTTCAGTGTGGTCTTGCCACCTCCTTCGAGAGTGGCGCGGACAAAACTGACGCCACGATTACCCGCTTGCACGCGGTTTCGCACGCTGACTTCCGGGATTTCGCCCAGCGGGAGTTCACCTTTGACCGTCGTGATGACCGGACTCCACTGAAAGACGTTCGGCTCTGTTGCGGCTGACGCATAACTCGTGCGCCGCAAATGAAACGCGGCTTCGTTGGTCGGCACCATGAACTGCCAGTTCCGAATGACCGGAGTTGTGCTGACGGTGTAGTCCGGCAGTCGTCCCAATGCAGAGAGGAACGAAGTCAGGTCGAGCAGCTCATGCTGCGTCAGCGCTGCAGTCAGTCCGGCGGGCATGAGAGTGGTTCCATCTTTCTGTCCTTCGATGGAGGACTTCGGAATGGTGACTTCCCGGTTCTCTGCGTCGCGCAGAATAAGGGCATCGTCAGTCTCACGGACTCGAATCCCGGAGTGCACCTTGCCGTCGTCCGTTGCCACAACCAATGTGTTGTAGCCCTCTTTCACCTTCGCGTTAGGATCAAGCAACGACTCCGCGATGTAATCAAGCTGCGCAGTGGCCCCCAAACTGAGCATGTTGGGACCGACGAGTCCGCCTGCTGGGCCAATGGCATGGCACTTCAGACAGTTCAGTGAAGCACGACGGAAAACTTGCTCCCCGCGTGCCGGATCACCCTTTTCTGCAACCAGCGCCACGAACTCCTGCATTTCGGCGGGAGAGAGTTTGACCGCATCACCGGTGACTTTTCCGGCCTTCCGAATGGCTTCGGCAAGTTGCGGATGTTCCTGTCCTGACGAGCCAATCAAACGGAGGGCAATGACTGCGGTGTCCGAAGGAATCGACTTTTCGTTGAGTGCTTCGGCAAGTAATTCCGGACCATCTTTCCGTGCCAGGAATGACTGCAACAAAGGCTGCGCAGTTGCTGGCGAGGACTTGGCATCATTCATCAATTCGACGGAGAGGTTTGCCGCGAGTTTAGGACGAAGTCCCAGCAGTGACGATAAAGCAGTGCGACGCAGGCCAAACTCGACGTCTCCATTGCGAGCGAGTTCCTGCAGCGATTTGGCGGCAGCTTCATCTTTGAATGCTGCGGTCGCTTCGATGGCACCCTGACGCACGTGACCGGGGGCTGATTCGTCGAGCAGTGCAGCAGAAATGGCGTCGCGTTGAGAATCAACCTTCCAGGTTCCCAGACAACGGATAATCCATTCACGCACGGTAGGAGATTCGTGCGTCAACAACGCCGCCGTACGATTGAGGTCTCCCTCTGGACGCAAATTCCGGCGTTCGGCTGTTGCCTTCAGAACTGAGAGCACCTGAGCCGAGCGGGCGGCTGAAGTTCCTTGTTCCATGGCAAAGCTCAGAAGTGACGTCAAATCCTGAGGACGCGAAAACTGCACGAGTGTTTCCAGCACTTCTGGAATGTCGGCATCTGCGACGGCATCTGGTGTTTTGAGCAGGTCAATCAGGAGTGGAATCCCATCTGCTGATCCAGCAGATTTCAGCAGGAACAACAATTGCTTTGGGTGCTGTGATACTGCAAGTGAACCGTTGTGCAATTCAGACTGCCAGTAGGGCTGCAAATCACGAACGGTTTGCCAGAGCGCATAATCGAGCCACTGATCCATGTCTTGATCGAGTACTGTCAGTGCAATGGCCACGGCTTCGGGATTGTTTGATTTCGCGAGTGACCGAACGGCTTCCAGTCGCACGCGAGGATGTTCGTCTTGCACGCGTTCGCGGAGCCAGTCCAAGTGCTGCGGCAAGGAGTTCATCCAGTCGCCTACAATGCGGGTCGCTGCCGCCCGGGCAGACGCGTCTTTGCTGTCCAGTAGTGAATACAGCAATTCCGGTTCGACGACGTTAATGGCCTGATACATCCAGAGAGCTTCCAGCCGACGCTGGTGGTATCCCTCCGCCGTGTTGTCGAGTGAACGTGCCCAGGCTTTCAGTTCCGATTCGATTTCCGGACCGCGTTCCTTGAGCACGCGCTTGGACATATGCCGCGTCCAGTGATTAGGGGAAGCCAACCGGCTGAGCAGTTCGGCGTTCGAGAGCTTGGTCAAATCTTCGCGCGGGGTCGTCTTGTTTCCCTTGTAGGTGACTCGCCAGATGCGACCGTGTGTATGGTCGCGGCGGGGATCGCGGAAGTCGACTTCACCATGCTGGATGATGGGGTTGTACCAGTCGGCAATGTAAATCGCTCCATCTGGTCCCATTTTGATATCGATGGGACGGAACGACTGGTGATTCGATTTGATGAGTTCCTGCTGTTCACGAGAGACGAAGCCACTGCCATCTTCTTCCAGAATGAAACGGCACACGCGGTGACCACGGAAGTCGTTGGTAATGAAATTCTCCTGCCATTCTTCCGGCAGATTGGGACTGCCAACAATTTCCAGTCCACAATGCTTCGGACTGCCGGGATTCAATCCGGGAAGAATGCGTGCTGCGTTGTACGCTGTGGCGTAGGAAGCACCAGGAACGGCGTAGTTGATTCCCTCACCGCCAGCACCGTCGGTGGCGAAAGTTGTCCCGTACTTGGTGAAGTGCGTGCCCCAGGAATTGACCCATCCCCGGGCAAACACGTCGAGTTCCAGCGTTTCCGGGCGGAATTGCCAAATGCCGCCCGCGTTGAGCCGCTTAATGCCCCAGGGTGTTTCGATGTGGCTGTGAATGTAAATCGACTGACTCATGTACAGCCGCTGCTCTGGCCCCCAGCGAAGGGTGTGCAGAATATGGTGGGTGTCTTCGGTTCCAAATCCCGAAAGCACAATGCGTCGCTCGTCGGCGACGTCGTCTCCGTCGAAATCGACAAAGTGCAGCAGTTCGGTACTGGCGGCCACGTAGGCTCCGCCATCTCCGGGTTCCACGCCGGTGGGAATGAGCAGTCCCGTGGCAAAGACTTTGGTGGAGTCGCTGACGCCGTCGCCGTCTTCATCATTCAGAATGAGAATGCGATCGTTCGCTTCCGCACCTGGTTCAATTTGCGGATAGACCGAGGAACTGGCAATCCACAATCGTCCGCGCGCATCGAAATTCATTTGGATGGGCTTGGCGATTTGGGGATCTGCCGCGAACAGATTCACTTCGAACCCTTCCGGCAGAATGAACGTTTCCTGTTCCAGTGCGGGATCTGGCGGCGGAATGACCTTCAAATCGCGTTGAGCGAGTAGTGGCGAAGTCCAGGCCACAAGCAGGCCGAGCAGAGCAAGTTTTCGTGAGGCAGATGGATGCATGATGCTGTCAAATAACAGTGAATGACTTTAAGAAGAAGCAATGAGACGCGGCGGTTACGACTACTTTTTCAACGCGGCGATTTGTAATTCCAGTTCCTCGACCAGTGGGTCGAACTGGGGAATTTCCACCGAGTTGTTTCCCTGTTCGTGCTTACGGAACCCGAACAGATACGTGAAATTCTGGGGCCGCCAACGATGGAACACGAGTTCGTTCTTGTGACGGATGAGAGTACGAATTTGCTCCGTACTGGACGCCTGCGAGTTCTCTCCCAGTGGGGAAACGCTCAGCAGTTCGGGCTCTTTGACTTTGTCGGCAGCCGAGCTACCGGTGAGAGCGGACGTCACTGCCTGACCGGTGACCCAGTATCCCAAGGCATTCAGGGTAATTCCGTTATCTGTGAGTGGTCGTCCCGTCCATTTCTGAACAGGCTCTGCCAAATCGATCAGCAGGGCCTGTTCCTCCGCGGCGATTTCACGAAGAGCCGTCACATAGGCTTCACGATACTCGTTGTACCGCGCGGCCATTTCTTCGGCAGGACCTCGGTCGCGTCCGGGGATTTGACTGACTGCCATAGGCTGTGGGGTAAGCAACACAAACCGGCGCTCTGGAGTTCGCAATTCGGCAATCATTTTCTTGCATTGAATTTTGAACGATTCCACGCCCAGCGGGCCATGAAAAGCTTCAGAACCCCCGTATCCCAGAATGATGACGGTGGGATTAATTTCACCAACCTGGTTCAACATGCGGGCATAACCAGCGGCCGGAGGATCAAACATTCCGCGCGATTCGCACCACACGGTGTCACCACTCCAACCGAGGTTGCGGAACGTGACGTTGTGAGGCGTCGCCAGGGTGATTTGCGTTTCCCAGTAGCCTTCCACCTGTTCCCGTTCAATGAGTGTTCCACCCAACAGGACCACACGGTCCCCATTTTTCAGGAACGATTCCGCTTGCGTGGTTGCCGTCAATGTGGTCAGCAGCAGGCCGACTGCGAAATGAATACGTAATGACATGGTTTGCCTTGTTGTCGTATCGAAGCGTAGTGAATTCGAATTTGCGTGATGATTATTCCTGGGGCATCAAATCGCGGACCCAAATGTTCCGGAACCGCACGGGGTTGCCGTGGAACTGAATGCTAAAGGCCTCCCGGTCCGCGTGAGGCTTGTACTCGGGGGGTGAATCCCAGGCTGTTTGCCCCAGCAGTTCAAAGTGGTTTTGAATGAGCACACCGTTGTGCAACGCCGTGACATAAGCGGGTGAAGCAACGGTGCCGTCTTCATTGAATTTCGGTGCTGTGAAAATGATGTCATAACTCTGCCATTCGCCGGGTCCACGCGAGGCGTTCACCAGCGGCGGGTGCTGCTTGTAAATTGATCCGCACTGTCCATCGAAGTACGTCTCATTCTCGTAAGAATCGAGGATTTGCAGTTCGTAGCGTCCCATGAGGTATACGCCGCTGTTACCGCGACCCTGACCACTTCCTTTCACTTCCGCAGGTGTGGCAAATTCCAGGTGTAACTGGCAGTCACCAAACTTTTCTTTCGAAGTGATGTTGCCACCATCAATCGCGACGCCGTCTTCGATGGTCCACTTCTCACCGCCATTGAATGCGTCGAGATTCGTTCCATCAAACAGCACAACGGCATCAGACGGGGCAGTCGAGGCATCACCGGGATTCACGACAACCGGCTCGGGCCATTCAATGCCGCTTTTCCATTCCGGATAGAACCAGGCACCGACAGAGCCCGCAGTCACAATCAACAAAACGAAAGCAAAAAGTGCTGACCGACCAGCAGGAAAGTATCGCCGCATATTTGGACGTCCTTGGAGTGTGGAATGGATGTTCATACCTCGAACAGGAAAGTGTTGCGACTTCTGTCGCAAATTCAAAGCATAGGAGCCGGTTGATGGCTGCGTCGCATCGGAGTGGTCGTATTGCTGCCAGCGAATTCCACTTTGTGCTGATACGAGAATCGCTCGACGCCGTCAGGAAGGCAGGCGTTGACGCCTCTGACAGGGAGGGTCACAATGGAACTAAGGGATGCTGTGTCAACGAGATACCTCTCGTGACGACATCTCAACTGATGGGAGAGGTATTGTGTCGACTGCAAATCATAACCGACGTCGCTTTCTGCAGGCTGCTTCAACGGCTGCCGCCGTGGGGACGCTCGGGCTCACGCAAGCGGAAGAGCCGAAACAGGAACTGAACCTCGGCAAGGCGGAGCACTGTATTTTCATTTGGCTGGGTGGGGGTGCCTGTCAGGTCGATACGTTCGACCCCAAACGCGTCACCAAAGATGGACTGAAAGACGCAGGGTCGGCCTACCCCGCCATCGACACAGCCGTGCCCGGCGTGCAGCTTTGCGAGCACCTCAAGCACACGGCGCCGCTCCTTGACCGCTGCGTCCCCGTGCGCACAGTGAATCACGACGTCATTGATGAGCACTCCGCCGCCACGTACCGCATGCACACGGGACGCAAGGTCAGCGGCACGGTCGTGTACCCATCGATTGGTTCGATGATTTCCCGCACCAAAGGTTCTCTCAACGAACTGGTGCCGAATTACGTGGTGATGGGAAATCCCAGCCCCGCCCGCGAGCCTGGGTTCCTCGGTGCGGAACATGGTTACATCTACCTGACAGAAACCAAGAGTGGCCCCAAGGGATTGGTGCGTCCCGAGCGAGTTTCCGACAAGCGGCAGAAGCAGCGCCTGGAATTGCTGGACAAAGTGCGGTCGCAATACTTGGAACGGTATCCCGACAACAAGCAGCTGCAGGAATACGTAAAAGCCATGGACCTCGGATTTCGGCTGGCCGGGCCAGAGTTCATGAACGTCTTCAACCTCGACGAAGAACCGAGTGATTTGCGGAACGCCTACGGTGATGAGTTCGGCCAACGCTGCCTGCTTGCGCGACGGCTCGTCGAACGTGGCAGCCGTTTCGTGGAAGTGTCGTTCAACATCAACTTCGTCAACGGCACCGGGTGGGACACACACAAAGGCGGTCAACTGAATCAGCACCTGCTCATCCAAAGCCTCGACCAGTCGTTCGCCACACTGCTGACCGACCTCGAACGACGCAACCTGCTCGACAAAACTCTCCTGGTCATTTCGACGGAATTCGGACGCCCCGCCCAGTTCGATGGTGGTGGCGGCCGCGGGCACCATGCCAAATCGTTCAGCGTCATGCTCGCCGGTGGCGGGATGAAAACCGGCCAGGCCATTGGCACCACAGATGAACTCGGAATGAAAATCGAAGACCGCCCCGTCTCAGTCGCCGACCTGTTCGCCACCATGTTCGCCGTCATGGGAGTCGATCCCTACCAGGAACTCTACGCCGGCGTCCGCCCGGTGCCGCTGACCGATGGTGGGCATCCCATTGTGGAAGTGTTGGGGTAGTGGATCTCGCGGTTCGCTTCCATAGTCGGCGAAGGTTCCAGCTGGTTTGCGGATGGGGCGAATTTAAAACCGCCTCGCTGACTCGATGATGAGAAGGCGTTACACTGGGACGGATTCTCTTCTTCCCCGGCGGACAGTGTTGGCGATTCCATGTCACAATCTCAGCAGCATAAGAATCTGACGCTTCAAATTGTGATCGCCATTCTGGCGGCAGTGCTTGTCGCAATTGCCCTTCCCTGGGCATTGAACGCCGCGGGCATGGCGGACTGGACGTCGACGGTCTTCACGCCCATTTCGATTGGCGGCGAAATCTTCCTCCGGTTGCTGCGTATGATGGTCGTTCCCCTCGTAGTGACTTCGGTCATGACCGGTGTGCTGGGACTCGGGGATATTCGCAAGCTCGGGCGTCCGGGCATGATCGCGGTCGGTTACTACATCACCACGACGTTCCTGGCGGTCATAGTAGGCCTAGTGCTGGTCAACGTCATTAATCCCGGCTCTGCTATTGATGAAGAGGCCTTGAAGAAAGCTCGAGAGGAGGCCGTCGTTCAGGAAGCAGAGGTTGCGAATGAGCAAGCTGAGGAGAACGGCAAGCCGAAGTCGGCGGGTGATATTGGCAAGAACCTCATTCTCATGCTCTGCTCCGACAACCTCATTGAGTCGGCAGCCAAAGGTGATTTGCTCCCCCTGATTGTGTTTTCAATTGTGTTTGCTGGTGTGCTGACCACTATGGGAGAGCGGGTCAGTGGGCTGACGAGTTTTATCAGGCAGGCGAACGAGGCGCTGATGGAACTCATTATGCTCATTATGCGGTTCGCCCCCATTGGGATTTTCTGCCTCGTGGCAGCCAAGTTTGGTACAGCCATTGCCGAGGGAGAATTCCTCGACACGCTACGTAAAATTGCTGCGTATTTCTTCACCGTGGTCATTGGCCTGGCCGTGCACGGGCTCATTACGTTGCCCGCCGTCCTGTGGTTGTTTACGCGACGGAATCCTTACCGGTTTATGCTGCAAATCTCAGACGCCCTGCTCACCGCATTCTCCACAGCGAGTTCCTCGGCGACGCTGCCGGTCACCATTGAACGGACCATTGATAACGCGGGCGTGTCGCGGAAGTCGGTCGACTTCGTTGTTCCGCTGGGATCAACCATCAACATGGATGGCACGGCGCTGTACGAAGCTGTCGCGGCGATATTCATCGCACAGGTGTTGGGGCGCGATTTAACGCTGGCCCAGCAGGTTGTCGTCGCGGTCACGGCCACACTCGCAGCCATTGGCGCGGCCGGTATTCCTGAAGCGGGACTGGTAACCATGCAAATTGTATTGACCTCTGTAGGCCTGCCGACCTCGGGTATCAGCACCATTATTACCATCGACTGGTTCCTGGATCGATTTCGCACCACCGTGAATGTGCTGGGGGACGCCATGGGAGCCGCCGTGGTGGATCAGTACTTCGATTCCAGTGATCCGCCCGCTCCCGTTGCGCCTGCACCGGAGGTTGCCACTGTTCCTGAGGAAGACCCTGTCACATGAGTGATTCGGCGGAACAGGAGACAGTGACGGAGGAGCCGGACCATTCCCGGCACGAGACACGCAATACGGCCATTCTCGCGCTGCAATTAATCGTGATGCGGATTGGTTGGATCTTTAAAACCGAGAGCGTCATCATCCCGCATGTGCTCGACATTATTTCGAGCAATGCATCCTGGGCACGAGGATTTCTGCCGGTACTGAACCGCCTCGGTCAAAGCATCCCGCCGCTGATGGCGTCGAATGCAGTCCGAGACGTACCACTCAAAAAGCGGGCACTACTTCTTACCACGCTCGGGATGGCCCTGCCGTTTCTCCTGCTGGCCGCCGTATGGTGGTGGCTGGAGAGTCCGAGCCAGATGTGGTTCGTCGTCTTCTTTCTGGTTCTGTATCTCATTTTCTTTTCTGCGACCGGACTGAACCAAATGGTGACGGGAACGCTGCACGGGAAACTCATCCCGGCAGAACGTCGTGGTCGCCTGTTAGGGATCGCCGGGTTCGTCGGTTCCATTGGAGCTGTGGCCGCAGGTTACTATTTGCTGCGTCCCTGGATTCAACTGCCGAAAAATGTGGGATTCATCTACATTTTCGCGTTCAACGGCAGTGCCTACTTTCTGGCCGGACTGCTCGCGAACCTTTGTGTTGAGGAACCGGACGAGGCACCTCAAAGGCCACGCGTGCCGTGGTGGTCGCCGTTCGTTCGAGCTTGGGAGATTTTTCGACATGATGCCCGTTTCCGCAGCGCGGCAGTCATGTCGACACTGTTCATGACGGGGCTGCTCTTGTTTCCGCACTACCAGGCTTTGGCCAAAGAGTTTCTCGGAAGTGAGCCAATCGACCTCATCTGGTGGGTGATTGCACAAAACATCAGCGTGGGAATCCTCAGCCCGTTGCTTGGAAAACTGGCAGACAATTACGGCAACCGGTTGGCGCTGCGCTGGTCTGCGTTCGTTGCGGCCGTAACTCCACTTATTGCCGTCCTGCTCGCTTCCGAAGTGGTGCCGAACGGTCGACAATGGTTCTGGGTGACGTATGTCTTCCTCGGAATTACGCCAGTCACCATGCGGACGATTGCCAACTACACGCTGGAACTCGTCCCGCGTGAGGAGCATCCTCAGTATTTGAGCACCATGACCATTTGCTACACGGTACCGTTCCTGCTCTCACCGCTATTTGGCATCCTGCTGGATTACGTCCCGTTTCAAATTCCGTTCATCGCAGTCAGCGGACTCATTCTCCTGGGAGGCGTCATGACTTTCTGGATGGCCGAGCCCCGGCATTCTAAGTAGGTAGACGCCATCACTTCGGAAGACCTGGCGAAAGCCGATTCCCTCAAAAAGAGGAGTGAGTCGTTCTCGCTGCGAAATTCGGAGCAGCAACATTACGGCGACGTTTCTGCTTGACCTTGTGCGAACTCAATGACCTCTTTGGCCAGATGCGCCATTTTAGGATGTGAAGGTTCCATGCTGACGGGCAGCCCGAACTCCCGGATCCGCTCCGATGCCGTGGGACCAATACTCCCAATGGTGCATTTGCTGGCCGCTTGGAGCCAGTGGTCTTTCAAACCCAGCGAACCTGCGACCTCCAGAATGTTGTTGATTTGTTGAGCACTTGTAATCAGCAGCACGTCGAACTCACCGCGAATGGTATCCCGGATTGCTTGCTCCAGCGGACCGACGTCGTCTGGCAACGCCCAGCGATAAACGGACACCGAACCAACGCTTGCGCCGCGACTCTCCAGTGCCTCTCGTAACTCGGTGCTGGCGACGCCGTACTCCTGAATCGCAAACCGCTTTCCAGATAGTTCGACCTCATTCCGCTCCAGTTCGCTGATGACTTCGCGCCAGGTATTCGGCTCCGGCGCTTTCAAATCGACGCGAATTCCATAATCGCGCAGAACAGGAATGGGCTTGGGGCCGCGAACCATGATCTGACACGCATTAAACGCTTCTCGGATTTCCTCTGCCGAGTGCTTCAGCTCCAGGATTTCAAAGAGTGCTTTAGCGCCGACGCCGGTTAGGAATAGCACAAGGTCGAATTCTTTCGCCAGCAGTTGATTGCCGAATTCGAACACCTCGGCATTCTCTTCCAGCGGGATTTCCTGCATCGAATGCACAACGGTGGGAACGCCACCGAATCGCTCAATGAGGCTGGTCATTTCCTCGTTACGACGACTTTCAAAACTGCATACCCGAATTGTTTGGCTCATGATGAGAACTCTCTGCGAATCCAATTGTTGATGATCTTCCATTGCATGCCAACAGGCGCTTACCAGAACGACCACCAGGATCGGGGTACTCCGGCATGGTCATCCAGGCCACGTTTCACCTGCTTCAACATCGGTTTGAGCGTCCGTGATCCAATTTGACTGGTCTTCCAAACTCTCGTGACCTCTGCCGTGCCCGCCATGATCATCCCGACCAGACTATGTCGATGAAATATCGAACCTGAACGGTCATGGGGTTCGAGGTTGACCCGTGCATCAAAACGGATGGCTTCACCGTTCACGCTGCCCAAGACTTGAATGACGACTTCGTCGATGGCGTACTTGAAAACCTTGAGCAGCAGTCCACATGATGAAAAGTGTTGCGGATGCTTTTCAAAGTGCTCGATCATTCGATCAATGACATCTTCCATGAAATCATGGGCGTAGTCCTCTTCGTCGCGGCCCAGAATGCAGTCGAAGTCGAAATCAAGTTCAAAGCCATTCGCCGGTTCCTGGGGAACCTCGAATTTGCGTGGGCGACTCGACTTGGCAGGTTTCTGACTCACAAGCTCAGAAGCCTGCTGATTCGGCGCGGTGATGCTAGGTTTGCCCTGATAGTTGGGATCGAGCAGCGGCGGCACATCCTGGCGAGGCATACGCTTTTGCGTCAGCTTGCCACCAACGGGGGCCGGAACCTTCAACGTTTGTCCACACTCGGGACATTCGACACGCTCCCCCACGTCGGCGGGATCAGCCACCATGCGATGCCGACAGTTCAGGCACGTGAATTCAATGGACATGGCCATCACCTCAGTTGGCCAACGCAACTTGAAACGTGAGTATATCGCGAATGTGGTCGATCAGTCATCGCAGCGCGGGCAGGAGTAGTTCAGGCTCAGTCGATCAACTCGCCAGTCCGGTTCCTCGACGTCTCGATCAACATGGACCAGATGGATTTCACCTCGGCCCAAATCGAGGGCCGACTCGACGGAATCGCCCACGCGGCCGCGTTGTCCGGGATCAACCTTGATCCGGTCCACAATGACTTCGACGGAGTACTCCCGTTTATGATCCATCTCGGGAACATCATCGAGCATGTACGTTGTGCCGTTGATACGGGCTCGCAGATAGCCTTGCGTTCCGAGTCGATCCCACAACTTGCTGTAACTCTGCCCCACGGGCACCAGAATTGGTGCGGCGAGGTACAGGGCCGTCTTCTCCGGCAATGCGAGAATGCGGTCGATGATTTGATCAGTGGTTTGGCGTTCGATGGGTTCCTGACATCCCGGGCAGTACATCTGCCCCAGACGGGCAAACAGAACACGGAGATAATCATGGACTTCCGTTACTGTGCCGACGGTGGAACGCGGCGTCGCCCCCACAGTTTTCTGCTCAATGGCAATAGCCGGCGAAAGACCGGAAATCGCTTCCAACTTCGGCTTGGGCATTTGGCCGAGAAACTGCCGAGCATAGGCGGAGAGCGATTCCACGTACCGGCGTTGTCCTTCGGCGTACAGAGTGTCCATCGCCAACGAGGTCTTCCCCGATCCACTCGGCCCACAGAAGACGCTCATTTGATCGCGCGGGACGGTGACATCGACCGCCTGCAAATTGTGCTGCGCCGCACCACGAATTTGGATTTCGTTTTGCAGTGGCTGTCGCTTGGCGGCGGCCTTCTTCTTGCCGGTTGCCTTCCGCTTGCGTGGCTGCAGCACCTCTTTGAGTGCGCGCCCGGTGTACGACTCTTTGCAGCTCGCGACCTCTTCCGGTGTTCCCGCCACAACAATATGACCACCACCGGCACCACCTTCGGGGCCCAAGTCAATGACCCAGTCGGCGGTCTTAATCACATCCAGGCTGTGCTCGACCACGACCACCGTATTGCCACTATCGACAAAGCCATGCAGCACTTCCAGCAGTTTGGCGACGTCGGCAAAGTGCAGCCCGGTGGTCGGTTCATCCAGCAGATAAAGCGTGCTGCCGGTCGATCGTTTTCCCAGTTCGCGAGCCAGTTTGGTCCGCTGAGCTTCCCCGCCACTGAGCGTGGGCGAGGGCTGTCCGAGCTTGAGGTAATCCAAGCCGACGTCGTGTAGGGTTTGGAGCAAGCGAGCAATCTTCGGATGGTTCTTAAAGTGTTCGAGCGCCTCCTGCACATCCATTTGCAGCACGTCTGCAATTGATTTGTCGCGGTATTTGACTTCGAGTGTCTCGTGATTGAATCGGGCCCCATTACAAAGCGTGCAGGGAACCCAAATGTCCGCCAGGAAGTCCATCTCCAGCTTCGTCGCCCCGTGTCCTTCGCACGCTTCACAGCGTCCTTCGGCAACATTAAAGCTGAACCGCCCTGCCTTGTAACCTCGCATTTTGGCTTGCGGCAACTGCGTATAGAGCGTGCGGATTTCATCGAGCAGTTTTACATAAGTCGCGGGATTGGACCGCGGCGTCCGACCAATGGGTGACTGGTCGATGTCGATTGCCTTGTCGATGAACTTCAGTCCTTCGATTTTCTTGTGCGTTCCGGGAGTTCCCTTGCCGCCGTTGACGTCCCGATTCAACACCTCCCAGAGAATGTCATTGGTCACGGAACTCTTGCCCGACCCGCTGACTCCTGTCACGCACACGAACGCGCCGAGTGGAAGTTCAATGTCGATGTCGCGCAAATTGTTGTGAGTCGCGCCAAGAATTCGAATGCGCTCAGAACCGGACACGTCCCGCCGCTGTTTGGGGACCGGAATCGATTGACGCCCCGACAGGTAAGCACCGGTCACACTCTTCTTTGATTTGACGACGTCGTCATACGTGCCGGCAGCAACAATTTCGCCGCCGCGTACACCGGGACCGGGACCGAAGTCGATGATGTGGTCCGCCGCCCGCATGGTCTCTTCGTCGTGCTCGACGACAATAACCGTGTTTCCCTGATCTCGCAGTTCAAGCAAACTCTCCAGCAACTTCGTATTGTCACGAGGATGAAGTCCGATCGACGGCTCGTCCAGAATATACAACACGCCGACCAGGCCAGACCCAATTTGTCCGGCCAGGCGAATGCGTTGCGACTCACCTCCCGACAACGTCGGTGCTGAGCGATCCAGTGCCAGGTAATCGAGTCCACATCGTTCCAGAAAGCTGAGTCGTCCTCGAATTTCTTTGAGTGCTTCTTCCGCAATGAGACGTTGCGTGTCATTGAGTTCCAGGTCAGCGAAGAACCGTCGGGCTTCGCTAATTGACAATGCACACACTTCGGGAAGCGTCAAACGCCAGCCTGAGGAACTCTTGGTCTTTTTCTTGCGACTCGTTTTTGGGGCCGCCTCTTCACGCATTTGTTCCGCGATAGATTCAATACGAACATTGCGGGCTTGAGCGTTGAGCCGCGTTCCCTGACAGGTTGAGCAGGGGACGATTTCCATGTACTTTTCAAGCTGCCGCCGCCGCATGGGGTTCTTGGCTTTGATGTACTCGTCGAGAAGATTCGGAATGAGCCCGGACCATGTCCCGCCGTGCTTCCAAATTCCTCCTGAGTGTCGCCACGAATACGTAATGTGCCGGTCACCTGTTCCATACAAAAACAGCCGCTGGGCCTTGTCGTCCAGGTCTTTCCAGGGCGTTTTCAGCAGCGAGTTCTCTGGCAAACCGCAATCCTGCTCGATGGCATTGGCTGCCCCTTTGAACAGGTGCTTTCGCCATCGACCAATTTTGCTGAACGGCCCCAGAGCATTGAGTGCTCCTTTCCACAACGACTTCTTTTCATCAGCGACAAGTCGATCGAGCAGGAATTCGTGACGCGAGCCCAGCCCCGTGCAGTCGGTACACATGCCCAAAGGACTGTTGAAGCTGAACAACTGTGGCGAGGGTGCTTCGAACGACAAGTTGCACTTGGTGCAGGCGTAGTTGGCAGAGTACATCCGCTCCTGCGGCTCTGCTTCCGTTCGTGCGTCGGGTGCGTTGGCATCTGGTGAGATGAGCAACATCACCCGACCACCGCTCAGCTTAATGGCCTGCTCAACCGCTTCCGCCAGCCGCGTGCGACCACCTTTCCCGGCGACGAGTCGGTCGATGACCACTTCAATGGTGTGTTTGAAATTCTTTTTCAGCCCGAGGTCATCTGCGAGGTTGACGAGTTCACCGTCGACGCGTGCTCGCAGATATCCGCGCTTGAGCAAGTCGGTAAACAGGTCTCGGAACTCCCCCTTCTGTTGCTGGATCAGCGGGGCGAGGACCTGAAAACGTGTCCCCTCTGGTAGCAGTTCAATCGAAGCGACAATACTGTCGCTCGACTGAGCAGTAATAGGAGACTGACACTTCGTGCAATGTCCCAGTCCGACTCGGGCGAACAGGACCCGCAAATAGTCGTAGATTTCGGTAATGGTCCCGACGGTACTGCGGGGATTGCGGGACGTCACTTTCTGCTGAATGGAAATCGACGGAGCCAAACCGCTAATGGCGTCGACGTCCGGCTTGGGCATTTGCCCCAGAAACTGGCGGGCGTAGGTGGACAGCGACTCCACATACCGCCGCTGTCCTTCGGCATAAATGGTGTCGAAGGCGAGTGAACTCTTGCCCGATCCACTCACTCCCGTCATGACCACGAGGGAGTTTCGCGGCAATGTGAGGTTCACATCGCGCAAATTGTGTTCACGTGCTCCGCGAACGACAACGTCTGCGGCACCAACGGAATGACTCGACTGCGGAGATGACTTGACCATGCGGCGTACAATACTTCCCCCACACATTTACAGCCAGCCGACGGAGGAGTGCCTACGCCTGAACTTCGCGCACGACAATGCGGTTTCCGGTAATGCGCACGACTTCGATGTCTTTGTCTTCCATGATGAACGGACCATCGCTGATGACGTCAACAATCTGCCCATCAAGTCGCGCTTTTCCCGCCGGGCGCAGCACGGTGACTGAACGGCCACGGCTTGCCATGAGAGGGTGAGCGGCTGCGGCCAGCTCGGGTCGCAGTCTTGGACCGTCGGCGGCAAGGCCACCGGGTGGGTCCAGAATCATGCCGCGCAGGAACGGGATTTTGGGCAGAAAGCTACTGAGGAGCAGGCCCGTCACCATAACGGCAAACAACGCCACGCCGAACATCGCCACACTGCGGCCTGCTTGAATCAGGTCGTATTCCGCCGTGATCCCGCCAAATGTTTGACTCGCCATGACCAGCGACACAAGCAGCAACAAAATTCCAGAAATACCAAACACTCCAAATCCTGGAATGACGAAGATTTCCAGCGCCAGACAGCCAATACCGATCAGGAATAAGATGACTTCCAGTCCGCCGGCTGTCCCCCCCATGATTTTGCTCCAGAAGAACACACCAAAGGCCAGGACAGAAATGATTCCAAAGAATCCTGTCATGGTGTGTAATTCGAGATAAATGCAAATCACACCAATGAAGAACAGTAGTCCGGTCATCGCAGGGCCATTGAGATTGAATACCACGTGGTCGACCCAGGTCCGTTCAATGCGCCGGAACTTGATGTCTTGAGGAATTCCCAGTCGGGCACGTAAATCCTCCAAGTCGGTGACCGGTGGTTCAGCAATACGTAGTTCCGCCGCCCTTCGCCCACCGACCGTCAGTGCTACGCCTTTACGCGTTTCGGGTACGAGTGGGCCTTGTAACCATTCTTCGCCGGAGGCGTGAATTTCCGCTTCGGACATGAACCACACCCTCCCCGTCTTACGGTGTGTCACTTCGAAGACTTCCAAGTCAATGTCGGCAATTGCTTCGAGAAGAGCCGGTGGACGATTCTTGCGTTCGGCAAGCTGGTGCATCAATTCCCTTTCCGCACTTAATACCTTGCCCTCGGTGTCCTTTAGAGCTTGACCTTCAAGAAACAGTACTGGAATGGCGTCGCCGATGGTGGCTTCAGGAAGCATATAGATCTCGTCGCACCCAAGGGCAACAATCGTGCCACCGCTGTAGGCTTGTTCCCGCACGAAGGCAACAGTCTTGATATCCTTCTCCCGCAGGTTGGCAATTGTGTTGGCGATGTCGGCACTGTGCAGCAACCCTCCGCCCGGCGAGTCAATTTCAAAAATGATTAACTCAACGTTTTGATTAACCGCCCGCTGGATTTGACGTATGGCAAATGAGTAGAACTGATCATCAATGGTGTCCTTCAGTTCGATGTAAGCCACCTTGTCGATGGTCTCACCCGTAATGCGATTTCGCAGTGCTTCCAGTGGCAGCCCATAAGCGTCGATGACGTCACGCGTTGATCCGGCCGTTTGCGTGATGAGAATATCTTCCTCACGGGCTTCCGCGCCCGAAATCTTCCAGGGTGTACCCTGGTCTTTCAGCGTTTTCGAATCCGAGATGACGACGCCCTGATCCCGCAACTGCGCGGCCTCCGCGGCTGTGGCAAGGCGTTTTTCCTTGATGCCATCTCCCTGATCCACTGTTAAATGCAGAATCGTTTCTGACGGGTTCATGAGCCCCGCAACCAGCGCGGGCGTCACCTTGGCATTACGGCGCTTCGCGATAATTCCCCGCACAATGTCCTGATCTTCTTTGCGTAGCGCCTCACCGCGACCAATGTCGCCGAGGTGTGCATCGGGGTGCATGACAATTTCCTGGCAGGCCAGAGCGACAAACACGTTGTTGCCGAAGACGTCTTCCGGCACCCAGGCGACCGTCGTCAGTTGGGTGAGCGGTTCACTCGCCAGAAAATCGGCCAACGCATAAACGTGATGAAACTGACTCGACCCGGGACTCAACTGCAAAATGAGATAAGCTGGCCGCTTTTCCTTAGCCGCTTGTCGTTGCAACTCCAGAGCTGTCTTCCGCACTGCCCCCAGGGCTTCGTCGGTAATGGGACTGGTCAGTTCGAGCAGTTGGCCAATGGGAAGCTTTTTGTCGTCCGCTGGTGCCGCTTCCACTGCCTTATCAGTCGATCCGGCGTCGTCAGCGGTGGCAAACGGAATAACAGCCGCCTGCAGCAGCAGAATTGCTGCAAACGCTTTCAGCAGCGTGATGAGGTCCAGGCGACACGTCATATCAACAACCCTGTTTCCACTTGGGAAGATACCGACTCTACGTGTGAAAACGGGATCCCACCAGAGGGAGATCATCAAAACCGCATGTTTTCGGCGCATAACCACCAAGTCTCTCAATTATACGAGCCGGGACGACTCGGGACCAGCACGCAATAACTGCACACGCCACAACAACTTGTAATTCAAGATTCCGCTTCAGCAGCAATTGTCTCTGACTGCAGTGGAGGTAAGACACTGTGTTCAGTGAGGTTCGAACAGTCCGAAGTGACGACAGCCTTCCAAGACACCACTGGTTGCCTGCTGGGTCGCCCTGTAGAGCCGACCGGACCAGTTGCGGTCCTGATGGACAGACAGAATTCGGTCGGCTAAATCGGGTGGTGAGTTGGCGACGAGAATTCCCCGATATCCCGCGGTCAGCGGTGCGAAGTCGTTTCCTGAATCACCAGCGAAGAGAATCGATTCACGATTCGCGTTGACGTGTTCCGTCCACCAGGCGAGGGCAAAGTCTTTCGAAACACCTTGCGGCAACAAATCAACCAGCCCGTCACCATTGAAAGGGTCCACACTACAAATCAACGAATAGGGGGCCTCATGACGTTGCAGGAGCGACAAGATGTGTTGTTCCGCATTCTGTAACAGTGACTGTTCAATGTAGTAGCTGAGCTTGAATGGTCCCTGCTTTTCGGACTCCTGCATTCGCAACCCGGCGACCTCGGCAAGTATGTCCACCAAATGTTCGCGGCTCATCGAACTGCAGAGCGCGGCAAGGTGCTCGGCGTATTGGCTCACCAGTTCGGGAACGCCGGAATCATTCAGGTGATAAATCGATGTTCCCACATCGCAAATAATCCAGTGGGGACAAGGAAGTTCTTCTTGAACGCGCACGTCTTCCACAGAAGCCAAATGCCGTCCCGTGACAAATACGAGTGTGCAGCCCGAAGATTCAATGAGGGTTGATAACTTGCTCAAATCAGCCCGGTTCTGGGAATGGCCATCCAGTGGGATGAGCGTTCCATCCAAGTCCGTCGCCAGTATCCGCTGCATCGCTTATGTCCTGATGAGCCACAGAATTTGATAACCGGCCAACTGAATTCCCTCTGACGTAGAATATGACTTCGCGGCAATGACATCTTCAAAAAATCGACCGAGTCCGGCGGTCCGCAACTTGTTGCCCGAGAATGACTGCGGATACTCCGAGAAGTTGGCAACGACAATCACGCGGTTCCCCTCGTGAATTCTCGCGAACGCCAGCACGTGCTCATTTTCGGTGTCAATCAACTCCATACTCTGGCCAGCCAGAGCAGGCAGCGTGTGTCGCAACGCAATGAGCTTCTGCAATGATTTGAATATCCGGGTACGGATAGTTCCCTGGCCCGTATTGATGAGCCCGTTCAGCTCCTCCAAATACTCCCACTTCATTTTGGGACGATGAATCCAACGCGTGTCGCCGGACTTCGCGGGATCTTTGACGAAGTCGTAGTCGTTGAGTTGTCCCCATTCTTCACCGAGATAAAGCAGAGGAATACCGCCGATGCTGAGTGTGACTCCATGCAGCAACATGATCCGACGCACGGCCTCATCCATGAGTTGCTCGTCGTTCTTCTCGATGGCATATTCGAGACCCGCCAGCGAAGCCATGGTTCCGGAAATCCGCATGTCACCCGTTTCCAGATTGTGCTGGAACGGTACGCCACGCGCAAACGAGCCAGGGAATTGCCCGGTGTAGAATTCATTGAGAAACTGGCGGTGATCGTACGCGTTGATTCCGAGTGCTTCGGCGTCGGCGTTGTCGAATGTCCAGCCGATATCGTCATGACACCGCAGGTAGTTCACCCACGCCGTATTGCGAGGCAAAGCGTGACGATGGCTCAACGAACGTGTCAGCAGTCGCACATTCCGCGTCGCCAGCGACTCCCACAGCAGTGCCATCAAGGTGGGATTGTATGAGAGCTGACACTCATGTTCGCCAATGTACTTCACGACATCATCGGGATGAACAATCGCTTCCGACTTGAACAGTAGCCCTGGAGCAATAATTCGCACCAGAGAGTTGTACGCCCGAATGAGCGTGTGGGCTTGTGGCAAATTCTCGCAGTTAGTCCCCATGCGCTTCCAAATGAATGCGACGGCATCGAGCCGGAGAATGTCGACGCCTGTATTCGCAATGAAAATCAATTCCTCCAGCATGGAGCGGAACACGGCCGGATTACTGTAGTTCAAATCCCACTGGAAACTGTTGAATGTCGTCCAGACCCACTGTCCCATTCCGTCGTGCCACGTAAAGTTCCCGCGCCGTACGGTGGGGAAGATTTCACGCAATGTGCGTTCGTATTGATCGGGAACAGTTCGGTCGGGGAAAATGTAATAGAACTGCTGGTACTCTTTGTCTCCTGCCTGAGCACGCTGAGCCCAATCATGATCATCCGCGGTGTGATTGAATACAAAATCAAGGACGAGCGAAATTCCTTCAGCTCGCAACTCGGAAGCGAGCAGCTTCAAGTCATCAATTGTGCCGAGTCGAGGATCGACCGAGCGGTAATTGCTGATGGCATAGCCCCCGTCGTTGTCCCCCGGCCGCACGGCGAACAACGGCATGAGGTGCAGGTAACTTAGTCCCAGTTCCTTGAAGTAGTGAATGTGGTTACGGAGGTTGCACAGGTTCTCGCTGAACAAATCAACGTACAGAGCACCGCCCACCATATCCTGCGACTGGTACCAGCCTGGGTCATTGACGCGATGTTCGTCGATTTCCTGTAAATCTTCGGGACGCGAGGCAATACCTCGCACACCGCTTAGCAGAATTTGTTCGAGATGGTAAAAGAAGTCGTAACGCTGACCATAAAGGGCGAACAGCCCGTGAAACAAATCGTTCCAGTAGTGCTCCAGCCGCTGTTCGAACCGCCGCCTGGTGACTTCCGCAACTTCCAGTTCATTCCACAGCGCAGCAAGACGCGGCTTCAAGCGCCGAAGAGTCAGTTCGGCCTCAAAGTCCAAATCGCGCGGGAGAGTTGTGTCATTCTGTGGCATCGTTCGGAATGACTATGTGGTCGAGAAACTGGTAGTAGTGAAGTCCTTCAATAATGCCGCGGGCGTGGCATCCTTCAGCAAAGTAAATGCGGGGATAGTCTCGCAGAGACTCCAGTTCCTCGCTATGATTTCCAACGACTACGCCCAGAGTGCGGCCTTTGAGCATTCCGGCATCATTCCCCGAGTCGCCAGCCACCAGCACATGCTCTGGCGGGAATCCCCACTTCCACAAAACGTGTCGAATGGACAGTTCGCTTCCTCCCCGCACGGGAAGGACGTCGAGGTACATTCCTAATGACAACACAACCTTAGCACGTATTCCGGCTGCTCGAAGGAGTTTTCGAATTTCTCCCAGCGAAGGGGCCTTTTCCGCATCGACTTCGTAGCTGATTTTGAAATCGGACTGATGTTCTGGCTTCTGCAAAAAGAATCCCGGTTGATTGTCGAGAATCGCCCGGATTTCCTTGGGCTTCCATGCATATCCAATTTGAGACTGCCATGTTCTATCTGGTGTGAGTTTTTCACCGTAATGCAGTTGCGTGCCCGCATCGGTGTCAATGAGATCGGGTTTCGGCAAACCCAGTTCTTCAATCAATTCCAGAGCACTGTCAAGCCGCCGACCGGTTGCCACACCGAATCCGATATTCTCGTGTGACTTCAGAATCTGGATGAACTCTTGCAAGCCTTCTGGATCGCCTGTGAGTGTGTTGTCCAAGTCGGTAATGATGAGGCGATCAAAGCTTGGAATACGCCGCACCTTCGGTCGGTCAGCCAGTGCCGGTCGTACGGAATGTTCCAGAATATCCGTCAAATCGCGCATGTAGCGTTCCACGTGTTTCTTCCACGTGTAGTGCTGTGCGACTCCCGTCTGACCACTTTGTGACCACTCTTTCCACTGCTCTGGCTCGGTAAGCATTCTTAACAAGGCATGCGCGATCGTTTCATCATCGAGTGGGTCAATCAGAAGTCCATTCTGACAATTGGCAATAATGTCTCTGGGGCCACCGTCATTCGTCGCCACAATAGGCAACCCCGACGCAGCGGCCTCCAAGAGAGTCAGGCCAAACGGTTCTGTCAGGGCTGGATTAATAAACACACCGCCGCGCATTTGAGCCAATCGGTAGAGGTCGGGCACATCGGATGGCGCATGCTGTTTGGGATAGGAAACCTTGCCGTACAAATCGTAGCGGTCGATGAGATACAGAATGTTCTGCAGTACATTTCGCTGACCACGTGCCAGGTCCTTCAGGTCGTCGCGTGTTCCCAGCACCAACAGCAGGTTCGCTTTTTCCTGCAACTCTTTGTTCTCACCATAGACCCGCACCAGTGCTTCGAGATTCTTGCGGTCATCGGGCCGCGCCATTGTAAAAATGAGTGGCAAGTCGGGATTTCTAAGGAAGCGGTCGACTTCCGTGGCAATGGGCGGAAGAGTTTCGGTCGTGGGTGGTGAATATCGGGACAGGTCGACACCGGGAGGAATGACTTCCATTCGGGACGGTTGGTAATGATCGTAAAACGCGTACTGATCAGTCACCTCCTGATTTGTGCTCGTAACCACCATTACAGCGGTTTCCAGCGAAACCTCCTCGGCTTCAAAACGATTTGGAAATCGGTATTTGGTATCGAGAGTTTCAGAATCTTCCTGCGACACCGTCAGTCGTTCTCGCTTGACACGTCCCAGAGAATGCCCGGTAAACACATAGGGGATATGCAACAGGCGAGCGAGCTGTGCACCGGCCAGTCCGGCATCGGCGTAGTGTCCATGGATGATGTCGGGCAATCCGTGACGCCGAAAATATCCGAGGGCCTGATCAACGAACGAATCGATGTGCGGCCAAAGCGCTTCCTTCCTCAAATACCGTTTGGGTCCGAATGGAATGCGGATCAGTTTGGCATTCTCGGCAATCGGTTCTTCGAGCTGTGCGTATTGATCGTCGACTTTTGAATCGATGATTTGCCGCGTGAACAAATTGACGTGTCCCACCTGTGGGTGGCGTGCCAGCTCGCGCGCCAGTTCGAGAACATATATCACCTGCCCACCGGTATCCGCGTCACGCCCCAGCTCAGGGTTTTCCACCCGAATCAGTCCGTGCAGGCTAATCAGCGCAATATTGAGTTTTTCCATTTCGGATGTCGCGACCAGAGTCGGTCCTTTGTATTACAACTCCTGCAAATTCAGAGTCTGAAGAGGGAAGACCACGCGGTCACAATTGTCCCATTGGCTTGCCAGCTTTGCTGCAGGAGGAATAAGCACAATTCCCACTTGAAAGAGCAGCACCAGAGTCCAGCGCAGATCCAGAACGAAATTCTTCGATTCACATTCTGTCAGCATGTTCAGCAATTATAGACATCACTCGCTGAGGCTCAAGTCCCCCAAAGATTGCAAAGATTCCTGTAGCACGCTTGCCCAAGTCGAGGAAATACCTCACAAAATAGCGGTTGATTGATGATTTGATGACAACTCACGTGTCCGAGAAAATTCCATATGAAGCCGCTGTACTCTGTTTTGTGCCTGCTGCTGGTGGTGTCGACCTGTCTGGCTGATGACAAGCCAACAGAACAGGATTACTACCCGCTGGTTCGCCTCGAAGTTCCCGAGGGAGTTGTCTTGGAGGCGAGTTCTTTTCAACTGCTTCCCGACGGACGTGTAGCCGTCGCTTCCCGCCGCGGCGAGATTTGGATCATTAACGATCCGTTCGCCAAGGAAGTCAAAGCAAGCCAGTTCAAACGGTTCGCGCACGGCCTGCACGAAGTGCTGAGCCTCGCCTACCGAGATGGCTGGCTCTACGTGGTGCAGCGGTCCGATGTCTCCCGCATCCGCGACACCAATGGCGACGACATCGCTGATGAGTTCGAAGTCGTCAACGCCGACTGGGAAATCAGCGGCGACTACCACGAATACGCCTTCGGTTCGAAGTTCGATGCTAATGGCGATTTGTGGATTACGCTGTGCCTCACCGGATCTTTCGGCAGCTCCGTAAAATATCGTGGCTGGTGTGTGCGGATTACTCCCGATGGAGAACTCATTCCGACCTGCAGTGGTATTCGTTCACCGGGTGGAATGGGAGCCAATGCAGCAGGTGACATTTTCTATACCGATAACCAGGGACCCTGGAACGGAACGTGCGAATTGAAGCACTTGATTCCTGGCAAGTTCATGGGACATCCCGGAGGCTGGCAGTGGTACGATGAACCCGAAGCCGTCGTCATGGGGAAGCGCCCGGAAGAACCGGTTTCTGGTAGTCGGTTCATGGTGGAAGCGAAACGCATTCCCGAATATGAACCGCCATGTATTCTTTTTCCCTATAAGAAAATGGGACAGTCCGCGAGCGGCATTGCCTGTGACACAACAGACGGCAAGTTCGGTCCGTTCACCAATCAGATGTTTGTGGGAGATCAAACTTTCAGTACCGTCATGCGTGTGGATCTTGAACAGATACAAGGTCACTACCAGGGCGCCTGTTTCCCGTTCCGGGAAGGATTCGGATCTGGCACTCTCGGAGTCGAAATGACCGAGCAGGGCTCAATGTTTGTCGGTGGGACGAACCGAGGTTGGGGCTCTCGCGGCAACAAACCGTTCGCTGTTGAGCGACTCGACTGGAGTGGTAAAGTCCCATTCGAAATCCTGCACATGCGGGCCATTCCGGGTGGGTTTGATTTGGAATTCACAAAGCCGGTTGATGCAGCGACTGCGACCAATTTGGACAGTTACTCAATGCAGACATACACGTACATTTTCCAGTCCAGCTACGGCAGTCCGGAAGTTGATCACACCGAGCCGAAGCTGACTTCCGCGACCTTGTCGGATGACGGCATGCACGTGAAATTGCTGATCGACACCCCGCAAGAAGGACATGTTCACGAGTTGAAGGCCGAAGGCATTCGCTCAACAAAAGGACTGCCCCTGTTGCATTCTGAGGCTTACTACACGCTAAACTACTTGCCAGAGTAACTTGCTGAGGACGGATCGCGTTGAGCCGATGGCGGGATGGCCATCAAGAATTCGAGTCCTGTTGCATGTGACGGGACGGAAACTCCGATGATTCGATACCTGCTTCCCATCCATTACTGGCTGGTTGATTTTGTCGTGACCAACTTGGGAACGACATCGACGCCCTACGCGACAAACCATTGCACGCGCAATGGAGAATTGCTGCCGGAGGAAGACTTTGAAGAAGTTGCGGGAGTGGCGGAGTGGCGACAACTCATTCCTCAGCGGCAGGCCGATCCCAAACACTTCATGAAACATCAGCCGAATCGTCGGTCGTGCATTGACCGGGTTTTGGAGTCTCTGATTTGCTGGTGCCGTTCACGTTGGAGTGAGTCAATACAGCCGTTGCCACCGGGCGATGACGCAGCACCGGACAAGTGGCGGGAACAACTCGGCGTTCAGGGCACGGGCTACGTCAACTGGCAATTATTCGCCCGCTACTTCAATTCATTGGAAAGCGAACACCGAGGTGGATTCACGCTGCAAACCCAGGTTGAGCAAAAATGGCCCGCTCTGCATGCAAAGTTGGAAGAAAACCAGCGTCCCGTCATGGTCTCCTACATGCTCTCGCCCATTCCCTGGGTGGGACGCGTTCTTGGCCGACTTGTTCTTTTTGTCACGCACCCCATCGATAAAGTCGTCTGCTGGGTGACCATGGCATTGGGCGGAGCCGGATTCAGTTTGCATCGAGAACAATTTCTACAGGGGGATGATGACATTCATCTGTACTATCCCCACAGCGGCATTGTGCTGGGATTGTTCAAGGAAAAAGCCAACGGCAAAGAGTACATACTCATTGCTGAGCCGTGGGGAGGTGATTTTCTGTCGTTCTCTGGACGCTCGAGAATCTTTGAAGTGTTGGAACGAGAGGAATTTGAGCGGCGCTGGCACAAGTGGGAAGACCTGAAAATGTCACCCACCATTCGCTCGCGCTGGTGCCTCCTCGCCAGCCCCGGCACGATGTTTGTTCTCGAAGAAGAAGGTTGAACCAGACCAGTGCCATCGCAAGTGACGCGGAGTCGTCACGCGACGCGACGTTGTGGTGGAATGGCCTGCGTACTCGCAGGCGGAAATGGAATGGCCTCGGCTCGATCGCGTTCCCAGGCTGTTGCCTGTTCCTCCACAACGGCAATCGACTGCCAGAGGTAAAGTGTTTGCACGCCCAGAATGGTTATGGCATAAGCGGTCGTTGCAGTGATCGGCCCCCATCCCAGCCAGTGACTCACGAAGAGCACTGCAATGACACTGACGAGACCAATGGTGTTGAGCAGCAGTTTCCGGGACTCCTTCCCTAAAAGAACCAGCACCTGATTCACCGGGCCACCCACAAACTGTGCGAAGGCACTGAGTGCCAGCAGCGGCACAATATGTCCAGCGACGGACCACTTTGCACCAAAGACCAGCGGAAACAGCAGTGGTCCAGTTAGCGCTGCTCCAATGCTGAGTACCAGTCCGAGAAGACCCATCTGAACGGCGGTAGTGCGAATGAGCGTTCGCAGCGAGGGGTCCTGGTTTCGCAAATACTTCGAAGCATCTGAGACGTAGATTTGCGTGACAGCTTGCGAAATCACCATGAGTGGCATGAGCACCGACCGGTTTGCTAACGCAAATTGCCCAGCGAATTCTTCGCCATACAGCGAAGGGAGCACAAGTGCTGGCAGCACGTTCACAAGCGAGGCGATAATCACCCCCGGCATGACAAACGTCGGGAACTGCATGTACCGCTGCATGGCGGCACGGTAGTCCGCCAACGAAATCGTCTGTGCAGGCTGCGGCTCCTTGCCAGCTCCGCTCGAACGACTGAGCCAGACGAAGTAACCCGCCGCAGTCCAGCGCCCCAGGCCATCACCCAGTGGCAGTCCAAGTGTCAACCATCCGAACACTCCGGTCACGATGTGACATGCAACCGTAGCAACGGCCTGCAAGACACGAGCCAGACTCAATCGACTGAACTGTGCCTGACGAATGCAACTTAGTCGATAGCTTCGCGCGACAGCTTCGCCGAGTGAACAGATGGGAATAATTGCCAATGCCGAAAGCGGCATCCACCATTGGGCGGAAATCGGCAACAGCCCCCAGATTACTGCAAGTGCTGTGGTGAGGACGGTCAATATGACCGCCACACGCACCGAAAGCTTGAGTAGCACGTTGGCCTGCTTTTCCTCTTCGGGAATTGGAATGGCAACTTCGTACTGCAGTGTGAGTACCATCGCCAGCACGGCAAGGGTCGCTTGATGAAATCCCAGAACGGCGAAACTGGCTGGCGAAAACAATCGCGTCAGCAGCGGGCTGAACGCGAACATCAGCAGGTGTGCCAATGATGTGCCACTGCACAGCACCAGCATGCGGCTCGCAAGCTGACGTAACCGGCCTGATTGTTCTGTATTCGAATTGTGGGACATCCTGTCCACTCACCGCCGCGCCTATTCATCCATGACAAGGGCGGAAGGCTATCTCCAACCGAATTACACGGTCAAGATGAGTTACCTGTTCGCGTGATCAGTGGCGCATGGCGAATTACTTGGCCGCCGCTGCGTAAGATTCTGGCGTCAGCCAAGAAAGGTCGGACCAATATCCCGTGTCGTTTTGTTGAACAGAGCCCTGAGTTGTACGACCGCGACAAACAATTCGGGTCAGTTGATTCTCTAACTCTTTCACACGCTGCGGCTCTGAGGCAGCGAGGTTTTGTGTCTCAGCGGGATCATTTTCCAAATCGTAAAGTTCGTACGGGAGCTTGCGCTGCGGCATGACAAGTTTCCAAGTCCCACTGGTAATGGCAAACCGACCGTTCGCGCCATGGGAGACTGTCGGCAACCGTTCGTGTTGGAATTTCTCGTCGAACAGTAGTCCAGCAAAGCTCTGGCTGTCCTCTCCAACGTCGTCTGGCAGTATGGCTGAAGTCACATCTGCGAACGTGGCCAGTAAATCGACCTGTCCGATCAAGTTATCGTGCCGACGACCGGGTGCCGGAATGCGAGCGGGCCACCGGACCAGAAACGGTACCCGGTGCCCCCCTTCATAAATGTCTCGCTTACCGCCGCGATACGGGCCGCTGCTGTAATGGTTGAACTCTTCAATTCGTTGCTTCCAGGAATTCTCAGGGCCGTTGTCACTGGTAAACACAATGAGTGTGTTCTCCGCGAGATTGGCTTCGTCGAGAAACTTCAGAATCCTGCCGACGTGATAGTCCGTCTCAACGACGAATTCCCCATAGCCGCCGCACTCCCCCTGCCCCCAGAACTCCGGTCGCGGACAAACGGGATAGTGGGGCGATGTGTAAGGCAGGTACAGAAAGAACGGTTTGGCTTCGTCTGAGTTCGTGGCCTGCTGCATCCAGCTGATCGCTTTGTCGGTAAAGCGGGTGAGGCATTCGTTGTCGACAAAATCTGGGGCGACTTCCATGCCGACCTTTCCGAGGACCTGTTTCGTCTCTTCCGGAGTCGCTTCATAAGGGGGCTTAATGCGGTAATCGACGTAACGTTCGTTTGGTTTCTTGGCCGTATACAACGTGGGTGGAACCTTCGCATGTCGACCTTCAAACCAGGCCAGTACGCCGTAGTTCAATGAAGCAGGCACGCCGAAGAAATACTCGAACCCTTTGTCGAGCGGCATATCCTGCACCGGCTGCGACCAGTCGCGACTGCCCGGATCTCCGGGAAAGTCCATTCCCAAATGCCACTTGCCAACCATGGCCGTCTGATACCCCTGCTGTTGCAGCAGCGACGCCAGTGTCATCCGTTCATTTGTGATGAGGCACTTCCCTTCAGCCCCCATCACGCCTGTCTTCCGGTCTGTCCGCCAGCAGTACCGACCGGTCAACAATCCGTACCGAGAAGGAGTACAAACGGTGTCCGCACAATGCGCATTCGTAAGCGCAATTCCCTCCGCCGCCAGTCGATCAATATTCGGCGTCCGAAACTTCGCTTCAGGATTCAGGCAACTCACGTCACCAAAACCCATGTCGTCGGTGTAAACGACAATGATGTTCGGGGGCGCTTCGGCATGTGCGGCGCCAATCAGTCCGAAGACCCAGACTACGCAAAACGCGTACAACCACTTCGAAGAGATTCGATACATATTTGACGTTTCCAGAGATGACATTCTGGCAGGGTAGCCTAATCGCGCTATTGTTTTCCAACAGTCAAAGCAACGGAGTCGCATCTGATCTTCTTGGCACTGTTTTGTGTTCAGAATCTCCCCCTGATACCCTGTTTGCATTCGAAGCGTTCACGCAATTGGGGAACGCTCGCTCCTTCTTATGACTGACCTGTACAACTCTTATGCCTACGCTGTCTGAATCTCAACTTGCTGAACTTGGTCGCCGCATTCTGGCTGCCGCGAAGGTACCCGAATCTGAGTGCGATGCAGTGGCCACCCACCTCGCCGACTCCAACATGGTGGGGCACGACAGCCACGGCGTCATGCGGCTCATGCAGTACGTCGAGTTTGTGGAACAGGGACATGTCAAACCGGGGAGTCCCATCGACACGGTTGTCGACACACCAACAATTTCCGTGCTCGACGGCAACTTCAATTTCGGACAGGTCATCGCGAAGCGCGGACTTGCCGTGGGCATGGAAAAGGCAAAGCAGCTGGGTACGGCCACAGTGTTCGTCCGCAACTGCAACCATATCGGTCGACTGGGAGCCTACACCGAAGAAGCAGCCAATGCGGGCTTTGCTGCGATGATGTCTGTCAACGCGCCGGGCCCGGGCGGCGTGGCGCCGTTTGGTGGCATGGAACGGCGACTCGGCACGAATCCCATCAGCATGGCCGCACCATCGCCCAACGGAGCGTTCGTTCTTGACATGACCACGAGTGCCACGGCGGAAGGAAAACTCCGCGTCGCGCATCAGAAAGGGGAGTCGATTCCCGAAGGTCTCATTATTGACGGTCACGGCAACCCTTCGACGAATCCCGGTGATTACTATAACAAGCCGTACGGATCTATTCTCCCGCTGGGTGGTTCACTCATGGGGCACAAAGGAACCGGGCTGTCCGTCATGGTCGACGTCTTCTGCGGGATGCTCTCGGGCAGCGGAGTCTGCCGCACCGATTTGCCGCGTGGAGCCAATGGTGTCTGGCTGCACCTCATGCAGGTGGACCAAATTACCGACCTCGCTGAGTACAACGGCTGGATGAACACCTACGTCGAATCATTGAAGAGCACGCCGAAACGCCCCGGCTTTTCCGAAATCCTCATGCCGGGTGAAATCGAACGTCGCCGCCGCTCCGAGCGGGAACAGTCCGGCGTGCCGATTCCCGACGAAACCTGGCGACAACTGACCGAACTGGCCGAGCGACTGGGGGCCGACATTTCACAGGTCGGCTAATTCCACTTTCAGAGCAATTTCTGGCGACACACATCCTCAGTGACAGGACGAGAGTTCATGAGTTTCATTTGTACCCGCAACGGTTGGACAACCTGTTTTGCTGCCGTCATGGCGATGCTGCTGCTGTCCCGACCGGCACTATGTGAAACGCCGCAGGTCTTTGAAAAACCGAATCTCGTCGCGTGGTGCATTGTTCCGTTTGATGACCGGGAGCGCACGCCTGAAGAACGCTCCGCCATGCTGGATCGTCTCGGCATTCGCAAGCTGGCTTACGACTACCGGGCGCAGCACATCCCGACATTTGATGCGGAAGTCGAAGCGCTGAAGGCCCACGGGATTGAATTGACCGCGTGGTGGTTTCCGGGATCGCTCAATGACGAAGCCCGGCACATTCTGGATGTGCTGAAGAAACACAACGTCAAAACACAACTCTGGGTCACGGGCAGCGGCGATCCGGTTGCCTCACCCGACGAACAACGGGCACGCGTTGTCGGGGAGGCCAATCGAATTCGTCCGATTGCGGAAGCCGCCGCCGAAATTGGTTGCACAGTGGGTCTGTATAATCATGGCGGCTGGTTCGGTGAACCGGAGAATCAAATTGCCATCATTGAGGAACTGAAACTTCCCAACGTGGGCATTGTCTACAACCAGCACCACGGTCATGGCCATGTCGACCACTTCCCCGAACTGCTACAGAAAATCAAGCCGCATCTTTACTGTCTGAATCTCAACGGGATGGAACCGGAAGGCGACGCGCACGGTCAGAAGATTTTGCCGCTCGGCGAAGGCAGCCTTGACTTGTCGCTGCTGAAAATGATTCGGGACAGTGGTTACACCGGTCCGATTGGCATTTTGAATCATACCCAGGAAAACGCTGAGCACCGGCTGCAGGACAACCTTGACGGACTGTCATGGCTCGTCGCCCAACTGGACGGATCCAAGCCCACCGCAAAACCGAAATACCGGTCGTACAAACCTGTCGAAGCGACAGACGCGGCTCGTCGTTCGGTTCGAGGTGGTGTTGTGCTCAGCAACAAATTCGCAGCGAACGAGGCCCCACTCGATGTCAGTTGTCGCGTGCGGCTGACGCAGCATGACACGTATAACATTCTGGTGGCTCATGCGACCAAGCAATTCGCCTCGCACTGGGAAATCTTTTCAATGGCCGGTTCGGGGCATTTCACCGTTTATGTGCCTGGACACCAGCCCGATCATGTCCGCTCGAAACGTGACATTACCGACGGGAAATGGCACGACGTGAAAATGGAATATCGAACCGACCGTATTCGGTTGTTCGTTGACGGTGAACAGGTGGCTGACGAGGCGGTCAAGCGTCTCGACAAACCGTTCCCACTCGGTCCGGTTGCCATTGGGCGCCTCGTTGAAGGCGGGATTTATTCTCAGGGACAAATCGACGACGTCACCATCACAAAGAACAACCAACTTATTCTGGCGTGGACCGCACCGGAGCCTCAGGCGTCCAAACCACAACCGTACGATCCTGCCATCGCAGCTGAGTTGCTTAAATCTGCCCAAGCACAGGGGGACGCCTTGCGCGGAGCCACCGTGTTTTCGTCAGCGCGTTTTGCCTGCTTGAGTTGTCATAAAATCGGGGAGGAAGGGGGCACAGTTGGGCCCAACCTCAGCACAGTTGCACCCAAGCGAACGGAGCAGCATTTGGTGGAGTCTTTGCTGTGGCCAAAGCACAAAGTCGAGCCGGAATATGTGGCCCATGTTTACCTGATGGAATCAGGGCGACAGTTCCAGGGGTACGTCGTTAAGGAATCAGACGAGGAAGTTGTCATCCGGGATGCGACGTCGCCTATGCCACAGACGCTGAAGAAATCAGAAATTGAAGCCCGCCGCGAAATCGGCACGCTCATGCCCGAGGGTCTCGTCGCCGCTATGACCACCGAGCAGCAACGCGATTTGGTTCAGTTGCTTATCTCCTTGAGGACTGCGGACGAAAAATTTCTGAGTGAAGTCGACGCCATTGCCCGCCGTTCGCAGGTTCATACGCCTGCCGAGTTCGCCTACGAGAAGGCACCTTTGTTGGCAGATCATTGGCCGAGTGCTGGTGAGCATGTAAATCGCGACCGGATTTATGATTTCTATCGTAAGGAAGCAATCCACTTCCGCGACCTCAACCCCACGCCACCAATGCTGCCCGCATTTCCGGGACTCGATGGTGGCACGCAAGGACACTGGGGAAATCAATCAGAGCCAACCTGGGCTGATGGTCGCTGGAATGACACGGTCCTGGGATCATTCCAGGCCGGGATTTTTCATGGCGACGGGAAGACTGTGAAACGCGGAGTTTGCGTGCGTCTCGGAAAGAACGGCGAACTGGCAGCCTGTTTTGATCCTGAAACGTTGTCGTATCCCGTGGTCTGGAAACCGGCTGATTCGAACAAGTACGTGACATTCTCCGATGTCCGCCACGGATTCATGCACGGGCTCATTCTGAATGGTGCCGTTGTCGCCGCACCGCAGGGGGGACCAGCAATTCCGCCGGTCGGGAAGCCTGTATCGGCATTCAAGTACCGAGGGTTCTACCGACATGGTGATCGAATTCTCTTTGCCTACCGCATTGGTGAGGTCGATTACCTCGACGCTCCGTGGGTGAACGACGCCGGTGAATTCGAAAGAATTTTCGCCCCCGCCGAAGAACATCCCTACCGCAATTGGACAAAGGGTGGACCGAAAGTTTGGGACTGGAGCTGGACCACGGCGGGGAACGTTGGACAGCAGAAGCCGTTTGCCGTCGACACCATTCCGCTGCCGTTTGAGAATCCCTGGAACGCCCTCATTTTCTGCGGCGGACATGATTTTCTGTACGACGGTTCTGCACTCGTCTGCACCATGCATGGTGATGTCTGGAGGGTCACCGGTCTCGATGACGAACTGAAGCAGGTCACCTGGACACGCTTTGCCAGCGGCCTGAACCATGCGTTGGGACTCGTGATGTCAGCACCACGCCAGCCTTCGACCGATCCGGCGGGCGTCTTCGTGCAATGTCGCGACCAGCTCACGCGTCTGCACGATCTCAACAACGATGGTGAGGCCGACTTCTATGAATGCTTCAGCAGTGCGTTTGAAACCTCACCCGCCGGTCATGATTTTATTTGCGGACTGGAAGCCGACTCAGAGGGAAGGTTCTATACCGCCTCGGGTAATCAGGGCCTTGTGCGGATTTCGGCTGATGGATCTGAAGCTGAAGTACTGGCAACGGGATTCCGTAATCCCGACGGACTCGGACTCACCTCAGATGGCCTGCTGACGATTCCCTGCTCGGAAGGAGACTGGACTCCCGCTTCCATGATTTGTGCGATGTCGACCTCACAGCAAGACAACTCACAACCACCATACTTTGGCTATCCCGGTCCGAAGAATGGAGTCGCACCAACGCTCCCGTTGACATACATCCCGCGCGGAATGGATAACTCAGCCGGCGGACAGATAGAAATTACCGGTGATTCGTGGGCACCATTCATGGGTAACATGGTCCACTTGTCATTCGGACAGGGAGCAGCATTCCTACTACTGAAAGATGAAGTTCGCGGGCAACTGCAAGGTGGACTTGTTCCACTGCAAACCGAGTTTCTTTCAGGGGCGCATCGCGGACGGTTCAATCATCGTGATGGGCATTTGTACGTCAGCGGCATGGCAGGCTGGGGCAGCTACACACCACATGACGGATGTTTCCAGCGCGTGCGCTATCAGTCGGATGTCCCCAGCCTTATCCCTTTTGGCTACCACATCCATGAGAACGGCGTCTTGCTGGAGTTTGCCCAGCCGTTGGTCAATGAAGGTGATGGCAGTCCACTGCGAGCATTCGCTCAATGTTGGAATTACCGTTACAGCACGGCGTACGGTTCACCGGAACTTTCGCCGAGCCATTTCGGAACGCCCGGCCATGATGTGCTGCCCATTGGGGGTACGCACTCCGTTAATGGAGGACGAGCCGTGTTCATTGAAATCCCCGACCTGCAGCCGGTAAACCAATTGCATTTGTTGTTGGAATCGAAAACGCACGGCCAACAGGAACTCTTCCTGACAGTCCACGCGTTGGACGAACCGTTCTCACAGTTTCCTGGCTACGTCGCTCGCCAGAAAACTATCGCGGCTCATCCAATTGAAACGGACATTGCATTGGCGCTGCGTTCGATTCCGAACCCCTGGCTCAAGCGAAACCATCGTGCCCGCAAAGTGACGATCGAAACCGGCAGTAATTTGACGTACGCCACCCGTTCTTTCACGGCGGCTCCGGGAGAAGCACTAGCACTGACGCTAAAGAATCCCGATGTTGTGCCACACAACTGGGCACTGGTCACCCCCGGCAACTTGCGGAAGGTTGGCGAGGAAGCCAACCGACTCATTGCCGACCCCGAAGCGGTACTGCACCAATACGTGCCGGACATGCCCGAGGTCCTCAACTACACCGACATTGTGCCGGCTGGCGGTGAATTCACCATTTGGTTCACCGCTCCCAAAGAACCGGGACGCTATCCCTACCTTTGCACATTCCCCGGCCATTGGATGGTCATGAACGGCGAACTCATCGTGGAATAGCCTGCCACACAGAGGAAATCGAAATTCACCGAAGTACGATTAGTTGTGGATGATAACGTGTAGCCAATTGAACTGGCGGAGGCTCGTCAGTCAGCACATGCAATTTGTTCAGTGGCGTTGTACCATGATGTGTAGTCCATCAGGGTCATCTCCATCGCGTGTTTGTGTTCGATGAGTTCTACGCCACAACCGACGAGCGTCTTTTTGCGAGCCATGGTGGTCATTGGCATTGTGGGGACGATTTCCCTCGCCATTGCGCTGCGATTTCGCTCGGTGGAACAAGCTGTTGAGTCGAACAGCACGCCAGGCGCTACTAGCGGACCGGTGATTTCCAGCCCGCGAGTTTTCGTCGACTCCAGCGGGTTCTCCACGACATTGTCAGTCATCCCGGCGTGGTCGGAAGATGTTACTCCTGATGAACTGCGCAAAGTCTGGACGAAGGCTGGCTATCGGCAAATTGAAAGCATCGATGCGCAAATCAGGAAGCAGCGTCTGCCCACTTTGGATGTGAGCAATTTGCTCATTTCGAAGGCCATGCTGTTGAATTACGAAGGCGACTCGCACGCCGCGTACGATGTGTTGAGCGAGGCTCGAAATTCATTTCAGCAGCAACCGCTGCTCGCCTCGCAATACATGGGGACGCTGGTCTATCTGCAAGGAGTGACGGCGTTGCGTTGCGGAGAAACGGACAACTGCATTCAATGCCGAGGGGAGAGTTCGTGCATTCTACCCATCTCAGCAGCCGCCGTGCACCAGAACGAGGAAGGCTCTCGGCGAGCCATTGCACGCTTCAGCGAATATCTGACGTCGTTCCCGGACGACCTTGAGGTCCGCTGGCTGCTGAACCTGGCACATATGACACTGGGAGAATACCCCGACAGAGTCGATCCACGATACCTCATTCAACTCGATCGCTACGTGGAATCGGAAATGGACATCGGTCAGTTTCGAGACATTGGGCACGCCGTTGGACTCGATCGATTCAACACGGCCGGCGGCGGAATCATGGATGACTTCGACTCAGATGGTCTGCTCGACGTCGTCGTGACGGCATCGGAACCAACGGAGAATATGGGAATCTATCGGAACACGGGTGATGGGACGTTTCGTGAAGTCACTAAAGGTTCCGGCTGCGAAAAGCAGTTCAGTGGCTTGTATTGTGTTCAGGCGGACTACGACAACGACGGCCACCTCGACGTTTTCGTTCCGCGGGGTGCCTGGCTCGATTATCCCATGAAGCCTTCGTTGTTGAGAAACGATGGCAACATGCAATTCACGGACGTCACACAATCTGCAGGCCTCGACGCAGCGGCCAATTCGAATTGCGCCGCTTGGGCCGACTTCGACAACGATGGCGACCTGGATTTGTTCATGGGGTGCGAACGACAGCCGAGTCGGATGTATCGAAATCTGGGAAATGGCACGTTTGCTGACGTGGCGCAGGAAGTCGGTATTAAGGAAGAATCGCAGCCGATGACTAAGGGATGTGCCTGGATCGACTTTGATAACGACGATGATGAAGACCTCTTCACCACCAGCCTGTCGGGAGTTGCAAAGCTCTATCGCAATGAAGGGGGTGATTCATTCACTGATGTTTCTCAGGAGATGGGAATCGATGGCCCGACACAAGGATTTGCCTGCTGGGCATGGGACTACGACAACGACGGCTGGCTCGACCTGTTTGCGACCAGCTACGATCACACACTTGAAGGCGTCGTCAAAGGGTTGATTGGTGAACCACATAATCTCCATTCGAATCGACTGTTTCACAACGAACAGGGAATGGGCTTTAAGGACGTCACCGTAGAGTCTGGCCTCGACCTCGTCTTCGCGACGATGGGGTGCAACTATGGCGATTTGGATAACGACGGATACCTCGACATGTACTTGGGGACCGGAAATCCCTTGATTGGCATGCTTGTGCCTAATCGGATGTTCAAAAACGTCAACGGATCAAGGTTCAGCGAGATTACTGGTAGTTCCCGCACGGGGCACCTTCAAAAGGGGCACTCCGTGGCCTGTGGTGACTGGGACCGTGATGGAAACCTGGACGTCTTCATGCAAATGGGCGGCTCCGTGCCTGGTGATCGGTACCACAACATTTTGTTTCAAAACCCCGGACATGAACACGAATGGTTAACGGTCAAGCTCGTTGGCCGAGAAACAAATCGCTCCGCAATCGGAGCACGCATCAGCATTACGACGAAAGGCCCCACGCCCTTGACGATTCATCGTCACGTGTCGACTGGAAGTAGCTTCGGCGCGAATCCTCTGGAACAGACCATTGGATTGGGTAGTGCCACCGGCATTGAGAAGTTGGAAGTCCACTGGCCAACAAGCAAGCAGACTCAGGTATTTCGCGACATCGCCGTGAACCAGATGATTCTCGTCATGGAAGGCGACGAGCAAATCCGTCTGCTCGATCGACACCCCATCACATACACGGTAAAGACCGAAACGGCTTCTCGGTAAGGGTTCGTACAATCAGCGGAACATTGGCTCACTGGCATTATGCCACTCAGGACATTGTGGGACGCCGTCGCGGATGCACGTCCGAAACGATGAATGTCAACAGGGTGTTTTTCGACTTACTACGCGCATGAGCGTGCGGTGCGAGATAGTGAGTGACACTTAATTGCACGCCACGTACTATTCCGCAGTTCAGTTTATTTGTCAGAAACAGGGATTTCTGAAATGCGTGAGCATGGGAATAGAAAAGTACGGGCGAAATCGGGGACGGCGCAAGGCCTGATCGGACCTGTCGGTGGTTTCATTCTCTGCGTGGGTGCCTACCTCGCAGCGGTGTTTGTGGGACTGTCGCTGCATCCGCTGAAGAATGGCCCAGGCGATGGTTCCATGCCGACACTTGCGACAACGGTTCCCTGGAGTATTGTGGGGTTGGTGCTGCTGGGGATTGGCTTTGCGATGTCCCACAAATGGCTGTTTGCAGAAGACAGGCCAGTTGGGAGTTTGGAGCTCTTTTCTGTGCTGATATGCGATCCAATCCCAATGCTTATTGGGTTGTTTAATCTCGCCAGGGGTTATCCGAGAGGAGCACGGCTTCTGCTGACACATGCTCTCATCCTGTTCATCAAGCTGGTGGTCATGGCGCTGGCCTGGAACCCGAATTTGTGACGACGCGACGCATGATGACGCAGCGTGACGATTCCCTGAAGCTGGTCTTCACGATACCCCCACAAGTTCCGAGTGGCCTCTTTCACGCAGAAGGACTCATTCACCGCTCCTGTGCAACGCCCGGGCAAAAGCGATATGCTGAATGCCGTTCACAGCGCAAGGAGAAATATGGCCTTTCGGCAAACTGGTTGTTGGCTCTCGCGTCGCGCGTTGCTGAAGCTTGGTTACGCAGCAGGCTTGGGGTGCGTCTGGCCGTCATGGTCTGTCCCGAAGGTGGAAGGGGCTGATGAGTCGGCACAAGCCGCGCCAGGTTTCGGGCAAGCGAAGTCGGTCATCATCATTATGGCCAGTGGCGGCCAGAGCCAGATTGACTCCTGGGATCCCAAACCGCTCGCCCCGGCGGAAATTCGAGGCGAGTTTGGTACCATTGACACGGCCATTCCTGGCGTTCCGTTCTGTGAACATTTACCACAGACCGCGAAGGTTGCTGATTCGTTATGTGTTATCAAAAGCATGTCGCACGCCGACTTGGATCATGGCTCAGCGTTCTATCTCACGATGACGGGTCGGTACCATCGGAGGCGGTCAGCCAACCCGCTGCCAAGTTCGGAAGACCTCCCCTGTCATGGAGCGGTGTTGCATCGTGTCCGCCCGACGCCCAACTTTGTGCAAAGCGCGCTGCATTTGAATGGTCCAGCAGAAGTTCCCAACATCATCGGGCCAGGTCAGTTCGGCGGGTTTCTCGGCAAGGGCTACGACCCCTTCACGGTGGGTGACGTGACGGCTTCGTCCATTGCCATTCCGTCGCTGGAACCAAACCCGGACGTCACTTCATCTCGACTGACAAGCCGCGAGCAATTGCTACAGCGCATTGAAGCGCAGTCTGGTCACGATTTGGGACAAATGGCCATCGACAAGCGGGATCTCTACTCGCAGGCGTTCGACATGCTGCAGCGCCGCGAAACGCGTGACGCTTTTGATTTATCGCAGGAGAGCCCGGCACTGCGGGAGCGTTACGGGATGAATCGATCTGGGCAGGCGTGCCTGTTGTCACGTCGACTAGTCGAAGCGGGCGTGCCTTTGGTGACTGTCATCTGGAACCACAACAACCGGGGCCAGGACCTTGATCCTGCTGATCCTGACCTTTACGGATGGGATACGCACAACGACATTTTTTACAGCCTCAAGAGTTATTTGCTGCCGCGGTTCGACCAGGGTTTCTCCGCCCTCATTGAAGACCTCAAACAGCGCGGGATGCTGGACGACACGCTGGTCATTTGCATGGGCGAATTTGGTCGTGCTCCGCTGGTCGCTCTGGAAAAGAATTTCGCCGGAGCGTCACCGGGACGAAAACACTGGGGCTGGGGTTATTCCATTGTCATGGCCGGTGCTGGCGTGCGAGGCGGCACGGTTGTCGGTGAACTCGATTCCCGCGGCGCCTATCCCGTCTCCGAGTCCTATGGCCCTTGGGATGTCACGGCCACGCTCTTCAGTGCACTCGGAATTGATCCCAAATCACACTACTACGATTTGCAAAACCGCCCCTACCGAATCAGCGATGGCGAAGTCATCAGTGCTGCCTACACCGGCGTTCGCAATGTGCTTTGAGTTTCCCGTTGAGTTGCTCTCGCTCAATAGATTCGCTCAAACTGACCAGTCCCGGCTAGGCGAGAGAGTGCAACGGCTCGATGAGTACACCATGATCTGAATTCCAGAGATGCATTCCCCAGTGGGCACGTTTCCACATACACGGATGATGGAAAACTTGTGCCGCGTCGCCCTGGGTGGCCCAGTCCTGCAACACCTGCATCAACGAGGGGGTTGCACGGTATCGGAAGTTCAAGAACACGAGTCCGACTGGCACCAGGCATGGACAGCAGCCGGGTTTCTCTACAAGGCTGAAAGAGAGCGAATGGTCTTCATGGAACGAGAGGTTTTTCGCGCCCAGCGATTCGCCACCCTACCGGGCATGCATGATGACATCTATTCGATGACTGAGCATCTGCGCGCACATCGTGCGATGGAGGGATCGCAGCTTCAAGAGTTGTGGGATCAAGTCAAAGCCGAAGAGGAAGCTCGTCAAATGCGTCCCATTAGCCCGGATTATTCATGAGTTTGGGGTTTGGTGTGGCGGGGGGGTGTGGTTTGTGGTGTGTGTCTTCGGGGTGGGTTGGGCGCGGAGTGGCGCCTTCCCCGGGATGTGAAAGACTGGATGAGTTTGTGGCGGCGGGACGATGGGGGATCGGGATCAGTGGGGGATCGGGATCAGCACCGTTGGATGGTGTGCAGCACCACTTGCCAGGTGGAGAGGCTGGGCCAGGCGGATCAGCACGCGGCGACAACTCACGATCACTTCAGCAGCGACTTTGATCAGCCGTAAACGCCACGTCGCCGGTTGAGCACGACGGAGTTCAGCACCGGTGGGCGGGCCGGGACGTTCGGCATCGGGGCGTGGAGCACAGCGACGATCCTCCGGCGGAGCGTCGGGAAGTTCGCGGCGGAGCCGGATGATCAGGTTCAGGGCTGTGGCATGCATCAACAGTCGAAACAGATTCGCCACAAACCGGTGATCGCTGAGTCGTTCGCCGCACAAATCGATCTTCAGTTCCTTGTTTCGATTCTCACTTTCGCCGCGCTGCACGTACTCATCGTAAACACCTTGAGGCAGGATTGTCGCTCCGAAACACCTTGAGGCAGGATTGTCGCTCCGAGGCGGTTGGTCACGACCGCGCGACGATTCGTTCCGGCAGCATGGCATTCGGCTTTGATGACACCGGTTCGGGATCGGTCCCAAGTGTTGGCCTGGTACGAGCACACCGTGAACAACCGCTGCTCTTGCCGAGTTGCTGCGAACTGTTCTGTCATCCCCACCTTGTTGTCAAACTCCCGCAGCAGCAACAGGCCCGCATCGCTCGAAAGGCGTCCGCCGGAATTCTCGACGACCAGGGATTTTCTCGGATGAAATTCCAGACGCTCGGATCACACACCCTGTAAACTCATGACGGCCTCCGTGCTTGCGGGAAAGTTGTTGTGTTTCAAACACTTAAACGCAACACGAGGCCATTTTCTTCAACCCAACGAATAATCCGGGCTAACACTTCGCCTTCACTCATGCTCGACAGCTCGGCGAAGGTCAGCAAATCAATGTTTTCCGAAATGAATCGGACCGATCCATCCCCCATGCACAAATGACCGCCGCCCACGTGCTCGGAGTACATTTGACCGACATGCAGCGTCGGAAAGTTTACGGGATGAATAATTGGAAACCCGGTAATGTCGAGTTCGCCCCCTGAGGGTCCTGCATGGACGAGCGTTAACGTTGCTGCTGCATCAGACCCGTTGAGTGGAGTGGAAATTCTCGGATGAGTGAATGCACCGGGAACGACACCGACCCAGGTCTTGTCGCTCAAACGCGAGGAATGCTCGCCCAGCAGAATTGTCGTGCTGGTGCCGTCGGTCATGTCGCGGAAGCGTGTCGCGGAATTTCGATAGAACGGTCCGTCCGCGACGACACCTGCATTGCCATTGATGCTTACTGTACGTGTCGTCCCCGAGTAGATGTCGGTGAACACTAATCCGGTGAGCGAGGAACCGCAGTCGCCCCAACAGGATTCTTGACCATGACTCGCCACATAGTGCGAACGCCCCAGGAGAACAGAGCTCCCACCAATCAGGAGGGGATTCCCCGCAGCATCCTGCACCGTGAACGGGTCATCGCCACCAGTTGCTGAGGGACACAGGAACACTGGCAATGTCATGGCAATGCCAGATGCGTGCTGCGGTGCCCAAATGGGCTGAGCTGAATCGAGTTGATTTGAAAGCGGAGCCTGATCCAGGTAGGGCAACAGTGCCGTCCCCCAACCCCAGCCGGGAGCGGCATCCCAACTTTGTGGGTCGATGTTGGCAGAGGCGGGGCCTGAGCCGTTGCTCGTCGCAAACGAATAGTAGCCAGCGGGAAATGTGGAGTGCGCGTCATGGTAATTATGGAGTGCAAGTCCCAACTGCTTGAGATGGCTCTTGCACTGTGTCCGACGCGCGGCTTCTCTCGCCTGCTGAACTGCCGGCAGGAGAAGTGCCACGAGCACTCCAATGACGGCAATCACCACCAGGAGTTCAATTAACGTGAATGCACGGCGCTTCATCAGGAGTTCTCCTTACTCGCGATTTACTATTGGCTAAGTTTTGCAGAGCAGGAAATATTAGCTTTGGCTACATTTCTGTCAAGCAGGACCGTTTGTCCATTTGAAGGGATCCGTTCCTCAGCGGTATCATGTAGGAAGACACTCAACACTTTCAGGTCGCCGCATGCCCACTTCACCAGGATCTCGACATCGTCGTATTCGGTCGGACCACGCCACGGAACTGGCAGAGGACTACGTCGAAGCGATTGCAGAAATCATTAGCCAGCAGGGTGTCTGCCGGGGGACTGACTTGGCCGAGCGCTTTGCCGTTAGTCATGTGACGGTAAATCGAACCATTGGTCGGCTCGAACGTGATGGGTACGTAAAAACTGAGCCGTATGCTCCCGTCGAGTTGACGACGAAGGGCCAGCGACTGGCGAGCGAGTCATCTGCCCGTCATGAAATCGTTCTTCAGTTTCTGGTCGCTCTTGGGGTGCCGCAAGCGAGTGCGGCCATCGACAGCGAGGGCATCGAACATCATTGCAGCGAAGACACACTCCGCTGCATGCGGAAGTTCATCGAGCAGCAGGACGGCGCTCAGAATAAGAAGTAGCAGTTTGGCTGCGGCACTTAAGGCTCCGAGTCCGCGGGACCGGCCTTCGCTTTCTTATCGGCGACCGGAAACAATGCTGGCTGCGACTCCGCCTTCGGCGTATTGCTCCGACGGGAGCGTTTTGCGGGTTTCTTACGTTCCTCGTTCGCTGGTTCGACACCTCCCAATGAACCGGGAACTAATTCCAGTACGTTGCCAAACGCTGGAAGCCCTTCGCAAAGTTCGATGGTGCGACGATGGCATGTGAGGAGCAGCACCTGACAATCTGAGGAGAGGTCCTGCAGGAACTTGAGTGTCTCGCGGGCTCGATCTTCATCGAAGTTGACGAGGACGTCGTCGAGCACAATAGGTAGCGGTTCGTGACGGCTTGAGTAGTCTTCAATGTATGCCAGGCGAATGGCGAGGAATAGTTGCTCTCGCGTTCCGGTGCTGAGTTGGGAGGGGAGTTTTTCGTTCCCCTGAGCATCCTGCACACGCAAGACATTGGGCTCATCCATGGTCTGCACAATGCGGCGATACCGTCCGTTCGTCAACTTGCTGAGCCAATTGCTGACCGATTCTTTCAATCGGGGCTGATGATTCTTCTCGAACCGCGACATCACTCGGTGCAGCAATTCTTCGGCGAGTGTGAGAGCTGCCCAGTTCTCGGCGGCTGAAGCGAATTCCGTACGGACTGATTCCAGATGACCCGCAATTCGGTCGGCCGGGTTTTCGGTCGTCCAGGATTCGATTTGACGTCGCAGGCCACCCAGACGCTCAACACCTTCGTGGATTTGGCGTTCCAGTTCATCGATTTGACGACTGGTTTCCTCGCACTGTTGTGCGAGAGACTCTTCCGATTCGGACTGCAGTTCCTCTTCGGCTACCGCGAGGTCGGGAACAATTTGCCGCAGCTCAATAGTCAGGTTCGAAATCTCTTGCTCGTGAGTGCGTCGCTGTTGGAATTCTGAGAAGAGAGCGGTCAGGTCGACATCGTCTGGTAACGCCGAACTCTGAATCAGTTCATGAAGTTCCTGCTGAATGGACTCCCGCGACTCCTGGAAATCAATCAGCCGCCGCGAGGCATCATTGGCGTTCGCTTTTTGTTGCTGCAACAACTCTTTTGTGTCATGCGCGGCATGCAACTCTGCAGCCAGAGCCTCCAGCACAGTTGCCGAGGCAGTTTCGATTTCTGCTCCGGTCGGACTGCTCTCGTCAACAATCAGGTTTGTGATGTGCGTCACCCGTTCCCGGAATTCGGCGACACTCTTTCTGGCAGCATCCAGTTCTTTCGTGAGCAACTGCAGATGCTGCAGGTCACTCCGGCATTCCGCCAGTTCCCGCAACACCTTGTCAGCAGTCGTCAACGACCAATCCGTGGGTAGTCCCGCGTCACGGAGTAACAGGCTGCGCTGGGAATCAACCTGTCCTTGTGATTGTGCCAGTTCAAGTTCCTGCGATTGAATTTGCTCCAGCTTCGAATTCAGCGACTGCTCCTCGCGTTGCAATCGCTCACGTTCCTGTTCACGCATTTGGCCAGCGTCAAATTCCGTTTTAGCTTCACGCAAAGCCAACGCGGGATTCGACTGGTGCGGGAAGGTGCGTGCCAGTTCCTCGTTGAACGACGTCACATCGGCTTGGAGGCTTTGCAATCCCGCATTCGTTCGTAGTCGCTCCGCTTCCAGCTCACGCACTTCCTGCAACAGGTCCAGCCACTCGAGCATGGCCTGTGGACGTCCTGGGGAAATGCCGCTGCTCTTCCACAGTGCCCGCCATTCCTGCTGGCACACATCGAGTTGCTGCTGATGCTGGATGACTTGATCGGACTCATCAATCAATTGACTTTCGAGTCGCTCAATACGTGCAACAAGATGGTCACGCTTCGCCAGAAAGTCGGCCTGTGCCACGTGCACGTCAGCCACCTGATCAATTTCGTACAGCAATGCTTCGAAGGCTTCGAGCAGGTCGGTCTCGCCAGTGACAAGCCATTCGTTGACTTCACTTTCTTTGGCATTGCGTTCGATATACATCCTGCGGACGAGGTCCCAGCCTGCATTTCGTCGCTTTCGCAGCTCAACAAGATGTTCTCGGTCGAGGGCGGGATGGAGCTTGTCGAACTCAGCCAAGTCATACTTCGCGGCACGTAACTCTTGTTCGCTTTGATCGACGAGTCGTTTCGCATTGCTGGTCGATTGTTCCGCAGTAGTAAATCGCTCAGCGAATTCTTTGACTGTAGCCGCAAACGGTACGGGGAGATTCCCCCAGTCTCTTTTCTGATCGGGCTCCCTGCCCATTGCGGCGCCCGCGGTTGCGAGTCGCTGTTCAACGTCCAGTGTGCTTCGGTCCAGCTTATCGGAAACGAATTGCAACGCGAGTTGCTGGTCTTCGAGTTGCTGCTGTTTGCGTCGACACGTCTCACCACGTTCAATGAGGCTGGCCAGTTCGACGAGCGAGCGAGTTTCTGGCAAGCTCTTGAGTCGATCCTGAACCTCTCGCAGGTCGCGCTCTAAATCGGGACGACGCGAATTAAGAGCCGCCGCCTGCTCACGGAGTTCCTGTACCGTGTGCGAGAGTTCCTGAAGCGACTCCCGCAGTGCGAGTCCAACTTGTCGCGTGGCGATGTCTTCAATGGTCCAGCCTGTCCCCAGTCCTTCGAGTCGCTGATTCAGCCGCAGCTGAATTGCCGCCAAATCACTTTCCCGCTGCGGCAGGTCCAGTTCGATCTTCTTCTGCTGCGACAGTTCACGTTCGAGCGAGCGAATAGGTTGTTGATGCTCCAGCAATTGAAGTTGCCGCGGAGTGAGCTCCGCACTTTTGCTGGTGTTTGTATTCGCGACTTCCTGCTTCGTGCGGTGAATGCTTTCATCCAGTTCAATGAGTCGATCGCGCAAAACACGCATGCGGTCGATGGCATCTCCGCTGAGCCCCTGCGAGAGTGTCTTGGTGACCACCTCCTGTTCAAGTACGGCTTTCTGCCGCAGCAGAGGAAATGCTTTGAGTAAAGACTCGAACCGACGATGACTGGCCTGGAGTTGCTGCAACTCTGTTCGCTGCGACTGAACCAATGACTCGAACCGGCGTAGTTCGCTTTGCGCTGTCTCCAACTCATGCTGCGGGATGAGAGCTTCACGATAATCTCGCTGGGCTTTGGAGAGGTCACCCATCAGCTTGTGCAGGATTTGTGTACGCCCGCGCGGTTTGAATAGTCGGTCCCGCTGTTGTGCCAATTCCGTTTTGACGTGCTGATAGTCGCCAAGTCCGCCCCAGCCTTCACCGAACAGCGAGTCACCCAGTCCCGCCCGCTTCAAACTCTCTTCGCCGTCGATGAGTTCCCGCAATGAAATTGCGAACAGGTTTGTGAAAACGTGCTCACTCGCGCCGCGGAGAATTCCGTCCAGACATTCGGACGTGAATGGCTGCTTCCTATCGGTCCAGAAGCCCGTAATGGAGTCGGGGCGGCCCTTCTGGCGGCGGAATTCAATTTGTTGCCCATCCCGCAGTTCAACAGTGGCCTGCCCGGCGATTTGGCCAACTTTCCAGGAAAGGTCGTGCCCGGCCCAGGGAAATCCGAACAGCGTTTCGCGCACGAGCCGCAGCAACGTCGACTTCCCGGCTTCGTTCGGGCCATAAATGACCTGCAAGCCTTTGTCGAAGTTCAATGTTCTGCCGTCGAGGACACCGAAGTTCTCCCCGTGTACAGAAACCAGCCTCATGGTTGTCCCCGTTGCCGGGGAGAAAGTTCTCCCGGCAAATTTGTCTGTCGTCCAATGCGCGCAGCGAACACGCCTGCTTCAAGCTGCGCACAATGTACCGCACGTTGCGCGTGACGACAAAGAAGCGGCCCTCGAATTGGCCGCGAAGGGCAGATTACGCGTTGAGGATTTGGGCAATGGAACTGAACGTGACGTAGTTGTCGGCAACAACTGTGGCGTTTCCTGTAATGAAGACGCCTGCGTCGGTCTGGGCTGAATCAGCGACGCTGTTGAGTACCAGTTCCGTGTCCGACGTAATGCTGCCCACAGTGCTGCTGAACGTACCAATCCGGATCGGGGAACCAACACCCAATTCAGTTGTGAAGGCCGTTCCGACACCCACCACATTTACGCTACCGAGTTCAACGGAAGCCGTCCCCGAAAGCGCCAGGTTAAGCGGCTCGAAGCCGGTGAGTGGGACGTAGGCAAGTCCAAACTGTGAGGTTAAGTCTTGGACTGGCAGGTTATGAATGGCATCGACGACGTCCATGCCGGTTCCAATGACACGGCCAAACACGGCATACGGGCTGGTTGTGGAGTCGAGCACGGGATTGTCGACGACATTGAAGAAGAACTCACTCGTGGCACTGTCAAGAATAGCCGTACGGGCCATCGCGATGGTGCCCCGCAGGTTCGGACGATCAATGGAGCCTTCATTGACAATGGGGGCATCCTTCGTGATAGCGACGGGGCTATCTCCGTCAAGGACATATCCGCCGCCCTGAATAACGTCGAGCCCCAAGGCATCACTCTCCTGGCCAGAACGATGCACAATCGAATTCGCATACCGTTCGAGATATCCCTTGAAGTTCGCCACAGAAATCGGGGCGGCGTCATCGAAGAGTTCGACCTGGAAGGTTCCAAGGTTCGATGTGAATTCAACAATCGATCCCTGAATGCTGCGGACGCTGAAACTGTCGGTTGTGGACCGTCCATACTTGTCGACCGACTGTATCGTCACGTCGTTGACCGAGTTGGCAAGAGGCACATCGAACGAGTAATTGCCGTTGGCGTCAGCAGTGGTGGTTGCCGTTGTGAAAGCGTTGGTCCCCAAGTCAGCGGAGACAGTTGCGCCGGCGAATGTCGTTCCGGTGACGGTGAACGCAGCCTGCTGCGTGAACTCTTCACCACTGAGCGTCTGCAGCGTATTTGTCGATGTGTCCAGGGTCAGTGTCAATGGGGCAAGTGGCGTACCACCCAAATTCTCGCGTTCTTGTGCGGCGCGTGACAGTGCTCCGTTGTTGATTTGAGTACTCAGCAAGTCGGCGTCGACCGTACTCAACTCGAAGTTGCTTTGGGTGCGCGAGCCGCCGAATGTGCTCCCCTCACCAACTTCCAGGGCATCGAACTTGCCGAGAATTCCCCCAGCGAAGAAGTCGCCTTGGAAATTGTTTGTTCCCTGTATCTTGAGTGAATCATTCCCACGCCACAGCCACAAATCGGTGCGGCCACCAACCATCAAACCGTCGAACAGCACCGTGTCGTTGTGTTCTCCGGTGTTGAGATAGAAGTCTCCCGAGAGCGTGGTGTTGGTGAACGCCAGACTGTCCATTTTCTTGCCAGTGTCGATCCACGTATTGCCACCAACGGTCGAGTCTTCAATCACGACATCATCTTCACCACGGTCTGCAATCATCAGCAGGTTGCCGCCAATGGTCGAATTCGAAATCGACAGCAGGTTATTACCACGCCCAGCAAAGAATCGTAGCGATCCGCCAACGGTCGCTCCGTCGAGGCTGACAAGATCATCACCCTTTCCACTGACGATGTTAATGTCTCCGCCAATGGTTGCCCCGTTGATGCCAATTGAAGTACGACCAAACAGGTCGTTCACATAGACATCGCTTGAAAGTTCCGCCCCAGTGTTGATTTGCAGACTGTCATCGCCGTTACCAAGACCAACGAACACCATGCCGCCAAATGTCGTTCCGCCCGATGTCAGGACAAACGAGGTGGAATTGTTAATTGTGGTGGAGTTCAGGCCCGAAACGACCAAATCGCCGTTGCTCTCGACAATTTCAAGTTCGTTCGCGGCGGAGTCGCCGTTGAGGTAGAGGTTTCCATTGAGAATGGATGCGGACACATTCCCCGACAGCAGTGTGCGGGTTTCCAGCGTTTCTGCGTATCGACATTTCCGCGCGCGGCGGCGATTTCCCTGCATCAGACGGGTCAATGAGCTGTAAAGATGGCGAAAACCGAACATGAATTGCCCTTGCCAAAATGTTTGCTGGAAACTCTTTACGGTGAATTCCGTATCGTGATCGTGTGAATGCTCAACAGTACTACCACCCGACACGCAGGACAAGGTCCAATTAGGTGGTTTAGGAAAACAGGGTGAGGCTTTGTCATTCTCCAGTCGACAATGCCCCCCCGGATACGATACATCCTAAGTAGGGCGGCTCAAAAATCTGCGTAAATTGGCCTGATTGCACGAGTTTCTCCGGTTCTATCGAATTGCCATGATCAACATCTTCGGACAGCCCAGTCGCGACTGCAGCGGAATGACGCGGCGTCACCTGCTTCAAATTGGTGCCCTCGCACCATTCGGTTTGACACTCGCCAACCAATTGCTGGCGGAACAGAGCGGCGGAAGAACAACGTCCAAAAAGTCTGTCATTCTGATTTGGCAACATGGTGGCCCGTCGCAACTCGACACGTTCGACATGAAGCCGCTGGCTCCGAAGGAATACCGTGGACCGTTTGAGTCGATTGATTCCTCACTGCCGGGATTGCCCGTTTGCGAACTCATGCCGTACCACGCCAAGGTAATGGACAAGTGCACGGTCATCCGGAGTTTCTCACACGGCAACGGCGATCACTGGGCTGCCGCACACTGGATGCTGACGGGACGACTCGGGGCGAACGGATCGGACCGCGTCCCGCGGCAACCCTCGATGGGTGCCGTCGCTTCGAAGCTCCTGGGCCCCACGCAACCCGGCAGCCTTTCAAGTGTGAATGTGAATGACGGTGGTTTTGGTTTTCATGGCGGTGCGTGGCTCGGCGTGGCCCACAATCCCTTCCGAACGGGCGAGTACAGCTACGGCAACGAAGCCGGTCGACTTCCCACCGGCGATGCCAAAAGCTTCACGCTGGTCGACGGATTATCCCAAGACCGCCTCCTGAACCGCGTCTCATTGCAACGCCAGTTCGATCAACTCCGCTACGACGTTGATGGTTCGGGCACGTTCATGAACATGGACACCGTCACCTCACAGGCCGTTGACATTCTGCTAACGGGACGGACTCGCGAAGCGTTTAATCTGGAAGCTGAACCACAATCAATTCGTGACGCCTACGGCCCCGGCTGGGGTGAACAAGCCTTGCTGGCACGCCGTCTCATCGAGGCCGGCGTCCGGTTTGTTTCGCTCAACACAGGATACTGGGATGACCACGGCAATATCGAGAATGCCCTGCGCGACAAGCTAACCCGACATGACCGGGCCGTTGGCACACTCATTGAAGACCTGTCACAGCGCGGAATGCTCGATGATGTCCTCGTGGTGACGGCCGGAGAGTTCGGACGAACTCCGCGTATCAACGACAACGCCGGACGCGATCACTGGCCACAGGCCCAGAGCATTCTGCTGGCTGGCGGGGGCTACAAACACGGCCAGGTCATTGGCAGCACGAACGACAAGGCGGAGTTCCCCACATCCCGAGCCATCGGCGTGGAAGACTTCTGTGCGACAATTTATCACGCACTCGGACTAAGTATCGAAGACACAATCGTCGACCATTCCGGCCGCCCGACGAAACTGGTCCCAGGCGGGGAAGTACCCCGCGAGTTACTGGGGTAGTCCGAGAGTTGCAATTTGAAAACGCAAAAAAGTCGCGGTTCCTGTGAACAGGGACCGCGACTTTCCATTTTTGCGAGGCGCAGTCGAGAAGTGAATCTCAACTATCTCAACCGTGGCGAAGCCAGTTTCAACCATCTCAACCAAACGACTGAGACGGCGTCGTTTCAAACAACTTTTGATCAGAATTCTCTACGCAACGCGGCGTTGTGGGAACTCGATAATTTCGGGATTGGCTTGTTCTTTGACACCTTCAATGAACGCTTCGAACAGTTGCATGTCGAGTGCCGAAGCGGAAATGCTTTCGGGATGGAACTGCACTCCCATGCACCACCAATGATCATCTGTGGACTCGTACGCTTCGATGACGCCATCCATTGCGGTAGCAGAGACGCGGAACGTCGAAGCGAGCAGGTCCACAGCCATGTGGTGATCGCTGTTCACACGGATTTCACCTTCGCCATAAACCGAATCCATTTTGGTGCCGGGAACGCACTCAATGACGTGCCGCAGGCAATTCTCAACAGGATCGCGGTGGCAGAGTGACTTCATGACATCTTCGGCCACGTGCTGGAAGAGCGTGCCACCACAAACCACGTTGAGGACCTGCATCCCCAGTCCAATGGCGAGTGTCGGAATCTTCATTTCGGCAGCGATCCGAGCGAGGCGACGGTCGAAATCTTCACGACGCGTCGGCATGGGCCGGGTGGCGGGATGTGGTTCGAATCCGAGGCGAACAGGTTCGAGGTCGAGTTTGCAGCCGGTCAGGACCAGGCCATCAACATTTCGCAGCAGTGCACGCAGGTCGTCGTCATCAGCGATGGGGGGCAGCATGAGTGGGATGCCACCAGCGTCCGCGACGGAATCGTAATACCCGGTGGGCAACCATGAGAACGAAACCGGCTTCGCAGGGCGGTAGTCTGCATTGATTGCAATAATGGGCTTGTCCGACATTGCATAACCTTCCATGGATTAAGTCGAGGGGAAGGCAAGGTGCGGGGAAAGAATCGCTAACCCGAACGCACATTCGAACCAGTCGAACTGCTCAGTGAGAGGGATTCCATTCCACAGCGGACCTTACCGGGTCCAGTCAATTCTGAAGATATTCCAAATCTTCATTCCCTGCCGAAAACTGATTCAAGTTTTGTGAAATGAACCACCGTCTCGCGGGAAGAAGGCACCTTAGCCTCGGTCAATCCCAATGTAAAGCTTTGAGATCATTTTGTGCAGAAATTGCCGATTGGCTTCAGAGAGACACAAGATGTAGGGCATTGCGGCCCAGTCGGACACATCTTGGAGTCGAAAATCTCGCTTCGCTGATGAAGATTTGGAGAGATTCTCACACGACTGAAGCGGCGATGGAAAATGCCTGAGGGATAAAACCACGGAGCGACTGTGTTGTTTTGTCAAGTTGCGATGGTCGTGATTGGCGGGGATTTTCGATTTTCTGGTTTCAGTTGTGTGTTGAGGTGAACGAGCATTTTTCGGGCGCAGGCGATGATTGCAACGTTGTACGGTTTACCGCGCTGACGCAGGCGTTGGTAGAACGCGCTGATGACTGGACACCAGCGGGCGGCGGTTTTTGCGGCCATATAGAGCGCACATCGGGCAGCCGCTCGGCCTCCGTAGATTCTTCGTCGACCGCACCAGTTGCCTGATTCTCGGGCGTGGGGAGCCAGGCCGGCCAGGGCAGCGGCTTGACCGCGCGTGAGTGTTCCGAGTTCGGGGAAATGCGACAGCAGAACGTTCACCGTCTTCTGCCCCACGCCTTTCTGGGACGACAAGATCTGGGCCTTTTTCTGAAACTCGGCATCAGTCTGGATGAGTCGTTCGATTTGTTCATCAAGATTGCGTTCGACGGTGTTCAAGGACTCAATACTGTCGCGAATGCAGGCCGCGACTTCAGCATCAGCACACGCCTCCAGGCGAGCCATTTCGCGGACACGATCTTCCACGACCTGTTGTCGGCGATCGCTCAGTGCTCGCAATTTGCGAGTGTTTTCTGGTGTTTTCGGCGTGAGTGCCGGTTGTGTTGCGGTTCCAAACTTCGCGATGAATCGGGCGTCGATTTTGTCGGTCTTCGCCAGCATGTTGACGCTCTTGGCGAAGAAGCGAACGCATGATGGCTGTACGACGGCGACTGGCACTTCAGCCGCTTGTAGGGCTTCTGTTACGAGTCGTTCGTATCCGCCTGAGGCTTCCATGACAACGATGGCATGGGGGAATTTTCGCACCATTGCGATGAGCTGTTCATGCCCCGCGGGCAAGTTGTCGAACTTGTCGAGAAACTTCTCCGTGGTGGCGAGGTGCAACGTTCTTTTCGAAACGTCAATTCCGAGGTAAACTGGTGTGGTCTTCATGATCTCCCTGCCTTGTGGAAACGAGCTCCGACAACGTGTCGTGCTCTGGCGACTGTACGGGATGACCCAGAAGACGAGAGAATGTGTTCCCAGCTCCGCGTCGATCATCAAATCGCGATCAGGGCACAGAACGAACTCCATTCTCCCCAGGAGATGTCCCTGCCAGGCCATCTCCTGTTCCTTTTGGGCCGCCACTTTCAGGCGAACAAATTCTCCCAAAAATCCCCGCCAATCACGACCATCACAACTTACAAGACACAGAGAGCGCGGAGCAGCAGGCAAACGGTCCCAATTCGCAATGTCCTCTGTGACCTCAGTACCCCCGTGGTGATTCCTTTATCACCGAGATCGCGGGCGATCCAGGCCAACATGGCAGAAGTGGCGGACAACTCGTATTCCCGCACTGCTTTGCGACGTGGGCGGAGCATTGACCGCGGAAACACGTTGCTACAATTCTTGGCATCATTCCCAAATTGTCCGCCGGTGGACTCACGAATCGCTGTCTTCCAACAGTGAGTATGAACATGGCCAGATCCACGACACGTATCATGTACATCGAACTGAAGTCAGGTCAGCAGGATAAGGGACCGGCTCGGATTGGTCGTGTCACGTTTTCAGCGAGCGGTAAGACGCTTTATTACCGAGAACGGTCGTTTCAGTCGTCCAAGGGTCGCGGTTGCGGCGGCAACTACTTTGATGTCGAAACGGACGAGGAGTATTGGATTTCCGGGCCTAAGAAGAATGGACAGGACCGGCATTGGGCGGGTAGCGGCGCTGTGGAAATTGATGAAGATGTCGCCGACGAATACTGGTCAGAAATCCGACAATGCGTGCCGCCCAAGGATCGACTCGTGACCTAGTTTGATGCGTCGTCGGCGTCCACATCGGCGGTGGGCTCGTGGACCGAAATGGGCTCAATCAGGTATGCAAAAGCCTGCATGCAGCCGACGGCGACGATGACCGCAGAAACGACCACGTGAGCATGCTGTTGAGTTGGACAGCGAAATCTACCGGTTTCGCCAGCACCTCACCCATTGTGATCCGTTGCAATTCGTATGCAGCATGACGCAACGACCAAGTGAACAGTAGCGTCAGCGGCAACAGAAGAATGCAGATTGCACCCGCACCAGTCCAAACGGGAGACGAGTGACGAGCTCCAGATGCCCGCAACTCCAGAACGGCGAGCGTAAAAACTGCCATCGAAGTTGCCATTAAGACTCCATAGCCCACGCCAAATTGGGGCTGCAACGAACTGAAGACAAATTCAATCTCTTCGGCTTTGGGAGTCGTAGTGGAGTTGGCGATGACTTGAAAAGACCTCATTACGACAAAGACACGCGTAACGAGAATTCCCCCGCCAATTGCCATCAGAACGCCAATAGCGATACCGGGCCACCGATGCTGCGACTTGAGGGTTCCGCCCAAAAGCCTCAGGCCGAAGGAGCCGAGTGTGCCAATAAAGAATGCCGCAAACGCACTGGAGGCCAGCCGGAGGTTGACCAGTGAACTGGGAACTTCTGCTGGCCTCGCCCTGAGTGCCAGGGTTTCAAAGACACCCGCGATGGCATGTCCGTAAAGGAACATACCCAAGGATCCAGCAACAGCAATCGCTGCAAGTAGTATGGCCAGTGCGTTTCGCATGACTCGCTCCTTGCGGTGAAATGCTCCGGTACTTTCGTCGACAGATGTTTCGTCTCGACCTGCGTGAGGTCGACTAATCTTCCATTTCCGGCTTCGGCTCGGGCAGGAAGAAGGACAGAATGAAACTCAGCAGGCAGAGTACTCCCGACACGACTGCAGCGGCGTAGGAAATCTGCACGGTGCTGGTTTCACCAGGAGTGATTTCACCAGGCATGTGCGGCGAGATGAGCAACTGGGTGACCGCCATAAAAGATGTGCCCAACATCCGTCCGCCAATGTTGGCGGCAAAGCTCTCGCCGGTACCACGCAGGTGAACGGGATACACGGTGGGGAGGTAGTTCCCCCAGAAGCTGAACTGGGCGACGGTGAAGAATCCTGCCGTGAAAATAGCAAGACCAAGAACCGAGACACTGGCGTCGTGGAATCCTGGAATGAAGCTGATGTCAAAATGCGCGAAGGTGGTTTCATCACCGCCGGCAAACATCAGGAACACAATGGGCATGACAATCATGCCGGGCAACACGAAGACGCGGAGCAGCGTGCGTCGGCTGACGATGATCACGACGAGCATCGCTAGGATGAAACGACCGAACAGGCCGCCCAATTCCTGAGACTTGGTGTACTCAGCATTCTTGAGTGAATTCGTTCCCTTGCTTGTCTTTTCAATTAATTTCTTCAAACCTCCGTCAATCTCGGAGATCTTTGTAGCCGTCTCCTCTGGCAGCGCAGCAAGCGTCTCTTCGCTGAGTATCCATTCCTCTGGCTTCTCGACACCCGCTCCCGAAAGTAGTTCCTGAGTGGCCGCAGCAGCCTTGGCCTTCGCCGGGGCGAGATCTTCAGCAATTTGGGCCTGCACTTCGTCGATGCCAGGAACAATTTGCTGCAACTGTTGCAGGGCACCGAAGGCAATACCGTAGGAGCACATAAACATGAGCGTGGTGACAATGGTGGTCGTTCGCAAACCCGGACCAAAGAGTTCGGCAATGCTGGGGCGCTTGAGTTTTCCTTCCGCCATTTTCTTCGCCCAGACAGGCGATTCCGGAAGGAACGGGCGAATGACCAACAGTGGAATTGCTGGTAATAGTCCCGACATGAGCGTGTATCGCCATGAAGCATGAGCCTCAGCAATTGCTCCCAGCTGCAGGAACTCGGGAAGATGAATTGCGGGAAGTTGCTTTGCGTTGAGGACAATCGCTCCATTGACCATCGCCACGAGCAAGCCACCAATTGACGAAAACGCCTGTGTATAACCCAAGACTTTCTCACGTTGTTCTGGATCTTCAAAGAGTTCTGCGAGCCAGGCAACGGCGGCCACGAATTCAACGCAAACACCAACAAACGTGAGCGTCCGGAAGAACAACAGCATCCAGAGATTTGTGGAGAATCCCGCAGCGAAGGCAGAGAATGCGTAAAGCATGATACTCCACGTCAGCACGCGGCGACGGCCCAACTTGTCGGTCAGGTAACCACCCCATAGGCCGACAATCCCTCCGACCATGGCTGGTACATAGAACAGCAGCGTAAACCAGTGCTTGAATGCGTCCGTTCCCGGACGAATATTCCCCAATTCCAACAGCGCTTCTTTGGCCACGAGCGGCAGCATGAGCAGTTCGTAAATGTCGAACGCGAAACCAATGGCGGCCATTACGCAAATGAGCCATTGAACGGTTGTCAGTTTCGGTCTGCTGGCAGCGGGAAGTTGGTTCATCGTGAAACCTTCAGCCGGGTGGGCTTCGATTCGGTTGGCAGGACATTCAAATTGTGAGCCACGTATGGTAGCGATTTACCCGGCAGGTGATGAAGTCAAGCGACGTAAATCTTTGTGAGTGGGTTGTTACGGCAATGACTCAACGCGTTCAGCGGGACGATTCGATTGTCCCACCAGGTTCGAATTGCTTCCCGTAATAGTACACGCCTCGCTTTCTGACAGACTCAGAACCGCACCAATCCGTCGGCCACTTGTGGCAGTGACGTGTTCCGGAACGTATTCTGCAACCAGTTCGTGCGTCTCGATTCACGGGAAGTGATCAATGACTTTCAGAATATCCCGGCTCGCTACCTTCGTACTGTTGTCCGTGCTGTCAGTCGTCGTGACGACTCGAGCGGAGGATAGGCGGCCGAACATTTTGCTCATCCTGGCTGATGATCTCGGTTACGGCGATGTCAGTTGCTACAACTCTCAATCGAAGGTTGCCACGCCCCATGTGGACCAACTCGCTCGGGGTGGGATGCAGTTTCTCGACGCCCATAGCCCTTCCACAGTTTGCACGCCGACACGGTACAGCATCCTGACAGGTCGCATGGCGTTTCGACTGAACTACCGCGGCGTGTTCACCGGCGCCGGTGGACCATGCCTCATCACCGAGGACCGCCTGACTCTCCCGCAAATGCTGCACAACGCAGGTTACGCGACGGCGATGTTCGGCAAATGGCATGTTGGCATGACGTTCTTCGACACGGAGGGAAATGCGATCAACCAGAACGGTCTCGAAGCCGTTCAGAGAATTGACTACTCCCGTCCCATACCTGATGGTCCAGTCCACAGAGGATTTGATCAATTCTTTGGTACGGCCTGCTGTCCCACCACCGACTGGTTGTACGCCTTCGTGGACGGAGACCGCATTCCTGTTCCGCCGACAAAGCTGCTGGACCGTTCAACCTTGCCGATGCATGAATGGTCCTTCGACTGTCGCCCAGGAATGGTCGCGCCGGACTTCAACCATGAAGAAGTGGACATGGTCTTCCTCAAAAAGAGCCTGGAGTTTCTCGATCATCACTGCCGGGAGAAGCCGAGTCAGCCGTTCTTTCTGTTTCACTCATTGCAGGCGGTGCACCTGCCGTCGTTCCCCGGCGAGAACTACCAGGGAACGACCAAGGCTGGGCCGCATGGAGATTTCATCGCTGAGTTTGATGATGTCGTTGGCCAGCTTATGCAGAAACTCGAAACCCTGGGGGTCGCCGAGAATACGCTCGTCATCCTCACCAGCGACAACGGACCAGAAGTGGGAACGGTCATCAACATGCGGGAAATACACCAGCATGACGGGGCTCGACCCTGGCGCGGCATGAAGCGAGACAACTGGGAAGGAGGGCACCGAGTACCGTTCATTGTGCGCTGGCCTGGGAATGTGAAACCAGGATCAGTGAGCGAGCAAACGGTTTGCCTCACCGACATCATGGCCACATGCGCGAGCATTATTAATTCAAAGCTGCCCAACGACGCCGCTGAAGACAGCTTCAATTTTCTGCCTGTGCTCCAGGGAGAAACAAAGGGGAACGTTCGCGAGTTTACGCTGCACCAAACCATTAGCCTTGCACTGGCCATACGCAAAGGAAAATGGAAGTTCCTGGACCACAAGGGATCGGGCGGGAACAACTATGGAGCAGGGCGACTCAAGGAGCTTTACCACATCGAGGAGAAGGCTCCCAATGCTCCCGGACAACTTTATGACCTGGAAACCGATCCGGGCGAGACGAACAATCTCTATGACCAGCATCCCGACATTGTTCAGGAACTGAAGCAAATCCTGGAAGACTGCAAGCGAACTGGTCGCAGCACACCAGAACGTGGATGAGCACCCTGAGGTTGTGTTCGCATCCGGAACACGTGTATTGGCTGTACGGATTACTCAAGTCGGGTGTTGAAAAAAGGCAACATTCGAGGTGCCGGGCGGCAATGAAATCAGCGAGGCCTCGTGGGGCGTGCTACGGTCAACTGGCGGAGTTTCTTCATGCTCCCGTGAACTGATTGGATGACGTCGTTTTCTGCGACCCAACCGCATAACTGAGCTACCCATGTACGTTCCCCACATTTTCAATCGCGTTTCGTCCTGCCTCGCCGTGGCCTTCCTCGCTGGGAGTCTTTCCCTTCAAGTCGAGGCGGGATGCAATTGCCGCGGCAGTTCCACGGTGATTGGGGCAGGTCCGGTTGTGAATGATATCCAGGTGCCGTTCGCAGCTCCCGCTGTCAATATGCCTCCCGCCATGGTGAACGTGCCCCTCACCCCGCCGCCAGGAACATTGGGACGGACGTATCAGTTGCGTTCTCGTCCGGTTCCAACCGACACACACCCTCGAGCCGGAATGCTCGACTTGCGAGTGAAAGGTGCGACGAAAATCATCGTACACGATATGAATGAGTTCCGGATCGAAGATCGAATGGATGGGTTTCAGGATAAAGATGATCCCACCCTGTTCCACTTCACGTCGGAACCACTCCTCCCCGGCCTTCCGCACATCTACCGTGTCGAAGTCCACACCGATAGCCCTGAAGGACCGCTGGTCGAAGAGCGTTATGTTCGACTCATCATGGGCCGCATTGTGACGCTCAACATCTAATGCGTTTCGACTACTCAGAATGATTTGTAGGGTGGGTGGAGTCCGCGTCCAACAGGATGGTGCGTTGCGCAAGTCATCCAACGCGAAAAACAGAGTGCTATCTCCGCACCATCCGATTCGCGGACGTAACCCACCTTAATGCGGTAACTTGCTGCACACACGCTACAAATTCTGTCCAGTGCGACAAATCGCCGACTCACTTCCCCAGTTGAGCGGACAGCGCATCAAACTGTTTCTTCAGTTGCGGATTGCCCAGCTTTGGGTAGAGGATTCGGGTAACGCCGAGTAGCTTGCGGGCTTCCTCATTTTTTCCCAGTTGCTGCATGAGCTTTAGGACTTCGATTCTCGCTTCGAGCCACGGCACGCTTCCCGCGACCTCGGCCTGCTCCATGCTCGTCCAGTATTTCTGTGCCGTTGCCAAATCACTCGGTTCGCCATGTTGGGTATACAGCCTCGCAATTTCGATGGCGAGTGGTTTGTCGCGAGGATTCTCTTTGAAAAGTCTCTCGTAGATGTGCGCGGCCTCAATCAAGTCGCCACTCGCGACATACGACTGTGCGATAATTCGATCCAGCTCAAGTTGCTGCTCGACATTCAAAGCGCTGCGGCGCTGTTCCAGACGGGCCGACATTTCCTGTTGCAGACGGCCAACCTGTTTGCGTTGGTCTTCGGGGAGATTCTGCGAGGCATCTGCCAGGCCGTTAAGAATGGCCAACAGCTTTGCTGGCTGAGCCGATTCCAGTTCGCCGAGCACTCTGCGCGCTTCGAGGATTTTCCCTGCTCCCGCAAAGACAACTATTTGCAATTGCCTCGCCGCATTCGCCAACGACTCCCAGCGAGGATCAACTTCCTGATTTCGGCCCTGCGAAACATAGGTGGCGATGCGGGCAGAATCGACCACACGAGTCAGCAGGATATCCGCGTCGTTGAATTGCGGTGTCGAACCAGCAATAAGAATGTGAGATCCCTGCAGGCCAATTTGTGATTGCGTCAGATTCCACCCCTCCGGCGGCAACGGGAAATCATACATGATTTTTTCGAGCCGTTTTCGCGCTTCCAGTTGGCGCTGCGAAATGGCGGTGGCATCGTCGGAGAGTCGCTCCAGCTCCTTTCGGTCAATCGCAACAACTTTCAAGATGGCTGCGTCATAGTGCTTGTGACCGACAGCCACTTGGAGCAGCCAGCGAATGGCCTGATCGGATTTTTCCTCCTGTTCCCAGAGCAGGCCCAGCAACCAGACGGCTTCATTACGCGTTGGCGAGTTGGGGAACGTGGTGGTATGCAGTTCCAACGCGTTGATATACGCGTCGCGCGCCTCGGCGGAACCTGCATCACCGTACACACGTCCGAGGGCATAGCAGAGCAATAGATGAACTTCCGCGGCCCGTTGATGCTCCGGGGCACGGCCATACATCTCACGAAACGTTCGCGCGGCAGACGGCGCATCTCCTTTCTGAAGCTGAATGGAGCCGCGCGTCATCGAGAATTCCACGGCGTCATCCATGCGGCCTTCGCTGATGGCGACCGTCGCGGCCTGCTGAAATGTTTCTGCAGCCGAATCGAAGTCACCGCTTGAGTACGCTTGTCTCCCCTTCTTGACGAGTGGAGAGAGCCGAGGACCGTAACGCAAGTTTTCTTCTGTTGTGCTCAGGACGGACGCCGCGCGGCGATACCACTTTCCATACGTCGACGCAACCTCTTGCCGAGCCTGTTTCAACAAGTCCGCCTGCAATTCCGTTTGACCTTTTGAACTCGCGACTTCGGCGGCACCACACAACACGTCGACGGTGAGCGCATGAAACTCCGCCGGGATGTAGCTGCGTCCCCGCAAGGCCTCCGTCAGCACTTCGAGCGCCTTATCGTACTGCTTCATCTTGAGATAAACCCGGGCCTTCTCCGCGACAAGTTCGTCGCGAAAACTTTCGGGTGCAGCAATTTTCTCGAGGGCCTCGAGCGCCGTCAGGGCCTGCGCATATTCCTCGCGCAGTCTTGAGATTCGCACCAAATTTAGTTTGGCATTTCGCGAAATCCCACGCTGGCTTCGCTGCCGCGCCGCTGACTCGCATTCTTCGGACGCTGTGATAATTGCCCCGGTTCGATCGACCAAATCAACAGCGACAGCAATCCGCAACAATAGTGATTGCTGCAGCGCTTCGGCCACTTCTTCATCGAACTCACCTGGAAGCCGAATCGACGAATTCACATTTTTTTCTGCGAGCACCTGTCGAAACTGGAGGATCACCTGATCGACCTGCTTCGCGAACGCTACTGTTGAGGTCTCTCCGGCCAGTTCCATCTCCCACCACTGCAATTCCACTTGTCGCAATGACAAAAGTGCCTGAGTGAAACGGAGTCGCAGGATGGAATCGGGGGAGGCCGTGTTGGACTTGAGTTCGTCAGCGACATACTTGTGTGCTGTGTCAAAGAGCTCTGCCTGCTGAGCTGGCGTAGAGTTTTCCGCGTGTGCGATGAGCGTTTCTGCGAGTTGAATCGCCAATTGTCGGCGCTGCACTTCATCAAGATCAGACCGTGCAAGTTGCCGCACGGCATGGTCTTCCGCGATAACGAGCAGGCCGCGTTGTCGCAGTCCGTTGAAGTACTTCGTGAGCGCAGCGTCGTCCGCAGCAACAACTCGGGAAATACCGGAAACAGCCGCCAGCAGCAACAATAGTAAACGAAGAGATCGTCCCATGTACGGACCTTACGAGACGTGCCGCCCGTCCGACAAGATCCGTTTTCGAGCGATTAGTATTCGGGCGGAGCAGGCGGTTCCGGCCAGGCCGGTTCATCAGCGTCGGCGGGATCACTCTCCTGAAGTGATTTGCTCAGCCACCAGCCCCAGGTGAGGTAGTGCAGTCCGACCATTCCCGCGAAACCAAAGGCGACCAGAAACAGAAAAATGGCGTCCGGCATGATGGCGGTGACTACGGCCGTCAGGCCACCGATGGTGAGAACAACGGCCGACATTCCCGCCCAGAACCCGGCGTACGATTTTGGGCGAGGCTGTTTAGGGCGTCCACCTGGAAGTCGCGGGATTGTCATGCGAGAGTTCCATCTTCAACGAAGCGTTCGAGTTGCTGCGCCCGAAATTCGAAGCCGTCTTCCAGTTGGTCAAGTATGGAATCTTCACTCAGCAGCATCCCCAAAATTCCGCCGGGAAGTTCGAAGTCGATTTCGTCGACAATGAGGACACCGTTTTCCGTTTCTTCGTATCGATGCGTGTGCAGCCAGGCCCCCATTGTTCCCTTCACTTGCCGCTCAACGAGTAACTCAAAGGGCCGGACGGTCTCGATTTCATGCGTGATACGATGAACCTGGTTGAAACTGACAATTTCAAATTGGACTTGAGAACCGGCGGAAAGAACATCCGGGGCCGATGTGAATTTCAATCCCATGCCGGGATCGCTGATGCGTCGTATGTTTTCGGGACGCAGCAAAAAATCAAACACACTCGATGGAGAACACTTGAGCGTGAGTTCGTGTTCAAAACGAGCCATGACGACAACTTTCTGGTACGGGAAAACCAAATCTGGAAATGGGCCTTTCAGTGACTTTAGTCGCAACAACAACTGCGGTCCAATGCCCCAGCCCAAATGGCATCGAAAACGTGCCCGACGCGCAATTCGCCTACGCGGCACGTCGTTGAGCAGTACCTGAGGTAGAAATGTAAACCAGCGCTGTGACGCTGTGTGACTGTCGTCCACGTCGTCGCAGAATGAGACGTAACCCATAGGGGAGGACAGCATCCAATTCCACGGTGACCCCCTCCCCGTCCACGACTTCCGCCCAGGCATTTCGCTGGTTCGAAAGTGGAGGATGCACCGGAATGTGAACCAGCCGACGTTGCTCCTGCTCACCGAGCGTTACCTGGAATGAGCCCTCAATAAATTCATTTCCATTCAAATCGCGACGGCGCTCCCAGTGCTGCAGTAATTCGAGCCCGTCGTCTTCCGTTTCATCACATTCTGATGTCAGCGAAAGCGTTGTATGGGAATTGAAATCTTTGAGATCGGCTTCGACAGCGGCCTGCGGTTCCACGGCAACCAATTCGGATTCACGCAGTGGACTTTCCTCACCAGTCTCAATTTCTGATGGCGTCAAGAAGGAAAGACCGAGTACGACTCCCGTAAGGGAACACAGCACCGCAATTCCCGTGACAGCCAATGAAACGCCGGTGAAGACCAACCCGGACAATACGGCAATTGAGGCAACGGCGATGAGCAACTTTCGTTTTGTTTGACGGGTTCTCAGCAAGAGAGCCAACGTCATGGCACAAATCGCGATTGCCGTACCCGTCGCAATGCCTAACGGTTGAAGCGTAATCTTAGAGATGAGTACAGCAGCCAGAACCGCGGCGCCCCACAGCAGTGGGTCGTGCGTAAGATTCTTCGGTGACTGGCTTTGCAGTTCCATCTGCATCCTTCGACATTTATGTGCGAAGCGACAGAATAGAACAGGTGGACAAAGAGAGACAAGATGAATGCCGCCGCTCTCGGGAACCTCCTGTCCAGAACGGCGGACCATCGACCAAGTCAAATTGGCGAACTACTTGCTCAATTCGGCGTCGCGGCGACGCATTTCATCCAGAATGACGGGATGAAGATTCAACCGCTCGTCGCTGGGCACATAATGCTTACGTGCCCACGTTCGCAGACGGATTTCCTCAACTGCGTCGACATGTTGCTGGGCATCAACGACTACTGTACCGGCCATAGGAGTCTCCTGCGGGTAAAGTAAACTCCGCACACAGCGCTCTCAAACGTGTCGCTCGACGAACTGTTTTGGCAAAGAGCACATGTGGAGGCGGAGAAAAATCACTGCCTGAACACACTTCAACGTATCGCTGCCACCACATGCATTCAAGAGGATGAACAGGTGTTTTCCAGATTTTGCGTGAATCGATTCCGACGCACGAAAACGTGAAAACTGGGAAGACCTGGCAAGTTAATCAGGGCGTCGGCGTTGCACTGAGAAACTGACAGCCAGCATACATAGTGGCTCCGCACTGAATCGCTTCCAACATTTGCTCGTTGCTGATGCCCAACTGCTTCGCCTTCTCCACGTGGCCGCTCGTACAGGGACGACAAGCATTAATGTCGCTGATGACAATGTTGATGAGTTCCACCAGCGACTCGTCCAACGACACATTCGAGAATGTATGTGCCCGGAGTCCTACTCCCATCCCTTCGAAAATGGATGAACCACTCATCTCACGGAATTTGAAAAACGTGTTGTACATGGCGTTCGTCGCCACGACCGCCAGAATTTCCGAAACCTGATCAATCGAAAATCCAACATGCTGGCAGCGACTGGCCGACCAGTCGAGCCATGCCTTGCACTTCGTCTGACTAGCTACTGCTAACGCAATGGCGGCCTTCGTCTTCGCATCGAGTTGTCCCGCCTGATAAACGAACTTCTTGAAGTTCATGTAGAAGTCGCGCAGAAATGGCTCCACATTCCCATACACGTAAAACGGCGAGGGGATTTCCTCGGTCTCGAACAGTTCCGCCAAACGCTGAAACACCTGAGCAACTTTTTCAGGTGCTTCACTGACAACAATGGGTGTGAGATGCTGCATCAGACTATTCCGCGTCATTGAGAACCGTGAACGACAAAGTGGAGCGAGAACTCCCGCTCCACTTTGAATTCGAACCGGGTGGAAACCGAAAACTAGTTCAGGGTGTTGTCGCCCTTGTTCCAGTTGCATGGGCAGAGCTTGTCGGTTTGCAGCGCGTCGAGAACACGCAGCACTTCGTCGACATTGCGGCCAACGCTGAGGTCGTGTACGGCGGACCAACGAACCACGCCGTTAGGATCAATCAGGAAAATGCCGCGGTAGGCAATACCGGCGTCTTCCTTCAGCACGCCGTACGCCTTCGAAAGCGCGTGGGTCGTGTCGGCCAGCATCGGGTATTTCAGCTTCTGCAAATCTTCGTGGCTGGCGCACCAGCCTTTGTGCGAGAAGACGCTGTCGGTGCTGGCAGTCAGCACGGCACATTCACGATCTTCAAATTCGCCCAGCTTTTCGTTGAACGACACAATTTCCGTCGGGCAGACGAAGGTGAAGTCGAGTGGGTAGAAGAAGAGGCAAACCCACTTCCCTTTGAAATCTTCCAGAGCAATGTCCTGGAATTCTTTGTCAGTCCCGTCTTTGGTGCGATCATATGCACGAACTTTGAAATCAGGGGCGGCCTGGCCGACTTGAGCACTCATTCTGGACTCCTCAATGTCTCTACGACTGTGTTTTGGTTCATGTCCCTTTGAATTTGGGAGTATAGTCCTGTGCCGCACAGCTTCAAGGACCCGTTTCTTTCTTCCGATAATCTGAAATCGCGAGGCGGTTCGCTGGACAGGGTGACAACAAGAGTTGAGACTGCTAACTCGTTAACTGCTCATTGATTTCCGTTCGAGAGGAAGCGACTTCACTCATGTTCGATCCCGAATTATTCAAACGCAAAGCAGACATCCGCGGGATTTATCCCAATCAAATCAATGAGGAACTCGCCTGGTTCACGGGGCGATATCTCGTTCGCAGCCTGATCACCCTGACCGGTGACAAATCTCCAGCCATCCTCGTCGGGCGTGATGGTCGCACCTCGTCACCCGCCATTTACTCTGCAATGCTCCAGGGAATCGCGGCGGAAGGAGGTGTCCCAGTCGCTGCAGGATTGGCCACCACCGACATGATTCAATGGGGTGTCGGCGAGCAGCTCAACGGTGTCATTGCAGGTGCCATGATTACCGCCTCGCACAATCCTCCCGAGTACAATGGCATCAAAATGGTGATGCGAAACAAAGACAATGGCGGAATCGACATCCTCCGTCCGCTCGACCAGCTGCACCCCCAGTTCGAAAAAGATGGCAACAACGCTGCGGCACCAGCCGCTGCATGTGCCCCGTTTCCCGCTCAGGCTCGGCTCGACTTGCAGAAGGAATTCACCAAGGCCGCATGCGATCGGTCCTCTCGCCTCGGAAGCGCCAAAGGGAAAATCGTCCTCGATCCCGGTAACGGTGTCGGTGGTCTCTTTGTGCCGCTGCTGAAAGAAGCCCTCGCTGCGCGTGGAGCCGAGGTGGAAGTCCTGGCCGTTGCAGAACAAATCGATGGTCGCTTCCCGACGCGTCCCTCCAATCCCGGACTGCCGGGTGCCGTCAAACTGCTGCAGGAAACGGTCATTGAACAGGGCGCCGCTTTCGGAGCCGCCTTCGACGGTGATGCCGACCGGGTCTTCCTCGTTGATGAATGGGGACAATTTGTCAGTGGCTCGCTCATGTTGGCCGCGTTGGCCCGCAATTATGTTTCCGCAGCAACATCAGGCGACAAGAGCGTGGTCTATGCAGCCGTCGCTTCGTGGCTCGTGCCGCAAACCGTTCGGGCCGCTGGTGGAACACCCGTCATTTGCCGCGTCGGACAAGATGCTGCCAAGGTCGCCTTGGTGAAGACCGATGCCGTCTTCGGTGGTGAGTCGTCAGCCCACTACAACTTCCCCGACAAATACTGCCTCGACTCCGGCCTGTTCGCCCTCATTGGATTCTGGGACATGCTCCTCGCTTCGGGGAAATCCTGTTCAGAACTGTTGAGCGAACTGAAACCTTGGCCGAACAGTGGGGAAGTGAATTTGCGTTTCACTTGTTCCGACTGGCAAAGCGTCAGCCGTGATGTCATTTCCGCCGTACGGAATGAGTTCTCCACTGATGAAAAGAACTGCTACATCCTCGACCTGGATGGTGTCAGCGTGCTCCACCCGCGCAGCGACAAGTTCGCAACAGTTGATGACGTGTTCCAAATCGACAAAGAGAACGATGCCGAAGGCTTAACGTACCGGGTCGTGCAGGACTACACGCCAGAATGGTGGTTCAACATCCGCGCTTCGAACAACGAACCGCTGCTGCGAGTGAACTTTGAGTCTCGCGAATCCGCAGATGTCGCCGCCAAGACCTACGCCCTGATTTCACGCATCCGGGAACTGTGCAATGGCCGGGCGACAGTCGCCGTTCAGGACTGGGGTAACCTGAAGTAGTGGAAATGCGGATGGACTGTGCCATGCCCACGTCGCGCAGCAGCGTGGGCATGCTCGCACAGATCAGACCTGTCGAAAGTGGGAGTCACTGCCATGCCGGGATATCGAGTCGTTGATTTCTCCGAACTGCCGGGGACTCCTTGTCCCTGTGGTACCGCTCGACGCGCATTCGCCGACGTCCCCGAATATCCCGCGACGGTCCACGTCACGGAAATCGATGATGACGCTAAGGTCCACTACCACAACACGCTGACCGAGACGTACTACATCCTGGAGTGCGAACCGACAGCACAAATGCAACTCGACGACGAACGCATCCCGCTCAAACCCGGCATGTGCGTCCTCATTCCTCCGGGCACACGCCACCGGGCCATCGGCAAAATGAAAATTATCAACTTCGTCGTACCCAAGTTCGACCCCAGTGACGAACACTTCGATTAGTCCACGATGCGCTCTCATTGACCGCAGATGACACAGAAAGAACGCGAACGCCTGAGAGAGCACTGAGAATTTTGAAGCGTCTGCAAACTGGTTCACCTGCTAATGCCCCGCCTTATCGGGAGCACCTCCGTCATTTACACGGAAGGAATCGGCAGGCCGTTTGTGAAGTATCTCGTCGTCGGGGTATGATTGTGGTCCATCCTGCGCACTGTGTCCGCATCTCGTTGATTGAATGATGGATTACAAGTCATGTCAGAATTCGTCAGAAGACTTCCCGTTTATCTGCTGCTGGATTGTTCTGAATCCGTCGCAGGCGAACCTTTCGAGGCGATTAAGGCAGGGCTCCATTCTTTGATTTCCACACTGCAGCAAGATCCCATGGCATTGGAAACTGCTGCTCTGAGTGTCATTGGCTTCTCTGGAAAGGCCACAGAACTCATTCCACTGACCGATATGACGCAGGTCAACATGCCGCGGCTGCGGCTGGGTTCGGGGACGGCTCTCGGTTCTGCGTTGTCAATCTTGCAGGCCAGTATTGAGAGGAATGTGCGGAAGAATTCGGCCACCACCAAGGGGGACTACAAGCCGAACATTTTCCTCCTGACCGACGGACGACCAACCGACTCGTGGATGGCTGAGGCCGATAAAGTTCGGGCAAAAGTTGGCAGCAATCAATACAACATGATTGCCGTGGGTTGCGGTGATGATGCGGACCTCGAAGCACTTTCACGTATTACGCCAATCGTTATTCGTTCGAAAGATTTGAATCCTGAAGTGATGGCTCAGTTTTTCCAGTGGGTTTCTGCCTCAGTAACCACGGTGAGTACAGCGGTCTCCGGGGCAGGGAATGGTGAAATCCATTTGCCAAATGTTCCTGACCTGCTGGAAGTCGTTCCTGGCAACGAGCAGCCGGTAACACATCAGAGCGATCGATTCGTCTTTCTGCATTTGCACTGCGTGAAGACCCGCCAGTTCTATTTGATGCGGTTTGAACGCCGGCCGCAGAGTGAGAGTGACTACCGCAACCCTCCCCAGTATGACTGTGTCGCAGTGCATCCTGTCGAGGACTTTGACTTTGAAAGTTCCGCGAAATCGAGTGCGACGGTATCCTCGGCGCAGCTTCACAGTCTCAAGGCTTGCCCGTATTGCAATAACCCTGGCTACGGTATGTGTCTCAAGGGTCACACACACTGCAGCCCGGGGAAGACGGCAACTCTGACTTGCCCGGTTTGTAACGTAACGAATCTCTATGAAGTCAGAGATTTTGGAGTCGGATCGGGTGCCGGTTGAGATGGTTGGATTGGCTCCCTGGGAATTCTTCCCGCGTGAGTTATTAGTGAGTACAGCATTACACGTTTTTCTTCAGGAATTCCCCATGCGAGTTGTTTGTTCGTTTTTGGCTTTGATTTGCCTGGCATCTGCGGTGCAGGGAGCGGAGTCGTATGACATCGTCATTTACGGCGGAACATCTGCCGCGTTTTCCGCGGCCGTGCAAGCACGGCGGATGGGAAAGTCGGTCATTATCCTGGAGCCACGCGAGCACGTTGGCGGACTGACGGTTTCGGGGCTGGGGTCAACCGACAGCGGTAACAAAGCCGCGATTGGTGGAGTTGCCCGGGAGTTCTATCAGCGAATCAAGCAGCACTACGACGAGTCCTCGGCCTGGCGTCAGGAGTCGGCGAAAGGATATTCACGCTATCGCCCGGAAGATGACGCCATGTGGACTTTTGAGCCGCATGTTGCTGAAGGAATCGTCAGGGACATGCTCAAGGACGCGGGAGTTGTCGTCGTCACTGGCGAATTTCTCGACCGCGCGCAGGGCGCGGAAATGCAGGGACAACGCCTTGTTTCGCTGACCATGCAGAGTGGTCGCAAGGTTGCAGGCAAGGTGTTCATTGACGCCACTTACGAAGGCGATTTGCTGGCGGCGGTGGGAGTGTCGTTCACCGTCGGTCGTGAAAGTAATGCGATGTATGGTGAGACGTTGAACGGAGTGCAGGTTGGGCATGCTCGATCACATCAGTTCGTGAAGCCGGTTGACGGGTACATTGTGCCGGGTGATCCCAAGAGCGGCCTGCTGCCGGGAATTGGAACCGACCCCGGCGTTGATGGCGAGGCCGACACACGCGTACAGGCGTACAACTTCCGAATTTGCATGACAGACAACAAAGAGAATCAGGTCCCGTTTGCGAAGCCAGCGAACTACAACGAGCAGGAATTCGAACTGCTACTACGAAACTTTGAAGCCGGTGACATGCGGCTGCCGCTCGCCATTGGCATGATGCCGAATCGCAAAACCGATGTGAACAACAACCATGCCGTGTCGACCGATTTCATCGGACGAAACTACGACTTCCCCACCGCCAGTGATGCCGAGCGGGTCCGCATCGAACAGGAACATGCGACCTACGTGAAAGGACTGTTCTGGACGCTGGCAAATCATCCCCGCGTGCCGGAGGAAATTCGAGGAACAGTCAGTCGCTGGGGATGGGCGAAAGATGAATTCATCGACAACGAACATTTCCCGTACTGGATGTATGTCCGCGAAGGACGCCGCATGGTGTCAAGCTATGTGCAGACGGAACTCGACTGCCGACGCACCCGTACCACCCCGCATTCGGTGGGGCTGGGCTCATACAACATGGATTCCCACAACTGCCAGCGGCACCTCGACGAACATGGACACGTACGGAACGAAGGAGACGTGCAGGTGAGTCCACGTGGCCCTTACATGATTTCGTATGAGGCGATTGTTCCCAAGAAGGAAGAGTGCCACAATTTGCTCGTACCGGTCTGTTTGTCTTCCTCGCACATTGCCTACGGATCCATTCGAATGGAACCGGTATTCATGATTCTCGGTCAATCATCAGCGACAGCCGCCTGTATGGCGATTGACAACAATCTGGCCGTCCAAGATGTGTCATACGACGCATTGCGTGAACGACTGCTGGCGGACAAACAGGTGCTCGACATCCCAGAGAATTCTGTCGCTCCCACAGGAATTGATCCCAGTAAGCTGCCCGGAATTGTCATCGATAATGACCAGGCCAAGCTGCAAGGGGACTGGCCATCGAGCGCCAGTATTTCCGGCTTCGTGGGGAAAGATTACATCCACGACGCCAACGCCGGCCAAGGTGAAAAGTCGGTAACGTACTCGCTGAAAGGTGTGAAGCCCGGGAATTATGAAATTCGTGTGTGTTTTACGCCGCAGGCCAACCGGGCCTCGAATACGCTGGTTGTCGTGCAGTATGCTATGGGAAGTTCGGAAGTCCGTGTCGATCAACGCCGCAAACCGACCCTGGAATATGGCTTTGTCAGTTTGGGGAAGTTCCGGGTGAACGGCACTGATGCCGAAGCTGTTGTCATATCAAACGCCGGAGCAAACGGTCACGTCATTGCCGATGCCGTCCAACTGCTGCCAGTGAAGTAAACAATTCCCTCGTTGGGAAATATGGTCGTGAAACGATTTCTTGTTTTCGTTGCGTTGATGTCGCTCGTTGGCTGTGGTGGATCAGAAGCGCCGCCCAGCAGTCCACCTCCTGCGGTCGCACCGGCCCCAACACCGGTGAAGCCCAAAGTAGATCCTCAAGCTGTCGCCCAGCAAAAGGCTGCGACGCCTGGGGCCTCGAAAACAACGGGAAAGGGGCGGGAAGCGGAGGCGGATCTCTCCAAGTTCACATCGAACGACTGGGAGACCGAGGAGGTTCATCGCAACTTTGAGGTCGTACCGGCAAATGAGGCGGTTGATCAGTCGACGTATATTGCGTTCATTCCGGAGAAGGGAGCTGATAGTACGACGCTCCAGATTGTCCCAGAAGAAAAACAGCCCGTCCGTACGTCGCCACCGAAAGCGAACAAGTTACCGCAAGGATTCGTGTCTGTCTCGCAAGAAGTTGCCGAGGAAGGATGGCCGCTTCGGATTCGCTGCGAGGCCGATGGAATGGAACTGGTCTTCATTCCTGCGCAGGTCGCCCGAGTGGGAAGCAACTTGGGACCAGCGGATACGCAGCCAGAACACCCGGCATTCGTGTCGGCGTTCTACATGGACGTGCATGAAGTGACGGTGGGACAATACGAGAAATTTCGAGAGGATGTCCGCGTCGAAAAGAAGACGGCTCCGGTTTCGCCACCGTTAAATGTCTCGGCGACGCCGAACCATCCGGTTCTGGGTGTGCAGTGGCGTTTTGCCGAAGCGTATGCTCAACGTTACCGCAGAACACTTCCGACCGAAGCGGAATGGGAGGCGGCCGGTCGGGGCGAACTGGGTCTGCTGCATCCTTGGGGAAATGGCCGCGCGTTATGGGGGCAGCCGCGCCAACCGGGACAAATCACGGAAGTAGGAATGTATCCGGCTGACACCAGCATGTTTGACGTCATAGATTTGGCTGGCAATGCGCGAGAATGGTGTGCCGACTGGTATCGGGCAGACAGCTTCGCCGAAGCGCTGGAACAAGATGGTTCACCGCGTCGCGACTGGACAGGACCGAAAACATCCCGACCGACGGGGCATCGGGTCGTGAAAGGTAGCCCAACTGAGTGGGAACTGCATGCACGGGGGCATGTGAATCAGTCCGACGAACAGCCGGACATTGGCTTCCGCTGTGTGCTGCATTTGCCACAAACACAATGATGTTACGCACAAATTCCTGGACACCGCCCCCGCGTAGCAGGGACGGCTCCAAGGAGTTTCAAAGGGAAATCGTCGCGACTACTTGTCGTTCTTCTTTTTCTTCTTCGGAGCAGGCTTGCCACTTTCCTGTTCCTGTCGCTTCTTCGCTTCAGCCTGACGACGCGCTTCTTCAGCTTTGCGACGCGCTTCCTCCGCCTTGCGGCGAGCTTGCTCTTCCAGATGCAGCTTTTCCTGACGCATTTGCTCTTCACGATGCATCAGTTCTTCGCGCTTCTGCAATTCAGCTCGGCGACGGGCTTCGATTTCGGTTTCTTCCGCACGGCGGCGAGCCTCGTGCTCTTTGGCTTCGCGCTGCAAATGTCGCTCTTGCTCTTCCGCTTCCATGCGGGCACGATGTTCACGCTCTTCAGCTTCGTGACGTGCATGACGCTCCTGCTCTTCAATGCGCATCCGCATTTCATGGTGCGAACGTTCGACCGGCACCTGATGGAACTCCGATCCCGCCGTCCAGGCTCCGCATCCATGCCGCCCCTCAAAGCTGTAGCTTTGATCCAGGCTGCGGAATGCAAATGCCAAATCGGTCAATTCGTCATTGACGGACTTTGAGACCGCACTGAGCCCGACCGTCGCTCCAATGACACCCAATGTGCCTAGAAGCACAGCCTCGGACGAGAGGACCACTCCGGCCTCCTCGCTCCACAAACCCTTTAGTACACTAACCATAACTCACTCCTCAGATTGGATGAGCGGTGACTGCAACACCGCAAAAACAGCGTGCGTGGCAACCTGAGGAGCCGCTACAATCGTCAAAATAGGAATAATCGTCACGCTGGGCAAGTGCGATTTGGCGTCCAATCAGCAGGAAAGTCGAAGATTTCGGCGTATGAACGAGGCTCCTGATTTGGCCGTAAGGTGAAACCGCTCCCTGGAAAACCGGGTAGATTTGGCATACTGCTTTGGCAACATTGGCCACAACTCCCTCCATCGATTTCACGCCCCACATGTCTCCTTACCGCGCCTTCAATTGCTTTCGAGTCATTCTGCTGAGCCTCGTGGCATGGGGAGCAGCCGCAGGTCTCGCCGTCGGAAGTGAGCCCGTTGCGGTGCTGCGGATTGCCAGCGTGAATCGACTGGTAAGCGATGTCGATGCCCTGAGCGAAAAGACATCGCGTCCGGAGATTGCGAGGTTCGTGAAAGCGCTCATGGCGATTGCGAATAATCTGGACGGACTCGATCAGGAACGCTGCTGCTGCGTCGAGTTTCTGGTTCCCGAGGTACAAGGTGATCAACCGTCCTTCCGTATCGCCCTGCCGCTCACCAGTCCCGATGCATTCCGTGCGACAGTCCAGCGACTGGGACTGGAATTCTACGAAGAAGGCTCCTCGCTCCGACTTCGAAAACGAGGCGAGGGGGAAGGCAAGCATCCGTTTGTTCGCTTCGATGACGACCACGTGCTCGTGTCGCCAACGGAGACCGCGTTCGATGCTCCACTCATGACGCCGCTGGAAGTCGTTGAGGGCCCTGACCTGCTGCTGACATTCGATGCCACGCGCATCCCACGGGGACTGAAAGAAAAGCTACGAGAGAAATTGCATACCGACAGTGAAGTGGATCAGCGTCGTCGATTGGGTGAAAGTGAGGCAGACCATGCTCTGCGAGTCGAAGTGCTGCAGTTCGCAGAGCGTTGCGTGGCGTTGTTCATCGAAGAGACGACCTCCATTGAGGTGGCCCTCGATTTCATTCCAGAAGGCAACGAGGACGCTCCCGTCGCCATGGTGCTGTCAACGCGTTGGAAGACACTGACCGCCGGGACAATCGCCCAACAGCTACAGCATCTGGCAACCGAGCAGAATTTCTTCTCTGCCTCAACGGCATCACCCGCGGCACTTCGTGTTCACGCTTCAACTCAGATGCCACCGCGTGTTTGCGACTTGCTCGCTCAGGTGGCCAATCGAGCACGAGAGGCTGTGAAGAAGGAATTGGAAAAGGCGACACCACAACAGCGCGACGTCGTCCTGGGATTGTTCGAGGCGTTTGACCAGAGCCTGGAGAGTCAACACGCCGAAGTTATGCTGGAATTCGTGCCAACCGAATCGGACATGGCTTTGCTCGCTGGCGTACACATCAAAGGGGCAGAGCGACTCAACGACGCCATGCAGGTGCTGTTGCCCGAGGCAGAAAAGTCCGATGGAATTGAACGCGTTAACCTCAACGCGGCAACCGTAAATGGCGTACCACTACATCGAGTTCATTCCCGTGACCGTAACCTCATCGAACAGAGCCTCTATGGCAAGGACTCAACCCTTTACGTCGGGGCGGGTGGAAACGCGCTCTGGATTGCGGTTGGGCATGACAAATTGCAGAACGAAGTGCGCGAACGAATTATGGCCGCCGCGACTGAGAGCGACCGATCGGCCGTCATTGGATCAATTGAACTGCACGTGCGACCATGGCTGCCCTATCTGGAAAAGATTGGGCGCGATCCCCAGTTTGTTGATGCTCTCAAAACAGCCTTCACCGACGAACAGCATGACGCCATTCACGCCACGGTCCAGGTCGAGCCAGATGGTTTGTCCTCACAAATTACGTTTGATGAACCGTTTCTCCAGCTCATCGCGACGGCAATCACGGGCCGCATGAAAGCCCGTCGCTAGCTAACGCATGTCGAGTGGGTCGACGTCGATTTGCATTTCCACTCCAACTTCCAGTTTCAGGTTCTTACTGGTACTGCGCCACACTTCCTGAATGGCCTCGATTTGTGGCGCGGACAGCAGGAAGTGGTAGCGAAAATGCTTCTTGAGTTTGGCGACCGGTGCGGGCGCAGGACCAAGGAGTCGGACGTCCGAACCAAGTTTCGTGGCCGCTTCACGAAACGCTGAAGCAATGCGGCGCGTTTCACCCTGCGTGATCTCGTCATCCAATCCACGAACCACAATTCGCGCCAATGACTGAAACGGCGGCGCCATGGCGGCTTCACGATTTTCGAGTTCGTGTTTGGCAAAGCCCAAATAATCGTGCCGTGAAGCAAACTGAATGACCGGCTCGTCGGGTGACATGGTCTGCACGAGCACTCGACCGCCCAGGTCGCCACGTCCCGTACGTCCGGCAACCTGCGCGATGAGTTGAAACGTTCGTTCCGCGGCCCGCAAGTCGGGTTGATGCAAGAGCGTGTCCGCATCAACAACGCCCACGAGCGTGACGTTCGGAAAGTCGAGTCCCTTGGCGATCATTTGCGTGCCGAGGAGCAAATCGACTTCACCAGCACGGAATGACTCCAATGCTTCATCATGACTACCAGGCTTGCGCATGGAGTCGCTGTCCATTCGAAGGACGCGGAGCTTGGGAAACTTCTGCTTCACTTCCGCCTCGAGTCGCTGCGTGCCGGTTCCCAGATAACGCATGCCGGGTCGGGAGCAGGTAGGACAGACTTCCGGCGGCGGCTGTGAGTATTCACAACTATGGCACAGCAGCAGTCCCCGGTCACGGTGCCACGTGAGCGTAATGTCGCAGTCGGGACACCGGATTCCCTGGCATTTCGGGCACCACAGCACCGTCGAGTAGCCACGCAAATTCAGGAACAGAATGACCTGCCCGCCGTCGTCTGTCGCCGCTTTAATCTGGTTGGCCAGCGCGCGGCCAATGGAATGTCCCTTCGAAATGTAGGGATCATGCTGAACGTCAACAATGTGGACGGGCGGAAGCGGTCGAGACTCGACCCGATTATGCAGCGGCAGCCAAATGTCATTGCGATCGCGCGCCCGCTGCAAGGATTCCAACGACGGCGTGGCCGATCCCAGCAGCAATGGAATATTTTCCTGTCGTGCGCGTTCCCGGGCCACTTCGCGCGCGTGGTACCGGGGAGTGGTCTGCTGCTTGAAAGTCGTCTCGTGTTCTTCGTCGATGACAATGAGACCTAAGTGCGGCGTCGGCGCAAACACCGCGCTGCGGGCTCCTACGACCACCTGTACTTCACCGAGTGCAATTTGCTGCCAGTGCCAGTGGCGCTCGGCGTCACTGAGGTGACTGTGCAACACGGCAACCGTCGGGAACCGTGAACGAAAGCGCCGAATGGTTTGTGGCGTCAGGCTGATTTCCGGAACCAGCACAATGGCCTGACGACCGTAACTGACCACTTCGCGAATGGCCTGAATGTAGACCTCGGTCTTGCCGCTGCCAGTAACACCGCACAGCAGGAGCGTGCCGTGTTCCCCCTTTTGCAGCAGGCCTTCAATTTTCGTCAGCACTACCTGCTGTTCGGGATTGAGTGTTAGGTCGTCCTGCAACTTGGCGTCGCCAAAGTCGTGAGACACTGTACTCGTGCGGCGGCGAATTGGCAGAATGAGTTTCTTGTCTCGCAGACTGTTAATTGGCGAGGTACCACAGCCGATGGCATCGGAGATTTGGTCGACGGGCAGAGCCTCGTTGGCGTCGCACAGCAGTTGCAGAATGTCCCGCTGCTTGCGAGGCAGCTTCAGTTCAGCGATCTGTTCGCACACGCCGGAAGCAGGTTCGTAGCACGTGACCTCACGCGTGCCCGCCTGTTTTTTGACACCCGCCGGAATGACGCTTTCCAGCACTTGGCCCCAACCGCACAGGTATCGATTCGCAATCCACTCGGTGAGCCGCAGCATTTTGGGCGTCAGTAGCGGCTCGCGGTCCAAAACTTCCTGAAGCTGCTTGAGCTTGCGGCTGGTGGGGGCGGAGTATCCCACGCCGACGCAATAGGCTGTCGTCAGTTTGTCACCACGACCAAACGGCACTCGCACGCGCTGCCCCGGCTGAATGAGTTCTCGCAACTCGGGTGGCACCAGGTAGTGGTAGCTCGTCTCTAAAGGAAGGTTGAAAACGACTTCGGCGGTGAATTGGTCGGAGCGCGCAGCCTCTTCCCAGGGAGTGGGTGGTGGTTCGGTCTCAAATAGTTGCGGCTGCCGCGTCACGGCGACGAGTCCCCTGGTTCGTCATTCATGCGAATCTGCGACGAGCAGGCTAACGGAAGCTAACGGCAGCGTCTATTCGCAGACAACCAGCGTGATAGTTGTGAAATCAAATGCCTGCAACAAAAAAGTACGCCGCCAGAATTCTCCTGCGGCGTACTTCGTGCATTAGGTCTCGATTACCCGTTAGTCGAGTGCTCCGCCGCCGGGGCGACCGAAGGTACTGACAATTGGCAACGAACCGAAGAGGCTGAACATGGGTCGGGTACCGCCACCGAGTCCGACAATCCACTCGTTCGTTCCACCGTAGAATGTCGCGAAGTCGTTCTTCCCATCGAGATTAAAGTCACCAATCACGGTGTGAGTTGGATCAGCCACAGATCGGCCGAAGTAGCGGTTTACCAGAACATTTCCGTCGGACAATGCTCCCCACCATGCACCGCCTTGCGTACCGCCAACGAGGTCGTCGAGGCCGTCATTGTTGAAGTCGGAGACTACCACGCTTGACCACACTTCGGAGCTGCTCCAGCGTGTGCCGTAGCGGAAGGTAAACTTGCCGTTGACGAATTCTCCCAGCCAAATTTGGCCAGCAGCTTTCAGTTCTTCGGTTGTTGGTGATCCACCAACGTCACGGCGAGCGACCAGTTCCATGCGACCATTGCCGTTGAAGTCGCCCATCAGAACGTCGGACCAGTTGGCATAGCCGAATGTGCCGGCATTCATTACCAAATCGAGGCCATTGGCGGCCCGCCCTTTTCCGACACTCAGAGAGCCATCATCTTTGCGGGCGATGATGTCATCGAATCCATCCGCGTTGACGTCACCGGCGAGCAGTTGCACGATGTTGGTCGCGGCAAAATTCACACCCGGTCGATTCACAAACCGGTCGCCGTTTGAATAGCCAATCCAGACTTGTCCCGTACTCGTTTGTGCGGCAATGTCGTCGAAGCCGTCACCGTTGAAGTCACCCACAACCAGATTGTCCCAGCTAATGCTGCTGTTCCAGCTTGTCCATTGTTTGACATACAACGCCGCCCCGGTCGACAGACCGACAACCCACTTGCTGTTGACGGTATCGAAGCCCGCCACGTCGAGTCGCTGGTCGTTGTTGAAATCGCCGTACAGGAATTCCCAATTACCACCGGGCAGCCAGGGACTGGTGCTGAAGACGAATTCGGTGCCGTTCGAGAAACCAAGCTGGAAGACATTGTTGGTTTCATCGTAAATCAGCACGTCATCGGCCGTCGCTTCTCGAATGCGTCCTGACATGACAATGTTGTCAATCGCGACGCCTTCTCCCATCGAAGTCGTCTCCGCTGTGAAGCGGATAAGTGTTCGACCGCGAATTGGCCGTCCCGATGCCTGGGAAGCAGCCGTCAGGTTGATCAGCACGCGCTGACTCGCTGGGTTCACCGCACCGTCGAAAGTGTTAATTGTCACCCAGGACATTCCGCCGTCGTTACTGTACTGCACACGGCCCGATGTGTTTGCATCGAGAATTGTACGCTGGAACTGGAATACGAGGTCGTCGTAGTCACGCAATTCCAGATCGAGCGTTGCCAGTAGTACCTGTGGCGTCGAGTTGGTCTGTTCCAGCACCAATTGGGGTGTCGTGTTAGCCCCCGGAATGGAACGTACCGAGACGGTATCCCCCGTGGTCGACCAGTTAGGTCCGAGCGCGCCGACGTTGAAATTGTTCAGTTGGACGTACTTGCGAACATAAATGCGGACATTGGCTCCGACGGTGAATGGAACCTCAGCGTTGTCGCTCACGGCAACAACCAAGTCATAAATGGGATTGGTATCGAAGTTGAGTTTCGTGCGGTCAGCAACCGTAATGACGCCATTCTGGTCAATTGCGAAAGCACCGTCCTCATTGCCACGGAAGATGGAGTATCTCAGCGTTTGCCCCACGTCGGGATCGGTGGCGACGACTTGACCAACCACGGTGCCGTTGGGGACGTATTGCAGAACCTGGAATGTCTCGTCCGAGGTCATTGGTGCTTCATTCCGGTCGAGCACCTTCACCGTGACGAACACTTGCTCGGTGTTGGAAAGGTTGTCGGTGACGAAGATTTCCAAGTCGAAGACAGGATGCGTTTCGAAGTCGAGTGGCGTCGAATTGGCGACAAAAATGAGCCCTTCGGCATCGATACCGAATGCTCCATCTGTGTTACCGTTGACGATGAGAAAATCGAGCGGACGGTCGGTGAGTGAAGTGGGAATGCGACCAAACTTGGTGCCGACAGCATCTCCTTCGCGAACCACGAGCGAAATCCCATCGGCCACGTCCGTCAGATCGATCCGCACGGTTGTTTTAACGCTCAATGCGGGATTGCCGCTGTCCGTGACAGTGACTTCCAGGTCAAACCGATTCTGAATTTCGTAGTCGACCCACTCGGTTGCGTTCACGCTAATGACGCCTGTGACTGGATCGATTTTAAATGCACGACCAAAGTTTCCACGCGTAATGGAATAGGTGAGGCTTTGTCCTGGATCGGGGTCTGAGGCGGTCAAAGCACCAACAACCGTGTCGTTCGGTGAGTTCTCGACAATTGTGAATGGACCACCCGAGACTTGTGGGGGACGGTTGAAGATGGGCAGGATTTCAAGTTTGTAATCCTCCACTTCACCGTTCGGCGCGGCACCCGTTGGTCCCGTAACGTCGCCGGCAGCAGCGGCAATACGGAACCGGGCGAAAGTAGAACCAACAGTTGAACCAGTGGGCACATCAAAGTTCACGGAATTGACGCCTGGTGTCAGAACGTAGTTCGTAATGATCTGCTCGCCGGAATCGAACGTTCCATTGGCGTTCAAGTCCATCCAGGCATCCAGCACACCGCCAGTCGGAGCATTGACTTCTGCAATGGACGTGTGGCCTGGTGCAATAGCCGTCAGAATGAATACGCCGTCTTCGTCAGCTGTCTTAAAGCTGTCATCGCCGAGAGCATCTGCAGAGGCAAGTCCATCGCGTTCGATGTCACGTTCAGTTCCAAGTGTTGGACCAGTGCCGGTATGCCGTGCACCGTTAGCGGCCAAAGTCGTACCGTACGAGTCCGGAGCATCACCAAAGTCGTCGGTTGCGGACGTCAGCACGGTAATGGCGTAATCTTCCACTTCACCATCAGCGGCGGCTCCAGCAGGACCTGCGAGGGCCGTGGTGCTGACACGGAAGCGGGCATAGGTTGCACCGTTGGTGGTATCAAACGAACCAATGGGGGCCGTGACATTGAAGGTCACGGCACCGTTGGCTGCGACGCTCTGAGCGATGACGGCCTCGCCTGCGTCGGCAAAACTTCCGTTGGCATTCCAGTCGAACCATCCGTAGACGAATGCCCCGGCCGTGACGTTATTGATGGTCACCGAAACGACACCAGCTGTGCCTTCCTTCAGAGCGGGAATGAGCACACCATCTTCGTCGTCGCTGCTCAGGTTGTCGTCGCCGTCTGCGTTGGCTGTCGGCAAACCGTCCGATTCCACATCCTTCACCGTACCGAGAATTGGTCCACCCACTCCGTGCGAGGCACCATTATTCACCTTGGCGGTGTTGTAGCTGTCGGGCAAATCACCAAAGTCCAATTGGTCGAAGTTCAATGAGCCAATGTGATCGAGCGGTCGTCCGTTGAAGGTGTTGGGAGTTGCCGATGACAATGCCCAAATCGGGGCGGCCCCACCGGAAATAACGCCTCCCACCCAACCCGCAGCGGCTGGACCTTCTGAAATGAGATTGCGCCCAATGTAACCCAGTTCCGCGGCTCCGGAATCGACCGAGACAGAGCCCGTTGGCGTTAAACCGCCACCGTTCGTGCGGAAGTTGATGGCACCATACGCCTGATCACCCACGTTGGAGTCGATGAAGCCGACGGAATCGAGAATGTCCCAAACGCCGTAAATCGAGCCGTCCGGTGTACCGTTGTTATCAGCATCGATATCGCCCCCCAACAATGGCCGCGCTGGCGCATTGATGAGGAAGTACGTCTGTGAACCGTTTTCGAGGTTATTCTCGCTGAATCCGTTGATGAAAACGCGAGCACCGAAATCTCTCCAGCCGACTTGCGTCGACGTCACGACGGTTGAGTCGGGATCGACGAGCGACGCGTAGGGGCTGTCCTTCTGCAGCAGGACAAGATAACCATTGGCCCCATACTGCAGGCCGCTCAGATTGTACACCATGTCGATGGTGCCACCATTGCCGTCTCCTTCAACAACGACGAGGTAGGTACCATTGTCAATGAGCGTACCAGGAGCGCTGCGAAGTTCGATGTACTCTTTCCCCGTATTGTCGCCGGGCGTGTTGAAGAGAACTTCGTTAATGACCTGACGTGGCTTCACAGTAATTTTGTAATCTTCCACTTCTCCGTTGTTGACGCTGCCAACCGGGCTGTCCACATCGAAGGCAGTGGCGGCAATACGGAAGCGAGCGTAGGTCGTTCCAATTGCGGCAGTTTGCGGAACAGGAATGTCGAAGTCGGTTACACCGACGGGCAGATCGAAGTCAAGAATGACCTGTTCTGTGGGATCAAACGTGCCGCTTCCATCAAAGTCAATCCAGCCATCGAGAATACCGCCCGTGACTGATGTCACACGGATTTTCGCAGTACCGCCTGGCACAATAATGTTGAGGAACTGGACTCCATCTTCGTCATCAATTCCGGAATTGTCGTCGCCGTTGGCGTTCGGTCCAGGATTCGCGTCCGACTCGGTATCACGTACTGCCCCGAGGATTGGTCCCGTGCCGAGGTGACTTGGGCCTCCAGCAGCATCGGTTGTCGAATAAGAGTCGGGGGCGTCTCCGTAGTCCGCAGTTGCAGCAGGGACGCTACCAGTCACAAAGTAAAAACCAAGACTGCCGTAGTCAGAGAATCCCAGCGGGGGATTCTGGTTATACGGTTGAGGAGTGGGCGCCACGACCGCGTCGGACGTGGAGTTGTAAACGTCGTCGCTGCCAACGCCTTCGATGCGCAGGTAGTAGGTCCCGGTGGTAACCGAGGCCGTGAGAATGGCGCCGGGATCGTTCTTGGGATTGACGAACGTCACGAGCGTGCCACTTGAGTCGTACAGGGCAGCAAATACGTTCAGGTTGGGACGCTCAGAGAACGTTGTGATGTTGAACGAGACGGAGCCATTACCCGCGTCAAAGCGAATGTAGTCAACGTCCGAGTTTTGCTCGATAACTCCATCGAAATCGAGCTGAGTTCCATTGACCGGAACCATTGCGGTCGCCGCACCGCGCGTATTGCCGTAATCGTCCTGTCGATAACCAAGACCATTGGTTGTGGTAATGACGGTCAAATCGTCCTGGTTATTCGTGGAATTGAAATAATTTCCATCTGACCAGTGTGTTGTCGTCTTGCTGAAGGGGGCGCCCATAATGGGCCCCCACCCTTCCGGGCCAGTTCCGTGACCCGAGTAATATGTCAACGAACCTTCACCGTCATGTCCGAGACCCAGGTTGTGGCCCACTTCGTGGCTGATCGTCTCCGCCAGAGCGAATATGCCTCCATTGCTTCGAGTTCCATTGAAGACGTAAGCAGGGTCATCGAATCCTGCATCGAAGGAGCCAACCAGGGCCACACCACCACATCCTGTGCACGCACCATTGTTGTTAATGGTCATGACAGCACGGGAACCCCAACGCGTGTCACCTGCCCCGGAATTGATGAGGTCGGAAACGGGAGGTTCTTCGGTCGTTACGTTGATGTCAAAAGGAGCAAAATCTTCAGCGACCATTTCCCAAATTCGCTGGATGTTGGAGAGTTCCTGTTGGCTGAAACTGGTGAGGTCACCGTCAGTGTCGTAGCCCAAGTGGGTGAGTTGGGGATCGTTCGGATTCGTGTTCCAAACTCCATTCGTTACGAACCCGTCGAAATCGAGATAGATCGTAAAATTCGAATCGGGCTTGCTGTGCAATTGAAACGTCGTTTCCGCTGGAAACAGCATTTCCGACGTGAGGAATTCGGGTGCAACGTCTGAGAAGTCCTCAATGTAGGGGTAGTGGTCTTCCTCACCATGGTCGTGATCATGGTCAACGACCAAGTCATCCACGACGGTGTTGTCAGCACCCGCACCGCTGAGCAAAACACGGTCTTCCAGAGACTCCAATACACTCTTGGCAATTCCGAAACCGGGTGCAACACGTCGACGGCGCGGTGACAGCGAAGCAAATAGACCGAACATGTAGGTTCTCTCCAGGAACTTGAAGGCCCGAGTAGGCCGGTAACAAACTCGCTGAACCGTAGGCGCAGCGAGCGTCACAAATGTCTGAATTCACGATATTCCAGGTCCCGCCGATCCATGCCAGTCTACGTACATATTCACGTAAATCCAGCATATTCGGCACAACGGGATGAACCTCTGTGCACGTAGGCGCGCAGAGGACCACATATCCTTACCCTTCGGGTATACCCAGTCATGAACATCAAAAGCAATGTTTTCCTGCAATCTCTTTCACTAAATCCCTCCCGAAATGGCTGATCGGAACGATTGTCACAGTTTCGCATCTCGCCAATGGGCGAAACCCGCTCCCTACAGTGGACTTACAGGCCAAGTCGTTTGCATGTTCCCGGGAATGTTGTCCCAATATGTCCCACGCCCGCATCATCGGCGTATGCACCTGACGCCAAAGGAGAAATGATGGACATCAAGGGGATTGTGCCGCCACTAGTTACACCGCTCGCCAGTCGCGATGCACTGGATCATGCCGGACTCGAAAGGCTGATTGGTAACCAGCTTGACGCGGCAGTTGATGGGCTATTCATTCTCGGAACCACAGGCGAGGGCCCGAGCTTGAGTGCTCGGTTGCAGCGGGAACTCATTACGGCCACCAGCCAACTGCTGGAGAATAAGGTACCGCTGTACGTCGGCATCACTGATACATCCCTGGTCGATGCCATCGACCTCGCCCAGGCAGCAGCAGATGCCGGAGCGAGTGCCGTGGTTGCCGCTCCGCCGTTCTACTTCCCTGCAGGACAAACGGAACTTCAGCACTGGTTTCATGAACTGGCCGACGCGCTCCCTCTCCCGCTGTTGCTCTACAACATGCCGAGCTGCGTCCGGATTGTCATTGAACAGCCCTCCCTCGCGACACTCATCGATCATGAAAACATCGTCGGCCTCAAGGACAGCTCAGGCGACCTGGAGTACTTCGCCCAGGCAATTGAACTGGCAAGAGAGAAACGCCCAGGATGGCCCATCATGATGGGACCCGAAGCGTTACTAATCGACGCCATGCGACTCGGGGCGGTGGGTGGCGTCACCGGGGGAGCGAACCTGTGCCCCAAACTGTTCACCGGTTTATTCGCCGCGATTCAGTCGGGCGATACCGCTCGTGTTGCTGAACTTCAGGAAGTCGTAGTCGCCCTGCAACAACTCTATTCCTTTGGCAAGTATGGATCATCATACCTCAAAGGGCTCAAGTGCGCACTCGACCTGACCGACATTTGCTCCGGCCTGCTGGCGGCCCCTTTTGACGTTTTCAAAGCGCCCGAACGTGCCCGCGTAGAAGCGTGGCTGGCTGTGTTCAAATTGAAACTGGAAGACGTCTGCTGACGTCAGCAGCGGCAATGTGGTGACAGGAGCGAAATGATGAATGTTGAACAGCCCACGAATGACGAACCCGAATCTGCCACAGATTCGAATACCGACGACACAACAACGCCTGTTGCGCGGCAACGTTGGAAACTAACGTCGTGGCTGCTCATGCTCGCGCGTCGTACGCATCTCTACGCCGGGCTGTTTCTTCTCCCCTGGGTCGTCCTATATGGAGTGACCGGAGCGATGTTTAACCATCAGTCACTCTTTCCACGCGTTCAATTTCAACCAGTGCCGGTCGACGTCGTTCGCGCGACGTCAATGACAGAATTTCCCGCCGCCGGCGAATTAGCAACACAGGTCATCGAAGCTCTGCGGTCGGCGAATCCAGAGGCTCAAATCGAGGTATTGACGGGATCAGAGCCCGAGTTCACAAACAACCTGATGTTTGAAGTTCAGCAGGGAGATGAGAAGAAAGTTGTGCATATCAATCCCGTCACGAACGACACCGAAATCGCAACCATTCCGCCAGAAGACTTCCGACCCGATCGACTCCTCTCCGATACCCGCAACATCGAATTGAACCCCAATCCTCAAGACACAGCTCAGGAGGCTGCGGCGTCGATATTCAAAGACTCGGGCATCGAAGTACACGGCGCTCCGAAACCATTCGGTTGGACAAAGCTGAATTTTCTGGTCAGCATCGATGGTGAACCGGCGCGCGTTACGTACGTGTTGAAGGATGGTCACGTCGACATCTTCAAATATGATGGCTCTCCCGACATGCCGCTGCGGGGATTCTTCCTCCGACTTCATACCAGTCATGGTCAACCGCCAACCTGGAACGGCCGCATGTACTGGTCGCTGTTTGTCGATGCCATGGCCATTGCAATGGTCACCTGGTCGTTGACCGGCCTGCTCATGTGGTGGCAAATCAAACGAACCCGACGCATTGGTTTCGTGGTCCTCGCCACCAGCGTCGGCACCGCAGCGTTGATGTATTTCGCCATGCAGAATTTCTATGCCTCGAACATGCTGTAACAACGAGGGGTTGCTTTCCTGTCATTGATGCAGAAAAGACGTCCCGCAGAGTTGAATTCCCGTCATCACCGCCGTTTAGGTCGTATTGTCATTGAACATTCCGAGATGAATCGTTTTATGACGTTTCGAACACTGTGATGAGAGAGATGACCGTGAACAAGCCGCAACCCGCTGCACCATTTAAATGGTTTGCACTGATTGTGACGATTCTTGGCCTGACCTGGGCGGCCGTGACCATCGCACAGCCACCGCCGAGACGTCGACACACGGCGAATCAGCGTCAGGAACTGGAACTCGTCCCGGCGAATCAGACATTACCTGTGCCGAATCAAGCGACGACGACCGAACAAGGAGCGTACCGCATCATTCGCGTCAACAGCATCCCGGAACACAAGGTCGGGCAGTTTCCAAACCGGGGGAATCCTCATTCCATCGAACAACTGGTGACGACGTTCCGGGTCCCGCGCGAACCACAGCAAAGTCGCACCGCAACACCCATTCGACTGGGACTCAACTTTGGCGTGGCGGTGAACGGTGTGCTGTTTGATCCCGGTGCCGCCGAATTCTGGATGGGTGATTATCAAAGCGGCTGGCAGTACGAAGCCCTCGGTGGCGCAGTCCCACTCGGACTCGACACCAACTACGCCCACGTCCAGCCGACGGGCAAGTACCACTACCACGGACTCCCGACCGGACTATTGCAGACGCTCAATGTCGAAGCCGACAAACATTCGCCACTTGTCGGTTGGGCAGCCGACGGATTCCCCATTTACGCCATGTACGGTTTCTCTGATCCACAGAATGCCACATCCGAAGTCGTCGAACTCCAACCGAGCTTCCGGCTGAAGAAAGGGAATCGACCGGCAGGACGCACTGGGCCAGGCGGCACCTATGACGGCACGTTTGTCAACGACTACGAATACGTCGAAGGATTAGGCGATCTCGACGAGTGCAACGGACGGGCGTGCGTGACACCGGAGTTTCCGGAGGGGACCTACGCCTACTTCCTCACACAGCACTGGCCTACGGTTCCTCGAAGTTTTCGCGGCACACCCGATGACAGTTTCCAAATGGGGCCCCCCGGGGGCGGTGGTCGTCCACCCGGCCCACCTCAGGGACGTCCACCATTTGGTGGGCCACCACCACGGTAAGCACTCATCCGGCAAAACACTCAGCAAATGCTTCCGCCGCCACATCTCATTCTGGAACAACTTGACAGCGGTCTACTGCTCCCCCGCGAGCACATGACGTTGCTGAACCATGACGATTGCCTGGACCGCCGCGACACCGACCGCGAATTTGAAAAAGAGTGGCTGCGCTGTCGTGAACAAATCGAGTCGGGCTGGTGGAATCTGGAACCGTCGCTTGACTCCGAGTTCCTCGTCGACGCCATTCGAGAGGCATCCTTCATGACCATGAGCGATGCCACCGGCCACCATGAAATTGCGTCCTGCGTCTCCGACGACTTCGACCTCATCACCCGCGGCTCAATTCTGCTCCTGAACGACGACTTCCTCAAATCCCTCTGGTTGACGTACACGCATCACAGGATTCCGCCTGATCGGTAGGCGTTTGAGGGGCGGCGACTCCCCCTTCACAAGTGAGTTTGGCCAGCGTCTGCCGATGTGGTAGCCATAAGTGACACTCCCCGGTATTCTTGCTGTAAACACCTGCGCGATCCCTCGATCTTTATTGAAAGCCACGACTTGCTTCACCCAAGATCCTTTCGCCTAACGATTACGTAGTCGGTACGAGGTGTAGTTCCGCCATGTCACTATCTAGCAAATCCGCCGAAATACAACGTCTGATCGAAATGTTCGAGACCGAGGCGTCCAAATTCCATAACATCCAGTTCCACACATTTCACATCACGCAAGAAGGTACGAATATTGACCGGCGATTCGCTCCTCAAAATCACGCGATCATGCTGTGGCAATACTATGGTGCGATTGAGGGCAAAGGCGACATAGACCAACTTGTGTCTGATTTGGAAGACAGCGATTTTCAATGGGGAATGCGGGGCTCCGTACTTTCACTATTCGGCGTCATCGAAGGAGACGCGTGCAAACTCTTTGTCCGCATGGCATGTCGAGCGGGAAGTCTCTTCAGCGGAGATGATGCTTGGAATATCGGCTCACGTGTCGTGTCGGAACTGCAGGCCACCGAAAAAGAAAGAAATCCATCCGCGAAACCAACGGCCGTGTTGAACGACAACCCGTTGGCGATGTGGTTGAATTTTCTCCTTTACCACTTGTCCCTCAGTAACCCAGGTCGAGAGCATGCTTGCAGAATTGAGCCTGACCCGTTTACGCTTTCGTTGTTGGCTTTGGAACGACTCGCCAATGATCAATCGGTGGGCAAGGTTGATCGATCTACACGAAAGTTGAAAGATCTGCGATTTAAGGTTGCTTTTTCATTTCCTGGAGAAAAGCGACGTTACGTTTCCCGAGTTGTTGACGCATTGCGCGATCCACTTGGAACTGACTCCGTCTTTTACGACCACGACTATCAGGCGCAACTTGCCAGGCCCAACTGTGACACTCTGTTGCAGAGAATTTATCGCGAGCAAAGCGATTTGATCGTGGTATTCCTTTGCGCAGAATACGCTCATAAGCAGTGGTGTGGACTTGAATGGCGTGCCGTGCGGGATGTCATCAAATCAAAGGATGACGAACGTGTAATGTTTGTTCGATTCGATGACACGAAAGTTGATGGCGTCTTTTCCATTGACGGTTACATAGATGCCGAATCATTCACAGCACAACAGGTTGCCGACTTTATTTTGACTCGCGTAGCCGAACTCGGAGAAGGCGGGTAACCATGCGTTGCACACGATCGAGTCGCGGCATCGTCTATGACGTCCTTATCGAGCGTCTCGCGTGAACTTGGTCACTATTCGGAGTCGAGATAGAATCCCGTATTCGCATCGACAGCAATCTAAGACTTCCCATTCAGCCAGCACTGGACCACGATTCGGATGCTGTCGTAGTCCACTTCTCCATTTAGATGCTCGAAGATCGGCTTTAGCCCATTGGCGCCGACGTGTTCGATAGCCTGCCGGATTCTGGCGGCGGTGGGGGCATCGACCCAGGGAGTGGGATCGGTGATGTCCTTCTCTCTCAAGTATTCGGCAAGATATCCGCAGGTGGTGGAGTGGGCGCGGCCGATGGTCTGGGCGACTTCGGCGAGGGACTTTCCTGCGGCGAACAGTGGAAAGGCCGTGAGTGCTGAGCGGTTCACACGTGGTTGTTCATCAGGCGGGTCTGCGGGCTTGTTCGAGTTGTCGACGTTGGACTCAACCTGGTGTTCGCGGCAGTAGTTGTCAATGACTTCCAGAAACTCGGTGCCGAAGTCATCCCGTTTCTTTTGGCCGACACCATACACAGCGAGGATGGCGTCTGGTGTTGTGGGACGTTTGCGAGCCAGGTCGCGAAGTGTGGCGTCGCTGAAAATGACGTAGGGCGGAACACCACGCTCTGACGCGAACGTGGAACGCAATTCTCGCAACTTTTCGAACAACGGCATTTCCACGCCGTCCCAGGACGTCTGCTTTCCCTTTGCAGTTGGTGCCTCTACCTGCAGCTCGGCGCGTTGGGGAATGACCAGCTCGGGAGTCCATTCTCCACGCAAGACCAGCCATCCCGGTTCTTTCAGCCGCAACATGTTGTATTCGCCGACGCGATGCAGGCACTCCTGCTGAATGAGTTGGCCAATCCACTCCTGAATGAGTGGTTTGGAATGGTCCTTCAGCAGGCCATATGTACTCAACTTGTCGTGGCCGTTGCCGAGGACTTTCTTCGAACGCGAGCCTTTCAATACGGCAATGGTGTATTCCACGCCGAAGCGTTGTTCCTGGCGGTAAACCGATGACAGAATCATCTGAGCAATTTTCAGTGGCTCCTCAACCGCGGTGTGATTGCCCGTGCAGACATCGCAATTCGTGCCACACTTCTCAGCGAGGTCTTGACCAAAGTGCCTAACCAGTGCGCGGTGGCGGCACATCATGCCTTCACAGAATCCGACCATTTTCCGGAGTGATTCCGCCGACACCTCGCTCACCTCGGGCGGAAGGTCGCGCGTCATGAATTGCCATTTGAGCAGGTCATCATTTCCAAACAGCAGCACACAGTCGGCATCGAGACCATCGCGTCCGGCACGACCGCTTTCCTGCTGGTAATGTTCGATGGACTTTGGCATCCCCACGTGAATGACGAACCGGATGTTTGATTTGTCGATACCCATGCCAAAGGCCACCGTTGCCACGACAATTCCGGCGTCATCGTTGAGGAACGCTTCCTGGTTCTGGTGTCGCTGCTCATCAGTGAGGCCAGCATGGTACGGCAGGGCTGGGACGCCACGACTGTTGAGAAATGCGGTCCACTCGTCCACTTCCTTCCGGGTAATACAGTAGATAATTCCCGACTCACCGACGTGGTTCTTGAGTTCCGCTTCGATTTGCTCCGTGAGATTTCCCTTGCGGATGACCCGATAACTCAAATTGGGACGATCAAAACTCCCCACAAAGAACTGTGGCGACTTCAGCCCAAGCTGATGGGCAATGTCTTCCTGCACGTCCGCCGTGGCTGTCGCCGTGAACGCATGCAGTGGAACTTCGGGAAACCTCTCGCGCAGCACGCACAGTTCACGGTAGTGCGGCCGGAAATCGTGGCCCCACTGGCTGATGCAGTGCGCTTCGTCGATGGCCAGCATCGACAGCGGAACGTCGGCCAGTTGGTCGAGAAACGAAGACTGCGTCAGGCGTTCGGGAGAGACGTACAGCAGCCGCACTTTACCGTCGCGTACTTCGCCCCAGGTTTCGAACCGTTCGCGAGCGTCAATGGAACTGTTAATGAGCCGGGCTGGCAATCCGCAGGCGCGGGCCGTATCGACCTGATCTTTCATCAGGGAAATCAGTGGCGAAACGACAATGGCCATCCCATCGAGGCACATGGCCGGTGCCTGATAACAAAGCGACTTTCCCCCGCCGGTCGGCAGCACGACCAGCGTGTCGCGCCCTTCCATAATGGATGTCATCGACTCCTGCTGCAGCGCCCGAAACGAGTCGAAGCCCCAGTATTTCTGCAAGACATTTCGGAGTTGCTGAACGTTTTCTCCAGCAGCATCGGTACGTTCTGATGTCATAACCAAGGCCCTGTTGATTCACTGAGATTGCTGACGTCAGTTTGGCTGGTGTCGTTCGCAAAGACAACCTTGTCAATGTCGTCGAAATTGTTGACTTGAATTGCTTCGGGACAATCTTGAAGCTGCATCGGGAAAGAAGGTCATCACATCAGGGGACAGTTGGTCGCATGCACGCCTACCAGGAAGACTTGGCCTACATTCATGAAAGTGGCTTCACGCGTTTAGCGAAAGGTGCAGCACAGGAGTTGCAGGCACGGTTACCAGCCAACACAACCGACTCCCGCAAGGTCGTGGAACTCGGATGCGGCGGTGGAACTCTAGCTGAACTACTTTGCCAGGCCGGCTTCGACGTGACGGGTTACGACATCTCGCCCGAGATGATCCAACTGGCCAGGGCTCGTGCACCTAAAGCGAAATTCCGCGTCGGTTCATTTGTCGACGCAGAGATAGCGCAGTGCAACGCAGTCGCCGCGATTGGTGAGGTATTCAACTATCTGTTCGATGAACGGAATAATGCGCAGGTGCTCGAAACGGTTCTGGAGGGGATCTATTCCAGCTTGCAACCGGGCGGATTATTACTGTTTGATGTCGCCGGACCAGAGCGGGCTCAGGCCCTATCGACACAATCCTTCGCGGAGGGAGACGACTGGACCGTGCTAGTGACGACAAGTTGTGTCGACAACATCCTTTCACGTGAAATTGTCTCATTCCGAAAGGTCGGCGAACTGTATCGCCGGGCGGACGAATTGCATCAATTGCTGTTACTCGATCCGGATACGATTGTCACGTTGTTAGAGCACATCGGATTCAAAGCGGAACGACTGTCAGCATACGGAAATCAAAAGTGCCCGGTCGGCCTGCATGTCTTTGCGGCGACAAAATCGAACGACTGAAACTCCGACGCAGCAGCGGTTTCCCTTAAGTCCTCGGCGCATAAAAAAGCCCTCGCCTGGTCACGACCAACGAGGGCGGGGTGAATTCCAAGTTCGATGAGCAACTATTTGCCGCGGAAGATGGCACTGATAATGAGGCGAACCAGGAGGCGAATCAACATGGGGAACCCTTTCGAAAATGTGAAAACGAGAAACCAAAAGTCGAGGCAACGCCAGGCACGCCTCAATGGGTAAGGCGTAATTATCACCAACCATCGAGACGGTGCAATCCTGTTCTTGGCAAAAGTCCGACAAATGTCATTGTTTTCAAATTGTCCGCCGTTCTGGCTTTACATCACTTCACTGGTAGAACGGGAACCATTCCACAACAATTCTATTTTCCACGCCGCCACGCTCCGGCCAGATTCTTGCTGGCTGTTCTTTCAAATAGACATTCGAACCCATGTCACGAACTCAATCGCTGTTGCTTTTCTCACTTGTTATTCTGGCGAGTCCACTGCTCGCCCAAGACGACTGGAAGCTCACTGAGTTGAAATACAACAACCCCGGCCTGAATGTCGATTTGGGTGTGGGGCTGTGGGCGTGGCCCATGCCAGTCGACTATGACAACGACGGCGATTTGGACCTGTTGGTGTCATGCCCCGACAAACCGTCGAACGGTGTGTACTACTTTGAGAACCCTTCACAAGATCCCGCAGTGAAGTTTCCCGTGTTCAAACCGGGCGTACGCGTCGGGAAGACCTCCCACAACATGCAGGTCAGCTACGTAAATGGTGAGCCGCGCATTCTGCAGACCAACGTGGAGTTCCCGCGCAACAAGGAAACGAGGGTTTTTGATTTTGATTCGGGCCAACGCATTTATCCTCGCGGCAACATTCACGAGAACGGCGTCCGGGCCAATATGTGGCGGTACGTCGACTTCGACGGCGACGGAGATCAGGACATCATTGTCGGCGTGGGTGACTGGACGGACTTCGCCTGGGATCATGCTTATGACAATTTCGGCCGCTGGCGAAACGGTCGCCTGCATGGCCACGTCTATGTCATTGACAACGACGGGTCCGACGCTGAGCCGAAGTACTCAACTTCACCACGAATGATCAATGCAGGTGGTGGCGAGATTGACGTTTATGGCTGGCCTTCTCCGAACTTTGCCGACTTCGATGGAGACGGTGACCTCGACTTACTTTGTGGTGAGTTCCTCGATGGTTTTACGTACTTCGAAAACATTGGATCGCGCACAGAGCCGAACTACGCGGCGGGCATCAAGCTGATTGACAACACGGGCGCGCCGCTCGTGATGGATCTGCAAATGATCACACCCACGGCGGTCGATTGGGATAAAGATGGTGACCTCGATTTAATTGTCGGTGATGAAGACGGCCGCGTGGCTCTGGTCGAAAACACTGGCGAGTCGAGAGGACGGCAGCCGGTCTTTCTCGCACCGAAATACTTCCAACAGGAAGCGGACACGCTGAAATTCGGCGCGCTCGCAACTCCCTACCCTTATGACTGGGACGGGGACGGGGACGAAGACATCCTCTGTGGGAATACAGCTGGATACATTGCTTTGTTCGAAAACCTCGGCAGCGGCGCTGACGGGCGTCCCAAGTGGTCGGCTCCGACTCGCTTGACTGTCGGGAAAGGTGAAACCACCCGCGAGTTTCGTGTACTGGCCGGGCCCAACGGATCGATTCAAGGTCCGGCCGAAGCAAAGTGGGGATACACCACCCTCTCTGTCGCCGACTGGGATTCCGACGGTGATCCTGACATTATCTACAACTCGATTCTGGCGAGAATCGGTGTACTGAGAAACGATGGCGACCATCTGACCGACACGCTCCTCGACACCGGTCTCAGCGAAGCGCCACCGGCATGGTACTGGTGGCAGACAAAATCGAGTTCGTCTCTCACCCAGTGGCGGACCACTCCGGTTGCTGTGGATTTCGATGGTGACAAGAAACTCGATCTCGTTTTGCTCGATCAGGAGGGCTATCTCACGTTGCGACGCAGTGGCGGTGCAGCAGAACGGATTTTCGTAGACGAACAGAACGCGCCCGTTCGGTTAAATGCCAAGTCCTGCGGTTCATCAGGCCGAGTCAAACTCGACGTGGTCGACTGGGATGGCGATGGCCGACTCGATTTGCTGGTGAATTCGGAGAATGCCACGTGGTATCGCAACTGTGAAGACCGCGAAGGCAAAATCGTACTCAAACGTATTGGCAATCTTGCCCGACGCAATGTCGCGGGCCATACGTCCAGCCCCGCTGCCTGCGACTTTGATAAGGACGGCAAGCCCGACCTCCTGGTGGGAGCCGAAAACGGCCGACTGTATTACGCGGCCCATGATGACTGCATTTCATTCAAGCCTGAATCACTCACTGCAGCCCCAGCAAAACCAATGAAGGAGCCTCGATTCCCAGGTCTGATTGAAGAAGAGTTTGTGTACACGAAGGCGAGTTTCCCGGAATGCCACGCTTCATCAATTTGCAGAACGTCACGTGGCCTGGTGACCGTCTGGTTCGGTGGAACCAAAGAAGGCAAGGACGACGTTGGCATTTGGTCGAGCTATCACGACGGTAACAGTTGGTCGTCTCCCAAAGAGTGGGCTAATGGAATCCAGCACAATGGCTTGCGGTATCCCTGCTGGAATCCTGTGCTGTACCAACTGCCGAGTGATGCGCCGCTGCTGTTGTTCTTCAAGGTCGGTCCGAATCCCCGCGAATGGTGGGGTGAAATGATGGTCAGCTACGACCGTGGTCGCACATTTCGCGATCGACGTCGTCTCCCCGAAGAAATCGACGGCCCTGTCCGTTGCAAGCCTATTCTGCTCGCCGACGGAGAAACATTGCTCAGTGGTTCGTCCACGGAATACGACGGCTGGACCATTCACTTTGAAAAAACCGTTTTGAAGGACGGCATGCCGAGTGGTACCTGGAAGCGCATTGGCCCCATTGAACCGGCGACGACATTTAATGCCATTCAGCCCACGTTTCTGCAACATAAAGATGGCCGCCTGCAGGTTCTCTGCCGCACAAAGGAGAGTGTGCTGGTGACTAGTTTCTCAACCGATCAAGGAGAAACTTGGTCAAAGCTGGAAGCCATCGATCTGCCGAATCCGAACGCTGGCATTGAGGTTGTCACACTCCAAGATGGTCGGCATTTGCTGATTTACAATCACCTGGGGAGTGGAAAAACCGGTTGGGGCCGACGCGGATTGTTGAACTTGGCAATTTCTGATGACGGACTCACCTGGCGAAAAGTTGCCATCCTGGAGCAGGAAGAGAAGGGTGAATTCAGCTATCCCGCCATCATCCAGACCGATGATGGACTCGTCCACATGAGCTACACCTGGAAGCGACAACGTATTAAGCACGTCGTCGTTGACCCCAGTCAGATCCAGGTAGGTGATGTACTCACCAAGGACAACTGGGATTAGGAACTCATGGCTTTTCAGGCAGCCGCACGAGGAAGTCAAAGAGTTGTCCGTACCGTTTTCCATCGAGTGTGATGTCAAACGGTATCAGTTGCACTCCTGTGGACTGCGGTACCGCCTCGCGCCGCAGCTTGACTGTGAACTTCTGGCGACTCTCTGGAGGTACTGAGCCTTCCAGCACTACCGGCGTTGCTACCACTCCTTCAGGAAGTACCAGGGCGACGCGATGCTGCTGCTCAGTCGATCGAAAATTGCGGATGATGATTTCGACATCCTGCTCCGTTTCTTCGCTGAGATCAACTCGGTACGGGTAGGCCGAAACCCAGTAGGGGTCGAACAAATACTCGTAATCCCGCTCTGGCAGCAGGTCTTTGAAGAGTGAGACCATTTCCAATGACCACTCGTGGTAGCGTTCGAGAAACGCCTGGGGGTCGGGCATGACGTAAGAATGGCTGCCCATGACAATGTCAGGCTTCAGGTCCATCAGATATTTGCTGCCAATGACGTAACCTTCTTCCAGAATTGCGCTGTTGCGACACACGACGGCTTCATGTCCGTTTTGGGCGGGATCACTCGGAGAGCCGAACAGGTTGTCACCAGTAAAGGCAATTTTCTTACCATCAATTTCGAGCCACAAACAGCAGTGGAATTCCGTCTGGCCAGGCATCCAGTCGACATGGATGGTGTACCCTTCCCACTCGATGGTCTCACCGTCTTCGAAGGCCTTTTCGATTTTCATTCCGTCGAAGCCATCACCGTAAGCGGAAACGAGCGCGGAGTAATCGTACCGGCGGGGATGTTCACAGCGGTCGACAATGCTCTTCAGCGTCCATGCTTCGGCTCCAAATTCTTTGAGTGCGGGCCCCAGAAGGAAGTGGTCGCCGTGCATGTGCGAAATCCAGAACGCGTCGATTTCCTTCAGACCCATGTGCTCACGCAGGCCGACAATGATTTCCTCCAGCACCGCCCGAGGAAACAGCCCGGCGTCGAGGACCAGGCCGTGCCCGTTGTCTGAAATAATAATGGCAAAGTTTCGTCCCTGATGCTGGTGGCTCAGCTTGTAAAGGTGTGGCGTCACCTGATTGATATGCGGAACGGGCGTCGGTGTCGAAATGGGATCACGCAGTTCGACGGCCTTATCAAACACCGGATATCCACGTACGTAACTCGCGCGAAACTTTGTCAGCTTCTGCTGGTATGCAGCGAGTTGTTCCTTGGCATTGGGGATCACGGGCCCTTGCGACGGGAAGATGACGTCGATGTCTTCGCCACTGAGTTTCTCGACCGATTCGATGAGGATATCGACACCTTTGGCGAAGCCGTAATCCCATTCGGAATCGAACCAGTTCGTCATGGTGGGGCCGTCGTGGATCACGCTCCCTGTGAATGCAAACGTCTTTCCGTCGTGATGCACAACGTAACTCATACCACCCGGAGACGTGCCCGGCGTGCCGAGGCATTTGATTTCAAATTCACGCCAGGTCAAGGTTTCACCCGACTTCAGATTTCGCGTGACGTGGATTGGCTGCGCGGGCGGTCGTGCATAGCTCGCGCCGTAAACGGTGTACTGGTCGCCGAGCGTCGGGAACCAGTGGCGAAAGCTCGCGGGAGCTTCCAGGATTTCGCTCTCTGTCGCTGAGGTCGCAATGTTAAGTGGAACTGGGGGATCTCTGAGAAGTCCTTGACAGTTCTCCCGGTGATGGTCGGTCAACAAGACTTGCTCGACGCGTTCCACACCAATGTCAGTCAAATGCTCAAAGACAAGTCCATCACCCACGTTGATCAGGAGTGCTGCGTCACCGCTTCGAAGGACGAATGTGTTGCACGTGTCGGTGAACCGATAGGCGTTGGACACATTTTCGATGGCGGGTTCAATGCTCTCGGCGTGGACCGCGTCAAAGGTTTCGGCCGCGATCACAATTTGAACGAGCAGTGAAAGCAACGTCGCGTTCCAGGCGGACCTTTTCATTTGCGTTCCTCCAGCGTCCGCCAGTGCGCGGCGGGGGGTGAGGTGTCGGTCAATGAATCATGGAACAAAATGGTATCGGCTCGCCCGCACGAATGGTATTGGCGGTTGCTTCCCGGTCATGCTGACCCGTTGTCGACGCAACGTTCGCATGCTGACGAAACGAAAAAAGGGAAGCTCCGATGAGAAGCTTCCCTTCACGCAAATCAAATTGCTTTATATGAGCTTATGGGCCGGGAGGGCTGATGATGATGACTTTATCATCATCGGCAAGGGCCGCAGCACCTAAGCCGAGACCAGCAGCTCCAAGCAATGCACCGAGGCCACCAAATCCACCGCCAAGGCCGCCACCACCAGTCGCACCACCCGAGGGGACCATTTGACCGAGAGGGCCGGTAGTCCCGACAGGATTCACACCCGTTGGCAGGTTGGCACGCACAAGTCCTAGATCAGCGGTGGCTGATGGGGAAACAGCGGCAGCCGCTGCCTTCACCCATACGCGAGAAGTTACACCATTGACTGCCGCGTCAATCGTGTCGGCAACACCGTCGACAGGCACGATTTCAACTTCGATGGCGAGGAATCCATATTTGCCCGACGAAACCATGGTGTACCAACCGGAACTCAGGCCAGTCACATCAAACAGACCCATTTCGTTCGTATCGCCAGAAGCGACGGCTTTCCCGTTCTGGACGAACCAGACGGACATACCATCGGCGGCGCGGACTTCCGTTTGACCTGGAATCACGATGTAACCACGGACGTGTCCAGAACCTTCCAATCCGAAGGCTCCGTAATCCTCAACGCCAGCCAGCACATTCTCAGGGATAACTTGACCACCGTCCGCGTCGATATTGGCGGTTGGGGTGGACATTGCCACTTCACGCATGAATGCGTAATCCTGTGGAGGTACCAGCCCAATCTCTACTCCGATGGGTTGTGCACCATTTGCACCACTATCAACGAACTGGCCAAAGGTGGCGAAACCCTGAGGCGAGTTAATGACGAACGAGTACCGCCCGGGATTCACATCAAGCAGTTGAAAAACGCCGCCAGGGCCGACTTTGGCCTCAGCAACCTTGCTGCCCTTGTTTCCAAGCTTCACGTCCCCGGTTGCAGGCACAAACAACTTGGAGTACGAGTCTACCTCGTACACCTGCCCCGCTAAATGCCCATCGGCATTTGTAAGTGCTTTGAAAGCATGAGCCTGATTGCCCACTGGTTCGGGAGCAGGCACCACAGTGTCATCGGCGTGGAGATAGCCCATGACGCTCATTGAAAAGAGAGCTGCAGCCAAAAACTTCTTCATTTCACACCTGGTAACTTAGGAGGCCTGCGCAAGTTGTGTAGTAAATCTATTGGTGGCGGTATTGCAACGCAATTGGAAAGCCACTTCGAACGCGAAAAATCTCACAATCGGTCGATTCCCACCATGAGTGCATAGGGGGAACCGAGGAACGGCAGTACCTAGTTGCTCCGTGAAATCTTCCAGGCCGAATCAAAGACGTCCTACTATTAGCAGATTCGGTTCCCGAGAACTCACGAATCCAGAGTTCTCGGAAATGTATCTCAGAACCTTCACTTTGCAGGGCAATCGTCCCCATATTCGGCTCACAACCGGTCACTTCACCAATTTTTTTCTCATTTACAAAAACAGTAATCCGTCCATTCCGGCTAATCACTTTGCATTCATTCCACTGCCCAACGGGGCGTGATAATGCAGGAACATTGCGTAATTCATTGTTCGATTTTGCACTACCACTGGGAAAAGTGCTCCCAGCCGTGGAGTGATGCAGCTGGACCTGGAGAGAGTCGGGCCAGATCCGATCATCCCCAGATGTGAACAAAAGTATCCCACTATTGCCGTTCTGATCCTGTGGGTACTTCCACTCCAAATTCAGCTCAAATTCCTGGTACCCAGTACGAGTACGAATGTATCCATACGGTTCACCTGTACACACTAAAACTGGTGTGTTGGTACTTGGATCGGTTTCGACCTTCCAAGTCTTGGACACAGGTACATTTTGCTCACCAGCAAAAAAAGTCCATGAATTTCCTGGAAACTCTTCACTAATGAGTGATTTCTTGGGTGCTAATTGCGCGTCATCCGGTTCCTGAGCGCAAACAACACCGTAGAGCAACATCAAGACCAAATTGCTAATCGAGATGAGCTTTACCGCGCTCGGGTAAGTCAGAAATACCGAATTCTCTCTCGGCATTGGGAGCTGTAGGATGGTTCGTCTGCAATGTTTCCAAAATGCACCCTCCTTGGCCCCAGCCCATTTCTCTTGCCGTAGCCTACGAAAACTGGAGGAAATAGTCGAGCGAGTACAAGTCTGAAAGTCACAGGAAGTAGTTACGGGGAATTCCCCCAAAGCCACCTCGCACCAATTTCAGGGCGATGTCGAATTCCTGCCGTGCACTGCAACCCTTCGATTGATTGGACGCTATACTTCCGGAATTCCGTAATGATCGCCCATTTCCATACTTAGCTCACCATCGAGGTTCGGTTGCAAAGCTTGCTCAGGCAAACTGTTACCTATCGCTGGTGGGGACTGGGGGTGGCAACTCTTTTGTCGCTGCTGGCGATTACACCTGCGACTCGGCTTGAGCTTGATGAGCGGATTGAATCGTTCTACGCGGCAGATGATCCGCTGCTCCTGCGCTACCAGCACAGTAAGGAAACCTTCGGTGGCGATGAGTTTGTCATGGTGGCCTATCGCCTGGAGCAGCCCCTCAACCTAGACCTCAGCCTGGAGAAGGAACCGCAAAGCAGTATTTTGGAAGAACTTGGAAAACTCAGTCAAGCATTGAGTAACGTGCCGGGAGTTCATGCGGAAAGCACTCAGGACGTCAAACGAGTTGTCCACAACCCAGCGGTTCTAAATTGGACGCCCCCCGGCCTTTCCCGATTGCCTGCGGTGGCCAAAAGAATGGTGGCTCCCAGCTACCAAATTCTCATCAGTCGTGACCATTCGGTGCTGACCATTCTGCTGCGACTGGAACCCGCAGAACGGACTCCCGTTTCGCGAAAAGAAACGTTTTCCCAAATCCGCAAAATTGCCAAAGAGTTTCGCCTGAAAGCCTACGTTGCCGGCGAACCTATTCAGGTACACGACATGTTTCGTTACGTCGAGTCCGATGGTTGGATTCTGGGTACCACGTCGACCGTTCTCCTGACGTTGGTCATTCTGCTGATGTTTCGCAGCATTCGCTGGGTGGTGCTTCCGCTCATTGTGGTGCACATGACGCTATTGTGGACAAAAGCATTGCTGCAGGTCTCGGGACTCAAGCTCAGCATGGTGAGTTCCATGCTGACATCACTGGTCACCATCATTGCCATTGCCACCGTGATGCACATTACGGTGACATTCCGCGAGGAACGTAAACGCCACGACAGAGAAGAGGCTCTGCTACAAACGTTATTCCAGTTGTGGGCTCCCATTTTCTGGACCTGCCTGACAACTGCTGTCGGCTTTGCTTCTCTGCTCACCAGCGGCATAACCCCGGTCCGCAGTTTCGGAATTATGATGGGGCTGGGCACGCTCATCGTTCCGGTTGCCTGCCTGCTCGTCCTCCCTGCGGGCATTCTGGCGGGAGCGTTCGACACCGATCCCAAGAACGTCGTCGCCGAAGCAGCACTCATGCGGTCACTGTCGGGAATCGCTGCCTGGATTACGCGTTCCAAGCGAACGGTGCTGGTTGGCGCGGGTGTGATTATTGTGTTCGCAATTGCTGGACTAAACCGCTTGCAGGTGGAAACCGATTTCAGCAAGAACTTTCGTAAAGAAAGCGACATTGTCCAGTCGCTGCAGTTTTTCGAATCCAGCATGGGAGGCGTCGGGACCTGGGAGGTCAGTTTCCCAGCGCCTCATGAATTGACTGACGATTTCCTCGACCGCGTTGCTGACCTTTCATTTGAGCTTCGCGACCTGAACGTCAATGATGAAATCCAAATCACCCGTGTTGTCGATTTGACCGATGGCATCGACCCCATGCGTGAACTGCGGGTGAAGGAGTCGGGATTTCTTGGTCTACCAAGATATCGCCGACTTCATTTCGACGAGGCCCGCGAGGCGCTCCATGAAATTCAACCGGAAATGGAGCCTTCGCTCTACAACGCGCAGTCGGGACGTATGCGTATTATGCTGCGAGCACTTGAGCAGCAACCTGCTGAGAAAAAGTTGCGACTCATCGCGGAAGTTGAGCGATTGGCCCGCGAGGAATTCCCTGAAGCGGAAACAACTGGCCTGTATGTACTGCTCGCCGAACTCATTTCCAGTTTACTACGCGATCAAATTACCAGCTTCGCACTCACTTGCACCTTAATTGGACTGTTCATGGGGCTGGCGTTTCGCAACGCCTGGATTGGTGTGGTGAGCCTCGTTCCGAACGTGCTGCCCATTGTGGTCGTCATTGGCGGCATGGGCTGGTTAGGAATTCCCATTAACATCGGCACAGCCATGATTGCCAGCGTGTCAATGGGCCTGACCATCGACAGCACCATTCACTATCTCACCGGCTACACCCGGCGGATTAAAGCAGGATTGTCACACGATGAAGCACTCGCCGAAACACATGCCGATGTAGGTCGCGTGCTCATTTTCGCAAACATCGCACTCGTCACCGGTTTCACTGTGCTAACGCTGTCAAAGTTTGTCCCACTCATCTACTTCGGTGTACTCGTCAGCGTCGCGATGGTCGGAGGACTGCTCGGAAACCTCATCTTGCTGCCAGCCATGTTGAAGACTCCAGCAACCAATGGGGCAAGTACAACGTCCCCCCCAGAATCCGAGACGGCGCAGCGGTGACATTTGCCCGGCAATGTCGGACGGAACCTCAACCATCTCAACGGTGGCGCAGCCACACTCAACCGTCTCAACCCACCGTCAGGTAACGCATCCCACTCACCCAACGCGATGTTTTACAAGCACCAGCGTTCGATCATGCGGGTGTACAAGTCGGTTCCGCGTTCGAGTTGATCGACTTCAATCCACTCGTCGTGCGTATGGGCCTGAGCAATATCGCCAGGGCCGATGACCAGTCGCCTCGGCAACGCGCCGAAACGGGCACCGTCCGTTCCATAGGCTACAGTCTGTGACTCGTTTGTGTTCGTCAGTTCCAGGCACTCGGCGACAAACGGCGACGTCGGTTCCACATAGAGTGGTTCCGAACGGAAACGAAGTTCGATTTCCAATCCATTCGCGACGGCCGCAGCCTCGATGCGTTCCATGAGAGGTGAAATGTCCATGCCCGGCATGGGGCGGAAATAGACAGTGCAAACGCTTTGCGGCGGCGTAATGTTAATGGCGTGCGTGTGATCGTTAATGCCAAGGTTCATCGTCATGGTGGACGGAGAGAACTCGGGGTGCTGCCAACGGGCGTCCGATTCCATCTCCGCGTTCAGTTTTCGCATTTCTTCCAGAAATGGAATCATGTTCCAGTTCGCGTTCACACCTTTTCCCGTGCTGGAGTGGGCTGCCCGTCCGCGCGACGTAAGCCGGTAGGAACATCCTCCTTTGTGTCCGCGAATAACTCGTAGGCTTGTGGGTTCACCGATAATCGAACGCACGTTCGCCTCGGCCATTTCCTTGAACAGCACCGATTCAGCTGCCACCTGCTCGGCACCTTTCATGCCAACTTCTTCATCGGCGGTGCAGGTAATGTAAATGGGTTGTGCCAACGACCGACCAGTGAATCGAGCGGCGGCAGCCAGCATGCAGGCCACCGACCCTTTCATGTCGCAACTGCCGCGACCATACAGCCGTCCGTTACTGATGTGAGGATCAAACGGACCATGTTCGGCAATTCCCCAATTGCTTGCGGGCACGACGTCGGTGTGACCGAAGTAAGCCATCCCGCCAGTTCCCGATCCAATTTTCCCGACGACGCTGGCCTTTCGTACGCCGTTTTCGTCGTTGTACTCCAGCCGCTCCACATGGCAGCCAACTTGGAGCAGTTTCTCTTCGACGAAGTTCGTCACTTCCACGTTTGATTTGTCGCTTACAGAATCAAACGCAATGAGTTCTTTAGTCAGTTCAACGGCATTCAGCATCGAGACGAATCCTTCGAGATGATGGTCGCCCGCATTGTCCGCTGCCCGCGACCGGTTGTCCACTCAGAGCCCACCAAACCTTTCGGACACAACCACATCCTGGTGCCGACCGCGAATTTTGGATAATCGCGCCAATTTCGCGCGAAATGCCGGCGCCGGTGACGTCTTGTTACTGTGTGGTGTATGTCACCGCGAACAACTCTCAAGTAAAAGGAATAAAACAATGAAGAAGTGGCTCTGTTTTCTCGTCGTCGGCCTGATGGCAGTTTCTTGCGTTCCCAGTGCCGAGGCACAGTTGGGATCGTCAATGCAGTGGGCAACAAGGGAATTTGATCTGGAATTCCCGGGAGGACCACTGGAGTCGCTCATCGAGCAAATCCATGAGCAGGTTCCCGAATTGAATGTCATCGTCGAGGAAGAGGCTCGGAATATTGAAGTTCAGTCCCTGAAATTCCATAACATTGTCGTCGCCTCGGTCCTCGAAGCCATTGAAGAGCTGCTGGAACCCGCCATTGACGTGGGACCTTCGAATGGCCCCATTGAAGCCACGACTCCGGTCATTCTCATTCGGGTGAAGCGTGGACAAATGCGAACTGCGGCCTTCGCCACAAAAAACATTTCGGAAGACAAGAACGGCGACACATTGCGTGAACTCATTGAGTTTTCGATTCAGGCATTGCCCAACTCTCAGGGACGACAAAAGCCAAAACTCAGCTTGCACGCGTCAACCGGCATTATGATTGTCACCGCCGACGAGGAGCAGCTTGTGCTCATCGCTCAGGTCATTGAATTGCTCGGCGGCGAGAGTCGGCTGCTTCCAGCCAAACCAGGCGTGTCGGGACCGGGGCCGGGCATGATGGGGAGTTCCACTGGTTCCTCATACGGCACACCAATTGGTGTACCCGGGCCTCCGCATATTCCCCAGGGAAAACCCGCTGGGATTGAGAAGCGATAGCACACCACTCCGCCTTTTAGGCGAAGATCTCCTGTCCGATGTTGGGGTTCACCGCACGGCCCCCATTATAGAACGCCAACGCTACTCAAGACCTTCAATTAACCTTCTTCACCCATGGCATTTGAGAACACGCTACAAATGACCGAAGCGATGGCTGCTGGAAATCCGGCGGCCATCGAGGCGTTCTATCGTAGCCAGTTCGACCTCATGCTTTACGACGCCCGCCGCTGCACGGGCTGTGATGAATCAACAGGACTCGACCTCGTCCATGACGCCATGTTGAAATCACTCCATTCCATTCGCCCTCTGCCAACTCCTGAAGCACTCAAGGCGTGGACGCGGCGACTCATTCGCAGCGTATGCATTGACCATTTACGCAGCCGCGAACGTCGACTCCACAGGGAACAGCGTTCAGCACGCAATGAAGCAAGTGAGCCTGATGACAACTCCGAGTTGATGCAAACGCGCGCTCGAATTGTCTGGATCGAAGAACAACTGCAGGAGATGAGTGAGCCCTCGTCGACCCTCATTCAACTCCGCTACTTCTGCGGATTGACACTGCAGCAAATCGCAAAATCATTGGGTCTGAAAGCGGGCGCGGTGGATGGACGCATCCGCCGCATTGTCGAACAATTGAAGCGGGAGTCGGAGGCATTTCAACATGAATCAACCTGAGACCAACAAACTGTCCGTTGAAGGCGAAACACGCAAAGAACGGATTCTTGAAAGCGTTCTCGTCGCCTCGCGTGAAAGACTGCAGCGACGTCGTCAACTGCGAATTACAGTTGCCGTGTCGGCGTGTGTGCTCGCTGTCGCTGGCACCGTATTCTGGTTTCAACATGCCGAACAGCAAATTGTTCAGGTACCGGAGGAAGGACCCACGCCACACAATGTCGTTGAAACTCCGCTCGATCCTGTGCTCGTTCAAGAAGACCTGTCGGAAGACTCACCCCTGGTTGTCAATGAACTGACCGACGAAATGCTGCTCGCCCAACTCGACGCCGCTGGCCTGCCGTTCGTTGAACTCAGCAACGGTGACGTCCGGCTGATGGACACAGGCATCACACCCTGGGAATGGCCAGCAGGTGAATAGACATGTACATTAGGCTCAGTTGAAGTAGGGCCGGCGTCACCCGCCTGCTCGCAGGGCGACCGTCACACGCCACGTCAGGCCGGTACCACCGGCCCTACGATTACTCTTTGTGGGAGTCGGGCGGAGGCATGAGTTCGTCGGGATCAGCGCTGAGAATTCGAGCAATGATTCCACTCTCATCCGACTTCCCCGGCGCAATGGCTCCCGACTCAACCGCCGCCTCGCGCTGATCCAACCGCAATTCCGCCTTCCGCGCCGCACTGTCCGGACCAGGACACTTAAAACAAGTGTCCGCCAGAACAGGCCGCACGTCCCGATTGTATTCCAACGGCTCCGCAGCCTGCAGCATGGAGTGGCAAGACAATAGAGCGAGGGCCAATGCCATCACAAATGGGCGAGGATGAGCAAACATATTTCGAAAAGCTGGTTTTCAGCAATCAGGCGGGACATTCATGGAACCGGCAATTGCCGAATCCACTTGCCAGTATCATCGTGTCCCGCCGCGATGGCGTCCAGAGTGGAGTTCAATACAGACCAACCTGACGAACCGAATCTCGTAACGAGCCAGTCAATTCGTAGCATGTGTCAAGACGCACGAAGTGTTGTGGGCAGAGCGACGCTTCGCCGAATAGTGGCGCGTCCTCCTGCGATTCGAGAAAGATGCGTCTGGTCACATTCTTCGCACCGTTTATGCTCATTCATTTCCGCTCGGCACGACGTCTCACCCCCTTAATTTCGCCAACACACGCTACAGTTGCTACTGCGGCAAAGCCAACTGCCACCCGGGGGCTGATACAACGCGGCTGGTGAGGTAGGTGATTTCCGGTTGCCGCTTGCCAGCGGGGACTGAAATTCGTACACAGTGTTGTGGACCGAATGAGTTCGAACAACGCGGGATAAAATGGGCATTCGTGAACGCACATGGGAAATTGTCGAAGCGGGCAAGCCGGGTGACACTGCCAGCCGGGTTTTTGACATAACTATTCTGACGTTGATTCTACTGAACGTCGTCGCTTCGATTGCTGGCACGGTCCAATCAGTCCATGAACGCTGGGGCGAATTGCTGGAAGCTTTCGAGACGATTTCCGTGGTTATCTTCACAATTGAATATCTGGTGAGGATGTGGTCGTGCGTCACTTCACCCCGATTTAGTCGCCCAATCAGTGGTCGAATCTGGCACTCTCTTCAGCCGATATCCATCATCGATCTCCTCGCGATCCTCCCATTTTATTTGCCTTTCGTTGGAATTGACCTGCGGTCGTTCCGCGTCCTGCGTCTATTCAGAATCTTCCGTGTCGCCAAAATCGGACGTTACTATTCAACATTGAACGTGATCACCGATGTCATTCGATCAAAGAGAGAAGAATTAGTCCTCACCTCAATTCTCATGAGCTTCCTGCTCGTGATCTCGGCGAGCCTCTTGTACTACTGTGAGAACGCAGCGCAGCCGGAATTATTTTCCAGCATTCCCGCTACAATGTGGTGGTCGGTCACTACGCTCACCAGTGTCGGATATGGGGACATGTACCCCGTAACAGTCTTGGGCAAGCTCTGCGCAAGTGTCATCGCAATCCTTGGAATCGGGATGTTTGCATTGCCGACTGGAATCATTGGAGCCGGATTCATCGAGGCAATTGCAAAAAAGAAGGAGCAGCAGCAAGTCTGTCCGCATTGTGGGAAAGAGATCCACTAACCAATTGTCGATGCGGTGTTGGTGGCACGCCAGGAGGCTACGACACGCAGAATCGGACAACATCTCATTGAGTCGTGTTGCAGATGCTGAATTCGGTCTCCACAATAGAGAGTCGGTGCCGATGACTGGTTTGTACTGGAAAGCGGCTGAGTTATTTGAACTGGAACAGCAAAATGATGAATGGTTGGCTGAATCGCCGGGAGATGTTGCGGCAGGCGGGTGCTGGATTTGGTGCGCTTGCCCTGGCTGGAATGTGTCAGTCGGCCACGGCAGCGGAAGCAGGCATTGTGGGGCCGCATTTTCAGCCTCGGGCGCGGCGGGTCATTTATCTATTCATGCACGGCGGGCCGTCGCAGGTCGACACCTTCGATTACAAGCCTCGACTTCAGGCGGAGTCGGGGAATGATTTGCCGTTTGATCCCGGTCCCAATCTCGACGCGAAAACCATTAAGCTGCTCGGCTCTCCCTGGAAGTTCTCGCAGCATGGCGAAAGCGGTCAGTGGGTGAGCGAACTGTTTCCCCACGTGGCGAAGCACGTCGACAAGCTCTGCATTATCAACTCCATGCACACGAAAGGCGTGTCGCACGGACAGGCCGTTTCCATGATGCATACCGGCAGCGACAGTCTGGTGCGTCCTTCGGTTGGTGCCTGGGTGAACTATGGACTCGGGACAGAAAACTCCGACCTGCCGGGATTCGTTTCCATCGCACCAGCCAAGGGACATGGCGGCCCACGCAATTACGGATCCGCCTTTCTGCCAGCCACGTGTCAGGCGACCACGCTCGGTCACTCGACTGACCCCATTTCAAAGGCCGCGATTGCACACCTGGAATCCAATGTTTCGACCGAGCAGCAGCGGCGACAACTGGAATTGCTGCAGTCGATGAACCGCGACCATTTACAGCGAGCCGAACATGATGACCGGCTCGAAGGAGTCATCAGTTCGTTCGAGTTGGCGTTCCGCATGCAGTCAGCGGTGCCGCACGTCATGGACCTCGCGGACGAGTCGAAAGAAACCCTCAGCTTGTACGGGATGGATGAATCGGAGACGGAGAATTTCGGTCGCGGCTGTCTGCTGGCCCGTCGATTCGCCGAAGCGGGCGTGCGGTACATTCAGGTTTCCTACAAGCAGAACGCTTGGGATCAGCACGGCGGATTGCGGAATGGTCACACCAAAAACTCACTTGCTGTCGACAAACCCATTGCGGGTTTACTGACCGACCTCGAACAGCGCGGCCTGCTGGACGATACGCTCGTCATGTGGGGCGGTGAGTTTGGCCGAACTCCGATTGTGCAGGGGAACGACGGACGGGACCACAATCCTCAGGGATTCTCCGTCTGGCTGGCCGGAGGCGGCGTGAAAGGTGGCCTCCGTTACGGAGCCACTGACGACTACGGTTACTACGCGGTCGAAAACAAAGTCCACACGCACGACCTGCACGCCACACTGCTACACCTGCTCGGCGTGGACCATCTGCGACTCACCTACCGCCACGCCGGTCGCGACTTCCGCCTGACCGACATCTACGGCGATGTGGTGCATGACATCCTGGCTTGAGAGGATAGTTTTCGAACCACGAAAGGTTCATTGTCTGCGGGTCTAGCCCGGATTATTCAGGAGTTTGGGGTTTGGTGTGGCGGGGGGACGACGGGGGATCGGGATCAGTGGGGGATCGGGATCAGCACCGTTGGATGGTGTGCAGCACCACTTGCCACGTGGAGAGGCTGGGCCAGGCGGATCAGCACGCGGCGTCAACTCACGATCACTTCAGCAGCGACTTTAATCAGCCGTAAACGCCACGTCGCCGGTTGAGCACGACGGAGTTCAGCACCGGTGGGCGGGCCGGGACGTTCGGCATCGGGGCGTGGAGCACAGCGACGATCCTCCGGCGGAGCGTCGGGAAGTTCGCGGCGGAGCCGGATGATCAGGTTCAGGGCTGTGGCATGCATCAACAGTCGAAACAGATTCGCCATAAACCGGTGATCGCTGAGTCGTTCGCCGCACAAATCGATCTTCAGTTCCTTGTTTCGATTCTCACTTTCGCCGCGCTGCACGTACTCATCGTAAACACCGCTACGTCGCAGGCTGCCACAAAGGCCAGGAACTATACGGCGACCAGTCCGTCCGACTCAAAGAACCGTACGTGCGGGAGTTACTCGACAAGTATGGCGTAGTCGTCGTCGAAGGGATGAACGACGTCCTCCGTCTCGAAGAACTCCACATCGCCGCCACCGCCCTCTGCAGCAACAAACCGACCGACGCTCAGGTCCAGACCTTAGCCAAATTCGCCCGCCAATCTGCGAATAATAAAGTCACCCTGTTCCCCGACTGCGACGAACCAGGCGAAGCCGGATTCAAAGACCTCCTCTGGAAACTCGCCGAACAACAAGTCGAAGTCCGACTGGGCTGGAGTAGCACGATGTTCGATGGCCGGTTCCGGGGGATGCAGCCGGAGGAGCCGACCGACGAAGAATGGGCTACATTGGTGTAGAATGAACTGGACCAAGCGACAGGCTGGGATCTAACGATACTCCTCTTCAAACTAACAATGGCATCATTTCCGAGATGATTGACCGCAAATTCATCAATCTCAATCGTCAGTTCGTTCCGATCACGAGTGATCAGTCATTCGAAGACTCTTTCGAACATCGTCTGTCGTCCGGACTTGGTAATAGGGTGTCATGGGACGACCTTCTTCAGAAGCGGCGGGTTGTCATTTTAGCTGAAGCCGGGGCCGGAAAAACTGAGGAGATGTTGGAGACATGCCGAAGGCTCCGTAGAAACGGGCAGACCTCATTCTTCATTCGTCTTGAACACTTGGCAGTAGGTCTCGAAGATTCCTTTGATGAAGGGGACGTTACAGAATTTAACGATTGGAGAGACTCAGAGGGAGACGCCTGGTTTTTCCTTGATTCGGTCGACGAAGCCCGTCTGTGTGGGCCGAAAGATTTCGAAAAAGCAATTCGAAGGTTTGCCTCGGCAATCGAACAACGCAAGTCACAATGCAAGGTCTTCATTTCTAGTCGCATTACCGAGTGGAGACCCGATTCCGACTTTAAGCTCATTAGTCAAAGGCTGGCGTTACCGGAAGAACGACATCGCAGCCAGCCAGATGGCGTTCTGTCCGCTTCACCAGGGGAATTCGATGATCGCCCACAAGCAACGGATGACACCGGCGATTTGAACGCGAAAACACCGGAGATTTTTGGTCTTCTACCATTAGATGAGTCGCAGATTGCCAAATTCTGCGAGGAATGGGGACTTGATCGGTTTGAGAAGTTTATCGATCAAGCAAAGAGACATGACACTTTAGGTTTTGCTTCTCGACCATTGGACCTAATTGAGTTGATTGATTTCTGGAACAGCAATGGCAGAATCGGATCTCGGTACGAATTGGTTTCGCACTCAGTTACAACGCGATTGAAGGAGAGAGACCCTGACCGTGCGCACCAGCGAAATCTTTCTTCGGAAAGGGCTTACAATGGTGCTATGGCCGTTGCAGCAGCTGTAACACTTACTAAGGATTCCCGTATCCGAGTTCCAGGGGCAACGGCAGAGAAATGCGTCGATGTCCGTGAAGTCCTGAAGAATTGGTCGGCTGCTGAATGTGCAGCGCTCCTCGAACGTCCCATATTCGATAACGCAATTTACGGCACTGTCCGCTTTCACCATCGCGTCGTGCGGGAATTCCTAACGGCCGAGTGGATCGTCAAACTCCTGCAACGAAAACGTCGTCGATCACAGATTGGCAAACTGTTTTTTCGTAGACAATACGGATGTGACGTTGTTGTACCAACAATGCGATCGATCATTGGGTGGGTAGCCATACATGACGAGGAAATTCGTGATCGAGCCATTGAAGTGTCTCCTGATGTTCTGATTGAGTTTGGCGATGCTTCCCTGTTGCCTCTACCTTCTCGAACTCAGATTCTTGAAGCGTACTGCAATCAGCTAGCTAACCACCATGACCGTTGGTCAATTGATCGTGCCGCACTTATTCGCTTTTCACATCCTGATCTTGTTCCATCGATTCGCGATCTGCTGCACAAATATCGTAAGCACTCTGAAGTTCTGGACACGCTCTTACTGCTGATTCAACATGGTGTACTGAAGGAGCTACTCCCCGAAGTGATGGATATCTGCAAAGCAGATCGTATCGAGGAGTACACTCGTGTTTTCGCAATCAGGGCAATGGCGGCTATCGGAACATCCGATGACCGCATGCATTGCGTCGAATCTTTGCTTAAACCAGAGCGAGTGCTTGAGGGTGCTGTGTTTGCGGAACTCGTCCGATCATTTGGCCCTGAGGTGATGAACGTAGTACAAGTTACAGGAATGCTGTCCAGATTCTCCTTTCCTGATGGACCATTGAGCTGGAATCTCGCCTTAGCACTTGAGGAATATGCGCTGCAGAGTGATCACGAGGATTGCCCGACATTCGTTGGGAGTCTGGTCAAGTTGCTGAAGCAGGAGCCGTATTGCAATGATCACTGCAGGATCTCGAAGGAGTACGACTGGTTGGTCAAGTCGATGATGCGAGCAACCGAGAAGTTGCTTCGTGAAAAGCATGACAGTGCCCTGCAAGATTCGATTGTCGACTTCGTCGCGTTATTCTGTGAATATGAACAATATGGTTCTGGCGGACATGTCGAACATGAATTGAAGACCCTGATTGCAGACTTTGAAGCATTCAATCGAAAACTATTCTGGAGAACCGTAGAGTATGCTCGGGCCAAGGCGACCGGTTCTGGTAGACGCATTCAGTACAGTTGGCAGGTACGACAGGTAAATCCATATTGGCAATTTGATGCAGCCCAGTTTTCGAAGATCGTTACAGAGATCGGAGACCGGACGCTTGCAGACGACAAGTTGATGGCTCTTTCGTTGGCATTCGACCTGTATCGGCAAGCAGACCGCCCCCGTTCGTGGTACCGCAAGCTCAGAACTGCCGTCAACGGCGACCCCGAGTTGCATCAACGGCTGCAAGAATTCTTTCATCCACAGCCAATATCTGAAGTAGAGAAGGGATTTCGCAAACAGGAAGCCCAATTCAAGCGGCAACGTATCGCACACGAGGAATCCGAGAAAAAGCGAAACGCTGAATGGCGCGATTATCTTGCACGGAATGTCGAGAAGTTGTGTGACGTGTCCACTGCTCGGGATGGCGAAGTGCAGAAGGGGCAGTGGTATCTTCTTGAGGAACTCCGCCGCAATCAACGGAATCGGTCACGGTGGGGACTAGGCCATTGGCGTGAACTGATTCCACAGCATGGAATTGATGTCGCAACGGCCTTCAAGGACGGCTTGACAAACTATTGGCGTCATTACAAACCAAAGATTCGGTCTGAGGGCATTAAGAATCCAAATAGTGTTCCTTGGGCAATTTCCGTCGCCCTAAGTGGAATCAATATTGAGTTTCAAGAGTTTCCACACTGGCCAGAAAATATTTCCCAACAGGAGGCAGTTCTCGCAGTTAGGCTTGCCTTGTGGGAAATGAATGGATTTCCAGACTGGCTCCCACGCTTGTACAAACGATTTCCGAAGGTCGTCGAAGAATTGATTCTTCAAGAAGTCGAGTGGGAACTGAATTCGAGTTCGCCCAACGAGAATCAGTCCTACGTCATTCACGATATTCGATGGCACGGCGAGTGGATGTTCGAGGCAATTGCCGAGAGATTGCTTTCGATGATCCACAAAGAGGAACCAATTGCTCTGTCCTGCCTTTCTGACTGTCTTTGGATCATTCAGCGCTCAGAGAGCGTGACCAAGGAACAGATCCGAAGGACTGCCAAACATCGAATCGAGGCAAATGATGAAGTTTCGAGAAAGGCAATTTGGTTTGCGGTTTGGATTGATGCAGACTGTGACGTGGCACTCGACGAACTGGAGCATTTCGTCGAAAAGTTCGTCGACTCCGTTGAGGCAGATCAGTTTGTCCTCCACTTACTAACTTGCCTGCAGGGAGACTCTTTTCGCGACTTTCGAGCCCACCGTCAGAGCTTCAGGAGTGCAGAGGCGTTGAATCGACTCTATTTGATTGCGATGCGACACGTGCGAAGAGAAGACGATATCGATCGAGTTGGTAAGGGAGCTTATTCGCCAACTGAACGTGACCGTGCTCAAGACGCCCGGAATGCGCTGTATAACATTCTGTGTCAGACTCCAGGAAAGGCGTCGTACTTAGCCCTGTTGGGATTGGCTGAACGATTTGGTGACGAACGACCTTGGATCCGTCAACAGGCGAGAATGCGTGCGACGGTAGATGCAGATTTTCCTCCGTGGAGCATACAAAATTTCCACACATTTGCCGAAGCATTTGAGCATGCGCCGAATTCGCACTCCGAATTGTATGAGCTAACATTGGACAGAATTGATGACCTGAAGCACGATCTTGAACAAGGTGACAGCAGTATCGCGAGTATCCTCAGTCGAGCTGAATCAGAAACGGAATTTAGGAAGTTTATTGGCGGGTGGCTGCGAGATCGAGCATGTGGATTGTATTCCGTTCCACAAGAAGAAGAATTGGCCGACACGAAAAGGCCGGACGTACGTATTCACGCTTCGAATATCGATGGGCCAGTTCCGGTCGAGCTGAAGATTGCCGACAATTGGTCGGCATCGGAACTTTTCGAACGACTTGAAAACCAATTGATAGGCGACTATTTGAGAGACCGTCGGTCAAATTGTGGTGTCTACCTCTTGTTTTCCCGTGGCACAAAGAGCTATTGGCAATACAAATCGAAGAGGCTGAAATTTCAAGATCTCATCCTAGAGTTGCAGTCTTTCGGTGATGCAATCTTGGAGGCAAAGCCAGAAATCGAAGCCATCAAAGTAGTCGGTATTGATCTTGGACAGCGAGGGAAGAGGCAGGAATCCTAAAGTTGCCACCTCCCACTACCCTTTGGGACGATTCACAATGCCCGTAGGTGCTCGTTAATCTGCATATAGCTGCGAGGCGGGGTAATTCTCTCGCGACGAATCATGAACCAGGGATTGCCGGTATGACTGGATGTGTCGGCTGACCGTGGAGCCTGACAGCCCGACGGCTGCCGCAATCTGGCCGGTTGGATAGTTCAACTCGTGCAGCTGAATGATCCGGTCAACAACGGAACGTTTCGTATACGCCTGGGCTTGAGGAGCGAAAGGTGCTCGACCTGCCTCGCGGAACATCGCCGCGACGTACTCCAACACATCTCGGATCGCTTGAAACACTTTGCCGAACGGGCGATTCGTGTAGACGTCAGAGAGATTGTCATTCTTGACCGGAGTCCCGTGACACTCGAACACGGCTGCGACCTCGCCGTCAGAGAACCGTTGTACCAGGTCACTGCCGGTCTTGCGCAGTTTTCCGAATGACAGAGGACGAATTTCATTTGCATCATCTTGGATTCGCTTGAGCAGTCGCGAACAATGATGGCGGATGATCTGATTGGCATTTCCGCTCTTGGTCTGCTTGTCCAGTTCGGTTCCGTGCTCACTCAGAACGAGTCTTGCGTCTGGTCCAAAGTCGGGGAACTGCTTTCGTTGTTGGATCGCCCACTCAAGTCCCTGAACAGTCGCAGGCTAGAGAAGGTGCTCTCCGTAAACGCCGCTCTTGCGCCGAACTCTCTTGATGAACGAGTCTTCATCGGTCGTCTCAAAGCGGAGGATTTCGCGTTGCTCGTTCAAGATGACTGCCAGTTCGGGCGGGATGACAATGCCGGCGGGCGCGAGCCGCATTGCTGCTTCACCCGAAGCATGAATGACATCGGCGTTCACAGCATTGATCGGGGCTTCCATGTGTGGCACGGCCTCGAACAGCTCAAGAGCGGCCTGGCCCACTTCGAATGCATGCTGATCCTCCGGCAAGAACAGTACGACCGGATACTTGGCCTGCATGCGCTGAATGCGTGCCGCGTAATCGCACTGCCTTTCGTTCGGGCCACGAGGGATCGGGATTTCGGGAATCCCCTTGGCGATACGCTTCGCAATCACCAGCAGGTCATCGGGCCACAAGGGGCGGTCTTCCTCACGACTCGCTGAGTAAGTGTACCAGACTTCGCGGAGCTTGCGTTCGCGACGCTCGGCCTCCTTGCGGTCCGTCCCGAGCAGAAACTTATGCTGCTGGAGTTTGCCGGCTTTTGAACGCTCCCAGCCGATCTGGCGGGAATAGTAGCCGCGTTAGTCCAGCGTCCACGAGCGGCGGGTCCGAGTGGCCATGGAACACGCTTTCCGGGCTCTTATCGGAACATCGGTGTCCCAAAACGGCCTCTATAAGAACATTTATCGGAAATTCTGAGGGCGCCCAGCGGTGAGAGCTTCTAGCCAAACCCCGAAAAACACGCCATTTCCAATAAAAATAGCCACTTGCTCAAGGAAAGCAAGTGGCTAATGGATGGAGGCGGGGGGAATCGAACCGAAACGCAGAAATCCAGTGTTTTACAGGGTTTTCGTGACCTTCAAATTCCTTGTGGCACCCCTGTGACACCCACTGTGGCACCCCTTGTGGCACCCCCAACAACGAGCGACTGCTACCCACATTTTGGACGACGAGGCACTCGAAGATCATGGTTCCGAGGACCATTCTCGCCGACCGTGATTTCCCTGTCCGCTCAGGTCGTCGATGGCATCACCGGAGGACTGTTTGAAGTCGTAGACGAGGACCGCCGTGGAGTCTGGCGCTAGTTCGACTTTGGGGTCAAAAGTGTCCGTGTATCGCTCGCCGTCCGAGATTCGCACGCTCCGAATGTTCCCCTTGAAGAACATATCTCGGTGCTGCTCTCCGACATTTCCGACGACGAAGGGCGTCGTCTGCTGCGGGACTTCCGTGGGTGGACCAGAACTCACAAGTTCGCCGCTGATGTAGAGCCGTGTCTCGGATGATCCGTAGACGACGGCCAGATGTGTCCATTCACCAGCGGGAAGAATCCGGTTGTTCACTCGGAACCCTCCTTGGATGGTCTCCACGTTGGGGCGGTTGTTCTCGACGCCGAATCCAATGCCGAAGAAATTTGGCACGTCGCTACCAACGACGTATTGCGTTGAAGGATCGCCAGTGAAAGCGACCCAAGCTTCAAGTGTGCAGGGAGCGAAGCTGTGAAGTGGCGTTATGACTCTCGTTTGGCCATCGAAGTTCATACCTTCAAGGTGGGCTGTCGAGATTGTGATTGCCGTGGGAGTGCTAGACCATTTTTGGCGGACCACGACAGCAACCAATGTGGTTGCCAGTATCAGCACCACCAGCAGCATCCATCTCATGGGCCTGCGTGTTCGCCCCACTGTCCGAAGAGCATGAGCAAGCTGCTGTGCGGTCTCGTAGCGCTCTTCCGGGGCCTTTGCCAAGCACTTGAGAACGACGGCTTCCAACGCAGGCGAGATGTCCGAGTTGATCCCTCTCGGCGGGAGCGGAACATGAGTTCTGATTTGGTCGATCAACTTAGCCGGTGACGAATCGTCGAAAGGCAACTTACCAGTGAGAAGCTCATACAACACAACGCCGAGCGACCAGATGTCCGTGCGGGGATCGCCCTTTACCGATTCGTCTCCCAGTTGCTCAGGAGCCATGTAGGGCAAGGTTCCGGCAACCTGAGCTTGAGTCTCACCAGATACCGTGGCGATGCCGAAGTCCGTCAGTAACGGTCGGCCCTGCTGGTCGATCAGAATGTTCGCTGGCTTAATGTCTCGATGTACGAAGCCCTGTTCGTGGGCAGCATGAAGGCTTTCGGCGATCTCTGCGATGAGGCCAGCAGCTTGAATTGGTGTGAAAGGCCCGGCTTCGCACAGCGTGGTGCCGGACACGAAGTCGCTGACGATGAATGGCTCTCCCTCGTGCTGGCCCACGTCGTACACGGTGACGATGCCCGGATGTCGCAGCCGGGCGACCTTGCGGGCCTCTTCCAGCAGGTTGCTCGTGTTCAACCTCCGGTCGTTGGGCAGCTTGATGGCGACGGGGCGTTGAAGCTCGGGATCGAAGCCACGGTAGACCTTTCCGTGACCACCTTCGCCGATTAGTTCGTCGATCTGGTAGCGACTGGCCAGCGTGGTTCCAACTTTTGGATCAGGCTCATCGGATCGTGGTCGGGTCATCCAATCCATGCGTTGAAGAGCGGCGATCCGCTGCTGTACAACGTCGAGGAGTTCAGGACAATCAGCGCAGAGAGTCTCAGCGGCAAGGTCTTCCCCTCGCTCTTGGGCTTCCTCCCATCGGAGAAGCAGGTCACTGATCCTCTCGTCCTCCGTCACTGAAATGCGTCTCCGTCCAAAGTCTCACTCAGTCGAATCCGGGCCGACTGCCAGCGCCGCTTCAGGGTCGCCAGTGAGATGTCCAGCACCTCGGCAGCTTCCGGCTGGGTCATCTCCTCGTACCAGAGCAGATTGACCACCTCTCGTTCGGGTTCGGGTAACGCCTCGACCTGTTCGTGAAACTTCGCCCACGCCTCAACAGACTCGGGTTCGGCGTCGTCGGATTTGTTCTCCGTGGCGATGCCGCCGTCCGTGTGATGGTTGGCTCCGATCCCTCCTGCCCCGAAGTGCTTCCGGGCAAGGTCAATCAGTTCTCGCCGGATGTGTGTCGTCGCCAGCCCGTAGAACTGTCGGGCTGATTCAGGGCGCACCTCGGCCAGCGACCGATGCAGCCGCATTAGCGAGTTTTGCAGCACATCGTCGGTTTCAGCCCATCTCCCAACACGTTGGTTCGTTCGCATCATTCGGCTTGCCAGTGATCTGAGTCGTTCGCAAGTGTGGCGCAAGGCTGCTTCCCACGCCGAGTCGTTCCCTCTCGTGGCAAGGTCAATCAAATTCTGGAGTTGTGTCGTGTGGCCAGACATGTCGCCATTCTAACGGCACTGGCAAGCCAATCGAACTCGTCCGCCATGTAGATGAGCGAGAGACCCACTGAGAGAGGCTCAGACTTTTTTGAGCCGGTTCGAAAGCCATTCTCGCTCAGACTCCTGTTAGGCACCTGCTACGAGGACTTCACTCAGCCACACAAGTTCAGGAGATCAACAACATGGAACTTTCTCGTTCGGCAGGCGGATTCAACCATCCGCCCGACAGACAAGCCGAAACCCTGCGTGAAATCGCTCGCCAGCAGGCCAACGCCAACACTTGGAACATGATCCAGACTGGCGTGATGGCAGCACAACTCGCTGCTCAGTCGGCCATTCACGATCAGATGGAGGAGGTGAAGCGGCAAAACGAAAACGCACTCGCCATCCAGCAGGAACTACTGAATCGAGAGCAACTCCAGCAGTACCTCGAAGAGTTCATCTTCCAGACCGAGAAACTCGTCGCCGACTTCTCACTGAAGTCTGACGTGCCAGCCTCTACTCGCTACTTCCTCCTTCTGAGTGTGGTGGTACAGGTCGAGCAGGACGGCATCGACACGGCCACGATCCGGGGCCGGGATAACAAGACAGCGTTCGAACGAGCAATGGCGAGCGTGAATCGACTCGTCGCCGAACTGCTGAAAGACCCTGAAGTGCAAGATGCTATCAAGTGGGCTGAGAAGGAAGAGGCGAAACGAGCCGAGAAACGAGCAAAGCGACTGCAGCAGCGTCAATCCATTGAGGTGAAACTCAATGATTTGAGACAGCAGCGTGATGCCATCGCTCGTCAAAGGAACCCCGTCACCTACGGTGAGGCGTTTCAGAAGTGGTTCGAGTCGAGGAAAGGTGAATGCTCGGGGTCGTTCTGGAGGAGCTACCTGTACCTCTCATTGGCACTCTCGCTCTTTCCCTTCATGTTCTTGATGGTCTACCAGCAGCAGCAGAAGCTCAACGCCGACGCCAACGTACCCATCGACTACCAGCTATCCACTCTCGACAACCGGATTGCCGCTCTCGAATCCGAACTCCCTTGACCTATCCCTTAGACAAAACACGAAGGACAGACACATGGCAGCGAACTGGCACTACGCAAAAGGCGGCGAGAAGCACGGACCCATCACGTCGGCGCAACTGAAAGAGATGGCAGCCAAGGGTCAGCTTTCTCCCGACGATCTTGTTTGGCGGGAGGACATGAAGGAATGGCGGAAGGCTTCCACCGTCAAGGGCCTTTTTCCAGAACAGGCATCGACTACTTCACCGCCGCCACCTCCGCCGTCGAGCAAAAACGGCAAAACGGATGAAGTGGCGATCTGGGAACGCCCTGCAATTCTGGCTCTGTTGACCGTCTGTTGCTTTCCGGTCGGTCTGATTCTGGTTTGGAAGAACGCCCGGATGACGACCAAAGAGAAAGGCTTGTGGACGGCGGCGTGTGGTGGCGTGATCGCTCTCTTGTTTCTGTTCAACACTTTTATGACGCAAGGAGTCGAGAAAGACCTTGCCAGAGCGAACACGCTGTGGGCTGAGGGAAAGCAACCGGAGGCGGTCGCCCTCTATCAAGCCGTTCTCAACAACAGAGACATGTATATCCCAGATGACCAGAAGCCGCTTGTCTATGGCCGAGTGATCGATCATCTGGCTAAAGCTGGTAACGAGAAAGAGATCAAACCCCTCGTCGAAAAGGTAAATCGAAGTCATCCGCCATTCGAGCCTCTCGTGGAGACAGAGAAGGGAAGAGCCGTTCTCGCAAAATATGCTGCTCCCCAAGAATCTGATGATGAGAATGATGAATGGAAAGCGATGGAACTGATGGCCAAACATGTGATCGATGATCTGAAAGCGAAAGGCTATCCAGACACCAATGTTGAACAATTCAACGCACTTATGAGGCAAGCGACCAACTCGCTGGGACCAGATGAACTACCCAACGGTGAAAAATGGAACCAAGTAGAACCCACCGACTTCAAGGAGTTTCAATCGGAAGATGACTTGCAAGGCAAGATCGTCTCCTACGGCCCGTTCGTGAAAATTACTTTTGTGAAGTCACGGAGGACGGGTGACTGGAATTTCATCGTCGCTCGCATCAATGCCACAGAATACGGTGGCCCCAAGCATCTCGGCTTCTGACTAGCCTGACGATTTGAACTTTCGTTGACGACCTACTGGTCGAATCAGGCTTGGCGCACGCTCAGACTCTCCGTTCAGTTCGACAATAGAAAGAAAGTAGGCACCTGCTAGTTGGAAAATAGTTTCCGACCACAATTGTCAGGAGTGCCCATGAAACTCGATGTTGCCGACTGCGAAGTCCTGTCACTCGATTCCGGCGTCATTGACTGCCCAAAGACTGGAGAGAAAGTGCCAGTCCTGTTTATGACAGTGCGGATCACCGGCCAAGGGATCGTCAACTTAGCCATCAGGAATCCACGGCGGCTCAAACAAGATTTGCCGAAGGTCATCGCTGCTTCGTCCGTTCTCAACGGTGGCGGGTTCGTACCGGAACATCAAGAAGGAGAAGACGATGAGTGACGATATCCCCGCCATCTCTCTCATCAAGAGAGGATGCGACAAGTTTCCTCGGTGCATCATTGCCAAGGGAGACACTTTCCAGAATCCCGTCTATTGGACTGGCTCCGATTGGACCGCTGACGAAGCCGAGGCGAGAGTCTTTGCAAACTTTACCGAGGCGGCATGGGTCCGGCACGATGTGCTGCTGGACAGCCTCGAAGGTCGTCCGGTTCATCGGTATGTCGCCCCGTTGTACATCGAGATTTATGGCGAGAAGCCGAAGCTTGAAGACCTGCGTAAGTGGTTGGAGAAGACGAAAAGCGTGAGGTGAACTTGTATCGCCAAGCAGTGAACTTCAATCAGAAGCCACATTCACGCCAATCCAGAGGCCCGTCGAAGCGGTGCGTCTTCTCGGGGACAAGCCCGCAGATTGTTTGCCATTCATCGTCCGAGACCGGCACGCCGAACCAGATGTCACGGTTTGTCCGGTACGAGAGAATGTTCTCTGTTACCTGCCGCCTCTCAGCTTTCTTTTGCTCAAGCTGTCGCCCCAATATCTGGCGGTAGAACCACCCAAGTCGATAGGTGTTGAACCACTTTTGGCGTTGTGCGGTATGACCCTTTGCTTCCAATTCCTGTCGGTCGAGTTGGACTGCTTGATTCTGATAGTCCATCGGTCCTTCAGTTGCACGAACGACAACTCTCTTTGGAGTGATCTTCAGCGTTTCGTGGCGGTAGACGTACCCAGACACGCTTTCCATGTACACGGCATTGTCGTCGATCTCAGACAAGTCTTTCCTGAGAGCATTAACTGAGTTGAGCAACTGCTGCTCGTGACATTCCAGATGTGCCAAGCGTGCCGTGGCGTCGAAGAGCAATTCTGCAAGCTCTTCTCTTGTTACACCCGGTGGTAGAGCGTCCTGCCCTCTGATGAGAATTGCGAATCTCTGCCTTTCTGAGATCGTCATAGGTGACTCCATTCAAACGATTCGTGATGCTCAACCATCCATGCGATTGGTTGCACGGCAGCCGTGCTTCCGAAATGAGCAGACACCTTCTACGACAACTGAAGGAATGAGTCAAATCGGCGCTCGTCAATCCGGCAAATGCCATTTTCTGTCACAAAATGGTGGCCTTCTCACTCTGATAGTGCAGAGGCACCTCACATGACGGAAGACAAACTTCTCACATCCGCACTTCAGACTTTCGGCCCAAAAAAGGTTCACCAACATCTCACAGCCGGAGATGTGTGAAGCGTTGGGACTTTTGGACTAAAAACAAATGGCGGCTCGGCTGGGTCTCAGCCATGACGCATTCCGATGGCGAGTTGCCAAAGGACGATTGCCGAAGCCTACGATTAAATTGCGATGGCGTGCTTACTACGCTGATGAGCAAATGAACGCTCTTGAAAAGCAGGAGGCTGGTGCATCGAATGCAGAAACGCCAAATCATGGAGGAGAATTATGACCAAGCGTAAACCAACGCCACGAATGCGGCTGTATTCATCGGAAGCGCTGGACTTGTCAGGGTTGCCCGCAAAACACCACGACTACGCCCGCCTGTTCATCCACCGCCTGATCGCACGCCGAATCTTCAACCGGCGACTGAAGGGGCAGCCTTACATTTCGATGGATAGCCGAATCATCAGGCAGTACATCCCCAATCGGCACGTCACTCCAATTCTCGACTATTTGGTCGAGTCCGGGCAGCTTGATCGCACTGGCTATTCCAAAGGCAACTCCACTCGTTACCGCATGTCAGACGAACTCCACCGATCACGCTGTGTGATTCGCCTGCCAGAGTCATCGTCAGTTGCCCGCAAGGTCAAGGAGCGGAAGGAGAGGCAACGAAAGAAGGATGACGCCCGCAAACATCCCGTTCATCGCCATCTGGATTTCTGGCTCAATAAAGTTCGGGTTGATGAGAAGGCAGCCATGCAGTTCGTGTCGGACAAGCAGAGAGCAGAGTTCTCGTGGTTGTCATCGTTATCTGAGGTGCCGGTGATTGCCGACCAACTTGTAGAAGACCGTCTTCATACGGAGGCATCCATTCAAGCTATCGTATTCAAGGACTTTCGCTCCAAACCGTGCCGATATGGGCGTTATCACACCAACATCTCATGTTTCCGTAAAGTTCTTCGTCCATTTCTGCGTATTGATGGACAACCATTGGTTGAAATGGATGTTTCCGCCTGTCAGCCCTTGTGCTTGGCGGTTCTTCTGCATGACATCAAAAGCGCCATTCTAACCAGCGTTCCTCTAACAGAAGAACAGATACAATTAGCACACACACTGTCTATCTTCCCTGTATGTTGTGCATCTAAGGAAGAAGACGACACGATCCGCTATCAGAAAGACTGCGAAACAGGGAAGTTCTACGAAATAATGCAGGAAATCTGCAAAGTAGACAGCGAGTCGCAAATGAAGAAGAAATTGTTCAAGGATGTGTTCTTCGGAAAACGAACACTGGCTGGATTTAGAACTCTCTACCCGACGATGGCCGGTCTGATCGAATGGGTGAAACGGCACGATTACAAGCATCTGGCTCATGAACTTCAACGTATCGAGAGCAGTATCGTCATCGATGATGCTTGTGATGTGATGCGAGTCGAACACCCTACAGTGCCGATCCTGACGATTCACGATGCAATCCTGACCACCAGAGATTACGTCAGCTTGGTAAAAGGTGTTCTGAGAGCGGCCTTCAACCGGCGTGGCGTCAATCCGCAAATCAAACCGGAGGACACGCCTTCTTCCGTAGACGAGGTGGTCGCTCAGATGCCCGAGGATTCCCCAAAATAGATCGCAGCACCCCAGATGACATCTTGGCCATCCGAGGGCCTCACGCTTTGTTTGAGACGATTCTGGAGGCTCGGATTCATTCCAGTCTCTCTGCTTCGACGTTGTTTCGATTCAAGAGCCACAGTGTGACCTGCTCTGCCCGCTGACTGCGCCAGACTTGCCGATGCGATCAAATCGGAGCGGCGGATTTTGGGGGAGTCCCAACCTTCCACGACACCGATCAACCCATACGCACGAACTCATCAGGCAAATGATTACAACTTTTGCGACAAGCCAAACAGAACGGCCCTACCAGCCAGCAGGTTTGCGAGCGGCGGACTATTTCGGGATCGCACTTCTGGGCTTGGTCTCAGCCACATAGACGGAATTGAGACGAGCAGGAAGCAAATAAAAAGAAACAACGAGCAAGGTCATTCTGTGGGCCGGGCCAGTAACTCAGCGGGTGGGTGTTTCAGTAAGAGTTTCTGGGTTTCGAACTTTGCAACCCAACTTCTCCGACCGACTGCCCTTGCTCGGAGTGAAGCTAAGACTCGCTCGGATTCTCTCTGTATGACCATCAAGCAGGTGCCTCGATCAGTTGCCCCAGTCTGGACCCGTTGCCTGCGTTACTTCGGACACGCTTCTGATCGAAGGGATCAACCGATCATCAACCGGCACACCCAACTCTCGTAGCTCGGAAGCCAGTTCGGGATAATCGTCTACAAGCAGTCCACACTCCTCAGCGATCTCGACATACTCTTGTGTGTTGTCCACCGGCTCGGCCTCACCATCCAGCAGTCTCACAATGGCGTCGGCTGGATCATTAGCATCGATTCGGAAAGTCATGACGTGCAATTCGTACTGCTCGATCTCGTAGCGTGGCATGTTCGATCTCCAAGGTTCCCGTTGTTTGGCTTGGTTGCATCTGAAAAGCCAGCCCCGATCCCGCACGAGCGAGACCGAGGCTGGCACGGAGACCTTGCCGTCAATCTTCCGTGAAACTGTGATAGAGACGAGGAGCGTGTTGAAAGAGAAGGCTGCCTTTCACGCCGTCGCTCTTCCTTGCGACGATTACGAACGGAGCCATGAAGCCCAAGACGGCGAAGTCCTGCTGAAGCTCCGTGGTGTTCCATACTTGACCGTGCTTTGCTTCGAGATATTCCCGGCTTCCCGGTGCGGCGTTGATCTCTTGGACCATCTGTCGGCGTGTTGATTCGGTTGGATCGCTCATGTTCGTCTCCGATAAAGTGAAGTGTGTTGTTCTGACGATGGACTAGCAGGTGCCTTGTTGAGCGGATCAGTATTCCGAAGGCAGCAGCAGTGTGGTGGCCGGTCGCTGGCCGTGGTCGTCGGCAGCTTCGGTAATCACCCAGACCTTCACGCCTGTCGTCAGGCGATATGAACTGAGAATCCGGCTTCCGTCTTGGAGGCTTTGTTTATTCGCCTCGACATCCTCGTCGCAGAGTGATTCGCCAAAGTCGCCGTTAATGTGCCGATCCAACAGGTCAGAGGGAGCGACATGCGCCTTTGACAATTCCTCAAGTGCGCCCGGTGTGGCGACGACCTGACCAAGTGGGAACAGCGGCTTGCGTTCTGAAACCATGTTTATCTCCTGAAAAAGAGTTGGGTTGTTCGATGCCCAAGTAGCAGGTGCCTAACCAATCAGGTGGCATCCTCTATTTGGTCGGGAAAGTACGCTTCGAGCGTGGAGTTCTCGTCGGCGTTGAGAGTTTCTTGCCACATCTCGACGAAGCCCGGTGTGCCCGGACTGAGAGAGTGGCAGTCGTCGTCGAACAGCGAGTCCACGCCACAACCCATCGGATGCTCGTCACCCGATGGGTTGTGGCGGACTGCGAAGAAGCTGCCGTATTCGACGACGGTGAAGAGATTGTTCTGCTGCATGATCCGGCTCCCGAGTGAAGGTGATGATTTCCAACACTTGGGTAGCAGGTGCTTCGTTTGCACAGTTCAGATGATGAAGGCTCGGCACTTCCGCTTCTCAGCACTGCGGCGGTGATGTTCGATCACCTGCTCACGCCACTCGGCGTTGCCGCCATACTTGTCGATGGGAACGAGTGCGAGATAGCCGATCGGACACGAGTAGTAATATGGGTGCATTGATTCTTCCATGTCCTTGTAGCCCCACTCACCACGGTCGCAGCGAAGCAGGTCACACTGAATCCATCGTTGAGTCGGCTGGACTTCCACGCTGTCCCTCGTAAACGTCCGCTCCCAGACGCTCCAAAGGACGCCCGAGAACACACCGCCACGGTAGCAATGTTTGAGGCAGGTGCTTTTCACCAGCATCTCGCCGGTGTCTCGTTCCCAGCCTTCCACACGCTGGGCGATCAACTGCTTTCGGTTCACGCCATACGGATACGTCCAACCCATTCGTGGTCTCCTGCTGCCTGAGTGATGTTGACTTGATTCCCAAGTAGCAGGTGCCTACTCCTCTTCGTCGCCGAAGTCGTCCCAATAGAAATCGGTCGGCAGCACGCCCTCAGCAGGTAGATCGTCTCCGTGGTAGCGACACGAGAACGGCACGGCGCATCCTTCGCAGCCGTGGATTGAGAGCCAGTCTGTGTCGATGATTTGACCGCTCGGGCCGTAGTGCCGGTCGTCATCTGAGTAGTCGGTCAGATCAGCGTTATCGACGATGATGTGGTGGCCGAACTCTTCGCTGTCGGCGAGTTCATTGATTGCATCGCTGGCTGAGTCTGCTTCGACGATCAGGAATAGCGGGGTGAAGCCGCCTTCAATGCAGATCAGCCACGTCTTGCCGAACCAGTCGCCCGCATTGACGACATCTGCGGTCAGTTCGTGGCCGTTGAGAGTGAAGGTCGCAGTAATCTTGCTCATCGGCTGTCTCCAGAATGCAAATTGGAATGTGGAACTGGAGAGGTAGCGGGTGCCCAAAGTCGGGCAATCAAACGGGGAAAAACCGTTGTGGTTCAGAGCGGCAGAACCTCGAACTCGGCGTCCTCGCCTCGCTGGAGCCGGTCGATGGCCTCGAACGCCTTGATCTCTCGGTCCAGAGACATCCGGCAGAGCGAGTTCAGCTTGCTCACGAACGTTAAACTGACCGGGTGATTGTTCAGGTCATCGCCGAACACACCGGCCTGCCGCAGTGCCAGCAGGTGACGGTGAAATGATCCGACGATAGCGATGAGATTGACGGCATCCTGCACTGCACTGGCGTCAGAGCAAGCTTGCTGAACGATCTCGTTGTGGGCGTGGGCAACAGCGGTTCTGCTCATGTGTGTTCTCCGAGGGACGAGTGTGATTTGTTCCCTCGAATAGCAGGTGCCAAATCGCATCTTCACCCAACCGGCAGATAGTTGCCGCTGGAATCGGTCGGACGTGCGTGCAGGTAGCGGCCAGTCGTCGAGATCGATGAATGCCCCAGAGTCGCTTGCACGAGATGGATCGGACAACCACGGTCGAGCGCATGGCTTGCATGGGCATGGCGGAACCAGTGACACGATACGTCCTTGTTGATCCCCGCTCGCTTCGTCGCCTTCTTCACGATTCGCCAAACGGCAGACTCGTCCAGATGCCCTTTCTTGCGGCTGCGGAAGACTGGAGCATCGGCAGGAGCGTCACCTTGTAGCGCCATCAAGGTGTCCCAAACGCTCTGCGGGATCAACACCGTGCGAGTCTTGTCACCTTTACCGAACACAGTGATCTGCCCTGCGTTGTCCCGCTCTTGCAGGTGCCGCCACTTGAGCGAGCAAATCTCCGAAACCCGGAATCCACCGGCGTAGAAGGTCAACAGGATCGCTCGGTTCCGAGGGTTCGGCTCCAGTGAAATGATTCGCAGCACTTCAGTTTCTCCAAGGATGCGCTCGGCCAATTCGTCCCGAAAGCCCGGCAGCTTCAATGCTCGGCCCACGTCGAACTGGAAATACCCAAGCTGGAAGCCGAAGGCAAACAGGCTCTTCACGGCGCTCAAGCTGCGATGCACCGACGATTCCTTGAGCTTTTCGGCCAGATCGTCGGCGAAGGCTTGAAGGTCGAGCAGCTTGACCGACCGCAGGGGCTTGTCGGCAAACGCCACGAACCGCTTGGCATCCCTCTGGTAAGCACTCTGCGTGTGCCGGGGACGACCGTGGAGCCAGAGTACGATTAGTTGCTCGTCGCAGTCGGCTTGCCGGGTCATCTGCCCCTCAGACTCGGGCGAACGCAACATAATGTCTCTACTGTTGCCTAATCCTGAACAATCTTCGGACGGTTTCTCGTTCATTCTTCTTGCTCCTCTCGTCAGAACTTCTCACACAAACCGAACACTGGCCGCACAAAACTCGACGGCAACCGAACGCACTTCCTCAGCGTTCCGCACGGACTTCGTGGAAACGCCAACCAGACTTCGGCGACGAATCAGCCAACTCCCGCACGTTTCAAGTGTCGGAAAACTGTGCGGAGAATGTCGTTTTCGTCCACGTTGCAGGTGCCTTTCGGGTAGCAGACAGTCACCGCTTCGGCGACCTGCTTGGCCGTCACGCTGGTCAGACCGAGGGCGTGCAGGCCATCGATCAACTCGCTGTGATCGGACTTCTGCGGTTGCGGTTCACGAGGCTTCGGAGCCTCGTCAGTGCGCTCGTAAAACAAGACGTATTCCCCGTTTACCCCGATCCCCAATTCACGGGCCTTGAGGTTGTCCTCGACCTGCGAGGCATTGAAGTAGGGTCGCCCATTGGTGAGTCGCAGCGGCGCATGAAACGTGCCCCGTTTCACATGCCAGTAGAACTGGCTGCGGCTCATTCCAAGAAGCAAACATTGTCGGCTCACAGTGATTGCAGCTTTCGGCTGGTTGTCGTTCATTGGCTTCACACTCACGATCAAGTCTCCGGTCAGGAATCACACAGTCGGTGTCAGGTTGAGTTGAGGTGTTCGAGGCCCGCAGGCGTCAAACTGCGGCCCTTTTCGTTCTTCGTGACAAGCCCCAATCGGATAAAGTCACTTTCGAACATTTCAACTGTCTGTCGAGGCAAGCCCAAGTGCGTAGCGAGTACGTTCAGACGCATTGCCCCTTGATGTTGCTTAAGCAGTTGCAGGTAACGTTGCTCGACCGGATCGAAACCCAAGCCATCGATACCCTCCATGTCTAGCATCTCGGTCACATGCTCAGGAGTGATGATCTCGTCGGCCTTGGCCGAACAAACCCGTCTAGCACTCTCCAGCATCCTCACCGCCAGACGAGGAACTCCACGACTTCGCTTTGCGAGTTCGCCGACCGACTCGGCATCGATCTGCCAACCAAGTCGCTTGGCACGCTGGGCGATCAACAGAGCGATCTCATCGTCTGCGTAATGTTCCAACCGGATAAGAAGACGAAACCTTTGGATTGTGGAAGTGTTGAGCAAAAACTCATGGGTTGTTGCCCCGCACAAACAGAACGGTGGCAGAGCGATGGGCTTGCGATTGCCGCCGAGGAACAACTTCCCATCTTCCAATGCTCGATACAGGCAGACCTGAACGGCATCGTTCAGTTGATGGATTTCGTCGATCAGCAGGATATGCCCCGGCTCAAGCATCATCAGAAGGCCCTGCATCTGGCTGATGTTGGTGATGTTCTGGGCCAACTGAACTTCGACTTTCGTACAGAGTTCTCGGGCGATCAGTTCGGTCAGAGTTGTCTTCCCGCATCCACTTGGCCCCGTCATTAAAACGTGAGGGAACGCATCTTCCTCGCCGGTCTTGGATCGTTCGTTCCAGTAGGCGTCGAGTGCGGTTTTCAACACACGCACGGCTCGTTGTTGACCGACGACTTGATTCAGTGTCGGTATGATCGGTTCGGTTTCGCTCATGGTTGTCTCCGTGTCTTCGCTGGCTTACTCGATGTCGCTCTAGCAGGTGCCTAATCGTCCAGAACCTCGTCCTGAAAGTGCGTTTTCAGGTAGAGCGTTCTTCCGTTGACCACGACGTAGCACGTCCCGCTGTTGGAAAAGCAACAGCAATAAACTCGTCGCTCTCGCTTCTCGCCTGCGAACTTCAGGCAGATGTCTGTGCTGATCTTGTGGCCGTAGCCATCAGCGCCCTGACCGGGAGCAAGTTGCAGCATTCCTCGTCTTGGAACAGGGCGGCGGTGCAGCGTGTATTCGCCGATGGTTTCGTCGGCGTATTGGATTTGGCTCATTCGAGTCTCCGTTACAAAAGTTGGATTCGTCATGGCGGTCTAGCAGGTGCCTAATCGAGCCAGACCTTGTGGTAGCCCCCACGGTCCACCCAGTACCCGAAGCCGCCGTTGTCACAGAGGTTGTTCTTCTCGATAAGTTCGTAAGCACGATCCGCCAAAACTTCCTGCGGCAAATCTTCAAGCCGTTTCCGTTCGGCGTTGGCGGCACGCTGGGCGTGATGATGGCCAGCGACTTGTTCGACACGCTCGAACGTGTCTTCGGTGATCGCAGCGATCAGGGCAGCCCGATCCCAGTCGTCGAGCTTGTCCCTGATCTGCTGCCAGCCTTCAGCGGTGATTGAGATTTCCCAAGCCATGTCAGGTCTCCTGTTGGGTGTTGGTGACGCTGACTTAGCAGGTGCCTAACTCAGCAGGCAGGTTCGATCTCTTGGTAGCCAAGTGCATCGAATGCCGCTTGAAGGTCGCTTTCATCGGGCCAACCTCCTTGGTCCGAGACGTTCTCAAGAGCGTTACAGCGGTTGTCGCTGAGCCACTGGTAGACCTGATCTGCCCAGTCATCCGGCAGGTCTTCGTAGTCGTCCTTGATGCCAGCGGCGGCGAGGGGGATGTTTTCCCATGTCGCTTCGAGTTCCATCTCGGAGTAGTGATGCTCGCAAAGGATGGAGTAATTCGAGAGCCTCTCTAGCAGTCCGTGGAGAACCTTGAACGCTTCGGTGATCTGGCCATTCCGGTAGACCCGCACCGACCAGCCTTTGATCCAACCGACCGCCCAATGCGAGTGATCTTCTTCGATCACGTTGGGGGCGTCGGCGTCGATGAAAGGTTTCAACGCCTTGCTGATCTGTGCCGAGTTGCTTTGGTCCAACAGGCCCGACTCCCGGTGATGGCCGTAGTAGATGAACCAGTCTTCCGGTCGCTCCAGTTCGCTGTCACGAAACCATGCAAAGGAATCCCAGCGTGCCCAGTTCCCAGCCGCTTCCTTTGCTGCTTCTTCAAGGTCGAGTTCGCCAAGTCGATTCGCCATGTGCTTGTCTCCGTCAGTGGGTAAGTGATTGTCTGGCGGATTAGCAGGTGCCTAAGACAAGCAGGGGCGACACTCCTTTGCCGCCCCTACCACCACTCACGCTCACGCAGCTTCGACCGCCAGCGGCTCGTCTTCGGAGGACAGCGCCAGCACGTCGATAGAAAGGTTCTTCGTGTCCAGCCGACCGGCACGAGGCATCTTGGGCAACGAGGCAATCAGGTCAGTCTTCACCGCCTTGATCGCTGCTTCGACATCCTCGATCCTCTTCAGAACTGCGGCGTCTTCCTTGCGGTTCTCCTGCATGGCCTCGGTGATCGCCTCACGCAGCATCGTCATGGCGGCGTCACGCTCCAGACCGGCACGTTCCCAGAAGTAGGCCATCACGCTGACGATAGGGATGGAGACCGTGGGTGCGATCATCTGATCGTCGTGTTTCTCAATGTGCCCCCGAACACGAACCAGCAAGGTTTCGTTGACTTCATGCCGACCGACAGGTAGATCGGTCGCTTCGTTCTTCCAGCTTTTCGCAAGCAGAGCTTTGGCATTGTTGAGCATGGTTCGTCTCCTGTGATGTGGTTAGTGAAAGGGCCGAGCAGGTCAGCGGTGACAGCAAGGGATGCTGGGTCTCCGTGTGATGGGCAGGAAGACCACAGATCGTCGATGTTCACCGGCTGATTCCTGCTCGGCTGATCGACTAGCAGGTGCCTAATCGGTGCAGAGCAGTTCCTTCACCGTGTCGGTCACGTCCGCCTCGAAAGCGTCAGCGGCGAGATCAGTAAACGGGAACTCGGCGCTGCGGGCGTAGTGGTTGGCCGCAAATGTGCCGTCAAAGAACCCAGCGCAGGCGTTGCCGGAATACTTCAGGGTGTGGATGCACAGTTCATTGCCGATGACGTAATAGTGCTGGTCACACTTCTCAGCGATTACCCGAGTCAGGCGTTCGTCTCGGTCTTCTTCGTCGTCTCCGAGATCGGCGACCACGTTCTCGGCCACATCTGTAACGGCCTGCCAGTAGTCGTCGTGTTCCTGCTTCGCTTGCTCCTGACACATGGAACCTCCAGTGCAACTTTTGGAATGAAAGAGACCGAGCGAGCCGCTCGTGGGTGATCCGCATGAGGCATCGAGGCTCCGCTGTTGCAGTGGTGTCTGTCCCACGCTGGCCAGTCGTGGTGGCAATCCTGTTGCACGCTTGCGTCGTAGCCTGACCGTCAGTGCGATCACTGTTCGGGTGGCTCTGCTCGGTTGTCCCGATCAGGACTGGCCGATTAGCAGGTGCCTAACTCCTCAGCGACAGGCTGCTCCGCTTCCTTGCGGATGTGGCTTAGCAGGAAGTCCACGGCCTTCGATGCAGTGGCCGCAGCTTTGAAAATGAACCTCGTGTCCCCACGCATCGCCTTGAGCCAGTGGTCGAGGTAGCGGGTGCAGTTGTCGATGTTCTCGCTGGCAGGCAACCCGAGTTCGGCGAGCAGGAACGACGCCCCCAGTTCGGCGACGAGTTCGCCAAGGGCGTAGGCGTTCTCCTCTTTCGCTCGGTCGAAACCGATCCGTGACTCGCTCCAATGGGTCATCTCATGGGCGAGGGTTTGGTAGTATGTCTCGCTCGACTCGAACTGTTGGCGGTGGGGCATCTGGATGGAGTCAATGCCCGGCGAGTAGAACGCACGGTTGCCGCCATGCCGCAAGTCGATCCCGGCAGCGGCGACCAGCCGGTCCATCGCCTCAAACCGCTCGAAGATCGTGTCAGACGGTTGGGCGAAGCCAATGCGGAACTGATCGAGGCCCGTGGTTTGCTCCACGTTGAAGACGCTGAAGGTCCGCATCACGAGAAACTTGTCTTCTACCTGCTCACCGTTTTCGTTCATTCGTTCACGAGAGACCGGACGAAACAGAACCACTTGAACCGCCTTCTCCCCCTTCTTCACGCTGCCACCAGCGGTCTTGACTTGCTGGAATGTGGAAAACCATTTGCTCTGGTATCCCCGCTGCATCGCCAGCACTTGGAGGAGCAGTTGGTTGATGCCGTTGTAAGGCTTGCCGGTGCTGAGGCTCGTCGCCAGCCCGAGGCCGTTCGGGTCTGCGGCCCACGGCTTGCGCCAAGGTGGAAATTTGCCGTTGCCCGCTTCGAGCGACTCAATGATCGTGTTCGTGATGATGGTGCGGATGTCGTTGGCGTTCATATCGTCGTCTCCGTTGAGTGATTGAATCGGAACGACGACCTTGCAGGTGCCTAAATCTCCTTTGGAAATGGCCCATACAAATCTTGGAGTAGCAGACGGCATCCCGCAGTAGGAAGGACGCAATCATTTGGCAATAATGACCAAGAGAAAGGACAAAGCGATGAACGAAAGAATCGAGACAATCAAGGCATTTCACGAATGCCGAAACTTTGGCAATGCGGACAAGCTACGCACGGCCCAACGAAATGTCGCAGCAGCCTATCATTCGCTTTCGTCCGAGGAGTTCGGCACGCTTACTCGGTTCGCCGTGGACAGCGGCAACGGCGACATCCTTTCTCATCTCGCCTGCTTCCAGCCGGGTAGTCTTTCTGGTCTGCATCTCGAACTGGCGCAGAAGGGCGTGCTTTACCCTCCAGTAATTTTTCACGGCGCTGACCAACAAGCGACGAACCTCATTATCGAACAACTCGATAATGGCGAGGCCGAGAACGTAAATCTGTCGCTGCTGGCACTTGCTTGGGCCGACAACCCCGATGTGCAACAAGCCTTTCACAGTTGGCGAGCCACTCCTCCTTCGTGGTCCAAATCCCTTCACGTCCCGCCTCACGAATACGCCGACTCAGCGGGCTGGGAACTTACGGAGAACGGAGAAAGGCGAGTATTGATCCTCAACAAGTCCTACCCACTTGTTCCGCACGATCATCCCGATGCCATCCCCGGCGTAGTTCAGATCAATGCTCCCAGCGAATCATCGTGCCAGTGGTGCGGACGAAGAATGACTGCCCTTTTCGACTTTGACTTGAGCAATGCGTTGCTTGTCTCCATCGGGATCGAAGGGAGTCGCCTGCGGATCGAGACCTGCGATGTGTGTACCTGCTACGGAATGGTCTTCACGCAGGTTGACTGGAGCGGAGGGACATCATGGCATCCGGGGAACATCCGTCCCGACTACCTTCCTGATGATGCAGCCGACTGGGACTTTCCGAAAGCTAACGCATTAGTCCTGAGCGACCACCAACGTCCCATCACCGAATCTGCTGACCGAAACATGCCGATCTCGTTTTCACAGGTTGGTGGACATCCATCGTGGGAACAGGATGCCGAATACCCTCGCTGTCCGTCGTGCCAGCATAGAATGGTCTTCATCGCTCAAATCAGCAACGAGGACTACGCAGCCGCCGAGGGCATCTACTACGCTTTCATTTGCCAAGATTGTCGGGTAGCGGCGACCCATTACCAACAGACCTAAAAATCGTGCGACATAAGTGGCGAGAATCAGTCAATAAAGGAGCGTAAATACCTCGATGCCAACCCTCGACGAGATCAAAGACACCCTCTGGCTCTACAGCACACACCAGCAGAATCCGTCTCAGGTGGACGAAGCCCACGCTGCGCTCAATGGCTTTGGCGATCTCGTGATCGACGGGCTGATCTGGGGATTGCAGCATAGCAACATCGACCTGAAGCTTCTTGCCCTGCAACTGCTTCAGGAGAATTTCGATGATGCCAAACGTGCGTTGCCTGCCGTGCGTGCCTTGATTACCGACGACGAAGATCGGCTCGTAAGGGTGACGGCGATCAACACTTTGAACGTCATGGGAGACAGTAGTTGCGACTTGATCCCGCTATTGTCACCACGGCTCGAATCCGACGATGACTTCGAGCGGTTCCTTGCAGCGGCGAATCTGTGGCGAAGCAGCCGATCTGAAGATGCTTACGTCGTGCTGAGGCGAGAGTCGGCTCAGGAGGGATCGCCGTTGGCAGTGATGGCGGATGACTTTCTCAAGAACTCCTAGCTCATGCTCCATGAAAGGCACGCTTAGTGATTAGAGGAATGAATCCCTCTTGGAACACGACCTTTACGTCACCATTCGATCCACGAACTGTCGTCAAACAGGATTCAAGCTCGTCCTGACTGTTTTCCACGACGAGAAAACGCAGCCGTTCTATTCCCCGATCAATGAGGATTCGATCAAGTTCAGTCACAAGTCGTCGAAGTCGAGGGAAATTCTCAATGGTATCAAGTTGCCGCCCTGACGCAGCGATTGGGAATGTCAGCACAAGTGGTACGAAACAGCTACTTGGATGCAAGCTGAACTCTCGGACGAAGGCTTGACGCACCATCGAAATGAGCGACGAGTACACGAAGGCTTCAAGGATGGCCTTGAGGATTGATTCGTTCGATGTTGGCTTCTTTGCTTCAATGAACATCACCTCGTTTTCGTTCACCGACAGCAAGTCGATGTCGCCGTGGGAGGCATTCTGCGACTCCTTCAATGGCACTTCGTAGTCAATTACATCTCCGAGAAGCGGTAGACAAGAATGATTGTAGAGCGCACGGCAAAATCTTTTTTCAGTGAACTGAGTGATCTCGGTCTGGAGTTTCGCCTGACCTCGATGATCGGGTACTCGAAAGTTGGACTGTCTCAGATTCGATTCCATGAGTTGTATGTGCGATTGAAACGCCAAGATCAGCGATGAAACCAACTCGGTGTATCCAACTCGGGAAGTTCGTGGCCACTGATAAATCGAATACCAGTCCTTCGACAGTGATGCAAACTCACAGGCAATCAACATCGTCTTCAATGGCTCTGGATCGGCCAGTCGGTGATCGTCGCCAACTTCGATGAGCGATTCCGAAGGGAGATCGCTGTTGGCAACGAGTTCCTCTGAGTCGGCGAAAGGGATCACGTCATCAGCCCGGCTGTGCAAAATCACTGCATTTGGCTTGAGCTTCGTGGCTGTGCCCCAGTTTCGCCAAGCTGGGCATAGGAGAACCAAAGGGGTTTTTCCCGCATTGATGTTCATGGCGACCGCACCACCACGAGATGAGCCGACGATCACGTCGGGTTGGTGCTGGTCATACTCGGCTTGAGCGGTGCGAACAGCGAGATCAAAGTCGTCGTCATCTAGGGCAGGATTCAGCACGTCGTGGCCAGCGTCTTGGAGGAAGGTCGGCTTCACGCCACCAACGACGCTGTGCCAGCCGTGTAAAAACAGGAGTTTCATGACTCCTCCAGTCGGCACCGGCCTGCGACTCGAATGATCTCTGCTTCCTCGTTCTGATACCGCTGCGGTCTACGCCCCTCAAACTCGACCTCAATACCGTCGTCCTTTGCACACAATATGAGCTTGACGATGCTTTCGACAATAGCCGCTGCTTTAAGGATGAAAACGCTTTCCAACCTTGCTCGTATGAGCGACTCCTCGCCGCCATGTCGTTTGACTACGTTTGCCACAACGCATTCGTCAGTTCGGATGCCCTGATTCGTCGCACCGCCAATCAGCGACTCCATTTGATCGTGACCGAATCCATGATTGCGCCGTTTCGGAGGTGGAGGATCATTGATGAGTACCCGTCCAGCTTTAAGTTCTGCAATGTCATCTGGCGTCAGATGTTTGCCATCGAAGTTGTGCGTGGCTTCCGTCCAGAAGCTCGATTCTGCCTTGTTGATCTGGCAATCAATATCCCAGACTGTATGGTCGCCCTCGGAAGCAGACGTGATTTCCTTGATATTCAGGAAGCCCCCTTCATTCTTGTAGGCAAACGGTAGCATGGCCAATGAAAACCCTTGCTCTTTGGGTCGCAGGCGTGAGAGGTCTGCATCCACTTCGGGGCATCTGGACTCGATGATGATTTTCACGGAGTTATTTCCGTGGCGTCGAAACGACTTTGACTCATAAATGTCGTCCCCGAGTTTTAGCCAAGCCCCAGTTGACGAGATGACCTGCGTTCTGGAAGCGGCGGCGTTAACAGGAGACGAACCTTCTTCGTCCACTACACCGCTGCTCAAGATCGACAGAAACCTGTCTCTTTTGCGTTCCCAGTGGCTTGTTCGGAATGCCCGTAAGTTGAGCTTTTCGGTCAGGTCGTCACGGAGATCGTTCAACTTCTCCTTATCGTCAAGTTTTGAGACCTGTACGCCATCCAGAACACCTCTAACATCTCCATAGCCAACTGGCGGAACGAGAAATGGGTAGATAGGCAGAGAAAGCGCCCATGACGCTCCAACCTCGTTGTTGCAGAACTGACTCTTGAGGAATTCTGGCGAGATCAGCAAAAGCACAATCTCCGGGGAAGCGATCTGTGACTTAATGTGGTTCGCAAACGCAACGCCGCTCGGAATGTTCATGCCCGGCAAGGACGAACAGAAAACGTCATCGGGATGGACGTTTACACCAAGTTGCAAAAGGTCTACAAAGCTCTCGACGAGTTTGGCATCTTTTGCGGCATGGCTTACGAAAATTCTTGGCATGTGCGCCCCTACATGTAAAAACGATAGCTGGTTTGAATTGTGTCCTCCTCCGACACATGCTTCATGATCTCTCCGATCTTCTCCGAGAATGACAGTGTGATCGGCGTCCCATCGGCGAACGAACAGTTGTTGACGTTCATCTTGGTTAGTTCCAGCACCTCACGAAACAAGTCCTTCGGGGAACTGCTCCCGTAGCGTTCGATGATCTGCCACGGCTCTGGGATGTAGCTACCGGGATACGTTTCGAGGTACGGAATGAAACCCATCGTGTACAGAAAGTGTGCCTCGTCCTCAATGCAGAAATAGGTGCCTCGGGCTGGTGGATATTGTCCCTCCCGAAAGAGCCGAACCCGTGAGCGAGCTAACGTCACAAGGTCGTAATCGCAACCCGGAAACACCGAGTGGATTCCCTCCACGAATCCGTCAAGCTCGTTGTATTCGCCGTGGTCGCTGCCCCAGAAACGTGAGGGCTTGTGAACCACGACCCGCTTCGGTGGCGTGCCTCGCACCCGGATGTACTCTTTCAGCGTGCCCGCCACCAGTCGGTACGCACCCTCCTGTGTCATGTGCGGCGTCTTTCCATGCTGCTCGGAATCCCACTCGAACGGATCGCCACGAAGCACCAGACCTTGCCCGAGATAGTCAAATGCCTGAGCCACACTGGTTCGCATCGTCAACGTATCGCTGGTCTCCTGTGCGACAAAGAAATCGATTCCCATGAAGCAGGTGTCCTTCTCAACCGATGCCGGACACCAAGGGATTCCTTCAGCCTTGTAGTACAGTGCGGTGCAAAAGTTCCAAGCACGAGTTGCTTTCTCTTGCAACGGAAGGCGTCGACCTTTCGGTTTCTTACCCAGAATTGTACTTCGTTGAATCAATTGAATGGGAATTCCCCATCGCATTGCCTTCGCTTTGATCGCCCGTCTGAAATTCAGATAGAAGTTGCCTGTCACCTGTACGGTGTAGGCTTCGTCAACGATCTCAGGCGTTAGCGCCAACACGATGATGTCCGGGGCGGGACTGGTCTCAGCAAGACTGCGAATGTTCTCGTTGAAGATTTCGACAAGCTCCCAGATTCTTCTTTGCTTGTCCTCGATGGCAAGGGTCTTTCCAATCTCATCCGGGCGAATAGTCCTGTCCCACCGTTCATTCATTTGGAAGCAGCACTCGAACTCGGATTCTTTCGAGAAACCAATGAAGTCACGGTTGAGGATCTTATAGAGCCGAACGAGTGGTTCGTGGATGTGATCGTCCTCAAAAATCCCATCACCAAAGAGACTTGGGCTATTATCAACCTCTTTAATCTTCTGGCGAATGACTTTGCTATTCTCGCTCTCAATTTCAGTCCCGCACTCTTCGAGCCATTCCTTCGCCCCTGCAATTGTCTCTCGTGTTCCAATAAATCCCAACTTCACCTCAGAGGGGTGCAGACCGGCGATGCTTTTCCCAAATGGCCCAAACTCGGCAAGGCCCGTTTTGGTGTCCTGATGCTCGAAATAGTCACCGAATTGAAGCTTCGGTTCAGGAAGGTATTCAACGCTAATACTCATCGCCGTCTTCCTCCAATTGCTCGAAGCCAAAGAGCGTCATCTGTGCTGATGGAGGAGTCTCCACATGAACAGCCGGGTCATAGGGAATTGCAAATGGCGCAATGGTCGTAATTGGTTCAATCTCAATCACAATAAGTGTTTCACCGAAAAGCGTCATCTCAATTTGTTTTCGATCACCTGCTAGAGTTACCGCCCAGAACAGCACATGATTCAGGACTTGAGGGTTGTGTTCCTGAGACTTCTTGCGAGTTGTATATGGGCCTACAAGGTCAGGGTTGGAGGGCTTTTTCCCATCGTCAGTGAATAGGTACTTCGGCGTGACCTGAAGAAACCATTTCCCGCCAAACTCGACGAAAGAGAACTCAGCGGCGAGGTGTCGCCAAAATGTAAAACTTCCGTACTCGTAGCGTTGGGCGACTGTGCGCTTGTCAGAGCGATTCGTTCGTGGACTCGTCCACACCCGCTCGAACTTGTCATCTCTGTCGTTGGTTGTCTCCCGTGGAAAGTACGTTCGCCGAAAGTCACGGTTGTAAGCCAAGCCACATCTGTAGCAGTGGCTTCCAAACAACTGGTTGAACATGAAGACAAGGTTGTTTCTTAGTTCGTCTTCGCCCAGCCAATCCGTGACAGGGATGTCGTCGATGGTGTCAACGTCACAGAATTCCCGCAGAACATTCCGCTCGTTTCGCAGGTCGGAAAGTGTGTAAAGGAATCGTTCGTGGATGCAAAATGGTGGCGTGTATCCCTCGACCTCCTCCTTGATGCGACCGTGGGCACTCCGTCGTGTCTTCGCAAATGTTATCGTTTTGGGAAGACGTTTGACGGGAAGCAGGTTGGAATAAAGCCGCTCCTCCTCATCAAAAGAAAGTCGAGGGGGACTGACGGCGGCATGATGGCACACCGAGTCTTTTGCCTCGGAAGAAAACAGGTCGGAGTTCTTGTAGAAAACGACCTCCAACGGATTCTGCCACACATTTGCCGTCGCTTGGATGTACGACTTGATCTCCTTGTAGTAAAGGGCGTCGTCCTCGGGGTGGTAGACGATGAAAAAGACCGGGAATGTGCAGTTATTCCAGTATTGAAGGTCTTCCAGCTTCACCGGCGTTGCGAACTTCGTGCCGTCGTCCTTCTTGATGTAGCTAGTGCCAGACTTGGCTTGAACCTTGATGATTCCGCCGCTGGTCTGGAAGCCGCTTCCATCCGGCTTCGAGATTACAACCTCGATCTCACCGTCGATACCGACATCATCCTGCGAGAGAGGCCGAAACAGGCAATTCATCTCGTGCGTGATGTGCGAAATGCGATCCAGCCCCCTGAGTTCGGTGAACTTTGTTGCTGGAACATTTTTTGCCATCGACTGTTACTCCGTTCATCGAAACAGCGCCGGGAAAAATGGGCTACCTGATCGACAAGTATAACGCACTTTGGTAAGGTTTAGCAACGTAGTAGTTTTTGTTCGCTTGTTTGGGGCGGGCCGGTAACGTCCGAGGAGAATGTCTGTGGATAACCTGCGGGACTTCCTGCGAATCTCGGAAGCCGCCGAGTATCTCGGGGTCTCGCCGAACACGCTTCGCAACTGGGAAAACGCTGGCAAGATCGCCGCACATCGTCATCCGGTGAATGGGTATCGCTTGTTCAAGAAGGAAGACCTTGATGCGTTGCTGCTCCAGTTGCAGGAGGGAAGGCGAGAACCACCGAAGTAGAGCTAAGATCACGAGAATCGTTTGGGAAGGCAGAGGAAACGGTCACATGACCACCCCTTTTCACGCCAAATACTTTGCGCACGAGTTGACCCGGCAGGCACAGCCGGGTGGCGTGGATCGTTTGTCGATGGCCTTGTTTGACGCTTGTGTCGATCTGAACCCTCACCAGATCGAAGCGGCTATGTTCGCCCTGCGAAGCCCACTCTCGAAGGGCGTCGTGCTGGCTGATGAGGTCGGTCTCGGAAAGACGATCGAAGCAGGGCTGGTTCTCTGCCAGCACTGGGCCGAGCGAAAACGAAAGCTGCTCATCATCTGTCCGGCCAGCCTTCGGAAGCAATGGGCACTGGAGCTTCAGGAGAAGTTTAACCTGCCCAGTGTGATCCTCGACTCAAAGACCTACCGGGAGGCTGTGCGCAGTGGCAACGCCACACCCTTCGCCAGCGACAAGGCGGTCATCACATCGTACCACTTCGCCAGCCGGTTTCGTGGAGACATCCGAGCCGTCCCCTACGACCTCGTGGTCATCGACGAGGCCCACAAGCTTCGCAACGCCTACCGTCCCAGCAACAAGATGGGCCAGAACATCAAGTGGGCTATTGAGGAGCGAAAGAAGTGCCTGCTGACGGCCACCCCGCTCCAAAACTCGCTACTCGAACTTTACGGCCTCTCCACGATCCTCGACGACTTGATCTTCGGGGATGTGAACTCGTTCCGCACCCAGTACACCAACGCCGGTGCTGATCTCAAAGCCCTTCGCACTCGCATCCAAACTTTCTGCAAGCGGACGCTCAGGCGGCAAGTCACCGAGTACATCCAGTACACCGAACGCATCCCGTTCACCGTCCGGTTTCGACCGACCGACGACGAACAGAAGCTCTACGAAGCCGTCTCGGACTTTCTGAACCGGGAGGAGACCTACTCTGTCCCCCATCGTCAGCGTCACCTCACTGCGCTCATCCTGCGAAAGTTGTTGGCCTCGTCCTCGCACGCCATCGCCAACACGCTGGACACCATGAAGTCCCGGCTGGAAGAGATGCGAGATGCTCCCCAGCGGGAAGAAGACGATGAGGAGTTCATGGAAGTACTGATCGAAAGCGAAGAACTCGAAGATGACTACCTCGATGAGACTCTCGAAGGGACTTCAGACCAAGAAGAAGAGGACGAAGTTCAGATCGACCTGCCCAAGCTGAACGACGAGATCAACGAATTGACTCGGTACGCACAATGGGCACGCAGCATTGGGATCGACACGAAGAGTCGGTCACTTAAGCAAGCTCTTGAACTAGGGTTCGCCGAGATGGACAAGATGGGTGCCAACCGCAAGGCACTCATTTTCACCGAGTCTCGTCGAACGCAGGATTACCTGAAGAACTTCCTCGAATCGAATGGATACGGTGGTCAGGTTGTCCTGTTTAATGGCACCAACGCCGATTCTGATTCTCGTCAAATCATCACGAAGTGGATCGAGGACAACGCTGGTACTGGCAGAGTCACAGGCTCTCGCCCCATCGACAGTCGCACGGCGCTGATCGAGCATTTCCAAAACAACGCCACCATCATGATTGCCACGGAAGCGGCAGCGGAAGGTGTCAACATGCAGTTCTGCTCTCTGGTCGTCAACTACGACCTGCCGTGGAATCCCCAGCGAATCGAGCAGCGAATCGGTCGTTGTCACCGTTACGGCCAGAAGCACGATGTGGTCGTCATCAACTTCCTGAATGAGCGCAACGAGGCTGACCGGCGAGTCCATGAGCTTCTCTCCGAGAAGTTCAACCTGTTCAATGGTGTCTTCGGTGCTTCGGACGAAGTGTTGGGGCAGATCGAGTCCGGCGTCGATTTCGAGAAACGCATCCTTGCCATCTACCAGCAGTGCCGCACGCCGGAAGAGATCGACACCGCCTTCCAGCAGCTTCAGGCCGAGATGGACGAGACCATTCAGTCGAAGATGGACGAGACCCGGCAGATGCTCATGGAGCATTTCGACGAGGATGTTCACGCCCGACTGAAGATGCGGCTGGACGATGCCCGAGCCAACCTCGACCGGATCGGTCGCCAGTTCTGGATGCTTACAAAAGTTGTACTGGATGGCCACGCCACCTTCTGCGACGACCAGTTGACCTTCGATCTGCGGCAATCGCCTGTCAGCGAATGTCGGCCCGGAACGTACCATCTGATCTCCAAGCAGCATCACAATGTCACCGGCGACTTCCTGTACCGACTCTCGCATCCTCTGGGCGAGTGGAGCATCGACACAGGCAAGCAGGCCCAGACCCCGATGGCAAAAGTCACGTTCGATGTGACGAACTATCCAATGAAGGTCTCCGTGGTCGAAGCCCTCAAGGGCAAGTCCGGCTGGATGACTCTTCAGTACCTCACCATTGATTCCTTCGACCGGGAAGAGTACCTGCTGTTCTCAGCGATGGACGACACCGGAAAGTCGCTCGATCAGGAGACCTGCCAGAAGCTATTCCACTGCACGGCAACAACCGAACCCGTTGACGGCCTCCCCGAAGACGCCGAGACTCGGCTCACTGTCGAGTCCAAACTGCACGCCGACGCCGTGGCTGCCTGCTCCTTGGAGGACAACAACACGTTGTTCCACGAGGAGCGAGAGCGTCTGGAGAAGTGGGCCGAGGACATGGTGGTCGCCGCCGAGAAAGACTTGGCCGACACCAAGGCGCAGATCAAGGCTGTGCGGCGGCAGTCACGCTTGGCGACCACGCTCGATGAGCAGAACGAACTCCAGCAGAAGCTTCGTGACTTGGAGAAGAAGCAGCGAAGGCAACGCCAGCAAATCTTCGAGATCGAAGATGAGATCGCCGACAAGCGTGACGATCTGATCGCTGGACTTCAGAAACGAATGACACAGAAGACGCACAGCACCCACCTTTTCACGATCCAGTGGGAGGTGACATGAAAGGGGTCGTTCCAGATGCGGTAGTAAGAGATATTCAACAACACTTGCGCACAAACTGTGAGGTGGCGGAAGAAGGCTTCGACTCCGCAATGATGGACGAAGACTCTGTTACCGGCGCACTCGGAGAGCGGCTGAGGACTACTAGATCGCAAACACGCACTCACTACATAGACGACTCAAAATGGCAGTGGAGAATCACGTCTACAAAACTGAGAGGGCGTGGCCCAAATCCCGCTGAAAACACGGTTGGAGCAGATGGGTTCTTCCAGATCGAAGTCGAAGACTTCAGCAACGGCGCACTGTGGCGCAAGGGGATGCTCTTCCAAGCGAAAATGGAGAAGAACAAAGACAAGAAATTGCTCATCCAAGAAATGAAGCACATGGAAGAGATCACACCGAACGAATCTCTCGTCGTCGAATACAGCAGAAACGGCTATCGAGCAATCAGGTCGTCTGAATTGCTCAACACAGGGGAGAGCCTGCGAAGCGTCAGTGATGACGCAGTTCGTGGACTTGGAGACATCCTCGCCGATCAGTTCGTCGTTTGCACCCTTGGCGTTCGAGGCATGTACTACGACTCACAACGACAAATCATTTTGGTGCCATCACAGGAAGACATGCTTGCCCGGAGATTCGCCGTCGATCATCGCATCAGCATCGATATCTCCAAAGGCATCGAGTAACGATACAAAAAGGTAATCACACCGTGGCCACGAACTTCGAGAAACTTCAGAAACTCCTTGAGGAACTGTTCCAACTGGATCAGGCCGACTTGGACTTCGGCATCTACCGGATCATGAACCAGAAGCGGGATGAGGTCGTCCGCTTCTTGGAGAAGGACTTGCTACCGCAGGTCAAGGAAGCGTTCAGCCACTACAAGTCTGCGGATAAGGCCACGCTTCAGAAGGAACTCGACAAGGCCATCGAGCAGGCCAATGGGTTGGGCGTCGATCCCGAGACCACGACGAAGGTGAAGGAACTGCGTGAGCAGATGGCTGACTCCAGCGTCGATGTCACGGCGTTGGAGAATGAGGTCTTCAGCCACCTGTTCAACTTCTTCCGCCGCTACTACCACGAGGGCGACTTCATTTCCCTGCGTCGGTACAAGGAAGGCGTCTACGCCATTCCCTACGAGGGCGAAGAAGTCAAGCTGCACTGGGCCAACCACGACCAGTATTACGTCAAGAGCAGCGAATACTTCCGTGACTACATCTTCACCATGCCCTCGGGCAAGCGGGTGCGTGTCCATCTGGTCGCCGCCTCGTCGGAGCAGGACAACAAGAAAGAGCAGGCTGGTAAGGAACGTCGTTTCGTCATCTGCGAAGAAGACCCGATCTACGAGGAGAACGGCGAACTCTTCATCCGGTTCGAGTACAAGTCCGACAACGGCAAGAAGAAACAGGACGCTCTGAATCAGGAAGCCATCGAGCGAGTTCTCAAATCCGAAGGCTTCGAGGAGTGGACACGGGAGCTATCGAAGCCTGCCCCCACCAAGTCGAACCCGAAGCGGACGGTGCTGGAGAAGCACCTCACCCAGTACACCGCCCGGAACACGTTCGACTACTTCATCCACAAGGACTTGGGTGGCTTCCTTCGGCGGGAACTCGACTTCTACATCAAGAACGAGGTGATGCACCTCGACGACATCGAACACGACACCGTGCCCCGAGTCGAGCAGTACCTCAGCAAGATCAAGGTGATTCGCAAGATCGCCCACAAGATCATCCAGTTCCTCGAACAACTGGAGAACTTCCAGAAGAAGCTGTGGCTCAAGAAGAAGTTCGTGGTCGAGACGAACTACTGCATCACACTCGACCGTGTGCCCGAGAAACTCTACCCGGAGATCGCCGCCAACGATGCCCAGCGGGAGGAGTGGGTGAGATTGTTCGCCATTGACAAAATCGAAAAAGACTTGAATGGGCCGGGGTACTCCGAACCGCTGAGTGTCGAGTTTCTCAAGGGATACCCGACATTAAGCGTGGACACACGCTATTTCGACGAGCAGTTCAAGCGCCGCATCTTACAAGAGACATCAGACCTCGAAGAAACGCTGCGTGGAACGGTGGTATGCAGTGAGAACTTTCAAGCTCTCGCACTGATGAAAAGTCGCTTTCGAGGCCGGGTGAAATGCACCTACATCGATCCGCCTTACAACACTGATGCGTCCGCCATCAACTACAAGAATGGCTACAAATCGTCGAGTTGGGTCGCCCTGATGCAAGATCGGCTTCAAGCATCCGCACCACTTCTCACCGATGACGGCGTTTTAGTCGGTGCAATCGATGACGAGCAACAACGAGAGTTGAACTTCCTGCTTGAGAACAACTTTTCAGGTGGATTGCTCGGAACGTTCTGCGTTCGCTCGAATCCTTCTGGTCGCCCGACCAAAGCAGGCTACTCGGTGTCCCACGAGTATCTCCTTTTTGCTGGAAACACTTTCGAGGCGTCTATCAGTCGAATGCCACCAACAGACGATCAGATGGCTCGGTTCAATCAAACGGATGAAGACGGTGTTTTTGAGTGGCGAAATCTTCGTCGAGAAGGATCGAACTCTGACCGAGATGCCCGGCGAGCGTTGTACTATCCGATTTACGTCACGGAGAACTCGATCCGTGTGCCAAAGATGGAATGGAATCCGAAGGCGGAGGAATGGCTTGTTAAAGAAGAGTCGCTTCCGAACGAAACAGTTGCATGGCCGACGAATGACGACGGTGATGAGAAGACGTGGCGATGGGAATGGGCGACCGTGATGAAATCACTCGACCAATTGGCCGTGCGGAAAGATAGGTCTGGTCGAGACTATGTGTACTACAAACGTCGGCCAAACGAGAACGGCGTAGTCTCTGTATCATCGTGGTTCGACCCAAAATACTCGGCGACAGAACACGGCACAGCAGTCATCAAGGCACTGTTTGGCGACAACGTGTTTTCATACCCGAAGTCCATCCATGCAGTGGTGGACGCAATCTACATTGCCGGGGCTTCCAAAAACGATGTATGCGTGCTGGACTACTTTGCTGGTTCGGGCACAACTGGGCACGCAGTGGTTCGTCTAAACCAACAAGATGGTGGACATCGCAAGTTTGTGCTGGTCGAGGTTGGTACGCATGTGGATGCCGTCCTGATCCCCCGCTTGAAAAAGGTCGTATTCACGCCGGAATGGAGCGACGGACAACCATCCCGGCTGGCCACAGAAGCAGAAGCGGCTTCGGTCTCAGGAATTATCAAGTACATCCGCCTCGAATCCTACGAGGACGCCCTCAACAACCTCGAAATGAAGCGAAGCGATCAGCAGGCTTCGCTACTCGATCAGGACGACGACCTGCGTGAACAGTACGTCCTCTCGTACATGCTCGACGTGGAAAGCCGAGGCAGCCAGTCGCTCCTCAACGTCGAGTCCTTCCGCAACCCTGATGAGTACAAGCTTCGAGTCGAACACAACGGCGAGACCCAACTGGTCAACGTCGATTTGGTCGAGACCTTCAACTGGCTCTTGGGCCTGACCGTCAAGCACATCGACGTAATCCGAGGCGTCCGTGTCGTCGAAGGCACGAACCCGGATGGAGACCGAGCGCTGGTTCTGTGGCGCAACCTCGACGAGATCGACAACGACGCCCTCGATGAGTGGTTCAAGAAGCAGGACTACAACACCAAAGATCAGGAATACGACCTGATCTACGTCAACGGCGACAACAACCTTGAAAACCTCCGACGTGGCGACCAGACATGGAAAGTCCGTCTCACCGAAGAAGAGTTCGGACGCCTCATGTTCAACGTGGAGGACGTGTAGATGAGTGATTCAAAAGGCGTGTTTGACCAAGGTACAACATGGGTGCGTGCGAACTTTCACATGCACACGAAAGCGGACAAGGAATTCAAGTACAACGGCGACGAGTCGCAGTTTGTGTCCAACTATGTTGATGCGATGAAGACGGCGGGAATTCGTGTCGGCGTCATTACCAATCACAACAAATTCGACCGTGACGAATATAAGGCGTTGGCGAAAGCAGCTAAGAAGCAGGAAATCCTGTTGCTCCCCGGCGTCGAATTGTCGGTCAAGGATGGTGCGAACGGAATTCACACGCTTATTGTGTTTTCACCAGACTGGATCACGAATCAAGAGAACAAGAATTACATTCAAAACTTTCTCGATGTAACGTTTGCAGGTATCGCCAACTTCGAGAACGAGAATGGTCGCTCCAACCATGACCTAAATGACACAATCCGAGAACTGGACAAGTTCCAGAGGGATTACTTCATTGTTTTTGCACACGTCGAAGCCGGTAGTGGCCTCTGGAAAGAGTTGGCAGGAGGCCGTCTGGGAGAGCTTGGGAAACACCCACCGTTCCGTAAACGATGCCTCGGGTTTCAGAAAGTTCGTACTCGGGATGACCGCACCAAAGTTCAGGGACATCTTGGCGACTTCTATCCTGCCGAAGTTGAAGGGTGTGACTGCAAGAGCATCGAAGAAATCGGCAAAGGTAAACAGTGCTACCTGAAACTCGGCGCATTCACATTTGATGCGGTCAAATTCGCACTGCTCGACTACGAACATCGTGTTTCAACAGAGCCGCCCGTCTCAAAGCACTCTCGAATTGATTGGGTTGAATTTCATGGCAGCCGATTGGATGGGATTCACATTGATCTTTCGCCTGAATTGAACACGCTCATCGGAATACGAGGCAGTGGCAAGTCATCGATCATTGAGTGTGTTCGATACGCTCTGGGGATTGAGTTGCCTGAGAACGCTGACAAGGACGGGTACAAGGAAGGTGCAATTCGGCACGCACTCGGAAGCGGTGGCAAGATCACTCTGGGAGTCACCGACCGTCATGGAAAGAAGTACGAAATTCGACGAATACTGGGACAGAAGCCCGATGTGTATATCGAAGGTGACGTGCAGCCGGGCATCAGCATCCAAGAGACAATTCTCCACAAGCCGATCTACTTCGGCCAAAAGGATTTGTCCAGCAAAGACCCCGGCTTTGAAAAGGACTTGGTTGAAAAGCTGGTAGGCCCAGCACTTGAAGGTGTTCGGCGATCAATCGTTGAACGCCAATCGCAAGTCCGAGAAACCGTGGGAAAGCTGAAGAAGCTTTCCAATGCGGCGGATCGTGAGCAAGAAGTCCTTGCCAAAAAGCAAGACGCCCAACATCGCCTCAAAGTGTTCAAGGATCACGGGGTCGAAGAGAAGCTGAAAAAGCAGGTTGCTTACAATTCTGATTCACATTTCGTTGGGAAGGTCACGACTCTCGTTGAGCGTTACCTGCAATCTCTGAACGAGATGGTCGAAGAGTATGAACCTGAGTTTGCAGAACATTCCAGCTACGAATCCGAACATAACGCTGAGTTTTTCGCCAACTTTCTGAAAACGTTTGGCCAGATTCAAGAGGGATTTGAAACGGTCAAGTCACACGTCGAAGCTGCCACGGCAACTTCGGGTGAACTAGATCGATTGGCAGCAGAGTTTGAGAAGTCGAAGGATGAGTTGAAGGAAGAGTTCGCCGAAGAATCTCGAAAGCTCTTGGAGGAGTTGAAAGACAAGGGGGCAACATCCGTCGAGCCTGACGACATTCTTAAATTGAAGAAGATCATCGACGAGACCGAAGACGAACTGAAGCAAGTTAAGAAAGAGAAAGATGACAAGACAGCAATCGAGAAGCTCTTGTTGCAGCATCTCGTCACCCTAACTGACGAATATCACAAGGAATTCAAGCTCATCGAGCAAAGGCTTCAAGCGATCAACAAGGAGGAGACCGCCCTGCAAATCGAAATCGGCTACCGGGGCGATAAGGCAGGATTTCTGAACTATTTGGTTGACACGTTCAAGGGCAGCAAAATACGAAAAGATAAGCTGCAACTCATCGCTGACAAGTTTGTCGATGGGGCGGCAGTGTATCGGGACATGGAAGCTGCACGGACAACTCTCGGGAATTCAGCGGCTACCTTTGAACAGTGGTTCGACGAGAATCTTGAATCACTTCTAACTTGGCAAGTGCCAAATAGCTACACGATCAAGTATCACGGCAAAAAGCTAAAGAGTCATTCGCTGGGCCAGCGGGCTTCAGCGCTAATTCTCTTCGTCCTCAGTCAACGAGATAGCGATGTTGTGATTATCGACCAGCCCGAAGACGATTTGGACAACCAGACGATTTACGATGATGTCATCAAGCTGATTCGGAGATTGAAGCCAGAGACGCAGTTTGTCTTTGCGACTCACAATCCGAACATTCCAGTTCTCGGCGACTCAGAACAAATTATGTCATGTACTTGTGAAGAGGACATTCAAGTCGCACTGGGAAGTATTGATTGCCCGAACCAGCAACAGGCTATCGTGACAATCATGGAAGGGGGCAGTGAAGCCTTTCAGCGCCGGAGAGACATTTACGAGATGTGGAGCGAACGGAATTCCTGATGGCAAAGAAACGAGCCAAGAAAAACGAAACACCAGCGCTTCGGTTCGACGAAAAACTCGTTCTGAATCAGTGGATGCTGTCTCTGTTTGATGTCGGCGACTTCGACACACTTGCCGAGCGATTGAAGCCTCTCCATCTTGAGGGACTGGACGAGAACAACGTCCACACATTCCACAAAGAGTTGAAGCTGCTCTGGGACTACGAAGAGTTTCCCGGCGACACGCTGCTCGGCTACGACCAGAACATCGTTAAGCACACGCTGACGCTCAGCGAGAATCGAGCCGAGCCGCTGAAGTGGAAGTATTTCCAATATCTGTCGCTGCTATTCACCGAAGTCTATCTCGATCGTTTCTTCCGTGACCCGGATAAATTGCTGGCCGACCTGAACCAACATGTCGCCAAGTTCAATGAGGGAAAAACCACAAAGGAACAGCTACCGGCCTACGAGCCAAATGACCTGCGGAAGCTGGCCTTTTGGAATGCCACCGGGAGCGGCAAGACGCTGCTGATGCACGTCAACATCCTCCAGTACCAGCACTACCTGAAGTTGCACGACAAAGAGAAGGGACTCAACAGGATCATCCTGCTGACGCCCAACGAGGGCTTGTCAAAGCAACACCTCGAAGAGTTCCACGCCTCGGGTATGGACGCTGACCTGTTCTCGAAAGAGTCTCGGTCGTTGTTCTCGGGCCGGTCAGTCGAGATCATCGAAGTCACCAAACTCAAAGAGGAGATGGGGCAGAAGACGGTCGCCATCGACGCCTTTGAGGGCAACAACCTTGTACTGGTTGATGAAGGACATCGAGGTGCATCTGGTGAAACGTGGATCGATGCTCGTGATCGACTTTGCGAAGGTGGATTTTCGTTTGAGTATTCCGCCACGTTCGGGCAGGCGATGAAGGGCAAGAAGAAACTTGAGTCACGCTACGCCAAGAACATCCTGTTTGACTACTCGTACAAGTATTTCTACCGGGACGGCTTCGGGAAGGATTACCGCATCCTGAACCTCGCCGACGACTCCGACGAGGAACGCCGCAACCTGTACCTGACGGCCTGCCTCGTTGCCTTCTACCAGCAGCAAAAGCTCTACGCAGACAACCCGAACACGTTCCGCCCCTTCCTGCTGGAGAAGCCCCTGTGGGTTTTCGTCGGCGGTAGCGTGAATGCCGTGCGATCAGAGAACAAGCGCAAGGTGTCTGATGTGGTGGATATCCTGCTGACGCTGGCCGAGTTCGTGAAGGAAAAGCGAGATTCGATCACCCTGCTGGAGCGGCTGCTCAGCGGCAGGCCCGGCCTACTCGACCAGCGTGGCAACGAAATCTTCGCCACCGCCTTTCCACACCTGATCTCGTCTGGGATGTCCGGCGAGGAGATTTACAACGACATCCTGAAGGTGTTGTTTAACTCGTCCAGCCAAGCTGCCCTGCATGTCGAGAACCTGAAAGGCACGGATGGCGAGATCGCTCTACGCCTCGGTGAGAACGAACCCTTTGGTCTCATCAACGTCGGTGACGCCACCAGCTTATGCAAACTCTGCGACGAGCATGACCTGTTGAACGTGGACGAGAAGGAGTTCTCAGGTTCGCTCTTCCGAGGTCTCAACGAAGACGACTCGACGGTCAATGTTTTGATCGGATCGAAGAAGTTCACCGAAGGGTGGAACAGTTGGCGAGTCAGCACGATGGGACTGATGAACATCGGTCGCACAGAAGGCTCAGAGATCATCCAGTTGTTCGGTCGTGGTGTACGTCTGAAGGGCCACGGCATGACCTTGAAACGCAGTAGCCAACTTGAAGGTGTCAGTCGGCCTGACCGTATTCACCTGCTGGAAACGCTGAACATCTTCGGTATCCGGGCCGACTACATGCGGCAGTTCAAGGAGTACCTCGAAGAAGAAGGTCTTCCCGGCAATGAAGAGCGGATCGAGTTCATCTTGCCGGTCGTCAAGAACCTGAATGGGAAGAAGCTCACCAGCGTCCGGATCGAGGAAGGCAAAGATTTCAAGCTGCACGGCCCGAAGCCCACACTCGCTGAGCCACCAGATCGTCTACTGCGTCATCCGATTTCACTGAACTGGTATCCCAAGATTCAGGCTCAGCAGAGCAAGGGCGTGGCCAAGACCGAAGACTCGGCGGTGAAGCACGAAGGCAAGCTGGAGGAACGTCACCTTGCCTTCATGGACATCGACGCCATCTGGTTTGAGCTTCAGCACTTCAAGAACGAGCGGTCGTGGTACAACCTGAACCTGCACCGGGACAGTATCGTTCCACTTCTGCTTGACTCCCGGTGGTACAAGCTCTTCATTCCGCCCGAGGAATTGGAGTTCACGCAGTTTGACCGGGTACGACGCTGGCAGGAGATCGCCGTCGCCCTGCTCAAGAAATACGCCGACCGCTACTACAAAAACAAGAAACAGGAGTGGGAGTCGGACTTCTACGAATACCACACTCTGACCGAGGACGATCCTAACCTTCAGGTTGAATACCGGCTGCTGATTGACGAGTCACAGGATCAGATCGTCGATCAACTCAAGGGTATTCAGAGCGATCTCGATGCAGGGGTGCTAAAGGACTGGCCGTTCGGATCGTGCATGGCGTATTCGTTTGGCCAGCATCTCTACCAGCCACTCCTTCACGTCAAGAGCGATTTCGTGGATGTCAGCCCAGTCTCACTCAACGAAGGTGAGAAGGAGTTCGTCACCGATCTTCGCAGATTCTATGACGACAACAACTCGTTCTTCGATGACCGGGAACTCTACCTGCTCCGCAACATGAGCCGTGGCCGAGGCATCGGCTTCTTCGAGGCTGGAAACTTCTACCCCGACTTCCTTCTCTGGCTGCTGGTAGACGGTAAGCAGTACGTCACGTTCGTTGATCCCAAGGGCATCCGAAACCTCGAAGGCCCAGACGATCCCAAGATTCGCTTCTACCGGACAATCAAGGAACTGGAGGATCGCCTCGGCGATCCCAACGTGATCCTGAACTCGTTCATCATCTCAAACACGCCCTTCCAGCAAGTCCGGTGGTGGACGGAAGACCTGACGAAAGAGCAGTTCACAAAGTCACATGTCCTGTTCCAGAAGGAAGACAAGAAAACGTACATCGAGCGCCTCCTAACAACGGCGGCGAGCGACCAGCAAGTCACCGTGGAGGCGTAGTTCCATGAAGTTCCTGAGACGCTCAAAGGACACAGAAGCCGAACTCAAGCGACTGATTCAACACTGCAAATCACTTCGTTGGTCTGTAGCTTGGGCGTCTCACGGATTTCCTCTGTTCGACCACTTGGTCAAACACACGGAAAAAATCCACCAGTTGACAATCGGCATCCACTTCTATCAAACGCACCCGGATTTCATCGCAGCCTTCATGGGACATGATGATGTTCGATTCGTCATGAACCCCAGCGGTGTGTTCCATCCCAAGTTGTACTACTTTGATCTCGGTGACGGGAACTGGGAGTGCATTACTGGGAGTCCGAACTTCACACATTCGGCCTTCCATGCAAACACCGAACATGCTTGCCTCTTCAGCAACAAAGATGTTGGAGCGGAATCAAATCATCGGGAGATTTTGTTGGCGCTGGACGAGGCGATGGTGAGTGGAAAAACCCTGAGTGATAAGGAGTTGGCGGCATACCGCTCGATTTGGAAACGGCAACAGAAACGCCTCGGGCCATTGTCAGGAAGCTACAGCCCTCCCGAAAAGAAAAAAGGAAAACGTTCGCCTCTGGATGTCCCTCTGTTTGTGGAAGACTGGGACGACTACTTCAACTCGGTAAAAGAGGATCAAGAACATACTACGGCTGGACGGCTCGTCGTACTTGAAAAAGCCCGGAAGTTATTCAGCGAGCATTTACATTTCGGTGACATGGTAGATGAAAACAGAAAACGCATTGCCGGATTTGGCAGTGAGCCGGATGCAGACTGGGGATGGTTCGGCAGCATGAGGGGGCACGGCCTATTCATGCAGGCTGTCAACCAAAACTCTTCGGACATCTCTGCTGCTTTGGATCAAATCCCTTTGACTGGATTGGTGTCTCAAGAACACTTCGATGAGTATGTGTCAAGGTTTCAGAAGTCTTTTGATAAGTCTGGTATTGCAACCGCCACCCGGCTGTTGGCTATGAAGCGACCTGACTACTTCGTTTGCCTCGACAGCAAGAACCGTGACAAGCTCTGTGAAGCCTTTGATATCCCGAAGAGTGTTGACCTCGACGATTATTGGGAAAAAGTCATTCAACGAATCACCGACTCAAACTGGTGGAACGCTCCCGAGCCGAAAGACGATCTTGAGAAACGGGTCTGGAAGTGCCGAGCAGCCTTTCTCGACGTGAGATTCTATGACCCGAAGTGAAAGGGAATAGTTCCCGTGTCTTGGGGGAGGCCATCGCTGTTGTAAACGAAAGAAGACGCCAATGCGATTGACCAAGGGCTTGCCTCAAACAACGGTGGAAACCTTTACGTTTCTCAAGCAGACTGACATAACGGGGTTGATTCGCCTGCTGGCTGAGCATCGAGGGCATCATAGTGCCCGAGATCGATTTTACCGCCTTCTCTATTCGTGCCTGATCTTCGACCATTACTCTGATGTATACAGGCGACAAAACCCCGTGAACGGCATCGCAAGCGGTTGGTATCAACTTGCAGACCTTGCCGATGTTGGCCGCATCTACAGAGAATTGTTGCCGATCACTGATGAATCCGTAATCGGGGACATTACACTGACTCTGCCAATCACTTCGGCGAGTCCGCTATTCCAGAACTCTGCTCCCAGATCGCCGCCTGCACTCCCCCAAGGCGAATGTACTGTGCGGCAGTTGACGGCACGGCAGTTCATAGAAGTGTGCTGGGTTGTAAGATGCAATCTCCTGCATGGTTCGTATGACCCCACCGTTCAGGAAGTTAGCACTCTGATACGAAACGTGTCTCGGCCATTCTCTGCTCTTGTTTGGCGCATGATCTGCGAAACGCCGATGCGTTGAGCGGTTAGGCTAACACTCTATGGCAATTACACTTGTTTCCCTACCGGGCGGCTTCCATCAAAGCGTCTCGACTCCAGTGAAGTAGGAGAACTCAGCTTTACTGATCCTCTCAAAAATGATTTCTGTGCCCACTTGGGAGACAATCTCTCAGTCTCGAAACTCTACATTGCGAGACAATACCCTGCCGTACCAGTGTCTTGGGTTCTTGCTGTTCTTGAACTGCGGCATCCCGTAAAAGAGCTTGCGATAAGCGATGAACCCGTCCACAAAATACACTACAGCAATATGCCTGCCTTTCCCGTTAAGGTGAAACACTGCGTCTGCATCGCCACTATCGTTTTTGATGCAACTCTCGACTTGCGTGAGAGTATCTGTTGCTTTGTCGGAATCTTGTGATGTCATGACTGGTGTTCCTCGATTGAAAGTGTGGTGTGTTAGAGTGCCAACTTCGTCGGCATGGGCTGCGGCTAAGGAACGATATAACTGAGCTTCATAAGATCAAGAGCGCCAGCAAATGGCTCATAATCGGAAGGCTTCGATGAAAAACAGGGGCGAGGTGCAGGCCGCAAGCGTCTTCGAGTGGCCTGCGACTTTGGAACCAAAAATGAAGGGTGAGCCAGACGAAGCACAAACGTAGCAATTGTCCTGATAACCACTTTGGAGCCAAAACTGGCGGTTGTGCAGGCAGTTCACCTGACACACTGAGGTTGATAAGAAGATAGACCTGCTTGGACATCTCACATGACACCATCACACCTCCTGCGCCCAAATGAGATGAGCCGGGAAAGCCCGGCTCATCTCTCGAAATCGACTTCGCACACCCAGTGGTCGTTAGTAACCACGTTTTTCATCTCCTTATCACAAATGTTGGACTACTAATGGATGACAACAAGTCAACTGTTATGCAGCGGATGAGCCGTTCTCATCGAGTCGGAGTCGTGCGAGATCGACGTACTTCTTCATAACATCGGCGCCGTAGAAGTTGCGCCCAGTCGCTTTCGCTGCTAATAGCGTCGTGCCGGACCCGGCGAAGCAATCCAAGACTGTGCCGCCATCGGGACTGAAAGTCTTGATGAGTGACTCACAGAGAGCCTGTGGGTACTTGGCTGGATGGTCCACGCCTTTGGCGTTCCCACCGACCGGCACAACCAGCACGTCACGCATCCGAGCGATGCCTTCCTTCTCACTCTTCTCGCCATTGGTCCATTCTGACTGGTCGTAGTTTCGCACAGCCAGATTCGTAGAGGGTGATCCCGCAGCCCACGGATCGCAGAAGGGATGCGTGGTCCGGCTGAACCACAGAATCTCTTCGTAACAGTGGTGCGGCCACCACTTGTGTCCAAGGGGAAGCCCATCCTGCTTGAACCAGATTTGGGTCATGTGCTGCTTCCAACCCCGTTCCCGCAGGCACAACTGGGTCCGAAGGAGAAAGTCAGACATCACACCTTTCTTGACGTGCTTGTCGATGACTATGAGAACGCTGCCGTCGTTGGTCAGCTTGGTCTTCAACGTCTCCATCCACCGTGCCGACCACGCCGGGTAGTCTCGCTCCGAGACTGTCGGGTACTTGTCACCTCGCTTGTCAGGGTACGGCGGCGAACACAAGGCCAAGTTGACCGACTTGTCAGGTAGTCGAGGGATCATCTTGGCGCAGTCACCTTGTACGACGGTGTTGATCTGCAAGGGAGGTTCGGGCGGGAGAGCCGCTGTCGGCACATCCTCCTTCTCCTCGTCCTGCGTGTGGTCCGCCAGCCGTTCCAGACTCTTTTTCTGGTAAGCCTCGTCCTTCTCGATGCCGTGGACGTGATCCCAACTGGCCTTCAGTGCGCCGATCATCTCGGAGCCACTGCCCGAGTAGGGCACGAGCAGTCGTCGAGCCTTGCTTCGTTTTGGCGGCAGGATCAGTCCGGCCAGATGTTGACACAATTTGAGCGGCTTGACGGCAGGATGATCCGTTGCTTCCCGCTCGGACTTGGACGCTTTAGCGACGTAGAACATCCGAGACGCACCGCCCTCGTCGTCGTAGCCTTCCACTGCGGAATACCGAGACACGAAGTGGTTCATCGTGTTGCCGTTGCCCACAACTCGATCCTTTTGGCGACGACGACCACGACGAGAACGGGAGTGGCCGCTCTGTTTGTCGAGATTCCTTGCCGCCTCTTCATCGAGCAAGAGGTTGGCAGGCCATCGTCCACCATTGACCTTCTCACCAATCCTGCTGTCATCGATGTTCAGACCACTGCATCCAAAGATCGCAGCGTTCTTGGCGTAGCTCCCACACATTGGCTTCATCGCCAGCACAATTGGTTCCCACGCTGGTTTCAATGTCGTACCACGGCCACGAAACCGCTCGATGAGTTCGCCATTACTGCTGAACTGAGCGATGCCATTCGAGAAGTCCTTCGACTTGGGGAAACCCTCCCCATACAACCAGCAGAGCGTGTCCCTGATCTCCCAGCCAGCATCTTCGACGTAGCATGTGAGTCGGTGGAAAGTCTTGGGGCTACCGAAGGCCATCAGGTATGCACCGGGTTTGCAAACCCTCAGCATCTCCTGCCAGACTTCGACGCCGGGCACATTCTGATCCCAGTCCTTGCCCATGAACCCAAGGCCATAGGGTGGATCACAAAGTCCACCATCGTAGCTGTTGGTTGGGAGCGACTTGAGAACTTCAAGCACCTCACCTTGGGTCACGTCGTAGGATTGTCTTTCGCCATTCATAGATTGTTCCTCCAAAAACTGCGCACGAAGAAAGAAAAACGGCTGCGCTCCGTGCGCAACGGGAGCGCAGCCGTGTCAACAGTGAGAAAAACTCAGCGACAGAAATCCTCCGAGTTATGAAAAAGCGTAGATGTGCTGGCTGACGTGTTACGCCGCCAAATCGTCAGGAGAGCAAGGCATGTCAACCGGGGCCGTACCGTCGTGAGGTCCACTCTCCTGACGAGTAGTCACACGGTCCTCGGCCAGCCGTTCCATCCCTCGAACAACGTATTCCTTCTCGATGTCACACGAGACGCACTGCCTTCCGAGCCGCTGACATGCGACCGCCGTGGTAAAACTCCCGCCGCAGGGATCGACTACGAGATCGCCCGGCTGGGTGAAGTATTGAAGCAGATGCTCAATTTCCTCAATCGGCTTCTGGTACGGATGGTCGCCCTTCTCGCAGCCTTCAATCTCCAGCGTGTCTGACCACTTGCGCATTGGAGTCCAATCCCCTTTGGAATAGATGAGGAAGGGACTGCTCTTGCTCACCAATTTGTATGGCATGAACTCATTGGCCTTTTGGTGCCAGCGTGATGTCCCGATCCAACGGAATGTCAGATGTTCCTCGATCAGACGGAACTTATCGCTCAGCCGATGCTGGCCGGTATAAGCAACGAGTAGGCCACCGGGAACGAGTATTTCATTGGCAAACCGTGCAAGCTCGCTGATCTGGTCTATGAACTCGTTGTCGTATGGGAAGTCCGTCAGCACGCACTGAACAGATTCCGGTTGCAGTTCGGCCTCGTCGTTTAACTCCTGAAACGGACAGTGGAAGATACGCACGGAAGCCGTCTTGGATGGCACTTTTAATTCTGCCTCCCGTCTTTTGGCGATTTCCTTGTTACGCTTGATCCGGCGAACGGTCTTCAGAATGCCTCGCTTCTCGGCAGCAGTCTTTGCTGCTCCGAGCCTTTCAACGGCTTCACGCTGGATGTCCTCCGGTTCGTCCACCAACTGGGCGGCGGCGTGAGGTGAAACTTCCCCGTTGTCCATCGCACGCACCAGTTCTTCGATGGCGTTCTCGACGACCTTCTTGGCATCGTCGTACTTGTCCATCTTCCAACCAGCGATCTCGCAGGCTTCCTTCTTCGTGACACCACTACCGCTTTTGCGGTATTGATCGGAGCGACGATCTCCTCCTCGTGTGAAATCTCGAAGGGCGTCGGTGATGGCGACCATCTCGGAGAGGGTCAGGTCTTTGCGGATCGTGTTTTCGATCCACTCTCCGTGCGTCAGGTTCTCGATGTCGATGACCACGGCGGGAACCTCGGTCCAACCCAGATTGTCCCGGCAGGCGACGAGTCGGCGGAAGCCGAAGACCAGTCGGTTGTCAGGCGTGACGCCAATGGGCTGGAGTAGCCCGTCGTCGGAAATGGAATGGGCGAGGCCGTCGATGTCACCGAGTTCTTTGCGGTGACGCTCGCCGGTTTGGATGTCGTTGATGGAAATGGAGTTGATGTTGTTCATAGGAACGGTCTCCTGTTTAGTGGAAGTTGTGGAAAGGCAACAAAAAACCCGGCGTGTTTGCGCCGGGTTTACAAAAGTTGAACTCGTCGAAAGCCGTTCAGGCCGACAGGCGAAAATGCTTCTGCGTCTCCTTCCACCTCTTGATGTAGGCTCGCATCTCGGCAGCAAGTTCGTCGTGCATGGTCGCAGCCCAGCGGACTGCTTCACGGGAACCGAAAAGATCGAGCAGCACGGAGAGCGGCAGCAAGACGCCAATCGCTCCTCGTTTGATCTGCTGGACGGCGGTTCGGAGATTGCGACAGATCGGGATGTCGCCAACCCGAGGGTCGAGCGCACCCTTCTTATAAATGCGGGGCGTGCCATCGCCGTAGGCAAGCATCCTGAAGTCTCCGGTATCGAAGTCGATATCGTGGAACACGAAATACAGTTCTCCGGTTTTGAGTCGTTCGGCGAGTTGTTTCTTGGCCATGTGTTGGTCTCCTCGTTTGAGAAAGGTCAGGACAAAACAAAACCCCGTCGCACCAATGCACGTCGGGGTTTCCAAAAGTTGCGTTGCAGGCATTCAGGTGCGGCACGGTCGCCTGCTGACCGTGCGTTGTTCTCCGGTGTCACCTCCTTTCTTGATGTGATGAATAGTTGGTCTGGCGGACTAGCAGGTGCTTAACGAAACTCATATCTTGGCTGTGGACAACACCGCTTCATGGGCGTGAATTGTCCATGTCCACCTCGTCTACTTTTGGAGACTGTCTCTCGTCGATCTAGCAGGTGCCTAACGAATCCCTCTTCTTGGTCACTCTTTGGCATCTTCTTTGGACGTGAATTGGTTTTCATAATCGATTTGGTTTCTTCCGCTAATGGCAGGTGCCTAACGAAACGTCTATTATGGGGTTGAACTGACCGTCTTTGTGGGCTTGGATTGGGAAATGAATGCCGTAGAACGACGCAACCGATTCAAGAGCAACATGTTGCGATTGATGGAGGACCAAGGACTCTCCGCACGGCAACTGGCCCTCGAATGTGACATTCCCCTTAAGTGGGTGAGTCGGGCGTGCGAAGGCGGACTCGACAGGCTGTACGTTCGCAATGAGGAACAACTCACCAAGCTGGCGGCGTTCTTGGGTTTGTCACACCCGAAGGAGTTCTGGCGAGAGACTCCCCTCACTGACCTCCCCACCGCCATCAGGGACGAATGGAAGGACTTGGCGGGATCGCCGTTCGAGAGACTTGCCGACAAGGAACTGAAGGCGTGTCGTGATGCTTGCTGTGCTTTGGTGAAGTGTCGCAAGGTCTACGACCTGATTCGCCAGATGCCGGATGGTCACGAGTTGGCCGAGATGTATCTCGTCGGACTGGCCAGCAAGGAGGAGCGGTCATTCTGGAAGAGCATCGAAGATGAGGCAGAATCCCAGCACGCTCGACTCATCAAGCAGCGTGAGCAGAACAACCTGACAGCACTTCTGAAGCGGGTGAGGCAGATGGAAAGCGGCGAGTCTGTCGTCGAAGAAATCGAGAAGGAGTTGGACCAAGACAAAGATCGCTGGCTTATCCCCTATTCCCAAGGCACGACCACGATGAGGGAATACTGGGTGAAGGCCATCGATGTTCTTGGTGAAGAAGAGGCGGCGGACAGGTTGTACTGGAAGTACGCACGGGGCGTTCATGAGCCGATGCTTCGAGACTTTTTCAAGGCGCTCGAAGCAATTGGCGAGGGATTTGCAGATAAGTTCCAAAGGGAAGCCGAGAAGCCCGAATCCAGAAAAGCGATCATTGATGAGATTGAGAAGCTGGGCCTCGAAGAAGCTGCTCTTCGACTCTACCGATTGAATGCGGGTAACGACCTGTCCACCTCAACGGATGCACCTGAAACTCAACCCGTCAGCCCCGAACCAGAGGAGGAAGTCATTGAGTCGCTCCAGCAGGACTTCCCTGACCAGTGGTCGACGTTCGTTGAAAAGGTCCATGAGAACGATCCTGACGCTGCCTCAGAGTACGTTCGCAAAAAGTGGCAGGAGGCGTTGGACAAAACGGGCGGCACGGTGACAGCGAAAGACTTCGCCATCGTCTTCTACAAAGCGCACCTGAAGTAATCGTGAGTATGACGGTAAAGCCTCATGTCTCACATACATTGCCGACACGAGATATTAGTAGCAGACAATTTCCGTTTGACTCTCCGCATGGGAGTTCCACATGCGGCATCTGCTACTCTCGAACGCACTCGGATACTGTTCCTGCCTATTGAGTCCAAATACCACAGCAGCCGCCATTGCGATGCCGACACTAACTCTCCATATTCAGTTCGGGGAGCCTTTCGAGGTAGCGGTAGATGGTCGTATTGGAGACTTCCAATGCTCGTGCCGCTGCTTTCACTCTTTCCATTTGTTTGCCAGATAGCGTCGGCCAGAGTTCCAAGAACTCTCTCATCTTCGGCGGCAGCGGCGGCTTCTCCTTGATGGCGTCCAGCACGGGACGGCAATACTCCCGAAACTCCCGCTGCTTCTCGAAGAGCCGTTTCCAAGGTCGGTTGGCGTAATGCTTGTAGAGGAGCTTATCTCCCTTGTGCGGAATGCCGTGAGCGAGCGCCACACTTGCGACTGTGGCATCAGCTTCTTCACCGCCGCACCAATCGGAGAACTGGTTCCGTAGCGTTCCCGGTGGCAAGTCTGCAACCGGGAAACCCACACGCTCACATTGCTTCTTCAGTCGGTCGAACTGGTTGTAGAACGCACTCTGAGCATTCTTGTTCATGCCGTAGAGCGGTGCCCCAGTTTCACGCACAATTAGCGTGTCGTCGGGAGCAACCTCACGCCCAAAGATCGAACGACATTGCTCCTTCCAATTCAACAGTAGCTCAACCGTTTCCGGCCACAACAACCACCATCCGAGAACATCGGTTTTGGGGCGCAGAAATCCCGTCCAGTCCCCACCTTCCCAGATGTTCAATCCTTCGGCTCGCCAAGGATGGTCTTGATTTAGGTAGATGTCCTCCCACTGAACTCGGCCTACCTCTGCGGCCCCGTGGGAATTGTTGAGACACCAGACGATCCAGAGCTTCTCTGGCATACCTGCATTTCGAACCAGATTGGCAAGATCATCGATCTTGAAGATCGGCATTTTGCTCTGGAGGATACTTTTGCGACTCTTCACGTCTTTGAAGATCGAGCGATCCAGACGGTGGAAATCTTCAGGCTCTCGCCAGTCGAAGTCCTCACTGAGATGCAGCCATTCAAGAAAGCGGATCAACTCTGCCAGTTGCTCCCGACTACGTTTACTGGTGTATTGGCCTTTTCCGTCGTGCCGAGGCGGTCGCTGTCGCCAATACAAGTAAAGGTCTCGGCAGGCGTCAATTCCCAGCATTGCAAGAGGTTGATCGGGATGACGTTCAAGGAGTTGCCGAATCTTCCCATGTCTGTCGTAGTTTGTGGGGTCTTCTAGCTCGGCGTGCAACTGGTAAGCTTTGAGGCCCTCGTGGAGCGAACCCCGAATCGGAGCCACAACTTTGTGTGGAGTGCGGTCAACCCCAGCAATGGTTTCCGCAGCCTCGTTCAGCCGCCCCATCGCTAAATGTCGAATGGCTCCAAGTACGCCTTGGTTAATAGTGGACTCACCCAAGCTGGCCCACGGGATCGTCGGCAGTCTGCTCACCAGCACTGAACGCCAATGGACCCAACCATCGTATTGGACTCCAAGAATTCCGCACAGTTCTTTGTCCGGCAGAGGTACAGGAACGGCACCTTTTCTGACGTGTTCGGCGATGAAATTCGAGAGATCGTTCCAGCCACCGCAGGCTTCGAAAACTTCCTTAAGGCGTTCACGTCGCTGCTCGACTTCTTTGTCGGAAACTGAACGAGAGAATTTGAAGACCCGGTTGTCGGTGCGTGAACCGACCTTCACCGGACATTGGCCTTTTGCGTTGCGGTTGGGAAGTTTTGAACTTCGAGTTTCGACGCTCACCAGAGGTCTCCAAGGGGTGCCACAGCCATCCACTACAATGACTCAAGCATACGCTTGTGGCACCCCAAAGACAACACTGTGGCACCCCTTGTGGCACCCTCTCCAAAGGCAAAAGCACCTTTAAAACAATGTATTTTTACGCAAATCCATGAAAAAAGCCGACTTGCGATTTCTCGCCAGTCGGCTTTGATGGAGGCGGGGGGAATTGAACCCCCGTCCTGCGAACCCTGAAATGCAGCATCTACGTGTGTAGCAGCTTGCTTGGTTCTCATTTCCTTTGGGGCAAACAGCAAACCCTCCAGAAACCAGTTCACAACGATTCTCACCCCTGCCGTAGCGAACAGTGAACAGGGGCCAGTCCGATTTTGTGACCGGCTGCCGGACTCCTCAGACAGGGATTCCTTGGCCGGGGTCGCCTAATTAGGCGGCCATTGAGAATTGCTTGTTGGCAATTATGTTTTTGATCAGCTTTTTACGTGGCCAACTGATCAACCACGACACGCCGCACACACCTCGCGGAGAACCAGTCGAATCCGATCGCCCCCGAATGTGGCTTGAACTTCGAAATCGAAGCTCAGCAGTAAGTATTCGGTTGGAGGGATTCGAAATCAAGAGTAGATGCTGGCAAGTTTCTCGAAATCTCGGGACCTGTGGCGTGAAATGTGATGCGATTCCAATCACACAAGGCGAAAATAGAAACACACAAAAATGACTGACATGGCGACGCTCAATAGCCAGCCCGGCATGTTGCGAATGGAAAGGCCCGCTTCAGGTGAAAGCAAAGCCTCCATTTCACCTGCAACGCTGAGTCGACCATAGAGGTCATAGGCGGCGACAGCAGCAAATGACAGGCTGACGACCAGCTCGTGCCCCGAATTCAACCAAGACAATGCAAAGGCGAATACGATGAATGAAACAATAAAGACGACAACGGCCATCAGCCACGAGGAACCAGAGTCATTCATCAATCACCCAGCCTGTGTTTTTCTCAATTCTCGATGTCGATTCTTGGTTTGCAACTGAGGGATATCGTATCTCAGATTATGGTTCGTTCAAAGCGCCATCTCCCATCGGTTACTCATGCGTACCGACATACCGTCCCATGAATGTATGCACCCAATCTCATTCGGCAACGGGCGGAGCAGACCCATGAGACGCAACGGCGCGTTCTGCGGATGTGACCACGAATTGCAGACAGGTGCCACGAGGAGTATCTTCAGGTCACCCGAATTCACGAAGGCCAAGAGTTTCCCTACAGGGAACATACTGTGCAGGCCCGCAATGCAACGACCGTTATATACCACTCCCCTGGTTTTACTTGTACTGGCAATTCTTCTGGCATGGGGCGACACACCCGCGACGAGTAATGATGAAGTGCCTGCACGCGTTCTCAGCGATGCCGCGAAACGATTCCTGCTGCGGGTCGAAACTCCGCCAGGAAACCCATTTGGCCCACGACGAAATCCATTTGGCCGTCGAAGCCGTCAGACTCTGAATGACGCAGGTGAAATTGTCGCACTGGATTTGCGCGGAGTTGCCTTGGAGTCGGGCGACACGCAGACTATTGCGGAATTCAAACGACTCAGGGTGTTGGACATTGCCAACACAAATGTCAGCGATGCCGATTTGGAGCCACTCACCAGTCTGCCTCGTTTGGAAAGGCTGTCGTTAACGGACACCAAAATCACTGATGCGGGCGCAGTTCATATTGCTCAAATGAAGTCGCTGACTCATCTGGATTTGTGTGACACGGCCATTACGGACAAGGCCTTTTCCCAGTTGGCGGCGCTGCCTGTTTTGCAGCATTTGGACTTAGCTCGGACGAAACTCACCGACGAGAGCGCGGAATCGTTCAAAGCACTGACAAGTCTCACATCCATCAAATTGACAGAGACAGGAGTTGGAGACTCCGTTCTCCGCGCGTTGGCGACACTCCCACTCTTGCGTTGCATTACACTTGGCGACACGGCTGCGACGAAAGATGGCATCGACCAACTCGGGCAACTCGAACGGATGCAGTGGATGGCCAGTGATGAACTCACGGCACGCGAATTTGTAAACCGCATTAGTCAGGAATCGCACGACGACGCGGCGATGATGACTTGTTTCGGCCTGAACCTGCCGCGCACAGGAGACTTTTCTACGCGCTCGGTCGTCCGGCGGCCCGCAACTCGCAAAGACGACGAACTCCAGCGAATGCGCTGGAGGGCTGAGTGGGACTGGAAGATCAACGGTAAAGATCAGGGACTCTACGCCGAAATCGCCATTCAGCAGCGCACGGTCATTGTCACGTCAGCCGGGATTCTCGACTGACCCAAACGGACAAGACTGCTGAACATTCTTAGTGATCCGTCTCGGGATTTACGGTGCCGAGTGGTTGACCGTTGCTTTCGGGAGCGACCGGCGAGTTCCCTCCCACGCGAAGTCCCTTGGCATACAGGCGAACTTGGCTTGGTTGCGAGGCGCGGGCAACGTCGTCGTAGAAGAATCCGTCGGTTGTCTCGGTTTCACGTTCCACTTTCCAGACGCTGGTGTTTGTCAGGTAATCGGGCTTTTTGGTCCAGGGTGTGACGAAGGCAGGGCAGAACCATTGCACGCGGTTGTTTGGCTGGACAGCAAAGTTTCCATTGTCGAGTGCAATGACATGAGCACACTTGTGGCCACCATCGCCAGCTTCTTCCGCATCTTCTCCGCCGTACCAGTCCAGTGTGAACATGTACTGGCCTCCCTCAGAGGACCCATCTCGCAAGCGCACTCGCACGCGGCAGTTGGCGAGTCGGTCGAACGCGATGCAGGAGATGTCGTAACTGAAGCAGTCCCAGAACTGCAGCCAGTCCAGTGGCTGAACTGGTGCATCTTCCTTGTGGCACAAGGAGTGAATGGGCAAACGCCAAATGACGGCGCCATTTTCCGTCAGCACATGAAATCCGAGAGCCCGACCATAAATGGAGGCTGCTCCGAACACGCACACTTTGACAAATTCACCATGGTGTGCCGTGCCGTCGTAGAGAAACTCTTTGCGGAGCAGGCAATAGAAACGTGGTACATCTACGTTGAGAGTTGCCAATTCATGAATCCCCCGGGGTGGAAACCAAACTTTGAGGTCAAACGTGCCAGTACGGAATTGAATTCAACAGGCACGTCTGCCGACACTCAGAGACTCGTCGTGCGCGATAGAGTTATCAAAGGGGGGTTTGCAATTCAATGAAGTGCCACATCCGCCGGTTCAAAGGCGCGCTCAGCGTAGTTTTTCGAGCATCCCTGGTGTGATGTTGATTTGTCCTTCCCGGATTTGTTGGGTCAGCATTCTTGTCACCGGGTAAATCACAGTGAAGTGGTCATGATTGGGAACCCGGAAGAACTGAATGTTGGGATTCTTATTTCGCCGGTCCATCGTTTGAATGGCGTCCCAGTTTCCGAATTCGGCTCCCTCGAACACATACATGGGAGTTTTAACGCAGTGCATCCACATGATTGGTGAACGGAACTTCATTTCTTCGTCGTCGCGGACGTTGCAATAAACGTAGTCTCCTCCATATTGGCCGGCACCGGCAACGGGTCCGAGTGCGAAGATAGCGCGATAGCGGTCGGTCGACTCTCCGACCAGCATGGCCAGTGTTCCTCCGGTGCTGTGACCGCCCAGGTAGATTTGTTCGGGATCGACATTTGGCAATGTGGCCAAATAATCGGTCGCGGCGAGAATGTCTTCGACTTCTCCGAGGAAGCCTTCGCGCTGGCCAGGATTGTCGTTCCCTCCGCGCTGCGAGGGAAACATCATGACAAATCCCGCTTCCAGGCTGTGAATTTTTGTTTGGTGGTTTTGCAGAACGAATTAGACTCCCTCGGGTCGTGACTGAAGATTGGTGTTTCGGTTTGGGAGTCGTTATGGAACAGACTGCGAAGGATCCTGCCGTTCGGTATCAGCGAGCCGAACGGCGGCAAATCGAGTGGCGACCGTTGTCGTTGGATCAACTTCTGCCGGAGGATCACACGGCCCGGTTGATTTGGGCGTATGTGGAAGCGCTTGATTTGAAAGAGTTGTATAAAAAGATTCAGGCCCATGAGCATGGTCCTGGTCGAAATCCGATTGATCCGAAGATTCTGCTGGCATTGTGGCTGCTGGCCACAATTGATGGATTCAGTTCGGCACGGCGTCTGGACAAGCTGTGCAAGGAGCATTTGGGGTATTTGTGGCTGTGCGGTGGTGTCACGGTCAATTACCACACGTTGGCAGACTTTCGCGTGGAACACGTCGAGGTTCTGGATGGACTGCTGACGCAAAGCGTGGCGACGCTCTTGCATCAGGGGTTGGTCGAACTCACACGTGTGGCTCAGGATGGCATGCGGGTACGAGCTTCGGCGGGGAGTGCGTCGTTTCGACGTCACGCAACATTGCAGGAATGCCTGAAGGAAGCCCAAGAGCACCTGGAAGAACTTCAACGCGAAGCTGAGTCGGGAAGCGAAGACCGCCGTGTGCGTGCTGCAAGAGAGCGTGCTGCACGCGACCGCAAGGAACGTATCGAAGCAGCACTGGCCGAACGGGAGTCGCTGGTTCCCAAGATGGAGCGACGTAAGAAAGGGTCTGGCGAAAACGCTCGTGCTTCGATGACTGATGCACAAGCCCGCAAGATGAAGATGGGCGATGGAGGTTTTCGTCCCGCTTACAATGTGCAATTTGCGACCGCAACCGATTCGCTGGTGATCGTCGGGGTGGACGTGGTCAACGCAGGAACCGATGGCGGCCAGATGAAACCGATGGCCGATCAAATACAAAAGCGATACGGCAAACGTCCCGACGAGTATCTGGCAGATGGGGGCTTTGTCAATCTCGAAGACATCACCGTTCTGGAACGAGCTGGTATGACGACGTATCTCCCAATCATGGAACAGGAGCAGAAACGGGCCAAAGGAATTGACCCATTCGCCCCCATCAAAGGAGACAGTGAGGAGGTCAAGAACTGGCGGTCTCGCATGGGGACCGAAGTCGCCCAAACGATCTACAAACAGCGCACAGCAACCGCGGAGTTTCCCAATGCCGGTTGTCGCAACCGTGGCTTAAATCAATTTCGAGTGCGAGGTCTGTTCAAAGCCAAAGCCGTGAGCCTGCTTCACGCCCTGGCCCACAACTTTCAACGGATGTTGGCACTCTCCTCGCCGGCATAATCGAGGATCACCTGGCCAAACACAACTTTCGTAGCCCTGAACGTCTCAACTGGACCGGCTGGCACCGCCTGCCTGAAACATCCAGCAAAGAAAAACTCGGCCAAAACTCACAACTAGACACGACTCACCCCGGTCACTCAAAAAATGACCCGCCGGTATCGAAAAGAATTCCCTCCACGACATAAATTCACAGCCTGTTCGCGGAATGCACTTGCTCCTTGATCATTGTCATATCCCATGGGTGTCCAGACGTCACCAATCGAGTTATTGTCTCCCCCAGTAATCCATACGATTGCAGGGTGCTTTTCTCCGTCGCCTCGATCCTTCGAGACGTAAGCAGCCAACTTACCGACTGGTGAGTCGTAGTGAATCAGGTCGAAGTACGCGATTGGCGTTTCGGGGGGACCGAAATCTTCACCGGACTTTGTAATCTTGGTGACGAATCCTTGTTTGGCGTCCGTCAAATTGCCGAGCGAAGCTGTGGACTCGGGCATGGGTGGCAATCCATTACTGGACATTCCACCGCAGCCGACCAACAATAATGAGAAAAAAATCAAGCAGATTCGCATGCGAGTTCCCAGAAAGCATGAGCCACAAAAAAGCAGGACGCCGTGAATCGTAACGATCACGGCGTCCTGCATGAAGTTTGACGCAATGTCACAGCCCGTTGAGCGTCAACACGAGTGTCACTTATTCAACAACGGTTTCCTGTTCCGCTGGAACCACTTCGGCGTCGCGTTGTTTTTCCTGGAACTCGCGAAGTTCTTCGGCGGTGGGGAAACGGGCCGGGGCGCGTTCGGGGACGTTGGCTGAGGCGGGGACGACGTCCCCGTTGCCGAGGCTACGATCAAACGAGACGGCGATTTGTAAATCGGCGTTCGCCAGATCGGTTTTGCCTTCTTTCTGGTAGCGATCGGCCCGCTGCTTGTACGCCTGGGCTACGTGAGAGTCCATCCGGCGGGCGGCAGCGTAGTCGGTCAAAGCCTGGTCCAGGTGCTCAAGTGCGTAGTGGGCGTCGCCGCGAAGTGAGAGTGCTTCGTGCAATCCAGGAGTGATGGCCAAAGCGGCGTCGCAGTGTGACAATACGTTTTGCCAGTGTTCGGCTTGGGCCGCGAGACGGGCTTGTCCAATCCAGGCCTCGGTGCATTTTTCGTCGAACTTCAAGGCGCGTTCAAAGCAGGCGGTGGCCTGTTTGGTTTGTCCATCTGTGGTCAGCAGTGCACCGCGTTCTACCCACAGCTTAGGTTCTTCGGGACTTTGCTGGATGCGGGCGTCGAGGCGGCGCAGCTCCTGCATTCTGGTGATGTGATCCAGGTCGAGACGGGACTCGCGTGTGCGACCCCAGCCACGGTTCGCTTCGGCACGATGAGCATAGTACTGCAGGTTTGTAGGATTCAGGTCGATAGCCGCTGTGAAGTCGGCAACTGCTTCCGCAAACCGTTCGAGCTTGTGATACGCACGACCACGGTTGTTCAAAGCGTTCAGGTACTTGGGATCGAGTTCCAGGGCTTTGGTGAACGACGTGAGTGACTCCTCAACCCGTTCCAGCTGCATGAGAGCAAAGCCACGGTTGTTCAGTGCATCAACATACTTGGGGTCGATGGCGAGAGCGGCATCGAATTCTTTAACGGCCGCTTCGTAGTCCTGCTTGGCGATTTGCACCAGGCCACGGTTGTTGTATGGCTGGGGGTACTGCAAATCACGTCCGACAGCGTCGCTGAAATCTTTGTAGGCCCAGTCGTAATTCTTGGAGAGCAAGAAGAAGTAACCGCGTGTATTCCGCAGCTTGGCATTGTCAGGATCGAGTTCGATGGCTGACGTCAAATCCTTGATGGCGGCAGGAAGCAGGCCCGCATCGGCCAGTAATGCACCCCGTTTGACAAATGGTGCCACTTCCTTGGGATAGTGTTCAATCGCCATGGTCAGGGAATTCAATGCGGCCTGAGCATCGCGTTTCTTCAACTGGGCTTCAGCCAGCGTGATGAGTTGATCAACCGGCGGAAACTCTTGAGTTGCCTGAGCTGCAGGAGTTTGCGTCGTCGACTCTGCCACCTGAGGAGCTGATTCCGGAGCCGACTTTTCTGCCGTTTCCTCCGAACCACCGCCGCATCCGGCAGCCAATACAAGCATTAAACAGGCGAGGTAATCCCGTCGCATCGCACCATCCCATTCCATTGGCAGGCGAAATCATGTCCTTTTTCAGGCCGTGCATCCACGCACGACCGCACCACCGGAGAAGCAATTCGCCGAGGTTGCGAAAGGCTTTTACGACGAAACGGCCAACAGCGTCAATTCCAGATTTCGGCGCGGCCCAAGGGCTACTCGTCATCCCGTTGCGAACGGAGCAATCCCGCCGATGATTCGAAGTAGCGTGATCGGCGAGTCTCACTCTCGGGAGACTCGGTGAGCGTTTGCTGCAGCGACTTCAAATCGTCCAAATTGGCCTGACACACCCGGCATCCCACATTATCAAGATGGAATTTGATGTAGTCGGTCCTGGCTGGCTCGAGAATGCTCAACACGTAACTGGTCAGCTCACTGCGTGACGGGCAGCTCAAGCCATGGCGGCGCCAGACTTCTCCAATGGAGCGTTGCCCCGTGTCGCGATTGCGTGTGAGTTCCAGGAGCCGTTCCTGAAGTTGTGGCGTTTCGCGCAGCAGTTGCTCGACCTCGGCAGAACGTTCCTCAGTGAGCATTTCGTCGAGGTAGGCCAACAGATCGGCATTTGAGATTTGTTTTTCCACGAACGGCTCGCCTCAAGGGAAAGTCCTGTCAATGCGACAGGGCAGCTACATGACAATTGTGTATTCTACCAGCGACTTCATCAACAACTGGAATGAGATTCCTTTGTGTCTCGCTTCGTACGCTACTTCGTCATTGCCTGCCTGATCTTGGCGGTTCCCTGCCTCCCATTTCTCATTTTGGGAGAAGAATTTGAGCAGGCCGTTCTGCAGTGGACAGAATTCAAGTGGCCGCCAGCCACACTTTTCTCCGTCATCGTTGGCGTGCTGGCGACAGACATTCTGCTGCCTGTACCGTCCAGTGCCGTCAACACGTATGCCGGGGCACAGTTAGGAATCCTTCTCGGAACCTGTGCCGCGTTTCTCGGGATGACACTTGGTTCGCTGTTGGGATTCACTCTGGCCCGCTGGGGTGGGCCACGAGTACTCAGATGGTTCACCACCGCTGAGGACATCAACCGGCTGGCGAAACTTCAGGAACGCTGGAGCGTTTGGTTGCTCCTTGTCACCCGCCCACTTCCAATTCTCGCCGAAGCATGCGTTGTCTTTCTAGGTGCCCTGCAGACGCCGTGGCGCGTGTTCTTTCCCACAATTCTCATCTCCAACGTCGCTATTGCGCTGATTTATGCCGTACTTGGGAAGTGGGCGGCTGCCGAGAATCTCACCACGTGGGCGCTCGTTGGATCGATATTAATTCCCCTGCTGCTGACGTACCTTGTGCGGCACTTTGTGGCGGGCGAGGTTCCGTCATCGGATCAGAATCATGCCGAAGAAGTTGTCGCTGATTCGAACTGATTCTCGCATCGGGGCAATGGGACCTGCGTGCTATGATGCTCTTCGCCGTGACACATCCCGCAGGAGATTCTGAGAGAGCAACGTGACATGCAGTCCGCAGATGCACTGAATCAATCAGCCAATACGCTTGAAACATTTATCCCGTTTCGGCGTCAGGACATCATTGAAATGTGTCTGGCCGAGAATCGGCTTTCCGCGGAGGACACGCAGAAGTTTCGTGAGTTTGCGAACATTCTCTCGGCACTCCAGCACTTCGAAATGCAGGGAGAACTGGAGCACTTAAAGAGCTGTTACGCACCCTTCACCCCTGATGCCATTGAGCGAGCCACGACACAGTCTGCGGACTGGAAGTCCCCCACGGAAGCGAAGGCGAAGGAATTGTCCGACGCTTTCCGCAGTATGCTGCAGCGGATGAGTTACACGGAGTTGAGCGATGAGGATATTGACCGCGCGTTGAAAGAGGAAACCTGGGTCCACGTCAGTACTGATGTGAATCTCGAGGACTTTGAAGAACTCATTGTGTGCTATCGCGGCAGGTCGACTCAGAAAATCAAAACGAAGAAATGGTACGTCTTCGACTCGGAAGTTGACGTGCCGGTTTACCATCGTGTCGCCATTCTCGTTCGATTCAAGAATGAGGAGTACTTCAAAAACCGCAGGTCCAATACTTCTGCCCTGCAGGTGGCGAGTATGAATTTTACGCCGGGCAAGGCATACATTTTCCACTACAAAGACATCCCGCAAATGGATTTGGAGTTGCTGTTTCCGAATGTCGTCATCGGCATGAACTGGTTCGACAAACTCGTTGTGGGCGTGCCCGCGGCAGCAGCGGTTTTAGGAGCGTTTGCCAAACTTGCACCGCAAATGATGGTCATCGCAGGGGCTCTGTTGTTCTACACGCTGGGACGCGACTCGGCCCTTGCGTGGACTGGAACCAAGGAGTCGGACGTCAACGACATTATGCCGGTATTGGCAGCGACCTTTGCCATCGCGACGGTGTTAGGCACGCTGTTGTTTAATCAGTATTACGCAGTCATTTTCAAACAGCTTCAGTTTCAGAAGACCGTCACCGATACCCTCTTCTTCCGTAATCTGGAGAACAATCGTGGAGCCCTGTGTGCGTTCACCGATTTGGCTGAGGAAGAAGAGACGAAGGAAATGCTGCTGGCGTACTATTTCTTACTAACGCGCGGCGACCAGACCGCGACGGAATTGGATCAGGCCATCGAAGGATGGCTGGGTTCCCAAGGCGCGACTATCGACTTCGATGTTTCCTCTGCACTGACTCAACTCGAAGGATTTGCCGGTCGGCAAACGAGTAAACCACAGCGGCTGAATGTCGTCAGAAAGAGCAACGACACCTGGTCGGCATGCCCCATTCCTGAGGCATTCGAGCTCTTGGACGACCTTTGGGATAACGTATACACGTAGTCGTATTGGGAAGGCGTTGAGTGATTCACTTGAGAGACGGTCAGACAGGCGAACTCGCAATCTCGTAGGAGTGTCACCCTTGCCGTATTGTCTACGTAATCGCGGTCGGACAAGAAAATGGTCCGAGGCTGAATGGCTGATGGATCACAATGTGAGTGTAAACCGATTAAAAATCGGCACTATTCAGCGGCGCTGTGGGGTGGGTCTTCGCCTTCCAACACGGCGAGTGCGTTTTCGGCGGCCTTCTGTTCGGCGGCTTTTTTGCTGTTCCCCCAGGCGCTGGGATAGACATGATTGCCAATGACGGCGTGGACGCAGAAGCACTTGGAGTGGTCAGGGCCTTTTTCGTCTTCAACGCAATAAGTGGGCGTTTCGCCGAGCATTTTCTGAGCCTGCTGCTGTAGCAGGCTTTTAAAGTTGACCCCTGTTGCTGATTCCGCCGCCGCAGAAATGAGTTCGTCCATGGTCGACAGAATAAACGCCCGCGCGACTTCGTAACCGCCATCGAGCACGAGGCCCCCAATGAGGGCTTCGTACACAGTGGCCAGTACGGACTGCGGGATATGCCGGTTCACCGAAATCCCCTTGCCAACGACAAGGTACTCGTCGAGACCGAGTTCGGTGACAATATCTGCGCAGGACGCCCGACTGACGACGACGGACTTAATCCGGGTCAGTTCCCCCTCGGGGCTGTTTCCATAACGATGAAACAGTTCCTCGCAGACAATGGAGCCGAGAATGGCGTCACCGAGGAATTCGAGTCGCTCATTCGACTCCAGACGCGTTCGGGCTGCCGAGGCGTGCGTCAGACACCGCAACAACAGTTCGCGGTCCTGAAACTGGTGGCCCAGTTTCCGTTCCAACTCCGCGAGCATGTCGTCGGTAAGGTCCAGGACGGTGTCTGACGGTCGAGTCATAAAGGGCACAGGCCAATGCAGAAAGCGGAAACTAGGAACGATGGCAGTGGATGAGTTTCCAGCCTGAGGCATCACGCCGCCAAATGCGGGTTTCATTCGCTGACGAAGAGGTGGGGCCATTGTCCGTCGTCCGCTGCACCAGTCGCGTGTAGCAGACAATCCCGACATCGCCTACGACGTTAATGTGTGGGGAAGCAATGGTCGACTGCTGCTTGTGTCCGCTGGGTGGCAGGTCGAAATAGAACTTGTGGAACGGCATGCCGACCACAAGATGCGTTTTTGCCTCCGCTTCGAAGCATGTCAGCTGTTCATCACACAACGCCGCGTATCCGTCCCAGTCACCGCCATCGATGCACTGGAGGAGCTTTTCACTAACGGCCAACAATTCCTGTTCTGGGGTCGACATGTTCGACTTTCCTGAGTTTTGATTCTGAAATCACTGATCAGCGTTTGTAGGGTGGGTGAAGTCCGCATTGATCAAAAGTGGTGCGTTACGCAAGTCATCAGCTATGAATTGCGACACACCATTTCAATGAACTCAGACTTGCGGACGCAACCCACCAATAATTGGTGACTTGCTCCACGCACCCTACAACTGAAACCCTGTTTGGGGCACTCCAGTGTAATGGTCGCCAGAATTGCAGCAACTCAGAAGCCGGAATACGTCAGCACGAAATCACGAGCTTTTTCGCAGCAATGCTGAGGCAAATCCCACCAAATCTCCCTGGTCTTTGCGGACTTGCTGGAGAGCATCGAGGCGACCGGCTTTCTGGCAGAGTTCGTCGAAGGAAATACTGACTTCTTCGCCGAGTTGTGACAGGTACTTTGCTCCGACTTCGACGGCTTCGTCGAGTTTCTCGCAACGCATGAGTAAGTCGACCAGTACATAGGCCAGTACAGGCTTGTCCTGTTCATCTGGTTCTTGGTCGAGTTTGTCCCGGAAATACTGCAGTGCGCTGTCACGATTCCGGTCCAGCAGCACACTCAGGAATTTCGCGTGGGCGGGATAGAAGTCATCGAAGGGAGGATCACCGCCGTACTGCAGTTGAGGATCAAGTTTTGATCCGTATTCCGCGAGCTGCAGGGCCAGGTCGAGTTCGTCGGCCGGTGGTTCAATAGAACGGGAGAAACGGACGACAGAATTCAGGTGCGACACGTCGATGTGGTAGTTACCCCCTTCGAACAGCCAGTCGCGGCCGGCGATGAGCGAAGTGAGGGGTTCATCGGGCGGGAGCATGGGCATGCGCGCTTCGACGTGACGCCGGACGGAGTCGACGACGTCAGTGTACAGCGTGCGGACCATGAGCTTCGCACACTCAGCACGTTGCTCGGCATTGAGGGTGTGGAGGACTTGATCGAGCGTGGTGATGGTGCTGCAAATTCCGTGGGCTTTGAGCATCCATTCGACACCCTTCACAGGATGCACGCCCTGGTAGAGTGCGATTTGCACCATTCGGTCGAGGCGTTCGTAGTCGTCGGGAGCAATCGACAGCTTGTCCAACGTCTCCTTGACCTTCTCTGGCTCACGAATGACCTGCAAATACATCCAGGCGTTCGTAATGTCCCCTTCCGCCAGAAACAGCCCACCAGCCTCTCGGGCGGCTTCGACGTAAACCGCTTCGACCTCTTTGCGGTGGTCTTCGGGGACATCCTGCAGGGACGAAGGACGGGCCAGCGGCAATCCCATTTCCGCTTTTTTCTTCAGCACGCGGGCGTCGAACAGTTTGTGGTAGTCCTTCTTCTCCCGCAGTAGCGATTCGAGTTGCTCGAACAGGGCCGAAGTTCCCTGAGAACTGGCTGATTCCAACTGGGAGAAATCTGAGTCTGACATGGTGGCAGCAAATTGGGGTGTGATGTTTTGATCTTTCACCACCTGATGTATCGGACTCGCCAGCCTGATGCAACCGCCGGAAGCGTTTCGCGGGAATTGAGTGCTTCAAGCTCACAAATGGTCACCGCAAGATCTCACCCTCTCCCCCGCAAAGGACTTGGCCATCTTGTAAAGGATTCGTTGCGGGGGAGAGGGCAATACTGTTCGGCTCAGGATTTGCGTGGTGGGTCGCGGGGTGAGGGGAGATTTAGGTGTTGGTGGAGTTCTTCCAGGGTGGCCCAGCCGCTGAAGTAGTGGCAGAGCATTTCCCAAGTCCGTTTGCTGGGCTTGCTGCCGGTCCACAGGCTAATCAGCAGGGATGCGATGACGGCGGCGTACACCTGCAGCGTCACGCCCGATTCGCAGTGACTCAGCAGGTGTCGGCAACCCAGCACGCATTTCAGCCAGCGGAAGAACAGTTCGATTTGCCAGCGATAACGGTACGCAACCGCAATGAGTTCCGCTGGCAAATCGCGGGCATTGGTCGCCAGAATCCAAACCTGGTCTGGTTCGGTGCCCCGGATTTCGACAATCCGCAATGGTTCCTCCAGTAGCCGGTTGTGCTTTTCCGTGCCCAGTCGCCGCACCAGCAAATCGCGAACGACACCCGCCTGAGAATCTGCGTCAGAGAGTGGCTGTTCTGCCTGGACTTCGAAGGTGGTGTTCTCCTGCACCCGGATGAGAAACCGCACGTTCTGTGCATCAAATTCGCGAAACATGGCGTTGTTCGCGTAGCCCCGATCGGCCACATAGAACCCGCCGGGCTGAACCATGTTCCGCAATTGTTCGCGTTCTGCACCGTTGCCATGCGTCACCGCCACTTCGAGCGGTGCCTGCTCGAACACGCCAAACGCCACGTGCATTTTGATGGCTCGATGTTCGGCATCTTGCCAGAGTGCCCAGGCCATGCGGGGCAACGCCTTGAGCAGGCTGCTATCGACTGCCGTTAGTCCCGCCAGTGCGGCCTGTTGGGCGGGAGGCATAGCTGAGGGTGATGTCCGGGCTTGAGCTGCCAGTTGTGCAATAATCGGTTCAAGCACCGCCGGATCAAACACGCGTGCCGCCTCACTGAGCGATCCCAGCGATGTCGGTTTGACGCCACACAGCTTCTGGACTTTTTCGAGCGTGGTGAACTTCTGCAGCCCACGCAAACTGGTGACCGTCGGATTAAAGAAATAGAGCAGCAACAGTGCGATATACTGATCGCAGAACAACTGTCGATTTCCTGCCTTGTCACGCGCCGTCGCCTGTCCACGCAGCCCTGCCAACAGGTCGTCAATCAGTTGGAAATACTTCAGCCCCTGCAATTTCGTGGTCTTCTCGACACCCTTCCGACTCTTCCGTCCCATCGCCTGCCTCCATGAGCTTGAAACCTCAGAAGCAGAAGGTATATCCCATCAATCACCTGGCGCAAAAAACGTGCCGAACAGTATTGGGGGAGAGGGCAGGGTGAGGGGGCGATTTCCGAGGACTAAAAGCACTGGCAACGTTTGGCCCCCCTCATCTGGCCTGTCGGCCATCTTCTCCCCCCAAGAATGGGGGGAGAAGATGTACTAACATGTATCAAACGCATCTGGAAATGATCAAACTGCGGGGTGGTCGTTCCATGTGATGCCCGGTACCCTGCGTGGAATTCATCACCACGTTCCACGCCGGGTGATGATCCCTCGCAGCAGACGAATCAACGAAACCACAAAACCAGACCATGAGCGAACTTCCCCCCTGCCCCGAATGTGCCTCGACCTTCACCTACGAAGACCGCGATTTGCTGGTCTGCCCCGAATGCGGACATGAATGGTCGCCAGCGGCTGACGGCGGCGGCTCGACCGATGGTCTGGTCGTCCGTGACGCCAACGGCACGCTGCTGAGCGACGGTGATGATGTCTCGGTCATCAAAGACCTGAAGGTCAAAGGTTCGTCGTCGGTCGTCAAAGTGGGAACCAAGGTCAAGAACATCAGACTCGTCGACGGCGACCACAACATCGACTGCAAAGTCCCGGGCATTGGTGCAATGAAACTGAAGTCGGAGTTTGTGAAGAAGGCGTGAGCGACCTGCATCTCACTTCTCCTCAGTCTCTGTCACGTTTTGCGGTTTCAACTGACAAAGAAAGTAATGCAGCCGAAACAACTCCGCGGGCGGCCATTGTGAGGCGGGCGTAGCATCTTCCCGACCCGGAGTGTTCGGTTTCCAGCGAGACAGTCCGTACATGGTGTACTCATCGTAGTCGTATTCTGTTGAGACGCGAAGCCGAGCGCTCGGCTGGTCAGACAGGAGAGTCAATTCGTAGTTTGCCGCCAGTTTTGGACAGGCACGCACTTTCGCCAGCAGAGCCTGCAGGTCCTTCAACTTCTCCGCCTCAATAGTTCCGCGAAATGTCTTGCGAAGTTTTTGGAGCCGAAAGACGACATCGCCGTTTTTGTAAACCGTCATATCGATTCCCGTCGCAGCCCAGCCCTCAGTTTGATGTAATTCAACAAGAACCTCTGCTTGGGCCGGTACCCAATACTGTTCGGCTCAGGATTTGCGTGGTGGGTCGCGGGGTGAGGGGAGATTTAGGTGTTGGTGGAGTTCTTCCAGGGTGGCCCAGCCGCTGAAGTAGTGGCAGAGCATTTCCCAAGTCCGTTTGCTGGGCTTGCTGCCGGTCCACAGGCTAATCAGCAGGGATGCGATGACGGCGGCGTACACCTGCAGCGTCACGCCCGATTCGCAGTGACTCAGCAGGTGTCGGCAACCCAGCACGCATTTCAGCCAGCGGAAGAACAGTTCGATTTGCCAGCGATAACGGTACGCAACCGCAATGAGTTCCGCTGGCAAATCGCGGGCATTGGTCGCCAGAATCCAAACCTGGTCTGGTTCGGTGCCCCGGATTTCGACAATCCGCAATGGTTCCTCCAGTAGCCGGTTGTGCTTTTCCGTGCCCAGTCGCCGCACCAGCAAATCGCGAACGACACCCGCCTGAGAATCTGCGTCAGAGAGTGGCTGTTCTGCCTGGACTTCGAAGGTGGTGTTCTCCTGCACCCGGATGAGAAACCGCACGTTCTGTGCATCAAATTCGCGAAACATGGCGTTGTTCGCGTAGCCCCGATCGGCCACATAGAACCCGCCGGGCTGAACCATGTTCCGCAATTGTTCGCGTTCTGCACCGTTGCCATGCGTCACCGCCACTTCGAGCGGTGCCTGCTCGAACACGCCAAACGCCACGTGCATTTTGATGGCTCGATGTTCGGCATCTTGCCAGAGTGCCCAGGCCATGCGGGGCAACGCCTTGAGCAGGCTGCTATCGACTGCCGTTAGTCCCGCCAGTGCGGCCTGTTGGGCGGGAGGCATAGCTGAGGGTGATGTCCGGGCTTGAGCTGCCAGTTGTGCAATAATCGGTTCAAGCACCGCCGGATCAAACACGCGTGCCGCCTCACTGAGCGATCCCAGCGATGTCGGTTTGACGCCACACAGCTTCTGGACTTTTTCGAGCGTGGTGAACTTCTGCAGCCCACGCAAACTGGTGACCGTCGGATTAAAGAAATAGAGCAGCAACAGTGCGATATACTGATCGCAGAACAACTGTCGATTTCCTGCCTTGTCACGCGCCGTCGCCTGTCCACGCAGCCCTGCCAACAGGTCGTCAATCAGTTGGAAATACTTCAGCCCCTGCAATTTCGTGGTCTTCTCGACACCCTTCCGACTCTTCCGTCCCATCGCCTGCCTCCATGAGCTTGAAACCTCAGAAGCAGAAGGTATATCCCATCAATCACCTGGCGCAAAAAACGTGCCGAACAGTATTGGGCCGGTACCTTCTCCTGCCCCAAAGTGATTCCATGAAGCGTGAAGGAGATGGAAAGTAGCAGAACCGCGCACCGCATTTGAAACTCCAGAATCATCGGACAAACACCTTATCGTGTGAGGCGAGTTGCTGACGAATCGTTCCCGGAAAACGGTTCCAGATCGAACAAAAAAACAAATTGAGTTCGATGAGCTAATTTGCCGTCGGAGTAATTGAGGGTACGATCTCTGCACAAAACGCGTGATAGAATTCGATCACCAAACAGCAAAACGAGCTGACAATGACTGACAAACCATCTGTCGATGTGACCAAAGTCACCGGGCGGCGGGAGTTGCGGTATGAGTCTTTTGATGAGCTTCTGGCCGACGCGGAGCAGCAGGCGGGGGCGGAGACGGTCGCGTTGGGGAACTGGTCGAAGGGTCAGATTTTTCGGCATCTGGCCATGGCCATCGACACCATGATTGATGGGCCGCCGTTCAAGTTGTGGGCGCCGCTGCGGTGGTTGCTCGCGTTCTTTCTGAAGAAGCGGATGATGGCCCGCACGCTCGATCCCGGATTCAAGTTACCGAAAAGTGCCTCGGCGTTTCTGCCGCCGGAGACGTCAGCCGAGGAAGGGCTGGAACTCTTACGCAAGGCGATTGAGCGGATCAAAGGGACAGATGATCGTGCGATGCATGGTGGGTTAGGTTATCTTACGAAGGAGGAGTGGGACGCGTTCCAGCTCCGGCATTGTGAAATGCACATGAGTTTCATTGTCCCGAAAAGTAACTGACGCCAGCCATGCTTCGTTCGAGTTTTGATGCCGCTGCCCAACTTCATCGACGCGATATTCTGCGCGTGGGCGGTGCGGGACTGTTGGGGCTCACTTTCCCCAAGCTGCTCGAAGCGAGCGAGAGTCAGACGATTGCCTCGGCGGCGGCCAAGGCGAAGTCGGTTATTTTTCTGTTTCAGTGGGGCGGGCCGAGCCATGTCGACACGTTCGATCTGAAGCCCAACGCACCGGACGGCTACCGTTCACACTATGACTCCATTGCCACGTCGGTCCGCGGCATGCGGGTGGTTGAGCATTTGCCCGAAACCGCCAAGGTGATGCACAAGATTGCGCAAATCCGGACCGTGCATCACACCATGAATAATCACAACAGCGCGGGATACACCGCACTGACGGGAGTGGAGCCCGCGATTGATGACCAACGCCTGCGGGAGTCGCTCGATTTGTTTCCGGCGTACGGATCGGTCGTGGACAAAGTCGCCCCGAGCGATAACGGCATGCCGACGTTTGTTTCGTTCCCGTATACGATTTCAGATGGTTCCATTACGCCGGGGCAACGGGCCAGCTTCCTGGGGAAAATTCACGATCCTCTGTTCATTTCGAATGACCCGAACTTGCCCGATTTTAACTTGCCGCAGTTGAGTTTGCCGCAGGGGATTTCTCTGGACCGGCTGAGTGAACGTCGTGAGTTGCAGAAGCTCATCAACTCCCAGGCGAAGGCGCTTGATGAATCAGCGGCGGCTCAGGGGCTCAATGCCTATTACGAACGCGCGCTCGGCATGCTCAACTCGTCACAGGTACGCGAAGCATTCGACTTGAGTCAGGAACCGGTCGAAATTCGCGAAGCGTATGGCCGCACCACCTACGGACAGAGCTGCCTGCTGGCCCGGCGGCTGGTCGAGTCGGGCGTGAAATTCGTCACCGCCTACTTCGCCCGTTCCATTGGCGGACGCAGCAAGACCGACGGCGGCTGGGACACGCACGGATTCGATGACACCCGCATGTACGAAATTTTGCCCGAGTGGCATTTGCCGCAGACCGATCACACCTTGCCGGTATTGCTCAATGATTTGGAAACTCGCGGCCTGCTCGATGAAACACTCGTGCTGTGGGTGGGCGAGTTTGGTCGCACGCCGAAAATCAACAAGAACATCAGTCGCGACCACTGGCCAAAGTGCTACACCGCCCTGCTGGCTGGCGGCGGCACACGCGGCGGAGCAGTCTACGGCACATCAGACCGCCACGGCGCCGTCCCCGACGTCGACCCCGTCACCGTCGGCGACCTCGCCGCCACCGTCTACTACGCCCTGGGTATTTCGCACGAAACTGAAATCAGGGACAATTTGAATCGGCCCTTGCCGATTGCCAAGGGCAGGCCGGTGACGGAGATCTTTGGTTAGGGTTCAGTAAAGGTCAATCGGTATGCCAATTCCATTACCCTTGCTAAAGTCTCATAATTCACGAGATAGCGTTGGGGACTACAGAACTACTTCTACGTTTTTACGAGGGCCACAATGGCACAGCTGAATGGACATCAGGTGCGAGATTTCCTCCGGGAACACGAATGCCCGAATCGTATCGCGCAAGCCTACGCACTCAGGTGCCTCGTGCACACGGCGACATTCGCAAACGACTTTGCGGCTGACGCCCGCTGGGTGGACGCAATTGTGCCTTCCGAAGCTGGAATGCAAATACTGGATGCAATCTCCAGTTATTCATACCCTCCAGCCGACGAACGGCTCGCCTTGTTTGGGCACTTCTGGTACCAAGACCCGTTGATCGATTTCACTGAGTCCGATTTCGATTTGATACACACAATCATAGAGCAGAATTCAACCAACAAGCAGATATTCTGGCCCTTGGCGCAGGGCCGAATTCTATATGATCGCTTTCTTGAACTTGGGTTTTCTCGTACTGACAGTCTTACTCCGCAAGAAACAGCCGATTTGTTGGCTGATGTCCCACAAGGAATCTATCAAGCAGGAGGAATTGTTAGTGGGCCACTCGGTCTTGTTGCTTCGCAATGCATACGCAACTTCCGTCCTAGAAATGGTCTTGGCTTGTGGCATTGCTCGATGCTTGATTGTCGCAAGCTCCATCGTGTTCAGTTCGGTCGCCCGCGAATTCGCCTCGCCGAGGCCTATGATAAGATTGCCGACGCAACTGTTGACCACTGGAAGGATGAATCTCGGTGGGAATGGCCGGTCGCTTCATGGCCGCTTTCCCCAGAGAATGATTGGAAGTCTCTTTCTGAAATGCCCCTGTTCTTGGGCGACTGCATTGTCGACAGTGAGCGAGCCGTACTCCTGAAAGCAGTCCTCGAAAGTTCCGATGGCGCCCCCATCCGAGAGATATTGCGTAAAAAGCGAAGCGACATAACTTCAGGAAAATCGGCGGACATCTTGAAGGAGCTCTCTGGAATGGAGCAGCTTCAGCTTTTACTTGTCTTGCAAGACGAAACAATCTTGAGGCACATTGATGAACTTGTGCGAGAAGGAGCCATAGTTGTTCCGACGACGGAAGTTCGTGAGGTCGACAACTCAAAGCTGGCAACTTGCAGATTACGGGCGGGAGCGTCAATTGAACTGAGCTCGCTTGGAATCCGAACGGTACGTCAATCGCCGATTCTATTGTTACGCCATCTCGTCATGAAGTCTTACATGGAAGCTGCGGAACTGGCCGACCTGAATTGGCGCATTGGAACCAAAGAAGCGTCCGATACAGAATCCACACTATTTGAGTTCTTACGGGCGGCGACACCTTCAGTCGCAATTGACAAATTGGTGCTAACGAGTCCTCGAATTGCGAATTCAGTCGCCCGGGAACTCAACACTGAGGTGCGTACGCCGGGAGAAGAATCGCGAAAATCCCTTGAATGGAAACTTGGATTCGATCTGCCGCGGGACGGCGGTCGACTGGCTATGATTGGGGCACTTCTGGATCGATTCCGGGATACGTTATCGCGTATCGGAACACCAGCGTGTGATGCCGAGCGACACGAGATCAGAAGTTCAGGAGTAAATGCTTTTGTGGAACTGGAAGGCGTACTTGATGAGGTAATTTCGTACTTGGTTTGGTTTCTATACAGCGATCACGCAAAGGACACGCACTTTCTTTACACGAAAAAGTCGGCATCTCGGCTTGTACCGACCGCACTTGGTGCGATCCTTAGTTCTGGTGATGAAGCCGTTGCATGGAACACCTCGGGCAACGCGCTGGGCACGTGCCTTCGTTACTTTCAAGAACTGGAAAAGTGGATTGGAGAATTGCCGCTTAAAGACAGGGATTGCCTAAAACGTGACAATGACGCAATGAATCCGTCGCCGAGTGATTCAGTGACCATCTTCCCATTCAAACACAGTCAAATGTGGGCAGATGCTAGTGCCGCAGCACTTCGACAGCTTGGAACTCTTATCGAAAGAGCCGCAAAGATTCTCAACCAAGGATCAGTACCCGCCTCCCGCAACGGTCTTGAGCACTTTCGCGAACCTTCGTTGTTCCCATCTACCGACAAACTTTTGGCTACAGTCGAGTCAATGCAGGAGTTTATCAGATTCATTGACGAGGAACGGCTTTTCCCAAAGTTGTATTGGATTGGTGGGACAACTACTGATTCGTATGGCCAGCGTTCCATCAGACTCATTGACAGTGGCAACACGTTTCACGTCATGCATGGCCCCAGGACCGTTGTCGGAACTCTCGTCACTCGTGGACTCTCGCGCGCACGTCCCGTCCTCCTGGCACCAGGGAATATTTTTGGCCTGCCCAATTCAGAACTCCTCTTTGAGATTCGGCAAGATAGTGAGTATTCAAGCTACTGGGAGAACTACCCAGCGAGGGACGACAATCTAATCCTCGCTGGCATAGAACCAGAAAGGCAATTGGATGAGCCATCAGACGAGCCTGAGTTTCTTCCGACGGCGGCGCATGACTAATTCTTGCCGCATTCACTGGGGCAGATTGTGTGTCGCCGGGTGCCGCTGCTGGCTTGTCCATCAGTGTGGTTTATGGCGACAGTCGGAACAGGTCATGCGAGGCTGCGATTCTGATTAGTGGGGCAATCGTTGCGTGATCGCCCAATCACTGCTGGATGAAGCCAGCAGTGGCACACGACGGGATTGCTTCACGGTAGGCGACCAAGCATGCCGACGCTGCTGCGTGACGTGGGTATGGCTCGAATGCCCGTAGGATCTGGTGCTCTTTGACGCACGTGTCGATGAGTTTGTACGCTGGGGGTGTTCCAGGTTGGGGGAGGCTATGTCTGACGTGCAGCAACGTCCGGTTCTGTTGTTCGCCTTTGCGGCGGAGGATGCGACGATTCAGGTTGAGGAAGAGGCGCGGGCGGTTGAGGGTGCGTTGGCATCTGTGTCTGGTGATGAGGGGCTGTGCAAGGTTGTCGTGCCGCCGTTTCTCAAGGTCGAAGACGTGCTGGATTTGTTTCAGCGGAATCGTAACACGGTTGCTGTGTTTCACTATGCGGGGCACGCCAATGGAGCCGAATTGCTCATGCGGACGGCTCAGGGTGCCGGGGCAGGCGCTGCCGGGTTGGCGACCTCAGTGCGAAGTCAGACGGGGCTGAAACTTGTCTTCCTCAATGGTTGCTCAACAGAGGCACAGGTCGAACAGTGGATGGCCGCGGGGGTGCCATGTGTCATTGCGACAACGCGGGCCATTCATGGGGAAGTGGCCAAGAACTTTGCCGCGAGGTTTTATCATGGACTGGCGACCGGGGCTTCCATTCAGACGGCGTACGACGAGGCTGTGGGCGAAGCTGATGCCAGTCTGAAAGGTCCTTCACGGTTACTGACTCCCGTTGATGTTGATGATGTGCCGATAGGTCAGAGGGCGTCGGACCGCTGGCCGTGGTTCATTCGATATGCGGCAGGGGCAGAGGATGTGGCCGACTGGAACCTTGCGGACGCCGCGGGTGATCCTCTGGCCTTTCTTCCACTGGGGAAGAACTACAATCTGCCAGAGGCTCCCTATCCGGGATTGCGTCGTTTTACGGCGCGGGATGCAGCCGTCTTTTTTGGTCGTGGTCGCGACATTCGCAAGCTGTATGAACGCGTGACGTCGGCATCTGCGGCGCCGATCATTTTGCTGCACGGACAGGCGGGAGTCGGGAAGTCCTCGATTCTCGAAGCTGGTTTGGCACCGCGTCTGCAGGAATCTTACGGGACGGGGGAATCGCGGAATCAGCCTTGGGATGTGGAGACGGTTCGTATTGATCCTCAGAAGCCGTTGCTGGAGTCGTTACTGCATTTGTTCCGCACCGAGTCGGGGGAAGTCGAACTGGCCAGGTGCTGGCGTGAGCGGGAGGAAAAGTCGGGACGACCGTTGCTGGTGGTGCTGGATCAGGTCGAAGAAGTTTTTACGCACACGGCGGCGGCCCAACTTCAGGAGGACTGGGATACACTGGTTGCCGAACTGGAGAAGCTCTTTTCAAATCAGGAGTTCTCACCGCGTGGCAAGTTGATGTTGAGTTTTCGAACCGAGTGGTTCTCGCGCGTGAACCGTCAGCTCTCGGGACTGTGGAAAAGTGAGGTGTTTATTCAGAGTCTCGACGCCGTGGGGATTGTTGAGGCAATTGAAGGTCCGACGCGGCGGCGTGAATTGCGGGACCAGTATCATCTGGGAATTGAACCGGGGCTTGCAGAGAGAATTGCGGGCGACCTGATGGAAGACGGCCAGTCAGCTGTGGCCCCGACGCTACAAATTCTGCTCAAGAAACTTTGGGAAGAAGGCAGCCGCCTCTCACGACAACCGAAGCTCACGGACGAACTGTATCGCAACCATCGGGCGACGCTGGGTGAGTTTGTGCGAGCGCAGTTCGAGAAGATTGCCACGCATCCTCAACTTTCTGAAGCAGCTCAGGCAGCGGTGAAGGCCGGATTGCTGGCTGACTTCCTGGAGTGCCACGTCACAGACGAGTTGACCTCACGACAACTGTCGTTGAAGGAGTTGACCGAAGGGAACTCTGCCGCCGCGCCTCCGGTTCCGGCGCGCTATCCCGACAGGACGGCGGTCCTGAGCGAACTCCGGCAACTGGCGATTGATCATTACCTGCTCATCCAGCCTGATAGTGGTTCGAACGCCGCAGGGGAGTTGAGCAGTCGTCTGGCTCACGACTCGCTCGCAATTCACATTCACCAAATCTACGAAGCGTCCGATGCCCCTGGTCAACAGGCTCGGCGCATACTGGAACAGCGCGCTCGTGAATGGGCCGTGGGCACTCAGGACTTGCTGGATATTGCGTCATTGAAAGCGACGCAGGCCGGTAAAAGTGGCATGCGCGCCTGGACTCTGCAGGAAGAGGAAATTGTTGAGAAGAGCTGGCAGTGGCGACGACGACGCATGGCCATTGCGATTGTCGTGCCGCTTATTCTTGGCGTCGCCTTCTTTTTTTATCGCCTCGATTGGTTCGCACAGGAGCTGGAAGGTCGGCTGAACTGCGGACCGGATCAGGTTCCTGAATTACTGGAACTGTCTCATCGCTCACCTTGGACTGCCGCACGCTGTGCCCGGCGAGAGTTTAACAAGGCAACGGAATACTTTGCCGCAAACAATGCCGGTTCTTCGAGTGGGGACGGACCGACTCGACTGATTACGGATAGTGATGAAACTTATCGAGAAATCATCAGGAACAGGGTCGTCTTGCTCCGTTCCGCCATGGTTCTTTGTGACCTTGGAAAGGCCGAGCGAGCCCACCTGGAAACTCTTGTCGGAGAGTTCCCTCACGTCGCCATCGACGACAATCGTCAGGAATTTCTGAATTTACGAAAGGTGTTGGCTAAGGAGGACCCGGGCGACTGGGTTGAGGTTGTCGAGTCCAATTGGGGGACGGAAGCCCTGATGACGAAGGAAGAGATGACAAGTACGAACGTTGAGTACGAAATGTCCGTCATGTTTCTCATCCTGTTGCTTGATGCCGATGATCAGGACGCACTTTCGCGCTTTGCCAAGTTACTCGACCCGCAATCCTTTGGCCCGGACATTGGCAATCAGTACCCGATGGTATGGTGGACATATCCATCCGATGTCGAAGACTGGTCGGGGCGGGTACGATATGCTGGCAATGAGTCACAGGACGAATTGATACGAAATCTTCTGTTATTCGAACTCAAAGAAATCGGCCGCGGTGAGTCGCCATGATGGTCAATTGACGAGCTACTTTTGGATGGTGACTCTCATGCAATCTGGTTTGCCCCAGTCGCGACGCAGCACCGCGTGTGGCCAAGCATGCCCACGCTGCTGCGCGACGTGGGCATGGCACGGGTCGTCGTGCACAGCATGACTGGCCGACCTAATCTTCTCGACCGAAGCCGTTTTCCAGTGGCAGGGAGAGCCACTCGGCGACTTCGGTGGCGAGTTCCAGGGCGGCGGTCTGGTCGCCGCGAGATGTCCAGCCGAGATCGAGTTTAGGCGTGGCGTCAGGGTCGCAGGGAATGAGTTGAATCATTTCCACCAGCGTGGGAGGCCCCTTGCCTTGGCTGTTCGTCGAAGTGTTCAATGCCTCCGTCGCCGCTCGAACACAGCGGAACAGGGACGTGTCGGTTGCCTTCTTTTGTGAGCCGATCCGCCAATCTGAGACTTGGACAATTTGCCTCGTGTTACGGTCGAGCACAATCCAATGACGACTCAGGGCAATCCACCATCCCAGGGGAAGTGACAGCGCCGCAAACAGGGCCATGACGAACGAACCAACGACTGCCTGCGGCAAACCATCCCACCCCTGCTCCTGAATGGTGATGACAAACGAAGAGACGGTTCCATAGCCGAACAGCCCACCCAAACCCAGAATGGGCAATCCTATGAGAAACGTCCACAGGCCGACCGGTTGCCGGACAATGAGAGTTCCATCTCCGCCGGTTTCGATGCTCATGCTCATCGATGCGCGTCCCGCTGATCAAAGAGTCCTGGAGGGTGGAAAAGACGACGGCTGAACCTGAATCATGCCATTGAGCAATTGGCCGCGATGATATCAGTAACCCGCACAATCGCAAATTTCATCCATTGGCCTTGGTGGTCAAAGCTCCAATACTCGCGTCTATTGGGTTCTGGTGCTGGTTGGCATTTGCCAGGAGAAAGCGCCTTGAACAGCGTGCCCACGTTGTTGCGTGAGATGGGCACGGCACAGTGCGTCGTGTCGCTGCCGCGGGAGTTCTATTTCGTCGTGCTTTCCGACCCGCGCAAGGGAATGCGATTGCGATTTGCCTTTGGTTCTCCTGGCAGCTTCGCTATTTTATTGACAATCAATCTTCCTGTTCGACAGTGAGGGCTCGTTCGGGGCTTGCTCGCGGTCGGTCTGGCAACCAATAATTCATTGTTTTTCGGTAGCCAAGTTTGGCCCTTTTTTCGGGGCTTGCCCACAATCTGGTGGTGGGCAACTGGCGATTCGTTCCCATAAGGAGTTCCCATGGCGCAAATTCGGGTTCAATGCAAGACGTGCCAGAAGGTGCTTGCTGTTAGTAGCGAACATTTGGGTCGAGAGATCAAGTGCCCCAAGTGCAAGGACCCCCTGACCGTGCGCGCGGAAACGATTGAGGAGAAGCCAGCCGCCGGGAAGGGCAAGACAGTTGCTCCGATTGCTGACGACGACTGGGAGAACCAGTTTGCCAAATTGGGCACACTGGATGATGGCGAGTCGTTGGGTCAAGGAAAGTTGATTGAGTGCGACGAGTGCGGGGAGATGTTTGGTCGGCAGGAAGAGGAATGCGTGCACTGCGGCGAACCAAACGCATACAAAGAGAAAGCTGACGCCCGCAAGAAGAAACGAAAAAAGCAGCAACCGGGTGCACTTCGTACGTTCTATGAGGACTACGAAGGGATTATCAAACCGGGCGCAGTTCTGCTTGGCGTTGCAATGCTGCTCGCATTTGCTGGGTTTCTCATCATTCAAGGGACCAAGACAACAACCGCCAAGGGACGTCCTCAAAAAGAGTTTGGTAATCGCACCAGCGCGATGTGGATTCAGTTGGAACGCGAGGGAAAAGCGCGCCGGGTGGAAATTCTCTGGCAGGATCAGCGCTGGATGCCGCTTGAGCAGTATCTTGGTTTGGACTGGGCGGCTGTACCAGATTGGTTTGGTGCGTTAACCGACGTTAACACCCGACAACTGGCGGAGTCGGTATTAGGAAGGTACTCCTCAACTGGCGGCTCACCGTTCCTCGATGATATTCAAGCCGGGCTGCAGCACGAGAGCCCGCTTGTCCGTGTCTGGGCCATTCGGCTTTCCACCAAATTGGAGGATCCGTCAAAAGTCGCCCTGGTGATTGAGAAGCTTGCCGACGACAGTGACCCGGCGGTGAGTGAAGCTGCCAAGTCTGTCATTGGCGGGTAGACCGCGGATGTGGTGTTCAATGCGCCTGACGGTGCGGTAGTCGCTCACTGGCAGCGTTGTCCGAACCGTTACCGCTTCTGCATCAATGAGATGTCGAGGTCGATGAGTTCTTCGGTTTTGGGCGCTTTTCCTGAGGGACAGGAGTGACAGCTTCCGCACTTGGATTCTTTTCCGCGCAGGGTCTTCCAGATCACCTGAGCGACATAGGCCGCTGCGGCGAGGATGATTCCCCAGACGATTAAGAGTTGCCAGTCCATCAATGAAGTTCTTAGTTACGGCATGACAAAGTCGTGACCTTCGGGACGCACGGTCAGCACGGGACACGGAGCCTTGCGGACCACTTTTTCGGCCACGCTGCCCATCAAGACATGTACGAGGCCAGTGCGGCCGTGCGTGCCAATGACCACGAGGTCGATGTCTTCATCTTTGGCGTAACGCACGATTTCCAGAAATGCGGTGCCAATGAGCACTTCACGACGGACGTTCACACCTTCGACCCAGGCCGGATCGGGTCGCGTCGACAGTGTTTGCTCGGCAGCCGCCTTCAATTCGTTGAGATAGTTCGCCGCCGTTGGCAGCAGCATGCCCGACTCGGGAACGAGCGGATAGACATCTTCCACAACACTGACGAGGTGCAGTTCCGCATTGAACCGCTTGGCGAATTCGCATCCGTACTTTACGGCGTGGTTGCTGAAGTCGCTGAAGTCTGTGGGGACGAGAATCTTTTGAAGGCGAATCATGCCAATCTCCGGGGTAGGTTGTCGACACCTTTATTATCCGGGATAAGCACAAGTTGCTTCAACTGACTTGTTGGAGAAATCAGTTCTGATTTCCAGTAAACGTCAGGGAGCAATTCACAGTCAGGAATGTCTGTGGCGTGAGAGTGACGTGTCAGTTGGTGAGCACATCGAGACCTGAGACCACGTAGACTGGTTTTCCGGCTGGATCAGTGACGAGGGGATCAACTGTTCCCTGGATGCGGACAACGGTTCCGTCGGGGACTTCGTTCAGCAGTGGGCTAGTAGCCAGTGTGAGCTGTCCGCCGTAGGTCGCTTCCGTTGCAGGATTGTCGTCATAGGTAATGGAAGCCTTTCCTTCGGCGTCTTTATGAACAACTCCCTGCAGCCAGGCGAAATCCTGATGATGCCCATATTCAACTGGCGCGACCTTCTGGACTCGGGCGGGCGAAAGGAACAAATCCATGGGTTCTTCTGGAGGAGCAACGGGTGCTGTTGGAGCAACCGGAGCCAGAGGGGCGAATGGGGCTCCAACTGGTTCGGCTGGCGGCTCTGCAGGCCGAGGAGATAGAAACGGATTGTTACCAGCATTTGATGTTGCTGGCGTTTCTGGTTGCGAAGGCGCAGCAAAAGGGTTGGAATTGCCGAGCGGCTGCGGCGGAGCCGTATAGGCCGGCGCTGGTGAGGCGAAGGGATTCGATTCTGGCGTGGCAGCGGCTTGTCGCTGTGGGATTTCCTTAAGTTCGCCATTTCCCAAGAATGCTTCTGGCTCCGAAAACCGAGCTGCCGATGCTGGTGACACTTCCGACGCGTCGGGAGTTAACATTCCGGTAGGTGATCCCATATAGGGTGATCCGGTGTTTCCGTACGGTGGCGGCACTGTGACGTTCGTACCCCCTGGGGCCGCTGCTCCTGCACCCGGAATTGGCTGCAAGTTCCCATTGCCGTCGAATGTCCCGGGATTCGAACTGCCGGGCACATATGGTTGCCCGGGTGGGAGTGTTTGAATACCCGGCTGCTGTGGGTACACGTATCCACCGGACGGAGCACCATAGGGACTTCCGTACGGTCCCGCCCCATACGGTCCATACGGGTTGTACATGTTGTAGCAACCGGTGAGGGACAACGCACACAGGGAGAGTAAGGCAGCGCGAATGTGGATTTGCGGACGCATGAGGCTAGTCCTCATCCTGGAGAGCCAATAGACCGCATCACTTCACAATTTGAGAGTGAAGCAGACGACTGACTAACGGAACGGAATAAGTTGACGGGCGAAAAATGCCATCGGGGATTGATGGCGAAGACATGGAGAAGGGAAGGTTTGGGTTGGTGACAACTCAAGGACACTCCGCCGCTCCATCGGCGAAATCTGCCGTAGTGTCAAGGACCGGATTTTTAGCGATCTCCCGAATTGTGTCCAGACGGATTTCGGCCTCGCGAATCTGACCGTAAACCGCTTGAAACCTGCGGTTTGCACACAATTCAGCGAAAGGTCTCAGACACTCAATGGCATAAAAAACAGGATTTCTCCCCAGTAAATTAAAGGTGTAACACTCCATGAGAAAGCTGCTTCAGTATTGACCTTGGAATGAGGAATTTGGGAGAAGCCCGACAATCGCGCCCTGCGGTTCCACCTTTGCGTGGCCCTTCTCCTGTTCACTTCCCCTCCCTCACCATTCAACGAGCAACAGATTGATGCGTCTCGTCTGGCAAATCTGCTTCGCTGCAATGCTGCTTACGACGGTTGGTTGCACCAACCTCATGACGAAGCAGGCCATTGAACGGTTTTCGGCGGGCCTCCAGGAACAGAATCTGGAACAGCTGCGTGAGAACACTTCCACCGCGTTTGCGGAACAGGCACTTCGGATTCCAGGATCGCAGAAGGATTTGAAGCGACTGCACATTCCCACGGATAAGTTCAAAGTGGAGTCGGTGGAACAAATCGATGCGACGCACCGCATTGCCACAGTGAAATACGGCGAGGGACAACGCGAGCAAACTCTGGAATACCAGCTGACCAAAGACGCTGACTCCGGTCACTGGGTTGTCGACGACCTGATTATCGCCCCTGATCCGACAGGAGAGAATCCTCCGTCTATTGCCGAGCAAATGAACCTTATGCTCACCATTCGCGAATTCCTCGCGTCATGGTATGGAGAAGATCGCGAAGCGCAGCTGGCTTATTGCCATCCCGAGTTTCGGGAAACCTTGGAGGCACTCCCTCCCGCGTGGCTCGACAAACTCATTGCTCAAACTGTTGGTAACGGACGTCAGCGGGCCATACGACCGGAACCGCGCGTTAACGGAAACAATGCCGCGGTTGCGTTGCCCCACCCCGATGGCATGCTGTTACTGGAACTGAAGCGGGGCAGCACCTGGATGGTGAGCGATGCCGCAGTGCAGGTGAAAGGTCAAGATGGCACTGAGGTACCCTCGGTGCATGCTCTGGCGCATACGTTGCTGCAGGCCTCTGAGTTTCTCGCGGCCTACGGTGCGAGTGATCGGAATCGCCTGAAAGAATTGTCGACAGACGACTTCTATGAGAAGTGCCTCGTGGGAGCTGATTTGTCCGCGGTTCCATTGCCAGTTGCAGAAATCCTGCTGTCTGACTTCGACCCCAAAATCTACAAAGAACGTCGGGAACTGCTCTTCGATGTTCACGGCACCGCTTACATGGTGACGCTTGAAGATGTTGAAACCGAAGAAACGCTTCGTGGCAACAGCGAGAAGCAGTTGAAGGTGAGCGAAGTCACCATTTTTGAAGCTGATGGTTCGGAAGTGAAACGACTCTCAGCGATGTTCCTTTCGCACGCCGTCGTGCAAATGTTTGGCGAAGCTTTGCAACGACGTGATGTCTCCGAAATGAAGAAGATGTCATCACTCGACTTCAACTCGCGCGTCTGGAGTCGGGAGACAGCCAAGCTGTTTGCTGCCATGCCGTTGCCGGAAGTTGAATCTGGCCACGTTCATGTCATCGCCACGGTGTTCCATGGCGACACAACAGAGGTCACTGTCACACAGGGAACTCGTGGGGCGTCATACGTGTTGACGCTGGAAGACAACCGCGTGGTTGTGGACGACATTATGTTCCCGAGCTCGCATCGCCCCACTTCATTCAAGAAGAACCTGGAGGTGTTGTTGCCCATGTATGCGTTTGTGTCGGCCCTGCATCGACGCAGCATCCCGGAGTTGTTGACGAATTCTGGCGAAGGACTCGACAGCATGGTGTGGCGACAGGTTGAAGAGGTTCCGCAACTCGAATTCGATTTGCTTCCCGCGCTCATGCAACCAGTCACCGCGATTGAAGTTGGTCGTCCCTGGACCATTGTCCGCATGGGCGATTCAAAAAGTGGTACCGAAGTCCGGCTCGTGCAGGAAGGCGATCGCTACGTCGTGCACGATGTTGAAAGCTGGAAGGATGACGCCGTTGCTGGACGCTACAACCTGTTGCAGTCGTTGCGTCAGCGGTTGGCTTCCGGTGAAATCGCCATCAAGAAACGCTCCATGCGTTCTGTGATTATGCCTGCTGGTGGAACCACTGCGGCAGCTTCTGATGAGGGCGTGGAAACTGCAATCTATTCTGAGTCGGTTCCGTCGCTAGAATAGGCGGTCGTGAAGACTGCAGACCTCCAACCCGAGTCAACGCCGCCCACTCCCCGCGCTCCGCGGCCCTGGCGACGTTTCATTGTTCACGCAGGGCGACTACTGCTGGTTGCGGCAATTCTCATTCTGGTTCGGCTGGAACAGAATCGGTTCTTGGCAAGAGAATCAGCTCTCGCTGACTGGTCGGTGACGCTGGAAGACGTGCAGCATACAATTCCGAATGCGGCATCATTCGGGCAACCGAACGAACGGACGCTGGCCCGCCCTATCCTTGATGCCGATGGCGAAGTCTTGGGGCACGCCGTGCAAACGGCTCCTGACTCAAATGGCATCATTGGATTCTCGGGGCCGTCCAACATGCTGCTCGTGTTCGATTCAGGCGGCGTTCTGCAGGACACACGCGTGCTCTCCAGTGGCGACACGCGAGACCATGTTGAGCGCGTCAACACAGATGCGAAATTCCTACGGAGCTTTCGCGGCAAGACATGGAACGACCTCGCCAACTCAACACACGTTGACGGAGTCTCGGGTGCCACACTGACCAGCATGGCAATGTACAACGGCATGGTGCAGCGACTGGGGGGAAGCCAGTTGAATGTGTTCTTCCCAGATGATCCTCCCTCACGCTGGGTTGCTCGAGTGTATCCTGGCGTCGACTCATTGACGCCGACCGAATTTGATGGCGAGTACATTGTGCGTGACAAAAGCGGCGCACAGCTTGGTGTCGTGTTAAGGACATCTCCCTTGGCAGACGGTGTCATGGGCTATCAGGGACCGACGGAAACCTTGATATGTCTCGGGAATGACAATCCCGGGGAAGAGTTGAAAGTTCGTCGTGTGGTCATTGGGCGCAGTTTCGACAACGAAGAATACGTGAGCTATTTGCGTGAAGATCCAAACTTTCCTGAAGCATTCAACGGTTTGATTCTTGAGGAAATCGCTGAGGGCGAGGCGCGCATTGATGGCGTTTCCGGGGCGACATTCACCAGCAATGCTGTCGTCAAAGCGATTGTTCAAGTTGCGAGTGTGCGCACCAAGCCGGAGGGAGATGAATCTGCATTGGGACAGTTGGCGTCCATCAACTGGGGAATCCACGACATTGGGATTCTCGTCGTGCTGCTGGTGACACTCGTTGTCGGTCACACCCATTTGCGAGGTTGGCATGGTCTGCGACTGTCCGTGCAACTCCTGGTCATTGTGTATCTGGGACTCATCAACGGCTCGCTGATTTCTCAGGCCATGCTGTTTGGCTGGGCGCGAAGTGGCGTTCCGTGGCTGTCGGCTATGGGACTGGTGGCAATAACAGCCGTCGCGTTCGCTGTGCCAACGGTTTCAAAGAAGAACCTGTATTGCACCCACATTTGTCCCCACGGGGCGGTGCAACAACTGATGTCGACCTACTCCAAATGGCGGTATCGGCTCGGCGCAAAATGGCGCCAGATCTTGTCATTTCTTCCGGGCCTATTGCTCTTGTGGTGCGTGCTAACCGTTGTCGCTCAGCTTCCGTTCAGCACAGTTGATGTCGAGCCCTTCGACGCCTGGCTGTTTCGCGTGGCGGGATGGCCGACGATTGCTGTGGCCGTTAGCGGTCTGATCGTTTCGCTGTTCGTACCGATGGCCTACTGTCAGTATGGTTGTCCGACCGGAGCATTATTGCGCTATTTGCGGCGACATGCCCGCAGTGATGAATTCACGTGGGGCGACTTGCTGGGGCTGACTGCGTTGTGTCTCGCCGTCGGCTTCTACTTATGGGGCTGAGTCGAAATCGGGCCGCGATTTTCCGTCGGGCGACTTCATGTAGGGCGTCAAATCGATGCCCCCCTTTTGTTCCTGCTCGAGCATGGTCATGCGCGACTCAATCCGTTGAAATCGCAATTCGACTTGGGGATCAAACAGCGGACGCGTGCTGGATGGTTTTGGCCTCGGCACTGCGGGATAGCTGAGTTGTCGCTGGAGTGCTGCGAACATGTAGAGAGGATCTTTCCCCATGTTCGCCCGCGCGATACGGCCAGCCTGGCGGTCGAACAGCACATTCTCTGTCGTTAAATCCTCGTTGCCTGTTTTCTTCTTCTGATCTTCGAGGCACTGTTCTGACTGCCGGTAGACCAAGTCGGAGAAATCGACTGTGCCGAGTTGGAAACGAATTCGTTCAATCCAGCGTTTCCAGTTCGGCGGATAGAGAGAATCTTGCGAAATCGCGAGGAGTCCTTTGTCATACCCCAGGCGATTTCGTGCCACGCACTCGAACTGAAAGACGAAGAGTGCGGCCGGGAGGACGGTGTCGCTGGATCGGTATTCCGCCTCTCGCTCAAGGATTTCCAGGGCAATACGAAAGTCGAAGCGCGTGTTTTCCAGTTCGGCCATTTGAACGACAAAGGCCTGAAAGGGATTGAAGTAGTGCTTGAGCTGCTGCATGCCGTCACCGATGCGGCCGTGCAACTGCATTTCGCCGGCCAGAAAATCGATGGCCATGGGGAGCCGCGTCGTGGTCAGGATTTCTTCCCGAATTTCAACGAGCAGTTCCTGCGCAGCGGTGGCATTGTCTAGACGTTCACGCCACGTGCGAAAGAAATAGGCCTGCTCAATGTACTCTTCGCGACTGAGCATTTGCTCACCGTAAGAACTGTTGATCAGGCCTCAGAAACAAACAATGTGGTGTTGGTTACGCCAGCGGAATGGGCTCGGGGACTAGCATGAACGGAAACACACGCAGCGGGCGTCCGGTTTCCAAATCGTTGGGGTAGGACAGCTGAGCGGCACGGTCAGCTGCGAACTGCAACAGCGTGAAATCGAGTCCGCAAAAGCGATCTTTGTCCGATTCAGCGGCCACATCGGCGAAGACTTCGCCAGCTGAGGCAGCATGACGACGCACGCCGTGAATACTCTCTTCGCGAACCTTCACTCCGGCCGCCGCCATTTTGACGAGGCCTTTGAGGAACATGCCGGTCAATGATTCATGGTTCGTCACACGCAGCAGGCGATCCCACTCGTCATGAGCTTCCCAATAGAAGCCCAAATTGAACAAGTCGAGTCCGAGCAGGTAGCTGCGGTTTTCGGCCCACAACTCTTCCCGCAGCGACTTGGCAGGAATTGGGCGGCGGTTGTAGCTGTGACCACGCGGATCGCGGTAGGGATGTGGAGTTCCCGCACCGGGAATGTGGGTGTATCGGGGCAAATCCGCCTGCGGCAACAAACGCACAAATCGGGCCTGAGTTTGCATATTAACCTTACAGTTGCTGAAAGTGTAAATTCCTTAATGTCCATTTGGCAGAGCGGTTGCGCCAAATCGACACGTCGAAAAACACAATTGGAAGATGATTGATGGAGCTGTAATGCCCAACCAGTCGAGACTCAGCACATCCTTGCGGCGAGAATCCCCCTGGGAAGGGGCGAAGCCATTGAGGCGAGTCAACGTATCCGAGGAGGGTGGGAGGAGATGCGTCCGGCGAATCCCATTCATTCCTGCGGCATAACGACCATTTAAGCATGAAAGGAGTTGCTTGTGTAGATCTTCTTTTCGAAAATCTCACAAATTACTCAGCAACCGCCCAACCTTGCCGACGGCGCAAGGTTTTATGTCAATTGAGGACGCCTGCAGTCCGCGACTGACGCCAGCGGCTGAGTTGCTCTTCGGGCACGTACAGACGCTTCCCAGACGAGGACACACGGAGCCCAATGAGGTTCACGGAGGGCTCGTCGCATCGTTCAAGCCGCAGGCGGCCTGTCAGTTGCAGAAGAAACTCGGGGGCAGAGACGATTTCGCAATCGCCTTTGGAGACTACCGCGTCACGAAGTTCGCGCAAAGTTTTCATTACTCAGTGTGCCGACACGGCCAATTCCGCTCGTCCTGGAAGGGAATTCGCATGCTCGACGTACGCAGACGCATCCATCCGTCTTGGAAACATTCAGCGACACTCATGACCTGGAAACAGGGACCGTTTCCCCAGCCACCGGCTGAACGAACGTGAGGTTAGTGGAAATGAAGTGATGGTCCAGAGAAATCCGGCCATTTTTAACATTCCAAGCCCGCGTTCGATCGAGCCAGACGGAATTTTTAGCGTCCGCGAGCGAAGTCCTGAAACGCCTTGAGGAGCTGACGCGAAATTGGGCCGGGGGTTCCATCACCAATGACACGTCCATCAAGCGAGACGCATGGAATCACCTCGGCGGCGGTGCCTGTCAGGAAACATTCGTCGGCCACGTAGATGTCGTGTCGTTGCAGCGTCACTTCCTCGACGGCGTAACCTGCTTCGCGGGCCAGCTTAATGACCACGTTGCGGGTAATTCCCTCCAAGATGCCGGCATCTTTGGGAGGAGTGCGGATGATGCCCTGCTTGATGACGAAAATGTTATCGCCCGTGCATTCGGCAACATCACCCTTGTGGTTGAGCATGAGCGCTTCCGGCGCCCCTTGATCTGTCCCCTCGATTTTCGCGAGGATGTTATTCAGGTAGTTCAACGACTTAATGCGTGGACTGACCGCACACGGATGGTTCCGAATGGTGCTGGCTGTAATGATTTTCAATCCCTTCTCGTACAACTCGGGGTCGTACAGGGAAATTGTCGCCGCGATGATGATGACCTGAGGGTTGCTCGTCCGACGGATATCGAGTCCCAGCGATCCTGCCCCGCGCGTGATGACGAGGCGGACATATCCGTCTTCAATGTTGTTCGCCGCAACCGTTTTTTCGACGGCTTCCGTCATTTCCTCCTGGGAAATGGGGATTTCGAGACGAATGGCGCGGGCACTTTCGTAGAGTCGCTCAACGTGCTCGGGCAGCATGAACACGCGTCGATTGTAAACGCGAATTCCTTCGAACACGCCGTCGCCGTACAGCAGTCCATGATCGAAGACGCTGACAACGGCCTCAGCCTCGGGGACCAGTTGACCGTTGAGATAGATTTTCTGCGACATTGTCAGTTTTGTGTTCGAATGGACGGAGGAATGGGGCTAATACCCAATTCAGGATGACGGCACCTGACACATTGACCCAGGTGGCGTACGACTGGTTCAGGCGGCTTCTTCCAACTCCTGAATTCGTCCTTCCGTCAAGCGGACAATGCGCTGTGAGAGATTGGCAATTTTCTCATCGTGCGTGACCATGATAATAGTCAGGCCCTCGTCCTCATTCAACGAGCACAACAGGTCCATAATTTCGCTTCCGGTGTGGGCGTCGAGGTTTCCTGTAGGCTCATCAGCCAGCAGTACTTCGGGATCTGCCACGAGAGCCCGGGCAATGGCTGCACGCTGTAGCTCACCCCCGGAAAGTTCCGAAGGACGGTGACGCAGGCGGTGTGCCAACCCAACCCGTTCAATGATTTCCGTGGCCTGCTCACGGAACTCCGCACGGTGCTTCCAGTAACTGAACATGCTGTGACGGATCAACAGCGGTGTCAAAACATTTTCTACGAGGCTTAATTCGGGCAGCAGATGGTAGGACTGAAACACGAATCCGAACACCTGATTGCGAATTCGGTCGCGTCCGCCACTGGGCAAATTGTCGATACGATCTCCCTTGAGTCGCACTTCGCCGACGTCAGGGCCATCGAGCAATCCCATGAGGTGCAGCAGTGTGCTTTTGCCCGATCCTGACTGTCCAACAATCGAAATGAACTCCCCTTCCTGAGCCGAGATATCAACGCCACGCAAAACGGGAATGCGGAGTTGTCCCTTGCGGTAGGCCTTGTCGAGAGCCACGGCGCACAAGTGAGGAACAGCAGGTTTCATGGGAAGAGTTCGCATAAGGACCGAAACACGTGTTAGTCAGATGGGGATGGATCCAGAATTGGCGACGGTCGATTATTCAAACCGCAGGGCTTTGACAGGATGCTGCGAGGCAGCCCGCCAGGCGGGAAGAATGCTGGCACACACGGCAATAAAAATGGCGGAAACAGCCACGAGAAACACCGTTAGAGGGTCAATAACCGTGGGGATTTTCTGGAAGTAGTAGATTTCCTCGTCGAACACCTTGTGGCCCATGACGCTCGACAGCAGACCTTCGATTTCGTTGATGTAATGGACAAACAACAGGCCGAGCACGACTCCCGCTCCGGCCCCTACCATTCCCAGTGAGAGTCCATACGTGAGGAAGACACTCATGACACCACTGGAGCTCGCGCCAAGTGATTTCAGAATGCCAATGTCCCGCGTCTTCTCGACAACCACCATGTAGAAGATTCCAAGAATGCCAAAGCCCGCGACGGCAATAATGAGGAAGAGCAACACGTTGAGAATGGCGGACTCCACTTTGACAGCTTCCAGCAGCGGACCCTGCTTTTGCTCCCAGGTGTTGACGGCAAAGTAGGCGCTGGGCAGTTCCGACCGCAGTCGACGGACCACTTCGTCCGCGTCTCTGTAGTCTTTCAACTTGATTTGCAGTGTCGTGATTTGTCCATTGCGCCAGTCAAGGTTGTCGTGGGGATGCGAAACATCAGGCCCCGTCAGCATCCCACGGGCGTATTGCAGTTCTTCCAGATTGCAGAAGACAAGCGTCGAGTCGTACTCGCTCATACCGCTTTTGAAGACGTCGGCCACCGTTGCCTTGAAGCGGGCAGGTTCGGGGACGCCGGTCTTAATAGTCGTGATATTCACATCTTCGCCGGGTTGAACCAGATATCCAATTTCGACTTCGCCCGTTTGTGGATTGCGGTAGGGGTAGGTAACCAGTCCCGCTCCTACAAAAACTCGAGCCGAAAGAGGCTGGGCAGGGTCCTGTTGCTCAGCAGCCGCCCCAGCGTTGAAGGGATCGGCCGAGTCGCTGAAAGGATCGGAAGAGCCGCTTTCCTCGCGGTCGGTCGATTCCACTGATGCCGGTAAGAGAAAGGGGTCGAGGCTGGCCGCTTCAGCATCCACCTCATTGGACACTGGCTGAATTGGTCCGGGAACGGTCGTTGTACTGCCAAACTCAATGCTCATTTGTTCCCGCATTTGCATTTCGTAGGCACGGTCTTTTCGCAGTTCCAAATGTTCTGGGGTCAAATCCCAGTTCAGCGGCAGAGCTGGATCGCGCAGCGGCGGTAGCACGAGTTTGCCATCTTTGTAGATGGCCTGACGCGTCATCAGGTTTTCCGCCATGGGGCTCACCCGGTTTTTTGAGTCGGGCACAATTCCAACGAGCGTTACTGGACGGTGAAAAGGATGCCCGGCGACGTCGAAACTCATCATGCCGTAGATTTCGACAGTCGGGGTCATGGCGTCGATTTTGTCGCCGACAAGCTCTTCCACTTTTTCCATGAGGACGAGAGTGTCTTCGGCGGCCGTGCCGTCTTTGCTATGCGTTTCGACGATGACGTCGGCGAGAATGCCTTTGATGCGGTCCCGCATTTCGCAGCTAAAGCCGCTCATCACACTGTTGACGACAATCATGGTCGCCACGCCCAGCGTAATGCTGATGATGCTTACCAGAGCGATGTATTTCGTGCGCAGGTAATGTCCTGCCAACAAAATCACGTACATGGGCACTCCTTTGCCGACATATTTTCCACGGCGTTCCGCGGACGGAGCGGGAGTGTAAGAGGAAGTGGAAGAATGGGTCGAGACAAGTTTCGGCAGATTTTGCCGCCCGAATTTCCGATAAAATGGGCAGGAACAGGAGCTTTCCCCGCACCGAAAGTGCGACTCCGGTTGCAGCCGACCAATGGATCAGCCATCCTTTATGAACAGGAACGTACGGACTGAATTTCGGGGATTCTCCCATGCTGAGACTGCTGTCTGACTCATTTCGCCATTGCGACGGTATCCCACGCCGCGAACTGCTGCGCGCGGGAAGCGTGGGACTGGGCGGCCTCACCTTGGCGAACCTGCTGCGTCAGCGAGCCAATGCAGCGGAAGCCACACTGCCGGTCAAAGCGAAATCGGTCATTGTGCTGTTCATTGCCGGCGGAATGCCGCAGCACGAAACATTCGATCCCAAGCCCGAAGCCCCTGATGGGATTCGCGGTGATTTCGGAACCATTGCAACCAAGACACCCGGCCTGTTCGTTGGCGAACTGATGCCGAAGACGGCCATGATTACCGACCGAATGGCGGTCATCCGTTCCATGGTGACCGGCGACAACGCCCACTCGACGAGCGGTTACCAAATGCTCACCGGCGTTCCACATATTCCACTCAGCCGCGAAAACGCGGCGCCTGGCAAGCCAAACGATCAACCTTCATTTAACGCACTTGTTCAAGCCTTAAGACCATCTCGTGGAGGACTACCGCCCTCAGTGTCTTTGCCAAGAAAGCTGGCGAACAATGGTGGTGCCAATCCCTGGCCGGGAACCGACGCCGGACTGCTGGGGCGCCGACACGATCCCTGGTTCCTGGAATGCGATCCCACTGATCCCAACTTCACCGTTCCTGGAGGCGAACTGCAGGAAGGGATGGTCATGTCGCGGCTCGACAGTCGCCTGTCACTGCTGGATCAACTTCGCAAACCGCTTGACGCACTGGAACGGCAAGTGTCGACAACGGTCTACGACAACTACCAGCGGCAGGCCATCGATTTGGTGGCTGGTGGCCGCGCCCGCAAGGCATTCGACATGAACGAAGAGTCGGATGAAATGCGCGACCGCTACACGCGAACGAAATTCGGTCAGGGAGCGTTGCTGGCCCGACGGCTTGTGGAGGCTGGCGTGTCGCTGGTGCAGGTGCAGTCGATTACTGAAGACAAATCCAAACCGAACAGTGGTGGCTGGGACACGCACGAGAAACACAGCGAGAGCCTGAAGGGCTGGCTGATGCCGGTGCTGGATCAGGTGTATTCGACGCTCATCCTCGATTTGGAAGAACGCGGGCTCCTCGACGAGACACTGGTCTGCCTGGCAACCGAATTCGGTCACACGCCGAAAATCAACGCGAAATTGGGACGCGACCATTGGGGCCGTGTCTTCTCCATCGCTCTGGCCGGCGGTGGAATCCGGGGCGGCATGGTGTATGGTTCATCTGACAAGCACGCAGGCGAGCCGTTGGACAACCCGGTGACTCCCGCAGACTATCTGGCAACGGTATTCCATTTGATGGGTTATCCGCCGGAGACCATGGTCCACGACGTCATTGGACGCCCGCACCCCATTTCGCGCGGCAAAGTCGTCGAAGCACTGCTGAGCTAAATCTGTCTATTTCGCTTCTTCTTCTGATTGCACCACACGATGATTTCACGACGTCATTTTCTCGCCGCCGTTGCGTCAGCCGCCGCCGTTTCTGCACTTCCTGTCAGCGGAGCGGAAACAAAATGGAAGCCCAAATACATTCTGGGTTCCTGTATGTTCGGCGAGACCGATGTTCATGAAATCATGCCGGAGGTCCACAAGATTGGCGCGACGGCCATCGACATCTGGCCGCGAGTGCATGGGAATCAACGGGAACAGCTCGACGAAATGGGAGAAGACGTATTTCGCGCGCTCCTCGAAAAGCATGACGTCAGCCTCGGCTGCATTACGCAATACAAGCTGGGACCATTTGGATTAAAAGACGAAATGCAACTGGCGCGTCGCTTTGGTTGCCCGGTTATCGTCACCGGCGCAAAGGGGCCGAAAGGTCTTTCAGGCAGCGAACTCAAAGCAGCGGTTGGTGTATTCGCCGAACAGATGAAGCCACACCTCGAAATTGCGGAAGAAACGGGTGTGACCATCGCCATTGAGAATCATGGCGGCAACCTGATGGATTCCGCCGACGCGCTCCGCTATCTGATGGATCTGCGTTCATCAGACAACTTGGGCGTTGCCTTGGCGCCGTACCATTTGGACCAGGACCCCGAAATGCTGGCCAAACTGATCCGCGATTTGGGAGACAAGATTGCAATGTTCTACGCCTGGCAGCATGGCATGGGATGCATGACCAAACTTCCCAAGGAACAGGAACTGTTGCAAATGCCCGGTCGCGGCGACTTGGACTTTGGTCCACTAATGACGGCGCTCAGCGAAATCAATTACCAGGGCTGGTTTGAAATCTTCATGCATCCCGTCCCGCGTGGCGTCCCCATTCTTGAGCCGACGAGTGCCGCGACAGAAGAGATTAATCGCGCACGAGCGTACCTTGAGGGGTTGAAGACATAGCCAGTCCCGCGGGTGATTCGCAACTAAAGCGAGCCAGCCTGATGCTGATTGGCACGCTGTTCACGTTGCGTAGCGGTCGTCAGCGAAATGTCGCGAGAGGGTGCTGGCTGTTGTGACAGCGAGTGTTGCGGTGAACGCATTGCATTCGGCTCGGCTGCCTGAATGCGACGCAGCCAGTGTTCCGCCTCTTCAAGGTGCGGGTCTTTTGTCAGTGCGAGTGAGAGGTGCTTCTTCGCCGCTGCCGTTTGGCCTTCATCTTTGAGGATGAGGCCCACGTTGTAGTGTGCTTTGGCATCACCCACGACACGTACGAAGTGCGGCAGGGCTCCATCAATGTCACCCGTGTGTGCCATTGCGACGGCCAAATCATACCGGAAGTTGTTGTTCGTGGGGTCCGCCAGGACGGCGGTGTTGAGTTCGGCTACGGCTTCAGTCCAACGCTTCTGAACGGCGTAGCAGCGGGCCAGTCCATGATGTGCTAAGGGTGATTCTGGATCGAGCTTCAGCGCTCGTTGGAAACCTTGTTCGGCCTCTACGTGTTTTCCTGACGCAAGATCGACCCGGGCCAGGCCAAGAATGGCGTCGACATTCTTGGGTTCTTCTGAACGGACTGCTGTGTACTGATTGCGTGCTTCGTCGACGTTGCCTGACTCTTCCATCCAGCGTGCATATGCCAATTTGAGTTGGCCGGGATTCTTCGGGTCTGGCGGGGCGTTTGGAATTTCTTCCTCAAATGCGGCTCGCTGAACTTCCGACTCGTCCTGCGATTTCAGACCCAGGTAGTTTCCCACGTGTGCACACCCTGCCCCACCGACCAGTAAGGTGCCGGTTGCGACAAGAGCGAGTAATCCTCTGAGGCGCCGCATCAATCAGGTCTCCGGTGCGAGGGTTAGCCTGTTGCTCTGAACTCAATACCTCCAAGGCATCGATCAAAAGCTGTGGACAAACTGTCTGCGCTGAGAATTGGTTCCACTCTTTTGAATCGGCAAATCGAAATGAGGGCATCCAGCAAATCTTGCGGATCGCTCGTTTTGGGTAATCTTTGACGGCCGTATCGACTGAGGAAGAAGTCAGCCACGACACCAGAATTGTACGGCACGTTTCGTAACTCGCATTCCTGCAGGAAGATTCGCTGAAAAACGTCCAAGGCTGGCGGCGAAAGGCAGACCCTGCTGGCGAATCGTCGTTCGATGCCACCGGCAGGAGGAGTGAATGATTCCAAATTGGCGCCGAAGACAATCAGGGACTCGACGGGCAATTCGACTTCGGTCCCGTGCGGCAGTTTTTGCCGTTCGGCATGTTGATCCAAAATGACGAACCAGCGCGCCAGCCAGTCATTCTCTCGCGCGCAGCGCCGGCCCAGATCATCAACAAACAGGACTCCGCCGTTTGCCTTGATGTGAATGGGCGCCGTCAATACATGCCGGCTTGATTGTGCCGAGAGACTCAACTTGTCCGACAGCGTTTCCAATCCCACGCGAACAAATGGTCGATGTACCAGTCGCCAGCGAAGATCCACCTCATGGCTACAGGAGGAAATCGCATCTTGCAACGTTTCACCCGTCACCTGTTGATGGACTGCTGAGTCAAAGAAACTCATGATTTCGTGGCCCGCTGCAATTGCATAGGGAACGGCAACCGGTGGCAACTGCGCGAAGTACCGGCCAATACCGGTTCCCAAGGCTGAAATTCCACTCCCGGCGACGCCAGTAATCAGTAGCGGCTTTGCACGACAAATGGCCGCGCCCACAGCTTCGATGACATCATCGGGGAGCACGAGCGACTTCATCGAGGCGAGCAAATCTTCTCGATGACAATCAATGCCGTCTCGGTTCCACCCCTGACAGTATTGTTGATACTGGCGTAGCGAAACTGGTGCGGGACCGACGTACCGACTTTGCTGCAAAGCGGCTCGGGCACGTTCACGTCCCTGATTTGTCAGCGAGATATCACATTCGTTCTCGGTGACTTCGACGAACTGCTCTTGGTAGAGCGGGAGAACGAGCTCTTCGACAATCTCGCAGGGAAGCCTCAGCTCATTGCTGAGTTCCTGGGAGGAAAGAGTCCCCGAGAAATACAATGTCTTCAACAGCAAATCGTGGACAAGCTGTGGCGTGAGTCCGGTTTCCCGGAGGGTCTTCGGCTGTGGAGGCCATGCCGTTCGGGAACGCACATTCGCCGGAGGCGCTACGTCGACCAACGTTGGTTGAGTACGTCCAGGCTCCTCAGCAGTTTCCGACGCAACGGGCGCGCCGTCGACGTGAGCGACCTCGAATGCATGTGCCTGTTTGACAATGCGGTCGTAGAACTCATCAGACACGGGGACCGCATCACCGAGCGCCCCGTACAACGCGGCGTTGTTCCATGCAGCAGGATCAACTTCCTGCCGCGGCGGGTGTTCACTCTCACCCAAATTCCCGTCTGGGCCGGTTAGCGGATGTGCAGGATCGAAGTGGAGCTGCCGCTCACTGTCGTTCCGTGTTTCATCATTTGGCTGGTCGAATTGCCCCGACATGACAGTCACTCATGTGGAATGTTCGGTCGTCAGAACATTGCGGTCCAGATTCTGGAGAGAAGCACGCCTTGATTAAGGCTTGCACTCGCTGATCAACACATCGCCGACCTAGTTGCCGCCACCTTCAACTGCAGACGTAAAGGGGATGGCAGGCACTGATCGAGCTGCTTCGGCTTGTGTGAACACATTCTGGACCTGATCGGCGGGAGTACCCACAGGATCTCCGACTCGCAGGAGAACCGGAATCGAAGCCGACTGACCAAGCAAGCGATCGATTTCGCGTTCGACCGATCCGACTCGATCACTGTTGACCTTTGCGTCGATGTCTGAGGCGACATTTGCCTGTCGGTATTGAATGGGTGCGTGTGTCAGCAACCAGTGAAGATGCTGCTGCCCGGAGGAATTCAATTCATTCGTGTCGGCATCGAAGTGGTAGTGGTACAACGTTGTGGCGGAGAGCCAGCCGTTGTCGACTTGGGTTTGCATGACACTACGCACGACCCGGCGATCTTCCAGATTGTATGGATTTGGCCAGAAGTGGGCATCGTAATATGTATGAATGGCTGGTTGCTTGGGACCAGTGGGACGCGCGACGGGCGGCCACATTTTCCCATAGGCGTATTTCTGTCGAACCCCAGGGGGATCGGCGGCGTGCATTTCGTACCACTCACGGCTTCCACGCGGCGGACCGTTGTCTGAAAAGAACGGCCAGCCTGCGGCGGCGTCCGTTGGGGAAACCGCGAACGTCCCGAACACGAGGACGTAGGAGAATAATTGGATCCCACGCAGAAATGCGTTACCGGTCATTCGCACCATGTTGGTGCCCCCCAAAGTCAGCAGACATCGAATAGCGCGAGTATTCCAACGGAATCTCGCATCAGTCCACTCCTTCTATCGTCGAGGGGTTGTATCGATCATGAGGGATTTGCTGAATGCTCGGGCATCTTGAGGCAAGTTGTGGCCCTGGGGATTTGTCACAGCAACGTCGTACGCTGGACGCACTCAGGGAGCCACAAATCTTGCAAACCCTTTTGTTGCATGCGTTTCAGCCTGAGCCTCACCGCTCGAGTCCCTCGTCGACACCACAAATGCTTCGCTGTCGCGATAGGCGCCGACCAATGCTAGCCCCGGTTCTGGCCGCAACACGCTGACAGCAGAAGCGAGTGCATCAGCCAGAATTCCGGTCGGTGCGATGACTGTCACGCTACTCGGCGTGGTCAAACCAACTCCGGTGCTGGGATTCACAATATGCGAATAGCGGACCCCCTCGATTTCGACGTGTTGGTAAGCATCTCCCGACGTTGCGACGGAGCAATTGCTGAGGGCGAGAAATACGGGAGATTCACTTTTCTTTCCGATACGTAGCGGTTCGATGGCGACCTTCCATGACTCGCGTCCCGGCGGGGGATCTCCCAAAACAAGGTCACCTCCCGCATCAATTAACACGCGGCTCACACCGTGTTGCTGCATGGCCTTCAAGGCTTCATCAGCGGCAAATCCCTTGGCAATGGCCCCGACATCAAGCTGCATCCCATCCAAATCGAGGCAGACAGTCTGCTTTTCAAGGTCGACGTGAATGTGTTGGTAGCCTGTGAGTTTAAGGGCCTCATCCAGTTTTCCCTGCTCGGGAAGCCGCTTCCGGCGCCGGGCGACGCGCCATAAACGAGTGAGATGCCCCACACTGACATCAAACGCGCCGTCTGTTTTCCTCGAGAGTTGAAGCGAGTAGTCAAGAACATAGGCCGTCTCGCGACTCACCGGAAATGGCGTCTTGGCGGGGGCGGCACACAGCCGCATGAGCTCGCTGTCAGGATCGTAATCGCTCAGCAGCCGGTCGATTTCCTTGAAACGCGCAAATGCTGCATCAGCCGCCTTGTTTGCCACCGAATCCGATGGGGCGTACAATGTTATGTTGACGGGAATCCCCATGCGGATTTGTTCGAACTGGAACCGTTCCAGTACAACATCTGCTCCCCTCGAATGACGGCTCAAAGCAATCAGCAGTATTCCCGCGATAACGGGACACTTGTTTTGCAGTTGTCGGATGTGGAACACCGGGACTCCCTTCATGCTGAACTCCCGCCCAGAATACAAACCCTATCTTATCATGACATTACGCCCGATTCGCACTGTTTGGCAAGTGACCGCTTGTCTCGCCCTGGCAATGCCACTCGTTCTCGCTGGCGAACCCGATCCCAAAGATCCCTTCCTGCGCGATCCCGATAGCGTTGCGAAGACGGAAGCGGAAATGAAGCCGTACAAGCAGCGACTCCGCGACACCGAAGTTGCCTTCGAAATGCTTCCCATTCCTGGCGGTGTATTCACCATGGGAAGCCCCGATACAGAAGAGGGACGCAATGACGACGAAGGTCCGCAGCACCAGGTGAAAATCGAGCCCTTCTGGATGGGTAAATATGAAATTACCTGGGAAGAGTATGATACGTGGCGTATGAATTTGGACATTCAACGCCGTGAACTGCTCGGTCGACCAGCCGACAAAATCGACGAACTGGCTGATGGTGTCACACGTCCGACGAAAGAATACACCGACATGACGTTCGGCATGGGGCACGACGGCTTCCCCGTCATTTGCATGACACAACTTTCAGCGAAAATGTATTGCGAGTGGCTCAGCAAGAAGACGGGTCAGTACTACCGACTTCCCACCGAAGCAGAATGGGAATACGCCTGTCGCGCTGGAACAACAACCGCATACTCATTCGGTGATGATGCCAGCCAACTCGACGACTACGCCTGGCACCCTGGCAATTCCGATGACGTGACTCACAAAGTCGGTCAAAAGAAACCGAATCCCTGGGGACTCTATGACATGCACGGCAACGTCGCCGAGTGGACACTCGACCGTTACGACCCCATGTTCTACGCACAATTCGATGGCCACAAACCGGCCGTGTTCCCCTACTGCCTACCCAACGGTGAAGAGTACCCCCGAATTGTTCGCGGCGGTTCATGGTGGGATGACGCTGAACTCCACCGCAGTGCAGCCCGCGTTGCCTCAAACCCCGACTGGAAAATCCAGGACCCGCAGCTCCCTCAAAGTATGTGGTACCTCACCGACGCAGACTTCGTTGGCTTCCGCATCATCCGCCCGCTGACTCCGCCGTCAGCAGAAGAAATCGAAAAGCTCATCCTGTATCCCGATATCCCGGAAGAACTGAAAGAGGAATAAGGTCTCGCCAGTCAGTTGCGAATTGCTGACGCGGCGCTGCATACTCTTTTGACAACCCAAACCTGCGGACGACAATTGAGCGTCCGGGTTTGGGCAATTAAGTTTCAAATCATCATCTGCTTGGAACCTCAGGATGAATCGAATCACCCTCGCGGCAACGTGTGCACTGTTTCTCTTGGGATGCGTTGCCGAACATGTGGACAGGCCGGCGACAAGCCAGTCGAATTCTTCGAGCGGCGCCGGAGGTAGTTCCGCATACGGCGAGAGCGCTGAAACCTTCCTCGTGAAGTTTGAGACATCTCGAGGCGATTTCGTCGTAGAAATTCATCCCGACTGGGCTCCCAACGGAGCCTCCCATTTCCGTGAACTGGTCGAAAACAAGTTCTACGACGACTGTCGATTTTTCCGGGTTGTGAGCGGCTTCATGGCCCAATTCGGCATCAACGGTGATCCTGCAATGAATAAGACATGGGGCGATTCCATTCAGGATGACAAAGTCATTGAGTCCAATTCCCGCGGTATGCTGACCTACGCGCAAACGGGTATGCCCAACTCCAGAAGCACGCAGTTGTTCATTAGCTATGGCGACAACAGCTTCCTGGATGGGCAGCGGTTTGCTCCTTTCGGCCGCGTTGTGGAAGGCATGGCCGTGGTCGACCAACTCTATGCTGGTTACGGCGACGGTCCTCCTATGGGAAACGGCCCGGATCAAGGTCGCATTGAGTCGGAAGGTAATCGCTACCTGCTCAAAGATTTCCCCAAGCTCGACTACATTAAGACGGCTCGTATCATCGAAGCAGTAGGTGCTGAAGCGGAACCCGCGTCTGAGCCAGCGAAGGAAACGTCGGCTGCTGAGCCGCCAGCCGAAAGCGAGCAGCCTGCAGAGGCAACTCCCGCTGCTGAGTAATCATTGCTGAACTGTACCCCGAAGGATTTGTCATCTCACCAGAAGCAGATGACCCGTATTTACAGGAGGTTTCCCTATGTTGCGACAAGTTTTTTGCGTTCTGGGTCTGGCGTTCGCGCTGACCTCCCAGGCTTACTCCCAGGAGAACAAAGTGTTTCACGTAAAGTTTGAAACCTCACAAGGCGACTTCGTCATGGAGGTTCACCCCGAATGGGCGCCGAACGGTGCAACCCGCTTCAAAGAACTCGTCGAGGCCAAGCACTTCGATGAATGCCGTTTCTTCCGAGTCATCGAAGGATTCATGGTGCAGTTCGGCATCCACGGCGATCCTAAAGTCGCTGCCAAGTGGCGCAGCATGAACATTCCCGATGACAAAGTGACCCAGTCCAACACTCGCGGCATGGTCACCTTCGCGACCGCTGGTCCGAACACACGGACCAGCCAGATGTTCATTAACTTCGGTGACAACAGCTTTCTCGATCGACAAGGATTTTCGCCATTTGCCAAGGTTGTGGGAGGCATGGAAGTCGTCGACAAACTGTATAACGGTTACGGCGAAGGTGCTCCTCAGGGACGCGGCCCCAGCCAGGGACGTATTCAGTCGGAAGGGAACGAGTACCTGAAAGCCAACTTCCCTAAGCTCGACTACATTAAAACGGCCCGCATTATTGAAGTCGAATAGCGTCTGCGATGAATCCGGCGACACAGACATTCCTGTCTGTGTCGCCTTCGTCTCTAACGATGTAACTCGTCCCACTTTATTCCTGCCTCAACGGATCGAGAAGATTGGCTGACCAAGCTTCACATCCTGTCAAAGCGGCGGCTTTCGTCGCCAATCGTGAACGTGCCAAGTGGCACGACAACACGTTGTGGTTCGTTCGATCCAAGCGCGACAAGGCGGCCTCGGCAGTACCCGAATGGGAAACGCTGCGGGAACGGGCTTCTCAAATCAAACAGTATGCGCTGGCCAATTTGCCAACGCTGCTCGAACAGTTTGAAGAGCAGGCCAAGGCCAGGGGCGTCCACGTTCACTGGGCCAAAGACGCCGCCGAGCACAATCAAATTGTTCTCGGTTTGCTGACGAAACACTCCGTCAAACGGGTGGTCAAAAGTAAGTCGATGCTCACCGAAGAGTGTCACCTGAATCCGTTCCTCGAACGGCACGGGATTGAGGTGGTGGACACTGACCTCGGCGAATGGATTGTGCAACTCCGCCAGGAGCCTCCCAGTCACATTGTCATGCCCGCCATTCACACCAAGCGGGAAGAAATCGGGGAGCTGTTTCACGAGAAAATCGGAACAGAAAAAGGCGCGACCGATCCTCAATACCTCACTGAGGCTGCGCGACAGGAACTGCGGCAACGCTTTCTCGCTGCCGACGCGGGGCTGACGGGTGTGAACTTCGCCATTGCGGAAACGGGCGGCGTGGTGGTCTGCACCAACGAGGGGAATGCCGACCTCGGAACGTCGCTGCCGAAACTACACATTGCCTGCATGGGGATTGAGAAAATCATTCCTCGTGCGAAAGACCTCGGCGTGTTCCTCAGGCTGCTTGCCCGCTCTGCCACCGGTCAGCCCATTACCACCTACAGCACACACTTCCACGGGCCGCGCGAACCCGGCTGCGAAATGCACATTGTGCTCGTTGATAACGGGCGCTCCGACCTGGTTGCCAGCGAGGAATTCCGGCGGTCGCTCAACTGCATCCGTTGCGGCGCCTGCATGAACACTTGCCCGGTGTATCGTCGCAGTGGTGGCCACAGTTACAGCAACACCGTCCCCGGCCCCATTGGTTCAATTTTGGCTCCGTCGTTCGATGCCAAACAGCACAACAGCTTGCCGCATGCCTGCTCACTCTGTGCTTCCTGCTCAGACGTCTGCCCCGTCAAAATCAATCTGCACGAACAGCTTTACACCTGGCGCAGCAAGCTGGCTCTCAAGGGCCTGCTCGCACCGTCAAAACGTTGGGGCATGTGGCTGGCTGGAAAAGTTCTGGGGAGTGCCGCACTCTTCCGCTGGGCAGGTTGGATGGGCCGCACTGCCCTTCGCTGGCTTCCACGCTGGCTCGTTTACTCCCCCTTAAACCCCTGGGGTAAACAGCGCGAACTTCCCACACCACCGCGTCAGAGTTTCCGCGAACTGTACCGCCAGCGACGTAACAATTCGTAATCGAGTTGATCTGGCCCGTACAATTGGACGTTCACAACTTGTGAGCCGCGTGCCATCATTTGCCCAGTCTTGCTCAAGAGATAAAACAGAAACGTGCCTTAGGGAGAAAACTGTGTCCATCAATAGATTCGTACTCGCCGCTTCACTTCTGCTGCTGTTTCCCATGGTGGTGATGTCTCAGGAGGCTGAGCCAGCGGGTGGCGAGGTTGATCATGCGGCAGAGGGGCACGCGGAACATGGAGGTCATTCCCACTCGGCGGGTGACTTCGTCAACCAAGTTGGTGAACACATCGAACCGATCCAGGAGAAGGCTTCCGAATTTGCCCATCAGGTTGACCAGGACGAGCGGGCACAGGAAATCAGCGCGGGAATTCTGCAGCCAATTTACCAGTTGGCAGAGTCCTTCGAAGGGACACCATTCTACTGGTCAGCATTTACGCTCATGGTCATCGGTGTGGTCAGCTACCTGCTGCAACTGGTGCTCGGAAAACTGGCGCTGCTGATGAAAGGCAAGATTAATCTCACGGAAACTTTGAGCGACGCCGTCGGCCTCGTCATTTCGGTTGTCGGCCTCGTCCTCACCACCCAGGCCGCAGCACAAAACTCCACATTCACGAACAGCCCCGCCCTCGTCCTGTCCGGCGCCGCCATCGGAGCAGTCGTAGGATTCGTCATGTACCGCTGGGGCCAGGACCTCGAACTTCGCGCAGCTGCAGCAAAACCAGAACCGGTCAAGAAGTAGGTGCGCCCGAAACGTGAACGCGATTACGTTTCGGGTGGCCTGGTTTGCTCGCAAACTGGGATCACGCACTGATCAAGAGGCTTCGCCAAAGTTGGCCAACGTTTACTGATTGTGTCGGCACCCAGTGAAACGTTGCCGCGTACAACCTCTCGGGCCATCGGCCCCCAACGGTTACAAAGCAACCGGGGCCACCCGCTTGTAAAGCCGGAACATGCTAATCGGCTATCCCAACCCACATCGCTTCGTTCATGGTGCGATCACCAAGCATTCGTACTTGGAACTTAGCATGTCGACAATCTGGCTCGTTATTTCGGGAGAGGATGCAGCGACGGACACAACAACGTCGTAGTTGGAGCCAAACTCTGCGGCCAATGGATTGAAGGGAAAACAGCCGCGCACCAGTCTTCGCGCACAGGTGACTTCAAAACTCCTGCCGAGAATTGCCAGATTGAATCCAACTCTGGTGAAGCCGTTTGGAACGACGACTACGACACGACAACCATCGTCGAACGTGCGACACATTTCGATCATGTCGGTCACGACGTCTGTGAGTACGGTGGTCAGCAAAAGACCGAATCCAAAGGCATCAACAAGTTTGCCTTGCTTCAGTTGGGACCAAAGGACCTTGCGACCGTTCCCCTTCGCTCTAACGCGAAGTATGGCCATAATCGTACCCTTGAGCCAAACAGTCATTCGACCGCAGAAGTGACGTAGAGCTTCATCGTACCTCGGCGGTGACGTGTGAAATCGTGTTTGTCCTTTCGTGAAATTGTGAACCAGGATTCGCAGGCTGATTTGAGCAAAGTCCAATTGATAATCTCGTACAGCTGGTCATTGCAGGAAGTCCGACCAAACCCAGTACTTAGATTTGCTACGGCGTCAGCAGGAAATGCACCAGTTGGGCGAAGTCGGCTTCAGGAATGGTCTCTCCCACATTCGCGGGCATGAGGGACAGGGCTGATTGGCGTTGTTCTTCGATGTCGGCTTTCGCCACCACGAATTCTTTTCCCTTGTTGTCCGCGAATACGAGTGTTGCTCCCTCGTCGCGGCGGAGCAGGCCGGTGAGGACCTGGCCGGACTTGAGGGCCAGCGTGGTGACGCGAAACGCGGTGTCGACGTTTTGATTTGGGTTCAGCACGTCTTCCAGCAGGCGCTGCATCCCGCGGTTGGCCATGCCATCGAGTTGTGGGCCGATTTTGTTACCGGTCCCCTTGAACTGATGGCATGCCGCGCAGTTCTTTTCGAACAATGTTTTCCCTGCCTGCAAGTCAAACTGAGATGTCTGCTGCAGTACGGCTTTGCGTTGTGCGATGAGTTCATCAGTCTGCTGGCTAAGTGGTGGCAAGTTACTGGTCAGCGTGGCAATGCGGTCTTCGAGCGAGGCAAGTCCCAACGCCTTGAGACGCTCGACCACTTCGGGGCGAGTCAGCAGAAGTGCCGACGCGTGTCCGTGCTCAATCAGCCGCAGCAACGCCTCCCCGCCAGCACTGTCTGTCACCAGCGCAGTCACGAGTTGGTATTGCCCCTGTTGCGTTAAATTGTCCATGGCAAACTTGAGCGATTCGTCGCTGACGTCAGCCGCTGTGCTCAGTTCAGTGAGACACTTTTGCTGCACCTCCGGTGAGGTTGTGCTCCGTGCGACGAACAGCATGGCCGCCCGGCGGCTGTTAGGATGCAGTCCCAACCACGACTCTGCCGCCTGCAGCTTCACCGTCGCGGGTGATTCATCTGACGACATCAACTCCTTGAGATTCTTCTCTAACGAAGTGAGCTTCAATCGGGCAATAAGTCCTGCCGCCAGCATGTGCGGCGACGCGGCCCCGGGATTCAGTTCCGCAATAGAGAATCGCCCCACAGCCATCCAGGCATAGGCCGTGTCGGTGTCGCCATCAACGAGTTGCAGGTACACCTGCTTGCCAGCATGCCCGGACAAGTCCCAGACAACGTGCTGTGCTGTGTCGTTTCGCGGAGGTGACGTTGACATCAGCATTTCGCCGGTGTTGGCATCCAGCAGTTTGACGAAATTCGTCCCCTTCAGCGGCTTGTCTGGAAACGCATTGTGGCCGGCGATAAAGAAGTCGAATTCGGCCGGGGCCGGGAACGGAGCCGAGCGCAGCATGCCTGTGACTTGTTCGCCACGTGGCAGCGAACAATAGAACATGCCCTCCTGATTTCCGTCGGCCGAGGCCCGCCGTTGCGGTACGAACGCGGGAGTATCAATAGCCGTTCCGTCCACCGTGAGCCCAGCCCAGCCCAGTTGTGGGCGGGCAGGCTGCGCGAGCAGTTTGGCCACGAGCTTCTCTCCCCAAACTTGAATGAGAGGAGCGGCATCAATCCCGCGGGCAGCGAGACCTTCATAGAATGACTCGATTTGTCGCACCTGCTGATCGAGGTTTTCAATAGGCAGTTCACTCTGCTGACTGGCATAAACGGTCAACTGGACACGATCACCGAATTGCGCCAAATGCCGGACAAGCGCCAATCGGTCGGAGCCATCGAGACTGATGAGTCGTCCAGCCAGCGCCGCACCACGTTCGTTCCGGGTTCCGAGTGCGAGTTGAGAAACTAGCTGCGGACTTGATTCTGCAACTCCCAGCAAACGGTCCTGCACCAGCGGTAAGTCCTCATCAGTCGCGTCACGTAAATGGTCGCGCAACGCAATGACCAGAGCATGCCGCAAATGCGAATCACCGTCAGCAACCTTGCCGTCGGTCATCAACAAATCCAGCAGGACATCTAGCGTCTGCGCCGAAGAATGAATGGCACTCGCCTGGACCGCAGCACGCTGCACAATCGAATTCTCATCCCGCAGCAGTTGTGTTAACACACCTTGGAGTGAATCGGACAATTCAGACCGTTCACTCAGAATGCGGGCAACGTGAGTTCGCACGAGTGGTGACGTCGAAGCCGACTGCTGACGCAACAAGTCGTCCGTCAATTTCCCGAAACGATTCAACACCCACAGGACATGCACCTGCTGAGAGGCAACTGCATCTGAGACTGAGTTCTTGCCGAGCAGCGAACTCAATTGCTCAATGGTCGCGACGTCGGCACCGCGATCCACCAGCATGTTGGTCGCCAACCTACGAATGGTCAGGTTTTCCTCACCGAGGAGATCAACCAGCTGAGCGTTGGACATGGCCACGAGATTTGGCAGCGTAGCTCCTTCTTTCCCTTTGTAGACCACGCGCCACACACGGCCGTGGTGCCGGTCACGCCGAGGATGTTCGAGCGGCACTTCGTAGTGCCCGATAATGGCGTTGTAGAAGTCAGCAATATACAGAGCCCCGTCGGGTCCAAGCTTCACGTCGACGGGCCGGAACCAGCCGTCATCGCAGGTAATGAATTCCGGTTGCGTTTCGACCCACGGCGAGGAGCCGCGAAAATGAATGCGGTCGCGATGGACGGTTCCACTCACGGGATTGCAAAGAAAAATGCAGCCCTGATATTCCTGCGGAAACTGAGCCGCTTCGTACCACGCCACTCCGCAAATGCCGGTCGAACCGTGATTGTGGTCAATCATGTCGGGACCATATCCCAGTCCGTCGTGCGGCTTGCCGAAGCTGGAGTAGTAGGCCTCGGGAATGAGACAGGTGAGCGGCATAGAGTGACAGTCGGCATTGTACGCATGGCCCCACGGATCGAACGTCAGCCCGAAAGGATTCACCTGACCCCACGTAAGCTGTTCGACGTGTGATCCGTCCTCCAGAAAGCGGAAGGTGTTCCCGGAGTTCATGGCAACGACATGCCCATCAGTCCCCTGAATGGTCGTCGTGTTCCGGAATCCGTGACAGGCGTAAACCCAACCATCAATCCAACGCGTGAACGAGTTCGTCATGCCGTGCGTATCGAGGTTGCCGAACGGGCCAAACATCTTCTCCTGTGAATCAGCCTGACCGTCGTTATTCGAGTCGGTCAGGTGATAGATGTTCGGAATGCTGAACACCAATGCCTCGGTTTGCGAATCCGTCAATCTCGTAGGAACCACGCCAATGGGGATGTTCAGTTCGCCAGCAAAGTGCTGAATCTTTTGTGGCTTTCCGTCAGGACCAATACCGCTGATGACGGTAAGGCGATCGCGTGCGGGTGGTTTCCCCATTCCCTGAAAACGGCCGTCACGCGGTTCCACACCTTCTCCTTCCACAGGATATGGGTATTCGATGGAATGGGTAATCCAGAGCCGACCGGCAGCGTCGAAGCTGAGGTTCATTGGCTGTCCAATGCTCTCCTCGCTCACCACCAGTTGAATTTCGAATCCTTCTGGCAAACGAAACTTCTTCTGCTGCTCTTCCGGGGGAAGAGCAGCAGTCTCCACAACCAGCGGCGCCGCTTGAACGCTGCTGATGGCGGTGAATGTCAGGAGGAACAGCAGACCTGGCAACAGCCAGACATTTCGGAGAGATTTGTTGTGGGTCATGAATGAATCATCAAGAGGGGAGAACTATGCTTTACGGATGAAGTGCTGAGCGTACGTCCGCACTTGGTGGCCGTTGAGCACATGGAAAATTCGAAGCTGTTGTACGGTTTCCTGGCTGAAATGGGCGAGCGGAACGTGAACGAGCCGTTTGCCGAACCGCTTGGCAATCCGCTTCCAGGCCTGCCCTGGTGCCGACTGCGACAACACAGCAATATGATTCTCGCCGCTATGGTGGCAGGCCGCTATCAACAACCGCTCTTCCAGAGTGTCGGCCATATCAAAGCGGGGATCGCGCCAGATGTCCCGGACGGGTCGCGGTGGGAACAGGAACATGGCGCCACCGTACGTGGCCGCAGCAATGCCTGGTCCCACAATGTCCTGTGCATAGTCGGTCGAGAAGAACGCCAGTGTCGACTCGTCCTGATGCTCGGCATGCCAGGTAATCCGCCAGGGGTAGTCGCGTGGATCGGCGGGTGAGTCGAAAAACATCAACACGCAGTCCAGCTTCCCGCGACTTGGCGGAAGAACTTTGACGTACAAGTCTCCCGTGTGCCAGTTCCGCAGTGTTTCACGAATGTCGAGCCCGTCCTTCAAGCTCGTGGAGAACTTCTCGACCTGCGCGAGGTCGTTCCCCAGCAACGCCATGGCATGATCTTTGACGTGCGTGCGAAACCGTTCAATCGCGACGTCTTCGGGAGGCCAACTGCAGTGAGAGAACGGATTCCATTGGGCCTGCCACCGCTGCTGATCAATTTTTGGCGGCTTGCGATTCAACTCCAATGAGCGCCAGACCACGGGTGGCCCCGGCAACCGGTTTTTCAGTTGAGTGATGTCATCATTCGGGAACTGACCACGCCCCACTGAAACGCGGAACTCAGGCAGCGGAAGATAGTCACGAAATGGATACTCGCGAGCCGTTTCCGCAACCGAAATGGCAAACTGATCCCCCAGCACCTGTTTCGCAGCGGTCACGAGCGTATAAAGGTCTGGCGTCATACGACGTTCGACGAGACACAGGTTTCGCACATACTTCAGGATGGTCGCCAACAGGTGCGGCGTCACCTTGCGGGCGCGGTTCTTAAGGTCGTTGCGATATGTTTCTCGCGAGGAGAGCATTAACTCTTTGATGCCATCGACCGAGAGGTTCTCGTCATCACCGAGGTCGAATCGGGCCTGTTCGTAGAGCCCGGTGATGAATGGTAATTCACCCAGCACGAATGCCAGCGTGTCAGGATCAACTCGGTACAACTCGGGTTCAAAAACCTCTTCAGGCTCCCGCGTAATGGGCGTCGAGCCCTTGAACGCCTCACGAATCCAGGGCCAGTCGAGAATGGAGCAGAGGGCGAGTGTCTTCCCTTCCTGCTGATCGAGTCGTCGCAGTTCCGACGCCATCCAGGCAATGCGGGCGAGTTGCTGGTCGGCAACTGGTCGCGTAATCGCTGGCAGAATTGCTGCGGCAAAGCGATCAATCGACGTCTGCTTGAGTGCGTAGGGGTCGGGAAGCAGTCCTGATTTGGGATCGAACTCGGACACCTCCAGATCGATGTACTCCCGCCGCATTCGTTCCTGAATCGCAATTCGAAGGGCCGCAATGACAGGCTGACACGGGTCGATGGGCACGAAGCTGCATTGCCGTTCCGTCGTTTCATTCGGTGCTTCGCCGTCGGGTGACCACTCTGGTTCCTGATACGGCAACGTTTCATCCTGAGTCACAATGGTGACGTGTGGGAGAAACTCAATCCCCTTTTCGACAGCCCGTGCGAACGATGGGGGCAGGGGAACGGCAACTCGATCGAACTTTTGCTGCAGCATGAGCCGCCGAATTTCCACGGCAAAGTCACCGCTCCCGTGAATGACGGGGACGAGCGTAATGCGCGGTGATAATTCGAGAAATGCCGTCATGAATGGCGAACTGAAACAGGGTGGCCGGTTGTTCCACGTGATGTGTCATGATAGCTTTTTGTTGTCTGCAACAGCAGTCACGGTGCCTCTTTTGTTCGATCATTGAAGGTGACTTACGCATCCCGCCTTGAACTGCAATCGGTATTTCATCAAAGGACATGGGGGCATGTTCCAGGCGTCGAACGACTACAGCGTCGTCGACCCTGACACCGGCGAGGAAATTCTGCACGGCCACGAACCGAACGTCGGCTTCTTCACGAAGATGCTGCGGTTCACTTGGTTCAAACGGATGCCTCCCTTCGACATGCACATCACCACACCGGACGGTGACCCGGTTCTCTACATTACGCGCGGGATTTCATTGTTCCTCTCCAATGTTGATGTGCTGGACGAGAACGACGAGCACATCGGGGGATTCAATCAGAAGCTCTTTTCTGTGGTTAACGCATTCAACGTCTCCGGCGACGAAGACAAAACGCTTTGTTCGCTGCACGGCAAATGGGCGGAGTGGGAATTCCAGCTCGAGAAAAATGGCGTTACGTACGCCACCATTACCCGAACGTGGACCGGAATTGACAAACAACGGTTCACCAGCGCCGACGACTACATCCTGGACATCAGTGATGAAGTGCCGAAGGACCATCCCTTGAGAATGCTCATTGTGGGAGCTGTGTTCTGTATCGACATGGTTCTCAAAGTGTAATGGCGGTCGTCGAGTCGTTTGTCGAACACATTGCAATGTACGTCACACTCTCGCTCCGACACCGTAAACCGACATCTAGAATTGAAATGCTTGGTTGTGAGAAGCAGATTTTCACCTTCAACGAGCTTCTTGAAGTGGAATTAGTGCAACATGCCTCTTGTTAATGTTTCTTCGTTGGCAGACTTCGACGTTTCCAAGTTGATGGATGGAGAAAGCATCCGCGACGAAATCAAATCGAACCAAGAACTCGCGGCTCTGTTGAAATACTACCTGCTGTTTACGTTTTATCCGGAGCTGTTTGAGCCCATTACCGATGCAGACTTGATTTACAACAGATACTACTGGTTCAGGCGACTCGTAACGCTTTTCGAGTCCGTTTACGGCCCAGATGCTGGTGTCGAGCAGCAGGCATTTCAGATTCTGGAAAACGCGAATTGCGAACTCGACTGGGCGATGATTCAGAAAGTTGAAACTATGGCTGTCGCCAGAGTTGGTCCTTAGCGACCCATCACAGAATATCACTGGCCGTAAACTCCGACTCGACGCGTCCTTCCACTGCACCGAACAACCACTGCAACGGTTCGCGGCCTTTGCCTGCGGTGCAGCCGTCGACAATGTTGAAGGCGAGGAACAGGTTCCAGTCGGAAATGTTCTGAAGTAGCAGCTCGAATTTTGCCTGGTTGCAGGTCCCTTTGGAGCGAATTTGTCGCCAGAGAGCATACGGTTCGTCGTGATACTGAACCATGGCCAACAGGTCCGCATCGTCGCAGAACTCAGCGAGAAACTGCCGTGCCAGGGAGGCATGACTGTCGGGATCGGTTATGGGCACACCTTGCATTGCGTTGGGCTTGAAGGTGTCGTGCGTGTGAACCAGGATGCGCAACTTCTGCTCATCGTCATTGCTGAGCTTGCTTCGCAATGCCGTGAGGTTCTGTTCGAGTTCTGCAATATGAGCCCGGATGGAACCCTCTGGATGCCCTTTGCGAGGAGCGCCCCAGTCGATATTGCGCTGATAACGCGCATCTGCGACGATGTTGTCAAGAATGGTTTGGTAGTTGGTCATTGAAAAGAGAATCTGGCCCCTTAAAAAAATCACATTGTGGGCGCAAGAGGCAACCGCGCCGCTACGGTAGCATCAGTCATAGAGAATTCACTGGCTCGTTTGCGAAACGGACACAGTACCGGAGTTAAGGGTTCGCTTTGCGAAATCGCATTTCAATTGCATCGCACACGCCTTGAGAACGGTTCCGACCAGGTATGGCGTTCCCACTATCAAGTTGTCTTATCGCTTGTGACGGGCGTTGCGAATCTTGGCGGCGATGCGTGAGAGGAATTGTGAGGCGCGTTGTTCGCCGTCTCGGGCGCCGGCGGTGGAGGCGGTTTGCATTTTCTGGAACTGGTTCTGGGCCAGTTTTCGATACATTTCGAACTCGGCGGCGACCTGCGTGAGGTTGGGCAACGGCTTACGTGGCTGAATGTAATTCCGGTGCAGTTCTTCGAAGCGGCTCCTCCCGCCAGCCGCGCTGAAGTCGCCGACGTCGAATTCGCGAATGGAACGGGAGACACCGGCTGAGGCATCACGCAGCCAGCGCCTGATGTCCTGCCACTCCCGTTTTTCCTGCGAGTCGGCAGCCATGGCTTCGTTGGTGTTCAGGTCACGGTTCAGGGACTTCAGTCGTCCGCCCAGAGCGTTGAGCTGTTTGCGGAGTTGCCCCATGTTCGTTTCGATTTGCAGAACCGTTTGCCAGTCAGAATCGATGTGCTGGTAAATCCGTTCGGAGTCGCCGTCGTAGCGGGAAGGTTCTGCCGCGGTTGCCGTGACGGGCATTTGAGGAACGGTTACTGACGTTTGTGTTGCAAACAGTGTGCGGAATATGACGGGGCTGGTTGTCGCCGGAATTGGCTGATCGAGATATGCCGCAGCTTGTGGAGAGTTCAGCACGGGTACGCCGTTGATGGCCCATGACTGCACCTGTTCGGGAGTGATCCCGATGCTGAACATCACATTACGTAATGTCAGAGCGGGGCCGGCTTGTTGCAGCGTTTCCGGCGGGATTTGGACATACACATCTGCGGGTCCCTGCATTGGTTTGAACCACGCCCAGAGGAGCGCATTCGTGCCCGCCAGAGCAATCTGCTCCCAGGTGGTGGACGGCGGTCTCTGTGGAAAAGGAATCATGGAAAGGTCTCTTCGCATCATCAATGACACCGCATAGTGTTGACCGTGCTGAAATCTGTCGCAAGGGTAATTGACAATACGTCTAATTATCCCCATGTGACGGATCATTCGTCCTGCGCAAATGGCCCGTTGTGGCGTCGTTTGTCTCCCCTGGCTCGATTTCAGGTCGAGACTCTTGCGGATTTCCTGGCGAACCGACACGATGGATGTTCCGTCGTAGAGCATTTTTCAATTTCGTATTCCGCTGTGAGCCAAGATACGCGTAAGCGGCCGGGCATGACAAATGGCCCGAGGCCTTACGGCCTTCGGCTCACAAGTTGACTGCAAGCCAATTCCACTTTCCCATGTGTGCCAAGAAAATCCATTTGCCTGACGCGCGGTCTGCAGTGACGAATGACATTCTCATGCAGCACATTGAACGTGGTGCGCGGGTGTTGGACTTGGGTTGCGGTGATGGCCTGCTGCTCGAAAGATTGCGAGACGAACATGAATGCCAGGTGCTGGGGGTGGAGCTGGAGTTCGATTCATTCCGGGCCGCCATTGAACGTGGGCTCCCCATGCTGCAAATCGACCTGAACGAAAGTACGATCGACCTGCCGGACAATTCCTTTGACTGGGCAGTTGTGTCTCAAACGCTGCAACAGGTGTCACGGCCGCTGGAACTGATGAACGAGATTTTTCGGGTCGCCCGGAAGGCGCTCATTGTGGTGCCCAACTTTGGCCATTGGCGAATTCGACTACAGGTGCTGTTGCAGGGGCGGGCGCCGGTGACAGATTCCCTACCATATGAATGGTATGAGTCACCAAATGTGCATTTCCTCTCCATGCTCGACTTTCGAGAGCTTGCGGAGCGTGGTAACTTCAGAATAGAGAAAGAATTGCCCATTATCGGATCGCAAGCCGTGAGCCGAGCGTTCTGGCCTAACCTGCGTGCTCATAGCGCACTGTATGTGCTGGAACGTACGTCGCAGACACGATCTGAAAACTGACCGGCCTGGTCCGGTCCCGGAGAGTTGCCGCCCAATGGACGAGCTTCTACATCAGATTTCGACGTACACCACGCCCGCAATTGTCGTCCTGGCGGGCGTGCATTTGTTTCTGTTCTTCGTGTTGTGGATTTGGTCGCGACGCGATTTCAAGAACATTGCTTCCACGCTGTTTGACTTTACTCGCGGCCTGAAACATCAAAGCGTGCTCGACACGACAGCGCACCTGTCCGATCAAATCGACGCGTTTCTAGCAGATGTGAATGAAACTCTCGACGTCGCTGGTCGTAGCGGTGATCGAGAAACGCTGCATCAGCGGATGAGAATCCTGGACGAGAAACGCCGTTACATGAACTCGATGTCGTTCGAGACCATGTACAACATGGCGCGGACCATGATTGAGGCCTATCCACTCATGGGAGTGCTGGGAACGATTATCGCCATTGGTGCAGCCCTACAGACAGACACGGCGGCAACTGCTGTGGCTGCCGACACGCTGGGACTCGTGCTCTCACGGTTTGGTGAAGCCATTTGGTCGACGGCGGCTGGACTTGTCGCCGCCATGCTATTGATGTTCGTGAACAGTTGTCTGGAAATGTCGTTTGGACGACTGACCGAGAATCGGCGCCATGTGCGAGAAATGATTGCTCGTGTGAAACGCGAACTGGGCGTGACGCAAGTGGCGTCATCAGCGGAGGGGACGTAATGGCCGCTCCGCGTCGGTTTTCATTGCAGCTCACTCCACTGTTCGATTTGATGTTGATTGTCATTTTTGCGCAGTATCTCGCGGTGCGCTCGGGCCAGATTGAAGCGGACAAGGTGACGGAGCAACTTCAATCGGAGCGGGATGCCGCTGAGCAGCATCGTGAGCAGGCCGAGGCGACGCAAAAGGTCATGGCGGAACTGCTGGTCGAACTGTTTCGCGTGCCCGATGAAGACATCGCCGACATTATGGCGTTCGCGGAACGTCAGTCGCCGGAACAGCGTGATCGTATTCAGGCCCGGTTCGAGGAGTTGGCGAATCAGAACAGTGCCGAAGCCGTGCAGCACATTCTCACGTACGAAGAAATCCGAAAGAGGTGCGACATTTGGAGTCTGCACATTCGGGCTGATGGAGTCATTACGTTACAGACGACGGACTCTGAGCCGGAGCCGGTGCTCGACGTGTCGAGTAATGACATCAGCGTGGAGCGGTTGCAGGATGAGCTCTTCGCCACCTACAAGAAGATTCCGGACCAGAAGAGTCTCGTCCTGATTCTGCTGACATACGAGCGGGGAACCAGAATTGTATTGACGAGAAAAGTCCGCGCGCTGTTGCCAGCGATTACACAGCAAATGGAAGAAGACGCAGGCCGCAGGTCGCGTTATGACTTCGCCGATATGGGCTTCGCCCCAGCGAGTTGAGTTGCACTAGTTGCCAGACAAGTCGGCATCGAGCTGATCACGAGTGGCTTTGTATTCTTCGGCCGCCTGCACAGTACGTGACAGCTTGAACTCTGGACCGGCTGGGAAGTACTGCACGTCATCCGTCAGATAGTGAGCCGATGGGAGAGTCTGACCACCGACGTGTGCCTGACAGCCGGACGCCCCAATGAGACAGGCCAATACACCACCGAGGAGCAACCAGGATGAGGCTTTGGTGAAGCGAGAGACGTTCATGTCAGTGCTCGTACTCTGGGAGAAGGCCGGAGCCATTTCGTTGTATTGACTGTTGATTCCATGTCTGGGCACGGTCGCCAATGCGAGGCAGCCGTACTATCACCCATCATCGACAATGGGGGCTGGAATCTTCAGTAGAATCGCCAGAATCGATCCAACCCCTCCTGCCTGACTCGCTTTCAATGGTCAAATGGACACAAAAGCGGCAGGAATTGCCGAACGAGTTGCCTGCCACCGCATGAGGGAAGGGGTTGCCTTTGACCTGTCCCAAGGTCCGTCCGGTACTCTGTTAAGGTATGCGGCAGGAGGACTGCGGCAGGCAAAGCACGGATGCATCGACATGTTGCGTTTCATGACATCATTGACCGTTTGGTTGGCATGCGTGACACCGATTTGCGCGCAGGTGATTATCCCAACGAAAATCCCGGCCCCACTCCCACCGAATTTGCCTGCTTCGGCTATTGAATTGATTGAACAGGCGGCTGTTCCGGTTCCTCAAGGGGTCGTCGTCATGAATGACGGTCGTGTCTTCGAGGGAAATCTGCGGGAAGTTCCCGGCGGGTACCGGGTGGAGAAGGCGGACGGAACCTACAACATGGTGCCGTTCGATCTCATCCTGGCAACAGCGGAGTCGGTGCCTGCTGCCTATCGGAAACTGCGAAACAGCGTTTCATTCCATACGGTCGAGTCGCATATGAAACTGGCGGAGTGGTGCCGGGACCAGGGGCTCATGCAGGAAGCTCGTCTTGAAGTGGCGGCGGCACTCGAACTGGAACCGCTGCGCAGTGATGCACGTCAGTTGCTTAAAGAAATTGAGACCAACGTAAATCCCAGGCCGCTGCATCACGAAGCGGCTCCAGCGCCGGCCATGACCGCTGATGGATTCACAAAGCCGGAAAATCGAACCGCACAAGGACTGTCAGATGAAGCGACGCGTGAATTCATTATTCATATTCAACCCATGATGATGAACAAGTGTGGTAACGCCCGTTGTCATGGCGGGGATCAGAATGGACGGGAGTTCCATTTCCAAATGGTTCGGGGCCAAACAAATCAAACGCGTACCAGCGACCAGAATCTGGCCGCACTGATGGCACAAATCGACTTTGCGAGACCGGAAGCGAGTCCGCTGTTGCAGAAACCTCAGGAGTCGACGGAATTCCATCGCTTCGTATTTCGCGGAAGCACCGGCATCAGGCAACTTCAAATTCTTCAGGCCTGGGTGGCTCAAGTTGCACGGGACAAATCACCAGCGCAGTCTCCGAGAATGCAGCAGCGGCAACCTTCGGACGTGGTACTCGCTTCGGGATTCGAACCGAATCCATCGGAATTGGGGAATGGAAGGGCATTACCTCAAAATGGGAGTCCTCATGAGTTCCTCAACGGGATTCTGAGAGAGGAACAGCCCGATCCATTCGATCCGGAGGTGTTCAATCGTCAGGTGCATGGCCGCACGGCTGCCGAAATGCAGGGCCAGCAAACGACTTCTGTCAACGCGCCGGCTGCCGAACCGGTCGCCAATCCCGCTTCTGCGGGAGTTCGACTTCCCGGAATTGCTCCTTCACTTCCGCTTTTTAAGTAGCGTGAATTTCAACTCAGGTCGGGTTTCACTGCCCGCATATCCTGAAGATTCGGGAAACCTTAGCGCCATCGGCGGGAATTGCGGCTCGTTTGCCAGTGGTTCATTGAATTTCGTTGGTTCGTGTTCGATGATGTAGAGAGGAAAAGTCAACCTATTCCTCCCTTTTTACACGGCAGCCATGTCCCCCGCATGCTTCCGTCCCACCTGAACACTGTAGAAGTGCCATGAAAAGATTAGCGATTCTGCTGCTGGGTGCCGCAGCTGTCATGAGCGGCCTGACAACCAATGAATGTTCCGCACAGCGTGTTTGCGTTGTACGCCAGGTCGTGTGCCGACCCGCTCCTCCGCCACGTCGGATGCCATACCGGGTCGCCGTGCAGCGCGCCTACGATGCCTGCGTTTGTGAGTCGGCCCTGGCAGAAAGCCAGCAGAAAGTTGAAGGTCTTGAAGCTTCCGTCGAGGACCTGAACACACAACTCGCGAGCATGACTCAGGAACGTGACGCTTCGCTCGCGAAAAACGCTGAACTGTCCGCTCAACTGGAAGCCATGCAGGCCCAGGCTGCCAAGCTGCAGGAACAACTGAAGCAAACGCAACAGCAGTTGGCCCAGTCAAAGAAGGCAACTCAGGCCGCCAAGGCTCAGGGTGAAAAAATCCAGGCCGATGCTGATGCAGCTGCCAAGGAAGCTGCCAATCAGTTGGCCTCGGCACAAAAAGCAACGGCCGATGTTAAAAAGGCAAACGCTGAGATTCAGGAACAACGCAAGGCAGCCGAAGCTGCTCGCGACGCAGCCCAGAAAGAAGTCGATGCCCTGAAGGCAACAGTTCAGAAGCTGGAATCAGACAACAAGAAGGTCCAGGCCGAACTCGATGCCGCCAAGCAGGCTGCCATGAACGATGCGAAGAAGCCAGCAGTAGAAGCCGAAGGCGATGCTCCTGCCGACGACCCAGCCGCTCCGGCTGCTGACGCAAACGCAGATGCACCTGCGGCTGAAGCAGCAGAAGCACCTGCTGCAGCCGAGTAAAACGATTCTGAACATTACAACGAATGTTCGGACAACTGATTAAGAACGACCCGCAGTTTGAACAACTGCGGGTCGTTTCTTTTTGTACTCGCCCGAACTGCGGGAACCTTATTGATACGACGACGTCGATGATCGAAGAGGGCACTGAGCCTTGTCTTCGTCTCGCTCGACTCGTCCCTCTCGAAGGTTTCCCTCATGCCTCCACGTCGACGCCCACAATCTGTCCAGACGGCGAACGCTCAGCCGTTTCTGCATCCACGACGTTTCCTGGATCCGTTTCTCGCGTACCTGGAAGCGGAATGCGGGATGTCCGCGAACACGGTCGCAGCCTACCGGAACGACTTGCTGCAGTTTGTGGCGTGGTGCGAAGAACAAAGGATTGTGTCGGTCGTTGCAGTCAATCTGGAAATCCTGACCAGCTTCCTGCAGCATTTACACGACCGTGGACTTCAGCCCAGCACCATTGCGCGAAGAATTGTGGCGCTCAAAATGTTCTTCCGCTTTCTTGTGCTGGAAGAAATCATCGCTGAGAGTGCGATGGAAATGCTGACGTCGCCCAAGCTGTGGCAATACCTCCCCACAGTCCTGAGCCCGGAAATGGTCGACCAGTTGCTCGAAGCTCCGAGTTGGGAAGATCCCTTTCCATTGCGCGATCGGGCCGTGCTCGCGGTGCTGTATTCCACAGGTTGCCGTGCCTCGGAACTGAGTGGAATGCGTTTGCAGGACATCAACCTCACGCAGCGCTTCTGCCGTTGCCTCGGCAAAGGGAACAAGGAACGCATTGTTTCTTTGACACCCGTTGCCGTGGCGGCAATTCAAAACTACCTGGAGAAAGAACGCGTTCGGATGGTCCGCAGCCGAGAGCAGGATTATTTGTTCGTCACCCGTACAGGGCGTTCACTCACTCGGGTTAATATCTGGCAAATCGTGAAACGCTATGCTAGGCGTATTGGAGCCGCCAACAAAGTCAGCCCCCACACGCTCCGTCACAGTTTCGCGACGCATATGCTCGCGGGCGGGGCCGAGATTCGTGCCCTGCAGGAAATGCTCGGCCATGCCAGTATTCGAACAACCCAAATCTATACCCAGGTCGAACACAGCCGCCTGAAGGCAATCCATTCCAAATGCCATCCTCGGGGATGACGTGGACCGCGCGAAGTTCTAATCGGAAACCCGAGGGAAAAGGGCTCGGCAGGAGCGAGGGTGAGTCGTTGAATTAGAACGTCATCTTTGCCCAGAAGAGGCGTTCGCGGTCTCCTCGAATGCGCAGGTCTTCGAGCAGGTCTTCCATTGAAGGTGAAATGAAGCTGTTGAAGACGACCCGGCCGTTGATGGAAATTCGATGTCGGTCCTCGAAGCTGATGAATTCCGGACTCAGCCAGAACGTCGTGCTCTTACCAGGATGCTGCAAGTAAATCGGGCCTCCGACCGCGACATGCGCCTTGAACGGCCGGACTGAGACTCCCGTCGCCCGTCCATTGGCCGGAAGCGGGGGAAACAACTGAGGCGGCATGGAATGGGCGGCCAGCCAATGAAACTGATTGTCCGACATCCGAAGCGAGCCAACATCGAAATCGGCCACCTCGGCGAGTGACTTGCGCCGTTTGGTTTGCATCCATTCGAAAATGCGTTCTTGTTCTTCGCCGTATCCCTCGTAGCCCCGTGACTTGTAGTCGCAGTAAATCATGTCCTGACGCTTAACCAGCATGCGATTCAAACTCGTTGCATTGTGCTCGGTGGTGTCTCGGTCGCGTTCGCCACCGACAACATACCAGGCGAGCTGGTGCCCGTTCTCCCAGAGGAACAGGGCATGGCGTTCGATTTTTCCAGCAATCGTGATGGCACCGGCGAACAAATCGGGGGCACTCAGGGCAACGTCGTAGGTTGCGTCGGCTCCCATTCCGTGGCCAGCGATGAAAACACGATCGGAATCGACCCGGTAGCGTTTCCGGACGTGAGTAATACAGTCGCGCACCAAGGCGTTTGATTCCGTCGAGTAATCGTACTCGCCAGTCTCTTTGTCGAGGTAATGCGGTGCGATGACAATGTATCCGCGTCGCTGCGCCCATCCCTGTTGCTGTGCATCGCCGGCCCACCACTTCACGGCACTCACTTCGTCCTGCCCGCCGCTGCTCAGTACAACCAGCATCGGGTACGCGAGGTGCGGCGAATACTCGGGTGGCAACATGAGGGAGTATTGCCGTTCCGCGTCTCCGGAATCGGAACTGAAAGTGACTTCTTCGACGACGGACGATTCCGTGACCGGAGTTTCGAAAGCCATGGGAAGCTGGCCAACCATTTCCGCCACACGGCTTACGCTGACACCTTCAAGGTTCTGCAGTTCTTCAAGGATTTCATCGCGCCGCAAATCGTTATCGCTTCGGATGTACTCCAAAACAAGAAAGCGTGCGGCCCATAGGTTTTGTGCCACCTTGAGTTCTTCGACGGCTTCCGGGGCTCCCAGAACCCAACCGGAATAGGCCAATGCCAGTTTTTGATCGGGTGTCAGTGTTTCATCTTCGACGACTCGCAGGAACGGGACGAGTCGTTCGAGCGTTTCTACGTGCATTTCATCGCGGAGGCGTGCCCGCATGCCTTGTAGCTCGGCAGCGGTTTCCTCCGGAATTTTGGCGTGAAGAAGATCGAGCCACATGAGCGCCCGGTCGCGGTCTTCGAGGGCCTTGTCATATGTCGCGACAATTTCCTGTGCTTCGAGAGCGACATCGGCACTTACTTCGTCGACTGGTACCTGACGTGCGATGAAGTTTGCCAGCTGATGCTGACCGGAAAGACGACGCAACTTCAGTTCGTTCAGTCCCAGCCGTGCGGAAAGTTCAGCGATACTTTGTTTGTAGGCACGGCACCATTCGGCAAGTTCGGGGAAGTCCTCTCCCAGTCTCTCCAGTTCCTGCTGGGCGAGTCGAGGTTTGTCCGCCTGCAGGAAGAACATAACGGCGTGTTTCCTCTCTTCCGAGTTCTGCTGATCGGTCGCCTGCTCCACAATCGCCTGGAGTACTTCGTCGGGAACCACTTTGGTGTCGAGTCGGTATTCCCAGTCGTGGTTGAGCCCTTCAACCAGCACCCAGTCGGGCCGCACTTTCGTAATTCCCTGGATGATGTGAATGTCGCCATGTTTCGAAGTCAGAGACACGGTGCGGCGTCCGAAACGATCAAACGGCGTTGCCTTGGATGCCCCAACAACACCCGGTCCGGGAGCCCGTCCTGTTTTCTGCTGAAAGAGGTCGTAGGTGACGTAAGGGTTCAGAGGATCGTAGTCGACTGGTGTGGCGAAGCGAGTTGACAGGAAATAGCGCCGGACGCCGTCGTCGACCATGTAGAAGGGCAAATTGCGGATTTCGGAGATGTTATTCCGCTCCGCCGTCAGCATTTTCAGCCCCGGCACTTTGACGACAATTCCCTGCAGCACCATGCCGTTGTCGAGGTGGAGTTCATCTGCCTGAATTACACCTGCAGCGGCGGCAACCAGAACGAGAACGCAGACCAAACGACGAATCGGGTGGATGTATGGGCAAAGCGATGTCATGACAGTGAATTTGCGACCACGCAGTTCGGCGGTCGAAGAACTCCAGATGACGAGACCTCCTGTCTGTGCATGTCATCGACTTCATGATGCCCCGGAACCATGACGAATGCGAGGAGAATCTTCGGGAACTGGTTCGCCTGCAATTACTTTTCCGATTGGGTAATTGGGGGAGTGCGTGAGTGGACTTCGTCGCAAACGATCATTTTTTCCTCATGAAGGATGGCCAACCTGGGCAATGACGAATGGTTGATCATGCCACGCACTATATCATTCAGGTTATAGGTGGTGGGTGGTTTGGCGACCTTTTCGAATTGCTCGACCAGTCATCTTGACGGTGTTCCCACAGTTCCTCCATCATTGTGATTGTCTGTCAGCGGGCATCGCTCTGATTTCTATTCAGATTGTTTTCTCATCAAAAAGGTCAATTAATGAACACGAGAACGAGGCTCCGCAAGGGGTTTACGCTTATTGAATTACTAGTGGTCATTGCGATTATTGCAGTGCTGATTGCACTCCTCTTGCCTGCCGTGCAGCAGGCGCGAGAAGCGGCACGCCGCTCTCAATGCAAAAACAACCTCAAGCAAATCGGCCTGGGACTTCACAACTACCACGACACGTTTAACAGCTTCCCTCCCGGTGGAGTGACCATGGGGAACTGCTGTGGCACTCGCAGTGGAACCAACTGGGCGATTTCAATTCTACCGTATGTTGAACAGGCTCCGCTGTACAACATGTATGACTTCAATTCCTTCAACGAAGACCCAGGGCTCAACAACGGAAACCAGTTTGTTCGTGAACAAATCGTCCCTGTGTACAACTGCCCATCCGACATCAATGTCGGCCGTCGGGAGCGTCCGGAGAGTGGTCCAGGCGCTAACCTCCAGTATGCAATGAGTTCCTACCGTGCGGTGATGGGGACTTCGGACGGAAATGGCTGGCAGGACAACCGTGACAACTTCAACACCGGCAATCGCAGAGCGTTGAAAGGTGCATTACACACCGTTTCGGACATATCCGGAACAGAACAGATGCGCGATATCATTGATGGAACATCGACTACCCTGATGATTGGCGAATACTCCACGAAAACGCGTCCCCGGCGCGGGACCTTCTGGGCTTACACCTACACCAGTTATTCGTTGTCCTCTGTGCACAACAATCAGAGCCGCACATTGATCAGCGATTACGACCGCTGCGTGGCAATTGGTGGCCCCGGTGGTTCGAACTCTTGCAAGCGTGCGTTTGGCAGTTTCCACGTGGGTGGAATTCAATTCCTCATGGCCGACGGCGCAGTGCGATTCATCAGCGAGAACATCGACCTGAATACGCTCGGTGGACTCGGCACAATTCAGAACGGCGAAGTCATCGGCGAATTCTAGGTCGTCCAAGATGTCGGATGATTGTTCTCTGGAACGGCCCGCTGCTTGGCGAGCCGTTCCTTTTTCTTCAAAAGTCTCTTCTTTGACCGGAGTTGTCGGATGTCAATTTCACGTACTGCCTTCCTGTTTGCCTTGATTGGAACGCTGTATGGCTGCGGTGGCGCAGATCTTAATTTGGCCCCAGTTTCTGGAACGATTACTGTCGATGGCATTCCCCTGGCCGGAGTGAGCGTTCAGTTCCAACCGCAGAAGGCGGACAGCAATGGCATGGCCCCGACGTCGTTCGGCGTCACGGACGATGATGGCCACTATTCTCTGGAAGTGACGACGACGGGTCAGCGGGGCACACTGGTTGGCCCAAATCAGGTCACGTTTTCGCTACCTGAAGTTGGCGGCGACTCCGATGTCGCTGGTGGTGAATCTGGACAGGCCTCGACGGGCAACTTTAATGACGAACGTGTGTTTGACGTTCCCAGTGGTGGCGCAGACTCGGCCAACTTCGACCTCACGACAGGTTGATTGTCTTCCCCGACACGCACCACACCACAACCCACTACGAAAAAACGGCGTCCAGAAATGGACGCCGTTATTCATGCTGCTGTCGTTTGGCACACTACTTGAAATCCACGTCACCCTGCGGATGCACCTTGCGGTTCTGGGCTTTGTTTGCTTCCAGATAGGCCTTCAACGCGTCCAATCGGGCTTGCGGGACAGCTGGCGGATACGTCTCGGATTTTGGAACGAACGGCTTAAGGACTGGAAATGCAACCTTCCAGAGTTTCCCAATGGCCGGCGAAGCGGGAGCGGTTTTGTAAAGGAATCCCCACTTCTTCTGAGTTGCGTCGGTTTCATATGACGGACGAAACGCAAGGTAGGCAGGGAGATAACAATCTCGCCAGACGGGATGATTTGGTTTCTTCATCTGCAATTCTGAGATGTCAACGAGAAGTTCCGCCACCTTTTCTGCGATGAGTTCATCGTTCACTGCAGCGGGCCAGGGAATTCGCGAAATGCTGAGTGCAGCGTAGGAACGGACTCTGACATTCTCGGTTTTGTCGGAAAGGACGACCAGTAAAGTCTCGATGATGGCTGGCTGGCCAGTGGTCAGGTCGTGGCGGTTGGCGTAACCGAGAGCTTCCACTATTTGCCGTCGGAACCACCACAACTCGCCTTTCGCGTCTTTGAGCGCCTGTATCAAGGCGTCCGCAATGGTTGACCTCTCCGAAGTCGAAGGATTGCCGTCTCGTAAAATGCGGGTCAGGCCAACAATGGCCATGTTCCGCACAATCCACTGCTGGCTTTGGTTCTTCGTTTCCGCAATCAGCGGCACCATCGAAGGCACAAAGGGCTGCGGCGGTTCGGGATTCACGCCCGTTCCCGGTTTTGTGACACTGCAGTGATTGAGCAGGTTGATTGCATTCACCCGTACAACCGGGTCGGGATGGTCCATCAAGGTTGGAACTTGAGCGACCGCTTCCTTCAGCAGTACCTCCCGCATTTCATCGGAAATCGAGGGGTAGAACACATCGAGCAGGAATTTGTCGATGACCGTTCGTGGCAAATCCTGGTTTTCAGGTAGCAATAGCTGAGAGAGATAATACCGCGTAATTCGCTTGCCAATTTCCTGCTGCGCCTGGTTGGGAGAACGCGACTTCAAAGCCGTAAGCGTATCGGGCCGGGACTTTTCGCGTTTGAATGCCTCGATTTCGTCCGGCGACATCGCCCAAGAAGGGGCTTGCCAAGCCGTATTGTCATCGTCCGCGAGTGCGACGTTGAAGTCGACCACGAAAAAGGTTGTCAAAACGGCGGATAAAACAAACCAGTTCGCAGGTCGAAACACGATGGTTTCCTTCGGGCTGCGGTGGCAAACGGATGTGAGGTCCCAACTCGACACGAAAGTGGAACCAGATATGTCCACACAGGTTAACCGACGCAGGGGGTGAATCGGAAGTGACCGACGAAGGGATAAAGGAACGGATGTCACCTGCCACACAAAATGGCGCAGTGCATCCGTAGTCGTAAGTTACAGTAACATCGGTTTTTTTGCGGTGTCAAGTTGTTTGTTCTTTCCTGACACGTGGTTACGCCGCCTTCTTTCTGGTGGCCCTTGGCTGTTGAAGCGGTTATGTCCGTCGTACCTGTTCTTCAGGATCTAGGTGTCGTCGCACCTGATTGTGCCTGCCGCTAAGGAAACGTGACGGACAAGTCGCCGTTTTCAGAAAAACTCGTATCAGGCGCAGATGAAATGTCGGGTGGAAAGACCACTCCGGGTTGCATCAAACCTTATTGATCACACGTAAATCACCTGACGCGGCCCTTCGGTTGGTTCCTCTCGTTGTGGTATTATGCGGTCGAAGATCGTCCCAAAAAGCTCGCTGTGACGATGTCGCTCCAACAGCTCCAAATCCCTTTCTGGACCTGATCCGCCATGGACTTACGACTCGCGCTGGGCTTCCATTCATCGACCTCTACTTCAAACGCCGACGAACGACAGGAATTGCTGAAGTACGTCAATTTGAAGCTCGCAGCACACGGATTGCCAATTGCGCCGACTGCTGGCGGAGTTGAACTGGTTGAACTGGCCGACGGATTGCTCTCCAACTTCCGTGAGAAGACGCGTCGCCTTCAGAATCACGAACGTTGTCCAGTCGATGAGCGAATTGAGGGTTTCCTGAATCGCCACTTTGCTGATTTGAATTTGGATGAGCCGCTTAACCTGCCTGCTCATTCTGTCATTCTCGACCGGCATGGTATCGCCCGCGAACTGTCTTTGCCGGCCGATCGCGATGAATGGGAAAGCGAGTACGTCAAGTCGTATCGCATTCGAAACGGTGTGCTGCACAATCCTCGTGCCGACCGGCGAACCACCAAGGGAACTTTCCATGTCGTTCAGGGTGGCCTTCCATTTCCCGGCGAAAAACGGGCCGTGCGCCGCGATGTGTTCGCCAAATTGTTCCAGGCAGCCGTATCACCTCCAGGCGAACTGCTGACTCTGCCTTTCACAAGTTCTGAGGAGCAGCCCGGACGAAGTTGGGTGTCGCTGTTGCTCCGTCCCATTGTCTGTCCGGAAGTTGAAGGTTTCACACGTGAACGGACAATGGAAGTTCGTTTCTTCGCTCCCGGCTCCTTCGTCAGCAATCTCGACTTTGTTGAATCGATTTTCGGCAACGCAGGCGACCCATTTCTTCCAAGGCACGACGCCGCACTTGACCCCGAGCATTGGACCGGACACACCGGGTGCGTCATTCTCGCGCCTCATTTGCCATTGCTCACCAAAAAGGAATTGGGACTTCCGCACTACGACGAGGCTACAGAACGAGAACGCCACGACAGGATGTGCTGGAAGGAGCCAGATGAACGGTACAACGACGGCGACGCATTCAAGGTCACCTGCCGTACCAGCGAAGGGGTCATTGTTACGCTCATTGCCGACAACTACTTCGGTTACTGCAAGAAGGAAGTCAAAACACAAATCAGTTATGCAACCAACTTGCTCGGAGGTGCCGAAGAAGAGCACGCAGGTGGCGCATTAGTATTCCCCAGCTGGAATTTGGGCGAGGACTTCCAGTTCAACAGCCGCCGCTACAATGAGCGCACCTTCGAGGACGTTGTCGCCGACTACTCGGACTGGATCGATGTGAAGCCTGAAGGTTATGGAGTCGATCAAAGATTTCCGAACCTCTACTACATTCCCGAAGAAGCGTTGGCTGACCTGCGCAAGCAGAACATTTCATGGGAACACAGTGGCAAGCTTCAGCAAATCCCGTTGTTGCCCGGCAAAGTCTATATGGGGCCTTCCGGTTACCGGCTACGGATGGAAAAACACCCTTCTGCTCCCTCGTGGCGGCTCATTGGCACGGCAGGTGAAGCAACGTTTTGTCATAAACCGTGCACTGTATCGGGCGGCGGCAAAAGTGAAATCAGCAAGTCGCTCGTCGACTACATGCAGTACGGATCAATTTTCGTCTCCGACTATGAAGCCGACATGCAGTACGTCCGCGAGATTTGCAATCGCGACTATTCGAATCGCTGGAATGAGGTGGCGGCAAAGCAGCAAAGCTATGGGGAATTCCCCAGCCGCCCTGTGCTCAGTCCACGTCGGTCACTGGGAAGTTTCATCAAGTTGCTGACGCCCTCCAGTGAGTATAACGCCGAATACAATGAGTGGCTGAAGAGTATTCCCAATCACATTTACGCTCTCGTCTTCATCATTAAGCGGTTCTATGAACCCGAATGGGGAGACGACTGGGAGGAACACTTCAGCGTCGATCAGGTCAACGGCCACTCCGGCCATGAGCTCAAGCTCGATGCGCGCACGCTCGTTGGTACCTACCTGCGAGTTGGCTTCACTGGACGCAATACGTGGCGACTGTTCAAGGTGCGTCAGGACTTCATTGCGGCATTCAAAGTGCAGACTGAAGACGACATTTCCGTAAGTACTGTGGCCCCCGCTCGTGCCGTGGAATTCATGCCCGACTACTACAAAGCCGACAACTACAAGTTCGTCATCAATTGTGAATATCGCCTGTTTCAACGCCCCGACGACGCCATTCATCGTGGTCTGGATAAACAGGCGGAAGCCGACCTGGCCCGGCGGGATGTCAATTTCGTTTCGAACTACGAACCCATTTCGCGTGACGAAGTCCTCGAAATGCGCCAAAAAGTCGTCGACTTCGACGCCTTCACCAAGCCGATGCAGGACCTGCTCGATTCCGTGGAAGAACGTGAAGGGGGCTACATTGTCTGTTCAGACAATCCCCGGCGCGTGGGCGGCGTGCCCAGCAAGAATCCGCGGTACCTCCAAGATCGTCCCGACATGGCCGATCCCTTCGACAAATACGTTGCTGAAATGGGTGTGCGACTGTTCCGCGCAATTCCGGCTGGCCGAGCCGTTCCACTCCCCGTGACTGCGCAGCTTTCCGGTCGTCGCAACAATCCCCCCGACAAAGAGAAAGGGATTCGCAGCCTCGCCGTGTATGGCCCGATTCACTACCAGGAGTTGCCGGAATTGTTCATGGACTACATTTGCTCGCTCACGGGCAAGAGTCCGTCAACAACGGGAGCCGGCAGCGAAGGGGCACTCACAAAAGGTCCGTTCAATGCGTTGCGAACCATCGCCGATTTGAATGCCGCGCTGGTCAGTATGGTGCTAACCGGTCTCGATGGATTCTCAACAGCAGCCGGACACGTTGGCCCGAACTTCCAGGTCGACCATGACATCAGTCTGCTGGTTCCGGAAATCTGGTGCCGGATATCGCCGGAAGAGCGAAACCCCAAGCGACTCATTGAGAAAGGCTACCTGGAGCCGGTTCCTGATATGACCGCTCCCAACGGCGACGTCATCCCTGCCCGTCGACTTGGGTATCGAATTACCAAGAGGTTCGTCCGCAACTATTTTGGTCGTGTCTTCGATAACCCTGGCAGCGTGTTTGAAGAAGCGATTCTCAAGCCCGAAACGCAGAGCGAAGAAGCCTTTGTCGAAGGCGTTCAGCACATTATGGAAGCGTACGAACGGGAAGCTCAGGTCTACTTCGATGACGGTTCCGTCAACGACGCCTGCCCGCCACTGCGAGCACTCCTGTCAATCATGGCTCACGGAACTTTCGAAGGGAAAGACGAACGCGATCCCGCCATCCGAGAGATGTTTACAAAGGAATCAGTCCTCAGCAGTGACTGGTACCAGGCGCGACTTCAAACAAAGCAACAACAGGAGGCGAAGCTCTGGACGCGACACGTGGCCGCTCTGGAGGAGTACCTGAACCGTTCCGAGGGAAGAAACGAACGGCTGGTCGCCGAACTCAACCGCCGACTGGAGGTTGCACGGTTCGAGTTGCAGCGTGCGCAATCACCTGAATATCTCAAAGAACTGCAGGGAACCATCGGTACCGACCCCTCACTATACAGTTAACCGTCGAAACGAGCCTCGAATTTGAGAGCCGGCGTTTCAACCGACTCGAGTCGCTTTGCATGGGAATTTGCGGCCATTAAATTGGATGGAAATCCATGGAGCTACAAGAGAACGTTGTCATGACCGAATCGTCAGACCTCAAACAACTGCTGGTGCTCTCAGGTCCCGCCGGGTCTGGGAAAACCACCATTGTGCACCGATTGCTCGCCGAAGCACCGGTTCCGCTCGCCTTGTCCATTTCCGCCACCACCCGCCCTCCCCGAGCTGGCGAAGTTCACGGCGACCACTACTACTTCCTGAGCGACGAGGAATTTCAGCGTCGGCGTGAGGCCGGGGAGTTCCTGGAGTGTGCAGAAGTACACAAAAGTGGGTACTGGTACGGCACTTTGAAGTCCGAAGTGGACCGCATCCGGCAGGAAGGGAAGTGGGTTTTCCTGGAAATTGACGTAGTCGGCGCCCAAAACGTCATGCAGCTTTACCCGCAGGCGGTGTCGATTTTCCTGCAAACTCCCTCGCCGGAAGTGTACGAACAGCGTCTCCGCAGCCGGGGAACCGAGTCTGAGGAGCAAATTCAGCGTCGGTTGCGTACTGCACGGGAAGAGCTAGAATACGCGGTTTCGTATCGCTACCGCGTTGTCAACGACAATTTGGACAAAGCAGTCAGCGATATCTGCGATATTCTGACGCAAGAGGAAGCTGCTTCTCATGCTTGAACGGCTCAAAGAAGAACACATTGTTAACAAGGTCGGTGGGCGTTTCAAGCTCACCACCCTCATTCAGAAGCGGCTTGTCCGCCTGAACCGCGGTGCGCCACCACTCGTTGAGTGCCACGGCAAACCGACCATGGAAACCGTGGTCGAAGAAATCCTGCAGGACAAAATCTACCTGGACGACTCCAACAACGTTGTCACCGTCGCCGATGACGCTCCAGACCTGGAGTCGCTCCTCGACAACCTGGGGAACGACCTCGAATAGGCGGTCGCCCCCCAACAATTTCGACAATTCGCCATGCCGCACGATTCCACCAATTCGTGCGGCATTTTTCGTTGGATGAGGCTGACACTTCATCATGCGGACACAACCGAACCAACGGCGCGCACGTGTGTCGGACTGTCTGACAAAAGAAGAAGTAAACATTGATTGATTTTGAAAGGAAGTCCCATGTCCTACGTCATGGTCGACGTCGAGGCTGACGGCCCCATCCCGGGTGATTATTCCATGGTCTGCTTCGGCGCCATCATTGTGGAACCGGGACTCAGCCGCACGTTCTACGGCAAGCTGAGACCAATTTCAGAAAAGTTCATCCCCGACGCCCTCGCCGTCAGCGGATTCTCTCGGGAAGAATGCCTTGCGTTTGATGATCCAAAGCGGGTCATGGAGACGTTTCAGAAGTGGCTGACCGACAACTGCAAAGGCCGCATGATTTTCATTTCCGACAACAACGGCTTCGACTGGCAGTTTATCAACTGGTACTTCCACCACTTTCTCGGAAAGAACCCGTTCGGATTCAGCTCCCAGAACCTCGGCTCGCTCTACAAAGGCCTGAAGCAGGACGTCCACGTCAACTTCAAACACCTCCGCAAAACCAAACACACCCACCACCCCGTCGACGACGCCCGCGGCAACGCCGAAGCCCTCCTGCAGATGAAAGAAATGGGCTTGAAAATTGGGTTCTAATCGAAGGGAATACCCTTAGAATTGGCTCAAACAAGGGCACGCCTGGTGAACATCGAAACGGAAATTAAGAGAGCACTCTCGCAGCTCGTTGGGTTGCAACTCGGGACAATCCGCAGGGTCGTCGACATGTCAGTCTGGCACTTTGGAACCATGCGTCCGGCACCAGAATCGTCACTCCCATTCTTCAGGGACAAACCGCGAGGCACTGTCGGGGAGTTTGCTTTACACATTCAATGCGCCTGGCGACTGGAGACCAACGACGGAATTGTAACGGGACGATCAGATTTGTGGGAACCAGTTGTTCCACTCGAAGATTCACTCGTCAATGATTGGAACTACGAACGTGACGGCAATCTGCAAGATGCCCGCATCAAAGACTTCCTGGCAGGTTCATCGGACATTGTTGCGGAATATGTCGAGCTTCAATTACACGGCTCGTTCACAATAGTGTTTTCCAGCGGGCATCGATTGGTAGTCTTCCCTTCAGGTGCGAAAGGAGAAGCCTGGCGACTGTTTCGTCCAGCAACAGATGAACTGCACTTTGTCATTTCAGGTGGTCGGATTGAAGAGTAGTACTCATACTGTGTGTAGCGATGTGGCTTCCATTGCAGACGTTGCAACACATGACAGCACACAGTGAGTGAGAAGGGCAAAGTGTGACAAACCATCATCAATTTGCGTGGACTGCAATTGTCGCGTTCTCTGTACTTTGGGTACTGACAGTTCCGGGTTGTTCGCAAGAATGGCATAAGAAGTACGGCTGGAACTCGGAAGTGTACTTTGATGATCCCGACGTCGTAGCCCTCTGTCATGCCATCGAGGCAAGAAATGTCGCCGAGGTTGAGCGATTGGCAAAGGCGGGCGCAAACATCAACGCTATCGGAAAGGACAACGTTACGCCGCTACTTTGGGCATTTCCGGGAGAGAACGAACCGTGTTTCCGTCGACTCTTGGAACTTGGCGCAGACCCCAACGTTATGTTTGATGGACACAAGATTCCACCTCGCGGCACATTCTGGCGGTACGATTCGGTGACGCACCTCTCGTTGCGGACCACACGACGGTCTTACTTCGACCTAGTGTTTCAGCATGGCGGAGATCCAAATCTAAAAGGCGGGGCGCTGGGATATGAGTCTCCAATCACAACACTGGTACAAAATGGCAGGCCCAACCGAAAAGATGAGATTGCCCGCCTGCTGAACTTGGGGGCGGACATCCACGAGCGGAATCACGCAGGCTGTGAGCCAGTAGTATCTGCAGTAAACTGGTTTGGACAGTACGATTTGACGCTTTGGCTCCTTAAGAACGGGGCGAATCCCTGCTCTCAGGTTAAAGGGCAACGAAGACGTCTCATCCATTTTGTTGTTCGAGAGGAGAAGAGGGCAAGAACTTCCCCTGAGAAAATTCAGGAAGATTACGCATCGCTCGTGACCTACTTGGAAGAGCAGGGAGAATCGATCGAAGCAGCGAAGAAGGAACTGGAGGAATGGGGAATTCAATATGAATGAGTGCTTGTTGACAGCAGAATGCCACAACTCATAACCCCGTTTGAATTTCACGATTCAACCATCGCCTCGATTTCAGTCGGGCCTCGGCGTGAAGTGACTTTCGGCATCGACTTGTGCTCCGTTCGTTACTTTCACGGTTTGCGTGTGAGTTTGCGGTTTGGCGGGATACGGAATTTCGAGGCGGTCATAGAAAGTGTGCGCCAGATAGAATCGATGGCACGCGACGAGTACATTGGGTGCAGAATCGATGCACTTGAAGTTACCCCGGGGGCTGGTGACTGCTGCGTCGTTCTGGAAACTGACTGGATCAGTCCAATCGAGATTCAGTGTTCAAAGGTGAGCGTCACAAAAGTGTGAACAAAAGAGAACTGCAAACCATGACCAATCCCCTCTCACAACCCCGCCGCACGTTTCTGAAATCAGTCGTCGCGGGCGCCGTGCTCAGTCAAACCGGATTAACACTGGCGGCCAATGGGTCGGCTGACGCAACGGCGAAGGTGTCCGGCGAAGTGTTGCGGACGAGTGGTGCGTTGTCGGCTGAGCTGACTTCACTCAGTGAGGCTCAGCGCGAAATTCCGGTGGCGGGTCGGTCGAGTGTGCTGGTGTGTGGTGGAGGTCCGGCGGGTGTGGCTGCGGCGCTGGCGGCGGCTCGGGCAGGGGCTGATGTTCGGCTGGTGGAATTGGCGGGATGTCTGGGAGGGGTGTGGACCGCCGGATTGCTGACGAAAATCCTCGACTCCAGTAACAAGAGCGGGATTATGAAAGAACTGCTGCAGCTCTTCGCTGAACGGGGGAGTGCCGTGGCCAAATCATCCAAGGGGACCGTGTACGATCCCGAAATTGCCAAGCTGGTGCTGGAAGAATTGCTGGTCGATGCTGGCGTCCGCATTCTGCTGCACACTCGCGTCGTCGGTGCAGTCACTGATTCAAACAATCGCCTGGCAGCCATTGTCACGGAATCAAAATCGGGTCGGCAGGCGTGGGTGGCTGATCGATTCATCGACTGCACCGGAGATGGCGACTTGGCCGCGCAGGCAGGTTGCCAGTTTGACGTCGGCGTCGGCGCTGACTGTACCTGCCAGCCCATGTCCATGCTCGCACTGCTGACAGGTGTTGACCCCAATGCCATCCGGCAATACATCAGGGAAACGGGTTCGGAAGCGAAACGGAATTTGCTGAACTTGATGGAGGACTCGGGAATTAATCCTTCGTATCGAGCACCAACGCTGCGGCATTTGCACAGCGGCATTTACTCGATTATGACCAACCACGAGTACGGCGTTTCCGCGTTCGATGTTGAGGCCATCAGCGAGGCAACCATTCGGGCTCGCCGCGAAGTGCATGACATTGTTTCGGGACTGCGAAAACTCGGCGGCCCGTGGAGCGACATTTCCATTGTCGCCACAGCCGAGCAAATCGGTATTCGGGAAGGGCGACGTATTCGTGGCCGCTACGAAGTGACTGCCGCTGATTTGGCTGCGGGACTGCGACACCCCGAGGCCGTGTGCCGGGCGACTTTCCCTATCGATGTTCACGCACTTTCGACGGCTGGCAATCAGGAAGTCGACCAAAGCTTCAAGCAGGGTGGACTCAAGCCTTACGACATCCCGTACCCGGCACTCGTGGCCGCCGACGTCGATGGCCTCCTCATGGCGGGTCGCTGCATCAGCGGTGATTTCATTGCACATTCGAGCTATCGCGTCACCGGCAATGCCGTGGCCCTCGGCGAAGCAGCGGGTCTTGCGGCGGCTCAATCACTGAAGAATGATGTGCTGCCCCACGAGTTGAAGTGGAGTGATGTCGACGTCAGCACAGAACCGAACTCATAGGGAACGGCGCTCAGCAGCGTACGGATCCCACTTCGAGAGGACAATTCTCGTCAATGTCGAAAAGCGAATTGCTAGTCTTTGACGACTGGATTCGTCAGTGTGCCAATGCCTGAGATTTCAATTGACACGACGTCGCCGTTCTCGAGCGAGAAGTTGTCATCGGGGATGATGCCAGTGCCTGTCAGCAGGAAGGCACCGTCCGGGAATTCGTTTTCCCGACCCAGCCAGCCGGCGAGATCCTCCAGTTCGCGATGCAGTTGATCGAGGCCGGTTTCACCGCGACTGATGACCGCACCATTCCGCTCAATGGTCAACAGAATTGACACGGCCGATTTGTCGAGAGGTCCTTCGGCAAGTTGGATCACCGGACCCACCGAACAGCACTGCTTGTACACTTTTGCCTGCGGGAGATAGAGCGGGTTTTCCCCTTCGATATCCCGGGCCGACATGTCGTTCCCAATGGTGTAGCCCACAATATCCATGTTGGGATTCAGCACAATGGTGAACTCAGGTTCCGGGACCGACCATTGGCTGTCGAACCGCACACGTACCGCCTGGCCGGGATGCACCATGCGTTGTGCGGTCCCTTTGAAGAACAGCTCGGGGCGGTCGGCCGAATAGACCTTGTCGTAGTGGGAGGCTCCGGACTCCGACTCTTCCATCCGGGCGACCTGACTGCGTTTGTAGGTCACGCCAGCAGCCCAAACTTCCTGACGATCCACCGGGGCCAGCAATCGCACGTCGTCCAGGGCGACAGTGACAGACTTTGGCAGCAACTTCTCGACTTCTGCCCGGGGGTTTTCGCTATGCAGTATTTGAGTCAGGCTGGCAGCGCCGTCTTCGCCGGAAGGGAGCAATTTAGCCTCTTCCCCCTCGATAACCGCCACGCGAACCGCACCCTCAGTGGTACAAACCTTCGCCAGTTTCATGATCCAACCTGCAATGGGTTTTCAGAAGTCTTGATCTGCAACGTCGTGCCGCAGTCATTCAAGTTTGCAAAATCGTGTTCGATCCAGCGGTGCCGCTAAACCGTTGTTTCCAAAAAATCGAGCGTCCGCTGCATATCCTCGGGCAAAGGAGCCTCGAATTCCATGATGGCTTCCGTCACCGGATGACGCAAAGTCAATCGATGCGCATGCAACGCCTGACGCTCTATCAGGGTAACATTCCCCGCCCGCGATGTCTCGCCTGTTTTGATGTCATCAGTCGACACCGATGCGTGCCCCGCGTAGAGCTTGTCGGCAATAATAGGACACTTCAAATGCAGCATGTGTACGCGCAGTTGATGAGTCCTGCCCGTTTCCGGCAAGAGTTGTACGTATGAGAAGCCCGGAAAACGTTTGAGGACGCGGTAAAACGTGACCGCTTCTTTCCCGTTGTCGTCAGGGCCGCAAACAATCATTTTCTCACGCACCTTAGGATGCACTTTCACATGCGTGCGAACGTAGTCCGACTCAGCTGGCGGTCCACCCCGCACAATCGCCCGGTACTCCTTCTTGACCACGCGTTGCTCGAACTGACGCGTCAGCCGATTGTGAACCGTATTGTCCTTTGCGATGACAATGACCCCGGTGGTGTCGCGGTCGAGTCGATGCACAATTCCCGGTCGCAATTGACCAGCGACATCACTGAGCTGATCGAAATGGTACTGAACAGCCGCAGCCAGTGTCCCGGTGAAATTTGCCTTGCCGGGATGCGTAACGACATCGGCGGCCTTGTTGATGACCGCGATGTACTCGTCCTCATAGACAATTTCGATGGGGATGTTTTCCGGCTGCAAGTCACCATCTGGCTGCTCGGGCAGCAGAACGCTTATGCGGTCGTTAACGCGCAATCGACGTGAGGACTTAATGACGAGCCCGTTGACCAGGACTCGATCATCCTGGATTGCACGCTGGAACAATGCGCGACTGTAGTTCGGATACAGTCGCGACAAATAATGGTCGACCCGCCATCCGTGCGCACGTGCCTCGACCGTCAGTTCCTGCGGTACTTCGGTCGACAGCTCGTCCGAGTCGTCCGTTGTTGTCATTACAATTTCATCCGACGGGAGGTTCGTGCGTTTTGATGCATGCCAGCATTCCGAGGAGTACCGCTTCAATTACCGACGGAGTGGGTAGTGGGTATCAGATAGTGGATAGGAGGTTTCGCGAGGTCGCTCTGGAATCGAGCCCTGGCTACCCGCTACCAACTATCCACTTGTCTCCATTTCAGGTCCGACGGAATCCATTGCTGCGGTTCAAAGTACGTTGGTAACGCATGCGTTCTCTATGCCGATCCCATGCCCTGCATTCGGCGCCAGGCGCTTATTTGGCCAAGGTGCATCATGATGTGGCCGCCGCAGTAGAACGCGTGCATAGACCCCATGGTGGGGAACTTCTCAGCCAGCCGGGGGTGTGGATTCGGCTTCTGGAAGGCTTCATCTGGGGCTGACTTCAATGACTCCAACGCGGCTTCATAGTTCTTAAAGAATTCCGACGTCACTTCTTCCATTGCGGGATAGATGGACCCGTCAGGATCATCGACACAAGTTGCCTCCATGCCGAACACCTTCTGGAATTGGTCGTTGGGTGTCACGGTAGAGGCGTCACCACCGAGTTGATCAACAACCCGGCACGCATACAGGCTCAAGTGCCCCAACACGAACGCGGGATGGTTCGACTCCACAACAGTCCCGCCGGGAGCCGCGAAGCGTGCAAAAGTATCTGGGGTTACGTCTTTCAGTAAACGGCGGGCGTAGCCCAGGCAGAGAGTCAATGAATCTGCAACGCTTTGTCCAATGGAATGAGACATCAAGTTCTCCTGAGTTTTGTCGTTACGGTCTGCAGAGCATGATTGGCCGAGCCCCTATGGTCGTCCGTGGCACCTGAAAGTCAAGGGGTTACGCGTTCGAACAGTCATCATTCCGACAACCAATGCATTGGTGGTGACCGATTCGCTCATCACGACCCCTCCAATCCAAAGAGTCACCCATATTCTTAATTGAAAGCAGTGGTGAGTGATGCGTTTCGGCATCGCGGTCGTCTGATGCATCCCACGTTTCAGGACGGGCCTGGCAAATTCCCCCCTTTGCACTCAGCGCGGTCGAAATTATGTCGAGCCACACCCCCACCGAAATTGATGACCTGCTTCGTAGTTTGGGCGTCGCTAACGAAAAGAATGTCGCAGCGCTTCCGGAAGAGTTGGAGGCGGACACTGCAACGGAAGCAGCGCCTAAGACATCTTCGCATGGGCTGGCGAGTGTCTTGGTGAAGAAGCCGAACACGCGTCCGGGCGTCCCCAGGAAGCCTGCGCCAATTCGGTCCGATTCGACGTTATTCCAATTGGGCGCCGGGCGGGCGTTTACGCCACTGGCTCCCAATTCACTGGAAGAGGCCGGCTTGTCGAATTCTGAGGTCTACAGCCTTATCTTGAAATTCCTGCTCAGTCGCAGCGTGGAGGCGGGAAGTCGCATTGCCAACCAAATTGGCCTGAAGTTTCCCATCATTGAAACCATGCTGCGGCAAATGAAGGTAGATCGCCTTGTCGTCTACAAGAATTCAATCGCCGGGGGCGACTACCTCTACGAGCTGACAGAACTTGGCCGCGAACGCGCCCGAACGCTGGCTGATCATTGCACGTATTACGGTACGGCACCTGTGTCGCTCAAACATTACATTGCCAGCGTCAAGGCGCAGTCACTTGAAGGGCGACGTCCGCCACTGGAAGACATCCGTAAAGCGTTCAGCGATATGGACATCGGTGACAGCTTGTTGTCGAGTGTCGGCCAGGCCATTCACTCGGGACGCGGAATGTTTCTGTATGGCGCTCCAGGTAACGGAAAAACGAGTATGGCCGAGCGCGTGACTCGCTCGTACGGGGACCGCATTTGGATTCCTCGTACACTCATCGCCGGCGGCGAAATCATTCGTTTGTATGACCCCAACCGCCACAAGCTCATTAGCGCCAACGCTTCCGATACAATCGATGGACGCTGGGTGCAAATTGAACGTCCCACCATTGTGGCCGGTGGCGAACTCCAAATGGACAACCTGGAAATTACTTACATCCGCAAATCAGGGATTGGAGAAGCACCTCTGCAGTTGAAAGCGAACTGCGGCACGCTGCTCATTGACGACTTCGGTCGACAAAGAATGCGGACTGATGAACTACTCAACCGTTGGATTGTTCCGCTGGAACAACGACACGACTATTTGCATCTGGAGAGTGGACGAACCATTCAGGTACCGTTCGATCAACTCATCATTTTCTCGAGTAACCTCGAACCACGCGATTTGGTTGACGACGCGTTTCTGCGTCGAATTCCTTACAAAATCGAAGTGCGTGACCCCAGTGAAGCAGAATTCCGATCACTATTCGCCCGTATGGCCAAGGGCATGGGGTTTATTTGCGACAGTGAAATCGTGGACTACATGGTGAAGGAGCACTACGTAAAGGCGCAACGTCCCTTCCGCTTCTGCCATCCCCGCGACTTGATTCGTCAGGTGGAGAACCGCTGCACGCTGCATGACATGCCGCGCGTTATTACGCGGGAAGCGATTGACCAGGCCATCGAGAACTACTTCTCGATTATGTAGTCCGCTCGTATTGCACTTCGGAACCGAGAACATCAGGGACAAGTTTGCCATCGCTCCAGACGCGCTGGCCCATGACCCAGGTTTCCACCGGAAGCCCGGTCAGGGTGACGCCGTCCCATGGGCTCCAACCAGACTTGGTGACCTGTTCTGCGTTTCGAATGGTGTGCTGCTTTTGCAAATCGACCAGCACGAGGTCGGCATCACATCCTTCGGCAATCTGGCCCTTCGCTTTCATACTCCAAATTCGAGCAGGCGCGGCGGCCATCCAATCCACGACGTTTTCGAGCGTACAACGCCCCTCGTGCACGGCATTCAGCAGGAGTGCCAGAGAGTTTTCGACGGCTGGCAAACCGGAAGGCGAACTGGGGTACGGCTTGGCCTTCTCTTCCAGCGTGTGAGGTGCGTGGTCGGTCGCGATGACTTCGATGACGCCGCTCAACAATCCTTGCCAGAGTGCGTCATTGTCTTCCTTGTTCTTAATGGAAGGATTCATTTGCACGAGCGTTCCCAGGCGCGCGTAATCCTCGACGTTAAACAACAAATGGTGCGGACACGCTTCCGCGGTCACCCAGTCCGGCGTCGTGGCCAGAAACTCGACTTCAGCCGCAGTAGAAACGTGTAGAACATGGAACGGATGTTTATGGCGCGTTGAAAGGTCGACGGCACGTTTGGTGGCGATGAGAGCTGCAACATGATCACGTATACGGGAATGGTCAGCGACGTCAGTGGTGCCGCTCAACCTTTCAGCGTTCGCACGCACGGTGGTTTCATCTTCGCAGTGGGCACAAATGGGTAATGTCGTTTCGGCGAAGATTTGTTCCAGGGCTGCCTGCTCATCGACCAGCAGATTTCCAGTACTCGATCCAATGAAGATTTTGATGCCCGGCGTCCGCTGAGCTGCCTGCAGCACGGGGATGTTGTTGCCAGTCGCTCCAATATAGAACCCGTAATTGACGACGCATTTCGAGGCCGCGCGGTTCAGCTTGTCGTGCAGAGCCTCAATAGTAATGGTGTTGGGATTCGTATTCGGCATTTCCAGGAAGGAAGTAATTCCTCCTTTCGCACACGCAATGCTCCCCGTGCGGAGGTCTTCTTTGTGCTCGAGTCCCGGCTCGCGAAAGTGGACCTGATCATCAATGCAGCCGGGCAACAAATGCAGGCCACTGGCATCGCGGAGTTCATCGACATGTGCTGTTGACGGTGGATCAATCCCGATGATTGTGCTGCCCTCGATGAGCACGTTCGCCTGTCGCGTTTCTCCCGGCAGAACACAAGTGGCGTTGGAAATGAGTGTTCGCTTGGGCATGACTGTCACCTGAGATTTCGGGAGATTGCTCGATGTTAGGGCCAGAGGGAAAATGCTTCGGAGCTTGCCAGTAGGGAGGCGGCCATTTCTCCCATAAACACACCAATGGTCGCTGCGTAGAGTACACCAGTTGCTGATTGCGTGTTTCGGTACTTCAGAATTTGAACCACGAGGTATGCAATCGCAATGGGCCCCAGTAAGCCAAACCAGCGGAGCACCACCCAAGAAATAGCGACGGCATCCAGGCCACCCCAATGGGCGACGGCACCAGACCAGACAGCGAACAGGCTGCGTACAGCAGCCGCCACGGCAAACCACTGATTCATACGGATGAGTGGGTCCAGCGGCATCCCAGATGCAGTGAGGTACCAGTGCCCCAGTAGCATGGCACTCGTGGTTCCCCCTACGAGCCATCCCGCCGAGAGGGCCGTCCCCACCTGATGGATTCGTTCGGACGAATTGGCCGCACTATGTGTCGTCACGATGCTGACCACAGCAACTGCAGCAACGCCGAGAATCAGAAATGCACAGCGCGTTCCGCCAATGCGGCGTTCCAACGTCCAGAGGACCGATCCTACAAAGGATGTACCAGCCAGCAGCAGAATCGTTCCCCGTAGCATCCACAAATGCAGCGCGGAGAGTTCCGAAAATGACTGCAACTGGGTGAGGGTCAACAGGCTTAGTACGCTGAGACCCAGCGTCACCAGATTCTGAATTCTGAAGAAACCCGACGTGATGTGTTTTCGCGGGGCCAGACACCAGGTCAGGGCCATGCCGAAAATGAGCTGCAGTGCAAATTGAGGAATCATGGTGAAGGCCCACGTGGCACGAGGGCCTTACTTTCTATGATTAATGAGCGACATGACTTCGGCCCGAGTCGCCTGGTTCGTTTTGAACAAGCCGCGAACTGAACTGGTAATGGTGAGCGCCCCCGGCTTGCGAACGCCCCGAATGGTCATGCAGGAGTGCTCTGCTTCCAGCACGACCACAACCCCTTTCGCATCGAGTTCCGACGCGATGAGGTCGGCCAGGGTATGCGACATACGCTCCTGCACCTGCGGTTTCCGTGAAACCTCTTCGACAATCCGAGCCAATTTGCTCAGACCAACGACCTTTCCTTTTGGCAGGTAGCCGACATGGGCCACGCCAATGAACGGCAACAGATGGTGTTCGCACATACTGTTAAAACTGATGTCTCGCACGAGAACCAGTTCGTCGTATTGCTCTTCGAAAACTTTCTGCAAGTGCCGTGCAGGATCAAGATGCAGCCCGCTGAACAGTTCCGCATACATGCGGGCCACGCGTTTGGGCGTTTCCAGCAGCCCTTCGCGCTGGGGATCTTCTCCAACGGCTGCGAGGATTTCCTCAACGGCTTTTTCGAGCCGTGGAAAATCGACGTTGGGGTACTTGGCAATAAACTCGGCGTGATCGGCCAAAACTCTCGCTCCAATGACTGAGCTTTTTCAATTGGGAATTGAGAGCATTGTAGCTGTCTGAGCGACTCAGGCCAGTTGCTGGCAATGTGCGCTCTGGCTGTGAGAATTTCATTCCCGCGATGATTCCTCGGTCATTCCCTCAGTTGACTCTCGAGTCACCACCCATTCTTCCTGATCAATTTGAGTCGAACAGGAATTCACTTCCCGGACTCCCAAAATGAGACCCGATAGCAGTTGGATGAACCCCAGGACCAGCAGCACGCTGTAACCGCCAAACGCAATCGTTGAAAGCAATTCGACTGAGAAGTACTGCAGTACCGCGTGCGAGACACCCCAGGCGATGAGCATCATCTTGAATTCGGTGGGGCCAAAGGTGGCCAACTCAAACTTCCCGGTAATTTTGGCCTTAATGCTGGTCAGCAGTGCTGTTGCGTAAAGCACGACAACTCCAGCCAAACCCAGTTCGATGTGGCCGATGGCTACCGACATCCCGACAATCCAGTAGGTGAAGGAGAGCGGATCAGTGAAATGATCGAGCAGTTCTCCGCCGTGACGACACTGACCAGTAGCCCGGGCATGCGTGCCATCAAAAATGTCAGCGAAATGGTTGCCCCACACTCCGACAGCGGCCAACAAACCGCCCCACCAGGTCGTGGTGCTGTAAGCAAAGCCCACTCCCCCCAATAGAGCCATGAGGTGTCCAGCGGCAATTAACCCTTCAGGCGGAAACGACTTAGGGATGGGAAGTGAGGGATAGTATTTCTTCAGCGGTGTGGTGACATAAGGATCAAGCAGACTGTGAGAGACGCGTGACATGACATCCGCCGGCTTTTTGAGTTCGAAATGAGGAGTGGAATCTCACCCTTGGACTGAAAGGCGGATGGGATCTGCAAATATCACGCGCAATCTTGATTGGGACTTGCGAGTCAGCGGTGTGCGACCGGGGCTCACCCCCCTTGCGATGCCGAGTCATGACCGCCTATGATCCCGCAGGCAATACACTTAGGGATGTCGTGCCGCACTGCGATTTTTAAATTCGTGAACAGGTTTCTCCGCTGTGTCTGACGGATCGACGCAACAGCAAATCGCCATTCTCGGGTCGACCGGTTCCATTGGTACCAGTTGTCTGAAGGTGCTGCGTGCACATCCACAACGTTTTTCTGCACATGTCATTACGGCGAATCGCCGCTGGCAGGATTTAGCCGCGCAGTGTCATGAATTTCGGCCTGCAAAGGCCATTCTCACTGGAATTGGACCGGACGAAATTGACCGCAGCCAGTTTCCTAGTTCTGTCGAGCTGCTGTTTGGAGAAGAACCGTGTATCGAGGCGGTTCAGGATCCAGTGGTCGACACTGTGGTGACGGGAATTGTCGGGGCAGCCGGGTTGCGCACAACTTGGGCCGCACTGGAAGCGGGCAAGCGGGTAGCCTTCGCGAACAAAGAAACGCTGGTTGTCGGCGGGTCGCTCATCGTGGAGCTTTTGCGACATAGCGGAGCCGAATTGCTCCCAGTTGACAGCGAGCACAGCGCCGTCTTTCAGACGTTGCAATGCGGACGACGCGAGGATTTGCAGCGTATTATCCTGACTGCGAGCGGCGGACCGTTTCGGAAAGCGACGCAACAGGAGCTGGAAGAAGTCACTGTCGCTCAGGCCCTGGCACATCCTACCTGGAATATGGGGGCGAAAATCACCATCGATTCCGCGACCATGATGAACAAGGCCCTGGAAGTCATTGAGGCCCGCTGGTTATTCGATGTGACTGCAGCAGAAATTGATGTGGTCGTTCATCCCGAATCCATTGTGCACTCGATGGTTGAGTTCAATGACGGATCGGTGGTCGCACATTTGTCTCCCCCAGACATGTGCCTGCCGATACAATACGCCCTGACATGGCCCGAAAGGGTGGCCGGAGTGTCACCTCGCATGGACTTTACCCAGGCGTTCCACTTACATTTCGAACCGCCGGACCCGGTTCGTTTCCCTGCCCTGGAATTGGGCTTTGAAGTCGCCCGGCAGGGAGGAACGGCTGGAGCCGTTCTGAACGCAGCCAATGAAGTGGCTGTTGATCGGTTCCTCAACGAGGAAATTCGTTTCACCGACATTCCGCGACTTTGTCGCTCCATTTTGGAATCACACTCATTCGATGCGGCCCCCACCCTCGACGACGTATTGCGTCTCGATGAATGGTCGCGTCTGGAGGCAACACGTTGGACATCCAGTTAGTTCCCGTTCTGGCCGCTCTAAAGCCCGGCGCCATTTTGATTACGGCGCTCGGCCTGGGATTGGTTATTTTCTTCCACGAACTTGGCCACTTTCTGGTCGCCAAGTGGTGCGGCGTTTATGTTGAGCGTTTCAGCATTGGATTCGGTTCGCCAATTCTCTCGCGTAAGTGGGGCGAGACAGAATATGTGCTCGGCTGGTTGCCGCTCGGTGGCTATGTGAAAATGCGTGGCCAGGACGACATGGACCCGGGCGAAATGACCGACGAAGAAATCGCCGAAGACCCGCGTTCCTACACGGCGAAAACTGTTCCGCAGCGCATGGCGATTATTTCGGCGGGGGTCATTATGAACATCATCACCGGCATGATGTTCTTCATGATTGCCTTTCACCATGGCGTCAAAACGGTTGACCGTGTTATTGGTGGGGTACAGGTTGGCAGTCCAGCCTGGACACATGGAATTCGTTCTGGTGACGAAATCCTCAAAATGAACGACCGCCCCGTGCATGATTACTCAGACATCATGCTCAATACGGCGCTCTCGCGCGGCACTGTCACCATCGAGGGGCGCCATTTGGATGGCTCGGAGTTCTCGATTAGTTTGGACCCCGAAAAGGAAAACAAGTCGAAGCGGACAATTGGAGTTCTTCCCACCGAAAGCCTCCAGCTTCCACCGCAGGAATATCTCGACGACGACAATCCATTGCTTGCGTATCCCGGTTCGGCGGCTTCCGATCTCGACTTGAAACCGGGCGACGAAATTACTTCCGTCAACGGCGTGAAAGTCGGGAACTATGTGGAATTCCTGGCAGAACTCTCAAAGCATGCTTCAGAAGAAGTCACTTTGGACATTAGTCGAACCGACGCCAAGTCCAAGAGTAAGTCCAACGTTGAACTGAAATTGTCTTCCGAGGCAGGACGCGAACTTGGGTTTCGTGTATCAATGGGAAAGGTCGATTGCCTGCAAATTGACGGCGTTGCCGCGAAAGCTGGCATCAAGGTGGGAGATCGAATTGCGAAGGTCGATGGCCTGGTTGTGGAAAACGATCTCGATCCTTTCCTGTTGACCGAATACTTCTCCGAGCACGCTGGCCAGGAAGTGGTTGTCGAAGTCTTCCGAGAAACCGAAGGATCGGGTGGATCAAAGGTTGAGATCACACTCGTTCCCAATGACCGCCCCGCCTGGGCTGAGCCGCCGACTGCCGAAGACAGCCCACTCGCCATCCCGTCAATTGGTCTGGGCTATCGCGTGGCATCAACGGTGTTTGCCGTTAACGAAGGTGGACCAGCAGCGAGCGCCGGAATTGAAGAACGTGATACCATCACATCGGTTTCTTTGATTCTGGAGGACGGCAAGAAAGACCTGTTCGCCGATGAATCAAAGTACGACATCGACGTCAAAAACAACAACTGGGCATTCGCCTACTGGATGATTCAAACTGCCGCACGGAGCCGCCAAATTGAGCTCACGGTGACGAAAGCTGGAGGCACAAAAGAAACGGTAAAAATTACGCCGGTCGATTCCAGTGAATGGTATGTTCAGGACACTCGCGGAATTCGTTTCATGGCCCAGACCTCCGTCAGGAAGGCCGAGACAATTTCGGAAGCGTTTTCAATGTCATCGGATTTCACCATGGGTTCGATTCGGCAAGTTTATCTCACGCTTCGCGGACTGATCACGCAGGACATTTCAATCAAGCTAATGAGCGGCCCCATTGGTATCGCGCAGGCTGCTTATGCAACCGCAGAAACAGGACTGCCGCAGTTCATGCAATTCCTCGGCCTTATCAGCATTAACCTGGCCGTGGTGAATTTCCTGCCCATTCCCGTCCTCGACGGAGGCCACATGGTGCTGCTGTTGTGGGAAGGCATCACCAGGAAGAAGCCGAGCGAAAAGGTGGTCGGCATTGCCACCTGGATTGGCCTCATTTTGCTGCTGACGCTCATCGCAACGGTCGTGTTTCTGGACCTCTTTGTGGACAAGGTTTGATGTTTGGCAATTCCGAACCATTGAGCCGATTGATCTCCCGAATTCTATTGCCCATAGAGGGACACTTTTCCCGATGAAACCGCAAGTTGTCATTACCGATTTCATTAATCCACCGCTCGATATCGAGCAGCGGATTCTGGGTGATCTGGCCGATGTGGTCGCATTAAATGCATTCAGCGAAGAAGACATCCTCGACAAAGTCGAGAACGCTGAAGCGATTATGCTCTACCACTTCATTTCCATTTCCCGCCGGACCATTGAGCGGCTCAAGAACTGCAAGCTCATCGTCCGCTGCGGAGTAGGTTTCGATAACGTCGACCGCCTCGCCGCACGCGAAAAAGGAATTGCGGTCGCCAACGTACCCGACTACGGCAGCGAAGAAGTTGCTGACTCGGCCATTGGCATGTATCTGTCACTGGCCCGCGGTATTCACTACGCGAACCATCGACTGCAGCGGAAGCAGGGGCCGTGGATTTACGAGCAGGTTCGTCCGTTGCATCGCATCCGCGGGAGGGTGTTTGGTGTGATTGGTGTCGGCCGAATTGGTACGGCAGCGGCCCTCAGAGCCAAAGCACTCGGCATGCGTGTACTGTTCTACGATCCTTACGTTCCCGACGGACGCGATAAAGCGCTTGGCATTGAACGCTGCGAAACACTCGAAGAACTGTTGGCCGTGTCCGATGCAGTGAGCGTGCACTGCCCTCGGACTGAGGAAACACAACACATCATGAATGCCCAGACCATTGGGCTCATGAAGGAAAGTGCGTTTCTCATCAACACGGCCCGTGGCGGTTGCGTCGATGCCAACGCCGTCGTTGAGGCCCTGGCCGCCAACAAGATACGTGGCGCCGCGCTGGACGTGCTTGAAGTTGAACCCCCGCTGGACGATGATCCTGTCATGCAGGCTTGGAGAAATCCTGAACACCCTGCACATGATCGGCTCATTATTAATCCCCATTCCGCGTTCTATTCGGAAGAAGGATTGGACGACATGCGGATTAAAGGCAGTGAGAACTGCCGTCGAGTGCTGGAAGGGAAACCGCCTCGAAACGTAGTCAACTGACGGACCGGTAGTTGCTTTCAACTCGGCATGACGTTTCTTGGACCTCGACTGCGCGACACCGGCTTCCTGGCTCTTATGGGAGTCATTGGCGGGTCGTATGCCGTGCTGGTCTTTCTGCTACTTTTCGCAGACATCGCGTACGTCCGGCCCAACGATTTTCTGAAAGCGTTGGCACAACCGGAAATTCAGTCGGGCATCATCGTCACGATTAAGACATGCACCCTCGCAGCGATTCTCTCTCTGTGGGTCGGCACCGCGTTGGGCTATGTCCTGGCCCGGTTCGACTTCTATGGGAAAGCATTCATCGACCTGCTGGTCGATATTCCGTTTGTGCTTCCGCCCTTGGTGTTGGGACTGAGTCTCCTCATTCTGTTCTGTCGACCGTTTCCCGGGTTCGCACAATCCTTTGAAGCCTGGCTGAACGAGCAGGGACTGCGGTTCACATTTACGCAGGGCGCCATTGTGCTGGCACAGTTTTCAGTGGCGGCAGCGTTCGCCGTCCGGACCATGCGAATTACCTTCGAGAAAATCGACCCGCGTGCCGAAGAAGTTGCCCGCACACTGGGCTGCTCCCGGATGCAGGCGTTTCTATACGTGGCCTTGCCTCAGTCTGAGTCAGGCATGATTACGGCCTTCACCATTTCCTGGGCCCGGTCGCTCGGTGAGTTCGGTCCCATCCTTGTGTTCGCCGGCACCACGCGCGGAGTGACGGAAGTGATGTCGACCTCCGTCTTCCTGGAACTGAGCGTGGGTACGTTGGAATCTGCGGTGGCGGTCTCGCTTATGATGGTGGTCATGGCCATTGCGGTACTGCTGACACTGAGGCTCAGTGGCCGGAGACTCGAAGGATGATCGAGCTCCGTAACGTCTCCATTTCGGCGGGAGAGTTCTGCCTGTCGAAGGTGTCATTCAAGGTTCCGCAGGGGAGCTACGCCATTTTGATGGGCCGGAGCGGTACGGGAAAAACGACAATCCTGGAATCGATTTGTGGGCTGAGACAAATCAGTGGCGGCCAAATTCTGCTGGATGACTTGGAGATCCAGGATTTGACCCCGGGCGAACGGAATGTCGGTTACGTCCCGCAGGATCTCGGTTTGTTTCCCACCATGACCGTTCAGGAGAACATGGAATTCCCGCTATTCCTGCGGAGCGTCTCGAAAACGCAGCGGCAGGAACGAGTCAACGAACTGGCCGGACTTCTCGAAATCGAGCATCTTCTCGGGCGTGGCGTGAAGCACTTAAGCGGCGGTGAAGCACAGCGGGTGGCACTCGGCCGCGCGCTCTCATTTCGGCCTCAGGTCCTCCTGCTCGATGAACCGCTCAGTGCCCTCGACGAGTCGACCCGCACCGCAATGCAGGAACTGCTCAGTACTCTCAAAGAGGCCACCGGAACAACGACTCTCCACGTCACACATAGTTCCGACGAAGCACGGGCGCTGGCTGATGTCACGTTTCATTTGCGTGACGGCAAAATTGTGCGGGACGCAGAAGCGACCAGCACTGAGGAGGTTTGAGCGATGTGCGGCAGGTACAACCTCAAAACCAGCCAACAGGAACTGCGAGAAGTCTTCGATGTGTTACGCGGCGACAACTTCCAACTCGTCCCACGCTATAACATCGCACCCACACAACCCGTTCTCATTGTGCGCATGGCGGAACAACCAGAGCGTGAATTCGCGCATGTGCAGTGGGGTCTCATTCCCTCCTGGGCGAAGGATCCGAACATCGGGGCAAAAATGATTAATGCACGGAGCGAAACCGTGCAGACCAAACCGGCATTTCGTGCCGCATTCAAACGTCGTCGTTGTCTCATTCCGGCCAACGGATTCTATGAGTGGAAGCAGCAGGGACGCAGCAAGCAACCGCATCTCATTCAGCTTCAGGGCGAACAAGTTTTTGGATTTGCCGGCTTGTGGGAAACCTGGTGTGACCCGGAGGGAGGTGAGCTCAGCACCTGCACCATCATCACCACGGCGGCCAACGAGTTGCTGCAGCCACTCCACGAAAGGATGCCAGTCATCCTGCGTCCGGAAGATCACGAGGAATGGCTCACTTGCCCGGAAGAGGACATCGAGTCATTGCATCACTTAATGGGACCATTTCCCTCGCAACTCATGCAGGTTCGCGAGGTTGATGCCTGGGTCAACAGTGCTCGACACGAAGGTCCCCGCTGCGAACAGTCGCCAGCTCGCGGCTTATTCGACTGATTCTGTGTCGGCAGAACGGCACATGAGTCGTCAAACTTCGCCAAACCTGCCCACTCTGCCGCGGCCTCGTTTGATTTCCCCGAAGCAGCTGCCAGCCCCCCGAGAATGTCAAACTTTGCGGGTCAGGTAGCCCTTGTGGTCGCCTAAAGTTAAACATTAACGGCTAATCCGGAAAACGAGGCGGTTTCGCGCAATCGATTATGGAATGATTGATCGTCACAGCCCGGAGAAGCCGAAATGACGTACGAGTCGTCAGGATGTAGAGCACGTTATCCGCAACGCTAACGAGAGCTCAGCGACTCCGCCGGGACTTCTTCGCTCAATCGAATGTCGGTCCGGTGATCTTCAACGGGGGAATTTCGATCGGATTTCGATCGCACAGAGACCAGGAGGGGCTCTCATGCCAACTCGTCTTCGCTGCATGGCACTTGTGATGTCGACCATGCTTGTCAGCACTGCTTTCGCGCAGTATCCACAAGGTGCGCCAACATACCAACAACCTGCTTCGCCATACGTGAATGCTTCAATGGGCATTCCAACTCAAATGGCTCAACCAGTTCAGGCCTACAACGGCGTGCCTTCACAAGGCAAGTATCCGCAGTTGTCGTCGGCTCTGTATCCAGCACCAGTTCAAAACGTACCGAGCTGGCAGACCCAAACGGTCATTACCAATCAGGCATTCGCACCACACGAAATGCTGTACCCACACGACTACAAGGCCATGTACGGACCTTTTTACTACAAGGTTCGCGGTCACTGGTTCTGGACACCATTTGGCATGCGTCAGCATGAAAACTGGAAACTCGAAGGAACCACTGTCGAAGTAAAATACCGCGCTCGTACGCCACTGCTCTCACGTTTCAACTAACCGCCAGGCCAGTTCCTGTTTCCCCTTGAGAGAAACCTGTTGCCTGAAATTGCGGCGAAGACCTTTGCAATTCTACCGGCGAAACTCCGATGGTCGCACAGGTGCCAACCATCAGTGGGTCGGAAATTTAGACTCAGGACGTTCACAATGTTAACCAAGATTAAAACATGGACGCTGATCGCCGGGATGGCCTGCATCGCTGTCACGGCCAGTGCAAATGACACCGAAGGCGTCGTCCGATTGGGCGGCTCTGACAACACTGAGGGTGTCGTCAGACTCTCAGCGGCTCCAGCCCCAGTCTACCGTGGTCAATCCCCGGATGCTCAGCAGGTCTCACACCATGAGGGTGAAGCCTCAACGGGTGAAACCGTGGTTTGCCCGGAATACTGTCCAACCTATTGTGGTTGGGGCGGTGGCATGTTTGGCGGCCGGCTGTCCAGCTATTTCGCCATGCAATCTGCGATGTATCGCTCCCGTAACATGGCTGCCAGCGCTCAAATTCTCGCCAACGCAGAAATGAACACCATGCAGGCAGCTCAAATTGCCCGCTGCAAGTTTGGCTACTTCATCCCCACCGGTTGCGGTGGTGCTGGCTGCTCACCTTTCGGTGCTTACCGTATGGTGTATCCGGTTGATCCTTCCTACTTCGATCAGCGCGACGGTCAGGTCTATGCCGCCTCGGGATATGGTGGACCAGTCGCTGTGCCCATCGCACCCGTTGTTGAGCACACCTACAACTACGGATGGGGCGTGCCCTCCAGCCGTCTGACACCCATCAGCCACCCACTTCAGTAATTCTGGCTGAAGTGCCGCTCAGATTACCACCTACTTCACAGCAGGATGTTGAACAGGAATAAGGTCATGAACAAAATCAAATCCGCATTGTGCTGCGGACTCGCAGTTGGGAGCATCCTGCTCTGCGGTGCAGCGGCAAATGCTCAGTCCAGCCGGATGTCAGGCCGCGTCGTCTTCGATCGGCAAACCGGCGAACCCGTCACACAGGTTGCGGACGAAGCGCCCGCCGAACAGGAAGCTGTTCCAGCTCCGCAGGCGACCGACGACTCGTCAGCCTATTCATACGCCGATGCAGGCAGCACCTCGCAAGGTGCCTACTGTCCGGATTGCCAGGTTGCGGGATGCCCAACCTGTGCACCTCGACCAGGATTCGGATTCCGCGTTCGCCAGTTCGTTGACTGGTTCAACCCTTGTGGAATGTGTACGCATTCACCTGACCACGGATTCTGCCCACCTGCCAAACGCCCGATTTATCGTCAGCCGGTAGCGTACCAGAACTACTACGCTCAACAGGCCGCCGCTCAACAAGCCGGTTACAATCAGGTCAGTCCTACGGGATACCAGGGATATCAGCCGACCAGCGTTTACTGGCCGACCGACACCACGCAGCTTGGATACTACTATCAGCAAGTGCCACAGTGGTGGCCAAACCAGAACATGTATCCATCGGTTCCGAATCCGAACGCATGGCACCAGCACGCCTGCGGCCCGAACTGCGGACCATGTGGAACGGGAACACCAAACCGCGTCGGTGCCCGTCCCGTAATTCTGCCATACCCGGGAGCCACTGGGTACTGCCCAAGCTGCCAGCCAGGTTACGAGCAGCAGATGGAAGTCCCGACTCAGGAACATGAAGGAGTGGTTCCAGCTCCCTCAAATCCAACGCCGGCAGAAGCAAACCTCCGGCCGTTGTACAGTCAGCCCGCCCTCGTGCCGCTGACACGCTAGGCAACTTCGATCTTAAGCATCGATGAATCCTCCGTTGCAGGGGCAGTCGGTTTCGCAAGAAATCGGCTGCCCTGATTTTGTTTTAAGGGACTTCGGACGCCAATTTGCCAACCCAAAGCACAGCAATGCCAAAACGGCACCCAAGGTCAGGTCTCCATATGGGCCAAAACGGCACTCCCCCTGGGTCTTGTATTACAAAGCACAGCAATCAATGAGTTTATGACACGCAGTTAGCTCTCGGCATGGCGTTTGCAAATCCCGTGGTGACTTCAATTACAGGAGCACTACACCATGATTCGACCCGAAAAACTGACCAGTAAAGCACAGCAGGCCCTCCAGGACGCACACGCAACCGCCACTGAGAAGGGGCATCGCCAACTTCTTCCATTGCACGTGCTCAAGGCACTGCTGCAGGACAGCGACGGCGTGCCACGTTCCATCCTGTCGAAAATCGGCTGTGACGCACGTCAGGTGCTCACTCAGGTTGATTCTGAACTCGACCGCCTCCCGTCGTCCACGGGTTCCAACATGGACGTCGCGGCCTCGCGCGAGTTTGGTGAACTCTTCACCAAAGCGGAAAAGCTCGCACAGGAAATGCAGGACGAGTTCATCTCAACCGAGCACCTCTTTCTGGCCATCGCAGATTCCAATGACACCGCCAGTCGCCTGCTGAAAATCAACGGCATTGAAAAGTCGGACATTCAATCAGCTCTCAAACAGGTTCGAGGAGGACATCGCGTGACTGACCAGCATCCTGAGGATAAATACGAAGCACTCACCAAGTACGGCAAGGACTTAGTCGAGCTGGCTCGGCAGGGAAAAATCGACCCTGTCATCGGACGCGATGGAGAAATCCGACGCGTCATCCAGGTCCTCTCGCGTCGCCGCAAGAACAATCCGGTCCTCATCGGGGAACCTGGTGTCGGTAAGACGGCTATTGTGGAAGGCCTCGCCCACCGCATTGTGCTGGGCGACGTCCCCAACGTCCTCCGCGACAAAACTGTCGTCGCACTCGATATGGGAGCACTCATTGCCGGTGCCAAGTATCGTGGCGAATTCGAGGACCGCTTGAAGGCCGTTCTCAAAGAAGTCGAAGATGCCCACGGCCAAATCATTCTCTTCATCGACGAACTGCACACTGTCGTTGGTGCTGGCAAGACTGACGGAGCCATGGATGCCTCCAACCTGCTGAAGCCAGCCCTCGCCCGGGGCGACGTCCACTGTATTGGAGCTACGACCCTCGACGAGTACCGCAAGTACATCGAGAAAGACGCCGCTCTCGAACGTCGCTTCCAGCCAGTCCTGGTCAAAGAGCCGAGCGTGGAAGACACCGTCGCCATTCTGCGGGGATTAAAAGAGCGCTACGAAAAGCACCACGACATCAAGATTCGTGACGCCGCACTCGACGCGGCGGCCACCCTCTCTGATCGTTACATCTCAGATCGATTCCTTCCCGACAAGGCCCTCGACCTCGTCGACGAAGCGGCCTCGCGCGTCGCTATGGAATTGCATTCCGTACCGACCGAAATCGATGAAGTCCAGCGCCGTATCACCCGACTCGAAATCGCTGCCCGTCAACTGGCGGAAGAAGATGACAGTTCCTCAGAGAAAGAACGGAACGCCATCCAGGAAGAAATGGCTGAGCTGAAGCAGAAACTTGCCTCACTCACTGAGCAGTGGGAGTCTGAGAAACTCGGCCTCGGCAATGTTAAGAACGTCCGTGAAGAGCTGGAGCAAATGGACCTGCAATACGGTCAACTGGAAGCCGCCATTCGCGACAAACAGGCCCGGGGCATGGTCGACGAAGGCGACTACCAACAGCTCTTCGAACTCGAACAGCGCCGCAACACACTCCGCAAGCAGGTTGAGGAATCTTCAACGGAAGTCGAAGAACCCGTCGACAGCAAAGCAGAAAAGCCCATGCGGCTGCTCCGTACGGAAGTCGGCCCGGAAGAAATTGCGCAAGTCGTTTCTGCTTGGACTGGTGTTCCCGTCTCGCGCATGTTGCAGACCGAACGTGAAAAGCTGCTGCACATGGAAGACCTCATTCACCAACGCATGATCAACCAGGAAGAAGCCGTCACGGCAGTGGCCAACGCGGTGCGGCGGTCACGTGCTGGCCTCGCCGATCAGCAGCGGCCCATTGGTTCGTTCATCTTCCTGGGTCCCACGGGAGTCGGTAAGACAGAATTGTGCAAGGCTCTGGCAGAGTTCCTGTTTGATGATGAACGGAACATGGTCCGCATCGACATGAGTGAGTTCATGGAACAGCACTCCGTCGCGCGGCTGATTGGTGCCCCTCCCGGATACGTCGGCTACGAAGAAGGTGGACGACTCACCGAAGCCGTGCGCCGTCAGCCTTACTCCGTCATTCTGCTCGACGAAATCGAGAAAGCGCACCGCGATGTCTTCAACGTATTGCTGCAACTCCTCGATGATGGTCGACTCACCGACGGTCAGGGACGCACAGTCGACTTCACCAACACCATTGTGGTGATGACCTCGAACATTGGCTCGCAGGCCATTCTCGAAATGTCCGAGGAAGGTGATGAAGACCGCATGCGTGCGACATGTATGGACGCGCTCAAGCATTCGTTCCGTCCGGAGTTCCTGAACCGCGTTGATGAAGTCATTGTGTTTCACCCCTTGGATCGTCACGACATTCGAAAAATCGTGGAACTGCAAGTCGAACTGCTGGCAAAGCAACTCGCCGAGCACGATTACGAACTCATTGTCTCCGACGACGCCAAAACCCTGCTGGCCAACCTTGGCTATGACCCAACCTACGGAGCCCGACCGCTCAAACGCGTGGTGCAAAACCGGCTGCAAAACAGCCTGGCCAACGCCATTCTGACCGGCGAATTCCCGGAAGGATCAACCATTATGGTCGACTGCCAGAACAGCGAATTCACGTTCGCTCGCAAGTAACCAATGGGTGGAACATCCCAGAACGAAACGAAGTGGAGTGATGGGCGTGGTCATACGGATTGACCGCGCCCATCGTGCCTCATGTGGCGTCACCGGTCCCGATGTAGTGGGGACCGTGCGTGAGGAACAGCAGATTCCAGGGCCGCCGACTATTCGTCTTTGGCGACCCAATAAAGTTGCTTGTGTCCCCGCCGCTCGAACCTTTCCACCACTTTCTCAGCATCCTTCTTGCTCAGCTTTCGTCGCATTCGAAAGGCGTTTCCATCATCCCCCTGTCGCCACACCGACCAACGCTTTGCGTGTATGTCGAACGCCTCGATGATGGTGGCCAACTCGAGATGTCCATGAAAGCGCGCGAGTGTGGCCGCCTTTCCATGAACGACTTCATGCTCAAGTAGCACCGCGACCGCTTCTCGCTTCCCCAGCATGGCGGCCTCTTCAATGGGAGTTGTGTATTCGTCGATATTCGTTCGCGCGTTAGCATCAGCACCGCGCTTGAGGAGCAGCGCAACACATTTTGGATAGTTTCGTGCGGCGGCATAGTGCAAAGGAGTCCAGTCGTTGGTGCCGCGTCGCGATATGTTCGCCCCCATATCTAACGCCCATGCGAGGGCGTTTGGAACATCACCGAAGGAGCCCATGAATCCTTCCAGCATTCCGACTTCGTAAAGGTCGCTGGGCTCAACTTGATTTATCCCGCCCAGCAGCGTGAAACACGCGGTGGCACAATTCCAGTCTTCAAGCCCGACTGCATGCCACATGACTCCGCCAATCAAATCCTCTCGAGGATCTTCGGACTTTGGAAGTGACTGCAGGGCCGCCTCCAGACTTGGAGAGGAAACGACCATTTCATAGGCCCGGACCAATTCAAGGTACGCTGGATTGTGTTCGGACATCGCACTGCCGTCGAACTCGGGTTACCAAAGTGTCTTTCAAGGAATTGACTTCATTCTGCGGAAAGACTTGCGACAATAGTAGCATCGTGCTTTCCAACTCGGATACGAGCAATCATGCGTCACGGATCAAATATCGACCCGCCGAATCGATTTGAGACAGTTCATCGCGAACTGGACTTGGAACATTTGGAGTGGGACGAAGAGCATCTTCACGGGCTGACGAACCGGGCCATCGAGTACATCGAAGATGATTCAAAAACCATTGTCGTCAAAAACAACTCGCCTGATATTCCGTTTCTGTACAGCGTGAATCCTTACCGGGGCTGTGCGCATGGTTGTTCGTATTGCTACGCCAGACCCTATCACGAATACCTGGGGCTCAACGCGGGGCTTGATTTTGAGACGAAAATTCTGGTGAAGCGGCAGGCAGGAAATCTGTTGCGTGAGTTTCTGGGACGCGACGCCTGGGATGCCGTCCCCATCATGTTCAGCGGCGTGACCGACTGCTATCAGCCCGCTGAACGGGAATTACGACTGACCCGCCAGTGCCTGGAAGTGGCTGCTGAATGCAATCAAAGTGTAGCGATCATTACGAAGAACGCATTTGTCGTGCGCGATGTCGATTTGCTCAGTGCTATGGCCAAGCGGCGGTTGGTGCAGGTGAACATTTCGATTACATCGCTCGATCCCCAAATGTCACGCGACATGGAGCCGCGTTGCAGCATGCCGACAGCGCGATTGCGGGCTGTCAAAATGCTTACCGAAGCAGGCGTTCCAGTCCGCGTGATGGTGGCCCCCATCATTCCGGGTCTGACTGATCACGAAGTCCCGCACATTCTAAAAGCAGCTCGCGAAGCGGGGGCACTCGATGCACGTTATACCCTGCTGCGACTGCCACTGACCGTCGAGCCTGTTTTTCTTGAATGGCTGAAGCGGACGCAGCCCCTCAAGGCGAATAAGGTCGAGCAACTGATTCGGAGCACGCACGAAGGTGAACTGAGCGAATCGCGGTGGGGGAAACGAATGTCTGGCACCGGGAAAATGGCAGAGCAAATCAAAACCATGTTTCAGGTGTTTCGTAAGAAACTCGGATTCGGCAAACTGCCAGAATTCGACACCACTCTCTTCAAGCCGCCTCAGCCAAAACGAGGACAATTGCGTCTGTTCTAAACCCGTAAACGGCGTGACATCCACTCTTCAACCATCTCAACTGTGGCGCAGCCACACTCAAATATCTCAACCAAGTCACTACTATGATCGCTGCTGCGAATAAATCTGCTGCAACAACTCTTCGACTGTTTTGAACTTCCCTTTCTCCTTCAGCGCCTGCTCGATTTTTTCGCGGGCATCGACGTTTGAGTGGCCGAGAGCAATGAGGGCTTCGTAACCTTCGTTGATGACGTCGCGGTCGGATCGTTTTTCCTCGGGGAGTTCTTCTTCAATGAGGAGTGCGAACTTGGCCATTTTGCGACGGAGCTTGGCGATAATCCGTTCGGCGACTGCCGGGCCGATACCAGGGAGCGTGCTGAGTCCTTTGGTGTCCTGTTCCTCAATGCAGGTGGCGACATCCCGCACCGGACGCACCATCGCCTGCAGGGCCTTCTTGACGCCGACGCCATCGACCTGACAAATGAGGTCAAAGAATTCCCGCTCCGCCTGATGCTGAAACCCGACAAGCCGGGGGACCATGCGGCCACCTTTCTGTGGGTTTCCGTCGATGTACTGAATCGTCATGAGGGTGACGCTTTCACCGACTTTGGCCTGCAGTTGCCGTCGCACAAATCCGGGAATGAGCACCTGGTATTCGAAGGCCCCGACTTCGACATACGCTTCAGTGACATCGAGTCGACGCAGTACGCCAGTAATCTTCGTAATCATGGAATGATTGTGCGGTTGGGCCAACAGGGAATGGAATGTGGCACCATAGCGGAAATTGGCATCTGGAACAGCCCGAGGTTCTATTGCGAACTCAATGTTACCCACATTTTTCAATTGGGTGATGTCGATTTTACACGGACGTGTTGGTGAATGCCTGGAATTCGTGCGGTTTCTTGAATTGGCACGGGGGTTGCCTATGGGGTGGGTTGGCAGCGCCGGGGGAGGGAACCTTCGGTGGCAGGCTCCAGGAATGGTGGAGCGAGGCGGAGGCTGCGGGGTGTTGGCGGTTTGGTCTGCCAGCGTGCAAGGAGTGTCTGGTCATGAGTCTGGAACCCATCAGTTGGGCGCTAAGTGAGTTTGGAGATTGCCAGTTGGGTGATGCGCGTCGCACGCGGCGATTGGTGAAAGTTGGTGCCCAAATGCTCGCGAGGCCAGATGGAACGTCGCCTGAACAAACCGAATCCTGGGCCGACTGCAAGGCTCTGTACCGGTTGATGGACTGCGAGGACGTCAGCTTCGAAGGCATTACCACGCCGCATTTTCAACGGACACGCGCCTCGGGTGAACCAGGTCAGGTGCGATTAATTCTTAACGACACCACGGAAATTAATTATGGCCAGAAGCGTCGTGCGCGCGGGCTTGGACCGGTCGGCAAGAATACCGGCAGGGGATTCTTCTTGCACTCAGCTTTGATGCGTGACCCCGAGTCCGAAGAAGTCATCGGACTGGCCGGACAGGAAATACTCTATCGGCAACCAGGAAAGAAGCATGGCGCCAATAACTCGCGACGGCGCGACCCGCATCGGGAATCGACCGTGTGGGGACGATTAATCGACCAAGTGGGGGCCCCGCCGGAAGGAGTGAAATGGTTACATGTTTGCGACCGGGCGGCAGATGACTACGAAGTTTACTTACATGCCTGGCAGCAACAATGCGGTTGGGTCATTCGAGCCTGTCGTCTGAACCGAATCATCGTGACTGAGCAGCAAAAAACGATCTCGCTGGAAGAACACCTTGCTGCACAACCCGTCTGTGGTCGCCAAGTCTTGAACATCCCAGCGACGTCCAGTCAGCCTGCCCGCTCAGCCAAAATGGAGCTACGGCATGCCACCTTGTCGTTACCAACCCCTTCAGTGACAAATGCGTGGATTCGCAAACACGCACCTGGGCAGCCGATTCCGATGTGCGTCGTCGAACTCGTTGAGGTGAATCCCCCCGCAGGTCTCCAACCAGTCCACTGGGTCCTGCTGACCTCCGAACGTGTCGAGACCCTCGAACATGCCCGACAAGTCATTCACTATTACTCTCAACGCTGGGCCATCGAAGAATATCACAAAGCCTTAAAGACCGGTTGTCGTGTGGAGCAGCGGTACTATGAAACGTCTCATCGCCTGGAACGCGTGACTGGTCTGTTGTCGATTGTCGCCGTGCAACTCCTGCGGTTACGCCAACTGGCCGAACAAGCCCCGGACCGACCCGCTCGCGACGTCGTCCCCACGGAATGGGTCGACACATTGGCGCAGGTTCGCAAACGCCCCGCCACTGAAATGACCATCCAACAGTTCGTCAAACACCTAGCTGGCCTCGGAGGCCACCTTGGCCGCAAGTGCGATGGCCGCCCCGGCTGGATCACCCTCTGGCGCGGCCTCGAAAAACTCCTCCTCCTCCTCCGAGGTACCCACGCAGCCAAACGAAAATGTGGGTAACATTGAGATTGCGAATCACCAGCCGTTCAGCAATGAATAGGCCTGTCGTAGTCTCTGGCATTCCCGTATTCTTCTGGTGTGCCGTAGAAATCCTGTTGCTGTACCGGGCGAAATGCGGTCGATCTGGAGTAAGCAATACCAGTCCAATCTGTTCCTCTTTCAAAGGCATGAGGAGCTGACATGATCGAATTATCGCAACGGCTGAAATGGCGAGAACGCCCGGACGACAAGCCGGTGATGTTTCAGCGGTGGCAGCGGCTCCTGTTTCTCCACTGGACATTCAGCTCCGAGGAAATCCAGCCCTTGCTGCCGCCCGGACTCACGGTCGACACTTTCAATGGTGTCGCTTATGTCGGCGTGGTGCCATTCGAAATGCGGAACATTCATCCCTGGTGGTTTCCGTCCGTACCCTACATTTCGAACTTTCTCGAACTGAATGTCCGGACGTATGTCATCGACGAATTCGGTCGCCCGGGCGTTTACTTCATTTCCCTGAATGCCGACCGCTGGATTGCCTGCGCCTTTGGCCGCAGTTGGTTTCACCTGCCGTATCATTGGTGCAAAATGAACTCACGCATTGTTGAAGACGGCGTGACTGACTACCGCTGTCAGCGGCGAACATCGGAGTCTAACGCAGAGTCGCATTTTCAGTTTCGCAAAACGGGATCGCCAAGTCCGGCAGAACCGGGAACGCTCGAGTTCTTTCTCGTTGAACGGTACCTGCTGTTCACCATGCGAAGTGGGGAATTGTGCTATGGCCAGGTTCATCACACGCCGTACCCGCTGCAGTCGGCCGAGGTGCTGAAGTGCGATAATGCCATGTTGCGACTGGATGGTGTGCCGGAAAGGCCGCAGCCTCCGGAGCACATTGGCTACGTCGAAGGAGTCGACGTCGACGTTTTTGCACTGAAACGCGTCCGCCAGTGACATCCCAGCGAGAAGTTCTCGTGCGCATTTCCCGCTTGCCGTTCGTACACCAACCCGCCACACTCCGTCCTTTACGAATCGAAATTCACCCGACGGGATGGTAGTCAACAGTGACCGAGTCCGAGAATAACCCAGCAGAAATCCCGCAGCAGTCCACAAACAAGCGTGCGTTGGCCATCGTGTTTGTGACGGTGTTCATCGACTTGCTCGGCTTCGGCATTGTCTTGCCGCTACTCCCGCTTTATGCCAAGTCATTTGGCATGTCGAAAATGACGCTCGGCCTGCTGATGGCGTCGTTCTCAGCTATGCAGTTTGTTTTCGCGCCGCTCTGGGGCCGACTCTCCGACCGAATTGGTCGTCGCCCGGTCCTGATTTTGGGACTCGCAGGATCGACCGTTTTCTATGCCCTCTTTGGGCTTGCCAGCTCCTTGGGGACGACTGGCAAGCTACTCGGCTTAGGTGTTTTCGCCTGGTTGTTTATTACGAGAATAGGTGCCGGTGTGGCTGGTGCCACGATTTCGACAGCGCAAGCATTCATTGCCGACGTCACCGGCCGACATGATCGCGCCAAAGGCATGGCGCTTATTGGCGCCGCGTTTGGAATTGGCTTCGTGTTCGGACCTATCATTGGCGCCCTGTGTCTGCGCGGAGAAGACCAAACCCCAGCGCTGCCCGGCTATATCGCTGCCGGCTTGTCGTTTGTGGCATTCCTGTGGGCCCTCATGTCATTGCCGGAATCATTGACGTCACGTGACGATGTCGATGAAACCGCTTCGCATGCTGGTATCGGTAACTTGGGGCGACTCGTCCATGCACTTGGACGTCCAATTATTGGTGTGACCCTGGGGACGATTTTCTTGACGATATTCGCCTTCGCCATGTTCGAGTCGACACTGGCATTGCTTAACGAATATCTGAAACTGGAACGCTGGCAGAACGGATTGATGTTCGCTTACGTGGGCGTTGTGTTGACAATTGTTCAGGGCGGCATTGTGCGGAGAATTGCCCCGAAGTTCGGCGAATTCCGTATGGCCAACACGGGCGTTGCCATGCTGGTCTTAGGACTGATCTTGCTGGCGCTGACGTCTCAGATTTCAGGAATATTCCACGTACAGCCGCCTGTCGTGTTGCTCGTTATTCTGCCATTGGTCGTCACTGGCTTCGCCTTCGCGAACCCCGCCTACCAGTCGCTGCTTTCACTGAACAGCCCCAAGGACGAACAAGGCGGAACGTTGGGGTTGGGACAGAGTGTGTCGGCGACTGGTCGTATTCTCGGACCGTTTATTGGTGTGTCGCTGCAGAAATTTGGAATCGCCACGCCGTACTGGGTAGCCGCCGCCATCATGGTGCTCGCCTGGCTGATGACCTGGACACTTCCCTCCCGGTCATCAGCACATGACTCGCTCGACCTCGATGAACAACCCGTTCCGCTGGACGCGGGCTGACAACATCTGCCTCTACTTCTGCAGCAGCAAATTCACGCCCTTTTTGTTTGACAGGGCGATGTCGAGTTTGCCGTCACCGTTGATGTCAGCAACCTGGAACTGAGTGCCGACGCCGGTGTCGCGTCCTTCCCGAATTTCATGCGGGATGAACTTCGGTCCGTCTTTCGACTTCTGCACTTCGTACCAGTACATCACGACCGGGTCATTGCCGCCGGGATCACCGCCGTTGTGGGCGTAGTAGCGTTTGCCGGTAATGAAGTCGGCGGTTCCGTCACCGTTAATGTCGGCGTGCCAGAGGGCGTGCGTTTGCGAGAAGCTCTCGTCCACAATGTGCGTTTTGTACGGGGCCTGCTCGTCGCCAGTATTCTCAAAGTACCACACGCCGTGAGCATGGGCACATGAGGCGAACAGGTCCTTGTCCCCGTCGAGGTCAAAGTCGACGGCGTAAATATCAGCCGCCCGTTGCACCTGACCGGGCTGGGTTCCCAGGATGGCGGGATGAAATTCCCATGGTGTTGCGGCACGATTTTCCGGGGCTTCCCACCAGCCATGCATAATGACGACGTCTTTCCGGCCGTCGCCATTCACGTCGGTCGAACCAAGTCCGTGGTAATACTTGAATGTGCCGTTCGACATGGGGTCACCGGGAGGTGAAATGGCAGTGAATGTCCACTTCTCGTTGACGGCTTCCCCTTCAGGGATTTCGATGTAGCCCATTTGCTGCTCGGGCTGAGAGCCGAGAATGAACTCAGGCTTGCCGTCGCCAGTGAGGTCGGTGAAGAGCGGCGTTTCGTTACAAATCGAGTGCCAGATTTCCCGTTTCGTCCAGTGACCTTCTTTCCCTTTCGGGTTCTCGTACCAGTGGAACGGATCGCCGGGGAAACCGACAATGATAATGTCCTGCCAGCCGTCGCCGTTGATGTCGTAGGTCCAGTTGCAGAAGCTCTGGCTGTATCCGTTGCCGGCCCAGTAGTCGCCGACGGGTCGGATTTCGTGGGGTTTCCAGTTGGGCGCTTCGTACCACAAATCGCCAGCGACCACGTCGGTTTTTCCGTCGTTATTCAGGTCGGCAACCGCGACACCTTCAGATCGAAAACGAGAGTCGATTTGAATTCGCTCCCACTCAACCTCACCGGCCTGAACCGATGCCAGTGACAACGCCAGAACACATCCCAATCCCCATACCTTCGTCACTTGGCACCTCAATCTCAGTTTTCAGTTTCTGGCAACGATTCCACGCGGAGTCAGCGACTCGCATCAATGATTATTTGTACACAATTGGCATTCAGTTCGAACAGGCACACGCCAACAAGTATGGCGCGTGCCCGTCGACAAACTCATGGATGATTATCCCAGGAAGTAGTCGGGCTCGTTTCCCGGTGCCCATTTGATGTTGCAGCCAATGCTCGGTTTTTGTTGATCGGAAACGGCTTGTCCTGCGAGTACCGCATCACAGGCGGCTCGCAAATCGGCTCCGGTAACGGGCAAACCGCTTTGCGGGCGGCTGTCGTCCATTTGTCCGCGATAGACGAGCTTCTTGTCGGCATCGAACAGGAAGAAGTCGGGTGTACACGCTGCACGATACGCTTTGGCCACAGCCTGTGATTCATCGTACAGGTACGGGAACGTGTACCCCGCAGAGGCATGTTCCGCCTTCATTTCTTCCGGGCCATCCATTGGATGCGAAACCACGCTGTTCGAACTAATGGCGACCATGCCGAGTCCCTTTTCCTGGTACTCGCGTCCCATGGCAGCAATTTGCTCACGCACATGCACCACAAACGGGCAGTGATTGCAAATAAACATCACGAGCAGTGGCTTCCCTGCAAAATCAGCGAGGGACACAACACTTCCGTCAACATTTGTCAGGCAGAAGTCTGGTGCAGAACTTCCGAGGGGCATCATGGTGGATTCTGTTTTGACCACGGCGGGATTTTCCTTGTTACTGTCACAAATGGGTAGTTCCGCCCGCCAGTTTGCATGAAGCGTGACGAACAATCAACGGACAGGCACGTTCAATTCACATGCCGTTCCCAAGCGCAGAATGCACTGCAGCGGAAACACGTCACCTACCGCATGCGATGCCGCAAGGGTTCGAAGTGGCAATCCTCCGCGCCGCGATAGCGTGCACGGGGCCGGATGACTTCGTTCGACTCACACTGTTCCAGCGTGTGTGCCGCCCAGCCGACCGTACGGGCCACCATGAAAATGGCACGGAACAAGTCGCGGGAGAAGCCGAGGTAGGACATGACACGGCACCATGGCCAGTCGATGTTGGGCGGGATTTGGCGGTGCTGCCACACGGCGCGTTCAATGGCGTCGGCCATGTTTTCAAGATCGTTCCGACCACAGGCGCGGGCCAGATGTCCGGCCACGAGTTCTAAAACAGCAGCACGAGGATCGCATTCACGGTAAATGGAATGTCCAAATCCCGGAATGATTGCATGCTCCGGAAGACCAGCGACCCAGTCTTCAACCTGACGCGGTCGTCCAACGGCGTCCAGTACGTCGAGAGGCAAATCATCTCCGCCACCGTGTCGGATGCCAATGAATGCTTCCAACGCACCCAGAATGGCACCGTACATGTTGGCACTGGTCGAACCAATGCAGCGTGCTGTGAACGACGACGGAGTAAACTCGTGCTCCATCGCCGTAATCATGGCGACTTCCAGCGAGCGCTCCTGCAAAGCAGACGGAGCTTCGCCGTTAATCAGGTAGTACAAGTTCGCGACGTAGCTGAGTTCAACTCGAGGTTCGAGTGCTGCTTCGCCCGATCGAATTCGATGCCAAGCCCCTAGCAACAGCGGGAGCCGAGCCATAATCCGTAGCACCTGATCGGGCCCCGCGTGCATGAGCTCTTCGTTTGGCTGAGGATCAAAGTGGCTCAACAGTCCAATTCCCGTCCGCATTGCCGAGAGCGCCGACGTGTGCGCAGGAAGTTCCGCATACACCTGCAGTACAATGGGCGGCAGCGTCTGTTCTTCATGCAGCACACTGAGAAAATCGACGAAGTGATCTTCTGACGGCAGATCGTCGAACAGCAGCAAGTAAGCGATTTCCAGAAAACTCGATCGCTCTGATAAGTCGTGGATGCAGTACCCGCGATACTGCAGTCCACCATCAATCCGACATATTTCAGTTTCGCCCGCCACCACACCCCGTAGGCCGGGAAAAAAGTTCTCGATTTCCATTGTCACCCTCCGTGGGCTTTTGGTCGAACTCGTAACGAATGGCAACCACCGTTCGCTCCATCGATTGTGACTGTACCACTCCTTGCAACGTGAATCCAGCAAGTGAGGAATGACGTTATTCCTGAAATGGATTGGAGTAGATAGTGGGTAGTTGGTAGTGGGTAGTGGGTAGTGGGTAGTGGGTAGGAATGGAGGTCAGTGCGAAAACTGTCGCCCTACCCACTATTTGCTATCCACTACCCACTCGACCGAACCAGCATTGTCCGTACCATTCGCTGACGCACGCGAATCTCTTCGAGCCAAGTGATGCAGACGCGATGTCATTGAGATACAATCTGGCGGCGTCTCGTCGACCGAAAGGATGGTCCATGCTGAATATGTTGATTCGATGTTGCGGCGTTCTGACAATCGCACTGGCGTGCGGGATTCCGCAGTCCTTTGCGGATGATGCCAGTCCGCCACCAACACCACTCAACCCTGAGAAAACGGTTCTGCTGGACAAGGCTGGTGGACGGGTCCTCGTGCGGACGACTGTTTGCCTCCGACGCGGAATTCTGGAAATGTTTGCCTGTCCGAAGCAAACAAAGGAGCACGAGTCGATCCTGTCTTTTGATGGGAAGGCTCAAACCGTTCACGCAGGATTGCTTGCACTGGGACTGGAACCAGGACATCCCGCCCGATTCGGAGAAAAGTTTGAGTTGCCCGAGGGACCAAAGCTGGATTTGTTCGTCACGTGGGAAGACAGCAACGGTAAGGCGCATCGTCGCGCGGCGAACGAGTGGGTCCGAGGTGTCACGTATCGCTACTTTGCTGCGAATTTGGCTGAGGTGCCAAAAGGTGTGGTCATCGACAAGGGTGATGAAACGTTGCGGTATGATCCCAACACCAAGGAACTGCTCTGGTTTGGCACCATGTCCAAAGACCAGCGACAGGCGTTTCAGGCTTACAGCGACAACAAAGAGTACCGGGCTGCCTTGCAGTCGTTACATGATCAAAGCCAGCCCAAAGAAGTAGAAACCGAGTGGGTATTCGCCGGAAGCCGATTTGCGGTAACTCCAGAAGGAAAGCAAATCTACCAGGCGGAAGCGGGCAGCCTCATTTGCGTCGCCAACTTCGGTGATGCACTCATCGACGTGGCCATCGAAAGTTCCAACAGCGACGCCGGGGGGCGGTTGTTTGAACCCTATGAAGAGCGTATTCCTCCCGAAGGAACTCCGGTGACTATTGAAATCTCCGCTTCGAAGAAAGCGAAAGAGGCCAAAGGCGACAAACAGTAAGCAGTACCAACTCAAGCGAGGCGAGTGGCCTGCAGCAGGGATGTGAAATGTCTTCCACGGACGCGCTCAACAGCGTGTTGTCAAAACTGAATCCTGCACAGCGTGCAGCGGCCTGCCACGGCAAGTCACCGCTGCTCATCATTGCTGGTGCAGGCACCGGAAAGACGACGACCCTGGCCCATCGAGTCGCGGCACTCGTCGCCAGTGGTGTTGACCCCGCCCGCATGCTGCTGCTCACATTCACACGCCGAGCCTCTGCGGAATTGCTGCGTCGCGCTCAGGGAATCGTCAAAGAATTCAACGACGCGTCTGACTCGACGGAGGGTGCGAATCAAACCGGCGCGCAGGTTTCTGGAGCCGCCCTCAACCGCGTGTGGGGCGGGACGTTTCACTCCGTTGCCGCTCGTCTGTTGCGTCGATTCGGCAAACTGATTGGTGTTCCTCCCGACTTCACCATTATGGACCGGGGAGATTCCGAAGACCTCATGCACGTCCTGCGCGAGGACTTGAAACTCGGTCAGGAAGAGAAGCCTGATGAAAGTGATCCCGCACCGCAGAACGAGGAAATTGCCTCGCGTAATCGGTTCCCTCTCAAGGGGACGTGCATGGGAATTTACAGTCGCGCGGTGAATACGCAGTGGACGCTGAAAAAGGTCCTGGAGGAGGCCTATCCCTGGTGTGCTGATCATGAAGAGGATTTGAAACGCCTGTTCAATGCGTATGTCGACACCAAAGATCAAAACGGCGTCATGGACTATGACGACCTGCTGCTCTTCTGGCAGGCACTTATGGAAGATGAGTCAGCCGGAGCGAAAGTTCGCGAGCGGTTCGACTGCGTGCTTGTCGATGAATATCAGGACACCAACTCCGTTCAGGCCGCCATTCTGAAAGGCCTCTGTCCCGATGGAACAGGACTCACCGTCGTGGGAGACGACGCCCAGTCCATTTACTCGTTCCGGGCGGCAACCGTGCGGAACATTCTCGACTTTCCGGAGGAGTTTCCCGGCACGTGTACCGTAAAGCTGGAACAGAACTACCGCAGTACCAGCCCCATTCTGGCTGCCACGAACGCTGTCATCGCCGCTTCCAAGGAACGCCACGAAAAGGAACTGTGGTCCGACCGTACCGAAGGCAATTTGCCGGAGGTCGTCATTTGCGAAGACGAGGACGAGCAGACGGAGTTCGTCATCGACAACATTCTCGCACACCGCGAAAATGGCATCAGGCTGACAAAGCAGGCCGTACTGTTTCGAGCGTCGCATCACAGCATGACGCTTGAAGTTGAACTGGCCCGACGTAATGTTCCGTTCCACAAGTTCGGTGGGCTCAAGTTTGTGGAAACGGCTCACGTCAAAGATGCCGTTTCCTTTCTCAAATTCGCCGAGAATCCCAGGGACATTGTTTCGGGAACACGCATCTTGGTGTTATTGCCAGGAATTGGACAGCGCCGGGCGCGTCAGTTACTCCAGCAACTCGCCGAGAACGCCTTCGACCTCAATACCTGGAAGTCGTTCGCACCGCCAAAAGCCACGTCCACAGACTGGCCCTTGTTCTGCGCACTGTTGATTGGCCTGTCGGGACCGCACGTTCAAGGACTAACAGTTCAGGAACAATTCCACCGCGTCGTAAGATTCTACGCGCCCGTCATGGAACGTCGTTACGATGACCCGCGCGCCCGTAAGCAAGATTTGGAGCAGTTGGAACTCATCGCCGGACGCTTTCAGAATAGAAGCCAGTTCCTGACTGAAATGACACTTGATCCCCCGTCGTCAACGCAAGACCTGGCGGGTGATCCCATCCTCGACGAGGATTACCTCATCCTGAGCACCATTCACTCGGCCAAAGGCCTGGAGTGGGACACGGTGCATGTCATTCATGCCGCAGATGGAAATATCCCAAGTGATTTGGCAACCGGAAACGCGGAGCAAATTGAAGAAGAACGCCGCCTGTTTTACGTCGCGCTGACTCGCGCGAAAGACCATTTAACGGTGACCATTCCGCAACGGTACTACTTTCATGGCCGATTCCGGAGCGACCAACACAGCTACGCGCAGCCCACGCGTTTCCTCACAAAGGCGGCCTTAAAGCACTTCCGCCAACGCGTGGCCCGTGTTCATGAAGAACCGGAAGATGACCTCGACGTTCCAACCGACTCGTCGCATATTCGGCAACGCATCAAACGCCGGTGGTAGTTGCAATGCTTAGAACGAACAGGGCGAACGTTTCTCCCGTCGAAACAAAAAAAGCCAGCCTTCCGGGGACGAGTCGGAAGGCCGGCTTAATCAATTGCCTGGGGGAGGAGGTCAGGCAACTTTCTTGTGGCGGTTTGAACCTGGGCCCCCACGAGGCGGATATCCATACTCTCTGAGTTTGCCGGACAGGGTTCGAATTCCAATCTTGAGTGCTTTGGCAGTCAGTTCGCGGTTGCCACCGAAGCGATTAAATGTCGCTTCAATGAGCTTGCGTTCCATTTCCCGTAGCGTGAGGCCGGGATCTTCCGCATCATTCTCAGATGCCTGCATCCACGGTTCGAGTTCTTCAGGAGTGATGACGTTGTTCGTCGTTGCGATGGAACAGCAGCGTGAAATGACGTTTTCCAGTTCACGTACGTTGCCGGGCCATGTATGAGAATGGAGGCGATCGAGTGCTTCCTGGCTGACCTGCCGAATCGGCTGGCCTTCGCGGACCGCACATTGCTGCAGGAAGAATTCCGTCAGCACGTTGATGTCTTCCATGCGTTGACGAAGCGGAAGGACATCGACGCGGTTCCTCGTCAGGACATCACACAACCGACGGTCGAAGTTGCCTTCGCTTGCCAGTTTTTGAATGTCCGCACTGGTGGTCGCGACAATGCGGGCACCGAGTGGGGCGTAGCTGTCGCCATGCTTGAAGGCATTGTTAAACACAATGCTCGCCAGTTCCTGCTGTAATGGAATCGAGAGCAGGTCCACGTCTTCGAAGACGAGCGTACCATTCGTCGCTGAAATCAAGCGGCCTTCGAATTCTGCGTCACCATAGAGTTCGCGTTCGACGGCACCGGCTGTCAGCAATCCACAGCGAATGGTGAGTAGCGGAGCACCTGGGCCAGAGCGGGTGAGATGCACTGCCCGAGCTACTTCGCTCTTACCGCAGCCAGGCTCACCGACAACCAGGACTGGGCGGTCGTGCTCGGCGGCGTTCTGGATTTCTGAGCGAAGCCTGCGAGTGGCGTCACTGACTCCGATAAGGCCGTCGAACATGCGGCCTTCGAGTCGCTGCTTCAGTTGAATGTTTTCAGCAATCAACTGTGCTCGCCCGACGGCGGCAAACAGCGAACGACCAATTCGCTCGGGGGTAAAAGGAGGGTCAATGATTTCGCAACTGACGCTGCGAGGTGGGAGAATGCGTTGTCCAATGGCCGGGACAATAATGAACTGAGTCGCACGATCGGCGAGTCGAACGGCAGCCTCCAGGGCCTCAATGGCCTGAGTCGATTCAGGCTCATCGATAACGGCCGCCGCATACTCATCATTGACCAGGGCATTTTGCAGATCTTGAAGCGTGGCGACTGCTTGTGCTTCGTATCCATTCCTGCGAATTGCGTTGAGCAAATGTTCCTGTGCTCTGGGGTCGCGAGCACAGGCCAGGACCCGTCCCGTGGGACGAATCGTAGCGGGAGGTAGTGGTGTCATTTTCAGTTCCAGGGGAATGCCCTCACAGCCAAACACCACACGCGACATTCCAGCCGGATAGACGTTGCATCATCCGGCCTGAAAATTGCTCAACGACGTCACGACATGAGAATAGCGTGACTTGCCAAGGCAATTTACTGGAATGCTTGCGTGATGTTCTGGGGTCCGCGAGGTGCGGGGGAAGGGAAACTTGAAAGGATTTGTGCGAACTGAGTCGCGAAGGGTGAGAGGGAGTGATATCGGCAGAGTCCGCCGAGGGTCAATCCCTTTGGATATCGGTTTCTGCAATTTTTACCGATGAATTGAAAGAGTTACATAAGCTCTTCGCATCAACCGGTACGTGGTAAATCGAGCGAGTCTCCAAATCGTTCCATGACCGTTGTTTTGAGTGCCGCGTATTTCGGTTCATCAAACTCGCCGCTGCGCACGAGGGAGAATGCTTCATCGCGTGCCGTAATCAACAACTTGCTGTCGCGAACAATGTCCGCCACGCGCAGCGGTAGTGTGCCGTGTTGACGTGTTCCGAGCACGTTACCCGGACCACGTAAAGAGAAGTCGGTTTCGGCAACTTCGAAGCCGTCATCCGAGCGTTCCATGGCGGTGAGACGCACATTCGCTTCGGCTGAATCGGCGTTGGAAAACAAGAAGCAGTAACTGCGAAAACGTCCGCGGGCGACGCGTCCCCGCAGCTGATGCAATTGCGAGAGACCAAATTGTTCCGCCTGCAAAATGACCATGAGCGTGGCGTTCGGCACATCGACACCGACTTCAATGACGGTCGTTGAGACCAGCACATCGAGTTCGCGTTCCCGAAACGCGTCCATGGTCTCCGCTCGTATTTTTCGATCCATTTGCCCATGCACCAGTCCCACGCGGAAATTCTTCAGCGTGGTTTCTCGCAGCGTGCGCACCACGTCTTCCGCGGCTTGCGGACCGGACATGGCATCAGGTTCGAATTCTTCTGCAAACGGCAGTTCGTCATCTTCGCCGGACTTGCCGCTGACTAGTGGACAAACCACGTACAGCTGCCGCCCTTCACGTAACTGATCCTGTAGAAACGACCACGCTTTTCGCTGCGCGGCCGCAGATTGAATGCGACTTGTCATCACCGGCTGTCGCCCTTGGGGACGATCTTTGATGACCGTCAAATCCAAGTCACCAAACTGTGTCAGACAAAGACTTCGCGGGATGGGCGTGGCGGTCATCACCAGGACGTGCGGCGGTGAGGAATCTGCATTCGCGGCAAATGTTGAACGTTGTGCGACGCCGAACTTGTGCTGTTCATCAATGACCGCAACGCCCAGTTTGGGGAACTTCACGGCATCCTGGATGACGGCCTGCGTGCCGACCACCAAATCAATTTCACCCGAGTTAATTTGCTCCAGGGTCTTCCTTCGCTCGGCAGCAGAAAGGCTGCCAGTCAACAATGCCCGTTTGACGCGGCTGCCAGCCAATGCCTGTTCCACGGTTTGCCAATGCTGCTGTGCCAACAGTTCGGTGGGGGCCATCATGACGGCCTGCCAGCCGTGTGCTACTGCAACGAGCATGCTGTAAATGGCGACAACGGTTTTTCCCGCTCCGACGTCGGCCTGCAGCAGGCGGTGCATGGCGTAGCCCGATTTCAAATCGGCGGCGATTTCGCGAACGGCCATATCCTGTCCCGGCGTAAAGTCGAATGGAAACAGGCGTCGGGCACGCGCGTCAATTTTCGCTGTCACTTCGAGAACGGGGGCACCTTTCCTCGCACGCCAGACGCGTCGGCGCAGTGCGAGACCGAGTTGGAATTCCAGCAAGTCGTCGAAGAGAATCCGTTCGCGCGCCTGCTGATACTCATCCAGCGACTCGGGAAGATGCACTCCACGCAGCGCATTCGAAAGCGTCGGGTAGTCCCTTCGCTTGAGCAAATCAGGCGGCACCGGGTCTTCGACTAAGTCGGCAAACTGCTCCACGGCGTTCCGTACAATGCGTTGCATCTCCCCCATGCGGAGCCCTTCGGTGAGTCCGTAACGGGGCACCAGACCGCCGGTCGCTTCGGTTTCATCTTCCGACAGCAACTGCCAGCGTGGGCCATTGAATTCCCAACGGTTGCGACTCAGTTTCGGTTTACCAGAACACAAAACCCAATCACCCAGTTTCAGTCGATTCTTCATCCAGGGCTGATTAAACCAGACGGCACGCACGTACTCCGTGCCGCAGTCCAGCAGGCATGCCGTCAGGGTCTTTCGTCCACCCAGTGAACGACCATCAATGTCGACGACGCTTCCGCGGATGGTCTGTAATTCACCGGCGACGAGATCTCGCGGCTGGCGTACCTCTGTTAAATCCAACAAATCCCGTGGCAGGGTCCACAGCAGTTCACGAACGGTGTGAATCCCCAGTCGCGCAAGCAGCGCCGCCCGATCGGGGCCCACGCCCGTCAGGAATTGCACATGCATATCGAGTGATGGCTCTTCCATGGGGCGTTCAAAGCGGACTTTCGAAGGGGAATTCCCGGAGTTGGGTGGGTTCGATTCTCAGGATGAGGGACTCGGCGTCAACCGTGCCGTCAAAAGCTTTCCCCGCAGTCGCTGCGTAACTCGTGATTCTGTGGCCGTTTCGGCATGCAAATCACGGGAGGCGACGACAGTAATCCCTTTCACGACAGAGATTTAACCCAATCTTAACATTCGATGGTTTACCCTGAAATGGAGCGGGGATAGCCTTCGCGTCCTCGATGTGATGCTCACGTGGTGCTGTACCACGCACTCAAGTTTACTGGGAAATGTAGAAATGATTCGTCAACGAATTCTGTTTGGCAGCCTGGCGGCCCTCCTCCTCGCCGCAGGTTGCACTGTGTCAACACAAGAAGAGGCTCAACAGAGCGGTGGAGCGTCCACGCCCGGAATTCGCATCGATGGCTCCAGCACTGTGGCACCCCTTTCTTCGGCGATTTCACAACAATTTGTGAAGAGCCATTCCGATCTGCGTAGCCCGGTTGTGAACATTTCCGGTTCGAGCGGTGGCTTCCAGAAGTTCTCCAATGGAGAAATCGATATCAGCGACGCCTCGCGTCCTATCAAGCAGAAAGAAATCGACGCCTGTGCTGAAGCTGGTATTGAGCCAGTCGAACTTCGGGTCGCTATCGACGGATTGTCGGTCGTCGTCAACAAAGACAATGACTGGTGCAAGTCGCTGACCGTTGCACAGTTGACCGCTCTCTGGTCCGAAGGCAGCACCATCAAGACCTGGAAGGACCTGAATCCGGAGTGGCCAGACAACGAAATTAAGCTCTTCGGCCCCGATGACAAGTCGGGTACCTACGACTACTTCCGCGAAGAAATCATCGGTAAGGACGGAAACTTCCGCGCCGATTACTCGCCAAACAGCGATGACAATGTCCTCGTGACTGGTATTGCCGGTGACAAGTACGCCATTGGTTACTTCGGCTACTCGTACATGGTGGAGAATAAAGACAAGATTTCTGCGGTTGCCATTTCCAACACTGATAATCCGGAAGATGGCGTTCTACCGAGCCAGGAAACGATTGAGCAGGGTAAGTACACGCCGCTTGCTCGCCCGCTGTTCATTTACGTTGCCAAAAAGAGTCTTCAGAACAGGACAGACATTCGTGACTTTTGCGAGTATTATCTGTCGGACGAAGCTCAGGAAGTTGTGAAACAAATGCAGTTCATTTCACTGAACGCTGAGCAACTCCAGGAATCTCGCGAAGCACTTTCAAGTGCTCTTGGCGAGTAGTGTTCGCGTTGGCCAAGGCCCTAGATCGGGGCCTTGGATGACCACCATGTTGTGCGTGTGACATTCATGCCAGACTCGAAACTACCGTTTGACCTCACGAAGCGCAGATCGTGGCGGTCGCTCTGGGAATCTGCGGTGAAATGCGCGCTGTTCTGCTGTGCGGGTGTTTCCATCCTCACGACCCTGGGCATCATGCTCGTGCTGTTCAATGAGTGCGTTTACAACGTCACGGGTGGCGAAGCATTCTTTCAGCAGTTTCCCATCTGGAAATTTCTGACGGGCACGAGCACCGATTACAAATCGCCCAATTTTGGCGTGCTGCCGCTCCTGCTGAGCACATTGATGGTTGCCGGAATTGCCGCGGTCGTCAGTCTGCCCGTGGGATTGGCATCGGCTGTTTACTTGAGCGAGTATGCCAGCGAACGAACGCGCGCCATCATCAAGCCAAGTTTGGAAATCCTGGCTGGTATTCCAACCATTGTGTACGGTTTCTTCGCCCTGAAATTCATAACTCCCTACGTTCTGCAACCTCTCTTTGGGTTGATTGGCGTTCGTGTTGAAACGTTCAATGGCCTCAGTGCGGGGCTTGTTGTGGGCATTATGATTGTCCCCATGGTCGCTTCACTGAGTGAAGACGCCATTCGCGCTGTGCCGAAATCCCTCCGCGAAGCTGGTTACGCACTTGGGGCAAACCGCTTTGACGTGAGTCTCAAAATCGTGGTGCCCGCAGCGTTCTCGGGGATTGTGGCGGCCTTTATTCTCGCGATTTCACGGGCCATAGGTGAAACGATGGCGGTGGCCATTGCAGGTGGAAGCAAGGCGGATATGTCCATGAATCCGCTGAAATCGGTCATGTCAATGACTGCCTACATTGTGAACGTCCGCAGTGGTGAGGCTCCCGTAGGCACCTTTCCATACCAGAGTCTCTACGGCGTGGCGATGTCGCTGTTTCTCATCACACTGACGATGAACATTCTCTCGCAGTGGATCATGCGGCGATTCAGAGAGGAGTATCAGTAATGTCCGATACCTCCATCGCGACCGAACTCCTCAGCCGATCACGTCAACGCGGTCGCTGGTTTGAATATGCCTGTTGGCTGGCCACCTGGTCGGCAATGGCAATACTCGTCACGCTGCTGTTCGTCATTCTTTGGCAAGGACTGGCTTACGTAAACTGGCACTTCCTGTCGAATTACAAGGACGAACTGAAGCCTGCAGACTCTGGAATTCTTCCGGCGCTGTGGGGAAGTTTCTGGCTCATGCTGCTGACCTGCGTGCTCTCCATACCCGTTGGAATTGGTGCCGCCGTTTATCTGGAAGAGTACTCGACAGATTCGTGGCTGACTCGCGTTATTAAACTGAACCTGTCCAACCTGGCGGGCGTTCCGTCGATTGTTTACGGCATTCTGGGGCTGACGGTGTTTGCTCGGATGTTCGACATCTTCGCGCACAAAGAGTTGGTCGTGCAGGGGCCACTGGGCATGTACATGCCGTTGCCACTGGGGTCCACGATCATTTCCGGCGCGCTGACTCTCAGCCTGCTCAGCCTGCCAGTCATTATTGTGGCCACGCAGGAAGCACTCCGAGCTGTGCCGCAGTCGTTGCGACATGCGTCGATTGCACTTGGAGCCACGCGCTGGCAAACGGTTTCGGGGCAGGTACTCCCCGCAGCACTTCCTGGAATCATGACGGGCGTCATCCTCTCCATTTCCCGCGCCATTGGAGAAACGGCTCCGCTCATTGTGGTGGGATGCGGGGTATCGATTTTTGAGTGTCCTCCCGGTGTGGAAAGCCCAACGGAGTTGCTCAGTTCGCCGGAACTTTTGCTGCAGGTCCCATTCAGTAGCTACACGGCCTTGCCGGCCACACTTTACAATTGGGCTTCCGATCCACGCCCGATATTCACTCACAAGGTCGCCGCAGGGATTATTGTGCTCCTTGTTGTCTTAATGGCCATCAACGGATTGGCAATCTACATCCGGAACCGTGCTCAAAAGCACCTAAACTGGTAGTTGCTGCCCACACATGGAAAAGCCCGTCCCACCACTGATTCAAGTCACCACCGCCCTCGGTTCGCGGGGAAGTGAAGCAGACAAGCAGAAGGCAAATGCCGCTGCGCAAAATCGCACCAAAATTGAAACGCGGAATCTCGACTTCTACTACAGCGAAAAACAGGCGCTGTTTGACATATCCGCTAAGATTCCAGAACGCGCCGTCACCGCACTCATTGGCCCGTCGGGATGCGGCAAGAGTACGTTCCTGCGTACTCTCAACCGCATGAACGATATCGTGCTGGGCACGCGGCATACCGGTGAGGTGTTGCTGGAAGGAATTAACATTTACGATCCCCAGGTCGACGTCGTGGCCCTGCGCAAACGCGTCGGCATGGTGTTTCAGAAGTCCACGCCGTTTCCGAAATCCATTTTCGACAATGTCGCCTTCGGGCCGCGCATTGCTGGGCAGAATAACTATGCCGCGCTGACCGAGCTCGTCGAGTCATGCCTGAGGCGGGCTGCCCTTTGGGAAGAAGTGAAAGATCGTCTGAACGACTCCGCCATGGCACTCTCCGGTGGACAGCAGCAGCGGCTCTGTATTGCTCGGGCACTGGCGACGAGTCCAGACGTGTTGCTAATGGACGAACCAGCCTCGGCACTCGACCCCGCCTCGACTGCCCGCATTGAAGATCTCATTTTCGAACTGAAGTCGAACTACACCATTGTCATCGTGACTCACAACATGCAGCAGGCCGCGCGCGTGAGTGACTGCACCGCCTTTTTCTATCAGGGAAAAATGGTGGAGTTCGGTGGTACCCAGACGCTGTTCACCACTCCCAAAGAACAGCAGACGGAAGATTACATTACCGGACGTTTTGGCTGATGCGTTCCGCCTTGCCTCGCTAAAGGACACCACTCATGTCAGTACATATGCAGACAGACATTGCGGCCCTCCACAAGGACCTGCTGGCAATGTGTTCGCGCGTCGAAGACATGATTCATCGGGCCGTTGAGCAACTCAGCAATCCGGACTTTGAAGAGTCCCGCCGAATTGCCAGCGACGATGATGAAATCGACCGCATTGACGTCGAAATCGAAGACGCCTGCCTCAAGATTCTGGCGCTGTATCAGCCAGTTGCTATCGACTTGCGCCGCATTACGGCCGTCATGAAAATTTCGGCGGAACTTGAGCGCGTGGCCGATTTGGCCGTCAATATTTCCGAGCGTGCCTGCGGACTATTGGAATCGAGCCAGGTACAAATTCCTGATCAGCTCAAAGACATGGCGGGCCGGGCGGTCGACATGCTCCACCGCAGCATTGATGCCTACGTCGAACTCGACAGCGCCGCAGCCCGCAAGGTGTGCGTGGAAGATGAAGAAGTCGACGCGCTCAATCGCACCATGATTCAACAACTCATTGCCTACATGCACGAACATCCGAGTCACCTGGATGCTTCGTTACATATGTTTTCTGCCGTGAGGCAGGTGGAACGTGTTGCCGACCACGCCACGAACATCGCGGAAGATGTCGTTTACCTTGTGGAAGGCCGCATTATTCGCCACTCACGAAAACTGAACTCCCAGCCGGCAAATTCATGACCAAGCCGTTAGTTCTCATCGTTGAAGATGACCTCCCCATTCTGGAAGGTCTGAAATACAACTTTGAACGAGAAGGATTCGACGTCCTGACCGCCACGAACGGTCGCGACGCACTGCAGCGCGCCCGGCAGGCACTGCCCGATGTCATCATTCTCGACATCATGATTCCGCCGCCTGACGGCTGGCAGGTATGCCGGGAACTGCGGGCAGACGCGAAGACCAAGAACACGCGTATCCTCATGCTGACGGCCCGGGAAGATGAAATGGATGAAGTCGTAGGCTTCAGCCTCGGGGCCGATGACTACGTCTCCAAGCCGTTCAAAACACGTCCGCTCATTGAACGGGTGAAAGCTTTGCTGCGTCGCACGCCTCCCGACTCCGACGACCGCGAAACACTTTCGATATCGGGAATTGAAGTCGACCGCACACGGTATGTCGCCACACTCGACGGCCAGGAGCTCATTCTCACGCCGACAGAGTTCCGCATGCTGTGGACTTTGGCCAGCCAGCCCGGACGCACATTCACCCGGAACGAACTTCTTGACTGTGCTCGCGGAGAAGACGCGAATTCCAGTGCGCGAACCATTGATGTTCATATTCGATCGCTCCGCGTGAAACTCGGAGAGCGTGCCGAAGTCATCGACACCGTACGCGGCATTGGCTACCGCTTCAAACCAATGGCGAGTAAGTAGTTACAAACTCACTTCTCTTTTGCGGTGGCGGGGCTTTCCTGTCCGCAGTCGCGGGCTCGAAAGAGCCGTCTTCAGTCGCGGGTCGACTCGAATTCGTGCCCCATAAGACCACACCGCAGGCTCTTCCATCTTGACCCTTTTTCGGAAAACGGGGTAAAAAGATTCAAGTCAGGGAAGGACTCTGGCTGGAATTCTGTCGCTGCAGTGCCGGAATCACGGAGGATTCACCCGCTGTATGTACTTGCGGCTTATACACTTAGTGATCGCTGTCTATGCCTTCTGGGAGGCATGGGACGGTGCGCGCCGACTGCGGCACGGGCTTCTTAAGTCGTTGCTGTTTGGTGGCTTAGGGCTTATTCATGGAATTGTCCCCTGTATCGGCCCGGCCTGGTATGACCGGACGGTGGACCCTTTTTCGATTCACGTCGCAGCCGGACTCTACTCTCTTTGCGGAATCGTGCTCATTGGTTGCGGCTGGCACTTCTATATGATCATTGCTTCCAAGAAGCCTTACGTGCAGACGTTTGAGTTGCTGAAACACGACCAGCTTCAGCCGCGACTCAATGCTCTCTTTGTGTTGTGCGCCGTCGTGGGTGTGATTGCGTGGCTGGGCTGGATTCATGCCAGCGGTGTGACGCTGGCCAACGTCCTCTCTGCCCGCCGAATGGAACTTCGCGAACAACGCGCTGGACTACTCGGAGCCGTGTGGGGAAACCTGTTCTACATCTCGTATTTCCCGGGTTTCCTTTCGCCGTTTCTTCGCGGTCGTTACCGCGTCGCGGGAACGGTTTATCCCATTGTGTTTGCCTTGGCTCTCTTTATCTTCAGTCGTGGTACCCGTGGTCCCGCGATTGGAATGCTGGGGTCACTCATTGGGGGATGGGTGTTTGCACATCGGATTTCCCTGGGCCGACTCATGATGGCGACCGCCGCCTTTGGAATGATTGGCATGCTGACAGTGGCCATGCTCCCGTTGCGTCACCGCATGCACAGCATGACCACCGGAGAAATGGTGACATTTGTGTTCAGTGCTGAAGCGTACCAAGATGCACTGACCCTCGATCCGCTCAACTACCACGACCACTTCGTGGGCATTTGCGCTCTGTTCCCCGACTTCGAGCCGTATGTTGACGGCGCCAGTTATCGGCGCCTCGCGTTCTTCTATCTTCCCGGTGAGTATTTTCCCGGGCTAAAGCCGCGCGATCCCAACCGTGTTGTCGCGGTGGCGCTTTTCGGGCAGAAGGCGATCGAAAACAACATGATGCACCCACCCGGTGTTTTCGGAGACTGGTACATTAACTTCTGGGGTTGGCGTGGGCTGCCGTTCATGTTTCTGGAAGGCGTTTTCCTGGCTTGGCTGAGTCGGCAAATTGTCTCCAATCCCTGGTTCCTCATCGGACTGGGACCGCAAGTTATTTACTTGAGTGTCATCGGAATTCGAGGCCAGCCTTATACAGTCGGCCTCGCCGGACTACTCATGCTGTCGCTCAGTTATTGTCTGCTCAAAGTGTTGGGGCTGCCGGTGAGTCCTATTCGTCCCCAACAGCAAACAGTTCCTTCTACTCCACAACAACAAATGAGTTCGTTGCCAGAACAGGTCGCCACTACGGCCTAGTGAACATCCATGAAAATCGCGGTAGTCTACGGAAATGATGGTTCAGACGTTCGCATTGCGAAGACGTGCGCTACGCTCGTCACGCTGGGGCATGACGTCCATTTCGTAGGCTGGAACCGCCGTCCCGATGTCAATAAGTCGTCCGAACTTCCAGGTACAACGCGGCACGTTGTTGATCATGCCGTGCCGAACCTCGGCTCCACATGGTCGGGACAACGGGCGTTCACGCGGCATGCCATTAAGACACTCAGGCAACTCCGTCCCGACGCCGTTCATGCCGTCAATGAAGACAACATTCTCCGGATTGGCTGGCTGAAAGGCTGGGCATTTCGGAAACTGACCTGCGACGTGTTCGACAGTCATATCGATCGACAGTCGCATCGCTCATGGCCAATTCGCGCATCCGTCTTTGGACTCGTTCAAGCCACGCGGTGGTGGTGTGATCAACTTATCGCCACAGACGATGTCCGCTTCGAAACATTCGGCTGGGCGCGCAGGAAAACAACAGTCATCGGGAATTACCCGTCCGATCCTGGCCCTGACCTGGCATTTCAGTTTCCGACAGGATCACCCAAGGTCTTCGTCAGTGGCACACTCGCACGCGACCGCGGCGTGGAACAACTGCTGAACGCAGCGAAGCAGGTCCCTGATTTTCGCATCATTGCCGCTGGCTGGGCGGCTGACGACTATTCGGCGAACGTGTTCCTCAAAGATCCCATTGTCGAATTTCTGGGACACATTACGCCGCAGCAGTCGTTGGAAGTCGCCGCCAGTTGCGACGCCCTGCTGGCCATGTACGCTCCCACGTGCCGCAATCACATTCTTGCCAGCCCGAACAAAATCTACGACGCGCTGAGCGTCGGTCGCCCCGTCATTGTGAACTCGGAGGCAAAGGTTTCGAATTGGGTAAACGCTCATAGTGCGGGGCATAGTAATCCGTACTCCGACGAAACGGCCCTGTCCGCATTCCTGAATTCGCTCATCGCTCGGCGTGCAACACTCAACGAATACGCAACGCGAGCGAGAGAGTTGTTCCTGCAGGGATACAGTTGGGAAGCCATGGAGTCGCGTCTGGCCGACATCTACGGTGACGCACGTGCCACGACCGATTCGTCCCACACAGTTCCGTTTCCCACAAAGACAACGACCGCCCGCAAAGCCGCCTGAAAATATCTCCCGCGCTCAAGGAGGAGCCGCATGTCAACTCGTTCACTCATCGTCCTCGGCACAAGGCCCGAGGCCATCAAGCTGGCTCCCGTTATTCAGCAGGCACAGCGTCATGCCTTAATTGAGCCGCTCGTCTGTTCGACTGGGCAGCATCGCGAAATGCTGGCCCAGGTGCTGGGTTACTTTGGCATTCAGCCCGATTTGAATCTCGACGTCATGCGTCCCAATCAGACGTTGGCAGGACTGACGTCGCGGCTCATCGAGCACCTCAACTCGGTGGTCAGTTCAACGACTCCCGACTGCATTGTCGCGCAGGGAGACACTACCACGGTCATGACCGCCGCAATGGTTGCATTTTACAATCGTCTCCCTTTCGTGCATGTCGAAGCGGGTTTGCGAACCGGCAATATGAACGCCCCTTGGCCGGAGGAGTACAACCGCCGCATTGCGGGTCTAACCGCCAGCCTGCACTGTGCTCCGACGGAATCATCAGCAGATAACCTGCGGCGTGAAGGCGTTCCCGAGAGCCAAATTCACGTCACCGGGAACACCGTCATCGACTCCCTGCTCTGGACGTCGGCTCGCGAACGCGAGAACGCCAGCGTCTGGAATGAGAAGTACGAATTCCTCGGTGATGCACGCCTGGTCCTCATCACGGGACATCGTCGTGAGAATTTTGGTGCCGGTTTCCGTTCGGTCCTCAACGGCCTGGCCGATTTGGCTCAGCGTTTTCCGGAAACGCAGTTCCTCTATCCCGTGCATTTGAACCCCAACGTGCAAAAGCCGGTTCACGAAATGCTTGAGGGCATTCCCAACATTCGGCTCACCGCTCCTGCCAGTTACCCGGAATTCATTTGGTTGATGGATCGTTCCACGCTCATCATTACCGACTCGGGCGGTGTTCAGGAAGAAGCCCCGAGCCTCGGCAAACCCGTGCTGGTAACGCGCGAAGTGACGGAGCGGCCCGAAGCGGTCGAGACCGGAGCCGTGGAACTCATTGGCACCAGCTATGAGCGACTCATGTCGCAGGCCACCCTGCTGCTGACAGACGAACGGGCGTACGCGGCCCGGCAAATCACACAAAATCCTTATGGTGACGGGCATGCAGCAGAACGCACAGTGCGGCTCATTGCGGAGCAGCACTGGGGTGCGGCGGCCACCCAGCGGAAAGCCGCCTGACATCGAACTCACACGAATTCATTCGACAATTCAGGAGATGGAACCATGTTCTCCTCGCTGACTTCCATGCTCCGCCGACTGTGTCTGCTCGCGTTTGTTCTCCTGTCAACATTCACGAGTGCGGCTGATATTCCACCGGAGTTTGTCGCCACAGCATTGCAGGACGACGCCACGCTGCATGACGTCCAGTTTGTTGCGAGTACAGGTCTGGCCGTAGGGGATCGCGGCACCGTCTGGAAGTCGACCGACGCAGGAATGACCTGGACGCCGCTGTTCGTCGGTGAGGAACCAGAGCACGTCAGTTGGCAATCAGTCTCACTACTGACCAATCGTGTCGCCTGGATCGCAGGCGGTGTGATTCGTCCCTACGAAAAGACGCCCGTCGGAGTCATTTATTTCACCGGTGATGGTGGCCAGACCTGGACACAACTCGACTCGACTCCGCTCCCCTGGCTGCATGACGTCCGCTTCTTTGATTTGGACAACGGCGTTGCGATTGGAGAAACGAACGCCCGTTTTCCGAGTGGGGTATTTGTCACGGAAAACGGAGGTCGAACGTGGACTCCAGTCAGTGCTAAATCTGCCGGCCGCTGGCGTGCAGGAGCGTTTATCGACTCGGAAAATGGAGTTGTCGTTGGTGACTTAGGTGAGCATCAGGTGGTCGCACGCGGGCAATTACTCCCCGCCGCTCTCCCCGCCTCTGGCTTAGCCAACATTCATGCAGTGACCGCCAGCCACGACGGACGCTGCTGGTTCGCCGGTGACGGTGCCCTGCTCATGACTTCGACCAACGGTGGCGTTTCGTGGGGTCCCGCTGATACGCCACTGCCACGTGAACTGGATGATTTTGCGAACTTCTCCGCGTTGGCACAGGTCGGAAATCATGTGTGGGTTGGTGGATCGCCCGGATCGGTCATTTGGCATTCGTCGGACAACGGAGCCAGTTGGCAGCGACAATACACAGGTTCCACAGTACCGCTCCACTCGATTCATTTCGTCAATGAAAAACAGGGATGCGCCGTTGGTAGCCTCGGCAGAATTGTGACCACCACAGATGGTGGAGCGCATTGGCAGGAGGTACGTGGCGGGAAGCGACGACTGGCACTGTTATCGCTCCATGCTCATCCTCAACGTGTCTCGCTCCCCATGTTGAGCAAGTATGCATGCGAGGAGGGATACCGCTGTGGTGTTTCAATATTCAGCCGGGAGGACATCGGTCCCGATGCGCACGCCGTGAAACAACACGACTTGGAACTCAACGCCTGTGTCCTTGCAGCAGGTGGATGCGAATCTTCGGTCGGCTGGAGATTGCCATTGGCTGTCCCGGGAATTGCCCGTGATCGAAAACGACTGCATGAAGACTGGTCGCTCCTGACTGATCGACGCTTTGCCGAAGTTGTGATTTCCGAACTGGTCGCACAGCTCAGAATCTGGCGGCCTTCGGTCATCGTCATTGATGAACCACTGCCGGACGATGCCGCGGCCATGTTCCTGAAACAGGCCGTGGAGGCCGCTGTCGAACAGGCAGGTAATCCTCGGGCATTTACGGCCCATTCACAGTTCTGCGAACTGTCCGCCTGGCAGGTGGATAAGATTGTCGAACGACGCTCAGTCGGAAGCATTGGCAACTTTCACCTCGATCCTTTCGATGTGCTGCCCCGTCAGCAAACAACATTGGGACAGTCGTCGCGACTGGCAGCGGCTTGTGGAGACATTCCTTTCGATTCTCCCGAACAGCGGCATGAGTTTGTTGTGCACTCAACTTCGCTATCAACAGCATCTGCGAAGAACAGTTTTTGGGGGGATGTGTCGATTGCCCCCAACTCCGACGCGCGCCGTCCGGTTCCTCCCCTCCGCGACGTCGACATCGACAAACTGCTGGCGCAGGCGAAGCATCGCCGCATGGTAACCGCCCTGTCGCAGCAGGCTATTTCACAAACCCAGCAAGGTGGCGCTTTGCTCGCGCAAATGGATCAACTTATTGGACCATTACCACCAGCCGAAGCCGCAGCACAACTCAGTTCGCTGGCGGAGACATATCGCGAAAACGGGGCATGGGCTTTGGCAGAAGAGACGTACGCCAATCTCGTGGACCGCTATCCCAACGAGCCTGCTGCCACAGAGGCCATGCTTTGGCTCGTGAAATACTGGACGAGCACGGAACTGAACTGGCAGCGACTGCGGGCCATGACCGGGACAAATACCCGCACCATTAAGAAAACTCGTGAACAGGTTTCGGGAGAAATCGAGCAGGCACTCGCCATTTCGGCAGAGAGTCCCTCCAACACCGCTCGGGAAATGCGGGTGCAACAATATCTGCAGGGATTAAATCCCACTGAGACACTGCAAATTACCCCGACATCTGGCGATGTGAACTCGGTACTCTCCGCCACCAATTCCGAACTCGGTGGCGTCTCTGCTGATCAGCGACTCATGAAAATGAAACGCTGGCTGGAAGCCGCGAATGCCATGACGGACCGCATTGCCGTCCAGCATCCCGCGTTGTACGAGTCGCCCGATTTCCAGTTCATTGCAGCCTCATTGAATAGGCGTCGTCAGAAGCACCGTGAGGCAGACACAATTAACAATCGGTTTCTGCAAGGGCTCAATAGCGATCCCTGGACCATTGCGGCCCGAGGTGAAGCGTATCTGCTGCGTCCCGGTGCAATTTCGCCCAAGCCGGTCATCCAGTGCGTTCAGGCCCTGCGCCCTCCCGTACTCGATGGAGTTCTCAGCGATGATTGCTGGCAGCGGAGTGCAGAAATTACGCTCTCTGATGAGCCATTGAGCGACGACGAATTCGTGGGCGGACTTGACACCCGTGGATCTGAGGATTCCAGCAAGCCACGTCCCCTCGTCATGCTTTGTCACGATGCTGAGTACCTTTATCTCGCAGCCAGCATTCCCCGTGAGCCACAGCTTCCCGCAGCTCCGCTGCAACTTCCGGGACGACCTCGCGACGCTGACGCTGGGGCAAACGACTACCTGCTGATTTCCTTCGACGTCGATCGGGATTATGCCACGACATACGACTTCACCATCGACCAGCGTGGCTGGACACGTGAAGCCTGCTGGCGCGACGCCAAATACAATCCGCGCTGGTTCGTGGCTGCTGAGGCTGACGACCTCACGTGGCGTATCGAAGCAGCCATTCCCTTTGAAGAATTGATCCCGCCGGGAACTCAAGTTGGGGCGACCTGGGGACTCGGCGTAACGCGCGTCATGCCGGGATTGGGCGTGCACAGCTGGACCGGTTCTGGAGGTGCAATTCCCCAACCCGCACGATTCGGTCTCATGACATTCGGGCGATAAACAACGGAATTTCTGCGAGAGCACAATGCGCACTCATTCATTTTTCTTTGCGGTGATGGTCTCACTGGCTGCCTGGCACTGTAGCGGCGGTCATGCCGACGAACCGGCGCGTCCTTTCTACTTCCCACCTCCCGTCGGAGAATTGGGAGACATGCAGAAGCTCGAGTTCGAAGGGGAATTCACCGTTGCTCCCACGGCGATTCGGCACGCACTGGATGGCAGTCTGTCCGTGACGCAAGTCTCTCGACCCTCAATGCAGCTCTCGGCGCTGTTGAAGACAATCGACAATGAACTGGCAAGGGGCTTCGCCGCGTCTGGATTTCCTGACGCCGTCGTTTCGACGCGTCACGACGCGGATCGAAACATCCTTGTGACGAGCATTGAGGAAGGAGGCCAGTTCAAATGCCGTGACATCATTGTCGAGGGCGTCGAGAGCGACGTCGCCCAGATGGTGGAGAAGGCGCTACGTCCCGGGACTCCGGCACCCGCTCAAGTCAGGCCGCCCACGGGAAAGAAAGTTGAAGTTACGACGCAGACGAAGGATCAGAACCAGGCGAAATGGACCACTGACACCCCCTGCTACTTTGGGCCAGATCAAACCACACGGTTCGGCACCAATGTCACGTCGGCATTGGAAGAAGCGGGGCTCATTGCTCCGGATTTCGTCATTAATCTGGTGCGGGATGAAGAGCAGCATTTTGTTGACTTGCACGTCACAGTGAACAGGAACACTGATCAGCGGGTCATCAGCGAAATCGCAATCGCCGGTCTGGAAATGAATAGCGAGTCAGATGTTCTCGCGCTCATCGACATTGCTCCGGGCGCACAGTGGACCCCTGTAACCAAGGCGAGCATTGAGAAGGCACTGCTCGGTTCTGCGCGATTCGTCAAGTGGGACGTCAAAGCAACGCCCATCGTTTCAAATAGTTCGTCCGTACATCTGAAACTCGAACTGGTGGAGAATATCTTCGTGCCCCCGCTCTGTGAGGAACTGGGGGACACTTCGCAGACGATGCTGCGGGCCGCAGAATGGTTGAACAAATGGAATGAAAGTGAGCAGGAGTTTCTGATTCATGTTCAGGCCGAGGAAGCCAATTGGTTCGTTAAGCAACTGTTAACTATCGATGCAGTACCCGAACGACTGCAAAAGTCTCCTGGCAGTTTTAAGCTACTCCTCTCTCCAGCAGGGAATACCGTTTTCCGCATCGAAATCGGAACGGCAGGAAACGCCGATTATTGCGGCTTCCTGATATCACTTGTGGATGGCGATTTTCAGTTCGACTCCATTCACAGTCATCGCTCAATTCGCTTGCGTCCTGACAGTGGTTTAAACACGCGATTCAATCTCAAATTTTTTTCACCTGAAGACCCATTGGCTGGACAACGATACAGCCTGAAATTCGATTTCGGAGTTAACACAGGCAAAAGAGGGCCCATGCGTGCTGTTGCCGGTTTGAGCGTCGACCCGGCGTTCATGTTGAATTCGGTATCCGATCCTCTGCATTCCCACGAATACATTGGGGACAGGCTCGTGGTACACCAGCCCGGCGGCATCAGCAATGAATACGATACTGAAACCGGACAGTGGCTTTCTGGTGGGGGTATTGTGGAAGAAGACGGTCGGTCGGGCAGCATTCAATACGCATTCGGCAAACAACTCATTCGGCAGGAACTCGACACAGTGCGCTCCGGCGAATGGGATGTTCAGGAAAATGCCGGATTGGCCGAACTACTGAATTTTGCCATTGGTGAATTGCAGACAGGCCCGCTCCAGTTGCCTTCGAGCTTGCAAACGGAACGCGTCCAGCGCTGGAGTCGGTTACTCGTACACATTGCACAAAGAGTTGAGCAGAAGCAGAAGGACGAACAGTCGGTGGCGTTCCAAATCCCTCCCGCAGGAGGAACTGGGAATTCGCCAATGTTCTGGCTGGCCGCCATGCTGTCGAATGCCAACAACGCTGTGTTTGCAAGACAGTCCCAGTTATGGTCCTTCGGACGGGAGTTGTCGTTGTTGCTGGCGACACAAGAACTACGTTCAATGCGGGAGGTTGATCGGATCTTGCGTGATGATCAATCTGGCCCGCTGCTGCAGTTGTACGCTTCGGAGGTCTTTGCGTTCGTCAATCCACAACTTTCTCGAATCGCCGCCGAACGAGCGTTGCGTCAACTCGACTCCCCAACACTCGCGATGGAACTTGAGGCAATTTTTGGTACCGACACCAAATGCGGCCAGTTCCTCACCGAACTAATTCATGAAGTCCGCACACTCCCCGCCGACGAACGAGCACTTCTGCTTGAGGTTTTTCCGGAAGAATTATCCCGAAAAACTCTCGAAGCGGCCTGCTCCAATCCGGCCCAGACGGATAACGAAGTGGTCCTGCTATTTGCTCAGCAAGTGTGGGTGCATTTCGTCCGGGAGCATGTCCAGAACCGACTGTATCACCATGCTCCACCCATCAGGCAAGTCGGGGGCTGATTCGCCACAGGACGCGCCAACAGAGGCGGCAGTCAAAGTTTTCCCAGTTTGACTTATCGATAGGAATGCGCTGATCGATGCATTGAACCGCCGCGACTTTCGGGAGCGACGACAAGTCGGAGCGGGCAAAGGGACGATTTCTGATATACGGCACTCTGTGTCGCGAAGGTTCTCCCATCACCACTTGCCCCCACTCGCCGATGAAAAATCTATTTTCCCAGCGCGATCCATGGGGTCATGGAATGGCCATGTGGGTGATGGTCCTGCTGGTGTTTCTGGCTCCCTTGTCAATTTCCGCTCTGCGTGGCCTGAAACTGCAGAACGACGTGGACAGTTGGTTACCCGACAGCGACAAGGAGGCGAAAATCTATCGCTGGTGTCGTGACCAATTCCCAGAGCAGGAACAAATTGTGCTGACCTGGGATGGCAGCGCGGTCGGTGATCCCCGTCTGCCGCTATTCGTCGGCAGATTGCAGGGAAAAGTTGGTGAAGATGGTGTCCGTCGCGGTGGCCTGCCGTACGTGGAATCGGTCGTACACGGCGAGACGCTATTGCGTCAAATGATGGACCTCGGCATTGAACAGGATGAAGCCGTCCGACGTCTGAATGGTAACCTGCTGGGTGAAGGCTGGCTTAAAGTTCGTCTCAGCGAGAATGGACGCGAAGACAAGGAACGAACTCTCCGCGACCTCGAACGTCATATCGAGTCGAACACCGGTCTGGATGTTGAATTCCGCGACTCCGCGCGTATCTGGCAGCCGGAAGTTGCCAACGAACACATGTTCGAGGAAGCAGTCGATGAATACGCCGACTTTAGTCTCGTCAATTCACGTGGAGACGAAGTCGTTGAGGAGACTGATGAAGTCCCCTTCATCGAAATTACCCCGCATGACTTCCAAATTCGCTGGTCCGGGATGGCAGCCAATTCTCAACAGGTTGCTGTAGTCAGTAAACTTCTGATCGACTATCGCGGATTTGCGACGTCCGAAAGTCCTGATGGTCGCCAAATGGTCGAGGCCTGTTTCCAGGAAACTGGTTCGCCACTCGGCATGATTATTACTCTCTCCAGTGCCGGCGTTGCCGACAAAGCGGGTGCGATCGAGGCGATCCGTGAGGCCGCCGGTCATGCGTTCATTTCAGAAGACGCACTCTGGATGGGCGGAACTGTTGTTGCAGAAACCGAGCTCAACAACGGCGTGTTGCGTGCCGCCTGGGACCCCGACACAACGGCATTCCAGTGGTACAAACGCTCGGTCATCGGAATTTCCGGACTGGTCGGAATTATCTTCGCCCTGTTCTCACTGAAGAGCTTCCGGCTGGGAGCACTGGTTGTGTTTGTCTCCTACTACGCGGCCCTGCTCGGGCTTTCCATTATTCCGTTTACTGGCGGAACCATGAACATGGTTCTCGTAGTGCTTCCCACACTACTCATGGTGCTTGCGCTGTCGGGAGCGATTCACGTTGCAAATTACTGGAAGTACGCCGTCTGGAAAGAACCATCCACCGCCGTTGTGAAAGCAACGGAAATGGCGCGATTCCCTTGCTTCATGGCGGCGCTCACGACCTCACTCGGACTCATTTCTCTGTGCACGAGCGAATTGCATCCAGTACGCGCGTTTGGCCTCTACGCAGCCATTGGATCAATCATTTCCGTGGTCATGGTGCTCTACGGACTGCCAGCACTGCTTCAGATGTTCCCGCTCCGACGCGTTCGTCCTGACGAAGTGAATCCCCGCGGCTGGCTTCGATTTGGGGCCTTCGTCTGTGAGCACTCACGGAAAATTATGGTCACCTGCATTGCAACTTCTGTGTTATGCATTGTGGGATTGGTTTGGTTCCAGACCGAAACCAAGGTTGTCAGCTACTTCCATCCCGAATCACGACTCGCACGCGATTATCAAAACATTGAAGACTCGCTGACTGGAATTACGCCCATCGAAATCATTGTCAGTTTTGATCGGGAGTCGCAGACGAAATACCGGTTCCTCGAGCGGATGGAAATTCTTCGCGATGTCGAAGAACAAGTGCGGGCGAATCCAGAAATCCGTGGCGCACTTTCTCTGGCTTCGTTCCAGCCAGTTCGCATCGCACCCGATGATGAAGCGAGTACGCGGGAACGAATCTTCTTTAATCGACGTTCCAATGAAACCGAACGACGCGTCAAAGATGGTGAAGTTCCTGGTGCGGCAAGTTACGTCGTCGAAGTACCGGGCGACGTCTCCAGTGAAGCCGACTTCAAATGGGCGGAGAGCGGCGCGGAATTGTGGCGTATTACCGCCCAGGCCTCAGCGCTCGGTGATAACACACAGGTTCAGCTGACCGAAGACCTTGACCGCGCCGTTCGAGATATCGTGCGTTACTATCCCGGGACAAACCATGTGGTCACCGGGGCGGTGCCGCTGTTTAATCGTACGCAGCAGGCTGTGCTGGAAAGCCTGATTTTCAGCTTTACGCTGGCGTTTATCACCATTGCCGTGGTCATGATGTTCGTACTGTGGGACCCACTTGCTGGTGGACTGAGCATGATTCCCAACATGCTCCCCGTGATTTCGATTTTCGGACTGGTCTCCTGGTTTGGCATGCACATTGACGTCGGAACCATGGTCACCGCTTCGGTCGCACTGGGAATTGCGGTCGATGGCACGTTGCATTTGCTCACTTGGTTCCGTGATGGCCTTGCCGCAGGTCAGTCTCGTGAGAAAGCAGTCATGATCGCCCTGCAGCACTGCGGACCAGCGATGTGGCAAACGAGTGCTGCAGTCGGTATTGGCCTGCTCATGCTGCTGCCCGCCGATTTGCTGCTCATCAGCCGGTTCGGCTGGCTCATGGCGGCCCTTATCGGTGCGGCATTGCTGGGAGACTTGCTGCTCCTGCCAGCCATGCTTGTGGGACCGCTCGGCGCAATTATCGAATCACGCCTGGGACCGAAACCACCGCGTAAGCGACAGAAGGAAATGGACACGCCCATTATTCCCACTCCTCACATCGCCATTCCGGTTGTCCGCGAGCACGACCGACAAGTTGGCTAGTCCGTCGTGCATGCGTTGATCCGGCCGCGTCCTAATTGGCGTTCAGGGGTGGTACGGCTGTGGGTGCGAGGGGCTTTGAGGTTCGTCGCTGGTTGCCGGTGTTGTAGTAGCTCGAGTAGGCGTCATAGGAGAGTCCGGCCTCCTGCGCCTGTGCTTCGTCGAGGTCGTTGACGATGACTCCCAGCGTACGAATTCCGTGCGACTGCAGCACTTCGTTCGTCCTTTGAACCGTCAGTTGCTTCGTCTTCATCATACGGAATACCAGCATCAGACCATTGGTGCTTGGTGAAATGATGCAGGGGTCGCTAACCACCAGAATGGGTGGCGAATCAAGAATGATGAGGTCGTACGATTCACGAGCACTTTCCAGAATGTGTGACAGTGCTGGTCGTGAGAGAAGTTCGGCAGGATTGTCCGGGCAGAGGCCAGCGGTGATGAGTGAGAGGCCGTCAATAGCTGTGGCGCGAACGGTGTTTCGCCAGGTTGCTTCACCCAATAGGACGTCGGTGAGACCATTCTCCTGAGGCACTCGGAAGAGGCCATGCTGAGTGGGACGTCGCAGGTCGCAATCGATGAGCAAGACTTTTTTGCCCGACTGTGCAATTGCAGCTGCCATATTGGCCGCGACGGTACTTTTCCCATCACCCGGTTCCGGGCTGCTGATCTGTACCACCTTGTCTCCGTCGCGCAAACCAAAGAAGAGCGAGGTTCGTACTCCTCGGAACGCTTCCGCTTCTTTTGATCCGGGACGATGGTAGTAGCAGAGCGCTGGATGCAGTGGACCAGTCGTTGCCAGTCGGTCGGCGTCGGGGCTCGAAGTAAACTTTGGAATGGATCCCAGCAACTGATGTTTCGCCAATTCGCGAACTTCATCCAGTGTTTTCAGACGCGTATCATTCCATTCGCGGAAGTAGAAAAAGCAGAACGCAGCGGCAACTCCCAGCATGGTGAAGGCACCAACGATTTTGATGACCTGTTTCATCGACCGTTCAATACGCACCTGCGAGATTTGCTTCATACGGTAGCCCTCTTCTTCCTGAGCCAGGTCGTACGCGGCAATTTGCTTGAAGTTTTGATCGGCCTGATCCTTGATGCGTGCGATTTCATCCTTACGTCGCTGATCTTCGATTTCGAACATCTCGGCATCTTTGGCTCGTGCTTGAGCGTCTTTGTGCAGGAGTACGAGTTTTTCATCGTCGGCATCCAATTCACGCAATTGCTCTTCCAGCATTTGCTGGTACACACCCACCATGTCCATGCCACGTGACTGACGATTCGGTGCATCACTCGATCCGGAAAACGCACTGGTGGCAGGCGGCGTAAGTCCCTGTCGACGGTAGAAGTCCAGAATGGTATCGATTTGCTGACGCACATTGCGGACCGATGTGTGATCGGCCCCGAGAGTGTGCAGCAGTCGCTGTTCCAGGAGGCGAGCTGTCATGAGTTGTTGATCGAGCTGCGCTTTGGCGGGTGGCCCGGCTAGAGCGGCTGTTCCACCGCCTCCCCCTCCTGCACCACTCGTTGCTGTGCCGGTCGAAAGCGAATGCATTACCCAAAATTCGATGACTTCGCGCTGTTTGCCATCTTCGAGCATTCCCTGGAGTGTGGTCAGCCGTGCCTCAATTCCGGAGCGACGTCGCGTGTTTTCGCGTTGAGCTCGTTCCAGTTCAGCCACTTCCATTTCGGCTTGCGACTGTGCTTGGGCGGGCATTCCATTCAACGTAATGACCGGGGACGCCTTAAGGAACACGGGAGCGTCGCGGCGGAACTGGTGGTAATCCTTCTCCATGGCCGCAACACGGTTTTCGAAGTCGTGCTGTTGTGAAAGCAGCAGCGTGTAGACTTCGTGAGAATTCTCATTGCGGGTCTCGACAAGGTAGTCCCGATAAGACTCCACAATTGCCTGCACAACCCGTTTTGCAATTTTCTTGTCCGGATGCGAATACCCGATGTCGAGAATGTTGTCGAAAGAACTTTCCTGACCCGAACTGCGAGAGACATTCAAGTCTTCGCTGACACTTTTGAGTGGATCGTATGATTCGGCAAGTTCCGGAACTTCACTGAGGCCGTGATCTTTGAATGCGCGCAGAATGATTTCGTCAGTTTTCATCAACTTGATGTGATCACCACGATCGCCAAAGCTGTTGGCAGGTCCGTCACGATCGGGCACGGATGGGGGACGCGAGACAAGGACTTGAGTTGAGGCTGAGTAAACCGGACCAATGACCAGGTACGCTGCCATGCCGAGGAGAATACCGAGCATCCCCCCCACCGCCAGGGGCTTCCAAATCGACACCACAAACTGCGTGATGTTGATGGAACGACCACCGAACGTCGAACCGCCTGACCCATTGAGAAGTCCGAACGGCGCAAAGTCGAATTCAGCTTCGTTTTCGGGATGAGGGAGTGGGTTCACGGGACAAACTCAATCAAAGGGGAATTGACCAGGATACGGAGGAAGCACAGGTTTCAATCAATTGGCAACGGCTGCTACCGAGGGCGACTCGGCCTGGGCACAGTAGTAGTCGAGCGTTTGCTTCAGTCCTTCATACAAACCGTAGTGCACAGAGTAGCCGAGGTGCTTTTCCGTCAATGAAATGTCTGCTGAGGAGTGCAGCACATCGCCGACGCGGGGAGGCATGAATTCGGGAGCGAAGGGCTTGCCCATCAAGTCGCAAATCAGCCGCAGCAATTCGACGACGCTGATGGTCGAGCCACTGGCAACATTGAAGACGCGTCCCGAGACATTCGGAGCCGTTGCGGCCAAAAGATTCGCGTTCACGACGTTTTCAACAAACACGAAATCACGGGACTGTTCGCCCGATCCGTAAATCCGGGGCGTTCTGCCGTTGAGCAGTGCATCGGCGAACAGTGGGATGACGGCCGAGTAAGGACTCTTGGGGTCCTGGCGCGGACCGAACACGTTGAAGTAACGGAGTCGGACGGTTTCGATATCGTACGCAGCAGCAAATGATTCGCAGTACAGTTCGCCAGCGAGTTTGGCAGCAGCATAAGGAGACAGCACTTCCGGTACGTGGTTCTCTCGCTTCGGCATGACGGGGGAATTCCCGTAGGCACTGCTGGACGCGGCATACACCAGGCGTTTTACGCTCGCCTTACGAGCAGCGTCCAGCACGTTGACGGTGCCGGTGACGCAGGCAGCATGTGTATCGAGAGGACGATCAATGCTCAGCGGGACCGAAGCCAATGCCGCCTGATGGAACACAATTTCAACATCGTCAACGGCTGCGGCAACGGCCTCGGGATCGCTGACATCTCCTTCAATGAACTCGATGGAATCGAACACATGGTTCAGATTTTCCAGGTTGCCGGTGCACAGGTTGTCCAGCACTTTGACTTTGCATCCCGACTTCACCAGTCGCGTAGCAATGTGTGATCCAATAAATCCGGCGCCGCCGGTAACCAGGCAGGTTGTCTTGGGGAATTCCATGGTGTCAGTGCTTTTCCAGGCTGGTAAGTGCGATTACGGAGCGGTTCGAACGCCACATATGTTACTGAGAAGCTACCACTCGTTTTTCAATGATGCCGGATGGGAACATGGGGGAAGGTGAGTTCTTGAAACAAATTCTGTCGATTGAATGCCTCGGGACGACATGTTGCCGGAATGATTCATCCGAACGGCGGAAGCGGTCGAATGTCCAAATTCGTTGCGACTGCCAGGATCGATTCCATTCCCTGGCGCGATCGATGCGGACGTTGAGCCGGGGAGTTCTCGGTGCTATCTGGGAACCCTGCAAATTCTCCGAACGGCTTAAAAAGGGATTGCAAATCCTCACGTATGGCCAAATCGTCCGAAATTGCCGGTTTCAGCGACTCGATGATTTCCGCAAATTCTTATTCCCTTTACGATTTCGTTATTCAATTCCGGTACATTAGAATGCCGGGATTGCTGTCGGGGCAGAATTGTGTCTCGGCACGGTTTGGAAAGCGGCGAACGCCGTGAGATTGAGGCCGGTACCAGAAGGGCCGGAGCTTCCGCAGAGAAGCTGAATGAGGACAGGTCAGGTAATGAATACAGAAAACCAGCGACAGGACGACGTCGCTCCCGCTGCAGAAAACCCCGTTTCCGATTCACCGGCTGTGAATGAAGCAGCTCCTGTCCAGGAGGCGGTCGCCGCCGAGCAGTCTGAGGCTGCACCTGCCAATTCGGAGGTTGTGGCGACGAGTGCTGAAGGAGATGCGACTGTTGCGGCTGCACCACCCAAACCACGAGTCCAACTGAATCCCACCCAGCCGGGACAGGCGCTGCCGATTCCGTCCATTGGTGAAGGACGGCCCGTCGTTCCCATGCCGACCGCAGCCGTTGAAGTGCCCGCGGCGACTGATGATGAAATCGACGCCGAAATTGCCAAAGCCGTTGGTGCTGGTGGCAGTAATGAAAAGAAACAGGTGCCAGACGCTCCCGTCGCTGGCCAGCAGCCAATTGACGTTCCGGCCGTTGAAGACCTGGATGATTCGATGCAGGCCATGCTCGACGCAGCACTCTCCGGCAAGGGTGTTGATGGAGAGGCAATTGCTGCGCCGGTGGATCAGTCACTCGATGAAATTCACAGTGGTCTGAAATTGAACGGCGTTGTTCAGGCTGTTAACGGAGAAAATGTGTTACTCGATTTCGGCCTGCGCATGTCAGGTTGCGTCCCAGCCCGACAGTTCAACCAGAAACTGCCCGAAGTGGGTGCCTCAATCGAAGTCGTCGTCGACAAGGTCGATGACAAGGAAGGCCTCATTATGGCCAACCTGCCACGTGGGACAGCACGCGTGCAGGGCGACTGGGATTCCGTGCAGGTCGATCAGGTTGTCGAGTGCATGGTGACCAAAACGAACAAAGGTGGACTCGACGTCACCGTTGGTTCGCTGCGTGCGTTCCTCCCGGCCAGCCAGGTTGAATTGGGATTTGTCGCTGATTTGGAACCATTTGTCGGTCAGAAAATCAAAGTTGTCATTACGGAAGTCAAACCGAAGCGCCGCCGTCTGGTCGTGAGCCGCCGCAAGCTGCTGCTCGAAGAACGCGAAGACTCGCGTCGCGAGCTTATGCAGGAGTTGAAAGTCGACGACGTTCGTAAAGGTCGTGTCAAAACCATCAAAGACTTTGGCGCATTCATCGACCTCGGCGGCACCGACGGATTCCTGCCGGTCAGCCAGATGAGCTGGAATCGCATTGGGCATCCCTCTGAAGTTCTCAACGAAGGGGACGAAGTCGAGGTGAAGGTTCTGTCGATTGACACGGAGAAACAACGCATCAGCCTGGGCATGCGTCAGTTGGCACCGAATCCCTGGAAGCTTGCAGAAGGAAAGTATCCCAAGGGAAGCAAAGTGCGCGGCCGCGTGACGCGTACAGAGGCGTTCGGTGCATTTGTCGAACTTGAGCCTGGCGTTGAAGGACTCATTCACATTAGTGAATTGGATCATCGACGCGTAAAGCGGGTGACTGAAGTGGTCAAAGTGGGCGACACTCCCGAAGTCCAGATTCTCGAAGTCGATCCCGGCAAGAAGCGCATCAGTCTGTCACTGAAAGCGATGACTGCCGCTCCCGAGCCTGTGGCTCCGCCAGCTGACGAAGACTTGGCGCCCGGTCAAGGTCAACCATACCAGCGTAAGAACCGTGGCAAGCTGAAGGGCGGCACAGGATCAAAAGGCGGCTCCGGCCTCTTCGGGAATCCTCGCGACTTCGAATAAAATTTGTCGCGTTGATGGTCGACTTGAATAACCGGCGGTGCGACTGAATTTCAGTCGCACCGATCCGTAACAATGCTGTTACGGTTTCCATGCCATCTCACGGCGCCGGAGCATTCGTGTTCCCAGACGAAACAGTATCCATAGCGCTGCTGTGAGTAACAGAAACGAACTCACGATTTGGTATGTGGCAAGGGGCCAAATCAGCCACAGCGTCGTCGTCGTGATGAGTGACGCCGTGAGTGCGGCTGCGAGTTTGCGGGACTTACTCAACGCCAGGTCAACGCACCAGGCTCCAACCGCCAGTAGTAATAAATACTCGGACCACAGGAACGAACTGTTTCCAGCACTGCGCTCGGAGACGACAGAATTGTCGGCGAAGCGGTCTTGAATCGGAACTCCCTTGAGAGCGGTCTGCTTGAGTTCCTTCAGCGTTGTTCGTTTCAAATCGCTCTCGGCAATATCAACGTTCACAACAAACCGTTCCACCTTGTCCTGCTGCGAGACGGTATATGCCCCAGGTTGCAGAGTGTTGGCAAACGTCCAATGTGTGCCGTCCGTCGATCTTTCAGAAAACGAAGTTCGTTGATCGGGTAAACCAATCGTTGGTGGCGACGCGAATGCAGGAGGTGTGTTCTCCTCCTGCAATGTTTGCGGAATGGCTCGACTCCATTCGTCCCCCAGGACCAGATCTTCTCGCGCGAACCGACCTTCATTTGCGTAGTTCAGGCTTTCGCGGACCATCGGTACAAAACTCGGCCACAACACCCAACTCCCCCAACTGTCGGATATCGCAGAGGATACAAGAACGACCCGGCCGTGTCCCATTTTACGAGTGAGAATGGCAGGGTCTCCCGACGAATAATTCACCACGTGCGTCCAACCTGCTCCAGGGTCGACTCGGAGATAACGGTAAATGCGGGTCGAAATCAGTCCCGCTTCGGGATGATTTACGAATACCGACATCATGGGGTGACTTTCGTCCGCTATCTCGAATGAAAACGGAGTGGACGACTCTTCCAGACTCATGACATCATCGGCCACTTGGAATTCAAACATTTGAGCAAGTGTTGGAGGTGTGGCCTGGGCCCACTGGTCGCCAACAGAAATGATGAGTCCCCCACCGTTCTGAACGAACTGGATTAGCTGCTCCGAAAACGCAGGCTGCAGTTCGGCGACATTATTGAGCACGACCGCGTCGAATTGAAAAAGTCTTATGGCCACAGCCTGATCCGGCTGCGCGATGGTGACGTCATACTCTTTTCCAGAGAGACCGCCCGTCACGCTGGGCAATGATTCACCCGCCAACGCCATTTGCAAATACTCGTGTGGCTGCTTGCGCGCTCCCGGCATTTCCTCATCAATAATCAATACTCGCAGCGCTGCGATGTCTGGCAGAATACACCAGCCATGGTTGTCGGCCTTCACCGCGTCATCAGAAATTCTCGCATGCACAACGTGGTCGCCCGGTTCGAGCACCTCCACAGGCAATGTGACTTCCGTTTCTTCCCGTGCGTTCAAATGCAGCCGTTGCGACCGCTGGTGTTCCTCGTCAAGCAGAATATCGACGTCAACGTCGGCAGCCGCATTTCCATAATTTGCAACGCGTACGCGAACAGTTCCTTGTGTAGCACCAATCAGCCAGGCAGGATCGGGCATGACTTTCGTGATGGCCAAATTCTGTGAGATCACGCTCGCGTCCACGATTTGTACATCGGCAATTTGCGAGATTCTTTCGAACTCCGACCGAATGGCGGCTTGGTCCGCCGGGGAACGACTCCACTCGCTGTCCTGCATATCGGTGAGCAATACCACTCGTACGCGCTCGCGACTCTCGTTCGCGAGCAGCACGTTGACGTCACGCAAGGTCGTGAGCCAGTCACCCCGGTCCTGGGTGGGCGACATGAACTCCAACTCCAGCAGCAGAGAGTCGACATCGCTGGTGGCTTCGGAAACAAGAATTCGATCCAGGTGACTGACATTGCGGATCAGTCGAAATGTGTCGCCAGCGCGTGCCGATCGAAGAAGCTGAATGATGTGTTCCTGAGCAACGTCGAAGCACGACTCACCGTCTTTCTCGGCTCCCATGCTAAGTGAACTGTCGAGTACGAGAATCCACTGCACCGCCTCTATGGAATTCTGCCCGACACCTTCCGCCGTTACGTCGGACCGTGGCTGAGACAGCGCCAACACAATGAGTGCAATGGCAATGATACGCATCAACAAGTGCAACCAGCGGTCCAGCCAGACACGGCGCTGAACACGCTGTACGGCAACTCGCAAAAGCTGCATGGCGCCCCAGGCTTCAACGTGGGGACGCGACCGACGAAAGAACTGAACAATGATAGGCAGCGCGACCAGCAGCAGCCCCCACAGCAGCGCGGGCTGGACAAAATGAAACGCGAGCAGTCCGCAGTGAGTCATTTAGATGGTCGAAACTAATGGGAGGAATCCAGCCTCGTTGCACTTGCTCAGACTACGGCAAGCGGGGACGAAATCCAACCGTCGGCGCGAACCACCGTTATTCCAACCGAATTTCAAGCTGCTCGTCGACTTCACCGTCTTGCACATTCGCGAACCGCTCCGTTGAGGAAATGCCCGGTCCCGAGATTTTGAGCTTGTACGTCGCCTTCCTCAGCCCCGGAATGGAAAACGTTCCGTCGTTATTGCACGTGACGGTGACGCCATCGTTATTGTCGTCCTGCACTGTATGCCCAGCCGTAATGTGACCATGAACGACACTCAAATGCGGAACGGCCACAATTGTTACCCCACCGTAGTCACCGGTTTCTTTACTTGCCGATACCACACTGCCCCGCAGTGTGAGAGTTGCCGGAGTCGAGTTTCGCAACCGTCTCCACTCACGCATAATGGCACGCCAGTCCTGAATTACGAATCCTGTTTCCTGTCGTTTATATGCCTCTTTGTCCAACCCCATACGTTTGATGATGGCCTGCTCCAATGTCAGTGCCGAATCGCCGCCTGCTCCCTGATTGTTAATGAAACGCACAATTCCTTCGGGATCAACCAGGAATGTTCCTCCGTATGTCTTGAGCTGGAAATCAGCGTAGATTTGCCCATAGTCCTTCGCGTCTGACGGTGCCGAGATCGCCACAGGAAAATCAATTTGGAGAGTGTCGATGGTCCGGTTCGCATTATCCAGTTGATCATGTGGCACAACGCCAATGACATCGACACCGAGTTCCTTGTACTTCTCGCGAAACGCCTTGAGTCCGCAGATTTGTTCGGGCGTGGGCTGATAGAGTCCGCCGCCGAAGAAGTGAAGAACGGTCCATTTTCGTCCCTCGCGTTTCCATTCGCCCGGATTCGCCGGCAGCCAAGTTGCGGCCTTCAATTCCGGTGCTGGCTTTCCATTCATTGCTACATTGGCGTAGCTGACGAGGTGGTCTGTTGGTTCGAGCCAGAGAGGCGGCTGGTTAAACTTCTCCCGCATAAACTTCTTGAGTTCGGGATACCAGACATCATTGAAGTACACGTCGCCCGTTCGGTAATCGACAATGTCTACCGCACCAGGGTGTTTGAGTTTAAAGTCGTCCTCGGTGAAGTTCGGTTTTCCTGAGAAGTGCGTCACAATGTACAGCTTGCTTTTCGTTGGCAGTGCCAGGTCATGGGTTTCATGAATCCCGGTCGGATACCACAGACCTGAATCCTGGTCTTGCGTTATTCCACTCAATTGCCAGTGGGTGCCATCCTTCCCGCCGACATCGATAGCGGCCTGGATTGGAAGAAATCCTTGACGAGGAGAAATAAGCACGTTGAATTTCACGACGTCACCGTTGTCGGCGAACGCCCAGTTCGACTCCACGCGGGCACACCGATGACCATCGACCTCCTCATACGCGATGACCCGAGCCTCGGGGACATCGAGTGCCTTGGTTAACCAACTGCGCAACCGGCCAATGCGCCAGAACAGCGTGGCCGGATGATGTCGCCCGTCACCTGATGTTTCCTGCCCCAGCACCAGCTCTCCTTTTTCGAGTGCATAGTGTGCCTTACCATCGAATCCAATTGTCTGAGCAGTAGGCCTGAGCTCGGTCGTCCCAATGCGATACGTGAAACTTTTTTCATCAGCCTTCCAACGATTTCCATCTGTGCGGAAAAGGTAGGAAGAGTTTCCTTCAACAATGATTTCATCTCCTTTGCCAAACGCATTCGTATTCCGCTGCTCGCGAACTTCATAGCGGATGTCGATGGTTTTGTACTGGGCCATCGAAGCGTGCATTCCGTCGAGTAGTTGTTTCGGTGTCCATTCGATAGGCCTTTGCACCTCGATGGCAGTTGTCGCATTTGCAACAGCCGGCAACTGGACTTCAATCTCGGCGAGCATTTCGCGGCACCGATTTGCGTATGTCTCTCCTTCGTAGATTTTTTCGTTTGGGAAGTCGTCGATGACGCGTTGCAGCAAGGGAGCAGCCGCTTCCTTGTGTTCGGGCATCACGGTACGCGATCCCCCCTGGGTGTCCAACAACCAACGGGCGACTTCGTAGAGTGCTGCTGCTCGCACTGCAGGATGCGAGTTCTTTGCAATCAGGATTTCTCCCATTTCCAGCGGTGTCATGTTTCGACCGGTGCCATTTGCGAAACCGACTTGGACAATGGACGTGGCTACCGCTGCCAGTTCAGGACGATCAATAAAGTGCTCATACACGAGTTGCGCCGCCTGACGACGAATCTCGCCATGCCGTTTGTCATAGGCGCCAGCGAATCCCCAATGCTTGATGAGCCATAAGCTCGCTGCGAACGACTGTTCACTCGTAGGATCTTGTTCAACCAGTGGCCAAATGTGTCGAGAGAACTGCCACAAGCCATCGCCGGGCGTGCGGTACTGTGTGAAACCGTCTTTGACTCGCTCTTCGTTGAACTGCGATTCGCTTGCTTCGAACGCTTCCATCAGAATTAAGAGCGCGGCTTCCCGATTGATATTGCTAACGTCAGGCACCTCGACCTGCCACACTGGTGGTCGCGGTTTCGTCGGCTCAAGTTCAATCATGCCCAAATCAAAATCACCCGGTTCTGTAATTTCAAAGTCCGCTCTCGACGTGACCTTGAAATTCTCTTTGGTGACAAACAAATCATGTTTCTCGCCAACAAAGCCTCCTTGAAGGCGGAATATGCCCGAGTCATTTGTCTCGACCGGTTCTCCAATTGGTTGGAAGAAGCCAGCTCTTGGCGTTTGATTCAGCCGAGTGAGCTGCACTTTCGCGCCGGCGACCGGCATGCCGGAATCGGCTTCCAGAAGCTGACCGGTGACGACTTCTGTGTTTTTCAGTTGAACGGTAATTGGCTCAGGCTCCTCACCGTTAGGGACTGGCAGCTCAACGACTGCCCCCGTGTGTGACGCTCCGTGATAGAACAGAGTTGACGTGGGCTCAGTGATGGGCCGATTGTGGTCGAAGAAGATTTCGGCAAACAGCCCCTTCAGCTCGAACTCTCCGTTGTCATTCGTAGTCGCCTGAATGGAACGACTGCCAAACTGCCCAGCTCGCATGCGATAAAAAATACTGACACCCGCCACAGGCTGACCATCGGAATTGACCGCGATGCCTCGATAGACAGGGTCGGGCGTGATCTTAAAAGTAAGCTCGCCTGGAGTCTTTGCTTCGGGAGTGAACTCCAGGGCCTGCATTCTTCCTCGCCCGGCGTCTCGGACAAAGAAGCGATATGTCTTACCTGGACGGACGAGCACGGTGTGCTCGCCATCTTTTTCCGTACGGAATCCTGTGAAGTTGCCGGGCGCTACGCTGACCTCACGGTAGTGAATGTCCGCTCCGATGACCGGCTCTGAGGATTTCTCCTCGACAACCTTCACAGTGAGCGGAACAAGATTGCTGACTGGCAGCTTCACTGTGAACTCATGTTTACGTTGGTCGGGGGTGAGTTCGGTTGTTAGCACACTTTGTTCATACTTAGGTGGGAACGAACCATCATCTGGCCCCAGAACGTGGAAATGAAATTCGCCGCTCTTCACTGCCGTTAAGTGAAACGTGCCCTCCTGGCTTTCATCAGTGCGTCTCACCCAATTGCGGAAGGACTGCTGATTCCGTTTACCCTTCGGGACGAGGTAGCGATGGGCTCCGATTGCCGGTTCCCCTGTGTCTTCGTAAACAACCTTAATGGTGACGTCGTGTCCGGGATCAAGTTGCACGTCCAACTTCCCGGCCTGCACGGGACGTTTGAGTCGCTGTTGTGAGACAGCGTCGAGTTCTTTGACTGTCGCTGCATATGCCAGTGCGGGAACGTGCTTGTCATGCAGAACATCGAGCATGAGACCGGCGTTCTCGGGAAGATTTGTCAGCCGGAATGTGCCTTGGTCGTCTGACGTCACGAGCGGCGCGTGCTCTGAATTCTGCAGCGAGAGAAACTTGGGGTCGTCCATGCGGGGCCAGCGACCCTCTTCCAAATCGGCTTGCGTGATGTGGCGCACCGACATCATGTGACGCAATTGGAGAGTTGCTCCTGTAATGGGTTCACCATCCAGATTGATCACGGTTCCTTCAATTGTTTTGCCCTGTTTGAGGGTGAGCGTGACATCACTTTCATCGGGGACTCGTTTCCAGGTCATCGCCAATCCCGACTCAGTATTTGGTAGGGCAATGACATCAAACATGCGGGTGCGGTCGGCCCAGTAGACATCAGCCTGAATGGGAATTCCCTCAAACTCAAAGAGGCCGTCAGCATTCGTTTCAGTCTGCGCGACATCGTATGTTTCTCCCGGACTCGGGCTGGGCGATACAACTGGTGCTTCGTGGAGCAGAACACGCACGCCGCTCAGCGGCTTGCCATCCGCATCTCGCACCGTGCCAACGATTCGCGTGAGCAGTTCTTCGCTTTCGACAAAGGATTCCACCGGCATGTCGGCAACTTCGGCAGCGACATTGTCCTTATCGGTGGCCGGTGCGCAGGCAATGAGACTTGTCATGAGTGCCAAGGTCACGATAGCAATGAGCGGGGCAGTCCAGTGAATTTGCGGTGGTGAATTGCCATCGAGTCCAACCAGTCGACGAATGCGAGAGGTCAGTTCTCCGCCCGTGGCAGCCAAGGCGACCTTCGAAGGTTGCGTCCGTGTGGCGACTTCCGCGGCGGCGACGAGGGCCCGGGAGTAGGCGAGTCGATCACCAATGAGCGCCGAGGCGACGTCATCACAGCAGTTTTCCCGCTCGGCCCGGATTTGCGAAGAGATCCACCAGACGACGGGGTGATAGAACAGCAACGTTTCGACAACGGTTTGCGCCAAATTGATGACATCATCCCAGCGTTTGATGTGGACCAGCTCGTGGATGAGAAGTGCTTCGACTTCGGTCGGCGTGAGGTTTGTCATGACGGCCGTGGGGACGAGCACGACCGGCTTCATCCAGCCAATAACGCACGGCACGTCAGCCAGTTGAGACTCCATGAATTGCACCGCGCGCCCAATTTCAAACGCATCGAGCATGTGTGAGGTGAGTACCTGCCAACGCGATTCCAACGGACGCACATACTGCGTAGCCATCCGACGTAGTTGGACCCAATGAAACATCAGTCTAACGACCAGCAGCCCCACGCCGCCCAGCCAAATGGCGACACACCAGGGAATCGCACTGCTCAACCAGGATGTCCAGCGGAACGGCTGCTTTGATAATTGCGGTGTTTCGGAGCGAGGCTCAGGGTTTGGCAACACGGGAACCGGTTGTGGACTCGGTTCGGCGACTCCCGTGACGGAAGTCGAAGGCAGTGTCTGGTTTTCGGTGGGGGTAGCGTCGCCCGGAAGGACGTCAGTTAGAAGCGGCAATTCCTCAGATGCAGCGACCGCAATCGGAATTTCTGCAATCACAGGGGAATCAACTTCAGCCTCTGTCGAGGTCACCGCAACAGGTTGCACGACAAACAAAGTCACGACGGGAGCCAGAGCCAAGGTTGCAAACGCCAGTACGAGAAACCGGTAGCGAGATTCGCTGTCACGTCGACGCAGGGCCAACAATCCCAGCCACGCGACGAGTCCGATGGCGAGTCCTTCCCAGACAAAGTGCAGCAATGACCAGCCAAGTCGTTGCGAGATTTCTGATGTCAGAATTTCCAGAATGGGATTCATCGTCTCAGTCCTTCCGTCAGGGAAGTGAATTCACGGAACTTGATGTCGGTCAGGCAACGCAGCCGATGGGCTGGTTGCCGGTCGTCAACTACTTCTTGGGAGTGCCGCTCCCTTTGCTTTCCAACTCATCCAAGAGCTTTCGGATTTCGGCGATTTCATCTTTGGAAACGCGCCGGCTGCTGAGTGCCTGTACAACGAGTTGTTCAGTCGCCCCGCCAAACACTCGGTCCACCAAATCGGACACAAATTGTCGCTGCGTGCTCTTCTGCTGAACCGCCGCCTCGTAGATGTGCGAACGTTGCGACTCGTCCCGCACGACGAGCCCCTTCTCGTGCATCACCTGCATCGTCTTGAGGGTCGAGGTGTAGGTGAGTTCTTTTCCCTGCGAGAGTACATCATGTACCGCACGCACCGTGGAAGGTCCTTGCTTCCACAACAACTGGAGAATATCCAGTTCCACCTGCGTTGGCCGCATTTCATTCTTTGCTGTCATTGCTCGCCTCAAAGTGCGATGAGGAATCGTACGACGGGAATCATACGAGTGGCGTCGTAGTTGTCAAGGGGAAATTCACTTTGCAACAGGTTCGCCGCGAGTGTCATTCGCAAAAGGATGAAATCTTTCAGAGGTTGCTGGTGTCAGAACCAGAATTGTGGAAGATAGTGATTCAGAGCGACTCATTTTCCGTTAACGAGAGCTGAGTGGGTCACCTTTCCTCACACACTACTGAATTAATGAGAGTGAACAATGAGTGAAAAGTCAGGCGGATGGGGTTGGTTCGTTGGCTGTGCCGGAGTTGGTTGCCTGGCTGTACTGTTGTGTGGTGGTGCAGCAGTTTGGCTTATCAAGGCGGGGGGCGAACAGGTTCAGAAAGAGATCGCACGTGCGCAGTTCAAGCTGGAATGGAATCCGCCTACCGAGGGAACAACGGGAGCTGATCTGTTCCCGGAAGCAGTCGACCAGTACACGTTAACCGGGGATTCCGACATGGCCAGCGCTTCGGAATTCGGTATCGAAGACGAGGTGAATCACGCTAAATACACCGGGCCCGATGGAAATATTGACGTCTACATTTCCGAAGCAGACTTCGGCACAATCAACGGTTATTTTGAGTCATTGAAGGCGAACATTGAACAACGTAACGGCTCAAAATCGACGTACTTCATTGATGGTGCTCACAGCTATTTCTCCGTCAGCCCGCCACAACAGACAGGCTGGATGTGGACGTCCGACGGCTGGGTCGTACTGGTAGTCTCGGACAGCGAATACGACCCTGAGTCGTTCATGGAATCGTATTTGACGGCGATCGCTGGCGAAGAAGTGGAACTTTGGGATGAAGACCCGGTCGCGATCCCGGAGGAGATGCCTGCTGAAGAATCGATCCCCGGGGAAGAACAAGCGCCCGAGGAACTGGACTCACTCGACAGCACAACCAAGCCAGCGTTCAAACCAGGTAAGGAAGAAGAGGCTGTGCCTGCAGAAGAAGTTGTACCTGCGGAGTAGCAGCACGGAACTTCGGTGGAATTCTTGCGTTGGGAGACTGTGCTAAAAGAATCCGTCCCCTTCGAGCAAATCATTCTCTGTGAGGAGTGTGTGACCATAGTCCTTGAGCACGCGAATTGCCTGATCGATGTCTTCCACGTACACGGCAATTGCCCCGCGCGGACCACGTCGAGCCAAAATGGGATAGGCGTACTGCACGTTGATTTCGGCTCGCATGAGGGAATTCACGATTTCGACGTAAGGCTGTGTTTCGTCAGGAAGTTCGACGGCCATGATGTCGTTTTCAACGAAGGTGAATCCACCGAGGTTCAGCAGTTCCAGCCCGCGCTCGGGATTATCGACGATGATCCGTACGACGGCAAAGTCGCTGGTATCAACCACCGAGAGGGCCAGCACGTGAAGATCATCCCGTTCAATACCCCGCAGCAACTCGTGCAGCGAGCCCACACGGTTCTCCAGAAATACGCAGTACTGGCGTACGGCAGGCCAGTCGCGTCCGCGCATGGTCCCGGGTGCAGTCCGATCGTCATCACCAAAATCTTCAGGCATGCATGTTGTCCCAAACGGAACGGCCAAACAGAAACTCGCAACCGCGCCAGCATAGCACGACCACCATGTGCCTCAAAAGCAACAGGACCACTCGATCCCACGTCAAAATGGACGCCTGTGCCGATTACGGGCGTGCTTTCCCTGTTTCAGTTTGGTTACTATGGGCATAAGTCAGTTGACGCGTTGGCTTTTTATCCGTTTCTGACTTGTGCCGCTTGTTGATTTGTCTCTTTCCAGGAAACGCGTGATGCCGCCACGAAGCACAACCCATGCTGTGGGAATTGACTTAGGGACCACGTATTCCTGTTTGTCCATCCTCACTCCACATGGGCAACCTCAGACATTGCCGAACACGGAAGGTGAACTTTCCACGCCGTCTGTCGTGTTTTTCGAAGGGGACGATGCGATTGTCGGTACGGAGGCACTGCGTAATTCCGTGACGTGCCCAGAGCGAGTCGTCATGCATGCCAAGCGGCACATGGGCGATCCTCAAAAGAACTGGGTCATTGATGGTCGCGTGTACACACCCGTCGACGTGTCAGCGTTCATTGTTCGCAAGCTGCTGGATGGAGCCGAGCAGCAGCTCGGTGTTCCCATCAAACGTGCTGTTATTACCGTGCCAGCGCAGTTCTCCGAAATTCAGCGACAGTGTACGGTCGATGCCGGGAAGCTCGCCGGGCTCGAACAGGTGGATGTCATTAACGAACCGGTGGCTGCCGCACTCTGTCACGTGTTGAGTGACGGCATGTGGTTCGCCGAAATTGCGAATGATCAAACCGTATTGGTGTTCGATCTCGGGGGCGGGACATTCGACTTGTCTCTCGTGAAATACAACCAGAACGAAGTTCGCGTTCAGGCCTCTGGTGGGGACTTGCATCTCGGCGGCCTGGACTGGAACAAGGCGCTGGAAACATTTGTTTGTGATCAGTTTTCCCGGGAGACAGGGCAAGATCCGCGTCTCGACAGGGAGAGCATGCAGTCCCTCTCTATTGAAGTGGAACAAGTCAAACGGGCACTCAGCGTCCGTGACAAAGCTTCCCTGATGGTGCAACATGCGGGGCGTCGTAAGACCTACGCGGTGGATCGAGAACGCTTCGAGACGTTGACGAAGAAGCATGTCACAGCAACAGAGAACATCACGAAGGGAATGCTGAAAGCAAATCGTCTGGGATGGCAGAACGTAGATGCCGTCCTCGTCACGGGGGGAGCGTCGCGCATGCCAATGGTCAAAAGCATGCTCGATCGCATTAGCGGTACGACGCTGAACACCATGCTTTCACCCGACCAGTCGATTTCGCACGGTGCAGCTTATTACGCTGGCATGTTGATGAGTGGTCAGTCGCTGGAGACGTCTTCGCTGAATCGTGAAGCCCGAGCGAAACTGGCACGTGTCACACAACAAAGTGTGAATGCACGCGGACTGGGAATTCTCGTGCGCGACATGGAGACCGGAAACCGCGTGGGGCACTATCTCATTCCGGCCAACACGCCACTTCCGGCTGCCTATCGTCAAAGGTTTGGAACGGTGGTTCCGAATCAGAAACGAGTCAGTCTCCATATCGTGGAGAGTGGCACGGGCGAGCCCGATCAGCCCGTGGAACTCGGCACCTGCGTGGTGGATGAACTGCCTGCCAACTTGCCCATCGGCACCCCCATTGAAGTGACCATTCGTTACGATGCACAGGCGAGAGTTCACGTCGAAGCCAAAGAACTTGGTAGCGGCAAATCAGCTCGTACGACGATTGTCCGACGGGAAAACGTCGCAGCGCAATCTGTCTCAGAAGTTACCGCTCCAGAAGAAGGCTGGGCTTCACTGGAAGAGGCGCCGCCAGTCGCGAACGCAACCTCGAAGACGGTCCCCCAGAAGCCGATTTCCCCTGCTCCCGTTGCCAAGTCGAAATCGGTATTTGTCCCTGCGCCAAACAACAACGCAGGTCAGGTGAAGCCGAAGCCGGCGGCAGCGACAAGAACCCCGACGGCCCCGGCAGCGTCACCAGCCAGAAAGGCGAAGCCAGCGAGTCGGCAAGCTCCCAAAGTGAATTTGTCCATTCCGCTGGAAGAGGCTGACCGTCCCATACCACTTTGCAATCAATGTGGCGAGCCCCTCGATTTACGAGGAAACTGCGGTAGTTGTTCAGGGGGAAATGCGAAAGCCCCTCCCCGCCGGCGCGTCGCGAATTCGCCCGCACCTCAGGGAAAACCGCAGGCGAAACGCCGCGTCCCGCGAAAGCCGCCGCAGTAATTGTGTGAACGTGGTGATGCCCTAGTGCATGCCACTCATAATGGAAAATGGAATTCCATTGTTTGTCCAGGCGCCATAGGCCGTTCGCCATAGACGATTTCCTGAAGTGTCGATTTGCCAGGCTCCTGTTCGCGTTGACAGTGCCAGTAAATCGGCCCGGCCGTCACCGTTGAAGTCGCCCAGGGTGACAACCGCATTCAGGCCCGCCATTGTGAATCCACGAAACTGGCTGACGGGGGCTCGGTTGCTCGCCTGCATAACCCACACCGATCCTCCGGTCTGTCGACCGACCAGGTCGTCGGCACCATCACCGTCATAGTCGCCGACAAGGACGTCCGCCCATCCATGCGTTGACCAGCGCACAGCCGCCTGTTTAATCCAGCGAGATTCCCCACCGTATCCGAGGCACCAATGTCCCGTCGAGGCCTGGGCAATGACGTCGTCGTTACCATCGCCATCGAAGTCACCCACACGCAGGTACCGCCAGCCAGCCCCAGCTTCCCACTGCCCGTAGAAGGAGGTGTCAAAGCCGCTTCCGTTCGACAGTCCCACCCACCATTGTGCGCCGCTGGCAATCAGCCCCGCAATGTCATCGCGACCATCGCCGTTGAAATCACCGACGACAATGTCGATCCACGCGGTGGCACTCCAGCGACCGAATCCCGAAATTCCAAACGAAGAGCCCGTTGACAGCCCGACATACCAGTTGCCGTCACTCTTGGCCTGGGCAATGACGTCGTCGAGGCCGTCGCCGTTGAAGTCGCCAACGCGAATATTCTGATACGGTCCCCCTGTCCAGTTGCCCCATTCGACGACAGTGTTTGTCCCGGCCAGTCGCACCATCCACACGCCTTTGCGGGAAAGCGTTAACTGGTCTTCCAAGCCATCACCGTTGACGTCCCCTTGTCCCGCATATTGGATGAACAAATCACCGACGGGAACTTCCAGCGTTTCGTGCAGCACGCCAGTTCCGTCGTTGTTGACAAGCACCCACGTTCCGTTGAATGCATCCCAGTAGGCTGCGTCGACATCTGGAATTGCCAGCGTGAAGGACATTTCGCCGTTGACGCTGGCGAGGCCGTCGTTCACGGAATAGGTCAACGTTCCAAGTGGATCGCCGTGAGTACCGTCTGTGGGGGAATCGACTCGCAGCGAATTAAATTGGGCGACGGTCAGCGACTGCCCAACCGTCAACTGCGTGTTGCCCAGCTTGAGCACAATGTCCGCAGGGAGGCCGATGACGGTAATGGTGAGCGGGTCATCATCAGCGTCAGTAGGGGCAATGGTATTGACTGGTGTGGCCGTCCACCCCATGGTGAGACCTTGCGAGGTGTTGGTCACCACCGGGATGTTGTTGTCGGCTCCGCGGTACCACACAAAGGCGTCGCTGCGGCCGTTCGTGTCATCGGCGACCAAATTCGTTGACACCGAAGTAAACGTAATGACCGAACCATCTCCGTTCGGCGTGGCCCAGCGTGAAATTCCATCACCCGCGACTCCTTCGAGTGCAGAGATGAGTTGCAGTTGTTGAGTGAGCCGGTCGTAGACGTATGTTTGTCGAATGTTGTTGACGGAAACGTTGGACAGGTTGGTTGCGTCGCTCTCGAAGGCGACCACATTACCGTCACCCGTAATTCTGGGATACCAGGAATGCGAGTCGGCCTGACCGTTCAGTCCTTCAATGCGTTGCGTCGTTCCCGAATTCATGTCCACAATGAACACATCAATGGCGCGATTCGTGTCGCCAGCAACGAGGTTGCTTGCCGAACTGTCGAACGCCACAAACCGTCCGTCGTTACTGATGGAAGGGGCGACAGCCCAGCCATTTGCTTCTCCAGACAGAGCCGCGTTGACGCGGACAGTTTCGCCCGTGGTTCGATCATAACGAAACACGTCCAATTGGCCGTTCCCGTCGCCGTCAATCAGATTCGTTGCGGCGCTGGCATAAACGACGTACCGTCCATCACCACTAATGTGCGGAGAATAGCTGTGATTGTTGGAATCGCCACCGCCCACCGCCTGTGACACACGCGTCATTTCCGCTGTTTGACGGTCGTAGAGGAAAATGTCGATCATGCCGTTCTTGTCGTCACTTACAAGATTGTTCCCCTCACTTTGGAACACGACGAAGCGGCCATCATTGCTGACGTCGGCTGCCGTCGAGCTGTGATTCGATGCGTTTCGATTTCCGTTGAACTTCCGGCTGATGAGTTCCAGTTCCCCGGTCTGCAAATCGGCAAGGTAGATGTCTGATGTCGAAGTGTTGTCGTCTTCGACAAGATTCTGGGCGTAGCTGTGAAACACTACGAAGCGTCCATTCTCGCTAATCGAAGGGCTGAGTGAGTCTCGATTGCCACCACCTCCGCTGCCATTCTGGCTCAGGCGGGTAATTGTTCCGTCTTCGAGGTTGCGAAGGAAGATATCGGAGATACTTCCAGAATCTCCGGTCACAACATCATTTGCGCGAGATGAAAAGACGAGCAAACGACCGTCGCCACTGACGTCTCCATTGTAGGAGTGGTCCGTTAACTCCTCACCGGAGCTGGAAAGACTTGCCCGCTCCAAAGTTCCAGTGAGCAGAACTCTCGATTCAAACACTTCCAGCGAATGGGCGGTCGACTTGCGTCGCCGCCGCTGCGAACCGAAGAAATTCAAGAGATATTGGAACATGTCCGGACCCGACGACTGATGATGTCACCTGTCCAGAAATGTCGCTCGTAGAATACGTCCGGCGGTAGCTTCCCCTCAGATTTGCGTGAAAACTGGGAAAACTCCAGAAAGAATTCCGATTACACCGATCAACGAGGCATTGAAATTGGATCAGCCAGACGAATCAGCACAACAGGAACAGTGCGTACAAAGAGAACGTATTAATCCGCTGCAGCTTCCAGCATGTCGCGTGTCGGCGGCATTTTGTCGATGAATCCGGCCTTCGTTCGCCGCAGTTCCGCAATGGCCAACTGCCGCAACTGACGCAGCCGCCCTTTGTGTTCGGCGCGTAGGGCCAAATTCACGAGTTCTTCGGGATCGGCGTCGAGATCGTAGACTTCTTCCATTTCGCCGGGCACCAGCGTCCGAACGTATTTGAATTTTCCATCACGCAGCATGACATACCAGGGAGTGTTACTGGTCGGTGAAAGGTCTTCTGGATCTGTCGGGATGACGTCCGTATCCGAGCCGTAGATTCGCGCGGTGTGTACGAACAGCATCGGCGACTTCCATTCCGTTTTCTCCGGCTCCGAAACAAGCGATGAAATATCACGCGCGTGTGTTTCCCAGGGAATGTTCACCTCGGCCACGTCACACAGAAAACTGGTCAGGTCGGGGGCATTGACGGGATGCGGGCAAAGTTTCCCCTGCGGGAATCGCTGCGGAAAACTGATGATGAGCGGCGACGCGATGGTGGCGTCGTAGGGAGCAACTTTCTGATTGAATCCGTGCTCGCCAAGCGCGTATCCCTGATCGGCTACGTAAACAATCAGTGTGTTCTCCAACTGTCCCGTCTCTTCCAGCGTCTTCAACAATGTGCCCACACCTTCGTCAACCGCCAGCATGCATTCGTTCACCTGCTGCACCCAGGCGTCGTACGTTTTGCCGGCGTCGATGGTGTCGAAATTACTGGCTGCGCGCACTTTGTTTCGCATGACGGGTACGCCATTTGGTCCACGGTCCCAGGCCTGAGTGTCATTCAGGTAAGCCGGCTTCTCAGGCCGAGGACCAAAAATGTCGGCAGGCACATTTCCGGACTTTCCTTTGAACGCTCCGATGTGGCGTTCTGCCGGAGTCGTGGGGCCATGAATGGCGCCATAGCAGAGCCACAAATACCAGGGTTTGGTTTCATCACGGTTTTCACCCCGGATGTAGGCGTCCGCCCATTTGGTGTAATTGTCGGTCGAATATCCTTCGACTTTCTGATCGACTCCGTTGATGGTCACAATCTGGTTGTAGAAATAGTTGGCCGCGTTCTCGGGATGCCCCGGGCGATTCCACACCATTTGGTGGTCCCAGTCGCGTCCATGGCCCGTATCGATGCCGGTGTGCCATTTTCCAATTTGAGCGGTGTGATACCCCTGCTTCCGAAATTGAGCCGGGATGAATGGGCATTGCTCGGGATCGTACGAACTGGCCGGGTATGTCCCTTCCATGCTCATGGTCTCGACTCCGTGCTGAAGTTTGCCAGTGAGAATGGAGGCACGCGACGGCATGCACCAGGCACCAAGATAGCACCGTTGGAATCGCACACCTTTCTGGGCGAGCCCGTCGATGTTCGGAGTGCGAACCCAGTCGGGTGATTCGGGATAGCATCCCAGAGTTTTGTAGGACTGGTCATCTGCGTAGATGAACAAGATGTTCGGCCGCTGTGGTTTTGCATCCTCTGGTTTGTCTTCGGCGGAGAAGACCGGTGCGGCGCAGCGAGCCAGTCCCAACAACACGGCCAGAAGCGTGAATACTTTGCGATACGACATAACCTCAACTCTCAATTGGGGACCGGCGGTGCTTACTTGTGACTGGTAAGCCTACAAATTCGCACGCGGTCACGAAACCAATCGCCGCTCACTCGCTGCTCCAGGGGCTGGTGAGCCAGAGGACCGCTCGCCCGTCGCGGCTGGAGGTCAGCACGTTTCGTCCGTCAGGTGAGACGTCGAGATCGGTCAGTTCGCGGGAATGATTTTTCAGCGTGAGGATTTCAACACCTTCGTGTTCGGGAGTTGCGTCCCACAGTTTGGCAGTCGTGTCCTGGCTGGCGGTGAATACGCGGTTTGCATCCTGCGAGAATCCGACTCCCGTCACTGCGGAAATATGTCCGGTGAAGGTTGTGATTTGTTCGCCGGTCTCCGCATTCCAGAGTATTGCCGAGTTGTCCTCGCTTCCCGTAACAATGCGTTGTCCATCGCTTGAGAATTCACCACACAACACGGCCCAGGTGTGACCGTTCAACGTTCGAGTTTGAGTTCCCCTTTCAACATCCCAGACAATCGCAGTTTTGTCATTAGACGTTGTGAGAATTCTGCTGCCATCGGCATTGAACTTGGCCGAGCGGACCCGATCCTGGTGTCCTTCGAAACGTCGAACGACTTTTCCAGTGCTCGTTTCCCACAGCACTGCTATTCCGTCATCACCTGCGGTCAGGATGGTGTTTCCATCAGGCGAAAACTCCGCGCTGTTAATGAATCCACGATGTCCATCGACCAGCTTTCGCAGCGCCGTCCCGTTGGCGACGTCCCAGATTTTGGCCGAGTTGTCCCAACTCCCCGTGACGAGCAACTTGCCGTCCGGTGAGAACGCGGCCGCTGAGACAGCTCCGTGTGGGCTGAACCGCATTTGCTCTCGAAGTGTCTGAGCATCCCAAATGCGTGCCTCGTTACCACCGAGCGTAATGAGCTCGCGCCCATCAGCTGTGAAATTGGCGTTCCACACAATCGAACGCAGTTTGCTGAAGTCGAGGAGTGGTGATCCAATTGGGGAGTTGTCCACTCCGAGTTTCAACAGTCGGACTGTATTGTCGCTGCAGGTGACAACCATGGTGTCGGGCTCGGGTGTGAACGACGCATGGGCGACAGAGAAGTCTCGTGTGTCGACGACGCTTAGCGTCTTCCGTTCATTGATGTCCCACAAAGCGATACGCGAACCGGTGGGATCAATCGACTTCGGAATGGGGCTGGTAGTGAGGGCCTGTGAACCGTCCGGTGAAATAACGAGTGATGAAACCGGTGCCTCGACCGGCAACGTGGCGAGTTCCTCACCTGTTTCTAAATCCAGAATCCCAACCGTGTGGTCGTGGCTCGCGGTGAGCAATTGCGATGAGTTTGGCAGAACTGCGATGTCCGTTACTCGACCGGCATGATGCTTCACGTTCCAGACTTCTTCACCGGTCGCAATGTCAGTCAGCACACAGCGTCCATGCGTGTCGGATGTTGCAACTCTCAACTTCTCTCCAGCGACAAATATCGCTGACGTCACCGGGCCGTTGTGTCCGGCGACGCATAACGTTGGGGTGGGGGTTTCAATACTCAGATCGAGTAGCTCAGACGTTTTGTAAACGCATGCGCCAAGTTCTTCGCTTCCTGCAGCGAGCCAGTTTCCATCAGGGGAAATCGCCAGCACGGCAGATTGTCCCGTTCCTTTGAGCACGCGCCGCTGACCGCCTGTGGCAACATCCCAGGCGCGGACGGTGTTGTCGGCGGCGGCAGTGAACAGAGTCTGTCGATCGGGCGAGAGCACCGCTCGGGACGCGAGAAACTCGTGTCCTTCGCTGAATTCACGAATCTGTGTTCCGGTTCGCACATCCCAGAGTTTGGCCACACGGTCGCGTCCGGCGGTGACGACTTGTGAACCATCTGCCGAGAACTGGGCGGAAAGAATGGCGTCAGCATGCCTTTCCAGTGACCGGCCATGCAGCGACCGGATTTCCTCGTAGTCATCAATGCCCCAAACAATGGCGAGGTTGTCTTTGCCACCTGAAATAATGCGGCTGTCATCGGGCGTAAATCGAACGGATCGAACTTCACTCGAGTGGCCGCGAAATGATTTCAGTGATCGCCCCTCGCTGGTATCCCAGACAATGACCGCGTTGTCGCGTCCCCCGGAGACCAGAACATCGCCCCGTACAGAAAATGCGACAGTTTGCACCGGGCCAATGTGTCCGTGGCATTCCGTCCAGTTCACATTTGGCTGCTGACGATTGAGCAATTCATCCAGCGAGACCTGTGGGACGTCTTCCGGCTTCCAGAGCAGAATTCGCCCATCATATCCGCCAGTCGCGACGACTCCGTCTGAATTCACCGCCACGCTATACACCGGGCCCTGATGACCGGAAAACGTCGTTACCGCTGTCGCCGTGAGTTCTGGTTCTCCCGTCGTGGCAACTTGTGATTCGCTTGTGGCAGATGATGCCGTCACGTTCCAGACAATGGCCTTTCCATCCTGGCTGGCGGTGACAATTTGCGACCTGGCTGTCGAGTTCAGCGGATCAAATCCTGGTGAGAAGGCACCTTCCCACACCCACCATGAGTGGCCATCGAGCACAAGAGCTTCGGCTGGCTGCTGCGGCTCGCTGATGTCCCACAGTCTGGCCGTTCCGTCGTAGGATGTGGTGAGCAGCCAGCGGCCATCAGGTGAGAACGTGACATCGACAACTGCATCTTTGTGGCCGGTGAAATGTGCGAGTTCGCTTCCTGTCGCTGCGTCCCAAAGTCGGATGAAGCCATTCGGATCACTGCCACCAGTAGCGATGAGATTTCCATACCAATCAACGGAATGCACATAGAGTCCGTCGACTTCCAGTCGTCGTACAACCTTCAGCGACTCGACATCAACAATCTGGGCAACTCCGTCCCAAGTTGCCATGACGAATTGTTTGCCATTTGGCGAAGCAGCGATGCCGTCAACCGGAGCTGTCGATCTAATTTTCTGTGCAGATTGATTGCACAAATGACGAAGCCGTCCCCATTCCCAGTTACGGAGGGATTCGGGACTTTCGTCGAGAATTCCTTCGGCAACGTCAAAGGCGTTCTCCTCAACTTTGGCGGCTGCTAAGCCAATGCGCGCAATGTAGGCCTGATACTGTCGGGCCACACTTTCCCGTTCGGCTGCCTGCTGCTGCTTCTTCGCTTCGTCGGCATTTACTTCAGCAATCTTCTGCTGCCGCATGGCTTCGAGCGCGTTCGCGTTGGCAATCTGTTCCTGCTTCTTAGCTATTTGTTCCTGTTTTGTCGCTTCAATTGCATTCTTCTCAGCGAGCCCCTTCTGCTTTAACGCTTCCATAGCACTTTGACGTGCCAGCATTTCCTGCTTCACGGCTTCGGCGGCATTCTCCTCGGCAAGTTTCTTCTGTTGCTCAGCGACTTTCTGCTGACGCTCAGCTTCCAAGGCATTCGCTTCCGCAATCTTACGTTGACGTTCGGCATTCTCTGCGTTGGTCTGCGCGATTTTGCGCTGCTTTTCCTCATCAATGCGGGCTTGCTCAGTTTCGTCGAGTGCAACACGCAAATCGGCACCGGCCTGAATCGCAAGTTCGGTTTGCTTCTCGGCAATACCTTTCTGCCGAATCGCTTCGTTCCGTTCGCCGCGAATCCAGAAGAACGCCACGGACACGACAATCAGGATGAGTGCAACCAGAGCAGTCATGGCCCGACGGGCAAATGCCAGGCGAGTTTGCCGCGCATCGCGTTCTGTCTGAGCAGATATGATTTGGTGACGGAGTTCCTGATGATCACCTCGGTCAGAAACAAGAAGTGACGCTGCGAGGTCATAGTCCCCCTTTGCGAACGCGCATTCGGCGTAGGCAAGGTTTGCTCGATGAATTCCTTCCTTTGCTGCCTTGTTTCCACTCCAGAGCAGCAGCGCCTCCTGAAATCCAAACACTGCCTTTGAATAGTCGGAATAGTCCGAGGACTTTCGACCGTTTTGAAGGTCGCTCTCTGCGCGCGCGACCATCGCAATACTTTCGGTATGCGACAGGTACCCACGAATGGCCGTTTGAAATTCCTGAACGGAGGCAAAGCGATCTTTGGGATTCTTGGCCATTGCTTTGTAGGCAATGTCGACAATTTCCCCCTGCCGATCTGTCGGAGTAATGTCGTTACGAACGGCGGCCAGCAAGCACTCTTGAACTCGTTTCCCGGGATGCGGAGGGCGCCCAGTAATGATTTCCCACAAAATGGCGCCCAGCAAATAGACATCACTCCGCCCCGAAATGCTGTCGATGGGACCGGTGGCCATTTCCGGTGCCATATATGCTGGCGTGCCGCCCATTGATGTCGACTGCCGCAGTCGTCGTGCTTTCTCCAAATCGCCGGTTGCCAGTGCGAGTCCCCAGTCCATGACCAGTACTTCGCCGAACTCGCCGAGCATAATGTTCTCGGGCTTCAAGTCGCGGTGCACAATTCCTCGCGAGTGCGCGAAAGCCATGGCGTCGGCAACGCGGAGCAAGATGTCGATGTTTTCTGCTTCCGACTTCTCACGAATGACTTTCTGCCAGGGAGTTCCCTGTACCTGTTTCATGGAGTAGAACAGCGTGCCCTGAGCGTCGCGTCCCACGTCATAAATGGGAACGATATTAGGATGGTCCAGGTCCCCCGTAACCACTGCCTCGGACAGAAACTTCTTCCGCTGGGTCGCCTTGGCAGCGTGCGGCCCTTTAATCATTTTGATGGCGACGTGACGGTCCACCGACGTCTGACGCGCTGACCAGACAACGCCCATGCCCCCTTCACCGAGGACTTTGATGAGTTCGTATTCCGGGGACTGCAGCTCGCCTCTTGATCGCTGCTGTTGCCCCAGTGCCCGGAATGGCACGGTGTCCATCACGTCTCCGTCCGAGGACGAGAGAACCCCGGACTGATCACCACGCGACTTAATTGTCTGCAGGGGATTCGAGTTTTCCTCGATTTCGCCCAGATCTTCCGTGACTGTGCGTGCCAGCCGAGGATCGATTTCCGAACCCTCTACCGTTGCACCAAAATCGAAGTCTGCTGCGGAAGGTGCTGCGTTCGTTCCTTTGGTTCCTAACTGATCTCCAAATACTGTGGCGTCAACGCTGGCACTTTCATCGGCCGACGGGCCTGACATGACGTAAGTTGCGTCCGCCGCGTTCGCAGCCGGTGCAGCTTGTTCCGGGTCAATAATGATCGTCGCGTCGGGGGCACCCAGGGGCATTTGTTCGTCGAGTCCCACGGTTGCGGCGGGATCAAACGAATCGGGGAGAGCAACGGTGGCTTGGGTTTCGTCTTCGCCAGAATCCGAAGGCTGGCTGGCGCCGGGCAATGCGACTGTGGCCGTAGGATCGACCGGGATTTCCTCGGACATGGAAACAGTTTGAGTCGCCTCCGGATCCAATTCGTCGCTGCTGTCGGCAGATTGCATTGAATCAAATGCAACTGTCGCGCCGGCGTCGTCGAGTGGCTGGCCGCAGTGGGGGCATATTTGGCCGTCACCACTCTGGTCTTCCGAGAGCAATTGAGAACAGGAAGGGCAGTAATTCGCCATGTCGCGAGGTTGGCTGAGTTGTGTTCCGAGAAAGTGATCGCACGCGTCATAATGCGAAGCGAGAATTGAGTTGAGGGAGTGTCCTGAGCTCGCTTGTCAGTGCAATCCAACAATGCCAGACCACGCAACTCGCCATGTTATTCATTCCGTGCAGGTCGAATGCTTCATCTTGGTTGGCCACTGGACCAATCGCAAGGAAACTCTGTTCCGCAGTGTGAGAAATGGAGCGTTTCCCCGCAGAACGTTCAGCGCATTTTTTTGACTGAAATTTGGTTGCGTTGTTCCGTGTCAACCCGATAGACTCCCCCGCTCGGACGCCAACCAGCGTCTGTGGATACCCCATAGTGTAACGGTAGCACACCAGGTTTTGGTCCTGTTAGTCGAGGTTCGAATCCTTGTGGGGTAACTTTTTGGGCTCTTTCTTCTACCCTCTGCATTCATTGCAAACTCTTGGGGAAATCATCGTTAAGGTTCCCATTCGTGGGTTGCTGCGCGTAGTTTGAAGTGTGTAAACCTCTCAATGTTGTTTCAGTGAGCTGTCGTGGTTGCGTTCCCCGTACATGGCTCCAGTAGTAACAATCTGAGCTCCATGTCGGTTGACATTGAGGCACATCCCCTGTAATTTTGTGTATCAATGTGAGACACCTGTAGGCTGTGCATATGTCGGAACTACCCAAATTGGCTGCCTTCTCCGCCCAAATCAGCACCTCCTTCGAGATGAAGGGGGGGGATGGTCTTGCCTTTGAGCTGACCGAGGCTGAGGCGTTGAAAGACCCCTTCTCAGAGACGCCCGTTGCTCCCGAGGCTTGCTCCCGCTATTCGCTGCTGTTTCTGGGGCCAGAGAATGTGGAATTGCAGCAGGGGAACTACGAGCTGAAGCACCCTGAGATGGGAGAACTCTCCCTCTTCATGGTGCCTGTGAACGCCCGGCAGGGCCGTTATGAGATGGAAGCCATCGTGAACGGTGCTAACTGATTAAGAAGGACTGAGTTGATGGCTGCTGTGCTGGAAAGAATCGATTATCGACCCATTCAAGACTCAGATCGTCAATTCCTGTTCACGCTTTATGCCAGCACACGTGAAGAAGAGCTGCGCCCGGTTCCGTGGTCTGCTGAGGACAAAGTGGCGTTCTTGAAAATGCAGTTCGAGGCGCAGCATTCCCATTACATGAAAGAGTTCACGTCAGCCGCGTTTGACGTCATCGAGTTGGATGGTCAGGCAATTGGGCGGCTGTATCTTGACCGGTGGGATGATCAATTCCGCATTATCGACATTGCCATTCTGCCGACGCATCGCGGTCAAGGAATTGGCGGGCAAATTATGCAGTCCATTTTGGACGAGGCAGCCTCGGCTGGGAAACCGGTCACCATCCATGTCGAGGGGAACAACCCTGCCCAGCGATTGTACAAGCGACTCGGCTTCAAGAAGGTCGACGACACCGGAATTTACCACTTGATGCGCTGGGATCCCCCCAACGCGGCCAGCGACAACTGAAAATAAATGAGAACGTCTCTGCAGAACGAGCACTCTGTTAGTTTTGCAACTGTCCCTTTCTGTTTAACTTCAATGAGGAGCGATCAGTGAAAGACCCCATGTTGATTTCCCGTCGTGGTGCACTGGCGGCTGCCGCTGGTGTGGCGGGTGCTGCTGTTGTGTCAGATGGTGCGGCAATTGCCGCGGCCATTCAAAGCGAAGCGGAAATAAAAGGCTACGAAAAGCTGGTTGGTGCGACCTTTGCCGCGCGACAGGGCTCTTCAATTGGCGAATTGTCACTTGCTGAAGTTCAGCGTTCTCAGCGTAGCAGCGACCATCCCGCCTCGCTTCGCGCGCCGTTTTCGTTGTTGTTTACGACTACGAACTCCCTTCCTCGGAATGGCCAGTTCGAACTGTCACACCCTGAACTGGGAACCGTGTCGCTCTTCCTGCATCGAGTGGGACATGAAAGCAGCGGCTCTGTCGAGTTCGAAGCTGTATTCGCGTAGGCCCATTTTCTCAATCAATTAACTCCACTTGCAGGAGGAACAATTCATGTCTGAACCTTTCCTGGCGGAAATTAAAATCGTCGGATTCAACTTTGCCCCGCGCGGCTGGGCATTTTGCGACGGCCAGATTCTGCCCATTAATCAAAATCAGTCTCTCTACTCGCTGCTCGGCACCACATATGGTGGTGACGGACGAACCAACTTCGCGCTTCCCGATTTGAGAAGCCGTGTCCCAATCCATAAGAGTGCGGGACATCCACTCGGCGAGAAAGGTGGTCAGGAAACGCACACCTTGTCTGTTCCGGAAATGCCGCAGCATACCCATCCGTTTAAAGGCACGACGGACGCAGCCACAGCCAGAAATGCCGTCGGTCAGGGGTTTCTAGGCAAGGCGAGCGTAGCCGCTTACCGCACCGATGGAACTGCAGTCTCTCTCAACGGGGCAACCATTAACAATGTTGGTGGCAGTCAGGCGCACGAGAATCGTCAGCCCTTTCTGGGACTCGCGTTCTGTATTGCACTGCAGGGACTTTTCCCGTCACGTAATTAGTTCATCTCGAAGACATTTTGCACGAACGAGGTTAATCCATGTCTGAACCATATGTTGGCGAAATTCGCATGTTCGCCGGAAATTTTGCTCCTCGAGGCTGGGCGTTTTGTGACGGACAATTGCTGGCCATCTCATCAAACGACGCTCTGTTCTCTTTGCTTGGCACCGTTTACGGCGGTGATGGTCGCACGACTTTCGCTCTGCCCGACCTGCGAGGTCGCGTTCCCGTACATATGGGAACCGGTCCCGGGCTAAGTCAGGTTAGGGAAGGAGAAAAAGCTGGTATCGAGAACGTTACACTTACAGTTAACCAAATCCCCAACCACACCCACCCGGCTCAAGGTTTCACGGGAGTTGCAACGGAACCGGAGGTTGCCAATGGGCGTCCCGCTCAGGTCGCCGGAGGAATGTATTTGGCCTCTCCGAATCCCTCGTCGCTGAAGACGCTCGCTCCCGCGACGATTTCCGACATGGGGGGAAGTCAGTCGCACACGAACATGCAGCCGTTTCTGTGTATTTATTTCATTATCGCGCTGTTTGGCGTTTACCCGTCACGGACGTAGTCTCTCATTCCAACACCAACCATAAGGACAGCAAATATGTCTGACCCTTTTATTGCTGAAATCAGAATTTTCGCTGGCAATTTTGCCCCGCGGGGATGGTCATTCTGCGATGGACAAACACTACCAATTGCCCAAAACACAGCCCTCTTTTCGCTCCTCGGCACCACCTATGGTGGCGATGGTCGAACGAACTTTAAGTTGCCCGATTTGCAGGGGAGTGCCCCCATCCATTCTGGCAGAGGCCCAGGCTTAACTGATCGCCGGTTGGGGGAGAAGGGGGGGGCGGAGAATGTCACTCTGACGGTCGCCCAAATGCCCGGACACAAGCATACGGCAACAGTTTCTCTCCAACCTGGAGCGGACGATGACCCCACTGGAAATTATTTGGGGGGCGGCGGTGTGGCGGCGACGTTACTTTATGCGGCAAACACCGCTCCCGCGAATTCCGACTTGGCTGCGCTGCCAAATTCAGGAGGAAACGTGGCGCACAACAACATGATGCCCTATCTGTCATTGAATTTCATCATCGCGCTGGTTGGTTTGTATCCATCCCGCGGCTAAACAATGGTGTGCACTGTGGCCGTCAGGCGTTCGTCGCCTGGCGGCTTTTTTTTGCGAACTGCCTGAAACGACTTTGTGGATTCCACTAATCGTAGCGGCAATATTGAGTATTCCGCATGGGATTGCGGCAATTGGCGAACCCTTTACTTCTGTGAAATGTTTGACATTTGCACATAGTCTTGTTGATTGGGATGCCGAGTAAGACTAGGTTGTGTAGGTTGCATTTTGTAAACATGGGGTTTGTGCGGCCACATTGAACTTTCCTACCCCACTGACTTACCTCGTTTCCTGCCTCGTTGAACACGGGCCCCACTAGAGAATTCTCGGAGTTGTCATGCGAACGTTTGGTCCCTTCGGAGCTTTTTCCCGTCTTGGCAAGTCATTCTCAGTCTGGTTGGCCAGCCTGCTGAAAGGACGCCAGCGTCGCCTCAGCCTGGTGGCCCAACGTCGTCGGCAGCGACTCTCTGGTGCGTGGCACCAGGCCCAGTCGGAATCGCTGGAAGACCGCACCTTGCTGGCGGCAGTTCTTGGTGCCTCCCTGGACGACCAGATTGCTGGAACTGTTCAGGCTGGTGACGGAATTACATACCTCGCCACCATCAGCAACACGGGCAATATGAACGCTACGACGGTGTCGTTGTCCAACCCGCTCGATCCCAATTCGAACTTCGTTCCGGGTTCAACAAAGATCGGCGTGGCTGCCTTTTCCGATTCCTACAACGTCATTGGTAACACGCCGCGGACGTTGAACGCAGCCAGCGGCTTGTTGGCGAATGATATTGACATCGACGCCGGAGGAGCATTTACGGTTACTGGCGTCACTGACATCGGGGGAACGGCCGCTAACGGCGTGTTGGCAGTAAACGCTGACGGTAGTTTTACCTACACGCCAGCTACCGGGACCAACGGATCCGACATTTTCCGCTACAACGTACTCGACTCCGACGGTCTCGTCAGCACCGGGCAGGTGACGTTTAACGTCACCAGCATGGTCTGGTTTGTGGATAACTCGGCGCCCGGCGGAGGTGATGGCTCGTTCAACAACCCCTTTAACAGCCTCGCACCGCTCAACGGCGCAGGTGGTGCAGCTGATGTTGATGCCGCAGGAGACACCATTTTCGTCTACGAAACCGGCACCAACTACACGGGTGGATTCGAACTGGAGAACAACCAGCAGCTGATCGGGGACGGATACTCCTTCACACTCTTTGACCTGACCGTTGGCAATAGTGCCTTGGCCCCCATTCTCACTAGCGCCAGTGGCAATAACGTCACACTCGCCGCCAACAACAACGTGCGGGGCCTGAACCTGACGTCAACCGGCGGAACGGCACTGGCCGGTACGAACTTCGGTTCCGCGAACATCACGAACATGCTGGTGAACGCCACCAACGCCACAGCCATTAACCTGAATAACGGTACCGGAACCTTTTCGTTCAATTCAGTCAATGCGAACGGCGGCACAAACGGAATTGTGCTTAACGCAGTGAACGCGACGAGTTTCGCGGTCACGGGCGACAACTCCACGGCAACTCAGGGGGGAAATGACTCCGGCGGTGTCATTCAAAACATGACCGGCGATGGTGTGGTCATCACCAATTCGAATAACATTACCCTCCAGAACATGACCATTGGTAATCCTGCGACGACAGTGGCAGACGCACCAACTCTCACTGCCAATATCGGGGATGACGGCATTGATGCGAACAACGTCACGAATCTGACGTTGAGGAACGTCACCATCGCGGAAACGGGAACGCATGGGGTTCGAGCAGCCAGCGTGACAAACTTTGTCATGGATGACAGCCTCATGCTGAACCCAGGCAATGACAACGAAGAGAACGGAATTCACTTCACAGAAGTTCGGGGCGATAACTTTATTCGCCGCAGCGTGTTCGACTCTTTCCACGAGTCTGGTATCGACGTTGTCAACGCCTCGGGCACCGTCGACCTGACCATTGACGACACGACATTTCAGGACACAAAGACCAGCGCCTTTGGCGCACAGGCTATTCTGCTGCAGGCACATGGTACGGCCAGTATGGTGGTCAAAATCACTGGAACCGCCGGTGCGGGAACCAAGTCGATTTTTGATGACATAAAGCTCAACGCCATTCACGTCATTTCTGACGGAACCAGTTCTGATATTCAGCTCACTGTGGAAAACACCCGCATCCTGGAAACCGGTGCCGGTGATGCCATGATTATCATGAACGCCGACAACGCGGGTTCGGGAAATATCACTGTTACTAACAGTTACTTCACGGACGACACGCCGAATGTGTTCCCGTTTGCACCTGCTGCCCTCATCGTGAAAAACGACAGCAGTGGCCTGCTGCAGGCTACCATTACCAACAACAACGCCGACGGCGTTCAACTGCTGTTGTTGAACCACGACGACCTCGGCAGCGGCGGCCCTGCTAACGGCACGACTCGGGCACTCATCTCGAACAACATTGTCGACGTTCGATCTGAAGGATCGATTGGTATCGATGTCATCGCTTCGGAGACCGGCCCAACAGGGACAGCTCCCGACCTGAGCCTGACGATTACGAATAACACGGTCACACTCCCAGACAACGTTTTCTTCTTCGTCTCCGGACTCCGAATTAACGCGACGAACAATGCCCGGGTGAATGCTCAAATCACCGGCAATACGTTCGAGTCCGACGCAACAGGCTCAGGTGGTAGCGGTATTGAACTTCAGCAACTGAACTCCTCCGTCGTGAATTTGGCAGCACCGTTCGGTGGTGGAAACGCCGCCGCAGCGGACGCGTTCCTTGCTGCACAGAACCCAGCATCGGAGTCACCCGGCTTCATTGTAGGAACCTTTGGTGTTGGTGCGCCAGTTGCTCCCACCGCCACGACCATGCCTAGTCCGCTCGTCGTCGCCCCACCCGTTCAGGACCCAGTCGACATTGGCCCCTTCGCCCCTGCCGGAGAAGGTCTAACTCAGTCCGAGTTGGATGCCGCAGTTGCGGAAGCGATTGCCCGCTGGACGGCTGCTGGCCTCTCCGCCGAGCAAACTGCCACGTTGCAGGGCGTTGACATTCAGGCTGCCTCACTCGGAAGCGGTCTGCTCGGCGTGACCATTGGCAACCACATCCGCATTGATGATAACGGAGCCGACTTCGGCTGGTTCATCGATTCCACAATCGGTGATGACGCCGAGTTTGATGGCAGTTCGACTGTCCACGGCGTAGACCTGTTGACCGTCGTTATGCACGAATTCGGTCACGTCCTCGGCGTGTCTCACACCGCTGACGGCCTCATGGGTTCGTCCCTGGCTCTGGGTACCCGGTACAATCCAACAGCCGACATCGTGGCCACTGCTGGCACCTCCAGCGGACTTGTTGAGTCGCTCAGTGTGGCCGTCCCCGCTCCTGGCGGTGGAACGGGAACAGGAGCTATTAATATTGGAACACTGCCTGCATTCTCGTCGGTGCAAGCTCGCTTCCAGGCAACTGTTGGCACAGGCTTCGGCCTTCCGAATAGCCTCTCGGCTCAAGGAACACTGACCGCCGACGCCCTCGCCCCGATTTCGACAGACGACCCCGCCGTTGGCGGAGCCGCCGATCCTACCGTCACGAATGTTGCCTCACTCACGCTGGGTGGTACTGTCTGGTCTGAGACTGGTGCAAACTCCGTTTATGACCTCGGTACTGACACGGCCGTTAACGGCATTACTGTCCGCATTTATCACGACAATGGTGACGGTGTACTGACGGTAGCCGATGGTGCTTTCCTCGCCTCAACCACTACCTCAAACATTGCTGGTCAGGACGGTCGTTACGAGTTCACGAACCTGGCACCTGGCGATTACATCGTCGAAGTGCTCCGCAGCGGTGCCATTGCCACTCAGGTCCCAATCGCTGGTGCTGTCGATCCGGACAACAATGCGGACAACGACAACAACGGTAGTATTGTCGCTGGCTTTGATGTGGCTTCACAAGCCATCACGCTCGACTACGGCACGGAGCCGGGTGGTGATGTCAACAACACGCTCGACTTCGGCTTTGCAGCGGCTGTGCTGAATACTGCTGACGGTGTCCATCAACCTCGCCTCCATGAGCGAAAACGGTGGCAGCAGCAGTGCCACCGTGACCCGTAGTGGTTCGACGGTCGGTAACCTCATTGTCAATCTAGCCAGTAACGACACTGGCGAGGCCTCGGTTCCGATGACCGTCACCATTCTCGATGGTCAGGCATCGGCGAACTTCACAGTGACCGGAGTCGATGACGCCGTTCTGGACGGCACGCAGACGGTGACCATCACGGCTTCTGCCGGTGGCTTCAGCGACGGCACCGACACCATTGATGTCACTGATGACGAAGTACCGCTCGACACCACGACACCAGCCAACGTCAATCTGACAGCTGGCGGAAGTCTGATTATTGGTGCCAACGGAACGGTTCACAACGACCTGCACATTACGTTCGACGCCATGACCGGCCACTACATTCTGGAGGACATTATTCCTCTGAATCCGTTGGGTGGACTGGTTGGAAACGATCTGAATGCCGATCCGAACATTATTGAGTTCGATCCAACAGCAGTCGGTCTGTTTAACAACATTATTGTGAACCTGAACCTCGGTAACGACACGCTCACCGTTCACAGTCTGCGGGACGGCGGTCCGGAAGGTCTCGACGTTCGAAATGATGTTGGTGAAGGCAACGACACAATTAATATTGCTGGTCCCATCCTGAATGCAGGTCGGGCACTTCTGCTGCGAAGTGAGAACATTACTCTTGGCGGACAAATCTCGACGGTCAATCAGGCCATTCGACTGGATGGGGAAGTGACGCTGGCTGGCAATTCCGACGTTAATGCCGGTACTGGAACCGTGATTGCCACCAGCACAATCAACGGTGCACACGGCCTCATGGTTTCCGGTGGTCTGGTTCAGTTGGATGGTGACATCGGCAATACCACACCGCTGAACGGATTGACTGCCTCCGGAAATATTGTGCGGACGCAAAACGTCACCGTGAATGGTGGCGACGCGACATTCAATGCGAATGATTTCATCCCACAAGGAACCATTTCCGGTGACGGCAATCTGACCATTCGCCGCAACACGGCTGGTGATCAGAATGTCAATGCGGCGGATCTGCAATTCATTACACCTGGTTTCGCTTCGGTGACGGTTGGTTCCGGACTGACGAATCAACTGCTCATCAGTTCCGATGGTGACAACAATCTTGTGACTGGTAGCGTCAACGTTGGTGCGCCGCTCACTCTGATTGGTCAAACACTCATTCTGGGCGATTCCATTCAGCAGGGCATGGGAACATTGACGCTGCGTGCCAACAACACGTTGCAGTTCACCAGCCTCGGCTCGGCAATTGGCACTGGCGATGTCATGATTGAGAAGCTCAACGCTGGTGGTACCCTGACTGTCGTGGGGAACTTCGGTTCACCAACGGCCGCAGCCCCATGGGGATTAAACCACACCTCCGTGAGTGCACCAGGTTCAATTGTTGATTTCACAGGTGGTGTTGGAAGTGGCTTTGCAAGCCTGACCGCGAATGCCGGGTCTCTGCGATTTAACTCTCCTGGTGCGGTCACTGCACAGGGAGATGTCTCGCTGACCGCAGATGACATTCAACTGAACGGTGGTGTCTTCTCGCAGACCGGCGGCATCAGCCTGACCGGGAATATTGACCTGACGGGGAACGTCCTGTTCAAAGTCGCTCCTGGTCAAGACCTGATCGTCGATGGTGGTGTCGCCGCAAACGGATACAACATCCTCGTCCGTGGCAACGGCGGTGCTGCCAACCAGGTGAGCTTCCTGGGCGATGTCGTAGGAGCCGGTTCGTTCCAAATCGACTCGTCTGGTGCCAGCACGACTAACCAGGTGTCGCTGAACGGAGTTTCTGCTAACAAGGTTGTTGTGCGAGCGAACGGCATTGACCTGGCTGGCGATGTGACGTCGAATGTCAATATCCAGTTCATTGGTCCCGTAACCCTCAGTGGCAACGTGTCGATCATGTCCGGCAACACATCAACCAACTACACGCAGTTTACCGGCACAATTAATGGCCCCCACAATTTGACCATCAACAGTGGTGCCGGACGTGCCATTCTTGGCGGTGAAATTGGAAACTCCGACGCCATCGGCGATCTGAATGTTGTGTCGACCGCCGATAACTTCATCATTCGCAACATTACCGCTAGTGGAAATGTTGACTGGAACAATGCCGGCGGAAAGTTGACCCTGACTTCGAGCCGAGTCGTTTCGGCTGGTGGCAACATCGACATCCTGGCCGATGTGTTCATCAACCTCGGTTCCCTCACCGCCGGTGGTACCGTTACCACGCCATAGTTCTCTACGGGAATTCTGGTGCAACACAATGACGCCGCTCAGGCAGATTGCTTGAGCGGCGTTTTTTCGATTTCTGAAGTGTCCGAATTCAAATCAATGTTTGTCGTCACGTGGAAATGGGCGACTTCTTGGCGTTGTGGAGCCGACTGGAGTACACTGTCGGGAAACACTTTCTGATGAACCGTTGTCTATTCCAATAGTGCCGAATCTGTGACTCCACTCGAAGAATTCAATTACCTCATTGGTCTGTTTCCTGGCGAGAAGCCGATGGTTCAGTCGGCGCGGCATGTTCCCAATGCCGAAACGCCCGAACCGTACAAGCGGATGCTTGTGCATGAGCATCATATGACGGTGACCATGGAGCAGTACCACAACTGCTCAGTCGACGTGCATGTGCTGGACCAGAACCTGGACGGCGACCTGTACCAGCGGAAAATCCTGCTGACGAAAAGTGGAACCGACATTCCGGTACAGTTCGGAATTGTTCGCTTCCACTTTCAGTACGTCACGAAGGCAGTCCGGGAGCAAATCCTGGAGGGTCAAATCCCACTGGGACGCGTGCTCATCACCCACAATGTTCTGCGTCACATCGACCTGAAGTCGATTATTGAAGTGCAGGCCGGACCGGGTTTGGCAGATGTACTAAAAATGGAAGAAGGTCAAACGACTTATGGTCGGCTGGCCACCATTGTGTGTAACCACAACCCGGCGGTTGAATTGCTTGAGATTTCGGCACCGTTGTAACGGGGCAGCGATCTCCTCGTGACGAGTCGGGCAGCAAAACGGAACGCTGTTCAGGTGTTCTTGGACATCGCCCCAGCTTGGACAACAACAGACAGGAATGTCTGTGCCACCCACAACTGAACCTGAGAATTGTATAACCACACTTATGTCGTTCGAATCGGAACTCATTGAGGCATTACGCGAAGAAACGCCAGACCTCCTGCGTTGGGCCGGTGCGGTGGGGCAGCGTCTTCGTCAGTTCAACATTAGCCTGGAAGGGAAGTCTTCCGGCAATGCCAATACTGACGCGCTCACGCTGGCCGACATTTCTCTTCAGGAACTGTTGGTCGCTGGACTACGCGACCGCTCACCACTGTTCCGCCAGTGTCGTATGGAAGCGGAAGAAGAAAACGGCGATTTGGCAGCGTTTGCCACTGAGGGGGAGTACATCATCGCCTTGGACCCCATCGATGGAACGAAGCAGTTTCGCGATCGCTCAGGCGACGGGTGGGCCGTCATGTTGCACGTCCGAACGGTTTCGACCGTGGTCTATTCTCTCGTCTACGCCCCCGATGCCGGACCAACCGGCACGTGGACTCAGGTCTATGATCAAACCGTGAAATGCGGCCCCGACGACAAGAATGTTCCAGCGAAAACCTGTCTCGATCGAATCGAGCCAGTATCCACATTGCCGACACCTGTAGAAAACAATGTCTACCTCATTGGTTTTCAGACGGAAGACCCGGCTCGTGCAGACCTTGTTACCAAATTGGGACTGAAGGGGTTCGCACCCGACGAAATGCCCGGCAGTATTTATCCGCTCATGGCCAGCGGTGAGTTTGTGGGATCGCTCATTCATACGCCAAATATCTATGACTATCCCGTGTCGCTACATATCGCTCGGGTACTGGGGGGCGAAAGCGTGTGGGTGCACAATGGTCAGCCGGTGAATTTCAGCGAGAGCTGGATGGACGACCGTGCCGACATGCTGCGGTTACCCGGCATTGTGGCGACCGCCACATCCCGTGAAGTTCTCGATCAACTCACCCAGTTAGCCCGTGATTGGAATCCGAATCGCTACGCTTAAGTGTCGCTTACGTATTGGATGGGCCCGGAAATCGATTGTCAGTCATGCCGATTCTTGCAAAGGAGTCCGACTCATACCCGCCAGACCTCCTGGATCGTGACTGGTTTGGAGAAGGTGACTGGTGGGTCATGCACACGCTCCCGAAGCGGGAAAAGAGTCTGGCCCGGCAGTTGGAAAAGCATCGAGTCGCGTTTTATTCGCCGACCTTCAGCCGACAGTATCGGTCGCCCGCTGGACGCATGCGAACGAGTCAAATCCTGCTTTTTCCCAACTATGTGTTTGTTTTTGGGACGCCACAGGACCGCCTCGCGGCACTGACGACCAACTGCATTGCCCGCTGCATTGAGGTGCCTAAGGGTGGGCAGAATTCGCTACTTGACGATTTGAAACGCATCCGGCAGGTCATTGAAGCGGGCATTGACCTCACGCCCGAAGGGCAATTGCAGCCGGGAGATACGGTTCGCGTGAAGAGCGGTCCCATGGAAGGCGTCATTGGGACAGTCGTTGAAAGACGAGGAAAAAAGCGGTTAATTGTGGAAATCAACTTCATTCAACGTGGCGCCTCGGTCGAGCTTCGCGATCTGGATGTGGAGCCGTACACGCGGTAATTGCTGGCGTCGCGAGGAGTTGCAAAACCGCATCTTGCCGTGTTTGCCCCCTTGGACTAGCATAATATCCAGAGAGCTTGTCTACGGATTGCGAAAGCAATGTTGATGAGGTCTCCACAACATCCTTGTAAATCTCGGTGGCGAACCTCGTTGTTCGAGTCCGCCATCCGATTTGAACCACACAGGCAATATCATGGCACAGTTTAAGCTGTTTCGTGCGCGTCGATTGCTCGCAGTCGGCCTCGGGATACTGGGACTCTCCACTTTCTTCGCCGAACGGCTTTCCTCTGCTGATCCACCCGATCAGGATACGGCGCGACTGCTGACGAAAATGATTTCGCAGCATCATTTGAGTCGTTCCCCCATTGATGATGCGATTTCCTCGAAATTGCTTGATGCCTATCTCAAGGCACTCGATCCAGCCAAGCTGTATTTCCTGCAGTCGGACATCGACGAATTCTCCAAGAGCCGCCTCATTCTCGACGACGAACTCAAAGAAGGAAATGTGCAGTTCGGATACGACGTTTTCCAGCGCTATCGCGAACGTCTCGACGCTCAGACCGAACAGGCTTTTAAGCTCATTGACGAACAGAATTTCGATTTCACGCTCGACGAAACGCTCGAAACCGATCCGGAAAAAACCACTTGGGCCAAATCGGCCAATGAAATGCAGGACCGGTGGAGACGGCGGCTGAAGTTCGAATTCCTGCAAGCCAAACTGGACGAGAAAGACCTCGAAGAGACGCGGACACGCTTGCACAAGCGGTACCGCAACAGCCAGTTGCTCATCGACAAGTACAGCACCATGGAGCAGTTGGAAACCTACCTCACCGCGCTGACAACCTGTTTCGATCCTCACTCGCAATACATGTCTCCCCGTACCTGGGAAGACTTCGAAATCCAACTGAAGCTCAGCCTCGATGGAATTGGAGCATCACTCCGCTCCGACGACGGATACACCATTGTGGCCTCGGTCGTTCCCGGAGGTGCTGCTGGCGAAGATGGACGTATCCAGGTAAACGACAAAATCCTCGCCGTCGGGCAGGAAGAAGGCGAGATGGTCGACATCTACGAAATGAAGCTCAGTGATGTCGTCCGCATGATTCGCGGTACACGAGGGACCAAGGTTCGTTTGCAGGTGCGACATGCCAAGAGTGAAGAGTCCGAACTCATTACTTTGACCCGCCAGAAAATTGAGCTGAAAGACTCCGAAGTCAAAGGCGAAATCATCAACGGAGATGATCGAGTCGGACGCGGTGGTCGCGTCGGTGTGATTAGCATCCCTTCGTTCTACCGCGACTTCGCCGGAGCCAACGACGGCACTGAAGGCTTCAAAAGTGCCGCAGTGGATGTCGCCCGTGTTCTCGCCGACTTCCGCAATCAGGGTGGCGTCGATGTCGTTGTCATCGATCTGCGGGATAACGGTGGCGGAAGCTTGACCGAAGCAATTGAAATCTCGGGACACTTTATTGATCGTGGTCCTGTCGTGCAGGTGAAAGCCCCCACGGGTGCCGTGCAGCCTCTGGATGATGAACAGCCCGGTGTGCTGTATGCTGGACCTCTGGTTGTCGTTTGCAATCGACTGTCCGCTTCGGCCTCCGAGATTTTTGCTGGGGTCATTCAGGACTACAAACGTGGTCTGATTATTGGTGACACCACCACGCACGGCAAAGGCACCGTCCAAAACCTCTTGGATGTTTCGCCGCGTTCCCCATTCCGCTTCGTGCAGTCTGCCGACCGTGGAAAGCTGAAGTTGACCATTCAGCAGTTCTATCGGGTGAGTGGTGACAGCACGCAAAACCTCGGTGTTCGTTCTGACGTGGTATTGCCGTCGCTCATCGATCATTTCGATTTGGGCGAGTCGTTCCTCGACAACGCCTTGCCGTTTGATCGCATTAGCAGCGCTGCATTTTCACCGAACTCGAGTATCAATGCTCGCATTGTTGCTGACCTGCAGCAGAACAGCGAAGCCCGCGTCAACAAGAACGAAGACTTCCAGAAGCTGGAGCGAGCCATCAAGCGGTTCTTGGAGCGTAAGGAACGAACAGCCGTTTCGCTGAACGAAGAGAAAATGCGTGCCGAACGGGCAGAAGACGAAGCTGCGGAAAAGGAAAACGGTGCCGAAGATGAACCGAAAATACCCGATCCCAACGCTCCGATTTTCCCAGAAGGCTACTACAACAACGAAATCGTCAACGTAGCACTCGACTATGTCGCCGCGTTGAAAGGGAATTTGACAGTTCAGAAGTAAGCCGTTCTGAAATTGTCTCTGAGGTAAGTTACAGAGCCGCCCACTGACAAACCTTCGTCAGTGGGCGGCGAAATTGTTTGGGGACAATCACTCTCAATGAATGCTGAATCACGTAGTCCCAGACAAAGTGGACGTCGCCCCAACTCGTCACGAAATCGACGTAAAGGGGACGCCCCAAAATCCAATTCGTCGACGTCCCGCGAACTCGCCTATGACGCCATCCTCGCCTTCGAAAAACGGGGCGTGTTTGTCAGTCGTACGCTGGACCGATTATTTGAGCAGTCCAACATTCCTGTTCTGGAACGCCGCCTCGCCACCGATTTGGCCTGCAGCACCATCCGTCGACAGGCGACTCTCGACACCGTGTTGTCAGCTTACTGTTCACGCCCGCTCGGGGAACTCGATCCCGGTGTCCATCTCATTCTTCGCATGGGCATCAATCAGATCCTGTTTTTCGACCGCATTCCCTCGCACGCGGCTGTAAATGAATCGGTGCAATTGTGTCGCCAGAAGGGAAAGCCTGCTGCAACGTCGATGGTGAATGGAATTCTGCGTTCCATTCTTCGCGAAGTCGAATCAGCCCCGATGTTGTCGTCTTTCGCAGACGCGGATGAATTCACCATTCCGCGTTCCTCACCCGGAAAGGAGACCCAAGCCGATTCCATCCGCTTCGAGCGGGCCGTGCTTCCGCATCCCAAAACGAATCCGGCAGGGTATTTGTCCGCTGCTGTGAGTCTGCCCGAGTGGCTCGTGGCACGCTGGCTTGATTCCATCAGCCCCGACGAAATCCTCCGCATGGGAGGTTGGTTCGACACGCCGGGAATTGTGGGATTACGGGTCAATCCGCTGCGAAGTGGTCGAGACAAAGTGGCCACCGCATTGACCGAGGCTGGTATTGATTGGGAACATGGAGAGCTTGCGGAAGCATTTCGGCTCAACGAGACATTGGCGGTTGATTCCGTTGAAGGGTTTGCGGAAGGCTGGTTCTCGGTGCAGGACGAAACGGCCATGCAGGTGGTTGATCGACTCAGTCCAAAACCGGGCGAGCGCATACTCGATTTGTGCGCCGCGCCTGGCGGGAAGACCATGCATATCGCGGAACGAATGCAGGACAATGGGACCGTTGTCGCCTGTGATGTCGTTCCGGAACGGCTGGCGCTCGTCAAACAGTCTGCCATGCGGCTGGGGCTGAAGTGTGTTGAAACAGTAGTCATTGGGCGTGAGGGTCAAAAGATCCCCAATGGGCCATACGACGCAATCCTTGTGGACGTGCCATGTTCCAACACCGGCGTGCTAGGAAAGCGTCCTGAAGTCCGCTGGCGGCTCACTCCGGAATCATTGCATGAGCTTGTCGCTTTGCAGCATCAGTTACTACTGAAGGCAACGGAACTGGTTCGTCCTGGCGGTCGAATTCTCTATTCGACCTGCAGCATCGAACGAGCCGAAAACCGCGAAGTTGTTGACGCCATCATTTCTGGTCGTGACGAACTCACCGTCGAGGAAGAACATCTCTCCTTACCCGGCCAACCCGTTGACGGCGGCTATTGGGCCTGCATTCGACGAGCTGGCACACCCTGATATCCGCCGAAAACTCGATACAAGCGTTGGTTCTTACCAGAGCCGCAACGTTTGACGAGTAGAGCACGGTGGAGTTCACGTCGTAGCGACAGATTTCCAGTGCTCTGGTCAATCAAACGGCTCTGGCCAACTTTTCCTCGACACCACTCCCCCTCAGCCACCGATATCTCCAGATGGTGTGGCATGTCATTTCGCGTCCCTACGGGCGTGTGAATGATCCCAGTGAAGGCAGGAAGTCGGTCATGGATAAAGATTTGAACGTACTGGCGCTTGTGAAGGATGGTGAGCGGTACGTCTTCATGTACGACGAGAACAGCCTGCCGCAACTGCTGCAGACACTGGGACGTTTCGCCGCCGATCCTGAACTGAATTTCAGCTGGTACGACGCTGCAGTGCTGAGCCAACGTGTGCGAAAAGGTCAGGGAACGCCCCAAGATGACCGTCCCGACGACTTTCGCCGCGTCGCGTGACACGGACGCATCTGGAGAAAACAAACCACAACAACGGAACGCACATCCAAAGAATCCCAGGGATCGAAGTCACCGCCAACGATTTGGAACGGAATCCCCAGTCGGCCAACACCTCACGATTCCTCATCCCGCTGAAGTCCCATGGAAACCGCTGTCGAAGGATTCCTCCGCTCACTGAAACTCGAACGAAACGCTTCTGAGTTAACACTCAAGTCGTACCGCGAAGACTTCAACAGCTTCTACGATTATCTGCAGGATCGAGTCGGCGCCGTTCCTGAACCATCGCAACTGACCATGCCAGTGCTGCGTGGATATGTGGCTTATTTGCACGAGTGCCAGTACGCCCGTTCCACTACGGCCCGTCGACTGGCGGCTCTTCGCAGTTTCTTCCGGTACACTACCAGGGAAGGGCTAACACAATCCAACCCGGCTGCTGCCTTGCGGACGCCGCGTGTGGGACGCAAGCTGCCGCACTTTCTCACAACGGAACAGGTCGCCAGTCTCCTCGAAGCTCCTCCAGCGAACACCACGCAAGGACTCCGGGACCGGGCCATTCTGGAAACGTTGTACTCTGCCGGATTGCGTGTTGCGGAACTCGTCGGCCTGAATGTGGACCACTGGGATCAAACCGCCAATATCCTGCGGGTCTTTGGCAAAGGAAAGAAGGAACGAGTTGCTCCCATTGGCAGCTACGCGTCCAAGGCCCTTTCACGCTGGATGGCGGTCAGGGAAGTTGCCGGTGCCGCAGACACTCGGGCCAGTGGACCGCTTTTCACGAATCGCTTTGGTACTCGACTCACGACAAGAAGTGTCGGTCGCATGCTGGAGAAGTACATCAAGCAGGTCGGGCTGGACTCAATTACCTCGCCCCACACTTTGCGGCACAGCTTTGCTACGCACCTACTTGATGGTGGAGCCGACCTGCGTGCCGTGCAGGAACTGCTCGGACACAAAAGTTTGACGACAACTCAAATCTATACTCACGTCAGCACCCGGCGTATGCGGGAGACATTCGACAGCGCCCACCCGCACGCCCAATTGGTCGTCGATGATTAGGACGTAACCCACCATATTGTGGACGCATCGCAGCCAATACGCTGTGTGAATGGTCGGTCGGTCCTCGCAAAAAACGCGAAAGGCCCGTTCCAGAATTTCTGGAACGGGCCTGTCTGCATTGAACACGAGAAGTTCAAATTCTCAATTAGTTGAGAATCTTGGCAGTGTCACGAACGAGGGCTGCAACGCGTGCTTCGGTCAAATCGGAAGCCTTCAGAGCTTCGTTGACCTGCAGCTTGCCGCCAACCCACATCATGACAGTGACTTCGCTGTCCTGTTGGATTTTGTAAGCACCAGGACCGGCTTCACCGTCGAACACGGTGAGCGGAGTGTTCTGGATTCCCTTGGAGGAAGCAACGTTCTTCAGTGCGCCTTCCTGACCTTCAGGATTGTCGGTCAGCATGACGACGAAAGCGGCCATTTTCTTGTTGGAGTTCTGACCAACAGTGGCGTCCACCTGCTTAATGAGCGACGCGACGTTGTCATCCACCTTGCGGGTGAAAATGCTGACAACGGGACGCGCGCCATAACGGCAACGATAGCAGAGCTTTTCGCCAGCAGCTGGGCCTGTGACGTCCTTCACGTAGAACGCATCAACAGCGGAACCGGTGGCAAGACCTTCAGCGAAGCTGACAGATGCAAGGCACGCAACAGCAGCAACGGTAGCCAGAAACTTCTTCATTGTGAATCTCTCCTTGAGAACAACCTGGTGGGCAAAATTACGCAGCCAACTGAGGTAGGTAATGGGCTGCCTATCGTCATCTCGAATGAAAGCACTTCCTGTTCCAAACGGATGGGACGAGAGCTTTCGATTCGACCTAAATGACGCACTTCCTTGTCACTGAGCAAGTTGGGTGGTTCTGTGGAATGGCTAGCAATCCACAATCTCCACCCAGACTTTGCCGATTTTACAAAGCTCCGTCAAGGCGACAAGACGATTTTGCATCGGAAGCCACTGATTTTTGTGATCGGTCAGGCCAGCGTCGCCACGACTTTCTGGGCAGCGTCACTCAAATTGTTGGCGGTAATAATCTGTTTGCCAGACGCTTTGAGCATTTCGCGGGCCTTGTCGACATTGGTTCCTTCCAGGCGAACCACCAGAGGAACGGTAATTCCAATGTTGTCGTAGGCGACCAGCAGGGCCTCCACGATGGTGTCGCACTGCATAATTCCGCCAAAGATGTTGACGAGAATTGCCTTGACGTTTTTGTCGTCCAGAATGATCCGGAATGCTTCAGTGACCTGATCAACATTCGCTCCGCCGCCCACGTCGAGGAAGTTGGCAGGCTCACCGCCATGCAGTTTGATGATGTCCATGGTGCTCATCGCCAGTCCAGCCCCGTTCACCAGACACCCAATTTCGCCATCCAGTTTCACATAGCTGAGTCCAGCAGCCTGGGCACGGGTTTCGGCCGGCTCTTCTTCGCTGCTATCTCGCAGTTCATCAAAGTTCTTGTGACGGAACAGAGCGTTGTCGTCGAAGGTCACCTTTGCATCGAGTGCGAGGAGTTGTCCGTCACCGGTGATGATGAGAGGATTAATCTCCGCCATGCTGCAGTCGTTCTTCACGAAGAACTCACACATGCGGGGCAGGAAGACCGAGGCCGACTTCTGCGTGACGGCGTTGAATCCGAGGGCGTTCGAAAGTTTCCGCACCTGATACGGTTGCAGGCCAATACCGGGATCGAAGTGTTCTTTGACGATTTTCTCCGGATGCTCGTGGGCCACTTCTTCAATGGCCATGCCCCCTTCGGTCGACGCGATAATCATTGGCTTGCCGACTTCACGGTCGACAATAATGGCCAGGTAGAGTTCCTTGGCGATATCGAGACCCTGCTCGATGTATAGCGTGTTGACCTGCTTCCCCTCGTCGCCGGTTTGAATGGTGACCAGAGTCGAGCCCAGCATCCGCTCAGCGTTGGCAACAGCATCTTCTGGAGATTTGACTAGAACGACGCCAGCCTGTTCAGGATGTTCTTTGAAGCGTCCTTTTCCACGTCCACCAGCGTGGATTTGCGACTTCACCACGACAACGGGTGTTCCGAGTTCAGCAAAAGCCTTGGCAGCATCGGCCGGATCTTTGACGACAATTCCATTCGGAATGGCAACGCCTGCCTCAGAAAACAACTTCTTGGCCTGATATTCGTGAATCTTCATGTCTGTCGCGTGTTGGCGGAAAGTGTATTAGGTTTGCGAGTGCCAATTCTGCCCCGCATGGTAGTGCGCCCCGCTGAAATGATCCAGCGGGCCGTATTTCTAGCCAAATGCTTTCCGGAGCATTTCCAGGCTCTTCGGAATGGCCGTTTCGTGGGATTCTTCCCCCTCAAATTCCAGGGAAATGTAGCCACGGTAATCGACGTCGGCGAGCGTTTGGGCTACTCGTGAGTAGTCGATGTCGAGATCGTACCAGGTTCCGCCCCCATAATACGTTTTGGCCTGCACAAACACGGTGTAGGGAGCCATTTGGGCGTATTGCTCGTACTGGCGCTCGAGGAAGTTGCCGGTGTCGAGCGTGGCCCGGAGCCAGGGGGATTTGATTTCATCGATGACGTGCAGCACACCATCGGCGGTTCGACCGAGCCCCCAGTGGTTTTCGAGTCCCAGCACAACACCGCACTCCTCAGCCTTCTTCAGGCACTTGGTCAAACTGTCGATGACCCAGCCGAATCCGTCTTCGTCTGTGTACCCTTCGAGCCGCGGTTCAATCCCCTTGTTGGCCATCAGTTCGTCAAAATCTTTTGACGTCCCCCAGCGGCCTGTGTTGACCCGAATGGTGGGGATGCCGAGAGCGTAGGCCAGCTCAATGCATTTCAGCGTGTGGTCAATGTTTTTGTCACGAAACGCCTTGTCTGGAGAAACGAACGACTGATGCGTTGAGAATCCACATAAATCCAGGCCATGCGAGAACGCACGCTGTTTGATTTTTTGCAGCGCCGCATTCGACTCGTCCTGCATTTGAATGTGCAGAATTTCAACGCCATCGAATCCCGTCTCCGCCGCGAGGTCGATGCATTCTTCAATCGACAGTTTCGTATCGGGGCGGTAGCGCCAGTAGGAATACGTCGATACAGCAATACGATTCGGACGTCGTTTCTGTTTTTCGGGGGCCGCCTGAGTTGGAGCGGTATTCAAGAGGGAAACGGCAAGTGCTCCAGCGGCACTTGCGGCAAATTCGCGTCGATTCATGGGGATCTCAGTGAGTCAAGAGAATACTGCTCTACAGCGAGCAGAGTACCCCCTGAGGGTCCATGAGAAAAGCCGCGCACATTGTGAATTGGTCGCACGACATGCTTGAACCGTTGGTACGACGCTTTCAATCACCCAAGCGGGCTCGTTCCTCCACCTTCATGATGCGAGTGTCGCCAATGGAAAGCTCGACGGTTTCGTCTTCGAGAATGTGTGATTGACTCGGTTCGTGTTCATGGATTGGCAAATCGATGGTGAACGTCGTGCCTTGATTCGGAAGGCTTTCACAATGAATGACTCCGCCATGGGCCACTACAATGTTTCGCACGACATCCAGGCCCAGCCCCGTACCGACGTTGCCTTTGGTGCTGAAGAACGGTTCCCAAATGTGCGGCAACACCTCTTTGGGTATGCCGCAGCCGTTGTCTGAAACGCTCAAATGAAATGCTTCGTTTGAATGTTCGAGTTTCAGTTCAATGCGGCCATCGGCTCGGTCCTCAATGGCGTGGGCCGCGTTGGCGAGCAAATTGACGAGCACCTGCTGCAGCTTGAAAGGATCGCCGCAGATAGGCGCCTTCGAAACGTTCAACTTGAGCTGCACGCTGTCCGTCGGAATGCTGCGATGAAACCGCAGGAACGACATCAACTCGCGCACGCACTGTCCGAGGTCGATGTGATGAGTGTGCCCGGCGACGGCGGCGTTGGGGGTCGAGTCGCGCCGAACGAAATTCTTGATTTCGTTGATGAGCCGCGAGAGCCGATCATGCGTTTGCCGGGCCATATCAGCAAGTTCAACGAGCTGCTCATCATCGGCATATTCATCTTCAATGACTTCGACGAGTGGCAGCAAATTGAGTTGATTCCCCATTTCATGGGCAATTTCCGCAGCGGCCTTGCCCAGACTGGCAGTCCGTTCCGCCATGACAATCCGTTCGGTCAGCACGGAGTTCTGCACAATGAGATCGTGCGCATCGATGGCGCGTTTCAACACCGTTTGCAGTTCGACCTGCGACCACGGCTTCTTCAAAAACTGAAAGACCTGTCCCTGATTGACTGCGTCAATAATTGCGTCGGAGTCGGAGTAACCAGAGAGAATGATACGCTGGATATGCGGATACTTCGCACGCAGCCGCATGAACATTTCGACGCCCGTCATTTCCGGCATTCGTTGATCGGCAACGACGACGGGAATGGGAATGCGTTCAATGATTTCCAGTGCCTCAGCAGCCGACGTGGCCGTGTGCACTTCGAAAACATCTTCGAACGCCAGTTCAAAGACTATGAGGTTTGCCTCTTCGTCGTCGACGTAAAGGACATGTCTGCGATCGCTCATCTGTCCACATTTGCTTCAGGGGAATGGCTCAGCCCCGAGTAATTATCGAATGGCGCCAGCTCAGACTTGCCCTTGAATTTCACGCCTTAGAGGGCGAGGCAATTAGCAGGTGGTCACAACATCGACACGTCCCCGATTGTGATGACTGGACCTACGCGGTCGCGTGCTCTTTCTCAACGAAGCGTACTTCACGCGGGATGCGAATGGCAAATTCAGTGCCACCGCTATCCTCGCTGCGACAGGTCAGACTTCCTCCAATTCCTGTCACAAGACTATGACAAATTGACAAGCCGAGCCCCGTCCCCTGACCTGGTGGCTTCGTCGTGAAGAATGGGTCAAAGATTTTCGACTGTATTGCAGCGGGGATGCCGGGACCATCATCGCAAATTCGTACGAGCCAGCCGTCCTCATTCTCTTCAGTGAAAATGTCAATGTTTCCTCGTTCTCCGACAGCTTGAATCGCATTTCCAATGATGTTCAGAAACACCTGGTCGATTTTTGTGTAGGGACCATAGGCCGAGGAGCGATGACCGAAATGAAGCTTAATGGTGACTCCGTGACTCAAGCTTCCGGTAAGCTCATCGGCATCGCTGACGGAGGCATGTCGATACTGAAGCCGAAGCAAATTAGTGACCGTCTGCAGCATTTTGCGCAAATCGAAGTCAGCCAATTGTCCTGAACCGGGATGGGCAAATTGCTTCATGTCGTCCACGATTTGGGCCGTTCGCTGAGCGCTTTGAGCAATTGTTTCTGTGAGTTTCAAGGTCTTTAGCAGGATTTCCGTTTCAACGTCCATGTCGTTCCCGCGTTGGGCAAACTTATCCCGTACGGTTGTGAGCCGCTTCTTCAGAATCATCGTCCCTGAGCAAACGGGATTAATTGCGTTGTTCACTTCATGTGCGAGTCCCGCCACCAGTTGCCCCATGGATGCCAGCTTCTCTGACTGCACCAGTTGAGCCTGCATCCGTTCGCGTTCTTCCAGTGCGACTCTCAATTGCTCGTTTTGCCGAGCTAACTCAACATGCATTTGCCGAATTCGCAGGAGGGATCGAATTCGCGCGTGGAGTTCTTCTTCTTCAAATGGCTTGGGCAAATAGTCATCTGCGCCGGCATCGAGCCCCTCGACTCGCATTTCCACGCGGGCACGTGCGGTCACCAGGATGAATGGGATGGCCGCTGTCAGGGGATCGGACTTGATTGCCTGACAGAACTCATGCCCGTTCATTTTGGGCATCATGACATCTGAGATGATGACATCGGGCAGTGCGAGTCGAGCTACGGAGCAGCCGTGCTCACCGTCGACGGCCTCCGCCACCTGATACTTCTCGCTGAGGATGCGTCGAAACATGGCGCGCACTTCGGCGTTGTCATCGACGACCAGGATTACGGGGCGAATATCCTGTTCGTCAGCTTGATACGCATCGCACGATTCCTCAAACGCGGATACCTGCTCAAACTCAGCAAAGCCACCTCCCTGCAGGAGCGACGAGTCGGGAGCCCATTCGACAGAGTTAACGTCAGCCGGAATTCCGGCTGGTAATTCGACAAAGAAGGTCGCCCCCGCACCGGGTGGACTGTCGACGCCGACGGTCCCTCCATGCAGTTCCACAAGTTCCTTAACGAGTGCAAGTCCCAAACCCGTCCCGGCGAACTCCCGTGACGTCGACCCATCGAGTTGTGAGAAGCGGCGAAAGAGTTTTGGCAAATCTTCCGGTTCGATTCCCGGCCCTGTGTCGCGCACTTCCATACGCACGCCACAACCGCCAGGAAATTCGAATTCACACGCCGTCAGTGAAACAGTACCCCCTGGCGGCGTGAACTTAATGGCATTCGACAGAAGATTGCGAATGACGGAGTCCAGCTTTTCCGGGTCGGCGGCGATGTAGATTGACTCGCGTGGCACATCCAAATTCAGCTGTATGCCACGATGCTCGGCAAACGGCCGGGCCATTTCCGCAAGCGACCGCATAAATCGTGTCACGTCGATGCGCTCAACGCGTAAGCGAACGGCGCCCGATTCCACCTGCGAAAAGTCAAGCAGTTGATTAATCTGCAGCAGCAGTCGCCGAGCATTTACTTCGGCCACGTTAATGAGGTTAGTCGATTCGCCAGCATCCGGGCTGACCTGCTTCTTCAACTGTGCCAGCGGCGATAGCACCATGAGTAATGGCGTGCGCAATTCATGGCTGACGTTGGAGACGAACTGCGTTTTTAAGCGGTCCAATTGTTCCAACTGTTCAACCGACTCCCGCAACTGCTTGGTCCGTTTGTTGACGGTTTGCTCTAGTTGTGAATTGAATTCTCGCAGTTCCTGATCACTCTGTGCCAACTGATTCACCATGATGTTGAACTGTCTGCCGAGTCGATCAATTTCATCAGTGCCTGTTGGTTCCAGCCGCAGTTGCAGGTTTCCCGTCGCGACCGACTTCATCGCGACCAGCATTTTCTGAATGCGGTGTGTCACTGAAGCGGAAAGCAGTCGTGCCAGTAAAAGTCCCGCCGCGACAGCCACGAGGGTAATGGTCACGGTTTGCTGCTTTAGTGCCTCCAGTTCCATCGCCGCAGTTTCTGGCGCACTTTGAATTCGAATGGCGCGTTGGATAGCCAGTCCACCAATCATGACGGCAGTAAACAGAATGGTGACGCTGAAGCCGACTTCGAGTCTCCGCCCCAGGCTCGACTGAGGAAACTTGTCGAACTCCACTTCGGTGGACGCGTTGGTCAGCAAGTCGCGAACGACCACCTGCATTCCAATTTCTGACCACAAGAACGTCCCGAGGATGATGGACGCCAAACCGAGGAATCCTGCCACACACACCTGCACGAGCGTCAGCAAGGGAATGCCGTCGAAATGCAGCATCAGGCAAATGGGAGCAATCGACGTGAGTGGATCGATCCATGACTCCCAGAATGCAATCTGGCCGGGAAACAGGACAGCTTCCTGAATGGCCTGCGCCACTAATTTCGAGTCGACCGGGATATTCGAACGACGTTGCCGCAGACACGCCCGCAGATTCGGAGTAAGCAGATGAGCTAATCCAGTCGACGCAATAACCGAAAGAGAAATGGCAATAAGTGCTGCCAGAATGAATGTCTGGCAGGCTTCGCCGGTGAGACCAAGCGTCCAGTTGACGTAGACAATGCAGCAGCAGCCGACGGCGACTGCGAACAGTCGCGTCAGGAAGTAAACGGCCAACACATAGTGTTCACCGAGTCGCTGATACAAAAGCCGAAACAATTCCTGGTCTCCCTCTGGTCAATCCATCGGGAGGTTGCGGCTCTGCCGATGGCTATATTAGTCCAACACTTTGCAAATGCATTTCAAAGAAGCGGTCGTGTCCTTCGAGTAATGTTTGCATGTCGAGACTGGTTACCGCCTCGGCCGATTCCAGGAAGCACTTCCGGTGTCGCTCCCATTTCTCTAGGAGCACGGCTTCTTGTCCCGACTGCCGAATTCGTTCTTCAATTTCCTCACCCGTCAGTGTGTTCAATTCATCGAGTGTCACCTTTCCCGCACGTAAAGCGCGGGAGAAAATTCCGCCTGTGTAGTCGCGGTCTTTAATCTCACGTCTCCATGTGCTGAGAATATTCCCCACCCGTCCCATCGCCTGACTGTGCCAAATGGCTTCGCGCAATGCTCCCAGTTCTTCTTCAGGCAACGGCGGCGAGGCCATGAGGTCCAGCGTCGAGAAACTGACCATAAGCATGTTGTGTGGCGAATACACGTCGTGCTCTGTTGAGTTCAATAATGCGGGAAATCGATTCGCCAAATGCCCATAACGCATGGCGTTGAAGAACTGTCCCAAATCGAACTGCCAGAGCGGCTCGTACTCGTGAAAGTGAGGCAGTTGCGAGACACGGGTGACATAGTCACCCCACAGCTCTTCCACAACCTGACGGTACAAATACTCGTGTTCCGTCAGGTTCTCCGCCTCGGCTGCTTGTGCGTCGGCAGACAGGGAACCTTGACCACAGACATTGAGCAGTGACGAAAGTCGCTCAGCTCGCTCTCCACAATCTGCAATGTCATCAAACAGGACGCAGATGATGACGGAGAGCAGTTTGGTGTCGCATAGGCTGTCCCTCCAGTCTGGGGTGATGCAGGGGAGTGCAGTCAGTTCAATTCCATGCAGGCACCATTGCCACAGAAATCCGTCGCGCTGTCCCACGGAATCATACAAGCGAATCCAGCGGCGGACGTCGCTCCGAAATCGTTTTCGCCAGACTGCTTGTCGATCGCTTCGCGCCGTTTCGGGAGAAACGAAACTGCGGCGGGCTCTTTCGCGGAGTCGCGAGATTTCCACATGGTCTTCCTGCGAGGTTTCTACACCGACTGAGTCCATATCCATTCATCCTTCGAATAATCTGACAATGGGAGGGGGACCATTGAGCCACGTTGCGATTGTCCGCAGGAATCCCTTTCTGTCGATTGCCCGACTCCCCAACCGAACCGAAACTGTTGTTAATACTCGAAGGTGAGTAATCTTCAACACATGGGAAGGCGCGCCCAACTCTTTGCCAACAACCTGCCCAGTGTGAACCACCTCACACAACTGACTGGCCGACTCGGGCACAATGCGGCAGAATGTTGCTCTCCGCGAATACCTTATGGAACTCAAGTGATGTCATCTCCTTCCGACTCCATCGCCCCATCAATTGAATCGTCCGTTTATCAGCGATATGCGGCGGCTTCCAATACGGTGGAAGCTGCGCTCTGTTGCCCGGTGTCCTACGCTGGCAACTATTTGTCGAACATCCCGCAGGAAATCATCGACAAGGATTACGGCTGCGGCGATCCCAGCCCCTACGTGAATGCTGGTGAAACGGTGCTGGACCTCGGTTCCGGCGGCGGGAAACTTTGTTACATCCTGGCTCAGGTCGTTGGTGAGAGAGGGAAGATTATCGGAGTCGACTGCAACCCGGAGATGCTGGCCCTGGCACGCAAATACCAGAGCGAAATGGTAGAACGCCTCGGCTATGCCAACGTCGATTTCCGCTACGGCATGATTCAGGACCTCAAACTGAATCTCGATTTGTTGGGCAAAAGGCTCGACGACGCCCCCATCCGTTCGCCGCAAGATTGGGTACAGTCCCGCTTCGCTGAAGAAGAATTACGGGAACAGAGTCCGTTGGTTCAATCTGGGTCGGTCGATTGTGTGGTTTCCAACTGCGTGCTGAACTTGGTTCGGCAGCAGGATCGCCGACAACTTTTCGATGAAGTGTTCCGGGTATTGAAGCCGGGAGGTCGCGCTGCCATTAGTGATATCGTGGCTGATGAAGACGTCCCTTTGCACATGCAGCGTGACGGACACCTGTGGTCCGGCTGCCTCTCGGGAGCGTTTCGGGAAGATCGATTCCTCCAGGCCTTCCGCGATGCAGGTTTCCACGGCGTTCATATTGCCAAACGACAATCCGAACCGTGGCAGACCATTGAGGGGATCGAATTCCGCTCGGTAACCGTCCTGGCATACAAGGCGGCTGGAGGTGAAGAGTTCGATTTGAATCAGGCGGCCATGTATAAGGGGCCGTTCAGCGACATCCGTGATGACTTTGGTCATATCTTCAAACGCGGTGAATGGACCGCCGTGGGGGACAAGACTTTTCAACTGTTGAGCCGTCCACCCTATGCAGATTGCTTCGAACTGATGTCTCCAGTTGAACCCGTTTCACAGTTGCTGGCCAAGCCATTTGCTGACGCGACTCGGCCGCGAACACCTCGCGAAGTGAAGGGCGAGACCTATCGCGTGTCCTTCGAAAGTGGATCCTCGTGCTGCGGTGATGACGGCAGTTGCTGTTGAGCGATGCGATTTGACAGGAGAGAGGAAACTGGCATGAGTTCGACGAGTTTGCGACATCAAGGGAATCCGTTGAGCGAGCCGCTGCAGCAACTCGCCATTTTGGAAACCACAGAACGAAACCAGTGCGTTCCGTTTCATGAAACGCTGGCATCACATGGTTTGCCAGATTTGCGATCGGGTTCTATCGAGACGCTGCAAATCAACGTTGGCAAGTTGTGTAACCAGGTTTGTCGCCACTGCCACGTTGACGCCGGCCCCGACCGTCGTGAAATCATGTCGCGGGAAACGCTGCAGCATTGTCTCGATGTCATAACACGGCATGAAATTCAGACTATCGATTTGACGGGCGGAGCGCCGGAGATGAATCCCCACTTCCGGTGGTTCGTGCAGGAACTTCGGAAGCTTGGGCGGCGTATTATTGATCGTTGCAATCTCACCATTCTCTCGGCGCAGGGATTCACCGACTTACCTGAATTTCTGGCCGAAAACTCAGTGGAAGTCGTGGCCTCACTGCCATGCTATCTGGAAGAAAACTGCGACGCCCAACGCGGAGATGGCGTGTTTCAGAAGTCAATTGATGGCCTGCGGCGCCTCAATGAACTCGGCTATGGCAAGCCAGAAACGGGACTGATCCTATCACTTGTCTACAATCCTGTAGGGCCGAGCTTGCCACCGAATCAAGATAAGCTGGAAGCAGCGTACCGAGAACAGCTCGCAACTCGGTTCGGCATTGCTTTCACACAGTTGTACACCATTACCAATTTGCCCATCAGTCGGTTTCTCGATGACTTGATGCAGTCGGGCCGGTACGGCGAGTACATGGAAAAACTGCTGGCCGCTTTCAATCCCGAAACAACCTCCCGGCTCATGTGTCGGACGACTCTGTCGGTGGACTGGCAAGGATTCCTGTACGACTGCGATTTCAATCAAATGCTCGACCTGAAAGTTCGTGGGAACGGTCCGCGGCACATCAGTCAGTTTGACGCTGCTTCCCTCCACGACCGGCTCATTGTGACCGGGCGACACTGTTACGGATGCACTGCGGGTGCCGGGTCCAGTTGTCAGGGAGCGCTGGCGTAATCGAAAGTCAGCGGCGTTCCCTCATGCGAGTATCTGTCATCATTCCGACGTTGAATGAATCGAGCCAAATTGCCGCTTGTATCCAAAGTTGCCGGGACGCAGATTGTCATGAAGTCATTGTGGTTGATGCGGGAATCAATGATGACACCATCTCCTTGGCCGGACAGGCTGACAAAGTCATCACTAGCGACAGGGGCAGGTCGCGTCAGCAGAATGTAGGAGCGTCAGTTGCGACCGGAGATGTGCTGCTCTTTCTTCATGCAGATTGTCGACTACCAGCAACTGCGGTAGCTGACATTTGCGAGGCATTGAGCCGGTCTCCCCAAATCATTGCTGGCTGCTTTCAGCAGCGCATAGACAACGACAACTGGAAGTACCGCATCACGGAATGGGGCGACCTGTGGCGTGTACGTTTACTCGGCTGGATGTACGGTGATCAGGGAATCTTTGTTCGGCGGGACGTCTTTGAGCGCGTTGGTGGATTCCCGGAACTCGACCTGATGGAAGACATTGCCTTTTCGAAACTCCTGTCACGCCAAGGTCGCAAAGTCGTGCTCGCGTCGAAGCTGACCGTCAGTGCACGCCGCTGGGAAAAGATGGGTATGGTGTGGCAGGCTGTACGAAACTGGACATTCGTTGTGCTCTGGCACTTGGGCATCTCCGCCGCAACCCTGGCCCGCTGGTATCGAGCCGTTCGGTAAACGAAAGCAACCGGAATTCCATAGTTGGAAGTCCGGTCGCTTCGAGCTCTCAGTGAAGTCGTGCTTAGTTGGCAGGGATGATCATGATTTCCGTAGCCTGAATCACTTCGCCATTCGCGTTGCCGATGAAAATCGCAGCAGGTGTTGGTTGTGACATAATCAGGTTTGGAAGTTGCATGGTCACTGCGTTTGGCTGCCAGCTGATGATTTGCAGTTCGACGGGCATGTCATTGATGAGCAGCACAGCTTTACCAGCTTCGGCTTGTGGTGTTTCGAACATCAGGGTCACGGTGTCACCGTTCTTGAATTGAGGCAGTTGGGCGGCTGGCTCCTGAGCTGGAGCAGGATCGATGACTGCTACTGTCTCGGTAATGACAGTCGGTTCAGCGATGATGACCGAAGGTGCAGGTGTGATGATCGGCCGACCGTAGCAGCGACTGAAGCAGTTCTGCACGACGGGTGGGCAGTAGTGGTTCCAGTGATGGTTGGTGAAGCAGTGGCCAACGTTGTGGTTGTTGTGGTGCAAGTCGTGGTGCTGAACATTGTTGTGGTGGAAGTTGTGGTTCTGAATGTTGTGATGAACATTGTTGTGATGAGTATCGTGATGCTCGTTGTTGTGGTGCCCGAAGTGATTGTCGAAGTACTGCTGTCCGAGGGACTTGGACTTCGTCTGAGTCGGGGTTGAAGAAGTTTGCTTGCTGTTCCCTTTCGTTTGTGTTGCAGATTGGCGATTGTCAGTTTGTCGTCCCTGCATCATGGATTGCATGCGGTCACGGACTTGCGAATACTGATTGCCAGATGAGTTTGAGGAACGGCTGGAAGTCGATCCGCTCGACTGTTGCCTGGAACCGTTCGAGTGCATTGAGGAGTGTTGTCCGGAGTAACCAAAGGAATGAGACTGGCCATTGTTTCCATGGCTGCTTCCCGAGGTGCCACTGCGTCCCGAATTGCCGCCATTCGACTTTTGATTGTTCGAATGTGACGAGGAGCGGGATGAGAATGACTGCGAACTGCTGCGGCTGTTGCTTGAGGACTTGCGACCTGATGAGGGCTGACCGCCAACGACTGTGTTGATCAAGGCGAGTGAAAGAACGACTGAAGTCATGATGTGAACTGGGCGAAACATGGCTTTTCTCCGGTGAGTGTTTTTTTGAGATGTCTCAGGAACTCGTCCTGATGCCACTGCCAGCGAAAAGCGGGGAAATGTGTTACAGAGAATTTCAAAGAAAATCTGGCCAGCGAGCCAAATGAGCTTGTCGTGGACTGCAAGTGGTTACTTCTAAAGGGCTTACGGTACGACGTTTGTTCGCGGTCGACAATCAGAAACCTGTGGATGTGGTTTCCAGACTACTGAGATGATTCAGTAAGGAACTCAGCTAAGAGTTTCCCAGCCGCAGCATGCCCCTGCGCATTCCAGTGTCCGGTGCCCGGCTCGGTGTTCTCGAATCCGTGAAAGAACACGTGGTCACGCTGGGCCAGTTCGCGCATGGGGAGCGTGAGGGAGAAGAAGCGGAAGCCGTTCTCAGCCGCGACTTCGCTTATTTTGTGGTCGGGAAATAGAACATCCGTGGCTTGATGCTCACTCGCTAACTCAGCAATCACACTCTGGTCAGGGTGCACCTGAATAGCGTTGTTCGCCGTAAACACGACAAGTTCTGCGTTGTGCGCGTCGCATGATTCACTCATCTTCGCCAGCACAAGTGAAGTAATCTCCCAAGCCTCCGTCCATTCTGGCTCGGTCGGTGGAAAGAAAACTTTGGCTTCGATTCCGGGTTCCACCACGGGCACGGCCCGGTCTGGCGGATGCCGTAACTGGTAAAGCAAACTGCAAATCGCAGAGTGTGTCACCAGCCAATGTTTCGCTCGCAACCGGCGTTTCGCAGAAGTGTCTTGCCCGTCAGCTTCGGGCAACGGAAATAACGGTGAATCGCGGAACGATTCGTCGAGCGTTAAATGACCGTTGGCCAGTTGGTAGAAGGGCCGCAGGTATTCCGGTTCCAGTAGACGCGAGTTGTTGCGGACATCATTCCCTGGCAGAAACTGGAGGAGAATCATGTCCGGTTTGTATTGCCAGACCTCGCTTTCCAGGCAGAGGAACTCCTGTGTTGTACCGTATCCCGAAACACCGAAGTTAAGCACTTCCACCTTTTGATTGTCGATGCCACCTTCAGCATTCAAATTGGCTTCCAGTTGTTTCCACCACGTTTCATTCAACTCAACCTGCACCGCTTCGGAAAATGAATCACCGAGAACGGCAATGCGGTAAGTCTTCGCATCTGGCACCAGAGAGTGCTCGTTGTCACGCCATCCGGCTGAGTTAATGGAAAAATGCACCACTCCTTCACTTCGTTGCCAGCCGCTATAGCCAGGTATCAGGCGGGACCCCAACACGGCATCGGGCTGGATGTAACTTGATACCGGATAGCCGATGAAACGTAAGGCCAGTTCACTCAGGCCAACCGCCAACAGACAAGCCATTATCACGGCCAGCGCCTTCACCTTCCAGGAGGGACGCCGTCGGGGCTGCGGAATGCTGACAGAGGGACTGTGGGTCATGGAAAAGAAATGGGCATGGTGGTAGCCGTGTGGGTCACGCTAATCTAATCTTCCTCCACCAATTCCTGAAGCAACTAGTTCCACTCCCTCGTATGACGGCCATTCTGGGAATCTCCGCGTTCTATCACGACTCCGCTGCTGCGCTTGTGGTCGATGGCGAAATCGTTGCTGCCGCACAGGAGGAGCGATTCAGTCGGAAGAAACATGACGAACGTTTTCCGGTGCAGGCGGTCGGGTATTGCCTGCAGCAGGCCGGGTTGACGCCAGCGGAGTTGGATTACGTTGGCTTCTATGAGAAACCGTTCCAGAAAATGGACCGACTGCTGGAAACGTATCTCGCATTCGTTCCACAGGGATATGCCTCGTTTCGGCAGGCGCTCCCTGTCTGGTTGAAAGAGAAGCTGTATTTGCCCAGCAGCATACGTGAGCATTTGCCGGGCTACAACCGGCGCTTTGTGTTTACAGAGCACCATGAGTCGCACGCGGCTAGCGCGTTCTTTCCTTCACCCTTTGAAGAAGCCGCCATTCTCACGCTCGACGGCGTGGGCGAATGGTCAACGACCTGTCTTGGTCGAGGTGCTGGAAACAACATTGAACTGCTGAAGGAAATCCGATTTCCGCATTCACTCGGGCTGCTGTATTCCGCCTTCACGTACTACACCGGCTTCAAGGTGAACAGTGGCGAATACAAAGTCATGGGTCTGGCCCCTTACGGCGAACCGAAGTATGCCCAACTCATCCTCGATAATTTGATCGATTTGAAGCCAGATGGCAGTTTCCGTTTGGACATGCAGTATTTCAATTACTGCCAGGGGCTCACCATGACCTCTTCATGGTTCCACGAATTGTTTGGCGGTCCGCCGCGGCAACCGGAATCGAAATTATCGCAACGGGAAATGGATCTGGCCGCGTCCGTTCAAGCGGTAACAGAAGAAGCAATGTTGCGTCTCGCACGAACTGCCCATCAAGTGACGGGTTCCAAGAATTGTGTGCTGGCAGGCGGAGTGGCGTTGAACTGTGTGGGGAATGGTCGCATTCTGCGGGAAGGTCCCTTTGAGAACTTGTGGATTCAACCCGCCTCCGGCGATGCAGGCGGTGCATTGGGAGTCGCCCTCTTCACCTGGTATCAGCTGCTGCAGAACAAAAGAGAACGCATCCAATCCCACGACACACAGCGAGGTTCGCTGCTGGGGCCGACTTTCTCGGACGAAGACATTATTCAGACGCTCACTGAAGAGAAGGTCGTCTCCAACAAGTTCGACAGCGACGAGGCACTCTGCTCCGAAGTTGCAAAGTACCTTGATGCAGGAATGGTGGTGGGCTGGTTCCAGGGACGGATGGAGTTCGGTCCTCGCGCTTTAGGCGCACGCAGCATTTTGGGAGATGCCCGGAATCCTGAAATGCAGCGAAAAATGAATTTGAAAATCAAATTCCGGGAGTCGTTTCGTCCGTTTGCTCCAATTGTGCGTCAGGAAAGTGTTCACGAATACTTCGACATGAAGCCGAATCAGGAAAGTCCGTACATGTTGCTCGTCGCTCCCGTGCATGAGCGATTGCGGACGGATGACTCCGCGTCCGACGTAGCGGCGTTTGGTATCGAAAAACTGAATCAAATTCGTTCGCAAATCCCGGCTGTCACACACGTCGACAATTCGGCCCGCGTACAAACGGTCGACTGCGAGCGCAATCCTCTGCTGGCAAAGCTGCTGACAGCATTTGAGCAGCGAACGGGCGTCCCCGTGCTCATTAACACGAGTTTCAACGTGCGGAGCGAACCAATTGTCTGCACGCCGCAAGATGCCATCCGCTGCTTCATGATGACTGACATGGACGTCCTCGTGCTGGGGCATTTTGTTCTGCTGAAATCCGAGCAAACGTCTCGCCCGGATGAAGCTTCGCGATCAGAGCATTTGCAGCAGTTTGGACTCGACTGATGGGGCGCGGCTGTTTCCCTTCTCGCCATCTGTTGGCAATGTCGGTATCATTTTGACCGAATGACTTCTACGCAATCAGTCCTGTGGTGAGAAATAAAATGTCGCGTGCAATTGTCCTGACTTGTCTCATTCTGTTTGGCCTTTCGAGCGTCCGAGGTGAAGAGAAGAAGCAGCTACCCAAAGCGGATGACAAAGGTTTCATCCCGCTGTTCGACGGGAAGACACTAACGAACTGGAAGGCCACCAATTTCGGTGGTGAAGGTGAAGTTCTCACTGAAGAGGGGTGCCTCATTATGAAGGCGGGAGAACCACTCACGGGCGTGACCTGGGATGGCGCGGAGCTTCCCAAATCGAACTACGAAATCTCGTTGGAGGCCAAGCGTGTGCAGGGAGATGATTTCTTCTGTGCATTGACCGCTCCGGTAGGCGACTCGGCCTGCTCGCTGGTGCTCGGCGGCTGGGGGGGAACCGTCATTGGAATTTCCAACATCAACGGGTTCGATGCTTCGGAAAACGAAACGACCGACTACTTCTCGTTCGACAAGGACCACTGGTACAAAATCCGCTTGCGGGTGACCGACACACACATTCAGGCCTGGATTGACAAAGACCAAATTGCCAACGTCGATTACTCAGATAAGCAAATCTCAGTTCGCATTGAAGTCGAGGTGAGCCGTCCCCTCGGCCTCGCGACATTTCAAACCGAAGGTCACGTCCGCAACTTCAAGTTGCAGAAACTGAAGACTGAAGCGAAATGATGGGCGCGACTCGCTGCATGCTTTGTGGGTAGAATGAGTTATGGACATTGCCCGACGTGTTCAAGCATGGCTTGGCGATGTACCCAATGGTGGCGTTCCTATCCACGTAATCCGTAATGTTGCGTACTCTATGCTGACAAAGCTACACATGGGCCGATAGACTGAAGGCGTTCGCAATCCCGTTTTTCGAGCTGGAATTCAATCATGGCATTGGTCCTAAAACCAAAGGAAAGTGGTGGGCGCCCCATTCCGATTGACAAGGCCATTGTCTTCGTCGGAAGGGGACAGGAATGCGACGTCGTGCTCACGGGCAGCCGCAAAGTCTCTCGAAAACATTGCTGTATTGCGCAAATCGACGATCATTTTGTTGTTCGCGATCTAGGTAGCCTGAATGGGTTACGGCTAAATGGTGCCCAGGTCGAACGCGAGGCGCTGCTCCAGCCGGGCGATGAACTGTGCATTGGCGATGTATTTTTTCAGGCATACGAACTGAAGAAGCAATCTGGAAAGCCAGCCCCGAAACAGAATCCTCAGAAATCAAAGGCGAAGCCGGATCCCTATATGATGAGTGGCGATTTGCCGGTGGCCATCCCAGATGAAGACGAGGATTTTGCCGTCGAAGCAACAAATGCGCAGCGTATTCCGGTTGCTGATTTTGCGGACGAAGGTGATGATGATTTCTCCGTTGAAGCGTCGGATGTGGAACACATTCCGGTTGCTGAATTCGTCGACAGCGATGACGAAATCATCCAATTGCGTGACGACGATTTTGCTTGATTAACCCATTCGCCAGTAGTTCAGCGTTGAATCCACTGTAGACCTGCAGCCTCTTCGCAATCATCGACGTGTATTCAATCGGACAACTTCTTCTGGCATTCCTTGTGTGCGGGCCGCTTTGCAGCACGGCTCTCGTGCTTTGGTTTCGTTCTGAATCTGAACGAAACACTGCCGCACGTGTTGGGCTGACGGCGGCGACTTTCACACTGGTGGCGCTGACAGCCCTGATGTTGGTCAACAAGGCCGACAGTGTGACGCTCACCTGGAGAGTTTCCGCGTTTCTTCCTGCAGGGCTGATGTCCCCCTCCTGGGTGCTGGATTTCATTCGAATTCAAATCTTGTGGTACGTGGTGCTCGTGGCCTGGACGGCTACCATGGCCAGGGCTCAGCGAAACCTTTCTCTCTCAATTCAATTGCTTGCCACGACGGCTTTGTTTGTTGTTGCAAACGATGCGACGTCTTTGCTGACGGGCGGCGTGTGGTCGGCGATTTGTATTGCCAGCGGGCATGTGTCGGATGACGACAAAACGATACAGATACCGCAACTCTCGTTGAACTGGCTTTTTGCCGGATGGACGGGTGTCTTCGTGGGACTCGTTGCACTGGCTGGCGCGTTGTCGCTGGTACGGTCGGCTCCGCATTCCGCTCCGTCTGCTACGGGTTTCCTGTTGTCGAGTGATTTGTCACACATTCCTGTGGTGACCAGTCAACATCCGGCGGCCGACGAACTTTGGGCGCAGCTGCGTGGTTGGGCACTCATTCCGTCACTCATTGGAGTTCTCATTCTGGCGGGTGTGTTCCCGTTTCATGGCTGGTTGAAGTCAGTCAACGCCCGCAGCTCATTCGGTTCACTCTTGTGGACCAATGCGGTCCTGACAAAGCTGCCATTGTTGTACGTGGCCTTCCTGCTACTGCCGGCGTACTCGGGAAATCGACTGCTCGTGTTTGTTGGCTTGGCGGTTCCGTCAGTGGTTGGGCTGTTCGTCGTTGGAGCGGAACTGGCCGCAGCGGCGGTGAGTACGCGGCCCAGCTCACAGATTATCCTGTCATGGGGGAACCAACTTTCCGTGTTGGTCGTCGCGTTAGGAGTCTTGCATCCTACTTCGGCGATTTGGAATGCCGTGCTGGTGATGGGAACGGCATCCGCCTTGTGGATGCTGGCGACCTGCAATCCTGCTGGAATGAATCGCACGTCGGGGTGGCTTTCGCTGCTCGTGTTTGGAATGGTTCCTGTCGTCGCGGCCGCGGGCTCGCATATGCAGTTGGCACTCGACTGGCCGGAAACCGAGACTGCACTTGATGCATTACTTTGGTCGGGCTTCTGCCTGGCGACCGTCATGTACTTCATGGGAATTCGGTTCGTCTGGCCGCTTCCGAAAGAGGATGGGGAGCCAACACCGGAGCGTACAGTAACTCAATGGAGTTGGGTGTGGTGTGTCATTCTCCTGGTGCTGGTCGTGATGTCATTCATCAGAACGTCTGCGGAACGACTGGAGCCAAGTGCCGTCTCCGAATCCCAAGTGGAGGAGGACTGACTCATGGAAAACGGGCCCGCCGGAATCCTGGGAATTGTGTTGTTTGCTGTCGGTCTACTGTTCCGACGGTCGACAAAGGCTGACTCGCGCGTGGTTGGCGGTTTGTTCGTGCTGCAGTTGCTCTACAGCGTCGCGATTTGGGGACTGGGACAATCACGACAGGACCTCGCTGCTTCAGACCAGTTCACAACATCACTCCAGTCTGCTGCGATGCTCATTGCGCTTGTCGCTGTGGGCTGCATGTGGCTGCTTGGTACGGCGGACAGTCGAGCCACTTCCATGAGTTTCATGGCCTGCGGGCTACTCCTCTGCTTCGCAGTCGCGACTTCTCTGGAACGATTAGCCATTGGATTTGTCGGACTGGCGCTACTGCACATGTTTGGCAGCTCGAAGCGGCATCCAACGGTTGCGGACTGGCTAAGTCTCGTGCTGGGATGCCTGGGACTGGCCATGTTTCGTCAGCAGGTCGCTCTGGTGGGGCCACTGACGGGACAAACGCTGGGGCTTGTTCTGTTTCTGCCATCGCTGGGGTGGCTCACCCGCTGGTTTCCTGTGCCACGTTTCGTTGGGGGTGACAGCAATCAACCTCTGATTTCACAGGTCGGCACCGCATTGCTGCCTCGGCTCATCATTCCCTTGGCACTCGTGCATTTGGTCAGGCTCATTGAGCCGGGTGCTGTCCCGCTGCCATTGCTCATGCCCGCGGCGATCATTCCGCTGACTTTGGCTGCGGTCCGTATTCGAAAATCAGCAAGCACTCGCGACATTCTCGACATGGCCACGCTCATTCCAGTCGCCGCAGGAATTGGTGCGATTCGTCTCATCGTGTGGGATGCCAATCATCAACATCCCGACTACACGCTCGCATCGGCAACGCCGCTATTGACCGGAGAACAACTGCTTCCCGCCGTGCTGGTCATGTTCTCAGCAGCCTGGTTGGTGAGTGCTGTCGGGCTTTCAGAAGCGACGGAGCAGAACGAGCCATCGGCGACTTGGCTGCAGTCTGGGCGGCGGTTATTTGCCAGCCTGGGATTGTTGAGCGTCGCGGGAATTCCTCCCCTGCCCGGATACTGGTGGCGGCTGACGCTCCTCACAGGACTGACCATCCCGCATGCCCGTTCCAGTCTCACGAGCCTTTACGCCGTCCAACCAGGTGAGTTCATTTTCTGTGGACTTCTGACGGGTAGTTTATGCATGATGGCCTGGCCACTTGTCCGGCTCGCCCTTACAACTTTTCAGTCATTGCAAGCTGTTTCCTCTCCCACGCCTTCCAATATAGACATTTCACGTCAAAGTGGTGACAATGGGGAACCAACCACCATTTAACAACATTGCCGGGGCACATTCATGTCCGTTGCCGCAACTCAATTCACGCCGCTTCTCGGAAACGACGTTCTCGCCCGTGTCGAACGGATGCGATTGAATCCGTTGAATCGTCAGACGAACCGTATGCGTGGTGAGCATTTATCCGGCAAGGGGGGGACGAGTATCGAGTTTCGCGACTACCGCGACTACGTGGCGGGTGACGACATTCGTTACGTCGACTGGAACATTTTCGCCCGGCTGAACGAACCGTATTTGAAACTGTACGCCCACGAAGAGGAAATGCAGGTTGTCATTCTGCTCGATGCGTCTTCGTCGATGGAGTTCGAGGACAAGTTTACACTCGCTCGACAAATTGGTGCGTGCCTTGGTGTGATGGGGCTCATGAGCGTTGAGAAGGTCAGCGTTTACTCCTGCGGCGCCCGCCAACGTGGCCCCATTAAACTTTCGCCCTGCAGCGGTCGGGCGAGTCTTAAGAAGTTCTTTCGTTATCTGGAAGAACTCGAACCCGGCGGGGAATTCCCCATTGAACAGGCCATTGAGTCGGTCCTGCAACACCATCGTGGCCGGGGGATTGCGGTTGTCCTCTCTGACTTTCTGACGCTGGGCGGAATACCGCGTGCCTTCAATTTGCTGCACGGGGCGGGACTCGAACTCTACGCCATGCAGATTCTTGGGCCGTCGGAGATCGACCCCGACATGACGGGCGATTTGCGGTTCGTCGATTGCGAAAACAACATGACCCTCGACGTCTCGTCGGTCGGTGAACTGCTGGGGATTTACCACGAACATCGCCTCGGGTTGGAAAATCATTTGGCGATTGAAACCCGCAAGCGAAACGGTCGCTTCGTTTCCCTCTCCAGCGAAATGAGCGTCAAGGAAGTCATGTTCGACACTCTCCTCCGCCGCGGCTGGGTTCGGTAGGTGTCATGTGGTGTTAACTGCTGGCGACAGGATGGCTTGACCCCGCAGATTCATCAGTCCACGATAACGTATTAAGTGAAACCAAGTATCCACCCCATTTCGACCGAGAATCCACGGTGATGGGTGGAACGACATTTCTGCCTATCATTTAGTTCTGGGGCAATCTTGATCATGGCTGTCGCAACATGGGTGTTTCTGCGTCAGGTTGAATCGTTGCGGGTTGCAATGGCCACAGCCCTGCAGTTTGGGACCGTTGCGCAAGGTGTTCGTGCAGTCGATGAGTCGGAACATCGAGAATGGATGAGATCGCAGGGGCTGGAATGTGACGACGATACACCACCCTTCGTGTTGGCCGCGCTTACGCTTGATTTGCTGAAGCAACCATGGGGCGTTCGAGTCGTTTCCGACGGTCAACGCTCGGCCAATGCCGCGGTTGACATTGGGCGCGAACGATCTGGTGCCGACTTTGATCGTCAATCCGACTTTGTCCTCACATCCGCTTTGGTCCGGCTCTTGGGCGCCCATGAGTAATCGTAGGGCCGGTGGTACCGGCCTGACGTGGCGTGCGACGGTCGCCCTGTGAGCAGGCCGGTGTCACCGGCCCTACTTCAACTCACAGTACTGGCGATTTCGTGGGGACTGGTCGCAGACTCGCGCTTGACGCCACTCATTCATCAGTCCACGATGATGTGCCAGATATTAGAGTCTGATAGACGGAAGATTCCCCTGTTATAGGTGGAACAGCCCTTCCGCCTATCATTTAGTTTGCCCTCAAACGCATGCTACTCAATACAGAACCCTTCGTTGTTCAAAGTGAGCGTTGGCCCAAGTCGGGGCGCGTGATACTCGCGCAATCAGATTCCGAATCTGTCGTTGTTTACCAAGCATACCGTCCGTCTATCGGCCATTTCGCGGCAAAGCACGGCTACTTTGGTGGCGACTTTAGCATGTCGCGCATGACTTGGATCAAACCCAATTTCCTTTGGATGATGTATCGCTCCGGGTGGGGCACTAAAGAGGGCCAAGAGGTTACCCTGGCAATTCGATTGGCTCGCAACGCGTTTGATGAAATCCTCAGACAGGCGGTTCATTCAACCTTTAATCGGCAAGTGTATTCATCGCACGAGGGTTGGAAGCAAGCGGTCGCAAATTCCAATGTGCGACTACAATGGGATCCTGATCACGGGCCATCGGGTGCGCCTCTCGAGCGGCGGGCAATCCAACTCGGCCTCCGAGGGCCAGTCGTAGAAAAATACGTCCGAGATTGGGTGCTTGACATTGAGGACATCTCCGAGTTCGTTGAACAACAACGTCATGCTGCGACTGCTGGGAAACTAGATCAACTTGTCACGCCCTCGGAAGCAACCTACGCCGTAACCGATTCAGCGGTTGCGGGGCGTCTTGAGTTGGATCACGGGGGTGGCTGAGTAATCGTAGAGCCGGTGGTACCGGCCTGACGTGGCGTGCGACGGTCGCCCTCTGAGCAGGCCGGTGTCACCGGCCCTACTTCAACTTCAATTTGCTACATGGCGCGGGACTCGAGCTCTACGCCATTCAAGTCCTCGGTCCCTCAGAAATCGACCCCGACATGACGGGCGATTTGCGGTTCGTCGATTGCGAAAACAACATGACCCTCGACGTCTCGTCGGTCGGTGAACTCCTCGGGATTTACCACGAACACCGACTCGGACTCGAAAGCCATTTGGCCATTGAAGCCCGCAAGCGAAACGGCCGGTTCGTTTCCCTCTCCAGCGAAATGAGCGTCAAGGAAGTCATGTTCGACACCCTCCTCCGCCGCGGGTGGGTACGATGATTGTCATGTGCCCGTCACTGAGTTTGCCGGATGCGATCCAACGGTTTTTGACGATTTCTTGGGGGACTGTTCGCATCCTCGCGCTTGACGCCGTCAATCCATCAGTCCACGATGAAGCAGGGACTGAAACCAAATGTCAAATCCTGATAGACGGAAGATTCCCCTGTGTTAGGTGGAACAACCTTTCAGCATATCGTTTAGTTATGCCTTAAAGCAGATCGAATGGATGCCACGGAAATTATCGCTCGGGTTTCTGACGCAAAAACACAGCGGGATCTTCCTGAACTGGTTAAGGACCTTGAAAACGTCGACTTGCGATTGCTGTTTGACACACTCTTCCCATATGCAGTCAAAAGACAGGGCATCAACAATGGGCTCGTCGCGTTCAGCGCGTATGTCATCCACGCAATCAATCCCCCATGCCCAATAACGCCGAGTGTGGCATTGTCAGAAATGGTTCGACACGAATGGGACATCAGCATAGAAGAAGTTCCATGGTATTTGGCCAACCAATTTGGTGCTGACGAAGTACTGGCGTGCGTTGCCTGCGCGCTCGATAATCAGCCAGACGATTCTGCTCGCACACGCTTGAAGTCGGTGCGATACTGGATCGGCCTTAACCCAAAAACGGCATAACAAAAAAATGCACTGGAGTAACGGTAAGTCGGGCCGTGTCTAACGCACACGTTGAACACTTTTGGAGTAATCGTAGGGCCGGTGGTACCGGCCTGACCTGGTGTGTGACGGTCGCCCTGCGAGCAGGCCGGTGACACCGGCCCTACTTCAACGATCATTTGGTTATTGGACAGTAAGCATCGAGAGACGCCGACGTGGCCGAGTTCCCGCTAACAGTCAATCGAGAAGGCGACACCGTTGAGGCCATCTTGCCGATGCCGCTGCCATACCATCCTGTCCCTGCTGCTTTGTCGGCGAATTTGTCCGCAATCGTAATTGTTCCGGTTTACCTCATTTGCTCTGCGATTTATCGCAAGCTTCGCGGTATCAAGCCACCACCAAGGGCTCGTTTCGTCATCTGTCCAGGTACATTCCGAATGGAATTCGTTTCTCGCGAAACTGGCGAACGAATCAAATTTGAATGCGATCCGGCATCGATCATTGAGCTTCGGAAGAATCAATACAGCAGAGGTCTGTATGTGCACGTCCACGGAAAGACAATGCACACTTTCATGGAAGACTTCAGTGATGAGGCTGTAATATCAATCGCTGCCCAGGTTCGTGATTTGCTGAACTCGACCCTCAAATTGTCGATTGAAGTAATCGTAGGACCGGTGGTACCGGCCAGACGTGGCGTATGACGGTCGCCCTGCGAGTAGGCCGGTGACACCGGACTACAACTTCAACTCGCAAGGGTTTTTGGAATGGGAATGGCGAAGGCAAAAGCATACGCCAAAACGGCTTTCAAACCTGTGCGAGTTCCTTTGATCGCATGGCGGATTTGTTATGGAGTCCATGCAACTTCGCTGGGAGGATACCTGTTATGGTGTTCGGGCCTTACGAAGTTCACCCCTGTAAAGTCGCCGTCAACGACCGCAGTGGCCAATTGGCCAATATTCAATCCGCTAACTACAAGCAAAAATCGCCCGGCGTTTCATGTCGGGCGATTTCGGTTTGAGTCGGAGTCGAGCGATCAATTTCCTCCGCCGCCACCACCTCCACCGCCGCCGGTGAATGTGCTGGTGGCGATTCCGATGAGGGCACCTTCCAGGAGGAAGCGTTGGGTGAACGCGGCACAGGCTTCGGGGAAGGTGTATTGCAGCACGAGCATGTCGCCGGGTTGGATGAGGATGTTTTCTTCATCACGCACCATGGCTTTGTAGATGTTCACTTCAATCCGGGCACGCTGACCGTTGGGCAACTTGCGGATGATGAGCACACGGCTGGCACTTCCGCCGACGTCCTGGTTGAGTGCCGACACTCCACCGAGCGTACGCATTGTCTGGCCAGCCTGCTGTCCATTGCGGCTTTCGGCAATCGAAACGGCTTCCAGAACGTGCAGATCATAATCACGCGGGATGGGATACTGTCCACCACCCAGCAATCCACCGGTGTAGAAGACTTCTGTCTGACGCGACTCGATGAATACAATGTCGCCATCGAGAAGTGTGATGTCTTCTTCCGTGAATTGGATTCCCTGCCCCGGTTGCACGCGAACGGGAATCTTGATGACGTGAGGACTGTCGATGGTGGGATCAAAGCTGGCCAGGAAGTTGTTCCACAGGTTCGCGTCGACGGCACCGTCCGCATCACTCGCCATTTCTGGCGTTGGCGGCAACATGGCTGTTCGAGTAGCCGGCAAGGCCACGGGATGTTGCGGCCAAGCTGCCATCTCCGGTTCGTTGGTGGCAGGTGGTGAAACATCATTACTGAACGGTGCCAGCATTTGCTGCACCGAGGAATCGGCCGTGAGTTCGACGTCGTAATTCGCGGCCTGCTGAATGACAGGTTCAGCGGGAACCGGTTGTCTGACAACTGGCTGAATGGGAGCCGCTGCGACAGGCTGCTGCCGTACTGTATTAGGAAATCCCGGAATCGCTTGTGATGGTCCACTGCGCAGTGAGACCGACATCGGATACTGCGTTTCGCCACCTTCAAGATTCGAGAAGTCGGGCGATCCGTAACTGTTGGCAGGTCGTTCGCTGGCAATGGAGTGGCCAGCCAACTGCACGTGCGAAACGGGTCGGGCCGCATGTTCCTGATCCGGGTAAGCATAGTCCGCCTGTAACACGTCGTTCGGTTCTACACTCTCAGCGCTGGTGAGAATGAGTTCCCGTCCAGCTTGTGCATTGGTGGTACTGCTGGTTGAAAAGTTGCTAATGGGAGGTGCGGGATACGCAGGGACAACCGGCAGCGAGTTTTGGGGCACAAAACCTTGTGGAGTTGGTTGCGGATTAACTTGTTGTGGAATGGGGCGACACGTTTCCTGTGCCGACACCTGTTTCCGATTCTTCGGATGCCGAATGATGTAAATCGTATTCTCTGCGTCGTTACCTGGGAGACCATCAACACCGGCGAGCGTCAGTGCATGAGCCACATCATTCTGGCCCACCTTCAGGCGCACTTCACGGGCGGTTCCTTTGCGAGAGGGACCGAAGGCAATTGATCCTGCACCCGTCTGAGGTGTCACTTGTTGTCCAAATTCCTGACGGAAAATCAGCACGCGGTATTCACGAGGCCGGAACAAACTGACGAGCACCATCGCTTCATCGGCCTGAAGGATTTTGTGTTCCACCGTGTACGCACGCCGGATGGCATTCTCCACTTCCTGCAGGGTCATCCCCTTAACATTCAGCGGCGCGATTTGCGGCAGACTGATGGTGTGGTCATCCCGAACCTGAATGGGGAACCCAACCGTCGGTGGATCATCGGGTGAAGCGGGAAGGTTAATGGGAGGATTAATCCCGACCTCTGTCACCTCAGATGAAAGACTCCCAAGCACGCGCGGGATGTAAATCGAGAGAATGTCTCCCCCTTCCACGCGGTGCTGGTCAGGTCGTGACCGCACCAGCAGGCTGGGATCCAACTGACGCGCACCTTCTCGCGGCGTCGAGAGGAATTCATCTGCGACATAGCTGGCCGGGACGCCCCGAATAGGATGAAACGCAGCGCATCCCTGAAGCAGACAAAGCACACCCATGCTCAACGAGATCCAACTCGATGCGCGTGTCGGTTTGATGTGGTTGATTATCTGATGCATGACAGGTTCCGTCATGAGTTGTTCCAAGTTCCGAAGTGAATCAGCGAAGGGAATATCTCGTTCTCAGTTTCTCGTGGCCCACCTAGCGGATGGGGCGAGAGCGTTCGAGCGAGGCAACCCCTTTGGGTTCTTGTTCCATCAATTGAGGAACAACGAAATCCTGAGCAACGGGCGTTGGCTCAGCAGGCAGGATGGGTTCGCCAATTTGGGTCGGCATGATTTGTGGATAATTCGCCGCGGGGCATTCCATTCCGGCAGGATGCACGCGGTTGTGATCGCCGTAATGGGCCAGCGCTAAATCGATGCCAACTCGATAGCCGGCATACCACTGTTCGACGCGGGCGTGACCATCGGGCGAGCGGGCACACATGTTCCAGTATGGCGGAGGTGGCTGAGAGGGAATTTGTCCGCGACTGCCCGTGGAAACATCTTCGAAGGCGTTCTCGAACCCTTCCCGAAAATCGCAGGTAATCCCTTCGCGTCTCAAGCAACGCAAGCTCTCGCGGGCAGTTCGCCTGGCTGCCGACTTCGAACGAAAATCGTCGATGTAGCGGCAGTAAAAATGGTCAAACTGCGGCGGACAGAGAACTGCTTTCCCAAACGGCCCGGCGAATTGCGACCGACAGGGCATACATTGGCATCCGGCAGCCAAAGCAGACAGAAGCAGGAGTGCAAACAGTCGTTTCACGGGATGATCCGTCAATGTAGTGAGTGAGTGCCCCCCCAAGTGCGAGAGCAGACCATCTTCGTTATCGGTAAGCACCGTCAGGACCCGCAGATGAAGCACGGCCACCACAATTGAAAGAACAGGACCATGAAGCACAATCGATACACGTCGGATTACCCGCAAAAAGCCCCCAAATTAACATGGCAGTGCAACTCGCCTTGCCCAATTCCTCACGTTTTCTCTACATACCCGTTCGTCATCTTGCCTTACGACCGATCCGTTCATGGACCCTCCTTCACCACAACTCGTTGAAAGCCTGATGACTTCGGGTCTGGCGACGGAGAAGGACTTGGCCCGCTGCCGCCCGCTGGTCTACGCATTCTCCCGCGATCTGCCCACGTTTGATTCCGTCTGGGTCGATGCACTGGTCCGACTCGGAACCCTCACGCCGTTTCAGGCCCGACGCATCCATGATGGTGAAGTCTCCTCACTACGGATCGGCCCCTGGCTGCTGAGCGACTGGATTCAGCACGATAAACGATCGGACCTGTACCACGCTCGCCACGCAGAAACAGGTCAGCGCGCCCTGCTCACCCGCTGGACCGGAAACCCCGAACGCCTGAAGGTGACCCACGAGTCACTCCAGAAGAGACAGTCACAATTTCCCCGGGGTGCCCGTAGCATGGTGTTCCCATCCGACAGCCTCATCGAGCAGGGGGCCTGGTGGACGGTGTGTGCGAGTGTCGACGGCCACTCGCTTCTCGACTTGATGGTACGACAAGGCCGACTCCCTGCGGCGGCGGTACAGGAATTCGGATACCAAATCGCGACAGATCTCGAACAACTCCACGCGGCCAATCTGACACACGGTGATTTGCGACCCGAGAACATCTGGATGACGCCGCGAGGTCAATTGCGAATTCTGCAACCAACGTTGCTGGCATTACTGGAGCCGGGTGATCCCCTCCACGCCAGCCTGCCACTCAGCAGTTACGACGGCATGGCACCAGAACGTTGCGATCCCGATGCCAAGCCCTCTGCTAAAGCCGTCGAGGTGTATGCCCTGGGATGTTTGCTGTGGCATCTGTTAGCGGGACGCCCACCGCATCCTGCAGCTGACCACCTGTTGAAGATTTCCGCCCATCAAACCGAATCGATTCCACCCATTTCAGACTGGGCTCCCGATGTCCCCCATCAAATCGAGACGCTCATTCGCCAAATGACGTCGCGCAAGCCCGGTGACCGGCCAGACATCCAGGAAGTGCGTACCACACTCGCGGGCTCGCGCGGCGGGAGTCTGCAGTCACTCGTGCACATGCCTGATTCGGTTTCGGTACGTCCTGATGGAAAACCAACGAAAGCACGTCGGTCCGTTGCCCGATTCGCCCTCGCGACTGCAGCAATCCTGTTGCTGGCCGCAGGATTGTGGTGGGGACCGGGACTCGTCAGTGACTACGTCAAATTCTCCCCGTCACAGGCGGAGGCCACGACCAACAATGAAACCATACCTCCCACACCAGTTGTTGGTTCAGCAGAAGCATTAAAAGAACTCCCGGCACCCGACGCCAATGGAATCGTGCAACTGGCACCGGGTCGATACGCAGCCAGCCCATTGCAATCGACGGGCGACCTTTTGATTACTGGCCCCGATTCGGGCGATGCGACCATTGTCATTGAGCCGCAGCAAAGCTGGTCTCTCTCGGGCGACAGGATTCTCATTTCCCTGGTTCATCTCGAAGTACCGCACGAAAGAACTGGCGCCGCGTGTGACGTCCGGTGCCAGGAGTTGGCAGTTGATCGTGTCCAGGTGACGACCTCCTCGCCTGGCGAAACAACCTCAGACCGGTCACTGATTTCCTGGAATCTGCTCCGCAGCTCCGATGTCACCTCAGGTCGACTCTATGTCCGTGACTCGGCATTTCTCAATGTGGGTTCACTGTTCGATGTCGCGTTTCCTCTGCAACAGGCGACGTTTGAAAACCTCCTGCAAACGGGACCCGGAAATCTATTGCAACTTCAACAGGGAGTGAAACCGGGCGGGACTGCGGCTGTGACATTTGTGAACTGCACTCTGCGCGACACGGGAGCCGCTGTTTCCTTAGGACTGGACGATTCCAACCCTGGCGGGCATTTGACGCTGGGTGGGAAGGAAAGTTTGCTGCTCATTGGAGACGACAACGCCCTCGTGGAATTCCATTCCGGACGCCTCCCCCCCGACTGGGTGGAGAGAATCCGGATTTCCGGCGAAGGACTGATCTTCCCCGCCGACCACGCACTCGCAGGCTATCGTTTCGATTCCGGCGAACTGCGTCCCCTCGACTCCCAGTCCATAAACATCGACGGCCTCCTCTCCGGCAACATCGAATTCGCCGACAACAACCTCAACACACCAGAGGCTTCAAACGTCATCAAAGCCGATATCCCACTGCGGCAAAGCCAACTGCCACCGGGTGCTGATACGACGCGGTTGGTGAGGTAAGTGTTTTCTCTTGAGCCAGCAAGTGTCGTCATGTACGACATACCCTAAAGGAGCTGACGAAACGCTCTTCAGCTAATCGGGAACGCACGGCCCATAGAACTACTCGGGGTCGTCCAGCTTGAGAATCACCGCATCGGGATACGTCCTTAGGTACTGAATCAATTCTTCAATTTTTCTATCTGTTTCTTCCGAGTACAATTCTTCCTTGTTCAATGACTCTGCTAAATCAAGTCTGATGCGAATTTCGAAAAAACTTTCTCGAATCGATGCCACCAACTCATCTTCGCTTCCTTCAGACGGAATCAAGAACGCCCAACCCCAGTCATTCCCGTTGCGTGGATTTGAAAGATCGTCGCCGTCTTGAACTTCTTCCAAATTGACCACACTGTCTTCATGACCTAACAGGTGAACAGAGTTGCTGCGAAACCCTTCGGCACCGCCAATGCTCCACGATGCTCTGTCAATGTTTCGGTCCCAATTTGCCCTTACGACGATTGCGACGTTCTTCTTGAATCTCTCTGCCTCGTCACGGGCCGCGGCAGTCGCAATTCGCATCGCAGCCGACTGAGCCGTTACCCGAAATCGAAAGCGAATCTCAACACCACGTTTCTCGGCGCTACGAAACTTGTACGAGCTTGCCGAGGGCTGTAATGCGACTTCTTTCTGTCCGGGAATTGCGTGCTCCGCACCGAGAATCCCGAAACAAGCCCCTAATGTGAGTACCACCAAGCAAAGCCATAAGAGAAATGATCGTGTGTCTGCATCATAGGTGTGAGTCAGATTCTTCGAATTGGTGGCACCACGCATTCGAATTAGGACGACAGCGCAGACCACTGCTATTGTCGTACTCAACGAGACGACCGCATACCGAACGGAGTTACCTGTTTCTTCGCTGGTGGCCTTCGTGACAGCGAGCAATCCACTTTCGGAAGTTTGGATGCTCGTGGGTTCGAGGTTTACGAGAAGTGTCAGCAACGCCCCAATTAGAATGAGGAACATCGTGAGCACTGAAACCCCTAATGCGAACCCATTCATGGGAGGCCGCGAGTTGGGGTGGTAGTGGGATGTTGTCGATCCCGCAGGCTTGCGGACTCGGCGTGCGGATTTGTAGTCGGGACCCTTATTCCATATGGTTGCACGAAATGGATTCGAGCATTTCGGTCCCCTATTCGACGTTTCGGATTTGCGACTCGTGATCCATTGGGCGAACCACCAGAGCAAGACGAGGGCGGGCATGAACCAATAGAGAATATGCATGTCAGTTCCTCACCGCCTTGCATGTCAGCGTAGCACTGAATGATGAATCAGACTCTCGCCAGCACTTCTTCGATGAGGAACCAACTTTGAGATTCCCAAAGTGACGCTCAACTCCGTCCAGCGTTCAAACAAAATTCCCCGACGGTGAATTGTTTTCCCAGAGGGGGTCTTAAGCTCGATGTCTCCCTTCGTACCAGGAGCAACCGGAACGATAAACTCGCCGTCGCCTATGGCCTTGCACTCCTCGTTCTGAAAGCGAACCGTGTAGCCGCTCGAAGATTTGATTTCGGCACCAGTTCGGTCATCGCGAAGGTGAAGTACACAACCCGTTCCAGAATTTGCAGCTGTACGAATCACATCGCATTCAGCGTTTTTCGATGTAAGCCAAGTTTGAGGATTCAGGTGTTGGCAGCCCGTAAGTAGCATGAGAGCCAGAAGAAATAGTGATCGGGCCGACAGAATTGGTAATTGAGGCTTCAACGGGGCATCTCCGGGCTAGTGGCGATGAAACCCCTCGTAAATATCAGCCGCGCAGTCTTCGCTGACATGCCAATTAGGTTGACGATCGTGATTTGACCCTCATTCAGGCAGTATCTGCCGAAATCTCCATAGCAATCATCGTTGAGAACGTCTAATCCATTCCGGCCAGAGCGACGGCCCTTACCTCTTTGCTTGAACCGCCTACGATTGTTTATGGCGTCGCTTGCACCGGCAATTCCAATCGAAACCGGGCACCGGGCTTGGACGTATCAACCAGCGTAAGCGATCCGCCTTGCTGTTTGGCTAACCCTAAGCTGAGGGAGAGGCCGAGGCCCAGACCGGGGACGGTGGCGGCGGCTTCGCGGTCGGATTTTGAGAAGGGTTGGAAGAGGCGGCCCTTCACTTGAGGATCAATTCCGGGGCCATTGTCGAATACATCGACATGGACGCACTTGCCCTCGATTGTTGTTTCAATTTCGATGACAGCATTCTCGCGGCGGACGCCGTACTTGCAGGCGTTGTCGATGAGGTTAAAGAGAATCTGTTCGATGACTGAGGCATCGACTTTCACCTGTACTTCGGGAAAGTCGGTGGGTGATTGGAACGTTCCATCAATAGAAACAGTGCGTTGTTTCAATCGCGGGATGATTTGCTGCATCAGGTCGGCGAACGAAATGAGTTGTTGCGGCGCCCGGGGACGGTTCTCCAGCCGCGCGTACGCCAGCACATTTTCCACCAGGTGCCCCAGTCGCGTTGCCTCGCTGCGGAGTGTTTCCAGATACTCCTTCTTCTGCTGAGGATCCTGGATGACTCCCTCGGCGAGCATATCGGAATAAAGCTGAAACGTGGTCAGCGGCGTACGCAGTTCATGTGACACCGCCGACACGAACGCGGCTCGTCGCTCGCTCAGCGAACTGACGGCGTGGAGCAAGTAGCCAACACTTCCAGTGGCCACGACCAGTCCAAGCCAGGCGCCAATAAGTGCCACGGTTTGATTCGACCAGCCGCTGTCGGTCATGACGACATCATTCACCAGCAGTGCCACGGGAATGGCCGCCAGCACGTTGCCCGTGGTTTCCAAATCAGCCGCAATGATGGGTTCCAGCCGCGCGTCAGGGAACAGGTCGTCGATTTCGGCAAGCAAGTCTTGTCGCAATGCGTCCCAGTCGAGCCAGACTCCCTGGACGACATCGACACCGCCGACGCGCGCGCGCCGGGCAATGAGCAAACGTCCATCGAGCCAGAGTGGCTGACTGGTTCCAATGGACGTCAGAGGACTCATGTTCATCTGATAATTGTCGATGGCATTCTGCTGAGCGAGTTGCTGCAGTCGAACTTGACGTGTGTTGTAATCGGCAATGACCTTACCTGAACGCTGCCCCTTGATCGCAGGAGGATACACTGCGTTGTTCTGAACGATATTGGAACCGTTGTTGTCGAAATAGCCATTTGCCACCACGTCAAACTGCCCTGTAATTACCGGAGCTTCCGGCAACAGCGACGTCAGCTTCGCCACATTGAGGTTCTGCTGTAGTTCCGCCAACCGCTCTAGAGTATTCAGTGGTTCAAACGCGACCTGCTGTTGTGACTGTTCTTCCTCCTCTTGAGGGGGTGTGATGACAGCCTGCGGAGAGGTGACGGAACCATCGGTGCAGGCCTGGAAGTTCAGCAGGACATAACGCGAGGAATTCGTCACGGGTGCCGCATCACCGACGAATACGACTCCCTGCGATTCGAATGACTCGGGTGATTTTGCCGCTTCGGCTGCAATCAGGGGAATGACCAGACTGTCCATTCTCCAGAGTGCGAGCCGAATGCTCTGGTCTTGCTCTGATGAAAGCTGGGCACGAATCCGGGCTTCTTCATTGCGCACGTAGCGCACCGAAAACCAGCCCGCGCTCGCCACCAGAATGACGCTCACCAGACCAAACACCGACCAGACATGCAGCGGTCGCTTCATGACGGCCCCGATTCTGGTTGAGCCACCGCCAGCCGCCACATGTAACCCCGGCCCCGGACAGTCACGATGAGCTGCGAATTCGCGGAGTCATCACCCAGCTTCTCGCGAATACGGGCCATGTGCATATCGACCGTCCGGGTCGTCACGCCGCGAGTTTCAATACCCCAGACGCTTCGAAGCAATTCGTCGCGCGTGACAGGTCGGTCGGCATGGGACATTAAGTATTCAATGACTTGAAGTTCCCGCATGGAAAACTCAGTTTTAGCACCGGCTTCATTTACAAATTCACCCGTCGCCAGGTTGAGTGTCCCAAACCCTTCAATGAGGCGTGGCGTATTCGATTCCGGCTCCGGCGGAACACGACGCATGACCGCCGACACACGCGCTAGCAATTCCTGCATGCTAAACGGCTTGACCACATAATCATCGGCCCCATAGCGGAGCCCGGCAACACGGTCTGATTCACTTCCGCGTGCGGTCAACAGAATGACCGGCTTTGTGGGCCGACGCTCTCGCACGTCGTTAAGGATGTCCAGTCCGCTGCCGTCCGGCAGAACAATATCGAGCAGGAGGAGGTCATACGATTCGTTCAGTGCCAACTCTCGACCGTCGAGCGCATTCCCGGCCTGCAGGACGTGGTATCCCGAAAACTTCAGGGCATCGACAACGCCACGGCGAATGGCAGGATCGTCTTCAATGGTGAGTATGGTGGGCTTGGTCATGACGTATTGGTCTCCTCGGAGACTTCATTCTAACGCATGGTGCCACACCGTGCTGACGCAATTCAAGCCCGGTTACATGCCTGTTACACGATGAATGTCCAGTGCAGTGACGACCTAAGTACCCAAACCGTCAACACCTACTTCAATGGCGTCGCACAAATCGAGACTGCTGACGGCAGTGAGGACGAGATTTCTTGCTCGCAGTACGTCTGCGAAGTCAGGCACTGGCACGACACCACCCACGAGTCGACGTCCGAACAAGTCGAGCATGACGTCGAACGTGGAACGGTCGGCCTGCAGGCATTCCTGAACGGGTGACCGCTCGGCCCGATGCGAAATCGTCGTGGGCGATGTAAGACGAAACTCTCCGTGACGGCAGTAGCCCAAAGCGTCGAACTCGCTCGATTTCGCACAGCCCGATCCTGGAATGACGTTGCGAATCCGAACCTCGACCGGTCGTCCATCGACGCGATGCCGTCGACAGGAGAGGACGACTTCGAGCCGATCATCAACCCGCTGCACCTGAATCGATTCCGGTGCCGATTGCACCACGCTCAAACTCCAGTCAAGAAGTTCCGCCAGCACGCGCGACTGTAGTGGCGCGTCCTGCGCCGTCACCTGCAGCGACTCAATGGCCCCCAGCGCTGTGGCTGTCAGTTCACGAACGCGAATGGTGACCGGCAACCAGCGCAGCGGTAATCCGGGCATGAGAAACCCGTTGTCCGCACGCGCGTATGACATCGCTTCCTGCAGTTGCACCTGTTCAGGAAGCTGATCATCAAAGAACGTCTCCTCGTCCAGACGAGAGACAACGAGCAGAGTCGGCAAACCCCGTTTGAGACACTGCAGCACGGCGTGCCATCCCAGCCACGCGGGGTTTCCAATGATGACCGCATCCACCAGTTGCGATTCCAACAACTGCACGAAACCTTTGATGTGCGTTGCCTGCAAAGACTGAGCGCCAGCAATCGCCGCACTGGGCTGCGGATCAAAAACTGCCGACACGCGCATTCGCTGCTGGCGCGTCAACGTCGGCAGTTCCTCCAACCATTCGGATGCAACCCCTGCGAATCCAACCTGCACCGGGTAATTTTTCATGAGATTGTGAAATCAACTCCGGGGATTTTCGGTCATCGAACGACAATTCGGAACGTGTGACAACTAGTCGCGACTTGCACTTTCCTTGGATCGGAAACAGTAGAGCTGAGAAAATGTTCGCAGCAGGATGTCACCATCAACGAACACCGGTGTTGCCACCACGTACTGATCGGACAACGTGTTCGCTTCGCCAATTTGTTCGCCGGTCTTGGCATCGAGCACGAAAGCCGCGGCGTCTTCCCGCACGAGGTATAGCTTTCCATCGACCAGAATTGGGGAAGCACTGTACGCGTTTCGGTTCTTTTGCAGCTCCGTCCGCCACACTTCCTTGGCGGTCGCCGATTCCAGGCAAGCGACCACACCTTTATCAGTACAGACAAAAACATGCTCGGCAGTGGCAGCTGGAGTAGGCACGTCGGCCGACGGGCTTTCAATAGACCACAATTTGTGCGACTTGCTGATATCGCCGCTCCCCCCCATGCGAATTGCGGTCAGCGAGTTTCCACGTGCATATGGTGCGATGACAATGTCTCCCGAGAGGACCGGAGAAGAAATCGAACGGAAAAACCGCTCCTGTCCGGGATTCATGCCGGACAAGTACCAGAGTTGCTTTCCGTCTTTCGCATCGTGGCAGGTTACCTGATCGGCCCCCAGCACAATGATTTGCTCCTGCCCCTTGTAGTGCGTGACAATGGGGGTCGCGTAGGTCTGGGCGGCTTCTTCGGGGGCTCCGGTATTCCGTTCGAACTTCCAGGCAAGTTCACCGGTCTGCTTGTCGAACGCAGCAAGATACGAGGGGCCGGACTGCACACAGGCGACGACGACGTGCTTCTCGGTCAGCACGGGCGAGGTTCCGAGGTCCCACCACAGGGTGTCTTCGCCGTATTCCTGTTGCAGATTCTTCTGCCAAACGATTTTTCCGGAGAAGTCCACAGCGGCGAAATCACCGCTCTTGTAATAGACGAAGACCAAATCACCGTCACTGATGGGGGAAGGATTACTACCGCTCCCCTTGCGGTGCTTGCCTTCTTTCTCTGCTCCGAGTGTGACTTCCCACAGCTTCGTGCCGGAGCGGTCAAACTTGATGAGGCCGTCCTTGCCGTCGATTGCCGAGGTCATGAATACGGCATCACGCACCACAATGGGAGTGGAACCTGCCTTACCGGGCAGGTCTACTTTCCAGGCGACGTTGGTTGAGTCGGACCAAGTGGTGGCATAACCGGAGCCAGGAGCGGTGCCGTTTCCGGCGGGCCCGCGCCAGTTGGCCCAGTCGTCCGCTTTTGCGAGGTTGGCCAGAAGTGCAACAGCTACAGCAAATATCGCATAACGGAAATACATGGAGGGGCCTTGTCCTGCTGGTGACCAGTGCGGGGAACGCGAACGTCCGAGTTGCTGGAAATTATTACCGCTGAGGCAGATGAACGAAACCGAACGCGGAATTTCCGGCGGCGGTACTGTATCCACAATCGGTTCTCACTGCGACATTTCCTGGCTGCGCAGTCATCGCGAATGTTGTCTTGGAGATTTTGCGGGATGTGCGTTAAGTTCCCGCCCGGCACTTCCTGAATTCGTCCTCGCTCCTCTATGTCGTATTTGCAGACCATTATTCTTGGCATTGTGCAGGGAATTGCTGAGTTCCTGCCCATCAGTTCGTCGGGACACCTGGTCCTCGTCGAAGCCCTGATGCATGAAATGGGCGCCCTCGACGGGAATTTGGAGGGGAATCTGCTGCTGAACATCGCACTGCACTTCGGCACGCTGCTGTCCATTGTCGTCATTTACTACCGCGACCTGCTCCAACTTTTACGTAAACCGAAATTGATGCTGGCCATTGTGGTGGCCACGGCCCCGCTCGGATTGGTACTCATTCTGAAAGATTACTACGAAGCCCTGAACATTCCCTGGATGGCGGGAATCGGTCTGAGTATTACGGCGTCGCTGTTGTTCATTACGCCGAGAATCGACAACGGCACGCGTGGGCTGGATGAAATCAGTCTGCGGGATGCACTCATCGTCGGCCTGTTTCAGGTCATTGCACCGCTGCCGGGAATTTCCCGCTCGGGGACGACCATTGTGGCCGGATTGCTGACCGGGATGAACCGTGAGACGGCGGCGAAGTTTTCGTTCTTGATTGCCATCCCGGCGATTCTCGGCGCCACCGTGGCCGAAATGAAAGACGTGCTGGAGCAGGACGCAATTCAAATCGACTGGGGTCCCATTCTTGTGGGGACCGTCGTCGCGTTCGTGGTGGGTGTGGTTTCGCTTAAGGCATTACTCAGGGTAATTGCCTCGCGCCAATTGCGACTCTTCGGCTGGTACTGCCTCGTCGTCTCCTGGCTCGTTCTTGCCTGGCAAACCACCGTGCACATTCTGGCTGCCTAACGAGTCCCCTATTCCGTTAAGCGTCGCGTAGCCCCGCTGTTGCGTTTGTTTCTTCAACGCTCAACGATCTCAACCGTGGCGCAGCCACTCTCAACGTTCTCAACGCGCTACCTACGGAATCAATAGCGTCGCCCGCACGTCGTCCATGCCGTCACCTTCGCCAAACGTGCGGCCGCCATTGTCCGTGAGATTCTGTCCCACCGAGTAAATGACCACCGCGCCTCCCTGGACTTCGTAATGCAGGGGCAGGTCGGTGTAAGGGTCAAGCTGGGCCTCACTGCTGAGCGAAGTTGGGATTTCGCCGGTCCGTTTGATTTCTTCAGCGACGTCAAAGGCAGCCAGCAAAGTTGCACGGCGGGCCATCGCGCGCGTCGCGGCTTCGTTAACATTGGAAATCGCGGGTGAAAGGGCTCCGAGCAGAGCACGGGCAGGAAGTGTTTCGTAGTCTTCATCAGAGGCGAAGACAAACTCGCCAATCAACTGCAGCCCATTCTGCGAGAGTTGGGCGTCTTCGGAAGTCCGTGCGTCGAATTTCTGAAATGCTAGCACGCGCTCCTGATGCGTCGGCTTCTTCATGGCGTCGGTCATGGCGTCGAAATGCGCATTGATGTGCTTGAGCGTCACATTGATGTCTCCTCCCGAAATGAGGTACCGCATGAGTGGACCACGTGCTGCCTGAAGTTCCTGGATGATCTGAAACTCCTGGTCTCCTCCATTTCCCGTATTGAGCATTAAAACCTCAGGATTAAAAACGCTATCAATGGTCTCCTTCGTTGTCGCACCGTCAACAATCATGAGTGCCAGTTGCAGGTTCATCATGCGTTCGCCCATATCTATGACGGCAGACATGTCGTCGAACTCCAGTAGCGGCGTCAGCTCCAGGCGACGGGCGGCAAGTTTCGCAGCGTTGTCTGGTGTTTGGCTGAGCCATGTGCAAACTGTTTCTTGCGTCATGTTGCGAATCGCGATTGCCACGAGCCGTTCGATGAGTGTGAATCCTTTGTCGATATGCCCAGCTACCCGGTAACTCGTGAGCAGATCATCCCAGGCTCCATCAAAGTCACCTTCCTGCATCCTCAAATTCGCCCGCATGTTGAGCAGCCGAGCAAAATCTCGTGAACGCTGTACGTGAGGTAACAGGACGTAAATGAGCATTTGCTGGTCGTTCATGCAAACCGGCGTAGCGAAAGCGTGCGATCGCATTGAAGCCCGTTTCAGGGTCGCGAGAAACTGCTCATTGTCATCGATCCACTTGGCGACAACCGGACACTCCTCACGTGCCCACGGACCCTAAAGTGCTTTCCCATATTGCTTGCTGATTGCTTCCGAGTATTTCAGTTCACGTTACTCACCTTGCTCCGGAATTGTCACTCCCAATTGCCGTTCGACATCTGCAATGTACTCCGGATATGAATGTTCCGCATTTCCCATCGCCGGCCAGACCAACACCCAGAAATTGTTCTCGTGCGTTGCCCCTGCCGACATTCTCTGCCTCACGGCACCAAGGTAGTCGGGCATACCGTTTGACCCAATGGGTTCTGTGATGAAGGTCGTCTCCCGTGAAATTTCTAGCGGCGGCGACTGGGCTTCGGCCAGCGCGCCTAGAACGATGCAACTCGAGAGCCCGGCAGCGAATACAAACAACTGACGCATGCTGATCATGCCTCTCACAAGAAATGTGTGAAACGAGAAAACAATGCCACGTTCTCAGTTACGTTCATCCAACGCCGTGTCGTTGGATGAATTCTCCGAGTTTTCTGCTGTGCGCGATTCTTCCAGCCACTGATACAGCTTGCCGAAACCCCGAATCGAAATCACTAAGTCGCTGAGCACAAACAGGATGACCGCCGTGTCGAGGTAGTTCACGTTGAACACAGCGTAAATGAGGAGAATTCCGTACAGCACATACTTTGAGCGAAACACAAACCGAAACGGCCGCTCGATTTGGTTCAGGACCACAATGAACACCACGGAAGTCGTGTAGAGAAAGACGTACACAGATCCGAGTGCGGCGTGGAGCAAACCAACCTGGATGAGTGTAATACTGACCACGACCATCCCGAGGTGATCACACACCATATCGACCAGAGTTCCCGCCGGGCCAGACTTACCCTGATGCCGTGCCAATGGACCATCAAGCCCGTCGAGTACGACGTGTAGAATCAGAAACCAGAATGCCAACCGGACCTGTGCTGGTTCAGAATTCTGGAGCAACAGCCAGACAAATGGCACGAGCACCAAGAGGCCCAGCAGGCTCAGCAAATTCGGCGTCAGTCCAATGGCTGACATGCCGCGCACGAGCGGGTTGAGCAGGCTGTCCCGAAGTTGCTTGAACCGCTGCTGCGATTGTTGCTCAGACTCCGAGAAATAATTGAACTGCGACATCATCTCACGCGGTCAAACGGGTGCGGGGGCACCATTCTGGTGTTGCCAGTGAATGGCCGCAACCCGGTGGCACAGACATTCCGGTCTGTGTATTGGCTGCCAGCGATATGCGCTAGCCAATTTGATTCGCAGGCACCGCGTGTCGGTTGCTGGCGTGGTAACGGTCGCGCGACAGGACAAAAAAGCTCGTATGCTTCCAGGCAATGACCGCCACGGTCCTGAGCAGTGAGGAATAAGTCAGTTCAGCCTGCGGTTCGAAGTCATCACCACGCAACTGCTCGAACAGTTTCGGGCCGCGACAGCTCGATCCTCCAAGCATCGTAATCCCGGCATTTCCCAAATCACTCAGCATATGGGCGTCACTGCCGAGCGTGGCAATTTTTTCAATGCCCTGATAGAAATCTGCCGCATAACGATTCGAGATTCCTGGAATGCCCGCGTTGAAAACTTCAATGGCGTCGACTTGGTCCAGCACCTGATTGGCATGATCTTTCGAAGCCGCAGCCGCCAGCTTTTTGCCAATCGACTTCCGACCAAACGCAAAGGGATGGGCCAGTGACACAAACGCTCCCAGCTCCCGTGCAACATCCAAACACTCCAGACACCGCACCCGCGACTTCACCATGAACCGCGAATACAAATGCGGCTCGACAGCACGACGGTAGTACTCCTCCAGTTGTGAAACCGTCGGGAAGTACACGAGGAACTCCAGCCCCTCGGTTGTCCCGACTTCAATAGCTGGCAAGTTCGGAACGTTGTCCCGCTCTGCCATGAGGACAGAGCCTCGAATTTCGTTGTGGTCGGTAATTGCCAGCCCGGCGCGGTTCTTCCGGCACCATTCTTCCATGGCGGGAATCGAAGGAAGCCCGTCGGAGAAATTGGAGTGACAGTGCAAATCAAACGCGAGTCGTTGCTCAGCCATTTCGGCTCCCTGGAGAACGACCGCAGGCCCAGCTACGCCGAACCGTCCCTACAACCGTCATCATCAGTGATGTATCCAAATTTGCTCCTCACCCTGAAGGAGCAAAGGGCAGTTCGGTGAATCACCGTAAACACCGCCTGCCAAATCTCTTCTGCTGTTCAGAAGAGTAATCGTTTCTACTTCATCGGCAATCACCACCCGCACCTTCCACGCGGGCAGTTCATCGCTGCCATGCATCCACACTACGGTGGACAGGGCAGGGTGTCAAGATGCGGGCTCCAGAGTTTGACGACTGTCAACTGTCAGTGTAATGTCTCCTGAATAGTTGGCCTGTCTACACATAGTTTCCATCCAAGTGTTCCCATTCGGTCGTCGCTCGCCGAGAAAGGAAAGTCATCTCATGTTGTGGACCAGGAAACGCCGCGGTCGTTTTGCAAATCAGCCTGCTCTCGTTGAAACTTTGGAGTCACGCGAACTTCTCAGTGGAACAACGTCTGGTTCCGAGGATGCGATCTTTCTGCAGAATCAGGCCGGTTACTGGCAGTATGGAACCATAAACTTCAACGGTGGAGCCCGCAGTTTCGCGAAAACAGACGGCCCCCGGTTCTCCACGATTCTCGACCCGTTTCTGGGCGACTTTAACGGCGATGGTCAATCCGACATGGCCGGATTCGACCGCGGGTCCGGCAACTGGTGGGTGGCGGAGTCGCAGACCGACGGCAGCTACCAGACTACGCGCTGGGGACGCTGGCTAGGAAATTCCAACGGTGATCCAACGGCCACCAGCGTTGACTGGGAACACATCCAAATCGGCGACTTCAACAACGATGGTCGCGATGACATCGCCGGACTGAATGAGTTCGGACGTTGGTGGATTGCATTTTCGAATGGCAGCAGCTTCAGCTCATCGACGACAATCCGTACCAACGCGGGCATTTGGACAGAGGTCTTCAGCGGCGATGTCGATGGTGATGGCAACGACGACCTCACGCTTCGCAGCAATCAGGGACTCTGGTTTTTTCTCAAGTCGACTGGCAGTGGATTCGGCGTCCAGTATGCCGGACGCTGGGCAGCCGCCGGTTGGTCCGGAATCGCTCAGGGCGACTTCAATGGTGATGGTCGTCAGGATGTCATTGGTATTACCGAGGCGGGGCACTGGTGGGTTGGCGAATCAAACGGTACGCAGTTTGCCAACCTGTACCGGGGCCACTGGGAAGGCACGGCCGGGGCAACGCTATACGTCGGTGATTTCAACGGCGACGGTAAAGATCAGCCCCTCTTGAACTCCCCAGCTCATATGTACAACTGGCGGACCGGTGCCGCGCATGCCGTCTCTGGCAGGTTCTACATGGAAGGTGGACGAGCAGGGGCCTTCAGCCTGGGCACCAACTGGGAGTTCACCATTGGTGATTTCGATGGCAGCGGAACCGATGACGTCGTTGGGTACCTCTACGGCCACGACATCCGATTCCTCGACGGGATGTATTTCATGTCGATCGATGGTCGCAATATGAGTGATTCCCTCGAATTCGCCGACACGTTTTCGCCCGTGAGATTGTTCGCAACCGGTTGCCTTCCCGTTGCGTGACACGAGTCAATCACCAGCAGCGCAATCTGGCATTCGCCGGTGCGGACGGCGCAGCTTGTCCAGACCTGGCAGCGCGGGGGAGCGAGACTCGGCAATACAACTCCTACAACTCCAACGGATCAATATCGCGTGAGCGTCTGATGCGGAGCCATTCGGCGTTTTCGTTGAGGGCTTCGCTGCCCAGGTTGATAGAATGGCATTGGCTTTGTTGAGGCAACCGGGTTCAAGCCTTACAACTCGTTGCGGGCTTTCAGAACTTCATTTGGTAACGGGAACCCCAAAGTCAGTCATGAATGCAACGAACACAGACGAGCGAACTTGGGCTTCGGCGTTGCCGCTGGTTGTGCGTGTGGGGTTCAGTGGTTCGCGGAATTTGTACCCTGCGGGGACAACTCCCGACGAAGCGGGACAGTTTGACAAGCAACTCGTTGAAAAGCTGGTTGAAATCCTGGAGTCGCTCCCCAAGAAGCTGAATTGGGCTCCTGCGCACTTTGTGTGCGGTGTTTCTTCGCTGGCAACTGGAGCCGACACGTTGTTTGCGCAAGCACTTAGAAGTCGGGGCATGGGGCACCGCGTGTTCCTGCCGCAGCATCGAGACGAGTTTTTGAATGCCGTGGGATCCAGCGGGCCTGACTTTTCAGCAGAACAACAGGACCAGGCGTTACGAATTCTTGAGTCGCCGGGAACCATTCAGGAATGCGTCGTGAGTGATTCGCCAAATCGCCACGAGCGGTTCGCTGAAACAAACCTGGAAATCCTGCGTGTTGCCGATTTGCTGATTTGTCTTCAGCGCCAAGAGAGCGCTAATAAACCCGGAGGGGCCCAAAGTACTTTCGAAACGGCCAAGAACCGCGAGATGCCGACGCTGGAACTACGTGTGCGAGTCACTGGTAATGAATTGCAGGTCGTCGAGACATGGCATTTCGCGGAGAAGTTCGAAAAGCCGTATCTTCTGGAGGAAATGGTGGGGCTTCCAGTTGGTGCCAATGTGGCTTGTGTGCCACTTCCCACAACGCCTGAATACTGTGCCGTGTTGAAGAATTTCGGAAGCGGTCAGGCAAAGCTGCTTCGCAACATGTTTAATGTCGCTGCCTTCGCCATCATTCTGACGCACGTGGTGGCAACGCTCATGGGTACGTTCGGATTCGTCACACACACAAGTGAAACGGTTCACAATGCTCTGTTGTGGCTGGAGTTCCTGCTCCTCGCCGCTGGCCTTGGTTTTCATGAGTACCTGCACCTTTCCCACACTGGGAAGAACTGGGCGCTTTCACGAATAGTGGCTGAAGTCTGTCGATCCGCAATCATGACTCAGCAATTCCCTGTTTATCTTGCCTACCTCTTCCGCCTGCCAATCCCGGACAAGCTGAAAAGCGTGCTGGCGACAATAAATGTCGTACACATGACAAACACGGCCAAACTGAGAACGGGCGGAAAATCGATGAGCAACCCGGCAGTCTTCCTGGCTGCTCGGGACGAATACCTTGCCACTCGAATCGACAGACAACTTCAGTATTACACAAGTGGTGCTCAATCTGCCGACTTCTGGCGGAACTTTGCGCGCAAATCGTTCACGCTGTTTTCATTCCTGGCCGTAACGGTGGCGGTGTATCAGCTATCGGTTGCACACGGCGAATCGGCGTTGCTTGGTGCAATTGGCTTCGTCCTGCCTGTCATTGCCGTGTCGGCGATGTCACTGGCGTCTGCGGCGGATTTGGATGCAAGGTCCGAAACTTATCATGAGTTGGCGAAGTTCTTGTCGCGGCAGAAGCTGCTCATGGCACGTGCAGAGACATTTCACGAGTTTCGTCCGCTCCTTCTGGAAGCCGAAGAAAGACTCTTGGGGGAGACTGCCAACTGGTATTCGAGACGGGCATATTTGGGTGTGGCTTAGGTGTGGGCGCCCGCCCATATTCAAGTTTGTTGAATTCGGTTGTGATGCAACCAATCAATGAAATTGAAATAACGACCTTCAAGGGCAGGAGCCCGCTGGCACCAAACAGTTCGTCGGTCGCTGCAAACACCAGTTCGGCAGTGTTTTCGTGGTTGCCGCAGGTCGACGCCGCGTCAATGCAATTCAGCGACAACTCCGATTTTCTTGAGCCATTGTTCGACGTCCTGCGGCCAGGCTTTGGCTTCTTCTTCGCAGCGCAGACCGTAGCCGTGGCCGCCGGTTTGGTAGAGCAGGAATTTGTGTGCGGGGCTCTTGCCGGTTAGGGCGGCGGCGTACACTTTGCTCCCCACAACATAGCGGGCGTCATCTTCATTATGGACGACGAGTGTTGGTGGAATGTCGGCACTCAGGTTAAGGTCGGGTGCGACTTTGCCGTCTCGGTCAAGGTACGCCGGGTAGACCAGCACAGCGAAATCGGGCCGGCAGCTTTCTTCGTCAACTGAGTCAACGGGGGCATACGTCTGCTGCTCGAACACGTTACTGGCCTTCGCGCAGAGGTGACCGCCAGCGGAAAAGCCGATGACGCCAATTTGTTTTGGGTTGATGTTCCACTCTTGTGCATGAACACGCGTCATGCGAACGGCACGTTGGGTGTCCTGTAACGCCCCGTCGCGGTTGCTTGGGTTGCGATACTTCAGCACGAGCGCACTAATGCCCAGTGAATTCAGCCACCTGGCGACTTCCGTTCCTTCCTTGTCTGCAACCACATAGCTGTAACCGCCGCCCGGGCAAACAATCATGACGGGGGTTGCACCATTGGCGTTCGCGACGGGGTAGTACGACAGTGTGGGATGACTGACATTGGTAATGCGAATGGCATCTGTCCGTTCGGGGGTACGGATTGCTTCTGCCTCTTGGGTCGCATCACCCGGCATTTTCCCGTCTGGCCAAATGGAAAGCGTCCAGGCACTGCCAGCAAAAATGCGGGCCTCGTCGAGCAACGCCTTTACGGTCGGCCAGGCGACTTTGCTGCTGGAGTCACTGTCGGGATGAATTCCGTCAGGGACCATTTTCTTGAATCCCGCGGGATCTTTCTCCAGGACCTTCGACCAGACGGCGAAGTTGTCGACGAACGGCAATTCGTTCTGCTCGGCGTACGCGCGGTAGACGGCATAGTAGTCGGACAGATGAGGACGGTCGCTGGCGAAGGATTTGGGAACCGCGGGCGAATCCCAGGCGGGGTTCATGGTCTGCAGAATGATTTCCACGTCGGGATTCTGCTGCCTCAACTCTTTCACCATCGTGTCGAGATTGCGGCGGCAGTCGTCGGTCGAGATCCCATGCTTGGTCGCGGCGTCGTTAATCGCGAATTCGATGAACACCAAGTCGGGTTGATGCTCAAGCACACGTTCTTGCAAGTTCTCGACGCCCCAGTTGGAATGCATCCCAGAGCGAGCACTGTTGATGAACGTGACTTGATTCGGGTACAGCCGATCAAAATACACCTGCACTTCTTTGGCCCACTGCCCACCAATCGAAACGCTGGTGCCATAGACGACGACCGTCTGCGACTTCCCCGATTCCAATGCCTGGAACACCTTCTCAGGGCGCGGTGACGAATCTGCGTGAACGGCAGTCGCGCCCACCAGAGTGAGAAGGAGCGAGGGAAGCATTCTCGGCAGTGTCATCGCTGGTGCCTGACTGGGTCACGGGATTCGAATGACTACGTTATCAGAAATCCGTAGAGCTTGTGCAGCAAGTTTCCGCAAACATGGTGGGTTGCGTCCGCGAATCCGACGTTATCGAAATGCCAACCAGATTTTCGTATTGGACGACTTGCGTAACGCACCGTCCTGTTTGGCGCGAACTTCACCGACCCTACGAAAAATTCCGGTTACGCATACCAGTCTACCTGAATCAGGCGAACAGCGGCACTGGTTCGTACTGGGCTCCGAGAATGTCGGTGGCGGGCACCTTGAGCCAATCCTGCAGGACAGCGGCATAGACGCGGCGGAAGTCGGTATGGAATTTGAGGTCACCCGCATCGAGGTCGTCAAGGCTGGGGTGTTCACCATGCAAACCAGCCTGGACGTTATTCCCGATGAGAAACATCGGGGCGGCGGTGCCGTGGTCGGTCCCTTCGCTGGCGTTTTCCGCAACCCGGCGTCCGAACTCGCTGAAACACATTACACAAACTCGTTCCAGAAGTTTGTCCGACTCCAAGTCCCTCGTGAACGTTGAAACCGAATCACCCAACTGTCGCAGCAACCCCTCGTGGGCCGCGGCCTGGTTGGAATGCGTGTCGAAACCATCATGCTGGACATAGTAAATGGAGGCGGGCAGTCCCGACCGGATGAGCTGCGCCACAGTACTTAGTTTCTCGGCGAGGGGAGAATCGGGGTAGCTGACCGAGGTCTGCTTCCCGGACTGAGCCGCCAGTTGTTCGCTGACATCAAGTGCCGACTTCTGCGCCGACTGCACAAAGTCGAGCAGACCTGGATTTTGCGGTTGGCTGGCCGACTCTCGTCGCAAAGACGCCAACACATCCTCATTGGACACCTGCAGCTTGAACTGTTTCAGTTCACGAATAGTAGGAACGGCGACATCGCGCGAGGCGAGCGCCAGCGGCTGTTTTTCTGCTCCCAAGTGGAAAGCCGACGCTCCGGAGTGCTTTGCCGCCTGTTGATGGGAGAGATACCGGCCGAGCCAACCTTCGCTTCGCTGCTGTGTCTTTCGCTGGCAGGTGTGCCAGATGTCCATTGACTCGAAATGCGAGCGGTTCGGGTCGGCGTAGCCTACCCCCTGCACAATTGCCAGTTGCTGCTGCTCCAACAGCTCAGCAAACCCTTTAAGGGCCGGGTGTAATGACAATTCGTCGTCAATCGAAATCGTCGTCTGGGGATCAAGGGCCAGTTGGGGACGCAGCGTTCGATACGTGTCGTGCCGGACCGGTGAAACTGTGTTCAGTCCGTCGTTGCCGCCAGACATCTGGATGACAACCAGCACCGGACCGCCACCTCCAGTGGCTCCTGCGGCTGCCTGAGTTAGAAAAGAAGGAACAGCACCACCCAGGTAGACCAATCCTCCGGTTGCGGCTGAGAACTTGAGGAAGTCACGACGACGGATGCTCATTTGTCTATCTTTCCTGGCGTGAAACCGCCAATTGATTGGTCTTCCCTGATGGTTACCTTGCGGAATTCTGTTCGGTTTCCGCTGTTTCAGCAGCTTGCAGAGACTTGTTGTAGAAGATATGATGCTCCGTTCGATTTAGATTCAACCAGAAGCTGCGCCGTAAGTGCGTTTGGGGAAATGTTCCCCCACATTGGTGCAAGTTTGCCGTTTCCCCTGCCAGGCAGGGCGTATTACTTGGGAGTTTTTGAGTGGTCAAGTTACGTTTGCGGGACAACGAATCAGTCCAAGATGCCGTACGTCGTTTCCGCAAGTTAGTGGAATACAGCGGAGTTAAGAAAGAACTGCGCCGTCGGGAATTCTTTGAAAAGCCCAGCGAAGAACGCCGCCGTGAGCGTCGTCGCGCCAAGGTTCGTGCCCGCATGAACCAAATGATGAACAAGTAACGAGCGATGGCCCGGAGTGGCCCATTTGCTTGACGCCGCCATAGAGGGTCGGTAGAGTCCGCGATTCCCCTGCGCCGAATTGATGTTTTCGGTCCGGGTGCCTTGTCGGGCTCATGGGAGGATGGCATCTTCCAATTCCAGCAACGACTGAACTGTCAAAGCACGTAGTAAAGTTATGCCCACAATTAATCAATTGATCCGTAAGCCGCGGAAAAAGCAGAGCTCCAAGACAAAGACTCCGCTGCTCGATGGCTGTCCGCAAAAGCGGGGCGTTTGCCTCCAAGTGCGTACAATGACGCCGAAGAAGCCGAACTCCGCACTCCGTAAGATTTGTCGTGTTCGCTTGTCGAACGGCAAAGAACTGACGGCTTACATCCCTGGTGAAGGTCACAACCTGCAGGAACACAGTATTGTGCTGGTTCGTGGCGGTCGTGTTCGCGACCTTCCCGGTGTGCGATACAAAGTCATCCGCGGTGTGCTGGATACGCTTGGCGTTCAAAAGCGTAAGCAAGCCCGCAGCCGTTACGGTGCGAAGCGTCCTAAGTAGTAGCTGACGCTCTGCAATTTGAATATTCTTTCACACGTCGACTTTTGCAAATACCATGGCCAAACGTTTCACAGCCAGCCAAGATCAGCTCACCGGCGATCCTCGTTATGGTTCCAAGCTTGTTTCCAAGTTTGTAAACTGCCTCATGCACGATGGCAAGAAGAGCGTTGCTCTTCGCGTGTTCTATGAAGCCATGGACAAGGTGGCCAAGAAGCTGCCTGACGAAGATGTGCTCGAAGTCTTCACGACTGCCATTGAGAATGTGAAGCCGCACATCGAAGTTCGTTCAAAGCGAGTTGGTGGTGCGAACTATCAGGTTCCAACGCCTGTCCGCAACAAGCGTCAGCAGACCCTGGCCATCCGCTGGGTGCTGGCTGCTATTCGTGGTCGTAAAGGTCGGCCAATTGCCGACTCACTCGCCGACGAAGTGGTCGCTGCCTTCAAGAAGGAAGGTACTGCCATTACCCAACGCGAAAACGTGCACCGCATGGCCGATGCGAACAAAGCATTCGCTCACTTCGCCTGGTAGTAATTGCCAGACAGCACCGGTCTGGTGCGGTCACTGAATTCAAAAAGCCTGAGTGCACTTGGTGGCACTCAGGCTTTTCTTATTGATACAGCAACTTCAAACGTGTCGACGGCCTCTATCCGTCACGTGACGCTCCACGGTGTTCGGGATATGGAATGCCCCATAAGGTGTCGGCAGGGCGAAGCCTGTTCAGCGGCGAGTCGACAGAGCGACAACCAATTGGAACGCGAACAATCAGAGCGGAGAGCCGATGGTTACGGTTCCTGATACACCTGGACTCGTTCTTCGTGAAGCAGTGGCTCGGTAAACTCTGCGGTCTGCAACTCCACGCGGACTCGGGCGTCGCGGTTTTCCTGGGTTGCCGTGAGGATGATATCGAACGACTGCTGGCCATTGACTGGCACTTCAGGCAGAGCGTCGAACAGCACGGTGTCACCCGCCTGGCGATGTCGGACAGGACCTTTGGCATCGACGAATTGCAGGCCGGCTGGAATGACAAAGCGGGCCTGCACGTTCTTTGCCGGGGCCGAACCATCGTTGTTGACGAGGACTCGCATGGCGACCTGTTCGCCGACGGCGACAGCAGGTGCACCACCGCGTTGGACGTCGACTTCCAGATTCGCGAATCCCTTCACCGACAGGCTGGTTGGTAGATTCGCCTGATTTCCATTTACATCGACTACCGTGACGGCTCCTTCGAAATCACCGACGGAGGACGACACGACCTGTGAAATTAGTTGTCGTGCTTCACCCGGCAGGAGCTTTGGAATGTTCCAACTCACCGTGCGGGCATTGGGATTCCATTGGGCTTCACCGCCTGGTTGTGAAATCCATTCCACACCTGCGGGAACGTGCTCCGTCACCGTAATCTGTTCCAGCGCCGTGCTGGACTGGTTCGTAATGACGTTGGTGTACGCGGCAGGTCGGCTGACAAACCGTTGCTGCGGTCCTTTACGGGACAGGGTTACGCGTGACTCGATGATTTTGAGGTTGAGAGCTTCATCATCTTTGACATTGCCATCGATGGTGACGAGTGCCTGAGGCGAGACCTGACCGGCAGCTGCGGCGGTGAGAGTGAGTTCCACCTGACGTGATTCACCCGGTGGCAAATTGCCGATTTCATACTCAATGTCGTTACCGCCCGGGTGCTGAAGTTCGGGTGGAAGCAGGGCTCTAATGAAAACTTTACGTCCTTCACCGTCACCCGAATTGGTGACTTTGAAGATATACGGGATTTGTTCGCCGACAGCGATTTCCTGAGGTCCCTGCATTTCAATGGTCAGCTTCGGTGCGGTCACTCGAATCGATGCGGCAACCGAGGCTGCGAACCGAACGGTGGCCACGCTACCAATATCACCCGACTCGATCGGCGTGACTCGGAGCTGAATCTTTCGTTCGTCGCCAGGATTCAGCGTGTTGAGTTCCCAGAAAAGCTTGTCTTCCGAAATCATCGCTTGCGGGCTCGTGCCGAGGGACTTGGGATCAACTCCGCGAGGAATGCGATCTTCCACAACGACCTTGTGAGCCGGGCTGCCACCGACGTTGCGGACGAGAATTGAATAGATGATTGGTTCGCCAACAACAGCTTCGGCTGGTGCGATTTTCTCAATTTTCAACTCAGGCTGTTGCGGACCACGTGGTGCGTCTGGGGTGACAGTACCTGTGCCGGCAGCAGGGAACTGTGGAACAACCGGAGGATTGTCCGTCGCATTTGACCGGTTCATTAAACTGTTGAAACGTGACTCGGCCGAGTCGGTGTTCTGGGGAACGATTGGGTCGGGAGTTGGCTCAGGCTCAGATGGTCCGAACCCTGGAAATGCTGGTCGGGTGGGAATGACTGTCGTTTCCGGCTCGGGCTGCGACGGGAAGAACGGTGCTGCGCTCGTCGGTTCTGGCTCCGACGGTGTAACGGAATTATTGAATGGAATGACCGGTTCCGGCATCGGCTCTGGTTCGAGCGGTGTCAGCCCAGTGCTTTCTGGTTGAGTAGGCTCAGGGAAACCACTTGAAAACGGATTTGGTCTTTCTGGCTGAACTGACTCAGGCGTTGGATTGGGAGTTGGGAATCCGAGTTGTGGTACGACATCAGTCGATTCCTCGGGTTGCTCGTTCTGGGCAGGCATAATCAACCGCCCACCAGCTCCTGTATTCTCTGGGACAACGGGAACAGGCGTCACCTCAGGTAAGTTTTCTTCACTTGCGGGAAGGCGAGGCAAGAATGGATTTGGCGCGGCAGCAGGTTCGGGTGTGGGGTTATCTGTGGGGAACCTGGGAGCGAATGGATTGGTGTTTTCGGGAACAGCTGGAACAGGATTCTCGTCCGGCATGCGAGGTACAAACGCCGGAGTCGAAATGGTGTTTTGGCTTCCACTCTGGAAACGACTGAATGGGCTGTTGCCGCCAGTTGACTGAGGCACGACCGGTTCTGGATTGTCCGTTTCGGCTGGTGGTGTCGGGATGAACGGGAAGAGCGGTCCCGAATCTTCGGCAGGAGCGTTCGGCTGTTCTGAGCCTGCCTGCAGAATGGGATTTTCATCCGACTGTTGAGGCAGTCCAGTGTCATTCGTTGGTGTTGGCAACAGAACAGGTGTGCGTCGCGGTTGCAGCGGACTGGTGTTGCTGGTGGCCGGCGGCTCTGGATTGTTGTCAGTTTCTGCTGCGGGTAAACGCGGCATAAACGGCGAAGGCTGAGCCGTCTCCGTTTCAACTTCTGGCTCTGGCTGGCGTGGCGCAAAATTCAAAAACGGATTGCCCGACTGTTCGTTCGATACCTGCTCAATGACACCGGGAGGAGTCGGACCAGCTGAGGCACCAACGGCGGGTTGCACATTGCCACCCTGAGATGTGCTGGCGCCATTCATGGCGTCCGCGAACAGAGATGGCCGTGGAACGGGATCGGCGGGAGTCGGCTCGGGACCGTTCTCCTCGCGCTGCGGAATCGATGTAAGCAAATCACTCGCTGGTGTGATTTCGCTCGAAAGGGGCGAATCAGTGACCGGCGGAGTAGTGGCCAGGGGAGCACTGGTGAGTTCTTCACCGTCACCCAGAGGCGAGAATTCCCCCTGCTCCTTCTGCTTTTGCACTTCCGTGAGGCTCTTGTGCGCCTGATAGACCAACCCGCAACTGGCGCCAACAACACCAACCAGGACAACCAGTTTCCATACCATATTCTGCACGGGGGATTCCTTTCCCACACACAATGTTCTACCAACCGCGACGTCTGCGTTTGGCCTGAAACACAAGTCATTCAACCACTTACGGTAAATAGATCGATCAAAACCCGACCTGGAAAGCGGCAGAATCTGCCGACTTCTAGCCGAAAACGTCCCTTTACGTAAAGGTGAATTCCCCCGTTTTTTGCCAAGACGGAATGCCAGGCGGCCCGTTTTCGGTCCCGTTGACTGCTACAGACGAGCAGGCCAGAAACGGAACGGCGGTTTCCCGATTTATTGACGCTATGTCCAGAATTGCGGGAATGATCCCATCGTCTTATGCGTCATGATACAAGAAAGTTACGCTGCCGACGGAGTTAACCCGTTCTTTGCAGTTCTCCCAAACGTTATAATCGAGTCTTGTACCAACTGCGATCAGCGTTCGCATTCAGTCCATGCGGCAGGAAATGGCCATGTCAAAACTCTTCCGGTTCCTCAGCCCTTCTCTTCCTACATCAAAGCGACTGCTCAGCCCGGTCATGCTCGCAGCGGTTGTGCTCGGCTGGCTACTTTGCCCAGCCCACGCTCAGGAAACCGACAGCCCTCCGGCGGTCCCGGTAGCGGAAGCGGCGGACAGTTCCGGCGATGTCGAAGGGGAAAACGTGATTTACGTTCCCTTTTCAAGGCTGAAGGGTACGTTCGAAGAGCCGGACGCCTCGGTCGTACTCCCCTATGAGGAATACCTCAAATTGCGGAAGCAATGGGAGCTGTCACAGAAGCAGGCGGGCAAACCGGGAGTTGTGCTGACTCAGGCCGACTACGTGGCCGTCGTCGAAAATGACTTTGCCACAGTCAAATTGACCCTGAAGGCGCACGTCGCAGGCGATGCGTGGTCGAGCGTACCAGTCAATTTCGGCGGGGCTGCGATTGGCAGCGTGGAAGGGGACGACGTCCTGATCCGTGGAACGGGAAACGGCACTTATGAATTGCTGTTCGGGAAGACCGGTGATCAGACGGTCGTTATGGAATTGGGGACTCGTGTTCACCAGTCGCCAAATGGCAGGCAGTTCGGATTCTCGATTCCTGCGGTTGGCGTGCAAACGCTCGACCTCACGGTTCCCGACGCTGATCAGACCGTGGACATTCGACCCGGCGGCAAGCGATTGCCCATCGAGAACCCAATCGAGAAAACCACGCAGGTTCGCACCACCATGATGTCGGCTGATCGGTTGGACATCTCATGGCGTGCCAAGGCGTCGCAGAAACCTGAAATGGATTTGCTGGCGAGTGTTGATAACCGCACGCTCGTCACTATTGCCGACGGACTCATCCATACCGACTGCTGGCTCACCTACGGCGTCTTGCGAGGAAAGCTCGCTCAGGCTCAAATCGTGGTTCCAGCGGGGCATCGAATTCTCGACATCAATTCCGACGCGTCCATTCGCAGTTGGAAGCCGACCGATGCCAATGGCCATCAGGTGGTGGACATTGAACTCGTTTCACCGAGCGACAAGCCGGTGACGTTTGAAGTCCACACGCAACGCAAATTGCCCGACGAGGGATTCGATGTCATCGGGATGAACGAGGGAGCACCATCAGCGGGCATTCATGCCCTCGATGCCGTTCGTGAAAGCGGTCAGGTTGTTGTCCGTCATGCCAAAGAGCTGTCGCTCAATGTCGCCAGCCAGTCTGGCCTCATTCGCATCGAGCAGAGTGCCGTCGATCCCAGACTCGCGGGCGAGAACGATTTGGCATTCAAGTTCTACAGTCAGGCGGTCAAATTGGGACTCGACGTGCAGCCCGTTGAACCGCGTCTCACGGCGACCCACAACATTGAAGTCATCTTCACCGAAGACGAACTGCAGTCACGCTCGAGCATTAACTACGCCATCGAACGTGCTGGGGTATTCGAACTGCGGTTGAAGGTGCCCGATGATTTCACTGTCGACCACGTCCAGTGTGGCGGCATGAAGGAATACAACGTCGATGAACAAACCCGCGTCTTGACCATTAGTCTGCATGAGCGCACGCAAGGTGCCGTGGAGGTCCGCGTCAGCGGAACGCGTCGCCTCAGTGATGACAACATGCAGGATGAACAGCAGTTGCCACTTCTCGAACCACTCAACCTTGTGAGGGAAACCGGCAGTGTGCTGGTCTTTGCGAAGGAAGCCATCGAGGTTATTACCAATCGGGACGACCTTGTCGGCGCACAACCATTGCCGACCGGTCCACAGTCCCGTGGTGAAGCGCGTCTCGCATCGGCCTGGAGCTTTACGAAACGTCCGCTCACTATTCCTGTCAGCACCATCCGTAAGCCGACCCGAATTTCCGTGGAAGTCGCCAGTACCATTGACGTGCAGCCGGAGGTCACCGACATCAGACACGTAGTCGACTTCCTGGTCGAATACGCCGGAACCGACATCTTCCAAATCGATGTGCCAGAAGCTGTCAGTGACCGCATTGAAATCGAAGTCGCGGAGGGATCGTCGACCGCCATCAAACAGAAAACTGCCGAGGAGCCCATCGATGGTTGGGTCCCCTGGACCATTGTCATGCAGCGGGAAGTGGTCGGGCATCAGCAATTTGTCATCACCTGGCAGGAAACGTCCAACGGTGAAGATGAAGTTGAAGCTGACGACGCCCCGGCCGAAGCGACCGAGGAAGCCGAAGAGACGGATGCGACTCCCGCCACCGTGTATTCGCTGGTACGTCCGTGGGGCCTCATCAATGAAGATGGTGAAGAGGTCACGCCGCTGGTGAAAATCTATGGCGAAATTGCCATCAAGAAGGAGCGATCTCTCTCTCTCAACTCCAGTGCCGAGGGCGAAAGCGTTGAACCAATTGACATTCGAGAATTCCGATTGCTCCCCGCAGATGGAATGCAGGGGTATCGATACTTCAAACTCGTCGGAGATTCCGGCACGCCGACAGTTTCCATTTCACGCGAGCGACACGAAATTCAGGAAGTCGTTGCGACCGTCGTCTCACGGGCACTCGTCGAAGTCGTCACAGATGAAGATGCCGAGGTGACCTATCGCTGCCGCCTGAGGGTGAAGTCGACCGAACGTCAGCGGTTGCAAATCAACCTGCCTGTTGAAATGCAGGTGCTGGGAACGTTTGTCAACAATCGCGAAGTGAAACTCGCGAAGGCCAAAGACGAAGAGCGGGTCGATACGCTTTTGGAGCCGTACTGGATTAACGTCGCCCGCACAACTTCGTCCGATGAACCGTTCCTCATTACTGTGCAGTTCCTCTGGAAGCTGAACCCGCCATTGGGACAGAGTCAGTTCGGTGCTGGTCGCATCGACTTGCCGCTGCCCGTGCTCGGTACCGCAAGTGGTCAAGCGGCAGTTCAGGAACTACGAGTGGTGTCCTGGGTCCCCAACGAATACTTGCTGGTGGGCGATCCCAAGAACTTCGAACTGCAGAAAGTTCGACGCTACCTTGCAGACGTCGTCCTTGGTTCGCGGCCCGATCCCGATGTCGACGAAATGGCCTCGTGGGTGCAGGAAGGGTGTTCGCACTCCACTGACTTTATGAACTTCCCGACAAATGGTCGCCAGGCTTACGTCTACACCAACTTGGGTGGTGCGTCGCTCATTCGTATCAAGTGGTGGCACCGACTCACGATGACGCTCATTCTCAGCGGCGCTGTAGCCCTCATTGGTCTCATCCTGATTGGCACCCCCTGGGAAAACAAACTCGGCATTCTTCTGCTCGCAGGCTTTGGTGCCGTGCTCTACGGAGTACAGGACAGCCATAGCCTGTACTGCGGCATGGAGGTGGCGCAATACGGCCTCATCGCACTACTGGGACTTTGGGTGCTGCACGGAGTGTTCGGCTGGTTCCGGACCGCGAACTCCAAAAATGGAAACCCCGCTGCTCAGGCGGCAGCTTCAGGTCCACAAAATCCTCTCACGGCCCCGCCAGTGGTTCCACCGCCGGGATCGTTTGATGATCCCTGGAAGTTCGGAAAGTAGGAGCCGATTAGCCGCTTGAATTGGCGGCACGTTGCAAATCGAGACTTTGCGTTGAACGAAACTACCTCAACAAGTCGTAGATCCATGTTCCAGAACAATCGAGCCTTCGCCCTTGCTGCTCTCGCGACACTCCTCGCGTTTCAGCCCCACGCGTCGCTGCAGGCTCAATACAATACTCCATCCGACGAGTTCCGCATCCGGAAGCTGTACGTACCAGAGTCCGAACTCGAAACGCCTTTTGAGCAAGATGCTAACGGCGTATTGCTCTCGCGTGATGAATTCCGTGCGCTGGTTCAATCTGCACAGCGCGAACGAGCGAGCCAGGCAAGTCGCAGCGGCGTACTCAATGTCCAACGTGTTGACTACGAAGCGCGTATGGATGGTGACCGCATGCGTGCCACGCTGCGCGCGTCCCTCGACAATCAAACCGGCACCTGGGCGACCACTGTCTTTCGACTCGGTGACTGGCGTGTCGAAGGCGCGAGGTTGAGCGTCACCAATGGTGAAGCCGCCAGTTCACCACTCATGATCCGCACCGGTGAGCAAGGTCAGTTTTTGCAGGTGTTTGTCAGCGAAGCCGGAGCACAAACCATCGAGCTGGACGTCTCCGTGCCGTTGGTTGCTGTCGGAAGTGACAAAGAAGTTGCGGTCACAATTACCGGGCATCCCGTCGGCAACTTTGCCATCGAACTGCCAGCGGGGAAGCATTTGCTGTTGGAAGGTGTCGAGCTTTCCCGTCCCGCTGCTGCTGAGGAAGCGGCAACATATCGCATCCCGGTTGGTGGCATCGAATCCTTGAAGCTGAAAGTGACGAGTCGGCAACGAGCCACTCGTGATGATTTACTCACGTTCGCGACCACCGAATATGGTGCCGCTGTTTCGCCGGGTCAAATCGACTGGAAAGCAAAGACGAACCTTCAAGTGTTCGGACGGCCTATCGATTCGTTCACCTGCAACATTCCAAACTCGCTCGAAATTACGTCGGTAACTTCCGAGGGACTCGAATCCTGGACACTGGCTGACGGTGAAGCAGGCCGGACCCAAATTCAGTTGCAGTACCGACAGCCGTTCGATGGTGGTCGCACTATCGAATTCCAGGGTGTCGTGGCTGTCGAAGGCGGATCGGCCTGGTCAATGCCGGATCTGCGCATTGACAACATGACCTCGCATACGGGCCTGGCCGTTGTCTCACATCCCAGTGGCATTCGGCTGCAGGCCATTGAAGCGAATGGTGTCCGCGCGGTGACGGGACTTACGGTTCCGGAAAAATTCGTACCGCCCGGCGTGCAGTTGTTCTATCAGGTGTGGGAAGAAGCCTTCTCCCTCCGTTTCGCCACGTCGGCCAAAGAACGCGAAGTGCGGGCCGCCATGACGAACATTCTCGACGTGAACAGCCACTGGCTCGACCTCTACACCACGGTGAATCTGGAGACGCGGTTCTCCCCACTGTTCGACGCACAAATTCACCTTCCCGACGATTGGATGGTGGTCGCCGTTCTGGAAGATCAGACTCCCGTCGTCAGTTGGTCTGTCGTCCCGGGCGACGCGGGGCTCGATTTGCACATCCAGTTGAGTCGTCCGCTGAATCCCGGTGAGTCACGGGAAATCGCCGTCACCTCCATGCGGCAACCCGAAGAATGGCCCATCGAAGAAGCCACGGAGACCATTGACATCCCCGAGGTTACGTTGCCTCAGGCCGGAATGGTCGAAGCCCTGTATGGCATTATCGCTGATGAAGCGTTTCAGGTTGTGCCCATCGAACTCGTTGGACTTGACCCCGCTCGACTCGACGACGTCAACTCGCTCAATGCAAGGCTGCAGTATTTGAACAAAGAGGTCCGGCTGGGATTCGCCTATCAGGACACTGTCATGGATGGGCGGCTCGAAGTGAGTCGCAAGCCGACCACGCTCATTTCCAGCGGCATAAGTTTCGCCCGAGTCGATCCTGAAACAGTCTCGGTGCACTTGGAAGCCAACGTGGAAGTCACGGGTGGTGGACTTCGCGAACTGCAAATTGCCGTCGCGGAATCAGCCGGTGAGAATCTGCGGTTCGTCGCCGTTCCGCTCCTGATGTCTCAGGGCGGCTACGGAATCAACACCGTAAGAATTGTGGAGCAGTCGGTTGATGAACCGGCCAATGGACTGCGAACTTACCACTTGAAACTGGACCGCTACTTCGTCGGCAGAGTGGTCGTGCAGACCGAAATGCAACTCCCGCGAGATGACGCCGCAAATCAAATTGTGGTTCCGAACTGGAGCGTGCTGGGATCGGAACAGCAGAGCGGATTTGTCGCAGTCGAAGCCGCTGATGACCAGCGAGTTGCCGTCACATCCACGTCCGCCGAGGGGGACACACTCCGCATGGTCGACCCCATCGACTTCCCGTCGGCGTTCTATAAACCAATACAGCGGGTCGTGGCCGGTTATCAATACATCAGGCCCAACTGGAATGTTTCCATTGCGGCAGAGCGTTTCGACCACATCCCGGTGCCGACGGCAGTCGGTCAGGAACTGCGTCTGACCAGCCTCGTGAGTGACGAAGGGAAATCGCAGCACGAAGTGCAACTCAGTTTCCAGGCGGTGGGAGTGCAGTCGCTGTTAGTCAAGCTTCCACAGGACGCCAGCCTCTGGTCCGCCGTCCTCGATGGTGTGCCCGTCGAAGTCCGCAAGACCGAGTTGGGATACCAAATTCCCGTTACAACTGCCGGAGGCAATGGTTCACGAACACTGCAGCTTGTGTACGACTCGATGAATGATCCTCTCGAGCAAATGGGAGAATGGCGGGCGTTCGCTCCACAGTTTTCAGTTGTCGCCGGTGGTGGTACGCAGCAACCACTCGAAATTCTGGAGCACATCTGGAAGCTGAACACACCGAATGATGTCGTACTCCTTTCCAGCAACGGATTGTTCGTCCCATCTGGACACCTCGGTCGATCCAACTTGTTTGGTTCACTCTCCGAACTCATCGACTTGCCTTCATTAGAGCGCATTTACAGCGTTGGCATATTCGCGTTCATTGCCGTATTGGGACTGGCGCTGTTTCGCTTCGTCGCAAAACGACCTGGCTGGCTGGCGGCACTCGTTGTCGTAGCCATCATTTGCTCGCTGATCATTCTCATGCTTCCCGCGGTCCAGCAATCACGTGAAGCCGCGCGACGGTCGTACAACGTCGACCAAATGGTGACTTCTGACGAGGCTCCCATGTACAACATGGACTTCGAGGGCGGCACGGAAATGATGTATGACTACAGCGGCGTGGAGGGCGACGCGCCAATGGCTCCCCCAGAAATCTCAACCAGCGAAGCGATTAACGAACCGGCAGCCGCGGCAGCTGAACCAGCAGCCATGCCTGAGGAACCGGCAGGCGAGGCCGGAGAAGCCGCCACGAGATTGGGGCTACCACGGTACGTGCCAACCGAGTCGCAGCCACAACTCGACATCCCGTTTCGTCAGGGGAGTTTTGACATCGAGCAACCACCCTATGGTGGCTTTGATGCGAATGCCTCAGGCCAGCTTTCCGCAGCCCAAATGGCAACTCCTCGTCCCATGGTTGGAGGACCGGGGTCGGGAGTCATGACAGAAGCCCCACCACAAAGTGAGAATCCTGCACAAATGATTGCGACGGAGGGACGGATACTTGTTGAGGTCGTCAACGGCACTGCTTCAGTACAGCCCGCAACTGGTCTCGGCGGTCTCCTCTCCATGACCGTGAACCTCGAAACGCCGGCGAATATGAGGACGCATGAATTCCATTACCGGGGCGAGAGCAGCGGGAATGTCGATTTGCAGTTACGGTATGCCGACAAGAAATCCGCCGAAATGCTGCTGCTCTGCATTGTCTGTGGACTGGCACTCATGGGCTGGTGGCTGCGGAAGTCCTCCTGGATGGTCCGCAGTCTCTGGATTCTCCTGACCTTTGCCATCCCGTGGGGACTGGCTCCGGTCCTTCCGACCATCCCGCAAATGCTGGCTGAAGCTGTGCTGTGGGGAGGACTGGTCACCATCGGACTGTGGTGCCTGTACGGTTTGATTTGCTGGATTCCCACCTGCTGCCGCTGGTGCTGTGGAAACTGCTGCAAGTGGTTCTCATCAAAACAGCCGCAGAAAGTCGCCACGCTTGTGGCTCTGGGAATGCTACTGCTGAGCGGCTCACTCGTCGCCCAGGAGAAAAACGCCCAGCCGCCAGCGCCCCCTGCGGAACCGCACGTCATTATCCCGTACGGCAGCGACGAAGATCCTTTATCCTCGCAACGGGTGTTCGTCCCGCACGATTTGTATCGGAAACTGTGGCGACAGGCGCATCCTGAAGAAGTCAGCGGCAATCCCGAAATTCCGCCGCAGGTGGTGGAAGCCGTCTACGCCGCCGAACTGACCGGCGAAGGTGCCGAATCCGCCATTCGTATTGCCGCCCGCATGGTAGTGGTCGTGCCGCAGCAGGCAGCGGAAGGATCAAAAGACGTCCGCCAGCAAGTCATCCTGCCGTTCAGTGACGTCGCCGTGGAATCAGTTCAGGTCGACGGAGTCGAAGGAGCAGTCCGCCCCGGCGAGCAGGGAGCCTTGCTGGTCGATTTCGAGAACTCAGGACTACATGTCGTGGACGTCGTCTTCAGCGTGCCCGTCAGCAAGTCGGGTCCCCAAGGTGCCTTCCGACTCGCCCTCCTCCCTACACCTGCCAGCCGCCTCGAATTCAAGCTGCCGGGTGAGGACCTCAACGTGCAGGTGAATCAAAGTGCGGGCACCTACCGCCGTTTCTCCCGAGACGGAGCCAGCTACATTGCGGCACCTGTCGACGCCGGTGGAGCCTTCCAAATTGCGTGGAACCCGAATCGCCGCGTTGCTGACGTCGCAGGAACATTGCAGGCCGAAACAACCGTGGCCGCATTCGTCGATGACGGTGGCCTGTCGGTGAATCAGAGCTTTCTCGTCACACCACGTCAGCAAGCGTTTAACGAGTTGACTTTCGACCTCAGCGGCAAAGCCGTGGTCCGCCGCATTGCCGGCGCTGATGTGGGTGGCTGGGAAATCAACGAAGAACAGGCGGCCACACAAATTCGAGTCTTCCTGCGGCGTGAGGTGGATGACACCACCCGCATCGACATCGATTTGTTCCAGCAACTTGAATTCACCGAACAGCAACAATCCATTGCGCTGCCGCTGGCCGCACCCGTGGGCGTGGCAGCGGAGTCGGGACTTGTTGGAGTCTACGGCGGTGACCAATTTGCCGTCCGCGGACAGGCGGGCGAGTGGATACGGCAAATCAATAACGACGCCTTCACTCCCAAGGCACCACCAGCCCGCGTAACCGGCGGACCGCTGCTGGCGTATCGCTTTGTCATGCGTCCGTTTGAACTGAGTCTGCAAGTCAGCCGACGCCAGGCCACGGCCCAGACGCTGGCCGAACACGGCATTACCATTGAACGTCACAAATCACTCGTGGCCAGCCAACTCGTCTTCGACTTAACCGGAGCCCCAAGAGCATCGGTGAGTGCCGAATTGCCGGCAGACTATTTGCCCGTCGACGTCGTGTCGCAGGTCATGTCGGACTGGTACGTCACGCAGCAGGGGGACCGCAGAATCCTCACCGTGGAATTCGACCAGCCGCGTCTCGGTCGGGTGGTCGTCTACTTCGAAGGTCGCCTCCCGCGCGACATTACGAACGCCGATGTCTCGCTGGCGGTCCCTGCCCCAGTCGACGTTTCACGTCTTACTTCGACACTCGCCGTCTGGTTCTCGGAAGGAGAGTCGGGCTCAGTAACCAGTTCCGGCAACTGGCGAACCATTGACCGCGCACAGATTTCCGGAAACCTCAAACAACTCGCCTCAGAACTTCCACAGTTTGCATTCCGGTCAACTGACCTGTCGGTTGATCCCGTGTCGCTCAGCGTCAGCAGTGCTCCACCACAACTGCGGGCCGATGCCGTCACGATCATTGACGCAACCGAAACAACCGTCGACTACGGATTCACCGTTCGCTGGAACATTACCCGTGCAGCAGCCGACACGTTCCTGTTCACAACGCCTGACTGGCTTGATGGACGCCTCGACATCGACGCCCCGGGTGTGCGTCAAATTGTTTCAGACAAACAAGAGGACGGCACCATTCTGTGGACCGTTACGCTCGTGGAACCGGTGCGAGAGAATTATCTCATTACGGCTGCCGCAACCATTCCCTTCCCGCAAGACGCCCGCATCCTGACGCCGCAAATCGAATTCCAGCAGGAAGCAGAAGGGGGCATTCAGAAAATTGAACTGCAGCGGCAGTACGCCATTCTGACGAACCATTCCACTGCGCAAATTACGCCAGTCGACCTGGAACAAATCGAATCTGTTTCACGCGATGAATTGCCGCTGATCGTGCGTGAAGAACTCGTACAGCAGGCCATGGAAATCGCTCGGGTTCGTCCGAGTAAGGTGCCCGTGTGGCGGGCCGAAGCAGTGGCGGCTCAGCAAGGAGCCTCAGCGACCATTCCCGTGGCGAATTTGACGACTGTTCTCGAAGGGGACGGAAGTTGGCGAACGCAGGCTGTGTACAGTGTGCGAAATCGTGGTCGGCAGTTCATGGCACTCGTTCTGCCTGAGGAGAGCCGACTCATTTCCGTCATGGTACGTGGTGTGCCAGGACGAGCTGTTACATCCACAGTGAATGGACAGCAACTGCGTCTCATCGCGCTGCCGCAAACGAGCAAAGCGGACTTGTCGTTTGAAATCAAGGCGGTCGTGGCGGGACGGTTGTCATCTGGCCTCCCCGGTGATTTCGATGTGCAAGGGAAGGCCATCGAACTGCCTATCCCACGGGTTCTCTCAGTCAATGAATCGGAAGAATATGGACTCGCCGTCGCGCAGACGCTGTGGAACGTGTACGTCCCCAACGAGTTTTCGGCAAAGCCGCTGCAAACTGGCTCCCGTTCCAATGTCACTTGGCACAAAAACCGCGACGCCGGCGCCGCATCTGATCTGGCACAATCTGAGTCTTGGCAGGCGGACGGCTCCGAACTGATTCGCAATATCAATGACAACTCCATTTCGCAGGCGGGGAGAACACAATCGCTAAACAACTTAAAGCAGCTGGGAATTGCACTGGAGAACTTCGAAGCGAGCCAGGCTCCAGCGACTGCGGAAACGGTGGTTGAGCAACGGGAAATTGCTACGAAGAACCGGCGGCTCTACGAAGAAATTCAACGAAACCTTCCCACAAGTGGCAATGGTGAAGCCCCACCCGACGAAGACGTCAATGGCGATGGAATACTCGACCAGGGTGGGCGAAAGTTCATTGAGTTCAACAACGACAACAACTACTTCAGCAACGGTGGACAAGGCTTCGTTCAAGGTGAAAAAGACGCCAAGTCCTTCCGGTTCCGCGAGCAGGGTGATATGTCTGAAGCCAAGGCGGAAAAGGGTGGCGAAGGTCGCGCCGTGCTGAAAGGAAAACTTCTCGGCCAGAATGCCATTCAAGGCAACACGCTGAACTATGAACTGCAGAATCCAGGCCAGGCTCAGGTTCCGTTCGCTCAGGGCAACCTTGGCGGCCAGGCAGGATTTGGAGGAGCTGTGTATGGCGGCGGTGGCCTTGGTGGAGGTGGGTTCGGTGGCGGTGGTGGAGGCTTTGGCGGCGGCGCACCACGACAGCAGTCCGGTCAAATGCAGAATGGCGGACAAATGATTCAACTGCGACAGCAGTTTGGCCGCAATGGACGCGGGGAGCCATCACAACAAATGAGCGGCTATCAAAACTATCTTAGTGATGTGGAAATGTCACCGAATTCCGAAGGCGGATTGCAATTTGATGAATCATGGGAGTCCCTACGAGCAAAAAGGAATCGTGGCGAAGCAGCGTATGGACTTCCTTCGGCACATTACCTGAGGGATGACGTTCAGTATTACCCAGCTGGCCCGTTTGGCGATGCACCTGCGCAGGCCTGGTCATCCACCGGTGGACTCTCCCTCGACATCAACATTCCGGTCGATGGTCAGGTCTTCTCTTTCTCGAAAATCGGGGGGGATCCGAAGCTCGCGCTGCAGGTGCGGCCGCAGGTGTTTACAACCTGGCTCAAAGGTGGCGTGTGGGGAGTCATCTGGCTGGTGCTGGGCTTCTGGGCCTGTCACTGGCTGGCACGCCTGACCGGCTGGCGGATGGCAGTTCGCATCATCGCAGCTGGTTGCACAGTCGGCGGACTCGCAGCCATGCTTCTGCTGCCAGGCGTCCTTGTCATCCTTGGTGGATTCATGGCTTTCGTCGGAGCACTCGGCCTGACCGTTGTGACGTCATCCAACCCCGAAACTCCACAGTCGACAGAATCCTGATTCAATTGCGGACAACGTGCCAGCACTTTCTCTGTGACTGTCCGTTAAACCTGAGACCATCAACCTTCAACGCCTGACACCTGCACCTAACCCGGATTATTCGTTGGGTTGAAGAAAATGGCCTCGTGTTGCGTTTAAGTGTTTGAAACACAACAACTTTCCCGCAAGCACGGAGGCCGTCATGAGTTTACAGGGTGTGTGATCCGAGCGTCTGGAATTTCATCCGAGAAAATCCCTGGTCGTCGAGAATTCCGGCGGACGCCTTTCGAGCGATGCGGGCCTGTTGCTGCTGCGGGAGTTTGACAACAAGGTGGGGATGACAGAACAGTTCGCAGCAACTCGGCAAGAGCAGCGGTTGTTCACGGTGTGCTCGTACCAGGCCAACACTTGGGACCGATCCCGAACCGGTGTCATCAAAGCCGAATGCCATGCTGCCGGAACGAATCGTCGCGCGGTCGTGACCAACCGCCTCGGAGCGACAATCCTGCCTCAAGGTGTTTCGGAGCGACAATCCTGCCTCAAGGTGTTTACGATGAGTACGTGCAGCGCGGCGAAAGTGAGAATCGAAACAAGGAACTGAAGATCGATTTGTGCGGCGAACGACTCAGCGATCACCGGTTTGTGGCGAATCTGTTTCGACTGTTGATGCATGCCACAGCCCTGAACCTGATCATCCTGGCTCCGCCGCGAACTTCCTGACGCTCCGCCGGAGGATCGTCGCTGTGCTCCACGCCCCGATGCCGAACGTCCCGGCCCGCCCACCGGTGCTGAACTCCGTCGTGCTCAGCCGGCGACGTGGCGTTTACGGCTGATTAAAGTCGCTGCTGAAGTGATCGTGAGTTGTCGCCGCGTGCTGATCCGCCTGGCCCAGCCTCTCCACGTGGCAAGTGGTGCTGCACACCATCCAACGGTGCTGATCCCGATCCCCACTGATCCCGATCCCCCGTCGTCCCGCCGCCACAAACTCATCCAGTCTTTCACATCCTGGGAAGCGCCACTCCGCGCCCAACCCACCCTTCTGAAGACACACACCACAAACCACACCCCCCCGCCACACCAAACCCCAAACTCATGAATAATCCGGGCTAGACCCGCGAGGGCGAAGACGAATTAGGGCCAAGCTTCATCGATGGTGCAGATCACTGTTCCGTTCAGTCGCTGAAGCTGCAAACTGGAATTACAGGGCGACTTCGATCGGATTGGATTGCGTGTGTTGCAGATTGTGTTCGAAGTCTTCACCCACAAACACGGCGACGTGCAGGATGTTGTCGGTAACTTCTTCGGGCAGTTCGAAACTCAACTGGACTTCACCATTCCTGCTGGCCTCAACCACCTGCCGCGAGACACGTACCCCCTTTGTTTCCCTGTTTCAGCGTGACGTGCAGCTTTTGTGTGGCAAGTTCTGTGGGGAATTTGTGGCGAATTTGGAAGGTGAATTCTTCGGTCCCCGCTACTGTTTCGGGCAGCACCAATTCAATGAGTTGTGCCTTCGGGCGGGCTTTCAGAGCGTTTGCTCCCTTGTTCTGGTTTCCGCGTTTTCCGTTGCGTCGCTGTTCTGCTTCCTGTTCTTTGCCGACGACGTACGCCTCGCGCACCTCCGCATTGTCTCGCTGGCGAAACACGGGGAGCAAATCATCGCCGGTTTCAATCATCCAGAATTCCAGCTGCGAACGTAAATCGCGGACCGCATCCTGGTGATTTGACTGTCAATCAGGTTCTGTAGACAGTCGGGGTCCTGCACGACATCGTACAACTCCTCGACCACGCGGTGCTGATACAGGTCATGCGTCGCGCAGCGAGAACGGATCGGACTTCGCCAACTCGGCAAAACGCCGGTAGGTGGATGTGCCGGACGTCGCGGTCGCCATGACGCGTTCGCCGTTGGACCAGGGATTAAACAAATACAGGTACTGCTTCGTCTGCACCGCCCGCATGGGATCGCGCGAGCCGCCGGCGTTTTCGTTGTATTCTTTAATGACGAAGTCTCGTTCCTCTTGCTCGCCCCCTTTCAAAAGTGGAAAGAACGAGCGTCCATTCAATCCTGCGGGATGCTCAATCCCAGTCGCATCCAGCAGCGTCGGCAGAAAGTCGACGGCGGAAACCATGTGCTTCTCGTCGACGGCTCCCGCCTCCACCACTCCGGGCCAGCGGACAACGAGCGGCGTGTGAGTGCTGTGGTGATACAGTTGCGTCTTGGCAAATGGCAATGGCATGCCATGGTCGGACAAAAACAGTACAAGCGTGTTCTTCGCCTGTCCGCTCTGGTCGAGTGCTCGCAGGATCTCGCCGACGGCATCATCAGCCCGACGCACCGACGAATAGTAGTGAGCCAGTTCCTTTCGCACGACAGGATCATCGAAGAGGAAACCGGGAATGGGAACTTCGTCGGGAGTGATGACGCGTGAAGGAACGTGCGGATCGGGGATGGTTTGGCCACGTTGCCCTTCCGCGTAGAACGGCTTGTGAGGATCGGCAATGTTGATGACCAGGCAGAACGGCTTCTCCGCCTGCTGTGCGGCTTGAATTCCTTCGCGAGTCGAAGTTCCGTAGGAGGCCGCATCTTTCGTGTGCGGCTTGGAACCGTCACTCCCGGTGTCGAAGTTGATATCCCAACGGTAGGGAGAGTACGGCGTGGAATGCGAAACCTTGTGCCGAATGCCGGTCAGGTATCCGGCGTCCTGCATGAGGTCGCACAGGACCGGGTAGGTAATGTCCTTCACCTGATAAAACCCTTCCACACCATTGTTATGTGGATAGCGTCCCGACCACATGACATTCCGCGAGGGCATGCAGTTTCCCACCTGTACGTGGGCGTGGCGGAAACGAATTCCCTCGGCTGCCAGTCGATCCATGTTCGGCGTCAGCCCTGCGATGCCGCATCCGAAGGCTCCCATCGAATCGGCACTCATGTCGTCGACGGTAATGATGAGCACGTTCGGCTTCTCGGCTGCCCAGGCAGCCGACGCAAACAGCGACAACAGACAGATGGAAAACAGTCGCCAGCAGGACAATGACATCGGCAGGTCCTCGAATTCGAAATGAGTTGCTCGTGGCATGACTCTATCGACTGCAACCGCAGAGCTGCAAATGCTCGGACACCGCCGTGCATGCGACGATTACGTTTGTCCTGAATTCCATGAAGGTTGGCCCTGAGGCTGTGCCGAGGAAGCCAGCAGAGAACTTGTCGGGCGAGAATTGCGACTCAGCCGGAAACACTACAACTGACGCAGGTCCGGACTTCCGCCATTCATGGGAATTTGCATGGGGACGATCGTCTGCTGCGGCATTGGTTCCGGAGCAATTGGCGCGGGTTGTTCCACAGTGCGCGAAGGCCGCGGCACTGAGAAGACATTTTCCAGACTGGGAGTCGGTTCCGGAATTGTGGTGGGCGCTGGCACTGGACGAGTTGCTGGCGTGGGCTGGAAGAGTGGCGGTGTGGACGGGGACGGGGCCCCGAGTTCTGTTTCCGTCGGGAGCAGCACGTCGGGCGTCTGCATTTCGGCATGGGGAGCGCCGAGACTGGTCGCTGGTGCGTCGAGGAACTCTTCGGGGAGAGTTGCCTGTCGCAGCAATGGAGCATCGGATGTCGCTTCCTGAGGTGCGGACTCTTCCGCCATGTTGGATGAGGCATCTCCCGGGCGCGTCAGCAGTCCCGCTTCATCCAACACAAAGAACGAGGCCGTGGCCAGGATTGCAAATGTTAAGGCATTCGGGACGAACTTCTCGCCAACGAATTTCATGGCGGTGCCCGAGGATTTTTTCAAATCGGGGACGACACCGTTCCAGCGAATGCTCCAGATTTCATCGAGAATGAGGTGCGAGAGGAAGCCTATGGCGACCCCGCCTCCCATGAGGAGCTTGACGGTCGTCAGTCCGCTGGGATAGCCGAGGTACACGAGTTCTCCTGCGATAATGAGTGCAGGAATGCTGTGAAACATGCCGCGATGCGAACTGAACCGCGCTACCAGGGCGGCCATCCCGTAACGAATGGCCAAGTACATGACGACCACGCACAGCATGGTCGTTTCGGCGTCGTTCGGAAGCTGAAAGGCTTTTAGAACTCGACCCACAAGAATGAGTGGTGCGACGGCTGCGGTCAGCGAAAAGATTTCCTTGCCCGGCTTGCCAGTCGGCAGGTCGAGGTCAGGTAACATACCGCCAATGCCGGCCAGACATCCTGCGAGCAGCCCCTGCTGCGGAGTGTATCCTGCGCCGAACACGGCGAGCGCACCGTAACCGACTCCGAGTAGACTGCTGAACGTAACGTGTTCGCGATACGAGGCCATCCTGTCCTCCCTGACATGGCATAAGCCCGGAGTTTAGCCTGAAATGCGTCTCGCGAGGAACGTCATTTCGCAAGAGGAAGCGCCTTGCCCCGGCTTCAATCGGCAAAACTTGCCGATCGGCTGCCGGCAAAGTGAGGAATTGGCCACCCCCCCGCCGCCGCTGAATCCCCAAGTCTCACGCCGAGTTCAGGATACGACACGGCGAGTCATGACAAAATTCTCTCCTGCCGGGATTTGGGACTTTCCCTAAGTCAGTGAATTGTACAAAATGAGCCACTGCTAGAGTGAACTGGCAACACCAATTGGTGAAAACGACATTCAGTGCGCGGTGCAGTGTCGTTTCAGGGAAGATGGTGGACAGAACTATGAAGAAGACATTTACCCCCGGCGACTGGGTCATTTGTCGCAAGACAAAGCATAGCAGTCATCCTGGACCACGAGCCCAGCAGGTGGCACCTGCTTCGAACGGCGACCAGTATAGCTACACCGTCGACAAGTTCTGGGTGGTCACCGAAGTTCGCGATGATGGTTCCGTCGTGCTGCAGACCCGTCGCGGGAAGCAACACGTCATGCACGCGGATACTCCCAACCTGCACGTGGCCAACTTCCTGGAACGCTGGTGGTACGCGAGTCGGTTCCGTAGCGTGGAACAGGCAACGCAGTCCGCACCTGAAGCACGCACCGCCTGAGCGATTTCTCCTTCGCGCAAATTCACTCTGAAAACACGAAGAGCGTGGTGATTACTCACCACGCTCTTTTTGCATTCTGGTTACCACGTTGGTCGACCATGCGAATCTATTCAGCCGGAATCTTCTTGAGCAGATCCTCGATGCGCTTCAGTTGGTCCTGCATCGCGTCGACCTTTTCTTTCAACTCCTGAACCGACTGCTGCGTCGCTTCGCCAAGTCCCGCATGCGGCAGAAGAATTCCAGGATAGCTCCAGGACATGTCATATTTTGTTTCAGCGTCTCCATCGAGTGGGACAACCGAGAAGTTCTTTAAGTCGAATTTGTTATCGCCGTCAACAAATACGCTGAGAGTTTGAGGATCGGGCTTTGTGGGCGTGACCTCAGCGGAATGCTGCTTCCCATTCCGCAGCCAGTGGACGGTGAGCGCTTCGCCACCACTCGCGTTCACCACTTCACGCAGTCCATTCACACTTTCCAATGGCGTCTCGCCAATTGCTGTCAGAATGTCATGCGACTGAATGCCAGCCTTCGCTGCAGCGCTCTCTTCAAGTACTTCGCCGACAATGAGCCCCTGGCTTTCCTTGAGGCCTAGATGCTCAGCCACTCCTTCCTGAAGTGGAACAACGCGTACTCCCAGCACAAATGAGATTTCCGCGGGAGCCACAACATCCGCGTCAATAATCGCTCCGAGTGGCTGCTTGATTTCTCCTCCCGGTGGAAGAAGTGCTTCAATGCCAGACGATTCAACGATGTTTCCGTCGGCGTCCTGGATAAGAATCCGAATGCCCTTCGAACGCGGAATAACCACACTCCGATCGCCCGGCGGATCGACCGCGAAGCAGGGCAGCGACCCTAGTGTTACCAGCAGCAAACTCGTCCATTTTACCATTGGGATTTCTCCTGTATTGTCTTGGGGGGATTGGCCCTATTGAACGTCGTACTCAACTGAAACGGCTTCCTGTGGAACCACAATGCGGCGGCCGTCTTCGAGGTCGATGACCATGTAACGACGCTGCTGATTCACTGAGTAGCCACGTTGACGCAAGGCGGCCTCCACATTTTGCGGAATCACTGACTTGCGCGTGTACATGTCTGGGTGGGCACTCGTATACGGATAGACCGGTACGACCACAGATTCATCATTGCCGTCTTGAAATCCCAATTCGTAAACAGGATCGACACTAAGTGGCTGCCCCGCTAACGAATTCGTTGGTCGCCCCAGTGGCGTCGATTGCCGTTCGGATGCGAACTGTGCAGCGGTACCGTCAATCGGGACATTTACGGCGTTCGTAGGCTTCGGGGCAACCTGAGATTCCGCAACCTGTTCGGTCGCAGCAAGGTTCGATTCGTTGACGAGACCCGATCCGGCCGAACGGTGCCACGTCACCCAGGTCAGCCCCATGGCAACGCCCAGACAAAGTGACAGACTGAGAGTTGCGGCAAATGGAAGCCAGCTTCCCTGCTCGCGACGTGACGGCTGACGCTGCGCCAACGCGGCCTGCGGAGCCTTCTGTACCGGCTCTTCAAGCGGCAATGACTGACACGCCCGGCGGAGCAGTCGGTCTTCAATGAATCCTAATGCCAGCCCGCGCCAATGTTCGGGCTGCTGATCGAGTGAACGGAGGAAGTCAACCTCTGCCGCCTCACACAACTCTCCATCAATGCATTGCTGCAGGAGTCTGGTATCAACAGGTTTTGTAGATGGTCCTTCTGTCATTGCTCTGTGCTCAGTAACAATTCACTTTCCGAATCAGCTCTCTACGCCAGCAGCATTCAGTTGCCGACGCAGTCGTTGCTTGGACTTAATGAGTCGATGTTCAATGGCGTGTGGGGTCACCCCAAGGTGCTTTGCCAAATCCTTGTACGTCCAACCTTCCGTGTACTTCAGGAGCAGGATTTCCCGGTCCAACTCTGACAATTCATTCAAGGCTTCCCGCAGCGCAACGAATCGTTCCCGATCCAGCAGCCAGTCAATTGGTTGCTGCGTGTCGGATAATCCCCTCCGCTGCTGCTCCGTCTCGAACTCGTCCTCGAAACGGCGTCGCCGACCTCGTGTCCGGCGGTAGAAAAGGCATTGCTTGATGGCTACGCGGTACAACCACGGGGCCACCATTTCCGGATCGTCGGGCTTGTTGGACGACTTCGTCGCCGCGAGCCCCACTTCCTGCAATACATCCTCTACCGCTGATTCGTCGCCGAGTCGGTTCCGTATGACCGTTTGCAACCACCGCCGGTGCTGCGCGTACGCTGCGCCCCAATCGATTTCTGGTCGATTTACGTTGGTTACGGCGCGTGAATCCGATTCAGCCATTCCAAAATGAGAGTTGCCGCCGGGGACCGTGTCCGGATGACATTTTGCCAACATCCATGGCAGATTCTTGCCGGAGTCGACGGGGAACCCCGGCCAACGGGACGTTCCACATGTATCGATTGTACCGAACAAGCTGCCTGAATCCTCCATTCTCTTCGACTGTTGAATGTGCGGGTCGCTCCGGCTGAACTCATTGCAACACCCGCCCCGATAACCACGGCATGCTGGCTTGTGAATACCAACTCCTGGAAGAGGTCGCCAACTGGCGGCTGGTACTTTCGACCTATGTCGATTCACTGGAAGAAGATGCGTCTCCAGGAGAGGAAGCGACGGACGACGAAAACGCTCCTGCCGTGAGCCGTGGGCCTCGCTACATCCCTCGAATTCATCACATCGAGGGCGTTCCACCTGAGGAAATGGCCCCGACACATGGTCGACTCATCGCGTTGGGATGGCTGCAGTTTCAAGTCGAAAGCCAGGAAGTGGGACTCACCTACCGCGTGACTGCCGAAGGGCGTCAGGCCTTGAACACAATTGAGCCGCAGGCGGGCGATCCGGTACCAGACGAGCCGGAACCTCAGTCCTGAACGCGAACGTGATCTGGGTCTTCGTGGGTGGCAGTGTTCGTCGCCAGGTCTGAGCGGACACGCCCATGCAAATCGTCGGGGGATAATCCATCGACGGCGGCTTCAAGAGTCTCGATCCCCGCACCGGGAATGGCGATATGCACAATCGGTTCGCCGGGCTTCACCGCGGGCAGTGTAGTCATCCCCAGAATGATGCCATCCACCGGGCTCCGAATAATGTTTTGGCGATCACCCAAGATGCCGAAATTGGAGGCCAGTGCCTGCCCTTCCCTTACGACTTCGCCGGGGTTGGTATGAAACTTCAGCAGCCCACCCACTTCCGCTCGGACCCAGGTCGTCTTATTCACAAGATACTGAAACGGCGGTCGCTCCAGTTCGCCGGGCAACATGCCGAGTTCCCGCAGCACGTTGCAAACTCCCCGGACGCCAATTTCCAGCATGGCGGCCTCGACCTTCAACGGCTCACCCGCCTCCAGGATGATGGTCGGGCAGCCCGCTTTGCACGCTTCATATCGTAGCGATCCTTCCGGCCCTTTCCCGTTGACTACCAGTTCGCAGCCAAACGCTTTCGCCAGACGCCGTACCTCCGGACGCGACAAATCGCCGCGGACGTTTGGGAAGTTGGTGCGAGATTGCGACGCCGCATGCAAATCGATGCCGAAATTGCATTGATGCACGATTTCCGACATGAACTTATGTGCGATACGATTCGTCAGGGAACCTGAAATCGATCCCGGAAATGAACGGTTCAAATCGCGCCGATCGGGCAGATATCGGTCGTGGTTCTCGAACCCGAACACATTGACCACGGGGATGAGAACCAGCGTTCCCGAACGAAGTTCTGCCGGTTCGCCAGAAAGCAAATCGTGAACAATTCCGGTGCCGACAATTTCATCGCCATGAATAGCAGCGGACACAAACACGCTGGGCCCCGTCTGCTTCGCCCGAATAATGCGGACGGGAATCGAAACGTCTTCGCCGGTGTAGGTCTCGGAAATCTTCAACCGCACGTCGAGAGTCTCCCCGCGACGAACCGTGACACCGCCAATTGAGAATCGCTTCGACATAACTGCCACTCTGGGAACTGGCGAACGCGGGTGCAGATTAGCCAGTTTCCCCAGGATTCCGGAAGGTCGCCGGACCGTATGTTTTTGGAATTCTCAGATGGCGAGACACTTCGAGCCGGTTTACGACAGCCCCGTCAGTGTGCCGGTGGCGTCCTGGAATTTGTCCCGTTCCACACCAACTGCCTGGGCAATACTCAGCAGCAGGTTACTCATGGGCGGATGGCTTTCAGGGTCAAATGCCAAATGTTGTCCATGCTTGAGGCCGAAGAACTGTCCGCCGGCGACCAGTGTGGGCAAATTCTTGGGCGAATGTTCGCCGCCTTTCCCCGAGTTCATGCCCGATCCGTACAATACCACGGTGCGGTCCAGCATATGACCATCGGCCTCCTGAGTTTCTTTCAGGAACGACAGGAACCGGCCCAGCTTTGAGAGGTGGAAACGATCAATGACACCGAGTTTCTTCAGCATGTCTGCATCACCACCATGATGCGACAACTCGTGATGATTCTCTCCGCCGCCACCAAATCCGCCAGCCTCGCGTGACCACTCAAAAGTAATGACGCGGGTCGTGTCCGTCAGAAACGCGAGGTACGAAAGTTCGAGCATGACGTCGATCCACATGGGACGATCATGCGCGTTACCTGACTGACTTCCGAGTTGCAGAAACTTGGAGTCGATCTCCGGTTTAGGCACATCGACCCAGTTTTCCATACGCTCGACCCGCTGCTCCGTTTCGCGGACGGAACTCAGGTACTCGTCGAGCTTCTGCTGATCTTCCTTCCCCAACTCCCGATGCAGTGATTTCGCTTCGCCGAGAATGCTGTCGAGAATCGATTTCCGTTCGGCGTACCGCTTCAGTGTGGCTTCACGATCTGCTGAGGTTTCCGGAACGAACAGCCGCTCAAACAGCCTCTTGGGAGAATCTTCTGCGGGCAGAGGTGTCCCACTGCGGTCAAACGACAACGTATGGCTGTGACCCGCCGAACCAGTGCCCGAGCGGTCGGAAAGCTGCAGTGAGGGGAAACGCGTATGCCGCCCATGCTGTTCGGCAATAAGTTGGTCAATCGAAACGCTGTTTGAGTAATCACTCCCCGGAACGGACTTCAAATCTGCGCCCGTCAGCCAGGTATCGGCCCCGCTGTGTCCCCCTTGCGAGTGAGGATGGCCAATTCCGGTGACGACCGAGAAGTCGTTGCGATGCTCACTTAGGGCCGACAACGTTTGCGACAGTTCGTAATCACGCCCTGCGGCTTCCGGCATCCACTCCAGAATGTTGACCCCGTTGGGGACGTAGCACGCAATAAACCGCGGCTGCTTCGACAACGATTCATTCAGCGGCTTGTACTGCGACGGTGCCCCCAGCACTGAAGGCAACATGGCATCAAGCAACGGCAGACTGAGACCAACACCCAATCCGCGTAAAATATGTCGCCGAGAAATGCGTCGCCGCATCGCACACTCCTGAAGTTTCAGGGAAATTTCCAACCGCTGAAATTCTAGCATGCCTGTTGGCTGGAGGGATATGCAAAGCCTGCCGGGGATTTGTGGGATCGGTCCCGCACTTCGCTTGCGCTGAGTTTGGGGTTGTCCGTCGGAATACCTTCGCTTCAAATTGATGATTCAGAGGGACTCGTTTAACTGGATTGTCAAACTCGATTTCCGGTGAGCAGCACATGGGAACACCAGATGGTTACATCTGCACGACGGAGGGTGACGAATGTGTCATCGAACACAAACGAACGGGCATGGGATGTCTGAATCTATTCCTGGGGATTTGGCTCGGCGGCTGGACGGTTGGCTGTGTTTTTCTCATCCACTCTTACCTGAACGGCGGCAAAATGGAAGACGGAAGTCCCATTCCACTTTGGTTCGTTTCGGCCTTCGTCATTCCCTGGTTCGTTGTTGCCCTTCTGCTCTCGTATGCAATGCTTGCTCGCAAAACTTTTCGGTTGACCAATGTGGCAATGCATATTGAGACCCGGCTGTTTTTTCTGAGATGGAGTGTCACGCTTCCTCGTGACACAATTTCAGAAATCAAACAGATGAAGGATGGTGGCGAAGGGGATGACAGTTTCCCGAGTTGGGGGCTCGAGATACGAGCCTCGTCGCTTATTGATTCCCCTTGGCAGTGGTTCGTGCTGCTCAACAATTTTGGCTGCAACAATCGCACGCGGTCAATTCTTACGCGGCTGCCGTACGATCACAGCAAATGGCTGGGGACAAAGCTCTCAGAATGGTCGGGTGTTCCCGCCAAGTTCTGCCCTGAACCAGCACCAGACGAGTGATGATCTCACAAGAGCGACGGGAGATTAACTACGTACCTCTTAGCCTTCCTTCAGCGCGTTGATGATATCCACCACGGCCTGCTTGCCGTCAGCAAATAGCATGAGGGCGTTTTCGGCGGCGAAGAGGGGGTTGGGGATTTGTGCATAACCCGGTGAGAGACTGCGTTTGATCACGACGCAGGTGCGGGCCTTGTCGGCGTTGACAATGGGCATGCCGGCAATGGGGCTGTTGGGGTTGTTACGAGCGTCGGGATTTACGGTGTCGTTCGCTCCAATAACCAGACAGACGTCGGTTTGCTCCATGGTGCTGTTGATTTCATCCATTTCCTTGAGCAGGTCATAGGAAATATCGGCTTCGGCCAGCAGTACGTTCATGTGACCAGGCATACGGCCGGCAACCGGGTGGATGCCAAACTCGACTACGATATCTCGGCTCAGCAGCAGGTTTGTGAGATCGCGTACGGCGTGCTGTGCCTGGGCGACGGCCATACCGTAACCGGGAACAATGACCACACGGCTGGCGACTTCCAGCATCATGGCGACTTCTTCGGCAGAGGTCGCTTTGACGGTCTTGTAAACCTCGTCAGCGGAGGGGCCATCATCCTTCGGTCCCACGGTGCCAAACAGCACGGCAAGGAGTGAGCGGTTCATGGCATCGCACATGACCTTGGTGAGAATGAGGCCCGAGGCTCCCACAAGGGAACCTGCAATAATCAACACATTGTTTTCGAGGACGAATCCTGTGGCAGCGGCAGCCAATCCTGAGTACGAGTTAAGCAGTGCGATGACCACCGGCATGTCCGCACCGCCAATGGGAATTGTGAGCATGTATCCCAGAATGAATGCCACAAACACAATGGCCCAGAAGACCAGTTGGTTGGGATTAAAGACCATTGTGAGGGTCATGAGCAGCAGGAATCCGCCGAGGATGGCGTTGTAGAATTGTTGTCCATCCAGAGGCTTCAGCGCTCGGACGAACTTGTATTCAGCCAGTTTGACGAATGCGAGCAAACTTCCAGAGAGCGTGACGGCACCGATGATTCCTGAGAGTGCCGTGGCAATCCGGGCATCGATCCCCTGTTCGTCGACCTGTCGCCAGAATTCGGCACCTGCGACGAGAATCGACCCGGCACCGCCCAAACCGTTTAGCAGGGCGACCATTTCTGGCATCCCTTCCATTTTCACTGTGATCGCAATGTATGCCCCAATTAACGAACCGACGATGACGCCGGCGAGGATGAGGCTGTAGCCCACAACTTCCTGGTTCACCAGGGTCGCGACGACAGCGATGAGCATTCCCAATGCGCCATATAGGTTTCCACGTACAGCGGTTTTGGGGCGTGTCATCCCCTTCAAGCCGAGGATGAACAGCACGGCGGCGACGAGGTAGGACAGGTCAATCAGGGTCGGAGACATGAATCAATTCGTTCGTCAAATGAGGCGAATGTGAAAGCAGCGAAGCCGGACACTTACCGTTGGAATTTCTGAAGCATTCGGTGAGTGACGAGAAATCCCCCCACCACGTTAATGGTCGCCAGGACGACGGCGAGAAAACCGAGGTACGAGGCGATGTCATGATTATGTGCACCTGCTGCCAGCACCGCACCGACCAACGTAATACCGGAAATCGCATTCGACCCCGACATGAGCGGCGTGTGCAGAGTTGGCGGAATTTTCGTGATAATTTCAAAGCCGACGAACACCGCCAGTGCGAACACGGTCAGGCCGGCGACGAAGGGATGAGACTTGGCCGCTTCAACGAATGCCGAACTGGTATCGGGGTCTGCTGCTTTTGTGGTGAGGTCTTCTGCGAGTAGAAACATGTGATGTCTCTCCAGATATCAGTTTTCTTCGGGGCAACATGCAAATCGTGACATGTCGACCGATGTGTGTGAGGGGGGCTTACCGTTGCAGCTTGTATGTGTCGGGCGGAGGATTGTCGGGGTCCTCCTCTTCATCCGAATTTGAAATCGGGCTGGGCGGCTCTGGTTCTTTCGTCAGCGACCCCAAACCTGCCAGTTCACGCACCTTAGGATGCGGTACTTCGCCTCTGTGGGTAATCAAAGTGCCAGCGATGACTTCATCAGTCAGGTCGAGTGACAGGTGGCCGTCTTTCACAATCGACTTGAGGAACGTCGTAATGTTGTTGGCGTACATTTGGCTGGCATGTCGCGGAACATCGGAAGCGACATTACAGGGGCCAACAATCGTCACGCCGTGCTTAACGCATGTTTGCCCCGACTCTGTCAGTTCACAGTTCCCTCCGCGTTCTGCTCCCAGGTCGATAAGAACCGATCCAGGTGGCATCGCTTCGACCATGTCAGCAGTCACAAGAATGGGTGACTTTCGTCCAGGAATAGCGGCGGTGGTAATGACGATGTCGCTTTCGGCCACGACTTGGAGCATCAGCTCTCGCTGCCTTTTCAGCTTTTCCTCGCCCATTTCCTTGGCATAGCCCCCCTCGCCAGATTCCTGTTTCAAATCCATTTCGACGAACTTGCCACCCAGACTCTCAACCTGTTCTTTGACTTCCGGTCGAATGTCATAGGCACGCACCACAGCTCCCAGACGCTTGGCCGTTGCAATGGCCTGCAGTCCTGCCACACCAACCCCCAGGATGAATACCCGAGCAGGTGTGAGTGTTCCGGCGGCCGTCATGCTCATGGGGAACATTTGCGGTGACAGGTTCGCGGCCATCAATACGGCTTTGTAGCCAGCAATCGTGGCCATCGAAGAGAGCACGTCCATGCTCTGGGCACGGGTAATCCGCGGAACCAGTTCCAACGCGAAAATGATGGCTTTGCGGCCGGCCAGTGCGACTGTGGCTGGTGGATCCCACAGGGGATCGCATTGGGCGATGACGACCTGCCCCTCTTTGAATCGCTCGATGTCGGCTTGTCCGGCGTCAGGGTTTGCTGTCGCCGCACGCACCATCGCAAGAATGTCCGATTTGTTGAACACTTCTTCGCGACTGGATGTGACTGTCGCACCCGCTTCCTCATACATAGAGTCGGGAAATCCGGCAGACTCTCCACTGCCGCATTCGATCAGCAGTTCCAAACCCAGCTTCTTGAGCTGTTTGACCGACGCTGGGATGAGAGCCACGCGTCGCTCACCGGGGAACGTTTCTTTCGGGACACCAATAATCACGAACGGTTTTCCTCAACTGACGAAATCGTCGATTCCATTGCAAGGCATCTGCAACGTGCAGGCAGCATGCTAGTGGAATCAATGGGGTACGTCGACAAACCGTAACATCACGCGACACAAACAGGTGGATTCCTCGCCCACGAGAAGACGTCGTCCCACCATTGTGAGTACGATCAACGAAGCCTCGCCGGTTAGACACGCTTCCCTTCCGACTCTAGACTACTCAGATTAGTCCATCCTGATGTGTTCGCCTCCACCCGGCATTGGCGAATTCCACCTACCATACAAAATCCTCAGGCGATTCCTTCCTGATGTGTTCCGTGAATGGAGAAATCATGCGGCTTCCAATTCTTGCCTGCACCTTTGGCCTGCTGCTGGGATCGTTTTCCCTCGCTCAGGATTCTGTGGAGTCCTATGTCAGCCAACTCCCCAAGGGCGAAACCGCCGTGCGGCTCTTTAATGGAAAAGACCTCACCGGCTGGCAGGGGGATCCCAAACGCTGGTCTGTTAATGACGGCAGTATTCGTGGTGCCAACGATGACAGTGTTCCGTCAAGCACGTACCTCTTCACGGAGAAGAACTACCGCAACTTCCGCCTGCTGCTGGAAGTGAAGCAAACCATGTCGCCCGAGCACAGCACGATGCACTCGGCTGTCTGCATTCTGGGTGAACGCTTCAAGGACACCGGCGAAAACGAGTTCGGATTCAAAGGCCCGCTGGTCATGTTCTGTCATGATTGGGGAATTTGGGATGCGTACGGACGCAATCGAGTTGTCGACCGTGGTGAGGGGCCGAAAGTTGAGAAGAAGGGTGATTGGAACCTCATCGAAGTGCTGGTCATTGGTGATCGCATTCGGTGCGTCGCCAACGGCACACTGGTTTTTGATTTCACGGACAAGCCAGAAAATCTGAAGGCGTCACCCATTGGATTGCAGTTGCACAAGGAAACGCGTCCGCAGGAATACCATTTCCGTGGACTGGTTCTGGCGGAAAACCCGGAGGACACGCTGGTCACGCTCAAGCAGCGTGACATTCGCACACAGGCCGCGGAAGTCGCTCCTTCGATTGTGTTGAGTCAGGAAAAGACTGAGGAAACTCCCGAGCCACCGAAAGACTTGTTCGCTCAAGGACCGAAGCCTCACTGGGTGTGGGGACCAAACAACGACGCCCACTATGTCATCAGCACAAAGTTCCAGGCCGAGAACGCCAAACGCGTGGCTGTTAAGGCCTCGTGCGACAACTTTGTCACGCTGAAGCTGAATGGCAAACAAATTGCCAGTAGCAGCGAATGGCAGGCTCCTGTCGAGAAAGATCTCACCAAACTCCTGCAGTCAGGCGAAAACGAACTGACTGCTGAAGTCGGCAACGAAGGGGGAGTGGCCGCATTCATCGCGAGCATTGCCATTGAAGGTGCTGATGGAAAAGTCAGTCACATTGTTTCATCGACCGACTGGACCGCAGTTGATCGCGACAGCAAGCAACAGGTTGCCCTGCAGGACAAGGGTGAACTTGGAGTTGGCCCGTGGAACAACGTGTTTAATCAACCCGCCAGCGACAGCGGCATTCCGCGTGATACCTTCGTGCTCCTGCCGGGATTCCAAGTGGAAAAACTGTTTACCGTACCGAAAGAGGAATTCGGATCGTGGGTGAACATTACGACCGATCCCAAGGGCCGCATCATCGCGAGCGATCAAGGTGACAAAGGCCTGTACCGCATCACTCCCGCGTCCGGCGATAAGGAAACCGTTGTTGAGAAGCTGCCGCTGAACATCACGTCGGCGCAAGGATTGTTATTCGCCTTCGATGCACTTTACATCTCGGTGAACGGCGGGCCGGGCAGTGGCCTTTATCGTTCCAAGTACGACGTGAATGCTGACACGTTCGGTGATGTCGAAAAGCTCCACAGCTTTCAGGGTGGAGGAGAACACGGTCCACACGCGCTGCGGCTCAGCCCCGATGGCAAACGGATTTATGTCATTGCCGGAAACCATACTGATCCGCCGTTCCAACCCATTTTCGATGGCGAACCTCAAACCATGGGTGGTGCCCGGGAAACGGTGCGTACGGCAACACTGCCGGAAGGCATGACCTCCCACATGCTGCCGAACTGGGATGAGGATCTGCTGCTTACCCGTCAGTGGGACGCCAACGGCCACGCCCGTGGCAAACTCGCTCCCGGTGGCTGGATTGCCTCAACCGACCCGGACGGCAAAACGTGGGACCTGTTCTCCATTGGTTACCGTAACCCTTACGACATGGCGTTCAACGCCGACGGCGAACTCTTCGCCTACGACGCCGACATGGAATGGGACGTCGGATCGCCTTGGTATCGACCGACCCGCGTGGTGCATGCCACGAGCGGCAGTGAATTTGGCTGGCGCAGTGGTACCGGCAAATGGCCGACCTACTACCTCGACAGCCTGCCCCCGCTGGTCAACATCGGTCCTGGGTCACCGGTCGGTGTCGAGTTCGGCTACGGGACGAAGTTCCCCGCGAAGTACCAGAAAGCTCTCTACATTTGCGACTGGACGTTCGGCACCATGTATGCCATCCACATTACGCCCGATGGCAGCAGTTACAAAGGTGAAAAAGAAGAATTCCTCTCGCGGACCCCGCTGCCACTCACCGATGTCACCGTCGGCCACGACGGCGCGCTGTACTTCACCATCGGCGGACGCGGCACGCAGTCGGAACTCTACCGCGTGACTTATGTGGGTGAAGAATCAACCGAGCCTGCTGATTTGCATGATGCGGAATTTGCTGACGAGCGAGATTTGCGTCACAAAATCGAAGGGCAGCATCACCGGCTTGAAATGGCAGAGCTAACCCAGCAGTCGAACGAAACGCGTAACGCTTTTCGTAAGGCAATGGAATCCGATGATCGATTCCTGCAGTTTGCACTTCGCGTTGCGTCGGAGCATCAGATCCGAGTTCCCGCGGGCGCAACATTGAAGCCAGGCATGGTCAAATTCCCTTCCACCCGTGCGCTTCTCAATTTAGCGGTTTCTGCTTCCCATGCTGGAGTTACTCCTTTCAAGGAGGTGGTCGTTCACGAAATGTCACAAGTTGCTGTCAATTCGCTGACTGAGTCTGAAGAACTTGACTACCTCCGAGCACTCTCACTCGTCTTCATTCGCCTCGGCGCCCCCGATGACGCCACTCGGCAGAAGTTCGTCGACAAGCTCGATCCACTCTATCCTTCGAAATCGCACAAGGTGAATCAGGAACTGTGCCAAATGCTGGTGTTCCTGCAGTCACCCACGGTGGTGGAGAAGACCATCGGGCTGCTCAAAGAACCGAGCGGTGTTGTGGAGGAAGATTTGGGAGCCGTCCTTTCTCGTAACGCCGGTTACGGTGGAGCCATTAAGGCCATGCTCGCCAACCAGCCCGACAAACCACGCGTGGCCTATGCCCTCGCGCTGCGGGAAGCGAAGGTGGGTTGGACAATCGAAAGCCGCAAGGCGTACTTCGAATTTCTGGATCAGGCCAAGCAGTGGAGTGGTGGTAACAGCTATCGCAAGTTCATCCAGAACATTGATGATGAAGCTTTCCTGAATGCCACAGAACTGGAGCGACTCGCCATTGAAGCGGGTGGTGCCCGGAAGCCATTCCAAATGCCGGAACTCCCCAAACCAGCTGGCCCCGGAAAAGAATGGACACTGGACGAAGTTCGCGCACTCGCGGCGGAAGGCCTGAAGAAAGGCCGCAACTTCGAGAACGGTCAGAAAATGTTCGCGGCTACTCGCTGCGTACTTTGTCACCGTTTTGGCGGTGATGGTGGTGCCACCGGTCCCGACCTCACCCAACTTGCTGGACGCTTCAACCTCGAAGCCCTCACCGAAGCGATTATGGACCCGAGCAAAGTCATTTCCGATCAGTACCGGGCTCATCTGATCGCAATGGAAGACGGCACCGTGGTCACTGGCCGAATTGTCAGTGAAACGCCACTCATCTACACCGTCGTCACCGATCCCGAAGACTCCACCAAAGTGGTAGATCTGCACCGGTCCAAAGTCGAAGAAATGAAACCGGCTCCACAGTCCCTCATGCCTGCTGGACTACTCAAACCACTGAACGAAACGGAAGTACTCGATCTGCTTGCCTACCTGCTGAGCCGAGGGAATCCGGGAGACGCCATGTTCCGGAAATAGTGGTTGCGTGTTGCGTCAGGTGGGGCCGCAGATTTGAAACTGCGGCCCCAACCATTGCTGGTAGGCGGGACATTCAATGCAAAACCGCCTTCGAAATTGGTGCGGTTTCTCAAGGGTTTGCAGGCAGGGAACAGGTCATGGCGATTCCAATTGTGTGCCCTCAGTGCGGGGCGAAGGATAGAGTTCCAGACACCGCGGTCGGCAAACGGAAACGCTGCAAGGTTTGTGGGACTCCTATCAAAGTCGAAGAAGTCCCCGAGTCACCACAGAAAGCAGCGCTGCGGAAAAAGGCGAATAAGAAGGCTCGGGCCAAGGATAAACAGCGAGCCCACGCTCAACAGAACCTGCAAACCGTACTGCTGTTTCTAGGGGGAGTCGTGCTGCTGGCAGGCGTTGGACTGGCTGCATTCCTGGTACCGAGTATTCGTGAGGTCCTGGCGCAGGTCCTCGTCATCGCCGGTGCAGGTGCCGCCATCGTGGGCTACGGGTTCATCTTCTTTACCGAAGAAGAGCCCATCATCCGGGTGTTAATGAGGTTCTTCCCACCCGTACTCTTCTATTCCGTGCTGAAACGGGCCGAAGAAGCCTGGCCCTATCTCGTCCTGTTCCTGGCTGGCCTGGCTTCTCTAGGAGCTGGCCTGACAATGCAGAAATTCCAGTGATACTTTGGGCGACAACAAGTTGAATTGGGCGTGTCCCAAACGGAACGATGAATTGACATGGCATTGCCAAGTCGAGCCGGTTCAAAGCATTCCCAGTGAAATCATCTACGTTCGTACGGACAACCTAATGGGAGACAGTTGGCAAGCTGTTCTCGCATTGCAGTGCGACTGTGGTTGCTTTGAAATACTCGGTGCCAGCAACGATCCCGAACACGAAATTTGGGAATTCACGAAGGGCGACGTAGTCGGCTGCGAAATTCACTCATTCTACGAAGATGAGAGTGGACTCGTGGCTGTGAAACGCTGCAATTGCAGGGACGCTACCTGTGAAGGTGGTTAGTCCGTCGAATGGCCGCCAAGAATCGCCATTGCTCCCAAAAGGAAGGTAAACCGCCTGAACCAAGCAGGTGGCTTGGAGAAGTGGAAGTGGTCGCTCACAGACTCGAACAACAGCGCAAAGCACTGGGAAAACTGCCTCTTGCCCCTGGGTTGCCTGGAAAAGCTGTACCAGTGCTTATGAAGGTTGGGTTAGGGGATCTCCGGTGTGTTGTTGGAGTGAGGCCGTAGGCCGAACGGAAACAACACACCGGGCGGCGAAGTCGGCTGGGGTCTGATAACGCAGTGACCTAGAGATGGTAAACGCCCTGGAATTCACAAGCCACGTTCCAACACACGTCGTAACCACACGATCTATGGCTTTTCGCCTTCGACCCATTTTTCTTTCGAGATTGCGGGTTCACCTATCTCAAGTACTACGCAACAGTTCACAACATCTCCAACTTTTGGAAACGTCTGCAAGAATTCACGTTCTTCTGAGCTACCAGATACTAACCAGTCGGACCCAAGTTCTTGTGTACTGATGAACGACGTTCCATGATATTCGAACGATGCACATTCTAACTTCGCCGTACAGGAATACTGAACCATTCGGATGCTGGCCATTGTTCAAGCTCCTACTTCAATAAGCGAATCGGTTAAGCCGACCGAATCCGATGCCAACGTGCAATCGCCCGTTGATTGTGGAACCGTACCTACTCGAAGTCTCAGTCAACTCACTTTTCGGGCCTTCCTTCGATTTTGCAGCGCCATGATTTGATTTGTCAATCGCCGTAAACCACCAGTGACAGTGACACAAGTCCATCAATCCCGCGTTTCAGCGACTTCTGTCACCGTGGGTCCCTCGCTTGGCCTGCCAACATCTTACCGCACACACTGGAATTTTGCCTTCAGTTGCTTTTGTTTGCAGGCATAACTTGGAGTCAGTGGGCTCATGTGCAATGACGGAATGTCGACAGTCAGTCGTTCTTGCCCACGAGCGGCGATGGCTATGCGTTGTTCTTGTTCGGGAAAACTCCAGTAGTGCGAATCGACACGCGTCCCGGCAGCCACTTTCGAAACGTAGAAATCAGGTCTCCCAAGATCATTGCCCAGAAAATGGTCATCAGCATTGTCGGTGCTCCAGTCAAAACGTACAGCGCAGTCCAAATTGAACCCGACTCGTTCGGGGTAAACACCACCGACTGAAACTCAGGGGAGATACCCGCGAATGCAAAGCACGCCAAGTTGAGAAAGAGGCACAAACGGACATACCACAATTCCATGACGAGGTCCCGCTTCATAACTTCCTTGCCCGAGGTCGCGCCGTCCGGGAGTTTGTCCAATCGGGCCGCGACATCTTGGACTGCTTTTTCCACTGATGCGGAATTGCCCTTTTTCGCAGCCTCCAGTTCCTGACGAAGCTCATTGATCAAACGGGTCAGGTCAGCTTGGGAAGACGACGACGCGTCACCACCTTGTTGACGCGAAAGTACCGCGACAACAATACCTCCAATTCCAGTAATCAACGCCGCAATGACAATGGCTGATGGCTCGGTCAAGGTTGCATCCCTCTTTGTTGTCCGATTGAACAATTCTTTCTCGCCACCATTCGGCGACCAATCAGCGTAACCAATTGCCAGAATCACTCACAGTCGATTCAGAAACGGAATCGAAAAAGTCCATTGATGGAATGCAGCCCCCGCCGGGTGCCACTGTCAAACACTTGGGAAGTTGTGTGCCACTGGCATTAGCCAGTGCTGACGGACTTTCATTTCGAAATAACGGACAAGGGCCATGAGTGACAGTGGAACTTCAATTTCATCCGTCACGACCAATTCTGTAAGTGGCTCCAACCCCGCTGCAGATTTCACCGGCACCCTCCGCTTCTCGCCATCGTCGGCACCATCCGCCGGAATTGACAATCCACAAGAAGTGATGAATTCACTCTGTGCACTGTGACTTAAAGGTGTCAAGCAATTCTTGAACTCGCTGAAAGCGAATGACTGGCTGGCTTATGGCTTGCCTCAAATAGAAACACGGCACAAACCCGGTGAGTTTGTGCCGTGAGAGAAAATTAGTTGATGAGATAGTCAGCCTGTCTGAGCACTACCTCGCCGACTCGATTGGCCGAGCAGCGATTTGGGCATTCGGTGCCAGGATGTAAATTTCGACGCGGCGGTTGAGTTGTCGGGATGAGTCCGACGAATTCGGCGCGGCGGGTTGATACTGGTTGTATCCTGCCAGACCTAACCGAGGTTCACTGATGCCATCGACCGCGAGAGCACGAACGACGCGGGTTGCACGGTGGGCGGAGAGTTCCCAGTTGGTTTCATGCCGGGCTTTTGTCGAGGGCTGAACTACCGGCTGGCTGTCGGTGTGTCCGACCACGAGGATGTGCAACTGGCTGGCCTCAGGCTGGTTCATGATTTTGGCGAACTCACGCAACACCTGAGCGCCTTCCGAGCGGATTTCATCACTGCCGGAGGAGAAGAGTAAATCACCGTTGAAGCGGCTGACGCCGGTCGCAGGGTCGTACTCGAACCGGGGATACTTACGGGCGAGCTCGGCAAGCTGTTCACTCTGGGCACCGCCGAGAGGATTGTATCCGGGAGTCGGCAAGCTCGTGAGCAGTTCCTGATACTGTTGATGCAGCATTGACCGCTCACTCGCCAGGTTGGCCAGCCGCTGGTTGGCAACGTCCAAGCTTTGCGCGAGCTGCTGGCGCTCCATTTCAGACTGCGCCAACTGTCCGTTGACTCCCTGGTACTTACGGTAGACCTGATAGGTGCGCAATTGTGCCTGCCGCAGTCTCCAACCGGGACCCATTTGGCATCCGACGAGAACGGGCAGCAGGAAAATCAACAACGCGGAACGGAGTTCCTTCGTCATCGAGCGACTCCAATGATGCAAGGGATCGAAGTGGGCATGATTCGCAATCGACACGCCGACAGGAAAGGGGGCCTTACCTCGCCTGCCAGAGGGGCTGAAACAACCGACCTGAGAAGCGAGGTAAGACGCTTGAGTTGGAGGCAATGAACATCGCCTCGCGGGGAGCGTCCTTTTATTTGAGGAATCGGGACTGAATCCAGATCTTTCACTCAAGAATCGCTCGTGGAATGCCGAGAGCCGCAAAGTCTGCCGATTAACGGCAACTCCCGCCGAACCTCACCACTTGCAAAGTGAGATTGGAGAATCGAGGTAACCTAGAAGATTTCCGCGATGGGCTGGCCGTTTTCTTCGACGGCGTAGCGGGGGCGGTTACGTTCATCTTCGTACGTGACGTCGATGGGCACCCCGAAATGGCGGTAAATCGTGGCCGCCAAATCACCGGGAGTGACGGGGCGACTGGCGATTTCGCCTCCGTCCGGCGTCGTTGAGCCAATCACCTGTCCGTGGCGCAAACCACCGCCAGCCAAGGACATTGACATCACAACCGGCCAATGATTGCGACCGTCAGTGCTTTCCTGGGTGCCCATGTTGGGAGTGCGACCGAATTCTCCCATGGCGATGACGAGGCACTCGTCCAGCAGGCCCCGTTGCTCGAGATCACCCACGAGCGTGGTCAGCAGATGGTCAAAGAGCGGCAGCAGCGGTTTGAGACCCCTGGAAATGCCGCCATACGGAGGAATGTTGTCGCCGTGGTTGTCCCAGGTTCCCGACGCCGTGTGGTAACTGAGGTCGATGGTGACATAGCTCACGCCCGCTTCGACCAGCCGAGCGGCGAGTAACGCCTGCTGACACCAGAGATGGTCACCATATCGCTGCCGGATTTCGGGATCCTCCCTAGTCAGGTCGAAGGCGCGTTGTGCTTCGCGACCGAGGACCATGTCGAAGGCCTGCTGCGAGTAGGCGTCGATGGCGTCCATCGAACCTCGTTGGTCGAGCCCCTGCTGGATGCGATCAAACTGTCTGGCAAGTCCACGGCGGTCTTCCAGTCGGGCGTGATTAAGTCCCACCGGGAGGTGGAACAAATCACCGCCAGAGTTCGTGTTGAGTGATTTCCCCACGAGGTCCAGCTGCGGCAGGACGGCGGCCTGATTGCCGTCGAACGGATCAAATTCCTTGCCGAGCCAGCCACCCCAGGCGACATGCGTGGGATGCTTTTGAAACACGACGTACGGTGGCATAGCGGGATGGTTCGCCCCGTAATGCTTGGCGACAATGGACCCGATGGCGGGATAGCGGTCCCCCTTGGGATTCACGCGCGGTCCTGCATCGCGGCTGCCGGTCTGCATGACCTGATTCGGCTGATGGTTGCTCTTGCGGCAATCAACCGACCGAATCACCGTGAAGCGATCCATCATGGCCGCCTGCTTCGGCAGGTGTTCGCAAATGGAAATCCCCGGCACATTGGTCGAAATGGGGGAGAACGGGCCGCGGTTCACAATCGGACGCTGTGGCTTCATATCCCACATATCAATGTGGCTGGGTCCGCCAGTCATCCACAGCAGGATGACGCTCTTTCGTCTCGGTGTTTCCCCGGCACCATTCGCCCGGGCCTGCAGCAGTGCCGGAAGGGAGAGTCCCGCCAGTCCCATACCTGCCTTGAGCATGTTACGTCGCGAGAGCACGGTGACTCCGTCATGACGCAATGGATTCCAGTGCGAAAACGCATGCTGAGAGTGAGACGCCGACATGGCTCGGCCTCGCTGTAGGCAGGAAAATGTCAGAGTGTGTCCGTACAGCTTCCATAAAAACAACCACCCGCGTCAACTGCCAAAGCAATCCGACGCGGGTGGAGTGAATTCAGTCCCAGGAATGAAGATCTATCAAATCTCCATTTCTTCGTGGGCTGGGGCTCCCATGACGTGGAATCCGCAGTCGACGTGGAGGGTTTCGCCTGTGATGCCGCTGGCGTGATCGCTCAGCAGGAACATCGCGGATTTGCCAACTTCGTCAGCGGTGACGTTACGGCGGAGGGGGGCCATCATGTCGTAGAGCATGAACATTTTCTTGATGTCGCCCACGCCGCTGGCGCTGATGGTTTTGACCGGGCCAGCACTAATGGCGTTCACGCGGACGTTCGATGCAGCGCCCAGTTCACTCGCAAGGTAGCCCACGCAGTTTTCCAGAGCCGACTTGCAAAGTCCCATAATGTTGTAGCCGGGGATGACCTTCTCACCGCCGAGGTACGAAAGGGTGACAATACTGCCGCCGTCATTCATCAGGGGCTTGGCACGTCCAGCCATCGCGATGAGGCTGTACACGCTGATTTCCATCGAAATCTTGAATCCACCGCGGCTGCAATTGTAGACGGGGCCGGTGAGGTCGCTCGGTGGGGCGAACGCCACGCTGTGAACCACGAAATCGATTTTGCCGAATTCTGCTTCCGCCTTGGCGAAGACCGCGTCGAGGTCGTCATCGTTGGTGACGTCGCACGGCATGACGAACTTGGCGCCGCGGGGATCAACCAGTTTGCGGACCTTGTTTTCGTTCTTCGGGCGTGAAGGCTCTTTGTCGGGGAGGTGGGTGAAACCCATCTCGGCCCCTTCGTCAAACAGATTGCGGGTAATGGCCCATGCAATGGAGTGATCGTTGGCAATTCCAAAGACCAAGCCTTTTTTCCCGTCGAAAAGTCCCATCAGTCCGTCCTGTTCAGTTCGCAAATGCTGGAGGTTGGGTCGCCACGTAACGGTAGCGCCGAAACCAAGGGTGTTTCAAACCGGGACCATAATGGACAGAAACTCGGCATTCAATCTCGCCGGGCGGGTTGCCGTCGTATCGCCTGCTCTTTTCCACGGTTTGAGTCACTTTGGTGTCGACATGACCATCAGCAAACTCTGGCAGGATTTGCTGGTTGTGATGTACTCTGACGCGGTGAGAGGCCAATCGGCCAGCCGTGATTCGGCGCTGTAAGGCATTTCAGGAAATAGCCTTACGGCTCACTGGCCAGCCACAGGGCCAAGCGGTTTCTATTGACTAGAACCAGCCGATCAGAGTAATCCCCGATGAGCGCCGCTGATCTGTTTGTTTGCACCGAGGCATTCGGGCCCCATGTGGAAGTCCTTCAAAGAACGTGTTGTGTATACGGTGGCGACGACCCTGTTGTTCGTCCTCGGCCTGGGCTTCCGCTACCTCGCCCACTGGTCACCGAATCCCAGCGATCCCACGGCAGCTGGCTTCAGCTTGCTCTCCGGCAACGAGGCATTGAAGTCGACGTCGCCCGCGATTGTGGAACGCAACGACGAAGGAGCGACCTGGGAAGTGGCGTACGTCACGCAGCGGAGCTTCAGCGAGTCTGAGGGTGACTACACGGGCAAAGAGAACGAACTCCACTTCGGGATGACGGAAGTCTTCCTTCCCCGCTGGCGAACCCGCGGCAGTTTGAGTTTCCCCACTGATGAAGACCCTGACCCCGTTGGAAAAATCATTCGTAGTGGCGACCGGGGATTGCATCCCGACGATTTCTACGAACACATCATTCAGCGCGTCGATGCAGCGAAAGAGAAAGACGTGCTCATTTTCGTGCACGGATACAATGTCGACTTCCATGAAGCCATTTGCCGCATCGCACAAATGGCTGAGGACATGCCTTTCGAGGGCGTCATTGTAGCATTCGACTGGAACTCGCAGGCCAACACGCTGGGCTACTATCAGGACAAAATCAACACCGGCCGCACCTACCCCGCATTTGCAGAAGTGTTAGCCGAACTCCGCGACCGGCTTCCAGAGGACGCGCGTCTGCATGTGCTCGCACACAGCATGGGGAACCGCTACACGCTCAACGCGCTCGAGCTGCTGGCGGTCTATGAGCCGTACATTGGACTGCCGCCATCACGATTCAAAGAAGACTCATTCTTCAAGCCGCAATTCGTCGGCTGGGAACGCTGGCATCCTCGGGGATCGCAGCCCAAGCCACTCGCAAACGTCATTTTCGCCGCCCCCGACGTACATCCTGAGACGTTCCAGGAATCAGTGGGATCGGTCCTGCAAATTGCTGATCACATTACTCTCTACTGCAACGAGGCGGATTTCGCCTTAGAGATTTCCCGGTTCGTCAACGGCCAGGGAAAAGACGGCTTCCGCATTGGTGATTCCCGCTCCGGCATCAATGGCGGCTACGCAATGGATGTGGTCAGACTCCAGTCAGTCAGCAGCAGCGATCCTTTCGGCCACTCCTACTACGGCAGCCACCCCGGCCTCCTCACCGACCTCCGCCTGCTGATCCACGCCAAAGCCCCCATCCAAGTCCGCCCGACAGTCACCGCCGGCAATTGGCCCGACCAGGACAAGTGGTACCTGCGGTAGGGTGAAGATTGCAGCCGCTGACGTTGAATTACCTAATTGCGAGACTGAATGGCCAACAATTCATCTAATACTTCGGCAACGGTTTGAGGGCGATCTCGTGGCTCTTTCTGCAGGCACCGAAGCAGCAAATCATTTAATGGCCTGGGCACATCGTCAGCCATTTCGCCGGGCGCGGCCGGACCCTTGGACGACAAGACAGCCGCAAGAATTTCAGGGAGATCATTGCCTCGCGTCGGCGGTTCCCCTGTCGATATTGAGTAAATCAATCCGCCGAGACCATAGACATCGGTGTGCGGTCCGATCGCACCAAAAGAATCTGAAATCTGTTCGGGCGCCAGGAATCCAGGCGTACCACCGAACCCATTTGCAGCGTGTTCGCCAGCAAGCCGAGCAAACCCAAAGTCGGTGAGCAGGAACGTTCCGTCCTTCTGCATTAAAACGTTTCTTGGGGTAACATCACCATGCACGAGCCCCTTTTCGTGTGCCGCACAGAGCGCGTTTGCAACGGCGATTCCACACTGAATGACCTTCGACGTAGAACGCTGATGATCATGAAACCACTCTTGAGCGCTGACTCCATCAATCCAGTCCATGACAACAAACGTCGCGCCGTGCGGAGTAACTCCCCAGCCCCTGTAGTTCGCGATATTCGGATGCGACAGATTCGAAACCAGATGGAACTCTCGCACCATCTGTTCTCTCGCTCGCTGATCTTTCCAGAATGGCTTCTTCAGGAATTTCACAGCAACGGTCGATCTTGTGACGCGGTCGACTGAGCGAAACACTTTTCCAAATCCACCGATTCCAACAAGCTTTTGAAGCTGGATGTCGTTGTACTTGTGCGTTGGTTGGAACTCGATTTGTGGAATGCTTACAGCAACTCGAACACCGGCATCCACTGAAACGATTTCCTCATCCACCTCGTGCAGGACTCGTGGGCCGCCCTCGGTGAGCTTGCTGCGAATCCGTTGCATGGAACGTCTTACGGTTCGCTCGGAGCAATTCATCGCGTTTGCGATTTCGGCATGTTCTTCACCTTGCAAACGACGCGTTAACACGTCCCTGTCGACTTGGCCCAGACGATTCATCAGTGATTCGACTTCATCCACAAGCATGGCTGCTTCGTCTGGCGAAGGATCTCGCGAGACCGCCGCTTGCCAGTCGACACTTTCATCGAATGTTTTATCCAAGATTGCATTTCGCCGATCTGCCATGTGGCGCGACGCTTGCCTCGCGATTTTGCGAAGCGTGATGGTTACCAGAATTGGCCACAAGTCATCGTCCTGTGCAGTCGACAGCCGTCCAATGTTGGCCCCGACGAAGAAGCTGCGCCAGGCCGACATAACGACATCTTCTGGGTCGATGCGACGAGCCAGTTTTCGTGACAACCGGCTTCGGGCGAGCGCCGTTAGTCGGACCATGTAACGACGGACAAGCACCTGCGCAGCAAATTGGTGCCCGTCCTTCCAGGCGGCGAGAAGCTCTTGGTTAGACGCATCTTCAAGCACGTGAGGCACTTTGAAAAAATCTCAGAAATTGTGTCCGGTGACCGCAGCATTCTTGCATTCACTTTCCGCGGGTGCATTTCCCTGAATGAACCGAGGAGTTTGAAATGGCAATGGTCGTCACCGAACCATGTTTCGGGTGCAAGTATACGGACTGCATTGTGGTTTGCCCTATGGAATGCTTCTACGAAGGAGAATCAATGCTCTTCATTCATCCCGATGAGTGCATCGACTGCGCCGCGTGCATTCCGGAATGTCCTGTCGAAGCCATCTATTATGAGGACGACGTGCCCGGGCCGTGGCGAGATTTCGTTGAACTCAATCGCGAAATGGCATCGCAATGTCCTCGGATCACAGAGAAGAAAGCACCGCTGTGCGAGTAAAAAAATCGCCCGACGTTTCGTGTCGGGCGATTTCTGTTTGAGTCGGAGTCAAGCGATCAATTTCCTCCGCCGCCGCCACCTCCACCGCCGCCGGTGAATGTGCTGGTGGCGATTCCGATGAGGGCACCTTCCAGGAGGAAGCGTTGGGTGAACGCGGCGCAGGCTTCGGGGAAGGTGTATTGCAGCACGAGCATGTCGCCGGGTTGGATGAGGATGTTTTCTTCATCACGCACCATGGCTTTGTAGATGTACACCTCAATCCGGGCACGCTGGAAAGCCCCAGAACGTCTACCGTACAGTCTTCTCATCAGTAAGCGGTACAGGAGCAGAAGGAGCTGTGGAATGGAGTAGCGTGACCAAGATTCGGCAGGCATTCAGCAAAACGCTCCCAGTTCATGCTCAAAACGCTACGGAAATTGATGTGCCTCTCGGAAAAGGAAGCAAGCGATTTGCGTCGATCGCAATCGACTCCACACGTGATGCGACCCGCCTCAACCAAGTCTCTCACATTCGTCACACGGCCTTTGAGCAGCCTGTACATTTCTGGTCACCAATTCGGGTCTTCGTGTCGCCAGACTATCAGGATGTAATCACGCAGCATCGCGAATCAATTATTCGACATGCCGAGGAACAGTATTTCCACCCAACGACTGATTGATTCGCGGGCGACGACGTCTCGGCCCAAGATTCTCGGATTTCGAGTCCAATTGAGTTCTGGGAACACAAACTCCACGCTGGACGCCATCGAGGCGGGAGGAGATGATATTGGTAAGCGGAATCGGCAATTGCCGATTCCATGAATGTCCCGCCCGTTTTGCTGAAAACCCAGCTTTTCGAAATATGTTTGCTCATTCTCGCCCGTTTGTGTTGGCTTTTGCCCTCGCGTTGTTGCCGTTTCAATCCGTTCTGCAGGCTGCGGAGCCGTTGGAGTACAATCGGGACGTGCGGCCTATTCTGGCGGACACGTGCTTTAAGTGTCATGGTCCCGACAGTGCGGCGCGGAAGGCGGAATTGCGGCTGGATCAGCGTGAGGCGGCGGTTGAGTCGGGAGCGATTGCACCGGGGAATTCGGGTGATAGTGGAATCATTGCCCGGATTTTCACTAATGATCCCGACGAACTCATGCCTCCGCCTGACTCCCACAAGGAACTGACCGATGCGCAGAAACAAATTCTGAAGCGCTGGGTCGATGAAGGAGCCGAGTATCAGCCGCACTGGTCGTTTATTGCACCGCAGCGTCCGGAGGTGCCGACCGTTTCGAATCCACAGTGGGTTGTGAATCCCATTGATGCATTTGTTCTGGCTCGACTGGATGCGGAAGGGCTGAAGCCCGCAGATCCAGCCGACCGCCGCATAATTGCCCGGCGGGTCAGTCTCGATTTGACGGGGCTGCCGCCCAGTGTCGAGTTGCTCAATCAGTTTCTGAATGACTCGTCACCGAATGCGTACGAGCGTTACGTCGATGCGTTGCTGAAATCACACAAGTGGGGAGAGCATCGGGGCCGGTACTGGCTCGACTACGCCCGGTACGCGGACACGCACGGCATTCACTTTGACAACTACCGTGAAATGTGGACGTACCGCGACTGGGTCATTCAGTCGTTCAACGCCAACATGCCTTATGACCAGTTCACCACTGAAAACCTCGCGGGAGATTTGCTTCCGAATCGAACCTTGGAGCAGTGGATTGGCTCGGGCTTTAATCGCTGCAATATGACGACGAACGAAGGGGGCATTATTGACGAAGAGTACAAAGTGCTCTACGCGCGGGACCGGACCGAGACAACGGCTCAGGTGTGGCTGGGAATTACGGCCAACTGCTGCACGTGCCATGATCATAAGTTCGACCCGATGACACAGCGCGACTTCTACCAGATGTCCGCGTTCTTCAATAACACCACACAGGGGGTACGAGACGGCAACATCAAAAACACGCCGCCAGTTGTACCGGTGGTCGAGCCGGAAGATCGACCCCGCTATGCCGAATTGGAAACTCTCATCCCACAGCAGCGTCAACACGTCGCCGCCCGAAAGATGAATGCCCGACCTGAATTTGACACGTGGCTGGCGAATGCAACTCCGAGCATTATCACAGACGCACTCCCCACCGAGGGTCTGGATCTGCATGCCCCATTGAATGAGGGAGAGGGTCAGGTCACGAAGATTGTTCGTTCCGGAGAAGCCGTGGAATTGGGGCTCGCCGAATCAACGGAGTGGGATGGTGCGGCGCCTGATTCCGGGTTGAAGACACAGGGCACCGCATTCGAACTCGCCGACTACGGTGGGTTTGAAGCGAATCAGCCCGTTTCGTTTGCTACCTGGATTAAGGTCTCGCCGAACGACACGCAGGGAGCCATTCTGTCGAGAATGGATGTCGACAAGGATTACCGTGGCTGGGATATCTGGATGCAGCGGCGGCAAATTGGCACGCACATCATTAGTGCATGGGCTGACAATGCTCTGAAAGTTGTTGCCAAAGCACAGGTGCCCGCCGATGAGTGGGTGCACGTGGCCATTACGTATGATGGTTCCAGCAAGGCAGCGGGCGTTCGCGTCTACTACAACGGCGTCCCGCAGGAGACAAATGTCGAGCGGGATCAACTGAATGGCTCCATTGTCGCAGATGTACCATTCAAAGTCGGACAACGCAGTACTGGTCAACCATTCGGTGGATCATTGCGGGAATTACGGATTTACACGCGGCAACTGAATGATGGCGAAGTCACCGCATTGGGACAGCTGTCGGTGCTGGCAAGCTTGTTGGCCAAGACGCCTGAGGAGCGCACGCCCGAGGAAGTCGACAAGCTGTATCAGTTCTGGTTGGTAACGTACGACACACAGCATCAGGAACTCACCGCCCGACTGGCCAGTCTGGAACAGGAGGAGCAATCCATTCTGAACCGTGGCAGCATTGCACACGTCATGGTGGAAAAGACCGAAGCTCCCATGGCCTTCGTGCTGTTCCGAGGTGATTACGACAAACGGCGTGACGAAGTCGGGGCGGATACTCCCGCGTTCCTGCCAGCATTCCCCAATGATATTCCTCGCAATCGTCTGGGACTCGCCCAATGGTTGCTGCGACCGGAGAACCCGCTGACAGCTCGCGTGACCGTGAATCGATTCTGGCAGGAAGTGTTCGGGACTGGTATTGTCAAAACGACGGGGGACTTTGGTGTGTCGGGCGAGTTGCCGGTGAATCCCGAATTGCTGGACTGGCTGGCTGTCGACTTCCGGGAGTCGGGTTGGGATGTCAAACGGCTGTTCAAACTCATTGTCATGTCCAACACCTATCGCCAAGCCGCGACAACAACACCGGAAAAGCACGAACGCGATCCCGAAAACAGGTTGCTCTCGCATGGCCCACGGTTTCGGATGGATGCGGAAATGGTCCGCGACTCGGCGTTGTTTACCAGTGGTTTGCTGGTGGACCGCATCGGTGGCCCCAGCGTGAAACCGTATCAACCGGAAGGTGTGTGGGAAGCCATTGCGATGAATGTCAGCAACACCCGAAGTTATCAGCCGGACGCAGGCGAAGGACTTTATCGTCGCAGCATGTACTGGTTCTGGAAACGGATGGCACCGCCCGCCTCGATGGACATTTTTAATGCACCGAACCGGGAGTTCTGCGTGGTCCGTCGCGAGCGAACCAACACACCGCTGCAGGCCTTGGTAACGCTCAACGACGTGCAGTTCGTAGAAGCCGCCCGCGTGCTGGCTCAACAGGTATTAATGGGAGCAGCGCAGGATGATGCCGCTCGGATTAATGAAATCGCCATCAGGATTATCTCGCGTCCGCTGTCGGATGCTGAGCAAGCCATTGTCGGTAGTTCACTGCAGGAACTTCGCAACTGGTACGGCAGCCATCCTGAAGAAGCAGCAAAGTTACTGGCGTATGGTGAAACGCCGGTCGACGAAAATCTGGACGCTGCAGAACTGGCGGCCTGGACTATGCTCGTCAACGAACTGATGAACCTGGATGAAGTGCTCTGCAAGTAGCAGCACGAATTCGTGTTCGTATTAATTTGTGAGCCGCGAAGCGTAAGCATCCGGGCAAGTCAAATTGCCCGAGGCCTGACGGCCTTCGGCTCACAGCCTTGCTGGCGTCATGCTGTCATCACCGCGCGAGTGTGTCAGGACATTGACGCTGACTCGGCAGACAGTCTGGCAATGAGTGACTGCAGCTCATGGAGTTGCGTCGAGACGTTTCCGAACTCTGATTGATTCGGCAGCTGCGCGGCTGCGGCGAGTTCTTGCGGTAGAGAGTCCATGACAATTTGCAGCTCGTGCGCCAGCCAGTCGGCACGGCGTTGTGCGAATGCCGTATGCAGTCTGCGGAACTGTGCTTCGATGTAACCGACGCTTGTCGAGGCACCGTCCGAAATCACCTTATCGCCAACAGTTGTCAGGACAGTCGCTCCGACGGCTTCGCCTGTGAAGTGCAGGGCGCTTTGCAGCGCGGTGTCAGTGACAGCGGGCATGAGTGTGTCGCCGACAGGGCCCATGCCCGTCATGAACAGCACGACGCTGACGGCTGGTCGCGCGGCGGCGGCAACAGTGTCGATGCGGCGGAAAAACTCATAGTAGTCCGGACTGTTCTGCCTGAACTCGCGCAGTTGCTGATCAACCAGAGTTGCGATTTCTGCATCAAAGTCCACGGCGTTATGCCGTTCTCTGAGATGTTCAATGAACTTGGAACGTGCATCACCCGCCAGAATTTTTTCGAGCCGAGGCACGAGCAGCGGGTTGCCAATGTCGCGAATCCAGGTCAGCCGCTCGAACACCCGTTCAACAGACTGCAGAATGGTGTCCCACTCCTGTTTTCGATAGGCATCCAGCGGGGGTTCTTCCGGGCCGACGAGTTGCTTGCGAATGAACTGAAATGGCGTGGAGACAATTCGGCCGACGCCGTTGTAGAAATTGTGGACGCTGGCCGTCCAACCTTCTCGCTGTTCACCCCACCAGCTGCGAATGTGGCCAATAAGAGTGCGGTTGGGAATGTTGGGCCATCGATCAATCTTGGCCAGGCGTTCGGTCGACAGGATTTCTCCGGCCTCCGCGAACTGTTTGGAGCCCTTACGGATTTCTGCCAGCCAGCCGGGAATGCCCCGGTTGGGATCGACGAGTTGCTGCAGGCTGCCCTGCAGCGTTTGCAGTTTGATTTCTCCAAACCGCAGCTCGGAGAGTTCTCTCATTAAGTCAACAGGCGTGTCGCTGACGGAGTTTGTCGCTGCTTCAGTCGTAGGCCATTGCCGTTCGTAGAACGGCAGGCTGTTCGCTTCAGCGGCTCGACGGTCGCTCGGTGCGATGAACAGGGCTGCAGGATCAATTCCGGTTTCCTTGCAGAATGTTTCCACCCAAATCGGCCAGTAGGCTTCGTCTTCCGGCAGCAGGCACTGGTTGAACACTAAGAAGACCAGTTTGTTCTCCTCCGCTGCTTTGCGGAAGAACTTCTTGACTGCTGCGTCGTTGTATTTTTGCTGAGTGAGGACGGCGACAAGGACATCAGCACACTGCCGCACATGATCGGCCCGTTCCCAGTTGACGACGGCCACGCTGTCGACGTCAGGCGTATCGAGCACGAGGAGATTGTCCGGCAAATCGGTCTCGCCGATGCGGGTTGCATCGCACTCGCGCCAGAACAGGAGGTGCTGTTCGTTCTCTTCGAGTGCCTGCTCTGCGTTCTCCCACGGCATGAGCGTGAAGCCGGGGAAAACCTCAGGTAACTGGTGTTTCTGAGAGAACCCCTGCGGAAGCAATACTGTGGCGTGCTTTGTTCCCGACGCCAATGGGCTCGTGGCACTGGCGCGGAATCCGGCGAGATGGTTGAAAATGACGCTTTTGCCAATGTTGGTCCCACCAACAACCGCGACGACTAGGAATGAATCATCCCCAAGCTGCGGCAGGAGTCGACGCACCAGGACTTGGAACCACTCGTGCGTTTCCAGCGGCGGCAGTTCGAGTGCGGCCACGCTCCTCTCAAGCTGCTTCAATGCCGGAAGCAACTGAGAGATTTTCTGGGAACAGTCAGCGAATGTCACAGACATCGCACGGGCCTTGGGAGAGGAACACAGCGAATCGGTAACCCGGAATCATAGTTGATTGCCGATCCCGAGACAGCAGAGGAACCGCGTCTCAATTGCAGTGATTGAGAACCCGCGTTCCGACGACATCCTGTCGTGTGGCGAAAGTCTGCCCATGCGGTAAACTGTGCTATTGCACACTTGCCCTGACACAATCGAATCAACAAAGACTCATGGCTTTACCCTCATTGGATCACACCCGCTCGGAAGCAGAATTCGCTCGCGCCAAGCAACTCATTCCCGGCGGGGTCAACAGCCCAGCCCGTGCATTCGGAGGGGTGGGTGGAAATCCCGTATTTATCGAACGTGGAGCCGAGGCCTATTTGTATGACATCGATGGGAATCGATACGTCGATTACATTGGGTCGTGGGGACCGCACATTCTGGGGCACCGGCATCCCCTCATTGTAAAGTCGCTGGAAAATGCCCTGCTGCGTGGCACAAGTTTTGGTGCCCCAACCGTGCAGGAGTCGGAACTGGCAGAACTCATCATCGAAGCGGTTCCGAGCGTGGAACGGGTCCGCATGGTGAACTCCGGTACGGAAGCGACGATGAGTGCCGTGCGGCTGGCACGCGGCTACACCGGGCGGAATGTCATTATCAAGTTCGCAGGATGCTACCACGGACACGTCGACTCGTTGCTGGTGTCTGCTGGCAGCGGTGCGTTGACCCACGGAGTTCCTTCAAGCCCCGGCATTCCCGCAGGTGCCACACAGGACACATTAATCTTGGAGTACAACGACATCGAAGGACTCAAGGCAGCCTTTGCGGCGCGAGGCAGTGAAATTGCCGGAATCATTCTGGAGCCAGTCGTCGGTAACATGGGTGTCGTTGTACCTGTTGCCGGATTTCTGGAGTCATGCCGTGAACTCTGCACACAGCACGGATCGGTCCTGATTTTTGACGAAGTCATGACAGGATTCCGCGTCGCTCACGGTGGAGCCCAGCAGCGATTCGGCGTCACGCCCGATTTGACGACGCTCGGGAAAATCGTTGGAGGCGGACTGCCCGTCGGTGCCTATGGCGGCAAGAAGGAAATCATGGATTCTATTTCACCCGTGGGTCCTGTTTATCAGGCGGGAACGTTGTCGGGGAATCCCTTGGCCATGGCTGGTGGCCTGGGAATGCTCACAGCCCTCAAGGCCTTGGATCCTTACGAGGAACTGGAACGCAAGACCACGGTCCTGACTCAAGGGCTCGGTGAAGCCGCAACAAAGGCTGGAATCCCACACAGCATCGCTCAGGTGGGGAGCATGTTTACGCTGTTCTTCAATCCCGAACCGGTGACGAGCTACAGCATTTCGGCGAAGAACGACACGGCAGCATTCGCCAAGTTCTTCCACGCCATGCTCAATCAGGGCATTTACTTACCCTGCAGTCAGTTCGAAGCGGTCTTCGTTAGTGCGGCCCACAGCGAAGTCGACATTGCCATTACCATCGAGGCGGCTAATCGCGTCTTCGCCAACTGGTAGCGTGAAGAGTTTTGACACCGCATTACGGACGAACGATTCGCTCTTTACGAGCGGTGTGTCTATAGTTCCGGCTGAAAGAGTTGTCCAATAACGTTCCGCGACTGAAACGACCGTGTCGCGACCCCCTTATACTCCGTGAAGTTGAAGGTCACTGATGTCTGCTGAATCAGCAATTCTGGAAAAAGTTCGTGGCGTATCCGAGCCGTATGTCGGGAAGACTCTGGGTGAACTCGGTATGGTCGCGTCGGCCAGTGAATCGACCGCCACCATTTCACTCCCCACATGCGCTTATGCCCGCCAGGCCGAACTTACGGCCGCGATTCAGGCAGCAGTCGGAGGTCCGGTTGACGTGCAGTACAAGACGGAAATCGTCGGAAAGAACGCGGGTCGGAAGATCGGCCTGAATGTGAAGAACATTATTGCCGTGGGGAAGTGGCAAAGGGGGCGTTGGCAAATCGACCGTCTCCGCCTCGATTGCCTACGGACTCAAGCACTACGGAGCAACCGTTGGCCTGATGGACGCTGACGTCTATGGCCCAAGTATTCCGCACCTCGTGGGGGCCAAGGGACAACCTGAAGTTAAGCAGTATCAGACGAACGATGGTCGCACCATTGAACGCATTCAGCCCATCGAAGTTGATGGTCTGAAGCTGATGTCGATGGGCTTCATGATCAGTGAAGATCAGGCCGTCATTTGGCGTGGTCCCATGCTGCACAAAGCGCTCTCGCAGTTTCTGCAACAGTCTGAGTGGGGCGAACTCGATTACCTGATCATCGACATGCCGCCAGGAACGGGCGACGTGGCTCTCACGCTCTCACAAATGGTGCCGCTGTCTGGCTCGGTCATAGTCTGTACACCGCAGCAGGTCGCTCTGCTTGATGCGGTGAAAGCTGTCAGCATGTTCCGCACGGTGAAAATTCCTGTGCTTGGCATGGTGGAAAACATGACCGGAGAAATCTTCGGTCGCGGTGGAGCAAAACAGAAGGCTGCCGACCTGGGGATTCCATTCCTGGGCGAAGTCGAAGCGGTCTCCCAGATTCGCGAGTTGGGAGACGCCGGGAAGATTGGCGATTTGTTCGCGGCGGACAATCTCACCAGCAATTCCGTTCTCGATGTCTGCTGCAATGTTGCGATGCAGGTGGCCGCCGATGTGGCATCAGCTCCGAAAATGCCAACACTCGAGATTCTGTAAGAGTTTGACGCTGTAAAAGCAAAAGCACCCCGCAAGCTCAATGCTGGTGGGGTGCTTTTCGTTTTACCTTCGGTTAAGTATGACGCCTAGCGACGAGCGGGAAGTGCTGGTCCCGCTGCTTGCGCGGCGGTTTGCGTGACGTCTTCCGTTTCGGTCATGCCGCTCGATTCTTCGACTTCTGACGCGGCCTCCACCTCTTCATCCTGGGGAACCGGATTGCCCTCTTCGGCCTTTTCGACCTGAAGCTTTTCAGGGGCAAGTGGAACGAAGAGCCGATCGGTCCGCCGCAGTTTTTGTGGTGCCTCTTCGACAGGTTCTGCAGGAACTTCAGTTCCTGGCACAATTCGAACTGCTTCTGGGGCCGACTCGGTTGCTGGTTCGCCGGGAGCCATACGAGGCGGACGAGCCAATTCGGGTGAGTTGGGAACTGGTGTCAGCAGTTGTGGCTTCGGACTCGACTCGGTTGGCAGCATGGCAATTCGAGGCGGCAGGAAATTAGGTGCCATTGGATTAACAGTTGGAGTTGCCTCAGCAATGGCCGTTGGGGCTGGCTTGTTTGCCTGAACCAGTGGCGGCATTCCAGATTCTGGAGCAGTCGGCGCGGCGTCCACACTTGGCTTGGCCTGGGCAATGACGGGCGACTCGACGATTTCGGGCTGCTTCATGGCAGGAACGGGCCGCTCGATAGGAGCAGGCGCTTCTGCAGGTTTCTCTGTCTGAGCAATACTGGGCAGCGGCTTGATTTCCGTTGGACTTGCGTCAGCAGTTTTCGTTTCATTGCCACGACTTGCCAACTCTGGCTGTTGAGCAGGCTGAGATGGCTTCGAACCAGCGGTTCGCTGTTGGTACAAACGCAGTGCATGCAACGAGTGATAAACAAATCCGCAATTGCCGGGCTCATCGGCACTCAGCACAAGGTCACGAGCAAGGGCACGAACCCCACGTTGAACCCACTCCTCTTCGAGGCGGCGCTGAGGAAGGGCCATCATGAGCCATTCCAACATGTGCCCCGAGGTCTTGAGACGTTCTTCAATGCTGGAGCTCTGTCCACGGCCTTTGAAGAACATGGTTGAGAACGAACCATCGGCGTTCTGAAGTGCCTTGGCCGATTCCGTGTACTGCTGCAGTTTCATGTCAGCAGACAGCCAAATACCACGAAGATTCCCGTGCTTCTTCAGGTAGGAGTTGCGGACGTACGCAAGTGCAAACAGTCCGTGGGTTCCACCGCAGGGTGCAGCCGTCACTTCGGCCTGTGTCTGCAGACGAACGAGGTATTCCATGCTCCACTGCTGACCACGTTCGTTGACCCACTGAGAATCAGGATCGAGGTACTGCGTGAGGAACCAGAGGGTCCAGGTGATTTCTTCTTCTGAATTCGCCGTCATTTGAGCATGGCGAACCATGTCGGCCATGGTGACGGTGCGACCACCCGCAACGCGGAACTGGTGTGTCAGCGGCAGATTCGACATCGACAGCAGAGCCAAAGTCTGGTTGGCATGTCCTTCGAACTCATAGGGAGTTCCATCGAAGGGATGGGCTCGCCCACCATAACGTGTCGCTTCAAACCAGAAGGCGCCGCGGTTTTGGGCGTCGTCTGCATCCCAGAATCGGGCTTCGTTTGAAATCCATTCAATTCCGTTCACGTTGCGACCTTGATCATAGAGGACCAAATCATTTCGCAGCGCGAGAACGGCGTGGGTTATTGCCCAGGGCGGAATGTTGCGAACATCAATACGTCGGGCTGAAGCCAGAGCGACCGCCTGATTGACGAGTTCGTCCAAATCTTCGGCAGGTGCTGTGCCGGGACGAAGTGCGACGCCAGGAACTTTCGGTGCTGGTGGCAGCGCGCCCTGGAATGTGAACGGCTCAGCCTGTTGCTGCTGCTCTTCCCGAGCCGCGCCAAACGGTGGCTGAGGGCGCGTGGGAGTACCTGGCCGCCGAAACGTTCTGAGCTGAGCAGAAACTGGACTGCTCGCGAGAACGAGGGCGAAACAAAAGATTAACGGCCAAACGGCTTTCCGAGGCATGGACAGATCTTTCCCGGCGTATTCTGCAGGATTCCGGACACACTGAGTTTTCGTCAAACGCAGTGCGACAGGATGAATTGGAAGAATCGGTCGGGGTGATTCCATCCTTAGAATTGGAAGTTCACCGTTATGAGACGAATAACTTCGCTAAGTCCCCAAGATCACAATCCCTTGCACTGTGGGATCGGCACTGTTTGCAGAACGTCAAGAAAGAATGTCGTGGCTTCCGGGAAGAAACGCGGGCACCGTTTCGGGCGGCGTGGATGTTCCGGTTTTACTGCCGATTAACTCGCGGCTTAAGTCGATTTGGCCGGACAATAACTTCGGCCTGCTCCGGTTTGTAATTGGGATTTGGAGTCGGCATGGCCGCTCCAATTTCGTCGCGCCAGTCTGCAAGCTGACGCTTGAGTCGATTTGCGACTTCGACCTGATTTTCTGCAAGATTGTTGATTTCGCTCGAATCATCGTTCAAGTTGTAGAGCTCGATGTGTCCATCTTCCAGGAACTCCAGAAGCTTCCAGTCACCGGCTCGGACAGCACTCGCTGGGGTGCTGTGATGATAGTGAGGGTAGTGGAAGAATATGGCCTCCCGTCCGAGATTTGCATGTGGGTCTTTAAAGACCGGCTGCAGGCTCACGCCGTCGACTGGATGATTGACCGACTGCAAATCGCCGCCAGCAACCTCGAAGAAGGTGGGCCAGAAATCGACGCTGATGACCGGTTCGGCACAAACGGCGCCTGAGGGAATTACCTGGGGCCAGCGAACGATGAGCGGCACCCGAATCCCACCTTCATAGAGACTTCCTTTTTCGTTTCGTAGCGGCGTGTTTTCAGACACTTCGGCACCACCATTGGCTGACCGCCGCAAGCCACCATTGTCGGACGTAATGACGAGCAAGGTGTTCTCATGCAAGTTCAACTCGCGAAGCGTGGCAGTCACTCGCGCGACACTTTCGTCAACGTGTTTGACCATGGCCGCATACGTGGGATGCGCGACCATGTCCTCGGGTTTGGATTTCCCTTTGAAGTAGGCAATGGTCTCTTCTTTCGCTTCCAGAGGAATGTGTACGGCAAAATGTGAGAGCTGTACGAAGAATGGCTGATTGCGGTTTCGCTTGATGAAATCGACCGTTTGATCAGTGAGGTAGTCGGCTAGGTAAGTCGCTTCATCAATGGTTTTCGGAGGACTGGTCTGGAATCCGAAATGGCGTCCCTTGGTGACAATGGACTCGTTGTAGCCTTGTTTGTCTGGCTCGAACTCCACTCCACCGAGGTGCCACTTTCCAAAGTAGCCAGAGGTGTATCCCTGTCTTTTCAATGCTTCGGCAAGTGTCTCTACTTCAAGCGGCAGTTCACCGCTCACTTTCGGGACAGTCAGTTTGGCGAACGGATGGGGATGCCCCGGAATGAAATCGGTGATTCCATGACGCACTTGGTACTGGCCGCTCTGGATGCTGGCCCGGGTCGGTGAGCAGACGGCACCAGCCGCGTAAAAGTCGGTGAATCGACATCCCTCAAGGGCGACGGCATCGATCGCGGGAGACTCGTAGTATTCAGAGCCGTAGCAACTGAGGTGCGGCCAACCGAGGTCGTCAATGAGAATCAGCACAATATTTGACGCGACGATTCCGCTGCCCTTACAACGGTAGGTGCGTAGACGGCTGCAATCAGCAGCAGCAAGACTGAATTCCATCGGCTCATAGTCGTTTCTTTCATCAGCGTCTGCGACGAGTCTTTCCTGTCGAAACAATCGCTCCAAACATCACAATCAGTCCGTGAAGCTCGCACACGGCGTTGCACTTTCACCACAGCAGCGTAAAGACAATTGAGCAGTGTTGCGAAACCTAAACATCCCCTAATCGCCAAATCCGACTCTCAACCGACATTTCCGGAAGTGCGGTTGGGGAATGTCGGGTCAGTTTACTGGTTCGGGGAATCTTTTTGGAAACGTGTGGTAGGGTTGCAACATAAGATGGAGAAAGTGCGTGTCTCTGGCAACGCGCTTCCGCCAAGGTATTTGTACATCAACCGAAACCGGACACGATGTTCTCACTTCATCCTGCCACGCTGATCATGATTGCTGCGACCGGAATTTTCACGGCCGCGGCGGCAGTGTGGGATACGCGTACCCGACGCATTCCCAACTTCCTGACGCTCCCGATGCTGGGACTGGGATTGGTATATCAAATTGCCGTGTCGTTCATGTTCGGTTGGGAACACCTGCTGGATGGCGTACTCGGTTTTGTTGTTGGCTTCGGCATTCTGTTCGTCCTGTGGTTTGTCGGCAGCGGCGGTGCTGGTGACGTCAAACTGATGGGCGCGTTGAGCATTTGGCTTGGCTTTCGTCTGACGCTCTATGTGCTGTTCGTCAGCATTTGTGCGGTCATTCTCGGAACCGTGGGCGTTGTGCTCTTCAGCGTCGTGACCAAAGGGTTCCGGAACACAAAGAGTCAGTATGTCGGAACCGGTAAGACCCCCTCTGGTGCGAAACCGAAGGCGGAATCGGTCGACGACAAACAGAAGCGACGATTCATGGCCTTCGCGACTCCCGTCGCGATTGCAACCTGGGCTGTCCTGCTGTGGAAAGCACCTACGATTAATGAAATCCCGCAACCGAATACTCCGTCGGCACCGGTCACGGCTCCAGCGGAATAGGACGGCGGATTAACACCATGAAAACCCAGAACCAGAATTTGAAAACTCGTCACCGGCGACGTGGTTCCCTCACCATGGAACTCGTGTTGGTGTTGCCCATTCTCATGCTCATTCTCATGGGAATGTTTGAGTTTTCATTTCTGTTCCTCGCACAGGGCAAAGTCGAAGACGCAGCCCATGCGGGAGCGCGGCTGGCCACGCTCCATGGAGTTTATGAAGGGGACGTCATTGCTGCCGTGCATCGCAGCCTGACGCCGAGACTGCGAAGTAATGCCAAAGTGTATACACGGATGGGTGAACACTCGGGTGATGAAATTGTCGTCACCGTCGAGATTCCCTCTTCCGATGCGTCACCGGATTTATTGTGGGCCATTGGCTACTCGTTGAAAGGAAAAACGATTGTGGCTGAAACCCATATGACCAAGGAATAAACCCCGCCTGAACGTGAACAGGTTTATTCACGTCACCACCACCTGACCGCGGTAGTCCGTGCCGTTGTCCGACAGAATTTACTGGAGTTGAAACGTGAGACGTTTATCACCTGCCCTGCTGACCATGTTGATGCTGGGGGCCATTGCCGTTTTGGTCGCCATGTACTTCGGAAAGAAAATGCTCTTCGCGACGGTTGAACAACCGGAAGAGCAAATCGACGTCATTCCCATGGCGCTCACCGATTTGAAAGCGGGAACGCTCATTACCGAAGCACATATCGGGATGGGACGTGCTCGTGCTTCGACTATTACACGCGACATTGCTCGTTCGAATCGCATTCTGCTGAACCGCATCGTGAAGAACGATATCAAAGCAGCCGAGCCAATTAGCACTGAGGACCTCTACCCGGCAGGTGAGGGACCCGATCCCGACGTCTCCCCAGGTATGCGAGCCCTTACGTTGACACTTCCCGCCCCGATGGTACGTCCCGGTGGCTTTGTCGACGTGCACTTCACACCCAGCTTCACTCCAGACGAAGCTCGTACTGGCGGCACAACAATGTCGCTGCTCAAGGGCGTCAAAGTGCTGCAGGTCAACGGCAACGCCCAACCAGGTTTGGCAACGAACGCGGACGAAGCCGCTGTCAGCCTCGAAGTAAGCGTCGAGCAGGCCAACATCCTGTTGCTGCTGAAAGACAAAGGGGAACTGCACCTGATTTACTCGCCGGATGGCAAAGGCACAGGTCTGGTGGAATTGTCAGATGAAGATCGTGCCACCCTTGATGAAATCCTGGGCATTAATCCGCCCGAACCGGAAAAGCATGACAAAGCCTTTGTGACGGAAGTCTACACAGGGAATGGTCGCCGCACTCAACTGTTCCGCGATGGCAAACGGGAAGACCTCTACGCCATTGAACGCTACGACTACAACCGCCTCAACAATCCCTATGGGTATGGCGGATACGGCTACGGCGGTGGTTACGGCGGCTATGGATACGGTGGAGGCGTTGGCCGTGCGCCGGCCGCACCCGGATTCGAAAACAGCGGTTGGGGTGGTGACTACGGCGGTAACTATGGTGGGTACTACTCTGTGCCCTCAGGCAACGGCGGGGCGGGAGCACCTCCTCGCTCGGCAAACGAAGCAACTCGATAGTCACACTCATCCATCCAGCGGCAGGGAAATCAAAACGTGAAAGTACTCAAGCGACAATTCGATCGCACATTGCGTCACACGCGTCGGGGCAGTCTTGTGCCGGCTGTGGCCATTGCGATTATTGTCGTTGGTACGTGTCTCGCTCTCGTTCTGGATTCGCTCTGGCTGGAAACCGCATCCCTGGAATTGCAGCACGGCTGCGATGCGGCGGCGCTTGCTGCCGCCAATGAAATGGTGTGCGATGAACTGCTAACTCCCTCAGCTAATTCAGAAGCAATCGCAGCACGCGTTCGTCAGCAGGCTGCCAATATTGCTGGTCACAATACGGCGACCGGAAAGCCCATCATCATTAATCCGACACCGGGGACTGATGTCGCCATCGGTCGCGTTGTCGTTACGGACAAGGGTGGCGAACCCGTATTTCTGGAAACCGACTCGGCTCCCAGCTCCGTCGTCGTGTTGGCTCACTGTGACCGCCGACATGGAAACCCCATCTCGCTGTTCTTTCCACATCTAACAGGACACGACACGGCCAACATTGTGGCTCGGTCGGAAGCGACGGTGAATAACCGAGTCGTGGGCATTCGTCCTTTGGATGATGCACCGGCACCCGCCATGCCTCTCGGGATTCTCGAAATCCACTCTGACCCTCGCCGCACGGACACCTGGGCCGTTCAAATTGATGGCCGCCAGGGGCAAGACAACTACAAGTACAACTACGAAGAAAAAAAAGGTCGAATTGGGCTCAGATGGAATCCCCGAAATCGTGTTGCACAGCACACTTCCCGGTAACGAAGAGGAAGAAGAAAAAAACGTGGCAACGTGCAACTTGTCGATGTCGGTACACATCTGAGAACTCAGGAACTCAGCGCCAAATCAAACAGGGATGGCGCTGGCAAGACCTGCAGAAGTACGGCAGTGAATTCCGTCTCGACAAAGGCCCCATTTCACTGCCAAGCCTGGAACACATTGAAGGAGCGTCGGTCGATGCTCTCGGCGACATGCTGGGTAAAACCCGAATTGTCGTGCTGTATCGTTCGACTGGTCGCGGACTGGAAAGCGGTCGGACCCATGCCGTTGTTCAGCGACTGGTCGCCGTCCGAGTTCTGCACGTACGAAAGAATAATTCCTCACTTGAAATGACTGTCCAGCCTACGGTGATGGCAACCCGCACCGCACTGGCGGACGACACGACCGGATCTGCCCTGTTGGCGAATCCGTATATTTATCGACTGTCTCTGACTTACTGATTCGCTCGATTACTCACGAAACATCCAACGTCCTGTAGAAGTAGAGAACGCAAGACATGGTCGCCTTCTCCGAAACCCTCGATCCTTCGCGTCAGTTCCAGCAACTGAAGACCCGACTGCACCGCCAAATTGTCGACTCCATCGACATGTCCAAGGCCGGTGAACTCGGCGACGGAGAATTCCGTCGGCAGTTGGAAGCACTCGCGCTGCACCTTGTGGCCCGTCCGGAAAACGGCCTGCCGGTAAGCGATCGCCCTCGCATGGTGCAGGAACTGCTCGACGAAATCTACGGCTTCGGTCCCATCCAGGAACTCATGGACGACCCCACCGTGAGCGACGTGCTCGTGAACGGAGCGGACTCAGTATTCGTCGAACGGAACGGTATTCTCGAACGAACCGACATTCGCTTCGCCAGTGATGACCACCTGTTGCACTACATTCAGCGACTCGTGGGACAGGCCGGACGACGAATCGACGAAGTCTCGCCGATGGTGGACGCCAAGCTCGCCGATGGTTCGCGTCTGCATGCGGTCATTCCACCACTCGCACTCCGTGGACCGACGTTATCTATTCGTCGATTCAAGTCGAACATCCTTGAGTTCGAAGACATGGTGAAGTTGGGAACACTCGCCCCGGAAATGGCGGACTTCCTCATTCACGCCGTCCGCTCGCGACTGAACGTTCTGCTTTCAGGCGGTACGGGTGCCGGTAAAACGACCATGCTCAACAACCTGAGCCGGTTCATTCCACCTACCGAGCGTGTCATTACCATCGAAGAAACATCCGAACTGCAACTGCAGCAGGCAGACGTGGTGGGGTTGGAAACCCGCATGCCGAACGTGGAAGGGAAAGGAGTTGTCACTCAACGCGACCTGCTCCGAAACTCACTCCGTATGCGTCCCGACCGTATCATCGTCGGCGAAGCACGTGGCGGCGAGGTGCTCGACATGCTCCAGGCCATGAACACCGGTCACGACGGTTCCATGAGCACCGTCCACGCCAACGACACACGCGATGCACTGCATCGTCTGGAACTCATGGTGGCCCTCTCCGGTGCCGAACTTCCGACCAGCGTCGCTCGTCAATACATCGCGGCGGCTGTGCAAATCTTCGTTCACGTAGCCCGTCTGAGTAGCGGTGAACGCAAAATCATGAGGATTTCCGAACTGACCGGCGTAACGAACGGTGAGTTCAACCTCGAAGACATTTTCGTGTTCCGTATGGCCGGAGTCGATGCGACTGGCAAAGTGATGGGTTCGTTCTACGCGACCGGTTATGAGCCCCAATGTCTGCGACGCATGGCATCCAAAGGATTCGATCTCAACGCCCGACTGTTCGCCGCACGAGAACTCAAAACAAGTTAATCATCAGAAATTGACCGTATACCGAGTCAATGCATTGTGAATAAGTGGATTTGACCCATGGACACATCAGTCCCTCCAGCCACCGACTTTTCCGGCATTCTACGAGAACGAGAATCGTACTCCGTAGATGACGACAACTCCGTTGGCAACCAAATCAACGGTTGGTTCGACCGGCTCATGCTGCAGTCCGGTTGGGCCATTTCTCCCGAACTGGTGCTGCTGCTTTCCGCTTTCTGCGCCATTGTGTTGGGCGGTGCTGTGTTTGTCTGGCAGGAAAACCTCATTGCGACGGCACTCGCCGCCGTGTTGGGGTTTATGGTTCCCTTTGGGTTTGCGTTGTACAGCCGCGGTCAGCGTCAACGACAAGTTTCCGAACAACTCCCTCCCATGATCGACGAGTTGGCCCGTGCGGCGAAGACGGGACGCAGTCTCGAACAGTGTCTTCAGGTCGTCGCCACCGACACCCTGAGTCCGCTCGGTACAGAAATGCAGTTCTGTACCCGTAAACTGCAACTCGGATTAAACATTGAAGAATCGCTTTCCGATTTGCCACGGCGAACTGGCGTGATGTCCACCAGCCTGTTGCTGACCGCCCTCGGCGTACACCGCCAAACGGGTGGTGACCTGGTCCGCGTGCTGGAGCGACTGGCACAGACATTACGCGACCGGTTGCAGTTTCAGGGACGTTTGCGTGCTGCGACGGCGGCCAGTCGAGCGACTGCGATTTTGATGATCGCACTGCCGCCCGTCATCCTGGCGTTCTTTATTTTCCGTGATCCCAACTACCTGACCGACTTGATGGCCACGACATGGGGAATGCGGTCGCTGGTAACGGCATTCATTCTGGAAATCGGGGTCGCTCCTTGTGTGGCGCATCCTCAGCAACAGCGCAAACGCCAGAACTAATCATTGAAAGCATACAACGGTCGCTTCATTTCGACTGACAACGGATAAAAACCATGGATCCCACACGACAAATGATTCTGTACGTAGGCACTGGCCTGGCGGTGACGGTGTATTTGCTGTGGAAACTCTTCAGCTGGTTTCGCAACCGCAAGAGCAGCAACTCAGCCAATGCCTCGCAGCAGGTTGCGGATGACCCCTACGCCATTCCCGAACCAAAACGACGTTCCGACGTTGTTGAGCAACCTGCTGCTGCGGCTCCCGCCGTCACGCCACCGGTAATTCCCGCTGCACCCCAACCAGTTGTTCCACCCAAGCCAACGCCAACGGCTGCTCCCGTGGCGGTGGATGATGCCGACGACTACGAAGAGTATCCCTACGCCGACAAAGGCGATTACGTATTCGGATCAGCAACTCCCATTCTCGCGGCGATGGTTCCCTCATCACCCGAAAACCGGGAACGAGAAACACGCAATCTGCGGAACGCCGGGTTCTACAGCCCACACGCCTGGCACAACTTCAATGCCTACCGGTATCTGGCCATTGTGCTCCCAGTGCTTGCCTGCGGATTGCTGCTGGTCATTTCCTCAGAACGACTCGAACCATTCCTGGTCGGCGGCATGTTGTTGTTGCCACTCATCGGGTGGGCGTTACCAGCCGTTTACATTCAAAACCAGGCTCAGTCGCGCGTGCAGCGTATTGCTGGTAGCATGCCCGACATGCTGGACCTGTTGAACATGTGCGTCAGTCAGGGGATGACAGTGCAGTCCAGTCTGGGTCGGGTTTCCAAGGACATCCAGCCCGTGCATCCCGATTTGGCCAAGGAGCTGCGAATTGTCACCGAACAAGCCCGCGTGGGGTCACTCGATCAAGCGTTGACGGGATTCAGCCAACGGGTCGATGCTCCCGAAGTTCACTCGTTCACATCGCTCCTCATTCAGACGGAACGCATGGGAACCAGTGTTTCGGAAGCCCTCGGCGATTACAGCGACAACATCCGACAGTCCATGCGTCAACGGGCGGACGAAAAAGCCAATTCAGCTGCGTTCTGGATGCTTTTCCCGACCGTGTTCTGTCTCATGACGGCGGTTTTCCTGTTCCTCATGGGACCCGCCATTATTCAGCTGACCGATTTCGCCAACAATCGGGCCGACGTACTCAACACGACAGACGCCGTTAACGTGTTGAACCAGGAGTAGTAACGTCGAGATTAACGGGGAATTCACAGGCCGCAAGTTTCTTCTTGACCGGTAGCCCATACAGTGGGCATACTCCCAGGGCATTGAACGCGCTTCGGACCACTGATCAATGGAGGATCGCAGGTGACGACGAGAGGCGATGGATCGCATACGAAACTGTTCGTGCTGGACACAAATGTCATACTGCACGATTCTGCCTGCCTCAGACGGTTTGAAGAGCACGACCTCGTCATTCCGATCACCGTTATCGAAGAACTGGACCAGTTCAAACGCGGCAACGGTGAAATTCATTTCCATGCCCGCGAGTTTTTGCGGTCGCTCGATGAACTGACCGGCGATTTACTTTCGCCGGAAGGTGCATCACTCGGTGAAGGATTAGGGCACGTGCGAGTGGTGCTGAACGTGGCCTCCTCACCGCAGCTCAAAGAAGCGTTCCTCAGTGATGCTCCCGACCATCGAATTCTCAACTCGGCGCTGCATCTTCACGAAATCGAGCCAGAACGTCCCGTCATTCTGGTGACCAAAGACACGAACCTCCGCATGAAGGCCAAGGCCTTCGGAGTGCCGACGCAGGACTACAGCAACGACAAGGCGGAAAGCCTCGACAAGCTTTACACCGGCAAGCGGACCGTGTGTGATATTCCCTCGGAGGTCATTGACGACTTCTATCAGGGAGACTGTCAGGTTGCGTGGAATAGAATTCCCGGAATGCTGGAGCCCGTGCCAAATGAAAACTTCGTGCTGAAGAACGGATCCAAGTCGGCGCTGGCCGTATGCCGTGGAGCCAGTCCCGTGTTGACGCGTGTGACGAAGCCTTCAGCATTCGGAATTGCGCCTCGCAATGCCGAACAGGCATTCGCACTCACGGCATTGCTCGATGACGACATCAAACTCGTCACGCTCACGGGTAAAGCAGGCAGCGGCAAAACGCTGCTGGCCTTGGCTGCCGGTTTGGAACTGCGACAGCAGTTCCGTCAGATCCTGCTCGCCCGCCCGACGGTTCCGCTCAGCAACCGGGACCTTGGATTCCTCCCCGGCGACCTGTCCGCCAAGCTCGACCCTTACATGCAGCCGCTGTTCGACAATTTGGCCGTTATCAAACAGGAAAACGAAGGGAAGAACGCTCAAAAGGTGCAGGAGTTTCTGGATCAGGAAAAATTGAAAATCACGCCGTTGTCATACATTCGTGGACGCAGTTTGCAGCGAGTGTTTTTCATTGTTGACGAAGCACAAAACCTGACGCCGCACGAAATCAAAACGATTATCACCCGGGCGGGTGAAGGGACGCGCATCATATTCACCGGCGACGTGCGTCAAATCGACCATCCTTACCTCGACACGCTGTCGAACGGCCTGACATACCTCATCGACCGCATGGTCGGTCAGCCCATGTTCGCCCACATCGCCCTGGAGCGGAGCGAACGGTCGGCCCTGGCCGAACTCGCCAGCGATTTACTGTAAGAGCAAAACGCCGTTCACTCAAAATTTCCAGCTGGGTTTGCCATAATGGACGTACTGTCTGACGGTCGTCTCATTTCCACCCTTTCAGGGGTTGCTGGCATTCCATGTATTTCCTTCCTGACATTCCTCTGCTGAAGAAGGAACTGGCGGAGCAGTCGTCGCAATTCCGTAACCTATGTCATTCGTGGGCTCTTCGGACTGCTGCTATACGTCGGCGGCCTGATGCTCATTTACGGCAACGGGGGAATGTTCGGTCCGATGTCAGCCTCGGTGCGGGTCGTGAACTGTTCTGGAATGTGGTGTATCTGGAAGCACTCGCGATTTATCTGTTCCTGCCTGCGATGACCGCAGGAGCATTGGCTGGTGAAAAAGAGCGGGAAAGTTTGTCGCTGCTGCTGCTGACCACTCTACCGCCGTGGTCCATTCTGGTTCAGAAACTCCTGAGTCGGCTCATCCCCATTCTCTCACTGGTTGTGATTTCATTCCCATTGCTGGCAGCTGCATACTCGTTTGGTGGTGTACCACGCGATGAACTCTGGCAGGCAGGCATGTTGCTGGTGATTTGGGCCGTTCAGCTTTCGGCAATTTCACTCGCCTGTTCGTCGTACGCCAGAACGACTGTCTCAGCTTTGGTCATGACCTATTTGATCGCCGCCCTCATGTTTTTCTTTTTCTCCGGCCTTTCTGCCGGGGCGGCAGGACCTGGAAAACTTGTTTACTCATATCTTCCGTTTGTCAGGGCCAACGGAGAATTCCGGCTTAACTCGTCACCTCAGGGAGTTTTTCGCTGCCTGTTTCTCACGGAACATGGCGTTGGTTGTAGCCCGCGTTTGTCTGTTTGTCCGGGCATTCAGTTCTCCCAGCAATGCCATGCTGAAGTTCCTGCGAGCCGTCGATCATTTCTGGAACGACCTCAATAGCGTGACGGGCGGCGTCGTCCTCGTCGATGACAAAAATCGCTGGCCGCAGAAGCATCCTATTTCGTGGCGGGAAACGTCGAAGAAGTCGTTGGGGACATTTCGATACCTGTTCCGTGTCCTGGTCCTCATCGAAACGCCCATTCTGGTGATTTGTCAAATGACGCAGGCGACGGTCACGTCGGGCGTATCGAGTGTGTCCTACCTGTTGTACATCACCTGGGGAATTGGCACAGCCCTGGTCTGCGTCCACGCGGCAAGCGTTATTTCCGGCGAACGTGCACGACAAACGCTCGACTCGCTGTTGACTGCTCCCATCACCGGTGCCGATATCGTGCGGGAAAAGCTATCTGGCGTGCGGCGACTTCTGCTCGTGCTGACTGTCCCCATGCTGACCATCATCGTGTTTCAGCACTGGTTTCGGGATTACTACTGGGAACTCAAGTATCTCGTTCGGTCTGTCAGTCTGACGGTAGTCATGCTCATGCTGCTGATGTGGACCTGCGCTTTCGTAGGGACTCGTACGCGTACACAACTTCAGGCCATTGTCGCCGCCATGACGGTGCTCATCCTCATTGTTGGAATTCCCAAGGCCGCCTCCTACTTTCTGGTTTCAGTGCTGCAGTGGAATGATGCACTGGGCGCGCAAATCGCATTTCTCAGTCCGGCCACGCTCATTCAATACACGGAACTCGGCTGGAATGATCCCCAGTTCCTCGGGAGCTTCGGCGTTCGCTGGGAAAGTGAATACTGGTTTTGGATTCCTGTCGGATTTTGGGCCCTCGTCGCACTGGCGATTCGATTTGCCTGCCTGTCTAATGCAGATCGCTGGCTTGGTCGTGTACCGCCATCTCGTACCGCGCCGAGAATCGAAACTGTCAACGCGTAACGGAAAGTAGCTCTAGAGCAATGGATTTCTTGCAACTCGCTGGTCGCACCATTCTGGTCATGGGTGTTGCGAACCGGAAAAGTGTGGCGTACCACGTTGCTCAGGTTCTGCGTGAAGCTGGAGCTGACGTGCTCTACGCCGTACGGAGTGAAGCCCGCAGGGAGTCGTTGAAAAAGCTCGTGGGTGATGCGCCGATTTACGTGTGCGACGTCGAGCATCAGGACCACATCGACAAGCTGCGGGAAGATGTGGGAAAGGACCGCCAGCAACTCACGGGACTCGTCCACTCCATTGCCTTTGCTGATTACTCGGCTGGTTGGCAGCCATTTCACGCGACACCCCGGGCGGCGTTTCTGCAGGCCGTCGACATTTCATGCTTCTCGTTTATTGCTGTCTCGAACGCATTTCGCGACATGCTCGATCCCGAACAGGGGAGCGTTGTTTCCATTTCAATTTCCACCACCCGGATGGCCGCCGAGAACTACGGCTATATGGCCCCGGTGAAGGCGGCACTCGACTCCTCGGTCTGCTTTCTGGCAAAGTCATTTTCAGAGTTTTCCAAAGTGCGGTTTAACGCCGTCTGTCCAGGTCTGCTGAAGACGTCAGCCTCGGCTGGGATTCCCGGATACGTCGACTCGTATTTGTTCGCAGAACAGGCGACGTTACGCAAGTCAGCAGTACAAACAAGCGAAGTGGCCAACGTGGCTGCGTTTCTGCTGAGTCCGCGTTCCTCGGGAATCAACGCTCAAGGCATTGTCATCGACGCCGGAATGGGCGTGAATTATTTCGACAAGGCACTGGTCTCGCAGGCGGTCGGGCATCCCCAGTCGTAAGAGGTACAGGATGACCTTTTCCCGTTCTGACTGGCTCGGACTGGCTGTGGTGCTGGTGCTGGCGTTCGTACTGCGTTGCTGGCAAGCACAGAACATGGCGATCGAACACTTTGACGAAGGGGTTTACGCGTCGAACCTTTTCGTGGGTGCTCATCTCAATAACGAGTATCCAGATCAGCATCTTTACGCGCCACCGCTGCTGCCAACGCTGTTTGAATGGACTCTCATTCTGACAGCGGGATCAACACAGTCGGTTCTGTGGATCAACGTCTTGCTGGGGACCGCGCTCGTCGGCGTCGTGTACTGGGCAGCCTGCGAATGGCATGATGCGCAGACAGCGCTCATCGCGGGACTGCTGGCAGCCACAAGTGAATTCGCTATCGCATTTAGTCGCTCCGCTTTGACGGACATTCCCCTGGCACTGTTGCTCACCGTGACCCTAATCGCTGGAGCACGGGCCTTGAAACAAAACTCCTTCGTCTGGGGAGCCCTCGCGGTTGTCAGCGGCGCATTGGCATGGTGGACCAAATACAACGGCTGGCTGGCGCCGGCCATTCTCGTTTCAGGATCCTTGGCGTGGTGTGTTTGGATACGCCCCGGGAAAGCTGAGGTCATTGCCAAACTGCGACTCGTGGCCCTCATTGCTATCGGCATTTTCGTGCTATGGATGCCCTATCTGTGGCAGCTTCAGTCCGTCGGCGGATACGCCGCAGTGGCGGAAAACCATCGGGGATATTTTGGAGGATTTCCTGGTTGGGTGACGTCATTCGTGCGTCAGATTCAAATTCAGAACCACTACTTGGGACGCACAACTTTGGCAGGCCTCGTTGCTGGCTGGGGGATTCTCATTTGGCGGCAAAAGAGCGAGAAGAACGTGCCCGATGTCCTGCAGTTACTGTTTCTCACCGCGGGCGTTACCGTCAGCTTCTGGTGTGTGTGGCTGGTCATTCCGATTGGCGTCGTGATGTACTGGCTGATGCGACAAAGAACAACGGCGACCGCTCCCGAAGTTGTTCAAGAGCAGAAGAAAGTGACGCCGGTTTCATTTTGGATTCATGCGGCCTGGGTTGTGAGCTTGCTGATTGCAATTCCGCTGTATCGAGCGTATCCGCGACTGCAGTTGCCGCTTCACGTTGGTATGTGGATTGCCGCCGCAGCCGCGATGACCTGGGTTGTGCGCAACGCGACAGATGGACGGTTTCGTTATGTGTTTCCCGTCATCGGACTGTTCTTTCTCCTCTGGCCTCTGAATGCGTCACCGGCATGGGAACGACGAACTGGGCTACAGGAAGCGGCAGCCGAAATTCAGGAACATCTCGAAAAGCATTTAGAGGCCACCCGTCGTTCCACATTGCCGAACATCGATTGCGTACTCTACGTGTATGCCGAGCCGGGGATTTACTATCACCTCTCCGCAGATGGTGGGGGAAGTGTGTCCTACATGACGCAGCCCGCAGGAAATCTGAGTCTGGTCGAATCAGGAGCAACCGACAAAAGAGTTCCCGCACTGCTCATTACCGGTCCGCACGCTCACCAGGACCATCCAGAGTTGCTTGAGTCATCCACGCCCATTCCGGGCCTCCGATTGCTCCAGGAAATCCCGTATCAGCCGAGTGACTTTGTGCTGCTGGACGACATGAGTCCGAATCAACTTGCTGACGCACGAAACCGTTCGATTCGTGTGTGGTACATCGAAGGAAAGTAGAACGCACTTAACCACTGGTAATCGTGAGCACACCGCGCCGCCAATGGGCTTCGATTTTTCCGGGCAGCGTGCATCCTGACGGGTGCCCGCTGTGGGCTACCAGCCCGACCAATGACTGCCAGTGAAAGGTGGTCATTTCTTTCCGGGGCCAACCGAGTTCCGACCATAGTTCAATGAACATCGCAACGAGAATGCTGCGTGGTGTATCACAAATTTCGGCGCAAGCGATGGAGACAACGGTTCTCTCGCCAGCGTGCTGGACTTGAACATGTTCATGGCGAATTCTGTTCGCAGCCCAACTGAGTCCCGTTTCTGCTTCAAGGCTTTGGCCAGCCAGTCGGCAAAGTGCAGCAACAACCTGGGAATTAAACTGTACTTGCAGCAGCGGCAGCAGAGAATTTCGGATGCGATTGCGCGTGAAATTCTCACTCGCGTTGGTGGGATCCGAGAGCCAGTCGATGTTGCGATGCCGCAGCCACTCTTCCAATTGACTCCGCTCAAGGCTCAGCAATGGCCGAATGAGTTCGCAGTAGTCACGAAGACGCCTCCGTGTTGGAATGCCTGAAAGCCCGCGCAGGCCTGTTCCGCGAACGATATGGTGCAGCACCGTTTCGGCTTGATCATTGGCTGTATGCCCCACGGCAATGAACGGGCAACACAATTGTTCCGCACAGTGAGCCAGAAAGTCGTAGCGTGCATTCCGGGCCTGCTCTTCCACATGTGACTCAGCAACAATTGACTCGCAGCGCCGCACGTGAAAATTGAGTTTTCGCATCTGGCAAAATTCGCTGACGAACCGGGCATCAGCGTGACTGTCGGCCCGGAGTCCATGATCGAAATGTGCGACTTCAAGTTGCAGTGCGAACTCTTCACTCAATTCCTGCAGGGCGACCAGCAGTGCCAGACTGTCTGCTCCACCGGAAACGGCCACCAGAACAGACGTGTTACAAACATCGAGTTCTGTGAGCGATTTGCGAACGGCGGTAAGAACTTCGTCGGGAACCACTACTTGACAATTTCTGTTCCAATTCCGGTGTCGGAATAGATTTCGAGGAGCACGGAATGCGGAATACGGGCATCCACGATGTGGATTTTCTTCACGCCTGCTTCGAGGGCTTCCAAGGCCGCTTCCACTTTTGGAACCATACCGGCATCGATAATGCCTTCGCGAATGAGTTCGCGGCAGCGCTTGACGGTTAAATGAGACTGCAATGTATCGGGATTGTTTCGATCCAGGAAAATTCCGGGAACGTCGCTGAGGAACATCAGCTTTTCGGCTTTCAGCAGTCGGGCCACGGCGGCAGCGGCCGTGTCGGCATTCACGTTCAGCGGTTTCCTTCAGCGTCGAGCGCGACTGAGGGAATGACCGGAATGGTGCGTGAGCGACATACTCCGACGAGCAGGTTTCGATCAATCCCGGTGACGTGCCCCACGCGACCCAAATCGAGTTCGGTACCGTCATCCTCTTTTAGCTTCAGCATTTCCCCCTGTAGGACGTTCTGGGAATTCAGGTGCAGTGCCACGGCGTTTCCACCCAGGGTCCTGATGTCGTCGGCCAGCCCTTCGCTGAGTTCGTCCGCCAGAACCTGAGTGACAATATTGAGCGTGGCGTCATCTGTGTAGCGTCGACCTTTGACGAAACGTGGCTCAATGCCGGACTGTGCCATCCCACGACTAATGGCCTTGCCGCCACCGTGAATGAGAATGGGACGCATGCCGACGGCTTCCATGAACACCACGTCATTCAGGCAGCGGCGTACCGACTCTTCATCATCGAGAGCACTCCCGCCGAGTTTGATGATGACGTAACGGTCGCGAAATTGTCGAATCCAGCCCAAGGCTTCGACAAGCACGCGAGTTTTCTTAATGGCGTCGTCCACAGTTGTTCCTCAACAGATATCGTCCGCCCGACCTGTAATTCCAGCGCGCGGCAGTTTGTAGGCGATGAAAGTTATCGACGCAGAGTACCGCAGGGCAAATGTACTGATTCCAATTCCACAGCAACTTCTCACGCGTGAGAGATTTTGTCGGGGTGGGACACGCAGTCTTCCAGCACTTCACACGCTTTCAGGAGCTGTGGTTCCAGTTTTTCGTACAACATTTGGGCCCGTTCCATGTTCCCATCCTTACAAATCTGCTCCAACTCCAGAGCAACGTCCTTCACAGAATTCACTGCCAGCGTGGCCATAGCGCCTTTGATAAGGTGAGCCAGGCGATGCGACGTTTTGGAATCCTGACTGGAAATTGCGGTGGCAAGGTCCGCCATGTGCTGAGGGCACTCTTCCAGAAACGCGTCGATGACAGTCACGAGCAGGTCTTTGTCACCCGCCACCGCTTCGAGTGCGGAATTCCAGTCGATGTCGACTCCCGAATTAACTTCAGTTGGCGTCGTGGACGAGGTGTCCAATCCGACGGGAGCGAACTCTTTGAGTGTTTCGTACAGTTCCTGCGCTCGGACTGGCTTGGAAACGTAACCATCCATCCCGCCGGCCAGGCAACGCTCTTTGTCCCCCTTCATGGCGTGAGCCGTCATGGCGATAATTGGCAAACGGGCATGATGGGCTGATTTGATTTTCCCTCCGCCTCCAGTCGTCGAATCTCGGCAGTCGCTTCGAGACCATCCATTTCCGGCATTTGAATGTCCATGAGAATCAGGTCGAAGTTTCCCTTTGCCGCTAAGTCGACGGCCTCGCGACCGTTATTGGCAATGGTGACTTCGTGATGCCACTTCTTGTGGAGTAGGCCAATCGCCAGCATTTGGTTCGCCTTGGCGTCTTCCGCGAGCAAGATATTGAGTCGCGGAACTGCCGTTTCTGCGGCGTCGACCTGGGCGGGGCCACTCTCCGATTCCATCGAGGAAATGCCAAAGGCGACCACAATGGAATTAAACAGTTCCGACTGTTTCACAGGCTTCATCAAGTGTGCTGAGATGTCGAGTTCGGCACAGCGTTTCCTGTCGCTGGGGCGATCACCCGAGGTCAGCATGATGATGACCAACTCGCCGAGGTGTTCGTCTTTGCGAATTTTCTCGGCCAGCGTAAACCCATCGACGCCGGGCATGTTGACGTCGGAAAGGACGAGAGAGAATTGTTCGCCGGACGCTTTGGCTTCCCGCAGAAGTTTCAACGCTTCGTCGGCACAACTTGCGAGGACAGGTTCCATGCCGCGTGCTTTGACGACGTCGTGCAGAATGCGGCGATTCGTTGCATTGTCGTCGACAATGAGCGTCTTCATTCCGGTGACACGTCCCAGGTATTCCCGGTGGGGATGGGCTGGCAATTCGTCGGTAATGCCAAAACGCGCCGTGAAAATGAATGTACTTCCTTTTCCCAAATCACTCTCGGCCCAAATCCGGCCATGCATCAGGGAGACAATACGTGACGAAATTGTCAGACCCAATCCGGTGCCTCCGAATCGACGCGTTGTAGAAGAGTCGGCCTGCTCAAACGCTTCAAAAACCCGGTCAAGCCGATCAGGAGCAATTCCTACTCCCGTGTCACGAACTGAGAATTGCAGAACAACATCATCGTCTGTGCGCGAGACCTCGCGGACCTGCACAACGACCTCTCCTTGATCTGTAAACTTGATGGCGTTGCCAACCAGGTTCAGAATGACCTGCCGCAGTCGCCCCGCGTCTCCGACCAGTCCGTCAGGAATTTCGTCCGTCACATGGAACGCCAGTTCGAGATTCTTTCCATGTGCCCTGACGGCCAGCGAACGCATGGTGTCGGCGAGGCTGTCCTGCAGACTGAATGTGATTTCTTCCAAATCGAGCTTTCCCGCTTCGATTTTCGAGAAGTCGAGAATGTCGTTAATGATAGATAACAGCGATTCCCCGGACTCGTGAATCATGCGCGCGTAATCTCGCTGCGATGTCTCCAGAGGGCTTTCCAACAGCAGTTCAGACATGCCGATGACGGCGTTCATCGGCGTGCGGATTTCGTGGCTCATATTGGCCAGGAAATCGCTTTTTGCCCGATTCGCAGCGTCGGCAGCTTCCTTCGCGGCCTGAAGTGCTGCGCGGGCGCGGCGTCGTTTGACGACGCGACCGATTTGCTCACCGACGCTTTGAAAAATCAGGAGCAACTGGTCGTCCATGTCGATTTCTTCGAACGAGAAAAACTCCAGAACCGCGACCAGTTCGTCATCAATGACAATGGGAAACCCGAAGGCGCCTTTGATGTTTAATTCGGCACACACGTCGGTCCGTGGTGAACCGGTTTCCTCCTGCATGTTCCGCACCCAACAGGGCCGCTGGTTGTTCCAGATGCGTCCCGGCAAGCCAACTCCCGGCTTGAGAACGCTTTCTTCCGTCACTTGCCGAAACTTCTGGAAGCGGTCGTCATCGGTATGGTGCCAAATGTCCGTTGGTTCCAACACCTGTCGTTCTTCGTCGGGCAAGTAAACGTGTCCGACGGGCCAGCCGGTCAATTCACACACGAGGTCGGTGCATCCTTGCAGCGCTTCGGTAAATGAGCTGGTCAAACCAGCAAGCGTTGTCGACTGGTACAACAGTCGTGCTTCCAGTGTCTGACGCCGCATTTGTTGTTCTGCCAGTTTCCTGCGGGTAATGTCTCGCCCAATGCCGAGCACCCCCGCAACGTTTCCTTCGGAATCGCGGAACGGCACTTTCGTCGTCAGCAGCCAGGATTCATTTCCCTCGGCGTCGACGGCTTGTTCTTCCAAGTCGTTGATACCCTGCCCAGACTCCATAATGCGACGGTCATCGCTCATGAAGTGCTCGGCAAGCTCCGGCGACCAGAAATCTCGATCATCCCGGCCAATGACGTCCTCAGAGGAGCTGGCTTTCATGAGCCGCAACATGGCGGCATTGACGGTGAGAAACTTTCCTTCGCGATCTTTGACGAAAATCAAATCGGGCAGGTTGTCCATGAGCGTGCGCAGCAAATCGCGTTCGCGTTCGAGCGCCAATTCCGCATAAACGCGGTTGCTGATATCCCAGAACAGACACTGTATTCCCGAGACATTTCCTTTCGAGTCGTACACGCAACCTTTCAAGACTTCGACATAAATCGTTTTCCCTTCAGGCGTGCGGTGCTCTTCAATGTCGATGCGGTCCTTCCCAGAGCGGAGGACCTCCAGATCGTCCTCGTGATACTTCGTGGCTAATTCCTGCGGAAACAAATCGAAATCGGTTTTGCCGACAATGTCATTCAACGGTCGATTCAGTGCCCGACAGCAGCGCTGATTGGCAAACACCAACTGCCCCTGCATGTTTTACGCAGCACATTGAGCGGCAGACTTTCCACGAGCCGCATTGAATACCGCCTTCGACTCTTCAACAGTCGACTCGGCGAGTTTCTGTTCGGTGATGTCCGTCGCAATTCCGGCAATGCAGCAGGCAGCGCCATGAGAGTCTTGAACAACGCGGACCGTGTCCCGCAGCCAGCGAATTGTGCCGTCGGGCCGACGGATTCGATATTGCGACTCAATGTAATCGACGTCTGACAAGCGATTCAGATTATTCGCCACCGTTCGACGATCTTCAGGATGGATCGCATCGCGCCAGACGGACATATCGGAGAGCAGAACTTCGATGGGCTGGCCGTAAATTCGCTCCGCGGCGGAGTTCATGAATAACAGCTTCGTTCCGTCGAGCGACGTACACCAAACCATGTCGTTCAGTGAACCGAGCAATTGCCCCACAACGAGGCTGAGCTGTTCCGGCTTTTCGAAATTCGCGAAGAAATCGATTCCGTCTGCTGCGGGGTCATTCTCAATCATTGCTGTGTTACCTGCCAGCGCATTGATGACTGAAGTCCTGTCGTGCCAAACGGCACGTGTAGAACTCTTGATATCACATCAGAGCATGGCCAGCCACTGCGTATGCAGCAACAAGAAAGAGAATCCCTCAGTCGTCTGTGAACCGGGTCAGGCAGTTGCTGCGGGTACGGCCATTTTGGTGAGGCGTACTTCGTTGCCCAAGTCATTGAATTCGACGGAATCCATAACTGATTTCATCAACGTCAGTCCACGGTTTCCTTCGTGATTGTGCAGTCCAGAGGAATCGTCCTGCCAGAGGCTGGCGACATCAAAGCCAGGTCCGTCATCTCGAATTGTGAACTCGGCACCGCTTCGTGAGACGTGGTAATGCACATGAATTCGGCGCAGCGCAATTGACTCAATCTGCAGTCGCTCGCTGATAAGCTCGGTCAACGGCCTCTCAGATGTCACTTCGGACGGTTTGATTTCCAGATTGCCCCGGAGAAACGCATTTTCCAGAGCTTCGTGGAGCGCAATACCGACGCGAAGTCGTTCTGTTTCATCACCGAGCGGAACACAGCGAAGCAGGTTCAGCAAATGGCGAACACAGGCCCGAATGAGCATTCTGTCGTTTCGCAGCACGAATGACGTGGATGACTCCGTCATGTAATGCATCAGGCGAGATTGCCCATGTGCCAAAGCGGAAGTGTGGTAGACCTGATTCAGCGTGGGAACCAAATCGTCCTGCATCCGTAGCTTTGGGACATAGCTCGCCGCTCCCTGACGCAGGGCCTGAGCGGCAATTTCCTCACTCCCTTTGGCCGTCATGAGAATGACAGGAATTCCGGGATGTTCTTCCCGCACGGCAGCAACCAGTTCCAGCCCATCCATTTCCGGCATGTGCAAGTCGGTTAGAATCACATCGGGAAAATGCGTGCCGACTTCGTCAATCGCTGCACGACCATTTGCCGCTTCAATGATTTCGCACTCCCGCCACCGCGCAATGATTCCCGAAGCTCGAACGCGGTCGGCCTTCGCGTCATCAACAATGAGCACTTTTGGTTTGACCGCTTCCATAATTGGAACTCCAGGCGAAAGACGTCTTCACGGCAAGTGTAGACATTTTGTCGTTTCTCGCTGCCTTTGGCAATTCATCTTTGGAAAAATGCTTGCGCCACTGAGCATAGCAGTTTCTCCGTTCGATACTGCGCTGACGGCCAGCCTATTTGCAAGTATGATACGTCCTTGAACGCGAGGCCAGACTGCCAATCAAGGTGGACGAGTGGCGTTTGCGAATTTGGGGAATTCCGTTCAGTAACGAGCCAGTGCAACAAGAAGTCTGATGCAACGGAACGGGGAATTCATGTTTGCTGCTTGCCTTATGCCGCTCGTCGGCTGCTTTAACGCGTACGCTCCGCCGTCGGATCTCCCGGAACTTCCTGTCGCAAATTCGCATTCACTGTTTGTCGACATCAAACGAGGCCGGAGCGATGCAGAGTAGAATTGTTTTCGCGTCGATACTCGGCTGCCTTGCCCTCACCATTGTTGTCGTACTGTGGATTGGGGATACGCATCCACGTTTGCCGGAAGTGCCGAATCCCGATTTGTCGCAGGCGTTTCCCGAAGTGGCACGTGCGATTGAAGAGCAGCGAAAAGTTGTGTTGTCGGACAGCCAATCGGGCGCGGAATGGGGACGCTACGCCATGTTGCTCGACGCCCACGAATTCGACTACGACGCGGTAGTGGCCTACGAGAGTGCTGCCAGTCTGGACTCCTCAAATCCTATCTGGAGTTATTTGCTGGGCGAGATTCTGGCGAATGAGAGTCCTCAAAAAGCACGTGCAGCGTTTGCTAAATCTGAAGCACGCGGCGAAAAACATGGGCTGGCCGCAACTCGCATTGCCGAGATTGATTTGTCTCAGAATGAATTCAGAACCGCCGTGGAAGCGGTGAAGCGTGCGCTGGAAATCAATCCGCAAAATCAAAGAGCCTTTTTGTGTGGTGCGAGAATCGATGCGCTCGACCTCGAACCGACCGACGCACTCGAGTCAATTCAGGCCGTGCAGGAAGAGCTCAATGATCGACGCGATTACTGGGAACTCGTGTCGAATGTCGCCATGACAACCGGTCATGTTGAGCTGGCGAAACAGGCTCAGGAAAAGGCTGAGGCACTTCCGGCGGAGTCGGCCTATTGGGAGAACCCCTATTTGCAGCTCGTCGCGCAGCAGCGAGTCGATCCTTACTGGCAGGCACGTCAGTATCATGAACGCGTACTCTCTGGAGAGACGGGGGCCGTCGTCGACAAACTGCGAGAGTTGCTCGCTGCTTATCCGGAGATTCACTCGATTCGAGTACAATGTGTGGATGCCCTCGTTCGTACCGGTCAATTTGATGCAGCCCGTGCGACGTTGGATTCATTACCAAAAGATGCCGAAGAAAAATTCGATCTGCTGTGCCTTTCCGCCACGACGGCGATTCATCAGGAAGACTGGGTGAAGTCTGAACAGGAATTGCAGCGGGCACTCGCGCAACGTCCGAACAACGTTGTTTGCCTGGCCGACCTCGCCCACGTGTTCGAAGAACAGAAGCGAATGGATGAAGCACTGAAAACGTACAACAAAGTGCTGGAATTTGCCCCAGATGACGAAGAGGCGCTCGCGCAGCGAGACCGAATTCAACAATTGCTTGAACAAGCTTCCGCGAATTGACTCTGCTGTTTACTGAGCACGCACCGGAGCAATGCGGTGCATTCCGCGAAGCCGCAGGAAGACGTGTCGCTCAATAGGAACGCCGTTCCATTCACCATGGAAGAAGCGGGCACCAACCGAGTTTCCACTCTCTCCGGTCATGCCCAGAGCAATGAGTTCGCCTCGATTCAGTTCCACATTGAAACGATGGTCGTAAAGCATGATCGTTTGCTGACCCTGCTCGAAGAGCCATTCTTCTGCCGTCGCTTTCGGTCGGAGCATGTCCGCACCGTGCTGAATGACTGGCTGAACTTCCAGACTGGCCCAGCCTTCGGTGACCTTGTCGAGCTGAATTCGCAGCTGGCAGACGCCCTGTGTGAGTTCCTTTACCTTGGTCCCATGCTCTGCGGGGAGAGCCACTTCAATGGGCGAGGCCAACGTCGTAATGGGGATGAGCGCTGGTTGAGACGCGGGAACCACAACGCGGTGATAAATGGTACGTCGGGTGGGATCATCTCCACCGGAAAGGGCGAGCAGTGCCTGAACGGAACGTGGCGGACGAGAGGGGGACATCGCGACGCGCAATCCCTGTTCTTCCAGCCGCTCTTTCAAATCGGGCGTTATCGAAGTGACCTCGTGAAGACTGTCCCACAGGCCGTCACCAATGAGGGGATCACCCACGGCCCGGTCGACAATGAAGACCTCCAGCTCCATTGCGTCGCGTGGACCAACAATGGGGGGCAACGGATTGTGCTTTTCCCTGTTCGAATCTGGGATTAACAGCGCGCACCCTGAGACTCCCGCAAACGCGAGCAGCAAGAGGCTCAAAAGTCGGCTGTTGAACAGGAGTTTCACAAACACACAACGCTAAGCGGCAACTGATGGCATGACCAACAGGCGCAATGTCAGACGGGAAAATGAGTGCCCGGGAGAATCGCGTCGATGCTGGCCAACGTCAACGTGAACCAGAACATTCGCTGGTGCACAGACCATAGCCCGGCAGACACTGCCGATAAGCCGTTCAAAATCGCTGCAGACTGCGCCACAACTGCTTAACAATTGTCGAGTTGCGACACCGAATCAGCCGAGCCACTTTGCTGCATCGAGGGCATGATACGTGAGAATAATGTCCGCTCCGGCCCGCTTCATACTGGTGAGAATTTCCAGCGTAATGCGTTGTTCATCAATCCAACCGGCTGCGGCCGCAGACTTCACCATGGCGTATTCGCCACTCACGTTGTAAGCGGCAAGCGGGATGTTGGGATGGGCATCTTTCACGCGGCGAATGATGTCGAGATAGCTGAGTGCCGGTTTCACCATGAGCAAGTCAGCCCCTTCTTCGACGTCCAGTTGTACTTCCCGCAAGGCTTCATTGCCATTGGCGGGGTCCATTTGATACGTGCGGCGGTCGCCAAACTGCGGAGCACTTTCGGCGGCATCGCGGAAAGGACCATAGAATGCCGAGGCGTACTTCGCGGCGTAACTCATAATGGGAATGTGCGAAAAACTATTCGCATCGAGTCCACCACGGAGGGCCGCAATCATACCGTCCATCATGCCGCTGGGGGCAATCATGTCCGCACCAGCCTGTGCGTGGCTGACTGCTTCTTTGACCAGCAATTCGAGTGTGGCGTCGTTGTCGACATCCACCCGGCCCGTCGATTCGTTGACGACGCCGCAATGGCCGTGGTCGGTGAACTCACAGAGACAGACATCTGTGATGACCATGAGGTCGGGAGCATGTTCCCGAATGGCCCGGACCGCCTGCTGGACAATTCCGTGACTGCAATAGGCGTCGCTGCCCAGTGCGTCTTTCTGCTCAGGAATACCAAACAGAATGACGGCCGGGATTTCCGTCGCGGTAATGTCCGCAAGAATTTCGGGTAGCCGGTCCACGGTCCACTGGAATTGGCCGGGCATCGACGAAATGGGGATTTGCTGATTCACTCCATGCCGCACAAACAACGGCAGGATGAAGTCTTTCGGCGAGAGTGAAGTCTCCCGAACCATTTCCCGCAACTGCGGATGCATGCGCAGTCGCCGCATTCTGGATTGCGGAAACATTGTCTACCTCTTCAGAAATCCACGGCGACGCAGCACGCTATACTCGTGAAGTGCCTGTTCGATAATGGGGACGGCCTTTTCCACCGGCTGCATGGTATCGACTTCCACCGTCTTCCCTTCCAGTTGCTTGTAGTCCTGAAAGAAGCGACGGAACATATTCAGTCGATGCGGAGGCAATTCGTCAAACTGCTGTACGTCGGCATATTCCGGGTCGTGCATGGCGACGGCCAGGATTTTGTGGTCCTTCTTGCCGCCGTCGATCATGGTCATCAGACCAATCACGCGGGCCTGTACGAGTGTCAGCGGTGCAACAGCTTCCTGACAGAGGACCAACACGTCGAGCGGGTCGCCATCGTCAGCCATTGTTTGGGGAATGAATCCGTAGTTCGCCGGGTAATAAACGGCGGAATACAGAATGCGGTCGACCTTCAGCAGCCCGGTTTCCTTGTCGAGTTCGTACTTTACGCTCGACCCCATCGGAATTTCGATGATGGCTGTAAACTCAAGCGGAAGATTTTCTCCCGGGGTAACATCGTGCCAGGTGTGCGTCATTGCTGGCGAGACTCCGTATTGATTGAATAAGTAGCGACGAGGGACAGTAAGGCGAGATGCCGCCTAAGTCTAGCCCCACATTGCGGACCTGTCGCGTTGATTTCCCATTCAATGCCGTGAGTCGTCTGAATCAGCCGAAAGTGCGACTAAAGTTCTTCTTTAATCTGGAGTAGTCGACGTCGCAACTTGGCTTCGAACTGATCACCCCGGTCAACATACGGGCGATTTTCCAGGTACCAGTTGCCCCACGCGGTGACAATTCCCTTGTTCCAGTCGCGAATTGCCTGTGTTTTCGCTTCAGGTGCGGGATTCGGGCCGAGGGCGTCCAACGGGTCTTCGGCAAAACCAAAACCGCGGGGTTTACGAGCCAGCCAGCAGAGTGCATTACGGGCTTCAATCATGACACCCAAATCGACGTCATCAAGTCCTTCAATGAGGTGCTGCGTCAGCCGCATGTCGTCCGTCCGTCCTAGTGCCCACATGGCCATCATTCTGACGCGTTTGAGTCCTGATGCTTGACCAGCTTTACCAGCAAATCCTTCTGCTTCACGAGCTCGCTACGGTCACCGACCTGCACCTTCTCAACGATTTGCTCCTGCACCTCGTTGACATCGATTTCGCCGGCATTGGCCAGTGAGGCCAGCAATTCATCCAGCGGTCCGGGCGGCTTCTTCTTTTCCTCCATCGAACGGCCGTTGAACGAACCGCTGGAAAGATCGTCCGGCAAACCCCGCCCACCTGCCAAGAGGCCGTTACCGTAATAGGAAGGAGCAGTTTTCTTAAGGACTTTTTCGGTCGAACGCGTCAAGAACAGTACCGCAAAACATGACTGGATTTCCGGCGTTCGCGTGACGTGAGTACTCTCCGCCCAAGAACCATCCTGCTTTTGTCGGCTAATAACGTAGTCAGCACATTCATTAAACCAGTCGTGCGAACCAATTTTCTTGATGTTCGCCAGGGCGGCCATGCGTTCCAACGAATAGTAGTAATACATCTTGTTGTGCGGAGATTCGTTCGCCACACGGAATCGGCTTGCCACCCATCCTAACGATTTCATGATTGTGGGCTTGGCACTTGCCGGAATTGCCACAGGCTCATTTTCGGGCGTTGTTTGAAGTTCCACAACCTCCAATGCGCCCTTGGGCTTTGGGGGTTCATTCGAATTCGGCCGCAGCCGCAGCCGCCGGACGTTCCAGGAAGGGAACCGAGGTCGGATCAAGGTGCAGCATGCAAATGTGAATACTACCAATGGAGTTGACGGTCATGTTGAGCGTGGCCACACCGTTCACGTCACCTTGGGTCGTGCCCGGGCGATACGAGAACCCTCCATCAGCGCCCTGATAGGCTGCGTGCCATTGAATGGCTTTGACCCACACCTGTGGATCGATTTCCACGCCAGTTCTATCGGCAGCCCACAATGCCAGACAGCAATACTGCATGGTACTGGTATCACCGGCTGCGACGCTCTCCCCCTGGCCGGGATAGTTCCAACCACCATTGGGATTTTGATTGCTGATGATGAAATTTGCGATGGCCTGCAGTTCTGCCTTGCACTCCTCCCCTGAGTCAGCCAGCAGGGTTGCATCGACACCAGCTTCGTAGAAGTGTTCACGTTCAGCTCTGTATTGGCCGTCCTTGCATTTTTCGCGTGCCAGACGAATGGCTTCCTTGATTTCTGGCGCATCGTGAGGCTGGCCTGCTTTCATCAAGGTCAAACCAATCAGCCCCTTATGCTCGTCCGGCGCTCCCTTGAACTGCGCACGAAGAAATGCCACTCCTCGATCGATCGAGGCTTTAATCTGGCCCTCATTCGCAGCCGCTGCCACGGTTGGCACCACGTGGAACGCGCAGCAAACCAGCAAAACGGGAATCAGGAGTTTCTTGAGAATTGTCATTACGAATACACTCACGCCAAAACGATGCGAGTTGAAGACACAGTCGCACACATTAAGGATATCGCAGAAATATCCGCTCATTCAAGAGGCGCCACACAGGAACCGAAACTCTCGGCACATGAAATCACGATAATCAACAGAACCGGAAGTGATGAGTACCTGCGAATTACTCCAAAAGATGAATGCGAAATCTGTCTCATCCTCCGCTCGCCCACGGAGGGTAACTATTTTTCCTGCAAAGGTGGCAGATTATTTCGCGACTGATAGTCTGTGGTCAAAGAAATGACTTCCGTTGCATTCGCCTCATGCCAAAATCGGGAAACCCTTACATGCCAGTAGGTTCCGATGCCGTCCAGCTGGAGAAGATTGCGTGTCCGCTGTGTCAGGCAGCGGAATACCGTCACTACTTGACGGGGCGTGATGTCGCCATGGGGGTCCCTGGAACCTTTCAACTCGTCACGTGCCGCTCCTGCCGTCACATTTACATGAATCCCAGGCCCACGCTGGAAACGCTGGCGGCCTGTTACCCGAGCGGATATGGCCCGCATCGCAGCCAGGAGCATGGTGATGGCTGCTCCGTCGACCAACCGAAGGACTTGAAATCCGAATCCCAGGCGGCGTCATCCAATACATCGCAACCGTGGTACCTCCGGTCTTTTGTACGATCAATTCCCGGATTGAAAAGTCTTTACCGTTGGCTCAGTGACACACGCAGCACCGTTCTTCCGGCTGCTCCCGACGAAGGCTCGCGCGCCCTCGAACTGGGGTGCGGCACCGGTCAGTTTCTCGAATCACTAAAAGCCGTTGGCTGGAACTGCGAGGGAGTCGAACTGGTCACCGCCGCTGCCGAACAAGCACGTGGGCGGGGATTCGAAATTCATGAAGGGACACTGGAGTCGGCGCAGTTCTCCGACAGCAGCTTTGACGCAGCGTTCGCCTGGCACGTACTGGAACACCTTCCCGATGTCCGTTCCAGCCTTATTGAACTGCATCGTGTTCTGAAACCACAGGGTCTTTTGGCGTGCAGCATGCCGAACGTCGGCTGCTGGGAACCGTACGTCTTTGGCGGAAACTGGTATCTCTGGGAATGGCCACGGCACCTGCATTTCTTTAATCCCAAACGTCTACGACGACTACTGGAGGAAACAGGCTTTGAAGAGATTCGCATTGAACATCAGCGAAACTCTCTGAATGTCGTCGGTAGCTTAGGATTGTTACTGCGACGCATGTTTCCCAACAGCCGACTGGCGGCACGTATTCTGGAGTTCCCGAATCGCCCGACAATGTGGGGCCAACTGGCCATGGCTCCATTTGCAATTGTCATGGCGTGGCTGCATCAAGGCGGACGAATTACCGTGACGGCGCGTTGTCGCAAGAATTCGACCAGCGGGGAACAACCATGAAAATTCTCATGCTCAGCTCAGGAGATCAGGTCCCGTCGTCACGATTTCGCATGCTGCCCTACGTGAAGCATTTTCGGGACAAGGGACACAACTGCGTGCTGGCATCGAGTATTCCGCAAAAGTACGACTGGTACAAAACAATTGGTTTTCGACTGAGCCAGTTGCTGAAGCGCAGCATGCGTTGGCTGCACTGGTACCAGTCGCGCTGGCGACGGGATGACGTGGTCGTCATTGATCGGGAAATCTTCGATGCGCCCGACATCGATATGGAACGACGTTTCCGGGCGACGACTTCGCGCATTGTGCTGGATCTGGATGACGGCGTGTTCCTGCGCTACCCGGAAAAGTTTGAGAAACTGGTTCCACTGGCCGACCTGGTCATTTGCGGAAACCCGTTCATTGAAGAATGGATTAAGCCACGCAACGAGAACACCATAATCATTCCGACGTGCGTCGAAATGGCTCAGTATCCGCCAAAACCCGAGCCCGGCACTTCCACGGGAATTCCTCGGATTGGTTGGATTGGAACCACGGGAAACCTCCGCTATCTGCAGGCGGCTAGCGGTGGATTACGCAAACTCGCTGAGCGAACTTCATTTGAACTGCACATCATTGTGCCGGACATTGGTCCGCTCAAAGAGGTCGACTTGTCGGGTGTGAAAGTCGTGCATCAGCCGTGGGACAAGCGGCGCGAAGTGGATCAGCTCCTCCAACTCGACGTGGGTCTCATGCCGCTGTTCGAGGGGGAAACGTGGGACAAGTACAAATGCGGACTAAAGCTCATTCAGTACATGGCCTGTGGAATTCCTGCCGTGGCTTCGCCTGTTGGCGTGAATGCACACATTGTGGAGCATGGCCAAAACAGTTTTCTCGCTCGCACTGATGACGAGTGGACTGAGAATCTCGGACAGCTCGTGGAATCAGCCGAGCTACGAAAGGAAATTGGTGCTGCGGCGCGTAAGACCGTCGCGGAGAAGTACTCGATTGAAGCAAACTTCCCGCGTTACGAGCAGGCGCTGATGCAACTATGCCAGCAGAAATCAGGCTGACGGATTGTCATTCTGTTTCAAGGCAGCGGCCCATGATGCCGGTAGATGTCGCATGACTTCCACGTTGGAGAACAGCGTGCTGCTGCGCGGGCCGATTGCTTTCGCCCACTCGGCCATGTGTGTGATTCCATCGGTAAGTGAGTGTTCCGGCCCTGGCTGAAATACTGACTGAAATTTGCTGTGGTCAGCCCAGGCAAACACGACTTCCTTCCGGGCAGGCAAATAGTCGAGGACCGGCTTTGTATCGAACGCGGTCGCCACGGCCTCGGCGAGTTGGTTCACTGTCACGGCGACATCGGAGCCAATGTTGAACACTTCATTTCGCGACTCGGGCACAAATGGCGCTCGAGCAATTCCGGGAGCGACGTCACGAATGTCGGTGAAGGCACGTTTCTGCTCCCCATCACCAAACACCGGCAGTGCCTCATTGCGCATGAGCCGGTTCATGAAAATGCCCACGACATTTCGGTAACGATCACCAATGTTCTGATACGGTCCATACACATTGTGCGGCCGGAAAATGGTGTAATCGAGGCCAAACAATCGCTGCGCCGCTTCCAGGTCGAGTTCCACGGCGTATTTGGAAATGCCGTAAGGATCTTCGGGATGCGGCTTCGTCGACTCAGCCATGGGCAATTGAGCGGCACCATAGACGGCTATCGAACTTGTGAAGACGAAACGCTGCACTTCGTGCCGGACCGACGCGTTGATTAAGTTCACCGACCCGATGAGATTGTTCGTGTAATTAAAACGCCTGATGAAATGGCTGAGCCCTTCGGCCGCGTAGGCGGCAAGGTGGTAGACGTAGTCGATTTTTCGTTCAGCAAACAGGCGATCAACAAGTGTGGCATCAGTCACCGAACCATTCACGACGTGGACTCGGTCGTCGTCGGGAAGGTTATCGAGGAAGCCTCCGGACAGGTCATCAAGAACCACAATTTCCCACGCGTGGTTCTGATCCAATGCCAGCAGCTCGCGCACGACGTGGGCCCCAATGAATCCGGCGCCGCCAGTCACGAGGCATGTCACAGATTCGGTGGGGAGGTTCATCGGATGCGAACTCCAGTTGGATAAGGGAGAGGTGAATCGAGCGTCGCAGCTTACCTTACCGTTGCCGTACGGATGAGAAAACGCCGGAGTAAGTCGAGGGCAGATTTGGCTGTGCGGGTGAGGCGGATGGCGGGGTTGCCATTCCAGGACAAATCATACCCCTCTTGCAGGCCCTCGTCAGTGAGGAGCAGCAGTTCCGTCGCGGTTGACTTTGCGCCCTGCTCGTCGATGACTCTCTCTGGCCCAATGGCCAGCACATAGTTTGCACCACATTGCGCTCGCCATGCTTCTGCGGCCTGCTGCAGGTCTTCAACTTCGCCGCTTTGAACTTGTCCACCAGCCAAGGGGTTAAACTCATTGCCGCCACTTGAATCGCGTCGTCTTCCCTGAGCATGGAAGAGTCGTCCCGCAAGTTGGCCCGCCGTGCCCCATTCCAGCGTCGCCAGGGTTTGTCCGTTGCTGCGGAGCATTTCGACAACCACATCTTCGAGCTTCTCATCTTCAACGCCAAAAACGTGATCACCAAGTCGTTCACGTGCCATCGACAATGTCGTGTCAATTTTCTTCTGGCATTCCTGTTCATCTGCCCCGTGGGCGACAATTCGCAGTGTGATGGTTGCTTCGTGGGCCGTGATTCCGACCTCGGGGTCGCGTCCTCTGGCCGTGAGATCGCCCAGAATTTCTTCCGTGGCTGATTCACCTAACCCGTAACAATTGAGACGGGCACGTCTGATGCAGCGGCTAGATCCGGGAAGTCGCGGCTGCACCTGCTCGCGAAACATTTTGTACATTTCGCTGGGGACACCGGGCATGGCGGCCACCAGGCATGGCGTACGATTTGCCCGCGGCACTTCAAGCCAAATGCCCGGAGCGGTGCCCACCGGGTTGGGCAATGGCTGACTACCTTGAGGGAACATCGCCTGAATACGATTTCGTTCGGGCATTTCGCGGCCACGTCCATGAAAGAAATCTTCGAGGTGTGCCAGGCTCTCCGCGTCCAATTCAAGCGGGACACTTGCGAGTTTGGCAAGCACGTCACGCGTCAGGTCGTCTTGCGTAGGACCGAGTCCGCCGCTGACGAGTACGACATCCACTCGCTCGACAGCAAGTTGCAACGCCTGGAGATTGGCGTCGATATTGTCAGCCACTGTCGTGTGAAACAGCGTCGAAATACCCATGTCAGCCAGTTGCAGACTGAGCCACTGACTGTTGGTGTCGAGCTTTTCACCGCTGGTGAGTTCAGAACCAATCGCGACAATTTCCGCTTGCATTTGTTCGACCACGCCGTGCGAAGAATCTACAGACGGTTAGCGAACTTGGCGGGTGGGTGCTTCCGCGATTTCGCTCACCTTGATGAAGCGAACAGTCTGATTGTCATGATGGGTCGATGCAATGCCGTCGCTGAGTTGCGAGTTTGGGAGGACCATTGCGCTGTGGATGATGAGCCAACCGGTTCCGCCCTGGCTGTCGACAATTCGGTAGCGGCCCGCTTCGATTCCCATCGGCAACTGGGCAATGTGTGCAGCCAGTTCATCGGATTCCAAGGTGAGGTCACCCCGCACAATTGAGATTTGTGTGCCATAGGAGATGTTCCCTTCATCCAGAACGACATGCGAGTCGTGCAGGGCTGGTACTGCGATGATGGGTGCGTTTCAGTTCGGGCAATTGTCGCGACGTGAGCCGGTTGCTGATGATGCTCGACCAGCATGACTGGAATTGGTTTGCCGCTGAAGTTGGGCTGAATCATCGCCCGTTGGGCGAGAAGTTGGGGATCTGGCTTCGCCTGCGACCAGGCCATACCGAATAACAGCGTGACGACGACGAGGCCGGTCATCCGCGCAATGGCGACAGCCTGCTCCGGAACGCTCTCCGTAACAGGACTCAGCGAATGATGTTGCGACGATGAATCCGACATTTCTTCCAACTCCAGGTGAGTGGGTAGACCCCCATGCGAGATAGTATCGGCTCACTGCAAGTCGGTAGTTCAGTCAATTTGGGTAAAGGCGGAGGCCGTGGAGTTAGTCGCAACATCGTGAGCCCGGCAATCGAGTAGAAGCCCACGAGTTTGCGTATAATCAGCTTGAAAGATGAGACTTACGTCGAACGCAACGGATCCATTGGGCGGGTTGGCAGGCTTGGATGGTTCAATTTGTGTGGCCTGCGTGCCATCGTCCTTTAGGAAATTTGACGTGAACCGGTTTCGAGGGTCGCCCGTCCTACTGACTCCGGTTACCATTCACGTTCACAATCTGCGGCGCTGAACGTGCGCGAATCGAGCGCAGTATTGTGTTTGACTGAATTTGATGTCCTGCTGACTAATGTACTTGAGGAAAACTCGTGTCGACCGCCACTGATAAAACCACCGACTGCCAAACATTGACAGGCGCTGAAATCCTCGTTGAGGCCTTAATTCGGCAGGGTGGGAAACACGTATTTGCTTATCCCGGCGGTGCCAGCATGCCGCTGCACCAGGCATTGCGGAAATATCGCGACCGCATTCGCACCATTCTGCCCCGCCACGAGCAGGGAGGATCGTTCGCGGCTCAGGGTGTTTCGCGGACAAGTGACGAAATCGGAATTTGCATGGCAACTTCCGGTCCGGGAGCGACAAACCTCGTGACGGCAATTGCCGATGCGAAAATGGACTCTGTTCCACTGATTGCCGTGACCGGTCAGGTGCCGCAGGCGGTTATTGGCTCTGATGCATTCCAGGAAACGCCCATTGTGGAAGTCTGCCGGGCGATTACGAAGCACCATTATCTCATTACCGCGGCGGACTACACTTGTCCGGAGTCGGTGAAAGAGGCGATGAAGTCGATTCCTCGAATTATCAAGGAAGCTTTTTTCGTGGCCCGCAGCGGTCGTCCCGGCCCTGTGCTCGTCGACTTCCCCAAAAACATTCAACTGGCATCGATTAACGTCGACGAGCTGGATTTCGATCCTCCCATGTACCTTCCCGGCTACCATCCTGAACGCCGTCAGGTGGCTCAGGAGCAGGTGAACCAGGTCATCGCGGCCGTTCGACGGGCAAAGAAGCCCATTCTGTATGTTGGTGGTGGCGTCATCAATTCCGGCGCTTCGGCTGAACTGGTCGAATTTGCTCGCAAGTCGAACATTCCGGTCACCATGACCTGCATGGGACTCGGTGCGTTTCCAGGTGATGATGACCAGTCACTCCACATGCTGGGGATGCACGGAACGGTTTACGCCAACTACGCCGTGAACGATGCCGACCTGTTGCTCGCTTTTGGTGTGCGGTTCGATGATCGCGTCACCGGTAAGCTGGAAGAATTCGCGAAGCACGGGAAAATTGTGCATGTCGACATCGACCCTTCGGAAATGCACAAGAACAAAGAGGCGCATATTCCCATTGTGGCTGATGTGCAGGTCTTTCTCGAAGCGCTCAACAAGTCGTTCGATCCTAAGAAAGACGCGGCCGATTTGACCGACTGGTGGAAGCAACTCAACGAGTGGAAAGCGAAGTTCCCGCTCACCATCCCAGAATCTGGCGATTACATCTTCCCGCAGTACGCCATTGACGAACTGTGGCGGCAGACCATCGACAATGAGCCATTCGTCGCGGTCGGCGTGGGTCAGCACCAAATGTTCGCGGCACAGTACTACAAGTTCCGTTCGCCGAAGAAGTGGCTCTCGAGTTCTGGACTGGGCACCATGGGCTTCGGTTTGCCGGCTGCCATGGGAGTGCAGGCGGCACATCCCGACTCGATGGTTATCGACATCGATGGCGATGGTTCGTTCCTGATGAATGTTCAGGAGCTCGCAACGCTTCGCTGCGAAAAACTGCCCGTGAAAATCCTGCTGCTGAATAATCAGCACCTCGGCATGGTGGTGCAGTGGGAAGATCGATTCATGGAAGGACGCCGTGCCCACACTTACCTCGGTCCGATTGACCATCCTGAATGGCTGGGCGAAGGGGAAGGTGGACACTACGAAGAAACGTATCCCGACTTCGTGTCCATTGCGAAAGGGTTTGGCGTCGAAGCCAAGCAGGTCCGCAGCAAGAAAGACTTCCCCGCAGCGCTGGCAGAAATGCTCGCACATGACGGCCCGTACCTGCTGGATGTCATTTGCCCATATCAGGCACACGTGCTGCCAATGGTTCCTGCCGGCGGAACCGTGCGCGACATCATCATCGAGTAGTGAGAGCCAATCACGAAAATTCAGGTGCCGTAACTCAAAGTTGCGGCACCTGTCTTGTTACTGGCTTCAGTTCAATCTCTGCCGATATGAATCGAATCCTGCGAAAAATGTTGTCATCTTGTGCAGCAGGTCTTTTCTCAAATGCAGATGCGCCGGTATAGTTGAATGCGTGTCGGCTGAGTGGTCGTCTCGCGAGTTCGATTGTCGTTGGAGCAAGAGATTCTGTCATGGCTGTGATAAGTCAATCGCCTGCGAGCGGCTTAAAATTCCATCCAGATGCGTATCGGTTCGTGTTTGAAGCTCTTCACTTCACGCAGCAGAAGCTGAACCGTCCAGCGGCTGTCCACCCAGACGACGAAGAAGCACACATTACCGGGCAGGAACTCCTGCACGGCATCAAGCGTCTGGGACTGAAGCGTTTTGGTCGACTTGCCAAAACTGTCTTTGAGCACTGGGGCGTCAAATCGACCGGCGATTTTGGTCGCATTGTTTTCGAGTTAATTGAACGCGGTGAAATGCGGAAAACCGACCGCGATCAACTCAGCGATTTCATGAGTGTCTACGACTTCCAGGAGGCACTGGTTGACGATTACACCATTAAGACCAAAGAAGCCTTCGCCGAATAGGGCGGCGACTGGTCACGACTTTGCCTGCTCCTGCATGAGTTGCCGTGCGTCTTGCGCCGCCTCGTCCCATTGCTCGTCCTGAGCAAGTTCGACAATATCCATCAGGTAGCCATGCTCGGCTTCCGAGATGTCGCCTCCAGCCAAGGCGTCATTGATGAACTGCTCCGCTTTCTCCAGTCGCGCGGCATCTTGTTGACTACATGCTCCATAAAGTGCTTGCGCGTACTCGTAGGTCGTGGTACTGACGTCGCCGTACCGACGACACCCAGGAGCCATGATCAACAACAAGACCAATGAGATACAGAAATGACGCACTAGAATTCTCCTAACACTTCGCCTTCACTCATGCTCGACAGTTCGGCGAAGGTCAGCAAATCAATGTTTTCCGAAATGAATCGGACCGATCCATCCCCCATGCACAAATGACCGCCGCCCACGTGCTCGGAGTACATTTGACCGACATGCAGCGTCGGAAAGTTTACGGGATGAATAATTGGAAACCCGGTAATGTCGAGTTCGCCCCCTGAGGGTCCTGCATGGACGAGCGTTAACGTTGCTGCTGCATCAGACCCGTTGAGTGGAGTGGAAATTCTCGGATGAGTGAATGCACCGGGAACGACACCGACCCAGGTCTTGTCGCTCAAACGCGAGGAATGCTCGCCCAGCAGAATTGTCGTGCTGGTGCCGTCGGTCATGTCGCGGAAGCGTGTCGCGGAGTTGCGATAGAACGGTCCGTCCGCGACAACGCCGGCGTTGCCGTTGATGTTTACAGTGCGCGTCGTCCCCGAGTAGATGTCGGTGAACACCAGTCCGGTCAGCGAGGATCCACAGTCGCCCCAACAGGATTCTTGACCATGACTCGCCACATAGTGCGAACGCCCCAGGAGAACAGAGCTCCCACCAATCAGGAGGGGATTCCCCGCAGCGTCCTGCACAGTGAATGGTTCATCGCCACCAGTTGCTGAGGGACACAGGAACACTGGCAACGTCATGGCAATGCCAGATGCGTGTTGCGGTGCCCAAATGGGCTGAGCCGCATCGAGTTGATTTGAGAGCGGAGCCTGATCCAGGTAGGGCAACAGTGCCGTCCCCCAACCCCAGCCAGGAGCGGCGTCCCAACTTTGTGGGTCGATGTTGGCCGAGGCGGGGCCTGAACCGTTGCTCGTCGCAAACGAATAGTAGCCAGCGGGAAATGTGGCGTGCGCGTCATGGTAATTATGGAGTGCAAGTCCCAACTGTTTGAGATGGCTCTTGCACTGTGTCCGACGCGCGGCTTCTCTCGCCTGCTGAACTGCCGGCAAGAGAAGTGCCACGAGTACTCCAATGACGGCAATCACCACCAGGAGTTCAATTAACGTGAACGCGTGTCGCTTCATCAGGAGTTCTCTTTACTCGCGATTTACCATTGGCTAAATTTTGCGGAGCAGGAAGTATTAGCTTGGGCTACACTTTTGTCAAGCAGGACCGTTTGTCCATTTGAAGGGAGCCGTTCCTCAGCGGTATGATGGAGAAAGACACTCAACACTTTCAGGTCGCCGCATGCCCACTTCACCAGGATCTCGACATCGTCGTATTCGGTCGGACCACGCCACGGAACTGGCAGAGGACTACGTCGAAGCGATTGCGGAAATCATCGATCAGCAGGGCGTTTGCCGTGGGACCGACACGGCGGAGCGGTTTGCCGTCAGTCATGTGACGGTGAATCGAACCATCGGGCGGCTCGAACGTGATGGGTACGTAAAAGCAGAGCCGTATGCTCCCGTCGAATTGACGGCAAAGGGCCGGCGATTGGCGAGTGAGTCATCTGCCCGTCATGAAATCGTTCTTCGGTTTCTGGTCGCTCTTGGGGTGCCGCAAGCGAGTGCGGCCATCGACAGCGAGGGCATCGAGGAACTGATCGACCAGAAGTTCTCGCAGCCGGAACAGAGACGGGATGCTGACGGCGTTTTCAAAGCGTGAGAGCGTCGGCTGAGAGGCCGTCTGAGATGTGTCGCCAGGAACCTTGTCGCAAATGAGTTGAAAGACTGGATCGTAACGGGAGCGTGTCATGGTCGTTCTGATCTTCGTACCCTGCGATGATCCCGTAGACGCGTTGCCCCTGACCATCGAGAGCAATGAATGATTCGGGTTCCGTCGCTGCTCTTGCAGAGTTGCTGCGAACTGCGCAGTCATCCCGAGCTTGTCATCAAACTCCCGCAGCAGCAACAGGCCCGCATCGCTCGAAAGGCGTCCGCCGGAATTCTCGACGACCAGGATTTTCTCGGATGAAATTCCAGACGCTCGGACCACACACCTGTAAACTCGCAGCATCCTCCGTGCTTGCGGGAAAGTTGTTCTGTTACAAACACTTAAATGCAACACGAGGCCATTTTCTTCAACCCAACGAATAATCCGGGTTAGCCGGCCTGAGGGCCGGTCTAGAAATGCAGGATTCGCAGCGATGTTTTTGCGCTGTGACAAATCGCCTCTGCCTTATGCCTTGCGGGTGCATCCGATAAATGGTGGCGGATTGTGATTTGGGGGTGTAGAGTGGTGTTGTTGGACGGTTTTTGTTGAGTCAGGACGTCTCGGAGCCTCAAGGAGGGTGTGATGGACGTTCGGATTGTTGTGGAAGTCGACGGGAAAAAAGTCTCCGAAATCATCGAGTCGGTGGAAACGCTCGATGCGATGGCCCTCGAACTCCGGGTCGAGGAATTGAAAAAACGGGCCGGGCGGGCAGTGTTGGATTCGGGGTTCACACAACTGGGGGAGTCCTTGGTCCGGCCGCACTGTTGCGGTCGGCCGATGCGAAACCGGGGGCGTCGCGTACGAACGGTGATGAGTCACTCGGGTGAAGTGACCTATGAACGGACGCGGTATCGCTGCCGGGAATGTCAGTGCTGGCAAACGCCAGCAGATGCCGTGGTCTGTTGTGGATCACATCGCATGACGCGATTGCTCGGACGCAACGCCAGTCAACTGGCGAGCATCGAACCCTTCGCCCAACTCGAACAACTCATGGCCGATCAACATGGAGTGTACCTTGGCCATGACACGTTGTGGCACCTGGCCCTCGACGTGGGCGGAGCGTTGGAGAAGCTGCGGCTGGCGGAAGTCGAGCTGCGTCAACTGCATCCCTGGACGGCGGAAAATGCACCACGACCACCGGTGAGTCCGCAACGAATTTACATCAGTTGCGATGGCATTCTTTATGGCACAAATGAGACGGAATCCAATGCGCAGCAACCGGGAGTCAACCAGCAAAAATGGCGGCAAATGCGTCCGCCACAGGCGGTTTGTGGCTGCGCACGACTTCGTCGAGCTCCGCGTCAGCGGTGCGAGACCACCCGGTCCAGGGCCGCGCCCTGGTGGCACAAGCAAATGACTTGGGGCCAGGAGGACGATGATCTTTCGTTCGGGATGTCGCTGTACGCCCTCGCCTGTCGCTGCGGATTCCATCAGGCACAGGAGAAGATTTTCCTCAGTGATGGAGCCGACTGGTGCTGGTCAATTCAGCAGGAACACTTCTGCGAAGCCTCCGGCGTGCTCGACTGGTATCACGCCAGCCAGCATGTATGGGAGTGTGCGAAGGCTCTCTTTGGTAGTGACTCCACTGCTGCCCAGGACTGGGCTCAGCGTCTTGTACGATGCCGGCGGCAGCGGTCTGCTGCAACGGTTGGAGCCACTTCGAACCAGCCCTGAAACATTACTCCCCGCTGCCGCCCAAAAGCTGAGTAATTACATCCGCACACGCCTGGCGGAAACGGACTACCCGCGTTACCGCTCTCGCGGTTGGACCATTGGGAGCGGCATGGTGGAGTCCTCGGCGAAACAACTCGTGGGTCTCAGGTTGAAAGGCCCCGGCATGCACTGGAGCCGCGCCGGCGCCACCGCCGTGACAGCACTCCGCTGCGCCCACCTCAACGGCCACTGGCACCAAACCTGGCAAAACCTCACCCTCACAGGATAAAACCGCCACCATCCATCGGACGCACCATGTGGAACGGGCATTGAGGCGTTTGGTAGCTAAAGTGGTCGTCACCCAAGCCGAAACGGTGGATGCTGACGACATCGACCTTCCCCTCTGAGAACCGCTCTTGCTCCCAAAGTCGGTCATGGCTTAGCCTTCGGTGGATCGGAATCCACGGAGGGAGTCCATGCGCCTGGTTGATAAGCTGACAACGCCGCTGCCGCCGAAGAAATCGCGGCCGTACGGGCTGTTTTCGTTGCTTGCGCAGTGGTGTCGCTCCCCATTTGAGCGGTCAAGTACGAAGAAAAAGCGGTTGAATCAGGAGCGACTCGAACAACTCGCGGCCATTGAAACCATCCCCGCCCGACGTCAAAACGGACGTGTCCTCACGCTCGTTGCCGGGTTATCCGAAACTCCGCTCGAACTGGCAACTTATCTCCGCCCCTGGCTCCGTTCGGTCCAGCAGGTTGGCTTGTGTGGGACGGTGCTGTATGCGGGGAAGTGTGATCTCGCCCCACTTCAGGAACAGTACCCGGACATTGAAGCAATCGAAGTCACAGTTGGCTCACGGCACCTGTTCCTGGAACGGCATTTTGCCATTCGGGATTATCTGCGGAACATCAGTGATGAGCGGGTATTCATTACCGATGGTGTCGACGTGGCCTTCCGGCGTGATCCATTCGAGATGATTTCGCAGGACGAGACACTGCTGTACCTCGGGCGGGAAGAAGACAGCATTGGCGAGAGTCGGCATACCCTGAAGAAAATGCACGCGGCGTATGGGGAGCTGTTTCACCACGACCGGCCCGTGCTGAACCCTGGCATTATCGGGGGGCATCGCACGCGTGTCATCGAACTACTCGACACACTCACAACCGAAATCGACGCGCTCGACTGCAGCGGCGTCGACTGCGACATGGGCATTTACAACAAAGTGGTCCATGACCACATCCCGGAATCAGAAATCGTCTCCGGGGCACCGCTGCACTCCCGTTTCTCACATTGGGAGTTCAACACTCCTGCGGCCATCATTCACAAATAGGCATGCAAGCAACACAGCACAATTTGAGCTGCGGCGTCGTCCTCAGCACCTACAACTCTCCGCAGCTGCTGGAGAAGGTGCTTTGGGGGTACGAACTGCAAACGCACGCCGCGTTCGATGTGTACATTGCAGATGACGGTTCGGGTCAGGAAACGTTTGACCTCATCGACCAGTTCCGCAAGCGCGGCAAGTTGCGACTGCATCATGTCTGGCACGAAGATGATGGATTCCGCAAAACCGAAATCCTGAACAAAGCGATCGAACAAACATCGGAAGATTACCTCATTTTCTCCGATGGCGACTGTATTCCCACACCGACCTTCGTGGCAGACCATTTAGACGCCGCACGGCCCGGCCACTTCGTGGCAGCGACGCTGTTTCGTATGGACGACGCTCCCTCGAAAGCGGTCACGTATGACGATGTCGCTTCCGAGCAATTGTTTTCAGTTCGGTGGTTGAGACAACATGGCCAGCCCTGGTCCTACAAACTGCTGAGGCTGGGACTTGGTCGAACAGCGGGATCAGCCCTGAACCGCATGACGCCCACGCTGCTCTACTGGGCGGGATGCAACGCTTCCGGTTGGCGGAAAGACATTGTCGCCATCAACGGATTCGATGAACGACTCAAGTATGGCGGCGAAGACAAGGAATTCGGCGAGCGACTCATTAACACGGGCATCAGACCGATCAGCTGTCGCTACACGCTCATTTGCATGCATCAGGAACATGGCCGGGGGTATGTGTGCCCCGAAGCACGGGCCAAGAATTTGGAAATCAGAAAACAGGTTCGCGAGCAACGCAGGACCTGGACGGAATTTGGAATTGTAAAACAGGCCGACTCAGCCGCGAGGCCGCAGGGCGAACGTCGCGCTGCCTGACGGCAAACAAGGAAGTGATATGAGTGTTTCCAAGTGGACCTACTGGACCAGAATGCTGCTGCGTCCGTCGCAAATTTGTAACGACGGCGTTTGGATGGATATCGGAACGCTGGCCTTCAAAAAGCAGGCACGCGATTTCTACGCCGACCGTCACGAAGCCGAAGAACGTCAGGTCATTCGCCAGCGGTTACGCAGCACGGACATTGTGCTTGAACTCGGTTCAGGCATGGGGATTGTCACCACCACCTGCTGCCAAATCGCGGGGAGTGACTCGGTCTACACGTTCGAAGCGAATCCCAAAATGGAAGAGGTACTGCGGAAGAACTTTGATCTGAACCATGTTTCACCGCACCTGACCATGGCCATGATTTCCGCTGCCGAGGGAACCGACGAATTCCATGTGTCGGACAAGTTCCTGCTCTCCAGCCGTTACGAATCGGCCACGCGCGTGTCACGGGCGCACGTCGAATGCACCACCGTGCCGACGGTTTCGCTCCAGAACGTCATCAAGAAAGTCCGCCCCACATTCCTCGTCGTGGACATCGAAGGGGGCGAACTGGAACTACTGAACGGTGACATCGATTTTTCGTCGGTCGAACGGATGTGCATTGAGTTTCATCCTCACATCATTGGTGATGCGCAGTGCGGCAAAATCATCGACGCACTCGTCCGTCAGGGATTCTACGTCTCCGTGGAATGGTCGACTGGTCCGGTGGTGTACCTCGAACGTTCACTCCCAGCGGTGGCCGCCGTCTCCGCCGCAGCCGCATAAAGTTTGTGCCTCACTGAATCATTAGACTGAATTGCCGTTATGCCATCCTGGACACATAGCCTCAGAGAGAACTTCTACCGCTTTGCGGCCAGCGGATGGATTTCACCACAATGGTTTCAAAAGCCGGTCCCGCCCGATAGTGCGCGGGAAGGGAAGACCGGTCGGCTCAGAATTGAAATTGTCAGTCACTGCTGGCAGTACGCGCACTTGCAGGCGTATCAGCTCAGTTCGCTGGTGCTGCATCCCCCCAAAGACTGCGACGTGCAAATGACCGTCTTCTACTCACCGGAAGACATCCGTACGAAGCGCCTGCTGGAGTTCTTTTCAAATCAGTGCGTGGAAAACGTCACCTGGAACTGGTGGGCACTGGAAAAGGGACGCCTGTTCCGACGGGCGATTGGACGAAACCTCGCCGCGCTGAACACCAAAGCCGACTGGATTTGGTTTAATGACTGCGATCAACTGTTCCACGCAGGCTGCCTCGATGCGGTCAACGAGCAGCTACAAGGCCGCAGCGACGCCTTGTGCTTCCCCACAAAGGTCAGCTGCACACGACTCCTAGAAGATGACGACGCCGTGCTCACCGCCACCAGCAGTCCCGCCGTCGTAGACATTGATCCGACGCAATTCGAATCACTAACACACTCACGTGCCATTGGTGCACTGCAAATTCTCCACGGTGACGTCGCTCGCCAGTTCGGTTATTGCAATGCCATTCGCTTCTACCAGGAACCGGTGGAACGCTGGCACAAATGCTACGAAGACCGGGCCCTCCGCTGGTTGCTCGGAACTCAGGGGACCCCCATCGACGTACCCGGGATCTACCGCATCGAACACGTCAGCAAAGGTCGCTACGCCGAAAAGGACGGACAGCCCAACCTCCTGCGGCGCGTTGCAGCCAAAATCGCCCCGCGCGATATTCATCGCATCGGAAAACAAAACCGCGACGCCGCCTAGCAAGCAAGGGCGAAGTCCTTGACCGGGTGAGTGCTGACGCACTGAGATGGTGGTCCGCTCCCGTTGGTCGCTCGGTTTACGGGACTGGTTGATTTGGCCACCTGTGGGGTCGAAGCCTGAGAAGCAACTTTCGCGCCTGTCCACTATCTCAACCGTGGCGAAGCCACCTTCAACCATCTCAACCGAACGGCACAACGTGGTTCCCGCCACCCAGCGTCTTGCTCGGCGCAATTCTCAGTCTCTCCTGAAAACCTCGCCAAACGACTCGCCGGGCCGATGTTTGACTGCTACTATCGTGGAAACATTGTGGTTCACGGATGGCCAAATTCGCTCGACAATTCAGTTCGGGCTTGCGCTGCCGGTGAACCGGGACTGCTCTTTGCCTTTCAGACACGGATGCCCGGATGCGACGCTGCATCGCCTTTCTAATTCTCGCAGGGATTGCCATGACAACTCAACGGCCCACGGAAGCCGGACCACCGCAACACGTCACGACGGTGGAGGGAATCTCAGAGTTTCAACTCGATAACGGAACGCGAATTCTGCTGTTCCCCGATCCCTCGAAGCCGCAGGTCACCGTCAACATGACCGTGTTCGTCGGCTCGCGACATGAAGGATACGGCGAGGCGGGAATGGCTCACCTGCTTGAGCACATGGTGTTCAAAGGGACGCCCGACCATCCTGCCATTCCGAAAGTGCTGAAAGAACACGGAGCTCAGTTTAACGGGACCACCTGGCTCGACCGGACGAACTATTACGAAACGCTTCCCGCAAGCGATGCGAATCTCGAATTCGCCATTCGGCTCGAGGCCGACCGTCTGGTCAACAGCTATGTGAAAAAGGAAGACCTCGACTCAGAAATGACCGTGGTTCGTAATGAGTTCGAGCGGGGTGAGAACTCCCCCACGAACATTCTCGACCAGCGCATTATGTCGGCCGCATTCGAGTGGCATAACTATGGCCAGTCGACGATTGGGAACCGGGTCGACATTGAACGAGTACCCATAGAGAACCTGCAGGCATTTTACCGCAAGTACTACCAGCCCGATAACATTATGGTCATCGTGGCCGGGCAGTTTGATCCCGAAAAAGCACTGTCGCTCATTACGGAAACCTTCGGCAGTATTCCACGCCCCGACCGCGTGCTCCCGAAGACGTATACAGAAGAGCCCGCACAGGACGGTGAACGAAGCGTCACGCTGCGTCGTGTCGGTGACATTGGTGCTTGCGGTGCTGTTTACCACATTCCTTCGGGAGGACATCCCGAGTATGCGTCGATTGACGTTCTCGAACACGTTTTGACATCATCACCTTCGGGTCGCTTGTACAAGGCCTTGGTCGAAACCAAACGCGCCTCCCGCGTTTCGGGATCAGCCTATGCCCTGCATGATCCCGGTGTGATTCGGTTCATCGCGGAAGCCGCTCCGGGGAATGATCCTCGCGACATTCTCAGTGCGTTGCTGGAAATCACCGAGACGATTGGTGACGAAGGTGTCACCGAAGAAGAAGTCGAGCGAGCCAAGCGTTACTGGATGAAGTCGTGGGAAATGTCCCTCGCAGATAGCAGTCGACTGGCCATTCAACTCACAGAGTGGGCGGCCCAAGGGGACTGGCGACTCATGTTCCTCTACCGCGACCAACTTGAAAAAGTCACAACAGCCGACGTCAATGCCGTCGCGAAAAAGTACCTCGTACGTAATAACCGCACGTCAGGCCTGTTCATTCCAACAGAGAAGCCGGAGAAAGCAACGGTACCACCCTCACCAAACCTTGCTGAACTCATTGGTGATTACCAGGGTCGCGAAGGAATGGCAGCCGGTGAATCGTTCGATGTCTCACCTGAGAACATCGAACAACGCACCGAGCGCTTCGAACTGCCCGGCGGCTTGAAGGTGGCCTTCCTGCCGAAGAAGACTCGCGGTGCAGAAGTTCAGGCCCAATTGACACTGCGCTACGGCGACGCGGAGAGCCTGAAAGGCAAAACAACCGCTGCGTCGGTACTACCTTCGCTCATGCTGCGGGGCACCGAGTCACGCACGCGTCAACAAATCCAGGACGACCTGGACGAAAACAAGGCCCGGCTCAGTAGCTCAGGATCAACCGGCACTGCCTCATTTGCCCTGAAGACCCGGAACGAGAACTTGGTTGCCGTGCTCGAAATTCTGGCAGATGTCCTGCGGCATCCTACGTTGCCAGAAGCAGAGTTGGAAATCCTGCGGAACCAGAACCTTGCCGCATATGAGAAGCAGTTGACCGACCCCACTTCATTGGCCCGAATTGCCGTCTCACAAAAGATCAATTCCGCATACGGACCAGATGACGTGCGGTACGTTCCCTCCTCGGAAGAACAAATCGCGCGATGGAAGGAATTGAAGCTGGAAGACATTCGCTCGTTGTACAGTGAATTCCTCAACGGCCAGCACGGCGAACTGGCCATTGTTGGCGACTTCGATCCCGCCGAGGCTCGCAAAGCCATTGAAGGAATCTTTGCCGACTGGAAGTCGGAGCATGCTTATGAGCACATCGAGCGGCTGGGTAACCTGCCGTACAAGCCGGAACGTGTCGCGATCAACACCCCGGGCAAAGAGAATGCCACGTACATTGCTGGCAGTGTCTTCCCGCTGCGGGATGACAACGCGGAATTCCCGGCCCTCATGATTGGCAACTACGTGCTCGGCAGCAGTGGTCTGGCCTCGCGGCTGGGCGACCGTATTCGTCAGCAGGAAGGACTTTCCTACGGCGTTGGCTCGTTTGTGCAGGCATCCTCCGAAGATCCCCGCACCTCGTTCCTGGTATATGCCATCACGAATCCCCAGAACATGGGGAAAGTCGAAACGGCCATGAAAGAGGAAATCGGCAAACTCGTTGCCGAGGGCGTCACTCCCGAAGAACTAGCTGATGCTCAGAAGGGTTACCTCGAGCGGCAAACCGTCGATCGCTCCGACGACTCCGAACTCGCCCGCATTCTGTGCGAGACAGCTCAACTCGGACGGACCATGGAGTTCTTCTCCTCACAAGAGAAAACCGTGGCGGCGCTCAAGGTGGACGACGTCAACTCCGCCCTGAAGAAGTACATCGACTTCGAACAACTCGTCATCGTCGTCGCTGGCGAGTTCGAGAAGGAATAATTGACTGAATTGGATGTTGAACTAGACAGGCGAGCACTCCACGTGCGCGCCTGTTTTTTGTTTTGCGATCGCAACCTCAGTTTCCGCTTACAGTTGCCCGAGGTTAAAAAGAGAATCTGTTCGTGGTTTCCGTGCTTTTCGTGGTCACACGAATTGAACCGCGGAGCACGCCGAGGATCGCAGAGAAGTAAGGACGTATTCTGCTTTTGAATCCTTGTTTCTGTCCTTGGCGTGGAGAGCTGTATTCGAATAAGTTGGCTGCCGTCGAGCGAAAGCGGTCCGCAGACCAGTGAATCGGAGGGTTGGTGATGATAGCTTTGGGCAGTGTTTATCGTGGTCCTGAGCTCCCTGGTACCAGAATCGATCTCGCAATCACTAAAGCGATGAACGCCGCTGCTGAATTGCGAGGTAGCTTCGAATTCGGTAGTGGTCCCGCCATAAACGTCGTGTTTCACGTTCCCGGGAGTTTGGGAAAGCCGGACTGGGATGGTTTGCGTGACGCTACTTATTCCCGCAAGCTGCAGTTGCTCATGGTGCAGGTGGCGGTCCCCGACGATGTTGTCGAAAGCCCTGGATTAGAAACATTTATTATTGAAGGTCTGTACGGTGCGAACGCAATCGCTTTTGAGTTCTTTCGGCAGAAGAAGCTCACTTTCCCGTTGGCCGATGCAGAACGAATGGTCGTCAGCATTGCAGCAATCATGCACGATTCGTGACCGACATCCTGTTGAAAGGATAATCAGTTCGTGTCTCTTGTGCTTTTCATGGATACAAGTATTGAACCGCTGAGCATTCCGCGTTTCAACGGCGCCCGTTCGCGTAACCCACATTGCATCGGCGTCCGACGCAATTCCTTTGTGGACAATACATTGCAGTGCCATAGCCCACCAAGTTGACAGTCTGCATCGTACGAGCGACAATAGGGGGCTCGAAAGTGGCGCGGCCAAGGTGATGTCGCCACGCCGGGCGGAATATGTCCTTAAGAAGCGAAGCTTGAAGAGTTATGGCGTCTCGTCGACTGCAAAAGCGTATTGAAGCCGAAGCCGCAGAAAAGCGCGGTACAACGAAAAAGGCCAAAAAGGCCACCAAGAAGAAATCGACGACCACCCGGAAGCGCAAGACAAAAGCGCCTGAACGGAAGCGGCTGTTGTGGGGTGTCTTCAGCGGTACTCTGAAAGAAGAGGGACGCTACCCTTACGATCAGCACGACAAAGCGGTTGAGCGTCTGGAGCAACTCCGGGCCAAGAGTAAGAAGCTGTACTTCATTCAGCCCATCAAGGAACTGCTCAGCGCCGGCGATGATGCCAAGACCACAGGTTTGCTGGCTGAAGGCGGAGATGATGACGATCTCGACAATGACGTCAAATCAAAAGCAGCCAGCGAAGAAGAATAACAGGCCCTCTGAAGCCAAATGAGAAACGCCGCCCACTGGGCGGCGTTTTTTGTTGCCTGGATTGTTGTCCGGGTTACCCTGGCAGAAGCTGTGAAATAGGTGTTCCTTCGGCAAGCACGAGCGGGCGGCCAATGGGTGTGATGATTTCTTCCTGATAGTCCAGGCCTAACTGCGTCAAAATGGTGGCGTACAAATCGGGCACGGTGACGGGATCTTTCGGCGGCGTACGTTTGGTGAGGGCGACGTTATCTTCCGCTGCACCGGCGTCGGGATCGGTCTCGCCTACCACGACACCACTTCGGAAACCGCCGCCACCGACGACGCAGGAGAATCCAATCGGCCAGTGGTTACGGCCCTCGTTGAGCACAATCATCGGGGTGCGACCAAATTCTGTGAGGCAGAGCACCACGGTCGAATCCCACAAATCGCGCTCCACCAAATCCTGCACGAGCGCCGCGAACGCAGGGTCCAATGTCTTGGCAAGTTCGGCCTGACCTTCATGATTGTTTACGTGAGTATCGAATCCGTTCAGTGTCACCTGAATGGCACGGACGCCGGTTTCAACAAGTCGCCGGGCGACCAGGCAACCACGGCCAAAGCGCGAATCACCATAGCGGTCGATGACCTCTTTCGGTTCATCATCGAGCTTGAGTGCCTTGAGCTGTTCGGAATTCATCATGGTGAGTGCTTGACCGACCACGTGCTCATGCAGCGTGTCGGCCACTCGGAACTCGCGCCCCTTCCGAAATGAATCTGACAAAACTTTCAGCCCTTCCAGGCGACGCTCCTGCCGCTGATCATCGACTTGCTTGTTGAGGTTTTGCAGGTTGTTACCTGGATCGAACACGCGAAACGCATCGAGTTGATTGCCAAGATAACCGCCGCGTGGAACAACGAACCCTTCTCCGGTTGCCAAGGCAATGTGCTGCGGGATTTCTACCGCGGGGTTGTGTAGTCGGCTGGCCACGACGGCTGACATGGCCGGGTGAATGACCGTGGGGTCGGGCCGGTAGCCGGTTTGGACGTAATATGTGCCACGTTCATGGTCGCCCTCTTTCGAGACCATCGAACGGATGACGGACAAATGCTGCATTTGCTCCGCCATGTGAGGATACGTGTCGGCAATTTGCAGTCCAGAGACAGTGGTGTCGATGGCTTTCACCGGGCCACCATACTTCGATTCGGGATGCGGGTCCCATGAATCGAGTTGGCTTTGACCTCCAGCCATCCACAACACAATGAGCGACTTGGGGCGTTCGTCCCCCCGCTTGTTGGCAGCGCGAAGCTCCAATGATGGCAGCAGGCACGACACACCCAATCCCAGCCCAATTTGCAGGGCTTCGCGACGCGTAACGTGGGAAAACCAGTTTTGAATGGTGCGGTGCATAACAGACTTCTCACAATGAGTGCTTTGTGCCTAAGCGATAAAGATGTAGGCCGGACCGAAGCAAACACGATTGCTGCCGGAACTTCGGCCCTTCTGACACCGTTCATCAATTTCAAACACAATCAAACCTTCAATCGTTGTTTGCGGAGTTCCGGCAATAATTTGAGGCCTCCGGTCCGGCCTACGTCGAGACGAAAGAATTAGTGGTTCCACGAAAACTCGGGCGAATTGAACAACGTCCAGTACAGGTCCTGGATTTCCTGGCCGCGGTCTTTTTCCCAGCGTTCGTGCTCGGCGAAGTATGCGATTTCCTTCGTCGTCGCATTACGTGACAGGCAGGCCATGAATGCCGTGTTAACGGCCGCTTCTGGCGTCGGCGACACACTGGCAATGCGTCCGGGCGCCAGCAGGCCGCCGGGCTCAGTCAATTCACGCGACAGGTTGCCGTTCATGCGGAGTAGTGCCTGGGGAATGGTGCCGACGCGGTCCTGCAGTTCGTCAACGCCGGGATCACCGAATTCCCGGACGAAATCATTCTCTCGGGCAAACCTGAGGATGCGAATGATCAAATGCGAGTTCTGGTCGACCGTATGGATATTGGTCGATTGAATCATGGAGCCAATGACCTGCTCGGGGCGCAGACGCACAAGCGGAAACACGGCCCAGTACTCTTCAGTTTGATCCACCTGCTTCTTGCGTTCCTCGATTTCATCGGGCGACAGGCGCGCGAGGTCAGCATTGGTGGCCAACGGATGAGTACTCGACAGCCGGAAAGCGTCCGTCGCGGCAATTGTTCGAATGAGCCAACGCAAGTCACAGTCATGGGCACGAAACTCGGCCCCCAGCAAATCGAGTGTTTTCAAATCGTCATTGGTATCAGGATCGGGAAGGTCATCGACGGGCAGGTGCTGCAAGAACGGCTTACCGAACATGAGCCCCCAGACCCGATTGGCAATGGCTCGCTCGAATCGTTTGTTTTCAGGATGCGTCATCCAGCGGGCCAATTGCTCGCGCGGAGTGCCGTCAGTACCACGCCATTCGGGATTGAACGGCACGCTGGGTTCGACAACGCGTCCCTCATCGAGGGCGTCAGCCTTAATGCGAAACTCCATCTTCCGATTGTCAGTGACACCCGCCATTGAGAGCGAAACTTTTCCGTAGTAGGCGGCCAGCCCTTCGAATTCACTCTGCTTCCAATGGTCAAAGGGATGGTTGTGGCATTGGGCACAGTCCATTCGTTGACCCAGAAATGCACGCACGGTGCGAGCCGTGATTTTATTGGGATCGAACTCACCATCGGCAAAACCGCTGGTGAGGAAATTGACCTCGCCATCACCCGTCCAGACGCCTTCGGCGGAAATCATCTGCTGGACGATTTCGTCGTACGGTGTGTGGTTTTGCAATTCGTCAGCCAGCCAGGCTTTGAAGCGGTCGCGACGGAAAATAATGAACTGACCACCCTCGACGCCGACGTAGCTGCGTCCCAGGCGTTCGGCGAAGTAGTCCGCAAAACGCCGGTCGTCCAGCATGTCGTCTGTCCAATGATCGAGCCGGTCGGGACGCGTGTCGGCTTCGAAGGCTCGGACCTGTTCGAGCGAGGGTACTGTGCCATGCAAGGCCAGCGACAATCGTCTGAGCACGGTCAGGTCGTCGGCAGCCTCGGCAGGTGCGACGTCGTGCCGCTTCCAAAGGTCGGCGAGTTCCGCGTTGACCGGCTCAACGGCCAGTTGCAGTTGCGAGAGTTCCACTTCAGTCACGGCGGGAACGGCTGCCGCCTGCGGTGGATGAGCGACCCGCCAGGTGAGCAGAAACACACCTGCAATGACGAGAAACACCCAAATTGCCGTCCAGCGTTTCATGAGTTGTCTGAGTAGTTGGGGCGTTGTTTTTCGGAATGGGACACAGTCGTGCCCATCTGTAATTCTACCGTGAAGATGAAACATTGGTTTCATTTTCGTTTACTGAAACTGATTCGCCCGAAAAAAGGTATGATGTTCTGTCCAATCATTCCGTTTTCACTTACTGCTTGTGAGTCACCATGTTGGGGAAAGTGCAACAAAGCGACTCGTCCACCGGGGACGTGCTGACGCTGGATGAGCACGATTTCCACGAGGAATCCGCCCCAGCACAGCAAATTCCCGTTGAACTCAGTGACGAAAACACGGACTGGGTCGATTTGCCACTGCCGCTTCAAAGCGACTACCCTTGGTGTCCGGTGCCGTGGCGGAATCCGCTGAAGGCCGTATTCTGGCTCGTCCGAACGGCGTTTTCACTCGCTTCGCTGGTACTCATTCTCGCCATTGTGGCGGCCATTCCCATTGTGAATTTCATCGCACTGGGATACCTGCTGGAGGTGGAAGCGCGGGTGGCCCGCAGTGGTCGGCTGCTGGCGGCTTTTCCCCTTTTAAATCAGGCATCGCGAGTTGGTGTGATTGCCGCCGGGATTTGGCTGTTTCTCATGCCGCTCAGGTTCCTCAGTGGTTACGCAGCAGACGCGGCCATTATTGATCCCACTTCACCTACCACGGCAGGTTTGCAAATTGCCACACAGGTTGTCTGGTTTCTGACCACGGCACACATTCTCTTGGCTCTGGCTCGTGGTGGCTCGATTGGCTGTTTCGTACGGCCATTTAAGAATGTAACCTGGCTCATCGGACAACTCTGGTCCGGGAATTACCTGAACATGGCCGGGCAGAACGTGCGAGACTTTGTACAGAAGCTGCAGTTGCGGGCCCTGTTCTGGAAAGGACTCCGAGGCTTCGGAGTGGCCTTCGTGTGGTTACTCATTCCCACTGCCATGTATGCCGCACTCCGGCGGCCCGAAGGTGTTCCCGTGCTGCTCACCATTCTGGGGGGATTTGCACTCGCGTTCACCCTCATGCTCGTCCCATTCATGCAGGCACGGTTTACCACCACGGGGCGCTTCACCGCCGGACTGGAGATTTGGGAAGTGCGACGGGCGTGGAAATACGCCCCCATTGCCTGGACGTTTTCGCTGGTATTCCTGTACTTGCTCGCGCTGCCGCTCTATTTATTCAAAGCGTTTCTTCCTCCGCGCGACGCCATGTGGCTGATGACGCTGGTCTTCGTTATCACGATTTATCCCACCCGCATTTTCACCGGCTGGGCCTATGCACGTGCGCTGAAACGACGTGAGCAAAACAAGCTGGCCCATTGGAGCATTCGACTGATTTGCACGGCACTACTCTGGCCGCTGATGGGGATTTTCGTCTTCATTCTGTTCTTCACGCAATTCCTCGGAGCCGAAGGACGCCTAGTCTTGTTCGCACATCATGCCCTGCTGCTGCCAGCGCCGTTCTTCCTGTTCGGGGGATAGGCGCTGTCACTGACGCCTACTCGATGACACCGATATCCACCGGCTCACTTTCATCACCTTCGGGCACTTCAACCAACTGTGGTTTGAATTGAATGGGATGTTCATCAAACCTGACTTGAAGCGAATAGCTGCCTGGAATGACATCGTCGATGCGAAATGTCCCATCCTTGCTGACGGTCGCCCAGTAGCGTCTCCGGAATTCATTACCTTGTCCCGCTTGGTCGAGATTGATAAATGCAAACCGCCAAGGAACGGGCGGGGCGTCGGTTTCCGGTTGTTGCAGCTTGCCCACCAATGGTCGCCCCGTTCCGCCTAGGTTGTGTACGACCTTCTTGCCCGCTTCTAGTTCCAGTGGTTCGACCGGTGTCGAAACAACTTCCTGGGCACCCTCGTTCACAAGAAGCAGAATTCGGCGGTTGATTTGCGACCGACCCGCAAAAGCCATGGGAAATGAGAAGTGGCCCTCGCCGTCGGTCATTGACTGGTAGGACCCGAAGATTGACGTAACACCTCGGAAGTCGTTGAGAATTCCGGCAGAGTCGAGGTCAATGCGGACTCCACTGACAGGTTTGTTTCCAATTCGATATGTTCCTTCGACCTGTGCCCAGGCCGTGAGCACAATGATTCTCGGAGTCTGCATCTCCTCGGAACGCAAAAACATGTAACCATCCTTGTGCGTAATCGCCAGGATGTACTCTTCACCTGGCGCCGGAAACTTAAAGCGACCGTCTGCGTCGGCGATGGTTCTCTGGGCACTGGAATTCGAGTCGTCGATCTGACCGTTCTTCACGAAAATGTGGGTCCCATTCATCCCCAAAGCCACTTTGGCTCCTTTCGCAGGTTCGCCATTGGGCGTGAGAATCTTAGCGAAGACATCGATTGCAGGCATGAGTTCCAAGTCGAGAACGACTTCGCCAGCATCACTCTTAATCGACGCAGATTGCAAGGACTGGAATCCCTCCGCCTCTATGCGAATGACGTGGCCTTGATATGCCCGGGTTGGACGGACGGTAAAATGCCCGTCGCGTGCCGATGCAACGCTTCGCCGATCCCAACTGATTCGATCCCCAAACTGCACACCGGGAATGGCCTTGAATTGTGGAATAACCTCGCCCGTTTCCTGGTTCCTCACTATTCCACGGATAATAAGGTCGGGGAGTGCGGTGACCACGTACTCTTCCTCACGTGGTTGAAACGGAATGTCTGGAAGCTGCATTTTTCCGGGCGGGCAGACGTCGGCCTCGAAACCTCCTGCGGGGGCTTCGTCCCATTCCCAGACGCCTTCCTCATTGGCGTACTGGTCGACGTGGTCGAATTCGAAGTAACGAATGCGCTCGTTGCCGACCTTTTGGAAGAAAATGCGAGACTTCGGTAAGGGTTTCCCTTCGGGATCGACTACTCGAATGCGCACATGTCCCCCGGACGCGAGTTCAAAGTCTTCGGGCGCTGGCTGCTCATCAATCTGAACATCCCGCACGGTCAACGCTTTTCCTTTCGCGTGGACCACAAGCCTCGCGCGGCCTGTTTGGCAGCCAAAGAGTTCGTACTGCCCCGCCTCATTTGTCGTTGTTTTTCGTTCCTGATTACTGAATTCGGTACGAACCACGGCACCAGCAACGGGCATAGCCGTCTCCGCATCCGTAACAGTTCCTTTCAGGATGAGCCCCTTGCTCATAGTGATGTGTTGCTGCGGCTGCTCTGTTCCTTTCACGGAAAATGTGTTGGCGGTTAACGACAAATTCTGTGGAGCGAAATCCTCATGACTGATGGTCACCCTCACTGATTGCATCGAATTCGGAATGCTCTCGAATCGCCACACGCCATTTTCGTCAGTCTTGATGCTGCGTCCCATGCCGAGCTGAAAATCATTTCCCTGCCTTTTGCGGTATTCAATGGAATGACGCACCGTGGCATTCGACACGGGCTTCCCCGCTTCGTCGACCACAACTCCGCCCACGGTCCATCCCGGTTCCAGAACGGCAGTAAACTCGCTGGGAGGAAAGGCATCCCACTGCGCCCAGTAAGGGCCGAACCCTGGAGTGATGACGCTGAATGTGAGTCGTTCAATTGGTTTATCAAACGCAAATTTGAGCACGCCCTGTTCATCAGTCCGGAAAAACGTCCCATACGTTTGTTTCTTGACAAAGCTTCCCTGTCGAACGTTCTCTTCAGAGACCTTCAATCCTCGCCGGATTTCGATATCCGCGTTTTTGACAATGTTCCCCTCCAGGTCGACCACTCGGATTTCGAGCGTTGTTGCCTTGGGGGAATCCTCTGAGGCTGTTTCGTTCGAGTCATCGCAGGATGACGCATCGTCCGGCTCGCTGGCTGTCTCTGGGGCCGCCGGCTTGGCCTCGTCCTGCTTTTTTTTCGCAGGTTTAACCGGTAGGGCGCGCACGCGGCGTTGGTTCATGAGCGCCCGCATCAGCTTGACTCGCTCTGCTTCATCTTCACTGAGCGGTCCGAGTTCCAGTTCTCGCAGCTCGCCGGGAAACAGTTCTGCAGAATCTTGTGGAATGCCAATCGATCCGCCTTCGTCCATCTTGATACTGCGTGATACGACAATTTTGCGCAGCGGTGGGACATGAAGGATACCAGGAATGGGTTCCTGCTGATTTCGCCGTGTTGCGGCTGTGACCAAGTCGCTCCAGTATTGGTTGAACACGACTTCGGGGCGCCCCCCGTCTTCCGGGATGGTCAACGTCAGGTTGACTTCATCTGTGGTACGTTCCTTGTCTGTGAACTTCGTTCGTAGCGACGCCCACGGTAGCAACCGCATGGTGTGGTGTTCCTGAAAGTGCTCTTCGGTCACGAAGGCAAAACCGTGGTCGGGATGCAGCGCGAGAACGTAGAACGACTTTGCTGGCTGCGGATAGATGGAGAATGCCCCATCGTCGGCCGAGAGCGTCCAGTCATGCTCCAGACGATTGCGCACATGTCCCTCCACCAGGGCAATGTGGTACGAGCGATAGTCAATCGAGGGATCGACCGGTCCAATGAGGATGACTTCGGCCCCTTCCACGGGCTGCTCGTCGCGACTCAAAACCGTTCCCGCAATTCGACGTTCGGCGTCGCGTTTCAGGTCATCCGAGGTCTCGATTTTGTCATAGCCAATGTCAGTGCGCGGCCACAAACTCCCTTCGCTATGTCCGTAGAGAATTCGTTCCTTCTGCAACTCCCAGATTTTCTTTTTGAGTTCCTCTGCCTTGCCGTTCGAGCGAGCCGCTGAGGTGAAATAAAAGTGGACGGTATTTCTGGGGCCATTGGCGAATGAGCGAACTTTTTGTTCGATGTCATCCCACGACACAATTTCCCGCCCTTCAAGCAGGAGAACGTGTTTGGCCACCACGACGGTGAAGTCACACGACGCCGGTTCCTCAGCCATAACCGAGCGGCGGCCGTATAACCCCAGGCATGCCAACAAAGAAACAGCCAGCAGTCGACAGTGAACGCTCATGTCGTCGTCTCCACAATGCAGCAGCAGCGCGAATGGCTGCTGTGCGGATCAGTTGATGTCACTGAGTGTTGATTGTGGGCACAAACTGACCGAATGTCTACAGTGTTCTCTTCGAGCCCCGCGTTTCTGATTGTATTCCGCGCATGCCCAGCGAGGTTCTTCAATCGCTATCAAAGCACGCCTATTCCTTGACGTCATCACCTGCCGCCGTGTCTACTTTGTTGGCAACTCATTTCCAGCCGACAGGATCTCATGAAGCTTCTTGAAACACTCACGCAAACTCCCGGCGTCCCTGGTCGCGAATCTCGAGTTCGTTTGGTCATCGAGGAGTATCTCCGCGAACACAATTTGGTCGACGAAATTCACGTCGATGCCCTCGGGTCGCTCATTGCTGTGCGTCATCCACGTCCCAAGGGGAAGAAGAAGTCTGCCGAAGCGCCTCTGAAAGTCATGCTCGCGGCTCACATGGATCAGATTGGTTTTCTGGTGAACCACATTGCCAATGACGGATTCCTTCGGGTGAACCCCGTCGGCGGCTTCGATACTCGCAACTTGTTTGCCCGACGCGTTCGTGTTTGCACTCGGGATGGCGACCTTCCCGGCGTCATGAATCCTGCCGGTCGTCCCATTCACATTGCGACCGAAGACGAGAAGCGAAAAGTCCCGGACATTACCGAGTTTTTCATCGACTTGGGGCTGCCCGGTGTGGAGGTTCAGCGGCAGGTCAAAATTGGTGACATGGTCGTTCTCGATGGCCCGTTCGCTGAAGTGGGTGACTATGTGGTCTCGCAGTGCCTCGACAACCGTGTCGGCTGCTGGGCCGTCATTCGCGCGTTGGAGCAGCTAAAGAGCCACAACTGTGAAGTCCATGCCGTCTGGACGGTTCAGGAAGAGGTCGGTCTCCGCGGAGCGATGCCCGCCGCTTATTCTGTCGCTCCTGACATTGGTATTTCCTGTGACACCACGCTCTGCTGCAAAACTCCTGGCGTGCCGGACGAACAACGAATTACGGTACCGGGCGATGGGGTATGCCTGAAGATTATGGACTCCTCAACCATTGCCGATCTTGGACTCCTGGAGGATGTCGAAGCCGTGGCTCAGAAGAAGGGGATCCCCTGTCAGCGCGGCGTGCTGCCACGCGGCGGTCAAGATGGTGCCATGATCCAGAAGTCGCGATCCGGCGTTAGAACTGCCGTCTTCGCCTGTCCGGTGAAATACATTCACACCATCACAGAAATGTCTCACTCGACGGACGTGGAAAGCTATCCCGCGCTGCTCGCTGCATATCTGGAGACCTTGTAGCAGCCCCCCGCGTGGATCACGGTGTTCTTCATTTGCTGCGATGAATCTGAAAGTGACAAATGGTCGAGTCCATCATCGCACTCGGTGGAAACATTGGAGACGTCCGGCAAACGTTCAGCACCGCCATTGAGCGCCTCGATGGTGCGCCCGGTACTCGCGTTGTGCGACGAAGCTCCCTCTACGACACGACACCTGTCGGTTCGGCGGCGGGTGAGCGTTACCTCAACGCGGCCGTTTGCATTGAAACAGAGTTTCAGCCGGACCGACTTCTATTCGTCTTGCAGGCAATTGAAGAATCTCTGGGGCGCCACCGCACGTACCACTGGGCTCCGCGTACTCTGGATTTGGATCTGATCTCCTACGGGGAAAGACACGTCTTAGAGCGAAACCTCATCGTGCCGCATCCCGCCATGTGGTATCGCCGATTCGTCCTCAATCCCGTTTACGAAATCGCACCGGACTGCTACCACCCGCTGCTCAACTTGACCTGTCGTGATTTGCTGTTTGATTTGCATCGGAGGCCTGTTGAGATTTTTCTGAATTGTCCCGCAGATTTGGCTTCGACAATCAAGAGCCATATCGGGTGGAGATTCTCTGGGAATTCAGTCGCGATTAGTTACAAGACCTCTGACGCATTCATTATTTTCTCTACGGACATATCCAACAATCCGCGGTCCGTGTTGCTCCCGGAGCAGCAACCTGAGCAGTTCGTGGTTCAAGTCTTGACCGGTATTCTCGATGAGCCACAAATCGTTGGCTACCTTTGATGGCACGGGCCCTCTGCAGGATACCTTTCGAGAAAACTTCGCCCTCCAACGCGAGTGGAAGAACAACGTCTCGACCGCTACCATGAACGCCTGCTTATTCGATGCCTGAAAAGGTTCTACAGAGATTTCTCGGAGAAACTGACGTGCGAAATGCGTTCTGTGCCGCGCTGCTGCTTATCGTTAGCAGTGCGACTGTCCTGGCTGATGACGGGTTTGTTTCACTCTTTAACGGCAAGAATCTCGACGGATGGAAGGGGGACCCCTCCCTGTGGTCCGTCGAAGACGGCGCCCTCACCGGCCAGACCGACGGCAAAATACCTCACAACAAATTCCTCATTTGGGACGGTACCGTTGGGGATTTCGAACTGCGACTGAAGTTCCGCCTGGAAGGAAATAACAATTCCGGCGTGCAGTACCGTTCCGCTCATTTGAAGGATGCTGGGGAATGGGTTGTGGGCGGCTATCAGGCCGACATTCATCCCAGCCCGAATTACATCGGAATGCTCTACGACGAACGAGGCCGGGGCATCATTGCCGAGCGTGGCCAGAAGGTCGTGCTCACCGCCGATGGGAAAAAGGAAGTCTCACCGACTGGCACACCGGTCGAAGCAGTTGATCTCACTCAGTGGCATGAGTTGACCATTATTTGCCAGGGGAATCATTTGGTTCACAAGCTCGATGGTGTTGTGACAGTCGACATCACCGACGGCGATGAAAAGAACGCCGAGGCGAGTGGAGTCCTTGCATTGCAAGTGCATGCCGGGCCAGCCATGAAAGCACAGTTCAAAGACATCCAACTCAAGCAACTGGCTCAGGCGACAGCTCAGAAGAAGCCAGCCAAAAAGAAAGCCGCTGAACTCGCCAAGCCGAATTGGATTTGGCTGCAGGAAAATGGCGAACCGGCCCAGAAGGTTTTCTTCCGCAAGGAAATTACTGTCAAAGGTGCAATCGCCGCAGCACGACTCTACGGAACCGCTGACGACCGCATGATTGTCTTCGTCGATGGTCAGCAGGTTGTGGATCATGGCAACTGGTCAGAGCCAGTGGCTGTTGATGTCACCAAGCTCATTGACCGCGAAGTCCCTGAGGGCAAACACGTCATTGCCGTTCAGGCTGAAAACGGGAAGAGTGCTGCAGGTCTGCTTCTGCAACTCGTACTGGAGTCGGGCTGGCGCGATTCATGGGCCGAAGTCACCGATGATTCGTGGCTGGTATCGACAAAGCCCGCCAAAGGTTGGCGCGACGTGAATTTCAAACCGAACTCCACCTGGCGGAAGGCTGATGTCATTGCGGCCATTGGTGCCCAGCCGTGGAACATTACCTCAGAACAACTCTTGGCCGCGGCCGGACTGAAGACACCGGAAGCCACTCCCATCGACCACATGAAAGTGGCCAAGGACTTCAAGGTTGAACTGTTGCACTCGGTTCCCATGGACCAGGAGGGCTCATGGGTCAGCATGTGCATCGATCCTAAAGGACGACTCATCGCATGTGATCAATACGGCGGACTGTTCCGCATTACGCCTCCCGGAATTCTCGATGCCACAGAAACCCTTGTCGAGAAAATCAACGTCGACATCGGCGAAGCACAAGGTCTGTTATGGGCCTTCGAAAGCCTCTACGTTGTCGTCAACACGGGCGGCAAGTACGAGAGCGGTCTGTACCGCGTCCGCGACACCGATGGCAACGACGAACTCGATTCCGTCGAAACTTTGCGACTGCTGCCGGGCAGCGGCGGCGAACATGGTCCGCACGCCATTCTGCTCGCCCCAGATGGAAAGTCCCTCTACGTGGTGTGTGGTAACAAAACCGACCTCACCGAATTCGCTTCGTCACGCGTTCCGAAGATTTGGGATGAAGACAACATGCTGCCACGACTTTACGGACGTGGTTTCATGAAAGGCGTTCCCGCTCCTGGGGGATACGTCAGTCGGATTGACCCCGATGGAAAAGAGTGGGAACTCGTCACCGTTGGTTTCCGCAACGAATACGATGCCGCGTTCAATGCCGACGGAGAACTCTTCACCTACGACGCCGACATGGAATGGGACATGAACGTCCCCTGGTACCGACCAACCCGCATCAGCCATGTGCTGAGCGGTGTGGATTATGGTTGGCGGAACGGTGGCGCGAAATTCCCTGAATACTTCGCTGACACAGTGACTCCTGTTGTAAACATTGGCCCCGGTTCGCCGACCGGAGTGACGTTTGGCTACGGAGCCAAGTTCCCAGCCAAGTATCAAAAGGCGATGTTCATCAACGACTGGAGCTATGGCAAGCTGTACGCCGTCCACATGCAGCCTGATGGTTCGTCGTACACGGCGACCTTTGACGAATTCATTACCGGCACGCCGCTGCCGCTGACCGACATTGTCATTAATCCCCACGATGGTGCGATGTACTTCGCCATTGGTGGCCGGAAAGTGCAGTCGGGCCTGTACCGCGTGACGTACACGGGCAACGAATCCACCGCTCCGGCAGGCGCCACTGACTCCGCCGGAGCCGATGATCGTAAGCTCCGCCATCGTCTCGAAGCTCTCCATTTGGGCGATCATGCCGATGCTGTTGACATCGCTTGGCCGTATCTCGCTCACAGCGACCGTTACATCAGAACGGCAGCCCGGACGGCGATTGAGCATCGCCCTCAGGAAGAATGGGCCGAACGTGCCTTGAACGAGAAGCACTTGCAGACCGGCCTCGAAGCACTGCTGGCTTTGGCTCGCGTGCAGGAACGTCCCACGAAGAAGCCGGGTGAAGGTGTCGATACACCTCCTGTTGCTGAATACAGTACGGCAACCACCGCTGCGGACCCGCGCCTCGAACGGCTGATTTCCATTTTGGGAGCACTGCATCGTCTGACCGACGAAGGCAAGCCGACCTATGCACAGTCGCTGCAGGCGGCCCGTGTTCTGCAGTTGTCGTTGCTCCGACTCGGACCGCCAACAGAGGAAGTGCGTAATGACATAGTCGAAGCACTCGCTCCCATGTTGCCCACGGGTCGTTACGAGTTCGACAACATGCTGCTCGACGTGCTCATTCACTTGCAGGCGCCCGAAGCAGCAGCGAAAGGCGTGGCCATGCTGAATTCGGCTCCTACGCAGGAAGAGCAAATTGCTTATGCCAAATCACTCCGTCATTTGCGTGCCGGCTGGAACGACGAACTGCTCGCCTCCTACTTCGAATGGTTTGTCCGTGCCGCCGGCTACAAAGGTGGTGCGAGCTTCGGGATGTTCGTTTCTGAGCTGAAAGACGACGCCGTAGCGATTCTCTCAGCGGAACAGAAAGAACGCCTGAAGCCAATTCTGGAAAAGAAACCGGAAGGTCAGGTCAGTCCGCTGTCGGCTGAACCACGTCCGTTTGTCAAAGAATGGACGCTGGATGAACTGCTGCCCAAGGTGACGGGCGAACTCAAAGGTCGTGACTTTGACCGAGGTCGCCGCATGTTTGCTGCGGTCAACTGCTTCGGATGTCACCGCTTCGCTGGCGAAGGGGGAGCCATTGGCCCCGACCTCACTGGGCTCGCTGGACGATTCGACTCCAAGTATCTACTGGAGGCGGTCCTGGAGCCGAGCAAGGTCATTAGTGATCAGTACGCTGCCGTGCAAATTCTGACGCTCGACGGCAAAGTGGTCGTCGGCCGAATTATGAACCTCGCCGGTGACTCGCTGAAAATCAACACGAACATGCTCGACCCCGACGAAATTGTCAGTGTCGACCGCAAGCAAATCGAGGAAATGCGTCTGTCCACCGTTTCCATGATGCCCAAAGGATTGTTCAACACGTTGAGTGAAGACGAAATCCTCGATTTGATGGCCTATCTCCTCAGTCGGGGGGATAGGGAACATCAGATGTTCGCGAAATAATTACGACGTACTGTTAATCACTCTTCATTTCATTTGCACAGGGAACCTGTTCCATGCGCAGCTTGCTAATTCTGTCTGGTCTTCTGGCACTCATGGCTTCCGCCGTGCGTGCCGGGGACGAGCGGTATCATCATGGTCCCGACTCGCAGCGGCAGGAGGGTGTGCCGCAGGGAAAAGTGACCGAGCATGTCCTGAAGAGTGAAGTCTTTCCGGACACCATTCGGCGTTACTGGGTGTATGTTCCGGCTCAATATGACGGATCATCTCCCGCTGCCGTCATGGTGTTTCAGGATGGTCATGCCTATGTGAATGAGCACCAGGACTTTCGCGTCCCCATTGTGTTTGACAACCTCATTCATCAAGGCGACATGCCGGTGACGGTTGGCATTTTCATTGACCCTGGTCACAAGAAGCCAGAATTGCCACCAAAGGCTGGCTGGCAGCCGACACCAGAAAATCGCTCCTTCGAATACGACACCCCAAGCGATCAATACGCCCGGTTTCTGTTGGAAGAAGTGCTTCCGGAAGTTGGCAAGACGGTGAAACTCACCGATGACCCCAACCAGCGAGCAATCTGCGGAATTAGTTCGGGTGGCATTTGTGCTTTCACTGTCGCCTGGGAGCGCCCCGATGAGTTCCGCAAGGTACTCAGTCATGTTGGCAGCTTTACCAACATTCGTGGTGGCCATGTGTACCCGGCACTCATCCGTAAAACAGAGCATAAGCCGCTGCGTGTCTTCCTGCAGGATGGGTCGGGCGATTTGGACAACCCGCATGGCTCATGGCCGCTGGGGAATCAGCAAATGGCAGCCGCTTTAAAATTCGCCCACTACGACTACAAATTCATTTACGGATCGGGTCAGCACAACGGTATTCACGGCGGCACGACACTGCCCGACGCACTCCGCTGGTTGTGGCGGGAAGAATAGAATTGAATGCCCGGAAGGCTGAACGAAGGAGGGATTTCAGCCTCAAGCGACCTGTAAGCATTGGCAAAGACAAGATATGAATCGGCGCAATGGAATTCTGACTGCATTGTGCATCGTGGGCGTGGTGCTGGCGTTTATGGGAGCGCTCGCGTGTCTACTCGGAATTGCGGGGGTCCTCCTCCAGGCTTCCGGGCAACAGCTTGGGCCTCCGCCGCAACCTGAGCTTCTTGAATTTCAGGAGAAGTGGTTCCCGATAACAACCTCCATTCTCGGTCTGAGAATTGTTGTTGTCGCGTTGCTGTTCCTGGGCTGCGTATCGGCCCTCAATGAATTTCCAAACGCCCGCCGACGTTTTCTCACCGCAATGTGGGCTGGACTCCTGTTTGAGTTGCTCATCATCTATCCGACGGTCAGCATGCAAATGCAAATCATCGAATTCATGAAGGAAGACCTGTTGAGGCAACAACAGGGAATGCCACCCAATTTCTCTCCTGACCAATTCTTCGAAATGGTCAAGGGGCTGTCCATTGCTATGGGAGTAACCTGGTCTTTGCTGAAGGCTGGTTACTACTGCTGGGGAATTATGTACGCGTCGTCGGCTTCCTCAGACGACATCCTGAAAGAGCGTTTCTCTGCCATGGCGGATCGAGATATCGACGACGAAGAGTTCGATGAAGAAGACTTTATCGATCCCGGTGACGTCAAAAGCACTCCCCCCAACGACGACGTTTATTCCGACTGACGTGCATCTTCACTGCCTGGCTCGGGAACAACGCGCCGCTCGCCATTAGCGAGCAGCAGTTCGACCGGTCCTTTCGCTCCGTCAATGGCGGCATAGAACTCGTGGGGCGTGAAGACCTCTTTACCAGCAATTTCGGTAATGCGAGTTCCGGGACCAATGTCCGCCTGAGCCGCCGCCGAGTTCTCGTTCACTGAAGTGACAATAACCCCCTGCGGGTACGTTGAGAGAAATCCGTCCGGCAAATAGCGAAAGCGCCCGGTAACATAATCAACCCGTAGGCCCCGCCAGTCGGCATACTTCTGGTTGGTCACGATGAGACGGCGGTCGTCGTACATGGGCCACTTGCCGAGTGTGGCCGTTCTCGTGAGAAACTGCCGCGTGGATGGGCGGTAGACCGACAGTCTCGCTTCCGCCTCCGGCCCCAACAGTCCGAGCAGTCGGATGAGATCAGACCGGTCATGAACTTCGGTACCGTTTACTTTGTAGACGAGGTCACCTTCGCGAACGTCGCAGTGTGCCGCGGGTGACTGAGTGGCCACGCGCGAGACGTGAACGCAGGTCGCCTGTGTGACGAATGGTCGAGTCGGCTGCAAATCTTCAACGGTGCTGTCTTCAGGATCGATTCCGAGGAATCCGTACTCCACTTCCTCGCCTTTGAGCAGCGTCTCGACGACCCGCTGCATTCCGTCATCCAATGGTATGGCAAACCCGGCGGGGTTCGCGTCACCCACGCCAGCGGCCATGGACGTGGTCAGCCCAATGAGGTGTCCGTCCAAATCAAGCACGGCTCCACCACTCATTCCCAGAGGCAGGCGCGCGTCGAGTTGCAGCAGCGTGCCGAGTTGATGAATGGTGACTTCGGAATTCACAGTATCTTCGACTTCCCCCGCAGGTCGCCGCGAGATATTGCTGATCATGCCCCAGGCCACACTGCAGTTTCCGTCCCGGGCAATCGCCAGTGGATTTCCCAGCACGAGGACAAACTCTCCCTTGCGGTAGGTTGGTTCCTCCCGGAATGTCGGAGGCTGTATCTTGAGCGTTTCAGCGGTCAGTCCATTGAGACGACAACGTAACACGGCCAGGTCGCTGCGAGGGTCAAACGCATGCACAACGGCCTCTAGCGTGTGCCCACCAACCGTGCGTACGAAGATTTTCTGTTGGATGGTGTCGTCGAACCCAATCTGACTGGTAATAACGTGATGGTTTGTCAGCACCAGCAGGTCTTGCGAATCATCTACTCGCAGAACTACGCCACTGCCAAACCCCTCAGCCACCGGTCCCACCTCGTCGGGATTCACCATTGCGTTAAAAGGATCAAATCCGGGAGGAAGGGAGTCCTCTTTTTCCAAGACGACCAGCGCAATGCTGACAACCGCTGGCGATGTCTGCTCCGCTACGTCGAACACCCGCTGCTGTAGTTGCGCGAGCGGCGCAATATCATCGGCAACTGCCGGAAAGCTGCATCCCATGCATGCCGCGATCAACACGGTTCGAAAAATCCAGCGCCACATACTGCAACCTGTGTCATGAACGGTTTCAATGAGCTGTCGCGGTAGGAATTCGCGACGGCAGCATTATGACAGTTCTTCAGGCTGAAGTGCAGCGCGGGGCGGCTAATTCAAATTCGGCTTCACGCTGTAGCGGCTGGCCTGGAGTGAACGTTCGGCGCGGAGTGGACGGAGGAGCGAGTCTTCGATGACGGCCTTCCGAATGTTCCAGTCTTCCTGGCTCACGGGGACGTCGTCGACCAGTTCGTCGAGTGTTTCCACGGCCAGTTGCACCGCCTTAATGCTGCGGTTGGTGTCGATGGGTTCGTAATTCGTACGGTCTGATGACTGCATTCTCATCACCCAGCGGCGTTCCATGACTTCCAGCAAGGCGTTGATGTGGTCCCAACGGTCAACTGGTGTCTCGACACTTTCCGGGAACTGATTCAGCATTTGCAGTGCCGCACAAACATTTCGGACGGAGCGATCTTCCGGGGGAGCATAGAGCACGCTGTGCAGCCAGTGGTTGTATGCCAGTCGGGGGTCACCATCTTTCGATTTCGAATAAAGGTGTGCCGCTTCAAAGTGGGCGAAGTCCGAGAGAAGTGGATCATACGGTGCACAGAATTGCGTGAGGGCTTCGATGTCGGCGGCGGTGGGATGTTCTGTCTGTGCGATTTGACCCAGCGTTTCGAGGTAGTCCTTGCGGCGTGCGTCTTCCGAGTGCAAGGCGCGCTTGAGACCTTCATGCCGCACTTGGACGAGTTCCGTACGTGGTCGGTCCTGGAGACGCTGCTTGAGAACTTTGCGGTATGCCCAGTAATGGTCGGGATTGTTCGCCATGACTTTGTATTTCTGCTGCACGTCATCCAGGCGATGAGCAATGTCCTCAGGATTCTCAATCTCGGTCAGTCCCGATCCGAGAGCGGCGGCGTGTGCGGCAAGACTTTCGCGAGTTTGCAGGGCCTTGGCATCCCAGCGGGCGATTTCCAGCGGGAACTGCCAACTCAGGTGGGGATTGTCGACCGTCGACGCCTGTCCCTTTTCGCAGTACTCACGAAAGGACTCGGCGGACAGATAGCTCATTCGCGTCGCAACTGACCAGTCCCAGCCAACTCGTGCAAAGACCCGGCGGCAGTGTTCGGCCTGGAGCCGCTCGACCCATTCTTCAGTGACCAGTTCCGTTGTGCGAGGCGTCGCGAGGAACAACAACTCACCTGGCGAGGTCTCGACCAGTGAAACGCTTTCGAAGACTTCGGACAGTGAGGTTGAGACATCGCGGACGACTTGCGGGCCGAGATCGAAGTAAGCAAGCCGCTGACAGAAAACACCACCCTCTGTGAGGTGCTGTTTGACATTCGCGTAGAATTCGACCGTGTAGTTGGCCTGTAATGACATCCCGGCGGCCTGAGACGCACTGGCGACGACCACGTCGTACTTTTGCGGGGCGGCGGTCGCCATGGCCAATTGAGTCGGCACGTTCACGACCTGAACGCGGTCGTCGCGGAATACTCCATCACCGAATTCTTCGTCCAGATGCTGCGAAAGCTCCACCGCCTGAGCACTCGGCTCGACAACCGTAACCGAACGCACGGGAAACTCCAGTGCCGTCGTCACCATCGTGGGCCCATTGAGTCCCAGCAGTAGCACGTGGTCTGGCTGTTTGGCCAGCGTCAGCGGCAGAGCAACCGGCACAATTTCGTTGGGGCTGAGCGGCCCAGTGGAATGGGGCGAAGCGGCGAGTGCCGTAGTAATGCCGTTGTGCTGAATTTCGTACTGATTCGCGCGAAATCGCCACACGCTCCAGCGGTCGCTGGAGTTTTCATACTGCGCCACGAGGCGATGGTCATCGAGCTGGGTCAGCCAGTTGTATTCGGTCCCGGTTCTCACGGCGTAAAACGTTTGTGAGGAAAACAGCAGACGCTCCGAGTGCTCGGGCGTGTAATTCGATAGCGTCAAAAGAATGGCGGGGATCGCACAGCAATAGGTCAGTGCTGCCACAGGACGAACGCCCCAGGCGAAGCTCTTCGTTTGTGTCCAATCGTATCCCCAAGTCAGTGTGACAGCGACGAGTGCCACCCAGGCAACGCAGGCGAACGCAGCCGCAGGTGCCCAAGGTGCGATGAGTCCACACAGCACCCCAGCCGAGAGAAGTGCAACGGCAATTGTTTGACGAACTTCCAAGCCCGCAATTTGGCGGAATGAAGACGCAAGCAACCATCCCATTGGGAGAGTGAATAGCGACGTCAACGCGAGTCGGGCACCAAACAATTTCCACGGGCTGCTGACGAATGTGGACAGTTGCAAGTGAGCGGCGGTCAGCAGTGGATAACTGGCGAGCAGTGCAGCACATGCAATCGACAGGATGACGAGTTGAGTCATCACCGACGTCCGCTGGCTGCCGAAGAACATGCATGCAGCAGCGCCAAAGCAAATGCCTCCGAACAGTGCCGCACTGGAAAATAAACTCGCCGTGACGAGTTGATGCGCCACGTGAAACGCTGCTGGTAGCAGTACACCGAGAACACATACGAGAGCGAGTTGACTCACGAACTCGCCGGTGGAGAGTGGTTCAATCGCTGCATCGGACGTGGGTTGTGGCTTGGTCATCCATTCGGAAATGGCCAGCGCGAATGTGATGGCGGACAGGATACCAGCGAGCCAAGTCGTGCCGAGCCACGGAACGACGGAAAGAGGTACCAGAAACAGGGCGAGTGTCATTCCGACGAATGCTGCAACTGCGCTAGAGCGTTCCTGCGTCCAGAAAGAACAGAAGTGAACGGCGATGAGAAACAGCGGCCCCAGTGTCAGCACGGCGACGAAGGAGAGCAGGAAAATGGAATGGGCATCGGAAGAGAATTGCGACCACGCCACGCCCGACAGACTGCCCGTCATGGAATGCAGCAGTGTCGGAACGAGCAGATTCCAGGCACCCGCGACGCACCACCACGCAAACAGCGGAATGCGGTTTAGATGACTTCTCAGCAGCATACCCGCTGCAGCCACGCCCCCAGATGCAACTGCGAGGGCAGCCAGTGTTTCGGTGTGAAAACCAAACTGCAGGCAGAACCGGGCGATCGCAATGAGCAGCAGGCAGGCGAAGCAGAATCCAGAGGCGAGCTTGCCCCACGCAACGGCAGACAGCCATGTCCACAACCGCTGCACCAGCCAGTGTCTGGCGAAGGAGGTCGACGCCAACTGGCGTCCCCACGAGGAGATAAATCCCAATCCGTTCATGGCATCCATGCCTGTACGCGAAATAAATCGACGAAGTGAAAGCACACTCTGGCCACGCCGCTCATTACAAAACGGAGGCGGGGCAGGTGCGGTAGTCCGGGAAATCTACCGCAATTCGCCAATTGGTCACAAGACGAGTCGCAGCGACCCTAACTCGCCGTCTTCCAAGGACTTGGCTGCGAGTGGAGGCCAGTTGAAAGATGGCGGTTTACTTCAGACCGATGTCGACGCACTTCAAGGTCTTGGCATCCCGGATGAACAGGCGACCATTCGAGAGGGCTGGCAACGCCCGCACTTCACCCGACAGCAGCTTGGCGTGGCTCAATTGCCGGTACCCTGTTTCGTCGACATGAGCGAGAATGACATCGCCGTCGTTCTTTTGAATGATGAGTTTTTCATCAGCGAAGAGTACGGTGCCGTAGCCGAAGTTGTGTTCAACCCACTTCAGCTTGCCGGTCTTCAGTTCAATGCACTTCAGGTCGGCGGGGGGCTGGTCTTCGCGACCGTCAATGCAGTACAGCAGTCCGTTTTGGTGAATGGGCGTGCAATACTGCGTGGCCAGCGGTGCGTCGTCCTCCCAGACGGGGCTGTAGTGGAGAATGTCGAAATCAGCCAGGACGGAGCCAATGCCGTAGCTGGCGGTCAGGAAGAGTTGCTTGTTGTCGATGACCAGCGGCGTGGCGGCATTCACCGTCGGTCCGCGTTGACCGAACGGGATTTCGAACCGCGCGGCTCCAGACTCTGCTTCAAACAAAATGCACTTGTAGCGGGTAATCATCAGGACGTGTGGGATGCCTTCCAGCGTGACTTCCACCGGTGCTGAGTAACTTGCCGGTTCGGCGGTGCGGGTCCATTTCGTCTCACCGGTGGCCAAATCGAATGCCACAACCCCGGCTTCCTCTTTCGATCCTCCCACGTTCACCAACACCAACTCACCGACGACAATGGGAGTCGCTCCCGCACCGAAGTAGCCTTCGAGTGCCCCGTAGTCTTCATGAGTTTTCCGAGTCCACAACTCTTCACCGGAATCGAGCTTGAAGCAGCTGAGCACACCTTGAGCCCCAAACGTGACGACATGTCCCTGCGAAATGACCGGAACACAAAGTGGACCATCAGCGCCGCCGACTTGTGGGTAGAAGTCAGTGGCGTGTGCCTGCTTCCAAAGCGTTTCGCCGGTGTTGGCATTGAGGCACTCGGTGACTTCCTCATCTTTCACACGATGAAACAAAACCGCCCGCTCACCTTCCACAGCCACGCCCGCATACCCATGCCCCACAGATCGTTCCCAGACAACCGGCGGCCCCCCAACCGGCCACTTCTTCGCCAGCTTTTCCTCAGTCGCAATGCCGTTCCGCTGCGGCCCCAAAATCTGCGGCCAGTCCCCAGCCGTGGCAATTCCTGAGGTGGCGACCAGCAAAACAAACAACAGCAGCAAACGACTCATGACTTCCTCCGTGGGGATTGGACCTCAGAGGACTTTACGGGAAAGCGGTGGGTGATGCTACGCGGAGTGTGCCGCTGGTTGGGAGCATCTCATGCTGTTCAAATTGAATCAGAATCCTCCGGAGGGGTTTGCAGCAATGAAGCGTTGGCTGCTAACTTCTGACCGAGAAGTATTTGATCTTCTTTTGCTTCCGGGTAACCGACGACGTTGGCGTGGTTGGGGTTACCTGCAATCGGGGCTTTGACGACATCCAATTCAATCTGTCTGCAGTTCTCTGCCAGGATGTTTGTGAGACCGTAAAGCTGTTTGTCCCTGGCACTGGCGACTTGTCTGCAAAGCGTCCACATTTCTTCGTTCGAGCAATCGCGGTGTCGGTTTACGGACAACTCGACATGCCGGTAGGGAATGAACGCCTGTGGTTTGATGGTGTTGTTGCCCTTTCGGAATTCGCCACTGTTCAAGATGACGCGTGCCAGCAGTTCGCTCTCTTCGACTGGCGGTACATTTCCGGGGTCGATCATTGCTTGCAGACTCGTCGCATGAGCAGAAGCAGGATTTCAGGAACCGCCCCATGAAACTGAAATGAACCCCGAGGATCTTCTGATCCTATCAGTGCAGCCCAATAGACCCGTCCATGAGGGGCAATGCTCAACGAAAGAAGTCGCCTTTGATTGGCATACCATTCAAGACTCACGTGCCCGTCGGGCTCACCAGAAACTGTTGGTACCTGATACGCGGAAGGCAGCGACTCAACCAGTTCCTTCGCCACGGCCAGGGCTTCCACTTCGACCGGAGTTGCCCCGTCTCCGTCCCAATTCGGCAATGAGCACTGTTCAAAGACATCAATGAGTTGGTCAGCGAGCAACTGAGAAGAGAGCGTAACAGTCTCTTCGCGCCGGTTGACCAGTTCATCTTGGACGCACATTAATGTCTTGGCTGCATCGCTAACGCCAGCATATTGGGTTGTCGTCATGTCGAAAGTCCTCCAAACTTCTCACGAGCCATTTTCATTACTGTAAAGAAAATCTCATTCTTGATGAATCGAAGTTCTCGAAGCGTCTGTTCCGCCGCGTCGAATTCGACAAGTGGCTCACGTGTGCTGACATCAATATCGACAATGAGTAGAGAACGATCGGCGTCTTTTCCTGCCTGAACAGCGCGCACTAGTGTCACATTGTAGGGGACACCCCGCAGTTCGGCCTTATCTTGGTGGAAAAAATTTGACGTGGAAATCCCAATTTGTTTGAGCGGCTGTGCCGCCACTTCAATGTATTCGCCTGCTTCATCAGCATTTGAAACCAGAACCTGTGAAATAAACCGCGTGCTGATGCCATCGATTTGAGTTGGACGGCAAACATCACGGAATTCTGACCAGAATCGATTCGCTTCCCCAATAAAGCCTTCCCAGTTCCGGTAGGGAGCAAGCTGACTGAAAACAAGGCCTTTGCGAGTAAACTGTGCTACAAACTCAGGTTTGTCCCCCGAGAGTTTCGTCAAACGAAATCCTTGCCAAATCCACGAATGGCCCATTTCCGATCCACTCGGCGATTCCTTGAAGATGGCGTGAATATCCCGTTGTCGCTCGATTCCATATTCTTGAAATGCCGTTGCCAATTGATTTCGCAACGCTTCTTCTTGCAGTTCGACTGACGGTACGGCTTTCCACTGAATAACAGCCTCGACTATGGGCGCGCGCTCAAGTGTGGGGAACGACTTTTTAAGGTCGATGTAGAATTCTGACATATTCACCGCTGAACCCTCCATCTGCGTTGCATCAGGTCACTTTAGTCGTAATCGGTTGCGTATGAAATGCAACACCATCAAACCAACCCAAACAGCGACTTCCCCTTCGCGCCCAGCGCATCAACACGGCGAGTAACTTCCGGGTCTTCCACCAGCGGTGGGGCGTGGTGGGGTTTGATGCGGGCGTCGATGATTAATGGACCTTGGCAGCCCCAGTGTTTGTCTTGAATCGATGAATCGACGCCGTGGATGTCGGTGGCGGGGTTGGACCGGGTGAAAGTCACCCACAGGAAGTTGGCCAGGGTGCGGGCGGTGAACTGGGCATCATCGACGAGCAGTAGCAGCGGGATGTTGCGGAGTGGATGCTCAGGCGAAATGGCGCTGGCGAGCTGATTGGCGTCGGTGTTGCCGGGTTCGTACTTTTGGGCCTGAATCGCGCAAATGCCGGGTAGGCAGAGGCGGGCGTCGGAGAATTGGTTGGGGAGCGAAATGCCTGATGGGAGTTCGGTTGACAGGCTGCGGCGTGGTTCTCCGGCGGCGGCCATGACAACTTTGGAGCCGGCGTTGAATCCGTGCCCCGAGTAGTCGAGCGTGTCGATGGTCGTGTTCGTCTGAAAATGCAGGTCGGTGGTCCAGTCGATGCGTTCGAGCAGGTGTTTGAAGAACGCCGGCATGTTGTGGATGTCGAGGTCGGGGTTGTCCTGTCCGGCGACAATGAGCAGGTACTTGGCGAGTGAGAGTTGTCCCTGGCCGAGAATGGCGTTGGCCTGGGTGAGCAGTTCCTGCGGGCGACGCTGGGCGGCGTACGGCACATACCGTTCGCTGCCAATGGCGAGCAGCAAAGGATGCACGCCCGCTTCGTCGACAGCGTGGACGGCTTTTACGCCGGGGAGGACCGACGGAATGGCCGGGCCGGTTATTTCGTGAATGATGTCACCAAACGACGTGTCTTCCTGCGGCGGACGACCGACGACAGTGAACGGCCAGATGGCATCTTTCCGGTGGAGCACGCGGTCGACGTTGATGACGGGGAAGTCGTGCGTGAGGCTGTAGTAGCCCAGGTGATCACCAAAGGGGCCTTCCGGCAGTTGCTGGTTCGGGTCGATGGTGCCGCAAATGCAGAAGTCCGCTTCGGCGAGCAAAGGCAATCCCGCCGACTGTCGCACGAGCCGCATCCGATGACCGCTGAGTGCTCCGGCGAATGTCAGTTCGGAGAGTCCTTCCGGCAACGGCATGACGGCGGCCAGCGGAATGGTGGGCGGACCGCCAACGAAAATGTTAACCTTGAGCACCTCGCCCCGGTCAATGGCCGCACTGTGATGCACGCCAATGCTGCGATGAATCTGATAGTGCAGACCAATTTGCCGGTTGGGCTGATACTCGTTCCCCGCCATTTGGACGCGGTACATCCCGAGGTTTGACTTCTGCCAACCGGGCTGCGCGGGATGCTCTGTATAAACCGCCGGGAGCGTAATAAACGGCCCGCCGTCCCGGGACCACGACGTCATTTGCGGGAGCTGATCGAGCGTGGATTCACAATCGAGAATGGGCCCGCGCGAAACATACTTGGGCTGCATCGCCCAGGCGACAGGGAAGGCTCGCAAGTATCGCCACGGAGCTCTGAGGGCGACCGCGGGTTCAACTTTCAACTCGACGAGGCGTTTGACGAGTTCGAGTGAATCACGGAACAGGAAGCGAATCCGGTCCGGCGTTCCATACAGGTTGCTGACCAGCGGAAACGGACAGCCTTTGACACGCTCGAAATACAGTGCCGGACCGCCGTTGGCATACACCCGCCGCTGAATTTCCGCGACTTCGAGGTAAGGATCAACCTCTTCCGTGACACGGCGCAGCTGCCCTGATTTCTCAAGATCATCGACGCACTGACGTAAATTGCGGTAACCCATTGGGGGGAGGATGCAGGAGTTAGGATTCAGGAGCCAGGGGGCTTTGGTTGATTCTAGCCGCTCGGGCTCATCTGGACACGTATTGGCGATTCGGGGTATATGGTCTTTTGTGGCAGAGGCGCTCGGTATGCGCTGCGCCGGAAGACATTGCTCCAGACGTCCAGGGAAGGTCACGTGGAGAGCTTTACCAAGTTATTGCCCCATTTATACCCCTACCGTTACCGCATTTGGGGATCGGTGCTGCTGGGTGTATTGGTCGCTGCACTCTGGGGAGCCAACCTCTCGGTCGCCTTTCCCGTCGTCAAAATCCTGCTGGAACAGAAGGATTTGAAGACGTATGTCAATGAGACAATTGCAACCGCAGAAGCCGAAGAGGAGAGTATTTCCACGGCGCTGGCCCAGCTGGAGAAAGATTTCGCTCAACTCGATGCAGAAGGAGTCGGCCCATCTGATTCCCGCCGCATCGACATGATGCACCAGCAGCTGAACTGGGCCGACAATTTGGCGAAAGAACGGCAGACGCTCTATCAGTTCAATTTGCTGCAGCATTACGTCATGCCGTGGGTGCCGAACAACGACTTCCACACGTTTGCCTGGATTATTGGCCTGCTCATTTTTGCGACCGCTGTCAAAGGCGTGTTCATTTTCTTCCAGGATGTCCTGGTCGGAAATGTCGCCGAATCTGTGGTCATGAGTGTGCGCAAAGACATGCTCAAAAAGGTGTTAGGACTCGACTACCAGACGCTGGCGAGCGAAGGCACGCCTGGTCTGATGTCCCGCTTCACGTTCGATTCTGAGCAACTCTCGCAAGGGATCACCCTGCTCGGTGGCCGCATGATACGCGAGCCACTTAAGTGCATTGCCTGTATGGGGTTTGCGCTGTACATCAACTGGCGGCTGACGCTGCTGTCGTTGCTGTTCATCCCGCTGCTCGGGCTGTTCCTGAACAGCTTCGGCAAAATGCTGAAGCGGGCCAGTCGCCGCATGATGGAGAGCATGTCGCAAATCTATAAGGTGCTGGAAGAGACCTTCGAGGGGCTCAAGGTGGTCATTGCGTTCAATGCTCAGAAGAAGCATCGCGGAGATTTCGACAACGAATATCAGCGCTATTTCTCCAAGGCGATGCGTGTGGTGAAAATTGACGCGGCTGCCAAACCGCTGCTGGAACTGCTGGGGTTGATGGCCATGTTCCTCGCACTCGTTCCCGGCGCGTATCTGGTGTTGCGCGGCCAGACGCACATTTGGGGTGTGCGGCTGACAGAAGACGTTATGAGTCCCTCCACACTCACCCTGTTGTACGCCATGCTGGTCGGGATGCTGGACCCCTGCCGGAAACTCTCCGCCGGATTTGCCCGACTCAAGCGGGCTGCTGCCGCGATTGACCGCATTGACGCCATGATGCATCAGGAAACGAAAATTGTTGATCCTGAGGCTCCCAAAACGCTACCACGTCATAGCAAAGAAATTGAGTTCCGCGACATTTCATTCCAGTACCATACACGCATCGCTGGTACGCAGCGTGGGCTTGTACTCGATCACATGACGCTGAAAGCCGAATTCGGCGAAGTCATTGCCGTGGTGGGACAAAACGGCTGCGGGAAATCGACGTTACTCAACCTGTTGCCGCGTTACTACGACCCGGATGTGGGATCGATTCTCATCGACGGAATTCCCATCACCGACGTGAAACTCGACGATTTGCGCAGCCAAATCGGTGTCGTCACGCAGGACACGTTGCTGTTCGATCAAACAATCAGGGAAAACGTGCGGTACGGGCGACCCACCGCTTCTGATGAAGAAGTCGCGGAAGCGGCCAAACGCGCGCATTTGACGCCGATTATTGAATCAATGCCGCAGGGCTTCGATACCGTCATTGGCGAGAAGGGGAAGGAACTCTCCGGCGGTCAGCGACAACGCATTGCGCTCGCCCGTGCGATTTTGCGGAATCCTGCTATTCTCATTCTGGACGAAGCGACTTCCGCGACCGACGCCGAAAGTGAAACGCTCATTCACCAGACCCTCAAGGAATTCGTCAAAGATCGAACAACCTTCCTCGTGACGCATTCCATGTCTAAGAGTTTGCTCGATTTTGTGACCCGCATTGTCGTCATTGAAAATGGCAAAATCGTGGCCAGCGGTGCCCATGAGCAACTGCTGGAAACGTGTCCGCTCTATCAACGCCTGTACCACGCCCCCTCGCGGCAGGACATCATCCCGATTTCCGCAGGCAAGGCCGCCAGCTAAGTTGAGTGAGGGTGCCTCGGCCCAGTGCTTTCCGGGTGCCGTCGCGTCCAAACCATTGATTCTCGGGAAAGACGAGAACCGCGAATACCGTCACTAGGATGCTCGGATCTCTCTGCGGTTGTGCGAAACATCACGCAGAGGACGTTCAAGGCTTACGTCACGATTTCTCTCCACTCACTCTTCACTTTGTTTCGTGAGGCCGTTTCGTGACAATGTGTGGCTGAGTCAGAGATTACGTTTCCACCGAGCTGGCACAATGAACAGCGACAACTTACCGCCGACGGAGGTGCCCCAAGGCGAACTACAGCCAGCCGGTGCGCCAACGTGGTCGCCAGAGCGTGTTGTCGTATTGCTCGTCGTTGCGACCGTGATTGTCACGGCTGGTTACTTTCTGCGGGATGACCTCACTCTGGAAGCACTGGCCGCGCGAGAGGTTCAGTTTCGTCAGTTTCAAACGAACCATCCGGTGGCGGTTTATCTGGTGGCGTTCTGCATTTATGTGGCCGTGACCGGGGCCTCGCTTCCCGGGGCAACTCCCATGACGCTCGTCTTTGCCTGGCTGTTCGGATTCTGGCGTGCACTACTACTCGTCAGTTTTGCGTCGACCGCCGGTGCGAGCATTGCATTTCTGACGAGTCGCTATTTGCTGCGGAGTGCCGTCGCGGCACGATTTGGAAAACAGGTGAAGTCCTTCAACGAGCTCATCGAGCGAGAGGGGGGCTTTTACCTGTTCACACTCAGGCTCATTCCATTGGTGCCATTCTTCGTGATTAATCTCGTTATGGGACTGACATCAATTCCGCTGTGGCAGTTCTGGGTTGTGAGTCAAATCGGAATGTTGCCTGGAACGGCGGTCTACGTGTATGCGGGAGCATCAGTTCCCGATCTCAACACTCTCGCAGCACAAGGCGTGAGTGGCATTCTTACTCCACAGTTGCTCACTGCATTCATTCTGCTGGGACTTTTTCCCCTGCTCGTCAAACGCCTCAGCAAGTCGTCACTTTTCCCAAGAATTTCGCATCCGAGCCCGGACGCGCAAAACAGCGACTCGACATAACCGCATGATTTCCCCGGACGACAAATACAATCAGGACCTCGTGAATCTGGTGCATCCACCGGGTTGGGAGAATCCCCGCCCACAGGGACGCTACGACCTCGTTGTGATTGGTGGAGGAACAGCCGGGCTCGTTTCTGCAGCCGGCGCGGCGGGTCTCGGGGCGAAAGTGGCACTCATCGAGAAACACTTGCTGGGGGGTGATTGTCTGAATACCGGTTGCGTCCCTTCCAAATCGCTGATAGCAGCGGCCCGACGTGTTCATGCGGTGCGAACGGCCTCCAAGCTCGGTGTCCGTATCTCCGAGCCAATCGAAGTCGATTTTCCGACCATTATGGAACGAATGCGGGCACAGCGTTCGCACATCGCTCATCATGATTCTGCAGCACGGTTTCAGGGTTTGGGCGTCGATGTCTTTCTCGGCGATGCCGCATTCGCAGATGACGGCCAATCAGTGGTCGTCAATGATGTTCCAATCAGTTTTTGGAAGGCGGTCGTCTGCACTGGCGCCAGGGCACATGTTCCCGATATCCCCGGCCTCGCTGCCGTCGGCTACTTGACCAATGAAACGCTGTTTTCCCTGACCGAACAACCGCGTCGCCTCGCCGTCATTGGTGGTGGGCCGATTGGTTGCGAAATGGCGCAGGCATTTGCACGGTTCGGAACGAATGTCACTCTGTTCGAAGGAGGACCACGCATTCTCTCCCGCGATGACGCACAGGCCAGCGAACTCGTCGCTCAGTCAATGACGAATGACGGTGTCGAAATCCTCTTCCAGTGCCGCGTGGAACGCGTCTCACAGGAGGAGGATGGGAAAGTCATCACCGCACGTGGCGCTAATGGCGAGTTACTCGAGCGTAGCTTCGATGAAATTCTCGTCGCGGTCGGACGGACCCCGAACATTGAAGGTTTAAATCTCACTGCAATGGGGGTTGAAACTTCGAAAACGGGTATTGTCGTTAACGACTACCTGCAGACGACAAATCGTCAGGTTTATGCCGCGGGAGACATTTGCTCCCCCTACAAATTCACCCACGCCGCCGACTTCATGGCCAGGATTGTCATTCAAAACGCGCTGTTCGTCGGGCGGTCGCGTATGAGCCAGTTACTCATCCCCTGGTCGACATACACGGCTCCCGAAGTGGCCCATGTGGGCCTGAGCGAAGGTGAAGCTGAAGCCCGAGGCATTTCCATCGACACGTTTGTGCAGGAATTGTCAGGAGTCGATCGAGCCTTCCTGGACGACGAACACGCAGGGTTTGTCAAAGTTCATGTCAAAAAAGGGACGGACAAAATTGTCGGCGCCACCATTGTCGCGGCCCACGCAGGCGACTTGATTTCGGAAATCACACTCGCCATGAAACATGGAATTGGCCTGAAGAAAATCGCGTCCACCATTCACCCTTATCCCACGCAGGCGGAAGCCATCCGCAAACTCGGTGATGCCTACAACCGCACAAGACTCACTCCATTCACCAGGTGGTTGCTCAAACTGGTGTTGAAGTGGAACTGGTAGGCAACCACAGCCAGAAGACACGACCATGGTTCTGAGATCCGGCGGGTTCAGAGCCACTTGTTCAAAATAGAAGGGATACCCAACCATGAGCCGCTATCTATTCGCGACGGTTTTGATTTTCCTGCCCAGTCTGGCCTACGCCGGTGGTGACATCCGGTCGAACGGAACGCTCGTAGGCCGGGTGGAAAGTCATGGCGACATCCGCATTAAAGGGAGCATTGTGGGCCGGTTCGAAAGTAACGGAGACATTCGCATTAGCGGTTCTATTGTCGGCAGCATTGAAAGCAATGGCGACATCCGTAAAGGGGGCAGCATTGCCGGGCGCGTGGAATCGAATGGTGATGTCCGCGTGAATGGGACCATCAAAGGCCGCATCGAATCAGGGGGATCGGTCCGTAAGGAAGGCCGAATCGTTGGCTCCGCAGATGGAATCCCCGCCACACAGGCGGCAGCCCTGTTCTTCTTCGACTTCGTCGATTTCTAGTAAGTGGCGACGGAGTAGTCGGGCGCCCAGTAAACACAACGGATGACATCACGCCAAGTCCGCGTCCTTGTAAGTTGCGATGGTAGTGATTGGTGGGGATTTTCGATTTTCTGGTTTCAGTTGTGAGGCATGACGAGGGAACAGAGTCTGGGATTCTTTACAAGGACGAGTGCTACGCCATTAACGGGGCCATTTTTGAGGTCTACCGTGAGATGGGCTGTGGGTTTGTCGAGAGTGTTTATCCGAAGTGCCTCGCGATCGAGTTTGCTCGTCGAGGAATTCCATTTGTTGCTCAGCCCGAACTGAAACTCGGTTACAAAGAGCAGACTCTGACTCAGGTCTTCCGGCCCGATTTCATTTGCTTTGACGCAGTTATCGTGGAATTGAAGGCAGTGAAGGCCATTGCCCCGGAACATTTGGCTCAGGTGCTGAACTACCTCAAGGCGACTGGCTCTCAGTTGGGGTTACTTGTTAACTTCGGTGCTCATCCGAAGGCGACAGTTCAGCGGTTGGTTTTTTGAACCACGAACGGCACGAAAGACACGAACAGGTAGAAGAGTGATGGTGGAATTGAGTTCTGGACGCGGCATTCGTCTTGTTTGTGGATTTCGTGGTTCAATCCTCTTCGCCATTCTGTCCGCCCTCTTGTTGTTTGCTTCGCCATTTCGATTGGTGGCTGATGACGCGGCTCCGGACGTTGATAGTGTGGTAACACTGCTCGACTTGGTCCTCGACGCTGATGAAAACACGGCGAGGAAGTGTTTGAATGTCCTGACAACGCATGTGCAAAACCGCTCCTTGCCTGACGAGCGTGTCCAGTCGCTGAAAAAAGAACTTGGCGAGCGGTTGAATGAAATCGTGGCCGATGACGCGAACTCGCTGCGATTCGATGCCGCCCTCCTGACTGCCGCCTGGGGTGATGCTAATGGGCTGAAAGTGGTCCGGGGAGAGGCAATGAAGGCAACATCGCAGGAGCAACAACTGGCCGCTTTCCAGGCCTTGGTGGCTGCAAAAGACAAGGAGACCATTGCCATCGCCCGTCGACTTTTGAGTCAGGAAAAAGTTGAACCGGAGTTCCAGGGAAACTTGATTGCAACGTTGGGCCGTTACGTTGATCCCAGCGTGGCTGCACTACTCCTGGAACAAATCCCAAAGCTTTCGCCAGACGTGGCCCCCAAAGCCATTGAAGTTCTCTCGCAGCGTCCCCTCTGGTCGGGACCGCTTCTCAAAGCGATTGCAGCCAAGCAAATTCCCGCAGAATCGTTGAATGTCAATCAGCTGCGACGCGTCGCCTCCTTCCAGGACGAAGCCATTCAAAAGCAGTTCAAGGAAATCTACGGCACTATTCGGGAGGGGCGTAATCCCAACCGTGAGCAGGTGTTCTACAAAATGCGGGACGTCCTCAAAGGCACGCCCGGTGATCCCGTACAGGGGCAAGCCGTGTTCACGAAGATTTGTGCCCAGTGCCACAAGATTTATGGCGAAGGTGCCGACGTGGGACCGGACATTACCCGCAATGGCCGCAACAACTGGGATCAACTGCTCATGAACGTGTTTGATCCTTCCGCCGTCATTGGCCCCGGATACCAGGCCCGTATTCTCGCGGTGGATGATGGCCGCGTCCTCACCGGTCTCCCGGTCGAAGAAAGCGACACACAGGTCATTTTGAAGATCCAGGGAGGCAAGCGGGAAATCATCCCGCGCGACCAAATCGAGGAGTACAAAACCAGCGAGGTCTCGCTCATGCCGGACGAGTTGGAAAAGCAACTGACGCCCCAGCAACTCGCCGACCTGTTCGCCTTCCTCGCCCTCGACCAGCCACCAGGCTCGCCGGACGCTAAACTGCTGAATGGGGCACCAGAACCGCAAACGCGATAACAAGTTTCTCACGAAAACTTGTGACAGCAAGTAAGGCGTTAGCCACAGCACTTCCCACCCTTCAATCGCAGCCTCCATATTCTCTGGCATTGATGAGCCCTCTAAGGTAGGCTGGAGTTGTTCGCCTTTGAATTGGGGAGAGTGACAGTGCCGTTAGAGACCATTGGTCGTCCGATGGAAATCCTGCTGGTGGAAGACAGCCTCATGGCTGCCAAGCTGGCGGCGCAGGCTGTGCGTGGGCAGCAGTTCGACCATCGCTTAACGTGGATTAGCGATGGTCAGGAAGCCATGGAATATCTGACCCAGGAAGGGCGATTTTCGCGTGCACCCTCCCCTGATTTAGTGCTGCTCGACTTAATTCTGCCCGGGCTGAATGGAATCGAAATTCTCGCCGGAATTCGCAACAGCGATGCGCTGGCCAAGACCCCGGTCATTATCATGACCGGGGAGGCTCGTTCCGAGCAGGACGGGCTGAATGAACTGGGCGTGGAAGCTTACCTCACCAAACCGTTTCAGGCTGCGGAATTTGAAAGCGTCGTGAAACAGCTGCGCGGACACTGGCGATCAGGAATGCTGCGTCCCACACAAGACGAACAGACGTTTCCGCCAACGGAATTTCTCTAAGTCTTCTGGCTGCGGGTGAGTAAGCGGTGCTAATCCAGTCCTTTGGCTGCGAGCCAGCGTTCTGCATCAAGGGCGGCAGAGCATCCTGAACCGGCAGCGGTAATGGCCTGACGGTAGTGGTCGTCGGCGCAGTCTCCGGCGGCGAACACACCTTCGACCGTCGTGTTCGTGCGGTGTGACACCGGCCACACAATGTAGCCTTTGTCGGTGGTGTCGACCTGACCGCCGAGGAATTCCGTGTTGGGTGTATGTCCAATCGCGGCGAAGTAACCACTGGCTTCCAGTTCCTCTGTTACAGAGTCATCGAGCGTGCTGCGGATGCGAACGCCCGTCACGCCGTTTTGATCATCACCGAGGACTTCGTCGACGACGGAGTTCCATTTGACGTCGATTTTGGGATTCTCGATGACACGTTGTGCCATGATTTTGCTGGCGCGGAACTCATCGCGGCGGTGAACGATGTAAACCTTCGACGCAAATTTCGTGAGGTAGGTGGCCTCTTCCATAGCACTGTCACCACCGCCCACCACGACGAGCGGCTTGTTGCGGAAGCGGGGCATGGCACCATCACAGACAGCACATGCGGACACGCCGCGGTTCTTGAAAGTCTTCTCCGATTCGAGGCCGAGGTAATTCGCACGGGCTCCGGTGGCAATAATCAGCGAATTGGCTTCGATGACGTTGCCAGAGCTTGTCGTGAGCTTGAATGGATGTCCGGACAGGTCGACGTTCGTGACGTCTTCGGACAGCACGCGCGTGCCAAAGTTGATGCCCTGCTGCTGCATGAGAGCCATCAGCTCCGGGCCGCTGACTCCGTGGCCGGAGTGTGGACCGAGCATATGCTGACGCGACTCGTCGATGGCACCCTTCAAATACGATTCGAGATTACCGGCCGGGAAGCCGGGATAGTTCTCGATTTCGGTGGTAATCATCAATTGACCCAGTGGTGGCCGACCAAGGTCAAAGTTTTCCTGATTCGCTTCCCCTTCAATCAGCAGGGGCTCCAGGCTCGCACGAGCAGTATAAATTGCGGCAGCCCAACCTGCCGGTCCCGAGCCAATAATGACAACACGTTCGGCCAAGACTCTCTCCTCAGTTCTCTTCAACGAAACGCGAAACAGAATTCAAATAGTGCGCTGGTGGACCATATCGAACCGTGCCTGCGGAAACAATCGGTCGCATGGTGTCGATTTCGACTCAGTTCAGTTGGAATGACTCTCCCGGCGCCAAAACGATTGGCTGCGCCATGGTTTGACTGCGAATTTCATGTGCCCAGGCCTGAGCATCTTGTGCGATGGGAGGCCAGGTATCGAAATGGCACGGGATAACCTGCTTGGGAGACAAGAATTTCGTCGCCCGAACAGAATCGGACGGTCCCATGGTGTAGTTGTCGCCAATTGGCAAGATGGCGACATCCAATCCCTCTTCGCCGATGAGTTTCATGTCCGAGAACAAGGCCGTGTCGCCGGCGAAGTAAATGTTTTGGCCATTCAATTTCAAAATGAATCCCGCAGGATTTCCGCCGTATGTTCCGTCGGGCAAGACCGAACCGTGGAAGGCAATGGTCATTTTGACTCGGCCGAATGGGAAACCAAACTCTCCTCCCATTTGCATGCCATGGGCTTTCACATCCTGCTTCGTCAGCCATTCGAAGATTTCGTAATTGGTGATGACCGTTGCTCGGCACCGTTTAGCAATGCTGATGGTGTCGCCCACATGATCTTCATGACCGTGGCTGAGGAGGATGAAGTCGGGTGAAAAGCTGTCGGCAGCGCGGTCTGTCGCGGGATTTCCCGTGATGAATGGATCGAGCAGCAGCGTGTGTGAGCCCGTCTTGATTTCGAAACAGGAGTGGCCAATCCAGGTGATTTCAATCATGTGGTTGTGCTTCGATGTTCAATGTGAGGTACGGCGAACATTGGGAAGTTTACGCGAAAGCCAGCGTGCGTTCACGCCGAGGCAACGTCCTACTTCACCTCTTCTTCGGTGTAGGCCTTCTGCTGATTGTACAACTCTCGTCGCGCGTCGATTTCGCCGACCAGACTGCCAGACGAGACCAATTCGAGCGCCTTGGTGGCAGTGTCAAATGCCTTGTTATACTCCCCTTTGCGGGCATACGCGGCGGCGAGCGTATCGAGAAACGAGGGGTCCGGCTTGTCCGACAGCTCACACGCCTTTTCCGCCAACTCGATGGCCTTATCGGCATTGAGAATGGACTCATTGCGACATGTCGCCAGAAGCCAGGCATAATCGTTCATGAATTCGGGCTGCGTAGACATGAGTTCCAGAGCTTTTTCATAATCAGCGACGGCTTTTTCAAACTCTCCCAGTTGGCACAGGGCAAACGCGCGGTTGGCATACGCGTCGGCGAAGTCCGGTGCGGCTTCAACGGCCTTTTCAAACGCCGCGAGCGCTTCTTTTGGCTTGTCGAGCAAACGGAGAGCCACGCCCCGTTGGTTCAGCGCCTCGGCATGATTCTCTTCCAACTTCAATACGGCATCGAAATCGTTCAGAGCGGCTTCGGTATGTTGCTGTTCGAGCAACAACATGCCTCGCAGAATGAATGCCTGAATGTTTGTGGGATCTGCGGCGATGGCCTGTGTGAAATCCTCAATTGCCAGGTCCGCCTTTTCCAGTTCGCGCTGCACAATTCCGCGATTCACATAGGCATAGGTGGATTTGTCGCCCCCTTCGATTGCCTGATTCATATCGGAAAGTGCGTTCTCGAAGTTCGCCAGGGCAATTTGTGCAATCGCACGATGGTGAAACGCGGCGGAGGACGGTTGTTCCCCAATGATTTTGCTGAAATAGTCAATCGACTTCTCAAGTGGAATGACATCCCGCACGCTCACCCAGCCACGAAACTCAGGCGTGTAGCGCCAATCACCGTTGGCCTTGGTGAAGGTCATGAGTTGCCCCGGTTTCAGGGACACTGTCGGCGTGTCTCCCTGCATTACCCTTGTGACTTGAGAAATCACCAGCACACGCTGCGGCGGTTCAATATCGCTGATCGAAACGTCGTCCCCCAGTGCCGCTCCAATCGATACGAACCACAGGCTCCACACAACCCCAATTGCACAATTTCTATAATTGCCCAAAGTTGCGAAGTTTCTAAAGCTTGCTTGCATTGCGTCGGAGCCTTCGTATCTTGTCTAATATGTCCAGGTTCCGTGAGATGTGTCGATTGGATCGATTTTGCGGAACGACTGACGATGGTGAAATTGTAATCGGTCACCGGGCGCGTTGTCACGGTGCAAGCAATGATCAAGATGGGAGGATTGCTGATGTTTAGACGTTTGATGTTGATGTTGCCTGCAGTGGCTTTGGCCCTGTCGGTAAGCATGGCCGAAGCTCGGCCGTGCCGGCGTGTTGTGCGCCGTTGTTGTCGGCCTGTGGTCTGCCGACCACAGCCATGTGCGCAGGCATGTGCTCCTTGCGGAAGTGCATGTGAGGCTCAGTGCGAAACCGTTGAACGCACTGTGATGGTTCCTGAACGAGTGACTGAGACCCGCAAGGTCATGGTTACCGAATACAAGCAGGAACAACGTGAGCGGACCTACACCGTTTGCAAAATGGTGCCGCACGAAGAAACACGGACCCGTACTGTTCACTACATGGAGCGCGAAGACCGCACCAAGGAAGAAAAGTACACCGTGTACGAAACTGCTCAAGAAGAGCAGACTCAGGAATACACCGTCATGGTGCCACACACTGAGGAGCGGACTGGAACTCGTACGGTTTGGGACACTGTCAGCGAAGACGTTGAGCAATCCTATACTGTCATGGTGCCACACACCGAAGAGCGTACCGTCATGCGTACCGTGTACGACACCGTTCAGGAAACTCACACACGTACCGTGCGTCGTGTGAGCGGTCAGTGGGTGACTCGCCAAATCGTCGACCCCTGCAATCCTTGCTGCACCCGTTGCGTTCGCCGTTGGTGCCCACAGGTTTGCTGTGTCGAAGTTCCTTACACGGTTTGCAAGCGCGTTTGCCGTCAGGAGCCATGCACAGTGAATGTCACTGTCTGCACTCCAGAAACACGGACCCGCACTGTCACCGTGTGCAAGCGAGTTTGCCGCGAAGAGCCGTACACCTACAACGTGACCGTCTGCAAGCCAGAGAAGAAGACTCGCACCGTTACCGTGTGCAAGCAAGTTCCCGTCGAAAAGACACGGACCTGCAACTACACCGTGTGCGTGCCTAAGACTCGCGAAGAGGAATACACCGTAACCGTGTGTGAAAAGGTCGAAGAACAAAAGACCGAAACCTACACCGTTTGCGTTCCTGTTCAGGTCGAAAAGGAAATTGAAGTTTGCGTTTGCAAAATGGTTCCTAAGACCATCACCGTTCAGGTTCCTGCCTGTGGTGGATGCAGCAGCTGCAAGTAAGTCCGATTGAATCACTCATGTGATTTCGACAGCCCGGCATGTTTCTCAACGAAACATGCCGGGCTGTTTCTTTGTCTGCTGTGACGAAATGCTGATTGCTGCAGACCGTAATGCACTCGCAATGCACTTCTTGAGTACTACGACAACAACTTCCGCAACACGTCAAGATTCACGGCGTCCATTTCCACCCCGTCCCGCTGTTCCTTCTTCGTTTCCAGATACATGGGGTGATTGGCAAACCTCGCATCATTGAGCAGGTTGCGAAATGGCTCAATTCCCAGTTCCCCTTCGCCAATATGCTCGTGGCGATCAACCCGACTTCCCAGCCCCTTCTTGCTGTCGTTCAAATGAAATGCCCGAATCCGGTCGACACCGACGGCCTGGTCAAACTCGTCCATGGTTCGCTGGTATTCCTCGGGCGTGGCTAATGGGTAACCGGCAGCGAAAATATGGCAGGTATCCACACAAACGCCGCAGCGTTCCGGCGCATTGACTTCGGCGATAATTTGACCCAAATGCTCGAACCGGTTACCCAGGTTTGTTCCCTGACCGGCAGTTGTCTCCAGCCAGGTTTCCACTTTCACTCCAGCCGTGCGGGCATGAGCTTCATTCAGCCCTTCAATAATTCGTTTGAGTCCCGCTTCCTCTGAGCTGTCCACATAACTCCCGGGATGCATGACAACGCCAGCTAGCCCCAGCGCCTCGGCACGCTCGAGTTCGACGGTGAAGGCGTCAATGGACTTGTTCCAGAGTTCGTCCTTCGGACTGGCAAGATTAATGAGGTAACTGTCATGAGCACACGGCAGTTGCAGTCCACACTCATCAACTGCCTGACGAAATTCGCGAATGTCGTCATCAGTGAGCGGCTTCCCGTCCCAGCGGTTGTTGTTCTTGGTGAAGATTTGCACCGTGTCCATGCCCAGTTCAGAGGCCGCACGGACTGCCTTGTAATAGCCGCCAGCCACAGAGAGGTGAGATCCAAATAAAGGCATAAGACACGTATCTTGCAGAAACAACAGACAACACGCTGGCTCATCCAGCACCAACACGAAGCCGCACCGTTCAACCAAACCAGCGAAATAAGAGCCGCGTACGGAGGAGCAACGCACCTTAGCGATGCCGCTGGGATGAGATCAAACCCAACGACTCTCACGGGCCTTCCGAGTCGTCGCTGCCTCGCCTTGGAACGTGCACATCCGGTAAAGCCCCAAACGAGCTCTGAATGTGATGAGTACTCATAGAGGGGGCGGCATAACACTTGCCCCCGTTCGCCCCACAATCGACTCCCCACGTTGCACAACTCTGCTGTGGGGGAACGGGGGAGATCTGCAAATGAACACTCGCTACCTGCGATACTTGATCATCATCCTCACCAATGCGGTGGGATGCCCGTCGCATTTCCTTTTGTTATTCTCCCGTCCTTCATCAATTAATTGAGCAATGTAAGTGACGAGTTCTCGTCAAACGTGGAGTTTTTTCGATGCGCGTGAAGCCCATCTCTGGATTTCCTGAACACCTTCCCGCCGACTGTCTGGCAGAGCAGGAACTTATTCGTCAAATCCGTACTCAGTATGAGCTGTACGGGTTTTCGCCGCTGGAAACATGCGCCGTCGAACGGATGGACGTGTTGCTTTCCAAGGGGGACATGGGGCGGCAAATCTACGGACTCACCCGGGCCGCCGAAGATGATTCATCCACCGACATGGGTCTGCACTTCGACCTCACAGTGCCGCTGGCCCGCTACGTGGTGCAAAACGCCGGGCAGCTCGTGTTTCCGTTTCGCCGCTACCAAATCCAGAAAGTGTGGCGAGGGGAACGGGCACAGAAGGGACGCTTCAAAGAGTTTTATCAGTGCGACATCGACATAGTCGGTCGACAGTCGCTCGACCCAATTTACGAGGCCGAAGTACCTGCCATCATCGACAGCGTTTTCTCCGCGCTGAAACTGCCGCAGCACATTATTCACGTTTCCGACCGCCGTATTTGGGATGACTTTGCGGCGACCTTCGACATCGCCGCCGACCGCCTCCCGGCGCTCTTGGGGATTCTCGACAAAACGCACAAAGTCGGTGTAGAAAAAGTCCGCGAAGAACTGAGCCAGCTTGGTTTCGGCGAGCAGCCCGTCACGGTTGCGATGAACCTCATTGCCTGCCATGACATCGCTTCGGCCTCGGCGGTTCTCAGTGAAGCAGGCGTCCCAACGACCTCATTGGAACTGCTGAGTGAAACGATCGAAAACGCCAATCGCTTCGGTTGTCCGGCATCGGCCATTCGACCGGACTTCTCCATCGCACGGGGCCTCGACTATTACACCGGAACCGTCTACGAAACATTCATCGACGGTTACCTGAAGTGGGGCAGCGTTTGTTCTGGTGGCCGTTACGACAACCTCACAGAAATTTTTGGCGGCCAGAAGTTCCCCGGCGTCGGCATCAGCATTGGCTTGAGCCGATTGTTTTCGCTGTTGAAGCAGGAGGACTTGATTCAGTCCGAGGCATCGAGTCCGGCGGTGGTGCTGGTCACCATGCTGGACAAGAACAACTACTTTGACCAGTACCTGAATCTCGCCCGGGAACTCCGCGGGGCAGGTATTCCGACCGAAGTGTACTTTGGAAAGAAGGGACTCGGTGACCAGATTTCCGTCGCCGACAAACGCGGTATTCCCTTTGCCCTGATTGCTGGCGAAACCGAATTCGCAAACCAGCAGTTCAAATTGAAGGATCTGGCGAAGTCGGAAGAATGCACTGGCTCGCTAGCCGAACTGATTAGCCAGTTGCAGACTCACGCGGCAACGAATCGGGCACGGTTTGTTCTCTCGGGGAAGTAGGCGGCTTCTCGCACAGACACCAGGCGTCGATGCGGTCCCAAATGCGTGTCACCCAGGCGTTGTTAATGTACAGCGACGCCACCAGATACCCAAGTGCCGCTCCCGCGAGTACATCGCTGGGGAAGTGGGCTCCCATGACGACGCGTTGCAGACCGACAAGTGCCGCGAGGGAGTAAAACACGCGCTGCTGCTTCGGCCAGGCCCATGACAGTGCAACGGCAAATCCGAACGCGCTCGCGGTGTGTGCTGAAGGGAAACTCTGTTGGCCATGCCCTCCAGCACCAAATTGCAGCAGGCCATCGAAACTGTCGGCCACTTGCAACTCAAAATCGAAATGGTGTGGCCGATAGCGAGAAATCATGAGCTTGCCCACATCGGCTGCCAGCCCCGCGATAACCGCCGTCACGAAAACTCGCATCACCACGGGATTCCAGCGCCGTTCCGATTGCTTCACCCATCCGCTCAGAATGACCAGTATCAGGATTTGCCCAAACGGCGTGCCGAAGTGTTCGGCGGCGTCAAAAAAGTTCTTGACCTCACCACTCGCGGGATGTTCACCAAAGTGGGAACCGACAGGACCATCGACAAGCAGAAACGCCACAGCCGCCGCAACCACCAGCGCGGCGAATGGGATGAACATCCGAAATCTGCTCGCGTTCTCCGTCACGCGATGAACCTCTTGAATTTCGTTGAGATGGTTGAGGGTGGCTTCGCCACCGTTGAGAACGTTGAGTTTCGCTGGATGGCTCCACGTAAAATGCACGCGGAGAAAAAGGTCACCAGCCTTTGATACGAGTCGTATTGTCGAGGGATTGGTTTTTCGGGTCAATGTCGATAGAAAGCCGCTGTGGCAGTTTTCAAACCGCAGCAGCTCGTACGACGGATGTCCTCATCCGTCGAGCCTTCAGTTAAGTGCTGGAACGCCATTTGAGTTCGCTTGTCTCATCTTCAACCATCTCAACGGTGGCGAAGCCACCCTCAACGATCTCAACCAACACATCTCTAGGCTTCCCACGCCATGTACCCGCCCAAGCTGTCTCTGACTGTCGACGCGCTTTCGCACGGGAAGCGTATCGACACGTTTCTGGAGCGGCAGTTGCGGAACTACACCAGCTGGCGGCTCCAACGCATTATCCGCAGTGGCGCGGCGACCATCGACCACATGCTGGCGAGTCAGACCGACCGTGTCTTCCGTGGCCAGACGGTGGGCATTGAGCTTCTCGAACCGCCCGACAAACTTCTGCTGCCGGAACATATCCCGCTGCCAGTCATTTACAGCGATCACTGGATGGCCGTCGTCGACAAGCCGGCGGGACTGGTAGCCCATCCTACAGGTACGATGCAGCACGGCACCGTGGTGAATGCCGTTCAGCACTGGATCGACCAGCGGACACCGTTTCCAGGACTCATTCGACCCGGAATTGTGCATCGACTGGATCGTCAGACCAGCGGCTTGATGGCGATCGCGCTGACGCATGTGTCGCATGTGAATTTGTCGCTGTCGTTCGAGTCGTCGCAGGTCGCGAAAACCTACGTGGCGATTGTGGAAGGAAACGTCAAACAAGATTCCGGTGTCATCAAGGCCGCAATTGGCCGAGCCCCGACGGCACGCCACGTCCTGATGTCGTGTCGGGCGGATGCCAAGGCCAAAAAGCCCGCACAGACGAATTACCGCGTACTGCAACGGTTTTCTGGTTACACACTCGTTTCCTGCCGCCCGCTGACCGGTCGAAATCATCAAATCCGAGTCCACATGGCACACCTCGGGCATCCCCTGGTGGGTGATGAGTTCTACCTCACACGGGGAGAGTTCAAACCATTTTACCCCACCGAGGATGACGAAGATTCAGCACGCGAAGTGGAAACGGGACTTCCCATTCGGCGACACGCACTGCACGCCGAACAGTTGGAGGTGGCTCACCCGGTGAGCGGACTGTGGATGACGTTCCGGTCGGAATTGCCATCCGACTTCGCGGCTACCATCTCAGCACTTTCCAGCGGCCACGTCCCTGCAGTACGTTAGTCACTGTAACCACTGCCTCCACACGGGTATGACGCGCAAGTAAGGATCAAGGGAATGTTCGAACTTCTCCGCCAGTTCTGGGACGGTTTACAAGAACGCTCCATGACGCTGCTCGGGGCAGCGGTCGCCGCCTTAATTGGCTGGGCCATTGGTTACTGGCGAGCCCGTAGGCGCTGGTCCAAGCGGGAATTCTATGATCGGCTCAACGTGTCCCTGAATTTGTTGATCGACGGTAAATTGCTCATTCGCACCTTGTCGGAAAAGCACTGCGAACAAGTCTTTCTCAACACAGCTGCAGCAAACACAGTCATCGAAGCAGCCAAGAAAACCACGCCCGACGCGCCACTCCTGCCCCTCAATTCGACGGAATACTGGTATTACCTGAACGCCGTTTTGAATGACCTCTCCGAGCAATTCGCAGAGGGCCAGCTGCGTCGTGCACTGGGACTTCCCACCAAGTGCGACCGGTTCGTCATTTGTCTCACCAGCGAAGCGGACGGCACAATCAGGATGCGAAAAGTTCGGGCGATGGTGATTTCCGAATCACTCTTCCGCTCGTTGCCAGCAGAGCAACCACAGTTCGACAGCTCGCACCACATCACACGCTGGAAAACCCTCAAACAACTTGCCGAAGCCTACACAAAAACACCGGAACGATTCCTCACGGTTGAACTGTGCGGCGCCTCCAGTTGACCACTTAGCGAATCTGCGAGTCTTGCCTTAATCCCCCAGAACTCCGTTAAACGACAAAACGTCTTGACCTGAATTCCGTTTGTCCGGTACCAGTCCTCCCGTGTGGCGCGGCAGCTAACTGATATTCGTACGAAAGGAGCGGTTTTGAAGCGATTCAAGACCACCATTCTACTCTGCGCAGCAATTCTGCTGAGTGGGATCGCCACGCACTCAGCGCTTGCCGATGACTCACTGCAGGGCGTGTTGGAGGAAACCCGGCAGCCCGGACGTGCCAGGCCAAGTTCATCTGGGAGCGGGCATCATCACCGTGGCGGCCACCATCATCATCACGATGATGAAGACGGTTTCTTCGCTCACGTGTTCGCCGACATTTTTGGACCACCAATTTTGTTCACCATCACCAGTCCGTGGTGGGGACCGGCGGCCGCAATTGGTGACGAGTACGAAGATGAAGCCGACTTCTTGACATATCCCTACGAATTCGACCGGCCTGGACTGCTGGTCATCGAATCGGCCCCGCCCTCGGATTTCGACAGTTGGAGTATGCGCGTTTCCACTGAGTATTCGACGAACTTCTCCGACTTGCACCGCATTGGCGAACGCATCCAGCTCGACACCAGTTCCCGCTTCGGCTTCGATGCCGAATTCTCGGAATGGTTCGAGGAGACGTCCCTTGGCACTGAAAACCTGCTCACCGGCGATGCGAACCTCGTGTTCCGCTTCGCCCAAAGTGAAAACATGGAATGGCACACCGGCCTCGGGATGAACTGGCTCGACTCGCCCGATCAGGGAGAAGTCGGCTTCAACTTCACCTACGGCGTTCGGTATTTCCCGACGCAGCCAGTCATCCTGGAAACCACCATCGACTGGGGCCGCCTGGGCGACACATCACTCTTTCATTTGCACTCTTCGGCCGGGGTCAACTATCGCAACTTTGAAGTCTTCACCGGCTACGATTACATGCGCATCGGCCATCAGGACTTCCACGGACCGCTGATTGGCGGTCGCCTGTGGTTCTAAGCTCCACTTCTTATTGTTGAGCTGATTGAATTTCAGCAGAATTTCCCGATGCCGCTCGGTTCAGCCCGTTTGCTGGAACCTCAGATGCCGGGTGGCTATGCTGTGGGTCCATCAAACTTTTCTTACATGACGGTAACTCGAATGCAGGACGAAGGTCCGCAACGACTTGCCTGAGACTTTCAAGGAACACATTTATGGCGACTCCAGTGCGTATTGGCATGATCGGTTACGGGTTCATGGGACGAGCCCACACCAACGGGTACAAACGCGTACCCGATTTCTTCCCCGAACTGGGACACCAGCCCGTGCTGCAGGTGGCCTGCGCACGGAACGAAGAAAACATTGCAAAGTTTGCCAAGCAGTGGGGATACGCCAATATCGAAACCGACTGGCGAAAGCTGATTGAGCGTGACGACGTCGACGCCGTCGACATTTGCGTGCCCAACAATTTGCACAGAGAAATCGCCATTGCCGCCGCCGAGGCAGGCAAGATGATTCTCTGCGAAAAGCCGATTTCGATGAATACGGCTGAAGGCGAAGAAATGTGCCAGGCGGTCGAGAAGGCCGGAGTGGCCAATACTGTGTGGTACAACTACCGCCGCGTACCCGCTGTGACTATGGCGAAGCAGCTCATCGACGAAGGTCGTCTCGGCCGCATTTTCCACTACCGTGCGAACTTCCTCCAGGACTGGACCATTTCCGAAGATCTGCCTCAGGGCGGTGCGGCTTTGTGGCGTTTGGATGCGGCTGCTGCTGGTTCCGGCGTGACGGGCGACCTGCTGGCTCACTGTATTGATACGGCCATTTGGCTGAACGGTACGGTGTCGGACGTCACCGCCATGACGGAAACGTTCATCAAAGAACGGATGCACACGCTCACTGGCAAGAAGCAGAAAGTCGAAATCGACGATGCCTGTGCCTTCCTGTGTCACTTCTCCAACGGTTCGCTCGGTCTGTTCGAGTCGACCCGTTATGCACGCGGCCACAAGGCTCTCTACACCTTTGAAATCAACGGTGAGAAGGGCTCGCTGAAGTGGGACCTCCACGATTTGCATCGTCTGGAAATGTTTGACTACGAAGACGAAAGCCGCCTGCGTGGCTGGAAGTCGATTCACGTCACCGACCATAGCGGTGAGCATCCTTATATGGACAAGTGGTGGGTGCCAGGCCTGCAAATTGGCTACGAGCACTCCTTTGTGCACCATGTGGCTGACTTCATGAAGAGCCTCGACGAAGGTACCCCCTGCGGACCAACCTTCCGCGATGCTCTCGAAACCCAGAAGGTTTGCGATGCCGTTCTCGCCAGTGCGAAGAATGGATCTTGGGAACAAGTCTAATCTGAGTTTCCCAAATGTAGGCCGGACCGCAGGTCGCTGATGATTTTTGAGACGGCGCGAACGGGATTAACGATTCCCGGTCGCGCTGTCTTGATGAATGGTTTCACATCGACCGAAGTTCCGGCTCACGTCGACTTCCGACTCAAAGATGAGCGAGTTCGCTATGCTTCGATTTCGTCATGCCCTTGTCGCCCTGTTGCTGGGCTGTGTTTGCTTCGGTTTGCTGGGACTGCGTCAGGCTACCGCAGCAGAAGCGAAGAAGCCGAATATCATCCTGATTATGACAGACGACCAGGGCTATGCCCCAGTTGGTCGGCATGGGCACCCCTGGCTCAAGACACCGAACCTCGACACGCTGTACGACACGAGCACACGCTTTACGCGGTTTCTCGTGAGTCCTACTTGTTCGCCCACTCGGTCGGCCATCATGACGGGGCGGCATCCCATGCGGAATGGAATTACCCATACCATTCTGGAACGGGAACGGATGACCCTGAACGCCACCATTCTGCCGCAGGTGCTGCACGAAGCGGGATACAAGTCGGGAATCTTCGGCAAGTGGCACCTCGGTGATGAGGAACCATATCAACCTCACAAGCGAGGATTCGACGAAGCGTTCATTCACGGAGCGGGCGGCATTGGTCAGGCGTATGACTGCAGTTGCGCTGATGCTCCAAACAACAAGTATTTTAGTCCCACCATTCGACACAACGGCTCGTTTGTGAAGACCGAAGGTTTCTGTACCGACATCTTCTTCACCGCAGCTCTGGGTTGGATCAAAGAACAGCAGGAAGCCAATCAGCCATTCTTTGCGTACATTGCAACCAATGCACCCCATGGCCCGTTCATTGCTCCCGAGAAAAATGCCAAACGGTTTACCGACCTGGGATTCACGCCTGAGCAGGCAGGGTTCTACGGCATGATCGAAAACATCGATGAAAACATGGGCCAACTGCTCGCCAAAATGGACGAGTGGAACCTGTTCGAGAACACCATGCTGATATTCATGTCAGACAACGGCATGACGGGCGGCGGTTCAGGTCGGATGGGCAAGCAAATGGGCACACTCCCGGATGGAACGCCGATGTATCCGTACAATGCCGATATGCGTGGCCTAAAAGGAAGCCCTGATGAAGGCGGTGTGCGGGTACCGTTCTTCGTTCGCTGGGATGGACATTTCGAGTCGGGGCGTGACATCGATTACATTGCGGCACACATCGATATTCTGCCCACGCTGGCGGACTTGAGCGGAGCCGGATTGCCCGAAAATCAAGTCGAAGGACGCAGTCTGTTGCCGTTGCTGAAGAATGCGAAGGCCGACTGGGACGACCGCTTCCTATTTACGCATGTTGGTCGCTGGAAGACGGGCGAGAACCCTGACGATTCACAGTGGAAGAAGTTTGCCGTTCGTTCCCAGCGGTATCGCTTCGTTGACAACAATGCTCTGTACGACATGCAGGAAGACCCCAGCCAGACGAAGAACATCATCGACCAACACCCTGAACTCGTTGCAGAATACCGGAAAATCTATGACGAATGGTGGAAAGCGACCCGGCCACTCATGGTGAATGAGACGGCCGAGATGTCGCCCGTCCGACCGTTCCATGAATTGCACCGCAAGCAACTGGAAACCACGGGTATTCCGGACTGGCAACCACCAAAGTTGTAGACGGCAGAGGGCAGAACGGACTACCATTACAGGAGACACATTGCTGCGTTTCCAAGTTTCGATGCGAGAACGCTTCGGTACTTCCCGCCTGCAAGGAATGTGTCCGTCCGCACTGTCATTTGCCACAACCAAGCCTCTTGTCGGCTTGAAGGAATAATTCCGAAAATGTTGTTTCGATCATCCCAGCTGTTGGCTGTCCTGATGATGTTTGCTGGTCCGTACGGACTCCTTGCTGAAGAGAAAGCAGCCAGCCAGCCGCAAGCAGAATTTTCCAAGCAAGACCTCGACTATTTCACGTCGACTGTCGAACCGGTCCTCGTGCAACACTGTTACGGTTGCCACGGTAACGGCAAGGACAAGGGTGGACTCAATATCTATACACGCGAGGCACTTTTGAAGGGTGGAGAGAGCGGTGCCGCCGTCAACTTTGATGACATTTCGGCGAGTCCGCTCATTGAAGCCATCAACTATGCGTCTTACGAAATGCCACCCTCTGGCAAAATGCCAGTCGAACGGATTGAAATCCTGACAGAGTGGATTCGCCGCGGCGCTCCCATGGTTCAGCGGACCGACGTCCAGCAAGCACACCATGGCGAACCGGAAGTCAACGACGAAACCAAAGCACACTGGTCATTCCAACGAGTGCACCGTCCTGATGTCCCCAAGGTCGCCGCGAGCGACTGGGTGAAGACGCCGGTCGATGCGTTCATTCTCAAGCGTCTCGCCGACAACGGACTTGTTCCGTCTCCCCGTGCTTCACGCGAGACGTTGGTGCGTCGTCTTTACTACGACCTGCTGGGCCTGCCGCCCACTCCACAGCAGGTGAAGGCATTCGTCGAGAATGATTCACCAAATGCCTACCGAGAACTGGTGGACGAGCTACTCGACTCGCCGCACTATGGCGAACACTGGGCGCGCTACTGGCTCGACGTGGTCCGCTATGCCGAGTCGAACAGCTTCGAACGTGACAATCCCAAGCCGTTCGTCTGGCGCTATCGGGATTATGTCATCCGGTCGTTCAACGAAGACCGTCCCTACGACGAATTCCTCATTCAGCAACTGGCGGGTGATGAACTTGAAAACGTCACCGCCGACTCGATTATTGCAACAGGCTTCTACCGTCTCGGCGCCTGGGACGACGAACCGGCTGATCCCATGCAGGCCCGGTTCGATGAACTGGACGATATCGTGACGACCACAACGCAGGGTTTTCTGGGACTCACCATGAACTGTTGTCGTTGCCACAATCACAAACTGGACCCCATTCCGACCGGGGACTACTACCGGCTGCTGGCATTCTTCAACAACACGGAGCGCTATGGCATTCGCGGTGATGACACGGTCTATCAGAAATCGGTCCGCAGCATTGCCACTCCGGAAGAACTGACAGCCTTTGCGGAAGAGAAGACGCAGTATGAAGCGCGAGTGGCCGAGTTGCGTACGCAACTGGACGAGGTGGAAAACCAAATTCGGGAGCAGCTTGTCGGTGGTGAGAAGGATGACTTCCAGGCTGACTCGGTACGGCTAAGGATTATCAAGAAATACGTAGGCAAGTATTTGTCGCAGGAAGAATTCGACGCTTACGCCCAGCGCCGCAAGGAATGGACTGACCTGCGAAATCAACCTCCGAAGAGTGCCGATCAGGCGTTGTGCATTACGGAGTCCGGTCCGAATGCTCCACCGACGTTTATTCAGGTTCGTGGTAATCCCAATGTCCAGGGTGATGAAGTCCAACCGGGGTTCCCGGAAGTTCTGGGGTTCGAAGACCCGGTGATTACTGCTGCGGCCAGCGGCCAGTCTTCAGGTCGTCGTACCGCCCTCGCCCGCTGGATTACCTCGCCCGAGAATCCACTGACCGCACGGGTCATGGTGAACCGCGTCTGGCAGGGTCACTTCGGTCGCGGCATCGTCCGTTCGTCGAACAACTTCGGCTTGCAGGGGGACGCCCCCACGCATCCTGAATTACTCGACTGGCTGGCGTCAGAGTTTATGGAGAACGGCTGGAGTGTGAAGCAATTGCATCGCACCATTTTGTTGTCCAACACCTACCAGATGAGTTCCACCTCAAACACCAAGTCTTTGGAGCAGGACCCTGAAAACAATCTCTTCTGGCGATTTGATCCCCGCCGACTGCGTGCGGAAGAAATCCGTGACTCTATTCTCGCCGTGAACGGTAGTTTGAACCTCGATTCCATGTTCGGTCCCAGCATTTACCCGGTCATTCCAGCCGAAGTGTTGGCGGGACAGTCACGGCCCGGTGCCGGTTGGGGAAATTCGTCTCCGGAAGATCGTAACCGTCGCAGTGTCTACATTCACATTAAGCGCTCGCTGACGGTGCCATTACTGGCATCCTTCGACGTGGCCGACACCGACTTCACCTGTCCGGTTCGATTCGCCACCACGCAGCCCACACAAGCACTCGGTATGCTCAACAGTACGTTCCTCAACGAAGAAGCCGAAGCATTCTCGAAGTTCCTCAAAGAACAGGCGGGGGACAAGATTGACGCTCAGGTGGCCGTCGCCCTGGAACGTGTCACACAGCGCAAACCAACTCAGCAGGAAATTGACTGGGGACTGAAATTGATTGGCGACTTGCAGTCTGAGCATAAACAATCCCCGGAACTAGCGCTCAAGAACTTCTGTCTGCTCGCACTGAATCTGAACGAATTCATCTACCTCGATTAGGCTGTTTCACAATGCCTGTTGAACTTCGTAGCGACACATTCACACAGCCCACGCCCGCCATGCGTCAGGCCATTGCCAACGCTGTCTGTGGCGACGACATGGTGGGTGAAGATCCGACCGTCAACCGACTGGAACAAATGGTTGCCGAGCGACTCGGCAAAGAGGCGGCTGTGTTTGCCTGCAGTGGAACGCAGTCGAATCAAATGGGCGTCTGGACTCATTGCCGTACCGGTGATGAACTCCTCATCGAGTCGACTGGACACATTGCGAACTATGAGGGGGGCGCGCCGGCAGTGCTCAGCGGAGTGAGTTGCCGTTACGTTCAAGGGGATGGCGGACTGCTCAGCGTTGATGATGTGAAAGGTCAGCTGCGACCACCGAATCAACACTTTTCACCGACTCGCCTGTTGTGCCTTGAAAATTCGACCAACCTTGGCGGTGGTCGGACATATTCCCTGCAGCAATTCGCCGACATTTGCCAATGGGCTCATGAGCATGACATGAAGGTCCACCTGGACGGTGCGCGGCTGTTCAATGCCTGTGCAGCCCAAGGATACGACGTCGCCGAACTCGTTTCACATGTCGACACGGTCTCCATTTGCTTTTCAAAGGGGCTGGGCTGTCCTATGGGCTCGGCCCTCGTTGGAACTGCGGAGGACATCGCCCGGGCCCGCCGGGCGCGAAAGCTGTTTGGTGGCGCATTGCGACAGGCCGGGATTGTGGCCGCCGCTGCGATTCACGCTCTGGAACACCACGTGGAGCGACTGGTGGATGATCATGCCAACGCGCGACTTTTTGCAGAGCGATTGGCGGAACTCGACAGCATCCGCGTCGACCTGGAACGGGTGGAAACGAATTTGGTCTTTTTTGAAGTCGACGCAGCCTGGGGAACGGCGGCCCAGTTTTCGCACCTTTTGAAGGAACGTGGCGTTCATATTAACCCTGCTGGCGGCCCGCAGCGACTCCGAGCTTGCACCCACCTGGATGTTAGTGAGGCTGACGTGATTGTCGCCGCCGAGGCTATTCGCGACATTCTCAGCACAACGGTAACAGAGTCGGCAACCGCCATTGGCACCTACGGCTGATCATCAGGAAGGTCCCAGGTTGGTGCCAACGAAAGCGGCTAAATCTGTGCTGAACCCGTACGTCTTAACATCTTGCGGTTTCCCAACGCCAGTTCGATGACGTAAGCTACAGTTGTGATGAAACATCGCAAGTCGTCGGGTCTTCGAATTATGACTGTTGAATGAGCAACGAGCCCCCCAACTCCGGTGATGCGTCGAAGTCGTCAGGGGCTTCCATCCCACTGGCGTTCGGTAAATACGACATCCAGAAGAAGCTGGGTGCGGGCGGCATGGGGACGGTGTACCTCGGCATCGACCGGGATCTGAAACGTACGGTCGCCCTCAAGGTCCTCAGCAAGGACCGCGAGTCGAATCCTCTGCTAGTCAAGCGATTTGAGTCTGAAGGCCAGACAGCTGCCCATCTGCAACACCGCAATATTATTGCCGTGTATGAATCGGGAGAAATTGAGGGCTATTTGTACCTCGCGCTGGAATACGTCGACGGCATCGACATTTTACAGTGGATGAAAAAACGGGGGGTACTACCCGTGAGGCGGTCGGTCGACATCATTCGGCAGGTCGCTACGGCTCTGGAACACGCGCACAGCAAGAACATTGTGCATCGTGATATTAAACCATCGAATATCATGATTAAGTCCGATGGCACAGTGAAACTGGCCGACATGGGGCTGGCCCGCTTCATGGATGAAGAACTTGACTCATCCATCACTCGGGCGGGAACGACGGTCGGTACGGTCGATTACATGTCGCCAGAACAGGCCCGTGACAGTCGTTCCGCGGACATTCGAAGTGACATCTACTCGTTGGGCTGCAGTTGGTTTCACATGCTAACCAATCGCATCCCCTATCCCGGTAGTGGAATTACAAACAAGTTGCGGGCTCATGCTGTGGAACCAGTTCCCGATCCGCGTGAGTTTAACCCCAGCATTCCGCCTGGCGTCGTGGCCGTCATCCAGCGCATGATGGCCAAAAAGCCCGAAGAGCGTTACCAGACTCCGGCGGAACTCCTGGTCGACTTGGCGGAAGCCAATTTAACGCGCCGCGAAGTTTCATCCGATTTGCTCGCCGCGCTGGCGTCCGAAGCGTCGACTTTCAGTGACTCTGGCGATTTTGTTCTCAACGACACAAATCAAACGCCACTCTCCGTCCAAACGCTGGAAAGTCCGACGACACATGCGGACGTGGAAGTGACCATGCCCGAGGAATTGGAAGATTCCTCGGCGACGGCACTATCCAAGAGGAAGAAGCCAAACCCGTCGCGACGCATGCCCGCGAAGCAGAAGACTTCGCAAGGTTCGAATCCCGGTGTTGGAGCAACAGGGAGTTCGCCGGTGGGTGAGAGCTCGAGCAGGGAAAAGCGACGCACGCCGGCCAGTCGCTCTTCAGGTGAGGTGCCGCTGCCACAGAAGCAGAACTACTCGGGTGGGCCAGGGATTCAACTGGACTGGAACCGGCTGGGTTGGGTGCTGGTTGCCGTCGTCGTCATTGGTCTGGTCATTTGGTGGTTGGCGTCTGCGGGATCCCCTCAGCCCGAGGTGCTGGAGTCGGTGCAGGAAGTTCAGGTGACTCCTGAGCAGGTCGAGGGAGTCGAAGAAGACATTCCGCCCCCGGATGTTGCCCCTGAGTTCGTCACGGTGGAACCGGCAGACTCCGCGACCGTTGAACTGATCAATTTCCCGGGCCTCGACGACGCTGAAAACAGGCAAAATGATTTCTTGTCGCGGCTTGTTCCCGCATGGCTGCGAGAAGAATGGATGCGGCCCGCTACGGGAGGTACGCCGGTACGACTCGTCGACCGACACGGGCAGACCCCGGGAAGCTACCGGAGCCTCCCGGCTGCGGCAAAAGACATCGGCAACGAATCCATTACTTTCGAGTTCACGTCATCAGGCCCATACCGGACGGGACCTCTGGAATTTGGAGCCAACAACAGCGCACTCCCTCGCGACGTCATTCTCCGAGGTTTGGAAGGGACCGGAACAATCCTGCTGGTCGACGTGGACTCCGAGGCAGCCCACTGGCTAAGCATCGACCGAGGACGTCTTCACCTGGAGAACATCCATGTTGTCTTTGTTGACCATCAGAATTCCGTGGCTGAATCCAAGGAATGGAATTTGATCGATCTGCACGACTCCGACCTCGTCGCTCACAACAGTTCCTGGTCCGTTGTCGCCAGTGTTGAGACCGCATCGACAACGCAAGTGAATGCCCTGCGCGTGCATGGACGCTCGGTGAACAACAATCGCGTCCTGCTGGAGAACTGCAGTACACTCGGCCCCCTGACAACAATTTCAGTCCAGGCGGATGACTGTGACGTGCTGTGCGGCAACTGCCTGCTGACATCGACAGCCTTTCCGGTTGTTCGCATGAGCAACGGAGAGGGACAGCAGAGCGTCATTGCCAAAGAGTCGGCGCGGCGAATTGGAATGCTCAGTTGCTCCATGTATGGTGCCGAGGGAGTGTTCCAGTTTGACGGTACGCCAAATGAAACACCCATTCCCGTAGAATTGCGATTGCGACGTTCTATATGCCTCGGCACGAAATCGAATGCTGCGTTCATTAGTTTCCACAACTGGCCGCTCTCCGACGGTGCAGACCTCGAACATCCTGCGGTTGATGCAACACAACTGGAGTACGAACACCTGCGACTGCTGAACTGCGGCCACTTAACGCGAGTCGATGACGAGACCGTCGACAACGTGGCGGCGTGGCGGCAATTCTGGAAACGACCGCTTCCGGAAGAAGCCGTCCGCCAACTTCCAGCGGCAGTTGACGGAGAAGACTTTCACAACCCCGACATTGCTGTGCAGCGAGTTCTGCCCGCCGTCGATGTGCGGGCCAACGGTGCCCCCTACTTCGGAATCCAACCGGAAACGGTTGCGCGAGTCGACGAAGGCGTTCATGTCCGAATTCACGCGGCGTCGCACCGACGACGTCTCCCGAACGACTTTGAATTAACCACGGCGGCGAAGTCCACCATCCGTTTCGATCTCAGACGCGCAGCACAGTTCAACGAGTTCCTAAACGGGCCGCAATGCCCTAATGGTTCGACTGTCGTCTGCTTTGGATCTGGACTGAGAATTCTGCCAAGCGTTCAACTGCAGGGAAAGCGGTTGAGAATCGAGTTTGAACAATCGGAGGGACGCCCACTGACCCTTCAACCAGAAGGTGATTCAGCGAGCGACGTCTGGTTCGATGTTGTTGCTGGGCATTTGGAACTAGTGAATGCCCGCATGAAACTGCCCGACGCTGGCCAGCGGCAGTATCCCCAGACACTGCTGCGACTCACGGACTCCAACGCACTTATTGAGCAGTGCGAAATGATCTCAGATCGGAAAAACGCACGTCAGCCGCTCATCGCAGTCGTCAACGACCAAAGTGAACTCCTGACGCTCGTTGTCAATCAGTCACTGCTGAAAGGTGAGCAGGCGCTGGTCGATCTGGGGGCACGCGGAGTGAATCTGGAATGCATCAATTCACTGCTGGCAACATCCACTAACGTACTGCAATGTAACGAGCATTCCGTTGTGGCCAGACCAGCGACGGAATTCTCCCTGTTCCGCTGCACTTCACTTGCCCAGTCTGTCGTGGCTGCGAGTAATCTCCCGGAAGACGTCCACGTGCGAATCTTTTCCAGAGAGTGTCTGTTTCTGCCGACAGGTCAGAAGGCGTTGACATCCGTGTTGGCCACATCGAACGAAGTGTCGAAGGGACAGCAACTCGACTGGTGGGAAACGGACTGCGGATTCTCTCCTCAGTTCGCACAATGGCAGCGGGTTATAGGCGAGAACTCGACAGTGTCATTCACTGCCGCGCGGGAATCTCTGCGGCCTGGACAGATTCTCGACGCCATCAGCACCCAGCGACGCGTGTTACTGGCACAGTCACTTCCGGAGTTACAAGAGCTGACGGCGGAGTCTGTCACGTTGCAGCCCGCCTGCGATGCAGCGAACTGGGCACCTGATGGTGGACCGATTGGCATTCGGTTACCGATTGGCCCGACAGATTCTCTAGCGAAAGCCAATTCGGCGGGAGCCCCCTCGAATCGGCCCCCCGAACGAGTTCGCCCCGACTTCTGACGCTTCGCGTCGTGACACAGGGTTCGTACATATAGAAGCCCGCACCATCGATGACAATTCATCCATGATGCGGGCGGGATTCAGTACTCAGCGCGATCTGTTAGCCCGGATTGTTGATGAGATTTGTAGGGTGTGTGCAGCAAGTCACCGTATTATGGTGGGTTACGCCCGCGAATGACCCGCCATAAAACTGACACCCTGTTTTTCGGGTTGAGTGACTTGCGAAACGCACCAATCTAATTGACGCGGACTGCACCCACCCTACGAATAATTCAGGTTAGCGGCGGGCTTCGCGGAGCGTGCCACTCTTCACGTAGTAGATTTTCGGATCATCGATAATCCAAGGTGTCGACCACGTTCTGCCATCATCGCCGGAGCAAATGTTGAAGAATACGGTGTTAAACGCCGTAGCACGGATGGTGTAGGGGATCGACGAATAGAGGTGGTCGGCCGCTGTGAATTCTTCGACGCCAGGGTGAGCGTAGTAGTGGCACTGTCCGTCTGGACTGAGTGTCATTCCGAACGTCCACCAGCCCGATTCCATAATGCGAGGTCCAGCCACTTCATGGCCGTTGTGATCGGCCCGAATGAGAATGAGCGCGTGTGCCTTCTTCATGGGGTTGTTCGGGTCGTTCTCGGGGAAGAACTGCAGGAAGAATCCGGGGTAGAACGGTTCCATTTCCGTGGTCACCTTGTTGCGTCGGCCAAAGAACCGCACACCTTTTACTTCGCGTTCTTTCGTTTGTGGTCCCTGCAGGCCAGCACGAATGCCGAACGAAACACCGGGCCGCTGTTCCCATTGATCCCACTCAGGAATGTAAACACGAACTGTGTAGTTGGGATAGTAGCTCGGAGAGAGTGAACGACCGGACAGCACGAAGTCGTCCTGGGCCTGCTTGAATCCGGGACGCCCGGGAATTCCCGTGTCGCGGCTCCGCATGTACAACGCGCCGTTACTTCCGCTCAGTCCGCCGGCAGGAGTTTCGACCCATTTCACAGTGTCCGGGAAGCCACGCTTCGGGCCCTCCGTCCACATGCCGTTGGTGCTGCGTCCCAGTGGGTACCGAACCTGCTCGTCCTCTTCTTTGCTGCTCTTGGGCCAGTTCATGTTGAACTCCCAGGAGGAATCTTCGAAGTCGTCCGTGACAAGGACTTCTCCCGTCCCTGGAATAACCTGACCATAGCTCAGTGACGAGAACGCAAAGACCGGAGTCGACAGGAGCAGGACAATCTTCCAAAGCCCGGAAAGTCGGGAAGTGTGCAGGATCATGGTTTCTTGAATCGGTTGAGAGACAGCAGAGCACCCAAGTGTGAAGTGGTTCCCCGGCACGCTGTCATTCCGTGAGAACAATCCACTGTCTTTCGATATCGGATGTCGGAATCGTATCGATCCTGCACGAGTTGCCGGGTTCGTGATGTGCCGATTGCGTAAAGTGGGGGATTCACACCGACCTTGCGAATTCAGGTCTGGTCAAACTGAAATTTCAGCCCCTCATGATGGTAAATCAGGGGATTCTGCAGCAGGTACGAAAAACACCTTGCGACGTAGATAAACCATTGCCGATGCCTGACCTATTGACGCATTTGGGGCCCATAGGGAGTGGCTATGGTGAATGTTGAGCAGGTCATGATACGGGACGTTCTCCGCGTTCAGAGCGATATGGCTCTCACTGACGCCGCCCGTATTCTGCTCAAGTTCAAGGTGCCCGAACTCTTCGTCGTGAACGAGCACGACCATCTCATCGGAGTGCTACCTGATTACGTTCTCCTGCGGACACAGCTCTCTGAGCCGTTCGAAGATTTGACGGCCGCCTCAAGGGCGACGACGGTTTCATACATTCTTCGTCCCGAAGACACACTCGTTCAAGCAGCGCAATTGCTGCGGCTGAATGTGCATCGCAGCTTGCCGGTCGTATCCGAAAAGAGAGTGTTAGGCGTCGTTACCCGTCGCGTCGTCTTGAGGCATCTCATGGCCCCGGAATTACGTGTCCCGCAGATGCGCTGGCAAGTTCCCCGGCCTCAGTTCCTGGCCTTCTCGCATTATCACGCCGCTAAGAAAACAAGCCGTACCGAATAATGCAGTACAAGGCCTGGAAGCCATCTTTAATGCCAATTTTCTTGCCTTGAGCGTACGTCCGCCCGTTGTAGCTGATGGACATTTCGAAGACGCGGCACTCTTTGATTTTTGAAATACGGGCCGTCATTTCCGGCTCAATTCCAAAACGGTTCTGACACAGTTTCGGTGTCATGTCGTCAATGATGCGGCGATTGAACAGCTTGTAGCAGGTCTCCATGTCCGTCAGGTTCAGGTTGGTGAACGCATTGGACAGAAGTGTCAAAAACTTGTTTCCAAGGTAGTGCCAGAAGTACAGCACGCGGTGTGGCTGATCACCGAGGAAACGACTGCCATAAACGACATCAGCCCGACCTTCGACAATGGGCTGAAGAAGACGGGGAATCTCGGCGGGATCGTATTCCAAATCCGCATCCTGAATGATGACGGCATCCCCTTTGGTCTGGGCAAAGCCGGTGCGAACGGCAGCCCCTTTTCCCTGATTCTTTTCGTGGAAGAGCACTCGAATTTCGTTCATGGGATCGCCCCATTCACGGGTTTCGTACTCCTTCAGCAAATCGGTCGTGCCGTCCTGACTGCAGTCGTCAATCAGAACGATTTCCTTTCGGATGGGAACTTCACGAACCCGGTCGAGCAATTTCGGCAGGGTGTTTCGCTCGTTATAGACCGGAATGACCACCGACAGCAGAAAATCTTCCGGGATTGCATAAATCCCAAGCTGTTGACACGCACCGGCCCCGAGAATGGCTCGCAGCGAGGCATACCATTCCTTCGAATACGGTTCTGAGGTGATTTCGAGAGGCACTTCGAACGGCAAATCAACAAGACAAGACATCGGAACTCACCGACAACTGGAGCAAAGACTTACGAGAAACGCTGCCTTTCGGAAACGTTGCGGGCGCGTTGGAAGCGCGTTCCAACACCATTGACACGCAGTTGCGGTCGCGAAATTGTATCTTTGAATTCCGCGGGTGGCGAACAACTTACATCCGATTTGCCAGCTTTTCGACGTATGTTGCGTGGTTGCTGCGGATCAGTCGGGTCAACGCAAATCGGGTTACCAGCGTAGATGCGCCATAACCGATACGAGAGTTACAGAGTTAAATCTCGTAAGCCCCGAGTTAAGGAAAGAAAAAAGCCTTGACGCTGCAAAACGCAGCACCAAGGCTTTCAGATCGAATTGGTCAAGTTGTGAACTAGAAACGGAATCCGACGCGGCCAATGAATCCGTCACCGACGCCGTATTTGGTGCCCCCCTGTTCTTCGATGTTTCGCTCAAAGACATAACCAGCTTCAATGAAGCTCTGCACCCAACCGGTGTCCCAGCGGAATCCGCCCATGACCCGCCAGTCTTCAAACTGCACACGACGAGCGTTACCGACCACGGCATCGCGCAGTTCGTAGGCTTCAACATGGTATTCTGCGGACGCATACATCCAAGTCGCCACGCCCATAGGTGTTCCCAGGAAGACGCTGACTCGCGGTTTCGGGAAGACGAGCTGCCACTCCCAAAGTTGATTTGGTGTCCAAATGACCCCGGCATACGGAACGACAATGTCATCAACGCGGTCCCAGTACTGGGCTCCCAGGACCCACGTCACTCGTGGTCCCACGGTCCAGTAGGCAACAGCACGTCCGTCATACATCACGGCGTCGCCGGACATATGGTCAAAGTCCGTCGCCAATCGAGGGTTAAACGCGTATTCGAAGCTCCACCCGCCCATCGATGGTGATTGCAGCACAAAATCTGCTCCCAACCGCCAGGCCGCTCCGGGCAAATTGGTCGCTCCTAATGTCGAGTTGGGACCTTCAATGGAACGATAGCTTGCCTGCGGAGCCATCTGGAAAATCCAGGCGCCGCCAATTGGCTGGGTCAGACGCGACTCGATGTCCACAGCAAAAATGTTGACTCCGCCTGCCCCCGGAGCTTTTGCGCTGCCACTTGGAAGAAATCCGAAATCGACAGAATTCTTCACACCAAACTGATGAGGCTGGGGGCCGTTCACACCGTACGCCGGGTTCGGCGTGGCATATGGCATGACGCCACCGTTGGCCCAGGGATCACCAGTCATGGGGCCGGGATAGGACTGTGCGAACGGATCAGTCCCCATGGGTGTCTGCTGATAGAATGTCGTGACACCATTCGGATCGGTCATCATCGACGGATCGGAGATAATGGTTTCCCCACTGGCATCGGGGCTTTGCGCCCGCACAACCCAGGGATTTTGATAGGAGAGTGCAGCGTCGAATGGGGAGCTGGATTCCTCGGCCACGGGCAGCGCCGCTGCCAACGTTAAAAGTAGAGGCAAGGTCACGAGACTTCCTTGTCGCGTTGAGGGGAAATTGGCTTGAATTTTGAAGGGAGGTTTGCGAACCGGCGAAGATCGCCGGTCAGCGAGGACCGGGAATTTCGCCAAAATTTCTTTTTGGGTCAAGATGGACTCAAGATTCCCAATTCAACCAGCCGAAGCGAGCCCTCAACTTCGCCCACACTGCTCGCTACAATTCCGAATTCTCGGCCCTCAGGAGCAGTTTCCTGACCAGGTATTCGTCCCGTTCAAATTGCGGGAAAAGTTCATTTCCCGCAGCTCAGCTTGTCGCCACCATGTCACGTAACATCAGTCAGATTCGGAACATCGGCATTGTCGCCCACATTGACGCGGGGAAGACGACCACCACCGAGCGCATCCTCTATTACACCGAAGCGACCCACAAAATGGGTAACGTGGACGACGGGACTACCGAGACCGATTTCGACAAAGAAGAGGCCTCGCGCGGCATCACGATTTACTCCGCGGCGGTCACCTGCCAGTGGAAAAACGCCATCATTAATATCATTGATACCCCGGGCCACGTCGATTTTACGGCGGAAGTGCAGCGCAGTTTGCGTGTGCTGGACGGCGCTGTGGTGGTCTTCAGCGCTGTGGAAGGGGTGGAAGCACAAAGTGAAACGGTCTGGCGGCAGGCGGACAACTTCAATGTGCCCCGACTTTGTTTCATCAACAAAATGGACCGCATTGGGGCCAGCTTTGAGGGGACACTGGAACAACTGAAGAAGCGTCTCCACGCCAATCCCGTCCCCATTACCATTCCAATGGGAGCTGGCCACGAGTTCACCGGCATTATTGACGTCATTAACAAAAAGGCCCTGTACTTCGACGCGGCGACGTTTGGAAAGAACTATCGAATTGAAGAAGTCCCGGAAGAATACGCGGCCGACCTCGACAACTGGCGCACAAACTTGCTCGACGTGGTGAGTGACCTCGACGAAGAGATCATGATGGCCTACCTCGAAGGAGAAGAGGTGACGCCCGAGCAAATTAACGCGGCGCTCCGCAAAGGAACGCTGGAACGCAAACTGCAGGTGACCTACTGCGGATCCTCACTTGATTACTGCGGCATCCAGCCCATTCTCGACGGCGTCATCAGCTTTCTCCCCAGTCCGCTCGACGTACCACCAGTCGAAGGTGAACACCCCAGCCCTGGCAAACGGGATGAAACGCATCAGGTGCGTAAGACCGATCCCAACGAGCCGTTCTGCGGTCTCATTTTCAAAATCGTCGCTGACAAACACGCCGACCTCTGCTTTGTGCGGGTCTATTCGGGCACACTGCGCAGCGGTAGCCGCGTGCTGAATCCCCGCACAGGCAAGAAAGAACTCATCAGCCAACTGTGGCACATCCAGGCCGATGCCCGTGAAAAGCTCGAAACCGATTCCGTCGAAGCCGGGGATATTGTCGGGGCCATTGGTCCCAAGGATGTCGTCACCGGCGACACACTCTGCGATCACAAAGCACCCGTTCTGCTGGAAAGTATTACGTTCCCCGAGACGGTCATTTCGATGGCCATCGAACCCGACTCGAATGCCGATCGCAAAAAGTTGGAAGATGCCCTCACACTCCTTGGCAAGCAAGACCCCACGTTCAAAGCTAAGGTGAACGAGGAAACCGGGCAGACCATCATCAGCGGCATGGGCGAACTGCACCTGGAAATCATCACGAACCGGCTGAAGGACAAAGAGCACTACAACCTCAACGTCAAAATCCATAAGCCGCGCGTTTCCTATCGCGAAACGGTTCAATCAGCGACCGAGTGCGAGGAAGAATTCAGTCGGTCAGCCGAAGGCAAGACGCACTATGCTCGCGTAAAAGTGCGTGTGGAGCCAGCCGAGAAAGCCGAAGGCATTGAAGTCATCAGCAAGCTGAAGCCCGGCGACATTCCGGCAGATGCTGAGAAAATCGTGCGACAGGCCGTACTGGAGTCGGCCCAATCTGGCGGGATGGTCGGCTACCCCCTCATGCACGTACGGTTCACCATTCTCAACGTCGGCTACCGGGAAGGTGAATCAAGCGAAGAAGCACTCCGCGCTGCTGCTGCCCATGCCGTGCAAACTGCCATCGGGCAAGCTCAGGTTGGGTTGCTGGAACCAATTATGAAGGTGGAAGTCGTCACGCCCTCCGAGTTTCTCGGCAACATCCAGGGTGACCTCAACCAACGACACGCCCACATCCTTGGCAGTGAACCCCGCGGTCACCTGGTGGCCATTCAAGCACAGGTGCCCCTCGCCCGCATGTTCGGCTACTCAAACCACGTCCGCAGCCTCTCCCAAGGCCGGGCGTCGTTCTCTATGGAACCACTGCAGTACAGCCTCGCACCACAGTCGGTGCTGGACGACATGTTGCGGTAGACCAAGTGGTGGCAGTGCGGCCTTGGAAGCGGTAATCGCCCGGATTGAGTTGCTGGGCCAAACCACTGGCACGGATGTCGATTCACAAAGGCTTTGATGATTGTAAGGCAACGAATCAAATCCTCACGTACATCTTGTTCTTGTACATGTAATACCCAATCAGCCACATGAGGAGGACGGCTGCGGTGGGATCGATGATGGGTTGGAAGGTGTGGTACATGGCCTGGCCGGCGGTGTCCGGGGGGGCGTCAAGGCGGTTCAGAAGGTCGGCTTTTTGTGCGATGAATCCCAGCAGGGCGTTCAGCGACTCGCCGAGGTGGATTTGGAAGACTTTATTGACGAGCCACGGGCGGAGCATTTGGCCCATCAGGTAGAAGGCAAGTGAATTCGTCCCGATGACGGTGAGCGGCAGCGCGACTTTCTTCAGGCCCCACATATCGAAGACCATGTAGAACAAAGCCAGCATGGCGACCACGTAACCGCCGCTGAAGAGAGCCCATGACGGAGTCCAAATCCGTTTGATAATGGGACAGCAGGTGGCACCAGCGGCGACGCCAATCACGAGGCAGCCCGCCGCAATGGCGAGCAACTCCAGCAGTTTGCGTCCGGACGATTTGTCGGTCATGAGCAGTTGGCCGCAGAATACGCCGAGGAGAATGGTGGCCATCGAGGGGACGAAGTTCAGCGTCGTGTATCCGCCATAATTTGCTTCGTATTTCACCACCGCTGTTTTCGAGGCTTCACCAGTTGAAGCTTCTTCCGACTCAGCAATGACTGGTGGGTCCTTGGCCGGAGGGAAGAGCGGCAGGAACCAACTGTCGAACGCGGAGGCGACATTGCCGTTCTTTGTCCAGTGTCCAAAGAAACCTTCCAGGACCTCCCCTTTTTCGGCGCTCGCACTCACGGCCGCGGGATCGTAGCTGTCGGGCGTCTGGTAAACGACGAATGCTCCCCAGGTCAAAAGTAGAATGCCGACGAATGCTCCGATTTGGACTGCCTTGGTCCGGTTCAGCAGCAGGTAGACGAAGAAGTATCCCAGGCCAATTTGGGATAACACATTCGGGAAGATCCAGTTGGTTCGGGGACTACTCAATGATTGCAGAAATACGCCCAGCAGTGTCAGCACCACCGCCCTGATGAAGGCATGCCACAACATGTACTTTTCGGTTTGACCCGCCCGCTTGCGATTTTCAAATGAAAACGGCATGGCCACGCCGACCATGAACATGAAAGCTGGCTGAATGAGGTCCCAGAACGAGACGCAAAACCGCAGCCAGGGCGATCCTTCACTTGCGTCGTGCTTGCCAAAGGCAAAGTTACTTTGCCATTTGGGATGATCAAAATGGTGTCCGACCCATTCCCACTTTCCCCTGTCAACAATTCTCCACCGCGATTCCCATCCGGCAATTTGAGCGTCGGTTGCGTCCTCGTCGGGAGGACGCAACATGTTGAAGATGCCAAACCCTGAGGCGGCGAGCATCAACATGATGAAGCCGCGGTAGGCGTCGAGCGAAATGAACCGCTCCGGCTTGGGTGGATCGGGCTTCTTTTTCTTAGGCGGCGCTTCGCTGGCGGGTGGCTCGGTTCGCTGTGGGGGTTCAGCCTGCGGGATTTTGTAGGTTTCTGGTTCATTCATCGCAGCAGACCGTTTTCACAGGAGGGAGGCGCAGACGCGGGGCAACGGATGCAATGTCATCGGTGCAAGATGACAAGTATTCAGTATCTCGCCTGCTCAATCAATGGGAGGGCGAAGCTCCTGCTGAGCCGCGAGCGTGGTTCCAGCGTCCAATTGTAAATGCGGCTCGGCAGGAGCCTCGCCCTCCCGTGCAAACTCACGTCCATGTGAATTGGAAAATCTCGCCACGGTACGGCCAAGCCTCGGGTGATTCTGCGAGACCATGTCGGACGGGATTATGCTGGATGTAATCCCACTTTTCTTCCATTTGATCTTCGGTCCGCATCCGGGTATCCCAATGCCCTGACTGCCACCCGCCATGTTTTGTTGAGAACGACTTAGTGAACATCGACTTCCAGTATTTGCACCAGTCCTCGTACGACACATCGCTTTCGCAGTGTGCGACGAACATATGAATGTGATCGGGCATTACGACATATTTCCCGACCTTCCAGGCATCTGCCTGCTGCCAGACCGCTTTCAGCACATCGTGTACCTCGGCGTCAGCGAGCCACTTCGAGCGGTTCTTGGTACAAACGGTGTCAAAGATCATCGTTGGCTTGTTTGGCAGCAGTAGCACGCCATGCGCTGGACGCTTTCGTACCGGACGATCAGACATCTCGTAAGCCCTCTGTTTTTTCGATTCAATTCAATCAATGGAAGGGCGAAGCTCCCATTGAGCCGCGAGCGTGATTCATGCGGCCATTGCCAAATGCGGCTCGGCAGGAGCCTCGCCCTCCCATGCGATCCTATCTTAAGGCGAAACACACCTTCGGCAATGAAACACCTATTTCACACCAGTAGCCACTTTCAGTTCCGAATCCCCTCAGCTTTGCGAACTCATCATTCAATTCGAATTCCAGAATATCCTTCAGCGATTCTTCGTCCCCTTGCCGGACGGCGTTCCACTGTTCGGTTTCTACTACAAAGGTTCGTTGTTCAATTGATTGGCCCGCGATGACAAGTTCCCCCGGTCCCAGCAATTGCCCAATCCAGATTCCGGAGACTGAAGCACGGACCACCAGATTGTTGTGGTCAAACTCCATTCGCTAGACCACTTGGTCAGGGAATGAAGCCTCAGTGTCACTTGTAATTGCGATCATTTGGCGAACGGATAAACAACTCAAATGGGGGGGCGAAGCTCCCGCTGAGCCGCGAGCGTGATCCCGGTGGCCATTTATAAATGCGGCTCGGCGGGAGCCTCGCCCTCCCACGCGATTACGGTGAACTCAAATCGGCGAGTTCGACGACTTGCAGGGTTTTGGCTGAGTCGCTGTCGCTGACGTCGCTGTGGCAGCTTGCTTTGGCACCTTTGCCGGCACCGACAGCTTTTTGGGTCTTCGCAGCGAGGCGATGAATTTCGTCCGGCGAGAGGACGCCACGCTGTTCCAGAATGGCCTTCTGTTCGTCGGTGAGAGCGGCGGTGACTTTGGCTCGGTCCCACTGATAGCCGTCAGCCTTGCCGCTGGCGAATTCGACGATTTCCTTACTGATGCGGACGCTGCACCAGTCGTGGCCGCACATGGCACAGAAGTCGGTGTCGACGTCGAGGTCTTCGTCGTGATACGCACGCGCGATGTCAGGATCGAAGCTGAGTTCGAAATGCTTTTCCCAGTTCAGGGCGGCGCGGGCCTTGGTGAGTTCATCATCACGGTCGCGTGAGCCGGGAATGCCGAGAGCCACGTCGGCGGCGTGGGCTGCGATCTTGTACGCCACGCAGCCTTGTTTGACGTCATCTTTCTTGGGCAGTCCGAGGTGTTCCTTCGGCGTGACGTAACAGAGCATGGCGGCCCCATGGTACGCCGCGGCAGTCGCCCCAATGCAACTGGTGATGTGGTCATAGCCGGGGAAGATGTCCGTCACCAGGGGGCCAAGGACGTAGAACGGAGCTCCGTGGCACAAGGTGCGCTGGGCTTTCATATTGAATTCAATTTGGTCGAACGGTACGTGGCCGGGACCTTCAACCATGACCTGCACACCTTTTCGCCAGGCGCGTTCGGTGAGTTCGCCGAGTGTGCAGAGTTCGGCAAGCTGAGCTTGATCGGTCGCGTCGGCCAGTCCGCCGGGACGCAGACCATCACCAATCGAGAAGGTGACGTCATACTCCCGCATGATGTCACAAATGGCTTCCCAACCGGTGTACATGGGGTTTTGTTCGTTGTGGTCAATCATCCACTTCGCCAGCAGGGATCCACCGCGCGAAACAATACCAATGAGCCGGTCTTTCACATATGGCAGGTGCTCCTGCAACGCACCCGCGTGAATGGTGAAGTAGTCGACACCTTGAGCCGCCTGGGCTCGCAATGATTCGAGAATGATATCAAGATTCAGGTCATACAGTTTGCGACCAATAATCATTGAGTAAATGGGGACAGTACCAATCGGCACGGTGCTGTTCTGGATAATGGCATCGCGGCATTCGTCCAGATTGCCGCCGGTCGATAAATCCATGACGGTGTCGGCGCCCCAGCGCTCGGCCCATTTCAGCTTGATGACTTCTTCATCAGTGCCGCTGGAAACCGGCGAAGCCCCCATGTTGGCGTTGACCTTCGTCTTCGACGCACGGCCAATGGCCATGGGGTCCAGCTGATAACTAAGGTGTACCTTATTCGCCGGAATGACCATCCGGCCTGCCGCAACTTCGTCACGCACCTGCGCGGGAGTGAGGTGTGCTTCGCGTTCGGCGACGCGCGTCATTTCTGGAGTGATGTTGCCGAGCCGCGCGTGCTCAAGTTGCGTGATGGGTTGGAAGCCTGCCGGGGCTCCCACACAGCGCCACGTACCATCGGCCTGCTGAAACTGATGCCCTTGATTCCCTTCACCAGAGTCGAAGCGTCGCTTGACATCTGCAGCAAATTCACATGACACCCACCCTTCCGGCAGGAAGTCCCACGCTGTCTTGCTGCTCGGCTCCGGCATTCCAGGCGTGTCCGGTGAAGAAAACGTGTACCGACCCTCAACACCCGGTGCAATTTGTGGGGCATTCGCAAAGCAGCCGGGTGTCGTACCGGCTGCCGTTGAAGAAGGATTCTGGCCGAGTGGGGGAAGGTTATACGAACGGTCGGACATGGATATCTCGCCGAGAAAATGTCTGTGGCAGCAGGAGCTTGCCAATTCATGATGACTGTGAACTGGCATCGTAACCGGACAGGTTGTGAATGCAACGTTGGTCCCGCACCAATTTGGCCGCTAGCTCGCATCAGCAGTCGTAGATTCGCGTCAATTCTCGACAGATTCCGCCTTCAACGCGTCAACAACTCGATCCATCAACGAGTTCGTCAGCAGTTCGTTTCCAGCCTCGTTTACGTGGCACCAGGGATCTACGTAGAGCGTTTCCGGGTGGTCCTCAAAGATTCTGGTGAGGTCGAAGAGGTGAATCCCTTGCCGAGCTAAACGATCGCCCCCATCGATCAGCAGTGGATATCCGTCCCGCACCGCCACGGCACTTGCATTGTCGGGCCAGTAGCAGGCCTCTAATTCCTTCTCTGAAAGCGGTTTGGAATTGGTGACGTATTGATTCGGCTGAATTGCGTGGACGTAGAGCGTTCCATTCGCGGCACAAAGATGAAACATTTGCAGCGAGCAGCGTTCCCAAATTGCGACCTCTTCTGCAAAAGACTCGTCTCGGTTAGCAACGTCGGGGCGAGGGCCTCCATCGGCGAACGTGCGTCCGCGAGCGTTGTTTCGTGAGAGCAGTTCTGCCTGCAATTCAACAATTTGACGTTGGAACGATTTGTCTCGCAAGTACCAGATTAGCTGAGACGACGGAAGTTTTCCGACGACCGAATCGAGTTGAAACTGCGCTGCGGCCTGTCGCGCAGCGCGAACCTGCAGCAGGCGAAACGAAACGGCCGAGTCGCGCGGGTCGGTCATTTCTACCATGCGGCCATGCCACATACGGGGATACACCAGTGCGACGTCAGCCTCCTGATTCTCTGCGATGGGGAGGGCGATTTCGTTGTAGCCATCCAGGTTGATGACCACATCAAACTCGCCGCCGAGCGCGTAAATGTAGTTTAGTGTCATCAGGCCTTGCGGTTGCTTGTACCCCGACTGAGCCAAACGAACGACGATAACGTCCCGGTTCGCAAACTGCGGGACTTCGGCAAGTCGTCGCTTGAGAATTTCTTCCCCCTGAATCGAAAGTTGCCACGCGACCGATCCCCCTACAATTCCGACAATGAGTTTGTCATCACTCCGCTTGTAGACGCTCTCACTGCTGTCGATGAACCCGAGACTGTTGATGGGCATGATGCGACCGAATGCCTCGACCTCAGAGCGAATATCGCGATTCTGCACCCAGCCGACATAAGGATGCACCACTTCAAATTCATTGGACCGCGGCGCACCCGTTACCGCAATAACTTTCTGCGATTCCCACAGCAACGTGTAATGGACGAGTGTCGGGATAATGAGTGCAGATGCCGCCTCAATCACTCCCCAAACGAGCAACAAGGCCAAGACCCGAAACGCCAACTTACGACGCGTTCGCCGTAACGTAGGTGGTTTCAATTCTGACACCGAGGGGGTTTCGTCGGTCATTTGCGGTCATTCCGTGTGGAATTGCGTGCGTCTTAAACCATCTGCAAGATCTGAACCGATTGAGCAGGCCGTAGCGATGCTATCGGAAGTGCATACTGGCAAACAGTCTCGTCACGTTCAAAAGAGATTGGAACTTCCAAGAGGCAAAACAGGACGCGCCCCACGGTGGGCGAACTACGGTTTGCATGAAATTGTTCCGAAAGTTCCCTGCACCACGTCTGTGTGTCGTTGACGACCACAGGAAGTGGCCCCTCACTCCCTTCGTCATGTCAGCCAGCCACACATCGAGCCGTAGTGAATTGCGACGGCGGTCACAGAACCTACGCGTGCGGGTCCGTCCGTTCGCTCAGCTCGACGCTGAAGACTTCGCAGCCTGGCAGCGACTCGAAGACAAGTGCCGTAATGGTAACCCTTTCCTTTCCGCGGAATTTGTTCAATCTGCGACGACCCACCTTGGTGAACGGGCTCCACTTGTCCTCGACATTTGCGACGGCAGAGACCACATCGGGCTGGGACTGTTCGACGCAGTCCGGCACACGAAATATCTGCCACTACCTCATTTAGTCGGCTGGCGGACTGGTCACACATTTCTCGATGGGCTCCTCCTTCACGAGGATAGGGAACACGAAGCAGCACATGCAGTCGCTGAATACATGCAGAGCGGTACTCATGCATGGCACGGAATTGAATTCCAAACTGCGGCGGTCGATTCGCCGGGAATGGGTACCCTGACCGACGTCTTGCAGCAGGCGGGCAACGCCGTCTGGCAAGGCAGGGGACTCCAACGGGCGGCACTTGTTCCTTCAACCGCTGGCCCAGAAAGACTCCTCACGTCGGTTTCAATCCCCCGGGCCCGAAGTCTTCGCAAAGGATGGAAGGAGCTCGAAAAACGGGGTCCGGTGTCGTTTGAAATCGTGGATGCCGCTGAATGCTCGCCCGAACAAATCGATGCTGCCGCCAACCAGTTTCTCGAACTCGAAGCGGCTGGTTGGAAAGCAGAATGCGGCAGTGCGATGAAATCTTCCTCCGAACAACTCGCCTTCTTCCAGGACTTGACCCGGATGCTTGGGCAACGCGGCAAGCTCTTCTTTTCGCAACTCTGCGTTGGCGATGAAGTTGTCGGTTCTGTGGTTCATCTCATTTCCGGACGAGAAGCATTCGCTTTCAAACTTGGCTGGAATCCCGAGTTCGAGCGGGGTTGCCCGGGATTTCAGTTGAAGGCTCGCATGGTATGTGAGGCCGCCCAACAACTTGGGCATTTGGACTTGATTGATAGTTGCTCTCAGACTGATTCGTTCATCGAACGTATCTGGCCCGACCGGCGGAGCATCGCGTCGTGGGTCTGCGCGACGAGTTTGCCGGGAAAAGCTGCTTTGCGGGTGACGCAGGGACTCAAGATGGCCAAAGACTACCTTGTTACGAACTTCCGGCAACTTCAGGGAGGTGGAAGGTGAGTGTCACGTGGAATTGGATTCGCAATCAAGTTTGGCCAGAGCAACGACCATTCGAGCAGGGATTGGAAAAACATTCGCCGCCACTTGACGGAGTGCGCGGTTTGGCAGTCCTGCTCGTGCTGATGTATGACTGCCTGAAAATCCCCAATGACGGATTTCCCCCGACACTCATCATCCGCAAAGTGGCGTCAGCAGGCTGGATTGGGGTTGACCTGTTCTTTGTCCTGTCGGGATTCCTCATTACCGGCATTCTGTTGGAAACACGCGGTCGCGTCGGTTACTGGAAGAGTTTCCTGACACGTCGCGCCGTCAGGATTTTCCCGCTGTATTATGCCACCTTGATTGGTGTGTTTGTCATTGTGCCGATGTGGCTCTGGCTGAGTGGCCAATGGACCGCGACGCATCCAGTTGCTCAAACTCGGGCTGACCAGTGGTACTACTGGTTCTATCTACAGAATGTCCTGTTTGCCTGGCGCGGGAGTTGGCCAGCGGAACGCATTCTCAATCACTTCTGGTCCCTGGCCGTTGAAGAACAGTTCTATCTCGTCTGGCCGCTCATAGTGGCCGCACTGTCACGAAAGAATTTGACCCGCCTTTGCGGAATACTATGTGCCGTAGCATTGGGCCTGCGTTTCGCCATGCTCATGCAAGGGTATCCCGGTGTGACGACCTACGCCCTGACTTTCACGCGGATGGACAGTCTCTGCTTTGGAGCACTGCTTGCAATTGGTCTGCGGAATGCCAGTTTCTATCCAAACACAACGAAGTGGTTTCCCGGACTCCTGTTAACCAGCGGCCTGCTGCTCGTGGGGGTTGATGTCGTCTGGCCGGTATTGAAGTCACAGGATTTCGCGGCCTATACACTCGGGCACACCCTGATTGCACTGTTCTTCGCCAGCTTGATTGGAACGCTTGCGACAGTCCCTGCGGACCACGTGCTGTACAGGGGATTCTCCCTGCTACCGTTGCAAACGCTGGGTAAATACAGCTACGCCATTTACGTCTTCCATCGATTCGCCTACAGCATCATGCACGGCCTGACTCCCATTTCGGCCAGCGAATCGATTCAAGGCTGGGTGAATTTTGGCGGGACCATTCTCCTCTCGCTGCTCTTCGCCAAGTTGTCCTGGACGCTTATCGAGCAACCATTCCTCCGCCTGAAGAAGTACGCACCTCGTCCCGATGAATGTCCAGCAATGGGGCAAGCAGTGGTGATGGAACCACCCGTGGTGGCTTCACTTGTTCCGTCGAATGATGCGATGCCATCCGCCCATCAACCACGTGAAGCCGATGTTGCGAGTTCTGGACAACATTAACCATCTACGTCCGGCACGAAGCGGTAACCGGTTCCGCGCACGGAAATCAGATGCTGTGGATTGGTAGGATCGGCTTCAATGTACTTTCGCAGCCGCATGACGAAGTTGTCGATGGTACGAGTCGACACTTCGACGCTGGTATCCCACACGTCCTTGAGAATTCGGCTGCGCGACAGGACGTCATTTGCGTGGTCAATAAAATAGCTCAAAAGCTGCATTTCGAGCGTGGTGAGCTGATGCGTTTCTCCGTCGCGAATGACCTGAAACTGGCGGAAGTCCACTTCGACATTTCCAAACAGATAGTTTTCCTTCGCCTGGTTCCTCGCCTTCGACTCACCAATGCGGATGAGGCGTTCGTTTCTGGCCAGTAAATTGCGAACGCGACTCATGAGTTCAGGAATGGCGAACGGCTTCGTCATGTACTGGTCGGCACCGCAGTCGAACGCATGCGCCTTGTCCTCCGTCAGCGTGCGTGCACTGAGCACCATAATAGGAAGAATGTCTTCCGTTTCCCGAATGCTGCGACAAATCTCGTAACCGCTCATCCCAGGCAGCATGAGATCGAGTAACACCAAATCCAGGCTGCCGGGATGCTCGTCCAGGTACGACAACGTGGACGGTCCGTCAGGAAGAACGAACGCATCGTATCCTTCGGCCTGAAGATTAAATCGCAGCCCGGTGGCGATTGCCTCTTCGTCTTCCACGATCAGAATTCGTCGCTGTCCCGATTTCATGCCCTCGATTCCAACTGTGGCGCGGCCATTGGTGTTGGCTCATTATCGGAAATCTCAACACGTCCCGGCAACTCTACGACAAACACGCAACCCGGTTCGTCATCATCGCGGTCCTGCAGGTAGACACGGCCGTGCATTTTCTTCACCAGCGTATGGACAATGTACAACCCCAGGCCGGTTCCTTTCTGCCGCCGTTCGAGTTCACTCCCGCCACGGTAGAAAATGCGAAAAATCTTCTGACGATCTTCGAGGGGAACCCCGGCACCGTTGTTCGTAATTCGCATTTTCACGCGGCGCGAACCTGACGGCTCCACATTGACAACGACGCGCGGCGGATTTCCTCCATACTTCACCGCGTTGTCCAGCAGGTTCGACAGAATGAGCTCCAGGACAATGCGCCGCGCATGAATGGCGATTCTGGGGACGTTAAACGTGTAAACCTCGTTAGCATTCAATTGCCGATGCGAACAGGCCGTTTCCGCCATCGGCGGGAGCATTTTGTCGAGGCGAATGACTTCCGGTTCCTCGTTTTCGCCGAGGGCGTCGAGCCGTCCCACCTCCAGCAATTGGTTGATGAGTTGATCGAGCCGTTTGAGCTCCTTCGCCATAATGCCGTGAAACTCACTGCGTTGTTCATCGGTCAATTGACGCATCCGGAGCGTTTCCAGATACAACTGCAGCGCAGCAATGGGCGACTTCAGTTCGTGGGTCACACTGTCGACGAAATTGGCCTGCCGATTATTCAGTGCAATTTCTTTGAGCGTCAGCACCAGCCAGATGATGAGCCCCGCCAGCACCAGCGTGAACGCCACAATGCCCACGGTCATGGCGGTCCATTTCGCTCCCTGCGACAACACGATGATCCAACAAATCATCAGCGTGACGTTCAGTGCAATCAGAGAAAGACTGAGCGTAATCGGAAGGTGAAACGTACTGCGTTTACGAAAATAGCTCGCCATGACGAGAAAGAGTAACCGCTATGCGCCCCAGTTGCATTCGACGTGCCGTAGTTGGGTTACCTCTGCGGCAGTAGTGGGCCACCCTGAAATTCACCAACCGGAGCCGCCGTTTCCAATTGGTCTGGTGAAAATGACGGTGGAGGTGGATCGGACGGAGGCATGGGGATCGGCGGAGGTCCGGATGGAGCGGGAACAGGTTCTGCCTCTTGGGGGATGGCGTTGTCCGTGACGTTTGCCGCAGGAATGACTGGTTGCGTCGGGGCTCCGTTGGACTGATGGATAAACGCAGTCAAATGTGGTTGATCACCACCAAGCAGTAATGCTGTTTGCAGGACAGTCTGCGACCGGTCATCACCGTTCTGGTGCAATACTGCGGTCAGCAGGAACAGGCGCTCGGGATCACGAATGTCTTCATTCACCCACTCGGCGACTCGATGAATAAGCAGATTGCGCGCCATCGTGTTTCCGTCCCCCAGCAAGTCCACGAGCTGCTCTGAATGCTGAGGCCAAGTGGGATCGAGGGCCAATCCGAGCTTGTATTGTTGAATTGCTTCGCGGAAGCGACTCATTCCGGCGTAGGCAATGGCAAGGCGGAAGCGGGGTGTTGCCTGGTCGCGTGCGGCCGCAATCGCTTGTTTGTAAATAGCCGCTGCGGTGGCGTAGTGAATGTGTGCCAGTTGCTTGTCTCCAGCATCAGTGTGGCGAATGCTGCGAATTTGCTGAGCCGGTGTGGACGGTTCCACAATCGGTTCGCTGTAGGGCGGCGTAGCAAACGCGGCACCGGCACCGGGATTTGTGAAGTTGGGGTCATTCAACGGATCGTTCGGACCTCCGCGAGGAATTGGTGCCGTGTTGAGTGTTCCCGCCGGATTCCCTCCAATGATGGCGGGTGGATACACAACGCCCCCTGAAGGAACAATAACCGGCCCACCGGGCACAACTTGACCGACGAACAATCCAGGACCGTACACTGAGGTCGCACGATACTCATAACCGCCGTACACAACACCGCTCCCGGGATATGCTCCATAGGTTGGGACTACAGGGGCACCATGAATATGCACGGAACTGCGGCCACCTGGGTAGCCGTTCACATAGTCCATGTCGCCGGGGTATGAATTTGGCGAAGGATGACCGTAGCGTAGACGGTACTGGTACTCAGCTTGGGTGGGACCGTACGGCTGACCGGTCGGTCCAAGCACAACGGGAGGCGCATGGTGATGGCGCCCCTGCGCGAAGCTCTCAACAGACAATCCGATCCACGTGGCACAAACGGCCACCGCGACAACAAAACTGAGACGACGCATTTGTTGATCCTCCCGGATCGTCATTCCGAAACTGCAGTGGGCCGCCACCATTCCACTTCCATCATACCAGTCGTAAATACCGCCGTCACCGAAGATTCCGCCCAATCGTCAACATTCCGGCTGTTTGAGGATTTCCACGGCACTGTGGGTGGCACTGCGTAACAGTCTCAGCAGAAGCACTTGGTATTCTCACTTTTTCGAGGCCGAGCGACATTACCTTGCAAACGCGTCGCCGGTAGTCCAGAATCTGTACCGATTTACCAATTCACTGACGTAACTTTCATCGAATTTGGCGACTCCCCATGTCGATTGCCCGTGCCGAAGAGTTAAAGCGTTCTCTCACTGACAGATACGTCGTCGTGCATGATGACGTGGCTGAGCTAAAGCGATTCGCTGGTCTGACCGGGCTGGTTAAGACTGTCAACATGAGTTGCCGGGCGCTTGTGCAATTTGATGGTCCGGTCGACATTGGCTGGTACGACATCGACCCCACGTATCTGAAGGTGGTCGATAAACCGCTGCCGAAGTCTAAAGCACCGGAGCACGCGGAAGCACCTGCGAAGAAACCTGCTGCAGCCAAGCCAGCAGCAACTGGAGGGAAGAGCCCACTCGAACTCGCCCGCCAGCAGGGGGCAAGTGGAGCGGCACCCGCCGGTGACAAGAAGCTTTCGCCATTGGAAATGGCACGTCAGCAGGGTGCTGCTAAGGCAGCTCCCCCAGCGGCTGGCGAAAAGAAATTGTCGCCGCTTGAAATGGCCCGCCAGCAAGGGGCAAAAAAGAGTGGCGACGAACCTGCCGCTGCACCCAAACCTGCACCAGCAGCCGCACCAAAGTCCACCGCAGACATTCTCGCAGCCGCCCGTGCTCAGGCTGGCGCCAAAAGTGAGACTCCCGCCGCACCAGCACCTGCAGTTGAGCAACCTGCTCCGGCCGCCGAAGCTGAAAAGCCGGCTGAAGTAGCGGCCAAGCCAGCCGAGCGCGTAGCGACTCCGGGAACAACGGCAGAAATCATTGCGCTGGCACGCCAGCAGGGTCCGTTCAAGGGCTAGTCGCCAAATAGAACGACTCCTGATTCTGACTCCCACGAGGTGCGACATGCCCCAGGATTCCTCAATGCCTGACTGGTTCGAGGTTCCCATTCGTGTTCGGTATTGCGAAACCGACGCCATGGGCCTGCTGCATCATGCCAATTATCTCAACTACTTTGAGCAGGCACGCACAGAGTTGTTTCGGGCTGAAGGGGGCAGCTACCGCTGTATGGAAGAGCGGGGCTTCTATTTCGTCATCGTGAAGGTCGAAGTCGACTACAAACGCCCAGGCCGGTTTGACGATGACCTGCGAGTCCTCATTCGCGTCGCAAAACGTACCGCCGCAAAGATCGAGCACGAGTACGAAGTCTATTCGGGTCAACAGCTTATGAATAAAGCTCGCACCATTGTGGCGTGCGTTGACCGTCAGGGGCAGGTGCAGCGGATTACCGACGACATCATGTACGGTGATCGGGAATCGAACTAGCGGCGGTCGAATTTACGGCGGAAATCGCCGATTCCCCCGCAAAAGTGCCCGGAAAGTCATGGTGTCTACCACATCACGTTGACCTGCTCGCGGAGCCAGACTTAGAGTCCGCCCCGCTTGGCATGTGTCACCCAGATGCAAGTCTTGCTCCTACCTTTCGGATACCACGGTTTTCAAAGCACCTGAGAACCCCCACCTCATTGGTCGACTCACTGCACATCCCCACGATGTCGGCCCTGCAATTGCAAAGGAGTGCGTTGTGAAGAAGTTCAGTCTTACATTGATGGCATTCGCCATGACGGCTGCACTGGCTCTCATGCCAGCTCGCGTGACAGCTCAGCAACCGGGTCAAGCACCCGCTGCGAAGCCACACCAGGTAGCCCTGATCGACCTGGCTCACATTTTCCAGAACTACGAAAAGTTCAAGGATCAAACTCAGGGTCTCCAGACCGCAGCCCAAAATGCTCAGGCCAAAGCTGTGCAAATGGGCGAAGACCTGAAGGCCAAGCAAACGGCTTTGCAGTCGCTGACACCAGGCAGCCCTGACTACTCAGCACTCGAAAGCCAACTGTTCGAAGCTCAAGGCAAACTGCAGGCTTTCCAACAAGTCGAACAGCGTGAAATCGTTCGCAAGCAGGCTGAGTTGTACAAGCAAATCTACATGGACGTGCAGAAGGCAACTAGCGAATACGCACGCTACTACAACTACACCCTCGTCCTGCGTTTCAACCGTGCCGACGCCACTGAGTCCACCAATCCTCAGCAAATCCTGCAGGGTTTGAATCGTCAGGTTGTCTTCTACCAGACCAACGACGACATCACCGATCAAATCCTCGATTACCTCAACGACACCTACCGCAAGACAGCTTCGGCTGCCCCTGCTCGTCCGTAGGTTCGCTGGCACCTTGAGTGCCCGGAATCAACCAGTGCGGCTTGAGACTCCTCTGCAACTTCCGGTTGCAGGGGAGTTTCTTTTTGCGTTTACGTCGATCAAACGGGCGACGAAAGCCCTTTCTTTGAAAGAATTGTTCGCTCAAAGGGTTCGGCGGGAACCCATTCTCCCCTTGCGGTATCCATTCCGCATAATACACTGGAAAAGTACTGACACGTCTTTTCAACTCCTTGGGAGCCACGAGTTTGCACTGTCGACTGTGTTCACGGTCGGTCAATGCATTTGTTCTCCCAGCCTGACTTCCTGTAGAGCGATTTCGGAATGACCATTCGATACGAATGCGAAGGGTGCGGTGCGGTCCTCAAGATCAAAGATGAACTTGCAGGCACCGACGGAAAATGCCCCAAGTGTAAGGCCGAATTCATCATCCCCGAACCTGAGGGTTCCGCGGAACCTCCGCAGGCGAAGCAAGCAGCCCCCAGTGGAAAGAAGCCAGTTCCCGCGAAAGGCAACGTGAAAAAAGGGGCAGCCCAGAGCGATGACTTCGATGTCGCCGCATTCCTCATGGAAGGAGATGGCCCCAAGCCGACACCTGGAATTCCCGCCCCCCCCACGCAGGAAAGTCAGCCACGATCGGGCCCCAAGCCAATTACACCGCCCGGTGCACGCATTGCGGCACCACCTCCTGACACCGCGGCAGCCGCCGCCAGTGCCGCAATGGGAGCCTCTGCAAACGCCCGCGACCTATTGACCAAAACAGCGGAAGAAAGCCGAACTCGTGCTTCGAGCATGCCAGACGAGGAGTCACGCCCCCGAATTGACTACTCAATGGCGCTCGCCCAGCTTCGTCAATACACCCCTCACATTGCGGGGAGCGTTGTCGGCATTTTGCTTCTCGCATTTATGTCGAGCTACATGTTCGGCAACCGCGTTCCCCTGCCAAAACTTTGGGACGTCTCTGGAAATGTCACGTTGGACGGTGAACCGAAGGCAAACCTGCGAGTTACACTTTCTCCCGTCGAAACAGAAGGGGAGGCGACGAACGGCAAGAAAATAAGTCTGCGGTCTTCCGTTGCCATAACCGACGAAGATGGATTCTATCGAGTCGAGTACATGCCAGGCGTCCGTGGAGCTCCGCTCGGCAAAGTGAAGGTCACCATCGAGCCCGTCGATGGCGACATGACGGTTTACCAAAGCCTACCCCCTGAGTATCTCCCAAACTCGGCCGCAACCGTTATTCGAGAAGTTCGGGAAGCCGGAAACTCTGACCAATTCACGTTCAATCTCGTGGGTCACTAAACCTCACGAAAATCCCGCCCGAGTGGCTTCACGGTTTGTTGCCGTGCGATCACAATCTGCGATGATCGACGTTTGCGGACAACTGCGCCCGTTGGCTCCACAGCAATCCTTCCAACCAATTCTACGAATTGATCCATGTCAGACGACACCGAATCAAAACTCGATTTCATACGCCAAATTGTCGCCGACGACATTGCCGCTGGTACACACGGCGGACGCGTACAGACTCGCTTCCCCCCCGAACCAAACGGTTATCTGCACATTGGTCATGCAAAGAGCATTTGCCTGAACTTCGGCATTGCCAAGGAGTTTGGCGGCAAATGTAACCTTCGTTTCGACGACACCAACCCCCAGAAGGAAGACGTCGAATACGTCGAGTCCATCCAGGAAGACATCCGCTGGCTGGGCTTTGACTGGGATGAACTCCATTTCGCCTCAGACTACTTCCCACAACTCTACGAGTGGGCCTGTGACTTAATCCGCAAAGGTCTGGCATACGTCGACAGTCAGACGACGGAAGAAATCCGGGCTGGCCGCGGTACAGCAACAGTTCCCGGCACAGAAAGCCCTTACCGCAGTCGCACCGTCGAAGAAAACCTCGACCTCTTCGCTCGTATGAAAGCAGGCGAGTTTGAGGATGGCGCCCACGTGCTGCGGGCCAAAGTTGACATGGCTTCGCCGCACCTCATTATGCGCGACCCACTGCTGTATCGGATTCGGCATGCACACCACCATCGAACAGGAGATGACTGGTGCATCTACCCCATGTACGACTACGCCCACGGTCAGAGCGACTCCCTGGAGGAAATCACGCATTCAATTTGCACACTGGAATTCGAAACGCATCGCCCGCTCTATGACTGGTTCATTGAGCAACTCGGGATCTTTAAGTCGCGACAATACGAATTCGCCCGACTTAATCTAACACACTGCCTGATGAGCAAGCGCAAGCTGCTCGAACTCGTCAACGCTGGCGTCGTAGATGGCTGGGATGATCCTCGCATGCCAACGATTTGCGGATTCCGCCGTCGTGGCTATACAGCGTCTTCGATTCGCTCGTTCTGTAAAGAAATCGGAGTCACTCGATTTAACGGCCTGACAGATATGGTCGTCCTGGAAAACTCATTACGACATGAGCTGAACCAGACAGCCGAACGCCGCATGGCCGTGCTGAATCCGCTTAAGGTCGTGTTAACCAACTATCCCGAAGGACAATCCGAACTCCTGGACGCCGTCAACAACCCCGAGGACGAATCCAAGGGGACGCGTCAGGTGCCCTTCGGCCGAGAACTGTACATCGAAAGGGACGACTTTCTCGAAGATGCCCCCAAGAAGTTTTTCCGCCTGGCACCAGGACGCGAAGTCCGTTTGCGTTGGGGCTACTTCATCCGTTGTGACGAAGTCATCAAAGACGCTGATGGCAATATCACAGAACTCCACTGCTCATATGACCCCGAGACCAAAGGGGGACATGCGCCGGATGGACGTAAAGTCAAAGGCACCATTCACTGGGTCAGCGCCGAACACGCAATCAACACAACTGTACGCCTTTACGACTACTTGCTGGCCGTCGAAAACCCCGCGGACATCCCCGAAGGGGACAACTGGCGCGATGCATTGAACCCTGAGTCTCTCGTGGAGCTACAGGACTGCAAGTTGGAGCCATCACTGAAGGACGCAGTGCCGGGTGAAGCCATTCAGTTTGAGCGACTTGGCTATTTCGTCGTCGACTCCAAGGCCTCAAGCCCCGAGCAGCCTGTGTTCAATCGCACGGTAACCCTCAAGGATTCCTGGACCAAGAAGAGTTCGCAGTAACTCGTTATTGGCCAGCATGGGCATCACCACTAAGAGGCACTGACGCAAAAAAGAAAGACGCCGCCGGAGAATCGAATCTCCAGCGGCGTCTGTTTCTTAATTAAATTCGCAGTTACGGCTTGCTATCACCTAGCGAGCACTAACGGCTGCCTGGAAGTCACGAGCAAAGTCGTGGCGGAGTCCGCCTGTTTGCTCGTAACGAGCCAGCCAGTACTGCATTTCTTCTGGGGTTGGCTCGCGACCAATCATAAACTTATGCAGTTGTGTAATGTAGGCCTGCTTGTCACGATTAAGTTGATTAAACAACTGGTTATTGCTTAACAGCTCAACCTGAACGTCCGGCAGCGTATATCCGCTATCCAAAGCCTGCATCCACAGTGCCAGTTCGTTCTGGTTCGGATTGCGGCCGAGATACTCGCGGAACCAGCGCTGAATTTGTGCCATTTGCTGGTTACGATCCATCGGAGTGCGAGGATTCGTAATGGGCCCCGGTGCCGTTTGGACTCGTTCCAGCGCCAACGCGATTTGCTTTGGCTGGCCTGGTGAAAGGACCGGGTAGTTCTGACGCGTCTCGTACAGTAACTGTCCATTTCGCGTTACACTGGCCGTCACGACATAACTGCGGCGGGAATCCACCTGCAGTGGGTCATACTCGACCTTGAACTGCATGGGATACTTGGTCTTGTCTACCACCTGAGCGCTGGCGACGGTAACAGGAGGTGCTTCAGGGCGAACGATTTCGCGAAGTTCCACCTGCACAATGGCGTCTTGTGGAAGTTGGCGACCATCGAGGCCAAGAGATCCCTGAATGCTTTGCATGCGGGATTCCAGTTGCAGTGGCACATTGACCAGGCTGCCATCACGATGATTCTGGACCAGCAGCGAGACCCAGCCATCGTTGTCCGCACGACGTTCAAACTCGGTACTGCAATCGTAGAGTGCTCCGCCAACCCAGCCGACCTGATAGCCATTAACGGCGATAATGACGTCTTTGGCTTCAAGGCGAGCACGGTCAGCAGCAGAGGCCTGGATAATTTGTTCAATACGAACGCCGGTGTCGGTGTCGCGGGAGTAAACCCCTAAACGCCAGCGACGGCTGCTCGTCTGCACTCCACCGGGGTTGTACTGCGGTGCAATGCGGTCACGCGAAGTGAGGTTTTCGTTGGGGTAGGTGGCTGGTGCGGGGTTTGGCACCGTGTTGGTAGGTACGGTCGAAGGTGTTGTCGGAGTGAAAACACTTGCGTTCGGCAACACCGTTCCGTTGTTGGTTCCCTGTCCCTGCATTTGTGGAACAGGTACGAAATAGTTCTGCGGATTGAAGAATGGGTCCTGAGCCGCACCATTCGTGGGAGCAGTGGAACCGAATCCGTAAGGATCGACGGACATGCTGCCTGAATATGGTCCGGGCGTTGGTGCGTAGTTGTTGTTCGAATTCGTATTGGGATTCGAATTATTGGGGGCAATGTCAATGCCATATGAGGCGGTAAGTCCGCCCAGGGATGCTGTCGCGACTGCCACCGCGAACAGAAAAGAACTCCGTTTCATGGTCTAGCTCCTGTGGGCAATGTTTCGGTCCAGACCGGACCGTGATGTTCAAGAAAAACGTTGGAGTGCGATGGCGTGCTTCGACAATGGGCGCCCATCGCACCACCAACAAGATGTGAGATCAATTAGTTCACAGCGTGAATGCCCACGGCATCCAGAGCGATTTGAGCAGGCCGTGAAGGGACGGACAGGAGGCCACCAATGACCACAACCTGTTGACCCTGCTGGCTGAATACATACTTCAGGAATTCACTTTGCTCATTCGAAAGGGGTTTTCCAGGCGGATGGTTAACAACGAACTGGAGCGGACGAACCAGTGGATAGTTAGCCATCTCAATGCTGAATGCCTGCTCGCCTTCGCGCCAGGCAATGGGAACCGCCTTCACTTCAGCAACAAGATTCGTCGAACCGGCGAATCCAACGGCTCCCTTGTTGCTGCCAACAGCTTGGACCAAGTCGAGGTTGCTGGGTGCTGCAGCCAGGTCGGCGCGGAATTCACCGCCGCCAAGCACGGCCTGTTGCATGAAGACCTGAGAGCCAGTCGTTGCCGAACGACCGAGCGGAATGATGGGCATTTTCGCCCATTCGCCAGTGACCCCAACATCACCCCATGTTTTGGCAGTGGCTTTGGCACCTCGCTTTAGACTCGCAGAGTAAATCTGGTCGACTTGTGCGAGCGTCAGGCTTTGAATGGGATTATCCTTGTGGACAAAAATGGCCAGCGGCTCCAGCGAAGGTGTCAACACGGTCGGTGGGTAGCCAAATTTCTGCTGGAACGCCTGCACTTCCTCGTTTGTAATTGTGCGGCTCATCATGCCGAAATCGGCATCACCATCGATGACAGAAGAAACGGCGTTGACCGCACCTTTCACTTCGATTTCAACTTCCACACCGGGATTCAGCTTGCGGAAGTTATCGGCCCAGCTGGCACCGAGATGAGCCATAGTGAGCGAACCCACGAGCTTAATCTTCCCTTTGACCGGCTCCAATGGAACCCGATAGGGATTCAAACTAGGGTCGACAGCCCCTTGACCATTTGCCACGCCCGCAATTGCGACCAGCGCTACGAGCAACTTCCATCCATGCGACTTCATTGTACGATTCCCTCCTTGGGTGACGGCTGGCTCGTGCGGGCAATCCCGACTGAATTGAGCAACCAAATGTCTTGTGATATGGCCTGCAACGCTGTTCATCCCCCCGAATGCCACAGCATCCTGACCAATGAACAACTCGACTCTGGGCCTTCGAAAATGACCGAAAACCCCACATCAACGGCAATATACGCCGCTTTGTGAAAATCGCTCAATACGAGTTTTTCGAGGATTTTCGCTCAAGAATTGTCGTCAGCTTGCCGAGAACCGGTCAGATTCCGGCGTCCACAGCGGGACGACATCGAACTGATTTTGCGTCATGGCGTACTCGACGTCCTGCTCTTTCCCCAAGGCGCAAAGGTTTTGTCCACCGCGACTTTGCATCATCGTCCTGCGAAAATCGTCGCTCTTCCCATGACGTTGCCAGAAATCGAGCGCGAGCTGCGTCTGCACGTCCGCTGATTCCGGAGCGGGCAACAAATCAGTCGCCAATGCCCCTGCGAACAAAATGTCCTCGGCCGTAAGAAACCCGTCGGTCCCCGCGCAAATAATGTGAATCGGTCGCGACTCGCTGCGAAGTCGATCAGCAACTGCCTCGCGATTCACGAACGCTCCCACCAGCACCTCAGCAGCCTCGCGGCACTGATTCAATACGCGCGTGCCATTGGTCGTCGTAAAGACCGCCGTTTTTCCTGACACACGTTCGCGCGTATAGCTGAACGGTGAGTTATCCAAGTCAAATCCAGGAATTAACACGGCCTTGCGCTCACCACCCAGCAGAGGACGTTCGGGCAACGACTCTGCTCGCGTCAAAGCGGCTTCAACGGTCTGGCATGGCAATACTTCGTTCACGCCGTGTGCAAATGCGTGGGTAATCGTTGTCGAAGCCCGCAAAATGTCAACGAGCACGGCCACATGCCCTGCAGGCACAGGTGCAGACATGAGTGAGGGCAGCAAATGAACGGAGAGATTCATGACGCAAATTTCAAATCGTTGAAACAGACTATCTTCCCGGGCGTTTGGACCGTTTATCGCCACGAGACTTTTTGCCACGTCGACCACCGCCAGGTTTGGCAAACTTGGATTGATCTTCCTTGTTAACAGCAATCCGCGATCCGCCCGATTCCATTTGTGACTTCAACTCGAGGATGCGATCCCGCAAATTCGCTGCTCGCTCAAACTCCAGATTCTCCGCGGCCACGAGCATTTCCGCCTCGAGTTCGTTGATGAATTCGCGCGTGATGTACTGAGTTTCGTCAGTGTCACCAGTCGCCTGTTGCTCGATTTTCCGAGCCGCAATTTCATCTTCGATGCCGCGTTTGATGGCCTTCTTCACCGTCTCCGGCGTAATGCCATGCTTCTCGTTGTATTCCAACTGAATGGTGCGGCGTCGTTGCGTTTCGTCAATTGCCTTTTGCATGCTCGGCGTCACTTTGTCGGCATACAGAATGACTTTCGAATTGACGTTTCTCGCCGACCTACCAATGGTCTGAATGAGACTCGTCTCACTCCGCAGAAAGCCTTCCTTGTCGGCATCGAGAATGCACACGAGTGAAACTTCGGGCAGATCCAAGCCTTCGCGCAGCAGGTTCACTCCAATGACCGCATCGAACTTCCCTTCTCGCAATTCACGCAGAACTTCGACTCGCTCGATGGCATCCAATTCACTGTGCAACCACTCGCAGCGAATCCCTTCTTCCTTCAAGTAGGTTACCAAATCTTCGGAAAGGCGCTTCGTCAACGTGGTGACCAATGTCCGTTCGCCGACCTGACTCCGTTCTCTGATCTGCTCAATCAAATGCGGCACCTGACCCCGGGCCGAGCGGATTTCAATTTCGGGATCCACCAGACCAGTCGGCCGGATGATTTGCTGAACGATCTCCCCTTCCGCCGCTTCCAGTTCCCAGTCGGAAGGAGTGGCCGAAACGAAAATCGCCTGATCGCGTCGCTTGTCCCACTCTTCAAACTTGAGCGGTCGGTTGTCGAGGGCCATGGGCAAACGGAATCCGTGTTCGACCAGCGTCTTCTTACGAGCCTGGTCGCCATTGAACATCGCACGAATTTGCGGCACAGTTTGATGCGACTCGTCGACAAACATCAGAAAATCTTCGGGGAAGAAGTCGTAGAGCGTAAACGGCGGCTCCCCCTTTTTTCGTTTGGCGAGAGCCCGCGAATAGTTCTCGATCCCCGGGCAATAGCCCAACTCCTTCATCATTTCGATGTCGTGCCGCGTCCGCGCCGACAATCGCTGAGCCTCCAGCAGTTTCCCCTCCTGCTGAAACTTCGCCAACTGCTGATGCAGCTCTCCCTCGATCTCATCCAGCGCCTCGTTGATGCGGCTCTGCGGCAACACAAAGTGCTTGGCGGGGTAGATGTACAAATCGTTCTGCGGCTTTTCCCCCACGCCCGAGATGGGATCAATAATCGAAAGCCGCTCGATTTCATCACCCCACATTTCAATGCGGTAGGCGAATTCTTCGTACGCGGGCCAGACCTCGATGACATCACCCCGCACCCGAAACCGACTGCGCTGGAAGTCGATGTCGTTTCGCTCGTACTGAATGTCGACGAGCTTCAGCAGCAGTTCGTCGCGAGGAATTACCTTCCCCACGTGAAGCGGGACCATCATTTCCAGATAGTCTTTCGGCGATCCTAGACCGTAAATGCACGACACGCTGGCCACGACAATGACATCCCGCCGCGTCGCCAATGCGCTCGTCGCCAGTAGTCGCAAGCGATCAATTTCCTCGTTGATTGAGGAATCCTTCTCAATATAGATGTCCCGCTGCGGGATGTACGCCTCGGGCTGGTAGTAGTCGTAGTAGCTGACAAAGTAGGCGACCGCATTCTCTGGGAAGAACTCAGTGAACTCTGAATACAGCTGGGCTGCCAGCGTTTTGTTGTGTGCGAGTACCAAGGCTGGGCGCTGCACATTCGCAATGACGTTCGCCATGGTAAACGTCTTGCCCGTCCCGGTTGCCCCCAGCAGCACCTGCGACCGTTTCCCTTCGGTGAGCCCCCTCGTCAACGACTCAATGGCCGCAGGCTGATCACCAGCGGGTGCGAATTCGGAATGGAGACGAAATTCAGGCATGGTCAAGTTGGGGTGAGCAACGAACGCCAGCAAGGCGGGCATCTGTCGAGGATTCGCCACAGAGTGTAGACTTCAGCTAACGGGACGGCGAGACAGCCGCCCCGATTCGATAAGGCACTTCAGGTCTCAGGTGATTGCATATGTTCCGCTGGTTGCGAAATCTGTTCGACGAGACACCTGATCCCGTTCCTCCAAAATACAGACCAGCATCACATGCCGGGGCAGCAAATAATGGCGGGGCCTTGGGTTCAGAGTCCGATTCCATTGCGCTCGGGCGTCGCAGTTGGCACTATGCCTTTGCGCATGTGGCTCTGCGACAACATGCGGAGGCCGAACCTGCAGCAACCATCGCAATCCTGGGAAACGAGAAGGCGTCGCAGTTTCTTGATGACCTCGCCAAGCAGGTCAACGCGTGGTGTGAACAGAACGGTGAGCCAATTGGGGAGTTCGGAGACTGGACCGTCCACCGCAAACGAATCGACGGCATGCCCGTCGCTGTTGTTGAAATGCCAGCACCAGTTGCTCCGCCCGAGGCCTACTTCGTGGCCATCATATTGCAAACAACCGACCTCACCCCGGAAGCGATGAAAGCCGCCTCAGCCCGTTACTTCACGCTCGAACGCTCCATCAACCTGGAAGGCAACACGACAACTATGATGTGCGAATGGACGCAGGACGGCACGCACTGCAATCTGGGAGCTGGGCCGGAGCCACAGGTTGACGCCTTTCTCTCCAAGTTGAAGACCATGTTTTCCTGAAGGGGCCTTCCCACGTATGATGCATTTTCGGAAACAGTGTCCAACAAGGGGGGCACAGACATTCCTGTCTGTGTTCCTGCGTATGGACTGCTTCCTGAGATTCACCTGTCGTTTCGTCCACCTTGTACGTAATCAGTAGGAACGTCCCACTCGGTCTAGTTGCCCAACATGTCCAGCGCGGAAAAGTATCTGAAGCCTGAAGTCATCCAGTCGGTGGCCCGGCTCGATTTGCGCGCGAAGTTCATTGTCGAAGGATTCCTGAGCGGCCTCCACACCTCTCCCTTCCAGGGGTTCAGCGTCGAGTTCAGTGAGCACCGCCGCTACAGCCAGGGTGATGACGTCAAAGACATTGACTGGCTGGTGTACGCCAAAACCGACCGGTACTACATCAAAAAGTATCAGGCAGAGACCAACCTCAACGGCTACCTGCTCATGGATTTGTCGGAGAGCATGGCCTACACCTACCGGCAGGACCTCACTAAATTCGACTACTCGATTTGCCTCGCCGCGGCCCTCGCCTACATGATGGTGCATCAGCAGGACCCGGTCGGCCTGATGACATTCGGCGAGAAAATCGAAGCAAGCCTTCCGGCCCGTAGTCGCCGCACGCAGCTGGCGAACATCCTGGCCGTTCTCGCCAAAGCCAAGCCGGTGGGGCCCACGGAAATCGCGGCGAACCTGAAACGCGTCGGTGCGATGGTCCGTACCAAGTCCCTCATGATGCTCTTCAGCGACTTATTGGTCGACACCGAACCAGTCATCGAAGCCATTCGGATGCTTCGTTTTGCGGGGCATGATGTCATCATCTTTCATGTGCTCGACGAAGCGGAAGTCACCTTCCCGTTCGACGGCATGTGCGATTTACGCGAGCCAGAGTCGGGCCAGACCATGCTCATCGACGCCGCGGGCTTCCGCAGTGAGTACATCGGAGCCCTGAAAGAACTGCGCGACCACTACCGTAAGGAGTGCCTCGCCATTGGTGCCGACTTCGTCGAACTCGACACCAGCATGCGCTTCGACCGCGCCCTGGTTGAGTACCTGTCACAACGCAAGGCGCGATTCTAAGTCGTCACCTTACGTGAGGGCGAAGCTTCCGCTAAGCCGCATGGTCAATTACGGGTCGCCACTGCAATTGAGTGTGAGAGCGTGAACAATGACCATATTCATTATTCCAGAGAATGCGGGGCCCTACGAAATCATCCGCAGCATGGCCGGGACCCCTTTGGTAATGAACAAACTCACTGGCAAGCGAAAAGTCCGCATCGCGTGCAAGACGTGGGAACAAGCCGAACAGATTTGTCAGCGACTCAACGACGGAGATCACGACGGAACTATTCGTGCATGATCAGGGTAACCACGGCTCGGTAGGAGCCTCGCCTTCCCGAGACCGCCGGTTTCACGTGAAACATTCGGGACGCCGCTGCCAGCTGGCTTCCCTTAAAGGTTAGCCAGAATCTTACCCATGTATTTGTCCATGCCGTGATCGGACACGCTGGGGAAGAATCCTTCCAGGCCGACACTCTCTTGTGTGTTGCCGCTTTGCTCAGCGGCGAGCATGTCCTGCAAGTTACGGAATTGGGCTTCGGTCATGATGGGAGTTTCCTCTGCCGCTGACTCGGCTGCTCCCACCGCTTCATGGCTGACGTTGTTGCCAGCGTCGAAGTGGAACAGTTGGCCAACATGGACATACCCGGGCGGTACGCGGGGAACAATGTCGTCATCGTTCACGAACCTGAAGAACTTGCCGGCGAAGCTGGAGTTCATGAAGGTCCGGAAGGTGCCGTCACCCACGGCTGGTTGACCGTAGGTATACACAGATGAAATGGGAAGCTGCCCGTTCCACTCCGCGGCAGCAATGGTCGCCAGTGCTCCGCCCAGACTGTGGCCGGTCAGCACCACCTTCTTACCAGTCGTTCCCAGTGAAGAGACGAGGTCTTCGATCCGGTCTTTCACAGTCCGGAACGCCATGAGGAATCCCCGGTGTACCCGGCCCTTGCCTGGGAGTGTGGTTCCCAGCACGTTCAGGTTCGTCAACCAGTTCGCCAATTGCTTCGTCCCGCGAAACGCGATGAGAATTGTGTCTGCGGTCGAGGCGACGAAGCAGTGCGTGCTGTCCCTGTGTACGGGGTCGCAGGTTTCAAGATGCCATTTTCTCGCCTGCCGTTTGACCGCGTTGTCGTCGTCATATGACAGGTTGCTGGCATCCACACAATTCAGCGCATTAATCCACTGGAACCCATTGGTCGACAATGCCGAACCATTGAACTTTGCGTAACCCTGCTGGATGGTTTCCTCAGACTTCCCTCCGAACAGACCTTCGTCCAGCCGGGAAGTCTGTTGGTCTTCCTCCTGCTGGACCTTCGCAATAACCGAAGGTGCGGCTCCCCCACTGATGTCACCCAGCGAGACGGTAATCTGAACGGGGATGGTCCAGGACGTGGATTGAGCCGGTGTCGACGTGGGACTATCAGGCGGATTGACCGGAGGTTTGGGGGCTGGAACTGGAGCCTCCTCGCCACCATCAGCCTGATTCCAGAAGCTGTTCCATTCCGTCGTCGATGTGGGGGCTGGAGTGCCGAAGTTCACTCCAAGGTCAACCACCCTACTGTCGCGTGCCAGCTCGAACGCGGGGACAGCGTAGTTCGCCTTCAGGTAGATTCCGGCAAAGTGTAGCGCCACGACCTCCCCTGTTGACGCATGAATGACGGCCGAGCCAGAGTTCCCGCCCAGGGTGGAGGCATCATGCGTGAGGGCGCTGACTTTGTGGCCGAAACTGTTGAGAGTCGAACGCTCTTTCAGCCGACCGGGTTGCAGTCGCTTAACATTGAAGACCCCACCGAAAATCCGGTTCTGAAGTTCCACCTGGTTGCGGGGGTCCTGTGCTGGGTATCCGACGACGGCAATTTCTTCATCCAGCAATTCCTCAGGGGCTTTCACGGAGAGGTTCAGAGCGGGGTGGCCATCTCCCAGACCGCTCACCTTCAGGAGTGCCATATCCCAGAAGGGATGAATCATCATGACCTTCTCGACCGTCAGGATGACGGTGTCGCCGCTGGTTGGCACGATTTCCCGTTTGAAATCGACCCCAGCCGTCTGACCTGGTTTGAACGCCAGTTTCTTTGATCCCAGCCCCACAGCGAAGATCTCGGCCACGTGGCGGTTGGTCATCATCAGGTTCGGACCGACCACAAAGCCGGTCCCCGCGTACGGAATTTGAGGATGGTCTGGCACCTCGACTCGTCCAATCGAGGGGATGACGCTTTCCAGGTTCTTCTTCAGTTGGCCTTTCCCGAAGTGCTTCCAGGGCGCTGGTGGGACATCGAACGTGTCGTTGATAATGTTCACCACAGGCCGCTCGCGCGGCAGGATGATCGCCTCCAAGACATTCTGCTCGTCTTCGCTGAGGGAGTCGTCTTCGAGGTCGCGCGTCCCTGAAGCTGTGAGGGACTCCAGTCCCGACTTGGCCAAATCGAGTTCCTGTTCGTCCAACCCCATGGACTCCAGGTTCGACCCACCGCTCATCGATTCCAGGCTGCTCTCCGGGGTTACCTGCTGAAGCATTTTTCGCAGACGCTGCAAATGTTCGGAACGTTTCATGACCCACTCCCGTTGTTGAACTGTTGCGAATGGGATGGGCCGAGCCACTGTGGACATTCCATCCCGCCAGCCCATGTGCCGCCCGGAGAACCGCCCGATGAGCGACCTCATTCTGCGCGCGGCGGGAGCCCGTTGTCAAACAGATCCTGCGAAATGACCATCTCCCCAGTTGGCACGTCCTGACCAGAGACGTATCCTACTTGTGGCAGGTCGACGAGCCTGCATTACTATGCGACCAACTGAAACCCCGCGAAGTCACGATGCCGATTTTTGAGTTCCACTGTGAGAATTGTCACAACGAGTTTGAGGAACTGGTCCGTCCCAGCGACAAGCCGGTCTGCCCTAGGTGTGAAAGCAAGAAGCTGACCAAGCTGATGAGTGCCCCGGCCGGGCATGTGTCCAGCGGCCTACCCATTGCTGGCCCGGGTTGCCCACCCATGGGAGCACCGCCATGTAATCCTCACTGCTGCCGGTTACCCCAGTAAGCGGTTGACATCATGTTTCACCTGACAGCCCAGGGGGCTGCTCCCCGCCAGCGCTGGCGAAACAGCTTGGAAGCAAACCGGGAATACTTCCTGGGTCGCTCCATTGACTGTGAGCTCCCCGTGCCGTGGGAGACAATGCTCTCCCGACGACACTGTCGGCTTGAGGTGATAGGCGGAGCGCTTCACGTGAAACGTCTCCCCAGCGCGGCAAACCCCATCTTCTATAAAGGGGAAGAAGTCGAGGGATGCAATGTTCTGGACGGGGAACAGTTCGTTGTGGGTAATACGGCCTTCCTGTTTCAAGAAGTCCCGGCCGACACCCCGTCACCCAATGATCAGCCGTTTCAGGAGTTTCTCTTCACAGAGCAGGAACTCCGGCAGGTGCGTTTCGAAGATGCCGACCGCCGGATGGAAGTGCTCTCCCGGCTGCCAACGGTTATTGGTGAAGTCCGCAGCCGCGATGAAATGGCCGCCCAGTTGCTGAACCTCATTCTGGCTGGCATCAGGCATGCTGATGCAGCCGCCATGGTGAGTAAGAACAGGGACGACCATGTTTCGATCATCCGTTGGGACCGTCGGTCAGAAATTGACGGAATGGTGCGTCCCAGCACCCGGCTGGTCCGGGATGCAATGCATCAACGTCGTTCCATCTTGCATGTCTGGGAGAAGACCTCGCAGCAAAGCGAAGGGAGTGACTACACCGCCATCGCGGAGTTCGACTGGGCGTTCTGCACTCCAGTACGGACAGGCGGTGAAGAGTGCTGGGGACTGTATATTGCAGGACGTCTCGACCATCCCCTAACCCAATTGGGCAATGCGAGCCTGAACCTGCAGGCCGACGTGCGGTTCACGGAAATCGTCGCGGAAATCATTTCGACGGTCGAACGACAGAACAACATGGAGGGCCAACTCTCCGTCCTGCGGCAGTTCCTGTCGCCCCCCATTCTGGCCGCACTGGAAAGTACGGCAGACGAAGAGGGCGTGAACTCAGCTCTCCTCGAACCGCGAGAGTGTGACGTTACCGTTCTGTTCTGCGACCTGCGGGGATTCAGCCATAAGGCTGAGGAGTCGGCCCATGATCTGCGCGGACTGCTCGACCGAGTGAGCGCCGCCCTCGAAGTCATGACGGAACAAATCCTGAAACATGGCGGCGTCACCGGGGACTTTCTGGGTGATGCCGTTCTCGGATTCTGGGGATGGCCGTTCGCTTCCGATGACGCGCCCCTCAAAGCCTGCCGCGCAGCCCTGGCCATCAGAAAGGCATTCGCGGAAATCCACGCCAATCCCAAGCACCCACTTCGGGATTTTCAAATGGGAATTGGCGTTGCGCACGGACGAGCCGTGGCAGGAAAAATTGGCACACGCGACCGCGTGACGGTCACCGTGTTTGGTCCGGTCGTCAATTTGGCGAGTCGACTCGAAGGACTGACTCGCAGACTGCATGCCGGAATTCTACTCGACGCCAGTACAACCAATCTGGTCCGAGGGCGGTTTTCAAACAGTGAGGGACGCTTCCGCCAGTTAGCCCAGGTCCTGCCTTACGGACTGGAATCACCACTGCTGGTTACGGAATTACTCCCACCCGAACAGGATGATCCTTCACTGACAGATGCCGACATCGCAACCTACGAACGTGGGGTCGAGGCATTCATCGCGGGCGACTGGGACACCGCCTACACCGCCCTGCACCAAATCCCTTCTTCCGACCGGGCCCACGACTTTCTGCTGGCGCTCATCGCTCAACACAATCGCCGCGCTCCAGTAGGTTGGCAGGGTGTCATTGAAATGTCGGGGAAGTAGCGGCTACTTCCCGCCGACGCCAATCATCTGGTGGCACGGACATTCCTGTCCGTGAATTTGCTGTTCAGCGAATGAGCTACGAGAGAATTCTTCGATTTTGGTTTCATCTGTGAGCCGCGACGCGTAAGCGGCCGGGCAAGAAAATGGCCCGAGGCCTCACGGGCTTCGGCTCACGTCGGCTGTTATTGCCAACCTAATCGAATTCACTCTGTCCCTAACCGACCGGCTACTTCCAGGCGAATTCCGAGTCGGTCAAGCGCTCGTAGGCCTCAATGTACTTGGCACGTGTGCGCTCGACGATTTCAGCGGGCAGTTCCGGTGGCGGGCTGTTTTTGTCCCAGGTGGTCGTTTCGAGCCAGTCACGGACGAACTGTTTATCAAATGACGGCGGGCTTTGGCCGGGTGAATATTGATCCTCGGGCCAGAAGCGGGAGCTGTCCGGCGTGAGCACTTCGTCGATGAGAATCAGTTCATCGCCAATCATGCCAAATTCGAACTTAGTGTCGGCCACAATAATCCCACGCGCCTTGGCGTGGTCGGCGCCGATTTCGTAAATCTCGGTACTGGTGTCACGGAGCTTTTCCGAGAGGTCGTGGCCGACCCGGTCACACATTTCTGCGAATGAAATGTTCTCGTCATGCCCTTCTTCCGCCTTGGTGGCCGGGGTGAAAATTGGCTCGGGAAGCTGTGCCCCCTGCTGCAATCCTGTTGGCAATGGAATGCCACAAACCGTGCCGGACTGCTGATACTCTTTCCATCCCGAGCCAGCCAGATAGCCGCGGACGACGCACTCAATGGGAACCACTTCGGACTTCCGTACGACCATGCTGCGTCCCAGCAGCGACTCCACATCGGTCCCCTCGGGCAACGGCAAGTCGGTGGGATTGCCACTCAAGAAATGATGCGACACGGGCAGCCGTCCAAACCAGAATTCACTGATTTGAGTAAGCACCCGACCTTTGTCCGGGATGAGGGAGGGGAGAATCCAATCGAAGGCGCTGATGCGATCAGTCGCGACGAGCAACAGCTTATCACCAAAATCATACACGTCGCGGACCTTGCCACGACGCACGGGAATTCCACTGAGGGCGGGTTGCTGTACGGGCTGATTCATTGCAATCAACTTCTGGAATTGTTGGCAAAAAGGGAGTCTAATGACTCAATATGCCGCTCGCCACGCGTTTGACCCCGGTTCCACTTCCAAGACGCCGCCGAAAGCCGATACGATTTCAGGCTCCAAGCAAATTCACTGCTTCCCCATAAGGACAATTCATGTCTGTTGATCTTGCCGTGGTCCCCGTTGCCGGCCTTGGTACTCGCCTCCTGCCCGCCACAAAAAGCCAGCCCAAGGAAATGCTGCCGATTGGGCGACGACCTGTTGTACAGTACGTCGTCGAAGAATTGAGCCGGGCGGGTGTCCGTCGTATTCTGTTTATTACGGGTTACGGAAAGTCTTCCATCGAAGACTTCTTCGATATCAATCAGCAGCTCATTACAAATCTTCGTCGCAGCGGAAAAGAAGACCAGCTGGCCGAACTGGCATTTGAACGCAACGAAGTTGAGTACGCCTACACCCGGCAACGCGAGCAATTGGGATTGGGGCACGCCGTGCTGGTTGGCGAACCGTTTGTGGGATCGCAGCCGTTCGTCTGTGCGTTGGGTGATTCCATCATCGGACTGCAGGCCAAGTCCCGCATTGTTGAACGCATGATCGAGGAATTCGAACGGACCAAGGCCGACGTCATTGTGGCGTTTGAGGAACTTACGAATCCGGCGGAAGTGGTGCACTATGGAATCGCACAGCCCAAAGGACCGGTGACCAACGACATTTTCGAACTTGAAAGTCTTGTCGAAAAGCCAGCCGTCGACGAAGCGCCGAGTAATTTGGCAGTCGCCGCTCGGTATGTCTTCAGCCCTGCGATTTTCGATGAACTGCGCCGTACGCCACGAGGAAAAGGTGGCGAAATTCAGTTGACCGACGCCATGCGCCAGGTGCTCGCCAATGGCGGCAAAGGAATTGGTATTCGCCTGCCTGCCGATGAACCTCGATTCGATATCGGAAACTTCGAGAGTTACTTCCAGGCATTCGTCGACTTCGCGCTGGCCGATCCTCAGTTCGGTCCGGGGCTCGAAACGTACCTCAGAAAGAAGCTGGACAAGTCCTGATGCAAATCTTTAACAGAAATCTTTTTGCCGCTACAGCTTTGCTGATTGTCATACTCGGCTGTGATTTCTGTATTGCCGACGAGTTCATTTACGTCGACGAAGCGGGCGATCGCATCACCACGCAGGCCCGCCTCATTGGGACGCGGCAGGGGTTTTCGGCACTCGAACGCTGGGACGGTCAGGTCCAAATCGTCCCGACATCTGCAATCGTCGACCGTAAGCCGACAGGCGATCCCGACCCGATTGACGTCGCGGGTATGAAAGATGTCATGGGCAAACTGTTCGGAGAGGAAAAAGTCCGCTTTCAAGAGACTGCCCATTCACTGGTGGTACTGGTACTGGACGGGGAATTGGACAAAACCGGTGAATCACGCAGTCGCCTGTTTTTGAAGCAAGCTGGCACGTTCAACCAGAACATTGAAAACATTTTCATGCGGTACGCTAAGCAAATGCGTTTTCCGCTGCGTGATTTGCGGTACCCGCTGGTCCTCATCATTTTCGAGTCTGATGCCGCCTTCGAAGATTACACGCAACTGGCGACCGGCAATCAGGGACTGAGTGCCACCAATATTCTTGGATTCTATTCTAATCTCACCAATTGGCTCGCAGTGCGCATGAGTAGCTGCGATACGTTCGAAGTTCCACTCCACGAAGCGATCCACCAGCACATGTACAACCGTGTGTTTCAGCGTTTGTCCGCGGTACCCAAGTGGTTCGACGAAGGCATCGCGACCGGCTTTGAATCAGATGGAAAGACGATTCGCGTCAGCCCGCAAATGGTCAATTCCCGCTACGCCCGACAGACATTACAGATTGCAGATTCCGTCGACTGGAAGGTGCTCGTAGCGAATGACGTTGCGTTCACGACTGATATTCTCGCCGGCGAAGCATACACCTCAGCCTGGTGCATGCACTGGATGCTGGTTTCCACTCAAAAAGAGGAGTATCAAAAATTCGTCCAGCACCTAGCCTCATTGGAGCCGCTCCAAATCCTAACCCCTGAAGAACGGATTACCGCATTCGAAGCAGCATTCGGAACCGAGATCGCAACTCTTCAGGGGGGATCAACAGAAGCGCTGCGGCAGGGTGTTCGTCGCCAGAAGGTGAACCTGAATGATCCCCGTACACCGGGGTTCGCTGAGTTCAGCCAGAGCCTTGGGATTGCGCAAATCAGGGCTGTGCAAAATGGGGTGAGCACTCGCGTCGACGGAAAATTGAAGAATGGCTCACCACTTCGCAACATGACATTTCTGGTCGTCTATGAATCAGACGGCGGGGAAATTGCTCACTGGGTTGTCGCCGACATCGCACCCGGAAAGTCGGCACCACTCAACGTGCAAACGCCACGTCGAGTCAACGGCTCGTTCGGCGGAGGCAATCGCTTCAGTATTCGAATTCTCTCCGCGCCTGCGGAAAGCAAAACTGCCGAAGAGTGGAACGCCGGACGGATCCCGCAAGAGTAAATTATTGCTAAACAGCGAATATCGGAAATCTAACGCGCTTCATCCTGCAGGCCGAATTCTTCGATCTTTTTATGCAGCGTGTTACGGTTAATTCCGAGCTTAGTCGCCGTTCGGGTCTGGGTTCCCTGGCAACTCCGCAGCACCTGCGTAATGACTTCTTTCTCCACCAGATTCATCACGACCGCGTGCGCATCTTCTTCCCCGGCCATTTCGCTCAAAATGCGGGAAACAAGCTCTGCACTCAACGTTTCCACCTCGGTTTTATCGAGTCGCCCTAAGCGAACAGGCGCATCACCGCGGACGTGCGGAGGAAGAAGATCGGCGGTGATAGTCTCTGATTCTGCAAGCACGACCGCACGTTCAATATAGTTCTGCAGCTCGCGCACATTTCCGGGCCACAGATAACCCTTGAGATAGGACATTGCATCTGTTTCCACAGACTTAATAATGCGCTGATTCTCGCGGGCATAACGTTCCAGGAACGCCTTTACCAGCAGTGGGATGTCCTCACGTCGCTCCCGTAGAGCGGGCAGATAAACCGGAAGAACGTTGAGGCGGTAAAAGAGGTCTTCCCGGAATTCCCCCTTTTGTGCCATGTCCATCAAATCACGATTGGTCGCGGCGACAACGCGGCAGTCGACGTTAATCGTTCGACTGTCGCCGACGCGTTCGAACTCATGCTCCTGCAACACGCGCAGCAATTTAACCTGCACCGTCGGGCTGACGGAATTGATTTCATCGAGGAAAATCGTACCGCCGTGGGCCGCTTCAAATCGTCCGGTGCGATTATCGATGGCATTGGTGAATGCACCGCGCACGTGACCAAAAAGCTCGCTCTCGAGCAGGCTCTCGCTCAAGGCACCACAGCTAACACGGACAAATGGACCCGATTTACGCGGGCTCAAGTCGTGAATGGCCTTCGCGATAAGTTCCTTGCCTGTCCCGGTTTCACCAAGGAGCAACACGGTGGCCGTGCTGTCCGCGACCTGGCGAGTCAGACGGTAGACGCTGCGCATGGCGTCGCTTTCGCCAACGACGTTGGGGAGTCTTTCGTTTGATGCCGGAAACGCTCGGATCATTTCTTGAATTCCAGGCACTCAGTGCGCATTAATCAGACAGAAGGTGGACTTGGTGGCCGGTTCGCCGGTTACAGGAAACGACTGGCCGGAGTGGCTTGGCAAGAAACAGTGGCACCGTGCCATTATATCGCGCCGTGCATGCTCAGTCGACAAACAAAGTGGACTTCGGGAGTAGATTCACGACCGTGTTGCCCAACGTCGCTGCACCCGTGCAGTCGAATTCAATTGTCGGTAAGATGCTGCCTCAATGTGAGTTACGCTTCGCTTCTGCTGACATAGCCTCAATATCATGCCGCCCCGCATTTCTGCGTTCCCCAAGTGCTACCTCGACGACATCGCCGGAAAACGGACGATGACAGTGTTTGACTGGATCGAAATGGCCCGCGATCTCCCCGCCGACGGGCTGGAAATGTACGACGGGTTTTTCGTGTCGCTCGACAATGACTACGTCGATAGTGTCGGCACGGCAATCTCCGGTGCAGGGTTCGCCATGCCCATGCTTTGTTGTTCGCCCGACTTCACCAACCCGTCGAAAGATGGGCGGCAGCGCTCGCTGGAGCGGCAAATTGAAATGATTCGGGTCTGTAAGCGTCTGGGCGGGGCTGGCTCGGTGTGTCGCGTGCTTAGTGGCCAGCGGTACCCTGAGGTGTCGCGGCAACAGGGAATCGAATGGGTTGTTGAATGCATTAACGAGTTGCTGCCGGTGGCACAGGAAGAGGACGTCATCCTGGGACTGGAGAACCACTACAAGGACGGATTCTGGAAGTACCCCGAGTTCGCACAGAAGCAGGATGTCTTCCTGGAGCTCCTGAATGCCATTGAAAACCGCACGCACTTTGGCGTGCAGTACGATCCTTCAAACGCCGTGGTGGCAGGAGATGATCCTGTCGATTTGCTCAGACACGTGGCCGACCGGGTTGTCAGCATGCATGCGAGCGACAGGTATCTGGTCGAGGGGGCAACACTGGAGGACTTGAAGGCCCACGAAGGCTCGGAGGGGTACGCAGACATCCTGAAGCATGGCGTCACCGGACAGGGGCTCAACGACTATCCCGCGATTTTCTCCATCCTGGCCGAACACAATTACGACGGCTGGATCAGCATTGAAGATGGGATGAACGGCATGGAAGAAATGGTCGAGTCGCTCCACTTCCTGCACAACATGGTGAAACGCTACTTCCCTGCATGACGGCCACGCGTCATTCGCATGCCGTGGAAAATTGACTACCGTACGCACTCGAAACCACCGAACACAGCCTCAAAAAAGACGGCACCGACAACATGACTTCCGAACTTGCCAACAGCCGCTTTATGCGGGCCGCACGCTGTGAAAAGACTGACACCACTCCTGTCTGGATTATGCGTCAGGCTGGCCGCTACCTGCCGGAATACATGGCAGTCCGCAACAAGGTGACGTTCATCGAGCTGTGCAAAACCCCAGAGCTTGCGGCAGAAGTGACGTTGACCGCGCGTGAGGTTCTCGACGTTGACGCCGCCATTCTGTTTGCCGACCTGCTGCCAATTCTTGAGCCCATGGGGTTGGATCTCGAATACGTCAAAGGCGAGGGACCGGTCATCCATAATCCTATTGAGGGACCTTCCGACGTGGCTCGGATTGTGCCCGTACCAAATGTCGACGACCTTGGTTACGTCTTCGACGCGGTCCGACTCATCCGCAAGCAATTGCCTGCCAACATTCCGCTGCTCGGTTTTGCCGGGGCGCCCTTCACCTTGGCGTCGTACGCCATTGAAGGTGGCGGATCGAAGAGTTACATCAAAACCAAGTCGCTGATGTACCGTGACGAAGGTGCCTGGAAAGACCTGATGACCAAACTGGTCGACAGTTTGTCCGAGTATCTCATCGCTCAAATCAATGCTGGCTGTCAGGCCGTGCAAATCTTCGACAGCTGGGCGGGATGCCTTTCGCCCGCAGACTATGCCCGTTACGCACAACCCTACACGAAGCAACTCATCGAGAAGTTGCCAGCCGATACTCCGGTCATCAACTTCCTGACAGGTAATCCGGCCCTGTTGCCACAACAGGTCCAGGCGGGTGGGCAGGTCATTGGCATCGACTGGCGGATAGATTTGGCCGAGGCGCGGCGCATTATTGGCCCCGGAAAAGCCGTCCAGGGGAACATGGATCCCATCGCCATTTATGGTGAGTTACCGTTTCTGCGTGAACGCGTCCAGGACGTACTCAATGCAGCCGGAGATGCACCGGGGCACATCTTTAATTTGGGGCACGGAGTTCATCCCGACATGAATCCCGAGCACGTCAAAGAGCTCGTGAAAATGGTTCACGAGCTGGGTGCAAAATAGACGCTGGCAGATCAGGCGACTGCTTCGGCAACCGGAATTTCGATCTGATACGCAGGATCGAGCAGCGCCTTGTCGTACCGCTCACCTTTCGTGTCGTAGAAGTAAATGGTCCCCTGCGTCGCGGCCCAAATCGCACCGAGCTTAATGCTTCGCGGACCACGAATGACGAACTGCATGGCACAAGGATCGCCATTGGTGAAGAGGACTTCCTCTCGCATTACGTGTTGGTCTTCAAGGAGATTTTCTTTCAGGCAGAGGGCCTTGTGAATGTGCGCTCGAAGCTCACTGATCGATTTCAAGGAGAGTCTTGTCTCAGACATGCGCCGGGGAACTTTCTAGAGAAAGGAACCGCCCAGAAAGTAAGACTGGGCAAATTACGCGTACTGCGTATCGTCCGAAGAGATTGCGGGTGAGTGGCTTTTTCTGGTCGGATCAAGGCATTCTGCCCATCCTGCAACTTCACTGGCTGCACGGTCGTCACGACATGAACGACGCGAACTCGTGTGAAAACGGAGACGAGTTTTCTGACGGTTTTGCTTAATCAGGACTGTTACCAGACTTTTTCACAATGGTTGTTGTCAAAATGTCGAAATGCCTCTAAGATCAGATCAACGGAGCCGCACGCGGCCCAAACCAGTTCTAAAAGGAGGCAGTTGTGGCACAGGTGGACCAGTCAGAAACAAAGTTTCTGCGGACTCTGCAAAGAGTGCAGCCAGCCACCGTGCGAGAACTTGTTTCAGAGACTGGTGTTACAGCCACGGCAGTCAGGCATTGGCTGACGCGACTGGGGGACATGGGACTGATTGGTCGCGAGGCGATCAAGCAGACTCGCGGCCGACCTCAGCACCGTTATCGACTGACCGATTCCGGGATTCGAGTTCTCGGTGATGAGACGCCGGAACTGGCCGTACTGCTGTGGCAGGAAATCCAGTCCATTGAAGATACAGAGGTGCGCGAACGCCTGTTGGCACGAGTCAAACGGGAGTTCGTCGAGAGGTTGGGTGGTTTTGATCAAAACGAGACGACAGACTTGTCTCAACGGGTCGAGTCACTCCGTAAACGACTTGAGAGTCGAGGTTTAATGGCGGAAGTAACCCTGGAGGGGGATCTACCGGTCATTCGGGAGCATAGTTGCCCGTATCACGCCGTGGCCCAAATTGATTCCGGGATTTGCGATATTGAACAGGAAGCGTTTGCGGAAGTTTTGGGAACTTCGGTCGAGCTTTCCGCCTGCCGATTGGACGGTCATCGATGTTGTGAGTTTCAAATTGGTTCCTCTTCGTAGGGACATACGCCGGGACGGTTTTTTTGCAATGAGAAGTGCGTTCTAATACGAGTCTGGGATGTTTCAGGCATTTGGAACGAAAAGAGATAAGTCATGACGTGGATTGAAGGTCGGTTTGAAGAGAATGTCATTACGACGACGCTGGAACAGGCAATGAACTGGGCCCAGCAGTCGAGCGTATGGCCGATGACATTTGGCCTTGCTTGTTGTGCAATTGAAATGATGGCCGTGGGAGCCAGTCGTTACGACCTGGATCGTTTCGGTGCCGGTGCGTTTCGCGCCTCACCACGCCAAGCCGACCTCATGATTGTGGCCGGTACGGTTACTCACAAAATGGCCAGCCGCGTTCGTCGCTTGTACGAGCAAATGGCTGACCCGAAGTACGTCATTGCCATGGGTGCGTGCACCGTGGGTGGTGGTCCTTACTTCAAACATGGATATCACGTCGTGAAGGGTGTCGACTTGGTCGTCCCTGTTGACGTCTATGTGCCTGGATGCCCTCCGCGCCCTGAAGCGTTGCTGGAAGGGATTATGCGTATCCAGGATAAGATTCGATCTCGCAAGTTGTTGGCGAAACGAGGAACAGGTTCGAACTTCGGCCTGAAGCAGGGTGAAAAGCAGGACGATCTGCAGCCCATTCCTCACCACGCTGGCCACGTGCAGGATCCGGAAGTTGTTCTTGCCTGACGGATGGAGCCGCGCCCCACTGGGGAATGTATTTCAAGTTTTTTTGAACTGAAACGATGTCTGAACCCGCTGCACTGAAAATTGAAAACCTGCACGTCTCCGTTGGTGACATCCCCATTCTGAAGGGGGTCAACCTGGAAATGCGGCAGGGCGAAACCCACGCTCTCATGGGCCCCAACGGGTCCGGAAAGAGCACTCTAGCGTACACGCTGATTGGTCACCCGAAATACGAAGTGACCGAAGGCTCGATTTCCATCGACGGAACAGACATTGTCGAACTCGACCCCTGCGAGCGCGCTCGCCTGGGAATGTTCCTGGCGTTTCAGTATCCGGTTACCATTCCGGGCGTGAAGGTTGCAGACTTTCTGCGCCATGCAATTTCGAACATTCGCAATCCCGACCGCAAGGAAGGTGAAGACCTCATGCCCATGCGTGATTTCCGTAAGGAATTGCGGGACACCATGGATGAGCTGAACATCGATTTCGAATTCGCCCGCCGCTATCTCAACGACGGATTCTCCGGCGGCGAAAAGAAGCGGATGGAAATCCTGCAACTCGCCATGCTGAAGCCACGATTTGCCTTCCTCGACGAAACCGATTCCGGCCTCGACAGCGATGCCGTTCGCGTAGTGAGCGAAGGCTTGCAGAAGCTGAGTGGACCGCACATGGGCGTGATGATCATCACGCACCACGAGCGACTCCTCGAGTACAACATTCCACAGTACACACACGTCATGCTGGCTGGCCGCATTGTTGAAACCGGCGACGCCGCATTGGCTCATGAACTTCACGCAAACGGCTACGCTGGCGTTCGCGAACGCCATCCCGAAGCCGCTGCCGAAGAATTACAGGCCCAGGAATCTACCACTTAGGTCCCTGCGGACAACTTTTAGACGTATCCGCCATCCCGACTTTCCATCGGAGAGAGCAAGTCATGTCATCTATCGACGCCGCTACCGCCATCGAAGAATCAACGCGCGAACGCGCTCACGTTGAAATTGGCGACTACCAATACGGATTCCACGATCCCACCGACAAGTACGCGTTCACTTCCCGCCGTGGACTCGACGCCGAAATTGTCGCACAGATTTCCGAAATGAAAGGCGAGCCCGGCTGGATGCGGGACTTCCGCCTGAAGTCGTACGAAATCTTCCTTGAAAAGCCCATGCCCAACTGGGGCGGCGATATGTCCGGAATCGATTTCCAGGACATTTTCTACTACGTAAAAGCGAGTGATCGCCAAGGCAAGACGTGGGACGAAGTTCCCGAAGACATTCGTAAAACGTACGACCGTCTCGGAATTCCCGAAGCCGAAAAGAAGTATCTGGCTGGCGTAAAAGCGCAGTACGAGTCGGAAGTTATTTACGGTTCGCTACAGGAAGACCTCGCCAACCAGGGGGTGCTGTTCACCGACACCGACACCGCTCTGAAAGAGTATCCCGAAATCTTCCGTGAACATTTCGGTACCATTATTCCGCCCAGCGACAACAAGTTTGCCGCTCTGAACTCAGCTGTGTGGTCAGGTGGTTCGTTCATTTATGTGCCGCCGGGAGTGAACATTGACTTCCCACTGCAGGCCTATTTCCGCATCAACACGGAAAACATGGGTCAGTTCGAGCGGACCCTCATCATTGTCGATGAAGGTGCTAACGTGCACTACGTCGAAGGCTGCACCGCTCCGACGTACAGCAGCGACTCGCTCCACTCGGCAGTCGTCGAAATCATCGTGAAGAAGCGAGGCCGTTGCCGTTACACGACCATTCAAAACTGGTCGAACAACGTTTACAACCTCGTCACCAAGCGAGCAGTCGCATACGGCGATGCACTCATGGAATGGGTCGATGGTAACCTCGGTTCCAAACTGACCATGAAGTACCCGGCCATTTATCTCATGGAACCGGGTGCTCGCGGCGAAACGCTGTCGATTGCCTTCGCTGGCGACGGGCAGCATCAGGACGCTGGCGCCAAAATGGTCCACTGTGCGCCCAACACATCGAGCCGTGTCATTTCCAAATCGATCAGCAAAGACGGTGGTCGGGCTGGCTACCGGGGACTCGTCAAAGTGCAGGATGGTGCGACCAACTGCAAAAGCAACGTCGTTTGTGACGCCCTCATCCTTGACCCCGAAAGCCGTAGCGACACATACCCCTACATCGAAGTTGATGAAGATGACGTTGCCATCGAGCACGAAGCATCGGTCTCGAAAATTGCCGAAGAGCAGTTGCTGTACCTCATGAGTCGCGGACTCACCGAAGTCGAAGCCTCCTCGATGATTGTCACCGGGTTCATCGAACCGCTGGTGAAAGAACTCCCAATGGAGTACGCGGTGGAACTCAACCGCCTCATCGAACTCCAAATGGAAGGGAGCGTCGGCTAGCCCGTGCTGCTGACAATCGACGAAGAAATGTAGGCCGGACTGGAGCAAACCGGATTGTTGCCGGAACTCCGGCCACGTTGAAGTCGTTCGAATTATCGATAGCTTCCGGTCACTCAAATGACGCTTGCGTAGTTCCGGCGTTTTCTTTGGCCTGCGGTCCGGCCTACAGCGTTACTGACAATCGACGAATTGCAAAGGCCGGTGGTAGAATGCCACCGGCCTTTTTCATTCCCGGAGAACATCTATGTACTGTCGCGTCGCGCTGTCTGTCGTTGCCTGCCTGATGCTTTTGTGTGTTTTGTCGACGGGTGTGGCAAAAGAACCTGTCAGTGAAGAATTGGAGGGCGAACTCATTCTCCGCGACGATTTTCAGCGAGACGAGCCGGTGGAAGGGAAAGAAGCCATTGGGAATGGCTGGACCAGTAACAGCGCATGGCGGGCGAAGGGGACACAGCAGGTTGATTTACAGGACGGTGTGATGGCCGTCACCCGTGCAGAGCATGCCGACCACGGCGTCGCGATTTTTCATGACGTTTCCTTCCGCGACGGTTCAGTGAAGCTGAAATTCAAGCTGCGACCTGGGGATGACCTCGGTATCGACTTTGTCGACCGCGAACTCAAGACAGTGCACGCCGGTCATTTGTGCATGGCCCGTGTTACGCTGAAACAGGCGACGCTCATGGATTCGAAAACCGGCAACATGAATTTGGAGCTCCGCGAGAAGCGTCTCGCGAATGCATTGACGGCGGAAGACAAGAAACTGTTGGAGACGAAGTCAAAAAGAGTCCCACTCACGCTCGATGCGAAAATCTGGCACGATTTGCTCGTCGTCGTGCAGCGAGACAAAATGACGCTCACCATCGACGGAGAAGTCGTGGGTGAGTTTCAATCAGAGGGAATTGCACATCCCACGAAGCGCATGATCACACTGGCGGTGAACAAGTCTGCCTGGATCGATGACGTCGAAGTGCGCCGATTGCGTTAACGCCCCGACGACTAATCATCTTCGTCAAACGGTTCCAACTCTCCGCCGGCATAGGTCCAGCCGCATGTGGGGCAGGCGTCCATGTCTTGTGGAAACTCAGCATCACAGGCGAGGCAGCGATCGGCTGCACCGGGATCTTCATCTTTTTCTCGCAAACGTTCTTCACGATTTAGACGACACTCGTCGAGTACCTGCATGGCCTGTTCATAGAATGGCGTAGGAACCAGCACCTTTACCTGCCCAACCGCGTTTCCCAGCATCCAGTCCTGCTGGACAACCTCTGCGTTCTCGAAGAACGCAGGAATGCCAGCGGCGGCAAGTGTCGTTTTCACAAGCTCAGCGATGACCAGCGTTGGATATTGCCCCACGAGCTCGAAACTGTCAGCCATTGTTTTCGTCCGCCTGATTCTCTGAGTCCCCTGCCGCTGCCCCACCCATGTCGACGCCACGCAGGGCATCGGCAGGATGCGTGAGTTCCATCCCGTCCAGCACCTCAGAACTCAATGAGGCATTCTGATTCGGTTTGGCCAGTTCGGCGAGACGGCTGCCAGCAAACATTCGATCACTGCGGATGAACCCGAACAGAATCAGCCCCAGCAGCAGCAGGCTCACCAGTAACACCAGGAAGACGGTGAGCGTAGCGTTGTCGGTACGTTCTTCTAACTGCTCGACAGGAACGGCTTGAAGTTCAAATGTTTTGGCAACCAGCAACGGTGCCACGTTCAACTGACTTCCTGTGGTTTCGTAGCCGAAGCGTTTGAAAAAATATCCAGTGACCTCAACCGGTCGATCCAGCTTGTCACCCAACGAAAGCCCAGCGGGCAATTCTGTGCACAAAACCATCCACGGTTTATTTCCAGAGTCGTCGGTGAACATCCAGCCGTTGTAAACGGGCGAGTCCTCAACGGGTTCTCCATCCTGCTGGAATTCATCGAGTCGCCAGAGTACGCCTTTGATTCGTACCAGTTCTCCACGAAACTTTTCGGGTTCCTGATTAATCTGGCGAAAGCCAACTCCCTTGTTGGCGGCAGCGGTCATGGCCTTGTTGTCGAGCTGACGAACCTTTTCCAGAACGACGTGCAGGGCGGCCACTTCCGCACGCGATCGCCAGCCGACAGTTTGGTCTTTCACCTCATCGAACACGTGCGGGTCGAGGAGAAGGTTGGATTTCTCTTCAGATGCCCCTCCGGAGTTCGCACCACCCTCTGAACTGGCAATGAACTCGTCGAGGTCGAGATGTTCGTTCTTATCAACGACGACATAACTGATGTCGCGCAGGTCACCCGTGTCGATGGTGTCTGCAACCTGATCCTCGTCGCCGGGAAGGAGCCAGCGCCAGGTGTTGGGATCGGCGGCTTTGCGAAACGCCAGGACGACAATGAACAACATGGCGAACAGTGCGAGCAGCCGAAACTGATCGCCGCGATTCAAGTACGGTGGTTTCTTCGCTGTCGATTGAAACCGCATGTCATCCCATTGGGTTGAGTGCCGTTAAGTGGCTTTTTCAAATCCTGCGTTCACGAGGTCCGCATATCCAGCCTTGAGCGGCCTGATGTCGTACCCCAGTTGCTGCAGGATACCTGACGCAGGCAGGACACGTCCTCCTGAACGGCAGTGGCAATACACAATTTGATCTTTTGGAACGCGCTGCGCCAGTTCATCACCGTTCACGCCCGCCTTCAACTCACTGAGTGGGACCAACCTGGCGGCCGCGAGGTGTCCTTCATTCCATTCGTCCTGCTCGCGGACATCAATGAGCACGGCTTCATTTTGGGCGAGCCGCTGTTTGACCTGGTCGAGGGTGTCAGTCGTGTGTGCCATTTGACTCTTTCCGGTGCGCCCCAATTCGGATGGATAATTTCCGTTGATCTACTCACGGTATGCTGCGGCCACGCCAGCGCCCGGCGTAACTTCGCAGCCAGCATCTCGCAGACAATCTTCCAGTGCGGCGAGGAACAACAACACGTTCCGCTTGGTGCAGGCAGCCCCCATCAGACCAATGCGCCACGTTTTTCCGGCCATTGGCCCCAGGCCGCCGCCAATTTCAATTCCAAACTCATTCAACAAGCGCGACCGCACTTGCTTGTCGTCCACACCTTCAGGAATGAACACGGCGTTCAGCATGGGCAACCGAAACTGTTCTTCGACGGCATATTGAATTCCCATCGCCTGCAGGCCACGGCAAAGCGCCAAATGGTTTTCGCGATGTCTGACAAAGCGGTTGTCCAGACCTTCTTCGAGAACAACCCGGAGCGCTTCATGCAGGGCATAGTTCATGCTGATGGGCGCCGTGTGATGGTACGCACGCGACTGATTGCTCCAGTAATTGCGGACCATCGACATGTCGAGATACCAGCTCGACACCTTCGTGGTGCGCGCGTCCATTGCCGCGACGGCGCGTTCGCTGAATGTGACGGGCGCCAGTCCGGGTGGACAGCTCAAGCACTTTTGCGTTCCAGAATAGGCGGCGTCGATTTGCCACTTGTCGATTTCCACGGGCAAGCCGCCGAGTGAAGTCACGCAGTCCACCAGCAGCAGGCCACCAGCGGCGTGGACGACCTTGGAGATTTCTTCGAGCGGCTGAAGGGCACCTGTGGATGTTTCCGCATGCACGAGGCCAACAACCTTTGGTTTGTGTTCGGCCACGGCCGCCGCGATCTCCTCAGTGCTGAAGACTTCGCCGAAGGGACGGGTCAGCGTAATGACTTCCGCTCCGATGCGTTCGGCGACGTCTTTCATACGACCGCCGAATACGCCGTTCACGCCAATCAGCATTTTGTCGCCGGGCTCAATGAGATTGACGACGCATGCTTCCATACCGGCACTACCGGTACCGCTCACAGCGAGGGTCAGTTTATTCTCCGTCCGGAACACCTGCCGCAACATTTGCTGCGTTTCGTCCATCACTTTCAGGAAGAAAGGATCGAGGTGGCCGACGACAGGCCCGGCGAGCGCCGACAGTACGCGGGCGGGAGTGTCGCTGGGGCCGGGGCCCATCAGAATGCGTTCGGGAGGTGCAGTGCGTGCAGGAAGTGTCATTGGATGCAGTCAGTTCTGAAACAGAAATCGCATAAGCATACGGAAGATTAGCCGAACATCGTCCGCATCAACAAGCAACAGTATCAGCCCTACCATGAGTAGGCCATTGACGACGATTGCAACCAACGGGAGGAATTTGGAACCGTTTCGCTGCAGCAATGCAATCAAGCTAGCCAGGAAGCCGACCATCGTCACCACCGGCGCGATACACACCCCGGCACCAGAAGCGAGCAACAGAAGCGAGTCGTTCAAATTCGAGGGCTGTGCAACGCGCAGATAAACGTAGGCCCCGAGAAAGAAAAGTGTGAGCAAGGTCGCGAGTGCGGCACATCCCAGTGCCGCCATTGCCGACCACGCAAGCCGCTGTCGCTTCGGTCGCGCTGGAGGAGATGCAGTCTGTGAAACCGTGCTGGACATGTCTTCAGTATAGACGGCACGGCACAACTCGCACCATCATGCCACACCACGAAACCGACGAACATGCACCCCTGTTGCGAGTGAGATTAGTTCGCTGTGCCGCCGCGGAGTTTTTCTTCGCGGTCGAACTGGAGCATGGCGTCGATGAGCTCGTCGAGCTGGCCCAGCATGATTTGATCGATTTTATAGAGCGTCAGTCCGATGCGATGGTCTGTCACGCGGCCTTGTGGGAAGTTGTAGGTGCGAATGCGGTCGCTGCGGTCGCCGGATCCGACGAGCGTGCGACGATGTTCGGCTTTCTCTTCCGCGATGCGGGCCTGTTCCGCTTCGAGAATACGACCGCGCAACACACGCATGGCCTTAGCGCGGTTTTTGTGCTGGCTCTTTTCGTCCTGGCACTTCACGACAATGCCCGTTGGAATGTGCGTAATGCGGACGGCGCTTTCCGTCTTGTTCACCTTCTGACCACCAGGACCACCAGCCCGCATGGTGTCGACCTTCAAATCCTCGTCCCGGATTTCGAGTTCAAACTCGGTTGCCTCTGGAAGGACAGCAACGGTCGCCGCACTGGTGTGAATGCGTCCCTGGGTTTCCGTTTCCGGAACACGCTGAACGCGGTGGCCGCCGCTCTCAAACTGGAGCTGGTGAAACGCTCCTTCCCCGGCGACGGAAAAGACGATTTCCTTGAAGCCACCCATTTCCCCGGCGTGCGACTCCATGATTTCCATTTTCCAACCGCGTTCTTCGACGAACCGGGAGTACATATTGTACAGGTCGCCAGCAAACAGGGCCGCTTCATCTCCACCGGTGCCTGCCCGGATTTCCATAATGAGACCGCCGCGGGTAATGGAATCGCCCGAGATGACAATGTCTTCGAGTTCCTGTGACAGCGCCTCGAATTGCTTTTGCAGCTCGTCCAGTTCGGACTGAGCGTATTCGCGAGACGCGGCGTCGGTTTCCGACTCCAGCATTTCCTTAGCGACGGAAATGTCGTCCTGCAATGCGTGGAACTGACGCATTGCTTCGGCGACCTTGCGGAGGCCACCGTACTCCCGCTGAATTTCAACGAGCTTGGTAGAGTTCGAAAGCACCTCAGGATCCTGAAGCGACTGCTCCAGCTCCTCGAACCGATCCAGCTTGGCCTGTAATGTTGGAAACATGAGTGTTCACCCTTTGTGACTTTGAAAAACTGCGTACATCAACCATAACCGCACCGGCAAAGGTGCTAATGAAATGGCAGTGGTAAAGCAGCAAAAGACACGGAGCACTCCGGTTACGAAAAAAGAGGGCGTCCCCCAATGAGGAACGTCCCCCTGATTATTCACGCAATGGCGCCAACATGGTGCGGGGGCTTGCCCGCAACCTATTCCTCTTTCTTGCCCCAGCCGTACTTCTTCTGGAACTTCTCGACGCGACCAGCAGCGTCGACGTACTTCATTTTACCCGTGAAGAACGGGTGCGATGCAGCACTAATATCAACGGTGATCAGAGGATACGTCTCACCATCTTCCCATTGGATGGTCTCTTTCGAAGTCAGAGTGGACTTCGTCAGAAACTTGTAATCGGCTCCCACATCGTGGAAGACAACGGGATGATAGTCGGGGTGGATGCCTTCTTTCATGACAACAATTCCGCAACACGCTTACAGTGAAAATCGCTTGAAACGGCGGAGGATAACAACCCCTTTCGCATCTTTCCAGTACGAACCGCCTGCGGATTTCCATCGAAATGGCAACATGTCGGTCATTCGACGTTTTGCACGATTTCCCGGATTTTCTCGATGACGGCCTTCGCTTCCAAAACCAAATGCGAAACAGCCGCGTCATTGGCCTTGGAGCCAATGGTATTTACCTCACGGAAGAATTCCTGGCACAGGAAGTCGAGCTTCCGCCCGGACGACGCCTCGCTCACCAGCAGTCCGTCGTACTGCTTCAAATGCGAACGAAGCCGGGAAAGCTCTTCTGTGATGTCGCAACGGTCCGCAAACAGGCTCATTTCCCGCAGCAGGTCTTTGTCATCCCACTGGATGTCGGAGCCACGAGTTAAATCAGCCAGGCGAGTTTTGAGCCGTTCCCGATACTCCGAAACCACGCTGGGGGCGCGAGTTTGAATATCGTCCACAAACTGTTCGATTTGGCCCCCGAGTTCTCGCAACTCGGCAACCATATTAGCCCCTTCCTGTGCCCGAAACTCCTGGAGCCGCTCAACTGCCTCATTTAGAACTGACTCGACCAGCGGCCAGTCGTGCTCCTGAAGCAGTTTCGCGCTGCCTTCGTTAACGACGCCAGGAAGCGAGAGCAGCTGGGCCAGATTGTCGGCAGGTGTCATGCCAATTCGGCTACCGACACTCCGAAGTTGCTCCCAGTAACCTTCCAGAACGTCGGTCTGTAATTGATTGAGCTGCTTCTTGTCGAGTCGCTGTACGTACAGCGACACATTCATACTCCCCCGATTCACTCGGGTGCGAATGACTTTCTCAACCTGAGACTCCAACGCGAGGAACGCATCGGGGCAACGAAACGAAACCTTCAGGTGTCGATTGTTGACACTGCGAATTTCGATGGATACTGAAATCAGGTCGTTCTGACCACAGGCATCTCCATGCCCCGTCATGCTGAGCAGCATGAAATCTCTCCGGTTCCCCGTTCATGCGAAAACGGCGGCAGGATACTTATCGAAACAGCGTCTCGTCGGATTAGTTCGCGGCGGGCTCAGCCGTCTCAGCAGGCGTTTCTGCTGATTCGGCAGGTGCTTCTTCTGCTGGCTTTTCTTCAGCAGGTTTTTCGGTTGTTTCAGCAGGAGTGCCCTCAGCAGCCGGAGCAGCTTCACCTTCGGTGGCTTTCTCAGTTGGTGCACCTTCGGCTGGCTTGGCTGCTTCAGTCGACTCAGGATCGGCCGGTGCATCCTTTTTATCTTCAGCCGGAGGCTCGGTAGAAGTTCCACCTTCGGGCTCAGTTCCGGTGGTTGTCTCGGGCAACGTCAGGCCTGAACCAGATGAAGGAGGAGGCGCGATGGGATCGAGGTTCAAACCGGTTTCGTCGCTTTCTTCGTCCTCAGTGGCGATCACCTCGCCGGAACCGAGTACTTCCTTAGCGACATCGCTTTCCTGATTGGCACGCAGCACCAACCCCGAAATTCCGGCCAGCAGCACCCATACAATGGCGACACCAACGGTAATTTTGGTGAACACGTCACCAGCTTTTGTGCCGAACGCACTTTGTCCACCAGCACCGCCGAATGCGCCAGCCAGCCCACCGCCGCGACCACGCTGCAGCAAGATGATCAAAATCATGAACATCCCCAGCACGGTCAGCAGGGTCAGCAAAATGTTGCCAATCACGTCAGTTCCTTTCGAATGATTCAATGAACCTGAGCCGTAAGATACGACAGGTTTTATCCTTTTGTGGCAGCAATACCTGCCTGGATGATTGGGAGAAACGCCGAAGCCTTCAAGCTGGCACCGCCAACAAGCGCTCCGTCCACATTGGGCTGACCAAGCAACTCTGCTGCGTTGTCCGCTTTGACGCTTCCACCGTACAGAATCTGCATGGCTTCAGCTGCATCAGTACTGTAATTCGTCGCCAGCCAGCCACGAATATTGGCATGTGCTGCATCGGCTTGTTCGGGGCTCGCTGTGTGTCCGGTGCCAATGGCCCAAACCGGCTCGTAGGCAATGACCACCTGCCCGAGCTGCTCGGCAGTGACGTCCTTCAGGCCGCCTGCCATTTGTGTATCGAGAACTTCGTTGGTACGGTCGTCCTGGCGTTCGCTCAGCAACTCGCCGACACACAACACGACGCGGAAACCTTTGTCCAAGGCTACCTTCACCTTACGATTGAGGAGTTCGTCGGTCTCCCCAAACACGTGGCGACGTTCGCTGTGACCGACGAGCAGGGTTTCGCAGCCAATATCCTGCAGCATTTCGAGACCGACTTCGCCGGTATAAGCCCCGGGCTCCTCGAAGTATGCGTTCTGCGCGCCGACCTGGATGGATGTTCCTTTGACGGCATCGAGTATGGGAATGAGATATGGTGCGGGTGGAAACACCAGCACGTCCACACTCTCATCACCTTCGCAGCCTGCGGCGAGGGCTTTGACGAGTTCGACTCCGGTGGCCCGGGTCGTGTTCATTTTCCAATTGCCTGAAATCAGGTAGCGACGCATTTCGGTTTCAATTCCGCTTCATTAATACAGTGAAAAAGGGGTGGAATCGTAAGCTGTAGCACATTTGAGAACAAGTCGTGACAGCCGCAACTTACGCAAACTCACTGAGGCGGTCTCACGCCGCGTCGCACGGTGAAACTCCAGTCCCGGCTACCCGCGACTGGGATACTTTTTACTTGCCAGTCTTAGAAACTGGCGTTCCGCATCTGACAACGAGTCCAATCCGCCCTGGTGGACCTTCTCCAGCAGTTCGTCGACCCGCTGGCGGATTTCCTCCCGCTCCTGTTCCTCACGCTGACGTTTCGCCTCAATCTCTTGCTGTCGTTTGACTTCCGCCGCCGAGGGTGACTCGTCTTCCTCATCAAAAGCGGCGTATCCTTTGGAAAAGTCGTAGCCGAGGAAGGTGTCGTCCTGTGAACCCATCCAGTCTCCGAGGGCTCGCCGTTGGGCATGCATGAGGAACTCGTACATCCCGAACACCATGAGCGTGAACCCCAAATAAATGAGGGGCATCATGTTGCGACCAAGCTCAGGCCTGTTCAGCATCGCTCCGATGAGGGTCATCACAATGCATAAGAACAGACTGAACCAAAGAGCACCCTGCCGCGCAATTTCGCGAGGATGGTACCGCGCAGCCACCTCGGTAGCCATTTGACTCCCGTCGAGTGGGTAAATCGGGAGCAGGTTCAACACCGTCAGTTTTAGATTCAAAGTGCAAATCAGAATCAGAAAATCGAGGAGCAGCGTCGAGGGAACCAACTCAAGGTTTGGCACATAAATCAAATGAAACGTGCCGGCTGGCGCCCCGTGATACAGCACCGCTGGCAACGTAGCGAGGAACAGGATGAGGTTGGAAATCGGCCCCGCCGCTGGCGTCCAGAATCGCGACGTAAACGAAGCACCCGGTTGAACAAAAGCCAGGCCGCCAAGTGGCCAAATGAGGATTTCTTCTCCCGACCCGCCCGTGCGTCGCGCCGCAATGATGTGGCAAAACTCGTGAAACAGAATGCTCATGAAGAGCACGAAGGTAGCTGCCAATCCGAGTTTGAGTCCCAATTGAACGCACAGGACAATCGCCAGGGCGGGAAAGTACGCACTGACGCGGACGTTGGTGTTCCACCATCGTCCCATCGAAAATCCCATGAAAATCGGATTCTGACGGATGTCCATAAGCGTCCAAATGTCTCCCGTTCTCAGCGAAGGGAGACAGAGTCAACCAAAATCTGCTCGCCTGAAAGTATGGTACCACTCGCAAATCTGCCGGGCAAACACCGTTTCTCCTTTTCGCTTGTTTGCCAGCAAAGGAAATCACCAAACGGCGGAATGCAAAAAGCGGCGACAGGTCTCAACCGGTCACCGCTTCAACTGTTTTTCGTTACTGCTCAAACGAGCCCTAATAGAAGTCCCACTGGCCGCCAATCATGATGCCGTGAACGGTCATGGTGGACCGATCCCGCGTTAGACCGATTGTCGGTGCATCTGTTCCGGGGCTTGTTGGGGAGAGGTACGCGATGTTGTCGTACGCACGATAAACACTACCAGTCAGCATGTAGTCGTATCCAAAGTGCACCGAGAAGTTCTGAGTCAGGTGGACACGGGCATACACTGAGAGGTCGAGAGTCGGTGAGAACTGAGTGAAGTGATCACCCAATTGACGTGCATCTTCGAGTGGAAGCAACGTTACCGGATCGATTCCCGACTGATAGATTTGCTGAGTCGAAAGATCCTGCGTCGCGCGGTTCACGGTGGCGGCCAGCTTTGGCTCGAATCCAACTGTCACAAATGGAGTGACGTACTGCATTTTCAATCCCACCTGCGGGCCAAAAATGTGGTTGGACATGCTTGAATGAATGCGGTGGTTCAGCACAGTTCCTGGAGCGTTGATGGGGTCTGGAATGTCCGCACCAGCAATGCTCATTTTTTCACCAAAGCGTGCGTACCGGAAACCGAGCAACGGTGTAATTTGCAGGTTTGAACCGGGATTCATGTTTGCAAACGCCCAGTTGCCTTCTGTTCCCCACAAATTCGAACTGAGTACTGTCTGATAGCTTTCACTGAACAGAATCATGGTGGAATCGGAGGGAAGGCCACCATCTAGCAGAGTCAGGGCGGGAATGAGCGTCACGCCACTCAGCGTCAACACGGTGGGATTGAAAGTGATGTCACTCTGGGCTTCCTGCAGAGCCCAAGCTTCGGCCTCAAAGACACCTTCACCAATGGGGACTCCAGCGGAAATGCGAGCCCCGTTGAGTTGGGTGGTGTCAGCCGAATTCGTCAGGTCGAACGAGGCACGATTATCGGTTGGCAAATCGATAATCGAGGCGTTCGTGTTTCGCAGTTGTGTTCCAGCCAGGTTGGGAACGATGGCCACAACCGGCAAACCCTGTGCATCGAGCCGGATTCCGTTTACTGGATCGAACGCGGAAAATGCCGAGTTGGCGTCTTGCGTCGCCATGGGGGCACCAATGAGCTTATCCCCAGGTCGGCTGATGTCCCACAACAAATAGTCAGTGCGAATCCATGCACCAGATAATCCCTGGTTCACACGCTGCACGCCCTGGCCGGCGCGACCAAACTGGTCGTACACGTCGGGTACGAGTTCCTGCGTATAGGCCGGGCCAAAGCCATTCCCGCTGTACATCCCTGGATTCGGAGGCCCGGGAAAGTACCCAGGTCCCATTCCTCCGGGAACGTATGGTCCTTGAGCGATGGCTGAGGAGGTGGTCCAGCCTAACAGAGCAAGAAGCACTACCGGATACCAACGTGTCATCGGGCTCATCCTGATCAGGCAGCGAATATGTGGGGCGAAACAATGCATTACGTTTGCGATGAATCTGGTAACGGCTCTCGGACTTCGGCAGTATTTGCCGAAAACAGTCACTACGGAACTACCACCAGGAACGCTCGCACGCCCCGGTATCGGGTGTATCGGCGATTCGGATTCGAGGACTTGTGTCGACTTTGACGAATCTTCGGAACCTGCCAATTGTCGGGCGTGTTTCGGCAGTATCGATACTGCGACCAGTCTGCGAGGAATCGCCTACAACCAGCCGCACGAAGCACCGCCACAACCGCCCTAATGTGAATTCTTTTCCCGAACAACCAAATCTGCCTGTCTTAATGCCGATGAAGCACGACACGGACTGGTTCCTCTTCCGCAGGAACCAACTCATGGAGGGGGTTGGCTTGAAGACGTCTTTAGTGTTCCGAACGATAATCCCTTCCCACGATCCCACTTTCCGTTGTTGTTTCACCATTTTCAGCAAAACCACTTGTTGAACGAATCTTCGTAAGTGACAATGACATACGGGCGAGCAGGGGGCAAATAGAGAAATCACGCTTGGAGTTGGTCACCCATGTCGAAGAAGTACCTGAGTCTGGAAGAGGCGGCAGCCCTCCTCTCCCTTCGTCCCGATGAATTGATGCGACTTCGCGAGCAAGGCGAAATTCGCGGTTTTGCCGATCGGGGCAATTGGAAGTTCAAGGACGAAGATGTACAGGCGCTGGTCAGAAAGCGTCAGGCCGATTCCGATCCGGAAGTCCCACTGTTTCGCCCGGAAGCCACCATTGGTGACGAAATCTCCGTCCTCGACGACGATGACGATGCGCCCGGTGATGTGCTTTCCTCAAGCGACAGTGACGTGCGTCTCGTCGGTGGCGACATGAGTGAGGACGACATCGATCTTGTGCTCGGCGGCGACAGCGACGTCAAACTTGTCGGACTCGACAGCGAGAGCGAAGTGCGGCTGGAAGCGCCCAGTGCTTCAGAAGGTGACGTTTCCTTTGCAGACACCGTGGGTGATATCAACCTCGCGAGCGACAGTGACAGCGACGTCCAGCTCATTGGCTCGGATAGTGACAGTGACATCCAGCTTGTGGGTGCCGGCGACAGCGACAGCGATGTGAAACTCGTCGGCGACGGCGACACAGTTCACGAAATGGATTTGGACCCGTCGGATGATTTCGCGTTAGCTGGTGCCTCTAGTGACGCCCCCACTCCATTCGAAAGCGGCGACCTGACCAGTTCGCTGGGTGGCGATTCCGGTTCGGACAGTGACGTAAATCTCGTTTCCAGCAGTGACGACGCAGACAGTGACAGCGACGTCTCTCTGCTGCCTGGAGATGATGACGCCATCGCACTCGATCCACTCGGAGACGACGGTGACCATGCGTCGGTCCTCGCGGATGAAAGCGGCATTTCACTCGGTGGCGGCAGCTCCGTGCTGCTCTCGGCTGAAAGCGGAATCTCTCTCGAGGGCGCCAGCGACAGCGGTATGCACCTGGGCGCAGACGATGATGAAGGGATTACGCTCGCGCTCGATGACGACAGCGGCATTTCACTGAGTTCCGACGACAGTGGGATTTCTCTGGAAGCGGCCGATAGCGGAATTTCACTCGAAACTATCGGTGACAGCGGCATTTCGCTGGCCGATGACGATTTCAGTGGCACCATCCCCATGATGGATGCTATGGATGATGACGACGTTGCCGAAACTCAGTTTGAAATTCCTTCCATCGATGATGACAGCGAATACGAACTGAGCATGGAAGATGACATGGCCGACACCAGAACGCTGGATATGTCGGACATGTCAGACGAAGCCACGTTCGATGATGCCGAGTTTGAATTCGACGAAGCAGACGAAGAAGAGAGCTACGTCTCCGACGCCTTTGCTGAAGACGACGAACTGGAACTGGACGCAGGCGACTTCGACGACGAAGAAGAATTCGTCGAAGTGGATGGCGATGTCTTCGACACGGTCGAAGAGGGGCCCGAATTCGGCCCACGTACCCGTGGGGCAGCACCGGTCGAGTCCGAGTGGGGTCTCGTGGAGTTTGGCCTGCTCACCGTCGCCAGCTTGTTCATGATTGCCTGTGGCTTCGTACTGACGGACCTGGTTAAGAACACCGCCACCGCAGCCGATCCAAACCCCGTCAGCAGTACCATGCTCGACACACTGGGTGGCATGTATAAGTAGGCCCCATACGCTCCCTGAGCCGAAACTCAGGAATTAATGATGACAACTCCAGGTTGGATCGGCTGGTTGGCCAATCCAACCTGGTTTGTTTTTTGCGAGACGATTTCCATCGCTTCGACAATCCTCTTAGAATGTGACTTCTCTGCCACGACAATCAACTTAGGGTGGGTGGAGTCCGCCGGAGAACTGGTGGTGCGTTACACAAGTCGTTTCTGGCGAAAGGCAAGACGTTATTTCGCCGATGCCGGTTTGGCGGACGTAACCCACCTTTAATAAGGTGACTTGTTCCACGCACCCTACAAGTCTGGTTGAACGAATTTCCTGCGTTCAGAGTCTGCAAATGAGTGAACAAGTCCCTTTGGTTGGCGTCATTATGGGTAGTCGTTCCGACTGGCCCGTCATGGAACATGCGTCGAAATACCTCACCGATTTTGGCGTGCCACACGAGTGCCAGGTCGTGTCGGCCCATCGTACGCCACAGTGGATGGCTGAGTATGCAGCCAGCGCGAAAGACCGTGGCATTCAGGTCATCATTGCAGGAGCGGGCGGGGCAGCCCACCTGCCGGGGATGGTCGCCGCGCAAACGCCGCTGCCGGTATTGGGAGTGCCCGTTACGAGTCGAGCGCTGAACGGCCTGGACTCTCTGCTCTCCATTGTGCAAATGCCTGGGGGCGTTCCCGTCGGTACGCTCGCCATTGGTGATGCAGGAGCAAAGAACGCCGCACTACTGGCGATTCGCATTCTCGCGCTGACCCGCCCTGCCCTCATGGAACAACTGGAAGCGTTCCATCAGAACCAAACCGATACCGTCTTGAGTGATCGTGAATTGCCATGAGTGCCATACTCCCCGGTGCCACACTCGGAATGTTGGGCAGTGGACAACTCGGCCGGATGTTCGCCATTGAGGCCCGCCGCCTGGGCTACCGAGTGCACGTCTTTTCTCCCGACAGCGACACCCCGGCTGGCGAAGTGGCCAATGCCAGTTGGATTGCGGAATACGACGACGAAGATTCCCTGAAGGAATTTGCGAACACCGTCGATGTCGTCTCGCTCGAATTCGAAAACATTGACGTCCAGGCGCTCCATGTACTGGAACAGTATGTCCCCGTACGACCTGGCCCACTGACATTACACACAGCCCAGCATCGTGCCCGAGAAAAGACGGCCCTTCGCAATATGGGCCTGGCAACCGCCCCGTTTCATCTTGTGCATTCCGCAGATGAACTGAGTCGGGCACAACAAGAGTTGGGTGAGGGCATCCTCAAAACAGCAGCTTGGGGCTACGACGGTAAAGGACAACAGCGCCTTTCCCCTCAGGCCGATGCCAAATCGGTCTGGCAGAATTTTGGCACTGATGAAGCGGTGTTTGAAGGCCTGGTGAAATTCCGCTGCGAGTTTTCCGTCATTGGAGTGCGCACGGAAGCTGGCGACATGCAGTTGTACGGTGCAGTAGAGAACGCCCACGCAAACCACATTCTTGATGTCTCGCTGGCCCCGGCTCCTTCTGTCCCGGAGAGCGCTGTCCAACGTGCTCAGGAAATGACACGCGTGGTCATGGAAAAACTTGATACCGTGGGTGTCCTGTGCATTGAGTTCTTCCTCGATGAGCATGATGAACCCATCATCAACGAAATCGCCCCCCGACCGCACAACTCCGGGCACCTCACCATCGACGCCCACTACGTCTGTCAGTTCGAACAGCAGGTGCGGGCCATTTGTGGCCTTCCACTGGGAACGACGCAGCAACGCCAGCCCGCCGCCATGGTCAACCTGCTGGGTGACCTCTGGCCAGTCCATGGACAACCCAATTGGGTAGCAGCCTTGAGTAATCCGCTCGTCAAGCTGCATTTGTATGGCAAACAGGACGCCCGCCCCGGACGAAAAATGGGACACCTCACCGCCTTGGGCGATTCCGTCGCCGCCGCCGAAACGACGGCCCAATCGGCTCGGCAGTCGCTGCTAGAACGGTAACGGCTCGGGGCACGACGTCGATCGAATTTGCTCCAACCGTTGCCTCGCAATTTCGGACCACGGCCCGCGGAACTCATGTTCTAAATAGGCTTCCAGATGCAGGGCCGCCTCGTCTTGCTCGTCTGTTTCGAGCAAGACTTCGGCCAGCAGGAAATGCGCCTCGGGATACTCAGGCAGCACGTGCAGGGCCACCTCGAATGCCGTCTTCGCCGCCGCGAAGTCACCGAGCTCTTTGTGCAAGCAGCCAATCTGGGTCCAGGCTTCGAGAAATTCGTTGTCGTGTTCCACGGCGGAGTAGTATCGCTCCAAAGCTCCCTGAGTATTCCCCAACCGATACAAACATTCGCCAAGCTGAAACTGCACATCAGCGCTGTTGGGAGAGTCCATTGCTGCTAACCGGAACGCTTCAAGCGCCTCGGCGAGCTGACCGGCGTCATACAGTCGACACCCTTCCACCAGCCAGTCGCGATCCAGCCGCGCGGCCCCCGAGTTTCGTGGAATGAGCTGAATAGAAGTGGGAGTCGATCCGTCGTGATGCTCCTCTTCGTCGTCTTCACCTTCAAAATCAAACAGGCGTTGCCCACTGACGGGATTCACCAGTCCGAATCGATCTCGAATGACAATGGTGTGATCGCGGGCCAGCAGTTCCAGTTGCTCCAGCGGACGGGCCTCACCACGCAACACTTCCGGCAGCCGTTGCAGGCTCTCTTCCAGCTCTCTGCGAGGAATTCCTGACTGCAACAACTCGCTGAGTCGACGTGCGGAACTCACTTCCCGAAAGTCAAAATACGGCAGGCGATGCACCTGTTTGACCGACCGAATGAGCCCCTTGCGCGCCCAACTGCGGATAACGTGCGTCGAGACGCCCAGCAAAGACGACAACATGGCTGGCGTGTACAGACGGTGAACTTCGTCCCGGTGTTCCGTCAGATCCAGCAGTGCCAGAAAGTCGGACTCATTGACAATTTGCAACTCTGCCCCGGCCTCCTGCCAGCGGAGGGCGTGCTGCAGCTTCACCGACGGCTGACCGCTGTCTTCCAGGGGCCAACCCTCTTCGCCAATGACCAGCATAGTCGTTTGACGACTGACATGCTCGCTCGCCTCGCCGCCATTCTGGGCCACCAAATCTGCAGCCGCGGCGTGTGTCATCGACGCCAGCGTACCGGTAAAGCTCACCCGCTCGCCTTGCAGGCACGGAGAACTCTGCAAATTATGACCGACCTTGCGGGGCATGTGGGAGCTGCTTAGTGACTGATGAAGCTGAGTAGGCCGAAAGAACTAACAAAACGGACTGGTAGGATGCGGTTCCACACGCGGTGCTGATTGTTGCAGTTCTGCAATCTCCGCCATAGCCGCCTGCACCTGACTCGCCGAGTCATAAACATCAAAGTCGAGTTCTATGGTGATGTCATCACCCGAGGCCAGCTTGTGAACGCGGCCATGATGACGTTCGAACGACTTGAAATTCGGGTAGTTCATTCCGGGTTCGAGCCCGGTGACATATCCCGCCGCTTCCGGCTGTGTACATTTCCATTGACTGAAACAAGGCAGTTGCTTCACGCTGTACCGCACACAAAATCCGCGATCCCCCGCATTGTTTCTCAAGAGTGCCAGCGTACGACCATTCGCGTCGGCAGCCATGCGGAAGAAATATACCTGCTCGGCATACTCAGCAGTAGGAGCCAGATAACTGCTCCACGAATTCACGTCTTCGGCAGCACGCGGATCACGCGGAACCACGACTTCCGCAGGGCAAACGAACTCAGCCCCTTCTTCCAGAAACGGTCGTCCCACATTGGTGTGGTACAGCAACTGAACTTCTGCTGGTCCGGCACCGTGGTTGGAAATGGTGTCGCGAATGCTGAATCGATTCGATCCCAGTTCCGTAAACACCGAAGACGTCAGCCGCAAGTTTGGGCCGAACAGCGTACTTTCATCAACAACCCCGGTGACGCTCAGCAAACGCTGCTTGGCATCCACTCGGGTGACAACATGCGATGCGGGCAGGTTGGCAATCTTTCCGTGCAACGTGACATGCGACTCAATGGGACTGGGGTTCCCGTCGTCTGTCCCCGGCGGTCCATTAAACGATAAACCACAGCGACAAATCAGTTCGTTGAATCCGTCGAGCCATCCCAATCCGTTCCGCGACTCCAAATTCACGTAGGCCGGATGCACTGGTCGCTCGACAGGTGACTTCCATCCCACAGGAATGTTGCCAAGACGCGCGTTCCAAATGCCCATGCCGCGTGTAGGGAGGACGGACACTCTGAGCGAGCCGTTGTTCAGTTCAACAACGTCAACACCTTCGGAGAGTCCCCCTTTCAGCGTTCCGGAGCGAATCGACCAGTCGGTTCCCTGCAATTCGGGTGAGACTGAGCGGTGGTCAATTTCCTCGTGCCAATGCACGGATTCGAAGTTGGATGGCATGTTTTCGAAACGGGATTCTGAGGTTCCCCTGCACGTCCCTGCGGGGTGACTTCCAATCGTGACGTCGAAATCCGGTCCAACGCAAATGCAAATAAACGTGCTGACTAGCGAGCAGCTTCTGTAGTGATGATGCGTCGAAATTCCTGAATTTGAGTGGCAAACTTCGGATCGCTCGCGAGGTTTCTCAATTCTCCAGGATCTTGCGTCATGTCATACAACTGCTCACCGTCCTCGGCATTTTTCCACATTGTGTAACGGTACGTCGCCGTCCGCAAGCTGTAGCCGTCATCGCTTCCCCGCTTCACCTGCGTGAGTGCCACGTCACGTGCCTTAGCAGCAGGATTATCCAGGACACCCACCTGAGAAACACCGTCGAGATAATCTGGAACAGCGAGTCCACACAACTCCGCCAACGTGGGGTACAAATCGACCAGTTCGGCAAGCGAATCCGTGGCGGTGCCGTTTCCCTTGGCGTCGGGCGCGGCGACAATCATGGGGACGCGGGCCGAGTTTTCGAACAGACTCATTTTCTGCCACAGCCCGTGTTCATACATGTGGTAACCGTGGTCACTAATCATGACGACCACTGTGTTATCAGCGAGTCCGAGGTCATCGAGTGCAGCAACCACACGACCAACCTGTGCATCCATGAATTCAATCGAAGCCCAATATGCCTGGATTGCCTCGCGGCGGAGGTCATCCGACATGTTTTCCTGATCCTTTTTCGAACTCAGGTAGGCCGCTTTGGGTTCACGGTTCTGGTCGTCCTCAGAGAGTTCCGGCAGTGTAATGCCTTTTGCAGGATAGTTGGCGAAGTATCCCTTCGGAGCGACGTAGGGAGTATGCGGACGATAGAAGCCAACGGCGAGAAAGAATGGTTCGTCTTTATGCTCTTCCATCAGACTGATGGCCGCTGTCGCCGCGAGTCCGTCAGTTTGTTCGGCATCAGTGCCGTCACTGGCGAGCCAGCTCAGTGTGCCGCCATAGCTACCGGGGACAAGTGAGAAGACTTTGTTTTCTTCAGCCTTATCACGACCGGCAGGATTCACGACGAAGTCCCATGACTGTGCGTCATCCAATCCGACCGTCCCAATTTCGAGCGGCACACCATAGTGGTAGAGCTTCCCGACGCGGGCAACAAAGTAGTCGTTCTTGCGAAAGAGTTCCGGCAAGGTCACGGTGTCCGGGATGAACTCTCGGAAGTGCGGCGAAGCGGTATTCTCCTTGCCGCGGGTGAAGGACCGTGCGTTGCGGTGAATTTGCGTGCGGTTGGGCCGTCGTCCAGTCAGGAATGAGGTCCGGCTGGGACTGCAGAGGGGGTACTGACAGTAGGCATGGTTGAACTGCACGCCACGCGCCGCCAGTCGGTCGATGTTCGGAGATTTTACCTGCGGATGACCATAACAGTGCAAATCACAATTCAGGTCATCAGCCACGATGAACAAGACATTCTGAGCTCGGGCGTCTGCAGCACTGAGCGATCCTGAAAGACACACAAGGCTCAGCGCACTCAGCAACATCCAGCGTCCAGTCATCTTCCCCCCCTTGGTCTGACTGAATTGAGCAATCGTCGAATTTGTCTTTTACCAACCTTCGCCGTCCCTGCAGAATGCGAGAAGGCGGATGGCGTCGAGTCCGGACAACCGTCCGGCTATTTGTTAATCCACCAAATTGTCGCAATGGTGGAAATGATCATCACGATGACGGTGTAGAAGAAAAACATTGACAGCATTTTGCCAATGGCCTGCCCCGCTTCGGCGTCGTCCGCTTCGAATTGCTTCAACTCGGCTTGTGTGAAGAGGTTCTGTGCCTCGGCAGTCGCATGTTCGGAGGCGGTGTGCTCAGACATCGGTTTACGGCTCAATCATTCAGGAAACAGACGCAATGGGCGTCCCAAATCGTCCAGGCAAGTATTCTGGAGATTTCGTCGATCCTTGTCGACAGTGAGAACCCCGTTAGCCGCCCACCTTTCTGAATTCGAGAATTGAACCTTGCTGTTCCATGCCGCTTTTGCCGGTCAGAACAGTAAGTCAAAAGAGAATTGCCCCCAAACTTCAATTGGAAACCCCCTTGACAAACACCATCCAAAAACCGCAGGATAAGACACCTACATTCGTAGGAGAAATTTGGTTTACTCAGGCCGGGGGGAAGAGTGATATGCGTGCAGCAGTATTTGGGTTGATTTTGGCACAATGCACCATTCTCGCGGCGGCCGAGCCGGTTCTATTGCGGGTGACGCATACTTCGGACAGCAAATTTGCGTACCAGATCGAAATCGAAACCGACGACGAAACCACCGTCCGCAAGTTCTCAACAATGCCCGTGTTTGCCGTCAGCAAAGTCGGGGACCACTCGACCGATCTTGTGGTCACCCGCTTCGGACTTCAGCAGAAATCGGAATTCAAAAATACGAACACACGTGGCTTAATTATGCCGGTCGCTCCTTCAAGCTCCGGTGGAGAAATTCGGTTGACGGTCGACCAGCGCGGTCGGCTCGTTAAGCAACGTGGTCAGGCATCGTTGCCATTTGCACTGGGAAATATCCCCAACGTGTGCCTCGAACAATGGCCGCAGGAGGCTGCGGACGCGTGGATGCGGACGTCTGAGACGACCGTCGGCGTCAGCTCCAGCACTTTTCTTCGGGCCATCCCGTACCAGTCCTCCGGTTCAGGCGAACATTTGAACGCTGAGGAGCAATTCGACTTCAAAGTCGTCGAGGCGAACGAAAACTCGGTGACCATCAGACGCGACTATCGCCTCGCAACCATTGAGCAGGTTGACGGTGAATCGCGTTTCGAACTCACTCATGGCGGAAACCTGATTGTCGACCGCCAGTCGGGACAGTTGCTTTCATTCCAAGGCGACGGTGAATTCGTTTCACGCGATCCGTCACAGACCAGCACGACCCACATCAAAATCTCCGTGTCGCGACTCAGCGACGCAGAGTTGAAGGGCCTCGAGGAACTGTGGGCCTCAGAGGCAGCCGACCGGGTCAGCGCACCTTCTCCGGAAGAACGGCTTGATTTACTGGCCGCATTGAGGTCGGGAGATGTTCCCAAAATGCAAAAGGCACTCGCGACTTTAGGCCCCAAGTCTCCCGCAGAACCCGACGTTGAAATGGCCGCCGAACTCGCAAAATGCCTGGACCATCAGCACAATTTCATTCAGTCCTCGGCGGCCCTGGCCCTGGTCAATTGGGCGACGAATGCCGAGGCGGCAATTATTGTCGATCGTCTGGATGATCCCAATTTCACAATTGCAACATCAATGCAGCGAATTGTGGGGCGTTTGAAGATTATCGAAGCGGGTTCCGTGCTCGCGGAGCAACTCCGCAAGCCCAGCTATCGGAGCAGTGCGGGCAATGCATTGAAAGCACTTGGCCCCACCGTCGAGGAAGATGTTTTGAAAGTCCTGGAGGACCGCGACTGGACGGTCCGCATGGAAGCGTGCCGCATTCTGACCGAAGTTGGGACTGAGTCGAGCGTTAAGAAATTGGAGTCACTTGCCTCCGATGATGAAAACAACGCCGTGAAATCCTTTGCCAAACAAGCCGTCACTGCCATCCAGAAGCGTGGTTCCTAATGCAAAGGCCACCTGTCTGACAGGTCGGAATTCCAGCCATATCGCTGATTCAAGCGAGATTTCTTGTTTTCTGACCACCGTTTCGCACGTAAACTCGTATGACGTTGTGCCAGATTCATCACCAGCGCTCGTTTGGTGATGCGGCGACTTCTCCCGTCCGACCTGTATACGAATTGCGAGGGATTCTGCGTGTTCCGCCGCCTCATGCGACGCATCTGCGAACCGTTCGGAAGCCTGTTGGTCGCAGTGATGTGGATGGTATGGTCGCTGTTGGCTCAGGCCATTGTGCTGGGGGCGTTTCTCGTCTTCCTGCTCGTCGCTGTGTTTGGATGGCACATCCCAGATGCTTCGCTCATTGAGGTGGTCGCTCTGCAGTCGGACCTCGACCGCTCGTTCCTGTTGCTCGGCGTAACCAGTCTTGGCGTATTGTTTGTCATTGTGCCGAGCGTTCGCTGGTGGTTTGGGCCAAAGGTACGGGAAATTCTGGGGACGCAACTCCCACGCCGCGAACACGTCATTTTCGCCCTGGCCACCGTTGTACCCATTGCTGTACTGAGCAACTGCCTGCACGAGTTTGTGCTCAAGCAATGGATGACTTGGACCAACCTCCACGGCGGAACCGTTGCTTTTTCCTCAGTCGCCGAACTGCACCGACGTTGTCAGGGCGTGCCGTTCCCCATTCTGGTTGGCGCAATGGCGCTCGGCCCCGCCATTGCCGAAGAACTCGTATTCCGAGGTGTCATCGGCAAACGACTCACTTCGACGTTTGGCATCTACCCCGGCATTCTGCTCACTTCAATTCTCTTTGCCGTCGCCCACGTCTCTCCAGCCCACGCAGCAGGGACGTTGCCGATTGGAATTCTCCTGCACTGGCTCTATTTGAAGACCGGCTCAATCTGGACCCCCATCCTCGTCCACTTCTGCAACAACCTGCTCGCCATTTCCATGGTCCGATTCCACCTGAGCGAAGCCATCCACATTTCACCACACGCAGTGGTTGCACTCGGATGCTATCTCTTGGTCATTTTGGCGCTCATCCACTACGGAAATATCGCCAACACAAGGCATCCAGTTCGCGTTTCCGTACCGCTCGGCGCATCGAATTAACTTCGTGCTTCGTGCCATGCCCACGTCGCGCAGCAGCGTGGGCATGCTGCCGCAGTAGTCTTTGCATGCTATCCCTTGCGATGAATGCCCATTTTCGTGACATTTTCGTGTTTTTCGTATCATCAAGCCAATCATCGGAATGACACCCCTCAATTTCTGCATTTCGCTATCTCACTGAATTACGACATCAGCTACAGTCCGGCGATGTATCCATGACACGACTCTCGGTATTCGTGACACACGTATGAGAACCCTCGGACTCGATATTGGTGGCGCCAATTTGAAGGCGTCAGATGGTGAAGCACTCTCCGTCTCAATTCCATTTCCCATGTGGCTGGATTGGAAGCGGCTCCCTGTCGCGTTGTCGGAGTTGATCGATCAATTTGGGGCCATCAACCGCCTCGCCGTCACCATGACCGGCGAACTCGCTGATTGTTTCGCCACAAAATCTGCCGGCGTGAATTTCATACTCGACGCCGTGGTAGAAGCGGCTGACAAACGGGAAGTTCTTATCTGGCAGTCCGGGGGCGAATTCGTGGACGTTGCGACGGCGCGAGAAATTACATCGCTGGTTGCTGCAGCGAACTGGCATGCACTGGCTACGTGGTGTGCCCGACTGACGACCAGCGGGCATGGCGTGCTCATCGACATCGGGTCGACTACGACAGACATCATCCCGCTCGAACGGGGTGTCGCCATGCCCACTGGACGTACAGATCCCGAGCGTCTACTGAGTGGAGAACTGCTCTATTTCGGTGTACGGCGGACGCCACTGATTGGCGTTCTGCACACAGCCACACTGAGTGGTGTCGAGCGTCCTCTCGCCAATGAGTTGTTCGCAACGACGTACGACGTCTTTCTCGTGCTGAATGAACTGCCGGAACAGCCTGAATCAACCGACACTGCCAACTCCCGCCCGGCGACAATCGAAGAAGCGTTCTCCAGACTGGCGCGGCAACTTTGCGGCGACACCGACGAATTCACCCGCGACGAGTTGCGGGAATTCGCAGAGCAATGCCGGGCGACGCTCATCGGAAGAGGAGTTTCGGCCTTGCGGACAGTGTATGAGGGGAACATCCCGGAAACTGTCATCGTCTCGGGCGAAGGGGGCTTTCTGGCCGAACACCTGATTTCCAAATGCTTCAACGGCTCCTCCGAGATCCTTAATCTCCGCAGCACACTTGGGGAACTCCACAGCAACTGCGCCTGTGCATTTGCACTGGCGAGGCTGGGAACCGAGCAGCCCGAAGAGATTGCATGGCTGTGAGTTACGGCGAGCCACCAAGGTTAGCTTGGTCTGTCGGCTACGTCGGCGGAAATTCGTAAAACCAACTTGCTACCATCGGGGTAGATTTCGGTGTGAGCACCCTGACTGTGACGAATTCTGAGACGGAGTTGGTTCAACGCTGTTTGAGCGGTGACGCAGCGGCCCAGGCCGAGTTTGTGTCATTGTTCGAACGACGTGTGTTTGCGCTCTGTCTGCGGATGCTCAACCATCGTCAGGATGCGGAAGATGTTGCCCAGGAGACGTTGCTGCGTGCCCTCAGGTATTTGCCCGGGTGGGACACCTCGCGGCGGCTGGCCCCGTGGGTATTGAAAATCGCCGCAAACCGCTGTCGTACCGCGTTGTCACGTCGCAACAGTATTCCGGTGCCCTGCGAAGAGACGCCGGACATCGAAGTTGCGCCGGTCCATGTGACTGACGTGGCAGATGAAGTTCAACGTGGACTTAGTGGTTTGCGAGAGAATTATCGAGAGTGTTTCATTCTGTTCTATCAACAGGAGTTGAGCGTGGCCGAGGTTTCCGAGGTCATGCAAATACCTGAAGGAACAGTGAAGACGTGGCTGTTTCGCGCCCGTAAAGAAATGGCTCAATATTTGAGGGAGCGGGGCTTGGCCCCAGACGAATCATGAACTGTTGTCAGGAATTCCGGAATGCGTTGGACGAGCTCGTGCTGAGTCGCGAGTCCGCGCCGCTGGAGGTTGTTCAACACGGAGAACAGTGCTCCGCCGCGGAATGTCGGGCGGCATGGGAAGAGTTTCGCCTGCTGAATTCAGCCATTGCTTCGTGGCAGACACGCGAAGCCCTCATGGTGGTTCCGTCATTTCAAATCGAAACGACTGCTCCCGCTGTCGCTTCATCGTCGGCGAACAAACCGCTGCCAGATTCAAAACGGAGTGAAGCGGGACTGGCCCGGTGGCTGGCGCTTTCGGTCGCAGGGGTGGCCTTGTTTTCGCTGTTGTCGCTGGTGGGTTCAAATCTTCGCAACGATCCTCAGGTCGCGACAGTCGATACCCCAACGGCAACTGAGATTGTTGATCCTCCCGTTCTGGTCGCCGTCGAAGAAACGGAAGAAGGCAATGCCGCCATTCGCGACCTCGGGACGACGTACGTGAGCTGGATCGATGGATCGACCGATCGGATTACCGACACGGTCGCCTTCGTGCTGGTCGAACCATCGCACGAGGAAGGTTCCAATTCGCACACCGGTTGGCTGGAGTCGCTTCAGCAAGGTTGGCAACCGCTGGAAAGCTCGCTTCAGGAAACTTTCCAGGAATTGCTCCGAGCCACGGCCAGCGGGTCCTATCTCAACCCCGTCATGTGGAAACTCCAACTGCCGAAGGCGGCCTGAGGAAATCCATACAGGTTCGACGAGTTTTCATCGCCATTTTGCGAAGAGATTCAACGTCGACAGTTTTCATTGGAGCTTAGGAACGTAAGAATGCAGATGCCGTTTGCATTCACACGGCATTTCAATTTGCCATTTTGAACCGTTCCCGAATCCATGGATTTCGACGCAAGACTGCGTAAAGCAATTGAGCGAGGCACCAAGACCCGCGCTCGACAAGATGAACTTGCGCAACAGCAAGAGTTGACCGAGGAAGAACTGCGTCAACTCCACAGCGGGTTTCGCATCGAACTCTCCGACCATATTGAGAATTGTCTCCGCAGCCTTGTCGACCACTTCCCCGGCTTCGATTTCTCCACAGTTGTCGGAGATGAAGGCTGGGGAGCCCGTATTCGACGGGACGACATCGACTTCGCAGCGAAACGCCCGGGCGCTTCGCTCTACAGTCGCTTCGAAATGCTCATAACACCATTTCGACCGGGCGGCACCATTCTGGAAGTGGCGGTCAAAGGTACCGTGCGAAACCGGGAAGTCATCAACCGGAAGCACTTCGAAAAACTGACCGACGTTGACATCGACCTGTTCCGGGAACTCATTGATCAGCGTGCCCTCGAATACGCCGAGCACTACTCCGCCGCCCGATAATCTCTGCTACCACTTTTCAGCAACACACCATGACTCGTCACGAACAACTGCAACAGGTATTGGACTGCGGACTCGTCGCCATTATTCGCGCCCCCTCGGGTGAACAACTCGTCGAGGTGGCCAAAGCGTTGTACGACGGCGGAATCGATGTCATTGAAGTGACGTTCACCGTGCCGGGTGTACTCGACATTATTTCTCAGGTTCGCAAAGAACTGGGTGACAAAATCCTGCTGGGTGCCGGGACGGTACTCGATCCCGAAACGGCCCGCTCAGCCATTCTCGCCGGAGCCGAATTCATTGTGACACCCGTAGTGAACGCCGAAGTCATTAAAATGTGTCAACGTTACGACAAGCTGGTCATGTGCGGTGCCATGACTCCCACGGAAATCCTGACGGCGTGGGAAGCTGGCGCAGATGTCGTCAAAGTCTTCCCCGCAGATGTCATGGGGCCCAGCTATCTGAAAACTGTACATGGCCCTCTGCCGCAAGTGCGATTGCTGCCAACCGGCGGAGTGAATCTCGATACGCTCGAGTCGTTCGTAAAAGCCGGAGCTTGTGCGGTTGGCCTGGGAAGTTCGCTCGTTGAGAAATCTGTACTCGCCGCTGGCGACATGAAACGCATCCGCGACACGGCAGCGGCCTACGTGTCGAAGCTGAAAGAAATTCGCGCTGCGAAATAAATGCCGGCAAATGGCTCTTCACCATCTACCGGTTTGCTGATCGACGAGCGGGGCGAGCACGTGTTTCTGATGGAATGCGTTGCCGGGCAATGAGTTGCATCGCGACATCGAAGTCACAACGCGTCGATTCGATACTGCCGTCACGGCTGGGCCACGCATCAGAAAAAACGACGAGCTGCCGCAACCACACGACTTTTCGGTATGACACACCCGAGATTCCCCGCAGCGCCAAAACAGTGCGGCTGCATGGTTTCCACTGCGGTGCGGTGCCCGCTACACTCGTCGGGTTTGGTGTCGCGTGGGAACATTGTTCTCAAGGGATGTCTGTGCGCATTGATGTCTTGAAGTGGGCCTCATCAACAAGGTGAATGAGTTATGGCAGTCTCGGCCGTTGTAGGTCTCCAGTGGGGAGACGAAGCGAAAGGGAAAATTGTCGATTTACTGACCGATCAGTTCGAAATCGTGGTGCGTTACCTCGGCGGCAATAACGCCGGACACACCGTGATGTTCGACGGTTCGACATACAAACTTTCGCTGTTGCCGGCAGGCATTCTGCGACCGGGCGTGACTTCGGTCATTGCCAACGGGGTCGTGCTGAATCCCAAGGCCCTGCTGTCGGAACTGAAAAGCATTAAAGACCAGGGGGTTGAGCCCGGGAACCTGCTGGTGAGCGACCGTGCCCACGTGATTTTCCCGTATCACATGGCGGAAGAAGCGATTCTCGAAAAGAATCGCGGCGAGAAGGCCATTGGAACCACCATGCGTGGGATTGGTACCTGCTACCGCGATAAAATTGGCCGGACGCACGCCATTCGTGTGGGCGACCTGTACCGACCCGATCATTTCCGCGAGCGTTTGCAGGAAGTCGTCGAGTACAAGAACGTCATCCTCAAAGCCCTGGACCCCAGCGCCGAGACGGTTTGTGCCGACGCGATTTATGACGAGTACTGCGGTTACGCCGAACAAATCTCGGGAATGGTGACTGATACTACTGCGTTTCTGCACCGCGCGCTGAAGGACAACAAGAACATGCTGTTCGAAGGAGCACAGGGAAGCCTGCTCGATATCGACCACGGTACGTTCCCGTATGTGACTTCTTCCAACAGCTCAGGATGCGGCATTCAGGCCGGAAGCGGAGTGCCCTCACGTGTCATCGACCGCATGATTGGCGTCGTTAAGTCGTACACGACACGCGTCGGTGGGGGGCCATGTCCCACGGAGTTGCATTGTGAAATTGGGAATCATATCCGGACGGAAGGTAATGAGTTTGGTACGGTGACCGGCCGTCCACGTCGATGTGGATGGTTCGATGCCGTCGCTACTTCGTACGGTGCACGAGTCAGCGGTGTTGACTGCATTGCCGTCATGCTGCTGGACGTGTTGAGCAAGCTGGACGAACTGAAGATCTGCGAGGCCTACGAAATCGATGGCGAACGCACGACCGATTTGCCCAGCCAAATTCAGGATTTGGAACGGGCAAAGCCAGTTTACCGGACCGTTCCCGGTTGGAAGAAAGACATCACTGGCGTTCGCCGAATGGAGGACTTCCCGAAAGAAGCCCGCCAATACATCGACACGGTCAGCGAACTGGTCGAGCGTCCGGTCGAGTTTGTTTCCATTGGTCCCGACCGCGATCAAACCGTCATTCTGTAGGGAACACTTGGATTCCTATAGCGCAGCCCTCAGGTGAGGTCACTGCACTCATTCTCTAACGACTGCCCGAGCGAGGGCTGAAAAATGTCAATTATCGTTCAGAAATTCGGTGGTACGAGTGTTGGTACATCAGAGCGGATTGTCGCGGCAGCGAAACGCGCCGTCGTGGCAAAACGGGCTGGCCATCAGGTGGTGATGGTTGTGTCCGCGCGCGGTAAGAAGACCGACGAACTCGTCAGCTTGGCTGCGGAAATGTCATCGACTCCGCCAGCACGTGAAATGGACATGCTGCTTTCGACCGGCGAACAGGAGTCGGTCGCTCTGGTTTCGATGGCCATTCATGAATTGGGTGAGAAGGCGGTCAGCATGACCGGCGCCCAAATTGGCATCATTACCGATTCCACATTCACCAAGGCACGCATTAAGTCGATTTCGACCGAGTTCATCCAGGAGCACCTCGACGCTGGAAAAATCGTCGTCGCTTGCGGTTTTCAGGGAATTGATGGCGAGGGGAACATTACGACGCTGGGACGTGGCGGAAGCGATACCACAGCGACGGCGTTGGCTGCCGCGTTGAACGCGACGGAATGTGAGATCTACACCGACGTCGATGGAGTCTTCACAACCGATCCCCGCTACTGCCCCGAAGCCCGTCAGGTACAGCAGATTTCGTACGACGAAATGCTCGAACTCGCGAGCGTGGGCGCAGGTGTCATGCACTCACGTTCCATTGAGTTTGCCAAGAAATTCGACGTGCCACTGCGCGTACGGCCCTCGATGTCGGACGGAACGGGAACGCTCATTGCTTCGCAGGGAGAAGACAATCCCCGCGTCGCCTCTGGGCTGGCCGTCGTCAAAGACGAAGCACGCGTTACGCTGTCTGAATTGCCAGATCGTCCCGGTGTCATGAGCAGCATTTTCTCCTGCATGGCGGCGCACAAAATTCCCATCGACATGGTGGTTCAGAACGTGGCGTCAGAAGGGGTGGCAGAAGTTTCCTTTACCGTTCCTGCTGGCGATTTGGCGGAGACACTCACCGCGGCGGAAGAAGCCATTCGCCAACTCGAAGCGGGTCGTGTTCACAGCGGCACGAACGTGGCCAAAGTGTCAGTGGTCGGGAACGGGATGCGTACGCACTCCGGCGTGGCCGCACAAATGTTTCAGACACTGGCTGACATTGGTGCCAACATCGAAATGATTACGACGAGCGAAATCAAAATCTCGGCGCTCATTAATCGCTCCTCGGCCGATGACGCCCTCGGCCGGATCCACTCAGCATTTCGGCTTGGTGAGCAGCAACCCAATCCGCCAGCCATTGGCGTGCGACAACGTGCTGAGCAGTCACATGAGGCGAGCGCACATGACGAGCGATTGCGTGCGGTTGTGGGTAAACTGGCGAACATGGAAGACATCGTCGTCAGTGAAGTGCTCCTCGATGAGAAGCAGGCCCGTCTGACAATTCACAATCTTCCGGACCGTCCGGGAACGTGTGCGGAACTGTTTACCGCCGTGGCCGAAGGAGACGTCATGGTCGACATGATCGTCCAAAACGTCAGCCACAACGGAGCCGCCGAGGTTTCGTTCACCATTCCGCGTCAGGACTTGGAACGCTGCCTCTTGCTCGTCCGTGAAGTGCTGTCATCCTGGGACAACGCCGAACTCTCTTACGCTGAGAATATTGCGAAGCTGACGGCCGTCGGCGTTGGTCTGCGGACGCACACTGGCGTGGGGGAACGGATGTTCCGTGCTCTGGCCGAAGAGCAAATTAACATTCAAATGATTAACACCAGCGAAATTCGCATGAGTGCCGTAGTGGAAGCCTCAAACGGCGAGCGGGGACTCAAGGCGTTGCTGCGGACCTTCGGCATCGAGTCGTAGCGATTGTTTTGAAAGACCGGGGCTGTTTACTTTTGGAAACACCCCCGCATCTGCTACAAAGGTAGGCGGTCAGGATTCGGATTAGTTTTCCAGTTTCTGGAGAATTCATCGAAGTTTGATCGGTCCTTAGGAGATTTGACTACGTTCTCACCTGAGCAGTCGTGGGCAGGAGGAAAATGCCCAACGGTCTCGTTTCACGCGAGGAGTGGCGCTGATGTGGGGTCTCAGGAGTAACAGCAGCAGTATGTCCCGGTCAGAGCGAAATCCCAAATCGCGAAAGCAGACGGTTCATGAGAAAGAAACCGTACTGTTTTACCGGGGATATGGTTACTACAGCCCGGCGGGGGACTGCTGGCATTTGCGAGTGCACGGTCGGGTCTATGGCCCCAATCGGAAGTTTCTCAGCAGCCGCGCAATGATTTTCATCCTGAGCCGCTACGTTCGCCCCGAACGTGAGAACGGCCAGCATGAACGATTCTTGAAACGTGCCCAGTTGTTTCTGCACGAGAATCGTAGCGGCAAATCGATCCCCGTCATGATTGGCGAACAGGCCTTCTCATTGCCAGATACCACTGAACATGGTCATTTCGAGACGACATTGACCATGCCCGCCAGTGACCTGGAGGGGGCAACCGTGACTCTGCCGGATGGTCGCCGGTTCGTGCGGTTCAGCGTCGAACTTCCCGAAGATGATGGCCGGGTGTTCGCTGGCGACGTCGAGCTTTTGTCGCCGACGGGTGTGTCGGTCATTTCCGATGTCGACGACACCATTAAGGTGACCAACACGGCCGACCGCGGTGAACTTCTGCGCAATACATTTGCGAGGGAATTTCAGGCGGTCGATGGAATGCCCGCCATCTACCGCAGGTGGGCCGACGAAGGGTGCAGCTTTCACTATGTCTCGGCAAGTCCGTGGCCGCTGTATGAACCGCTGGATCAGTGGTTGACGACCGATGGTTTCCCGGCCGGTAGTTTGCATTTGCGTTATGTCGGCTTGCGGGAACTCAGTTCGGATAAACAAGGAGAAGGCTCGTTTCGCAGCAAACGAGCTTCCATTGAGCAAATTCTCCGTGCGTTTCCCGGTCGTTACTTCATCCTGTGCGGCGATGCTGGCGAACGTGACGCGGAACTGTATGGTCAAATCGGCCAGACTTTCGGGAATCAAATTCGGCACATTTTCATCCGTCAGGTTTCCGGACGACATAATCCGGACGGACTCGACCAGCGTGAAATCGAGCACCTGGATCCTGGCCGCTCCGACCGGTGGACGATTTTCGAGTCGTCTGAGGAACTGGGAAGCGTGTCGAGCGTCGGGAAACCGCCGGAATGAGGATTGATCGGTCAGGAATCCTGAATTCCTCTCGACACAACTTCTGAATTCATCCACATTTCCGTGATGAAAATCACCTTTCACGGAGCCGCTGGCGAGGTCACTGGCAGCCAGCATTTGATTGAAACGAGTGAACGTCGCATTCTGCTGGATTGCGGCCTCTTTCAGGGACCGCGCGCCGAAGCGCGTCGGAAAAACGAGAGCTTCGGCTGTGGCCCGCAACACCTCGACGCGGTCATCCTCTCGCATGCTCACGCCGATCACTGCGGGATTATGCCGCGGCTGTATCGCTGCGGCTATCGAGGGCCTGTTTTCTCGACCGAGGCGACGGCGGACATCGCGGAACTCATGTTGCAGGACTCCGCGAAAATTCAGGCTGAAGATGCCAAGTATCTTCAGCGCAAATTGAAGCCCGGACACCCCTCCTTCGAGCCACTGTATTCATCCGACGATGTCTCGGGGCTCATGAAGCTGTTCGAGCCATTCGGATTCGATGACACTCAGGAGTTGGGGAACGACTGTCGCCTCACGTTCCGCACGGCTGGTCATATTTTGGGGGCGGCAATTGTTGAACTTGAACTCAAGGATGAAGGTGAGTGGAAACGCGTAGTTTTCACTGGCGATTTGGGGCGCCGAGACATGCCGCTGCTCGAAGACCCTTCACCTGTCGAAGGGGCCGACGTGCTGATTACGGAATCCACGTACGGCAACCGTGTGCATCCTCCAGTTTCCGACTTGAAACAGAATTTGCTCGACGCGATTCGGCGCACCACAAAACGCGGGGGACGGGTCATCATTCCGGCGTTCAGCCTGGGACGTACTCAGCAGGTCGTGTATTCACTCAATGAGCTCTTCAACAAAGGAGAACTGCCGTGGGTACCTGTGTATGTCGACAGTCCACTCGCCACACGGCTTACAAAAATCTTCCGCCGGCACGATGACATCCTCAATGAAAATGTGCAGGAATCGATGAAGGATGACCCGTATCCCTTCGACTTCGAGACGTTGACCTACGTGGAAACTCAGCACGAAAGCAAAGCGATCAACGACCGCGACGAGCCGTGTGTTATCATTTCGGCCAGTGGCATGTGTGAAGGGGGCCGGGTGGTACACCATTTGGCCCACGGTGTCGGCGACGAGCGGAATTCGATTGTGCTCATGGGGTATCAGGCGCCAGGAACACTCGGACGACAAATTGCGGAACGCCGTGACTATGTGAAGATATTTGACCGCGACTTCACGCTGCGGGCGGAAGTGGAACAACTGGAAGGATTGTCGGCACACGCCGATGTTATGGATTTCAAATGGTGGTTCTCCGAAAGCACCAAACGCGGCCATTTTGGACAGGCGTTCATTGTGCATGGCGAGCCGGAATCGGCGGAAGGGTTGCGGAGCATTCTCAAGGATTACTGTGATGAAATGCCCATCATCCCGCGCCGCGGACAGACATTTACCATCGACTGAGGCCAAGGCATTTTTTCGGGAGTAGTGCAGTCTGGAAATGGAAACCAGATACCTCAATGCCGGGGATGGCACTCGGCTGCATGTCCACATTTGTCGCCCAGCACGGTCACCGGTTGGACGAGTGCTGCTGGTACATGGACTGAGCGAACACGCTGGACGCTACCATCATTTGATGGACTTCTACTCGCGTCACCGGCTGGAAGTTTTCGCACCCGATTTGCGTGGTCATGGTCGGTCCGATGGATTGCGAGGTGATGTCCCCGACTACCGCCTCTTCCTGGATGACATCGACTTGCTGCTGGACGAATGCAACAGGAGTGCACCATTGCCGACGGTGCTGCACGCACACAGCATGGGTGGCGGTATTGTCGCGAACTGGCTGACCCAGCGACATCACTCGCGAGTGCGAGCGGCCGTGCTGACAGCACCCTGGTTCCGCCTGACAAAACCTGTACCGGGCTGGAAGGAATACGCGTTTCGACTCGGGGCCCGAATGCTGCCGACCTGGCGAATTCCCGCTACACCACCGATTCAAGATTTGACGGGCGATCCCGATGCGGTGAAACGCTATCTGGAAGATCCCCTGTTTCATCGCACCGTCTCGTTGCGACTCGCTGTCGCGGCGTATGACGCAGGACTTACTGCACTCGACGCGGCAACGAATTGCCAACTCCCAGTACTGGCTTTGCACTCCCCGGACGACAAAGTCACGCTGGCTGAAGGCACCTCGGAATTTTGCAGTCGGGTGCCACAGGCAACATTCCGCCTGCTGCCTGGCCTGGCCCACGAACTGCACAACGAAACCGGCTGGCAGGAACTCTTCGGCAACGTCGCAGACTGGATGCTCACGAATTGTGGGACGTCTGTGACACTTTAGGCGCGGCTGGTCCATGCCGAATGACAACAGAAGACTTCTTAGACTTCCGTGTCATCGTCTTCGCCGGGACGACTCATACCATACTTCTTGAGTCGGCGATCGAGTGTCGTTCGTTCAAATTGCAAAAGTCGCGCCGCAGCCGACTTGTTCCCGTCGAAAGCATCAAGAACTGCCAGAATGTAAAGCCGATCCAGTTCTTCGAGGCTAATTTCCTTTTGGATAAAGCTCCCAAACAAGTCACGGAGCGGGTCGATGGCCGTATCCGCTGGCTTTTCTTCCGTCGTCGCTGACTGTGGTGCCGTGCCGACCTGAGGAGTGGGATCGATAGTCAGTCGCGTGAGGACAATATCTTCCGGACCGAGCATTTCGTCTTCCGCCAGAATGACGGCGCGTTCAATCACATTTCGTAACTCACGCACGTTTCCGGGCCAGTCGTGTTGTTGTAGCTTGCGCACGGCAGTGGTGGTGAGTCCTCGGATTTTTCGATGGCTCTGCTTGCTGAACCGCTCAACAAAATGCTGGGCGATGGCGGGAATGTCTTCAGGATGCTCGCGCAATGCCGGAACTGTCAGTTCGATGACCTGCAGACGAAAGAACAAATCGCGACGGAATTCTCCCTGTTGCACCGCTTCTTCCAAATTGCGGTTGGTCGCGGTCACCACCCGGACGTTTGTGTTGATCGCCTTGCCACCTCCCACGCGTTCAAACGCCTGTCCTTCCAAAACTCTCAGAAACTTCGCCTGGATTTCGGGACTCATTTCCCCAATTTCGTCGAGGAAAAGGGTGCCCCCATCGGCCTGTTCGAACTTACCAGCGCGTTGTGCCGCGGCCCCGGTGAACGCCCCTTTTTCGTGGCCAAACAATTCGCTTTCGAGCAGACTTTCCGTGAGGGCCGCGCAGTTCACGCAGACAAACGGCCCTTCGCGACGGTTGCTGTTAAGGTGAACAGCACGGGCAACCAATTCCTTACCCACGCCGCTTTCGCCACGCACAAGCACTGTGGCGTCGGAGGGCGCGACGCGGGAAATAATTTGTCGCACCCGTTCCAGAGTTGGGCTGTGCCCCACGAGTTCCGATTCAACGGCCAGTTGATCCTGCAGTTCGGCGACCTGCACGCGCGCTTTATCCAAACCCGCTTCGAGATCCTGCTTCTGCCTGATGCCATACAGGTGGTCCCCCATTTGGTCAGCGACGCCGAGGCAGTACTCGAGGTCGTCATGCGAGAACTGGTGGTCCTTATTGCGGCTGTAAAGATGAATGACGCCGTAGACTTCGCCTGCATGCCGAATCGGGACGCAAATGACACTCTCGGCACTCAGCGTTTCAATACTGTCGTGTACAGCGAGGGCTTTGTTTCCCGAAAGGTCCTGAGCGAGAACTGCATGCCCATCGTCCAGGACAACGCCAGAGAGGTACGTCGAAAACGCAGGAACTCCTGCGTCGGGATGAACGGCACGCACCTGAAGATTAGCCGCAGTGGCGGATGCTCCGAGAGGCATCAGCAGGACTCCGCCCATCGAGGCCGACGTGCGAATGGTCAGTCCGCGCAGCACTGTTTCACACAGCTCCTGCTCCGTTTCCGCCGCCGCCATAATCCGAGCCAGGCGGAAAAGGTCGGTCGCGCCCTGCCCCCCTTTTTCGAGGCGACGAATTCCGCCGGGCGTGTCGAACTGCGTGCCCGTCTTGCGGTCGATGATTTCAAACGTATCGTGGCGACTAATGGTTTGGTCGGGATGGCGGTCGGTCAGTGTCAGTTCATGACTGCCGACGCCGATGGTTTCGCCGAGTTCCAGGGGACGATCACCCGAAACTGCCTCGCGCCCCACGGTCACGCCGTTACGGCTCTCCAGGTCGCGGACGGTCCACTGGTTGTTATGAAGAAACAGTTCGCAATGTTGGCGACTGCACTTTGAGTCGTTCAGGATGATTCGGTTCGAAGGCGCACGGCCAACGGTGATTCGTCCGCTCGACGGCAATTCAATGACGTCAAGACGCGCCGAGTCGCGATGAAGAATGAGATACAATGGTGAACGACCAGAACGGTCGGCTTCGTTGTGCATGGGAATTTCTGAATCAGGTGAACCTACACCAAGTTGTCAACGCAAGCTGATGAACAGCGTATCGCAACGCACACGCACTTGCACGCATCTGCCCGATGCAAATTGCATCAGCGTTGCTACACGAGTGCATTGCAAAACGAAAGCGTCCCGGGAACCGATCCCGGGACGCTGTTCGCGTGCCGACAGTGACGTGCGGGCCTGTCCGTCCTGCGGCAACATTGGACCATTATGCAGGTGGCGTGCCAAAGCCTTTTTTTGGTTAAGAATCGTGGAATTACGGATTTTTCGCGAGCAAAACGAGTGAATCCCGGTGGGCGCACCATTTCGCGTTACTCACTGGATTGATTTGCAACAGTCGCATTCGCCGCACTTTTTGCGTCAGAAACTTCTTTGATTTCCTGGCACAGGTCTTGCATGTACTTTTGCCAATGTTATTCTAATCCAATACCGAATGGATTCCCCATTTCATTCCGTGACTCCACCTAGGGAAAGTTTTTTCATTTTCCAAAGAGTCTTTATCAGCTCCCCGGATTCACGGAGGCCCGCTCAAGATGGAGCGGGCTTTTTTTATGCGCTGATTGCCCCCTTCGGCTGGAGGGCACATCTGTATACTTGTTCTCGACACTGGCAAATCGCGCGGCCCAAATCGTGGCTGGTGGGGTTACATCTCGTTGTTAGACATGCCACACTTCTCATGTCTTCGCCGTCAGACCACGCACCTAACCACCCTCAAGCAGAAAATCGCATTCAAGCATGTGTGGTAAGCTGTTTAGTTTCAGAACCTTAAGAGCAGCAATTGCCGCAGGAATGGCGGCTTTCCTGTGCGTTGTTCTCCTGGCGGACGCGGCCAACGCCCAGGCTGATGCAACACCAGAAATTGCGGCGCTGGAAGAAACGTCGTTTCAGCAAGCTGTTGCAGCCGTCGACCCCTCGGTTGTCCGCATCGAGACCGTCGGGGGTGTCGATTTGGTTGGTGAAGTACTAACCGCCGCAGGGCCGACAACCGGAGTCGTTGTTTCCGCTGACGGGTTCATTATTACCAGTCGCTTCAATTTCATTTCGAAGCCCACGTCCATTGTCGTTACGCTCGCGGACGGCACAAAGCTACCTGCCCAAATCGTCGGCGACGACATGTCTCGCATGCTGACGCTGCTCAAGGTCGACGCGAGTGGCCTTTCCCCCATTCAACCGGCTCCGGTGGAATCTTCCCGCATTGGGAGTTGGGCGTTGGCCGTGGGGAGAACATTTGAACTGGAGTTTCCCAACTTGTCCGTCGGAATTGTCAGTGCCATCGAGCGTCTGAACGGACGGGCCATTCAAACCGACGCCAAGGTTTCGCCGCTGAATTACGGCGGACCACTCGTCGATTTGGCTGGCAGAGCACTCGGCGTACTTGTCCCATTATCACCGCAGCAAACCGATGAAACCGCGGGCGTTGAATGGTACGACGGAGGCATTGGCTTCGCCGTACCAATGGCGGACATTTATCGTGTCCTGCCGCGTTTACAGGCTGGAGAAACGCTGAAGCAGGGGCTCATTGGAATCCAATTTCAGGAGCGCGGACCACTCGCCGGTACACCGAAAATTCAGGCTGTTCGACCAGAGTCACCCGGCGACAAGGCAGGACTTGAAGCCGGCGATGTCATCCTCAGCGTAGATAATGTGGCCGTCTCCCGAATTCCGCTCCTGCAACGTGAACTTGGAAAACGCTATGCGGGCGACACTGTGACCTTGAAAGTAAAACGTGGGGAGCAAACCCTCGACTTCACAGTGGAATTGGCAGCGGAACTGTTGCCCTACCAATTCGCCTCTCTTGGAATTCTGCCACAACGTAACGGAGCACCAGAGTTGGGCGTCGGCATTCGTGCAGTGATGCCCGATGGACCTGCCGCCGTTGCGGGAATGAAACCGGGCGACGTCCTGGTGAGCCTGGCGGACCGGGACATCACAGATTTTGCATCACTGCTGGAAGTGCTGCGTCCCCTGCGCCCCGGCACCGAAGTCGCCGCAAGCGTATTGCGAGACAGGGCAAACGTGCCCCTTCGAATCAAGCTGGGGGGACTGACTACGGAAGTCCCGGCCGAACTTGTGCCGGAAAAGGAAGTCGTTCCAGAAGAAGCCGCCCCTGAATCCTCAACGGGACGCCTCTCGGACACACTGCCCGGACGTGAACTGAAATACTGGAGCTATGTACCCGAGAATTATCATCCCGAGCGACCGTTGGGGATGCTGGTCTGGCTGCATCCCGGTGGAGACTCCATGGAAGCCGAGGTACTGCGGTTGTTTCGGGACCACTGCCATCAACGAGGAATCCTGCTGCTAGCTCCGCTTGCCGGGGATGTCGCTGGCTGGAGTGCCGATGACGTCGAAGCCATAGCCGACTTGGTTCGTCACTTTCAAAAAGAGTACAAGGTTGACCCACATCGCATTGCGGTTTGCGGACTGGAAGACTCGGTTCCGGTTGCCTTTCAACTGGCGTTCAAACACCGTGATTTAATCCGTGGAATCGCGGGAACGAACGGTGTCTACCGCCAACGTGTTCCGGACAACGATCCCGACTACCGTTGCCAAATCCTGCTCACCGGTTTCGAAGGGACCCCCGCCACGGAACTGCTGAAGCGGTTCTCGGGAATTCTGGCAGCCATGAATTACCCCGTATCACTGAATTTCCAGGAAGGTGCGGCGAATGGCAGCCTGACTGCCGAATGGACTGAGAATACAATTCGCTGGCTCGATTCCCTCGATAGAATTTGAAACCACGTCTAGACCGTGCAGGTCAGACAGAAATAAACTGGACTACCCCAAAAACATTGTCGGATGAATTCCGACTGGAGGATTCACAATCATGAAGCGTACTACTCCTGTTCGTACCCAGAACCGTCGGCGGCGACTCGGCTTTACGTTGCTTGAACTGCTCATTGTGCTGGCCATCATTGGTGTGATTGCGGCCATGGTCGTGCCACGACTGTTCGGTACGCTCGACAAAAGCAAAATCAACGCCACCAAAACCAGCATTGATGCGTTGGAACGCACGATCGACCTGTACCGGGTTGATAATGGCTACCCGACGGCCATTTCCGATTTGATGCAAACCGTTGACAAAGACGGCCGCGAAATCGATCCATTTCTCGATAAAATCCCGCGCGATGCCTGGGGGAATGACCTGCACTACGAGGCCAAGAACTCCAAGGCCAAAACTACGCGTCCTGCCATTTGGTCCAGCGGCCCCGATGGTCAGGATGACAACGGCGGCAACGACGATATCAACAACTGGAGCGATCTTGTTCAGCAGTAGCGTCTCATCACTGCCAACTTCCAAAGTGCTGAACCCACGTCATTCGCGTGGGTTCACGCTTTTAGAGCTATTGCTGGTGCTCGCCATTATGGTCGCCATTGTGGCGATTTCCTGGCCCGCCGTGGGACGGTACCTTGGCGAGCAACCCGTCAAGAATTCCGCAGAACTAGCGCGACGCCATTTGGGCGGCACCCGTCACAAATCGATGTCGACGGGGCTGATTTATCAGTTTCGGTACGAACCAGGGGGGCAACGGTTTGTTGTGTTGCCCTTCGAGTACGACCCCGAACAAGTCAGCTCGTCAAGCACGGTAAGCACGTCCACCGTAATGAATTCGGACAGCCTGCCCGTCGCGAGTGGTACCATTGATGCAACGTGCCATTTCGCCAACTCTGTCGACGCCGCCAACATGTTTGCGGCTTCTGGAATTCAGACAGCCAGTTCAACTCAGCAAATCCAGCCCGAACTGCTCGCACTCCTGGACGCGGGAACCGACATGTCAGGCGTCAGCTGGTCGACCCCCATTCTCTTCTACCCCGATGGCACCACCGACGACGCAGCCCTGAGCGTGCTTGACGAAGACCAACGAACCATCAACGTTACACTACGCGGACTCACCGGTGTCGCCAGCACCGAAAAAATGCAACGCGGTGGCCGTTAAGACGTCCGCATTGCGGCATCATTAAAGTCGCGGTCAGTAGTACCAACAGCAACTCTCGTCACCTTTCCGATGGTCTAACCACTATGAAATCACACTTTGCCCTCATGTTCTGTGTTGCCTGTGGATATTTGGCGACCGTTCTTCCCACTGCCAGCGCACAGTCGGATGCCGAACTCCCGCCCGCGGTTTACCTGTACGAAGGAGACGCACCGGGCTCGGAGGGACGCTCGGGTGAACAGAAACAAGTTCGCCCCGGTGCCGATCGAGTGGTGAGCAATGTGCATCGCCCGTTGATTTATCCTTACCTGCCGAAGGCTGGGACGAACACTGGAATGGCCGTCATTATTGCTCCGGGTGGTGGACACCGGGCGCTGTGGTCGACTCACGAAGGACACGTGCCAGCAAAGTACTTCGCAGAACGGGGTGTTACCGCATTTGTTCTGGAATACCGACTGGCCGAGGAACCAGACTCACCTTATACGGTCGACGAACATGCACTGGGCGACATGCAGCGCGCCATTCGACTTGTTCGCAGCCGCGCGAAAGAATGGGGAGTTGATCCAAACCGCGTCGGCGTCATGGGATTCTCTGCCGGTGGCGAGCTTGTCGCTTTGGCTGGAATGCGGTTCGATGCTGGAAACAAAGATGCTGCCAACGACATCGACCGACAGTCTTCACGTCCTGATTTCCTGGCGCTCATTTATCCGGGACGTTCGCATCGCTACGAGCCCATCGCTGAAACACCACAGACATTCATCGTCGCAGGTTTTGGTGACCGGCCTGACATTGCCGAAGGCATGGCGGAAGTCTATTTGAAATTCAAGCGGGCAGGCGTTCCCACGGAGCTTCACATCTATTCGAATGCGGGACACGGATTCGGCCTGCGTGACGGGAAGCCTGGATCGGTCATGAAATGGGTGGACCGCTTCATCGACTGGGCCGATGACCGCAATTTGCGAATGGCAGCCGCAGAATAGAGAAGGTCGCGGAACAAGTTTCGAGCCTCTGCTCATCGAGTCATATCGAATGATTATCGAAGGACTTTGCACGACAACCAACGCCGACGGCTCAATGAACATCGCGCCAATGGGCCCGATTGTTGATGCTGAGTTTTCGTCAATTCTGTTGCGGCCCTTTCAGTCATCAACCACATTTCAGAATCTGGCCCGCGAGAAGTGCGGCGTGTTTCACGTCGTCGATGACGTTCTGCAGCTGGCCAGAACGGCCCTTGGTGAGAAACCGGAGCATGTTGAAACGTTTTCCGCGACGAAGGTTTCGGGCAAAGTGCTTGCGAACGCCTGCAGGTGGTTTGAGTTTGAAGTCACCAGCATCAACGCCGATCAGCCGCGCAGTGAAATCACAACGCGAGTTGTACACGAAGGTACGCTTCACAACTGGTCGGGATTCAATCGAGCCAAACATGCTGTAATTGAAGCCACGATTTTGTGTACACGGCTGCACATTCTGCCTGCCGAAGAAATTGATGCCGTTTGGCCCTTCCTTGCGTCTGCCGTCGAGAAGACTGGCGGTCCTGCAGAACGCGAGGCGTTTGAGTTTGTGTCCAATTACCTCAACGAATACCGGCGTTCTCAACAGTAGATGTTGGAACGCCGGTCGTGAGTTGGAAAGCTTTTCAAAACAATTAATGCAGTTCGTAGCCGAGAGCGTCGGCGACGCGTCGGCACTGTGCAATCGTTGCAGCGAACACTTCGGGCGTGAGGGTTTGAGCACCATCGCTCATGGCTTTGCTGGGGTCAGGATGCACTTCAATGATCAGACCATCAGCGCCGGCGGCGACGGCGGCCACGCTCATTGATGGCACGAGCGAAGCAATCCCGGTTCCGTGGCTGGGATCGATCACAACTGGCAGGTGCGTCCGTTCGTGCAGGTAGGCGACCGAGGCAAGTGGCAGCGTGAAACGCGTGTGCGTTTCGAACGTACGAATGCCGCGTTCGCAGAGGACAACTTCCTGGTTTCCCTGATCTAGAATGTATTCGGCAGCGAGCAGAAACTCTTCCATGCTGGCCGAGGCACCACGCTTCAGCAAGACTGGCTTACGGACCTCTCCCACTGCCTGCAGCAGATGGTAGTTCTGCATGTTGCGTGCACCAATTTGCAGGACATCGGCGTAGTTAGCGACCATTTCGACGTGTTCTGGGGTCATGACTTCCGTGACCACAGCCAGGCCGGTTTCCTCACGTGCCGCCGCGAGGAATTGCAGGCCGAGTTCCTTCAGTCCCTGGAACGAGTACGGACTCGTGCGAGGCTTGAACGCTCCACCACGCAATCCGGTTGCTCCCGCTTCCTTCACCTGTTTGGCGGCCAGGATGATTTGCTCTTCACTCTCCACCGAACACGGACCCGCGATAATGCCGACGTTTCCGCCACCCATGGCGAGATCGAGAGCGCGCACGACGGTTGGCTCGGGCTTCGTTTCTTTACTGGCAACCTTGTATGGGGCGAGGATGGGAAGCACCTTCTCCACACCTTCGCACGATTCCAGCTTCTCCTTGCTCTTACCCCGTTCTTCCCCGACCGCAGCAATAACGGTGCGTTCCGTGCCAGTAATGATGTGGGCTTTCAATCCCATTTCTTCGACGCGGGCCACCATGTTTTGAATGAGGCTTTCCGAGACGCCACGTTTCATGACGAGAATCATTGGTTTCTCCAATTGGTGCCACGGCGCGTGGCGGGTAGTGTTTGCGAGATGTCTTTAAGGTGTCATTGAGACGAAACAAGCCCTGAAACCGCAAGGATTTCAGGGCTTGGAAACTTTGAGTCGGTGCTGGTCGTTCACCTATCCTGCCCAGAAATCCTGGTTGTGCCAAAAATAAAAGCTAAAGGAGCCGCTGGTAAACGACTTCTCGCTCAAGGCAGGATACAGGAATGAACGGACCATGATGAATTCTCCTCACGAATCTTAGAACTGCCTGCCAGCACGGTCAACGCCGAATCGAATTGAACTGGATTCGAAGCCACCGACGGCAGGCACTTGGACCTAAAACTCGCCGAGGACCTCGCCGTTGGCGCGTGTTGAGAGGTGCTGGTAGACGTTTTCGTCAATGTTCTCACTGATGAATCGAACGTGTCCGTCAGCCAGCACGAACTGAGTTCCCCCAACGTGATGACTACCGAAATCGTCGGCGTGGATTACTCCATGATGCGCACTGTTGGGGGGATGGTCGACCAGCCCGAGAATGCGGGAATAGGCTTCTTCTCCCCCGGGCACAACGCCCGACCACGTTGAGAACAACTCGACATTGCTCTGCCCGAAAGGATGCGTCATGCGTTCACCAACGATAATGGTACTGCTCGTTCCATCCAGGATGTCGCGAATACCAATCCGGCTGTTGTGGTAGAAGATTCCATTCCCAGTACACTGACCGACGTAGCCTTCACAGTCGTGGAGGTCGCGACCACCGGGTTGTCCAGGTCCACTTCCGAAAACAGCGACGAAGTTTGCGGTACCCAATTCAGCCAATACGGTACCGGGTGAACCTTCCTGTTCGATTTCCCAGGTATCCGGCTGTGGATCGGATGGACAACGAAACACGGCGAGGCCGCGGCGCAGTTCGGGCAGGTTGTTCGTGTCAATAATTGACTGACTGAAATTCAATTGACTGTAAAGCGGTGCCTGATCGACGTAGGGGAGAATCATGGTTCCCCAGCCGAATCCATTCATCCCTTCGACATCGGGGCCAACACCAGTGGTGGCTCCAATCCAGCCAGACGGGAAAACGCCGTGACTGTCATGGTAGTTGTGCAGCCCCAGTCCCAACTGCCGCATGTTGTTCTTGCAGGCGGCACGGCGAGCAGCCTCGCGAGCTTGTTGCACAGCCGGAAGCAGGAGGGCAATGAGAACAGCAATGATGGCAATGACGACCAGTAGCTCAATGAGCGTAAAACCCCGACGACGGGGACGAGCAGGAAACATCAGAATAACCTCACGGTAGATATGCAGATTGCGCGCATCGATTACTGCAAGATGCGCAAACGGGACCATGTCTCTCAGCTGGTTGATGAACAACCAGTTAACTAGCAGTGAGACGTCGGTGGTCCGCGGGCCGTGAGGGAGAGTGCGACTGGAGAAACCCAGTGGCAGGAAGTCTGCTCAGAAATCTGGTGAATGAGTTCACCAGACAAATCCATGTCGACCGCAACGGCAACGGTTGCGGGAGCACAGGCCAGTTCACAAAGTTGGCAGTGCCCTTCATGTTGATGAGAGGAGTCATCCGCCGGGCATTGATGCTTATGCTGCACCTGGTCGGCGTCTTCGTGGTGATGATGACCGTGCGAATGCGAGCAGCAATGAGAGTGCGGCTGGGCATTGACACTCGTCTCAACCGGAGCCTGAATGTGGATATGATGCAATGGCGAGTGGAAGAATTGCGTACCGAGCAACATCGCCATAGCGCATGTTGCCGCGAAGATTCGCAAAACTGACGCAAAACGCCTCAACATCAACTCCCCAAAGGGTGCTCACCTGTCCGGAACATCTCAGTTCGCAAATGCCGTTCCGATTGTGCTGGTCGGCAAATTCTAGACGCATACCACAGCCGACTCAATCAGCCAGTTTCAAAAAACAGGTAAATCACTGCAAGCAAACGGTTAAGAGAATTTGGCCCGTCTGCCCTTCGGCAATCTCTGCCGCCGTCAAAACGGCCCCAGCCGTGGCGGCATGGGATCGAGCGTGAAGAAACTGCGGTCGAACAAACGCTGCATAAGCTGTAGTTTTACCGCCTGGGTCGCTGGATTTGACCACAGATTCTCAAATTCGTCGGGGTCTTCACGAAGATCGTACAGTTCGCCCTCGCCGGTGCCGTGGTAGACCACCAGCTTGAAATCGCGCGTGCGGAGCATGGAACCGTACGAACGGTGATGCGTCCATGAGTTTGTGTATTCGCAGTAGACGTCGGCTCGATGTTCATCTGGGGCTAATGGATCGACCAGCAGCTTGCGGAATGACTCTCCCTGGATTTGCGGTTCCACCCTCAGTCCGCAACATTCCAACAGAGTGGGACAGAGGTCGGTCAGTTCGACGAAAGCACTGCGTCGCAGACCTCCAGCAAACGTACCAGGGAGTGACATGACAAGCGGCACGTGGATGGCCTCGTCGTAGAAGTGCGGTCCTTTCAAGTAAAGGCCGTGGTCGCCCAGCATTTCACCATGGTCGGACATAAAAATGACAATGGTGTTCTCACGCTGACCCGACGCGTCCAGCGCCGCGAGCATGCGTCCGACCTGATCATCAATTTGCTCACACATGGCATAGTACGCGGCTGTAATCGCCTGTGACTGCTGCGGGGTAATGTCACTCACGCGCATCCCACCGGGCGAATTATGAGCCCATTCATGATCGAGTCGCTGGAAGTTGGACTTTGATTCGAGTTCCCCGTCGCGCCACTTCGGCACCGGCATGTCTTCGGGCCGATAGCGGGCAAGGTATTCCGGCGAAGGATCGAACGGATGGTGCGGGGCAAACATGTTGACGGAGAAGAGCCAGGGACGCCCGTCAGCGGGAGCCTCGTTGATGAACTCAATGGCCTTTTCGGCACACCAGGTCGTTTGATGATATTCCGTCGGAATGCCGTGCTTGACGTAGTCCTTCTCTGGTCCCTGGTAGAGTTCTTCCCACGTCACTCCCTTTGACGTCAGCCACTGCGTGTACGCATTCTCTGGCCAGTCTGGTTGAGGATGGTGTGACCAATGAAAGACTTCGTAACCATCATCAATCCTTTCCTCGACACGTCCATTGGCGCACGAGGCGAGGTGCAGTTTCCCCGACAATCCGCAGCGATACCCGGCGTCGGCAAGCATGCGCGGGAGCAGTCGCTCGTTGTCGGGCATTTTCTGACCGTTCTGCCGGCAGCGAGTCGTCTGCGGATAGCGACCGGTGAGAAATGACGCGCGGCTGGGTGTGCAGACAGGACTCTGGCAATAGGCCTGTGTGAAGGCGACACCTTGTTCCACCAACTGATCGACATGCGGTGTATTGATTCGCAGATTCCCCAGCGACGAAACCGTATCGAACCGCTGCTGGTCCGTGCAAATCCACAGAATGTTAGGCCGCATCATGCTACTTATTGAGTTCGTCGCTGGTTGTCGAAGTAGACGTTCCCGTTGCGGGCGTCGAGGTTTCCCGCATGGATTTCAGCATTTCCCTAACGACTTTTACCGGCAGCGAATACGTTTCCGTACGACCGGCTCGCGCGATATTGAGTCCCACAGCCTGACCATCGAGGTCGACGACAATTCCACCGCAATCACGTGGTTGGAGTACCGAGTCGTGCTGGAAGACGAGTGGAAAATCATCACGGCGGTCACTCAGTTCGCCGCCGAGTTGGTTCTGCATGGCAATTCGGGACAGCAGTTGCCCGAAAGGGTGCGTCAGCGTGGATTCGATTTCAATGGGTTCCCCCTTTCGTTCGAGACTCAGCACAATTTTTTCCCCAGGACGGTACTTCTGCACCGTCTCCACCACATTGCGGGCATGAGCCATTTCCTTGCCGTCGATTTTCAGAATAACGTCATCGACGAGGACTCCTGCTGCGTGGGCGCCACCTTCAGAGAAGACCTCAATGATTCGAGGCGGCCCACCCACATCCATTTGAATTCCAAGCACGCCACGGACCGATTGAGGAACCTTCCTTGGCTGGACCCCCAGCACGCCGACTGCCACGGGCGTCACGGAAATTCCCGGTGTGATGAGCCACTGACCATCCGTTAGCTCTGTTTCCTGCCACGTAACGACCGGCAAGTCTGTCTGATCAATTTTCACCAGTGCCAGGTCATTGACGTCTTCCTTCTTCAGCACCTCACCCGCAAACGTGCGACGATTGCTCAGACGCACACGAAACTGCTCTGGAAGCTCGCTGGCCTTCGTGAGAATTTCACCGTCCGAACTGACAATTACTCCCTGTGCGACTCGGCGCCCTTTCTCGTCGAGGATTTCAACGGTCCAGGTGCGTGCTGTTTCAACCACCGGGCGAAACGCGTTCCGCAGCCGACTCCCCGTAAGGAGATAAGGATCGCGCAACGGAGGCTGAGGCCCTTCGTTCTGTGCCGACGCAACAGCGGGAAGCAAGGTCAGCAGCGCGAGAACAAAAGTGATGATTGAACGCGGCATGAGCAATCCAGATCTGGCAGTGGGGAATCCGCTGAATTGTACCGCCATTGCCGAACTCCTGGCCAACCTAAACGAACACTTTTGACCGGAAACAACTCATCTGTCGCCCGCAGATTCCGTTTCACCAGCATGGTCCCCTCTCCACAGGAAGGGAAGCAACCACATCACTGCCAACAGCCGACCGGCCCACGAGAGCACCATGAGAATGCGGCATCCGGCACCGAGGCCGACGCCTTCATTTGATTGGAGGAAGCGATCAAGCCACCATCCGGCGAGCAGACCCGAGGCTGCCGCCACCGCACTGCCCACCTGCCGCAGGACGGAAATTTGCATCAGGTTGTCATCGCCGGGAGCAAGACGCAGGCTGGCCGTGTTGAGACAAACATTCACCATGCCGAAGAATCCAAACAGTAAATGTCCAATGACCAGTAGCCACCACGTTTCTTTCGTGGCCGCCACGTAGAACAGCATTGAGAAGCTAACACCAACCACGCTCCACACATACGCAGGCCATAATCGGCCACGGTCACACAGGCGTCCTGCCCAGACACTCATGGGGATTTGCAACAGGAACATGCCCGCATCCATCATGAGAAATGTCGGCAGCGAAATGTTCAGGACGTTGATGCGGTACTTCCAGAGAATCGCCTGAGTCAGTCCCTGAAACAGCGACAGCCACCACCAGTGAGCTAGTAGCCGACGGTATTTTGTGTCCCGGAGTACTCCCCACAACCGTTTGCCAAATGGAACGATGCTTTGTGGTTTTTCGCTGTCCTCGGGCGTTTCGGCCTCGGGCAAGCTCAGGAGCGGTACCATCGAGAGCACGCAAAGGCCGCTCCCCAACACGAAGATGACAGCATAGCTGACCACTTCCCATTCGGGCGACGTCTTCTTAATAATGTTTTCGCGCCACAGGGCAATCAGCGTGGGAATGATTAATCGCACGACGAGTCCGGCAACTCCCTGAGCGGCAAACAAATGCCCCCAGCGATTGTCTTTTACGAGTGCCGAAATCCAAGACAGGTACGCGAGAAAACTTACTGCCTGACACGTGTGCCAAATGCCCACACAAATCAGAATGAATACCTGAGCAGAAACGAAAGGAACGTCCTCTCGCCAAATAAGTGCCGCAGGAATGAGTAGTGACGTCAGCCGGGCAACGAGAAATGAGATGAGCCACAATCGTTTGCGGCCACCGCAGTACCTGCTGAGCCAGCGGGTCGCGAGGCCCAGCATCCCAGCGGCGTCAGGCAGCGTTGCCAACAGAGCCACTGCAAACGCGGAAGGAGCAAACTGAAAAAACATGTAATTGAGAAACCCGCCGGATGTCAGCGAATGCCCCGCCATGAACAGCATTTGGCTGATGACAACAGCACGCAGAACGCCCTGAGGCAAATGTGTCTCTTTCGCCGCCAACGTGCCCTCCCATCAGCTTTCCCGAAACCTCGCTGAGACATTCAGAATAACGTTCCGGGGCGACCGGGAAAAGAAAGAGCAAAATCGACGAATGCTCCCGCTATGATTCAAGTTACAAGTCCAAGCCAGTCGAGCTTGACATCACGCGTTCATCGCATACCCTTTGCTTCGAACCCGGGGGATTAGCTCAGTTGGGAGAGCGCTTGCATGGCATGCAAGAGGTCATCGGTTCAAGTCCGTTATCCTCCACTTTTAACGCCATAAGCCACAACGGCTTATGGCGTTTTTCTTTGCGCGAACCCTATGGCCACTGTGCTTCCCTGGAGGCTTCCACGTCACTCTTGAATCGTGCTGGTGTTCCGCCTGATTCGGATCACGTGCCCCCCAATTGAGATTCACTCAAATCGGCTCCGGGAGTCCAGTCTCGCGAAGCATGGCGCCAAATCTTTTCGATACTCTTCAGGCCTTGCCAGGTTGTCGCCTCAGAATCTGAAGCGCCTGGTCAAGATGTTCGCCGTCCAGTCAAGTAGAAGAATCTCTCACTTCACCTTGAACCGGCGCTGCTTTGATGAGATACGCGACCACTTGTATCAGCCCGACGAAGAAGAAGCTCGTATACAGGCAACACACACAAATCAGAACGATGCAAATCTGGTTCACGATGTAATCTCTCATCAGCCTTTCGTGCCCCAATGCACAAGTCTGAGCAATCTCATCTACAGCCAAAAGCATCATGCACAGCAGAATTGGAGCCAGAAACATCGGTAGGAGGCAGATGACGGAAAGTATTTTCCAGAGGCGTTTCGGTCTGTGAGTCTCATTCGCTCGCCATTCGAGGATTGCCAGCACCAGCAAGAGCATCGTCGCAATGATCAAGATTCCAGAACCAGTAGCAAGAGTCTGCCGTGTCGATTGAATGAATTGGTCAAAACTTGGAGCCGAGGGCGGAACAGAAAAGGTGGCCATTTGCCGTATACGGTTGATGGTCCCGAATCCGGCATAGAACAGACAGCAAGCTCCCAGTGCCAGCACCACTCCTGCCCCACGTCCAAACAAATTGTACTTTGGGTTGATGGTCCCGCTGAACAGTCGAAAAGAAATTGCAGCTGCCGTCGCAAGGAGCAACATGGCTGACAACGCCATATTCAGGATTCCACTCCCATAAACTTGAGACTCGCCTGAATTGTGTTCCGGGTTTACAAGCTCGTAATAAGCGACAAACGAGTCCCCATATCGAAACATGCCCACGGCACCGACGAAGCCGACAACAAAAAGAACCACGACGAGTGCATGTTTCATTTCGCTTCTCGCAGGAGAACTGGGATGCGGTGACATACCGTTTATCCCACACGGAAATGATAGTCAGTCGATCGTGGGTCGCAATTCGCCGCATGAACTGTGGCGGAACACTGTTTCGAATTTGTTTCCATTGATTCAAGGGTGTGCCACTCACAATTGATGGATTCTTCCGTATGATGCAGTACGCAACAGCAAGAAGCCTGCGCCCATTCATGTCCACTCAGTTCGCCCTTTGCTCTGCCAACCTCTGCAACCGCGCAAACGTCACTTCACGTAGACTCTCGTTTCCATGTCTCAACTCACTCTCACCAGACAACAAATTCGCCGTGTCGATCAAATTGCCATCGACGAGTTTCGGGTACCGGGTGTCGTGCTAATGGAGAATGCCGGGCGGGGATGTGCTGAACTGTTGCTGCAGCAGAATCCTCGCGGGCCGGTCGTCATTTGTTGCGGCAAGGGGAACAACGGTGGTGATGGTTTCGTTATTGCCCGTCACTTGCATTTGGCTGGAATTGAGGCACGACTCATTCTGTTCGCTGATCCACAGTCACTGTCGGGAGATGCAAGAACAAACTACGAAATTGCCGTTCAGTTCGGTATTCCGATAACAATCGTCGACATGACGTATTCCCCGGAAGAAATTGCCATCGAGACGAAACGGTGCCTCGGAGAGGCCGACTGGATTGTGGACGCCCTTCTCGGAACCGGTGTACACGGCGCAGTGACTGCCTCATTTGCCGCGGTAATCAACGCGATGAACACCTCACCGGGCCAGCGGCTCGCAGTTGATATTCCCTCAGGACTGGATTGCGACACCGGTGAACCACTCGGGGTCGCCATCGAAGCACAACTCACGATGACATTCTTCGCAGCCAAGCCGGGATTGGTTGTTCCCCAGGCGAAGAAGTACGTCGGCGAATTCCATGTGCTGCACATTGGAATTCCGGTCGAACCTGTGCTTGAGCGATTGTGAAAGAATTCAATTGACTTGTTCAAGGTCCGCCGACAATGATTCATTGTTACCGCTAGCTGACGACTACATTCTTTTTTAAGGGCAGTCCATGACAACTCCATCTCCCGCACTGCCTGAGAAAGTTCGCCAGGCATTCGTTGAAGAATTGAAATCGCTGGCAACCCTCGGGTTTTCTGAGTCGAAGCAAAATGACTTGCACGCGAGTCTGACCAAGCATGTCCTCAGTGCGACATGGCGGTTTCACCTGGTTCTGCTCGGATGGGGGCTTGGGTGGGCAGGATTGTGGATGTGGACTGGCTATGCAAGTCCGCCGGGAAGGCCCCCCTACGGCCTAATAGTTACGGGGGCGGCCATTCTCACGTCGGTTCAAGTACCGTTCCTCTACTACCGTCGGATGGCGAGCCTTGAGTCTTTGCTACGGCAGTACAACATCACAATGGCGATGTATGCCGCCCTCAAAGAGGAACAGCCGGGCCAACCAGCAGAATGCGAAATGGAATTGGTCAGCTGAATCGCACCGCAATCGAATTCGTCGAGCGGCTGCTCGACCAGGCTTCGCGTTTGCCATTCCTCATCGCCGTTGATGGACGTGGCGGGGCGGGGAAATCGACGCTGGCTCGGCAAATCGCCAGCGAACTTGGCGGGACCATTCTTCAGGGTGATGACTTCTACGCGGCGATGCCGAACGAGGCTCGATTTGCCCTCTCACCGCAGGCCGGATACGAACGACTGTTTGACTGGCGACAAATGCGAAAAGTGCTCCAGGCGTTGCGTGATGACAGACGGGCGGCATTCCGCAAGTTCGACTGGAAGCACGACCGCCCGGCCCAGTCGCTGTCAGAAATCACTGTCGAGAAACTTCTGATTGTCGAAGGAGTCTACACCTGCCGTCCAGAACTGCGGGACCTGTATGACGTCACCATCCTGGTGTCGACCAATCAGGAAACATGTCGCCAGCGCGTCCATGACCGTGGTGAGAACAGCGAGGCGGAAATCGACATGTGGTGCCGCGCAGAGGCATGGTATTTCGAGCATGTGCTCAATGCAGGTGCATTCGACATTGTTGTCACGGCGGAGTGAGAGCAACAGCGATTGAAGACGCTCGCTGGTCCGAATTTTCCAGACGTAGCGGTTTTCCCGAAGGCATTCACTTCACTCCGGTACCGCGCACTTAGGTTACAGCTTTCACTCATCACCCATGTTCTACGGTTGAAACGTCATCAGCGTGAATCTCAGATACCGGACCGTAAATCTATGAGTGAAGACAATTCTTGGAAACCCCTTGCGGCCGCATTTGGGCTACTGCTGGCCATTGCGTTTGGTGGGTATCAGTACCAGCGAATGCAGACTCCGCCCGATGACGAATGGTTTGTCGCGCGGGTCATTGAGCATCCCGGAGTGGTTGTTGTCAAATTCGGCGCAGATTGGTGTCCCCCCTGTCGTGCCATGCATCATGAACTGGCACAGCTGAAGGGGCGACATTTGGCAGGCGTGTCGATTGTGGAAATCGATGTCGACAAGAAACCTGAACTCGCCCGTCACTATGGCGTGAGCAGTATTCCACGCACGTTACTGTTCGTCGATGGTTCGTTCCAAACAGGGATCACGGGAAGCCGCTCGGCAGACGAACTGGTCGACTGGATTGAACCGTATCGCGATGCGGACCGCGCAACATCGGTAGCGAGTCGCTAAGAGCCAACTGCGTCCCGTCAAAATACTGACGGGATTCCCAACGACAACCTCGCGGCCCAGATTCGTTACAATCATGCCGGTGTTACATCGTCCCAGCTGATTGAAGCCCCATGTTTAGAATTGAGTCTGTCTTCACCTGCGTGATCGTCCTGCTGAATGGGCATGTAACATGGGCCGATGACGTCCCGCCGCATCTGGTGACGAACCCTGCGTCTCCCGTCATGCTGGCCGGAGACTGGGTTCCGAATGATCCCGGGAAAATTGACTTCGCCCAGTTGCCTCTTGTGCCTTCACAACACGCCGTTATCAGTGATGTCCGTGACCGCGGCGGGGACTGGGTGCATCAACATGCGTATCTGGCATTCTTTGACGGCAAGCACTGGGCGATGTGGAGTGATGGTCCCGGCAAACGTGTCGCGGAAGTTTCACCGGAACGACATCGAAACATCGTTCCGGGACATGATCAGGCCGGAACGAGGGTGTCATTTGCGACGAGCCAAGATGGTCTCCAATGGTGCAAGCCGGCCGATCTCTCGGGGCCGCCTCGCATTGAAGGCTTTGGCTGGATTGCCCGGGGGCTATGGGTACGTGATGGAGAACTGCTGGCACTGGCGAGCCATTTCCAGGCCCCTGGTTATCCCGGCAAGGGATTAAGCCTGGAGGCGTTTCGCTGGAACAAAGCGAAACGCACATGGGAAGCGCATGGCACCGTGCTGGATGACTCACTCAACAACTTCCCCCCCAAGCAACTCCCTTCCGGTGAATACATGATGACCCGCCGCGACCACTTGCGGCAGGTGTCGGTCATGATTGGTGGTGTGAAATCGTTCAACGATTGGACCATCAGGCCGCTGGCCAGCTACGACGGGGAAGGCCGACCGGAAGAACCGTACTGGTACGTCCTCCCCGATGGGAAAAACATTGTCGGCCTTATTCGTGACAACGGCCGCTCCGGCTGCCTGCTGCGGACATTCTCCACCGACAACGGCCAGACATGGAGTCCGATTGTCAAAACCAATTTCCCCGACGCCACCAGCAAGTTTTTCGCCTTGCGAACCTCACGCGGCTACTTCGTCCTCGTCTCCAACGCCAACCCCAAACGCCGCGACCCACTCACCCTCGCCGTCAGCCGTGACGGGCTAGTCTACACACACCTCTTCAAACTCATCGGCGACCGCCACATCGACTATCCCCACGTCATCGAGCAAGACAACCAACTCCTCATCGCCTTCTCAGGCGCCAAGCAAACCATGGAAGTGCTGAAGGTATCACTGGATGACTTGGATGCGATGATTGAGGAGTGATGTCGCCAGTGAAATCATGTTCACCGCCGCGTCAATCGGTGCCAGGACGTCGTCTCGGTTCAAACGGGTCCGTTTCACTCAATCCAGAATCTACCCTCGGACCTGTGCCGCGAGGCCGTGAACGACGGGTGCAATTGAGGGGATGGCATCCTGCTCGACGGGATCAAGTCCCAGTCCCGGCAATACTTCGGCAATAGCCTGCGACCAGGGTCGACCCATCGGTCGTCACGCATGCGAAAAAGCCTCGTTGTCTGCCGGAGACAACGAGGCTAACGAAGAGCGGGTGATGGGGTTCGAACCCACGGCCTTCAGCTTGGGAAACTGGCGACGCGATGCAGAACGTGTTGATAATTCAGACGTTACGCTTCAATGCGAAACGCGTTGCACCAGCGGTTGCACCAACGAGGGACAAAACATGGCAACGGACGACCAACTACAAACCGTTGTCGACGCGTGGGACTGCCTGCCTGATGTCGTTAAAGCGGGCATCGTTGCAATGGTGAAAGCCAGCAGGCAGCAATAAGAAACCCGGTAGAGACGGGGGGAGCCCCCCCACCCTTTGCGGGTCCTTCCAGTCACCCCCCGGCACACGCGCGGTTCTGGCATTGTGCATTTTTGGGCAGAATCGCCTCAAAAAAAAATGGTTCGGTTCGGTTCGGTTCGGTTCGGTTCGGTCGGTCGAAACCGCCCGAAAGCCCGGGCCGCCTGACTGTCCGAAACCCCGCCGGCGCTCACTCACTCTTCGTGGTAATCTCGGCTGACGCGATAATCACTCGTCATGTCTGGTCGACGGTAGACCAAGCCATTACTCTTTTCAGGTAGTCCCATCACATCGAGGAGGGCTAGGTTTGAGCCTCGACAAGAAATCCCTGTCTGAACGCGACATCTGTACCAAGTTCATCACGCCCGCCGTTGTCGGGGCGGGATGGGATTTGCAGACGCAAATTCGGGAAGAAGTAACGTTCACTGCCGGCGCAATTCACGTGAAGGGGAAGGTGGTCAAACGGGGCAAGGGGAAGCGGACCGACTACATTCTGTATCACAAACCGAACCTGCCCATCGCAGTCATCGAGGCCAAGGACAACACGCATACCGTCGGGGCAGGCATGCAGCAGGCCCTCGCTTATGCCGACCGGGACGCACTCGACCTGCCATTCGTTTTTAGCAGTAACGGTGATGCATTTCTGTTTCACGACAAAACCGCCAACGGTGGACCTGTCGAACAGGAAATCCCGCTCGACCAGTTTCCCGGCCCGGACGAACTCTGGCAGCGGTTCTGCAACTGGAAAAGCATCAAGGCGGAATCGGAAGCTCTGGTCACTCAGGACTTCTACAGCGACGGCAGCGGACGCTCACCGCGTTACTACCAACTGAATGCCATCAACCGCACCATCGAGGCCGTGGCGACCGGGCAGGACCGCGTTTTGTTGGTCATGGCCACCGGCACGGGCAAGACGTACACCGCGTTTCAAATCATCTGGCGACTCTGGAAGTCTGGCCTGAAGAAGCGAATTCTATTCCTGGCTGACCGCAATATCCTGGTCGATCAAACCATGCGGCAGGACTTCAAGCCCTTCGGCGGGGCGATGCACAAAATCAAGAACCGCAACGCTGAGAAGTCCTACGAAATCTATCTGTCCCTGTATCAGGCCATTACTGGGACAGACGAAACCGACGACACGTTCAAGGAATTCTCGCCCGATTTCTTCGACCTCATCATCATCGACGAATGCCACCGGGGGAGCGCGAAAGAGGACAGCCAGTGGCGGCGCATTCTGGAATACTTCAGCGGTGCCACACAAATCGGTCTGACTGCCACCCCCAAGGAAACAGAATACGCCTCGAACATTCACTACTTCGGCGAACCGGTCTACAGTTACACGCTCAAACAGGGAATTGAGGACGGATTCCTCGCTCCGTATCGAGTCATTCGCATCGACATCGACAAAGACCTCACCGGCTGGCGACCGGAGTCAGGCAAGACGGACAAACACGGCGAAGTCATCGAGGACCGCGTTTACAATCAGAAGGACTACGACCGCACACTGGTACTCGAAGAACGGACGAAGCTGGTCGCCCGCAAGGTCACGGAATTCCTGAAGGCCACCAACCGCTACGACAAAACCATCGTCTTCTGTGAAGACATCGAACACGCCGAACGCATGCGGCAGGCCCTGGCCAACGAAAACGCCGATCTGGTTGCCGAGAACCGCAAATACATCATGCGGATTACCGGGGATGATGCCGAAGGGAAAGCCGAACTCGACAACTTCATCGACCCCGAAAGCCGTTATCCGGTCATTGCGACGACATCGAAGCTGATGACCACCGGAGTCGATGCCAAGACCTGCAAGCTCATCGTCCTCGACCAGCGCATCCAGTCGATGACAGAGTTCAAGCAAATCATCGGACGCGGCACTCGCATCAACGAAGATTACGACAAACTGTTCTTCACCATTATGGACTTCCGCAAGGCGACCGAATTGTTCGCCGATCCCGCCTTCGACGGTCCACCCATTTCGGTCTACACACCGCAGTCCGACGAAAGTGTCGTTCCGCCTGACGACCTGGAAGAAGACGACCCCAGCCTGCCTGCCGACCCTGGCGAGTTCCCGGACATCGAGTCATCCGACGACCTCCCCGCCGATGCAGTGACCGGAGCCGTATTTCCGGCAGCCAAAGGGGGCAAGCGGCAGAAGTATTACGTCAATGACGTCGAAGTCATGGTGGTTGCCGAGCGTGTCCAATACTTCGACCCCAATACCGGCAAGCTCATTACCGAATCGCTGCGCGACTACACCCGGAAACAGGTCAAGCGGGATTTCACGTCGCTCGATGACTTTGTGCAGCACTGGACAACAGCCGAGAAAAAGCAAGCCATTATCGACGAACTGGAAGAACAGGGAATCTTCTTCGAGGCCCTGGCTGATGAAGTCGGCACCGATTTCGACCCGTTTGATTTGGTCTGTCACGTCGCCTTCGACCAGCCACCGCTCACACGGCAGGAGCGAGCCGACAACGTCCGCAAACGGAATTACTTCACCAAGTACGGTGAGCAGGCCCGCGCGGTGCTCAATGCCCTCCTCGACAAATACGCCGATGCAGGCGTCACCAACATCGAGGACATGAGCGTGTTGCGTGTCGACCCCTTCAGCGGGTTCGGTTCCCCGGTGGAAATCATCAAATGGTTCGGCAGCAAAGACGCCTACATGCAAGCCATCCGGGAACTCGAAGCTCAGATTTACGCGACGGTGAAGTGATGCCCACAATTCCACATCCAAGATGCAATGCCCCGGAAGACGATGAGACCATTTGGAGATACATACCCGAATCGCGACTCCAAACATTTCTCGATGGAAATCTATGGCTGTCTCGTGCAAACAACCCCGGATTCAATGACCAGTTTGAGTATTCATTGCCTAAGATTTGGACTGAATCGGAGTCAGAATTATTTCGGACTAGGGTTGTGGGATGCTTGCAAAGTCAGAAGTCGAAGTTCTTCCTGAGTTGCTGGAATGCAGGCGACAACGAATCGGAACCGATGTGGTCAGAATTTGCGGATGATCATCGGGGAGTCGCAATACGTTCAAGCGTTCTACGGTTAAAGAAATCGGTCGAGATCGCCCCGCTTGATTTGTACCTCTCGCGAGTTACGTACGCTCCAATAGAATTCAGTTGGACTGGAATACCCCAAAACGTCTTCGACCCAATCATTCGGAAGATACCGAAATGGAGCGCGGAGAACGAAATCCGACTAATTGCACACGAAGGATTGAGCTATTACCCCAATTGGACTCCAAAGAACATTCCCGAAGCAGACAAAGGGTTCTCGATTCCTGTTGATTTCGCGTCATTGTGTGAGGCAATTGTTTTGGGTCGAGCTGTGGGAAGTGACACCGCAGCACGCATTCAAACTGCATTGGTTGATGCGGGCTTTCACAATGTCCCTGTCGAGTCTTCGAAACTGCTTTCAAACTAATCCCCACCAATGGTCAGTCCCACTCAAATCAAATCCATTCAGGACATCATGCGCAAGGATGTGGGCGTCGATGGTGACGCTCAGCGTATTGGGCAGTTGACCTGGCTGGTATTTCTCAAAGTCTTTGATGACCGGGAAAGCGAACTCGAACTCATCGAGGACGACTACGCCTCACCGCTCCCCGAAAAGCTCCGCTGGCGTAACTGGGCTGCCGACCCCGAAGGCATCACCGGTGATGCACTTCTCGATTTTGTGAATGACAACCTGTTCCGCACGCTCAAGGGGTTGCAGGTTGCTGGCAATCCAATGGCCGGGGTCATTCGCGACGCCTTCGAAGATGCCTACAACTACATGAAGTCCGGGCAGTTGTTGCGGCAGGTCATCAACAAGCTGAACGAAGATTTCGACTTCAACCGCTCCGACGACCGGCACGTCTTCAATGACATCTACGAACAAATCCTCAAGGACTTGCAGTCTGCCGGGAATGCGGGCGAATACTACACACCCCGTGCGGTCACTCAGTTCATGGTCGATATGGTCGACCCCAAGTTGGGAGAAAGCGTTCTCGACCCCGCCTGCGGTACCGGGGGCTTCCTCACCTGCACTATCGAGCATATCCGGGGGAAGTACGTCAAATCGGTGGAAGATGAGCACACGTTGCAGCAGTCCATTCGAGGCGTGGAAAAGAAGCAACTGCCGCATTTGCTGTGCGTAACGAACATGCTGCTGCATGGCATCGACTGTCCCAGCAATATCCGGCACGACAACACCCTGGCCCGACCTCTCACCGATTACGGACCGAAAGACCGGGTCGATGTCATTGTCACCAATCCCCCGTTCGGCGGTATGGAAGAAGACGGCATCGAACAGAACTTTCCGCAGGCGTTCCGCACGCGGGAAACTGCCGACCTGTTTCTGGTCCTGCTCATGCGACTCCTCAAAGACGGCGGCCGCGCGGCGCTCGTCCTTCCTGACGGCACGCTGTTCGGCGAAGGCGTGAAAACCCGCATCAAGGAAAAGCTCCTCGAAGAGTGCAACCTGCACACCATCGTCCGGCTGCCGAATGGAGTGTTCAATCCCTACACCGGCATCAAAACGAACCTGCTGTTCTTCGAGAAGGGGAAGCCGACCAAGGACATCTGGTATTACGAACACCCGTATCCGGCGGGACAGAAGTCGTACAACAAAACCAACCCCATTCGCATTGAGGAATTCGAGGCGGAAAAGAAGTGGTGGAAGAAGCGCAAGGCAAGCGAGTTCGCCTGGAAGGTGTCAGTCAAAGAGATCATCGAGGCCGGCTACAACCTCGACCAGAAGAATCCCCACTCTGCCGACACCGGCCCCGGCGATCCTGACGAACTGTTGCAGCAGTTTCAGGAATTGCAGACGCAGGTCGACGCCACCCGCAATCAGCTCAAAGCCGAACTCGCCAAGTCACTGGGGGGCAAGTGATGGACGGGAAAGCGTTCCTCGACCAGTTCGGCCACATCGCCGATTCCGCAGGTGGAATTGTCAAGCTGCGCGAGTTGGTTCTGCAATTCGCAATTCGAGGGTTACTAACCGAAACAACCGGTGATTCTGCCACCGCTATCGCAGTCGAATTCCGGCAGGCGTTCAAGAAGAAATTGGCTCCAGTCAAAGATGATGCGCCATTCACTCTCAAGGATGGTTGGGAGTGGCTACGGATTGGTGAAGCCCTGAATCTGGTGAATGGGAAAGCGTTCAAGCCCACCGATTGGAGCAATGATGGATTGCGGATCATTCGAATTCAGAACTTAAACAACGCTAATGCACCATTCAATTGTTGCGACAATGAGGTTGACGAAAAGTTTCATGTAAGAGACGGTGACTTGCTCATTAGCTGGTCGGGCACTCCCGGCACTTCCTTTGGGGCATTTATTTGGCAACGTGGTCATGCATTGCTAAATCAACACATATTCCGCTCCGAACTTCGATGTGAACGCGGGCTGCTGGCAGAATTCACTCGCCTCGCAGTGAATTCGCAACTTGACGCCATGATTGCTCAGGCTCACGGTGGAGTGGGTCTACGGCACATCACGAAAGGAAAACTTGAGGCGCTTCCAATTCCACTCCCACCGCTTGCCGAACAGAAGCGGATTGTGGCGAAGGTGGATGAGTTGATGGGGTTGCTCGACGAATTGGACCGGCAGCAGGCACAGCGGGAAGAAGTCCGGCAGGCCGCCTGCGTCTCCGTCCTGCATCACCTCACCGCCCCGACTGATGATAGCGACCAGCCAACCAAACCTGCCCCCTGGCCCCGACTGCAAAGAAACTTCAACACCCTCATCCAAACCCCCACCGATGTGCAGGAACTAAGAAAAACCATCCTGCAACTCGCCGTGACGGGCAGGCTGGTTGAACAAGATGAGAGCGATGAGCCTGCTGAGAAACTGCTGTTGGCAATTGGTGAGCAACGAAAGGAACTTATTGCGGAGAAGCTGATTCGACTGAAGAAGGTTGCCAGCATTAGCGAGGATGAGTGGCCGTACGTTCTGCCATCGAGTTGGCGTTGGTCTCGAATTGGTGGACTAGCTCGAAATGTTGAATATGGAACCAGCCAAAAGGCCAGTGAAGAGGCCGTCGGGGTTCCCGTGCTGAGGATGAACAACATTCGAGACGGCGCATTGGACTACGCGAAGCTCAAGTATGTTCCGAATGACATCGACGACTTGCCGCGTTTGTTTCTTGAATCAGGAGACATCATTTTCAATCGGACCAACAGCTTTGAATTGGTCGGAAAGACTGCACTGTATCGTGGCCCGAAGGACTCCGTCACATTCGCTTCCTACCTCATTCGGGTTCAGTTGCTCGAAGGCGTAGGCCCGGAATTCGTAAACATTGCGATGAATGCCGCATACTTTCGACGGACGCAGATAGAGCCGCAAATTGTTCAGCAATGTGGGCAAGCCAACTTCAATGGCACGAAGCTACAAAGCACATTGATTCCAATTCCGCCACGCAAGGAACAAGACCGCATTGTGTCCCGCGTGAACGAACTGATGACGCTCTGCGACCAACTGGAACAACAACTCACCGACCACCAAACCACCGCCACCCAACTCACCAAATCCCTCACCGCCGGGGTACTGAATGGGGGGGGCGAATAATGCGTCAATTGCTCTGGAAACTTGCCGCGCCGTTGCGGTTCTTCTTTAACCGCCCCACGTTCACACTCTGCCTGTTGGCGATTGGCAGTATTGTGGCATCGGTTGTGCTCGGAGAATACTGCACGAAGCTCTACCTGGAACAGATTTTCGAACCAAGGGAGTACAGTACACAGGAAGTTCTCTTGGCGGTTCTGTTCATGGCATCGTGTATTCTGCCCGTCATCATCTTGGGGTTTGGCCTGCTCTCTTGTTTTCGAACGGACTCTTCACCACTGGCGCGGGTTCGACGAGTTGTGGCAACATATCTGGCCGTGACCATTTCTTTTGCGGGGTGCTATTACGGAGTCATCGCGCTGACTCATGCATACAAGACCGTTTTTGAATACGGGTTCTACTCTGACTATTTGAATCGCAGCGAATCCGAATTGGCGAACGTACCTCCACTGGCAGACAGTAGCGGAATCTCTGGGATATCTTTCCATCTCGTCACTGGAGTTTCCCCGCACCCACAGGCGGAAGGGTTTGCAGAGTGGCCGGTCAAATTTAGTGTGGCGGCAACAAGTGAACCCAAAGAAGAAGTAATTCGAACGGCATTTGAGAATCGGATTCCAGTTCTCATCGACTGCGCCTATTTCAGTGTGATGACCATTACATCGGTGGGTTATGGAGACATGACTCCCAACGCGCCATTGACCAAGCTGCTGGCTGCGAGCGAAGCGCTTTCCGGAATCGCCATTCTCGTGTTTGCCCTGGGTTCACTGAGTGGCGGCTGGTGGGAAGCGAAAAAGGATGCGGCATCACGTTCGGGCGAACAGTTGGCGCATGGAGGTGATGCCTCACCCGATACGCAGGGCAAACTTCCAATTCATCTAATTGGAACACCGGTCGAGGCAAGCTGCGTGAGTGAACCTGACGAGGATTGTCGGGCAGTAATAGAGAAAGCCGAAGCGGCCGGGGTAGACACCGTTTTGGTGCGCAGCGAATTCGGCATAGTTGGTATTTGCAGTGTTGAAAAACTCAAGGACGCCGAAACCGTCGGGGACGCGATGACACGGCTAGATGAGCGGCTGTTAATGACCGCCGATTCGAGCATGCTGGATTTCCTCGAACAAGCCGACACGCACCCAGTGCGCGTGCTCTTAGACGGGGCTCGGATTTGGGGAATCGTTACTGCAAAGGACGCCTCGCGGTCGGCAGCGCAAATGGCAGTTCTGTTGCGACTCAATACGCTCAAGTCGAAGGCCGTAAGCTGGGTGCTGAATCACATCGAGTGCGATAAGACTGGCAGAGCCGACGTGAATGAGAGAACGTGGTCTGCCCTGGGGATTGATCCCGACACCTCGCTAACGGTTTCTGACGTGGCATTAAAGCTGAAAGAGTCTGAATTCCAAATGGTGCTGGGTGCTACAAAATCGCTTGGTGCTCTAGACAACCTGGACGATGCCGAAGAAGTCATTGGGAGGCTTGGCAGGCTCTGCCGACAGATTTCGCATCCCACGAATGGTAGGAACGACGAAATCGACGCGAACGCCATGCCCGGCCTGCTGCGCCAAACATCAGAACTGCTGGGTTTACTCACCTCGAAATCAGAGAGTTAGCAACTGATTTGGCCGTTTCGAATCCAATGGGTTCGAAGTCGGTGGCATGCATAAAGAATTAAAGCCGGCCCCTGCTCGTAGGTGGCTACAAGTCTCTGATTCAATTAAAGAAAAAGCCAGCAGATATAGGGACCTCCCGAAGGTGTCCACACGGCATGGAGCCGAATTTTGTCTGCCAGCTACGCTGGATTCTGTCGCGCATCAGCAATTACGGCAAGCCATTTTCGCTTCTCGACCGTGCCCGAACGAACTCTCATCGAAATCCCCACAAGTTGCTGACAATTCTTCCACGCTGGCGCGCCATTCTGCAAAGCCGCGTGACTTGACAGCCAGTTCTGCCAGAACGAATGTGGCTGCCGTGGACGATTGAGGTCAATCGTCGTCACGGATGAAGTAACCAACAGCAAAGGGAGTCAGCAGTCATGGCCACACGTCGACAAAAGTGCGCGGAGCGTCTGCAGGTCATTGTGAAGAACATACAAGACCGGGAAACGTCCATTGCCGAGTTGTCTGGCAACGACGACCGCGAGCGCCGAAAGGAAATTGGTCGATTGCTTCACCTGGCATATCAGGAAGCCGGTTACGTCCTCATGGACTACCTGCCGGAGGTTCTGCAATTCGACACGGGCATGGATGAGGAACTGCAGAACCTCGCAGCGGACACGCACTGGGCAAGGGAATCGAACGCGGTGCATGTCTATTTGCTGCTAAGTCAGCATTGGCTGCCCACTGTCAGCCCGGAATACGGCGGACGAAAGCGGTTGTATCCCGGCAAGCAATGGGATGCTCTCCTGACGCCTCTTCAACGGGAATGGCGAGCCACATGGAAAACCGTGAACGAATTGGCCCGGCTCATGAATGCCTGTCGCCCGAAGAGACAGAAGGCCAAGCCGGGACGGCTGCGCGTTTCTGACGCGGAGGCCGCTTGTCGACTCGACATCATTGCCGAGTGGAACAAGGCGAAGGAAGCGAAAACCGGAAAGAAGCAATTCTGCAAAGACAAAGGCATTTCGGTTAAGGAACTCGACAGCTTGATGCGGTGGAAACTGCGGTCGGACAAATAGGCGTCAAGGGAATTTGACCTTAATCGAGAACATAGACATCGGGTGACGGGCAGGGAATACACAGGGCGACGGCAGAACCGGACAAAAATCTTTCGGTCAAAATAGGGTTTCAACATTTTGTCTGACCGAATGGCATGGAGGATTCGCGAGTCGCGTTGGCATGGTGCCAGCGCATCACCACTCGAAAGGGAGATTCACTGATGTCGGAACAAACCACTTCCCCCGTTGCCGAGCCCAAGGCAGGCGTCCTGCTGAGCGTTAACCGCGTCGCAGAAATGCTTGGCTGTTCTCCGCGAACTGTCTACCGGCTGTCTGATGCAGGCAAGATGCCGGCGCCACGAAAGGTGGCCACGCTGGTCCGCTGGCATCGACCAGAAATTGAACAATGGATTGCCGATGGCTGTCCAGTAGTCCGCCGCTAATGAAAACGGGGCCAGCCGACTGCAATCGGCTCACCCCATTTTCAACATTTCCAAATCCAAGGCAGCGACAAGGCTCAACCGTGCACTGCCTCAACTTCAAAGGACTTTACAGATGATACGTAGTAACAAACGACACCTCAATACCCGTGGCGACGAATCGTTGCCACAAGACGTAGAAGCCGAGCGTGGCTTGATTGGCTGCCTGTTGAATGGAGCAACCGACACGCGGTTCGACGCGGAACTTTGCTTTCATTCCGGCCGGCGACTGCTGGCTCAAACGATTCACATTCTGTGGTCGCAGGGAGTTCTTCAACGGCCTGCAGAAGAGACCGCAGCAGGCCGAAACGAGGCTGTAAAGGCGAACCTCGAACTTGTCGCCGCTGCCGTCACAAGTATGGAGGCATGGCCCGTTCTGGGCACTGACGCTCGACATGAGCTGCGGGAATGCACGGAAGTTTGCACGCTCCCCATAATGATTGATCGTTTCATTGACCGACTGCTGGAAGAAGACGGCCGGCGCCGGCTCATCAATTCAGGACAGCAATTGCTGCGCGACGCTCAAGATCGCACACGTTCGCCGGACGAGATTGTTGCCGAACTCGATTTACCTGCCGGAAGCAGCCGGACCGCATGTCGCCGCGAGCGTCCCAATCTGCGCAAGATGCAGGATGTGGTCGCAAAGCCAGTCGACTGGCTTTGGCCGACCTGGATGGCCGCCGGAAAACTCAACATCGTTTCGGGCGATCCCGGTTTGGGAAAGTCGCTGCTGACAATGGACCTGGCCGCGCGATTGAGTGTTGGCGGAAGTTGGCCAGACGGTCGACCGATTGGCCAGCCCGGGGGAACGGTCCTGCTGACGGTCGAAGATGACCCGGACGATACAATTCGACCCCGGCTCGATGCCGCCGGCGCCGATGTTTCGCGAATCAACTTGTTGCAGTCAATTGTCATTGCCGGAAGCCGTCAAAAGGAACGCTCCGTTTGCCTGACGACCGACCTGTCGCATTTGGAAACCGCCATTCGCGAAACCCCCAATTGTCGGTTGGTGATCATTGACCCGGTTACCAGCTATCTGGGTAACACGGACTCCCACAAGAATGCCGATGTGCGTTCGGTGCTGGACCCATTGGCGATGCTGGCATCGCGTTTGGGTGTGGCAATCCTGCTGGTAACGCACCTGAATAAGTCGGGAAATGTTTCAGCGATTCAGCGGACGTCCGGCAGCATGGCATTCGTTGCCGTGGCCCGCGCGGCTTACCTCGTTGATGCTGATCCCAAAGTTGACGGCGCCCGGTTGATGCTTCCCATAAAGAACAATTTGGAAATCGACAGTCGGGGAATGCGCTACGCGGTTTGCTCAAAAGGGAACGGCCTGCCGTACCTGGAGTGGTCAAAGGACCCAGTCCGGATGAAGGCACAGGACTTGTTCACATCGACAAAGCAGCCGACTCGGCGCGGCTCGAAGGTGAAAGCCGCAATGGAGTGGCTCAAGTCGACCCTGGCCAATGGCCCGCTTAAAGTGAGCGTCCTTCGCACTGAGGCAACGGCTGCGAAGATTGCGGAAAAGACTTTGCAGCGCGCAAAGGTGAAACTGAAGGTTGTCGTCAAGAAACTGGACTTTGAGGACGGTTGGGAATGGAGCCTACCGTCCTGCTGAGAAGCCCTGCCCCACTGTGAACTGACCACCTTCGGTTCGGACCGCACCAAACATGCGATTTGAGCGTATTTCGAACTGACCACCTTCGGTACATTTTAGCCGAAGGTGGCCAGTTTAAGGGGACGGGAAAAGTTCAGTCTGTTCTGACGCACATTTCGGTGATATGCTTTCCACACTGGAAACCACAAAAGGCTGATAAGTCGATGGCACGAAAGCAGCGAAGCCCCTTGAGCGACCAACTGCGGACACTCATCCGCGAAAGCGGCATCACGCGCTACAAGATTTGGCGCGACACCGGAGTTTCGCAATCACTGCTCAGCAAATTCATGTCCGGGGCGCAGGGATTGTCGCTGGAGAAAATCGACGTGCTCTGCGAATACCTGGCATTGAAGCTGGCACGCGATGAGGAGCGATAAATGGGATCGATCTACCGCAAACAAACGACGCGACCGCTGCCAGCCGGCGCTGAGATTGTCCAGAAGAATGGAGAAGATGTCGCACAATGGAGAGACGGACGCGGGAAGCTGAAATCGGCACCGGTCACCGCCGGTCGAGACGGAAGCAACCGAATTCTCTGTCGGTCATCGACGTACTACGCGAAGTACCGCGACGGAGAGGGCATCGTCCGGGATGTTGCAACGCGTTGCCGAGACAAACAGGCGGCGACAGCGGTACTGAAGGACCTGGAACGTCGGGCAGAGTTGGTTCGGTCTAACGTGATTACCGCCGAAGAAGATGCGATATCCGATCACCAGTTGACGCCACTGGATGAGCACGTTGCGGCCTATCTCATTCACCTGGAGGCGCAACAGACATCCCCTCGGCATCGACGGAACGTGAAAGACTGCCTCGACAAGTTGAAGCTGGATTGCCGAATTCGGCGACTGACGGACCTGTCAGCCGAGAAAATGGAACGTTGGATGCTCGCTGCGGAAAAGTCTGGAATGGGAGCCCGAACGCGGAATCGACACCTGTCGGCCATTTCGGCCTTCGCGAATTGGTGCGTCCTGAGTCGCCGGTCGATGGCGAATCCGTTCGTGCGGGTTCAGAAGGCCAATGAGAAGGTCGACAAGCGACGTCAACGTCGGGCGTTGACGCTGGATGAGATTAGACGTCTCATTGCAGCAGCGATGAAGCGTCCCCTAGATGAAGCCCTGATGATTCGGCGCGGCCGCAACAAAGGGAAGCTCCGCGCCAACGTCTCACCGAATTTCCGGTATAAACTGGAAATTCTGGGCTGGGAACGAGCCCTGATTTACAAAACGCTGGTCCTGACCGGCTTACGCTTGGGAGAACTGACATCCTTGACGCTGGGGCAAGTTCACCTCGATGGGGCGACGCCATTCATTGAACTCGCTGCAGCCGACGAAAAGAACCGGACGGGTGCCGAGATTCCCCTTCAGCCAGAATTGGCTGCCGACTTGCGACAGTGGATTGACACCAAGCGACGCGGGGAAGAATCGCCGATTGTGTTGTCGATGCAGCCTTCGCAAGAGGTGCGAGAACTTCCACTCTTCGACGTGCCTGCCGGTCTGGTCAAAGTGTTGAACCGAGATTTGGCCGCCGCTGGGATACCCAAGACCGATGAACGCGGGCGGACCATCGATGTTCACTCCTTGCGGCACACCTTCGGCACCATGCTGAGTTGTGAAGGTGTCGCCCCTCGAACTGCGCAAGCGGCCATGCGTCACAGCGATATCAGTCTGACGATGCAGGTCTACACGGACCCGAAGCTGCTGGACGTTCATGGGGCACTCACAAACCTGCCCTCGATCCCGCTGGATGGCTCCAACCCAATGAGTCAGGAGCGGGCGACAGGAACGACCGGCGGCGCCGTTGCACCAAATGTTGCACCAAAACTAGGGCAACCAAGGCAATTGGGGGCAGTCGAGGGCAATCCACTGCCTTCAGCCCAATTGAAGCCTGTTTCCGATGGTGTCGCCGTAACGTCAATGCCTGACACGAAAAAGGCCCCGTTGTCTGTTGGGGACAACGAGGCCGACGAAGAGCGGGTGATGGGGTTCGAACCCACGGCCTTCAGCTTGGGAAGCTAACGCTCTGCCAACTGAGCTACACCCGCAATTGGTGTCACGTCATTCTACAATCCGTTCCAACTCTGTGCCAACGTGTTGCGAGGAACCTGTACAACTGCACCACATGCGTACCTAAACGCTCTCTGCACCGAATACCTGTAGTAGCGGTGGGCATCTCCAAAACTCATAGTGACTTAACAGCCCAGCAACTTGACAGACGAGGGGCTGGATCATAATGTGTGGGACGATCCGACCGGTATTGCGCCGGTATGTTCTGAAATCTGTCTGCTCTTGGCGGACATCCAGAAAGAGGCAGCTCATGTAAGGCATTGGCGTAACAGACGTCCGGTGCTCGGTGTTGACTGGGGAGAAATCTCTGGTTGGCGACGCTGAGTTGACGGACTTCAGATGAGACTGGCGCAATTAAAGTGGGACATTAGAGCCCGCTTTTTTTTTACCCTGTGGTAGCATCAGGCATGAACGGCCCAGAGATTTTGCGAATTGTCGATGCGATGCATCGCGACAAAGGAATCGACCAGGAAATCATTTTTGGTGGGATTGAAGCCGCTATTCTGTCTGCTGCCAGGAAACATTACGGCGAAGATCGTGACATTGTGGTCGACATCGACCGCATTACAGGTGATGTCTCTGCCAACGTTGATCATAAACCGCTGCCCCCAGATGAGTTGGGCGATCTGCTCGGTCGAATTGCGGCCCAGACAGCCAAGCAAGTGATGATTCAAAAGATTCGTGAAGCAGAGCGAGATTCGCTCTTCGACGAATTCAACGAATTGCGAACGCACCTTGTAAACGGTGTGGTTACTCGCGTCGATCACGGTGTAGCTTCGGTGAACCTGGGGAAGGTGGAAGCCATTCTGCCTCGCAGCGAGCAAATCCCAGGCGAAACGTACCGCGTGAACGATCGAGTTCGTGCGACGGTTCTGGAGGTTCGCAAGGCGGGCAGCCGCATTAAGGTAGTGCTGTCACGGAATCATCCCGACCTTGTTCGCCGCTTGTTTGAGGTGGAAATCCCGGAAGTTTCCGAACGCATCATCGAAGTGCGTTCGCTGGCTCGCGAAGCTGGCTATCGTTCGAAAGTGGCGGTGGCCTGCTATGACAACAGCATTGACTGTGTCGGCGCATGTGTTGGCGTGCGTGGGTCGCGTATTAAGACAATTGTTGACGAATTGAACGGCGAACGGATCGACATTGTTCGCTGGAACGATTCACTGCAAGTACTTATCCCAAACGCGCTTCAGCCATCTGAGGTGGAGGATGTCATCCTCTGTCCCATGCTGGGCCGCGTGATTGTGCTGGTGCGTGAAGACCAGTTGTCTCTGGCGATTGGCAAGAAGGGGCAAAACGTTCGCCTCGCCTCGAAACTGGTCGGTTGGGACATCGAAGTGATGACTCGCGATGAATTGGACGATCAGTTGGAGCGTTCGATTACCGCGTTCTGTCAAATCGAACACGTCAGCGATGATTTGGCTGAAGCACTGGTTTCGCAAGGCTTCTTCAGTTACGACGACTTGTCCGTCATTGAGCCGGACCATCTCCGCGAGTTGAGTGGATTGGGTGACGAAGAGTGTTACGCCATTGTCGAACAGGCAGAGGCTCAAGCGGAACGTGAAGAAGAAGAAGCGGAACGTCGCAAGCAAATTGAACGCGAAGCGAAACGTGTTGAGCGTGAAGCCGCCGAGCTGGACGCCATGACTGGTGAGTCACTCGTCGAATCAGACGACGAACAGGCCAAAGCGGAAAACGTTGAGGAATCGCCCGAGGAAGAAGGCGATGGCGAACTCGAATCTGCTGATGCGGAGACGAATGGAGTTGCTTCGGAAGAAGCCGCCAAGGAGGGGGAGGCATCGGTGGAGTAGCAACCTTGCGACTACTATCTGATGCTGTAACGACCCGTAAATGATTGTGTATTCGGAACGCTTTTTGCGAACCGAAGGTTATGCGTCCTGAGTGATTAATTCGCTTGGGACGGTACGCGAACTGAGATTTGCCTCAGTCACCGTATTTAAGGTTTTTCACTGTTTGGGTGTCTCGATTGAAGATTCGTATCTTCGCATTGTCCAAAGAACTCGACATCGACAGTAAGGAGTTAATCCAACACTGTCTGGATGCGGGAATTGACGTGAAGGCGTCTGCCCTCGCGGCAATTACGCCAACCGAACGCGATGTGTTGCTTGCTCATATGAAGGGCAAGGGTGCTTCGACTGATGATTCCAAGAAGACTCCTCAAAAAGAGTCTGCCATGGAACGTCCGATGGCGCCGCGTGAAATGCGCGACCTGGCGCCTTCTCCTGCGGCGCGCCGTCCTCCCCAGCGTCCATCGGCCGTACCGGTAACCGAGTCTGCAGTTGCTGAAGCAGCAGCACCTTCAGCCGAAGTCGTTGAAACACCAGCGTCAATCGAGGAAGCTTCTCCAGCGCCGACCGAAGACGTGCCAATCGTTGAGCCTGAGGCTCCGGTTGTTGCGGCGGAGGCGCCGGCCGAGGTTAGTGCATCTCCAGTAGAGCCTGTTGCCTCGCCGACAGAAGGTAGTGCGGACGTCGAACCTGCGAGTGCAGATGACGGCGCCTCGCCCATGAGCCGCGATGACTATATCGCGCCAACGGGCATTGGCGGCTTTGGTGGCATTCGGGAAATGCAGGCCCGCGGTAATGTCCGCGACACGGAAAGTCGCCTCGCGGCCCGGCGTCGTGAGCGCGAAAAAGAAAAGGAAAAGAAAGGGCCAGTGCTGCCCGGACTTGCCAAGGCCACAAACTTCAAGCTCGCAACACCCGCCAAAGAGCATCAGGGACCAGTGCAAAAGCCTGACCTTGCTCTGACCGGTGATGTGCTTCGAAACAATAAGCTCTCTGAGATTCTTCGCAAGCGCGATGAGCCCGCTCGTCGCGGTAACGAGGAGCCCGACGAGGAAGATGACAAGCGTCGTGGCGGTCGTCCCGGCGGTCTCAGCCTGGAGGGCGCGCGTGCCCAGCGTCGCCGTGGTCGGCAGCGCCGTCGCGGTTCCGAGGAAGACGAAGCCGTCATCGTCAAGTCGCACAAGCGACACCGGCGAAGTGGCCCGGTGGAATTGAAGTCGGAGGCAACTGTCGAGTCTCCGATTACAGTTCGCTCTTTGTCTGAAGCAACTGGACGTCCGGCAAAAGAAATCCAAACCATCCTCTTCAAGTCTGAAGGGATGATGGCAACCATCAACGATAGTCTCACCGACGAACTCGCGATGGAAGTTGCCATGGAATTGGGCGTTGATTTGAAAATCCAACGCGAAAACAGCATGGAGGACGCGTTGACCGCCCGCTTCGAACGGAGTGAATTCGACTCACCGCTTACATTGCGACCGCCCATTATTACCGTACTCGGACACGTCGATCACGGAAAGACAACGCTGGTCGATACCATCCGTAAAGGTAACGTGGCTGCCGGCGAAGCCGGTGGGATTACGCAGCACATTGCCGCGTATCAAGTCGAACACAACGGCCAGAAGATCACGTTCGTCGACACCCCTGGTCACGCCGCGTTTGGTGAAATGCGTGCCCGCGGTGCCAACGTTACCGACATCATCGTGCTCGTCGTCGCGGCAGACGACGGAGTGATGCCACAAACCGTGGAATGCATCAGCCACGCGAAGGCTGCTGGTGTCCCCATTGTGGTCGCCATGAACAAAATCGATTTGCCATCGGCAAACGAAATGAAGGTGCTGACCGATTTGTCCCACCACGGCATTCAGCCTCAGGAGTGGGGCGGCGACGTTGAAGTCATTCGCGTGTCCGCACTCAAAGGGACTGGCATTGACGACCTGTTGGAAACATTGTTGCTCACAGCCGAAATTCAGGACCTTCAGGCCCCGACGGACATTCCTGCTGAAGGCGTGTGCCTGGAAGCCTTCCTAGACGAAGGACGCGGTCCACTCGCATGGGTGATTGTGCGTCGCGGTACACTGAAAGTGGGCGATGTTGTCCTCTGCGGCAACACCATTGGTCGCGTCCGCACCATGTACACGGACAAAGACGAGGAACTCATCGAAGCACCTCCGTCCACTCCCGTCAAAATCGCCGGTCTGGACGGCGTTCCCGGTGCCGGAGCGCAGTTGTTCGTCATGCCCAGCATTGAAAAAGCGCGCGAAGTGGCGGATGACCGTCAACTTCGCGGACGAGCCGAAACCCTGGCGCGGCGAGGCGGCCCTGTTACGCTGGATCAGTTCTTCGCCATTCGTGATGGTCAGTTGAAGGACCTGCCCATCATCATCAAGGCGGACACCCCTGGCTCCATCGAAGCGTTGCGAATGGAACTGGAACGCTTCGAACACGACGAAGTGCAAATCAAAATTCTGCACGAAGGCGTGGGGGGCGTAAACGAAAGCGATGTTTATCTCGCAGCCTCATCCGGCGCCATTATCGTCGCCTTCCACGTGATCGCGGAAGATCGTGCGGAGTCGTTGGCGATCAAAGAAGGCGTAGATATTCGCCGCTATAACATCATTTACAACGTCACTGATGAAATTCGTCAGGCCCTCGAAGGTCTTCTGGCTCCCGAACGCGTGGAGGTGGCAACTGGACGAGCACTGGTACTGCGAACATTCAGTATCAGCCGTACGGGAACCATTGCTGGTTGTCGGGTGTTGAACGGAAGCATTGAACGTAACAACCGCGTGCACGTCATTCGTGACCAGAAAATCCTGAACGACTATGGCATCGCTTCGTTGCGACGAGAAAAGGACGATGCCCGGGAAGTTCGCGAAGGCTACGAGTGCGGTATTCGTCTGGATGGTTTCAACGATGTGAAAGAGGGCGATTTGTTGGAAGCGTTCCGCATTGAGGAACGCAAGCGGTCTCTTGATGACTAGCGTCTGTGGAGCGAATCAGGTTCATACGGAACCTACTGGAACACGATGAGTACCCGACGTACGGCCCGCGTCGCCGAAGCGATTCGACAGGTGGTAAGCTCCGCAATTCTGCTGGAGTTGAGAGACCCGCGCGCCAAGAACATTACCGTTCTGCATGTTGAAGTCCCCGCCGACTTGCGCACGGCCAAGGTCTACGTCACCGTGCGAGGAGACAAGAAAACCGAGGTCCTGTCCATGCAGGGTCTCAATTCGGCAAGAGGTTTCCTGCAAGCCAAAATCGCGGACGAGCTCGACTTGCGTTATACGCCCATTTTGACGTTCGTTGTCGATCCTGGCGTGAAGAAGAGCATTGAGGTCTCGCGCATGTTGCGAGAATTGAATGCTGGTGAAGACAACATCGAGGACTCGCTGGACGACCTCCCTGACGGTGTCACGGACGACGAGATTGAGGAGTTGGATTCATTAGATGATGAATCGGAGTAGCACAAACGGAGCTGTCTTGGCTCCGAGTTAAGACAGCATTTATTCCCCTGAAATAATCACGTTGAAATACGGGAGGCCCAGGTGGCTGCCTCAAAATCACTAAAATCCAGCGATCGTCAGAGCATTATCAAGAAGCTCACAACGGAGCTGAAAAAGCGTTACAAGGGTGGTCTCCCCAAGACCAACCTGTCGGTCATCGAAACGCTAATTTACGCAACGTTACTCGAAGACTCGACGCACGAAGATGCAGAAGCCGCATTCCAGCGACTGTTCGATCACTTCTTCGATTTGAACGAAATCCGTGTGAGTTCCGTTGACGAAATCAAACAGGTTCTGGGCGACTTGAGGGACGCCGACTGGAAAGCGTTTCGTCTTCGCGAAGCGCTGCAGGACATCTTCGAAAAGCACTTTGCTTTCGACATGGAAGGCCTGAAGCGCAAAACGCTCGACGCTGCTCAGAAGGAACTTGGTGCCATTCCACATCAGACGGACTTTGCACAGTCCTATACACTGCAAACCTGCTGCACGTCGCATGTTGTTCCTGTCGATGAAAGTATGTTGCTCGCCTTGCGTTGGCTGGCGTTGACCGACGCCGAATCGACCGGTCAACAAGCCGCCGACGAAGTAAAAAGTGCGACAAAGAAGTCTGACGCACCGCAGTTCTGCTACTTACTGAAGTACTTGTCGATCGACGAAAAGCTTTCGCCAGCATTCGTCCAGGACATTGAAGACACGGTCACGGGACACGACGCCTCGAAACGATTGGCTGGACTCATCAAGAACGGTCCACCAAAGCCGCCCAAGGCCAAGCCAGCGAAGAAGGCCGCAGAGACGAAAGCCGCTCCTGCCAAGAAGGGCACCACCAAGAAGTCTTCAAAAACTGCTTCACAAAAACGGTGGTCAAGAAAAAGCCAGCTCCAAAGTCTACGACGAAGAAGTCGGCTGCTAAGAAGGCGACAACCAAGAAACCAGCGGCCAGTACGCCTCGCAAGGTTACTAAGAAGAAGCCCGTTGCAAAGAAGGCTACTCGCAAGAGCGCCAAGAAGTAGGTTTGACTGTTGATTGCAACATACGAACTGCACGCGGTCAGCAATTGACTGACCGAACTAAATAATCTTGAGGAAATGTAAAATGAAACCACCCATTCGAGTCGCCGTCACAGGGGCCGCTGGAAACATTGGATATGCCTTGGTCTTCCGTTTGGCCAGCGGCCAGGTGTTCGGTCCCGATCAGCCAGTCATTCTGCATCTGGTTGAAGTTCCGCCAATTCTGAAGAACCTGGACGGCGTCGAAATGGAACTCGACGACTGCGCCTTCCCGACGCTGGCCGGAGTTGTCAAAGCCGACAGCGATCATCTCGAAGATGGTTTCGGCGACTGCAACTGGGTGCTGTGCGTCGGTAGCGTGCCGCGTAAAGCTGGCATGGAACGCGGTGACCTCATTCGTGTCAACGGCCCTATCTTCACGGGTACCGGAAAAGCCATTCAGGCAGCCGCTGCGAAGGACGTGCGTCCTGGTTGTGGGGAACCCCTGCAACACGAACTGCCTCATTGCCATGAATGCGGCTCCAGACGTCCCACGCGATCGCTGGTATGCCATGACCATGCTCGACCAGAACCGAGCCAAGTCTCAACTAGCTCAAAAGGCTGGTTCACAGATTTCACATGTCAAGAATCTTGCGATTTGGGGGAACCACTCCGCCACGCAGTTCCCAGACTACTTCCACAGCACCATCGACGGACGTCCCGCCCAGAAGTCATTACCGACTCCAGTTGGCTCGAAAACGACTTCATCAGCAAAGTGCAAAAGCGTGGTGCCGAGGTCATTCAGGCCCGCGGAGCATCGAGCGCCGCTTCCGCGGCAAACGCAGCTCTCGACACGGTCAAAGCCATTGTGAACCCAACTGGCGCAGGCGACTGCTTCAGCGCCGCAGTCTGTAGTGACGGCAGCTACGGCGTCGACGAAGGACTCATTTTCGGATTCCCGCTACGGATGAACGGCGGCAGCCACGAAATCATCCAAGGGTGGGAACACACGGAGTTTGCACAGTCCAAGATCCAGGAAACGCTGGACGAACTGCGTAGCGAGCGCGATACGGTTAAGGATTTGTTGAGCTAACACGGTTAGCGGCTTAACGTCAAATACTAACGGGAGGCAGAGGGACATGCGCACAAGTGCCCTGCTCCTTCTGGCTTTGACACTAAACGGGATCTGCCCGGTGCCAAATTGGTGCCGGGCTGATGTCGTATTACGTTCCGACGAGCGACCACTCGCCCATCGCCCCAGCCGTTTGGTGTGGGATGCCTCCCAACGGCGTCTTCTCAGTGTTGATTCGGCCAATCAACTGCTCACAGTCCACCAGGAACCTACTGCGACATCAAACTGGGATCGAACAGCCTGGCAGATCCCGGGTGAACCCGTTGACATCTGCGAAGAGTCAAATGGTTCCTCCCGCTTCTGGGTCGCTGATTCCACGGGACCGCAGGTCCGCTGCATTGATTTGGGCAAATCGTCACCGCGCATTGTGCGATCGTTGCCGTTGGCTGGGACTCCCAGCCGTGTGGTCAGTAACGGCGAAGTGTTGGCCATTGCGCAGCAGTGGCAGCGCCGTGTGTCGCTGATTTCAATTCAGAAAGGCGACAGCGCCTCGCTCGTGGAAGTCCCACTCAAATTTTCCCCCGGCGAGATGTTGCTTACTCTTGACGGCACAACCTTGATTGTCGCAGATGCGTTTCAGGGCAAGTTCGCCGTCATTGATGTTGGCGCGCTAATGGTTGTCTCAACGCCGGAGGTCACCATTCACAACATCGGTGGTCTCGCTTGGGGGAATGACACGGAGTTGCTCGTGACCTGCCAGAAGCTGCATCCATATTCCACCACAGCCAGCAACATTGCCGGGGGACTGGTTGTTGAAAACCTGTTACTGACGTTGCAATTCGATTCGGAACAGGGAACGCTGGAAGTTCGCCATGAAAAAGAACTCGGGGTGCCGTCTCAGGGCGCGGCCGACCCCGTTGGCATCGCAGTGAATGCAAACGGTGAACTGTTTATTGCGGCGGCGGGGGTTGATCACCTTCTCCAACTGACCGCACAGCACGAGGTTTATGGTCGCCTCGAAATTGGGCGGCATCCCACGCAGGTCATTGCTGACCGAGAACATCACCGCTGCTTCGTACTGGAGTCGTTTACGCCAGCGATTCGTGTCGTCGACACGCGAAGCGGAGTTACACAGACTCAACTGGACTTTGGTCCTGCTGCAGAGAAGTCACCCGCTCAGCGCGGCGAAGAATTGTTTCTTGATGCTCGCAGTTCTCAGTTCCAATGGATGAGTTGTCAAAGCTGCCATAGCCGTGCTCACACGAACGGACGTCTCGCCGACACCTTCGGTGATGGAACCGAAGGTGCCCCCAAGCAAGTCCCCTCACTATTGGGTACACGAGACAACAATCCCTGGGCGTGGAACGGGAGCATGCAAACTTTGCACGGACAAGTGACCAAATCTTTCCATTCAACGATGCATAGTCCTGACACGTCCGCGAGAGACGTTATGGACGTTGTGGCGTATTTACACTCGCTCGCCCCAGCACCGCCATTGAAGGTGGATGACGTGGAACTCATTTCGCAGGGCCAAAAGATTTTCAATGACCGCGGCTGCCAGCGGTGCCATATTCCGCCGCTGACATTCACATCAGACCTCACTTACGACGTCGGTCTGGCTGATGAACATGGCCTCAAGAAATATAATCCCCCGAGTTTACGCGGCGTCGGTCAACGCTTCGGATTCTTTCACGACCTGCGAGCCCCCACCCTCGAGTCGGTATTCGAAGATTACGGTCACCAACTCGATGACTCGCTGACTCCTCAACAATTACGCGCCCTCGTTGCCTACCTGCAAAGCCTTTGACATTTTCCTTTCATCATTCACCCCACAGGTCAGCCATGTGGACGAGCCCTGCCGTCATCCAGCGTTCCCAGCACATACTGAATTCCTACCGTCACTGGTTAGGGAAAGATCTCATTCCCCGCACGGGCGATCTCCTCGACGAATCACTGCGGCTCAGCCAGACGAAGTTCGTGGTCGTCGGTCACGGCGTCGAAGCCGATCCCATTCTCAACTACGCCAACAAAGTTGCACTTGATCTATGGGAACTCGACTGGGAAGCCTTCTGCTCAACACCCTCACGCCTCACCGCCGAACCGATGCACCGCGACGAGCGCGCCGAAATGCTCGCTACGACACAGCGACAAGGGTACATCGACAACTACGCTGGCATCAGAATTTCTTCGACAGGCAAACGCTTCAAAATCGACCAGGCATTGGTCTGGAACCTCATCGACGAAAACGGACAACTCGTCGGCCAGGCGGCGACATTCAGTGACTGGACTTGGCTGGACTGAGTCGGTTGCAACGTCAGTTATTTTGCGAGATATCGCCGCGTTGTCTGCGTTGGATCGTGGTCGTTGCTGGAGAGGTGCAGTTCTTCGGGGGTTTCATCCATCCATGACGTGGAGGCCAGATCGTGTCCGTATTGCAAATGTTGACGGCATTCTGCCAATGCGACGAGTATTTCTTCGACACGTTGCGGACGGTCGAGAGGTGATTTGGCGAGGCAGCGGAGAACAAGTGCGTCGAGTTCTGGCAACAGGTCGTCGGGCCGGGAGACAGAAATGGACCCGGCGTTTCGTGGGCAGTTTTGTGAATCAAATCGTGAATATTGTGTGATCGAAACACTGCCTGACCGGTGAGCAGGTAGTACGCAACGGCCCCGACCGCGTAAATCTCGCTACGGGCATCTTTGCTGCGGGATTGTACAGAATCTCGGGGCGACGAATCCGGGCGTGCCGTAGACCACATCATCGCGGTGCGTGGTCACGCCAATCATGCTGGCGAGCCCAAAGTCAAGCAGCTTGATGAAGAACCGGTCCCGGCGATTTCCGTGACCATGATGTTCCGCAAACTGATGTCGCCATGCAGAATGTCTTTCTGATGCGCTTCGTGCAGGGCACGACAAACCTGTTCGAGAATGTGAATGACCACGCGCTGGTCCAGCATCCCAAACACTCTGACGAGGTCCTCGACCGTCTGACCGGGCACATATTCCATGACGTAATACAAAAGTCCGTTCCGCGAAATCCCGCAGTCGTAAACATGCACCACATACGGACTGCGCAGGCGGCTCATGAGTTGCACTTCCGCTTCGAAGCGGGCGATGAGGTCCGGTTCACAATCAGGGCGGTGAAACATTTTTACCGCAGCGGGACGATGCAGCCGGTTGTGCGCGCGAGGTACACCGTGCCCATACCGCCTTTGCCCAACGGTCGGTCGAGTTTGTAGCTGCCGAGGTTGCAGTTTTCGGTAATCTCAGAAAGGCGGCGTTCGGTGAGTAGTTCCGGAATTGATCTCCCAGACGTTCGCACAAACTCACGCGCTGGGCGGTGTTCCCGGCAACTTCGGGCCTCATCAACCCTGACGGCAATTTCCAGAATGCTGAAATCGGGATGACTTTCTCAATGCTCGGCAGCGAGAGACGACCGAGCGGGTTCGGGTCAAACTCGGTCGGAATAGCTGCGGCAACCGTATTGGCGGCGAGCAACACCGAATGTTCCCCATGTTCGAGCGCGACCAGCTCCACCCGATGATGCAGTGCCGTGCTGTACACAATTTCGTCCGGAAACTGCCACTGCCGGAGCACCTCCGCCATGACGTCGCCGTGTGTCCAGCCGAACTCCTCCTGCTCGCGTTCACTCAGCGACCGGTTATCCACGGGGAGCCGCAAATAGAACTGGGGGAACCGGGCAATGAGTGCGGGCAGCATGAGGTCCTGCATGAGCCCAGACAAGTACGCTCGAGCACAGTCGTCTTTGAGGCGTTTGGCCACCAGCGAGGCACACACAGCTCGCTCAACCGCCTCTTGTTGCTGTCGCCGGAATTCTTCATGGTCAATTTCCGCTCCCACCGCTCGCTGCAATGCAGCGGAAAGCACGAAGGTTCGAGCCCGCTGAATTCCAATGAGGGACAGCGCCTGTTGAATGGTGGAAATCGGTCGACGATTTCCCATGGTCGCGGAGTTCACGTACCGCATGAGTTCCAGTGTCTGAGCGGGATCGCGTTCCAGCGGTTTGGCCACCTCCGCCACCGACGCCTTGGGATTCTGTGTAATGTGTGAAAATTCCAACACAGCTTCCGGCATCGACGGGAAGGCCACGCCCACATTGCGGAGATCATCTGGAACAACTCGAGGAAGTTGTTGAACAAGTTGATCCCACATGGCTGATGCTCCTGATGAACGCTAAACTTACCTTTGCCAACCACCCGCGCTGGGCGTTACATCAGTTCTGACTGGAAAGCCGCCTGGGCCGTTTCCGCCACCTCAGGCCACACGCGAGCGAAACGATCCACCGCGGCAGGAATTCCACATTTCTCCAGTACGTGGACCCCGGAATTTGATCGCGGCTCATAGCTCATGGCCTCAGCATGCACGTGAATGTAGTTGGCAACAATGTCGGCCGCCGACGTCAGTGCGACGAGCTGCCGATTGCGGTGTGCCGACTCCGGCATATGGTGAAACAGCACTGCATCAACCAGTGAAGAGGGAAGGCCGTTGCGTTTGGCAAACCAGGCGCCCAGTTCGCAGTGCGTAATCCCGGCCAGCTCCTGTTCACGATGCAGTTGCTGCGGCGTTTCCTGAAAGTCGAGTGCATCGAATTCATGAAATGTCTCCGGCAGGCAAATGGCCAGCAGCGTGCGCCCAAAGTCATGGAACAATCCCGCCGTAAATTCTTCTCCCTGGAAACCCAGATTCAGCAGCCGACTGATGTGCAATGAAATCATGCCGGTGAGAAAACTGTGCTTCCAGAGTTGTTGTCGAATGTTCTCCTCCGCCACCGAGACCGAACGCATAATCGCGGACAGGCTGCTACTGAGAATGAGGTTCCGACAACGGCGAAAGCCCAGTCGCACAATCGCCTGATGCAAGCTCCCAATAGGCAGGCCGCCACCCATTCCTGCTGAGTTGGCAATCGACAAGATTTCCGCAGCCAGTTTCACGTCACGTTCAATGACCTTCGCCAAATGGGCAATTGAACAACTGGGATCATTCGCCAGCTCCAGCGCTTCGGCCGCCACACCGGGCAACATTTTGATGGCGGCACACTTGATTTGAAACTGCTCCAGCAGGTGCGGTGGCACTTCAATATCTGCAACGACGGACTGCAACATTGTCAACTTTCTCACGGGAATACCCGACCTGTCGCTCTGACATGTTGCCATTGCGTATGCGTCGGAAAGGGAGTTCGTCACCTCCCCATCGAAGCTGCCTGCAGCCACTTGCCGGGAATCATGGATTCGACAGAGAGCCTGACGGGAATGCTGCTTCAGTTGTGACGGTCAATTCGAAAGAGTCGAATGTTTCGCGTAGAGTTCACTCAGTGGCACGTTGATTGCACATCAGGATATGCGTGCCCCAAATTGAGCCCAAAGGATGCCATGATGTTTCGCAACGTATTCCTCACCACCTCAATACTGTGCCTGAGCGTCACACTTTGTGTCGGCGTGGCGTTCGCTGATTCTCCTAAAGAAGAAGCTCCGGCAGAAAAGCCGAAGAGCGGCCCACCGTTCGGTCGGGGATTCGGTCGCCAGAATGACCCTCAGTTCCAGGAAGATCATGAAGTCTTCTTCTACTTGCTGGAGCACCGCAAGGAGATTACCCGTACTATCAAAATGCTGGACAACGGCATTGAAACGGTCACCGAGTCAAAGAACCCTGAAGTGGCGGCCAAAATCCGTGAACACGTAACGGCCATGTACGACCGGGTGGAAAACCACAAACCCATCCACATGCGCGACCCGCTGTTCCGCGAAGTGTTCAATAACGCCGAGAAAATCAAAATCACAACGCAGGAAACGGAACACGGCGTCCAGGTAACAGAAACCTCCGACGACCCCTACGCCGCCAAACTCGTCCAGTTCCACGCCGAAGTGGTCTCCCTCTTCATCAAAAACGGATTCTCCGAAATGCCCAAGAATCACGCGGTACCGGAGAAGTAAGGAACTGTTTGCGTAAAGCGAGTCATATTAGAAATCCCACGTGGTCAAAGCCCGTTTCCCCAACTCCAAATATGACTTTGCGGCGACATTGTTCGGGCGAAACCTGAGCACCATTGTTGCGGCGGATTCGCGGTCATATGGCGAGAGGAGCGAAACATCGGTAAGCCAGTGCATCGCCTCATCAACGAGCCTTTCGTCGACCACTTCCTTATCCGACAAGTCTTCAAAAATGTAACCCGGCGTCGATGACATCCCATCAAATCTCGAAACGGAACAGCGATCCGATAGCCTGAGAAACTCCAACAACAGATCAGTGTCGGCTCGCCCGGCACTGTCTGTTTTGCGAACTGCAAATCCGCCAACAGCTTTCAGTTCGCCCAGATAGGATCTCACCTGCCAGAAAGTTGGTTCGTCGGGAAGACTGTCGACACTGACGGGGTTTTCAAGCCATGTTCTTTCTGACGGGGGAACAAGTACCTTCAGCTTCTCGTGTTGGGCTTCATCCATCTGCAGCAGTGTCAAGATTCTGCTGTCCGTTCGTGCCCAGTAGGTGACGAGGTCCGCTGCAACTTCGTTTATGGCTTTCTCTGTTCGGCCAAACCCATTGTGAATCGTGAACATACTCGTGTCGTCGAGTAGTTTAGTGCAGATTTCATAGGTTTGAACTTCTGGATGAGAATAGTGGAGCAATAGCAATGCAGTACCACGTTGCTGGACATCCTGGCTCATGAGCCTTTGTCGTAGAAAGTCCCGTCCAGCTGGGCCCAGGAACCCGATTGCATGATGCAGCCGTTCCCTGTACATCCAAACTCCACATGCATGGTCAAATGCCAATGGCAAATTGGGAATTGCACTTTGCCTCAAGGTCTTTATCAACTCCAGTCCATCGTTGACATCATGACGGCTCTGAGATTTCAGCAATTGCTCTTGGAACTGGAGAATGGCGGCCTGTTCCAGATTGTTCCTCCAGAGTAGTGCTGCTGCCTGAACTCGTAGCGAGGAGCGTTTTTCCGGCCTGAGAAGTGGTTTGACTCGGGTTTCGACCTGCGGCAACGCTGCTTCAGGAAGACGCAATACCATGAGCGTGCGTAAGGCTGCATCTTGAACGTCAACTGCGCTGTCGTCGACGCCTTCGAACAGCATTTCAAGAACGTCGGGTTGTGGGCCTTCAAGACGAAGTCCGGTCATCGCTTGTTCGCGGACTTCTGAATCACGGTGCCTCGCCATTGTCGTCCAAAGAGCGAAGGGAACGTCACTCTCCATGCCTGATTCGTTGGATCGAATCGCAATCAACACGTTGCGCAAAATGGTTGCGGGAATGTCTTCAACATGTGCAATGAGGAACTGTGCAATACTTGTGGACTGATCGTCCACAAACCGTTCCACAACCGACCCTGCTTCCCTCCTGGCATCTTCTTCCTCGTCATAGAGCATTGGTAGAATCTGTGAGAGCCAATTGGCACGGTCTTCACTCAAGGTACTGACGCCCCACATTGCGACTCGCCGGGCATCGCGGTGCGCGCTGTCGAGTAGCCGCGAAAGTTCATTTCCAGCCACCATGTCGTCATGGTTCTGGCGAACCAGAAGCGTGGCCGCCACTGCCTGTTGCACGGGATCATCCTGCCTCAGCATTCCTAGCAGTTCTGCCGGATCGAGGTTGTCGAAATCACCAGTGATTGCCCAAATTGCTGCGAGGTATCGCGTGTTGTCATTGCGACTTTCGAAAAGTAGCCTGATTCCCGGCCAATGCTGCTCGCGCAAGTGAACGCTGAGCGGGAATAGTTCTGTCAAAGTGAAATGAAACGCAACGTCCCTCTCTTTCTCTTCCGAAAGTTCTGATAGCAGAGCGTGAATTCCAAGCGAGGAAAGCTGACCACCTAACGCTTTGAAGACCTCTCGGGGAGCTTCATCAATGTCTGAATTCAGGGCCAACGTCGCGAGCGTTCGCAAAGCCAGTTCCCGGTTCTGGTCGGAGTCCAGCAGTGCCATCGCGGCAAAGTACTGCTCTTTCTCATTCTGCTTCGACTTAGCCAGCAGCAATCGTTTGAAGAGAACCTCTTCCTCACCCCCGGCTGCCAGAAATGCATGAAGGGCTAAACCCTCGAACTCGCTGTCGAACAACGGTTGAACTTCGGCCGCCAATGGCAGGCGAAACATCTGTACCGCGATAAGCGCCCGTTGTACCGTATGTTCGTCGTCTGCCGACAAATCTTCTCTAACGGACTCAATCACTGGCCGTCTAATCCGTTGCGCGGCTGATGAATTTGGAATCATCGCGCAAGCTGACAAGGCCGCAACTGTCAGAATAAATCGACGCAACATGGCAAGTTCCTACATTCCGCCAATTATGCATTTGGTGCTTACGTTGCTTCAATGAGAACGCGGTGATGGCCTCGTAGTCTTTTGGCGTCTCAATACTTTGAGTATTACGTTTCAGCCGTTAATTGCGACCTGCGAGTGCGGTTAATTGGAAAGCGAGCGATTAATTCCATGCAAATCTCATCCATCACCGGCGTTATCGAGCGCAGAATTCTGGCGAACTATCGGGTTGACCCTGGCCGGATGGCAGCGGTGTTGCCGCAGCCGTTTCGGCCACAGTTGGTCAAAGGCTACTCGATTGGTGGGATTTGTCTGATTCGACTCGCACACGTAAGGCCGAAGTTTGTTCCTCTGCCGTGGGGAATTCGGTCGGAGAATGCAGCACATCGGATTGCTGTGGAGTGGGATTTCGACGGACAGTTGCAGCGGGGAGTTTATGTTCCGCGGCGTGACACCAGTTCGTGGCTGAGCACTTGGGCGGGCGGGCGGATCTTTCCTGGTGTGAATCATCTCGCCCGGTTTGATGTTCAGGAAGCGGGCGACGCGTACGCAGTTGGCATGACGAGCGATGATGGACTGGTTTCCATGCGGGTCAGTGGGAGCATTGCTGACGCTTTGCCAGAGACTTCGGTGTTTGAATCAGTCGACGCGGCCGTCGCGTTCTTTGCAGCAGGAGCAGTGGGGTATTCAGACGCAAGCGAGGCTGGACGATTTGAGGGGCTGGAAATGAATTGCCACCGCTGGGATGTCCAGCCCTTACACGTCGACGAAATCCAATCGAGTTTCTTCGATGACCGGGAGCGGTTTCCGAGTGGAACAGTCGAGTTTGACTGTGCTCTCCTCATGCGGGATATTCCACTCGAGTCGCATGGGCGACCCGGTATGACGTGTTCCACAGCATGCCGCGTTTGAAATCCTCCGCCGCAGTTGATCGTCTCTCATGATTCAGCACGACACCGTCACACCGGAACAAGTCGAGGCCGGGCAGGCGGTGTATACGGAACGGCTGCTCAAGTGGTACGACTTCATTGTGCTGCAGGTTTCGAACCGGTGGATATGGAAGTGTCCGACGACGAAATTGCTGGCCTGGTATAATCAGCATGTGACGGCGAATCATTTGGATGTCGGAGTGGGATCGGGCTATTTTCCGGACCACTGTATGTTTCCCGCTGACTCGCCACGCGTCGCGTTGATGGACCTGAATCAGACCGCGCTGGATTACGCGGCTAAACGTATTGCCCGTTACGCCCCGGCAACGTATCAGCGAAATGTGCTGGAGCCGGTTGCGTTCTCTGATGAGAAGTTCGACTCCATTGCCGTCAACTATTTGCTGCATTGCGTACCGGGAACCATGGTCAGCAAGGCGGCGGTATTTGACTCGCTCAAGCCGCTCCTGAATCCCGGCGGTGTATTGTTCGGAGCGACGCTGCTGCAGGGAGGCGTCAAACGCGGACTCCTCGCCCGCTGCCTGATGAGCCACTACAACCGCAAAGGGATTTTCTGTAACGGGCAGGACAACCTGTCCGACCTGGAAGCAGCCCTGAAGGACCGCTTCCAGGATGTGACCATTGAAATTGTCGGAGCTGTCGCCCTGTTCTCAGGGCGCGCGTGAGTAACGGCTTCCACCGTTCGTTATCGCGCGGACTTCACCCTTCGTACAAGTAGTTTCCGGCTCGTCGGAAATCAGTCTTACTGATCGCCGGCCAGGAAGGCTTCCAGTCGGTTTAGACCTGCTTCCAGAACATCGAGGCTCGTGGCGAATGACAATCGCACGTAGCCAGGGGCTCCGAAGGCATCTCCGGTGACGAGGGCCACGTGGGCGACTTCCAGCAAAGCGGTGCAGAAGTCGCTGGCGTTGTCGACCACAATGCCGCCCTGCAATGGCTTCCCAAAGTAGGAACTGACGTCAAAGAACGCGTAGAAGGCACCACCAGGTGTCGCGAAACTGAGGCCTGGAATGTTGTTCAAGCGGTCCAGCACGTAGCGGCGCCGCTCGGCGAACTTCTCCAACATTTCGCCCAGGCATTCCTGCGGTCCATTCAATGCCGCCAGCGAAGCGTATTGAGAAATGCTGCATGGATTAGATGTTTGCTGGCTCTGCAAATCGCTCATTGCTGTGGTGACATCGACGGGGCCGAGTGTCCAGCCAATGCGCCAACCGGTCATGGCGTAGGCCTTGCTGACGCCGCTAACGATGATGGTCAACGCCTGAACTTCTGGTCCGAACGAAGCAAACGAGCGGAACTCCGATCCGTCATAAATGAGTTTCTCGTAGATTTCATCGGACAGAACAGGAATGTTCCGTTCGACGGCAACCTTGGCCAGCGCTTCCAGCATGTCGATGGGATACGCGGCCCCTGTGGGATTGCAGGGATTATTGAGCATCAGCAGGCAAGTTTTATCCGTGATGGCCGCTTCGAATTGCTCGGCGGTCAGGCAGAAACCACTTTCTTGGGTGGTTGGAACGAGAACCGGCGTGGCTCCGGTGAGTTCCACCAGGGCGCTGTAACTTACCCAGTAAGGTGTAGGAATGATGACTTCATCACCGGGACCACACAGAGCCGTCAACACGTTGTGAATGCTGTGCTTGGCACCGTTCGACACAACAACCTGTTGCGGCGTGTAGGTCAGTCCGTACTCACGCTTGTACGTCTCACAAATGGCCTGCTTCAGCTCCAGAATTCCGTTTGCTGGCGTGTAATGCGTGTGCCCGGCTTCCATTGCAGCAACTGCAGCGTCGCAAATGTGCTTGGGAGTGGTGAAATCTGGCTCGCCGAGGGTGAAGTCATAGACGGTCACGCCCTGCTGTTTTAGTGCCTTGGCCTTTGCAGCGGCGGCAATAGTGGCAGAGGGCTTGAGGGAACTGACCGCAGAAGAAAGGCGCATAACTATCACCAGTGAAACGTCTTGGGAAACTCAAAAGACCTTGCAGGTTGGGGCATCCGCCTACGGGCACCCCGAATGTGGACCGTCAAACTGTGCTTTGGGTTCGTCGGCCAGTACTACTTTGCGGTCCGCATTGTCGTTCAACAGCGCCATGGGTCAAGCGATTCAGCATGGGGACTCCGTTTTTCCTGTAGTCAGGAGGTCTGGGAAGACCGAACACGTTTGTGTGCTGATTGTTGGCTGATTCCAGGCGGGACTGGTGTGTCCACGCACTTATTGGCTTGTGATCGTCCGGCGTGTTTTGGCGCCTGACGTCAAGAGGCGGATTGCCAACGCGGTGACGAGGTGATTGACGGTCGAATTGAATTCGTAGCCGACATTGTTGCACCGCGATTTTTTTGATCCGAAATCACGTAATGATCGTTACCATCAATCGGAATACTTTCGCAGGCCGTTTCGGAGATCACGTCAATGCATGTCAACCACGCAATGACTACTCTAATCATATTACTCGCTTCGGGTGCTACTGTACGGGGGCAGGAACGAGTCGAGTTGAGGAACTGGTACGACCAAATCACCCAGACATCATCCGTGTCGGAAGATGATGAAGCGTACTGGTTTGAGATCACGCAAAAATGTCGAAAACAGTTTTCGTCACGTGTGGCGGGTGAATCTCCGGCGACGCAAGTTCGTTATTTTGTTGATCAGTTCGGAGCGGACGGCAACGGCCAGTCGGACTTTCGTTGGGTCTTGTCAGACTATGACATGACTGTGCCGTACAGCAGCTACAATCCCTGGCTCGATAAGGCTCCGCTCGAAACACGAGATCGCTGCCTGCTCCTTTGCGAAAGCATCTCGCGTCGATGCCTGAAAGATCGCGAGTTTCTTGAGCGGTACTACCAATTTGTCGTCTGGACGGAACGGTTATTTGGCAACGCTTCAAAAGGAATTCTGGATCAGAAAGTTCAACATGGACTGCCTGTTGCGGCGCTCGTTTACGAATACCCCGAACGCCCGGACTATTACTGGTATTATGCTCGCAACTATGTCTTGCTGGCTTACGCATTCAGTCGCGAAGACTTGCTCAACGATTGTGATCCGGAACAACTTCACGAAGGATTCGAGCGATTTCAAGAGTGGTTCCTTCGTCACGAAGGAGCATTTGCACTGTCCCCAACGGGTGATCGCTGGGAGCCATTGAAGGCGGAGGCACCTGTTTCCCCAGAGTTCAAGTACATTTCGATACCTGCCACTCCATTTCCAAACTGGAAGGGCAGAAAGCCGATGAAGGCTTCTTGGCTCCGTGAAATTCACTAGTGCTTCGTTGCCGAGGCAATCGAAATCTGCATCGAAACCCATTCCGCTGCAAACATTGTCTGAGCACGGCAGGCGGCCCACTTTGCTTAATACCGATATCGACGACCGAAGTTGGGCCGGAATTTTGTCGAGTCATCGCGCGAATCGTTGAGCGGTGCGATGAGGTTGAGTTGTCCGGCCACAAATGCGAGGGCTAGTCCCACAATGAATCCGCCGATGTGCGCCCACCAGGCGACGCCGCTTCCTTCGTTTGTCAGGACGCCCTGGAACAGTTGGATGACGAACCAGAATCCCAGGAAAATTGGCGCCGGCAACACCATGATTTGAATAAAGCCGCCCAGCGGCACGAGGGCTTTGACTTTGGCGTTTCGATACCAAAGGAAGTAGGCACCAAGGACGCCTGCAATGGCACCGCTGGCTCCAATGGTAGGAATTGGCGAGGACGGTCCACTCATCAAATGGACAATTCCCGCGGCAATTCCGCTCGCGAGATAAAACAGGGCGTAGCCCACGTGTCCAAAGCGGTCTTCTATGTTGTCGCCAAAAATGTACAGAAACCACATATTTCCAATCAGGTGCATCCAACCACCGTGAAGAAAAATGCACGTGAATACGGTCAGAAATGCGGGGACTGCTGAGGGTGCCGCTTCTTGCTCAAAGACAACTTCCTGCGGCCCGTTGGGCGTATCCTGATCGCCAAGTTGTTGCATAATGACAGGCTCACCGGGATGCAGCACGCGCACGGGAATCATGCCGAAGCGCTCAACCATAGAGGGCTTGCCCGGTTGATCAGCCAACTGCACGAGGAAGACAAGTCCGCACAAAGCGATGATGGCGTAGTTCACAAACGGCGTGGTGCGCGAAGGAATGTCGTCTTGAAGCGGAAGCATATGTCAGAGACCGAGACTGGATTCCGAATGTTGTAATGGCTCGGAATTATATCGGTGCGTGTTGGAAATGCGAAAAGGGTACCGAGCGGAGGCTCGGTACCCTCAGGATTACAGTCGATTTCGCCGTGTGCAAGTTTTTGAAAGGCGTGCGCCTCAAATTTACTGAGGCACACGCGACTTTTCAAACACGGGGTTAAAAGGGCGGTCGGATCACGGCGAAGCCGAAATCATCCCTTTCAACTACTTGGTGCAACCATCACATCCAGTCCCTGGAGCACATCCAACTGGTGAAGCACAAGTTGGTGCACAGGCCGTTGCACAGTTGTCGCAACCTGGGTCGCCAGGATCGCAGCAAGGATCAACAGGAACCTGGCGGCAGACGACCTTTGGCACACAACGAGTCTTGGTCACCATGACCTGACGTGGCACACACTTCGTGCGGCAGACCATGCGGGTTTCGCAAACGGTCCGTGGCACGCAGTAAGGCACTTTGCGGTGCACGGTCTCACACGTCCAGGTGCAGGTCGTGTAAGGAATTCGGCGATGCACGGTCTGGCAAGTCCAGGTGCAGGTCGTGTAAGGAATACGACGCTTCACCATTTCGCACTTCCAGGTGCAGGTCGTGTAAGGGACGCGACGAGTCTTGCACTCACGAACCATGCAGCAGGTGGTGTAAGGCACGCGGCGAGTGCGGGTTTCACATGACCAGGTGCAGGTGGTGCAAGGCACACGACGAGTCGTGGTGCAAGGTACGCGGGTACAGGTGGTGTAAGGAACTTTGCAGTGCACAACTTCCGGAACCATCCGAGTGCAGCAAACTTGCTTGGTGACGGTCTTTGGAACCCAGACGCGACGGCAAATGGTGCGGCATTGCTGACGGCAAGGATCATCGCAACCGGGATCATCGCAGGCGATGTCACAGTTGGTGTCACAACCAGTGTTGCCACAGTTCGTGTCATACACGCAGCAGCCAGCACAGGGATCGAAACGGAACCGACCGAGCAGTCCGCCAACACGACCCAGACCAGTCGACCAGCAGCGACGCTGGCAGCAGACGGGACCAGGAACGGTGACGGTCTCGGTCTGCCATTCGCCACACTGAACTTCCACACACTTGGTTTCCGTCACGGGACGGAACACGGTGCGGCAGACATCGCGGTAGCAGGTGTTGGTAACAGTCTTGTACGTGGTGCAGCAAACGTCTTTGTACGTCGTGCAGTAGTGAGGAACTCGCACGGTGTAGCAGCAGTCGCGGTAGCAGGTGTTGTACACGGGACGGCAAACAGTGTAGTTCACGTCACGGTAACAGGTGTGGTAGCACGGCTTGCGAACCGGGCAGCACACTTCACGGTAGCACGTGTTGTACACGGGACGACGCACGTTGTAGCACACGTCGCGGTAGCACGTCTGATAACACGGCTTGCGAACCGTTTGGCAGACGTCACGGTAGCAGGTGTCGTACACAGTGCGCGAGCACGTGACTGGCACCTTCTCGACACAATGATCGTAAACCGTTTGGCATTCGGTGTACTGCTCAGTGCACCACACCGTCTCACGAACGGTTTTGTAGCTCGGGCAACTGACCACCCGGGCCTGACAGTAGTCGCCGAACGGGCGACAATTGACCAGTGGGCAGCAACGATAACGGCCCACACCGTTGAACAGGCCCGCTTGAGCCTGACCGAATCCTGACAGCATCAGTAATGCTGCCAGTAACGGCATCCAGAATACGCGTTTCATGGCTTAAATCCTCTCCGCTTTAACCCCAGAAATTGAATTCCACTTCTTTTGGAATCCGACCGCTTCTGGATTCGGCACATCCCGCCGGAAAAATCAACTGTGTCTTACGTAAATTAACCAGACTTCCCATTCAGCCTGTCGCGGCATGTGCTGTTCGGCGAATTCTGCAGAAAGCGTCCTACCGCTACGTGAGGTGCATTCAATCCACACCTGCCGTCAGGATCGACCGGCACAAACTGGCCTCTAAAGCAGGACCGCTGCGTCTGGTACAACAAGAGGTCACTCATCGTCGGAATACGGTACCGTTAGATGAACCGTCACAATCGCTACGGTCGGCACGATCAGTTGAATCGCCCTAAGCGGTACAAGCACTGATGGGTCGACGTATTACGCACCGTATGACATGGTGCAACGTACTGGCCCGCACCAAGGCGCTCGAAAGAACCCGACGCTTTCGCCTGTCACTCCGACGCTGCTAACATGCGGCCATGCCAGCAATCGAAGCAGAGAATCTGACGAAGACGTATCAGGTCTATCGCAAACAGGAAGGGGTCTGGGCCTCGGTCGTGGGGCTGTTTCGTCGTGAGTACAAAACTGTCGAGGCGGTAAAGAGTGTCTCCTTCCAGATCGACGAGGGAGAAATGGTCGCGTTTCTGGGGCCGAACGGTGCTGGAAAGACCACCACTCTCAAGTTGCTCTCTGGCTTGATTTACCCCACGTCAGGTGCGGCTCAGGTTTTGGGACATGTTCCCTGGCAGCGGGAAAACGCCTTTCGCCGCAGGTTTTCCCTGGTGATGGGACAAAAAAACCAGTTGTGGTGGGACCTGCCAGCGCAGGAATCATTTCAGCTCCACAAAGAGATTTACCGCATTCCACAGGACGACTTTGATCGCCGCATCGATGAACTGACCAGTCTGCTCGAAGTCAAAAAACTCGTCGGCCAGCCGGTACGGGAACTCTCTCTCGGCGAGCGCATGCGGATGGAACTCATTGCCGCGCTGCTGCACAGCCCAGAAGTACTCCTACTCGACGAACCGACGATTGGACTCGATGTTGTTTCCCAGCGTCGCGTACAGGATTTTCTGAAGTTCTATCAGGAACAGCAGAAGATTACGGTCATTCTGACGAGCCATTACATGAAAGATGTGGAAGCCCTCTGCTCCCGGGCGATCATCATCAATGAGGGGGAAATCAAACACGACGGAGCGTTGGAAGATATCGTTGAACAGTTCAGCCGTCACAAAATCATCCAGCTTCAATTCGGTGGCTCCACTCCGCCGACAGGATTAGACCGCTACGGCAACGTCATCGAGTCAGTTTTCCCTCGCGTAAAAATGGAGGTGGAACGGAAACGGATTCCGGAAGTCCTTACCGCACTGTTGTCGCAGTATTCCATTGAAGATGTCGGCGTACAGGAACGTCCATTGGAAGACGTCATTGCAGAAATGTTTGAATCAGTCAAAACCGGCGAAGGTGAATAACCGGATGCTGTGTTGACAGTTCACGGTTCGTTGCAGGACATCTCTATTGAGACTCGCCTCACCCCGTGTTAGAGTTAAGTGTCGTGCTGGTTTGCCCTTAGCACACATTCTCCCACCTGATGGCTCCCCCAGCCAAACTTTGGAGGCAGTCCTATGCTTTCCATTCTCGGAAAAGGTCGACCCCTCTGCGACGGAATTACCCGTCGTGACATGCTGCGAATTGGAACTTTGGCTGTTGGCGGTTTGACACTGTCGCGGTTGCTGCAGGCCGAACAACTCGCAGGAGTTCGCAACTCACGCAAAGCGGTCATCATGATTTACATGTGCGGTGCGCCCTCGCATCAGGACATGTACGATTTGAAAATGGAGGCCCCCTCCGAAATTCGCGGCGAATTCAAGCCCATTGCCACGAGTGTTCCGGGGATTGAAATCTGCGAACACATGCCGCGCATGGCGGCGATTATGGACAAGTGCATCCCGCTTCGTTCTGTTGTGGGATCCCCCAACGGCTCGCACGATTCCTTCATTTGCTACACCGGTCGGACCACCGTCAATCAGCCCCCCGGCGGTTGGCCTTCGTTTGGATCGGTTGTCTCAGAAATGCTGGGACCAAAGAATCAGGCGGTGCCACCGTTCATTGGACTTTCCCCCGATGCGGGACATCCTCCCTATGGATCGCCAGGGCTACCAGGATTCCTCGGGGTAGCGAACTCAGCCTTTCGTCCTTCAGGCCCATCGCGTGAAGACATGGTTCTGAAAGACATTTCAACTGAGCGTTTGGCCAATCGCAAGTCGCTGCTGACGAGCCTCGACACCATTCGACGCGACATCGACGCCACCGGGACGCTGGACGGCATGGATGCCATGTCGCAGACGGCGTTCGACATTCTCACATCCAGCGCGCTCGCTTCAGCTCTCGACATTTCACAGGAGCCCGAGCACGTCCGTGAACGTTACGGCAAAGGTGATCCAAAGAACTTCGGTGATGGTGCTCCACGTAACCTGGAACACTTTCTCATGGCGCGGCGACTCGTTGAAGCGGGTGCCCGCGTTGTCACTCTGAACTTTGGACGCTGGGATTTCCACAGCAACAACTTCGGCGGCTTGAAAGACACGCACCTCCCGCAATTCGATCAAGGTTTGAGCGCACTCATCGAAGACCTGCACGAACGCGGATTAGCCGACGACGTGGCCGTCGTTGCCTGGGGTGAGTTTGGGCGCACGCCACGGATCAACCCCGATGGAGGACGCGACCACTGGCCACAGGTTGGCGGTGGCCTCATTGCAGGTGGTGGATTCAGAACAGGACAGGTCATTGGCGCGACGGATCGTCTTGGTGCCGAAGCCGCTGATCGACCGGTCCACTTCGGAGAAGTGCTGGCGTCGCTCTATCGACATCTTGGCATCGACTCTGGTGAAGCCAAACTGCGAGATCTGGCCGGTCGTCCGCAATACATTTCCGTCCATGAGCCCATGCCAGAACTTGTGTAGCAATGTCGCTCACGGACGAACACATCCCCACGCGCGACGAAATCCTGACCGATATCTGGCAGCGATTGTCTGACTCCGCCGACCAGGCGGGAAAAGCGTGGGGTGTACCTGTGCTGTCGAATCAATTCCGCGGCGAACCAACAGCTCGCAGCGTTGTACTGCGTGCGGTCGACAGTGAGCAGCGAAAGTTGTTCGCATTCACTGACGCCCGGTCACCTAAAGTCGCACAACTGCGTGAACATTCTGCCGCCATTTGGACGTTTTATGATCCGGTAGGTCGCATCCAGCTCATCGCCCACACAGAAATTGAAGTGAAATCTGTCGGTGCCGATGTGGATCACTTCTGGAATTCGAGCCGTCCGGAGAGTCTGCATTGCTACCTTGGTGAAGACGCACCGGGTACCAAAGTCGACACGCCATCAGTCGTACCAACCATGTCCATTCAGTTGCATGACCTGGCGGGTGGCCGAGAAAACTTTGCCGTGCTGGAAGCCACCATCAAAGAACTGGACTGGCTTGCCTTGCGGCGGTCCGGGAACCTGCGTGCCCGGTTTCACTGGACCGGCGAAGATTGGGATTTCAGTTGGCTGGTTCCGTAGCAGTCGCTGCCTGTTGCTGCTCGTACTCCTGAAACGAAAACGGTCCCTCCCATTTGCTGCCAAGACCTTTGCCAATCGTGGCAATGTTGTGGTCCAGCATGCCAATGTACGTTCCTTCGTAGGTACCTGGTGTTCCCATGGCATCGGAGTACAGAACGTCTCCTTTCTGTACCTCCCAGCCCTTCACGTGGGCTCCCTCGATCACCTGGCGCACAAACTTCTCAGGTACAGTCGACTCGACAAAAATCATCGGAATCTGGTTCTCGACCATGAAGTCGATGAGTCGTTCCTGATCAAATAATCCCGCCTGTGACATCGTCGAAATTCCCTGAATCGAACGGACTTCCAGACCGTAGCGACCGGCGAAGTATTCGAAGGCGTCGTGCGCTGTGACAAGATGCCGCTGCTTCTCGGGAATGGCTCCCAGAACCTGCTGCGCAAAGGCGTCGATTTCCTTCAGACGTTGCTGATAATCCAATGCATTCTGGCGATAGTCGGCTGCATGTTCAGGATCGATTTCACTGAGAATTTCACCGACATCAAGGGCACACTGGCCCCACAGAATGGGATCATGCCAGACGTGTGGATCAGGGTGTCCTTCGCTCCCTTCAGGTGTCCGTACATCCTCTTTCGCCAACCGTTCCGTGACGGCGTGAATTTCTCCTCCGCGTCGACTTCTCCCTTCAAACGCGTCCGCCATCGGGCCTTCCAAATGGAGTCCCGAATAGAAGACAACATCAGCCAACATGATTTCCTTAATATCCGAGCCTGTCGGTGCGTACTGATGGGGATCGACCGCATCGTACAGCGTCAGAACTTCCGCATGTTCTCCCGCCACATGCTGCACCAAGTCACCCACCATACCCGTTGTCACGACAATTCGAGTCTGGCCATTGTTGGCTGTCGGAGCTGGTGGATTGCATCCCCAAAGCAGAAGCAGAAATACCAGAAAGTTTAGCCGAGGCGAAACTTGTAATCGAAGGGTCAGCATGTGTTCACTTTTCGCTTGGACGGCAACGGCAGCAGGCCGCTACCACATTTCAATAGATGACGACGGTCGAGAGCGGAGAGGATACCCGAGGTCGCGTCATTGTTCAGGACTCTTTGAGTGAGTCTTCATGATCCCGGATTTCATTCGCCTTCTGGAACAGCGTCTGTTGAACATGTTGAAACCGTTCCACGGCGGTTTCCAGTTCGCCAGCCTCTTTGTGCCATTCGTGCGTGTCACGATTCTCGCTGACAATCCGGCTAATGGACAAGAGTGCGACTTCCAATTCTTCGCGAACCTGCGAAAGAAAGCCCGCTCCTAATTGTTCCGCCTCTTTGGAAAGGCGGTGGACGAGGTCGCGGTCCATGAATCGCTCCTTCGGCGTCATGTCGCGATACTTCTGATCCATTTGTGCTTCGTTTTCCGCAATCTTCTCCATGTCCACAAGGCGACCAAATGGACTGATGGCCCGCTTCGCCTCGTCGGTTTTCATTCGAGCGCGCTCCAGCCCGCCTTGGGCCTTTTTGAAACTCGGATCGATTTCCAGTGCACGCTCAAACGCCCGAATGGCCTGCGAGTGGTTCCCCATTTCGATGAGCGCATTTCCCAAATTGCAGTGTGCCTCCACCATCTCGGGACGCAATCGAATGGCTTCTTTATAGGCCGAAACTCCCATGCCGTACTGCTTTTGTCCACGATACGCCAAGCCGAGGTTGTAGTACGCATCTGCACTGCGGCGATCTTTTGTGAGTGCCTGCCGCAGCACGCGCACGGCCGCCGCAAAATCTTCCTGACGATTGTGCACTGCACCCAAGTTGATGAGCGGCTCAGCCCGGCGAGGATCAAGACGACTCACGCGCAAAAACAACTCCGCCGCACGCTCCAAATCGCGAGTGAAGAAGCACAGAAACGCCAATCCCTCGTGCGCTGCAATGTGTCGCGAATCAGCCGCAATGGCCTGTTCAAACAGCTCTCGGGCTCGGTCCACGTCCCGCTTCTTGAAGGCCACACGGGCCTCATCACACAGCTTGTCTGCAGCATCAAGTGATTTCATTTGGGAAATCTCTCAGACTTTCACGGTCACTCAGGGCCACTCATGGGAACCTGCAAACTGACACGGTAGTCAATTACTGTCAAGTACAAAACACCTTTTGCGGTTTGATGCATTTCCCACTTTGGGATTGTGATCTGATCGCGAGAAACGCAGAATGGGGATGAGCCTAGACATTCTGTCACAGTGGAAAGAAATCTCATGCAGGAATTCGACGTTGCCGTTGTGGGAGCAGGCTTGGCTGGTTTGGAAGTGGCCCGTGATTTGGCAAGTCGTGGACGTCGTGTTGCGATTATTGACCGGAAGTCCAATCTGGCCGACGGAGTACACACGACCGGTATTTTTGTGCGTCGGACGCTGGAGTCATTCGACCTGCCCGATGACTGCCTCGGACCTGCCGTACGACACGTCACCTTGTACTCTCCCTATGGACGCAGCCTGAATCTCGAAAGTCGCTTCGAGGAGTTTCGCGTCGGGAAAATGGGCCACCTGTACAACACGTGGCTCGATCGAGCTCGCACGGCTGGTGTGAGCGTGTTTCTGGACACCGCGTTTCAATCATTGAATTCAGCTTCCGATGATGAGTCACTGACCACGCTGAACCTCATGACTGCTTCAGACCACTGGTCGCTCAACACCCGATTCGTCATCGGAGCCGATGGAGCCACCAGCCGCGTGGCTTCGCAGCTCGGGCTCAGTGAAAACAAGGAATGGATTGTCGGTGTCGAACATGTCTTCACTGACGTCCCCATGGGTGGCGAGCCCCGATTTCACGTCTGGCTCGATCCCGTCCTGGCCCCGGGGTACATCGCATGGCTTGTGCATGATGGAGAAGAAGTCCACGTCGGTGTCGGCGGATACGCGAATCGATTTCATCCCAGAGAGGCACTCGATGAGTTTCTCGTGAAAATGCGGAAGCAATTCCCCCTCGACAAAGGCCAGCTCGTCGACCGCCGCGGCGGTCGCATACCCGTCGGCGGAGTTCTGCCTCAACTCATTAACAAACGCGGACTGTTGCTGGGAGACGCCGCGGGAGCCGTGTCACCATTGACGGCAGGTGGACTGGATCCCTGCCTGCGACAATCCCAGGCGGCGGCTGTCGTCGCCGATGCCTGGCTCCATTCGGGAGATGCGGAGGTATTGAAAGCGTATGACGGCGGTTGGATGCGGAAGAAATTCTGGATTCGTAACGGGCTGCGTCGAATGCTCGCCATGATTCGGTCCCGCTGGCTGATGGAGTGCGGATTCTATTTGTTCAACACCTGGCCGGGACGATGGTTTGCACACCGGGTGTTCTTCAGTCCGGGATCATTTCCGGACCTCCCGTTGGAACGCTCTGCTTCTTTACAGGCGGCCATTTCGTCGCAATAAAGCCGTCACTGTATGTGAAAAACAAATTGGAATTGGCCGGTCTGCTTGACCTTCTGCGCAAGGTCAATTCCAATGGGCATTAAGTCTGTAGTTTCTACTCGTGAAACGGCAGGGCCGTTGCGCTGCCGGTGTATGAAGATTTGCGTTTCGTTGGAGAACAAGCCATGAAATATGGGATGAATTTGCTGTTGTGGACTGCCGCTGTGGATGAGTCCCATTTTCCGCTGCTCGAACAAATCAAAGGCTGGGGCTTTGATGGCGTTGAGCTTCCTGTGTTCGACATGAACCTGGAAATGTTCCAGAAGATTGGAGCCAAGCTGCAGGAACTCGAACTGGGCGCGACGGCCGTTACCGTTTGCACCAAAGAAGAAAACCCGATCTCGCCGGAAGCCTCCATTCGTCAGGCGGGACTTGATCGCCTGAAGAAGGCGATCGACATGGTGGCGGCTGCTGGTGCTACGCATCTGCTCGGTCCGATCCACTCTGCCCTCGGCGAATTCACCGGCACTGGTCGGACTGATGACGAATGGAAGTGGGGGCAGGAAATCCTCGCAAAGGCTGCCGACCATGCTCAGCAGCAGAACGTGACGCTAGTTGTGGAATACCTCAACCGGTTCGAATGTTACTTCCTGAACTGCGCGGAAGACGCCGCGAAGTTCTGCCGCGAAGTGAACCATCCGAACCTGAAAATGATGTACGACACGTTCCACGCGAACATCGAAGAGAAGTGCCCGAAGTCGGCCATCAAAGCCGCCGCCGATCAAATTGTCCACGTGCACATCTCAGAAAACGACCGCAGTACGCCGGGCGAAGGTGGCATTAACTGGGATTCCAACTTCGAAGGCCTGAAGGAAATTGGCTACGACGGCTGGCTCATGATTGAAGCCTTCGGCCTCGCTCTTCCAGACCTCGCTGCCGCCACGCGCATTTGGCGTCGCATGTTCCCCAGCGAAGAACATCTGGCAACGGAAGGTCTGAAGTTCATGAAGTCCCGTACACAGTAATTAGCCGACACTGCCTTCGGGCTCATGAACTTTCGTACGTTCCTCATTCTGAAGAGACTCGCCACGCCGGTAGCGTTTTTGCTACCGGCGTTTTGCTTTTACAGATTGTCTGGTGCCTTCGAATCCGAGTTCGTCTTCTGGTTGCTGATGGCCCTTGCTGCGGCTCCACTTGCAGTCATTGTGGTAGTCATCGGTTGGTACAACCGGAAGATCGAACAGCATCATGTCGCCAAGATGAACTGCCCGGTTTGTGGCGAAGAAGGTCTCACCGGGCGAACCCTACACTTGTTCAATTCCTGGTGGTTCCGCTGTAGTGATTGTGGGATCGTCACGCCCACAGGAATGCTGGGAATGTTCGGCCTGCACTACAGTGCGGAACCAGTCGACGATGAGGTTGACGAAGAGTAGCCAGCGTTATGCCGCGCGGCGGAGTTTGCGTCTTTCGACACGTTGACGGACTGCATCTGCAATGGCGTTCGCATCGAGCCCGTAGACAGACCGCAAGTATTGTTGCGATCCCACGGTCGAGGAGAATCCTGCACGGAGCCCGACACGGTGAAAGAATCCAGGCTGCACGCCTTGTTCAAAGAGCGCCTCGGCAACAGCGCCGCCCAGGCCACCTTCAATGGTGTGTTCTTCTACGGTAATGAGTCCGCCCGTCTCCCGGCATGCACTTGCCAGTGTGTCGGTGTCGAGTGGCTTCACGGTATGCAAACTCAATACACGTGCCGAAATGCCTTCCTGCGCCAGTGCGTCGGCGGCTTTCAGAACGTCGCCCACTATGCCTCCCGCGCCGGCAAGGGTGACGTCAGACCCTTCGCGCAGAACTCGCGCCTTGCCGTACTCAAATGTCTCGCCCGGTCGCTGTGTTTCGCCGGCGGTCGACTTGTCGAGTCGCAGATACGACACACCGGGGCGTTTCGCCATTTCGGTGGTCAGCTCTGTCGTTTCCCAGTTGTCGCACGGCGCCAGTACTTCGACGTTTGGGAGTGACCGCATAATGGTCAAATCTTCGGTGGCATGATGCGAAATCCCGAGTGATCCATAACTGAAGCCCCCGCCGACCGAGACCACGTTGACATTGCAGTCGTGGTACGCAGCGTCGTTACGAATTTGTTCCAGGCACCGCATGAACGTGAAGTTCGCAATGGAATACGTGAAGACGGTGTACCCTTCGAGCGCCAATCCGGTCGCGAGGCCGGTCATGTTCTGTTCCGCGATTCCGGCATTGAGAAACTGCTTCGGAAACCGGTCACGAAACTCATCAAGCACTTTGAAACCGAGGTCACCGGTAATGAGCATAATCGCCGGATCTTCTTCGGCGAGTTCGCACAGTCGCTTGATGAACGTGTCACGCATGGGAGGAAATATTCTGAATTCAGATTGTCAGCGGCGAAAAGTCAGGCGGCCTTCTGCAGTTCACGGAGAGCGGCATCAAACTCGTCGCCTCGTGCCGTGCGATAATGCCAAAGCACACTGTTCTCCATAAAGGAAACGCCTTTCCCTTTGGTCGTGTGCGCAATAACAACGGTCGGTTGCCCGGCCTGTTGGTGGCAGCTCCCCAGAGCAGTGGTCAGTTGCGGGAAATCGTGCCCGTCCGTCTCCACGACCGACCAGCCAAAGGAACGCCACTTGTCGGTAAATGGCTCCAGAGCCAACGTCTCCTGCACAGGTGCCAGGCTTTGAATTTTGTTGTAGTCGATAATTGCCATCAGATTGTCCAGCTTGTGATGCGCGGCAAACAGAATGGCTTCCCAGTTGGAACCTTCGTCGCACTCACCATCACTCAGCAGGCAAACGACCCGGTGTGATTCTTCCTTCTGCTTGGCGGCCAACGCCATTCCAGCAGCCACACCCAGCCCGTGCCCGAGTGATCCCGTCGAAAACTCGACGCCGGGAATCCCTTTGTGAGACACGTGTCCGCTCAGGTACGAACCATCCTGGTAGTGTGATTTCAGCCACTCGACGGGAAAGAATCCACACTCGGCCAATGTGGCGTAGACGGCGGCTCCCGCGTGTCCCTTGCTCAGAATGAACCGGTCACGATTGGCCTTGCGAGGATTCTTCGGATCAACGTTCAGTACACGGCCATACAATGCGGCCATAATGTCGACCATGGAGAAAGCGGAGCCAATATGCGAACTTCCGCCCTGGCTGGTCATTCGCAATACGTGAATGCGAATTCTTTGTGCGAGGCTTTCTAAATCAGTCATTTCGGAGACCCGGTTGCGGAACGTCCAATGTTCAGCGCGGAAGTCGAAACCCCACGGGGCCGCATTTTGCCGGGAATTGGATTTCAGGGAAAGACGAGTTTTTCCAGGCCCTGAGCGCTTTTACGACGGCAACAACTGTCAGCGAAGGTCGTGGGAATCGACACTGATGGAATGACGGACACATTCCTGACGCAGCGTCTGTTCTTCAATGAGACGTGACTTATGGCATCGAATGAGAAATCGATAGAAGGAATCACACAGAGCGGCACGAGCGGCCAATCGATCGCGATCTGACAAGTTTCTTGGGCGCGGCGGTGCCTTCGCCGTTTCTCCCCATACGTCTTGATGTTCAAACTCAATTGTGCCTCGTTCTGCCACGTGCCGCCGTTGAGCTTCGGCGAGTCGTTCGAAGCGAGAACGGTACTGGTCGAGGACATTCAAGCAGTGAGCGACTTCGTCCGACCAAAATCCAAGATTCGCAACATGACCAGCCAGTTGATAGGCGTTCAATGTGACAAATCGGTTGAACTGTGATGACAGTGTCTCAGCGATAATGATGGAATATGCAGGGAAAGCGAGAGTCCTCATTCATACTTGGTGGGAAACGGCTCATTTAGCATTACCGTACCCTTGCTCATCTGGGCAAGACGAGTTTTTACTCCGTCTGCCGCAAGGCAACGAGTCGTTCTGCCAGCTTTCTGGTTTGCTGATCGTTGTGTGTCAGCAGTGCGGAAAACGCCGCGTCGGCAGGATCCCACAGCGTCAGATTGTCTCGAAGTGTTGTGTACGACAGCCGTTGCACCTGGGCGTTTTGACTCTTCATATTGGCGTAAATCACCTCCAGTGCCCGCTTCCGTTGTTCGGGAACGGGTAACAGCTTCTTCGCAGCCTGTACCCGCAACAGCGGATCGACATCCTCCAACACGGCATGCAGCAAATCGACCGGCGGTGATGGCATGGAACTCAACCCAATCATCACCCGTGAGCGAACGGCAAAGTCTTCATCGGTGACGAGCTGACGAAAGACGTTCAAACCACGTCCCCCGATTTTGGCGAGCGAGACCGCGGCTGCATCGCGGACTTCATCAGCGTCGTCGAACAGAATGACATCGCCGAGTGTTGGGATGGCAATTTCCGCTGCGGGTCCGCTGGAGCCAATGGTGGTGACTGCTGAGAGGCGAATCAAATCCCAGTCGGAATTGCAGAGCCGAATGAGGTCCGGCAGTGCCGGTGCGGCGTGCGGTCCCAATAGGGAGACGACGTCCGCTGTGGTCATTTGCAATTCCCGCTGTGCCTGTTCGTTGGCTGCCGGCAACTGTCCTCGCAGTCCTTCCAGCAGGACGGGAATGACTACCGGTTCCTGCGGGCCAATCCGGGCGAGTGCTTCCAGCGCGGCAGTCCGTAGTAAGTGTTTCTGATTGCTGTCGCGGACGAGAATTGCAAGCTGTGGGGCGAGTTCTTCTGCCACCGGCCCAAAGAGCGATACGGCCTTGAGAATCCAGAGTTGAGTAATCTCGGAATCTTCCCGGGCCAACAGTTTGCCAAGCATTGGTACGGCTGCACGCGCGGGTCCGCCCATGCGCGCCATAGTGAGCGCAGCCTGCCGCCGCGTGAACCAGGGGAGCTGTTCATTGCCGACGAGCTCCACCATTCCCGGAACGTATTGGACGGCGCCGGGATCGTTCGGATTCAGGTTTTTCATCCGAGTCCGCCAGTCGGCGAGTGTGGCTCCCGCGATAACTGTATCGTCAGGCAAATCACCCTCGGCTGGAACTTCAGCGGCCTTCGCAAGTCCCGAATCCAGGGATGCGAAGGTCAACACGAATAACAACCAGTATCCACGCATGTGGAATCAATTCCTCGATCTCGGTACGCATCCCGGGCAACGGGATGCCCTTCTGTCAGGCACACGGTAAGTCTGCAAATGACGTACCGTCATTGTACCGGCTCTTATCCTGCCAAACGAATTGAAATTACGGAGGCAACGGTGACGTGAGCCTGACGCTCTCGTTTGAGGTTTGACCTCGCCGCGTCGACGGGTGACAATAAACTTTCTTTGTTTGCCATTGTGCTTTCCTCGTTCACTTCAACGTTTACTGGTTGCAAATGCTCGCACACTTTCAAGCTCACAAATCTATCCGCCTGTTGTTTGCGATGTTCGCGTTCACATGCGTGGTCCTCCCTTCGCTCGCCCAAGCAGAGTTGCCACCGAAGAAGCCGAACGTGGTGTTGATTATCGCAGATGATTTGGGCTATCGAGAACTTGGCTGCTATGGGCAGAAGCTCATTCGTACTCCGCGAATTGATGAACTCGCCTCACAGGGAGTGAAGCTGACGCAGCATTACAGCGGGAATGCTGTGTGTGCCCCTTCTCGCTGCGTGCTGATGACGGGAAAGCATCCCGGACACGCGTTCGTGCGTGACAACAAGTCGACGCCACCCGAAGGACAGCAGCCCATTCCAGCGAGTGAAGTGACACTGGCCGAGTTGCTGCAAGAACAGGGCTATGTGACCGGTGCATTTGGCAAATGGGGACTTGGGGGTCCCGACTCTTCGGGCGAGCCGTTGCGTCAGGGAATCAATCGATTCTTTGGCTACAACTGCCAGGCACATGCCCACAGCTACTATCCCTCGTACTTGTGGGATAACGACAAACACATTTTGCTCAACAACAATCCCGAAATCCCAGGCCACGGGGGCCTGAAAGAAGGAGCCGATCCGAGCGATCCTCGCAGCTACGACATGTACAAGGGGACTGACTACGCTCCGAACCGTATTCATCAGGCCGCGTTGGAGTTCATTAAGCAGAACCAGGAACGACCGTTCTTTTTGTTCTATCCCTCAGTCATTCCGCACGTGGCATTGCACGTGCCCGATGAGGAACTGAAGCAGTACACCGACCTGGGTTGGAATGATCCTCCCTTCACGCGAGCCAAAGGTGGCTATACTCCGCACTTCACACCGCGTGCTGCCTATGCTGCGATGATCTCGCACCTCGACTCAGATGTGGGAGACGTCGTCGATCTGCTGGACGAACTCAAACTGAGTGACAACACCATTGTCATTTTCAGTTCCGACAACGGCACAACGCACCTGGATGAAGAAGTCGATTTCGACTTCTTTGAAAGCGTGGGCGAACTGCGGGGCCTCAAAGGTTCACTCTATGAAGGGGGCGTGCGCGTGCCCGCGATTGTCAAATGGCCGGGTCACGTGAAGCCCGACACAACAAGCGATTTCGTCAGCGGCTTCGAAGACTGGCTGCCAACAATTCTCGATGCCGTCGGCGCGGCCAAAAACATCCCGAAAGATGTTGATGGTGTCAGCCTCGTCCCGTTGTTGTTTCATGGAGAGCAACAACAGCGACCCTTCCTGTACCGGGAATTTGCTGGGTATGGAGGGCAGCAAAGTGTTCGCGAAGGAAATTGGAAAGCCATTCGTCAGGGCATGGCCCGAGGAAATCTGAAAACGGAACTCTACGATTTGAAGGCAGATGTCTCCGAAAGCAAAGACGTTGCTGCCGACCACCCCGATGTTGTTACCCACCTGGAAGAACTGATGGCACAGCAGCATGTGCCGTCGGAGCTCTTTCCCATTCGGGCACTGGATGGTCCACCAAAGAAGAAATGACCTTGAGTCGCTCAAAGGACGGAAGACATGAATCTCGGAAATCTTCAGTCAAGCGCCGGCCGACTTCAGGAAGCGGTGGATGTGCTCATGGAACGCTGGGAAAACACACGCGAAGTGTGGCGAGATGAACGCGCCCGCAAACTGGAGGAAGAATACCTCATGCCACTTCGTGAACAACTGGCAATTACCCTACCCGCAGTCGGCCTGATGACACAGGCGATTGCTGCCGCGCAGCGTGAACTGAACGAATAGCTCACGCGCGAGGGCGGATTCACCTGACCTTCGAAACCTGTCACTTAAGCGGTGGGCCGGGAACTGGTTCACCATTCGTCGTCAGCACCTGAATTTCATGAGCGCGGTGTGGTCCTGAATAGTGCCAGACGAGTTTCTTGTCGGGTGTGACTTCGAACACTTTGATTCCCTTTTGTGCCCCGTAGCTGGCAATAACTGTGTTGCCATTCGGCAGGCGTTGAGCGCCGCAGGGATCAACAAACGGGCGGCCCTGGATGTCGTCGTTGTCGACTTTCCAGACGACCTTACCGTCGGCATCGAACTCGACAACTTTGTTGCCGTGCGTCAGCGTGACGAGAATCCGTCCTCCGTCCAGTTGAATGGCTGTGAATGGCCAGTTCTCAGCGGGTCGGCCTCCGAGTGAATCCAAGTCGGTTGGAATCTGGCGACTGACTTCGCCGGACGGGCTGTACTGCTTCACCTTGAATGCCAGGAGGTGTGGAACGAGGTAGTCGCCACTCGGCAGCTTGCGGGCCATGCGAGTTTGCATGTGGAAGTTGTTCGTCTCCGGTTGCAGCACGACATTCACCACGGTTTCGCCAGCAGAGTTCAATTCGAACAAACGCGGCTCTTTCCCCAATTCGGTGATGAGCGTATTCCCGTTGGCCAATCGCTGAACGGTGCCGATTTCCTGGTTCACTTCCGACTTCGCATAGTGAAAAACGACTTCTTTCTCGCGCGTGAATTCTTTCACTTCGTTTCCCCAGGCAATGAGCACATTACCGTTGGGGAGCACAAATCCATCTCGCGCGCCAGCCCGACCGGAATCCCAAACCGGTTCGCCGGACTCGTCAATAATCCCTGTGAACGAGGGCCCGGCCACAAAAAACGAATGACGAATTTCCTCGGCGTGCGCCGCTGTGACCAGAGACACGAACGCGGTTGCCATCAATACAGAGCGCATGGGGGACCTTTTCTGAAGTTTACGAACTCTGGCAAAACTTACCCTTCACAGCGCCGAATGGCGTCAGGAGTAGAGCTTCGCGACCCAATCACCATAGCCGTTGTAGGGCTGAGTGTCGAATCGCTCTTTGGTTCCCAGCATCCATTCACGTTCCTGACTCCAGCGGGGATGCGGCACGGCAGGATCGACATTCGCTTCAAACTTGTACTCGTGAGGATTTACGGTATTCCAGAACGTGGCGGGTTGTTCGTCGGTCAGTTCGATTTTCACAATCGACTTAATGCTTTTGAATCCGTACTTCCACGGGAGCACCAACCGGACCGGCGCGCCATGCTGTTTGAGCAGTGGCTCGCCATAAATCCCGAACGTCAGAAACGCGAGCTCGTTCATCGCTTCGGCAATGGTCAGGCCTTCGTTGTAGGGCCAGGGGAAGCTGCTGCTACGCATCCGCGTCGCTTCCTGCGGGCGATTAAACGTTTCGAACCGCACGAACTTAGCCTTCGGGTTCGGCTCAACTTTTTCCAGTAGTGACCGCAGCGGGTAACCCGTCCAGGGCACCGTCATGGCCCACGTCTCGACGCAGCGGTGCCGATAAGCCCGCTCTTCGAGGTCGGTCAACTTGAGCAAATCATCAAGATCAAACTTCTGCGGTTTTGCACACAACCCGGTTACTTCCACAGACCATGGCAGTGGCTGAAAGCTGTCGATGTACTTGTAGACCGATTTGCTGCCGCTGAATTCGTAGAAGTTCGTGAACTGTGCCGCCTCGCGTCGGTCGGTTTCGTCGCGACCATATTCAAAGTCGGCATTGCGTGTTGCCGGGAAGAGGGAGGCGTTGACTTCGGAAGCGCCCGCCACTTGAAGTTCATCGAGCGAGGGCCCTTCGCAGCCACTCAGCAAACTTCCCAGGGCGATACCACCCATGCCGCCGTAAACGGCCTTGAGGAAGTCGCGCCGATGTCGACCGCGATCATCAAAGACATTCTTCTCGGTGTGAAGATGCTGCGGTAAGTCCCAGGGACGGCGAACAAAATAGTGCATGCGGACAGATCCTTTTCGGCCTATGCGACAGAGTTAATTCTGACGAATCTGTCGCTTCGCGCCGACTCCAGTTCTGTGCGTCGTTAGCCAGAATTATTCGTAGGGTGGGTGCAGTCCGCGTCAATCAGATCGGTGCGTTACGCAAGTCACTCAACCCGAAAAACAGGGTGTTCGTTTTATGGCGCGACATTCGCGGACGTAACCCACCAAAACACGGTGACTTGCTTCACACACCCTACAAATCTCCAGTTCATCATGCCGTTAATCGGATCGCTATTCCGCAGATTTCGACGATGAGGAACTGCTGCTATCGCTGGAACTCGATTTCGACGAGTCAGATGATTTGCTCTCGGTCTTCGGAGCATCACCAGAGGCGGCGGCCTTGTAGGAATCGCTGCGGTAATCGGTGATGTAGAACCCCGATCCCTTGAAAATGATTCCAGCCCCCGTGCCAATTTGCCGTTCGGCCTTCAGCTTCCCGCACTCGGGGCACTTCCGGCTCGGCTTGGCTTTAATGGACTGGAATTCCTCCCACTCGTGGGAGCACGCTTTGCAAATGTAATCGTAGGTCGGCATGACAATGAGAAATGGTTCAGTTGTGGGAAAATCGGGAGGAGCAGCACTACTCTGCCGCGTCACTCGCCTGAGGTGGGGCAACGGACACAATGACCTTGCTCGGTCGTATGACTCGATCGTGCAACAAATAGCCCCGTTCGTATTCCATCATGACGGTCATGGGAGGGTGTTCGTTCGACGGCACCTGCTGGAGTGCTTCGTGCACAGTGGGGTCAAACGCTTCCCCTTCAGCCTTGATGGGGGTGGTTCCGTATCGTCCCAGCACCGAGACCATTTCTCCCATCACCATTTGTACGCCCTGCAGCAATCCCGCTGCAGGTGAGTCCGCTTCCGGGCTTGCCTTCTGGCAGGCTTCGATCGCACGATTCAAATTGTCGATTTGAGGAAGCAAATCACGAACCAGCGGCAAGACGCAATACTTTCGATCCTCTTCCCGCTCTCGACTAACGCGTTTTCGGTAGTTTTCGAGGTCGGCCTGAGTTCGCAAAAAACGGTCCCAAGCATCCGCTTGAGCAGCAATGGCTTGTTCAAGCTGCTGCTCAAGTGTCAGAGACTCTCCGTCGCCGGGAGTTGCTGCGGCTGAGGTTCCTTCTGATTCGGAATCAGACGGAATATCGTTGTGATCTTCAGGCGTGTTCATGTCTGTCAAAACGGCAGTTTCAATACGCGAATGAGATAAGCCAAGACTGGAATTCCAGTCGTTTGTCCGTGCGAGAATCAGGAATAGTTCTCACAAACAGCTCCGATGACACGTGTTACATCCACGATGGCGTCATCCGGGCCATGTACGCGTACTGACTAGCAAATACCGCACCCATGTCGCATTTTTTCGTGGTCTGAGCGGTTCAAACCATTCCGTTGGAACTTCGCCACAGGTTATTCGCGTCCAATTCGAGGAACAATTCCAAGTATTTCTGGAAGTGGTTACCATATCGATACTTTCGTTTGCCCGAGGTCCAATTCGGGCTCGTCCACAATCTGGGCACCTGAATACCCTTGTTTGTAGAGCATGGCATTGAACGTATAGCTCCTAAGGCTATGTGGTGATTGTCATTCCAAAACAGTAAGAGACTCTCCATGGAATTCCGAACCTGCCCCACCTGTCAGGCCTCGGTGCTTGAAGATGACGTCGAAGATTGCCCGTTCTGCGGTGCCTCGATGTCGGGCAAGCCAGCCAAGAAAAAGCCGAGTCAGCCAGCGGCTGGTGGTGCAGCAGCAGGA
>JACKHO010000022.1 GCA_020638955.1 Planctomycetaceae bacterium | reverse complement strand
AGGCTGTGAATTTATGTCGTGGAGGGAATTCTTTTCGATACCGGCGGGTCATTTTTTGAGTGACCGGGGTGAGTCGTGTCTAGTTGTGAGTTTTGGCCGAGTTTTTCTTTGCTGGATGTTTCAGGCAGGCGGTGCCAGCCGGTCCAGTTGAGACGTTCAGGGCTACGAAAGTTGTGTTTGGCCAGGTGATCCTCGATTATGCCGGCGAGGAGAGTGCCAACATCCGTTGAAAGTTGTGGGCCAGGGCGTGAAGCAGGCTCACGGCTTTGGCTTTGAACAGACCTCGCACTCGAAATTGATTTAAGCCACGGTTGCGACAACCGGCATTGGGAAACTCCGCGGTTGCTGTGCGCTGTTTGTAGATCGTTTGGGCGACTTCGGTCCCCATGCGAGACCGCCAGTTCTTGACCTCCTCACTGTCTCCTTTGATGGGGGCGAATGGGTCAATTCCTTTGGCCCGTTTCTGCTCCTGTTCCATGATTGGGAGATACGTCGTCATACCAGCTCGTTCCAGAACGGTGATGTCTTCGAGATTGACAAAGCCCCCATCTGCCAGATACTCGTCGGGACGTTTGCCGTATCGCTTTTGTATTTGATCGGCCATCGGTTTCATCTGGCCGCCATCGGTTCCTGCGTTGACCACGTCCACCCCGACGATCACCAGCGAATCGGTTGCGGTCGCAAATTGCACATTGTAAGCGGGACGAAAACCTCCATCGCCCATCTTCATCTTGCGGGCTTGTGCATCAGTCATCGAAGCACGAGCGTTTTCGCCAGACCCTTTCTTACGTCGCTCCATCTTGGGAACCAGCGACTCCCGTTCGGCCAGTGCTGCTTCGATACGTTCCTTGCGGTCGCGTGCAGCACGCTCTCTTGCAGCACGCACACGGCGGTCTTCGCTTCCCGACTCAGCTTCGCGTTGAAGTTCTTCCAGGTGCTCTTGGGCTTCCTTCAGGCATTCCTGCAATGTTGCGTGACGTCGAAACGACGCACTCCCCGCCGAAGCTCGTACCCGCATGCCATCCTGAGCCACACGTGTGAGTTCGACCAACCCCTGATGCAAGAGCGTCGCCACGCTTTGCGTCAGCAGTCCATCCAGAACCTCGACGTGTTCCACGCGAAAGTCTGCCAACGTGTGGTAATTGACCGTGACACCACCGCACAGCCACAAATACCCCAAATGCTCCTTGCACAGCTTGTCCAGACGCCGTGCCGAACTGAATCCATCAATTGTGGCCAGCAGCCACAATGCCAGCAGAATCTTCGGATCAATCGGATTTCGACCAGGACCATGCTCATGGGCCTGAATCTTTTTATACAACTCTTTCAAATCAAGCGCTTCCACATACGCCCAAATCAACCGGGCCGTGTGATCCTCCGGCAGAAGTTGATCCAACGACAACGGTCGCCACTCGATTTGCCGCCGTTCGGCTCGCTGATACCGAACGGCAGGATCCTTCGCAGTCTGTTCCATAACGACTCCCAAACCGAAACACCAATCTTCAGTCACGACCCGAGGGAGTCCAATTCGTTCTGCAAAACCACCAAACATAAATTCACAGCCT
>JACKHO010000021.1 GCA_020638955.1 Planctomycetaceae bacterium | reverse complement strand
GGCTACTCGTGAGTTATGGAAGAGGCATCGCTCGTAATGGAAGTGCCGATCAGGGGGGAATAGATTGATTACGCTTAAGGCGTAGCTGACGGTCGCTTCCGTCCTTGTGATACGTCTCACATTCCGGTTGACGCATTTCTCCAACAGGCGGTAACGTCGGCTGAGATTGCAGCAGATGTTACTTTTTCTGGGATGGAATATCGTGAGTCCGAACGGTAGTCAAAAATGGTTGGGAGGCTCTGATGCCTCTGTTGAAAAGGTATTCCTGCATGGCGGGCGGGATCGGGACGAGGAGCTGGCTCACGCGGGCCGGATTTTCCTGGAGTTCGTTCATGGGTTTTCTGGTCTGAATATCCAGGATCCCTGCGTCACGGTGTTCGGCTCGGCGCGGTTCAAGGAAGGGCATCGCTACTACGAAATGGCACGGGCGCTGGGGGCCAAGCTCGCCGAAGCGGAATACGCCGTCATGACTGGTGGCGGTCCGGGAATCATGGAAGCGGCAAATCGCGGAGCGCGGGAAGCGGGTGGGCTGAGTATTGGTTGCAATATTCACTTACCTGTCGAGCAGGAGCCGAATCCCTACCTCGACCGCTATGTGCACTTCGAACATTTCTTCGTCCGGAAGGTCATGCTCGTCAAGTATTCGCAAGCATTCGTCGTAATGCCCGGCGGGCTGGGAACGCTCGATGAAGTGTTTGAAGCCGCGACGCTCATGCAGACGAAGAAAATTGAGTCGTTCCCCATCATCGCTATGGGATCGGAGTTTTGGGAACCGCTGCGGGACTTCATCAGAGACCGTCTCATTGCAGAAGGGACCATCGGATCTGGCGACCTCGACCTCGTCCACGTCACCGACTCGCCCGAAGAGGCCGTGGAAATCATCCAGCGGCACAAGAAGGATTGACCAGCATCACACTACGTGGCAATCTCACCTCACTGACGCGATGATGACTGCACACCGCTTGGGAACATTGGATGAGCAATGACCTTGGACAAAACTGGTCCCCGGTTCGACCAGCAAATCAAGCAATTGGGCTGGACACAACGCGAAGGCTATACACCTTGGCTGTTGAAGTGGCGAATGTGGATGTCTTTCTATCCGATACACTCTGCCGCTGAGGAGTTCTTGACCCGGTTCGGTGGGCTCCAGCTGGACTTGGATTCGGAACGAATTTCCCTGACGGGACCTTCGTCGTTGCTTGTCCTATCGAATACAAGCCCGTTTGATTGCCCTAAGTACGGAGGTGGACGTAAGTCTGGCCGGTGTCGGAGGGACGTCGAGTTCCTCTCACGTTTTGGGGAGTTGCCCTGCCTCGTTGCGACTGCCAACTCATTGATTTGGGCTGGAACACCTGACAATCGCGGCTTTCTTTACATCTGTGCCGATGGGAAAGCGATCCTTGTCGTCGCAACTTGGGACGTGCTCTATCTGGCCGATTCAGTCTACGACATTATTGAGTTCATGCTGTCGCGTGGAGTTGATTGCGACAATGTCACCGAAAACATAATCGATCGCAAGGAGAAACTTGTGAGGGAATTGTGCGATCTGGGACTACTTCCGTTGTACCGG
>JACKHO010000020.1 GCA_020638955.1 Planctomycetaceae bacterium | reverse complement strand
CAATCGTTGGCCCACACGTTGTTCGCTGTTGAACATCGTAATGCCGAGGAGTACGCCGTCTCGTCGAGATTCGGCCTACGAGCATGTCGACCTGCCGAACAACCTGACCATGGCCCAATTCAACTCGTAACCAAGATTGAGGCCGTCACTCATGCAATGGAGGCGGGGTCTGTGCTGACGAGGAATCTCTACTCGCAATGTCGCTTGTTAGTCGCCTGATCGCGGACTCAATTTCCGCCCGGCAACTGAGGTACTGCTCCTTAGCAGCAGAGAAGCCTTTGAACCGCTCCATTTCTTCTCTGTGAAGTGCGTACGCCATTGCTGGTAACATGTAGACAACGAAGGATGCAAACACAAACCTCTTGGAAGTCTCCCGCTCTCGCAGGATTTCGTCGCGACGTTCCCTCGGGTCTGGCGAAAGGATTTTTGGAATCCTCTCAAGCGAGTTACTGTTGCTCTCGAAGTCTATACGTGATTTGGATTTTCTGTGTTCAGCAATGTCTTGTGCAGATGGTGTGCGCGTGGAGTGGGTTTTGATCATCCAGCCTGTCGCGATGCATGTCGTCGAAATCGCAAAAACCAGTGCGAGCACGAATAGGCCAATTTGGCCTGAAGCCTGTGGCTGCAGTCCGTTGAATGGTCCCCGAAAACTCTTGCGAGTCTCCTTCCATTGCTGATCAACCCGTTTTAGCTCGTCCTGCAGCTTGAGCTGTTCAATGTAGGCAGAGTGCTCCTCGACGACTTTCCTAACCTCAGACCACCGTGCGGTTTCGTTGACATGTACTTCGAGTTGCGATCCACAAAAGCCACAAGTGACGAACTTTACGTCTTCCTGAACTTCCAGTGGTCCGCCGCAACTTCCGCAAGTCATTTTGACAAGGTCCATGAGGCCTCTCCTTTCCGTGAGGTACTTCATGAAGTAACGATGTTTTGTCGGGAGAGGATCAAAGAAAACGGTTCAGATGCGACATGAGAATTCTGATTTCAGGGCTGCCGTGTGTCTGCAAGAAAGCGTCCTGTGGGAGGCAGCTGACCACGCCCAATCCTGTCTGACAAGGACGGGATTCTGTGGATGGGGGTGAGGTTTACAAGGCCACAATCCGCGAAGCCGGTGTGTTTTTACAAGAGCGTGCTTTCACGAAAATCGCCGCCGAACAGGAATTCTGTTCTGGTGAATGTGTCCCATTTCCTCCAGGGAATTGCGTTAGAGAACTCTGAGCCGGTGGATGTTATCCGGAACCACTGACCATCCAAGTCGCGGTAGGCGGCAATGTCGGTCATGCCGTTGCCATCCAAATCACCAGCGGCGAATCCCCACGTGAATTCTGTGGACGAAGTCCACCACACCGTGGGGGTGAGCAGTTGTCCGATGCCGTCGTTCAGGGAGATGTTCCACTCGCCAATTGCATTTCGTCCTGCAAGGTCCATCCAGCCATCGCCGTTGAAGTCGCCGAGCAGTGCGTTATCGTCCTCAGCGTTGGTTGGCAGTTTCATGGCAAAGTGGGAGCGGAGGACCAAAGCTTCATCGAGCGAGGCCACCCACCAGAAGCCACTGTCCGTTTGGGCGAGGATGTCCACGTCTCCGTCTTTGTCGAAGTCCGCGAGACGGAAGTGGTGCCAGCCTGCTGCTCCGTTCCACCTTCCATAGTGAAAGTCGTTGAGGCGGTCGCCATTGGAGAGTCCAATAACCCACTGGCCACTTTCCCGCAGCCCTGCCAAATCGGCCAGGCCGTCTCCGTTGAAATCTCCGGCCTGCAATGTGACCCAGCCGGCTGTTGTCCAGCGACCAAAGTAATGATTCACAAAACGGTCACCCGTCGACAGGGCACCCCAGAGCTGTCCGCCGCTGGTTTGTGCGAGAATGTCATCGCGACCGTCGCCGTTGAAGTCGGCAACCTGAAAATTGGACCAGCCTGCCGCTGCGTTGGATGCCCACTTATCCAGGACAGTGAGGGTGGGATGGGAGTCAGGACCTGTGGATTCATCGCTAATGAGAAACCAGCGACCTGTTTCGCCATTGAAGGCAGCAATTTCGTCGAAGTGATCGTTGTCGAAATCGCCCTGCAGGAAGGTCCAGTCTGTACTGGCGGGTAAGATCACTCGGTTCTGCGTGAATGCGGTGCCGTCTCGGAATGAAAAGCTGTTCAACTGTGGATTCCACGCCCCAACCTCGTCAGTCGCATTGTAGGCAGGATTATCAAAAGCCCGAACACTATGTTGCCAAAACAGGAACGAACCTGCTGCAACCGTTCCCCCCGCCGTGTCGCGAGATACCCAGACGCTGAGATTGTCTGAGTTCTCGTCGATATCTGGACCATCGGTCCGATATCCCTGAACACGAAATGATGGAGCGCCGACGGACAGGTCGATGGCAAAACTGGGTGGGTCACCGTTTGTTGGGGCTGCCTGCCTTTGGTTTAACGCGAAGCTGGAAGCGGGTAGACCACCAGGGAAGAATGGTGTGTTGGGCGTTTGGGTGCCGAGGTCGACATCGGCCAGAATTCGGGAATTCTCTGCCACGACCAGTTGATCGGAGTCGTGCGCGGGGACGCCGAGGCTTGTCCGGTTAGCGGGCACGTTTGAACTGTTGGCCATAATGACGCGGAACGCCTCGGCATTCGCCACCGCCGTCGGGTCAAGGTTAATGGTCTCCGAAACCGTCATGCGGGTTTCGATGGTCGCTGCCAGCCTGTCTGCGATTGTGGTCCTAAGGATGATAATGGTCCACTCCAAGTCGACCCCATTGAGGATTTCACACTGCGCATTCAATGGGTTTCCGTTCGCAATAATTCGCACTTCTCGACTGTTCGTCGTAATGAGATCCAGTGACGTAAGACGCGACCCGAGGAAATACTCTGGTCCACTGCCGTTGTTGATAACGAGGCCGGGTGGCAATGTGAAACTTGCGCCAAACGAATCTGCGTCCGCGGGCGCGACGTCGTTGTCGCTGTGGCGGATGCGAAACGTGCCATTCGAGTCGAGAACGAATTGATCTCGATAGTCATTTGTGTGGTACCAATATGAGACGACAATTTGGTCGCCCGTCATTTGCTCATGTCCATTGACGGACAACGGGATTTGAGGTGCGTTGGCCACCGCGTCACTGACCGCGTTGACTCGAGTGCCGTTATAGGCTGCCAGCGTGCCATCCAACATGATCTTCTGCTCAAGCTCCTGGGCACAGCGAAAGAGAGCCGGTTGGCGCCGTGCGGCGCGAGAAGTTCGTCGTGGAGGCATTGGTGACAACCCTTGAATTCCGTCGTAAAAAAAGCCCGTCTGGAACTGCATCCATGCCGACCCGCGCAGGGCAGAAACACATCAATTCAGTTGGTGATACCAAGCTGGTTCACGCCACGCAAGGAGGCTGGTCTTGCAGCTACTGTGAGCCGGGCTGATG
>JACKHO010000002.1 GCA_020638955.1 Planctomycetaceae bacterium | reverse complement strand
TGTGGTCATGGCCCGACCGAGGTCTTCCATGAGACCGTAAATGCCAATATCGCCCGTCAGTTTCTGTCCGAAGACGGAGAATTCTGGATGCGACTGAGTCATGAGTTTTCAGACGAGTAGATGAAATTGCGTTTATTGGACCGGACGCAGTTGGCTGCGCTTCGGTTCAGTGTGATGGTTCTCAGCCGCGAGCGAAAGTGAGCGACCTGCCGTACTTTGTCGTGCAGACTTGGAGTCGGTTGGTTGAATGCGCCATAATGCTGCGGCTGTTGATTTTGATCTGGGATTGTCCGTTCGTATTCAAATGAATTTTGGAAACAAGAATGACATTGCGCCGCCTGCTGCTTGTCCTGCTCACGCTGTCTCTCTTCGCACAGTTGCGGTTCCTGCATGCCGCAGGGAAGCCCAACGTCGTCATTGTCATTACCGATGACCAGGGGTACGGCGATTTGTCCTGTCATGGAAATCCCGTGCTGAAGACACCAAACATTGACAAGCTGCATGGAGAGTCAGTCCGGCTGACTGATTACCACGTCTCTCCAACCTGCTCACCCACGCGGTCTGCGTTTGTGACCGGGCACTGGACGAATCGCACCGGTGTGTGGCACACCATTATGGGGCGCAGCATGCTGCGGGAGAATGAAGTCACTATGGGGCAGGTTTTCAAAGATGCCGGTTACGCCACCGGAATGTTCGGCAAGTGGCACATGGGAGACAACCATCCTTACCGACCGGAAGACCGGGGTTACACGGAAGTCATGCGACTCGGCGGCGGTGGCGTGGGGCAGACGCCCGACTTCTGGGACAACGCCTACTTCGATGGCAGCTACTGGCACAACGGCACGCCGACGCCAGTGAAAGGCTTCTGCACTGATGTCTTCTTCGACTACGCGAAACGTTTCATTAAATCGCAGGTCGATGCCGACAAGCCGTTCCTGGCATACATCGCGTCGAACGCACCGCACGGCCCCATGCATTGCCCTGAGAAGTACAGTGCGCCGTACAAAGACCAGTCCCCGCACGTGGCGAACTTCTTCGGCATGATCGCAAACATCGATGAGAATGTTGGAGCGCTGCGAGCGTTTCTGGAGGAAGAAGGCATTGCGGAGAATACAATTTTCATTTTCACCACAGACAACGGCTCCTCCTCGGGATGGCGCGTGTTCAACGCCGACATGCGGGACGGCAAGGGGAGCGAATACGACGGTGGTCACCGCGTTCCGCTTTTTGTGCGGTGGCCGAATGGCAAACTCGGTGGCGGATGGGACGTCACACAACTCACGGCACATGTCGATGTTTTGCCAACGCTGATTGATTTATGCGAAATCGACGCTCCCCAGGGAGTCAAATTCGATGGCACCAGTCTGAAGCCATTGCTCTATGCAGAAGACAAGGAATGGCCCGATCGAATTCTCGTCACCGACTCACAACGCGTGAAAGATCCCATCAAGTGGCGGAAGAGTTCGGTCATGACTGCCGACTGGCGACTCATTAACGGGAAAGAGCTGTATCAAATCAAACTCGATCCCGGCCAGAAAAGTGACGTGGCCTCAGGACACCCCGAGGTGGTGGAGCGGCTGCGAGATTTCTATGAGGCATGGTGGTCCGACCTCGAACCAAGCTTCTCGCAAGATGCCGCCATTTCTCTCGGGCATCCCAGTGATAATCCCGCGAGACTGACTTCGCACGACTGGATTACGACGCAAATGACGCCGTGGAATCAAGGCCAGGTGCGCAGTGCCATGAATGGCGACCAAAATACCGGGTTCTGGAACGTTAACATCGTGGAGGCGGGCGAATACACCTTCCGACTGCGTCGCTGGCCATTGGAAACCGGCGCTGCCATTAAGGATGCTCTCCCCGCCGGTGATCCAGTTCCAGGCGAGCGCGCCTATCGAACAGTGCCCGGCAAAGCGATTCAACCTGTGAAAGCAATTCTAAGAATCGCCAACCAAGAACTGACCCAGGACATCGAAGGGAACCCAGTCGAAGTTGTCATTACGACCACACTCCCTAAAGGCAAGACACGTCTGACGACGCTGTTCGAAACGAAAGACGGCGAGCAATACGGGGCGTACTTTGTTTACGTGACAAAGAATTGACGGACCGCGAATCGGGCGAATAAGACGAATCAGTTTGATTCGTCGTCCTGTGTTTCAACGTCATCTATCGCCAGTTCGGCCACGTTGGTGAGTCGTTTGATGAGAATTGTCGCGTAAGATCCACGTGGCAGCGTGAATGTCAGCGTCAGCTTTTTTCGCTGTGGCGACAGTTCGTCAACGTCGCCGGCGGCGGTGAGATCGGGGATACGAATAATGGCCTGTCGCCATGATTTCGAGAGAAAGCTGTCTTTGGGATAGCGGACCCGCAGTTCATCCATTGTCCATCCGTGCGCCGCTAATGTTTCCACGACGAGAGCGGTCACCGGGCCTGTTTCGAGTTTGTGCCGTCCGGAGGGCAGCGGCAGACTGACGTCCGCGATTTGCTGCAGCAGGTCAGGATTCAATTCATGGAAGAAGAGGACTTCCGAGTGCTTGAGCGAATAGGGGATAAGACAGTCAGCCGGGCAATGCTGCTTCAGCAGGGCGACCAGGATTTCATTCCATAAGTGACTTTGAAATGCGGAGAGGTAGAGACTCCGCATATCAGGACGAACACGGGCCCATGCTCCGCGAAAGTCGCCGGGACGGTCATCCAGAAACGTGATAATGCTGCGTCGATGTGAACGTTCCAGCGCGGCTTTGCAGGCGGACCAGTTCCCCCAGTTCTCTCGCAGAAGTTCCTTTTGTTTTCGTTCATCAAGGCGGTCGTGTCTGTTGTAGGCAGCGAACGTCAGCCAGAGGGCACGCTCGTAATCTTTCTTCAGCCAGGCCGCTGCAATGAATTCCCCGTCGGGCGTGAGGGAGCCAAAACGCTGGTCGTCGAAATAGTTGGGAACGCCAGTCCGCTGAACGTCAGGAACTGCATCCAGTGCAAGATGTACCTCGTCGTCTGAAAGAGAGCGGATGACCATTTCGAACTTGTTTCCGGCAATGTCGTTCGCCGTAAACGGTCGCTGACTGCGGCCAATGTACTCCAGCGAGAAACTGGCGAGCTTCAGCGACTTGGACATGCCGTTGCGAATGGTCACCGACTGCGTCGTGACGGCGTGCCGATCTTTCATTCCGCCGTAGGAGACTCGATTACGGGCGACGTTCCACTTTCGGAGGATCTGGTCAATCGCTTCGGGCGTACCGATTCCCCGCTTTTCGAGTCGATAAACGGCGTAGGCTCCCTGCTCGCTGAGTGGAAACGCAGTGCACTCTTCGACACGAAAGTCCTCGGGCAATCGGCGCAGTTTCATCGAATTGCCTTTGGCTTTCGTGTCACCAGTTCATCAATTGACTGAGTAGATTTCGCTGGGTGTGTGCAGCAAGTCGCCGTATTATGGTGGGTTACATCCGCGAACAAGGCGTCACCGAAATGACACCTTGTGTTTCGCGTTGATCGACTTGCGTAACGCACCATCCTGATTGACGCGAATTCCACACACCCTACAAATCTTAGTTCTCTGCGGCAGGCGGTTCGTTCGATTCCCCGGCATCGGACTCGTCATCCGATTTCTTGGCCGGTGCCAGCAATCCGTAAATGAACGTAATAGGAATAAACACTACGGCGGCCACGAGCATACAGGCTGTCCAGAACCAGAAGTATCCGGCACCTTCGAGCGTTGACAGGCCACCGACGGTGAAGTCAGCACCAATCGCGGTTTCCGGTGCTTCACCACGTTCTGCTTTGACCTGCCGTTCGCCTTCATCGCCTCGCAGCTCAATCAAGCGTTTTTCACGCCACGAGTACGGCTTGCTTTTCAGGCGTTCTGCTTCTTCTGGGTCGGCCCGTTCGACAGTCGCCGTAAGGACGACGTCATCAGGCGTCAGTGATGTTCCATCTGGCCCGTCGGACACGAGGCGGTAACGATCACGCGTAATCCGGTGATAGTGAATGTCACGACCAGCCGTGTCTTTAATGCCCGCTATGAGCTTGGCACCTTCTTCGTCAGAAGGAATCTCTTTCAGTTTGTCGTCCTCGTTCGATTCAAAGAAGAACGCGTCGATTGCTTCCTTCGTCGCACTCAGTTGCTCATTCTCAGCTGTTTCGACATCGAGCAAATTGCGGAACCGGTTGAACGTCAAACGAATGTCGTCGTCGGTGCCGTGCTTTCCGTCGTGTCCAGCGATGATGACTTCCAGGACGGCTGTACCATCGTCCTGCTTGGACCATTCATTGGCATCGACGAGTGGCTGACTCTGGATCACCCATTCACCAACCGTTTGGTTGCTTATCTGGGCGTCGTCTAATTCCTTCGCAACTTTGACGACGTCGTTAATTCCATGCACTTGAATGGCGTGATTCACACCCGCCGTCACGATGTTACCCAGCGAAACCGAGAACAGCCAGACGGCCATAATGACGGACTTCATCGACTTGGGTGATTCCGCGTAGGAGAACTCCAGACCGGTAATCGACACCATGATTTCGGCGGCGGTAATGATGACGTACGCAAAGAACTGCCAGGCAATTGAGGGGCGTTGTCCGGCGTCAATCCATTGCTGCACGACGGCCGAGAGACCAAATCCCACAGTGATAATGAACAGTCCAATCGAGATTTTCCGTAGCGGCGTCATTTTGAACACCTTGTCGACGGAGGGGTAAATCGCAAACTGGAACAATGGAATCATGGCCATCACGAGGATGGGATTCAGCACCTGGATTTGCGACGGGAGCCAGTCCATGCCGAGCCAATGCAGGTTCATGTCTTCTGCTTGCAGAACCCATGCGGAGCTTGTCTGATCAAACAGTGCCCAGAATACGGCAATCACCATGTACACCAGCCCCAACCGCAGGATGGTCGAAATCCCCTTCGCGCTGAACACTTCCTTCAAGAACACAGAGCCAGCGGGCGGCACGTGGATGAACACATTGCGTCCCATCCAGAACATGAGAGTGGCAATTGCCATGAGCACTCCGGGCACACCGAAAGCAATGTGCGGGCCGTACCATTCGAGCAGCCACGGAGTAAGAATCGTCGAGAGGGTCGAACCGAAGTTAATGGAGAAGTAGAACCACTGGTAAACCTGTTCCATATAGTGCTTGTTACGTTCGCCGAACTGATCCCCGACGTGAGCGGAAACGCACGGCTTGATTCCCCCTGAACCCAGTGCGATGAGAAACAGTCCCAGCCAGAGCCATTGCTCCGGAGTCAGGCCGGGGCCTCCCATGAGGGCCAGAGCCAGGTGCCCAATGCAGTACAGCACCGACACCCACATGATAATGCGGTACTTCCCCGTGAATGCATCGGAAATAATGGCACCGAAAATCGGGAAGAAGTACACCCACGACGAAAACGTGTGATAGTGCTCCTGCGCCTCCGCCTTGCTCATGGCAGGCATAATGGTAGACGACATCAGGTGCAAATAGCGGAACATGAAAACGGTCAGAATCGTTCTCATTCCGTAGTAGCTGAATCGTTCTGCCGCTTCGTTCCCAATGATATAGGGAATTCCGGCGGGCATTTTGTCAGTGTCCTGGGGCGTCGTTGCGTATTCAGCCATGAGGGTGCTTAACTGGGGACAGAATGTGTGGAAGATTTCGAAACGTAACGCCTTACGTGCAATGCATCAACGTCAATCCCATCCTGAATTGCGGCAGGGCAGCCTGAGAGCCTCGAAAGCACCGAGCCTTCACCAAATCCTCCAGTCGCCCGTGTTCGTGTCCGGTGCGATGTAAATCTGAGAATCGTCACGGCCAAGGCAGGTCCTGCTGGGAAGGCACCTTGCCCGTTTCCGATGTTACCGATTATAAGGCCGGTCCTGTCGCCGGTTGGGGTGTGCGCGCTTTGCCGCCACTCTTCCTCCTCAACTGTCCCACCTTGCCCATCCATGCGACTTCAACTCCTCATACTTTCACTGCTACTGACCTCCGGTTGCTGTCAGATGGCCACGGTGCATACGTGGCATCCGGCGGAAATCGATGTGACGGGTATGAGCAGGATTACCGTGCTCGACTTCCAGGGCGAAAACGGCCCGGCTGTCGCAACCGCAATTAGCGGAAGGCTTTGGGAAAACGAGTTTTACACCATGGTGGATCGCAGCGAGATCCAGCCTGTTGTGCATTTGGCGAGTGCTGGAACTCCACGCCTCGAGGAAATTGTGGAGCCCGCCCGGAAGGCCGGAATTGACGCAATCATTCTCGGTGAAGTGGTGGAATATCGGTGTGATGACGAAACCTTCCAGTCCACCGACATCGAGCTGGGCAGCAGCCAGACCAAAGGTCAGGGATTCCAGCAGCAGTCGAATGGCATTGGGCTGAGCGTGAATCAAACCCTGGTTCGGCAGGGGACAGTGACCATTGCCTTCCGACTCGTCGACGTCGAGACCGGTGAGGTGCGTGCCTCGCGGAAGGTTTCGCGTCATTTCGAGGGAAAGAACGTCAATGGCACCGGCCACTTGCCCACTCAGGGTGAAGTTCTGGAAAACCTGACGGATCAGTGTGTTGACGAAATTGTCACCATGCTCGCTCCTCATGAAGGGGTATGTCAGTGCAAGCTGGCACGCAGCCAGTGGTTCACTAAGGGATCGCGCGAAGTGAGCCAGGGCGTCAAACTCGCAAAACGCGGTGACTGGGCCGAAGCGGAACGGCGCTGGCACGCGGCATTGGACGAAAACCCCGGCAACGACGCGGCGCTGTTTAATTTGTCACTCTCGGCTGCCAACCGTCAGGAATTCGCTGAGGCGGAAGAGTTCGCCATGCAGGCCGTCCGCATCAAGCACAAAAAGCAGTACGTGACCGGACTGGATGACATTCGGGCCCACCGCGCGGACTTCGAAAAGACTGAGGACCAGCGCGAAGCACGTGTTGTGCAGGCCAGTGCCTCGGTTTGGCAATAGCCGCCGCTAAGTCTCATTGCCAAATGTTAAAGCCTGCGGCTTGGACAGATTCTGCCGTCCCACGCTAAGTGTTGGGACATTCACTCTCTCCCATGACGATTCCAAATAACGGAATCCCTCGTCGTGGAGAGTCTGTTTGTCGAACAGCAAGTTAGATAACTTGGATTTGTCTCTGGATGCTGCCAATCACTTCGCGGAAGCAGCATCAACGGTGAAGGACCGGCATGTAAAACGCCAGTTACTCCTCGCGGGATGCAGCGTGCTGGAGTACGCGCTGGGCCTGAACAACTCGTGTCGCATCGGGGATGAGGCGACTACGGAGCATTCGCCGGCGGAGTCGGCCCGCTCTGCATAAGCCTGGCGAGGTCTAAGAGAATGACCTCCAGCTCCCGGTAGTATTCCTCTTCGCCCAGTGCCCCTTTCTGTCGGCGCAATGCCGCCAGTTTGAGTTCCAGTGCATCTCGCTGTTGAACGATTTCCGCGGGGAGTTGTCGCTCGGAATCACTCGGGATGACATGCCACTGATGCGCCCGAGCCCCGTCAGCAATTTCGGGATCTACGGGTTGAATTCCACGGAAGTCCTCGGCACGCACGGGCGTGCCGTCTCCGCTATCGTCCATGAGTGCATGCTCTGTCGCGAGACGCCCATCGGCTTCGTAGAACTCTTGAGTCATTCGCGAAGCGACAAGAAACCCTTCGAGCAAAGACACCTGATGGTCTTTGTCCAGGTCGGATGTTGGCGCACTCAGTGCTTTAATGAGGAATCCACCGAAGTGGGAGAAGTTCACTTCGGAAGGGCTCTTGGTCGCAGTCACAATCACCCGGTTTGGTCCGGTCAGTTCCTTGATGAGTTCACCACTGGCGGAATGAGCCCCAATAATTGCCAGCGGACGCTGTTGTGACGCCAGCATGTTTGTGAGTTGTGGGATGGTCAAATCGGGACCGCGGAGAATGAACTTCGTGTCACGACCATCGAACGTGCCATGCCCCAGCAGCACCAGCCAGAGTGGCAGGTTCACCTCTGATTGTGCCGTCGCGAGGGTTTCCTTGAGGACATCCAAATCATTCGTGCTACTGTCGTCTACACCAATGAGGTGCGTTTGCAGCTGACCTGCTTCACCCGCCCTGCGCCACGACTCTGCCCAGTCACGGAACAGTTCTTCGAACTCCGGCTCACCGCCGGGACTGACGACGACAATCAACGTGCCGCGACCCGGCTGCTGACCCGCTGATTCGGTTTCCTGAGCTTCACATTGGCGGGAGAAGCCAAGTCCCCAACCCAAAACAAGAGCAACGGCAATCGACCGGAGAATACGGCGCATCATGTCAGCCCCCAGGAACGTCGCAGTCCCCATTCGGTCACGAGAAGTGAAATCGCCAGGAGCAACAGCCACGGAGAGTGCCAAAGCGGCGTTGTCTCCGTTGTCATCACGGGTAGATCGCGCTGTTGCAGCGAATTGACGAAATCAGGCAACTCATTGAGAGCCAATACTCGTCCGCCGCTTTGTTCGGCGATTTCCTGAAGTAGTCCCTGGTTAATTCGCGTTGATGTAAATTCATCGATGAGTGGATCATAACCCCAGCCCCCTGCGGCGGTCAGCGGGCTCACTTCTTCTTCCAGTTGTGCATTGGCTATCACCCGGTACGGTCCCGGTTCACTTGAATACACGGTCAGGTCGAACCGACCCGTTTCCTCGACGGAAGGTTCAGCGCGATACGGAATGACCTCGCCCTGGGGGTTTGTCACTTCAAACGTGACGTCAGCATTCTCAACGGGGTCAAACTCCTTGTCCTTCAGTCGCAAAATCAAATGTTGAATGGAAGAGCGGGTTGCGTCAGGCTGGATTTCCAGAGTGGCCCGCTCGGGGACATCGGAGACGAGCCAGCGTAACGTCTGTCGCCAGCACTTGGCGAAGTCGCTTTCGGTCGCGTCGTCGCGCTTCAGTTCCCAGCGCCACGAGTCACCAATGAGAAAGGCGGCTGTCTGTCCTTCTCCGTAGGATTGTACGGCGAGAGCCGGAAATGAATTGGCACCTTCGTCGTGCATTTGGGACAGCACACGTGCGCCTGGCTTGGCATACTTCACAGCAGTCGCTGAGGTGAATGCCGGCATTGCGGCGATGCGTTGAGTCTCTGCGTCTTCCGTCGAGCGAAGTCGCGCCCACGGTTGCAGCCAGCCGTCACGAGTCAGGTTGAATCGTAGCGAGGAATCAGGACTGGTCGGGACCTGATCAAGATAAACTGGGAGAGCATCACCCACCGTTGTGCGCTGCCAGTTCCCGCTCCGGAACGAGTCCGGCCCGCCGAGCATCAGCAGGCCGCCTCCCCGTTCCGACACAAACCGTTCAATGAGAGACTGCTGGTCATGCGAGAAGAATGCTGACTCTACATCGTCCAGAACAATAGCGTCGTAGCGATAAAGCTCTTCGCGAGTTTTCGGGAAGCCATCTCGCAGTTCTTCTTCGTTCTGTGTGTTAAGTCGAATGAGCACCGGCTGATCGTACGCTTCCGCCTCTTCGTCGATTTCATCTTTGAATCCCCGAAAGAGAGGATTACTCCGTTCGCCAACCCGTCCACGAAAGTCAAATTTGGGTTCCTTTTTCGCAATGCGAATAAGACTGACCAGCTGCAATTGATGGTCATGGGTAACTGCCCGGTTCACGAACTTGTGCTCCCAGTTCGGACGTCCGGAGACATAGAGAATCCGGCGCGGCTGGCTTCGATGTTCAACAGAAAAAATGCGACTGTTGTTGACGAGTGTGACTTCGCGACTTTTTTCGGGAGTTTCGATGAACTCTTCTTCGCCCGGCGAAATCATGTGGAAGCGGTAGAACAGCAGCCCAAACTCTTCGGGTGCAAGTTCGAACTTCACCGTGCCGCGATTGTTGTCGTCGAGCGTTATCTGCTGCGGCGCGGGGCCAGTACTGGCCGGCGGCGCTAATTCGGCTTCGCCATTCGCCGTGCTCTCTTCCAATGGAGCGGTGGATGGAACGGAATCCAGCGGCTCAAGCCAAGCCGCGACTTCTTTGATTGCCTCATTCGCTGACTTAACCTTCACCAGTACGGTGATCGGAGCATCTTCGAAATCTGTCTGACTGACGGAAATACTCTCGACTGACAAATCGGCGTATAACTTCTCCTCAGACGGGATGACAGGAAAAACGGGGACATCCGTATTCAGGACAGTTTCAAGATCGGTTTTCGTCGAGTTGCCATCGGTGAAGAGAAGAATTGCACCGAGCGGCTGATTGGTGAGACGCTCTTCAACGGCGACAACGGCAGCCCCCACGTGCGACTCGGTGTCGTCGAACTGGACGCCTTCGAAACTCGAAACCGGCTTGGGCCGACCACCAAACTGAAATCGACGCACTTCGAAATCTTGTGCCAGGCGAAGTTGCCAAGGGGTTTCGGCATCGCGCACGGCGGCATCGATTTGATGGCCCCACGATCTTCCGTTCTCACCACGTGTCGTCAGGCTGGAGCTGTTGTCGACCACCAGTGCCACAATGTTTTCGCCCGGCTGCGGACTCCGTTTCACCCAGCGAGGATTAATCAGGCACAGTGCAATGAGGACGATCGCCGCGAACTTAAGCACGCCGAGCATGAGTTTCCGGGTGCTGGCCTGCCGGACGCTGAAATACCCGAAGAGAATGCCGACGGACAGAATGGCAACCGCTCCTCCGGCCAGCCAGAACCACAGAGGATTCTGCCAGTCGAATTCCAGTGCTACCGCAAGTTGCGTCAAGTGTTGCAATTCCTCAACGTGTTGGCATTGCCGATACTTCCAGTACGACAGATTCGACCGGTTCTCGGGGTTGCTCGTGTAGAGTAATTATGTGGAATCGAATTTGATCTTTCGCCAGTCTGACATAGGCTTGAATAGGAATCAATCACACTGATGGGCCTTCCAGAACCATGCATCGCCTCATTACATCAACCTGGCACTTTTTCCGAGAGGAAGATGGTACCGCAGCTGTCGAATACGCTGTGCTGCTCGGATTCATTATGGCGGTCATGATTGGCGGTATCAAAGTCTTCGCCAACGGAACGTCTGGAGCGTGGGCAAATCTGAAGAACACGCTCGAAACCGAAGTGCCTGTTCCGTAAGTCGTTCTCGTCGGCTTCAATTCTTTTTCTTGACCCCGGGGATGATTCGCTCCGCGTTCTCGTGGTAGACCTTCTTCAAAACGTCATCTGGTAATCCCAGCCCATAAATATTCCACAGCCCCTGCGGCGGGAATGGGTTGTCTTCGTACGGGAATGACTCGTCCCACGTCTCCAGAAATCGAAAGTGCGGAATGAGTTCGGTCATGGGGGGGACACCATCGGTGCCGAACAGAATTCGATCGGCATGTTTGACGAAGAATTTCCTCGCCGTGTAGGGCTGCCGGCCCAATTCTGACACACGTGCTGCAATTTCCACATTCATGTTTGGATAGCGGTCCAGATAGCGGCTCAGCTTGTCCAGGTCTTCGGGAATGTCCGCCATGTGGGCGCAAATGAAGGTCGTACCGGGATGTCGGGCAATGACGCGATTGCGTGCGTCAATGAGTTCTTGATGTTCCGGGAACTCATCGCCGTAAAAACTCCATTCGGGATGGCGGTAGAGTTCCTCCCAGCGTTCGTTTTGCTCGTTGATGGGACGGAAGAACGCAATGGGATCGGCACAGTGCCAGAGGACGGGAACTTTCAGTTCCGCCGCGCGCTGCCAGACAGGATCAAACCGAGGATCATCCGGCGGAATGAGCGTTCCGTCAGGGTTTCTAATTCCCAGGCCTAAGTTCTTCAGTAGCTTCAGCCCCGACGCTCCCTGGCGCACGGCTTCGGTCAGCCAGTCGGCCATCTTCAGTCCATACCCTGGCTGGTTCACAGCCCAGGTGGCGGGATCATCGGGATCGCCATCGCCGATGTATTCCATCCGCACGAACACAACGAACCGCCCGGGATGCCGTTTGTTGAGTCGCTGGTAATGTTCGGGAAACTTCGGTCCCGCTTTGCCATCCAGACTGACACTCACCGAAATGTTGGCAGCATCCATGTCGGCCACCATCTGGTCGAGTTCCTCGTCGGTTAATGTCAACGGATGACTGTGCACGTTGACACAGCGGTACTTGGCCCGAGTCAGAATGTGTTCGGGGGCCTTCAGTGACTGCTGCGGCCGAAACTCGTCGAGGTAAATACGACGGGGCTTTTCCGGCGACGCATTTTCAGGAGACGATTGTGAATACGCGATGTTGGTTACCGCCAGGCAGCAAAGCAGCATTCGGACAAACATGGAACTTCTCAAGATAAAGGTGCTGAGTATCTCACGATTCGGCAATTCGGGGAGAAAGGCTGAGGCGATCCCCCGTTGCCGGACGTGGAATGGTCGTCGTTTCTAGCACACGGTCCCAGCGAGCGATACACTCAAGGCCCCCTTGCGAAGGTCTCCTTGGGGACTTTTCGTAGTCCTGCCGCCGAATTGTCCGTTGAGGGCGTTTTGTTTACCCGCCGAAATCTCTTTACGTTTGTCCTTCTACCGCTCATTTTTCTGGTCGTTGCTCTGGCAGCGGTTGGGATTTTGTCGGCGGTCGGCCAACACATGTATGGAGACTGGCGACTGGTGTTCGTTGGTTGGGGCCGGACATCACGGCTTGTTACTCTTTGGACAGTCAGCCTGCTGTCTGTGGGCTGCATTGGAGTCCTGTTTTCTTACGAACAGAAACTCGTCTCTCGCCAGCTCGGATTCACCCTGCTTGGCCTGCGGATGTGTCTCATCCTCACGTTGTTTCTCACGCTGCTGGAACCGGTCTGGTCATGGACGTACGACGAGTCGCACCGTGGACGCGTACTCATTGCGGTCGACGTTTCCGAAAGCATGGACACCAAAGACCAGTTTGCCACACGAGCTGAGAAGCTGCGATGGGCGCGAGCCTTGGGTGTCGTCGGGAACGATCAGAATGCCGAGCGCATCGAGAACTGGATTACGGCACTCGAAGCCGGAGAAGAGCCGCAGTACGTCGATGAATCCGAAACCAGTGATCCTCAGGAACGTCAGCGACTCGAACAGGCCCGCCGGGAAAACCTGGAAGGCGTTTTCCAGCAAATGGAATCGCTGTCACGCAAAGAAATCTTGCAACGACTGTTGTTAAGTGAACCAAACTCTGTGGCCCAGCGACTCGATGGATTGGTTTTTCCTGAATACTGTGCATTCGCCAGTGATGTCGCCATCGCAGATGAAGAAGAACTGAAGAAGCTCTTTGAATCATCCGACGGAACTGTGGTGCGCGGCCGTACTGACATGACGCAACCACTCGTCGCCGGTGCTGGCGGCGAAGGGGAGTCACCGCTGGTCGGCATCATTGTGTTCTCTGATGGGCGTGACAACGCGCACTCGACGCCACAACAGTTCTCTTCCCGGTTCGCAGGTTCCGTTGTTCCTGTCCATACCGTGCTCATTGGGTCGGAAAAAGTTCCAAAGGATTTGGCTGTTGCGAACGTCGAACATCCCGACAAAGTCTTCGAAGACGACGACCCGCTCGTGCAGGTCACCATGCGGACTTCCGGTTTCGCAGGCGAACAGCTCCAGGTGCGGTTGGAATCGACCACCGAGGGCGATGGTTTCGAACCACTCATTCAGCAGGTTACCCCCACGGGTGATTTGGCAAATCTGACATTCAAACTGTCCGACCTCCCTGAAGGACGTCATCGGTTCCGATTGTCGACGGAAGTCAAACCGGAAGAAACACGCGACGACAACAACGACCGCGAATTCAGCATCGAGGTGGTCGATGACCTCGCAAAAGTCCTGGTACTCGACGGCGAAGGCCGTTGGGAGTTTCGTTACATCGAAGCAGCATTGCGGCGTGATGAACGCATCGAGCTGAACACAGTTGTCTTCGAACAGCCGTACATGGGCGTTCTACCGAAGAATTTCTTTCCTCGCTCATTGGCCGATGTCCCGCACGCCCCCGATCAACCGTCCATGTTCTCCGACTACGACGCCATTCTCGTCGGTGACGTTCGCATGCTCCAGCTGAACTTGGATGCGTGGAAACAACTCGACCGTTATGTGCGCGAAGAAGGCGGAACACTCATTCTGACGGCTGGAAAGCAGGCCTTTCCTCGCAACAATACCTTCGACATCGTGCAGGATTTGCTGCCGGTGGAGAATCTCCGCGAAGTGAACCTGACAAACGCCTTGCAAATGGCTCCCCCCGACCGCCGGGGATTCCATTTGGAACTCACTCCCGATGGTGCACTCCAGCCGATGTTTCAACTGGATGTTGACCCCATCAAGAACGAAAACATCTGGTCCACGCTGCCGGGACATACGTGGGGGCTCATTGGCGAAGCGAAACGGACGGCAACCGTCTGGGCCGCCACACCGCCGCAGAATGGTGAAGAAATTGGCCTCGAAGGTGAACGGAAGCGAGCCGTCATCGCACAGCAGTACGTCGGTACCGGGCAGGTCGTCTGGATGGGAATCGACAGCACATGGCGCTGGCGATTTCGAGTGGGCGATCAGTACCACCATCGGTTCTGGGGACAACTGATCCGCTGGTCTGTCGATTTCAAGGCCTCGTCGGGAAACCAGTTCGTCCGCTTTGGCGTGACGAAACCCGAGTATTCAACGGGCGAGCAAATCGTATTACGTACTCAATGGGATGAGCGCTTTCTCCAGCAGCATCCCAATTTGAAAGTGCAAGCCGTTATTACGAAGTCCGGTGACGACGAATCGCCCGTCACCATCGATTTGACGCAGCAGGAGGGCCAGCAACTCATCTTCGAAGGGCGACATTTGTCCGATCTCGCAGGCGACTACGCGGCCCGTCTCAAAGTCGAGGGCGTGCAACTCGACGAAGAACTCGTGGCCGAGTTTTCCGTCAACAAGACACTCTCAGCAGAACTTCAAGACGTCAGTGCCAACCGCGGACTGCTGGAGCAGGCCGCGCAGCTGACCGGCGGACGGTTTCTCATGCCGGACCAACTCGATCAGCTTCCCGAGTTGTTTCAAGAGTCGGAGGAGGTGACCACCAAAATGGAGGAAGTCCCCATTTGGAATCACTGGCTGGTGCTCATTCTGTTCTGTCTCTTTGCGACCACCGAATGGGTGCTCCGCAAAATTAATGGGCTTCCTTAACCACGCCCAGGAATTTGCCACCGCCGTGAAACTCGTATTCGTCACAATGTTTCACCCAGCGCAGTTCCGTAAGGAGTTGCCGAGTTCCCTGTCCGAATAAATCGAACTCGACAATCACAAACTGCGACCGCATCGGCTGGTCGTAGGACAGGCCAATGCCGCGCGGGGAAATGTCGCGTGCGAGGCCGACAGCAATGACTTCATCGAGTTGCTTCACGCGGCGTCCCAGCGACATCACCGAGAAAATGGTGACGGGAATCTTGACAGACCAGCGATGAACAGAACGACGCTCGCGTCGGCGAAATGGTGAGCGCTGCTTGGTTCCGGAAAACTCTGCCATGGCGGCAGTTTCAGATCGCAGAATTTCTGAAACAGTCCTCGAAATGGCGCGAGCATTCTTGACGACTTCAAGGACTGTATCTGGTGATGTTGTCAGCATAGTTTCGAGACTTCCAGTTGGAACGGAAGAGCCCGTCGGACAACTGGCTGAAGAGTTCTCAGCGTGGCCAGCATCCGTTGCCGTTCGATGTGAGAGTGGAATTGTTCGAATCCGTCCAAAGACGAATGTTCAATTCCAAGCGTAGGCCACGTGGGCGGCTCTGAAGTCGCGCGTTGTTCCTGGGCCACGTTTTCCGGCAATCTGTTTCCGACTGCGCCGACACGTGGAGAAATGGCAACATGGGCCAGATGACTTGTCTGTTGTCCCCAACTGGCGCACCGTGGCCCACTTGTGATGAATCCCCCCGTTCGCCACGCCACTTTGAAAAACGTCCTCGCCATGCGCCTTCACGTGACACATTCCTTTCTGCCCAAACGACCTACGGTGCGAACGTCCGCCGTCATGGATCACTTTGGAATTGATTTTGAACAAGATGAATTCGTCGTTGCCGACTGCCTTGAACTCCCCATTACCTCAGGAAACGTTGTGCTATTTTCAGGGGAAAGCGGATCAGGGAAGTCGTCGATGTTGCGGGCGGCCGTCCGGCAACTCAGCCAGGAATCGGAGCAGACAATCGTTGATTTGGACCAACTCGACCTCGGCCAGTCGCCCCTCATCGATGCACTTTCCGGCTCAGTCGATGAAGCAATGAATCTGCTGTCGATGTGTGGTCTAGGCGAGGCACACCTCATGCTCCGCACTCCCCAGGAACTCTCAGATGGACAACGTTCTCGCTTCCGTCTCGCGCTTGCTGTTTCCAGAAAACCACATTGGATTGTCGCCGACGAATTCACCGCCACGCTCGACCGCACGCTCGCGAAAATCATCGCCTACAACGTGCGACGACTGGCTACGCGAACCGGGATTGGATTCCTGTTGGCAACCACACATGAAGATGTTGCCAACGACCTTGCCCCCGACGTGCATGTCACATGCTCTCTCGACGGCGAAGTGACCGTCGCAACACCAGGTGATGCCGCCAGCAAAAAAAAAGTATTTCATTCGTCGACGAACTCTGGATCTCCCGCGCGACCCGACGCGAGTGGCCATACTTCGCTCGGTGGCATTACCGCAGCCACAACATCGGCATGGTCAAATTCATCACGCTGCTGTGGCACAAAGACCGCCCCATAGGCATTTGCGTGTTTGTGTCGCCCCCCATCTCATTCTCGTTGCGTAACCAGTTCTTCGGTCGCTCGGGCCGCTGGCAGCGCATCACGCTTCAGGCACTCAGCCGCCAACTCAGTTTGCTCCAGCGCGTGGTGCTGCATCCTGCCTATCGCGGAGCGGGAATTGCCAGCTCGTTCGTTCATCGCTCCTGCCGACTCTGTCCGACTCCCTGGATTGAAACGCTGACCCAAATGGGACACATCAATCCCTTCTTCGAAAAAGCCGGATTCCAACGAGTCGGCGTTTGTACTCCCCACCATCGCTCCCGCAGATCTCATTCCCGGATTTACGGAGGAAATCGCACCTATGCCCAAGAAACGCTCGTCTCTTCCGAAACGTTCCACAAAAGCCGCTTCTCCCACCCCGTCTACTACGTCTTCGACAACCGGCAAGAAAGTCGCCAAAAAGAAAGCCACGGCGAGTAATTCCAGCGAGCCGACACAAGTTGAGTCGCACGAAGAACAGGCGTTCGATGAACAACTTCAACGCGAGTACCTGCAACTGCTCGCACGTGGCGCGTCTCCCGCTGCGGCCTGCATGCAGTTGAATCTGTCGGTGACGGTGGTGCTGAATCGCATCACCACAGATGAAACGTTTCGCGACCGGCTAGACCAAATTCACAATGTGCTGAGCCAGAACGTGGCAGCCGCCCTGTATCGTTCGGCGATGGAAGGCAGCGTTTCCGCACAGACGTTCTTTTTGAAGAACTGTCCTCCTCCCGAATGGCCGGGCGAGGACGCGGCACGCTTGGGTGTTGATGATGGTCTCGACGAACTGTCAGACGAGGAACTCCGTCGTCTCATGGAACACGAGCAAATCCCCGACCCTGAATAGATTTCTCTCCATTCATTCCATTGCGATCCCAGAGGCCGCCGCATCCTATGAGTTCCTCTTTCCGTCGAGACCAGAGAATCCAGCAAGTTCGCGAAATTCGCCAGCGTCGCCGTCGCCACGCGTTGCTGCATCCAGAATACTTTCGTCGCTATGTCGCCATTCCGACGCCAGACGGAACACAAAGCCTGCGCGACGTTCTGCAGCCCTGGCAACTCGTTGACTTCAGCACACTTGATCCCGGCTGGGCACAACTGGCGGGACGCGCTACCGAAGTGGATAGTCGGGCGCACATTCAGCGGGCCTACATTGAGCGACCACGTGGCCACTCGAAAACTTCGGACATGGCCGTGCAACTCGTCTGGATTCTTCTCGCGGCGAGAAATCCCGTGCGGGGCCTGGCAGCTGCCGCCGACCGCGACCAGGCCAGTCTCATCCACGAAGCCGTGCAACGGCTCGTACGGGCGAATCCCACGTTATGTGGTGACATTGAGCTGGTTCAGCACTGGATTCGGAATCGCCAGACACAATCCAAGCTGGAAATCATTTCTTCAGATGTCGCCGGATCGTGGGGAGCACTTCCGGACTTTGTCATCTGCGATGAACTCTGCCATTGGGAAAAGCCTGATTTGTGGTATTCGCTTCTGTCGTCAGCAGCAAAGAAGCCGAGCTGCATGTTGACCGTACTTACTAATGCAGGTGTAGGACGCGGCTGGCAATGGCAGGTACGTGAACACGCCAAGACATCCAGCGACTGGCACTTCTCTTCACTGGAAGGTCCACAGGCGCCGTGGATCACAGAAACGTGGCTCGATGAACAAAGGGCCTTGTTACCCGAGCCAGTCTACAGTCGACTCTGGCTGAACCAGTGGCAGCACTCGGATGGTGAATTCGTCACGTTGGAAGAAGCTGGTAAATGCTGTGACAACCAGTTGTCATATCAACCGCAAAGTCGTTCATACGGTATGCACGTGGCGGCAATCGACTATGCCGAAAAGCACGACTACACCGTCGGCTGCGTCGCCCATTGGGAAGGAAATCGTATTGTCGTCGATCGCATGGATGTCGTGGTCCCCACACCGCATCAGCCCACACCGGTCAAATGGGTGGAAGATTGGATGGAAGAAATCTCAAGCAACTTTCCCAACGTGACATTTGTGGTCGATGAATACCAACTGCTCGGAGTCATTCAGAAATACGAGCATCGGGCCAATGTGAAACGATTTCAGTTCCTTTCCGGAGAGGGAAACCACCGGCTTGCCCTGCGATTGCGGCAACTCATCCTGCAGCAGGAAGTCTGCTGGTATCCGGGTTGTGGTGCCATTCCGTCTCCCACAGGTCAGCGGGATGACCTGGAAACCGAACTCGCGTCGCTCATTCTCAGGCAATCGACCTCTGGACGCGTCCGGATCGACCATCGTCACGAAGCGGGTTGCCACGATGACCGCGCTTTCGCTCTCGGCGCCGCCTGCCTGGAACTCAGCACCCGCAGTCAGGAAGTGGACTTTCTACGCGTCACGCCGCCAAGTTTGCCAGGAGCGTTTGACTGGTAAGGTGCTGCCCGAGCAAAGTTCTCTGAATTTCAAGAGGCCGCTCATTCACAAACTGCAGCGGGTACGCAACAATGAGACAGCTTTACTATTTCTTTCCCGGAACTGTCTCGACTTACGATGAAACTCGCTACGGTAAATACGGCTGCTGGAATTCGACTTGTTAGTGCTGAGGTAAACAATGAGGGGACGCGCTACGTTGATTTGTGTGCCGTCGACTCCTCGTTGCCCAATTGTCTGAGAGCCGTACTGGGGCTGGAAGACGGATTGGATCGTTGCCGGGCAGCGACACAGCAGGGAGTTGCAGACGGCAAATTCGTCGAGGCCACGGAAGTTTTGGCTCCCGTCAAACACCCTGGGAAAATCATTTGCATAGGCCTGAATTATCGCGATCACGCTCTGGAGACGAATTCGCCCATTCCGTCTGAGCCCGTCTGCTTCGGTAAGTTCGGCAACACCATCATTGGCACCGAGGCCACCATTCAGATTCCCGAGGTGTGCCAGAACGTCGACTTCGAAGCGGAACTGGTGGTGGTCATTGGCCGCCGTGCTTCTCGCGTTTCGAAAGAGGATGCCTTCAGCTACGTCGCCGGTTACATGAATGGTCACGACGTTTCTGCCCGCGACTGGCAGAAAGGACGACCCGGTGGCCAGTGGCTGCTCGGGAAATCACCTGACACGTTCGCCCCAATTGGTCCCTGGCTGGTCACCGCAGATGAAGTTGGCGACCCACATGCTCTGGACGTTGTCATGCGGCTCAATGGCGAGGTCATGCAGCAGGGCAATACGAAGGAATTCATTTTCGGTGTCGATGAGGTCATCGCTCACCTCGCGCAACTTATCACTCTCGAACCGGGTGATTTGATTTTCACCGGCACCCCGTCAGGCGTCGGTATGGGACGTGACCCACGCGTCTGGATGAAACCAGGGGATGTCGCTGAAGTCGAAATCACCGGACTCGGAACTTTGCGTAATCCAGTGGCAGCGGAATAGCGTTCTTATTCCTGGATCACCAAGGTTGTTTGTACGCAGCGAAACCCATGGCACCTCTTCATCAAGTCCCCATTCCGAAACCGTTTCAGTCGGTCTATCTCGAAGACCTGTTCGAGAAATGTACAGGCTGCGAATGCGACCTGCTGGGTGAACAGGTGCCATACGCCGTCGCCAAACATTTTGTCGTCAAGGAACCTGTTTTCGAGGCGGCACTCTGCATGACCTGCGTGGCGTCGATGCAGTCTCAGGAAACGCAAGAGCGGATTACTGCGTTTGTGCAGTCCCTGAAACGCGAACTTCCTGAGGATTTTGATCCCGAAACATACACTTGGGAAGATGGCCTAAAGGCATGCCTGTTGTGTGCCAAGCTCAGGGAAGATTGTCGTCGCTATCAGACGCTGGGCGTTTGCATGCAGGCGGAGTTGCTCGTCGTTCCGCCACCCAGTCCCAGTCCCTACATGATTTGCGAAGACTGCAACGAGCAAATGTCGAAGTTGCTGTCGAAGCAAACAAAAGACAACTGGGACCGCTTCATGGAACGCATCACCGATGACCCACCAGCGATTGAGCTCGACAGCCCCCGGTTCGACCCGGTGTTCATGTAGCGGCTGGTCTTGAGGCAAACTGAAACAGCACGGTGGCCCAGACATTCCTGTCTGGGTGCTGACAAATCAGTTAACATCTGCCTTCTCATCTTCTTTCCTTAACGCTTCGATATCGGGGACGCCCCGTTCGGGAGTATCCGGCGCGTAGGGCGGTCGATCAAAAGCCTTGCCGTCATCGATGACGCGAGGATCATTGCCGCGATTCAATTCCGCCAGAAGTTGACCACGTAACTGTGATTTCACTGCGGCAAAGTTTACGTCATCTGCAACATTCAGCATTTGGTGAGGATCATCGGCAATGACATACAGTTCTTCGGCGGGACGCAAATCGAATCCCAGCCGCCACCATTCCGCAATGGTCTCGTCCCCTTCATTCAACTCAAAGAAGTCTCGCGTTGGGCTGAAGTCGAGGTCCATTCGACGACTTCCACCTTTCTTGCCCCCAATGGGATTTGTGAGAGGCGCTGCCAATGGAGGTTGGGCGACGGGCCAGCGGTCAGGAGCGAAGTTGACGATGTATAAATACTCGCCAGTACGGATCGCGCGCATGGGGTAGGGAAGCCCGCCCGGTCGCGACTCATTGACATGGTTCTCACGCCCGCAAATGGCGGTTCCCCGCAGTACCTCTTCAGGATCTCTCGTTTCGGCATTCATGGCGGCGAGCAGGCTCTGACCATCCATCCTTTCATCAGCCTGCAGTCCCGCGGCTTCGAGGAACGTTGGTGCCAAGTCCAGCAGGCTGACCGGCGACTGAATAACGCGCCCTTCCGCCACATGTTTCGGCCAGCGAATCGCAAGTGGAACTTGTGTTCCGAAGTCGTAAAGGTTGCACTTTCCTCGTGGGAATCCCGGAGCGCCGTGATCACCACTTACGACGACAATAGTGTTTTCCAATTCACCCAGCGCCGTTAACTCTTCAAGGAGAATGCCGACCGCTGCATCAAAAGCCTGGGCTTCGCCGAGATAGTCAGCGAAGTCCTCGCGCACAATTTCGTTATCAGGCAGAAACGGTGGGAGCTTCCCTTTGAGCGAATCGGGTTCGATCCCCCAGATTTTCTTCCCCGATCCCTGCACCCAGGACCGGTGTGTATTCGTGGGATTAAACCAATAGTAGAACGGTTGCTTGTCGTTTCGATCAGCAAGGAATGAACGGAAGTTGCCGCGCACTTCCTCAAGAAGTTCCTGTTTACCAGCTTCGGTGTCGTCCGCCTTCATGACATTTTGTGAAAACGTATTGAAACGCGAGCCATGCTTTCTGTAATTGCGTTCCTTCCCCCCCATGCGGTCTTCGCTGATGTGCATTTTGTACGACCAGCCAATGTGGTAACCCGACGCCTGCAACATGAGGGGAAATCCGCGAACTTCATCCCACGGGTCGTCAAAGCCTTTCATCCAGGGATGATGAAGTTGCGAGTGGCTGCCGTTCCTGAAGAAGTGCTGCCCCGACACAATGGCCGCCCGCGACGGCGTACAGGAAGGCGCACTCACCAACGCACAGTCAAACCGGGTCCCTTCAGCGGCGATTCGGTCAAAGAACGGCGTGTGAATGACGTCGTTTGGAGATGGCGCGTTGGGGTCGGCGTAAGCACTGGCGTAGCGTCCAAGGTCATCAGCAAAGGCAAAGACAATGTTTGGTGCGTCTGCCGCAATTGCTCTGGTTGAAAATGCGAGAAAAGCCAACAGAAAACCGACAAGAATTCGCTTGTGAGTCATAGTGTTGCAGAATGGATAAGAATGAGGGGATGCGATTAACGACAGAATATCGGCGTGCGAATTCCAGAGAAAGCCAATGCTACTCGGATGCATTGCAACGCAGCGTGGGGATGCACCAGTTCACGCTGTCGAACAGGTCAGCACGCATACCGAAATCAGCATGGAATGTGACGGAAGTCATACCACGCACATCAATGGGGCCTAGTCGCTTTGACGGTGCGGTTGAGTCGAGAAGTGTCTTTTGCACCAATGCTCTCTCCGCCTCATCCGCTGACATCCCTGAGATTTTCACATCGAGAGATCCCTTCCCGTTGACTTCGTCAGCAAGTCCAACGAGTAGCCAAAGGGTCTGTGCATTCGGTGGAACGGTGAATGTCACGCTGGACTGCGAGCGTACACCAATTCCCAAGGGATAAGTTTTACCATCAACCAACAGAGGATTTCCGTCAACTGAGGCGCCGCTGCGAAGGGGTTCGCTGGTCCCGAAGTAATTCTCGTGTGTCGCAGCAGTCGGAGGTTCCCATAACAGGGGGCGAGTCTTCTCCGAAAAGAAATCGATGGACCGAAGCTGCGCCAGAGGAAACTTCACGGTGACCTCATTATTGAGCGAAGCCAAGACTTGTTGGCCTTCGACAACGACGGAAGACGCCGTGAACTGTGTCCCGTCCCGAATCTGGATAATTGCACACGGCGTAACGTAGCTTGGAGGACTGACAAGCGCCGGATTCATTTGCAGTTCCCGCAACTGCTCTCGGGGAATCGTCAGTTCTGTGCCGTCGACCGCAAACACAACTCTCTCCGCGGAGATATTCTGAAGTTCGCCCAACAGACGATCACCATTCTTGAGCAGTAAGACATCACTGTTTGGAGAATTCTCATCAGTTGCAGCCAGTTCCTGAAAACGAATTTCGCTGCCAAGGGAGATGGGACGTCCCCAGGAAATCGTCCGTACATGATCAATGGGAATTTGAATCGCGGCGCTGTCGTCGCCAATACCAACAATCAGCGACTCTCCCTCCAGCTGAAAGTTGCGTGTCACCCAGATGTCACCGTTGTTCAACTGAACATACCCGCGTTGGCGCGCGCGAGCTGTACGTTCCTTCTGTTCCGGAGCATTGACGGAAATTCGCCAGACGTCTTCCAACGGGAATGTCGCTTCCCTGTCTGCAAGGCCGAGCGTGCACTCAGCGGTATCGAGCCTCAACAGCTTTTCGAATGCAATGATTTCCAGCGACTTATCGGATTCAGTCCAACGCCAAATTGAACCGACAGGTTCTTCAGCGGAGACGACTGCCAGGAATCCCGTAGATGAAAAGACGATGACGAACAGTAACGCACAGCGTGCGAGAGCGGAGACGTCTCTGACCGTTCGGCGAATCACCGATTACCCCTGTCGTTCAAGCAGGAGAACGGACGTGTCGTCATGGCGCCCCTGGCCGCGTGTGAACGCCTGAGAGTCGTCGAACAGCTTCTGCATTGTTTGCGACAAATTCAGTTCGCGTGCCGAACTCATGGTTCGCTTCAAGCCGCCGATACCGAACTCTTCATGCTGTTCACTGCCAACTGGGAAGGCTTCGATAATTCCATCAGTGTAGAGCAACAGGCGGCTTTGTTCAGGAATTTGAAATGAATGCGTCTCGTAGTCGGCTTCTGGGATAATGCCAATGGGGAGACCGGCGGAATCGTCATCGCCAATAGTCTCGAAGGAATCGGAGCCCAGTCGATGGCAAATGGGCGCCGGATGCCCGGCCGAGGCCCACTGGAATTCATTTGTTTTCGGGTTCAACACTCCATACAGCAGCGTAATGAATCCCCCTTCACTATTCACAACGCTTTGTTTGCACAACATGTTGTTGACGTAGGCGACGAAGTTGGAAGGATCGCGGAACTCGTCGAAGCGAATCATGCGAATGAGTGTGTGCATGGTCATAATAGACATGCACGCTTTCATCCCATGCCCTGAGGCATCGCCGACCAATACAATGGTGGTATCGTCGGGCAGAGTAAATGCGTCGTAGTAGTCCCCACCGGCCATGGTGACCGGCTGACCGCCAATGACTTTGATTTGCGAAGACTCGTACCTCGCGACGATTTCGTAACGGTCGGGGCAGGCGATGTTGTGGGGAATAATCGATTCCTGCAACTGCCGCACGGAATCGATTTCGCGACGCAATTTCTCAGCAACTAACCGTTCCCGTTCGGCTTCCACCTGCCGGACGGCACCTTCAATGACCGCGTGCATCAGGAATAGGAAGTCCCCCTTTTCGTCCCGAATGAGGTATGCACGCAGGCCTGACGTGAGATAACGGGCCAGACGATACACATCTTCCTGGTGGCACGCGGCGACCACTGGGCATTCAGGGCGGGTCGTCTTGACGGACTCGAAGAACCGATAGGCCGCGTCGTGATCGGGGAAGTTTGTGGTGACGACAATGACATCCCAGTTCTGTGCTGACTGGACCAATGTCTCGAACTGCTGCTGCTCCGTCGCCACAATCACCGCGTTTCCGTCGACATTCAGATAAAGACGGATGAGTTCGGCCTGGGCGGCGTCATCCCAACAGACGAGAATTCGCATTGTGGAGGTACCTGTTGGCTCTGCGGGACAGAGTGAATGTTGCGGTGAGTCCAAGTTGCAGGGGGCAATACTACGGCGGGGTAATCACCGAAGATAACGGGCGTGTTAAGCATTCGCCACTGTTGATGTGTGCAATATTGGCTGCCTGCCGCATTCCAACGGGAAAAACGAGAATGGAGTTTCCCAATTCCTCTCCTCTTGACCGTTTGAGGAGTGGTAATTTGCACAAATCATCTACACTCTGATTTTGGCACTCTCAGGTCTCCGGCTCATCACACTTCGATGGCAAACAACTCCACTGGCAATTCGCATTCCGGTCTCTACTTTGCTTTGGTGAAAGTGGTGATCAGTATCTTGTGCATTGTCGGGGCTCTTGTGCTGGGGTCGACCGTCTTCAATCGCTTGGCATCCCTCAAAAAGGAGCCGCCGCGTGAAGAACCGACAATTCCCGTGTATCGCGTGGAGACCTACCGGGTCGAGCAGCGCCCCATCCAGCGATTTGTTGCCGGGTTTGGAACAGCCGAGGCCGACCGCGAAGTGGTTGTGGCCGCCGAAGTGTCAGGCCGCATTTCGGAAACAGAACATTTGCGCGTGGGAGATCCTGTTCAGGGACCGCAAGTGAGCAGCGACGAAAACGGAAAATCAGTCCGCGTTCCCGCGGCATCGCTGCTGAGAATTGATCCCCAGACCTATGAGGAACGCGTGACACAAGCGCAGGCGATGTTGACACAGCACCAGGTCGACCTGCAGCGAATCGATCAGGATGAAGCGTCGAACAAGCGGCTCATTCAACAGCAAATGCAGCGACTCGAAACGGCTCAGAGGGAACTCGACCGTGCCCAGCGGCTCGTAGACATGGGAGCCGGACGGGAAAGTGACGTCTCTCGTTCGGAACTGGAAGTACAACAATTCCAGGAAGGACTCATCCGTCTGGAAAGCGAACGCGACTTGCTTCCCATCCGTCGCAAGCAGCTTCAAAGTCAGCTCACCACCGCCCAGTCCGACCTGGCGCTGGCAACACTGGAACTGGAGAAGGCACACGTGCAAGCGCCGTTTTCAGGCGTGGTCAGCGAAGTCATGGCGGAAGAAGGTCAGTACGTGCGACCAGGTGAGCCGCTGCTGCGTCTCACTGATGACTCCACCGTTATCGTGCCGGTACCAGTCTCTTTGACTGATGCCGCTGTGTTGACCGAGTTCCTCGCGAAGGGAGATTTTCCTCTGGCTCAACTCGTGCCAGATGAGTCGGCGCTATTCCGCAATGAAGTCTCCTGGACGGGCTATGTCATTCGCATTGCACCTGTGGCCGACGAACGAACCCGAACCGTCATGGTGTTTGTCGAGGTCGACAATCGGAATTCAGAAACTCCACTGCGCCCAGGAACGTTTTGCTACGCGCGAATTCAGGCTGATGTACTGAATACGCCAGACACGTATCTCATCCCGCGTGACGCCATTGTCGGCAACTCGCTGTTTGTGGCACCCGAATCAAGTGAAGCAAGTCGTTCAGCGAAAGAGGTGGACATCGAAGTGGTCCGGAGTCTGCAATCATTTGTCCTGGTCCGGAGCAGCGAACTGGAAAATGCGGAAGTGGTCATGACGAACCTCGACATTGTCCAGGACGGTTCATTGCTCGACGTGAGACGTACTCACACCTTTGAAGAAGAACTGGCATTACTCAAGGTGGCCTACCTCGCTCCTGCTCCAGAGATTGCTCCTGAATCGACTGACGAAGAGTAGGCGGTTCGAATGGCAAATCGCTTTTACTTGCCTGGAAACTGGCAACCGGGTGACCTGGTTCCTCTTCCGCAACCCGAGGCTCAACATGCACTCCGCGTGCTGCGGCTTGCCTCGGGCGAACAAATTGAAATCTTCGATGGTGCTGGACGTGCAGCTCAGGCCGAGTTGCAGGTGGAATCATCCCGCAAGGCGTCGGCCAGAATCACCAATTCCCTCATCACCGATGTTCCCTCTCAGCCTTCCATTGCCGTAGCCCTCGCTCCTCCCAAGGGAGACCGTTTCCGCTGGATTGTCGAAAAGCTCACCGAGTTGGGTGTTGACCGCATCATCCCCATGAAGACATCGCGGTCGGTGGTTGATCCTCGCGACTCCAAACTGGCCAAGCTGGAACAGGCCACCATTGCGGCCTGCAAACAATGCGGCCGAAATCGCCTTCCGCAACTTGAAGCAGTAATTCCTTTCACCGAATTGCTGGCAACAGAAAAGCAGAGTAAACTCATTCACGGTGATCCCCACGGCGTCTCCATCAACAAGCTCTCCCACGCGTCGGCAGACAATCCAGATTTCATGATTCTCATCGGCCCTGAAGGAGGGTTCACCGACGAAGAACTCGGCCTCTTGAATCAACACAACGCACAAGGCGTGAAGATTGGTCGTCACGTCTTGCGAATCGAGACTGCCGCCGTGTCGCTTGCTGCCGCTTTGATGAGTCAAATGTGAGAAGTAATGACTCGGCGCCGGTGGGCGCGGGAACTACAAGGCAAGTGAAAGCGAAAAATAGACAGCCGCAGTTGTAGCGAGCAGTCCGAGGCTTACGAACATTCCGTCGCGAGCCGTGAGACCGGCGGCCAGGAATGTGGCCGCCGCACCCGGGAGGAGCACACCGAAGGGCACGATTGCCATTGGAAAGTACAAGAGTGCAACGAGCGAAATCACAAACGGGAAGCCCCACTTCATGGGGCCATCGACGAGAATCAGCCAGCGTTCCCGAATAATCCAGTCCAGCCAGCGAAGCCAGGGACGCATTTTATCGAGTGCGGCGTTCAGTCGACTGCGTGAGACCGTTCGCCTTCGAATCCAGCCCGGAAACCACGGCGAGCTGCGAAACAGCATTTGAACGGCGATGAGCTCAATCAACGAACCCGTGAAAATGGACATTCCCGGAATCGCCCCCAAGGGAGAAACCGAAAGCAATGCGGGAATGAATAGCAAAGGCCCATAGCCGCGGTGATTCAATTGGTCGAGAAGATTCCCAACCGGGACCTGTTCGTCGCTCGAGTTATCTGCATCGACCTGCTCCATTTCGTCGGCGAGTTCTTCGAACTGGCCGTCGCCGTTGGGTGAATCTTGCGATTTGCTCTCAGATTGCGACATGCAGGATGAGGACTTCCGAGTCGAATTTTCTGGGCCAACTGAAACTTCGCGGAAATGACTACGGCAACTCCGATTGAAGTTGCCGCAACTCTTTCGGGAGCGGGAATGTCACGTGTTCTTCCCGTGTTGTGACTTCCTCTACGGTCGCACCGTATTCCGTTTCGATGTGCGACAGGCATTCCTGCACCACCACTTCGGGAGCACTGGCACCGGCTGTTACCATGACCGTTTCGACACCTTCAAACCATTCCGGCTTGAGTTCGTGCTTACCATCAATCAGATAGGCAGGACGTCCCGCCGTGAGTCCCATTTCCATGAGACGCCGCGAATTGGAACTGTTCTGGCTGCCGAGCACGAGGAGCAAATCTGCCTGGACAATGAGCTTGCGAACAGCATCTTGCCGATTCGTCGTGGCATAGCAAATGTCTTCTTTGGGCGGCGCCTCGATGTGCGGAAACGTCTCCTTGAGTCGTTGGATGACAGCACCCGCCTCTTCCACGCTCAGCGTTGTCTGTGTCAGATAAGCCAGTTTGTCCTCTGGTCCAAAGGTAAGCGAATCAACTTCATCAGGTGTTTCGACGAGCGTAATACTTTCCGGTGCCTCGCCCATGGTTCCAATGACTTCATCATGCCCTTCGTGGCCAATGAGAATAATGTTGTAGCCAGCCTCGGCGTACTTCACAGCTTCAACATGCACCTTCGTGACCAGCGGGCAAGTCGCGTCAATGGTTCGCAAACCCAGTTCACGTGCCTGCTGCCGAATGACCGGAGAAACGCCGTGTGCGCTGTACAGCACAATCGAGCCCGACGGAACTTCGCTCAGTTCATCGACGAACGTCACCCCCTGGCGGGAGAATCGATCTACCACGTACTTGTTGTGGACAATTTCATGGTAGACATAAATGTCCGGCCCGAATGTCCGAATGCATTCTTCGAGACATTCAATCGCCATATTGACACCCGCACAAAATCCACGGGGATTCGCCAGCAGGACTCGCATATCAGTTCCTTTGAAGTTCACTTCTGGGGAGGAAAGACCTCACAGCCTTCGGAATTCTAGACATCGTACCCGCGTTCGCTATTCCCAACCGCGAAATAGTTGCCTCGAAAACCAGAATTGGTGTACCGCTCGGAGACAATCTCTTTAATGGGTCGAATTGAGATGCTTCGCACCGAGGGAATATACTCAGCCGTGTGTAAAGCTTGATCCAAAGCCGGTGGCACAGACATTCCTTTCTGTGTTCCGCCGCTCAAATCTTATTGACTGGAAATTTGCCATGCGAAACGTCAGCCTCAGTGGTTTCTTACTCTTGAGTCTCCTTGCACTCATTCCGGCGGCGTGTACGGCTCAGTCCGATCAAACTGGCTCGCAGTCACCAAATTCCACTGGCACCAGTGAAGTTGCCGTGCGATCAGTTCGCGAAACCGACTGGCCACGCTTTCGCGGACCGGAGGGAAATGGTCACAGCGCCTCGACAGGATTGCCAGTTGAATGGAGCGACGGAGGTTCAGAAACAAAGAACGTTGTCTGGAAAACAAAACTGCCCGGCGGTGGTTCGTCGAGTGCCGTAGTGTGGGATGACCACATTTACGTGACAAGCTACACCGGCTATCTCGTGCCAGGGGAAGATCGAGGAAACTTGAGCGACCTGACGCGGCATTTGGTGTGCCTCGACCGTGAGTCGGGAACCATACTCTGGGACAAAGAAGTCGCCGCCAGACAGCCGGAAGAAGAAAACATTCGCGATCACGGATTCGCGGCTAACACCGTCGCGTCTGACGAGAATGGCGTGTGTGTCTTTTTCGGGAAGTCGGGCGTGTACGCGTTTAGTCATGACGGCGAGCAGCAATGGCAGCACGACGTCGGCAGCGGAACTCACGGATGGGGAACGGCAGCCTCTCCCGTGTTTTACGAGGACTTGGTCTTTGTGAATGCCAGCGTCGAAAGCGAATCACTTATCGCCCTCGACCGCAAAACCGGCGACGAACGCTGGCGGGCAGGCGGCATCAAAGAATCATGGAATACGCCAGTTGTCGTCGCCACGCCATCAGGTGACGAAGAACTCGTCATCGCCGTTCATGGAAAAGTGCTGGGATTCAATCCCACGTCGGGCGAACAACTCTGGTCGTGCGATACCGACATCACGTGGTACATGGTCCCAAGTATTGTGTCTGATGCGGGCATTGTTTACGTACTCGGTGGTCGTTCCGGCGTGGCGGGGCTCGCAGTCAAGACCGGCGGTCGGGGAGATGTCACCTCAACACATCGCCTCTGGACCAGCCAGAAAGGTTCGAACGTCACCTCGCCAGTATTCCAGGAAGGATACCTTTACTGGATGCACGAGAACATTGGCATTGCCTACTGTGCGGAAGCGAAGACCGGCGAACTCGTTTACGAAGAACGCATGAACCGCTCCGGACAGGTGTATGCGTCATCCATTCTGGCGAATGGCCGGGTCTACTATCTCACCCGCTCCGGCCGCACCTTCGTCGTCGCCGCCAAACCCGAATTCGAACTGATCGCCACCAACGACCTTGAAGAAGGTGGCCAGTTCAACGCCAGCCCCTCCGTCTCTGGCAACCGCCTGCTGATTCGGTCCGATCGGTTCTTGTATTGCCTGGGTGAGTGATGTCCATTGCATAGGTGAAAATGGCCCGGCTGGAAGACGCAAATGGACCGATCTGACAATGCCGACAGAGGGCATGTGCTGCGACGAGTTGTGTTGCTTGGCGCGGCGTCCGTGTGTGTCTATGCGATAATCGCAGCGAGTTTCTATTTCGTCTGGCGATCTGACGCCGCCTCGCACCCAACGACAGAGCAACCAATGGCGCTCTGTTCCATAGCCTGCCTGGCTGTCGTCTTGTCATTCGGCGCAGTCGAGCCGGCACGATTTCGGGATGTGTTGGTCGTCGGCACTTTCGGATTAGTCGTTGGCTGGTTTCTGTTCCCGGTGTCGTCGATGACTCCCTCGGACAGAGTGGAAGCAATTTTCTTCGGCATGTGGTGGGAGTTCCATCCCTTCGCGATTTGTATCGGGAGTGTCACGGGCGTCATTGTGGGACAGAATCTCGCTGAACTGAGGTCGGGCCTGAATCGCTTGAATGACCGTATGGGAGGGCGAGACAGTCATGAACGAAACGAAAAATGACGACATCAGAGAACAGGCTGCTGCCGCCTGGAAGCGTTTCGGTTTGATCTACGTTGTCCTCGTGGTGCTCAGCCTCTTTGCTCGTCAGACCGCGACTTCATACGTATCGCCGGAGGCAGCTGTCTTCCTTGGCCCAATTCCGATGACTTTCGAATTGCCGCTCCAAGGCATCCCGTTAACCCTCGTGCTGCTGTCTGGGATATCCATGTTTCTTGCCAGTCCGAATGCGCTGACGGGAGTTGCCTTTGTTTTCTCGCTGGGCACATGGTTCGGTATTGGAATGTGGATCAGCAGGTTACTGGCTGTATAGTGGCAATCATCGTCGACGTCCTCCTCACAGTTCCTCTCGCCGAGATTCTGATGGTATGATTGCATTGGCAACTTTGCCGTGCCCACCTGGAGTTCCCGCCATGCGCTCACCTTCCACCTCATTGCTTTCTCTCCCCCTCTCCCTTGCTGTGATTTCCGCCTTGCTCATGGGAGGAGCTGTCACGGCAGCCACGATTAACGTGCCGGGCGATCAGCGAACCATTCAGGCCGCGGTTGACGCCGCTGCGTTCGGTGATGTCGTGCTGGTTGCCGCGGGGACGTACAAGGAACGCATTACGCTGAAACCGGGAGTCACACTTCGCAGTGCGGGGGATGATTCCAAAGGCCAGCTGGGATTGGCACGAGCCGAAGCGACCATTCTCGATTGTGATTTCGCAGGAGCCGAGGGAGCAGGCGTGAGTATGGCGGAAGATTCCATCCTCGACGGATTCACCGTCACCGGCGTCGGCACATACGACGAAGAAAAGTGGAACAAGCACTATGCCACGCAGGGGAACGAGCAGCCGCACGAAGAAATTGGGGCTCCCGGCACACCCGGCATTGCCGCCGACGGAATTACCCGCTGCACGGTGGTGCACAACATTGTCCACCATATTGGATACACCGGCATTGCCGTTTCCGGGGCCGAAGGGAAGTCGGGAACGCCGCACATTTACCGCAACATTGCCTACCGCAACATGGGCGGTGGCATTGGTGCCATGCGAAAGTCGACGCCCGTCATTGAGGAAAACATTTGCTTCGAAAACTTCTACGCTGGTGTCGGTCATGAAGACGCCAGTGCACTGGTCATTCGCAACATTTGTTACGGAAACATTCGCGCAGGGGTGGGTATCAGCGAGCATTCCAAGGCAATTGTCCGGGAAAACAAGTGCTACGGAAATCGTCGCGCGGGAATTGGGGTGCGGACCTACGAAGACACCGAACCACTCATCGAGAACAACGAGTGCTACAACAATGACATGTCCGGCATTGGGGCCGATGAGAATTCCGCACCGACCATTCGAAACAATCGATGCTATGACAACGCCATGGCGGGGATTGGCTGTCAGGGGGAAGCGCGTCCCGTCATTATTGGAAACACCTGCTACCGCAACAAACTGGCCGGGGTCGCCAGTCGCGGCGGGGCTCAGCCACTCATTAAAGGGAATGAATGCTACGAAAACGGCAAGGCTGGAATTGCTCAGACAGAAGACGCCCAAACCACCATTATTGGCAACTACTGTCATCACAACGGAGCTACCGGCATTGGCTTCGATGACTGTGAACACGGCGTTTCGCTGGTGGTGAATAATCGCGTCATTGACAACGCCCAGGTTGCCATTGGCATTCACTCCGGCTGGACGGTAACAGTCTCCGGCAACGAACTCGCGCGCGAGGGGGGACTTCCTCCCATTGTCATGGTGTTTGAAGGGGCCACGGCCACGTTCAATAACAACACCATTCGAGGTGGTGGCGTCGCAGGAATTCGAGTAGCTGGTACCGTCGAGGCGACCGGCAATCATTTTGACGGAACGTCACTTCGCAAAGTTGGCCCACCCAATTTCGCCATTTGGGGACTCCCCAATTCAACAGTGACCATGACGAATAATCAGGTCACCAGTTGGCGACACGCCCTGCAGGCGACCGGTGCCTCGGTCAACGCCAGCGGCAACACCGTGTCCAACTTCCACCGCACCGCCTTCGACATTAAACAGCCAACAACAGCCCCCAACGTGTTCGGCAACACCGCAATTTCGGCTGATGCCAAAGTTGAAGTCGTAACCATCGATGGCCCATCCGGCGTGGTGGCGGAGAATGTTGTGAAGGCGGAGAGTGAATAAGTGGTTCTTGGATTACCACAGTTTGTGACATGTGACGTATTATTCGGGGAGCAAGGCCAACTGCCTGACGATGTGGCACCACAAACATGTCATCCATTCAAAAAATAAGTGTCGATCTTGACGAGCTTGCGGGTGTGTACTTCATCGTCGCCCATGAGTCCGGTGTGGAATACGATCACCAATGTGGGGGCCTGTCATGTTACCAGCGATCGTTAGAAGGATTCCTCGTCCCTGCCGGGCAGTCGACTCAAGTCTGCGAAGAACTGTACGCGTACTTCTGCACTGGACCGAAGTATGGTGGACATTGTCATAGCGGACTTGATGAAGAAGACGCTTTGTTCATTGACCAGTGCCTTGCTTCATTGGATTACTCGATGCTCACAGTTGACCGCGATTTACTTCGCGAATCGGTGGAGGCATGGGTTCATTTGAAGGTCGTAGACGGAATGCCGTGCTTTCCCTGCTGCTACAATTCTGACCCAGCGTCGAAGGTCGTGATGATCTGGAATAACAGTGACTAACCACGAGTGGTACCGGTCGATAATCCGGCAGTTCGCAATAATTGCTCAACTACTCCCCGGCCATTTCCTTCAGCGTCACATTCGATTTCTTCAGCGCCGTGACGAGTTCGGCGTGGTTGGTTTGAGCAGGATCAATCCAGGCAATCGCTTTGCCGTCTTGGAAGCTGGCGGTGGCATGGATAACGCCATTGTTTCGCAGCAGAATGTCATGCACCGCCAGTGAGCAGGCTTTGCAGTCCAGTCCGATGATGTCGAACTCGACTTGCTGAAGCTGGTCGTGAGGAAGTTCGCCCACTGGCTTCACGGAGAAGAGCCCTGTGGAGACCTGGCGGACCATGTTATTGAGTCGCTCAATGACTTGGTCGGAGTTGGCATTCTTGAACGTACCACTCTCGGCGGCGTACTGAATGGTCGCCTCGGCTGTGGCCGCATCGAGGGATTTCAATTCAACGTCCGGAAACCGCTGGATGAGTTCGCGGAACGCTTCGGCACGTTCAGGCATGAACAACCCCGCCACTCGAACGGTCAAACTGTGTTCGTCATCGTAGGTGTAGTCGGGTGCAGGTGAGGCCGGTTGTTCCTCAGCAAGAGATCGTAGTGCCGGAGAAGTGACAGCGGCGAGTGTGGCTGTCATCAGCATGCGCTGGTCATCAATATTGTTTCCTGTGATCGTTGGGGTGTCCGCATCATGCTTTTCATAGATGGCGGTGTCGAGACCACCGGTGAACAGTGGACTGCCGATGACTTCATGGAGCAGCGTCCGCACGCCACCGTTCTGGGCTAGCGTTCGGTCGACAATAGACGCCAGGGCCGGGCGGTCGCTGAAGCGTACCGTCTGGCCTGTCGAGTACACGATGAAACGTTGGGCCAAATTCTCTAGCAGTGGTCGCGAATTTGTTGTGGCAATGTTTTGGAATTCCTGAACGTTCGCAAATGTCTGACCATCAGGCAATTCGCCGCTGGCATCGACGTCCTTGCCCAGGCGGAAGCCAATGCCAATGAACGGGTCAATGGCTCCACGCTCGGCGGGATCACCTTCACCAATGGAGCGGTAGCGCGTGCGGAATCCTCCAATGACGTCAAACGCTTCGAGGGCAAATCCGGGCGGATCAATTTTCTGATGACACGAAGCACACAGCGCATTGTCTCGATGTTTTGCCAACTGGTCCCGAATGGTCGTGGCCCCCTGAACGTCGGGTTCAATGGCCGACACGTTCGACGGCGGTGGCTCAGGCGGCTGGCCGAGCAGGCGGTCGAGTACGAAGGCCCCGCGCGGGACGGGGCTGGTCGTCGTGCCATTCGCCGTAATCTTCAGAATCGACGCCTGGGTCACTAGCCCGCCGCGCGGACATTCCGCTGGCAGTGGTACACGCCTGACCTGCGTTCCCGTCACGTCAGGAATTCCATAATGCGTGGCGAGCTTCTGGTTCAGCATGAGGAAATCGGACTTCAGCAAATGGCTAACGTCGAGGTCCTGCTCCAAAAGCTCCTGGAAATACGCCCGCGTTTCGGCCACCATACAGTCCTGCAGATACGGGCTGAATTCAGGGTACAATTTCTTGTCGGGGTCCGTCGCGGCAATGTCATACAGCTTCAGCCACTGTCCCAGAAAATCGTCGACGAACCGTTTCGCGTGAGGATGCTTTAGCATCCTTTCCACCTCCGCATGCAGCACTTCGGGACGTCGCAGTTCCCCAGATGCAGCGAGTTGCACAAGCCGTTCATCAGGGGCCGAGTTCCAGAGGAAGTACGAGAGTCGGCAGGCGAGAGCATAGTCATCGGGCTTCGCGGCTGGCTCGGCAGGTACTGAATCATCAACGTGGTAAAGAAAGTCCAGCGACACCATCGCACTACGGTAAGCCATCCGCATGGCGAGTTCGAAGCAGTCTCCCGCATCGAGTCGTGCCTGCACTATGTCAACATACTGCTGACGTACTGCTTCGGAAACCCGGCGCCGAAACAGCTTCGGCAGGGCGTTTGCCAGCAGCCGGTTGGCATCAGCAAGAGGGTCTTCGCTGTGAACCGTCCAAATGCCGGGTTCAGGGTCAGGCCGATTCATGCCTGCACCGAGTTGGCGTGGACGCTTATGGTCGGGGGGCGTTACGCCGGGATGTTCTTCCTGCTTGAACTCGACGAGCGGCATGTTACCAAACAGCAGTTTGTGACTGGCTGGCGGCCACTCGTCATACAGCGGGCCTTCAATGTCGAGCCAGTCCACGACAATTCCCGGCCCGGTAAATTCCATCGCGCGCTTCTTCTTGTAGTAGTTCGCCGCCGGTGCCAGCGAAGCGGTGTTAAAGCCAATGAGCTCGTTGTGATTCAGCCAGACCACCACTTCATGTTCGAGCGGCTTTCCGACAGGTGCATTGAAGTAGCCCAGCACATAACTGGGATGCTGTCCGCCGCGACCATCACCCGTCAGTTGCACTACTGACAGCCGCGCCGCCTCGGTGCCGCGACCGGGAAGCACCGTTCCCTGATCCCACCCAAAACTCCAGAGTGAGGTTCGCACCCTGTAGCGGGCCGGATAAATGGTGACATGTTCAATGAAATACGGACTGACTGATTCGTCTTCATGACGGAACAAACCCACGCTCGCACCGTTATCGAAGGAGCCCCACCGTTCATGCGCCCCCTGATCCAAATGGTTCTGCTCACCAGCGGGCGGGAAGTCGGGATCTGGCTGTCCATTTTTCAGCAGCACACCATCACCATTCATGACAATGTGTGCCACAAAGCCGCCCCGGTTCACCAGCGAAATGCGGCGCGTGGAAATGGCCGGAGGCTCCGGTCGGGTGGCTATGGCATAGTCCAAGACATGGTCAGCGGCCTCAAGGTATTTCGCGATATTCACGTGGGAAATGTCGAGTGCTTCCGGCACCTTGTCGAATCCGTGCGATTCCCCATCAGCTGGCAGATTCCCGGAAAGTGCAATCCCGGGCATGTCGAACAAATCGCGAATGGTGTTTTCATATTCGGTGCGTGTGAGCCGACGCAGACGCGGCTGTGTTTGTGCGAGTTGCTGTTCAGCCGCAACAAGTGTTTGATCGAGCGAATCGAGGAAGGTGTCGCGCTCAGCACGCGTCGGCTGGTCGGCTTCTTTCGGCGGCATGTGATTTGCCGCAACCTGATCATGCAGTTTGACCCACTGCCGCAGCACATCGGGCTGTTTCAAGTCGTGCGAAGTCTTGGTTAAATCGAAACCAGTCGGGGCACTTTCTCCTGAGTGACAATCAACGCAGAATTGTGTGAGGAACTTGTCAATTTGCTGATCGGCTCCCCAGACCGTACCCGAAATAAGAAACAGAATAACCGTGAGGACTTGAGATTTACGAAGCATGGAAACGACTCGGGATTAATGCGGGCGAGGAACGTCGGGACGCGATGACTCTTACGCGAAATCGAGACCTCGCATGGTCCCCTTGCCCGAGGAAAATTCGCCAACTTCCATACCGAGTCGCTGCAGCATGGACACGTACAAATTCGACAGCGGATAGTTGTGCTCCGTGTCGAACGCCAGGTGTTGGCCATGTCGGAAGCCACCGCCTGCGAGCAGAGCGGGCAGATTCACGTTCGAGTGAGAATTCGCACTCCCCATGCAGGTTCCATACAGCACCATCGTGCGGTCGAGCAGTGATTCATTCCGCTCTTTTGATTCACTGAGTTCCGTGAGGAATCCGTTGAGTGCATCAAACTGACGCTCCTCGTGCCCGCGCAGCTCCGCCAATACTTCGGGACGATTGCCGTGGTGCGTAATGTTGTGAATGACTGTGGTGTCGATGAACAATGAAATAATGCGGGTCGAGTCGGTTTCGAGTGCGAGCTTCATGACGTCGAAAATCATGCGGGATCGTTCGACGAATTGTCGGGGATCATTGTTCTCCTCTGGGGCTTTGGCCTCGACTTGTGGCTTGGGGCGATACTCCCATTCCTGCGCCGCGTGCAGACGTTGCTCGAGTTCACGAACCGCATTCTGGTACTGGTCGAGGCGATGCTGATCGGCCGCAGAAAGCTGCTTGTTGAGTCGACGAGACTGATCGGCCACGAAATCGAGCGTGCTGCGTCCCTGTCGCAAGGCTTCCACTCGGGCTTCCACTTCATCAGGGCGGCCCTGTACGAACAGTTTCTCGAACAGCTTGCGGGGACTCTGCTCCGAAGGAATGGGAGCCCCACTCCGTGTGTAGCTGAGCGTGGCGTTTTCGTTCGTGATGGCCAACACGAGGGAAGGAAATCGAGTGGCGTTTCCCACGTGCTCAGCGGCGAGTTGGTCGAGTGAAACTCCGTTCCGAAATCCGCCCCGTTCAGGATGCGGTGTTCCGGTCAGAAAACATTTCTGGGCAGCATGTCCGCCCGTCACTCCGGGCAGACTCACGCCGGAGAACACCGTAAGCTGGTTGCGGTGTGCCGCCAGTCGTTCCAGATAAGGGCTGGCTATGTAGTCGCGTCCGGCCCCTTCCGGGAAGAAGTAGCGGGGCAGAATGCCCATGTTGGTTTCAATGCACACCATGCGGCGCGGCAGCTCCAAAGAGTCATCTGCGAGTGTTGGCTGCATGGCATCCAGCAGCGGAAGTGCCAGAGCAACGCCCGAAGCCCGGAGAAAGGTGCGGCGAGAAAGAGCCGTGCGAGTCAGTGCGGCGTGAAATCGCATGCGTATTATCCTGAAATCGGGCGAGTGTCTTCGAAAGCGCCGACGCTATTGCGGCTTTGCAATCACAGTCAAAGTCACCGTGCGGCTGGGCGTAGCGACGAGTGTTTGTGGTTTGTCGGTGGCCATGGGATCTTTATTAAACGGTACCTGCATTTGGCCCAGCACGGTGAGCGTGTATTTCCCCGGACGCATGTTCTGCTGCACGCTGATTTTCAGTTCCGCCGTGGTGGCATTTTCTGCGATGTCGAAGTTCCCGAGTTGGAAGCCTCCTGGAAATGCGTGTGGCTGGATTGACACTTTGTTCGTCGCGTCGGGCCACAGTCGCGAGAGTTCCAGTTTCAGTTCAGCCGTCTCGCCCGCCTGAACTTCAAGTTCCGTCGGCTCAATCCGCAAATCAAACGGGCCCTGTTCCCTGATGGCAATCATTTGAGAACGGTGTGGCCGCGACGTACCCGCATTGTTCCAGACCCGGCTGTATGGACGCACGTTCCGCCGCACGGATTGTCCTTCGAACTCGCCAGTCGCCACCAGTTTGATGGGGCCGGTGTAATCTGGTGCATCAGCGTCGGCCCAGAGGACAAGCGTGCCCCGCGTGTTATTGGTGATGACCGTCGGTGCGACATGCAGCCCGGGAGGCAACTCTTCACCGTTAATCGTGATATCACTCCGCGTGTTCCCCTTATGATGAATTATCACGTCCAGATAGGTCGCCGTCCCTTTGAAGACTGTGGTCCCGGCGGGATTCTGGTTCGAGCGATGAATGACGGCGGCGTAAAAATCGGGCTCGGCTTTGCGGATTTCAAGCACGTAGTGGTAGCGGGCTCCGCCTCGGCCGTAGCGGTCCTGAACCAGCACTCTGTATGCCTTGTCCTGTTCAAGATTCACCTCTTGCGAGGGATCACGGAGGTGACCGTCGAACGCGTTAATACGGTGCCCGAAGTCATCGAGTTCATTAATTCGGCGTCCCTGATCATCCACAATAACCAGATAAGGGTCAGCCGCTCCGGCAATGCGTTCGCAGTACACGTTGAAGGTGTACGGCCCCTTTTCGGCGGGAGTGAATTCAAACCAGTCGGCATCCTGCGACACGTTGAATCGTCCTCCGACAACCAGCGGCAGACTCACCTTCTGCGTCTGTTCTTGCGTGTTGTTCGGCTCAACTTCCGTCAGGACCGGTGCCTCAGAGACGAGAACGGGAGGATTACTCCACAAGCCCTCAACCCCAGGCACGGAAATTTGCTGGCCGGTAAGCGTGCATGTGGCTGCCGTCGGCAACACGGAATGATGCGTGGGATGGTCAACGAAAGTGTAATCACCATTGGCGAGTGTCGTGTCATTCGGTTGCCATTGAAAGGAAACCGACTCCAGTGGCTGGCCGGCCTCGCTCCACTCAGTGGCGTTTCCGCCAATTCCTGACAGGTTACGCCCCAACGCAGTGAACTGACTCAGCTGACCCGCCTGCACGGCTGCCGGAAAGATGTTTTCAATTTGCGGCTGCCTTGAAATGGTGAGTCGATACGGCTGGCCGCCACGATAGGAAAGGTCATTCAAGCTGATAAGGAATTCCCCATCCTGCGGAGCGACGAAATCGATGAACGGATCTTGTCCGTAGTAATCGCTGTTGCCCGCGAGCAGTTTCCCGTCGGGCGTCGTTAACGAAAGAACCGGATCGAAGTTGCTGTCGAGTCGCTGTGCCTGACAGTCAATAGTCACCCGTTCGCCAGCCTTGAGCACAATGCGGTAGTAGTCCTCCGCATTGCCGTTGCAAATTCCGTTGACCGCCGAATTGATTTCCACGGGCTGTGCCGTTTCGCGTGTCCGGTTGGCGTCGTTGTCGGCGACGTCAGTCAGACCTTTCGTGACGGCAAACAGCCGGGGATTGCTGACGCCAAATCGACCGACAAGATAGACGTCGTATGTGCCGACCGGAACGTCATCGGCAACGTGGATTTTGAACCAGCGTTCCTTTTCCGGGACCGGTTCAGCTGTGAGTCCGGCATGATCGAACAGGAGACGGTCGACACCTTCAATGTCGGCCCCTTTGATTTCGACCTCGATATCCGTACCGACCGAAGCACCCAGCGGCTGGATTTGATCGAACCGAATTGAGGGCAAGTCCGCCAGCGCCGAGGACGAAAGACAACCGAGGCCGGCAATTGCCGCAGCGAGACACAACACGGTTCGCATCAAAAGTTCCTGACTCTGCGTCGAGAAATTACACAAGTTCGGGAATGGGATTCCCTTCTGCCAGCACCGGCAGAGGTCGGCGTGCTTCATCATAGAAGACGTGGCGATAGTCGATGTCGAGCACGCGATACATGGTCGACAGCACATCGCCCGGTGTGTACGGCTTGCTGATGGGGGCTTCCGCTTTCGAGTCGGTCTCACCAATGGCCTGACCCATTTTCAAACCGCCGCCACCATAGACCACCGACATCGCACCCGGCCAGTGATCTCGACCGGCGCCGGGATTAATCCGGGGCGTCCGTCCGAACTCACCAAAGGCCATGACCAGCACGTCGTCGGCCAGTCCCCGTTCAGCGAGGTCATTAACGAGCGCCGCCAGTGCCATATCGTATTTTGGGAGGAGGTTGTCTTTCAGCGCTTTAAAGTTGTCGCCGTGCGTATCCCAACCACCACCCGCCTGGATGGTGACATAGCTCACGCCCGACTCCACGAGCCGCCGGGCCAGCAGGCAGCTTTGACCAAGGTCGTTGCGTCCATAACGTTCACGCAGGGCCGGGTCTTCGGCTTTAATGTCAAAGGCCTTCAGCGTTTTGTCATTGGTAACCATCTCGAGCCCCTGTGCATAGAACTTGTCGAGTTCCTGCATGTCGCTCTTCGTGTCAAGGTCACGACGAATGGTATCAACCCGAGCCATGAGGCTGCGGCGATTCTCCAGTCGCGCAGGATCAACTCGACCGGGCAGTTTCAAATTGCGAACCTGGAAACCGTCGTTGTTAGGGTCACTGTCGGGAGCGAAGGGATTAAACGACGCGCCGAGATACGCCGACTTACCAAGTCCCAGCATGTTGGGAAGGTTCACGTACGCGGGAAGGGCCGGATCATTCGCCCCCTTCAATCGAGACACAACCGAACCGCAGGCCGGGAAGATGTTGTTGTTCACTTCAATGGTTGGCTGCCAACCGGTGAGCATCCACTGTGACCCCATGCCGTGACCGGCATTGGTGTGGTAGGCCGAACGGACAATGGCGAGCTTGTCCATGACCTTTGCCTGATGCGGCAAATGTTCGCTGATTTCAATGCCATCAACGTTCGTCGGAATGGGACGAAATTCGCCGCGATATTCCGCCGGTGCCGAAGGTTTGAGGTCGTACATGTCGATGTGGCTCGGACCACCCGCCAGCCAAATCTGGATGACCGCCTTTCGATTCGAATGTCCGGCGGCGAACGACTGATTGGCGAGCACTCCCGCCAGCGACAGTCCACCAAACGCGAGTGAACCGAGTCGCAGGAAGCCGCGGCGATGCATGCCGTCACAGGTTCGCGACGATGAGCCAAGCTCGATGTCCAACATGGAACCGTTCCCTTAAGTCTTAATGATTGAATACAAATTCACGGCTGTTGAGTATGGTCCACAGCAAGTCTTCCGCGGCTTTCCGCTTGTCTTCTGCTGAGTTCAGGTAATCCTCTCCGACCTGACGTTCCTCCGCCGAGGGGAATCTTGCAAAGGCTGCCAGATACAACTCTTCCACAACGGTGGGGACCGGAGTTTCCTCCTTGAATAATCGGGCCAGACGACCGTTGCCATCAGCAATCTTGTTTTCCATTTCGTCAGATGTCGACATCAGCAGCACTTGTGCGAGGGTTGCACCGGGTGAACGCTCACATTCACACACGCTGACCCGCTGCGGCCGGTCGAACGTATCCATGAAGTAGGAGCCAAATCCTTCGTGCGGCAAATCGACCGCCCGGGCATTGAAACTGATATTGCCAAAGTTCGACTTCGTTTCGCACGTTCCGTCCACGGCATCCAGCAACACTTCCGCAATGAGCCGACGGGCATAGAACCGGGCAAAGTTCTGGTTGTCGTATTCATTCTCGGGCCGCGGAGCGGACGACAACTCATACAGTCGACTGGTCGTAATGAGTCGGACAATGTGACGCATGTCGAACTTCGAGGTCACAAACTCCTCGGCCAGATAGTCGAGCAGTTCGGGATTCGATGGCGGATTCGTTTCCCGCATGTCGTCGACTTCATTGACGAGGCCAATGGAGAAGAAGTGCCCCCACATCCGGTTGACGAATGCTTTGGCAAAGAAAGGATTCTCCGGCTGCGACATCCAGTCGACGAGACCATGCCGCGGGTCCTGTTCCGGCGAGAACTCTGCTTCTTCGCCATCGGGGTACCGCGGAGTCGGCGGTTGATTGGTGAGAGGGTTACGTTCACCTGTCGTGTTCTTGCTTGAGTTGTAATACGGCGGCGGCTGTCCGAAGCTCTTGCGTCCCAGCCGAGCGTAGAATCCAGCGAGACCGAAGTAATCTTCCTGCCCCCAGCGTTCATAAGGATGGTGGTGACAACGGGCACACTGCAGTCGAATTCCCAGGAACAACTGCGCGGTGTCCGCCGTGACCATGTGGAGTTGGTCATCACGCGACTGCCAGTACCAGTTGATTGCGGGCGCGTCCTGCCATTCTCCCGACGCCGCGACAATCCCCCGCACGAATTCGTCATAAGGCCGATTCCGTGCGATGTTGTCTCGAATCCAGTTGTGAAACGCATACGCCGCCTGATCGGCTCCGGCGAGACGCGAATTCCGCAGAATGGCGCTCCATTTCAGCGCGAAGTACGCGGGATAGTCGGGCGAGTCGAGCAGTCGATCAACAAGCTGACTCCGCTTGTCGGGTGATTCATCAGCGAGGAACGCTCGCACTTCATCCACGGTCGGCAGTCGGCCAGTGAGGTCAAGGGTAACACGTCTGATGAAGGTCGCGTCGTCACACGGCGGAGATGGACGCAGTCCCAGCTTCTTCCACTTCTCAGCGGCCAGCCGATCAATTCCGTTTCGCGGTTCGAACTCAGGGAGTTCAGCGAGAGGAGCACCATGTGGCCGAATGGCACGAAACACGGCGACCTGTCCCATGTAGCGGGCCATAATGGTGGCCTCGCCACTCTGCTCTCCAGCCGTTACGCCTCCCTGTTCATCGACGGTGGCGACGACGTCGACGTTGCTACCGTAGTCGGTGTTGCGGGTGACGTCGCGAGTTGTGCCGTCGGTGTAGTTCGCCGTGACTCTCAGTTGCTGGAGTGCCCCCGGCTGCAAAATGCGTTCGGCGGGTTCGATCTGAATTTCGACCACTCGGGGTGTTTCTTCAGTCGGACGCGGTGCACCGTTCTGAATCCAGGCCAGCATCATTTCGTAGGCATCACTTCCCGTTTCAATTCGCTTCCCACCACCATGCGGGACCGAGCCAATTGATTTGGTGAGCAGCAGACTGCGTTCTGGTGCGGCGAGATCGATCCGACGACCACGGGCCTCGTGAACCAGTGCTCCGTAATCAAACTCGGTGTCGAATCCGAACAGCGAGAGTTTGAATCCGTTTTGTCCGCTGGCCTTCCCATGGCAGCCACCGGAGTTGCAGCCGTGACGGGAAAGGAGTGGCTGAATGTCCGTGCGGAAATTGACCTGGCGGGTTCCTGAATCGGCATTGACGACCAGTGGCACTTCGACGGAGGCATCACCCATCGTTACCGTAATCTTTGCTTCGCCCGCTGCCTGCGAGGTAATGGAACCCCGTGCGTCGACGGTTGCAATCTCGGGATGCGAACTCTGGTAACTGGCCTGCTGGGTGACATCATTCCCTTCAGAGGAAACGAGCAACTGGAATAGTTCCCGCGAACTGTTCAGCACCACGCGCTCTGGCGAAACCTGAAGCGTCTCGTCTGCTGTTGCGAGCGCACTGCAACACAACAGGAGTAACTGACAAAACGTCGCAACAGTAATGAACCGGATGGCAGGCAAGTGAGGTCTTCGAGGCAGGAAACGAAGCGGGTGGGAGGTCCCTAATATCGTATCGAGCCTCGCTCATGTGATGCAAGATTCCGTTGCCCGGATCGCCATAAGACTGTCGAAGCAGGGGCGGGATGCATCTTGCCCCAGTTGGCGGTACAGTGGTTGAAGAACTCGATTCTCTCGCACATTCAGGATTCAACAATGACGCTCAAAACCCTGCCTGGAATTCTCTCAACTTGCTTAGCTGCCGTTCTATTCGTCTCTGTTGCACATGCCGATGACCCCGCCGCTCTGGCCGGAAAGCGTGTGGTCGTCGTAGGAGACAGCATTACTCAGGCGGGCGGTTACGTGAGCTTCGCGTCGTACTACCTGGAGAAACAGAATCCTGACAAGCAGTTCGACATCATTAGCGTCGGGCTGTCGAGTGAAACCGTTTCAGGTCTGAGTGAGCCGAACCACGCAGGCGGGCGGTTTCCGCGTCCCTGTCTGTTTGAGCGGTTCGGTCGCGTGCTAGAGAAAACCAAACCCGAGGTCATATTCATGTGCTACGGCATGAATGATGGAATTTACCTGCCGCTTGACGACGAACGTTTTGCGGCATTCCAGAATGGCGTCAACCAGTTCATCGACCAGTCAAAGGCGGCTGGTGTGAAAGAAATCTATATCATCACGCCGCCAATCTTCGACTTCCCGCCCGGCGAGGCAGGATTCAATTACGACACCGTTCTGACCGCATACGCGCAGTGGGAAACCACCATCAAACAACCGGGTGTGCATGTCATTGATCTTCATACTCCCATGAGCAAAGCCCGGGAAGCACGTACAGAGGTTTTCTCCAAAGACCGCATTCATCCCGGAGACGAAGGTCACCTCTTCATGGCCCGCACCATTCTGCAGTCACTCGGGATGAACATTCCGGAAGAGTCTGTCGCCACCGTCAAAGCCGACACGCTCTACAAGCAGGTCGACACCCTCAGACGCCACCGCTCCAGCGGCTGGATGAACCACATTGGGTACACCCGGGAAAAAACCGTCGAACCTCAACCTCTCGGCGATACTGAAACCAAAGCCGCCGAATTGCGCAAAGCGATAGATGAACTGAAGAGTTCCCTTTAGCACTGGATAAGAGCAAATTCAGTGGACTGGTCGGTTTTCTGAGTGGCCTACAATCTCCCGAATGCCAACTGACTAATGGGAGCAGAACGCCATGCTGACCGCACTGTTTGCTTCGGCAATTCACGCAGCCGAACTCGGACGATTTCCAGATACTGTCGTGCGTCTGGGAATGCGGAAACTCATCGCCGACCGTGCTCGCTTGATGTCAAACATGTGTCCCGAGCAGCGTCAGGAAACCATGCGGCAGTTCCTGGAAAGTTGCCGAACGGCAGCCATTGCGGAAGTTCCAGAAAAGGCGAACGAACAGCACTACGAGGTGGAGTCCGACTACTTCCAGCTCGTCCTTGGCTATCACCTGAAGTACAGCTGTTGCTACTTCAGCGAAGAGTGCGAGAATTTGAAACAGGCTGAGGAAGCGGCACTGCAGATTACCTGTGAACGAGCGGGCATTGTCGACGGAATGAGCATTCTGGAACTCGGGTGCGGGTGGGGTTCTCTGACTCTCTGGATGGCAAAGCACTATCCTAACTCAAGAATTACTGCCGTATCCAATTCTGCCGGTCAGCGGAAATTCATAGAGCGGCAAGCAGAAATGCGTGGGCTGCACAACGTCACCGTTATTACCGCTGACATGAATACATTCCAGGCCGAGGGGACGTTTGACCGCGTCATGTCCATCGAAATGTTTGAACACATGCGGAACCATGAGGAGCTGCTTCGCCGTGTCTCAACGTGGCTGAATCCCGGCGGTCGGCTGTTCGTACACATTTTCTGTAGTGGCTGGGCTCCGTATTTGTTTGAAGAAAATGGTCCGCAGGACTGGATGACAACGCACTTCTTTGCCGGCGGTATGATGCCCAGTTCCGACCTGTTGCTGCGATACCAACGCGACTTACGTGTCATCGACCATTGGCAGTGGGATGGAACACACTACGCGAAGACTTGTGAGGCGTGGTTGCAACGTCACGACGCGCAGGCCAATTCCGTCCAACAGATTTTCACCAAAGTCTACGGTGTCCAGGAAGCAGCGAAGTGGTCTCAACGGTGGCGGATGTTCTACATGGCCTGCGCTGAACTGTTTGCCTTCAACAAAGGCAACAGTTGGTGGGTCTCGCATTACCTGTTCGAGAAGCCGTCGTGCTGAGTTTGTTCGCCATCAACGCAGCCGTCATTGCAGCCGCCTTGTTTCTCATGTGGTTGCTGAGTCTTTACCTGCAGGACGTCAGCATTATTGACTTGTTCTGGGGGCTGGGATTCGTTGTCATCGCGTGGACAACGTTCACCCTGACAGCGGCACCTGAGTCGGATGGAACCTTCCCATCTCGCTGGCTTCTCCCGCTGGCAACTACGATCTGGGGCCTACGTCTCAGCTTGCACCTGGCCCGACGGAATATCGGCCACGCAGAAGATAAACGCTACCGCGCCATGCGGGAGAGTATTGGACCACAGTTCTGGTGGCAGAGTCTGTTCATTGTGTTCGCTCTCCAGGGCGTGATCATGCTCATTGTGTCATTGCCGCTGCAGCTAGGTATCGCCCATCCAGGCAGTGGATGGACGGCCATGCACTTTGTCGGACTGACGGTCTGGTTTGTCGGCCTGATGTTCGAAGCAGTCGGCGACTGGCAGTTAGCAATGTTCCGTTCGAATCCAGAAAACCAGGGAAAAGTCTGTAGCACAGGCTTGTGGCGTTACACCCGGCATCCGAACTACTTTGGAGACTTCTGCGTCTGGTGGGGATTCTTCTTCATCGCAATTGCCCACGGAGCACATTTATGGACAGCCATCGGGCCAGCACTCATGTCAGCATTCCTGATGAAATGGTCCGGCGTGGGACTGCTCGAGAAATCACTCAAGGCCGAAAAGCCCGAGTACGCCGAATACATGCACCGGACCAACACCTTCTTCCCCGGTCCGCCGCGCAAGTAGATTCGACAGGCCAATTCACCGAATCAGCAGGGCCGAAATAAGCTGATAACCCTGAACCGTGCCACCGGACGCCTCTATTGGAAGCATCATCCTTCCAACTCAGTCATGAAACATCCGCTTTAAGACAATCCCTTTGACTTCCGTCATCGGCACATGCTCGTCTCCCTCGAAGTCCCAGGTGGTGAGCAGAACCGGGCGATTTTTATCGCAGTCCGGTAGTCGACCGTGCGAGCCTTTGATCTTGGTCGCATCCAGGCTAATCACATCAAACGGAACACGAATGCCAAGTTTCATTTGGACCACACGCTTAATGACATGCAGCTTCCCCTTCGGACCCAAAAACATCTCAGCAGGATCGTGTCCAGGCTTGTCGTGAATCGCAACGCAGTGTGCGAAGTCGGGAGCTTTGGCATCATCCAGCCAGTATGGGTATGCGAACCACGCATTGGGGTCCGCAATAGCAATCAGTTCGCCTGACCGAGTATGATCGAGTCCAAACTCCCGCTTGCCAACGTCATCGAGCACACGCTCGACTCCGTCGACGCTTTCCAAGAGCTGCTTGACTTTGGACAAGTCTTCGGGATGACGCACATACACATGCGCTACCTGGTGACTGCAGGCTGCGAAGGCGCGACTTCCCCCCGGTTCGAGTAGCTCTCCATTCTGCGCAGATTGTACGCGAACATAGCCCGCCTCACGAAGAACTCGGTTGAGATAAACCGGCTTGCTGACCTTTGTCATGCCGTACTCGGATACGATGGCAATGTCGTATCCCAGTTCTTTCGCTTTGTCGATGAGCTTGCCAGCCTCGGCGTCGACCTCGCGATGAGCAGCAGCAGCTTCCGGGCTGTCGGGGCCAAACTTCTGCACGTCATAGTCGAGGTGAGGCAGATAGCAAAGTACCAGGTGCGGGTCTTGCGATTCCATGACATGCAGCGTGGCATCGGCAATCCAGCGCGATGACTCAATACTCGTCGCCGGCCCCCAGAAACGAAACAGTGGAAACTCACCGAACTTCTCCACCAGTTCATCCCGCAGCCCAGCCGGTTCAGTATACACATCCGGCCCCTTACGACCATTCGCCCAATACGTTGGCCGCTCCATACAGGTGATGTGACAATCTGCATGCGTGCAGTACCGCCAGAACATATTGGCAGTGCGAATTGAGGGGTCCCGCTGCTTCGCCGCCTCCCAAATCTTTTCGCCGCCTACGAGGTGATCAGACCGACACCAGAACTTCACATCACCCAGTTCACGAAAGTACCAACCGTTCGAAACAATCCCGTGCTCGTTGGGCAAGCTCCCGGTCGTCATCGTCGCCTGAGAACTACAGGTCACAGCCGGCAACGGCGGCTCGAGCGTACGCGACACGTGCTCATCCACAAACCGCTTAATGTGCGGCGTATTTTCACCAATCCCGCCAGGGGTCAGACCCACAACGTTCAGCAGCAAAACTCTGTTCTTGATTTCAGACATTCGGTAGTGGCTAAACGGCGGTGACAGACAATGAGATCAGATGCACTTCGTCCATCGCTGTCTATCAGGTGGCACAGACATTCCTGTCTGTGAATTCAGGTCACACCAAAGACAATTCACCTGACAACTGGCGATGGTCAATGCAATAGTTGCCTCAAGTTATCCGTTCATTGGCGTTTCTCAAACCGTCAGCCAGATTTGAATGGGCCAATGGCGATGCAACCGTCACCGCTACGGACCTCGATGTCACAAAACTCGACGAGCGCCAGGTGAAGTGTGTGGCATGCTCACATCGCGCAGCAGGGTGAGCATGAATAGGCAGTGCAGACCATCTTTACCCTCCCCACGGCGAAACCAAAATGGGGAGGGTCGGATCGGTCGGGTGGCGGGGGCGCCCAGTGAAATCAAGGCATAGCTTCAAGCGGAGAAGCTATGCAATCGTCGCAGTGGAATACGCTCCCAAGCCCCCGGACTTCCCTACAGTTAACGGGGGCTTCCGCTATCGCGGAGCGCCCCCGCCACCCTGCCGAGCAACGTTCGCATGCTTGCCCTGCTCCGCGATGCAAGCATGGCACACAAAAGCGGGAAACGCGCGGCCATGCCACCTGCCATGACGTGACCATTACCCACGAAGAGGAAAATCTGTACCGCGTGAAAACCAAGGCTGCGAACCTTGCGGGCATTTACCGCCGCGAAGATGACCTGCTGATTGTGGAAACGCCGCAAGAAAAACGGATGCACGGACTCGTCTGGCAATTACTTGATCATCACACACTCAAACTCATCGAAGGACCGGACTACGTGGGGTCGGTCATGCACCGAACGCCGGTGAAGGACGTCATCGAAGAGGAGGTGATTGAGATTCGGAAGACAGAACCTGCCCCGAAGTAACGCCGTGAGAAACTCGACGAAGACGTTGATCCGTTCGGGGAGTAGACGCTCGCGCTGTGGAATCGCTGATTTTGTGCCATGCCCACGTCGCGTAGCAGCGTGGGCATGCGCAGCGGGACGGACAGCAATGTGGCTGATCCAAGTCGTTCGTGATATTCTCGCCGAGCAACGTTCGCATGCTTGCCCTGCTCCGCGATGCAAGCATGGCACACAAAAACGGGTCATCCCTCAGCCATGCCACCTGCCGGCGGGATGAGGGACCGCAACCATGCCACCCCGCCAAACGGAATCAGTTGTCAGGCTTTCGAATAATCGTCAAATGTTCCATTAAGACTGGTGATCCATTACGCACGCCAATTTCCCCAGAAAATGCTTCGTCATCTGATGAAAGACTGTTCTCTTTCAAAACTGACTCTAGAGAGCAGTCCCACCCTTTGGCCAGCGATTCCACAACCGCTCCGTAAAGGGTTATTGCAAAGAATTGGTGCTCTCCCCATTGCTCAGCATTCGCTACACTTGGCCAAGTGGAAATTGGCCATGAAGCTGAGATTCGCCGTGCCAGCACAGGAGATAGCCCGGCTTCGACGACGAAGACATTGTCGTTCAATTCGAACTCACCATCTTCCCGTACCATATTGTCATACACAGCATCTAGGACGACATACGCGGTTTTGAAGTTTGTGGCCCATTCAGCAACTTGCTCTCCTGTAATCCAACCACCCTTAGTCCGAACAAAAGGGTACTTCGAGACATCGACGTCAAACTGACGCAATACCTGTGCAATCTCCGCTAAGAATTCGGATTCGTGCCCCTCAGCAAGTCGCAGATTGCTCTCCTCGGTCGCCCACCGCTTTAAGGCTGCTGCATGTATCGTCGGAATGCCGACGTCACGAGCAGCGGTACGAGAGCGTCCGAGAAGCACACCCATGATTCCGTTCAGATTCGTAGCGTAGAAGCCACCGACGACAACGGCCCCTTGGCGAACATCCTCCCCGGGATTCATTGGAGCCGGCCAAATCGCGGCACGTCCCCAAACCCGCTCATCATCGTCCCTGACCAGTGTTAAGGGAGGTCGGAAGCGGATTGCGCTTGATTGCTTCCGTTTGCGTCGCCAGTATGTGGTTGAGGGTAGCCGATTACAGAAGGTCTCTTCATCGACCGTCATCCAATCGTATGCCGACAGAGCAATTGTAGGTGGGGCGCCTTGTTCGATTACGACTACGGAAACGTCCAGGCACGGCGCGATCTGTGTGCAGACTTGCATGAGGCTGAGTGGGGAATCGCGACGATTTTTGCCAAGCAATCGCGATAGGATCGATTCATCTTTCAACCACACTCGAACTTTGGTGCCCGCATCCTGAATGTACTCTTCAGCAACCGCCTTACGCAGTAATGGACGCTCGCTTAGTCCGTTCGTGAATTCGAGCGTAAGAGTGTCGGACTTAGCTGCATCGTAGCGCTGAGTTACAACCTGAACCTTGTCACCCCACATGAAGGCGGAGAAGAATCCAATCCCGTATCGCCCGACTGCGTTATATCCCTTAGAATCAAGCCCCGGAAGTTCGGTGTGCATTAGTCTTGAGCCCCAAAAACTTGTGCCAAAGTCGAGAAGGCAACTGGTCAGGACTGCCTGTGACATTCCGACACCACTGTCTTCGACCTCGATCCACGGTCCGGTGGCATCTGTCCCGTGTTTTACGGTTAGGGTCCCCCAGTCGTCCGCACGAGACTCTAACAATCTTCTTGCGCGAATCGCGTCAGCGCCGTTCTGCATTAGTTCACGCATGGGCGGAGCAATGTCGTCGCCATACAGTTGCTCGCCACCCAACATTTGAACGAGATTGGCCACTGCGGTCACGCGAATTCGCGTGTCCACAGGATACCAACCGTCAGTTCTAATGATTTTGGCCAATCGAGACGGGTCTTCTGCATGTGCAACACCTCGCGCAGCGAGCCTGTCCCTTTTTGTGTCAGCGAGAATTGAATCCACTTTCCGCAGTTCGGTGTCTAGCCCTGTAAGTGTGTCGTAACAGATCCACCAAGCCGGGGCTTCGCTCGGTGAAAATGCCGATTTCGCCGTGTAAACCAGTCGGTCTACTTCAAGACGCGGTTGATACAACTTGCTCTGAAACTGCCAATGAGGAGCCGAATCCTTCGATGGACGCTGGATAGCTCGTACAAAAGCGGGGGCACGTCGGTCGTCGAGATGACAGTAGTCAGCTCCTCGAATGATGCACGCGAGCTTGAGCGGGTCTACGGACCATTCACCAGGAAAGCCGCCTGGGGCGCCAATGACCGTCGGGAACTCATGAGTAAGCTGTTCAACGGGCCACCAATGCGAATGAGCGATGCGCCCAATCAACGGCCCAAACGAAGCGCGCAACTCAGGATCCTCGATCAAATGGAATGGATCCCCTTCCCCGTTCTTCCATGTCAGTAACGCTAATTCTTCTGCCCTTGAAGCGTGAAGAACTCGGAGAACTTCAGCGGTTGCGTCGCGGTGAGCATTCTCGTCTGCATCGGTGACATCTGCGGCAGTCACCTCTTCCTGCCCACGCTTCCGCAATACGCTCGCAACGGTGTCCTTCCATAGCGGGAGCTTTTGGGCCCTGCGAGGCCATTTGGATAGGCCGCCAGCCCCATTCCTAGATCATGGATTAGGAATGCTCCGCCCAAAACGAAAGCTTCGCACGGTGTCAGTTGATAGTCCGCACCTGCTTGGGAACGAGAGGGGGCAATGCTGAGATTAAATTGGTGTTGGAATGTAGTGGAGTCGTTTGTCATGGTGAATTGTGAAGTGCCACGCACAGATCTGAAAAAATGGGATGGGCGACAATTCACAAGATTGCTGAGCCAGTCGGTCGTAGCCGCTGTCTTCGGCGTTCTAGCCTACGTCATGTGTTATGTTGTGTGTCTGAAGACATCAATGGCTGGGAATCAGGCGGTGCAGATTGCATTTGAACCCTTGGCGATTGTGCGAACGCGTTCTTCATGGTGCCATAGAGCAGTGTTTAACTTGTGTTACTCTTTCGGATGCGAAAGTGAAGATGTCAAATTTGGGATGGAGAGGTTCGCGAGGAATAATCCCGACATACTCGAAAATGCAACTGACTGAAGTAGTTGTAGGGCATGCTTCTGCATGCCTTCCCGGCTATAGTTTCCCACGCGACAGTATTCGGAATGAATGGTAACCGGGTGGCTTTTATACCTCGTTCCCAAGCGGCGTTCCGGAACGAGGGGGGAAAAGTAGCGAACCACGAAAGGCACGGAAAACACGAACGGACTTTTCGTACTTTTGGTGTGGTTCGTGGTTGATCCCTCTAAAACTTCGAAGTTTCTTCCTGCAGGCGGCTGTCGTCGGCTAATGTCACATCGACGAGGACGGGTTTGCCTTCGCGGAGGAGGCCGAGGCGGACGATGTCTTTGGGTTTCATGCTTTCAATGATCCCCAGGAATTCGGCGGCGGTTTTCACGGGTTGACCGTTCACAGCCACAATGATGTCCGCCGCCCCGCGGTCGATGATGGAAATGGGGCCGCGACGGGTGACCTTGGGGCCGCGTACGCCCGCGAGTTCGGCGGGGCTGCCGGGAGCGATGCGGGCAATTCTTAATCCGGCGTCGGTGACGGTGACATGCGTAATGCCTATGTCACCCCGGATGACGCGTCCATACTTAATGAGTTCAGGGACAACCCGACTGATGAGGTTTGAGGGAATGGCGAATCCAATTCCGGCGCTCTGCGCCACGCGACTGGCGATGGCGGTGTTCATGCCGATCACTCGACCGTGTGCGTCGATGAGTGGACCGCCGGAGTTGCCGGGGTTGATGGAGGCATCGATTTGGATGATGGATTTGATCACCCAGTTCCGCTGCACTTCGAGTGTGCGGTTGAGACTGGAGACGGAACCAATGCTCATGGTGCGCTCCAGACCGAATGGATTACCAAGGGCGAAGACTTTCATCCCGACGCGGAGTCGTTCGGAATCACCCAGGACGACGGGGTAGAGCTTGTCCTGCGGGGCATCGATTTTCAGGACGGCAATATCATTGACCGGGTCGGCCCCCACCAGTTTGGCTGCGTACGATTCTTCGTCGTACAAGGTGACGTTGACCTGGGCTGCTCCCTGGACGACGTGGAAATTTGTCAGCACGTGGCCTGCCTGGTCGAGAATTGCTCCAGAGCCGCTCCCTTCTTCAGGGACTTCAGTCAGGAAAAATCGATCAGTCCGAATGCTGACGGTGGAAATGTTCACCACGCTGCGATTGCAGCGTTCATAGACGGCGACGTTGACGGCTTCATCTGGCGTGAGGCCTTCACGGTCGTACCAGCTGGGGCTGAAGTCTCCGGCGCTGCCGACGGCGGGGGCGGCGATGGGAGGTCGCTGGTTCTGGGCGAGGGCGGTGTTGCCCAGGATCAGCGAAGGTTCCAGGACGAGAACTGTGACGAGAGTGCCCAGGAGTGTCGAAAATGTGCACAGGCTGAAGATTCGCATCGTACCATGGGGGTTGATGGCGCGGGGTCGAGTGTGTTGTTTGTGTATTCTGGCAGGAATGCAATTGCCGAGGCAACGCGTTTTCGGGTTTGTTTTTCAATGGATGACGCCGTGTGGCTGCAAAAACTTGCCACGTAGATACAATGTCCAGGTGGCATGGAGGGTTTCTGGATTGATGAGGCTCAACTTGCTGAGCCAAATTTGAGTACTTGAGTTTGCAACATGTCCGATTCTTACCCGTCTGCTGCTTCTGAAGATGCCCCCAAGCCGCAGAGTGGTCCCCGCGTTGAAGATTTGCCACCGGTCGAGCCGCCTTCTGCGGGTTTCATCGTACAGCTTTTCGTGGTTCCCGCGATTATTGTGCTGGCAGTGTGTGGTGTTTACTTCCTGTTCGCTCGGGCTGCGTCGACGGAACATGATTGGCGGCAACTGGTTGCTGACGTAAAGAGTGAAAATCCCCACGTGCGCTGGCGTGCCGCGTTGGGATTGGCCCAGGCACTGGAGGCCGATGGACGTCGTCAAGCGAATCGGACGGAGCCACTCGAGGCTGGTGTTGTACCGCTCGCTGAGAATAAGGAAGTGGCCGAAGCGCTCGCGGAAATGTACGGCGATCTCATTCAGCTGGAGTCAGCTTCGGACGAACAAGCCAACCAAATTGACTTTCTGTCGAAAGCATTGGGACTCGTTGATGTCGATGACGTTTCACTCCCCATACTGCGTGACGGTTTAAGTGAAGAACGATCTGAGGAAGTGCAACGGCATTCCATGACGGGTCTGGTCATGATTGCCGGGCGTCGATTTGAAAAAGGAACTCCGCTTGAAAATGCCGAACTGGAACGTCAGATTCTGGGATTATCGCGTGAGCCAAAGCCGCTGGTACGTCATCAGACGGCGTTTCTGCTGGGGCTCATGCCCTCGGATGCTGCGCTCGAACGGATTCATGAACTGCTCGATGATGGTGATCAAATTACACAGGTTAACGCCGCTGTCGCCTTGGCCCGGAACGATTCACTGGACGGTTTATCAGTGTTCCAGGATGTGCTGTCTGATGCCGTCGACTGGAAACTGGATCCCGCTCAAGTTGAGGGCGAGGAGCAGCAGAATGCGTATTTCGAACGGGGACTCATGCTCGATAACAGTGTACGGGCATTGACTCAACTGGCTCCAAAACTCAGTGACGAGCAGAAGGCATCGCTCGTGAAGGCTCTCGACGCTGCGATTGCCAGTACGGAGGACGACACGTTGACCAGTTCCATGAAGAACTTGAAGTATGAGCTGCAGCAGGAGAAAAGCTGACGGCGGCGGGCTTCTGCAGGAATTCGTGGGAATTCAAGGTCCCATGAGTTGACGCCCCGGGCTAAATTGCGATTAACTCTCCCGATTGATTGCGAGGGGAGTCTCTGTCTCTTCGCATGTCTCCCCGATTCCACGTGGCCGAATGGATTGGCATGTTTCAGCACACCCAGCTACCCAACGGGTTAACCATTATTGCGGAGTCGAATCCGACCGCCGAAAGTCTGGCGTTGGGTTTCTTCGTGAAGACGGGCTCACGCGATGAATCGCCCGAGGTGTCGGGGGTGAGCCATTTCCTGGAGCATATGGCGTTCAAGGGAGATGAGCACTACACCGCCGAAGATGTGAATCGAATCTTCGATGAGGTCGGGGCCAAGTACAACGCATCGACGAGTGAAGAAGTCACCTGCTACTACGCGGCGATTCTTCCCGAGTATTTGCGGCGAACGTTTACGCTGCTGACGACCCTCATTCGACCGAGTCTGCGGGATGATGACTTCGACGTCGAAAAGCAGGTGATCATTGAAGAAATCGGCATGTACCGCGACATGCCGCCGTTTCACTTGTACGAACAGGCGATGTCGTTTCACTTCAGTGGGCATCCGCTGGGGAACAGTATTCTTGGTACGGCAGAGTCGGTGGGGGCTCTGACGTCAGCGCAAATGCGGGCGTATCACAACGTGCATTATCAGGCTGGTAATATCGTGCTGGTGGCAGCGGGCCGTGTCGACTGGGATGAGCTGCTCGGGCTGGCGAATGAATTCTGCATTGGTTGGCCGGCTGGACAACCTGAGCGAACTGTGGAAACGCCTCAGGTTGAGACGAAGTCACAATGGCTTCTGGACGCGACGTTGAATCAGCAGCACGTCATGCAAATGGCCTCAGCGCCGAGCGGTGACAGCGCTCAGCGGTACATTGCGGAACTCGTCTCGGTCATGGTGGGGGATGATTCGAGCGGTCGTCTGTATTGGGAGCTTGTTGATCCCGGGCATGCTGAGTCGGCAGACTTAAGTTTCAATGACTACATTGGCGCTGGCGCCTGGTCGACGTACGTCTGTTGCCGACCTGAATTGACGCTGCAGAACCTGGACAAAGTTCGACAGATTTACGAAGAGTTCAACAAGAACGGTCCGTCTGCCGAGGAGTTTGAGCGGGCCCGCACGAAAGTTGGTTCGCGCGTGGTACTGGGAAGTGAACGCCCGATGGGACGGCTGACGTCGCTGGGAGGGAACTGGTTGAGCGGTCAGGGATATCGCAGCGTGGAAGATGACTTGGAAACGCTCGCAAAACTCAGCCTGAAAGATGTTCACGAGCTGTTGGCAGAGTTTCCACTTGCGCAGTCGACCAGCATGGGGTATGGCCCTTTTGAGGGCAAGTAGATTGAAAACTTGAACGGCCAATAAAAAAAGGCACGCCATGCGGCGTGCCTTTTTCGCATTGTGAATTCCAATTACTGCGAGTTCTTAGTACTTCGGTGACTCGCCTTGTGACTTGCTGTCGCAGTTGATGTCGAACTGACTGTCACAGAAATCCTCAACGTCTTTGAACGAACTTCCGACAACCCAGCCTTTGTGGCCGCTGACACCGGCGAAGCGGAATGTCTGATTTACACTGCCGAACGCGGAGGCGACGTCTTCGAGTTCCTGGTTCAGGCCGTTGGAGACTTCGGCGAGGCCGACGACCATTCCGAGGACCAGGATTGTTGCAATAAGGACGAGTTCGGCGGAGACGACGAAACCGGCTTCATCGTTCCAGAGTTGGGTTGCCAGGATGAACATGACGTGACTCCAAAATGTGTGAGAGAGTGAGAGAGTCGTTTGGAAACTTTCGTTGATCACACTGTTAAGCAGTCCGAGTGCCAAAGTGTTCAGAAATCTTTGTGGCAACTTTGGCATCCGGGCGCAACGTTATTTCCCATTGAGGCTTACGGCCAATGTGTGGCGATCATTTGTGTGTTCACGAACTTTAATGCGTCAACAGGTCAATGATGCTTTCAGGCAGCACGCGTATCAGCGTGGTCGCAGTGTTGGGACGCAAGTCGCTTCTGGAGAGAACGTTGCGCGGCGATGATGCGCAACGAAAACATGTTGCCGTTCGGCAACATGTTTTCGGGAGCAAGAATGCGGCAGCAGAGCACGTCGTCCGGGGACGGTCAATCAAGAGTATGCGAAGAATTGATTGCTCAAAGCGAATAGAGCCACGCTTTGACTCTGCTGCCGCGGGGGAGAGGAGGTTTCGTTCATCCCCAAGGCTGGGGACTAGGCACCCGCGACCTTGGTAACGAAGGCAGTGTCGACGGCGCTGATGCCGCCGTAGTAACGCGCCTTCACGCGGAGCACGACGTCACGTTCGAAGGCAGATTCGCTTTCGGCCTGTTGCAGAAAGGTCTGGACTGGCCAGATTTCGGTCCAGACAAACTGCCGTTTGAAGTCGCCGATGAACCAGTCTTGAGCTGCTGCCGCACCTTGTTCATCAACGAATGGAGAGCTGAGCACTTCAACCATGCCATTGATGGGGTTGGCACAGCGCAGTTCGCCTTGCGGAGTGCTCGTGACGATTTCGGTGGAGTTCACAATGCTGCGAGCTGTACCACGCAGTCGTTCCGAAACGAGAATTTGTCGGGCTGGCGCGATGATGGGGCGCTGGTCACCATCAATGCGGTCGTCTTTGACTTGTGTGGCCCGATAGTGCAGAACTTCTTCGACGTCGGTCCAGTCGACGAGCGGAACGGGGCTGGCGAAATCCGTTGAAGTGACGTTGCCAGTGCCGACGTAGTTTCGATTTGATCCGTCGGTGGCGTAGAGTGCCGAGCCGACACCAGCGGGACGATACACGTAGTTGCCGCCGCCTGCATCAGCGTCGGTAACGGCGCGGACAATGGTGCGTTCCCGTTCCTGTCGCAGGTAGTACCCGAGAGCCATCGCACGACGATGAATTTCGCCAGTCTGATCGAAGGCGATGAGTTCTTCGTTGATGCTGAGGATGCGTCCCTGCTTCGATTCGATGGTGGTGACGTACTTCTCTTCGAAGGTCGATTCCTGATATGGCTGTCCTTCGGTGACCTCGGTTGGACCAGCCAGAGCTTTGAAACCGGCGATTTTTGTGTTTCGCAGACGGCTGGGAACTGTGGTGACCAGTTTGTCGCCAATGAATCCTGACTCGTCTTCGTAACCTTCGATGACTTTGCGGGCGATGAGTTCTCCCGTGATGACCTGGAACAGGCTGGTGCCCACGTTTTCCTGGAGCAAATGTCCAATGGCGGCGGTCGAATTCAGTCGGGCGTCGCTGGGGAGGAAGGATTCGCGGAGGGACCGCAGCTTGGGAAGAATGCCACAGGCCTGGGCGAGTTCGTAGTAGGAGAAGTCGTCTGGCGAAACCTGGTTTTCGTTGAGCAGTTGCACAATCTTCTTGTAGAAGCCGGCGGCTCCGTGAGATTCAATGAGTGTTTTGAGGTCGGTACCTTGCATAATGAATTCCTGACAGTGAAGAGGGAGTGACGTAGAGAAGAGAGGTTGAGTGTGTGTTGGTTGTCGTTATGAGCGATGCTTGATGGCGCTGATGAAGTTGGCGGCATCGTTCGGGACGGTGTTGGTACGGGGCGCACTGTGAGGAGTGGCCAGCGATCCGAGCCGTCGCACGAGTTGCTGTCGCTCGCGAACGAGCTGTTTCGCAGCGGAAGTCGACGCGGCCTGTTCAAGCTGCGTGCGGAATGACGCGTCGACGGCTTCCGCAGGAGTCCCGACTCCTGCACGAGCTGTTCGATGTCGCTTTTTCGCTGCGAGGCGCGGAGGGCATCGACTTCCGTTAGAAGCTGATCGCGTTCGGTTCGCAGTGCGGCGAGTTGCTCTTCGACTGCTTTGGCACCGAGCGGTTCGGTGAGGGACGTCAAATCGAGTGGTGTATCGGCCAGTTCGGGAGTCGATGTCGACTCCTGAAACGTGCTGGTCGTGGCGGGATTCACGACGACGTCGACGGAGAGGACGTCGCTGATGCGGCTTCACCCGTTTGCCGTCGTTGGTCCGCTCGGCGAGTACCACGTGAGACATGCCAACTCCCGGTGTGTTGGCTTCGACGAGTGCGAGAGGAAAGTGCGTCCAGAGTCGGTATCGACCACCCCGGATGTCGCCACGAACCCGTCCTTCTTCGATGCGCGGGTTAATGATCGAACCGACGAGGTCGCGCGTACTTCGCAGTTGGGGACGTTGTCCGTTGTGGGCATGATCGAGGAAGACCGGTTTGCCGTTGTAGAGGGAACGGCTTCGGAAGTGTGCCTGGTCATCATACGCGTAACCGTTGCGGGACATGTTCCCGGTCAGGGCGACGTTCTTGACCAGACGCTCCTCGCTTTGAACCTGCAATTGCCGATTCCAGTCGGCAATGCGTTCGGTGAGCTGCGCGGTCGGCATGCTGAGTGTTGCTCCGGTTGGTAGGATGGCCCTGCGAAAAGGTCACCTGTGACCTTTTGGCCGATGGGGCCGATGCTTAACCGGAACAGACGTGGTTGCGCAGATGCGCTAAGCCAGCTTCAATAATTTGCGAGTGAGCCACTCAGCAGAGAGGAAGAAGACGAGCAGCAGGATGATGGCGAAGTGATCCCACTTTTCCTGGATTTGCTCGTCGATGATGGACCGCTCTCCCTTGTTGGGAAGCAGGGCGGGGATTTCTGTGGCAGCGGCTGCGAGAGTGATGTACTTGCCACCCGTGTCACGCGCGAGCGAGGTGAGCGTATCGACATCTTGCACGAGCGAAGCGGCTTCGAGCTTTGAGATGCCGACGTGGATTTCTGCCGTGACGGTTTCGGTGGAGTCGGGCAGGCCGAATTCGAGGCGGTAGCGGCCCGGATCGGCGGGGCGCAAATCGCCTGTGTATTCGGCGGGGCGGTGCTGGTCGCGACGCAGTGTGAGGGCCGGGACGAGTGGTCGTCCACTGGGGGTGTAGACTTCGACCGTCATGGTATCGGCGTCGAGTGGTTCGAACTTGGAGTTCACCGCTCGCACCCGCAATGGGATGGTTTGCCGTACGTTGTAGTCGCGGCCTTCCAGGATAAACATGGCTCGTTGCAGGCCGCGTTTTGAACGTCCTTCCGCCGCTTTGCGGCAGAGTTTTGTCCAGAAGCGGTCGAGGAATGCGGGATTGAGCGACCGCAGTCGCCACAGTTCCGGGCTGCCGATGTACAACACCGTTCCCTGTCCGTATTTCTGCGTTCCCAGCATGACGGGTTGTCCACCGGCCCCGCGTGAAAGGGGATCGGTGAATTCGGCGTAGACGGTTGTTCCCGCCTTCACCCCGCGTGTGGGATAGCATCCGTAGACGCCAGAAAAGTCTTTCCAGGGATCGGAGTCGCCCGACTCATCGAGCTTGAGGAATTCGGCGGCCTGACCTTCCTGCGTGAGTCCGACGTGATAGGCCGTGGTGGCTTCATCACGCGAGCCCAGACGCAGGCCGACTGCATCGAGCAGGACGGGGTAAAGTTTCAGCAGCGTTTCGTAGTTGTCCGGTTTGGCGGCGAGCTGCGGCGTGTTGACGTCGCCTGCCATGAGAATGACGCCGCCCCCTTCGTTATTCACCCATTCCAGAATTTGCTGTTGCTGTTCGGACGTGACCTGTGACCAGTCGGCATCGAATGCAATGAGCAGGTCGTACTGGAAGACTTCCTCACGCGTTTCGGGGAAGCGGTAGAGAAGCTGATGTGATTCCTGGCTTGATCCTACTCCGCCGGATTGGAGCCAGACGTCGACTTCGAGTGAGGGGTGGCGATGTAGGATTGTTCTGGCGTAGCGATAATCGCGCATGGGGCCGCCAGCAATCATGAGTACTTTGAGGGGGCGGTCGAAAATGTTGACCGTGCGGACTTCTTCGTTGTCGTCTTCGCGCGTTTCCACAACTCCCGGTACAGTGGCCCGGAGAGTGTATTCATATTCGCCGGGTTCGCTGGGGTTGCGGCTGAATGTGACTTCGAAGAGTTCTCCGTCTTCCGGCGCCGCTTGCTCCTGACGCTCGACCACGCGGGGCTCATTCTCGCCGGTTGCTTTTTCGAGCAGCTCAACAAGCACTGTCTTTTCGGCAATTCCGTCACCCTGCAGGTAGGCGGTGACCTCGAACAAATCTCCCTTCTGGACATCGGTCGGCATGGCGACCTTGGGGATTTCCAGGTTGACCGGCGGGGTTGTGCTGCCCACCCCCACCGTTACGAGTCTCGCTCCATTGTCTTGTGCACGGTCACGAGCAATGCGGACTTCACGACCGGCGTTGCGGGCACCATCGGAGAAGATGACGACGCCGGAGAGAGTGGGGGAGCGGATTTCTGAAAGGAGGCGGTCGAGGGAGTCGCCCAAGTTTGTCGAGTTGCCAGCCGTTTCGAGAATGACATCCCAGTCGACTTTCTCAGCTGGTGCTGATTCCGTGGTGGCCGATTCATCGGGGACGAACGTTGACGGAATTTGAGCTTTGACGGTGCTGAGGTCACTGTCGAAGGTGTAGACGTCGATGACGTGTTGTTTGCGAAGCTCGTCGACGAGGGGGGAATCCTGAAGTAAGTCGCGAACGGCTTCCATGCGAGTGCGGGCGTTGCCTGAGTTGGCTCTGGGGTCGACCTCGGGCTGCTGCATGGAGGTTGACGTGTCGACCAGCAACGCGACGTGCGAGGGACGATACACCTCCTTCTGCTGCCGCAAATGAGGGTTGAGGGCGATGATGAACAGTACGAGCAGAGTGGCCAGTCGCAATCCGGTCAGCCAAATCATCCACAGCGTGGAGAGCTTCTGAGCGTCGCGGTAGTTGATCCAGATGGTGAACAGGCACCAGCTGAAGAGCGCAAAAACCAACCCCCAATCTCCCAATGTGTACGGCCAGTCGAACTCAAGCATGGTTGAGGTCGCCGAAACATCGTTCTGGGCAAGGAGGGAGAGCATGAAGGAAACTGTAATGAACCGTTTTGCTGCTGCGGAGGTTGATTAGCTGCTGAGTGGGAGTGCGATTTGTTCGGGCTTGACGGGCTGAGATGAGAATTTGCGGCCAGGCTGCGCGGGGTACAGTGCTTCGGCGTATTCCCAGATTTGTTCCGGTGTTTCGAAGAACATGTCGTACAGCGTGTCGTCTTCGTACTCGCAGGCGTCAGTGGAGTAGTTGCGACAAATTTGCGGACGCGTTTCGTAGATTCCGCAGCGATGGTCTTCCTGCAGATGTTTGCAGTCGGCGTAAATCATGAGGTACCACGTGCCATCTTCGACGAAGAAGGCAACACGGCCATGCACCATGTACCAGCGGAAATTGTCAAAGTCGGCCCGGCAGTCGGGCGTGTCAACTGGTAGGGCGAAATAGCGGCAGCAACGTGCCGTGCAATAGGCGCAGAGGACTTCGCCCTCTTTCAGTTCTTCTCTTGCGATTTTCTTTTGCATGACGTGCTAACGATTTCGGGTTTCCGTTCCGTGGTGGATTTGGATTTGTCTCGACCTGAACCATTCCTCACACTTAGCTGGTTCGCGGAGCAAGCCACTGTTTGACGGTGGGTTACGTCTGCACAACAAGTGTCTTCCAAAGGCACTTGGTCTAAGGCGGACTTCACCCACCCTACGAGTGATTCAATCTCGCTGGAAAGTGTATCGCGAGAAGTCAGGGCTGGCTATTGGGTGGTTCGCTGAAATTGGTCCTTGATCCAGTCGATGACCAAGTTGTAGTCGCCCCTGCTGGGATTGGTCCCGGGATGGAACTCGCAGGGGACTCCGATTTCGTCCATGCGGGCCTTGAGGGCTTCGCCGAAGTAGGCGTGGTGAATGAGCACGCCTGTGGATGCTGATTCCGGCAGCGGGATGCCCTCATTCTTGCCGTTGTAGACCAGCAGGGCAGGGGGATCATCTTTGGTTAGATGCCGAATGGGAGATGTTTCGAGAATGCGTTTCTGAACCTCGGGCTGCATACTGTCGCTGACTTCGGCTCCGAACATTTTGGGAAATGATCCATGAATGTGCGGGGGGCCACCCATGCGCTGGTGAATCCAGTCAGGTTCCAGAATGGTTGGTCCATTCAGCGGAGCAATACAAGCGACGCGGGATGATTCCCGAGCAACTGGATCATCGCTGGACGGGTTGGCCAAGTCATCATGGAAACCAATCCAGAGACTCATGACGGCTCCCGCAGAATTGCCGCTCAGGGCGATGCGGTTTGGATCAATTTGCCATTCTTTGGCTTTCGTTCTGACAAATTGCACGACGCGGGCGCCGTCGTGCAGGGGGGTGGGGCTGAGGGTTTCTTTGCCGTCAACGAAACGATAATTCGCTGAGACGACAGCCATGCCCGCGTCGAGAAATGGGCGGGGATCGAATGAGGACTTGTCACCGGCGACAAATCCTCCGCCGTGAAAGAAAATGAGCAGCGGGAACTGTGCATCCTCATTTTCTTCGGAAGACGGAGCCCAGAAGTCGAGGACATGTCGCTCGTGCGAACCGTAGGCCACATTCGCGTGTGTGGGCTGCACTCGCGCCGGTTGATTTCGCTCCTGCGTTACCTTCTTACGATAGGCGGCAATTTCCTCGTCGGAGAGGACGCCGTCTTTGTTGGTGTCCGCATCTGGAAATCGCTGCAGGAGGCGCTGCCGCTGCTGATTTGAATTGGGGCGGTCGTCCGCTGAAAGCGTGCGACCTACCGAGGAGCAAAGCACAACCAGTGCGGTGATTGCTGACAACGTTTTGCAGAACATTCGATTTGCTCTCACTCTGTCAAGTTGTCAGTGCCGTCCCAGCGACAATCGCTGAAACGGCACTGGCAAAACTCGTTAGCCGAGACCACCCACGATCAATCCCACCATAACGACAGCGAGGAGAATGATGAGTCCAATGCAAATTATGATTGCGAACTCCAGCAGCGAAATGAGGAGGGCTTTGCCGAAATCGGTGGGGAGCATGGCCATGATGATGGCAGAACCCACAATGAAGGTTACGGCGAAGTTGAAGAGTTGCATCACGATTAGAAGGCTTGGTTCTGGTTGGCCGCCGCTCACTGCTCCAAATGCAAGACCGATGACGAAGCCGAGTCCGAAGTTCACAATGAGGCGTACAACGACAATTCCTAAAGCACTGCCGAACTCCGGTTCCGGGACCGATTCAGGTGCGATTTTGTTCATAAGCCCGCATGCAGCCCGTAAGATTACAGCCCCAATCAGCGAGCCAATCCCCAGTCCAATGATCAGGCCGCAAATCATCGCTCCGAGAGCTTGACCGGGGTTAACTCCTTGTGCCAAAACGGCCATTTGCTCAATCATGATGAATCTCTCTAGATACTGAGGGTGACAACTTTTTCTCAAATCGATTCGGTGACCACAAAAGTCAACCTCCGGTCGAGCGTTGTTCGCTTTGCCCCAGCACCTTGCCCGAACTCAGCTATTGCTGTCCGAAATCAACTCGCCGAGTTGATTTCTGAAACAGCTTGCTCGACTTTAGATAGTAGTAATGAACAGGTTGGCAGGGGAAGTGTCAGAGCTGCTGAGGGTTGGCGTTGTCGGTGCGTGCTGTCCCGTCCTATGATGACGTCGCACAAGGCACGGAATTTCCAATCGGCGTGACGTAGTTCAATCGAGGGGCTACAGGCTCGGGAAATACGAGGTTATGCCATCCCTTAACGGCGGAGTTTTCACTGTCTTGATGATGGTGTGCGTCAATGACGGGATGTGCCGAAATGCCTGCTATGTCCACGGAAGATAGCGTTAAAGAATGACCGATAAGACTGTATCTGCCGACAAAGGCTTCAAACCGCCCGATGACAAGAACGAGCGACCGCATCCTGCTGTGGCGGTGTTGGCTGGATTTATGTTGGCGTTCGTGTTGTTGGGGTGCTGCGTTTGTGGCGGTGGGGCCTGGTGGTTTCGTCCGCAACTCAATGATGACGATGAGTTGGTTGATCCGCTGACTCTGGATATTGTGGATATCGACATCCCCAAGAATTCGTTCGTCCCCAAAGGAACGATTACCTGGAATGTCGCCTTCACCATGCGGGTGCGTGGGGCCTACTACGAGTTACTTACCGGTGACGGAGTGCTTTCAATTGTCGAGGTGCAGAGTCGGTTTCGGGCGGAGGAAGATGTTCGCCAGCACATCCGGAAGACGCTCCTCGAAAAAGGGGGCGGCGGTTCGGAGCTTGTTATTGATGATTCCCTGACGACGCAGAAGACGTACGACATTCGTGGTCAGGAAGTGCCGTTTCTGTTTCAAATTGGTGAAGACCGGACTCGTCGCGACCATCGTTACCACATTATTGAGGGGGTCTTCGATGGGAAGAGCGGAGAGGTGCTCATATCGCTTCGAATTGACGATGACAGTTGGAACGAAGCGGAAATTGAAACGTTGCTGCAATCTCTGACAAGCCAGGCTGGAGAGTAAGGCCGCAGCAGCGGCGAGACAGCAGCAGGTCTCACACGTTAATTCCAGTCGGGATGCTGACAATCCAAGTCGAGTAGGCGGTGGGCGGCCTGGGCTGATTGATAAGCCGAATCCCAAACTGAATAGGCGTCTGGGGCGAAAATGAGAGCGGACTGTGCGTCGACCGTCAGCCAGTCGCCACGTTCCATTTCTCCTTCCAGTTGATTCGGGCCCCAGCCAGAACATCCGCTGAAAATGCGGAAGCGAATGTCGCGTTTTTCATCGATGGTGGAACGGATGACCTCTTCGAAAATTGCGGCGCTGCTCCCCATGAAGAGTCCGTCGACGACGGGATTTTCGGTGGGGTCGAGTTCTTGTGAGTCGTGAATCATGAACAGGGCGGCTGGTTCGACGGGGCCGCCGGTGTACACGTAGTCATTGTTCTCAGGAAGATCGAAGTGCCCTTTGAGTGCTCGGGCCACGGTTGTTGATGAGGGGTGATTTACGACCAGACCCATTGCGCCATCGGGCCCGTGCTCCACCATGAGCACGACCGACTTGAAGAAGTTGGCGTCCTTCATTTTCGGGACTGCGATGAGGAACTTGCCTCGGAGTGAGTCGCTCATATGTGGAGGAAAGCTGGACAGAACTGGTTATTAGGAATTGTATTCTAAGCGGAGAGGGGAATTTGAGACAGACGACAATTCCCTGCTGCCTGCATTTGGAAATGTGATTTGGCGTTTCCAGATAGGGATTCAACGTGCGGAGGACGTTTCGGCGGCGTGCTGCTTCAGTTGTCGACCGACCTCAGATGCAATGTCCTCTTCCACATCGGGGTGCCAGGGAGCAGGAAGGCCGTAATAGACCATGGCTCCGCCGCCTTCGTATCCTCCTTCGGACAGGACGCGGCGCGACGGGATGTAAGCCATGACGTCATTCGAGTAGCCGGCAACCCAGATATGGGTGTCACTATTCTCTTCGGCGGCGAGGTCTTGCTTGAGACGGAGTGAGAAGTCCACGACCACTTCCCCTCCCAGGAAGACCCAGGTGACTTCGTTTCCCAGTTTCCAGACGGCAACCGGGTAGGGGTAGGTCGGGGAGAGTGGCTGACCAGCTTGGACCTGCTTGAGCAGTGTTTTGGCTCGTGAGGCGACATACACGTTGGACGACTCAGCGTCGCTCGTGAGAGTGTCGGTGCTGGGGAGTGTGTCGAATTTCAGATCGATTTCGTGGTAGTTCGTCGTCAGTGTTGAGGGGAGCGACCTCAGTTTTCCATTGAGTACCTTGATGACGGCATCACCCAGTTCGGCTCCGTACTGACGGGCGAATTGGACCTCGCGGCGCGGCAGGGGGTTCTGATCGGCCCCGCAGCCTGCCCAATACATGGCGAGGCAGCCAGGGATTTGGGATTCAATGTATTCCTGAGCGAACCCGGCGTAATCACCGGACCATTCGAAGCTCGACAAGGTGGTGTTGTGGCAGGCGTAACCGAAAATGAGGGCCGTGGTTTTGTCGTTTTGTGAGATGTGGAGGACGGGAACTGAGTGATCGACGGGGCCGATCAGTGTTCCATCGATTCGTCGCTGCGGGACTTCCTGTTCGGGGTTGTTACGCCGGTTAGCCGCAAAGGAGGCTGTGCCAGAGCCCCATTCAATAGTTGCCGGGGCAAGATTCAACGCCGCCATTTTGGTTGCAGCAACGATTTGCTGCTTGAGGAGCGTTGCGTACTCGGAGACCAGCTTTTTGTCCTCAGGGGCGAGGAGTTCCTCGTGCATGGGGCGCAGGTTCCCCTGCACAACCGGGCCAGTATGCGTGTGCGAGGTGTTGAGAGCAATTTCCTCTCTTTTCAAATCAAATTCCGCGCCCAACTGCTCGACAATGTCGGCACCTAGTTTTCGATCGATACCAACGAGGTCCAAGGTAATGAGCAAAGCGCGATGTCCACTTTCGTCTTCGAGCAGACAGGCCTTGGCCCAGAGTTCGGTGAGTTTTCCTTCAGCGTGCTTGCCGCCGCGACTCGCATAGCCTGCCATGGGCATGGGAGTCGCGGGTGTGATGCTGGCTTTGCCGGTGCCGGCTTTCCATTCAGCCCTGATTTGACCCGTCACCGAGAACAGCCACAGAAATGTGATGATTGCCGAAATAATTCTGATCATTTTGTGATGTTTTGGTTGCGGCGAGGAAAAAACTGGGTGCGGGGAGCCGAAATGTTGGTACCCGGTACTCCCGGTCGGGGGAGAGACCATGTATCATGGCCGCAGTCTAACTGATTTTCTACCAGAGGGTTGTGAGATTCTCCGGGAAGTGGACTTGCTACGGAAAATTCAATTGCCGAGCACTTGCGAATTGGTGACTCGCCGGGCTACAATCCCCGACTCGAATTTTTCTGCGCCATTTTTGCAGACCGTGAGACATTGTGTTTTGCTTGGTCTTTTGGCGTTTCAATAATTGCAAAAACAACACACAGAGTGCGGAAATGAAGGTTCGTTCAAGCGTTAAGCAGATCTGCGAGCACTGCAAGCAGGTGCGCCGCAAAGGGCGGATCTACATTATCTGTTCTGCTAATCCCCGTCACAAACAGCGCCAAGGATAGTTTGGCTGCGGAGTTTGTGTTTTTGGAGTTTCCTGGCCACTTGGCCTGACGAAGAAGTTTGGAGTCGTTCATGCCCCGCGTACTGGGTGTTGACATCCCTAATGACAAGCCAACGTACATTTCCCTTCAGTATCTGCACGGTTTGGGGCAGGTGAAGGCAGTGGAAGTGTGCCGCACTTTGGGTCTGCCGTTGAATCGTCGTGCACGCGACTTGTCGGACGACGACATTCAGCGCATTAACGGTTTGCTCGACGGTACTTACACCGTTGAAGGACAGTTGCGTCGCCAGACTGCAGAAAACATCAGCCGCCTGAAGAGCATTCGCTGCTATCGCGGCGTTCGCCATGGTCGGGGTTTGCCCGTGCGTGGTCAACGAACACAAACAAACGCTCGTACCCGTAAAGGCGCCCGTAAGACGGTCGCTGGTAAGAAGGGCGTGAAGGACATGCGTCACTAGGCCGGAACATTTCCTTGTATTTTGGGAAGTGTGGTTCGTCGCCGATTGTGCGCTATTTGAAGTCAATGATTTGGGAGAATCCCTGTGGCTAAGGCCAAGCAAGGTGGAAAGAAGCGAATTCGTCGTAACGTGACCCGTGCCATTGCGCACATCAAGTCAACGTTCAACAACACTCATGTGACCATCACTGATGTGAATGGTGACGTCCTGTGTTGGGCATCGGCCGGGACCGTCGGATTCAAGGGATCGCGTAAGAGTACTCCGTTTGCCGCTCAGCGTGCTGCGGAAACCTGTGCTGACCGTGCTCGTAAGTTTGGGGTTCGCGAAATGGACGTGCGGGTCAAAGGACCTGGTTCAGGACGTGAGAGTGCCATTACCGGCCTGCAAGGTGGTGGAATGTCGATCAAATTGATCGAAGACGTCACCCCACTACCACACAACGGCTGCCGTCCACGGAAGCGCCGCCGCGTCTAATCTGCTTGTCTGATGTTTGGCCGTCGCTGGCTTTTGTGGCGGTGTTTGAATATGGTTCCGGCACGATTGGTGCCATTTGAATACGCTGCTGATTCGCGTTTTCAGAGTTGTTCAAATTCCTTTGTGTTGAAGTAAATTGGGGGAATGCAAAGTGCGTATCCGTTGGAGGAATTTGGAGCTTCCTAGCCGTGTATCTCTTGAACAGGGAACGGCTTCGGGAACTTACGGAGCATTTGTAGCCGAGCCGTTTGAGCGCGGATTCGGTCACACCATTGCGAACAGTTTGCGTCGCATTCTGCTATCGAGCCTCGAAGGCGCAGCAGTGACTCGCGTGAAGGTCGCTGGTATTCAGCATGAATTCACCACGATTCCTGGTGTCGTGGAAGATGTCACCGACATCTGCCTGAACCTGAAGTCGCTGGTCGTGAAGAATTATGCCGCAACGAACAAAGTTCTGCGGATTGAGCGTCACCAGCGTGGTGTCGTTACCGGTGCTGACGTCATTACCGACGATCAGGTCGATGTGATCAACAAAGATTTGATCATCGCCACGATGACCGATGACGTTCCGCTGAGCATGGAACTGACCGTTGAAAATGGTCGAGGTTACCTGCCAGCGGTCGAAACACACGAGAAACTGCCTGAGTTGGGCGTCATTCCCCTCGATGCAGCCTTTTCGCCAGTGACACGAGTTCGTTACCGCGTGGAAGACACCCGTGTCGGTCAGCGTACGAACTACGACAAGCTGACTTTGGAAATCTGGACGAACGGTACGATTAAGCCAGAAATGGCACTCGTTGAGGCTTCCAAGATTCTGCGGAAGCACCTCAATCCGTTCATCAACTACCAGGAGCCTGGTCCCGAGTTGCCGCCTGAAGCGGGACTCAAGGGAATGCTGGAAGCAACGGGTTACTCTCCCATCGATTTGGAACTGGAAGAGAAGCTCAACCAGAGCCTCGCTGAATTGAACCTGTCGGTTCGGGCAACGAACTGCCTGGAATCGGAAGGAATCAACAGCGTTCGCGATTTGGTGACCCGCACGGAAGATCAACTGTTACAAGTGCGAAACTTCGGTGAAACCACTTTGGTCGAAGTTCGTGATGCCTTGGGAAGCCTCGGGTTGCGGTTGGGTATGCGGCTGCCAAGCCGTTCCAGCGCAGGATTCTAAGGCTGTCGGTCAAATTGAAAAAACGTCCCGGTTGGCGGGATTTGAAGGTGAGTCAAAGTCATGCGTCATAGAGTTAAAGGCCGTACGCTCGGTCGGAATGGTAGTCATCGTAAAGCGATGTTTCGCAACATGGCTGCGAGTCTGATTAAGACTCTCCGCATTGAGGAAGAGCCGAAGGAAGGCAGCGCCAAGGTTTCTGGCCGTATTGTGACAACTGTTGCAAAAGCCAAGGAACTGCGTCCCATCGTGGAAAAGCTGGTTACTTTGGCCCGGAAGGCTGTGAAGCACGAAGAGGCCGCGAAAGAGTTTGCCACCGCAGAGGCGAAGAACTCTGAAGGCTGGAAGGCATGGCGGTCGTCGGATCAGTGGCAGAAGTGGTCTGCTGCAATTGCTCCAGCAGTGGCCATGCGTCGCCGCGCGTTCTCTGCTTTGCGAGACAAAGAAGCTGTGAGCATTCTGTTTGCTCAACTCGGACCACGTTTCCTGGAACGTGATGGTGGTTACACCCGAATCATCAAGCTGGCTAAGCCACGCTTGGGTGATGCTGGTGTTCAGGCGATCATCGAATTCGTCGGAAACGAGCGCGATCGTGTCAAACGTGGTGCTGCTCGTGTGGCCCCCGCTGTTGTCGATTCACCGGCCCCAGTTGCAGCCCCTGAAGAGGAGGCCGTCAAGGACGCTCCAGAACCAAGTGCTGAAGCAGCAGAAACGACGGGTTCAGAAGCGACTGCCGCAGGCGACGAAGAGTAGTCTTTACGACTTTTTGTCAAAATTGCATACTGGAGTGCCCGGAAGACTGCTGCGATGGAATTCGCGGCTGTCGGGTAACGCTGAAGAGCCAGGGGGATACCTCTGGCTTTTTTCGTGGAGAAAGGAAACTCCCATGGCACGTCGGCGTGGCAATGCAGGATTCGATTTTTCGAGTCAAATGCTGCGACTTTGCGACGACATTACGACTCGGCATGAAGCATTTCAGCATATTGACATGGCCCGTGTCGCTGTCTGCTTCTCTCAGGCCCGCACGAAGGCTCTGCATGGCCTGCAGGCAAAGCTCACCCCGCTGCGTTTTGAAAATGGATCGCTGTTTGGCGTGAGAAATCAGACTCGGTACACGGTGCAGCGGGTGTATGTGGGTGGTCGGGAAATGCTCTACATACTCACGTTTGTGCTTCCCCGGTTTCTGAATCAGTCGTTCAAAGAGAAGTTTGTCACTATTTTACACGAGCTGTATCACATCAGCGGTGAGTTCGATGGTGACATTCGGCGATTTGGTGGTCGCTACCACGTCCATTCGCACAGTCAGAAAGAGTACGACCTGCAAATGGAGATTTACGCCCGGGAATACCTCGCAATGAATCCCCCGCCCGAGCTGTATCGATTTCTTGAGGTCGACTTTACTTCTCTGTCGCAGTCGCACGGTGCAATTATGGGAATGCAAATTCCCATCCCCAAACTGATTCCCGTTAAAGACTCAAAAACGGCCTGATGCCGTGGATTTCTGGGAAATTTGGGAAGATGACGGGCCGATAAAATCCCGCGAACAGGCGGGGAGTGCGGGGTGTCTACCAGACTCAGGCCGAAAGTTGCTGGAGCTGGCATTTTTTTGTTGACATTCGGTCGCTTGCGACGAAAATCTTCCTCAGTGAAGTTAGTCACTCGTTACCGCTTGTCTTCCACCTTTTGTCAGTTACTACGGCTTTCTCGCTCCGAACGGATTCGGCTGGCAACCTTGATTGAGAAAAACTGATCGTCAAGAGCCTCTTCTGAGGTGGAAGTTTCAATGGACTTTGATGCATGTGGTAAGAGATGGTACGTCGATAAAGGTGCGTTGTCCTACCAAGCACGAATAGACTGGCTCAGGTAAAGACCACTGGGGAGAGAATACGTATGGATCTTAGTTTTGACGTGAATCCGGACCTCGATCTCGCAATCGGGACAGAAGTCAGCTTCGATGAAGCTGAGGGCGAGTTCGATATTGAGGATTTCGCTGCATTGGGAGTTGATCCCCTGGACTCAACTGGTGCCAAGCCAGGTTCCGAAGAGAAGGTTCGGATGCTGGCTGCCCGGTACGCTGCCGGTGTGCCTCTGTGGCATGATGGCGACTGCTACGATCATGGCCCGACCGACGGCCTGATGGATTTGGCGTCCGACGAATTTGCAGATGAAGATGAGGACGTTGAAGAAGAAATGTAGTGTTTCTTCTTGTTTGAATTCAGGCCGGGTATCCTTGTTGTCAGGATACCTGGCCTTTTTCTTTTAGGGTACTGGCGTGGGTGAACTCGCAGACGGTGTCCAGGATTGTGCGTTATGATTGGCATCATTGACTACGGCATGGGGAACCTGAGAAGCGTTCAGAAGGCCTTTGAACGCCTCGGCGTTGAGGCCGTTCTGGGACACTCACCGACAGAGCTGGCAGGAGTCGAAAAACTTATTCTCCCCGGGGTTGGCGCATTTCGTGACGCAATCCACGACTTGAAATCTAAGGGCTGGGAGCAACTCATTCGTGATCACGTGGCGGCGAACCGCCCCATGTTAGGGATTTGCCTCGGCATGCAACTGCTCTTCGATGTCAGCTACGAAGATGGGGAGTTTGAAGGACTCGGGCTGGTTTCCGGCGAAGTTCGTCGATTTCAGGCAGAACCGCAGCTCAAAATTCCGCACATGGGCTGGAACGCACTCGAAATCGTGCATGACAATCCGTTGCTGAGCGGTATCTCGAATGGTGATTACGTGTACTTCGTGCACAGTTACCATGTCGTCCCACAGGATGAAGCGGTCGTCGCCACGCGAACAATGCATGGCACGCAGTCCTTTGTTTCGATCATCGCCCAGGGCAATTTGTTCGCAACTCAGTTTCACCCCGAAAAGAGTCAACGTGTGGGATTGAAACTGTTGGAGAACTTTGCCAGTCTGCCCGTCATCTGAGTCGTTTTTCATCGGAACTCATTTGTTGAAAGCAGAGTGGTCGTATGGGTACCGTACGCGGTTTGTGGGGTCTTTTCTTGCTTGTCGCCGCATCGGGCGTGGTCATGGCGCATTCCGGGCACGGTTCAGGCGAGTCCACGGGGGTGGCACACTACACGACCGAGCCAGTTCATGTGTTGCCAATTGTTGGCGTCGCAGCGGTTTGCGGGCTGGGCTGGATGTACCTCAGCCGGGCGGCGAAACGGCGTTAGTTGTTAGGTTTTACCTCTCCCCCCAAACAGGTTCCCGGCAGCGGGAATGGGCTCCAGCCGGTGTCCGAGTGCGTTGCGACATCATGTGTTCGGCCTATAATCTTGGGGCGATTGCCGACTCTGTCTCCGTGCACCAGCAACTGAAAGCGACAGTCAATGTACAACTGGTTTCGCAACATTTGGCTTGCCGTAACCACCGTCCTCAGCGGGATGTGGGTGACGGCACTCACTATGTGCAAGACATACCAGCGACGGACGTTCACCGACACTTACGTCTACCCGGAGCAACCTGTTCCGGTGAAGGCCCGGTATCGTGGTTTCCATCGTTTTGATTTGACGACTTGCATTGGGTGCGAAAAGTGTGCGGGGGCTTGCCCGGTTGACTGCATTTACATCGACAAGCAAAAGAGCAAAGTCGGCAAGGGGTTTCGCATCGATGGGTTCACCATTGATTACACGAAGTGCATGTTTTGCGCCTTGTGTGTTGAGCCCTGCCCGGTCGACTGCATTTTTATGGGATCGAATCACGACCTGAGTGGTTTCAGCCGCGATGGTTGCATTGTTGACTACGCCAAGCTGCCATTGCCTGTGGCCTGGGGACAGTCGACTCTTAATCCCACCGCCGTTTCGGAATCGAAGGTGTTGTACGAGCCCGTCTGGATTAAGGGCGAGCCAAGTCCTTTCGAATTTGAAGACGCGGCAAAGTAGATCCCTCGGAACATTTGATTTTGTGAGTCCGGTTCTCGAAAGAGCGACATGTTTGACTTAGCACTGCACTTTCTGATTTTCATCATCGCCGGTTCGGTAGCATTTGTGTTGCTGCCGCTGCTCATTGGACAGTTTGTCCGGCCCGACTCGCCTACACCCGAGAAGGTTGCCACATACGAGTGCGGTGAACCGACAATTGGTTCCAGTTACGTGCAGTTCGACATTCGGTTCTATGTCGTCGCGCTGCTGTTCATTATTTTCGATGTGGAAGTTGCGTTCTTCTTCCCGTGGGCGACGATTTTCGGTGGTGCCACCCAGTTGGCCGATCCACGTCTCAGTGATGCGGCTCGCATGAACCTGACTGATCGACTGTTCGATTTGCTGCCAGGAACGACAACTCAGGAAACAATGCTCTCCGCGTCCGATGCACTGCAAATGGCGTGGACGGGCTTCGGCGATATTCTGGTCTTCTTTGCCGTTCTCATGGTGGGCTTTGCCTACGTCTGGAAGCGGGGAGATTTGGACTGGGTCCGCTCGCTGATTCAAGAAAAAAAGAACGCCCGTGAGGCTGCCAGCAAAGCGTCGGCTTAGTTGGCGAACTGCATCCCGTCTCTTCCTGAGTCTGCTCATTACTGACGAATTGAATTCATGAACGCTACGGAAATTCACGGCATTCTGACGGAGCAGTTTGGTGCCGATGCCATTACGGGTCTCAACACGGAATCGAAGGATCCCTGGATTGAAGTCGCCGCCAACCGAATTGCCGACGTGGCTGCATTCCTCAAATCTGACAGCCGGCTGCGGTTCGATTCGCTCAACGACTTGACTGCCGTTGATTATCTGGAGCCAGACGAAAAGCTCGCCAAGAAGTTTCCCTACGAAGAAGGGCTGGCGGTCGTCTACCACCTGTACAGCTTTGACGTAAAGCATCGCATTGTCATCAAGGTTCGCGTCCCTCGCTGGAAAGATGCCGCGTCAAAAACACTGCCGGAAGTTCCTTCGGTAAGCAGTGTCTGGGGTATTGCCGACTGGCACGAACGCGAAGCGTACGATTTGGTTGGAGTAAACTTCACGGGGCATCCCAACCTCCTGCGTATTCTCTGTCCCGACGACTGGGAAGGTCACGCGTTGCGGAAGGACTACGAGTTCCCCGAAGAATACCACGGGGTTCGAAACTTGTAGTGAGATTCACGCTGGTATGGCGGCCGCGTGACAGAATGAGTTTTCAAGGTCATTGAGATAACGAGAGCAACACTGAGTCATTTGCCCGACAGGGCCAAACACAAACCGAATTGCGACTCAGGGTCCAGTTAAGAATTCGAAGCCATGTCGATCGTCCAGGAAGATCCCCGCATTATCGAGTTCGATGTTCGCACAGATGAAATGCTGGTGAACATGGGACCTCAGCACCCGTCTACTCACGGGGTGTTGCGTTTGTTGCTGCGGACGGACGGCGAAATCGTTCACGAAGTCACGCCGCACCTGGGCTACTTGCACCGCTGTGCGGAAAAGATTGGTGAAAACCTTACCGGGCCGCAGTGGATTCCATACACCGACCGTATGGACTACCTCGCCGCGATGAACATGAACCTCGGCATGGCGCTGGCGTTCGAGAAGTTACTCGACATGGAAGTGCCCGAGAAAGCGATGAACCTGCGGCTCATCATTTCTGAAATGGGCCGCATTGCCAGCCACCTCGTGGGCATGGGGGCGTATGGGCTCGACCTCGGAACGTTCAGCCCGTTCCTGTATGCCTTTCGTGAGCGCGAAATCATCCTCGACTTGTTTGAAGAAGTGTGTGGTGCCCGGCTTACGTACAGTTACATCACGATTGGTGGTGCTACGCACGACTTGCCAGGGGTCATCACCATTCCACCGGGACTGGCTCAGCTTACGCAACGCGATCCCAACATGAAGCTGCAGTGGACCGACGCATGCCTGATGTTCCTCGACTGGTTGGAACACCGCATCACTGAGTACCACGCCCTGCTGACTCAGAACGCCATTTTCATTAAGCGGACCGCTGGCATTGGAATTATGCCTCGCGATATGGCGATCAGCTACGGATGCACTGGCCCCGTGCTGCGGGGAAGTGGTGTCGACTTCGACCTCCGCCGCGATGGGGAAGACATCTACACCCGGATGTACAAGGGCTACGACTTCGACGTCCCGGTTGCTCCGTTTACGGGCATGACCAACATTCCGCAGGAAGTGGTCCTTGGCGATAACTGGTGTCGCTTCTTCGTCCGCATGCTGGAAGTGGTGCAGGCCATCCGACTGGTTCGTCAGGGAATTGCGAAGTATCCGTCCGCCCAGGGCGAGTACCGGGTGCCTTACAAAATGACCACGAAGCTGCCTGTCGACGAAGCCTACCTCGAAACCGAGTGCCCTCGCGGCCAAATGGGTTTCTACATTGTGGGTGATGGACAGGCCGAACCGCTGCGTGCCCGTGCCAAGAGCTCCTGCTTCTGCAACCTCTCCGTCACCGCACCACTTTGTGAAGGCGTGCTCCTCGCTGACATCCCCGCGATTGTCGGTTCGCTCGACATTGTGATGGGCGAAATCGACCGCTAACGCTGTTGATGCGACGATTTTCGGTGGTTGCCTCAAAAGTTGTATGATGGGGCATTGTGAATCCTTATGATGACTCTCAGGGTAGTCTCCCTGAGAGAGAAGGATTCACAAATGAGTATCCCATCAAGTTCTGCCACACTCGCACGCCGTGAGTTTGTCACGCTGTTCACAGGCATTGTTGGCGGACTGGCTCTGCCGGGATTGTCGACCAGTTCGGCTTTCAGTGACGACACGGGCAGAGCTGCCCTCGATGAGTCATACCTCGAAAAGGGACTCACAGGTATGGCCCGCTCGCAGGGCTGGTTCAATGCACACCTCGGCGCGGCCGTGCTCGCTGGGTATTATTTGTGCAGGGAAAACAATCTCAGCGACGCAACAGTCGCGGGCATCAAGAAACAACTGGATGCCCTCATCGACATTCACGCGAAGCAGTTCGAGCCGTTTCCAAAGCTCAAAGCAGACGAAAAGCTAATTGAAAAGGTACCGACGTCGCTTCAGCCGGCCGTCGATGGCGGATTACGGGCGCATGGTCATGCGGTCATTTACACGGCACTCTCCGTACGGGCACTGCGCGACGTGCCCCACATGGCAGGGCCGCAACTCATCAACCTGTTATGCAGCCACAACGGAGTCATCGCGAAGAAGACGCCGGTGCTGCCCAAAAAACCAGTGGACTATCCCGACTCGCAGGCCATGGTGGAAGCCCTGTTTGACAGTCTGGCCCGGTTTGAACCGCTGTTGGGACGGCCATCTGTACGGCGTCCGAACTTCACGCACATGACCACTCATACCGAAGCGCTCATGACGCTGGAGTCACTCGGTTATCCAGAGCTGGCCAAGGTCGGACAGTTGGGGCAGCAGGCACACATTGCGGAGCCGGTGCCCGAGTTTGATCCTGCAAAACATCCGCTCGACGAACATCAGGTCACGCTGCACGACGTTATGAGTAAAGAGTTCTGGGAGAGCGAGCAGAACTTGAGATGGTGGAACAAATCGTGGAGTGTCGACGAAAACCCCAACGGCTATTGGGTCGCATTCGGGCACTTGTTCAAAGTCCTTTACAGCTACCACCGCGTGGTGAAACGCATCCAAGATGAAGACAAAGTGCGGCTCTGCAGTCAGGTGCTGCTGGAGCGGTACGTGAATCCCAACGTGCAAGGGGGCTAAGAAATTACCCGACGTAGAGCAACTTGCTGAGGCAGTAAGATATCCAGTTAAGGAGATGCAAAATGCGTTCAACATTACTACTGGGGCTGCTGGTGGTATGCTGTTGGTCTGTGATGTGGCAGTTGTCGTCGGGCGCAGAGCCAAATCAGGGGCCACCGCCGCAACTCGAAGAAATGCTGGCTTGGTTACCTCCCACCTCGGAGACTTTAGTAGTGGCCAATGGCCCTTTTGAACTTGGAAAGCAGTTCAATGATTCTGAACAATATGGAACGTCAATACGTGCACTCTGTCAGGGAATGTGGCTGCCCAAATCCCTTCAAACGGGAATGGCGGAGCACAAGGTGGTTCTCGCAGTCGAAGGGAGTCGCAATTTCCGGTTCAAGGGCGGCTTAGGACTGATGTCGTACGACGGTTGCCATTTGCTGCGGTTCGAAGAGGGGGCAGACGAATCGCTGCAGCAATCGCTCAAAGCCAGTGAGGCTGCCGCTGATGAAATGCTGAAGGTGCTTGGCTTCGAGGTGCTTTTGCTCAAGGAGGAAGCTGAAGGAGTTCCGTGGACGATTTACATTACGCGACTCGCGCCGGAAGTGCTGCTCTGGACCACAGACCGTGAAAGTCTGGAGATGGCCATCGTGCGTCATAGAACCGCACCAAAAGATGGCGAAATCCGAGCGTTTCCAAATGATCTTCCAGAGTGGAAGCATGTCGACTTCTCGGCGTCCGTTTGGGGCTTGCGTCATTTCAGCCGTGACCACATCCAGACCGACCCGACAACCCCGTTCAATGTCGACTCAACGGATAGTATTTCCGATCCTCAAGCCATCGGATTCACGTTCGCTGTGGACAAGACGCAGAAGCATATTCGGCTGCGCTACCTGACTGAAGCGGACGAGCCAGTGAAACTGGTGAGTAGTGTGTGGATCAATCCGCCTGAGAAATTGACCCCCGATATCAAACTCGCCGCGCCGGGAGTTGTTGATGTGACGGCGACAGTGGGGGATGACACGAAGCCAGGGATTTTCGAGTTCGTTTTGCTGCTATTCCTGGGGCATGGGATTGCCCTGTAGATATTGAGTGACTCGCGGTATCGCACAAGCCGCTTGTGATGTGGCGCGATGGCCAAGTAGACTCAAGAAGCAGTTCGCCATCCTGAACCTCTTCTTCGTCGCTCAGTGTCCCTCATGAAACATCTCTTCGCTTTGCTCCTGTTGATCTCAATTGTTCCCATTGTGGAATCTGCGGAGCGGCCGAATATTGTGGTTATTCTGTGTGATGACTTGGGCTGGGGCGATTTGCAGAACTACGGGCATCCTCACATCAAAACGCCGCGACTGCTTAAGCTGGCTGAACAGGGTATTCAGTTCAGTAATTTCTATTCGGCGGCGCCAGTTTGTTCTCCTTCGCGCGTGGGATTGTTGACGGGACGGATTCCGAATCGATCAGGCGTTTATGACTGGATTCCCGACGCCAATCCTGCGGCACCGGTCACGCGGTCGCAGCAGCTTGTGGAAATGCGGCGGCAGGAATTCACGATTCCCCAAATGCTGCAGGCGGCGGGTTACGCGACCTGCATGAGCGGCAAGTGGCACTGCAACGCGATGTTTAATTCCGACAAACAGGCCCAGCCGGGTGATCATGGCTTCGACCACTGGTTTGCTACGCAGAACAACGCCGCTCCATCGCACGAGAATCCCAGAAACTTTGTCCGCAACGGCGAGCAGGTGGGACAAATCGAGGGCTACAGTTGCCAGATTGTCGCCGATGAAGCCATCTCGTGGTTGGAGCAGCATCACAAGGAAGAACCGGAGCAGCCGTTCTTCATTTATATGGCGTTTCACGAACCGCATGAACCGGTTGCTTCTCCGCCTGAACTGGTCGCGAAGTACAAAGACGTCGCACGAAATGTCGACGAGGCGCACTACTTTGCGAACGTCGAGAACCTCGACTCGGCTGCCGGTAAGTTGCTCGACGCACTCGACCGCCTGAAGGTGTCGGAGAACACGCTGGTCGTCTTCACATCAGACAATGGACCGGAGACGCTCAATCGTTACCCCAATGCGAAACGCAGCTACGGAACCCCTGGTCACTTGCGCGGGATGAAACTGCACACCCACGACGCCGGTTTTCACGTAGCGGGAATTATGCGGTGGCCCGCCAAGATTGCAGGAGGAACCAAGTGTGATGTGCCAGTCAGTTCGCTCGACTTGCTCCCGACTTTCGCACAACTCAGCGGCGGCCAGCTGCCTGACAACCGCATTTTTGATGGAACGAGCATCCTGTCTGTGTTCGAAGGGAATCCCGTCGACCGGGCCCGCCCACTGCTGTGGGCATACTACAACAGCTATGATGGCAAAACGTATTTGCCCACCGTCGCCATGCGTGACGGCAACATGAAGGTCCGGGCCATTGTGCAGGGATTGCCCAAGACTGATAACATCGACGGTGCCAACGTCATGGCACTTCAGAATGCAGTCTTAGGTGATTTCGAAATCTATGACCTCTCGGACGATCCCAGTGAACAGCATCGGTTGCCCTTGGAAGGGAGTCCCCTTCCAGAAAAACTCTCACGACTGCACGCCGAGTTGCTCAAGGATTGTCACATCTGGCCAGCGGTGAAGAAGTAGTGTGCTCGCAGCAATGTGCGACATGCAGAGGTGATGTCCCATGCAACAAACCTCAACACCGAAGCCCTCCGTCTCTTTTGTCGTGACGACGATAGTTGTCCTTGTTGCATCCCTTGACCTCCTCGCGTTTCAGATTGCAGGACTTGCTGTCGCGTGGAATCACATCACGCGAGTCGGCAGCGGTGTTCTCGCACTTCTACAGGTCGTTTTTGTAGTTCAGCAGTACCGCGGGACGTTTCACAGGAACGCCGGGGCGGCAAGGACAGCGTCAAGATGCCTCCTTATTGTCGGTGGGCTTGCTTCCGTCGGTCTTGTTGTCTTTGTCAGTGAAGCGCTGTTGGGATCTGGCTCAGCGGCTTTAATGATTCCAGTTTCACTGCTGATGGTGGCGTGTTTTTTCATCATCGGCGCAGTCAGTCTCATGCAGGCGTCGATGAACAGATCATGGTCGCGAAGACTTCAGGCTGCGAGTGATGGTGCAAATGCGGTCAGCCACCAAAAGACTTCGGCATGGGAGTGGCTGGTTGCCGCAGTCAGCATTGCGTGTGTGGCCGTTCTCGCGATGTACTACGCATCGACAGATCTCGGACAGTTTGGAGAGCACGTGTCGCGTGACAAAGCCCCCGGCGGCTTACCCGCTGACGCAACGGATATTTCGTTCTGCTTTGGGTATCGCGGAATCATCGCCTATGAATTTTCCACGGACGAACAAGAATTCGTCGAGTGGGTGAATTCTGGGATTGGCTCAATTGAGTCGCGAGCAGCCAATGTCAAGATAGTTCCGATTTCCGAACCAATTTCCATAACACGGTACAACTTCCTTTCAGACGAATTGACCGGCCCTGGCACCGCAACCATTTCGGACGGCTTGTACTACAGATGGAACAAAGAAGATGAGGAAGTCTTCGCCGCGTATGATCGGACTTTGGGACGGGCATACTATTATTCGCATGGCTTCTAACTGCCCAGGAACCAGGTTTGTAGTGTCACCCGCTTCTTGATTGAGTCCAGAACTTCCCGCAATGTGTTGATGTCACAGAGCCTTTGATTCTCCTCTCAATCCGAGTCCCTGCTATGGACAATCCACTAGACCAGTTCCCTCTAACAGAGGCCGCTGCGGCTGCCGAACGGGCGAACAGCAAGGGACAGCGGCTGGAAATTGAATTCAGCTCTCTGAAGAAGCAGCACCAGCAGTTGCGGCTGATGTGCCAGGCGTTGTGGGAGCTGCTGCGTGAACGGGCGAAGTTTGAAGACGTTGCGCTGACGTCGAAAATGTATGACATTCAGGAGCGTCAAAAGAGTGCTCAGAAGCAGCAAATCGCTTGTGAAGGCTGTGGACGCGACAACGCGGCCAACCGACAGAAGTGTCTGTACTGCGGTGCGGAGCTGGAGGACTACGATCCGTTCGCGTAGTGTGTTGGACAGGAGGTAGGAGCGGTCAGCATGCCCACGCTGCTGCGCGACGTGGGCGTGGCACGTTCAGTTTGCTTCAATGAGTGCGATTTCGTGTGCGCGAAGGGCGTCGCGGTAGCGGTAGACTCCGAGTTTGACGTGCTCGGCAGCGTTTTCGAGTAACTTGGTGACAGCGGCTTCGTCGACTTTTTCCTGTTCGATATGCCACAGATGATAGGCATGCGTTGCGGTGGGGGTGTCGAAGGCATCGCAGGCCTTTAGCAGGTTGGCGAGTGAGTCGCCGTGTTGGGAGATGAGCCGTTCGGCGTAGTCGCGGGCCGAGGACCAGCGTCCGTCGCGGTCGGCATCAACGCGGACGGCACCGGTTACGCCCAGCGTTGTCGATTCAAAGTTCGGCGTTGTTGGCTGGTAAGGTTTCGCCGTGGGCCAATAGTTGTCCAGGCCGTTGCCAAATGCAACGGCGACAAGGTGGACGTCGTGCGCCGGGCGAGGAATTGTCAGTTCACCTTCGTACTTTACACCCGGTTTCATTGGCTCGGATGGTAGAGGGAATTCCTTAATGAGTTCACCGTTGGCGTAGAGATGGAGTTCCCTGGGAATGACCCAGTGGGGACCGAGTACGCGCAGGCCTACGTGAATGGTGTCGTCGGGCGCAGTGGCGGTTTCTCCGGGGCTGTATTTATCGTTGACGGTCAGTTCCGTCAGTAATCCATAGCTGACAGTTACGCGGCCCTGGAGCAGGTTGTTGATGGCCTCGTCGACGGGGATGTTTGCCGGGTCGCTGTCATCGCACCGGATGTAGGTGCGGCCCTGGCCGACGATATATCGTGACACGTCGTGCGAGTCGCTGCAGCCAATGGGGGTGACGTTCAGGCCACGGTTGAGGAGTTGCATCCAGTCGCGTGTGAGTTCGAGTGGATCGGACTGGATGGCGCCGGAGTTCAGGATTTCCATGGCGTTAATTCGTAGGGGCTGTCCGTCGTACCGCTCCCCAATGCTGTCATTGAAGAGCAGAGGGCCGAATGGCCGCACGCCACTGTGGATGTCGCGGGCGTGGTTGAGAATGACGATTTTCGATTCAGGCTGCCGGGCAATTTCGTTTTGAATTTCATCCCAGTCCGTCAACTTAAAGTTGGGGATGGCCTCGCCGGGCGTCAGTGGAAAGACATTGAAATGTCCCAACTTTGTGGTCACTTCATTTCCAACGACCGGTGTGAAGTACGAACTGACTCCCATTTCCGCCGCAGTGGCCCGATAGTCGATTTGCTTGTTGTGGTCGGTGGCAATGGGGAGTTCGATGCCTTCGCCCGCTAGTGTGAGCATGCGTTCTTGTATGGAACTGTCACCGTGCCCCGAATAAGTGAGCGTGTGAACGTGCGTGTCGCAGGCGACGTAACCTTCGGTGGGGACTTCACGTTGAATGGTCAAGTTCAACTCGTTGGTTCCTGCTCGTACTTGAACGATCTCGCGTGCTACCGAGTATTCAAATCCGCGTCCTGCATATATTTCGTAGAGTCCAGGCGGCAATCCAAACTTTGCCTTGCCAGTGCCGGAGTAAATCACGCCGGGACGTACCGCCAATGTGCTGTCAGAGAAAGACTCTACTTGTTGTAAGTCACCGCACCAGGCCGCTATTGTGATCCGGCATGGTGCTGGTCCATCCCACTCGCTGACATTCAGTTCAACCACACACTCACTGAGCAGAGTCGTGCTGGAGGTGGGGTGCAGTACAACGGGGCCCATTGTGATGTCATCGATCTCTTTGCTGTTACTGAATACTCGGATGGTGTTCTTGCCTTGTTTGAGGTCATCCTTACTCAGTGGCACATAGAACAGGAGGGGGTTCTCATCCCGAATGAGCTTGCCGACTTCTTTCCCGTTGATATGGATTCGCCAGTCCTGTTTGACATCTCGTTGATGCACTTCCAGGCATGCCAGGTCGCTACCAGGCCATTCGAATTCGTGCGTCCACTCTGCGACGGGAGTTGAACCTTCAAACTCGGACCACTCGGCGGGGCCGTCGAGTGAGCCGGAACGCAAGTGAATGACATCGCTGGTGAGTTCTACCGGTGAGTCATCTGCGAGGGCTGATACTGTGAGCCAGAGTGCGAGACAGGCAAATGCTGTTGGGAGTTTCATCTCTGGAGTCGTGTCAGATACGTGTTTGGCGATGACTGAATATGCAGGAATTCACAGACAGGAATGTCTGTGCAACCAGGTATTGAAATCTTACTCGGACGCCTTGAGATGTTTGTCGAAGTACGCGCGGATCATTTCGCGGACTTCTGGCGTCTGAAACTCTTTGCCGCCGTGGCCAGCACCGGGGACGATGTGAAATGTTGATTCCACTCCGGACTCCTTTAGTTTCTGATGCAGTCGCTCGCTTTGTTCGAGTGGGACACCGGGGTCTTTTTCGCCATGCATAATGAGGAAGGGAGGATCATCGGAGGAGACCTGATACAACGCACTCGCCTGTTTCGCGAGGTCGGGGACATCCCGTACGGTCGCGCCGAGGAGTTTTGCTCCGTTGGAATTGGCGATGTCTTCCAGTGTCCGCGTATCTGACAACACATTTGGCGGCATGGTGAGCAGGTCGGTTGGTCCGTACCAGTCACACACAGCCTGCACGCGGCTGGAGTCTGATTCATTCGAAGGTGCGTCGAGAGTGCCCAAGAGTGCCACGAGATGTCCGCCCGCGGAGCCTCCCCAGGCCGCAATGTGGTCTCTGTCCAGTTTGAATTCATTGGCGTTCTGCCTGAGCCAGCGAATGGCGGCGCGGCAGTCGTCGATTTGAGCGGGCCATTGGCCTTGATCGGTCAAGCGATAGTTAATGCTCGCGATGGCATAACCATGTTCGGTCAACCACGTGGCCGGGCAACGCTCTTTGCTGCCATTTTTCCAGCCACCACCATGCACCCAGACGACGACGGGGAGTGCCTCGTCGGAATTCCGTGGTCGATACAAGTCGAGCAGCAGTGGGAGATCACCGGCGCGACTGTATTCGAGGTCGCGGTAGGTTACAGTCGTTGATGATGTTTCTTTTCCGGGTTTTAGTCCTGCGCCGATTTTCGCCTGTCTGATGGTGAAGTCGACCAAATCCTGGCAGTGGAAGAATCCCGGCCAGAAGTTGTGTCCCTGACCTTTGGGGATGACGACTTCGATGGCGTCTTCTGCTTTCAGATACTGGTATGCCCCGAAGAGTGTGGCGGTGTTCTCTTTGAGAGGAACGACCTTGTCTTCGTCACCGTGAATGATGAAGACCGGCACCTTCGCATTGGCAAGTGCATCGACCTGTTTGATGGGGTTGTGTTCCGCGAGTGAGGCTTCGAGTGCTTTGGGTGTCATTCCATAAGCTGGTGCAGCCCGCTCGAGCCCGGGGTAGGTCGTCAAGTCGAACACCGGATAGATGCCAGCGAGGCCTGCCACCTTGTCGGTATTTCGGATTGCCCAACTGCTCACCCACAGGCCGCCGCGGCTACGGCCCAGCAAGCATGGTTTTTTGGCAAAGCCGCGCTGCGAGGTTAAGTGGTCGTACAGCTTAGTGAAGTACTCCTGACTCGTCGGGCTGCCGTAGGCTTCACCGATATCGACGCCCGCTACGGCAACGCCGGCTGCCAGAAATTGCTCGTGCATCCATTTCTCATGGACATCGGGATAGGCGGGTAGCGTCGGTCCATACATCACCCACGGCTGAGGGCTCTGTCGCTTCGATTCCTCGGGCCACATAATGAATGCAGGCCGCTCATCGATGAGGAATGATTCTCCCGGGAGAATGAGCGACTTTACGGGCTGGGCATCATCGGCGAGTGCGCGGACGCCAGTCACCAACATCAACATCCCGGCGAGCAGGCAACGGCAGGAAAAACTCATTACGGTCCTCGAATCAGAATTCTGAAGTCATCAGTCTGAGTTCATGGTACCGGGATGGACGGCCGTGCGGCAGTGTAGTGAGTTGGACTGGAGTCAGTCGTTGGGGTGCATCCGCAGTTGACGTAAGACACTTCCCTGCGGTGGCCCCTCCGATCGTTCAGAGCGGGAGGGTGCCGCATGCACAAGATGATTCACCCTTGGGTAGCACTCGCTCGTGGAGATCAGCGGATTGAAAAGCAGCGCCGATGATAACACATCTTGTCGCTTCACGACCCAGCCGCTCTGAACGAGCGGTCGGGCTACCCTGCTGAGCCGCCCGGGATAGCCTTGGATGAACAATCCTTCAGGCAGTTTCTGATCAGCGAATAACTGGCCGTGAGTGAACCCAGAAACCAGAACCAGAATGGAGACTGCGACGAAACGACGAATCTGCTGCATTTGCCGACACACACCTTCGAGAGTGAATGAAGCGGGAAGCACTCAGCTTAGCGTAATGGGTCGGGTAACGTCAGGGTGGCGGCGTGCGCCCCGCGAAGCGGAAGCACCCGGCGTCGACGTGATCGCAGAGTCGTGGCACCCAGAACATTTTTCCCTCGGCCATGCCTCCTACCACCCCGTCAACGAAGTCCATCTGCTTCGCCATTAAGTGTGCCATCCGCACCGCCGAAATCATTAGGGTTGAATGGAAAACTTGGGGGGAGCGTTTCAAATGTTTGAGAACAACGGTTGCAGCGAAACCGATAGACGTTTCCTAACTCCGCAACCATTCCGAGATACTGAAACTCGTTTGGTTTGTAAAAGCAATCACAGTGAGGACAGAAGTCCGTAAACTGCTCAGGAAAATCGTTTTGGCGGTTCAATGGAGTCCTCCTCCACAACTAGGAGGCCAGTCAAATGCTGGGGGGCATACGACCAACCACCTTACGCGGGCCCCAGTCGCGTAATCCTCACGTGTTTGTCGTAGTGGGCCGTGGCGACGTGGAGGCCGTTGGGGCTGAGGTCCATGTCGCGGGCGAGGTTGGGGAGTTGGAAGCGGTGAATGTCCTTCTCGCCTTCGGAGTTCCAGAAGATTAAGTAGCCGCCGTTGCCACCGCCATCGACGCCCATGAGGGTGCCGTCGGCGAGGTACTGCAGTCGCCACAGCACGCCCTGCTTGATGTCGTCGGCCACCTGCGATTTCGCGAGCTTGGCTGATTCCCATTCGAAGAGTTGAACCAGCGGTTCGTGAACGGCACCCAACGGATTGGTGGCTTTGTAGAGTCCGCCAGCAGCCAGGAACTTGCCGTCTGGACTGACCGCAATCCCGCGTACACCGCCGAAATCAACCTGCTGGCCGCCGTTGTAGGAGTGGAGTTCCTTGGCGTCGAATTCGCGGACCAGTTCGCCGGTTTCCACTTTCCACTGTTTCAGTTGCCCCATGAGGTCGCCGGAGAAAACGAATTCTCCACTGGGATGAAACGCGACGCAGTAAATGTCCCGGTCGTGGGCTTTGAATTCGCGGACGAGTGCACCATCAGCGGCATTCCAGAGCCGGACCATGCCGTCGTTGCCAGCAGAGGCAATGAGCGTGCCGCCAGAGTGCGTGTCGAGACAGCGAATCCAACCCTTGTGCGCTTCAATGACTCTTACTGGTTTGGCCGTGGCGTCAGCAGCAGCGACATCCCACCACGCGAGTTTCCCGTCAGCACCCCCGCTGAGCATTTGATTGCCATCGAGCGTGCTGGTGAGTGCCCGAATCCAGGTTTCGTGACCACCGCTAAACGTGACCTTCGCTCCATCAGAGAGTTGGAAACGATGCAGTCCCGCATCCTGGGCACCACAAAATACATAGCGGTGCTGGCGGTCGAATCGACAGCAGGTCAACGGGCGGTCGTGTGCCCAGTCGTTGACGACAGCGGCTTGTTTGATGTCAAGAGGCATGGGAGGAGGGATGATTCAGGATTCAGAAATGAGCCACAACACGTTCGACCTTAGACCCTCAACCTTCGACGCACCAATTACGTGAGAATTTCTGGGATGCCGTGGCTGGAGGGATCGGCGAAGGGGAGTTCGCGACCGTTAATATCGAAGGAATTGCTGGAGTCTACAGCGACTGCCTGCAGGTAGGTGTGGAACAGGTTGGCATGGTCGACCTGTCCATCTTCGACAGCCGTGCCGTTGGCGTTGGTCTTGCCGTAAGCTGCACCACGTGCCACGCGACTTCCCGCCATGACGACCGACCACGCCCGCGACCAGTGGTCGCGACCGTAATACTGGTTGATGTTCGGCGTGCGACCAAACTCGGAGAGCACCACAATGAGCGTACTGTCGAGCATGCCACGGGTAGCGATGTCGGCGACGAACGCCGAGAAGGAACGGTCAAACTCGGCGACCTGCTCCAGGTGGAAGTTGAAGTTTTCGTTGTGTGTGTCGTAGTTCGAATGGGAGACCTGCACGAACGAAATGTCGTTCTCCAGCAGTCGCCGGGCCAGGAGCGTCATCCGACCAAAATCATGCGTGCCGTAGCGTTCGAGGTCGGCAGCCGGTTCTTTCGAGACGTCGAAGATTTCCCGCTTCTGCATGAGACTGAGTGCCTGTTCGTAGCTGTAGGCATAAGCATCAGCGACGGCAGTACGGCGGCGATTCAGGAAGCGTTCATTGATTTTGCGGCGGAAGTCGTGACGCGCTGCATCGGACTCAGGTGTGAGCGCGCCGGGACGTTCGGTGTTTTGCGGAGGTTGTCCGTTGCCGAGTGTGATGCTGGAATAACGCGGCCCGAGGTACGCTGCATCATTGCCGCGACCGCCACTTCCTCCCGGAGTGACAACGATATGTCCCGGCAATGAGGGATCAGCCGGAGTGACCGTGCGGGCGACGACAGCACCCAGCGTGGGATAATCAGAGGCGGGCGTTTGTCGACGGCCGTGGAGCATCATATAGGCTCCTTTGCCGTGGTCGTCTTCGCTGGTATTCACGCCACGCACGAGGCAGAGGTGCTGCATTTGCTGTGCGGTCAGCGGCAGCAGTTCGGAAATGTGAATTCCCGGCACCGACGTGGGAATGGCACGGAATGGTCCACCGGTGTCAGTACCCGGTTTAGGGTCCCAGCTTTCCAACTGCGAAAGGCCGCCATGCATGTTGAAGACGACCACGCGTTTCTGTTCGCTGGCCAACTCCGCCATGGCCTGTGATTCACTGAAGACGTTCAGCCCTCCGACAACGGCCCCGGCTCCCGCAGCAACGGTGCCGAGAAATCCGCGACGCGCCAGCAGGTGCTCCTGCGATCCACATGCGTAAGGAACTTTCATTGCTTCACTCCAAATTTGATGATGTCTTCAATCCGTTAATGTTTGAATCGAAACTCGGCTGAGCTAATGAGGCTCCAGACAAGTTCCTGTGCGGCGGCGGGCTTTTGTTCACCCCGAGAGGCGAGGTAGGCCGCGACGTCTTGTGTTTCTTCAGGTGTGGGCATGCGGGAGAAGACCCCCAGATAAAGTTCTTCGGCAGCCAGTTCAGGTGCTTCAGCTTTGACGATGCGTTCGGTCACGTTGCCTGCAGCCGGGGCGACCCAGCTTTGGATGGGACCGCCGTTCGCTGTGAACAGTGCCTGATCAACCGTGGCGAAGAATTCATCTTGCGGCTGACCTGCGCCGGCAGCAAATGTTGTGATGAACACGCCCAAATTCCCTTTCAGCTTTTCATAAGTCCGTCGCTCGATTTCCCGCTCGCGGGCGAGCACCTGGTTCGGATCTTGCTTCGCTTCTTCACTGAGGGGACTGGCTTTGTCTAACTCGGCAATTTCGCCGGCGCGGTAACGATCATAGACTCCTGTGACTTCGAAAATGCTCCAGCACATTTGCTCTGCAGTCAGTGGCTGCAAGTCCGAGAGAACCGCCCGTCGGCTCAGTGATTTCAGGAGGGCCTCATGGTTCTGAGTTTCATTTGATTCAAGAGTTGCCAGTTGACCAACGGCTCCGTCGACGCGGGTTTGAGCATCCTGCTGAGCTTTGACGCGATTGTCGCGTTCTTGCAGGACCTGCTGCATGGCAGTCGTGGCAGCGGCAAGTTGTTTCTCAGATTCCGTCACTTGACTCTTGGCCTGTTCAACTTCTGTCGCACGTTGGCCGAGTGTTTCGTTGAGAGTGGTCGACCGTTCTTTCAGCTTGGCAATCGCTTCGCCAATGAGTTCATCACCGGGGAGTTGCTGTTGGGCTGCTTCTGTCGACGTCAGGGCAACCGTCAGCGTTTGGACTTTCTTCAGTTGCTCGGCGTGCTGAGTTTCAGCGACAGTCAACTGGGCCGCTGCCGTTTGCATGGCCTGTTGTGCGGTGGTTTGATTGTTCTGGGCCGTGGTAACAGTGGCAGCGTAGTCGGTGACATTCGTTTGCGCGAGGGCGAGGGCCTGACGCTCAGTCTGAATGGTCTGTTGCTGAGCGGCGATTTGATCGCGGATGACTTTTACGTTGACCAACTGTTGCAGGGCTTCGACTCGCTGCTGATGCGAATTCAACTTTGTGTTTGTCTGAATCGAGGCTTGGCGTGCAGTGACGAGGGCGGCATCCTTCTGTTGCAGGGCATCACGCAGTGGTTTCACTTTCGCGAGCACCGCTTCGACTTCGCCTTTGATGGCGTTCTGGGCTTCAACGGTTGTCGTGTGTGCCGTCTTCTTCTCATTGACAGCGGCCTGCAGTTGTTCAAGTTCTGCTGCCAACTGTGTTGCTCGTTGAGCGAATGTGGCGGCGGCTGCGGCAAGCTCTTTGTCTTCAGGGAGTTTCTCGGCGGCGACCTTCGCCTTGCCTGATGCTTCCGCAACGGATGTGACAATCGCCTGCTTGGCGCTGACGTCTCCCTCAGCCTTCTGCACGGCGGCCAGCGCTTCGGCGACTTTTTTGGATTGATCAGCGTACTTAGTACGAGCGTCCTGAAGTTCCTTCACTGCGGGAACGAGCTGAGCTTCCGCCTCATAGAATTGCGAGAGTGCTGCACTGAGATTGGCATCGGCCTGCGTGGCAGCCTGTTCGATTGCTGCCGTCTCATTTTGTGCTGCGGCCAGTAAGTCGGTGGCGGCGACGGACTGAGGCATCAAGTCGGCGGGAGCATCCCAGGCACGTTGATACACACGCGTGAGTGCGAGTTCGCGAAGGAAATTCCGCATGTCGAAATTGGTCGCGGCGAACCTCTGGCCAGCGAGTTGTAACAGCTCCAAATTCGATGGTGGGTTCTCTGACTGATGCACGTCCACCGCCGGAACCAGCCCCTCACCCATCATGAAGGCCCAGAGGCGGTTTGCCATGTTCTCGTTGAATTCATGAATCTGACCGCTCGTTGCCGTCTCGGCAAGCTGTTGGCGTCGACTGTGCTTGGGGACCGAAATTGTTTTGTCGGCGGGAGCCACGCTGTATTCGTCTCCCGGCAGGAAGAACGGTTCCTGGAATTCGGCGCCGCCAAACAACCGTGCCGACGACAGGTGTGGCGTACCTTTGAAGAAGACTGATTCGAACTGCAAGTCGCTGCCGGAGTGTTCGGCGTAACAATTGACTTCCTTATCTCCCTGCTTGACCTTCACTTCGTAGCCTGCGGAGAAGATGGCCAGCATGCCCTGATAGTCGAGCATCAGGTAATCACTAATGAGGGGATGGTCGTGGCACTGGGCACACTGCAAATCGCGCCCCAAGAAAATGCGGCCCACGTCACGTGTCAACAAGTGGGGATCTGATCCACGATCGAGGTAGAACCTCGCTGCCGCTCTTTCTCCGTCGGCCCCGTTTGCCGTGAGCAGTTCATGGGCGAGTTCGTTCCAGCCCTTCTTCTCCTGAACCCGCTTCAGCAGCCAGGCAACCCATTCGTCTTGAGTGACATTGGAGTTGGGTCGTCGTTCCATCAGCATGACGTCGAGGAACTCGACAAGCCGCCGCTCGAAACGTGGCGACGCCATGAGCTGGTCGACCATTTTCGCCCGCTTGTCTGGCGACTCGTCCGCGAGGAACGCGCGAACTTCGTCCGCCGTTGGAGGGACGCCGTTGAGGTCGAGTGAAGCGCGCCTAAGGAACTCGGCATCACTGCAAAGCGGGGGTTCCTGCAATGCAGATTGCGAGCGGAAGACGGCATCGATCTCGTCGTGAAGCGTCGGAGGATCGGCGGCGAGGAGGGAGCCTGCAAACAACTGCAGACAGACAACAAAAAGGTGGGGACGTGTCATGATGACCGCCTGAGTATCAAACCCTGGGGGGATGGAACTTCGCGTCGTGCGAAGTGCAAATATAGGGTGTGGTGGGAAACAGAATCGGCGATCCGCGAACGCATCGCACACTGTTTATCCAATTGATGGTAGGGACAGGCAGTTTGGGTTGTCAATTCCGTTCAGTCCGGGAACGGTTGTATCGACTGTGACGACTGGGGTTTCAGGCGAGTGTGATGGGCCGGCCCTGGGAGTCAGTTGTAACCCTCAAGGCGTGTTGCGCAAGTTGAAGAGTGTCTGGGCCACTGGTGGAATTGGAGAACGTCTATTCGGACGAAGTTGCGGCCGCATCTTCTTTGGCGATGATTTTCAGCTCGCACTCACCCACAGCCAAGTCCTCCCAGAGAACCCACCACTGGTTATCTTCCGTTGGCTGAAGTTCCAGGCGAAACAGTCCCGTCACGCGATACGTGTCTGGCTCTTCGAATTTGAACCACTTCGTGATGTCGATTTCCATGTCGAAATCATCACCTGGCTCCAGGGTCACCTTGCTGGCAATGCCGCCGAAGTTGAATGGACTGCCAACGTCCGGAAGTGCCTTGCCTGAGCCAATGCCTCTGCGACAAATGAAGTCGAACTGGTTATTCCTCGGGCCGCGCTGCATGCCACCGTTGTAGAAACTCATGGGCACGTCCCCAATGTTCTTGATGTTCATTTGCAGTACGACTGGGCTTCCGATTGCGTACGCAGCTTCCTTCGGTTTCCATTTGGTCAACAACACATGCCCGGGATGGTTGCGATCAAACCGTTCCGCGTTTAGCCCTTCGACAAGTGCCGTCAGCGATTCCGCACGTTCGTCAGCCTGTTGGAGTTGGCCATACCAGTTGTGCCAGGGATCGTCGTCGTCATCCTGCTTCACTTTGCTGGAATGGTAGATACGAGTTGCCACACCGTTTGCGACGAGGACCCGGATGCGATCATTCCCAGAACCGAATGGCAACACGACACCGAGCTGATACTTCGTGTTGTTGTTGTCCGATGACCGTACCGTAGCCGACTGATGATTCAATGGCCCCTGGTGCACAATCCGAACAGTCTCGCCATTAAACAGCGTAACTTCCGTCCCGCCTCCACCCGTAATGAGGTAAATGCCGTCTTCGAGTTCAGCCGCATGCAACGTCGCGGACTGTTGAAGAGCAAGCAAGGTGAGCAAAGTGACGAAGGTCGACGTGTGATTCATGGGTACCGTATCTCCCACATGCTGACGAACGTTCATTCTAGACGTACGGGCCAGGAAAGTTATTAGAACAAACCGAAGATCTGTCCGCGAGAATCCTGAATGTCGCTGTTTGGCCTAATTGTGGGACGCCAATCCGGCATTTGGGGTGAGTGAGGTGGACCCCACTGTCTTTCGTATGCGTCATTTCGTGAAGAATTGTTTGACCACAGTACCAGTGCCTGTTATTCGTGGAAAACAAACATATGAGGATCTCGGGCACTGGACACCCGCGAGAGCTCGTATTAACTGCATGACATGCGGTGTGGCAAAGGAATTCACGAGCTACGCGGCATCTCATTTGACAAACCTTTTCTAGCCACGCGGGAGATGACTGACATGTATATTGTGACCAATCGGCAGATTGACGAGAGTGAAAGAGGACTGAAGATTTTTGGAACCGTTCCCAGTTCGAAGGGGCCAAATGAACTTCGCTTGGTGAAAGTCACAAGGTCCGGAAATTCGTATCGAACGGAGCTGATTGACGACAAATTGTCGGAAGATGATGTCAAGAAGATTAACAGCGATCTTGACCTCGCGCTCGATCCAAAACAGGACTGGTATGCAAGCTTGTCGGTTGCTGCCGAAACACTCTCGCAAGCGGAACGCGAGAAAAAACACGTTTTGTTCTATGCTCACGGCTACAACAACGACTTGAATGACATTGTTGACACGGCGCAGGACCTGGAGCAAAGCTACAACGTCATTGTCGTTGTGTTCTCATGGCCATCGAATGGGGGAGGAGCAGTCTCTGGCACATTGTCCTACCTGAGCGATAAGGCAGACGCGCGTGCATCTGCCACGGCATTCAGCCGTTTTGCCGACAAAGTTCGCGGGTATCATGAGTTGATTTCACGTAGCCGGGAAGAACTGTGGTTTGAGAAAGCAAAGGCTAAGCATCCCAGTAATCCTCAGAAGGCTCAGGAACTGTTCACTGAATTGGCCAACAAGGACTGTAAAGTAACCCTCAATTTACTCTGCCACAGCATGGGGAACTATTTGCTGAAACATGCTTTGGTCCCCAGCAGCAGCGCATTCCGTCAAATGATTTTTGACAACGTCTGTCTAGTCGCGGCAGATGCCAACAATGAAAACCATGCCGATTGGGTTGACGCAATGGACTTCCGCACGCGGTTGTACATTGTCATCAACGAGGGCGACTTTGCTTTGGCGTGGTCCCGACGTAAGCCCGGTGAAGCACAAAAGGTTCGGTTGGGACATTCGCTGGATGTGCTCAACGCGCGAAACGCAAAATACATTAATGTGACAGGGGCCGATTGGGTCGAGAATAAGCACACCTACTTCACGGGTGAGGCGGTTCAGAAGAACCGACAGCTACACACGGTGTTTACTGACTTGTTCGAGGGAAATGTCGCCGAGAATAATCCACAGGCTGCACTGAAGTATCGCGTCGATTTGAACGCCTACGAGTTGTAGTTCACTTCGAACCAGCGGGCGAAGTCGCCGCCGGAATCACCTCGTCGTCCGACGACCCGTCTGAGGAAATTCCCTCCTCCAGGCGACGGCGGCGGTACAGGCCGACGGGGAAGCGAAGCACTTGCGTGACGTTGACCCCAACCAGCATGGTCACCACATGGGAGACACTACGCGATTTCGGTTCCTGCACGTGGCGAACGAGACCGACTGCGATGAACCGCAGCAGAATACTGACGCAGAACAGCACCTTATAGCCGTTGATGGTGTATCCCGGTAAGTCGACCGACCAGTTCGCGAGCCATACGAGAATGAGTCCGCAAACGACTGATGTCACGCCGCCAGCCAGTCCGGCGACGGCCGTTCCAGCAGCTATAAACATCGTCCGGTTCGCGGCCGGGGACTGCTTGAGCATGAATCCGTTGTTTGCAATGGCAATGCCGGTGTTGAGCGCCATATCAATCATGAACAGCGGGGCCATCCAGGAGAACGTCACCCACGTGTTGCCCGGCCCTGCCATGAGTAAGGCAAACATGTTAACCGACTTCAGAGTCGTACACATGATGAGCACAGGCCGGTTGCCATAGGCTTCCGCGAGTCGGCCGAGCCAACGGGAACTAAGAGCACCGCCAATCCAGGAAAAGGTCCACAACAGCAGCACCTGAAACAGCGAGAGACCCACCCACTCCAGTAGATACAAGCTGATGAATGGAGCACCGACCATTGCGGCGACGTGCCAGAAACAGGTGAATCCGATGAACCGGCGGAATCCTGTGTGCTGAAACGGCTCTCTGAGAACCTGCCAGATGCTCGCTTGCGGCAGTGGCGTGACCGGTGGTTCATCGACCTTGTAGAACATGAGGATGTCGATGACGCCCAAGACCGTGGCGACCAGGACAATCATGGCGTAGCCCCAGCGGAAGTCGCTCGCGGGATCAAGTAAGTAGAGTCCACTGCCCAACAGCATGAGTGCCGCAGTGAACTGCATCCACAAATGGCGAACGCCCCAGTAGGTATTGAGCCCTTCTTTGGGTAGGTAATCGCCCATCCACGAAAGCCAGAGCGGCGTGCTGAAATGGGTCATGCCGTTGTTAATGGCCCAGGCGACGAGGAACGCCCACAGCCAGAAGCCATCACCCAGTGCTGGAAAGAGCCACGGACCCAGCACGAACGGCAACAGCATGAGTCGCTGCAAAATGGTAACCCAAAACCACCATTGCCGCCGGTACTTGAGGCGATTCGCGAGCTGGGCCGCCACGAACTGCATGAACAGCATACCGGTCGGAAGCGCGTTAAACACCCCGACATGGAAGCTGTTGCCTCCCATTGCCTGAATGTATTTAATCGCCGCCGCGCACGCCGTAAGCTGGGTGTAGGCCATCCCCAGGCACCCAGCGACGATAATGACAATTTGTGATGTCCGAAGGGACCACACCGGCGGAACTCATGCACAATTTGGCCTGCACGCGTTGCGGGCCAACTGCGCGGGACTCTCCCACATGACGCTGAAATTGACAAGAGAAAAGAGCCCGGGTGACCGAAAAGAATTGGTCACCCGGGCACGGACCTGGACTTGCAATAGCCGTCGCTAATTCGCTGCCTTTTTCGCATCGACTTTGGCTTGAACTGATTCCATGTAAGCTTGAGCCTCGCCAAGAGTCTTGATTGACTCGGCCTTCGCCTGGATTTCGGCAATTGCCTGTTGATCGTTGCCGGCCATTTCAATATCTGCTTTGACCGCGACTGCGAGAAATCCGACCATGTTGCTGGATTCCGGAATTGGTTCGTCGGCATTCGAGGCCGCTGCTTCGAGCTTTGCCGTTGGTGCTTCCTGCACCGGATTCGGCAATGTTGTCGGGCAATCGGTCCGTGGGTTGGTCAGGCTCAGGAGGTGCATGACATTATTAGCATGCTCATCACGATTGGTGAGCGATGGCATGTAGAAGTTCTCTTCCAGCGTCTTCGGCACTGATGAGTGGTCATAGACGGTATGATCGACCGTACCTTTCGGAATACGGGGTGACACGATGACGGCTGGTACTCGCACCCCGTAGTTGGAGAATGTGTACCCAATGTCGTTTTTACTGCCATCATTTGGCGGAGGCGCGGCACCCGGCTTGACGGAATCGTAGAAGCCACCGTGCTCGTCGTAGGTGATAATCAGCAGACTTGTGTTCCAGACAGGAGAATTGCGAATGGCCTCGTAGACTCTCTTGATGAGCGCTTCGCCGCCTGAAGTGCTGTCCATTGGGTGCTGCGAAGTTCCATCCGTGTACGTTCCGTTTCCGGCGTTACCGTAATTCGGCTCAATAAACGTGTACTGATATGGGTACGGCCCCTGTAAATCAGAGGCGAATCCTGAGAGCGAATGGGAATCCCACAGCTGAATTCCCTTGAGCGATGTGACTTGAGGAAACGATCCCGTGAGCGGACCAGACTGGTCATTATACAAACGCCACTGATAGCCGTATTTCTTTAGCAAATCGAAAATCGAACCATGCGGGTACTCGAACCCGTTCACGGTTTCCCACTCGGTAACTTCCGTACCTGTTGGGCTATTGTATTGTCCGGCGGACGAGGCCCCATGCACGAAGAACCGATTAGGCCACGTCGGACCTGGCAGCGATGAAAACCAGTGATCGCAAATCGCGAATTCGGTTGCGAGTGAATAGATAACGGGCAACTGGTTGGGTGTGTCGAAGCACTTCATGACGTCCCCAATATTGCCCGGTGCCGGCGGTCCAGTCCCTTCGTCGCCCGATAACGCAAAGTCGACAGCAAACCCTGAGTTGTTCGCTGCCGGGTAAGGGTTCACGGGTTGGCTTGCCACACCGTTATTGATGGTGAGTTCTTTTCCAGTGAGCTGACGATAAACATCCTGGAATTCATGTCCTGGATCGTTCGGCATGCTGGAGGGAGCCCCTTTCACAACAGGGTACGTCGTGCCGTTGTACGAGTTGCTGTCGCTGGTCGTGGCTGTGGTGAGACCGGGAATGCCAGAAAACGCGAAAATGTTGTCGAAAGAGTGGTTCTCGAGCATCAGTACGAACACATTGGAAACGCCAGTGTAAGGGCCAAGCCGTTCCATTGAATTGCTGCAACTGCCAGATGGCAGGTTGGTTTTGAATTCGGTGGTACTCACCGTCATGGTGATGTTCTTGCCAGCGTCCTTACTTTGCAGTTGACACTCTTTCCATGCGGACGTAATCGATCCTGTATTGGAGTAAATACCAGGATTCGGCCCTGTCGAGACAGACGCCTTAATCCACCAGTAGTCTAAAACTCCCGCAACGCTGATGCCGGTTTTGAAATAAACCGTCAGCGGTCCCACCGTCTCTCCCGGCGCCGCCGTCCATTCACCGCTCTGCGTGCCATTCGTCGAATTCTTGTGACTCAGTTGGATGTACGCGGTTCCCTGCGTGTCGTTCTTCACATAAACCTGGGCAGATTGTTGAGTGGACATAGAAGCCTCGCTTTGCGTTCTTGGGGGATTGCCAGTGGTTGCGGATCTCGACATGCACCTGATTGGAGGTACGCCTCGAGCTCCATCCGCACCCAGCTGGAGAGTATCATTTTGGATCACGCGTTTCAAGGAGGTGTGCCCTAGAGTGCCGCAAGTGTTTCGTTTTGGGTCTCTGGGAGTCCATTGGAAAGGCGTTCACGGACCTTTCTCATCACTCGGCCCACTATGGCATGAACACCGCAACTTGGAGTTTCTCGTGCCATTGGTAAGGGACAACTTCGTCGCACGTTGACGAGTGGAAACAAGTCGACAAGTTCAACACTGATGTCGCAACATTGCGAATTTGCGCATTACATCATCTATCCGCGCGTATTCAGGCGACACGATCATTCGCTCGTCATTCATTCAACCAACTTGCTGGCCTGCTGAGAAAATCATGAAAGTCGCCACGTCAGTCTGTGTTCTCACAGCGTTACTCTTATCTGCTCCAAAGGCCCATGCTCAGTTGGAGGAATTTGTGTTCACCGGCACGCTCGTGGAGACATCCAATGCCAGTCTGTTTGGTGACTCCATCTCCGGGACGGGAACTCTCGATTTTGCGGTGAGCCCCAGCTACATGCTGAACTACACCGAGCCCGATGCCATTGGACAGTATGCGGAGTGGACAGGCGAACGGTTCACTATCGACGTGGAAACATCCAGTGGTTACCTGGCGGGGACGGCGACAGATGGTGGTTCCACGTTTGCAGGCGTCGCCGATTTACCAGTGTACCTGGGAGGATCACTTTTCGATGCCAAGCTGGCCTGCTTTTCGGATAACGGCGTGTTTCGAAAACTCGTGCAAATTCGCAGTACCGACACCACGCGCATTGGTGATGGCATTGCCGAGCTGACGGAGTGGAATCCTTTGGCAGAAGAATCGACGTATGTGTACATCGAAGAAAAGAATCACCTAACGCAGGAGTTCAACTATGCGATTTACACGCTCACGGGATTTGGCCCCCCCAACGTCATGATTGACGGCATCGACACCGGAGTCCGTGACGTCGAGAGCAATGGTCAAAGTCTGTCTGAGCTGTTGAGCGAGTTGGCCGCCAATGCCACGAGTCACGGAGATTTCGTGCGGCAGGTCGCCAAACTGACGAACGCGCTGAAAAAGGCGGGTGTCATTACAAGCAAAGAAAAAGAAATCATCATGGAAGCGGCGGCTGAGTCGAGCGTGGGTAAGTAACCCTGTTTCGCTATTCGCGTCGCATGGTCGATTCACCCGAAATGTTCTTTCCATTCATCCAGTGACCTGCAGCCAGAGCGACTTCGTTGTAAGGGACTGACACTTCCACTTTAATCTGGTCGTCCATTTGCGCGTCGGCCAGATTGTCACCAGTTGTGGTGTTGCCGGTCGCTGGTGTAATGGTAATGGTCACTGCAATGACGTCAGTATTGGTGATGTGAAGGGGATCGGACAGAATGTCGCGGACGTAGGTTTCCACATCGGTGTTTGTCGCTCCATCCAGGACCGATCGCCTCGCACCTTCCCGGGCTGCGTTTGTGACAAGCTGCGAAACTGTCAGGGCCCGTCCGAATTCCACGACACCCATAATGACCAGGAAGAAGACGGGGAGCACCAGCGCAGCCTCGACGAGTGCCGCGCCTTTGCGACCAGAATCGTGCCGTTTTTTGTCTGCCTTAAGTTTCTTAAACATGGTGCTAGTCGATGAGAACTGGAGGGGCGAGTACGGAATCAGGCGTGTAGACCCATTCTCTGGTACGGACACCTGTCGAGATGCTTGCCGTGATGGGCTGGACAATGAGGTGCTTCTCTGTCAGCGGTCCTGTGAGCTTCACTGCCATAATGCGGCAGCCGACAAACTTCACAATGCGATACTGTGTGTTGGCTCCCTGACCGTCTACGTACTCGTAGATCGGAATGGCACGGGTTTGACCGATAATGGACCGAAGGTCATCCTCGAACGAAGCGCTAATTCCTGGGTCGCCTGTGACATTGATTGGACCATCTGCTGTTGAAATCTCGCCACCGAAAAACGAGAGATCGGTCGCGTTCAGTCCTTCAACAATTTGACGCGAAATGTCTGCTGTGCTGTTGTTGGGATCGCCCAGGTTGACCGTTCCGGAGTTGCCAGCAGGGAGCGATCCGTCACGAATTGGGAAAATGTTGATTTCGGTAACGCCATCACCAATAGCGCTGACCGTCTTGGTGGCCTTTGAATAGCGATATTGATCGAGTCCCGTCCCTTCAAGGCATAATGACCAGCGGTCGATGTCGACCGCGAAAGGCAGAATCGGGACCTTTCCATTGGAACCAACTTTTACTCGATAACCAGCGGTCGGTAGCACTGCCGCAGTCGCCGTAACGGTGAGGTCTGTCGACTCTCGTCCGAGTATAGGAGCAAAAAATAGGGGTAATGCTGTGTTGTTGGCTTGGGAGCGACGGAGCGTTACTCGAGCGATATTGTAGGGCGGAGTTCCCCAAGTCATGTTCCAGGAGTTGGTCGATGCATTCCAGTGAGCCGCCCCGAATTCGATGTCGGTGGCCGCATTGATGACTGTTGACTGATGATTAGCATTGGGGTTGAGGGCCACAATTTCAGCGGCTTTCATCCGGGCATTCTGTTCGTTCGTCGCCATTTCGCTGGTAGTTGGCCCCTCCAAAGTCAGCGTTTTGCCGATTTCCTTCGCCGCGACTAAGGCGCCTGCATCGGCGGCATTTTGCATTTGTGCCTTCGTGGCCGTGATGTAACCGACGTCAATGGCCATCGCCGCAAATACCAGCACAATAACCAGGAGTATGGCTGCCGCCACGACAATAATGCCGCGCCGCGAGTCAATCGCTTTGTTGGAATGAGTCGTTTGCATTAGAAGCCCGTATTGAATTCCACGGAGTCACTTGTCTTTGAGTCGACTGGAACCGTTGAGTACGTGCCATCGCTGTTGAGCGTGCGAAAGGAAGCCGTGTCGCCAATGAGCCCGTTGTGGATTTCATAACTTGGGCTGGTTTCAGTGATTTCGCCCGACGCGTGGTACAGTCTGACTTTGTTGACTCGAATTCGTTCGACACGATTTCTTCCGACGTTGACCCCACTCTCGTTGTAAGTCACCTGCAAATCGAAGTTGTTCAGGTTCGCCAACGGAGAATTTCCCATCCCCCCGCCGAACTGCAGAACAGATCCCCAAGTCGAAGACGAGGATGCTTTGTGTTTTGACCACAGAACAGTAGTGCCCGGCGTACTGGTCGACTCTTCAATGCTGAACATTTGCGTCAGCAGAATGACGTCATCGAGGACAATCGGTTGGTCGACTCGGCTATAGGTCGCCGTACTGGGTGACAATCCATTCCAGAGGCGAGTGGAAATTCCGCCGTCATAGGCACCGCCAGAGTACTGACAGCTGTTGACAATGATTTCGCCATACCACGAATCGAGGTGGGGAAACGCCGAGATGATCAGCGAGATTTGCGGTGACGAAGTCTCAGCATGGGGATTCATAACCCGAATTTCCCAGTCGACTTCGACCTTCCAAATGGGGTCACCTTCGCCTTCGGCCCAAGCCGATGGAGGCCAATACATGGCAACGGCGAATGCAATGCAACACACGCGGATAGTTTTGCTCCAGGAGCGCATGGAGTAAGTCCCTAAAGATGCAGGCCAGCACTCTTAACCTAAGTCCTTGCAAATGACTTGCTGGAAGAATTCTCAAGAAATTCCAGATTCTGGTGGGATCCAACCAGGACCTGCTTAAGAACGCATCACTTTGTCAACACGTTTGTTTCGTTTAAGCATCATCATGCATGCATTGGGGTCCTGGTCATGCCACCTTCGATCAAATCTCGTAACCCAGACATACGTTGCAGACCCGGACCGACGTCACGCGAAGTAGTATCGAGTCACATGAAAGAAGATCGGGGCGGCGAAGCAGAGGGAGTCGAGGCGGTCGAGCATGCCGCCGTGTCCTTTAATGGTCGTGCCCCAGTCTTTGACGCCACGGTCTCGCTTGATGGCCGACATCACGAGGCCGCCACCGAATCCCATCAGGCAAGTCAGCAGCGACATTCCAGCCGATTGCCACGGCGTGAAGGGAGTAGCCCACCAGAGCCCCGCACCGATTGCCACGGTCGCGGCCACACCACCAATGAGCCCCTCCCACGTTTTTCCAGGACTCACGGTCGGCGCCACTTGATGCCGCCCGAACAGCTTTCCGAACACGTACTGCATGACGTCGCTGAGTTCGCAAATCAGCACAAAGTAGTACAGCAGCTTCCCATTTTCGTGTTCATAGCCGGGGATTTTCAGCAATGTCAGCAGTGCCGGAGCGTGGCTCAAACAGTAGACACAAATCATGACTCCCCACTGAATTTTGGCGGTCCGCTCCAGAAAGTTCTCCGTTTCACCAGCAGCCGCACTGCGAATGGGCAGGAACAGGAAAACGTATACCGGAATGAAAATCACGAATACGGGGTACCATTCGAACCAAAGCAACACGTATTGCATGGGGCAGACAACAAAGAAGGCCCAGAACATGGTACGATGATCACCTGCCCGGGTTGGCGTAAGCGTGAGAAATTCTCGAAGTGCGAGGAACGATGAGAAGGCAAACAGCACCACGGAACCAATGCCACCGGTTGCGAGTGCCAGAGCGAAGACGGCGGTCATCACCCACCAGGCCCGCGTTCGTTCATTCAAGTTTTCAACGGTGCGTCGGGCGGAATCGCTTAATTCCTGCCGCGACATGATCCAGCCGACCAGTGACGAAATGCCCAACAGGCCAACGACCACGCCGGTCAGCCACAGCAGTTCATTGTCGACCTTCATGATGGTGTCCTGTTGGATGCAATGCCGATGACGCGGTGCGAAACTCAGTTGTCTCGCAAATCAATGACTGCTGCGCGAGCTCTTGCGAGAAAATCATTGCGGTGCTCGTTCTCTTCAAGGCGAATTGGCTCGCCGAATGTCACGCTGCAAATCAACGGAACGGGCAATAATTCTCCTTTCGGCAGGACACGGTTCAAATTGTCCAGCAGGACGGGAACGAGTTCCGCCTCGGGAACGCGCTTCGCCAGGTGATACAGACCCGACTTAAATTCCACCGGATCAGGCCCGGGATGGCGTCCCCCTTCGGGAAACAGAATAAGTGAACTGCCGTCTTCCATCGCATTCACCATGTCGTCGATGGGATTGTCGTTCCGCGTCGGCTTCCGGCGTTCAATGAGTACGGTGTTAAATACTCGCTGGGCGAAGTAGCGGCGAATGGGGCCGGCCGTCCAGTAGTCGCGTGCGGCCACAGCCCGAGTTCGTTTTCGCAGTTCCGGCGGCAATGTCGCCCAAATGGTTGGACCGTCCAAATTGCTGCAATGATTGGCAAAGTAAATGCGGCGATTCAAATTCGGCTCGCATCCCTGCCAGCGAGGCTGGGCACCAGTCATCAGTCGAAACAATCCTGCGAGGGTCGAATTGATCATGCTGATTCCAGAGTGCGAACAATGCGAACCGTGCGACGAGCAACGGTGATGAGACAGCCGATGATAATGAGCCCCAATCCCCAACTCATAATGGGCAAGTTCCAGGCACTTGCCGCTGAGACGATACCGAGCAGGCAGCAAATTGTCATGGCGGCCATTCGATGCTGTTTTGCCATGGGACCAAGAAAATGCTGCCCCGCACCAGCCGATGCCCCGAGAGCCCGCACGTAGGCCGTCAACACAGCCAGCGTCGCGGCACACCAGCCGAGCTGCACGGACCAAGCCAGGTCGTCCACGAATCCCGCCCCCAGCAGAATGAACAAATCAGCGAACCGGTCGGGCAATTCGTTAAAGATTTCCCCCGACTTGGATTTCATTCCGTGCTCAACCGCTACCATGCCGTCAAATAAATTGCAGAGCAGTCGCAGCTGAATACTCGCCGCAGCCCCCAGCAGGCAGCCTATACGCGTAAGAGCTGCATCTTGCCGCCCAGCCAGAACGAGACAGCCTCCAGCCAGCGCGCCAAAAACGACGCTCATCAGCGAAATCGTATTAGGCCGCACGCCACGACGGGCCAGCCAACCAGCAATTGCGGCGGCCCAACCGGTGTTACGACTCCCAACCGGTCGACGCGATGTTTCGGGCAGTTCAGACATGGAAGATTCCCTGCAATCGCAATTCGGGCCACATTGGGTGTTACGGTACATCAGTATAAGGCGTACCGCGAGTGAGGATATCACGACAAATTCGGAACGGAGTTGATGGGGCTCCTCAAAGGTAAAGGACGACAGAGTACATCTGAAACTCGTACCGAGGGCCGACCATCAGTCATAACTTCCAGAGCTATGCGACCGGCCTCACGTTGCCAGTGGCCGTGCGGTGAGATACGCTTGGTCTGGTCGCTTCCATGATTTACCGACCGGAGAACCATGCGATACGTTATTTGGCTCATTTGCCTGTTCTGCTGCGTCAAAGGTCTGTCTGCCCAAGAGCAACCGACAGACGCCGCCGATGCCACGCAATTCTTTGAAAAACGCATTCGGCCTGTGCTGGTTGAGCATTGTTATGAATGCCACTCGGCAGACTCCAAGCAGGTACGCGGCGGATTGTTTGTTGATCGTCCGTCCGGACTGCTGACCGGAGGTGATTCCGGCCCCTCGGTCGTGCCGGGCAACATTGGCGAAAGCCTTATCATCGATGCACTGCGGCACGAGTCCTTTGAAATGCCGCCCAAGGGGAAGCTACCTGATTCAGTCATTGCCGATTTCGTGAGTTGGATTGAAGCAGGGGCAGTTGATCCTCGGCCAGATGAACCAGTAAAGGTGGTGGGGCATCACATCGACATCGAAGCGGGACGGCAGTTCTGGTCGTTCCAGCCACTTAGGGCGTCAGACCCACCCGCTGTGAACGACAAGGCCTGGCCGCGCGATGCCGTTGATCAATTCATTCTGGCAAAGCTTGAAGCCGCTGGCCTGGCACCGGTTGACGAGAGTTCCCGCGTCGAACTCTTGCGGCGACTGTATTTCGATTTGATTGGCCTGCCTCCCACGCCTGACGAAGTCCGCGCGTTCCTGTCCGACACGTCAGACAATGCTGTCGAACGAGTCGTCGACGACCTGCTGGCATCTCCCCATTTTGGTGAACGTTGGGGACGGCACTGGCTGGACGTGGCCCGCTACTCCGATTCAACTGGCGGCGGTCGCTCGCTGTTGTACGGGGAGTCATGGCGTTATCGAAATTACGTCATTGATGCGTTCAACAACGACAAGCCGTTCCAGGAATTCATCATGGAGCAAATCGCGGGTGATTTGCTGGAGGCACAATCAGTGCAGCAGCGTCGCGAGCAAATTACGGCGACAGCGTTTCTCACGCTCGGTCCCACGAATTATGAGTTGCAGGATAAGAAGCAACTCCAAATGGACGTCATTGATGAGCAAATTGACACGACGGGCCGTGCGTTTCTCGGAATGACACTCGGCTGTGCTCGCTGTCATGACCACAAATTCGATCCTGTCCCGCAATCGGACTACTACGCCCTGGCCAGCATTTTTCGAAACACGCAAACACTTATCGACGGCAACGTGTCGACCTGGGTGAAGCGCCCACTCCCTCTGGAGATAGAGGAACAACGCAAAGTTGAAGAGCACCAGCGAGAAGCGAAGGAACTCGAACAGCACGTCGCCGCGCTGAAGCAGGAGTTGGATCGACTCGGCAAGAATTCCAAGAATTCGTTTAAGCCTGACGGAATTGTCGTGGACGACGACGAGGCCCAGCACACTGGAGTATGGACAGAAAGTACGTCGGTGAAACCGTTCATTGGTCGGGGGTATCGGCATGCGTCTACGCCCGAAGACTTCGCCGTCTATTCGAGTAAGTTAACGCCCGGCAAGTACGAATTGTTCATTGGATACACACCCGGCGCGAACCGTTGCCCGAACACACTGATTATTGTTGATCATGCCGAAGGCCAGTCGGAGGTTCGAATCGATCAACGCATTGAACCAGGTTTCGGGTATGTCTCCGTTGGGGAATTCCAGTTCGGGGAAGAAGCGAAGGTCACGATTTCTGGAGTCGGTAAAGAATCGGGCGTCGTAATTTCCGATGCCATCCTGTTCGCACCAGCGAAGGAAGTCGGCGAAGATGATGAAGCTGCCGCACGACTGGCCGCCAAAGAGAAGCGCGAGCGTGTGGCTGCGGAACTGGCCGAAGCGGAAGAGGCCTTGAAGAAGCACAATAAGAAAAGCCCTCAGGTTCCGCAGCTATTGTCCGTACAGGATTACGAAACCATTGCTGACTGGCCGCTGCTCATTCGCGGCAACCTGAAGAACCCCGCGGAAAATGTACCCCGCGGATTCCTCGCCGTGGCCATGACAAGCGAACCGCCGGAGTTCTCGCCGAAATCGAGTGGCCGGATGGAACTGGCCGAGTGGATTGCGAGTCCAGAAAACCCCTTGACCGCCCGAGTGTATGTGAACCGCGTCTGGAGCAAACTGTTCGGTGCCGGACTGGTGCGGACGGTCGACAACTTTGGTACTCCCGGAGAGCGACCCACGCACCCTGAACTTTTAGACCAACTTGCACTCGACTTCATTGCGGACGGATGGTCAACCAAGCGCCTCATCCGACGACTGGTGCTGACGCACACGTACCAACTGCGGGCCGACCGTGCGATGCACGACAGCGATCCTGACAATCGACTGCTGGCTTCGCAGAACCTGCATCGTCTCGATGCGGAATGTCTGTACGATGCACTGCTGACAGTCAGTGGTGAATTGCAGGATGAGCCGGTTGAGAACTCGGTTCGTGCGGGCACTTCCTCAGAATACGGTTACCAGTTCGACGTCGGCACGCGAGCGGTTTACCTGCCGACGTTCCGTAATCAATTGCCTGCGTTGTTCGAGGTCTTCGATTTTCCGAATCCCAATATGTCGTTGGGACGACGGAATACGAGTACCCTCTCCACGCAGGCACTCTTTCTGCTGAACAGCCCGTTTGTGCAGGAACGCACAACCCACGCGGCTCAGAAGCTACTGGCCCTCGAACTCTCTGATGAACAGCGCATTGACGAACTGTACCTCGCCACGCTGACACGTTATCCCACCCCGACAGAACGGTCGCTGCTGCTCGAGTTTCTCGACAGCGAAAAGCTGCAAGGAGCCGACGCTCAATCTGCGTGGAGCCGTGCCGTGCAGGCCGTTGTGGGAAGCGTGGATTTCCGCTATCGATAGTTTTTCCGCTTTGATGACACACCATTGTCCCGGAGGTGATTGTGCAGCGTTTCTTAGGATTGCTAGCTCTCGTTACGGCATGTTCCTCACTACTTGCCGATGACGTCATTGATGGAACCGCTCACGGCAATTCACTGCTCCGGCAGTACTTCGAAATTGAAACTGCCAAGGTCACCGAAAACTGTCTGGCCGACATTAAGACTTTGGCGGACTGGGAAGCGAAGAAAGAACAGTACCGCGACCAGTTACGTGAAATGCTGGGACTGAATCCCTGGCCCGAGCGCACCGACCTGAACGTGCGGGTCACCGGAGTCATCGAACAAGATGATTTCGTCGTCGAAAAACTGCATTACGAGTCGTCACCTGGTCTGTTCGTCACGGCGAATCTTTACCGTCCGAAAGTTGTCACCGAGAAGCTGCCGGCCGTGCTGTACGTTTGCGGTCACGCACGGGTCAACGAAAACGGCATCAGTTACGGCAACAAAGTCGGCTACCATCATCACGGCTGCTGGTTCGCCCGAAACGGTTACGTCTGCCTGACTATCGACACCATTCAACTGGGTGAAATCCAGGGACTGCACCATGGGACATTTCGCGAAGGGATGTGGTGGTGGGCTTCGCGTGGTTACACGCCCGCGGGAGTCGAAGCGTGGAATGGTATTCGCGGTTTGGATTATCTGGAGTCGCGTCCGGAGGTGGATGCCTCGCGCATTGGGGTAACGGGGCGCTCCGGCGGCGGAGCGTACTCGTGGTGGGTGGCAGCGCTGGATGAACGCATCAAATGTGCCGTGCCTGTCGCAGGCATTACCAGCATGCACAACCACATTGTCGATGACTGCATTGAAGGTCATTGCGACTGCATGTTCATGGTGAACACCTACCAGTGGGACTTCCCAGTGCTGGCCGCACTGGTGGCACCACGACCACTGCTCATTTCCAACACGGACAAGGACACCATTTTCCCGCTCGAAGGTGTGGTCGATGTGCACAGCAAAGTGCGTCGGATTTATGAGTTGTACGGCAAACCACGGAACCTGGGCTTGCACATTACAGAAGGGCCGCACAAGGACACACAGGAGTTGCGGGCTCATGCGTTCGTATGGCTGAACCGGTTCCTGAAAGGGAGCGAGGAGGACATTGCCATGCCCGCCGTGAAAATGTTTGATCCTCCCCAACTTCGTGTCTTCGGCGACCTTCCTGGCAACGAACAAGTCACAAACGTGCATGACTGGTTCGTACCTCAGGCCGATGCTGCCGACTTTCCCAAAGCAGCCCATGAACTGAAACAACGTAGTGCAGAGTGGGTAAGCTTTCTCAAAGAAAAGTCCTTGCGTGCATGGCCGGCAAGTACCGGAAAAACTGTGGTCGAGAAGTCGATGGGCCTCGAATTCGCCGACCTTGGAGTGCAGGTGCATCACTTCGAGAGTCAGGCCCCTTATCAATTGCCGTTGATTCTCGTGAGTTCGTCTCAACCGAACGTTCCAAAGAATGGACCGGTGACCATTCACGTGATGGATGAATCGGACTGGCTGATCGCTACTGCAGCACTCGCCAAGCGAATTCCTCGTCTGTCGCAGCATGACGAGTTCGCAATTCCATCCACGACTGATGTCAACGAAACCGTTGTCGACAAGTTCCTTGAGGATTTGCGATCGACCTTAAAAGAGAATCCCAGCAGCACAATCGCCATTCTACCGTGCCGCGGTATTGGCCCCACTCGTTGGACAAGCGACGCGCGGGAACAAATCCACATTCGGCGGCGATTTCTGCTGTTAGGACAATCCCTCGATGCGTTGCGAGGTTGGGATGTCTTGCAGGCCATTCGCGCAGTGAAGGGTTTGCGTCCTAAATCCAAGGAAAACATCACACTCAAGGTGAGCGCGGGAATGGAAGTCCCGGCTTTGCTGGCGTCGACTGTAGGTGAACCAGTGGATGCCATCGAGTTTGTGCGATTGCCCACATCCTTTAAAGAAACGCCAGCCCTGCTTAATGCCATGAAAGAACTGGATATCCCACAGCTAATATTGCTCGCGCTGGGGCAGGGGACCAGCGTGGAAATCTCACAGTCGTCCGATGAAGCAAAAGCCGTCTGGGAAAATGTGCGAAGCAGTCTAAAATCCTGTGGCGGTTCGGCTGAACTGCTTCAGTTTTGACAGATGAATTACAAGGAGCAAGAACGCTCCTTTCCTAAACAGTTTTCGCTTCACTGGCGAAGGCCTGTGACAGCGTTAAACTGCAGGCATGAGTTACTTGCTTTGTCACGGATGGAATGGCAGAACCGCAATCTGTACGGCAGTTGTCTTGCTGTACGGTTCGATTGCGGCTTTCTCACAAGATGCGGCACCGCCATTTCCAAATGCTGATCCCGGAAATACGCCGCCCGCTACACCCGCCGAAGATACCGTCACCGAGGGCACGGTTGCCACAGCGCAGGTCTCAGCCGAGGTTCTGACCTCGCTGTTGGCGAAGGTTGAGGCGGCGACGGACCAGGAGCTGACGGCTGAGCAGAAAGAACGGGCGCGTACGCTGGTTGGCAAGGCGCAAGAGGATTTGCGTGTCATTGGCACGCTTGCCGAACAGGAAAAGCAGTTTGCAGAAAAGATCGCTGGAGTCACCAGCCGACGCCGAGAAATTGAACAGCAGCAACAGCAAGAGCGACGCGTTGAGTCACCGTGGAGTGGTGCTTCGCTGGAGTATTTAGAACGGACACTCGCTGAGAAGCAGCAGCAGCTTGCGAAAACGCAGTCCGATTTGACCAGCATCGAAAGCCGCATTTCGAGTCGCGACGAACGCAAACGCCAGCTCCACGAGCTCATTGCTGCCGCGCCAAAGAAACTGACGGATATCGCCACCAGCACGCAGAATCCTGAGAATCAGAAGGAGCCCGCACTGCTGCAGGATGCCATTCGCCTGTCGCTGCTCGCCGAAAAACTTCGCGTAGAGAAGGAACCGACGGTCGCGCAAAGCGAGTTGGCCTGGTATGACGCTGCGGAAGCCGTGAAGCTGCTGGCCTCTGAACGAACAATTGTGGCACGCGAGGTCTCCATCCTGAAGCAGGAGGTCGACGCGTGGACAAAAGCGGTTAGTACTCGAAGTAAACAAGACGCAGCGACTCGTGCCGCCAACGCTCGCAAGAAGGCAGAAGAAACCAAGCCGCCGTTGGACGCCATCTATTTACAGGCCGCGAGTTACTCCGACAACGAAGTCACGATTCGAAATGAGCGTTCGGAGTATCAAGAGGACTTAGACAGCGCCCGCGCGCAACGTGAGAAACTCGAGCGCGACTTTAAGGGCTTCCAGGAACGCGAGAAGCGTTCGCGTGAAAGTGTCATTCTGGGGCTCAGGCTGCGCGACCAGAGGCGTCGACTGCCCAGTGTGGGTTCTCTGCGGATTGAACGCAGGGAACGTGTTGACGTCATGGAACGTGTCCAAGGGGAGTACTTCGATTATCTCGAACAGGAGACCGAAGCTCCCACGTTGGACGAACGAGTCACCACATTGATGTCCGAAATGGCGTCGCCCGTTGATGAGGACGAAGATAATGGCCTCGTCGAAACAGAAATTCGAGAGGCGCTCTCCGACGAGAATGTTTCACATGAAGGTATGATGAAAGCGTATTCCGAGTACGTGGATACGCTTGAACAACTCGATATTGAACAGGGGCGCCTCATTGAATTGGCACTCGAATTTGAAGAGTACATCAATGAACGGGTGCTTTGGATTCGAAGCCATCGCCCAATTTCGTGGACTGGGCTTACCAGTGACATCGAAGCGGCAACACGACTTGTGGATCGAAGTACCTGGCAGGAACTTGCCAGTTCGATCACGAAAGACGCGTACCAGACACCTTGGGCCTACTTACTGGCAGTTGCCATTTGGCTAGGGCTGGCTGCGACTCAAGTCATCCAACGGAATGCATTGAAGAAGCACGGTGTAAAAGCCCAAAGTCGCCTCAACACCGAAATGCGACCAACCTGGCAGGCATTGTTGTGGACGCTGCTGCTCACGTTGCTCATTCCACTTCCCATTCTGTTTCTCGGCTGGCGACTTCGATTTTGCGCCGCCGAATATGTGTCAACGGCGCCGGGCGTATTGCACGAACAGCACTGGATGGAAATCCTGGCGGACTGGTTGTCGTTGTTTGGTGGAGCTTTTCTCGTCTTGGAATTCGCCTGCAACGTCTGTCAGGTACAGGGACTTGGCGAATCGCATTTCGGATGGTCGAAGCGGACCATGGTGCTCGTCGTTAAGGAGGTTCGGCGTTTTGAATTCTTCGCTGTTCCCCTCGTCATGTTCCTCTCCCTCCTCCATGCCCTCGGGACCGATTCAACTGAAGAAGCGCTGGAACAACTGACGGCGATTGCCAGCTTCCTGCTGTTGGCATGGCTGCTGCATCGACTCGTGCGTCCCTCAAAAGGGATTCAACAGGAATGGACGGAGTGGTATCCCAAGAGTTGGCTCGCACAACTGTCGATTCTGATTTATGTACTGGCCGTAGGTATCCCACTGGTTCTCGCCGGACTGTCGGCAGCGGGGTATCACTTTACGAGTGGCCGACTGGCATTACGCATGGGCGAAACGCTCATGCTGGTGTTTGGCTCCGTGTTCGTCAGGGCCATTGTCGTCCGCGGGCTGACACTCCGTCAGCGTCAACTCGCGGTGGAACAGGCTCGCGAGCGACGTGCTGCGGCTGCGTCAAAAGCAGGGGAAGGCGAAGTGCCCAAGGCTGCGGCTCCTGCGACTTCTCCCACCGATTTGGCAACAATGAGTGTGCAGACGCGAAGGTTGCTCGATTCGACGGTCATGCTCGTAACCCTGGTTGCCTTGTGGTCAATTTGGGGAGATGTTCTCCCTGCACTCAAGGGATTCAATCGGTGGACCATACCAGGTTTGCCAGTCACTTATTCAGCAGCAGGGCTCGCCATTCTTGTCGGCATGTTGACGGGTACGGCAGCCAAAAACATTCCTGGTTTGCTTGAACTGCTACTGCTGGAACGCCTGCCGCTTGACCGCAGTTCGCGGTATGCAATTGCATCCATTGTGCGGTATGTCATTGTTCTAGTCGGAGTTCTCAGTGTCAGTGAAATTCTGGAAATCCGCTGGGAAAGCATTCAGTGGCTGGCCGCTGCATTGACGTTCGGCCTTGGTTTTGGCTTACAGGAAATCTTCGCCAATTTTGTGTCGGGCCTCATCATTCTGTTCGAACAGCCGGTCCGTATTGGTGACGTCGTGACCATTGACGGCGTCTCTGGAACGGTCAGTCAAATCAGCATTCGCTCAACAACCATCACCGACTGGGACAAGAAGGAATACGTTGTTCCAAACAAGGAATTCATTACGGGTCGTCTGCTGAACTGGACACTGAACGACACATTGAATCGGATTACGGTGACCGTCGGTGTGGCCTATGGATGCGATCCTGCTTCCGTACGTGAAATCCTGATGACAGTGGTCAAGGAGCAGCCGCATGTGTTGGCCGAACCTGAGCCGGTCATTATTTTTGAAGGATTTGGCGACAGCTCGCTGAACTTTACAATCCACGTCTATCTGGCCGCGCTGGAGCATCGACTGCCGACCAAGACTGGCCTGCACATTGAAATCTACAAGGCACTGAATGAGGCGGGAATTGAAATCCCCTTCCCGCAGCGAGACATTCACATTCGCACGGTACCGAGTGAACTGGACCAGTTGTTCAAGTCACCGACACTCGATTTGGAAGAGCCCAGTCCCACGTCGGCCTCCGATTCAGAACAGCAGTAGCGCGGCTCACATTGTTCGCCTTCGGATAACTGCCGCGTCAATTGGGATCATCCTTGGCGACGTCTGGTTAACTCGCATAGCAGGCGGTGCAATGTGCGAGCCTGCTGATCGGCAGAATGGGTGTCTTCCACAGCTGCTCGGAGACCCTTCAGTTGTTGCTGATTTGGGCCTGACTCAACAATCTGTCGGAGTGCTTCCGCTGCAGTTCCGAGGTTGCCGTCCGCACAGGTTCCAAACGGCAACAGCACTGTTGATTCTGGTTTCACGCTCAATGAGACAATGGGGACTTCAGCCAGGGCGGCCTGTAGAAAGGTGTTCGGAAAGCCTTCAAACGAGGACGTATTCAGTAGTGCCGCGGCATGGGAAAACACAACGGGCATGTCGTCCGGGGCAATTCGGGCGATAATGATGACGTTTGGTGGATGAGTCTTGCGAATTGCTTCGTCGACCGCAGAATCGAATGGATTCATGACCATCAAGAATTGAACGTCGGGCAAGGCACGGGCGATTTCAAGTACTTTTCCCGGTTGCTTGGGGGTGTGATCAGCTCTGCCAATCCACAGCACGAACGGTTCACTGGGCAGCTCAAGCGAATTGGAAGGCGGAGCAGGATTCGTCCAGGCATCAACCTCAATGGGATTTACAACCAGCTCCGATTCCCGTCCGAACCGCTCCTTCAACAACCGTTGCTGCAGGGGGGTCTGCACGACGATGAGGTCGGCCGACTGCAATAGATGAAGACTCATGTCGCCGCGGTCGCCGTACTGGTTTGCGTAGTCTGCTCCCTCCAGAAATCGGGGGTCCAAATCTCCGTCTGAGCCCAGTACCAAAGCTGCCGGCAATCCTCGGGCAAGTGCCGTCGCCACGGTGCTCGCGCTCGCGGGATTCACTCCGAAGGTACAGAAGACATCTGTTTGGACACTTTGGAGGAATGTATCAGCGCCGCCGCTGAGCCCATGCGGATACGGAGACAGTTTCGCCAGTGCCAGTAGCGGGAGTTGCCATAGCAAGTTCGGGGAACAGCGTCGAATCGAGAGCCACGGAAATTGCGGACGCCGGACCACACTCGAAGCGATGGCGCGGCGCACGGCGGTCAATGGTTCCACCAGTGGCAGAATGCGTACGCCCGCAATGGTCGACTGCTGCGGAGCAACTGCATCACGCACGACAAAACTGATGGGCGAATCGCAACAACGAGCCATGGTTCGCGCGAACAGCCACGACCTGGTTTCAATGCCGCCAATTGGTCCGGGAATGTTGGGATCAATGACGGGCAGCGCATTGGGAGCCACAAAACAAATTCGTGGCGATGGCGTGCTCATTAATCAGCCAACAGCGGGTCGACTAATCCCGCCGCCTCAAACCCCTGCCGACGCAGTTGGCATGAATCGCAGGCTCCGCATGGTCGGCCTGTTTCATCTGGGTCATAACAGCTATGTGTTAATCCATAGTCGACGTTCAATGATTGTCCCAGTTGAATGATTTCCGATTTGGTCAAGTCGATGAGTGGCGCATGAACTTGAAATCGTCCCGTCCCTTCCACGCCTGCTTTGGTGGCCAGATTGGCCAATGCTTCGAATGCTTTGACAAATTCAGGGCGACAGTCGGGATAGCCACTGTAGTCCACCGCGTTCACGCCCACGAATAAATCAAAAGCCCCCAGCACTTCGGCCCAGCCGAGCGCAATCGACAGAAACACCGTGTTGCGCGCCGGGACATAGGTGATGGGAATTCCCTGTTCAATTTCCGAGTCGCTCCGTCCTTTGGGGACGGGCGTTTCACTCGTCAGGGCCGACCCACCGAACCGCCGCAAATCGAGCGGGATAATGATGTGCTCCGTTACTCCCGCTCGCTCCGCCACTTGCTTTGCTGCCTGCAATTCAAAGACGTGCCTTTGACCGTAATCAAACGACAGCGCATAGCAGTCGAAGCCTCGATTCTGCGCTACGGCCAGAGCCGTCGCCGAATCGAGGCCACCACTTAACAGCACAACTGCACGCTGAGGCATGCTTGTCCCCAGTTACTTCAATTCACGAATGCGAATGTTACGCCACCGCACTTCATAAGGACCGGTTCCAGCCTTAATGCCGTGCACCTGCAGGCCGATGAAGCCGGAAGGGTGCGTTTCGTAAATTGGCTCGTCGGTCAAATCTTCAATCGGATGACCGTTGATCCAGGTGCGAATGCGGGCGCCTTCCGCCAACACGCGGAATTCGTTCCACTCGTTGTTCTTGAAGAAATCGTGCGGTTTCAAATGCGCTTCGAGAGTCAACCAGCCACGACCGGTCGCTTCGCCATACACGTAGCCAGCTTCCGCGGGACCGCTTTCGATTTCCACTTGAGGACCATTCACGCGCCCTTCGGGACCGTCTTTCGTCTGCGAACGAATTTGCACGCCGGAATTGAGTTCGTTGTCGACTTTCACTTCAAACGTCAGCTCGAAGTTGCCGTAGTTCTGAGTTGTGCACATGAAGGAGTTTGGGCTTCCTTCATTTGTTCGGCCCACCACGGCACCATCTTCCACGGTGTACTTGGCGGTACCATTCTTCTGCACCCAGCCTTCCAGCGTTTTTCCATCGAACAGCGACTTCCACTCCGGCTCATCTGCGGAGCAAACCGAACCGCTCGCCAGCACGAGGGCGATGACAGACCATTGAAGCAATTTCATGTTGGTGTTCTACCTTCTTGAGTTTGGAACAAAGCAAAGTCTGCGGATAGCTTCCAAACCTTGGATGACGACGTCAACCTTGCACCACAGACAAGAAGACCTGGTTGTGCTGCCCATGCCTACGTGGCTCAGCTGCTTCGGTTCTCCTTGCGCATCAGATGCGTCGCCGATGCAGAACGGACGCCGCTCACCTATCGAAGCCGAGGACGGTCTCGCGGAGTTGTGATAACTGCTCAAATACCTGTCGTGCCTGGCTGAGCGGCAGTTGGTTTGGACCGTCGCTCATGGCTTCGTCGGGGTTAGGGTGCACTTCCATGAACACGCCATCGCATCCACAGGCGACAGCGGCCCGGGCGAGTGGCTGAATCATTTCGCGAGCCCCACCCGTTGACGCCCCACCGGGACGCTGCACGCTGTGCGTGGCGTCAAAGACCACCGGGCAGCCCATTTGCTGCATGATAGGAATACACTGCATGTCGTTGATGAGGCGACCATAGCCAAACGTCGTCCCACGCTCGGTCAGCAGCACATTGTTCATGCCGGAACTCTCGCACTTGCGTACGGCATGAATGACGTCTTCCGGTGCAACGAACTGCGGTTTCTTTACGTTGACGGTGCCGCCATGTTTCTTCGCGGCTTCGGCAGCGGCCACAATGAGGTCGGTCTGGCGCGCCAGGAATGCAGGGATTTGCAGGATGGCGCACACCTCTGCTGCTTGCTCGGCCTGCTCGGGCAAATGGATGTCCGTCGTTACGGGCAAGCCGGTTTCCTGTCTGACGCGGTCCAGAATGCGCAGACCTTCCTTTAATCCTGGTCCACGAAAGCTGGATATGCTGGTGCGGTTGGCTTTGTCGAAGCTCGACTTGAACACGAGTTGAAACGAATTCTCTTCGGCGACTTCCGCGAGGTACTTCGCCGTTTCGAGAATCATCACTTCACTTTCGATGACACACGGCCCCGCAATGAACAGCAGTGGCTGACCAATACCACAAGTCCATTGTCCAATTGAAACGGGATTCGCCACCATGATTGACTCCATTCACCTTCGGTCACTTTTGACCAGAATTCCTAATCTTCAACAACGGCATGCGCCTGCAGTTCTTCCAGCGACACAAACTCCAGCGTTGAAATATGCGTCGCTTCCAGAACAACCTTGGGAGCCATACCAGCATGGTGCGCCTGCTGCCACCGCGTGACGCACAAGCACCAGCGGTCCCCAGGATTCAAGCCCGGAAAGTTGTACTCAGGAATGGGCGTGCTGAGGTCATTCCCAGCCTCTTGGCTGAACTCCAGAAACTCAGCGGTCACTTCGACGCAAACCAAATGCAGTCCGGAGTCACCCGGTCCGGTGTCGCAACAGCCATTCCGATACCAGCCGGTTAGAGGTTCGACCGAACAGGTAATGAGTGGTCTGCCAAAAACATTCTTACCGCTGGGCATGTTACGTTTTCCAAGATGACTAACCAAAAGAGGGCAGTACATCTTATCGAACGCGCACAGTTCCGCCAGACCGAGATTTTCCCCGTTAGGCAACGACAAAACCTTGCAGCACTCAGCACTATGCACTATGCACTATGCAGTACGAGGTTCCACTTTGTCGGGGTTAATGCCCAGGTCGGTAAGAACCTGTGGGAGCTTGGCTTTATCGAAGCCGCCCTGACGTGCGAGGGATTCCAGTGTGGCGTAGGTCACGCATTCGGCGTCGATTTCGAAGTGACGTCGAAGTACGGGACGCGTGTCGCTGCGGCCGAAACCATCGGTGCCGAGGACGGTGAAGTCGCCGGGAACCCACTGACGGATTTGATCGGGGACGAGACGCACGTTGTCGCTCGATGCAATGAACGGACCTTCAATGCCGGCCAGCGTCTGTTCGAGGTAGCTCTGCTTCGGTGCTTCGGCAGGATGCAATCGATTCCAACGTGTGGTTGACTGCGCCTCACGCGACAGCTCGCTGTAGCTGGTAACACTCCAGACATCGCAGCCTACGCCGTACTTTTCGGCCAGAAGTTTCTGGGCGTCGAGCACACAGTTGAGAATTGTACCCGAGCCGAACAACTGCGGACGGACCTTCTGATCGCCGCCGCTGTCGGTGCTGCGGAGTTTATACATCCCTTTCAGGATGCCTTCCTGAATGCCGTCACCTTCGGGAATGGCAGGCATTTCGTACTCTTCGTTGTAGACCGACAGGTAGTAGAAGATGTCTTCCCCGTCGGCGTACATCCGCTTCAGGCCATTCTGGACAATGACGGCGAGTTCATAGCCGAAGGCGGGATCGTAGGCGACGAGGTTTGGCACTGTGGTTGCCACGAGTTGGCTGTGACCATCTTCGTGCTGCAGACCTTCACCATTGAGCGTAGTTCGGCCGCTGGTACCACCCACGAGGAACCCTTTGCAGCGGGAATCGGCAGCCAGCCAAATGAGGTCGCCCACGCGCTGGAAGCCGAACATGGAGTAGTAGACGTAGAAGGGAATCATGTTGATGCCGAGGTTAGCATATGCCGTACCGGCGGCGACGAATGACCCCATCGCACCCGCCTCGTTAATTCCTTCCTCGAGGACCTGGCCATCTTTTGCCTCGCGGTAGTATTGCAATTGCGGCTTCCCATCGGCACCAATTCGATCAACCGGTTCGTATTGCTGACCCTTGCTGGAATAAATCCCGTAGCTGCTGAAGAACGCTTCCATTCCAAAGGTGCGAGCCTCGTCGGGAATAATTGGGACAATTCGTTCGCCAATTGATTTGTCACGCATGAGCCCCATCAGCATGGTGCCGTAGGCCAGTGTCGTGGACATCGTCTTGCCTTCAATCGAGCCGGCCAACAGGCGAGAGAAGGACTTCGAGTTGATGTCGGGAATGACGAGTTTCTCGTCCGTTGGCTTTCGGGCTGGAACATGACCTCCAAGTTGTTCGCGACGTGCCTGCAGATACGCCATTTCCTCGCTGTCAGGTGCCGGTCGGTAGAACGGCATTTTGTCGACGTCTTCGTCCTTAATAGGAATGTTGAATCGCTCGCGAAACTGGTGCAGTTCCTCAAGGTTCATTTTCTTGGTGTTGTGCGCAATGTTTTTCCCTTCGCCCGCTTCACCAAGTCCATATCCCTTAATTGTTTTGGCGAGGATGACTGTGGGGCCTCCCTTGTGATTCACTGCAGCATTGAAAGCTGCGAACACCTTTTCCGGATCGTGTCCGCCGCGCCGCAGTTTCTCCAGTCGTTCATCAGAGAGGTGATCAACCAGTTCTTTCAATTCTGGTGTGTTGAAGAAGTGTTCACGAATGTAACTTCCCGACGAGACGCTGTACTTCTGGTACTGGCCATCGACGATTTCTCCCATTCGCTTCAGCAGCAGGCCGTTATAGTCACGAGCGAGAATTGAATCCCAGTCGCCGCCCCAAACGACTTTAATGCAATTCCAGCCTGCACCGCGGAAGGCGCCTTCCAGTTCTTGAATGATTTTTCCGTTACCGCGCACCGGGCCATCGAGCCGTTGCAAATTGCAGTTCACCACCCAGACGAGGTTGTCCAGATTCTCTCGCGAGGCAAGAGTAATGGCACCAAGTGACTCCGGTTCGTCAATTTCTCCATCACCGAGAAATGCCCAGACTTTCGACTTCGCAGTGTCGAGAATGTTGCGATGCTGCAAATACCGCAAGAAGCGGGCATGATAAATCGAACAAATGGGGCCCAGTCCCATCGACACCGTTGGGAACTGCCAGAAGTTTTCCATCAACCAAGGGTGGGGATAAGATGACAGCCCTTGGCCGCGAACCGCTTCCTGACGGAAGTGTTCCAAGTGCGATTCGTCGAGCCGACCTTCGACAAATGCCCGTGAGTACATTCCCGGCGCCGCGTGTCCCTGGAAGTACACCATGTCGCCGGTATGGTCCTCGGTACGCCCATGAAAGAAATGGTTGTAAGCAACTTCGTACAGTGACGCCGATGATGCAAATGTCGAAATGTGACCACCGACAGCCCCGGCTTTGTCGGTCTTCTTGTTTGCCCGCACAACCATCGCCATGGCATTCCAGCGAATGATCGACTTAATCTTTCGTTCGAGCTCCAGGTTGCCTGGATAGCGTGGCTGATCTTCCAGCGACAACGTGTTCTTGTACGGCGTCGTGGCCACGAACGGCAGCATCACGCCGCGGTGATAAGCACGTTCCCGCAATTGAACGAGCAACTGTTGTGTCTTTTCGGGACCGTAACGGTGCAGGACATCTTCCAGCGACTCATACCATTCAGCGAGTTCCTGAGGATCGATTCCCTGAATCGCACCTTCGGCCGCCTGACTCTGCTCTACTGCCATCGTTCTATCCGTCGAATTGCTTTACGTTTACACAATCTGGGCGACACGCGGAACGTATCGAGCCGCAGTACGTTTGTTGAACCAGTGGAATTCAAGCCGGGAATTTTAGCAGGGCTGGGAGAGGCGGACATCCCTAAGCCCATTTTCGGGAAGACTTTCCGCAAATCATGCCGGTGAAAGGGGATTGGGCATCGTCCTCCGACGCTAATGGAGTGAAATTCAAGGTGTCATGGGCGGTACCGCGATGGACTGGCGAAACGGCGGTTTACCGACTCGCTTTTCGCCGATGAGTGGACACATGGTCGCCCAACCATTCTTGATTGATGTCCAAGTTCTGGTGAATTGGTTCTCGCTAATGGAACGTGCCTCCCCGACCGGTAGACTTTTGCGTCTTCTTAATCGTACCTTTTTCGCTTCTTAACAAAGCCCGCTCGCACAGGTATGTCTTTCCATGGACCTTCATTCAATTACCACCCTCGTTTTCAGCCTGGTCGGAGGGTTGGGCATTTTCCTGCTCGGCATGAAGTACATGTCGGAAGGTATGCAGGCCGTGGCTGGAGCTGGCCTGCGGAAAATGATTGCCGCGGTGACTCAGAATCGATTCTTCGCGACAATTGTTGGCATGGTGGTGACCACGCTCATTCAGTCGAGTTCGATCACCACGGTCATGGCGATTGGGTTTGTGAATAGCGGCGTCATGACACTCACGCAGTCGATTGGCATCATTATGGGGGCCAACATCGGCACGACGATTACCGGCTGGGTGCTGGTTCTGAAGGTCGGAAAGTACGGATTACCGCTGCTGGGCTTTTCGTCGTTTATCTACCTGTTCTCGAAAGGGGACCGTTGGCGGTACTGGGCCATGTTCTTCATGGGGGTCGGCATGGTGTTCTTTGGGCTCGAACTCATGAAGGACGCGTGCAAGGTCATCCAGAAAATGGATGACTTCCAAACCTGGTTCCAAATGTTCTCTGCAGACACGTATTTCGGCGTGCTCAAGTGCGCCATCATTGGTTGTTTGCTGACCATGGTTGTGCAGTCATCCTCCGCAACCTTGGGAATCACGATTTCGCTTGCCGAATCGGGGATCATTTCGTATCCGACGGCGGCGGCCCTCGTCTTGGGCGAGAACATTGGCACGACCATTACCGCCTACCTGGCCTCGTTGGGGGCGACAACCAATGCTCGGCGCGCAGCATATTTTCACGTCATATTCAACGTGTTGGGGGTGCTCTGGGTCACGGCAATTTTCAGCTACTACATTCAGTTCATCCAGTACATCATGCCTGGCGATGTCGCGGCCGAAAAAGTGGTTGATGGCGTCACGTCGTATCCGCACGTCACCGCGGCCATTGCGGCAACGCACACAGTGTTCAATATCTGCAATACGCTGCTGTTTATTCCGTTCGTCGGACAGTTTGCCAAGCTACTCGAACGAATTGTTCCTTCCAAGACATTCAAGGAAAAACCACACCTCACCGACCTCGATATCCGCATGCTGGAAACACCGCTGCTGGCCATCGAGCAGTCACGAAGTGAACTCCTGAAAATGGGTGAGGGTTGCGGTAAAATGCTGGGCTGGCTCAACACGCTGCTGCAACAGGATGAAACGGACGAGTCGCTCGCAAAGCACTTGCGCGATCGCGAAAAAATCCTGGACAGTATGCAGGATGAAATCTCCCATTTCGTCACCAACCTGCTGGCTGGAAACGTCCCACACGCGGTTGCTGACGAATGTAGACAACAGCTACGACTGGCTGATGAGTACGAGTCCATCAGCGACTACATCGACACCATCCTTCGATTCGATCAAAAACTCCGAAAGGACTCGCTCCGTTTTGGTGAGGTGCAATTGAATGATCTCGTCAAACTGAACACCCTCATCACAAAGTACGTGCAAACGGTTGGCCAGGCTTATCGGGACCAGAACGAGAATGTCTTGAAGGCTCTGGACGAACCTGGAAACGAAATCCGCAAGACGATTAAGCGATTGCGAAAGGACCACCTGGCCGATTTGTCATCAACTCAACTTGCTCCACAGGTCACCGTCGCGTTCCTCAATACGCTCAACGCTTACGACCGAATTCGCGACCACGCCCGAAACGTCGCCGAAGTGATCGCTGGCGACAAGTAGTGGGCTGGCCGTCGCGAGAACGCATTGGCTGCCCCTGAAGGATTGGAGCATTTAGCGGTCCACATGGCCGTCCACCGACCGCATGTTAACGATTAACGTCGATTGCGGTTTGACTGGAAGTTCGATTCATATTGTCTCCACGAATTTCCGGCTTACGCCATGCGCATGACTCGACTGGTGCTCAGTCTCAATCGCCATTTCTTTGCCACCGCTTTAATTGCAATTGCCCTTGGCATCGGACTGCTGTTCTTTGTCGAGAGTCCTCTGCTGAGATGGATTCTTGGCTGCGGCGTTGGCGTCGCTGCGTGGTTGGTGGCCGCGTCAACACTGGCTGTTTATTTGACGTACGATGCCTCCGACCTTCTCAAGGTCACCTGGTGGCCTGATCGAGTTTTTAGCAGTCCACCAGAATCAGGCGTTCTGCTCTACGCAGAAATTGATCCTGTTTCTTCTCCGTTGCGTCGAAGGTATCCCGGCATGGAACTTTCGGTGTTTGATATATTCGACAGCAACGTCATGACAGAAACGTCTATCCAGCGTGCTCGTGAATGGAATTCGTCTGCAATGCCGAACGTGTCGATTCCCTTCGACGATTGGCCGGTTGCCGAAAGCAGTCAAGACGTCGTGTTCGCCATTGCCTCCGCCCATGAACTGCGCCATGAACAGGAAAGGGTGAGGTTTTTCTCAGAGGCCCAACGTGTGCTCAAGCCTGATGGGATAATTGTCGTTATTGAGCAGCTACGAGACCCCGTCAACTTTCTCTGCTTCGGCCCAGCAGCATTTCACTTCCATTCGCGACATACCTGGCTGCAGACCTTTGCTGCGGCAAATCTGTCGGTCACGAAGGAGTTCCAGATTACGCCATTCATGACGACGTTTGTGTTACAGGTTCAGTCAGTTGCGTGAGTAACTGGCGGCGACTTAGTACATCACGATTAGATGATCCTGCGAATCGCTCTGGTCGTTCCTCGAACTTTTCATTGAATTCCCCACCTCGGCTGGTCTCTTGTGTCGATCAAATGGTAGGATTTGTTGCGTTTTGAATTGACGTGAATTGCCGAAGTGTGGTCGGGAGAATTCATGAGCAGGTCTGTTGTTCCCTCTGGTTTACGTACACCACTGAGTCGCCGCGCGATGTTGGCGGCGTCGGCGAGTGGTTTGGTTGGGTCGGCCTGCCTGAACGCGGGTCTGCGTGCGGAAAGCGGCGCAGCTCTGGGCGGTGGGACGGCGAAGTCGACCATTCTGTTCTTTTTGTGCGGCGGAGCATCCCACTTGGACATGTGGGACATGAAGCCCAATGCGCCGTTGGAATACCGTGGTCCCTTCTCGACGATTTCCACCTCAGCTCCCGGTGTAATGCTCAGTGAGCACTTGCCGCTTTTGGCCAAGCAGTCACACCATTTGGCGGTGCTGAATTCTGTCGGCGCGTCGGTCAACACGAACGATCATCACGCTGGCTATTACTACAACCTGACGGGTCATGTCCCTGACCCCACGTTCCTCAGTCAGGGAAACAATCGCACGCCTTACCCTGATGACTGGCCGTTCATGGGGAGCGTCATTACGTCGAAGCGACCTGCGCATCCGCATTTGCCCGGGCTCATTACGTTGCCGCACAAGCCGAGCCGTGCTCCGTACACCCGACCCGGACAATTCGCAGCGCGACTCGGGATTGAATATGACCCGCTGTTCGTCCAGGGAACGCATGAAAAGCCGCTCGAATTTCAGGCGCCGGCACTCATTCTGGAAGGGGACACGACAGAGGCGCGTCTGCAGAATCGTCACCAGTTGCTGACCAGTTTGGATGAAGCACGGCGCGAATTCGACTCGGTGGCGGAGGCCCGTACCTGGACACAACATCAGCAACGTTCATTTTCATTGCTCATGTCATCCAAGACGACAGCAGCATTCGACGTATCGAGTGAGTCACCCGAGCTGCGGGAACGCTATGGCGAAACAGTGAACGGCATGAGCCTGCTTTGTGCGCGACGGCTCGTAGAGGCCGGTGTTCCTTTCATTACGGTCTTCTGGCTCGGACATGGTATCGGATCGCCGCTGGCCAAACGTTGCCGCAGTGCCGGCAGTTGGGACACCCACGGCGACAACTTCGGCTGTCTGAAAGACAGTTTGTTGCCCGAGTTCGACCGCTGTTTCTCGGCACTCATTGAAGACCTCAACGAGCGTAACCTGCTCGACTCGACATTGCTCATGATTACCAGCGAAATGGGACGCATGCCCAAGGTTGGTGATCCCCGCAGCGGTGGAGTGAATGGGGCAGGGCGTGATCACTGGACGCACTGCCTGACTGACATCCTGGCCGGGGGCGGCATTCGGGGCGGTCAGACTTATGGCGCGAGCGATCGATTCGGCGAGTACCCGGCGGACAATCCCCTCACCCCCGCCGACGTCACAAAGACGGTCTACCATGCCATGGGCGTGAACAATCTCGAAGCGTATGACACGCAAGGCCGCCCATATAACCTCCTTGCTGAGGGCGAGGCAATTACGAGTCTATTCTGATTAAGAGTCATTGCCGGAACTGCGCAAACGGCAATCGTGTGATCCGACCTGTTGCATTCAAATGGTGAGGATTCTGCGGCCGAAGTTCCGGCAACATTTCGGTTTGCTCCGGTCCGGCCTACGGGTTTCACGCTACTTCTTCCCAGGAATCTCAGAAGTTCGCTGGACTCGAATGGCCTTGAAGTCCATAACGCTTCCGGCAGGCACTTTGACGCTCTCCAGTGTGAGTTGATGTTGTCCGGCGGCGAGTTCGAATTCGCCGAGCGACGCTTCTTTCCAGATGCGATTGCGGTAACGCTCGCGTCCACGCTCGTCACGATGTGGCAACTCAACATCTTCTTCCGGTGCTGCGGCGACATGCCAGTCGTGCGATTGTTCTCCCCACGTCACCCGGATGTCAGATCCTGCATTCTCTTTCGGACAACTGTAGAGGGCCGTCACGGAATACGTTCCCGCGTGCTGGACATCTAAGTCGAATGTCACTGTTTCACCGGGTTGAGTCCAGTTTGTCAGCCAGTCGTGCGCAAAGCCGGGTCCTGAGAGGAAGTGCAGTTTGCCTTCGGGAAGACTCTGGGGTGCATTCACCACCACCGGGTCTTCTTCGGCGTGACCAACCTGAACTGGCAAACGGCGTAGCGGCGTCGATGAGATATCATCAATCCAGGCTTCATACTGCCGGGCCAAGTCAGCGACAACGTCGGGATGTTGCTGCGCCAGGTCATCCTTCTCGCCGGGGTCTTTGATCATGTCATACAACTGCCACGGCTTACTGTTTTCATCATCGGGAGTCGCTGACGATCCCCCCTGCCGCCCTTGCAGCTCCCTGACCAGTCGATACTGCTGCGTGCGGACAGCCCCTGGGTAACGATTCGACTCCGAAATAGGATTGTGCGTAAACAACACACGTTCTGGCCAATCGCCGGACTTGCCATCCATTAGCGGAACGAGGCTCACGCCATCAAATGGAAGTCCGAATGGTCGATTCACTTCACACAACTCAATGAGCGTGGGCAGTACGTCAATATGCGAGGCGATTTGTGTGACGAGTCGTGGCTCGCTGAATCGACCAGGCCAACGGACAAACAGCGGCACGCGGCAGCCTCCTTCGTGGACACTCGTCTTGCCGCCGCGCATGCCGGCGTTAAAGATTTTGACTCCAGCGGTGCCGCCGTTATCGGTCAGGAACAGTACAATGGTGTTCTCAGTTTCTCCCTGCTCGTCGAGTACTTTCAGCAGCCGCCCGATATTGTCGTCGATATTTTCACACATCCCCCAGAAAGCGGCGACGGCGGGATCGAATCCGAACGCGGCGAGACGGTCGTAATACTTGTCGGGGACCTGATACGGAGAGTGCGGCGCGTTGTATGACAAATAGCAGAAGAACGGCTCATCACGTTGACGCGATACGAAATCGATGGCCGCATCTGTCAGAATGTCACTGATGTAACCCTTCTGTTGCTCGGGGTAAGCCCCGCGAATGAGGACGGGGTCGAAGTAATTGTTCGTGTGACCGTTGTGGAAGCCGAGGAATTCTCCAAAGCCCTGGCCGGGAGGCGTGTACGGGAACTGCTCACCGTTGTGCCACTTGCCGAAACATCCGGTCGAGTATCCGTTCAGAGAAAAGACTTCGCCCAGCGTCAGTTCATCTGACCGCATGGTTTCTTTGTTGTGCGTGACGCCGTAAGTGCCAGTTCGCAGTGGATAACGTCCCGTCAACAACGCTGCTCGTGTGGGAGCACAAAAGGAGTTCACATAGAACCGATCGAATCGAATGGACTCTTTGCCGAGAGCGTCGATGTGCGGCGTCTTAACATGAGGATTTCCGTGTAATCCGAAGTCACCATATCCCTGGTCGTCTGTGATGATCAACAGCACGTTGGGATGCGATGTCTCTGCCGCGTTTACCGTCAGTCCAAGAGCAACGACCACAAACAGAACGAAAGCCCGTGAAAACCTAGTCAGCATGTTGTTGAGATTCCCTTTGGTCAAATGCCACAAGATGTCTGAAGTCATTGCTGAATTCCAGTCGTTGAGGGAAGTGTTGATCAACTTTTGTCAGCTCGTTGCATGTTCAGCAAGCCAGTCGATGAGCGCCGAGGCAACTTCCGTCTTCGTACCGGTCCAGTGGGCGACGGTGTCGGTTTCCGCATTAATGAATTCGACGGAGTTCGACTCAGCACCAATGGCCTCGGGGCCGTTGAGCACAATCCAGTCGCAGTTTTTCTTGCGAAGTTTCTGCAGGGCGTTTTCACGTGGATTTTGCGCTTCGAGGGCAAATCCCACCACCCAGCGGTTCTCCTTGCAGCGTCCCAGTTCGGCAAGCACGTCGTCGGTTTCGATCATGTCAAAGGTCACCGGACCACCGGACTTTGACATTTTTCCCTGAATGCGTTCTTTCGGTTTGTAATCGCACACTGCAGCCGCCGCGATGACACCATCACAGTCGGGGAACAGTCGGACCGCGGCGTCGCGCATTTGGGCGGTCGTCACCACAGGGTGATATTCGCAGCCGACAGGCGGAGCGAGTTCGACCGGTCCGCTGACCAGCACGACTTCCCATCCCCGGGCAATTGCTGCGGCCACAATGGCATAACCCATCCGACCACTGCTCGCGTTGGAGAGGTAGCGGACATCATCAAAGTATTCACGGGTGGGACCGGCTGTCACAAGAATTCGCATGGGCGGATTTTCGGGAGTTCCGTGTGAACTGTCCAGCGAGACGCAAAGGCCCTGATGCAAACAATTCACTTTGGGGTCGCAACTTACGCCTTGTATGATGACAATCAGGCCAAATTTACCTGAGCAGCCTGAGGATTCGTCAAATGCGACATTGCTTTCAACCCGTTGTAATTCCAGTAGTGCTGTTCGCGCTGTCGACTGCTGCGTCATCAGTCGGCGCACAGGAGTCGGAGCAGTGGACTGCGGCGAAGCAGATTGAACTCGTGAAGGAATTGACCGGGCAAATTGACGAGTGCGACGCGGGTCTGAAGAGAACTCCCGACAACATCCCGTTGCTGTCGCAGCGCGGGGACTGCCACTTCTTTCTGGGGCACTTCGATCAGGCCGTCGCCGATTACAGCCGCATGATTGAACTCGACGCAGAGCAGGGCCCCTCACACTGGCGCCGCGGCATTGCACTCTTCTATGCCGGAAAACATGGGGCAGGGGCTGAGCAGTTTGAGCGGTATCATTCCTTTGACAACGTCGACCGTGAAAATGGAATTTGGCGGTACTTCTGTCAGTTCAAGGCCGTGGGCAAAGAGCAGGCCCAAAAGGAGCTGTTGCGCTACGAAAAGGACGACCGCGAACCCTTTCCCGCCGTCTACAAATTGTTTTCTGGTGAACTGAAATCTGAGGACGTCATGCTGGGATTGCAACTCGCGAAACGTACCACCGAACAGCAGGCCTCATGCGAGTTTTATGCCCATCTTTATGTCGGTCTGAACGCGGCACTGGAGGGTGATGACGAACTGGCATTAAAGCATTTGACCGAAGCGACCAATAATAGCTGGCCAAGAGAAGCAGGCTACGGCCCACGCTACATGTGGCACGTCGGGCGCCTGCATGCAGATTTGCTACGGAAGACGGCTGAAGCGAAATCGGAGTGAGGTTTCTTGTGGCAATTCCACTCAATCGGAAGCCAGGGAATCACTTCGCCAATCGCCAGACTCCACCAGGCGTTTGGTGACTTCGTGGCGGTAGGCGAACATGCGTTCGAGTTTTGATCGAACGAACCAGCCGCCAAAGAGTTCACCGAGTTTCCCCAGCGGGACCTGGTACTCGACTTCATCCCGCAGAAGAGTTTCGTTGTTTCCGGTGGGAATGAATTGGTGCTTGTGTACCCATTTCGCGAACGGGCCCGATTCCTGAATGTCCTCGAACTCATGCGGTGGGTTGTACGCCGTATGTACGGCAACCCACTTCAGGGGTACGAACAGCATTTGTCCCTGCAGGACAACTCGGCTTCCCACGGCGAGTGAACGGGCACTCTCGACGACTTTCATCGACTCCCACGGAGGAATGAGCGATTCGAGGGCCTTTGGTGATTCGTGAAACGCGAATACCTCTTCAGGCGGTGCGGCAATAAGTGTCTCTTTGACGAAGAGTGCCATGGCCAGAGGCCTATCGAGTACCGTGTTCGACGATGACTGTGGTCCGGATGCCGCCACGCGGAGTGAAGGCGCCTTCGATTTTCATCCAACGCGGCTGCGTGACGCTGACGAGGTCGTCCAGAATGGTATTGGTGACCCGCTCGTAGAACGCCCCATGGTTCCGGAACTGCTGCAAATACATTTTGAGCGATTTCAACTCAAAGCAAAGTTTGTCCGGAATGTACGTAATCGTCACCGTGCCGAAGTCTGGCTGACCGGTTTTGGGGCACATCGACGTAAACTCAGGGCAGACCGTATCGATGACGTAGGGCCGCTCGGGGAAAGGATTGTCGAATACTTCCAGCAGACTGGGTGAAGGCTCGGACATGGTCGTTATGCGGGTAACAGCAGACAGTAGTGGTTGAGATGGTTGAGTGTGGCTGCGCCACGGTTGAGATGGTTGAGGAAGCCAATCTCACGTGACTCACGCTTCATCGGTTGCTGGCTTGCGGCCAATGAACACGTAGTGCGGGACGCGGACAAAGGGCATGTACGGGATTTTACCCCGTCGTTCCTCAAGGCGAATGGTTTCGAATTTATTTTCCACATAAGGAACGTGGTCGGAGTTGAGGAACACGTTGTCGGAGCCAAACCAAAGGGGCCAGAAACTGCGGGTCGTCCAACCATGCTTCACATGTGCATCGGCGGGATACTTGCGGGCGACATAGAAGTCGACAATGCCCAGGGTACCGCCCGGTTTGAGCAGCTTGTAAGCCTGATCCACTGCCCGGAACCAGTCGGGAATCATGGTGAGGGAGTACGAGAAGGTGACGACGTCGACCTGACCTTCGGGAGGCACAAACGTCGTGGCGTCGTGACAGACGGGCTCAACGTTCGTCCAGCCGCGATGTTCCACGCGCTGCTTTGCCTGTTCCAATAGAGAAGTCGACAGGTCAATCAAATACATCTTTGAAAGCGTGCCGAGTTTATCACCGAGGTGCTCCGCGTTTTCGCCGGTCCCTGCTCCCAGGTCGATCCACACGCCGCCTGCGGGGGGATCGATGCTTTGAATCATTTCTTCGCGGCTGTGCAGCATGCGGCGCCGGAAGTCGTCGTACCCGGAAGCCTGACCGGAGTAGAAACTGTCGAGACGTTCCTGATGCGTCTTGCCCCGAGTGCGGTGCAATACGATATGCCAGAGCATTTTCAGGTCGTTGAAGAAAGACATGCCAACGAATTCCACGTTTGATTTTGAATGCGCAGGGGACGGGGACGCTAATTACTGCGCTGCCGGGGCACGGTCGGCCAAATCGGTGATGTAGAAACTGCCGTAGGTGTTCACCCGGTCGATAGGATGCAGTCGTTCTGCCATTTCCCGGTCGTAGGTCAGCAAATCACCCAGTTTGTATTTCTGGCCATCACGCTCGACTTCAATGGGGTCAATGAAATCGACGTCGAGGCTTGCGCTCCGCCAAATGATTTTTGTGCCCGGGGCGGCCTTGTCGACAATGGCTTGCCATTCGGTTGTCAGGATTTCTTTGTAGTTCGCGTAGAGCCAGTCCATGTGGTCGAGCAGCACATAACGTGAAATCTGCCCGTCATGTTTTTCGAGGAATCCGAGGAGTGAGTCGGTATGCGTGGTCACGCGGTCGATTGCCCCGGCCTTCAATTCCTCGAAGTTATGCTCTTTGAGATATTCCGGACAGCATGTGGGGGTGTACTTGCCAGTCAGATACACGCGCCAGAAGTAGTTGTCGTGCAGCGGCAGTTTTGCAAAAACGGTTTCGACACGGTCTTCAATGAACTGAGCAATCCCGCCGGGATAGTCGCGGTCGAGTTGTTGTCGTTGACTGCGGGGAACGCCGAGCAGGGCCATGGTGGCGTCTCGTCCGAGTAACCAGCGGAGCAGCGGGCGGAAGAGTTTCTTTTTGAGATCGTGTCGTTGGAATACTTCCTGCTGTTCCTCAACAGTCTTGGCTTCCAACAATTCGTCGATGGGGCCTCTGATGCGGGCGATACGGTTAATGTACCCGTTGACAATCCAGGCGAAGAGCCCGGAGGTTCCGCGGAAGTAGTAGCTCGGACGGCTTCGGGTACCCGTGAAGAACTTGCCGTAACGGTCCCAGAACTTTTGAGCATCGGGAGGCAGGTCGTTCCGCAGCTTCGATGGATACACTTCTTTCCATTCCGGCAAATTGCCTTCGCCGAAGAGCTTGAAGAACGTGGGGTAATCGAGGTTTCGGATGCCCGATTTCTTGAGTTCGAGTACGGCGTTCTGCCGGAAGTTCATGTCGACGGCATAAACATGCCCCGTGCCAGCGAGGACGTAGTCGAGTGCGTTGCAACCCGCCGAGGTAATGACCACGAGGTTGTCCGAGGAACTCAACTGCAGTGCCTGCCGGTCGAGTCGTGGGTCTTCCCAGCACTGGTTGTAAACCAGATTTCGCCCGTGCACCAAATTGAATGCCGCGCGGCTCAAGCGTCCCAGAGGCATGTGTCACCTATTTCATCTGGCCGGGAAAACCAGCCTCAATTCATTGCCGTTACAAATCGGTTTTGCAGCGTTGCTGCCATCGACCGGGAATCCGGAACCAGCAACAGGCCTGCCGCAATCTGACATCGTACCCAACGGTAACTCAGACCGACAGCGACCAGCGGCTCCACCCTGGCAGAATTGACGTAATCTTCAGCCCAGACACCAATTGCAGTCACGATCCATACAGTTTTACCAGTCCGAATGGGAGCAGCAGCTATTTCTTTCCCGACTCGTCCGGATCGCTTGTGAAGAAATCCTTCAGCTTTTCAAACCACGATTTCTGGTGGGGATGTACCTCGGCCTGTTCCAATTCAGCCAGTTTCCGCAGCAGTTCTTCGTGTTCTCCGGAGACGCTACGAGGCACGAGCACCTGGATTTCGACGTGCAAATCGCCCGCATTGCCGCCAGTGCGTGGATCGACTAACCCCTTGCCTCGTAAGCGGATAGTCTCGCCCGGCTGTGTTCCGGCAGGAAGGTCGAGTGTGTCTTTCCCTTCAATGAGCGGGATTTCGACGGTCGTTCCGAGTGCGGCCTGGGTGTAGGTGATGGGGACGCGGCAGTACAGATGGCTACCGCTGCGTTTGAAGATGGCATGCTCTTTCACGCGAACTTCGACGTACAGGTCGCCGCGTGGTCCTCCATTAGGGCCAGCGTCTCCCGCCCCGGGTTGACGGACGGACATCCCGTTGTCGATTCCGGCTGGAATGGGGACCGTGACCGTGACATCTTCGTCCTCACGACCTGAGCCGTAACACGTGTTGCACTTGTGACGGATAACGCGTCCCTGTCCGCGACAGGCGGGGCAGGGAGTTTGGATTCGAAAGAACCCCTGAGCCTGGGTGACTTGGCCTTCACCTCCGCAGTAGTCGCAAATCTCGGGGGTTGTTCCCGGCTCCGCACCAGAACCTTTGCAGTGGGAACAAGTGCATTTGCGCGTGATTTCCAGTTCCGCCTTGTATCCCTTGGCTGCGGTGACCAGGTCAATGGTTACCGAGGTCTTCAGGTCGGCTCCGCGAGCGGGGCCACCTTGTCGACGTCGACCGCCGCCTCCAAACATGTCACCGAACAGTCCGCCGAACTGGGCGAAGATGTCGTTGATGTCCTGGAAGCCTGCGCCTCCCGGTCCACCAGCACCACCCTGCACTCCTGCATGGCCGAAGCGGTCGTACCGGGCGCGTTTGTCTTCGTCGCTTAAAATGGCGTACGCCTCGGCCGCCTCTTTGAACTTCTCCGTAGCCTCATCGTCGCCCTGATTTCGGTCGGGGTGATACTTGCGCGCGAGTGTCTTGTAGGCCTTCTTGATTTCGCTGGCCGATGCGGACTTCGAGACACCCAGAACTTCGTAATAGTCTCGCTGCGAGGCCATGGAACTGCTTGCCATTTCTTCAGTGCGATTGCTTGGTGAAGATGATGAGAAAAACGCGGTGATACTAAAACACGAGCCACCGGGGGAACCGGTGGCTCGTCAATTTATCCAACTCACTCAACTGGAATGCCCCGGTTAGCGAACGGCTCCCTCAACCTTCGGCTTCGCACCGCCGGCAGGGTCATCAGTTCGGGTAACGAGAACCTGAGTTGTCAACATGAGGCCAGCGATGGAGGCTGCGTATCGCAGAGCACTCTTCACGACCTTGGCTGGATCGATAATTCCGTCCTTGAACATGTCGACGTACTTGCCGGTCGCACCGTTGTAGCCAACGTTGGTCTTGTCGTTCGATTTGACTTCGTCGGCAATGACGGCTCCGTCTTCTCCGCAGTTGTCCGAGATTTGACGAATGGGAGCTTCCAGAGCACGAGCGAGAATTTCGATACCAATCCGCTCATCGCCACGAGCCTTCACGGCTTCGACGGCGGGAATAGCACGCAGCAGGGCGACACCACCACCGGGAAGAATGCCTTCTTCAACGGCAGCACGTGTTGCATGCAGTGCGTCTTCCATACGGGCTTTGGTCTGCTTCATTTCGGCTTCGGTGACAGCACCAACCGAAATGACAGCGACACCACTCGTCAGTTTGGCGAGACGCTCGTGGAACTTTTCACGATCGTATTCGCTTTCGGTTTCTTCAACCTGACGGCGAAGTTGTGCGACGCGTTTTTCGATTTCTTTCTTCTCGCCCAGGCCATCGATGATGGTGGTCGAGTCTTTGGTGATTTCCACCGACTTGGCGCGACCCAACTGGCTGAGCTCGACGCTGTCGAGCTTGATTCCCAAATCTTCGGAAATCACGGTACCGCCAGTCAGTACAGCCATGTCTTGCAGCATGGCCTTGCGACGATCGCCAAAGCCGGGTGCCTTCACAGCCGCGATTTGCAGAATGCCGCGGAGGCGGTTCACAACCATGGCTGTGAGTGCTTCGCCATCGACGTCTTCAGCAATGACAACCAGCGGACGACCAGACTGAGCGACCTTCTCCAGCAGCGGAATGAATTCACGCAGGTTGGAGATTTTCTTCTCGTGCAGCAGGATGAGGCAGTCTTCGAGGACGCACTTCATCTCGGAAGGGTCGGTCACGAAGTAAGGGGAAATGTATCCCTTATCGAACTGCATTCCTTCGGCAACGCTGACGGTCGTTTCGTTGCTCTTACCTTCTTCGATGGTCACAACCTGACCATTCACAGCTTCGAGAGCATCGGCGACCATTTGACCAACGACGGTGTCGTTGTTGGCCGAAACCGAAGCGACGTGCTGAATCTCCTTCTTGTCCGACACCGGCTTCGCGATGCTTTCCAGGAACTCAACAGCGGCCTCGACACCTTTTTCAATGCCGCGACGAACAATTTGAGGGTTGGCACCGAGCGAAATGCTGCGGAGACCTTCCTGATAAATTGCACGGGCCAGCACGGTTGCCGTCGTCGTTCCATCGCCAGCGATGTCGCTGGTTTTGGTGGCGACTTCGTTGACCAGCTTGGCTCCCATGTGCTCGTAGGGATCTTCCAGCTCGACTTCCTTCGAGACGGTAACACCGTCCTTGGTGACGAGAGGATTGCCGAAGCTTTTGTCGATAATCACATTGCGGCCGGTTGGCCCCATGGTTACCGCGACTGCGTCAGCGAGAATATTTACGCCGGCCTGCAACTTCAGGCGGGCTGCATCATCAAAAAGCAATTGCTTTGCCACCTCAGGACTCCTGTTGAGCGTTGAGGAAAATTGTTTCATAAGGGGGCCACCAACACGAAGAGTTGGCAGCCCAGACAGCGACGGCATGCACCGTCATGACCAGTTAGTTAACGATTTTTGCCAAGATGTCGTTTTCACGAAGAATCTTGATGTCGACGCCATCGACTTCGATTTCCGTTCCGCCGTACTTGCCGAAGAGAACTTCGTCACCAATTTGAACGGAAACGGCACAGCGCTCACCGCTTTCAAGCAGACGACCTGGGCCGACGGCAACGACTTTGCCGCGTTGTGGTTTTTCTTTGGCCGAGTCGGGCAGGACAATTCCGCCAGCGGTTGTTTCTTCTGCTGACAACGGCTCAACAACGACTCGATCATCAAGTGGATTCAGATTCATGGAATCGTAGCTCCTGAGGTTATGTAACAATCGCGATTCTGCTCGCGAGAAATTTGTGTTGGAAAAATCTTATGCGGGGAAGTTTGTGAGGGATTGGACTAGAAGCCGCCCATGCCAGGCATGCCGCCCATACCACCCATCCCCATGCCACCCATTCCGCCCATGCCACCGTCGTGGTGATGGTCGTCATGGTGGTCTTCTTCTTCCTTAGGCTCTTCCACGATGATGGAGTCCGTGGTCATGAGCAGAGAAGCCACGCTGGCGGCATTCTGTAGTGCTGAGCGAACAACCTTGGTCGGATCGACAACGCCGAAGTCGAGCATGTCGCCGTACTTGTCGTTCAGAGCATCGTAGCCGTAGGAAGTGTCTTCTGACTTGCGAATACGGTTGGCGACGACGGAACCGTCCTGCCCAGCGTTTTCAGCAATTTTGCGAATGGGGACTTCGAGAACATTCTTCACAAGTTGAACACCGAGGCCTTGATCGCCATCGAGTTTCAGTTTGCTCAGAGCCTTCACCGAACGGAGCAGAGCGACACCACCGCCAGGAACAATTCCTTCTTCGATGGCAGCTCGCGTTGCGGCGAGAGCATCGTCGATGAGGTCCTTACGCTCTTTCATTTCGGTTTCAGTTGCGGCACCCACTTTCACCTGGGCGACACCACCTGCCAACTTGGCAAGTCGTTCCTGCAACTTTTCACGATCGTACTCGCTGTCGGTCGTTTCGATTTCGGAACGAATTTGAGCGGCACGACCTTCGATAGCGGCTTTCGATCCGCCACCCTGGACAACTGTGGTGTTTTCCTGGGTAACGTGGATCTTCTTAGCCGTACCGAGTTCGGCAAGCTGCACGTTATCGACCTTTTCGCCGAGATCTTTGAAGAGAGCCTTACCACCGGTGAGGATGGCGAGGTCCTGTAGCATGGCCTTGCGGCGATCGCCATATCCAGGAGCTTTGACGGCACAGACAGAGACGATTCCACGCAGCTTGTTCACTACGAGCGTTGCCAGTGCTTCGCCTTCGACGTCTTCAGCAATAATGAGCAGCGGACGTCCTGACTTGGAAACCTGCTCCAGCAGCGGAACGAGGTTGCGGGCGTTGCTGATTTTTTCTTCGTGGATGAGGACGTAGCAGTTGTCGAGAACGACTTCCTGACCGTCTTCGTCGGTGACGAAGTGTGGTGACAGGTAACCACGCTCAAACTGCATACCCTCGACCAAATCGACTTCGGTCTCCATGCCGCGACCTTCGTCGACGGTAATGACACCATCTTTGCCGACCTTCAACAGGGCGTCGGCCAGAATCTTGCCGATTTCCTTGTCGTTGTTACCAGCGATAGTCGCCACCGTTTCGATGGACTTACGATCGTTGGCCTGGACGGGCTGGGCAATTTTCTTCAGGTGTTCGCCGACAGCATCAACCGCCTTTTGAACACCACGGCTCAGTGCAACCGGAGCAGCACCAGCAGCGATGAACTTCAGACCTTCGCGGAACATTGCTTCAGCCAGAATAGTGGCTGTGGTTGTTCCGTCGCCAGCGGTGTCGCCGGTCTTGGAAGCAGCTTCCTTGACGAGCTGCACGCCGCAGTTCTCGAATTTGTCTTCCAGTTCAATATCTTCAGCGACGGTCACACCGTCTTTGGTGATTTTGGGCGAGCCCCAACCTTTGTCCAGAACGGCATTTCGGCCACGTGGGCCGAGAGTGCTCGCAACGGCACGAGCCAGTTTGGACACACCCGACAAGAGTTGCTTGCGGGCATCTTCATCAAAACTCAGCAATTTCGACACGGCTGATCCCTCTTTACAGCTTTCAATGGTGCCAGATTCGATCAATCCAAAACCCAAACGGCCAACATGCCTGCCTGGATGGGCACACTAAATAATGCTCTCGCCCCTGAAAGCAGGTTGCGTGCCAAACGTAGCTAGAGTTCGTAAGTGCCTTTTGTGAAAGGTATTGTGCATGCAATGGGGTTTGAGTGGTCAGTTCGGCCTGCCAAGCTGGCAGCACAGTTTCGGGATGCGTGGACTGTCGGACTGCCGTGCGATTCTGATTACCAGGCCGGCGGGATGGTTCGGTTCACGCACTGGTCGCATGCGATGGTGGGCGTATAAACGACCTGTCACTTCAAGTTTCGAGTCGAGCCGAACAGAAGCCATGCGAATCGCGGTAGTGGGATCGGGTATTTCTGGCCTCGTTTGCGCTCACCTGCTGCAGCAACGGCACGACGTTACGCTCATTGAGGCGAACAGTTACCTCGGCGGGCACACAAACACTGTCGACGTGAATCTCGACAATGAACATCATCGCATTGATACGGGCTTCATCGTATTCAACGACTGGACGTACCCTAACTTCATTGGTCTGTTGAACGAGCTGGGGGTTGCCTCCCAGCCAACTCTTATGGGCTTCAGTGTGCGGTGCAGCCGCTGCAGCCTGGAGTATGCCGGAACCAACTTCCTCTCTCTGTTTGCACAGAAACGGAATTTGCTGAGTCCCGGCCACTACCGCATGTTGTACGACATTCTGAGGTTTAATCAGCTCGGCAGCCAAAGCCAGAATGAGCCAGCCAAACCGCAGACTCTGGGCGACTTCCTTAAAGAGCATCGATTCTCGCACACATTTGCGGAGCACTATCTCCTGCCCATGGGCGCTGCCATTTGGTCATGTCCCATGACCACGTTTGAGCAGTTCCCCATTAGTTTTATTCTGGAGTTTTATCGAAACCATGGTTTGCTGAATGTCTTCAATCGACCGACATGGCGTGTGGTTCAGGGTGGCTCGCAAAGTTATGTGGAACGCATCCGTCAGCAGTTCCGCGGCGACATCTTGCTGAATTCTCCTGTGCGAAAAGTAGAACGAAAGTCCGACGAGGTCGTTGTCCACTTCCAAGATCACTTCGAAATCTTCGATGAAGTCATTCTGGCCTGTCACAGCGATCAGGCCCTTCGCATGCTGGAGTCGCCGACAGTGGCAGAAACTCAGGTTCTGAGTTCGTTTCCGTACGGCAGAAACGAAGCCGTCCTGCACACCGATGACTCGCTCCTGCCCAAACGGAAAGTCGCATGGTCGAGTTGGAACTACCACGTCCGTGACGGCGAGCAGCGGCCGAGTGTCACATACAACATGAACATCCTGCAGGGGATCGAATCCCAAAACACGTTCTGCGTGACGCTCAACGAAACAGAGTCCATTGCGCCGGAGAAAGTTCTCGGTTCGTTTGAATACCATCATCCTGTGTTCACTCTGGAACGCCAGGCGGCCCAGAGTCGACATGACGAACTCATTCGGCAGGCGGGATTGTCTTACTGCGGTGCCTACTGGGGGAATGGTTTTCACGAAGATGGTGTGAACAGTGCACTGAAGGTCTGCAAGGCATTTGGCGTAACGCCTTCCTGGCAATTGGGTGATGTGTCGATTGCACGGGAGGCCAACCTTGTCGGCTAACAGCAATCCGCCACTTCACAGTTGTCTCTACACCGGTACGGTCAGCCACTGCCGTCACGTTCCGAAGGAGCATGCCTTCCAGTATCGACTGTTTCAGGTGTATCTCGACCTGAGTGAACTCGAACGATTGGGACGCGAGAACTGGTTGTTCTCAAACGAAGGCTGGGGAATTGCCCGCTTTAGTCGCAACGACCATTTGGGGACTCGCGAGGAGCCACTAGATGAATCGGTTCGGCGACTGGTCCAGCGTGAAACGGGGCAGCGACCGAATGGTCCCATCAGACTGCTGACTCACTTGCGGTATTTCGGATTCCTGATGAATCCCGTCAGCTTTTACTACTGCTTCGATGAACAAGATGAGCATGTCGAGGCCGTCGTTGCTGAAGTGAACAACACTCCCTGGAACGAGCAGCATTGTTACGTTTTGAATTGGAAGCGTGATGGCGCCGAGACTTCGAGCACGCTGCAAACACGTCAGCGGAAGGAGTTCCATGTCTCGCCATTCATGGAAATGGACATGGAATACCGATGGCATCTCGCGGTTCCCAATGAATCACTCGACGTCAGCATTTCCAACTTCCGCCGCGAGGAATGTCTGTTCAATGCGACATTAAACATGCACCGCGAGCCGTTGACGAACTGGAACATGCTGACGCACTTAGTGGCATTTCCCTGCATGACTGGCAAGGTCTACGCCGCAATTCACTGGGAAGCTCTGCGTTTATGGTGGAAGGGGATTCCCTACGTTCCTCATCCCAAAACTCAATCCCAGCCGGTCAGTTCCTGAAACAATAGACACCCCAAACCCACAGATTGTTCCATGAACACTCAAACGCTTACCAATACAAATGCTGCCTCGCACACGACTCAAAAGTCTGTTGGCTCGCGTGCCCAATCAGGCTGGTGGTTTCAGCTGGTGGCCCGCTCGTTGAAGCATTTGAGTCATGGGACCTTAGAAGTGCGATTTTCTGACGGGACATCACACCTGTTTGGAAGCCCCGACGATGAAGGCCTAAGTGCCGTCGTCGAAGTACGCGACCCAGCCTGCTTTCGTACGCTGGTACTTGGTGGCGGTCTGGGAGCGGCAGAAGGGTATATCCAAGGCCAATGGACGTCGCCAAATCTCGTCGATGTCATGCGACTGTTCGCGCGAAACATGAGTTTATTTGGACAACTCGACACGGGGCTGGCCCGGCTTCTGGTCGGTGTGGCCAAGTTCTCGCATTGGCTTTCGGGAAATACGGTCAGCCAAAGTGCGAAGAACATTTCGGCGCACTATGACCTGGGAAATGAGTTCTTCGAATTGTTTCTCGACCCCACCATGATGTATTCCTCAGGACTGTTCAGTGAGTCCGGTCAGACGATGGAGTCGGCCAGTGAAGCAAAACTGGAACGAATTTGCCAACAGCTCGATTTGAAGCCGGATGATCGCGTGCTTGAAATCGGAACAGGATGGGGAGGATTCGCCTGCTACGCCGCCAGAAACTTCGGATGCCGCGTGACCACCACCACGATTTCACAGAATCAGTTCGACTTTGCCACACGGCGTGTTGCTAAGGAAGGCCTGTCAAATCAGGTCGCAGTCCTATTGGAAGATTACCGTAAGCTGACGGGGCAGTATGACAAAATCGTATCGATTGAAATGTTGGAGGCAGTCGGGCATGACTTTCTGCCAACCTACTTTTCCAAGTGTTCCAGCCTGTTGCGTCCCGGCGGACAAATTCTGGTGCAGTCCATCACAATGCCGGACCACCGTTACGACACGTATCGAAGTTCTGTCGACTTTATTCAGAAGTACATTTTCCCGGGCGGGCACCTCCCCTCCGTTGCGGCTATTCAATTAGCCATTGCGAAAAGTGCTGACTTACAACTCATCGATGCAATTCAGTTCCCCGACAGCTACGCGAAAACGCTGCGTGCCTGGCGTGAACGTTTCGAGGCGAACCTCGATCAAATCCGGCAGATCGGTTTTGACGAAGCGTTCATCAACACCTGGATGTATTACCTCTGTTACTGCGAAGGAGCTTTCGACGAACAAGTGGTGAGCGTCGGCCAGTTTCACTGGGAACGTCCTCGTTTCCAGTAACTGGTCCCAAGCGGCTGGCATCCCGCAGATCTGCCGAATCATTCAGTTTTGGGCGACATGAGTGTGCCAGCTGATTTAGCTGACCCGACGCAGGCGGCTGATGCGGCCGGAGCGGACCCACTCGGCGACGAAAATGTCACCATTCGCTGCGAAGCACGCATCGTGTGGATGAACGAATTTCCCATCACGCCATTTTGCTTCGTCTTCTCGAACGCCTTGCTCGCTATTAATGCGTTCGACGTCATCGCCCAGGCGGGCAACCACATTGTTCTTGCCGTCCAGAATTGACAGACGAGCCTTCAGTTCTGGTACGAGTAACAAGTCGTTCCAGGTGTCGATATTGGCGGGCAGACCATAGCCCGTGAGCGTTTCCTTGTGCTTCCCGTCAAGTGTCAGGAACTGCACGGAGTTGTGGGCACGGTCGCACACGACGACGCTCGCTTCGCGACCGGGGCGTTCGTCGTACCAAATGCCGTGAGGCGTGTTGAACGTTCCTTCGCCATTGCCTGGTCCGCCAAAGTGGCTCTTCCAGTTGCCCTCTTTGTCGTAATGATGGATGAAGAAGGATCCGTAACCATCGGCCAGGAGGAATTCGCCGTCGGGCAGGAAGGCGAAGTTTGTCGGCATGAAGCGATCGCGACCCCACACCTTCTGTGGGTTTGATGCTTCGTCTGCTGCGTAAACGCCGGAGTCCATGGGGGCGTTCCGTTGCCAAATGACTTCTCCTGTGAGCGTCATTTTGCTGAACATTTTCACCTGCTGGTATCCGCAGACGTACAGAAACTGTTCGTTCCCTTCAGTTCGTACTTCAATCCCATGCCCGCCACCCTGAAACTGGTTGCCAAAGCAGCGAATGAATTTCCCTTCGTCGTCGAATACAAAAATCGAGGGATGATCCTTGAGCTGTTCCCGACCTTCATGAATGACGTACAGCAGTCCGTCTTTGTCGACAGCAACATTGTGTGTCGTCTGCCAGGTATACATATCGGGCAACTGCGGCCAGTTGTGAATGACTTCGTACTTGTACTCCCCTTCGCCGAGAATCATGGGAGTGGATGTCTTGCTGGCGGTAATGACTCGGGGGGCAGCAGCGAGGACGGCGCCTGCTGCCGCAGTGGCCAGGAATTGACGGCGGGATACGTTGAATGGCATGTCAATCTCCGTAGATTGAAGGTGGGGCTGAACCGGGATTCTCAGTTGGTGTAGTGTATGGGCATCAGTTGCTTGAGATTCGTAACCTCAAGCACGTCGCGGACATCATCGGAGGGATTGTACAAGTGCACTTCCGCCCCGTGCTGACGCATGGAAGCCAGCAGGCCGAGCATTCCACTGGGGAGCAGCGTCACTCCCGTCAGGTCGAACGCAATGGTGTCGCACTTTTCCCGTTCAATGAGTGCCAGAATTTCTTCGCGGCAAGCGACAAGGTTCACGTCGTCCAAGACGTCACGTCCACCGAATCCGACCACGGTGGTCGGTCCTACAGAGTAGACTTCAAGAATTGGTGGAATATCGGGCATTTCAATACCTTTTCAGGTAATATCGCATCAGTGGGACTTCATGTGACCCCATTCTAGCGCCCGAAGCGATTTGTTGTGAAGCGTGGTTGGCGGTCCGCTGAGATTTGAGTCAATGTTTTCGTTCTTTCACCTGGGTTTTAAGGCAGAAGTGTGGCGTCCTCATCGACCGATCACCGTTTCCCCGTCGATCCTTTCCCGGACGGGATACGACTGCGTGCTGGTGTGACGTTGCTGTGGGATAACGACGACGCTCAGATCGTTCCAGTCGCCGTGGTGGATGTGGCGCCAGGCAAATTGCGCGTCACATTCCCCATCGGCCATGGCCGAATGCTGGCCAGTTATCAGTACCGCGTTGTGGGCTCGCGTGGTTGGACGGGATTGCTGGCCAACTGGTACGCAGCAGCATTTGCCCGCCCCATTCCGATTTCACGGGCCGATGTGGAACAACTCGATGAGCACACAATTCTCATTGCACCACCATGGCCGCTGGACTATCAACTGAAGATTCAATTGCAGGAAGCAGGCCAGTGCGATGAAATCATGCGATTCCTAGATAATCCAACTTTGTCGTAATTGTGCGTCAGAATACGGTAGAGCCACCTTCCGAAGGAAAGATTAACTGAAACAGAGCCATGAAAGGATCTGATCTGGAATTTGAAGAGGCGGTGCGGCTCGTACGCAAATTCTTCCCTGAGTCTACGGCATTCATCACGCAGGAAACCGGACTCGACTGGGACTTTTTCCTCGGTGCTATGCGGGCTGGCGACTATTACGCAGATCATGCGTGTGACCCGATGCGCGAGAGCGACGCTCCCGACCTGGGCCTGGCACTGAAAGGAGGATTGGGCGGGACAAATGATGAAGTCTATCGGCGGTTGCTGGAGCACACGAGAATTGTTCCGACCGGGAGGGCCGTTGTAGTGCCGGACGCGATTGGTCGCAGTGAATGGTCATCGGAAAACTGTCCGCCATTTGTCTGTGACTCCAGTCGAGTAAGCGAAAGACTTGCGGAAGACTTTTGCTTCAGTTGTTGCCGGAATTCGTTGTTCGTTTACGAAAATGGAATGGCTTTGCTTGTGGACCATGATGAGCGCGTTCACTGGTCCCGCTCGCGACGCAAGCGTTAAGCTCAAGAGCCGCTCATTTTGCGTCAACGTCCACCGAATCCTTATCCATGTACCAATTCATTGAATTCCTGGCTGTGGTCACGAGCGCTGTGTACGGCGTCTTGCTCGCGCGGCGGCATCATATGGATTTTGTGGGGGTGTTCTGTCTGGCGTTTGTGGTGGCTTTCGGTGGCGGAACGCTGCGGGATTTGTTTCTGGATCGGCATCCGTTGTTCTGGATTCGGGAAGATCATTATCCCCTCATTGTGTTTGCCATTGCACTGCAGACTTCGCTGATCCCCAAGATTCCCGATCAGGCCGAAGGAATTCTCAGTCTCCCCGATGCACTTGGGCTCGGACTGTTCAGTGTTGTCGGGGCCAATGCCGCAATTGAGGCGGGAACTTCTTATTTCGTTGCAGCGCTCATGGGGGCGGTTACGGGAACGTTTGGCGGAGTCATTGGGGACATCATTTGTAACCGTGTACCCAGCCTGTTCCGCCCGGCACCATTGTTTGCCACCTGCTCATTCGTCGGCTGCTGGGTCTTTCTGTTGCTCAATACTTGGGTGGTCAGCCGTCCTTATGCGGCTCCCGCGGCGATTGTTGTCATTGTGGCGTTTCGGCTGGCGGCAATTCGATACAAATGGTTTTTGCCTCAAGTCGAGTCGGCTGTTTCTACGGTGGGAGAAGATCAGCACCCCAACGTCGATTCGTGACAATTCGGGCATTTCAGGGGGAGTTTGATCGGTGTTGTTGACGCCGGTGCCGCAATTCGTGACAACTTGACTCTTCACCTTCAAACTGGACAGTCTGGAAGATTGAACAGACATGTGGAACTGGATTGGTCAGCACTTTTTGAACCCGGCATTTGCTCTGCCGGGCGCAGCGCTGATTCTGGCACCGATTATTATCCATTTGCTCAACCGCCTGCGTTATCGCAAGGTGCGGTTTGCAGCGATGGAGTTTCTGCTGGCCAGTCAGAAACGGAATCGGCAACGGATTTTCTTTGAGCAACTGCTGCTATTGCTGCTCCGAATTCTCCTGGTCCTGCTGGTGGTCGCCCTGATTGGTCGACTCGTGCTCAACGCAGATGAACTTTCGCTGTTCCGGGGGGCGCAGGCGCATCATGTCGTCATTTTGGATGACAGTGCGTCGATGTATGACCGGACCGACGAGACCATTGCCTTCGACACTGCCAAGAAGGTGCTGCAACGGATTGTCGCCGAAGGGGCGCAGCGACCGGGAGCGCAGAAAATCACGGTGCTGCTGGCGTCGCGACCGACGGAGTCGCTGTCAGGGTTGACGGAGCGGGATATTGACGAAGGACTGCTGACGGAAATCGCAGATCGATTGCCGCTCATGGGATGTACGCATCAGGCGTTCGATCCCGCCAAGTCGCTGCAGGCGGCACTGGAACGTCTGGCCGATGATCGAACTTCGTTGCGGTATGTGCACGTGTTATCCGACTTCCGCAAGCGGGACTGGCTCGACAATGAGGCAGCCATCACCGCGTTGGAAGAATTGAGTTCGGGTAAGGTGGGAATTAACCTCGTCCGCTGTGTTGGTGAACAGCACGAGAACCTGTCGCTGACCGATTTGCAGGGGGAGGTCGCCGTCGCGGCAGCTGGTGTGCCTGTGACGTTCCGGGCCGAAGTGGCCAACAATGGAACGCGGGAAGTGAAGGATGTCCGTGCTCAAATTCTGATAGACGGAAACCGACTGCCGCGCACGCTCGACTTTGGTGACATCGCCACCAATGAAACTGCCGAACGCCGATTCGACGTTGTGTTCGACATCGCAAAGCTCCACCGTTTGCAGGTGCGGCTCGACGAAGACGCGCTGGTCACTGATGACACTCGTTATATGGCCGTCGATGTGCCGGTCGAAAATCCTGTGTTGATTGTGGATGGTTCTCCGTCGGGTGAGCAGGCGTTGTATCTGGCCGATGCACTGGCAGCTGATAAGTCGGTGACGGGCTTTGCACCGGAAATTCGACCAGCGACCGATTTGCGACGCATCCCACTGGATCGGTTTCACATTGTTTATCTGGTGAATGTCCCCGAATTGCCGCCCGATGCCATCGACGCCGTTAAGAAATACGTGGAGAGCGGTGGCGGACTGGTCTGGTACCTGGGGCCAAACGTTAATGCGGTGAGTTACAATCAGACGTTGTTCGCAGACACCGCGTTGTTTCCAACAAAGTTGGCATTGGCACCGACGGCGTTGGAGCACAGCGAGGAGACCGAGAAGTCGCCCGATATCGTGGTCGGAACGCATCCCATGTTCGAAGTCTTCGCGGGGGCCGAGAATCCGCTCATTGACCTCGTGCTGGTAAACCTTGCCTTTGAACCCGATGCGGACACGGCCATTGAGGACCGGATGCTTCCCGAAACGGAAGTGCTGGCGACGCTACGAGACAAACGTCCGCTGGTGCTGCTGCATCGTGTCGGGAAGGGGCAGGTGCTGACGTGCCTCACATCGGCGGGGCCTGTGAAGACCGAAGAAACGACCTGGACCAACTGGGCTAACGGTCCCGGGAAAATCAGTTTCGTGGTGTTTCAACTGGAACTGGCCCGTGCAATTGCCCGCCGCGATCGTACTCTGCCAAATCTGGTCGTTGGGCAGCCGATTGAGGAGCGACTCAACAGTACCTATTACATAGAGGACGTCGAAATTGCGACACCGGACAATCAGGTGACGCGACTGAAGGCTGTGGCGGAAGAGAGCGACGAGGCGACCGAGGAGGGAAGTGTGGCTCCGCTTGTGGCGACCTACCGTGACACTGATATGCCGGGAGTGTATGGCGTGACGCGTTACACGCGTGATCAGGAAGCCGAGCAAACTCTTGTGGCTTACAATGTCCCCACGACGGAGAGTGAGTTGACTGTGGCGACTGATGACGCCCTGCAACAGCAACTGGCCGATGTCAAATTCGAGATTCAGCCGGTCGGTCAATTCGACTGGATTCGGACCGACTCTCCCGGCTCTGAAATGCGGCGTCTGCTCATTCTGGCGATTTGCCTCATTGGTGCATTCGAGCAGTTCATGGCATATCGGCTCAGCTATCACTAACGTGGTGACGGAAATCCCACCCACCACGCATTGGTTTCAAACTTTCACTGCAACAGGAATACTTGAGAATGGCGACCGCAGAACAGCGACTCACGGAACTGGCACTCGAACTTCCACCGGCCCCCAAGCCAGCTGGCGTGTATAAGCCTGTCGTGCAAATTGGAAACATGGTGTACGTTTCTGGTCACGGCCCACTGAAGTCGGACAAGACCCTCATTACGGGAAAGGTCGGCCAGGATTTGACTCAGGAAGAAGGCTACCAGGCCGCACGTCAGACTGGCTTGGCCATTCTCGCTTCGTTGCGTGAATACCTCGGTTCGCTCGATCGAGTTTCCCGGACCATTAAGACGCTTGGCATGGTGAATTGCCCGGCCGACTTTGGCCAACATCCCGCCGTCATCAACGGATTCAGCGAACTGATGCGTGACGTGTTCGGCGATGATGGTGTTGGTGCCCGCAGTGCCGTGGGTATGGGGTCATTGCCAGGGAACATCTCGGTCGAAATCGAAGTCATTTTCGAAATCAAGGATTAGCTCAACGACACTTGTTGTCGTGGGCGTTTTTGATCTGCAGAAAACGTGAGAATGTTGTGAGAAAAGTAGCCGTCATTGGACTGGGACGATTCGGTGTGTCTGTCGCCAAACGACTGGCCGCCAGTGGTGTTCAGGTCATCGCCATGGACCGTAATGGTCAACTGGTGAACGAAATCAAGGACGATGTCGATTTGGCGGTGCGGGCCGACTCCACCGATCAACAGGCGCTGCTCAGCCAGAACATCGACAACGTCGACGTGGCCGTGGTGTCGATTGGAGAAAACTTCGAAGCAGCGCTCCTGACGACGGTCATTCTCAAACAACTTGGCGTCCCCGAAGTAGTCTGTCGCGCCCAGACGGAGTTCCACGCTGAGATTTTCCGAAAGATTGGCGCCGACCGTGTCATTCAGCCGGAAAGCGAATCGGGGCAAAGTCTCGCGCGTCAGTTGGCGAATCCGCAGCTCGTCGATTTCATTCGACTGGCTGACGGATTCACCCTGCTGGAATTTCATGCACCGGCCTCGTTCTGTGGAAAGTCGATTCTCTCGCTTGCCCTGCGGAGCAAGTACGACGTTAACCTGGTTGTCATTCGTAGAGCGGTTGAAGTTCAGCAGTCTGGTCAAAGTCGAAGCATTGTGAAAACAGTGGTGCCCAAGCCAGATGATGTCATTGAGCCAGACGACATTCTGGTCGTGGTCGGTTCGGACACGGCACTTTCCAAGTTGCCGCGAGAATAGCCTTGGCGAACCGATCTGATACTGGCGAAACCAGCCCGCACGATGACGCTCCCACAGTCGCGTCGCTCAGCGTGTGGGACATGGCGAGTCTCATCATCGGAATTGTCGTCGGCACGGCGATTTTTCGGGCGTCGCCCACTGTATTCGGCCAGTTCTCAAGTTCCTGGCAGGGGATTGCGGTTTGGGGTCTGGGTGGACTCTTGGCGTTTTCGGGAGCACTCTGTTACAGCGAGCTGACGTCGACCTACACCGGGTTTGGTGCGGAGTATGTCTTTCTGACACATGCCTATGGGCGAAGGATGGGCTTCCTGTTTGCCTGGATGCAGTCGTGCATCATTGTGCCCGGCAGCATTGGTGCGATGTCGTTTGTCTTCGTGGACTACTTCGACCGCATCATTCCAATTGGCCCCCAGTGGAAAGTGGTCGGCGCACTGGCGGCAGTCTTTTGTCTCATGTGCCTGCAAGTTGCTGGCCTGCGGATTGGAAAGTTTGTTCTGAACCTGCTGACAGCTCTGAAGATACTGGCTCTGTTGCTACTAATTGGTATTGGACTGTTCGGGCCGCGCATGGCAGCAGACTCAGTAGACCAAAATAAGCCGAGTGAACTGCTTGTCACGGAGGCGGAGACTTCTGAGGCATCGAATAAAGCGGACGCAGATCAATCTGGGGATGAGAGCACGCCTGGTGGTAGCTTCTCGCTCGCACTCATTCTCGTGATGTTCGCATTCGCTGGCTGGAACGACGCAACTACGGTCGCCCCTGAAGTTCAGGAACCACAGACGAATGTGCCCCGAGCTTTACTGCTGGGGTTGGGGTTTGTGGCACTGCTCTACCTGGCTGTAAATGCAGTGTATGTGCACGTGCTGGGGCTCGAGGGCCTGCAGAGTTCCGAGGCGCCGGCGGCGGATGTCATGTCGGTTTGCCTGGGCCCCCGATTTGCCTGGGGGATGAGTGTGGCGGTCATGATTTCGGCACTTGGGGCCATTCACGGAACCATTTTCGCCGGAGCACGCTTGTTGAATGCGGTTGGCCGAGACTACCCCGCGTTTTCGTTCTGGAAGCAGTGGAACGCTCGTGGCGCACCTGTCTGGGCACTCATGACGCTGGTCGCTTTATCGACCATTGTCACGCTCCTTGCGGGAACGGAGTGGGGTCTGAGCTGCCTTGCTCAAATCCCTAAAGCATTTGGAGTGATGTCGAATGAAAGCTTCAACGCCGACCAAGGATTCGATTTGCTCGTCAGCACGGCTTCGCCCGTCTTCTTCTTTTTCTTCATGATGACCGGCTTGGCGCTCATCATTCTGCGCTATCGCGACCCAGGCCGACATCGGCCTTTCAAGGTGCCGGGATATCCCGTGACTCCCATCGTGTTGGCCGGAATCGCCGGGTTCATGTGCTACGGCGGACTGATGTACGTCAAAGTGCTCATGCTCATCAGCGTACCTCCGCTGATAATCGGCATCATTCTATCGTTTGTGCTGAAGCCCGCCGTAGTCGACAGGACGTAGCGTTCTAGGCCGAGATTTTGAGGTTTGGGCCGCCACCGCCGCGTTGGTCGGCGAGTTCCTGTCGGATCTGGCGGATTTGTTCCAGCAACTGTTCCTGCTGGGTTTCCATCTGCTTTGCATTGTTCAGCAGGTCGGCCTCGCGCTGATGCAGTTCGTTCACCTTGGAAGTGAGTTCTTCAAGGGCCGCTTCGAGGTGTTCCCACGGATCGGACTGAATGGGTTCTGCTTCAACAGGCAGTTCTTCGTCGTTTGCCGAGCGTGCGGCGGCGAGCAGGCTTTCCCAGCCTTGTTTGCGCTTTTCTTCCAGAGACTCCAGTTCCTGCATAGCTGTTTCGAGTCGATCAACTAACCCAGAGACGGAAAGCTCTTTGGGATCGGCGGCGACGGCGTCGGCTACGGGTACCGGTTCGTGAGCAACCGGTGGTTCAACAACTTCCGCGGTCGATGGCACGGCGTGTCTATGCTGGTACTGAAGGCTGAAGTCGCCAATGGACACTTCGTCGTTTGGCCGAAGCAGAAGTTTTCGTACGGACTGACCATTCACAAACAGCAGCGGGACAGGGGCAATCGCCTCAAGCTCCCAGCCCTGGGCAGTCAGTTGCAGCACGCTATGTACCATAGGGATTTTGCCGCCAAGCTGCAGTTGGCATTGGGCACCGCCACCAATGGTGCAGCGGGTTCCTTCCAGTGGTCGAACTGGAAAGCTCGTGCGCCCACGAGTGATAAGAAACTGGAATTCCTGCTGATCACCATCCATGTTGATCTGCCTCAATTGTTTCCCGAATGGGTAGTCAGAATATTGTGGACCGAAGTTGGCCCCGGTTCATCTCCCACTGAATCGACAAATCGGAATTTCTGTCATCAGCGCCATTTGGTTCGCATGGGTGATTATTCCAAATCTCTTACCCAGTTCCCTTGATCGTTACGCGCGATTTCGGGGCAGAGCAGGAATTCTTGGTAAAAAGTGCAAAACGCCCAGAAAGGCTCAAGTTCGCTGGTCGGGAGATATTGACGGTTTCTGCCGGTCGGGCGTAATTTCCGCCCGTCGGTGGCAGAAATTGCCTGTCACCGCGACATCCTGTCACCGTGTCCTTTCGAGCTTCCGCTCCTCCTCCTTTCGCTCAGTCTTCCACCTATCACTGGATCTGTCTGATCAGAAAACATTCCCTCCCTGAGGAAGGATTCTTTCCCATGAAACGCATTGCACTTTTGGTCGTTTGTGTCGCTTTGTTTGCCAGTTCCGGTTGCTGCTGGTGGGGACGTCCGATGACTCCTTACGGTGCTGGTTATGGTGGTGGATGCCCAGGCGGCGCATGCGGTGCTTCTCCTTACGGTGCCGCCCCTGGATATCAGCAGGGTGCGTTTGTTCCCGGCTACGGCGGACAGACTGCCTACGCGCCTTACGGTGCTCCAGTGACCGCTGCCGTTCCCATGGATTACGTTATTCAGTAGTCGCTGACGCATGGAGTCGCGACTGTGACGAGTCCACTCCCGCCTTACACATATGTGCCGGGACGAAACCCTCATCCGGTTTCGCATCCCGATGGCCATGCCTATGGCCAGGAAAAATCTGATCTGTCGGCACACGCTGTCGACTCAAACGCATGGTCCCGTTCCGAACGATTTCGACGGGGCCTGTTTTTGTTTACGCACGGCTACTACTGGGAATCGCACGAAGAGTGGGAAACACTCTGGCACATTCTGGGACGAAACAGCCAGGAGGCAATGTTCGTCAAGGGCTTGATTAAGCTGGCGGCTGCGGGAGTGAAGTGCCTGGAGGGAAATGAAGCCGGAGCCAAACGACACGCGGCGCGTGCCTTGGAATTGCTTCGGGAGACACGCTCGGTATGGGGCAGCACAGAGTGGGAAGTCGTCGCACAACAGGTGAGCGAGCATCTACCCGTCATCGCTGGGGGTTCTGATGGAGTTAACCCAGCGCCATTGGCGGGATTTACTCCTGTCCCGCTACACGGGGAGATGAGTCAGGGAGGCTAACGGAGTCGTCGGTGGCTGATCCCGGTCGCGTGACCGAGGTGCCAGGCTTTAGCTGCGGCCCCTTCTTATGCCCGTCCAGAATGGCGTGGATTTCATCACCATTCATCACTTCGCGTTCCAGCAGTGCTTGGGTGATTTCTTCCAGGGCTGCTTTCTTGTTGGCGAGGATTTCCCGAGTGGTCGCAAGGCATTCGTCCATAATGCGACGAATTTCGAGGTCGATTTCGCGAATGGTTTCTTGACTATGAATGACCTCCGTGGCCATGTGTAAGGAGGCTCCCTTGAGGAAGGGAGACGACTTGGCCTCGCGGTAATTCACTCGACCGAGTTTGGGGCTCATGCCATAGTCCATGACCATCCGACGGGCAATTTCTGTGGCCTGCTCGAGATCGTTACTGGGACCGGTCGAGGTTTCGGAGAAAATCAGTTCTTCGGCGGCAATCCCTCCCAGAGCAACGCAAATGCGGTTCACCAATTCAGTTTCGGTGACGAGGTGGCGATCATCGTTCGGGCGTTGCAGCACATATCCCAAGGCACCAAATCCTCGCGGGATAATGGAAACCTTGTGGACCGGGGCCGTATGCGGCAGGCTGCAGGCAATGAGCGCGTGACCTGACTCGTGATAGGCCACGCGTTGTTTTTCTTCCTCGTTGATGAGTCGAGAGGACTTCTCCAGTCCCGCGATGACTCGCTCGACAGCCTCTTCCAGTTCATTCATGGAGACTTCGGTCTTGTTGTTCCGAGCCGCGAGCAGGGCGGCTTCGTTCACAAGACTGGCCAAATCGGCACCGACAAAACCGACGGTGAGCTTGGCGATACGCATGAGATTAACGTCTTCACCCATTTTGATTTTCTGGGCGTGGACTTTCAGAATTGCCTCGCGACCTTTGAAATCTGGACGGTCAACCAGCACGTGACGATCAAAACGTCCCGGACGCATGAGGGCCGGGTCGAGCGTCTCGGGGCGGTTCGTGGCTCCCATGACGATGACGCTTTGATCAGTCCCGAATCCGTCCATTTCGACGAGGAGTGCGTTCAGTGTTTGCTCTCGCTCATCATGACTACCTGGTTGACCGCTGCCGCGAGCTTTTCCAAGTGCATCGAGCTCATCAATAAAAATGATGGCCGGAGCTCGTTGAACGGCTTGCGCGAACATATCACGCACACGAGCCGCACCCACACCAACAAACATTTCAACGAAGTCAGAACCTGAGAGGCTGAAGAATGGAACGCCTGCTTCTCCCGCCACCGCTTTGGCAAGTAACGTTTTTCCGGTACCGGGAGGGCCGACCAGCAACACGCCTCGGGGAATGCGTCCACCGAGAGCCTGATATTTTCCCGGGGTTTTCAGGAACTCAACCACTTCTCGCAATTCATTGACCGCTTCTTCAATGCCAGCCACGTCAGCAAAGGTGACTTTGACATCGTCGTCGGCGAACAGTTTTGCTCGGCTGCGTCCGAACGACATGGCAGCTCCGGGCCCACCAATACGTCGAATGAAGTAGAGCGTCGACAGAATGATGACGCTCATCAGGAGAATGGAAATGAGTGTGCCCCAGTCGGTATCGGGGTCAGATCCGGAAATCAGAATTTCCTTTTCCCGCAACAGCGCTTCGAGGTGTGCGCGGGATTCATCAGGGATCCCACCAATCGGCACGCGGTAGGCACGCAGTATCTTCTCAGCATCACCTTCTGTTTCTGACTTCTCGTTGGCCGCAACTTCAGTCTTCTCTGGAACGGAGCCGGGCTCGCCGTCTTTCTTCGCTTCCTCTTTCTCAAGCACTGGGCCTTTGAATCGAATTTCCGAGTTCGAAAACTTCAACTCTTCCACATTCTCAGCCGTGAAGACACCTTTCTCCACGTGCTTCACAAACTCGCCATATTTCAGCGACGAACCCAGTGTTTGCTCCCGAACCCAAGAGATGCCCACCATCAATAGAATTGTTCCAATGAGCAGTGACCACGGAAGAACGCCGGAAAGTGGCGAACGTGGCTCTTTCTTGGGATCTGGTGAGTCCTGAGACGGAATTTGGTTCATCTTGATGCAGCAGTGTGTCCAGACAAAACGGTTATGTATTGTGGTGATGCATGGGCTTCGCCAACTCCTCAACTCTAGACCGCTGTCGCCCTGTGGTCAATTCGTCAGTTATTCGACAGTGCGCATTGTGTGAGTCGTAAGGGCAGTTTGAGAATGATGCAATTGAGACGATTGAATTGTTAGAGATGCGTGAAAACTACTGAATTGCTCGTAGAAACCGTCCGACGTCTTTGGTAGAAGCGTTCTCAGCGGGCCATTGACAACGAACCCTCAAGTTCGAACTCCCCGCCGCAATCGAAAATCATCGTGGCGGATTGTGACCACCGATTGTTTGTAAGGAAACCATGCCTTCTCGCTGTCCCTCAGATTGTGTTTTTCCTGAACTGCACTGGTCGCGGTTTCGCTGGAATGAAGACATTCTGCCTCTGCTGTGCCTGAAGCGTCCATACCGCTGTGCCAGTTGCGGACATCGTTTCCACGCCACGAGCCGCGCGCTGGTTGCTTTTGTGGCGTTGGCCGCATTTCTCGTCTGCTATCCACTCAGTTACCACCAGGTGGCGTCACAGTACGAGTCGAATCCAACCGTCCACACAATCTACCAGCCGCTGATTTGGGTTGAAGAACAACTCATGTCCAGCACTAGTTCGGACGAACTGCCAGCGGGTTAGTTCATCGGTTTTCGACGGTGGCAGACCACGACGTTGCCTATTCGAAATACAGTTGATGGGCAGTGATTCTTTCTTCGGCTGACCTTCTCTGTTGCGCTCTGCGCTTTGTTGTGCATTGCGTGGTTGCTAAAACTCAGTAGAACAAGTTTTGGCCCGTAACGCGGAGAGACGCATGTCAGACTTCGTTAATGACGACCCGAAGTATCAGGCTAGTGATCCACTCACACCAGGCGCCGTCCCTGAAGGCGTCATCATCAGTTCCGACACCTATCGGGAACAGAGAATTCCTGCCGGGCAAACGCGCACGCGCAAATGGCCCGTGCTGCATTACGGCTATGTCCCCACCATCGACCTCGACAAATGGCGGTTCGAAGTGAAAGGCCTGGTCGACAATCCCCTCTCCTTCACTTGGGACGAGTTTCAACAACTGCCTCGCGTGAAAGTTTTTTCCGACTTCCACTGTGTCACCCGCTGGTCACGACTGGGGAATGTGTGGGAGGGCGTGAGCATTCGCGAATTGATGAACCGAGCTGGCGTTCAGGCCGAGGCGAAATATGTCATTGCGGAAGGGTACGACTCTGGCTGGACCACGAACATGCCGCTGGCCGATGCCGACGCCGAGGATGTGCTGCTGGCTGACATTCATGACGGCGAACCGATCAACGCCGATCACGGCGGCCCGCTGCGATTAGTTGTCCCCCGACTCTACGCATGGAAAAGCGCCAAGTGGCTGCGAAGTTTGACGTTGGTTGCCCAGGACACTCCCGGCTACTGGGAGCAGGCGGGATACCATATGCATGGTGATCCCTGGGTTCAGAATGCTGCCAACCCAGACGGCGAACGCTTCCGCGACGACATGTAACTGGTGTCACTCACTGCAAACTCAACCATCTCAACCAAACGTCCTAAAAGAACGACAGGCATGTTATGGAATCGTTCGACGCTCTCTTTAAGCAAGCCAGTGCTCTCGCTGAACCCGTGGGTGTGGCTGCGGCAGGCGGAGCAGATACTACCGTCATTCAGGCGCTCGACGTGGCACGGCGACGCGGATGGGTGCGTCCCATCCTGACCGGTGACGTCGACCAAATTCGCGAAATGGCCGCTGGTATCGACGTCGACCTCAGCCAGTTTGAACTCATCCCGGACGACGCGGGTTCTGCCTTCGCCGCGGTCAAATGCGTCCACGAAGGACGAGCCGAACTTCTGATGAAAGGGCAAATTCCTACGCCCTCATTGATGAAAGCCATTCTGCAACGTGAAGGAGGACTACGCACCGGGAAGACGATTTGCCAGGTCGTGCTGATGGAAATCCCGCGTGATGATCGACGCTTTTTGATGACCGACACCGGCGTCACGGTCGATCCCACTCCTCAGCAACTGACAGACATCCTGCAGAGCGCCATTGGCATCGCACACAAACTGGGAGAATCGGAACCGCGCGTGGCGCTCATGGCCGCCACCGAAAAAGTCACCGACCTCATGCCAGACACATTGGTCGCAGATGAACTCACCCAACGCGCGGCCGCCGGCGAATTCGGTGCGTGCCATGTTCAGGGGCCCCTCTCATTCGACCTGGCCTACGCCGTGGATGCCAGTAACAAGAAAGGAATTGGCGGAGGCGTAGCCGGCGCAGCGAACGCCATGGTCTTCCCCAATTTGCTCTCAGCCAATCTGACGGTCAAAGGCATTATGTACACCGCCGATTGTCGCTTTGGTGGCGTGCTGGCTGGAACATCAGCACCTGTCGTCTTCATGTCCCGAGCGGACAGTGTCGACACGCGGTTGAATTCACTGGCCTACGCCATTCGACTGGTGAGGGGGCGGTAGGTCTCCGTGCCACCTGGGCTCAGCAGATCGATTTCGCACCACGTCTCGATGCCCAACATTGGCAAGCATTGTATCTCCGAGGGTAAACTGATGGCTTGAAATCCGACCACAACCTTCAGTGGATTCTGCCATGCGTAAAACCATCTTTGCCTTTGTACTGTTGCTGCTCGCGGCATCCCAAATTGTTCTGGCCGAAGACGCCGCCAAGAAAGTGCTGTTCATTGGGAAAGAGCCCGATCATCCTTTCGGCACGCATATGTACCTGCACACCAGCGAACTGCTGGCGCAGTGCCTGAAGAAGACCGGCGGAATTGAAACGGTCGTCTCGAACGGCTGGCCGACCGATCCCGCTGTGCTGGAAGGGGTCGACACCATTGTCATTTACTCCACGCCAGCCGCCGAGTTTCTGATGGACGGCCCCGGTGCCGCGAAGTTCCACGAACTGATGCAACAGGGCGTGGGACTGGTAACCATCCACTGGGCCTCGTCAGTCTTTGAACAGAACCTCGAACGCCTGGGACCGAAGTGGGGCGAGTACATGGGGGGATTCTGGGTTTCGAACTACGGACTCAGCACCGACCACTCCCAGCTCAAACAACTCGTGCCCGACCACCCCATTTGCCGGGGCTGGAAAGAATACGAACTGCACGACGAGTACTACCTGAAACCCACCATGATTGAAGCCACGCCACTCCTGCAGGTTCACACGAAAGATCAGGACGTCATTGTCGGCTGGGCCTACGAACGCGCAGGTGGCGGCCGCGCCTACGGCACCACCCTCGGTCACTTCTACCGCAACTTCCAGGAAACCGCCTTCCGCCGCACCGTCGTCAACGCCATCCTGTGGACCGCCCACATCGAAGTCCCAGCGGAAGGCGCACCGGTTGACGTTGAGGAACAGTACCTCAAGCTGCCGCCGAAACCGGAGTGAGTTCTGGGGCGACGGGACGTCGGCGACCGCAATTTATAAACTTAGGAAGGAAACGCAGAGAGCGCCGAGAACGGAGAGAAAACAGGCGAACTCTCCTCAAATCTCTGCGAACTCGGTGTGCTCTGCGTTTTAGAACGAGAATTGAATGGTCGACGAGTTGAGGCGATCACTCCGAAACTGCCTCCACTCACATTGCTTCAATGCCCTTCGTCCCGGAGCTGACTCCTGGAAGCACATATGGCATGTGGGGATCAATCGATGTACTCGAAGATCATTACTTCCCGTCTTGCGTCGTCGGCTGCTCAGGTTGATCCGTGTGTTCGCCAATAAATGTTACGCCGCAGCGGGGGCAGTGGGGTGGGAGACCTATCTGCGTGCGAAGTCCGATGATGGCCCCACAACGCGGGCAGCGTTTGGACAAATGGTGCCCTATGGCGAGAAGAATGGATGCCAGGAATGTGCAGAGGACCACTGGTTCGAGGAACTGACGGGGAATCTCAAAGCAGAACTCCACAAGCTTGAACACGACAGCGGCAATCGGCCAGCCGAGCAAAACTGCGAAGAATACCGCGACGTTCCGGTGGTGCCAGCGCCGCAGGGAGAGAAGTTCATTGGGCGGCAAAGGTGGTGGCGGAGTGATGCTTTCCGTCAGCGGCGTGCCGGTGGTCCATTTCCAGAAGCCGAAAGCAATCGCAAAGACCAAAACACCACCCAAGAGCAGGACGGTCATCAAAACCGCGTGGTTGAGGTACCACCCCAGATTCTCTGAAAACCAAAATGTGGCACCGTCTTTTAATTCGACGGGAACAGTGTTAAGGGCATCTTCAGATTCGCTGCCAATCTGGTGGCGAAACGCGATGACAGCAATGCTGACCATTAAGTTGATGAAAGGGAGCAACAACGGTAGCAACAGGCCCCGAGCAATCCAGCTTCCTGCTTGTGTTTCAACAGTTCGCATTTGTGCCGACTCCCCTCGCAGGTAGTTCCGTCAATGGAATTCTATCGTCAATATTGAGACCGTCGCCAGCCGGCATTTCGGCTCGTCACCTCCCGTCTGTGTTTTGTCTGCGGCACACTGTTTACAATGCAAACTCGAATTTTGTGTGAGACATCACGCATCGACCTCCTTGTTCTCAGGACTTGCCATGAACGCGAAATATGGTTTCCTTCTCACGTTTTCGTTCCTGCTTCTCGTCAATGTCGGCTTCGCTCAGAAGCTGACGTCCAATGTGCCATATGTCGAAAACGGGCACGAGAGGCACGTGCTCGACATTTACACTCCAGAGAAGGCGACCGACGCCAAGCTTCCTGTCATGTTCTGGATTCACGGCGGCGGCTGGCAGGTGGGTGACAAGAGTGATGTCGCACTCAAACCAAAAGTGCTCACCGAACGGGGCTTTGTGTTCGTCTCCACCAACTACCGGCTGCTCCCTGATGTCACCATGGAAGAACTGACCGGCGATGTGGCCAAATCGCTGGGCTGGGTCCAGAAGAACATTGCGAAATACGGCGGTGATCCCGATCGAATTTTTGTTGGCGGGCACTCGGCCGGTGCTCAGTTGGCGGCGCTGATTTGCATCGACAATCGTTATCTGAATGCCGAGGGTGTTTCGTTCGATGTCCTGAAAGGCTGCATCCCGGTCGATGGTGACACGTACGACATTCCGAAAATCATCATGACTGCCGAAATGCGGCAAACGCTGTACGGCGGCAAAATGTTCACGTTCGGCCATCGACAGAAGTTCGGGAATGATCCCGAAAAACACGTCGACTTCTCTGCCGTCACGCACGTGGCAAAAGAAAAAGGCATCCCGCCGTTCTTGCTGCTGTACTTCGCTGGGAATCCTGACACTCCCGCTCAAGCCCGGCGTCTCGAAGCAGTCCTGCAAGAAGCCGGTATTCCGGCCCGGGCCTACGGCAAAGGAGACACCAACCACGGTCGCCTGAACAACGACCTCGGCAAATCCGACGACCCGGCTACGCAGGAGTTCTTCAAATTTCTTGATGGGCTGACGGCCAATTGAATCGAATCAATTGTTTGTAGCCGACTTAATCTCGATCGAATCTCAACGACTCACCAGAAGACATCCTCATGCAAATTCCTCAGTCATTCAAATTCCTCGCCGCCTCGGTGTTCGTTCTGCAATCCGCATTGCTGCTCGCTGAGGACAAGTTTGCTCTCAAGGTTGTCGCGGAACGTGAGAGTGCGATTTACGAGGTGGGCGAAACAGCCAAGTTTCAAATCACTCTCACCAACGGTGATGCCGCTGTCGAGTCGGGCACAGTCTCGTACGCCGTCGATGACTTTCTGCCGGAACACAATGACCGCTATCCCAGCGGGACGTTGAATCTGGCCGAGGGGAATTCCGTGGAAGTCTCGCTGAAATCGCCTGGTGTGGTACGATGTCAGGTGAAGTTCCAGACGCCGGACAACAAGACCGTCACTGCGATGGCAGGTGCAGCATTCTCGCCCACCAAAATCGAATTGAGTCTGCCAGTCCCGGACGACTTCGATGAGTTCTGGGCCGGCCAAAAGAAACTGCTGGCCGAAGTTCCTGCCACGCCGAAGCTGACGCCCGTCGACAACTCAGATGCGTCAATCCTCTGTTTCGACGCGCAAGTGGCCTGCCTGGGTGACGCTCCAGTCTCCGGCTATTTCGCAAAACCGCGAGAGGCGGCTCCCAAATCGTTGCCTGCTATTTTGTGGGTACACGGTGCGGGCGTTCGCAGTTCGAGCCTGGGGAACGCGGTCAAAGGGGCGAAGGCGAATATGCTTTCCATGGATATGAACGCTCACGGTATTCCCAACGGAAAGCCGAACGAGTTCTACGAGGAGCAGACGAATGGACCGCTGAAAGACTATCGCTACGCGGGCCGCGAAGGCCGTGATGCCTCCTACTTTCGTGGGATGTTCCTCCGACTCGTCCGCGGGATTGATTTCCTCACGGCCCAACCCGAGTGGGATGGCAAGACCGTCATTGTCATTGGGCACAGTCAGGGCGGAGGCCAGGCCCTCGTCGCGGGCGGGCTTGATGAACGAGTGACATTCGTGGCCACCGGAGTCCCCGCGATTTGTGATCATTCAGGCCGCGCAGCCGACCGCATCAACGGCTGGCCGAAACTTGTGCCGCAGGGCAGCGACGGCAAACCCGATCCGCAAATTCTGGAAGCCTCCCGCTATGTTGACGCAGTCAACTTCGCCAGCCGCTGCAAAGCGGACGCCATTATGAGCGTCGGATTCATCGACTCCGTCTGCCCACCCACCAGCTGCTACGCCGCCTACAATCAACTCCAGGGAAAGAAGCAAATCCTCACCGAACCCCTTATGGGCCACGCCGCGCCGCCTCATATTCAAGACGCATTCATCGAGGCGGTGCTGGAACATGTGGAGCGGCAGAAGGACGTGGAGAATTAACTACAGATCCCCCTCGGCTTCAATCCATCTTGCTTGGGAACGCTTTCCAGAAAGCGATAATCCCGAAAACTAAGACCCCGCCTGTTCAGTCCTGGTCAACATTGATGTCAAACGACAACATCCTCCCAAAATTGGGTCCCGAGCCGAAGATCTTGGGAACAGGGAGAAAGTGCTGCGGCTCATTGCTAAAGCTCAACCTCTCACTCGCGGGGTGACTTTCCACCGTTGGCTGCCTTGCTCGGCAGACCCAGGTTGGCTAACGTCAAACGAACGGATAAGGCAGCCGTCCGCTCCGGGCGTCTCAGCTCGAACGCTCGGTAACCAGTTAACGGGGGTTAAGAACTATGACTGAAGGCAAGAATGTAACACTCGCACATGCAGAGTCCTTTGTTGGGCAGGTCTTGTCTGACGACGAGGGGTGGAACAGAACGAAGGGTGAATGTGCAACCGGTGTTCAGTACGTTTTCTACAAGGCCGGGAAGCCGTTGGGGAAGACCGCAACTTGGCGGAAGGGCAAGAAAGTGAAAGGCAACAAGATTTTGCCAGGCACAGCAATCGCCTCGTTCCGGGAAAACAGCGACCGCTTCCTGAACGATCATGCGGCCATCTTTGTCAAAGAAACCAAGGAGGGATTGGTGGTCTATGACCAATACAATCACCCTCCCAAGAAATGGGGCAAGCGCACACTACGGTTCGGAAAGAACGAAGATTATTCCAACAACGGTGAATACTTCTACGTCATCAAATGACTAAACGAGGACGCGGTTTCTACCCGGGTGCCCGAACTTTGGCACCCGGGTGGAACGGATATTGGCGGCGTCCGCCATGTCGGCGTTGTCGTCATGTTCGTCGTCCAACTTTTGTCTGCACCGCTCACAGAGCACGTGGCACACGCTTTCCTGGTGTCCAAGCGGAGGAGTTTGGGGATCAGGAGAATCCGTGTTAATGCACCGGGGTCGGTCGTTTGCGGAAGACTTGCACTTTGATGTCAGGCTGTTTGCTGTACATCGTTGAGGTTAGAGTGTTTCACGCTGTGAAAAACGACACACCATTCGGGTAGGGGCAACTGATGGCGAAATTCTTGAACACTTCGGCGATTACGTACCACCTTGAGGAGTTGCTGAAAGGTGCGCGTGAGCGATTGGTCATTATCAGTCCGTATTTGAAGTTCAATGATCGCATTCGCGAACTGCTTGAAGACAAGGATCGAATGAAGATTGACATTCGGATTGTCTATGGGAAAAACGAACTTCATCCCGACGAAACAAACTGGCTGAAGTCATTGGCATTTGTTCGTTGCAGTTTCTGCAAGAATCTTCATGCGAAGTGCTACATGAACGAATCTTGGGCGATAGTCACATCAATGAACATGTACGAGTTTTCCCAGGTTAATAACAATGAAATGGGAATTCTCATCACACGCGATGACGACTCCGAGTTGTTTAGCGATACGTATGCTGAAGCCCAACGACTGATTCGAGTGAGCGATGAGGTCAAAATCTCAGTTGAGAAAGTCGTGCCTCAAGGCGAGTTTGACGTTGAACAGAATGCCGACGATGATTCGCTTAGTTTGGAGATGTTGTCCACAACAAGGTTGGCCAAACTTCATCAACGTTCATCGAAAGAAATGTTCGCACATCTCTGCGAACTTGGTTTCATCGCAAAGCAGGGAGACTCCTGGCGGTTGACGAATCTCGGGATGAGCCAGGGCGGCACAATCAAGCAGAGCAAGCGATTCGGCGAATACATTACGTGGCCGTCGGATATCAAGCTTAACCTGCCATCGAGCAAATGACGCCTCGACAGCACTACCACGTGTTCGGATCACAATTGTTGCAGTGTGTCCACGTCGTGTTGTCGGTTGCGCTGAGCTGGTGGTATTGTCGAATTTCTCTGACGCGGTGAGTTGGGTGTCAAAAACAACTTCGATGTCAGCTTGGTAACGCCCGGGACAATCGATACCCTCCACGGTGACATTTGCCTATTTCGACGTTGTCCCCGTTGCCTGTGGTCATGGAATGAACGAGAAACCAGCCAAGTCGCCAGATGAAATGAATGTCATTCTGGCCACCGACTGTGGTAGTACCACCACCAAAGCCATCCTCATTGAGAAGATTGACGGTACGTATCGTCAGACGTTTCGGGGTGAAGCTCCGACAACGGTTGAGGAACCTGTGGCCGACGTGACGGCGGGCGTGGTGAATGCGGCGACCGAAGTGGGAGAACTGGCGGGGCGGCGACTGGTCGATGACGAGGGGCACATCATCCGACCTGCCAACGGCAAAGTAGGCTGCGACATCTACATTTCCACCAGCAGTGCGGGAGGTGGATTGCAGGTGCTGGTGACCGGCGTTGTTCGTGAAATGTCGGCAGCAAGTGCACAACGGGCTGCGCTGGGAGCCGGTGCGATTGTTCTGGACCTCATTGCCTCGAATGACAAGCGGCGGCCGCACGAGCAAATTCAACGGATTCGTGATTTGAGACCTGACATGGTCGTTATGGCGGGTGGAACGGATGGAGGAACTGAGAAACACGTTGTGCAAATGGCCGAACTGATCGCCCCGGCGAAACCCAAGCCCCGGTTCGGTAACAACTATCAAATGCCGGTCATTTTCGCGGGGAACAATCAGGCCGCCGCACTCGTTGCCAAAACTTTTGATGACTCCATTGCACTGTCGGTCGTCGATAATGTCCGCCCCATTCTGGAACGGGAGAATCTTGCCCCGGCCCGCGACATGATCCACGACCTGTTCCTGGAACACGTCATGGCGCACGCTCCCGGATACGACAAACTTATGTCCTGGACCGACGCTCCCATTATGCCGACGCCAGGGGCCGTGGGTGATATTCTGCAGGCCATTGCCAAGGCTCGCGGCATCAACTGTGTGGGAGTCGATATCGGAGGGGCGACGACGGACGTGTTCAGCGTCTTCGATGGGCCAGATGGAACGCCGGTATTCAATCGGACCGTGAGTGCGAATTTGGGGATGAGTTACTCCATTTCCAACGTCTGCGCCGAAGCCGGGATGGAACGGGTGCTGCGCTGGGTTGGTCAATCGATGGACGAACGCGAGCTGCGTAATCGCGTAAAGAACAAAATGATTCGCCCCACGACCATCCCGCAAACGGCAGAGGCTCTCGAATTCGAACAGGCGGTGGCTCGCGAGGCGTTGCGATTGGCGTACAAGCAGCACAAAGAATTCGCAACCACTCTCAAAGGCGTGCAGCAGCAGCGGACCGTGGGGGACACGTTCTCTCAGGAAATGAGCGGACAAACCATTGTTAACAACATGAAGCTGAATCTGCTGGTGGCTTCCGGCGGGGTGTTGTCGCACGCTCCTGAAATGAAACAAACCGCCATGATGCTGTTAGACGCCTTCGAGCCTGAAGGCGTCACCGAACTGGCCAAGGATAGCATTTTCATGATGCCGCATTTGGGAGTGCTGGCTTCGGTGCATCCTGAAGCTGCTCTGCAGGTGTTCGAGCGAGACTGCCTCATTTATCTCGGGACTGCGGTCGCCCCTCGCGGCGTGAAACGTGCCGACAAGCCTTGCCTGCGGTATTCGTTCAGTGGAGCACTTTCAGAAAAAGGGACGCTGCACTGCGGCGAATTGAAGGTCTTGCCACTCGCTCCTGGCGCGCAGGTGGAAGCCGTGCTGGAACCAGAGTCGGGTTTCGACGTCGGAGCCGGTCCCGGTCAACGCTTAACCACCACATTGCGAGGCGGAACAGTGGGTCTCATTCTTGACGGTCGGGGTCGTCCACTCTGGCCGGGAGATGCCGAATAGTTCGTCGCCTTTTGTCAAGATGGTGCCAGCGTGCCGAAGGGAAACTTCCAGTCACCGTGCGGTAATTCCGTGATCAGCTTGACTTACGCACTGGCTGCAAGTACATCCTAGAGTTGGGGAGGTCTGTTTGACGACGCCAGAGAGACCAGAGTGCCCCGTTGGACAAAAAAACAGACTCCTGATTGTTCCAGAAGTTAAGGGTAGGAAGCATGGTTCCCTACGTCATTGGCGGAATTTTCTTTGCCATCATCGGTTTGGTCGTACTGGCGCTGCTGGCGAGGTACATCGGACTGTACATCCAGTGCTATTTCTCCAAGGCCGGAATCAATCTGATTGACCTGGTTGTCATGTCGATTCGAAATGTGAATCCGGCGGTCATTGTGCGAGCCAAGATTATGGCCGTTCAGTCGGGTGTGACGGACTCTTATGACGTGACGAATCAGGCGTTGCAGGCTCACTACCTCGCTGGCGGGAATGTGCTCAACGTGGTCAAGGCACTGGTTGCAGCACATCGGGCTGGAATTGACATGGACTGGCAGGTGGCCCAGGCAATTGACCTCGCCGGACGCGATTTGCTGGACGCCGTGAAAACGAGTGTGAATCCTCGTGTTATTGACTGTCCCGATCCCAGAAAGACCATTGGAACTCTGGATGCTTTGGCTGGTGACGGCGTGCAATTGAAGGCACGCGCCCGTGTGACCGTTCGCACGAACATTCAGCAACTGATCGGTGGTGCCACCGAAGAAACCATTATTGCTCGTGTGGGGCAGGGGATTGTGCAGGCCATTGGCTCCACGCCTTCCTACAAACTGGTTCTGGAAAATCCGGACATGATTTCGCAGACGGTGCTGAATCAGGGACTGGAAGCGAATACCGCGTTCGAAATTGTTTCGATTGATATTGCCGACATCGATGTCGGGGAAAACGTCGGTGCCCGACTTTCGGCCGATCAAGCGGAAGCGGACATGCGAGTTGCCCAGGCACGTGCCGAACAGCGTCGTGCTGCGGCAATTGCTCGCGAACAGGAAATGATTGCTGCGAGCCAGCGGAATCGCGCCGAAGTTGTGTTGGCGGAAGCCTCGGTACCCATGGCCATTGTCGAAGGATTTCGCGATGGCAAAATTGGACTCATGGATTACTACAATTTGAAGAATGTTCAGGCCGATACAAGTATGAGAGCTGCGATTGCCGGGGTGGGCGATCAGGTTGCTCCGAATGTGGACGTGTAGGAAGTCGCCCGTTTCTCCCGTGACTACTCCTGGAACATCCGTGGAGTCGCTGCAGTGGAAGAGTTTATTGCTGCCGTACTGGTGTTTGTGAGCATCATTGGTTGGATCATCAAACTGACGAGGCAAAGCGAAATGAATCAACGACGACATGACCGCGAACGACGTCGTGGACGGCGCGGAAACGAGGTTGATGATTTCATGGACGAGAGCAATCGAGGTCGCTCGTCACGATCCGACTTCATTGAGGACGACGACATTGTGGTTGTTTCACAGCCGAAACGCCGTCCGCCACGTCGGTCACCCCGTTCGCGGGATGAAGTGTGGCGCGAACAGTCGGGCCGGAGCGAACAGCCGACCCAGCAACCGGCTCCACGCAAGCCCGTCACTGCGCCCCCGAAACGTGAATCACTCGCTGACCGGCACATTGAGTCGTCGGTTGGCGCGCACGTCCGCGACGCAATGTCGCCGCACTTGTCTCAACATGTTGCTCAGGACCTGCCGCATTTTGTTGATAACGCGGTGAAAAAGGACTTGGGTGTTTCGACAAGTGGTGCACGTGCTCGACGCGAAACCACGGGGCGACCAATGACCGCCGCTGACACGGTTCGAGCCCTGCTGAAGAGCCGCAAGGGAGTCCGGCAGGCCATTTTGATTAGTGAAGTACTTAGTCCACCGCTGGCGTTACGCAGCAAGAAGCAGTAGCTCAAATCGACCTTCAAACGATTGTCAGGCTACTTAAGGGGTGGAGCATCCAGCGGAGTGAACTGCCCCGCCAGACGTTCAATTGCCAGTTCGGGTGGCATGTTGAACAGTGCTTTGCCGCCGGTTCCCCAGGAACCATTCTGGTAGTGGAAGACGGCGGAGGCATCGCGCACGTCACCGACGGCGGCGACTTCTTCCATCTCGCTTCCTGCAATGGCTTCGAACCGAATTTCGATGCCAGCAAAGGCGGAAATCAATCCACTTTGAACGTCTCGGGCAAATGTGACTGACTGCTTCCAGTCGCACCCAATCCAGCGCAGACCACGAGGTTTTCCCGAGGCGGCCGCCAGTTGGAAAAACTTGGCTTCCAACTCCTCACGTTGCCGTGAAAAGCGCTCGAGCGCACGCAGCTCTTCACTCCGCTTCCAGGAACGCTGAACCCTCAGTGTTAAGAGCAGACAAACGACGAGGCAGACGAGCGCAACAACGCACGCTCCGATCCAAACGGAAATCACGACGTTTCATCCTTTAGCGGACGCTGCATGAGTGACTGCGTCGCTTTTTCTGGTGATCGCTGGCCATTCAGAACGGCACAAATCTCGGCGGTGATGGGCATTTCCAGTCCTTTGCCTGTGGCCAGTTCCAGCACAGCGTGCGCGGTGTTGACGCCTTCGGCGACGGAATCCATCGACTGCAGAATGTCGGTCAGCTTTTCGCCACGCCCCAGTCGCTCACCCACCAGCCGGTTTCGTCCATGTTTGCTGATGCAGGTGGTAATCAAATCTCCAATTCCGGCGAGCCCGCTGAATGTTGACTGCTCCGCTCCCAGCACTTCGCCAAAGCGGCTCATTTCCACAATTCCGCGAGTCATCAGGGCTGACTTGGCGTTGTCGCCATATCCCAGGCCATCACAAATTCCCGCCGCAATTCCAATCACATTCTTCAACGCCCCGGCAAGCTCGACGCCGATGAGATCGGAATTCGTGTAGATCCTGAACCGGTCGGTGGTGAAGAGGGCCTGAACTTTCTTGGCGAGTGCAATGTCGCCACTGGCCGCGACTACACTGGCCGGGAGTCGACGGGCGATTTCTTCCGCGTGGCTGGGACCGCTGAGGGCGACGACGGCTCGTTCCCCGAGCACCTCATTGATGATTTGACTCGGCCGCAACAGCGTGTCGATTTCGATTCCCTTCACCACGCTAATGACGGGACGATGCCCAGTGAGTTGCGGGGCAATTTGCTCCAGTGATTTCCGTAAGTACTTTGACGGAATGGCGACAACCAGAAACTCCGCTCCGTCTACCGCTGCGGAAATGTCTGAGGAAATCTGAATAGATGCTGGAATGGGGACGCCCCTGAGCAGGCGCGCGTTCTCCCGCGATCCGGCCATGGCTTTCGCATGTTCGGGATTGCGTACCCACATGCTGACTTCCTGGTCCGGATGTTCGGCCAACAGAATGGCACAGGCAGTGGCCATCGCTCCGCTGCCGAGAATGGTTGCTTTTGTTCCCATGGTATTTCGCTGGTTATGCGGTGTGCGTTTCGAGTGTCAGAATCGGTACAAGCGTCAGAAAGGGAGAAGAGCTTCGTGATTTACGGTGACAAACAGCAAGGTGGACGACGCAAATGGCTACTCCAACCTAGGGTTGGGATGGTACGGCAGATGCTTTGAGTCATCCATCTGGCACGCCCATGCCTCTGAACATCACTGCAGGAGTACGATAATGCAAGTCGCCCCGGAACAACAGGCCCCCTTTATCGATCGTCGTCGCTCATTCGGCGCTACGAGTGGCGGTTTGGAGCGTCGTCAGTTCTCTGATTCGCGCGATTCCGGTCGCCCCGAGGTCGATGAACTCGCCCGTGCTGTCGACCAGTACAAACTCATGCACCGTCGTCGCTTCATTACCTTTGAAGAACTGCACGACGTCATTACGTCATTGGGCTACCACAAGTAGCAAATGGCTGAGTTTCGCATCTCGGGTTGGTAGACTGTGGTCAGCAATTGATCAGCCAGTACACCAACCCGTTGTCACATGAGTACTCGATTCGTCACAGACCGGTTGCGGCTACGCGACTTTGTGGCGTCGGATATCGATTTTCTGGCGAGGCTCTTGTCGCATCCGCAGGTGATGCAGCACTATCCCGAACCGCTCGACCGGGACGGTGCCGAACGCTGGTTGCAGAAGACCTTCATGCGCTACGAGTGCGACGGGCACGCCTTCTGGCTCGTGGAGTTGCACGATGGCACTCCCATAGGACAAGTCGGCCTGTTGTCTCAGGAAGTCGATGGCCAAATCGAGCCTGAAATCGGCTACATGCTCCACGCGGACTTCTGGCATCAGGGATACGCAACCGAAGCGGCACTGGCTGTGATGGCTTACGCCTTCGACGAACTGCAGTTGCCTTACGTCATTTCGCTAATTCGCCCGGTCAACCAGAATTCGCAGCGGGTCGCGCTTCGGTTGGGGATGGAATCGAGGCGGACTACACAGTTTGCGGGCCTTGAACACATGGTGTTTCAAGTGGACCGTCGTGCTCTCTGATATTCTGGCTTATCGACTTCAAACGATTAATTGACAACACATTGCGCCGTTCGTGATGTTGATCTGACAAGCAAAGCAGAAAACTCCGTCTTGACCTGTTTTGAGCAATATGGGTATCTAATTCTGGTCGGCAAATACTGCCGAACCAGTCTCACATCCCCTCCCCACACAATCTCGCATTCCTCCCCTGCGATCATGTTCCACGTTGGCATGCTCATTCCCTGCTATGCGCCAACTCGCCTGACAGCGAGCGTTGTCGCCTTGTGCCTGCTGACGCAAGTTGCGGGAGCAGCAGGTGACTGGGTGGAAGTGGAGCAGCGGGGTGTCGTGGAAGTTCGTTCAGAATTCGCAATGGATCAGGCTGAGTGGGACAACATGTTCCGCGAGCTGAATGGTCTGCAGGCGGACTTGGAGGGGCTATTGCACCTGAGACCGTCGAATCAAATCATTGAAATCAATCTGTTCCGCACGAAAAGCAGCTACCAGGAATTCCTCCGCGCGCGTGTCCCGGAAGGGGTGACTCGCAAGGCGCTGTATGTTCCGGGAACGGACCGTGGCCGCGTGTACGTATATCGCCACTGGGGCTACGAAACCGACTTGCGTCATGAGTTTACTCACGCACTTCTGCACAGTTCGCTGCCATTTGTCCCGATGTGGCTCGATGAAGGATTCGCCGAATACTTTGAGGTTCAGGCGAATCAGCGGAGTCACCACAACCCGCATCTGGGGGAACTCAAGCGTCGCCTGCTGTTTGGCTGGGGGCCAAATCTCGCCAATCTGGAAGGCAAGTCGGACCTCAGCCAAATGGACGGTGCCGACTACCGTGAATGCTGGGCCTGGGTACATTTTATGATGCACGGCCCCGACGAAGTTCGTCAGGTGCTGGCCAACTATCTGCACAATGTCGAGCAGGGAAATCCCGCCGGTCAACTCGGCGATCACCTGCGTGAATCGATCGATCTCGACGCTCAACTCCTCCGTCACTTTCGTCAATGGAAGTGACTCACTCCTCTCTCAAAAGGAATTCACCTCATGTTTCGTTCCAAGTTTGCGTTTACGCTGGCTGCCATCGCGGCCACGATGATGGTTGCCCCCCCACAAATGTTCGCACAAGACCGCATGCCGAATCAGGACCTGGCACGCGACATTGCGCTGGACGCATCGGGCGCACTGAATGGACAGGTCGTTGACTCACAGGGAAAACCGCTCGACGGCGCCCTGGTTGCTGTGTTTCAGTCGGAAAAGCAGGTGAAAAGGGTGACTTCTGATGAATCTGGCCGGTTTCAGGTTGATGGCCTGCGTAACGGCCTTTATACATTAGAAGTCGCCGGAAACGAGTACCCGGTTCGGTTGTGGAGTGCGCAAGTTGCTCCCCCCAGCGCCAAGGCTGGGGCAACATTGGTGTTTGGAGAACCTTCAGCCCGAGGTCAATTTGGATTTCTGGATCCCGTGAATACGTCGATTCTGTTGCTGGGAGTTGCTGGTGTGACTTTGTCTGCAGTTTCACTCAACGAAATTAATCAGCTCGACAAGCGAATCGACAGAAATGGCAACGCGATCATTCAGAATCAGAATTCCCTCGATCAACTGGACCTGAAAGTCAATAACCTGTTACAGAGTCACTGATGCGATATTTCCCAAGCTCCCAACTGGCTGAGTCGAGTCGCGAAAGCATTTTGCTTCGCGCAGTTTCGACCGGTTTCCCGTGCCTGATGGTTGCGTGCTGCTGGCTGATGGAAACCGCTGCGTTTGCGCAACAGCAGCAACCGGCGGAACATCCTCTGGCCCCTGCAATTCGCATGGCACGCGATTCCCTCCAGCGTCTGGACGCGGTGAAGGACTACGACGCCACATTCACGAAACGCGAATGGGTGGGACAGCAGTTTGTCGCCCAACGGATGTACATGAAACTGCGTGAGCAGCCATTCAGCGTGTACCTCAAGTTTGGCGAGCCCAACGAGGGGCGGGAAATTCTGTTTGTGCAGGGAAAGAACCAGAATCAGCTCCTGGCACGCGAAGCCTCGGGGCTGGCGTCTCTGATTGGTACCGTCTCACTCCCAATGAATGATCCCAAAGTGACGGCTGAGAACCGTCATCCCATTTCCGACATGGGTATGCGTCGCATGATTGAACTGCTCATTGAGCAATGGGAACGGGAGTCCCGATACGGGGAAATTGACGTCAAGTATTACCCGAACGCCCGCATTGGGGAGATGGCCTGCGAAGCTATTGAGGCCACGCATCCCGTGCCTCGCAAGGAATTCCCTTACCACGTTTCACGCGTCTACTTCGAAAAGGAAACACGTTATCCCATTCGAGTAGAGAACTTCGGATTCCCGAGGCGGCCCAACGAGCCACCGCCGCTCATTGAGGAATACACGTTCAGCAATATTCACGTGAATCGAGGATTCACCGAGGCCGATTTTGATCGTCGGAATCAGAATTACTCTTTCGGAAGATAATCGCCCCGTTTGCTTGCCTTCACATCGCCTGCCACGACAATGGCGTGCGACTGTCAATTGTTTGTATTGCACGTGAAGAGCGAGTTGATTTGTGGCACTCAAAGTGTTGATGATGGGCACGGGCGAATTCGCCCTGCCAACTCTCCAGACGCTGGCCGATTCGGAACATGACGTTGTCGGTTTGGTCACTCAGCCCGATCGCGTACTGCGGGGCAAGCACGTTCATCCTCATCCGATGAAGGAGCTGGCTGTTGACCGCGGAATTGCTGTGTTCCAACCGGACAACGTTAACGCGCCCGCGTCACTGCAAACGCTGCGAGATTTTGGAGCGGACATTTTCGTCGTCGCGGCATACGGGCAAATTCTGTCAGCGGAACTGCTGGGGATTCCGCGTCTGGGGGCCGTGAATTTGCATGGATCGCTCCTGCCGAAATATCGTGGCGCGGCTCCCATTCAATATGCTGTCTGGTGTGGCGAGGCAGAAACGGGTGTTACCATTTTTCAAATTGAACCAAAGCTCGATGCCGGGCCCATGTACGGTTCAGTGACGACGCCGATTGGGCCGCAGGATACCAGCAGGGACGTCCACGACCGTCTCGCAGGACTGGCCGCGCCTTTAACCCTGGAGGTTCTCTCGCAATTAGAAGCGGGAACGGCCACAGGCACTATGCAAGATACCCAAGGGGTGACTCGGGCGCCGAAGATTCCTAAATCAGCGGGGCTCATCGACTGGACAAAGACGTCACGAGAAATTGACTGTCACATCCGGGCCATGCAGCCCTGGCCAAATCCCTGGACATTTCTGGATGGTGGAGACGGTAGCAGCAAGCGGATTCTCATTCTGCGTGTCGAGCCGATTTCCTTGAGTCAGCGTGAGGAAGCGGTCCCACCGGGTACAATTCTCGATTCTCCAGCTGGTACGCTGCACGTACGCACCGCAGATGGTGCCCTCGCTGTAAGCCTGCTGCAACCGGAAGGAAAGCGTGCCATGTCGGTCGAAGAATTCCTGCGGGGAACTCCACTCGTCGCAGGGGCGTTTTTTACAAACGGACTGGCATAGAGTCGATTCTTTTACGCGTGCCGATGCACAACAGGGGAATTCCATCATGCCGACAGAGAGCTTGCGACAACACGCGTTGGCGATTTGGGAAGCAGGAGTCCGCGCCGTCGACTCACGCGAGCTCGTCGCTCAGTCTGTGAAGGCCGACGCGAATTCCATTACGGTTGGCAACGAAGTCTGGCATGCACAAGCAGACAGTCAGGTGTGTGTGGTCGGAGGAGGAAAAGCAGGCAGCGGTATGGCGGTGGGGCTCATTGAAGCTTTGGGACCAGAGTGGATGTCTCGCATGTCTGGCTGGGTCAATGTTCCCGCCGGAACTGAGAGCGAAATTTGCGAACCTATTCACTTGCATGCAGCACGTCCGACTGGCGTAAATGAGCCTCGCCCTGAAGGAATTGCGGGAACGCAGGAAATTCTGCGGCGTGTTGCCGAATGCCGACCACAGGACTTGTGCCTCGTGCTGTTGTCGGGTGGTGGAAGTGCACTACTGCCCGCACTGCGAGACGGAATTGAACTTGAAGACAAAGTCACGGTCGTCCGAAACCTGAGTGCTGCCGGGGCCAATATCCAGCAACTGAATGCCGTGCGCAGTCAACTTTCTGCGATCAAGGGGGGAGGGCTGCTGCGCGCCTGCAATGCCGGACTCATGCTGGTCCTGATTATCTCCGACGTCATTGGTGATCCCCTCGATGTCATTGCCTCAGGGCCGTGCTACATCACTGAGCAACAGTCGCCACAACAGTCTGCGACACGCGCATTGGAGATTCTCACCGAGCTACTGACGCCGGAACAAATTCCGACTCGCGTCCTGCAGTTGTTGAATCAACAACTGCATTCACCGGCGACGGCGCTGCCGCAAGTGTCAGCTCGTTGTGTGCATCAAATCGTGGGGAATAATCACACGGCGGTATCTGCGGCTGTTGCCGAAGCCCAGCGACGTGGGATTGATGTTCTGGTTGAGGAATATGACCAAAACGGAATTGCCCGTGAAGAAGGGAGCCGCATGGCGGAGTGGTGTCTCGGGCAGGCGGGACAGAATTTGAAGCGGCCGGTTTGTCTCATCAGCGGTGGGGAACCGACGGTACGGCTCTCCGAAACGACTGGGCCGAGACGCGGAGGTCGCAATCAGGAACTGGTGCTGGCCGCACTGCAGCGGTTGAGTGAATCTGCGACTCAAGGCATTGCTCTCTTGTCGGGCGGCACAGATGGAGAAGATGGCCCGACCGACGCAGCAGGCGCGTTTGTTGACAACGAGTTAATTCACACCGTGCGGCAGGCTGGACTTTCCATTGACGACTACTTGCAACGCAATGATTCCTACACGTTTTTTGAGCAGTGCGGCGGACTGCTGAAGACGGGCCCGACGGGCACGAATGTCATGGATTTGCGTGTTGCGATTATTGACGGGCAGGACGCTTAGGTGACGTCCATGCAGCAAACGGAACTGGCACAACAAGCCGTTGCTGACGTCGTGCAGCCGGGCGACATAGTGGTCGATGCGACTATCGGAAACGGCTATGACACGTTGTTCCTCGCGCAGCTGGTTGGCCCGGCGGGCACGGTGTTCGGGTTCGACATTCAGTCGGCCGCGATTCAGGAAACGCAGAAGCGTATCAGTGAATTCGCCGGGCGCGCAATACTGTTTCAGTCGTCGCATGCTGAATTGATCTCGCATTTGCCGCGAGGCATTGTCGGAAATGTGGCCGCCGTCATGTTTAATCTGGGCTACCTTCCCGGCGGCGATAAGAAGTGCATGACGACGACTGAGTCGACGCTCGAAGGGCTCCGTCAGGCCCTTGAGTTGCTACGGGCCGGTGGAATTCTGACTGTCCTGGCATATCCGGGGCATCGCGGTGGTGATGAAGAGGCGGCAGCAGTCGAGAGCTTTCTCGATCAGAATGCGCCGCATGGAACACTTGTGAAGCAAACTGTCGCCGACAAACCTGCAGCACCACGACTGTTCATTTACCGCCAGTAATGTTACTCAGTCAGCAGTCTGATTTTTGCTTTGTCTGTGGGCTCGTCATCCACAGGTACTTCAATTTCAACGGGGGTCTCGATTTCAATGGGGGCCTCGAGTGCATCTGTCTTGCGGGCTCCCAAATGATACTCATCTGGCACCAAGTCGAGCAGTTCTTCGAACGAGACTGCGAATCCCAATCCTTCGGCGATGGATTTGTCTTGCGTGTAAGTGTTAATGCCGATGAGATGTCCCGCGGCATCATAAAGACCACCACCGCTGTTTCCCGAATTGATGGCCGCAGATGTCTGGATAAGGTCAATCGACAGTGGCCCAGCATGCTGAATTCGTTTCTGTGAAATGTTCCCTTCAGTGTGCGTCCAACTGAGGCCGTGAGGATTGCCAACGGCGAATACCGGCTCTCCAATTTTGGGAGTCTTGGCGATATCCCAAATTGCTGAGGCGATATGTTCGCTCTGCGGAACCCCAACCACGCGAACCAGTGCCAGGTCAATTCCGTAGGGGGCAATCCAAACTACGGAACCGGACTGGGCTGGCTGCCCAATCATTTGAACGTCGAGGGTGGATTCGGGGAGAGGGTCATCGTCTCCACCTTCGCCCGGACCATCATAGTCAAGGTCGACGACGTGGCGGTTGGTGAGTACCAGGGCCGTGCCGTTTTCGATGTTCAGAATCACGCCGGAACCGAGCGCCGTGCTGAGGATGCCGAACTTCCCTTGAGTTTCGATGACGACGTTGGCCCGCATGGCACGACCAATGGGGGCTGGCAAATCTCGCAGCACTTCGGGGTCGATGTCGGCATCGTCCATGATATTCACGTGATGCTGCCCCATCACCCCCATTTGAGATGCAAAGTAGATCGTAATGCCGCCAAACGATGCCAGACCAAAGAAAATGGCAAATAAGCCAAGCCACAAGCCTTTTTGTTGTGGGCCGCGACTCGCCAGCCCGAGAGCTCCCAGTAGAGCGGCAATCGGGCCGATGACCAAGCCAATGAGCATGGCGGGACCAGTGATAATCCCAATAACGGGGATGCTCAAAAGCCCAAGGCTGAGTGACAACAGGGCGACAATGAACGACGCAATGGTGAGCTTGTTCCATCCAGTGTACTGCACGCGCTTGCGACGGCGACGACCGTCAGGCGAGGGAGCGGCCTCGCCCGTCTCGTTGGCGGCTGGCATGGAAACAAACGCCCCTTCGATTTCATCAATAGAAATCTTCATGGAGGGATCGCCCGTTGCCAGCGCCTGCTCAGATACGCATCCGTATGAACCGCATCCGTTGTGGTCGAACCAGCAGGTCTCGTGATGTACGCGACCACATTGACTGCACGCGGCCACTGCCTCGTGAAGTCGAATTTCACGATTGCAGTGCGTACAGGTCGCCCCGGCGTCGCGGGTTCCGGCAGGACGTAAGCGGGGAGGTAACATACGAAGGACCAAATCAAAAACAGAAGAACGCCTAGCTCGAAACAGCCTGGAATATCAGGGCGCCTCCAATGAGGAGTGTAAACAGTGCCGAGATGGCAAGCGACAAATAAATCAGGATTGCAAACAGTGGACCACTTCGTGCAATTTCTTCACGCTTAGGGTACAGGTAAAACGCCGCGGCCAGCAGCATAAATGGCGACGTACAACCGAACAGACTGAAAATGAACACCACGACGGTGACCGTCTTGAGCTGATTCACCTCCTGCTTCGCCCGCCGTCGCGCTCGCAATTCTCGTCGCGACATGGGATCGGCAGATTCAAAGTCCGTTTTACAGTATCGACACCGCAAAGCGACGGCTTTGATGGTGCGTCGACAAATGGGGCACTCTTTGTTGTCACCCCACGCCGATGTAGGCTGTGCCGAGGGCGCGTTTGGTTTGTCGATAATAGGGGCCTGCTTGCATCCGTATGTTCCGCAGCCCCCTACTTCCGCCCAGCATTCCGAATGGTGCACCTGCTGACATTCCAGACACTCCACGTATTCCTCACCAGGAGTCACTTTGGTCTGACAGATTTGGCACAGCCCGACCTCGCCACCTGAGGGCAATGTCTTCACCGGCAGTCGGACGCCATCAACAGTCAGTGCGATACCCCGCTGGCATTGAGGGCAGGCGAACTGTTTTCCGAGTCGCTCCGGGGGAACGCGTACGGCGGCACCGCAGTCGCACGTGACAATGGTATCTTTGCCCCCTTCCGGAACTTGAGTTGGTTCTTGCCTGCTCCGCGGCTGTCGTCGCCCAGATCGATCTCGATCTTTGGGACGTTCGAACTCTTCATCGCAATACCGGCAGAACCGAGCCCGTTGTTTAATTGATTCGCCGCAAATCGGGCAGGGCCTTAATTGTTCGATTTCGCCCAGTTCGTCATCAGAGAGGAGATCTTCTTCATCCGCTGCTGCCGTGCCACCCACAACTTGGGCGTCGAGAACATTCGATTCCATCGCGCCGGGTGTTTCCCAAGAGTCGATCTCATTTGGGATGTTGATGACAGAACGGCATTTCGGACAACGTGCCTTAAGGCCCGCCGCTTCATCTTTGACACGTAATTTGGTGTCACACCTGGGACACGTTACCGATATGGGCATTTGGTTCGTCCGCAACCCTCACAAGGAATAACCACAGCCCTGTTGCGGACTGCCGAATGCTCCCGCAATTCTAGTCACGTACACATGACAGCGACAATCGGCGGGACATGGAGATTTGCCGAACGGAAAGCTTTCACGATTATTCGGACTGTAGCGAATACGCCTTAAGCGATGACGGAGTCACGACTTCTGCAGGAGTGGCTATCCCAGCCGACCAAACTGCCGATCCAATTCGGAACGAGACAACACGAGAGCTGTGGGTCGTCCGTGTGGGCAGTGATGGTGGTCCTCGCACAAATGCCGCTGTTCCAGTAAGGATTCAATTTCTTCTGAGCTAAGTCTCTGCCCGGCTTTGATGGCAGCTTTGCAGGCCATCATGTGCATCGAACTGTCGAGCAAATCACGGCGGGTCAGTTTGCTACCGGACGTTTCGAGCATTTCGGAAATGTCGCGGAGCAACTTGGTGGGATCAGCCTTCTTCATGATGGCGGGATACCCCGTCACCATAATGGTTGTCCCACCAAATGACTCGATGAGGATTCCTAGCTCCTTCAGCAATTCGACCTGATCCAACAACAAATGACATTCACGCGCCGACAGTTCGATTGTAAGTGGAATGAGCAAACGCTGAATTTCGACTTTGCCGCCGAGAATCCGTTCTCGCAAATACTCGTACATGATGCGTTCGTGCAGAGCATGCTGGTCGATGACCATAATTCCCTGCTCTGACTCGACCACCAGATAGCAGTCATGCACCTGCATGGCACGTAATGCCGTACGGCCAGAAGTTGGATACGCCGCAGCCTGTGAGTCATCGACATGGACGATTGGGGCACTGCTCGACTCGCCGGTGGTTCGCGCCACACTCGGTGTCGCGAACAGGTCATCAGCGTATGCATCGAGCGGAGATGCTGCATCGTCGCTGTCACTGACTGACGCTTCACCTGTCGGCTGCGGCGCGGGGTATGTCGGCAACGGACTTTGCGGACTGGTCGTCTGGGGCAGTTGCTGCCGTGTCCAGGCGACCAGTTCCTGTTGCAGCCTACGTGGCTCGGAATCGTCGGTATTCTCGTCGTCTTCGTCGACGCTCTTCTTGCCGAACCGATTCGCGCGACTCACGTCGATTTGTGAGTCAAGGTCCATGCTGAGGAATCGGTTCCGCAAACTGGAGAGGACGAGACGATAAAGCGTCTGGCTGTCGCGGAACCGCACTTCCGATTTCGTAGGATGCACATTGACGTCGACCTGTTCCGGCGAGAGCTCGAGGAACAGAAACGCGACAGGATGCCGGCCCACCATCAACAAACCGCGATACGCCTCGGAGAGCGCGTGCTGCAGCGAACGGTCCTGAATCCAGCGACCGTTCAAAAACAAGTACTGTCCCTTACGGTTCGACTTACTGAGCGAGGGATGCCCGACGAATCCCCACAGCCGCACGCCTTCATATTCACCATCAACGGCAATGAGTTGCCCGGCCAGTTCGCTGCCGAAGAACATGCGGAGGCGTTCGAGATGGCTTGTCGATGCGGGGAGTTGGTAGACCTGCTTGCCGTTATGGCGCAGATTCATTTGCAGTCCAGGATTCGCCAATGCGATGCGGGTAAACTGCTCGCTGATGTGTGCGAACTCGGTTGATTGTGTTTTTAGGAACTTGCGACGCACCGGAGTGTTAAAGAAGAGCTGTCGCACTTCCATTTGAGTGCCGACTGGACAGCCGCACGGACGCGGAGCACTGGCCACCCCGCCGTTGACTTCCATTTCCAGACCGGTTTCCTGATCGGCTTGTCGCGAGCGTACGCGGAAATTGCTCACCTCGGAAATCGACGCCAGGGCCTCGCCGCGGAATCCCATGGTCTGCACACTGAAGAGGTCGTCAGCACTTCGAATTTTACTTGTCGCATGACTTGCTACTGCGAGGGCAAAGTCCTCGGGATGAATCCCCTCCCCGTTGTCGACAATCCGAATGAGATCAGCCCCGCCCTGTTCGATGTCGACGTCGATGCGGGTCGAGAGTGCATCGACCGAGTTTTCCAGCAGTTCTTTCACCACGCTGGCCGGACGCTCAATGACTTCACCGGCGGCAATCTTATTGATGACGCTCTGCGAAAGTTGCTGAATGCGTGTTGCTACGTCCGTGTCCACCGACATGGGTGCCGTCAACTCCGTTAGTATTCCTGTGCCTGCAGCAACAGTTTGATCCCCCCGGCACAAGATCGCAACAGTCGCCGATGGCTCATTTTGAGTGATGAACATCATGTTTCTCCGTCCTGCTCGGTAACTGCTGCTGACACCGAATGTTGCACACCCGACGTGGCCTTTTGTTCACTGCTGATTGGTGGCCGGAGACTTGTTCTCGCATGGTGCAGGTGCTGACGCTAATTCTGAGAACTCCCGTTGCAGTGATTGAATCTGGTCTGCGGGATGCGTAACTTGATGGGACGCTTTGGGGCACTGGACTGCTTCACAAAACCAAACATGCTGCAACAACTCCTCAACAATCGCCGCTCTCGTACGGTCGTCCTGCGACGACTCGTTGCGGTGTGGTGCGTGTTGTATTCACTGGGAGTTCCAGCATTTGTGAGTGGTGCAACTGGAGCACCGGCGCCGGGATGCTGTTGCAGTCTTGAGTCACGCAATGCCGGGACGTGCTGCTGTTGTGTGGCCAAGGGCTCGGATAAAGAATCTGGCCATAGCTGCTGTCAGCAAAAGTCTCATCCCAAAGAGTCTCATGGCCCAAGCATTCGCGCGTGCGGATGCGGGAACTCCGAGGCTCCCTCAGTTCCGCCGGAAGCGCATGACCAGATCCCAGTCGTCCGCGCCGCTTTGTTGAGCGTGGTCCACGCTGACTCTCTCTCTCCCTTGGCTGGCTGTGCACTCAATTGTCTGAACGAGGCACCTCCTCTCCCGCCGCCGGAAGCAAGTTGCTGAACCGTTTCCGTGCTTTCTTTGCCAGGTGGCACAGACGCTCCTGTCTGTGAATTACCGGCTCCAAGCACGGTCGTGAGTAAGTCTCATTCTCCCCCGCGCCCGCATGCGCGGTCATTCAGCAAAACAACCAGCAGCGCCATGCGCGCTGCACTTCATCAAGGAGAGGACACATGTCCCGCATTTACACCCGCCGTCATCGCGGATTCACACTCATCGAACTGCTGGTGGTCATTGCCATCATCGCCGTGCTCATTGCCCTGCTGCTCCCCGCTGTCCAACAGGCCCGGGAAGCGGCTCGGCGTTCACAGTGCAAGAACAACCTCAAGCAAATTGGGCTGGCACTGCACAACTATCACGACACGTTTACCGTCTTTCCGCCCGGCTACATCACGCGGAACATTAACAACACGGCCATGGCGACTATGGAAACCGGACCGGGCTTTGCCTGGGGAACCATGATTTTGCCCTACATCGATCAGGCACCCCTTTACAACCACTTCGATTTCAACGAAGACGCCACTGATCATCACAACGCCGAACATGGCAGTGAATTCCTCCCCGTATTCGCCTGTCCGTCTGACCCTCAGCCCAACAAGTTCACCGTTACTGACGGCGGTGGCACAACCTATGAGCTGGGCTCAGCCAACTATGTCGGCATATTCGGCTACGGCAGCGTCACGATGAACGCGGGGCAACCTCAGGGTGATGGTCTGTTCTACCGCAACAGCCGTAAGGGAATGCGGGATGTCACTGATGGAACGTCCAACACCATTATGGTCGGCGAACGCATGCACTTCGCAGACTTTGTCGGAGAGACGAATACAGGAGCTCCGATGTATCAGGCCCCGTCGAATTCGAATTCTTCGTGGTATGCCGCACTGCCCGGCGTTTCGCGGCCCTCCGGCATGACCAACATGATGATTGGCATGAACCCCATGATGGCCAACGAGGCACAAGGTTCTCTGGTGCTCGGACACGTGGGGCAGAGCATGGGAGGCATGTCGATGCACCGCACTCCCAACTCGACCAACCACATTGTGCACTTCTCCAGTGCTCACGTCGGTGGCCTGCATTTCATTCTGGCCGACGGATCGGTGCACTTCCTGAGCGAAAACATCGACTACAACACCTTCCGCCATCTGGGCGAAATTGCCGACGGTGAAACAGTAGGCGAGTTCTAACCGCTGACCTGTTTCACATATTGAGATTCCGCCGCTCTGTGTTTGTTTACGCGCACGGAGCGGCAATTCTGCTGCGCTGTCCTCTTTGCGTACTACCAAACCATCAACGCGGCTTTGTGCCGCGAGAATCTTTTTGGAGAAGTCCAATGTCTCAACGTTCCTCGCGACATCGCGGATTCACACTTATCGAACTGCTGGTGGTGATTGCCATCATCGCGGTACTCATTGCCCTGCTGCTCCCCGCTGTTCAACAGGCCCGGGAAGCGGCGCGGCGTGCGCAATGTAAGAATCATCTCAAACAGCTTGGTCTGGCTTTGCACAACTATGAATCGACCTATTCCTGCTTTCCTCCGGCAGGAACGCGTGATGTCGATTTTTCTGTGCAGGCACGGCTCTTACCCTATGTGGAACAGCAGAATCTTCAGAATCAGCTGGATTTCACGCTCCCCGCGTTCTCTGGCGGATTCGCCGGCAAAATTCCACACCCCCAGTTTGTTCAGGCTTTTGCCACACCCATTCCGCTTTTCCTGTGTCCGTCAGATCCCGCACCTTCAATCACTGAAGTGAGCCTCTCGGGGGCGACCTATGCCTACGGCGGGATCAACTACATGGTGAGCTACGGCAGCGGAAAACAGACGAACACCGACTTCCATCAACGAACCGACGGGGCGTTCTTTCAGTATTCGAGTGTCCGTTTTCGTGATTTCACCGATGGAACATCAAACACTGTCGTCATGAGCGAGACGATTCGGAGCCAGGGAGACGACACCTCTTTTGCTCCCGGCACGACTCCGCCGTTTCCCTACCGCATGACACTCAATGGGTCGTCCGGTGTCAGTTCGGCGGTGACTCCGATTCAGGGACTCGATGCAACGGGCGGCCCCTGGTCCAGCTATGTGAATGCGAACAACAAAATCTCAAATCCCGACCTCGAAGCGATATGGACATCATTCGGCAACTGGCGTGGCGGTACCAGTCCAGCTTTGCGAGGCAGAGGAACGTCCTGGGCATTTACTGGTGCCATTAATTCGATGACCAACGGCTATAACCCGCCAAACAGCAGAGTCCCAGATATCGTCACCCACTGGACAGGCTATTTTGGTCCGCGGTCCTGGCACACGGGCGGTGCTAATGTTCTTCTGGGCGATGGTGCCGTTCGGTTTCTGAGCGACAGTATCGATGCCAACTTGCATCGTGGCCTGCACAGCACGAATGGCGGCGAAGTGATTGGTGAATTCTAGACGCTGTTTCATCGCCGGGTGATTTAGCTTTTCGCTTGTGACTCGCCCGGTTGCACTGAAAATTGGCGTCCGACTGCTTCTCTTTGATTTCAACACACAAAGGTTCTGGAATGAAATCCTTACTTCTTCAACTCGTAATTCTGGGCATGGCAGGTACGGCCCTGGCCCATGACACCTGGGTCGAAACCAACACCAACGTCGTTCGTGTCGGTGATGCAGTTCATATTTCCTTTAAGTTGGGAAATCACGGTAATGATCACCGCGATTTCAAACTTGCCGGTAAGCCCAAGCCGGAAACGTCGACCCTCAGTGTCATTGCGCCTGATGGATCGGAGTACGATTTGATTTCCACTCTGATTGACGAAGGCTATACGCCCGGCGAGGGATTCTTCTCCACACGGTTCAAGACAGGTGAACCGGGGCTGTATATGCTCGCACACCGCTCCGATGCGGTTGTCAGCTACGCTCCCAAACGCTCCGTGAAGAGTGCGAAGACATTTTTCGTTGCGAGCAAAAGTCTCGATACCATTTCCCAGGAGAATCCGGGATTTGACCGGATTCTCAATCACGAGCTCGAACTCATTCCCCGTTCAAATCCCGTCACTCCGATGGGACCGGGGCAAACTCTCGACCTCGAATTGCGATTCAAGGGGAAGCCTCTCTCCGAGGCGCGAGTCTCATTCATCCCGCGCGGAGTTACTCTGAAACCTGAGTTTGATCCCGAGTACGAGCAACAAACCGACAGCGCCGGCCGCGTTCAGTTCGAGCCAAAGGGGGGAAATGTCTACCTCATTGTGGCTCATCACGAAGAGCCCGATGAAGCGGGTGAGGGATTCACGTCCACAAAATACAGTGCCACGCTTACTCTCTTCGTTCCGGAAATCTGCCCATGTTGCGGCGAATAGCCAAATGACATCGGTCGGCTGAGTTTTCAATGGACGCGGCCAGCGCTGTCCGTTCGTTGTCGACCAAGTCACAGAGTCACTCATACGGTCCAGGCCATTGGGGACGAGCATGTGAATACGAAAGCCGTACGGGGGAGCCACGAGTGACTCCTGAAAGAAATGCAGGAAGACTAGAAACGCGGAGAGCGCGGAGGACGCGGAGAAAACAGGAGAGCTCTCCCCAAATCTCTGCGGTCCCTGCGCCCTCTGCGTTTCAAAAACAATTTAAGAAGAGCAGGCGAGGAAAACAGGGCACGAGTGTTCTTTTGAGGCAACCTCTGGTCAAATTGACTGGGGGACCGGGTAACCATACGTGCAGATTGCCGTCAGAAATCGTGACACGGTTCTTTAGAAATTACAAAAGATAGAAACGCCGAGAGCGCGGAGGTCGCAGAGAAAACAGGAGAACTCTCCCCAAATCTCTGCGGTCCCTGCGTGCTCTGTGTTTCAAAAAAGAAGAGAAGAAACGATGTCCATCAACGAACTGACGTCTGCCATTATCGGGGCGGCGATTAAGGTGCATCGCGTATTGGGGCCGGGATTGCTGGAGTCGGCGTATCAGGCATGTCTGGCCTATGAATTGCAGCAAATGGGGCTGGAGGTTCAAACAGAGGTTCCCATTCCTGTCGTGTACGAATCTGTTCACCTCGACTGCGGTTTTCGGGCTGACTTAATGGTGAGTGGTCAGGTCATTGTCGAGTGCAAGGCCAAAGAGAAACTGCATCCTGTCGACAAGGCTCAGGTCCTGTCACATCTTCGCCTGACCGGACTGCAAGTAGGGTCGCTCATCAACTTCCATGAAATGATGCTGAAGAACGGGATTCATCGTGTCGTGAATGAGTACGAAGAAGGGTAGAAACGCCGAGAGCGCGGAGGTCGCAGAGAAAACAGGAGAACTCTCCCCAAATCTCTGCGGTCCCTGCGTGCTCTGCGTTTCAAAATGGTCGAAGGTTGAGGGTTTAAGGTCGAGCGTTGGTGGGATGGCCTTGTCGCGTTTGCAGGAACGCCGAATTCTCAGATTTTCACCCACCTGCGTTCGGGGCTTTCCGTTGGAGGCTTCAGGACTTAAACTGCGTCGCTTTGGTGATTCGGCGGGTGATGTTCGCGTCGTTTGCCACCTGGCTGCCCCACGTGGGGGTGGCGAAACTCAAGAGTAGGAATACGAAGGTGTTACGCACCAAGACTTGTGGCGAATTGAACGCCTCGCACGTTGGTCAAACCGAAACCCTGGCCGGCTGGGTCGACAAGTATCGCGACCACGGCGGCGTCGTGTTCATCGACCTCCGCGACAGGTACGGCATTACGCAAATCTCATTCAAACTCGACACCAGCAGTGACATTCAAGAATTGGCGCAAAGCCTTCGATACGAAGATGTTGTGCAGGTAACAGGCACTGTCGTCAGCCGTGGTGAAGGGAACATCAACCCCAAGCTGCCAACTGGTGAAATCGAAGTCGCCGCCGCCTCGGCCAAACTGCTGAACAAGAGCCGGACACCGCCATTCGAGCCACGTGGCGAAACGTTGCCGAACGAAGAACTCCGGTTGCAGTACCGATTCATCGATTTGCGGCGGCCTCCGTTGCAGCGGAATATGATGATCCGGCACAAGCTGACGAAGGCCGTTCGGGATTACTTCGACGGTCTGGAATTCCTCGAAATCGAAACACCCATCTTGGGACGCAGTACCCCGGAAGGTGCTCGCGACTATCTGGTGCCGAGTCGGGTGCACGAGGGAAGCTTCTACGCACTGCCGCAGTCGCCGCAGTTGTTCAAACAAATTCTGATGGTGGCCGGATACGACCGTTACTACCAAATTGCCCGCTGCTTCCGCGACGAAGACCTTCGCGCCGACCGTCAGCCGGAATTCACGCAAATCGACGTGGAAATGGCGTTTGTCGAACTGGAAGACATCCTGTCGACTATTGACGGCCTTGTTTCTGCGATGCACGAATCGGTGCGTGGTAAACCTCTGCCGACTCCGCTGCCACGTTACACGCACGCGGAAGTGATGGAGAAATACGGAACCGACAAACCGGACCTGCGGTTTGAACTTCCGATTTCCAACATTTCGGACCTCGTCGCCGACTCCGACTTTGGCGTGTTCAAAAACACCGTCGCAGATGGAAACTTCGTACGTGGCCTCTGCATTAAGGAAGCCGCCGACAAGTACAGCCGCCGCGTTCTGGATAACGACCTGAAGGGACTCGTTGGCACGTACGGGGCGAAAGGTCTGGCGTACTTCAAAGTCACCGACGGGAAGCTCGACTCGTCGATTGCCAAGTTCTTCAACGATGAACAACAACAGGCCATCATCGAACGGATGAGTGGCGAAGATGGCGATTTACTGGTCTTCGTGGCCGACACCTGGAGTGTTTCGTGTGCCGCCCTGGCCGCACTGCGGAACTTCCTCGGCAAGGATTTGGAACTCTACGATCCCACCGAAATCAACTGCCTGTGGGTGCTCGACTTCCCGCTGGTTACCTGGAACGAAGACGAAAACCGGTACGACGCGGAACACCATCCTTTCTGTGCCGTGCATCCTGACGACGTTGGGTACTTCGAGTCCGATCCCGGCAAAATCCGGGCGCAGTCGTACGACCTCGTCTGCAACGGCTACGAAGCAGCCAGCGGTAGCATCCGGATTCATGACCCCGCGACTCAGCAGAAGATTTTCGATTTGCTGAACATCACGCCCGAAGATGCGGAAGAGCGGTTTGGCTTCCTGCTGAACGCGTTGCGTTACGGTGCTCCGCCGCACGGTGGAATTGCTCTGGGTCTCGACCGCTGGGTCATGATGTTCACCGGTGGCGAGAACATTCGTGACGTCATTGCCTTCCCGAAAACGCAACGGGCCTCCGACCTCATGCTGGGTGCTCCGTCTGAGGTTGACAAACGTCAGCTCAGAGATTTGCATATTAAGCTGGACCTGCCGGAACAGTCATAGTCACTGTTTCGGCAGGCGGGCTCTATAATGTCATTTGAAGCGGACGCACGAGGCTCCGACTTTTGTGCGATCTGCTCGCTCAACGTGCGGCGTGAACCGAGACGAGTTCACACCCGCTCTGGAGAATACTATGAAATCAATTATTTCCTCGCTGGCCCTTGTTGCCGTCCTGTCTGGATTACTGGCCGCTGCTGATTACACACCCGACATCAAGTCCGCCTCCGACGAAGGCCAGCGTGCCATTCAGGGGTTCAAAGTCCCCGACGGGATGAAAGTCGAACTGTTCGCAGCGGAACCATTGCTCGCGAACCCGGTCGCTTTCTGCATTGATGAGCAGGGTCGGATTTATGTTTGCGAGACGTTTCGCCAGCAGAAAGGCGTGGAAGACAATCGCGGCCATATGAACTGGCTGGAGGACGATTTGTCGCTGCAGACCGTTGAAGAACGCGTGGAAATGTTCCGCAAGTTTCTCGGCGACAACGTCGTCGACTATGCCAAAGAGGACGACCGCATCAGGCTGCTGACCGACACCGACGGAGACGGCAAAGCCGATGAAGCAACCATTTTCGCCGAAGGCTTTAACAACATTGAAGATGGAACTGGAGCCGGTGTATTAGCCATCGACGGAGACGTCTACTACACGTGCATCCCGAAGCTTTGGCATTTGCGTGATGACGACGGCGACGGCAAGGCAGAAGTCCGCGAAGGATTTCATCACGGCTACGGAGTGCGCGTGGCGTTTCGTGGTCACGACATGCACGGACTCGTGCTCGGCCCTGACGGTCGAATTTACTTCAGCATTGGCGACCGTGGTTACAACGTGTTGACCAAAGAAGGCAAGCACCTCGTCCGCCCCGATGCGGGCGCCGTTTTCCGTTGCGAACGGGATGGCAGCGACCTCGAAGTATTCGCCTACGGATTGCGAAACCCTCAGGAACTGGCGTTTGATGACTTCGGCAATCTATTTACTGGTGATAACAACTCCGACAGTGGCGATCAGGCCCGCTGGGTGCAGGTGGTGCAGGGTGGCGATACCGGCTGGCGGATGTACTTTCAGTATTTGAATGACCGTGGCCCGTGGAACCGGGAGAACATTTGGCATCCTTACCACGAGAACGATGAGACGACTCGCGTCCAGCCGGCGAACATCATTCCGCCAATTATTAATCTGGCCGATGGTCCTTCGGGGCTGGTGTATTACCCCGGCTTAGGATTGTCCGAGCGCTACAATGGCCACTTCTTCCTGGCCGATTTCCGTGGCGGCGCGGCGAATAGCGGCATCCGGTCGTTTGCAATGCAGCCGAAAGGTGCGACGTTTGAAATCACCGACAGCCACTGGTTCATCCAGTCCATTCTGGCGACGGACGTTGACTTCGGCTACGACGGGAAAATGTACATTTCCGACTGGGTCGATGGCTGGAACGGTCCGGGCAAGGGTCGGATTTACTCGTTCGCCATGCCGGAGACGAAGGAAGCTGAGGGCGTGGCGAAGTTGTTTAAGGAGGGATTTAAGCAGCGGTCATCGAACGAACTGGTTGAGCTGTTGGGGCATGCTGATCGACGCGTACGGCAACGTGCGCAGTTTGCGCTCGTTGGCCGAAATGATGAGGGGGTGCTGAACTTAATCGCGGAGAGCACCGAGGCCGACTTGCTACCTCGGATACATGCCATTTGGGGACTGGGACAACTGCTCCGGCAGGCGCCAAGTCGCCTGGATAATCCCCCAACACCGAGTCACGAGTTACATTTGAGTAATCTGAGGTCTGTCGTAAAGTTGCTCTCAGATGAAAATCCCGAAATCCGTACGCAGGCCGCAATTGTCCTTGGTAATGATGCGCGTCTTCGCAATTTCCAGGGCGAAGCCGTTTCTGGTCTGATCAACCTCGTGCGAACAGGAACACCCCGCGAGCAATACGCAGCGGGAATTACCCTCAGCCGTATCCCCTCTCCAAAGGCGGTTGCCGCGCTCATCGGGCTGCTGGAACAAAACGCAGACAAAGACCCCGTCGCGCGGCACGCGGCTGTCATGGGACTGGCAAGTTGTGCTGATGGAGACACGCTCCTCAAGAATGCTTCGCATCCTTCGAACGCCGTGCGGCTCGGATTGGTTCTTGCACTGCGGCGTCAGCAGGACGCACGTGTGGCCCTGTTCCTTAATGACGGTGTCAATCCTATTGTGGAAGAAGCTGCTCGAGCGATTCATGATGATCACCTCGACGAGGCCCTGCCTCAGTTGGCTGCTCTGGCCGATTTGCCCGGTATGTCCGACATTCTGCAGCGCCGCGTTATGAATGCCGCCAACCAAATTGGTGGAAGCGAAAATGCAGCCCGTATCGCCCGGATGGCTGCGAATTCCGAGCTTGCTGAGCATTTGCGAATCGAAGCCATTCAGGAACTGCTCAACTGGGATGCACCACCGCGACTCGACCGGGTGACGAACGAGTTTCACCCCATCGGGAATCGCTCTCTGGACGAAGGGCGTGCCGCAGTTCAGCAGTCGCTCGGAGCCATGTTGTCCGGAAGCGACAAGTTGCGCGAGTCGGCTATCAAGCTCGCCGCGAAGTATGGCATTCGTGACATTGGTCCGGAACTGGTTCGGTTGTTCAACGACAAAGAACTCCCTGCGAGCGTGCGCGTCGAAGCACTTTCCGCTCTCGGAAGTCTCAAGGACGAACAGCTTCCGAAACTGGTGCAAGCGTCACTGAAGGATGCAGCTCCAGAGGTGCGGTCAACCGCTCGTGATTTGCTGGCCGACATTAATCCTGTGGCGGCAATCCGGGAACTGGAGAAAGCCCTCAATTCGAATTCGACACCACGTGAGCAGCAGGCGGCGATTGCCGTGTTAGCCCGACTGGCTCGACCCGAAGCGGATGAAGTTCTACAGAAGTCATTTCACACATATCTGACTGGTGAAGCCATTCCTGAAATCGGCCTCGACTTGGAAGTGGCTGCCCAGCAGCGTGGAACGGACAAGCTCGCCGCAGCACTGGAAATGCTCAAGGGGCGACAAGATCCCGAGAAGCCGCTTACTTCTTACTTTGAATGTCTGGCCGGCGGTAACGCCGAACGTGGCCGCGAAATCTTTTTCGGTAACGCGGCTGCATCCTGTCGCCGTTGCCACAAGGTGAACGGCAGCGGTGGTGAGGTCGGCCCCGATTTGTCTGGCGTCGCCAAGGAGAATCCCCGCGAGCACCTGCTGGAATCCATTGTCGATCCCAACGCCAAAATCGCGAAGGGATTTGAAACTATCACGTTCGCTATGGACGATGGCCGCGTCCTAGCCGGGATTGTACGGAGCGAGTCGGAGACGGAATTTCGAATTGTCACCCCGACCGGGGAGACCATTGTCATCCCGAAAGATCAGGTCGAAGAGACGGCAAAAGGCAAATCTGGGATGCCGGTAGACCTGTTCAAGCAGCTTTCGAAGTCCGACATCCGGGATCTTGTCGAGTTTCTATCCACCTTGAAAACACCTGCACCTCCAGGAGGCCACGAGGGATAGATTCGGGAATTCTTTGAGGCGTGTGTCGTAAGTGTCGTTCTGGGAGGTGTTTGCGTTTGTTTGCCGGGGTGGTCCGCTTAGGATTGCCAAAACGATGTCAACTTGAGAACATTCTCGGCCCGCTTATGCAACTCATCGGCGGTTTGGGAGCATTGGACAATGTGCGTTATTTGTCGCGAAGTGGGTCGCGTAGACGCTACGGAGTGCCGATGAAAGATAACATCAGGCGTTTCTTACCGGCGACCTGATGTCTCTGAATTGGTTTGGGGATTTTTCGGTAAGCAACAGCCGTGACATTCAAGACGGCACAGTCGGAGATTGAGCTGCAATGCCCAGTCAAGATGAGATTTTCGAAAAGGTTCGTGGTGTTCTGGTTGATGCCCTCGGGGTCGACGACGACGAAGTGGAACTGGAGTCAACGTTGATTGGCGATTTGGGCGCAGAGTCCATCGACTTCCTCGACATTGTCTTCCAGTTGGACAAGGCATTCGGCATTCAGATTCCTCGCGCCGAACTCTTCCCGGAAAACCTTGCGAACGCCGAAGCCGGTTTCGTGAAGGACGGCGTCGTTACCGAAGCTGGTATCGCCGAAATGAAAGAGAAGATGCCGCACGCCGACGTCGACAAGTTCGCTGCAGATCCTAAGGTCAGCAACGTGGCCGACTTGTTCACAGTGAAGATGATTTGCAATTTCATTGCCTCGAAACTCGGCTAAGCTGGTTTCCGCTTTTTGACAGGCGGAAACTCGTCGATTGACCGATGAGCAAATTGAAAGGTCGCACATGGAAGTGTGCGACCTTTTGCGTTATTGTCTCACTGATTTCGTAACGAGTTGGGGCGTGAGCGCCCATGAGTTTCATTGTCAGGTTGTATTCCCCGTTGAGACGTCGGGGTCCGGGAGAGTGTCATGCGATGGTTCTGGGTTGACCGGTTCATTGAGTTCGAACCAGGCGTCCGCGCCAAGTCAGTGAAGAATGTGTCGCTCTCGGAAGAGCACATGCACGACCATTTCCCTGGCTATCCAGTCATGCCTCATTCGCTCATGCTCGAGGGAATGGCGCAAACCGGTGGAATTCTACTGGGGCAAACGCACAACTTCTCGTCTCTCATTTTCCTGGCGAAAGTGCCGAAGGTCGTGTACCACAAGCATGTCCGACCGGGCGACCAAATTGTCTACACAGCTACGCTGGAAGACGCCCGCGAAGAAGGGGGCGTTACGGACGTCAAAGCTCACGTGGGTGACGAACTCGTCGCCGAAGCACAAATTGTGTTCGCCCAACTCAGTCCCGATGAAGCGGGGATTCCAAAGAACATCAATCAGGATAACGTGGTCGCCAATGCGTTGGCACAGCTTATTGAAGGCACCACAGGCGATTAATTGGGGGCTGCCTGCTGGTCCCAAACAGATGACCAACTCAACTCTGTTGGTCAGGATTCTTTGGGCGTCGATTTCCACGACAGCGACACTTTGATGAATTTCCAAAGTGAAATGTCCATCGCACCGCACACGCGCATGAAGGAAAACATGTGCCACAGACTCGCCCCCGGCGCAATGCACATGTAGCGGTTTTTGAATTCGGGACGGAACCGGGTCTTGAAGTGTTCCTGTCCGCGAATGTCGAACGCCTTTGGAGAGAGCCAGTACCACGTCCCGAGTGCCCAGCGAGCCAGTGAAGATTCGCGACTCGTGCCGGACTTGAGGCCGCGGCCGGGAATCATGCACAGGGAGACTTCATGCACCCCTTCCGCTTTGAACTGGTCAATGATTTCGCGCATGAGAAACGGCACAACGCCTCGGACGGCGTCGTTCCTCTTGCGGTACATTTCAATGGCCCACCACGCACCATTCTGCATGGGGTTCGTCACGCAGAACGCTTCAATGCGGTTGGTACCTTCCTGCCGGGCGACGAACAGTCGACGCCGGTACAAATCGCGTGGGAAGAACTGTCCTTCAAAAAGTCGCAACGGATGCTCGTAGGCGCGGCCGGCAAAATCTTCGAGTTGAATCGCGTCGAGTTCGTCTGTGAGTTTCTGGTATTCGTCGGCTGTTGGCGAAACGAGTGGTATGTTTCCCACGTCGGTGGGACGCTTGGTCCAGTTGGGATTTATCAGCGTATTGTGCGGTGTGTGATCGATTTCTTCCGCAATGACGTTTTGGCGGCGGCAGTAGTTGGTCTGGCGTCGCACCCATTCATACGGTTTCCCCGACCATGTCAGCGTAGTGAGGTCGAGATACGGTTCCTCACCGAATTTCGTGGCCTCGAATCCATTGTCCTCAAAGAGTGGACGTTCACTTTCACCCACCGAATAGACCGAGACAACCTGACGTTCCTGCTTTGCGAGGTCGGCGAGGTGTTGAATGAGCGACTCCTTCTGCTCCGGCGAAGAAAGCAGTCCCCCTGGTGCGTGCCAGTTACCGCGGTCAACTTCCATGGTCGCTGCCGCGGTGTCGCCCCAGAACACGCACTCTCCGTGCGGTTCGGTGGCGAGGTAGGAGTCGGGAGAGTCGCCGTACTGGAAGGCGAGTTCTTCCAGCAACTGTCTTTGCTCAGCAGCGAGTTCCGTACGTTTACTGCGTACCCACTCATCGGCAATTGCAGAATGCTGTGGGTGAGACATGGGGAACTGAAGACACTGTCTGCTGGAAAGAGGTTTCCAACTCGATGATTACCACTCGATGACAGCCCAGCCCTGCGAGAGGTGGGTTGCCTTCCACTCCATGCAAATTCCCGCGGCCGGCAGCAGTACGTAGTCACCGGGTTGAACTGGAGCCGATCCCGAGCGTTCGAGAATGGACTCCAAGTGGGAGAGTACCGTGGGGATTGTTGAGGAAATACTATTCGCGTGATGCGAAAGGTTGTTCAGGAATTCGATATTCGGGAATTCAGTCCGCAGGACGGAAATCATCGCCCGCAACATTTTTCCACTTGGCTGGTGCGAAGCGACGAGCACTCGGCGAGTGGGATCAGTGATGGATGCGAATGCTTTGCGGAACGCTCCAATCATGAGTTCGGTACCCGACAGGAAGACCTGGCCACCGTTCATTCGCATGACGGTACGCATTTCCGGCTGACCGTAGAAGTTCAATACTTCATTGGTTTCAGTCCAGAACAAGTCTTCCAGCGGCATGTTCGGAGCTGGTGGTACTTCCTCGGCAACCACCGCAACCCGCTGCACAATGTGACCGGCACCGCTGTGAAGCAACGAACCAGTTGCACCAGAGGAGACAATACCGCAGAACGAACGGTCAGACGCGTCGTGCCAGCCGTCGGGCACTTCAACGGTCAGCAGTGGAACAGGTCCACCTTTCGCATTGAATTCCTGCACGCCGAGTCGCAGCAGTTCCAGGAAACCAACACAGCCAAAATTGATTCCAAAAAACTTCTCGCGGTCAATTCCCAACTCGTCACTGAGTTGATTCGCAAGCCAGTGCAGCGAGTCTGGTTCGGCGTGAGAGTGGCTCAGTCCGATGGCCGGACAATCCGACCATGAAAACCCATACGTCTTCTGGAGTTTTTCCGCAACGGCGAGACCAATGTCGAGCGCGTTGATGCCGGGGCGGCAAATGCGCCGATGTACCACGCCAGTCGATTTCAAGACCGATGCTGCACTTGAGAAACCATCCTTGCCATACGCGCGCGAAAACTCCGTGATCTGCTCATTGTCGACAATCTGAAACAGGTCTTCCCGTTCCGTGATTTCGACAACGTCAGTGATCGCGCACTGTTTGTCTGGCCGTGATTCCAAAATCAGTTCCTTATGACGATGTTACAGGTAACTGGCGCCGCCTTCCCTCACCTGCAGATACACTCCCCAGCGAGTCTGCGTCAAAGTCATCCCCACGATGATATTACGATTCTCTGCGAATTGGAATTGAACGGATGTCTTCCAGTCAGAATCTTCGGTTTTCGAGTGAGGATGTCGTGGAAACAACTGTACGAGTGTTCTGGTTTGGAAGGGTCGTGTTAACGACTTGTAACGGTTTGAGTGTTCAAACATTTTACGGATGTTCAAACAACCACGCGAACTTTGACTCAAATTTCGCCCCGTTGACCTCGGAACGCATCGAGAACGGGTTTCTGCTTTCCAGTATCGTCGATCGCGCCGGCATGCGGGAACTTATGCGGGATACTGTCGTCAAACTGTTGCAGGAAAACTCCGGTTACAGCGGGTTTGGCAAGTAATAGCGGCAATACAAGCTCAAACCAGTCGGCCTGAGTCTCGATTGACCACTTATCCTTCCAATTGGACGAAACGCTAATGGGGGTGGCTTTTGTGTCGGTTGTGGTCGCCGAAGGACATGCCAACGCCACGTGAAGCTGTACACCCAGCATGCTCCACTGATCGATGAGCCGCGAAATCGAGAGCAGGTCGCGAGAAATACAGCCGTTGCGACAGTATCCCGCGTTAATTTCGAGCGTAACACCCGTCAGCCCCATGCTGGAACGGATAATCGCATCAACGAACTCAAATGGGGACAGTCGGTGTCTGCCACTACGCTGGTACTCTCCCCATGGTTGTTCGATACGAATGAAGAACTGGGAATCGGCGTCTTTGCGAACGGCGGCTTCCAATGTCCGAGCCACCAGGGCCAGGCGGTGCTCTTCCGATAAATCGAGTGCACCACCGGTATTGCCAGCCGTCGACACTTCCCACATCCTGATCAATCCCGCGTACCGTCCAATGACTGTATCGACGTAGTCACAGACGAAACTGGGGAGATTGAGAACGTCATTTTTCCACGGAGCCAGCCAGGGGGGGAGTCCATTTGGGCTCAAATCAACCAATGGGCCGCCACTCAGGATTTTCCGCTTTTCCGCTGCCCAGCGAACAAGGTCGTCCGCGGCCTGCCAGTTGTATTGGCCCTCTTCGGGCTCGATATGGGTCCACTTTAACGGAACGCAAACGGTGTCAAACGTTGTGTCGAATGCACTTTGAATTTGAGGATCGGACAAATCCCCTTCGAAAGGTGCCCCCAAGAGTCCCGGCGCGTGACGCTGCGTTCGGCGTACACTGGCGAGACGCTGAACGGAATAGGCGCCGATAAGGATTTCGGCCGCATCGAACGCATGTTTCAGCGATTCATTTGCGTAACCCACCTTGATAGCCAGTTCGTCACCGCAAGAACTGGCACGAGCAAACGCCCGAAAGGCCTTTTGTTGGGCCGTCCGAAACGCTTCAGGAATGCTCATCCGCCCCATTTCCCAAATGGCAGCCTGATCGCGTACTTCGCAAAGCTTCCCGCGAGCCAGCTCAAGCGACAGCACATAAGGCTGTTCCCGTTCTCGCAACGACGCCGTCGACACCAGGGGCATTCCGTGACCGGAAACGGGCCAGGGCACACAAACTTTGCCGCTGTCGTTTTGGGAACGGCGACAGGTCAGAATGGAACCATCAAAATCGGGACGCGTGGCAAAAATGCGTCCACCCAATCCGCTTACGTATGCACATTCCCACCCCTGCCACGGTTGCCCCAACTCTGGGGGATGCACTTCGAATCGCATCACTCCCATGATTGCATCTCCCTGGTTGGAATGTTTTGAACTGGTGAACGTTACATGGGCTTGCTTCGGCAACTGATGAGGCGTTGCCGAGCAAACTTCGAAATTGTAGCCATAGTCAATGGCAGACGGGGACATCCTGTACTCGTCGTGCCGCGTATTCCGTTCGTGAATCTCCACGAACAGCTGACGAAGCCCAAACAGGAGCAGGTGTTGCTTGGTGGGAAGTGTATGTCCTCACACGATTTCAGTTCAAGGACGCCCGATGGTGGCGGGCGCAGGGCCCGTTCATTTAGACTCCAGCCCTCCAAAGGTATTGTCGACAAATTCCTCTTCCGGTTGAGACAGAATGACCATGAATCAAATTCAGAATTCCGCAGAAACGCTCGCGGCTCTCGCCAAGTACGACACCCCTACTGTTTGTAACGTCATTGAGCTATTCGACGTACGTCCACGCAACGTCGGCTACATGAACGACTCGATTAAGTCCTGTTTTCCCAAATTCCCGCCCATGGTGGGATTTGCACTGACTTCAACGTTCCGCAGCATGGCTCCGCCACAAAGCAGCGACGTGTACGGCAGTCTGTCCGATCAGGTCGAGCGATTCGCCGAATTGCCCGGTCCACCGGTCGTCGTTTTCCAGGATTTGGATACGCCAACGACGAGTGCCACCTTCGGCGAAGTCATGTGCACCATTTACAAGTCGTTCGGAGCCACCGGTCTCATCACTTCAGGCGCAGGACGCGACTTGGATCAGGTTGAGGCCATTGGCTTTCCCGTCTTCACCAACGGGACCATTTGCTCGCACGGCTACTGCCACATACCGCACATCAACGTGCCAGTCACCGTCGGGGGAATTTGCATCAACCCAGGGATGCTGCTGCACGGCGACCTCAACGGCGTCACGACCATTCCAATTGAAATCGCCTCCGAAATCCCCGACGCCTGCAAAGAACTGATGGATGCCGAACAGGTCGTGCTCGATTACTGCCGCGGCGGAAATCTGTCCGCCAAAGGTTTGTCCGATGCCCGTAAGGAATGTGGCGACCTCATTGGCAAACTCGCCCAGAGACTGACTCGGAAGTAGAACTTCCAGTCCGCGCATGCGTTTCAAGACTTTGTCCAGCGAGTGATGCATTGTTTCGTCTCCACCTGAGTTCGGTTCTCTTCCTCATGATTGTGGCTGGTGCGTTCGTCACGCCGTTGTTGGCCCACGACGACTACGACACACGCGATGTGCAGGGATGGACGGTGTATGTGCATCATCAGCTGCTGCAACAGGAACCCGAACAGGTCGAACGCGGCCTGGAAATCCTTGACGAACAAATTCGCAGACTCATCGCAGTCGTGCCTGCAGAAAAAGTTGAGCGGCTGAAGTTGGTTCCTATGTGGATATCCCCGCCCTACGAGGGATTTGGTCCAACGGCGGAATACCATCCCAGCGCTGACTGGTTGCGTGAAAATGGCCGTGCTGAGTCTTTAGCCAAGTGCATTGAATTCACGAACCTCGCGATTATGGAACGTGAAAACAAGCGAATGCCCATGTTTGTGCTGCACGAACTGGCACACGCATACCACGATCAGGTTGTCGGATTCGAAAACGGCGAGGTCATCAAAGTCTTCGAGCAGGCCCGGAAGAGCAGGTCGTATGACAATGTCGAACGGCATGACGGAAAAATGGCCAAGTCCTACGCCATGACAAATCACAAGGAGTATTTTGCGGAAGACACCGAAGCCTTCTTTGGACGTAATGACTTCTATCCGTTCACTGCGTCGCAACTCAAAGAGCACGATCCCGCAATGTTTGCTCTGCTGGAAAAGATTTGGGGAAGCCCTCAGCGGTAGTCGACTTTATGGACCAGTTGGCCGCCGGACCATTTCACTTTCGCGAACGACTGGCGGTGCCTCGCTGTATTGAGGCACGGGTCGGTTCGATCCTGCACTCACCTGCTGCAGAATAGCCTGCCCCAGCGTCGCGGCATACAGCCGATGACCAGCGGGGCTGAGCTTTCCATTCGCCGTGAACAATTCTCGCGGCTGGGTGTGGTGTCGAAAATTGGAAACAGTGTCGAGAAAAACAATCCGCTGTTGACCATTCGCGGCAGTGAGAGAACTGTAAATCGACAGGGGCGTCGCACGCTGCTCTGCTGAAACACCTGCTGGCGGTACTGTTTCCCAAGTGTCAGGGACGAGACTCACGAAGCAGTGCGCCCGCTGGGCATTCGTAAGCTGCTGTGCTTCCTGCAGGACATCAATACTCAGACCGAGTTCTTCTTCTGAGAGTGGCGTCGCCTTCCGGGAAAGATCCTGCAACGTGTTCTGCGTTTTACCGAGCACCCAATCCACCGTGGCAAATTCCTCTTTCAAGCTGGCGAGCAACGGATTGGTCGAAGCCGTGTAGATGGGATTCGCCGCATACGCCGCATGACCATCTTCGTCCAAATGCAGCGACCCACGGACAATGGGATCAAACGAAACCTCACGCGACTGCAAATTGAACACGACCAAATCGGGCTGCAGTTGCAGCAGGCGCTGACGCAGTCGCAATGTTTGACTCAGCGGACTCGACGTGGGGCACCCTGCATTGATGACTTCGACTGGTCGGCCCGTCTGCTGTTGGAGAAACGTTGCCAGTTGTGCGCAAAACGTTTCCTCTTCTGGGAGTGTCCGGGCGAACGTCTCTTCACCTCCCAGGCAGAGAATACGAAACGTGTTAACGGGTTTTGGCAGTACCGGTGATTTGCCGCGCGTGCCCCATTCACTGGTAACAATAGTGACCGACTCAGCATCGCCGCCGACTGTGTCCAGCAGTGGAACCGGCTCCAGAAACGTCGTCCGACTCGGTCGGATGAGTTCGGCGTCTGTGCTGACGGTCTCATCCTGCAAGCGCTGGCGAACTCGCCGCACGCGCATCACAACTTCGACGGTGCACAACAGCACAACCAACAGCACGACGGCCAGGACAAATCGACCAACATGACGCGCAAGCGAGCGGATCATTTCTATCGAGTTCCTGGCTGAAACGGGGAATGCATGGCACAACGCCATCACACCGAAGCGCGGACTGCTCTCCGGCGGTAACCTGTGAAGACTATTTGAGATTGCCAAAACGAGGCAATTGGACTTGTAACCAATTCAACAGAAATGGGTTACAGCTCATTGCAGTGGTGAAGCGGCGAGATCGAACGTCAACCCTGGAGGCGCCAATCCCGCGTCCAACTTCCACGTGGAACTCAGTTGCCGTCCTCCCATGTTCTGGCGAAACTACCGGTGACTCAGCAACGCCCCCGCCGGGCGGCAGTTACAAACACCCTGAATGGTTTACCTGGCAGAGACACATGGCCGAGATTCTGGAAGAGTTCGAAGTTCGTCAGTGGTTCCAACAACTTCCGCTGGAGGACTTTGAGCAGAAGAAGGTGCTGCTCATTGTTCCCGACTACACGCGGACCGCACCGCTCGCCCTGCTCTTCGATTCTCTGTTTAAACGCATTCGGCCCGTGGTGGCACAACTCGACGTCATTTTTGCACTCGGGACCCATCCTCCCATGTCGGAAGTTCAAATGTGCAATTTGCTGGGAATTGAAGATAAGGAACGCACCCGCCTGTTCTACCAGACGCAGCTCATCAACCACGAGTGGGATCGTCCCGAACGCCTGACGACCATTGGTACGCTCACCAAAGAAGAAACGAGCGAAATCTCGGATGGACTCCTCTCCATTGATGTCCCCGTGCAAATCAACAGTCGCGTCTCCGAGTACGACCAACTCCTCGTGCTCGGGCCCGTCTTCCCGCACGAAGTCGTAGGATTCTCCGGCGGCAACAAGTATTTCTTCCCCGGCATTTCTGGCCCCGACCTGCTGAACTTCTTCCACTGGCTGGGGGCACTCATTACCAACGTCGGTATTATCGGCGTGAAAGACACCCCCGTCCGCCGCGTGGTGGATCGTGCCGCCACCATGATTCAACAGGAACGCAAAGCGATTACGTTCGTCGTCACTCCCGACGGTTCCGCCCGACTGCACGGATTGTTTTACGGCACACCAGAGTCAGCTTGGAACGAAGCCGCCGATTTGTCGGGCAACATCCATATCAAACGGATCGAGAAACCGTTCCATACCGTCCTCTCCTGCGCCCCGCCGATGTACGACGAAGTCTGGACGGCCGGCAAGTGCATGTACAAACTCGAACCGGTCGTGGCCGACGGCGGCGAACTCATTATTTACGCCCCGCATTTGAAGAGCGTGTCGAAAACGCACCACAAACACATCATGAGCATTGGCTACCACTGCCGCGACTACTTCACCAAACAGTGGGACAAATTCAAAGACGTCCCCTGGGGCGTACTTGCCCACTCGACGCACGTACGCGGCACAGGTACTTTTGAAAACGGCGTCGAAAACTGCCGAGTCAAAGTCACCCTGGCGTCACAAGTCCCCCCCGAAGTCTGCGAATCCATCAACCTCGGCTACCGCGACCCGGCGACAATCAACGTCGAAGACTACGCCAACCGCGAAGACGAAGGCGTCCTACTGGTCCGCAAAGCGGGTGAACAGCTTTACCGGTTAAAGGATGAGTAGGGTACGGCGTGCGTACCAATTCTCGGCTCTTCAATACATGCAGCAGTTGTCGGTCCGCACACAGGCTGTGAATTTATGTCGTGGAGGGAATTCTTTTCGATACCGGCGGGTCATTTTTTGAGTGACCGGGGTGAGTCGTGTCTAGTTGTGAGTTTTGGCCGAGTTTTTCTTTGCTGGATGTTTCAGGCAGGCGGTGCCAGCCGGTCCAGTTGAGACGTTCAGGGCTACGAAAGTTGTGTTTGGCCAGGTGATCCTCGATTATGCCGGCGAGGAGAGTGCCAACATCCGTTGAAAGTTGTGGGCCAGGGCGTGAAGCAGGCTCACGGCTTTGGCTTTGAACAGACCTCGCACTCGAAATTGATTTAAGCCACGGTTGCGACAACCGGCATTGGGAAACTCCGCGGTTGCTGTGCGCTGTTTGTAGATCGTTTGGGCGACTTCGGTCCCCATGCGAGACCGCCAGTTCTTGACCTCCTCACTGTCTCCTTTGATGGGGGCGAATGGGTCAATTCCTTTGGCCCGTTTCTGCTCCTGTTCCATGATTGGGAGATACGTCGTCATACCAGCTCGTTCCAGAACGGTGATGTCTTCGAGATTGACAAAGCCCCCATCTGCCAGATACTCGTCGGGACGTTTGCCGTATCGCTTTTGTATTTGATCGGCCATCGGTTTCATCTGGCCGCCATCGGTTCCTGCGTTGACCACGTCCACCCCGACGATCACCAGCGAATCGGTTGCGGTCGCAAATTGCACATTGTAAGCGGGACGAAAACCTCCATCGCCCATCTTCATCTTGCGGGCTTGTGCATCAGTCATCGAAGCACGAGCGTTTTCGCCAGACCCTTTCTTACGTCGCTCCATCTTGGGAACCAGCGACTCCCGTTCGGCCAGTGCTGCTTCGATACGTTCCTTGCGGTCGCGTGCAGCACGCTCTCTTGCAGCACGCACACGGCGGTCTTCGCTTCCCGACTCAGCTTCGCGTTGAAGTTCTTCCAGGTGCTCTTGGGCTTCCTTCAGGCATTCCTGCAATGTTGCGTGACGTCGAAACGACGCACTCCCCGCCGAAGCTCGTACCCGCATGCCATCCTGAGCCACACGTGTGAGTTCGACCAACCCCTGATGCAAGAGCGTCGCCACGCTTTGCGTCAGCAGTCCATCCAGAACCTCGACGTGTTCCACGCGAAAGTCTGCCAACGTGTGGTAATTGACCGTGACACCACCGCACAGCCACAAATACCCCAAATGCTCCTTGCACAGCTTGTCCAGACGCCGTGCCGAACTGAATCCATCAATTGTGGCCAGCAGCCACAATGCCAGCAGAATCTTCGGATCAATCGGATTTCGACCAGGACCATGCTCATGGGCCTGAATCTTTTTATACAACTCTTTCAAATCAAGCGCTTCCACATACGCCCAAATCAACCGGGCCGTGTGATCCTCCGGCAGAAGTTGATCCAACGACAACGGTCGCCACTCGATTTGCCGCCGTTCGGCTCGCTGATACCGAACGGCAGGATCCTTCGCAGTCTGTTCCATAACGACTCCCAAACCGAAACACCAATCTTCAGTCACGACCCGAGGGAGTCTAGTTCGTTCTGCAAAACCACCAAACAAAAATTCACAGCCTGACAGCGGCCCCCATACTAAATAGAACCTCCCGAGAATCGGAGTGAATCAATTTCGACTCGCAGCGTGCTTCGTGTACTTCCCAGAGGATTCGTACTCCGAATCCTGTGCGGTTCTATTTAGCTGGTTGTGATGGCCATCATCCCATTTGGCATCATGGGGGCGATTTGTGGACATGCGATTATGGGACTGCCACTCACGCTGTTCAGCATGCTGGGGTTGGTGGCGCTGACGGGAGTGGTCGTGAACGACTCCATTGTGCTGGTCGACTTCATCAACGCCCGCATTGACGAAGGCATTCCAGTAGAAGACGCCGTGGTCGAGGCCGGGCAGCGTCGCTTCCGTCCCGTGCTTTTGACATCGCTGACGAAAGTAGCCGGGCTGTTTCCCATTTTGATGGAGAAGTCATTCCAGGCGCAGCTTGTCATTCCCATGGCCACGAGCCTTTGCTTTGGCCTGATGCTTTCCACCGTGCTCGAGTTGGTGCTGGTCCCGATGTTTTACGTGATTTATGTGCGCGTGACGCGGCTATTCGGTAGTAAGGTCGAACATGAAGCCGAGCCGTTGGTTTTGGAAGACGCCGTTGAGGCTTGATGGTTGAGTGGCATGAAATGAAAGCCCTGATGCACGTCGAAGCACGGCGTGCGTCACCCGAACCCTCATTTCTTCTTTTTGGGCGGTGCCTTTTTCTTCGTGCTGGTCGACTTCTTTCTCGCTGCCCGGTCTGCCTTTCGCTGATGGTATTCAGCGCGAAGGCCACCATGATCCATTGTAACGGACAGTGGCAGGCGTTGTGGCTCGGGATACTTGAAGCCCGCATAAAGATGAAGCATGTAGTCCCATTCGAGCATTGCCTCCTCATGAACAGCCTCGCGGCTGGCCAATGAGTCAATTTTCACCTTTTTCCCAAACTTGCCCCACCAGTCCTCGTACATCGCTCTCAATTGGCCGAGTCGATCCGACATGACTGACTCAAAATAGGGACCTTTCTGTGGACCACTTGCTAGTCTGGACAACGCGGCGACCAGCCCGAGGAAACGTGGTCGCTCCAATGGCGACTCTGCGTATTCTTTAAGCTCGTCTTCCAACGTATCAATTGCGAATCGTACCACTTCGTTATACGCGTTACACGCACTTTCATTTCCAAGCAAACCATGTTCATGATGCAACATGAAATGTTCCCCTTCGAACTTGCACAGATGTGAATATGCCCGCTGCCCCGGCCATGTCTGGCGTCAGTCCCATTCAATGTCGTCGAGATTCGCGTCGATGAAGGCCATTAGCCTGGCTTCGTTGGCCAACATTTGCCTCACGTGGGTCTCGAAGCGTTTCATCTTTTCGAGATTTTCAGGGGAGTAGTTCATGTACGCGGAGAACATGCCCGCTTCGGGGTCCGTCCCAATCTCGTCCATAAGTTCGGGAGCCTGCTGCCCCACATAGAATCGAATAAGTGCGTCCCAGTTGTATCCGTTCATGTAGGCGTCTTCATACTTCTCGTTGATGCGTTCGCCGAGCGCAAACAAGTCGTCATTTTCGCAGTAGACGCAAACCGAAATCGAGTCGTGCTCAGGCATTTCGATGAGTTTAATGCTTTCGTCGTACATGTGTGATTCCCGTGAAGAGAGTGCAGTGGGTTACCGATGACATTCGTGCCGTCGGCTGACGTCAGCGAACGGTGCAGAGATGATATTCTGGAATGCGGCAGGGTGAAATGATATCCCGGTTCATTTCACCGAGGGACAATAGTCAGCATCTATCCCCCATACTTCCGACGTATGCGGACTGAACAGGGAGTTTTTGCGGGCTCCGGGTCATTCATCCCACTAATGTGAATTGCGCGGTCAAATTCCAGGAGCGTTCGTTTGTGTACTTCTTCCCGCCGAACGCCCTTTTTCACCTTCACCTTGGCCCCAAATTTCTCCCACCAGGCAATGTACTCTTCTCGAAGTCGGGTGAGACGGGGAGACGACGTCTTGAACCAACCCGGCGCGAGACTTGTCAGTTCAGAAATCGCAATGACGAACCCAACGAACCAAGGCTCTTCCAGCGGCTTATTCTTAAATCGCTTGAGGTCCTTTGCCAGTTTATTGACGACATCCTCAACAATATGACTGTAAACATCTCCTGCGGATTCGTTTCCGGGAAGGGGATCTTCTGAATACAACATGGTGTTCTCGCAGACGCTGAATCGATGGGGAAGCAATGTCGTAGTGCGACGATTGCTTGGCTATCCCAAAGAGTAGCCGTGCTGCGAACTGAATCACAGACAGGAATGTCTGTGCTACCGAGTGGTGAGATGCTTACCCGTTACTGCCCAGCAAAGCCCGAACGTTTTCTGTGGTGACGGGTGAGATCACCCCCTTTTCGGTCACAATGCCCTGAATGTGCGAGGCGGGGACGACGTCGAAGGCGGGGTTGTAGACGGCGACTCCGGTGGGGGCTGTCTGGCGGCCGAATCCGTGCGTGATTTCTTCGGGATTCCGTTCTTCGATGGGAATGTCTTCACCGGTTTCCAGTGAGAGGTCAAACGTGCTCGAGGGGGCGGCAATGTAGAATGGAATTCCGTGAGCCTTCGCGAGCAGGGCGACGCTGTATGTGCCAATTTTGTTGGCGGAATCGCCATTGGCGGCAATGCGGTCGGCCCCGGTAATGACGGCCTGCACGCGGCCTTCTTTCATCGCCCAGCCGGCCATGGAATCGCAAATGAGCGTGACGGGAACATTCCGCTGCATGAGTTCCCAGGTCGTCAGCCGGGCACCCTGCAAGAGCGGGCGTGTTTCGTCGGCGTAGACGTGGATATTTTTCCCCTGCGCCGCGGCCTCGAACATAATGGCGAGTGCGGTTCCATCACCGGCAGTGGCCAATCCGCCAGCGTTACAGTGGGTGAGAATTCCAATGTTGTCCGGCAGAAGTGCGGCACCGTGCCGACCAATGGCGGCACACATCTCACGGTCTTCCGTTTCGATGGCACGTGCCGTGTCGAGCAATTCCTCGAGCAATTCCTGCGGCGTTTCCAGCGACGATGCACCAGCAACGGCCCGCATGCGGTCCAAAGCCCAGAACAAATTCACAGCCGTCGGACGACTCTCGGCAAGATAGTCACAAACTTCAGCGACCCGTGCGACGAACGCATCACGGGGCGAATTGAGATGAGTTTGCGCGCCGACGACAACACCGTACGCAGCGGCGCAGCCAATCGCGGGAGCCCCACGGACTCGCAGCATTTTGATTGCTTCCCAGACCTCTTCGACCGTTCGCAGATCGAGTTCCCTCGTTTCCAAAGGAATGAGAGTCTGGTCAACCAGAATCAATGACCCGGAGGCGTCTCCGGACCATCGAACAGAGCGTAACGGCTGGCTGGCGGGCGAGTTCATGTTACTGCTCTATTGGGCTGCAAAAATCGGACTAGCCGTTTGCCTGGTCACGCAGCATTTGCTCGACCTGGCGGCGATACCGCAGGGCGTCGAATGCATATTTGCGACGCTTGGGAGCACTTCCTGCGTTACGGGACAGGCGTTCGTACTTTTCAGCGAGGGCTGTCTTAACGTCGATTTTCGTTTTTGAGCGGTCCATTGTTTCTAACCAACCTCTTTGACTACAACGGCTTACGGCCAGACGCGGCCAGCTCGTGGTGAATTCGAATCCCTCAGTATATTGCGCGTCGCATGGAATTTCCAGCGGAACAGCACTCGGAAAACGGCCATGAGGCAGAACAGGCGACAGGTTGTGACGAATGAGTTCTCAGTTTCATAGCCATTCCAGAGTAAGTCACGGTGTTATGGTGGGTTACGTCCGCTTGTCGGCCATCACGTGGTTGTCGATCTTTTGTTTGGAACCGACAGCTTGTGCAACGTACCGTTTCGCTTGACGCGGACTGCCCCCACCCTACGAATCTGACTGTTGCAACAGCGAGCCTTGATCCGGGGCGTGACGGTGGTCTTTGGGCAAAGCGACCACTATAAAACTCACCTTAAGGTCCTGCGTGCCAGAGAACTCTTCAGTCGCAGCACCAAATCATGGAGGAGGAGAGACTCCTCGTATTCGTTCGGCGGCCTTTTCGCACATTGAGCGAACCAAATCCCCTCGGATTCTGGTGGCCCGGCATTGTCAACCAATTGAGTCAATTATGTCAGAGTCAAAGATGTCACCGCTGCAAAGCACGGACAAGGAAATCTGGGATGCCCTGAAGCTGGAAGAAGTGCGTCAGGTGAAGGGGCTGGAACTGATTGCCTCTGAGAACTACACGAGTGCCGCCATTCAGCAGGCCGCTGGCACCATTCTGACGAACAAATACGCCGAGGGATATCCTGGTCGCCGGTACTATGGCGGCTGTGAGTACGTCGACGTCATCGAGTCACTGGCTCGTGACCGTGCAAAGAAATTGTTTGGCGCTGAGCATGCGAACGTGCAGCCGCACGCTGGATCGCAGGCCAACATGGCGGCTTACATGTCGGTGCTGAAGCCGGGCGACACCATTCTCGCAATGGACCTCGCCCACGGCGGACACCTTACCCACGGCATGTCGCTGAACTTTTCGGGGCAGTTGTACAACGTCTTGGCTTATGGAGTGCGTGAGTCCGATCATCGCATCGACTTCGATCAGGTCGCGAAGCTGGCACGTGAGCACAAGCCGAAGATGATTGTCGCCGGAGCGAGTGCCTATCCCCGCGAAATTGATCACCCCAAGTTTGCGGAAATCGCCAAGGAAGTCGGCGCACTGCTCATGGTCGACATGGCTCACTATTCAGGTCTGGTCGCCGCAGGCATCCACAACAACCCCGTCGAAGTGGCTGACTTCGTGACCTCAACGTCGCACAAGACGCTGCGTGGACCACGCTCAGGCTTTGTCCTGTGCCGCGAAGAGCACGCGAAGGCCGTGGACAAAACCGTTTTCCCCGGACTGCAGGGCGGACCGCTGGAACACATTATCGCGGCGAAAGCCGTCTGCTTCCTCGAAGCAATGCAGCCCTCCTTCAAGGCCTACGCCCAACAGGTTGTCGATAACGCTCGCGTGTTGGCGGAGACTCTCGTGGCCGGCGGAATTCAACTCGCCAGCGGCGGGACCGACAACCATTTGATGCTGTGCGATGTGACGACCATTGGTCTCACTGGCAAGGTTGCTGAGCACGCGTTGGATGAGGCGGGAATTACCGTGAACAAGAACATGATTCCGTTCGACAAGCGCAAGCCGCTCGACCCAAGTGGAATCCGGATTGGTACCGCCGCTCTGACGACGCGCGGCTTCCGAGAAACGGAAATGGAATCAGTCGGTGCCTGGATCCTCAAGGCGCTGAGTAAGCACGATGATCCAGCCGCCCTGTCGGTCATTCGAGCTGAGGTCGCTGACTTTGCACTGGCGTTTCCTGTGCCAGGCATTTCCTGATTGAAATCGCCAAGTGATTCTTGATTCGCCGTGAAGCGAGGGGAACCATGAGAGCTCTTCTGCTGAGTTGTGCTGTGATATTGTATGCCTCGGTCGCAGCGGCTGAGGTGCCGAAGAATGTGCATCAGCGGGGTGAGTTTCAGAATTGCCGTCTGAAGTTCGAGCGTGAACACGTCGGGCACGTAGCTTTCATGGGCGGGTCGATTACCGAAATGAACGGTTATCGCCCGCTCGTGACAGAATTCCTCAAGCAGCGTTTTCCCGAGACGAAATTCACGTTCACCGATGCCGGGATTTCGTCCACCTGTTCTACCACAGGGGCGTTTCGACTGTCGCATGATGTGCTCTCGAAAGGACCGGTGGATTTGTTCTTCCTGGAATTTGCCGTCAACGACGACCAGGATGCGGCCCACGCAGCGCGTGAATGTCATCGCGGCATGGAAGGGATTCTGCGGCAAATCTTTGAACACAATCCCGACGCTGACGTGGTCATCACCTACTTCGTCAACGAAGGCATGCTCGCAAAGCTTCAGGACGGAAAGCAGCCGCTGAGCATTGCCGCGCATGAGCAGGTTGCCGAGCACTACGCCGTGACAACTTCGCATCATGCCCAGGAAGTGGCCGAGCAAATTACGTCAGGAAAACTGACGTGGAAGGATTACGGAGGAGTGCACCCCGCCCCACGAGGAAATCAAATTGCCGCCAAACTCATCAAAGATTTGTTGAGTGAATGCTGGAAGTCAGCTCTGGCGTCAGATGCCACGTCGGTGAAGCGCGAGATGCCGGAATTGCTCGATCAAAAATCCTATGTGCATGGTAAGTTTCTTCCAGCAGATGCGGTGGAATTGCAGTCAGGCTGGAAGCGTGAGGTTCCGGACTGGAAGAACATTCCAGGATCAAGCCGCGCACGGTTCACGAAAGAGCAGCTCTTCGTCGCAACGCAGCCGGAATCAAAGCTGCAGTTTGAGTTCACCGGAACGGCAGTCGGCGCCTATGTGCTGGCGGGGCCAGATGCTGGTCAACTCGAAGTCCGGATTGACGGCGGTGATCCAGTCACCGTGAATTTGTATCACCGGTTCAGCAAGGGATTGCACTATCCTCGCACAGTGGTGTTCGCGGCTGACCTCACACCGGGTGAGCATTCCGTCGAAGTGAGTGTTGCAGCAACGCACGACGAACAAAGCAACGGAACCGCCGCCCGCGTTCTGCATTTCGTCGTGAACTGATCTAGCCGGCTGGTGCACCTGCGATGACGTGTCCCATTGCTTCTGCTTTGCGCCGGCGCGAGAGGCTGTGGACCACAATTCTTCGGGCAATGACGGTGAGGTACGTCGCCAACGCACTGTTACCGCGGAAGTGGCGGAGCACCGCAAAGTTGTTGGCCATGAGCGTCACGAAAATCTCACTGCACAGGTCTTCAACGTCGGCAGGTCGAACGGCGACACTGTGAGCATGGGCCGTATGCTGGATGACATGAATGAACACGCCCAGGAAACGGTCCACAAGCCCTTCCCAGGCGCCTGGCTCGCGAGCCAGGCACTGAGAAATAAGTTGGCGGTCGGTTTCTGTTAGCGCCATTGTTCAATACACCCGAATATGAGTTGCGGCCCTTGATCTGTCCATTCTACGCCGACCTGCGGATTACGACCAAGAGGGAAATGTCATTCCGGTTGTAAGTCGTTTTCCAGTTGTGGTTTGTCTTCGGCCAGCTGCTTGGCCGATGTGCCTGTCTCGGTGGACACAGGTGCCTCCGCATGTGGCGTCAAACGCATAAACCACGCGAAAAGTGCCATGAGGAAACTCAGTGCGAGGACCGATGCCGAAATGGTCCACGCTCCAAATGCAGGACGCTTTCTCCTTCGGTAGGCCGGTGGACCATCTGTGCGTAGGCTCGGCCAGGATTGAATCGTTTGGTCATCCCGAGTTCGTGACGCTTCGGGTACCAATTCGACTTGCGGTTCGGTTACGCGAAGCAAATCACTAATGCAGGTCGTCGTTGGCCTGAGGTGACGCCATTCCTGAGAACGGCGCAGGAATTTGTTCAGAACGTTTCGCCGCAAGTGGCCGGGGACAGACTCCGGCTTCCATCGCAACAGCGTGACGAAGGGGTGAAACGGATTCTCGCCGCGCGGAAACTCATCTGATTGGAGAAGTTGAGACAGTGCCTTGAGCACATCCTCCGGAACATCCGAGGACAGGTCTTGGAGTTCTTCTGACAGCAAGTTTCGGCTCAGTGACTGGTTCTCCAGGCTCGTTCCCATCAACTTCAGGAACAGGGCAATGAGCTGTAAGTTCCAGGGAATGGGCTGTGCATCGTGCAGTGTGTGCGAAGTATTCGAGGCTGGGAGGCGAAATCCCGTCCAGCGAACGTGGCCATGCTCGCTGACGTGGAATTCGTCGAGGGAGATTGGCTCACAAACAACCGGTGGCTGCAATGCCTGGATGAGGTCGAATAGCTGCGAAACGACAGTTGCCGCTTCGGCCACATGAAATCGTTTCCCGTTCAAGAGCAGATGGCGACAGGTCGGTCCGTCTTCATAATCCGTTGCAATGAACGTAACATCACCATCTTTGTCGCACTGTCCCTGTCGAAGAAACTGAATCAGCCTCGGATGCGAGACGTGTGACAGCCAATCACTGATAACGGGTGGGATTGGCTGTTCGCGAGTCACAATGAGTCGAACGAGTCGCTGCCGGCGAATATCTTCGGCGACGAACGTCACACTTTGAGAATCGCGGTCGACTTTCTCCAGAAGTTTGAATCCCGCAACAAAGAATGCGTTGCTCCCTTCGAGCAACTGTTGTGTCTGCCACCGAGTGAGGACTTGTCGTTCAATCAGCCATTTGCCGAATGCGCGTGTCGACTTCCAGGTACGATTCAGAACGGTCGCCTGCAATCTGTTGAAATGCGACGGGGCAAGAATTTGACTCGTTTCAATCTGGGCCAGCAACTCCTCGGGAGTTGTGGGACGCGGTCCAGGTGTGTGAGATAAGCCTGACATGAGAAGTGTCTGAAGGAGTCGTCGAGTGAATCGAACGAACACTTCCTACGGCGTCAGGAACGAACCGCTCGCTCGCGTCCCAGTCTCTTGAGGTTGTGGAACTTCAGTCCAGGCAAAAAGAAAGTGAGGGCCGAGACGAAGCCGAATATGGTCAGGGCATATTGCGGAAACAGTGCCATCGGAATAGCCGTCAAAAACAGTACAACCGCATGGACGTAGAACTCGCCCGACAGAATGCCCGCTTTCGCAATGAACACACTTCCCGCAATCAGGGCCAGCACGGGCGACAGGGTGAGTGCGGGCAACCCCAACAGAGCTTCAACGCCGAACAGCGAGGACGAACAGGCCATGCTCCCCGCCCAGACATGTGCGATTTGCCGCTCGACAAACGTCACCGGCCCCGAACGATGACGCAGCGTCCAGAAAATGAGGCCCCATGTGCCGAGACCGACAATCCAAAGCATGAGATATGGCCACCGCGCCGTGTTGCCGCTGGCCCGAATGATGTCCGTCGTCACGCACAGCAGGAACAGCACCACGGCATGCCACATCCAGAGCAGGCCCCAGTTTTCCAGAATCCCGATGTGATGCGTTGGACGAAAGGCCCGGCTCAGGATTTGGGTGAATTGAGATGACCGCGCCGAAATGGGTTCGCCATTCAGAAATGCCTGCAGATCAGCAGCGAGGTCATCGGCATTCGCGTAACGCAAATCAGCCGGTTTCTGCAGAGCCTTGAGAATGATCATTTCCAGGTCAGGATCGACCGTGGGATTCAGCAACCGCGGCGGCGGTGGATCTTGTTCCAGCATCAGGAGCATGGCATCGACTGGGCTCGCTGCCTGAAACGGTGGTCGCCCCGTCACTGCGGCAAACAGAATTGCCCCGATTCCGTAGACGTCGGTAGCCGTTGTTGGTTTACCGCCACGATCGCCCGCCGCCTGTTCCGGCGCCATGTATCCTGGCGTCCCAAGAATCGCACCGCTGACGGTCAGACTTGTGACCGCCGCCTCATTTTGGCTTTGAAACTGTTTTGCGAGTCCAAAGTCGGAGACATAAGGATGTCGGTCCTCATCCAGCAGAATGTTCGAGGGCTTCAGGTCCCGATGCAGCACGCCTTCCCGGTGGGCATGCGACACCGCTCGACAGACGGGAATTAACAGTTCAGCAGCCCTGCGGTCGGGCAATGGGCCTTGTGCAATCAGGTGGGCGAGAGTGGTGCCCTGAATCCATTGCATGCTGAAGAACGGCTGCGATTCAAACTCCCCCACTTCGAACACTTTGACGATGTTAGGATGGTCCAGTTTCGCCGCCGAACTCGCTTCACTTCGAAAGCGGGCGTAGTTTTGCTCCGACTCAAATTCCCCGCGCAGCAGCATTTTGATGGCGACCATCCGTTGGGGATGCTGCTGTTTCGCCCGGTAGACAATTCCCATCCCGCCCCGTCCAATTTCCTCCAGCAGTTCGTAGTCCCCCATTGTTCTGGGGAGCACATTCGATACGAACGGCAGGCCGGTCGAAGGGGATGGAGTGAACTGCGTGCCCGGCATCAAAGAGGACGTGGGAGCAAAGTTTTCTGCCACGACGACCATCGCCCACATTTCCCGAAGTTCTTTTTCAAGTGCAGGATACGCTCTGATGTGAGCGTCGAGGTCGGGGCTTTTTCCCTCCCGCAGTTGCTCCATGAGCGATTCAAGAATCGAGGCGAGGATTTCATCGGACATGGAATACGTGGAGTTGGAACAGAGGTTTGCGGCCAACGCTTTTTGCGATTGTGACGTAACAATGCGGAACACCTGGTCGCTGCGTCGATTATGATAGAAGTGGGCGCGTACGTCACGCGGTCCCTGATTGTGAGGCATGGTGAATCAGCGTCGAGTCGTCTGGAAGCTCTGGGTCAGCAGCTACGTGCTGTCGCTCGGTCTGCACGCTGCGCTGTACTCGGTCACGCTTGCTGTCCTCATTGTGGCCGCCCCTTCACTCCTTACCCCACGGCGAACCCAATCTGAGCAATTGAATTCCGCCGTCGTCGAGAGTCAGTGGCAACTGCGACGGGAAGTGACGGTCAATGAGTTGGAACAGGCGGCTGCCTCAGAGCCCGTTGCTGCCAGTTCCAATGTTGATAGCAACGCACCGTCGGTTAGCCCCTTCATCAAGCGCGAACTCCAACGCAAGCGGCAGGAAGCCGAATCACAAACTCCTGAAGAAATGGTAGCCGACCTCAAGAAACTCGGCGGTCAACTTGAGTCGGTGGCCTCACCGGAATCGGTCGAGCAGACGACGTCAGTTCTGCAGGCCACACTTGGAGTGAAGCCCGCTGTCCAGCCCAATGCAGCAGCCGACCCGGCTGAGTTTGATCCCGACTCAGCACAACTCTTCGACGTCAGCCGCGCAGAGAACGACAAGGGAGAATTCGTTTACACCGCGATCCTGGTTGACCGCAACGGCGTGCTGAGCGAACTGGAACTCACCGAAGAAGAAGGCGAACAGCTCTACAAAACGTTCCAACTCATGAAACAGTTCCCGCTGCTGGAAAAAGTCTACCGCAACGTCGCCGCCGGTTTGATTGACCAAATCCTCGAACAGGACTCAGCGCAAGAAAAACCGGCGGCGGAGACCAAACCATCCCCGCCGCCGGTTCCATAAGTCTTCTCGATGTGTACTGGTGGCACCGACATTCCTGTCGGTGTTCCCACAGTTGAGTCAGTTCTCAACCATCTCAACCGTGGCGCAGCCGCCCTCAACTATCTCAACCCCACGCTATTAACCCAGCAACTTCGCACGCAGGTCGGTCAACAGCGTCACTGCCTGACCAATATCGGCCTTCTGCTGTTCACGGTCGTGCGGGATTTCGCGTTCGATGGTCAGCGGCCCGGTGTAGCCGATTTCCTGGAGCGTCTTGAGATAGTTCTCCATGCCGACATCTCCCTTTCCGAGGGCCACTTCGGCGCCCCAGTCAACACCACGTTGACCAGTGGTCCAGGTACCGTCTTTGCAATGCACGCTGCGGACGTACTTGCCGACTTTCTTCAGCGCTTCAATGGGTTCACCGGTGCCGTAGAGAATCATATTGGCGGGGTCGAAGTTGATGAACAAATTGTCGCGCTCGACATCGTTGATGAATTCCAACAAGTGATCGGCGGTTTCCTGTCCCGTCTCCAGATTCAATGACTGACCGTTCGCGGCGATATGATCCAGCAAATCGCGTGTGCATTCGATGAGGTTCTTGTAACTCTCCGACTCGCGGTCTTCCGGCACAAAGCCGATATGCAGGGCAACCACGGGGCAACCGAGCAGTTTGGCGAAGTCGGAAATCTCTTTCATTTCCTGAGTCCGAGCCGCCCGGGTTTCTTCAGGAACCAGCCCCACAGTACGGGCTGTCTCCGCAATGCTGGCGTAACTTTCCCCTTCGAATCCGCCAAAGACAGCCGTAATTGTAATGCCCGCGTCAGCACACTTACCGAGAAACTCCTCGGCCTGCTCGGGAGTTCGAGTTTCCTGATGCGGTGCATGGATTTGCACAGTGGGGATTTGAAGTTCCTTCACCACATCCAACCGCACACCAAGTCCGGCATCGACCGAAGTAAACACACCAATAGGCCACTCACTCATCATCGCTCTCTCTATATTTCGTCTCTGAGGGACAGGAGCCAAGATTGTCGGGGGTGGGGTTGGTGATGTCCAGTGACTCGAAGTGAGTCGGCTCAATCTGGTTCATGTTTCGTCACAGCCACCTCGTGTTACTTGTACGACCGATACGGCACCGCAAAAATCTTCGCATTGGTCGACCAAACATCGACACCGCAATGAGCCAGGACACTGTTGCATATGAAAACGCCATCTAACGATCAGTATGACGAAGAGGAGAACTACCCACCGGAATGCTGGGTTGAAGACAATCTTGTCGTAGTCCGTGACGATGAACTGTTACCCGCACGTTGCATATTTACGAACGTGCCCGTGGAACGTCGCGACATGGTTGGATGCACTCTTTATTACGTACCGCTGTGGGCTTACTTGTTTCTCCCCTTGGGATTGCTGCCTGTGGCGCTGGTGATCTTGATTATTCGTAAACCCGTTCGAATTACCTACGGGCTCTCTCCGGAAGTGTGGTGGCGAGTTTTCTGGATGCGATCAATTGGGATCACCTGCATGGTGGTGGGATTCTTCGGCCTATTCGTTGCCCTGGCAAACGATTCGGGTGCATTTGCAGCAGTTGCGCTGGTATTGCTATTGGGCGGCATCATCGCTGCGTTCATGTCTCAAACCAATCCCGCCGTCTCACGTTACCAGCGAAGTTTGGGACGGCGTTTTGGCAATGATGAATTTTGGCTACGTGGATTCGGCAGAGAGTTTCTCAAACAACTCGATGAGGAAACGCGAGACTGAACGCCCCCTGCAAGCTCCGCACTGGGGGTGACAACGCATCAGTCGTGCGTCATGATTGAGTCTTCCTAGGACACGTGACAGATGTGTGGAATTTGGCGTGCTTGGAATGAATGTGGTGGAGACTCTCATGCGTGTACGACACGGCTGCCGACTGTGCAGCGTTGCCGTTCGGTTTATTGTGGCACTGTTCCTGTTGGGTTTGTGTCAGGCCAGCCCGGCGGAGGGGCCTTTGAAGCTGACGCTCCGATCTCAGCAGGAGACGTCACTGGGGAGTGGTCGATTCCACATTGCGGAGGCGACGGAAGAATGGTTGCCCGAGGAAACGGCAATCATTGTGTGTGATGTCTGGGATTATCATCACTGCTTGAATGCCGTGCGTCGGCTGGAGGAGTTTGCTCCACGTCTCGATGCCGTACTGAAGAATGCTCGCGAGCAGGGGGTGACCATTATTCACTCTCCCAGTGACTGTATGCCGGCGTACGAGAAACATCCCGCCCGCGTGCGGACGCTCGCTGTACCGCAGGTCGCGCAGCTACCGCATGATGTCGCCGCCTGGTGTTCCGCCATTCCGGCTGAAGAACGGGCGGTGTATCCCATTGATCAGTCCGACGGCGGCGAGGATGATGACCCTGCTGAGCATGCGGTGTGGGCGAAGAAGCTGAAGGAGCTGGGGCGCAATCCGAACATGCCGTGGCAACGGCAGTCAGATCTCATCACCATCGACGCGGAGCGGGATTTCATTTCGGACAAGGGAGATGAAGTCTGGAATGTGTTGGAAGCGCGTGGGATAAAGAATGTCATTCTGACCGGCGTGCACGTCAACATGTGTGTGCTCGGGCGACCATTCGGTCTCCGGCAAATGGCTCGCAATGGTAAGCGCGTGGCGCTCATGCGGGACATGACCGACGCCATGTACAATCCCGAGCGCTGGCCGTACGTGTCACACTTCTCGGGGAATGATCTCATCATTTCCCACATTGAACGCTTTGTGTGCCCCACGGTGACCAGCGACCAGTTCCTGGGCGGTGAACCGTTTCGTTTCTCGAAGGACTCGCGCCCGCATGTCGTGGTGGTCATCGCGGAAGATCCGTACGACACGAAATCCTCACTGCCGAAGTTTGTTGACGAACAGCTTCGAAAGGATTTTCGAGTCACAGTACTGCACGCCAGCGAGTCCAATCGAAATTCCATTCCCGGCCTCTCTGCTGTTAAGGTCGCGGACTTGCTGCTGCTCAGCGCCCGGCGCCGAGTGCTGCCCCATGACGACATGCAACTGCTGCGTGATTACGTCGCCAGCGGTAAACCAGTTGTCGCGTTGCGTTCGGCGAGTCATGCGTTTGCGTTGCGGGAGGGGAGCCCGCCGGAAGGATTCAGCGACTGGCCGGAGTTTGATGCGGACGTCATTGGCGGAAACTACCACGGCAGCTATCCCGATGAACTTCGATCAACGGTAAAGCTGGCACCGACCCTCAAGACCCACAGCATACTACGTGGAGTCGAATTCCAGCCATTCGTTCAAGGCGGGCACATGTACAAAACCGGACCTCTAAAGCCGGGAACCACGATGCTATTGGAAGGCCATATGGAAGGTCATCCCGCCGAGCCAGTTGCCTGGATTTACAACCGGGCGGACGGTGGGAATACCGTCTACTTCGCCCTGGGACATCCCGAGGATTTTCGACAATCAGGCTTCGTCACATTGCTGAGGAATGCGGTGTACTGGGGAGCGGGGCTTTCTCTTCGCAATGTTCACTCCCAGGCTGCTCAGGACGATGGTTCTCAACGGCACTGGCAAAATGTGTCCGTGCCGACAGATTCGCATGCCGCCGCGAATGCTTCAGAAGCAGGTTGGTATCGTTGCGTTGTCTATGTGCCCAAATCTTGGGACGTGAATGACAACAGCTTTCTGGAAGTGCGATTAGAAAACCATAAGGGAGCGGCAGTCGACGGGTGGCTCAACGGTCAGGTACTCACCAAAAATACGAATACGCTGTTAATTCCGAACAATGCCGTCTCCAGTGGTGATTACAATTTGCTCGTGTTGCGGGTAGCAGGGGACGACATCGGACTGCGAACCGCCCCCGCTTTCATTGGTCCGCACGCATCACTTGCGTTGAAGGGCGTGTGGCAGCAGCGATTCGGTCCCACCGATGCCGCCTGGGAGAACATGCCACTCCCGGCCAAATTCGGTGGTGGTGCAGATGTTGTCTTCGCACCGGAGGAGCCGCTTTGGACGGCGCGTCCCGTTACGCGACCGGGAGAATTCACGCCCGGCATTGAAGGTCCCGCATGTGACGCCGAGGGGAACATTCTGGCCGTGAACTTTTTGGAGCAGGGAACCATCGGGCGCGTCTCTCCGAACGGTTCCGGCGAGGTCTTGCTGCGATTGCCCGGTGACAGCGTAGGGAACGGCATTCGATTTGATGCACACGGAAACTTCTTCATCGCAGATTACGTGAATCACAACATTTGGCGGGTCGATGCCAACACACGCGAACTGACATTGCTGGCTCACAACGACGCGATGAATCAACCGAACGATGTTGCGATAGCAGATGACGGAACGCTCTACGCCAGCGATCCCAACTGGGCGGAGTCGACCGGCAAACTCTGGAGAATTGATGTTGATGGCACAACCACGCTGCTGGCAGAGAACATGGGGACGACCAATGGCATTGAAGTGAGTCCCGATGGCAAGTCGCTGTACGTGAATGAAAGTGCTCAGCGAAATGTCTGGGCCTTCACGATTACTGCTGATAAGACGCTCGCTGATAAGCGGCTGATCCGAAAGTTTGAAGACCACGGATTCGATGGGATGCGCGTTGATGTGGACGGGAACCTGTACATTTCCCGATACGGAAAAGGGACCGTGGTGAAAATGACTCCGAGCGGCGAAATCCTACGGGAAATTTCCGTTTTGGGGCTGAAGCCGAGCAATGTCTGTTTTGGCGGGCCAGATGGATGTACAGTTTACGTGACGGAAGTGGAGTCGACCCGGCTCGTCAGCTTTCGTGTGCATCGTCCCGGTCGTTCGTGGGAGGCATTCCAGAAATGAGCATCTGGCTTAGATTGGCATCAATTAGTCTCTTGCTGCTGAGCGTTGCTCCGCTCTTCGCAGAAGAGCCAACGTTTTCTGACGAGGATATTGCTTACTTCGAACGGAAAATCCGGCCACTGCTGGCTGAACGCTGCTACTCCTGCCATTCGAAAGACGCCAAGGTGCTGCACGGGGAATTGCGGCTCGATTCCAGCGCTGGCCTGCGTCAGGGAGGTGAAAGCGGACCACTGCTGGTTCCCGGAAATCCCGAAGAGAGTTTGTTGATTCAGGCAGTTCAGTACGAGGACGGTCTGGAAATGCCGCCGAAAGGGAAGTTGCCCGAGGCGGAGGTTGCCGAACTCGTCGCCTGGGTGAAACGCGGTGCGCCCATGCCTCCGGTCACAGATGAAGTGGCTCGGCCTGCAAAGAAGATTGATTTTAAAGCGGGACGCCAATTCTGGTCGTTCCAACCGGTGCAGGAACATGCACTTCCCGAGATTAAACTTGCTGACTGGCCGCAGCAAAAGATGGATCATTTCATTCTGGCGAAAATGGATCAGGAAGGACTCTCGCCCGCAGTTCCGGCTGATCGAGCCACCCTGATTCGGCGACTCACATTTGACCTCACCGGCCTACCACCGACTCCTGAAGAAGTGCAGGCATTCGTCGTCAATGACTCTCCCGAAGCGTATCGAGAACTTGTCGAGCGACTTCTGGCTTCGCCCCAGTATGGTGAGAAGTGGGGACGCATGTGGCTCGACTTGGCACGTTACACCGACTTCACCGCCAGTTGGCTGGAACAACCGGGTGAGGCGTACTTCTACCGCGACTGGGTCATCAAAGCGTTCAATGACGACATGCCGTATGACGAATTCGTGCATCGTCAATTGGCGACGGACCTCATGGAGGAAACGGGACCAGACGACCTGCCAGCGCTGGGGCTCATCAGTTTGAGTCCCACCTACTGGAAGGAACTGAAACTCCCGAGCGAAATCATCAAGGTCATTGTGGCCGACGAATGGGAAGAACGCATTACCGCCGTGTCCGGCACGTTCCTTGGTCTGACCGTCGCGTGTGCGCGTTGCCATGATCATAAGTACGATCCCATCAGCTCCGAGGACTACTATGCGCTCGCTGGCGTCTTCGCGAGTTCACGTTCGATTGGGCGTCCCATGATTCCCGAAGATGAATACGCGCCCGCCCGTGCGGCAATTGCGGAAGTCGCCAGGCTGGAGCCGGAAATCAAGAAGCTGAACGCCGAAATCGCGAAGCAGGAAAAGGCAGCCAAAGAAGCTGCGGAAAAAGCACCGGAAGCGGAGCAGAAAACGGAAGAGGCAGCCGAGCAGTCAGATTCGCCGGAGGAGGCTGCCGAACCGATGCCGGACCTGAAGCAGCAGGTTGCCGAGTTAACCGAACGAATCAAGGAATTGAAAGCGACACCGCATTACAGCGATCCGCTCGCCAGTGCGTTGAGTGAAGAGTCAATGACAGTCGAACGGGCTGGCGCGACACCACAAGATGGAACTCGGATCGACTATCATGACGGTGCGCAAGACCTGCCACTGTTTTCCCGAGGCGATCCCAACCGGCCCGGGAAAGTTGTCCCACGTCGTTTCCTGACCGTATTAACTGGCGAACCAAAACCGTTCAGTCAGGGGAGCGGTCGATTGGAGTTGGCACAGGCAATTACATCGGACGCCGCACCGCTGGCTGCTCGCGTCATAGTGAACCGCATTTGGCTGGGACATTTTGGCCGCGGACTGGTCAATACCCCCAGTGATTTCGGTGCCCAAGGTGACCGGCCGACGCATCCCGAATTATTGGATGACCTCGCCGCCCGATTCATGGCCAACGGCTGGTCGATAAAATGGCTGCATCGGGAAATTCTGTATTCGTCGACATGGAGGCAGTCATCAAAGCCCAGCGAGAAAGCCCTGGAGACTGATCCCACCAACCAGTGGCTGTCGCACATGAATCGTCGCCGACTCGATTTTGAGCCGTGGCGCGATGCCATGCTGTCGGCGGGAGGCGTGCTTGATTTGAAAATGGGTGGAAAGTCGACCAGTCTTGACGAAGCGGGGAACCATCGTAGAACGTTGTACTGCTCGGTGCATCGTCGAGAAATGTCGACCACACTGCTCATGCACGACTTCCCCGATCCCACGCAGCACAGTCCGAAACGTTCACAAACCGTGACGGCGCTGCAGGGGCTATTCCTGTTAAACGGTCCGTTGCTGGCTGAGCAGTCGAAGAACCTTGTGACGCGACTGGAACAGGAACTTCCGGGGCAAAGTGACAAACAGGTCGAGCGGGCGTACTGGCTCCTGTTGTCGCGTCCCCCCACCGAAGATGAACGTACGTTGGCACTGGAGTTTGTTGGAAACACTAGCGGCGAAGAGCGACTTAGCCGCTGGCAGCAGTACGCTCAGGTTCTGTTGGCAACCAACGAATTCCTCTATGTCGATTAAGTGAATCCCGCCTGACGTTCCCCGCCTTATCATCCCCCGAGAGAGTCCCGCCCGATGAATACCGACCACTCACTCGACCGACGCCATCTCCTCAAGCTGGGAGGTGGAATTGGTATGCTCGGACTGGCCCAGTTACTGTCCGCGGAAGGTGCCGAGCTGACTTCCTCAGCTCTGTCGAATGGTCCGCATTTCGCGCCCCGGGCCAAACGGGTCATTCACCTGTTTATGAACGGCGGCCCGTTTCAGGGAGATTTGTTCGATCCCAAACCGGCGCTGGAGAAGTATGCGGGACAACGGCCCGATGGTGCTGATCTCGTCACCGAACGGCCGACGGGAGGCCTGCTCCCTTCGCCATTCAAGTTTCAGCCAAGCGGCGAAAGTGGCGTCCCCGTCAGCGAATTGTTGCCCAAACTGAGTCAGTGCATTGACGACATTTGTGTGCTGCGGTCCATGCATGCAGACAATCCCAATCATGGCCCGGCGCTACTGCAAATGAACAATGGCACCATTGTGCCGACGCGTCCCAGCATGGGGGCGTGGTTCCTGTACGGACTGGGAACTGAGAATCCTGACCTGCCCGGCTACGTCGTGCTGTGTCCCGGTCGGCCGGTTCGGTTTTCGATTCTGTGGAACAGTGCGTTTCTCCCGTCGTCCTTTCAGGGAACGTACATCAACCACTCGAAAATCGATCCCGCCACCATGATTCCACATCTCACCAATTCCACGCTCGATGCACAAACGCAGCGGCGGCAGTTGGATTTGTTGCGGCAACTCAACTCGGCTCACTTCGAAACGCGGAGCGAAACGTCCAGCCTCGACGCTCGCAGCCAGGCCATTGAAACGGCTTACCGCATGCAGTTTCAGGGGAGTGAAGCGTTTGACTTAAATCGCGAAACAAAAGAATCGCGGGAGGCTTACGGAAGCGGCCATTTTGCCAATGGCTGCCTGCTGGCGCGACGACTCGTCGAGCGGGGCGTACGGTTTGTGCAGGTGTATTACGGCAACGGCCAGCCGTGGGATACACATTCCAAGCACAACGACTCAGTGCCGAATTTGTGCAAGGCTATCGATCAGCCCATTGCGACGTTGCTCACCGACCTCAAACAACGGGGATTGCTCGAGGACACGCTCGTCGTCTGGGGCGGAGAATTCGGACGCACGCCGACGTCTGAGAATGGAAACGGGCGGGATCATAACCATCATGGATTCACCATGTGGATGGCTGGGGGCGGCGTGAAAGGTGGGATGACCTACGGCGAGACCGATGAGTTCGGATTCAAGGCGGCAGTCGACAAAGTCCACGTGCACGATTTGCACGCCACTATACTGCACCTGCTGGGACTCGATCATGAACGGCTGACGTTCCGACACGCAGGTCGTGACTACCGTCTGACTGATGTCTATGGCCAGGTTGTCCACGAGATCATCGCATGAAGCTGGCCACCGTTCTCACGCCACTCAACGTCACAAACATGTGTCTGGCGGCGCAATGTGGTGTCGAAGGTGTTGTCTCGCGCTATCCCGGCCCAAGACTTGAGGACGTGCGTGACATAAAGCGGAAGGTCAATGCAAACGGATTGGAATTGTTCTCGATTGAGGGCTACCTGCCCATCGAAAACATCAAGACCGGCACCGACCATGACGGCAGTGAACTGGCGGCGATGAAGTCTCTCATTCAGCACATGGGTGAAGTCGGCATTCCAATTCTCTGCTACAACTTCATGTCGGGTACCGACTGGGTACGCACGCGGCTTGATGCCCCCCAGCGTGGCGGTGCGAAAGTTACGGCATTCAAACTGGCCGACGCCGAACAAGCAATTTCGCTGAACACGCATCAGGCCGCCTCCGCTTCTCCGCTGGGTGGTGAGGAACTATGGGCGAACCTCGAACGTTTTCTGCAGGAAGTCGTTCCAGTAGCCGAAGCGGCAGGTGTGACGCTGGCCATGCATCCCGATGATCCTCCCCTGCCGGAGTTTCAGGGGAAGGCCCGCATTATGAATTCCGTGGAGAGTTTCGAGCGGCTCGTAACTCTGGTTCCCAGTTCCCGCAACGCCATTTGCTTCTGTCAGGGGACGTTCGCCACCATGGGAGTCGACATTCCGACTACCATTCGGCGACTGGGAAAGCACATTGCGTACGTGCATTTTCGTGACGTGCGGGGGACGCCCGAAGCATTCGCCGAGACGTTCCACGACAATGGACCGACCGATATGGCGGCGGCAGTTCGCGCGTATCGCGACGTGGGATTCAGCGGCCCCATCAGACCCGACCATGTTCCGCAACTGGAAGGGGAAGATGACGGTGAACCGGGCTACACCATGCAGGGGCGATTATTTGCCTTTGGATACATACGCGGATTGATAGACGGCACCCAACCCTCCTGAATTGCATCGAGACGATATGCCCAGAATTACCGCCATTGAAACGTCGGTTCCCAATTCCATTATGCCGAATCTCATCCTGGTTCGGATTCACACCGACGACGGACTCATTGGTTGCGGCGAAACTTACTACACGCCGCACGCCATTGGGGCTCTCATCCACGACTGGATGGCCGAGCGGCTGCTGGGGGCGGAGGCGACCGACATTGAAGCCCATTGGCGATTTCTCTACGAACGCTGCACCGCGTTTGGGACGCCGGGCGCCGAAATGCGGGCACTCTCCGCAATCGATGTGGCTCTTTGGGACATCCTCGGACAAGCCTGTGGACAGCCGGTCTGGAAACTTCTCGGTGGAGCAGTGCAGCCCAAAGTTCGCATTTACAATACCTGTGGTGGCCCAGGATACGGGGCCATCAAGCAGGCAGATGCTGCCGCACCGAAGCATCCCGGCTGGCCTGGTTATGGTGATGAAGGTGCCCCCGGACCATTGCAGGACAACTGGTCTTCCATCCACGCCGCCGGTGATTTGGCCGAGGAACTGGTCGCTGAGGGAATTGCCGGCATGAAGGTGTGGCCGTTTGATCGCTACGCGCATCGCGACGGCGGACTCTACATGTCTGCCGCTGATGTCGAGGCGGGTATGCGACCGTTGCGTGAAATCCGTGAGCGGGTTGGAAATCAAATTGAAATCATGATCGAAGGCCACGCCTTCTTCACTCTGCCCGCTGCACTTCGGCTAGCGGAGGCTCTTAAGGAGATTCGGCCACTCTGGCTGGAAGATGTCCTCCGTGTCGAAAACGCCCAGACACTTGCCGATTTCCGCAGGCAAAGCGGAATGCCAATTGCCGCCACGGAAATGCTCCTTGGTCGCCCGGCATATCTCACGTTGCTGCAGGCCGGGGCCGCCGACTACGTCATGGTCGATCCCACTTGGGCCGGGGGAATTAGTGAGACGCGGCGCATTATCGAATTGGCTCAAACCTTCAATGTGCCAGCCACCATGCACGACTGCACGGGGCCCATTACGCTGTATTCCGGTTTGCATTGTGCCGTGGCGTCGCAGAATGTCGTATTTCAGGAAACAGTGCGAGCTCACATTCGCACCTTCTATGAACGCCTCATTGACCGACAGCCGTCCATTGAAAATGGCCGATTGAATGCTCCGACCGATCCGGGACTGGGGACCGCATTCCTTCCGTCTCTGTTTGAGCCGGGAAAAAATCTTTTCCGCCGCAGCGAGTAGGAGAATGCCATGCAGACAAAAGTCCGGTATCACGTCATTGCCGCGACCACGGTCACCGCGGTGATTCTGTATCTCGACCGGATTTGCGTAGGAGAAATCGCGAAGCTGGATTCATTCAGGGATGCGCTCTCGCTGACTGACGGACAGAAAGGTGCGTTTCTGTCGGCGTTCTTTTTCTCGTACGCATTGGGACAGGTTCCGGCGGGCTGGCTTTCCGACCGTTTCGGCGCGCGGAATATGCTGACGCTGTACATTGGCATTTGGTCGCTCTGCACCATCCTCACCGGGCTGGCCAACAGTTTTCTGATGCTCATTGTCGCGAGGTTATTGTTTGGCCTGGCGCAGGCTGGCTGCTATCCCACGGCGGGAAGCCTCATCAAACGCTGGATACCGCTTTCGCAGCGAGGAACAGCTAGCAGCGTGGTTTCCTTCGGTGGACGCTTGGGTGGAGCCATCGCACCACTACTGACGGCATGGTTGTTACGCGACTACCTCGGCTGGCGCTGGGTACTGGGATTGTATGGAGCCTCGGGCTTTCTGGTGGCGGCATACTTCTGGTCGATTTGCCGCGAGTCGCCAGCGGAACATCCCGCCTGTAACGAGGCGGAACTTGAGTACGTAACGGCAGGGGATGTTGAGGCAGCTGAAACGGGGCCGCCAAAGTTCCCGCCGCTGCTCCCACTCATTTCCAGTGGCACCATGTGGCTGATGTGTCTGCTGCAGTTTGGAATCAATATTGGCTGGGTGTTTCTCGTTACGTGGCTTCCCACCTACCTGAAGGAAGTCAAACATGTCGACCCGAAGACTGGCGGTCTGATGTCGACTATTGTCCTGGCAGCCGGAGTCGTTGGGATGCTGCTCGGCGGACCATTAACGGATGTCGCGACGCGACGACTCGGTCGTCGCTGGGGACGCTCAGCTCCGGCAGCCGCCTGTTATGTGTTCGCCATTGCGGCATATCTGTCATGTCTCTACCTCGACTCAGCGTGGCACTTTGTTATTGCGGCGTCACTCGTCGCGTTCTTCACCGACTTGAGCGTTCCCGCAATTTGGGCTTACATGCAAGATGTGGGAGGCAAGAATACCGCTGCCGTGTTCGGCTGGGGAAACATGTGGGGCAACCTCGGAGCCGCAACGACGCCTCTGTTGGTTCCGTTGGTCCGTAAGTACTGGGACACCAACGGGGACTGGCACGAAGCGTTTCTCCTGTTCTCCGTTGGCTATTTGTTCGCGTTCATCGCAGCGCTTGGGATTAACGCCAACAAGAAAATTGAGTAATACCTGACGGTGCTTTCAACAGAGATTTGCTTTTCACCCTCAATGACAAAGATCACACCATGAACCAATCCGAAGTTCGCTATCCCGTTGACGCCGATACTCCGGCCTCGCATTTACCGTTCAGCCCCTGTGTAGTTGTCGGCAACCTCGTGTTTGTGTCGGGGCAGGCGTCGGTCGATGCTCAAGGTAAAATCGTGTCCGACTCATTCGAAGGAGAATTCCGCCGCTCCATCGAAAACGTGAGGGCCGTGCTGAAGACTGCCGGATGCGATTTGTGTCACATCATCCAGACACGAAACTACGTCCGCGACGACTCGGACCTCGCCGAGTACAACCGGCTCTACGCTGAGTACTTCCACGAACCCCGTCCAGCCCGCACCACAATTACGAATTGCCTGCCGGCGACGCTCCGCTACGAAGTGGAATGCATTGCCGTCGTACCGGGGGAGTAATTCCCGTGCCTACCAGTCGTTGATGGCCTCGGCGTCGAGAAGTGGGCAGTCGACATCCTGGTTCATGCGGTCGATGGCTTTGGCGTCTTTGAATCCGGAGCCGGAGACAACGCAAACGCAGGCCGAATCTGGGGAAATGTCGCCATTCTGGGCGGCTCGCAGTGCGCCTGCGAGTGCAACTGCTCCCGCTGGTTCGGTGAAAACGCCCTCTTCTCGCGCGAGTCGCCGTTGGACTTCCCAGACTTGTTCGTCAGTCACGAGATGTCCTGTGCCTCCCGTGGCGCGGCATTCCTGTACGGCGAGATGTCCATCAACAACGCTGGCCACCTGCAGGCCGCTTACTCGTGTGGTACAGGCAACATCTTGTGCTGATTCTTTCCTGTCACGCAGCGGTCCCGCAATGGTGTTATTCCCTTCCGGCTGAACGCATTCAACGGCTGGTAGTCTTTCGATGCGGCTAAGGCTGTTGAGTTGCTGAAATCCACGGGCCAGGGCCACGCATGCTCCACCACCTCCAGCAGGACAGAAAACGTGGTCAATCCCGTCGGGCAATTGCTCAGCGAGCTCATAGGCCATGGTTTGCACACCGGACATCCCAGCCGGGCTGTAAACAAACGCACTAATTTGCAGGGCGGTATCGGGGCGATTTCCCTGCTTTTGGAGCAGTTCGAAAACGTGCCGGGTGGTGGCTGCGTCGGTTCCGAATCCCTTGAAGCGAGCAATGTGGGCGCCGTAAGCCATCATTTGCTGCAGTTTGTCGAGCGGTGCTCCTTCCACAATCGCGATATGGCATTCAATTCCGGCAGCGGCGCAGTAAGCGGCCAGTGCGGCTCCTGTGTTCCCGCTCGACGTGGCCAGGCAGCGAGTTTTCCCTTGGGCGAGCATGTGCGACACCGCCATGAATCCGAACCGGTCTTTGTATGACCCGGTGGCGTTGCCATGTTCCAACTTGAAGTACAAATTCTGCAAACCAGCGGCCGGGCCAATTCTCCGCGAGCGAACAAGCGGAGTGTCCCCCTCGCCGAGCGTCAGCTTTGCCTGTGCGGGAATGGGTTCCAGAAAATCTGCCCAACGCCAAATGTTCATGTTGATATTCCTTGGGAGTAAACGGCGTCCTGCTCCAGTGGAAACAGCGGACGGCGTCGATGTTCGTAGGTCAGCCGGGACATGTCCGCACAAGTTGATCCCAGCGTGTTCACTCGAATGAATTGCTCACACACATCCCGATACGCTGCAATGGGAGCATTCACACCTTTTGCCACCAGCAGGCGAAACTGTCTGGGATCAACACCGCAGCTGTAAAGTTGCTGCAAGCTGAACGGCACCATGCGGAGTGATGTCAGCATGAGCGTGAGCCCCGCGTCGGTTTCGCAAATGGCCGTACGTCCCTGATCAAACTCCCTAATCCCACCATGCCTTGGCTGCGGCTCGGTGAATTTTCCATCACACAACGATCTGACGGTCACTTCCACATCAATTGGTGAACCGTGCAGGTTGTCGGTCTTGCCGCCGACGGTCAAACGAACCCGCTGACCTACTCCGGCTTGTTCGCAGGCTTGGACCGATGCAGGATCATAAATGCAACCAAAGGCGGGTCCGAGGCGGCGTTCATGAAGTGCAGCAAGGAGTTCGGTGCCGTCAGCCGCAGAACCTCCGCCCACATTGTCTCCCATGTCCAACAGGCAAATGCGATGGGAGATGTCGGCGCACTGCGTGAGAGCGTCGTCGACTGAGGTGAATTCTCCTGCCAGTTCGTACCGAATGGACCACATGTTTTCAGCAAGTTGATTCGCCACGCGCTGTGCCGATGAATTGTCACCATTCGTGACCGCAATGACCGCCGACCCCATTTCTGCGACGTCAGCATAAGGAAATCCCAGCAAAATGCTGTTGGACAGTACGCCCTCGGCTTTCAGTTTTTCGTCTGCGAGTGAGTAGAGCGGCTTCAAATGAGGTTCGTCGGTGCACTGCCGGTCGATGCTGATGGCCATGGGAGGATAGGCCGCGGCCATGACCGGTGAGATTTCACCTCGCACCGTTTGGACCATTAGTCGGGCCGCCTCGATCCCTCGGGCACGCTGGTCGAGGTGAGGATTCGTGCGGTATGCAACCAGTGCGTCGCAGGAATCGACCATGAGCGGGGACAAGTTTGCGTGCGCATCGAGCGTACCGATGATTGGCAAGGCATCACCCACTACCTTACGAAGCACGGAGAGCCAGTGGCCATCGGCGTCCGGGAAGTTTTCGCTGACGGTGGCACCATGCGGTGCAACGAGAATTCCATCGAGCTTTCCCGCCGCGCGAACAGCTGCGAGCATCATGCTGACAAGCGTGTCAAAGTCGGCGGCCGCAATTGTCCCCGACGGAAGGGCCCGCGCTGCGAACAGTGGTACTGCTTCTGCTCCAGCTTCATCGAGTCCAGCGAAGAATCCTCCCACTTCATGATGCGCGTCGGCCAGCGCCTGGCGAATTGGTTCGCCCGTCAGCAAGAGGTTCTGACGGAATGACTCCAGCGTCGTCGGCTGATGCGAAAACGTGTTTGACTCGTGCAGCAGTGCTATCAGGCCAATTCGCATTCTTGACTCGCTGTTGTTGTCGCACGGTGGTTCGCTACTCTGTGACAAGTCATCGTCACCGAAATACGTTAGCGGAAATGAGCCATGTCAGCAGCACCACAGGAAATTTCGCTTCAGCAAATCCGCGAACACATGTACTCGGCGGTCATCTGTGATGCACTCGACAGCGTGGGGCTCAAGAATCAGTCGCCCCGAATTCAACTGCAGCAGTGGGGGGCCGACAAAATGATTGTCGGTCGCTGCCGCACCACGTTGTGGGCCGACATGTTCAATGTTGATCCTAAGCCGTACGAACTGGAACTGCAGGCGGTTGACAGTTGCACGCCCGATGACGTGCTGATTGCTGCGACCGGCAGTTCCATGCGATCGGCGATTTGGGGAGAACTGCTCACCACGGCGGTCATGAACGGCGGTTGCGTTGGTGCCATTGTCGACGGAGCCGTTCGCGATGTCCGTAAAATCCGAGAACTCGACTTTCCCGTGCTCGCTCTGGGAACCTCACCTTACGACAGCAAAGATCGCCAACGCGTCATCGACTGTAACATCCCCGTGGAAATTGGTGGGGTCGTGTTCTCGCCAGGCGATTTGGTCATTGCCGACATCGACGGTATTGTCGTTGTCCCTCAGGCGGTTGAGTCCGAAGTGCTGCAACGTGCCTGGAAAAAAGTCCACGACGAAAACATGGTGCGTGATGCCATTCGTAATGGCATGAAGGCGACCACGGCTTTTGAGACGTATGGCGTACTGTAGCCGGGATTGAATACGTTTCGGCCCGTCTCCTCATGAAGATGACTTCAGCCGCCCAGTTGGCGGCGGAGGGCGTCGAGTTCGGAGTCGACGCGGCTTTTGCGTTCGGTTGATTCGACCTCCGCGCCGTCTTGGGGCGATGCCTCAGGTGTCATCACGCCGGATGATCGTCGGCGTTTCGCATCGGCGAGACGGGCTTCAATAGCGTGGAGCGTTGTCCGCAGGTGATCGCGTGTAGAAACGGCTGCCTGCAGTTGTTGTTCCAGGCCAGCCAGCAAATCTTCGCACTCCTGCTTTCGTTCGATGGCGCCGCGAGCTTTGTCATCGTTGCCATTGGCCAGATGCTCTTTCGCTTCGTCCAGCCATTTTGTCACCACGTGTCTCTGCTCGGCGATTTCCGTTTCAATCCGACCAACGTTGCCTTCGGCTGTGTCGGCACTGCGGCGAGCCCCCGCAACGCCCTGCTGGATTTCCTGGATAATTTCGTCGAGCGCCGATTTGGGGTCATCGGCCTTCGCCAGAATTGAGGAAAGGTTACAGGTGACAATGTCTGTCAGACGGCTGAAATAGGGCATGGTCTGCCTCGCGGAAAAATCAGTAGAGTTATTGTGCTAACGCGGCCCAGGGCGGGCCGGATCAATAGAATTTGAAAATGGCCTACACCACTCCGTCTCCCACAGGCGGTGGACGCTCAATCCCACGACATTTGAGCTTTTCCACGAGCTTTTCCCGGGCCAGTCGCAGACGGCTCTTGCAGGTGGGCAACGGGACATCGGTGACCTCAGCGACTTCCGGGAGACTCAACTCGGAGAAGACGTGAAGTTCAAACGTTTCCCGTTGCTCTGGTGGGAGTTCCGACAACAATTCATCAACAATGCCGGACGTTTCCTGATGAATCAGCTTTTCGTCGGGGGAATTCAATTCTTCGGCGAGCCGCGCCATTTCGTTTTGTTCGTCACTCTGCGTTCTTTTGACGGCTCGAATCAGGGCGTCATTGGAACGACGACGAACATTGTCGATGAGCAAATTGCGACCAATTTGAAACATCCAGCCGCGAAACCGGTTCTGCGGCATGTAGTTCCACGCCTGATTGTACACCTTCAGCAACGTTTCCTGGGCCAGGTCCTCCGCGAATTGAATGTCGCGGGTGTTACGCATGAAGAACCCAATCAGGCGACCCTGATAGCGTTCGACAAGTGTGTCGAACGCATCTGTCTCGCCGGACTGAAGGCGAATCATCAGGTCGTCGTCTGATTCGTCTTCCATTGGGAACTTGGCCGGAGGGAGTGAAACGGATACACACGCTTAGAATGGGTCGTGGATATCGTAACGAAGCTGTCGGAGAAAGTGGAACGGACTTCGCGATTCACCGAATGGGTTCGAAGAATTCAGGAAGCGCATCACTTGAGACCATAGCGCCGTGCGCGGTTGGCTCGGTGAAACAGAAACTCTTGGCTTACGAACTGTGACAAACAAACGCCAACAGCTACGCCAGTAACTCACCAATGGGCTCGGAATTCAGTTCGGTAATGGGAATGGGGCGTCCAATGCTCGACAGGTTTTGCTTGGTGTGGTCAATTCCCAATGCGTTCACCACGGTTGCCAGGAGGCCACCAACCGCGACGGGTGAGTCGGCGACTTCCATGCCGGATTCGTTCGTTGCCCCGTAGACCTGGCCGCCCTTAATCCCGCCGCCGCACAACACCGTACTCCAGGCGTTCGGGAAGTGATCGCGTCCGGTGTTTCCGTTAATGACCGGCGTGCGGCCAAACTCGCCCATCCAAACAATGAGTGTGGAATCGAGCAGTCCGCGAGACCGCAGGTCGGAAATCAGTGTGGACCACGCGGGGTCGAGCGTTTCGGAGAGACCTTTGACCGCTTCGAAATTGTTCTGATGCGTGTCCCAACCCACCCCGGAGTTGCCATCAGGCCCACCGAGTGCGACTTCAACAAAAGGCACACCTTGTTCCACCAGCCGTCTTGCCAAGAGGCACGCCTGTCCGAAGCGATTCTTCCCGTATGCTTCCCGCAATTCCGCAGGCTCACTGTCGAGTTCAAATGCCTGAATGGCGGAAGACCGCATCATGCGAACCGCTTGAGCGTACGCGGCCTGATGGCTTTCCGTTGGTAGACCCGGACGATTGGAAGCGAAGCCCGTTTCGACAAACTTCAGCAGGTCCAGGCGTGCATCAGCCCGGGTCAAATCGATGCCATTCGCCAGTCGGATGTTCTGTACGGTGAGTGGTCGTCCGTATTCGTTGTCGTCCATGTTCCCCGGAGCGCCGCGACCGTCACCCACGACGAGTGGAGCGTGCTGCGGACCAAGAAAACCGGGGCTGAACGCCGCGGGCGAAAGGAATGAATTCGGCAAGATACTCACATAGTTCGGCAGTTCTGTGGCAGCTCCGCGCTCTTTGCTGACCAGCGACCCGAGCGTGGGATACTGAATGGGGCCTTGAGGCCGGTAGCCCGTTCGCAAATGGTACGTCGCACGACCGTGATCCCCTTCTTTCGTCTGCATGGACCGCACAATCGCACAGGACTCCATTTCCTGAGCGAGCTTTGGCAAGTGTTCGCTGATTTGAATCCCCGGCACCGATGTTTGAATTGGCTTGAACTCGCCAGCGTTTTCGTGTTCAGGCTTGAGGTCGAACGTATCAAGTTGGCTCGGTCCGCCCGGCATCCACAACAGAATGCAGGACCGAATCCGCTTTGGATCGGCCGCGGCTGTGTCGGCCAATAGGGGAAGCCATTGTGAAAGCGAAGCCACTCCAAACCCAGTGGCGGCCAGACGCATAAATGCACGACGACTCAGCATGTCACCATTCCCCTTCGCAAAACACGAGCAATAGACAATGCATCTAGAGTGTACGGCATTGTTCTTGTCGATGCGAGAGCTAATCCCGCATTTCTATAGCAGTCCCCAGATGCCCACCCTGGCGGACTTTGTCGAAAGAATTTGATGAAACCAGCAGGAACAATAAGCCAACAGGTGTGGTACGCGGCTCCAAATTGCCTGTAGCCAGGCATCTTGGAGCGAACCGCTTGGTGCGTTGACGTGTCAAAACACCAACGGCCTGCGGTTGATTTGGCCCGCAAAACCTGAGATTCAATCAAGAATCCTGTTGCATTTCGGGCGATTGACCAATCGGCAAGGGCTCACTACACTGCCCGCTTACGGGGCGTAGCTCAGCTTGGCTAGAGCGCCTGCTTTGGGAGCAGGAGGTCGCACGTTCGAATCGTGTCGCCCCGATTTTCGTTTGTCTAAAGAGCCCCAAGTCTTTCGCCAGGAAGCACTTGGGGCTTTTTGCGTCTGGGCCAGTGACGGACGGGTTGACGTTGGAAACAAGTGTCGTGCATCCCGACTGGGAGCAGTGAGATTTCGCGACTCAAGCCAGTTTCGCCTCTTGTTCTGTCTCAGTCGATGAGAACAGTTTGAGGACAATAGGAATGGCCACCAGGGTAATGAGCGTGCCAGAGGTGAGTCCTCCAATCACAACGCGGGCCATGGGGGCTTGAAGCTCGCCCCCTTCGCCCCATCCCAAGGCAACGGGCAACATGCCGAGGACGGTGGTTAGCGTGGTCATGATAATTGGACGGAACCGACGTACGGCGGCCTGTTGGATGATTTCCGCGTTGGTGCGCAGGTTGTCTTCTCGCCTCAACTGGTTCGCGTAGTCAATGAGCACAATGGCGTTATTCACAACCACGCCAGCCAGAATGATAAGTCCAATAAATGACTGAACATTCAATGTCGTGTCCCAGAAGACGAGGACGAGAATCACGCCAATGGCAGCCAGCGGCAGCGTGAACAGAATGAGCAGTGGATCGCGCAGTGATTCGAACTGAGAAGCCATGACCATGTACATAAGCAGAATGGCGAGCAGGAAACCTTTGATGAGCATTTGAAAGCTCTCCTGCTGTTCTTCCCAGTCACCCGCGATTTCGATGTTGAAACCAGTCGGCACACTTAATGTGGCCAGCTTCGATTCCAACTCGCTGATAACGGTCCCCAGGTCGCGTCCTTCTGAGGCTGCGGTAATGACCAGTACACGTTGCTGATCGAGTCGCTGAATTTGCAGCGGCGAATCGCCCGATCGATATGAAAGAAAATTGCCGAGCGGGAGGAGTCGTCCGTCGGCCGTCGCCACGCCGACATGGTCGAGGTCGGCCTGTCGTGACCGATCCTCTTCTCGCAAACGGACCAGGACATCGAACTCGTCACCATCTTCCCGAAAAACTGTCGCTCTCGTCCCACGAAATGTTGTCTCGATGGACTGCGTCACGTCGCGAACACTCACTCCAAATTGACTGGCTTTGGAGCGGTCAATCCGGGTCATTAGCTCGGGACGCTTGTCGTTCGATTGCAACTGCACGTTGATGAGTCCGGGAACCGTCTCCATAGCCGAAGTCACAGACTGTGCGAGCTGTTCGGCGGTAATGCGGTCGTGGCCGCGAATGAGCACGGCAATGTTATCCCCGTCGGAACTAAAGGCGCGGAACAATGGCAGGCTGTTGTAGACACGGCTTCGCACCGTCATGCCGGGAATGGGCCCCAAATCTTTAGCAAAACGCTTGCGAATGGCCTCTGTGTCTTCTGTTCGTTCAGATTTCGGCTTCAGTTGGATAATCGCACGGCATTCATTCCAGTCTTCGCCGTCATCGGCTTTGTCACCAATGAAGAGCGACACGGTATCCACTTCGGGCATATGCTCGTCGATCGCATCCTCAATGACCTTCGCCTTGCGGTCGAGGGTTTCCAACTGAATGCCGGGGGCCATGACGCCAGTAATCCCCAGCCGACCGTCGTCGGTTGCCGGAAGAAAATCTGTACCAACACGAGGAATCAGTCCCAAGACGCCGCACAGCAGTAGCAGAACCAGAAAGCCAAATCCTCCGGGATAGCGTAGGAATCCGGCCACGCACCAGCCGTAGACCGACTCGATTTTCTTGAACACCCAGTCGGAAACACGCAACAGGAAATTGCTGTTCTTATTGCCGGAATTACCGAGCCAGTAAGCCGCCAGCACTGGCGTCAGTGTGAGGCTGGCGAAGAGCGAACAGACGAGTGAACAGGAAACAACGAACGCGAGTTGATGGAGCAGAACGCCTGTTACTCCCGAGACGAATGCCAGCGGCAGAAACACAATGAGCGTGGTTAACGTGCTGGCAACAATGGCCCCTGAGACTTCATTTGTCCCGACGATGGCCGCCTCAGATGCGTCGAGCCCGTCATCGCGTTTTCGGAAAATGCTTTCGAGCACCACAATGGAATTGTCGACGAGCATTCCAATTCCGAGAGCCAGTCCCCCGAAGGAAACCATGTTGAGTGTGTAGCCCTTGAAGTAAATGAGGATGAAAGTCGCCAGCACGGACAACGGCATGGAAATGCCAATAATGAGCGTGGTGCGAAAACTGCTGAGGAACAGCACCAGAATGACCATGGCGAGTCCCATGCCCACAAGTGCCGACATTTGAATGTTAGAAAGGGACTGACGAATGAAGGTGGACTTGTCGAGCCGGATGACGAGTTCGGCGTCGCGCAGCTCTTTGTTGAGTTGTTCGAGTTCCTGTTGAACAAGATTGCTGACGTCAATTGTGTTCGCGCCCGACTGCTGAAAAATGTAAACCATAATGCCCGGCTGGCCGTTGGTCCGCGTTCGCTGGGTAATGCGGGCATGGCCATCGATGACCTGGGCGACATCGCGCAGACGCACCGTCGCATCGCCATCACGACGGATCATGACGTCTTCAATTTCTCGCAGCGAACGAAACTCACTGCGACTGCGAATGAGTCGATGCACATTCCCTTCTTCGAAGTCACCGGCGGGCTGCGAAACGTTATCTCGCTGCAGTGCCGTGACGACTTCGTTAATGCCCATCCCAAGTGATTCCAGCCGGGCTCGGTCGACCTCCACCTGAATTTCGCGAGTGATTTCACCACGCATGTTCACGCGAGCGACGCCGTTTAATCGTTCCAATCGAGGAATAATAGCCCGCTCTGCCAGTCGAGTGACCTCTGTTGTGGGCAACTCGCTGTTGAGGCCCAGATACATAATTGGAGAATCATTGGCGTCGTAGCGTCTGAGCAGTGGCAGCTCGATGCCCTCGGGAAGATCTTGCCGCACCTTGTCAATGGACTGTCGGATTTCATCAACCGCCACATCAAGGTTCGTGCCCCAGCGGAACTGCAAACGAATCGAGGAACTTCCTTCCAGGCTGGAGCTCGAAAGTCGCTCGAATCCGCTGACGGAACTGAGTGTTTGTTCCAGAGGCCGCGTGATGAGTGTTTCAACGTCTTCCGGCCCGGCGCCGGGATACAACGTGGTCACCGTCACCGTGGGAAATTCAAGGCTGGGCATGAGGTCGACCGACAGACCCGTCAACGACACCCATCCCAGCAGTGCCACGATGATGCAGCACATCAGCGTGGTGACGGGGCGATTGACGGCGAGTCGGGAGAGTGACATGGCTGCACCTGGAACAACGAGCGGCTACGGGTCGACAACAGCCGCCGTTGCAGAGGACTCTGCGGTCCAATCGACTTCAATGGCCCGAACTTCCTGCCCTTCGTTCACGAGTCGATTCCCTAATGTCACGACGCGAGAATCATCGGGTAATCCGTACAACACCTCGACGACCTTTCCGTCACTGGCTCCCAGTTGCACAACTTGTCGCTGGATAATCGCGGGGTCTGCCGAAACGGTATAGACCCAGGTTTGCTCGCCATCATCCAGTACGCTGGAAAGCGGAATTGTCAGCCCGGGCTGTGACTGCTGCGAACGAAGAGACACACGCGCGTACATTCCCGGCTTCAACAGGTGCTCCGGGTTGTCGACATCCAACCGCATTTCCGCAGTGCGGGTGTCAGGGTCCAGCACGGGAGCAATTTGACGGACGACTCCGTGGAAAACCTGACCGGGGTAGGCGTCGATTTTTACGTCGGCCTGCTGACCAATTTGCACTTTGCGATAGTCTTTCTCGATGACGTGAACCGTCGTTTGGACTTTGTCCAAATTCACAATTCGCAGCAGCGGAACATCAGGCTTGGCGAGATCACCCAGTTGAACATACCGCTCAGAAATGAATCCCGAAATGGGGGCGGCCAGTTGGTAGTCGAGAACGGCGAGACGTGCCTGTTCCAAATTCGCCTTCGCTTCCCCGACATGCGACTCTTCTAACTCGACGCGAGCCAGTGCAACACTCAGTGCCGACTGGGCCGTTTCGAGTTGCTGCAGCGTACCTGCCCCTTCGTCGGTCAACTTCTGTTGACGTTCCACGCTGCGCTGGGCCTGATCCCGTTCAGCCTGTTGTGACTTCAACTGTGCTTCCGCCACACGCAACGCCGCTTCCGCACTGGCAACCACTTCCTCCTGATCGCGTGCGTCGAGCTTCACCAGTAAGCGTCCGACGTCAACCCGCGTGCCGACATCCATCGGTTGTTCGGCCAGATAGCCGCTCACGCGCGACCGCACTTCCGTTTCCGCGGAAGGGTTCAAACTGCCCACCAACTCGATCCGTTCGTCCAACGATTCCCGCCGGGGTGTGACGACCTCAACCGCAAACAGTTCCTTGGGCTTGTCCGACTTCGCTTCCGTTGCCCGTTCCAGTGAATCCTGGTAGACGACGTACCATGCCCCCCAGCAGGCGCCAATGGCGACAATGCCGAGAATCAGACGGAGAAAGAAGCGTGACATGCGTGCTGCACTGCGGGGTCAGGTTGCCGGTAGGATCGAGGGAGGGACAAATTGCGGTCCCTCATGATATCGATCCGGCACAGCATGCATCAACACCGCTGCATGGATGGCAAGGTACCAGCGACAAACAGTTTGCCGATTATCCCGCTTATTCAGCGCCGCCACGCCCCTGTGAGTTCACTTGAGTCAAGCAGAGGGAGCGGGGTGATGGCTGAGGGGCACTCATCTTGTGCCTGCCAGACAGCCGAACGGCAGTGCCACCCCATGCAATTCTCGGGTATCGTTTTGTTAGCCGCTCTCTTCATCGGCGAACGGAGACAACGCGTTGACGACCAGCTTCTTCGCTTCATCTGCCGAGATCTTGAGGGCACTGGCAATAACGGTAGCCAAGTTAATCGCGCCGACACCGGTTGTTGTGTGAAGAATGAGAATTGCTTCTTCGACTGAAACTGACGTACCAATAAGATCACCAAGTCTCGCGACGTACGAGTTAAGACGCCCCGGTCGCCAAGCTTGAGGCCGACCGCGCCATCAGTCTCCTCCGACGAGAACCCTGACACCATCCGAGTGCCAAAGGGCGGACTCTACCAGCGATGGCTCCCAGCGTCCGGTTGTGTAGCAATGTAGGACGCAGCCGCACGCCGCGCAGTTGATCGCAAAAATGCTGCCGCCACACATTGTGCTTTTTGCATCACCTTCAGCTCGACCAGCCCAGCAGCCCACCCATTCGCCACCATTATCTGGAGCGACACATGAAGCTTGGCAGCAAGGACAATGCCCCGGACGAAAGGAATGAAATTTCATTCGTAAAGCAATAACAGGCCCAATGGAACGCCCCAATTCACCGGGCCGCCGCGAGTGACTTGGATTTGGAAAACGCCCGGATCGGCGGCTCCGGTGCAATTGCTGGTTAGCCAGTTTTCTGCAAGTTGACGATTCAGCCAATGCAGAGTGATTGGCAATGACAGTTTACTGACTCGCGTTGGCAGTCACAGGGACATGGTTTTGCTGCATGCCGTCAAAGTTGCCGTCATTTGCTGGTGTCCGTGATCGATATTCGCCGGCATTCCCGTAAATGGACCGACGTGTCATCTGAAATCCACAGTCGACCATGTTCAACCCAGGCAGATGCATGATCTGTTTTTGCGATCCATTGCCCGAATGCCGGATACATTTCTGCCCATTGATGATCCGGAATCGAGATTTGTTTGAACGCGCGATTGTCAGGGGTGATGTATTCATGGTCGCCTTCGTGGAGTCCGGGCGATTTGATTCCGCATTCGTTGTAGCAGTAGAGCAGGAATTCGTCACAGGCGGCTTTCCAACCATCTGGTTGTTCGTGTTCGATGAAAACGGATTGAGCCATGCTCTTACTGGCTAACTAATCGATAGACAGAAATCTCTTCTGTGTAACGGGGACTGGCTTTCTGTGTAACACCTCCCGAAGGATACCCATGTCTGCGGGGGCCGACAAGGATTTTTGTGGGGACGGACTGGCCATGTTGCAGCTTGGTATGAGTTTATATCTCGAACTCCCGCAGTCCTTTGAGTCGCATTGATGTCGCCGTAACGGGCGATTCAGGTGATCGTCGCGATTCGTCTGTTTCGACCCACAACAACTGGCGCATGTCAGCACAATGACAGATGCCCCTTGCTCGTGGGGCAGCGGAACTGGAGGACGGGGCCTCAGTTACGTGCTTCTGCCTTTCTGGGACTCAGTCTGAACAAAAATGGCTGTTGCGAAATTAAGGATTACGGCGCAATCGCAACTCTCCCCCTGCCCGGATGATGCGTAAATTCAATGAGGAGACTTCGAATTTCTTGATCCTCTTTCACCCTCTGTGCGTTTCCCCACGTGAGAGCCGCAGCAATGGGTTGCTGGCCACACAATGTCCAACCGGGAGGTCAGAACATGAAGACGTTTCGAAATCAGACTCCGCTCGTCGGATGGACGAAGAACCACGTGCTCGGCCTCTCGCTGATGGTGTTTGGTGTTGCCGTTGTGGCCACCATGCTGGCGATGGGAATTCGCGACCTGGTTGATGGTCAGGGAGGATTGCTGGAGTCGACCGTTGGTTTGATTGCCCTGGCGATTTCAGCGGCGGTAACGCTTGCCGGGTTCTGCCTGTTTGCAAACTGGACCGACTCGGAAGACCTCGACGAAAACAACCCGGCGGTGGTTCGGCAGTTCTCCGAAAGCGACCCGGTCTCCGATTCATTGGACGGAACCGCGCTGTAAGAGTTCCTGAAACTCTACTCAATGCTCCGTCCGGAATAGGACACTCTGATTCGTCGCAACTTGCGAACCGCGATTCAGTTCATCACAGACAGGAATGTCTGTGCCACCCGACTATAGAGATTGCCAAAAAACACACGCCGCGAAGCAACGGATTGCTTCGCGGCGTGTTCAATTGATGGGGGATTCATCAACTTTCGCGAGAACTATTCCGCGTCGGGACGAGGTGGGCGTTCGCTTTCGGGGCGACCTTCCGGACGTGGGCGTCCTTCACCTTCTGGACCACGACGTCCCTGCATGGCACGGAAGGCTTCGGCGAGTTCTTCCTTTGAGAGCTTCTTGTCGCCGTTCGCGTCGATTCGCTCGAAGTTTTCTTTCATCCGTTCAGGAGCTTCTTCCTGCGAAATGAATCCGTCTTTGTCCTGATCGAGGCGTCCGAACATTTCATCGGGTGAGAATGGTGGGCGTGGACGTTCGCCATCGCGGGGAGGTCCTTCTGGACGGCGTTCACCATCACGAGGGGCGCCTTCAGGACGTGGGCGGTCGCCTTCACGTGGGGGACGATTTCCATCGCGCGGTGGTCCGGCTTCTGGGCGACGTTCACCGTCACGTGGAGCACCTTCCGGGCGAGGACCGTCACCTTCACGAGGTGGACGGAATCCCTCACGTGGAGGACCTTCACCGTTTCGTGGTGGTCCAAAGCCATCTCGCGGTGGAGGACCATCCTGTGGACGACGGTCACCGAAGCGTGGCTGACCTTCAGGACGTGGGCCATCACCTTCCATTCCTGGACGACCAGCGAATGGACCACGACCACCGAATCCAGGTCCCTGTCCGGGGCCAAAGCCTTGTGGTGGGCGTCCGCCAGCAAACTGCGGGACTCCCATGAGTTCCTGCATGGCAAGCTGGCCGTCGCCATTCTCGTCAAGTTCGCCGAAGACTTCAGCGGCTGCAGCCAGTTCATCACGGCTGAGTTGACCATCCTTGTTCCTATCAAGCAAACGTACGAACGCAGGACCGCGCCATGGCTCTAATCCAGCAACACCTTCACGCGGTCCGCGTGGAGGACCAGGAGGTCGTTCTCCGTCACGTGGTGGACCAGGACGATCTCCATCGCGTGGCGGGCCACCTTCAGGACGACGTTCGCCGTCACGAGGAGCACCTTCTGGACGAGGACGGTCGCCATCGCGTGGTCCACCTTCTGGTCGTGGACGGTCTCCGTCGCGTTCGGGACGGAATTCACGCGGAGGAGCACCATCTTCGCGGACTGGACGCGCACCATCGCGTGGCGGTCCGGGCGGACGTCCACCTTCAGGGCGTCCTTCGCCTTGAGCGACTAACGCCAGGACGCGTTCGATGGGAACTTCATCGGTACCGAGTTCATCGAACACCCGATCCATGCGGGCACGCATTGGTTCAGGGATTTCGTCACGTGACAGCTTGCCGTTGTTGTCGCGATCCATCCGTTTGACGAATTCATCTCGGGCTCGTTCCATGCCGGCGCGGAACTGCTTGCCAATGTCTTCGGCAGTGAGTTCATCTTTGCCAGCGGCATCGAACATCCGGCCCATACGTTCGCGGGCATCTTCGGGAAGCTCGTCGCGAGTCAGCTTGCCGTCTTTGTTCTTGTCAAATCGCTCCATGATTTGTTCGGGACCAAACTGTGGTCCGCCGGGGCCACGTCCACCAGGGCCGCGACCAGCAGGACCACGTCCTGGACCGGGCTGTGCAGTTGGAGCAGTTTGATCGGTCGAGGCGGCCTGGAATTCGTCGGCGGTCAGCACGCCGTCTTCATTCTTGTCGCCAACGCGAACCATCCGTTCAAAAAAGCGTGCCTGCCCCTCGGGAATTTCCGAGGCTTCAAGCTTACCGTCCTTGTTGGTGTCGAGTTTCGAGAACAGGTCGGCGGGTCCGCCTTCCTGTGCCCACGCGGCAGCTGTCATTCCGAGTGCCGCCAGACAGGCAGCTCCCCATCGAAAGCGTTTCATATTTCCATCCTTTCAAGAAGTGGATTGATTTCACATTGCGACCCGCGTTTGCGATTTTCGCGGGCGATAAGGAATGAAACAGCAGGGTCGCGGAAATGTTTCGCTGCAATTGAATAAATTCTTTCAAGACCGCTGGCAACCCTCCGCCATGATGTTGTCGTAGCGTCTTGAGAACGCGGGCAACAAAACTCTTCAAATTGTTCTTGACGCCCTCCTACCGCGGTAGTAGCCTATCTCTACTACTCAAGTAGGAGTGCATTCAGGGAGGTTTCTGAAAATGAGTCGGCGGCATCATCTGGCGGAGTTGCAACTCGCCATTATGCAAGTTTTGTGGGACCGGGGCGAAAGCACTGTGAGTGACGTCCGCGACGCACTCAACGCCTCGCGTCCACTGGCGTACACCACAGTCGGCACCATGCTGTCGAAAATGGAGGCGAACGGGCAGGTGGCGCATCGCTCCGATGGTCGGGTCAATATCTACTACCCACTGCTCGAACGCGATGAAGTTAACCGTTCAATGTTGACCGATCTCACCGAGCGTTTGTTTCGGGGCGATGTCACTGACCTCCTCTGTACTCTGCTCGATGGCTGCGAAGTGAGCGGCGAGGAACTCCAGCGTCTGAAGCAAATTATTGCTGAGCGACAGAAGGAGCAGGATGATGCTCACTAACGACGTGCTTGTTTTTATTGGCGAGTTGATGTGCATGTATCTGTTGCACTCAACGTTGCTGATTCTCATTGCCTGGCTGGCCTCACGCTGGATTCCCACCGGGACGCGTTTGCGATCGGGCCTCTGGAAGAGTGCCGTTGTGCTGCCGCTGTTGACTGTGGCTCTGCAACCGTTTGTTCCTGCCAAATTTAATTGGACGAACATGTCGTGGGAGTACGCTGCCAGCGATGCTGAACTCCCGGCCGACAGTCGCGCGAAAATGACTGAGCCGGTTGTTCCGCTGCCGACAGAAGCTGCGCCGGGTAGCGAATTCATCTCGGTGCCCGAAAATCCAGTGACGATTTCGGTCACAGAACCAATCCTGGGCGACGCACGTCCTCCTGCTCCGCCTTTGGCCGAAACACTCCCCAATCCGGACGGGGATTGGATCATCACCGTGCGGCCCGCACCGGCGGAGGTTGAACCGCTTCCCGCGGTGCTGCCTGATCACTATTCAGTGAGTGAGCCAGCCATTGTCCTTATGCCCAGCGAGGTTTTCCCTCAAGCAGTTGATCAGCCAGTTGAACCTGTTGCTCCGGAATCACCGCGGATCACATTCCGGCAGTTGCTCTGGTGGATTGGCGTGGCTGGTATCTGCTCGCTCCTATTCGGCATTTTGAAATGCCTGTGGGATGTCTGGCTGGTTGTTCGTGAAATCAATAAAGCAACGCCGCTCGTGAATTTGCAGTTTGCAAATCAATTGCGGCAACTGCGGCAGAAGTATGGCATCACGCAGCACGTGGAATTGCTCACGGCCTGTCAGTGTACGGAACCAGCGGCTTGCGGAATCTGGAGTTGGACGATTCTCATTCCCGATGGCGTGGCAGAACAATTACCCTCCGATCAAGTTCGAGCGTTGTTGGCTCATGAACTCGCACACCTGGTGCGACGCGATACGTTGTGGCTCTGGCTGGGACGCGTCCTGCTCTGCTGCTTGCCGTGGCAGCCACTGAATCGAATCGCCTTCCATAACTGGCGGACCGACGAAGAATTCCTCGCAGATGAATGGGCACTACAACGCGGCGTGCAACCACTTGCACTGGCTAACTGCCTCACAAATGTGGCCCAGTGGCGACTCAGTGGTCCGGCTTGCCCCGGTGTACCGGCGTCGTCGGAGTCGCTGACAGAGCGGGTCATGCGTCTGGTTGATGGTCAAACTCAACAACGAGCATGGTCCCGCACCTGGAGCGCGCATGCCACAGCGATTCTCCTTGTTGCGGGGATATGTTCTGGCATCACTGCCGGCCCTCGTATTATCTCCTTCCCGAGTCATGACTACGAAAGAATGGACCACGTCGCAGAGCCGTTGTCGGAACAGGCTCTCAGGGAGCGGCTTTCAGAAATGTTGTCGTCGGTTACTGACGAGCAACGTGCGACTCGACACGCGGTAACTGCTTCGGACGACGATCTCAGACACGAGATTGAGGCCCTCACGGCGGACCTGAATGTGGCTCTCACACTCATTGCTGAGCGGCATCAGACATCGGAAATCGACCAACTCGTCGCACGCCTGCAGGCCCGGATTGCCGACCTGCAAACGCGATTGCATGAGTTGGATACAGCATCACAGGAGACACCATGACCATGCGTTCCCTGCTCCAAGTTGCACACTTCATCCCGGGAGTCCCCGGATCCATTCAACGGAAGGATTCAACCATGAAACTTCGATCCACTCTGCTGGCGGTTCTATGGACAGTACTCGCCGGATTTACCTTTGCCGAAGACGTTCCAAAGCCAGATGACAACGCCCCCGGAGCGAACTCTCCGTCACCTTTCCATTTGGAAGACGACGTCCAATACCTTCCGCCGGGGCCCGAGTTTCAGCCCACCCCAGAACAGCCCGGTCGTACGCTGGCTGAGAACTCGGTGTTGCCGCCGGCTCCAGTTGAGGCTCCGACGTATCAGGCACATATTCAGATCTACCAAGTGCCACAGATGCACTGGTTAGAGGCGGCAGGCGAGAGCCGGCTCATCTCTGACAGTAAGAACGCGACCACATCGGTACTCTCAGAAAGCACTGGCAAAGCACTCCGAGAGTTCCTATTGAGAAACCTGGACACGAAGGTGATTGCCGAGCCAATGCTTGTGAGTCGAGTGGGCGTCGAAGCAGTGTTTGAAAGCGGTGGTGAATTGAAAAGTGGTGTGGCCGCTTCCGGGCACCGTGCCGAAATCGTGGTAACACAAGCCGATTCGGGCAAGCTGGGGCTCCACGGTTCCGTATCCATCAATACATCATCTCTGAACGAAGGTGAAGCGGCTTCGGAAAAATCATTCATCGGATTTGACGTGCAAGCCAGCGACGGAGACGTAGTCGCCATGGCCATGAAACTGAAAAAGGATTCGGACGTTCGAACGATTGTCTTGCTGAGCATAAGACTGCAACCGGAGCTTCCGAATTTCGAGCCGATAAGCCGTGTTCGGGTTCCTATTACACCGTTCAGACCAGCACCCACTGAAACCCCAATAGTCGATGCAAATCCGTTCGTTACTGAACCTGGCGCAGCACGCCAGATGCAACCGGTGCAGAGCAGCACCGTGCGATACTACAACTCGACAATCGAATGTCTCTATGTCACCAAAGAACATTTGGAAAATGTTTGGGAGAAAGCGAGGACACTCAAAGCGGGAGTGGCCATTTCTCTTGAAGAGAAAGCTGGCCTGAGGCTCAAAGCTTCAATGCTTTCGTTCGAGGGCAGCAAAATGCTTGAGCACACGCGTGTCAGCGTTCTTGAGGGGCGAAGGGCGACGTTTCGTTCGAACAAGGCTGACCTGTCGGACGATTCCAAATACGTTGTGCGAATTGACCTGACCACGAGCAGGGGCGAGGAGAATCAAATCAACGTGAACGGTTTGGCCTCAGCCGTGATCCATAACGGCAATAACGAATCCCAACCGAATGAGGGCGTATCGGAACATGAGTTTTTCGTGAAGCATTCGATTGGTGATTACATCGTCGTCATGTTGGAGACGCCGCAGGAGTCAAATCATCGTTTCGTGCTCTTCATTGACGTACGTGAAGCTACGGCTGTCACAACAGGCAGTGCGACCCCTCCCGTTGTTCGCAACGACAGTCCGTTCCCTGCCATCGCAATAGGTCCCCCTGCTGATCCATTTGCTCCGCCGCAAGTAGATGATGCTTTCCAGCCCGCGCCGAATGCAACAAAGGACGAATCGCGACAGGGCAGGGCGACCCTCATTCCGAATCATCGTCCCGGAGAGGGTGGCAATCCGCAACTCCTGGACCCTTTTGTGGAACAGTCGCAACAACCGGCCACGCAAACCATTCCACCAGCGACCTTCCCAGAGGAGAGCGTGCTGTCAGAGGTGCCTGATCTCATAAAATCGGGTGAGAATTCCCCTTTCCTGGAAACTCATTCGGTACCGCATCTGGACCACTCCAACGTCAAGGCAATTACCGGCAGTGCCATTGAACTCACGGACGAGACGACGGAACTCACGCTCGCACCAGAACAGTCCCTTATCATCACTCAGAAGAATCGGATTACCGTGGTGCATGGATTCAACAACTCCATTCTCCAGGTCACTCCCATTTCACCGAATCACCTGCGCCTGCACGGCGAGCGGGAAGGGTTCACACGGTTGACTATTACCGATGAGTCACGTCAGACCAAGACCGTCACCGTAACAGTCTCCCGCGACGTAAGCGACATCGAGCGGCTCATCAAACGCTTCTGGCCCACGGCGGATGTCACGGTGGTACCTATTGATTCTGCGATTCTCCTGCGAGGCACGGCGGAGAACGAAGAGGACATCAAGGAAATTGCGGAAGTCGTCGAAGTAAAGGCGGCTGCTGTCATCAATCAGTTACGTGTGGGACCGTCGGCGTACTGGAAGGAAAAACTGAAGCAGCACATCGAAGTTCACGTCGAGAATGGCACCGTCAACACTACGCTGGCAGCGATTTCTCAAGCCGCAGCGGTAAATATTGTTGTTGACGAAAAGTCATTCAATAACGCCGGAAGAAGATCAAATGAACCTGCCTCGCTTGATCTTTCGGGAGTCAGTCTGCGAGCGGTTCTTGATCTGCTGACGAAGGGGGAGCAATTATCCTGGAGCATTGAAAAGGATGTCATCATGATTCGGGCCTTGCCGGTCGCGCAACCGCTCGATGCGGAGATGTCGGCATTGGAAGAGCTGGTAGTCCCGACTCCTTCAACGGTCGAGTCAGCATTACAAACTCCTCCGAGGGACCGAATTGTTACACTCGAATGCAATGCAGAGTCTCTAAAAGACCTGCATGTTGGTAGCACAGTCCAAGTCGACTGGACTGGCGATGGGACAAGCTCGCACATCGATGCTGTCGATTCCCTCATCATCTGTACTTTGCCTCGCATTGATCAAAACGCGAAGTCCGATGCGGTCTACCACGTGAAAGTCGCTGGGACACAGGACCAAATCAATCGAATCACCTCAGCATTGACTGCTGGCGCGCGACCAGTACTCCGTCGTCAGCTAAATTCATTCGCTCCGGAATCAACCGCCACTCCCGATGAAAACTCCACAGGACCTCAACCTTCGCCTGCTGAGGTGACAAACAATACGCAAAACGGAAACCCCCGAGAGTCGCTGCGTGACGAAATTCGAGCCTTGCACGCTGACGTACGGGAACTCATTAAGCTCCTGAAAGAAGAGAAATCGCCTGCGGTTCCTCCCGGAGAGGAAAAGATGGCAGACGTCCTCCCCGCAGACGGCAGCCCTGTCGTCCTCTACTTTCGTGCGGACTGGTGCGGACCGTGCCAGTTGATGGAAAAGTCGATTAAGGGGCTTCCTGAGTCCGGTACTCCACTCGTCACCATTGACATTGACGAACGGTCGGAGTTGGCCCGGCGATTCCAAATTGACCGCATCCCGACCGTTATTCGAGTTGTAGAGGGAGCCGAGACTGACCGGAAGTCGGGAATCATGTCGGCAGATGAACTCCGGACCTTGCTGAGTCCGGATCAACGAACTGTCGCAACACCCACAGCGGCCATCATTCGCGTTACAAGCGAGAATGGTTCTTTAGACATCGGTAGCGGCTTCTTTGTGCGTGATGACTTGAATCGCATTCGAATTATTACCGCAGCTCATCTGTTTCGCGGGGCCGATCCCCCAAAGGCCCGCGTTTCGTTTCCCGGGGTTCACTCTCTGTTCTCAGCACGTGTGATGATCCAAGACGCAGACGCCGATGTGGCAGTTCTTGAGCCAGTGAGTGGCATTGACCTGGAGAATCTCGTCACTCCTGTGGAATTGCGGACCGGGGAATTGAAAGTCGACGATAAGGTGTCTGTTTGCGGATTCCCGCTTGAGGCCACACACGATGAATTCGGCTTAGTAGTTGAATACGGAACGGTCAGGAGCATAAACAAATACCAGGGACCAGCCAATTTTGAAATTGGTGGCGTTGAGGCAGCTCAAGGCATGTCGGGTGCCATGGTGCTCGATGAAGCCAAACGGCTCTGCGGAATTGTCATTGCGGTGGATAGGCAGGAACGCGTCACCGTTTGCAGCGACCTTTCAGCATTGCGTCTGGTGAATCAGACGCCGCTTTTCAAAACACCCGGCTGGAACAACCTGGAACCGCTTCCCTCCGACGCCGCCGAACTCAAGAAAACAAATTACCGCGGCGGACTGCTCATAGGGGAAGTCATGCCCGATGGTCCCGCATACAAGGCTGGAATTCGGGAAGGTGACATCCTGGTGGGACTGGACGTTTACGAGACACTCAACCATTACAACGTCGCATACGCTTTGACCAAGTACGATTTCGAGTCGCAAGAGGGACCGAAATTCTATGTCGTCCGAAATGGTGAAACGCTATTCGGCAGGCTAGAACTCACTTCGCATCCACCATTCGACGAATGGATTCGGCGGCTGAATTCCACGGAACAAGTTCCACCGCGACAACTCGTGCCGGCGCGCATCACGAATGCGCGCGGCGTACCTCAGGACGTCATGTCTCCCGCCTCGTTGCCGTTTCAACTCACCCGATAACAGGAACAACCGTCCTCACGTTTCAAGACAGTCGACCGTTTGCCCCCCATGCCCGGACGACAATTTCGACCGCCTCGCGCAGTTCTTCATCGGTCGTGTACCGTCCCAGGCCGAAGCGAATACTGGCACGGGCTTGTTGGTCGGTGAGCCCCATGGCTCGGAGCACGTGGCTCGGTTCGGGGTTTGCTGATGTGCAGGCCGATCCGGAACTCACGCAAAGTCGCGAGGCTTTGAGTCGCGCGAACAGGACATCACCGTCAATGTTTGGAATGGTGATGTTCAAATTGTTGGGCAACACGTCTGTTTCCGGAGTGTTTCGAACAACGCCTGGAATCTTTCGCACGAGTTCATTCCAGAGCCTGTCGCGTTGTTGCGAGAGTCTCGCTGCGTCATCAGCCTGATGTGAAACAGCAAGTTCCATCGCTTTGGCAAAACCAACGATCAGTGGTAAGGGCAGTGTGCCACTTCGCATCCCCCATTCGTGGCCGCCCCCGTGGAACAATGGTGTCAATCGGGGCGTACGCGGCGACCGCCGGACGAAGAGAAGGCCAATCCCGGGCGGCCCATAAATCTTGTGTGACGAGCAGCTGAGCATGTCGACGGGCAACTCGTTCAAGTTGACAGGTACTCTCCCAATGGCTTGAGTTGCATCAGTGTGCAGCGGGGTGCCCTTGTCGTGGCACAACTCGGCGATGGATGCAACATCATGCAGGCTGCCAACCTCATTGTTGGCCAGCATGACGCTGACGAGTCGCGTCTCGTCGGTCAGATTCGCTTGAATCTGCTGCGGTTGTACGCGTGCCGCCGCATCGACCGGCAAAACGTGGACCGCCCTGCCTCTTCGTTTGAGTTCCTGCGCTGGATCCAATACGGCCTTGTGCTCGGCGGCGTTAACAATCAGACCGGCGGAAGCGGGAGCGTCGACCATGACGCCTTTGATTGCCAGGTTGTTTGCTTCAGTCGCGCCGCTGGTGAACACAATTTCTCGGGGCGTGCAGCCCAGACAATTGGCAATGGTCTGACGTGCCTGTTCGACTGCTTCTTTGGCCTGCAATCCCGGTCGATGGCTAATGCTCGACGCGTTGGCCGCCAGTTCGGTCCAATACGGAGCCATCACCTCGACGACCCGGGGATCGCACGGTGTCGTGGCATGATGATCAAGCTGGATAAGAGGTTGCGTCATGTGGGGACACGCATTTCAAACAAATCTGGCGGAACCGTTTCATCACGGTGACATTTTGTTAACAGCCGGTTATGATTCGCGCACCGGAGGGAGTCCACGCGTTTGTCACCGTCTGACAGATGGCTGGCCCCCAGCCTCGGCGATAAATGAACAATGGCAGATCTCTTCCACGAGTGCGGTATTGCCGCAATCTACCATTTTGGTGCTGGTCAGTCGTCCCTGCTCACTGAGCCGCAAGAACTGGCGCCCCGCGAGCGTGTGTCGCGCATGCTCCCGTATATGCTGCTCGACATCCAGAACCGGGGCCAGCTTGCGGCGGGAATTACGTCGTACCATCCCGGTCAGACTGAACTCCTGCGAACGCGCAAGGACGTCGGTACCGTCACCGAAGTTTTCCGAATGAATCATAAGGAAGACTTCCAGAGCCTCATGGCGGACCATACCAGCGTCGCCGCAATTGGCCACGTGCGGTACGCCACCTGCGGCCAGGACGACCGCCATTACGCACAGCCGTTTGAACGTAGCCACCTCGAAAAGAAGAAGTGGTTTTCGTTTGGATTCAACGGGCAACTGGCCAATTACGTCGAGCTGCGAAATCAAATCCGACAGACGGGCGATTTTCATTTGGCTCGCGAAACCGACACCGAAACGCTCATGCATTTGCTGAGCCAGGAAATTCGGGAACAGGAAGACAATAAGGTCGATTTCGTCAAACTGCTCGGACGTCTCGCTCCACAACTTGATGGGGCCTACAACATTGTGTTCCTCAACTCGTTGGGGGATATGTTCGTCTCGCGTGATCCGCTGGGATTCCGTCCCCTCTGCTACGCCGAGCGGGAAGGATTCTTCGCCGCCGCCAGTGAAAGTGTCGCCCTGTCCACGCTGGGATTCGGTCGCGACGAAATCAAAGACCTCGAACCGGGGCATGCGGTCATCATCCAAGATGGTGAAATGCGGGTCGAGCGCTACGCCGAAACACCTCGCAAGGCCCATTGCTTCTTCGAATGGATTTACTTCGCCAACGTCTGTAGTCGACTCGATGACCGTAGCGTCTACCTTGCTCGTAAGACGCTCGGAGAGGAACTCGCGGCACAGGAAAAAGTCCGCCCGGTTGTCGATTCCATGGACGACGTCATTGTCGTCCCCGTTCCAGACACCGCCAAGGCTGCTGCCGAAGGAATGGCTTTCGACCTGGGTGTTCCCTGCCTTGAAGGACTCATGCGACATCGTGCCTTGGGACGCACGTTCATCGAGGGAGAAGGTCGAGAAGAAAAGGCCCGGCGAAAGTACATTCCGCTGCCGGAAGTGCTCACAGGCAAGAAGATTTTCCTGGTGGACGACACCATTGTCCGTTCAACAACCATGCGCGTGTTGATTGAGCAGCTCAAGGAAAAGGGTGGAGCCAGCGAAGTTCACGTCCGCATTGCCTGCCCGCCCATTGTCGCGCCGTGTTTTTATGGCATCGACATGTCAACCATGGATGAACTTTTCGCGCCCGAACATCTGGCCATCGGCGAAGAAATGAGTCCCGAGGCGGAAGACGTTATGGCCCAGGCGCTCGGCGCAGACAGCCTCCGCTACTTGCCACGTCCATCCATTGCCAACTCGGTGAAACGCCCTGCCGAAGACCTCTGCCAGGCCTGCCTTACGGGTCAGTATCCGACGCCTGCCGGGCAAAAATTCTACGGTGCCTGCCTGCAAGATTTCGCGGCAGGGGCAAACAAAGAAAAGAACGGCCCCCGCCAACGCAAAATCGAAGTCGACGGTGAAGAAACGCCGATTTTGCCTGCTCGGTTGTAGAACCTATTGCGGTACTAACGTCGCTTACGTGACCAGATGAATCCGAGTGTTTTCCAACATATTTGTTGCATTCGGTAGCAACGTGCGCGAGACTGCAATGTCACGGTGCCGCTATATCTGGTCGCCAATTGCTCACAGCGGGAATGGACAATGAGTACAGCAAAACAGAAGTTAATCGACGGGGAGTTCTTCGGATTCATTCGTGACATCGGAGTCGAAGTCGAACACATTCGCCAGAGCTTTCAAGAAATCGCAGAGAAGAACTTGATTGTCGATCCGACTGTCCGCGAGATCGAAGTGAAAGCGGCAACGAGTCGGGCCACTGCAATTTATGAGAAGAATCAAGAGGCAGTGACCCAACTGTTGGATGACGCACGAAAGCTTTGCCGCGAACACGTCCAGGTTGCCGACTGGTGGGGAGATGAAGTCACGCGCATTGAAAATGAGTGGCAACGAGCAGAGCTGGAGTTGAAGCCGGTAAAATCGTGTACGAAAGCCGTTGTGACTTTGCAGACAGTTGCAAACACTGACAAATGGTACCACAGCATTATCTATCGCTGTGCCGAATTGACAGTTCCCGATCGAGTGGACCAGCATCTGCAAACAATTCCTCCGGGACAGGAATTGGACTTTCATGCCAACTTTCGGGAGGCCGTTCCGAACGAAGAACATCGCGTAAAGCTGTTGAAATTCCTGCACGACCATCCAAACTCTCTATGGGGAGTGGTGAATGTGGACACAGGGAAAATCCGAAGCCTGCCGCGAAGCGTGCTCCTGAGGATTCGCACATATACTTGGGTTGGGTTGGCGCTGGCGATCTGCATTTGGCTTACGTACTGGCTTCCACAACTGGGAACGGTATGGAATATCGATCCATGGCCAATTACAAGCACCCCCAAGGGATTGACGCTGACTGGCGTCTATTTGTTTGCCCTCGCTGGGGCCATTGGACACATCTTCCTCGACGTCGTGAAACAATTCCGACAGGGGACCGTTTTCCGCACTGTCAGCGACGTGCTTTCATGGGTGCATGTCAATGAACTGAATATTCTCATTTCGATCGGGACCATCTTTATTGCGTCATTCGTTGTCTATGCCAACATGGAGAATGTCTCACTTTATTTTGCCCTACTCGCCGGCTACAGCGCCGACAGCATTGCGGACACGTGGTTACAGCGGTTTGAAAAGAGCGTTGTGGAACAAACAGAAGGCCTGACCAAAATGGTCTTCAAGTAACCCCCCTTGGCCGACGCACGAAAGTGCAGTCCGACGGCAGCGCCCCTCAAACCACGACGAGGGGCGGCAGGGACGAGTTTGCGAAAGTTGTTTAACGCGCACCTCCGCCGTTCATGGCAACTGGCATTGCCATGAACGCCATTCGAAATGGGGCGGCATGCTCGCATTTTGCGACAGGCGAAGCGCATTAAGGCACCTCACTAAGATTACGTTGCCCTCAGTGCGTTTTGCATTCGGATACCGACATCGAACACAGCCCTCGCCGACGGTATGCTGTGCGGCATGACAACTCTGTTGCAGAACAACATCTCGTCATTCGAGCAGGTGCGCTCATGAAACTCTGTGCAAGCTGGCTAGCCGCTTTCCTCTGTTCAACAACTCTCCTCGCGCAGGATTGGCCGCAGCGGGGTGGGTCGTCGGGACGGAATCCTGTCGTGCCTGACGTCGAGTTTCGCATTCGTCCCGAAGGAAGCGACGAGAAGGTTGACCTGCAGAAGCGTGCACGGTGGATTGCACAACTTGGCGACGTGAGCACTGGAGAACCGGTCGTTGCGAACGGATTGGTCTGGGTTGGAACAAACAATGGCAATCCACGTGACGCCAATCAGACAAAAGACGCCAGCGTGCTGATGTGTTTTCGCGAAAGCGATGGCAAGTTTCTCTATCAATACGTCTCACCGCGGCTCGCTCCTGCGCCAGGACAAGTCTACTGGAGACGTGTGGACTGGCCTGAGACCAGCCTGGCTTCAGCACCGCTCGTGGAAGGGGACCGATTGTGGTTCTGTACGAACCGCTGCGAAGTCGTGTGCCTGGATATTTCGCAATTGCTGAATGGAAATGGGTTGCCCAAGGTTGTGTGGAAGTACGATATGATTGAAGAACTTGGCGTTCAGCCCCGTGCGACCATGATTGGAAGTCATGCGAGCCACAGTTCTGTGGCAGGCTACCGCGACTTCATTTATGTCAACACAACAAATGGACGAAATATTGATGGAGCCGTCGACGGCGTCGGTGCGCCAGAGGCGCCCAGTCTGATTTGTTTGAGAAAAGACGACGGCAAGTTGCAATGGCAGGATAACTCACCGGGAACCGACATCATTTACGTCCAACACGGCAGTCCGACTCTTATTGAAGTCGAGAGACGGGCACAGGTCGTCATGGGTCAGGGAGACGGCTGGGTTCGCAGCTTCGATGCGTTGACCGGGACAATGATCTGGAAATTCGATATCAATCCCAAGGGAGTGAAGAAGCACCCTTTCTACAACGGAAACGCCAGTCACTTCGTGGCCACTCCCGTTTTTCATCGCAACCGCTTATTCATTGTGGGCGGTCGCGAGCGGGAATTAGGCGCTGTCGATGGAACACTATTTTGCCTCGATCCCAAACAAATGGGAGACATCAGCGAGGAACTGCTTGGAGAAGATGGGGCAGCGCTGGAGAATCCCAACTCCGGTGTCATCTGGAAATACGTCGGCCATGGCGAGAAGCGCGATGAGAAAATGCATAGCGCACTTTCGAATGTTGCCGTCCATAACGGGCTGGTCATCGCCCCTGATGACGACGGCCTTGTGCATTGTCTGGATGAACAAACAGGAGAGTGGCTGTGGGCGTACGACTGCTTCTCAATTGTAGTCGGCGCACCACTCATTGTTGGCGACCGGGTGTATGTCACCGACGAAGATGGCGACTTGGCAGTACTCAAGCTGTCACGCGAGTTGCAACTCCTCGAAGAACTGAGCCTGCGTAATACCACCGAATCGTCACCGACATTCGCAAATGGTACGCTTTATGTATCGACACGTCGCAGCCTCATGGCGATTGACGGACGGTAGGCCCAAACGACTTTTGGTGCTCAATTGACCGCTGCAGGAACAAAGGATGGCGAACAGAAACTGCACTCGAAGCGTCGTATGGCTGGTGTGCGCGACTGCGGTTTGCCATTTCATCCTGCTGGCAATTCCCGCCTTGTTGATCGATTGATTGAGGTCACCGACTGGTACTGGTGGTTGTCGGTTATCGACATTCCGGCAATGTCGCTCGCGATTTTGTGCCTCGTTGTTCTGACATCGAATTGCATGCGAACCTGCTGGCTAAGCGCTGCCGGTGCGATCGTCACCATGGCATTGCTGCACAACTGGTTGATTCGGGTGGCAATTTCGATTGTGTGAAAAGCATCGAAACCCGTCGGGTGGGGCTTCAGATCACAGACAGGAATGTCTGTGCCACCGGGCATGGCACAAAACGCAAAGAAACTACGATCCAACAATTTGTGGCGTTGAGCTGATGGCGGAGGTGCTCTTTCGGTTGAGCAACACGTCAGGGTTTGTTTCTCCAGACTCGGCCAGATGCACGAGTTGGGCCATTTCCCAGGCGGTGACGTAGTGGTAGCGGAAGCCGGGGTGTTGTTGATGCAGGGCTGCGAGGTCCGCATGGAACTGCTGCATGCCGGAGCCGAGCAGTTCGTCGATGTTGCCGTCTTTGCATCCGTGCGTGTGGAGTTTGACGAATCGCCATTCGGGGCGGCCAGCCACACACACTCCGGCATCGAGCCACAGTTTGAGTCGACGGATGGTGGCTGGACGGCCTTCATGCAGGTCTGAGTTTTCGATGCGGGGAATGAGTCCGAACCGACGCGAGGACCAGTCGAGCGTGAGGGGGCCCTGAATCATGAGGAGATGTTCATCCGGCGCTGCCCAGCCGACGCGAGAACGAACTCCCGCGTCGTGCGATTTGCGTTGGCCGGGACGATCTTTCGCGTAGTAAATCGAATTAATGGTACTTGTCTGTGTATCGCTCGGAGCGGACGGCATAGTGAAGTCGGCGTAACATCCCGTCTCCAGCAGCACCGTCAATTCCTGATCAACACCACACTGACGACCATCACGTCGGGAATTACAGAGAGCCCAGTTGCCGTGAATGAATCCGTACACGATTTCGCCAGTCTCGGGATGTCTCCGGAGCAGTCCGTGACGATGATATAACGTTTCGCGGAACTCATTCAGCTTGTCGCGGAGTGACTCGGCGGTGTCGTTGTCATGATGCAAATGCACGTCGACATCGCCATAGCCGAAATCGCACAGCTTTTTCAGCTCGTCGAGATATTCCGGGCGATATTCGTCCTGCGGGAAGAAGAATGTGTACTGCGGCGTGCGTCCGTTGACGTCGGCGAACCTTCCGAACTGGGCCGGGTATTCCTCCACCCAGCGGCGAACGCGGTGCTGGGCCGTTTCTCTAGACGCTCCGTAGCACTCAGGTTCGTAGTGATCGCAAATGGCAATAAAGACATCGACGGGCTGGTCGGGTGTCCAGGCAGGCACACGTTCTGCCGGAGCGATGTAGGCACCAATCCAGTTTTCAAGGTTGCGTGCCCGCATGAGACGATACACCGCACCGGCCACGAGGGCGAGTACGACGCAAATTCCAATGATGAGTAATGTGTTCCACATGGTCGTTACTTTTCGCCCGCCGATTCGTTCGTGTCTTCTGTGGATGGCTCAATGTTCGCGGCGTCATGCGTCGAAGTGGGCCAAGTTTCGCCGGCTGGTTGCCCGATGGTGGTATTGAGCAGAGTCGCCAGTTGTCCGGCGATTTGTCGACGATGAAACTTGTCGATGTCCCAATGTGCGTCATCGAAATGCACGTCGCAGCGGAACTGTTCAATGATAAGTGCCAGGTTGTCCTTGATGCGTTCGACGTCCGACGGTGGGCAAAGCATGGTACCCGGCAAATCACGGACGATATCCCATACGTCACCTTCTGGAGCCACGACAAACATGGGCCTTCGCGCCGCCATGTACTCGAATGTTTTCGCGTTAATGATGCGATGGGCGTGCGGTACGTCGGAGTTGAGCATGAGAAGTGCATCGGCCGACTGCATGAGTTGGACGGCTTCCGCGTGCTGCACGAACGGCAGCCGCGTGACTTTGCACTCGGTTTGTTCGAGTCGATCAACAATGGCTTCCTGTTCCGGCATGCGACGACCAGCCAGCAGCAGTTCCAGCTTGCCCGCCAAATGAGGATGGTAGTTCGACAGCCGTTCAATTGCGGTGACCACCGGCTCGATAGAGTTCAAATTCCAGAGTGTGCCAATGAATGCGAGGCGGAACCGATCGGTGCCGTTGCCGTAGTCGACTTTTTCAATGCGGCCACCCGCCGTCGGGAAGTCATCGGAGTCGAAGCCGTTGTAGATGTATGTTGAGCGGGCTGAGCTTCCGGCAGCGAGCGCCACTTCGGCGACGGACTGGGCGCTGGAGGGGGTCGTCGCGAGCAGAACATCTGCGGCGCGGACGGCCTGGAATTGTTGTCGCTTTTGGATCCAATTGGCGATTGAACCCTGTTGTTTGTTTTCCCAGTAGGCGTTGCTGATGGACCATTCATCGCGGTAATCCAGAATGAGTGGCAGACAAGTTTTCCTGGCCAGTTTGCCACCGAGTACGAGCGATGAAAACGGAGGTCCCGTGGCAACAATGAGGTCGTGTGGAACTTCCTTCAGGAGCTTGAGTGCCTCGCGCCAGGCGTGGAAGTGCCAGAGGATTTGAGCATCGGGCTGCAGGACGAAATTGCCGACGCGTTTGACCATCCCTTTGGCCCAACTCATCAATCCGCCGGACTGTTTCCCCGATCCATTCGACGCGACCGCCTGTTTGACGGCGTAACCCGGCTCGTAAGTTTTGGCTCGTCGGATGATGGTGTTGGCTGGAATGTCTTTGTGGTAGCTCTCGTCGTGCAGCGGGACAGAGGGATTCGAGACGGTGAGCACCGAGGAGTCCCAGCCGAACTCGGGCAGATACTTCACAAACTTCGTGACGCGCTGCACCCCCACTCCCCCGACGGGCGGGAAGAGGTACGAGATGAACAGAACACGTTTCCGACGATTGGTGGACATGGACAATTATTTTCCGGCTGCGACTTTTTCCCGCGAATGAAGCGGCGCCGCTTGAGTAGTGACCTGATTTTGTGTGAATAGTTCGCCAAACATTTCCTGCACTTCGTCAGCACAGTTGTTCCATGTTCGCGGGGTGAAGGAAGCGGCGGCGTCTCGATAGTTTTCCTGTAATCCATGCTCAATGGCGTTGGCGAACTGTTGAGGATCACGCTCCTGAACGAGGAGGGAATACTTCTCGTCGGCGATTTCCCGAATGCTGCCTACGTCGGTGGAGACAAATGGCGTGCCGCAGGCGAGGCTTTCGCGGAGGACGTTGGGGAGCCCTTCGGAGTGACTCGACAGTACGCACAAATCAGCCGCTCGGTACCAGTCAGCAATTTGATCATGCCCGACCGATCCTATGCAGGTAACCTTGTCTTCAATACCGAGTCGTTTGGCCTGTTGTTCGACTTCCTGTCGACTTGGTCCATCACCCAACAAGTAGAGCCGCGCCTGTGGACGCTGTGCGCAAACTCGTTGGAATGCATCGATAAGCAGGTCGAGTCCTTTGATGGAGACCATCCTGCCGACCCAGACGAGGACTTCGGCGTCTTGCGGGATGTTTCGTTCTGCGCGGGCTGCTTGCTTATCAGCTTGGAAGAAGACGTCGGTCTCAACACCCTGGTAAATGGTGCGAACCGCGTCGGGGGCACAGCCGAGTTCAATGCACTTCTCACGTAGACCATCACTCACGGTGATGATGCGCGTTGTTTCATGCAACACGCGGCGCACAATTTGGCCACGCTTAGGATGGTTCGGAAGGACCAGGACATCACTGCCGCCGACAATGACGGCCGAGGGGATGCCCATTTGCTGAGCCGCCTGCAATCCGACTTGTCCGTCCGGATGTGCGAAGTAGCTGAGGACAGCATCGGGCTGGAATTCTTTCAGCGTGCGGTCAACCAAGCGGCGGACGGACCACCACATTTGGTCACCGTAGTATTCTTGCCAGAACTTGGGCGTGTACCAGTAGGTTGGATATTCAGCCCGGATGCCAGCGTCCCGAATGTTGGCTGGTGTCGTGCGACTGGTCTGACGCAGCAAGACTTCAGTGAACATGCGGGGGGAAATCACGCGGACTTCATGACGTTCCGCCAGAGCGCGGCACAACGCGGAGTTGTAGGTACCGCGGGCCGGGTTGGCGGCGTCAGGGAAGGTCGTACTGATGAACAGATAACGCATGATTGTCAAATCGCAGCGGCACTAGCCTGCGATGGTTCGCTCCAATGATTGTTCAACGGTGAACGGCGGTTGCCAGTTCAGTTTGGCTTTGGCGTTGCTCGACGAATAACGCAGAGGCTTCCAGATGGCAGCACTGCGATAGGGTGTAATGACGGGGGGCAACTGTCCCGAACTGAGCCACGAATAGGTTTCGTACATCCACGAGAGGGGCTGAATACACATCCCGGGGACCCAGACCGACCATTTCTTCTGGCCGTGGCGTCGGACATACCGCACAAGCTGATGTCCCGTGAGGAATCCTTCATCGACGACGTTGAATGTTTCGCCTTCGACTCCCGGCGTCAGCCCCGCCAGCTTGAGTGCTTCGGCACAGTTCTCGACGTAGGTGTACGGCAAGGAGTGACTGCCTCCCATGCGGACGAGCAACGGGCCGACACTCAGCCCCACGCGACTGGTGATGAGCGGCCGCCCTTCACCGAAAATGACTCCCGGACGCACAATGACGAGCGGCAATCCGGTCTTCTGGCTGAATTCGCGGGCCACCTGTTCCTGTCGCACCTTACTGAAGGAATAAGGATCACGCCGTTCGGGCTGAGGATCGAGCGGGCAGGTTTCGTCCACCTGTTGCCAGTTTCGTAGGCCTGCGGTGCCATACACACCGAGTGAACTGACGAGCACAAAACGACCAACTCCCTGAGCGTGAGCGACATCCAATAGTTGTCGTGTCGGTACGACAGTATTGAGAAACAGAGTCGACGTGCTGCCACCGAGGGCTGCGGCGAGATGGTAAAGCACATCACAGGAGTCGAGTCCCTGTTTGAGGTACTCGGCATCACGCATGTCGCCGCGCACGAATTCGATGCGAGATTGTTGCTCGGCGCTGAGTACACCCAGTAGCGGATCAACGTCGCTGGAATTACGTACGAGGCAACGAACGGTCACATCCTGCTCATTCAGCAGTCGGGGAACGAGTCGGCGTCCGAGGAACCCTGTCGCGCCGGTGAGGCAAACGCGTTTGGCGGTGCTCATGCCTGGCCTCCTTCCTGACGACGACAGTGATCGAAAATCTGATCCATAATGTGCGTGACACGTCGAATTTCGATGGCCGGAATGGGTGGCTCGCTGCCGTGCATGATGGAACGGTAGAACTGCTCGAACAGCGTTTTCATGCCGGCGAAGTAGTGGATGTCTCCCCACGCAAATCGCCAGAGATTGCGAGTGAGGTTGCGAACACTTTCCGTAACGTGCTGCAGCGGTGCTTCGAGCTTGGCAAAGGCGCCCGGCAAACGGGGACGCGCTTCACGGCGAATGACTTGCGTGTCGAAGTCGACCGTGAGTGTTCCCTTTTCGCCGTACACGCGCGTGATGCGCTGTGGCGGAATGCGGGTGCTGAACGTCAGTGTGCCGTTGACCTTTTCTCCCAGCAGGCTGACGTGCAGCTCGGTGGGGAAGTCGAATTCGGTATTCCGTTCCCAACCACCGATGAGGGTCGGAACCTCGTCGGTTAGGTAGTCAGTCATGCGGTAGAGGGGGTGCGAAATCGTATTCTGAAACAATCCGCCGGGGAGTCGACGCACGGAGTGGTTGGGATCGGACGCGACGAGCTTTCCGAACTGGCCGTTGATGGGATAACCGAGTACCGACTCGACGAATCCCACCGATCCAATGGCTCCCTGGGCAACGAGTTGTTTTACTCGCAGCCAGACAGGATCGAACAACTGGTCGTGTCCCACGCAAATGGCTTTGCCGGTTTCACGAGCGACTGCCAGGACGCGATCAGCTTCGTTCACATCCAGTGTGAAAGGTTTTTCCACATAGACGTGGACGCCTGCTTTCATCAATTCAATGGCCAACGCAGCATGCGTATGTGCCGGCGTCGCAAGGTGAACAACGTCAGGCTGTGCCTGCTGCAACATTTCCCTCCAGTCGGTAAACATAGCGGGAACATTAAATCGAGCCGCGGCCTGATAGGCGAGGTCTTCGAGGGAATCACAGACGGCGACGGTCTCGGCGAATTTGATTCGTTGGATTTGGCTGAGATGCGCATCAGCAATTTGACCACATCCCAATATCGCAACTCGCACGGAACTCTTCGGCTGCTGGCCCGTGACGGGCTGCAGCTTGGGGCTCGCACTGGGCGACGCTTGTTTGTTCGATGGTGGTGATAACGTGGTCATGTGACTTACTTCGCCAATGCTCCGCGTTTTGACTTGGCGTACATTTCTTTGTAGGCGGACTCGTAGTTGCTGATCATGCGACGAATGCAGAAGAATTCTTCCACACGGTCGCGGGCTCGTTTGCCAAATTCATCCCACTCGTTCTTCTGGGCCAGAATTCTGCAAATTGACTTCGCGAGAGCTTCAGGATTCTTTGACGGCGCGAGGTATCCGGTTTCTCCTTCAACAACAATTTCGGGATTCCCGCCCACTGATGTCGTCACAATAGGCAAACCAACGGCCATAGCTTCCAGCAACGTGAGGGAAATTCCTTCCGTGCGTGACGAGGCAACAAACAGACTCGCGTCTCGCAGCAATGCCGGAACGTCAGAGCGTTCGCCAAGAAACTCGACGACGTTGGTCAGTTCCAGCTCTTTGGTCAACGCTTCCAGATTCGTTCGTTCAGCGCCGTTGCCGACAAGTTTCAGGCGGAAGTCGGGATACTCAGCGACGACATGTTTAATGGCCCGAATCAGAGTCGCAAAGTCTTTCTCGGGAGAAAGGCGTCCCACGGAAATGGCCGGTCCGCCTACACGCGGGCCGTGATATTCGAATCGTTCGAGATCAATCCCGTTCCAAATGCAATGCATTTTGCTGGCCGCACCACGGTCCTGTTCCTGACACAGGATAGTGGCGTCTTTCGATACGCCGCCGACGTAGTGGCCGAAGCGATTCGCAATGCGGAACTGCCACAAGCTGCGAATTCCAGGACCGCAGCCGCGTCCGTGTTGTGTGTTCACAATGACGGGAGTCCCCGCCATCCAGCCGGCAATCGCACCGTAGAAATAGGGGTACGTGTTGTGCGTGTGCAGCACGTCGATTTGATGGGCCTTCAGGTAGTCTCGAATTTTCCAGAGCGTGCGGAGTTTTCCCGTCTTCGATAGCTGAAAGGAATGCACGTCGAAACCATCGTCCCGCAAATCGTCAGCAGGTTGCCCCAAGTCATCGAGGGCAGCGAAGTGCAGTTGAAACGCATTGCTGTCGTGGAAGCGTCCGTAGTCGACCAGCAGTCGTTCCAGTCCACCGGTGAGCAGCGTCATACTGAGATGGCAGACTCGTAGCGGTCGCGCCGTTTTTACGGGCGTGGGGGCTGGGGCGACGGGAGTGGCGAGAGGGCTCATGTGTGTACTGTGGCTTTTGTTCAACAATGCGTGGCGGATCAGTTCGGCGAGTCGGGTTGTTTCCCGCGAATTCTGTCGATCAGTCGTTTTGCGCTGCGCAATCCGTCAATGCAGCGCGACTTCCAACTGGGACGGGTCCAGGTAAGCCAGCAAATCTCCGTGGCGTTATTGGACAGGTTCTGCTTGTGCTGCTTTTCGCCGACGAGGAAGTCATAGTCATCGAATCCTCGGGCGAGGGCAGCTTCCATGCAGAGGTAATGCGAAACGAGGCCAATGCTCGGCTTGGCCTGAAAATCAGCGAAGCCGGAGAGGTAGTCGAGAAGCCGGTTACGATCATTCAGCAGGAACAGACAGCCGACCGTTTCGCCTTCGTGACGTACGCGGAACACAACACCGCGGCGCGATTCCACGAGACGGATGACCGCGTCGCGCTGGAAATCGAGAAAGACTTTCGATGCGAATGCTCCGGGTTGTCCGACCGATTGCCAGCGTGCCTGATGCAGTTCGATGAGTTCTTCGAAATACTCTGCCGCTTCGGAACCCGTTTCCGCCCAGCGTGTTTCGAGTTCGCCGTACTTCTTCAGTCGGCGTCGAATGTTCGACCGCGTGCTGCTTCCGAGACAGGAAAGCAAATCCTTGCCTGATTCACGGGCGGCATTGAAATCGAAGTAAGAGCTTTCGCGTCGACGGATGTCTGCTTCGGGGAGAAGGTTCTGCCAGACGTGGAGATCATTGGCGTGGATGCCATCCAGTCGCAGTTGCTCCCAGCGGAGATCACAGTTCAAATGTGCCCAGACGCCCGCGGCGAACTCTTCTTCAAAACCCGGTTCGACGAGTGGTCGATTGTATTCCACGACGACGCTATGCCCGGTCGGTTCTCCGGCTGTGCCAAGATGAACTGTGTCGACAGTGAACGGACCATTTCGTTGACCAGTACCAGATGTCAGCAACGTAATCCCACGGAGTTCTTCGCCGCTGAATGCAGCCAGGAAATGATGAGGAACCAGTTTGCCGTAGTGCTTCAGCCAGCAGCTTACCCAGTCGGGATGATCTGTGAGTCCAGTTGATTGCAGACGGTGCGCAAGCTCCTGCCAGGCAGACATCGCCATTGTCGCTTCGCTGCTGGTAAACGTATGCCAGCGCAATGACGTCTGACCAACAGCGTGCGTCGGACTCGACGTTGTCGGAGACTTTGGTTCAGCGACGAGTGTCATGGTTATCACCAGGAATTACTGGTCCTTGGAAACTATTGGGCACCGGGAGATGCGTTGACGGCGGCGGGACGGGTTAACACGTGCACGGCTCCCCGTGCGAGCACCAGCACGCCACCACCACAGGCCGTCGTCAGCAACAGTGGTCCCCATCCGGTACCAAATTCGAGTCGAGTTACAATTTCACTAAATGCAAACAGCAGCACGAAGCTGGGAATGGCAGGTCCAACGACTTGTGTCAGCAAATCACCACGCGTGATGTGCAGCCGCTTCATGGCAAATGGCAACAGCAGCGAGGATTCGATGACGAGCAGCGGCACGAATGTGCCAATCGCAACGCCGACAATCCCCCAGTAATGCACCAAGACAAGTGAGAGCGCGAGGTTGGACACGGCCTCAAGCAAGTCGATGAACGCGGGCGTTTTTACTTCGCCGCTGCCAAGCAGGGCTTTTCGGATGATGACCATCGGCATGGAGACGACTTGCGTTGCCAGCAGAATGACCATGACGGTGTGCGTGTGCGTGAACGAACGCCCCATCCAGGTGGAGACCAACTGGTCGCCGAAGTAGTAGCCGCCAATGAGGAATCCGCCTGCCAGCAGAAAGGCGATGCCCATCGCTTTGGCAACGAGGGAGCCCAGTTGTCCCCGTTCCGCATTGGCATGCAATTCCCCCGCTTTGGGGAGAATGGCCTCGCCAATTTGTGCGATGGGCATTTGAATCATTTGGGCGATTCGCAGCCCAATTTGGTAAGGCACAATCGCTTTCGGTCCGAGGACAAGGCCGATGACAATGGTGTCGGTGAAGTAAATGAGATACTCCGCCGCCAGTGCGATGGCATTGAACGTGCTGAAGCCAAAGCATTCCTTCAGGACCTCACGCCGAATGTGTTTCGGTGAGACGCTGAGTTGCGGGCAGACCCGATAAGCAAACCACGCGCTGAGTCCATGTTCCAAAACGGTCACTGCAAAGAAGACCAACGAGAGCGTGACGAGTCCCCACTGTTGTTTAAGGAACAATACGGTGAGCAACCCCCGGGTGATTCCGCAGGTGACTTCGATGGCCCGTTTGATGTGCAGTTGCTGTGTGCCGATGAGAACACCGCCGTACACACTGGCGACCATCCCCATCGCGATGGTCGAACCAATAACCAGGATGGCCGACTGGACTTCGCGAATTGAGACATCACCCCATTTGTCCATCATGGGGGCCACAAGGGCGAATGTGATTGTCGCCAGCACAACGAGGGTTGCTGATCCGAAGTACACGCTCTGGATGGAACTTACAAACTGATTCATTCGGTCCCACTCTTTGCGGGCCGAAGAGTCAGCAACATAACGGCAAATTGTCGCGCCGAATCCGGCGTAAATGAGCCCGGAATAAGCGGCCACGGCATTGAGCAACAGCCATACGCCATACCGCGTCTCTTCCAGAATGCCCAGGATGTAGGGCATGAGGAAGAAACCGATGAGCACAGTCACCAAATGGCCGAGCCACCCGGCGATGACGTTTTTCTTTACCGACATGAAAAGTTGTTAGTAGATAGTGGGTAGTTGGTAGTGGTTAGGAGTCAGGAACTAGGAATGTGTGGGCTGGCAGATGCTTCACTGTGAGGCATTCTCTAACTCGTAGTTGAGCTGAGGTTGCGTTTCAAATCGAGGACGGCATTGGGGACAAACGTGGCCATCCAGTGCATGAGTGCCGAAGTGGTCGGGCGGCGTTTCAGGATTTCATGGAACATTTGACGTGCTTGTGGCTTGTCGCGTTGCCACAACAGGGTGCGACCGTATTCGTCCCAGATTTCCAACTGCTTTGCGATCACCTGAGATTCAGGCAAATCAAACTTTTCCGCCGACTTCTCAATATTCAGCAGTTCGGCCCGTACGATTTGCATGACATTTGACATGATGGAATCGTCCGCGGGCGTGTAATACGCCAATGGCTCGCGCAAAGTGGCGACGCGATACCCGGCATGAATAATGCGCAGCCAGAGGTTGTAGTCTTCGGCCCCCATGAGATTGCGATCTTCGTCGAAACCTCCTACGTCCTGCCATGCTTGTTTACGCATGAGAACGGTGGACGTTCCGATGTAGTTGCGTTCCCACATGGCGTCAAATGTCACTTCACCCTGTGGGACATGTGCTGGAAGTCCGTTGCTGACAAAGCAGTGAACTATCCCGATTTCGTCTGAGATCTGAGCGCTCTGCCTTTCCAGTTTTTCCGGCATCCACGTATCGTCTGCGTCGAGTAGGGCAATCCACTCGCCTTGTGCTTCGCGAATGCCGTGGTTGCGAGCTGCACCAGGACCAGCATTCTCCTGCGAAATCAGGCGGACGCGATGTCCATCCCGCTGTTGCACAAATTCGGCTGTGTCGTCGGGCGAACCATCATTGACGACAATGACCTCGATTGGCGACAGCGTTTGTGCCCAGACACTGTCGATCGCACGGCCAATGAAGTCCGCCGCCTTGTAGGCCGGAATGACGACACTGATTCGAGGAGTTGTTGCAGAATTCATGAGTCAATACCTGCTCAGTAACTACCAACGTACAAACAGCCGCACGAACACGTAGGCCCCTATGAGCAATGCCATGCTACAGGTGACCCACGCGACGACGACGTAACGGTTCAAAACAACGAGTGGTCGAGGATGCGAACGATAGAATCCCACGAGATTGACGAATGCAGCGCCTAATCCCACGACCATGTAAGTGGAAGGGACATAGCAGCGGGAGAGCGTGCAAATGCCCATGCTCCATTCCGCCAGAATGGCGGCGACATACGGGAAGAGTCGTTGTAATTCGGGATGGCTAATTTGAAACCGAAATCGTTTCATCAGCAGGAATGTGTAGGCGGTGAGGAAGAAACACCCGAAGAAGAACGTCCCGCCAACAAAACCCAGTTCGACAAATGCATGCACCCAAGAGTTGTGAGCAACGTGGGAGGAAACCTCGGTGTAGTTCCCTTCCCCGATGCCGAACACAATACGCGAATTGCGAATGGCCATGAGACCATCGCTCCAGTGCTGAATTCGGTTTTGTCCTGTCCCCGAGGAAATGTCGATGTTTGCCGCACGACCGAGGGCCACAGGTACGGCCATGGCGCAAAGGCACCCAATGGCAATGGCCACTTTACCGCCGTACTTTGTACTCAGCCACGCCATCATGCCCACGCCCGCTGCTAGCAGGCCGCCGCGCGAGTATGTGTAGTACATGGCAATCCCGCCCACAATGAGGGGGACAACCCAGAACACACGAGCGGCGCTCAGTTTGGGATCGGACAGGAAATAAACTGAAATGATGCTCGTTGCCACAATGAGCAGCGACACGTCATTGGGATCATGAAAAATTCCGAGACCGCACAGCCGGAAGAAGAAAATCTCGTTGCCGTAAATGTCGTACCCGTCTCGGTCGGGCGTGTGACGCATGAGCTTGCGTTCGTGGACGGGGAGTTTGTTCTCCTCATAAATCACCTGCACCATGTCCGGGCGATTCATCCATTCGTCGACGAAGTTGCGGTAGTCGTAAATGCTGTACGCGATCATGATGGTGGCGCAGATGGCCGTCGTCATCAGGAAATTGCGTAGTCGCTCGGGTGTCCTTAAGACCGACACCAGCACGAGGTAATAGAGCAGCACCTTCACCATTCCAATGAATGCCGACTCAATGTTCTGAAAGTCGCTGACGGCAACTCTCGATATGAGCACCATCAATGTGACTCCCAGCACACAGAGGTTGACAGGCTGCTGTCGCAAAGTTTTCAGCCGCAACTGATTGTGCAAATCGGGAATCGAGAAGATGAGTGCCCCAGTAATCAGGAAGAGGTAGACCTGAAAATCCTCCAACGCCGGCACGAGTTCACCGGGACGGATGAACAGCGCTGCGTTTGCCAACATAAACAGAATGTAGGCGATGGGAGCCATGAGAAAGTTGTCGTTTCCTCGTCGAGCACAGGGAGACCGGTGGCGCCACAGATCAAACCTGATAACAGTTCTACGGCAACTATCTGGGACAAATGCGAGGTTGGCGGGGACTGGTTGAAACATGCAGCCAAATTGCAACGTTGTGACCGGCAGCGTTCCCGCATTGGCTGAAATAACTGCGCAATCCGCAAAATCGCCTTAATCGGCAAAGTCGACCCAGCCGAACAAAAGGAGGTGGGTAATCCCAAGAATTGAGGGGCAAGTTGCGCCATTACATCAAAACACCGAAGTGTGGTCTGCTGGCAGTCCTGATTTGGACTTGGGCTGGTTGGGGGACATCGAACCTCGCTGGACAAGACGTTTTGACGCCCGCTCCGGTTATAACACCGGGAGTTCCTTTTGATCCTCAGGGAACGATGTACAACGGGCCCGTTGAGACGTCAGTAATTAATTCGGATGTCGTGTTTGCCGCTGACCCGGGCCAGTCCTGGATTGGAATCGACACGCCAACCACCTGGTCGATGCTGGACTTTCAAAATCGTCAGGGGGACAAGCAGCTGACTTTGCTGAAAAGTCAGTCGGAACATGGTGGCTCTCCACAAATCATTGTTGGGGGACAAATGCGAGTCTCTGCACTCGCAGCGAAGACGAACAGCAACGACAAATTCCCTTACCAGGGACGCTTTCCCACAGATTTCACAGGTAATTCAGCACTCGACGTGCGGGTGCTGCAGTCGAACCAGAACGTCATTGCTCACGTCGCCCCTTGGGCGACAGGTTACGTCGAGACGCTTTTCTCAGACGTGTTCACATTTCCGACCTTTAATCAGGGCAGTTTCCAAATGCGGCAGGCCTACGCGGTGCTTGGCAATTTGGACGAGTCCCCGATCTACCTGTTTGCCGGGAAGAAAAACGTTTCCTTCGGCGACATGCGAACGCTGTCTCCATTCACCCAGTCCATGGTGTGGCACTATTTCGGTGCACTCGCGGAAGGGGGCGGGATAGGGTATTCGGCTGATGGTTTGAACATGACCCTCACAGCCCTGAACGGCAGCCGAGGCATTCGCGTTGTCGATTCCCCAACCAAAGGCCACATCAACAATATGGCAGCCAACGGCAGTTACGAATTCAACCTGCCGAATGGAACAGAAATCATCTTTGGCGGTGGCTACCTTGCCGGCACGAGTTACAACGCCGCGGTTGCCGAACATACCAGTCCTGCAATTACAGGCCCTCAGAATGGTGCCTGGGACGTCAACGGACGTATTCGCATGGGGAATGTCTACCTCTCTGGTGAATATGCGTCGACACTCAAACCGTGGCCCGCAACCTCGCACCGCGTGCAGGCCTACCGGGCCGAGTTGGCCCTCGACATGCCGATTGGTGGCGTACCTGCATGGTGGGCCGCGAGCTGGAGCGAAGGAATTCAAGGACCATCTGGAACAGAGTACCGATCCAACCAGCAACTGGTGTTAGGACTGGAATTGCAGCCCTCACCCAACGTTTTGCTCACTGCCGAATATGTCCGCAGTCTCGGTTTCGCCCCGCTCATCAACATTACAACGGTCAGTGACAGCAACGTTGTCCAGGACTCATTCGTCTTTGGTCTCGTGCTCGCGATGTAGACCGGGGCGAATTTCAGAGACGTCAAGGTGCTGCGGCAGCAACAGAGGGCGTTTCTGGAATGAAGCGATACGTACCGCCGTTCTGCTCCGCGATTTCCTGCAGTCGCTTTTCGCCTGTGTCATCACCGAAGCCAATGGTGTGAATGGGCGTGCCTTTGATATTAGCCTGCCGCACGAGGCGACTGGTTTTTGCTGGAATGTCACCATCGGTCAGCAGAATGATGTTGTCCGGCTGCAGTGACAGTGCAATCAGCAATGCCTGAGAGGGGTCGGTCTGTCCCTGTGCGGGAACCGTCGCCATCCAACGCATGAACTGCGTGCTCACGCTGGGATTCGCAGAGACGAGTTGGCGAGAGGGCATGGGAATCGCGGCATCATTGAAGAAGATGATGAAGAACTGCTGCTCTGGTTCCATGCACTCCACTGCTTTGAGCAGTTCCAGTTTGACCCGCTTGAAGCGTGTTTTGGCTGGAGGGGGGTGTGGGTGATTCATGCTGAACGAGGCATCGACTACGAATACGGTTCGATCTCCCTCTGGCTTTAAGCCAAAGAATGAGCGTCCTCCTTCTCCATCTCCCGCTCCCTCCCTTGTGCCGTTGAAGCTGGGAGCGGCGCCGACCACCTCCGACAATTGCGATGAGGGGAGTTGCTCGCTGAAAAGCGCAATTGGGTCGGACACTTCGGTCAGCTGAACTTCCTGTGGACTGGATGATCCCATCACGATGTCCGTCGGAGAGTTGAGTGAGGGTGAGGCACTTTCCTGATCGGGAGTCACCGCAACGAGCAACTCCGGGTCAATCACACTGGGAGGCGCCAGCTCATCAGCGATGCCGGTTTGTATTTCAAGCGGCACTGAACTGGACAGTTGATGGACGTGAGCCACAGCCAAGACTACGGCCAGCGTGAGGTGCAGCGTCAGCGAGGACGCCACTGCGTTGAGCAGTCCGCGCTGGCGGAAACCCTCGTTGTGCTGAACATCGCTCATGAACTGCGTACGTACCTCCCCCACACATACTAGGTCGGCAGACGAGGACACGCAAAAGCTGTCTTTCCCGCGTAGTCCGATTAGGCAAGATTTCCGGACGCGGAACCACCCGAGTGTTTCGTACGTAACAGTTTATGCAGCACGGGTGTTACGTTTGGCGACGGACTGAGTCCTGGGAAGACGCAGCACAAACGTGGCCCCCTTCCCTTCACCCTCACTCGAAGCTTCAAGCACGCCACCGTGGTTGAGCACAATGCCCCGGCTAAGCGAGAGTCCCAAGCCGGTTCCCTTGCCCACTTCCTTGGTTGTGAAGAAGGGATCGAACGCCTTTTTCAACTGTTCTGGAGTCATGCCACAGCCATCATCCTGGAACTCCACTTCGACAAAGTCTGGCGTTTCATGCAGATGAATGCTGAGCAAACCGCCCGAAGTCGTGGCCTGTAGGGCATTCATGACCAGGTTCAACACGACCTGACGAATTTCGCCTGCGTCAATCCATACTCGATGCGTTTCCAACTGCGGCAGGTCGATGGTGCGATCCGGGAATTGTTTCAGCATTTGCACGAGCGAAACCACCTCCTGCAAAATGGCCGTCAGGTCATACAGGTTTCGTTCCTGTCCCTGTTTGCCCTGACCGAACAATTTCAGTTTGGCGGTAATCCGCTGGCAGTTTTTCGTTTGATCGGAAATGACCTTGATGGCGTGTTCGGCATCTTCCTGATCCTGTTCCTTCATGCCAGAACGGTAATCATTGAAAATGAACTGCAGCTCGACTGCGGCATTCGCAATCCCCATGAGTGGATTGTTGATTTCATGAGCCACGCCAGTCGACAGCATCCCCAGGCTGGCCATTCGCTCGGACAGTACGAGCTGCTGAATGCCTTCCTCGATTTGCTGCTTCTTGTCCCTGCGGTCGGTTTCAATCCGTTCCGCCATGTCGTTGAACGCGGCGGCCAAGGCCGAGAGTTCGCATTTCGTGTCGGTCGTCAAACGGTAATCGAATTCACCATCAGCAACGCGTTTGACCCCGGTCATCAAATTGTGAATGGGTGCCAAGATGAGTTGATACATCCAAACCAGAATGATGATAAGCATGCCCAGGCTGAACGCCCCCACCCAACAAAGCGTCTGAAATTGTACTGCGTAGCTGTCCTGTGCTTCCTCAAGTCGATGTGCCAGTCGATAAGCGGGGTCGGGCAATGTTTCCGCGCGTCGAATCATGCCACCAATTGTTTCCAGCATTTCCGCAATGCTGCGGTCGCGTCGTCGCAAGTCGGAAATATCCTTCAGGCTCTCTGCAGAACCAGCAAGCTGTTCCTTCAAATCGCGACGCAGGTCGCGCATGAACTCACTCGTTGTGACAACGCCACCGCTCGACGGTTGCAGATTTCCTGGAAGCGCGCTCCACTTATCTTCGAAGTGCTGAATTTCGGCATGGACTTCAGCGAGCTGCTGGGCAAATTGATCGTGCTGCCAGTTCGCTGCCTGTTGTCGGCGGTCTGCCGACTTGGATTCATCAGGGATGCGGTAACTGAGCGGTTCAATCAGCGAACTGATGCGGGCGATGAGCTGGTCGCGGCTGGGGGTGTCGACAACGGAAATTCGCAAATCGTCCAGCGTCGCCCGATGCGACTGCAGGCCACGCAAACTGACCACAATGAACAGCCCCAGCAGTCCTACAAAAAACAACAACACGACGGCGAGCTTGCGTCGAATTGATTTTGTGAACAGCATGGCCGCAACCTCCCTGTTGCGAATGGTCGTATTGAGATTCTCGTCCCCAAGAATTTGAGCGGGGAGAGTACCAGTCAGCGAAGCGGTGTGGCAAGGTCGGTCAGCGTTTTGACCGATTCGCGGCGGGCATTCGGACTAGAACTTCACCAAATCAGAATTGGCGACTCTACCAGATTGATACTCCGCAACCTCTTTGATCGACGAATCTTCCACCAAAAGCCGATAATTCGCCATGTCGAGGGAACTGCGGTGTCCTGCAATCAGCAGTTCGCGGACTCCGGGGAAAAGTGACAAGTCAGCGAGGCGAATTTGCACCCGCATCGCAACTGCAAGCGGAACCCTGGTTTCGAGTGGTTCAATTCGTCGCCCGATGACGTGTGCTATCACGTGTCGGCGACTCGGAACTTCTTCATGAAGGCCGTATCAATCCAGTTCTTCAGCCACCATACCCACTTCCCTTCGAATGAGAATCCCCGCCATTCACCGGCGGCCCGACCGTCACCGAAGTTGAGCAGCTTCATAAACGAATGCTGGGGCACATACCGCCTCATCGAAGTTCCGGTCAGATGGCAAAACAGATTATTCCACAACACGGGACCTTCGCGTACCGCGTAGACCCCCGCCTTGGCCATTGTCGTGTTTTGGATGGTTCCCGAATCACCAACGGCGAAAACCCCGGGATGACCACACACCGACAGCGTGCTGTCCGTTTGCAGGAAGCCACGTTCCTCTGTCGGCAGTCCAAGTTGCGACAGTATTGATGGCCCCACGGCCCCAGCGGCCCACAGCACGACATCGGCCTCGATTGTGTATCCATCGTCGCAGTGCAGATATTCAACCTCCACCGAAACAACTCGGCGCCCCGTGTGTACCAGAATTCCTGATCGATCCAATTCGCGCTGCACACGCTGACGCAACCCTGTAGTGACACCCGGCAACACTTCTTCTCCAGCATGAACGAGACAAACTTCCGCAAACGTCTCAAAGGTTTTTTTGACATATCTCCGCAAGCAGAGGGCGACCTCCACACCAGCAGCGCCACCGCCCACAATAGCAATTCGTAGCGGCGATGCTGGACGGTTGGCTGCCACCGCCGACAATGTCTGCTGCAGGCGGGTCGAGAGGGTTTGCATCGGCTTCAGTTGCAGGACCTGTGCCTGGGGTGCGAACAGCACACCTGACGTCGTCGGCACTGATCCAATTCCAACCGACAGTGCATCGAAAGGAAGTGGAGGTCGCTCGCGAAACTGCAGCGATCGTTCGGCAAGATTGACTCCGGTTACTTCCTCGACGATCAGCTGCGCGCCGTTCTGCTGGCAGAGCCCGACGAGATCGATTTCAATCGCAGAGGCGGGATATTGTCCTGCCAACACGCCCGGCAGCATGCCTGAGTATGTTGCCTTAGGAAAGTTGGACACGCAGACCAGTTCCGTGTCGGAAAACCGTTGCAGTCCCCACATTCGCAGCACATGAGCATTCGTGTGCCCGACTCCCCAAAGGACTATGCGTTGGCTTCGGAATCGTTCGTTCACTGAATCAGTTCCGTAGGTCATGCATCGTAATCGTTCGCTGCCGACGTTCTGACTCGGCAAAGACCAAACTTTGAATGTGAATTCTGAATGACTGATTTACGGTCATTCAGCTACGAAAGTCAATTGAATCGGGTAAGGTAGATGATTGTGTTGTTGTACCAATTCATGACGAGGCCGATTCCTCGTTTGGGCAGGAGTCCAGCGGCACTTCAACGTTTTGCAGCGTATCCGTACCACGATCTGATCACCATCCTGTGCGTTACGAATCCACCCAATTCTCGCCTCTGATTTCAATGGTCGCGGTCATTGGTGCCATCGAGTTGAGCATTGGCGTGTTCCCCGGAATGCCGTGGCAGGCGGGATTGGCACTCGGAGGTGCCGGGACGCTGCTTTTCTGCCTGGGAGCACTTTTTTCCCGACTCACTGTACGCGACGAAATGGACCATCTGCTTGTTTTCTTCGGACCGTTTCCCCTCTTCCCACTACGAATTCGTTACGACGACATCCGTGAGTTTTCTACCGGGCGAACAACATTCTGGGATGGTTGGGGGCTGAAGTATTCGTTCCGGCACGGCTGGCTCTACAACGTGTGGGGATACGACTGTGTGGTTATTGTTCTGGCCGATCGGCGTTACCGGATTGGCACTGCCGATCCACAGGACTTCATTGAGTTTTTGGATCAGGTTTGCGAAGGTAAAGGTTCCTCCGAAACATCGTCTACAGAGAAATAGTTGGAGCCCTCATGCAACGTCTGACCTTCCTGCTCGCCGCACTATTGTTGATTGTGAGATCGGCACCGGCGGAAGACCATCCTCCCAACGTCATCCTTTGTGTGGCCGATGACTTGGGCTATGGCGACCTCCGCTGCTGCGGCGCTACCGACATGCAGACCCCGAATATCGACCGCCTCATGTCGGAAGGGATGCAATTCACCGAGTTCTATGCAAACTGCCCCGTCTGCTCACCGACACGGGCCTCGCTCATGACGGGCCGCTATCCCGGCATGGTTGGTGTGCCTGGCGTGATTCGGACCCATGCCAATAACAACTGGGGACATCTCACCGCAGATTCAGTTCTCCTGCCGCAACTGCTGAAACAGAAGGATTACCACAGTTTTTGTGTGGGGAAGTGGCATCTGGGACTGGAGCCATCGAACACTCCGCAGAAGCGAGGATTCGATGGATTCATGGGATTCCTCGGCGACATGATGGACGACTACTACACCCATTTGCGGCACGGTAACAACTATATGCGCTGCGGCCCCGTCACCTTTGATCCGGAAGGTCACGCGACCGATTTGTTCACCAAGTGGGCCGTGACTGCGGTGGAATCACGAAAGGGGAAGAAGGAACCGTTCTTCCTATACCTCGCCTACAACGCGCCGCACACGCCTATTCAACCACCAGAAGATTGGCTGGCGAAGGTGAAAGCACGTGACCCCGGTATGACCGACCGCCGCGCCAAACTCGTGGCCCTCATCGAACATATGGACGACGGATTCGGTCAGGTCCTGACGGCAGTCGACGAAAGTGGACTGCGCGACAATACCATTGTCATTTTCACATCAGACAACGGCGGCCAACTCGACGTCGGCGCCAACAATGGTCCGCTGCGAGACGGCAAGCAAAGTGTGTATGAAGGGGGAATCAAGGTACCCTGCTGTGTTCGCTGGCCGGGTCATGTGGAAGCGGGAGGCAAAACGCAATTCCGCGCGATGTCCATGGACATTTACGCCACCATCGCCGCCGCTTCCGGAGTGGCTCCACCTGAAGTCATCGAAGGCCGCAGCTTTCTTCCCACCATTCTCGGCAAAGAACAAGACGAACTTCGCGAACACTGGTTCTTCCATCGCCGCGAAGGAGGCACACGTTACGGCGGTAAGACGATTGAAGCGGTCCGCTGGGGCGACTGGAAACTCCTGCAAAACGACCCCTTCGGCCCTCAGGAACTTTACAACCTAAAAGACGATCCTCTAGAGGCCAACAACCTCATCGAGAAACGCAAAGACATCTTCCAGAAACTCGCCGCCCTGCAACGCGAAGAACTGCAACGGTATGGATCAGTGCCATGGCAGTCGAATAAGGCTGCAACGGCAGAAGAGTGATCGCATTACGCGCAAGTTGAGAAAGAATGGGAATCCACGTCATTCAGAATCCGTGTAGTTGATGGGCACTGTCCCGGTCTAAACAATGCGGCCGGTCGACCATCTTCTCCCTCAAGAATTTCGGGGAGCAGAAATGTCACCCCGCAATCATTCGAAGGCAGAGACGCGACAAACGCTGTTAGCGCCGACCGGGAACGGAGAATCGGTTATGCTCTCCGTGGTGCTGATGCTCTTGTTGAAGTGAGGATTTCCCGTGAAACGCATCGAAACTCAAATTACGCCTGTCGCCAGTGCCATACTTTGTGCTGGATTGTTTCTCTTTTCGGCAATCGCTATTGGCGGTGAACCGGTCGACTCGTTCGGTGGCTGGGAGGGAGTCGCCCCCTGGGCCGAAATTCGGCCTGAGTTCGTATGGTCACCCAAAGCACATGATGTCTATGGGGCAGTCTGGACCATCACCGGAAACAGCGAACCCGGGGGGCATGGCTGGCTGAAGAAATCGTATCCGGTACAGAGAGGCCAAACCGTCAAGTTTGAAGTCTTGCGACGCTGCCACGACATTGATTCACCGCGGCGATCAACGCCCGTTCGTATCAGTTGGCTGGACGCCAACGGGAAGATGGTGAGTGCTGACGTGCCGCCTGCGCTAGCTGATCAACCCGGATCCATCCCGCGTGCGGAACCAGAGCATCCTTTGGATGGTGAAGAACTGGCCAACGGCTGGCAGCGTCTCTCGGGGACCTATGCAGTACCAAGTGCGGCAACCCAAGCAGTTGTTGAACTGCACTTGCAGTGGGCACCGGGTGGGCGTGTGGAATGGGCCAAGCCAGAGCTCATTTCCTCAGAGCCCATTCCACCTCGAACGGTTCGACTGGCGACCGTCCATTATTATCCCACTGGCAAGTCGCCGATTGAGAATTGCAAAGAGTACGCACCTTATGTTGAGGAGGCGGCGAATCAGGGGGCGAATCTTGTCGTCCTCGGCGAGACGGTTCCCTATGTTGCCGTGAAGAAGACGCCACGCGAAGTCGCTGAACCAATCCCGGGTCCAACGACAGACTACTTCGGCACGCTGTCGAAACAACATGGACTACACATTGTGGTCAGCCTCTTCGAGCTGGATGGAGACAGCGTATACAACGCTGCCGTGTTGCTTGGACCAAAAGGAAACGTGATTGGGAAATACCGTAAGGTCTGCTTGCCGCACGGTGAAATTGAGAACGGTGTAACACCCGGCAGCGAGTTTCCAGTATTCGATACTGAGTTTGGCAAAGTCGGCATGATGGTGTGCTACGACGGATTCTTTCCCGAAGTCGCACGCGAATTGACAAAGAATGGGGCCGAGGTCATTGCCTGGCCAGTGTGGGGGTGTAATCCGTTGTTGGGCCGAGCACGGGCCTGTGAAAACCATGTGTACGTCGTCAGCAGCACCTATACCGACACGAAACGAGACTGGATGATTTCAGCCATCTTCGATCATGCCGGCGAGTCACTGGCCCAAGCGAAAGATTGGGGGACCGTGGCCGTGGCCGAAGTCGACTTGAATCAACGACACTTCTGGCGGAATAATCTCGGCGACTTCCATTCCATGATTTTCCGGCACTACCCCGACGCGCCCTCGGACGACGCCAGATAAGAAACTCGGTTATTTCCAACGCGGCACATGCAACATCAGAATTCCACTCCCGTCCGTACAGTGGCCGTTATTGACATCGGCACGACTTCGATCCGTATGCAAATTGCAGACGTCGGCGGGAATGGTGTGAGCGTCCTCGAAACGCTTTCGCAAGTGGTTAGTCTCGGCAAAGACACTTTTTCCACGGGCGAAATTGGTCGCTCGACCATTGAAGACTGCGTCTCCGTGCTGCGGAACTATCGCAGCAAGCTGGAGGAGTATCAAATTCGACTGGAGGACGTGCGGGTCGTCGCCACGAATGCTGTGCGGGAAGCCACCAACCGACTGGCCTTCATCGACCGCGTGTACGTGGCCACAGGATTGTCTGTCGAACCAATCGACGTGGCGGAAGTGCACCGGATTACCTACCGCAGCATTCAGCCGCTTCTGAAGGCGCAGCCCATGCTGTTCGAGGCTGTTTCTGCCATTGTCGAAGTGAGTGGCGGCAGCACCGAAGTCCTCATGCTCGATCAGGGCAACGTCAGTGTCGCGACTTCCATTAAGCTGGGAACGGCACGGCTGCAACAGTTTCTGGGTTCAATGCAAATTGGACGGCATCGATTGCAGGACGTGCTCGACAAAGAAATTCGGTCGCTTGTCGATCCGCTCATCGAGCGTCTTCCCCATGAGCGTGCCTCCAACCTCATTGCCATGGGAGGAGATGCAAGGTTCGCCGCCCGTCAGTTACTCGGCGTGGAACCGAAACCAGGGACGCTGCAGGAAATTAGCACAGAGCAACTGCGTAACTTCGCGCATGACATTATTGACATGTCAGATGAAGAACTCGTGGACGAATACCACCTCTCATTTGCAGAGGCCGAAACCGTGGGTCCCGCACTGCTGGCCTATGTTCAACTGGCCGAAGTGCTGAATGTGGATCGAATTCTCGTCTCGTCCGCCAACCTGCGTGATGGCTTGCTACGGGAGATGAGCGAAGGAGGCGGCTGGACAGAGGACTTCCACGGACAAATTATGCGTTCCGCGTGGGAGTTGGCTGGTCGTTATCACGTTGACGAAGACCACGCCAAGCAGGTCGCCGGTCTCGCTTCACAATTATTCCGCCTGCTGCAGCCGGAACTCGCACTGACGCCACACTACGAAACGCTGCTGCGTGTCGCGGCCATCCTGCATGAGACGGGGAGTTACATCAACTCGTCGAGCATTCACAAGCACAGTATGTACATTGTGCTGAACAGTGAAATCTTTGGCCTCACTGCCGATGACGTTCTCATTGTGGGCTTGCTGGTACGTTACCATCGCCGCGCGTTTCCCAAACCAACGCACCAGCCTTACAGCTCACTCGACCGCGACAAACGTGTCGTCGTCTGCAAGCTGGCCGCCATTCTGCGATTGGCCATTGTTCTGGACACTTCCCGCAATCAGCGGATCACTGATCTCAACATCGAACGAGTACGCGACCGAATCATCATTTCCGTGCCCGGCGTCGATGACCTTGCGGTCGAACAATTGGCCCTGCCCCCGGCTCGCTCCTTCTTCGAACTCATCTTCGGAAAGAAAGTCGTTCTGCGTCCAGAAACGTCCACGGTTACTGCAGAAGTGAGTTCGCAGTTGTAGTGACTGAAGTCAGCAGTTGTTTAGATCTGCGGACCATTTTGTTTACGCGAAGTCGAACGCGTAGACTTCTTCCAGGGCGGCGGTGCGAGGTAGGGGAGTGCGGTTTCCCCTAAAGACATCCAGTTCCCTCTGAATTCGACTTTTGGCCTGTTCCGCTTCGATGAGCAGCGCGGGTGGCCACACGTCGCGCGTCCGTCGCATGGACAGACACCAGCGGCCCACAACGCAAACTGTGCGCGTGAGTGGAAACTGCTCCAACAGTTGATTCACTTCGGCCTGCGTGTACTCGTCAGGATGTTGTTGGCAGACGACAATGAGATCGGGCTGGTCGTCGGCCACGTTCAGTGCATCATCAATCCCGGAAAACGTCGACACATGTTGAGCCGATTGCATGACCGCCTCGCCGGTGCCGGTCATCCCACGGACATTGCCTATCACCCAGGCGAGTGGGAATTTGCTCATGGTCAATCCTTGATGAGAAATGCAGAGGTCCGTTGCTTCATGTCGGGGTTAATCCGGTGGTTCCCGGTGAGGTGAAACACAGCCAGGTCGGGCGGCATGGTGGTAATAAGAAAAATGACCATGAACAGCAAACTAACGGCTGAAAGGACCGGCGGCGTGTGCAGATGTCCAAGAATAACCGCACCGCCAACCGCCAATGTCGCCACCGTTACAGGCGCCAGAAAGATGTAGTCATACCCGGGAATAATGAGCCGACCGGTTGCCAAGCGACCAAAGAATCCCAGCGGCGGCGCGTGACCTGAAACATAGGCCCCCGCACGCACCATGCTCAGCACAATGCCCAGCATCGAGACGAGGGTTCCCAGTGGGCCAAACGGAATGGGACGCCAAGCGTGAAAATTCATCATGCGGATGGCACCGTCCACGTGCCAGGAAACCATGAGCGCCACGAGGAATCCGGTCAGGGGAGACAGAAGCAGTTGATGACGTTTGAAGTCCGGCGCCATTTGATCGAATGGCCAGCCGTTGAGGTTCTTCTGCTGCATTTCGACAAGCGTGTCGGTGTTCGACGTAATAATGGCGTCGAATCCATACTTGTCGGTCCAGGACATATCCCATTCATGAAATCGCGACAGGCTGAGAAAGTGCCCCATCTGAACGGCGACAACAATTGCCACAAAAATCAACGCCGCGACCATAGGCATGGGAAACACGGTGTGCGTCAGGCCTCCAGCAGCAAAGACAATTCCATAGGCGAGCCAGCGCGGACCGACGAGTGAAAATGTCATTGTGCTAACGACAATCCAAACACCCAGAAAGACGACGGGAACGACATACCATTCGCACTTGGGGACTCGCAGCGAACCCAAGGTCAGCAGTGCGAGAGGCAGAATATCCTGCACCGACAGCATGACTGGCCCTTCAGGCAATGGCTGCCAGACAGACCAGGGTGAAGCTCGCAACCAGTCGCGATACTTCGGTCGCCACAACGGTTGGAAGTAGAACACGCGGAAACCACCGTAGACAATGGCAGCAATCACACAAAGCGAGCCGCCGAGGGGATTGTGGTCAGCAAAGACTTGATCGGCACGTCGGAAGTTGAAATCTGCGAGCATGGCGAGTCCTTCCGTCAGGAAGAACAACACAATGGCCCCCAGTGTTAACCCAGGCACAGGTAAAACGCGGCGATACCACCGAACTGCGCTCCAAATGAGTTTCATCGATACTTCTCCTCACCTTCAAAATAAGCATCGATTTGGGCGAGCGTTTCAGGAAAGACAATCCTTTCGAGAATTGCGTCGAGCGTTTGCCCGCCACCTGCCTGTCGCTTCAAGTCCTGTAGTGTGCCTTCCGCCGCCACCTCACCCTGCTTCAGCACGACGAGCCGGTCGGCCGTTTCTTCAACGAGTTCGGGGACCGGGGCCGTGAAGACTATGGTGCGGTCTTCATCATCGGCCATGCGTTGCAGCAGGCACTTCATCGCCAGAATTCCCGCGGGGTCGAGCCCGCCCGAGAAAGGTTCGTCAAGTAACAGAATTGGTGCGTCGGTAATGAGAGCCGAGCAAAGCGAAATTTTTTTCTGCTGCCCCGACGAATACGTACGAATGGGAGCTTCGGCGAGTGTTGACAGTTCAAAGAGTGCCAACAGTCGATCAGCATGATCGAGTAATCGTTCCATGTCGACACCGTACATGGCGCCGACTCCCAGAATGAATTCGCGTCCCGTCCGCATTTTCGGGAGCCAGCAACGGTCAGGCAGAAACACCGTCTTTCTACGGATTTCGAGTTCTTCCTCGACGGAATTGCGGCGCCGGATGCCTTCGATTTCCACGTAGCCCTTCTGCGGGACAAGAATTCCGGCAATGACGGACAGCAACGTCGTTTTGCCCATGCCGTTTGGTCCAATAACGGCCACACGGCAACCTGAAGGAATATCCAGATCGATTCGCTTCAGAACCGGTTTCACACCATAATGCTGCGTGACGTTAACGACGGAAATCATAGGGCCGCTCGATGCAGTCCGAAGGGTTGTGACATGACCAATTGTTTTTCGTGAATACGTTGACCGCGTGACGATTGTCTAATCGAATCTCGTTTGTTACTCAGTTTTTCGCAAGTCACTATCGTTTCTTGCCACCATTTCCCGGTTGGAAATGGGTGGTTGCCCGTTTCCTGTATCCCCTGCAAGAGTGTTGAATGCCCAGTCTGGTCACCGGAGGCGGCGGATTTCTTGGCCGCTACATTGTTGAGCAACTGCTGGCAGAGGGCCAATCTGTACGGAGTTTGTCGCGCAATACGTACCCGGAACTTGAGGCATTAGGTGTTGAACAGTTCCGGGGGGATTTGCGAAATCTAGATGATGTAAGACACGCCTGCGAAGGCGTGGACACAGTATTTCATGTCGCCGCTGTTCCCGGTGTGTGGGGACCATGGGCCAAGTATTACGACATCAACACACGCGGGACCGAACACATCATTGAAGCGTGTCGGATGAACGGTGTCCGAAAGTTGGTTTTCACGAGTTCCCCAAGCGTTGTCTTTGACGGTCAGTCGCACCTTGATGCAGATGAATCACTCCCGTATCCGCAATCGTACCTGTGCCACTATCCCCACACGAAAGCACTCGCAGAACAAGCTGTCCTCGCCGCAAACTCAGCCGAACTGTCGACCGTTTCCATTCGGCCTCACTTGATATGGGGACCGCGAGACAATCATTTGATTCCCCGCCTGCTCGACCGTGCTCGCCAAGGGAAGTTGAAGCAAGTGGGTGATGGCAAGAACCTCATTTCGATGGCCTACGTCGAGAACGTCGCGGCAGCCCATTTGCAGGTGGCCAAAGTGCTCGCACCCGACTGCAAAGTCGCCGGGCAAGCGTATTTTATCAATGATCCCGAACCGGTGAATTTGTGGAGCTGGGTCAACAACCTCCTTCAGAGAGCGGGGATTCCTCCGGTCAAATCGCGAGTATCTGCCGGGTTCGCCTGGACGACAGGGGCACTCTGCGAAGTAGCCTACTGGCTCACGCGTCAATCAGCCGAACCACCCATGACCCGCTTCGTTGCATTGCAGCTCAGCCAGTCGCACTCGTACAGCATTGCCAAAGCACAGCGTGATTTTGGCTATGAACCACTCATTTCTGCGGAAGAAGGATTCCGACGACTCGAAGCCGATTTTCCTTCGCTTTTGCTATGTCACCCCAAATAGAATGCCGAATTGCAGTGGCAAAGGGCATTCTCAGCGGAGCGATCAAATGTGCAGATTCATCGGAATTCTTTTGATTTGTACGTCAGCATTATGGAGTTTGGCGTCGCCATTGAGTGCTCAGGAGTTTGACGAAATTGGCTCGCCAATCGAGGCCAGCCCCTTAGACCGGAAGACGGCTCAGGAAGTCATCACGATTACGGGAACAGCAGAAATCCGCTTCGTCCCCGATCAAATCCGAATTGTACTCGCAGTCATCAGTGACGCTGACTCCGCCGTGAATTCACGGAATATCGCTTCAATGAAGGTTGAGGAACTGCAACGGAATTGGGTCACTGGCCTCAAGTTCAAAAAGGAGAGCATTGCAGCAGAGTTCATTTCCCTGCAGCCTCATTACCAGTCCGTCGAAAAAATCGAAAATGGACGACAATCATTTGAACCAGCGCGTACGGGATTTCGAACTCAGTACAATGTGCACGTAGTTGTCGACACAGAAGACAACGCGATGAAAGTGCTGGACCGAGCCTTCGAACTTGGCGTGACTGACATCCTGGCATTTGACTACTGGGCCAGTGATTTGGACAACAGACTCATTTCCGTTCGGCGGCAGGCGCTCGACAAGGCGAAAGCGAAAGCCGAACTACTGCTCTCCCCGTTTAATCCCAGGCCGGCAATCATCAACGTCAGCGAACAGTCGTACACATATTCTCCTCATGATCTGCACACGACCAGCGATCATGAACCGCCGGGGAATGTCGACCAGAGTCCAAAGGGACATCAACCCCAATACTGTTCGGCACGTTTTTTGCGCCAGGTGATTGATGGGATATACCTTCTGCTTCTGAGGTTTCAAGCTCATGGAGGCAGGCGATGGGACGGAAGAGTCGGAAGGGTGTCGAGAAGACCACGAAATTGCAGGGGCTGAAGTATTTCCAACTGATTGACGACCTGTTGGCAGGGCTGCGTGGACAGGCGACGGCGCGTGACAAGGCAGGAAATCGACAGTTGTTCTGCGATCAGTATATCGCACTGTTGCTGCTCTATTTCTTTAATCCGACGGTCACCAGTTTGCGTGGGCTGCAGAAGTTCACCACGCTCGAAAAAGTCCAGAAGCTGTGTGGCGTCAAACCGACATCGCTGGGATCGCTCAGTGAGGCGGCACGCGTGTTTGATCCGGCGGTGCTTGAACCGATTATTGCACAACTGGCAGCTCAAGCCCGGACATCACCCTCAGCTATGCCTCCCGCCCAACAGGCCGCACTGGCGGGACTAACGGCAGTCGATAGCAGCCTGCTCAAGGCGTTGCCCCGCATGGCCTGGGCACTCTGGCAAGATGCCGAACATCGAGCCATCAAAATGCACGTGGCGTTTGGCGTGTTCGAGCAGGCACCGCTCGAAGTGGCGGTGACGCATGGCAACGGTGCAGAACGCGAACAATTGCGGAACATGGTTCAGCCCGGCGGGTTCTATGTGGCCGATCGGGGCTACGCGAACAACGCCATGTTTCGCGAATTTGATGCACAGAACGTGCGGTTTCTCATCCGGGTGCAGGAGAACACCACCTTCGAAGTCCAGGCAGAACAGCCACTCTCTGACGCAGATTCTCAGGCGGGTGTCGTTCGCGATTTGCTGGTGCGGCGACTGGGCACGGAAAAGCACAACCGGCTACTGGAGGAACCATTGCGGATTGTCGAAATCCGGGGCACCGAACCAGACCAGGTTTGGATTCTGGCGACCAATGCCCGCGATTTGCCAGCGGAACTCATTGCGGTTGCGTACCGTTATCGCTGGCAAATCGAACTGTTCTTCCGCTGGCTGAAATGCGTGCTGGGTTGCCGACACCTGCTGAGTCACTGCGAATCGGGCGTGACGCTGCAGGTGTACGCCGCCGTCATCGCATCCCTGCTGATTAGCCTGTGGACCGGCAGCAAGCCCAGCAAACGGACTTGGGAAATGCTCTGCCACTACTTCAGCGGCTGGGCCACCCTGGAAGAACTCCACCAACACCTAAATCTCCCCTCACCCCGCGACCCACCACGCAAATCCTGAGCCGAACAGTATTGACATCAACCCTCCTTCAGAAACTTCCGACCACAGCGAACATTTTCCGACAGTCTCAGATCGCAGTCGGATTTTAATCCGAAATCTCCCGCCATGCGTCCCGAATTCACAGTCGTTTCGACCGTGCATTTGTATTACGAGTCGCCAGCGGAAGACGCTGACGACAACGAGTGAAACACAATCAGCCTAAGAATTGCGAAGGCGGTTCACGACGGTGCGCATGATTTCAACGGCACGGTCGATTTCTTCAGCGGTGGTTTGAATTCCCACGCTGATCCGCACGGTTGAATTCGCGACTTCTGCAGGGGCACCAATCGCTTCGAGAATCGGCGATGGTTTTGTCGAGCCACTGGCACAGGCGCTGCCGACAGAAACACAAAGGCCCGCCAGGTCGAGAGCGACGAGCAGTGCATCAGCGACGCAGCCGGGGAACGCAATGCTGAGTGTGTTGGGAAGTCGTGTTGCTGCTCTACAGTTGACGACGACGTTTGGAACAGAGTTGGTGAGCGCGGATTCGAGTTGATCTCGCAACGTTCGCAGTTGCTTTTCCCGCGTCTCGCGATTTTCGTCCCAAATCTGCAACGCCTTGGCCATGCCTGAGGCCAGCATGACCGGTTCGGTGCCTGGACGCACTCCCCGTTCCTGACCGCCGCCCCGGAGGGAGGGCGTCAATTCCACGCCCTGGCGGATGAGCAGCGCCCCAATTCCGCGAGGACCGTAGAACTTGTGCGCCCCGACCGCCATGGTGGTGCAACCAAGTTCCCGAAAATTCACGCCGATTTTCCCCACAGCCTGGACGGCATCCAGGTGCCAAGGAACGTGACGCTGTACGCACAACTCCCGCAAGAGTGAAACGTCTTGAACAACACCCGTCTCGTTATGAGCGAGCAACAGCGTTGCCAGCACAGCAGAGTCCCAAGGTGCAACATGGAGCGATTCGGCTTTGACAAGCCCCTGAGAATCCAAGGGAACAACGTGCGGGGTGCAACCCGCCATATTCATCACGACTTCTGACGTCGCCGGATGTTCTGCCGGCGGGAGAATGATGTGCCCGTTCCGCGTCCCCCTCATGCCGTGGAGCGCCAAATTCGTCGCCTCTGTTCCGCCACTGGTGAAAACGACTTCATCTGGAGTGGCACCCAGAATGCGGGCCACCGTTTCACGAGCCTCTTCCAGCAACTGACGCGATTTCCGTCCTGCCGCATGCCGACTCCCGGGATTTCCCACCGCAATGGAAGCCACGCGCAGCATTTCCTCCTGCACTTCCGGCAGCAGCGGAGTTGTCGCGTTGTAGTCGAGATAAATCATGCTTCCAGTACATGCCTGAGAAAGACAATCGAACGGACAGTGTGCCGCATGCAGTGCTTTGCGTCCAGCGGCACGTCGATGCACGTGTTTCGTGACAACTTACTGCAGAATTGCTTGTGAGAATTGAAGCAAAACGAGTAAGGTGGCCCAGCTCAGAAAGTAGAACAGCACCAAGTAACTGGAGCAGCGTTGATATGCAGGGATTGTGGTTATTGCTCTTTGGCATGGTAGTCGGCGTGTTCGGCGGCTTATTCGGCATTGGAGGCGGGCTCATTATCGTGCCCGGACTGATGCTGTTCTTTGGGCTTACACAGCGGCAGGCTCAGGGAACCAGTCTGGCGGTCATGATTCCTCCCATCGGGTTCTTTGGAGCCTTGGCATATTACAACCGGGGAGACATTAAACTGCCCATTGTCGGCTGGGTGGCATTGGGGTTCATGATTGGGGCATATTTCGGAGCGGTGCTCCACCCTCGCCTTCCGCTGCCCTTGCTTCGAGTGGCATTCGGATTGCTGCTGCTGTATGTTGGCTTTACATTTGTCATGTATCCGGCGGCGGAAAAGACGTCGACAGCCTTGCCACCGGCAATTGCAGCCATTGTTTCGGGAATTGTCGCCTGGGCTCTGCGGAAAAAGCGACTGCCAGTGGCACCAAAACCTGAGTCACCGAACGACGACGATACCGAGTACCATATTTGACAACCAAACAACGCGAATCAGCCAGAACTGCCTCATGTTGACGCGCCTTCTATTTTTCGCGGGACTTGTCCTTTTTGCTCAAGGACTTCACGCCGCACCAATTCCCGCCAATTACATCGTGGTTGTTTCTCAATCAACCAACGCCGATGAAGGTTGGCGACAGGTGGTCGACGCACTTGCGCAGCAACACAATGCACAGGTCGTCACGTTCTCCCGACGCCCCTCAGAAGCGCTGACGCAACTGAAGGAGGTTTTTCCCAAATACACCTGCTTCGTCGCGCAGCCTCAAGAAGCAACTCGTGAGTTCGTCGCGGAAGTACATCAGTTGACGCGACATTTGGATGATGACCCTTACACCGACACGCACTGGGGCATTCTGACGGGTCACAGTGCTCAGGCCACCTTGAAGCATGCCCAGCCTGTTCCTTCTCTGGCTATTCACAAAGTCGCTTCCGGCACGGAACTCGCACTTGAATGCTGCGAGGAAGGTCTCTGCTATGACGAACTGATTCAGCACAAGTTGTTGCAAAAGAAGAAAGGCGACGACGCGGCGGAAGTCCGAGGTCCAGGTGACACCACAGCGGCACTGGTGCAGTCCCTCAATGACTATGAGGCCGATTTGTTTGTCACTTCGGGCCATGCTACCGAGCGAAACTGGCAAATTGGATTCCGTTACCTCAACGGTTACTTCCGCTCAGATGACGGCAAACTGTTTGGATTGGACACTAAAGACGTGCGGCATGACGTCGATTCACAAAACCCGAAGGTCTACATGGCTGTTGGCAACTGCCTGATGGGTCACATCGACTCGAAAGATGCCATGGCCCTTGCCTGGATGAAATCTGCGGGGGTGCGGCAAATGATTGGTTACACCGTCGTCACCTGGTACGGCTACGGCGGGTGGGGATGTCTCGACTACTTTGTTGAACAACCAGGCCGCTACAGTTTCTCTGAGGGATTTCTGGCGAACCATCACGCGCTTCTTCATCGCCTGCAACGCGAGGACTTGTCAAAGGGTGACCGCCGAGGCCTCGAATACGACCGGGATGTCGTCGCGTTCTACGGTGATCCTGCCTGGGAGGCACGTATGGCTCCCGGCCTGCAACGTTTCGAACAAACACTTACTGAAAGCGACGGCGTATTCACGCTGAGCATCAAGCCGTTGCAAGGGGAATCGAGTTTCGGCACCGTCAACAACAACGGTTCACAACGGGGTGGACGCCCCTTTGTGCAGTTTCTGAATCATCGGATTGGGGCGGCGACAGTCGTTGAGGGTGCCGACCTGAATCCCGTCATTACCGACGACTTCATTCTCGTCCCCCGACCGGAGACATGCGATCCAAATCGCACCTACAAGGTCGTGTTTCGTGCGAAGTCGCTTTAGAGCCCCAACGCAGCACGCGCTTCAACAAACTGATTGACTGCCCATTCCAAATCGGTACGTGTGTGGGCTGCTGACATTTGTGTGCGAATACGCGCCTGTCCACGCGGCACGACTGGGAACGAGAATCCGACGACGTACAGGCCCCGACGGAGCAGTTCGTCGGACATTTTCGTGGCGACGACTGCATCACCGAACATGACCGGTATGATGGGATGCTCGCCGGGCAGCACGTTGAAGTCCGCAGCTTCCATAGCCTCACGGAAGTACTGTGTGTTTTCCTGCAGCTGCGTGCGGAGGCTGGAAGAGTCACGAATGAGTTCCAGGGCCTTCAGCGAAGCTGCCGTAATGGGCGGTGCCAGTGAGTTGCTGAATAAATAAGGACGCGAGCGCTGACGCAGCAAATCGACAATTGCCTGACGTCCGGAGGTGTATCCACCACTGGCGCCGCCGAGTGCTTTGCCGAGGGTTCCGGTCACAATGTCAATGCGGTCTTGCACACCGAAGTGGTCTGGAGTGCCTGCGCCGTTTGGTCCCATAAAGCCGACGGCGTGTGAGTCGTCGACCATGACGAGTGCATCGTACTTGTCGGCCAAATCGCAAATCGCGGGGAGATTTGCGAGGTAACCATCCATCGAGAAGACGCCATCAGTCGCGATGAGTCGAAACCGTGCTGATGACGCGGCCTGAAGCTGTTCTTCGAGATGGCTCATGTCGTTGTTGCGGTACCGGAATCGCTGCGCCTTACAAAGGCGGACGCCGTCAATAATGCTGGCATGGTTCAGCTCGTCAGAAATGATGGCGTCTTCCGGACCGAGTAGTGTTTCAAACAATCCTCCGTTGGCATCGAAACAGGAGGAGTAGAGGATGGTGTCGTCGGTTTTCAGGAAGCTGGACAACTCGCCTTCCAGTTGTTTGTGCACTCCTTGCGTCCCGCAAATGAAACGGACCGACGCCATGCCGTATCCCCATTCATCGAGCGCCGCATGCGCCGCCGCCACGATGTCCGGGTGACTCGCCAGCCCAAGGTAATTATTCGCGCACAAATTGAGGACTTCGTTCCCTTCCCCAACTTTCACGTGTGCGCTCTGCGAGGTGGTGAGCACTCGCTCGGATTTGTGAAGACCGCTACTGTCAATTTCGGATAACACCTGTTCGACGTGTTCTTGGAATCTTCCGTACATGGTATTTTCTACTCGGAATTGGAAGGAGTCAGGAGTTAGGAATTTGAAATTGGGTGGTTGATTACCTGGGCTGCGACTGTTTGAGCCATTCCTGCCAGGCGACCGCGTAACGGCGTCCGATTTCCAGAGTGCCCGCCGCATCGAAATGCACTTTGTTGGCAAGCGAGGCGCCATCGAGGTCGACATATAGGCAATGCTCACTCTGCTCCGCAGCGCCCTCCTGAGCGGCAATGACTGCCTGCATTCCGGGTGTAATGTCATCGACCGCGAGGAACCTAGTGTTCACACCCAGCAGACCTACCAGTTCGGTGGCGTCTAACTCCTCGCGAATCGATGCCAGCATTTCCAGGATCGCCGATTGATATGTTTCCGTGACGTCTACTCGCGCATCGCTTTCACCCTGAACCCAAATCATGGCTCTAATACGGCAAGCGTAGCCTTGTGCCTCGGCCTGTTTGACGGCAGTACTTACTTCTTCGATGAGCGCACGATAGCAGGCACCTTTGGCGTCTTGCGAAGTGGGGTCCCAGTCGTTGATGAGCGACGTACCACTGAACGACGACTTAATGACGGCGAGATTCGCGTCAGGCGCCGACTTCCGTAGTGTCCTGATGAAACCAAACTCAGGACCGAATCCCCCATCGGGAAAGTGAAAGTTGCCGTACTGTCGCTGCTGCACGCCGCGCGTGTCTGGATTTCCACGCGGCTGAGTCTGCAAATGCATCCAGCCGTCGGAACGGACATCAAATTCGTCTGGTGGAGGATCACCGCAGCGAAACCAGAACATCGTTTTACTGTCCTGTTCGTCGGGAGTCAGTTCCGCAGGGTTGGCATCGAATCCCACCGAATTTGACTGGCCAGCGACAATAAACACGTCGAGTGGCTTTTGGGGGACGTCCTCTGCATACAACACACAGGAAATGGCAGAAAACGCCATTACGAAAAAGAGGCGTAACCTGAGTTCAGCAAACCCATTGCGAACTCGCATTGTGACGGCGGTAGATAGATTCTGTTTCATGAGACGATTTCCTGTTCACGGCAGGCAGGCAGTCGGTGTATCATACGTGTATGCGTTCACGTACATCCCACAGATTACTGAATCTCGTCGTGGTGGCTACCCTGTTGGTCACTCCAGTGGGAGCCGGGAGCGCTGCAGGTCTTTCTGAACAGGTTTCTGTTCAAGCTGTGAACGCCTGTTGCTGCTGTTCAACAGAAGATGCACTCCCTGCGAAACGGCACTGCTGCCATGAAGATCAACACAGCGCACCGTGCCCGACGTCCGGGCATTGCTGTTCAGGATGTGCCGCCCCAACGCTGTTTCTTTCGAGTACCGACAACAATTCGCGTGCACTGGTCGCAGTGAATCGAATTTCTGTCGAAGATGAAAGTGGCCCGTCGCGCGACGACGAGCCTGCTGTCCCACCACCGCGTGGTTAGATCGTGCCCGGCGTTCTCGAACTGAGAGCGCAACCTTCTTTCTTTTTCGCGATGGAACTCTGTTCGTTCCGTCGCCTCTCCACGATCTATTTCTGAGATTCAGAAAGGGATAAACCATGTCACGTATTTTCGCTTTGCTTGCTGTCGTTGCGGCTCTGGCCGCAATGGGGATTGCCAACAACACTTCACTCGCGACGGCCACTTCCAGTGCAGGCTGCTGTTCCGGCGCCTGTGTCTGCGACGGTGACAGTTGCCAGTTGACTGGTTGTTGCTCCGCTGACGCTTCCTGCTGCAGTGCTGCGTCAGGTTGCTGCGCCGTCAACGACTGCTGTGCGGCTGACGCTGAGTGCTGCATCGTAGGAGCCGATTGCTGTGAAGCAGCGAGTTGCTGCGATGGCAGTGCTTGCTGTGCCACGGCTGCCGGTTGCTGCGTGCTGTAGGCACTCAGACAACTGCGTGAACCGCCGAAGTTCAATCGGCAAAGAGCCTCGGGGAGTCGTTCCTCGGGGCTCAACTTTTTTAAGACGGATGTTTCTATTCACCACGCAGGGTCGACAGGATAGGAATACGCACTGCAGCGCGTACGGCAAATAGAGCTGTCAGCATGCCAAAGAAAATGACGAGTCCCATCAGCATCCAGAGACTTGCCCAGGGAACATCAGCCCCGGAACTGAGCAAATGCGGCCCCATCGCCACGAGCGCTGCGATAGAACCTGTTGCAAGTCCCCACAACAGCAACAACGCATGCTCCCACAGGACAATTCGGCCAACGCTGGCGGGTCTCAGACCGACCGCGCGGAGCAATGCCAGCTCGCCACGACGTTCCAACACGTTTCGCAGCATGACGGTCGCCAGTCCGAATGTTCCAAGCAGGAGGCCCAGTCCGCCAAGCGTCTGGAACGTCGACAGATATGTGTTCTGCACGGCCAGGAAATCAGCGAGTCGGTCGGCGACTGGCTCGGCATCGAATCCGCTATCACCGAGATGTTGTTCCAGTAATGTCGTTACGGCCTGGGAGTTTTCAGGATCACAGTCGATGAGGAAGTAGCGGAATCCTGCACGTGTCGGGAACAGCTTCAGGAAGTTCTCTTCGGACATTACCAGAACTCCCTGGAACACACTGTTCGCGAACATCCCTTTGATTTCGAGTGTACCGCCTGCGGTATCTTCCATGAGCGGTACGTCGACCGTGCCACCAATTCCTGCATGCATGCTGTACATCAGGGTATTCATGTCACCCAGTACAGGGATGCGACCTTCCGGTAGTTCCTCTCGCAGCAACTCCCAAGGAGCATCACTCGGCGTGTCGGCAAACGTGAACCGCTGTTCTTCGATTAGTTTATCAAGGACATCATTCGGGACACCCAGCACCGTCGGCAGTTGCGTTTGATACAAGTTCAAACAACTTGCGTTCTCGCCTGAGCGAACTCGGAATGGTGCAATCCAGACGTCCTGCAGTGATTGTTCGACGTCTGGGTTTTGACTGCTCAGTCCGACTTTGGCTCGGCCTTCGTCCGTGTTGAGGTCATAGAGAATGGGGAGATTCGATTCCGCCACGAGCGTGAATCCCCCGTTTCCACTCCGAGGTTCGGGACGTTGTTGTGTGGGATTCTGTTGACCAGCAGCCACGGCCATAATGACAAAAGCCGCCATGGCCAGCAAATTCGTCGACAGCACACTCCGCCGCCGATTCCGCGAGGCGTTCCGCAGGGCCAGCATCGTTTCGGCATACCATCCCCGACCCACAACGCCGCCGAAAAACTCTGACTGCAGCAGCAGAGAGAGAGATGAGAGACCGCCCCACAGCATGAACGTACCAACAAGGAAGAACGCCACAATCCTCCAGGAGAAGCCACCAAAAGCTTCCTGCTTCGGGACCAGCCCCAGCAGCGTAATCGCCGCCAGAGTGAGAGCCAGCACAATGGGCAACATGCCAAGCAGTCGACCAATGGAGCCCAGTGGTTTGTGACCGCTGAGCGAATCATCGGACATTCGGCCTTGAAGCAACTGCTTCGCGGAAAAATGTTGCGTGCGCCGCAGAGCCCACACGACGACAATTCCAGCCACAACAATCGAAATGACGGCCCCCACAATTAGGCTGACTGGTTGCACCGACAACGTGAGGAACTTGGTGCCAATGGCTCCAATCCACCACGTGCGAAGTCCGTACATCATGAACGCTGCATAGGCGACAGCCAGCAAAGTGCCAGCTCCGGCCCCCAGGACGACAAGGATGAGTCCCTCCCACAGGTAAAGACCGCGCACAGAGCGCGGAGTCATTCCAATGGCCTGAAGTAATCCCAACTCACTGCTGCGCTGTTCAATGCCCAGCAGGAATAACAGCCCGACCAGCAGCGTCGCCGCTAAAATCAGAAAGAAACTGAAGCCGATAAACAATCCGGTGAAATCGGTCGTTCCCTGTGCGGCCTGCAATCCTTGCGATTTCACTGGCTGAACCACAAGCCCGGTCACTTCCGGCCCAAGCTTCTTGAGAAATGTGCTGCGATAGCGATTGGATAACTCATCCAGCGTTTCCGTACTCCCGGGTGTGAAACGGAGAGAAGTCAATTCGCCATAACGACTCCGCCACAATTCCTGTGCCTTCTCAATGCCGACGTACACCTTGGGAACGGTGCGGAACTCTTCCCAGTATTCATCATCCCGATCGGGGATGAGTTCGCGTTTCAGAGGAAACGGTTCGCGCCAGTCGTCGTAGCTTTCGGCATCGGTGACACCCGGAACCGTGGGGGTGAATCCCGGGTCATCAGTCGGCGCGATCAGTTCCGTGATGGCCACCACCTCGAACTGATGACTCTCTTCAGGCAGTTGGCCGCGATCTCCGACGACGTGGTATTTCACTTCGAGCGTATCGCCGACGCCAAGGTCCAAATCATTCGCCAACCACGTGTTGACAATGACTTCGTCCCCCTGCAGCGAATTTGCCACCGCAGAAGATCGGTAGTCGAACGACGGCAGTGATTCCAGGTCGACGCCCGCGATGACCGAGTACATGGAAAACGGCGGCGCGTAATCGGGATCAGCAAGTTTCTTCGCTTCGTCTCCGGCAGGATCAAACTTCCTCAACTCATTCAACAGGTAGACGAGTACCGGCGACGTCGCAACGTTCTCTGCAGTCGCCGCTTCTATGGCCATCTCCGCCAGCCCGTTTTCCAGAATCATCTGTTCACTTTCCAGTGAAACGTAGCGGTAGTCGGGATGCGTCACGAGCTTCAGCGCCAGGTCCTCCAGTGTCACAGCGTCGTGAACCTGCTCGGTCAGAATCTCGGCCTGTTCCGGTGTGATGTCGTTGGGACTGGCAATGAGCAGCGTGTTGATGCGAGCCGGTTTCGGAATGGGGTCGCGTTTCGAGCGTTTCACTTCTGCCAACCCCGTCTGCATTTGCAGTTCATCGAGCGACATGAACACATTCAGCGGAATTTGCTGCGTGGGATTAAATCCCAACCGCCCGAGTCCGGAATCTTCCGTCGCAATGCCAGAGACCGTGAGATCAATAGCCGTCACCGTCTCTTCTCGGTCACCCAGCAATGCATCACGCGGAATGGAAGCGGGAATTTCCACGATGAGCGTAATCGTCTTCCCGACTTCGAGATTCAACTGCGAGGCCACGCGCTCGTTGAGCACAATTTCGCCAGACTGCGGAACATTGATCGAACCATGCTCCAGCAGATCCCAGGACCTCTCGTCAACGCCATAAACCTGAATATGCCCAGCCCGGACGGCTGATTCTCTCGTCTCGCCGTATTCGACCGTCCCCTGCATGACAATCGCTGGAGCGAACGTGACGTTCTTCGCGTCATCGCCCAGTGAATTGGCGAGTTCTTCCGTGAAGAACCTTGGCCCCGTCAGCAAATGGTCGATTTTTCCCAGTCGGTCGAGCGACATTTGCTTGAGGCTCTCGCGTACGGAATCACCAACGACAAGTGCCCCGCCAATGACCGCCGTCGCCGCGGCCACACCGAGCAGCACAGCCAGGTTGGTCCGCCAGTAGTACAGAAGGTTGGAAAACAGCAAACGCGTGGAGTTCATGGAATTCGATCAGACACAAGAGTCGAACATCAGTGGATTCCTTATTGTCGTTGGAAAGCAGCCACGATGAAAGCGTGGCGCCATCCTGTTGAATCGCTGACGGTACGTTAGTAGACGCACAGCTCACCGCTTGATAGAACGCAGCCTAAGCGCACCCATTGCGCTCAGATGTTCCGGCTGGATTTGAGTCACGAAAGCATATTGATGGCAGTGCCCACGGGAGTGCAGGCGATTAAGGCCAATTTGGCCTTTGATATTTCATGGCCCGAGGAGGGCGTGGCCCGGTATCCCTTCCGGTTTCTGCGCATCGAATGCCCCTGCGCCGGCTGCGTGAATGAGTTCACGGGCGAACGCATTCTCGATCCCGCCACCATCCCGGATGACATTGTTCCTACCGCCGTGGAAATGAGCGGGAACTACGCACTGAAAGTCGTCTGGTCGGACGGACATCATACCGGTCTGTTCACGTGGGACCGTCTGCACGGACTGCTACAGGCACCGGAAGTCACCATGGTCGAGCAGAGTTCCTGAACCGCAAATCCCCTGTTAGCTGGATAGAAACATGATCAATTTCCGCGTTGCTGTATTTGTTCTGTCGCTGAGTCTGTGCAGTGGACTGGTGAAGGCCGAAGACTGGCCGCAATGGATGGGGCCGAATCGTGACAATGTGTGGAGCGAAGACGGCGTGCTGGAGTCGTTCCCAGATTCCGGCCTGAAGGTGCTGTGGCGGACTGAAATTGCTGGCGGCTATGCGGGGCCGGCTGTGTCGAACGGACGCGTGTTCGTGACAGACTACACCACCGCCGATGACGTCAAGGTCAGCAACTTCGAGCGCGAGCAGTTCTCCGGTCAGGAGCAGATTCTCTGTCTCGACGAAAAGACCGGCAAGAAACTGTGGTCGCATGATTACCCGGTGAAGTACACGGTTTCGTATCCCTCAGGTCCGCGTTGTACTCCGACTGTGGACGGTGACCGGGTCTATGTGCTGGGGACCGAAGGGAACCTGTTCTGCTTCAACGTTGCCGACGGCGAAATCCTGTGGTCCAAAGACTTCAAAACGGAATACGGAGCCAAAACCGCTTTGTGGGGTTACGCGAGCCATCCCCTTGTTGACGGCAACAAACTGATTTGTGTGGTCGGTGGCGAAGGGAGCCATGCAGTTGCCTTTGACAAACTGACCGGCAAAGAACTTTGGCGGACGCTGTCCTCCAAGGAACAGGGCTACTCACCTCCGATGATTATCGAACACGGCGGAATGCGGCAGCTCATTCTGTTCCGCCCGGGTGCCGTGAGCGCAGTGAATCCCGAAACAGGTAAGGTGTACTGGAGCGTGCCTTACGAGGCCACCAACGGCTCGGTCATTATGACCCCCATTCACAAAGGGAATTTGCTGTACTGTGCTGGCTACTCGAACAAGAACATGCTCATCAAAATGGCCGATGATGGCAAAAGTGCCGAAATCGTGTGGGAAGGATTATCGAAGCAGGCCATTTCTCCGGTGAACGTCCAGCCGTTCCGCGTGGACGACATTGTGTACGGATTTGATCAGAGCGGATTGCTGCACGCTATGGATCTTGAAACCGGCGACCGTATTTGGGGCACCGGAGCCCCACTGAATTCCGAACGCCCGGTGGGATCGGGGACGGCATTTATGGTTCGTCAGGGAAATCGTGTCTGGATGTTCAATGAGTTGGGCGAACTGCTCATCGCGAAACTGTCGCGCGAGGGCTACGAAGAAATCGACCGGGTGAAAGTCATCGATCAAACCAACAACGCCTTCGGTCGCGAAGTCGTCTGGAGCATGCCCGCCTTCGCCAATCGTCACGTGTATATCCGCAATGACAAGGAAATCATTTGCGTGGATGTTTCGAAGTAAACTGCGAATTAGTTTTCGGTCAGCGACCCGACGACGGTACAATCGAGGCCTGCATTTGAGTTGTGAGGAGCCGTCCATGCGAATGTATCGTCCCGGTATTGTACCAGCCGCAATCCTGTTCGTTGCTCTCAATTGGTCTCCAGCTTGCTTCGGTGAAGATGCGTCGCTCCAGTCTCGTTGGTCGCAGTTGTTGACTGATCTGTTGGACGCGCGGACGCAGGCCTTCAGTGGCAAGGTGACCTTTGAAGGGCGTTTGGGGGCGAATTACGACCTTCCCACTGATCGCATCGCACGGCATGTGGGTGAACGTGTTTATGACCTGCGAGTCGATTCCTTTCGCTTCGAGCAGACGTATGAAGCGAGAATTTCCATTAGGGGGCCCGGCGATCGCTCATTGCCGAAACCAGACGACATCGCTCCCGTGTATCCAGTGCGATATCTGGCTTGCAAGACCCCAGGGTATTTCAGCGACTGGAGTCAGCACGCAAAAACAACAATGTCTGGTGTCAATTTGCGAGATCCGAAATATCAACCGAAAGGCGGCGAGACTCACGAGTTTCCACTCGACCCGCTGGCTATTGGGATTGTGAGTTATCATGACTGGCGCTATGGATTCAACCTTGTGAACGCACATGAGCGCTGGCGAAACCTGGCAGTAGTTGACTGGCAGGAAGAGGATCATCTCGCCACGGTGTCATTGAAGTCTCCTGAGGGGGCCAACTTCAAGTTCCTCATCGACACAAAGCGGCTCGTACCTGTAAGTCACGAGTGCACCACGGACGATGGAATTTTTGCCTACCACTGTGATACAGACTGGGAAGAGCAACGCGGTGTTCAAATTCCTGTCCGCTATGAATGGGAACGCAAAGTGAAAAGCGATGAATTCAACGGACGCGAATGGGGCAAATACGTGTTCGCGTGGGACCAACTGAAAGGTGAGTTTCCATCCCGCCTATTTGAATTCAATTCTTTCAGCCCATTGCCGTTTGGTGGAAATGATGTCCACGACGACAGGGGGCCGGAATCGAAGTACATCGGACATTTGCAGTCCGATGGAACGCTTAAGGACATGCACAAACCACCGGGAAAGAAGTAGTGCGCAAAGGCCTCTCACCAGACGAAATCAGACACCCACTGAAACGGGAACGGGTTCGCCAATGGTCCAGTTCGCACCGTCACGGATGACGCGGCGGTAGAGCGTGTCGCGTTCGACTGGTTCGCAGCCGGCTTCCCGGATCATGCGGTGCAGAGCATTAACCGTGAGGCCTTCAGGTGTTTTCGCACCGGCGTCGTGGTAAATCAATTCGTGGACGACGGTGCCATCGACGTCATCGGCACCGAAGCCGAGTGCGATTTGTGCCGTCTCTTCACCCAGCATAATCCAGTACGCCTTGATGTGGTCGAAGTTGTCGAGCATGAGCCGGGAGAGGGCGATCATGCGCAGGTCCATATGACCGGTCGGCTTCTTGAGATAGTCCATGCCCGTATTCTCGGGATGAAATGCCAGCGGGATGAACGTCTGGAATCCGCCGGTCTCGTCCTGCAAATCGCGCAGGCGGAGTAAATGGTCGATGCGGTGCTGCGCTGCTTCGACATGTCCGTACAGCATGGTGGCGTTAGAACGCAGACCAAGCTGATGCGCGGCCCGGTGAATATCAATCCAGGCCTGTGAGTCCGCTTTGTGTTCACAAATCTGGCTGCGGACACCTTCGTCGAAAATTTCCGCTCCGCCGCCGGGGAGGCTGCCGAGTCCGGCGTCGATGAGTTGTTGCAGAATCCAGTCGTACGGTTTTTTGGTCAGGTGGGCAAACCAGTTGATTTCGACACCGGTCCAGCCCTTGATGTGAATGTCTGGCCATGTTTCGTGAATGACACGAACGACGTTCACGTACCAGTCAAACTTCTTCTGGTGGTGCAGACCACCGACAACATGGATTTCTGTCGCCCCGCTCGCCTTCGCTTCCAGAACGCGTTCGCGAATCATGTCATCTGAGAAGACGTAGGACTTCTCTGACTTCAGGTCCGACCGGAATGCACAGAATCTGCACCGATAAACACAGACATTTGTCGGGTTCAGGTGGATGTTGGTGTTGTAGTAGGCCACGTTCCCGTGGCGACGCGTGCGCACCAAATTCGCCAGCCGACCGAGGGTGAGCAAATCGACCTGCTCATCGAGAAACACACCCTCGTCGAACGTAAGACGCTCGTTGGCCAGAACTTTCGACTCAATTGTTGCCAAATTGGGAGTAGACATCGCTGAAAAACCTGAACTCTGGAAGCGGTTGCTGTTTCACCGTTGAAATACAACCGCAATTCGTGCGTCCGATTTCACAAAATCGTGACAGAATTCGAGTTTACAGCGACGTCCTCCGAACTTCGAGAGAGTCGAGACCGCGGATTTCGGGAATCTGCCGAATGACTATTCCGCAGGCGCAGCGGGGGCATCGTCGTTCGCTGACTCTTTCACCCCGGCTTTCTTGCGGGCCGCAGCCTGAAGTTCCTTGAGACGCAGCTTTTGACCATCGGTGAGCAGTGCTTGAATTCCTTTGTTCCGTTCAGCCAGCAGCAGCTTCATTTCTTCCTTGAGTCTGTCGATTTCGGCGTCGTACTTGGCCATGACGTCGTAGGCCTGTTCCTTTTGCTCATCGCTCATGCCCAACTGGCCGTACATGGCCGGCAACGGACCACGACGTTCTTTGACTTCAGCAGCCCCGTTTTTCTCCTGCGCGTTGAGCAACTGGAATACGGTGAGCGACAAAACGGCAATGAGTGCAAGTGAAACAACACGTCGCATTGAACTTCTCCCTGAGAAGAAAACCCTAAAGAAAGACCCTGACAACCCTAGTACAGAGCCCAAATGCTGCATGGCAGCGATACAGGAGTCTACCGTCGGCCGCCACACATGTACAGAGTTGGATGTGTTTTCAAGAGCGAGGAAACCAACTAGATTCTATCCCACTCATTGACACGTACGTTAAACGCGATACGAACACGTTTTAATCACCAAGCCATGCCATACAAAGTCGCTTGTCGTTGCGGTGCTGTTCACGCTGTTGAACTGTGGCACGCGGGAACAAAACGGGAGTGCCAGTGCGGCCAGAGCGTGACCATCCCATCATCGGTCGCATTGAGAAAACTGGCTGGCGAAACCGACACTCCTCTCAGCCTGCCGCAGAAAATCCAGAAGGCTTCGGAGTCAGGCGAGTTGTTTGGAACAGAGTGCCTGGCCTGTGACGAGGACACAACCCGCGTTCTCAAGTTGAGCCTCGTCTATGAGCAAACCTGGATGGAGGATGCAGGATTCACACAGAATGTCATGATCTGGATTCTGCGACTCCTCATTGCAATTATGATGCTCCCTTTGGGATTGCTGGTCATTTTGCGCGGCAATTCGAATCAACGGCCGGAATATCGGGGCCGCACGTCGCTCATCCCATTAGATGTGCCGATGTGCACACATTGCTGCGAAAAACTGAGAACCCGCTTCTGGAACAGCGGTCGGATTGTCGCGGTTCTACTGATCGTCATGGCTGCAATCCTCTGTTACCTGAGTCAGCTTGGAATTGGTATCCTCTTGATAGTGATTGGGTTAGGTTTGTTTCTCGTTTCGCGTAGTCAGACAAGGGAACAGCGAATTGCCCAATTGCTCAGAGAATTCGGGCCATGCCAAAGGCTTTGGCATGAATATCCGAGTACAATGGTCAGGATTTCATGAGGACGACTTTTTGGTCCGAAATGAATCTCACAGCACGATATAGAAACCAAGGACGCGCAAAACAGCATGCGAGCCCTGAGACGACAGATGAACAAACTTGGTGTGGTGTGCCTTACATTGGTTGCGGCGTTTGCCGTGACGCCGCAGAAGGTGCAGGCTGAATCGACAGAATTGACTGCTCAGCAGGTCGAACTGTTTGAAATCCACGTGCGTCCCGTGCTGGTGACGCACTGCATTAAATGTCACGGCGATGCCAAGCAGGAAGGAGCACTGCGGCTGACGAAACTGGAAGAGTTGCTGCGCGGCGGTGAGTCGGGCCCAGCAGTCGTTCCAGGAAAACCTGAGGAAAGTCTGCTGCTCGAAGCACTTCGCTATGAGTCCTTCGAAATGCCACCGAGCGGACAGTTGGAAGACAAACTGGTGGCCGGCATTGAAGCCTGGATTACCGCCGGCGCCCCTTGGCCCAACACGGAAGTGCTGCGACCCGTATCGACCCTTACAGAAGAAGATCGCAACTGGTGGTGCATTCAGCCAGTCGTCGATGCTCCTGTGCCCGAAGTGAATGATAGCGGATGGTGCAAGAATGAAATTGATCATTTCATTTTCAAACGACTCGCCGAGGCAGGCCTCACGCCGAGTGAATCGGCGAGCCCGCGCGTGTTGACCCGGCGGGTTCATTTCACACTCACCGGACTGCCACCAAATCCCGAAGACCATGCTGCTTTATTGTCGCAAACCGAAACGGGTGCCGCTGAGCCTCTCTCGGCTGAGTTGATCGATCAGCTATTGAACGATCCTGCTTACGGAGAGAATCAGGCCAAGTACTGGCTCGATTTGGTGCGCTATGCCGACTCCGACGGATACAACGCCGACCATGCACGTCCCGACGCCGCGCAGTACCGCGATTATGTCGTCCGTTCGTTCAATCAAGACAAGCCGTACGACCGCTTTGTTATGGAACAATTGGCCGGTGATGAAATTGATCCCGGCAACCGCGATGCCGTCATCGCCACGATGTATCTCCGCCACTGGATTTATGAATGGAATCAGCGCGACGTCGAAGGTCAATGGGCGGAAATCCTGAGCGACGTCACCGAGACGACCACAGACGTTTTCATGGGGCTCAGTTTCAAGTGTGCCCGTTGCCACGACCACAAATTTGATCCGTTGTTGCAGAAGGACTACTACGAACTGTTGTCGTTTTTCGCGCCGCTGCATCCACGTGCAGAAATGCCATTGGCCGACGTGGCAACGCGGACCGAGCACTATCAGCAACAGAAGGCTTGGGAAGCGGCAACCGACTCCATTCGCCAACGGCTGCATGAAATTGAACACCAGGTGCTGCTCAAGCATTCCACGCGTGAAGGAGTGGCGAAGTTCGTTCCGGAAATTCGGGCCATGATCGACAAGCGGGAATGCGACCGTTCACCGTACGAACAGCAAATTGCCTCGATGGCCGGACGTCAGTTCGACATGCATCCCGACAAGCTGGCGGAGTGGCTCGACGAAGAAACGGAAGCGGAACGTCAGGAATTGCTTAAGAAACTGGCGGAATTCGATTCACTCAAGCCGCAGCCACTGCCGACGCTGAAGTTCCTGGCGAGCGATGTCGGTCCCGAAGCACCGCCGACTTACATCCTGGATGATTCGAGTGGCAACGCAGTTGTTCCCGGATTCCCCGATATCATTGACGCAACTCCCGCGACCATTGTGCCGCCGCCGGAAGCATTGCAGTCAACTGGTCGTCGCACAGCACTGGCGAAGTGGTTGACTGATCGAAACAATCCGTTGACGGCCCGCGTTATTGTGAATCGCATTTGGGCTCAGCATTTTGGCCGTGGACTGGTGGATACCGTGAATGACTTCGGTCATTTGGGAACGCCGCCCTCGCATCCGGAATTGCTGGACTGGTTGACGACACGCTTCATGGAAGACGGCTGGAGCATTAAGAAGCTGCACCGCCGCATTCTGTCATCGGCCACATGGCAACAGGTTTCTGATCGGCCATTGACCGACGAACTGCGGAAGTCCGATCCCACCAACATTCTGCTGTGGCGGATGAATCCCAAACGATTGTCCGGGGAAGAAATTGTCGATGCCATGCTGGTTTCGAGCGGTGAACTCGGCAGTCAAAAACGCGCGCTGTACCGCACCGTGCGCCGAAACACGCCCGATCCGCAACTCGGCCTGTTTGACTTCCCCGACCGAATTCGCAGTCAGGGACAGCGTCACCAGACAACGTCGCCGACTCAGGCACTCATGTTGCTCAACAATGACTGGTCCGGCGCTCGGGCGGTTTCCATGTATGGACGTCTGCAGTCGTATAGTGATGACGACTTCATTGCCAAAGCGTATCGACAACTCTACTTCCGGGATGGCTCCGACCTGGAATTGGCGGGGGCGAAAGAGTTCCTGTCCATTTACGAGTCCGCCACGCCAGAGGAGAAGCGTCCCAGCGTGTTGGCCGAAATGCCGAATGGAATGTTGGGAGTAAATCTCGTCCCAGAGAACAAAACGAAAATTCAGGTTCCGTATTTCGACGAGTTGCCAAATGGCGATCTGACGATTGAAGCTACGGTCATGTTGCGGTCGCTCTACCCGGACGCCTCGGTTCGAACGATTGCAGCTCAGTGGAACAGCAACACCAAAGAGACCGGCTGGTCGTTGGGCGTCACGTCGACCAAGAGTGCGTACAAGCCAATGAATGTCATCCTGCAACTCGTGGGTGACCGTGGCAACGGCATGCCCGAGTACGAAGTTGTTGCCTCGGACTTGCGGATGGAACTCAACAAGCCGTACTTCGTCGCGGTGTCCGTCGATTTGGATGACACGTCCGAGTCTGGAATTACGTTCTATCTGAAAGACCTGTCAACTCCCGATGCCGAAATGCAGAAGGCTCATGTAAAACATCAGGCCAAGAGCGATATTCGATCCAAGCGACCCGTTGATTTCGGCGGTCGTGCGGGATCACATTTGTGGGACGGACTCATCCATAATGTGCGTCTGCACAATGCCGCATTGTCTGATGAACAACTCGCCGCGGCGGACAGCAGTCAACTGCTATTCGACAGCAGGTTCGTCGACGATAGCCATCCCGGCCACGACGTCTCCCCCCACAACCATCACGCCTCCCTGGAGACCACAGGCACGGCAGTTCGCACGCCACAGCAGCGTGCCAGAATTGCCTTGCTGCACGCGCTCCTCAATTCCAATGAGATGATTTATGTCGACTAACTTCAGACGACAGCAGACACCTCTCAGCAGTCACCTGTCCCGACGCGACATGCTGCTGACCGCCGGTGGAGGATTCGGAGCACTCGCGCTGGCGGGATTGCTTGGAGAAAACGCCACCGCGGCAGAAGCAGCGCCTTCGCCATTGGCCGCCAAGCTCATGCATCGAGTCGCGCAGGCACGAAGTGTGATTTTCCTGTTCATGGAAGGAGGGCCTTCACACCTCGATTTAACCGACCCCAAACCCGCTCTTAAGAAGCTGGCCGGAAAACCACTGCCGGAGAGTTTTGGTCGCATCATTACAGCGATGGGTGAATTCGACTCACCCGTTCTCGCTGATCAACGCAAGTGGAAACAGTACGGCGAGAGCGGCCAGTGGTTCTCTGACTGGATACCCAACATCGCTGAACATGCCGACGACATTGCCGTCGTCCGTTCAGTCTGGACCAACGGTATCAACCACTCTGGTGGCGTGTGCCAAATGAATACGGGCACGCAGTTCGCTGGTCGTCCGTCTCTCGGTGCGTGGGTGACGTATGGACTCGGCACACCGAATGAAAACCTTCCCGCGTTTGTGGTCATGCAGGATCGCAAGGGAACTGTCGTGAACGGTCCTCGGAACTGGGGTGCGGGATTCATGCCGGCGCTCTATCAGGGGACAGCCATGCAGGTGGAAGGTCAGCCCTTCCTGAACTTAACCCGACCGGAAACTGTGAATCAGCAACAGCAAAGGCTCACGCTCGACTTCCTCAAGCAGGTTAATCAGCACCATGCCGAAACGCGGCAGGACAATTCCGAGCTGGATGCCCGCATTCGCAGTTATGAACTCGCCTATCAAATGCAGGCACACGCGCCGGAAGCGGTTGACCTTTCGCAAGAGACTGAAGAAACACAAAAGCTCTACGGAATGGACGACAAGGACACCGAGTCGTACGGACGCAACTGTCTGCTTGCTCGGCGGTTCGTCGAACGTGGGGTGCGATTCGTGCAGTGCTATCACGGCGCGGGCAGCAAGTGGGATGCACACAAAGGGATTGAAGCGAACCACACGACCATGTGCCGCGGAATGGATAAACCGGTGGCTGGCTTGCTGACCGACCTCAAGCAACGGGGTTTACTCGATCAAACGCTCGTCATTTGGGGCGGTGAGTTTGGTCGCACTCCGATGAGCGAAAAAGGAGATGGTCGCGACCACAATCCTACGGGATTCAGCATGTGGATGGCGGGTGGCGGTGTTCGCGCTGGCCAGACTTTCGGAGCCACTGATGAAGTGGGCCTGCATGCCATCGAAGACCGACTCCACGTGCATGACATTCACTCCACTGTTCTGGCCCTGTTAGGGCTCGACCATAAGAAACTCGTGTACCTTCACAAAGGTCGTATGGAACGCATCGACCAGAATGAAGGTCGGGTGTACGAAGAAATCATGAGTGATGCGTGAAAACGCGTCTGAGAGTTTCAGTGGGAGAAATCCCATCCGTCCTCGCGAAGCACCCTGTCCTCCCACCTCGTTTCGCGAAACAATTACTGTTCACCCCATTGTTGAAGACGTCACATGTTTGCACTCTCTTCGACCGCTGTTGTTCTGAGTCTTGTTGCCGCCCAGGCTGGCGACGCTCCTGCCTTGAGTCTCGATTTCGACAATGAAGAGACCACGGCTGTTCAGGTTCATGGAAATCTCCAGCGCGACCAAGCTGGACCTCGGGCGCCAGAATTTCCGGATATGGCCGAGAGCAACAACGCCATCAAGCTCGATTCCGGAGCCTATTTGTCTCTCGAAGACGCCGGTCCCGAAAGCTCCTTCGATTTCACCAACGGGGACGCCATTACCATCGAAGCCTGGGTGAACCCCGGCGACATTAATGATGCATCTCCCCGGTACATTATTGGCAAGGGTCGAACCGGTTCACCGAAATTCAGCCGCGACAATCAAAACTGGGCACTGCGCCTGGTGCGGCAGAATGCCAATTTCCACCTCAGTTTTCTGTTCGCCACGAAACTGGCAGCGGGTGATCGTCACTGGCACCGCTGGACGTCTGAAACCGGTTTCCCCATTTCGACGGGATGGCATCACGTCGCAGTGACGTACAAGTTTGGTGATCCCAAGTCAGTCCGGGGCTACGTCGATGGAGTAAAAACCGACGGTGTGTGGGACATGGGTGGCGCCACAACGGAAGCTCCCGTCGTCGATGATGACGAAGTTCGTATTGGAAACAGTTTTGCCGGCATGCTCGACGCTGTTGCCGTTCACCGTGCGGCACTGGACGACAAAACTTTGACTGCTCGTTTTAATCGTCTTGGCGGACCACGTGTCGCGGTGCTTCAGCCAGAAGTTATGCCTGATGTCGCCGACATTCCCGCCGGTCAGGTCGTCTTTCAGATTTGCGAAGGCCTGCCAACTCACGACCGATGGCTGTATGAAGGCGAAGCCTGGCCCGCAGAGTCCATTCGCTGGAGCGGTGAAGCATTCCTCCTGCCGCGATTGCCGCTGCATTACGACGACTGGGGAATTCGCTCAGCGTGGTCAGCGCCGCTGCTGCTGCGAATGGTTGCCGACGTTGATTTGCAGGAAGGTGAGTACGAGTTCCTTATTCGCTCCCGTGCGATGAGCCGCCTGTGGGTCGATGGTCAACTCGTCACCAAAACCGACGCAGACAAACGGCGTCCCCCTGACGGTGAAGAACCGGTCACCCCGGTGCCCGAACCACTCAAGCCAGGGATGCGACTTCCGAGTTACCATCAACTCGAATCAACCGGAATAGTGAAACTGGCTGCGAAAAGTGCAGCAAATGGAGCGAGTGAGAGTTCCAACAGCCGCCGTGTTGTGTTCGAAGTGGTCGTCGGAGCGAATGGTCAGCGGACAGAAACAGGTGAGATTTGTGTCGCCGTTCAATCGAGTGATGGCACCATGTTCAACCTCCTTGTTCCATCTGGGAGCAAGCAAACGCTCCCGCTGACCGACGCAGCCGTGGAACCAGTGCTGGCCCGTATTGAAGAAACACTCTCGCGCGATGAAGACCGTCGGCGCAAAGCGGCAGCTGCATCCCGTAATGAATTCTGGCAGCGAAGACATGATCTCGCCCGACAATGGGTCGAGGCCCAGACCGTCCCGAACGTGCCCAAGGTTGCATCAGTCCAGAGTCCAGTCGATGCATTTGTCACGGCGAAAATCGAACAGGCGCTTGCTGCGAGTTCTGGCAATCAAATCGAAGCAGCGGCGCAATTCCATTCCGAAGTGCTCCCCATTCTCCGAGAGAACTGTTTCCGTTGTCATGGCGAAAAGGACAAGGGTGGCCTGCGGCTGAACAGCCGTGAGGCGGCACTGAAGAGTGGTGAATCTGAGGTGCCGGCGGTGGTTCCGGGCGACCTCGACGCCAGCGAACTGATTGCCCGGATCAAGACCGACGACGAATTCAGCCGCATGCCTCCTACGGAGGATGGTCTGTCAAAGGAACAAGTCGCCATACTCGAAAACTGGGTGAAGTCTGGAGCCGCCTGGCCCGCTCCCCCAATCAAAAAAGAGGACGTCGCCTTCTCGCCAGTCGTGAATGACGAAGCATTTCTGCGACGCGTGTACCTCGACACGGTGGGCGTGCCTCCAACCGTCGCCGAAATTCGGGAAGGACGCTCAGCGAGTCGGGAGGAAGTTATTGATCGACTCCTCAATGATGAGCGTTTCGCCGACCACTGGATGACATTCTGGCTCGATTTGTTGGCCGAGAATCCCTCCCTGTTGAATGCTTCACTCAACAGCACGGGGCCGTTTCGCTGGTTCATTTATGATTCGCTCCGCGATCACAAACCGCTCGATCAAATGGTCACCGAACTGTTGCTCATGCGGGGATCTTCAGCGGAAGGCGGCAGTGCGGGGTTTGGTCTTGCTGGTGAAAACGACGCACCGTTCGCGGCGAAGGGACACATTGTCGCCTCGGCATTTCTAGGGATTGAATTGCAGTGTGCCCGCTGTCACGACTCGCCTTACCACAGCACAACACAGCGCGACCTGTACTCCCTGGCTGCCATGTTTGAGCGGAAGTCCGTCACGGTGCCGGCCACCAGTCGAGTCCCCGCCGCCTTCTTTGAGAAGAACAAAGGACGCGAAGCACTCATCAGAGCGACCCTTTCCCCTGATGAACCTGTCGCTCCCGAATGGCCCTTTGCTGCGGTAACGGGCGCCGAAGACGGACCAGATGTCGACGTCTTATTGACGAATCCCAAGGACACGCGCGAGCGTCTGGCTGCACTCATTACAGCGCCGCAGAATCAGCGGTTCTCGCACGTCATTGCGAATCGCATCTGGAAGCAGCTGATTGGGGCTGGCATGGTGGAACCGGTGCACGACTGGGAAGGGAATCCTCCAAGCCATCCCGAACTGCTGGACTGGCTGGCGGCCCAACTCGTCGCGAACGACTACGATTTGCGGCACGTGGTGCGGCTGATCCTCACGTCCGAAACGTATCAGCGCGAAGCGAGCGGCATGAATTTGGCCGCCACTCCGGAAATGCGGTTCTTTAATGCACCGGAACGTCGACGGCTCACCGCCGAACAGGTTGTTGATTCACTGCACGCGGCGACAGGCAAACCGTTTGATGTTGAAGAACTCACCTTCGTGCATGATGGGCGCCGACCTCTCGGCAGCCGACTCACGCTCGGCACCCCCACCCGCGCCTGGATGTTTGGTGATTTGAAAAATGAACGCGACCGTCCCAGTTTGTCTTTGCCGAAAGCCCGCGCCATCGCAGATGTCCTCGAAGCGTTCGGCTGGACCGGTGCCCGGCAAATGCCTATCACCTTGCGAGAGTCCGATCCCAATGTGCTCCAGCCGGGCGTGTTGTCGAACGGAATTCTGTCGGTGAATTTGACGCGGGCCTCATGGCAGAGCGAACTGTCGGAATTGGCCATCAATGCCGAGTCATCAGAAGCGTTGGTCAACGAACTCTTCCTGCGATTCCTCGGACGCGCGCCGCGACCAGAAGAACGCATCGAGTTTGATGCCGCGCTCGGTGCAGGATTTGACACCCGGCTTATGCCCGCTGATTCAATTGTCCCACCGTCAGACTTGCCCGAACTGCCGCTCGTTACCTGGTTCAACCATTTGCGGCCACGTGCCAATGAAATTCAGTTGGAGCACGAGCAACGGGTTCGATCTGGACCTCCGGTTGATCCTCGCCTCGAACCACAATGGCGCGAAGCGTACGAAGATGTTGTCTGGAGTTTGATTAATCATCGCGAATTTGTCTGGATGCCGTGACGCAACAAACTAGCAGAGTTGCCGTTTCCAATCCTTTACTTTGATTCACTGTCATGAACACACCATCTCACTTGAATCGTCGCCAGGTGTTGGCTGCCGGAGCTGCAGCTACCGGTGCGGCTCTGCTCTCTTCGAATGCTTTTGCTGAAGCTCAGGCACCGCTGTTGCGTGGCAAGGCAGAGCATGTCATTTCGATTTGGCTCGGCGGTGGCATGGGGCAAATCGACACGTTTGATCCAAAGGCCAAAGGCGACCCTGCCAACCGCAAGGCGGGTGCTTATTACGAATCGATCGACACCGCTGTTGAGGGCGTGCAACTTTGTGAACATTTATCGCAGGTCGCGCCACTCATGGATCGAGTCACCGTGGTGCGCAGCGTGCATCATGAAATGATTGACGAGCATGCCGCAGCCACGAACCGTATGCACACAGGTCGTCCCGTCAGTGGGACTATTACGTACCCGTCCATTGGCTCCATCATTGCACACGAACGCGGGGCGGCAAGTGACAATGCCCCGCCGTATGTGCTTATTGGCTATCCCAACGTCACTCGTGGTCCGGGATTCCTCGGCGCGAAGGACAGTTATCTTTACCTCACCGACACCAGTCAGGGTCCTGCGGGTCTCTCCCGGCCTGACGGAATTTCCGTCAAACGGCAGCAGCGTCGTGAACGATTGCTCTCTCAACTTCGAAACAGTGGTGCGACGGTAACCGACCAGCGTCTCATCGATTATGAGGCCGCCATCGAGCAGAGCTTGCGGCTAAGCGGTCCGGAGTTTAATCAGGTCTTTCAGTTGGAGAATGAACCGGCCGATTTGCGAAACCGTTACGGCGGCGAATTCGGTCAGCGCTGTCTGCTGAGTCGGCGACTGGTGGAACGTGGTGTGCGGTTCATTGAGGTGGCACATAACCTAAACTTCCTCAACGGCGCCGGATGGGATGTTCACAACTCGGGCATTCTGCAGCAGCACAAACTCATTCAGGAAATGGACACGGCGGTCTCGGCTCTATTGATCGATTTGGAAGAGAAGAAGCTGCTCGACAAAACGCTGATTGTCATTACCAGTGAATTTGGTCGCCCGCCCGAATTCGACAGCGGTGGAGGACGCGGGCATCAGGGAACGGCGTTCAGTTGTGTGCTCGCCGGTGGGGGACTGGCTCACCGTGGCGCCTTCGGTGAGACTGATGAACTCGCCAAGAAAATTGTCAGCAATCCCGTCAGCGTCCCTGATTTCTTCGCAACCATTTGCGAAACAGTTGGAGTCGACTACAGCAAGAACCTCTACGCAGGCGACCGCCCGGTCCCTATTACCGACCGTGGCCAACCTATCGATGCGCTGTTTGGCGCGTAGCAGTCGATTCTCTGTCTGCCGGGTGGTAGATTGTCTGTCTGATGACACGCCATGTGCCATGGGGTGAATCAGTGTGTCTGAACCATCTCAACCGTGGCACAGCCGCATTCAACTATCTCAACCTTCGAAGTCCATTCAGAGCGACCTCCTCCCATGATGCAGCGCAGGCAGTTTCTTCAATCGAGTCTGGCAGCCGCCCTCTCAGCAAGTTGTCTGCAGGCCGCCGAGGGGCGTCGCCCGCGCATTTTGCTGCGGTCGTCCTGGCAGGTCGTAAACATTGGCGACATCGCACATACGCCCGGCGTGCTGGCACTCATCGAAAAACACATTCCGCAGGCGGAAGTTGTGCTCTGGGCGTCGTCGGACCTCTCTGATGAAGTCATGGAAATGGAGCACCGGCGGTTTCCGGGTTTGAAAATCGTCAAAGGTGGAATTGGCGACAACGGCAAGGCCTCGAACGCCGACTTGCAGGAAGCCATCGACTGGGCAGATTTTCTGTTGCACGGATCTGGTCCGTCGCTGGTGGCGGCGAAAGATGTCCTGGCGTGGGATAAACACATTGGCAAGCCGTTCGGCGTGTATGGCATTACCTACGGTTCATTTTTCGATGCCAACCGCACGGCACTGCTGAACAAAGCAAAGTTCATTTACTTCCGCGACTCTGTCTCGCTGGCGTTCGCGAAAGAACAGGGCATTAACTGTCCTGTCATGGAGTTTGGCCCTGACGGTGCCTTTGCCTGCGACCTCCGGGCCGATGAAAAGGCCGACGCGTTTCTGAAAGCGAATAATCTCGAAGAAGGCAAGTTCCTTTGCTGCCTGTCGCGTCTGCGTTACACGCCGTACTGGACCGTGCCGTCGAAGAACCGAAAAATCGATCCTGAGCGGCATGCGTACAACGAGAAAATGAAGGAGCACGACCACGCGGCACTGCGGCAGGCCATTATTGCCGTGGTCCGCGAAACCCCCATGAAAGTGCTGCTCTGTCCGGAAGACATGACGCAAATGAAAGTCGGCAAGGAAATGTTCTACGATTGGCTCCCAGATGACGTGAAACAGCACGTGGTCTGGCGCGGAAAGTTCTGGCTGACTGATGAAGCCCTCAGCACTTACCGGCGCAGCGCTGGACTCTTCGGCAGTGAAATGCACTCACCCATTATGGCCCTGGGGAACGGCATTCCGGCAATTGTCTGCCGCTTCAAGGAGCAGACGAGTAAAGGCTTCATGTGGCGCGACATTGGCCTGGATGACTGGCTATTTGATTTGGATAACGAAGCCGACCACGAAAAAATCATCCCGGCCGTCCTCGACATGGTCACCAACCGCCCCGCCGCTATGGAACGCGTCGCCAAAGCCCGCGCGTTTGTGGAGCAGAGGCAAAAGGAGACCATGGCGTTTTTGAGTGAGTGTTTGGCGAAGTAGAAAATCAATCCTGTTGAGGGAAATTGCCACGTGACCGACCCCAACGACGATCCACTAACATTCGAAGGCGTCGAGTCACTCGACGCATCTCAACTGGATACGTCGGCATTCGATGCCCCCAAATCTGACCTGACTTCAGACTACTGTACCGTTCGCGACATCGCTGGGTATCAGCGAAATCTCATCTCTGTATTGTTCTACAAGCTGGTCCTGGCCATCGTTTTCAGTTTCACGCCTGCCCATGCACTGATTGCTTTGCGTTGTGAACTGATTGCGATGGGACTTATCGGCCTCATTTCACTGTATTTCATTTTCATGTTGACGCGTGAGCTGAATGGAACGGCCATGGCAGTGCTGTGCTCAGCCTTCATGTTCGTCCCCTGTCTCTCCATCCTCACAATTCTTGTTGTCAATCAAAGCGCCATGGCGTACCTGCGCCGAAAACGAATTCGCGTGGGCTTCTTTGGAGTTGATCCGAAGTCGATTGAGTGATCACTCAAGTCTTGTCGCCTCCAAGCGGAGCTTGAGCAGGAGCTCCCCACGTTCCCATCCATCAAAACAGTGACAGGACGTTCACAACTCCAATCATGGCAAAACCAAGGATAATGAGGACAATGGTCGTCACAATCCAGGAGGGTACTGTGCCGGCCTTTGGATGTTCGGGTTCAGAGCGAATGTGGAGCGCGTCGGGTGAGAATGACGAGTTCGGGTGGAGCAGTCTGGCAAACTCGGAGTTGTAGAACTCGGCAGCTTCCTCGTCATTCAACGAACGCGTCAGCAACAGGAGTGCCCAGCGACGCAGCCCTGCGCGATTCGCAATGACTCGACGGAGTTGTGTCATCTGAACCCACGAACCTTCCGCTGGGGCGAGTTCGGAAAGCTCGCTAATGATTTGCTGTACGTGGATGTCGATTTCTTCGTCGTGATTGGATTGCACTGCAGTGAACCGTTCAACAGTGGGGGCTGGTATTTGCTCGTCTTTCAAGAGCTTACAGGACATCTTTTTGTTTCACCATTGGGCACCCCGTCCATCAACGTATGGATTACGGCCAGCAAACCCGACGTGCTGGGCCATCGGGCGAACGAGGGAACCAATTCATCATGACTGGCCATGCGATGATCCACCAAGCTTCGAGGGCATTGGGATGCGCAACGCGCCGGAGTTGCATAAGTCGGCATCCTGCAGAACGAAAACTCCAGCGGAACAAGAGCATTTTCGATCCTGTATTCAGTTGTGAGCCGCGACGCGTAAGCGGCCGGGCCAGTTAATTGGCCCGAGGCCTTACGGCCATCGGCTCACAGGGTGACTGCAAACCAATACAAAAACTACTCTAGGTATTGCGGCGGCTCCCCTGCAGGGTCAGAACGAGTCGGCGGCGCCCGCCGTGGTTGCGGTGTTCGCAGAGATAAATTCCCTGCCAGGTGCCGAGTTGCAGTCGACCGTTCTTTATGGGAATACTCAGTGAGGCCCCGAGGAGAGAGCTCTTCACGTGGGCTGGCATGTCATCGGGCCCTTCGCAGGTGTGGCGGAACGGGAAGTTTTCCGGTGAGATGGCATTCATGGCCTGTTCGAGGTCGTACGGCACGTCGGGGTCGGCGTTCTCGTTAATGGTGAGCGACGCTGACGTGTGCTGAATAAAGACGTGCAGCAGCCCGACGTCAACGTCTTCCAGTTCGGGAATGGCTGCGACAACATGCGTCGTCACAATATGCATGCCCCGCCGAAATGCGGGGAGAATGACTTGATGCTGAATCCACATGAGTGAAGAGCTTCCTGCTCAGGGCGAATTGACCGGCTCACCAGCCCAAACAACTCGCAGGGTGAGTGACGTTGGCCGCCAAAATGGTGCGATTCGCAAGTCGTCGATCGAGAATGGCAGGCGATCATTCCCATATGGTTTAGCTTGCAAACGTCACCCACAATAGCACCTCGACTTGTTACACACACGCTAAAACGCGGCTGCAATTGCCCCTGTCATTCGGCTGCTGGTGCAGAGGGGTGCGACTTCGCAAACGTTTCGAGGTGGCCGAAGGTATCGCAATAGCAGGAATACCTCATCCGGCGTCGGATGCTCTCGGTCAGTGCCTTGCCACCAACGACGACTGCCACGCCTCGCTGTTCAGCCATTTCGCTAATACGGGCGAATTCAGAGAGAAATGTTTCTTCATCCCGAATGCTGGTCACGCTGAGCCAGAACAGCTTGGCCGGTGATTCGCACAGGGCCATCCGCAGCGTTTGAAACGGAAGCATGTTGCCCAGCGAACAGGCCCTCCAGCCTTTGTCTCGCAGTACGAGCTCCACCATCGCCGTGGCGAGTGTGTAGGGGTCACCATCCAATGTGCCGCCAATGGCAAACGGTGCATCAACTTTTGGTTCCGGCAGCGCCCGTCGCACTTCGTGCAGCAGTCGCTGACAAATCTCGCAGGCTCGACGTTCCTGGTAGACGGCGACGTCGCCGCATCCCCACCGTTCGCCAATTTCCGCAAACACGGGCGCGAGCACATCATCACAAATGGTGCTGAGTGGGTACTTCGCCAAATACAAGTTGAGAACCGTCTGGCTCGCAACCGTTTCATCACCTGCCAGAAGTGCCTCAATCAATCGCTCCCGCTTCACTTCGAGACTTCGCGTTACACCGGTCGTGGCTCTGGAGAGTCCGAGAAGTTCTGGTTCGGCAAGCGTTTGTCCCGTCTCCCGGACGTAGGCCAGTACGGCACTGACTGGAATTCGCCGGTGCCCTCCCGCCGTCTTCACGGATGGCAGTATTCCCCGATCGCACCAGCGTTTCAGCGATGATTCACTGACGCCAATGGCTTGAGCGACCTGTTTGGGTGAAATGAGATCCTGCACGGGATGATGAATTGACGATGCGAAGAAGCGAGAATTCTTGCTTGATTGTAGCCTGTTTCACGGCGTGTCCAGTGGTCAGGCGAAAATTCACGACTTGCGGTCAGTGTCGGAAAAACAGAATGACGCTGTAGAAGAGGACAAACGTCACAATCAGGGTGCTGATCCGCAGTAACCAGCGGGCCGTTTCGAGTCGACGCATCGCCACAATTTGCGAGATGATGCAAACAAAGATGACAATGCCGAGCTTGAACATCAGCATGCCTTTCACCGGCCCCCAATGGTCCAGGAAGTACCTGGCCACAGGATTTGATTCTACGACCCGATGCCCGCTCGCCGATCCGAAGGCCATGAGGCGGTAGGTCAGCAGAAAGTCGAGCACGTTCACGACGAGAAACATGACAGTTTCGTGTTCGAGCGGCAGTCGTCCGAACAACAATTGCTGCAAGTTCTTTGCCGGTTTCTCTTTCGAATTCTTGGACTTGGACACGAAACGTGGCTCCTGCAGTTTTCTGTCGTCTCAACATCAGTGTAGACTTACGTGTGCCTTCAAACCAATTACGTTCTCCAGCCGGATTAACGAGCAATGAATCGACGAAGTTTTCTTTCTCAAGTGGCCGTGGGGGTGGGTGCTGCAACTTGTCTCGGTCGGACGAGCTTCGCTGCAAACTCGGAAGTCCGCATTGGCTGCGTGGGCGTGGGGGGCAAGGGCTGGTCGGATATGCATGAAACCTCGGTCGGCCACAAAATCGTCGCCATTTGCGATATCGACGAAGAACGCCTCGCCAAGGCCCACGAGAAATTTCCCGATGCTCAGAAGTTTACCGACTGGCGGAAGCTGCTCGAACATCCCGGCATTGATGCTGTTACTGTTTCAACGCCCGACCATATGCACGCCGCGGTTACCATTTCGGCCATGGAACTCGGTAAGCACGCCTACACACAAAAGCCGCTGGCCCACTCGGTTTTCGAGGCCCGCCGAATTGCCGAAGTGGCTGAGAAGCAAGGCGTCATTACGCAAATGGGGATTCAGCACCATGCCACGGCCCGACTGAAGCTGGCTGTTCATGCCATCCAGGACGGCGCGATTGGCAAAGTCTCAGACGTACATGTCTGGACCGACCGGCCTGGCACGTTTTGGAAGCAGGGGCTGCAGCGACCCGCTGGCGGCAGCGAAGCACCGAAGTCCGTTCACTGGGACAACTGGATTGGCGTCGCGCCTTTTCGTCCGTATGTGGCGGGCGTTTACCATCCTTTCCATTGGCGAGGATGGTGGGACTTCGGCACCGGTGCACTCGGTGACATGGGCTGCCATTTGCTTGACCCAGTCGTCAACGCGCTCCAGCTTTCTGCACCGAAGTCCGTTTCTGCCGAAGGTCCAGAGCCAGATGCCGAGAGCGGTCCACTGTGGTGCATTGTGACTTACAAGTTCCCCGGCAGTCAGTACACCAGTGACGAAGTGAAGGTAACCTGGTACGAAGCCAGCAAAATGCCGGACAAGAGCCTGTTCCTGGCCCCCGACGATTGGAAAGGCTCACAGAACGGCGTGTTGTTCCGCGGTGAGAAAGGAAACCTGTTCGTCGGCTTCCCGGAAATGCCCGAGTTGTTCCCGAAGGCTGATTTCGCGAACTACAAATGGCCAGAACTTTCCGATCACAACCACTACACGCAGTGGACCTCCGCAATCGCTAACGGCACCAAGACCAACTGCCCGTTCAGCTACTCTGGTCCACTGACCGAAACGGTTTTGCTGGGCAACGTCGCTTATCGCACAGGGCAGCCCATTGAATGGGATTCCAAGAACCTCGTGGCGACAAACTGCGAAGCTGCCAACAAGTTTATCCGACGCGAATATCGCGACGGCTGGTCCATTCCTGGCCTCGGATAATATTGAATACTTCGTGACTGGACTGTTTGCGGCGTCAAAGGAGTCCGCGTTTAACAAGTGTCGCGTCACCGGGGGCATTCACTGAGCCCCACGGCGATGTTCGTCAGTCCAGTAGTCCCAACATGGCTTTTCCCATGTGCTCGCCAATGAGGTAGTAGGTCTCCGCGTTAGAATTCCAGTGATAGCCCTGCCCGGACGGAGATTCCTCGGGGGCTCGGTAAAACGTTTTGGTACCGACGAAAGCCACGTTCCCTTTGAATTCCTCACGCTGAGCAACCGCCGCCTGGGCCTTCATGAGGGACAGAGCACGGGATGCTTTTCTTCCAAGCCACTCATCCCGGTTTCGGCAATGACAACGGGCAAATTGGGTGCGTTCAAGTCGCGTCTGAATGTCCCGTATGAAGTGGTCCATATTCTCTTCGTAAGCGTCGTTGAATCCCTGATTAATTCTGTCGTTCCACCCCTGATGCCAGCCCAACCCGACCAGTTCCGGTTTCATGCCAGCCAATTCGGGAAACTCCGTTCCAAAATTCTGCATGAGTTCTCGCGTGCGAGTCACGACTTCCTTGTAGTACACGCCGGGGCCGTCATCTCCCACGGAGGGGGGACGAAAATCAACGGCCAGACTCTTGCCACCCCACGCCAGTTTGATGAGCAGCACAGGCTCATTGAAATGATCACCCACAACGGTACCGAACCCGAGTTCCGGTCCAATGCGATCTTCCCTCGCACCATATCCCGGCTTCAGTTTCCCTTTGCGGTCGAGGTAATGAATCCAAACATCGCCGCGTTCAATCCATTCCCCTTTGTCGTTTCGCAGTTTGGCATAGGGCGAGTCGGGTTGATGCGTCGCCAAGTATTCGAGCGACCCGCGTCCCTCATTTCGATTCGGATCTGACACAATGGCCCCCGCCCCTTCCATGTTCGACTGCCCGGCGAGGATGAAGACTTTGAGTGTCTTTCCTTTCGCCGCGTCCTCACCGTTCGTGATGCCAGCGATGGCAACAATTGCGATCAACAAGACATGGAAAAGCAAAGTCGAGCGCATCATCGGTTCGGCAACTTTCTGAAAGTGACAATCAAAGTGGTAATGGCACATTGTCAGTCTGGGCGGTTTGAGCGTCTGACATCGGTTTCAGGTTGGCCAAACTGCCGCAGGATTTCAACACCACGCGGGTCGGTCGCATGAACAAAGTTGGCGAAACTGCTCTAATGTCAACATAGATACGTGACCTTTCCTTCGCGACTTCGGAGTAGCAACATGAGTTTGCGCACGCTGGTGGCTGTCTTCTGTCTTTCAATTTTGGCGACATCAATTGCACACGCAGCGGACGGCTGGAAAAAGCATATTGTTGTGGAAGAAATGCGTAACACGACAGCGGTGGCCGCAGATTATTCGGGTGATGGATTGATCGACGTCATTTGCAACAGCGGAGGCAAGACGCGATTGTTTGTCGCGCCGGACTGGAAGGAAATCATTATCGACGAAACGCCCGGGAATGGATTCATTCACAGCGAAACGATGGATGTCGATGGCGACGGCGACTTGGATTTCATTGGTGCCCGCTATAGCCCGGGCCTCGTTATTTGGCTGGAGTGTCCTGATGAACCGCTGCAAGGTGCGTGGAAGGCCCGAGTGGCAGATTCGGAACTGAACGGTATTCACGGACTACTGAAGGGGGATGTTGATGGCGACGGGCGGCTCGATCTCATCGCAAACAGTGGCCAACCCGTTGGGCCGTTTGCGAACTCGGCAGCGTGGTTACGTATCCCGAAGAATCCTCGGGAAACCGAACAGTGGGATCGGTTCATATTCGCTGATCATGACGCCCCCGGCCTCAGCCACTACATGGGGATTGGCGACATCAACGGTGATGGACGTGCCGACATTTCACTCGCGGCCAAAGGTGGACCTCAGGACGAGTCGGGACTGGGTGAGTGGTTCGCCTGGTGGGAAGCTCCGACCGATCCGACAAAGCCGTTCGTAAAACATTTGCTGCCGGGAAAACATCCTGGGGCGACCAACATTCATCCCGGAGATTTTAACGGCGACGGCAAGGTCGATTTGCTTGGTTCGCGCGGGCACGGTGTCGGGCTCGTCTGGTTCGAGAATCCGACATGGACCACACACGAAATCAACGACACACTGCTGTCGCCACATTGCCTGCAGGTTGCCGACCTCGACAACGATGGTGATCTCGACGCGGCCACGGTTGCCTACGACAGTGAAATTGCGGCGTGGTTTGAAAACGACGGGGCCGGAAACTTCAAAACGCACGTCATTGGAGAAGGGCAGGCCGCGTACGATTTGCGTGCCGTCGACATGGACAAAGACGGGGACCTTGACCTGCTGGTGGCCGGACAAAACAGCCAGAACGTGGTGTGGTATGAAAACCCGGTGAAGTAGCGGGCGTTCTTCATCTGCGAATTGCAGCGAATGCGCCGGTCGGTGCGAGGGCGCGATTCTTACTCAGGGAGTGAGGCCGGAGTTGTCGATGTTTACCGGATGACCGGTGCCCCCTCAACATCGCTGTCTCCACAGGCTGCAGGGCCGTCGCGTATTGCTTTGCAGTCCTTTGTGATGTGTACCGCAATGCTGCTGGCCGTGGGGACTATTATGGTGTTCAGTGCCAGCATTACGGCACAGCCTTCGCAGCAGGATCAAATCTATCTTTCACGACACCTGCTGTTCTTAGCGGGTGCTGTTGCCGTAGGAACCATCGCGGCATTGCTGCCCGGCAGCTTCTGGAAAAGTGCCAGTCCGTTTCTGTTTCTGCTGACACTGGCCGCGATTGGAGCGGTCCTCGTTCCTGGAATTGGTACGCGTGTCAACGGAGCGCAGCGCTGGATTCGGCTCGGCCCCATTTCCATGCAGCCTTCGGAGACCGCCAAAATCACACTGACACTGCTGCTCGCGCGGCTTGTGTCTACACAACGCGATAAGCCAACACTCAGTGGCCGGATGCTGCTCGCCGGTACGTTTCTCGTCACTGCAGTGCTCGTGGTCATTGAGCCCGATTTAGGCACTACCGTCTTCCTGACAATCCTATTTGCACTCGTGCTCTTCTTGGGCGGCTGGCCGATCAAGGAGTTCATCGCAGCGGGAGTCGTGACACTGCCTGCCATTGCCTGTGCGCTTGTACTGAAGCCATATCAATGGAAACGCCTGGAAGGATTTGTCACAACGTGGACGCATCCTGAAGAGGCTCCGTATCAGGTGCGGCAATCATTGACGACGCTGGGCGTGGGCGGATTAAGTGGGACGGGACTGGGAGAAGGCTGGCAGAAGCTAAGCTTCCTGCCCGAAGCGAACACAGACTTTATTTTCTCTGTTATTGGCGAGGAACTTGGATTGTGGGGCACGCTGGGAGTCGCAGCACTCTGGCTCAGCTTCTTCTACTTCGGCCTGAAGTTGCTCGGACAGCATCCAACGAAGAGTTTCCCCGCAATTGCAGGGACCGCCCTGCTCTGCCAGCTCGTCATTCAGGCGGCAATTAATATTGGTGTCGTCACGGCCATGCTGCCACCGAAAGGGATTTCGCATCCCTTCATCAGTTATGGAGGGAGCAGCTTGATGGTGAGTTGTGCCGCGGTCGGGATCATCCTCAGTCTGGCCCGCAGTCCGGTGGAAGACATGTCGCCAGAACCGAACGAAGCACTCGATCCGAATCAGGAAGACCTTGCTCACGAGGCGTTTACTACAGAGGAAACGGCACCCGTCGAAAGTCCGCTGCTGGCGTGAGACAATCAGCGAACAATGCAATAACATTGTCGGACGTCGTTGTGATTCAACTCTTCTGAACGGATTCGGCATTGGACAAGACAGAGCATCCAAACTCTGTGACTTCGAGTACGGCCCCCTGCTTCATTTTTGCAGGCGGGGGAAGTGGCGGGCACATATTCCCCGCAATGGCGGTGGCGTCAGAATTACGTCGATTACGATCTGACTGCCGAGTCGCGTACTGCTGTGGCGAAAGAGACATTGATCGTCAAATCCTTTCGCATGTTCATGATGAAGTGGTGCAACTCCCTGCACCGCAGGGGAGTGACATTTGCTGGCGTCCGTGGAGTGCACTCCCAAAATTCTGGCGTGCCTTCCAGGCGGCTCGCCAACTCATACTCAAGTATCCCAATTCTGTGGTCATTGGCACGGGGGGCTACGTCAGCGTGCCCACAGTATTGGCGGCGGTGTGGCTGCGACGTCCCATTGCTCTGTTAGAACCAAATGCATTGGAAGGTCAGGCGACGTCGTTATTGAAACGCTTTGCTTCACTCGTTTGCACTGGTCTGGCAGATATTCCAGTGGCTGGACGAGGAAAGTATGTCCGCACAGGCGTCGCGTTGCGATCGGAATTCAACCAACTCGTCAACGTCCCCTATTCAACGAAACGGAATGTGTTGCTCATTCTGGGCGGGAGCCAAGGGGCAACCACGTTGAACGACGCAGTAATTACCGTGCTCCAAAAGTATCCCGATTCATTCGTTGGTTGGGAAATCGTCCATCAGACGGGCAACCACGACGTCGAGCGAATGAAGCAGCAATATGAGAAATTAGGAATCAACGCGCGAGTCGGTCCGTTTCTCACTGATCTTTGGGAGATGTACCAAAAGGCTGGTTTGGTCATCAGCCGCTGCGGCGCGACAACGCTGGCCGAGCTGGCCTGCGCCGGCTTGCCGGCAGTTCTGCTCCCCCATGAAGTATCTGTCCGGAATCACCAATGGAAAAATGCGGAGGTCATGATCATACAGAGAGCAACTCCATTCTGCTCATTTGAAGATGCCGTTTCTGAGCTGCTGCAGAACGACCACGACCGCAAAATGTTGTCGCAAGCCATTCGCAAGCTTGCCCGTCCTAACGCAAGTCGTGACATTGCCAAGCACTTGCTGGAACTGTCAGGTGCGAACGACGCCACTCAGCCAGGCGACATAACTTCCTGAGACAACGAGCGGTCCCCACACTGCCTGTTCGGGACGCATCAGGCCTGTTTGCCCGAGGGCGTGACAGGCCATCGACCCGCCATACATCACTCCCAGGGTCAGCATGCAAACTCCAATATTCGTGACCTGCTGCAGTGGTGACGTCCGTTCGCGTCGGACAATGAGGGGGATGACCGCGAAGATTGCCAGCATGTTCAGGAGCGGTCGCGTCAGCCGGGCATGCAGCTGCACGAGTTGGCCTCTGCGCGAAATGGAACTCGCTGCTGGCTGTTGCAGGCGGCGTACGAGTTCGGGAGTGCTCACCAGACGGAGACTCGAATTCTGCTGGCAGATTTGATCGAACGTCAGTGTGGCTGAAATGAAAATGCTCGTTCCATCGGGTTGCGGCACGAGGGCCTGGCGTCCCTGGTCGGTGAGCTTCAAGCTGGTGACGGGAGGGTCGGCCTTAGTGATCAACCAGCCGGGAGGACTCTCTCCGTCGCGCGCGTAAAAGTACGCCGACTCGCCTCGCAGTTTGACGAAGTCGCCAGCAATGGATGGTGGCAACAGAAACTCAGGTGCATCAATTCGTTGTTCGCCCGGAATGGTCGATTCCCCCGTGATGAAAATCCACCACTTGGGATCGTACTGAGGCTGAACTGCCTGCTTGTCGTTCACGGTGTCCCCGTGGTTTGTCTGCAGGTGTGGAGCAATCCTGGGAAGCACCCATTCCTGATTGAAGACCATGGCAGCATTCAGCAGCAACGCCCCCACCGGCAGCGCGAGCGCCCAACGGTACGTCGGTACACCAGCTGCCAGCATGGGGTGAATTTCCCCCTGCTTCAGCATGAGAGCGAGGGCACACAGCGCGGAAATGACGACAATCGTCGGCCCGGCCAAATCGAGAATGTTGGCCGACTGATACACATACCGCTCGGCCATGAGGAGTACGAGATAAGTCGTGCCCTTCCCTTCAGATTTCAGCTGAAAGGCGTCCAGGTTCGTGAACCCGTCGATGATGATGTACAGCCCCAGCACCGCGATGGTAAACACCATGCAGACGTAGAGAAATCGCTGCAGGAGGTAGCGGTCGAAGGTCGTCATGGGACGCGAACTGCACGGCCAACAAAGCGAGAAATGGGGGCAATTTGGGTCGGTTTGGTATGTAAAAACTGCAGTTTGGGTCAAGGTGAATTGCCGTTTCGGCGAAATGTGCCGATGTAGACATGTCAGGGGGGAATTCGGCCTTTCCGCGAACGGCGAAGAACATTTAGACTGCCACGGAGCCATGCGCCGCCCGCGCGGTAATTGGCTTCGGGGAACGGGTGCCACGCACCTGCAGTACGGAAACTGTCAAAGCCGTTCCCACATTGACGCAGACGAAGGATTGTCACGACATGCATCGACGTCTTATTGCCCATATTCTGGGACTCATTGTCATCCCGGGATGTCTTGCAACAGGCGCAGTGTGGGGACAGGGTCAGGCTCCCGGACGCAGCACTATTCCTCCGGTCGCCAACAATCCCGACCCAATTCAACGTCCAGTCCAGCCTGCGCAGCAGGGACAGCCTGCCGAAAAGCATGAAGTCAGCCCGGAATTGGAGCAAATCCTTGTCACATGGGAGAAGTACTCCGTCAAGCTGACGAAGCTCGAAGGGGCATTCGAGAAGTACGACTACGATTTTGTGTTTAAAATCGAGAAGCGGTCGGAAGGGCGTTACTACTACGAAGAGCCTGACAAGGGCCGGATGGACTTCTTCCCTCCCAAACAACTTCCTGAAACGAACGAGACCCGAGGCGTTACGTTCCAGGTGAAGCCAAACTACACGCAGTCCTGGATTTGTACGGGAAAAGAAATTCTCGACATCAACCATGATGAGAAAACCTACAACATGGTCGACATTCCGGCCCGTTTTCAGGGTCAGAACATCATTGAGAGTCCTCTGCCATTCCTGTTCGGGATGAAAGCCGAGGAAATGAAGAAACGCTACCTGATGACATTGGGGGACATGCACAATCCCCAAAAGGGCGTCATTCACATTGTGGCCGCGCCTCTACACCCAGCGCAGCAGCGCGAATACCGACGCATTGAAGTACTGCTGAACACCGCCGACTTCCTCCCGACAGCCGTACGTTTGTGGGGTGCCTCAGGTAATAATGAAACTGTTTACGTATTCACGAAACACGCTACCCGAAAGCTCCCGTGGTTGCCGCAAAGCCCGTTCCAAGGGCGACTTCCAGCTGCCTACAAACTTCTGGTACATGAAAAGGCACCACCGCAGATGAATAACGCCCAGAAGATTCTTCCCAACGGTCAAATTGAAAGAACTGCACAGGGGAATGGTCGTGCCACGGTTCAATAGCCGTCGCCGATTTGCTCAACTCGTTGCGTGAGCAATCATGCGATCAATCCGGGCCAGGCAACGTTCTTTCCCGAGCAGTTCGAGGCAGTCGAACATTCCCGGGCCCGCGGGTTTTCCAGTCGTCGCCAGGCGCAATGCGTGAATAATGTCGCCGAGTCCAGCTCCCCGGCTTTCGACGTATTGATTCAATGCCGCCTCCAATGCTGAGGCCGTGAAGTCTTCTTCAGCAGCGAGGACGTCGCGATAGCCCTGCAGGAGCGGGATCGTCGTCTCAACCGATTTCTCGACCCGTTTCGCGTAGGCTTTTTCGTCATAGACGAGCTGGTCATCTGCGACGAAGTACTCGTCGTAATTCAGAATGTCACTGAATACTTTCAGCCGCTCGCCCAGAGCCGTAATCAATCGCCCGGTGAAGGCACGTTCGTCATCGGTTGGTGATGATGAAATCCAGCCCGCTTTGATGAGGTAGGGCAAGCACTGTTCGACGCGTGCGGCGGTGTCGACCGATTCCATCCAGTGTTCCTGGAACGCCAACAGGCGGTCGGGATCGAATCCGGCAGATGCTTTGACGACACGGTCCAGTGTGAAGTGCTCCACAATGAAGTCGAGTGACATGTTTTCCGTCACATCATCCAACGACCATCCCAGCCGCGCCAGAGAATTGAGAATGGCTTCAGGCAGGAATCCCAATTGCTCGTAGTAGGAAACCATGACGGGATTCAGCGACTCGGACACCTCGTTACCGAGTATTGGGAACGCGGTGTCTCCCAACGCAAAGAGTTTGCGGAACTGAGGATTGTTTCGGTACTTGCCGACATCGCGTTTGCTGAGCTTCTTTGTCGTTCCCGGTGCAGCCACAAAGGGAATGTGTGCAAACTGCGGAGTCGATCCAGACAACGCTTCGAAAATGAGAGCCTGCACCGACGTGTTAGCCAGGTGTTCTTCGGCCCGAATTACGTGCGTAATTTGCATGTCGATGTCATCGACCACACTGGCGAAGTTGTACAGCGGCGATCCATTGGAACGCATGATGACGGGATCGGAAATGAGGGCGCAGTCCCATTCCACGTCGCCGCGCACGCTGTCCTGAATGGCCACTTTGCGCGTGCGGTCGACCAGAAACCGAATGACATACGACGTGTTCGCCTCTTCCAAATCAGCAATTTCCTGCGGCGACAAGTCGAGTGAACGACGGATGTTGAGGTAGTTTCGCTTTTCCTTTTCCGCCGCCTCGCGATCAGCTTTCACGACCTCAGGACTGTCAAAGTCCTTGTACGCCTTTCCTGCAGCCATCAACTTTTCGAGTGCCGCCTGATATCGGTCGCCACGCTGCGACTGGAAGTAGGGACCGTAATCCCCGCCGACATCTGGACCTTCATCCCAGTGCAGGCCGAGCCAGCGAAACGCGTGCAGAATGGGAGCGACCGCTTCGTCCAGATTGCGTTGCTGGTCGGTGTCGTCAATCCGGAGCACAAACGTGCCGCCGTTATGACGTGCCCAAAGCCAATTGAACAACGCCGTACGCATCCCGCCAATGTGCATGTAACCGGTGGGAGAAGGAGCAAAGCGAGTGCGGACAGGTGTGGACATGGACGTAAGTTTTCAGAAGGTTGAGCTACAAATTACACGCGAGACGAATCAGCGGTCGTCACTTCTTCTTGGGACGAAATGCTTCGATACATTCCGGACGAGTCTCCAGGAACGGTCCTTCGAGCAAGTCGATACAGTATGGGATTGCGGGCATGACGGCATCCAGACACTCCCGAATTGCTTTGGGTTGTCCGGGAAGATTCACAATCAGGGAGTTTCCGCAAATGCCCGCCGTCTGCCGCGACAGAATGGCGGTTGGCACCTTTTCCAGAGAGACCTTCCGCATCAATTCGCCGAATCCCGGCATTTCTTTTTCGCACACTTCCAGCGTTGCTTCCGGAGTGACGTCGCGCTTTGCCGGTCCCGTACCGCCGGTCGTGACAATCAGACAGCATCCTTCCTGATTTGCCAGCAGCCGCAGTTCGGAAACAATCAGGGACACTTCATCCTGAACCACGCGATACACCGGCTCCCAGTCGGAGGCGAGTACATCTTCGAAGTATTCCCGAATGGCAGGCCCGCCACGGTCTTCGTACTCGCCGCGGCTGGCACGGTCGGAGACAGTCAAAATCCCAATTCTGGCAGTCATGACAATAAGAAAGTTCGAAGTTTGTTGCGTTGTCAGGCGGGAGGGTACCGGGATGAACTTGCACTGGCAATCAGGCGGCGACACTCACAACAGCATGTAAATGATGATTCCCACAATGGCAAATACTGTGACCATGAAGGCAACCATGGTGATATACGGGCCCCAACCGCCAGCGGCGCCCACGTGGTTCGGGAAGATTCGAAACAGCTCAAATCGCAGCTTGTCGAACCCCTGCCAGGTTGGCGCCACCACGCATCGACCCTGTGCCGTATCGAGATACAACCGCAGGAACTGTCCCCGTCCAACTTCCTGAACGGCGTCGACGTCGTCCAGCGAAACGGAAATATCCTTGTGACAGCCGAACGCCAGAAAACTCTTGGGCCACAGGCAGTTCACAAATCGAATTTGCCCCTCTGACTCATCCAGTGTGATGCTGCGCTGTCCGAAGAGGGGGACATCTTCAAATGCCTTGACGGACTTTTTCGGTCGAGGATTGTTCACAGTACTAATCTGCCTTTCGCCGCATCAGGCCAACCAAATCCTGCACTCCCAATGGCTTGGCGGCAATCAACAATTCACCAGCAGCGAAGCCACAAGTTTGGCCGTACAGTTTGGCCTGACTTTCCACGAGGTGAAACACTCGATCTTTCTCCGGAGGGAACTGAGTTTTGTAAGCGCGAATGGACTCAAGTTTTTTGTCGAGATTCTCACCAATGTCATGCACGAAGTAACCCGGGCCCAACGCCGGCTGGACCGTGCCGAATCCCAGTGGATACCACAGTTGTTGACTGATGCGATGAACCGGCAAATGATCGAACTCGGCATCCCATTTGGTCAGTCGCGAGTAGAAAATCGCCGCGTCGGTAATTTGCATAGCCTGCCAATGATCGGGCGACGCCATGGGGGTTTTCTCGTGGATTCCCATCACAATTTTTGGGCGATAGCGACGAAATTCTTTGGCGAGGGCCACGCGGGCTTCGTAGGAGTCGAACAACCGGCGGTTCGGCAGGTCGAGGACTTTGCGCACGTGAACACCGAGAATCTTCGCGGCGTCCTGTGCCTCCTGTAATCGTACTTCAGGTCCCGGACTGCCGGGTGTTGGCTCTCCGTCGGTCAGGTCAATAATTCCGACGCGGTATCCCTGCTCGACCAGGCGAGCAAGTGTGCCGCCGACGGCAATTTCCACATCGTCGGGATGGGCACCGACCGCAATTACATCTAACTTCTCTGACATTTCCACAATTCCACCAGGGTCTGACATCCACCCATTTGCCCGCATCTCACCGCGAATGTAGTCTCCACAGATGCGAAGCGAAACCATACGCACGCAGCACTCAAGTCATTGCCCGTTGCGAACGACACCGACAAACATCGGTTGATTTGTTGAACCCTATGTCCGAATTGAACCAGTCATTGCCAGGAATCGAGCCGCTCATCCGTGCGGGAATTGAGCAGAAGTGGCACCTCGGCATGCAGGTGTACGTCTCCCGTCGCGGTGAATCTGTGGCCAATGCGGCGGTGGGAAACGACACTCCGGACGCGGAATTGCAGCCGGACACACTCACTCGCTGGCTCTCTGCTGGAAAGCCACTAACCGCCGCGGCAATTTTGAAACTCAGCGACGCCGGCGCACTTTCCGTGCATGATCCAGTTTGCAAACACATTCCCGAATTTGCCGACGCCGAGAAGCAGGATGTTCTCGTCTGGCATTTACTGACGCATACAGCGGGATTGAAGCCTGTCGTCTCCGGCTGGCCGCAGGCCACGTGGGAAGAAATTGTCGCCAAGATTTGTCGTGCTCCACTACGGCCCGAGTGGATCCTGGGGAGCAAAGGGGCCTACGACCCTGGCAACTCGTGGTTCATTCTCGGTGAACTCATCCAGCGTCTCTCCGGCCGTCCAGTTGATGAGTTTGTTAAAGCAGAAGTCTGCGATCCCCTCGGCATGTCCGATGCACGCATGTCCTTTACCTCCGACGAACATGCTGAGCACGAATCGCGGATTGGACTAACTTATGCGGAACGCGATGGAGAACTCGTTGCCACCCGCAGCCACTTGCCCGAGTCATTGTCCGTTCCCGCACCGGGAGCCAGCATGCGTGGCCCAGCCGCTGATCTGGGACGATTCTATGAAATGCTGCTGCGCGGTGGCCGCAGTGAAAGTGGCGAGGTCATTCTCCAGGAAACAACTGTGCGGGAGATGACCAAACGCTGGCGTGTGAACACGTTCGACCAGACATTCTGTAACGTCCTCGACTTCGGCCTCGGCCTGATCATTAATTCGCAGCAGTATGCGAAAGCTCCCGTGCCGTACGGATATGGTCGATATGCGTCTGCCGAAACATTTGGACACGGCGGGGCCCAGTCCTCTGTCGGCTTTGCTGATCCCGCACACGAACTCGTAGTGGTTCTCATCGCGAACGGTTGCCCCGGTGAGTCCGTGCATCAAAGACGATTCCACGAACTGGTCAATCAAATCTATGTCGATCTTGGACTGGCGGAGAGCAACTCATGAACAGCGACAGTATTGATCCAGCCCTGAGAACTACTGAAGTCACGAAACTCCCCAAGTTCCCCGTCCGAATTCCCTCAGGTCACAAGGGAACTTTTGGTCGCGTCATGCTTATTGCTGGCAGCCCCGGCATGACGGGAGCCGCTGTGCTGGCTGGAAGGTCTGCGCTCCGATGTGGATCTGGACTCGTGTATGTCGCTTCAGGGAAAACGTGCATCAGTGAAATTGCTGTGGGAGAACCATCGTACTTGACGGTGAGACTTGCCGACGACGACTCAGGCCGGTTGACCAAGGTCGCCGAAACACAAATCCTCCAGCAACTTCCCCAGATGAACGCGTTCGCCATTGGCCCTGGCCTGGGACGTTCGCCGATTCTCAACTCGCTCGTCAGCACGCTGTACCACACCATTCAACTACCCGCCGTATTCGATGCCGACGCACTCAACTCGCTGGCCGAAAGTCGCAGCCTGGAAACTGATCCCCCTGGAGTGGATCGAGTTCTCACCCCACATCCCGGAGAGTTTGCACGACTGAGTGGATATTCGATTCGAGAAATCGAATCCAATCGTGTCGGTCTGGCAATTCAATTCGCGAAGCAGCACGACGTTGTGTTGGTCCTCAAAGGCCCGGGCACGGTGGTTACAGACGGCCATCGTTACTACATCAACACGACCGGAAATACAGGAATGGCTACGGGCGGTTCGGGTGACGTCCTCACTGGCATCATCCTGTCACTCTTGGGACAAGGCTGTCTCTCGTTTGAAGCAGCCCAATTGGGAGTCTACCTCCACGGCCTTGCTGGCGACCTCGCGGCAAAGGACTGGACAGAACCCGGCCTCATCGCGTCAGACCTGCCGCAGTACGTTCCCAAGGCCATTGCGACGCTGCTGTAGCGATCTGGGATTGCCATGCTGGTAATCTCGAAACGGCTGCCAGAGACGAAATGTTCTGGGAAACCGAAAGGGACGCAGGACAATCACAATGGGGTTGTACTCTCGGCTGCCGCCAAAGAAGTGAAAGACGGCCACCGGCAGCGAAAACGAACACCAGTTCCGCCGCTCGGACCAGTTCCAGACAACCGAGCAACCGCAGCAACTCTACAAGTAATTCTGTCTACGCACGAAGAATGTCGCGAACGGCGTTACCCGCGTAAAGGCGGTGTGGTCGATCTTCGCGGTCGGCGAGTGTGGCTTCGGCACTTACGCCCAAAACATGCAGCAACGTGGCCATGTAGTCGTGCTGTGAGACGGGATCACTCGCAGGATACGCGCCTTGTGAGTCGCTTGTGCCGAAGACCGATCCCCCACGAATCCCAGCTCCGGCCAACAATCCGGAGAAGCAGAAGGGGTGGTGCTCGCGCCCGGCACTGCCGTTGATTTTTGGCGAACGACCAAACTCACCCACCCAGGCAATGGCTGTCTCTTCAAACAATCCCCGCGACTTGAGGTCATCAATGAGTGCGCCCAACGCCTGATCGGACGGTGGACACAAGTCATTCTTCAGGCGATTAAAGTTGTTGCCGTGCGTGTCCCAGAAATTCTGTCCATCATTGTGCCAGTTCACGCAGACGAGTGGCACACCGCGTTCACTCAAGCGGCGTGCCAGCAAGACGCACTGCCCGTGAATGTTTCGCCCGTAACGGTTGCGTGTTTCCTCAGTTTCCTGGTCGATGGAAAATGCTTCACGCACGCGTGGTGAGGTCAATAACTCGGTCGCCTGTTGCTGAAAGCCGTTGAGGGCCAAACCCGACGCACTCGCATTCAGCGCGGCCCGCTGAGCGTCGAGGTCGGTGAGAAGTTGCATGCGACTGCTGAGCCGCTCGGCCGACAACGCATCTTGCAACTGAAGGGCCGGAACACGCCATTGGTTTTGCGAGGGATCACCTTCCACGAGCATGGGATCGTAATTGTGTCCCAACCACCCTGCCCGCTGTCCAGGAGCCTGGCCTCCCGGAGCCGCCGGGTGATAGGCAATCCACGGCATGGTCACAAAACCAGGCAGGCCACGTGGAGCCGACCGCAGCCGGGCAACCACCGAACCGATGTGTGGTGCATCTCGCTCACTGGGCGGTTCGGCGTCGCTCCGTGGTACGGGGGCGAGCTGCCCTGTGAGGGCTGCATGTGCACTACTCAAGTGCGCGGGATCGGTATGATTCAGCGAGCGAATGACCGCGACGTCATGCATTCGCTGTGCGATGTTGGGCAACAACTCTGAAACCTGCACGCCGGGAACCGATGTGTTGATGGGGGAGAAACTTCCCCGAATGTCAGTCGGCGCTTCGGGTTTGGGATCGAGCGTGTCGATGTGGCTGGGGCCGCCCCACAGGAAAATGAAAATGCACCGCTTTGCTGCCCCAAAACTTCCGCCCGCGGAGGCCACAGCCTGATGCGACAACAACTGCGGCAACCCAAGTCCCAGCAAAGAACACGCCCCCGCCTGCAGGAGACTCCTGCGCGGTAAAGCCGTTCCGAACTGCTGGTTGAGCATGGACATAGGAAGGATATGAGTGGGCGGGAAACGGGCAGTCGGTATTTCGGATATCGACCTGGGGGGTATTCCAAGGATAGGCCGAGTTTTCAGCCGGGTCAATTCCTTTGTAGTCTGTATGGCATGGCGCGTATGTACCGGGCCGAGCTGATTACCTGAAGGACCTCGTGTTGATTGAAATCATTGAGACATCATTCGACAGGCATTTCGCAGAGCTGAAGCTGGTGCGGCAGGAGGTGTTTGTCTTTGAACAGTCGGTACCCGAATCACTCGAAGCCGATGACCGAGATTCCCTGTGCCAGCATTTGCTGGCGCTGTCTGAAGGTGAGCCGGTCGGAACGGCTCGGGTTGACTGGGAAAAGCAGGGGAAGGTTGGTCGCGTTGCTGTACGCAAGCCGTGGCGAGGTCTTGGTCTTGGCAAACGACTCATGCAGCGACTGGAGTCTCTGGCCCGCGACCGCGACGTCGAGTTCCTCTGGCTCCACGCGCAGCGGGATGTCATTCCGTTTTACGAGTCGCTCGGATACGTCAACGAAGGATCGGAATTCATGGAAGCCGGCATTCCGCATCAAAAAATGCGAAAGCAAATTGGCGACTATTGAACCTCGAAGTGTGCAGGCTGGACGGACGCGTCGCGAATGGGTGGAGTGACTTCCTGATTCTCATCTGCTCGTCGAACCAGCAAAAGGTTCCCCGGTTTCGGAAAATTGGGGCGCGAGGCAATCACTTCGAGTGGCACATCAGACTTGTCTTCAAACACCGCCTGACCTTCGCTCGTCATAATGAGCGTGCTGCCCGGTGTGTTGAGATGCGTTTCGGTTTCTTCGATTTCAAACAATCGGGAAACCGGCTCGGAGCTGTAGAACACCATGCTCGGCTGGAAGTAGCAAAACGTCGCGACTTGCGTATCTGCGGCACGACTGTGGTCGGCCTCGCGAGTGACCTCGGCGGTGAACTGGTGACGATCAACCCGCCCTGCACCAAAGCTCAATAGCGCGACGCAGAACAAGGCACTGCCAACGGCAATCGCTCCGCTGGCCCACTCAGGTGAGCGACGCCGCATCAACACAATTGCGGCAATTCCAAATGTCAGCGGCAGAAGTCCAATGGACATGAGCGGCAGGGTTTCGCCAAGGACGTCTTCGTTGAGGTTAACCAGCGAAGCAATTGTCTGGTCGTTGACTTTCATTCCCAGTAGGGGGATGGCCACGAGAATTCCCACGCCGACGAAGGCGAAAATCGAAGTGCCGATGAGAGGCCATCCTGCCCAGATGTTTGCTCGCGCAGTTTGCCAGTCAACGAGCCAGCTGGCGGTTAGAAGGGCAAGTGCGGGATAGGCCGGTAGCACATAGCTCGGAAGCTTGGTGCTGGCAATGGAAAAGAATCCAACCATGACAACCAGCCAACAGAACAGGAACAGCCGAGCGGGCTGAATCGTTTTGCTGGTCCACAAGTCATGCAGGGTCCGCCACGCAACGGGAACGGCGAACATTGACCAGGGGAAGAATCCCACGAGTGTCACCGGGATGTAATACCACAGCGGTCCACGATGATTTTCCATTGGCTGCAGAAAACGACCGACGTTGTGTGTTCCGAAGAATTCGACGAGGAACTTGCCGTTTGTTTTCCAACCCACCAGCGCGAACCATGGTCCTGCGACAACGAGCACAACCGCGATTGCCAGAAACGGATGCATGTTCCAGGCGGTTCGCCACGGGAGCCACGTGAGGTAAACAGTCCTCGAATCCATGACCACAGACGCGACGTGCCCGCCGCTGTGGAACCTCGGTTGAGCGTCGACAGAATGACAAACAACCCAATGGTCGCACCCGGCAGCAGAATTCCAATGGGGCCTTTCACCAGCACAGCGACACCCATCGCACTGTAAATCGCGAGCCATCCTGCCCAGGTTGTCGGCAGGAATGATGTCGATGATACCTCGGCAGTAGTGGTCCAAATTGTTGGCACACTGCGGACATACGCGAGCAGTGCGATGGCAATCCAGCAGACGAGAAAACTGTCAGGCGTGGCGGCGCGCGACACGACGCCAAACATCAGACAACTCGCCATTATGATCCCGCCCCAGAACTCGGGGCGATGAGACAGTCTTTGTCCCGTCGAATCCGCTTTGAACAGCGTACGTCCAATGAGGAACGTGACGATTGCAGTCAGCGTGCCGAAGCAGGCGGAAAAGAACCGTGCCCCAAGTTCGTTTTCACCGAACATCAGGAAGCCAAGCCGCATCATCCAGAACATGAACGGTGGCTTGTGTCCGAAGAGCTCACCATTGAACGTGGGGACAATCCAGTCGCCGCGGCGATGCATTTCCAGGGCGGTCGACGCAAAGAAGCCTTCATCCTGATCCCACAGGCTCGCACCGCCCAGACTCGTGAAAAAGGTTGCTGCCGAGACGAGCAGAATCAAACCAATGGCAAACGAGTTTGATTTTGGTCGGGGCTGCCCTGTGGGAATGTCGGCGGTCATGTCTGAGAGTCCATTCTCGTGGCAATACTTTTGCACTTACTTCCTGAGCCGAAGGCCGTAAGGCCTCGGGCCCGAGTTTTCCCCGCGCCACCGCGTTCTAAATGAAGCCTAATTCCGCGGCTTAAACATGAACGACGGGATGACGTCGCCTGAGTTGTCCTGAGGCCGTTCGGTAATTTGTGTGGGCGCCGAGTTCGGAGTCGTTTGCGGTTGTGGGGCAACGGCCTGTTGCGGCTGCGTTAATCCCGGATGCTGACGAGGCGGTTGGAAGACAGCGTTTTCCTGAGCAGGTTGTGCCGCAGGTGGGAAGAACGCCGTCGGCGAGAACTCCTCATCCTCGACAACATCTCGTTGCGGTGACGGTTGTGTCGGGAAGAAGAGTGTCTGGCCCTCTGGAATGGTGGACGTGGCTGCGGTGGGAGTTTCCAACTGCAACAACGCTCGGGCCGCTTCAATTTCCTTGGCAACCTGAGCGGGAGGCACCATGACCAGTTTCACCGTAACTGGTTCGGTGTTCACAGCCGTGTGTTGCCAGTTGAGTTGCATCGGCTCCAGGACTGTGGCGAATGGCGAGATTTGAGCAATTCGCGATTCCAGAGCGGCATTCTCGACCGCGCCGTCGAGCACAATCACTCCGCCCGTCTGCTGGAACTTGTCATCCCGCATGAAGGGGCTCTCGTTGGTGTCGAGATTCGCGTAAACGTAAGGATGCTGTGAGTTGAACCAGGAAGCGTTGCCCGCATGCCACCAGTCACCTCCCACGACCTTCAGTTCGTAGCCGGGATAACTGTTGTCCCACGTATTGCGAACCAGTTGGGCGAGTTGGGCACCGGGATAGTGGACTTCGCAACCATCTTCCAAAGAAGGAGGAAACAGGGCATAGGTCGCGAAAGCTGTTCCACCAATGATACCGCAGGCTGTTCCGGTCCAGACGAGGGTTCGACGCCATGCAAAACGCGTCTCTTCAAGACGACTCCAGAGTACGAACAGAACTCCACCGTATATCCACAGCGGACTCATCCAGAGTGAGTCGATACGCAATCCGTTGACGAGCGCCAACGCCGCCATGATCGCCGGCGGCATGAATGAAACCCAGACGAGGTACTGGCGAACGAGTTCCCGTTCGTCGTCGACGTTTTCTTCTGTGGGGCTCAGCCAGTTGACCAGCGGTGACAGTACGATGAGTACTGGGAGCAGCGCGAGTGCTTCTACCAGCGGATGCGTCGTTGCTTCCGCAGACTGCTCCGAGGCCAACAGATAGTCGGTGAAGGAAAGATCGGCCCCTTTGATGTGATCCATGACCCACCAGCCGTGGAAGAACACAATGCCGAAAGTAATGGCAGCCGCGAGAAACGGTCGGGAGGTGTCCCAGCATTTGCGGGCCCGTTCGTTCCAGAACGTGAACAGCAGCATGGCACCAATCAGTAATGCCGTGTCGTAGCGACACAGTAAACCGAATCCGAGGCAAATGGCCGTCTGCACCCAGTGTGTGCGTCGACCCGAGCGAATTGCGGCGAAGAAGGCGAGAACAGCCAGTGCCCAGAACGTACGGCCAATCATTTCACTACTGAGGACCGGTACGGTGTAGTTAAAGTACAGACATGCTTCCATGGAAATCGCGGCACAAACTGCGGTCCACGGCTTCAGGAATTCGCGTCCCAGAATCCACGCACAGTAAATGCAAACAGCGCCGGAAATGGATCCCAGCAGATACGTCGGCCAGACGGCGGTTCCAGTCAATGTGCAGGAAGCAATGGCCAGCCACGCGGGCAGCGGCGCTTGCTGATGATATCCCCAGGCCCACTGACGACCGAGGGTCAGCAACTGCAACGTTTCCTTCGAAGGATTGTGGTGCAGCACCATGGGCAGCAGTGTCCACAACAGAACGTGGACCAGAAGCAGGCCAAAGAAGAAGTGAATGGTGGGGTCATCCTTGCGGTTCCACCAGTCGTAGAGTTTTTCCAATGGCGTGCGTTTGCCGAGAGGTCCGGGGTACGGGCCTTGGGATCCATCCCTGTTCATTTCGTCTGCTCCTGACAGCGAAAATGCCGGCAAATGAGGGCGCAACAAACCGCGCCGCCGACACTTGGGCAGGAAAATACCCCAGATTTCCGAAATGAGTCAACGGCGAAAACTGCAGCAAGTATCGCTACGAACAGACGATGCAGTTCGCATCAACGCTCAGCTGGCAGAGAATTTTGCATCCAAACTGTTTGATTTGTTTCTGGTTCGCTACCCTGCGTAACTCCTTTGCACGAATCATGTTTTGCTTCTGGTGAGCTATGGAATCCCGGTTAACGACGACAGGACGCTGGCTGGCACTGAGTGCCGCCATTCTGGGTTGGATGTTTGACGGTCTGGAAATGGGCCTGTTTCCGCTCGCTGCACGTCCCGCACTCAAAGAGGTGCTGTTTTCTGCTTCATCAGAAACAACACTGAATCCAGTCCAAGAGCAGTCGGTCAAACTCTGGTACGCCGTGATGACCGCCAACTTTCTAGTTGGGGCCGCTACAGGCGGGGTCCTTTTTGGATGGCTGGGTGATCGATTGGGACGCGTTCGAGCGATGGCCCTGAGCGTTCTGACCTATGCGCTGTTCAGCGGATTATGCGGAACGGTGACATCCATCCAGCAATTGTTTCTGTGGCGGTTCGTCGCGTCGCTGGGGATGGGGGGCGAATGGGCACTTGGCGTGTCTTTGGTCATGGAGTTGTGGCCCTCCAACTCGCGCGGCTGGCTGGCCGGGCTCATTGGTGCTGCGTCAAACGTGGGCTTCGTTTTGATTGCTGTCGTGAGTATGTCGCTCAATAGTTTTGTCGACAGTCTGCACAACATGCTTGTGACGGTCGGCCTTCCCTCGGGGCTGACCACCACGTTGATGGCGAACGATGCCTGGCGAATGCTGATGGTTTGTGGAGCAATCCCGGCATTATTGACATTCTTCATTCGTGTTCTCGTTCCAGAGTCTGAACGCTGGCTGGAGGAAAAGGAGAAGGGAAGCACGGGCCATTGGGCCACGCAGGATTTGCTGGGGGTTGTGTTCGGCTCACTGGGACCGCTTGGAATGATTTATCTTTGGGCCAACGAGAACATCACCTGGACTGTTCGCTGGGTTACGTTTCTCCCCCTGCTGGGAGTCGCAATTGTCGGCTACATGTACCCGGTCATGAGGTATCTCTCGCGGGCAAAAGCTTCCGGTGTCACCACCGGTCTCAAAGCAGTCGGGGGACGTTCCGTCATTGCCATGATGCTCGTGGGGGCCTCGTTAAGCGGTATCGCGCTCATGGGAACGTGGGGCTCCCTCCAGTGGGCCTCCCCCTGGGCTGCTAAGCTTGCGGAAGGAACCAGTTATACGCACGCGAAAGAATGGACTCAAATTGTAACAGGCACCGGCGCAATTCTGGGGACAATTGGCGCGGCACTGCTGGGGCACACTTTTGGACGTCGCATCACCTACATCGGAATGTGCGTCCTGTCTTTGGTTTCCGTGCTGGCGCTGTACCAGTTAAACGATGGCTATGGAACTCAGTTCCTCATTACCGCCTTTTTTGCAGGCGGCTTAACCGCGTCGTTTTACGGCTGGCTACCACTCTACTTACCAGAACTCTTCCCGACTCGCGTGCGCGCTACGGGACAGGGATTTGCTTTCAACTTTGGAAGAATTCTCGCGGCAGCCGGTGCATTACAGCAAATTGCACTCATGCAACTGTTTCAAGACGACTATCCCAAAGCCTGCAGTGTCATGGTGATGGTGTACCTTGTCGGGGTTTTAGTAATTTGGCTCGCTCCGGAAACTCGCGGGACCGAACTTATCGAGTAGACTGGTGTCTGTGGTCAGGTTCCACTCACTAAATACCCCTACTCACAAGGCGTTGCCCTCAATGGCTGCTGATATCGTTCTTCCTCAAGGATTCCTGGCGTCGGGGCTGCACTGCGGTGTGAAGTCAAACAAATCAGCGAACGACTTGGTTTTACTGGTCTCTGAATCACCGTGCGCTGCGGCTGGAGTGTTCACGCAGAATCGCGTCGTCGGAGCACCTGTCACCGTGTCCCGCAGCCGGCTTCCTTCCACGACAGTGCGGGGAGTCGTCATTAATTCCGGTAATTCAAATGCCTGCACCGGCGAACGGGGAATTGCGGACGCCAAAACCATGACCGCACTGGTCGCCAGTGAAATCGGCTGCAACGCAGAGGATATTCTCGTCTGCTCGACGGGAGTCATCGGCCACTTTCTCCCCATGGAAAAACTGACCGCTGGAATTCCCGCCGCGGCAGCCAAACTTGCCGGAACAACAGAAGCGTTCTGGGATGCGGCTCGCGGCATGATGACGACGGACACCGTACCCAAAGCGTATTCTGAAACCATCGAACTTTCCGGCGGCAAAGTCACCGTGGCTGGCCTCGCCAAAGGGGCCGCCATGATTGCTCCCAACATGGCGACCATGCTCTCGGTCATTATGACCGACGCACACCTCGACGCCCCAGAGGCAACCGAATCCCTCCGTTACTCTGCCGACCGCAGCTTCAACTGCATTAGCGTCGAAGGCCACACGAGCACGAGCGACACCGTGCTACTGCTGGCCAACGGGAAGTCGGACGTCGCCTGCCAGACCGACTCCGACCGACAACTGCTCCGCGCCGCAATTTTCCGCACCTGCCGGGACCTCGCCCAAAAGATTATTCGCGACGCCGAAGGAGCCGAGCATTTTGTGACTGTAAACGTCAAAGGTCTCCCCACGCGGGCCGAAGCTGCACGCATTGCCAAAATCGTGTGTGAGAGTCCTCTCGTCAAAACGGCCATTACCGGTAACGACCCCAACTGGGGCCGCATTGTGTCCGCCGCAGGTTACTCCGGTGTAATGTTCAACGAGCAGGATTGCTCACTGAAAGTCAACGACCATTCACTGTACGAGTCGGGCACCCCGGTTGAATTCGACGAAGCAACCGTTTCCGCCGCCATGAAAACCGGTGAAGTGGTCATCGACCTGCAGTTCACGCTCGGCGAAGAATCTGCCACCTACTGGACCTGCGATTTGACGGCGGAATACATCAGGCTGAATGCGGACTACACGACGTAGCCGCCTCGCGACTTTTTGAGAAGCGAATGGAACATCGTAAGAATTGTCGCTGGTGGCTTAACGCTGATGGGCTTCGGCGATTCTCTACCGACTCAATCTCAGCATCAGTGTCAGGTCATGCGATATTCGTGTTGTGACTGGTTTACGTTCACCCTTGGTGCGAGCATGCTGTTCAGCGTACTATTCGCTGGCTGAAATCGATTTCAGCACGTAACTCAGCAATGCTGCCCCAAAACCGATCGACGAAACGAATCAGCCATGGGATTGGATAACCGCGAATACATGCGGGACGAAAAGGCGTCCACCAACTGGGGTGGAGGTCGACCTGCGCCGTGGGATTACGACATTGTGACCACGCTCATCGTGGCCAACGTGTGTGTCTTTATTCTGCAACAACTGACCAGCTACGGTGACTTTGGTGAGGAAAGCACTGTTTCCGACTGGATGCAGTTGTCCCCCGAACTCGTCCTGCGTGGACAGATTTGGCGATTAACCACATACGATTTCCTGCATGCCCCCAAGGAACTTCTCCACATTTTCGTCAACATGTTTGTGCTGTGGATGACGGGGAGCCGCCTGCAGTCCCGCATCGGATGGCGTGAGTTCCTGGCGTTTTATCTCGTGGCCGGCGTCGTTTCGGGTGCCGGTTACATTGCCTGGTGCGCCGTGAGCGGCCAATGGAATCCCTGTATTGGTGCGTCAGGCGCTGTTGCGGGTCTGATTGTTCTGTACGCAATCTACTGGCCAGAACAGAAGTGGTACATCTATGGAATATTTCCCATTTCGTCGCGTTGGCTTGCCATTTTGTATGCGGGTTTCGATTTGTATCCGCTCATTCGTGAATTGACCGGTCTCGGTCGTGGCGACAATGTGGCACACGCGGCGCACCTCGCCGGCATGGCGTTCGCTCTGGTCTATGCCCTGCGCGGCTGGCATTTCATGGATTTGATTTCGCGATTCACCGGATGGAAAACCACTTCCCACCTGAACATTTATGACGATCCGGACCAATACCATCCTCCACGGCAGCAAACGCAGAATCATTCCAAACTCACCTCCGCCGAACAGCAGCGCATGGAAGACCTGCTTGCGAAAATCAGCCTGAATGGGGAAGGCAGCCTCACTGACGAAGAACGCCGGTTCATGAACGACGTCAGCCGTCGATTGCGAAACCGGTAAGCAGTGACGTTCCTCACTTATCGCCGGGCAATTGCCTGCGAAATGGGACGCAGTACCTGCTCAATAATGCATTCTTCCAGCAGCCGTTCACAATCTGCTCGCAGCTCATGCAGGGTTGCTTCAAATGACCCGTCGTGCGGCAGGCTGCCGTATTGCCGAACGGTGAAGTAGACCGTGATTGACTCACCGGGAAACTCATTCCGTCGTACCTGATAGGCGTTCGTCCGGGTTTCCACCATCAACCGACACTGTCGTCGACAGTCTGATTCCAGCGCCAAGGTGATGGACGGTTCGTAATTGAGGGGCTTACTTCCAGGAATGGCGAGTAAGCCCTCAAATGCACTACCCGTCCCGAGTGCTTCGGCCACGATTTCATCGTGATTGCCGCGATACATGAAGTCGAAGCCGAACAGGAAATCGAGCGCTTCGCAATCTAGCGGACTTACGGACAACATGTACGGAGCTAACTGCAGTGCCAGGGCATGCTGCTCGACAGCCAGGTCAACCGACTGAGGATTCACGGCCCCGCTACAAATCCGGCGTTGCTCCAGGCACATCCAGCGGTACGCCGATTGGTCTTTGTCTTCTTCGAGGACGGAGTCTCCCGTTTCACGCGTGTAAAAGTTCCGCATGGTGGGATACGACTTTTGCACGCGTCCGAAAAACTCCAGCACCGTTTCGCGCGCCGAGGGGAGCTGCATTTCGGTGTTCAAGTTGATGTTGACGAAGAAATCGTCAGAAAGCGACGCGTAGTGAGCCATGAATGTCTGTTTCCTCTGTTTGATCGTCTTGTCCGGCACGGCAACAAACCACGCCGCGCCAAGGTGAAGTGAGATCGCAACCAGGTTTTGCCGATAGCTTTGGGCCAGTGTATGAGTGGTTCTCGGTATGGCAAAGTGCCTGCGGGCAACTTTTCCGCTTAAAGCAGGCGCTCCAGAAAACGCGTCGGTTCGCTGCCGGGATCGCGGTATCCCATGCGTCGGTAGAGCGATTCCGCCCGGTCGTTCGAGGCCCGCACTTCCAGCGTCACTTTGCAGCTCCCTTCGACGCGTGCGTGTGCTTCGACTGCGCGAATCAACTGACTCCCCACGCCCCGGCCACGATGCTCCGCCGCAATGACCAAATCGTGAATGTTCACCAGCGGACGCGCAGCAAACGTTGAGTATCCCAGAAAACAGACAGCCACACCGACAATTTGTTCGCCACAAACTGCAAGGACTGCAAACGCACTGGGAACAAGTCGCAGGCCCGGAACCATCTCCTCCTTCACAGATTCAGGAATTGGGTCGGAATCATCCGCATAGGCCGCGACAAGTTCGGTAATTGCGGCGGCATCCTGGTCGTTGTAAAAGTCCGCCACACGCGTGGTATACACGGGGTGTTCATTCGCGTGACGTTCGCGCGCAGCACCTTCATGGGAGCCTGGTTCGATCATGGACGGGATGTGATAAGAGATGAGCAAGAGAACTCAAGGCATGAAACCTTGAAAACAATGTGGACTGATTGGTGTCGAAAGTCAACGCTCAAGTGCAATTGACGTTCTGTCTGGTCAGGTCGCCGGTCGGAAAGATGGCTCAATTCTGGCAACTTGGCGAATTCCGCAGAAACATTTCGGTCTGGAGTGCGTTTCATCCGAAATGCCTTTTTCCCGGCCACGACTGAACGCTGGTGGCTCGAAATACAGTGTAACTGGCAGAATTGTCATGCGTATTCCCAGAATAGGAATTGTCGGAGGAGGACCTGGCGGGTTGTTTACCGCCTGGTCGCTGCAGACCGTTGCCAATGCGCCGATTGACGTCACGATTTTCGAAGCCACCAGTCGCCTGGGCGGAAAAATCGTTACCAAACAGTTTGATTCGGCCGACGTTCCTTTCGAAGCGGGTGCCGCGGAGTTCTACGACTACTCACAATTCGGGGAAGATCCACTCAAGGAACTCGTGCTGGAACTGGGCCTTCCCATCAGCCGCATGGGCGGATCCGCGGTGATTTCGGGAAACCATGTCATCTCAAACCTGGATGATGTTCGTGAGACGTTGGGCCAAAGTGCCTATCGGGAAATGCGAGAGTTTGACCGTGTCGCCCGCGACGAAATTACGCCGCAGGAGTTCTACTATTCTGATGACCCTGAGGGCTGTCACGAACGACAACGCCGGGGACAGTTCGTGAGTGTGCTTGATCGTAATTGTTCACCACGAACGCGGCGATTCATCGAACATCAAATCCACAGTGATCTGGCTGCAGAACCAGCAGAGACATCATTGCACTATGGGCTGCAAAACTACCTGATGAATGATCCTGCCTACATGCAGTTGTATGGAATCGTCGGGGGTAACGAACAGTTGCCACAGGAGTTGGCACGTCGCATTAACGCCCAGTTCCAACTGAACACGCGTGTTGAAGAAATCCGGGCGAATGGACCTCGCAGTTATACCGTGGTCACTAAGAGCGGCGGTCACGCGTCCGAGCAAGAATTCGATTTTGTCATCATCGCATTGCCGCACAATCAGCTGCAATCAGTCACGTATCGCGGCGGCAAACTGAATGAAGCGATGCAATCGCATTTCGAACATTACAACTTCCCGGCACATTATCTGCGAATGACGTTGTTGTTCTCCGAGCAATTCTGGCGTCATCAACTTGCCGACTCCTATTGGATGTTGGACCAGTTTGGTGGCTGCTGCTTGTACGACGAGTCCTCGCGAATTGTCGGGACGGAGTACGGCATTCTGGGCTGGCTGCTGGGTGGCGACGTAGCCAAGCAAATGTGTGCCGAAAGTGATGACCAACTCATCGCGGCCGCGCTGGATTCACTTCCCGACTTTCTGTGTCACGGACGCGAGTATTTCCTTGAAGGCCGAGTTCACCGCTGGGATTCCGCAGTTAATGCCCTTCCCGGTGGACTCCAGACACTTCGCTGTGACTTACGCCATCAACCTTCAGCCAATCACACTGGTCTGTTTGTCGTAGGTGACTACCTCTACGATTCCACGCTCAATGGGGTCATGGACTCTGCTGAGTATGTCGCTGGCTGGATTGCAGCACTTATCGCTGAACCCACAACTCAATCATGATTACTTCCACCGAAAACCTACCGAAAATTGATATCGAGGCCCGCGAGCGAGCAGCGACATTCCCCGACGGAACGCAGCGTCTTGCAGTCCGCTTTGTTGATCGAGTTGCTTCGCAAGGGACGGTCCTGCTGGAAATCCCCGCGCCAGTTCAAATTAACGCCATTGAAATCTCTGCTGAGGAAATCAGTGCCGACGATGAACATCTCGAGGTCGAAATCCTGGCGGTCCCCGAAGCCAACGGGAAGAATGGATCAGCAGCAGACCACGCCGATACTCTGCAAGCCATGCAGAGTTGGGTCGAAAAACACGCGACGCAGCCCACATTGGTGATTACCTTTCAGGGAGTCCACATTTTCTGGACAACCCGTCGCGTCGCGTTTCTTGGTCATCCCAGTCGCTTGAATTCAATTCGCCAGGCACTCCTGGAGGCCAGTTATTTCGAACTGGAACAGCGGCGCATTGAGCAATGGGCCTACGCCACCTGGCCAAACGCCGAGCAAGATTTGCCCAGCGCCTTTGAATTCAGCGAAGCGTCGCTGGAAGATAAACAGCAAATCCAGAAACGCTTCGAAGCACTGCTCCGCATTCGTGCACGGCTTTCGCGAATTTCTTTGCACGTGTATGCCCCGCACATTTACCCGCCGACACTTGCCAGCCAAATTGGTGAGCGACTGCGAGAACGTACGCAACTTGCGCATCGTCACGAAGTGTTGTGGGAGCAACTTGAGGTCTACAACGAGATCTATGAGATGTGTGCCCAACGCGTCAGCGACTACACATTGACGCGGTCAGCCAACGCACTGGAGTGGGTGATCATCGTGCTGTTGCTGATTCAAATCCTGTTCTCAGCATTCGACCTGCTGACGTCAATGGGATCGTAGGCCATGCGTTTCTCGTCCGTTGACTTGCTGCGAACGGTCGCGCTGTTTGTCATGGTGTTCGTCCACTTCGGCGAAAACCTCTCCGGTTACACAGTTCCTTTCGCAGGTTTTGGAGCACCTCTCTTTTCGCTGCTGTCCGGGCTCAGCTATTACCTGTGGGTGAATGGCCAGCGGGCTCGTGGCGTCGACGAAGAGACGATTTCTAAGATATCCGTCCGTCGCGGCTTCTTTGTCTTCTGCGTGGGCATTGCCTTCAACATTCTGGTCTGGCTGCCTGAAGATACTTTCAACTGGGACGTCCTCACGCTCATTGGGGTAGCACTCCTGCTGCTGAATCAAGTGCGGCGTTTGCCCCGCATTGTGCCTACCACAGTCGCGGCCATGTCGATACTTGTCAGCCCCGTGTTGCGACATCTTGCTGACTACAATTCGTACTGGCAGAACGGCTATTTCGACCCCGACCTGAATTTGTCCGATGTCACCATTGGCTTCCTGTCGACCGGCTACTTCCCCATCTTCCCCTGGATTACGTTTTCGCTGGTCGGCTTTGTGACCGCCTCCTACGTTTTTCCGTCGAGTCAGTTTCGGTCAAAGGACAGTGAAACCACAGCATTGCCATCTGTGACTCCCATTCTCGGTGCCGGGGCATTGCTTCTGATTTTCTCACTACTTGCGCTCGTGACGAGAAGTCAAATGCCAGCGGCACTTGGGGAACGATTCTTCACCGGCTGGACGATGTTTCCACCGTCGACAGAATACGTGCTGGGAACACTGGGAATGGCACTGATTGCATTCGCGACGCTGCACATGCTGGTTGACCGCAACCCCCGCGTCCCAAACGATGCCGCCGTGCTGACAATTGCCAAGACGTTCAGCCGGTACTCGTTCACAATTTACATCTTGCACCACATTGTGCACGTATGGCCCCTCTGGATATACGCCGTGTACCGCGGTCAGGAAACAACTTACTACTGGAAGCAGGCAATGCCGCTGGCTGCTTCACTGACACTCGCCGCCTGCTTCATGGCGGTACTCCTGTTCCTCCTGCGCTGGGCCGGCCCCGACCGCCGCATTGGCGTCGAATCCTGGATGCGCTGGCTGTGTGATTAAGACAGATTGGCCCGGTTTGTTCTCCGTCTATCAAACGGCGACACACCAAACCAAATGGGGATTGAGAGTCGAATCGCGACGAATCATTTGCTTGCCTCGTTCCCTTGAATGACGTCACTGACGGCCGCATCGAGGGCTGTCAGTATGTCATGCGGTTTCGGGGACTCGACCTCATCCGGCAAGGTGTACGTTTCCCGCAATTTTCCGTGCTCTGAAGTGACGTCCCCTCCAGTGGAGAGGAAGAAATGCTTACCGAGAATTCCGCCGTCAATGTTGGTGGCGGGATTTGCGTCGCCGGTGAAACGGGCCGATCGCAATGGCGACCACCCGTTGTCCTGTGTCCGGACCCAGCCCACGCCAAATTCCGCCTGACGATTCTTTGTTGTCGACACGCGGTTCCGGCGGAAGTCTTCGACGAACGAATACAGCCCGGTCAGTTTGCTGTTGTTCGAAATCGTGGAAAACGTCACCAGATGTTTCCACTGCTGCGACTCGTTCAGGTAAATGAATCCCGAGAAGGCCGTGCGGTCGCCGTCAGGCTGCGAGGCGACGGCGAAGCGATACGTTTCGCCAGCCTTCCAGTCAAACTTGAAGAAGCACTGGCCCCCAGTACCTTCGCCGCCGAATCGTTTGACGGTGACATCATCTGCCTGCTTCAGCACTTTGACTTTGCGGCTTTCCGGAACAATGCCGGGGTCATTCTGATTGCCAGGATCCCAAACGGAAAACAGGGCCACCTTGCTGCCATCACCGAGTTCCTGAATTCCGAAGTAACCTTTGCTCCAGCCAGCGACCATGAAGTAGCTGCCATCTGCCGAGTTGGTGACAGAAATCTCGTTGTAGAACACATCAGCCGGAGGAGCCGGATAACCAAGATGTACGCTACGACAGGCAATACCAAAGAGCCGCTCATCGGCTGAAACGCAGTTGACGGTTGCCAGCAGCAACATGCCGATGGCAAATGCGGCGACTGAGCGGAACAGAATTGGCATTCGTGTGATGGGAAATCGGAAAACGACAGGGAACAGGGACATGGGCTTCACCAAATGGGCGGGACGACCGATGACGTTGAGGAGAGAATTCGTGCCAAAGGTGTAGCAGAAGCTCAAGGCAAGTTACAATTCGATCGGACAGTTTGACAGCGGACCACGCAAACCAGGTATTTCCATGACTCCACTGAAATCACTCATCGACTCTGGCACGAAGCTTTGGTTGGACAGCGTCGAACCGGAACTGGTCCGTACATATCACTCCATGGGGGCTACGGGGGCGACGTCGAATCCCATCATCATTGCGGGAATTATCAACACCGGTCAGTGCGATGCACGGCTGGAGGAACTCCTGAAGTCGGACATGGACGATAATGCCATCGCGTGGCAAGTGACTGATGAACTCGTGCAGTCAGCACAGAATGTGTTTCGTTCCATTTGGGACGAGTCCAACGGCAATGATGGCTACGTCAGTTTCGAATTGGATCCACTGCTTGAGGCCACAGACTGCCCGCTGAGTATCAGTGAGCGAATTGAGCGGTACGTCGAACTCGGAAAGAAGTGGTCGAACGGTCATCAAAACCGCATGATCAAGGTTCCTGCGACGCCCGCTGGATTGGGAGCTGTCGAGCCACTCATCGCCGCGGGCGTGCCACTCAATATCACGTTGCTGTTCTCCGAACGGCAATACCTCACGGCCCGGGATGCTGTCTGGCGGGGTGCTCAGCAGCGGTCCGACACGAATCGGTTGAAGGCCGTGTTCAGCATTTTCGTCAGCCGAATCGATGGTTACATCTCAAAACATGTCACCAACCTTTCGTGCGCGCCGAACGGGAGGTGGCGATTTCCAATGCTCAGCGGCTGTGGAAGCTGAATCAGGACTTCTGGAGCGATAAGCCAATTGACCTGGATCAGGACATTGTATTTGCCAGCATGGGAACAAAGCTGGCTGGTGATCCACCAGACCGCTACGTTTCTGCCCTGGCAGGATCGGACATCCAAACGAATCCTCCGGAAACGAACGAGGCAGTGGCGGCCATGGAAGGGAAGACGTTCACCCGAGCCGTCGACAAGTTCCTCAGCGACGACATTCTGGCGGAAATTCAGGAGAAAGTGGACTTTGCCCGGATGGAAACGTTCCTCATGGAAGAAGGATTGGCAAAGTTTGCCCAACCACAGCAATTGCTGCTGAAGAGCATTGCCGACAAACGGGCTGCACACTAACAACATAAACCGTTCTGCCAAAGCAGCTTGCAACAAAAAACCGCCCAGAACCCCGATCGATGTCGAATTTGGCGGTAAAGTACCGGACCTCTCTATCAGGGACGTTTGGACCGATTGTTATGACCTGAACTCATGGTCATATTCTATGGGCTGCAGACGCCTTCCGGACTTCTCCATGCCATAGAGTGATGACTAGAATGTGGGCTGGTAAAAACCAGTAGAGGATTTGCACAAATGTCACGTCGTGTTGTTGTTACCGGAATGGGCTGCATTACTCCAATCGGAAACGATGTGGAGTCAACCTGGCAGGCATTGCTCGAAGGTAAGAGCGGTGTTGATTACATCACTCACTTCGACGCCTCCGGTTTCCCCACCAAATTCGCTGCCGAAGTGAAGAACTTCAACCTCAGTGATTACGTTCCAAATCCAGAGCGGTTCGAGTTTGCCGGGCGGAACATTCGGTTTGCCATTGGTGCTGGTGTTCAGGCCGTGCGTCACGCTGGCCTCGAAGACGGGAAATTTGATCCTGCCCGCTTCGGCGTCTACCTTGGTGCCGGTGAAGGTCAGCAGGATTTCTTCCTGTTCATGCGTCTCATCGCCGATGCACAGCGCGATGGCGAATTCGACATGGAAAAGTTCACTCAGGCCGGGCTGGAACACCTGAATCCCAAGGAAGAACGCGAACAGGAACCGAACATGCCTTCTGGTCACCTGGCCAGCTTGTTCAATGCCCAGGGGCCAAACCTCAACTGTCTCACCGCCTGTGCAGCGTCGAGCCAGGCCATTGGCGAGGCGACGGAACTCATCCGTCAGGGCGAAGCAGACATTATGCTTTCCGGTGGCGCCCACAGCATGATTCACCCCTTCGGTGTCACAGGCTTCAACCTGTTGACGGCTCTCTCGGAGCACAACGTAAATCCACAGGAAGCCTCGCGTCCCTTCGATAAAGAGCGTGATGGCTTCGTGCTCGGCGAAGGTGCCGGCATGCTGATTCTCGAAGAGCTTGAGCACGCCAAAGCTCGCGGTGCTGAAATCTACGGCGAAATCAAAGGGTACGGATCCACTGCCGATGCCTACCGCATTACCGACATTCACCCAGAAGGTCGCGGTGCCATTGCCTGCATTAACGCGGCACTCAATGACGCCAAGGCTAATCCGGAAGACATTCACTATGTGAATGCCCACGGCACAAGCACGGCTGTGAACGACCGAGTCGAAAGTCTGGCGATTAAACGGTCACTCGGCGACCACGCCTACAAGACACCGGTTTCCAGCACGAAGAGCATGATGGGACACCTCATCGCGGCTGCTGGAAGTGCCGAAGCAATTGTCTGCCTGCAGACCATTCGGCACGGAGTCATTCCGCCGACCATCAACTACAAAACGCCCGACCCAGACTGCGATTTGGACTACGTCCCAAACACACCGCGCAATGGCAAAGTGGAGCAGGCCCTGTCCAACAGCTTCGGCTTCGGGGGACAAAACATCTCGCTGATCCTGTCCCGCTTCAACGGCTAAAAGCTGGCTGTCTTGGGCACGCAAGAATTACTGAACCGTCAGCAGATTCCTGCTGACACGGGAGAGAAATGGCGGTCATCCTCAAGTCGCGGGAGCATTTTGCTCCGGTGACTTCGACCAAATGGCGTAAGGCAGTTGGATCAAAGGTGCAATTGTATTGATGTCCAGCAGCTGCAGCTGGCTCAGTACAGACGCAGACTGCGTTTCAAATGCTCTGATGGTTTCCTGCTCACCAATACCAGGGTGAGTGACGGCGGGATAGAACTCCTGGAAACATCCGGCAGCGTAAATGCTGAAGAAGTCGTCCAGTTCGTCGAGTGAGGCAACCATTTCTGCGTCGATGAGAACGCATTCGGCGTTGCAGAACTCAATGGCCACCAGAAACCCACCACCTTCAACCACATAAACTTTCAGAGTGTGGTAAGGAGACGATGCGGAATCATCCTCGTTGGCCATCCGGCCATCTGACTCGATCAACAGCCTTCCACGAAACTCCAGAGGCTCTCGGTTCGTGGGTTCAACGACCAAAGCTTCAAAGGCGGGAAATCCCTCAGCCGCTACCGAGGTTGATGGGTCCATTTGTGGCATCTCCGAATTACCCGGTGAATGTTCGGCCATTTTCAACTGCGCACACGAACTAACCACCTTGGAATCCGTAGTTTACGGTTTTCCCAGTCGAAACACCACAAATTCCTGTCAAAGATTCCTATTCTTGAGCACGCCTGCACCGGACGGGGCACTTTGCCGAATGACGAGTTGCCTCTACCATCTGGCCAGTTCACACGCACTATTCAGCAAGCAATCGATTCATGTCCAGCCCTAAAACACTCTCCAAATCCGAAATCCAGGCCAGCATTCCCCACCGCGATCCGTTCCTCTGGCTGGATGAAGTTATCGAGTTGACCGACTCCCGCATTGTGGCCCGCAAGCACATTTCGGCCGATCTCCCGGTCTTCCAAGGACACTACCCGGACTTCCCGGTGTTACCGGGCGTACTTCAGTGTGAGGCCGCATTCCAGGCCGGAGCGGTCCTTATCGCTCAACTTGTACCGACCGGAAGCGATGAAGTTCCCGTCGTGACTCGGCTTAACAACGTGCAGTTCCGCAAAATGGTTCGCCCGGGCGATACGCTCGAACTCGAAATCGAACTCACCGAACGAGTGTCGAATGCGTTCTTCCTGAAGGGAAAGGTTTCCGTCGACGGAAAAGTCACCGTCCGGCTGGAGTTTGCCTGTTCCGCAGCAAAACCGGGGTAAGTGTGGATTACCTCATAGTAGAAACAGAACAAGGCTCCCCGACATTGCTGTCGGGGAGCCTCGTTCGTTTAATCAATTGGCATTCGGACTATGACAGGAAGCCTTTTGCCTGCAGGTAGGCAATGACTTCGTCAGCCAGGTCGTCAATTCCCTTGCTGTTGGAATCCAGAACGAGTTCCGGGTTTTCTGGCGCTTCGTAAGGAGCGTCGATTCCGGTGAAGCCTTTGATTTCGCCGGCGCGGGCCTTCTTGTAGAGGCCTTTGGGATCGCGTGCTTCGCACGTTTCGAGTGAAGCCTCGACCATGATTTCGATGAATTCCCCTTCTGGCAGCAGGGCACGCACGAGATCGCGGTCTGCCTTGTATGGGGAAATGAATGCCGTCGAGGTAATGAGTCCGGCATCGGCGAACAGCTTGGCCACTTCACCAATTCGACGGATGTTCTCTGTACGGTCTTCCGCGGAGAATCCGAGATTCTTGTTCAACCCCATACGGATGTTGTCGCCATCGAGTAGGTAAGTGTGCTTACCAATGGCATGCAGTTTGTGGTCAACGGTGTTGGCCACAGTGCTCTTGCCAGCACCACTCAGGCCGGTGAACCACAGTACGCAGCCCTTGTGTCCTTTGAGTGCTTCGCGATCTTCGGAGGAAACACGGTGATCGTGCCACGTAACGTTGGTTGCCTTTTGCTCGGCCATCTCTCAATTCCTACAGTCAATTACTGCTGCTGATACGCAAATACACCGTCCCACGGTAAGACGGGTTAAGCGGGCATCGTAGGGGATCGGGATAGTGAGTCAACAGCGTTTCGCGGCAAGTCCCAGAATGAAGAGTGCAGATTGCCCCCCGAAAGAAGCAATCTGCACGGAGAAGATATTAGGACTTGTCGATACGTTAGTTCGCTGAACTGACGGTGACCTCGGCATCGAGCGCTCGCTTGATGACAGTCTGACAGTCCATCAAATGAGCCTTGCTGTAATCATCCAGTTTGACCCCCTTGGCCTTCAGGAGCTGGTCGATTTTGTCATTGAGTTCGACCAGTTTCATTCGGGCCAGCGTCCGTGCGTCGGGCGGTGCCGACATACCGTGCGTCACCAGCAGACAGAGACGTCGCAATGTCTCCCGCTGCAGGTTGCGACGGTAGCTGTTAATGAGCGGAGTGCGGTTTGTGAACTCCCCTTTTTCGACTTTCATCCATTCGCTGAAAACGGAGTCGGTGAGCAGTGTGAAGTGTTCTGGCAACGTGTAGGCGTCTGCGTCAGCGGCCACTTTTTGCTCGTTGTCGACGATACGGCTGAGAGTCATCGAATCCAGCACCTGCGAAAGCACCATGCTCTGCATGCTCACAACGGTATCGTGGATGGGATAGTCAAGTCGCAACAGGCTCTCTTCACCCCAATGACGCCAGCGTGAAGCGGCGAGGTAATTCAGTTTCGTTCCATCGATTTCCGGAGCAAAAATGCTGTCAGCGAGAATTTTCATCGCCTTACGCTGCTTCTCAGCTTCGACCACTTCGAACGGTGGGCGAGCGTCTTTGTCCCCTTTGTGATCGCGGTGCACATACACACCTCCCGGATAACGAGCGGCGAATCCAGCAGACCGCCAGTACTCACCCAGCAGCAGGCCGAACGACTGGCGAGCACGTTGATACCCTTCGCCGTCGTTCACGGTCCGGTCAACAACCTTTGGGATGAGTTCCATTGAGCGGGCCATTTGCCGTTCGACGAATTCGAGCGGTTCACTCCCCAAATCAAATCGATTGGAAAGTGGATCGGGGTCGAAACTGCGGGTGTCTTCATCGGTGGCGTAGTCGAGGCCTTCCTCGGCACCGCGGGCAGCTATCTTCTTGAGTTCGGCAGCCTCGTCGCCGCTAATGACTTTGTATCCATACTCGATGGCCCAAATGTCGTAGGGACCGAGTGTCTGGCTGTAATACAGTCCCTGCTCCTTAGGATCAGCCGCGATATTGGGCGGCGAGTAGTCCATTACGCTGGCAACGGTGCCTTCACGCACTCCGGACTCTTTGTCCCCAATGTCCTTGAGAGCTTTCCAGGAACTCGCCTTGAAGTTGTGACGCAGGCCGAGCGTGTGCCCCACTTCGTGCATGACCACTTCCTTGAGCCCTTCATGGATCAGCTCTTTGGGCAGGTTGCCGTTCGCTGACACGCCTTGTCCCATCAGCACAGCGCCGGCATAGCCGAATTGTCGCTGCATTTCCCGGCAATACTGGCAATTGTGATCCCGACCATGTGCTGGACCAATGTGGCCGGCACGGAGCAATTCATCTTCAGGCGACCAGTTGGGCAGGAAGTACTTTTGTGCATCAGGCCCAAAGCTTTCCCACTTGCTGTCCCAACCTTCAAGAAAGCCTGCATCGAAAATGATATCGGCGTCAAGAATTTGACCGGTGCGGGGATCGACTCGGGACGGCCCCATGGCGAAGTCGGCTTCTGCGGTAATCCAGCGGAAGGTGTTGTACCGAATGTTTTCAGGATCAAAATCAGGATCATTCGGTTCCTGATCCACTTTGATCGCACCGGCGAAGCCGAGTTTCTCGAATGCTTTGTTCCACTCCAGAATTCCCGCCTCGACGGTTGGCCGCAACGCGACCGGACAGGTGTTTTCAATGTAGAAGCGAATTGGTTCTTTTGGTGGCGAGAGGTCAATACTGGGGTCGAGTTTCTGCAAGTTCCAGCGGTTCACGTAACGCACGAAATGTTCGGGTGCGTCGTCATCCGAGAAGTCCTTGATGGCGGTGAGGAAGAACCCGACACGGTCATCAGCGACGCGCGTCTTGTATCCATTCGATCCAACCGGTGGCAGCACGCTAATGCTGTAGTGAATGCCAACTTGCACACCGCGTGAATCGGGAACGGTGTCGATGCCAATGGAACCGGAGTAGACGGCATTGACCTGGACTTCCAGGTTCTCATCGAAATTCTTAATGCTGGACCAGGTCGAGCGGTCGTTCATGAAACGGAATCCAGGACCAATGGCCTGTCCAACCTTCTGGTCGTCGTTCATGAACACTGAAGTCATGTCGACCAGCACAGCGCTGCTCGGGCTCTTCGTGAGAATGGGCAACACGTACAAAACACTGTCGCTGTAGGCCAGACTGACCGCCGTCGCTTCCGGTGTGTTGGGCTTGGCGCGGAAGCGGACGTTCCGTCGCATAATGAACAGTTTCTCGTCGACGACTTTGAATGCCCAAATCGCGTCTTCGCCATCGCCCCAGGACATGCCGCCCAGCACGTCTCCCCGACTAATCCCTTTCGCAATCGAAGGAATGAAGATGTACTCGCGTTTCAGGTCGGTCGGTGTCAGAGCGACCAGCAGTTGCTGATCCTTCTGATACGTCGTCCACATCCCGTCGAGTTTCTTCTTTCCTTCCGTGAGCTGATCGAACTTCGATTTCTCCTGGGCGGCTGCAAAGCCGGTACACAACATCGCGCTCAGGCACGCGAGGAGCCAGAATCGTTGGACAGATTTCATCGGGATCCTTTGATCGTCGTTCTGCAAGTCGGGGGGATATTTGCCAAGCCACGTATTCTACGCGAGTTCCGCGACAGGAAAAGCTTAACACGATTCTAAGGCCGCCTGCTATCGTGCGAACCGGAGAAAACCGGCGTCAACCACTCGTAACATGCCAACCGCAAAGAGTTTGCAATGTACTGCCGTCCTGGCTTCGGTGGAACTTTGGCTGATGACGGATTGCAACAAATCGTCACATCTAACTTCCATGAAACGCCTTACGCCCGGGCGGGTGGCAGTTCATTCGCTACGACTTGTTCCATCGGAGCATGTGGATTTCTTGCATTCGCTGGTTCGCCTCTGGCACGTGTGATACAAACCGCGCAAAATCAGGCTAAATCCAAGGCGAAACACCTCTGTGTCGCCGCCCAAGAATTCAACTGGAACTGGTGTTATGCAAGCTCCCATTCTTCACGTTCATGGTCGCCAAATTCTCGACAGCCGCGGCAATCCCACTGTGGAAGTGGAAGTCGAACTGGAAGACGGAGCCGGTGGCCGTGCCGCCGTTCCCAGTGGTGCCAGCACCGGCGCCCACGAAGCATGCGAACTCCGCGATGGTGACAAAGGCGTTTACCTCGGCAAAGGTGTAACGAAAGCTGTCGAAAACGTGAATGGCGAACTGGCCGACATCCTGTTCGGCATGGACGGCCTCGATCAGTCGACCGTTGACAACGCCATGATCGAAGCCGATGGTACACCCAACAAGTCCCGCCTCGGTGCGAACGCCATTCTGGCTTGCTCGATGGCTGTGGCCAAAGCCGCAGCGGCCTCATCCGGTCTGCCTCTGTACCGTTACATTGGTGGTGTCGGTGCGAATCGTCTCCCCGCTCCCATGATGAACATCATCAATGGTGGAGCCCACGCGAACAACGGCATCGACATGCAGGAATTCATGGTCATGCCGCTCGGGTTCGACAACTTCAGCGACGCCCTGCGTTGTGGAACCGAAGTCTTCCACAGCCTGAAGAAAGTGCTTGAAGGCAAAGGCCTGAGCACCGCGGTCGGTGATGAAGGTGGTTTTGCTCCCGACCTGCCAAACGGCGACGCAGCCATCGAGGTCATTCTCAGCGCCATCGAAAAGGCTGGCTACACCCCTGGTGATCAAGTGAAAATCGCACTGGACTGTGCTTCGAGCGAGTATTACGACCGTGAAAAGAAGACCTACACCCTCGAAGGCAAGACCTACGACGGTGCCGGAACCGTCGAACTGCTGGCCAACTGGGTTGAGAAGTACCCCATTTGCTCCATCGAAGATGGTTGTGACGAAGACGACTGGGACACCTGGAAGGCTCTCACCAATGCCATCGGCAGCAAGTGCCAGCTTGTTGGTGACGACCTCTTCGTCACCAACTCCACGCGTTTGCAACAGGGAATTGAGCAGGGTGTCGGTAACAGTATTCTCGTGAAGGTCAATCAGATTGGTTCGCTCACCGAAACCATTCAAGCGGTTCAGTTGGCTTACAAGAATGGTTACACCGCCGTCATGAGCCACCGCTCAGGCGAAACCGAAGACACCACCATTGCTGACCTCGCCGTGGCTCTGGGAACCGGACAGATCAAGACCGGATCGGCCAGCCGTACTGATCGAATCTGCAAGTACAACCAGCTGCTCCGCATCGAAGAAATGCTCGGTGATTCAGCCGTTTACGGTGGAACTATTTCCTAGACTCGATTTTTGTAGGGTGGGTGAAGTTCGCCCTGAGCAAGTTGGTGCGTTACGCAAGTCGTCCAACGCGAAAACCAGGTGTCATGTCGCGAAGGTTTGATTTGCGAATGTAACCCACCACAATTCGGCGACTTGCTGCACACACCCTACAGAGATGAATCACTCAGCCGAGTGGAAACGGCAATGACACGTTCCACTCGGCTGTGTCATGTCCATAAGTCAAGTTGCGGCAAGAAGGAACCTGCCCGGCAACAGTTACAGTGAGTTCAACCGCCATGTCAGCACAGGACAAGCCGCTCGTTCTGGGTACACACACCTTTTCCTCCCGACTTATTGTCGGAACGGGGAAGTATGCGACGTACGAACTCATGCAGCAGTGCCTGACAGAGAGCGCTGCGGAAGTCATTACCGTCGCCGTTCGCCGCGAACGGCTGGTCGATGCCGAAGGCCGGAACATTCTCGATTTCATTGACCTCGGCAAGTACACCATCCTGCCGAACACCGCAGGCTGCTTTAATGCCGAAGACGCAGTTCGCGTCGCCCGACTCGGACGTGAGATTCTCCTGGGCCTCGAAAATCCCGGTGCGGACTGGGTGAAACTCGAAGTTCTCGGCGATACCAAAACACTGCTCCCCGATCCCGTCGCCACGCTCCGCGCGACTGAAGAACTGGTGAAAGACGGCTTCCAGGTTCTCTGCTACAGCACTGATGACCCCATTACCGCGAAGCGACTCAAGGAAGCGGGAGCCACCTCCGTCATGCCGGCGGGAAGTCCCATTGGCAGCGGTCAGGGGATTCTGAATCCCAACAACATCCGCATTTGTCTCGAATATCTGAAAGACTCAGATCCCGACTATCCTGTCATCGTCGATGCCGGTGTCGGCACAGCGAGTGACGTCGCCATTGCCATGGAACTCGGCTGTGATGGTGTCCTGCTCAATACGGGAATTGCGTCAGCCAAAGACGCTTTTGGCATGGCTCAAGCAATGAGTCTCGCCTGTCGTGCGGGTCGGCTGGCATACCTGTCGGGTCGCATTCCCAAGAAGCTTTACGCCACCGCTTCGAGCCCTGAGCAGGGTGTCATTGGCACGTAACGGCAACGGCAAAACGGGTCGATTTGGGTTTCGTCACCACGTGTGACTTTTTGTTCTGCGTAGCGCCATGCTTGATCAACTCAATCCCGCTCAGCGAGAAGCCGCAACCACGCTCAATGGTCCGGTGCTGGTATTGGCCGGAGCGGGAACGGGCAAGACCCGCGTTATTACGTTCCGCATGGCAGAACTCATTCGGTCTGGGGTCTCGGCAGAGAAAATCCTCTCGGTAACGTTCACAAACAAAGCCGCGAAGGAAATGCTGGAACGTACCAAGGCGCTACTGGGGGGCATGCGCAGGCGGCCCTGGATTTCCACGTTTCACGCACTTTGCGTCGACGTTCTGCGTCAGGATATTACTGCTCTGGAATATCCCGAGCGTTTCGTCATTCTGGATCGAGGTGATCAGGAATCCATTGCACGCCGCGCCTTGCGGGAAATTCGCGTCACCGAAAAGCAGCTCAAACCCGCCGACTTGCTGAACCTCATTAGTCGCTGGAAGTCGGCTGGCATAGCACCCGAACGTGCAGCAGCGATGGCTGAGGACGACAAGGAGTTCCTCGGCGGGACGGCGTACCGCAAGTATCAGCAACAGCTCAAAGCGTCCGGCGCGGTAGACTTCGACGACCTGCTGCTGCTCACCGATCGACTCTTTGCGCAGTTTCCTGACGTGCTGAGGAAACATCAGGAGCGTTTCTCGCACGTGCAAATCGACGAATACCAGGATACGAACGGCCTGCAGTTCCGTATTGTCGAAGCACTGGTTCGTGAGCATCACAACATTTGTGTGGTCGGAGATGATGACCAGTCCATTTACGGCTGGCGTGGCGCGGAAGTGAAACACATCCTGGGTTTTCGCCATCAGTTCGAAGGGGCAAAAACGATTCGGCTGGAAGAGAATTACCGCTGCACCGAACCCATTCTCGACGTCGCCAACCGACTGGTCGCCCACAACCGCGATCGACATAAGAAGGAACTGCGGGCGAATAAGCCTTCGAAGGCAGAAGTCCGGTTCCTCAAGTTTGAGGACGAAACACACGAAGCGGAAAAAGTCGTGGGGGAAATTGCTTTCTACCACAAAATGAAATTCGTCCCGCTGAAAGATTTTGCCATTCTGTTCCGCACGAACGAACAGCCTCGATTGTTTGAGTCGGAGTTGCGACGACAACAAATTCCGTACGTCCTCATGGGAAGTCAGTCGTTCTTTGATCGGAAGGAGATTAAGGATCTCATTGCCTACATGAAAGTGCTGGCACGGCCCGATGACGAACAGGCGCTGCGCCGCATTGTGAATACGCCGGCTCGCGGTATTGGCGTCTCGTCGGTCGAGAAAATCGTGGCCGCAGCTGTTCGTGACAACTGCACGTTCTGGGAAGCAGTACCGGCCCTCGTGCAGGCAGGAGAAATTACCGACCGTGTCGCCAAAGCTGTTGAGAAGTTCGAGCAGCAAATAATGGCGTGGCGCGACAAGCTGGAGTCCACTCCCGAAGAGATGGCATCGCTCATGCACGAGGTCATCCAGGAAATGGACTACGCTTCGGAAATCGACCGGCACTACAAAGACGAACAGCAGCAGGCCATGCGGAAAAGCATGCTCGAAGACTTCGTCAACTCCCTCGCTGATTACGTCGAAAAGGCCCGCAAGCCCTCACTCGCAGGTTATCTGTCTGAAGTTGCCCTCGACATGCGGGAAATGGAGCCCGACAAAGACGCCCTTGCCGCAGCCGACGCCGTCAAACTCATGACGCTCCACAGCGCGAAAGGTTTGGAGTTTCCGCGTGTCTATTTAGTTGGAATGGAAGAAGGCATTCTGCCGCACAAACGTTCGGTCGAAGCAACCGAAAGTGAAATCGCGGAAGAACGCCGCCTGGCTTACGTCGGCGTTACCCGCGCCCAAGACCACCTCACTCTGACCCGCGCCGAAACCCGCCGCAAATGGGGCAAACCGAGGCGCTGCAATCCTTCGCGGTTTCTGTATGAAATGCGGGAAGAGTAGCGAGTCCGACACTACAGCAACGTTGCAGGGTGTTCGCCGCAGAGACATAATCAGAGCGGTCTGTTTCGCTGGATTGATGTGGTTCTCCCATGCAGGTTCGTTGTCCAAGTTGTCAAACGTCGATTGAACTGAGTCAGGACACCGTCAGTGGCGATGTCACGTGTCCTTCGTGCGATAGTCAATTCAACTTCCTCGGCGACGTCACTGTAAAGTCGGAGTTTGAAGGGGGCAGCCTCGGTCGGTTTGAAATTCAGGACAAACTGGGTGCGGGTGCATTTGGCACCGTGTGGAAAGCTTACGACACTGAACTCGACCGCACCGTGGCCCTCAAGATTCCGCATGAACAGCATCCTTCCAAAGATGCCGCCGAGTCGTTCCTGCGTGAAGCGCGCGCTGCCGCCCAGTTGAAGCATCCCAGCATTGTCGCCATCCACGAAATTGGTCGCGTCAACGACAAAACGTTCATTGTCTGCGACCTGGTCAATGGACTCACACTGGGAGATCGGCTTTCTGCAGGTCCTATGCCGGTCGTCGAATCGGTGAAACTGACGGCGGAAATCGCGGAGGCGCTGCATGCCGCCCACGAAGCGGGGATTGTGCACCGCGACCTGAAGCCGTCGAATGTCATGCTGGACGAGCACAATCGACCGCATGTCATGGACTTCGGATTAGCAAAACGTGAGCAGGGGGAAGTCACGGTCACCGAGGACGGGAAAATCCTCGGCACCCCGGCCTATATGTCTCCGGAACAGGCCAAAGGAGCGAGCCACGCTGCCGACCGTCGCGCTGACATTTATGCGCTCGGCGTGATGCTCTTCGAAATGCTCACCGGCGAAAAGCCGTTTCGCGGCAGCGTCCGGATGCTGCTGCATCAGGTCATCAACGACGACCCGCCCAGCCCGCGCACTTTGAACAGCAACGTCCCGCTCGACCTGGAGACGATTTGCCTGAAGTGCATGGAGAAAGATCCCGACCGGCGCTATCACACCGCCGCCGCATTGGCCGCCGACTTGAACCGGTTTCTCAATGGAGAACCCGTTGTGGCCCGTCCGGTGGGTTCCATTGAACGCCTGTGGCGCTGGTGCCAGCGCAAACCAGCGATCGCCGGAGCGCTCGGAACAATTTGCTTCCTGCTCGTTGCGTTCTCAATACTGGCGGGTTACGCATACTTCACGGAACGCCACCTCCGAACCACGGCGGAAAACGCAACGAACGAAGCCAAAACGGCACAGGAGGCCGCAGTCAAAGCGGTCGCTTCCCTTCGCATTGCGCAAACGGAATTGATGGCGTCAATGAAAGCAACCGAACGGGCACTGGCTGCGTCGAAGGAATCGGAGGCGAAGGCAGTCGATGCACAGAAAGTAGCTGAAGTGGCGGAACAGAAAGCCACGGCCGAAACGCGAAAAGCTGAGGAGCAGAGGCAATTGCTGCAGGGCCAGTTCGATTCCGCAATCGCGGCTCTCCGAGCGACTGTTGAAGACGTTGAGGGTAAACTTCACGCACTGTCCCAGACGCATGCGGTTCGAGAGAATTTATTGAACATTACGCTCGAACATGTCCAGGAAATCCGACGATCCGGCGGATCCCAACCGGAGTTGGACTACGTCGAAGGCCTTGCCTATCACCGACTGGGTTACTTGAAGAACCAACTCGCAGATGTTCCAGCCGCAGACATCCAAGACCGTTATCGGCACGAGGCTTACGAGTTTTATTCGAAGGCCGTGCCACTACTGATGAGCGCTAGTAACCGTTTCCCTGATGATGTCGACATCCGCATGCAGGACTACTGGAACTGCCTCCGCTTGGCATCCCTAGAGGCACAATTTGGAAATCGCGACCAGGTTAACACGCTCGTTTCAGCATACGTGGAATCCGCAGACCAACTCGGTCGTGACTTTCCTGCGAATCGCTTCGCTAAAAATGCAACGTTCTTTTCGAGGTCCCAAGCAGGTCAAGCATTGCGAATTGTAGGTGAGTTTCAGAATAGTTTGGACACCCTCCAAGAGGCATTGGAAACTTCGGCTGATCCGGAAACTGTTTCCGACCGAGAGGAAAAATGGGTCGCTGAGCAGAACTTGCATCTGCTGCACTTCGAGCTTGGAAAAACATACGCCGCAATGGAGGACTGGGACGCAGCAATCGAATCATTGCGAAAGTCACTTCAATTGGCTGTTGGACGTCAGCAACGTTACCCGGAGAATCAGTATTTGCGTTCGGTGGCCTTGACCGGCCATTATGAATTAGCCACGACCTGCTACAAAGGGAAACGATTTGCTGACGCCTATGCAGCGTTTCAGGCACATCGGGATTTCTATTTTCGTTACTGGCCCGACGGAGCCCTCTGGACGGACAATCTCACTTATTATGCAGTGAGTGCATTTAAGGCCGGCGACTTTGAATTCGGTGAAGAAACATTGCTGGAAGTCGCAAACACCGTGAAGGGCCGATTCGAGGCAAGCAAATCGGTACCTGCTGGCGAAGAATATCACGGCGTCTTGTCGCACTTAGTCGACCTCTACACCGCCTGGGACAAACCTGAGCAGGCTGCGGAGTGGCAAGCCAAAGCTGATGCACTGGCCGCACAGGTGATGACATTGAAGGAAGAGCAGGCATCGCAGACACCTGAGAACGAATCGGACACAGCTGCGATGCAGGATTCCCCCGCACCGGAATAGCCGCGACCGTCAGGCACTCTGTAGTGCCCACCAGAGTTGCCAGTCGCGTTCGCGGAAGCCGAGGTTTTTTCCGGTCAGTTTTTCGAGCGCGTCGAGGACTTCGATGTTGGTGACATCGACCCGCACGTTGACCGCTTGATACCGCTGGAATCCCTGACGTTGCACATTGGCGCCGTAAGGCAGGTTCCCGGTGCGGGCAGCGAGAGCGACATCTGGCGGGAGCGTTCCTTGTCCTGGGCCGAGGACGCTGACGTTTCCGTTACCCGATTGTCCGAACGATACGCCGTTATTCACGGGGACTTGCGTCTGCACAATGTGTGTCGTGACAAGGGCTTCGATGAGGGCAGGAATGGCCTGCTTGTTGTTGGCATCACCCAGGAGAACAGCGGCACGACGCACAACCACGTTTTCATCAGACCGGAGGGCCTTCACGAGCAGCGGCAGTCCTGCCTCGTAGTGCGAGGGCTTCAGAGCGTTTCGGGCGAAGTAACGGATTTCGGTGTCGGCGTCGAACAGACAACGTTCAATCAGGCCGAAGGCACCGGCGTCGTCAGGCAAGTTGGCGAGGACGTTGACGTACAACTTTCTAATGCGCGCGTCTCGATGATTCTCCATCGAGTTGCGTAACGCAGCGAGGGCCGTGGGGTCTTTGAGTTGCTGGAACTCGGCCAAAGCCGCCTGCTGTTTGTGAACGTCAACGTTGGCGAGCCATCCCACCCACAGCCGTACCTTCGGGTACCAGACCGACTCCGCCTCACGCTGGGCCTCCGTTTTCTCGCGGAGATCTCGTTCCTGCGGGGTGATCCATTTTCCTTTGTGCTGGACGTATCCCTGTGACGCCATGAATTCGTCGCGAGTCATCCATTTGCCGTTGTACTTGCGGTAGCCCAGAATGCGACGAGCTTCTTCGTGATCGGGCTCAAGTGCCAGGATTTGACGGAGTTGTTCCGCGCGCTCATCGCCGAGACTGTGGGTGCGGCACCAGTCGGCCAGCAACCAGCAGCTCTCAACGGAACCATCAGCGTCACGAACCTTGGAATAGTACTCCTCGACAACACGTGAGCGGGCCTTTGAGAAGGCAACGTCTTCGCGGGCCACTGTAATCTGAATGCCATCGAGGGTTTCGAGCGTGGCCGGCGCCGACTCATCCAACTGCGTGGCTTTGGCGAATTCACCCCGAAACTCTCCACCTTGGGAGAGGCGAATGACATCAGCCCGGCCCAGAGCAGGGCTGGCGAATATCAGAATCAGGACGAGGAATTTCGTTCGCATGGTGCGCAATGGAGGAGTCACCTTGTCGTAAACGGACAGTTTCAGTGTCATCGACCTTGGGGGTGCTTCGCAAGGAAAAACCCCAGAATTTGCGGGTAGCTCGGGATTTTCGATTTTTCGCCATCTTGCCGCCTGTGGCGGCTGGGCAAGCCTTGCGGAGCAGCATGTTGCGATGCGAATCCGAGAAGATTTTGATTTTTCACGAAAAAGAATGACGGAAATCGACGGTGACATTCACTACTCTGGTGGAATGCAACATCTCGTTGACGAAAGCCTGGAACCGATGACTCAGTCCGTTCCTGTTTCAACTACAGCGGAACCTTCAAAAACTTCCGCTCCCGAAGAGACAGACGCGGTGCTGCTGAATCGTTTCATCAGACAGCGTGACCGCGACGCGTTCTCCACGTTGGTACGACGTCATCACAACCTGGTGATGGCCGTGGCCCTGCGGCAAGTAGGTGACCGCACTCGAGCGGAAGATGTGTATCAGGCGACGTTCCTCGTATTCGCGGAACAGGCTGGCACCATTCGGAATCCCGAGTCGCTCGCCAGTTGGCTGCACGGTACGGCACGCCGAATTGGCCTCCGCGCACTGGCCGATTTACAGCGTCAGCCACGCTCTGTTTCTAACCATGACCCTGCCATGTCGGATCCCGTGCTGAAAGATGTCGAGGATGCCTGGCAGCAACAAACGCTGGACGAAGAATTGTCCAGGTTGCCGGAGAAGTTCCGGGAACCGGTTGTGCTGCACTACCTTGAAGGTCTTACTGGTCGTGAAGTTGCAGAGCGTTTGGGGATTTCGGTCGATGCGGTCGAAAGTCGTCTCCGACGTGGACGAGAACAACTCCGGCAGCGTCTCATTCGCCGCGGTGTGGGAGTGGGGCTGTTGGCCCTGGCATTCCAGATGTCTCAACAAGTTGCCGAAGCAGCCGCGACTCCATTACTCGATGGAACGGTCGATGCTGCTTTGGCCTGGGTTTCTCAACAACCATTGCAAGGATGCAGCGCCAGTGCTGCACATCTTGCGGGAAAGGATCTGGCTGCTATGACTGCTGCAAAAACAACCATGGTCGTCACCCTGACGGCAATTGCGTGCCTCGGCACAGGAATCGTTGGAACATGGGCACTCGCCTCCGGCTTGGAACAACCTGGCGGAAAAGCCGACACAGGTGGCATCGATACGACCACCTCTCAAGTGAGTGAGCCTAATACACAAGCGAATGAGAGGACGTCTGATGCAACTCTCAACTCGGGGGGTACCTTACCCGAAGGGGCCTCCGGCTCCGAAGGTGCGTTCGGCCTCGAAGGTGCAGACGGCAGCGGGGTCAATATCACCGACTCTGGCTCAGATGCAGGGACGCTCTCCCTCGACTTGAGCGGTGGCCAGACAGTCCACGGCAGCGCCGTGGAAAACCTGGGACCCAAGTCGTACGCCAAGCTGTCACCCTCGCGTCAGAAGATTGAAAGCAAGCTTGACGAGGAGGCCCTCTTTGGAGCGTTCGACAAAGACACATCCCTCGAAGAACTTGTCAATATTGCTCGCGCCGAGGGTTTGACGGCATCGCTCGATGTGCAAGCGTTGACTGAGTACGGAGTTGCCCCGGACACACCAATCGAGAACTCACAATTCGAAGGCCTGACCTGGCGTGAGAATTTGAACCACGTGCTAGAGCCGCTTGCCCTGACGTACATCATCAAGAACGGCGTACTCGTAATCACGACAATTGACGAAGCAGATGTCACGCTGGAAACCGTCATCTATGAAGTGCGTCACTTAGGCGACAACTATCCTGCCGAAGACGTTGCTGATCTCCTTCTTGGCGTGACGGGAGACGATGACTGGGAAGATTTTGGAGGCAACGGCCGTGTCATGGTCATCCCCGGCGGCGTGGTCGTGTCGGCAAACCAAAAGGTTCACCGGCAAGTTATGAGCCTGCTCGACCAACTCACCGAGTTCAGTGCTCGATCTGACATGCCGGAAGTGACTCGTCAACCAGGTGAGAATTCACCAGGCGGCTACGAAGGCTATCGAAGCAACGCTCCTATGTATGGCGGCGGCGGAATGCAGGGGGGCGGTGGAGGGCTTGGTGGTGGCGAAGGTGGACTTGGTGGTGGCGGAGGTGGATTCTTTTAGGAACCACTGGTAACAATTGTGATGAAATCCTCAGGAGCCGCGACACGAAGCACTTTGTCGCGGCTCTTGTTTCTTTGATGGCCCCGACCATCCCGATATGCTTGTACGAGCGCCAGCCGACACGTGAGCGGCTGACGTTTACGCATTCAACTTTTCCTCAACCGGGGTGAACTTCGTGCAACGGAAGTTTCTCATCAATTCTCTCACCGTGTTGGTGATTGTTGTCGCACTTGGAAACGCGGCGCTTCTCCACGCCGACTCACCTCCGCGTCCCAACATCCTGCTCATTGTGGCTGATGACCTGGGATACGGTGAACTCGGCTGCTACGGTGGCAAAGAAATTCCCACGCCGCACCTCGATGCACTCGCCGCGAGCGGGCTGCAATTTACGAATGGTTACGTCACTGCCCCCTATTGTGCCGCTTCACGTGCCGGACTGTTGACCGGTCGCTACCAGACGGAGTTTGGCTTCGAATTCAATCCCATCGGGGCGAAAAACGAAGACCCCGCCATTGGACTGCCTGAGAATCAAAAGACCATCGGCGACCATTTGCAACGAGCGGGATACGTCACCGGACTCATTGGCAAGTGGCACCTGGGCGGGACGGCGGCGTATCACCCATTGAGACGAGGCTTCGACGAGTTCTACGGATTCACACACGAGGGACACTACTTCGCCGCACCGCCTTATGACAATCACACCACGTGGCTTCGCAAGCTGGCACTCCCCGATGGAAGTTCCGGCCGCTGGACTTCACAAGACGGACGCACACTCTGGACCACGCACATGGGGCATGCGGAACCAGACTACGACGCGAACAATCCCATCCTGCGGCACAGCCAGCCGGTCGAGCAGTTTGGCAACCTGACCGAAACGTTCACCAGTGAAGCGTGCGAGTTCATTGAACGAAACCGCGAGCAACCGTTCTTTCTTTATCTGGCCTACAACGCCGTCCACAGTCCGCTGCAGGGACGTGACGACTACATGCAGCGGGCGGCGCACATCGAAGACATTCAGCGCCGCATTTTTGCTGCCATGCTCATGCAATTGGATGATGGTATTGGGCGAGTCCGGGAAACGCTCAAACAGCATGACCTGGAGCAGAACACGCTGGTGTTTTTCCTCAGCGACAACGGCGGCCCCACGCGCGAACTCACCTCCAGCAACGCCCCACTCCGCGACGGGAAGGGAAATGTCTACGAAGGCGGACTGCGTGTGCCATTCCTGATGTCATGGCCCGCTGAAATCAAACAGTCTGGTGTGGTTGATACTCCCATCATCACCACTGACATTCTGCCAACGGTCATGACGGCTGTGCAGGGGGATTACACGTCATCTACCGGGATCAATTTGCTCGAACACGCACAGATTCAGAAGCCCCGCACATTCTACTGGCGACTGGGGAATCGACAGGCACTCCGCCGTGGCAAGTGGAAGCTCGTCCGCGACAAACGCAAGTCGACCGAATGGGAACTGTACGACCTCGACAACGACCTCTCAGAAACCAGCAACATCGCGAGCAGCCAACCCGACCTGGTGGCCGAACTGGCACATGCGTGGGACGAGTGGAGTGCGAAACAGGCTGATCCGGCGTGGTGATTGAGAACAAATTCGACTGCTTTGTGGGACGAGATAATGAACCACAAAGACACAGAGAGTACGGAGCAAGAAGTCTCAATTCCGAAAGTTCTTCCTGACTTCGCAATTCGTGATTTATGCGTGTGTTTCAAGAGTGTGTTCGCCTGAGCGAAGTGGCTCAGCAGAAACAGGAGACGGCATCATGGCGAGTCAGAAACGTTCGTGGCAGGAGAAACTGCAAGACGACAAGGGACATCCTACGGTTTCGGAAATCACGGAAAAAATGAGCCAGCGGTGGGGGACTGGCACAATGGTGATTCCGGCTCCCGCAGAAGTTGATGCAATCATGCGGAAGGTGCGCAAGGGGAAGCTCACGACCATTGATGAAATTCGGCAGCAGTTGGCGGCCAAGCATGGCGTCGATATTGCGTGCCCCATGACCACCGGCATATTCGCCTGGATTGCAGCATACGCGGCTGATGAAGCCGAGAAGGAAGGAGCCCGTCGCATTACGCCGTACTGGCGCACACTCAAGTCGGGGGGAGAACTGAATCCTAAATATCCCGGTGGAATTGAGAACATCCGTGGCCGACTGGAGTCGGAAGGGCATGTCGTGATTCAAAAAGGGAAGCGGTATTTCGTCGAGGGTTTTGCGTGATGTGTAGCTTCGCGGCGTGCGTCAGCTTTTACTTGAGATGATGAGACATTCCAGCAGTGGAATAAATCTAAAACGCAGAGAGCGCGGAGCGACTGTGTTGTTTTGTCAAGTTGCGATGGTCGTGATTGGCGGGGATTTTCGATTTTCTGGTTTCAGTTGTGTGTTGAGGTGAACGAGCATTTTTCGGGCGCAGGCGATGATTGCAACGTTGTACGGTTTACCGCGCTGACGCAGGCGTTGGTAGAACGCGCTGATGACTGGACACCAGCGGGCGGCGGTTTTTGCGGCCATATAGAGCGCACATCGGGCAGCCGCTCGGCCTCCGTAGATTCTTCGTCGACCGCACCAGTTGCCTGATTCTCGGGCGTGGGGAGCCAGGCCGGCCAGGGCAGCGGCTTGACCGCGCGTGAGTGTTCCGAGTTCGGGGAAATGCGACAGCAGAACGTTCACCGTCTTCTGCCCCACGCCTTTCTGGGACGACAAGATCTGGGCCTTTTTCTGAAACTCGGCATCAGTCTGGATGAGTCGTTCGATTTGTTCATCAAGATTGCGTTCGACGGTGTTCAAGGACTCAATACTGTCGCGAATGCAGGCCGCGACTTCAGCATCAGCACACGCCTCCAGGCGAGCCATTTCGCGGACACGATCTTCCACGACCTGTTGTCGGCGATCGCTCAGTGCTCGCAATTTGCGAGTGTTTTCTGGTGTTTTCGGCGTGAGTGCCGGTTGTGTTGCGGTTCCAAACTTCGCGATGAATCGGGCGTCGATTTTGTCGGTCTTCGCCAGCATGTTGACGCTCTTGGCGAAGAAGCGAACGCATGATGGCTGTACGACGGCGACTGGCACTTCAGCCGCTTGTAGGGCTTCTGTTACGAGTCGTTCGTATCCGCCTGAGGCTTCCATGACAACGATGGCATGGGGGAATTTTCGCACCATTGCGATGAGCTGTTCATGCCCCGCGGGCAAGTTGTCGAACTTGTCGAGAAACTTCTCCGTGGTGGCGAGGTGCAACGTTCTTTTCGAAACGTCAATTCCGAGGTAAACTGGTGTGGTCTTCATGATCTCCCTGCCTTGTGGAAACGAGCTCCGACAACGTGTCGTGCTCTGGCGACTGTACGGGATGACCCAGAAGACGAGAGAATGTGTTCCCAGCTCCGCGTCGATCATCAAATCGCGATCAGGGCACAGAACGAACTCCATTCTCCCCAGGAGATGTCCCTGCCAGGCCATCTCCTGTTCCTTTTGGGCCGCCACTTTCAGGCGAACAAATTCTCCCAAAAATCCCCGCCAATCACGACCATCACAACTTACAAGGACGCAGAGAAGACTGGAGAGCCCTCGCCATCTGGGTGCACTCGGCGTTTCCATGCTGAACGAGATCACGCAGAGGTGTGAACGCGTCCACACCTCGACGTTGCCAGTGTAATGGTGAGGAGCGGAATCATGACCAAGGCTTAAGATGCCGTCATCCGTTCACTGAACCCTGAAAACGGAATCCTGCTTCGCCCAGGATGGTTCGAAGCTCCTGTTTGAGTTCGGTGTTCGCCGAGACTTTGTAGTTGCAGGAAAGGAGTCCCTGGACGCGACCGTTGCCGTTCTCCTCATCACCGTTTCCGTTGAGGTGCTCGGGGCGATTTGTTTCCACGACCACCGTCACGGTCGAGTTCCCAGGGAACCGGGAGAGTACGTCACGCACGTTGCGCATGTCTTCTTCGGTGTGAAATCCGGCAACGAACTTCACGAAGATTTGCTTGGTAAATTCCTTCTCCGCCTGCTCCAACGTGTAGAGGCGGTTCACAATAATATTCGGCTCACGACTCCGGGCATCGACGCGGCCTTTGATTATGACAATTTCTTCCGGCACGATTTTTTCGCCGTGCGTGGCGAAGTCGTCTGGCCACAGAATGCAGCGGACAACACCGGAGGGATCTTCGAGGTCGAAGTTCACATAGCGGCTGTTGCCGTTGCGGGAAGGATTCTTGGTTTGAGCTTTTTTGATGGCTCCAATCATGCCGGCAATGGTGACGTCGGTGCCGTCATCCATTTCGCGTAGCGACTTAATGGACGTTTGCGCGTAGGCTTCAATTTGATCGGAGAATTCCGTGAGCGGGTGCGAAGTCAGGTAGAACCCCAGGACTTCTTTTTCGCACGTGAGTTTCTGCGAGTGCGTCCAGTCTTCGGCGGGTGGGATGCCAGCATCTGTTTCGCCTGAGCTGTCGTCGGCTGCCGCTGCACCTCCCCCCATATCAAACAGTGAAAGCTGGCCGCGGGCTTTGTCGCGATGACGCGAAGCCGCTCCAGAAACCGCACGGTCTATGACTGAAACGTGCTGAGCCCGGTTCGGTCCGAGGCTGTCGAGTGCTCCGGACTTCACCAGAATTTCCAGCACACCTTTCGTGAGGTGCTTGGGATCAACCCGTTCGGCCAAATCGAAAATGCTTTTGTACGGGCCGTTTTCTTCCCGTTCCGTCACAATGGCCTGCATGGCCGCTTCGCCCACGCCTTTGACTGCCCCCAGGCCGAACGCCAGTTTACGCGTTGGGTCGAGTTGCTTGGGACCGGGAGCTGCTTTCTTCGCCTTGCCGTTCTTTTCCGCCACGGGCTTTTCGACAACAACGGTGAACTCGACATCGCTGCGGTTAACGTCCGGAGGCAGCACTTCAATACCAATCCGGCGGCAGTCGTCGGTGTGTTCGCTGATGCGCTCGCTCGACTCCATCCCACAGGAGAGCAACGCCGCCATGAACTCGTGGGGATAGTGTGCCTTGAGAAAGGCCGTCTGATAGGCAATCGCACCGTAGGCTGTACTGTGCGATTTGTTGAATCCGTACCCGGCGAACTTTTCGATGAGTCCGAAGATCTCTGCGGCTTGATCGCGGGCCATTCCCTGTGACTCGGAACCATCGAGGAACTGTTCCTGGTACTTCGCAATGATGTCGAGCTTCTTCTTGGAAATTGCCTTAATGCACTTGTACGACTCGGCAAGTTCAATGCCGCCCAGTCGATTCAGAATGCGCATGACCTGTTCCTGGTAGACCATGACGCCGTAGGTCTCTTCCAGCACATCATCGATAATGGGGTGAACCTTGTCGGGCTCTTTGCGGCCATGCTTCACGTCGACGTACTGCATGACCATGCCCCCTTCGAGCGGGCCGGGTCGATAGAGCGCGGACGTCGCGATGATGTCGGCAAATTTGTCCGGCCGCATTTTCGTGAGCAAATCTCGCATGCCGCCCGACTCAAGCTGGAAAATCCCTTTCGTCTCGCCACGTTGCAGCAGCGCGAAAGTTTCCTGGTCATCGAGAGGCAAATCGCGCGGGACAATGTCCACGCCGCGATGTTTTTTGACGTTCTTCACCGCCTTGTCGAGAATCGACAGGTTTCGCAGTCCGAGGAAGTCCATTTTCAGCAGGCCGGCGCGTTCGACGTCGGTCCACTGTGTGAGAATGTCCTCTTTGCCCGACAGCTTCTGGAGCGGGATGTATTCAATGAGCGGTTTGTCGCCAATCACGACACCGGCGGCGTGCGTGCCTGCGCTCTTCGCCAATCCTTCCAGGCCCATGGCGAACTGAATGAGTTCTTTTACCTGAGGATCGGACTCGTACTGCTCCTTGAGTTCGGCGCTTTCTTTCAGCGCGTCTTTCAGTTTGATGTTGAGCGTTTCCGGCACCATTTTGGCGATTTCGTCAGCTCGCTTGAGCGGAACTGAGAGAGCGCGGGCCACGTCGCGAATGGCGGCTTTCGCTTTGAGCGTGCCGAAGGTCCCAATTTGGGCGACGCTGTCGTGCCCGTACTTCTCCTTCACGTAGTTGATGACCAACTCGCGGCGGTCGCGACAGAAGTCGATATCGATATCGGGCGCCTCAGATCGATTCGGGTCGAGAAATCGCTCGAAGAGCAGGTCGTATTTGATAGGGCAAACATCGGAGAGACCGAGCAGATAGGCGACAATTGCCCCGCAGGCCGATCCACGCGCCGTGCAGGGGATTCCCTTTTCGTGCGCAAAACGGGCGAAGTCCCACACAATGAGGAAGTAACTCGCGTAACCCATGCGGCCGATGACGTCGAGTTCATAGTTGAGTCGATCCCAGTACTTTTGCTCAGGTTCTTCCCCGTAGCGGAAACGCAGAGCCTCTTCGCAAACCTCGCGCAAGTACTCGATGTCGGTCTTTCCCAGCGGCGGAGCGAAGACCGGAAAGTGCCGCGTTTTCAAATCGAGTTCGATGTCGACCCGGTTCGCAATTTCCTGCGAACGGGCCACGGCCTCTTCACGATGCTTAAAGGCCTCGTACATTTGCTCGGGGGACCGAATGAAAAGCTGATCAGTGTCAATTTTCATCCGGTTGGTATCGCTGCGGTACGCCTTGGTGTTCACGCAGAGGAGCACGTCGTGCAGTTCGGCGTCGGAGTCGCAGAGATAGTGTGCGTCGTTGGTAGCCACGAGCGGCAGGCCCATGCGGTCGGCCAGTGTGATGGTCGCTTCCGCGCAGGACTGCTGGATTTCGACGCCACCGTCCTGGATTTCCATGTAGAAGCGATCACCAAACAAATCGACGTACCACTTGACGAGGTCTTCGGCTTTGTCGAAGTTTTCGGCGAGTAGCAGTCGCGAAAGTTCGCTGGAAGCACAGCCCGACAACAGTATGATGCCCTCGTTGTGCTCCTCAAGGATTTCCTTGTCGATGCGCGGCTTGTAATAGAACCCTTCGAGGTAGGCCTTCGACGCCAGCTTGCTGAGATTCTTGAAGCCCGTGTGGTTCATCGCGAGCAGCGTGAGGTGGAACGCGGCCTCTTTCATGCGACTGGCACTACGGTCGGTTCGATGCCCCGGAGCAATGTACGCCTCGTAACCCAGAATGGGGTTTACGTCGTTGGCCTTGCATGTCTGGTAGAATTCGAGTGCGCCGTAGAGGTTGCCATGGTCGGTAATGGCGCAGGAGTCCATTCCGAGATTTTTGACCTGTTTCACCAGGTCGGGGATTTTGTTGGCACCATCCAGCAGCGAGTAATGCGTGTGGCAATGCAAATGGGCAAACGGGCGGGAAGTGCTCATGGCTCTCCGTAGCAATCGCAGTCAGTGCAGAATCGAAATGAAGTGAGCCGAGCATTCTACCCGATGCGTCAAGCGACTTCGATTGTGCGCATCGGAATGAAACTGGCCCGACTACGCCATCCGTGATCGCACCCGGTCGACGATTTGTTCGGTCACTTCTTCTTGCGAAAGTGGGCCGGTGTCGATGATGAGGGCGTCATCTGCGGGTTTGAGCGGTGCGATGGGGCGTTCGGCGTCGCGGCGGTCGCGTTCTTCGATTTGGCGGAGGAGCGTTTCGAAGTCGACCGTCACCCCATCCTCCACAAGTTCTTTCATCCGGCGTTCCGCCCTGATGGCAGGGTCGGCAGTCAGGAAGAATTTGCACTCCGCATTGGGAAACACGATGGTCCCCTGGTCGCGACCTTCGCAGACGATGTTACTGCAGGCGGCGAGGCGACGTTGTTCGCTGACGAGTGCCTCGCGCACGTCAGCATGCTGAGCGACAATGGAGGCCGACTCCGTAACCAGCTCTGAGCGAATGAGTTGTGTCACCTCGCTGCCGCAAGCGAAGCAGCGGAGTCCGTCGAAAGACATGTCAATGGAGCGAGCCGCTTCGGCTGCGGCCCGAGCATCCTGTGGATCGTGTCCGCTTTCGAGAACGAGGTGGGCGACGGTGCGGTACATGGCACCGGTGTCGAGGAATTGGAACCCCAGGATTTCAGAGGCCCTACGGGCTACGGTGCTCTTACCGGTACCGGCAGGCCCATCGATAGTAACGATCATGGACGACGTAGGGTCTGTTCTATTGCGGCGGCTAATCCTGTGCGGAGCATACTTCCATCAGAGAATGACTCGCAACCGGACAATCGGCCATGTTCCGACTTGATCGGTTCGCCGATGGATTCGAACACGCGAGGCCTGAGAGAAGTGCCGCAGGAATGACGTTTCCTCATTTCCCTCATGGACTTGCTGATTTTTATGCGATACATTCGGGGTATTGCGGGGACTTTCTGTGTCCGCGATTTCCGGATTGAGAGTCCCATCTTGTCGCCCATTCAGGCAAAGACACCTGTCAATTGAGAGTAGCAATCATGGCTCCACGAGACTGGCTTCACGCATTTGTTGATGATGGCACCATCAGTGCAGATCAACTCATGGAGGCGGAAGGCATGGCCGCCAGTATGGGAATTCTGCCTGAAGACGCCCTGGTGCGGCTGGAATACGTTCAGCAAGACCGTCTCGGAAAAGCGAAGGCCGCCGCCTACGGATTCAAATTCGCGGCCCTTGACGACTTTGAAATTCCGCACTCCGCCATTGAGTGCGTGCCCGAGTCGGTCGCGCGTGAAAACAAGTGTGTCCCCATTAATTTCGACGGGGAAAAGCTCACGGTTGCAGTGACCGATCCCATGAACTTCGAGCTGGTCGAGAAGCTGCGGTTCATATTGAATCGCGAAATCGACCTGCAAATGGCACCGGAAGACGCCATTCTCGCGGCCATCAACCGCCACTACGGCCAGACCGAAACCGAATCGGTCGACTCCATGCTGATGGAGTTTACAGAAACGCAAATCGACTTCACTGAAACGGAAATGTCCGATGCTGCCAAGCAGCAGGAAGACGACGAGAAGTCGCCCATTGTTCGCCTCGTGAACCTGATTATCACCGAGGCAGTGAACATGCGTGCAAGTGACATTCACATCGAGCCGTTCGAAGATCGCATTCGGATTCGCTACCGGATTGACGGTGTCCTCGTCGAACGTGACAGTCCGCCTCGCCGGCTGCTGGGTGCCATTATGTCACGTCTCAAGATCATGGGACGTATCGACATTGCCGAGAAAAGGCGCCCGCAGGACGGTCGAATCAAGGCCCGTGTCGGCGGTCGCGACTTGGACTTACGGGTCAGCGTGCTGCCGACGAACCACGGCCAGGCGATGGTGCTCCGCATTCTGGACCGGGACAACATCAAGGTCGGTATCCGTAACCTTGGGTTCGGCGAAGAAAACTATCGGAAGTTCCAGAACATCATTCGCCGCCCCAACGGCATCTTCCTGGTGACTGGTCCCACGGGTAGCGGCAAGACGACGACGCTGTACAGTGCTCTTGGTGAACTGAACCGCCCAGACCGCAAAATCATCACCGCGGAAGACCCGGTGGAATACTACCTCCCGGGGATTAATCAGTGCGAAGTGAAGCACACCATCGGGCTGAACTTTGCCCGCATCATCCGCTCGATGCTACGCCAAGCCCCGAACGTCATCCTGGTCGGCGAAATCCGGGACACGGAGACCGCCGAGATGGCTATTCAGGCTTCTTTGACTGGACACTTGGTATTCAGTACACTCCACACGAACGACGCGCCCGGTTCTATTACACGGTTGATCGATATGGGTGTTCAGCCATTTCTTGTCGCATCTAGCTTGATGGCGGTCATGGCACAGCGTCTGGTTCGGGTTGTCTGCGCCAAGTGCGGCGAGCCTTACGTTCCCGATGCCGCTGAGCTCGATTTGTTCGAGATTTCACCAGAGCAATACCCCGATGCAACCTGGCGCCGGGGCGGGGGATGCAAGAACTGCCAGCACACCGGGTTTCGTGGCCGTAAAGCCGTATTTGAACTGATGTTAATGAACGCCACCCTGCGTGACATGGCGTTCCGCAGCGAGCCTGCCCAGAACATCAGGAGACAAGCCCGGCTGTTTGGTATGAAGACGCTGGTTGAAGACGCCGTGGAAAAGGCAATGGACGGGATTACAACGATAACGGAAGCATTCAAGTTGAGGTCTGGGGGACATTAAGAAAGGGAGCAGCTGGCTCGCCGCGATTGAGGCGGCGAGTTGGGACGAAACGCGAGAGTTTGCAGCATCAAAGTTGTCCAATGGGACTGCTGCGCGGAAAATGTTGGCATGAGGCGGAGATTCCGTTTTTCTTTCATCATTTCTCCCATCTCCCCGTCCCATCGATCTTGGCTGATTCTCGGTCTGTCGCCCATCACATTGATTAACAAGAGGTTTGGATGGCAACGCTGCAGATTGACAAGCTGCTGGAAACCGTTGTGCGCGAACGGGTAAGCGACCTGCACATTACAACAGGTCAACCGCCCGTGGTGCGTTCGGGCGGTCGCATGATTCGGCTGGAGACCAAGTCTCTCGAGCCGGAGGACACCGTCGGCCTGATGAAAAGTATCACGCCGGAGCGAAATCAGCAGGAGCTCCAGGAACGCGGCGGAACAGACTTTGGTTTCGCATTCGGCGACAAAGCTCGATTCCGCGTCGCCGTGTTTAAGCAGCGCGGCCATGTCGGAATGGTGTTGCGACGTATTCCCAACGAGTTTCTCACGTTTCAGCAGCTCGGCTTGCCGCCTGTTTGCGAACAACTCATTCAGCGTCCGCGTGGCCTGTTTCTCGTGACGGGGCCGACTGGTTCCGGAAAGACGACGTCACTGGCAAGTATGATCAACTGGATGAATGACCACCTGGACCATCATATCATCACGCTCGAAGACCCCATCGAGTATTACCACGAACACAAGAAGTCGACGGTCAACCAGCGTGAAGTCGGCGTGGACGTTCCCGACTTCCCTGAAGCTCTGCGACGTGCTCTGCGTATGGACCCCGACGCCATTCTCGTGGGCGAAATGCGTGACCTGGAAACAATTTCGTCGGCCATTACGGCGGCGGAAACGGGGCACGTGGTGTTCGGTACGCTGCACACCACCGGTGCTCAGGGTACCGTCGACCGTATCATCGACGTGTTTCCCACCAACCAGCAGGAACAAATTCGTACGCAGCTTTCGGCGGCGATTATTGGAATTCTCAGCCAGGCTTTGCTGCCGCGCAAACCCAAAGGCCTGGTTGCAGCGTACGAAATGCTCGTGGTGACGTCCGCCATTGCGAACCTGATTCGTGAAGCCAAGACCTTCCGTATCAATTCAGCGATCCAGACCGGACGTAAGCACGGCATGCAACTGCTGGACGATGCCCTCTTCGACTTGTGGCGCAAACAGCTTTGTGAAGAAGAGGAAGTTGTCCGACGTGCGAATCAGGCCGGCGAACTGAAGCAGCGTATCATGAATGCGAAGAAGGGCGTGTTCGATGAAGACGAAGACGAGGATGACGACTACGACGACTAATGTCAGTGACAGGTAGCGAGATTGGTAAAGCCCTTCTGAATTTAATTTACACCAACCGGGATAGTATGGATGGCCCAGCGGAAGCTAGGACAGATTTTGGTCGACCTGGGATACCTCACCGAGGACCAGCTCTGGGACGTGCTCGAAGAGCAGAAGCAGAGTCCGGGCGAGGTCATTGGGCAGGTTGCCAAACGGATGGACCTCGTTACCGAAGCGCAAATTACCGAGGCGCTCGCGGAACAGTTCGGCATGCCGGTTGTGAACCTCGCCGAGACGGCCATTCCGCCGAAGGTGCTGGAACTCGTCCCCGAAACGATGGCCAGCGTCTACAAAATTATGCCGATTTCACTGAAGGATAATATCCTCACAGTGGCCATGGCCGATCCGCAAAACCTCGCTGCCCTCGACGACTTGAGGAACTTCCTCGGGTTTGAAGTGCGCGGTGCGGTTTCCTCGCTTCCAGAAGTCGAAGAAGCCATTGGTCGCTTCTACGCCACGCGGCAAGACGACATGGAAGGGCTGATGGATCAGCTCGAAAATATCGAGACGGGTACGAAGTCGCTCAGCTCTGCGATGGGGCCCATCGAACTGGGGGCCGATGACGAAATCACCAATTCGCACCCCATCCGTAAGCTGCTCAACATGGTGATGCTGCTGGCGATTAAAGATCAGGCCAGCGATATTCACTTTGAGCCGTTCGAAGAAGAGTTCAAAATTCGCGTGCGTGCCGATGGCGTGCTCTACGAAATGGTACCGCCGCCACGTCACCTGGCTGCTGCCATTGTGAGTCGTATCAAGGTTATGGCGAACCTCGATATTGCCGAGCGGCGGTTGCCGCAGGACGGCCGTATCGAATTGAACGTCGGCGGAAACTCGGTCGACTTGCGTGTGAGCGTTCTGCCCACCATGCACGGCGAAGCGGTCGTTATGCGCGTGCTGGACCGTACCGTTGTGCAGTTGAGCCTCGACAAAATCGGGATGGACCCGCACATTCTGTCCCGGTTCCGTGAAATCATTCACCGCCCCAACGGCATTGTGCTGGTGACTGGCCCAACCGGTAGCGGTAAAACCACGACGCTTTATTCAGCTCTGAATGAGTTGAACGACATCGAGACCAAAATTATCACGACTGAAGACCCCATCGAGTACGACATCGACGGGCTCATCCAGGTCCCCATTAACTCCGACATCGACGTGACGTTCGCCGCCGCACTGCGAGCAATTTTGCGTCACGATCCTGATAAAATCCTCGTCGGCGAAATTCGAGACTACGAAACCGCCGAAATCGCCGTACAAAGTGCACTTACCGGCCACTTGGTGTTCAGCACGTTGCACACGAACGACGCCCCAACTGCCGTCACGCGTTTGCGCGACATGGGGGTGCCTCCGTTCCTGATTACCGCGACCGTTGAAGCCGTGCAGGCACAGCGACTGGTCCGCCGCATTTGTGTGGAATGCCGCACCGAGTTCGAGCCCAGCGATGAACTGCTCATGGAATTGCAACTGCCCATTGAGCAGGCTCGTCGTTACAAGTTTTATTACGGCAAGGGCTGTCAACGTTGTAACAACGCTGGCTACAAAGGCCGGACCGGGATTTATGAACTCATGGAAATCAACGACGACATTCGCGACATGGTCTCGTCAGATGCCAGCGTCGATGAAATGCGAAACCTTGCAAGAAGCCAGGGGATGACAACCCTGAGAGAGTCGGGCCTGAAACTCATTTTTGATGGTCTCACCACCATCGACGAAGTTGTACGCGAAACCGTCATGGAAGATTTGGACTAGCGTACGCTCCACCTATTTACACAACGTTACTGAACCACTGAGCGGCCCATCCGGCTGCGACGCCCTGTGCAGGGAGAACTGACATGCCCGTCTTTCAATACGAGGCGATGGACAACCAGACCGGCCTTGAGATCAAAGATCAAATCGAGGCCGAAACAGAAGACCATGCCCAGCAAATCATCCGGGAGAAAGGGTTCTTTGTTACGCGCATTACCGAAAAGGTTGAGCGTAAAAAAGAAGCCAAGGCTCCCGAGCGACGTGCCGCGCGAAAGAAAACCACCTTCACCATTGGTGGCGTGAGCAACAAGAAACTCACTACGTTCACGCGGCAGCTCTCGACGCTGCAAGACGCTGGCCTGCCGATTCTGCGAAGCCTCCGAATTCTGGAAAACCAGGACAAGCCGGGACCGCTGAAGAACGCACTCATTGGTGTCATTGAAGACATTGAGTCCGGAAACACATTGTCCGAAGCCATGGCCAAACAGCCGAAAGCTTTCGACAACCTGTACGTCAACATGGTGAAAGCCGGCGAGGCCGGTGGTGCACTGGAAATCATTCTCCAGCGTCTCGCTGAATTCAAAGAGCGTTCTATGAGCTTGCGCCGCAAGGTGCAGGGAGCCATGATTTATCCGTGTGCGGTTATTACGGTCGCCACGCTCATCGTCGGCTTCATCATGTACTGGATTATTCCGAAGTTTAAGGACATCTTCATTGGCTTCGGCGTGGAACTTCCCAAAATCACTCAGGTCCTGATCGACATGAGCGATATGGTGGTGAAGTACTGGTTCCTCATCCCCGTGATTCCGTTCAGCATGTGGCTGCTGATCAAAATCATCAAGAAGAATAAAACGGGGGCGTATATCATTGACCGAATTGCCTTAAAGCTACCCATTCTGGGGGCCATCATCGGAAAGTCGACGGTGGCCCGCACGTGCCGAACGCTGGGAACGCTTATTGCGTCCGGCGTACCGATTCTGGAAGCGCTTTCGATTGCGCGTGACACCGCGGGGAACGAAGTGTTCCGCAAGGCCTTCGACCACATTCACGCGTCAATTCGTGAAGGTGAAACCATGGCCGTCCCGTTACGCGAAACGCGTATTGTGGACGACCTCGTGGTCAACATGGTCGACGTGGGTGAAGAGACCGGTGCTCTCGACAACATGCTCTACAAAGTGGCGGACGTCTACGACGAAGAAGTCTCCGTGCTGGTGGAGAGCCTGGTGAGTTTGCTTGAGCCCATCATGGTGGTGGTGCTTGGTCTCATCGTCGGTTTCATTGTCATCGCGTTGTTCATGCCGCTGGTCAAGCTGCTGAACGACTTGTCATAAACCGAATGTTCGGGTCAATTCCTGTGAATTGGCCCGGTTTGCTTCGCCTGTCCCTCAATTGGCACGGCGAATGCGACATAGTGAATTACAAACCCCACCAGACACCGATTGCTGCAAATTGAAAACTGCACTGCTGCAAAACGACACAGGTGTCCGGGGAACTGCCTCAAGAGCGTGAGTTTTAGGAGTTTTGCATGTACGCGAAGACCCGGAGTCCTCGAATCTCGCATCGGCGAGGCGCGTTCACGCTCGTCGAACTGATGATCGTAATCACCATCATTACCATTCTCATCAGCTTTCTTGTAGTCGGCGTGTTTAACGCTACGAGGACAGCGCGGCGCACCGCATGCACGGTGGAGATTTCCAATCTTGAAAAGGCGATTGCCGACTTTCAGATGGAGTACGGTTCGACTCCTCCAAGTTTCGTCATTCTATATGAAGCGGGAGAGGGCAGTGGTGCAACCGAGAATTGGGGTTCCGATCCAACAAATGGCGAACAGTACCGCATAATCAGCCGGGCGGCGATCAGGCGTATCTGGCCCAGGTATGATTTCACGCAGAACATCGACCTGAATGGCAATGGCACCACAACCGACTACTTTATCCTGAATGGGGCTGAATGCCTTGTATTCTTCCTGGGTGGTGTTGACGACCGTGTTGCAACAACGACCAACAACTATAATGTGAACTGGCAGCCAACCGGGTTCGCTGCAAATCCGCAGTCGCCCTTCGCACCGTCAAGTTACGGCGGAAGTCAGCCTGCTGGAACTCCTGCTGCTGTTACCAATCGCCGTGGGCCCTACTACGAAACATTCATTGGCGACCGATTCATCGATACCGATGGGGATGGCTTCCCCGAGTATCTCGACGCTCTGCCCGACCAAACACAGCCGCTGCAGTATTTCAGTTCCTACGAGGGCACTGGATATCGCCCGCGAGGTCTTGACCAGACGGCGGGCACATTCGATGACGAGTCGTCAGTCGCGACGTTCGTCTCCCACTACATTACAGCCAACAGTGCCGCGAGTGGAGCAGACCCAGTACCCACATCGCCGAGCGCATCATGGTATCCAAGTAAGTTCCAGATCATTTCCGCGGGATTTGATTTTGAATTTGGTTCCGGTGGCGTTTTCGACGGGTCATTTCCGGCCGCCGGTTCGGAGACCTATGCGGCGGGTGTACGTGACACGACTTACGAAAAGGACAACATTACGAATTTCTGGGGACGTGAGTTGAACTAGGTATCCGCGATATTGCGACCTCTGGCCCCGGCCACATTGCCCTGTTGGATTGAGTTATGAAATCAACCCGTACGACAACCCGAAATACGCACCGAGCAGCATTCTCGCTGCTCGAGTTGCTGGCTGTCATTACGATTCTGACCATTCTCATGGGCCTCGCCTTCGTTACCTTGGGGAAGTCAGGTGAGCGGGCGCGTATCGCCTCAACGCAAATCACACTCTCTCAACTTGATACCGTCCTCCAGGCCGATTTCCGGGACATGCTGCAGGACTTCACCGAACAGGAACGGAAAGCTGCGTTGAAAGCCGAGTGGCAGAATCTGGCCGCTGGGCGTGCGGCCCTGGGAACGACTGGCTACGGCTACAGTGGGACTGAGTCTCAACTCAATGCCATGGTGCGACAAAACCGCTACCTCGGCATGTTTCCACAGCGTTGGGAAGACACCTATGGTTTCAGTGGTGTGGCAGGTGGTACAAACCCCGCGTTTGCTGCAATTCCAGATGATTCGACTGAAGCAACGACCGGTATCGGGCCAATCGCTAAGCGAATCCAGGCAGCCATTGGCAAGCTGTCAAAGAAATATGACCCCACTCCGAGGCTGCCCTCCAATGATCCATTTTCCGACGCCGTTGACTGGACCTACGCAAACGTACAGGCGGCGTTAGCCAATTCACCAGATCATCATAACCCAGAATTGCTCTACCTGCTTCTCATCAGCAGCCCCAACGGCACAAACCTGCTCGATCAAATTGATGCCGACCACATCGGCGACACTGATGAAGACGGACTACCCGAATTTATTGATGACTGGGGTACTCCCATTCGTTTTTACAACACGCCGACGGCCCTGTTTTCTGCCAGTGGCAACTCGAGCGTGCGTATCGCACTCTTCCCCAATGTCACGGGCAATACGGTCGGTGCGGGTTCTCTCGATCCGCTTGACCCCACGAATTCGCTCGCGACTTCTGGGTTTGCATACACAAGTGGTGGCGATCCCATGCTCTATCAGCCCATTCCAGTAGGCTCTTCGTATCCGGTCGGAATTGTCTACCACCATCTCGGTACATACTACGCTCCGCTACTCGTGTCCGCTGGCCCAGATCAGTCATTTGGACTGACCAGTCCAAATGACACGTCGGGTACCGATCGCACGACAATTTTGTGCGTTCCCACTGTTCCGGACGACACATACGACAACATCACGAACCATCAGGGAGGGAATTAGTTATGCGAATTCGCTCCCTGAAACAACGTGCCCCGCGCGGCGGTTTTACGCTGGTGGAAATGCTGGTGGCGATTGCCATTTTTTCCATCTTGGCCATTATCGCCATTGGTGCCTACCGCGGCCTGAGCGATACCGATCGCCTGCGGAATGGCACGACGCAGTTCATGGGAGCCATAAACAACTCCCGCTCGCGTGCCATCCACGACAAACTCCCCCGCGGTGTTCGTCTTATCGCCAGCACCGATGACCCCTCACTGGTCGATTCGGTCATTCAAATTGGAGCGTTACCGAACGCGACCGGGAGCTTCATGGTAAATGGACTGGCTCCTGCGAACGGTGGGTCGGGAACTGTGAACCAGTATATTGTTTTCGTTCCAAATGTTGCTCCGGCGACCGCTGAATATCTGGAACTGTTAAACTTAGGCAATTCCGATGCACTGACATTTGAAGCAGTGAGAGATAACGGTCTAAGAATTAGGCTTGGCACTGGCGCTGCTCGAAGGTGGTACCGTATTCAAAACGTGGATGCTGCGTATGTTGACGGCTCAACGAGTTGCGTTGCCATTCGGCTTGCCGAACCGTATTCGCAAGTCAATACAACTGGAATTCCATACGAAATCGAACTAGGTCCAGTCGCGCTGCCTGGTGCAGAGCCTATTGTCCTGCCGCAGGATATTGCCATCGACCTCGATGCCTCACAGATTCCGTTTGCATGGCGTCTTGGAAATGGATCGGCTCCATACTCGGGAAACATGGATATCATGTTGACCCCCACAGGTAAGTTGCAGGGATCGCTCGCTACAGCCGGGATGTTGCACTTCTTTTTCGCAGATCGGCGAGACGCGACAGAAAACCCTGCATCACCGCTCATTGCTGCCAGCTATCCCTACTTCGGTACCATTGACGACGCCTACGAAAACCGACTCGTCACGCTCGTGACCGCCACAGCACAAACGTATGGTGCCGAGGTCGACACGACCGCGACCGGGCCAATGAATACCAACCGTTACCGCTATGCGGTCTATGGAAAGGAGGACTCGAACTAATGCGCATCCTTTCCTCACTCAATCGCAAATCGAATGGACGCTCCGGTGCTTCACTTACCGAAGTACTCATTGCCATTCTCATTTTGAGCATTGGCGTGTCTTCCGTGTTCGCCCTGTTTCCCATTTCCATTCTCAGTTCCATCAAAGCGACGCAACTGACGAATGCAAAACTCATGCAGGGGAACGTCGAACAGTATCTTCGCACGAACCCCGGCTATTTGACGGTTAACACCGCGAGCGGTGTGGCTCAGGGGAATGCGTGGCAGGCACGGTGGACCTACAACACAAATGATGTGGTTGTTCCAACGCCGAAGAATGGGAGTTATCGCTCAGAGCCGTTTCGTGCGTACCGAGCCATTGCTCTCCAATGGCTCGACTCGAATCCGGCCGGTGTTACTGTTGTCCCCGCTGGCCCGTCAGGCTTAAAGGAGCCAAACTGGTCATTGCAGTCGTTCGGTCCTTATCGTGTTGCAATGGGGGCCATTGTAAGAACTGGAATTGGCGGCGGTGATTTCCAGAACAATGTCGTTGCGTGGGAACCCGTCGACAACCCAGTTTGGGCCAACACGCTCAATCCAACGATCCTCCCATACAACAGTTGGGTGGTCGATCCACTTGGCGCTGCGACATTTGGGCCCGTTGGTGATCAAACATTGTTGGGGAATGCTTGGGGAGAATTCGGCTGCTACAGCACTGATGTAACAGGGGCAGTACCCGATTCATCTGGTACGATTGGAGTGTCCGTGTCAGAGCTCGGCCTATCTGGAAGCGGACCATTGGCCGGTTCCATCCCAAGCTGGACACGCGGTCTGCCGCGCGTTAACGCTGGTATCCCCACCGATACTATTGCAGGAGTGGATTCAGCGTATTCTGTGGCGGCCCATCCTGATGCTTGGTCCGAGTCGACACGCGTCATTGGAATTTCAGATTCATCGCTTCCGGCAAACGTAATTCAATTGGAGCCCACGTCAGGACTCTTTGTTGGGAATCGTTTCATTCGTGTCGTTATTCGTAATTCGGACGGAACTCGTTCGGTCACGCGAGGCGGGACCCCGGTTTCGTTTAACAATAATCAGTTGACGTTTGGCGAGGCGATTCCCGCCGTAATCCGGAATGATTTGGGCGAGGTTTCAGTCGAAGAATTTGACAGCCGTTACACCTGGATTGCCACCATCAACAATTCCATTCCGAACAATCCCACCATCAAAATGGTGGTGCTGTTCAAACGCAAGTTCCTGCCGGGTGAAGAGCATGTGTACCGCGCGGTGTTTGCGAACGATCCAGTAAATGGCCCCTATACACCGACAGATACTGTCCTGTTGAACGGCTGGACTGGCCCCCCGCAGAACGACCAGATTTACATTTCCTGGGGTGCCAATGAGCCTCGCCCGTTCATCCAGGAAGGGAAGTACGTTATGCGGGCCCGTCCCGATGGTCCCGGTGTCGAATGGTACGAAATCGTCTCGTCGACAATCGACGAAGGAAATCGTTCGGCAGTCATTACGGTCGACCGGGCCATTAACAGCCCGACTTTTGCGGGAAATGCCACGAGGCCCATCGAAGTTGACCGCGTCGTGCTGTTGCGTGGCATTGTGGAGATGTTTGACCTATGAGAAAACGCCTTCACAATTCGCCCTCTGTTCCTGCTGGCTTTACGCTGGTGGAAATGCTCGTTGCTACGGCGCTGGTGCTGCTCATTATGCTGCTCTTTGCCAGCATTTATGGAGCGGCTGTCGGTACCATTACCGAGCAGCGCGGTCTGGCGAATGTTGACTCCAAAGCCCGGACGGTTGACTCCATTATCCGTCGCGATTTGGAGAAAATGACGTTTCGGCAACTCACCACCGCAGGAACCAAAGGGATTGTCCCACTGGCTCCTGGTGATGAAGTCGATCCCCGACAATTGGGCTTCATGTACATTTCTGAGAACGACCCCGACGACCCGACCGACGACACCATTCACTTCACAATTTACGTCGGCTCCAGCCATCGTAACGCTGACAATACGCCACTTTCCGGAAAGGCAATTTCGCTGGGAGGTTCAAATAACGAGCCCGACCGCGATGACGGAGTTGCTGGCAATGCCTCCGGAATGTCTCCTTATGCGGAAGTTATTTACTTCCTGCGAGGCGGCAATTTGTATCGCCGTGAATTGCTCATTCGCAATCCGCTGGAAGCGCCCTTAGGGCAATCGGATTATTCTTCGCAGCCCACGACAACTCCTGCTCCACCGGGTACGAGAGTTCCGTTCTGGCACGCGGGGAACCCGAACTACGCTGGCGGTTCGTTCTACAACGACTTCGATTACGCAGCCACGCGCGTGGCGGATGGGGCAGGTGGCAGTTATTTACAGTTTCTTGGCCCCGAATCACTCAATAATTCCGCTGGCCGTAGCGTGTATCCTCTGGCGGCACCACGGTATCGATTCGGGTTTATTCCCACCGACGTGAACAACCCCTTGAACCTGCTTGGAAATCCCGTCGAATACGATTTGGCCACTCCGATTCCCAATTACATTGGGACATTTGCGCAGGCTGAAACTTCACATGCCGCGTTTCTCTATCCGGGACAGGCAGTCGACCCGCGTGCTGGTGGTGGCTTCACATTGAATGTCGATTCTCTGCTGACCGACTTTACATCGGGTGGTCCAGGTCCTCGGCAAGGTGCCGATTTACTGCTGCAGGACGTGAGCCAGTTTGACATTGAAGTGTGGGACGCCGGTTTCATTGAAGGCGATGCAAACGGTAATGGAACCATCGACATCCCCGGCGTCGATGACCTCAATGGCAATGGCATTCGAGATCAAGGTGCCTGGGTTGACCTCGGTCACGATGAGTCAAATTCAGGTACGACGATGTTGTCGATTGGCAATTTTCACATCAACAACCGAACGAATGCCGCGTTTGGTCCGCGTACCCCAATCGAAAATCGCGTCTTCGACACATGGCACCCGGACATCGGTGTGCAACCGCCATTTCGTCCGTACCTTCAATCGCCTCCAACAACTTTGCCGCTTACGCCAGCGCCTCCGGTTCGCGTCGATTGGTCGGCAGGACAAGCGGTGAACGTCGGAGATTACATTTTCCCTGACTACGTCGATAGTGCGACACTTAACGACGATAATTTCGCATTCGTTTATCGCTGCGTACAAGGCGGCGTCACAAGTTTCAAAGAGCCCGAGTGGCCGCGGCAGCATGGGGCCATTGTGCGCGAAAACGCTAACACGGCTCAGGAAGTTGTCTGGCAGTGTTTTGACAACCGCGTCGGTCTGGAAACTATTCGGATTACCATTCGGTACCGCGACATCAGAAGTAAGATTGAACGTCAGTTGACGTTGTACCATTCCTTCGTCGAATAACCCGGGGACTCAGTTCCCGGTGCCTATAATTCCCTATCGAAACAAAGTCGACCACGGTGCCGCCTCAAACAGTTTGGGGCATCCGCAACCGCTGGTCTGGTTCAACCGCCTGTTGATTTCATCAGGAGGGTCCCATGATTAAGCACATTACTTCACCAACCGCACGACACAACTCCCGCACCGGGGGCGCTGTCATTATTGTGGTGCTGGCACTCATGACCACGCTGCTGGTCCTGGGATTGTTCTTCTACTACTTCACGGTAGACGAAGCGCTCAATGCGCAGAACGTTGCCGATGCCGAAGACATTAACATCGACGATGATGAAATCTTCAACGTCGCTCAGCGACAATTCATTGTCAGCACGCCTGACGAATATTCACGCAGCGCAATTTACGGCAGTAACTGGTCACTGCTGGGACACATTTTGGGACCGATGAACGGTAATGGGTCGGCACGACAGCTTACGCCGTATAGCGGTCCTGGCCTCACGATGCAGGTGATTTCGGGGACGGACAGCGCGACGTATCCCGATGGACGCAATGACGCCCAAACCGATAGCGACTGGATTGTCAGCTACAACATTTCCGAAGACCTCGATGGTGATGGAAATTTAGACCCCAGCGAAGACGCCAACGGAAATGGAATCCTCGATCCCGGTGAAGACCTCAACCTTAACGGCCTGCTCGACGCGAGTGAAGACCTGAATGGTAACGGAACGCTTGAGGTGTTTGAGGACATCAACGGAAACGGCGCTCTTGATGGGGGAGAAGACGTCAACGGAAACGGGTTGCTCGACTACGGTGTCCGAGCGAATGGCCAGGGTTTTCGCCTGAACATGAGTGCTGCTGCCAACGGTGGCGCAGTGCGTTCGCACAAGTTTTATACCAACGCGGGATATACCTATCCTGACCTGAATGCCCCATTCCTGGCCGTCGACTACGTTGACCTGACCAACCCGACAAATCCTGTTCGCATTTTGCGACCAAGCTTCTTTCCGATTCAACTGTGTCCCGATTACCGCGGCTCAGGCGATTTGGATCAAATTGCATTTTTTCAGTCGTTCCGGCCGCATCCGTCACATCTTGCTGTTCCGGGGCAACTGAGATTCTTGCGGTCTGCCGTTGTTGCTCAAAGTGGTGACCGTTCACGAATCATTAATCCATTCCCTGGCATGTGGACTCCGGGTAACCCGCAGTTGATGAGCGCTGGAGCTTGGACAAACACGGCCAATTACGACTACGACATCGACGTCACCGGCGACGGCCAGGCCGATGCCATTCGGCTGGACCTGGACCATCCTCACTTTGATTTGCCAGACGGTCGTCAGGTGGTGCCGATTTTCGCTGTGAAAATCATGGAACAGGACGGGTTGTTCAACTTATCGGCTCATGGCAACGAGAACCGTCGGCTAATGCAGTTCGACACGTTCGGTAACCCCTCGCTTCCGCAAGTGTCTCTTGATGCTCAATCGCTACGAAACGACACCAGTGCTGGCGATCCACCGACCGACCAGAGCCCCATGTCAATAAGTGGATCGAACATGGGGAAGTCGGTAACGGAAATCAATCCCACCTGGGGATTCTTTGCGTCTCCACATAACAGCAATTTTACGAATGGCGGCAGCATTAGTTCGCTGTTGACTGATTACTGGAGAATGAATCCGCTTGCCCCTCCCAGTGGAAGCCCCGGCGGGCCATTGCAGCCGGTACCCATTGACGATTATTTCTCTCGTCCGAATGCTGAGGTTCTGAACAGGCGAAAGCACCTGAGTATGGCAAACATGGAGTTGTTCTTCCTGCTGCGAGGTCGCAATCAAATTCCCGGCCGCTGGGGAACGGATGGCGTGGCTGGAAGGTTTTTTGAGGATCTGAATTTCAATGGCGCGCTCGACCTGTTGGAAGACCTCAACGACAACGGGAGCCTGGACGCGGGTGAGGACATCAACGGCAATGGAACTCTTGATTTTGAAGACCACGATCGCAGTATGTCGCTCACGTTACCAGGGGATGAGGACTTCGACTTCTTCCTAGGCGGGCGCCAGCACCAAGACCGATATTTGACGAATATCAGTCAGCCACCGTTTGTGCATCCGTTGGATTATCGTGGGGTGGCTTACTTCCCCGATTCAGGCAGCGTTCGGCGAAATTCATACAGGCGTTCGGTCACCACATTTAACAACTTGCCTGGCATTTGGCCCGACTATGGCAGCCATTACGGACCGTATTGGGAAGATCAGGAAGCGGGTGACGAAACACTGCATGGCGTAGACACGTTCCGTGAAGCCGGTGCCGGTGCATTGCAGCCTGGCGGGATTGCTGGTCTCGTAAACGAGCCAGACAAGATGATTCACGAAGATAGTTTTCGTCACACTACGCTGTATCGCAACGACAGTGTATTCGGTCCCGAAGAAACAGCCGCGTTACGATTGACAGACCGGGACGCCAGTTCGCTGGGACAACAGTCGATTGTGAAGAACCTGGCCTCTTTCAACCTGCGTGACAATACACAGGCCGCAACCATTCGGCAGCAGTTCACAACAACCAGCTTTGACCGCAACGAATTCAGTTTCAACTACTGGCCAACCCGGTCGTGGGAATTCAATGACCAAGGACGTTTCCCGCCAGCGTTTGGTCCTGCGGGCATTTCCTCGCGCCATGAGTTCATGCCAGTTTTTGATCCTGCCGGAACACCTTCAGCAGCGCCGATTAATACGAGCGACCCGTTCCGACCAGTCGTGCGTCGTCTGCTCACCATTGACGGTGCACGTCAAAGCGGGGGTATTGGTGGTGGTCGTCTGTTGCCACAGAACCGACTCGACATTAATCGGTTGCTGGTAAACTTCGATCCCGACGGGAATCCTATTTACCGTGAACTCATGCCGCACCCGGTGTTCGCTTCGACGGATACGGATACCAACGGCTATCTCGACAATGCTGGTACACCGCGTCCGATGTATCACGGCAATGTCGTCACAGGGTTCCGCAATGTGGATGAAGACCATCCTGCCGTGACGCTCAGCGATTTGGATCCAAACATTCCGTCCCAGTCGGGCGGTACATTCCCGGCAGTGACGCTCAACACCTGCAACTCAGACAAGTTCGCCCAAGAAGTGTGGGCACGGTACGACCGTCAGCGGTTGGCCCGGGATATTTTCGTGTTGCTCTACACGCTGGGTGGGGTTGATCCTACCTCCGGCGATAACCGTAACTATGCCGTAAACGGCCATAATTTGGGAGATGCGACCGACGCCGACGGAGATGGAATGCACGACGTTCGCCAGCGCATTCGTGAAATGGCACAGTTCGCTGTGAACTACGTAGATGCACTCGACCGTGACAACGTCATTACCCGTTTCGAGTTCGACTACGATTTAACAGATGGCTGGGACATACCTAGTAACGCCGATCCGTCCACCGACAACGACCCAAACAACGACACCTATGGCTGGGTGTACGGTGTGGAAGAAGTTTCGTTGACACTCAGCGAGGCGCTCGTCATTCGTGCCCAGAACCAGGGAATCGACCTGACCAGAACGCTGCACAATGATGACGACAACTTTGAAGAACACCGTTTTTTGTATGTCGAATTGCGGAACAACAGCCCCTTTCCTGTGTCGCTACCGAATGAGTCGTGGCGGATTGTCAGAACCGATCGAAACGACCATGCGGTGAAGGCAGCGGTGACGTTTACAAGCCCTGGTGCGACGGCGCCGAAGAGCGTGAATGCAGGTGCAAACTTCCTTATCAGCACACATGACGGGGACGTCCGTAATGCAAACGGCGACAGGATTCCGGCCGATTTTTACGCGGACTTTGTCGATGGAACGGGTGCCAACAATGACGACCTTGAGACATTTGTACCTCATCATCGAGGAGGGCATGTCGTTCAGGTCAATACAGACATCCCATTGGCTCTGGCCGACTTGGACTTGAGTACTACTGAAACCACCCACTCGAATTTCTACACCTTGTCGGGACCAGAGAAGCCCATTGAATCCATCGGAAACATGGGTACGGTGACCAATCCACTGGAATTTGACATTGTGTTGCAGCGGCGACGAAACCTGAACGGTGCAGGGATTGGCGAAAGCGAATGGATTGAGGTGGACCGAGTTCAAGTCAGTGAGTCGTACGTTTTCAATCCGCTGGAAGTCACCACTGGAGGCCAGGCCAACGGTGTTGCCAATGGTGGAACGGCCAACGGCAACGCCAATGGAAATGCCAACGGCAATGCAAACGGCAACAGCAATGGTTCGACGCAAGCAACACAGGACCAGGTGTGGGAAGCGCTCATGGGACGAACGGGAGCAAATCCACTTGATGGGGTTCGCACCCGCGAGCGTCCCGAACCGTTCGCTGGCTTGCAGTTCGTTCGCCAGAATTCCGGGGTGTCATTACCTAACAACAGCCCTAACAGGCCTCCAAACGGGATGCAAGCGGTCGATTCGATGCGATTGCCACACACGCTGGAAGGGACACGGGCACCGACGACGGCTACTCAGCGTAATCGAAAGAACGATGCCCTTGCGACCGCGAATTTCAACGCGTGGCAACCGCACTACGATCGCGATTTCTCGTCGGTCATGGAGTTGATGTCCGTTCCGTTAGACGGGTATCGAAGCCATTCCAATGCAGAAACATTCAATAACGTACTGCATGGAGGCCCAACGCGGAATCTCGCGGAAGGAAGCGGGGGAGCACTTATGGTCAGTGGCCATCGAACTGCCATGCGGCGGTTCGCGTATCCCAGTGCGGCCACTGCTGGCGGACTGGGGAATGTAGCCAACAACCGCTGGTTCCGTATCCTCGGTTTGCTGGACGTGCCGCTGGAAGATGGAAAGGCCATTGATGACATGGTCACTATTCAGCGTCGGAAGGCGGGTAAAGTGAACTTGAATGCCGTTGTACATGAAACGGTTTATGCTGGTCTGATGGATGATGCAGCATTCAATCGGCAAAACCCGGCTGACGCACTAAACGACACGTCCACGCGACTCACACAAGACCCCATTACCGGAATCAACCGGTTCGATGATTTCCGCTACGCTCGGGACGGTGTGGACTATTTGACGGGACGCTATCTGCCAGGCCTGCCGGGATCGTTGCCCTTCAAGCCTCTCGGAGCTGTGAACACGATCAGTCCAGAATTGAGCGTCGAAAACAGCCTGTTGCGGGAGTCTCCCAACCTCGCGGGAACAACGGAACAGTATCGATTGCTGACCGCGTCGAATTTTGGGGTCAGTCCGGCAGCTCTCGATACTGATGTGCACACCAGCAATCGAATCCTGTCCAAAATCGCCAACCTGACGACCACACGGAGCCACGTGTATGCCATGTGGATTGGTTACCAGATGCATGAATGTCATGTGGTAACAAACGCGGCTGGTGCGTCCGCACTGCAAATTGGTGCGGTGGCGGAGGACTTCCCGATGAAACGGATGTTCTGTCTGGTGGACATGTCACGGTTGGAGGAGGCGTACGACCCGATTACCAACACCTTTGACTACCGGAAATTCATCATTTATGAGCAACCGCTGCCTTAGTGGTTGATTTGCTCCCCGACAATCCGTTTTTTGGGGCAGCCAATTGGCATGTTGATTGCAATGTTTGAACTGGCGAAATCGCCACCAATGACGAAAGCTGAGAAAACACTGGGAGTTAAGCCACTTTTTTCTCTTTCGGAGCCGCACTGCGGTCGTAATAATGGGGAGTGATCCGGAGGGTCGCTGCAAAATGAATCAATTCGATGCACTGGCCTGCCTGGAATGCTGCGGCAAATTGCATCAGAGACAATCTTCAAGACTTTTTCATTTGTTTGTCGTTTCTTAGCGAACTCGACTCAACATTTCTGCCGCCCGCCTGGGTGGATCACTCTCGAAATCTGGAGAATCCCATGAAAGCGTTTCGTAGTCCTGCGAGCCGACCGCAACGTCGCGGTTTCACGCTCATCGAACTTCTGGTGGTCATTACCATCATCGGTATCCTGGCCAGCCTCATTCTGCCCGGTGTGCAGCAAGTGCGTGCCCGTGCCCGTCAGGCTGAGTGCCTGAACAACATGCGTCAGGTTGGTCTGGCTCTCATTAACTTCTCGTCGTCACACAACGGTGCATTCCCCCAAATGGTGGGTACCGACAACGGTGAAATGGTTGTCGTTCCTGCGTCGGGAGGTAGCCCTGCGACAACAGCTCCTGCTCCATGGACGGTCGCTGTACTACCGTTGCTCGAACAGAGTGGTCTGCACGACCGCCTGTTGACTTCCAGCCGTAGCGAGACATTTGCTCAATTGGCTGTGAACGACATTCCGGCTTTCAATTGCCCATCCGACCTCAATACCGACTTCCCCGGTACGCTGTCGTACGTAGTCAACGGCGGATACATGACCCTGTCACGCTGGAGCGGTTCCGCGAACCCAGCCAACGGTCACGGAATTACCGGGTATGACTGGCAGCTGGACGGAACAGGGGCAGTAACGTTTGAAGACCAGCAGGTGACCAAGGGAACTGGAGTCATTTTCAGGGGTGGCACGACCACAGTTGACTCAATCCGTGACGGCACTTCACAGACTCTGTTGCTGAGTGAGAATAACGACATTCTTCCGTTTGATACGACGACTGGCTTGGGAGGTTGGATTTCATCTGCACCTGGCAACCTCTGCTTCGCCATGCCGATTGCTGAAACTTCTGGAGCAGCATTTCCAGCTTCAACTGGTGATAGTGCATCAAACGGCGTCGGACGAATTGTTACTGCCGGTTCACTCACTGCTAACAAGCCTGTCGCGATGGAATTGGGGACATCGGGGACGCCGTTCTCATTGTCAACACCTAACTTCGAGTACGGAAAAATCAACGCACGTTTGGGAGGTGCCCCTGAAGGTGCTTCGCCTCGTCCAAGCTCACAGCACGGTCAAGTTGTCAACGTCATTATGGCTGACGGCAGCGGAAAGAGCCTTGCTCAGAACATCGATGAGTCGGTGTACGCTCGCCTGATTTCCTCGAACGGTAACAAAGGCAACCAGGCTATTCTCAGCGGTTACTAAGCCGATTTTGACTGTTCGATTTCGAGAGTTCACACGCTCTTCCGGGAATCCGGGAGGGCGTGTTTTTGTTTGCGCTGATCAAACAGAGGGTCGAAGCGGCTTTTGTTTTGAGATCGATTCGAATTCCCGTGTGATTCTCCCGTGCTTTGCGTTTCAGAACGCGTAGTACATTCCGCTGGGATTTGCTTCCTCGGTTTTTGGAGACCACGTAATGCAGGCTGCTCGAATATCGAGACGTATTTGTCATCGCAAAGGGCTGACACGTATCGAATTGGTTGTCGTGTTGGGGATTATCGGTACTGTGCTGGCTGTCGTCTTACCAGGCATGCAGAGGGTCCGTGCGCGCGCTCGCCAAGCCGAGTGCCTCAACAACATGCGTCAGGTGGGGTTAGCGGCGATAAACTACTCCGCATCTTTTGATGGTGCGTTTCCCAAGCTGATCGACTCGGCTGGCGGCGAGGTATTCGTCAGCGAACGTGTCGGCACCATTCCAACACCTTGGACTGTTGCGGTGATCCCCCTCATCGAAGGAAGCCCTCTTTATGAGGATTTGCTATCACCAGCACGAGACCAGACGTTTGAAGAATTGGCCGCGTGGCAAATGCCTGTTTATCGCTGTCCATCCTCGCCATTCAGCCACCAGCGAGCTGTAAACTCCTACGTCGCCAACGGTGGTTACATGACGCTCTCTCGCTGGAACAACGCAAGCCGGATCGACAATGGTCACTCCCAAGACGGGTACGACTGGCAGGCAGATGGTGTTGGATTAGTGACGGAATGGGATCGGCAAATCACTAAGGCAACCGGAGTTGTTTTCTCTGGGAGTTCTACGAACTACGAGGACATTGGCGATGGCACCTCAGCGACTATTTTGCTCAGTGAGAATGTCGACACGGTGCCGTTTGATCCGGCGACGGGTGAAGGGGGCTGGATCTCGCGGGCGCCGGGCAATTTGTGTTTTGCTCTCCCCATAGCAGAGCAGGGGAGTTCCAGTGCGCCAGCTTCGATTCAAGATGACGCTGCCAACGGTGTAGGTGATGTTTCTGGAGACGCGCCGAAAGCAAATATGGCACAGGCCCTGAGTCTGCACTCTTCGTTTTCACTGGCCACGACCAAACCGTCTGACTTTCGTGTGGGCCGCATCAACTCGCGTAACCGCAACGCCTCGCCAGGTAACATGCCGCGTCCGAGTTCGAATCATCCTGGCGGCGTGAATATCATTCTTGTCGATGGCAGCGGACGCTTTTTGTCGGAAGACATCGACGACTCCGTTTACGCGCGGATGATTTCATCGAACGGCGAGAAGCATGGGCAGTCGCCCTTTGACAATGTTTATGAAAGCATGCAATCACGACGTCGCCAGTATTGACGGCGTTGAGGCGTTGAGTGTGGCGTCGCCACGGTTGAGACGTTGAGGGTTACTGGCTGACTGTCGAAAACGATCTGACCCGCAGCGCTTCATCGGAATTGTACGAACGGATAAAAAACCGTTGTAAATCTTGCGACGTCCGCCCCACCAGTCGCTGTTGTTTCCCAATATTGTAGCTTTTGCAACGGCGGTTCCCGACGACACACTGGGGGCTTTACAGAAACATTTGCGCCGTGGGACGTGGGGTGGATTGGCAGGAATTGCCGAACATGAACGGCTTTGACGAGGCGACAAACTCTTCGTGACCGTTACGTCGGAATCGCGAATGAGGTTAGGCACGCCATCTGCGGAACTCCCTCTGGAGTTGCCCATGAGGGGCTGTACAGTGAGGAAAGGGACTTACATGACCTGCCTTGGGAGTCATTCCATTGACTTCCTGTCCGAGGTGGAGCGCACCTTGCGTTTTGCCCCAGCCTGATGTCGAAACCATGTTGCTTTCACAGTATCACCAAGTTCGTCGCCTCCTTTCCGCGATTGTGCGGGTGTTGTTGCTGTCGTTGCCGCTGTTTGCCAATACGCCGGGATTCGCCGATGACGTCGCCGCCCCAGCGGCTCCAGAAGTTGATCCCCAGGCCGAAGCGAAGGCGACGGCCATTACGCTCAACTATTGCCGCGCCTCGTTTCACCGCATCCGGAAATCCCCCACAGAAGACGTACTGCGCGAGGAAGAGGAGAAAATCCTTAACAACCTCAGCCTCACCCAGCTTTCGGATCCGGAAGTCATCGGACTGTACACGGCGGTGCTCGATGAAATTGGTCAGGTGGAAGTCGCTGACCGCGAACGGGAGATGTACCACAAGCATCATCGCGCATTGTTGACGCAGAAAGTCACGTGGGACGCGGTCGCCTTCACCACCGACATTGCCACCGCGCAGTTTGGCAATGCCATTCGCACGGGAGCCAACGGGTGGTGGGACTATCGCAAAATGAGTTACAACCGCGAGAACGACCTGCTGAAGGTGGATCGGAACCGTATTAACTCGGTGGTGAAGAAGTCGTCGCAATTTCTCGACACGTTCTGGCATCTGGCACAGAAAAAGAACATTCCGGACCGCTGGCTCGTGCGGGGTGATGACCTTGATGGCCTGGAAGAGATCATCAACGAAAAAGATCCCGAAGTCCGCCTGCGTGTGCTTCGCCGCATGGAACCGTTCATGGAAGCGTACCCACCCTACTGGTATTATCTGGGACGCACACAACAGCAACTGGGACAACTCCCTGACGCACTCTCAACGTACGAGCGCCTCGAAGAGCTGGGGAAGGGGCACTTCCGCAAGGACGACATGCTGGCCACGGCGATGGCAAACGAAGCGCTTATTCTTGAATCGCAGGGATCCGATCGTGCGATGGCTGCTGCCGAGCGAGCGTTGTTCTACTCGGGTGAATCGTGGGAAGCGAACTTGATTTGTGCCCGCATTCTGGAAAGAGGCGGTCGCATTGCTGATGCGGAAGATGCCATTTTTCGCAACCTCGACGTGGATTTGGAAAAGCCGCTCAGTCAGGTGTTTCTGGCGTCGCTGTATTACCATGCAAATGACAACGAAAAACTGGCCGAGTTCCTGCGTGACGACCAGACAGTGGCCGAATTGCCGGCTCCCGTTCTCTTGCGGTGTGCCGCCCGATTAGGTTCAGAGCAGACGCCTCCGAACGTCCTGTCGCGGGTCATGCATTCGATAGAAGCCCAGCCGCGATATGGTTTTGGCCCCGATGAACTCCACATTCGGGCGGCTCAGTCGTGGCAGCTGCATCTGGCGGAAATGCGTGCCTATTATGGGGAAACGCTCATGACGCGGCCGCAAATCGCCCAGGTGGGGAACTGGTTCGACCTGCGGTTCTCCAACGGGCAGGACTGGGGGAACCCGTTGAATCCGCCACAATCAACGTCCATTCGGCTGGAGTTCGAGTACCCCGACGCCACGGTAATTGAGGTGGCTCTCGGTGGGAGTTCGCAGTCTTCCGTAAGAACATCAATCACGGGGACCCAAAGCACGTTACACATTGTCAGCATTAAGGTTGGGAATCAGCAGTTTGCAGAGGCGGACAGCCCTGCGACTCCGGTTTCACTACTGGACACCAATTCTGATCCTGACTTAAACCGAGAGTCTCCGGTTCGCACTTCCGAATTGCCCATGACTTCGCCCGACGGAACGGGTGATCAGCCCGTGCTGGCTCAATAGTCTTTCGCGAAGGGATGTTAAGGTGCGGTCAACTCAGCGGACGAAAAGCTGTTAACGAGGGGCAATTTCGCGTGATTCTGGCGTGGTGACGGCGTATACTTAGAGAAGTGTATTTTTCGGACGGCCTCATCATTTTCCGGCGCGTCAGTTTTCTCAAGTTGTGTTGTTTTCGAGGTTTGCACACATGACACAGGTTCTTGAAGAACGCCCCACCAAGCCAGATCGGTATTCCGATTTCGGTGAGTACGACGGGGGAAGCGAGTTCAGCTATCGTCCCGTGCCCATTTTCGCCGTGTGCGGATTTGTGTTGGCGCTGATGTCGACGCTCGCCGTGGTGGTTTGGATTGCTATTCCCATTGCCATTGTGGCGCTCGTGGTGAGCGCGATTTCCGCCGTCGTGATTTCACGTTCGAGAGACATCTACAGCGGTCTTTGGATGGCCGTTGTCGGCATGATTCTTCCCGTCGTCTGCTCGACAATTGGAGTGGCTTATCAGGTCAACCTGTACAGAAACGAAGTTCCGGACGGATATCAGCGAGTCAGCTTTTACAAAGACATTTCCGAGAAAGGCTTCGTGCAGGATCAAACGTCACCGCGACTGCAGCCTCCGCCAGAAGTGGACGCGCTGGATGGAAAAAAGGTCTTTCTGAAGGGGTACATTTTCCCCACGCAGCAGGCGTCGGGCCTGACGAAATTCCTGCTCCTGAAAGACAACGGGCAGTGCTGTTTCGGTGGCAAACCTGCCGTGCAAGATCGTATTACTGTGGACCTGGTGGGATTCAACGTCGACCACACTTACAACAAGGTGTCGGTGTCCGGCACGTTCCGTGTCAATCAAAACTTCGCGGGTGATGATTCCGATGCGGTCTACCACATTGATGCGGACTCGTGTACGCTTTCAGCCAGCGAATTCTAGTTCGAACGCTGAGTTTCCCATGTATCGTTTCACCTTTGGTTCTGTTTGTGTCACGCTCCTGCTCCTGGCCTGTGTTGGCTGTAGCGGACCAGACGACGACCAGTACACGGTGGTGACCGAAGACTCCGGGTTCTCGGCAACGAATCAAGATCTGGTGGAAGACAACACCGATTCAGCGGAAAGCGTTCCAACTGTCGATGCGACAGATGGCTCGGATGTCGTCAGTGATGACACTCCCGAAGTGCAGGAAACCGTCGACTCACCTGAGGGGAGCAAGCTCGAACAGGTCGCGGAACTCTCAGTCGACAACTCGCGCCCGTTTGCAGTTCCATTGCCCGTGCGTTTACCCGCACCCGCCAGCCCAACAATGGAAGTGGCCACCACCGTCGTCGATCCCGTGGCCCGCATCAAGCTGCTCATTCCAGAGAAGGTGATCGTTCCTGAGTCAGACGGCAAGTTGAGAGTCACGTACGATGACCTGGACCTGCTGAAAATCCTAAACATGGAGCCGGTCCCGCTCGATGCTGCGGACTACTTCCCGGAGTGGCTCAATGATTTGAATGGCAAGCAGGTTCGCATTCGGGGTTGGATGTTTCCTCCAAACAAACCCAGTGGGATTTCCCGTTTTCTCATGATGCGGGACAGCGGCCTGTGCTGCTTTGGGCCGAAAGCCAAAATCTACGACAAAATTGCGGTCAATCTGCGCGAAGACGTAACGACCGATTACATTCAACTCCGTCCGTTCGATGTGACGGGGACGTTGGTCATTGACCCGGTCATTTTCGACGACGAAGAGTTTTACCTGCTGTACCACATCGAAGATGCGACCATCACAGAGTGACTTCACTGAGGCTGTTATGCGTTTTTCCTTTTCCGTGCTGTTGGCCTGCGTTGCCCTGGGGGTGTCGGTTGCCAATGCCTGTCCGTTCTGCAGTGCCCCTTCGCTCACGTTGACTGAGCAACTCAATTCTTCCGAAGCGGCCGTGCTGGTGCAGTGGAAGGGTGGCAAACCCGCGAACCTCGATGAAGGGTTTGCTGGCACCACGACCTACGAAGTTGTCCGCGTTGTGCATGACGCCACTTCCAAACTGAAGCCCGGCGAAACACTCCAGCTCGACCGCTACCGCGCTGGTAAGTCGGGAGATTTGTTTGTGCTGCTCGGAACGGTCAACGAAAACGTGGAGTGGAGCAGTCCGCTGGAAGTGACGGAAACAACGTTCAACTACATGACACAGGCTCCCACCAAGGAAGAGCCTGCCTCCAAACGACTCAGCTACTTCCTCAAGTTTCTGGAATACTCAGACAGTGTCATCGCGAACGATGCCTACGCCGAATTCGCCAACGCTCCTTACGCCGACATTGTGGCCATCAAAGAGCAGTTCCCCAAGGAGAAGCTCCGCAAGTGGCTGGTTGATCCTCAAGTAAACCCCACCCGAATTGGTCTGTATGGCATGATGCTCGGACTATGCGGCGAACCGACAGATGCTGAGTTCCTGGAAAAGAAAATTCTGGAACCAACCGATGAATTCCGCCTCGGAATTGACGGTGTCATGGGTGGCTACCTGCTCCTCACTGGCTCGAAGGGGTTGGACACACTGGTCGAAAGCAAACTCGCACCAAGCGACACACTCTTCAGCGAAACCTTCGCGGCGATGCAGGCGCTGCGGTTCATGTGGACGTACGGCGACCAGAAAATTCCCGCCGAAGATTTGCGGAAGTCGATGCGCGTGCTGCTGGGACGTCCGAATTTGGCTGACCTGGTCATTGTCGATCTCGCCCGCTGGCAGGACTGGGGCGTGATGGCCCAACTCGTTGGACTGTACAACGAGAAAGAGTATGACATTCCCAGCATTAAGCGAGCCATCGTCCGCTTCCTCATGATCGCCACCAAGGCCGACACGGAATCTGGCATTACGCCACAGCAGACAGAACTGGCTCAGAAGTCACTCGACATGCTGCGCGAGTCTGACCCCAAAACGGTCAAGGCAGCCGAGAAGTACTTCTTCGACTAACGTTGCATCACCCCGGAGTAACCAATGGATTGGTTTACCAAATTGCCGTTCGCACTGGTGTGCGGTGTGTTGTTGGCAAGCCTGGTTCCAGAGTCGGCTGACGGCTGTGAGTTCTGTCTTGTCCCCACGCTCACGTTCACCGAGCAGGTGAAACAGTCCAAGGCTGCGGTCATCGCGGAATGGAAGTCGGCCACACCTCCTGTCGGAGATGAAACAGGTCAGACCGAGTTCGTGGTCCAACAAATCCTCGTCGACGCCGACGGACTGCTCCTGGAGAATGAGTCTCTCACGGTCAACGAATTCATTTCCGGGACCAAGGGAGCACCGTTCCTGCTCATTAACGACAATGCCAAGGAGACGCTGGCCTGGACTCATCCCCAGAAACTGAGCCCTGAGGCCCGGGAATACATTGCACGGGCACCCTCCAGCAACGTCAGTACCACAACACGACTGCGTTACTTCCTCAGGTTTCTGGAGCATCCCGACCAGGATATTGCCATCGATGCCTATGGCGAGTTTGCCCGCGCGTCGTACGAGGACATTAAGGCCATATCGACAGAGTTTAATCCTGTCCTGTTGAGAACATGGCTCACCGATGCTTCCCGCGACGCGACCCGACGCGGACTCTACGGGCTCATGCTCGGCTGCTGTGGTGGCCCCGACGACGCCAGATTTCTGGAAGCCATTATCGTCCAGCCCACACGGGAGTTCCGACTGGGAATCGACGGTATGATGGCGGGCTATCTCATGCTGAATCGTGCACAGGGCATGACCGTTCTCGACAAGGCAATTCTCGACAACCAGGAAATCGTCAGTTCGGAAGTGGCCGCACTCGCCAAAGCGATGCGTTTCCTGTGGGACTTTGAACCACAATGTGTTCCGCGCCCACAACTTCAGCAAGCCATGCGAAAACTCCTCGTACGCCCCGAGTTTGTCGAGTTGACCATTGCGGACTTGCGTCGGTGGCAGGATTGGGAATCCACAGCCCTAATGCCCCAATTACTGGCCGATCCAAAGCACAATTTCCCATCCACTCGGCGAACCATTGTGCGGTTTCTGCTGGCAGCGGCGTCAGAGGAAAATACATCCATTTCAGTCCAGCAGCGAACGCAGGCCCAACGAATTCTGGATGATCTGAGCAAGCAGAATCCGGGTCTCATCGAAGACGCCAAGCGTCTCCAGTACGACTGATGGTGCATTGCAACCGGCCGCAGCAAAGCTTTTTGGGCCCCAGCTTACGGCGCAGAAATCCCCCATGCATACCTCATTCTTGCGGCATCTGGGTGTCTTAAGTGGTTGCATAATCTCAGTTTTGATACCGTTTGTAACGGTTGTCCCAACAACTCAGGTTATTGTTTCCATGTCAATCCATAACGATCTTGGGTGTTGTTCCGTCGGCTCTGGACAGTGAGTCGGCATCGTGAGGGAATGGTCTGGATTCTCGATTTCCGCACGAAATGTCGTTTTCAAAGAGGTAATGTTACCGTTGTAATGTGAAACACTTGAGATATGTACCGCCGCCGCGCATTTGATGACCGGGTGAATTAGGAACGACACAACTCACGATGAGCTCCCCGTTTGAATCCTTTGTAGCCATTCTGAAGCGCAGCGGCCTGCTGTCGGCGGAGAAGCTACAGGGTTCGATCGACGAGTATTGCGAAGGTCAACAACAGCCCGACCCCAAAGAATTTGTACAAAGCCTCATTGCCTCGGGCGAACTGACCGACTGGCAGGCAGACAAACTGCTCAAAGGACGCCACAAAGGCTTTTTCCTGGGCAAGTACAAACTCCAACGCATCATCGGCAAGGGGGGAATGAGTTCGGTTTATCTGGCCGAACACGTGCTGATGAAACGGCAATGCGCCATTAAGGTGCTGCCCTGGAAGTTCGTGAAGAACAGCTCGTTTCTTGATCGGTTCTATCGCGAAGCCCAGCTCGTCGCCCAACTGGACCATCCCAACATAGTGCGGGCTTACGACGTCGATTCCGAAAAGGAAGGGAACCTCGACATCCACTTCCTCGTCATGGAGTACGTTGCCGGTCGAAACCTCTATGAAATTGTTTCGGTCGATGGCCCGATGGATCCGGCCAAGGCGGTCGACCTGCTCAAACAGGGAACCGCAGGGCTGGCCTACGCACATAATGCCGGACTGGTACACCGCGACATCAAACCGGGGAACTTCATCGTCGATGAGCAGGGTCACCTGCGACTGATGGACCTAGGCTTGGCTCGAATTACAGAAGATGACGACACGACGTCCCTCACTGTCGCGAACGACGAGAAGGTTCTGGGAACGGCAGATTACCTGGCTCCTGAACAGGCGGTTGACAGCCACACGGTTGATCCCCGAGCCGACTTGTACAGCCTGGGATGCACGTTGTACTTCATGCTTACGGGCGAACCGCCATTCAACGAAGGCACACTCACACAACGTCTGCTGGCTCATCAGACGAAAGAGCCGCCCGCCATCGAGGAGAAACGTCCCGACACACCCGCCGACCTGGCAGAAATTCTGCGTAAGCTCATGCAGAAAAAGCCAGAAGACAGGTATCAGACGGCCGACGAAGTTCTGTCCGTACTTGCGGACTGGCTCCATGACCATGGTTATGCCGATGCCGATGCCGACGCCGAAGGAACGAAGAAATCTGGCACCTATCGAAAAGGGAAACCAGTTACTTCAAGTGACGCTCCAGCCAAAAAGTGGGAGCCAACGGTCTCGTCGCGCGACGCCGACTCAGGTTTGGCCTCGCAAATTGCGGGTCTGAACCTCGACGTATTGTCCAAGCCGAGCAAGCCCGAAGACACAGCCAACCTGACGCTCAGCGATCAGCCGACCGAGGTACCAGCTCCCGGTGTCACCCCTCAGCCGTCCAAAAAGAAGAAGGGTGGTTTCAAAATCCCCCGCGGCATCGCCGCAGGCGTTTTGGCCGTCGTGGTTCTGCTGGGAGTGGCCTACCTGCTGTTTCGTCCCGAAGTTCCACCCGATGGTCCAGTTGTCAATGACAACCCACCGGTGGAGCCCGGCATCGAACGACCTCCGGTCTCTGGGAACACAGTCACCGTGGGGCCAGAAGGAAATTTCGGCACGCTGAACGAAGCCATTCAATTCACACGGAACAGTTGGCTGTCAGGCGAGTCGAGCTGGATTAAGGAAATCCGAATTGCGGAAGGTATCGAGCTGGCTGAGCCAGTCGTCATGGACAACTCCGCGCTCGCCTTTTCACGGCCACTAAAGATTATTGGGGAAGGTAACAATCCTCCCGTATTCAATCCCAAGGATGACCAACCCGCACTCGTCTTGCGAGTGAGCGAACAGTTTCGGCTGGAGAATGTCCGCCTGCAGGGCAAGGGCAGACCGCATGTTGTCGAACTGCAGGGGTACATGATGGGTACCGTCCTGAACCGAGTGGTGATTGACGGAATCGAACAAATTGGTGTCAGCGCGAAGGGTGTGCAAGGATTATCTGGTCAGCGACTCACCTTCGAAGACTGCCGTTTCGTGCTGACAAGTTCGTCGGCCCACGGAATGGTGTTTAGCACCGAAGCTCTGAAGGACACGAGCGAAATTACCATTCAGCGCTGCCGCTTCATTGGTCCGGGAAAAGCTGCGTTGTCATTTGAAGGGGCCACTCAGTCAGTACTGGTACGCGAGAACATTTTTGAGCAGCTCAGCACGGGCGCAAGCTTTAGCGGCAAGGATGTCGTCCAGTCCGGATTTCATTTCCTCAATAACACGTTCCACAAATGCGAAACGGGAATTGGATTCCGGAACGGCATTTCACCGTATCACGAGAAGATTTCGTTCAGCCAGAACTTGTTCACCGAACAGTCGGGCCCGGAAGTCTCCAAAGGAAGTGGCGAAGTGGACGTCGCCAAACTCAGTAGTGGCATGCCACCCGTCCGTTACAACTGGACCGACCGCTCTGGTGGGGGCAGCGACGAACTCGACATCTTTTCGTCAGACGGACGTTTGGGAATGCCCAAATTGACTTTCGTTTCGGCCGACCCCGAGTCGCCCGACTACTTGAAACCGCAACTGCAGGAACTGAAGAGCGCCGTCAAGGAGCCTGTTGGGGGTCTCAACTTTATCGGCGCGCGCTCCCCATAAGCGATGCTCGATGCGTCCTGGCGGTCTTTTCAAGCGAATCTGCACCTATCGCCGCGCAGTATGGAGCGAATTGATTAGAGAACCTACAATTTCGGTTTAGAACGTGTTCTCCTGCCCCATAACGAAAGCGGTTCCATGTTGGCTCGACGTGAAATCTTTCCTCACGTCCTGGAAATGAACTACCAGGCCCGGCGACGGCTGGGGTGCTGCGTGTACCTCGTTCACAATCAAAACGAGTGGGCACTCATCGACCTGGGATATGACGACACTTTGGACGACATCGTTGAAATCGTCCGGCAACTCGACTTTCCGCTTTCGAATTGCAAGTACCTGGTGGCAACGCACGCCGATGTCGACCACATCCAGGCGCTCAAACGGGCCAAAGAAGTCATGCCGCAAGCGCAGGTCGTCGGTCATCCGCTTGCGAAAGAACTTCTGGAAAATGGCGAGCGCATTCAGACGTACGCCGAAATCGAAGCACAGGGAATCTCACTCGATCTTCCGCCTGTTCAATTCGACGCCGTCATTGACGAGGGAGATGTCCTTACGCTGGGCGACTTGAAACTGGAAGTGTGGCACACTCCCGGACACGCTCCCACGCAACTGGCATTCCGGCTGGACAAACTGCTGTTCTCCGGGGACAACATTTACCGTGATGGCTGCGTCGGCAACATTGACGCCCACCACGGGTCCGACATTCCCGACTTCATTTCATCACTCACGCGAATTCGTGACAGCGATGTCGAATGGCTGCTGCCGAGTCATGGCCCTTGGTTCGCCAAAGACAATGCCATGCTCCAGAAGACAATTGACCGGCTCACCGAGTACCAACACATGGCCGACTTTGGTACCTGCGCCGTCGACTGGCCACTTCTGGATGACTGGGACAAAGAGCTTGCCGAGAGTTAGTCCACTGGTCATTGGGGCTTGTCTCTGATTGGCATGCCATGCATTTCTGTAAGGAACACCAATACAACTCAAGACGCACAACACAGTCCACTCGCCTGCGTCACTCTATTTCAAAACTGGAATCACATGGACGCCTTACGGATTGGAATTGTTGGTCTGGGAACCGTTGGCAGCGGCGTCGCACATATTCTGCGCGACCACGCTGAACGAAACGCCCTGCGTGCCGGAAAACAACTCATCATTCACCGCGTCGCCGTACGCGACATCAACAAGCCGCGCGGAGTTGATTTACCGCAGTCAATGCTGACGGAAGACCCACTTTCCATTACGACCGACCCGGACATCGACGTCGTTGTGGAACTGATGGGCGGAGTTGATTTGGCGAGCAAAGTTGTAAGATCGGCCCTCGCCAACAGGAAGCACGTCGTCACAGCTAACAAAGCACTCATTTGCCAATACGGCCCCGAGCTGTTTCAGTTGGCCCGTGAAAATGATCGCACCATTTGCTTTGAAGCAGCCGTGGCTGGCGGTTGCCCCATTATTGCGGCCATTGGTCAGGCAATGGCGGGTAATCAAATTACTTCGTTGCAGGCGATTATTAACGGCACGTCGAATTTCATTCTGACGCAAATGTTTCACCAGAACGTCTCGTACGATGACGCCGTGCGTGAAGCACAGGAAATCGGGTATGCCGAGGCCGATCCTGCAATGGACGTCGAAGGAACAGACGCCGCCCAGAAGCTCGGCATTCTCACACAACTCGCGTTTGGAACGTCCGTCACGCCCGATCATTTTCCCGTGCAAGGCATCAACACACTCGCACTGGACGATTTGAAATACGCTGATGAACTCGGCTACGCCATCAAGCTGCTGGCAACCGCCAAGCTGGTCGAGGGTCGGCTCGAACTTCACACGCAGCCCACGCTCATTCGCCATCAACGTCCCATCGCACAGGTCGATGGCCCTTACAACATGATCGAACTGACTGGCGATGCCGTTGGCAAAGCCTGGTTTTCCGCCATGGGCGCCGGTCAAATGGCGACTGCATCGGCTGTTGTTGCTGACATCATTGATCTGGCCATTGGCCGTGCCCAGTTGACGTTCCAGAAACTCGATTTGTGGGGAGGCCATCCTCCCGTCTCGCTGCAGCCGGCGGAAGAAATCGAGCGTCGCTATTACTTCCGTTTCACCGTGGAAGATCGTCCCCACGTCATCGCCGATATCGCCGACGTACTCGGACGCAACGAAATCAGTCTGGCGTCCATCATTCAGAAGGAAGCACCGGAGACTGATGAACTTGCCGCCGGTGCGTATCCTATTGTTCCGCTCATGTTCATGACCCACCGGACACGCGAAGGACTCATTCGCAAGGCCGCGGAAGAACTCAAAAATCTTTCGTGCGTTACCACGCCGTGGGTTTGTCTACCGGTTGCTGATTAACGCAATCGACTTCGCAGTTGCTTGACGGCACATCGACGGCAGGCGACGATTCATTTCTGAAATCATTTAACTGACTTTACGACTGTCTTGCATTCATGACCCAGCTCAACAAGTACTCCGCTCGTATTACACAGCCTGCTTCCCAAGGTGCCTCACAGGCCATGCTGTATGCCACTGGGCTGCAGCCTGCCGACATGGACAAGCCGCAAGTTGGAATTGCTTCTTGCTGGTACGAAGGCAACTCCTGCAACATGCACCTGAATCAACTTGCTGAGAAGGTGAAGGAAGGCGTTACCGCCGCTGGTGCCATTGGCATGCGGTTTAACACCATTGGGGTGTCCGACGGCATTTCGATGGGCACTGACGGCATGAGCTTCTCGCTGCAGTCGCGCGACCTCATCGCCGATTCCATCGAAACCGTCATGGGAGCCCAATGGTACGACTCGCTTATCGCTATTCCGGGTTGCGACAAGAACATGCCAGGCTGCATTATGGCGATGGGCCGTCTGAACCGGCCTTCCATCATGATTTACGGCGGCACCATTAAGGCGGGCTGCTCCGACCTGCTGAAAGGTGTTCAAGGTGTGGCTGCCGATAAACTCGACATTGTGTCAGCCTTCCAGTCATACGGTCAGGCCATCGCAGGCAGCATTACGGAAGCACAGCGGAAAGAAATCGTCCAGAAGAGTTGTCCCGGTGCCGGTGCCTGCGGCGGGATGTACACCGCCAACACAATGGCTTCGGCCATTGAAACGCTCGGTATGTCGCTGCCGTATTCCGCGTCGATTCCCGCAGAAGACGAAGGAAAAATCCTGGAGTGCCTTGCCGCTGGTCAGGCAATTCACAACCTGATGGAAAAGGATATTAAGCCCAGAGACATCATGACCCGTGACGCATTTGAAAATGCCATGGTCATTGTCATTGCACTCGGCGGATCAACAAATGCCGTGCTGCACCTCATCGCCATGGCGCGCAGCGTGGGTGTCGATTTGACTATCGATGACTTCCAGAAGGTTTCGGACCGTGTACCGTACCTCGCCGACCTGAAGCCTTCGGGCAAATACGTCATGGAAGACTTGCATCGCATTGGCGGTGTGCCAGCCGTGCAGAAGTATCTGCTCGAGAAAGGCTACCTCAAGGGAGATTGCCTTACCTGCACTGGCAAGACCCTGGCCGAAAACGTTGCCGACCTCCCGGGTCTCGCCGATGATCAGCCCATCGTGCAGCCAGTCGAAAACCCAATTAAGGCGACCGGGCACATTCGCATTATGCGTGGCAACGTCTGCCCAGATGGTGCCGTCGCGAAAATCACTGGTAAAGAAGGACTCAGCTTCACTGGTCCGGCACTTTGCTTTGATCGTGAAGAAGCCATGCTTAAGGGCTTGGAAGACGGAAAAATCAAAGGGGGCGAAGTCATCATCATCCGGTACGAAGGCCCCAAAGGTGGACCGGGAATGCCCGAAATGCTGACACCAACCTCGGCCCTGATGGGTGCCGGTCTGGGTGACAAAGTCGCCCTGATTACGGACGGACGTTTCTCCGGCGGAAGTCACGGATTCATTATTGGACACGTCACTCCAGAAGCTCAGGTTGGCGGTCCGATTGCACTGCTGCAAGATGGTGACCAAATCACCATTGACGCTGAAGCGAATCAAATCAATGTCGACCTCTCCGAAGACGAGTTGCGACAACGCGCCGCCGCCTTTGAACTGCCAGCCTACCCCGTCACCCGCGGAACGCTTCACAAGTACATCAAAACCGTCAAAAGCGCCAGCGAAGGCTGCGTGACCGACGAATAACGGTTTCACAAAGTAAACCGTTTCTCAGCGACTGTATCCGGCGTGCCTCCCGACTTGCCGGCGCGGGAAAATTGCTTTCCGCGTGTCCAGTTGCAGTAGGCCGTCTCAGCGTCTACCATGGGGGGTTCGTCGTAACGGCGAGAATGTGTTCTGAACAGATGTTGGAAGTCAGTTAAAAGGTCAGATTCATGGGTGTTAAGAAGAGTGGAAAAGGTCGCCGGAAACAGGGACGCAAAAAACGCCGCATGCGTGCCAAGATCCGTCACCGTAAATAGTTAGAGTCGCCACAACCCGTCGGCATCGGGCTGAGGAGATTGTCGCCGACGGGGAACGTGTGGTCTCTGAGAGGGAGCTCTTCCCTGATCATTACGGGTTGCGCAATCGGACTTTTTCGCCAATCGCATTGCGCGGCAGGAATGGATTAACACGTTCATGCTGCGCGGACGATTCTTTCCAATGCTTGTTATTGGCCCCCGTCGCGCGTAGAGTAAAGGCGCGGCGGTTGTTTCCGTTCGTTGCGATAGCCCGCGCTCTCCAGGAGGGCAAGCTGCATGTGCCGTCTTCCAGAATTCTCTGTTCTCGCTTGCGTAAACCACTCTCGCATTGCGCTGCGCTGTTGTTGTTGACCTCAGTTTTGTGACGACTCAGTCCACTCGGACTGGCCTTGAAAACATCCTGACTCAATACAACCTTCACCGCGAGAATTCCCATGGCTACTGATTTTCGACTCAAAGAGCAGCTTTCCGACCTCACCGAACGCATTGTCGACAGCTACCAGGAAATTGGGACGATTAACCATCTGGGGCACTGCCCGCTTCCCAATACACAGGTCATTGTCGATTGCCTGCACGATTTGAAGGAAGTGTTGTTTCCCGGCTATCGCCGCCGCCAGAACCTGCACATGGGGAATGTCGTCTACTTTGTCGGCGACCTCATTGATGCTCTCCACGACAAATTGACTGATCAGTTCGCCCGCGCATTGCGTTCCGAGCACGACCGCCTGCATGGTCCGCAGTGCGAAAAGCGAAAGCTCATCGATTTTGAAGCGCGTGGACAGCAAGAAGCGATTAAGCTGCTGGAGTCGTTGCCGCACTTGCGTCGTATCCTGGCAACTGACGTGCAGGCCGCGTATGACGGCGACCCGGCCGCCAGTGGACTCGATGAAATCATCTTTTGCTATCCCGGCGTGGAAGCGATTACAGCCCATCGCATTGCCCACCAGCTTTACGTTCAAAAAGTGCCGCTCATTCCGCGAATCATCTCTGAGTATTCGCACGCCTGTACCGGCATCGACATTCACCCCGGAGCGAAAATCGGTCCGTCGTTCTTTATTGATCACGGAACGGGTGTGGTGATTGGCGAGACTTGCGAAATTGGCTCGAACGTGAAGGTCTATCAGGGCGTTACGCTGGGAGCTCTCAGCTTCGCCAAAGATGATGAAGGCAACCTCGTTCGTGGATCGAAGCGGCACCCCACCATTGAAGACGGCGTTGTCATTTACGCGAACGCTACTATTCTGGGTGGCGACACAACCATTGGTGCCGGATCAGTCATCGGGGCGAGTGTGTGGTTGCCGAAAAGCGTGGCGCCGAATACGGTAGTCACTATCGACAAACCCTCGTTGCGTCTGCGAGACGCTTCGTAATTCGGCCTGCACCGCCAGCGCGAGTTCAGATGCCGTGAATTTGGAAGGTTAGAAATGCCACGGCGTCACTTGTTGCTCGCGCTGACAGCGCTGCTTCTTGTTACCGGAATTTCTGCTGCCAACGAATGGCCCCAGTTTCGTGGCACAGGGAATGGTGTGGCTCCCATCGAGTCGCTGCCCATCAAATGGTCGGAGAAGGAAGGGATTGTCTGGAAGGCGACCATTCCAGGCGTGGGGCATTCTTCGCCGGTACATGATGGTAAAACGATTTGGATGACCACGGCCTCGCCCGATGGAAAGCACCTCGGTGCCGTTTCCGTCGATGCCGAATCGGGTCGAGTCAAACGTGAAGTCACCATTTTTCAGCCGGGGACTGTCGAGGAAATTCACCACGACAACAGTTACGCGTCCCCGTCTCCCATTCTGTGGAATGGGCGAGTCTTCGCTCACTTTGGGACTTATGGCACCGCCTGTCTCGACGTCGAGAGTGGCAAAATCCTGTGGTCGAATAACGACTATCACATCAAGCACGACGGTGGACCTGGAAGTTCTCCCGTGCTGTTTGAAGGGAAGCTCATTCTCACGTATGACGGTGCCGACGAGCAGTACGTCGTGGCACTCGACGCAATGACGGGTAAAGAAGTCTGGAAACGCACGCGGAGTGCGCCATTCCGCGAGAACCCCATCACCCACCGGGCATTCGCCACTCCTCTGCTCACACAACACGAGTCGGGATGGCAACTCATCAGCCCAGCCGCCGATCAATGCCACGCGTACAACCCTGCCAATGGCGAAGAATTGTGGCACGTGCGCTACGTTGGATTCTCAACCGTCCCCTGCCCTGTGGCTGATGGAAACCGTGCGTATCTCTGTACCGGTTTCTTCAAACCTGAAATGATTTCCGTCGCGCTCGACGGGAAGGGAGACGTCACCGAGAGCCACGTGGCCTGGCATGCGAAGGGGCCTATTCCAGACACGCCATCCCCGCTGTTGTTTGAAGGAAAACTGTACACGGTCAGTAACACGGGCATTGCCGCCTGTCACGACGCGGAATCGGGCGAGCGAGTCTGGGTAAAGCGCGTTGGCGGAAACTACTCTGCCTCGCCCATGGCCATTGGCGGTCGTATTCTGTTTTGCAGCGAGGAAGGTGTCACGCACATTATTGATCCTGCAGACAATCCTCCGAAGCTGAAGTCCAACAAAATTGACGGTGCGATCAAGGCAACTCCGGCAGTCCTCGACAGCGACCTGCTGCTGCGAACGGAGAATGCGCTGTACCGAATTTGTGGTGCTGATCGCGACAAGTAATTAATCCGATTCCGGCTTCCACATTTGCTTCAGGCGTTCAAAATCCTCCGGCGTGTCGAGGTCGCACAACACTGAAACTTCCGGGCATTTCACCTCCACAACTCTCTCTGGACGTGAGTGCAGCAGATAGTTCAGGCCGCGGTCGGGTGGGATCAACTCGATTTCAGAGTTGAGTGACGCCGGAAAGATGGTGGGATGCCCTCTACGCCCGTCGTGAACTGGCACGACAATGTTCACCGGCGTTTCACGCCAGGCCACTATGAGTCGATCCAACACGCGGTGTTCAATCCAGGGCGAGTCAGCAGGAATGAGCATCCAACCGCCGCCGTGATGCCTCTCACATGCCTTCAGTAGTAGTGAAACACTCTCTCTCATTTCGGCGGGCGAATCAGGCGGAGTGATCACATCAACGTGGGAATAGGGACGTAAGGCCGCTTGGAGTTCATCATCATCAGGCCGCACCAAAACCAGTACTCGTTCCACTGCAGGATGGACAAGCGACGTGACGAGATGGTCAATGACTCGTTGGTTTCCCAGTTGCATGAGCAACTTGGGCTGCCCCATCCGGCGGGAAACTCCGGCAGCAGGGACGAGAGCGATAACGTTTTTTGAATCAGACATGCGTTCACTGGTTTCGTCAAATCCCGACCGATTTCGACAACCGACTGAGGATAAACCAAGAATTCCGGGGTGGACGGTTCACAAATGTCGGCAATTTATCAACACTATCTGATGTATTGACTCTCGTTTCCATCGACACGGTGGTGTTGTGCGCCTTCCGTACCGGTGTTTCTTCCAAAGGAATAGCTTGAATGTCTGACACATCGCGACGTGATTTTCTGAAAACATCTTCCATTGCTGCTGTCGGTGCAGCGGCTCTGCACAGCTTGAGCGCTGGTGCGTACGCTGCTGGCGAAGACACGGTACGAATTGGTCTGGTCGGTTGTGGTGGCCGTGGAACGGGTGCCTGTTCACAAGCTCTGAAGTCTCCCGGTCGCGTGCGTCTGATCGCCATGGGTGACGTGTTCCGCGACCAAATGGATGGTTCGCTGAACAACATCGAAAAAGCTGTCGCGAAAGACGACACCGCCGAAATTACGGTTGCCGAAGAGAGCAAGTTCATTGGCTTCGACGCCTACAAGAAGGTGATCGATTCTGGTGTCGACGTGGTCATTCTGGCAACGCCTCCTGGCTTCCGACCCATGATGCTCGAATACGCCGTCGAAAAAGGCGTCAACGTGTTCATGGAAAAGCCAGTTGCAACCGACGCTCCTGGCGTCCGCCGCGTGCTCGAAGCGGCTCGCAAGGCCAAGGAAAAAGGTTTGAAAATTGGTGTGGGTCTGCAGCGTCACCACCAGGCTCCTTACCAGGACATGGTCGGTCGTATCCATTCCGGCGAGTTTGGTGATGTGCGTGCCCTGCGTGTTTACTGGAACAGCGGCGGAGTCTGGGATCCTCGCAAGAACCGCGACGAAGTGAAGTCCGAGATGGAGTACCAGCTCCGTAACTGGTACTACTACACGTGGCTCTGCGGCGATCACATTTGTGAGCAGCACATCCACAATCTCGACGTCGGTAACTGGGTCATGAGCAAGAACGGTGAACTGCAGTTCCCCGTGAAAGCAAACGGCATGGGCGGTCGTGAGGTTCGTAAGGACAAGAAGTATGGCGAAATCTTCGACCATCACGCCGTCGAATACACATACGCCGACGGAACGACCATGATGAGCCAGTGCCGTCACATCCGCAATGTCTGGAACAGTGTCACGGAACACGTGCACACCACCAAGGGCATTGTGCACCTCAGCGACCGGAGCTCTAACGGAATTCGTGGCGGCGGCGGTTTTGGTATCAAGTACTTCGACGGAACCGAAGACGTCTACAAAGGCGACTCGCGCGATCCTTACCAGGTCGAGCATGACGACCTGTTCACAGCCATCCGTAACGGCAACGCCTACAGCGAAGCCGAATACGGTGCGATGAGTACCATGACCGCCATTCTCGGCCGGATGTGTACCTACTCCGGTCAGGAAATCACCATGCAGGACGCACTTGAGCGTGGCTTGGGCATTATGCCGGAAGACCTCTCGTGGGATGCGAAACTGCCAAACGCCCCAGATGCCGACGGTGTATACGCCGTACCGGTTCCAGGGGTCACCAAGGTGTTGGCCGACGCTTAATTGCTTCGGTGACATCAAATTCATTTGACGCGGGGGGACGAGCAATCGTCCCCTTGCGGTCTTTTCTGGTCGTCCGAGAATCCGGCGAGCGTTCATGAGCAGCACCAAACCGAGCGGTGAAGACCGCGACACCCTACCGCCCTCAGTCGATCCTCATGAGGGCGTCGGCACCATGGAACCTCCTACAACGTGGTGGGGAACTCTGGTTCAACTTGGCCCTGGACTGGTCATTGCCGGCAGTATTGTGGGCTCGGGTGAGCTCATTGCCACGACCAAAACAGGCGCGCAGGCTGGGATTTGGCTGTTGTGGCTCATTATCGCGGGCTGCCTCATCAAGGTCTTCGTTCAAATTGAACTCGGGCGACATTCCATTAGTCGTGGCGAGACAACGCTCTCAGCGCTCAACCAGTTTCCAGGCCGCATTGGCCCAGTGAATTGGATTCTCTGGTTCTGGCTGCTCATGATGGCCGCCAGTCTGGCTCAATTGGGCGGAATTGTCGGTGGCGTGGGACAGTCCCTCGCAATGGTGTTCCCGCTGACGGGCGACTTCAAACAGGCCATTGAAGTTCCTTCACAAAAAGAAATTGAATGGATGCTGAAGTGGCAGGAAGCCTCCGAAGAGGAGCTGGCCGAACTTCCCGCGGAACGTCGCGAACGAGTGGAAACGGGTGTCGAGCGACTGCAGGCCCAGCTCGCTTCGCTGGGTGAACGCGGTGAACGCGCCGTGCGTCGCGTCCAGCAGTTGAAACCGGGAGAAACAATTAAGGATCCCTGGACGTGGGATGACCGCTACTGGGCGCTGGCTATTGGCGTGTTCACAATTTTCCTGCTCTACAATGGTCGGTATGGCATCATCCAGAACATTTCCACGGCACTGGTGGTGTTGTTCACGTTCATCACGATTGGCAATGTCGTGTCGCTGCAATGCACTCAGCAGTGGAGCCTGAGTGGGGCCGACTTTGTGCGCGGTCTTTCGTTCCGCTTGCCGCCAGGAGCTGATCCCTGGACGCCACTGAAAACCGCATTGGCAACGTTTGGAATCATCGGTGTGGGAGCAACCGAGCTCATTACGTATCCCTACTGGTGCATCGAGAAGGGGTATGCCCGCTTCACCGGCGAGTGGAGCGAAAGTGAAACATGGTTGAGACGTGCCAAAGGCTGGCTGCGGGTCATGCACATCGACGCGTTTCTCTCAATGGTCGTCTACACGGTCGCCACCATTGCGTTTTATTTGCTGGGTGTGACGGTTCTCTATCGCGAAGGACGTGATCCCGAAAATATGCGGATGGTTGGAACCATCGCCGCCGCCTATAAGCCGGTCTTTGGAGCTTATGCAAGTAACCTGTTTTTGTTCGGTGCGTTTGCTGTGCTCTACTCCACCTTCCTGGTAGCAAACGCCGGACACTCCCGCATGTTCACCGATGCCGCCAAGATTTTTAATCTCATCCCCAAGCACGACCAGAAGGCACACGACCGCACACTGACTGGCTTGTGTATTTTCCTGCCTTCGTTGTGTGTGGTCTCGCACTGGTCTGGTATTGATCCGGTCGAGGCCGTGATGTTCGCCGGACTCATGCAGGCGGCCATGCTTCCCATGATTGCAGCCGGAGCGCTTTACCATCGCTTCAAGTCCTGCGATCCCCGACTTGCACCGCCGAAGTGGTGGGACATTTGCCTCTTCATTTCGTTCATTGGACTGCTCATCGCGGGCGTATGGGGAGCGTGGGGGAAAATCGCGGGGCTTATTGCCAAATTCAGCGGCTAAGTTGTTTTGCCCGTTCCTTGCCTCGATTCCACACCAATTGAAACATGTCTGAGCCAGAAACTGCCGCTCCCACCGAACCAACTCCGAAGCGATTGAGCGAAGACTTCCTCGCCATTGGCCTGGGACTGCTCTTCCTGCTGATTTCGGCGACTGTTGCGAAGTTCAGTGCGACAGTGAGTGTAGATGAGTATCGGATTGCAAAGGCCGAAGTGGATCGCGTTACCCATGACCGACAGTCCACTATGGAAGAGCGAAAGAAGGCCAAGGACGCTGTGAAATCACTGGAAAAGAAGAGCAACCCGCTGGCTGGGTGGATTGGCAAGCCCGGAAAGTGGACCAATTCACCTTGGGATGCTTTTGTGACCAAGGACAAGTCAACTCTCCCTGCAATTCTGGTCACGGGGTGTATATTGCTCCTCATGTTTCGGTCCGCCCTCAGGTTTCGAGGTGATGCAACGGACACATTCCTGGATGCATTTCCGGTCGTGTTTCTACTTGCCACGCTGGCATACCTCATTACATCTCACTCGGTCATCAGCCATTACAACTTGGAATATGCGCTCTGGGCGCTGATTATTGGGTTGGTCATTGCCAATACCGTTGGCGTGCCCGATTTTCTGAGGCCAGCAGTTCGCACGGAATTCTATATCAAGACGGGACTCGTCATTTTTGGTGCTGAAGTGCTGTTTGGTCGGCTGCTCTCGTTGGGGGTGCCAGGACTCGCAGTGGGCTGGATTGTCACTCCCGTTGTCCTCATCAGTACGTATTTGTTCGGGCAGTACATTCTGAAAATCGAATCGAAGTCGCTGAACATGGTCATTTCAGCGGACATGTCGGTGTGCGGTGTGTCAGCGGCGATTGCGACGGCAGCGGCTTGCAAAGCGAAGAAGGAAGAACTTTCAACCGCCATTAGCATTTCATTGATTTTCACCGTCATCATGATGGTGGTCATGCCATTTGTCATTAAGTCCATCGGGCTGAGTGAACTTGTCGGTGGAGCCTGGATTGGCGGGACCATTGACTCATCTGGGGCCGTCGCTGCAGCGGGTGAAGCACTCGGTCCGCGCGCCCAGGAAGTTGCCATTACGGTCAAACTCATCCAGAACATTTTGATTGGTGTCGTTTCATTTTGCGTGGCCTACTACTGGGTGACGTTTGTTGATCGTACGCCCGATGCACCGCGTCCGGGAATCAGCGAAATCTGGCTGCGGTTCCCCAAGTTTGTGCTCGGCTTTCTGGCGGCGTCCATCATTTGTTCGATCATTGCGGGAAGCGGCCTCGCTGGTGAGCTCTGGGTCGGTGGAATTACTGCCGCGTCGAAATCAATGCGAGGATGGTGTTTCTGCCTGGCATTCGTTTCGATTGGCCTGAGCACCAACTTCGGTGAGCTGGCCAAAACACTCAAAGGCGGCAAGCCCATTGTGCTCTACGTTTGTGGCCAGTCGCTCAACCTCGTCCTCACGCTGTTCATGGCGTGGCTGATGTACGAAAAGGTCTTTCCACAGAACTAATCGCCCGGCGGCGCAAGAGAAGTCGAAGTCCCATGCGATTGAGGAATTTGGGACGACTCAGCAATTCCAGGTGAGTCGTTCTTCTTTGCAGCGAAGACGTGCGATATCCTGAGGAGCGTACACACTTGGATGTGCGTCACCATTCCTGAGGACTTCCATGATTTGCCACAGCACTGTGTCGAATTCTCCCCTTGCTTGTCGGATGAAAAACCGAACACTCTGGATCTGCCTGATTTCAGCGTGGTTCGTGGGAACTGCGTCTGCACAGCTTCCACTCTTTCCGCCTTCGGGAAATCCCACCGGGTATGAGGTCAATCAGCTCCCGCGCGATCTCCAGGCGGAAGCCACGTTCTACCGTGGTTTGCAGGCCTTGAAGGAAGAGCGAGTTGGCGAAGCGCTCGAATCGATGCAGGAATTGCTCAACTCCGGTAACGACTTTTTCCTGCCGAAAACCGAAGGGGAAAAATCCAGCCTGCGACTCGAAATCGAAACGGTGTTGCGAGAGCACCGCGACGACTACGAACGGCTGTACGGAACCGAAGCCTCGGCGCTCTTTGAGTCGGCCACCACAAAACAGAACGTCGACCACTGGCTGGACGTCGTCCGACGTTTTTCGATGACGAATGCCGGCTATCAGTCCATGCAACAACTGGCCACCTGGCACTTCACACGAGGTGAATTCGCTGCGGCCGCGCGATGGTATGAACGGGCGGCAACGCATCCAGAAGGGGAATCGCAGAAAACGCTGCAGCTTCTGAGTGCAATTCGCTGTTGGAAACTGGCAAACTTTCCCGGGCGCGCCGCCGAACTCATTAATGAACATGAGGCAACCGTTCGCACTCAAGTTGCCGACGGAACACTCAAGCTTTCCGCCGAACAGCTCAATGAATGGTTACGTCTGGACGACGCACAAGGGCCGTCGCAGCTGGATTCCGCCGTCGCGCTTCAGTGGCCCATTCCGCTGGGGAATGTCACGCAAACCGGCTGGTCCGATTTAGCGCCCATCGGCGAAAAACCTTTGTGGCAACAGATGCTCATTGACGAGTACGACCAACTCCCCGACGACACCATTGCGGATGTCATCGAAAGGTTTCGTTCGTATGAACGCCAGTTGAAGACCGACGAGAACACAACCCGCTTGCCAGTCGCGCAGCCCATTGTTGTAGGCGACACGGTCATTGCATCGGGCTACGGTGTTGTCCGCGCGTTCGACGTGCGAACGGGCAAACTGAAATGGCCGGGCGTGGTGGTTGATGAAACGTTCGATTATCTGTTTCGTGCTTCGTACGCTCCCGACCATCCTCAGAACGCCGATGGCCAACGCGCCGACATGATTCGGCTGTTTCAAGCTTCACGCGGCTGGCGTGATGCCACGTCCTCTTCGCTGAGCACCGATGGCCGCTACGTGTACGCCGTCAAGGGATGCCAACTTCCCAACACGTTGCCTCAGCATATGCTGCAGTTTAATCCCACTCGCGACCCGCGATTACCGCAGCGTGACAACCAGTTGTTCGCCTACGATTTGGAAACGGGTTCGCTGGTGTGGACGATTATCGGTGAAGCTCCGATTGCCGACACACAGTCCGAAGTGCCGAGCACTTTGGGTGACAGCGGCACGCGTCGTTCGCCGGTCTTCTTCTACAGTGCGCCACTGCCGGTGAATGGTCGGCTCTTTTGTGTTGGGGAAGAACGGGGTCAGGTGCAGCTTTTCGAACTGAATCCCGACGCCGTGCTCGAAGGCGAAATCGTCTGGTCCATTGGTCTGCTGAATCCCACGCAGTCGCAGGACATTCTGTTTCAAGATCATCGCCGCATGGCTGGCATGATGCCCACCTACGTGGGTGGCCTGCTGATTTGCCCTTCGGGTGAAGGATCGCTGGTGGCTGTCGATATCGAGAATCGCAGCATTGTGTGGAATCATCAGTACAAAGAACCGGAAACTCCGTTTGCGGTTCCCAATCGAATGATTGCCATGCGCATGCAGCGATCACAGAACAAGAGCGTCGACATTACGGTCAATGACATTCTCAGTGATAACCGTTGGCTCGACGCACGTTTGGCGGTCGTCGGCGACCACGTGCTGTTCACACCCCCCGACGCCGATGACCTCGTGTGCATCGATGCACTGAGCGGCGAACCGAAGTGGGAGTTGCCTGTTTCCCGTGACGACCGGCTGTACCTGGGCGCCGTTTATCAAGACACGGCACTCATCGTCGGAGCCAATGATGCTCAGCTCATTCGCATACGAGATGGAAAGCCCGTCTGGAATGCGCCGGTATCGCTGTCATCGCCCTCAGGTCGCGGCGTGCGGGTCGGTTCGAAATTTCTGCAGCCGCTTGCAACCAACGAAATTGGCGTCATCGACCTGGAAGCGGGTCGCCTGCTGTGCCGAATTCGTTGCGACGTGCAAGATCCCATCGGCAACCTCGTCGCGCACGATGGCCAGTTGTTTTCGCAATCGAGTACCGGCCTGACGGCCTTTGAACCGCTGGCATCTTTCCTCAAGCGTATCGACACATTGGCAACTGAAGAAGGTGCCGTTCAGCGAGCGGAATGGGCACTGCAGACCGGGAAGGTGGATGAAGGCATTCAACTGTTACGAAAAGCGGTCAGGCAGGGAAGCAGCAAGCGGGCGCAGGAACTTTTGTGCTGGACGCTCATCGAGGAATTGCGCCGTGACTTCCCGACGTACGTCGATTCCGTTCCCGAGATCCAGAGCTACTGCTCGACCGACGAGCAGAAAGAACAGCTGCTGACGGTGTGGGCCAATGGCTTGAAGAATAACGAACGACAGGCAGAGTCGCTGAAGGTTTATCTCCAGTTGCTGACGCAGTTTGATCGACCAACAGTACTGGTGGAATTGGGCGGTGGCTGGAAGGTACGGCACGACCGCCGGGTCGGCGGAGAACTGTTGGCCCTGCGGGATAATCAGACAGCGGCCGGTGAAATCCTTCAAATCATTGGTGACTTGCCCGAAGATCCACATCAGCTGCTCAAAATGCTGGAACTGCTGGGAACGAGCCATTTTGGTAATGACGAACTCGTCGCGGCCCTGACCGCATTGGACGCAGACCGCGTTACGAACTTGCAGCGCGAACAAATTGGACTGCAACTGCTACATGAGTCCGATGTCACCCGCCGCGCGTGTGGACACTATGTGCTGGCACAAATTGCCTTGCAGAAGAATGACGCCTACGCCGCTGAAAAGCATTTACAACAACTCGTAAGGATTGCAGGCGAGGTGCCGGTCTTCGGCGCGAAAACGGGTGAGCAACTTGCTGAAGAAATTCGGCGCAACACCAAGTGGGAAGAAGTGCTGGCCGCCGCCGAACCGTGGCCGCAGTTTGCACATGTCGATGACTTGTCGCGTTTAACGCTACCAAATCGATCGGAGATTCCCGTCCTGGGTCCACAAAGTGAGGCACTGGCGGGCTGGTCATTCTACATCGATGCCTCAGGGTCCTTCATTTATCTCTACGATGCCGACGGCGGGCGGCGTGGGCAAATTGCCACGGGCCTCAACGGGAACCCCCGGGCCATTGGCGAGAATTTCGTTCGCTACATTCAAACGAATGGGCACCTGGTGGCGGTTGTACTGCAAGATCGAGTGCTCATGCTGGACTTGCTCACGCATGAAGGGCAGCCGCGGCTGGTCTTCATGAAGCCGCTCCTGAGTGCGGACAGTGTCGATTTGGCCAGTGGCATTCACGTTCAGTTGGACTTGCAGCCTGGACTGCGCGGCATTCGCGCCCGCTGCACGTCCCCACGCGATGAATGGATGGGGAATTGTGGCCCATTGAATAACAACACCTTCTGTTTCACAACCGGTGACGAACTCGTTGCTGTCGACCCCACCACCGGTGACGAGCTTTGGCGGCAAAAGGGAATTCCAGCGGGTGCCGAAGTATTCGGGGACAGCGAATACACGTTGGCCATCAGTATTGAACAAAAAAGTTTTCAGGTGTTTCGCACACTCGACGGCAGGGAAATGAATCAAGGAGTTATTCCAGACGGAATGGTATTCGGCTGGGGCGGTGTCGATTGGGGCCATTACATTCCGCGACTTCGTGAAGGCGAGCTGAAGTCCTTCTTCTCCGCCTTCGATCCCGTGACGGAAAGCGATGTTTGGAAACTGGAAGTGCCAGCCGAGTCGTTTTTCCAACTCTCCATTGGTGATAGATACTTTGCCCATCTGGATGAGTCGGGCACCCTGCATGCACGGAATATTTCCAACGGTGAAGAACTGTGGTCGGTACAGCTGGAAAACACCGAAGAGACGACGCATTTGACGACTCATTTGAGTGAAAACCGCCTGCTGGTGGCCGCATACAAGACGAGTGAAAGCGCAGAAGATCGCAACGTACGCGGTTGGCAAATGCACCTGACCATGATCGATACCGACACGGGCACGCCGCTTTGGAATAAGTCGTTGACGGAACCACTTTCGTATCAGCTCATGGAAACTCCATCCCGCTGGCCTGTCCTGGTATTAGTGGCCATTGACGAAGGACCACCAGCCGACGGGCCAGATCGATTTCGTCGTCGCCTGACGCAAGACGTGGAAGTTACGGTACTGGATCGAAATACCGGCAAGAAAGTGGCCAGCGACAAAGGTGTCAGGCCAGTCGACCAACCGGCAGCAAGTGGATGGACTGGAGAAAAACTTCCCTATCACCGAATTCGACTCCGAATTGGCACAGTGTCGTTGTCTCTGAAATTCCTGGACACTCCATCAGCCGAAACGGAGCAGCCAGCCGACACTGGACGCGCTCCAGACCAGAGTGAATAGAAAAACATCCCCGGCCTGAAGAGCATTGCTGCACCAGACCGGGGATGACTGAAACCATCAGATTACGTTTGCCGCTTAGAGTTGATAGCACATCAACTTGTTTTGCTCACGCAGGTAGAGCTTGTCGCCAACCACAACAGGATGCGACCAGCTCTTCCCCTCCTGATAAACCGGAGTGAACGCACCCGTAGACTTGAAGCCTTCGGGTGTCGCAGCAACGAGTGCCAGCACACCATTTTCGTAGCGGAACAGCAGTTGACCGTTCACGTAGGTTACTGCCGCCGAACCATCCCACTTCCGTTCACGTGGGTCATCCGTCCACTTCACTTCGCCAGATGGCCAGTGGAGACAAATGGGGAAGCCTTTGTTGTGCTGATGCCCGGCGTAAATGAATTCGCCGTCCACAATCATGCCGCCGTGATGGTTCTGAAACGTCTTGGCATCGAGGAAGTACTTCTCCACCGCCTTCACACCGCCGTTTCCATCGGCCTTGAGTTCGAGCAGTGCCGCGCCAGTTCCATAACCACTTGAAGCGAAAATGAAGTCACCTAGCGGAAGTGGTGTGGGAATGTTGGCTGTTCCATTCGCGACGGGATTGTATCCCCACAGGAATTTACCATCAGAAGCACGCACGCTGACGACGCCGCGTCCAACGAGTGTGACGTACTGCTTCACGCCAGCACCGTTCGAAATCACGATAGACGAGTAACCAGCACCGTCTTTGCCAGCTTCTCCCAGTTCGGGAACAGCGGAACGCCACACCTCTTCCCCAGAGGACTTTTTGAGCGCCACAATCATGGCCTCCTGGCCGCCTGGAGTGCAGAGGACAAGGTCGCCATCAACGAGTGGAGACTCAGAGAATCCCCAGACCGACATCATCTTGCCGCCGAATTCTTTGAAGTTGCGACGCCACACAACTTCCCCGTCGGCCGAATTCAGGCACGCAATTTGTCCGTCCGACGTCACGACGTACAGGGAGTCTCCGTCGATGGTGGGGGTACAGCGGGAACCTTCATATCCGTGTTTTGGCGCGTTTTCCGTAACAGGTGTCGACCAAATGAGGTCGCCGGTTTTCGCATCGAGACAGGTGACCCCCTGCCCTGCTTCGAGATTGCCCGTCGTGTAAATCCGTTGATTCACAACGGCGAGACTGGCATAGCCCCCACCCACCCCCGCGATGGTCCAGAGATGCTTGGGCTCGCCCTTGCTCCAGTCGAGTTTCAGGCCTTTTTCCAGTGCTTTCCCGTCACGATTCGGGCCGCGCCACTGCGGCCAGTCGGCGGCGAACAGCGAACTGGCCAAAACGGCACAGCACGGAATCCATGCCAGCCTCTTCAGTAATGATGTCATTCTTCAGGTTTCCTTGCTTGAAATTTTTCGCGAGTTGCCCCGGGGCGGAGCGTTGCCACCTCAACGGGTGCCGCAGTTTACCGGTCGCCCATTCATTCCACAAAGAGAGCGGAGCACAAAAGAAAACAGGCATCCTCCCAAGCGACATCGTGACGCCGAACGTGGGAGAATGCCTAAGGGCCGGGAGAAGGAGCCGAACCCGACCAGTTTTTCGGTGGTCGTCATGAACCACCAGTTCCGCATGCCCGGTAGCAGGCGGAGAATCCTGTTTTCCAAGTTATCGGCGCGCACCTTTCACAGCGCGCACCGGGTACGCAAAATGAGTGTAAAAAATCTTCGCCAGAACGCTGCACCAGCGAACAAAAGACAACAGCACTCGCTTTCCCAACTTCCATTGGGATCGACGAAATCTGGACATTCCCTGTGAGGGCGTAGTTTGAGCCAACTTCCATGGTCTTAGGAAAAGTCTTTCCAACTAAGTCACTCACCCGTTTCCGAGTCAGCGACCGCTTTTCCTCACGACCCCCACTTGTGCCCCAAAGATACCCGAGAACCCATCTGCGTCAATCGCGATTCTGTCCCTCAGCTGTCAACTTGGGACGTCATTGGACGAAGGTTGTTGAGTAGCTTGGAATTGGAAGTTTCCACTTTTTTTCTGACCGTTTGGCACGCGACCCGCTCGGCCGGAAATCCCTGCCGATTCTCGCCCTAGTTTACGAATTTCAAATACAGCTCGTGATACTCCTGCGCCACTGAATTCCACGTAAACTGTTTTTGCACAATAGCTTGCAGTTCATTAGTGCTGGCTCCACTGGTCCCCGAGGCCACAATTTGCGCCCTGATCTTTTGGCGTAACTCGTCTACCGAGTGAGGCTTAACGAGCGCCTCCGGAGCCAGTTCGCCCAATAATTCGTCGACTCCCTCAACTGCGGTTGCAACGACCGGAACACCGGCCGCAATGGCCTGCAGCAACACGTTTGGCATCCCTTCCCAATGGGAGGAGAGTACGAACAGAGGGGCCGCTCGAAAGTACCCCGGAAGGTCGTCGACCCAACCAGGCAGGAGAATCCTTCCTCTCATGCCGGAATAGTCGATTTGAGACTGGAGGGAGTCCCGCTGTGCCCCTTCTCCGGCAATGACCATGCACCAGTCCGGGAACTCCTTCAGCAGCGGTGTGGCTGCTTCTATGAGATCTGCGAACCCCTTCTGAGGATGCAGCCGTCCGGCAGCGAGAATGACTTTGGCATTACGGGAAAGGCCCAGTTGTGTCCAGTCGTGTGGTTTCGCGTTCCGATATGTCTCGCAATCAACACCGTTGGGGATCACGGTGAGACGGTCCGACGGCAGGCGAAATTGGGACTGAACGAATTCCGCAACTCCTTTGCTCACAGCGACATGATGCCGCGCCAGCCGAATGGTCCAACCGTCAACCCAGTTGTGCCATCGCTTCTCACGTTCGGCTACCCGAAATCCGCTAATTACATTCGGCACGCCAGCCAGCCACCCGGCCATTCGCCCGGCAACATTGGCGTGAAACAGGAATGTTTGCAGGATTTCCGGCCGGTTTTCCGCCAGATTTCGCCGCAAACGATTGATGACCAAGGCATCCCAGCGCGACTTAGCTCCCAGAGAATCAACGGGAATTCCGGCATTTTCCAAGGGTTCGGCCAGTGGTCCCCGTGGACCCAGACAAATAACACGCGGCGTCCAGTGTTCCCTCGGCAGGCGTGTCACGATTTCGACCAGTGCCTGCTCCGCCCCACCCCGGTCGAGCTCAGTAATGCAAAATGCAATTTTGTGAGGGGATGACGGGGAATTCATGACACTCTGCCCCAGCCACTGCACGGGCCGGACTGGACCTCAAATTACTCAAACAGGTGGGGAAATACGGAATCTGCGGAGAGGCCTCACAACGGCCCCCATGAGCTGGCACATTTGCGGTCAACCCCCTTACTTCCGGTCCATGGTCTGTTACAATCGTGGGAATAGCAACAGACATTCAGCCCGATCCCGCGAGTTGCCCCACCCGGTAACTTCGCACCTCGACGGGCCGAGAACGATGTGAGAGTGGAAATGGCGCTGACACCAGAACAGGAACAGATTGGCAAAGAGAACTTTGCTGATTCCGTAAACACGCTTATGAACACTGAAGAAAACCCAACAAAAGTCACACGTCGCGATGCCATCAAAGCTGCTGCAGCCACAGGCGCCGGCCTAGGGATTGCCTACTTCGGCTACGAAGCGCTGGCGGAAAGCGACCGTGTTAAAGTCGCCTTCATCGGTACGGGTGACGAAGGCAACATCCTGCTGACGGAGCACCCTGAGAATTATTTCGACGTCGTCGCAATTGCGGACTTGCGTCCCACCAACCGCGAACGCGCATTCAAAGGAGACCCCAACGACGTTCGCATTGGTCTGGTCCGCAAGCTGGGTGCCGACCGCGCGAAGAACATCAAGCAGTTCGCAAGTCACAAAGAGCTACTTGAGCATAAGGACGAGTTGGGAATCGAAGCCGTGGTCATCGCCACACCGCTCGTTTCGCATGAGCCTATTGCACTGGACTGTCTCGAAGCTGGACTCCACGTGCTGACCGAGAAGCTCATGGCCCGCACGGTCACCGCCTGCAAGAACATGATCCGCAAGGCTAAGGAAAAGAACCTACTCCTGGCTGTTGGTCACCAACGTCACTACAGCGTGCTGTACGATAACGCCAACAGCATCGTCCAAAGTGGTGCGCTCGGCGACATCAAATACATTCGTGCTCAATGGCACCGGAACAACAGCTTCCCGGCCGGCGACAGCTGGCGGAAGTCTGTGCCGAAGGCCGACGAGGCATCGCTGGGTGGCAAGGACCTGTCGGAATTCAAGTTCAACGACGTGAATCAACTCGTGAACTGGCGTCTCTATAACAGCACCGGTGGCGGTTTGATGGCTGAACTTGGTAGCCACCAAATGGACGCGGCCAGCATTTTCCTCGGTAAGGTGCATCCTATCGCCGTGCAGGGATATGGTGGCAAGAACTTCTACGGCATCAAACACGTTGGACCAGAAGACAAGTGGGACGACGACCGTGAAATCGACGACCACATCTATGTCACATTCGAATTTCCGGGGAAGAACTTCAAGGAGAACAATCGCGACAAGTGCGTTGTCACCTACTCGTCGATGAACACGAACAAGTTCGAGCCTTACGGCGAAATCGTGTACGGCAGCCGTGGCACCCTGTTCATGAAGACCGAGAAGGAAGCCATGCTGTGGAAGGAAGATGGCCGCGGCAGTACCGGCGGTGGGCCCGATCAGCGTTTGTGGATCGTTACCGGATCGGCCGGTGGCGGCGGTCCACAACTCGAGGCGTACGAAACCAGTTCCGGTGCAGCGAAAGGCGCTTCTGGCGGTCCCAACTGGGCGGACAATGTCAGCCGCGGCTACCGCGAAGAAATGGAACACTTCGCCTTCTCCATTCGTAATCATGGACCAAACTACTGGCCCAACGGAAAACCACGGCCAACGGCCGAAGGTGGTCTTCGCTGCAACGGTGTTGTCGCCATGGCCGACGCCATTATGGCGCTCACCGCAAACCTCGCGATGGAACATCAGAAGCGAATTGTGTTCAAACCAGAGTGGTTCGATCCCGATAGCGACGCCGCTCCCGAAACCGATCCCGAAATCATCGGCTAGTTGCAACTACGTAGGGTTCGCTGTGCGGACCGCTTCTGCGAAAGTTCGAGCGTCTACTCAACGCACACCACGTGCCCAGGATTTCCTGCGCACTTAATCAAGGAAACGTACTGTGTCATTGGATGTCTACGGAGTCGGCAATGCGCTGGTCGACATGCAGGTCAGCGTCTCAGATGAGACACTGGAAACGCTGAAGTTCGCCAAGGGGATTATGACCTTGGTCGACGAAGAAACTCAGCAACAGGTGCTGGGGAAAATCTCTGGTATGTCGGTGAATCGCTGTGCCGGGGGATCGGCCGCCAACACGATTGTCGGTGTCGCCGACTTCGGTGGCCGCGCTGCCTACGTTGGCAAAGTGGGACAAGATGAAGTCGGCCAGTTCTTCCTGGACGACATGCGAAAACTCGGCGTCCGCATTGAAGTGCAACCCTCTGAGGGACAGAGCGGCACCTGCGTTGTGCTCATCACCGATGATGCACAGCGTACCATGCTCACTAGCCTGGGCGTTTCCGCGACGCTCAGCCCCGATGACATCGTCGAAGCCGAACTGCGCGAAGCAAAGTACGTCTACGTGGAAGGCTACCTGTTTGCCGGCGAACCGACGCGGACTGCCGCACTCAAGGCCATTGAAGTCGCCAAGCGAAACGGAGTGAAGGTGGCGTTCACCGTCTCCGATCCGTTCCTCATTCAGTATCACCGCGACGAGTTTATCAAGCTCATTGAAGGTCCGGTGGACTTGTTGTTCTGCAACCTCGAAGAAGCTCGGGCACTCACTGGTAAACATGACGCTGTGGACTGTGCGCACGAAATTCATCGTCACGCAGAGAACGTAGCTCTGACTCTCGGCGGAGATGGCTCCATCCTAATGCACGAAGGGGAAACCATTCCCATTGAAGGCGTACCCGTGAAAGCCATCGACACCACCGGGGCCGGCGACATGTATGCTGCCGGAATTCTGTACGGCATCACCAACGGCATGAGCTGGAAACAGGCGGGGCACTTGGCCTCACACGCGGCGGGTCGTATTGTCAGCCAGCTTGGAGCACGGCTCAAGAATCGCTTCACTGAAGCTGACATCCAGGCACTCATGGAGTAAATGCAATGGAGCAGATTGCTCTTGTTCGTTACGGAGTTGTTCCCGAAGTGGCACGTTTCGCTGCTGCAGCGAATGCTTCGTTTGAACGTGGGGAGCAGCTCGTCGTCCAGACCGACCGTGGACCTCAATTGGGAATTTTCCTGGAGTGGGAAAAGCCCTCGGTTGAACCGAGGATGCAACCAGAACCTCCCGCCTGGAAAGCGCTGCGTGCTACGAGTCAGGATGACTTGGAACAAGCCGAGCAATGCAAACAACGGGCTGCTGCAGGCTTCGCTGCCTGGGAACAACGAATCGAACAGTGGCAGCTCGAATTGCAGCTCATCGAAATCGAGTTCACACTCGACCAAAGCCGTGAAATCCTCTATGTGCTCAATGAACGCGGACCCGACTGCACCAAACTCGCCATTCAGGCAGCGGCCTCTGGATTCGGAGTTATCGAAGTTCAACCTGTTTCCGCCACGGGTCTGGTGACACTGCCGACAAGCGGAGGATGCGGTTCAGGTGGCGGCGGTTGTGGCTCGGGTGGATGCCATCACGGATAGCACAGATTTCATGTAGGGTGGGTGAAGTCCGCGTCAATCAGGTCGGTGCGTTACGCAAGTCACTCAACCTGAAAAACAGGGTGTCAGTTCTATGGCAAGTGATGCGCGGACGTAACCCACCATTTTGCGGCGACTTGCTTCACACACCCTACAAATCTCAGGAGTAATCCCGGCTAATTCGTGCGGCTCAGGACAGATTTCAGGCAATTCCGGCATCCCCCCTTGTCTGTCAACTGGCGTGCGCCCTAAAGTCCCGCCAGTGAATGGTCGAACGACGTCACCCAACACGTAAATGACAGAAACCGATGTATCTGCCTGAAATCCTGAAGCAGCGTTCTCCTGCCCTTTCCATTGAAATCTTCCCCCCGAAAACATCCAAAGGGGACGAAGCACTCATTACGCACCTCGAACGTCTGGCCGCGTTCCGCCCAGCGTTCGTCTCCTGCACGTACGGGGCTGGCGGATCAACAAGAACGCGGACCGTCGAGCTGTGTCAAATGATTCAGCAGCGGTTCTCTCTTCCCGCGACAGCCCACTTCACCTGCGTGGGATCAACCCGTGAAGAACTCGTCGAGTGGCTGGAATACGCCGTGCAGGCTGGTGTGAAAAACATCATGGCGCTCCGGGGAGATGCTCCCGAAGGTCAGGAGGAATTCAAGCGAGTCGAAGGCGGACTGGGTTACGCCAACGAACTGGTCGAACTCATTCGCAAGCATCAACCCCAAATGGGAATTGGTGTCGCCGGGTATCCCGAGAAGCACAACGAAGCTCCAGACCTGGCCACCGACCTCGACAACTTGAAACGGAAAGTCGACGCCGGAGCCGATGCCATTTTTACACAGCTCTTCTTCGACAACCAATCGTTCTTCACGTTCCAGGACGAATGCCGAAGCCGCGGCATTGAAATCCCCATTGTGCCGGGCATTATGCCCATCACAGAATTCGCGCGCATCAAACGCATCACGTCAATGTGCGGTGCAAAAATGCCTGCCGACCTTGCTGCACGTCTGGAGGCCGTCCAGGACGACGCCGAGGCACAGTTCGAAATTGGCGTCGAACATGCCATCGCACAATGTTCGGAACTGCTCAGCGCGGGCGTCCCCGGCATTCACTTCTACGCATTGAACAAATCAGAAGCGTGCGACCGAATTCTCGAAGCACTTGGAGTTGTTCCGCAGCGATAGTGGCCACAGCCACCCGTCGAAGAACCAGTTCAGTAGATAAGGTCTATATGTCCAAAGTTCGACAAAACTGGAATCGGATATTGAATTGGTACAAGGCGAATGTACCTTCACGCGAGATTCAGTTGAGCCCCGGCGTTGATGAATCCGCAATCGAACACTTCGAAACAATTCTAGGCACAGAACTACCTGAAGACGTGCGAGAGACCTACTTGCTTTACGACGGAACGGCAAATACGGGCATACTTCCATACGGCTATGATGTGTCGCGTCTTCAGCAGGTCGAAAAGGATTGGTCACGTTGGTGTGCGTGGGCCGAAAGTGGTTCATTTGATCAGATGAAGCCACATCCGGTTGGCCCGGTAAAGCCGAATTGGTGGAATGCCAAATGGGTTCCAATTACCTCAAATGGAAGTGGCGACCATGACTTTATTGACCTTGATCCAGACGTGGGTGGAAGATTGGGTCAGGTAGTCGAATTCAATCATGAAACCGGGCCTAGGTGTGTCTCTGCTGTCAGTTTTGGCGATTGGTTAGAGCAGTTTGCCGACAGTCTCAACGCTGGTAGATATCGTTACGACGCGGAAGAACTCAATTTACTACCAATCGATGAATGACGTGGCGGCGGCGGGTGGCTGTGGTCAATCTGTCGCGATTTGCGTTACCCTTGAGTTTGTCCGGTTCGACAGATTGCCCACAGGGCGAATTGAACGTCCAATTCACTGGGGGCAAATTGCTGTTCACCCTTTGTGCGTTTCCCAGATCCTATTCAGCAGTTTGACCCCAGGCACCCGCCGTGGCCCCGCCGTGACGTACGGCTACAATTTTCGAAGCGTACTCGGTCGTTCAGGAGGCGTAAGTGCCCAAGCAAGTGCCGCGATCCAGCCCAAAACTGTCCATCCTGTGAGGATATTCAAAATCAGAATCTGTGGCCAAAAGAAATGCTGACGAGTTCGTGCAATGTAGGACGGAACAAAATACAGAAGTAAGATTGCAAATGTGAAGAGGAGCAGTGTCAGAACGCTGAACGGAATCCAACCCGAACTGGGGCCTTCAAACTCAGGAGGAAATTCAGGAGGGACGCGTTCAAGATCGTCCGCTAACAATGACATGGAATTCAGAAGTTCAGGAACCATCATTGTCTTTGTCTCCATCTTGTGAGCGTATTCAATTTGTTGTTGTATTCCGAAGTGACGGGAATTGCAATTGCCGGTTGCCCCTGCTGAATCGACATCTCGGGTGTCACGGCTCTGCGAGCCGTGGCACACTCGATGAACCTCATCCAAACATGAATTGAACCACGAACAACGCAAAATGCACGAAAATGCTTGATTGGACGTTCGTGACTTTCGTGCTTTTCGTGGTTCAAAACCAAACCAGATATTCGGCCGGTACCACCGGCCTTACTTCATCCTTCACTTTGAGGGCTTCCCATGTCGTCGCCTGTCCCGACAATTCGGCTCAAACCTCGCAAGGCGCTGCCGTTTCATTGCCAGCATCCCTGGGTCTTTGCCACGGCGATTGGTCGCATTGAAGGGAATCCCGACACGGGGGACGAGGTACGTCTCGTCTCCGAGTCCGGGGAATTCATCGCACGTGGGCTGTATAACCCAAGCAGCAAAATCCGGGTGCGTTTGTACCGCTGGGAAGATTTGCCACTCGACGCTGATTACTGGCGGCTCCTCATCCAGCGGGCTGTGGGACTGCGTAAACTTCTGTTTTCAGAAGGATCAGATGCAGCGAGGTTCTGCCGTCTTGTGTTCAGCGAAGGGGACGGGCTCTCCGGGCTCACCGTCGACCGCTACGGCGATTTTCTACTGACGCAGTGGACGAGTGCCGCATTGTTTGAGCGCCGGGACTTGCTCATTTCGCTGCTCGCTGAGGAAGCCAGTCCGAGCGGGATTTGGCGACGCACGGAAAAGAACATGGGGCACCTGGAAGGGCTCGAAGCACATGACGGTCTCGTCTGGGGAAGCGAGCCGCCTGCGAAAATCGACGTCGTCGAGAACGGTGTGACTTACAACGTTGACGTCGTCTCCGGTCAGAAGACTGGTTTCTACTATGACCAGCGAGAGAACCGTCGAGCCGTCGCGAATTTCACATCGGGTGCCAATGTCCTCGATGTCTGTTCCTACACGGGGAGCTTCGGGCTCAACGCACTCGTGCATGGGAAAGCCGCATCAGTCCTCGCGGTCGATTCCTCACAATCCGCCATCGACGGCGCACTGGAACATGCCCGCGTGAACAACGTGAGCGACCGTTATTCTGTCGAGGTGGGCGATGCGTTCGACACGTTGCAACGTCTCGCGTCCGAATCGCGCCGGTTTGAGGTGGTCGTTCTTGATCCTCCCAAACTCGCCCGTACACGCAGCGGATTGCAGCGGGCACTCAAGGCGTATGTACGCTGGAATGAAATGGCCATGCAGGTGACTGCTCCCGGCGGAATCCTCGCAACGTGCAGTTGTTCCGGGCATGTCAGCCGTGACGATTTGGAACACGTGCTGGTCGAAGCCGCACAGCGTGCCGGACGGACGGTGCAAATCATTGAAGAACGGGGCCAGGCATCCGACCATCCCGTCTCAGCTCATTGCCTGGAAACAAGTTACCTCAAGTGCTTCATTTGCCGCATTCTCTGAAATTGAGCGTGGGACCGGTATTCTCGCCAATTGGAAAATTTGTTTCCGACCGATAAGTACGTTAGAATGCAAAGCCCCGCCGTGACTTTTGTCCCCTCGTGGGATCCCGCCTGAGTCCACTGCGATGTTTTCACACACCCACCAAAGCCACAGGTGCGAAATGTTCTCGCCCATTCTTTCACGACGTGACATGCTCCGCCGCAGCGGCTTGGGCATGGGAAGTCTCGGACTGGCTGCCATGCTCGGCACAACTGCGGCCAACGAATCGCACGCGGCGCAGACTCCCATGAGTCCCCGTCCGCCACAGTTTCCAGTGAAGGCGAAACACGTTATTCACATTTTCTGTAATGGCGGGCCCTCACAGGTCGACACGTTCGATCCCAAGCCTTTACTGGAAAAATACGCGGGGAAAGAGCTCCCCATGGAGAACCTGCGCACCGAGCGCAAAACCGGTGCTGCACTTCCTTCTCCATTCAAATTCCGGAAGTACGGCGAGAGCGGTACTGAGGTCAGCGAGCTGTTCCACAACGTGGCTCAGTCCATCGACGACATTTGCGTCATTCGTTCCATGTACGCCGATGTCCCCAACCACGAACCTTCGCTCATGCTGATGAACTGCGGCCATTCGCAACAGCCGCGTCCGAGCATGGGAAGCTGGGTCACCTACGGATTGGGAACCGAAAACCAAAACCTGCCGGGATTCATTTCGATGTGTCCCAACGGCTATCCCATTACCGAATCAGCGAACTGGCGTTCGGCGTTTCTTCCCGGCGTCTTTCAAGGGACGTACATCGATACCAAGCACGAAGACATTGAAAAGCTGATTGCGAACATCCGCAACAAACACCTCTCGCCCGATCAGCAGCGCGCTCAGTTGGATTTGGTCCAGCACTTGAATCGGCAACACCTGGCAGCGCGTGGAACCGATCCCGCCATGGAGTCGCGGATTCACTCGTTCGAGTTGGCCTACAGAATGCAGTCAGAGGCAGCCGACGCCTTTGACGTTTCGCGCGAGCCAGAACATATCCACCAAATGTATGGGAAAGGTGTTCACGCCCGGCAACTCATGATTGCCCGTCGCCTGGTCGAACGCGGCGTTCGCTTCGTGCAGCTCTGGCATGGGGAAGGACAACCGTGGGACAACCACGACGACCTGGAGCAAAACCACCGCCGTCTCGCGACCCAGCTCGATCAACCACTCGGCGCACTACTGAAAGATCTCAAGCAACGTGGACTGCTTGACGAAACGCTCGTCATTTGGGGCGGCGAATTTGGACGGACTCCGGTTGTTGAAATGCCAACGCCCGGTGCGAACGCCGGAAAGATCAATGGCCGCGACCACAACCACTGGGGGTTCAGCATGTGGATGGCCGGCGGCGGAGCCAAAGGCGGCCACGTCCATGGAGCGACCGACGAGTTTGGATTTAAGGCAATTGAAAACCGCGTCCACGTTCACGACTTGCAGGCGACCATATTGAAGCTGCTGGGATTCGATCACGAACAACTGACCTACCGCTTCTCCGGCCGTGATTACCGACTCACCGACATTCACGGCCAGGTCGTTGACGACCTCATCGCGTAGCCAACGAGTAGGCCGGACCGTAGGCCGCAATTGAATGCCGGAACTACGCAAACAGCGTCTAAGCATTCCGTAAATTGACATACTCATGCACGGTTTCCACGCGGTCGAAGTTCCGGCAACATTTCCGTTTGCTCCGGTCCGTCTATGGGGCTGTTGTGGTCAAGTGTGTTTTTGTTTTTTCTGGGATTTGTTCAAGGGACCCGGAAGTCGGGGGGCTTTGTCGGAGCCGATTGTCGGTCACTCATGTGTGACTGGTGGCGGACGATCGGCCCTGACGAAGCGGTCCGACGGGGCTTGGTTGGTGAGAGAAGAGGGACGGAGGCAGTGGGACCGTAACTTGCGTGCATCGGGCACAAGACCCGTGCTCAAACGTCTATTCGCTGGTCAGATGGGTCGTGTCGGAACTCGCTCACTGACGCATTCCAACGTGACGAACAAATGCCGCATGGGGGTGTATTCAAAGGACGCTCCATTCGGCCTAACGCAGGTCGCCATTTCGCTCGACACCGAGTCGATGACGCCGCAGGACCAGGGTCGAAGTCGTCCCCAACTTACGGGTTCACTTCAAATTCTCGCTGCTCTCGAAATGCTCCTGTTGTTCAATGGAATGTGTCAGAACAATTTGCGGATTATGAACTACGCTGTGAGTTGATAAGCGCGACCGTCTCGCAGCATCGCAAATATCACCAGCAACAGGCGGCGGGCGACTGCCACGGTGGCTTTCTTGTTGCCAGCGCGACGACTGATTTGTTCGAAGACTCGCTTCCACCGGGAGGTGGTGCGTTTCAGGCGATGCGCCAGCTGAATCATAATCCACCGCAACAGTGGCGAACCGGCTTTGGAGATTTTCAGGTCGTGCCGACGCCCATCACTTTCCCGCACACCCGGATCGAGTCCAGCATACGAGACCACCGCATCGGCGTTGCGAAAGCGTGTCCAGTCGCCCAACTCTGCCAGAATGGTGTCGATGGTGACCGGGCCAACTCCCGGCATCGACGCCAGCACTTCGCGTGCTTCCCGTTCCTGCACCGAAGCCGACCTGGAAAAGTCGACGAGTCGCTGGTCGACTTTCTTAAGACGCTGCTGTTGCTCCTGCAATTCTTCAAACAGGTCGTCCAGCACCCAGGCATCTTCTCCGAGCAACTCGCCTTTGACCTTCTGGGCATACTCTCTGCCTGCTGCGCTGAACAACGAAGCCACGTCACGATTGTAACGCGTGAGAATGGCTCGCAGCGTGTTTTTGATAGAGGTCATTCGGCTCATGACTTTGCCGCGGCGTCGCACCAGAGCCCGATGTTGCCGCACCCGCGCAGTTGGTCGCCAGGCTGCGGGAATCATGTCGCGTGCCAGAAACTCGGCGAGGACATACGCGTCAATTTTGTCGGTCTTGCGAGTACTCTCAGCAATAATCCTTAACTTGCCCGCATGCGCGAGGACCACTCTTTGTGCCAACTTGCTGGCCAGTTCCGCGAACCATTCATAGCCAATGGTGGCTTCGACCGTCAGTTCGCAGGGCATGCACTTCTGAAGAAACGCTTCCATGCGTTCCGCTTCCGAACAGAGAATCCGCTGACGCTGGACAACGCGAATTTGGTTGTCGTCTTTCTCGACAGCACAGAACGTGATACTTTTCTTGTGGAGGTCTGCTCCAATGAATCGCATGAGGGAACTCCTTTTGTGGCGGTGAAAGAAGTGAGGAACCACTCCTGTTATCGACCACGCTTACCAAGGTCCCCCGCAACAAGCGAGCAGACCTCCCCCCATACCTTCGGCCTACATGTTTCGAGAAATGCGAGCCATCCAAAACCAGCAAATCACCTACCAACACGCGTACCGGTCGTCTAGAATCGTGCCGGTATCGCGTTTGTTGGGAGGAGTCTTGTGTCACGGAAAACTGCCAGACAGTTTTGGCCAATGTGCCTGGCATTTCTGATGCATTGCGCATTCCTGCCCATGCTGCGCGGCGAAGAACCTGCTGGTATAGCAGTGTTACCTGAAAGTTCTGGTGAGGATGTCATGTCGACTGATCGTGGCTACTTCAACATTCCGGTTCCCACGCTGGGGGGGCGGCAGTTCTGGGGAGATGTGCTCTTCTACCAGGGATGGCGGATTCAGGAAAATGTGTTCACAAAGCACTATCGCCTCATCGACTCGGGCGACGTCCGCCGCGCCTGGGGCACTCGCGAAGCCTGCGAGGCGGCACTTGCTGAAATCAAAAAGTCGGAGCAACTCCCTCCTATGAAGGGGGAGGTTGTCATTTATGTGCACGGCATCATCCGGTCGTCCAAGTCGATTTCGTCACTAATCACCTCTTTGGAAGAGTCGAACTACACCGTGGTGGGATTCGACTATCCGAGCACGCAGGTCACCATGGTCGACTCGGCGGCTTACCTGAAGCAGGTCATCGATTCACTGGAAGGGGTCGAGAAAATCCACTTCGTGTGCCACAGCATGGGAGGACTCATTGTTCGGACCTATCTGCAACAGTACGAACCCGACACACGGATTGGCCGCATGGTCATGCTCGGCGTCCCCAATCTCGGCGCCAAAATGGCCGACATTATGAAGGACAACATTCTGTACCAGTTCATTTACGGCCCGGCTGGACAGGAACTGGTGGAGAATCCGGAAGGCTACATCGCGAAACTTCCGACTCCGCAGTTCGAGTTTGCCGTTATTGCTGGAGCACGCGGCACGAACGATGGTTGGAACCCGCTCATTCCCGGAGATGACGACGGCACCGTCAGTGTCGATGCCACCCGCCTGCCGGGAGCAGTCGACTTCATGACCGTTCCGGCAATTCACTCATTCATGATGTCGAATGAACAGGCACAGGCGGCAACCGTGAATTTCCTGAAGCACGGATGTCTGCGCGAGTCGGGCGAAAAGTCGCCGATCATAAGAAAAGAGAACGCGGTAAAGCCTGGCGAATAGCATCAAACAGTCACCCACACTCCAACATTGGAGATGTACACGATGACATTGTCGAACCTGCGAGCGCTCCTCGTTCTGTGCGCGGCGACGCTTTGCTTCAGTCCAATTGCCCAGGCCGACCTCTATACCAATGGTGTGCTGTCCCTCGACTGGCTGGTGAGTTCCTCCGATGAAATCCATCATGTCAAAATGGAGGTGGACGAATCCAATTCGCTGCGTCCCGCACTCATTGACGTCGTCAAGTCGGTCAAATCGACTCCGCAGTGGAACCACAGAATTCCGAACAACATTCTGCATGCACCTCAGGCGGGACAGGAGTGGCTGTTGTTCGTGCGACACGAACTCGACCGCTCTCCCACGGTTTTTCGCGGCATTAATTTGAGCGATCCATTGGCGCACTATCACTCCGCGGCCATTACCAGTGAAGGGCAGCCGCTCAAGACTCGTCTGGAAATCCTCACCGCCATCGAAATCCTGATGCGTACGAGTACACCCCTCGACGCGCGTTGCAATCGACCTGCGGCCGATGAACTTGTGGGCAGCGAAAGCCATGATGTCATCCCCGAAATCAAAGACCCGGAAAATCCGTTTGCGACGCCACGGGCACTGGACCGCCACCTGGGGAATGTCCGCATTCGGATTGATTGCAATGAGTGGGACCAGGCGGGATCACACGGACTCGACACTTGGCTCAACCGCATGCTGGTTCCCGTCAAACCGGAGCACTATGAACAGCTACTCAAGGAAGCAATGGTTTCAGGAATCGAGGATATCGGCCACTTCTCTCGCCCCATCGAAACCCTCGTGAATTTTCCTGGTGAGAAAACGGAAGCCGTTCTGAGTGAAATCATCGACCGTCACTTCACCAATGGGAATTTTCGTACCGAACGCCCAACACAGCGGGCACAACAGGTCCTGAATTATTTGCACGACGACATGCTGAACCGTTCACTCGTCGGCCATTGGGATATTTACGGGTCGAGTGAAATCATTGCCGTGCGGTTACATGCCGACCAGTCATTCACGGCCACCAGCTATCAGCGTGTCAAAGCAGATGACCCGAAAGGGGCGCCGCTGTGGCAAGGGAAGGGACGCTGGATTGTGCGAGACATCCGCCTGTATTTGGTGCGTGACCACCTCATCGACGAAGGACAAACCCGGCTGGCAACGCGAGAAATCTTTTACGGCAAACGTGTCATGGAACTGCGAGATGAGGAAGTCGTCCTCGACCAGGGGCCGTACATGGTCCGTCGCTGAGACTGAATTCATTTCAAAACAATCTCTTCGACCCTCGGCGGTGAGTCTTCCGGTACTTAGCGCGATTACACCGCGACATGAACGCATCAAATCGAATTTGATTGCCATCACTTTCGTTTGCGGCATGGCGAAATTATTCTGCGGAGAAATCAACCTTTGCAGGACAAACGCACATGCTTAAGCACACGCTCATTCACCCCAAAATCAATGAAATCATTGGCCGCGCGGGTCACCACTCAAAAATCCTCATCGCAGATGGAAACTACCCGGCCTACAACACATTGGGGCCAAACGCGGAACTGGTGAGCCTGAACCTCTCGCCGGGCGTTGTCAGTTGCACACAGGTACTGGAAGCGTTGCTCTCGGCCATTCCCATTGAAGCAGCCAACACCATGGGAATTCCCGCTGACGACCCATACGCCTCGCAAGGTGATCCACCCATCTGGTCCGATTACCGCGACATCCTGGCCAAGCACAAACTCGGCATTGAACTGGTTCCCATTCAGAAGTGGGACTTCTACGACGCCGTCGCCAGCCGCGACCATGTCCTCACAATACAAACGGGTGATCAAGCCCTGTGGGCGAATTTGCTGCTGACCATCGGCGTCCGCCAACCGAACGAGTAGTGAGTTCTGTTGGAAGGACAACTCGTAGCCGGAAGGGATTCCACTTCAACAAAAGTGCGAAGAGTGTCCGGCGGACGCGCGCTATGCGCGTCGTCCCATAACATTCACGCCGCTGCCGATGAGCAGATTCCAGTCGTAGGCTTTGTTGTAGAGCCAGCCGGATTTTTCGGGGGGCAGGATTTTGAGATCGGTGTATCCTGCCTGCTCGAACCACTCGCACAGTTCTTCCACTGTGTGATGATGCTGATATTCCGGTGCGTACCAGTCGAATGTATCGCACACGCGATTTTCGTAACTGGGATGCGCGCTGAAATTCACAACCTTATTGAGCGTGCGATTGACGCCGGGAATTCCTCCCAGCCACGCACCCCAGCGGCACCAGCGTTCCAACTTCTCCGGCGGCATTTTTATCGAGCGGGCACGCAGGACATCGTTAATCCATTCCTGCCACCATTGATTGCGACGATACAACCACACTGCCAAGAATCCCCCCGGCTTCACCATGCGGGCCACTGAGTCGAAGACCTTACGGGTGTCGACGTCGTGGTGCATCACACCAATCGAAAACGCAATGTCGAACGACTCCGCAGGAAACGGCAGCCGTTTCAGGTCGGCCTGAATGAACTGCACATTCGGCAAATGGGCACACAACTTTGTCGCTTTGTCGACGGCATGTGTGTAGTCAACGCCCACGACATCAGCCCCCGCTTCCGCCGCGACTTTGCAATACCGCCCGCCACCGCAACCGGCATCGAGAATGTGTTTGCCCGAGAGGTCCGCCAACGAAAGACCGGTCTTCGCCTCGAAGGTCGCCCGGTCTTCTTCATCATGGGCCACTTCGTAGCGGTTCCACTGCAGCCCGAAACTCTCCAAATGTTCGGCTGAGGTGAACCGGGGGATTCCGTCACGAATGGGAATTGTCTCGCCGGTTGATTCGACGAACAATTCATTGCCGCGCAATTGCAGGGGCTCGCCGGAATGTGGCGAAATCAAATGACTTAGCGTTTCAAATGAAGGATTCATCAGCGACTGAAATGTGGGAATTGGCTCGTGAGTCGAATTGTCTGCGCCAGCGAGTAAATTCGCAACCACGTTTTCCGTAACATGCGTAAACGGAATAATGACGGGTGTGTTTCTCCCGAATCTTCGGCGTGATGCGGCAATCGGTTGCATCATGTGTGGCTGATGGGTCAAAATCTCAGAGTGACGTGTTCCTCAGGGAACTCGTCCTGCCCTTTGTGCGTATTTGCCCAGCCAACGTCAGAATCAACGAAATGACCGACGCGAACGTCGACATCACATTTTCTGTTCAGTTTCAGCACCGCCTGCGGTTCACCGGGAATGTCTTGGGAGCCGGCAGCAGCGTCTTGCTGGACTTACTGGAAGCTTCGGGCGATCAAATTCCGCGCGTGCAGTTTTGGATTGATCAATACGTCGACGAGGCGCATCCGCAACTTCGGTCACGACTGCGGACGCTCGCCAGCGAGAACAAAGACCGCTTCCAACTCGCCAGCAACATTCAGATTTGCCCCGGCGGAGAAGCCGTCAAGAATGACGTGCATATCATCGAGCGCATGCTCAAGTGCATGAACGCGGCCGATCTCGACCGCCGCAGTTACGTCGTTGTTATCGGTGGCGGTGCCGTACTCGATGCCGTTGGCTTTGCAGCGGGCATTTCCCATCGCGGCATTCGGCTCGTTCGCCTGCCGACGACAACTCTCGCCCAGGCCGATTCCGGTGTGGGTGTGAAGAACAGTATTAATCTGTTCCAGAAGAAAAACTGGCTTGGGAGTTTCGCTGTTCCCTGGGGCGTAGTGAACGACCAGCAACTGCTGTCGACGCTGCCCGACCGAGACTTCCGTTGTGGATTCTCCGAGGCCGTGAAGGTCAGCATGCTGAAGAATGCTGACGACTTTGCCGCCATTGAAGCGGGTGCGAGTGCCATTGCCGCCCGCGACATGAACGTCGCCTGGCCCATTATTCAGCGTTCAGCCAAATTGCACCTCGACCACATCACGTTGGGTGGTGATCCTTTCGAAGCACTCGAAGCCCGGCCACTCGATTACGGACACTGGTCGGCACACAAGCTGGAAGCAATGTCGAACTACGAGTTGCGGCATGGTGAAGCAGTGGCCATTGGTGTCGCAGTCGACACGGTGTATTCGTCCCTCGTCCACGGTCTTCCAGCTGCCGACGCCCGCCGGGTGTTGACCACACTGCGAAACCTGGGTTTGAAACTGGATCACCCCGTGCTGCACGAAACCAAAGAGTTGTTCCAGGGATTGGAAGAGTTCCGCCAGCACCTCGGTGGTCGACTCACACTGACGATGGTTCCGAATATTGGAACCAAACTCGACGTGCATACCGTCGACCGCCCCCGCATGATGGAAGCCATCGAATTCGTCGCCGCCTACATGCGAGGCGAAGCCGCCGCCATGTCATTCGGCGCCTAGAGCCGGGATCTGTGTGTCCGCTGACGGGAGGAAGGAGAACCGCGAATAGAGCGAATGATTTTTTTTCCAACTCTGTCGGTCATGGACGGATTCTTCACCAAACTTGACGAGGACTAACGTGGCTCCGTAGGCACGTTTCAAAGATTCGCCTAATCCGTCTTATTCGCGGTTCCTTCTTCGCATTCGTGCATCGTCAAATTCGGTGGAATCGAGCCCGCCTTGTTTCCACTGGACTCCTGACCACTATTGCCGTACCTTGCGGCCATACTCCGGAGACCACATCCGTAGGGTGGGTGAAGTCCGCCACTCTAAGAATGTTGCGTTACGCAAGTCGTCCAAACTGCAAAACAAAGCGTCGATCCAATGATGTTTGCCTGGCGGGCGTAACCCACCGTAGTAGGTCGACTTGCTCCACGCATCCTACGATCGAGTCGAGATGGTACGGAGACCTGAGGAAAAGTGATGGCACGAGAAGCGGTATTTCACGATGGAGATGACGAACCGGACGAGGACCTCGTTTCGGATGTACCTTCCGTGCCGGTTGACCTTGAAGATCGTCAACTCGACGAAACGCTGCGGCCCAAACGACTGGAAGATGTGCTGGGGCAACGCAAAGTCGTCGAACGGATCAAAATCATTCTGGATGCCACGCGTAAACGGGGAGATACGCTCGGCCATTTGCTGCTCGATGGGCCACCGGGAATTGGCAAAACTACACTGGCGACTGTCATCCCACGCGAACTGGGGGTCGACGTGCAAATGGCGGCGGGCCCAGCTCTCGACGCTCCTAAAGACCTGCTCCCATACCTGACCAATGCCGGACACAACTCCGTGCTTTTCATCGACGAAATCCACCGCCTGCGGCCCGCCGTAGAAGAGTTTCTTTACCCCGCGATGGAAGACTTCCGTATCGATATTGCGCTGGGTGACGGACTGAATGCCCGCACCATCAACATGCAGCTCAAACCGTTCACCGTAATTGGAGCCACTACCCGGGCCGGGATGCTCACGGCTCCCATGCGAGACCGGTTTGTCTATCGCGAACACCTCGACTTCTACGAGCTGGAAGACCTCATCGAGATTGTCCGTCGTAATGCGCGAAAGCTACGCACGTCCATTACGGATGAAGCCGCGCACGAAGTCGCGCGACGCAGTCAGGGGACCCCGCGTAAAGCCAACAACATCCTCATGCGAACCCGGGACTTCGCCACACTGCGTGATCCCAATGGTGAAATCACGACGAAAATCGCGGACGACGCACTTCAACTCCTGGAAATCGACGTGCTCGGTCTTGAGCGACAGGACCGCCGCTATCTCGAAACGGTCATGGATGTCTTCGCAGGTGGACCTGCGGGATTGCAGGCCATTGCGCACAGTATGTCCATTCCGCCGGACACACTGGAAGATGACATCGAACCGTTCCTGCTCCGGTCGGGACTCATTCAACGAACACCACGCGGCCGCGTGGTCACGAGTGCTGCATATGCTCACGTCGGACGCTCACGTCCGCATGGATAGTGCGTTCATCAATTTGTCATTCGGTCGTGAGCCGCGACGCGTAAGCGGCCGGGCATCATTATGGCCCGAGGCCTGACGGCCTTCGGCTCACGAGGGCACGCCAACAGACGCCCATCCTCATGACAAGGTGGTCGTCAGTCTGCCGTTGAGACGACTTCATCGTTCGTGGCAGCGGGAGTTGATTCCGCTCGCAAATCAAACGCCGCCATTTCCTGAGCGTTCCGCACGTAAGCCCGTCCACCGACGAGTGCCGGGGGATTCCACACTTTTCCATCAGGGAGCACTTTGAAGTGCGTCACCTCTTCCAGATGGTCGGGATTGGGATTCATCAACACGAGGTCGCCTGACTCCGTCAGAATAACGAGCTGACCGTTCGTGAAGAGTTGCTGGCCATGACCATAGCGGCCACGCAGGCCTTCACGGCTTCCTTTCCACATTCGTTCGCCGGTCTTGGGGTCGAGGCACACCATAATCCCTTCGTCCACACCGTAGATGTAACCGTCAATCAGGTGAGCAGTCGAAAACTTTCCGCGAAGCTCGAGCGAATTCCACAACTCGGACGTACTCCACTTTCCTTCTTCGTAGGCCAGTTGGACGAGCGTTGATCCCAGGTTGTAACTGGCGGACAGGAAGATTTTTCCGTCAGGCAGCAGTATGGGTTGGGCCGCGTTGACTCCCGCGTCATTCTCATACGGGAACGACCAGAGTTGTTCTCCGGTATCGGGATCGTGCCCGCGCAGGGCCGTACCATCCAGGTTCAGGATTTGCTCGACGCCAAAGAGTTCTACGAGCGTCGGCGACGAATACCCGGGTCGGTTTCGTGCGGGCGTCCCCTTGATATCGAGGATGCCCTCAGTCGCCCAGATGACGGCCCCCGTGTCACGGTGCAAAGCGACCAGCCCGTTCCCATTGGGACCACCGGGATTCACTATTACCTTCGTTCCAATGACAAGTGGCGACGAGGACATGGCCCAGTCGGTATTGATGAGTCCGTAGTCCTGGATGACATTCACCTGCCAGCGTTTCTTACCGCTCAGCAGACTGAGGCAATGAATGTCACCCAGTGCACCGGCGACAAATACCGCGTCGCCGTCAATGGTTGGTGTGGTTCGCGGTCCGGGACCTCCCATGGCTTCAACGAAATTAGCGGGATACTCGTACACCCAGCGTTCAGCGCCGGTTTTCGCGTCGTAGCAGACGATCGCTTCGTTCTCGCCTCGTTGTTCGATGGTGACGAGCAGTGAACCGACAACAGCGAACTGCGCATACCCCCCGCCGATGGGCTGTCGCCACAACTGTTCTGGCGGATGCGCTTCCCAGTCCTGCGTCAACTTGGGTCCGATGACCACGCCGTCACGATGAATTCCTCGGTACCCGGGCATGTCTTCGGGTGTTATAGCTGGAACTTCGCCAAGGTCTGCGACGGGGGTGTTCTGCATTTGTTCACGGTGAGCTGCCAGACGCTGCTCGCGCGTGGGTTGCCAGCGAAATTCGATGGCAGCCCGCATGTCACCGGACATGTCGAGACGGCGAATCGAGCCGAAGAATGCGAGGACAACAATCAGCATGGGAATTCCCACGGTGCTCGCCGTGCGCCACGAAACGGGGGCAAACACAAACCACCAGCCCAGTCCCCAGAAAATGAGGAGCAGTGACATCGAGTAGGTAATGAGGTATTTCAGTGAGTCCCCGAAAACCGGTTCCCAAATGACCCAGATAACAAGCTGACTGATGATGGCCGCCACAAACGCCAGTCCTGTGACGTAATGGGAAATCACTCGGAGAGTTGGCCAGTTGGCGAATGGCCGTGACCATTCCGTTGGCGTCACCGTTTCGGCAGTCGGTGTGTCGGACTCAGACATCCGTGAAATCCTGGAAGATACTTGAACGAGACATTTGGGAACGCAGCGGCGAACGTTCGCTGCAGAAACGACGTGACCATCGAAGAAGTGCATCACACGAAGTCGAACGGGGTTATATCCATTTTGGGCAGGAATCAGAACCCCGGCTGCCACGCCAGAAAGTCAGTGCCACCAGTGAGAATATGTCAGCGGCTGACCCAGCGGTCCCACACACAACTCCAGGCAATGCCGAGCGTTTGCAGTGTGGACAGGCTGGCACGATGTTTCAGCACGTCGTAGTCGACCTTGGCAATTGCCTCTTGCAGGTGTCCGTACGTTCGTTGCATAGCTCGATACATCCGGGCGCCATCTCGGCTCAAATGCGTTTCCAAAGCGCGGGAACGTTCCAGCAGTTCCCGCGCCTGCCCCAGTAATTCAGCGACCGCGGCGCGCACGGAAGATGATGCCGATGGCTGCGCCAATTCCTGTTCGGTACATCCGTGCCGCTGCAGTAAATCCTGTGGCAAATAGACGCGACCATGCCGAATGTCTTCACCGACGTCCCGCAGAATGTTGGTGAGTTGGAACGCGAGGCCACAGTCAATCGCGAGATCACGCACGGCGGGGTCGCCATCATTCCCCCAAATGTGAACGCAGGACAATCCCACAACGCCCGCGACGTGATAGCAGTAACGCTGCAGCGCGGTCATGTCGGCAAATCGCCGTGGCGCCAAATCGGACTCGACTCCCGCAATGACGTCAAACAACAACTGATGCGGAATGCTGTGACGCCGAACCATTTCTGCCAACGACGGAAAGATGGGCTCGGTTCCCATGCGACCATCCCGCAATGCCGCCTGCAGCCCAGCTTCCCAGTCGGAAAGTTGTTGCCGCCGTTCGTCCAGTGACCTGCCCTCGGCATCACCGATGTCGTCGGTCCGGCGCATGTAGGCGTACAGCACACACATGTCGCGGAACTGCGAGCGCGGCAGGGCAAAGAAGCTGCAATAGAAGTTGCTGCGGCTTTTCTTTGCCAATTTCTGGCAATGCCGATACGAATCCTCCAGTGATACGGCGTGACCAGCAGTCATGTGTGATAAGTTCAGAGGCGGGAAACTCGGGACGTTCTTTAGGGCGACATCCTGCCGAGTGGATGGGGTCGCCGTCAACCGCCCGCACCGACTTGTGATTCAGGCCAGGCAAATGCAGAATATTCGCACAGTGACTGTTTACCCAACGTTCAACGGGATTTCGCGTCCATGCTGCTCACCAATACTGAAACCATTCCGGGCTACCGTATCAAAGAAGTGAAAGGACTGGTGCAGGGTAACACTGTTCGGGCAAAACATATTGGTCGAGACATTATGGCGGGATTTCGCAACCTCATTGGCGGTGAGGTCAGTGGGTATACCGAGTTGCTCACCGAATCGCGCGAGCAGGCCACGGAACGCATGATTGATCATGCAGAAGACCTCGGGGCCAATGCCGTGGTTAACGTGCGGTTCAGCACGAGCGCCATTACGCAGGGAGCCGCCGAATTATACGTGTATGGAACGGCTGTTGTTGTCGTCAAAGAAACAGAGACCTGATTCCTGGTCAGGCACTGACGGGTTTCATTCTGTTTCATTCCCCATACAGACATGCATGTCTTCATATCGATGGAAGAATTAGTCACAGTTCTGGTCACATTACTTTCTGTCCTGCTTCCGCTGGGCATTGCCGTGGGATGCATCATCATGGGACATTTCACGGAGAAATGGCACCTGCAGAGTCTCAGGGAACGGGAAAGTGGTTACCCCCGCAGTGCGGTCAGCCAAGTTAAAACATTTCCCAACATTCAGCCCGGCAGCCAGACACCGCAGCTCGTCGTGGCGGAGGTCGTCATTGCATCGGACTACTGGAAAACGTTCTGGGCCGGATGGGTGAATTTCTTCGGCGGAGAAATGCGTGGGTACCAGAAAATGATTGATCGTGCCCGTCGTGAAGCTGTGTTGCGGCTTCTCGAACAAGCAGAAGAGAAGGGCTTTAATGCCATTTGCAACGTCCGCATCGACACTGCCGACATCACCGGAGCGAGCACCGCACCAGCGAAACGGGCAGCAAGTATGGCCTGCGTGCTGGCGTCCGCGACTGCTTACATGACAAGCTGATTGGCCTTCGGCAATCTTTGCCGATTGCTCTTGGTGGATTTTCGAAGGGACGTTTATACTCCGCCCCGCTTGGAAGCATTCACCGGATGAATGCCTTCCCGGATGAAGGTGTCGGTACGTCCGACATCAAACACAATACACGCCAAAGCAGGGAGGCGCAGCGTGGAGAGTCTTCTCGTCGTGGGAGTGGACACGGTTGTCGGAGCCAATATTGCGGCATCGCTCGCAGACCGGCATCGCGTCTTAACATGGGCTCCGGAAAGACGCTACGACATTGCAGGATGTCAGGCGCTCGATCCTGCCGACACTGTTTGTCAGGTTGTTGAGGCCAGCAAGCCGGACCGAATTGTCTACTGCGGCCCTGCCGCCCGCTCCATCTGGGATCCCCGGTCTAAGGCATCCATCACTGAGGCTATGGTAGATCAGGCCCGCGAATGGGCTGCCGCTGCCAAAGAGGCCAACGCCGACTTCACGATGATTTCATCCGACGCCCTCTTCACAGGGCCCTGGATGTTCCATGATGAAGAAAGCCCCGGACAGTGTCATTCCATTGAAGCACTCACCGTGCGGGCCACCGAAGAACAGGTCCAGGAACAACTTCCCGGCGCACTGATTATTCGCACGAACGCCTTTGGCTGGTCACCCGATCCAAGTCGTTCCGGCTGGCTGGAAAAAATGCTGGCCGAAGTCGAATCGCGACGCGTGGTGGAGCAAGATCACATCCGGCATGCCACTCCCATCCTGGCGACCGATTTGGCTGACATTCTGGATCGTGCCCACGCGGAACGACTCACTGGCGTGTTCCATGTTGCCGGTGCGGAACGTGTCAGCCCGCTGAAGTTTGCACAGCGACTTGCCGACCAGTTTGACCTCCCCTGGCTGGCACTGCGTCGCGACTCTGCCCTGAGCGCTCCTCCACAAGGATTTGGTCTGGGTGAGTGTTCACTGCAGACAAAGCGAATTCGCAAAGCACTGTGCGTTGCGATGCCACTGCTCTCAGAAGGGCTTGCACGGCTCGAGGCCCAGCATGTCAACGGATACCGCCAACAACTCACTGGCTCCGCCCCTGCGGCACAGGTGCGAGCTGCCTAGTGGGGCGAACCGGCGCTGGCTGGTCCTCATTCTTCTCCTCGGACTGATACTGCGCGTCGCCACGGCCTGGACGCTGCAGTATCAGTTGGACCAGCGTTGGCAACGTGAATTCCTTATCCTGGGTGATGCCAACGGCTACTGGGAACTGGGAGAGAAGCTGGCAGCGGGCGATGAGTACCGCATTTACGAACCTCCCCGTTATGCATTGAGGATGCCGGGCTTCCCGACATTGCTGGCCATTTCCATCAACGTTTTTGGCAACAGCAAGTCGGCAGCACGAATTTTCATGGCCGTACTTTGCTCATTGGCTCCCATTCTCTGCTACTTCCTGGGGAGCAAGTTGCGTGACGAACGAACGGGACTCATTGCAGCTTTGCTGACGGCCATTTCGCCCGTCTTCATTGCGTTCTCGCCCGTGCTGCTTTGCGAATCCGTCTTCTCGGTGGCGCTTCTGGGAACGTTGTTGCCCGGCTGCTGCCTGCTGTGTGATTTGCAATCATTGCCCCTGAAGCGGGGAATTGTTCTGTCGCTCATCACCGGCGTGACCTCTGCGATCGCGATTTACCTGAAGCCGAGCTGGATTCTCGCCGTTCCCGCATTCGGCGCATTACTCGTTGGGCTCGACTGGCACCACAAACGATCCGGTTCGTCATGCTTTCCAAGTCGGGGATTGTTGTTCGCAGCCCTCGTTGTTCTCGGAATGCTCCTCCCCCTCCTTCCGTGGGGATTTCGAAACGCGCGGGTCACTGGTCACTTCAAGCTGACAACACTCTGGATGGGTGCGAGTCTGTATGATGGACTCAATCCCGACGCCACGGGCGAAAGTGATATGACATTCTTCGAGCGGGACAATCTTCCCGCTTCGCTGAGCGAATATGAGGTCGACCAGCACTACAAGCGGGCCGCTTTTGAATTTGCCCGTGAGAATCCCGGACGCGTCGTCCAACTGGGATGGGAGAAGTTCAAACGCTACTGGAATCCCTGGCCGAATGCGTCTCAGTTCGACAATTGGCCTGCGCGTATCGTGACGAGCATCATTTATGTTCCGTGCCTTGTCCTGGCAGTCATTGGTCTCTGGCGCGAGCGACGGTCGTTGCCGCTGCTCGTCATTGGTGCCGGGCCAATCCTGTATTTCTGCGCACTTCACTGCCTGTTCGTGGCTTCGCTGCGCTATCGCCTGCCGGGCGAATACCCACTCATGATTCCTTCCGCCGTTGGTCTCTGCAGTCTGCTGTGGCCCAACGGTAAGAGCACTGAAGGAGCGGCATCATGATGTGGAGGAACATCCGCGGCACCATGGTTTGGATGCTGTTAATTGCGGTAGGCGTTGCCGTGGCGGGAGGCGTCTACCTCGCTCGTATGCTGCCTCAGACCGATGCCGTCATCGCACGTATGGTACGGGAAAAGCTGGAGGAGAACGCTCCCGACTGGTTTGTCGATTTCTCCGATTTGAAATTCGACACATCCGGCGAACTCTGGTTGTACGACCTGACGGTTCGCCCAAAGAATGGGCCGGACAATGTCGACATGCTGTTTGCTCCCGCAGTCCGAGTAGATCTCGATTCCGATTTGCTGCTGCAGGAACAACGTGTCGTCGTGCGTCACGTGCACATGCAGGAGCCGCGTTGCGTCCTGTTCCGATCCGGCGACGGTAAGTGGAGTTTTCAACTCGCCAGCCCCCCCATCAAGACGAGCGACGTCTCGGCCAAAGTGACCATTGAAAACGGTTCGGCGGTATTCGGCATCCAGCAACCCGACCAAAGCACCCTTACCGAAGTACTCGTATCATCCATCGAAACCACATCCCTCCCGCTGGCTTACCGTCGATATCGCACCTTCGGAACCTGCACGGTGGATGGTTTCGGCGCGTTGACGTTGCAGGGCCTGTTCGACGCCAACACCGGTGAGTGGCACGTCGCAGGAAATACGGAGTCGCTGCAAATTAGTGACGAGTCGCTCCTCAAAGTGGCGTCACTTATTCCCGGCGGCAAAGGGCGTATTGGTCAGCTCGGCATCCGGGAGCAGACTCATGCATTTCATGACAGTCCGGTTCGAATTGCGAGTAATGGCAACACGGTGCCGATTCGGAGTTCGACTCCCGTGCCAGTCATTCGGATGGACAGCAAACTCGATTTTTCGATTGGGCAAAGCCAACGCGGTGGTCTGCTCGACTACAAACTCACGGCGGATGTCAAGCGAGGGCAGCTCTCGGAAGCGCTCATTCCCATCCCGCTGTACGATCTTTCTGCCAATGTTGAACTCGCACCGAATCGCGTTATCGTTCGCAACCTGAATGCAGCGAATGGTGACAGTCGACTCTATGTCGATGGCGAACTCCAACGTGTTCAAGGCGTGTGGCGAAAGGCATTCGAACTGCGGGCGACACAACTGCGTATTGATGAACGCATTGTAAGATTCATGCCTGCCAAGATGCAGGAATTGTATGCCGAGGTTCGACCGGCAGGACTGTTCAATCTCAACTTGTCGCTCGGGCACGATGGCATCAGTAAGCCCGAAGTCTCCTGCGAATTCAAAGCCATTGACTGCTCAGCGCAGTTCGCACTCATGCCGTACCCGGTGCATGGCGTGCAAGGAGACATCAGTAAAGAAGGAGAGTTGTACCGGGTTAATCTGAAAGGACTGGCTGGCCAGCATCCAGTCTCGATGGAGGGTTACATCATCCCCGATGGAATCCAGACCGACTCGAAACTGGTCATCCGGTCCAGTGGTATTCCTATCGACGAACAACTGCTCCAGGCTTTGAACACTCCCAAACTCGAAGAAGCACGAAAGACCATTGAATCACTGGGGCTAACGGGCAACGGCGACATTACAGCGGAGTTTCTGCGGCGACCGGGCATCGACGACAGTTACAAAATCCGCACCAGCATTGCGCTGCGGGACGGAAGTGTGAGCTTTCAAGAGTTTCCGTTTCCCTTGACCAGCCTGTCAGGACGAATGTCCTACGACCCACTGAAGCAGGATGCGTTTGTCTTTACCGACATGGAAGCGCGGCACGGGGACGCGATCATCAAGGCTGAAGGAGTCTTCGACAAGACAAATGAGCCCGGCAGACTTGCGCTCCAAATGGAACTGCTCAATATTCCCATCGACAGCGATTTGCGGCGGGCCACCATTATTGCCAATCCCGGACTGGAAACAATTTGGACAGACTACGGTCTCGATGGCGACGTCGACGTCAGCCGCGTAGAAATCGGCTGGATTCCCGGCGAGAAGCCCCTCATTTCACTCTATGGTATGCAGTGGAGGAACGGACGTTTGAAACCGAAGGCATTGCCATTCGGCTGGGAAGACATTGCTGGCTCCTTGCAGTGGGCGAATAATCGGTTGACCATCCATTTGTTGCACGGCTATCACGACGACACGTATCTGAATATCGACGGATCAATCAATGGTGCCAGCGCCTATATTGAAACCGAGGTCAACAATGAACTCGAATGGCACGTCCACTTCGATTCGATGCAACTCACGAATCTGAAAGCGACAGATGAAGTGCGGCATGCTCTGCCGGAGTCGGTCAGAAAGGTCATTGAGCAAATCGACGTTCAGGGCCCCATGAATTTGCAACTCGGACTCGATTTGAAGGGCTGGCGACAGCAGGATTTGGTCACTGCCGAATGGTCGTCGCTCCTTGATCTCAATGGCAACCAACTGACGACCGGCCTGGAACTGAACGATGTGACGGGGCAAATCCGTATTCTGCGCGGCACGTGGAATGGTCACGAAGCGAATGCCGATGGTTACGTCGAACTCGACTCAGCGAGAATTCTCGACATTCCACTGACTACCATTCGCGGTCCATTCCACGTCGAAGGAAATGACATTCTGGTGGGAGCGCCTTCCCCCGAAGCGGCCTCGCGGTTTCTGGAAAACAATCGGTACCGTGATAAAAAGCTGACGGCGAACGTATTCGGGGGACGGGTCGGACTGCAGGCAACCGTACTCATGGCTCCCGAGGATCTGGACCGATTGCAGTATCGCGTCGACGTCAAACTCCAGGATGCAGAACTTGCTGAGTTTGCGAGAGAAAAGGGAGTTCAGGAGCAGCGGCTCTCCGGGAAGGTAAACGGAGAAGCCGTGTTGACCGGCATGGGGATTTCCCGCACCGCCACCATTGGTGAAGGTTGGATTCACATCACTCCGGCACAACTTTTCGAATTGCCGGTCTTTGCCCAAATGTTCAGTCTCATTCAGTTCCGAGAGCCAAGCGACACCGCGTTCAACTGGGCGTATGGAGATTTTGAAATCCGAGATGGAATTATCGACTTCTCAACCATCGAACTGTACGGACAAAGCCTCAACCTCGGCGGCCGGGGCTGGGTTGGTTATGCGGGCCCGAATGAATCGCGTCTGGCACTCGATTTCTATACGCAAGGGAAACGCAAATTCCTGCAGCCATTGACTGATCGCTGGGTTCGCATTCAGGTCGGCGGAACCGTCGACAATCCTCAACCAGTTATTCAAACACGCATTCCCGTGCTGAACGATGCCTTCGAGGGATTCATGCGCGCCGTCGACAGCGGGCAAATGCCCAGCGCACCTCGGAAACGCCAACTGCCGCCCCTGTCGCAGCAGCCAAATGCGGCAAGACAGGCGGTTCCACGCTGACACACGGGATTCTCGCCGGGCCGCGTGCCGTTGAGGACATCACTCGTTACCATCGCGTCGCAGCACGCGAATTTCGAGTAACGATATGTCAGACACGCTTTATCTCATTGATACCTTTTCCCTGGTGTTTCAGGTTTTTCACGCCATTCGGCAACCCATGACCGGAACGCGTGGGCAACCAACCAACGCCGTCTACGGATTCACGGGTGATTTGCACCACTTGCTCTACGAGAAGCAGCCCACGCACATCATTTGTGCGATGGAATCCAAGGAGGAGCAGGAACGAGTCGTCATTTACGAAGACTACAAAGCGAATCGTTCGGAAATGCCGGACGACTTGCGTCCACAAATTCCGCTCATCCTGGATGTCATTGAAGGGTTCGGCATTCCTATTGTCTCCTGTCCTGGCTGGGAGGCGGACGACGTCATTGCCACGCTCGCCAAGCGAGCCGAGGCGGACGGCATGGAAGTCCGGATTGTCACCAGCGACAAAGACGCCCGCCAACTGCTGACACCGAAAATCAAAATCTACAGCATTCGGAAGAAACGTTTCCTCGATGAAGAGGGTCTCCTCGAAGACTGGGGCGTCCGTGCCGATCAAGTCATCGACTTCCAGTCACTGGTCGGCGACAGCGTCGATAACGTTCCCGGCGTGCCGCTCGTGGGGCCTAAGAAAGCCTCGGCACTGCTGCAGCAGTTTGGAACACTCGAAGAGGTACTGGCGAATGCCGACAAAGCACCCGGAAAGAAACTGCAGGAGAATTTGAAGAACTTCGCCGACCAGGCACTCATGAGTCGGGAACTGGTGACACTGCGAACGGATTTGCCATTGGAAATTGACTGGGATGCCGCTCGGGTTCACACGCCAAATCATGCTCGGCTGTATGAACTCTTCACCGACTTCGGATTCCGCCGCTACGCCTCCGAAGCGCAGACCGCACTCAATGAATCGAAGACGGAAGCAAAAGGAGAGCACAAACGGACGTGGGAAATCGTGCAGACAGACGCGCAGTTCGACGCGTTCATGGTACAAATCAAGGACGTCAAACGACTTTGCGTCGACCTCGAAACCAGCAGCATTAACCCCTTGCATGCCGACATTGTCGGCTGGGCGATTTGCTGGGAATCGAATACCGGTTACTACATTGCCGTCGATGGTCCGAAGGGTTCGAACGTTGTCGCCCCGGACAAGGTTGTCGCGGCCCTTAAGCCGATTCTGGAAGATCCGAACATTGAGGTCATTAACCAGAACATCAAGTACGACATGCTGGTCATGCGGCGTGCCGGAATTGAATTACACGGACTCGGCCTCGACACCATGGTGGGTGACTACTTACTCGACGCCGGTGCCATCAGTCACGGACTGGATGAACTGAGCAAACGCTATTTATTCCGGGAAATGATTCCCATCAGCGACCTCATTGGAAAAGGGAAGAAGCAACTGCAAATGTTCGATGTCGAAATCGACAAGGCGGCGGAGTACGCCACCGAAGATGCCGACGTCACCTGGCAAATTGCCGAAATCATTGGGCCCAGGTTAAAGGAACAAGGGCTGTGGGATTTGTACTGGGACTTGGAACGCCCCCTCATTCACATTCTGGCCGACATGGAGTGGCAGGGGATTCGAGTCGACGTCAAAGAACTCAAACGACAAAGCGCCGATGTGAGCGTCCGACTCGATGCACTGGTCGCGGAAATTCACGATATTGCCGGACAGGAATTCAACATCGCCTCGCCCAAACAACTGGGAAAGATTCTATTTGATGAGTTGAAACTCCCAGTTCTGAAGCGCACAAAGACGGGTCCGAGTACAAACGAAGAAGTCCTGCAGCGACTGGCCGAACAGCATCCTTTGCCTGCAAAAATCATGGAGCACCGGGGACTGGCCAAGCTGAAGAGCACTTATCTCGATGCACTGCCAAACATGGTCAATCCTGCCACGGGTCGACTGCACACGTCGTTCAGTCAAACCACAGCGGCCACAGGGCGACTCAGTTCCAGTGATCCAAACTTGCAGAACATTCCCATTCGCACGGAAGAGGGACGCCGCGTTCGCAAGGCATTCATCCCGTCGGAGCCCGGCTGGAAATTCGTCTGCCTCGACTACTCACAAATCGAATTGCGAATGCTGGCCCACTTCTGCAAAGATGACGCCCTCATGCAGGCGTTCCGGGAAGGTCAGGACATTCACGCGGTTGTCGCCGCGCAGGTTTATGATGTCGAATTAGGCGACGTCACCACGGATATGCGACGCGTCGCCAAAGCTGTGAATTTCGGTGTCATTTATGGACAGTCGTCGTATGGACTGGCGGCAGCGCTGAAAATCAGCCGCGAAGATGCTGCCGAGTTCATTGATGACTATTTCGCCCGCTATCCCGGCGTCACTGAATTCGTCGAACAGACATTGGATGAGTGCCGCGACACGGGATATGCCAAAACCATTATGGGACGCCGCCGCGAAATTTCCGGTATTCGTTCGCATCGATTTGGCAATTTGAATTTGCCGGAACGCACGGCGGTCAACACGGTCATCCAGGGATCGGCCGCCGACCTTATCAAGCAGGCGATGCTGAACGTCCGCAAACGTCAAATGGAACTGAATCACCCCTCCCGCATGCTCCTGCAAATCCACGACGAACTCGTCTTCGAAACGCCATCAGAAGAGGTCGATTCACTGATTGAGTTCGCCCGAGAGGAAATGGAGCACGCTCTGCCGCTCGATGTCCCTGTCGTCGTTGACTTTAAGTCAGGCGACAACTGGCTGGACGCCGACTGACTTTCGGCGAAAGCACCTTGTTATCCGACTGGCACAACTCCTACCGTTGACTTCATTTGTGGCCATGCACGCGGTGCATGCTTCCAAATCTGTACTTTCGGAGCGATTTCTCCGATCTCCATGAGTACCCTACTGGTTAAACTACTGGAGTCGTCGATGGTACGTGCGGACTCCACCGCACCTCCACCATGGCCGGGAGCCCACGCATGAACCGTTTCCAAGGATTTCTCGCACTGGCGTTCGCCTTTACAACCAGCGTCACGTTCGCGCAGGCAATCGGAAACACCGGCGGCCAGACGGGAGCCGCTAATACCGGTGGTTCAGCTGCAGCTTCCGCTGTCGGCGGTGGAGGTGGCAGCAATGTCGGTGGCGCGGGCCTGGGCGGGAATACCGGTGCGGTGCAGGGGCCTCAATTCAATGCAGGTGACGGATCGCTCGGCGACCAGGTTGGCCAGAACGGATTCATTGGCCGCAACGACAATGCGGGACGATTCATTGGTAGCCAGTTCTCAATGCAGGGTGGCTCGGCCGTTCAGCAGAATAACTACGGATCGCTCGGCGGACGTGGTTCAACTGGGGGCAATCAGAGCTTCAATGCCACACAAATCTTGATCCGTCCCCAAATTCGCGTGGCCTTTGAAGTTCCACTTGTACCGCCGCAACAAGTACAGCAACGCGTAACGACGGAACTCGTCAAACTTCCGGTTCCCAATGTTGAAGGGGTACAGGTTCAACTCGACGAACGCGGCACCGCATTCCTCTCAGGCACAGTTGCCACGGAACACGAGAAAAAACTCGTGGAAGCTTTCGTCCGCCTGGAGCCAGGCGTATGGGGGATTAAGAATCAAATCGAGATCGTTCCAGCTGCGAAAAACTGATTTGCAACGCTCACGTCCACTCGATTCCGACTCAAATCGCGCGACGCGTTCCCAAGCAGGTGGTAACATCGGCTCAATCGTTACCAGCAGACCATAAATCGCTGCCGTTCGCACGGACAACTCGGCCCCCCAATTTCGCGTGGGCTACAGTTTCGTACACGGTGGTATTTGAACGGAACTGTAACGCTGAGCCCCTCCATGTACTCGACAACCCGGCACCCTGCAAAATCTGAACGGCGTGGGGCTGCCGTCGTGGAAGTTGCCCTCATTCTGCCGCTGTTTCTGGCAGTCGTCTTCGGCATTGTCGAATTCGGACGTGCCCTCATGGTGGGTCACCTGCTGACGACCAGTGCACGCTACGGCTCTCGCGCGGCCATTATCGATGGTTCGACCAACGCAGATGTTGAACAGAACGTGAAGTCGCATGTGGCTTCGGTTGTGGGTGTCACGGAAGACTTGGTCACTGTGGCAATTAATATCACACCCGCCCCTTCCAATCCTGACCCTGCAGGCGACCTGTCTCTGACGAAGTCGAACGACTTGTGCGAAGTCGTCGTTCAGGTACAGTACAGTGACGTCAGTTATGTTGCCGGGAAGTTCCTGCAGGGGACCACACTCACCGGCAAGTGTTCCATGCGTCACGAGTAAGTACCGACGACCGTTTGGTTCGTTCCTCCCGCAAATGAAATCTCTCTGTGTGTTTTGCGGTTCGAGTACGGGGAGCGACCCCGTTTTTCAGCAGGCCGCCGTTCGTCTGGCTGAGGAAATTATTCGACGGGACATGCGTCTCATTTACGGTGGTGGCAACATTGGCCTGATGGGAATTGTCGCCGACGCTGTTCTCGCGGGCGGTGGCGAAGTGGTGGGAGTCATCCCACATGCGCTGGCCCGTCGCGAAGTGGCCCACGCCAATCTGACGGGACTCATCCTCGTGGAGTCTATGCACGAACGAAAAGCCCGCATGGCTCAGTTGGCCGATGGGTTCATTGCCATGCCGGGAGGGTTTGGAACCTTCGAAGAGTTCTGCGAAGTGCTGACCTGGAATCAGCTCGGTATTCATACGAAACCGTGCGGCCTGCTGAATGTCGAGGGATTCTACGATTCGCTCATCGCCCTCTTCGACCACGCCCGCGACCAAAAGTTTCTGCGTCCGCAGCATCGAGACATTGTTGTGGTCGACTCCGCTCCCGACCGGCTGATCGACCAAATGCTCGCCATGAGCCCGGCAACTGGCGATAAATGGCTGAACGAAAGTCAGTCGTGACGGGTGTCCGATGGTCCCCGCCGCTGAGATTTGCTATCAACGCGGATGACGAACACTCTTTTTGAACTTGTTTATTCCAGGCGTGCCGCACATGCAGTCACTGTCGCAACAATTCCTGCTCGAACTTCGTGACATCGTGGGAACTGGCAGTTTGCTTTCCAGCGAAGATGAACTCATTGTGTTCGAGTGCGACGGATATGTCGTGGAAAAGAAGACGCCGGACGTTGTCGTGTTCCCGACGACCGCCGAACAGGTGCAGCAAATAGTGCGGACGTGCAATCGTCACGACGTCCCCTTTGTACCGCGTGGGGCGGGTACGTCACTCGCCGGAGGCACACTGCCGCGTGGCGGCGGTGTTATGATTTGCCTGACGCGGATGCGGGAAATTCTCGAAATCAATTTGCGCGACCGTTATGCCGTGGTCCAGCCGGGACTGGTGAATGTGCATCTCACCCAGGCGCTGAAGGGGAGTGGATTCCATTACGCCCCCGATCCTTCCTCTCAAGGAGCCTGTACCATTGGTGGTAATGTCGCCACCAATTCCGGAGGTCCGCATACATTGAAATATGGTGTGACGGTCAATCATGTGCTCGGAGTGGAGTTCGTGCTGCCGAACGGTGACCTCATTCAGTTGGGTGGTCCACTCGGATTGTCGACAGGATGCGATTTGACCGGATTGTTCGTCGGCAGCGAAGGGACCTTTGGCGTCGTCACCAAAGTGTGGGTGCGACTCACACGCGATCCCGTTGCCTATCGGACCATGCTGGGTGTGTTCGAAACGGTTCAACAAGCGACGGAAACAATCAGTGCCATCATTGGTGCCGGAATTATTCCCGCCGCGTTGGAAATGATGGATCAGGGAATTGTGGAAGCGCTTGAACAGGCGTTCCATTTTGGATTTCCACTCGACGCTGGTGCCGTGCTCCTGATTGAAGTCGACGGTCTCGAAGTATCTGTCGACGAAGAAGCGGCCAGGATTATTGAATTGTGCAATCAGTTAGGGGCGCGCGAAGTGCGCACGGCGAACTCAGCAGAAGAACGGGCACTGCTATGGAAATGCCGCAAGCAGGCATTCGGTGCGATTGGCCGACTGGCTCCCAGCTACTGCACGCAGGATGGCGTGGTCCCGCGTACCAAACTCCCCGCGATTCTGGAGTTCATTCAGGAAACCAGTGAGCGACACAGCATTCGCATTGTGAATGTGTTTCACGCCGGTGATGGCAACATCCATCCCATTCTGCTGTTCGACGAACGCGACCAGGACCAGGTACAACGCGTGATCGCTGCAGGCGACGCAATTCTCTCAAAGTGCATCGAACTGGGTGGGAGTGTCACCGGCGAACATGGAATTGGAGTAGAGAAAATCTCGTTCATGTGCGAACCGGAGCCGGGTTCCGAGACCGAAGGCGAACAGCGACGCTACCTGTTCTCGCGAGCTGACATTGAAGTCATGAACGGCATTCGCGAAGTCTTTAATCCCGACAACCGCTGCAGTCCAGGAAAAATGCTGCCCACGGCGGGAGCTTGTGGCATGGAACACATTGAGCGCACGGGCAAACGATCGGCCATGTAGAACAAAGGCGGGTCCGTAAATGCGGACAAAGCCGAGGGCCGGAAGAGAGTTTCTACACTCACCATCCAGCCAACGGCTTCGTCTCGGCTATCGCCCCCGGAATGAATCATTCACAAGGTTAAAAGAGAACCATTCCCATCGGCTCAGCACTCACGCGCCGAGAGCTGAGTCGAGAAACGGTTGCAAAGTTCGCGAAATGCTATCGGCGAACGGGCTGCTCGAAATTCGGATCGTTCGTGACGGTCCGGGCGGCACCACCTTCAGGAGTAGGCGGAGCAACAGCAGCGCTTCCACCCTCAGGTACGGGCGGAGACCCTGTGGAATTCCAGCTTTGCACGGACCAGATTCCGTATGTGTCGATAACGCTCGAACCGAGATCCTGCAGGATGTACCGCAGTTTGGCCGAAGTCATGTTTTCGTTGGCGACGACCTGCTGCAGCACAAAACGGCGGTTCGCCGGGATGTAAGCAAAGAATTTGCCGCCTCCCAGTTGATCGTTTTCTGCGAGGAGACGCAGCAACGCCGTACGTGGGACGTCCGCCGAGGACTTCGGCAGTTCATCCAGCCACGCCATGACCCACAGCGAGCTTTGATCCTGACTCAGGACCGCCGACATCGACAGTTCCCACTGTTGATCATCGAGCGGAGCCACAAAGGCAAAGTCGTAGCGTTGCGCTTTCTTGTCAGCCTGCAAACCGAGGGCGGCCAACATTTCACCCAACTGTGCTTCCGAAACTTTTCCGGCTGCAGCAGCTGGAACAGCTTCTTGCGCCATGGCTGGTGCCGTCACAGCAGCCAATCCGGCCAGACCACCAACGGTCATCCAATCTCTACGGGTGAGTTTCATAATGCGGACACTCCTTCGTCACGCGGAACAGGGCATGGGCCCAAATCTCGAATCAACTATTCCCGACAAACACCAATCGGGTTAATTCTGCGACAACAGGTAATCCAGGCAAATTTGTGACCACGTCTCGAATTGATCTCGTTCGTGGGCCAGTTGTGCCGGTTGCGCAAAACCTGTCTGCTTAATCGACTCTTCACGGGGCCGAACTTTGGGCATATCCAAATCAAAAATGTGAACAACGCCAAGATGTACACGACCCACTTCGGTCTCGTCGTCGTTGATCAGGCCCACGCAGGTTTCCTTAAACTCTGTTTCCAGAAACACTTCCTCACGAATTTCTCGCCACATGGCCTCGTGGTAAACCGAAGTACCGCTTTCCTGGTCCTCTGCAGAAATGTGTCCACCGATTCCGACCGACCGCTTGCTGTGCAGCCGAGACTCCCCCTGACTGCCCCCTCGGGTGTAGTGAAACACTTCGCTGTTGTGACGGAAAATGCAATAGGGAATGAGTTGCTTGAAGCTGGGATCTTCTTCCACCTCAGGACGTGGACGGTAGCTCACGTAATTGGGATCGAACAGTGTGTCGAGGTACGGGGCAATGTTCGACGTAAACCCCTGGAAATGTCCCACCTCATGGAACAGCAATGTCGGGACAACCAAAACATGTTCAACAGTGGACTGTTGTGAGGTCACGGGAAACTCCTGGGATTCAATCAAAATTGAGAGGATAAGAATGATTGAATCTGAAGCATAAAGGTCATTCCCAAATTGCTCCCTCTCCCCCGCGTTGGACCCTGCTTGCTATTGCAGATTCCAATGCGGGGGAGAGGGCCGGGGTGAGGGGGACAAATTCAATAGAATTGACGCGTGGGCAACGCTCGGCCCCCTCATCTGGCCTATCGGCCATCTTCTCCCCCAAGGTTGGGGGAGAAGAATTACCGCCATGCATCAGACGCATCCAACAAGAATAGAGAGTGATCTCCCCGGCGCGTAGCAACTGGGCAGAATGCTGCCCCAATCAGAAATTGGTCACCCATCAGTCTTCTCCAATGAGCGGGAAATTGACAAGCTCTCACCACTCAACGACGATCATGGACTATTCATCCCAATCCCCAGAAACTCGACACATTAGCAGCCATGGAAAATCCAGACGTACTCTGCGTGGGACTCGTCGTCGCCGATCTCGTCTGCGCTCCGATACGTCGATTTCCAGATGCAGGCGGCCTGGAAACGACCGACCGACTGGAACTGTCAATTGGTGGATGCGCTTCCAATGTGGCAGTTGATCTCACGAAGCTGAACGTTGCCGTCGAGGTCGTTGGTCGGATTGGCAATGACGCCCTCGGAGAATACGTACGGAAAGCAATGTCCGAGCAGGGTGTCGGCGGGAGCTATCTGTCCGTTTCGACGACCTCACAAACGGCAGCGACTCAAGTCGTGAATGTCGCGGGAGAAGATCGACGGTTCATCCACGCGGTCGGTGCCAATGCGGAACTGACGGGACTCGAAGTTCCCGACGACGTACTGAAGCAGGCGAAAATCATTTATGTGGGGGGATTCGGACTCAATGCCGCACTTTCCGGCAAGAACGTCGCCGACCTGTTTCGCCGGGCCAGGGAGTTTGGGGTCCTCACCGTGCTGGACGTGGTTATTGGTGAGCCGACACTCATTCGCGAAATGCTACCCGACGCGCTTCCGGAAACAGACTTCTTCCTTCCGAATCGGGACGAAGCCAAAGTGCTGACCGGATTCGACGACCCTGTTGAACAGGCAAATGAATTTCGCCGACTCGGTGCTGCCAATGTCGTCGTCACTCTGGGCGAAGGAGGCAGCCTGCTCCTTAATCAGGCAGGGCGTCTGTTACAAATGCCGCCGCTGCAAGTTGTGCAGGTTGACGGAACCGGTGGCGGCGACGCATTCGCAGCGGGATTCATGTACGGCCTGCTGAAGAAAGAGCCTCTCGCTCGTTGCCTGCAATTCGGTACCACCCTGGGAGCCAGTTGCGTCCGAGCCACCGGGGCAACGACGAGCGTGTATCGCGAAAACGAACTCATCGAAGCCGTAGCGACCTGTCCTGCGCCAGTTTCAGCCAACTAGCCTAACTCCTATCTCCTAAATCCTACCTCCTCCCTGAATGTCAGTTCGCGACGATCTTGCCCGATTTGGCCCGCAGCAGGCTGAGACTGTTTCCTCCGGCGACGCGCAGGCCTATTGTGCAAATCTGGGACGGACACATTATGAGAATTTCCCGGTTGTCAGCTGGCTGCTCCCCCGGCATTTGCATCAACACTTCTTTAATGTGTATGCATTCTGTCGCTGGGCAGATGATTTGGGCGACGAAATGGGAGACCGTGAGGAATCACTGCGGCTGCTGAACTGGTGGGAAGAGGAAGTTGAAGCCTGTTATCAGGGTGAGGTCCGGCATCCGGTGTTTGTCGCACTCACCGAATCGATTCAGCAATTCTCGCTTCCGAAGCAACTCTTCCTCGATTTGATTTCGGCGTTCAGACAAGATCAAACCGTAGCCGAATACCAAACATTTGAACAACTCCGCGACTACTGTCGTCGCAGCGCCGATCCCGTCGGTCGACTGGTCCTGTATCTCTGCAGTTCATTCACCGAGGAACGCGGCCTGCTCTCCGACTCCGTCTGCACCGGCCTGCAACTGGCGAACTTCTGGCAAGACGTCGCGCGCGACGCCGACATCGGACGCACGTATTTGCCACGCGAAGATCGCATTCGGTTCGGCTATTCCGATTTGGACCTGAAGGACCGCAAGACCACGCCGGAGTTTCGCGAGTTACTGAAGTTCGAAGTCGACCGTGCACGCGAGTTACTTATCGCTGGCCTTCCACTGGTGCCTCAGATGCCCGGACGTCTGCAGGTCGATATCGATTTGTTCATTCAGGGTGGACTACAAATCCTGAAGGGAATTGAGCGCATCGACTACGATGTCTGGTCCGTTCGCCCCAAGGTGTCCAAAGTAAATCTTGCCCTGGCTGCAGTGGGAAGTCTGTTCAAAATGTGGGGGCGGCTGATATTCATGCCGCGCATCATAAAGTGAGAACCCTGATGGGACTGTTTGACTGGTTGTTCGGCGGCAAGAGACTTCCGCAAATTCAATCCCGGGTGTGGATGAGCGAGGATGCCCTCTGGAGGAAATTCTCAGCAGAAGTTCATGATGAACTGACTCAGGGCCGACACGTGCTGCTAGTTTGTCATTTTCCCGACACCTGGGAACACACACTTAAATGGCTTGAAGGCAGTGCCATTGCTTTTGAAGACATCCAACCGAGAACGCTCCGGGAACTGCAAGCGCTGCTGCAGGGACGCCAACCTCAGCTCTGGTTGATGGCCGCCCACGAAATCCCGCCAATCGACGATGAGAATGTGGCGGAGAATTCGCCGCCAATTCGTATGACGGTCATGGCGACGGAACATCATCCACATTTGGCTGGCGACCAAAAACTCCAGAAACTGGCGCAGGCACTCAAAGCAGAAGGCGGAATTATAGTGGAGTCTGCATTGGACCAGGTGCAGTTCAAATCCTACAGCTCGCACGTGGTCACCCTGCTCAAGGCTTTGGGGATGGATGACACCGAGCATGTTGAAACTCCGGTCGTGGCACGGCAAATTGCACATATACAGCGCCGGATTGCTGAGAAAGTGCCGGACTGTCCGAGTGCGGAGTCGGCCAAAGACTGGATGGACCGATATGCAGGCGAATGAGAATCAAACCTCTGAAGCCCTCCAGGTGGAAGTTGTCAAAACGACTTGGGCCGAATGGTCTCGACGACATTGTCACTGGATTGCCGCTTTACTCGCTCTACCCGCGATTGCCGGCGTCGTGGGGAACATCACGTCACAGTTCTGGTGGGTCAGTGATTTAACAACGCACTTTCAGTGGCAAGCTGTTCTCTACTCGTTCGCAGTTCTCATTATTGCATTACTGGGAAATAACCGTTTTGTTGCCGCTATGGTGTTCGTCTCACTTCTCTGGCACGGTAGCTTTGTGGCACCAATGTATTGGGGAGGGCATCGCTTGCCTCCTAAGACGCCGACCGGACAGTTCAAGGCGATGACGTTTAATGTCTACGCTGGGAAGCGCGACTCTGAGCAGGTTGATGCACTCATTCAACAGGAACTCCCGGACGTCCTGTGCGTCGAAGAATTGACGACCCACTGGCATCGGCACATCAAAGAACACTTTGCCCACCACGTCGCGATTCCGAATGATGGGGCCTTCGGCGGCGGAATCTACTCACCGCACGAACTGGCCGACGTCCAAGAAATCTACCTCTCCGATCAAAACACCTCGCTGCAAGCCACGCTCCAACTCCCGGAAGGACCGGTGACCGTCATTGTCGTCCACTGCTTTCCCTGTGTTTCCGCTGACGGAACACAGTTGAGAGACAGACAGATCAAGGCGATTCAGGAACATGTCGCCTCACTCGAAGGCCCCGTCCTGGTGATGGGTGACTTCAACGCCTCTCCCTGGACCGCTCCCATGCGTTCACTCATTACCGAAACGCAATTGCACAGTTCGCTGCGTGGAGCGGGACCGCAATGCTCGTGGCCCGCCGGGAATTTGCTGCTGCGAACGCCAATTGATCATGTCTTCGGCAGCCCAGAACTGGCATTCCGCAACCGACGCGTCGGACCGGCCTGCGGGTCAGATCATTTACCCGTCATTGTCGACTGCATTTTCAGCAAGCCACGCCGCGACTAAAATGCGTCCCATTCGTAGGGTGGGTGAAGTTCGCCCAGAATACGGTGGTGCGTTACGCAAGTCGTCCAACCCAGAATTTGAGTGGCACATTGGTGAAGGTTCGATTTGCGAACGTAACCCACCATAATCCGGTGACTTGCTGCACACACCCTACAGATGTCTTCGAAGTGAGCCAAACGTGTTGCCAGCGGGCTGGCGTGGTCAACCATAACTTTTGTGTCAATCAGAATTGAATTGAGATTTTCATGGAACTGTTCCAGTACAAGAACAACGAACTGTATTGCGAAGATGTCAAAGTCGCGGACCTGGCCAAAGAATTCGGCACGCCCCTGTGGGTTTATTCCGCCAACAAAATCCTGCACGAGTACCGGGCCATTCAGGATGCCTTTGAAGAGGTTGACCCCGTTGTCTGCTATTCAGTGAAATCCAATTCGAATCTCAGCATTCTGCGATTGTTGAATGGAGCAGGTTGCAGCTTCGACGTTGTCAGCGGCGGCGAACTGTACCGCGTCCAGCATGCTGGAGCCGATACCACCCGTGTGGTCTTTGCGGGCGTCGGCAAGACTGATGCGGAAATCCGACAGGCACTGGGACAGAACATTCTCATGTTCAACGTCGAGTCCGAAGCAGAACTCGACGCAATTTCCCGAATTGCGGCCAGCATGAACCGCGTCGCCCCCGTTGCGTTGCGGCTGAATCCCGACATCGATGCCAAGACCCACGCCAAAACGACCACTGGCAAGAAGGGGAACAAATTCGGCATGGATATCGAACGCCACAACGCGTTGGCCGACAAAGTCCTCGCCGATCCAAATCTGGAGTTGCGTGGTATTCACATGCACCTGGGGTCGCCCATCAACACGACCGATCCCTACGAAGCAGCCGCTAAGAAAGCTCTGGAAGTCGTGACTGAACTGCGTGCAAAAGGACATCAGACCAACTGGGTCAATCTGGGTGGCGGATTTGGATTGAACTACCGTGGCACGGAAGCTCCACCGGCTACCGAATACGCCAAAGTCATTCTGCCCTACATCAAAGAGGCCGAATGTCGACTGGCTCTGGAGCCGGGACGTTCAGTTTGCGGCAACGCCGGAGCACTCATTAGTGAAGTCATTTTCACCAAGCGTGAAGGCGGGAAGCTGTTTGTTATTCAAGATGCCGCCATGAACGACCTCGTGCGCCCCGCCATGTACGACTCATTCCACCGTATTTGGCCCGTGAATCCCAAATTGGCCCCACCGACCGACTATGAAGCCGAAATTGAAGGCTGCGAAGCGACCGACGTCGTAGGCCCGATTTGCGAGTCGGGAGACTACCTCGCCAAGGGACGTCACCTACCACCGCTACAACGGGGTGATTTGCTGTGCACATTCAGCGCGGGAGCCTACGGTACCGTCATGAGCAGCAACTACAACAGCCGCCCGCGCGGTGCCGAAGTGCTGGTGAAAGGTTCCGACGTGCAACTCATCCGCAAGCGTGAGTCGTACGCTGACCTCATCGAACACGAACTCTTTGCACTGAAGTAGGGAAGATGTCGGAAAAAACCGGTACTGACATTTCTGTCTGTGCCGGAACCACTCTTCTTAATTCGAACTGCCGACTACGACCAGCCCCATACAGTGCTGGTCGTAGTACGTTTCACCCAGCGCGAAGTCGGCTTTGACTGTACCTTCGATTTCAAAGCCTTTGCGTTGGTAGAGCTCAATCGCTCGGTGGTTGTCTGTTCGCACCTTCAAGTTGATTTTGCGAACCACCCCACCTTGCTTCGCCCATTCGACGAGTAAGTCGATCAGTAATCCGGCAATCCCTTTTCCGCAATGTGATTCTCGAACCGAGACTCCCATTTCGCCGACATGCCGAATGCGCGGTCGAACTCCGCCACTGAAATTGATCGATGCGACAAGTTGCGATTCGACAAACGCCAATAGAAAGAGAGCGTTTCCCATCTTAAGCAGAGAATCGAAGTAGGCCCGCTCCTCTTCGAGCGTTATCCCGAACTCCCCCGGACCGAATGTCAGAAAGTTCGATTCCAGAGAAATCGCCTCGACATATTCCAGAACTAACTCGGCATCTGCCCCAGTTGCCTTTCGAATCGTCACAGTCGTTCCATCCTTCAGATTCTGAGTGAACGGAAACACGAATCACCTCTTCAGCAAGGTCTTGATATCACGATCTCAGTGAACTGGAACATCATAAGGCAGTCACGCAGCAGCTGACACCAAAGTCAACTGACTGGTTCGCCTTGAATTCTGCCAGCAATCTTGACGCAACCGGACTTGTCGAAACGTCCGGAATGTAAATCTCGGAACATTTCTATTGCCATGCAAAGAATAGTGAATCGCAAGATGTGGAATAGAAATTCGCGATTCGGTTCCTGCGCGACATCACATTCGCTGTACGTGGCTAGAGTCTCAACACTCGCTGATCGGCCCTATCCCTGAAACCCGTCTCCCGCTGTTGCAAAGTGAGTCGTTGCAGGAAAACGCTGCGAGCGCATTCCAGAATTGAGTGCTACGTTGAACGCAGTCCTTGTCACATTCAACGCCTCAATGGCTCACTGCTGCACGCCAATTTCGGTCCAACCAAATTCGCGTCAGCTCACTCATCCCGGAGATCCTCACCATGGGTTTTCTTAAACGCCGCGACCGCCAGACCTATCGGGACTCAGCGCCCGCCGGTGGAAAAAGCAGCTTTCAGGGAATTTCGTCGGCTCAACTGGATGAGCATTTGAGCGTGAGTCGTTACGGAAGTTTTGTACTCACCGACGCCATTCGTCCTGCTTTCAATTTGGCGGTTGTCCCGAGTGCCGGCTGGAGAAAGAACGTTTACGAAGACACGGAAACCGGTATCAAAGTTCCGGTGGTCATGGCATCACAAACACGGCACAAATTGTTTGAGCTCTTCCTCGACCTGCTCGATCCCCTCGGCGCTGAGGTCGATGTTGTCCTCGAAACAAGCCACAACCTCGAACACGAGGCCCACCAGGATTTGTATCGGGAACATATTGAACTTCCGGTACTGCAAAGCATTCTGGCCGACTACGAAGACCTCCTGTTGCACGACGGATGCACTGGAATTGCGGTACTGAATTCCCGCGTCCCCATGGAAGTGCAATTCGACGAGCACAAGCAACTCATTATGTACGGGCACGACTTGGAACCGTTCATCGACGTGCTCCACAGCCACGACCTGTACCAGAGCGAAACCCTGCGGTTCATGAGTGAGGCGGAACACATCCACTCCTCGCTCGAAGAACATGTCGGAGAATTTGAAGGATTGGTGTATCGGCTTGGACTGGAGTCCTAAGTCGATCACTCCCCGCGAACTGGACTCGCGAACAATCCGTTGCACCCAGCCAGGCCGCTCGACCGCTTGCCAGACAGGCAAAACGTTGATGCGGCCTGAAATGGACTTTTCAGGATGAAGTGACACTGAAGTTCCCAGCCTCAGTGTGAATCGCCAGGACCGGCGGAAGGAACTCGTCACCCGTTGTGGTTGCGAGGAATTGATGACACCCATTCAAACATGCTTCAACCCTCAAGCGAATCATGTTTCAGCGTAAACTACTGACCGTTGCGCTCGTCGCACTTCTTCCAGGCTGCGCCTTGTGGGGACGTCCCATGCAGTTTCCCGGTGCCGCGCCGCAGCAACAATCTGCGCCCGCATATGACGGCACCTCGTCTCCCGATTCTTCCGGCGAGACACGCACAAACAGGATGGAACAGCCGGGCTCCTCGAACACTCCGGCTCAGGACAAAAATGGGGGCACGACCAACTCCGATGAAGTTGGCGATACTCCCATCGAGCAGCGGAGCAGTCGTATTCCGCTGGAAGTTCCTGATCCAATTGTCGACCCCATGACGAACGATTCTCCTGCTCCTCAAGGAGAGACCCGGGAAGACGTCGTTCCACGAAACGACCTCTGGAAGACAACTCCTGACGAACGAGCCGAACCACCCGCTCAGGTGAAGCCGCTCGATCCCCCAGGCCGTCGCCCGGCGCCACAGAATCCTGCTGGGATTGAACTCGGAGAACCAGCACCGTTTCCGACCCTGCCGGAACGGAACGACGCCAACATGCGGGACGAAGAGTACTTCCGAGACGAGAAGCCCGTCGCCAGCCGAATCAACTCAATCAGCGACGAAAAGCCGGTCACGACGGCCAATGCACTGGCACCTGCCGACTGGAAACTGACTTTGCGAACCACCGGGAAACGGCCACTGCAAGTTGCTCGTGCTGGCACAGGCAATCAACGTGTGTTCATTACCGGAAGCCTTTCGGGATTGGAAACGGAGAGCGTGGCACTCATTGACAACGTGTTTGCCCAGCTTCAGTCCACTGCGCCGTCCGCATCTACGCTGTTCCTGCTGCGAACGCCGAACCCAGATGGAATCGCCGAACACACTCGCACCAATCTGAAAGGTGTCGATTTGAATCGAAACTTCCCTTCGACTCGCTTCACTGCCGTTCCTACTCAACAAACCGGTCCGCATCCCGGTAGCGAAGTGGAAACGCAGCACGTCATGCAGTTGTTGCGAGAATTCGAGCCGAAACGCGTCATTCACGTTCGGAGCAGTATTGGGCACCGCCCGTTGGTCCTGATGAACGAACCAGCGGCGCAGACATTTGCCAAACTCCACTTGCCGAAGAATGCTGACTACGCCGTTTACACCGGTGACTTCAAAGCGGGATCGTTGGAGGAGTTCTGCGCACTCCGTATGGGAGTAGAAACCATTACCATTATGCTCCCCGTCGATGGGTTCGACACATTCAGCGCAAATGAACTGCTGACATTTGCCACGTCGCAGACGACCGTTGTCAGTCACAATCAGGGAACACAACAGGCGCGACGCACCGACCAGGGGCCACTCCCTGACGGCACACCAAAGCCTGATGGAGACCTAGGATTTGTTGAACTCCTGCCACCGCCACCGCACGTGTCGGAACAGGCGGAGAAGTCCGATCCCCGTTACTACGAGTTACCGCCGCCACCGCACTTGCTCATTCAGGAGCATTAACCTGGACTATTCGTAGCGTGGGTGAAGTCCGCGTTCAGCCGGACGGTGCGTTACGCAAGTCATCCAACACGAAGCGCAGTGGGGATGTCGGGACCGTCGAATTCGCGGACGTAACCCACCGTAATGCGGTGACCTGCTGCACACAGCCTACAAATCTCGTCGATAAGCCGGGGTAGTGCGGTTGTAGAAAGTGTGGAAAGTCGACCCTTGTAATTCGTCCGGCAATTCGGTCAACTGGCGACATGGACTTCAACCGATTCGATCCGGAGCAATATTTCCATTCCATCTGGAATGCGGTACGCATTGCGCGCCGTGTGGAATACGGGCTGTTTACCTTCGGGACCTCGGATCTGCCATATTATCTGGTTGTCGATTCGAAAGAACCGGGTGAGCCAGTTGACGTGAGCCGTGGTGAGGTGAAAATCACACGGCCCATGGTCGTCACTCCCTACAATGCCCGGCCGGAATTTGCCAACTTCTTTGAAGAAGGCGAGTTTGATGGCATGGTTGATTTCCTGCTGGCACGCACAGCGGCGTTTTCCCACCTTCGACTGGAGCGAAATGAAGGTCCCGCCAAACTGGTCAGCGACAGCGTGGAAGAGGTCGTTGCCAAGTTGAATCGACAACTCGACGATGAAGACGAAGACCGTGTCGCCATTCTCACGGCCCCGCACGGGATGGGACGTTTCGCCGTGCTGAAATATGCCATCAAACGCATTATGGACAGTGCTCCCGGCAATATTCAGGAACTGAGAGACCGCGGTTTTCTTCCCGAAGAATAGAGACTTCGCCACTGTGCATTTGAAGAAGGAACGTCATGCACTATTCCCTGCTCATGCCCCGCGAAGTCGTGTTCGGCTGTGGTGAAATTCAGCGACTGCCGCAGCTGGTTGCGAAACTTGGGCAGCGTGTACTGTTGATTACCGGGGCTCACAGTGCGGAACGCAGTGGACTCGTTGCGGCACTTCATGAACTGTTGAGTAGTGAAAATATTGACGTTCAACACGTGGGCCGCAGTTCTCGGGAACCAACAATTACTGATGTCGACGAACTCGTTGCAGGAATTGTCGCGGGCGGAACAACTGACAGTGCTGTCGTTGTCGCCGTGGGCGGTGGGGCAACGCTCGATTTAGGCAAAGCCGTGGCGGCCATGGTCACCAATGCTCGGGGCCGCAGCGTGCGTGACTTCCTGGAAGGCGTCGGAACTGGAGCCGTCATTGAGCAGGATCCGCTCCCGCTCATCGCAATCCCCACGACAGCAGGCACAGGCACAGAGGCGACCAAGAATGCGGTCATCTCGGTGGATGATCCTCAGTGCAAAAAGAGTTTGCGTGACGAAAGGATGATTCCCAACATCGCACTCATTGATCCGGAATTGACGCTGACATGCTCACCCAAGGTGACAGCCGCTGCCGGAATGGATGCCATCACGCAACTCATTGAAAGTTTCATCAGTCGTCGCGCGAATCGATTCACCCGAGCCCTCTGTCTCGAAGGACTCCTGACTGCAATTCCGAGCTATGTCTCGGCGGTCCTTCCTCCCGATGAAAGTACTCACTGGAAGGCCCGGGAAGGAATGTCACATGCGGCCTTTCTGTCTGGTGTCGCCCTGGCCAACTCGGGCCTCGGGTTCGCACACGGCGTGGCGGCAGCCCTGGGCGCCACCTGCGACGTCCCGCACGGATTGGCCTGTTCCACGTTGCTCATTGCGGCACTCAACGTCAATAAGGAAGCCGTTCCCGTTGACGACTGGTTACTTCTCGACAAGGCCATGTGGGGAAACGCATCCACATACGGCGAAGATGCAGCCCGCGAACATGCGTGGGCGTCCGTAGTTGATACAATTGCCGAATGCCATAGTGCGGTTGGTTTACCAAAGCGTTTGCGCGACATTGGCGTTGAACAAAGCCAACTCGCCGACATCGCTGCTGGTTCTATGGGGAACAGTATGTCTGGCAATCCCCGGGCAATGAGCGTCCCGGACGTTCTCAAAGTTCTGGAGGAAATCTGGTGATCCTCGTCGCTGGTCTCTCCCCCGCCTGGCAGCAAATTATCCAGTTCAGTCGACTGAACCTGGGCGAGGTGAATCGCGCTGACAGCGTCTGTTGGTGCGCTTCAGGTAAGGTGCTCAATGTCGGTATCGCCCTGAGGCACCTCATCCCAGAGGGTAAGTCGGAATTTATGCCGCACGTTCTTTCCGCGGGCGGCGGCTGGAGTGGACAATCGATTCAGCAGGAACTGAGCCACCACAACCTCGCCTTCGACTGGATTGATGATCCCACACCAACGCGCGTTTGCACCACCGTGTTGGATGCCGAACAGAACCTCACTACCGAACTCGTTGAAAACTCTGCCGCATTGGCCGCATCGACCATTCAGCAATTCGTCGAACGGTTCCAGCGACTGGCCGCACAAGCAGAGTTCGTCGTGTTGGCCGGATCATTGCCCGCTGGACTGCCCGACTCATTCTACGCCGAATTGTTGCAGCATGTCTCGGTCCCTGTCCTGCTCGATTTTCGTGGACCAGCACTGCATCAGTGTCTTCCGCATCGCCCCTTTGTCGTAAAGCCCAACCGCGAAGAATTGGCTTCGACCGTTGGATACGCCATTGAAAACGACGACGCCCTCACTCGTGCCATGCAAGAAGTGGCCGACGCGGGCGCACAGCATGTCGTGGTCTCTGACGGACCGCAGCGACTATTCGCCTTGTCGCCGGGTGGGATGCAGTCGTTCGTGCCGCCTCAGGCAGCCAAAGTTGTGAATCCCATTGGCTGTGGTGATTGCCTCGCTGCAGGTATTGCGTTGGGACTCACACTCAGCAAATCAATCGAAGAGTCGATTCAAATCGGACTTCAGGCTGCCAAGGACAACGTCGAACAACTGCTCCCTGCCCGCTGCCATCCCATCGCCTGGCCCGACGCGTAGCCTTCAATTCGCCTGTTGGATTGGAATTTCTGCATGTACCGAGTATGTTCCAACCAATGATTTGCCCTTCGTTTATTGCTGGGGGCAGTCCTACCTTCATCCTTATTCCTTTTCCCTCTTCCACATTATGCTCGACTTCGATTTTGCGTGCCCAACAAGTCTTGCAGACGCAATTGAAGTGCTCGCCGCGCACAATGGATCTGCCCGCCCACTCGCAGGCGGAACCGATTTAATTGACTACCTGCGGACCGGGCGTTTGTCGGCCAACATGGTCGTCGACCTCAAACGCATTCCCGAACTGCGGGTTCTGACGTGTGGCGACAACGGCCTGACACTCGGTGCTGCTGTCCCTTGCTGTGAAATCTACGGCAACGAGCAAATCGTCAAGAATTATTCTGCTCTTTCGGACGCCTGTTCGATTATCGGCGGTCTCCAAATCCAAAGCCGCGCCAGCGTGGGTGGGAACCTCTGCACCTCTGGCCCCGCTGCTGATAGTACACCGGCGCTCATCGCTCTCAATGCCCAAGTACAGCTTGTCGGCAAAGGCGGTTCACGCAGCGTTGCCGTCGAAGACTTCTGCACAGGTCCGTCAGCAAACGTGCTGCAGCCGGGCGAAATCGTACAGCAGTTGACCCTGCCCGCTCCTGCTGCGGGAAGTGGCAGCCACTACCGCCGCTTTATCCCTCGAAATGAAATGGACATTGCCGTTGTCGGTGTTGGAGCTAGCGTGACGGTGGCTGATGGAAAAATTACGGCGGCCCGTGTTGGCTTGGGTGCGGTCGCTCCAAAACCACTGTTCGCTGCGGACCTTTCACAATGGCTCGTGGGGCAGCCCACGTCTGATGCAACTTACAAAGAAGCCGGTGAACGTGCCCGGCAGATTATTTCGCCCATTGACGACCATCGTGGCACGGCGGAATTCCGTACTCACGTCACCGGTGTGCTTGTCGAACGCGTACTCCGTGAAGCGGTTGCCCGAGCGACCGCTTAATCAAGATACCTCCGCGAATTCTATTTCATACTCACTGTTATTTCCTGACCGGGACTACTCACCATGGCGACTCAACGTGTTGTGACGGCCACAATCAACGGACGCGAGCGTTCCTTCCTTTGCGAGCCACGTCAGACGCTGCTGGAAGTTCTGCGTGACGTACTGAGCCTCACCGGAACCAAGGAAGGCTGCAGCAACGGAAACTGCGGTGCCTGTACGGTCCTGCTGGAAGGCAAGCCGGTCGTGAGCTGCCTCGTGCTGGCGGTCGAATGCGAAGGGCAGTCAATCGAAACCATCGAAGGAATCGACACCAAAGACGGCCTCACGCCACTGCAGAACGCCTTCCTGGAAAATGCCGCCCTGCAATGCGGTATTTGTACGCCGGGATTCATTATGTCGACGAAAGCTTTGCTGCGTGACAATCCGAATCCCACGGAAGAAGAAATCCGATTCAAGCTGGCGGGAAACCTGTGCCGCTGCACCGGGTACGACAAAATCGTGAAAGCCGTGCAAGACGCCGCCCAGCGCCGCTGCGGTTCGGGCTGCGGTTGCAACGGATAACACCACAAGTAGCACAGACATTCCTGTCTGTGGAATGTATGCCAGATTTGTGGGAAGAGTCTCCTAGCAATGGCGAAGCGAATTGGCATTGCCGTTGTGGAATGGGAAGGCAGCTATCTCGTTGGCATACGTGCCGAGGGAATTTCGCAAGGAGGCAAAGCCGAGTTTCCCGGTGGGAAGTGCTTGCTAGACGAATCGCCCGAACAGTGTGCTGTGCGTGAATGCCTCGAAGAAACGGGTCTGGCTGTCGTCACCGACGAGGTTCTCAAGGTCATTCACCATTCCTACGGTGAATTGCACCTGGAACTGACATTCGTGAAATGTAACCCGCTGGATGACGTCCCCACACCGCTCCACGGTTTCCGTTGGGTTTCAACAGAAGAGCTGCCGCGACTTGATTTCCCTGAGGCGAATCGAGAAGTCGTGGCCCTACTTATGGGAACTTAGGCCACGAGTGCATCAGGCGTGATGCACGTCTTCTTTGTGTTCCAGCAACACGACAACTTCGGCGCAAATGGCTTCTTCGCGTCCCACCGGTCCGACGTGTTCGCCGGTTTTGGCTTTAATGCTGACACAGTCGGCGGGTATTCCAATGAGTTCTGCAACGCGCTGCCTGATGGCTGTTTTGAACGGAGCCAGTTTGGGGCGCTGCGCGAAAATAATGGCGTCCAGGTTCACGACGTTCCATCCTTTCCCGTGCACCTTGTGCAGGACTTCGGTCAGCAGGCGGGCAGAGTCGGCGTTTTCGTGTTCGGGGTCGGTGTCGGGGAACCATTCACCAATGTCGCCCATCGCCAGGGCGCCGAGTAGTGCATCGGTGACGGCATGCAGCAGCACGTCACCGTCACTGTGGGCGACTGGTCCCTGCGAGTGCGGAATTCCGACGCCGCCAATTCTCAGTTCCTTACCCGTTTTCAGTCGATGGGTGTCGTGGCCAAGTCCAACGCGAATCATGGTGCTGTTGACCTCAATGGATAATCAAATACGGGATGTCTCGTCGAACCACCCGGGAGACAAAACTTCAGCGGGATCGAGCGACGCTTTAATTTGCTGAACAATCTGCCAGTGAGAAGGGAGTGGTCCCAAACGCTCTTCTGGGCCCCAGCCTGCTGCGGGATTCAGCACAACGAGCGAACCCTCCGCCTGCTGCAGTTGACGTCGAATTCGGGTAATGCGGTCGAGCACGCCGGAACCTCCCTCCAGATGGATATGTATTATACCATCACCGTGGAGTTGCACGGAAAGGTCCTGCAGGGAATCCAGCAGCTTGGCCGACAGCGAGGGCAGGACCTGTGCTCGCAACACGAATCCGTCGGCAGGTGGAGCGGCCTGAAACGTATTGAGACGACTCCAGAGCCGGTCTGTGTCTTCCTCGTTTTCGATCACCAGCGACTGAGGCTCTGCAGCCTTGAGTTCTTCCAAGACCTGATTTGCCTGCCAGGACGTTTCGGCTTCTGTTCCGTCGTATCCGACGAATACCTGATAGCAACTGCCACTGGCCACGGGATTCAGCACGTCCAGTAGGACCGGTCGGGTTTTGGACGTGTTCAGCATTTCCAAAACGGCGTCGAGGACATCAACCGAGTCGATGTCGGCTCGCACCAGGCGGCGTGAGGCGGCCAGCGGCTTGAGTCGCAAGGTGACTTGCGAAATGACCGCAAGTGCTCCTTCCGATCCCACCAACAGTTTGCAGAGGTCGTATCCCGCCACATTCTTGACGACGCGACCCCCAGCCGAGAATGCCCGGCCCTGTCCATCGATGGCAGAAATGCCAATAACGTAATCACGAAACGTGCCGTGACCATATCGTGTGGAACCACTCGCATTGCAGGCAATTGCACCGCCCAGCGTCGCACGAAACCGTTGCGGAACGTCGATGGGAATACGTTGTCCATGCTCAGCCAGCACTTCTGCCAACACGGCCATGCGAATGCCAGCTTCAACCGTAATGGTCATGTCCCGGTGGGGATAGTCGACTACGGAGTTGAGCTGTCCCGTCTGTAAGTGCACACCGCACTGGACAGGAGGCAGTGACGATCCACCTCCTACCGGCAGCACCTTCGCCTTCGGCCCTCGAAAGTTGGACTCCAGCACTTGCCGAAGTACCTCGACCGATTCCGGTTGCCAGGATTCAATACTCGTAGACACTGCCGGGCAACCTTTCCGCTGTTTCGCCAAATTGCGACTGTTCTAGTAGGCCAATTCAATTTGGAACGTTCTTCGCCCTTGACCAGTTCGGACGACGATCTCCGCATCACGCGGTGAAAAGTTCACTGCCGTAATCAGTTGGTCGTCGCTGTTTACCGACACGCCGTTCACGCTCAGGACAGTCATTCCACGCCTGAGACCCGCTCTGGAAGCGGGCGATCCCTGATCGACGCGCTGAATGACCAGGTCGTCATGGTAAATCCCAAACCGCAATCCGTTGACCGAATTACCGTACATGGTGCGGAATGAGTAAGGCGTTTGCACACGTTGTTCAATACCGTTGTGTCGATGCGGGTTCACTTCATCTCGCATATTCCCTTCCGAACGAAACACCGTTTCCGCCCGTGACTCCTGGAAGACGTCGCGCCAGTCGAGCCGCTTGAGTCGGTTCTCACGAAGTACACTACAAAATGCTTTCGTGAACGTGCCTCCGTTTTGATCACACATAGACACCTGTTCGGGCCGCGATGACGTAATGTCCAAACGCCCCGTCGTTTCCAATAGCAAATGCTTCAGCAAAACTGGTTCAATGTATTTTGTCGGCTCACCAGCAGCTGCCACAGCGACAGGCGAAATGGATGCACAACAGTCTGTAATGACCGCCCAGAACCGGGGCGTCTTCGGATTGACAATTGCGTCAATTACGTCAGATCGCATCAAGGGGCCGGTATTGGTTAATGCCAAATAATGCCCTTTCTGGGGATCATAGCCACCGTGGCCAGAGTAGTAGAAAACGAAAGCGTCGTAGTCTGTGATTTCACGACCTCGCAGTCGGCGAAGAATCGCTCCACCATTTACGTCTCCACCTGTTACGGTAATGACGTTTAACTTTCCCTTGGGCAAACCATCTTCAAACGTGGCTTGCACATTGTGAATGTCCGCCAGAACAGAATTCGTCAAATTTGAATTCGTATCCGCGACCAGGAAAAGATGAACGCGTTGAGCCGCCGCTGTCCCCACAAGACACACGACGACAATGGTTGGCAACATAAGTTGCAAAACTACACGACGCAGTAGGACAAACTTGTTCATGAGAAAAGCCCTTTCGTTGGAAGTTGAGATTAAGCGTGTGGCTCCGTCATGCTCATGGGGTCGAGTGCTTCCTTGAGAACATCAGGAGGCAGGATGTTCTGTTCGGTGCACAGTTCTCGAATGGTCTTGCCGCTTTTGAACGCTTCTTTGGCCAATGCCGAAGCCTTTTCATAGCCAATGTGAGGATTAAGGCTGGTCACCATGGAGAGGCTCTTCTCGACACCCGCTTCGCAGGCTTCCTCGTTGGCCTCCATGTCATCGGAGCAGAACTCAACAAAAGCGTTGGAGACATTGGCCAAGAGCATAATGCTCTCCAGCGTCGTCTGTCCCATGACGGGCATCATGATGTTGAGCTGGAACTGGCCACCTGCCGCGCCGCTGGCGGTAATGCAGCCATCATTCCCCATGACACGGGCGGCGACTTGCATCATGCTTTCACACATGACGGGATTTACCTTACCCGGCATAATCGAACTGCCGGGCTGACGATCGGGGAGTTTGACTTCGTAGAATCCGCAGCGTGGGCCAGATCCCAGCCAGCGAATGTTGTTTGAGACGTTGAACAGCGTTGACGCAATTGTCTTGAGTTGACCGTGGCACTCGACCAGTCCGTCACGCTGGGCGTTTGCTTCGAAGTGATTGACTGCTTCCACGAACGCAATACCCGTTTGTTCGGCCAGCACTTTCGCCACGCGGCCACCGAATTCGGGATGCGTGTTGATTCCGCTGCCAACGGCCGTACCACCGACAGGAAGTTCCAGGACTGCGTTCAAGGCACGTTGGGCACGTTCGACGGACATTTCCAGTTGGCGAGCGAGGCCACCGAACTCCTGGCCAAGTCGCAAAGGAGTGGCGTCGGCGAGGTGTGTGCGTCCGATTTTGATGATTTGATCCCAAGCTTCTGCCTTGGCGGCCAGTGAGGCAGCAAACCGCTTCAGGGCCGGGATGAGGTCTTCCTGAATAGCAATGGCTACGGCCACGTGAATGGCCGTGGGGAACGTGTCGTTGGTGCTCTGCCCCATGTTGACGTGGTCGTTGGGGTGAATAGGCTTCGCGGCGGCGAATCGATCACCTCCGTGCAGTTCAATTGCACGGTTGGCAATGACCTCGTTGCAGTTCATGTTGCTCGACGTCCCCGACCCGGTCTGAAAGACATCGATAGGGAACTGGTCATCGAACTTCCCCTGCGAAACTTCTTTCGCAGCTGCGAGTAGCACCTTGACCTGACTTCCATCGAGGGGATTCTTGCCAGTGCCGGTCAGCTTGCCGAGTTCGTGGTTCGCTGTGGCACACGCGAACTTGGTGAGTCCCATAGCCCTGATCAAGCCGGAGTGGAGTGGCCATCCCGACACCGGAAAGTTCTCGACCGCCCGCTGAGTCTGGGCGCCGTAGTAAGCCTTTGCGGGAACCTGAACTTCCCCCATGGAATCTTTTTCAATGCGAAATTCACTCATGAGTCTTCCACCAAACTGTTTGCATTGCGAGCAATGTTCGACTTGCTCTGCGTAATTCTCAACTATCTCAACCGTGGCAAAGCCACATTCAACCATCTCAACCCAACGAGTCAGTAGGCTTCCCTATCCAACTCGTCTTCTTTTTCTCAATCATTCCATTACATGAACGGCCGCTGCCATGCGGCCTTCAATTCACTCAGTGAAACGGAAATCAAATCGTTCCCGTCCATGTTCTTCACGTTCATCTGAGATGATTCAACAACCTGCCCCAGCTTTGTGGCGTGTGGGACAATGCTGAGGAACTCTGCCTCCTGCTCTAGCTCCACTTCCACCACGAACCGGGTGTTACTCTCTGAGAAGAGCACGGCGGTTTCGTCCATTTTGCCAAACGCTGCGAGACTAACGTCGACTCCGAGTCCGCCAGCGAATGCCATTTCCGCCACGGCGGCCGCGAGTCCACCTTCGCTAATGTCGTGGCAACTGCGAATGGTTCCCGCGGTGATGGCCTGATGCACGAGAGCAAATGTCTTTGGAGCCTGTTCCAGGTCGACCCGAGGCACCTCGCCTCCCTGCCGCTTCGTTACCAGGTTGTAATGACTGCCGCCAAACTCGGCGTGTGTTTGTCCAATTTGATACAGCAGGTTACCGGAGGACTTCAGGTCCATGGTGACGCAGGACTCAATGTCGTCGACCTGTCCCAATGCACTAATGAGCAGCGACGGCGGAATGCTGATGAGTTGATCGTTCCCGCTACCGTCCTGATAGCGGAATTCGTTGTTGAGCGAATCTTTCCCGCTGATGAACGGTGTTCCAAACGCAATGGCCACGTCGTGGCATGCCAGTGCCGCACGTACGAGTGATCCCAGCGTTTCCGCACGTTCGGTGTTGCCCCAGCAGAAGTTGTCCAGGATGGCGATTTTCTGTGGATCAGCACCGACGGCCACACAATTCCGCATTGCTTCGTCAATGGCCGAGGCGGCCATCCAGTAGGGGTCGTGGTCGCCGAAGTGAGGATTCATTCCACACGAAATGACGAGTCCTCGTTTGGACGTGAGTCGCGGACGAATGACCGCTGCATCGGAGGGGCCATCGTTCGCGATGCCGACCAGCGGCTTGATAACACTTCCCGCCTGCACTTCGTGGTCATACTGTCGAATGATCCACTCTTTCGACGCGACATTGTGCGAGGCAAGAATTTTCAGCAGTGCCTCCTGAGGCGAAACGACGGCCCCATTCGACGAAGCAACGGGCGAGGCCTTCGGCTGGAAGGTGGCTTCGCGCACAACGGGCGGACGTCCGTCATGCAGCAGCGACATGGGCAGGTTGCCGACTTCGACGTCGCCGTACTTCAGGACCAGTCGTTCGGTGTCGGTGTACTTACCGATGATGGTTGCTTCCACACCTTCCGACGCACATAGGGCGTGGAACTCTTCCCACTGGTGCGGTCCGACAGACAGCACCATGCGTTCCTGAGCTTCACTGATCCAGATTTCCGTGTAGCTCAATCCGCTGTACTTGAGCGGGGCTTTGTCGAGCCAGACTTCCGCACCCGACTCCTCACCCATTTCGCCAACGGCACTGCTGAAGCCACCGGCTCCGCAGTCTGTAACTGCGTTGTAGAGGTTGCGGTCACGTGCTTCGAGCAGGACGTCCATCACCATTTTTTCGGTGATGGCATTTCCGATTTGCACCGCACCGCCCGAAAGACTTTCGCTCTCTTCCGTCAGTTCGGCTGAGGAGAATGTCGCTCCGTGAATTCCATCACGCCCGGTCCGTCCACCGACGGCCACAATATAGTCGCCGGGATGAACTTGCTTCTCGCTCTTGCCCCGTGGAATCATGGCGACGTTGCCGCAGTAGACGAGTGGATTCCCGAGATAACGGTCGTCGAAATACACAGCGCCGTTCACCGTCGGAATTCCCATGCGGTTGCCGTAGTCACGCACACCCGAGACCACGCCACGCATTACCGTGCGAGGATGCAGTGTTCCGGGCGGCAATGAGTCGTAGGGAGTTTCTGGCGGGGCAAAGCAGAACACGTCGGTGTTGCAGACCGGTTTGGCTCCCATGCCTGTGCCGAGTGGATCGCGGATGACTCCGCCGAGTCCAGTATTCGCTCCGCCGTATGGTTCCAGTGCGGAGGGATGGTTGTGCGTTTCCACTTTGAAGCAGACGTCGTATTCGTCATCGAACGTGACGACACCAGCGTTGTCTTTGAAGACGCTGACGCACCAGTCCTCGTCGCCCCACTGCTTCCGGAGTGTCTGCGTCGCGGCGAACACGGTTTCCTTCAGCATGTTTTCGAATCGGCGCTCCCCATTTTCGTCGCGGTACGCAATGCGGCCCGCCAGCGTTTTGTGGGAGCAGTGTTCGCTCCACGTTTGTGCCAGTGTTTCAAGTTCGATGTCGGTTGGTTCGCGGCCCAGGTCGACAAAGAACTTTCGAATGGTCTGCATTTCCGCGAGTTGCAAATAGAGTTGTCCCTCTTTGGAAAGCGTCATCAGTTCGGCATCGGAGAGATTGCGAATGGACGTGTGCCGCAATTCGAATTCGTACTCGGTGCCGAGTGTCAAACTCTTGATCTGCAGTGGTCCGGAAAGAACGTGTTCGATCGCGTCGTTAGAAAGAACGCGTGAAGCGAAGCGTTCCACTTCGTCGCTGCTGGCCGAGGCATTCACCCAGTACTTGCGACAGGTGGCCACGCGCGAAACGGAGACGCCGAGGCTCTGCAATCCCTTGAGTGCAGTCTCGCCAACGTTGTCGGTCACGCCCGGCTTGAACAGCACGTTGAGCAACTGGCCAGGCAGTGTTTCGTTCTCTGCCGACTCCGGAATTTGCTGCACGTTCCCGATTTCAATGACCGAATCGACCAGAAACGGCACGGCGACCCGTTCAACATCTTCGCGGCTCAAATCCCCTTCAATGAGGTACGACCGGGCCGAACTGACCGGAACAACAGTTTCCAATCCCCGCAGATGTGCCTCGGCCGTGACTCGCGCCCCTTCCCGATCTGCCTGAGGGGCGGTGCGGTCGACAGGATGGATTTGGATTTCCCAAAGGTTCATGGGGGATGCTTTTCGAAATTCGATCGACAGAAAATTCCTGAACGTGCCACATCGTAGGGAATTCCGCCCCAGACGGTGAACCGACCGGGCGAGATTTCTCAGCGTCGAAACGACGAATGCACCAGATTTGATTTATCTGATTGAAGAATTGAGCACTTCAGGCGATACTGGAACGAAACTGACTGGTACAGGCGTGTTTCAGTGGGTGTCACATGGGCAAACGACCAGCTTTCTCCGTCATCCTAAAGGCCAGCTATTTCTGGGCACTTCCGGTCATTGTCGGTCTGGGAACGCCACATTATGCGACTGCCGGCGACATCCCGCCGGAGATCCAGGAAATTCGCCAGGGAGTCATTCACCGACTACAAAGCGTCCACGAATTCCACGCACAAATTGATCGCTCTGGTAAGTCGCCCCGTGGGCCGCAGATGCACGTCAATTACACCATTGACTGGAACGCAACGCATTGGCGCGTCGACGAAGTAACAAACAATCATTTTGGCATACAGGAAGGCAAACCGGAGCAACTCGCAGAAGGCATGCGCAGTGTCCTCATACTGCGGCCAGACCGCTGCATTCGTTACTTCCCCGTACGTCTGGCAAATGGCGCCCCCATCATTTCTACGTCAACGCCGTGCGAAAAACTCCCCGCTGAAAGTCTACGAGTCAGAAAGTGGTACTTACTGGGGCTGTTCGCATGGGGAGATGCATTTCTATCGAGGTATGACATTGAAAGTGTCATGACCATGCCCGGCGAGGACATTCAGTATTCGTCGAAGCCTGTCTTGTGGGAAACACAGCATGCAGTGGAAGTCACCCTGCGGCGTCCGAAGGACGGATTGGTTTCGCGAACAATCGTATCGCGCGACCACCGCGTCTTAATGGCGGAACTCGAATCCAAGGGTGACTTGCACCGAACGACGTCAGATGACTGGAAACTGTGCGATGACGGTTTCTACTGGCCGCACCGCATCCATCATGAGCACCATCGTAATGGTGAGTTGTTCAGCGATGAAAGGTTCCAGCTCAGCGAGGTCCGAATTAATTCTGGAATTGATCCCAAGCAATTCACTGTCGAGTCTCTCGACTTCCAGGAAGGGGACTGGTTTCGAATTTTCGAGGTGGATGCTCCCAGTTCCACGTATATCTGGCGCAACGGAGAATTCGTCAAGCGGTGAACTGGATTACGTAATGGCTAGGCGACCTTTCGACGACAGCGGGCAATGGCCTGCTTGAGAGTCAGCGTGTGTTTGGCCTCGTCGGGGTATTTGCGGAACCACTTGTGGACGACGCGGGCCGATTGGAACTGGTTGGTTCTAGGATCAATCGGAAACGCGTGGGGAGCGGCGAGGATTTGCTCCAGCGTTTTCCGAGTTTCCGCTGCCGTTTGAGGTGACAGAATGCACTGGATGACACCGCGCACGACGACCAGCCAGCGTTTTCCTACCTGACCGCTGTCATCAACAGGGTAGACGAATGTGGCCTCCTCGCGCCAGTCGTGAAACTTGCGGAGAAACATGTCGAGTCGTTCCAAGGCCTGAACCGAGTTGCGATACCGTGTTGCCCGCTCGAACCGCTGTTGTTGGCTCGCCTGCTGCATTTTTTTGTTCAGCTCGCCAATGACTTTGGTCGTCTTCCCTTCGAGAAACCGCGAGGCCGCTCGAATGGCCTTGGCGTACTCGGCACGCGAGCAGTTACCTATGCAGGGAGCCAGACAGGAGGCCGTGTCAGCCCGAATGCAGGAAATCCGGGAGTCGATGACCTCAAGTCGGTCATCTGAGAAGTTCATGGGCGTCGAGGAGGGGCAGTCCCGCAAACCGAAGTAGCGATTCAGTTCCTCAACCGCCGACCGATTGGCTCGATTCATCGGGATGGGGCCCCAGACGGCAGCGAAATCACCGGCAGGGTCGGTCTTCAGTTCGAAGTGACCGGCATCCCCTTGCCTGAGGACGACGTACGCCTCACGCATTCGCCATGGATGCCCCTCAACGTTTAACGCGGGAGTGAACCGCCGAATGAGTTCGAGTTCCCGCAGACGGGCAATAAGAGGATGCACTGCTGGCTGCCACAGGAAATACGCGCCGCGGCGACCAACTCGCGTCTCTTTGGTGCGTCGACCAGTACTGAAGTAAGACGAAACACGGTTCCGCAAATGCCGCGACATTCCCACGTAAATGAGGTGGTTTTCCGAATTGATGAATCCGTAGACGCCTGGTGTTTCTGGACAAACGCCGCGGATCAAATCGCGTCGAGCTCGCTTGTTTCCTTCGAGAGGAATGAGGGAGGCGTCAATGCATCCTGCCGAATGGGGTGACTCGGCAAACTCTCGGCAAAAGCCATCGACGTCGAACGCCGCTTTCTGCTTTTTTCGAGCCATTTGTTGTTCCTGAGATGTTGCATCGCCTGCAAACCTTTGGGGGATCATACGGTTGGTGCAAATAAGGCTCAAGACGTCGTCCCGGCAAACGGGAGTAGAGCGGTCCAGTTGTTGCAGCGGCGGCAGGGGAGAAAACCGATGTTGAGTCGCCTCCATCAAACAGAGTAGTTTCCGTCGTCAATTCCGCGATTCTGTGTGCGAAGCGGCAGGATTCTATGACGTCTCCAAGTGCTCAAATTCCCCGCCGCCACGATCTCGATGCCCTGCGGGCCATGGCGATGCTGCTGGGAATTGTCCTGCACGGTTTGATTTCGTTTATGCCGGGGGCCGGAGTCTTCTGGGGCGTTCAAGACATACACACCAGCCCTGCGTTCGGCGTGCTCATGGCGGCCATTCACGGATGGCGCATGCCGCTGTTCTTCCTCGTCAGTGGCTTCTTTACTGCGATGTTGTGGCGTAAGCGGGGACTCAAAGCACTCGTGTGGCATCGATTTCGGAGGATTCTCGTGCCAATGCTGCTGGGGATGCTGACCATTATTCCAGCAACATGGATGGTTGTCGCCCACACGCGAAGTGCTACGACTCAGGTGTTTACTGTACCGTCAAGTTCACTAGATATTTGGGGTGCTGCAGCCTTCAACGACGTAGAAGCCCTGCGGCGAAACCTTGGGGAAGGGGCTAACATCGACGGACTGAATCCCGATGGATCAGCCCCGCTGCACATCGCCGCGTTTTTCGGTCGGGCCGACGTGGCCAGGGAGTTGCTTGAAGCAGGAGCAGATGCACGTGTGCGAAACGCCCAGGGTCAAACAGCCCGCGAACTGATGCAATACGATTGGAAGTTGACCAAGTATTTTGCGGACATGTTCCATATTCCAGTCGAAAAAGCAGCAGTGGAGGCAGGCCGCGAGGAAATTGCATTACTCTTGCCTGTCGGCGACGTGGACGCGTCGACGAATCTCCACACGGAAGTCTCATCGGGCAATAAATTCGGAAAGGCTCTTCAAGAACTCATCGCCGGGTTGATGTTCATTCAGGTGTTTGGGCACCTCTGGTTTTTGTGGTTTCTGTGTTGGCTCGTTGCGGGATTCACATTGCTAATGAAGGTCGGACAATGGACCAGTTTTCCATCGCTTCCACGGGCTTGGATTGTGTCGCCGTGGCGCTACTTGTGGCTCATTCCACTGACAGCAATTCCTCAGTTTTTCATGGGACGGTCAACAAACACCTTCGGACCCGACACGTCGCTCGGCCTGCTGCCCATTCCAACCGTTCTCATGTATTACTCCATTTTCTTCCTGTATGGAGCGATGTACTTTGATGCCCAAGACACAAAGTGCGATGCGGGTCGCGGCTGGTGGTGGGTTGTCCCGCTGGCAGTGCTTGTCGTGTTTCCGGTAGCACTCAGTATCAAACCGCACGGAGACGGCGGGTTGAAGTTACTCTCGGCCTTCCTCCAGGTCAGCTATGCGTGGTTGATGACATTCGGCCTGATGGGACTCTTTCATCGCTTCTGTTCAAGCGAAAACGGAACGATGCGCTACGTGTCCGACTCCTCGTACTGGTTGTACCTCGCCCACATTCCATTGATTATGTACGTCCAGCATTGGGTTCATGACTGGCAAGTATCTGCGTGGATCAAATTCCCGTTGGTCTGCGTGGTGACCAGCGTCATCCTGTTGGCAAGCTACCAGTTGTGCGTCAGGTATACTCCCATTGGCGTCCTACTGAACGGTCCTCGTCGCCGTGAAGTGGTGATACGCCCTGTACCAGCAGAATGCTGAATTCTGCACCGGGAACTTATTGCGAGGGTATCTCTACTTGGCACCAGTGGCGATTTGCTTGGCACGTTCTTTGACGTTGACGGGCACCTTGGAGAGCAGTTGCTGGATGACTTGATCGGGCGTGATGCCTTCGCTGTCGGCCTGGAAGGTGGTGAGGATGCGGTGTCGCAATACCGGCAAGGCGACGGATTTGACGTCATCTGTCGTGACGTGGAAGCGTCCGCTCAGAACGGCCCGGGCCTTGGCACCGAGGATGAGATACTGTCCGGCGCGGGGACCTGCTCCCCACGACAGATATTTCTTGGCGAAATCGCTGGCCCCTTCTTCGTTCGGTCGGGTAGATCGAACAAGGTCGCGAGCGTATTCGAATACGTGTTCGGCGACAGGGACTTTTCGCACGACTTCCTGGAGTGCGAGGATTTGCTGGCCTGTCAGTGCGGGTTTCAGTTCGGGTTCATGAGAACCTGTTGTCTGCTTGAGAATTCTCAGTTCTTCAGCCGCCGTGGGATACTTCACCACAATATTGAACATGAAGCGGTCGAGCTGGGCTTCGGGGAGCGGATACGTTCCTTCCTGCTCAATAGGGTTCTGGGTGGCGAGCACGAAGAACGGAGAAGGGAGCCGATACGTACTCGAACCAACCGTCACGTGCCGTTCCTGCATTGCTTCGAGTAGCGCCGCCTGGGTTTTGGGAGGCGTCCGGTTAATTTCGTCGGCCAGCAGCATGTGAGTAAACAGTGGTCCCTGCATGAACTGGAATGTCCGACGCCCTGTTTCAGGGTCATCCTGCAGCACATCGGTACCGGTAATATCAGAAGGCATGAGGTCCGGCGTAAACTGAATACGACGGAACGACAGCTGCAAAATGCGGGACACCGTGCTGACGAGCAGCGTCTTGGCCAGTCCCGGAACCCCCACCAGCAGGCAGTGCCCGCGGCTGAACAGTGCGATGAGCAATTCGTCGACCACTTCCGACTGGCCAATGATGACCTTGCCGATTTCTTCCCGCATGCGGGCGTAGGCGTTTGCCAGTCCTCGAATTGCCTGGGCTTCTTTTTCTTCGAGGTTCTCTTCTGGCAGGTCGAGTGAATCGCTCATGGCCGACATTACTTCTGGTTCCTGGTGGGTCTTCCGAGGGGGCTGGGTATGTTACCGAGCGACCGGGACCGTTGTCATGTTGTCAGCAGGAATATTGATCAACCCTTCAACATTTTCTGATGCGTGGGCCGCCGAAACTGAGGCTCTGACGTCATCGGTCGGAACGCATCCAGTCCAGATGGCATAAAAGGTACAATGTTGAGGCTCCGGTATGCTGAAAACGGGCAATTCAATTGAATCTCGCCAAAAGGATAGGTATCCTGCCAGATTCCGCCTCAGCGGCCGCTCCCCTGCTTAGCACAGGTGTCGTCCCGGGATACCCCTGCGGGACACCTTCCGATTTGCTTTAAGATAAAACGAGTTCAGGAGTTACTACAATGGTTTTGCGTCCACGAACCAAGGCCAAAATTGCCCGCAAAACGGCTCGCTGCCCTAAGTGCAGTGCCGTAATTCCCAACAAGGGCAAGAAGGTCCGCTGCAAACGTTGCTCGAAGAAACTGCAGTAATTGTCAGCAAAGAAGTTCAGTCCCAATGCTTGAACTGCACGACCAAATTCAGGAAGCCTGCGACGTCATTAAGTCCAAGTGGGACAAAACGCCGCATGCCGGAATTATTTTGGGAACCGGTCTGGGAAGCCTCGTCGAAAAAATCGATGTTGAGGCCACCTTTGACTACGAAGAGATTCCGCATTTCCTGAAGTCGACAGCAACCAGCCACCGCGGTCGGCTGGTGTGCGGGCAATTGGAAGGTCTGTCTGTGATGGCGATGGAAGGTCGCTTTCACATGTATGAAGGCTACCCGCTCAAGCAAATTACGCTGCCAGTTCGCATTTTCAAAGCCCTCGGGGCAGAGCTGATGGTCGTCTCGAACGCAGTTGGTGGAATGAACCCCAACTACGCCTACGGCGACATTATGGTCATTGATGACCATATTAATTTGATGGGCGACAACCCTCTCATTGGAATCAACGACGACCGCCTCGGTCCGCGTTTTCCAGACATGTGCGCCCCGTATGATCGTGCTTTGGGCGACATCGCGCTCGATTTGGCTCGCAAGAACGACATTGTGGCTCACCGCGGTGTCATGGTGGCCATTTCTGGCCCGAACCTCGAAACGCGGGCGGAGTACCGTTTCCTGCGACAGATTGGCGCCGATGTCGTCGGCATGTCGACCATTCCGGAAGTCATTGTCGCGGTGCATGCGGGGCTGCGAACGGTTGGCCTGTCAGTGGTCACCGACATGTGCCTGCCCGACGCGCTCAAGCCAGCCGTAGTTTCGGAAATCATTGCTATTGCCAATGAGGCCGAACCCAAACTGACAACGCTTGTCTGTGGTATTCTGAAGAGCGAATCCACAAAGTGATTAGCCGCGGAGTTTCGGCCCAATGCATTCTCCAGATTTCGACGCCTTTCTTGCCCAGGTGCAACACGGCCCGAAGCTGATTCCGGTCTACCGTCAAATTTACAGCGATACGCTCACGCCCGTGAGTGCCTTCTGTAAAGCAGGCTGGACGGGCGATTCGTTCCTGTTCGAAAGTGTTGTCGGCGGCGAAAAAGTTGGTCGCTACAGTTTTCTGGGGGGTGAACCTTTCCAGCGCATTGAAGCGTATGGACGGGACATCATCTTGACCAAAGCAGACGGAACAGAAGAGCAACGCACCGTTGATGACCCGCTTGATGAACTCGCCCACTTGATGGCGGAGTACTCGGCCCCGCATCCTCCCGGACTACCTCGCTTCCTGGGAGGCGCCGTTGGTTACGCCGGGTACGACGTTGTGCGCTACTCCGAGAACCTTCCCAACCCGCCGGAAGATGACCGCAAGCTCCCGGACATGTCATTCGCGTTCTACGACGAAATGATTGTCTTCGACCATATCCGTAAGGTGATTCTGGTCGTCGCCCACGCCAAAGCCGACGCTCCTGATTTGGAGGTCGAATACGCCCGGGCCTGTGAACGCGTCGATGCAATCTGTCAGCGACTTCAAAATCGGCCTGATGGTCTTTCGATTCACGACCTCATGCCGCCCAAAGATTCGCAGCGGGAGTGGACCTCGAACTTCACCCAGCCCGAATTTGAGCAGGCGGTCGAACACTGCAAAGAATACATCAAAGCAGGCGACGTATTTCAAGTGGTCATTAGCCAGCGGCTGCAACTGGAAACAACGGCCCAGCCGCTTGACGTCTACCGCGCCTTGCGTGTGGTGAATCCCAGCCCGTTCATGTTTCTGCTGAAGACCCCATCCGTCACGCTAGTGGGCAGTTCGCCAGAAATCATGGTCCGCGTCGAAGATGGTGAGACCACCATTCGGCCACTCGCGGGTACTCGCAAGCGGGGAGCGAACGAAGCAGAGGACCGGGCACTCGCCGAAGACCTGTTGGCCGATCCCAAGGAACGGGCCGAACACGTCATGCTTATTGACCTGGCCCGCAACGACGTTGGTCGGATTGCTCAGTATGGCAGCGTCGAACTGAGTGATGTCATGGTCGTTGAGCGTTATAGCCACGTCATGCACATTACTTCGAACGTCACCGGGCAACTGCGACCGGAACTCTCAGCACTCGATGCGCTAAGAGCTGGCTTGCCTGCCGGAACTGTTTCTGGTGCCCCCAAAGTCCGTGCAATGGAAATCATCGACGAAGTGGAACGGCATCGTCGCGGTCCGTATGCTGGCGCGGTGGGTTACCTGGACTTCACCGGCAACATGGATACCTGCATTGCCCTGCGAACTCTCGTCATGCAGGGAAACACCGCCTACGTTCAGGCCGGCGCCGGAATTGTGGCCGACAGTATTCCGACCATGGAATACGAAGAAACGCTCAACAAAGCCCGCGGCATGCTCCGGGCGATTGAAGTGGCAGAACAAAATTCGTGACGCTGACGCCCGCTGTTTGACAAAGGTCACAGGCACCATTCCAATTGCGATGGCAAGTTGTGCTGATTCAGTACACGTTGCCAAGTTCAGTCTGCAGCGCTGCATCCATAAATCGCGAATCTGCGAGAAACAGGCGTGGACGGTGATGACTCAAGGGCTGTGAGTGCGGTCTGATGAGTAGGACGCTGCAGCAACATTCAGCGTCGAGCGGGGGTGGGGATATGGCTCCCCATTCTCACTCGGCGGGCTTGCGGTACGGCGTTGTTACTGAGACTTCTGCACCTCATTCGAAAGGCTCTTACTCATGCTTGGATTCACAAAACTACTTCTCGTCACGGCCTTCACTGTAACGCTCACTTTACCCGTCTTCAGCCAGGAACATCAGTCGAAACCGTGCTGCTCGGAATCCAAGCCAGGAGCTCCTGACATCGTTCCAGCATGCCTGTGCCCTCAGTGGCGATTTGGCAGTTGGACTGACAGCAACGGAACGACTTACCATTCCTACTACTCTGTCTACTATTACAACGACAACGATCCCAACAGTTCCTACGTCGTCAACTACGACACAACAGAGCAGTATTCCCCAGACCCATTTCCCATGTTCCACTGTGACAGCAACCCTGTAGACTGCCCCCATTGTCTAACGAGTTTTACAGGGGAACGAGACAAGAACGGAAAACTACTACCGACGTCGCGCCAATTTGTGAGCCATCGTTTGATTGAAACCGGACTCAAAGAGGAGTTCGACCCAGAACTGCTTCGGGTATTTAGTGAGCCTGGTGTCAAAGCCACGCAATCGGCGCTGGTCAAGATTTCGCTCGACAATAATCCCAAATCGGCGAACGTGATTTATGCCGTGATTTACAAGATTGAAGTCAACCTCGCTGACAACCCAGAGGGGAGCCGTATCGCCCGAAGCAAGGGAATTCCCCTCCACAAAATGGCAACGGGAATTGGCCAGCAAGTGCGTACTCCTCCAAAATCTGAAGAAGGACATCTCGTTCACATTCCCTGGGACAAGGTCATCACCATCCACGACACCGAGATGTGTGTAACGCACTGCATTAGGTTTGAGCATACGTTTGAGGGCGATGACGAAAGTGTCATGTATCAGGTTATTACCAAGCGTGCCATTCCGGTGAAGAAGTAATCTGTACTGCTCAATTAGTCTGTAAATCGGGGGCCTGTGCTTCGAGAGAAACGCAGGCCCACTTCATTTCTCCAGATACTGCGGTCAAGGGCTTCGAATACTAGTTTTGCCCCGCTGTTCTGTGTTGCGGTGGTCTCAAGCGGACCTTGCACGAGTCGACTGGCGGACACCTGCGGCCCCTGAAGCGGAACCTGTTTTTTTGACGTCACCAGAACGACCTGCGCTGGGAGCGTGACGGTCCACTCAGCAACATTTGACTGCAATCCATAGATCTTTTGTCCGGCGGCCGTCGTACGCACGTCGCTTTCCAGCACGGGGGTATTGGCACCAATGTTGCGGTCGTCACCAGGCTGTGTGCTCTCCACGAACTGCTCATATTCCAGCAAAGTCGGTAGACGGAATCCTGCGTTCTCCGCGACAGACACAGCACTGTCAAATGGAATACAACGCAGTGCCCAGGTTTCCTCGGGGGGCTCACCACACTTCTCCCGCCAATCCTCCTGAAAGATTTCCTTGAACTGCCCGACCGTCAATTCCGTGGGCGCAAAGAGGTATTGGCCATTCGGCGCCAGGACCATGTCCTTCGTAACGTCCTGCTGGGCAAACAACGTGATGTCCGGCAGTACGATTTCACCGCTCTCGCTCAGCTTCCAGCGGCGATTCCGCTGCGCAGCGGGCAAGGCGTTTTCCTCTTCCTTGTCCGGCACATGCCGATAGACTTCGTGGAAGAAGTCGTTGTCCACATAAGCCACAACGAGATAATCGCCCGGCAAGAGCAGCACTCCCTCGACGGGGCTTGTTCCTGCAGTGACCTTCTTTTCTGGAACAAGCTCGCCCGTGCGGGGGTCAAGCGGTACGAAAACCACGTTAGCTCCGGGAGCATTTTTCGTTTCAATCCAGACGGACTGACGCGCACTGCGGTATGCTTCATAACGCTGCCAGCCGACTCCGACCAAGGCTAGTGCGGCAATGCCAACGGTTGCCACGAGAGCCGACCACGCTTTGTGCTTGAGCATCCATCGCCAAGAACGTTCCAAGAGGCCAATGCGCCGGGTCAGGACAGGCTCGCCATTCAAAAATCGGTTGAGGTCGTCAACGAAATCGAGGGCTGTCTGGTAACGGTCGGTCGGAAGCTTGGAAATTGCTTTCAGGCAGATTGTTTCCAGGTCGTGTGGAATGGTCTGATTCAAAGTTCGCGGTGCCGCGGGATCTCGATGGTAGATTTGATCGAGCAATTCCTCAGCGGTTCCCTTGAATACCGTACGGTGTGTCAGCAACTCATACAGAATTGTTCCGAGCGAGTAGATATCGGACCGTCCATCGACGTATTGGTTTCCACGCGCCTGCTCCGGACTCATATAGGCGAATGTCCCCAGAATGGCCCCTGGCTGACCAATGGTCGTTTTCCCCTCGTCGAGTCTTTTGGCCAATCCAAAGTCCGTGATTTTGGGGATGTCCTCTTTGGTCATGAGGACGTTGCCCGGTTTCAAATCCCGGTGCACTACTCCCGCCGCGTGGGCTGCGGCGAGCCCTTGGGCAATGTCCCGACAAATTCGCGCGGCCTGCGTGGCTTCGACGTCGTGCCACTTCACCCATTTGGCCAATGTGGGGCCATTGACGAACTCGGAAGCAATGAAGGGCCTGCCATTGACTTCCCCCTGGTCATAAACTCGAACAACGTTGGGATGGTCGATTTGAGCAACGGCACGCGCTTCACGTAGAAACATGCGAATGTGAGCTGGATCGACTTCTCGGTCTCGCGGTGTCTTCAGAGCGACGCGACGCTCGAGCTTCGTATCGAATGCGTCCCAGACATCGCCGAACCCACCCCGTCCAACATGCCGCGTAAGATGAAATTTTCCCAACTGCCTGGGCTGAACGACGTAAGTGGGTATTTGCCCTTCCAGTAACCGAAACACTTCTTTGTAGTCGGGAAACTGTGTTTCATAGTCGGCGAGTGAGGGTGTTTCGCCGCTGAGTTCCCGATAGTACAGGTCCAGCTTAATGAGTTCTGCCAGCAAGCTTTCCGTCGAGGAACGGTCGGTTCGATGCAGGAACTCAGCAATTTTTGGTGTTCGCCCTTGTTTCCACTCAGATTCGAATTCATCGCAGAGAACATCAACTTCGCGGATGGAATCCAGGTTTGAAGAGTCGTCCTGTTTGTTGAATTCGTTCACAATTCCTGCTCACCCGCTACCCGCCAGGTTTCGTAAATCCTCCGCAATTTGCGAGTTACCGTTGCCGGGGCAATTCCCAATTGTTCGCACACCTCCTCGTTTGTTGCGCCAGACACTTTGAGAACCGCAATTTGCCTGAGCTGGTCATCATCCAAGATGGCGATTCCCCGTTCATATTCTTCAGAAAGAACCGTTAAGTACTCAGGAGTCGGTTCATCGCTCAAAAGTAATTGCAGCGCCTCAGCATCACCCAGGCTTGTAACGTTTTCACCGCCACCACGTTTAAGTGCCGTCGCGCGGCGGGTGTGGTCCACAATTTTTCGATGTGCCGCACTCAGCAGCCACCACCAGAGTTCATCACAGCTTTGAATACTTTCGAGCCGCCCCTCCGATGCCGCCCTCCAAATGCTCTCAAAAACACTGCACGCCACCGACTCTTCGTCGACTCCGTGCAAGCCCGTGTTTCGCACACGACCTTTCGAGTGACGGACGAGACGTTCGTAGAATCGATTCCAGAGTTCGTTCAAGCCCTCAGCCTGACCGGACTTTAAATGCTGGACCCATGAGGGGGGACCGGAAACCGAGGATTCGTTCATAAACGCATCGGCCCTCCGTGTCCCACCTTTCTTTAGTTGAGTCGACAAAATCGCAATTACGAGCGGCTACCATCCGAGAGACATATTGGTCTCAATGGCCTTTTGAGCTTCGTGCAAGTCGGAACCGGTTTCGTGCATGTACAGGCGAATGGCATGTACTTTGTCTCCCGCGGCCTTGGCGAGACAATCGCGGGCGGTGTCGCAGGGGTCGACATTTCCTTCAATGCCGAGCAGTCGCTTGGAAATTACCCACACGTCGCGAGGACGCTTGGTCATGCGGGTGACTTCTTCTTCGGGATAGTGCTCTTGAGCAAACGCCTTAGCGCCCTCTTCGTCAGCGGCCCAGCCAATCATGATGTGAGCGTTGGTTTCAATTTCGAATAGCGGCATTGGAATCTCCTGTCGGGTGTGAAACGTAATTGCGAGTGAAGTCTTGCCAATAGTCTTTTTGCTGACAGTCCGAATCCAACACAACGCAACACTGGGACTGGCGAGCCAAGTCTATTTGACCACTCGCCGCACCTCATCGACCGATGTGATTCCTCGAACAACCAACCTTAATCCCTCCTCTTGCATGTAGAGCATACCATTCTTGCGGGCCTCATTGCGAATGGCCGTCACCGAAGATTTTTCGCGAATCATTTCTCGCATGCGTTCGGTAATGGTCAACAACTCAAAAATGCCCACGCGTCCAAAATATCCGAGCCCATTGCAGTGAGTGCACACCGCCTTGTTGTTACTTCCTGGCCGGTAGAACTGCTTCACCTTTTCCGGCGGCAGTCCAACCGCTTTCAACAGCTCTGGATTTGGGTGATACGCCTCGCGGCAATGCACACACAGGCGGCGGGCGAGTCGCTGTGCGAGAATGGCCGACACCGATGTTGAAACCATAAACGGCTCAACGCCCAAATCGAGTAATCGATAGAGCGCTGTAATGGTGTCATTGGCGTGAACGGTGGAGAACACCATGTGCCCGGTATTGGCCGCCTGGCACGCAATTTTCGCTGTTTCGTCGTCCCGAATTTCACCAATCATGACGACGTCGGGATCTTGCCGCAGCACGCTGCGAAGCGACTTGCCGAACGTTTGTCCCGACTTCTGATTGATTTCGATTTGGGTAACATTCTCCATCTTGTATTCGATGGGGTCTTCGATAGTAATGATGTTCCGCTCGTAGGCATCAATCGAATTGATCCCCGCGTAAAGCGTCGTCGACTTACCAGCTCCCGTCGGTCCGCAAACCAGCAGTAAGCCGTGCGGCTGATTAATGATGCCATTGATTGCGGACTGCATTTGCTTCCGCATTCCCAGGTCATCCAGGTTGCTGACGCTGTTGGCCTGATCGAGAATACGCATGCTGACTTTTTCACCATGTCGTGTCCCCTGAGACGCCACACGGAAGTCAATTTCCCGCCCATCAAGAATGGCTCCGAAACTGCCGTCCTGTGATCGGCGGCGTTCGGTAATGTCCATAGCGCAAAGCACTTTGACAATGTTGACGACCGCGTCGCCTACCGCTTTGTCGAACGGCTCCGCGGGATACATCACACCATCGATCCGCAGCCGAATGGAAAGTTCATCATCCTTTGGTTCGAGGTGGATATCGGTCGACCGGCGCAAAATGGCGTCATACACCAGTTCTTTAGCGGCTCGGTATCCCTTGGACGCTTCCACCTGAGCTGACCGAGAGTCGTCCCGCTTGCCAGTTCTGGTCTTGCCGATGAATTGAATCGGCGGGCCTTTGCCTTCGTCAATTTGTTCGCCGCCCCCAATGTGGATGCCAATTTTCGCAAGCTGTCGAATGGTCCACTTGCGAATGTGGGCGGGAGTCATCACCCGGCGACTTTCGGGAACATTCTGATTCCGTTCCCGAACATAAAGGCCGAGAGGTGCGCCAATGGCGGCAGCCATCGTGAAGAATCCGCCAATGAACATGGGGACAATGAGTACGCCGACAAATCCCGCGACTCCTCCCACAACCATGAGCGAGTTCCAGTGCTCCGGTCGCACCTGCAAACCACGACTGTCGGTATGCACCCAGTTGGAATAGTGCAGCCAGAATGCGAACACCGCCAGCAGGATGAGCAGCTTAAAAGTCGAAAGGTAGAAACCGACTTGCGGATACTGCTGAACCTTAAAGCCAGGATGGTCCGGCCGCGACGGAACAAAGTTGCCTCGAACAAAAGGGTCGGGCGGGGCCGGGAATTTCCCGACATTTGCTATCAAACTTTGCCCCACATCTGGGGGAGTGACGGTTGTGGGCGGTGTTACCGGTTGTGGAACCGGTGTAGCCTCGCCTTGAGCGAAAACCACAGCCGAGAATCCATTCAGAAAAACGAAAACGGCGACAATTGAAAACAGTGAACGACACAGCGAGTTGAGCCACTGTTTCGCTGTTTCTGATTCACTACTCGTCAATTGACCTGTCACTGCGCCTGCCTGACTCCTGTGTGCTTCCATTCCAAACGCCCGAAGGATCGGTTTCTCAACACCACTACAGAATTGCGGACGCTTTCACAGCAATTCCCTTAATCATCATTTTCAATTCTTCCACGTTGGGAGAAATTTCAAACGCCGCTTGTGGGCTAATGAGCTCGCGCTGAATGAAGCTGTAGAGCGAGTCGTTGAACAACTGCATTCCTTCATCTTTACCGAGTCGAATTGCAGACGAAAGCTTCTGGTCTTCTTCTTCCATGACGAGTTTACGCACGGTGGGATTAAACCGCATGACTTCCACAATGGGCACGCGAGAAGGCTTGTCGACAATGGTCTTCAGCAGCTTCTGACCGACAATCGCCTTCATGTTCATCCCCATACTCGCGCGAATGGCGCTGTGCATGGCTTGCGGGAAGAGGTCGAGAATACGGCCAATGGTACCTGGAGCACTTGGAGCGTGGATGGTTCCGAACACCAGGTGTCCCGTTTCCGCCGCGTGGATGGCGGTTTCGAATGTTTCCCGGTCACGCATTTCCCCCACCAGCATGATGTCGGGGTCTTCCCGCACCGCATGTTTCATGGCGACGTGGAAGTCGATGACATCCATCCCGATTTCGCGCTGATTAATGAGGCACTTGTCGGGCGTGTACACGAATTCGATGGGGTCTTCGATAGTCAGAAGATGCTTGCGATAGTTCGCGTTCACCCAGTTCAGCATCGAGGCAATGGTCGTTGACTTGCCCGAACCAGTCACCCCGGCCAGCAGCACCATTCCCTGATCGAACTTGCAGAGATCTTCCATAACGGGGGGCAGGTACAACCCTTCGAACGGCGGAATGCTCTGTTCCACCTTACGAGCAACCAGCCCAGGCTTACCCAACTGCTTCAGCAGGTTCACGCGGAAACGCCAGTTGCGGCCTTCGTAGGGAACCACGTGGGCAAAGTCGGCACCGCCGGTCGTTGCCATGATTTCCTTGTTCCGGTCATCCATGATCGGGAGGAACAGGTCCCACATCTCCTGTTCGCCAATGGGATCCATTTTCAGTTCCCGAATTTCACCTTTAATACGCATCATGGGCGGCTTGTCGACCTGCAGGTGCAAGTCGGACGCTTCCATTTTGATTTGTGCGCGGAACAACTTGTTAATTTCCGCTTCCCTCTGGTGAGTTTCAACCACACCCAGATGGTGTCTGTTGGCCACAACAGGAGATGCATGCGAAGAATCGGACGCCATGGTCTTTGCCTGAGAACAATTTGAAATAAGTTGAGAAGAGTGAGCTGATGTCCCCAAAAGTTTAGCCTGCGTTCGCGGCGACGGAAATGCAAACATGTACTCAAAAGCGAGTTCCGGGAAATCGTGCTCTTGCGAGAAGGTCTCGCCTGGGGGTGACCAAACCGGTACCCTGCAGCAAAACCCCTCGATTCCAGGGAAGGAACAGCGTTGTTTGGCTGGTTTCTGAACGCCGCCTACGTCGTCTTTTTGCTCATTTGCAGCCCCGTGCTGCTGTGGCGATGGTACGCGCTTGGAAAGTACCACTCGGGCTGGAAACAGAAACTGTGGGGAGAATGTCCAGTTCCCAGTGGGGCGACCGGCCCGCGCGTGTGGTTTCATGCGGTCAGTGTGGGCGAAGTGCTGCAACTACAGCAGGTTCTGGCTCAGCTTACGCAGGTGCGTCCTGACGTGCAGTGCATTGTGTCGACGACCACGCAGACTGGTTACGAAGTAGCTCGCGACAAACTCAAAATCGCTCACGTCGTTTATTTCCCTCTCGATTTCACCTGGGCCGTGCGAAACGCCATTCGCCGACTGAAGCCGGACCTCATTGTGCTGGTCGAACTAGAGATTTGGCCGAACTTCTTACGGTCTGCATTTCAGCAGCAAATCCCCGTCTGCCTCATCAACGGTCGCCTGAGTGATCGTAGCTTTGCGGGATACCGTCGACTCAAATGGCTGCTCGGCCCACTGCTACGGCAATTTGCTTTCGTGGCTGCTCAGACCGAGGAATACGCCACCCGTTTTACAGCGTTGGGCGTCGAGGCACATCGCGTCAACAACACTGGTTCCATCAAGTTTGATGGCGTTCAAACCGATCGATCAAACCCCAAGACGAGAGAACTCGCTCAGTTCTTGGGGATTCGCGAAGGGGAACAAATCTGGATCGCCGGGAGCACCCAGGCTCCCGAAGAAGCGATGGTTCTGGACATTTACTGCAAATTGAAGAAGACCTATCCCCTGCTCCGCTTGATCCTCGTTCCGCGTCACCCCGAAAGGGGTGATGAAGTCGCCCGACTCGTGACCGACCGAAATCTGCCACTCATCCGTCGTACCAAGCCTGAACCACTTCCAGAAAATACGGCTCAACATGTGGGGCTGTTAGACACCGTCGGCGAACTCGGTGCCTGTTGGGGATTGGCTGACATCGGTTTCGTTGGCGGCAGTTTCGGTGACCGGGGAGGCCAGAACATGCTGGAACCGGCGGCCTATGGAGCAGCCGTCAGCGTTGGCCCTAACACAAAAAACTTCCGCGCCGTCGTCGAATTGCTCGTTCAAGGGCAAGCTCTACACGTCTCCCGAACCCCCGAAGAACTGCAGCAATTCATCGAGACGATGCTGCAGAACCCCACGCAGGGAACCGGAATGGGTGAACGAGCCCAAAAACTTATTGCAGCACAACAGGGAGCAACAGCTCGCACCGTGCAGTTGGTTGTTGATCAAATCAGGAAGTGATAAGTGCCCTACTCATGTCGCTCAATAAGCCTGGTCTGCCTTTGAAAATCGGATCCATGTGTTATGAAGGTTTCAGTTGCCCGTGACGGAGTGAAGAGACCTTTGAGATGACGAAGAAACGACGGAAGCGGCACACGCCTGAACAGACCGAAAAGAAACTGCGGGACGCCGACACTATACTCAACGCCAGTTCAACTTTCGGTCGACGAGCGCAGGTCCGTTAACGGCGGCCAAATGCAATCGCCCTACTCGGCATCGAACCGTTCAACAAACGGTTCACCACCATCCCACGAGATGTTGATGACCAGATCATCGGTGGCGTCGACGATGTCGATTTTCAGGTCGGAGGTTGTGGGGTCGCAGTACTTCTTGGGGGCATGCCAACGCTGTGACTGTGGGTCGATAGACTCATTCGCAATGATTGTCACCACATGATTTCCTGGAACGCAACCATCGTCGGTGGTAAAGGTGCTGAGGGTAAATCGTCCATCGGGGCCAATTTGTCCGCTGGCTGCACGGTCGTTTGCTGGAATGACCTGTACGAATCCATGCTCCAGCGGCTTGCCGTCAATGAGAACTTGACCAGAGACGGGCACTCGTTTCGGGCGACCGTCCGAACAGCCGGGCATCACGGCCATAACCGCAAGTGAGGACAACAAGAAAATGCGCAGTGTCAGGTTCATTATTGGCGTCTTTGTAGCCTGAGCCACCGGGAATTGTGGCGGTTGGATATGTTGTTGCAGGGCAGAAGATTTGGGGACTTAGTATTCCCCAACGACTTCGCCGCCTTCACGCGTCGAGAGTGCGCGATAGACGGTAAGGGATAAGTTCTCGCTGAGAAATGACACATGCCCATCACCAAACAGAAACTGTGCGCCGCCCACGTGTTGGCTTCCAAACGCTCCGTTGAGCGCAATTCCATAAGGGCTGGTGGTAATACCGGTTCCCGGTGGCGTATTGATGGGGTTTTCTGTCGTCCGCATACAGTCAAGATGCCGAGAGGACACGGTCCAGCGGTTGTACGACTCCGGAGTGTGCGCGTCCTTTACCTCACCAATGAACATGGTACTGCTTAATCCGTCGAGGATGTCTCTCGACCGATATGGCGTCTTGTAATTGAAAGGGCCGGTGTTGAACACTTTCATGTTTCCGCTGATTCCATTGCTCGGTCCCATGGTGCCGTGGACCAATGCATAGCTGCCGGTTGCTGCCTGCAGACCGTTTGATAACACAGCTCGCTGACTGACGTCCGATGGGCAAACGAATACCGCTGGCCGAGCTTCAACGCCAATTTGATTTAAGGGCTCCCAACCTGCACTCGGCCCCCAGGCGATGTTCATGAAGTCGAATTCATTGTACAAAGGGGCCTGTTCGAGCTGTGGTAAGAGCAGTGGAAATGCACTGAGGCCAACTCGTGTGTAGTTTGGATTCCCATTGCATGGGCCAGTGTTAATTCCGTCACACCCCAGTCGGCCAGGCGGGTAAATACGATGTGTTTCTTCGTAGTTCGCGAGGGCTATTCCAAGTTGCTTCAGGTTGTTTTTGCATTGCGAACGACGTGCCGCTTCGCGAGCTTGTTGAACCGCTGGCAAAAGCAAGGCAATCAGTACGGCGATGATGGCAATCACCACCAGGAGTTCGATTAGTGTGAAACCCCGCCGACGAAACGAACGATGACCGAGAAGAGCCATGGGACATTGCTTCCGAACCAAGAACCCGAAAAGAAGGAGACAACCAACGTTCTGAGATTATCTGCCGGACCTGAGCTTCGTCAATTGCAGGCTCACCGCTTGTGGGAATTGCGTACACGGCCAATCCAAGAAAGGTTGCCACGCCAGAATCTCTTAGGCAGACTGGTCGTGTTGAGTCCCTATTTCAAAATGCGTACCCGTTTTCGACCCATGCATCTTTCGACGACAGCTCACCTGTTTAACTTCGTCTGTCTTTGCGGCCTAACTGTCCCGTGCAACGCCCAAAATGCGAATTCGGACCTGACTCCGACTCCGTTTGAGACGGGGCAATTTCAGTGGCGAGTTGAACGGCCCTTTCTGATGGTGGACGCCGAGCGGTTGCCAGAGTCGGCGGAGCATCCTTGGGTGTCGGTCAAAGATCCCAGTATTGTCCGGTTTGGCGGGAAGTGGCACTTGTTCTGCACGCTTCGCAAACTGAAGGAGGGTGATGGTCGCATTCGCATTGGTTACCTCTCATTCGAGAATTGGGAAGACGCCCAGCAGCAGGACTGGAGCGTGTTAACTCTTACCATGAGTTATCACGGCGCTCCGCAAATATTCTGGTTTGAGCCGCACCAGAAGTGGTACCTCATCTACCAGGCGGCCGATGACAAACGTGGACTGAAATACGGCCCCTGCTTCTCCACCAACGACCGCATTGATGAACCTGCGGGCTGGACATTGCCCGAGCCTTTGTACGTGGTGGAAGACGGCATGAAAGCGGGGCTCGATTTCTGGGTGATTTGTGATGCGTCAACCGCCTACCTCTTCTTCACGACGAACAACGGCCAAATGTGGCGCTCACAGACGCCGCTGGAATCGTTCCCGTCAAAGGGCTGGAGCCGACCAGAAGTCGCACTCAAGGCCGACATTTTCGAAGCGAGCCACACTTACAGAATTCGCGGAACCAGCAAGTACATCACGCTGATTGAAGCCATGGGCGAGAACCGACGCTATTTCAAGGCTTACGTGGCTGACGCATTGGGTGAAGAGTGGCAACCACTGGCGGCGAGCAAGGAGCAGCCGTTCGTGTCGCCCAGGAATGTGGTGAATCAGGACATGTCCTGGGCGACGTCCTACAGCCACGGTGAGTTCATCCGACATGGGCACGACCAGCATTTGGAACTCGACCCGGAAAGTGTTCGCGTGCTTTTTCAGGGTGTGAATGACCAGGAATACCGCGATAAACCGTACGGCAACATCCCCTGGCGACTGGGGATTCTGGAAATGGTTCACTGACCGGGGCTGTCGTCAATTGTCGGCTTGCAGGTGTTACTGATACCGACGTGTTTCAAAAAGAAAGTCCCGCTGCACGGCCAAGGTCGTGCAGCGGGCATCAGGACATTAGACGTACATGTCTTCGAGAGTTCCATAAGGGCTGTCCGTGGAGCCGACGAAGAACAGGTTGCCGCCTGTGCCTCCGCACATGATGTCCTGTTCGAAATCGTCGTGGAGGTTCAGTCCGGGAGACAGCAGGGCCGGGCCGTTCTGGTTGCCGAAAATGGCCTCGTAGCGTTCTGCGGTTGAGCGACCGGCGGAGAAGGCAATGCTCAGGCCAATGCCGATTTCTTCGCTGTCGTCGAAGTCGGTGTAGCCGCCGATGAGCAGGTCGTCGTCATCGCCCCCTTTCATGTAGTCAGATCCCCGACCACCAATCAGGATGTCCAACCCGGCACCACCTTCCATGTGGTCGTTTCCTTCGCCGCCGAGAATGACGTCGTTCCCGTCGTTGCCGAACAGATAGTCACGTTCCCGTCCACCACGAATGGTATCGTTGCCGCCGTTCGCCCAAATCACATCGACGCCGTCACCTCCATCGAGCAGGTCCGATTCCGAGCCGCCGGTAATGCGGTCGTGGCCGGCTTCACCGAAAATCGCAACGCTGCTGCGGGCGTCAGTGGCGTAAATCTGGTCGTTGCCATCACTGCCGTAGACGACGGTTCGACCGTCCTCAGGCACATTGAATCCGCCGTAGAAGACGCCGTTCATCCAGACGAAGACGTTTTGAGCCGTTTGACCACTCCAGACATAAATGGTGTCGTCGGAAGTCGTGCCGCGAACAACCAGGTCGGTCCCGAACTGGTAAACGGAAGCTGGCGGCGGTTCCACGATGTTATTCAGCTGAATGGTCACGTTGGCAGTCGCGTTCAGCGGCGAAGTCGCATTGTCCGCCACTTGAACCTGCAGGTTAAACTGCGGCGTCGTTTCGAAGTTCAACAGGTTCGAATTCGCCACGGTAATTTCACCCGTCGCCGAATTGATATTGAAGACGCCAGCTTCGTTGCCACTGATAATGGCGTACTCCAGCGTCTGGCCGACGTCGGGATCACTCGCGACTACGGTGCCGACTGACGTCCCCACGGCGGAATGTTCATCGATGGCCCAGAGTGCGTCGCTGGCGGTCGGAGCCTGATTCTCCGGCTCGGCCTGATCCATGACCGTCTGTGCGATGGTGGTTCCAAACAGTGCCGCGGAATCCCAGTTCTCGGCGGTAATTACCGTGATGCCGTTTGTATGATCGATGACGACATCATCAACTGCGGAATAAGGATTGTCCCCGTACTGTCCGCTGGCGGTGTTGGCGATGGCACCATTCGCGACGGCCTGTTCGTACTGGCCGAGAACCCCATTGCCGTACCACATTCCCTGATACAGAACGGCAGGGGAACCGACGTACGGAACTGAGACCTGACGATCCTGGAAGAGGCTTTGTCCGTCGACATCGGACCAGGCACCAATCATGGTCGCGTGACAAATGAACCCCAATGGCTTGTCGGCATCTGCGAAGTCGTTAATCAAATCATTCACGACGACTTTGGTGGCGAGGTCACCATCGTACAGGCTGTTGTTGTAGTCGCCGGGAAAATCGTACTGATACATGGACGATCCCCAACCGCCGACGAAGACAATGGCTGAATAGTCCTCAGCGCTGACGTCAGCCAGCGCGATATCTGGGGTGACAACTCCCCCATCATTTCCCTGACCCGAGTTTGGATGTGGCGTCGTCGGATTGGTCGAAGTGGCAGCGACGATGACGTCCAGGCCGGAAGCCTCAATCGAATTGCGGGTATCACCGTACTCCTGATAGTAGAAGTCCTGTTGGTCGGCGACGACCATGAGTACCGGCAGCGGGCTGCCACTCAGCAACACGCGATCTTCAAAGACCTCGGTCGTCATGTGGTTGCGACGACGAACCCGAGGGTTCGGTTTCCACAATTTTCCGAACAGTTTCGTCAACAGATTCATCGTTCTCTCCTCATGCTTGTCGTAAACTTGTTGCGGACCAATCAAACTGGTCCGTTTCAGAAGAGCTCGCTAAACCGTTTCTGTTTGCGACAGGATTTTCGAAATTTCTCGTGACTCGCCCGACGCTCATTACTGAATGGCTGTCCCAACTCAAGGCTGGGGAAGGAGTAGCTGCGCAGAAACTGTGGGAGGAATACTTCGAAAAAATGGTCTGGCTGGCCCGCCAGAAACTCGAAGGGGCACCTCGCACCGCAGCAGATGAAGAAGACGTCGCCCTCAGCGCGTTCAAGAGTTTCTGCCTGGGCGTTCGCGAAGGCCGGTTTTCTCAACTGACCGACGCCCACAACCTCTGGCCGCTGCTGATGGCCATTACCATCAACAAGTCGGTCGATCTCATCCGACACCAGAATCGACAGAAGCGGGGCGGAACAGGAAAGGCTGACGATTCAGATTCTGAAAGAACTCAGCCCACTGCTGCCGTTACGTTCAGCGAACTCCTCAGTGATGGTCCTGATCCTGCCATGGTCGCGGAATTGACCGATCAACTTGACCGTTTGCTCGTTCAACTCGATGCCACAGGGGACGTGGCCTTGCGGCAAATTGCCGTCCTGAAACTCGATGGCTATTCGAACGTTGACATTGCGGAGCAACTGGGATGCGTCCGCCGCTCCGTCGAACGCAAACTGCAGGTCATTGCGAAACTCTGGATGGGGGACGAACCTCATGAGTGATGCACGGGCGTTCGGCGAGTTGCGGCAATCGGACATGCTGCACATCGACCGACTCTGCGATCGACTGGAGGGGAACTGGCGCCGGGGGAAACAAGTTACGGTGGAGGAGCTACTGGTCGACCTGGCAGACGAACTCAAGCCGCACGCAGTTCAGGAACTCATCCCGGTGGAAATTGCCTGTCGACTGCAGGCCGAGGTGCCTGTCTCGCTATCGGAATTGATGCAGCGCTTTCCGGAAGTCCCCACGCTCATCCTTGCTCAGGTGCTGTCCGATGCAGCCGCCGAGTCAGCCAGTGCGAACAAACAGAGGGCCGGCGAACCACCACTGCCGCGCGACTGGGGACCGTTTTGCCTGCACAGCGTCTTGGGTCGCGGCGGGATGGGCACGGTTTATCTCGCCAAACCACATAATGGGGGGAAAGATGTCGCAATCAAGCTGCTCCGCGCAGATGTCGCCAGCCAGACGGAACTGCAACGGCGTTTCGTTCGCGAAATGCAAACAGCCATCAAGCTACAGCATTCTAACATCGTGCAGGCGCATCAGGAGGAAGAGCATGAGGGACAGTTTGGGCTGGTCATGGAGCTGATTGAGGGAGCGAACCTCGAACAAGTCGTGGCACTGAATGGTCCTCTACCGGTTGACTCAGCACTCGACGCATTCCGGCAGGCGGCGACTGGACTGCAGTTCGCGCATGAGCAAGGCATTGTTCACCGCGACATCAAACCAGCCAATTTACTGCGGGACGAGCAGGGGACTGTCAAAATCCTGGACATGGGCCTCGCCCGGTTCATCGCACCAGACGAACACCTTTCCATGCTGACTCGCACTGGCATGGTGATGGGCACGGCCTCCTATATGTCGCCCGAACAGGCACGCGATCCCAGAGAGGTCGACGAGCGATCCGACTGGTACAGTCTCGGCTGCACGTTGTTCTACTTGTTGACAGGACGCGCTCCTTATCAGGGAGCCAATCCCATCCAACTGGCTCTTGCACATAGCCAGGAATCAATTCCCTCAGTTCGGGACAATCGGCCAGAAGTTCCTGAAGTCGTCGACAACTTATGCCAACGACTGCTGGCAAAGAATCCTGCTGATCGTCCCGCACCCCTTGAGGAGATCTCCGCCGTCCTGGACGGCCGCGATGCAATCGCAGCACAGCCAACTTCTACAATGGCCGACCCATTCGCAGCGCTCGATGTCAGTCCATTGCCGTTCGAACAGCGGCGAAAACGACACCCGCGTCCGTTTCCCTGGAAGCCAGCAATTATCGCTGGTGTGGCGGTACTCGTCCTGATTGTCGGCATCGTTGCTTTCTTCCCCGGTGCATCCGACGACGTAGACGCCACTGAAACCGAGCAGCAAACCAATAAGACGCCAGACGTCATACCAACATCAGCCCCGCAACACCCTGACCGCATTCTTGCGTTCAATGGTTTCAACAGTTTTGCCCGTGTGTCCGAAGTCGTCCCCGAAGCAGGGGAGGAGTATACAGTCGAGGTTCTGACGCGGCCGCAGACGTTTCAAACGTCCAACGTCGTCAGTTGGCTCGGTCCCGACTGGATGGCAACCTTTCTCACGGCAGACGGACATTGGGGCATCGCGCGTCGACTCGGCGAGCAGCAACGAATCTTCGTCTCCGATCAATCGGCCCTGCTCGACCGATGGACCGTCCTCGCCGGAGTGTTCGAACGAAATGAAATGACACTCTATGTCGATGGTGTTCGGCAGTCGGGAAGTACGAGCAACTATCCACTGCAAGAAACAACCGGCGGCCTCTACCTTGGGGGAGTTGATCCCGCTCAGGTCCAGAATCGATACTATGTTGGGGACATCCGCTCGGTACGTATCAGCGCAGGGGCACGACATATCAGCGGGGACAACGTCAGGCCGTTCGCCAGTGCTGACGAGCAGACGCTCTTCCTGCTGAGTGATGGTCACCTCAAGCATCCGTCAGTAGAACTGACGTCTCAGAATGTCGAAATACGTGACGACGACGCACCGAAGTTGGACGCCCCATGATGACGCACAGCGCCTCGTGCAAATTCCCTGACCCAACCTGCACGCGTACTTGGTAGAACTTTCTCCGGCATCTCAGATTTCGCCCCCGGCCACATTCCCAAGCTCTGTCAGGGTGTGCACGATCCGGAATACCGTGATAAACCGTGCGGCAGCATCCCCTGGCGACTGGGAATCCCGGATTTGATGCGCTGATACGGGTTATCAACAATTCCGATCCCTTGCAGGTCCGCAACGTGTCGGATAGAAAACCAGTTCAATGGCTACGCCGAAGTGGCGGAATCGGCAGACGCGCTGGATTCAAAATCCAGTGTCCGTATGGACATGTGGGTTCGAGTCCCACCTTCGGTAGTCACCGGAAGGCCCTGAGAAACAGCATGTTTTTCAGGGCTTTTCCCTTGCGCATGAGCAACATGGCTGGCAAATGTGATGTCCTGTTTGCCGAGTGCGGCAAATTGCAGGGAGTGGCGCAAGGTTATTGTCTTCTGGTAGTTGCGATTGTTTCGCACGAGTCGATTGATGCCTGCTGGTTGCGGGCACCTTTGAACTGCGTTCGCGACCGGATATAAACAGAGACAGCACCGAGACGTACGGTGCGCAATTTACCTCAGAGGAGACGGACATGTCGGACATCAAGCAGCAAATCATTCAGGAACTTCAGGTTGCGTACTGGATGGAAATGGAAACCGTAATGAACTTCATTGCGAACTCCACGAACCTGGACGGCGTGCGAGCCGAGGAAATCAAAAAGTCGCTGCTCGCCGACGTCACTGCCGAACTCGGACACGCCCAAAACCTGGCACGCCGCATCAAGACGATTGGCGGAGTGGTACAGGGGAGTGCCGAATTCACTTCGCGTCAAGCGTCGCTGCAGCCGCCAGCTCAAACCACTGACGTGGTGAGCGTCATTAAAGGTGTCATTGCAGCGGAAGATGCGGCCATTGGTCAGTACACGAAGCTCATTAAACTGTGTGACGGTGTCGATTACGTGACGCAGGACCTCTGCATTCAGGCCTTGGGTGACGAAGAAGAACATCGCCGCGAATTCATGGGCTTCCTCGCTGAATACGAAGGCCGCTAGTAAGTCGTCCCAAAACGTTTTCTCTTTCAGCCTCACATCTGAGGTCGTCGTGTATGTTCGTTGATCAGGTTCAGATCCACTGCAAAGCAGGTGACGGCGGCGACGGTTGCTTAAGCTTCCGTCGCGAGGCCCACGTTGCGTACGGCGGACCTGACGGCGGTGATGGTGGCAAAGGGGGCGATGTCATCATCGAAGCCGATGAGAACATGGGAAGCCTGTACCACTTGGTTGGCCACCGTCACTGGAAGGCGTCCGAGGGACAACGGGGACAGGGAAAACAACGCACTGGCAAAGGTGGTGATGACAAAGTCATCAGGGTGCCGACAGGGACAATCATTAAAGATGCAGCCGACGGTCATTTGCTGAAAGACCTCGTGGCGCATGGTGATCAGTTTGTCGTGGCAGCCGGAGGCAAAGGTGGCCGAGGTAACAAGCGGTTTGCCACATCAACCGACCGAGCCCCGCGTCACTTTGAGAAGGGCGTTGAAGGTGGGGAACGCGAGGTCGTGCTGGAGTTGAAACTCATTGCCGACGTCGGGCTCATTGGAAAGCCCAACGCAGGGAAAAGCACGCTGTTAAGCCGCCTCTCCCGGGCGACACCCGAAATTGCGGACTATCCGTTCACGACGAAGTACCCCCACCTGGGAGCGGTGCGGGTGGGGTATCAGCAGCAGTTTGTGCTGGCAGATATTCCGGGACTCATCGAAGGGGCTCATGCCGGCGTCGGACTGGGACATGAATTTCTAAAGCACGTGCAACGGACGCGCGTACTGGTTCATTTGATTGAGCCGAACCCCGCTGATCAGAGCGATCCCACGGAGAATTACCGCCAAATCCGTGAGGAAATGCGTCTGTTTGATCCTTCGCTCGTCGAGCGGCCGGAACTGGTTGTCGTTTCGAAGTGCGAACTGCCAGATGCTCAAGTCTGCGCCGAATTGTTCACGGAAGAAACGGGAATTCCCGTCCGCCAAATCTCTTCGGCGACAGGAGCTGGACTGCCCGACTTGATTAAGGACGTCATGCAACTGCTGGAAGAAGAACGAGCCGCCGCTGCTGCCAGGGAAGCCGTCGAGAATTCAGAAGCGTTGGATTAAATGGTGCGTCGACTGGCAATGCTGCTGATGTGCGTAGCCAGTCTTGCGGCATCGGCCAATGCTCAGTTGCCTCGCCCCAAATTTGTCGACGCAGAAACTGAGCAGGCCATTTCGGAGTCACTAAAGTGGCTCGCCGATCAGCAGGACGAAACGACCGGGGCCTTCGGAACGCAACACGAGTTCACGCAGAACGTCGGTGTCACGGCACTGGCGGGGCTGGCTTTCCTCTCCTCGGGTAGCACGCCGGGGGAAGGGCCATATGGCGACGTGCTGGATCGCATCACGAACTATCTTCTCGACTGCGCCGCGCCGAACGGATTCATCATCGAACCGAACACCCAGTCGCAGAGTCCCATGTATGGACATGGCTTTGCTACCACGTATTTGGCTGAGGTGTATGGGATGTCGGAACACCCCAAGGTGCGGGAGAAGCTGAAGCAGGCGGTGAAACTCATCATCGCCAGTCAGAACTCCGAAGGGGGCTGGCGGTATTTCCCTACGCCCGACGAAGCAGATATTTCCGTCACGGCCTGTCAGGTCATCGCCCTGCGGGCTGCTCGTAATGCGGGGATTTCCGTGCCCAAAGAGATCATCGACAAGGCGGTAACCTACATCAACAAGTGCCAGAACAACGACGGCGGGTTCCGTTATCGAGTACTGGACGCGGCCGAGAGTCGCTTCCCTCGGTCCGCCGCCGCAGTTGTCGCGTTGTACACGGCCGGAGCAGGTGATTCCGCCACCATCGAACGCGGACTGAGTTACATGATGCGTCACGTTCCCGGGCCGCGAACGCCGAAGGATTTGCAGTATCACTACTACGCCCAGTATTACGCAGCCCAGGCGGCGTGGCATGCCGGCGGAGAGCACTGGAGCGTCTGGTATCCCGCCGCTCGGAACGAACTCATGCGAACTCGCGTCCCCGGTCGAGGCTGGAGCGATCCCTGGGTTGGCGACGATTTCGCCACCGCCATGGCGCTCATCGCCCTGCAAATTCCCTACGACTATGTTCCGATCCTGGAGCGTTGAGCGGAGCTTATGCGTTCGGCAATGATTGTCGTTGTGAGCTTCTTGACGGCTGGCGCGGCGTCCAGAATAATCACGCGAGCAAATTACATTGCGTGCCCGTAGCTCAGCTGGATAGAGCGTTGGTTTCCGGAGCCAAAGGTCAGAGGTTCGAATCCTCTCGGGCATATTTCGGGCGATATCAATACTCACGCCAGCAGGAGACCCGGCAGCCATGGAGCAGTTTCGCCCCAACTATCTGCGGGTCTGGCTGACGTTTCTGCGGAATTCTCTGGTCCGCGAACTGAGCTTTCGCGGCAACTTTTTCATTGAAGTGGTCACCCGCACGTTCTGGTTTTCTGCACAACTGGCCTTATTTGGCATCATTTATCGCCAGGTGAACAGCATTCAGGACTGGTCGCAGTACGAGTATTTCGCCTTCATGGCGACTGGCATGCTCATCAATGCCTTGGTCGAAGCGTTGTTTATGCCCAACTGTGCGGCATTCAGCGAGTTGATTAGAACCGGCAATCTTGACTTCGTGCTGCTGAAACCGATCGATACGCAGTTTCTGGTTTCGTTTCAGACGGTCAACCTCTCGATGATCAGCCAAATTGCGCTCGCCGTTTCGCTGCTGGTCTATTCCCTCAGCCATCTTGATGTGACGGTGACGGCCGGGAATGTTCTGGCGTACTGCCTGCTCATTGCCGTCGGGACGAGTTTCTTCTACAGCCTCATGATTGCGTTGGCCAGTACGAGCGTCTGGCTGGGAAGAAATCAGGGGCTGTACGACTTCTGGTTCTACATCACGATTTTTGCCCGCTATCCACAAGGGGTTTACCGCCAGTCAGCGGGAGGGGAAATCGTCTGGTTCGTCTTCTCATTCATTGTCCCCATTCTGCTCGTCGTCACTGTCCCCGCGCGACTGCTGCTGACGAAAGCACTTGAGCCGAACAGCGGCGTGCTTGTCGTCGCCCCTTTGATGACGCTGATCCTGCTCTTCGTTTCCCGCAGAGTGTTCATGTGGTCACTGAATCATTACCGGAGTGCGAGCAGTTGAGCCTTGGTGATGCGGAGGCCCAAGAGTTGGTCCGGCGACTGCGGATACGGGCCGGGGAACTCGGATTCCCACTGTTTGGTGTGACGGCTGCAGCACATCCCGAAACACTCCCCTACTTCCACCGCTGGCTCGAGCTCTCCTGCCACGGTGAAATGACGTACATGGAGCGCCGCCGCGATGCGTATTCGCATCCCGAGCATGTCCAGCAGGGTGTTCGCAGCATCATCGTGCTGGGGGCGACGTACAATCCCCCGGTTCCGGTGGCGGCAGGTCAGCCCCGAATTGCCGCGTACGCCCGTGGTAACTCTGATTATCACAACGTGTTGCGATCAAAGGCTCAAGAGCTGTCCGCCACGATTCACGAGGCAGCACCCACTGCGCGGACACGCATCGCGGTCGACACGGCCCCACTGCTTGAGCGTGATTTCGCCAGAAGTGCCGGGCTGGGCTGGTTTGGAAAAAACACCATGCTCATCAACAAGCGTCTGGGGAGTTGTTTCTTCCTGGTTGCTGTCCTGACTGACCTGGCCCTCCCGGTTGACGAGCCCCATCATGCATCACATTGCGGCAGTTGTACGGCCTGCATCGAAGCTTGCCCGACCGGCGCAATTGTTGCGCCCTACGAACTGGACGCGAGGAAGTGCATCTCTTACCTGAATATTGAGTTACGCAATGTTTCTGTTCCGGAGGAGCAGAGAGAAGCTCTTGGTGAATGGGTCTTCGGCTGTGACATTTGCCAGGAGGTCTGCCCGTGGAACCGGAAAGCACCGGCAGCCAGCGTTCCCGAGTTGGCGGCAGCCGAAAGTCTTGCTGATCACCCCGTCACAGATTGGTTCTCCCTGCCAGAAAATGACTTCCGTCGATTCGTTGCCGGAACACCCCTTGAGCGTCAGGGGCGGGATGGGCTGCTGCGAAACGCGGCGATTGTGCTGGGAAATCTCGGTGATCAACGGGCGGTGCCAACTCTTCGACTCGCGGCAGAAACGGAAGGGACGCTCGTCGCCGAGGCTGCTCGCTGGGCATTGCATTGCCTTGAATCGGAAGAGTCACCAATGACGGAACCCGCCTGAAATTCAACGGTTTTGTGCTGTCGCATTGAGCAGCGGGACATGATTGAATTCTCCAGCTTCCCATCACCGGGAGAGGCATTTGACAAGGGCTTCCAGCTTCTGAGAAATGACACCCCCGCAAGCCCCCAAACTTGTCGGAGCCCCGGTTAGCTGCCATGATCCCTAAGGATGTGCTCTCAAGAATGCCCGTTTCTGTGCATTCTTTGTTTTTTGTGCCACGCTCTTCAGGCGTTGTGCCCACTTCCTCATAACACTATGGCAGATAAAAAGCTTACAACCGAAGAGATTCTCGCGCTCGCCCGCAAGCAGAAAGCTGGCGGTGGCGCGGAAACTCCACCTGCCGAGGCTCCCTCGTCGGAAGCTGCTCCTGAATCGCCAGCTCCTGCTCCGGCCCCTAAGCCTGCAGGGAATGCCCCGAAGTCGACTGCAGATATTCTGGCTGCGGCTCGCGCTCAGGCCACAGCGAAGAGTGCCCCAGCGGAAGAGTCCAAGGCTTCTCCGGTCGCTCCTAAATCGACCGCTGACATTCTGGCTGCTGCTCGATCTCAGGGTGCGACCAAGCCAGCCGGCGGAGCTGCACCAAAGTCAACTGCCGATATCTTGGCTGCGGCTCGTGCTGCAGGTGGTGCTGCTGCATCGCTGAAGCCAAAGGCTGCTGCTGAATCTGCGCCTGCTGCCAAGGCACCAGCCGCAGCTCCAGCTGGGCTGGGTGTGAAGGACATGGTTGCCGCTGTGAAGCAGGCTCAGCAGGGTGGTGCTCCACCAAAGCTGCCTGCGAAGCCAGTTGCTCCGAAATTGCCTGCGAAGCAGGCTGTGCCTCGCCGTGGAATTCTGGCAACGTTGGCGGCAATCACGATTTCACCATTTACCTTGGGTTGGACTTCGCTTGGCGGGGTACTCGGGTTGTGGGGGCTTGCAATGGCCCGGTTCCTCATGCCAAATATGGTGCGTGAGTTGCCCTCGAAGTTCACCGTTGGTTCACCGTCTGATTACCCACCGGGAACCGTCTCCGAAAAATATACCGCCAGTCGCGGCATTTGGATCGTGAATACCGATCAGTACAACGGTAAGCCGCTGCTGTATGCCCTGGCGTCGGTTTGTACTCACCTGGGGTGCACTCCAAGCTGGCTGGCCGGTGAGCAGAAATTTAAATGCCCTTGCCACGGCTCGGGGTTCTATATCACTGGGATTAACTTTGAAGGTCCGGCACCGCGTCCATTGGAGCGAGTTGGTCTCTCAGTCGCACCGAGTGGCCTGTTGGAGGTCGACAAGAGTGTGAAGTTCCAGGAGGAATTGGGGCAGTGGTCTGACGGCAAGTCGTTCGTCGAAGTTGGCTAATTGGGTGACTTGAAACATTGTTTTCTACGCTCGAATGTTGGAGCGTTTTTTAAGGTTTACTGATGTCGTCAATTATTGAATACATCCGTCAGAGTCAGATTTGGCGAAGCGTCTTTCGTCATCCTGCACCATATGACCGCCGTAATCGTGCTGTTGTCGTCCTGACGAACTTCTTCCTCCACCTTCACCCGGTCTCGGTGAAGAAGGGTGGAATTGCTCTGTCGTACACCTGGTGCATGGGCGGTGTGACCTTCTTCCTGTTTCTGGTGGAAGCACTCACTGGCGTGCTGTTGATGTTCTACTACCGTCCGACTCTCGAGTGGGCGTTTACGGACATCCGGGCACTGCGTGACGTGACGACGCTCGGCATTATGCGTGAAATTCACCGTTGGGGTGCTCACGCCATGGTGATTACCGTCTGGCTCCACATGTACCGCGTGTTTCTCACGGGGAGTTACAAGCCTCCGCGGGAGTTTAACTGGGTCATTGGTGTGTTGCTCCTTGTGCTCACGCTGCTCCTGTCGTTTACGGGGTATTTGTTGCCTTGGGATCAGTTGGCCATTTGGGCCATCACCGTGGGTTCGAACATGGCCCGCGCGACACCATTTCTGGGGCATGAAGGCCCCGGCTTTCAGTTGTTAAATGTCGGCGGCTACGACTTAATTACAAACGCCAGCGATGCGAGGTTCCTGCTGCTGGGGGCCCGAACCGTCGGTGAAGAAACGTTGAATCGTTTCTATATTATGCACTGCGTAGCCATTCCCATTGTGGTGTCGCTGCTCATTGCAATTCACTTCTGGCGAGTACGCAAAGATGGTGGCATTAGCCAGCCTCTGTAGTGTTCACGCCCGTTTCGATAAAGCGTTCTGTTATTCGTTAATCCGTCTTTTCATCCATGAATCACCATCCAGATTTAACAGTTGGCGTTATTCAAGGGCTGGGGTGGCTCTATCTGTTGCTCGGCGTAGCCAATGCGTTCTGGGCGGCGAGGAGTCTGCGCAGAGACGGGTACTTTGGGCAGACGTTCGAGAAAATAACTGGGTTTGAGCACATTCCCAAGGCGTTTGTCTGGGCCGGATATTCAGCGCTCCTCATGATGGTGGCTTTTGCTCACCTGGCGACTCACAGTGACGCTGCCGACTTCATGATCCGTTTGCCCGAGTGGTTCAAAGACTCGGTCGACATGGTCGTCGCAAACCCCATTAGTTACTTCGTGTTCTCGATGACGCTGTTCATCCTGATCGTCTTGCTCCGCAACTGGTGGGTTGAGCCAACTGTTGCCTGGTCGCTGCTCAATCTGTCTGTGCTGTTCCTGTGTCTCAGCATGACAGACTACGACTTCCGTCAAATCGTTGGTAAGCCGGACAACGTTCCCATTGTTGCCATGCTTTACCTCGTGGCGTTCTTCACTTGGCTGTACTTCTATAAGTGCCGCGAGAACGACGCCCGGCTTGAGCAGGGTCTTCAGCCCGCGGAAAAGGAGCTCGGCGAGTCGGTCCTCGTTTGGCCGGACCTTGTCTATTCCGAAATGATTTGCATGCTGCTGATTGCGGCCATCCTCATTCTGTGGGGTGTGGCACTTCCGGCTCCACTCGAAGAGCCTGCGTCAGCCGTGAAAACTCCCAACCCCTCGAAGGCACCGTGGTACTTCCTTGGCCTTCAGGAAATGCTGGTGTACTTCGACCCGTGGATGGCCGGTGTGGTTTTGCCAACGGTTATTCTCGGCGGTCTGATGGCTATCCCGTATATCGACTTCAACAAAGTCGGTAACGGCTACTACGTCTTCAACAAGCGAAAGTTCGCCGTCATTACCTTCCTGTTCGGCTTCCTGCCTCTGTGGGTCGGCATGATTGTGCTCGGTACCTTCATTCGAGGTCCGAACTGGAACATGTTTGGCCTGTACGAATACTGGGATGTGCACAAGCTGGAAGTGCTGAACAACGTCAACTTGTCTGACAAGTTCTGGCTGGACTTCATGCATCAGCCGCTGCCACGCCCCGATTCCTCAGCGCCATTTCTGACGCAACTGGGAGTCATCCTGCAACGCGAATGGCTTGGACTGGTCGTCATTGTCGGCTACTTCGTCGCAGTGCCTCCGTTGTTGGCGCTAACGGTGTTCCGGAAGTTTTTTGCGAGGATGGGATTCCTTCGATTCATGGTCATGGCGAACTTGTTCCTCTTCATGTTCTCCCTGCCTCTGAAAATGGCGCTTCGCTGGTCGTTGAACCTGAAGTACATCGTCGCGATTCCTGAGTTCTTCTTTAACATTTGATGGACAGCCATTCGTCCTTGGTGCTGTAACGGACAACCATGCCTGCCACTGATCAATACTGGCGAGACTTGCCAAAAATGCATCGACTGTTTGCCTGGAGCGCGCTCGCGCTGCTCGGGGCGACCGTGTTGATGATGTGGAAAGATGAATCGCGCGAATACATTACGTATCAGCAGGAGGCGGAACGCCTTCGTGTCGAAAAGCTTCGAGCGGAAATCGAGTCTCTGACGACTGCTGACTACGAGGCCCAAAAGGCGCAAATCGAGGCCGATACCAAAGCCGCCCAGGAGGCCATGACCACAAATCAGGGCCGCCTCAAAGAACTCGATAACGAGTTACGTAATCTAAAAGGTGATTCGGAAATTCTGGCTCGCGAAACGAAGTCGATGAATGCGGAGCGCGATAAAGCGCGTGCCGACTACGACATTGCCATTCGGGACGAGTTGCCTGAAGTCGAGACGACGCGGCTGCGTCTCATTTTTGAAGACTTTGCGCAACGAGCGCGTGATTACGCCCTGCAGTTGGAGCAGACGCAGGCAAAAATGAATGAGCGTCAGCAGGAGAAAGATGGCCTGTTGTCCTCCGTTACCGGACTTGAGGAGCAGTTGAAGAAGGTCACGGCTGACGAGCGCCGACTGGATGAGCAACTCGACAGCCTGAAGCCAGAACACTGGTTCGTCAGCTTCAAGCGTTCCATTAAGTCGCTACCCATCATCAACGGCTTCAACCCGATTTACAAAATCCAGTATGACTGGGCGCAAGACTTGGAAGAGCAGCTCGGGATGGTCCGTGTCGCTCGACTCGATCGTTGCCGTTCCTGCCATGTGAACATTTCGGAGTACGGAGCCGGCGACGTTGCTTCCTATCCGGAAGGGGAATATGAGCAGCCGTTCTGTTCGCACCCCAGACCAGACCTCTACCTGACGGTCACCAGCCCGCACCCGCGGGACAAGTTCGCCTGTACCATTTGCCACGGTGGTGATGGTTCGGGAACCAGCTTCCAGAATGCTGAGCACAGTCCGAACGACCCTGCGACAGCACACAACTGGGAAGAGGAGCATGGCTGGCACTCGAATCACTTCTGGGAGCATCCGATGTCTCCCTCACGCTTTATTGAGTCGAACTGCATCCGTTGCCACCACAGCGTGACAGAACTTGCTGATTCCGCACCTAAGGTCGAGCGTGGTCACCGCCTCATTAAGCAACTCGGTTGCTTTGGCTGCCACGAAATGAACGGTTACGACGGCATCGAGCCCATCGGCCCCGATCTCCGACTCGAACCGCAAACGGCCGAACAGGCTGCAAAAATCGCTGCCGATCCAAACGCCATTGCTGGCGAAATGCGGAAAGTTGGTCCGTCGCTCCGGCACGTGGCCGCGAAGACCACCGAACAGTTCATTGCAAACTGGACCGAAAACCCGGTTGAGTTCCGTCCGACGACTCGCATGCCACGGTTCTTCAATTTGACGAACCAGCACGACGCACTGGCCGCTTCGCTGCAGCCAGTTGAGTTGGCCAGTATCGCCGCCTTTCTGAATGCGAAGTCGCAAGACATTGAACTGCTCTCACCGAAAGAAGGCTACGAGCCCGATGTTGATCGCGGCAAAGTTGCCTTCGAGCGTCGCGGCTGTATGGCTTGCCACAGCCACAACGACGAAGAGTTCGCCGGAATCAAACAGGACTTCGGGCCTGAGCTCTCGCGAGTTCATGAAAAGATTAAGCCGGGACCGGAAGGCTTCAACTGGCTGTACACCTGGATCAAAGAACCAACCCGGCATCATGCTCGCACCAAGATGCCAGATCTGAAACTGGTGCCTGAAGGCGAAGGGGATGGCTACGTCGACCCCGCCGCAGACATCGCCGCATTCCTGTTGGATGGTGGTCCTGCCCAGTTCCCCGAACTTGCACAGCCACAGCCTTACATTGGCGTTGTTGTTGCCGCCGAGTTCACTGAAGAAGACGCCAAAAAGGCTGGCATGTCCGCGAAGGAATTCGCCGGCGTTTACGTCACCGAAGTTCTGGCTGGCAGCCCTGCCTCGCGAACTGACCAAGGACCACTGCAGGCTGGTGATGTCATCACCAAGTTCAACAACGTCGGCGTGAAGTCACGCGAACATCTGCAGGAACTCGAAACGACTGCTCCAGTTGGTGACGAAATCACCCTGACAGTCGTTCGCAACGGAGTCAGCGGCTCATACAAGCTTGCTGTCAGCACGCCGCTGGATGACCTCGTGCGTTACTACCTCCGCAAGTCGGTTTCACAATCGACCATGGATCGAATTCTCACCGAACGCCGCTTCTTGGTGCCAGACTCTGCTTACGAGTCAGAAGACGCCATGAAGAGCATCGTGAAGGGTGATGAAATCGAACTGGTCGCCGCCGCTGTCGACGAAGAAGTCAGCCCGGAAGTTTGGGCCGAGCGGAAGCTGCAATATGTTGGTCGTCGTACCATCACCCGTTACGGCTGCTACGCCTGTCACGACATCCCGCAGTTCGAAGGTGCCCGCCCCATTGGTGCTGGCCTGAACGACTGGGGACGCAAAGACACTTCGAAACTGGCGTTTGAACACATCACCGAGTTTCTGCACCATCATGGTGAGCCAGACGGTAGTTCAACTATGGAGCGTGCTGAACGTGCCATGAATGATCGTCTCAAGGGAATTGACGTTGCTGAAGAAGACCTGTCCGCCGCGTTCTTCGTAGAAAGCATTGAGCACCACGGACGTCCCGGCTTCATCTGGCAGAAACTTCGCCAGCCTCGCAGCTACGACTACCGCAAGACGGAAACCAAAGGTTGGGACGAACGGCTCCTGATGCCGAAGTTCAACCTGAAGGACGACGAAATCGAAGCAATTGCCACGTTCGTCCTCGGCCTCGTCGCCGATCCTCCCACGCCGGAATATCAATTCCGTCCGGAAGGTCCAGAGAAAGACATCATCGAAGGCAAGCAACTGTTGGCCAAGTACAACTGTACCGGTTGCCATATGTTGGATGTCCCTCAGGTGGAACTGGCGCTCGATCCAGGTGGTTTGAACGCATGGGAAATCGCCGACGTCGATCAGCCCGCAGTTGACCGACTCTGGAAAATGCGTCCAATCCAGGAAGCGCGAACAGGCAAGACCACTGAAGACGGTACCCCCATCTTCAAGTTCCGCGCTCACCTGCAACAGGAAGACCGCGACTTCGGTGAGTTCTCGTACCTCATTTGGGATACCTACCGGGTCGATGACGATGGGACGTTACTCGCTCCAAACTCAACACTCGCAGTCGAGACCCCGCAAATCATTGCCGAACATCCTGCCGTTGGCGGTGAGTGGACGTCGTGGCTCATTCCTCGTCTGGTTGAAGAAGCACCTGGGGTGACGAACCTCAACACGGCTTGGCAGGCAACCGCTCCGAACCTGTATCGCGAAGGGACGAAAGTTCAGACGCCCTGGCTGTACCAGTTCCTGAAGAATCCCGAGCAACTGCGTTACACCACTGTGCTGCGAATGCCGCGGTTCAACATGGACGACGACGAAGCACAAACACTGGCAAACTACTTTGCCGCCGTGGATGGCGTACCGTATCCGTACCAACGAATCGAACCACAGCTTCCTGAAGTCCAGGAAATGAAGTCACTGGTCTATGAAGCGAAGCATCCGAGTGCGGAAGTCGATTACCTGACGGCCTCATGGCGAACATTGAACCTCGCTGGTAAATGTGCCAACTGCCACGCCGTTGGTGGCAATGTGGTCACCGGTACCGATCCTTCCAAGACGACCAAGGCTCCGAACCTGAACCGAGTCGAAAAACGTCTGCGTCCCGAGTGGGTCGACATTTGGATTTACGAGCCTCACTGGATTACGCCTTATACGGCCATGCCCGTCAACTTCGCCTCCAGCCAGGCAGGGACGAAAGACCTGTTTGATGGCGACAACGTCCGCCAGGGCGAAGCAGCGGTCGATGCCTTGTTCAATTACACTCGGCTGTTGGAAATCCACGGTCAAACGTTGTATACGCCCAGCGATGCACCAGCCGCCGGAGGTAACGAGTAAATGAATATCAACGTACAACTCCTCCTCATTCTGGCCTGTGCCTTAGTTCCGTTTTCCGGTTGTACGGAACGACGCGAAGCGCTCGGTGGTGGTGCGGAAAGCAAAACGCAGGTTACTGTTCTGCGTGTTGATGGTGGTGGTTCCGAAGCGGACGGCGGTGGTGACACCGGTGCCGCAAAGATCACCACCTTTGGTACCTTCAAAGGCCGGGTCGTCGTCACAGGTACGGCTCCAAAACTTGGTTTGATTTACGCCAAAGGCGACGCCAGCGTGCAAGACGCCGTTTGCCGCGCCAGTGATATCCCCAACGAATCCGTGGTTGTGTCCGACGATGGTGGACTGGCCAACGTCTTCATCTTTTTGCGTCGTGCCCCTAAGAACGTCGATATCCCAGAACCACCAGCCGAAGCGGTTGTGTTGGATCAGCTGGGATGTAAGTTCATCCCGCATGCTGCAGTGGTTCGTGTTGGTCAACCACTTTTGTTGAAGAACTCTGACGGCACAACGCACAACGTGAAGGGGAACGGCCTCGCCTTCACAATTAACGAAACCCTCGGTCCCAGCACGACCAAGGACAGTGGTGCAACTCGCGGTGAAAGCAAACCCGCTGAAATTGTCTGCAACTTCCACAACTGGATGCGTGGCTGGGTGCTGCCGCTGGATCACCCTTGGGGAGTCGTGACTGCCGCTGACGGCAGTTTCGAGATCCAGGGAGTTCCTTCTGGTGAAATGGAATTCACCTTCTACCATGAAGGGAAGCAAGTTACAGGGAACCTGAAAGTCAACATTCCGGCTGATGGTGAAGCTGAACAAGTCATTGAAATCGACGCGAGTAAACTGGTCCCGTAATGAGAATTCCATTTAGTCCGCTGCTCTGTCTGGTTGTGCTGCTGTTCGCTGGATGCATTCCGGAAGAGTCGCGTGTACCGACGACTGTAAAGCCCGCTTCGGAAGTTGAAGTTGGTGCGTCCGAGCAAGCCACCTCGGCAAACGAATAGTTCAAGTTTTGTGTTCAAGTTGGGCACACGATTATCCAAGAGGCCAACAAGTGAAACCCTGGTCATTCCTGATATTCTGTTCTCTAGCGCTGCTGCATCTGACAGGATGCAATAGCTCGCCTCCGCAATTCAGCAATCGTGCTGAATTCGATGACCTCGAACCATATGCTCAGGAATACGTTTCTGAGGTCCTCGACAGCTATTTCGGGACACCCACCGAGTCAGTTGCCTGGGAACGTCTTCCTATTGAATACCACTTTGCCGAAACCACCGTTTCCGGTTCGCCTTCGCCACGTAAAGTGACGTTGGATGTTTCTGCTGGTGGTCACGGGAGCATTGGTCCGGGGACAGAAATCCACTTTGCATCGTCTAACGAGAGCAACTGGATTACCGAATGGGATGCAGCGACAGGCCTCGCCACCCTCGAGCGTAAGCCCACGCAGACAATCGCTGAAGGGGAAGCGGTCATTGTCGGTCCTGGTGCGATTCTGAAGAATGGTCGCCACCTGTATGCACAGCACTGTCAGCACTGCCACGGCGTCTCCGGTGACGGCAATGGCCCCACCGCCAGATACCTGAACCCGCTGCCTCGTGACTACCGCAACGGTCGGTTCAAGTTCACGACAACCAACTACGATTTCAGCCCCTCGCGCGACGACCTGGATCGTGTCATCCGCGAAGGAATTCCCGGAACCTACATGCCTTCCTTCAAGCTGCTCAAGCAGGAAGAAATGCAGGCCATTGTCGAGTACGTCCGCTGGCTCTCCATGCGGGGCGAAATTGAGAAGCAACTCATTGAGACAGCGCTCGCTGACTACACGCACGAAGCTGTAAAGCTGCGTATCGATGGTGGTGCGTCTCGCGGCGAAATCGAGACGGAGTTCAACAAGCGAGTTGCCGAAGGTGAAATCCAAGAGTCATTGGATGTCGTCGTCGACCTGATGGTGGAGCGTTGGAAAGGTTCCGACCTTCCCGAGAACATGGTTCAGGTTGCGACCAACCGTCCGCCCGCCACCCCGGAGTCCATTGCTCGTGGTCGCCAATTGTATCTTGACGTCAACAACAAGTGTGCCAGCTGCCACGGTGACGCCGGCTTCGGCGACGGTCCACAGAACTACGCGTTTACACCCGGTAAGCCCGGTCCTGGTTTGTACGACGACTGGAACAACCCGGTGAAGCCACGAAATCTCCACACGGGAATTTACCGTGGCGGACGCCGTCCCTATGACCTGTTCTGCCGCATTCGTGCAAGCGTGAAGGGCACCCCCATGCCCAAGTTCGACACGATGAAAGAAGAAGACGTCTGGGACTTGGTTAACTATGTCTACAGCATTCCTTACGAGGAAGAAGTTGCTGGTTCTGGCCGCCTGGAAGAAATGGTCGATTCGGCTGAGTCTGAAACAGAACCAGCTGCCGCGGAAAGTGAATCGAACGAAGTTGCCAGTCGATAGTTTCGACTGCCCCGACGTTTGAGTGTTTACCCTTTGTTTTAGTTGTTAGCAGTTTTGAGGACATCACCGTGAAGTGGTTCTGGTGTCTCTTTTTCGCCTTTTGGCCCATCTTGGGAATTGCCGTCTGTCTGGTTGCCCCCGGCTATGGCTGGTGGTTCCCCGGTCCGGCGGCGTCGCCTCTGGGACAGCGTATTGATGACTTGTTCTACATGATTCTCATCATCACCACGCTGACGTTCATTGGAACGCAAATTGGCTTGGCCTACGTGCTGTTTACTGGTGCTCGCCGGACCGATCCGGACGTGCAGGAAAAGGCCTGGTTCTCACACGGTAGCCATGAACTCGAAGTGATTTGGAGCGTGGCTCCGGCTTTCATTTTGTTGTTCATCGCACTGTATCAGTTGGACGTCTGGGCCGATTACCGCGTTAAAGACCTGTTCCCTCACGAAAAAATGGAAGGGCTCTTGAGTGAAGGCCTGCATCAAAAGCGTGATGAACACGACAACATGCACCTGGCTGAAGTGACGGCACGTCAGTTTGAATGGCGTATTCGTTATCCCGGCTTCGATGAAGATGGCAACCTGCTCCCACTGGAACGGGAACCACAGCCAACCGACTTGTACGACGTGAACGACCTGCATTTGCCAGCCAGTGCGCCGGTCATGATTATGCTCAAAAGCCAGGACGTGCAGCACTCCTTCTTCTTACCCGAGCTGCGGGTGAAGCAGGACGCTGTTCCCGGACTCGTCATCCCCGTCTGGTTCGAAGCCACAAAGAAGGGCGAATACGCCCTGACCTGTGCCGAACTTTGCGGTTGGGGACACTACAAAATGAAAGCCCGTCTCGTTGCTGAGTCGGACGAAGAGTTCTTGGAATACCTCCGCGAACTTCATCGTAAGCAATTCTTCGATGGGGTTGTGGAAGCAGAGTCAGAAGAAGACGAGGACGAGTAATATCGCCTCTATTTCGGCTGTCGCATTTCGTGGCAGCTTGTTTGAAGTTGCAGCGAGGCTGTCCAGCCTCTGAGCAAATTGGAGTTAGACGTGAGTTCAGCCACTACGACAGCCCCTGAGTCAGGTCATGGTCATCACCACCATAACCCTGAAGACCGGCTTGCGCTGTTGAAGCAAATCTGGATGTTCTCAACCGACCACAAGGTCATTGGTATCCAGTTTCTGGTCACCACCCTCCTCATGCTGATGGTTGGTGGAGCGTTGGCATTGGGTGTTCGCTGGCAGTTGGCCTTCCCCTGGGAAAACATGCCATTCTTTGGCTTACTCTTCCCGACGGAAGGTGGCCAAATCAGCCCCGAAGCCTACACCATGTTGTTCACCATGCACGCCACGGTGATGATCTTCCTCGTCATCATTCCTGTGCTGGCAGGTGCATTCGGTAACTTCCTCATTCCGTTGATGATTGGCGCCGACGATATGGCGTTCCCCATCCTGAATGCACTCAGCTACTGGTTTATGTGGCCCGCCATTTTCTGCTTCGGAGCGAGCTTCTTTTTCGGAGGCGGTCCTGGCAACGGATGGACGTCCTATCCTGTGCTGTCGGCTGTTCCAGAAGCAGCACCGGGTTCAGGATTTGCCCAGTTCTTCTGGCTGATGGGTGTGACTCTCGTCGGGGTTTCATCCATGATGGGTTCGGTCAACTACATGACCACCATCATTAACATGCGTGCTCCCGGGATGACTCTCTTCCGCATGCCGCTCACCATTTGGGGCATGTTCATTACTGCCATTCTGCAGGCCTTTGCTCTCCCCGTGCTGACCGCAGCAGGCTTCATGCTCGTTTCCGATCGGATGCTCGGAACCTGCTTCTTCATTCCGTCGGGAATGGTCATTAACAACGCTGACCCAACCGTTGGTGGTGGACAGCCGTTGCTCTGGCAGCACTTGTTCTGGTTCTACTCACACCCTGCCGTGTACATCATGTTGTTGCCTGCCATGGGTATGGTGTCCGACATGCTGGCCTGCTGCTGCCGTAAGCCAATCTTCGGTTACAAGCCCATGGTTTACTCCATGGCCGCCATTGCTGGTCTGGGATTCATTGTGTGGGGTCACCACATGTTCACCTCCGGGATGAATCCTGCCCTCGGTATGACCTTCATGATTTCAACCGTCATGATTGCACTTCCCTCTGCCGTGAAGGTGTTCAACTGGATTGGAACCATTTGGGGTGGTCGACCAGAGTTCAACACAGTCTTCCTGAACTGTGTGGCCTTTGTGTCCATGTTCATCGTGGGTGGACTCTCCGGAATCTTCATGGCCGCTGTGCCGGTCGACATTTACATCCACGACACCTACTTCATTGTCGCTCACTTCCACTACGTGCTCTTTGGTGCCACGTTGTTCGGTGTCTTCGGTGCCGTGCACTTCTGGTTCCCGAAAATGTTCGGACGCCGTATGGATGAAACACTCGGGAAGTGGCACTTCTTCCTGACGTTCATTGGGTTCAACGGAACATTCTTCCCCATGCACCTCTTGGGTGTTGCCGGTATGCCTCGTCGTTACGCCGACCCCTACCTGCACCCATACCTCGAAAACCTGCTCCCCATGAACCAGTTCATGACGATTTGTGCATGCCTCATGGGATTTGCTCAGTTCATTTTGCTGTTCAACTTCGCCTACAGCCTGTTCAAAGGCCAGAAGGCTGGTATGAACCCTTGGTTGGCAAACGGACTCGAATGGGTGGCACCTTCGCCTCCAGGTCACGGCAACTTTGCTGCTGTGCCAACCGTGTACCGTGGACCTTACGAGTACTCCGCTCCTGAGCGCGATGATGATCACTGGCTACAGACGGAACCGCCGAAAAGCTCGCCGGTCCCAGAACCTCCGAAGCCCGAACCCACGCCCGATTCGGCACCGGTTGGTGAAGACACTGGTTCGTCCAGCTAAACCAAAGTTTCTCCTCGCTACGTAATGCGTTTCCGTTTAGGTAATGAACAGTTCCAAGTCACAGCTCTGGCTCAACAGAATGGCCATTTCGACCGCCTGCGTCGCAATGGTGACCATTCTGTTTGGTGCGCTGACGACGACCAAGGACGCCGGGATGGCGTTTCCTCACTGGTTGTACTCCGACGCGTACCCCATGCCGCTGTATCCTTGGCTGAAGGACTTCGGGTCAAACTGGAATAAGTTCCTGGAACACGGCCATCGCCTGGCTGGCATGCTGATTGGTTTGTGGTCCATTGCTCTGGTCGTTTTGAACTTCCGCCTCGAACAGCGCTCCGTCATCCGCTGGATGAGTGTGGCCGTGCTCTTGGGCGTTATTTGCCAGGGCATTCTGGGTGGCTTGCGAGTTGAACAGAACAGCCGCGTGCTGGCAATGTTCCACGGAGCATTCGCTGCCGTCGTCGTGTCACTCATGGCAAGCATGGCAGTTGCCACCAGCAAGCAGTGGAACGAACAGGGAACGACGAACGTCGATCACCTCAAACCCTGGGCAGTTGTCATTGTGCTGGCGATCGCCATTCAATACTTGCTCGGCGGTCTCATTCGTCATCGCGGAACAGGTTTGCACGAGCATTTGGGCATGGCTGTCCTGTCTTATCTCGGCATTTGGGTGAACGCATTCATCGTGCACCGATCCAAAGAAAGCTGGCTGAAGCGTTCGGCCTGGCTGCTGGTGATCCTCACAACAACACAAGTGCTTCTGGGACTCGTTGCCTGGTTGTTCAAATACGGCTTCGCCCCTTGGGGATTTGTGCCAGTTATGAATTCAATGGAGCAGTTGCTGGCTCGTACTGTGCATAGCATGTTCGGAATTCTGGTGTTCGCGACTTCGGTCGTTCACGCACTTCGAGTCTTCCGTATGGCCCATTTGGCTCAAAGCGTCACCGAGTCGCGTCCCGTGTTGTTCGCATCGCCAGAACTGGCAGGGGAGGTGTCATGACATCGCCACTTGCTCAGACGGTTGTTCCGGCGTCGGCAACCTCGCGTTTCGCCGATTACATGGAAATCGCCAAGCCGCGCATTGCGTTGGTTGTGCTCTTCACGGTCACCGTGGGATATCTCCTCGGTGCTGAGGGAACGTGGGACTTGCTGGTGTGGCTTCACACCTGTGTGGGAGTTGCACTCGCGGCGACAGCGTCGAACGCACTGAACCAGTACATCGAGCGTCATTCCGATGCACGCATGCAGCGCACAAAGTTGCGGCCTATTCCTGCGGGCCGGCTTCCTGCCAGGGAAGTACTCGTCGTCGGTCTTGTGCTGGCAGTTATTAGCCCGTTGTATTTGCTGTTCTTCGTGAACGCGCAAACGGCCTTGTTGACGTTCGCTACCATCGCACTGTACGCGGGAGCTTATACGCCGCTGAAGTCTCGGACGGCCTTCTGCACCGCAGTGGGCGCAATCCCCGGAGCACTCCCTCCAGTCCTCGGATTCGCCGCAAGCGGTGCCGCACTCGATTGGCGGGCCGTGGTGTTGTTCAGCGTTTTGTTCGTGTGGCAGTTCCCACACTTCCTGGCGATCGCCTGGATTTACAAAAAGGACTACCAGACCGCTGGTTTGCAAATGCTGCCTGCCAACGGAAAACGTTACGTCGCCGGCTGCATTGCCGTGGCCTACGCGTTGGTGCTCATTCCCATCAGCATGTTGCCGAAGCAATTGGGACTCTCTGGCGAAATCTATGCCTGGACCGCTTTACTGCTGGGTGTGATGTATTTGATCGCTTCGGTGAAGTTCCTGCTCAAAGAAGATGAAACGAGTGCCCGTGGATTATTGCGGGCGTCGTTTATTCACTTACCTGTGTTGTTGTTTGTTATGACGGCTGACCACATTTGGTTGCTGCAATAAATTGTCACTTGTTCTGAGTATCCCTCGGAAAACCTGGTTTACTTTCAATGTCTCACGCTCCTGCCAAGCCTGCCGTCCACATGGGATTGCCGCTTCCGAATTCAAAGCTCGGAATGTGGTTGTTCCTCGGGACCGAGATTATGTTCTTCACGGCCTTCATCGGCACGTATATCGTGCTGTATTTCGGGTCTCCCGGATGGCCAACGGACAACAACATTACGCACCTGAAGATTTGGGCGGGCGGTACCAACACGTTTGTGCTTCTCGCATCCAGCTACTTCGTCGTGGTCGCACACGAAGCCATGGCGGCTAAGAACTACAAGAAGGCCTGGAACTTCCTCGCCCTCACCATGACTCTGGCGTTTCTCTTCCTCGGGATCAAGGGAATTGAATATAAAGGAAAGTTCGACCACCACATTCTGCCCGGTCAAATTCCTGAAACCAGTCTGCAGGCCATCCGTCAGGTGGAAGGTAAGCTTGAAGGCTACGTCAACGAAACAACCGACCGACTCGTCCCCGGCGATGATCCTGTTCACATCAAATTGCTGAATGTGTCGACTGAGGCTGGTGAAACGAAAGATCCTGATAAGAAGCGTCAGCTCGATGACCTCGGCCTCATTACCGCTGAGTTTAATCGTTTCCGCGCTGAAGTTTCAGCGAACACGTTGGAACTGGAAGAAGCGCAACAGCGAATTGAGAATCTGCACCACTTGGCCGTTGTGAAACTGAAAGACGGTCGTGAGATTACCGGAGCCTACTTCCCGGAAGAACCACCGAAAGATGCCCACGCCGGTCACGGTGAAGCCGAGGGTGAAGCAAAGCATGCACACCGCCGCGAAACGGGTGACGTATCGCTTCATCGCCCGGAAGTAGCAAAGGAAACTCGCCTCATTCTAGAGTCGAATTCAAACACCGCCGAAGACGGATCAGTCCAAGTCTCGCATCAGTGGGTGGTACTGAGCCCCGGCGATGTCGAAGAAGTGCACCACGTAGGCGAGGGTGTCGAACACATCCACATCCAAAGCGTTATCCCTTACGGCAACCTGTTTGCCTCCATGTATTTCCTCATGACTGGCTTCCACGCCATTCACGTGCTGGTTGGAATGACGCTGTTCGTCTTCCCGCTCCTGCGTGGCTCACGCCTCGATGCCTCCTGGGCTGACTGGGTGGAAAACAGCGGACTGTACTGGCACTTTGTCGACCTGGTTTGGATTTTCCTGTTCCCGCTGTTGTACATCGTTCCAGGGAACATTTAGAAGCATTTTGAAAGCACGGCTTAACCGTTAGGAAACTGGCCATGTCCGAAATATCCCACGACACGGGCTCTCACGCTCACGACGATACTCACCACTACGTCAACTACTTTCTGATTTTCATTGCTCTGTGTATTTGCACAGGCATTTCCGTCCTGTTTGACGTGTTCAAAGGCGGCATTCCGAAGTCAGCATTGGTGTTTGGTGTGATGGCTGTTGCCGTTGCCAAAGCCCTATTCGTGATGACGTATTTCATGCACCTGAAGTTCGAGGGCGCGTGGAAGTTCATCATTCTGGCCCCGACTGCAATTCTGGCCGTCGGCCTCATGATTGCCCTCGCTCCCGACATGGCCATGCACTACTACACCAACGACGCGCCACAAGTGAAGTGGGTTGGTGGCGAGCATGCAGAAGAAGTTGCTGAAACGGAGCACTCCGAGCACAGTGAGCATCAGCACGAACACGGCGGTCACTAGAGCAACTGGCTCTGGGGATGAGTTGAGTTTTATGTCAGCAGCAATTGTCGTCACCAGCGTCTCTCATCGATATGGCGAACGACTGGCCCTGAATGATGTGTCATTCGACGTAGCTCAAGGTGAAATCTTCGGACTACTTGGTCCGAACGGTGGTGGAAAATCGACGCTGCTGAAAATCCTTTCCACTCTGCTTCCACTGCAAACCGGAAGTATTCAGCTCGCTGGATTCGACCTTGCGAGTCAGGCCGATGCCATTCGTCATACCTTGGCTGTGACGTTTCAACATCCCAGCCTCGATATCAAGCTGACCGTCGGTGAAAACCTGCGACACCAGGGGCATCTGTATGGGTTGTCTGGTCAGATTCTCACCACTCGAATTCAGAAGGTCATGTCGCAGCTCAACATTGCTGACCGTGAGCGCGACTACGCAGAAACTCTTTCCGGTGGACTGAAGCGTCGCGTCGAAATCGCCAAGTGCCTACTCCACAATCCCGCCATTTTGCTGTTGGATGAGCCGAGCACCGGACTCGATCCCGCAGCGCGGAATGATTTGTGGAACGTGCTCTCCGAGGTCCGTCAGGAAGAGAATGTCACCGTGCTCGTGACAACGCACCTCATGGAAGAGGCCGATCGCTGCGACCGCCTCGGGATTCTCGACCACGGCCAGCTAATTGCACTCGGAGCACCGTCAGAAATTCGAAGTACTGTTGGCGGAAACAGCATTACCATTGATCCTTTGGACATACTGCAACTCAGCAGTGAGTTCGAGCAACAGAACATTGCGTTCCGACAGGTTGGTGGTGAAATTCGTATCGAGGACGTGCAGTCCACTACAGAACTGACGAGACTCATCGACACATATTCACAGCAGTTTCGCAGCATCACGCTGGGGAAACCCTCTCTGGAAGATGCATTCATCAAACTGACCGGACGCCGGATTTCCGAAGACACCACTGACGCATAGTTGTGACTAACTGACATGAACGAATCCGCGGTACCTTCGACCACACCTCGACCCGCCTGGTTGCTCCCCATTTGGAGCCTGGCACAGAGAGAAATCGTGCGGTTTCTGCGGCAGCGCTCTCGTCTGATTGGTGCGATTGGTCAGCCGCTGATTTTCTGGATTCTGTTCGGTGCCGGGCTACACGGCACCTTTCAGTTGCAGGGTACGTCTGCCAACGACGTATCGTTCCAGGAGTATTTCCTGCCCGGCGTCGCGATTATGATTGTGTTGTTCACCTCGATTTTCGCCTCCATTAGTGTCATCCAGGATCGACACGAGGGATTCCTCCAGGGTGTGCTGGTCTCGCCTGTGCCACGTTCTTCCATTGTGCTTGGAAAGGTGCTGGGCGGAACTTTGCTCGCACTCGTGCAATCGGCGCTTTTTCTCGTGCTCGCACCCGTGTTGCAACTGGTCGGTCTGGCCCCGGCCATTCAACTGAATTTGACGCTGGCTGGTACCTCCGGAGCGCTCCTGTTCCTTACGCTGGTTGCCATTGGGCTGAATTCATTGGGGTATTTGTTCGCCTGGAAAATCGACTCAGTCCAAGGGTACCACGGAATAATGAGCGTGGTACTGTTGCCCATGTGGCTCATGTCAGGAGCCTTCTTCCCCGGCGACCAGAGTCCCTGGCTGCGTGTCGTAATGCGCCTGAACCCACTGACATATGGTGTCGCCGGTCTCCGTCAGTGCGTATCCTCGAATCCCAATGTCGTGGGCGACTTGCCATCTATTCCGCTCTGTCTGGCGGTGCTTTTTCTGTTCAGCTTCATCTGTCTGGCTGCAGATGTCTGGCTTACGCGCCGCGATCAAGGCGTGTAAGGTGTTGATTTCAGGACTGTTAGGGTTTGGCAACTCGCCTACCGGCAACATCCGCCAGACTCAGATTGCCCTGTTTTGGACATTCTGTTATTTCTCCGGTCCACTTCTGAATTCTTGAAGATTGCCGGGACGGAACTGGTGCCTAGACACCAATGTTGCGGCAATTATTCAGGAATACCTGCCATCGACATGCTGCGAATGAGTTGATTCCAACTCCCCGGCGTGTCGCCAAAACTGCGATCAAACAGCCAGACAGGAAGTCGAATATGTCGTCTAGGATGGATGACGGAATGAAATTGCCGCCTTTGCGTCTCTTACTTGTAGACGACGAAGACGCAATTCGAGTCATGCTGGGAAAGGGGCTTTCCCGCATGGGACATGAAGTGACCGTCGCAGAAGATGGTCACGCAGGCGTTCGCGCGCTCACTGAATCCACCTTCGATGCTGCGCTCATCGATTTGAGAATGCCGGGGCTCGATGGCTGGGGGGTGATTAGTCACCTGAAGGAAGTTGCCCCGAGCACCGATTTCATTATTTGTTCTGGCCACGGCGAACTTGATGATGCCGTCCAGGCGTTCCGCATGGGGGCCAACGACTTCATGCAGAAGCCGTTTACGGCGCTCGACATGGAGCCCATGCTCCGCCGTATTGCGGAAAAGAAACTCCTGGCAAACAAAAACATTGCCCTGGAAAACGAACTCACCACCATTCGTGGCAAGACAGAACTCATTGGTGACACGCCCCCCATGGAGCGGGTGAAAACACTGGTCGAACGCATTGCCCCGACCGACTCCAGTGTCCTCATTCTCGGTGAAACCGGCACCGGCAAGGAACTCGTTGCCCGACGTGTTCACGAACTCAGTCGTCGTGCGAACATGCCGTTCGTGGCAGTCAACTGTGGAGCGCTGCCGGAAAACCTGGTTGAGAGTGAACTCTTCGGCCATAAGAAGGGAGCCTTCACCGGAGCCGACACTCCCCGCAAAGGACTCATTGAAGTCGCCAGCGGTGGCACGCTGTTTTTGGACGAGTTGGGGGAACTCGACAAGTCCATGCAGGTGAAACTCCTTCGCTTTCTGGAGTCCGGTGAAGTACGCCGCGTTGGTGAAAATGACGCGTTCCACGTCGACGTCCGTATTGTGTGTGCGACAAACCGCCACCTGTCTGAAATGGTTGATGAGGGAAAATTCCGTGAAGACCTGTTCTTCCGCGTGAACACATTTGAAATTCGTCTGCCTCCTCTGCGCGAGCGGAAGGACGACATTCCGTCAATCGCCCGGCATTTGGTCGCCCGGCATATGCATCGGGACTGGGTGTCGGAAGACATCATTTCGCCCGAGGCCATCAAAGTGCTGCGCGCACATTCCTGGTCGGGCAATGTTCGCGAACTCGCCAATGCCATTGAGCACGCGGTCATTCTTTCCGGTGGAAATACCATTCAGCCCGAAGATTTACCTGCCAGTGTAACGCGCAAGGCAAATTCGTCCTCACGGCCCTTCCTGGTCACCAATTTCGCAGAGCCTTTGACACTGCGTGAAATTGAAATGGAAGCCATTCTGCAGACGCTCGACAAGTACGATGGTGACAAACCCAAGACCGCAGATGAATTGGGGATTGCTCTCAAGACGCTTTACAACAAGCTCAACCAACTTCAGGCACAGGATCGCTCCAAGGCGGGCTAAATGCCCGCTCTCATTTTCGTTGCCGCGCCGCCTTTGAGTCTTCCCTCCGACGTATCCCTCCTCTCACCATGCTTCCACAAGTATTCACCACCCGACACGCGGAATCTCAGACCGGTCTTTCCACAACCGATGAACTGCAGTCGGCCATTGCCAAGACTCGTACTTGGCTGCTGGATTCACAACATGAGGAAGGTTACTGGCTGGGTGAACTCGAAGGGGACACCATTCTGGAGTCAGAATATGTCCTGCTGCTGACATACCTCGGGCGCGGTGATTCCGAAATCGCCCGCAAGTGTGCGGCGTCGATTTGGGAGCAGCAAATTCCCACAGGTGGCTGGTCGCTGTATCCCGGCGGTCCTCTGGAAATGAGTGCGTCGGTGAAGGCGTACTGGGTACTGAAAATTGCCGGGTATGATCCTAATTCACCAGAAATGCAACTGGCACGTGAAGCGATTCTGGCACATGGAGGCGCCGAGCGGGTCAACAGTTTTACGCGGTTCTACATGGCGCTGCTGGGGCTCATTTCGTATCAGCAGTGTCCTGCCGTTCCTCCCGAACTCATTCTGCTCCCCAGTTGGTGCCCGTTTAACATCTATGAGATGTCGTCCTGGTCGCGCACCATTCTTGTTCCGCTCAGTTTGTTGTGGGCATTTCAGCCACAAAAGCAGCTTCCTCCGGAACATCAAATCGACGAGCTGTTTTTGAAGTCACCGGCGGAACTCCCAGTAACCATGCCGCCTGCCGAGCAGGTTGACGAAATCAAGCAAAAGACTTGGCTTCCCTGGCGAGATATCTTCGCCACGCTCGATCGTACCTGGAAAACAGTCGAAGGTCTGGGCATCAAGCCACTGCGGAGCGTGGCCGTTCGTCGTGCTGCAGACTGGATCATCGAACGCTTTGAACAAAGTGACGGCTTGGGTGCGATTTTCCCTCCTATCATTTGGAGTATTGTCGCCCTGAAGTGCCTCGGCCATGATGACGACTCTGAAATGGTCCGGGCTGCACTTTACGAACTCGAAAAGCTGACCATTGAAGGGCAGGACACGGCACATCTGGAACCATGTCGATCCCCAGTATGGGATACGGCCATTGCCACCTTAGCACTGCGGGAAGCGGGAGTACCGAGCGATGAACCGCGCGTGCGACGAGCGGTTGACTGGCTGTTGTCGAAAGAAGTTCGCCAGCGTGGTGACTGGTCGGTACGCAAACCGCATTTGCAGCCCGGCGGCTGGTACTTCGAATTCAACAACGAGTTTTACCCGGACATTGATGACTCAATTATGGTCTCGATGGCACTCGCGAAATGTCTGCCAGGCGAAGGTGACAGTGACTGGACGGCATTGCTCTTGCCGAAAGAAGGAAAGTCATCTGCTGCAACCTCGGCCTTCATGACCGCATTTTTGGGCAAGGCAGAATCAGCCGCCGAGGCACTTCTGGAGCTCGATCAAATTGAGCCAGTTGTCGGCGCCGTACAACGGGCCGCCCGATGGGTCTTAGGAATGCAGTGTCGCAACGGTGGTTGGGCCGCGTTCGACGCGGACAACACACGAGAACTTCTCACGCTGGTCCCATTCGCTGATCACAACGCCATGATCGACCCTCCCACTGCCGACATTACCGCCCGTGTGCTGGAAATGTGTGGTCGATTGGGAATGACCTCCAACGTTCCGGCTCTGAAGCGAGCCCTGAATTTCGTCTGGTCTCAGCAGGAAGAAGATGGAAGCTGGTACGGTCGTTGGGGGGTGAATTACATCTATGGAACCTGGCAGGTTCTCGTTGGTTTGCAGGCGTTCGGTGAATCGATGAATGACCCTCGTGCCCAGCGTGGCGCGGACTGGCTGGAGAGTATTCAGCAGCAGAACGGTGGCTGGGGAGAATCACCCGCGAGCTATGACCATCCTCAATTGCGAGGCATTGGCGAGACGACGGCCTCACAAACGGCATGGGCCCTGTTGGGGCTCATGGCCGCAGGACGCGGGAACAGTGAGAGTGTTCGACGCGGCGTGCAGTACCTTATCAATTCGCAACTGGGTGATGGAACCTGGCACGAGCCGCAGTTCACGGGCACCGGTTTCCCGCGAGTCTTTTATCTGCGCTATCACCTGTACCGGATCTACTTCCCGCTCATGGCGTTGGGGCGATACTCGCAGTACGTGCAAAATCAAACGACCGAACCGTATCCGGGTTAAGGCGTCGTGAACCACAGACAGGAATGTCTGTGCCACCCCTCACTCATTACGTGAGTTCTGACGCCAGTTTGCTGACGACATTCTGCAGGAGCTGCAGTGAAGTTTTCGCTTGCTCGTGTGTGATGGTCATGGGCGGACTGATGCGAATGACTTTACCGGCGAGTGCGCCGAGCAAATGAATGCCATCGCCCGATCCATCACCGAGATAGGCTGCCTGGACAATTCGATTCGCAACCTCGCCCGCATGCAGGCTTCCTGCTTCTGCACACTCAATTCCGAAGACCATCCCTTCGCCTCGCACGCGCGTGACGAGCCCAGTCTCTTTGAGAGCGTCGAGTCCGGCCAGGAAAATTGGAGTGAGTGACTGGGTGTGTGCGATAATGTCGGTCGACTCGAACTCGTCGAGCGTGGCGAGCACCGCGGCACATCCCAATGGATTAGCACTCCAGGTATCGGACGCTTCGCCATATTTCAGACTACGCATGATGTCGGCCCGGCCAGCAGCGGCGCTGACTGGGACACCGTTGCCAAGTCCTTTGCCGAGGCAGACAAAGTCTGGCTCAATGCCGTACTTTTCGAACGCGTACATTTCGCCCGTGCGACCAAAGTTCGCTTGTACCTCGTCGAGAATGAACAGAATGTCATGCTGGCGACACCACTCCTGCACGAGCTGCAAATAAGCTGCGGGAGGATGGTAACTGCCACCGCCACCGAGGTAAGGTTCGGTAATGAGGCAATTGATGCGTGAACCGAACTGATTCCAAATGCCCTCCAACTCCTGTTGGTACGGCGCGGGATCGAACTCGGTTTTGGAATGGTCATCACATTCCTGCATGGGGAACGCGATAAATTTCACGCGCGGGTCGCGGTCGGCGTCGCGCTCTGAACCAGTGACCGCTCCTGCCAGCCCCTTTTTTCCGTGAAATCCGAAACGGGTTGCGAGAATGATGTCACGTTCCTCGTCGCGATGCAGACAGGCCCAGAGAGCTTTCTGGACGGCTTCGGAACCGGAAGCGGCCCACATGACTTGCTGCAACCGATTGCCTAACGTGGATTTCTGCAAACTGGCAAGCAGCCGTTGCGTTGCCTGTGCTTCAACTTCCGAAATGGCGTTGTAGGCCGTCAGTGGAACGGCCGGGAAGTATTCTTCATTCGATTCGCCTGCAAACTGGCCACTGGAGTTGTGCCATCCCATGCGTGCCAACAGGTTCTTGGTCCACCGGACGGGATTGTGTCCCAAATTGGCAACGAGCACGCCGGAACTGTAGTCGTACAAGCGGCGTCCATCTGCGGTGAAGTGGAAAATCCCCGCTGAACTTTTCAGAACGGCCTGCGTCGGCGTGTAAGTTCGCAAGGCCACTGGTTCATTTGCGACCAGGCTCTTGCGGGTTGCGTTCGAGAGTTCTTCTCCCGGGAACTGAATAACATTCATGGCATTTCACACTGCGGCTGGTAGTGACTCTGGATGTTTGAAAACGCGGGAATTACGACAAATCACCGTTTACTCTTGGAGAGTCCAACCCGGTGATTAATGTAATGACGCAGCACCGCGTCCAAATGTTCGCTTGTTCGAATGGTTTGATAGTCAATGACGTTGCGGGCACAGCGCCTTCGTAGTTCGGCGAGGAATTCTTCCATCGCTTCCTGGTATCCCTCTTTCAGTGAGCGGGGATCGCAGGTCAGATTTCCGGCCTGTTCCAATCCTTCGAAGCGAGTTGTTCCAGCAAAGTCGAAGTCGAGTTCCTGGTCATCAAGGACATGAAACAGAAGTACGTCGTGCCCGCGCTGCCTGAGAAGTCGGAGCCCTTTGAACAAACCTTCGCGCGGCGCAAAGAAATCAGAAATGATGACAACCATCCCTTTCTGTGATTTCTCGTCGGCAACGTAACGCAGCACTTCGAAGATGTCCGTTTTTGCCCGTGTCTTCTGCTGGGCCAGAACGGAAAGAATGGTTCCCAAGTGTGTTTGTTTACTTCGCGAGGGGGCGCGACCTCGCAATTCATCATCGAAGGCAAGCAGGCTGACGGCGTCTTGCTGTCTCAGCAGCAGGTATGTCAGGCAGGCCCCAATCGAACAGGCGTAGTCGTACTTAGTGACTTTGCCTGATCCGAATTGCATCGACTCACTGACGTCGACCAGCAATGTGGTTCGCAGATTTGTCTCTTCTTCGTACTGCTTGACGTAGAATTTGTCGGTCTTTGACCAAGCCTTCCAGTCGATGCGGCGCACATCATCGCCCGGCACGTATTCCCGGTGTTGGACGAATTCAATGGACTGCCCGAAATACGGACTGCGGTGCATTCCGGACAGAAAACCTTCGACCACATTGCGCGCCTGCACTTCCAGACGCGAAATCATGGAAATCGCTTCAGGGGGCAGCATTTTGTCGACCGGGGAGGACAATAGGATGGCTCCGGAAATGGAAAATTCAACCTGCCAGACTGTCAGAGAAGTCTAGCAGTTTCCACTTCGTTTCGCCCGCTCCAAAGCGGTCCGAGTTCGGACGTGAGCACACTCACGCCGCCAAGTCAGTTTGAACTGAAACTGGGGCGCCCGGTGGTGTACCGAATGAGTGGAGCCTTGGTGTAGCTGCGGCAGCAGCGTGAGCACAGGTCGAATTGCATGTGCTTGGCGCCGGTGTCGGGGACTTCAAATTCGGCAGTCGAATCGAGGAGGTCAATTTCATCTGCAATCATTGCGAGATGATCGTCCTCGAGGTGCTCCGCGGTCAATTCATCGGGATCGAATGCAGCGGCAACTTCGATGTTGACGGTGTATCGCTCGTCACGAATATTGCCCCCACACATGTCACACGTGAAGTGTTTCATTCGAAACAAACCCTCAATCAAAAAAGGTCAGATCAAAAAAAATCACTGACCTGGTATGTACAACAAAAATGAATTGGGGAGTCCATTCCGAATCCCGAGCGAACATCAACGATTCGCTCACGGATGAGTGTTGGTTGCCGAGGACTCACTTGCGTTGTCATCAGCACCAAGCGTGATTTGATCAAATGTCGATGACGAAGAAAAGCGACTTCAAGAGCATTTCTGCAGCTTAGGAAAGATGAAATTTCTTGGTTGAAATGCTGTGGAAACTTGTTCCACAGAACGCCAACAACATCGCGCAATAAAGAAGTGTGACGAGGTGCGCAGCGCTGGCGTTGTCGTTCACAAAATGCTGTGTGCGAGAATCGACCGTTACAGCAACGACTCCAGCAGCATGCGAACTTTGCGCATTTCGAGCGGACGATTTTCCGGCTGGAGGAGCTCGGGAAACATTTCAATCGACAAGGCTCTGTCGAACTTGTGCTGCTTCAGTTCCGTAATCAAGTCGCTGTAGTCAATCTCGCCGAGACCGACTTGTACCTGCACCTGCTCAATGGTTGAATCGCGCAAAAATACGTGCGATGTGTAAGGGGCCATGAGGCTCCATTGCTTGCGGAAGCCTTCGCGCAGGTAATAGCTGGGATCGAATGCCAAACCTAAGCCGGGTACTGCCTGGCAGAATTCAACAGCCGTGTGCGCGTCTTCAGAGAGTGCGCCGCGTTCCGTGCGAACGGCGACACGCACGCCAGCCAGCTTGGCAATCGACACCAGTGCTTTGAGTCGATCAATTTCTGAATTGAATGGCGTCCCAATGGGTGCAGAAGGCAAATTGATTTGTGTGACGCGCAGGTTCTTGCAGACATCGCACAGCGTCGAGAACAAATCCATCGAGACGTCATGTCCGAGCGTCAGTGACGCGGGGACGAGTCGAGTCTGGTCGTGAAGTCGGTTTACGAACTGCTCTGGAGCGGCCGCGACTTCTGAGGGCTTGCAGTGCGGACCCGACTCGTCGAGCCAAATGTCGACTTTGTCGAAATGCATATCCGGCAGTCTCTGCAAGACTGTCCACAGATCTTCATCCGCGAAACAACGTGTTGACGCCGAGACAAACACACTACCACTCCGTTGATTTTCAAATTGGGCAACCGGCCAAGCACCGTTGCCACATTCCGTTTTGCAATCTGCGTAATCTAAGGGCGATTGGGTGTTTGCTGCAAGACGTTCATTTTCCGGGGCGTCGACACTCGACCTTTATGGACTGCAGGCTTTCGCTGATGCGTGCAGGACCATACGATGCCATCGCTGCGGCAACATTTTGTCGGGTATTGACGTAACTCTCCCTGAATCAACGAATTCGAAAAACAAATGGACTCGCTGACGCAACTATTTGGACTTCAAGGCAAAACCGCTGTCGTCATTGGCGGAACAGGTGTGCTCGGAAGTGCCTTTGTTGATGCTCTCACCACGGCAGGGGCCTATGTGGTCGTTGTGGGACGCAACGAAGAAGCCGGGGCCGCAGTTGTTGCAAAGTGCCCAGAGTTACGAGAGTTTTTCCGGGCCGATTCCACGTCCGTTGATGATCTGCAGGCCCTGGTCGCTCATTTAAAGACGACAGGACGACATTGTGACATCCTGGTGAACGGTGCTGGCGTGAATTCCCCTACGCCGTTTCTGGAAATCTCCGATGAGGAATGGGACCGGATTTTCAATGTCAATTTGAGAAGTGTTCGACTGGCTTGTCAGGTGTTCGGTCAGGATATGCTCGACAACCAGCGGAGCGGTGCCATTATCAACGTCGCTTCGCTCTCAGCGATGACGCCGCTGTCACGTGTGTTCACCTATTCCGCCAGCAAGGCGGCAGTACTGAATCTCACACAAAACCTCGCCCGCGAATGGGCACCTCACGGAATTCGCGTTAACGCCATTTCCCCAGGCTTCTTTCCTGCAGAGCAAAACCGCAAGGTGCTGACGCCCGACCGCGTCGAGAAAATTATGGGACACACTCCGGCCAATCGGTTTGGCGAACCGCACGAACTTGCCGGTGCGATGATTCTCCTCGCGTCAGATAAAGCAGGGAGCTTCATCAACGGAGCGAATATAGTGGTCGACGGCGGATTCACCGCCATGACGATTTAGCCAGCACTACTGCTGCTTGCCCTTCGTGATTTCCATGAAGGCGGTTTCGAGGTTCACGTCCTCTTCCCGGAACATGAGCAGGCGGAAGCCATTTTCGATGAGCACTTGCGGAAGAGGGCTGTAGTCTTCCGTCCCCGGTTTGAGCGTGACGGTCAACTGTGGCAACGCTTGGCGTTTGCTGACAGAAGTTGCCGCCTCGCCAGGATTCTTGGATGTCACCTCTGTCGAAATGACAACTTTGTCGACGCAGTCTTGTTGTTCGAGCAACTTCGCCGCGCGGTCGTGGTCGGCTTGAACGCGTATGAACAGCACAATTGCCTGTCGTGCTTGTCGCATGACTTCGTCGACGTAGCCGTCGACGAGCATTTCCCCCTTTTCAATCATGCCGACGCGCGTACAGACATCGGCCAGTTCCGGGAGAATGTGACTGGAGACAATGACCGTCTTGTTCATTTCTCCGAGTCGCTTCAGCAGTGACCGCATTTCGATGCGGGCTCGGGGATCGAGTCCGCTGGCTGGTTCATCGAGGAGCAACACCTGCGGTTCGTGCAACAGCGTTCGCGCCAGTCCAACGCGTTGCGTCTGGCCACGCGAAAGTTGGCTGACCATAGCATCTCGCTTGAAGGACATGTCCACGAGTTCGAGTTTCTCTTCGCACACCTTACGTCGTCCCGGCCCGTTGATACGGTAGGTCGAGGCGAAGAACTCCAGATACTCGATGACAGTCATGTCGTCGTACACACCAAAGAAGTCGGGCATGTAGCCCACCATCCGGCGAATTTCTTCGGGATCGGTGTAAATCGATTTTCCACACACGTAGCACTCTCCATAATCGGGAGCGAGCAGTGTGGCAATCATTCGCATGGTGGTTGTTTTGCCAGATCCGTTCGGACCAATGAAACCGAACACGTCTCCGTCATTGAGGGAGAGCGTAATTTCATTCGCGGCGATGAGATTGCCGTAGCTTTTCGTGAGCTTGATCGTTTCGATCATGGTTGTCTGGCGTGTATTGGTGTCAAATTAAATTAGCCGAAATGAACGCAAGGGGGCTGTCCCTGATCTATTCCGTCTGTAACAGATCGGTGGGAGAGGACACGTCCGGGTTTGCATCAGTCCGTTTGAGCGGTATGAGAATTCTCACGTATGTTTCGCTTTTCAAATTCGCTGGTGGAGCACCATCGACGTTCAGGGCCGTCAGTGGGGCTGATTTCAGTTTGCCCCACAGGACCGCGTGTTCCAGTTCCGTGAGACGAGAGCAGTCGAGTCCGCCAAGTGCCGCATGATGAAGTCGCGAATAACGGCTTCCACCCATGAGTTGGTGAAACGACATGGTGCGAACCATCTCTGCCTGGTCCGTCGACAGCGGGTCGTAATACTGCGAGGCAATTTGGCCACCGGCGAGTTCGTACGTCAAATTGGTGGAACGCGTTGTGCCAGCGTCGAATTCGACTCCTGGTGCCAGCGGAGACCGCCCCACGGAGGCGTATGCCAATCCGTCGTAGGCGATAAACCAGTCTTCGAAAATTCCGGGGAAGTGGTGCGCGAATGAACCGTGCAGGCGGTGTCCGCGTGTGACGGCCAAATCGCTGTCGACTAGGGAGTGCAAGTCGACGCCCTCCCGCTCCCATTCGCATTCAACAGCGGCAGAGCTATAGGCCAGTATCGGAAACCCTTCGATTTCGGCCCCCTCGTTGACCATTTCGTAACGAGGACGATTCGTGCCGATGCTTCCCTCGTGGTACATGCCTCGGTAGCCCGATTCCGGACGCTCGATCCAACCCAGCCGAGGGGAAATTGAGAAGTTGCCACTCCCGCTCAGCTCTTCTCCGGCTGATTCAAACTGGATTTCGTAACGTCTTGTTTGCGGGCTGTACATGCTCATCCAGGACCGCGAACGAATGAGCCCCTGCTCAACGTCCACGTCCAGAATTTCCAGTTGTTGTGAAGTGAATTCATCAACCCGACCGGCCTTGTTCCATTGAAGTAAAATCAATCCAAAGCCAATGGCAAGCACGGGGAGCGTCACCCAGGTGAAGTGTGGCCGTTTCAGCAGGTAGTGAACCAATATGTAGTCGAGTGGCCCGACAATGAGAATGAGCAGCACCAGCATACCAAGTATGCTCCAGTTGGAGGCTGGCTTGATGTCCGCAAACGTGTCAATTTGATTCGCCAACTGCGTTTGAAAGTCGGAGACGCCCGTGGGATTCAGTTCCGACTGCATTCCCTGGTCGCCGACGTTGCTGTCGTCCCAGGGGGCATGAATATCGAGCAGTTTGGTTGCCAGTTCTGCTTGTGACTCACCATCCCAGGAGAGAAGTGGCTCAAGATTCAGTGGCACAGCGAGCATGGTGACGTGGCCCATTCCGAAGGAATCACGCACAACCAGTGACCCCGCCAGAAATTTACCCGAGCCTTCTTCGAACTGACCCGCGGGGAGGTCGGCAATGACTTTCAGTGAACTGCTCTTCGGAACAAGCAGTCGCAATGGCACGAGGTTCCGGGCCGAACCTTGCCCAGACGGCAGAAAGGGCAACCAGTCCGCCACGGGATTGCGTTGCAATTGGCTGACGGCACCACCGACCGATATGACAAAGCGTCCACCCCGCTGCACCCAACGCGAGAGAATTCGAGACTGTGGAGCCGTAACGCGTGCGTCGCCTGACATGACGACGGCGTTGAGACCTTCACCGGGATCGGTGTCGAATAGGGAAAAGTCAGCAACCTTGACGAGATTCAGCGTGCCTTTTGTGTCTCGTTCCCATCTCGTGAGAGCGTGGTCGAATGCCGGTTGGTCACCGTGGATTAGCCAGATTTGGTGATGCTGCTGCACCGCCCGAATGGGATTCCCGTTCGCATCGGGAGTTGTTCCTACGGTTGCGACCGACTTGAGACGCACGCTGCGGTTCCCTGTGCGGTTCTCGATGCGAATGGCCGCCCCAATTCGACCCAGTCGGATCATTTGCGAGACACTGTGTCGACCGGTGTCGGGGAGAGTGACATCACCGACAGGTGTCTCGACCAAATTTCCGTCAGGATCGGGGACGACAATGACGGGGTGAACAACGCTACCGGCAGAGCCAACAATGTCAAACTGCAACCGCGTCCAGCAACCAACTTTGAACAGGCCATTGAATCCAATGTGCACGTTCTCGATGGCAACGGGACCAGCAGCGTCAGCGACAGTGACGCTGCACAATAGGGCCAAAACCAACGCGAGACACGAAATGCTCGCTCGGTGAAAAGTACGAAAAGGCATCGAATATATGGGAAATGGGCCGGCGAAAGTGTCGGGCAATAATTGAACCAGGAAGATATTCGTAAGTTGTAGTGGTGAAGGGCCTTTTTGACCACCAACACGCCCGCGATGATGAAGACCATGTGAAGATTTGCGGCTTAATCCCAATCTTCAATGCGGGTTGGCCAGTCGTCCTTCAGCAGACGGGAGAGCGAACGGTCCGCGTAAACCTGACCTTCGTTCTGACATTTCGCGCAGTAATTCGCCTCATTCTGGGCATAGCAAATTCGTTGAACAGGCGCCCCGCATACCGGGCATGGCAATCCAAACCTCCCGTGGACCGCCATTTTGGGGTGGAAAGCCGTCACCTTGGAGGGCCACGCCTCGCTGGCGTTGAACGCGTGCCGCTGGATCCAGTCCGCGAGGACCGCTTTCATCGACAGAAACAACCGGTGAAGCTGTCCGTCTGTCACATTGCTGGTCAGTTGCAGCGGCGGAAGCTGGGCCTTGTGCAGGATTTCATCGGAGTACGCATTACCAATGCCCGCGATGAGATGCTGCAGGGTCAACGCGCGTTTCAATGTTCGGTTTTCACTGCGCACCGCGGCAATGAATTCACTCTCGCTGCAGTGCAGGGGATCAAGTCCCGTCGGCGTGTGCGACTTGAGGTCTCGCGAACGAATCAGCCACAGTCCAGCCCGCTTCTTTGTTGACGCTTCGGTGATGAGTAATGTGCCGTGGGGAAAGTCGATGGCCGCCTGCCCGATTTTCCCCAGCGCAGCGCCAGTGACATCTTTCCACTGCAGACGACCGGCGATCATTAAGTGGAGTACGATCCACAAATTGCCATCGAATCCAATGGCAATTTTCTTCCCCAGGCGACGCACCTCCACCACCAGTCGTTCATTGAGAACTTCAAGTGGCGGATCAAAAGTCTTCAACAACGAAGGGCCGGCAATTCGAACATCCTGAACAGGCTGCCCCACAATGCGCGACTGCAACGCATCGACGTAACACGCAATGTCGGGCAACTCAGGCATGGCGACGGGGCCACTATTCCGGTAATGGCTGATCCTTGGTTTCAGGCAGGAACGGCAACACGAGGAGTCCGATGAGGAACACGCTACACATCGTCACACCAGCGTAACGCAAGGACTGAATGCGGTCGTCCGGGTTGTGGAAGAATGCTTCCAACTGTGCTTTGACGACGGGACCAAGTGCAGCCAGAAACCGTCCCACGTTGTAACAGAAGCTGGTTCCCGTCGAACGCAGCCGAGTTGGGAACAGCTCTGGGAAGTAAATGGCGTATCCTGCGAATAGCGAGAGCTGGCAGAATCCCATGATTGGAACAAGCACAACCACCTGCCAGAAATCCTCCAGGAACAGAAACACGGAAACCGTGCTGACGAGTGCGGCCACGAATCCAATGGCGAACGTCGGCTTGCGTCCAATGACTTGAGCAAGATTGCCAAATCCGAACATACCGAGAAACGCACCAATGTTGATGGCAATTGAAGTGAAACTCGACCAGCCTGCCAGCTTCCCTTCGATACGTTTGCCAAGTTCCTCCTTGAGCTTTTTGGCGGACTCACCCAAGGCAACTTCAGTTTTGGAATCTTCGAGAGCCGCCTTGAGTGCTTTGACGTCGTCGACTATTTGCGACTCGCCCGCCGCTTCCGCTCGGGCCAGTTCTTCCTCATAGACTTCTTCTGTAACGCCACGGGTTTGCACGTAGCGAATGAGGTCTGGAGCAAAAAAACCTACCGACCAAAGCCCAATGATTCCGGAGCAACCAAGCAGCAGTCCGAGAATGGCGTGCTTCCGCCAGGTGGGATGGCTGAACAATTCACCATACGTCCCCAGAGCATGCTGCGGTGTGGTGTCGTCCTTCTTCTGTTCCTGTGCCTGCTGCCATTTTTCTGGTTCTTTCAGCCAGCCACGAACAACGAGGGCCAGCAATGCCGGGACGGCACCCACCATAAACATAATCCGCCACGGACTGGTGGGGAGGCCTTGCTCCGCAGCCAGACCAAGTTGAAGGTTAATGAGGGCCGCACTCACGTTTCCAATGGCCGACAGTGCCTGCAGCAGTCCCAGACAGTACGGACGAGCCCGTCCGGGCATGACTTCTGCTACCAGTGCCACCCCCACCGCAAACTCGCCCCCCACACCTAAGCCTGTAAGGAAGCGATAGAACGAAAAGTCCCATACGCCTGTGGAAAATGCACTCAACCCGGTGCAGAGCGAATACATCAGAATGGTGATGAACATTGTCTTCGCACGACCGATTTTGTCTCCCAGCATGCCGAACAGCAATCCACCGCAGGCCCAGCCGGCAATGAAAATGGAGGTGGCATAGTCTCCCATTTGCCGTCGCTTCAGATTCAGCTCATCGGCTGAAAGTTTGGGGTAGTCTTCCGCAACGACCAGCTCTTTCATGGCTGCAGGACGAGCAAGAATGAACAACTGCTGGTCCAGGCAATCGAACAGCCATCCCAGCGCTGCAACAACCAGCACAAAGACGTGGTAGCGATTCAAAAGTCGATACCACGGTTTACCACGATCAGCTTCGGATTCGGGAACTGCGTTCTCTGGAGTCAATCCACCAAGGTCAGCCATAACACGCCTTCTGCAATCAAATCAAAACCAAATGATGCGAGGCATCTTGGCAGGTCTTGCGTGGAAGTTCCAGCGGACCGGACTACAGGGCTGACGTTTGCGGGCATTCGTCAGCGAGGTTTCTTCGGGGCAATTTCGTGGGAATGCAGAAAATGCCCGACGAGTTTGTCGTCCGCAAGCTTGGCGTTGAGGAACAATATCCTCATGTGTCCTTCGACATGGTCATGCGCAGTGACGAAGTTCACAGCTCATCGGGGAATTGACCTTAGAGTTTAATAGGGATTCCCGCCAAACCCTGCGTGCCCGGGCGTTCTCGGGAACGGAATGACGTCTCGGATGTTCTGCATGCCGGTGAGGAGTAGCAGAATGCGTTCGAGGCCGAGGCCGAAGCCGGAGTGGGGGACGGTGCCGTAGCGGCGGAGGTCGGTGTACCACCAGTAGTCTTCGACGTTCAGGCCACCCTCCTCCATACGGGCGGTAAGGACATCGAGGCGGTCTTCACGCTGACTGCCACCAATGATTTCCCCCACGCCCGGCACGAGTACGTCCATGGCCCGGACGGTTTTTTCATCCTCGTTGCAGTACATGTAAAACGGCTTAATGCAGCGGGGGTAGTCGTACACAATGATGGGCTGCTTGAAGTGTTCTTCCGTCAGCCAGCGTTCGTGTTCGGCCTGCAGGTTGGTGCCCCACTCGACCGGATACTCCCACTCCTTGTTGCTCTGCAGCAGCAGGTCAACGGCTTCCGTGTAAGAGACTCGGCGAAACTCGTGGGCGAGAATGTGATTCAATGTCTCAAGTACCGTGTTGTCGATGCGATCATTGAAGAACTGTAAATCTTCACCGCAGCGATCGAGCGTTGACTGGATGATGAACTTGATGAACTCTTCGGCCAACTGCATGTTGTCGCTGAGTGAGTAGAACGGCATTTCCGGTTCGATCATCCAGAATTCGGAAAGGTGCCGCGTGGTGTGGGAATTCTCCGCACGAAACGTCGGACCAAACGTGTAAATGGGACCGACCGCCGTGGCGTAGATTTCCCCTTCCAGTTGCCCTGAAACGGTCAGGGCGGCGTGTCGGGCAAAGAAGTCCTGCGTGTAGTCCACGAGGCCTTTGTCATTTTTCGGCAGAGGCTGCGTTGCTGAAGAGTCAGGCTTGAGCAACGTGGTGACCGTGAACATTTCACCAGCCCCTTCGCAGTCGCTCGTGGTAATGAGCGGCGTTTGCAAATACAGGAATCCCCGCTCCTGAAAGAACTGGTGAATCGCCCAGCAAACGCAGTTTCGCACACGAGCGATTGCACCAAACGTATTGGTCCTCGGCCGCAGGTGGGCAATTTCCCGCAGGAACTCGAAGCTGTGTCGCTTCTTCTGCAATGGATACGTTTCGGGGTCGGCTGTGCCAACCAAAGTGAGCGACTTTGCGTGCAGTTCAATCCGTTGTTTGGCTCCCTGCGATTCCTTAATCACACCGCGAATCCAAACACTCGATCCTGTCGACACCTGCTTAATGGTTTCGGCATAACCGGGGACATCGGCATCGACCACGATTTGCAGGTTGGCCATGCAGGAACCGTCGTTCAGTTCGATGAACGAGAATCCGTGCTTGGAGTCACGGCGTGTGCGGACCCAGCCGCCGAGTTCAACTTCGGTTTCCGGTTCGCCTGAGGCAAGAAGAGTGGCAATTCGCTGTTTTGGTACCGGCATGAGTCTGATGTCACGTGGTGGAATGAACTTCAAATTCTGACGAACTGCGTTCTCGCAGATTCCACCGAAGTTGTCGAGGCTGAACCGGCTCATTGACAGGGCATTCTGCCCGTCGAATTCCTCGCGTGCCGTTCAGGCTGCCGGTGGTATGCCCACGTTATTTCTCTTCGGTCGCCTCTGCGGCCTTTACTGGGAGCGTCAGCCAAATGCTACTGGCCCTGATACCTGTCAACTTCGTGGGAGCGGTCGCCACAATGGGCTCACCGGGCGCGTCAGGAATGGTCGCGATGATTTGAATGGAACCACTGAACGGTGTGCTTCCGTCGTGTTCGATTTTCAGGGTGACCTTCTTGGAGGAATCTCCCTTTGGTTCCGAAATGACCGGTGTCACTTTCGCCCCCTCAGGCAGGCCGGTCGCTGTGATTTCCAGCGGTGACTGCAGGCCCGCACGTGCAATTTGAATTTCGATTTCCAGCGGCTTGTCAACGGTCGCTTCGAAATGATTGGCTGTGACAGTCAAATCAGCTCGGGGCTGATCTTCTTCGACAAGAGTCTCGAAAAAGTAGCGTTCGCCGCCATGGCCAAAGCGGTCCTGCAGTACCAGCGTGTAGTTCGCGTCGGCTGGCGGCGTCCAGGACGCGTCGACGTCACGGTTGTCGCGACCGACGTCATCAAGTTCTTTGAGCAGTTTACCTTCGGCGTCGAGAATCTGGACGAGAGGATCGAGTTCGGAGTACAGGGCCTGAGCACGTACCCGAATTCTCAGTGCAGCACTTTTCGTCCCCGTGAACTGAAAACGTTTGGCCTCACGCGGACTAATATGTCCCTGCAAGCGTGTTCTTAACGTGAGCGGAACAGGAGCCTCGCCGCCTTGGGTGATGACATTTGCGGGCAGCGACAGATTCAACAGTCGCCGATAATGGTGCCGGCCTGGCGTGTTCGCTACGTCGACACCCTCGCCAAGATTCCACCCATGCGGATTCAATTGTCCTTCAGCGCCTTCGAAAAGATGGTCGATGAACGGACCGTTCGTGAGTGTCAGACGATATTGATAGTCTTTCCCACCGGCAAAATTGATGGTGCTGTTAGGAGCAGAGGGAAAGGCGAACAGCCGCACGAAGTAGCGACCTGTCGTTGGGACGACGAAAGTCAGTTGCGGGTCGTTGCCGTATGCGTCGTCCACCTGTTCGAGGACGAATCCTTCCGGCGAGAGAATTTGTAGGACTGCATCCATGGGGGAGGCCAGTGCCGTATTTGCATCGACCGCAGCAACGAGTGTTTGCCCCTGCTCCAATTCACAGCCGAATGTGTCGACTTCGCCGCCAGCATGCAGGACACCGTTGATGGTGGTTTGTGCGGCAACATTCTGGGCATCGCGCCAATGATTGTTTGGTTCCGTTTCCGTCGTCTCGGGTAGCAGACCAATGTGTAACGGGATGAGGTCCGAGGCTCCTTCGGGATTGTGGAATCGCAGAAACGCGACTCCAGCGGGTGCCTGAGCCGCATCAACATGCAGTGACTTCCCGTCCTCCGAAACCGTAACGGCGAGTCCCGGGTAGTCGGTCACTACGGAAAGGGGCAACGCAGGTTTGCCCTGCAGCACCAAATCAGCCGATTGGCCAGCTTGTACTCCCGTCGGTTCGAGACCAGATACATCGGGAGCGGCGGCAGTTGCCGTGGACACGAGAAAGGCGAAAAACAGCGATGGCAGGTAGATTCGGAGCATGCCTCAGTCTCGTCAACAACCGACGGACTGTAAAGACTCGAGGGGCCGTTGACTCTTCTTCTCTAAATTCCCGCTGCAGCCCCTATTCTGTCTGCTCCCCGAATGCGATATACTTTTCCGACATCATGTCTTCAGTTGAGATTGCCTGCGGGGCTGGCGAACCGGGAGAAATGTCCAACGACATTCCGGCCTGGTTGTGCTGGTCCAATTTCATCCCGGTGAAGTGCGTCAATGAGTGAGTCCCCCGAGCAAAGCCAAGATTCCAGCTCCAGCGAAGTCGAAGAAACGCGTCTGGTCAAGACAGATGGTGGTGCCGCTGCTGGCGCCGGTACCTCTTCCGATATACGTAAGGCGGGAGCCGTGTTGGGTGAGTTTCGCCTGCTGCGTCCGCTCGGTAAAGGGGGGATGGCTGAGGTTTGGCTGGCGGAGCAAACGACTTTGCGCCGCAACGTCGCGCTGAAGCTGCTCCGGTCCGACTTAATGACCGACAAAACCTACGTGGCTCGATTTCAGACCGAAGCCAAGGCGGCTGCCGGACTGAACCACGTCAACATCGTGCAGGTTTACACATTTGGTTGCGAGAGCGATCAGCACTTCATTGCGCAGGAATACGTCGACGGCCAAACACTCAAGGCCTTTCTGAAAAGGCGCGGGCCGCTCGATTTGAATGTCGCACTGCATTTCATGCGTCAGGTGTTGTCTGCCCTGGCCGTGGCTGGTGAGCGGGGCATTGTGCACCGTGACATTAAGCCTGAGAACATCATGATCACCCGCCGCGGCGAAGCCAAAGTCGCAGACTTTGGGCTCGCTCAGCTACAGGGAGGGGAACGGCTTGACCTGACTCAGGAGGGCGTGACCATGGGAACGCCGCTTTACATGAGCCCTGAGCAGGTGCAGGGACGTAAGGTGGATCAGCGGAGTGATCAGTACTCATTCGGCGTCAGTTGCTATCACATGTTGGCCGGGCGCCCGCCATTCAGCGGTGACAATGCCGTCAGCGTCGCCTTCAAACATGTCAGTGAAACCGCTGAGCCCTTAAACAAACTGCGGCCTGATGTCCCCAAAGTGGTGTGCGATGTCATTGCCCGCATGATGTCGCGTGATCCGGAAGATCGTTACCCGGACGCCGCTTCCGCACTGAACGATATTCGCCGCATTGCGAAGGCCTTGAAAACGGGCGAAGACGTTGACATCAGTGAAAGCGGCCCCATTCCGGCCCGCAGTGGATTGCCGACGACAAAGATTTGGCTGCCAGCACTGGCCGTGTTGACCGCACTGTTAGCTGCGGGGCTCGGCTGGTACGTGCGGCCGCGCATTCCGCCGCCCAATGAAAACGTACTGGGAGAGTCAATTGCAGCGGAAGGTTCGGCCCGCGAGCAATTCGTCAAAGCGATGCTCATGGTCGACAACATCGACGCGTTTCGCGCTGTGGAGTTTTACCACAAGTCCGATCGGCAATGGGTGAACCGTGCCAATGAACAACTTGCACTGTTGTACCTGAAAGATCCTCGCTACTGGCCCGATGCCGAAAAACAGTTGCTGGTTCTGGAGAGTGCGAGCGGTGATGATCCTCGCTTTCAGACCGAAGCGCGGCTCGGTGAAGCGGCTCTGCTCGCCTACAAGAAGCGCTACAGCGATGCCCGACGAAAACTGCAGCAAATTTCTGACACCGAACGCCAGAAACTTTCGAGCAGTTGGCGGCAGTTGGACGCAGATGTTGCGCAACTCGTTGAAGATGGTAACTCTTAAGCACCGCGGAGTGCTTGATTCCCGAGCTTCGCATATGTGCACGAAGGATTGATGAAATGGCTGATGCCCAACGTGTGGCGTATCTGGTATTCGACATCGAAGCCGTGGGCGACGGCGCACTCATCAAACAGTTGCGCTATCCCAAGGACGACCTCACACCCAAGCAGGCCATTCGGCGTTATCGCGATGAACTCTTGGAAAAGACCGGGAAGGATGTCCTCCCTCCGACATTTGTGCTCCCGGCCTCGGTGACCATCGCAAAAGTGGCTCCGGACTTTCGCCTGATTGATCTTGTCGTCCTCGACGAACCGCAATTCCGTCCCGCCGTGATGGTGAAGCACTTCTGGGCTGGCTGGCGCGCTTACGGGCGACCGCGACTCGTGACGTTTAACGGTCGAGGCTATGACCTGCCGGTCCTGGAACTGGCCGCCTTCCGCTACGGCTATGCGGTGCCGGAATGGTTTAATGTCAACGCTCCCAGCTATGAACAGTCGCGGAACCGGTACAACAGTCGCTCGCACATTGACCTGTGCGATTTCTTCTCCAACTTCAGCGCCATTCGGCTGACCGGGGGGCTGAACCTGATTGCCAATCTCATCGGAAAGCCGGGCAAGACCGGCGTCGATGGTTCCATGGTCCAGGACATGTTTGACAATGGTGACGTCAAACTGGTGAACGATTACTGCCGCGGTGATGTGCTCGACACGTATTTTGTTTTTCTGCGCAGTCGGGTGCTCATGGGAGAGCTGGAACTCGACGAGGAGCAGGCCATTGTGGAAGAAACACGGCAATGGCTCGAAGAACGCCAGGATGGTCAGCCAGCCTACAAGCAATATCTAGAGCATTGGGGAGATTGGAATCCACCCGAATTTGATTAGCGCGTGTTGCGGGCACTGCGCGCCGCGCTCTTCAAATAAAAAAACAACCGGAATTCGGCCTGGCCCGCTTCAACCCGAAACGGAACCGAATTCCGGCTTAACTTACTCTTAATTCAATAAACTACTCGTCTGATCCACGTCGGGCGACGAGTTCTGCTTCGAGTTCCTCTTTAGCGGTCACGCTGGCCAGCCGACGAACGAGTTGGCGCCGCTTGGCATTGGCGTTTTTCCATTGGGGATGCGACGCTGCGTTCTCCGCTCCCACGTGTTGTTCCACTGCCGATTGCAGTTCCTGAGCTTTTGTCAGCAGGGTTTCAATTGTCGCACGTTTCATCATCAACTCACAAACATATTTTGTTACATCAAGGTGGGCCAAAGGGCCACGAAATTACGGTCGCGAATTGTTGCAAACAGACATTCCGGTATCAACACCGGATTACGACCGCCGCCATATGTCCACCGAACCCCAATGATAACTTGAGGACTGTCCGTAACTGAGCGGATTGTGCCTCTTGGGTAAGCAGCAGCTTACATTCCGGATCCTGTTGACGAAGATTCGACGTCGGCGGCAAAACCTGCTGCTGAAGGCTCATGACCGCGAATGCTGATTCGACCGATCCGGCGGCCCCCATCAAATGTCCCGTGGCGCCCTTTGTCGCAAATGCTGGCACCTCAGGGAGTTTACGTCCAAATACGAGTTGCAGGCCCCGGCTTTCAGCCAGGTCATTCATGCGAGTTGCCGTTCCGTGCAGGCTCACTGCGTCAATTTCATTGGGTGAAATTTGACACTGTTCCAAGGCCAAACGAATCAGGTGGGCAAGGCGGGAACCGGTGCTGTCGACGAGCGTCATGCCACTGGGGTCGGCCGCCATGCTTCCCCCAAGAAGTTGCACTTTTCCCAAGTGTTTGTCGGTACAGTCGGCCCGTTCCAGGATGAACGCTGCCGCGCCCTCTCCAACCAGGAAGCCCGATCGGTCTTCATCGAAAGGACGGCAAGCCTGATTCGGTTGACCCAAAGGGCGGGCCATAACGCCGAGTCGGTCATAGGAAGCCAAGAGTGAAGGATGCAGCGAAGCATCGACGCTGCCGGCAATGACCAAATCTGCGACGCCCTGCCTGATAAGTTGAGCGGCTCTCAGCAGGCTCACGGTTCCTGTCGCACAGGCGGCCACGGGGCAAAGTGCCGCTGCCTGACAGTCGAATTCCTGAGCGATTTGAACCGCCGGGTCATTTGGGCGAAACATGGCCTCAACTGGATTTGGTGCATCCAGCGAGGCGAGATCGATTTTACTGGTGCCAATGACACAGGCACGGCGTTCGGGGGGAACATGATCAATACCGCCTGCTGTTTCTACTGCTTCACGCACAGCAAGTTGGCTGAGTTGCACGAGGCGCGAGGCGATATGTGCCGCTCGCGGAATTGCCACGGGACAGCCGGCCCACGGTCGTGGCGGCTGCTCGAATGGCCGCGTCCAGCTAGTGTCGGTCAGCCATTCACCGGCGGTGGCACCATCCAGCAGACGCGCCCAACTCTCGGGTGCGTTCACACCCAAAGGTGTCACCATGCCCATGCCGGAGACAACGACGGAATCGGAATTTCGTCGAGACGTCATACTCAGCAATTCCTGGGAAACATCCGTTGGGAAGGCTCACCAGAATGTGGTGAAAAACATGAAACGCGAGAAACAACAGCGTTTCTCTTAGTCGCGAACTAGGACGAAAAGGAATCAGTTACGCGGCGATGAACGACATACGGCGAAGAGTGCCAACCCACCCATGCCGAGGGTAATGACAATTTCGAACCACAAATCTTTGAATTTCAGCACACTTCCGGAGTTTGTCACGGGGGTAGTCACTTCCTGAGGTGGCGTGACCGGTGCGGGCGTTTGGGCCGCGGCGGTTGCCGCCAACAGTACGATGCTACATCCGATAGCAAAACAGTGGTGGCGAAGACCTTGCATTCCACGATCGCGTTTGGGGTAGTGACAGAATTCATTGAAGAGGTTAATCACTGTAGGCTACGAACTCCACCGCAGGCCGGAATTCTGAGAGCAACTCTCGTCAATGTTCTGCAACTAGGATTGTTCCCGAATGAGGATGGCCGGAAGTGTGATTTCCTTGGTTTTCACACGCACCGAGACCGTGGGCCAGTTCATTGCGGGTGTTACGACTTCTGGCCCGGCGGCGTGGATAAGGCAGGTGTCCATCACCAGACCACTTCGCACGCTGGGATGCCAGCACAGGAGCGAATCCGAAGGAATCTCCCGATTGCATCGTGGCGTGAACCGCTGTTCGCAAGGGCCGCAGCCGAGGAACTCTCCCTGCTCTGCCAGTCGCCATTCGTCGGGAACGCCAAACTTTTCGTAAATCCGTTCCACTCGCTGCCACGTTTCTTCGAACCGCCAGCCCACCGTGGAAAAATGGATTCCAGTTGCCTGAAGTAGTGTGGCGATGTCGAATGGATCCTGCAGTGAAGCGTTCGGGGCTCCGAAAGAAATCGTACGAGCGACACCAACATGAATTCCCGCCCGCCCTCCGACTGCAACCAACGTGCAGTGTTCATTGACCGCGTCGGGGCCTGCCGTCCAGCTGCGGTAGCGCTGCGTGCGTCCGTCGGCCAGAATCTGAAGTTGCACAGGCCGAATGCCATGCTTCAACAGCCGGTGGGACAACTGCCCCATGATTTCCAACTCTGATTCGCCGCGAGAAACCGTTCGTCCAGTCGCTTCGACTGCGTGAGTCAACTGGGCGCCGACTTCGCGGGCCAGTTGTTGTTCTCGTGCAGTGAGTTTCAGGCGGAAATCAACGAGTTCTCCGCCCACGTTGACGGCTCCGGGATACCAGATGTCACTGCCGACGCGACGGGTCCGGAGACAATCTTGCCGTAATGATTCGGGGTCGTCGGTCCAGGGGCGTTCTTTGAGCAGAAAGCCGAAGCCGTTGAGGTCGCGGTCGAACAACTGTGGCGAATCGACCTGACTGCACAGCACGACTCGCGCTTCTCGCGTGATGAACAACGCGGCAAAGGTTCGCCCATCCAGACGCTGATTGCTCGCCCCGGCTGTCAGCCAGCGAAACATTTCGGGCGACTGCAGCAACAGCGCATCGAGCCCTTTAAGGTGCAGGTATTCAATCAATAGCTGATGCTTCGCCTCGACTTCGTCGGCCCGCGCGACGTCAAACGCCCGGATTTCCTCCGAGAGCGCCAATTGCTGGGGGGGAAGTTCGTTCAAAGGCACCAGAAGGGATACTCCAATGGGGCGGGGCACGAGAGCCGGAATCAGCGACCAAGTAGCGACTGAATACCGAGAATATCAAAGGATTTGCGCGAGTCCACCTCTGAATTCGCCTGCCTCAAGATTTCGGTGAGGGAAAACACTCAGTCGTGCTAATTCCTACTCTAGCTGCGCAAATGGCTCCGATTCGCGGGAATCTTACCTTGACCGAGACCTATACGACTGGATACTGTTGTTTTGTTCACATTTCGCAGTGCGAGGACCCTTCAAATGAGAGCAAATACTATCAGAATCCTGCTGGCTGACTCGCAACAGATGTTTCTGGATGGCCTGGTTGCCATGTTTTCGAAAGATCCCAACTGGCAGGTTGTCGCTACGTCGACCGACTCCAGTAAAGCATTCTTTCAGATTGTCGAACAGGTGCCGGATGTCATCATCATGGATGTGGAACTGGCCGGAAGGGGGGCATTCACTGTTGCGGAAGAAGTGGCCTCAAGGTTTCCCGCGACAAAAATCGTCTTCCTGACAGGATTTGAGAGCGATGTCCTCGTCGAGCAGGCTCTTCGGCTCGATGTTGCCGGCTACCTCCTGAAGTCGGACTCCTTTACACAACTCGTCGCAAATTTACGGGCTATTCTTCAGGGGGAAAAACGGTACTCCGAACGCGTATTTGATCGTCTGGAGTTCGACTCAACCCAGCAGGAATTCCAGGTGAAATCAACCACCTACCTCAGTGGACTGACAAGCCGTCAACTGGAGGTGCTGCGTCACCTGGTACGTGGTGAAAGCGTCAAGGAAGTCGCCAAAGCGATGATGCTTTCAGAACGAGCCATCGAGAGTCACAAGTATCGGATTATGCAAAAGCTCGGTATTCATGACCGCGTCGAATTAACGCGGTTTGCCATTCGGGAAGGCCTGACCATTCCATAGCCGTTGCGGCAGAAAGAACTCGCGCGAAACGCGGTGACTTCGACGAAATGAACTTGTATGATGCTCCCCCCATCAAACCAGGGAGGAGGTCTACTTTCAATGAGTGAAATCAAATCGTGTGGGGTATTGCTGTTGCGTGGGGAACCAGTCGAGTCGTTTCTCCTGATGCGGCACGCAGAGCGCTGGGACTTTCCGAAAGGACACGTTGACCCTGGCGAAACCGAAATCGAGTGCGCGCTGCGCGAAATGGAAGAAGAAACCGGTATTCCCCGTGAACTGGTGCAGTTGGACCCGGAGTTTCGCTACGCGACCGAATACGAGGTCCAGAACCGACGCACTGGCGGCAAGCGGAAAATGAAAACGCTGGTCATTTTCCTGGGTAGGCTGTTGGAGGATCATCCCATTACGCATACCGAGCACTTGGGGAGCGAGTGGTTTCCCTGGAACCCTCCGCACAGCATCCAACAGCGGGCTATCGACCCGGTTCTCGCTGATGCAGCACATTACCTCAACACACTCAGCCAGGACTGACCTCCGCGTCAAATTACGCAAGTCGTTCAATGCACACTCAGTTCCAGGACTGACTCGCGGACGTAACCCACCATAATACAGCGACTTGCTGCACACACACCCTGCAAATCTTTACCCCCGAAAACGAAACAGGCACCACCCACGTCGGATGGTGCCTGTTAACTTGCGCGTTGCTGATCGCTTTTCTCGCGTCATGGTGGTGCTGGTGACCTGTAAGAAACTTTCCCTATTGGGCCAGGTCCTCGATTGTGGTCTCGATCAGTCGTGGCACGTAGCTGGCGTATCGACCGGTAGCCCAGTCTCCTTTCATGGGCAGTTTCTTGACCTGAGGCAACAGACTGGCTGCCTGTTCGTCGAGTTGGTCGATGACATTCATCGCCTGAATGGCCGAATGTACTCCTGACTTGCTTCCGTCTGCGGCGGCAATCAGGTGCTTCAGGCCTGCCTGTTTATCTGCTTCGTTCCCAAAGCGTACGAGAATCTCTGCGGCAACAGTCCGCACGTAAATCGAATCGTCTTCGGACAGCGCGTTGCGAAGTGCCTCGTGTCCGAGTTTCGCCCCACGTTCCCCGCGCATCAGCAGACCAAGGGCTGCCCAATATCGCACGGCACTGTCAGAGCCATTCAGACCTGCCAAGAGCTTGTTGTCATCTTCCTTCTTTAGAAGAGAGGCCGCGTTGGCCATGTCCCAGACGGCATCCAGGTTGTACTCAGCGTTGTTATGACCAACTTCATAGGGTGATGACGTTGCTCCACGCGTGTGTACTTCACCTTCCGGCAGGAAACCGATGTCGCGTACACGGAACACCCAGTTGCGGTGTGCCTCACGCAATTCGGCTAAGACCGCATGGTGTTCACTGGAATCTGCCAGGTTGTGAACTTCATCAGGATCATTCTCCAGGTCGTACAGTTCTTCGGTTGGCTTTTGACGCCAGAAATGGCTTTGCTCTTCGGTCAGCTTGCCGGCATCAAACAACTCTTTCCATTTCGTGGTCGTTGGTGTCTCGAACATGTACGCGACGTGCTGGCCATATTCCTTGTGTGGCATGTAATTCCGGATGTAGATGTACCGCTTGTTGCGAACACTGCGAACCAAATCGAGACGCTCATCCATGCGACCGCGGAATCCGTAGACGTATGGTTGTTCGGCCGCCGCATGCTTTCCGAGGAATGCGTAGCCCTGCAAGTGCTCAGGTGGTTTGACTCCGGCCAGACTCAGAATTGTTGGCGCCAAATCGACGAAACTGACGAGTCGGTCGGTTTGCTTGCCTGAGCCGTATTCCGATGGTGCGAGGTCCGCAAACTTGGCGGGAATATGCACAATGAACGGTACTCGCAGTCCGGAATTGAACGGCCAGCGTTTACTGCGGGGCATGCCCGAGCCGTGGTCTCCGTAGAAGAAGACAATGGTGTTATCGGCCAGTCCCGCAGCTTCCAATCCGTCTAACTGCTGCTGGAACCAGCCGTCCATGTCCGTGATGTTGTCGTAGTACTGCGCCCAGTCCTGACGCACTTCCAGCGTGTCGGGATGGTAGGCAGGAATTCGTGCTTTGGCCGGGTCATGCACCCACTTGTGTGGACGCGTTCGAATTTTGCTTTCGTGAGTCCGTGTGTCGTTGAATACCGCCATGAAGGGCTGATGCTGAGCGAGCTGCTCGTAAGGCTTTCCTTTATCCAGCTTGTCCCAGACCGGTCCCACCTTGGTGAGGTTGTAGTCCTCCTTGCCGGGGTTCACACAGAAGTAGCCAGCGTCGCGCATGTAGTCGGGATACATCTTGAAGTCTGCCGGCAGTCGCGTCTCGCTCCGCATGTGTTCGGAACCGGTGCTCGGTGGGAACAAGCCCGAGATGAGTGTCGTCCGGGCTGGCGCACAAACCGGAGCATTTGACCACGCATTCAAGTAGGTCAAACTCCGACCGGCAAACCGATCAAGGTTTGGTGTGTCGGCGTAGGCATCGCCGTAACATCCCAGTTCAGGACCAATGTCTTCGACAGTCAGCCACAGAATGTTGGGCTGCTCCGCCTTGGCCGGCACTGTGCCAACAACGCTCAAAACCCCTATTGCCAATAACAGTACTCGCACCACAGCACACTCCTCAAAACCCAGCCGAAACACATCAACCAATCCGCATGCTAGAAGATTCCCTCGCAACTCTCTACCACCAATGCGGGAAGCACTCTGGTTCATATTGCGCAAGAGCCAGTCGTTGCACGAAAAATCCTTCAACAAGGCAGTGTGTCTGTTGCGAAGCTGCCGACACGGTATGTCGATATTCCGGACCCAGATATCGAATTTTGGACCACCATTGGGCGCATGGGTGAGACCAACCCACGGGCGAAATGTCTCGACCTGTTCGACCATCCGGGCTAGTATGCGCGCCGTCTTTCAACGAGTCGAACCGTTCAGTGAACGATACGGAAGGAGCCCGTCGTGACTTCAATTGAAACTGCGGAACGTTATTTTCACCTGGCTGCTGACGTTATGGACCTGTCGTCGAACATGAGAAGGCTCATGTTGACGCCGTTGCGTCAGGTGAAAGTGCAAATCGCCATGCATCGGGACAATGGCGAAATCGGGACGTACATTGGCTACCGCATCCAGCACGACAAAGCCCGCGGCCCCATGAAGGGAGGTTTGCGGTATCACCCTGAGGTGAATGGGGAAGAAGTTCTGTCACTCGCCCAACTCATGACGTGGAAGACGGCTGTGGTGAATCTGCCTTACGGTGGAGCAAAGGGGGGCATTTCGGTGGATCCCTCCACGCTTTCTGAAGGAGAGATGGAGCGTATTACCAGAAAATTCGTCGATGAAATTCACGACGTCATTGGGCCTGACAAAGATATCCCGGCCCCCGACATGGGGACGGGAGCCCAGCACATGGCCTGGATTGCGAATCAATACGAGAAGTACCACGGTTTCAGTCCCGCCTGCGTCACCGGCAAACCAGTGGAACTTCACGGAGCAGATGGTCGCGTCGAGGCCACTGGTCGAGGTGTCGCCATTGTCACCGAGGCGGCTTTGCGGGAGTTACGCCGCGAAGTCAAAGGTGTCACGGTGGCCGTTCAGGGATTCGGCAACGTCGGGAGCTATGCCGCACTCATTCTGCATGAAATGGGAGCCCGGGTCGTTGCTGTCTCCGACGCATTCGGCGGAATCCAGAATCCGGAAGGATTGGACATCCCGGCTCTCATGGAATACATGAAAGAGACTCGTAAAGTTGAGGGATTTCCTGGCTCCGACGCCTGCAAGAACGAGGACATTCTCGCCGCCGAAGTCGATGTTCTCATCCCGGCAGCAATTGGCGGAGTGTTGACCGGAGAAAACGCCCCACATGTTCGGGCGCAGCTCATCATTGAAGCGGCGAATAGTCCGGTCACGCCGGAGGCGGATGAAATCTTCGAACAGAAAGGCATCCTGGTCATTCCGGATATTCTCGCGAACGCGGGCGGGGTCACTGTCTCTTATTTTGAGTGGGTGCAGAATCAGCAGTATTTCCGCTGGGACATCGACAAAGTTCGCGTTGAACTCGCTAAGCGTATGGCGGAAGGATTCGGCAAGGTGTTCCAAATTGCTGCTGAAAAGAAAGTCTCGCCGCGCGTTGCCGCATACGTGCTGGGGATTGGTCGCGTCGGACGTGCGATTGCACTTGGTGGTATTTAGCCTATTGTTCTTTTGGGTTTCATTACTCCTTTCGTGAGTCCAGTAAGATGAGCATGGCGCAAGCTTTAATTCCCGAATTCGACATGGAAATGGCCAACACGAGGAAAGTGTTGGAATGCATTCCGGACGACAAACTCCCCTGGAAAGCAGGCGAACGCTTCAACAGCATTGGCTGGAACGCGAATCATTTGGCCGATGTTGCCGGCTGGGTGGCAATGACCATTACAACGGACGAACTTGACGTTCATCCGGTCGATGGTGAGCCGTACAAGACGCCGCAGTTTCAGTCGACTCGGGAAATTCTTGCCCTCTTCGACAAGAATGTCGCGACAGCTCGTGAACTATTGGAGAACGTTTCTGACGAAGAACTCATGAAGCTTTGGGCTCTCCTGAAACAGGGACAAGCTATGATGACCATGCCTAAGATGGTGGTCATCCGCACCTGGGTTTTGAACCATAGTATTCACCACCGCGCTCACTTGTGCGTCTACTTGCGACTCAATGGTATTGCTGTTCCAGGCATGTACGGTCCCTCAGAATCTGACTCCGAGTAACTGCCACCTCTTGTTCTGATCAGCAAAGCACCGCAGACGACCCGCCATGGCCGACGAACACGTCGAAGAGTTTGACAGCCGTGACCTCGCCCAAATGCGAAAAAAGATCGCGAGCTGGTTTCGAAATGCGCAGCGAGATTTGCCCTGGCGAGTCGAGCGAAACGCTTACCGGGTGTGGGTCAGTGAAATCATGCTGCAGCAGACAACGGTCCAGGCTGTTGTGCCGTACTTTGAACGGTTCATGAAGCAGTTCCCAACGGTTGAAGCCCTGGCGGAATCTGAAGAGGCAGACGTATTACGACTGTGGGAAGGGCTTGGATACTACAGCCGGGCGCGTAACTTGCGAACTGGTGCGATCCAGGTTTGCGAACAGTTCAACGGCCAAGTTCCAAAGCAGGTCGATCAGCTATTGGAAATCAAAGGGATTGGTCGTTACACCGCCGGAGCCATTGCTTCGTTTGCCTACAACCAGCCCGCACCAATTCTTGAGGCCAATACGCTACGGTTGTTCGTACGACTGTTGGCCTATGACGGTGACCCCAAATCAGCGGCGGGACAACGCCAGCTCTGGGCGCTGGCAGAAAGGTTCGCCAGTTGCCGCAATCCTGCGAAGGTTAATGAAGCCCTCATGGAACTTGGCGCCCTCGTCTGTCGCGTCAGTGCCCCCCAATGCGACGCATGTCCCCTGAAAAGTTCCTGCCGTGCGTTCTTGTCTGGTCGGCAGGAAGAACTCCCCGTCCTGCAGAAACGTATTGCCGTCACCCGTGTGGTCGACGCCTGTGTGGCCATTCAGCGCAAAAACAAATGGCTCGTTCGTCAGCGAACTTCAGAGGAACGCTGGGCTGGCATGTGGGACTTTCCCCGGTTCAGTGTGGAATCAGTCGATCATGACGGCAAATTGACGCCAGCCATCAGCAGGCGTCTTCATGAGGAAGTGCGTCAGACTCTACTGCGAGACTGGAATGTCACCGCCGAGATACACGACGACTTAATGGAAGTGCGTCACACCGTCACGCGGTATCGAATACGGCTGCTCGCACTAATTGCCAACTGGCAAGAAGGGAGTCCGTCGGACGGCGAAATCCGTTGGGTTACCACTCAGCAACTGGCCGAACTGCCGTTGTCCGTTACGGCGCGTCGCATTGCGGATTGGTTACACGAACGGCATACCAGTTGATTTGCTGAAAAGTCTTTGCGACCGAAGTCGACTTCGGAGTTGTTCCTGACTAATCGTGCAATGCAAGAATGTCGACGAGTGCTCCGTGCAAATCGGTACCATTGGACGACAGCAAGTCGGCCTCGTTGACGTCGAACTCGGCTCCGTCTGTTGTTGAAACCTGTCCGCCCGCCTCGCGAACAATCACAACGCCTGCAGCCATGTCCCAAGCATTCAGGCTGTTCGACCAGAATGCATCAACCCGTCCGCAGGCCACCGAGCACAAGTTGAGTGCGGCCGATCCACTTCGTTGCACCGACTGCACCGACTCCAGCGCATTCAGAAAGCGTCGCACTGCGGGGTGGTTTCGATCGGACCGTATGGGCAGGCTCGCCATACACATCGCTTCCGAAGCCTGAGTCGAATTCGAAACGGCTATTGGCTCCTCATTCAGCGTGGCCCCGCATCCCTCCGCCGCGGAGAACATTTCGTCCCGGTTGGGATCATAAATCGCTCCCACAATCAGTCGTCCGGCGTACTCCAGTCCAATGGAAACTGCATAGTACGGGAAGCGATGCACATAGTTTCCCGTGCCGTCCAGCGGGTCGATAATCCAGCGGTAGGCCGAGTCATTTCCTTCTTCGAGCAGATTCTCTTCGCCCAGCAATTGATGGTCGGGATATCGTTCTCGCAGAAACGACTCAATTGCCTCCTGTGAAGCAATGTCCGCTTCCGTTACGAGATTGGCTGGGCTCTTCTCCCGGCTGGTGAACCGCGAAGCCCACGACTGCAGGATCTCTCCTCCCACGCGGGCCGATGTTTCGGCAGCCTGACGGAGTTCATCGAGTGCGACTTCCATGATGAGTTCGTGTCCTGTTGATGCAGTTTTAGTCAGTGGAGCGCGATGTTCCGCGTAACGCTTGCGTGAGTCAAGGCTGCCCGAGATGGATGCCAGGATTGTTTCGGTCCTGGATGGACGTCGAATCGAGGATCGAATTCTACGTCAGTTCGTTGATTTCACGTTGCAGTTGTTGCTTGCGTTGTTGATAGCGTTTACTCGCGGCATCAAAAGCCGACGCAGCCATGAGTTGATGAATTCCGCTGGCTACACCGACTACGAGTGCCAGGAACCCAAACAATGGACTAAAATACGTTCCCATTCCCACCCCCATGACTATGCCGACGGCAATCACGAAGACGGCGAGAGCAGCACTTGGTTCGTAGGTGCCACCATGCTTGTTACGTAGTTTCAGCCGTTCCGACTCACGGTCCCAATTGTGCTCCAGCGTCAGCAGTTCATTCTTGAGTTCCAGGCGGCGCACATCTGCTGAGATTTGTTCGGTCCGTTCTTGCAGTGCATCCAGCACTTTTGTGAACGCAGCATTGCCGTCGCGAACGACCTCTAACTGCGTGTGACAAAACTGACAGGTGAGGTACCTGGTCGATTCTGGTACTGGCAATGGTGCGCCGCAGTTGTTGCAATTGAGTGGTAGTGTTGTCATGTCAATTGCGCCCAAATGATTGAGACGAAGATCTAAAAGTCCGTTCTCACCCTGAAACGACGTTTTCTGAAACTCGGATCATAAAACCGGCCATGCAGAGGATGGAATTCGGTATCGTGTTTTATGGTGACGAGGCGGGCATGTTGTGGCGATCTGGTCCCTTCGCCTTTCTCGTTCCCGGCAGTTCCGAGATTTCGCGGAGCACCTGTTGCTTGCGACGCATGTACAGACGCCATGAGTCTTCGTAATTCGAGGCAGCAACAATTTGCAGGATTCCTAAAGAACCGACGAACAGGCCAACAAAAACTCCCAGAAAGATTTCGCCCAGCAGCAAGAGAATGATGGCTGCCGCAACCGCAAGAACAATGAAGAACACACCTCCGGCAGCAGAGGGTTCAAAGCCTCTCCCATCCTGCCCACGGTACTTGAGATCATTCGATTCTCGATCCCAGTTCTGTTCAACCTTCAGCAACTCGTTTTCCAGTTGGAGCCGCCGAACTTCACTCGATATTTGGTCGGTGCGTTCCTGCAACTCGCCGAGCACTTTCGTAAACGCAGCATTCCCCTCTCGAACGACTTCGAGTCGCGTGTCACAAAACTGACACGTCAGGTAGCGAGTTGATTCCGGTACGGGTAAAGGTGCGCCGCAGTTGTTGCAGTTGAGTGGCAATGTCTTCATGACAGACCAACCAGTTGAAGGAACTCAAAACTCTGGCCGCGTTGGCGAAAGTTCGTATTCATCAACTGAAACGAAAACCCTTGGGCTCTGGATCAACAAACTGCTCGTTGTTTAGTTGGATTGTCGTAAGGCTCTTTGCAAGAGCAGTTTGCGACAATGGGATTGCTGTGGAGGCAGCTACCGAATTGCGAACGTCAGCGTCTGGATCGCAGATTTTCCGGTTTGTTCGTCCTGTACTCGCAGCCGAAGTTCGTACTCGCCCGAAGACAGTTGCGGGAAGTCGATTCTAAACGACTGGAAGTAGTCGTTTCGCATAACGCGGCAAACATCGGGTGTCGTACCGAAGTCGAATTGGTCGACCACCAACTCGCTGTCGACGTTCACGATTTCTACGCTCGACCGAATACGGGTTTCATAGAATCCGTCGACATTTGGTTCACTGTGGAAGCCACTGAGTTCGCCGTAGAGCAGCACCGACTGTCCCGACGCAAACGTCTCAGACTCAATTGGCTCATAGCTGCCGAAGCCATCAATTTGGCTGCAGAAGGCCAAGTGACGCAGTTCCAGGGGGGCGGTCGCCTGCAAATGACGCACGGCAGCACGCAGTTGATTGAGCGTGTCTTGCCGGCGTTTGGCACTGTCAACACTTTCTTCATTGAGATAGGACGAAAGTCCCCAGAAGACGCTGGTCCAGAACTCTTGCTCGGCGGGCGGAAGATTGGGAATAACTCGCTGAGCCTGTTGCGGGTCGTTCATCAGCAAGTGCAGCATTCGGAGTGCGACCTGACGTTTCACGAAAAGATTCTGCTCCTCGCCATCGGCGGGGTCCATCGTGGATATGTCGGCTTCCAGCAGCGAAATCAGCTTGCGAACTTCGTCCTGCCACAGCGATGCTCCGGGCGTGATGGGTTCTTCAGTTTCAATTTCCGGTTCATCGACGACCAGCGGCTTGATAGTGACCGGCGCCTGTTCTGATTCCTGGTCATCCTCCTCGTGGCCGGGCAGGATTTGAGAAAGCCCGAATTTCGGCAGTAAGTTGGCGTAGGGGCGCTTTCGAGCGGGTGCCTCACTGCCGCCCACCGCGTCTGCTGTCGAAACATCCTCTGAGACGCTGCCTCTATCGTGACCGGCGAGAATGTTTTCGCCGTCGTCCTCCTCGGGCGTCCCCGCAACTGCCGGCAAATTCAATTCTCCCTTACGGCGCTGTCGCAAGGCGGAAGGGATTGCTGACGCAGGCATTTTGCTGAGGAACTCGAGCCACTTCACCCGCTCTGCCGGAGCGGCGTCGCGAAGTTCCATGTCGATGAGTGTCTGGGTCGCTGAGTCGTGCGGAGAGTCAATGACGACCGACTCAGACTGCTCCTCATTCGCCGCAACTCGTTTCGGCGGCGAATCTTCTGGCGGGCCTCCCTCGTCGCTGAGGAAATCGTAAGTGTCTGCACCTCTCCGAAGAGACTTCGCCGAAAAGCCCGACTGCAAGTTCAACTGAGCGCATCCCACCATTGCCGCGCAAACGGCCGCGACTACCAGGAGGCGTCCTGGGAGGATCATCGAGCGTCCCTGCTCAACAATTTGACGTGGTGGGAATGGGGGAGTGAACAAAAAAAGAGGGGAACCCAGCTTTTAGCTGGAATCCCCTCTTTAGTTCAAGATGAATTCGCTGCGGTCTAGGAAGGGTTTGCTTCACCCTCAGCTGGTTCCGCTTCAGTCGGCGAGGCCTCTTCATTCTGACCTTCTGGAGCCTCTTCTGCTTCAGGATTGTCGAGGATGGCGAGATACTTATCGGGATCGGCCAACAAAGCCTTTTCACAGCCTTCGCAGCATAGGAACACGGGACGCTCACCAACCATCACTTTGATGGGGGTTCCCATGCTCCCCAGCTCGCTCCCACCCACCGGGCAAATCTTCTGCTGATCAACGAGGGCCTGGTCTTCCGCGGAAAGTTCAGTAGTGGTTTCCTCAGTCGACTCATCGACCACTTCAGATGGATTTGGTCCACATCCGAGTGAGCACAGCAGAGCAAGGGAGAGGAACAGGAAGGAATACGTAAATTTCATCTGGGGACATCTCGCAAGAGTTGATGGAACTGGCCTGAGCTAAAGGTCTACTCAAGGCATTGTAGCCAGCTATGACCAGATTCAAGCATCATGACACAACTGGCGCCAGACAATTGCGAAATTGCGGCCCCAGGGACCACTTTGCCGAGTGAGTTCCCGAAGCGCAGCTCCGCGGCGCAATCCAAACGCCAGCGGAGCTGCGAAGTGTCAATTGGCTTACTCGAAACCTGGCACGTCGACCTTCTGAATCGCGGCGATTTTGCGAATCTTCTGCATGGCACGCGACTCGATTTGACGAATCCGTTCCTTCGTCACGCCCATACGTTCGCCGACCTGCTCGAGCGTTTCCGGTTCGGTTCCTCTTTCGAGTCCGAATCGGTGCACAATAATGCTGCGTTCACGGTCATCGAGTTTGTCGAGAATCGACATGATCACCTCGTGCTGACGAGCGTTGTTGGACTCGTCGGCGTACTGGCTGGTGCGCTCCTCGGGCGACAGCAGGAACGCCTCATCATTTCCGGTACGGAAGCGATCGAGTTGGCGCGACTCTGCCGGAATCGAGCGGGCATAGTTCTTCATAATCGCCCATGTGGCGTAAGTCGAGAACTTGTTCCCCTTCGTGTAGTCAAACTTCTCAATGGCACGGATGAGCGACATATTCCCATCGCTGACCATTTCGAAGAAGCTCGCTGATGGTGTCATGTGCCGCTTGGCAATCGACACGACCAGCCGCAGGTTGCTGCGGATGAGGAAGTTCTTGACGGCGTGTGCTTCGCGGACCAACTTTTCCACAAGGTCGAGTTGCTTTACACGTGGCCGACGGGCATCGATTTTTTGACGTTCTGCTTCCGCTTTGAACTTCAGGAAGTTCATTTTACGGAAGTAGTACTGCTCCTGTTCGCGAGTCAGCAGTGGGACTGTGTACAAACTCGCCAGGTATGAGGGGAGTCCGGGTGGAACCTTCGTCCGCACGTTACACTTGGCGACTTCCGGTGGCTTACCGAGGATCACTGTTTCAGCGCCAGACGCGTGAAATTCCTCACTGTCCATGTATGCAATCGGCGACGCTGCGAGCGTTTCCGCACGCACTTCGTTGACAATGCGATACACGCTTTTCTTGCTGCGCTCGCACTGTTTGGCGATGTCGCCAACCGGTGTCCCGTGTTTGAATTGCTCGTAAATGAACTGGCGTGTTTCCTCCGTCAGCAATTCTTTTGCGTTGGGGAAGACAGCCGTGTCAGGATGTCGCGAGTCATACTGCTTCAGCGTGTACCGCACGGCTTCTGGCGAACGGCCAAACTCCTTGGCAATTCGGCGGGCCACGGCAGATGGAAGCTCGCCACGCGAAGCCAGTTCACGTGCGCGCTGAATGAGATTCACCTTCTCATCTTCTGCGAACTGCGAGAACTTCTCGCCGCGTTGGATTTCTTCCTGATGTAGAGCGACGAACCTCTCGACGGATGAGCGGAGGAAGCCTACGCGAGAGCGGTTACCGAATTTGAACTTCCGGCTGAGCAGTCCGCGCTTTCTCCAGCGGCTGACGGTCTTGGTTGAGACGTTGTACCGGGCACTCAAATCATCCACAGTCAGCACGGGCTCTGAGGCCGACTCCACCGGTATGTTGGCGCTTGCCGAGAGGTCTTCGACGAACATCTGCAAATCATGGCGCAGAATGTCCCCGTCGATTTTCAGGTCGGGGTATTTCTCCGGACGGAATCCGGTAATGCGCTCGCACAAATCCTGGTAGGGATATGTGCTGTCGTCGCTAATGCGGTAGTAGAGCTGCTCGGCTCGATCAACCTGCTCTACTCGGCGTTCCACCGGGGAGTAACGCAGTTGCTCGGTCAGTTGCCGCAAGGCGGGGTGATGATATCGGGTTGCCAACATTGCGCTTGCCCTCCATTTAAAACAAACGGCAAATAATCGTTGGTTGCCACCGGTAATTCTGAATCAGGTTGTTTCGGTGTCACCTGACACAAAATTCGAATGGCTTACTGGTAGTACGTTGCCGGTAGACACAAAGTTCACAAAAAAAGTTCGCATGCGAAGGTTTTTTCTAGAAAACTCTGTCCTGTCAGCAGTGACAATTGGTAGTGCACCTCCCATGCCAGTCCATGTTTAGTGGTTCCTGAAGTGTCGTAACGTTATTTTCTTCAATTGGTTGCGACGTGTTGACCGGTCAGTGTTCGGGAAACTGGCGACCATCAATCTGATGTCACCTGACGCAAATTGCATCACACGGCGAGATTTCCGCCAAATGCCCCAACTGCGTCAAAAACGCGTCGTCTGTTTCGGTTCTGTGAACGTTTCCCTCCGTCAGATAGACTGAGTCTGTCTGAAGCCACGTGGTTCGCACGCACCTTGCATGATCATCGCGCCGTTCAACACTGACGCCCCTATTTACCATCGACCAATCGGCACAGTTTCGCTGATTGTGTTGAGTGCGTTGGTGACTTTGCTCCTCCCGCACGACCTGTCACAACAATTTGCGCTGTCATACGGCAATGGTTTGACACCCTTGCAGTGGGTGACGTCGCTGTTTGTCCACGGCGGAATTATTCACCTGCTCGGAAACATGTTCTTCCTGTGGGGATTCGGTCTCATTGTCGAAGGCAAGCTGGGATGGTCTCGGTTCATCCCGCTCTATCTCGTCATCGGTGCGGCGGAGTCAGCCATCGAGCAGTTTGCGTTTTCGCAGCAGGAAGGCATGTCCTTTGGTGCTTCATCTGCCATTTTCGGTTTGATGGCCGTCTCTCTGATTTGGGCGCCACGAAACGAACTCTCTGTCTTCTACTGGCTTGGCTTAAAGGCTGGCGTGGCGGACGTGAGTGTGGCTCTCTTCTCGTCGCTGCTGTTTCTTAAGTCGCTGCTGTTCTGCGGATTCACCGGGGTGGCCCCCACGACTGAACTCCTGCATTTGCTCGGGGCCATTGTCGGTACTATTGTGGGCCTGATTTTCCTGCGCTGGCGCTGGGTCGACTGTGAAGATTGGGACCTGATTTCCGTACTGCAGGGGAAGCGTCCCACACTTCCCCTTTCGACCGAACCGATGGTCCCCAAGGCGACGTCCGAACTCAAACGCCCCTCGTCCGATCGAGTGCCACTCAATCAAAGTGAGGCCAAATTCTCGGAGTTCCTGCACGCTGACAAACCGCACGCCGCGGTTAATCAGCTCCGTTTGATTCGGCAGGAGCATCGCACCTGGAGTCCGCCACCGGAAGAATGGCTGCTGCTCGCCAGAGCATTTCGTAAACGCAAAGCCTGGGACTCCGCCATTTCGTACTACAAGGAATACCTGAAGTCCGCATCCCAAATTGATGATCGGACCCGAATGGAAATTGCTGAAATCCTGATTCTCATTGTCGAACGACCACAGGCAGCGCTGAACCTGTTGGCTCCGGTCGACGAAAGCCAACTCGACGAGAAACTACAGACGCGTCTTTCCGGACTTCGTAAACGCGCTCTGCAACTCATCGACGACGGTGTCCTGGAAATGCGGGATGATCAATGGGATTTGGGTTGAGCCTGAACACCAGAAAGCAATGACATGGCTCGAATTGAAGAAGACCGCGAAGACCTGTATGCCGAACTCGTCACAGCGAATCCCCGCTGGGAGTTGGAACTTGATGAATCAACCACTCCGATAGTTACTGGCATCCGGCCAAATGGCGTGTGGTCTGTCTACTTTCATGCCGACCGTTGTTACCACTTCGACGCAAACGGTGGCCTGCGCCGAGCGTATGTTGAAGGAGCACTTTATCGGAGCGAAGGGAACACACTGGCCCGGCTCATTCGACAGCGTAGCGATGAAGAAACCACTCTGCTGAGGTATGACCTTTCACCCACTGAGCTGGATGACTTCCTTGTAATCATGCGTGGGCATCTCACCGACTTTCTGAACACGCTACGAGTGGGTACGTTCCGAATTCTGCGCCCCGAAAAAGGCCCTGCCGATCCCACTTTGCTCATTGAACGCGGCGAACAAGTGCTGGGTGGGACCAGTCAGCTTTCGCCCCCGCTGAAGTAGCACCCCGATGCTTCTCTCCCCTCGTTAATCATCTGCCTTGTAGAAATTACAAGGTCATTCCATGCTGGCCAGGATGATCGGCAGTTTTTGCTGGTGGCGCAAGGCCATGTCTTCTAGTGGCTTACGTAGAACATTTGGGTTCGCTTCTCGCTTGGCTGGACATACTGGCACTGCGATTGCGTAGAAGATCCCTCAGCGACGCCGCAATGGATTAGCAGCGTCGCTCCTTCCGATTGGCTCTCGCATTCGCCGCAGAGCAATTCCCCGCAAAACTACTCCCAGAATTCGCAGTCATGTGCATGGATGCTCCATCGACTCGGCTGATGTTTGCCATCGCCATTCTCTGTGTTGCCTCAACGGTCTCTGCTGCGACAGTACGCACGAGGAATTTCGTTGTCACTGCCGCGACTGACGAAATCGCACAAAAGGCCGCAAAAGCTGCGGAATTCTGGCGAAAAGAACTCTCTGAACAGTGGCTCGCCCAGGAAATGCCACCCTGGAAAGAACCCTGCCCAATCAAAGTGAACGTGGGCCGCATTGGAGCCTCCGGAGCGACGACGTTTTCCTTCGACAATGGCCAAGTTTTTGGCTGGAACATGGAGGTAAACGGCAGCCTCGAACGCATCCTCGACTCGGTCATTCCTCATGAAGTCAATCACACCATTCTGGCCTCCTATTTCAAGCGTCCGCTGCCCCGCTGGGCCGACGAAGGAGCTGCCACACTGGTCGAAGCAGACTGCGAACGAGCGGTACAGGCCCGCACACTGAACCAGGTTTTGAAGAATAACCAGCGAATTCCCCTGCGAAACCTGCTGAACATCAAGGAGTACCCCAACGACAAAATGCAGGTATATGCCCTGTACGCCGAAGGCTACGCCCTGGCCGACTACCTCGTACAGCAGCATGGCGAGCAAGGCCGCTACGTCTACTTGCACTTTTTACAATTGGCTCATGAACAAGGGTGGGAAACGGCAATCCGGAAGTATTACAACTTCAAAGGCATTGATGACCTCGAACAGCACTGGGGTAACTGGGTGATGGCAGGAAGCCCTCGTCTCCAGCCAGAAGGAGAAATGCTGGCCGACGCAGGTCAGCCCGAATCAGCAACTCCCAACCCCGGCATGGAGTACCGTGGTCAAAGCCCAGATGAACTCCAACCCCTTGCCATGATCCCCCGCCCACTGCGTCAAACAGCCAAGCCGCGCAAGGAAACTCTCGACCCGACATCAGGGCTCGCCCCTGATGTTCCAGAACTACCGGCACCATTGCCAATTCCCGCGAGGTCTGCCAACTCAGGCGAACAAAGCCCGGAATGGACGCAGTTCCCGGAAAAGCGATCGCGAATTCAGTAACATACTCGGATCCCTTTCCGAAAGCTTACTCGCGACCGAGAGACACGCATCCAGATGAAACACGAATTTGTCGGTCTGGATGAAGCAGGACTCGGCCCCAATCTCGGGCCATTAGTCTGCACTGCCACGTCTTGGGAACTTCCAGCCGATGCCGCGGGTTTCGACTTTTACGCCGCACTTTCGCCGACAGTACTCCAGTCGGGGAAAGCAAAAGACGTTGGCCTGCATATTGCCGACTCGAAGGATGTTTTTTCCGGTAAAGGAGCTTTCGGTCGCCTGGAACGTGCGGCAGTGGCATTGCTGCGAAACGCGGGATGTCAGTCGGCAACTCTATTGGAACTCATTGCCTGGCTCACAGGTGATAGCACCGGAGAGAAGTCCACAGCGGGCGAACTCTGGCTGGAATCAGACAACGTCGCCGTCCCGTTTGAACTCGATGCCTCAGATGTCGACTCCTGGGCAAGACGTCTGGAGGCTGCCATCAAATTGGCCAACATGGGATCGCTTCACATTTCAAGCAGCGTGTTGTTCCCACGCCAGTTCAACAAACGGATCGACGAAACGGGGAACAAATCACTGCTGCTTTCCACCACCATGCTCGAAACAGTGAAGCGTGCGTGGCTTCCCAGTTCGGATGTCGCCTCATTCGTCGTCAGCGACAAACATGGCGGACGGAACCGTTACGGCGACTTGCTGTCAACAGCATACAGCGGCCACTCACTCGACACGCTCGAAGAAGGCCCCGAGCTGAGTCGGTACGCGCTGGGTGGAAACGAAGTTCGCTTCCAGGTGGGCGGCGAAGCACACCTGCCAGTCGCCGCGGCGTCCATTGTCTCGAAGTACGTGCGCGAACTCTCGATGGAAGCTTTCAACCGGTTCTGGAAACGACATCTGCCGGACATCAAACCGACGAAAGGGTATCCCAACGACGCGAAACGCTTTCGCGACGAAACAGCCGAGACTCGAAAGTGTCTCGGTGTCGCCGACGCAGATTTTTGGCGGGCCCGCTAACTATGGAGCAGCGACCGGCCACCACGCGTCGATTTCTGCTGTCAGCGCTTTCACGCGGGCTGCTTCGGTAGAGGCGAGGTTGTGCTTCTCGAACGGATCATCGGTGATGTGAAACAGCTCCACCTCAGCATTTGGCTCACGTCCCGCATGCGGAACAATGAGTTTCCATTCCCCATCAATGACCCAGCGGAACCGCAGGCTTGCGACTGGGTCCGTCATGTGCTGAATGTCGTGCTCCAGGATTTCGCCGAAAATTGCCTTTCGTTTTTCCACAACGGCGCCATCAGCGAGGTTGATCCCTTGCAGGCGTTTCGGCACATCAATCCCAACCGCCGTTAAGAGCGTCGGCACAATGTCGATGCTGCTCGCAAGGTGCGTTTCATCCATTTTTGGCTGGATTTTACCAGGCCACCGAAACGAAATCGGATTGCGAATACCACCTTCATATTGCGACCGTTTGGAACGTGGTGCGTAGCGGCTGGCATCTTCCATGTTGATCCAACCGTTGTCGCACACATACACAACAATGGTGTTCTCGGCGAGCTTGTGGTCGTCCAAATAGCCGAGCAAATCGCCAATTGTTTCATCAAACCATTCACACATCGCCCAGTATTTCGCGATGGGGAGATGCGGCGTTTTATCTTTGTACTTGTCCAACAGACGCTGCGGCGGAGTATGCGGCGTGTGCGGCATGAAGGGAGCGTAGTAAACAAAGAACGGCTTCTGCTGCTCCTGAGCCATGTCCATGAAGTCGAACACGGGCTTCAGTCCCTGCCGACCAATGGTGAGTCCATTGTCACCATGCCGACCTCCTTTGGTGCGGTCGCCGTGCGTCATGCCATGCGTAAATCCACCACGAGAGAAATGTCCCTCCCACCACTTCCCTGATTGATGCGAAACATATCCCAACTCATCGTGCAGCATGCCGGCTAGCGTTTGCTCGTCGTCAATGTGCTCGATGTATTTGTTGCGAATGGGGAGGTATTCAGGGCTGGCGAACACTTTTCCCTTCGGTGCGTTTTCGAGTCCCGCTGGTGGCGGGGGATCATTTCCGACAATGCCGTGCTCGTGGGGATATCGGCCCGTGACAATGGTCGTCAATGACGGACGGCACAAACTGTCGGGCACATACCCGCGAGTGAATGTAAGCGACTGTTTCGCGAGTTGATCTAAATGCGGTGTCTGAATGTGCTCATGCCCCATGAATCCATAGTCGGTCCATGCCTGATCATCGGAGAGAATCAGCACAATATTCGGCGGCGCCGCTGCGGAAACGGCAACAAGGGCCAGCCAACAGAAAATAAAGGCAGGAACGAGTTTCTTCATGGGGGGATACTCGACTGAATTGGAATCAAAAAATAAGAATGCCCGCTGTTATTCAATGGTTAGCAGCAAGTCACCAGTCTCAACACTGGTGCCAGCTTTAATCATGAGTTGGCCGATGGTGCCTTCGCGGTCGGCCGTAATGGTCGTCTGCATTTTCATGGCTTCAATGACCAGCAGTTTCTGACCTTCGGAAACCTTGTCGCCGGCCTGAACTGCGACAGTGACCACCATGCCCGGCATGGCTGCTGCCAGATGTGTGGGGTCCGTCGGATCAGCCTTGAATGCTTTCGTCGCTGTCGACTCAATAGACAGGTCTTCGACGGTGACATCGCGCGGTTGGCCGTTCAGTTCGAAGAATGCCGTCCGCTGTCCATCAGGATGCGGCGTTCCGGTGGCCAGATACTTAATGAACAGCGTCTTGCCGCGTTCAATATCGACCGCAATTTCTTCTCCCGGCTGCATGCCGAAGAAGAAGTTCGGCGTCGGCAGCACACTGGTGTCGCCATAGGACTGACGATGGTTAGCGAAGTCTGCGAACACCTTTTCATACTGCAGCGACGACAGCACCTCCTGGCGAGTCGGCTTGCGGCTGAGCATTTTTTCCAGCTTCTGTTCTTCCGCGGCAAAGTCGGCTGGGTGCAGTGTATCTCCCGGCCGTCCGGTGAATGGCTCGCGGTCGCCCAGAACAATCTTCTGAACTTTTTCCGGGAAGCCACCGGGATTCTGTCCCATCGCACCAGCCAGCAAATCTTTAACCGACTCAGGGAACGAGAGCGGCTTTTCGCCATTCAGAATGTCCTCGGCGCTCAGTTGATTGGCCACCATGAAGAGTGCCATGTCTCCAATCGCCTTGGAGGTTGGCGTCACCTTCACGATGTCACCCACCAGTCGATTGGCGTCTGCATAAGATTTACAGACGTCATGCCACTGGTCGGACAATCCCAGGGCACGAGCCTGCTCAAACAGGTTCGTGTACTGACCACCTGGCATTTCATGATTGTACAGGTCCGCCGTTCCAGGCAGCGTGGGACTCTCGAACGGCAGGTAGAATTCTCGCACGTGTCGCCAGTACTCGGCCACTTCGTCGAGCGTTTCGGTTTTGAGTTGGGGATCGCGGCTTTGGAAGTGCAGTGCTTCACACAACGTGTTCAGATTCACCTGCGACGTTCCGCCCGACATGGGAGCCATGGCCGTGTCAACGACATCGACGCCAACGTCGCTGGCACGGAGGAGCGTCGCCGCCTGAATGCCTGCGGTGTCGTGGGTGTGCAGGTGAATGGGCAGGCCCACTTCCTGCTTCAGCGTGGAAATCAGCTTGGCTGCAGCTTCGGGCTTACACAATCCCGCCATGTCCTTAATGGCGAGAATGTTTGCCCCGCGTTTTTCCAAGTCCTTGGCCAAATTGACGTAGTACTTCAGGTCATACTTCGTGCGATTGGGATTCAGCAAATCACCCGTATAACAAATCGATGCTTCCGCAATAGCCCCGGCTTCCCGCACGGCGTCCATTGCCACCTGCATGTTGTCAGTCCAGTTAAGTGCATCGAAAATGCGGAACACATCAATCCCGGACGCGGCAGCTTCTTTGCAGAATTCCCGCACCACATTGTCGGGATAATTTGTGTACCCGACCGCGCTGGATGCTCGCAGCAGCATTTGGAACAGAATATTCGGACAAGCTTCCCGCATCCGTTCGAGTCGCTCCCACGGGCACTCTTTCAAGAACCGCATCGAAGTGTCGAAGGTCGCCCCGCCCCACATTTCGAGAGAGAAGAGCTGCGGCAGCAAGTGTGAATATGCTTCGGCCACTCCCAGCAGGTCATACGTGCGGAAACGGGTGGCATGCAATGACTGATGTGCATCCCGGAACGTAGTGTCGGTAATCATCAGTTGTGGCTGTTCACGCAGCCATTGGGAGAATTTTTCGGCTCCCAGTTCCTTGAACTTGTCACGAGTCCCCGCAGGTGGCGCAGTCACATGATCGTATTTCGGCACAACCGCAGGAGCCCGACGCAGTGCCACGGGCCGATCTTTAACCAGGGGATTGCCGTTGATAATTGTCTCGCCGAGGAACTTCAGCAGACGTGTGGCGCGGTCGCGACGACGTGGCAGGGCAAAGAGTTCCGGCGTGTTGTCGATGAACGTCGTTGTACAACGCCCTTCAACGAAATCTTCATTGTTAATGAGGTTGATGAGAAACGGGATGTTCGTTTTCACGCCGCGAATTCGGAATTCCCGCAGGCATCGATCCATCTTGCGACTGGCATCAATGAACCGCCGTCCCCGAGTCGTCACTTTCACGAGCAGCGAATCGTAGTACGGCTGCACAAACGCTCCGGAGAACGCCGTACCACCGTCGAGCCGAATTCCCATACCGCCAGCAGAACGATAGTGGCCGACGCGCCCATAGTCTGGCAGGAAGCTGTTGGCCGGGTCCTCCGTGGTGACGCGGCTTTGAATCGCATAACCAGATGTGCGAATCGACTCCTGACCCTCGATGCCAATTTCGGGATCACTCATCGGTGTGCCGCCTGCAATCAGAATTTGGGCACGCACAATGTCGATACCGGTTACTTCTTCCGTGACAGTGTGCTCCACCTGAATACGGGGATTCACTTCGATGAAGTAGAACTTGCTGGTATCGGTGTCGTACAGAAACTCGACGGTTCCGGCACTTTCATACGTCACCTGCCGACCAATTTTCACAGCCGCTTCGCAAATGGCGTCCCGGACGTCGGTCGGCAAATTGACCGACGGAGCAATTTCCACAACTTTCTGATGTCGACGCTGAATCGAGCAGTCACGTTCGAATAAATGCACCAAGTTGCCATGCTGATCGCCCAGCAACTGCACTTCAATGTGCTTGGCACGTTCGATGTACTTTTCGAGAAAGACCTCGGCACTACCAAAGGCCACGAGTGACTCACGCGCGGCCGCTTCAAAGGCATCGCGAAGCTTCTTGGGGTCGCGGACCACACGCATACCACGGCCACCGCCTCCGTGAGCCGCTTTGATGATGACGGGATACCCAAGCTTTTTGGCCTCGGCCTCGGCGTCATCGGCACTGCGGAGCGGTTTGTTGGTTCCACTCAAAATGGGAACTTCCGCCGCTTCTGCAATGACGCGGGCTGCCGTCTTGTTTCCGAGTTGATCAAGAACTTCGGGAGATGGACCAATAAACTTAATCCCGGCTTCCGCACAGGCGCGAGCCAAATGTGGGTTTTCGCTCAGGAAGCCGTATCCGGGATGGATGGCGTCGACATGGTTCTCCTTCGCGATGGCGACAATGCTCTCAATGTCGAGGTAAGACCGAATCGGCTCACCTTCCTGCCCCACACAGTACGCTTCATCAGCCTTGAAGCGGTGCAGTGCATAGCGGTCTTCGTGCGCGTAAATAGCGACAGTGCGGATGCCCAGTTCCGTCGCACTTCGAAAAATTCGAATGGCGATTTCACTGCGGTTGGCGACGAGGAGCTTACGGATGGGAGGCATGAGGCAGGTTCAAATCTTGTGAGACGAGACAGCAGTACTTGTAATAGTAGTATCAAAGAGAAGTCTGGCGAACTGTCGGTGAGATTCAAGTGTGCAGGATGACGCCGCCGAATTTGGGGCTAATACTCCCGCTGACTTGCTCAATTTGCGGTGTTTTCCGTTTTCCGCAGTTCTTTACCAGTTTACGAATCTTCGAAATCCTGCCGCGGTGTGCGTGCGTTGTGCGGTTCGACCAGCTTCCCATACATCTCGGGGCGCCGGTCGGCGATACGGTCAATAATGTGCTTCGACGGCACGCGGACAATTCGTTTGTTGCGTGCCCGCTCGGGATTAATGTCGCAAATCAGGATTTCTTCATCGGTATGCATGGCTGCCGCGAGTCGCTTTCCATCGGTACCGCAAATACTGCTCATGCCAATAAATTTCGTCCCACGCTCCACACCCACCCGGTCAACAGCCACGAAGAAAATGCTGTTCTCCATGGCGCGTGACGGAATGGAATGTTCAGCCATGCACTCCGCACCGGGAGGCCAGTTTGTGGGCAGCAGGACAATGTCGGCCCCCTGCAGAGCCAGGCACCTTGGCGCTTCGGGGAACCCGACGTCGTAACAAATCAGCATGCCGATTTTCACGCCGTCAATTTCAAACAGTTCAAAGGGTCTGTTTCCGTATGTGGCAAATCGATCGATTCCCAGAAACGGCATGTGGACCTTCCGGTATGAGCCCACCACACCATTTGGCCCCACCAGGACCACTGCGTTATAGACATCGTCGCCATCGGCTTCGAGCATTCCAAACGCCACATGCATATTCAGTTCGCGGCAAACCTTCTGAAACGCCTGCGTTGCAGGACCGGGAACGGGCTCGGCGACCTCGCGACCCTCGTTGAGTGATTCGAAGCAATACCCGGTCAATGCACATTCCGGAAACACCACGAGGTCGGCTGATTCCACCTCCCGCATAATCCCCAACATCTTGTCGAGATTACCAGATGTGTTTCCGAACTCGATGTCAATCTGCGCGGCAGCTATTCTCATGGGAGTCCATCACATTCGTTCGTGGTGACAAACAGAGTTTCCGCGATCCTACCGCCGCGCGGCTGGCAAATTCAATTGGTCGCGACCGGTTTCATTACACAATCATTCAACAAGTTCATGACAAGTCATCTCAGACAAGCCTCCTTCCGCGGATTGTTGCGAACAATCAACATGCGATGTGCCATTCCTTTCGTTGTGTTGATGAGTACGATCCTGGTGAGCTTCGCCAGCGGTCAGGGTTCCCGCGATGATTACGAACGGGCGAACACGCTGGAAGAACGGACTCGCAACAAAGTGTTTCGCGACCAGGTTGATCCTCACTGGCAGGCCGAGGATCGCAGTCTCTGGTACCGGGTCGACACGACACCGGGGGAAGCCGAATTTGTGTTTGTCGACATGGCACAGCGGAAACGCGTGCCGTTGTTTGATCATGAGCAACTGGCAACTCAACTCGCGGCAATCACCAAGGCCGATGTTGCCCCAGCGAAACTGCCATTCACGACGGTTCGGCTCGCGGACGACGAGCCCTTGCTGTTCTTCAGTACCGGAAAGGGTGAGGCTCAGCGCCACTGGGAATGGAATCGTGAGTCCCACAAACTGCGTGAACTCGACAAGCCGGGTGGAAGTGGAGACGCGCAGCAAATCGTGCTGCGTCCGTCCCCCTCGGGAGGAGCGGCCACGAGAATTGAACTGACGAACGGCACCAACCGCACGCTGCAGGTTTACTGGCTGAACTTTGAAGGGGAAAAGCAGCGTTATGGCAGCATTCGCCCCGGCGACACGTTTGAACACAACACCTACGTCGGCCATTTGTGGTTGATTGCGAACGACGACGAACAGCCGCTGGAATTGCATGCTGCAACATCTGAAACGCTGAGCGTGACGATTTCGAATTCCGGCACTCCGGGTAGGCGTCCCAATCGAAGAGGGCGACGCGACAACGCGAACACTTCACCCGATGGAAAGTGGCGCTGCGAAATTCATTCAAACCGCGTCTGGATCGTGAATTCGGAGACCGAGGAAGAAATTCCGCTGTCAGATCCGGCACCGGACGATGACACATTTGGTGGCCGTGTTCACTGGTCGCCCGATTCGCAGAAACTCGTCGTCATGCAAACCAAACAGGTGGAGGCACGCACCGTCCACATTGTGGAATCCTCCCCCAAAGACCAACTCCAGCCTATTCTCCATTCATTCGAATATGCGAAACCGGGAGATGACCTCCCCATTCCGCGCCCGACGTTGTTTGATGTCACCACGCAGAAAAGAATTCCCATCGATGATTCGCTGTTTAAGAACCCCTGGTCGATTGACGACATCCATTGGTGGCCCGACTCGTCTGCGTTTGCCTTTCACTACAACCAGCGTGGACATCAGGTGCTGCGGGTACTGGAGGTCAATGCGAATAGCGGCGACGTCCGAACCCTCATCGAAGAAACAAGCCCCACGTTCGTCGACTACGCTGGTAAGCACTTTCTGCAATATCTGGACGACACACGTGAAATCCTCTGGATGAGCGAACGCGACGGCTGGAACCATCTCTACCTCGTTGACGCCGTGACGGGGCAGGTGAAACATCAACTCACATCAGGGGAGTGGGTCGTTCGCAAAGTGGAACGGGTTGACGAAGCAACCCGCGAAATCTGGTTCAGTGCTGGCGGAATGATCACTGGAGAAGATCCTTATTTCCTGCACTTGTGTCGCGTGAACTTTGATGGGTCGGTCCTGACGCAACTCACATCAGGGAACGGCACGCACTTGTGGCAGATTTCTCCAACAGGTCAGTATCTGCTGGACGTTTATTCCCGTATCGACCTCCCACCAGTGACGAACCTGCGCGATGCAAATTCCGGTGAACTTATTTGCGAACTGGAGCAGGCGAACATGCAGTTGCTGGAAGAAACCGGCTGGCAGACTCCCGAGCCATTCGTGGCGAAGGGCCGTGACGGCACCACCGACATTTACGGCATGATTTTGCGGCCCACGAATTTCGATCCCGCGAAGAAGTATCCCGTCATCGAGTACATCTACGCGGGTCCGCATTCCGCCTTTGTCCCCAAGTCATTCAGTCGACACGTGGGCCGCATGCGGTTTGCTGAGCTGGGATTCATTGTCGTACAAATTGACGGCATGGGGACCTCGCACCGATCCAAGGCCTTCCATGATGTCTGCTGGCAGAATCTCGGTGATTCAGGTTTCCCCGACCGCATTGCCTGGATGCAAGCTGCCGCCGAAAAGCATCCTGAAATGGACATTTCTCGCGTCGGCATTTTCGGTGGCTCGGCGGGCGGACAGAGTACTCTGCGGGCCTTGCTTGCACACCCTGACTTCTATGATGTCGGCTGTGCTGATTGTGGTTGCCACGACAACCGCATGGACAAAGTCTGGTGGAACGAACTCTGGATGGGCTGGCCCGTCGGACCGCACTATGCAGATCAGTCTAACGTCACGAATGCGCACAAGCTTGAAGGAAAACTCCTCCTGATGGTCGGCGAACTCGACCGCAACGTCGACCCCGCCTCCACCATGCAGGTGGTTGACGCGCTCATCAAAGCCGAAAAAGACTTCGACCTTATCGTCTTTCCCGGCGCCGGCCACGGTGCCGGATCATCCCCCTACGGAATCCGTCGCCAAATGGACTTCTTCGTCCGACACTTGCATGGGCGGGAGCCACGTTGGACGGAGTGAAATCGGAACCGCTGTGAGGCTTGATTTCATCCCTGTGCCCAGGAGTGAAGATGTTTAGAAACGCAGAGATCGCCGAGGCCGCAGAGAAAACAGGAGACAAGTTTTGTCCCTCTGCGCTCTCGGCGCTTCAAATCGCGACTGAACAGAGTCGTGACAAGCGGATGGATCAGGATCGCTAAAACGGACCGGGCCGGGCGCCGTCTTCGATTTGCATTTGCTCGAAGAGCGTTTGGGGGTCGATGTCGATGGACAGGAGGGTGGTGGAACCATCGGCTCGCAAGGCGGGGACGTAGTCCCAGTGCGCGGAAGAGAAGCCGCCGAGCGACGAATGTCTGCCGAATTTGTAGTTCTCTTCGTCGGCGGTACCGAGAGCTAAGTCGGCGGGGCCTTCGAGTGCTCCGTTGGGGGCTGGGCGTTGTGCTCCGGGCAGAACGGCGTACCAGGTTGGGCGGCAATCCAAGTCATGCTCTCGCGTTCTTGAGTTCCTCTCAAAAATGGCGAACGTCGTTGAGAGGCCGTCACGCACATCTACAGGACGCACATAGCTGTTGCGATAAAACGCTCCGGCACCACGTGGTGCGCCAGGATGCTGGTTGAGGTCGCCGATTCCATAGCAGCCAATATAGCTGGCTTCGGGTAACAGAAACGGCGCTGGCTGATCAATCGAAATGGACTGACGCGACGCACTCAGTGGGCATATGAAGATGTCGATTTCGTTTCCTCCCGCACCAATGACGCTGATTGCCGCATCGCCGCGTAAGCTGATTGTGCGCAGCAGGGGAGTTTGATCCAGGTCTGCCAGCAGCAGGGTACCCCACGCGTACCCAGGACCCGTTTCTTTCGCTGGAGGATCGAGTGGGTCGACGTCGCGGGCTAAATATCCGGGCGGAAAGGCACCATGGCGTTCCGAGTAGGAATACAACGCAATGCCAAGTTGACGCAGTTTGTTCGCGCAATTCGAAGCCCGCGCGTTATCTTGAAGACGAACCAATGCGGGCAGCAGCAGGCACATCATGAAAATGATGACCATCAAAACAACGACGAGTTCAAGAATGGAGAACCCGGGTCGCCGGTTGAGGAGTCGTCGCTGATGGTTACCGCTGTCTCTCATTGTTTTGCAACGCTGGTCCTCAGAATTCCTGCCACCGCGTGTTCAGTTAATAGTCCGCGTCGAGGCCACCATCTGCGATCTCCCCGAGCTGCCGAAATTGCTCGTGGTCGATATTTTCGCTGATGAATCGGACAGAACCGTCAGCCAGGACCACTTGGATTCCGCCTACGTGCTGACTGGAGAATGGAGCGGACGCTCTGGGGCCATTGAGGGGGATGAGTGAACTGTTGCTGGTGTCTTTCGTTGCACCCAGGACGAGCCACGGAGGTTGGAAGGCTCCCGAGTTATCTGATTGATACGCCGCCCCTGGCGGGACCGCGTACCACGTGGCCGCGCAACATTCACGGGGGTAGTTGTCTTTGAATTGCGGACTCATACGTTCACCCAACAACAGGGTGTGGGACGCACCATCCTTCAGGTCGTAAATGCCAGTTCCGCTATTGCGGTAAAAGACGCCACGACTCGTGGGGGCACCGGGCAGTGCACTCAAATCGCCTGTTCCGTAGACCCCAACATAGTTGGTGCGAGACAACGTCATGTCACCCACGCCACTCTTCAAAGTGAACGTGAGTTCCCCCTTGTCTGAGGGGCAAATGAACGCAGGGACTTGTGTGGCAGCGACGGCAATGCTCAATTGGTCGGTGGAATTGCCTCGCAAATCGAGGCGTCTCTGCAGGGAAATCTGATCCAGGAAGGGGAGTAGCAGCGTCGACCACGCATAACCGCTACCAACTTCCGCTGTGTAAGGATCATCTGGGGCGACGTCACGTGCGACGTAACCGGGAGGAATGACGTCGTGCAATCCCTGATAGTTCGTGAGTGCCAGCCCCAACTGTTTCAGGTTGTTCTTGCAAGTTGTACGGCGTGCCGCTTCGCGTGCCTGCTGAACGGCTGGCAGCAGTAATGCCACTAGCACCGCAATGACGCCCATGACAATAATGAGTTCAATGAGCGTAAACCCATGGTGAGATTGATTTCTTCGTTTCATGCCTGGATGCTCGATTGCGCACACCTTCTACGCTGTTTCAGTGTAGTGGCTACGCTGGAGGGCACCAGACTGTTGGAAGGATTTCGGCAAATTCTCACTTCGCCGTCGGCTCGGTTGGTTTTAAGGTCGCACCGACTTCCAGAGTAAGCCAGCCGTCGGAGAGCTGTGCGTTTTTGAATTCGAGGTGCAGGTGGCTCAATCCGAGGTTTTCCGAAGAGTCGAGAATCTCTTCTGGCAGGCGATCCCTCAGCTTTGTCTTGAGTTGGTCCTTCAGCTTTTCCTTCAGAGGTTCCAAGAGACCATTCAGCCGACTCTCGACTTCTTCTGGGATTTCCTCAGGTAACCTCAGACCAACCTTGCCGTCCTCGACTTTCAAATCCAATTTCAACACGCCGGTTTTGATGTTTTCATGTTGAGGACGAGGGCCAAAGACCACCACAATGGCACCTTCATCGAAACGGATGCGAACCGGGTCGCAGTCAGCGAAACGGAATTCCGGGATACCTGATTTGGACAGATGCTTCTCAATCTCTTTTAACTGTTCACTGTGTTCTTTCCTAAAGTCTTCGAGCTTGTTGATACCAATCAGCCCCAAGCCAGGAATGAGTTCGGCGACAACTTCCAACAATTCCTCGTCAGCCAACGGCAGAATTTGACGCAACTCTGCTTTAAACTGTTCACCAGAAAGTCGCTCACGCAACTTTTCAAGCAGTTTGTCAGGTACCCGGATTTCGTCGATCGGCAACTCTTGAAGCAAATCGTTCACCTTCTGCTCCGCAACTAGTCCCAGACCATCGATGACAGTATTTACCAGAGACTCATGAATTTGGAATGTCATCGTCCCCCCTGGCAAAGGGAATTCTGGCGGAGCTGCGCCGCCCAGATTGTTGCTCAAGACCGTTTGAGACTCGATGAATAAATGTGTATCGGTTGAGTGGGATCGATATTCTGGCGGCTGACCATAAATATCCATCCGCAATTCAGCTCCGTTGGCCAACGCTTCGTTGACGGCCCCAAATCGCGATTCCAAGATCGATTCAAATTTTGGCAGACCAGCACGTGAAATCTTCCCGGCGGCAATCTGCTCGGCCTGTAGACGCGTGCGTTCGGCTTCACCGCGAGCCACACCTCGCGCGACCACACGCAGCACGGGGATTTGATCGAAGTTGGTTTGAACGCCCACATTGTAATTGTTCGCGTTCACGCAAATTGTCGCCGGGTCGAGTTGGATATGCGGGCCAACAAACGACATTTGATTCGACAGAACGAAACTGTGCTTTCCAATGGTGTGAACCGTCGCCGGTCCTTTTTGGGCCTGTGTATTTGAGTTTGTCCTCCCCTCGCCCAGCACATTCCATTTGCCAACTGAGTCGCACGGAAGGATGTCCGCTCGTGTTTTAACTTCCGTGTTCTGGGCTCCCGTAACCCACGCTCCGAGAATGCATTCCGCAATACAGTCCATATCCAACTGCAGGCGATGCACGATGAGTGAGGCCATTTCTTCAGAGAACACAACTCGCAAATTCGTGTTCTGGTAGTGGTACTGAATCAACGGATTCAATTTGGCATAGGCGTCAGGATGCTTTGCACGCAACTCGTCGAGTGCCTTGAGTACGCGCTCTCCATGAAACGCTCTGCCACTCATTTCAAAATCTATGGCGGTTCGAATGGCAATTTCGTCAGTGAGTGCGAGCAGGTCTTTGCTGTGCGCTGAATTCTGAGCCGACAACAGTCCCGCTTCGACCACATCCACGCGGCGCTCGATTTGTCGCTTTACCGAAATTAACGAAGTGCTGTCTGACGGCAATTTGTCAATCAGTTCACGCAACTCTCTGCAAACCTTCAGACGCTGTTCGATGGATTCATTTGCCGTCCCGTAGAGCTGCTTGAACAATTTGGGGAGCTCGTTAAGCAACGGTTGGTCGCTTGCTTCGAGTTGAAGACGGGTGGCATCGCGTTCAATCCTTGTTCGCAGGCAGCGCTCGTTTGTCACCACAGCGGCTTGGCAACAAAACTCAATGCGCTCTGGGATCACATCATCCGCCCGGAGACTTGTGGCTCCGCCAACGAAAACTGCAATTGTGATAACCAAGTGTAGACTGGCTGTCCGACGTACCATCGGAGAACTCCCCGCTTCAGCGAATCGCAACAATGGGGCTGCACCTGAACTGCCCCGCAAAGAGCAGCATCTAACGCGTGCAGACGAAATGCAACGGAAATTCAGCGAATCTTGCTGCTTTAGGAGAGAGCCAGGAGGTGAGCAATCTTTCGATTGTCAACGTCGCGTGCGGAAGCCCAGCGACTTGAGAAACGTTTCGACGCGGCTGAGTTGGTCGCCCTGGATTTCGAGCGTTTCTCCATCCAGTGTTCCACCGCAGCCGCAGTGGTTTTTGACTTGAGTCAGAAGGGCAGGGAGGTCATTACCTTCCTCCGGGAGCCCCCGCACGACGGTTACTACCTTGCCTTTTTTTCTCTTTTCGACAGCGAGGCGGGCCGTTTGCTTTTCAGGAGCGAGTCGAAATGGTTCCGGCTCCGGGCACGTACATTCTTCTTCCAGTTCATCGCAGACGGGGCAATGCGGGGGACGGTCGAACGGGGTGCCTGAAAAGAGTCCCACAGATGCTGGCTCCAGATTCGATTGAAGACAAGAGAGAATACTAAGGCAGAAGTTCCACGTGTCGCCGTGTGACTTCACGTCCCTGTAGCTTCAGGACAACAGCATACTGGCCCGGTTCGAGGAACTCACGCAGCGGGAACGTGGCATACACTCGAACCTCTTCCCGTGGTGCGATGATGGCGAAGCGGTCGACTTGGAGGTTGTCGGAATTGTGTAAATCGATTTCCAGCCAGATATCTTCATGGGGCGGAGTCAACATGCACTGGGCAACCAGCGTTTCGCCCCGGCGGAACTCCGAACGAGAATTGGCAAGTTGTCCACCCAGCAAGGTCGTTCCGGTGTCGAAGGCGAACACCTTGTCGATGGGGCGAATTTTCAGGTCACCGGAAAACAGTTCGGCTTCACGTTCGGGGGAAATCGGAGTGAGGACGTGGCGGCCTTCGGCTCGTTGTTCACCGTAGAGATCCATTTGAGCTTCCGCCGTGACGGCAAGCAGCGTAATTACGGTCAGGGCACTTGCGAACAGAGCGTGATGAAAACGACCGAACAATGACTCCCGCGGACTGCCCGCGGGAAACAGTTTGAAGATTTGCCCACCCCATGACTTCAGCTTGCTGCCCAGCCAACTGGCCTCTTCTTCGTTCAGAAACGCGCAATACACGGCAATATACACAAGCGGGAATACCAGCAGGCCCAGCATGAAGAATGTCAGGATGTGGAAGAAGACACCCAGCCCGAGCACAACGGTTCGCGTCAGGCCGCGCCAGCAAAGAAACGGAAACACGATTTCCCAAATCAGCGTGATGTAACACATCGCGACAATGGACACCTGATTGGTGCTGAACCATTCGCCGAGCGGATTCGCAAAGTTGGTGTTTGTGAGCATCCAGAACCGCATGAGGTCGCCCGACAAATACTCCGGCATGCGAAGTTTGGTGACTGCCGCTCCGAGATACACGACCGCAATGAGAATTTGCATGAGCCGTCTCGGCCAGGCCGCAGCCTTTTGTGGTTGTGCATCACCAGCGAGCCAGGCGTCGATTGACCAGACGCGGCCGCAGCCCGACATCGAGAGCAACAACAGGATGTGCGTTGCAACAACCGTGTACTTGGTCAGCGTGCTGAGGTAATCGGTGAGTCCGAAGTAGGGATACAACACCAGCACGACAATTGTCGAAAAGCGGGTCTGCCATCCCAGTGACATGGTGCACAGGCAACAAACCATGACCGTGTATGCGGCCATGGCGATCCAGGGCGAGAAGATGATGGGCAAGTCCTGATAACCATATCCTTCCCAGAACGGTGTCGGAGCGCCATCGAGCGAGTAGAGCTCGCGTACGTGGAACCAGCGGGGTATTACGCCCACCAGCAGTGCGAGAGGAAACAGAATTCGGACGAGTGCCAACGCGTAGGGAGTTTCTTCAGCAAAGAAGAAATCGTTGAGCTGATCCCAGTAAGACTTCTGGGTCTGCAAATTTGGTGTTTCCAATTGTGGTTGCGACATGAGTGCCTCGAACCGTTAAACGAAGAATCTTTGCTGCCTAACGCGACGTCATTGCGGAGCCAGCGGAGGGCTGGAGAAACGCCGGCGAATTGTCAGAGTTCTGTGACTGACCGACCGCAGGCATGAATGGCTGTCCGACAGCGTATTCGGTCCGCAGGCGAGGATTGTCTTTGATCGACTCGGTGATCAGATAGTTCTTCCAGTCGGTGTTTAGATTAATCACGCCACCGTCTGGGTCGTAAGACGCCCGCAGGTAGTAGTACGCGGGGCGTTGTTGTTCTTCTTCGTAGTGCTTGTTCCAGACAGCCTCGGGCAGGTTGTATTTTTTGGGCCAGCACTCATCGACAAGGTGCACGCAAACAATGGGCTCGTGCTCAGTGTGCCGCAGCACATTGTTGGCCAGGCGGCCTGAGTGATTTCCGAGGTAGTCGTAAGTCGCCCGGTCGGCCGAGCCGTAAGGGGCAAAGTCACCCCAGGGGGCGGGAGTGAGTTCGTAGCAGGCACCGCTTTCCCCCTCGGCAATGAGATGTCGCCGGGTTTCGTAGGCATCCCAACCGCAGTACATGTCCCACACCAGAAAGTACATTTCCAGGCGGTCATGAGCGTGAAACGAGGTGAGATGGCTGAAAACGCCAAACACCAGGGCACACAAATATCCAGCGATGAACACACACGCGGCGGCACGTTTCATCTGGCAGCCTCCTGCTGCAATCGTGGGGAAAAACGGTCTCAATTCGTCAATTGAGACCGCAACTATCCGCCAACTGACGACTTGAGGTCAATATCGATTGCAGGGGGGAAGAACTGTGCGGAATGGCACGCGTTGGTTTACTGAGGCGCGCAAATGCTGTGCTTCGAGCTATTTGTGGATGGACTCGAGCATTTGAATGGTCTGCTCTTCGTTCCATTCTTCCTCAGGGATGATGTAGATGACCAGGCCAACGCCATTACGGGACCGGAACGTGCCAGTCACCTGTCGCACATCGGAGGTCTGACCGTCTTTCGTGGTCATTGTTCCTTTCGCAAACACGAAATTCCGTTCTTCTCCGTCAATCATCAAGGTTCTCGTCTCGGACTCTTGAATTTGAACATTCTTGCCTTGTTGATTGAGTTGTTGATTCGCCTGCATTTTCAGTTGCTGGTCCATTTGGTCGGGATTCGCATCGGGGATGTCCATCCCCATGAGCAGCAGGAAATGTCCCTCGGCCTCGCCGTACCCAACCATCTTTACCTTGAAGGCAAAGAAGTTCATGTCGCCGCCCATGACTGGTGGCAGCGTATCGGGAATATCAATGCCGATAATCTCTTCTCGCAGGGCAGCGATTTTGTTGGGGTCGTCCGTAATCTTCATCATTTGACTGGCGAAGTACGTGAATGCTCCGCAGCAGACGACAATACCCAATATTCCGCCACAGCCTAAACCGAGCAGAACTTTCGTGAGAGTCGACATCCCCTTTTTCTTGGGAACCAGCTCTTCGTCACCAAAATCTTCGTTAATGTCTTCGGTAGACATATTTCATCTGCCTATGTTTGGATGTCAGAAAGTGATTTTAACGTGGGCCGGTTACTTTTTCGGCTTCTGCTGACGTGGCTGCAAGCTCGGCGGATTCGATTCCACGGAACCCCGGTCATCTGGGACTTCAAGGTCCTTTTGCAGCGAAACAATGTCCGCTTTCATTTCTTTGATGATGTCGGCGTATTGTGCTTCGGTGTAAATGTTCCGCATTTCCCGAGGATCGGCTTCCAGGTCGTACAGTTCCCATTCATCGATGTTGTAGAAGTGGATGAGTTTGTAACGCTCGTTGCGGACGCCGTAGTGGCGACGCACCATGTGAGCTGTCTTCTGGTTGTTCAGGAACTCGTAGTACTGGTAGTAGTGCGACTTCCTCCAGTTGTCGGGCGACTCGCCACGAAACAGTGGGACAAGACTCATCCCCTGCATGTCTGCGGGGACTTCCTGCCCGGCCAAATCGAGAAACGTCTCGGCGAAGTCGACATTCGAAACGAGGTGCTCATCGACCGTTCCTGGTTTGGTCACTCCCGGCCAACGCACCATGAGCGGTTGACGATAGCTCTCCTCGTACATGAAACGCTTGTCGAACCAGCCATGATCACCGAGGTAGAAACCTTGATCGGACGAGTAAACGACCACGGTGTTCTTTGCTAAGCCTGTTTCGTCGAGATAGTCGAGGACACGGCCAACGTTGTCATCAACACTCGCGACACAACGGAGATAGTCTTTGATGTAACGCTGATACTTCCAGCGGATGAGGTCATCACCTTTGAGATTGGCTTTGCGGAAGGCTTCGTTCTTTGGCTCGTACGCCGCATTCCAGGCGGCCAGTTGTTCGTCGGTCAGGTTGCGAGGCGGAGTAAGTTTGAGGTCATCTGGCGTCAAAGTGTGCTCAACACTCATGTCCTGTTCATGAGCGGCCCGGCCGCGGGTTTCGTAATTGTCGAACAGGTTGGAGGGTTCTGGAATGGTGACGTCGTCGTACATCGTCAGGTACTTGGGACCTGGCTGCCAGTTGCGGTGCGGAGCTTTGTGCTGGTACATCAGCATGAACGGCTTGTCGCCTTCGCGTCCTTCTTTGAGCCAGTCGAGTGCCAGGTCGGTAATAATGTCCGTCGTGTAGCCGGTGTACTTCGTGCGGACCTGATTGCCCGAACCATCAACGTCACGCAACATAATGGGGTTGTAGTATGGTCCCTGGCCCACCAGCACTTCGCTGTAGTTGTAACCTTGTGGCGCCATGTGCTCTCCGAGGTGCCACTTTCCAATGACTGCCGTCTGATAGCCGGCTGACTGCAACAGCTTGGGGAACGTTTGCTGCGTTCCATCGAACTTGTTGCCGTTCATGTAGAAGCCGTTCTTGTGGCTGTACTTCCCGGTCTGGATGACAGCCCGGCTGGGGCCACAAATGGAATTGGTGCAGAAACAGTTGCGGAACAGCATTCCCTCATTGGCAATGCGGTCGAGGTTCGGCGTCTGATTAATTTCCGATCCGTACGCGCTAATGGCGTGTGAGGCATGGTCGTCGGTGAAAATGAACAGAATGTTCGGACGCGAGTCGGCTGCCTGAACGTACGAGAGGCTTAGGAGCAAAATCAGGAACGAAAAAGAACGCAGCAGTGGCTTCATGGCAATTCGGTACTTCAGATCATATTGTGAAAAACTGACATGGAAAGGTGCCTGAGAGTTTACCGACTCCTATGTGAGGTCGCTATGATCATCGGGAAAGACCGATGTGTCGAATGCGGGTTCACCCTCGTTTCCGTTCGTGAAACGAACCCGCTCACTTCCAGTTGACCGCATTTTCGGAAAGTAATTTGTGACCGCTTCCTCACAGAATCTCATTCAATCGTTGGCTGAAAACATTGGCTCAGTTCTGCTGGGCAAAGACGATGTGATTAAGCTGGCTCTGGTTGCATTGCTGGGCGAAGGTCATTTGCTCATTGAAGATGCTCCGGGCGTCGGTAAGACCTCGCTAGCGAAAGCGATTGCCCAGAGCGTGAATTGCGACTTCGCCCGACTGCAATGCACGCCGGATCTACTACCGAGCGACATTCTCGGATCGAGCGTGTTTCTTCCAAACCGAGGAGAGTTTGAGTTTCGCAAAGGCCCGGTTTTCACCAACGTGTTGCTCGCTGATGAAATCAACCGGACGACGCCGCGAACGCAAAGTGCCCTGCTCGAAGCCATGATGGAGCAACAGGTTTCTGTTGAGGGCACAACCTACGAACTGAATCGCCCCTTCTTTGTGCTGGCCACACAGAACCCCTTTGAATTCGAAGGAACCTATCCACTGCCAGAGAACCAACTCGACCGCTTCATGTTACGCATCGAAATTGGGTATCCCTCGCGAGAGTCGGAACGAGCCGTGTTCCAGAGTCACCGGGCTGGGCAACCGGTCGATTCACTCAAGGCGGTTATCGATGGCAACGAACTCATGCGCCTGCAGCAGTCAGTTCGTGAAGTGAAAGTCGACGACGCCATATCCGACTACATTCTGGACATTGTGCATGCCACCCGATCACATGAGCAGCTCTCACTTGGAGTTTCGACTCGCGGTGCACTGACCTTCTATCGAGCTGTGCAGAGCCTCGCTCTCGTGAAAGGCCGAGACTATGCAACACCCGATGATGTGAAAGCTCTGGCAGAACCGGTGCTCGCTCACCGTGTGATGTGTGGCGGCGTCATTCGAGAAGGTCAGCGAACCCGAGCCCTGCAAATCATTCAGCAAATCGTTGATCGCACCCGCGTGCCTGCTTAAATTCGGTTCCCTCGATTAAGCGTCAGTATCGAGAATTGGTGGCACGAGGAAATACTTCCCGTCCGTTTTCGGAGCGTTTGACAGCGCGGCATCGCGCGGGAGGGATTCTTTCCGTTCATCATCGCGGAGCACATTAGTCACTTCGTGTGGATGCGCGAGGGGCTCAACGTTCGAGGTTTCCACCTGTCCCAGCATGTCCACGTACTTCAAAACGTTACCGAGCTGGTCGGCATAGCGGGCCGCTTCATCTTGTGTCAGTTGAAGACGCGCCAGCTTTGCCACCTTTTGGACATTAATTCCCTGCTCGGACATTGGATCGCACTCGACTCGTTGAATTCACCAAACCCCATGCCCGATGCACAAGGTCTGTGCCGGGCATGGTAGTTGGTTGGTGCGTTAACGTCGACCGGTCCCATTGCCGGATAGGAACGTCACACTTCCAGTTCCTCGGGAACGAGGTTGAGCTCTGCGGCCACTTCCCTCAGTTTTTCCAGGGCGCGGTGTTGCAGTTGCCGGACGCGTTCTTTGCTGAGCCCCATTTCCGAGGCGAGGCACTTCAGTGTTTTCCCCTTACCTTCACCACCAAGGTTGTAGCGACCTTGAATAATTTGGGATTCCCGTTCATCCAGACGACCAGAGAACTGACGCAGCAGTTCTTTGACCGCGCCTTCATCGAAACCGATTTCGTTCTCCACCTCCGGTTGAAGCAGCGAGTCGGCCAAAACGTCGGAGGGGACGGCTGTTTCCTTCCCTTTGCGACGATGCCGCCTTTGAATCACTCGGAAAAAGTGTCGCTGAACGGCGTGTGTCGCGTAGGTGCTGAACCGGAAGCCGCGATCAATGTCGAATTTGTCGATCGCCTTCAGCAGAATCAGGTTTCCTTCACTGACAAGTTCCTCGTAGTCGCTTGCATTTCCGGAGAACTTGCCTGCCAGGCCAGCGACGAGACGTACATTCGACTGCACCAGTTCGCCCCGGGCGGCCTGAGCTTCCTTTAGTGCCAGTTTCAGTTGGTCGAGCGTACGCTGAGATGGTCGCTTGGAGTCGAGCTTTGCTCTCAGAGTATTGGCTCGGAACAGGAAGTAGTTCATCCGACGAAATAGATACGCCTCCCCCTCCGGGCTGAGGAGTTGCACGTTGACTCCTACGGTCAATTGCAGGCCACCCTGACCGCTCCCAATCAGTGACGGAGATTCGGAATACATTTCGGTCGGACGCTCGGAGTCGAGTTGGCGAACCGTTAATCGTTCAAAAGAACGGGAGTGGACGTACGCGATTTCCCGCTTCAGCAATTCTTCGGCTTCGTGACGCAAACCGCTCGTTACTGGAGGCTTCCGTGGTTCGACTGCAGTTGGAGTGGGCATTTTCAACATGGCTTTTCCTGACTGAAAGATCAACCAAAACGTTCACTGGGTGCGTACGTTACCGAAATATCGGCCATGCACAAACTCAAAAAACGCTCAAAACGTTCATTTTTGTGAAATTGTCGATGGGAGGTGATCACGGGCCGGTAAGCCGAGGGTTGTTTTCGCTGGGCGTAAAGTTCCGTGGGAATAGAGCTTGTGGCTCAGAATGCCTGGTGGAGCAATCGGTCAGCGCAGCGAGTTGACAGTCAGGTGGACGTTTCCGACGATGGAACGTCACCCAATCCAGGCACGATGAAACCGTGGTCGTGCCCACTTCTCAGCAGTTCAGGCACGTTCAATGGCCCCTCAGGCTCAGTCAGCCAGTTCAATCAGCGACGCGGCGATGGGCGTGCATGTGATGGTGAAGCCGATTGGCCCCATTTGTAACCTGGATTGCGAATACTGTTATTACTTGAAGAAAGAGGACCTTTACCCCGGCACGAAGAGCTGGCGGATGCGCAGTGAGACGCTGCGGGACTACATCAGGCAACACATCGCGGCCCAGCCGGCAGGCGTCGACGAAATTACGTTTGCCTGGCAGGGTGGAGAACCTACGTTACTGGGCGTGGAGTTTTTTCGGGAAGCTAATGCCATTCAAAAAGAGTTGGCACCGCCGGGAGTTCGCACCGTCAACACCATGCAGACGAACGGGACGCTCCTGGATGACGAATGGTGCGCGTTCTTCAAGCAGGAGAACTGGCTGATCGGACTCTCGATGGACGGCCCGGCTGAGCTGCATGATCACTACCGATTCGACAAGCAGGGGAAACCGACTTTTGCTCAGGTGCACCGGGGACTGCAACTGCTGAAGCGGCATGAAGTCGAATTCAATGTGCTGGTGGTAGTGAATCGACACAACGGCGATGCAGGTCGCCGGGTTTACACGTATCTCCGGGACAACGGTGCCCAGTACATGCAGTTCATCCCGGCAGTAGAACCGTTGGAAGGACATCACCCCGGTGCAATGAAGCAGGCCGCGAGTACGGTGTCGCCGAGAAGTGTGCTCCCTGAACAATGGGGCCGTTTTCTGGTCGACGTCTTCGACGAGTGGATTCGCCGGGACGTCGGCAAGGTATTCGTGCAAATCTTCGACCAGGCCCTCAGTGCCCACATGGGGATCGAACCGAGCTTGTGTGTCTTTCGCAAACAATGCGGTCGGGCCTTAGCGATGGAACACAACGGCGACGTGTATTCCTGCGATCACTTTGTGGAGGAGGATTACCGTCTTGGGAACATTCAGGAACTTCCGCTGGTTGAAATGGTCAATTCCGCCCGGCAGCAGGAGTTCGGTCGTCACAAAGAAACATCTCTTCCTGAGTATTGCCGAAGCTGCGAGGTGCTCGAATACTGCCGTGGCGAATGTCCGAAGAATCGAATATTGCAAACGCCCGAGGGCGCCGAAGGTTTGAACTATCTCTGCCAGGGATACCGTCGGTTCTTCAACCATATTCGGCCGTACCTTGAGCAAATGGCCATCGAACTGCGAGCCGGTCGTCATCCAGCGAATGTGATGCATCAGCTGCGTCGGACCGGGGAATCAGCGCCTGTCGTGTTGAATCGCCCGGGACAGCAATTTGGGGTCGCTGCCGGAAGAAATGATCCCTGCCCTTGCGGATCGGGAAAAAAGTTCAAAAAGTGCTGTATGAAATAGGCGGTGTCTCTCATTGAGGCACAACCCAGAATTGGAAAGACATCTCACATGCGCTACGTGTTGTCATTAGACCAGGGAACCACGTCCAGTCGGTCGATGGTGTTCAACGAGCAGGCTGTGCCCGTTTGTCAGGCGCAGCAGGAATTCCCACAAATCTACCCGTCTCCGGGGCATGTGGAACATAATCCCGAGGAGATTTGGAAGTCTCAATATGAGACGGCAAAGGCGGCCATTGCCGAGTGCGATTCTCCAGAGTCCATTGCGGCAATTGGTATTGCCAATCAGCGCGAGACCGTTGTCCTGTGGGATCGTAAAACCGGTAACTCGGTGGCGAATGCCATTGTCTGGCAGAGTCGGATTACAGCACCGCAATGCCGGGAGTTGAAGAAGCAGGGAGTCGAGCCAACTGTCAAAGAAAAGACTGGCCTATTGCTCGATCCTTACTTCTCGGCAACGAAAATCGCTCATCTCCTCGATTCCATTACGGGATTGCGGGAGCGTGCGGAACTTGGCGAAATCCTTTTCGGCACAATCGACTCGTTCCTCATCTGGAGACTGACTGGCGGACGGGTTCACGCGACCGACGTCACAAACGCGTCCCGCACCTTGTTATTCAACATTCACACGCTGCAGTGGGATGACGAGCTGCTCAGAATCTTTTCGATTCCCAAGGCCATGCTGCCGGAAGTCCGACCGACAAACGGTGATTTCGGCGAGACGGCCGCCGAGTTGTTTGGGCGTTCCATTCCCATTCGAGCCGCCGCTGGTGATCAGCAGGCCGCTACGTTTGGGCAAGGCTGCTTCACACCAGGAACGGCCAAGAACACCTACGGAACCGGCTGCTTCATGGTCTGGAATACGGGGGAGACACCTGTTCCTTCTCAGCACGGATTGCTCACAACGATTGGCTGGCAGGTTGATGGAAACACCACGTACTGCCTTGAAGGTTCTATTTTCGTCGCCGGCGCTGCTATTCAGTGGTTGCGCGATGGTTTGGGGATTATTGAAACGTCAGCCGAGGTGGAAGAACTGGCCGCTCAAGTGGAGTCGAGCGACGGCGTTTATCTGGTGCCGGCGTTTGTTGGACTTGGGGCTCCCTACTGGGATGCCAACGCACGCGGAATGTTGATTGGTATTACGCGCGGAACAACCAAATCGCACATTGCCCGAGCAGCAGTCGACTCCATGGCATATCAATCTGCCGAGTTGCTGGAAGCCATGCGGCAAGACACAGGAATCGAACTCGCGGAATTACGGGTCGATGGTGGCGCGACGCAGAACAATGCGTTGCTGGAGTTTCAGGCGGACTTGCTCGGGGTCTCGGTGGTACGCCCCAAGGTTCACGAAACGACAGCACTCGGCGTGGCATGGCTCGCCGGATTGGCGAGTGGTATCTGGTCAAGTCAGGACGAGCTGGCGTCGCTTCCACTGGTTGATCGAGTATTCGCTCCCCAGATTTCCAGCGAGTCCCGTCAGAAACTCATGGCCGACTGGAAACGTGCTGTCAGCCGGTGTCGTAACTGGATTGATGACGAAGCTCTAACTGAAAACTGAGTAAGTAAAGTCCCCTCATGCGTACGTTGGCCATTGGTGATATCCACGGTTGTCTCCGTTCTCTGGAACGGTTGGCCGAATATGTTCCGTTCGAACCAGACGACCAAATTGTGACCCTCGGCGACTATGTCGACCGTGGTCCCGACTCAAAGGGCGTCATCGACTGGGTGATCGAGCGAACACTCGAAGGCCGCTGTACGCCTTTGATGGGAAATCATGAATTGATGATGCTGGAGGCCCTGGCTGGCCGCATGCCGATGCATCAATGGTTGGGATACGGTGGACGAGAGACGCTGGCTTCGTATGCCCAACGTGGCCGCACTCCGCACCCTGACTGTGTGACAGAATCGCATTTGTTTTTCATGTCACGTCAGTTGCGTCGCATTTACGAAACCGAAACGCACATTTTCGCCCACGCCTTTGTCGAGTCACAAATTCCCGCCGAGGACCAGCCCGAATGGTCGCTCTTCTGGGATCGCTGCGACCACATGCAGCCCCACTATTCAGGTAAGACTGTTATCGTGGGACACACGGCTCAGAAATCTGGGGAACCACTCAATGCAGGGCACTTCATCTGCATCGACACCTGGGTGTACGGCAATGGCTGGCTGACCTGCCTTGATGTAGAGAGTGGCCAGTACTGGCAGGCGAACGAAAAGGGGGACACCCGCACCGACTGGCTCACCACTCCCGAAGCATAATCTCCCTTGCGCAGTCGTAATCACCGCTACAGTCAGACTTGCAGTTTTGTAGGGTGTGTGCAGCAAGTCGCCGCATTATGGTGGGTTACGTCCACGAATCAGGTGTCGCACAAATGTCGCGATGTTGTTCGCGTTGGACGACTTGCGTAACGCACCGTCACGGTTCACGCGGACTTCACCCACACTACGAATAAAACTCGCGCCAACCGATTTTGAGATTACCGGAGGCACTTCATCTGAATTCAGGACATGGAAACTGCTTGCGGTCGTGTCGGCACCATCTACAATGAGTCACTTGCAATTTGTCTGTTCCCCACTGGGAAAACCATGTCATGGCTACCGAAATTGAATTGATCGACGCCCTCAAAGAAGTCATCGACCCGGAGTTGATGGTCAATATTGTTGACCTGGGGCTCATTTACGATGTCGCCCAGGAAGAAGGTGTCGTGAAGGTGGACATGACGCTCACCAGTCCCACCTGCCCCGCCGGGCCGCAAATTATTCAGCAGTCGAAAATGGCGCTGGAGCGACTGGCGGATGTGGAGACTGCTCAAATTCGACTTGTCATGTCTCCCCCCTGGTCGCCGGACCGCATGACAGACGACGCACGCGATCAACTGGGCATTTTTTAGTCTGGCCATTGGGTAGTGTTGAACATGTTCGCCTTCGGTGCAGGCGAATAGTTTTTGTCGTCTGATCAGGCTGGTCGGGCATTTTGTTTTGACAGCGTTGTTGCGGACGGCGACGGTGTCGCAAGACTTGGTCTCAGACCACAATTCATAAGAAGCTTCATCGGATCCGCTCATGCACTTCGAAACCCGCTGTGTCCATACTGGTGTCGACAAAGACAAGACATTTAACAGCTGCATTACTCCAATTTATCCGTCGTCGACGTTCTATTGGGACGACCTCAAAACGCACCGCGGATTCGATTACACACGCAGCGGGAATCCCACACGTCGTGCGCTCGAAGAGAATCTCGCTGCGCTGGAAGGAGGCCTCGATTGTCGCGCCACATCAACAGGCATGTCGGCGATCGTGACTGCGATGCACCTGTTCAAGCCGGGTGATCACATTATCACAGGACACGACATCTACGGCGGCACGTACCGACTGTTCGATGATTTGCTGACCGAACAGGGGATTCGTTTCTCGTTTGTCGACATGGGGAATCCCGAAGAAGTCCGGGCAGCCGTCACACCCGAGACCAAGGGGATTTGGATTGAAACGCCGAGCAATCCTCTGCTGAACCTCATTGATGTCGAGGCGATGGTTGCTGTTGCCAAAGAGCACAACCTCATCAGCATTGCTGACAATACGTTCCTGTCGCCGTACCTGCAGAATCCCATCAGCATGGGAGTTGATGTCGTGGTCCACTCGACGACGAAGTATTTGAATGGACACTCCGACGTCGTGGGCGGTGCGGTCATTACGACCACCAAGGAACATGCCGACCGCATGTATTACGTCGTGAACGCGATGGGGCTTGGCTGTTCTCCGTTTGATGCCTGGCTGGTTCTGCGTGGAATTAAGACGCTCGGCCCCCGCATGGAAGCTCATCAGCGGAATGCGATGGCACTGGCTGAAATGATGGACGCGCATCCCGCTGTGGACCGTGTGTACTACCCTGGTCTGACGACGCATCCCGGCCACGAACTGGCGAAACGTCAGCAGCGGGGATTCGGCGCCATGCTCAGCTTCGACGTGAAAGGCGATGCCAGCGACGCTGAACGGGTCATGACGAGCTTCAAGGTCTTCCAGCTTGCGGAATCGCTCGGCGGTGTGGAATCACTAATCGAATACCCTGAAACGATGAGTCACGCGTCAATTTCGATGGAAGCCCGCCGCAAGGCCGGAATCAGCGATCGGACAATTCGTGTCTCTGTCGGTATTGAACATGTCGATGACCTCATCGCAGACATGAAACAGGCTCTCGAAGGGTAACACGCTCATGCGATTCCTCTGGCAGTGGTGGGTATGTGTCCTTTGCATTGGTGCCGTTCCGGCCACACTGGATGCTGACGAAGTCACTGAACTGGGCGTCAGTACCCAGCGACTGGCCGCCATTGAGCGCGTGGTGCAGCAGGGAATCGACCGTGAGGAAATGCCGGGCGCTGTGGTGCTAGTGAAATACAAAGGCAGGGACATCTACCATCGGGCGTTTGGTATACGGCAGGTGGAGCCGCAGCCGGAACCGATGACGCTCGATACGGTTTTCGATCTTGCGTCGCTGACGAAACCGGTTGCGACGGCAAGTTGCATCCATTTGCTCCTTGAAGAAGGCCGGATCGGACTCGATGATCCAATTGCCAAATGGATTCCAGAGTTCGGGCAGAACGGCAAGTCAGAGGTGACAGTGCGTCACCTGCTTGTGCATCAGGGCGGTCTCATTCCGGACAATTCGATTGCCGACTACGACAGCGGGCGAGACGTGGCGTATCAGCGCATTCATGAACTGTCGCTGCGAAGTCCGCCCGGAGAGAACTTCGCCTACAGCGATGTTGGCTTCCTGGTGCTCGGTGAACTCGTGGAAAAAGTCACCGGAGAGTCGCTCAATACCTATGCCCAGCGACGCGTTTTCGCACCGCTCAAAATGAACGACACAGGGTACACACCCGGCGAAGAACTGGTTCCACGCACCGCACCAACGGAAAAACGTGAGGGAAACTGGATTCGGGGTGATGTCCATGATCCTCGGGCTTTCCTGCTGGATGGTGTCGCGGGGCATGCCGGACTGTTCAGCACCGCGGCTGATTTGGGCCGGTATGGGCAAATGCTCGTGCAGCACGGCGAACTTGACGGGCAACGTGTCTTCTCGACAGAAGCCGTCGAACACATTTTCGCTCCGCAGGACGTTTCGTCAGGCTTGCGTTCCCTCGGCTGGGACAAGGACTCGCCGTATTCATCGAATCGTGGCGACCTCTTGAGCCCCAGTGCGATTGGACATGGAGGATTCACCGGCACCGCAATGTGGATCGACCCTGAGCAGGAACTTGTACTGGTCTTTCTGTCGAGCCGACTTCATCCCGACGGCAAAGGGAGCGTTAATTCGCTGATTGGTCGCGTGTTCACCCTGGCCGCTGCGGCGCTGCCAGCCGCCAAAGAAACGAGCCCATCAAAATCGGTTGATTGAAGCTCGCGCAGACTCTTGTCAGACTGAGGAGCAACATACTTGCAAACAGGACGAGAGACCATGGCGGAGCGTTTTGTAGATATTGATGGCATTCGGTTGCACCTCGGACATCCTGACACCTCGCGCGGTGAATGGATTGGCCAGGAAGAGGTGTTGAAGCAACTACTGGCCTGCTGGCTGGTGGTCGACATCAAAGACATGCCACTCACGCCGCGCCTCGTCGGTGCTCCCGGCATTGGTAAGACGACGCTTGGCATGGCAGGCGCCCGGGCACGGCATCAGGAGCTCTACATTTACCAGTGCACTGCCGACACGCGTCCGGAAGATTTGCTGGTCACACCCGTTCTGGCGGACAGTGGCAAAATTCAATACCAGGCGTCGCCGCTCGTTACGGCCATGATTCGCGGCGGCATTTGCGTGCTCGATGAAGGGAACCGGATGAATGAAAAGTCATGGGCGTCGCTAGCTCCACTGCTCGATCACCGCAGGTATGTCGAGTCGATTGTCGCGGGAATTACCATTCAGGCGCACCCCGATTTCCGCTGTGCCGTCACCATGAACGAAGATGATTCCACCTTTGAAATCCCCGACTACATTCTCTCGCGGCTGCAACCGACACTGACGCTCGGCTTCCCGTCACGCAAGGACGAAATGCAAATCCTGAAGTACCACCTGCCGTTTGCTGATGTGGAAATGCTGAACATGACGGTGGAGTTTCTACAGCAATCGCACGAATTGAAACTCGACTTCTCCACCCGGGACGGAATCAACGTCTTGCGGTACGCACTAAAACGCATTGCCGCTGACCCCAGCCATCCACTGGGTAAAGACCGGGCGTGGCAGGAGAGTCTTCAGGCTTGCCTGGGCGATGATGCCCTCGATTTGCAGTCAGCCGCGCAGCGAAAACGTCAGTCGCTGGGAGGAAACACACTCCCCATGGGACTCGGAGACTTCTTCTTCAATCCCGACAGTCCACTGCATCCCGATATGGACGAAGATGACGACTACGATGAAGATGACGACGAATTCTAGTCGGATTTATGTCCGGGGTGGGTGAATCAAGCCATCCCGTCATAAAGACGGGACGGCAATTCACTGATGTCGGAACATCGGTTCCGACATACCTACGTGGTTGTGGCGTCTACATCGGGCTGATCTGCAGCAGCATTGGGCGCAGTTTTGGATGGAAACAACTGTGCTCCCAGTTGTCCGCCCCAGAGGGCCATCGGGATGTAGGCCACCAGGCTCAGTACGACATACGTCCCCGGATGTCGGAAAGCAAGCATGTTCATCAGCCCGCCGAGAGAGAAGAAGCAGCCGATGATGAACAGGCCGAGAAACCAGCGGGTGCGGGCAATCAATCCACACACCAGCCCCGCGACAAACGCGCCGCCAACCTCAGATATATACACCAAGACCCATGCGCCCAGCGGCAACGTGGCCACCCATTCATTCAATTGTTTGGAATCACTGAAATCAAGGTCAGGGGGCGGAGGGTAGATTTGCCCGGATATAACCTGCACAATGGCCACAAAACAGCCGCCGACCAGCAACCCAATCAACAAACCAATCACGTATCGCATTACGCTCTCCACAATCTGAGGTGACGTCAGTTTATCTGTCCTGCATCCCAAAGCGAACCGACCTCGTGGATTGCCTGTGATGTGAGGAAGATTTTTACCTTTCGCCCCGACGCCTTTATGCATGGCTCTCACGGTCGCTCTCTGATTGTCGATGTGACCACAGGTCAGTCAGAGTCGCGTGCGCTGGACGAAGATTTGCTGCGTCAGTACGTCGGCGGTGTGGGTTTGGGTACTGCGTTGTTAAATGAACTGGTCACGTCGGATTCATTGCAGAATCCTCTTCACGCGTCAGCTCCACTGTTGTTTGTGTTTAGTCCACTCGTCGGGAGTCCACTCACGACGTCAGCCAAGTTCGCCGTCGTGGCGCAAAGTCCACTGACCGGTCGAATCAATGATTCCCTGGCGTCGTCCCACTTTGCAATTTCCGGCAAGAAGACTGGGTATGATGCCATTTGTCTGGTTGGCCGTGCTGATGTGCCAAGTGTTGTGGTCATTGAACCAACGCGAGTGCGCGTCGAGCCTGCCCATGATTTGTGGGGGAGCACCATCCCGGAGACGGAAGCGAAATTGAAGTCGCGATATGGCTCTTCCTATCGGGCCGCTGTCATTGGTCCGGCAGGTGAACACGGAGTCCGTTACGCGACGATTTCACACGACGGACGCCATGCCGGCCGTGGTGGTCATGGTGCCGTGTTGGGGTCGAAGAACATCAAAGCTGTCCTGGTGCGCGGGGATACACCGACCAGTTACGCACATCCCGAAGAACTGGTGACGTGCGCCCGACAACTGTCACGCGACTCACTCGGTCCGGCGACGGCGAAGTATCGCGAACTCGGAACGGTCGCGAACCTCTTGGTGTTTAATCGACTGGGGGTACTGCCAACACGCAACTTCCAGGCGAGCGAATTTGAAGGGACCGAGCAAATTGCCCCCGAAGCACTTGCGACCTCGAAAGTCCGCTCCAGTTGTGCTGCCTGCACCATTGGCTGCGAACACATTTTCCCACATCCCAGCAAGTCCGGCGGAGTCCGGATGGAATACGAAAACCTCTATGCCCTGGGGCCGATGTGCGGCATCTCCGATCCTGAAGTCGTGCTTCAGGCTTCGTCGCTCTGTGATGAACTGGGGATGGACACCATCAGTGCGGGGGCGACAATCGCCTTTGCCATGGAGTGTGCGGAACGGGGATTGATTTCGGAGACTGAGCTGCAGTTTGGCAACGGCGGCGCCTTGTTAGATGTGTTGCAGCAAATTGGACGCCGTGAAGGACTCGGCAATTTACTGGCCGAGGGAAGTCGGCTCGCCTCAATTCAAATTGGACAGGAGAGCCACAGGTTTGCACCACATGTGAAGGGACTGGAAATCCCGGGTTATGAACCGCGGGCACTGCAAACCATGGCGCTCGGATTCGCCGTCGGCACACGCGGGGCCGATCACAACCGGTCGGGAGCGTATCAGGTCGATTTCTCGACAGAGACGAGTCGACTCGATCCTACGCACGCCATGGTCGAGCAGGCGATTGAGTTTGAAAACGAATCGGCCATGATGGATTCCCTCATTCTCTGCAAATTCATTCGGGGCGTGTTTCAGGACAAATGGGCGGAAATGGCTAGAATGCTGTCGCTCGTGACTGGTTGGGACGTTTCACCGGCTGAACTTCCGGCGACGGCAGCCCGCGTGGTTACCGCTCGCAAATTGTTCAACGTCCGGGCGGGGTGGACTCCCGCGGAAGACACCCTTCCAGACCGCTTTTTTGAGTTACAGCTTCCCAGCGGTCCAAGTGCCGGAGCGGTCCTCAGTCGCGAGCGACTGGACGAATTGAAGAGAACCTATAACCTGCTGCGTAACTGGTCGGCTGATGGGTACCCTCCTCAGGATGATTCACCAACGGTTCAGAGTGATTCAAGCAGGTCGCCCTGATTAAGGTGGGTTACGTCCGCCGACTAAATTCGTACACTGAAACGCCACTGGACAGTTTGAGTTAATCACCACTCATTTCCAGGCGGACTTCACCCACCCTACGACTGAGGGTTATCCCGAGGCCCGACCTGAAACTGTTTCGAACGAACAAGACGTACCATGATGTTTTCCACACGCCTGCATAATGCCATTGTGGCCAAGAAGACCGCTGCACTCGTAGGACTTGATCCCCGCTGGGGCCAGTTGCCGAAGTCGCTCAAAGCGAAAGCAGAAGCGGGCGGCGGTCCCTGCTATGAAATCATGGCGAGGGCGTTTGAAGAATTCTGCCTGCGGATTATTGACGTCGTGGCCGATCGAATTCCGGCAGTGAAACCACAATCAGCGTTCTTTGAAGAGCTTGGCCCCGCCGGAGTCCATGCACTTCAGCGTGTCAACAAAGCGGCGCGGGAACGCGGGCTCATTGTCATCTGCGATGCGAAGCGAGGCGATATTGGCTCGACGGCCGAGGCCTACGCAAAGGCGTATCTCGCCGGAGAAGATCCCAACGCCGCGCCATTCGCCGCCGATGCACTCACCGTGAATCCTTACATGGGGACCGACACCCTGCAGCCGTTCGTCGACCGAGCTCAGGAATGTGGTGCGGGGCTGTATGTGCTGGTCCGCACGAGTAATCCCGGATCGGGCGAGTTTCAGGAAGTTGAGTCAAAGGCAGGAAAGGTGTATCAGCAGGTCGCCCGCGCCGTGGAACAAATATCCGCAGCACAGGAAGCAGGGACTGGGTATGGAAACGTCGGAGCCGTTGTGGGAGCAACCTATCCAGCGGAACTGACGGAGTTGAGACAAACCATGCCACACGTGCCGCTGCTTATTCCGGGATATGGAAGTCAGGGGGGGAATGCCTCCGACGTGGCTGGTGGACTTGACGAACGCGGACTCGGTGCGATTGTGAACAGTTCGCGTGGAATTATTTTTGCCTACCAGAAAGGTGACTTCGCGCATTTCGGTGAGGAACGCTGGGAGGAAGCTGTTTCAGCCGCCACCGACGCCATGCGGGAAGATTTGGCGACCCATACAGCGGTTAGTGCATTGCAGGGCTGAGGTCGGGCGCATGGGTTCAGCAATCATTATCCTGGAACGCCTGCCAGCGCTTTCATTAGGTTGTTACGGCAATTGGCAGAATGTTACGCCGAATTTGGATGCGCAGGCGTCACGCAGCCTCGTCTGCGACCATTTCATTGCAACGGACACCTGCTACCCCATTGTTTGTGACTTCCTAATCTCAGAATTCATTTCCATTAAACAAGTCGAAAAGTACGTTGCCACAGAAGATTGGATCGTCGGCGCTACTCCATGGCTGGATGAGTCGATAGACGACATTGAGAAGCCACTAGATCTGGTCAGGAAGTTTGCTGCATATCCTGAACGCATCAATGACTTCGAGATTCCACTCGCCCTGCGATTTGCCATTCACGGTGCAATAGTACATTGCATGGATCGGTTGTTCGGCGACGCGCGGGAAGATGTACGCGAAGGTTACGATTTAGCTTATGACGGCGCGGTCGATACGGTTGTCGTCTACAGTTGCACTGGCGAGCCACTCATCAAGAGGTCCGGAGAACATCGTTTCTTCTGTCCTGAGACACAACACTTGCCGTTGATGATTGAGCGTATTGGTGTTAGCGACAGTTCCGAACGCCTCAACTCGCCGTTTGGAGTGAACGACTTTCGCGAGCTGTTGAGAGATGTCGCTTCACTGGATCGCTGGAAACAACAGATGGAAGCTCGTGGGAAGTTTGTCGCACAGCTAGAAAACGGTCAAATGATTCGAACGACCGAGTGGCTTTGCATTGTTGGCGATGACGAAGAGTTCCAGCCGCAGTTGTTTCATCTCCCCGAAGATCCGTGGGGACTGCTTAATGTCGCCCCGCAGTATCCGCACGTGGTGCAGGAGTTGTTGAAGTCAATCGAGAAGCCGTAGGGTGTAGTCAACGTTACCGACATTTCAGGTTCTTAGCGAGGCTCCTCGGAGGATGAGGAGGAGTTTTTCGAGGCCGCGCCAGAGGGTGATCCAGCCGGGGCGGCCATCGTGTTTTCGACCGAGGTGGCCTCCCAGGCCGGCCAGGAGTTGGGTGAACTGTGCGATGGTCATGTCGTCGGCGGAGCGTTTGCGGACTGCGGCCAACGTCTTAACCCATGGTATGGGGACGACCTCTTGTGCGAGTTGGTTGGGAGTGTCATTGGCCAGCGAGCGAATTTGTAATAGCCGTACGGCAAGCACGGACAACAGCCCTGTCACGCGTTCCAGGCGATCAGCCGTTTCGTAATAACGTTTTTCGACACGGCAACCGGTCTTGAGGACTTTGTGATACTCTTCAACACCCCACCGCAGTTTGTAGGAGTTCAAGCACGCCTGAGCAGCACTCAGCGAGTCAATGACTTCAGAGGTCAGCAACACCCAATGCAATGCTTCGGCATCTTGGGGAGGATGTGCTTCTTTGAGTTCCACGACCCACATCAGGATTGGTTCCTGGGGCGCATGCTCTTTGATCCAGTCGTTGCCTCGACTCGGTGGGGGCATTCGCAAGGGAGCAAATCGTAGTGTGACGTGGGCTTGGCGCGCTTTGCGATGGCCCTGTCGGGGAACGTCGATCGACACTGATCCTTGCACCGGCTACCCAGCAATGTACTCGCCCAGTTCCCCTGTGTTGCCGTCCAAGTCAAGAATCTTGCGATTCAAACGGGCCACGCGAACCACCCAACCGCAACCATTCAAAAACGCCCGGCAATAGACTTCGTAATCATCAGCTCCCCGGTCATTCACATGAATCCACTTCACCTCAGGTGGAGGCGATCCGACCTGATCAATGAGTTGCCCCCAGGCCAGTGACTCGCGGTGGGGGTCGCGACGTTTCGAGTTCTTATGTATGCGGCGTTTGCTTTTCGGTTTGCGATGAAACAAAACCTGCCCCGCCATGCCATCAATCTTTCCCGAGGTGGCATCCCGCATTAACCCTGTATGCAGAAAGAACCCGCGTCCGGCGCCTTTGCCAACGGGACCAATCCCCTCGATTTCGCGTTTGAAATCAATCTCGGTGGTATCGCAAAGAATGAGCTTCGTCGAACTCGATTCACAAGACTGCCGGGTCCGCGCACAATGTGGTCGAATGATTTCTGCATGCGTCACTTCATCGCAGTCCATGAGTCGATAGACCGCCTTGCAATCACCCCAGGATTCCGTTTGATCCGGTGTACTGCCATCCGGTCGTGCCGCGGCTTGTTGTGCGGCTTTGACCAGGCGTTTCGTTCTTCGCAGGTCGCCAAACTGGCAATCGTCAAACTGCTCGTTTGCCCATTGCTGAGGATCCATGGTGACTGTTGGGGAAACATCTCGCGACATCATCCGCTCCATCCGAAGGAGACGTTTCGCCTCCGACACGGCGAGAATTTCGCTGCACCTCCCTCAGTCGTTATTGAGGCTCCTCCTGGCCCCTTCACCGTAAGGTGCCTCCCATGCAAACCACAGACCAATCGCCGCCGCGCATGCAACCACCGGAATTCAAGGCACTTACGACCAATTCACTTCGCCACCCGTTGTAAAACCTACACGAATTTGTGGGGAATGTTCAGGTGGAGCAAGTCGCCGCAATGTGGTGGGTTACGTCCGCGAATTGGGCGTCGCGGAAATGGCACCCTGTTCGTCGCGTCGAGTGACTTGCGTAACGCACCGACCTGATTGACGCGGACTTCACCCACCTTACGAAAAATTCGGGCTAGGGCGTGGAATCGCTCTGTGCGAGTTCCGCAGACACCGCTTTTGCCTTCAACGCCGTCGAAACCGAGATCTCGACGATTTCGCTCCGGATACTGAATTCGTGTTCTTCGAAGTGTCCCCGGAGTCGATCCAACTCCTTGAGGTCGAACGCCTGGGCTGGTTGATTAATGAGTGACTGAAACAGTTGGTTCACAAACGAAACTTGTGGTTCCGGGCTGGTAATGAGGAACTGCGACAGCTCGGCCGATCCGTCAAAGGAAACCTGTGTGCCGTTTACAGCGAAGTAGTCGCCGGTGGAATCGACGGGCTTGCCGAATTCCTCACTACGGTAACGCCCAATGGTATCGAAGTGTTCGAGCGAGAATCCCAGAGGGTTAATCATACCGTGACAATTCTGGCACGCTTCGGGACTGGTTTGCAGTTCGATTCGCCGCCTTGTCGTCAGGCCGGGATGTAAGTCGGGCGCAAATGGCGCCACTGCAATGGGGGGTGGTTTGATAAACCTTCCCAACACACTCTTGGCCAGAAACACCCCACGGTGGATGGGCGAACTTGTCTTGTCATAACCGAACCCCGCCATGAGGTAAGGATGCGTCAACACGCCGGCTCGTTGCTGGTTGGGTAACTGGACTCTTTGGAATTCATCAGGCCGCGACGTTTCAATGGTCACGCCATAGAGCGAGGCCAGACGCTGGTTGACGTACATTTCGTCCGACTTCAGCAATTCGCGGAAGTCAGACTTCTCGCTCCAGGCAATGTCATTGACGAACAGTTCAAGTGACGTACGTAAATCGGAAACGACCTGCTCGTCAAATTCCGGGTAGAGTTCTTTGTCTTTGGCAATGTCGGGGAAGTGGTTCACGCGGAGCCAGTGGCGAAAGAACCGGGCCAGCTTCGCACGTGTCCGCAGGTCATTGACCATGCGCTGAGCCTGACGCTCGATACCAGCCCGGTCGCTCAGTTGACCTTTGCCAGCGGCGTCGAGCAGTTGCTGATCGGGGAGGGAATCCCACAGGCTGAATGAAAGCCAGGCGGCGGTGTCGTACGCATCGAATTCAGATTGGCCGAATTCACGGAACGTAAACCGAGGTGACTTCAGTGTGAGAATGACGCAGCGCTGTAATGCGTCTTCGACGGATTCGACTTCGCGGAAATGCTGCGCCACAAAGAACTCTTTGAGTTCATCGTTCAGGGGACGGTGAAAAGCTCGCTCGACGAACTTCTCACAGAGTGCCTGAACCTTGGCTTTGCGGTCGGCATCATCGGGCTTGGAGCGACTGAATTCTCCGAGATGCGCCGTGAGGTATTTGGCGATTTCGAGAGCGGCGTACGTTGAGGCTTCATCCCACTCCTGCGAAACGAGTGTGCCACGTTCGTATCCGGCGCTGGCATCATCTGGCGGGAATGGTGTGTTTAAGATGAACGTCTCAACCGTAGAGTCTTTTGAGAGCAGCCGAGCCGGGACGACTTCTTCGGCATGATGCGGTGCCTTCCACTTCAGCCGAACTGAGGCCCGTTTGTCTTTGAATTTGAAATACTCGAGTCGGATGGGATACGCCCGTCCGCCGAGCAGTCGCAGCGCGCCGCGGTACTCGGTTTGATCGCCCGATTTCACCCAGGCGTCGATGAGGGCGGTTTCCCTGTCGTTCACCCAGAGTCGAGCCCCGTTGTCGGTTTCGACAATAAACTCGTAGTCGCCAGTTTCGGGCGCGAAAACTGATCCTCGCCATTGAATCGAGAATTCTTCGGGCTTGTCGAAGTCCGTGCCTTCCGGTCCTTCGGGAACACCTTCGCCGAAATCGAAATCGACGACAGGATCAACTCGTTCAAGGACCCGGTCTTCCCGTCGGGTTCGCCGCGTTTTGAAGTATTCGGCGGCGAGTCCGGTGCCACCGTTCCAACTGCTGGTCCCACGGAAACTGGTCACCAAATCGGCGACGGCATTTTCGTACTGGTTGACCGTCAGTCGCGAGACTTCAATACGGACCGGCTTCAGACGGGCCTGTGCAATGGGAGAGTAGAAGGCGTCAAATATGTAGGAGGCGACGCGGGCCGCGTCTTCGCCCTCGCATTGTGCGGGATCATCTTCCGGCATGGACTCGGAAATGTATTCCGTCAGCTCTCTCAGCGAGCGGTCACCGACAAGAGGATCGGGCGCGTGTTCGATGGTTCCTTCACCCTGTTTGCCGTGGCAGTTGGCGCACAGGCTCTGGTACATCTTCGCGCCGGGATGCGGTTCTTCCGACCAGCCAACATTTGCTGCGGTAAGAAACAGGAGAATGGCAAGAACAGGGCGCATGTGAACAGGCATGGGAAACCTCAATCAGCAATGGCGGGCGAAGCGTTGCACTTCGTCAATGGGGTAGGGCAGCGCATAACCGCTGTTCCTGTATTCTACTGCGCCGTTAAGCCTCGAACAGCCTAACCAGGATATTTCAACCTCTTTGCGGGGCGATTGAGCAAGCTACTCCGCCTCGGCAATGGTATGAGTGGAATTCTCTTCCAATGGCGCCTGAATGATAATGTCACCATGCTCCTCGGTTTGAACAGCGCGAAAGTGGTGGTGTCGCAGCAGTTCCAGGATGGCGAGAAACATGCCCACAATGCGGCTGCGGGCGGTTTCCTTGTCGAACAAGCTGGAGAAACGGACTTCCCTCTTCTCGCGGACCAGTGAGCCCAGTTGTTCTACGTGCACATGCAGTGGAGTGGTATCCGCCCGCACGCTGGTTTCTTCTTCAACCTCTTTGCGACGCAGTACCCGGCCCAAGGCACTCACGAGGTCCCACAGTTCGACTTCTTTAATGCGGTCTGCGGAAGGATTGCTCGTGGAGGTGGGGCGGTCGTCTTCCAGTCGCGGGTAGCGCTCCTGCCACTCCGCGGCCTTCGCTTCCAGAGCGAACGCAGCCTCTTTGAAGCGGCGATACTCCAGCAATTGCGTCACCAAATCACTGCGTGGATCGGAGTCGACCGGCACTTCCTCTTCGGCCTCGTCCTCTTCTCCCTCAGCAGGGAGCACGCCCCGGCTCTTGATTTCCATGAGCGTACTGGCCATGACGACGAAATCACCAGCCAGGTCGAGATTAATCTCTTTCAGCACATCCAGAAAATCATTGAACTGAGCGGCAATGGGATAAATGGGCAGGTCGACAATTTCCACCTCGTTACGGCGCACCAGATATAACAACAGATCCAGCGGACCTGTGAAGACATCCAGTTCAACGCGATAGCCGGGAGAAATCATCCTTGGAGTCCCACACCTTTACTGCAGCAGTTTCAACACGTCATCTGCAAGTGTTTCGTTGGCGGACACGAATCCAAACGAGCCTTTGACTTTTCCTTCCTTCGCGACCACGACGGTAATACTGGCGTCGGAATTAATTCCCCATTCCCCTGGGCCGTTTGCATCTTTCTCGTAAACGCACAGTGTGGTTGATGACAGTTTCAGGGACATGTTCACGCGTCCCAGATACTCCTTAGACATTTCCGGATCACCGGTAACCCAAACGGCCACAATGTGCCCGTCACTGGCAACGCCGCTCAGTTTGTCATCGAGCGTACGCATGAGCCGGGCTGTGGGGCGGCTAAACTTGTCTGCCGGGATGAAGCAGTACAGCGTCGGCTTGGATTCACGCTTCTCGACGAATTCGACCGCTTCGCCGTTGATGTCACCAGCGACGGCATATACCTCCAGTTTTGGCACAGCCGTATCGACAGTCGGGCCCGATTCCACATCGGCCATGACCACGGAGGACATCAACACCATGAGACTCGACAACACATAGCAATTGCGCATGACCTGCTCTCCAAATTCGCCAGCGTCCGAATCATCACCTGAGATTCAGACGGGCAAATGATACCCGAAGTCAGTGACCGATGCTGTGTTTCTCGGTAAAGATTTTCAACTTCGATCGGGACGTGGCTGGTCGATCAATAGCGAATGACACGCCGCAGGACGAACCAGGAACTCACCAGGAGCAGGCCGTTGGCAATCCACATCGACCATTCGGGACCAATGTGTCCTTCTTTTGCCTGTGTCATGAGGCCGAGCATCAAGGGATAGTAGCCGCCAACAATGGGCACGAAACAGAACAGGAAACTGGTCAGGAACTGGTTCTTGCCGAACATAATGGCAAATGGCGTCCCCAGCATAGCGAAGAAGAAACAACTGCAAGCGAGGGCGTAACGACTGTGAATTTCCGTATTGAGCTTCTCCCGGCGTGAAACCATTTGCTCCATGCCGTGTGCCCCCATGATTTCAGGGTCGGTCAGCCGAGGAAAATCGGCCACACTAAGTGCCATAAGTGCCTGCATAACCTGACGCTCTCGCTGCATTCGCTCCGCGAGCTGAATTCCATCCATCTCTTCTTCAATCTCCGAGATAGGGAAATTCCGGGCAGGGGGTGCGTTTTTCCGACTGCTCCACCTAATGGGGAGTTCGAAATCGCGATTCATGACAATTCGGCCATGCTCCGCCAAATCGCTGTACGGATTGTGCAATTTGACGATGGCGTACTGCTGTTCGGTGTCGAGGCGAATGTCGGCCGACTCTGCCTTCACGGTCACTACGCCGTTCCCTTTGACGTAACGAATGACAGGATGCACCAGTGTGCGTCCCTCAACACGAGCCACCGTCACATGGAAGCGATGACCAGGGTCAGTGAATTGCAGTTCTGTCCGCAACTGCTCAATCAGGATATCCTCCATGACGGCCATGAACTGCTGCTCAATTTTACGGACCGACCACGGGATGACCTGATCTGTTAACAAATACGCCGCCGCACTCAAAAAAAAGCCAAACAGAAAGGCTGGTCCCATCAGCGAGATAGGATGAATTCCGGCTGCCTTTGCGGCCGTGAATTCCGAGTCACCTGCGAGACGTCCGTAAACAACGCTAATCGTCAGTAACAGGGCCGCCGGAATGGTGAACGGTAACATGCTGGGGACGAGATATGGCAGCACTCGGAGAATTTGTTCTGCCCCCATCCCGCGTTCGGTGGCCTGTTGGAACACCCCCACGAACATCAGCAGCACCGTAATGCATGCCAAAACGAAAACGAACGCCCGTAGCACCTCCCAGAAAATGTATCTCTGAAGCAGGGGGATGCGGAACATGTCGGACGGCAGGTCTGAAGTGGGTTTTCTCAACTCGAAAGCGAGGACAGGCGACCGGACATATAGGCAAAGCCCCGAGAACAGGTCAATACGGAGTGAGGCCCTCGCCACGCACCGACGAGATTGACTGATTGATTTATCCTTCGCTGGCGCATAGACTTAAATTCTCACGCTCATGTTCATCGAGCGACACGTCTTCGACAACGGCCCTCAGTATCATGTCCCAGCCCACGCCACAGAGACGAATTGGCCCATTCGTGCTCGCCGAAGAAATTGGTGTTGGCGGAATGGGCGTGGTGTACCGAGCGACTTACGAGAAGGACGGATCGGAGATGGCGGTCAAAGTGCTGGCCCCCGATTTGGTTGCCGATCCCAAGGTCGAAAAGCGGTTCATTCGAGAAACCGACATTCTCAAGAAACTGCGACATCCCAACATTATTCGGCTCTTCGGCGCCGGAAGTTCCAAAACGCAAAGATTCTATGCGATGGAACTCATCGAGGGAGGCACGCTCGATACCGTGTTGCGGGAGCAGGGCAAACTCACGTGGGAGCAGGCGATTGATTACGCCATGCAAATCGCCAAGGCTTTGGAGCATGCTCACAACGCAGGCATTGTGCATCGCGATTTGAAGCCCGGAAACCTGCTCATCGACCAGGACGGAGTGCTGAAGCTCAGCGACTTCGGCATTGCCCGTGACACGCAGGCCACCGCGTTGACCCAGGCAGGGAAGACCGTGGGAACCATGAACTACATGGCTCCTGAGCAAATCACCGGTAAGGATCCTGTTACGGGACGAACTGACTTGTACGCCTTGGGTTGCGTTCTGTTTCAAATGCTGGCGGGGCACCCGCCCTTCCAGGCAGAGAATCAGGCTGAGTTACTGTTTAAGCATCTCGATGACGTTCCTCCATCCGTCCATGATTTCAATCCCGACGTTCCCATTTGGCTCGGCAACCTCATCAACGATCTGTTGGCCAAAGATCCCGCCGACCGTCCCCACGACGCACTTGCCGTTCAAGTGATACTCGATGACGTCAAAGAGAGGGTCAAGAAAAAGCAGGCTCAGCAAGCGGCAACAGCCGGTGGCGAAATGACTGTCGCCGGTGCCACCGTGCTTGCGAACAAACAGAAAAAGAAGCGTAAAAAGACGACAGGCCCTGCTACTCCGTTCTTTGAGCAAACATGGTTCCTTGTCTCCGCACTCGTGCTGTTGCTGGTCGGTGCCTTCGTTTACTTCCGCTACACCGTCAGCGAAGGACGCCTGTACGCACGCGTCTCCCGGGGAATGGCCAGCGCGACGCCCGGTGACTGGGCCGTTGTAGAAAGCGACCTGCGGCGCCTTGTTGACTGGTACCCCGACGGTCCACATATCGAAGAAGCGAAGCTTTGGCAGGACCAAATTGTCATGCATCGGGAGAAGCAACGAATCCACACCAGCGTGCGATTTGGTCGCGAACCCCGAAACGAAGCAGAACGATCCTATCGTGAAGCCTTCAAATATGAAGAATTTGGTGATCGAATTACGGCACTGGAGTATTATGATGCTCTGTACGAGTTGTGGACGCCCGATCCCACAGCCACCTACACGGAAAAAGAACTGAAGCGTTACGAAGCAGCCCGCCCCACTGCACTGCTTGCGAAGTCGAAAGCCGAAACAATTCGTGCCATACTTGGCGAAGCCACAGATCGTGTGACATTTATTCGCGAACGAATTGACTCAGCGGAAGCGCAAATCGCCGAAGGTTCTACACTGGAAGCAAAGTCGACACTCGAGAGCGTCGTCACACTTTACGGAAGACTGGAAGAATTCAAGCCGCTCGTTCGTCGGGCACGGGAGTTGCTGGAGGAATTGTAAGCTAGTGGACTCGACAGGATGTTGATAAAACGAAGTTGCTGTTAACGTCCAGGCGAGGCTTGCCACGCCGGGCTCGCGGAGGCTAGTCGCCATGAATCAACACGTTGAATCAGACCGTTGCTGGGGGGACTTCTTGAACCTCGTCACGGAGTCGCGCCCCAACCCCGAGACCGTTTCCCGATTCCAGCAAGCACTCAATCGCGGGCAGGTCCATCTATTGGAATTCCAGGATGCGAATTCCCTGCGGGTCATCAACCCTGCCACAGAAGAGAACGTCACTTGCTTCGGTCTCGAAGAAACGCCCATCTACTGGCGTCAGGCATTTTCATCGCTCTCGCCACAGTTTGACAATTCTGAGCACTCTGTGAACGGGTGTTTTCCTCAGGTTCATCGGGGCATGCTCGCTCCACTTCATGCCGATGGGCAGACATTGCTCGCGATTTTTCTGGCGAATCACAATGCTGACTATTGTGAGTCGGACAGGAATCTTTGCCATTGGCTGGGAATTCTTGGCGGAGCAATTCGGGCTAAGAAGAACTTACTGAGCCAGCCCGGCAGGTCCGAAGACTCGGACGTGCAGCTTCCCAGGGCTGACTTCATGGCCATCGTCGATGGCACAGATGCCGTGGTCTATGCCAAACATGTTGACGGTAAGTACATGTTTGTGAACAGGAAGTTTGAGCAAATTTTCGATTTGCAGCGGAAGGACATCGTCGGGCGCACAGACGAGCAGGTCTTCGCCTCCGCCCCCGAGTTGGCCAAACGGTTTGTGGAAAACGACCGCATGGTGGCCCGGCTCGCGCGGTCGGTTCAGTTTGAGGAAACCGCCCCGCACACGGACGGACCACATCAATATGTTTCCGTCAAGTTTCCCCTGTTCGACCGTAATGGAGAAGTTCGTGCCATTGCCGGGATTTCGACCGACATTACGCAGCGTGCTCGCGCCGAACACGCCCTCAAACACCTTCAGGAACGCGATCAGGAAATTCTGAATGCCATTGCTGATGGTGTCGTGCTGCTGAATCAAAAGGGGTTTGTGGAATACATCAATCCGGCTGCTAAGTCACTCCTGAAATTCAGCAAGCGCGAGATAAAACAATCTTCGTTTGTTTCGCTCGTCATGTCGCTGGATATGTCTGGCACGCCTCGCAATGAACTGCTGTCACCCATTCACGCTGCCCTGCATTCACAGTGTCGCACAGAGGCAATTGAAGATCGATTCTGGACCGGCAGCAGCACATTCCTGCCCGTGGAATACTCGGTTGCTCCGATTATTGACGACGGTGTACCTGAAGGTGCTGTGGTGACCTTCAGAGACATTCGACTACGACTCGATCGACGACGGGACCGGCGCGACCTGAAAGCAGCCCAGGCAGTCCAGCGCCAACTCTATCCGCAAACGCATCCCACGCTGGCCGGTTTTGACATCGCCGGCGCTGTGTTTCCGGCGGCCGCTGTTAGTGGCGACTACTACGACTATTTTGTCCACAACGAGGATCGCTTAACTCTCGTCGTCGCCGACGCCAGTGGCCACGACTTGGCCGCCGCCATGCTCATGGTCAATGCTCGTGCGAATCTTCGGGCCGCACTGAAAATCGAGGACGACCTCAACAAGGTACAGCAGACGGTGAACGACGCACTGGCCGAAGACCACGAAGACGGAAAGTTCGTCACCACATTTCTTGCCAGCCTTTATGCCTCCACGCAAACAATGACGTATTCCGGGGCGGGCCAGAGTGCCATCTATATTCCGGTCGAAGGAGAAGCAGCGCCCCTGAAAAGTGGTGGACTCATGCTCGGTGTCCAGAACAATTTGCAATTGGCAGGAGCCGTCACGCTGAAGCTAAATCCCGGGGACATTGTGCTCATTTGCACCGACGGACTGGAAGACACCATGTCACCCAATCGCGAGCGATTAGGTCGCGACCGCATTGTTAACTTTACGCGACTTCACAAGGACGGAACAGCACACGACATTTTGAACGCGCTGGTCCAGCTTGCCAAAGAACACGCCGAATTCAACTGGCCACAAGATGACTCAACCATTGTTGTCGTGAAGACCCTCGCTCCCGGAACATTTCATTGACCGGAAGCTACTTCGCAATGCTCCATCGCAGGTAAGCATCAATAAACGGGTCGAGTTCGCCGGCCAGCACTTCCAGAGGATTCGACTGCTTGAGGTCAGTTCGATCATCCTTCACAAATTGCTGCGGCTGCAGCACGTAGTGCCGAATGGTCTGGCCACCAAAACCAATTTTGGACTTTTCACCACGCCGGGCGGCCGTGGCCTGGGCACGTCGGTCCTGTTCCATTTGGTACATTTTGGCGACGAGCATTTTCTGAGCGAGCGCGCGGTTCTGATGCTGACTCCGTTCGTTCTGGCAAGCCGCCACAACGCCCGTGGGAAGGTGGGTCAGCCGCACCGCACTACTTGTTTTGTTGACGTGCTGACCGCCCGCGCCGCCTGCACGATAAACGTCTTCACGAACGTCGTTTTCCCAGTCGATTTCAATATCGGCGGCATCACCCATGTCAGGTGTGACATCCACAGCGGCAAACGCCGTATGTCGTCGTCCGGCCGAGTCGAATGGACTAATTCGAATGAGTCGATGGTTCCCCGTTTCCCCTTTGAGGAATCCGAACGCATAGTCCCCCTTCACGAGAAGAGTGACGTTCCGAATGCCCGCTTCTTCCCCGTCGGAACGGTCAATTTCTTCGAGTTGAAAGCCCCGGTTGTCGCACCACCGAATGTACATCCGCATGAGCATTTCGGCGAAGTCGGCGGAATCGGTTCCCCCTTCACCGGCTTGGATTTGCAGGTAGGCGTTTCCGGCGTCTTCCGGATTCTTCATGCTCGCCTGAAGCTCAGCTGCATCGAGCTGAGTCCGGAGCGTTTCTGTAGCCGTCCTGATTTCGCCTTCCAATTCGCCAGAGTCGTCATCCGCATCGAACTCCAGCAGCACGCCGATGTCGTCCGCCCCCTGCAACAGCTCTTCCATGGGACGTACGACAGCATTGATTCGCTGCATTTCAGCAATCAAACCTTGAGCCTTCTCCTGGTTATCCCAGAAGTTGGGAGCCGCCATCAACTCGTCGATTGCGGCAACGCGTTCCTTTTTGCCGCCGAAGTCAAAGAGAGTCCTTTAGTTGAACAATGCGATCCAACAATCCATCAATGTCTTCTCTCAGCTCACTGTCAATCATTTGTCTACCTCCACCGCGACGTTCAATAAGGGAAACCACGGGCCGTGCCGCGGGAGAATTCATTCTTGGACGGTATCATTCTGCAGGACCCTGGCAGTGTCAAGCAACCGTGAAGTTCTCCACAGATAGTGAGGTAGAGGGAGAATTGAGACGCCACGAGCATTCCTCAAATACGCCCTGGCAACACGCACACTATTTCAGAAATTGCCGGTGAGAAGCAGTCGGCGTATAATTGACGAAGGTGCCAAGCGGGATAAAACGCGGTGGCCATGCGGAATCTTTAACAAGAGGACTGAGTCAGATGTTTTCAAACCCATTCCCAATCCTGCAACTCGGGGCACAAACTGCTTCATTAGAGGAAAGAGTTCAGCGGCTGGAGCAAGCACTGCTCGTCACGCTCGACTCGCTGCAGTCGGTCACGGAACTGCTGGAACGAAAGTTTGGCCACGAAGCTCTCGGGTCCGAGTTGCTTCCGCTGACCTCTACGTCCAACGCTGACCTTGAGAAGATTCTCGACGACATCGGCCAGTTGTTGAAAGAAGGCAAAAGCTCGGTTGCCGCCCGCCACATCCGAGACGCCTTCGGCTGCCACTGGGATCGAGCCCACCAACTGGCCAGCGAATGGAACCATTACTCCCGCGAAAAGAAACTCCGTTCTCTGCGACTGATTGGGTACATCAAACGACTGGAAGGGAGTTAGTTGTCGGTCTTCGGCCTTAGCTCTCAAGCTTCACTCGTTGATCTTCGCGCCCTGATTCAAGGAGTGACGTAATCATTGTCTTTCGATCATGTCCCTGATGTTCGCTTTCACATAGCCATCGCGAAGAAGTACAGAATTCTGAAGTCGTGACTGTTCTCCACTCCGAAAATTGCCGACCACCTCCAACCCTTTTAGGTTTGGGAGATTCTTACCGTCCAGAAACTCTTGCGGCAACATGTATTCGACATCCGACTCATAAACCTCCAGGTCAGCGCAGAATTCACGCAGATTCTCAAATGACGAACGGAAAATGTTCTGGACAGTCTCGACGTCCAGCGGACCACCATTTAGGCACGTGATCGGATCATCCGTCTGAACGTCAAGTCGTTCGAGAGTTGGTATGGACAGGGGTTCTTGCAACTCGAAGTTTCCAAACAGTGACAGCGACGTCAGCCTTGGCATGCGACTTCCAAGGCCATCTAGATTGCCAAGTTGACCAAAAAGGCAATGTGAGTTGCAAAACAATTGCCATACTCCGAGTTCCAGCTTTTCAAGCCGAGGGAAGTCAGTTCGCGCTAACGAGGCCATTAGCCGTGAATAGTCGCTGCCTTTGCCGAGATCATACGACGAATTGCCAATGTGTAGAGACCGCGTCCAGGCAGGCCAGTCTGACTCAATGTAGGAGTCGAACAAATCCTGTTGATCGGCCCCAAGATAGAAGTGGAAGCCGCGACAAAAGAATGGAACTGAGGTGAACCTTTTACGTCCATAAGAGGCACTCGAGGGAACGCCAAAAAAGCAATCCGCAATGGGCCAATTGCGATGAGTGCCCCAAATCGATTGGTAGCACCGTTGCTGTTCGGGAACATGGTCGAATGAAAATGACATTGATCGTTAGATTTGGAATCAGCCTGTTCCCACCGTTTTCCAATAGATCACGGAATTTGGAACTGAACTGACGTGGCTTTCGTGCTTTTCTCAATACCCCGCCCCACTCTTCCTCACATGCACCCACGGCCGCTGCGTTTCCAGTTCCGTTCCCTTGCCTGCCGCGGTGAGTTCAACCAGGTGGATGGTATGGTCGCCGGCTTCGACTGAGCCTTTGACTTCGCCTTCGAGCCAGCCGAGGGCGTCGTTCAGGGCGGTGAGATTGCCGGGGGTGCGGCTGGTGGCGAGGCCGTCGAAGGCGTTGGCGTCTGGTTCGAAACCTTTGCCGAAGTGGCCGAGGAACTGCTTCTGGGTTTCGCCAATGAGGTTGAGTGCCATTTTCGGTGACGCTTTGAGCCACTCGTTGGCGTAGCGTTTCTTGTTGACGGCCACGGTGACGGCTGGCGGCTCGAACGAGGCTTGCTGCACCCAACTGGCGAGCAATCCCGTTTCGTGTCCGTTTCCATCGGAGAGGGTCACAATAAACAGTCCACTGGGCGTGCGTCCCAAGACCGCCGCGATATCGTCGTTCATGATGTTTCCGAAAGCTGAATTCGTAAAATATTGGCGAGTGTCGAATCACACCATACCGGGCAAAAGAGAACAGTCAATGACGAGCCCGCGCCGCCAGCGACAACTAGGCTTTGTAGTTGACGATAGAGCGAACCACGAACGGCACGAAATTCACGAACATTCAATCAGGGTTGAAATCGGGAACACGACATAGGCACGACTGGCGGAATTCTGGAGACTGAGCTCTCGTGCTGATTGCCTCGAAATCCCGTTCGTGTCTTTCGTGCCGTTCGTGGTTCATCAGAAACAGGGAAGACGCTCACGACCCGCCGTTTCTCGCATTGGCGAAAGCGTGCTGCTACCATTTTGGACACATGTGTTTTTACTGTTCCGTAGCACTCCCGTGGAGCTTCGCCGCGATGCGACAATTCGTTCTCTCAGCACTTACCTTTGGCCTGTTGGCTGTTTCCGTTTGTTCCGCTCAATCACCGCAGGAGCGGGCGAGTCAGCTGGTGACTGAGTCAGGAGTGCGCGGCGGATTCGTCGTGCAGGTGGGATGCAACGACGGCAGCACGCTCATCGCGTTGAAGCAGTCTGCCGCATTTCAGGTGCAGGGACTCACAACCGACGCTGCACAGGTTGACGCGTTGCGGAAGGAAATCCAACTCGCCGGGGCGTACGGTGATGTCGCAGTCGACACCTTTGGCGGTTCGCAACTGCCGTACGTGGACAACCTCGTCAACCTTCTGGTCGTCGAGTCGGGGAATGTCTCGCAGGAAGAAATCCTGCGAGTGCTCGTGCCCAATGGCGTCGCGATGATTCGAAACGCCCAGGGCGGCTACGACAAAACCGTGAAGCCACGTCCTGACGAATTGGACGACTGGTCACACTATCTGCACGACGCCTCCGGAAACACCGTGGCTCACGACGACATCGTCGGTCAGCCGCGGCACCTGCAATGGGTCGGCAGCCCGCGCTGGTCGCGGCACCACGACCGCATGGCGAGTATGAGTGCCCTTGTTTCGACGAACGGTCGGATGTTTTACATCATGGACGAAGGGAGCCGCGTTTCCATCCAGTTGCCATCGCACTGGAAACTCATCGCACGCGACGCTTTCAACGGCACCATTCTGTGGAAACGGGATATTGCTGACTGGCAGAACCATTTGTGGCCGCTGAAGAGCGGTCCGACGTCGCTCGCCCGGCGACTGGTCGCCACAGACGACGAAGTCTATGTCACGCTCGGATTCAAGGCCCCACTCATCGCCCTCGACGCCGCCACCGGCGAAACACTGCGGGAGTTCAAAGGGAGTGAAGCCACTGAAGAGGCTATTACTTCGAACGGTCAGGTGTTCGTGGTCAGCAACAAATCGACCACGGAACTCGACCGCTACGCCCCACTTGAAGGGACGGTGGGTGATCAGGCGCGCGTTGGCAAGGAGTTCTTCTGGAACGAAGAACCCCGCGTGATTATGGCCTACGACGCCGCCACAGGTAAGCAACTATGGGCCAAGCAAACGCGCATCACGCCGCTTACTCTCACTGCAGATGCCGGCCGGGTCTACTTCCACGACGGCGAAAAACTCGTCGCACTGAATCGCAGTTCTGGGGAAGTTTCCTGGAGCAGCGAGCCGGTTGCACGACGCAGCAACGTGACGTTCAACTTCGGTCCGCGACTCGTCGTGTATGAAGATGTCGTCCTGTTCGCCGGCGGTAACGGCAAAATGTCGAGCCTCAACGCGGAAGATGGCAAACTGCTTTGGGAAGGTGGACACGCCAACTCAGGCTACCAGTCGCCGCAGGATTTGATGGTCATCGACGGACTGGTCTGGGTCGCCCCGACCACCTCAGGCAAAGACACCGGCGTCTACACTGGACGCGATCCACGCACCGGCGAAGTGAAGAAGGAATTCGCACCCGACGTCGACACGTACTGGTTCCACCATCGTTGCTACATTGCGAAGGCGACGGACAATTTCATTATTCCGTCGCGAACGGGTGTCGAGTTTGTCGACTTCGAAAACGAGCACTGGGATATCAACCACTGGGTCCGTGGCGGCTGCCTGTACGGTGTGATGCCCTGCAACGGCATGACCTACACACCGCCGCACAACTGTGCCTGCTACCCCGAAGCAAAACTCTACGGATTCAATGCCCTCGCACCACGAGCACCCACGCGGCCCTGGCCGGTTGATGTGCCGCTCGCTGGTCGGCTGCAGAAGGGTTCGGCCTTCGCCAAGCCACTCGTTGCTGCTTCTGAGGAATCTTATCTCGACTGGCCAACGTACCGACACGACAACGAACGCTCAGGTCACGTCACGCAGCCCATTGGCGGCAAGCTGCAGAAGAACTGGTCGACCACCTTGGGCGGACGCCTGACTCCCGCTGTCATTGCGGAAGGGAAGGTGTATGTGGCTCAAATTGATCAGCACACCGTGCATGCGTTGAACGCCGCGAATGGAGAAACTGATTGGACCTACACGGTCGGTGCCCGCATCGACTCGCCACCAACCATTGCCTGGGGACGCGTCTGCTTCGGCGCGGCTGATGGCTACGTCTACTGCCTCGACGCCAAAACCGGCGAACTGGCGTGGCGATTCCGTGCCGCCCCAGAAGATCGACGCCTCATGGCGTACGAACAACTGGAATCCATCTGGCCGGTCAGTGGTGCCGTGCTCGTTCGGGACAAAACAATTTACGCGGTCGCCGGTCGCTCCAATTTCCTTGATGGCGGCCTGCGACTTGTCATGCTCGATATGGAATCGGGCGAATTGAAAGGTGAAAAAATCCTGGACGACAAGAACCCCGAGACGGGCAACAATCTGCAGGAAGTATTGCAGGTCCTGCAAATGCCGGTCGGCCTGCCCGACATTCTCTCGGCGGACGACAAATTCATGTACATGCGGTCGCAGAAGTTTGACTTCGAAGGGAACCGCACAGAAATTGGACCCGTCTCCGGCGACTTCCAGCAGCAGGGCGGGGCCCAGCGCGGTGAAGGCGTGCACCTGTTCGCCCCCATGGGATTCCTCGACGACTCCTGGTTCCACCGGTCGTACTGGGTCTTCGGTCGCAACTTCGCGGGTGGTCACGGCGGCTACTATCAGGCCGGTCGATTTGCTCCTGCGGGACGCATTCTGGTGCAGGGGAACGGCTACGTGTACGGCTACGGACGCAAGCCGCAGTACTACCGCTGGACAACGGTGCTCGAACACCAATTGTTCGCCGCGCCGCCCGAACCGCCAAAGGTTGAACTTGGCAAGAAACAGGCAGGCAGCGACGGCACCCTCATTGGCTTCAAGAATGCCCCGAGCCTCGATCCAACTGGCAAACCTGTCACCGTCGAGGCGTGGTTCAATTCAACCCGGCCCAACGGCGTTATTGTTTCCCGTGGTGGACCTGCGGAAGGCTTCGCAATCACCCTCACACAAGGCAAGCCAGAATTCCACATTCGTTCCAACAGCGAGACCAAAGCCATTAGCGGCGGCAAGCGCGTGGTCGGCGGCTGGCACCACGTCGCTGGCGTGCTCGGTGCCGACAAGAGCATGAAGCTCTATATCGACGGCGAACAGGTCGCCGAGGGACAGGCTCCCGGACTCATCGCCAAGGAACCCGCACAGCCCACCGAAATTGGTGCCGACTCGGGTGGCGGCGTGGGTGATTATCAGTCCCCTTACAACTTCACCGGAACCATCGACGAAGTCCGCGTCTATTACTCAGCTATGTCAGCCGAAGGCATCAAGGCCCGCTACGCCGACAATGCCGACGTCGATGGTGAAGCCGTCCTCGTTCTCGACTTCAACGACGGCACCGCCCGCGACTTGTCACCATACCGCAACAACGGCGACCTCGTCGGTGCTGAGCCGGTCGAAGGAAAGCTTGGCGGCGGCATGAAGTTCGCCGGTGGTGGCAAAGGTGGCGGCGGGAACAAGCAGAACCAGGGTTCGTTCGTCGAACCGAAATGGACCACCGACGTCCCCATTTACGTCCGCTCGATGGTGCTCGCCGACCGCACAATTTTCATCGTCGGCCCGCGCGATGTCATCGACGAAGAACAAACCTTCGAACAACTCGCCAAGCAGGATGAGTCAGTGAACCCCTTGCTCATCCGGCAAGATGAACTCCTCAATGGAGCAGAAGGAAGCGTGCTGCTGGCCGTGAACGCCGACACCGGCGAAATCGAGGGAGAATTCGCCTTCGACTCCCTCCCCACCTGGGACGCCCTCGCCGCCGCCAAAGACAACCTGTACCTCACGACTCAAAAGGGTGAGGTCATTTCATTGCATGGCGCGAAGGAGTGATGGCGGTGTGTGGTTTGGGATGAAACCACTGAGGAGCGAGGATTTGTTGAATCTTCGTTTGCGATTAGGAGTGGGCCATGCTGCGTCCCAAAGAGAACGTGACCAAGTGCTTGCTGTCTACTCCGGCTCGCTTTCTCGGTGAGTATGAGGCGGATGACATATTATTTGCACATGCTTGGCCCGATCATCGCAATTCAAGCGGCATCCGCAAATTTGAGACAGATGGTCCAGCATTTAGAACATTCATAATCGCGGCGTTCGAGACTGAATCTACACCTTCAGAAGACCACGAGGCGAGTGGACCTCGACGCATCCCGGACTACAGTTGGATTGGTGACTTTTTCGCAGTCCTTTTGGCGGTATTTTTCGGCAAGAGATTCGATCACCACGGAGTAGTCGAATCACAGGGAATGTTCCGCACGCCAAAGCTTACTCAGTTCGACGTGACCAGTTTACTCAACCTGGGACCGTACAATTCAAATCCGCGCGCAGACATCCAAATCCCGCTGAACCTCACTGAGCTTTCGCGCATTGCCACATTGGTTCGCCTGGAAGGAGACGAGAAGGCGTTTAACACGCTGTACGTCGCGGGTGGATTCTATCTCCGAGCATTGCAGGTCTTAGAAGAGCATCCTGAGAATGCATACTTGGATTTAGTCACGGCAGGCGAAATCCTCTCGAACTACTTTTCCTTTTCTGATGATCAGATGTTGAGCAAGGAGATGCAAGAATTACTGTCAGAGATCGAATCCACTCTGCCAGATGGCGGCAAAAAGTCCCGCGCTGTAAGAAGTACCATCTTCTCCATTAAGCGACGGTACATACTTACGCTTGAACGTCTAGTCGACGCCCAATTCTTCACATGCTCGGAATCAGAACAATCGTACGCTGCCCTCAACGGGGTCAACTTCAACAGGTCAGTTTCCGCGTCATACGACGTACGCAGCAAGTATGTTCATACCGGAACGCGATTCGGTCCGTGGATTCATGGCGACTTGCGTTCAAGGAATGAAAAGTCGATAGGCCGACCAGTACTGGACGATAAGGAATTCGCAAAGGCACTTCATCATGCGCCGACCTTCACCGGTTTGGAGCGCATCATTCGATATTCGTTACTGAGGTTCATCCATCTAGAGATTTGTCCTGTTGATGAACGATTGGACGGAGCGGGTGGCAATACCCCGTAGCCGTAGGTCAGACCACCGTAGGGCATGGCTCCTGCCTGCCTTCCTGTTCTTGATGCCTTCAGATTGGGTGGCACGAGCCAGAACGAAGTGAAGTGATGGGCGTGGCCATGCGTATTTACCGCACACCCTGGCGAATAACAGAAACGCCGAGAGCGCTGAGGTCGCAGAGAAAGCAGGAGCACCTCCCCAATCCTCTGCGCTCCCGGCGTCCTCTGCGTTTCAAAATGATGGAAGGTTACGAGCAGCCGTAGAACATGGCACCCGTCTACCTTCCTCCGCTGATCAAATCACTTTTCGTGACTCTTCGCGTTCTTTTGTGGCAATTCTCTTTTCAAAACAAAAAGGCGAGTCGCGACTCTGGGTGAGCATGCCTTGATGCCACGGCTTCAAGGATTTGAAAATACGTTCCGTCGCCGGCCGGCTCATAGAATGGGAGAACCTTGGATCACCCATCCAGTTGGGAACGCATTTCCGACCTGGAATTCACCAGGTCACCGTGAGCAGACATGCTCAATCTCACCGATTCAAGTTGCGCCGACGCAATGAGAACCCCCATTGGTCGTGCGCGCCGAGTGGCACGACCCAGAACGAAATGAAGCAAGGGGCGTGGCCATGCGCGTTGACCAAATCGTCCGCTAAAGAACAGAAACGCCGAGAGCGCTGAGGTCGCGGAGGAAACAGGAGCACCCCCAATCCTCTGCGCTCCCGGCGTTCTCTGCGTTTCAAAATGATGGAAGTTTACGAGCAGCCTTAGAACAGGGCTCCCGTCTGAATCGCCTCACTCATTCGGACACAAAAAACGAGTCGGGATTCGATGTTCGTACCGAGCTTCGCCGTGTGACACGATACCCAGGCCCGACCTCGATCGCCGCTCTTAAGCTGCTTCGACGACTTGCTCGGATTTACGGAAGCTCGACAGAATGGTTTCCGCGAACAGCAGTCCGAGGACGATCACCAGAATCCAGCGCCACCACTGTTGTTTGGACTCCAGTTCCGCGTTCATGAGTTGCCGCATGGTTCCGGCATCCAACTCGACTTCTGCGCTACTGTCGTTCGATTCCAGCGGGATGCCGAGGCTGGTGAACTGGTCGGCATCCAGTGGAGAAAGATTCGATTCCTCTGCCGCAATGTTCACCGCCAACTCGACGGGTGTGTCCTGCAGTTCTTCACGAGTTCGCGCCAGGCGGATAAGTCCCGGCTGGTCAAACTCTAAACTCTCCGACACGGAAATCTCCTTTGGATCTGTTGAGCCTGACTGCAGAAAAACTTTGCCTTCCGTTCCCTCGAAAATGTTTGCGGGAACAATGTTTTCACCCACCACGAACTGCACACGTTCCGAAAGTGGCGGTCGGCCTTTGTCGAGCAGTTCATTCATGAGCGGCGGGAATTTGCTCCAGAGTGCCAATTCGCTGTCTTCCCGCTTCCAGGTCGACGCCAGCAAATAGAGCGAACCGTTGTTCATTTTCCACTCGGCCAAGGCGGGGGTCCCGTCATCGAAAGCCCAGATGATTTTCGCAGCGGTCCAGTCGAGTTCTGGAAACCGGCGACGCTTCCAGAATCGCAGCTTCGTGAAATCTGAAAACCGGGGATCATTAAACGGGGCCATCAAGGCATGATCAAAATTGACTTTCCCCACCATGAAATAGTCACCCGAATTCTCTGCAATAACTTCGCCTTCGGACTGATCAATCAGCGAAAAAACTCCCTGACTCTGCTCGGGCGAATCTGCGACGTACAGGACGTTCGTGCCAGCCTGCAGTTTTGACTTCGTCCAGGCTAGCGTTTCTGCGTCTACTGTGCCGCAGCAAATAATGAGGGAGACCTTTTCCGGCAGGCTGGCCACGTCCTGCCCATCGGCATCAACAATCGAAACAGTTCGCCTAGATGTTTCGGGGAACAGGGGATTCAAAAAGAATCGCAATGAACCGGGGTTCTGTTCCCTGCTTCCAATCCAGACTACCGTTGCATCCCAGGGAGAACGTCTGGCCACAAAGCAGCGGTTGTCAAACTCACAGTCATCGCCCGTCAAAACCAGTTCTTGCCCAGAGTAACCTTCGGGCAGTGCCGGAGCCCGCACGACACGGCTTTCACCTGCCGGGATGGTCACGGGAATCGAGGCTTCCGGTGCGTCGGTCGAGTCGGCGAATCGATCAATCCAGCCCAGAAGAAACAGTTCTTCACTCGCTTCTGCACTGCTCGACAACCGGACGCGCGTTTCACCATCTTGCCGATCTGCGTCTGAGACCACCTGCAGGCCAATGTTCGTCTCGCCTCCTTCAGCAACCGGTATGAGCTTCAGTCGAACGTCGCCTGGCCATGCATAACTACGGATTGCCTCCCAGTCGGTTCCCGACTGCAAATCAGCAATCAGAACGACTTCACGACTTGATGGAACGGACTCCGCTTCCGAATTCAATTGTTCCGCCGCAACCATGAGTGCGTCGGCCAGTCGTGTCTCACTCCAGGTGGGAGTCGTCTGCCCCAGCAATCCGGTTAACTGCTGTGCACGACTTCCCGTGGGAATGGCCTCCCATTCTTCTTCCGACATCAGCACACGTTGCGAGCTGTCGAACATAATGCAGGTCAGTCCGTCTGTCGCCCCCAAGTCACTCGCGACCGATTCGACGGCCGCGACGGCGTTCGTCCAAAGTTCCCCCCGACGCATGCTCGCTGACGTATCCAGCAGAATGACAACGCGGCGGCCTTTATTGGGATCAACCAGTTGTGAAGATTTTTCCCGAAAGAACGGTCTCGCGAATGCCAGTGCGAGCAGTAGAAGGGCCAGTCCTCTGAGGATGAGTACAAGCCAGTCTTCAATGCGACTCCGCTTGGTGAGCCGCGGCGGAGAGGGTTTGAGGAACATCAGGCTGCCGAAGACCTGACGTCCACGCGGTGTGCGCCGAATAAGATGGAAAATCACCGGCCCCGCAATTGCGAGTCCGGCGAGCAGATAAAAAGGCGCGAGAAACGACATCAGGTTTGGTTATCCAGTGAACTCGTTCCCCACCTTGCGGGCACGTTCCGGCTTGTCGAGGTCTATCCCCAACGCCAGTCCAACTTCCACAAGAATGTTCCAGCCGGCGCACATTTGCACGAACGGAGCGTAGTCGCCTGCTGACGGAATACGGATGGTCGGAAAAATTGTGTCGCGGTCGGCAATGGCGATAATCGTCAAGCCCACGCCCTGTCCCAGTACGTCGGCAAATTTGCTTTCGGAGTCGGGATAAGGATCCATCCAGAGTACGACATCATCTTTCTGCATGACTTCCTCAATGCCGTGCACCGCATAGGTCCCTTCGAGGAAATCGGCCTGTTTACGTGTGATTTCATTGGTCTTCAGCGTCAATTCTTCTGCGACGCCATCATTCCGTCCGGCCCAGTAAATGGTGCCAGCACGTGCAATGCGCTGGACGAGTGCTGCGTCGATTTCCAACTTCAACGCAGCATCCATTTGACCAGCGAGGGCGTCCAGTGCACCAGCCAGACCACTACCGCCGTTCACTGCTTCCAACAGTGCCCAGTAGAACAACGCCTGTTCGACGACACTCTTCGTCGCTGCCACGGCGCCTTCTGGACCGCATCCCAGCACAAATCCTTTGTTTGCCATCGCTTCCAGTTTTGAATCGGCAAACGCCGTCAGGCTATACCGTAGTTGATGGTCAGCTTCCGCCAGCTTGCTGAACAAGCCAATCACTTCCGCCGTGCGACCGGAGTTAGAAAGCGCGAACACCGCCCAGTCGGCGAGGTTGTATTCCTGAGCCTGTCGCCCGGCTTCCGTCCACAAAGAGGTCTTCCAACCTTTTCGACCCGAGTGCTGCATAACACTCTTGGCGGGGAAAATGCGGCTGGAACCTTCGCCGGTCATCAGCAACTTACCCGCCTGCCGGATGCCGCTAACGACCGGTTCTACAACTCCTGGTTTGAACTGACGCACAATATCGGGCGTGGCCAGCATGTCCTTTGTCAGCCCAAACTGGGTGTAACGTGAATCTTGACTGTTCATCTAAGCAATTCCTGACTTCTTCAAATCTGTCAATCGCAGTGAAATCAATGTGTTTCGCGAAAGGGCTTACTCGTCGCAACCCAGCTCAATCGAACGTAATGTGGCGGCTTCCACGGCATTCATCAAACCAGCGCGAATGCCTGCCCGCTCCATTTCATGCAAACCTGCGATGGTGGTCCCTCCGGGACTGGTTACCATGTCCTTCAATGCACCAGGATGATGGTTTCCAGCCAGCACCATTTTGGCCGCACCGAGCAACGTTTGGGCCGCCAGTCGTGTCGCTGCTTCACGCGGTAATCCCATCCGGACAGCCCCGTCACTGAGAGCTTCAATCATCTGGAATACGTACGCCGGCCCGCTGCCCGACAACCCGGTGACAACATCTAATTGCGACTCCGGTACTTCCAATGCCATCCCGACCGTTTCAAGCATGTTGCGGACTGTCGCACCATCTTCCGGCGTTGCCTCTGAGCCGAGGGAATAGGCCGCAGCCCCCGCATCAACTAGGACGGGGGTATTTGGCATCACCCTGATGATACGCGTATGCAGGCCGATGAGCGTTTGCAGCCTCGACAGAGGAACCCCGGCCATAATCGAAATGAACAGATGCCGTTCCTCGACCGAATCTCGCAAATCAATGAGAACATCATGAGCTACTTGCGGCTTGATGGCCACAAAAATGATGTCCGCCTGCGCCAACAACTGCGCATTGTCTGAGACGGTCGTCACGCCGGTCTTTTCCTGGAACGCTGCCCGGGCCTGCTCGGAAACATCGCTGGCAAACATGTCAGCGGTCTGAACGTATCCAGACGAACTCAAACCCATTGCGAAAGCGGTTGCCATTTTCCCGGAACCGAGGAAGCCAATTCGTTGCGTCATTGGTCGTAATGTGCTGATTGTCAACAGGGAACGAAAACTCCACCTCTACAGGGTATCGAACTTTTCTCTCAGATGCATCGCTCGCCACACTGGGGCGTGGCCAGCTACAATTCCGAGCCCGTCTGTTACCTCGTCATGAACAGATGAGGATGACCTCCGACATTCCTATTGCGTGATTCAATGAACAAATATCTCCCCTTCTCGCTCGCCTTGTTGTTCGCAGGTGTTTTGCACGCTGAAGACCCCATCCGCGACCTGCAAACTCAAGCTGCCGAGTCCAATTCGGCGGAATTCGGTCATTGGGGCTGGGAAGCGGACAACTACAAGTTGTGGGGCACACACTCCAACCGGCTCATCCCGGTCTACTGCTTTGGGACCGCAGGTAAAGGTCCGGGCATCGATCTCACCAGCTACACAGGTGATAACAGCCCGTACCGTGATGAAGCCAAAATCGAAAAGCTGTTTGGTCAGGTTCCAACCGGCACATTGAATCCTCACGCCACCTACCTCGATCAGACCAACATTCACGATATTCAACTCGCCGCACTTCAGGCGGGTAAGAAACACATCATTCTGGTGGTGTTCGACGGCATGGACTGGCAAACCACGCGAGCGGCCAGCATTTACCGCCAACAAAAAGTGGGATACGAAGAAGGTCGAGGCGCTGGCCAGCACTTCCAGGAATATCAGGCCAATGGCACCACGCAATTCGGTGCGATGGTCACCAGCCCGTTCAACAATGACTTCGACATCGACGTTAACACCCAGGTTGCCACTCTCGACGTGGGATCACTACGAGGTGGATACTCCGCGGAACACGGCGGCCCCTACCCCTGGTCGGTGACGTCCGATTTGGAATACCTCATTGGAAAGTCGGCTGATTCCAATTTCCGTCATGCCTACACCGACTCGGCAAGTTCCGCGACATCGATGACTGCTGGCGTGAAGACCTACAACGCGGCCATCAACATCGATTCCAACGGCAAGCAGGCCACAACCATCGCACACCGTGCTCAGGAGAAAGGTTACCGAGTTGGTGTCGTGACCAGTGTCCCCATTAGCCATGCTACCCCAGCCGCCGCCTACTCCCATAACGTTACGCGAAATGACTATCAGGATTTGACCCGCGACCTGCTGGGTCTGAAGTCGATCAGCCATCCAGATGAACCACTGCCCGGCGTCGACGTGTTGCTCGGCGCAGGATTCGGACAGGATCGCAAGCAGGATGATGGCCAGGGAGACAACTTTGTTCCCGGTAACGGCTACCTCACCGAGGCCGATCAACTTGCCGCCAGCGCTCGAAACGGGGGTAAGTACCACGTGGTGACACGCGAGTCCGGCGTCAAAGGGAGTGCCGCTCTCAGCAACGCTGTGGAAGACGCCAATGCAGCCGGACACCGTCTGTTCGGATTCTTCGGTGGACCGGGTGGCCATCTTCCCTTCCGCACCGCAGATGGTGACTACAACCCGACACTCGGGAGGAAGAAGGCGGAAAAGTATTCCGAAGCCGATGTTGTCGAGAACCCAAATCTGGCAGAGCTGACAGAGGCGGCTCTGCAGGTTCTCAGCCATAAAGATGAACCGTTCTGGCTCATGGTGGAATCTGGCGATGTCGACTGGGCCAACCACGACAACAACATCGACAACTCGATTGGAGCAGTCCTCAGCGGTGACGCCGCTGTCAAAGTGCTGACCGACTGGGTCGAACAGCACAGCAGTTGGGATGAAACGGTACTCATCGTGACGGCCGATCACGGCCACTATCTAGTCCTCGAAAAGCCCGAATTGCTCATCGCGAAGTAGCCTGGTGAGATGGTATTTTCCGGCGAGTTGTGTCTGTGGCGAAGTGATTGAGGCGTAAAGTTGAATCAAGAAACTGCACCGAATTCCTGGACTGGGAGACTCCCAGCAATTCTGGGAACGGTGTGGTTGCTCGTTTTCACATTCTGCTTCTTCCAGTTCGTTCTGCCAAACAACGAGCCTGTCTCCCGCCTCGACATCTTTACGGCAATTCCCGAACTCCTCTCCGACAACATCAAAGCCCTGACGGACTTGCCCACTGTCTGGCAGGTCCTGAAGGAGCGAGTTCCACTCGGTCTCATTTCCTGCGGCGTTGTGCTCGCCGCTGTCGCGATGGGGCGACTTCTATTGCGGGCATTGCGTCTGTTCTCTGATGTCGATTCCAGTGCTCGACTCGCACTTAGCGGCGGCCTTGGTTTGGGGGCCTTGTCGCTGCTCATGCTGGGGCTCGGACTCCTGGGATTCATGTCGAGCGCGCTTCTCGTGGTAATCCTCGGCGCAAGTGTGGCGGTCGAAGTCGTCCTGACCGTTCGACGAACGACAAAGGAGAGCGATCCAATCGCCGACTCCATTCCCGCAGCACCACAATGGTTTCGTCGTACAGCCATTGCCATTTGCGGATTGTTCCTGCTGCTCATTGTCAGCGGTGCGTTACTCCCTTCGATGGACTTCGACGTGAAGGAGTACCACCTCGGTGGCCCAAAAGAATACTTCCGAGACGGACGCATTTCGTTCCTGCCGCACAATGTTTACACGAGTTTTCCGTTCCTGACGGAAATGCTCTCATTGACGGGGATGGTGCTGCGGAATGACTGGTACTGGGGAGCCATTGTCGGCAAAGGGATTCTCGCCTCCTTCGCGTTGTTTACGGCGGCGGGACTTTACGCATTTGTCTCCCGGGCGTTCGATGAATCGGCCGGTTGGATTGCGGCCACGCTGTTTCTGACAACTCCGTGGGTGTATCGCATTTCGATTATCGCCTACACAGAAGGTGCGCTCTGTTGCTACGTCATGCTGACATTACTCGCCTTCGACATTGCTGTACGTAGAATCGATGGCCTCTCCAAGAATTGGCCACTGCTTGTCGGGCTGTTCGCAGGATGTGCGGCGGCCACAAAGTATCCCGGCCTGGTGTTCATTTGCGTCCCGTTTGGACTCGCCTGGATTTATGTTGTCTGGTCGCGTCGCAGATCACAGCAATCAGCCTCTGTGTGGGTCATCCTCACTTACATTGTGGGAGCGCTCATCGCATTCGGTCCCTGGCTTGCGAAGAACTTTTGGGAGACAGGCAATCCCGTTTATCCCTTTGCCTGGTCGCTCTTCGGTGGTGCTGACTGGAATGCGACGCTTGACGCCAAGTTCAAAGCGGGACACGCGGCACCGACACATTTGCTGACAAATCCTCAAGCTCTGATTTTCGACTTGTGGGAGAAAATCGTTGACGTCACGAGCAAGAGCGACTGGCAAAGCCCGCTCATGTTCGGATTGATTCCTCTCGCATGGCTGGCACCGTGCCGGGAACGCGTCCGTGGTGTGTCACTGTATGCGCTGTTGTTCTTTCTGCTGTGGTTTTTCATTACGCATCGTATCGACCGGTTCTGGGTTCCCATGTTGCCGTTGCTTTGCATTCTGGCAGCAATTGGAACACGGCAGTTGTGGAAGTCGTGGCAGTATGAGTACGAGCATGAAGGCCTCCCCATGCCAATTGTCTTGACGGGAGTCATTTCCAGTATTGCAATGGTCGTGGTCGTAACCGTGTACCACTTTGTATTCGCTACATCCGGCTTTTGCGGTCCGAACAACTATGTGCAGCCCTACGAACAGGTTCAGCAGCAGGCATTCCAATTCACACCGCTCATCGCCTACCTCGAACAGTTGCGGGAAGTTCACGACCGCGACGGAGCTGAGCCTATGCGCGTGCTGCTGGTCGGCGAGGCACAAATATTCGACCTTCGCGGGGACTACGTTTACAATACGGTATTCGACACTTCGCTGTTCGAAGAGTGGACTGGCGTTCCGGGCGACGATACCCCGTCAGGCGAACGGAGCATGCAGAGTCCCGAGGAAGTTCTCGCTGTGCTGAAAGAGCATGGCATTACGCATGTCGCGGTGAACTGGCATGAAATCCTGAGGTATCGCACAACGTATGGTTACACCGACTACGTCACGCCCGCGCGGTTCAATGAACTCGTCTACGATGACGTCCTGACGCGACTTCCCACACCGACCGCAGCCTACGTGGAAACCGAACAACTGAGTGACTCGTGGCAGCAACAACTGCGGACCTGGGGGCCAGAACTGGTCACTCGGCAGGGAGGTCGTCCGGCAATTCCAATCTTCACGGTCTATGAAGTCCGTCAGCAGAAAAATCATTGAGCCGAAGTCATTTCCTCAAGGGATCAAATCACCATGAACTGTCGTTTCAAATTGCTGTTCGTCTTCGCGGCTTGGGCATTCACGCACGCTGTCTCCAGTTCGTCGTTTTCTGCGGAGAAGTCAGCCCAACCGAACGTGCTGTTGCTCATTACAGATGAACACAACTTCCGCACACTCGGCTGCTATCGCGAAGTGATGGATCGAGAACAGGCGGAAATGTGGGGACTGGGTGCCGTCGTACAGACACCGAATATCGACCGTCTGGCCCATGAGGGCGTGCTCTGCACCCGTGCCTACGCCACAGCGCCTGTTTGCTCGCCATGCCGGGCAGCCATGATTACTGGTCGATACCCTCACGCCACCGGTGTTCCCGCGAATGACCTTGTGCTTGATCGATCTATTCCCACACTGGCCGACCGTTTGAATGATGTCGGCTATAGAACGGCGTTCATCGGAAAGTGGCACTTGGGAGGCACAGGAAAACCCGAATGGAGCCCTGAAGTCGATGGCGGTTTTCAGTTCAAGAAGTACATGTTCAATCGCGGCCACTGGAAAAAGTTTGTCATCGAAAATGGCATTCCACGGATTGGTCCTGAGAAGAAAGGAGTTCCCACCTACGACATCGACGGTGCTGATGAACAATCTTTCTCCACCGACTGGCTCACCGACCGGGCAATTGATTTCGTCACCGACAGGTCTGCGGAGAAGCCGTTCTTCACCGTCATCAGCTACCCCGATCCCCACGGGCCAAACACAGTCCGCACCCCCTACGACCACCGTTTCGACGACCTCCCGTTTGTTCCACCACGAACGTATCAAACCGGAATCGAACCACCAAAGTGGCTCGGCGGCGGAAAGAACCACCCCATTTTTCGTGGCCCGGACATGTCGAAGTACTTTGGAATGGTGCAGTGCATCGACGACAACATTGGTCGTCTGCTTGAACAACTCGAAGCATCTGGCCGGTTGGAGAACACGCTCATCATTATGACCAGCGACCACGGTGATTTGTGCTACGAACACGACCGGCAGAATAAAGGAAATCCCTACGAGGGCTCAGCCCGGGTTCCACTCATTCTGCGGTTTCCGAAGCGAATTCAGCCCGGCGAATACTATTCAGATCCCGTCGGCACCGTGGACATCACCCCGACGGTCATGGGCCTGTTGAACTTGCCAGCCAACCCGGATGACCAGGGACGCAATTTATCGACGGAACTGGCCGACGGTTCTAAAACGCGAAACGAGAATCAGCCGAGTCCAATCACGTTTTTGCGCAACGCGGGGACATCAGCCGCCTGGGTGGCTGCTGTGGATTCGCGCTACAAGCTCATACTTTCCATTAACGACACGCCTTGGCTGTTCGATGCCGCCCAAGACCCTGATGAACTGCAGAATTTCTACGGCAAGCCGGAGACCAAAGATGTGTCGCGACGACTGGCAACGGCTTTGCGTGAATATGGCCAGGCAGTCAATGACCCGCATCTGACCAATGAAAAAATCGCCGCATCGCTCGCGGCCATTCTTTCCGAGACTGGGAAGTAACACGCTCGGTTCAGCCGCCTCCTCGTCACGAAGCACATGCGGCCGCGGTCCGAATTTCTATCGCAATAGAAATTCCTCTTGACGTCGACGGCTGTGGCGCGTATTTCTGTTGCTGTAGAAATTGAGTCGCGGCGTGGAGGCGAGAGATGTCCCGTATCGAGGTGGCTTATCCCACCGAACTGGAACTGCAAATTCTCAAGACGTTGTGGGAGGAGGCTCCCCAAACGGCCCGTACCATTAGGGACAAGTTGGCCGTGCAGGGTCGCGACTTGGCCCACACAACGGTCATTACTACGCTGCAGAAAATGGTCGACAAAGGCCAGCTTCAGCAGCTTGATCCCGTCGAAGGAAAGGCTTTTCGCTTTGAGCCGTGTCTCTCGGAGCAGACCGTATCGACAAACATGCTGGGCGATTTGGTCGAGCGCGTGTTTGACGGATCGGCCGAAGCGGTGATGTTGAGCCTGTTCGACATGTCCGACATCGACGCTAATGAACTCAGACGCCTCCGCAAGTTGCTCAACCAGAAAGTGCGGGAGAAACAGCAATGATGAATCTCGAACACATTCTGCCGTCGGGAAATGAATGGTGCCTGCGCCTGGCATTGACCCTGCTTCACTTTCTGTGGCAAGGAACGCTTGTGGGCATTGCCGCACTACTGTGCGGTCGTTGTCTGCGAAACGCATCTGCGTCGGCGCGTTATCTGGTTTTCACGATTGCGCTGCTGTCGCTGCCGGTATGTGTCGTCCTCACATTCGCCAGTATCGATGTACCATCTCCGAGTACCCCGGCAGGAAGTGAACACATCACTCCTGATGTGGTACTTGAAGTTGTCAACGAACCCGTGATGTCGACACCGCCTGGCGATACTAAGGTAGATTCCGTTCCGTCCATTGTCCCGGAACTGCCCGAGGTCATTGCGCCGCCGAAGAACGAGTCAGCACTCCTTTCGTCTCACACCTCAGCAGTCGCGACACCAGGTTCTACAATAGAGACGCCTGCCACGCAGACAGCTCATTGGGCAACTTACGTTGTGATGGCTTATCTCATCGGCGTGGGAGTATTTCTGCTCCGGCTGTTACTGGGTGTGTGGGGCGGACATCGACTGCGGCATGCTGCTCAGGCGGTTGACAATGCGCAGTTCCTGCAAGTTCTGGCGAGTGAAACCAAACGGATGGGACTGTGGTTGACTCCAACACTTGGCTACTGCAGCCGTGTGGCCGTGCCAACCGTTGTTGGCGTGCTGCGTCCTGCACTGTTGCTGCCGGTTTCGCTTGCGACGGGGCTCAGTCAGGAGCAGTTTGCCGCCATTGTGAGTCATGAACTTGCTCACATCCGGCGCTATGACCTGCTGCTGAATCTTGTCCAACGGCTAATGGAGTCGCTGCTGTTTTTTCACCCTGTGGTGTGGTACCTCAGCCACCGCATGAGTGTGGAACGGGAAGTCTCATGCGATGAACTGGTCGTCTCCGTCGGACATCAGCCCGCCAGTTATGCCGACGCACTGCTCAAGGTCGCGGAATTGTGCGCGATCCGAATTCCTGAGAACACTTATGCTCTGGCTGCATCGGGTCACAATGACTCTGAGTTCGCCCAACGAATTCGGCGACTTGTGTTTGCCGACAATCCCACTCCGCTGCGGCTTTCTCGCGGCAGCATTTTGGTAGCAGCACTTCTGCTCATACTCCCGCTTGTCATTTCCCCAATGCTGCTCAATACCTTTGCGCAAAACAATGACTCACCTGCGCAGCATGAAGAAGCCGACTCCGAAGACGAACAGGCAAACGCACCTGAGTCGGAAACTGAAATTGCCATTGGCATGACCTTCAAAGAGGTTGTCGCGGCGAAGGGAAAACACTATCGGTTGGTCCATGCTATGAAGGTTGGTCAGATTCTCGTTGTCTATGATGACCTCATGGTCACCATCGATGAGCGTTTGACGCCTTACGGTGGAAAGGTCACGGGAGTCGCCCCGACCAATTTGGAAGATGCCGAATTCTTCACGAAAGGCATCCCCTACGCAGATGCAGCGCCGGACAGTAAAGACATGGCTGCCGAGGCGTTCAACACAGCACTGCAGGAACTGAATGACCTGTTGGCCGAGCGGACAAAGCTGAAACTACAGCAGAAGTATCATGAACAGTTTCTGAAGGAGAACGACAACAATGACAGTGTGGGACGGCGACTGGAAAGGAACAAGGCAAGAAGCGAGCTGATTAGAATTACTGATCGCTTCGAACAAATTGCCGGCCGCATTTTGGACATCCACATTGGCGAACTGCAAGATTTGGAGCCGGTTGCGGAGAACGCCGTTCTCGAATGTTCTGAAGAGCCGCGTTATGGGCAACCGTCTTACGGCGTCATTGTGTATGCCTCAACAACCAAGCCCATTTCGCAAGGCGAACTCCTGTTGTACTACGGTGAGAGCATTTACCGCGTGAAGGGTAAGCCGTTTACGCTCGCAACAACCGGTGCGGGCTTCTATTTTCGGCCCAACATTGAGGTGCCCACGAACACGTCCATTGTGGTCTCGTGCGTCCAGGATGCTCCTGAGGAAGTGGAGAACGTTCGCAAAGGTTTCATGCCCAACTCCGACCGGGCTCGCAATCCCGAAAACTGGTATCGAACCGTGCTTTACCATCCTTCCGGACAGACCATTGAGGAAGTGACACCACCCACCCCAGCCATGGTTGCGTACGGAAAGCTCAAGGAGGCTTATTTGAAGGAACCTGATCGGCTGCATGCAATTGGTCTCGTTAAAACGAATCACACTTTCTGGCAGTGGCTCGTGTACATCCCGCCCAACAAATCCTGGATGCTCTATGGCGCCACGCGACCAATTCCACACCAGCATTTAGTTGAGTCGGGATCAAACGACACGCGTTATCGAATTCCCGCCGCGCAGACCGGACGGATTGTACTTTTGGATGCCGGACTGAGCATTGATGATGACGGAAAGTCACGCATGACCATTCGGGCTGATCAACCCATTATTCAGGGCACGCCACGTGCAGACTGGTTATTCTGGCGACCAGGCGATCCGGAGCCTGAAATGGTTGGCAAGTACGTTGCCAAACAACTGCCGGTGAATTCGACGATTTACCACTCTGTCGACATTGGCCGCGTCACGACGAAATTCAAAGACAAACTGGAACTCGTCGCCACGCAGTTTGTTCCTAAAGACTTCCAGGGCGAATTGACGGCGGAAACGAAACTGCCGGGATTCTGCATTTGGATTGAAGCGGGCGATTTCGACCCATTCGTTCAGCGACTGAATGAATTGCGGCGTATGTCGTCTCAAAACGACGGGCATGCCCAGGTTATTCAAAAGTACGAGGAGCTGATTGCCAAGAACCCAGAACATTCGCGTCGAGCCGAAGCAATGTTCGACCTCGCCCATATCTACGAACATTCCATTCCCGAGCAATCTGTGGAGCCTCAGCCGGAGAAAACGATTTCCTGGCTGGGCAAGGCATTTGAGGCGGCGAAACCCGGCACGCCCTATTGGTACGAGTCGGGCCTGCATTTGAATAACCGAGTTTTTCGCACAGAGCCGGAGGTGGCGGACCAATATCTGGAAACCATGCTGCAGGCGAATCCTGACATTGTCACCAAAATGCGACTATGGAATGCCAGACAGAATTCGGCAACATACCGAAACGACTTTGAGGAAGCGGAGCGTATTTGCCGCATGATGCTTGATATCGCCAAGTCGGACGAGTGCCCACAGGAAGGCCTGCAGCGCCGGGACTTTTTCCGGGAAGCACAAAGCAGCGTGAATAACCTGATGATGCAATGGGCACAAGCACCAGCATCACCGGAGCAGCGAAAACATCAAATCGAAACGTTGGCAGTCGACTATCCGTTCCAGTTCGTCGGCGAGTCGCGGGACCGCGCAATAGCCTTTCTGCAACTGCACATCACGCACGAGCTGCCAATTTATCCGCAGCCCCCCCTATCACCGGCAGTAACCCCCATCCAGCCTGCGAAGCCCGAGAAAGGACTGGAGTTTCTGAGCGACTATCCAAAACTTTACGGACTCTCGCTAAAGATGACGCAGCAACAATTGCTGGAACTCATTGTCCGCGAAAACCTCCAAGCGAGCCGCTCACCCGATGGGCCGACGTATTCCATCCCGACTGACGACGGTTATGAAATCCTCATTATGTTCGGCAATAACGGGGAGAAGTGCAGCGGGATTCAGCGATTGGGATTTGGCAGGCCTGCCCCGTCCACCACGGCTGTACCGCCTTATGATTCGGCACCTTACGTCCCCAGCAATACCACTGAACTGAAACCTGCAGCGCGAGGAAAGACTCACGAGTACGTGGTCCGCATTGATGGGCCGAAAGGAGCGCAGGTCAAGATGTCGCTAATTACAAGCGAACCTGAGGAACAAATTCCTCGTATTCAGTTCGACAAAATCGTGACACTACCTTTTGAGCATTCATTTGCGTCCGAGACATTTCGGGTTGATGTCAAGACTCTCGACGGATTGAGCAAACCAGACGGTGCCAAAGTTTCTGGAGGCTATCGCATGGACGGAGAACTTCAGGGCGGCGGATTCGGCGGGACCATTAAGGTTGCCGATCGCCAGAGTTGGAGCTTTGGAAATCTGAATCAGAACTCACCATGGATCCAACCTGGTCCTGGCAATGAAAATCCCGCTCCGACTACGGACAATTCATCCAATTCTAATGAAACTGGGCAAACGGTTCGTCCATTCAAGCAGGTCAACATCGCCTTCAATAGTAGCGTCGCCCTGTTCGACATCGACACGGGCAAGACGCTCGGACCAATTGCTCAAGGCAGCCCTGCCGATGTGCCGCAGTTCGACCTGTACGCAGATTGGGGTCCTCCGCTTTCGCCCGGAGTAAAGAACGCTGAGAACATTCTGGTCGGAAGGTTTGCCGCTGTCATCCCCGCAACGGAAGGCGACTGGGCGAAGGGGAGCGACAGAGAGTTAATCGAAAAGCTGTTGACGAAGACCCAAGGCAAGCAGGACTCGAAAAACCTGCGACACCTCGCTGGGGAAAACGACGAAACAGCCTACTGGCTGGCTGAAACGACTGACGGGGCCATTATCGCTCTCCGCGCCACATTCAACCGAGAGCTGAAAACGGAATTCTCCGAAACGCCCGTGAAAGGATTCGACGTCCAGTACCGCGTCATCACGCAACGAGTGCCTGCTCCTCCTGAAAACTTTCAAGAGGCTGAATGACGCAAGCTGCTCTTGCCAGACGCTCGCACGTGTTGACCATTACTAAGGTGCCAACTTGCGCACTGTGTAGGCGGCAAAATCGGGGAACATTTCCGCATCCGGCTTCTCCGACGTGATCCGAAACTCGTACACGAAACGTGGACGAATTTGGTCGAGCGACAGTGTTACAACGCGACCATCGTTCGAGAGACGGCGTTCGGTTACTTTCGGTTCATGTCGTTCGGAATCCTCAGAGGCATATGCACCAGACCACTTCCGGGTGTAAGCGGAAATCGAAAATCTCACGTCATCGGCATTGCCCAGAGGGTGCACGAATTCCACTTTGAAACCGCCGGGAACAAGTCGCACTTCTCGAATTCCGTTGGGCAACGGTTCCGTGCTGCGCTTCAGTCGTACGATTTCGCCAGTATTTAGTCCACCGAGCCAGCCGCTGTCGTGAATGCTTCCGACATAGATGTCTCCATCTGGAGCGACACCGCCGCACATCGGACCGAGAAATGTGTTCTCCGTCGCTGGTCTCGTAAAGGGATAGACAGCTCCCTGCCGTACGCCATCAACTTCCTGCGTACTCATGCGAACCAGGAAGCGGCCATTGTATTCGCAGCCAATTCCGTGACCGGCGAAGGGATGCTCTGCAAACGCACCCTCCTTCGGCAAGAAAAACAGACCGTTCACGCTCCGCGTCCAGGGATGCGGAATTTGCACCGAGGGCCAGTCTTTTCTTCCAAATCGCCTGTCGGAACACCTTCAAATCCCGAGAGTTCATTTCGCAAGTCTTCCTGACCCGGTACGCCGTACCGATGACCATCAACAATGTGGTTCAGTTCGTTGAAGGTGTTTTGTACGCCCTGTTGGTCGGTGACGTACAAATTGTCATCTGCGTCAAAGGCAATTCCCACGGGATACCTCAACTCGCGGGCAACCGGATACAACTGGCCATTTGAGTCGAGCCGCAAAATGACTCCCCGCCACTTCTGTTGCGACTGCGGACGCTTCGACTGTGCGTAATCACTCCCCAATGCAATGTAGATGTTTCCACGAGAATCGCGGACAGCTCCTGTTGTCCAGTCGTGATAGTCCTCGTTGTAACCCCAGCCACTGGCGACGACTTCATGGTCAGGCGCTGCGCCAGTCAACCGACCTTCCGAGGTGACGTTGGTTAATCGCAGCAGTTCTGGTTTGTGGGCGATGAGTAAATCATTACCATCGCACATCACCCCAAACGGTGCCGCCAGCCCCTCGGCAATGGTGAGGAGTTTTCTGCTGCCGTCCTCGTTTGTACGCCATCCGAATACGTGACCTTTGAGCGACGTGAAGACCAAATCACCACCCGCCGTCCAGGCTAGCGACGTCGGCATAATTTCCGCAGGAAGTGGCAATCGTTCACCAATGTATCCCGGGAGTGTCGTAACCGACTCCGGTTCGACTTGTGTGATGATTTGTGGCGGTGCAGCAGGTGTGTATCCCGAGAGGCGACTGGCGTAGGCAATCTGAAACAACGCCACGGGTGAGTCGGGCGATGCAGCGACCGACTGCAGCGGCTTGCCTCCGTGTATCCCCTTGAGCGAGTACCCTTCCGGAAGGTTGCTCACTCCAATGAGACGCTGCCACCCTTGCGAATTCGCTGCAGCATCTGAGTTCAGTTGACTCCACACCTCATCGAAACTGAACAGAATTGTTTGTTCGGAATCGAGCGCAATTTCCACTTCATAGGCGAGGAGTACATGTCCTGTATGGGGTTCTACCTGGTAGCTGAGCAGGCGCGTCGACTTAATTGACTCTGGCGAGAGCTGAAGATCTGCATTGGGCGTCGTCAGTTGCCACTCGGTGTTTGCTGTGGAGAATTCAGGAACGCTAACGCCAGCGAGTTCCCAGAACCAGCTTTTTCCTGCGGTCTTCTGGCTGGCAAAGTCTCCATATGTCCATTGGCGTACCGAGAGCGTGTCGAGATCAAAGAGTGCCGCATGCCCGTTTGAGAACCCGACTGCAAATGATCGTGCGACGTAGCCACCTTCGGGCTGCGGCAATTCGAAGACGTCTCGTACAATGCGAGGCTGGCCCGGATTCTCCACAACCAGCAATTGCTCGACCTGCGTGGGATTCGTCGGGGCCTCGAACTTTGGATCCTGCAAGACATTCCACACGACTGCGAGCTGCTGCGTGATGTCTTCGTCGAACAGCTTCGGCACTGGCCGCTGATACGCGGGCATTTCCATACCGGGGACCACTCGGAGCGGATTCCGCGTCCAGCGGAAGAAGAATTCGGGCCGCAGCCGTCCGCTCGCCTGTTTCAAATCGGAACCCCGTGCTCCCGGTGCCACATTTCGCGGCGTGTAGCTCCCCACTTGATGGCATGCAATGCAATTGAGTCCACCGGCACCAATAAGACGGCGACCGTGAGTGAGATTCTCTGTCTGCTGCTGTTCGCTGACACCATCGAGTTTTCCCAGCGTTTCCATCCCTTTGGTGACGCGGGGATCAGGGGCGTTGTCGGGGATGCGGTCATGCGCGACGAGATAACTCAACAATCGTTGTCGATCTTCCGACGCATGCTGAAACTTCGGCATTTGCACGCGCAGCCAGTTTTGACGTAATCCCTCCTGCTCTCCGGCGACGGACTTCTGCAGCGCGCTGTCGAGCAGTTTGTCGCCAATGGCTGTTAGCGGCGGAGGAATAAGTTCGCCGGGATGGCCATCGAATCCTTCGAGCTGTTCAGCAATTGTGCGTGCCACGTGCGCATTACCCGGGAAACGTTCCCGCGCGTGACATCCCAGGCAGTTGCGAGACTCCATGACACGTCGACCAAGTTCTGCCTCAGCAACGGGTTCGTACTCCGACTTCTGAAGTGACTGCAGATAAACCCGAAGCGTTGGACGAATAACGCTGGGGAACGTGGGTTGTCCCAATTCCTTGTTCGGTTCTTCACTCAGGCAACCGCCCGTGAAGTTTTTCACGTCTCGAAGTGTCGACATCCCGCGGCGGTCGGCCTCGATCGCAGGGATTTTGTGACAGTTGGCACAGCGAAACTTCTTCACCAAATCACGTCCCTGGTCAACCAGTGCATTCGACGGACGGTCTGGAGACTCGCCAATGAACGTTACGTCGTCAGTCCGACCGAGCTTCGACAATGCGTCGACCAGTTGCCCTCGCTCCGATGCCGAAAGTTTGAACACCGGCATTTCGTGTTGAGGGTTCAATCGCTCCGGGCGAAACAACCATGTCGCCAACCATTCAGAGGACCGTTTGGCCCCAATGTGTGACAGGTCGGGGGCAGCGAACGGATTGGTCAGCGGCGTGACGTTTTCTCTGTGGCACCCACGGCATCCCACTGTCCCCAACAGAACTTCACCCGAGGGAATGGGATTCTTCTTGTCCTGTTTCACCTCAGGTACACTCACCAGTTGGCTGGGACTCTCCAAACCAATGAGATAGGCGGCAATGGCATCGGCTTCTTCTTCCGTAAAGCCAAAGTTCGGCATGTTGGACGTTTTGGACTCCGCGTGCAGGTTCAGCAACTTTTGTTTCAGCCAGACGGGATTCATTCCCAGCGTAACTCCCCAAAGTGCGGGAGCGGGGACACTCTCGGTTTCAGGATTGATGGCATGACACCTGTCGCAGCGGTGCGATTCGAAATGCTGGCGGCCCAAATCCCAGACCAGTTGCTCGTTGTTGATGACACTTTCCGTGTCATGAAATAACTGGTGCGAGGGGAGCGGTTCGAGTGGATACGAATCGGCAGACCAGTAAACCTTCAACTCCGCGTTCGCGTCCACGCACTTCAGTTTGACGTTAATGCGTTGGAATCCGTAGTCGACTGTCACCTGCTCAGAGGAAACCCAACCGGCCTCGGCACGCTGTCCCTGATAGATGAGCTGATCACCAATTCGAACCTCCAGTTCCCCCTGCAGCCAGAAATGAAACTGCAAATCGGCGTCGCGTACCAGAAGGTATCCGTCCCACTCGATTTCGCCACCATTTGACGAAATCCCTTCGAGCAAAGCCGTGTTCGCTGCCTTGGCGAACACGGTTTGTTCGACTCGCTGCACGGACGCAGTACCGTTGCGGTACGTCGCCACCAGCCCGGCACGCCACTCGTCGAAATCATCTGCCTGCACAACGGCGCTGTACAGAACAAGGGCCACCAGAAACAGGGATGTCGACAAGGGACGTGAGCGCATTCTCTTTCTCCGCCAGATCACTCAAATTGCAACCACACCATAGCAGGCCGCAGGCGAGAAGTCTTCGCGAATTCCAGGGGTGTCACGCGCTAAAACTAATTCTGACTCTGGTGAACACGCACCAGTTTCATGAGGCGGCCGGAGACGTTCCAGTCCTGGACATACAAGTTGCCATCTTTGTCCCAGTACGATCCGTGCGTTCCGCTGAACACGCCTTCGACCCAGTCCTCCTGCTTCACATTGAAGTTGCGACCGAGGGCGGGGTCTGGGTTATTGCCGAGCACAGCAATAATTGTGTTCGTCTTGTCCAGAATGACAACCCGGCCATGCAAGTCGGGTACGGAAACAAAGTCGCCTTGAACTGCGACTGATGTTGGCATTCCGAGTCCGGTGATAACTTCTTCGATGTAGTTACCGTCCAAATCGTAGTGCAGCAGGCGACCCTTCGGCTGGTGATTCCGATCGCAAATCAGCAGGCGTGGAGGATCGTAGCGGGTGTCGAGGGTCATGCCGTGGGCGGTATTGAATTCTTTGAGGTTGTTCCCCTTGGTGCCGAAGTGCATGAGGTACTTGCCCTCTTTGTCGAACTTGAAAATATGGTTGCTGGCATATCCGTCTGAGAGGAAGATGTCGCCGTTGGGAGCCACGGTAATCGCAGTCGGATTAAACTTTTGGAGGTCCAGTCCCGACTCCTTGGGGAACGGCAGCTTGAGTACGATTTCGCCGGTCTGTGCGTCGAACTTCAGTCCTTCCGCACCGTTGTTGCGGGCTCCGTAAATGAACTCCCGATCCCCCTCTTTCCGGATTTCAATGTCATGAATTGCCGTGTACTCGTCGCCCAAAAAGCGACGCAATACCTCGCCTTCCGGGGAGAACACGAACACGCCTATGTTCGCACTCGTGTATATGTTTCCCTCACTGTCAACGACAACACCGCCGTGCGTTGGCCCCAGAACTGATTTGCCCGCTTCGTTGAGTCCCCAGCCGGGCACGGTATCAAAGGTCATCGCACCCGCTCCCATCCGAACAGGATCGGCGGCCACAGCCAAATTCGCTATCAGGGTCAGAGTCAGAAGTAACAGAGATCGAGAAACAAAGGACATGGGCAGCAATCCTGGTGTGCGGAAAGACTCGAAGTAGAAAAATGCGACGTCGTAAGTAAGCCAACTCGCATCAGCAAAAACTGTTTGGTGAGTATGTTCGCACAGTCTGACGATTGCAAACCAGGCTGTGGTCATCGTACTGCTCTCGATCTGGCAGAATGCCCTTGCTGGGATGGCGACTGCCAGAATTTGCGCCCCTTGCGAGATTCACTTGGGCTTCTCACCGGTGTCAAAGTGGCAGCGTTAATTGCAGTGTGCCGCCTGCAAGTCATGGAAATACAGTGGGTTACAGCATCTCAGCAGGTGTGGCGCGCTGTTTGCTTACCGGTGGGGGCATCGTCGATGGCGAGACAACGCGTAACGAAGATCGCCTCAACTGAGTCGCGATCAACCAAATAAACAAGGAGCTAGATCATGGCTGTTTCAGAGAAAATCATTGGGATCGACCTGGGAACCACAAACTCAGTGGTCTCGGTTATGGAAGGTGGTGAAGTGAAGGTCATCGCCAACCAGGAAGGTCTGCGAACGACCCCCAGCGTGGTGGCGTTTACAGACAAGGGCGACGTTCTCGTCGGAGAGCCTGCGAAGCGTCAGGCGGTCACGAATCCGCACAACACCATTTACTCGGTGAAACGGTTCATGGGACGGCGTCACGACGAAGTTCAGTCCGAAGAAAAAATGGTCCCCTACAAGGTTGTGGGCGGAACGACGGACTACGTCAAAATCGACGTTAACGGCAAGGAAATGACACCGCCGGAAATCTCGGCAAAAGTGTTGTTGAAATTGAAGGAAGCAGCAGAGAACTATCTCGGCCATCGCGTCAACAAGGCTGTGGTCACCGTGCCTGCTTACTTCAATGATGCTCAGCGACAGGCCACGAAAGACGCTGGTCAAATCGCTGGTCTCGACGTTTCCCGAATTATTAACGAGCCCACCGCAGCCGCCTTGGCCTACGGACTCGAAAAGAAGCAGGACGAGAAAATCGTTGTGTTCGACCTCGGCGGTGGTACGTTCGACGTCTCCATCCTGGAAGTCGAAGAAGGCTCCGTCGAAGTGTTGTCGACCAACGGTGATACGCACCTTGGTGGCGACGATTTCGACGAAGTGCTCATCAACTACATTGCTGATGAATTCAAGAAGCAGGAAAGCATTGACCTGCGTGAAGAAGCGATGTCGCTGCAGCGTCTGCGTGAAGCAGCGGAAAAGGCGAAAAAGGAACTGTCGACGCTGCAAAGCACCGACATCAACCTGCCGTTCATTTTCCAGTCGAAGCACTTGCAAATGACCATCAGCCGCTCGAAGTTCGAGCAGTTGATCGATCCCCTTGTGGAGCGGTGTCGCAAGCCGGTTGAACAGGCACTGAAAGATGCCAAGCTTTCGCCGAAGGATATCGACGAAGTGGTCCTCGTCGGTGGTTCAACACGCGTCCCTGTCGTGCAGGAACTGGTGAAGAAGGTCTTCGGCAAGGAACCACACAAAGGTGTGAACCCCGACGAAGTCGTCTCGATTGGTGCCGCCATTCAGGGTGCAATTATCGCCGGCGATGTCAAAGACGTCGTGCTGCTGGACGTGACACCACTGTCACTCGGTATTGAAACCGAAGGCCGCGTCATGACGGTCCTCATCGCTCGCAACACCACCATTCCGAAGACGGAAACCCAGACGTTCACGACTGCTGTGGACAATCAGCCTGCCGTGACGGTGCGTGTCTTCCAGGGTGAACGGTCGATGACGGAAGACAACCGTTTCCTCGATCAGTTCGACCTGACCGTTCCTCCGGCCCCGCGCGGTGTTCCGCAAATTGACGTCACGTTCGACATCGACGTGAACGGAATTCTGAGCGTCTCCGCAAAAGACAAAGCGACCGGCAAGGAGCATAAGGTCGAAATCAAGCAGTCCAGTGGATTGTCTGATGACGAAATCGAGACAATGCGACGCGACGCCGAGGCTCACGCTGACGAAGACAAGAAGAAGCGTTCGCTCGCCGAAGCTCGTAATAAAGGTGATCAACTCGCCTACCAGACCGAGAAGTTGCTCAAAGAGCACGAGGACAAGCTCGATGACGCTTCGAAGGAAGCCATTAATGCGGCCATCGCGAAGGTGAAGGATGCCATTAACGGTGAAGACGCTGGTGCCATTAACTCGGCCATCGAGAACCTGGAGCAGGCGACGCATGCATTGTCGAAGCACATGTATGATGCAGCACAACAGGCCGGTGATGCTGCCGGAGCTCCTGAAGGTGGCGACTCCAGCGGTGCCAACGATGATGTCATCGACGTCGAAGTGGAAAGCAAAGAGTAACTCTAAGTTACCACAGATTTCTCTCGCAGCCGCCAGTGCACCCCGTGTGCTGGCGGCTTCTCCTTTTGGGTGAATTGACGCGGCGCGTAGGACTGCGGAATACTTAGTTCAATTGCTCAGACATCTGTAGGGTGTGAAGCCACCGCAAAAGGTTTTCACTGGGAACGCTCATGCATCGTGCAGCCTGTTTTCTGATTGCCTGCTCCGTGGGATACCTGTTCGGATTGGGATCGCCGCTTGCGGCGGGTGATCGACTCCCTTCCAAGAACCTGCTCCTGTTTCACAATGCACAGGGCGAACAACAGCCCGTGAAAACCATCACAGATTGGGAACAACGCCGTGCAGAAGTCGTGAGTGGCATGCTCGAAGTGATGGGGAAGTTGCCGGGTGACGAAAAACGCTGTTCTCTCGATTTGCAGGTTGAGGAAGAAACCGACTGCGGCTCGTATGTGCGACGCCTGATCACGTATGCATCTGAGCCAGGAGCAGGGTCCCGGCCTATCTGTTAATTCCCAAGCAGGTCTTGGAGAACGAGAAGCGAGTTCCCGCCGTCCTCTGTTTGCATCCCACTGACAACACCGTCGGGCACAAAGTCGTAGTCGGATTGGGCGGACGTGAAAATCGCAATTATGCCGAAGAGCTTGCCGAGCAAGGTTATGTCACGCTGGCACCGAGCTATCCGTTGCTGGCGAACTATCAGCCCGACGTGCATGCCCTCGGATGGGAAAGCGGAACTTTGAAGGCAGTGTGGGACAACATGCGCGGTCTCGATTTGCTGGAGTCCCTGCCGTACGTGGATTCGCGGAATGGCTTTGGTGCCATCGGTCACTCTCTTGGTGGTCATAACGCCATTTACACCGCAGTGCTCGACTCGCGAGTCAGTGTGGTCGTGTCGAGTTGTGGATTCGATTCGTTCACCGACTACTACAATGGCGATCCCAAGAACTGGGTGCTGGAAAGGGGATGGTGTCAAACACGTTACATGCCGCGTCTGGCCGACTATCAGAACCGCCTCGATGAAATTCCGTTCGACTTTACCGAACTCATTGGCGCACTGGCCCCGCGGCGCGTGTTTGTCAGCGCACCGCAGCAAGACTCCAACTTCCAAATGGCGAGCGTCCAGAAAATCGTGGTTGAAGCCGATCGCATTTACGCCTTGTACAATCGCACCGGCTATTTGCAGGCCGTACATCCCGATTGTCCTCATGACTTTCCAGATGAAAGCCGCAAACAGGCCTACGCGGTCATCGCCAAAACTCTCGTTGTTCCTCACCACCTGTAGGCCGGACCGAAGCAAACGGATTGCTGCCGGAACTTCGGCCGCAGGAAAACAGTCCATCAAAGAGACAAATTTTGGAATCCTTGGTTGTCGTTTGCAGTTCTGGCAATTTCCGGCGGCCTACGGTCCGGCCTACTGAGAGGAACCCGGTCAGGGAATTGACGCCGATTGCCTGTGCGGACATGATTTGATGCAATGACCCAGAGATATTGACTCACCACACTGGAAACGACTGCTATGGATTTAACGCTCCCCTCCATGTATCGCTTGCGGCAGTCGTTTGAGCGACCGGTCATTGATGACGTCGCCGCGGCAACCCAGCGGGAACTGGAAAAGCTGAATCTGGGTGAGACGGTTAAACCGGGCCAGACCGTGGCCGTGACCGCTGGTTCACGTGGAATTCGGCACATCGCAACCATCACGAAAACGGTTGTTGACCATTTCAAATCGCTGCAGGCGAAGCCGTTTATCGTTCCAGCGATGGGAAGTCACGGCGGTGCGTCAGCCGAAGGACAGGCGGAATTGATTGCACGGTACGGAATTACCGCTGAAGAAATGGGCGTGGAAATTCGTTCGTCCATGGATACAGTGGTCGTTGGCCAACTCGCGGAAGGTGTGCCCGTTCACTTTGACAAGCATGCCTCTGAGGCGGACCACGTCATGGTGGTCGGTAGAATTAAGCCGCACACCATGTTCGTCGGCGACATTGAATCGGGCCTGCACAAAATGATGCTCATCGGCCTGGGAAAACACAACGGCGCGTGGACGTACCACAAGGCGATTAAGGAATACAGCTTCGAGCAAATCATTCGCGCTGTTGCCGAAGTTGTGCTGAAAAATGCCGCGTCGTTGCCGGACTGGCGATTGTGGAAAACGCCTATGACGAAACGGCGAGAATCGAAGCGGTCGCCCCGAATGAGTTCTATGAGCGTGAAAAGGAACTGCTGCAACTGGCACGAAACTGGTTGCCGCGGCTTCCATTCAATGAGTGCGATCTCCTGATTGTTGATGCCATCGGCAAGGAAATCAGTGGGACCGGTATGGACACCAATGTCATTGGCCGGAAGTACAATGATCACGCCGCGACGGAGCAGGACACCACCCGCTGCAAACGGATTTTCGTGCGAGGATTAACGGAAGCCACCCGGGGGAACGCCTGTGGTATTGGCCTTGCTGAATTCACACTGCGGAGCGCCGTCGAGCAAATGGACGCGCACTACACTGGGGTCAATTGCATTACCTCAGGACATCCCACGGCCGGCATGATTCCTCTCACCTACGAAAATGACTACGAGGCCATTGCCGCGGCGTTGCAAACGATTGGGCTGACACCACCGGAAGAGGCCCGCGTCATTCATATTCGTGACACGCTGCATCTGGAGACCGTCGACGTCAGCGAGGCCTACAGCTCGGAGTTTGCTTCGCGACCGGATCTCGAAGTGTTGCAGGGGCCAGAGCCCATGCAGTTTGATGACGCTGGACAATTCTGTCGCGACATCAAGTAGAATTGCTGATCAGAACAATTCGCAACGCCGTTCGGCACTCTAGCTCACTTCATCATGTCTCAGCGTCGCCCTCAACGTGGACTCGCCGTTTGGATCACCTCCTCGCCGCTTCCAATGTTTGTCGTCGACGAACGTCGCGTGGTGCTGATGTTCAATGCCGGCTGCGAAGAACTGACAGGCTGGAGTGCGGCAGACGTCATCGGCAAGCCGTGTGATTATCAAATCGACGGACGCCCTGAGGCGCTGACGACGTTGACAGGAATTCTGGCACCGCCGCCGGAAGTCTACGAAGGGCAGTCATTTCGCACGCCCGTCGTCATTACTACCCTAGATGGATCGACGCACGAGTGCGTCATCGACTTTCATGCTCTGGGCACATTGGAAGATGACAAACGCTTTCGCGTGCTGGGAATTCTCTCGAAAGGAGGATCAGCACCGGCTGGAGTCGTTGCGGCCACGGAGTCCGCACATGCGGAATTGGCACGACGGGTTGCAGAGTCGCAGCAACGGTTTGGAGTCCCACTCATTGCCTTAACTCCCGCAATGCAACGTGTCGCGGCCCAACTGAAGTTGGCACAAAGCAATGAAATTGCCGTGCACATTCAAGGCGACGCGGGCACAGGGAAAGAATACTTGGCCCGGCGAATTCATTACGCCGGCGCCAATGGAAAGCGACCATTTGTACCTATTGATTGCCGTCAGTCGCACGCGGAATTGACTCGACTTGTTGAACGCGTGTTCGAATTTGACGATCCGGCCTTTCAACCGGGGACGCTCTGCCTGAAGCACGTCGAAGCCCTGCCACGGGATTTGCAGGTTACCATTCGTCAGGAATACCGCACGGCACGTAGCACGCCGCGACTCTGCTCAACCAGTTGCAAATCGATTGATGCAGGACTCGCAGACGAAACTCTGGATGCAGAGTTTCACAGTCTCATCACTCCACTTATTATTCAGTTGCCAACGCTCTTTCAGCGTGAGCCGGAGTTTCTGTTGCTTGCGCAGCAGTTGCTCGAGCAGTTTAATCATCGTCAGGAGAAACAGGTCATTGGTCTGACGGCCGAGGCCGGAGACATGCTGTTGGAATACTGGTGGCCCGGCAACGTTCGTGAACTGGAAGAAGTCATTTATTCAGCGTGGCAACGCTGTTCGAAGTCCCGGATTTCCGTTGACGATTTGCCGCCCAGTTTTCTCTCCCGACATTTGGCAGATGACGCCTCACCCGCTCCCGCGTTTCCACAGCTTGCAGATTATCTTGCGGAGGCAGAACGAACATTGCTGACGCAGGCACTCGAAGCCGCTCAGGGAAACAAAACGGTTGTAGCGGGCTGGCTGGGAGTGCCGCGAGCCAAGCTGTATCGAAGACTCGAAGCGCATCAGTTGTTAGACTCAGAGTCAGTCTCTACTGAGGACAATGACGAAGTGCAGGACTCATGAACAATTGGACGGAATGGTTTCGGCACGCATTTGCCGTCGACGCAACTGAAGGGGAGTTGACACCCCAACAGCAGGCCGTCGTGCATGCCGTGGCCCGCGAAGTGGTGCGGCGGCAACTCACGGTTCCCTCCGTGGCACTGTTGGAAATGTCTCGACCGCTGAATTATATCGGAGCACAGGCATTGCACGTCTTCGGCCCAGCCCTGTCCGTACTCATGACCTCCGACGACCACGAGACGTTTGCCAATTTTCTTGAACGGCGGGACTCGCTGGAAATTCTCACCGCCGTCATCGAGGACTTGGAGAAACAGGCGACTTTGCAGGAACAGAAGCAGGCAGAAGGCCCGAAATAGTCGCATTTCGTGTTCACAACCGGAGTTGTGACAATTGGCCTTTCGGGTGCGCGACTGGATTTCTCCACCGGGTTTGTTAGGATTGCTCCACTGTCGATGAATTTCGCATTCATTTGCAGTGTTCACATTCTTGTCACTTTTGAAGCAGAGGTCCGCAAGGTGCCTTCGTCATCAGATGTGGACAGATAGTTGGACGTGTCGCAGCAGCTTTCGAATTTATTCATTCCGTTTTATTCCTTACGGAAGTTGAGCGAGTTGCTCTCTCTTTGGAGAGCATGATTGATGATTTTGGTTCGGCCGACCAACCCGACCGGGTTGGGGATGAGGTTTACTTGATGTATTGGTTGGTTCTCGCACTGCTCGTGCTCGCGGTTTGGCGTCAATTGCGCCAAATTCCGCAGCGGCAGTTGCGGCGTCAGTCAACACCTTCGATAGCCTCAACGTGGAGTGCTCTCACCGTTTGCCGACGGTTGAAATGTGCTTTGTGCAGGGTCGTTCCTTTACGCATCACTCAGAAACACGACTTCTCTTTGTCGCTTGCACCACGGGCTCAATTGCCAGTGGCGGCAGTCTGATTGGAAGTACTCGGCGCGGACATTCTGAATGGATGTCACTATGCCTGAGATTTTTTACGCCCTGGGTGGGCTTGCGTTTGGTGCACTGGTCGGATTCTTTATCGACCGGATGCGAATGGGGGCTGCCTACCGGTCCCGGGAAGAATTGCTGAAGGACGCGGAGCGGGAAGCGGAAACGCTCAAGAAAACTCGTGAAATTGAGGCGAAGGAAGAATTCCTCAAGCGTCGCGAAAATATCGAAAAAGAGCTCGAAGAACTGCGCAACACGGTACGTCAGCAGGAACGGCAGCTCGACAAGCGGGAAGCCACACTTACCGAACAGAGTGAGAGCCTGAAAAAACGCGAACGGATGGTGGAGCAGCAGCAACACCGTATGGCTGAGAAATCTCGCGTTATTGAAACACGTGAGCAGGAACTCGAAAAGATTCTGCGACAGGAGCAGGAAGAGCTCTACAAGATTAGCGGACTTTCCAAGGAAGAAGCCTCGGAAAGGATGCTGAACCGGCTCGAACGCGACCTGAAGAACGAAACCGGCAGCCTCATCCTCAAGCAGCAGCAGGAACTGAAGGCCGAGTCCGAGAAGTTGGCACGGGAAATTGTCGGCATGGCGGTGCAGCGGTACGCCTCAGCACACACCACTGAAAACACTGTCGCTACCATCGACATCCCCAGTGATGAAATGAAGGGCCGAATTATTGGCCGTGAAGGTCGCAATATTCGAGCCTTCGAGCAGGCAACCGGCGTCGATGTCATTGTCGACGATACCCCCGGCGTTGTCGTCGTGTCAGCGTTTGACACTGTCCGTAGGGAAATTGCCAAAATCTCACTCAACAAACTGATTCAGGACGGCCGCATTCATCCCGCCAGAATCGAAGAAATCGTCGCTGAAACTCAAAAGGAAATGGATGAACGCATTATGGGCTATGGTCAGGCCGCAGCCGAAGAAGCCGGCGTGGGACATGCTCATGAAAAACTCATCTACCTGATGGGACGACTGCAGTTCCGTGTGAGTTACAGTCAGAATGTATTGCGTCACTCGATTGAGGTTTCGGCTCTTACCGCCATGATGGCCGAACAGTTCGGACTCGATCCCGAAGTCGCGCGACGCTGCGGATTCTTCCACGACATCGGTAAGGCAGCCGATCACGAAATGGAAGGCGGACATCCGGCAATTGGAGCGGAACTCCTCAAGCGGTATGGCGAAGGGCCAGAAGTTGTTCATGCCGCATTTGGACACCACGACGACATTCGCCCCGAGTATGTCTACACGGTGTTGACGGCAGCATCAGACGCTTGTTCCGCTTCACGGCCTGGAGCACGCCGGGAAACGCTCGAGAAGTACGTGCGTCGCCTCGAAGAACTCGAAGCAATTGCTCTGGGCTTCCCTGGCGTCAACGAAGTGTACGCCGTTCAGGCGGGACGCGAAGTCCGCGTGATTGTTGACCCGAAAGCGATTAACGACCGCGAAGCGGCCAAAATGGCTCGTGACATTGCCCAGACCATTGAAGAAAACATGACCTATCCCGGCGAAGTGAAGGTCGTGGTCATGCGAGAAATCCGCGCCATGGGCGTTGCGCGCTAGCATTCCTGTAATTCACGGCAGAGTTGTAGCGAGCGCGTTATTCCGTAACCAGCCGTACGGATTGGACACGGCGGACGCGGATGAGGTCGGCATTGAGTCGGGGGTCAAAGGCACGTTGGCCAATGACTCCCGTTTCCTTGCCAACCCAACTGCGGAGTTGCTGCGGATCGGCGGGTTCGAGGTAAGCCAGAAACCTGCCATCTGGGGCCACGAGTGCATACGGTGGCATTCCCGCGACACCAAGTGGTTGGACAATTCCAGCTCCGTTCAAGTTGGGCTGAACGTCATCGCCAGTGGCATTGAAGTTCGAGTTGTCTGCACTGGCGGTCTGAGGGAAAGCAGATGAGTCAAACTGTGAGAACGTGTTTGGCGTTGTCACTGGGAATTGTCCATTCGCAATGGGAGCACTGCCAGGCTGCATGGTTGCCAGTTGTGCATCGCGTTGTGAGGTTTCGTTCGCCAGGCTGACAAACCGCTGGAACTGCTGATGAATGGATCGACGACTTTCAATGACCTGCAGGCGTCGCTGAATTGTCGCCTGTTGTTCCGGAGCGGAACGCCCCAGCAAATCCTGGTACGCAACCGTGAGACCATTCAGATCCCAGTACATTGGTTCTTTGGACATCATGGCGGCATATCGTTGGTCCAGGAGCATAAGTTCTGCAGCTTCGGGTGAGCTCTTAGGCTCGTTTGCAGTCTTTGTTTCTTCCGTTCCGGACGCAACGACAAGTTCTTCGCGTGTCATGTTGGCACGATGTTGCGGTGGAATTTGATAGGGATCGTTTGCTTGCTCAGAGCGAACGGTGGAGTCAATGGGGACAATGAAATCCCCTTTAATCCAGCGGAACTCCTGAGAGGGGGGAACGATTTGCAGCATTTCGCGCAATCCCCGTTCCGTCTGCAGAGTTTTACGTCCCAGGATTTGCACGCCGTCGCCATTGGCGAGTTGACGTCCAAAGTAGGCATGGTCATCACTCACTTCGCTGCCAATTCGCACAACAACACGCGCCTGCTGGCCAGCTTCAACGGGGGCCACCGAAACGGTTCCGCGATTTCCATTAACGTCAACATAGTCGGCGTCGATGAGGCTGAAACTTCCGGGTGGTGGCGCAATCATGAACCAGCCGCCGTGGTCATGCCGGTGAACGGTCAGACGCGTGCCCGCCTTGAGTTTTGACGTCACGTAGTAGCGCTGTCCCGGACCGCACCGAACTTCCACGTCGTCAACAGCGACCGTTGCCTCATACGGAAACGAGCGATTCTGGCCATAAGTCACGGAAGCGAGACTCAGGCAGATGACAGCGACAGACAAAGATCTCAGCAGCATGACGAACCCTTGCGTTCGGTGCGCGATCGAACTTCTCAATCGCATGCACGGCACGCGATCAACGAGAAACGAAATCAATGGACGGAAAGGTGCGAGAAACTCGCGAGGATGTGAAATGTGGCGGGATTCAGCGAAATTCGCTCAAGATTTGACGAACTTCTGCCGAGGGGCCGTTGTATCCCAGATTGGCCTTTTGGGGCAATAGCGATTGCGATTGGCTAGTAATTGGCTTGTAAGTGTTTATTTGATAGACGTTTGTCGCGACATTCCGGCTTTTTGACTCTGCCGGAACGGCTGAGAAGGACGTCACTTTTGTCGCCCCTGCTTTTGCATCAGAGATTGTTCATCCATTACCATCATGGGCGATTTCGACCTTCAAGTTTCACCATCATTCCCGAGAGGAGTGCGTCCGTTGCCGACTAAATCAACCCGCCGCGATTTTCTGAAAACTGGTTCGCTGGCCGCCGCCGCTGGAGCCATGTTGCCGTACTGGTTTTCTTCTCCTGGGCTCACCCTCGCGCAGGAAGCAGCCAAGAGCCCCAACGAACGTTTGACTGTTGGCTGCATTGGAACCGGCAGTCGTTGGGGCCAGGACCCCTATCGTGTCAGTCAGTATGGTGACTTCGTCGCGCTGTCTGATGCCGACGCGAATCATCTCCAGTCCGCAAAAGACCGCGTTGTCCGCGATCAAAAGAAGAATGGCCGACCAGGCGAAGTCGAAACGCACGAAGACTATCGTCGGGTGCTGGATCGAAAAGACATCGATACCGTTGTTCATTGTGACCACCGACCACTGGCACAGCAAAATCGCCATTGAGGCAATGCAGGCCGGCAAGGACGTGTACTGCGAAAAGCCGCTGACCCTCACCATTCACGAAGGAAAGCAAATCATCAAGGTGCTGGAAGAAACAAATCGAGTCTTCCAGGTGGGGACGCAACAGCGCACGGAAATGGGACGCCGCTTCCTGCAGGCCATCGCGATGATTCGTGACGGCCGGATTGGTGACGTGCAAAAGGTCACATGTGATATCGGCGGATCGACAGACAGTGGCGCCTTGCCTGTTGTCGATGTCCCCGAAGGACTCAACTGGGAATTGTGGCTGGGACAGGCTCCGCTCGTGGACTACCGCTCAGGCACGAATGAGCAGAGTTCTAACAAGGGTTATCCCGCCTCGCGGTGCCACTATGAATTCCGCTGGTGGTACGAGTATTCCGGCGGAAAAATGACCGACTGGGGGGCCCACCACGTGGACATCGCTCAGTGGGCAATTGAGCAGAATGGACCCGGCCAGGGACCGAAGCGAGTTATTCCCGTCATGGCAGAGCATCCTGTGCCATTCGAAAACGGAATGCCCACTATGGACGACCGTTACAACGCAGCGACCAAATTCGACGTACAGGTCGACTTCGTTAACGGCGTGGAAATGCACATTGTGAGCAACTCACAGAACGGAAATGGAATTTTGTTCGAAGGAACCAAGGGACGCTTCCACGTGTCGCGCGGCAGCATGCGTGGCAAACCTGCCGAAGACCTTGCGAACAATCCATTGCCAGAAGGTGCATTGGAAGCCGTTTACGGTGGTCCGCTGCCGCAGACGCATCAGGAGAACTTTGTCGACTGCATTAAGACTCGCAAGAAACCTGTATCCGACGTCTGGAGCCATCACAAGGCCATGTGTACCTGTCACCTGGCGAACATTGCGATTCGGCTCAACAAAACCCTGGAATGGGATGCCCAAACGGAAATGGTCACCAACGACGAGCAAGGCCGCATGATGCAAGCCCGCGAACAGCGCAAAGGCTACGAAATCGAAGTCAGCGTGTAACACATTGCTGACAGCCACAATGACAAAGGCCGCATGAATGTCATGCGGCCTTTGTTGCTTTCATCGCCTTACAGTCAACGTTTGTCTTGCCACTACGGTGTGGCTTGGGCCGGTTCGATTGGTCCCGTGGATGCGGGGAACGAAAGTAGTTCTTTCCGTGACGCCTGTGGCGTGGGATTCAGTGAGCCCACGACTGTCGTGAGCGCTGTTCGCACGAGCGGCTCCGGTTCCGACTTGGCTACGACGGCCAGTTGTTCAAGCTCCATGTTATCGAGCTTGTTACCAAATCGTTGGATGTGAAATGCCAACTGCAAAGCAGCCTGTTGACGAATTTCGTTTCCAACGGCAGGGGCGACCGCAATGGTGAAGAACCGCTTCTGTACCGATTTCGTCGGGATGACCGACATGCCGTAAATGGCGTCTTCGGCATACTCGGGGTTGTTGGCTGTTCCAGACAGAGCTGTTTCCACTGGTTCCAGGTCAAAGATTCCTTCACCTGTTTCTGCCATGCGGCGAATCCAATAGAGGGCTTCCTTGATTTGGGCAGACCGTTGTTCCATGGTTAGTGGCGGTGGCGAAACTTGAGCGAGGAACGGACGTAATTGACGCTGCAAATCGTTAGTCGTAGCAGATTCATCAACGTATGCCACGTGCTGATAGGTCGAGGTCAGGTGTCGCACCTTCTCTCGCAGTTCGGGTGGACCATAAATGACGATGGGCAACCGGGCAGTGCGTGCATCTTTGCGGAAGTTGGCGACGGTATCGGTCAATTCCCAGCGGATGGTGTTTGGGTGCAGGACGGCCAGTTCGACATGACCACGTCCCACCGCTTCGCGGAATCCGTCCATACCAGTCTGCGCCTGAATGCCATCAAAGCCCACTTTCTCAAACAGACCAGCTGTTTCGCTACAGCGAATCGAATTGGGATCAATGACAACAGTCGAAGGCGTGTCTTCTGAGTGGAGCGCACGAGCCATGATTTCGACAACACGACGTGCACCTTTAAAGCCCTTGCGAGGTTTCCACGAGAGAATGGTCCGAGCAGCCGCGAACTGCACGCGCGGTTCTGGGGAGTCGAGTGCCTGAATCATTTCAGAGTCATGGCCATTGATGGGGGCGAGCAAATCAGCGGACCCGTTCAACGCGAGGGCTTGCAGTGTGACCAGTTGGGCGGAAACAATTCCCTGTTCACGTGCAAACTCGAGTGCCTTCAGACAGTAGTTAGCTCCTGTCGACACAGCCAAGTCGTGTGCCGTACCTGGTCCCACAGGAACTTGATTTGACCAGCCCACCTGTTCCTGATCACGGGCCATCAAGGTCACCAGCAGAACGACAGCTGGCTCTTCTCGCTGTGGAGCGAGTTGTGTGGCCTGACGGGCAAGTTGTTCGGCGTGGAACAGTGAAGCGAACTGATCGGAGACCAGGTGCTCGGCGACAGTCTTGGTCGTGGCATCCCAGCTCCAGATGGAACGCAGGCCATCTTCGCGTTCGTTTTCATCCCACTCGTAACGATTCGTCAAATGGAGAATCGCCGTAGTGAGGACCTGAGTCGCCGCGCCGTATCCGGACAATCGGTCGGTTCGATCGGCTTTCTTGTAGTAGATGCGGGCCAGTGCTGTTCGCGCGGTTGATTGTTCATCAGCACTGGAGGTTTCACTGAACGCGAACGACTGCAGCCAGACTGCTTCGTCTTCGCCGCCGACAATGCCCAGTACCTCGATGGCGGCAATGCGGACCCTTTCTTCGGGTGAGGCGAGTGCACCCATGAGCGGTGCCACGGCGTCATCGCCCAGTCGCGACATGGCATAGGTGAGCGTGGCTGGACTTGCGTCTCTGGGAGCCTGAATTTCGACGAGCATTGGCGGAATGGCATACGGCCCCAGGTAGCGCAGTTCGTCAATTGCTTCTTCGCGGCTGCGTCCGGTTCCGGAGAGTTTCTTCAGCAACGAGGGGAAGAATGCGGGATCACTGACGTGATTGCGAACGGCCTGTTGCAGTCTTGCAGACAGCTTGGTGGCTGGTGTTTCAATTTCTTCGACGAGAACGAGTTCCAGAAATGTCGACGTGCCGTACTTGTCGCGCAACTTCAGGAGTGTCGTATCGTCTGGGTCCATATCGAGGAACGACGTCAAATAGTATCCGGCGAGCTGTGGTTTACCGAGCTTCAGCATAAAGACGGTGGCGTCGAAGTACTCTTCAGCCGTCTCTGGAGCTTTGGCTAAAGGCGATTCCACGGGCGGACCAGCAGTCTCTGCTTCGGTCGCGGCGTCTTGTGCGGTGGCAATGCTACACAATCCGGAAAGGAGAACTGCAGCAAACGCAATTCTGGCAGCCAATCGAGATGTGTCCATTAATGGACTCCGTGGACTAATGACAACGACAGGGAATAGAGCTGATACCGCGGGAGTTGTTACCGCGCGCAGCACCAGAGCAATGCACTGCAATTGGTATCGATTCGCGTTCCGTGGACGCTTAAAGAGACTTATGAGTCGTCGTAAGCATACCGTCAGTCCGTCCGGCAAAATCGTTACAAGACAATGGCCACTGACGGTTGATGTCAGAGATTAACGGTCGCGTTGGCTTTCCTGCCAGCGGGCGATGATGTCTTGGGCCTCTTCCGCCGTCGACTTAAAATCTTTTCGTTTGCCACCAGCACCTTCCAGGTTTGAGACAGGAATCTCAATGGAAGTGTCCCCAGAACCATCTCCGGCAAGTCCTGCCTTAATGATGGTGGTGTCATTGAGTGATGGGGTGTCCTCTGACAACCAACTGGCAATGTCGTCATCCAGGGCTGACTCTTCCTGGGCTCCTCCCTTGGGAACCTTTACCGGCTGTGCCGACTTTTCTGATGGCTTGGAGTCACCCAACAACCGAAACGTCATGGGACCAACTGTGAGTGATTGTCCCGGCTGCAACAAGGCTTCGTTCTTGATGGGGCGGCCGTTGATGAATGTGCCGTTGCTGCTTTCCAAATCTCGAACACGAATGCCCCCCTCTTCAGCCGTAAGAATGCAGTGCTGGCGGCTTACTTCTTCGGAGGCGATTCGGATTTTGGCATTCTCATCGCGTCCGATAACGGTTTCGGTCTGGGAGACTTTGACACGTCGTCCCTTGTACTTGCCGCTCTCGATTTCAAGGATATGAATGGCCATGGCTCACGTTACTTACAGAGTCTTCCAACTCGCAACTTGGGTTAGTCATGGAGGGGGACCACGACCGATTGTCCGCATTTGGGACAGTTCAATGTTCGTCCACGATGCGACGCCCGAACCTTCAAATGCTTTCCACACTGCGTGCAGGAGAAACGAACCTTTTCGGCGGTTCCCAATTTGTCGGCAAAATGTTTCCTGCGCCAGACGACTTCCGCAATCCTTTTGATTTCTCGCAGTAAATGGTCGGGGTCGTAAGGCTTGGTAATGTATCCGTCGGCTCCCAGACGGGTGGCGAATTCACGGGCATCGTCCATGTCGATTGCGGTCAGCACGACAATGGGAACGCTGTCGTTCTCCCGCTTCATTTTCTCGCAGACTTCAAATCCCGAGACATCTTTGGGCAACATCAAATCCAGCAGCACAAAGTCTGGGAGATGCATGGTGTAAGCGACATGCGCCTGCCCCGCGTCACGTGCAATTTCGACCGTGTATTTTTGCCGTTCCAAAATGGCTTTCAACGACTCCGCCTGTTCCCTGTCGTCCTCGACGACAAGGATTCGATGGACCATGGCTTCGACGGGCGTCATGCTCATGGCTTGTCAGTTGGCTCCGGCTAAACGATTCAAAGGCAGTTTCGGTTTATCCCACTATACGTACCGGTTCAACGTCCCACAACGGAAGTTTGTCCCAAGTTTCAGTGAACGCCGCGGTACCAAACAAAATGGCCGCGAAAGGACATCGCCCTCGCGGCCATCGAATCACAATTCAAGCAAACCCTGTTTTGGCAGAGCCTCGCGTGGTGTTTAGTTGATGTAGCGGACGTGGACGACGCCCAAAGTTGAGGTGAGCTGCACCTTGTAGCAACCGTAGTCGAGAGTCACACGCTGTCCGAGAGGTCCGCAGCAGACCTTGGGGGTTCCACACTGCGGCAGACACACTTCAACGGCCACACAGCAGCCTTTGTGGCAAATTCGCGGATCAGGGACCTCGATAATGGTCGGTACCGAGCAGGGATCCATTTTGCGAGGATTGTGAACTCGCACGCACTCGTAAAGTTCGACAGTTCCGGCGCCGTGCGAAACAAGTGTGTAGTCATCCACAACGCTTTGGACCACATGTGGTTGCGGCGATGCGTCCTGTGGGACCGGGGTGTAGTCCCGTTGGGGGACCGGCGTCAGTTCGGCTGCTGGCGTCTGTGCCAAAATGCGGGAATCAAATCCCGGTGCCATCAACGGATCTCGTGCTTGGGCACTCGCACACAACATCACAGCCACACAGGCTAGAACCAATCGTTTCATCGTCCACTCCACTCCAGGTTGCAAGGTTCTTCGTTTTCGGCAAAGCTCGCGCCATCTGCCTAATCCTACCATTCTACGTGCCAAAATGGCCACGGTCCAGCAATTTCACTGGTCAGGCAAACAAAAAGCCACCGCAGATGTTGATCTGCGGTGGCTTGCGGAGTGAACGTAGATGATCGACTTTGGCGACTATTTCAAAGTTGTTGTCCCTGGGGCGTTGGCTGTTGGACCTGCGGTCGGAGCCGCCGATTCAGCGGAGACCTGCCGAATGGTCTGAGGCCCGGTGGTTTGACGAGTCAGGTAATTGGTGACTTGAGCACGCTCTTCCAGTCCCTTGAACACTTCGGCGACCGACTGCTGAGTCTTCTCTTCGACAAGCTGGTTGTAGAGGTCGTTCCAGACCACTTTGATGTCGGTGACGACAGGCTCTGTAAGTCCTTCGCACTTCAAAATGACGTACTGATTCTGTTCCAATTGTACCACAGGAGAAATCTCACCCACTTTCAACTTGAAGGCAGCGTCTTCGAGGGCTTTGCTGCCGCCATGTCGGCGAATGGGAGGAAACACACCGCCCAACGGACGGGAATTGGGATCTGCAGAGAACTCACGTGCGATTCGATCAAATTCATCTGGCTTCGCCTGACACTGCTCCCAAATTGAGTTTGCCTGACGCACGTTCCCTTGAACCAGGATGAGGCGAGCCTTCACGCGTGGACCGTAATCCCGCTCAAAGCCAACTTGCATATCTTGTTCCGTGACCTGAACTTCTTTGCCGGCCAGCTTCTTCAACGCGATCATTGGCCAGATGATATCGGCGTGATATTGCTCACGGTTCAGACCCCGTTCGGCTTCCAGCATGCTGTACCAGGTGTCCAGCGGCAGGTTGAACTTCTTGGCAATGTCAACCACTTCCTGCTCAACCTCGGCCTTCGTCACAGTGATGTTTCGCTGTGCGCAGGCTTGTTGAATCATCAGGCGGTTTACAAGAGTGTCGAGAACTTCAGCGCCGTGTCGGTTGTAGCATTCACGAGCCACTTCTTCGTACGTAATTGCTTGTCCATTCACCTTCGCGACCACGTTACCGTTGGCGCTCGCCGGGCGACTTGCTGGCTGTTGCTGGTTGGTCTGCGATGCTGCCGGACGGGCAGAAAAGAACTGGAAGTAGGCAACTGCACCCAAAGCGAGAAAGGCGGTTCCGGCGATGACGGGAACCAGACGGCTCTTTGGTTTGGGTGCTGTCGGTGGGGTAGTAGCGGGAGTTGGATCACTCATGTCGGGCACTCCGTTGCACGAATCAGATCGATTTGAGGTGGGTCGTGAGGGGAAAAGGACGGACCGTAACCAACAATCCCTGTTGGCTTTGTCCAGGAAATGGGGCTCGGAACAGATAGTCCGGGCTCGATTTTCCGCGAATAGTTGTGGGAAATGGGATTTTGAGTCAAGTTCGATTTCCCATTTACCGACCGCTCCCCCTTTTCAGATGGCGTGGGAATCGGCAAGATGGCCAAAACCCGCTTCGCCGAGTTTTCCCATCTTGCTTACAATATGAAACACGGCATCGGAACACCTGACGGTTCAGGAAACCACCATTGATTACGTACCGCTCATTTAAGCGACTCCTCGGTGAAAACAGTCTGGAGCGAAAATGTCGCTTCCTGTTCGGCGGAGCACTCATGCTCCTCATTGCCGGCAGCTTCTATTTCTATGCGGCCAGCACACTGAAAATTGTGCGGAATCAGCACCGCCAGCGGGCTCAGTTGCTCATCAGTCACAACCTGTTGATGGCCCACTGGAAAGCCAATGTTGAAAGCGATGATGCCTACTTCATCCCTAAACCACTGGAACTGGAACCGGCAGAACTCGAAGCCCTGAGCGTCGGGCTCAAGCCGGAAGCGTTGCGCGACTTCAACTGGAAGTTCATTTACCGCGACTACGAAGAGGCCGAGGCCGATCATCGTCCCGACGAACAAATCGAGCACGATGCCTACAACGCACTGTTTAATCAGGACGTCGAATTCGTGTTTGCGGAAGACTCCGAAAAGGAGCGCAGCGTTTACTTTGAACGCGTCGTTGCAGGGACCTCGTGCCTGCGTTGCCATCGTGACGGAGCTGCCAAGCCGCGGGCCAATGAGGATGGCGAGCTTATGGCGATGGCCCGTGTCAATTTTGATTTGAATCAAACACGCCGCGAAATAGCTGGCAACAATGGCATGCTCTGGGCAATGGCGATTGTTACCGGTGTACTCGCAATGACCGCCGCCTGGGCAATTGTCCGTTATGTCATTGTCAAACCGGTCATGCACTTGAAGGATGTCAGTGATGCCGTCGCGCAGGGTGATTTGGAACAGCGCGCCGAAATTCGTACGGGAGATGAATTCGAAGAGTTGAGCCATGCGTTCAACCGCATGTTGCGTCACCTGGTAACCACGCAGGACGAACTGCGCTCGGCGAATACCGAACTCGATGGAAAGGTCGATCAGCTTGCGCAGGCAAACCTGAGCCTGCATGAAATGAACCAGGTGAAAAACGACTTCCTGGCCACAATGAGTCACGAACTCAGAACGCCACTCAACAGCATTCTGGGCTTCGGTGATGTTCTCAAAATGGCCGACAACTTGACGGACAAACAGCGAAAATATCTGGGGAACATCCTTTCTTCAGGTCAGAGTTTACTCACCCTCATTAACGACATCCTGGACCTCGCGAAAATTGAAGCGGGGCGCATGGAGGTGAATCTTTCAGCCTTCGTGCCCGCCGAACTGGTCGAGCGACTGGTTCTCACCATGCGACCATTGGCCGAGAAGAAGAACATCGAAGTCCAGTGGGAGGTCGATGAGTCGCTCCATGTCATCGATCAGGACTACGGTAAGCTGCGCCAAATCCTATTCAACCTGCTGTCGAATGCCGTCAAGTTCACGCCGGAAGGGGGACGCATCCATATTTCGATGTACCCGACTGAGGATGACAGTTTCGACACGGTCGTTGCGGACACCGGAATTGGTATTCCACTTGATGATCAAGTCGTCATTTTCGAGCGATTCCGCCAAGCTCCGTCTTCGGTCGAGAAGCAGAATCTGACGCGAGAATACGAAGGAACCGGTCTGGGGCTCTCGATTGTCAAGGAGTTGTGCCGCCTGCTGGGTGGTCACATTAGCCTTGAGAGTGAGTTTGGAAAGGGTAGCGCCTTTACCGTTCACCTGCCCCAGCATTTACCTCCACCAGAGCCAATGCAACCTGTGCTCGAACCGGAGTTGCCTCGGCTGGTAAATAGTGGCAGCCCACTTCAGAACGCCGACACTCAACACCCGACCGACTAGCTCAGATTGTGCCGTGCCTTCACGCGGTGCAAGGAAGAAAGTCCGCTCAGAAGGCTGAGATTGCCTAAAAACTCGGCGTCGTCAAAACAGCAACCGGAACGACGAATTGGGCAACCTTCGCAACGGGCTAGCGTGCTTGAGGAGGACTTCATCTGCTGCAAAGGCACCAACTATGCGGCGTTTACTCGAAGTTCTTCCAGCATGGTGAGATCGCCGTCTGTGTCGAGCAGTCCCATGATGAGTGCACCGCGAGCGACAGCGTGTGCATCGGGGCGGGCAAGTTGGATTTCTGCATTTCGCACAGGCAGTTCACATTCGACGAGAGCGTCGTAGAACATGTGGGCGAATCCCGGAATTGTGGTACAGCGTCCACCTGCCAAAATCGGAATACCGACCGGCAAGTAGCAAGCCATTTCCTTATCAGCGAGCGTCCGGCTGACGTACTTCAGCAGCGGGCGGAGCATGTTACGAAACAACGCGACGAACAACTTCTGGTCTGAAGTCGCTGGTTGATGCAGGGTTACCTGTCCGCTTTGCAGCCACTTCACGACTTTGCTGGTGTCGAGGTACTGGTTGCCGTCGCCATCCCACAATTTCTGATTCGTCTCTTCAGCAAACTCCAGCTCGATGTCGCGGACACCGACAGGAAATGCGTGGTCCCAAACGGGAAGGCCTGAGTGCGTGAGGCAACAGGCAATTGTCGTGGCACCAAAGTCAAACACGAGCCCGGTGTATCCCGATTTCGCCAGCTGCGAAATTGCCAGTGCATGTGCCGACTGCACGACGTGCAGTTGATAACCCTGCAGTCGCAGGACTCGATCGATGAAGTCGCCGGTCGGTGATTCTGTCGTCGTCTCCGTTGGTAGCGTGGCGTAGCAGGGCGTCAGATTGCCGCGACCTGACACATTGGGCAGGAGTGAGGTAATCAAACCAGCCAGCACCTGACGTCCAATCGGGTCGTCGACTGGAATCCCGCCTCCATCGATGATGGGGACAATGGGTGTCCGCTGCAGCTCGCTAACTGCTCGGGCGCTACTTCCTGGCACAATCAGCTGGCAGGCCGACTTCAGAAATGGGATGTTGGCCGCAAGCAACTGCTGACGTTGCTGCGGTGAATCGGAGACAACTGTGTAGATTGCTTCGATGCGTCGCGCGAGCAGTTGACTCTCGGTGTTGCGGAGAGATCGAAACTCGCTGCTTCCCAAGTCCAGGGCCACAGTCATGACTGTTTTTCTCCGGCCAATGTTCTGAGCGCGCGTTCGAGGGCTCCTTCAATGCTCCCACTTCCTGAAGCTTCCGGCTGGACGACGTCGTATGCTGTCGTATCCATGTGTGGAGCCGGCCGTGAGGTGAGTTCTGGTCGCTGAGGCATGGTGTTGCGAACGACCTCACGCAATTCACGATCCACACTCGCCGCAGCAGAGACGGTTCGACGTCCGCCAGGCTTGCGCGAGACGAATTTCGGCTTCGGAATGTCGTCGTGTGCAGGATGCAGGATAAGCCGCTTATGGCCGACTGCTTCGCCGTGCAACGGAATTTCCGCTGATAGTTCCACTGGCTCACTCGCGACCGGCAGAGCGCGGTCAACAACGTCTTCCAATGTTGTATGAGCAAAGACCGGTGCAGGCTGCGCGGATGTTGTTGGCTCTGGCGTCACCTTGGCCGTCATTGCCTTGTGTTCTTCCTGGTACTTCATGTTGTCGTACCGCGACCACACCAGGCAGGCTCCGAGACAGAGCGCTGTCAGAACGCCAACGAATACGGCAATTGGTAACAGGCCACTCTGGTTGCGGTGCGGGCTGGCGGAGAGCGTGTCCGTCCGGTCCGTTTCGTCCTTACTCTCGGGGCTATCCGGAGTTGTCAGAACTGGCGACGTATTTGCGACCACGACAGGATCGATCTCGGGAGCAGCGACAGCTGGCGTTGCAGTAACCGTTGGCTCTGGGGCTGTGATGCTTGGGACCGGCTCAACTGGAGTTGGCACAGGCTCGGCGGGCGTGGGTTCTGGTTCGGGTATTACCGCAAGCTCAAAGCTCGTTGGCTGGGCTGAGACTTCGCTGGCTCCCGGAACTTCCAGGGCGGTGGCCTCAGCAGTTGCTAACTCCGCAGCCGGAGCAGGGAGTCGATTCATCGCGGGAGGCAATTCGATAGGAGCTGAATCGGGTCCTTCAATGGTGACGTTTGAATCACCCAGAAATGCCGGGGGCTGTACGGGATTTGAATCTTGTGGGGCAGGCAACCGCGGCGGAGCAGCGAGTGCATCTGAACCCGTGGAGAAATCACGGACAGTCAGACCAGGAGGCAACCCTGGCTCCGATTGCTCAAAACTCGTGGAAGTCTCAGGCTTCACAACACCCCCTGAGAGCGCCGCCTTGAGCGACACGGCGGGAGGGAATTCCTCGGCCAGTTTCAATCGGATGTGATCAATCGTCGCGGGATCGAAAATGACAACCGTTCCGCTCGACAAGTTCTCTGCAGAACCACGTCCCGCCGGGTCAATCTTCTTTACTGAAGCAGCGACTTCGGGTTTCTGTTCGAGGTTGAGCACGAGCGCCGGCAGGTTGGCAATTTCTTCCTTGAGTGGCAACACGACCGGCCGGTCGATAAGCCCGAGGCAGACAACGGGCACCGTTCTCTTGAATCGCGGATCGCTGGGGCCTGTCGATGTTTCGGTGACAACAAGGATTTCTCCAGGACGCACCGTTTCGTCGACGTCACCGTCAAAAAAGACTTGAATGGGTGGACGTTGGCCAGAGAGGATCCGTACGGGAACGGCTGACTCTGTTTTCAGTCCACCAGCGGCCTGAATCAATGTGTTCACCGAGACTTTGGCTTCGTCGGAAATGTAGACGCCGGAGCGTTTCACACCACCGACGACAACGAAATAGCCGGGCGCGATTTCCGGTTCAGGATGACCATCAACAACCGTCATCTCCCGGCGATTCTCAGCCGAGACTTCGCGCCCCGATCCTGGATAGGATTGGGCTTGAAGCTGAACTATTGGAAGTGCCATCAGCAATATCAACGATGACACCGGCCAACAGACAGGCCTGCGGAACATAGGGTCTTCCTCCTTGAAGCACCAAAACGCTTTCAACGAAGTACGAGTGAGCGCGCACCACGTTGCAGTCCGGTGACACAAAAGGTCACAACGGACTACTTCGTCATCGGCAGTCAAAGAGGACTCGGTTGACCAATTTCAGAGGAACAGGTGGCGCTTTCGCGTTGAATTCGGCTCAATCGGAACCATCGGCCCTCAAATGCCCCGCTCCGAAGACGACAGTAGATGCAAAAAATGCCGATCAATCTCACAGTGGAGGCTGACCGGCACATATTGCCGCAACAAATTCGTCGACCTATGAAGCGTTGTTATGGGAGGTTCATCGTCTTCAGAGTTGACTGACCATCGGCGGACACGAGCACCACGGCCTGTTTGTCGTTCAGTCGATCCAACTGCACAACATTCTGCCATGACTCAATGGTCTCGTACGATTGGCCAGCCACACCACCGCCGCGAACGGGTGAGTCAATGCCTTCCGCCTTGTCGATGTCCTCGGTGGAAATCTTCATAATGCCGCGAGCACTGTTGGCCAGCAACAAATAGTCCTTGCCGTCTTTGGTGTAGGCAATCATGTCGAGGGGCTGGTTACGATTCCCCAACTCGGCAATGGTCGTGCCGCGGAATTTCTCGTTCTCCGAAATCGCTGAAACAGGGAACTTCACGAGCGGAGTGCAGACGAATCCGGCCAGCACGTTCGGCTTGCCATCAATAATAAACGGGACGAACGTCCGAATAGGAGCCAGACTTTCCAATTGGCCGTGAGCGCCGTGATAGATTTCCAAACCACTCTCTTCGGCTTTGCCGTTGAATGGAAACATGAAGGACCGAACTGCGGAAACTGGACCGGCGCTCATACCGGATACCAGCAGTTGACCATCAACAAACGCCAGGTCGGTGACAGTGCTCATTCGATGATTGCGGGCACGACGGCCTTCGCCGACAACTTCATCGGCCGGAGGATTCGGTAGGTCGAGGTTGGCATGATGAATGTCGTTGAGCTGTAGAGCAACAATGGCACCGGAACCATCCAGCATGACGACCTGTGGTCCCTTGGACGTATCTACGGAGACAAACAGGTGACCACTCAGTGGGTTCACAGCCATGTCGAGGACAGTGGCTTTGTCGACTTCCAACTGCGAGGCAATTTTGCCTTCGATGTTTTCCAGGTTGTGCTGGACTTTGGAAGCGTCGCCCGGTTTGTCGCCGGTTTGAACGGCGACCACGCGAGCGGCCTTACTGTCGCCCACGAACAGAATCCCAGCGGGACCGAAGGCGATGACATTCGCCGACTGAAGTTTGACCGACCCCGCTTCCAGTCCGTACTGATCTGCCTGCGTTGTTGATGCGAAACCAACGGCAAGCAGCGCGGCGAACACAAATCGGGGAAGAACACGTGCGCATATTTTTCGCATGTCACACCTCTACACATAAAGAAGGGAAATGAAGCGTCGAGTCAAAGGCCACGCTTCGGCATGTGTTCAATGTCAGCTAGCCGTACCGGAAAGTCAACCGTGACCAATACGATGATAAGACGCACTTATGGTACTCCGCCTTCAGCGGTTGCTTTCGGAATCGTGCCGAAATGTCAAATCTTTGCTTTTTTGACTGGTCTCGCCACGCGGTCGCTGCGTCTTGGATATACTCATTGCATGTGTACCGTTGTGAACTCTGGCGACTGAGACAGGCCAAATGCGACACACCATCCTCTGGACAATGCTCATGTTTGCCGTTCTGTGTTGCGGCTGTCGACCCAATTCGGGAGCTGCCGTTGGCAGTGGTTCGACTGAGCAGGCGATTGAACTGCCGTTCGAGGCACCGAGCATTGTCGACACCATTACGTCCGACAGCCCTCCGCCGCCCGTTGTACCAAATCAGCAACTCGACCCGGTGGCGACTGGTCTGGCTCAGAGGCCCATACTCGCAATGGCGGTGCGGACCGTGGAATTCAGTCCCGACGGAAAACTTCTGGCAAGTGGTTCGGGTGAGGGCGAAATTGTCATCTGGAAAATTGGCGACACGGCGGCAGTGGAACACCGCTGGACCGGACACGACCACTGGATTTTTGACATCGCATTCAATGCGGCCGGTGACGAAATTTGGACAGCCAGTGGCGACAATAAAGTCAAAGCCTGGAAAGTCGGCTCCTGGGACTTACTACGGACTTTTGAAGACCACGATGATGACGTCCATGGACTGGCCCTGACAAAGGACGGAAGACATTTAGTAACTGGCGGTGATGATGGGCTCGTCATTGTACGGAATCTGGAAACCGATGAAGTTCGTCGCCTGACGGGACACGATGCCCAGGTGACTTCTGTCGCTTTGATCCGCAACGACAGTTTGATTGTTTCATCCAGTCGTGATCAAACCGTTCGCATTTGGGAACTGGAGACCGGAGCAGAAGTTGCCGTACTGGAGGGGCACCAGGAAGACGTTCTGCAGGTTGTACCCGACGAGAAAGGTGAGCGGCTCGTCTCCGCAAGTTACGACGGGACAACACGCATTTGGTCTCTTGCTGACTATTCGTTGCTGCAGGAAATTAAGGTCTCACCGGCCTGGGTGTTCACGGCATTACCACTCACAGAACGGAACCTGGTGATTTCTGGAGCAGGCGACCAAACAGTTTATGCCCACACCGATTCCGGACTGCCCCAATTCAAACTGGATGTCGGGGCCGATGTGTCCGACCTCAAGTATTCACCGGACGGCGACTTACTGGCAGTTGCGACGTCTCATGGGGGAATTCACTTGATGCACGTCGAAAAGCAGAAGTTCTCGGCGAAAGAAGTCCTGCGATTACGACAGTCGACAGATGAAGTGAGACAACAAATCTCGCTGGCCAGTTACCTCGAAATGCACGAAGCACTGTTGACTGAGGTGGACTCTCCCCAGTGGTCTGAAAAGGTCGGCTTGCTATCACTCTCAGGTGATCAATTCACGCTGCATCTCATCCAGAAGATTGGCATTGATGACCTGCCCGCCCCCAAGCGTGAAATGGCTCGGCGCCTGGAGGACAAACTGAACCAACTGCCCGCCGAGAATTTGAGTATTGAACGTCTGCTGGTGATCTGGTTGGAGAAACTCGCCATGGCTGAGCTATCTGAAAAGACTTTTGCCGTAGATTTGAAATCCTGGATGCGTGAGAGCACAGCATTTCTCAGGACTCCACAGTTTGTTGCCGAAGACACGCTCGAATCACTCTCCCTTTCTCAGGAGAATTCCAACAAGAAGTCTTCGTTTTCGCAGACGGTGGAAGCACGCATTTCGAAATACTCGCCGCACCTCGAACGAGGCAGTCCATTCGAAGTGGCACAGGTGCGAGAAAAAATGCGAGCCTTGTACGCCGAGTTAAAACAACCCAATTCGGCTGACGCGAATGCCGAAGACGCGACTCAGTAAAGGCATTCCAGCAGTTTTTCGACTGCATTGAACAGGAGTGCCAACTCCTGTGGAAGGACGTCCGGCGACGTCTCGAGCGGTCGAACATGCACGAAGGTCATGCGGTAGGGCACTGGCTGTGATTGGGCGGAATAGAGCCCATAGTACAACAGGTGGTTGCACAGGAAGCGGCCTGCACTGTCGCTGGTGACCGCATCGACATCCTGTTCCTGTAGCCTCACGTGAAGTGCGTCGACATCAATGGTTGCAGGAAGCTGACTTGGGCCGCCATCAACAATTTCCTGCCCCGTACGGATGACTCCCGCGTTGTCCGGGACCGCGGCGTCATCACAGTTCACACCCCATCGTTCCAGGTGCAATAGTGCCCCGGAATGCCCGACACCGAACGAAAATACGAGCGTCGGCTGAAAATCATCGATCAGACGAGTGAACTCGCTCTCAATGGCGACATATTCCACGGGCAGCAGACTCGCGAACACATCGAACCGAGAAGGAACGCTAAGAGTGCCGTCCTGGATGGCTTCGACAATTCTTTGTGTAGGATTAAAAGGATGCCCGTGGAATGGGGGGAATCCTGTAATCAGCAGTCGTTCAGCTTTCGTCGAGGGGAGTGATGACTTCATTGGCCCTGCTCAAGTTTACGCGTGGACCAGAGTGCCAATGCGTTCTCCCTGAACGGCTCGGAGAATATTCCCTTCCTGTTGGAAGTTGAAAATCAGGATGGGAATTCCATGTTCGCGGCAATGATGGAACGCTTGGGCATCCATCACCTGCAACTGCTGTGAAATGACGTCGGCGAACGAAATCTCGGAGTAGCGGACCGCGTGAGGATTCTTCTCCGGATCTTCCGAGTAGACACCGTCCACCTTGGTTGCCTTCAGTACCACTTCCGCTTCGATTTCGCGGGCACGAAGTGCGGCGGCCGTGTCGGTCGTGACGAATGGACTGCCGGTTCCAGCAGCCAGAATAACGACCCGACCTTTCTCCAGGTGTCGAATGCAGCGCCGGCGAATGAAGGGCTCAGCGACTCCCTCCATGCGAATGGCGGACTGGACACGAGTCGGCACGCCTTCATTCTCCAGAGCGTCCTGCAGGGCGAGGGCATTGATGACCGTTGCCAACATTCCCATGTAGTGAGCGGTGGCCGGCTGAATAGCCTGGCTGACTTCGGAGAATTGCTTGCCGCGGAGAATGTTTCCACCACCGCAAACAATGGCCAGTTGGACTCCGGTTTCTGCCACGGCTCGCAACTGTTTCGCGGTCGCCGTCACTTCCGACATGCTGATGCCCCCTTCGCGAGAGCGACAGAAACTCTCACCACTGAGTTTCAGCAGAACACGTTTGAAAGCCGAGCGGGGTGAGTTTGTCATGACGTTGGAATGGATTTCTTACTTAGAACGAAAAAGGAGTGGGCAAGGTCGTCGGTATTCGAACTCGCGGCAACAGTGCGGAGCCAGCGGGCTCCGCACTATGACACGAACGGCAAGCAATCGTTCGAGAGGGCTACTTCTTCTCAGGACGCAGTGAGAAGCTGGTCGTAATGTAGCCTCGCTCAGTTGGCCGGGAGTATGCGGCTGTTTGTCGCATGTACTTCTTCACGACGGCAAACGGTGGCAAGACGGCGGGATCGAAGGAGCCATCGAAAATGTTGTCGAAAGCACCACCTCGCAGTTTTTCATATCCCGCTTCCCACTGCACCGCGGGGTCGACCCAACTGAGTGTTGAGAATTTTTCTGGGAGATATGCTGCCATTCTCTTGTACAGGGGCGTTTCGGAGAGCGGGTTACCGGTGCGACCAATGATGACCGACTCCAAACGCTGAACGTCTTCCGCCAGAATGATTTCATTGTTCACCACCGCAGCAGCAGCGGTCTTGGAACCGGCCAATTCAAACACTGTGTGATCGTTGAATTTCCGTTCCGTAAAGTCGTTTTCCTCAGCCAGAATCTTGCGTAGCAATGTCTCCGCCTTGGCACTGTCTGTGACACCAATTGCAACAACACCGCGAGGCTGGAAATCGGCAGCATTGATGTCTGTTCCGGGAGGAATGACCAGATATCCCTGACCAACGCCTGTCAATGTGTCAATGACGTCGTTCTTAATATGCAGTCCAGGTCCCCCGGGTTGATCGGAGAGGCTGTCAACCAGTTGGTTCCAGGCGCCAGGCGAGCCCTGGAACGTGTCGTACATGGCGCCGATGGCGTCATAGGCACCTCCAATATCCCAGTGTAATGCAATGTACTGGGCGGCATCGTGAGGCACCCATGCCGGAGGACCGGTGAGGGAATCTGGGAATTGAAAGACCTTGATGAGTCCAGAAGCGGGGGGATTAGCAATGACGACAGAACGCGAAACGGAATCAAACTCTTCAGTGGCCAGTTCCGTAGCCCCACCCAATGCTTTGAGCTTGTTGAGCCCCAGTGTGGGTAGGTAGGCGCTGCCGATTCCCGCATACATTTGTGTTTCGGGACTCATGGACATTCCGGCCATGATCAGCTCAATGGGAGTAACGAACCATTTCATGACGGGCTTCGCATTTGCGTCGGGAACGCACTGCTTGAGCATTTCCTGATACAGCTCGGAGTTGGCAAAGCACTTGTCGTCGCTTCCATCCCAGCGTTCCAGAACGGTTTCCAGAACCGACAATGAACTACCAATGACAAAGACGTGGTCTTTGTAGAAATAGGTCACAGTTGCTGGCGTTTTTTGTCCATCTGCCTGCGGCAGGGTGTAGACGGTGACATCTGTACCATCGACGTTTTCGATTTCGCCTTCTGCTCCTTGTTCTTTCAGTCCCGCATCAACTTTTTCCAGCAACGACTTTACGATGTCATCATGGTCGCCACAGTCGAGCATGGCCACAACCCCGGGCATTTGACCAATCGGACGAACAACCGCCAGCGTTGCTTCGCCGGACAGCAGGGCCGTTAAGTCGCTGAGCGGCATCCCAATTTCTTCTTCCGCCTTCTTCGACATTTCGTCGAATTTCTGCATGAATTCGTCGCGGAACTCCTGCATTTCAGGATCGTTCAACAATCCACCGTAGGCCGTGTCCTGTAGCCGGGCCTGGAGATCGTTCACATCCGGACAGGTCACGAACGCCAACACATTCGGCGGCAAGCGGCGTTCAGAAGGAATTGAGTCCTGGGCGAACAGTGCAGTTGTGGAAAGTAGTCCCACTACTGCAGCCACAAGAAAACGCTGAGTCGTACTGGTTAACATGGAATTTCCTGTTGTGTGTTGTCGTCGGCAGCAGAGCAGTTTGTCTTCGCGCGACGTCAGGAGGTCAGTCCCGCATTGAGGGGTTGCAAGTCTTCAGGGAGAAACAGTCCGTCTTTCCGGATGAGTTCCCCGTCAAAGTAGATTTCGCCGCCGCCGTACTCTGGCGTTTGGATGAGTACCAAATCCCAGTGCACCTGGCTGCGATTGCCATTGTCTGCCGTTTCGTAGGCATTTCCGGGAGTGAAGTGGAGCGAACCGCCAATCTTCTCGTCGAAGAGTGTGTCCAGCATGGGATGCTGGATGCGATTGTTACATCCAATGGCCCACTCCCCGATATAACGTGCTCCTTCGTCCGAGTCGAGGATTTCATTCAATCGGTCGGTCTTGCCGCGACATTCCGCCTTGGTGATACGTCCGTCTGTGAACTCGAAGCGAATTCCTTCGAAGACCGTGCCCTGGTACCGCGAACCCGCATTGTAAGTAATGACTCCATTCACACTGTCACGAATGGGAGCGGTAAAGACTTCTCCATCCGGGATGTTCCGTTCGCCGAAACAGGCAATGACAGGAATCCCCTTTTTGCGAAATGTCAAATCGGTGCCCGGACCAACAATTCGAACTTCGTCGAGGGCTTCCATCCGTTGTTTCAGCGGAGCCTGATTCCTCGCCATTTGTTCGTAGTCGGCGGTGCAGACATCGAAGAAGAAATCTTCGAACGCCTCAGAACTCATATTTGCCGCCTGTGCGAAGGACGGAGTGGGATAACGCAATACGACCCACTTCGTTTTCGGGACACGAATGTCGAGGTGTACTGGTTTCCAAATGTGCTTTTGAACCTGCTCCATTTGAGTCCCGGGAACATCGGCGAACTCGTTGCTGTTTTCAGCGCCGCGGATGCCAATGTAGGCATTCATCTTTGCCATGACTGACTGGTCCAACTCACCAGTCAGTTGCATCCCAGTGGAAGAAGAACTTCGATACAGCGATCGCAGAATTCGATTGTTCCGCCATTGAACCAACGGGATGGCTCCTTTGGCTGCTGCCTTTTCCACGAGGAGACAAACAAGCTCCTCGGTCGGCAGGTCAAACGCTTCAATCAACAGCTTTTCGCCGGATTGGATTCGACAACTGTGATCCAGCAGTACATCTGCCAGACGGGCCAGTCGGGGATCAGCCACGAAAAATCCTTCTATCTCGGCAGCCTGTGAGTGCAACGCGGCTGCAAAACCATCCTGTCACAACAGACATTCTGACGAAACTCTCCGGTATTGGCAAATCATCCCGGTCCGTATGAGGTCCTTGAAAGTCGCAAAACGACCTTGCGAAAACTTGTCGAAAGCCCATTTGTCGACTAGACTTGCCCCTCTGCGGTTGCCGATGCTGAGGCACTGGCGGTTGGATGGTGGATATAGCTCAGTCGGTTAGAGCGCTGGATTGTGGTTCCAGAGGTCGCGGGTTCGAATCCCGTTATCCACCCTTTGTTTCTTTGGGGCTGTTCCCGGGCGTGCGGACCGAGGCACAGTTCTAGCCCAAACTCATTGCAGAAAGTCGGTTTCGCCAAACGGCCCAAACGTTATCTGAACAATTGATGACTGCCGGCGCGTGAGTTCGTCAGTCCACCCACTTCGGGGGAATTTGACCGCGCGGTGTTTGGGATCTGGGTTGGATCGTCCGCGAAGCTGACCTGCATGAGCCGTGGTCGGAACATAATCATGAGCATGAGTGGCAGGTACCAGAGCAGGTACACGCCGCCTTGCTGGGTCAGCCAGAGTTGTGCTCCCACAATCGCTGCCGCCGATTGCCAAAGCAGTGTTTCGACAGTCCGCCGTCGGGGCAGAATTGTCATGGTCGTCAACATAATGAAGTACGACACGATAATGGGGAGTCGATAGCTGGAGTGGAAATCGGACTCACGCCAAAAACCTGTTGTCGGCTCACCATCGAAGAAAGCCAGCACAGCAAAGTCCACGGTACCGAATGTTCTGTTGACGAAAGAGTCTGAGTCGGTCGACGTTAGAGCAATGCTGCCAGCCAATACAACGGCCACAGCAACCAGAGCGATCGCGAATCGGCCCGCTCCTTTCTTGCCGTAAAACGCAGCCCACAGCGGCAAGAGCAGCACGGGGAAGTACATCGTCCCGCAGGCGAAGCCGAGGAGGATTCCAGAGATGATGGGACGCCGGTAACTGACAAATGCCCACACAATCAGTGCGGCGGGCAGCACGTGATTGAATTCGCCAACGTTGTAAGCGGTGCAGGGGAGGAGCAAATAAAGCGTGGCCATTCCCATTCCGAGCGAATTGTCGGCAAACAGGTTTCGGCCCACGAACCATAGACCGATGATGACGGCCGCGTGTCCAATAATCGCCAGAATTCGAGCCGCCAAATGGTCGAAGACCCAACCAACTGGCGCTGCAATGACGGCCGCTGCGGGACCGGGAGTTACTTCAGCGGCTGGTGGCTCCTTAGATTCCGCTAGCGTTTCCTGAGGCTTGGCTCCCGCTTCTGGAGAGTCTGTCCCTACTGCTGGAGTTTCCGCCACTGCCACTTGAGGCGCCTCTGCGATTTCTTGCGGTTCCCCAGTCGCGTCCTGCGGACGCGTTGTTTTCTCTTGCTCAGGAGCGTCTGAGGCGGTTCGCGTTAACAGGTTGCCAGCTTCGGCGACGGTGCGCTTGGTCGACTCGGGTGGCGCCTTGGTAATCGCCAATGACATAATGAACGCAAAGGCAGCCAGACACAAAAATGCCAATCCCTGTGGGTTCATGTTCTGGCCCGCATAAGGACGTCGCTGGAGAAGCGGGTCGAGCAGCAGCCGAACGAGAAACAGGCACGAGGTTACGAAAAGCCAGGCGTATCCCACATTGCGCCAAGCTTCTTCAGTTTCGCGCAGGAAGAGAAGTCCGGGCGAAGCTCCCAGAATGAGCAGCAAATCAAAATTCCGCAACGACCACCAGCGATTGAATCGCAGGTAGACGGCGAGGATCAATATGGATGAAAGGTAAAACCAGGTTGGCTGGTTCACCTCATAGCCGTGTAACAGGACGTCCATTCAGATCGTCCCCCTCCTACTACAACGTAGCGACATCAGTCCACATCTGTGATCGCTGAGCGCGTGTCGACACGGAGATTACCCACTTTCGTCCCTGAACCACCGTAAAATCCGTTTTGCAACGGCGATGGCTTCTCTTCCACTCTCTAAGCTCCCCAGCCGGAGAGATGAAAAAAGAAAACATCACGCACCTTAAGAGTACCAAAAGTCATCCGACTTCCAAGCAATAACCGGAGCGAAAACAAAAGTGCTTCGATTTGTGAATCTGTGCCGACTGTAACGTTTACAATCGCATTTGCGCGGTTTTGAAAAGTTGTCAAACGCTTATTGACCGAACCGGGGAAATGGTGAGAATCCTCGTCGCTCCACGAAAAAAGCAATTCAGGGAGTGCCGTAAGTCCATTTGCCAAAATGAATAACAGCGAGCAGTTGCTGGTGCGATGATCGTTCGCCAGCCCCCAGTTCCTTATGGGTTATCCGCCGTCAACAACTGGAATCATCAGCCTTAAGGCACTGCTGCCGTCCGCCAGGTTTGTTAATTGTCACGACATTACTGTCGCCGATGTCACCGAGAAAAGTTGTGACGTCCGTCCGGGATGCCTGTTTGCCGCACTTCCAGGAACCCGAATCCACGGACGAGATTTCGTCCCTGAAGCCCTTCGTAGCGGGGCCGCAGCGATTCTCACCGATCGCTCCCTCGCGGGACATTCTGTCCCACATTGCATCGTAGCCGACGCCCGTCGTGCATACGGTGAACTCTGTCACGCCCTTCATTTTCATCCGGCCCAAAGGCTCAAGATGGTGGGCGTGACTGGAACCAACGGTAAGACGACCACGACCTGGCTCGTGCGTGAATTGCTCCAGCAGCTTGGAAAGCGCTGCGGACTACTGGGGACAATTCAATACTCCGACGGAAACCTGTCCGCTCCGTCATCTCTGACGACACCCGATGCGCGTCAACTGGCGGGCTGGCTGGGAAGCATGGTGGCTCAAAAGGCACGGCATGCTGCAATGGAGATTTCCAGTCACGCACTCGACCAGCAGAGGATTGCAGGAGTTTCTCTCGACGTGGCCATTGTCACCAACGTGACGCAGGATCATCTTGATTATCATCAGACGTTTGATGACTACGTCAGGGCTAAGGCAGGCATCGCAAACTACCTGAAACCTCAGGGAATCCTGCTCATCAATGCAGATGACCCCGGTTGTCGTGGCATGGCAGCGAACGGCGAATTGCCCGCGAAATGCCAGACTTTCGGCATCGCAGCAGACGCTGATTACCGAGGCACGATTGAAGAAGAAACATTACAAGGGACACGCTTCACGTTGCATGTCGGTGAGACTTCGGTCCCAATGTTTCTTCCCATGCCCGGACGACACAACGTCGAAAACGCTTTGGCCGCCATTGCGGCGGTGCATCATCAGGGATTCCCGCTGGAAGAAATCGTACATGCGTTGGCACATTGCCAGGACGTCCCGGGGCGTCTCCAACACGTGGAGTGTGCGTCGGCAGCAACAGTCTTGGTTGATTTCGCCCACACGCCGGATGCACTGGGCCGCGTCATTTCGACCCTTCGGCAACTGACCTTTGGTCGCGTTATTGTCGTCTTTGGAGCAGGCGGCAACCGCGACCAATCCAAGCGTCCGCAAATGGGAAAAGTTGCCAGTCAGGCGGACCTGGCCATCATCACGAGCGACAACCCGCGTTCCGAAGATCCGGCAGAAATTGCCGCTCACATTCAGCGGGGAATGGAGGCGGGCCAGTGCCGAGTTGAGGTCGAACTGGATCGTCGTGCAGCAATTTTGAGGGCACTAGAAATCGCCGAAGAGGGTGATACGGTTCTCATTGCGGGCAAAGGACACGAACAGACGCAAATCGTTGGAAGTCGGTCCATTGAGTTTAATGATGTCGCGGTTTGCCGGTCGATGGGAGAACGACAGCTGATTGTCAGCAAACCGCTTCAGGACTAGAGAAAATGCAGCCAGTCGCGCTCCACGATCTGATCGCCGCATTAGATGCAGAAACTGTCGGCATAGCCGATGGGGCTATTCAATTTGAACGCGTGGAAGTTGATTCCCGTCGCGTCCGGTCTGGAGACATCTTTTGGGCCATTGTGGGTGACCGGGACGATGGTCACCGATACATCGCGGAAGCACTCAGCAAGGGTGCCATCGCCTGCGTCGTCGAACACGATCGCTGCGATACATCGAGCGGGCGACTCCTGATTGTTGACGACACGGTACTCGCACTGTGGGATTTTGCCGAGTGGTATCGCCAGCAATTCGACACACTGGTCGTGGGCGTCACCGGAACTGTTGGCAAGACCACGACCCGACACATGCTGCAAAACGTGTTGTCGGCGCGCTACAACGGCATCGAAAGCCCTGAGAATTTCAATAATTACCTCGGAGTTCCGCTCAGCGTCCTTCAGCTCGATCGACACCATGAATTCGCCGCGCTGGAACTGGCAGCATCGCATGTTGGGGAAATCGAGGACCTTGCCGGTATCGCACAGCCCGAAATTGGCGTCATCACGAACATTAGTCCCGTGCACCTCGATGAATTCGGGACCATTGAAGCAATTATGCAGGCGAAAGGGGAGTTGCTCGAAGCACTGCCGGAGTCTGGATTTGCCATTTTGAATGGTGACAATCAACTCGTACGGCAACTTGCCGAACGTGCTTCCTGCCCCGTGATTTTTGTGGGCGAGCAAAGCCATAACGATGTCGTGGCTCAGTGGGTTCGTGTTGAAAACGGTTGGCTGCGTTTCTGCGTGGATTCCGTTCAGTTTGATGTCCCTGCCGTTGGTCGTCACCACATTACGTCCGCCATTGCCGCAGTCGCATTGGGACGTCAGGTCGATTTGACGGACGAAGAAATTGCCGCCGGATTACGGATGTTTGAGCCCGTGCCCGGACGCTGCGAGCTGCGGCACATTGGCCCGTGGACCGTCATCAACGACACGTATAACGCCAGCCCGGCTTCCATGCAGGCCGCCTGTCAGACGCTCCACGACTGGCAAACCGAGCACAAGAAGATTCTGGTCGCCGGTGACATGCTCGCATTGGGGAGCGCGTCTGCCCAATACCATCGCGAATTAGGTCAGATTGTCGCCGCGTGTGATGTCGATCAACTCATCGCAGTCGGATCTGAGGCCGCATCATTGGCAGGCAGTGCTCGGATGTCGGGCATGGATGCTGGTAGCCTCGGAGCTTGCGACAATTTGAGCATTGCCGAGCTCCTGCTCGACTGCTGGCTGCAGCCCGGAGACGTGTTGCTCGTGAAAGGCTCGCGTGATATGCACATGGAACGCGTCCTGACATATCTCGAACAGCGAGCTGCCCAGGTAAGGGCCATTCCATCTGAGTCGAAAGCAGCTTGATTTCGCTGTCTCAGCGGCAGTCGATATTGTCTTGTTCGCTGCTTTCTTGGTAAGGGTGTGGCTTGGTTGACACTCCCTGCACCTCTTACCTCGTTACCGAGTTTCAGTAATGCTCACCGCACGCATTGCGCTTGCCGCCGTCGCGTCGTTCGTCGCCGTGCTGATTCTTGGGCCGTGGGTCATTCGCCTGCTGGCAATTTGGTTTCGTGAACGTGTCGGTAGCGCGTCGAAGACACTCGACGAGCTGCATGCGGGCAAACAAAACACACCGACTATGGGCGGCCTGTTCATTGCGGCGGCGGTACTCGTCGCGACTCTGCTGTTCGGTCGTCTGGGTAATCCCTACGTGCAGCTGGGACTGTTTGCAATTGTCGCGTTCACCATCCTGGGAGCACTCGATGATTCCATCAAACTGTTCACGTCGCGGCTGGGACTAACAGCCAAAGAGAAGTTTCTCTCTCAATGTGCCCTCGGTCTCATTTGCACTTCATGGCTGTATGTCATTCAGCAGCAGACCCACTATTCCGGCAAGATTGTCTGGCTCGATGGTGCTCATCAAATTACAGTCGGGAAGTGGATTATTCTGTGGGGTGTGTTCGTCATTGTCGGCACCTCGAACGGCGTAAACCTGACTGATGGTCTCGACGGACTGGCAGCGGGATGCATGTTGACTGCTGGCGCTGCTGTGACAACGTTGGTTTATCTTTCCGGCCACGCCAAATTTGCTGAGTTCCTCGGAGTACCGCGCATTGCGGAAATCGGTGAATTGTGCGTTGTCTTAGGAGCCGTGCTGGGAGCACTCCTGGGATTCCTGTGGTTCAATTGCCATCCCGCACAGGTGTTTATGGGCGATACGGGAGCCCTGCCGTTGGGGGCGATTTTGGCAATCGCAGGACTGGCCGTGCGTCAGGAACTGCTGCTGGTCATTGTGGGGGGCGTGTTTGTTGTTGAAACCGTGAGCGTCATTCTGCAAATCGGGTCTTTCCGGCTTACGAAACGCAGAATCCTGCGCTGCAGCCCGTTACACAATCACTATGTCTTCCAGGGTGTTCCAGAAACTCGAATTGTCACACGCTTCTGGATTGTGTCCGCAATCCTGGGAATTGCCGGACTGGCCCTGATTAAATTGTTGTGAATACGCGGGCGGCAAGTCGCTCCTTCTCGCTCATTTGGGTTACGAATCCCTTCACTTCAATTCCCTTTGCGGTCTAGAATGACTGGGCACGTAGCAGGATTGTTCATTTCTATTCTGCCGTTTTCCGCTACGTCATTGCCCCGTAATTGATCGGAGTTTTTCATGAAACTGAGAGAAGTTGTAGTAGCCTTCGTGCTGCTTCTGTTGTGCGTTGTCGGGATTGGTTACTACTTCTCACCGACCCGCCAAATGAAATCAGCCGTCGATTCCGTTCCCATATTTGACGAAGAGGGGAAGTTCTACCGCCGAAATCCGTTTGAAGACGAGGGGAAAATGACCCCCGGAGCCAAGGTTGTCATTGCCCAGGAAATTCATGATTTCGGACGTATGGCTCTCGGAGAAACTGGAACGCATGGCTTCGTCGTCAAGAACGAGGGGACGGAACCACTTAAGCTGGCAAAGGGACGTTCGCAGTGTAAATGCACGTTGGCAAACCTCGAAGATTCGGAAATCCCTCCGGGCGGTGAGGCGGTTATTAATCTCGAGTGGAAGCCCGAAGCCAAAGGGGCATTCGGCCAGGAAGCCATCATTTGGACAAGTGATCCGGAAAAACCAGATCTCCACCTGTCGGTGCGAGGTTCCATGTTCCCCAGGCTCATGGTTTATCCGGAAGACAGCTGGTCGCTGGGAACTGTAAAAACGGACCCAGTTGAGTTTGAAGGATTTGTGTTGACGCAAATCTATGAAAACCTGGAAATTGTCTCAGTGGAATCAAGCTCCGATCGGCTGAAGTTCAAAGTTGAATCGGTTCCGGTCGAAGAGATGCCGGAACCCGATGGGAAGGCGGCCTATCGAATTACCGGTACACTCACACCTCCGGAAGAAGCCCAGGCGATTAAAGAACACGTCGTCATCAAGACCAACTTGACCGATGAAAACGCCGAAATTCGCCTTGATGTGAATGCCGTGCGTTTGGGGCCATTGACTGTGGTTGGTCCCGGCTGGCACGCTGATTTGTCAATCTTTTCGCTGGAACGAATTTCATCGGAGCGGGGAAAGACGTTCCGTTACGCATTCATCCTGGATGAAGCGCTGCCAGACTTTGCGATTACTGAAGTGACGAGCGATCCCGGATTTCTGGACATCTCGTTGCAAACTGATTCATCAGGTGAAGGCGCGGCGAAGTACACGCTCGTCATCAAAGTCCCCGCCAAATGTCCGACGGGCGTTTGGAGTATCGAGAATCCCGGAACAATCTCTTTGAAAACCAACCACCCGAAACTGCCGGAACTCAATTTCAAGGTCGCTCTCGAAACGTATTAGAGCGTCGGTGATGTTCCCTGCGTGCTCGATGAAGTGCCGTTGAAAAACTCAACGAACGACATCAGCACTGTAGGATCAGGCAAAGCAGGCCGCACCAATTGCGGTGAGGACCATGCCACAAATGGCCAGCGATTGGAATGTGTAGCCCAATCGTAGAGCGAGCGCTGCGTCGCGCTTGAGGGGCGCATCGACCTCCGATTCGGCCCACCGCATCAGCTTCTTCTGCTTTGTGAACATCTGGGTATTCAGCCAGATTTCTTGAGAAGTCAGCGCATCAGGCTGACCTGCCGTCTGCTGAACGATGCGCAGACAGACACGGTACTCCAGCAGGTAGACGACTAGTCCGCTGCCGAACAGCAAGAGGCCAGTTGCGAAAAGCACCATCGACATTGCTCGATCTCCTTCAAGCAAGGATGCAGGTTGCCGTAGTGGTTACATTGTACGCGTCCCCGCGTTGAAGATGAACTCAATTTGGCTTGGGGAAATGCGGCGAGTAGCGAAGCGACGCGGCAGCTACGGAAAAGAAAAACCGCAGAGCACGTCGAGGATCGCAGAGAAGAAGCGATGAATCGGCTCCGATTTCTCAGCGCCTCCGCGTTTCAATCTCTTTCAGATCAGCGAGTGACAGGCCACAACTGCTACAGGTTGGCCGAAGTGGTTAATGCGACGCTTGGGGCAGCTACTGCTTTGCATGCCCGGGATCGAACCGCAGCATCCAGCTTTGTTCGCGTTTGCTCCAGTCGGTCCAGCCGAGTTCGGAGTACATGTCGCGGAGTTTCTTGTGGTGCAGCCAGCTTTCCTGAGCGGGTTTGTCGTGGACCTTTTTCAGTAACTGAATGGCCTGAGCGACATTTCCCTGACGCCGGAGCACGCGGACCTTCAGCAGCACGTAATCTGAGGCTTCGGGATCGACCCAGCGGGAGAGTTGTTTGAAGGTGGTTTCGATTTGCTCGGAGAGTTTCTCCTGGTTTTCGATGGGGTGTTTCTCGACGACGTCTGGCAGTTCCATGTAAGCCAGTGCGCGACCTTTACGGTAGAGCGCGTCGATGAGGTCTCGTTTCTCTTCAGTGCGCTGGCTGTGGAGTTTCTTTTCCTCAGCCGACTCTGGCTGTTGCCTGAGACCGAAGTACGCCTGCACTTTGGCTCGTGGAATCGATTTAAGAACGCGGTCGGCTGTGGACACCACATCTGCGAGGTGTTCCTTGCGGTGGGCATCAGTGTCGATGAGGTGGAGCAGCGTCACGGCGAGGCGACGTTTCTTGTCGCTCGATTTCAGTACCTCGGCAAGTTCGTTGATTTGCTCCTTGTCCTCAGGGTACTTAAGGGCAGCGAGTCGCTCGAACTGGAACTCCACAAGTGCGTCTGCCGCTGACAAGTCACGGCTGTGCGACTTCGGTGAGCCGACTTTGTCTGCCGATGAACCACCCTGCGGCGGTACGACGGCAGTCACAGGAATGCTGAGGCCTTTGACGTCATCGGAGACCGACAGGCTTCCGATGAGAACATCGCCCGCTTGAACCTCACCACCAGGAAGTTTGGGACAGCCAATCCAGACGCTGACCGTTTCACCGGGTTGAATTTCAACTGAGCCAGCACGTGAGCTGCCACCAGCAAGTTGTGCATTCGAGTGGGATACCGGAATCGATACAGAGGAAATTGGTTGATCGACCGCAATCAGCAATTGCTTCCAGCGGTTGAGGACGCTTTCATCAGTGTGCTTCAGTTCGACTCGAATCGTGTTCGCACCAGCCGGAATTCTGGTCGGCTCTTCGGCGAACATATCCTGGGTCGCCCGTTCGACCCCACGCTCGTCGATGACAGAGATGAACATGCCATCGAGTGGTGATTCGTACAGGAGTTGATCAAGCTGCGGACACGAGAGCGTGACTGATCCCGCAGATGCACGAGTCAGTTTGTAATCGAGCGTGAGGCGGTGCGTTTGTTGTGCTTCGGGAAGCTGATCGCGGTCGTCCGTCATGGTTTCGACTTTGGCCGAGGTTGGCACCAGCAGTTTTCGGTGCGTGTTCAAAGAGCCACTGATGTCAATGTGCAGTGGTTGCGAGAGTGCGGTAACGTCGAAACGCTGTCCGGGGAGGCCGGGGGACAATGCGAGTTTGTTGCTGCTGACATTCAGTCGTTGGAAGGTGAGGTCGAACTCGAATTCCCCTTCTCCCAGACTCGACCAGTAATGTCCCCAGCAGACTTCGAGCGCCCGACCAGGCACAACGGCAAAGTCATGTTCGACAACTTCATTGCCGTCGAGGCGGACGACCCAACTGTTCTCACCCTTTTCAAAGGTCTGCCCGGGAACCAGTTGAACAAGATGGACAAATCCCATGCGGACGTTGTCGCCTCCCACGCGGCGAATTTTGAGTGTTGCCGCGACTGCATCTGAGGGGACGTTGACGAACTTGCGGATCACTTCACCGGAGTTTGTTTTGGCCGTCCAGGAGACAGAGTTGTTCTTCGTAGAAACAGATCGCACAACCGTGACGGGAATTCGCACCAGCGGTCCCCGTTCGGAATGGCGGTCGTCGAAACCCAGGATTTCGGCGAAGTGTACGCCGGGGTCGAGATCTGTAGGATCAACCTGAATGGACATGGGCCGACCATCATGCGGCAGTACCATGAGCGGACCGACATCGACCCAGTCAGCGGTCGATTCGAATCGGAGCGGAACTTCGTAGGCGAGTTTGCGTTCATTGGTGGTTGCCGAAGTGAACGCGGGTTTCAGGAACACCGTGCGGTCGGCGACGTGCGTCGACTCGTAGGAGTCGCGCAGATAAATGCCGCGTTTCCCCTCTACGTTGACTTCGATTTCAACCAGTTCGTCGTCGTTGCTGTTGTCGCTCATTAAGTGGTTGTAGGCGTCGAGCGTCTGCACGAGTCCTGGTCCCTGCACGAAACGGTCTGTCGTTTCCACAGACACGGCGGTCGTCTGCAGTGCTCTCAACACGGAGACGAAGTTGTACGGCTTCTTGTTGGCCTTCATCCCGGAAAGGATGAGGGCAATGTTCCCACAGGCGTTGGGCGACGCCATAGAGGTCCCGTTCATTTGCCGAGCAGGTTGCAGCGAGTAGTTTGGGACGGGAGCAATCGCACCGCCGGGAGCAAAGATGTCCACACCGGCCGCACCGTCGTAGGTTGGTCCGCGTGAGGACCAGGTGTAAGCCACGCCGGGACGTTCTTCCCGCACGGTGTACTCGGCTTGCATCATGGCAGGAGAAACATAGGCGCCGACACCAATAAGTGCGGTACTCGTACCGCCCGGGGCACCCACGGTACTGAGGGCTGGTCCGGCGTTACCGGCGCTGGCGACGAAAATGATGTTCTCTTCACGGACCAGGCGGCTGAAGTGTTCGACAACCCGGCCGGCATTCGCAGGGGCGCCCGGTTCTCCATAACTCATATTAATGAGGTCGCACTTGTGCTTGATGACTGCCGGAACGGCTCGGACGAGGGCCGTCCCTGTTTCCATGCCGTCGATGCGGTTGTCACCGATCTTGACCGAGACAATCCGAGCACCCGGGGCGACGCCGTTTCGCTCGGGATGATCGGGGTCGTGTGCGGCCACAATTCCGGCCACGTGCGTCCCGTGTTCGCCAGAGACCGTGACGAGCGAAAGCAAATCACCGTCATTATAGATGTGCACTGAGAAATTGAGTGACGAGTTATCCCCGAAAGTTGCGAACTTCGGTTCCACGTCGAAGTCCGTGAGTACTGACTCTTCGCCAAGATCGCCGTCTTCGTCGGTATCGACGACGGCCCGCCAGACTGTTCCATCATGAAATACGACGCAGTCATAAATTGGGCCAGGGTCTGCATCATCATTCAGTAATGATTTGAGCAAATCGACGCGGCTCTGATGCTCCTTTTTGGAGATGTCGGACTTGTCGTCGTTGAGATGCAATTCAAGTTCGCGGAGACGCTTGCGCTGGTTTTCCTCCCATTTGTCCTTCCACTCACTCTTCATTCGTTCAACGAGCTCGGGCGGGAAGAAGTCCCAGGCGGATTTCATGCCTAGCCGGTACTCACCGGTAGGGTTGGTCCAGTTTTCGCCAATCGTCAGGTCCCTACCTGTCAGACCAACCAGTCGTCCGTTTTCAGATTTCTGTTTAACGGTTGTGGTGACATCACCGTCTCCCGTGGCGTCAATCAAATCGACGAATTTCGGCTGTCCATCAGTCGTTGAAGATAGTAAAGGTGCGCCGGGATCAACGCCTGTGTCGAAAATAGCGACTGTAACGCCGCGTCCGTCAAACTCGGGGAACTCGGTAAGAAATTCCAGCGCCTGTGTTTCCGACTTGGGGAGCAGAGCGTTGCGCAAGTTGTCTTCTTGACCTTCCGGCTCCAGACCGGCTAAATCGCCTGCCCCTGAAGTGACGAATGTGATGAGTAGGATTGTCGTTCCGATACGTTGGAGCATTTGCAATCTCACGTTTTTGCCGAAATAAGGACTCGATGGCCGGAGTTCGGTCGCATACCGTTGATGCGAACCGATCATTTCCGGTACACCGTTCGCAGTACGTACATAGAAGGGGGAGGTGCGTACCGCTCACTCCTTCTTCCACAACCACAATACTTTACGCCAAGTGTTCAGTGATTCCATTCGATCAAAACTACCTAGTTTAGCAAAATATTGAAAACATGTGTTGAGAGCAGGTGTTTGGCCTGCGTTTTGTTAAAAGGTCTCGATTTTCGAAGGGTTGAGCCTGAATCTTTGGCGAATTGACCAGAAGCGCCGTTTGGGCGTCTTCTGACTGTGTTTCTTAAGGACCAGTTTTTCTCGGGATATTTCGATGCGCTTCACTCAATGGTTGCAAGGGCTGTTTCCCAAATCCACCTTCCCGAAGCTTCTGCAGCGTTCACGGCGGATTCGGTGTAGCGTTTCGCCTGCATCATCTGACTGCAGTTCCGTCCGGCACCTGGCCGAGGCACTTGAAGACCGAACTTTGCTGACGACATTTTTCGTCGATGACAGTTTCGCCGGGGTGGATATTGGTGCACACGAGTACACATCCGTTCAGGGGGCTATTGACGCCGCCCAAGATGGTGACTCGATTGTCATCAACGCTGGTCATTACAACGAGAACATCCGGATCTTCAAGTCCCTGAATATTTCCGGGGCAACAGGATCGGCGGCCGATGTCGTGATTGGGTCCAACAGTGGCTCTACGATCACGGTTTCGGAAGTGGCTCTGGTCATGTCCGATATTAGTGTCACATCCACCGACGGACTGGGCATTTACGTTCACGCCGTCGACGGCGGCAGCGGTTCGGTTGACCTCGACAATGTCGTTGTGGCCTCCGCAAGCGACGGTATTTTCATTAATGCCAACAACGCAGTGACTTACAACGTGTCGCTGAATGACGTGCGGCTCGATGGAGCCGGAAAAGACGCACTTGAGGTCCTCGCTCGCAACGGCGCGCAGGTAAACGTCATCGCAACGGGCTTGTCGGCGACAAATGCTGGTATGGATGCCGTTCGGGTCACGGCGAACTCTGGCGCCAATGTTTCGATCGATTTGGCTGACTCGAATCTCGACGGTGCCCATGAGAATGCGTTCCACATTCTGGCAAGCAATGCCACGGTGAACGGTGCGACCAGTCATACCTCCATGAACGATGCTGGCCGCAACGCGTTCGTTGCCGTGCTGGACGACCACGCAGATGGCGGCGTGCGTTTTGAGTACAGCCCGTCCAATAATGCAGGCGGAAATGCTTTGCGCGTGGATGCCATCAACGGGGCCCATTATGACATTGATGTCATCGATGGTTCGATGCTGGGCAGTGGAAAAGACGCCGTCTACATCCGCCAGGATACGGGATCAACAATTGATCTGTTCATCGATCCCACACCGCGCGAACGTGGCTTCAAGTTCTTTGGAGACAATGGTACGTCGCTAACCGCGCATGTGCTGGATACTCCGCTTTCCAGCGTGGCTGAGCCAGCCAACTATGGGGTCTTCGGAGAGCTGTACAATGGGGCCTCGATGGACCTCATCGTCGAAAACAGTACGACTGACTCCGCCCTGCTGGATGGTGTCTACGTCATTGCACAAGGTAGCCTGACGCAGCAGGCCGTGTTCACCGCCCATTTCATCAACAGTTCAATTACCAACTCGGGTCGCCGCGGGATCGCGCTCGAATTGGATAATGCCCAGGCCGATTTGACCTTCACCAACACGGTTGTCAGCGGCTCAGCCGCGAACAACATCTTCCTCGTTGGTAACAACAACTCCAGCGCGACATTTGATTTCGGCGCCGCCAGCGGCGATTTGAGTGGCTCTGGATCGGACGGAATCTTCACGAGCCTCGACAATTCCGATGCACAGTTCACATTCGCGGGGCTCGCGAACTTCGATGGCAACCTGCGTCATGGAATGTTGCTGGGTGTGAAGAACGGAGGAAATGTCTCCGTTGATGCTCCAAATGGTCTGAGCATTGATGGCGTTGGCAATACAGGTATTGTCATCAACGCTGACAACGCAACAGCGACCGTCACTGGAAACCAGGTGAGTATTGACAATGCAGGCGTCGATGGAATTCTCGTGATTGGTAAGAACTCCGGCGTGGCAGGAGTGAATCTCACCAACACCAACTCCATTTTCAACGCTGCCGACAACGCCATTCACTTCAATCTGGCCAGCAGCGCCATTGGTGATGTTCGGATTTCCGCGCCCGTTGCTGGCGTTGTGAATATGGACAGTTCCGGCGGAGATGGAGTTTTCGGAAACGTAACCGGCGGCGCCACGGCTATTCTTCAGCTTTCAGACTTCACATTGAATGATGGTGCTGGCCACGGAATCAACTTCAATCTCGATCAAGGCAAGCTCACTGGTTCGTCTCTCACTAACGGCCAAATCCTCGGAAATGGTGACCTGTCCTCGACGACCTCTGGTTTGCGAATCAACGCTGTAAACGGTTCCGCTGCTGGTACTCGCAGCAGTAAGAGTGCCGGGATTACCCTCATTAATATGATGGTGGGCAATAGCTTGCTCGCTCCGCCATTCCAGGACTTTGGTATTGAGGCCCTCGTCGACGGCAATTCCTACGTGGGTGTCCGTGTTGAAAACAGCGAGATCAGTCAGAACGGGCAAGATGGTGTCAATGGACTCGTCAACGGTGACCTGAGCCTGAGTGACACATCGCTTCTGTGCATGACCATGGTGGGAACCGACGTCGTCAACAACCAGGGTGACGGCTTCCACTTGCGTGCTAACAATGGAACAGGCACGCTGGCCACGCAGAATTCGGGAATTGTTCTGAACTTTGACACCGGGAACATCACCAACAACGGCAACGCCATGCCAGGTGACGGAATTGGTGATGGCATTGACGCGTTTGCCGATGGTGATGGAACAGTTCCTGGGAATACCATCATCACATTGAATCTGGTCAATTTCGACCTCAGTGGAAACGACGAAGACTCCTTCCGCATTAACCAGCCCGATGGGGGCGTGGTTCGTCGCGATCTGACGGGCGGTACGGTCGACTCACTGGCATTGTGCGCCGTCGGTCCACTCGATGTGCAGGTGCTCAACTTGAACGGGACAATTGTGAACACTGGGCTGTTCATGTGTGCCGAACTTGGCGGAACCGTTCAAGCGGCTATCCAGAATATCAACTTCACTAATACGGTTGGACCGGGAGTCACATTCCGGGCAAAAACCGGCGGTACAATCAACGCTTCACTGACTAACGTCAATGTGCAGAACGCCGGACCGAACATTGACGTCAACACCAATCTGGGTGGTACCGGTGCCATTATCGGCCTCGTTGAAGATTCCATGTCAACTGTGACGTTCGACATGGACAACGTCACGATTACTGGTAGCACCACCATGAAAATGAGTGGCTTCGACGTCGATGTCATCAGCGGTGGAACGTTCTCGTCCGTTATCAAGAACACGACGGTTGAAGGGAACAACCCTGATTTCGGCAAGGGTGAGTTCGACGTCTTTATTGATGGACCAAACTCGTCAGCGACATTTGATGTTGATGGTCTCAACGTCAACAACAGCCTGAAGCGTGGTATTCAGTTCCTTGGAACGAACGGTGCTACTCTCAACATTCCGCGTTTTGATCGAGTCTTTGCAAACAATGCGGTCGGCACTGCACTGAACATTGACCTGATGAACTCATCGCTGACACAGTTCCACAGTTCGGTGGCCCGGTTTAATAATGCCGGACCGACAGGGGTGAACATTAAAGTCACGAACTCGATGACCCCAGTTGACATTCAACTCTTCGGCTTCTGGGCGGAAGATGCCGGAGCCAACGGAATCGACATTGGTCTGACGAACGTGACTGGCGGAATCAATACGATTCAGGCGACATCGGTTCGGGCTCAACGTGCCGGTGGTACCGGCTTCAGAATTAACAATACGACGTTGGGTGCGACAGACACTCTCCAAGTCACCGTTGACGGCAACTCACGCGTCGGCTTCTCAGGTTTGAACGCACTCGACATCCAGGCTGGCGGTGCTCTGGGATCGGTCGCCACCATTGCAATTGATGGCCTCAATGCCACGGGCGCGAAGCGTACCGGTGTGAACATCGGTCTGACCGGTTCCATTGTGGGAGACATTGTTGCTCTGAACAACATTACCATGCTTGGTACGAAGAACTTCGGTGTCGGCGTGCTGGCAAACGGCGCAGCCGCATTGCGAACGTTGAATTCAACAAATGTGAATGCCAACGGCTCGGCCTGGGCAGGAATGAAAATCGACCTCGATGCACAGGCCATTCCGACCGCCATTAACATTTCGAACTACACGGCAGACGACAACGGTCGCCGTGGCTTCGACATTACGCTCAACGGTGCATTCGGCGGCACGTCGACCATTAACCTCGACAACGTTTCCGCACTGCGAACTCAGCTCAATAACGGTGCCCTCATTAAGGCCACCAACATGGGTGCCGCAGATACCATTAACGTCAATCTGACGAATTCTAACTTCTCACAAGATGTTGGAAACTCGCTGATCGTCGACAACACGCCGACCGCTTCGCCACGACGTCGTGGCAAGAATGCTGTCGCCTTCCAGTTCGATGGTGCTGCTGGCTCACAAGTCAATGTCAACGCCAACAACATCACCGCTGACTATTCGGGGGCCACGGGCATTAGTGCCTTCTTCGGCGGCAGCGTGCAGGCTTCGGTGCCAACCTTCAACAATATCTCCGCCACCGACGCGTTCGGTGCTGGTGCCATTTTCTCGGTCGGTACGGCGGCAACACTCATCGACATTTCGTCCACATTTGTGAACGTTTCGAATTCAATTAACGGTGCCGGCCTCATTGCTTATGTCAACTCGCAGGCCGTTGGTACGGACCTCTCGTTCGACAATCTTATTGCAACCAATGCGGGCAAAATTGCCGTCGATATTACCATGATTGACGTACACGGTGCGAGCACTGTGAACTTGTCGAACGTGGTTGCCACTGGCTCCCAGGGGGGTGAAGGACTCAACTTTGACGACCGCGGCATGGATGTTGGCGACACGCTGGCACTGAACATTACATCTGCAGACTTCTCGAATTCGTTCGTAGATGCGGTCAACATCAACCTCGAAGGTGTGCCCGCTTCGACAGCGACAGCCGTCATTGCGGTTAATGGTCTTACCGCTCAAAACGCCGGAAATGACGGCATCGACCTGAGCCTCGACAACGGCGTCTCGGCCAATGTCGTCCAGTTCGACAATGTCGCTGCCCAATCAAACGACGAAAACGGATTGAAGGTCCTGGTTCAGAACGGTGCGTCTCTGGCAGACTTCGTCGCAACCAACCTGAACCTGTCGAACAACGCAACGTCCGGCATTGGATTTGACGGAATTGATGTCCAGGTCCACGACGCTTCGTCATCAGCGACGTTCAACTTTACGAACCTCACTGTCGACAACAGCGGCGGTCGCGGAATCGACCTCGATGTGTTCAATCAAGGTTCGTTGACGTTTAACGTCGACAATGGAACCGTCAACAATAGCGGGCTGGGTGGTTTGGACCTTAACGTCGGTTCGCTCGACGAGTTTGGCACGCCAGTTGTCTTCGTTGCTGGCCCGGCAACCTTCAACGCTTCCTTCACGAACGTGGACGTCAGCAACAGTGGTCAATCGTTGCTGTTCACACAAGACGGCATCAACCTGGACGTTCGAGGCACAAATGTGGTTGCGAATGTGGCATTTGACCACGTCACCGCAAACAACAACGATAACGACGGGTTCGATATCTACACCGACTCCGGCGCTTCGACGACGATTCTGCTCAACAACGGCAGCACAGGGAACAACAACGGAACTCCAGGTGGTGGCAGTGGAATCACTGGTCGTGGTTTCAAGTTCATCGCCGATGGAGCAACGACAACGGCCACATTGTCGTCCGCCGCCGGTGTCCTGGGTAACAACGTCTTTAATAACAACATTAACGGGCCTGGTTTCGAGGCAATCCTCACCAACGGTGTGACCTCCAACGACCTGACGATTAACGCATCCGCGAGTGGAAATGCTGGCGATGGTGTTCGCATTATTGCCAACGACGGCACGGGAGTTACCGTGGCGAACTTCGGTGTTACCGGGGCTGGCCTGCAGGTGAACAACAACATGGGCAACGGCCTGTTTGTCGACTTCTACCTGGTTAGTGGCGTCAACTCATTCGACCTCAGCGATGCGACGGTATCTGGTAACGACGGCGACCAGGTGTTTACGCGGTTCCGTAATATGACCCTGAGTGACTACTTCCTGCAGAACGTCACCCTCACTGGTAAGGCCGGTTCCGGCGATGGTATTGAAATCCAGCTCATCGATTCATACGTCACCAACGTTTCCACGCCCGGTATCGCGAATGGTTTTGTTGTCGAGAATGTTCATTCGTCAGCGAACGGTGGGTACGGACTCAATCTCAGTGTTGAGGAGGCAGACGCCTTCGGAGCTGGTGATGGGGTTACGACTTCTGGAATTGCTGGTGGATTAATTCGTAACAGCGAATTCAACAACAACGTCTTTGCCGGTGCCCGTCTGCAGTTCGGCGGAGATTCGCTGAACGATTTTGAGATTTTCGACAATGAAGCAGGCTTCCACAACAACACTGGTGAAGGCTTGCTGGTCCAGATTCAAGATGGTGCGACCTTCAGACTTGCTGGTAGCAACGTTATTGATCCCGACCCACTAACTCGCTCCTTCTTCAACAACGTAGTAACCGGCAACCAGAGTGTCGGAGTTCGGTTCGTAGCCAGTGAACCGAACGATCCAGACCTCATCAACGCCGATGGTTTTGGCCCACGCTATGTGCTTGAACTTGGTGACATTCTCCGCAATCCAAATAGAATCATGGGGAACCGTGACGCGGCCATGTCAGTGGAAGGTAAAGGTGACTCAACCGGTTCCTTTACCATTGTGAGTTCCATTTTGAATGCCACTGCCAACGGGCCTATTGCTGGCCTGAATGGAGACGGACTGAACGTCCATATCACGGACTTTGCCTCGCTCGAAGAGTTTACCGTCGACGGAGCAGTCGCTGGCCTCGATGTAAGTGAAAACGCCGGTAGCGGTATTGTGACTCAGGTAAGTCGAAGCGGTCGACTCGGCACGATTACTCGCGCCACAATCCTGAATACCACAATCGACACCAACGGCCTGCACGGAATTGACATTCAACGCCGTGACAACGGTATCTACGCCGACATTGCAGCCAACCACGCGGTCATCATTGGATCGCATGGAAATGGTAACACGCTTCAGAACAACACGAACAACGGCATCAATGTCATCAACGAAAACAAGCCGGGACAGCCAATTGTCTTCGACTTGGACATCACCGACAACAGGTTGAATAACAACCTCAACGGGGTCCGACTCAACGGTTCAGGCAATGCCCAGTTCTCCGGAAACATGTCGGACAACCAGTTCAACGTTCAACGTCAAGACGGCGTGCAAATCGTCCTTGAGAACGATGCCGCACTCGGTAACCCGAACGGGACTGTGAATCCACCGTTTATCATGGACGGTAATCAGATTCTCAACAGTGCACGGCACGGCATATTCTTTGACACCAACTTCACAAACGAGTCCGGCACATTCGGCGGTGGTGCCTATGTGAACGTCGACGTCCGCAGCAGCGACACACTCATCGATGCGTTCGGAGCACGTGTCCGCACGACGATTTCTGGTAACGGCCAGAACGGTGTTCAAATCATTGACAACAGTGACTTCATTTCGCCAGGCACATCACCAGTCAGCCAGAACACCTACCTCATTCGCGGAGCGGACATCAATACAAACGGTGACAACGGTATCTTCCTGGAGCAAGGTGAACGGACATCACCAAGCGGACCTTCAGGTGGCCCGGTACGCGACAGCAATAACGGCGCCCACCTTATCGTCGGTGACGCGGCCACAACGTTCCTTGGAAACCGCGACGTCGTGATCCAAGGCAACGATGACGACGGCATCGACCTGGAGATTCGCGACGGTGATGCACAAACCAACCGCTTTACCATCGACCGTACAACGATTACCGGCAACGGAGCAAGTGGCGACAACCAGCGTAATGAGCGCGGTCCTCAAAACGTGGGACATGGTATTGAAGTTGAAATGACGCTGGCTGCCCGGCTGACGTCGCTGTACAACAACGTCGACATTATTCAAAACTCTGGCGACGGTATTGACTACTGGGTTCAAACAACCAACCGAACTCAGACTATTGCCAATACCACCATGTTCGGCGTTCAGTCATCGCAGAATGGTGGTCGTGGTCTCGACATTCTCCTTGAGCACGACATTATTCAGGGCAGCAACATCGGTAATCCGCCACTTGTCCCAGCTTCAGTCAGCAACTGGTTTATCGGGCGGGGAGACAACGTCTTCGATACGAGCAAGATCAACCGGTTCAATGAGAATTCCCGTGAAGGCATTGTCTTCGATACCCGGGCTCTGGAAATGGATACCGACCATGTGAATGTCGCGGCCAACTATCCGCACTACAGACACACGGATATCAACGACGACGTCTTTATTGAAGAGAACCTCGGTCCACCACCAAGCCCTGTTGGCTCTGGCGGCATTTGGACGAGCACGACTCACCAGTACCAGTCGCGAGGTACAGTCGGCGCTGGTGCTGGTATGCAGACAACGGCAGACATTTTGTTGGATGGCGGCACGCGAAATCACTTCATTGCCAACGTCGAGGTTATGAATACGGAAATCGCCAACAACGGCGGTTTCGGCGGCTTTGAAGACGGACTCGTCTTCGCCGTGGGTGTCATGACACGCGTTAATGCTGAAATCGGAAATACCTCATTCGGCGGTAACGTCGGCGATGACATCCGAATTTACCCACAGCAGTCGAATGACATCCTGCCACCGACATCGTTCGCCGACGGCACCGAGGCCCATTACTACTTGTCTTACGACCCAGTAGCGTACATGGACCTCATCATGGGAATGGCAGATACCGACCAAAACGGCGTTCCAGAAACGACGGCTGGCAATGGTCGCGCCGCGAATAGCGGAACGGGTGGCATTGGGAACGGTGACCAAATCACTGTTCTGGAGACTGGTACAACGCAGACAATTCCAATCTCGAATACTGGTGTCATCACCGGCGGTCGCGATCGCATGGGGAACTTCCAGAACGATCCTGTCAAAGCCAACACCCGTCCCGTGTTTCTGGCAGGTCGGCTCCACGGAGCGAGTGAATTTGGCGTTGTTACTTCCGACAACAATGCTGTGAACGACTTCTTCCAGAACGGTGTTCAACAAAACGTTGCCGCTCAGTTTGATTTCCAATGGGAACAAATCGCTGGAATTGGCTTCTTCCCAACGGACCACGTCGAGTACTAGGCCTGACTGCCAACCGGCACTGATTTTTGTCGAACAGCCCTACGACATTTCGTAGGGCTGTTCTTTTTTTGTAAGTCCTGAAACGCACCAGTCAAGTCATTTACTGGGCGATGGACTCAAGTGCCCTTGTGAACAACTCTTAACATCATCGGCAAAACCTGCCGGTCATGGCCTCCAAGTCACAACTGGTGTTCGCAACATTCCTTAAAACCGGAACATTTTCACAAGTTGCCCTCGGTGCTGGTTCGATAACAGATGTGTCGGTTCTGACAGGTGTGCCGATCCTTTGGGATTTGAGACACCTCATGCGACAAAGCACCTGGAGGCAATGAAATGGTGAAATGGAATGGAATCGCCAAACGGCTGATGCTGCTCGCCGGTCTGGCTGCCCTTACGCTCCCGTCCAGCGGGTGTGCGATGGCGTACTGGTTTACCAAGAGCGCGTTGGCATTCTCCGCATTCTGGGGAACAACGCCGCTCATCCCGGTGACTCCCTACTTCAGTCAACAGATTGAAGACACCTACTGGGAAGAAGAACGGTACTCAAAGGTACCTATTCTCGATCCGATTGAAGGCGAGAACGCACCGCTGTTCTGTCTCGATCCTCCCAGCCCGGACGAAGTCATCCGAGCCCTGCCGTCCGATCCATCTGGCGGAGTTCCGTTCCTCGCGGAAACGGCTCGCAACAACGTGCGGATGACTGTCGACCTCATTGTCGACCGTGTCGATGACTGCAAAGTCGTACCACACGTCGGCCCGGTTCGCCTGCACCACTGCCACTACAAGTGCACAGTGTACTTCGATCAAACCATTCGGTCTCACTGGCCCGTGCCCTTTACTCACAGCGACAACGTTCAGGACGTGGTGTACATCGACCACGACCACTTCATCCGCTGTGCCGGCCCAGATTCGACCGACATTACGCTCGATCAAATCCACTAAAACAGAGAAGTCGTTGTGTCCTTTGTCGTGAGGCGAAGGTATTCCAGGTGCAAGAAAGCCCGGCAGGAACCATTCCTGCCGGGCTTTCTGTTTTTGCACAGGTGGATTTCGCCACTGGAGGACTCCTGAAACGATTAGCGTGCGTGCAGCACGTCGCCGCATTCAGGTGGGTTACGTCCGCGAGTTCGACTAACCGAAAGGTCTCCCCGTTCTTTAATGCTCACGGCATGCGTAACGCATCGTGCTGTTTGATGCGGACTGCACCCACCCTACGATTAATCAGGCCTACCCTAACTGAAATTCGGGGAGCGAACAGAGCCAGTGTAGTGCATCGCGGCGGCGGCGTTCTTCATCGAGCGATGTATTGTCAACGAGTGTCGCGACATCGCGCTGAACGGACTGAGAAGGTTCGGCCGCAAATAATGTCTCGACGACTCCTCGCACGAATTGTTCACCACGCTCCCAGCTGTTTGCCCGACAGAAGTCAGTTAGGCTGCCACGACCAAAACGCGTCGCTTCATTGTCGAGAACTTGCCGCACCAGGTTCGCACGTCCCAGCAGTGTCGACGAATTGATCCACGTGCGTCCGCCGTCCCACCCTTTGACATTCGGCGGGTAGAAAAGTTCCTGCCCCAGTACGCGGAGCCCTTCTTCCAGCGTGTAAATGTTCGTCGAAGCCTCGAGCGAATGCAGCAGGCCGACGCTCAATTCAATGGGCGAGCGAATTTTCCGACCGTAAGCCAGCTCCGAAAAGAACAAATTGCTCGACAGCATGCGCTGGACCGTTGGCCCAATTTCCAGGTCGTTGGCTCGAAGTTCATCTGCGAGTGGTTGAATGAGGTCGTCACTGGGTTCCTCTGCGTCGGTGACGAAGAAACGGAACAGCTTCCGGCAGAGGAACCGTGGACATGCCGGCTGGTTGACCACCACGTCGACCCCTTCCTCGCCCGATTCAATGCCTTCCTCGCCAAGAATTGTCTTGGTGCCGGTGTCGTGCTGATACTTGTTGAAGCGAAACTGATCGCGTCGAATTTCCCAGCCGGTGAAGCAGCGGGCGAGCTCGCGAATATCCTCCTCGGTATATTCGCCTTCACCCAGACAGAACAATTCCATGACTTCCCGCGCGTAGTTCTCGTTGGGATGCGCCTTTCGATTGGTCACCGAATCGAGATAAATGAGCATGGCGGGATCGCGCGAAACAGCCTGAACGAGTTCGCGAAACCGTCCCAGACCCGACGTTCGAAACAACTCGTTCTGAGCGAACATGAGCTGAGCATCTTCAACCTTCTCGGCACCAGTCGCGAAGTGGCCATGCCAGAAGAGCACAACTTTTTCGCGTAGTGCGTCGGGCGTATTCAGCAACCGGTGGAGCCACCACGCGGCCAATCGACGCGGATTTCCGGTCGCTAATGACGCCGCTGACAGGGCGGTAATTTCATCAATGAACTCCGGCGTCTCGCTGCGATTCTGTACGAGTTGCTGCACCACCGACTCTGGTGAACTGTCGACAGCATTACGAAGTTGCTCAGGTGTCGCAGCGAACCCTGCCCGGCGAAAGAGATGCGCCGCCCCTTTCCGGTTCCAGGGCTGGTCGTTTGTGGGCTCAAACCTTTTCCAGGCCCATTGAGGATCGACGCTTTCAAGAGTTCTGGGCATGACGTACCTACTTCCGATGTTCAGCGCGACTCAATAGGGCCTTCCGCAAGAACCAGAAACCACCCCGGGAGAGCATTTTTCGATTTAGAATTCAGCTGTGAGCCGCGACGCGTAAGCGGCCGGGCCAATAGCCCGAGGCCTTACGGCCTTCGGCTTACGAGGTGACTGCAATCCATTTCAAAACTTGCTCTAGTGCACTTCCAGGTGAACTCCAAACGTTCCTGACTCACTGTTCGTTGCCGCAGAGAACTCGACGGCATTGACGAAATGCAGAAACTCCAGGATGGCATCAATGGTTGCCTGAGCTTCTTCGCGGGAATTCCCCTTCTCCAGCATGTTCTGAGCAACCAACTGACTCCGATTGTCTTTTAGGGCGTCACTGAGTGCGTGCGTGTCAATCGACAGGAGCGTGTTGTCGATTTGCTGATTGTTCTCGCCCGATTCTACTGGCTCTGCCACGACGAGTTGTTCAGCGAGTTGCCGTGTACTGGCAACGATGAATCGATCTCCGAAGAACGCAACTGAAGGAGAAAAGTTGAAATTGATGGGAGCCGACTTGGAGTTCTTCTGGCTGGCATCGGGCACATAGTGGGCGGAGACAAGATCAACACCCTGCTCGTTCGCGAAGTCGAGTTCCAACTGAGGTTGACCGTTCTGGGCGCCAACAACATTCAAAAACCCAATCAAACTCTGAAAGGTCCGGCGAAGTTCGCGAGTGCTGGCTTCCGGATCTCTCAAATGTAAACGGAGAGCGAAGGCCGGAATTTTGATCGCAGGAACGGGGCCGTCTTCTGCAAACTGCTGACGAACTACCTGCAACTGAATTTGCGGCTGGACCGCACCGAGAATGTCCTCACCGAAGTCCTTACCGGAAAACAGTGTGGTGAGAGTACCATCCGCCTCCGCCAGTTTGTCGTTCATCCTTTCGTCGAACAAATCGCCGGCCCGTAGCCACATTTCCGATACGTTTCGGTAGCTACTCAGCGACAGAATGCTGCCTTCCAGATTCAACTGCGGATTTGCTGATCCCTCTCCGTTCGGACCGAACCAGTACTCGCGTGCTTCGGCAACATCCTTAGGATCATGCGGAACATTGGCATCAATGGCAAAGCGATTGGATTCCAAATCAGCATTCAACGTGAGGTACGGCGTGTGTCGCAGCACTTCCTGCAGCCCACCCACGAGAACTTCCACCAAAGGATTCTCCGCCTGGCTGCTCAAAGACTTCTGAACCTTCGGGATGTTTCGCAAGTCCGACAAATTGACGTACGCCCAAAAGTCATGATCTCCTCGCTTGGAAACAGCAGAGGCAAATTGCTCGTTCTGAGAAAGACTCTTCTCGCCACCATCGAGCAGGCGGTCGATCATTTTGGTGCCGAGCTTGCCGTTGTTGGTGAACAACACCCATGACTCATACGTGCCGAACCCGCCGTTGCCGGTATCGTAGACCGTAACACCGCGATATTCGGAGGTCTTGTAGGGTTGCTTATTCCCCTTCTTCTCTGCTTCTTCCGTTGCCATTTGCATGAGCGTGGTTCGCAGTTCTTCGACGACCTCGGCCGACTCTCCGTGCAACACGAGCCCTACGCCATTGGTGGATGCATCGACTCCAATAGCGGCCCCATTTTTTGTCAGGGCGCTGACGGCTTCATCCCACGTCATACCCAAACGCAGCTCGAGGAACGACAAGACAACCTGGAACTGGACGAAGTCCGCGTTACTAAGCAGCTTTTCACCGGGCTGACTGCGCTTTAAATCGCGGAGAAATGAGTGCTCCAAAACTTCTTTGAGGAGTGCGTCGGGATGTGCGATTTCCGCGTAGACAACAGTTGTTTCGGGAAAGAGGTCGGTCGCCGACCGCTGGGCCAGTGCTGTGTTTGACGCGTAAAGAGACGCCAGGCAAACCGCCGAAATGATGAAATGTCGCATGAGTGAGACGCTGCAAGAACCGGGTAGATGAGAGGGAAATCCTCATGAAGCTTACCGGCCAAATGTGCCGATGGTTTCAGCAATTTGCAATGACGATGCCGCTTTTTTACCCCAAGAGTCACGGGGAGCGTGTCGATTAGCGATCCGCTCGGACGTAATGCCCACTCTTACCACCGGACTTTTCCAGCAGCTCGATGTCCGAAATCCGCATACCTCGGTCGACCGACTTGCACATGTCGTAGACAGTCAAGGCGGCCACGCTGACTCCCGTCATGGCCTCCATTTCCACACCCGTACGACCCTGTGTGGAAACTTCAGAAGTGATTTTCAGCGTCTCTGTTCCGACCCATTCGAAGTCAATCTTTGCTCCATCGAGTCCTAACGAATGGCAGAGGGGAATGAGTTCATCAGTCCGCTTGGTGGCCATAATGCCTGCCAGCCGGGCGACTTCAAGGACGTCTCCTTTCGAAAACTCCTTGTTGCGAATGAGTTCAGCCGTTTTCGGCTGCATATGAACGTGCGCCTGAGCGCGGGCCATCCGAGCCGTAACGGGTTTGGAACCCACATCCACCATTCTGCTGGCACCGTCGTCATCGAAATGGGTCAATGGTGAAGACATGTCAGGCAACGTGAAAGCAGTGGAAGTGCGGTACGAAAACGCGAGTTGAATTACTCCGCCGACTTCTCTTTTTCCATGCGGACGCGATTTCCGTTTTCGTTGTGCGTCACGCTCGTCATGAAGGCACGCATGAGCATGAGGCCACGACCACTGGCCTTATCGAGGTTTTCTTCGTCCGTCGGATCGGGGACGTCGCTGGGATCAAAACCTTCGCCCTGATCTTCGATGATAATGATGGCCCGCTGGTCGGTAATGTCGCAGGTAATCTGGACTGTCTTGCCGGGGTCGAGCTGATTGCCATGCTTGATGGCATTCACAATCGCTTCTTCGAGGGCGAGTTTCACACCGAACAAATCGCGGTCTGTGAACCCTTTTCCCTCCATTAACGCCAGAATCTGCTCCTGTACCTCGCTGCCGCGCGAGGTATCGCTCGGGATGACAACATCCAGATGAGAAGCTTCCGACATAAAAGTACAACCGAGACGGAAAGGGAAAGGGACGTCAGCGGTCAACAGAGCAAGGTCAGCAACCAGTTTGGCCAATTCTTGACTCTGTCAGGACGTATCCCTTCACAAACACAACGTGCCGAATCTCACAGCCTGTTCATGAAGAGAGACTTCAACAGGTCGTTAGAATCCGGCCATTGCCGCATCCTGGTCGTCTTGAATATCAAACAGTTTGTTCAACCGGGTAATGGCAAACACTTCGTAAATGTCTGGGCGAATCGAGCAAAGACGCAGCTTGCCGCCGGCAGCTTTCACTTTTTTGTCCATGGTAATCAGCTTGCCCAGGGCGGCGCTTGAGAGGTACTCCACGTTGGTGAAGTCCAGGATAATGCGCTTCCGACCGTCTTCTTCGACGAGCCCGAACAGTTGATTTCCAATGATTTGGATGTTGTTTTCATCCAGAATTTTCTTATCGACGAAGCGAGCGACGGTCACGTCGCCGATTTGATCGATATCGAGTTTACGCTGTCCTGCAGCCATTGAAACACCTTCTCCAGCAATTTGCCAATCAGGCCATCACACTCGCTACACGTATTTGAAAGAGGTTTCTTTCACCTGCACTTCCACGGCACGCAGCGGTTCAAAGCCCGATGATCACCCCTCTTCCGGGCATTGTCAAGCGAGATTCGATATGAGTCTCCGTTCCGCAACCCAATGCAGTCGGACGCTTTGCCGATTGGCCGCGTGCGAAACCCGCACAATGTGGGTATCCTTTTCAATGCGTCTATCCGTCACCAGTCACAGGGGTGTGAATATGAATGGTACGTTGGCACGTTGCTTGCGCGATGTTTCCTGTCTTCTCCTGGCGTTCACAGCGACTGTTTCAGCGAGTGATCCGCTCTCGCCGCAAGAAGCGCAGTCTTCGTTTGCATTGCACCCCGAGTGCCGGATTGAACTAGTCGCCTGCGAACCGGATGTCATTGATCCGGTTCACATCGCGTTCGCTCCCAACGGCAAATTGTGGGTGGTGGAATACAGCGACTATCCCAACGGGCCGCAGGATGGCGAACCCGGGAAGTCCCGTATTCGTGTGCTCAGCGATGACGACGGAGATGGCCGTTACACAAATCCCGTGACATTCGCCGAGGGGCTGATTTTTGCGAACGGTCTCATGCACTGGCGGGACGGAGTCATTGTCACCACAAATGGACAGGTGTTATTTATGCGTGACACCGATGGTGACGACGTTTGTGATGACACTCAGCAATGGTTCACAGGCTTCGCGACTGAGAACCCCCAACTCCGCTGCAATCATCCGACGTTTGGACCAGACAACAAGATATACATTGCGAACGGACTGCGCGGCGGCAAAATTGTTCCCGGCAAGGACTACCCCTGGCCGAACAAGCGTCTTCCCGAACCGCTCGACATTTCCGGTCGCGATTTCCGGTTTGACCCTTTCACCGGCGAGTACGAGACCATTTCCGGCAACGGACAATTCGGTCTGACGTTCGACGACTGGGGGAATCGGTTTGCCTGCAGCAACCGGAATCCCTGCAATCACATTGTGCTGGAAGAAGAACACCTCAAGCGGGCGCCTTACTTACGCGTCAGCAAAGTCTTTGAGGAAGTTTCCCCAGCGGGAGTCGATTCGCGGCTGTACCCCATCAGCCGTACCTGGACGACATCCAATCTGCACGCCAACCAGTTCACGGCAGCCTGCGGCGTGACGATTTTTCGCGGCAATGCGTTGCCGGAATCGTTCTACGGGAACAGCTTCACCTGCGAACCGACCGGGAATTTGGTGCACCGCGACATTCTGACGCCCAGCGGAATTACGTTCACTTCGAAACCGGGCCGAGAAGGCATTGAGTTTCTCGCCACGAAAGATGAATGGTTCCGCCCCGTGAATTTGGCCAACGGGCCTGATGGTGCCTTGTACGTCGTCGACATGTACCGAGCCGTTATCGAACACCCTCAGTTCGTCCCCGACGAACTCAAAAACCGCCCCGATCAAATGCTCGGCATCGACAAAGGCCGCATTTGGCGGATTGTGTCGAAGAGTGCCACGGTTGAGAGTCCGGCAAAGATCGTCGCCCAAGAGAAAGTCTCGTCGACAGCAGGCACATCGGACCTCGTGATCCTTTTGCTGCATGCCAACACTTGGCAGCGCGATGTTGCCAGGCAACTGCTCGTGGAGCGACGTGAGATGGAAGTCGAGGCTCAAGTTAGACAAATCCTGCTGTCGTCGAAATCGCCTGGAACGCTTGCCGCTGCATTCAGTGTTCTGGAAGGCCTCGGACTCCATGTCGATGATCATCCCGACTTTGCACCAGCCACGAATGCGAGATTCTCTGGAGATGTGGAAAGTTTGCTTGCTATCGAGGAATTGAGTTCTTGGGACATCGTGAAGATCCAAGTCATCGCTGGAACGGAGCCAGCGCAACTCTGTCATCGTTTGCTTGACCGGAGTGCTGATCCAGATTTAGTTGCGCAGATTGCGGAGGCAGCAGGGCGCAAGAATCAAAAGGATGAGATTGAGGGACTCATTAAAGAATCCCTCGATCATGCAATTGCTCATCCCTGGCAGTCGGCGTATTTGCTGATTGGATTGTCGAAAGGACTGCCGGACCATAGGGCGGGAATTTGGAAGCATATTCACAACCTGGACGAAACGGCCGAGCATCAGTTTCAACAACTTGTCAGGCTGTGTTTGCAAGCTGACCAACAATCTCATGAGCACGTTTCCGCCAAGTACAGCTTGCTGGGATTGAGTAACGACGGTGGCACGCTCCGCATGATTGTGCAGATTAGCGAAGGCAGCAATATCTTTACGGAACTCGTCACCCGGACCCTTGCTGAACGCCCGGAGCCCGAAGCTGCAGTCGCACTTGTCAAACTATTGCCCAAGTTGCCCACGTCCCTAAGAAACACTGCCGTTAGTTCGCTAACGGACAACAGTTTCGAAATTCACCTACTCCTCGACCTCGTCGAAAATGGCCAACTCCCCGCGTTGGCCGTTGATCAAAACATCGCGAAGCGGCTCATGGCGCATGCTGATCCGGTCATCAAAGAGAAAGCAGTGCGTCTGCTTAAGCAGGCTCCGCCGGAAGATCGGGTGAAGGTGCTGGCGGAGTATCAGAGCTGTCTGACGCTGGAGAGTGATCCGCTACGAGGTAAGCAGGTGTTCGTCAAGAATTGTGCGCAGTGCCACAAGGTGGGTGATGTCGGTGTCGACGTCGCCCCCGACATTTCCGACTCCCGCACGAAAACTCCTGAGTACCTGCTGACGAACATTCTCGACCCCAACCGGGCCATCGACAATAACTTCTTCAGCTACACGGTGGTCGACACAAATGGTGTCATTCACACCGGCATTCTGGCCTCGGAAACCGGGACATCTGTGACGCTCAAGCAGCCGGAAGGAAAAACGGTCTCATTCGGGCGTGCCGATATCGAAGCCATGAAAAACAACGGCGTGTCCCTTATGCCTGTCGGCCTGGAAAAGACGGTCCCGCCACAAGACATGGCCGACGTCATTTCCTTCATCAAGAACTGGCGCTACCTGGATGGATCTGTGCCGAAGGAAGTGATTCGGTAGCGGGTGTGAACCATGACGACTCGTCTCTCGATTTGTTGCCTCGTTGCTGCCGCTGTATTCACCTGGGTGCCAGCCGTGTTATTTGCACAGGAGCGGCCTGAAGTTAAGCATCACGCTCAGTTGGACCTTGAAGTCTGGCTGAAGCGATTGCCGTATGAGACTTTTGAAACCGTGAACTACGGCGACGAAATTCGAAGACGCGTTCCCTCGGGACAAATCATTTCATCACCCAATGACTTATGTTGCGTGGAAGGCATTCGTCGTCGCGTCCGCCAAAAGCATGACTTAGGCAGACCTGTCCCGGTCGATTTATTCGTCTGGAGAGAAGCGCCACCGCAACAACCGTATTTGACCAAACTCGGCGGAACTCCGCATCGCGCAGCGGACAAACCCTGGCCAACATCACCAGAAGGCGTCCCCTACACATTTGTGGCACAGTTCTGTTTTCTCGACTCGACAGACATCACACCAAAGACACCGGGTGATGTGCTGTTGGTTTTCTTTCGTGACGCGAAAAGCCATTGGAATATGACGCCGGGTGATGTCGTCATCGAATGGAGTTCTTCCACATTGAAGAACCCCTTGAAACGCGGTGACATGCCCACTCCTGCGTTCGTCGTTCCGGAACTTTCCGGCGTCCTTGTTCGTTATGAGGAATATCCAGGAAGTGGCACGCTGTTCCATGAACTGGGCCACGGACAGCCTTGGCTGCTGGAAGCGACGCAAGCCACGAAAATCGGTTCCGAAACTCACTTCATCCAGGGACGCCCGGAATGGAATGAGGAACCAAAACCACAGCTATTATGCACGTTGAGTGCGCTACACTTACGGTACCGCTACGATCCCGACAACCGGTGGCCGTTGGTCGACCGCGAGTCATTGAGCAAAGAGGAAATCAGTCAAAGTGTGACTTCGGACTGGGGCCGTTACCGCATGATGCTCGCTGATTCCGGGTGCATGTACTTCTTCATCAACTCCCAAGGCGAAATCGAGGTGTTTGGCGACTGTTATTGAAGCCAACGGTTCCATTAAAGCCTATGCAGCTTCAGCCACCGCGTCTTTGTGGAAGTGCGATTTCTCTTCGATGATGGACTCGGCATCGAATCGGTGACCGAAGTATTTGTCGCGGGCTTCGGGATGCGCCAGCACGGTCGCGGCGTCGCCGCTGACGACGACGCGTCCATCGCAAATGATGTTGCTGCGGTCAACCAGGGTCAGCGTTTCACGTTCGCGGTGGTCGGTCAGCAGAATCGAAATGCCGGTGTCGCGCAGGTCGGCAATGATATCCTGAATGCCGTTAATGGTTTTGGGGTCGATCCCGGTGAACGGTTCGTCCAGGAGAATGATGCGAGGTTCACTGGCCAGGCATCGCGCAATTTCGAGTCGTCGCTTTTCACCGCCTGAGAGTGTCGTGGAAATCTGGTGGCGGAGTTTCGTGAGACCGAATTGACCCAGCAGCTGGTCAATGCGGGCTGTCCGCTGTTTGTAGGTCATGGGCATGTATTCCAGAATGGCCTGCAAATTCTGTTCTGCCGAGAGCTGGGTGAAAATGCTGTGCTGCTGTGGCAGGTAACCCATTCCATGTCGGGCGCGTTTGTACATGGGCCAATGGCTGACGTCTTCACCATCCAGGAAGACTTTCCCCTCTGTGGGAGCCACCAGTCCACACGTCATGCTGAACGTCGTCGATTTTCCTGCTCCGTTCGGACCGAGCAAACCCACGATTTCGCCGGGCTGAACGTCAAACGAGACGTCTGAGACAGCTTTCTTGCCACCGGGGTAAATCTTGACCAGACCAGTGCATTTGAGAATGGCCATGCTCTCCTCCATGAGATCCATCAGGCTTTCGAACGTGAGGAAGAAGAATAGCATTGGACGCCGCGTTGCTGCCAGACGAGTTGAATGTGATGTAACGCATGGGCTATTCTGGCTTTCTGTCGCCTTGCCACCTCGCTTGGAGGAGCCTTCCATGCGTCTGTTTGCCTACCTCGTGCTTTCCCTCGTTTCTATTTCAGTCTGGGCCGATGAACCCATTTCACTGGGACGCCGCCGGGAACTCTTCGTTGATAACTTCCTCGTGCAGTCGCTGAACGGCGACATTGGCTTGGTGCTGCACCAGCCGAAACCGCAAGAAGTCATTCTGGTAACGGACAAGCCTTGGGAAGGGAATACGTGTGCCTACTACACATTCTTCCAGGACGGTGAGAAGTTCCGCGTGTACTACCGTGGCTCGCATGCTGATGAAAAGACACAGAAGAGCCAGCATCCTGAAGTGACCTGCTATGCCGAAAGCACCGATGGGATTCACTGGACCAAGCCAGAACTCGGACTGTTCGACTGGGAAGGATCAAAAGCGAACAACATTGTGTGGCGCGGCGTTGGCACCCATAACTTCACGCCATTCAAGGACCCCAATCCCAACGCTCCGGCAAAATCGCGTTACAAGGCTCTCGCCTCCGGGAGCGGTGTTGGAAATGGGCTGTATGCCTTTCAATCGCCCGATGGCATTCACTGGGAACTGGTCCAGGAAAAACCGGTCATCACCAAAGGGGCATTTGACTCTCAAAACCTCGCGTTCTGGGACCCCAACACCGGTTTGTACACCGACTACCATCGGACTTTTACAAATGGTGTCAGGGCAATTATGACCTGCACATCGGAAGACTTTGTGAACTGGACCGATCCCGTCCTCCTCACGTATCCGGAAGGGACGCCGAACGAACATCTCTACACAAACGCCATTCGCATCTATCCCAGGGCACCGCACATCAGAATTGGATTTCCCACCCGCTACCAGCCTAAGAACAGTCAAGTGGAGCCCATTTTCATGTCGAGCCGCGACGGCCTGCACTTCAATCGCTGGAATGATCCCGTCATTCCCATCGACGCCCCGGAAGAACGGGATGGCAATCGCAGCAATTACATGGCCAATGGACTGCTGCAACTGCCGGGCTCACGCGACGAGTGGTCGGTGTACGCCACGGAGTCTTACTACGACGGACCCGACAGCCGAGTACGGCGGTTTACCTATCGACTCGACGGATTCACCTCTCTGCACGCAGGGAAAGAAGGCGGAGAGTTCATATCAAAGCCCTTCGTGTTTGAAGGTGATCAACTCATTCTGAACTATCGTGCCGCAGCCGCAGGGGAAGTGCTCGTTGAACTCCAACTAGCCGATGGTACACCTGTCGATCCCTTCACGTTGGACGAATGTCATCGACTGACGGGAGACGACATCGCTCAGGTCGTCAGTTGGAAGCAGGGCGACGGGCTCATCAGGTACGCAGGGAAGCCCGTCCGGTTACGCATCAAAATGCGCAACGCGGACATTTACTCGCTGAACTTCCGTTTGCTCGAATAGCAGCCTGCCCGCATCGTTGCAGTGGCGATTGAAGTTCGCACCGGAAGAGATGGTACCCCACATCCCTGGCCGTGGCATTAGACTGCGACAGGAACTTCGACTCGGGTGATGGGAACCCAGCTTGTCGATGCTGAACGGCAGAGTGGGCCAGCTTTTTGAATGCTGGAATCACCTCGCAGAACACCTTCCACAATGGTGGCCAGTGGTTCGCCAGCGACAACGGCGAAGGGCTTTCCTCTGCGGAGTGGCTTACGCAATGCGGTGGCAATACGGTCGAAAACATCTTCGCACGTTTCGCCCAACGGCGGGCAGACGGCATCTGGGCAGTCTTGCCAGAGCTTGAAGACTCGTGGCTGACGCGTGCGGAGGTCATCCACACGCAGTCCCTGCCAGAGACCCAAATTCATGTTGGTGAGTGCTTCGACAACTTTGATGTCACAGTCGAGAGCATCGGCCACGGCAATGGCCGTCGACAGGGACTGCTCTGTGCCGGCAGTGTAAATCGCGTCCAGCGGGACATCTTTGAGAGAGTCGATAATCTCTCCAATCTCGCGGTGACCTTGATTGGTCAGCGGCAGACTGAGTTGTCCAGAAATACGTGATTGAGCGTCGTACTCCGTTTGACCGGGCCGAATCACGAAATGAGACATTAAACACCTGAAAGTGAAACTATAGGGACGGCATTACCGACTGCGCCATTGAGCGCATGTTGGAAATGGCCGATTCGTAGCAGGGTTGGTCGAACACCGAACTCCCTGCCACGAACAGTTGGACACCCGCGGCTGCGGCTGCCTGGATTGTGTCGGGACCAATTCCCCCATCGATCGAGATGAGGACTTCGGGACCGAACAGTTCGCGAATTTGAGCGACTTTCTCTAGCGCGGCCGGCTGGAATTTCTGACCGCCGAAACCCGGCTCAACACTCATAATGAGGACGACGTCACACAGGCCGACCGCCGGTGCCAACGCCGAGACGGGCGTGCCGGGGTTCAGTGCGATTCCCGCACCGCAGCCTGCATCACGAATTTGTTTGAGCACGTCCTGCGGTTGAGGCACCGCTTCAATGTGAATGGTCAGCCAGTCGCAGCCGACTTTGACATACTCACCAATGTATTTTTCCGGATTGGAAATCATCAGGTGGCAGTCGAATGTCACGTCGGTGCATTCCCGCATGCGCTCGATCACCATGGGACCGTAGGACAGGTTGGGCACGAAATGCCCATCCATGACGTCTAGGTGATAGAGCCGCGTTCCCGCATCATCCAGCAACTGAATATCGCGCTGCAGGTTTCCGTAGTCACATTTCAGCATCGATGGAGCAATCACCGGCACTTCCTGCCGAATGAGTTCCAAAGTTGCGAGAGAATTTCGTGACATCGGATGAACCGTCTTGACGCGGAGCCGAATGAGTCCTGAACAGGAATGCTCCTGCAGGAATTGTGGGGCGAACCGCCAGCACCTGTCCAGATCGAATTGCCTGGAATGCGGTGCGTAATCGCAAGTGCTTTGCGGGGAGCGTGTTACCTAATTAGCAGAGCCGAGGCTAATCGTGCTGATTAACCACGGCTCTTGCAAAATCTACTACCAATTCCGACCTACAGTTTGGCCAGTTTGGCGATGAGGTCGGCGGTGCGGTTCGAGTAGCCATACTCGTTGTCGTACCAGCTCAGAACCTTCAGCAGGTTGCCGCCAATGACCTGAGTCCAGCTGGCGTCGAAAATGCTGCTGTGGGCATTTCCAACGATGTCGCTCGACACAATCGGGTCGGTCACGTACTGCAGAATTCCCTTCAGTGGACCTTCAGCAGCGGCCTTCATGGCTGCGTTAACATCTTCTGCGGTGACATCCTTGCTCATCACGGCGACGAGGTCGGTGACGCTACCAACAGGAACAGGAACACGCAGCGAAATACCGGTCAGCTTGCCGTTCAGGTTGGGCAGAACCTTACCGACAGCGACAGCTGCACCAGTGGACGTGGGGATAATGTTCACACCAGCAGCACGGGCGCGACGTGGATCGTCGTGGATTTGGTCGGCGGTACGCTGATCGTTGGTGTAAGCGTGAACGGTGGTCATCAGACCTTTTTCGATACCGAACTGCTCATCAAGAACTTTCGCCATTGGAGCGAGGCAGTTCGTTGTGCAGCTGGCGTTCGAAACGCAGTCGATGTCGGCGGTAAGGTCAGCATCATTCACACCGAGGACGACGAGCTTGGCGCGTCCCTTCGATGGAGCGGAAATGACAACCTTGCGGGCACCTGCGGTAATGTGGCTATCGTAACCAGGACCCTTTTCAGTTGCTTCGCTGGTGAAGAATCCAGTGGACTCCAGGGCAATATCAACGCCCAGCGACTTCCAGGGGAGGTTGCGAGGATCGCGTTCGGCAACCACTTTGACTTTCTTGCCATCGACAACGAGGCAGTCGCCATCGACTTCAACTGTTCCAGGGTATGCACCCTGAACACTGTCGTACTTCAGAAGCATGGCCAACGCCTTGGGATCGCCCAAGTCGTTAATGGCCAGAATGTCGAACTCTCCCTTGCGTGCCATCATGGCGCGGAACGAGATACGACCAATGCGTCCAAAACCGTTAATACCAACTGCTACTGCCACGTCAAACTCCTGTACAAAGAGACCTTCAGACAAACTTTTACTGTTCGTTCAACGGGCAGGATTGTACCGGCGAAAGGGGAGGGCCTCAACCAATCCGAAACTTGAGAACAGATGTGAAAACACTGATGAAACCGTCGCGGTCGGCAGTTGACGCAAGTCAAGTCTGTTGCATGGTCTACATCAGACGACGCCATAAGAACATGCCCCGGTGAATGTGGGGATTGTGAGCTTACCCATCAGTGCCCCTGCATGTGTTCGTTTGCCAGTACGGCATTGGGTGGTTTTGACATATGCGCCGAATGGATCAGATTGAATTGAGCTCTCACGGGCAACGGCTTTCAGTATCGCGGCAGTGTGCGTTGGGTTGGCTTCCAATTCGGGGTGTGAGCACCGTGACTTTAATCCGAACAGGGGGCGACTGGTGACACACAGCGACCATCAGAACAACATTGATCCAGGCTCATTTGGGACGACGCACCGAATGGTGGTAAGCACACTGGAATTGTGATGGAAACCCAACGGTATGTCGAAGGGCCAGGGGCGATCAGTGGAGGTGGGATTGACAACGTGAATCGGGTAGTCGATATGTGTCGCTGGCAGTTGCTGAATTGCCATTGGTGTTCACCTGCAGCGACAAACACGTTTCGGATTCAAGGTCATCTGAATGAACGCACAAGCGACTCTCTACGAACGGCTCGGCGGATACGACGCCATTGCTGCTGTTGCGGCGAATTTACTGGGGCGGCTCCGTTCCGACTCACAACTTGGGCGATTCTGGGCTCACCGTGGTGATGATGGTATTGAGCGGGAAAAGCAGTTGCTCATCAATTTCCTGTGCGCGAGCGCCGGCGGTCCCATGATTTACACAGGCAGGAATATGACGGTCGCACACAAAGGAATGCGCATCAGTGCATCGGATTGGGAGAGATTCATTTCTCACCTGAAGGACACACTTGCCCACTTCTCAGCGCCTGCCGCGGAACAGAACGACGTGCTGGCATTTGTGGAGAGCACGAAAGGCGAAATCGTGGAGTGTTAGGGAAAGCCAGCAAGATCTGTTGAGGACTTGCCTTCAAAAACGTTTCATAAGAATCACACGTCTCTTTTCGTCGACCGCAGGTGACTCTCATGATCCGTGCATCCCTATTTGCACTCGCCGTTACCGGCATTTTGTCCGTTGGTGCTTTCGCCCAGAATCGTAGCCCGGGCCAAGGACAGGGGGAGTGTCCAAAGAAGCAGCAGCAATCGAGTTCGCAGACCTCGTCAGCTCAAATGTTTCTGACGCAGTTCAACGGCAATCCCGGGCAGGGGGCGAATGGCAATATGCAACGCGGCCAGGGACAAGGACCAAATGCTGCTCAAATGGCCATGATGCTCGTTCAGCGTTTTGACCAGAACGGCGACCAGGCTCTCAATGCACAAGAACTGGCACAGGCGCTCGCGATGCTGCAGCAAATGAAGCAGCAAGGTGGTCAACAGGGACCACCCGGTGGCTCTGGCAATCAGCGCGGACCACGCGGCCCGCGACCTCCAATGCAGAATTAGTTCAACGTCGCGCACCGACGGTCAACTACTCCTGCTTTTCATCGGTGTTGATGTTTAAGGTTTGCCCTTCCCAGGCCTGCTTAATGAGTTCCACGTCGCCAATTCGGTAGACGACTTTAAGCCATTTGAACTCGCCTGAGGCAGGGTCACCGAACAGGTCGTTGCTGACTTCGACGGAGAGCTTGTTGTCTTCCAGATACCGTTTGACGTCGGTTGTCACGTCATAGGTGTAGTCGGGAATAATTCCATAGTGGGCACTGACAATGGCGAGCTTTCCTTCCAGCTTGGGCTGTGGGATGAGCAGCGTGTCGCCTTCATAGACTTCAAGTTTTCCGGGCTTGCCGTCGAGTTCGTACTCCAACTGCAGCGACTTCCGCACTCCTTCGGCAGGTTCGCCAAACAGGTCGTTCCAAACCACAAGTCGAACCTTTCCCTCCTTCACTTGGGCAGAAACCTTGCTGGTGACGTCAACCGTTTGCTTTTCCTTGTGGTCGCCGTAGGTGGCCTTCTTGATGGTCAGTGTTTGATCGGCCTGAATCAAGCTGGTGAGGGCGAGAAGTGCAAACAGCGTGCGAAAAGCAGTCATGGGAAATCCTCAGGAATTGAGTCCGTAGAAGTGATGCAGAAGGGGGACGCTATGACATGCTGTGTTCCACATCAAGCAACGACCGGCGAGCTTGATTTCATCTCGGTCCCGGCGTAAGGTGGAAGTCGAGGAATTTGAACGTCTTACGCTCCACGGAGGAAATGCAATGTCTTGGCGTTATGCGGCGGTTGTGGCTTTGTTGTTGATGGTTCCCGCGTCTGTAGCTCGGGCTGATGATGAGAAGCCGACCATTAAGTCGATTATGAAAGTGGCCTTCAAAGATGGTCTCGCCCAGAAAGTAGCGACCGGGGGGGCCAGTGCTGAGGAATCGCAGCAGTTTCTGAAGCTGTGTCAGGCATTGAAAGAACTGAAGCCGCCGAAAGGTGATGCGGAAAGCTGGGAAATGCTGACCAAGTCGCTCGTGGACGCTGCTCAGGCCGCCGCTGACGGTCAGGAAGACGCTCCGGCACTGTTGCGGAAGGCGACGAACTGCAAGAGTTGTCACGGCCCACACAAGCCGTAAGTGAAAACGGAAGGCACACTTCTCAAGTGAAACCGGAGGGAGCCATGCGCGCCTCAAATTGGGTTTGTCTGATTCTTATGTTGTGGATGGCAGCGCCCAGCGTGGTGCATGCGCAGCGGCGAGAGTTCGTCGAAGACTTGCTGCGGACTTTGATTGAATCCCAGACCCGACGCGATCAGGACCGGGATCGAAATCCGCCAAATCCTAACGAGCAGGCACCGCCACCGCGTTTCCGGCCGAATCCCCAGGCCAACGCCATCGACGTTCAACTCGATGCCATGTCAAAAGACACCATGCAGTTGGCCGAGGTGATGCAATATGAAGTTCGGTCACTGCCGGAACTTCGCCCTGTCCTGGGCCGTCTCCTGCAAATGGAAGCTGCGCTCGATGCGCTGACAGGAAGAAATCGATTCGACCGCAACAATTTGACAACACAGTTCGCTGCCATCGACCGCGACTGGCGCTGGATTGAATTTCGACTCAACCAGACGACAGACGCTGGTCGGCAAATTCGACAGCTCGTAACCAGTGTGAGTGAACATGAACGAAAGTTGTGCGAACTTTTGGGAGTGGAGCCACAGCTCGATCGACCGGAGTTGGTACGGGTTTCTGGGGAACTGACGACGAAGTACCGCCAGCTCATGGAAGCGATTTATCGCGACCTGCCACGCAATCCCCGCCTGTCGGGCCTGCTGGTTGAGGGACAACAATTGCAAATCCGTTACCAGCAAATGACTGCGCTCATTAACTTCACAAATTACTCGCAGCTCGTCACAGAGTTCAAGAATTGCCAAACGGGACTTGTGGAGTTTCGTCGCAAACTGCATCCCGTCGCCACCGATGAAATCCGACGCAGTCTGTTCCTGGTCGAAGAGTCGAGCCGCGAGTTACAGGAGTTGCTCTGGATTCCGATCGAGTTTGACGACGCGTATCTCGAAATGCTTGTAAATACGGCGGAAGCCGACGCCCGGCAGCTGCTTGCATCCATCGCCGTGCCTGATTTGCTTGCCCACCCCGATCCCACGCGGGTGCTACAAGTCGCCCGGGAGTTTGACCAGTCGCTCACGCAGTTTGTGAGTGCCGTGCACAATCACTCCAAACGTGACGCACTCTTGTGGGACTACCGTCTGCTCGATGTGCAATGGAATGCATTTGCCGTAGAGTGCAAGCGGTTTCCCTCACCACTCATTCAACAGCAGGCCATTGCCGTCAGCTCACGCTTCGAACTCGTTGGCAAGGGGCTCGGATACCACACCGGATACGACCGTGGCCCACTCATTAAGCTGGTGTCTCGCATTGACGAACTCAGCTTCCAGTTCGAACAGACTGCGGAACAGCAGGTGTTGAATGCCGGAGGGTATCCACCTCAGTTCCGGAATCGCTTCAAAGCAAATGTTGAGTCGTTACATGAAGCGGCCCACACGCTGCATGAAGAAATCTCGACGCAGCATGTCGACCCGGAACATATCCGTGAACACGCCGAGCAAATCGTTAAGTCATGGCAAAGCTGCAAAACGCTTGTGGCTAACTGCCGACCAGATCATCAGCAAGTCCTGTATCAGTTGGTTGCCCAGGCCGAACCGCTCATGGTGCAATTGCAGGTTCTGTTTACCGCCAATCCGTGACGAAAACTTCTTGATATTAGCCTGGAATTCGCATGTCACAGGACGTGACCCGACGACGTATTGGAACGACCGACCTCTTGGTTTCGCCGGTCGCCATGGGCTGCTGGCCCATAACCGGAATTACCAGTATTGACGTCACCGAGTCCAACAGTCTGGCGACGCTCCAGGCCGCGGTTGATGCCGGGATCAATTTTTTCGACACCGCTTACGTCTACGGGTACGCAGGCGAAAGCGAGAAAATGATCGCCAGGGCGTTGGGACATCGTCGTAGCGAACTGGTCATTGCGTCGAAGTGCGGCATTGAATGGGATGAAAACCATAAACAGAAACGCGACGCCTCGCCCCAGCGAATTCGCGAACAATGCGACGAGAGTCTGCAACGGCTGCAGACTGACGTCATCGACCTCTACTACCTCCACGCCCCCGACCCAGATATACCCGTCGCTGATTCAGCAGGTGTATTGAAGGAATTGCTCGACGCAGGCAAGGTGCGAGCTGTGGGCGTGTCGAATTTCAGCGAGGTGAAGCAGTACGAAGAGTTTCACGCCGTGTGTCCCATTTCGGCAGATCAACCGCACTACAACATGCTGCAGCGGGAAATCGAAGAACATCGACTTCCGTGGTGTCAGGAACACAATGTTTCAGTCATGGTGTACTGGCCCCTGATGAAAGGATTCCTCGCCGGCAAGTTAGCACGCAACCACCAGTGGGACCCCAAAGACGGACGCCAGAAGTATCCTGTTTTTCAGGGAGAACAATGGGATAAGAACCACGACTTCATCGACGCACTGCGACCCATTGCAGAGGCGGCCGGACGAACTCTGGCTCAACTCGCCGTGGCCTGGACCATTCAGCGTCCCGGCATTACCGCCGCACTATGCGGTGCCAAAAGGCCCAGTCAAATCATCGAAACAGCAGAGGCCATGCATTGGAAGCTCAGTGAGGACGAACTCAATGTCATTGATGCCGCCATCAAAGCTCGTGGCGAGGTGAATTCTCACGCGGCGGTGACTTGAGCCTGTCGGATCAAACCGCATGCGGAACTTACTCGCGTGTCTTCAATACGTCGATCAGATTTAATTTATCGAGTCGGCGACGGACCAGCAGTCCCGCGATGAGCGCTGACACAACCGCTGTTCCCGTGGCGAGCAGATACGTCTTGGGTAGAACGGTCAGCGGAATGCGGAATAATTCTCGATCAACGCTCAATAATGCCACGAACGCGAACACGTTTCCCAGAGCACATCCGAGTGGCAGTCCGGCAATTGTAATGACGGCCAGTTCGCCCAGCAGAATGGATGAAATCTCAGCCCGCGTGAATCCCAGCACGCGGAGCGTCGCCAGTTCGCGGGTACGTTCAGACAATGCAATACGGGCAGTGTTGTAAATGACCCCGAGTGCGATAATCGAAGCAAATATCACGTTGACCATTCGCATGGTCAACAGGTTCTCGGCAATGGTCTTATTGAAACTCTCGACTGTCGATCGTTTGATGTTTACCCCGGCAATTCGAGGGTGCTCCTTCAGTGTCCGCATGAGAGACTGTTCCTGACGCAGGTCGATTTGCAGGTAAGCACCTGACGCTGTTTCCGACTCGCGAATGGCATTTCCAAGACTCGTGATTTCCGTGAATGCCGACAGGCCCGCGAAGTCGTCAATGGTCGCCGCGACTTGTAGTGAGCGTGTCGGTCGTTCGCCTTCCAGTACTTCCACCTGGATGAAGTCGCCGACGGAAACGTCCAGCAGGTTGGCCAGTTCCGTTGAGATCAGCAAACCATTCGGCGGTAAGTCGATGATTTCCTCACGTTCATCAATGAAACGATACAACTCGTGGTCCGTCGGGACACCTTGAATACCAACCAGACGTTCCCGATGCCCTGCACGAAATCGTGCCGGAACACTGCGAAACAGTTCACACCGCAGCACGCCCGGCAAGCGAATGAGTTCCGACTCCACGGCCATGTTCGTCGGCTCACGAAACGCTACCGTAATGTCATACCTCTGCGTTTCTGAGAACATGAGGTGCATGAGTTTTTGCACCGAGTCTTCCATGAAGTTTCCCAGCACCATCACGGACACAGCGAGGGCCACTCCCACGATGGATAGCACCGTCCTTCTCGGAGTTCGTTCGAGTTGCCTGAGAATCATTTTTCCGATGGGGGACAGCAGTCTGGACAGTCCGATGACTTCAAACAAGGACCGCTGATAGTTCGCAGGCGGCTCCGGACGCATGGCCTCCGCAGGTGGAAGCGTCAGTGCTCGATGCAATCCTCCGATGGCTCCGATGAAGGCGGAACCAACGGCAATTCCCCAGCCAATCCAGACGATATCCTGGGCCAAATAAAACTCAAACACCGGGAAGTGAAAAAATGTCGTGTACAAATGGGTCAGCCCGCGTCCCAGGTAAATCCCCATGGCGGTGCCCATGATCGCTCCCATGAATGCCACCATGAGTGTCATGAGCAGGTAGTGTCCTCCAATTTCCCACCACATGTAGCCGAACGCCTTGAGCACCGCGATTTGTTCCCGCTGCGTATTAATGAGCCGCGACAAAACAATGTTCAGCAGAAATGCGGCCACTCCCAGGAAAATGGTGGGAACCACCGTCCCCATTCCTTTGAGCTGTTTCATTTCGTGGTCGAGAAAGCGATGCGAGATTTGCTCACTCCGGGCGTAGGCTCCAGCGCCTCCAAACTCTTCCGTGAGCGCATCAATTTGTCGAATGACTTCCGGCTCTGAAGCCCCTCGCAGCAAGGTGAATGCCGCCGAATTGAAGGCCCCTTCCATATCAAACGCTGCCGCCAGTTCGCGCTCGTCCATCCAGAGGACACCATAGCTGGAGGGGTCTGGGATCATCTGGCCCGGCTGGATTTCGTAAATCGATTCGGGAGAGAGTGCAATCCCGACGACGTGCATCAACTGCAGGCGACCGTTGATGATGACTTTCAGTTTGTCGCCGGGCTCAAACTGATGCGCACCGGCAAAGGCTTCGCTCAGAATGACCTCATGCTGTCCCAGTGGATCGAGGTTGCGACCCGCCCGTAAGTGAATCCTATTCAGCACAGGCAAGTGTTCTGAGGGAATGCCGTTGATTCGACCCACCGCCGGTTGATCGAGTCCTTCCACGTCAAGAAACGCACTGACCACAACACGTGTCTGAACGTCGCGCATGCCGGGAATTTCTTCCAGCCGATCACGCAACGAATCGGGGGCTCGTTTGAGCTCGACGAAGACTTCACCAAAACGGTTCTCGTCGTAGAACCTCTCCCGGGTGATTTCCAGTGACCGCTGCGTACTCAGCGACATGATGATCATGCCCACGCCGCAGGCGATGACCAGCGAAATCGCCAGATTCTGCGTGCGTAACGCCCACAGGTCGCGAAGCAGTTTTCGGTCAAGTGCGTACAATATTGGAAACCTGTTGACGGACATGCCCTTGAGGGAAATCAGCAACGACAATGGTGACCGGCATCGCTTTGTAAATCAACGTGATTCACCATGGGCATGAACGGTCGCCTTGGCCCAGTCGTCCGCGATTCATTGCATCTCAATTGCCGTTCGTTACTTGTGGCTGGCATGTTGTGCGGGACGGTCTTAGAATCGAGGTGTCCCCAATTGCAGTTGTTTTGGTCAACAATCAATTGAGTGCAAACGAGGTATGGCGTCTCACAATTACAATCGACGGGAATTCCTGAACGCGTCGGCCCGCAATGCGGCTGGTGTCGCCGTTGGTGCATTGGGATTGGGCATGTCGGCCAATGCGGCCGAGGCCAGTCCAGTTCGCGTTGGGATGATCGGAGCTGGCAACCGGGGGCAGGAACTGGCTTTGCTGTTCGCGCAGCAACCAGGGGCCGTTGTGACATCATTGTGCGATGTCGATATTCGTCACGCCGCGTTGCTGCAGGATGAATTACGTAAGGCGACGGGAGCCCGCCCGGTAATCGTTCCCGACCATGAAGCAATGCTGAGCCGTTCTGATGTCGATGCCGTGGTCATTGCAACACCGGACCACTGGCACGCCCGCATCGCGGTGGAAGCCTGTCAGGCAGGGAAAGATATTTATCTTGAACAGCCTGTGGCCTTGAGCATTCGTCAGGGTGAACAAATTGTTGCGGCGGCGAAGCAGTCGGGATCACTCATTCAAACCGGTCTTCCGCAGCGAAGTGGCACTCACTTTGTTTCGGCAGTGAATGCGATTCAATCAGGGGCTATTGGATCTATTCATTTTGCAAAAGCGTGGGCGGTGCATCAGCGTCGTCCGCTGGCCCTTCAGGAGTCGAGTACACCTCCGCCGGGAGTTGATTACGACCGCTGGCTCGGTCCGGCGGAAACTCGACCGTTTCAACCTTCGCGTTTTCACCAGAACTGGCAGTGGTTCTGGGACTATGGGGCTGGCGAACTGGGATGCTGGGGCGTGCAGTACCTCGACGTAGTGCGTTGGGGGCTCAATCTCGACTTGCCAAGCCGCATTAGTGCATCGGGGGGATGCCTGCATTTACAGGATCAGCGAGAAACACCAGACACATTGACCGTCCAGTACGAGTTCGATGATGTCCAGGTGCTCTGGGAACATCGACAATGGTCGAACCACGGCATTGAAGGACGCACCGCCGGTGCTGCGTTTTACGGAAGTGACGGGACGCTCGTCATCGACCGCAGCGGCTGGAAAGTTTACGGCGGCAAACAGTCGCTTTTTGAAGGGGCCTCAGAAATCCGTTCCACACACATCGCCGATTTCCTGGAGTCGATTCGCACACAAAAAAGTCCGTCGGCCGACATCGAAACGGGCCACCACAGCATGACACTGTGCCACCTTGGGAATATCTCGTATCGATTGGGGCGAGCACTGAAATTTGATCCTCAGTCAAAATCGTTCTTGCACGATGACGAGGCGAACCAGCTACTCGATTGCCGGTCTCGCGCCCCCTGGAATGTTACGGAGGCGACATGATTGGCAAGAAGGTCATCATCGACGCCGACCCAGGCGTTGGCGACGCCATTGCCATTGCTCTCGCGCTCTCTGATCCGGAAATTGAAATCGTCGGCCTCACCGCCACTGCAGGAGTCGTTTCGGGGCGACAGGCTTCCTGCAACATGCAGACGGTATTGTCTTTCGTTGATCCCGCGCTTTGGCCGCGTGTGGGATTTTCTGACGCACCGCACTCCCTGCTGCCGCCTGAACGCGGCTTGCTGCTTCCCACCGGAAAACACGGATTGGGAGACTGCCAACCGGTCGAAGCACCACTGCATCAGCCGACGGACTCGGTTAAGGTGTTGGTCGAACTGGTCAAGCAGTATCCCGGTGAACTCACGCTGCTTTCGCTCGGACCATTGACGAACATTCATCTGGCAATGGAACGCTATCCCGAGTTTCTGTCCAGCCTGAAGGAGTTTGTCACACTCGCCGGCGCAGTGGCCGAAGGGGGTGATGTTTCAGCAGCCGCAGAATTCAATGTTTATGCCAACCCCGAAGCGGCCCGGGTGGTTTTTGATTTTCCCACCATGCCGAAGCTGTTACCCATTGACGTGGCCCGCAAAATGGTGATGTCGTTTGATCAATACAACCGACTGCCGGTCTCGTCGTACACAAGACTGGGGCGCGTCCTCGAATGGCTGTTTCCGTTTGGACTCAGGGAAAGTCGCCGTGAGTTTGGTACTGAGGGTGTGGCCGTTCCCGAAATTATGGCTTTGGCTGCCGTCGCACGTCCGGGGCTATTTGAAATCCAGCCTATGTCCATGCAGGTGGAACTCTCCGGCGAACTCACGCGCGGGGCCACGATTTTTGATCGCCGCTACTTGCGGCAGCGTCAGTCGAATGTTGACGTGCTCGTTGCCGTCGATTTGCAGGGTGTGTTCGATTTCGTCGCCCAAATCCTGGCACTCGTTCAGCCTTAGCAAACAAAGGAAATTTGATGACGCCGCAAGCCGCAATTGAAGCTGCCATTGCCAACTGCCAAATGGTGGTCGATTTGTACCTCTCTGATTTGACCGAAGAAGAAACCATGCATCGGCCGGGCGAGGGGCTCAACCATATTCGTTGGCAACTTGGACACCTCATTGTGTCCGAGCACAAATTCATGGATCATGTCGCCCCAGGCAGCGTGCCGACACTGCCCGACGGTTTTGCCGATCGATATCGAAAGGAAACGGCCACAATTGATGATGCCAGCCAGTTCGACAGCTTGGCTGAGCTGAAACGACTCTACAGCAACATCCGGGAAGCGACGCTCACCGCCCTGGCAAACTGTTCTGCGGAACGGCTCGATGAACCCTCTGGGATCGAATACGCACCGCGGGTTGCTGACGTCTTCATTCTGCAGGGCACACACTGGCTCATGCACGCGGGGCAGTGGGCTGTTATTCGAAGGCAATTAGGTCGGGAGCCGATGTTTTAGAAGTTGTTGCAAAACTCGTACGACGGACGTCTTCGTCCGTCATGATTCGAAATTCGACGGACGAGGACGTCCGTCGTACAAAAAGGCCGGGTCAAATGTGACTCACCACGGTTTCCAAAGTCGTGACCAGAACGTCTCTTTGGCGTCACGCAGCGGCTGGCCGCCGAGGAAGCGGGTGAGGTCTTCCAGGACATCGCTGATTTGCTGATACCGCTCATTGGGATTCACGGCCATGCAGCGCATAATGATTTCATCGAAGTCGGCTGGAATGGTCGGGACAATTTCCTTCGGGCGTCTTCTCTCTCCCGCCTTAATTCCTTTGACGAGTTGGAAACGTGTTGACGTGCTGAAGGCTGGGACGAGCGTGCAGAGTTCGTAGAGTGTGACACCGAACGAATAGATGTCACTCCGTTCGTCGAACTGCCCCTCGAATTGCTCGGGGGACATGTAACGCAGCGTTCCGGCGACGACTTCCTGGCCGGTGAGTGCGTGCTCTTTGGCCATCGCCAGACCAAAATCGGTAATCCACAAGGCACCGCGGGTGTCGAGCATAATGTTGGCCGGCTTAATGTCGCGGTGCAGTGTTCCCTGACGATGTGCGTATCGAATTGCAGAAGCAATCTGCGCTGCGATTTTCCCGAATTGGTGCCACGCCCCACGCTTCAGGATGCGATTCGAAAGTCCTGAAGTGGGCATCAACGCGTCACAACCCTGGCCGTGCTGGCGGAACTCTTTGTGGATTTCATCAACAGCAACAATCCCGCGACCCTGCCGCAGTCGCTGGATGAGTCGGTCGAGTCCCACTCCTTCGACCAGTTGCATGGCGTAGTAGCAACGTCCGTTGTCTTCGCCGTAATTGTAAACGGTGACAATGTGAGGATGCTTGAGTCGCGCGGCGAGTTGTGCTTCTCGGAGAAACTGCTTGCGCCAACGTGAGCGGCTGGGGAATCGCCACGGCAGAAGTTTCACGGCGACGCGACGGTTAATCTTTTCGTACAGTGCTTCGAACACCACCCCCATTCCGCCGCGGCCAATTTCACGGAGGATTTTGTATTCACCGAGTTGTTCGATTTCGAGTTGCTGCGGCAGGGGTTGTTTCACTGAGTCGAGTTCGTGCTTCGCTTTCACGTCTTCCAGTGCAATGAGCATTGGCAGCAGATCGCGAATTTCTTCAGCCTGCTGGGGAAAGCGCGAAGCGAAATCATCCACACTGGGACGCTTACCGGTGCGCAGCTCTTCCATAAACGTCGACGCGACCATTTCCATCGGATCGCGCGTCGTTTCAGCGTTCTCGTCGATGGGCGGCAACATCGGTTCAGCGGAACCGTCGTCGTCAGCAGCATCAGGGGCGGGGGCGGACCCAGTCATGGGAAGGAGTGAACGAAGGTTGGGCAAATGAGCGCTGACGCTCCACGATCGCCAGTTCATGTTCCCACAGCCTATCTCGTGACAATGTCATTGCGAAAGAGAAATTCGCTCACACACTCCGCATTCCAAAACGGGAAGAGTGCGGTGACATCAACGGAGAGAACTACTGAAAACCTTCAGAGAAGCCGGGAATGCGCTGCAGCACTTGCTTCAAACGTCCCAGCGCTCGGACGTAACGCAGACTCGCGGCTTGTTCCGACAGTTCCAGAACCTTGGCGGTTTCGCTGTTGCTCAGTTCTTCGAAATGCCGCAATGCCAACACTTCACGGTCGAGCGGCCCCATCGAATCGAGTGCCAGCATGAGTTGTTGTGACAACTCGGCACGCAACGCGGCCTGACTGGGCGAGGTCAAATGTCCCAGCAAATGACTGGAGAGCGAGAAGGTTGTCGACTCCGATGCCCATTGTCCGGAAATGGATCGTTCCCGGCTGACGTCGCGGGCCTTTGTTCCCAAGTGGCGCCGGTGCACATCAATGAGGGTTTGATTCGCAATGAGCCGCAGCCAGATGAACAGACTCTGAGCCGAATCTTCCTTGAAGTGCTCAATGCGTTTCTGAGCATCGAGATACGCTTCCTGCAGCACGTCGTCGGCATCGACCCGGCCACGCAGGCGGGAGTCGAGTCGGAAGTTGATAATTTGCCACAAGCGTTCGCGGTAAATATCAAAGACCGAGGCCAGCACCTTTCCATCACCTTCGCGCACAGCCGAAACCTGTTCGTCGGTCGCTTCGCGTTGACGGGAGGAACTTGACATGACAGATCAATATGAATCGCGGAATACAAATCAGAATCAGGGCTGGAACAGCCGCTTAAAACTATTCTGTCTTCTGACTTGAGTCAGCGGAAGGGGAACCGGCCTGGAAATCGGTGCTGCCGCCAAAGTTCATGACATCGGCGACTTGCGTCTCCTCTGGCGGACCGGTAGCTTGTACATGCGACTTGACTGATGGATGGAACCGTTGTCTACATCGCAGTTTACCTTCCGTATACCTCCACAGTTCAGGCATACCCTGCAGGATTCATGACGAATCAAGACGTTTCAACCGAAGACACTTCCGCCGCTGCTCAAGTGGAGAAAGATCGCGCCCTGCTTCAGGAAGCGGCCCAAAAAGGTCCAATGGCCACGTTCTGGACCTATATCCGCCTTTCCGGTCCGGGTTGGCTGCAAAGCGCCATTACGCTGGGCGGTGGATCGTTGGCGGGTTCGCTGTATCTGGGTGTACTGGCTGGGTACGGCATGATGTGGTGGCAGCCCATGGCCATGATTATGGGCGTCATTATGCTCAGCGCCATTGGCTACGTCACGCTGTCGACGGGCGAACGGCCATTTCAAGCCATTAAAAAGCACATAAATCCGGTTCTCGCCTGGGGTTGGGTCATTGCCACCGTCATGGCGAACATGGTGTGGTGCATGCCGCAGTTTGGTTTGGGAGTGGCTGCAATTCGACAGAACCTCGCTCCGGAATATCTCGGTGCCGCTGCGGCTGAAACCGAGATGTCAACGCTCGACGCAGCCAACACGGACGCGACAGGCGAACATTCGACCCTGGAGCAGCGTAACGCCCTGAAGGCAGATATTGAGTTCCGCCAAAACCTGACCTGCGTCATCGCACTGCTCTTCATGGCGGGCACAATTGTCTGGTTCTACGACTCCGGCGGATGGGGGATTAAAGTCTTCGAATTCGTGCTGAAAGCAATGGTGGCCATCGTGGTCCTTTCGTTCTTCGGCGTGGTGTTTGCCCTCTCGGGAAAACTGAATTGGGGAGAAATTCTGGCAGGATTCATCCCGCAGCCTGGAATGTTGTTCCGCCCAGCAGCAGCATTCGACGAGTCGTTGGCGGCCACTGGCGAATATGCCACATTCTGGAGCGGTGTCATTGTGGCCAATCAGCAGCAGGTCATGATTGCCGCTGCCGCCACGGCGGTGGGCATTAACATGACGTTTCTGCTGCCCTATTCGATGTTGGCCAAAGGCTGGGATAAGCAGTTCCGTGGACTGGCCATTTTCGATCTTTCAACCGGCCTGTTCATACCGTATTTGCTGGCCACGAGTTGTGTAGTCATTGCAGCCATTCATTCCATGCATGCAATACCAGCGGCAGGCCTGGGGGGAGCTCCCGGAACGCCCGATAAGGAATTGAAGAAGCGTTATGAAGGATTGCTGAATGATCGAATTAAGCACGAACTGAAACTGGACAGCGCAGCATTCTCGAAGTTGGAATCATCGGAACTCCAGCAACTTCGCGACGACTTACCAGACGCCGACAAGCGGATGGCTGCCATGCTGGTTAAACGCGATGCAGCCCACCTCGCACAGGCACTGGAACCGCTCGTTGGTGGCGGAGTCTCTGGGTACATCTTCGGTATTGGTGTGCTCGGCATGGCATTGTCCACCATTATCATTCTAATGCTCATCAACGGATTCGCCGTGTGTGAAATGTTGGACGTGCCGGCAAAGGGAACGCCGCGTCGGCTTGGTGCTCTGCTGGCCGGTATCGTCGGGGCATTGGGGCCGTTTCTCTACAAGGGGGACGTGCAATTCTGGCTGGCCGTGCCAACCAGCGTCTTCGGCATGATGCTCCTGCCAATTGCGTACGTCACCTTCTTCTGCATGATGAACTCCAAGTCTTTGCTGGGAGACGCCATGCCGACGGGACGGGCTCGGATTATCTGGAACGTGCTTATGGGCATTGCGACGACCATTGCTTCGGCCCTTTGCCTGTGGGCGATTTACATCAACAATGCACCCACAGAGAAATACCTCGGCATCAAAGCCGCACCGCTGGGTTTCGGCGTGCTCGCCGTTTTCATTGCGGTGGCTGCCGTTGCTCATTTCATGCGTAAACCGGAATCTACCGAAACCGGCGCCGCCAACTAACTCTCATCTCACTCTTTCCACTGTGTGCCCACCAGGAATCGAAACATGAAACAAGGTGTCAACACCCGACTTTCAATTATGATGTTCCTCCAGTTCTTTCTCTGGGGAGCATGGTTTGCCACGCTGGGCAAATGCCTCGCCGACAATAGTCTCGGCCTGTTGGGCGGAGGAGCCTATGGCAGCGCCCCTCTCGCCGCCATGATTGCCCCCCTGTTTCTGGGCCTCATCGCAGACCGGTTCTTTCCCTCGCAAATTGTGATGGGAGTCCTGCTGGTCATTGGAGGTATTGTCCTGGCACTCGCGCCTGGTGCGGCAGAAACGGCAAAGCCATTTTACGCTATTGTCGTCGAGGCTACCGAAGAGGCCACGGCTGCTGCGAAAGCGGCCGAGGAGGCTCCTGACGATAAAGAACTTGCCGACGCAGCGGCAGAAGCAGAGGCTGCACTCATCGACGCGACAAGTTCCGCAACCCCCAAGGGAAATGTTGTCGTCTGGTTGTTTATCGCACACATGCTCTGCTACATGCCGACACTGGGCCTTTCAAACACCATTGCCTTCACCAATATCAGCGACCAGAACGACTTCCCCAAAATTCGCGTGTGGGGCACCATTGGCTGGATTGTCGCTGGACTCATTGTCGGCTTCATGGGTTGGTCGGCCAGTTTCAATATGTTCTATCTCGCCGCTGCCTCGTCGGTGTTGCTCGGTCTGTTCAGTTTCACACTGCCGCATACGCCCCCGCCAGCCAAAGACAAACCACTCGACATCAAAACGCTGTTCATGGTTGATGCCCTGAAGCTCATGGCCGATCCGCCATTCTTCGTGTTCGTCCTCTGTTCAACACTCATTTGTATTCCGCTGGCATACTACTATGGACTCACCTCCAACCTGCTGGGCCAAGTGGGCTTCGATGCCCCGGCCTCCACGATGACCATTGGGCAAATGAGTGAAATCTTCTTCATGCTGCTCATCCCGTTCTTCTTCCGCCGACTGGGTGTGAAATGGATGATTGTTGTCGGTATGGCGACCTGGGTACTCCGATACGTCTTATTTGCGTTTGGTGCCGCCCATCAGTCGATTGCCATGATTCTGTTTGCCGTGCTCGTCCACGGGATTTGTTACGACTTCTTCTTCGTTACAGGATTCATGTACACCGACGCCAAAGCCCCCAAGGAAGTGCGGGGACAGGCTCAGTCCTTGCTCGTATTCCTGACGCAGGGCGTCGGAATGTACTTCGGCTACATGGTGGCGTTCGGTCGCCAAGCCAGCACCGTGACAAACTACAATGCACTGCAGGATGCAATTGTCGCAGCGAAGCCGGAAGAGAAGCTGTCGTTCGGCGAGTCGCTAGCCCGAATGGTGTCCGTGAACCTGCCGGAAACCATTGACCAGAACTTGCTCAACGAGACCATGCAGCAATGGAAAGAGTTCTGGATGCTCCCGGCCTACATGGCGGGTGCCATCCTGGTGCTGTTTTTCGTCGCCTTCTGGGACAGCGTCAAAATCGACGACGGCAAAGGGGACGTCGAAGCCGCCGAGGCTGCCACACCTGGACCGGAAGACCCTGTGACTGCATAGGTTACTGTGAGTTGATATCGGTCAATCGAGGCGGCCTGTCCTTAACAGGACAGGCCGCTTTTGCATTGAATGTAGGCCGGATCGAAGCAAACCGAGCTGTTGCCGGAACTTCGGCCGCAATGAAATCGCTACCCAAATGGTAGTGCAGGAGAACACGCCAATTCTGTTTGCGTAGTTCCGGCGTTCACGCGCGGCCTGCGGTCCGGCCAACTGAGAGGAAACCCGGCCAATCAACGCTTGGCAAAACCTACAAAATGGGCCGCGCGCGGCCTGGAAACGAGAGGACGGGTCTTTTCGTACCGGAAGAAATTGCCGTAAAATTGGCTCCCTTCCAAGTTTTTCCTCAAGTTTCCCTCCTTCCTTTCCGAGCCCGCTCCGGGCTGAATGTTCGCAGGTACTCCGCTTCTCAGGAGCATCTGAGTTCATCAATTCAGTTTCATGTCCCCCGCCCCATCCAATCCACAGAGTAGCCAGCGCCGCACCGTGCACGTGCCGGTCATGCTGCATGAAGTGCTCGAACACCTTGCCCTGTCACCAGGGCTCACGGTGGTTGATGGGACGTTGGGAGCGGGCGGACACAGCAGCTTTATCCTGAAGCAACTTGGGCCAGATGGAATTCTCATTGGGCTCGACCGCGACCAAAGTATGATCGACCGCGCCGCACAGGTAGTGCAGGGGACGAATGTGCGTTTGGTTCAATCCAGTTATCGAGAGCTGGGAACAGTGCTCGACGATTTGGGCATCGAAAAAGTCGACCGCGTACTGCTCGACCTGGGCCTCTCGTCCGATCAACTTGCCGACCGCCAGCGCGGCTTCGGATTCCAGACATCTGCCCCACTCGACATGCGGTTCGATGGTTCGAGTGGAGAATCTGCGGGCGAGTTGTTGAATCGGGCTTCACAGCAGGAAATCACTGACCTGCTGGTCGAGTTTGGGGAAGTTGATCAGGCCGATCGAATTTCCCGGCAAATTATTCAGCAGCGTAGCCAGGGAAAAATGCAAACCGCCGCCGACCTGAAAGAGGCGGTGGAAACAGCGGTTGGTGTCCGTTCGCGTGGCTCGCATCCCGCAACGCAGGTTTTTCAGGCACTGCGAATTGCCGTGAACCAAGAGCTGGAACACTTGAATCACTTTCTGCAGACGGTGCTGCCGGAGCAACTCCGCCCCGGTGGTCTGGCTGCCATTATTTCTTTTCACTCACTGGAAGACCGTCTGGTCAAAAACGCATTTCGCGAGGTGACACTATGGAACACGCGCACGCGCAAACCGGTGGCTCCAACTCCATCGGAAATCCGTCTCAATCCCAGAGCCCGTTCGGCGAAACTTCGGGTCGCGGAACGTCTACCGTAAACCAGAATTTGGACATGGATCGTGTCATGCGACAATTAGGCGGACGTTTGCCTCGGCCTCACGCAGCGTGGCGCTGGCTCATGGGATTCGGCCTTTTGGCTGGTCTCGGCGGCGCCACCTGGTACGTCAACAATTTCCAGAACACGTCGAGCAAGGCGTTTGCCCAATCGCCGGAGGTGCCTCAAGTCTCGGTTGAGGACAGCAGCGCCGTACGGAATTCACTGCCACTGGTGACATCAGCACCGGCGTTGCCTTCAACGGAAAAGCCAACTCCGTTCCGCCGCGATCCCTTTGCGCAAGTCCCTCGGGAACAGACCGAGGAACATCCCCATGTCGCCTCGAATGATCCATTCACCGCCCGCGCTGGCGAAAGCGGTCCTTGGGCGCCCCGCGCTCCTCAGGCTGAAGCCGAACCACAAGCGGGAAATCAGGCACCGCCACTACTGCCTGCGACACCGCAACATGAACGGGGAGCCTTTACTCCGTTTGCCCCACGAAACGAAGTAGAGCGAGTTCAGTTCACTCCCGTACAGCAGACGGAACCTGCCCCGCCAAATGAAACTCAGGATCTGTTCGCACCTGCGGCCGAGCCCATTGAGAAACCAGTGCCGGAACCTGCATCTAATCCGTTCGGTGCACTCGCACCTCCTATTGAAGAACGCATGGAAGCCCCTTCGGCAGATAACAATCCCTTTCCGCCCGTCGTTCCTGTAGGACCTGCGGAAACGACGCCGGAGCAACCATCACCCAGTCCCGCCCCGTTGGCTCCACTCGCTCCAGCTGAGCCAACTCCACAGCCAGCGCCCACGCTGAGTCCGGTGTTCCCCACTGAACCCGCACCCGCTCCTGCCTCAAGTCTGCTGCCAGAACCACAAGTGCAAACGCCGCTGACGCCACCGGCTGAGACTTATCAGCCCACGCCAGTCAATACGCCACCGGCTCGCAACTTCGAGCCAGCACCGCTGGAAAACACACAACGTCCATTGCTGTCACCAGCACCTGCTTCCCGCATTAGCGTGCAGGAACCCTCAGTTCCCGCCGAGCAGGTGTACAAGGTGCAGTCGGGCGACAACTATTGGACAATTTCGAAAGGGTTCTACGGAACGGGTCGCTACTTCGGTGCTTTAGCAGAATACAACAAGCACCGCATTCCGACTCCTGAAAAAATGAAGCCCGGCATGTTTGTCCTCATCCCCGACGCCAGCGTCCTGCATCAGCGTTTCCCGAAACTGGCCGGCCCCGATCCCTCCAAGCCGAAAGTGGAACTCCCCTCAGGGTTCTTCCTCGACGCTCAAGGGCACCCCTCCTTCCGGGTTGGCGAAGGGGACACGCTGGGCGGAATTGCTCAAATACACCTTGGTCGGGTTACGCGGGCTGAGCAGATTTACCTGATGAACAAGGACCGCATTCGAGACCCCAATAACCTCAAAATCGGTACCGTTTTGCGGCTCCCGGTCGATGCCGCCCAAGTCGGATTCGCTCCCGGAGAGGCGGTTTACCGATAAACAACACATCACCTTCCCTTTCGCGAAGTTGAGTTTTGGCATGAGGCCGTGCGTTTCCTCGGGAACGCCCGGCCTTGTTTATTGGTGTCCCCATGTTGTTTCGTTTTCTCGCAGCCCTGGTTCTGGTGACAGCCGTCGCGCTGACCAGTGTGGCTATTCAAAAACGAAACCTGGCACTTAAGCGGGACATCAGCCAGGAACAGTACGAACTGGAACACCTGCGAGAAGATGAGGCGCGCCTCCGGCTGGAGGTGCAGCGACTGGAATCGCCTCAGCGACTGCACCAGCTTCAGCAGGCGAATCGAGGTGCGGTGACCAAATGAGTACATCGCACAACGAGTCGCGTGGTCGGGTCCGCGTCGTGGGATTTTTCATCCTGCTGATTTGGGGAGTTCTCATTGCACGTCTGCTGCACATCCAGTGGTGGCGGCAGGAAGACTTCACGTCGATTGCCACGCGGCAACAGGTCAGTTCCGAAACCATTCTCGCACGACCGGGTGATATCCTGGATCGTCGCGGTCGGTTACTGGCGACGACCATTACGGTCCCGAGTTTCTATGTCGATCCTGCTGCACTCGACAATCCCCACGACTTCGCCGCACAGGTTGCCCCCGTGCTGGGGCTCTCTGCCGAGAAACTCTCATGGCAAATTCAGGAGGCCTCGTCACGTCGTTTTCTGTGGGTCAAACGACGCCTCACTGAAGAAGAGCAACAGGCCATCGAGGCACTTCAACTTCCTGCGCATGTCTGCGGGATGAAAGTTGAATACCGCCGACACTATCCGCAGGGAAGTCTGGCGGCACACGTCATTGGTCTCCGCGATATCGATGGCCAGGGTCGCGGCGGAATTGAGCAGACGTTCAACGAACAGCTCCAAGGTCATGACGGCAAGCGCCGTTTTGTGCGAGACGCCCGAGGCCACGTACTCGACGTGCTCGAAGAAGTCACCCAGCCGCCAGTTGACGGTGCGGAAATCACCCTCACACTCGACGCCGTCATTCAACTGCGACTCGAGCAGCAACTCGATGAACTGGTGAAGCAGTATTCCCCGTGCGGTGTGTGTGGAATTGTGCTCGATCCTCAACGCGGCGAAATTCTCGCGATGGGAAGCCGGCCGACACTCGATCCCAACCGCCCGCAAGATGCATCTGAACTGGCATGGAAGAACTTGTGCATTTCCGCCGTGTACGAACCGGGTTCTACCTTCAAGCCACTGGTCGTCGCCCGGGCACTCGACCTCAAAACCATTCAGCCGTACGACAATCTCGACTGTGAACACGGAGCATACCGCATGGGACCGCGGGTGTTGCACGACCACCACCCTTACGGATTCCTCAGTGTCTCTGATGTCCTCGTCAAATCGAGCAACATTGGGATGGCCAAAATTGGCGAAAGCCTCGGGAATGAAGAGCTGTATCGACTCGCGCTCGACTACGGATTCGGTCAACCGACCGGCGTGGAGTTGCCCGGCGAGTTGACTGGCTTGCTGCGTCCGTATGCCTCATGGAATCAATATTCGACGGGATCGATTCCCATGGGCCAGGAACTCGCCGCCACGCCGCTGCAAATGATTACAGCCCATGCCGTACTCGCAAACGGTGGTCGCCGCATTACACCGCATTTGCTCAAAAGTGCTGGCACACCGCAGCCGCAGCACGTGGTGGTGTCGCAGGTTGTCTCGCCCCAGAACGCCCGCTGGATTGTGCAGGGCCCACTGCACGATGTTGTCGCACGAGGAACGGGCACGAAAGCGAAAATCGAAGGAATTGAAGTGTTCGGCAAGACGGGCACGGCCCAGAAGTATGATGCTGCCGCCCGGGAGTATTCACATTCGAAACACGTCTGCTCATTCATTTGCGGGGCACCAGCAAATGATCCCCAGGTCCTCGTGCTGATTACCGTCGACGAACCACAAGGTGGAAACGCTGGCGGCACAGTCGCCGCCCCCATCGCAGCCAATGTGCTCAAAGAGTCGCTACAGTATCTCAGACCGCATCAGGTCGTTGAACGTCCGCTTGAGGGTTCCGCTCAATAGGTTTGCTGCAGGCTTTGGACAAAGAGTGATAAGGCCACTGCCCAGCCCGTTGCTTCAAAAACTCTGCCGTCAGTTTCGCTGCCTCTGCTGCGGTCAGTTCGCCATCCTCTGGTCCCGACTGATGCACCGTGATGGGACCATCATAGCTAATACCCTTGAGCCCTTCGAAAACCGAATCAAAGTCGATACCGCCCGGTTCATGGATTTCGATGAGGTCAATATTTACAGGGCCCTGGCACCATGTCGCTAACTGGACCTTACCATCTGCGTGCATTTTCTGATTCTGGAAGTACACATTTCGAATCCAGGGGGCGAGTTTGGCAATGGTCGCGGGGCCGTAATCCTGTCCGCACTGTTCAAGGTTGGCTGCTTCGAAAATGAGCCCGAAGTTAGGATGGTCGATTTGCTGCAGGCAGGAAATGATTTCGGGAACCGTTTCAAACAGGCTCTGCACATGACATTGATGCACCAAATGTAATCCCCGCGCGGCCGCCTGTTCGGCGGCGTGCCTCGCCTGTACGAGGTCTTCCGGTTTCTTGATGCAAACCCGAATCAATTTCGCGCCGAGCGCCTCGGCCAAATCGAGGTAAGGCCCAACGTTGTATAAACAGTTCGGGCCGCGTTCGTTGTTGTAGACAATGTCAAAATCACCCGAAATCATGGTGACCTTCAACTTGCGTTCATCGAGAATTTGACGTGCCCGCTGCACCTGTTCAGGACTCGACTGAATGCCAATTTGTGACGCCCGCATACAAACGGCGTCGTATCCGGCGGCGACAGCAACATCAGCAAACTCTTCGAAGGTCAAACTCGCGACTTCCTTCGAAAGGAAGCTTTCCGCAATGCGGCAGGAAATGGACAGAATCATGGTTTTACTTGTCAGAATTGAGTGACTGTCTGTTGCTAGTTCTCAGATTGATCCGGCACGGCAGGACTCGATTGAGGAGGCTGTCCCGGCGAAAACAGACTCGTCAGCAGTACGCCAATGAGCACAATCGAACTTGTACCGAACACAATGGTCATGAAGGGATGAAGCGGGTTCGCCCATCCTTTCCAAGCTTCAGGCCAGAGGTCGGTCGTTGTCAGCGACATCCAGAGAATCAGTAGAACGCCCGCGATAACGCTCGTCACCGCATGCGAGTTCTTGGCCTTTCGTGAAATCATGCCAAGCAGGAAGAGTCCCAGCATTCCGCCAGTGAACATTCCCTGTAGGTTCCACCACATGTCGAGGGCACTCTTCACACGAATCATGGCCAGGGCTGTCACTGTTCCGGCAATTCCAAAGAACAAGGTTGATCCGTAAAGCACACGCATCGATTCTTTTTCCCCGGCGTCGGGTCGAATCAAACGCTGGTAAACATCAGTGAGCACCAACGTCGCCCCGCTGTTCAGACTGGTATCCATACTGCTCATGGCGGCAGCGAAAATTGCGGCAATCAAGAGTCCTGCGAGCCCGCTCGGGAGTTTTCGCACAATGAAATGCGGCAACACCTTATCCTGAATGTCGGTATCTTTCAGTGTCGCGGCCTTCTCGGCGACCGCTTCGTCGGTTGGCTCGACTTTGTCCTGAATGAGTTTTTCCGTGGCGACCTGTGTCTTCACTTCATCGAGGAGTGCAGTGTCGGTGTGATAGAGACTGAACAGACCTGTTCCAATGAAGAAGAACAAGATGGAAATGACCGGAAACATGACCGAGGCCAGTATGACGCTACGGGATGCGTCGGCATCAGTCTTCGCCGTGATGTACCGCTGCACAAAACTTTGATCGATACCGAAGTTCTGAATGTTGATGAAAATACCGTACACCAGCACCATCCAGAATGACGGGGCCTTCTGCACCAGCGATCCGAGACTGGCATCGAAACTGCCGAGGCTGAACTTGTCGTTCGTGTTGGCCACGTTGATAAGTTCCCGCGCGCCGCCTGGCATTTCCCAGATGAGCAGTACGACGCACAGAACGGTCCCCAGAATGAGGACCACGCTTTGGGCGACGTCGGTCCAAATGACCGCTTCAATGCCACCCAGCAACGTGTACACCGTGACCAGCACACCTGTCACCAGAATAATCACACGAATGTCCCATCCCGTAAGCGGCGCCAACGCCAGCGCGACGAGATACAAAATCGTACCGACGCGGGCGAGTTGTGTGAGGAGATAACAAATCAGCGCATACACGCGGGCCCAGGGACCGAAGCGAGTTTCCAAATGCGAATAGGCGGAGACGGAATCGGTGCTGCGGTACAGCGGGATGAAATACTTCACTGCGAAGACGGCAGCAATTGGCAGCGACAATCCGAACACCCAGGAGTTCCAGTTGCCGCCGAAGGCCTTGCCCGCATTTCCGAGGAAGCCAATGCTGCTCACGTACGTACCAAATATCGACAGCCCCACCGCCCAACCGGGCAACGAGCGTCCGGCGGCCATGAACTCCTGCGTGTTGCTGCTCTTCTTCGAAAACCAGCATCCGAGGCCGAACACGCCGAGCATATACGCCAACAGCACGGCGAGGTCGAATGTTCTCAATTCTGAATTCATTTGGTTGAAATCTTCTAGGACTTGGCCCAGTCCGCGAGGGCGTGGCCACGATTTTCAAGTGGAAACGAAACGGCCCGCCCCTGTTCACGATGCGACGCGAACACGGCGCAAATCATCTCCACCGTCACTGCTCCGTCGTAAACACTGCACAAGGGGTTCCGGTTTTCATCACACGCGGCAATGAGGTCCCGCACGCCGAGCACGTGGTTCTTCACACTTTCTGTGGCGATGGGATCATCTTCGGGTTTGTCGACCCCGGCGGTGGTAATGGGAATCCAACGGACCGGACTGGTAGGAACATCGAAAGGATTCCCCGGCACAAAATGGGCCACAGGATCGCGGTCGATATGAATAAACACGGAGCCTTTGCTCCCGACAATTTGCAGGCAGTAGCCCCGCTTGGCAGTGCCGTCATTCGCTTTCGAGTCGTAATAGGCGACCACGCCGTTCTCCAGTTCGTACCGGGCGTGTACTTCATTTGCAGCGAGAGGTCCCAGGCCTTCTGCACCCGGCTTAATATCGTCACGGGTCATGGGGCGACCGTCTTGCCACATTTCGCCAGAGCAGTTGATAGGCTTGCCACCAAAGTGATGAATCAAATTCATGATGTGGCAGCCCAGCACCCACAGGTCTTCACCGCCACCACGCTGATCACCCAATCCCCGACCGCGAAATTCGAGAACTTGGCCAAGTTCACCTGAGTCAATCAGGGCAGAGACATGCTTCAGCGCGGGGTGATATCGGTTTCGATGCGCCACCGCGATACGTGCCCCATGTTTCTCACAGGCTGCAATGAGGTCGTCAGCTTCCTTGGGTGACCGACAGAAGGGCTTCTCGACGTACAAGCCTTTCACACCAGTCTTGATGGCAGCCAGGGCCATGTCAAAGTGCTGGTCCAAATGCCGCGGCGCCACGGTGACAAACTCAGGCCGTACTTCCTCCAGCATTTTGCGATAATCGCCATAGCCATTCGTGATGCCAAGCTTCGCGAGTTCGACCGGAAGACCAATGGCGCTACCATCAGCGACGGCGACCAGTTCGCACTCCGGGATTTTGCTCCAGACCACATCGAGCCCGTGCCCATAGTTTCCACGACCCGTATGCCCAATCACGGCCACCCGCCGCTTTTTCTCGTCGGCAAAACTCAAGTTGGAAGCAGCCAGGACCGCAGATGCAGCAGTCAGAAACGTGCGACGATTCATTTCACGACAACAATTGAAGGGAGGAGACGTCAGTCCAAAGTAAAAACACGCAGCTACGAAATAGCTGAACATGAAAACCGAACACAAGCGTAGTGAGAAACGCAGACTGATGCGAATGGTCCAGGATTTGTAGGCTGGGACTCGTCCCAGCATTTGCGGTACCATGCCGCACGTCGACGCAGGAAGGCATGCTCACGCTGGTCGGACGCAGACGTCAAAACACCGACGTTGGCCGATGCGAGTCGCTCGTGACAGTCACGCGACCCCCATTGAAATGGTCGCATGCTTGCCCTTGCACGCGGTCGCAACGCCAAATGGCGACACAAAACGTATGCCCACGCTGCACTCATTCGCCTACTACGTTCGAACAGTCGTTTGGGAAGAGCACGATTTCGCCAGTCGCCGCCGAAAGCGAACGGTGTCTGCAGCGGAATTTTACGGCTATAGCGCGACAGATTGCAATCATTTTGTGTGAATCATCGAGCTGAACCTTTCGACGTTCAATCTCCGTCAATGATTCAGTAAAGTATTCGGAGCAGTACCCGCTCGTAGCCAAGAGCAGTCCACTATCGGCTTGATTCGATATCACCACCTGTAGAAAGTCACGAATGATGCCGTTGTGGACTGGCGTTGCCCAGTGTTTAACTTCGACGAAATACCGGGAGTTCATCGGAAAACGACAAACCATCCGATATTCGAGCTCAATATCTCGTCCACCATCTTTTGCCGGTGGGGTTAACTCCACTTGAAACCCCAGCCCTTTGAAAGCGACGGCGAGCATGCGTTCTACGTCACGCCATTCCAACTCCTAATATGGTCCTCCGGAACGGTTTCCTAATTCGAATCACACCTGAACGATCTAATTGGATTCCGCTGTTAACTCGTGCGTAATGATTCCGAATCGCTGCTGCAGAGTTGTTCCGCGCCGTCGGCGACACTGCTCTTGAATTCGGCTACTGAAAAAACAACCTGCCAGGATACAGTTAAGCCGCCCGATGATCGTGACTGATCGATTGTGTCCGTCTGCATTGGTCACTTCAATTCCAAGCGATTTTCCGGATTGCCCGAAAGTGTATGCACCCAACTCATGCAAAGGCGTCCGTGGTCGGGTATTCGTATAGAAGCCTGCGAGCGAAACGCGGCATCGGCTGTGGAAGTCAGAAGTCACCAGACGCACTCTTTCAGAACCCGAGATTTCCCCGTTCATCGGTGATTGCGTCTCGAGCTGCTAGATCGCAATCGGTATCTTCGTTTTTGCTCACCGTTGTGTAACGCCCTTCAGGACCGTACCTGCTGAATCTCCGAAATCGTTCGCGGGTGGCCCAGATGGAATCTGGTCGCCAGTGCGAGGTCAATCAATTGATCTACTCAGCGGAATACCCATCGGTTGTTGGCTGTTTGGTCCGTGACAGAAGTCACCAGGCGCTCCTTTCCCGAACGGAAGATTTCCGCTCCCCGGTTCAACTGAGCGTCATTCTGCGCTCATGGTTCCGTGCTGCGAATTCGCAATCCCAGCGTATCATTCATTTCCTCTTTGATCACCGTTGGCGTAACATGCGCGCGTTCCGTTCCAAGGACCGTACTTCGGTGAATCTCGATGAAATTGCTGGCTTTCTTTCTCACTCTCGCGGTCACTCTGCCCGTCACTGCACAAGATGACGCACAGCCCGAGCGGCCGCAGCGGCGGCGGTTTGGTGCACCGCCGAAGTTGAACGAAGACGACAAAGCGGCCTTCCCTGATCCTGCCGCAGGATTCAGTGCGGTTCGCGAAGACATTCCGCATGGCAAGCTGGAAATGATTGAATACGAGTCCAAGACGGTGGGGACGACTCGCAAAATGAACGTCTACACACCGCCGGGATATTCCAGTGAAAAGAAGTACCCGGTGCTGTATCTTCTGCATGGAATTGGCGGTGATGAAACGGAATGGCAGCGCTTTGCACAGCCCGGCAATTTGCTCGATAATCTCATGGCTGACGGTAAAGCGAAGCCTATGATTATCGTCATGCCGAATGGCCGCGCGCAGAAAAATGACCGGGCCGAGGGGAATGTTTTCGAGGCGGCTCCAGCGTTTGCCGTCTTCGAACGTGATTTGCTCGATGATGTCATCCCGGCCATTGAAGCTCGTTACAGTGTCGACACCAACCGCGAACAGCGGGCCCTGGCGGGATTGTCGATGGGGGGCGGACAGTCACTCAATTTCGGCCTGACGCATCTCGACACATTCGCCTGGGTCGGCGGATTCTCGTCCGCTCCCAACACCAAGCAGCCGGAAGAACTTGTACCTGACGCCGACGCAGCGAAACGTCAACTCAAATTGATGTGGCTCTCCTGCGGCAACAAAGACGGCCTGCTGGGAGTCAGCCAGAACATGCACGCCTTCCTCAAGGGACACGAAATCCACATCTGGCACGTCGACGGCAACGGCCACGATCCCACACACTGGCAAAACAGCCTGTACTACTTCCTGCAGAAGGTCTTTATGTGAGCTGGGGCTTTCAACAACTGCGGACCAACAATCCTGCTCACAAGTGCAGGAATGGTCGTTACTTTCGGCACGTTTGCAGGTGATTGATGGGATATACCTTCTGCTTCTGAGGTTTCAAGCTCATGGAGGCAGGCGATGGGACGGAAGAGTCGGAAGGGTGTCGAGAAGACCACGAAATTGCAGGGGCTGAAGTATTTCCAACTGATTGACGACCTGTTGGCAGGGCTGCGTGGACAGGCGACGGCGCGTGACAAGGCAGGAAATCGACAGTTGTTCTGCGATCAGTATATCGCACTGTTGCTGCTCTATTTCTTTAATCCGACGGTCACCAGTTTGCGGCTGCAGAGTTCACGCTCGAAAAGTCCAGCTGTCGTCAAACCGACATCGCTGGATCGCTCAGTGAGCGGCACGCGTGTTGATCCGGCGGTGCTTGAACCGTTTGCACAACGGCAGCGCCCGACATCACCTCAGCTATGCCTCCGCCAACAGGCGCACTGGCGGACTAACGGCATCGATAGCAGCCTGCTCGCGTTGCCCGCATGGCCTGGGCACTCTGGCAGATGCCGAACATCGAGCCATCAAATGCGGCGTTTGGTTCGAGCAGCACCGCTCGAAGTGGCGGTGAGCATGCAACGTGCAGAACGCAATTCGGAACTGGTTCAGCGTTCTATGGCCGATCGGGCTACGCAACCGCCATGTTCGCGAATTTGATGCACAGAACGGGGTTTCTCATCCGCAGGAGAACACCACCGAAGTCGGCAGAACAGCCACTTGACGCGATTCAGGCGGGTGTCGTTCGCGTTGGTGCGGCGATGGCACGGAAAGCACAGGCTACTGGAGGAACATGGGATTGTCGAAACGGGCACCGCAGACCAGGTTTGATCGGCGAGCGTTTGCCAGCGAACTCAGCGGTTGCGTACCGTTATCGCTGGCAAATCGAACTGTTCTTCCGCTGGCTGAAATGCGTGCTGGGTTGCCGACACCTGCTGAGTCACTGCGAATCGGGCGTGACGCTGCAGGTGTACGCCGCCGTCATCGCATCCCTGCTGATTAGCCTGTGGACCGGCAGCAAGCCCAGCAAACGGACTTGGGAAATGCTCTGCCACTACTTCAGCGGCTGGGCCACCCTGGAAGAACTCCACCAACACCTAAATCTCCCCTCACCCCGCGACCCACCACGCAAATCCTGAGCCGAACAGTATTGGCTCGTGGCGACGTTGCTCCCCAAGAGTTCGACATCAACCGGTTCGTGCTGCGTTCCGCAATCGCAATTGGTGGCGTTCTTTCGGCAATCTGCTTGTTCTGTGCCGGAGTGATGATCTTCTTTTGCGCTGGGAGTTATCTGCCGACGTACGATTACGTGACAGAAATGCCGCAACCAGAGGAAGTTACAGGTGTCTACTATTACAGCGACGCATATCGAGTGGAAACGGGTGGCAGCGATGTCGAAGGCGGAGGTCAGCTCATTTTGTTCCCCGATGGTCGGCTCGAAACAAGAGGCGGTACATTGCGAATATGCTCTCAAACTTTGAGAATAGACTCGGTAATCATTCCAGAACCTGATGCTCATGGGACATGGAAATTGGAAGATTCGCAGAGCGTGTCCATCACGCTGAAGTACGAGTTAGAGGAAGACTCACCTGATGATTTCGCGGAGTTCTGGCTGGTATACGATAATGATGGTGAAATCGCGTTCTTGCCTAACGTTGATCCCAGTGGATTATTCCCACTGCTGCAGCGCCGAGAGCCTGTACCTGAACACGAATGACGCCAAGTTGGGTTGAGTCGCAAGCCCTCATTCACTGGAACAAGCACTTATTGAAATCCAGTTAAGGTGTGCCCGAGCGAATTTCCGCTTGCGTGTTTCATTGGTTATCATGCATTTCTGACAGGATTTGGCGTAATGTGACGCTGGGGAATACGGTTCCATCTGGTACGCTTCCCGCAATCACACGTAATGCAGGATTGATCAGGAATACCGCTGAAACATGGACGCAACCAACAAAATCCAACGTAAGCCGACTCGGGCCGTGCGCATTGGGACGGTCACCATTGGTGATGGAAATCCCATTGCTGTGCAGAGCATGACGGCGACGCACACGACGAACATCGAGGCGACTCAGGCTCAAATCGAACAACTCGTGAAAGCCGGTGCCGACATTGTGCGGGTGGCCGTCGACAGCCGCAAAGACGCGGAAGCGCTGGCGGAAATCAGTCAGCGGGTTGAGGCGAACCTGAGTGTCGATTTGCAGGAGAACTACCGGCTGGCGGAAGTCATTGCCCGCACGTCGCCAAGCTGCGGTACAACCCCGGCCATTTGTATCATCACGAACGGGAAAAGCCGTGGGAGGATAAGGTCAAGTACCTCGTTGATGTGGCGGGTGAGCACGACTGTGCCATGCGGGTCGGCGTGAATTGCGGCTCGGTCGATCCCGTCAAGAAGGAGAAGTACGATCCTCGCGACTCCATTTCTCCCATGCTGGAAAGTGCGGCCGATCATTGTGCGCTGCTGGAGTCGCTCGGATTCACCCGTTTCTGCGTCTCGCTGAAAGACTCCGATCCTCAACAGGTCATCGAAGTGAATAAGCGGTTTTCCGAAGAACATCCCGAAGTGCCGTTGCACCTGGGAGTCACGGAAGCTGGTATGCCGCCTGATGGCATCATCAAAACTCGCATTGCCTTTGAGCAGCTCATTGGCCGCGGGATTGGTGACACCATTCGCGTTTCATTGACGCTGCCCAACGTTCGCAAGCATGAAGAAATCGAAGCAGGGCGAAGTATTCTCGCGGACATTGCCGCGGGTCGTGTGCGGTCGGTGGTCGACTTCGGACTCAACACGCTCAACATCATCAGTTGTCCCAGTTGCTCTCGTGTCGAGAATGAGGCGTTCATTGAACTGGCGCAAGACGTCAAGAAAATGACGGAATACGCCAAGGAATACGCCATTACCATTGCCGTCATGGGGTGTCGCGTGAACGGTCCCGGTGAGACCGATGACGCCGACCTGGGCCTGTGGTGCGGTCCGAACTTCGTCAATTTGAAGAAGGGGCCTGAGTCGCTGGGAGCGTATCCCTACGATGAAATTCTGCCACGACTGAAAGCGGAACTCGACGCGGTGATTGCCAGCAAACAGGAAGGCGAGCCGGTTTCGTAGTAGATTCTTCGAATTGCCTTTTAGCGGTGCTCAACTATCTCAACCGTGCGGCCTTCGGCTCCAAACTCATCTCAACCCACGACGTTGAGACGCACTATTGCAAACATCCACGGGCCGCGATGGGCCACACCGTTTCCACGTAGCCGTTTCGCAATCCATAAAGTGTCGGGTGAAGTGTTGTCGTGTGATCACTGTAGCCGGGGATGATTTGCACCTTGTCACCAATGGTCAGGAACTGTGAATCTGGCCCCAGTTGAACCGTCAAATGCTCGGCGCTGTACTTCATCGACAGAATGTCCGGGAGTGGTCGTCCTGAAATGGTGCTGTGAATAACCGGCGGATGAATATCGGGATGCAGTGACTTTCTTCCCACATCAAGCACAGCCCGCTCCAGGCAGGGTCGACTGACTACTGTGGCGGTCAGTCTGAGTGCTGATTCAAGTCCCTGAACCTGACAGGGACCTGTATAGAACGGATCTGCAAAAATTCCGCCTCCGCATTGCAACTCGGTGACGGCAGGATGTTCGCTGGTGAACTGGTATGTGGCGGTCCCGCCAGCACTCACAATGTCGCAGCAAATGCCGCTGCGCAGCATGTCGTCTCGAATGCGTTCCAGTCGCCCCATGCTGGCTTCAATTCCACGTCGCTTTTCCTCTTGATCAGCGACTGCGCACATATGGCCTTCATAGCCCATGACTCCACGCAACTGAATTCCTTCGAGTCCATCAATCCCACGTGCGAGGTCGAGTGCATCACTGCCGGGACGTACGCCAACCCGGTCGAGCCCGACATTCAGTTCGATGATGACATCACAGGTCACGGAACGGCGTCGACACACATCGGCCAAGGCTTCCGCCTGCACAAAATGATCGACGGCGACAATTGGTTTCCCAATGCGGCAGAGCGACGTCACACGCTCCAGCTTTGCCTCGCCCACAATCATGTTGGCAATCAGCACGCTCTCGATTCCAGCCCGAATAAACACCTCTGCTTCACTGGCCTTGGCGGAAGTCACGCCAATGGCGCCGTGCTGCAATTGCAGGTGTGCGATGTCGGGAACTTTGTGGCACTTCACATGTGGTCGCCACTGTTTTTTGTGTGACTTGATGAACGTCGACATCGCCGCCATGTTTGCAGCCATGATGTCGAGGTCGACACAGTATGCCGGTGTGTCCAATTCCGAAAAATGCCGTCCTTGCATGGCGGAGTTTGCCTTTGTTTCGTCGCGGTTGTTTGACTCGGTGCAGACAGCAGCAGAATGTGTTGGTGTCAAGTATTGAACACGTCTGTTTCACTCATTCAAAGAATCTTTTCATATTCTTTACGCCGCGATTGCACTCGCGCGAATCGCACGCGCATACTAACGCACATTGAATTCCAGTGACGAGAGATGATTCTTTTTGACATCATGTCAAAGTATCTTTCGTCTCGATTCCTTGAGTTGCGGAGTCTCCAGTATGTCCAATCGGTCTTCTGTTGAAAGCGGTATTTTGGACGGCTTGAGCCGTCGAGAGTTTGTGGCCACGTCAGCGACAGCCGTCGCGGCAGCCACATTGGTTGGTCAGGGAGGATTGACACAGGCCGCCGAGGAAAAGACCAGTTCGGAACAGCTCGTTACCAAGCTTTATGAATCACTGAACGACAAGCAGCGGGCCCGCGTTTGCTTTGACTGGAACCACAACGACGACCGCGGGCTCCTGCGCACACACGTCTCCAACAACTGGAGCATTACCGACCGTCGCGAACTCAATGTTGGAGGCTCGTTCTTCAACAAAAATCAGCAGGACATGATCGAAGCCCTCTTCTTTGGGCTCTACAACCCCGAATGGCATGATCGAATCCGTAAGCAGCTCATGGACGATGCCGGCGGCTACGGACGTCAACAAACCATCGCCATTTTCGGTGTGCCCGGCACCGATCAGTATGAATTCGTGATGACCGGTCGGCACCTGACCATTCGCTGTGATGGAAACAGTGAAGAACACGTGGCATTTGGTGGTCCCATTTTCTACGGCCATGCGTCCAAAGGATCGCCCGATGCGTTTAATGAAGAAGCTGGCCATCCCGGGAATGTCTTCTGGCCTCAGGCGGTGAAGGCCAACAACCTGTATCAAATGCTGGATGGAAAACAGCGGAAGCAGGCACTGGTGCAATTCAGCCCACCGGAAGATGAAATTTCTTTCCAAGGTCCGAAAGGAGAACTTCCCGGCATTCGCATTGCTGATCTCTCCGCCGATCAGAAAGAACACGCCCAGGATGTGTTGAAAACGTTGCTCGAACCTTACCGTGTTTCCGATCGCAACGAAGTGGCCAAGTGCCTTGAGGCACAGGGCGGGCTCGATGCCTGTTCGCTCTCCTTCTACTCTGATGACGACATTGGAGAAGATGGAGTCTGGGACGTCTGGCGCATTGAAGGGCCGTCGTTTGTCTGGCATTTCCGCGGATCGCCCCACGTGCACGTGTGGGTCAATGTGGCTGATGATCCTGCGGTAAAGACGAACGCTGCTGGCTAAGCAGATTGCAGACAGGACATACCCGTTTGGTGAAAACCCTGCGGCATGTTGCTGTTGCCCATTGTGTTTTCAGAGACAGCGTATTTCACGCGAATTCTGAACCGGTGCTTTCATTGTTCTCTGCTTTTCGGGAATTCACGTGTTTTCACAACGTACCCCTTCGCCATTTCAGAAGCGCAAATCGCAAGACAACGAGTTAACGTACGCCGAACGGATTTCAGTCAATCAGCTCACAACGCTGCGCTCGTCAGTAGACGAAGATTTGAAGTCCTACTCCGCGATGAATATCCAGGGCATTGGATTGAGTTGTCGCAAGCTGTACGACACATTGCCGAATCAGTTAATTCAGGACATCAGGCAGTCCGGTTTGCAGGTTTCAAGCCTGGGTTGGATTGGCGCATTTACCGGGTTCAATGGGCATCCTCGCTGTCAAGCAGTCCAGGAAGCGCGGCAAACCATTAAATTGGCGGCCCGACTTGGGTGTCGAGTCGTCACCGTCCTGAGCGGCCCTCAGGCTGGGCATATTGCTTCACACGCTCGGCGTTTGCTTGTGGAGTCATTACAGACTTTACTGCCTCTGGCTGACTCGTGTGGCGTTGATTTGGCCCTCATGCCCATGCATCCCAAGTTTGAAGATCAGTGGTCGTTTCTGACAACGCTGGCTGAAGTCCAGGCAATTATTAAGCAAGTTGGGCATCGACGACTTGGCCTTTGCTTCTCCACGTATCACTCTTGTCATGAATCTGGTTTGGTTGACCGTCTGGCATCATTAGCCCGCGACATCAAACTCGTACAGGTTGCCGACTGGGCGCGGGAACCGCGTTGTGCCAACAGCCGAGCCATGCCCGGAGAGGGGATTCTGCGACTACCCGAAATGATTCAGGCCCTGGAGCAGGCTGGCTACAAGGGCTGGTATGAGCTCGACGTCTGGTGCCGGGAAAACTGGAAACGCGATCAGGAAGAGGTCTTGCGTGAAGGCGTCAACGCCATGCTGGAGCTCGGAACGCTGCTCGACGTTCCCTCTTAAGGGTGACTTTTCGTGAAGCAGAATCAGCCAACTGGTTGGGCGAGTTGCTCACGAATTTCCAGGGCTCGATCCAGCAATGTTGTCGTGCAATTGACAGCATTTGCGCTGGTGGCGAACACGGTGCAAATCGGATCACCCGACTTCAACTGAGTACCGGGTGCCGGAATGTCGGCAATGGCTGGGAATTGCCATGGGTTTGAGGCTTTGGCGAACTCGCGCGCCGCCGGGCTCACGGTACAGTCACCTGTGGCATAGACAATTGCTTTACCACAAAAGTCACCAACCGGCATGCCGCGCCAGGCCGCAGGTGCTTCGGGTTGATAACCGAAGCACCGTGCATGTGCCTGTAACAGCGGATTTTCGGTTGCCCATTCCAAGAGTTCCGCCGAAGCAGGGTAGCGGGGATTCACTTCCGTCACCCAGGGGCGATTATCTGTCCCAAGAATGAAGTCGACGCCGTACATCCCCCGCATGCCGCATTTCCACTTCAGCACATTGCCCACGCGACGAACGAGATGTTCCACCTCGACAGGCAACGTGACGGGCCCAATGTTTCCACACCACTGATGAGGTTGTGCGCCCAGTGGCTCAATTCCAATCAACTGCCGGGTTACGCCCACGAACTGTACGTCGCCCACTTCGTTGTCGGCAATAAACAGGGCTGAGTGTGGAATGCCTTCAATCCGTTGCTGGAATCCATGAGGTTCAGTCAGCTTGAGTGTCGACTGTTCTCCCTCATCCCAAATGTGGATTCCCCGCCCACCGGTTCCGGCCAGGGGACGACGCATCCAATTGCCGTCTCGCGGAGGTGTGTCTGCCGCAAATCGCCACTCGGCAATTGGTGCTCGCGACATGCGTAACACTTCTTGCACCACCGTAAAGTCGCGGCTGTTCGTCAGTGCTTCGCCGCCATTGCCCCACAATTCGTGGTGCTGTTGAATGGCATCCAGGATTTCCGGCGAGTTTTCGAGGCCGCCAACATAAATGACGGGAGTCCTTGGCAGGTCGGCGAGAACTTGCGGAATTGACTCAGGGTACTCCGCCAGGCGATGGCAGCTCGCCACCTGTCGTGCGTCCAAGTCGGCGTGAAGATCAAAACAAATGGGATGAAAGCCCGCTCTTACGGCTGAAAATGCAGCCGATCGGGTACTGCCACCGACAATAATCAGTGGTGGAGCAGAAGCATTGGTAGTGTCAATCACGGGTGGTCTGGCCAGCCTGGAACCGGTACGAAGTGCCAACGTCCCAGACGCCGGGAATTCACTTCAATTGGTCGCGCTAAGTAGACTGTGAGGAATTCACGAAGTTGCGTCAATTCCTACTGCCGGAAATCTGCCAGCTTTGCCGGCGCACGGAACCCCGTCCCCTGCGTTTTTGTGGCAGAATCTCCCAACTCGACGCGGGCCGCTTCCGCCAGCTCTTGAAGTCGGGCGACGACCTCGGGATGTGCGTCCTTCACGTCATTCTGCTCACCAACGTCATCACCCAAGTTGTAAAGTGCCAAACCTGTTTTGGCCTGAGTATAACCATCTGGCTTGCCATCAATGCCGGGCGTGCCCGTCAGGCTCCGGTACTCATGCGGGAAGTGGAGTTTCCAGTCGCCGCTGCGAATGGCCTGCAAATGGTTCCCCCAGTAATACAGGTAGCTGTCGTGTGGTGTCTTGGCACCATCAACGCCCACGAGCAGCGGCAGAATGCTTTTGCCGTCGATGTCATGCTCCGGCAGTTTTCCACCCACGATTTCGGTGATGGTCGGCAGCAAATCGATGGTGGCGGTCAGTTCGTTGCATTCAGTGCCAGCCGGAATACGGGCAGGCCACGACATGACACACGGCTCACGCACGCCGCCTTCCCATGTCGTCCCTTTTCCTTCGCGAAGAGGCCCCGCTGATCCCGCATGGTTCCCGTAACTCAGCCAAGGACCGTTGTCAGACGTAAAAATAACGAGCGTATTCTCTCGCACCTTGTGACGTTCCAATGCTGCGACAATTTCACCCACCGACCAGTCGACTTCCATAATGACATCACCAAACAATCCCTGTTCCGCCTTCCCCTTGAATCGGTCGGTTACGAACAGGGGTACGTGAGGCATGGAGTGGGCGACGTACAGGAAGAAGGGCTGCTCGTGGTGTTCGTCAATGAATTTCACGGCCCGCTGCGTGTACCACTCGGTCAAATGAACCTGATCCTCCGGCGTCACGCTGGGATTCACGATTTCATCGCCTTCAATCATGGGCAAATCAGGAAACAGTTTTGGTCCGCCTGGATGGTAAGGCCACATGTCGTTGGAGTAAGGCAGTCCGAAGTATTCATTGAACCCATGATGAACCGGGAGAAACTGAGGATGATGCCCCAAGTGCCACTTGCCGAACATCGCCGTCGCGTAACCCTGTTCCTTGCAGACTTCCGGAATAAGCACTTCGCGCTCATGAATGCCGTGGTTCGACTTGTGACTCGGCGCCCCCAGCATGCCAATGCGGTTGGAGTAACACCCCGTGAGCAAAGCGGCCCGTGAAGCACCGCACACAGCCTGGGCCACATAGAAACTCGTAAACGTCCGCCCCTGCTGCGCGAGTTTGTTCAAATGCGGCGTTTCGTATCCTTCAGCACCAAACGGGCCAATGTCGGCGTACCCAAGGTCATCAGCGAAGACGATGACGACATTCGGTTTGTCTGCGGCTTGAATTGGGTGAGTAAAGAGACACATCAGGGCCAGCGCGGCCAGCAGGCGAGGGGAAATCTTCATGGCAGGAACAATGGTTCAAAAAGGAGTGGAAAGTGGAACGGCATAATGAAGAAGAGATGCAAGTCATCGTAACGGAACAGATACGCGTGTGCGACAACACCGGTCACTCTGAGGCTTCGAATGTCCGACGGGCGGTGCGGGTTGCTCGCACTTCTCGTTCACCGCGTGCTACCATTTCGAATCTTAATTGAGCCTGCCCTGGTTACCTGGATTGGAATCAATGAATTCACTTTTTCTGCGCGCCCGCCTGTTTGTTGTTGGTTCACTTCTGTGCGTTGGAAGTTCGGCATTTGCTGAACATCAGGTGCATACCTTTCAGAGTCAGCGATTGACTGACGTTTACTTCTCCGAAGGAGCGAACGCTGGAGACATCAACAAAGATGGCAACGCCGACGTCGTCTACGGTCCCTACTGGTTTGCCGGGCCCGACTTCAAAGCGAAGCACGAAATCTACGCTCCTGTTCCTCAGAATGTGAACGGATACGCCGACAACTTCTTCAACTGGATTTACGACTTCAACGGAGACGGCTGGAATGACGTGCTCACCGCCGGGTTTCCAGGTACGCCTGCGTATGTGTACGAGAATCCCGGGGAGGCAGGGCTTGGCTCGCACTGGAAGAAGCATGAAGTGTTCGATTGGGTTTCGAACGAATCACCACAGTTCGTGAATATTGTCGATGACGAACGTCCCGAACTGGTCTGTACCCGCGACGGACACTTTGGTTTTGTCACAGTGAACTGGGACGAGCCATTTGACAAGTGGAGTTTTCATGCCATTTCGGAGCAAATCACGGCGGGCCGGTTCGGTCACGGATTAGGCATTGGTGACGTGAATGGTGATGGCCGCATGGACATTATTCATCCCGGCGGCTGGTTCGAGCAGCCAGCTAAAGACGCCAAGAACTCCCGCTGGCAGCAGCATGAAGTCTCATTCACCACCGGATACGGCGGCGCGGAAATGTACGCCTACGACGTCGACGGTGATGGTGACAACGACATTATCACGAGCCACAAAGCACATGAGTTCGGTCTCGGCTGGTATGAGCAGGTACAGGAGGGGGACGAAGTTTCCTTCAAGCACCATCTCATTATGGGAGAGCACGCTTCCGAGAATAAGTATGGACTCGTCGTCAGCGAACTGCACTCCGTGGCGCTGGTCGACATGGATGGTGACGGGCTGAAAGACATTGTGACGGGCAAGACCTACTGGTCGCATCACAAACAAAGTCCCATGTGGGATGCCGGAGCCGTCGTCTACTGGTTCAAGCTGGTGCGAACGGCAGAAGGAGTCGACTGGGTGCCATATCTCGCCGCCGACTCCTCAGGAATTGGCCGACAGATTTCCGTGGTCGATGTGAATGGAGACCATCTTCCAGATATCGTGGTTGGCGGGATGCTCGGATCGCACGTGCTGACGCATCAGGTACAGGAAGTCGACGAAGCAAAGTGGCTCGCGGCACAGCCCAAGGTGTACGAAGGCCCGAAGCTGACAAAGGTTGATACAGCCGATGCCAAACGCGGACCAAAGTCAAAACTGAGCGAGAAGACGGGCCTCGCCGAAGGTGCGATTGAAGGGGAAGTCCTGGAGGTGGCAGTCACCGGCGGAAGTGCCAAGTCGCAGGACATGAAGAATTTCAAGGCCGACCGCTGGAGCAACGCCTCGCAGCTATGGTGGACGGGTGCCCGGCCCGGCGACACGTTGAGCGTCGACCTGCCCGAATTCACCGGCACCGTCGACTTTGACATTGTCCTGACCTGTGCACGGGATTACGGGATTGTGCAACTCAAATTGGACGACAAGCCACTTGGCGAGCCCATCGACCTCTACGACACCGAAGTCATTACAACCGGCGTGTTGTCGTTCCCGAAACTCGCAGTCGAAGGAAAACGGCACACGTTGTCCATTCAAATTGTCGGGGCGAACCCACAGGCGGCAAAAGCCTACATGGTGGCCATCGACTATTTGCGCATCAAACAGCCAGATGGTTCCTTCGTCGCCGGAAAGCCGGTTCCGAAACCAAAGGTTGCGAAGACCAACGAAGGAGTGAAAGCCAAATCAGCGGACGGTAAGGAACTCAACCTCGACTTTGAGACGGGCGACTTGACCGACTGGACCGCCGACGGTGATGCGTTTGAAGGTCAACCTATCGAAGGGGATACCGTCAACACGCGGCGCACCGACATGAAGAGCAACCACGCCGGGAAATACTGGATTGGTGGATATGAGAAATTCGGCGACACACGCGTCGGCACACTGACGTCAGTTCCATTTGTCGTGGCACATCCCTACGCCTCGTTCCTGTTCAATGGGGGCGATGGAGACAACACGCGGGCTGAACTCGTCCGCAAAGATACGAATGAAGTCATTTACAAGACGGTCGGCAACAACAATGAAACCATGCAACGGATTGTTGTCGACCTGCGTGCACACGCCGGAAAAGAAGTCTTCGTGCGACTGGTTGATGGTCACAAGGGTGGTTGGGGGCATTTGAATTTCGACCACTTGCGATTGCATCAGGAACGCCCCGGTCAACTCACGCCCCCAGTTGTGGCATTGGTCCCCGATGAATATCCGTTCGCTGGTCTGAAAGCCATTGAAGCCGCACAGGCCATGAAACTTCCAGAAGGTTTCAATGTCGTTGTCGGTGCCTCAGAGCCGCAAGTAAAACAGCCCATTGCCATGGCCATTGATGACCGCGGCCGCGTTTGGATTGCCGAAGCGTATGAGTATCCGCGTCGTGCACCAGAGGGAAAGGGCCGTGACCGCATTTTGATTTTTGAAGACACCGACGGCGATGGCTCGCTCGATAAGCAGAAGGTGTTTATTGAAGGGCTGAACTTGGTCAGTGGTCTGGAAGTTGGTTTCGGCGGCGTGTGGGTCGGAGCGGCTCCGTACTTCATGTTCATCCCGGACAGGGACGGCGACGATGAACCAGACTCAGAGCCCGAAATCTTGCTGGACGGTTGGGGATATCAGGACACGCACGAAACACTCAACGCCTTCATCTGGGGACCAGATGGTTGGCTGTATGGTTGCCACGGCGTATTTACGCATTCACGCGTTGGAAAGCCCGGAACTCCAGATGAAGCACGAATTCCGTTCAATTGTGCGGTGTGGCGGTACCATCCTTTGCGGCATGAGTTCGACATTTTCGCTCATGGCACCAGTAACCCCTGGGGCGTCGATTTCAATGATCAGGGACAGGCCTTCATTACGGCCTGTGTGATTCCGCACCTGTATCACATGATTCAGGGAGGTCGTTATCAGCGGCAGGGTGGACAGCACTTTAATCCTTACACCTACCAGGACATTGTCACCATTGCTGATCACCGCCATTATCTGGGAGCGACTCCTCACGGCGGTAACAGCAAGTCCGACGCAGCCGGCGGAGGCCATGCTCACGCCGGAGCCATGATTTACCTCGGTGGGTTGTGGCCGGCGGAGTACCGCAACCAAATCTTCATGAACAACATCCACGGCCAGCGGCTGAACATGGATGTCCTGAAGCCGAATGGTTCGGGTTACATTGGCAGCCACGGTCCAGACTTTTTGCTGACCGGTGACAAGGCCTCGCAAATTCTCAACATTCGTTACGGACCGGACGGCAACGCCTGGATGATTGACTGGTACGACATGCAGGCGTGTCACCGCGGCGAACCAGAAATTCACGACCGCACGAATGGTCGTATTTACAAGGTTTGCTACGGACCATCGAAGTCGTCGGTTCCGACCATTGATTTCGCTCAGGCTTCCGACTTGGAACTGGCCAAGCTCGTGCTCAGCGAGAACGACTGGTATGTGCGTCATGCACGTCGGAACTTGCAGGAACGCGACGCGGCCAAAGGCGTCGATGGAACCGCTGTTGAATATCTCGAAGGTGTCGTGCGAGAGAACGAAGACGAAACGCGCCGCCTGCGCGCTGCCTGGGCACTGCACGTCATCGGCAGATTGTCGGTCGAGACGGTTCAGCAAATGCTTGCTGATGAAAGCCCATACGTTCGCGGCTGGGCCGTTCAACTGGCAATGGAAGCCACTGGCGGAGCGCTGCCGGACGAATTGCTGGCCTCAGTGGTGAAACTTTCACGTGAAGATGCCTCGCAAGTCACTCGGCTCTACCTCGCCTCGGCGGCTCAGATACTCCCTGCCGAGCAGCGCTGGGATGTATTAGCCGGGCTCACGTCACATTCCGATGATGCGAACGACCACAACTTGCCACTCATGTACTGGTATGCGGCCGAACCGCTGGCCGACGTCGATCCCAATCGGGCCCTGGCACTCGCCATGGCCGCTGGAAACAACATCCCGCTGCTGCGCGAGTTCATGCTGCGTCGGATTGGTAGTTCAAACACAGGAGACGCGTTGGCCATTCTGGTGAACGGACTACGAGATGCAGACTCCGATGAAATGCGACTAACTTTCTTGCAGGCCATCCGGTCCAGCCTCAAAGGCCAGCGCCGCGTGAAAGCGCCGGAAGGCTGGAGCACCGTCTCGTCAGGACTACTGCAAAGCGAAAACCGGGAAGTGCAATTGCAAACGACAGCGCTCGGCGTGACCTTCGGTGATGAAGCCGCGCTGGCGGCCATGCGGTCTCGAATTGAGGACAATGACGGTGACGCTTCAGCCCGGCTGGTCGCCCTCAATTCACTGCTCGATGCCAATGACCCCGGACTGGTGCCGACGCTGAAGTCTCTGCTCTCGGCGACTGACTCCATTCGCGAAGCAGCCATTCGCGGGATGGCACAATACGACGACCCATCCATCGGACCAGCGCTGCTGGAAGCATACGCAAAGCTTTCGCCAACACAGCGGCGTATGGCACTCGACACGTTGTGTTCACGTACTGCGACCGGTATGTCGGTCCTCAAGGCCATTGAGGCCAAGCAAATTGCCGGGACTGACCTGACGGCCGATCTGGTGCGTCAGTTGCAGTTCCTGAAGAACGAAGACATTAACTCCATGCTCAAATCGGTATGGGGTACTGCCCGGGAATCAGCGGCGGACAAACTCAAAATGATTGCGGAGCTGAAAGCTCTTGTTGCCTCGGAAGAATTGCCGCCAGCCGACGCAGAACTGGGACGAGCAATCTTTGGAAAGACCTGCATGAAATGTCACACGCTGTATGGCGTCGGGAACAAAGTCGGCCCCGATCTCACCGGTTCGAACCGGGCCAATATCGACTACTTGGCCAGCAATATTGTGGACCCCAGCTCGGTCATGGCGAACGAGTATCGGCCCACAATTATTGCCACGACCAACGGTCGTATTGTGACGGGTCTCGTTAAAGCCGAAGACAAGAACTCGATTACCCTGCAAACGGCTGATGCTCCTGTCGTCATTCCGAAAGCGGAAATCGAAGAACGCGCTGTGAGCGAACAGTCCATGATGCCGGACGATCAGCTGAAGCAATTCACGCCGCACCAGGTGCGTTCGCTCATCGCCTACCTGCAGGGGAAACAGCAAACCCCCATGCTGGCCACTCCAGACAATGCCGCAGCAATGTTCAATGGACAGGACCTCGCAGGGTGGTCGGGCACTGAAGGTCTGTGGTCCGTGGAAAACGGTGAACTGGTCGGCCGGACGGATGGGCTGAAACGGAACGAGTGGATTGTCAGTGATTTGGCAGTCGAGAACTTCCATCTCACACTGGAGGTGAAACTTGTCGACAACGCAGGTAACAGCGGCATTCAGTTCCGCAGCAAAGCCGAGAAAGGTGAAGTCAGTGGCTATCAGGCCGACATCGGTGCCGGCTGGTGGGGCAAGCTCTACGAAGAACATGGCCGCGCACTCCTGTGGGACAAGTCCGGTGAAGCGCACATGAAGCCCGGCGAATGGAACACGTATGAGGTCATTGCCGAACATCATCACATTCGGACATTCATCAATGGTCAGCCGTGTGTCGACTTGGATGATCCCGCCGGCGCTGAACGAGGCATTATCGCGTTTCAACTGCACAGTGGCGGCGCAACGGAAGTTCGCTACCGCAACATTCAACTGGAAGTCCTTCACTCCGAAGAGCATGAGGAAGGGGCGGCCCAATAATGAATCAGCAAGTCATGTTCAGTCCCATGAAGTGGTGTGCGTTGTTCCTGCTGCTTGCCGTCATTGGCGAGAACACTTCGGTCGCGCAGCAAGTGCGTCCCACGTTTACGGACGTTGCCTACGATAATGACCATCCCGCCCAGTGTGTTGACGTCTATTTGACGGAATCGGACAAGCCGACGCCGGTTGTGGTCTTCATTCACGGCGGCGGCTGGCGTGGAGGATCAAAGCGTGGCGTACCCCCCTGGGTGCTGCGACTGGTGGCGGAGAAGAAAGCCTCTGCCGTTTCCGTGGAATACCGTTTCACCGACGTCGCACCCCATCCCGCACAGGTCAATGACTGTCTGCACGCCATTCAGTTCGTGCGATTCAACGCACGTGAATGGAACATCGACACGTCGTGCATTGGCGTAACGGGCGGTTCCGCTGGCGGACATTTGACGGCGTATGTCACACTGCACGACGACGTGGCTCAGCCGACCTCAGATGATCAAGTGGAACGACAATCATCCCGGGTTGCCTGCGGAATCAGTTTCGCGGGACCGACCGACTGGTCCTTGCTGAAGAACATCGATCATCAGCATCCTGCCTACCGGCAGCTCATTGGTTACGAACCAGGAACGCCCGCGGACCAAATGGACGCCCAGAGAATGGTGGATGTCTCACCTATTACGTTCGCCGATGCTTTTGATCCGCCACTCATGCAAATTCATGGCGACGCTGATGACATTGTCCCCATTGAACACGCCCAAAACCTGCACAAGAAGTTGTCAGATTTGAAAGCAACTTCGGAACTCGTCGTCATTCCCGGGGCCAATCATGGCGTAGCTGGTGCGGGGGATGCCGTCAGCGCACGGGCGGTGGAGTTTGTGCAGACACACTTGTTGGCGCCGTAACCAGACGCTCAACTTGTTCGAACGACAACCCTCATCTGGTCACCAGGGGATGCACATGCACGTTTCGCACTTTTGTCGATTTCTATTGGTCGCCGCTGTTTCCCTTGTACTGAGCCCACAAATGACGTTTGCACAGTCGTTGGACATTGTCATCCGCGGCGGCAAAGTCGTCGATGGCAGTGGTGCCCCGTGGTATGTGGCTGATGTCGGCATTGCCAATGGCAAAATCATCCGCATTGGGCATCTTGCGGCGGACGAAGGGAAGGTGGTCATTGAGGCGAAGGGCCTGGTCGTCGCTCCGGGCTTCATCGACATGATGGGGCAAACGGCCTCGCCCATGCTGGATGATCCCAAGACGGCTATCAATTTGCTGACGCAGGGCATTACCACTATTAATGCAGGCGAAGGTGGATCGGCCGCGCCGCTGAGTACGTCTCAGGAGGTCCGTCAGGGCTATACCACCATGGCGGAATACTTCGCGCTGGTCGACATGCAGGGGCTGCCGGTCAACATGGTGCAGACAGTCGGTCACACGCAGGTCCGGGAAATCGTACTGGGCGAAGTGGACCGTCGCCCCACAGAGGCGGAGCTCGAACAAATGCGGCAGCTGGTTCGCGAAGGCATGGAGGCCGGGGCTATTGGAGTCTCGACGGCACTCATTTATCCGCCAGCCGTTTATGCGGAAATGGAAGAAATCGCAGCCCTGTCAGCAGCGGCAGGAGAATACGGTGGCCGCTACTACACGCATATGCGAAATGAAGGGGACCGGCTGCTCGAAGCAATAGACGAGGCCATTGAAATCGGCCAAATGGCGAAAACGCCCGTACACATTTTTCACTTGAAAGCGGCGGGACGGCAGAACTGGGGAAAGATGCCACTCGCCATTGCCCGCATCAAAGCGGCCCGCGCGACGGGCCAACAGGTCACCGCTGACATTTATCCTTATGTGAATAACGGATTGGGTATTGCGGCTCTTATTCATCCCCGGCACTTCACCGAAGGGTATGACAAACTCCGAGCCCGACTGGATGATCCCGAGCTTCGCGCCGAAATTCGGCGAGAAATGGAGACCACCGACGGCTGGGAAAACTGGTATCGGCACGCGAGCTACGACTGGAACCGCATTGTCATTGGCAGCACGAATGTCCCTCGTTACAAGCCGCAGGACGGTCTCTCCGTCGCCGCAATTGCCAAGGCTCACAACGAAGATCCCTGGGACACCTTCTTTAACTTGGTCCAGGCCGGAGCGTTTGCACTGCCGGAAACCATGACCGACGCCAACAAAATCCTGGCCATGCAGCAGGAGTTCGTCTCGTTCTGCACCGACGTTGGTCCCGCCGGTGGTGGTCGGATCGCTTCGCATCCTCGGGCGTTTGGTTCGTTCCCTCGCATGCTTTCACGTTACGTGCGTGACCTCGGTGCAATCTCACTGGAACAGGCCGTCTCGCAGGCGAGTGCGGTCGCGGCGAATGACATTCTTGCTTACGACCGTGGCCGAATCGCCGTTGGCATGGCAGCCGATGTCATTGTGTTTGACTACGAACAACTTACCGACCATGCCAACTTCGTTGATCCTCACGCCCTCTCAGAAGGAATGCAGCATGTCATTGTAAATGGCAGCCTTGTCCTGCAGGATGGAAAACAAACCGACGCCCGTCCCGGACGCGTGCTGCGTGGTCCAGGCTACAAGGAGGAATCAGCGGCGTGGAATGTTGCTTCAGAAGCTCATGGTCCGTCGGTTTCACAAATCGACGAATTGCTCCGCGAATTCATGAAAGAGCACCACGTGCCTGGAGTTTCGGTAGCGTTCACCAAGGGTGGCCAACTCGTCTACGCACGCGGCTATGGCTGCGCAGATATTGCTGCGAAAGAACCGGTCACGACGGAGAGTTTGTTCCGCATTGCCAGTGTTTCGAAGCCCATTACGGCAATCGCCATTCTGCAGTTGGTTGAGCAGGGAAAACTTCATCTGGACGACAAGGTGTTCGAGGTGCTTGATTTCGAACAGGATATTGCCGCTGCAGATGAGAAGTTTGATGCCCGCTTGCGCGAAATTACCATCAAACATTTGCTGGAACATCGTGGCGGATGGGACCGTGACAAATCGTTCGATGCCATGTTCCAACCCATTCGCTTCGCGCGCGAGTTAGGGGTTCAGCCGCCGGCAGACCAGAACACCGTCATCCGGGCCATGTTCTCACAGAAACTCGATTTCGATCCCGGCGAGCGCTATGCGTATTCCAACTTTGGTTACTGCCTGCTGGGTCGTGTCATCGAGAAGTTGACTGGCCAGAGTTATGAAGCGTACGTCAAAGAGCATGTCCTTGCTCCGGTCGGCGTCGACACTATGAGAATAGGTGCTACACGCTTGGCCGGTCGATCACCTCATGAAGTGCGTTACTACCATCCGGGGAAAGACTCTTCCGTGTTTGCAGAGGACTTGGAGCAGTCGGTTCCTTCGCCATATGGAGGATGGAACCTGGAAGCGATGGATTCGCACGGGGGCTGGATTGCCTCAGCCTCAGACTTAGCCCGTCTAGCCTCGGCCTTCGATGACGTGCAGAACAGCCCGCTGCTTTCAAAAGACAGCATCGGCCTGATGTATTCCCGACCGCCAGGATTGGCTGGTCACGACGACGAAGGTAAGGAGAAGGAAGTCTACTATTCACTCGGCTGGCAGAACCGCGTGGTTGGTGAAGGACAGGTTAACCATTGGCACACCGGTTCCTTGCCGGGTACAGCCACAATTCTCATACGCCGACATGACGGAATGAACATGGTGGCGCTCATGAATACGCGAGTGAGCCCGTCCTCCTCACACTTGGGCCGCGCGATCGACCAGTTGCTGCACAAAGCGGCCAAGGTGCTCAAGGAACAGTAAGTCGAACTACTTGCGGCCCCGTAGACTTGTAGTGCTTGACGCGGACTGCACCCGCCCGGCGAATAATCCAGGCTAAGGCGTGTGTCTCCTGGCCTTGGAACGGCCACCTTTCCAGATATCATATTCCGCATTGGCGTATTCGTCGAAAAACGCCCCAAGTTGATTGTGCAACGCCGCCGCCTGTTCTTCCATGTTTGGCTGTCCGTAGAGATTCACCCGTTCGTGGGGATCGGAGTGCATGTCGTACAGTTCGTATGGGCCCTCGGGAAAACGGGCGACGTATTTCCAGTCGTCAGTGAGCAGGGCGCGGCAGGTTTCCATTTCGTAGTAGACGGTGTTGTTCCACCTCAAGCTCTTTCCAAGAAGCGCTGCAGAAAAGTCACGTCCTGGTGATTTCGGCTCCCTGGGCATGTGGTCAGACATACCCAAGTAGTTCAGCACGCTGGGCAGAAAATCGTAATTGCTGACGAGTGCGTCGCATGTCGAATCTTTCGGAATGACGCCCGGCTGCGAAAAGATGAGGGGGACCTGCATCATGAGGTTGTGGGCACCCGTTGGTCGGAAGTGATCCCCCATGCCCCACATGCCGTTCTGGCCCCCCATCCATCCCTGATCGGCCGCGTATACGACAAGAGTGTCCTCACGGAGGTTTAACTCATCCAACGTTTTCATGATTTCCCCGACACCGTCATCAACACCGCTCGTCTCTGCGGCCACCCGTTCCATGGCCACTTGCTTGTTGTGGAACTGCTTGTTGGCATGTTGCCAGGGATGCATAGTGTCCACCGGAAAACTTGTGAAGGTGTGCCCTTCGTAGTAATCAGCGTGACGATTTTTGGCCCGGTTGAGCATCAGGTTGCCGAGCGAGTAGGGGCCGTTGTACGCCAGGAACAGAAAGAACGGCTGTTCACGGTTTTCCTTGATGAACTCGACACCCCGGCGTGTCCAGTAGTCGGTGGTGTATTCAGCAACGACTTTAGTCTCTCCATGTTCAATGAGAGTCTGGTCATAGAATTCGCGGGTGGAACCATCTGGCTTGGTGGTCCAGAATGTGAATCCCTCCGATGGCGTCAGGTTGGCTCCCAAATGCCACTTGCCACTCAGTCCGCAAACGTATCCCTGTTGCTGCAGGATTTCCCCGAGCGACGTGAACTCCTGCAGCGTATTGTAAGCCTCTGGTCCCATCATGAATTTGGGGTCGAGAAACGAATGCACGCCATGCTGAGAGGGAATGAGCCCTGTGAGATAGGTCGCCCGTGTGGGCGAACAGACAGGATTGCTTGCCATGGCTCGCGTAAATCGAATCCCGTCACTGGCAAGTTGGTCGATGTGCGGTGTACGGATGTCAGGATTTCCGTAGCAGCCCAGAGTCCACGCGCCTTGGTTGTCTGTCAGGATGAACACAACGTTGGGAGCTTTCGCGAAGGCCTCCGTAGACCATGTACTCAGGAGGCCGATGGCGAACAGTAGTGTGAGACGTCGAATCATGACACGCTCAGAAGTTAAGGAAGACGTCGCTGTCGGGAGCGAATGCGGATTTTGAGGCCAAAAACCCATTTGTCACCGCTGATGGGTCCCCATTATAGTTCGTGGTCCTTCAAAATGAACGCACCTAACGCCCGATGCACCACATGACGTACACACTCCTGGTAATGCTCATTGGAGTCACGGTTGTTGTCGGTGGCATTCTGTGGCTGCGGTTACATGCATTTCTCGCACTCATACTCGCCAGCTTTGTTGTCGCGGCTCTCACTCCGGCGAGCGCTTTGAATCGATTCTTCGTGGGAACATCGGGTTTCCCGGTGCTCCGGCAAATCGATGATCAGACATTCCTCATCGAAACCAAGGGTAGCAATTACGAAGTCGGTGACCGGCTTGTGCTTATCGGGCTGAATCCTACGTCGAATTCTTACGACGAATTGGGACGTGTGCAGATTGCCTCCCTCGAAGACGACGAGACCGGTTTTCCCGTGGCCCGACTGGAGGATGAGACGTCATTTCGCGGCACAGAAGAAATGGCAAAGCTGCGAGTCGTCCCCCGTGATTCTTTCAAGGCCGCTATCAAACAGAGTGAGACAGGAATTGGCTCGCGCGTCGCAAGCGGCTTCGGCAACGCCTGTTTGAAGATTGGCATCATCATTGCCATGGCGGGGATTATTGGAAAATGCCTTCTGGACAGCGGCGCGGCAGATCGGATTGTCCGTTCGACTTTGAATATGTTTGGAGAAGGTGCGGCACCTGTTGCCTTTGCTGCCAGCGGTTTTCTGCTGGGCGTGCCGGTCTTTTTCGACACCGTGTTTTTCCTGATGATTCCTCTCGGGAAAGCACTGCATGTACGCACCAAACGCAGCTATTTGTTGTACGTACTCACCATTGTTTGCGGCGCCACCATGGCGCATTCGCTGGTCCCGCCAACTCCCGGTCCACTTGCCGTTTCCGAAGAGCTGGGAATCAATTTGGGGTTGATGATATTCGCCGGTCTCGTTGTGGGACTGGGAACGGCTGCCTTTGGACTCGTCTACGCGACAATTCTGAATCGTTACTGCACGCTGCCGCTCCGTGAGTCGCCCGACGTCACACTCGCGGATTTAGAAGAGACGATGAAGCGTTCCGACGAGTCCCTCCCGTCGTTGTGGCTGTCACTGAGTCCTATTCTGGTTCCTGTCGTGCTCATTACCGGTAAGGCACTTCTGGATAAGAGTTCCTCACCACCGGAGTGGTTGCCCGTCAGTGCGGGAAACTGGTCGTCTGTCCGTCAGTTCTTCGCCGTATTCGGTGACAAGAACATTTGCATGACGCTCGCCGCATTGTTCTCCATGCTGATGCTGCTGTTCCAGAAACGACCGTCATTCGCGGAACTTTCCACCTCCATGCAAAAGGCACTCTCCAGTGCTGGAGTCATCATCCTTGTGACCGCTGCTGGCGGCGCTCTCGGTCTTTCACTTCGACAGACAGGAGTCGCCGATCTCATTGAGTCATTGCCGCAGTCATCACCGGTCGTCCTCTGCACCCTGGCGTTTCTACTGACGACAGCCATACGCACAGCTCAGGGGTCAGCTTCGGTAGCCATGATGACCGCGGCGGGAATTCTGTCCGGGATGGTGCAGCAGGGCCAGTTGGATTTTCATCCTATTTATCTGGCGCTCGCCATTGGTTGTGGGTCAAAGCCAATTTCCTGGATGAACGATAGCGGGTTTCTGGTCATCGCTCGTATGAGCGGCATGACCGAACAGGAAGCGTTGAAATACATCACACCCATGACCGCAGCCATGGGGCTGTTCGGCCTGTTGCTGACAATCATTGGGGTGACGTTGTGGCCGAGTCCGCTGTAACTGGAAATTGCCATCATGTCGACGAGTTGATGCCGAACTGCCAAAAAACGTTTTCAGGCAGGCAAATCATCTGCATTCAATGCTAGAATGCGGTATGACAGCCAGGATTCCTGCCATGCCCGCTTCATCATACAATCGTCTCGGAATTGCACTGTTTGCCATTGTTGCGTGGAGCAACCTCGTGACCGTGACATGGGGACAGTTCGTCGATCTCCCGTCACCGCCGCAGGTCGTCTCGGTCGACGTTGTCGACGAAGATGATGAAATTACTGCCGCAGCGTTTGTCGACAAGCTGAAGAATAGGGAGCCTCCTCCCCGCGTCGACATGACGGCTCCTGTTGTCGTCTGGCCAGAATCCATCGGGCTACAGACGGCGGAAGCGTACGGTCCTGCCCCACTTCGTTACCTTGCCGTTCGACTAATCATCGCCAATACCACCGACCAGGAAGTTAAGGTTGACCTTGGTAAGGTCGAATTGGAATGCGGACAAAAGAAACTGCAATGCGGCAATTTGCCCGAACGGTTTCCGAATTACTACATCGAACTCGATGACGAAGTCGTGGACGTCGAGCAAATCCGAAAACGAGACCCCGTTCAGGTTGCTCCCGGAACAATTCGACGCGTCTCGGTCTTGTTTGCTCCAATCCCCGATTTTCCCATCGATATCGATTTAGCACTGCATGTACCTCTGGGCGAGAAAGTCGCGACTGTCGATTTACGTGCCAGTTCTTCGAATCGACTCCAACTGGAAGCCACGCGACTCGGTCCAGAAGGGGCATTGGGTTGGCTGCACGTTCGAGGTCACCTCGACTCGGTCAACTGTGCCGATCTTGCAACGCAAATGACCGCCTGGAACGAGGCGGGCGTGGAACGGTTCGTCATAAGTTGGGATGAAAAGGCAGTACCGTTTTCGGAAACACTGTTCGACTGGCTGGTGGAAACAATGGACGAGGACACAGATCCCAATCCTCTGTTCGTTCATTTACCACGACTGCACGTGGGGCGGCTTCTGTATCTCGCGGCAGTACCGTCACTCCCAAATGAAGATGTGCTCCCGCAGGAGTTGCTGGATATTCCGTTCAGGCAGGGAGTCATACCCTTTCAACAAAGCGGATACATCGATCCCGCTGCACTGCGAATCATGTATCCCTCAGTCAAAGAGGCCGTGGCGAGTGCATTGGAGGACGTATTTCTTGTGGCATCGCCTTCGGTTGTGCGACAGGAACTTCGTTTTGGGCACGACTATTCGAAAATTGCTTTGCTGCGGACGGTTGCCAACCAATTGCAGTCAGAGGATTTCGATACCGTCGTTCAGTTGAGCGAAGCCGACGATCCGGAAATGCGCAGTGCCGCCATTGAAGCCTTGGGACAGTTTGACAGTGCCGCTGCGCTTTCCCGTATCCAACTCGAATTGCATAGTGACGACCCGCAGGTACGCGCTGCAGCCACAACGGCCATTATGCGGTCGCCGCACGGTCGAATTCAGGTTTTGGTCGACTCCGTCATTTCGAACCCTCCGATTTCAAAAACCCAGTTGGTCAAGTTGCTCGTGCGCTATCCCCACCCCAAAGGCGTCGGGCTTGTCGAGGAATGCCTCACCGATGAAGACGCCGCCTTACGCGTCGTCGCACTGCACGCACTCTCTGTGCTTGGGCATCCCCAACTCATTTCGCTCATAGAGGACCGGCTGAACGACTCTAATGAAAAGGTTCGAAAGGTTGCGTTTACTTTGCTGTCCCAACGTCCCGAACGGGAAGCGGAAGAGGCTTCGCTCAGCTACGCGAAAACACTTCTGAATTCTGGGGAACTCGATGAAACTCTGGTTGCATTTCTACAGCGGGTTCGAAATCCCGAATTCGCGCCTCTGCTGGTGAAAAAACTGGACACGGAGAACGTCGAAGAGCAAATCATGGTCATCAGTCTGCTCGGACAAACGGGAGACCTGGAAACGAACGAAATCCTGGCTCGCCGTTTTAAGGACTTTGAACTCGAAGCAAAACAAGCCGTCCTGAGTGCGTTGCAGGAACAGCATTCGCCTGTCGCACGCGAGCTGGCCGTTGCGAATATTAACAACCAGGAGTCGACGCTCCGCGGGATGTCGTTGAATATCCTGGTTGCGGAAGGGGGGCCGGAAGTTGAACCAATTATTCTGAAGCAGTTGAAGGCCATTCAAAACAGTAACGATCCCCCCGATAGCGAATACGTCAATCCGCTGGTCGATGCCATCGCTCGACTGAATGGCTCCAAATCGAAGAAGGCCCTGGCCGAGTTTCGCGACCACTGTTTCGCACATCAGTTTGAAGAGTGTCTGGCGAGTACGCTCGACGCACTCCAATTGCAAATGCAGCTTTCGCCCGGTTGGAACGCGGCGCAAACGGGGCTTTACCACTGGCGACAGAACTCGAATGAAAATGCCATTCGCTATTTTGAACTCGCGACTCACATTGATCCGGAACTGGGATTCGCTTACTCCGTGCTCGGAAACATCTACCTGAAACAGGATGACCTCGAAAAATCGCTGGAGAGTTTTCAGCGAGGATACGAATTGAATCCGTTCGATGGCCAGGCCGTTACCGGCATTGGCATTGTCGAAGCGCGGCAGGGCAAGCCAGAAGAGGCTGTGGAGTTTACACTGGCCGCCGCCGACCGATTCAAAGAGGACGACATTTTCGCTTACAACACGGCCTGCGTTTATGGGCGTGCCGTCGAGAACCTGCGCACGCAGCCCGAGTCACCAAGACGCGATGAACTGATTGACAAATACACGCAAGGGGCCCTCAAAGATCTTGATCGATCGATTGAGCTGGGATTTGCGGACGTCGAACTCATGCGAGACGACCCTGACTTGCACGCACTTCGGGAAGCTCCCGGCTTCGAAGTGCTGGTGCAAAAACTCATGTCGCAGCAGTAGCGCAACAAAAACCATTCACAGTTGGTTTGCCGTTGCGATTTCTATTGCACCAGCGATTTGGTGCTTTGGCTTCCAACAACTTCCTGGACGAGACTTCCCGCCGCTTGTCTGGCATGAGTAAACGAAAGCACGTAGGCCATTTGGGACTCCACGAAACGGCGCTCCGCATTGGCGCGGCTGTCCTGAGCTTTGAGCAAATCTTCTAGCAGCGAGACGGCTGCATCCTGCGTTCCTGGCTGGAAGCGGAACTGGTCTTCCAGGTAATTGGCTTCGACATGGGCCGCTTTCAATACCTCGTACCGGCTCACCATTTCCTGGTACAACGTGCCCGACTCACGAACCAGTGTTTCCACTTTTTTGAGTTCGGTATGTAGCGTCGTACGGAAGTCTTGCATCGTAGCCGCCCATTCACGCTGTTTTCGGTCGTTAATCAACCCCGGAGCCAGGCGACCAAGTGTAATCAGAGTCTCGTTTCCACCCGGCGTGACGATGGTGCGATCATCTTTGGATGCCAAGTCGACAATATTGCCACTGGCGAGTTCGGCGATTTGCATTGAAATGATTTGCTCAATCGCCGGTAGCAATTCCTCGTCATCAATTCCCAATTGCTGACCAGTTGCTCGCACGTGCGCGGCAGCTCGAACAATTTCAGCTCGATGGACTGCGGCCGACTGCAGGCTCTCTTTTACGGAAAGCGACATCTGATCGCGAGTCGGGGCTTCCAACGGAATGAGCTCCAACTCACCGAACTGCGTAAGTCGAGGATCATTCACAAGCGTGCGAAGTCTCGACTCGGCATTTCGCAGTGCAACTTCCGCTCGGATCAACTCCGACCGCCGATTCGCTGCTGCGGTTTCCGCACGTAAGACTTGTCGATTTCCCAGCCCAATATCTTGGTTTCGATTGAGCATGGCCACAATGTTTTCAGCATCGCTGAGCAGCTTTTGCTGTTGCAGGCAGGCAGCCCGTGCGGCGTATAGATTCCAGTACGCTTTCACAGTGTTACCGAGTTGCTGATTCAATTCATTGGAAGTCTCAGCAAACGACTCCTGCTGCATTTGTACGTACGCAATTCGATCGTAACTGTACGCTCGCTCCGCCTTATCAACTAACGGCTGCGTGCACGACAACGCAATTTGAATGCTTTCATTGTCGTCGCTAGCGTCGTGTGCTGGTTGTGGATCACTCGCGGCCACGTTCGGCTGCTTGATTCCACGGAATCGGTTCCGAATGACGTCACTTAGGCACTTTGATGCGGTGTCCTGTGTGGCTTCGACGGGGGAAATTCGTTTGACTTGGCAAGCATTCCACAACGAGTGCCAGTCAACGTTGTTGTCTGGTTGATCGAAGTAGACAATGCGGAACTCTGAGGGCGACTTGAGAGATTCGACTTGCGGTGCGTGTTCCAATGTGCCAACGGTGAGCAGGTCGATGTTCACAGGTAGCGGCTGCTGGGTGCGTCGTAGTCGTTTCTCCATGAGGCTTTCCCACCAAAGGGTGGAGTCTCGGGGAATGTCACCCAGAGTCATCTCTGGTGGTGCTGGTTCCGCCAAGGCTTCTTGTACCAGTTGCTCTCCAGCGAAACGACGCTCGTCACGTTCGCTGCTTGCGGCGACTTGTCGCGCCGAGCCGGACGGCGCTGCTTCCACGTCAACTGGGGACTCGTCTTGATCGGGCAAGTGTACAATTGCTCGTTCTTGGGAGGTGCTTGGCCTCACGTAATCCTTGCGAAGCCTGTCCAATTCGGACCTCGCAATTTGTTCATTAGTGATGGCACCATGCTGTTCGGTCGGCGTCGGACCGTACGACTCAGTTGTTGATGGACCACGTGTTTCAGTTGCTGACGGGCCATGCGTGGATTTCGGCTTTCCCCAGTTCCGATAAAGATGAGCAAACAGAGGTTCGCGTGCCGGTGTTGGATCGGAAGACTTAATTCGTGGCGCGGCTTTGGCGTCAGCTTTGGCCGAGCGTGCCTGGGGAAACCCATGCGATTCCGACTGGACCACTTGCCGGGCAGCGACCGGCTCCACGTCTTCGTCGATTGACGCATTGGGTCCGTCGTCTTCAATGGCAATGGGGGCCAGCAACCGAACGGGAGCCTGCTCTACGGGCTCGTTGGCAATGGCCATCCAAGTTGCCAATACCATCGCGAGAAACGCAAACAGAATGCTTGAAATCCATCGCTTCATGGTCGATCCATCCACACATGACGTTGGGGCCGCTCACGCCAGTCCAACCAGTTTCGTCGGGACTCCCTTGTCCCTGTTGGTCTGACTGGCATTTTCACCAGCGGACAGGCGCGGAGCGAGACACCTCTCCGTTTCGATGATCGACCGAGTCAAACTGCCAGCAAAGTGTGGTTCTGAGCAATTGGAATCCTCATGCAAGTTGCCATCGAACTGGTCGTCACAGCCGTTGCAGTCGTCAGAACGATATCCCGTGTCGAGCCCGCGAAACTGGTACGTTCGTGAGAACCGGAGGAATCAGAAGCTCTCCCAATCGGCCATGAGGGTCGCCCACAGAGCGCAGGACAGAATCGATATCTGCCACGACATCTCAAGACACTGGCAAATCGGAGAATTCATGTAACGGAATCGAACTGGCAATTTATGCCGTCAGAATCGACTGAAGTGCAAATGCCACATCTGACGATACTCCGAGTAAGGCTCGGTCTCTATAGATCGCTCCTGACGAGGGAGTGTGTCTCGACGACGGCTGTCGGGGGGGGAGCCCTGGCACAACGGATTGGCCAGGTTCACTATGCAAAGTCGACTTGCGAATGCGCGAAATCTGCCGGGAAACCGGAGGTGGTTGATCTGCGCGCTCTGCTGCCTGGCCGTACTCACGTTTGCCACCGCTGCCCCAAATGTCTTTGCGGGTCCGTCCTACACGAAATCAACTCGCTTCAAAATCCCCTTCGAGTTTGACACCCAGGAAATTGCGAGGCTGCGCGTGAACGAAGTGCAGCTGTATGTTTCCACGAACAATGGTGCGAACTGGGTGTTGGCAGGCAGTGCGGCACCCGGACAAGGCTTCGTTCCCTTTGAAGCCAACGGCGACGGGGAATACTGGTTTTCTGTGAAGACAAAAAGTGCTGATGGAACCATTTTGCCCAGAGGAGCCCATCAAGCCTCTCTGGAAGTTATTGTTGATACGCAGCGGCCAAACTTTGAGTTGGACCTCTCAGAAGTTGAACCTGGTCGCGTGCGTTTGGTCTGGAATGCCGACGACGTCGCACTCGACTTGCGGACAATGATGCTGGAATTCCAGGATCCACAGTCCGGTCAATGGTCTGAAGTGGGCGTTCGGTCCGATCGTCAGGGGCAAACCACCTGGGGGGTCGAAACCGGTGGCGAGGTTGTCGTGCGTGGACGAGTTGCCGATTTGGCTGGCAACGAGAAGTCCGTTGAATCACGCGCGACCATTTCACCTCAGCGCAACCGACAGGAATCGCCTGATTTCAGTCGCCCCGTCGCAGGCGCAATCCCAGCCAGCAATTCTATTCAAGAAGACGAACTGCCGTCGGTTGTTCCACTTCGCAATACGTCGAGTTCGGCAAATCAACCGCAGCAGGTACCACGCCCGGCCATGCAGTCACCGGTTGGCGAATCTCCGGCGAATCAGGATGTTCCACAGTCGATTGCGGGATTTCTGCAAGAGCCGCAAGCGCCCCCAACGCTGCCTACACCTGTCATAGCGAATGCCACACCTTCAATTCCAACACCGCAGGCAACACGACCACCCGCCAAGTCCGTCGTGCGTCAGCAACTTATTAACTCACGCCACTTCCGTCTGGAATACAACGTGAAGTCGGTTGGACATTCGGGCGTGCGTTCGGTCGCTCTGTACATTACGGAAGATGGTGGACGCAAATGGTGGTTCTACGACAACGACCTCGACTGCCGCTCCCCCATGGAAGTGGCTGTTCCACGTGACGGATCCTTCGGATTTGCATTCCGCGTCGAAAGTGGGGCCGGAATGGTCGCTCCTCCGCCGCAGCCCGGCGACTTGCCCGACCTTTCGATTCTGGTTGACCAGGTCCCACCGCAGCCACGACTGTATCCGCTGGATCAACCTGTTGTCGGTGGCGATCAGAAAGTCAACATCCGGTGGAGCGTACCCGACACCGACTTGAGTGAGCGTCCTGTCGCCTTGTACTACGCCAACGCTCCGAGTGGACCATGGAAGCTCATTGAAGGTCGGTTTCCCAACACGGGCAACTATCCCTGGACGTTGCCACAGGACACCGGTTCCGATGCGATTTTCGTTCGCATTGAAGTGCGCGATGCCGCTGGAAACATGGGAGCACACGTCTCCGACCGACCACTCGTGCTCGACTTCTCGCATCCTGAAGTTGAAGTCATTGGCGTTCAGACAATTCGACCGTAGTCGAGTTCGAACTAATTTGCTGAAGCATCTGACTGCAGCAGCTTTTTAACGGCGTCCATCAGGATTGTCTCGGTGTGAGGTGCGACGTTGCTGGCACGCTCACTTGTCTCGTATCCGCCTTGGGAATACGCGATCTCGGTCCCAATGTAGCCGGGGCCGTATTCTCCGTACGCTGCCATGCTGACATGAAGATCGGGCCGAAGCTGTTTGGCAGCGAGTTGATACTCGACAAACAGTTCGCCGGGCATATGGACTACGCGCGCATTGCCGACGCGCAGACATGCAATGTCAATTTCATGGCCGGCTTCACAGCGAATGATCCAGGCGAGTTGATCGGCCTTTGCGATGTAGCCTTTCGGTGGCTCAGTTTTTAGCGCCTGAATGAGTTCTTCTTTGATCAAATGCGGTGCGGGTGGCAACTTCACAGGAACGGTTTCCCAGCCGATTTGGTTGGCCTGCAATTCATGGCGCTCGGTCGCCTCCCAGGCCGCTTCCATTCCGTCAGCCAAGCGCAATGCCAGACGCATGCGGTTCGGCTTGCTGCCATCGTTGTACTTGCCAGCCCCGATGTTTCCACCAGCCCCATTGAAGTGTACGTGCAGCGCTTCCGGGACCGCTTGCCCACGTACGAACCGAGCGATACCGGGAAAATCCGGACTGGGAACACCGGTGCGGTAATAACTTTGCGGGTGACACGCGTAGTAGCTCAGCACAGCGAGCGGTTCATCTCCGTTCCAGAATGAAAGCAGTGTGACTTCAGGGTCAATGACCCCTTCCGGCTCGTCGCGCACCGCGGGGTCGCGCGTGGCGGTGTAACGAGTGATACGGACTTTTCCATCCTCACCCAGAATACGGCGGTTTGAGGCAATCTTCTCGACAATCGCCTTTCCTGTTCCGTAGTGCGTTACCGGTTTTGCATTGGGTAGTGCAAGTTCCACTGCCGAGGCAGCACGCTGGATGACTTCACGATGAAACGCCCCCTGAAATCTCCCATAGGTTTCGAGGCCCATGTCGCGAATCAGCCGCTCGGCGGTGAAATCGCAACCGGGAGCGTCGTGCTGATGCAGTGTATGCACGGCGACATGGTTCGCGTCTGTCCCGGCAGCGGCAGCGAGAGCTTCACGAAATGCGTCATGCCCTTCGTTGGCAATGCCAATCCAGTCGACGGCACAGAGGACAATCGGCTTGTCGATTCCCGTGAGCACAATCCCACGACAGCGGAGCGAGAGTTCATCAATGCGGCGCACCGGATCGTACGCCATGTCACTTCCCAGTGGCGGAGTGGCATCGACGTCGAACGTGACGAGTTTCACCTGAGCCTGAGTCTCGGCCGGACTGAATCCCAGCAGGACTGCGACTGTCACCGCCCAAATCATGTGTGAATTTTTCATCACGGCGAAATCCTTGGTTTCAAACACGACTGGTTACGAGACTCCTGCCAAGCTGGATTGCGTGGGACATCAATACCCAATGCGGCTTAGTGGAAGCTTCGCCCTCCCATTGGAAAGATTACTTCAGATACTTGTCGTTCAGCTTGTCGCACGACCACAGCAGGCCACGGGTGACGAGGTCGAGGTAACGGGCATCTGCCGCTGTTTCGTTGTTGTGCCCCAGGCTTGTGGAAAACACGCGCGTTTGATCGCGGTACATGTTGGTCCAAACCACAACCGCTTCGTCAGTCTTCTCTTCACCCTTGTTGTTCTTGGTAACCTGAGTACCACGCGCGAGGGGCGATGCCGTATCGAGCAGACGACCAGTGAAGTTGTTGTACAACTCTTCGTTAATCGTGGTCCAGTTCCCAAGTGACTTTGTGACGTCGTGTTCGAGGTACTTCACGTCAATGGGAGCCTGACGACCATGTCCGGTCGACTGCAGGCCGGTCAGTTCAAACCACGGCGTTACAGCCTGCGGATACCCTTCGCTGCGGTAACAGTGCATGGCACAGTGCAGCATGACAGCAGGCAACCCCTGTCGGTGCGGCTCGATAATCCGGTCGATGACGTTGAGGTCTTTGACGTTCGCCGAGCATTCATCATGGATAATGACATCGAACCCTTCAGCCCAGTTGGCATTTTCGTAGACAGGATTCAAATGCTCTGTCGACTTGTCAGGATCGTACGCGATGACCACTTCCACATGTGCGCGTTCGGAAATTCCTTTCGCCAGCAGTTCCTTTTGCGTGGCATAGTCGTGACAGCAACCACCAAGCACGAGCAGCGCCCGAATTGGCTTCACATCTTCGGCCTGAGCGAGGGAAGAAGACTGAGCCACAGCAGCCATCACCAATGCGGCGAAAGCAACGCGAAGAGAAAATCGATTCAGCATGAGAGGCATCCTGAGGTAATCATGAATTCTGGTTTACGGCCAGTCATCATACAGCAACCAACATTGATTTGTCGCCACTACCGAGTGGGTCGAGCACGGTGTGGAGCATTCAATGGTCTTACGATCATTTTGCGGAGATTGCCACGAATTCTTGACCAGTCCAACGCGATGGGCGCATAATCAGCGTGGAAAGGAGCCCACAGCTTGCTCATTAAGAAACCGGCCCACGAAGTACGACTTGTCGTGCTGCTCGCTGTCTTCCTGTTCGGCGGGTGCGGTTCGATTGTTCACGAATCACCCATTCCATCTGAAGCATTCCGATACGACTCAGCGGGCATCATTTACCTCGACACGCGCGTTCCGCCTTCTCAGAAGATGACGTTCGGAATGGGGCTGGGGTCCATTACTTTGGAAACCGTTTCGGTGGCTGATGGGAAACTCACGTTTCTCTACACGCCGGAAACGGAAGGGGGCTACACGGTGTATGAGTGCGTGGTGCCAATTTCTGAGGAGCCGGTGACCTTTAAGGTGGCGCCGGACCATTCGCCGGGGGAAACGTCGTTTGACCTGCAGAAATGCAAAGTCATACGCAGCGGTAACTTGTTGTGGGAGTAGCGGTCGCCGAATTGCGGCTCACGTGACGACCTGTCCCAGATTCGCTACGTTACTGCTTGTCACATAAATCTTTGCCAATCTCTGCTGGGGTTGGTTCTGTGGATATTTGAGAGAACGCCTCGATGAAACGTTTGTTGCCGATTTTGTTGCTGTTTGCCACCGCGGGACTGTGTCGGGCGGCTGACGAAGAAGGATTCCATTCACTGTTTGATGGAAAAACCCTAGCTGGCTGGAAGGCCTGGGAGGGGGACGAGAAGTTTTGGCGCGTCGAAGACGGCTGCATTGTGGGTGAGTCTACGGAAGCAAATCCTTGCACGCACAATACATTCCTGCGTTGGGATTTGGGTGAGGTCGACGACTTCGAGTTGCGTCTTGAGTTCAAAATTTCGGGAACCGAATCTGCGAATAGCGGTATTCAGTTCCGGGGCGTGCAGCGAGAAGATGGTCACGTCATTGGTTATCAGGCAGATATTGATCGCAAGGGGCAATGGCTGGGATGTCTTTACGATGAAGCCCAGCGTGGAGTGTTGGCGACCCGCGGACAGAAAGTCGTCATCACACCCAAGGGCGAGGACAACAAGGTTGAACAGGTGGCTGACGCCGCTGAACTGTTCAGTCACGTCAACATTGATGACTGGAACAGCTACTCCATTAAGGCGCAGGGGAAGACGATTACTTTGAGCGTGAATGGTCATCAGACCATTCAAATTGTCGACGAAGATGCCTCAGGCTATGACCCTATTGGGTTGATGGCTCTGCAGCTTCACTCTGGTCCACCCATGAAAATTGAGTGGCGGAACATTCGGCTAAAGCGTTTTCCGCTTTCGGACAATCGCAAGAAGATTGTTTTTGTCGCTGGGACACCAAGTCACGGTTACTTCTCACACGAACACAATGCCGGCTGCCTGCTGCTGGCTGAGAAGCTCAACACAGCGGCCCAACAGAAGGGCCTGTCGGTCGTGGCGACTGTGTACACGAACGGATGGCCGAAAGATCCCACGGCAATGGACAACGTGGATTGCGTGGTCAGTTACTGTGATGGTGGTGGTCGTCACTATTTGAATGATCGACTCGAAGACTTTGATCACCTCACAAAAAAGGGCGTCGGACTGGTTTGCATTCACTATGCCGTAGAAACGACTGCAGGTGACTGTGGAGACCATTTCCTGAAATGGATGGGTGGTTTCTTCGAACCACACTGGTCTGTGAATCCCCACTGGACGGCTGTATTTGAAAATCTGCCGCAGCACCCCATTACAAGTGGTGTCGGGCGCATTGAAATCAATGATGAGTGGTACTACCACATGCGGTTTGTGCCTGAGATGAAGGGTGTCACACCGATTCTTTCGGCACTGCCTCCACGGGAAACGTTGAACCGGCCCGATGGTCCCCACAGTGGAAATCCGGCGGTTCGTGAAGCAGTCCTCGAGCGAAAAGAACCGCAGCACGTGGCCTGGGCTTATGATCGGCCTGACGGCAAGGGGCGCGGCTTCGGTTTCACCGGCGGACACTTCCACAAGAACTGGGGTGATGACTCATTCCGCAAACTGGTTCTGAACGCCATTGTATGGGCAGCCCACGGAGAAGTTCCGTCTGCAGGTGTCGAGTCGGCGACTCCAACTCAGGAAGAACTGGAAGCGAACCAGGACGAACCAAAGCCAGGTAATGCTCAAGCGGCGCCGAAGCCTGCGGAACCAAAGCTCGCGCAAGGGAACGTGAAGTCAGTATTCTCATCTAAGGTAGTCACACCAGCAACTCCTGGGCATGCCGTGGACATCGCTGCCGATATTAAAGGCGCGAAAAGCTTGTGGCTGGTTGTGACCGACGGCGGTAATGGTTTCGGTTGCGACTGGGCCGACTGGGCGGAGCCACGGCTGGTCGCTGGGGAAGGCCAGCCCGTCGCTCTGACAAGCTTGAACTGGAAGGCGGCCTCATCACAGTTCGGTAAAGTCGAGAAGAACAAGAACTGTTCGGGCGGTGATTTGCGTATCGCTGGACGCCCTGTCGAGTATGGATTCGGAACGCACGCCAACTCGGTCATCGAATTTGAGTTACCGAAAGATCATCAGTTCACTCAGTTCAAATCTCGTGGAGGGCTCGATAACGGCGGGACCGACCAGGGCAACTGTGGCGATCAAACCTCAGTTCAATTCCACGTCTTTACCAGTCGTCCGTCGGCTGCATTCCTGGCCACGAACAACAGCGGCGACTCCGGTGGTCCGGCAAGTCATGAAGTGGCTGACGCCATCGAACAACTGGATGTGCATCCCGAATTGGAAGCCGTGGTGTTTGCGTCAGAACCCATGATGACAAACCCCGCCTCGATTGATGTCGATCACCTCGGTCGGGTATGGGTGAGCGAGGCGATTAACTACCGGGCCTTCCGTAATCAGGACATTATTGGTGAACGCAAGGAAGGGGACCGACTTCTCGTCCTCGAAGACACCAACCACGACGGCAAAGCTGACAAGTCGACCACCTTCTACCAGGGACACGACGTCGACTCTGCACACGGCCTGCTCGTGTTGCCAACTCCTTCAGGCAAAGGCCTGCGACTCGTTGTTTCGGCATTGGACTCGGTGTTCTTCCTCATTGACGAAGACGGTGACCTGAAGGCCGATCGTAAGGAACTGCTGTTCACCGGAATCGAAGGTGCTCAGCACGACCACGGAATTCACGCATTGCATTTTGGCCCTGACGGCAAATTGTACTTCAATTTCGGCAATGCCGGGCGTCGCATTAAGGACAAGGACGGCAACACCATTGTCGATGCAATGGGCAACGAAGTGCATGATCATCGCAAGCCGTACCAGGAAGGTATGGTTTTCCGCTGCAACCTCGATGGCAGTCAGTTTGAAACGCTCGGATGGAACTTCCGCAACAACTGGGAGGTCTGTGTCGATTCCTTCGGCGCCATGTGGCAGTCTGACAACGACGACGACGGAAACCGCGGCGTGCGCATCAACTATGTCATGGAATACGGCAACTACGGCTACAAGGACGAATTCACTGGGGCAGGCTGGAAAGAGCCTCGTACCAATATGGAAACGGAAGTACCGCACCAGCACTGGCACTTGAATGATCCTGGCGTCATGCCGAACTTGCTGCAGACTGGAGCCGGCGCACCAACCGGAATTTGCTCCTATGAAGGGGATTTGCTCCCCATGTTCAAGGGACATCCCATTCATACTGATGCTGGCGTGAACGTGTGCCGCGCGTATGTGACCAAGCCCGACGGTGCTGGTTACACCGCCGAAGCGGTCAACATTCTCGATGGTGCCCGCAACAAGTGGTTCCGTCCAAGCGACGTCTGCGTCGCTCCTGATGGTTCGCTCATGGTGGCGGACTGGTACGATCCCGGCGTCGGTGGACACCGTATGCAGGACGCGGCACATGGTCGCGTATTCCGTGTTGCTCCTCAGGGGGCAGCATCAGCGAAGTACGACGTCGCTCCCATCGACGTCTCGACTCCCGAAGGTGCGATTGCAGCCCTGAAGTCACCGAACATGAGTGCTCGTTATCTGGGTTGGACCGCACTCCACAGCATGGGACGCAAGGCTATTCCGGCATTGGAGGCGATGTTGAAGTCTGATAATCCCATTCATCAGGCACGTGCATTGGGCGCGTTTGTGAAGTTGGATCTTGACAAAGACGAATTGCTTGTTCTGATGAAGTTCGGGTCGGTGTCGAGCAATTCCGACTTGCGCTGTCTGACTGTGCGACTGGCCCGCCAACTCGTACGTGATGGAAAGTTCGTCGCTAAGGACGTCATTCCCCTTGCCAATTTGAAAGACGCTTCGCCAGCTGTTCGTCGCGAACTGCTGATTGGCCTGCGTGAGCAATTCACCCGCAATGACATTCCTGAGTCTGAACTGGCCGGCGTGTGGGCAGTTCTCGCTCAGCAATACGACGGGAAAGATCGTTGGTACCTGGAAGCTCTCGGGCTTGCGGCCGATAGTCATTGGGACGTTGTGTTGCCTGCGTATCTGGCAACCGGTGTGAAAATGTCTGACAAGGCGACGCGGGACATCATCTGGCGTTCCCGCGCTGGGCAGAGTGCCAACTTGTTAGCCGAACTCGTTACGTCAGAGAGCACACCGGATGACGAAGTGCCGCGCTATTTGCGAGCGCTCGATTTCCTGAACGGCGAAGGAAAGCAGAATGTCATTCTCCGGCTTGCGTTTTCACCAGTTGGAAATGCCGCACGGACAACGCTGGTCAATGCGGAAGCACTGAATCGTCTCGGCGGTTTTGACATCAACACCAAACCGGACATGAAAGTGGCTTTGTTGAAGACACTCGACGCCAGCCAGGGGACCGAGCAGTTCGTGCGACTCGTCGCGAAATTCAGTGTATCGGAACGCTATGGCGACCTGCTGACCATTGCTCAAAAGAATCCTGAAACACAACTTGGTGTGGAAGCGGTGAAGGCGCTGTTCGAGAAGGAACAGCGTGGTGCCGTCAAGAAAGCATTGAGCGGGGATGACCCCGAAGTTGTCACAGCCACTATGCTGGCACTCGCCACCGCACAAGACGGTCGTGCCGTGGGGCTCCTGATGGACGTGGTATCTGATGAACAGCGTGCACCAGCGCTGCGTCGCTCCGCAGTAAAGAGCCTGGGCAGTATTCGACCCGGTGCCCTGGAGCTGCAGAAAATGGCGGAAGCAGGTGAACTCGACCCTGTCCTCCAGCAAGCAATTGTCGCCACGCTGCACACAGTGCAGTGGAAAGACATCAAGGAATTTGCCGCGAAGAAGTTCCCGCTTCCACCAGGGAAAGATGCCAAGCCGCTGCCGCCAATTTCCGAACTGGCCGGACTTTCAGGCAATATCGACCAAGGCAAAGTTCTGTTCAATACAACAGGTACCTGCAACAAGTGCCATCAGGTGAATGGTATTGGTCTGGAGATTGGACCGAACCTGTCGGAAATTGGTAAGAAGCTGACGAAGGAGGCGCTGCTGGAATCGATCCTGTATCCCTCGGCGGCCATTAGTCACAACTTCGAAACCTGGGCCGTGCAGACCGATGACGGTCAACTGGTAACCGGCCTGCTGGTGAGTGACTCCGACACCGAAATCCAAATCAAGGACGACAAAGGAATTGTCCGCCGCATTCCTGCCGACAATATCGAAGGGAAGAAAAAGCAGGACACTTCACTCATGCCCGCTGATTTGCAGAAGCTGCTCAACCAGCAGGAGCTCCTCGATATCGTCGAGTACCTCACCACGCTGAAGCAGCGACGATTGTAATCTGCTTAGTTTATGTCCTCATTTTTGATGACATGAACTGGGAGCGGCTGTATTGCAATAAGTTCGGTCGGAGAGCAAGATTCCCCTGCTCTCCGACTTTTTTATTCCACGTTTACCAAACCGGAACAAACGTATGTCCGACTCATGGATTGCCGACCGGATGCGTCTGATTGACGCCTCGGGAATTCGCAAAGTGTTCGACCTCGCCGCGAACATGCAGAACCCCGTCAACCTCAGTATTGGGCAGCCACACTTTGATACGCCCGAGCCTGTGAAAGCGGCTATGCACAAAGCAGTGGACGAAGGGAAGAATGCCTACAGCCAGACTCAGGGCATTAAGCCGCTGCTGGACCTCATTCAGGGCAGCATTAACGAAGAATACGGACACGCCGATCGGCAGGCATTCGTGACCAGTGGCACCAGCGGCGGCCTCATGCTGGCGCTGTGCACGCTCGTGAATCCCGGGGATGAGGTCATTGTGTTTGATCCCTGGTTTGTCATGTACAAACATTTGACGACGCTGGCGGGCGGCAAGTTCGTACAGGTGAGCACCTACCCTGATTTCCGCATCGACATTTCCAAGGTGGAAGCGGCGATTACCGATAAGACGAAGGTCATTCTGTTCAACAGCCCTGCCAATCCCACGGGTGCTGTTGCCTCAGAAGAAGAAGTCAAGCAGTTGGCGGAGTTATGTCGCGACCGCAATATTGCCCTCGTCAGTGACGAAATCTATCGTGCCTTCTGTTACGACCGTCCGTTCGTCAGCCCGGCGAAGTATAATGACCAGACCATTGTCATCGACGGATTCAGCAAGTCACACTCCATGACAGGCTGGCGCGTGGGATGGTGTCATGGTCCAGCTCACATTGTGCAGCAAATGATGAAACTGCAGCAGTTCACCTTTGTGTGTGCTCCGCATCCTGCTCAGTGGGCTGCCATAGAAGCGTGGAATTACGATGTCACGAAGTGGGTCGACGAATATCGAGAGAAACGGGACTTCCTCAAGTCGGAACTCTCCTCTCACTTTGATGTTCACGGCGCCGAGGGAGCGTTCTACATGTTTCTTCCCGCGCCGGGAGGGTCGGGAACGGAATTTGTGAAACGTGCCATCGAGAATAACCTGCTCATCATTCCGGGGAACGTATTCAGTCCCACCGACACTCACTTCCGCATATCGTACGCAGCCAGCCAGGAAACGCTCGCCAAGGGAGCGGAAATTCTGCGCAAGCTGGCGAGCGACATGAACTGATTCATACGCTGGGCTCGCCCGGCTTACTTCTCACGTTTTCCAGGTTTGTGGTGTACGGTGCGCATTGTGGTGGGCTGTGCCTGCTGGTGCGATTTTCCCCACGTCCACGCAGTAAATGGATTCGAACTACGGCTCAACTTGCAGGAGTGGTTCAAAGTCGCCTTTGTTGGTGAAGCGTGCCACGACCGTTTCGTGGTTGGTGTGCATGCCCATTGCGCTGCGGGAAAAGGTGCCGGTTTTCAGGTTGTGGAAGTAAATCCACTGCTCGCGGCCAATGCGAAATCGCCGACCGCAGGCTTCCTCAGCGGCGACGAATTTGCCGTCTTCTGCAATGTGCAGTATCGACCAGTCGACCGGTTTATTGCGTCGCTCCTTGCGAGCTTCGAACAAAACGGGCACACAGAATCCTGTGGCCTGTACGTCCTCGCGAATTTGAAGTTTACCATCGGCAATGCTGATTGCTCCATGGGCATTCGTGAAGCGATCTTGTGGCCAGGCGAGCGGTAACACGCGGACACGCTGTTTGCCGCAGGTCACAGCTTGCTCGCGGGTGAGGGAGTCTTGTTCAGTCACACAGTTTGACTGAGCAACCGGCAAGTCTGATTGATATTCAATGTGCTTGGCAGATTCGCATTTCACGATTTCAGCGAGGAGTACAAACCGTTCGGTCTTGTTCAGAAAGAACTGTCGAGTGAATGTTAATCCGAGCTTTTCGTCCTGCTGCTGCAGTTCAAAGTAGCTGGCTTCGTCGTCATCGAAGGTGCAAACCATGCCCCAGGCGCTCGAGGGATCCCATAGGGCACCGTCGATTTTCAGTTCGAAATGCCAGGTGCCGCAAAAGAGTGGTTCACCGTTGAGCACAATGTTGACCTGCGGATACTCCCCGCTGTGCTCGACGACGATTTGGTCGGCGTCAGCTTCCCATGAATTTCGCATGGCGGCCCATTCAGCCCAGTCTGACTGATGCGAGACATCTGGCAGTGCTGAGCGACTTGTTCCGGCGGCAGCGTTCTTGCCGCTTGCTCCGTATAACTCGAACTGGCCCCGGATGGGGCTGTTGCGACGAAAACCGATGGCCTTGAGTGCATTCGCCATTGCCGATGGTGAAGCGGCTGGCACTTTGGACTGAAAGGTCAGAAATCGTCCTGGCATCGAGAGACTCAACAAACGCTCTGAGGCCCGTTGGAATCGGTCTGTCAGTCGTTTGCCCAGCAGGGACTCACCGTACAGGCGGGCAAAGGACTCGGCCCGTGCCAGCGACTGTACGACAGGGAGTGCCGAACTCAGCCAGCGTGCGTGGATGGTGCCGTCATTGTCCGTCTGTTCATCCCACCACGCCTCCCAAACTTTCCGTCCCGTGAGGGTCCAGCTTTTTGTTCCCTTCACATCGCGAAACAAAAGTCCAGCGACGACAGGCAACTCGGCGGCGGCCCGTAAGGCATCAACGGAGTCAATGGAGGCGCCGGTGTGTGTCTGTTCAATCAGTTCCTGTGACTGTTCGACGCACCAGCGAAACAATGCGATAAAGCTCGCTGCATCGAGAACATTGCTCCGCCAGGCAAGAGTTGACAGGCCGGTGATGAGATCGCCCACTTCCGCAACGCTGGTCAGTGGACGTGCTGATCGCTCGGCAGCAAATTCGCGGACTGCAGCGTCGCTCGATGAGAGCACAGAATTACGGCTGTCAGCAGCGATTTGCTTCCAGGTGTCCCGGGTCTTCTCGCCTTCTTTTCCGGCCAGCCCAGACACACTTGCCAGCCAGGCCTCTTGGAATTCAGCGGCATCACCGGTCTTTGCAGCGACTCGGAGTTGTTCATCTCCTGATTTGCGCAGCTTGAGTTCTCGCAGCCAATCGGCATCGGACACTTCATTCATTGGGCTAACGTTGTCCACTGTGGGGGCCTGCGTCATGACGTACTCTTATGTCTTGCGGGGATGAATTCAGGGAATTCACACCGAGCAAATATTGAATCGCGGTGAAATCTGGCAATAAACCGGCGCAAACTTGATTTGATCGCACGAGCGTTGTCAAGTTAGTGAATTCTGGCAAATGCGACTCTCGTGAACGGGTATTGTCTGTGTATCCTTTGCCTGCCTCGGGCCTTCCGCTATCCTGTGACAAATCCAAGGCCCATTTTGCGCGCTTCTCTCGAAATCTGACGGTTCTGCAAACTCCCATGGCTGAATACTTTCCCGAAGTTCAATCGATTCAATACGAAGGCCCCCAGTCGAAGAATGCCTTGGCATTCAAGCACTACAATCCCGATGAGGTGATTGAAGGCCAGACCATGCGGGACCTGCTCCGCTTCAGCGTGTGCTACTGGCACACCTTCCGCGGAACAGGTGTTGACCCATTTGGTGCCGGAACCTTGGTTCGCCCCTGGGATGATGGTTCGAACTCTGTCGAGAACGCATTGAAGCGCGTCGATGTGGCTTTCGAGTTCATGTCGAAACTCGGTGCACCGTTTTACTGCTGGCACGACCGTGACGTGGCTCCCGAAGGTGCGACGCTGCGTGAATCGCATGCGAACTTCGATACCATTGCAGCGAAGCTGAAGGAAAAGCAGGGCGAAACCGGTATTAAACTGCTGTGGGGTACGGCAAACCTGTTCAGCCATCCCCGCTTTATGCATGGAGCCGCCACCAGTTGTAACGCCGACGTGTTCGCCTACGCCGCCGCTCAGGTGAAAAAGGCCATTGAAGTCACCTACGAACTCGGTGGTGAGAACTACGTTTTCTGGGGCGGTCGTGAGGGATACCACAACCTCTACAACACCGACATGCAGCGTGAACTGGACCACCTGGCCCGCTTCATGCACCTCGCACACGACCACGCCAAGTCCATTGGCTTCACCGGTCAATTCCTGTTCGAGCCGAAGCCGAAGGAACCGACCAAGCATCAATATGACTTTGACGCCGCGACCTGCCTGAACTTCATTGGACGGAATGGCCTCGACGGCATTGTGAAGTTGAACATCGAGACCAACCACGCCACGCTGGCCGGTCACACCATGATGCACGAGCTGGAAATTGCTCGTATTCACAACGCACTTGGTTCCATCGACGCCAACACTGGCGATTTGTTGCTCGGCTGGGATACAGACCAGTTCCCAACCGACATTTACCTGGCCACGCAAATCATGCTCGTGCTGCTCAAGCAGGGCGGATTGGGCAGCGGCGGAACAAACTTCGACGCCAAAGTGCGTCGTGAAAGTTTTGATCCAGTCGATTTGTTCCACGCTCATATTGGCGGAATGGACTGCTTCGCACGTGGTGCGAAAATCGCCGCAGCCATTCGCGCTGATGGCGTGCTCGATGACTTCGTCAAGAATCGTTATCGCAGCTACGACTCCGGCATTGGTGCAAAAATCGAAGATGGCACCGCCAGTTTTGCCGATCTCGAAGCGTACATGCTTGAGAAAGGCGAAATCTCGCCGAACGAAAGCGGTCGTCAGGAGTGGGTCGAGAACTTGATTAATCAGTATCTGTAATTCATCAGTAGAGGATGGGGAAATAAGCGAGTCGAAAGCGGTGGCGGACACCAATCTGGCACAGTTTGAGTTTCATTGTTCCTCAACATGGGGATATGGAAGAACTAACCGACCAACCGGTTCCGTTTGAAGACCTGGGACTCAGTTCCCGCATGATGCGCGCAATTGCGCGCGTCAATTTCTCACACGCCTCGCCCATCCAGGCAGCATTCATTCCCCTTGCCCTCACCGGCAAGGATGGAATTGGTCAGGCACGAACGGGAACGGGAAAGACAGCCGCTTTTGTCATTCCTATTCTCGAACAAATTGACCACGAAGCGAATGACGTGCAGGCTCTGGTACTGTCGCCCACTCGTGAGTTGAGCGAGCAGGTGGCCAACGAATGTCGCCGCCTGTCATCGGAGTTTCCGACCGAGCCTGTGCTGCTGGTTGGCGGAAAGCCGCTGCGTCCGCAAATTACGGCGCTCAAGCGGGGACCGCAAATTGTCATTGGCACGCCAGGACGTGTGATCGACCACCTGCAACGTGGAACGCTGCAACTCAATACGGTGAAAATCGTCGTGCTCGATGAAGCCGACCGAATGCTGGACATTGGCTTCCGTCCCGAAATCGAAAAGATTCTGCGGCGTTGTCCGAAAGACCGACAAACCTTGCTGCTTTCAGCCACGCTGCCGGCCCCTGTCGAGCGGTTGGCACAGAAGTACATGAATGAACCGGAACGGGTCGATTTGTCGGTCGACGAAGTCGCGACCGACAATGTCGAGCAGTACTACTGTACTGTCGAAGAGAACCGCAAATTCGGCTTGCTCATTCAGCTGCTGACGAAAGAACGCCCGAAGCAGGTGGTGGTTTTCTGTCGCACGAAACGAGGCGCCGACCAGATCTACTCCAAGATTCAACGGGCACTGCCTGACGCGGCCGCAATCCACGGTGATTTGCCACAAAGTACTCGCGACCGCGTGATGCGCCTGCTGCGAAGTGGCGAAGCACGACTCGTCATTGCGACTGACGTCGTGGGACGCGGGATTGACGTCAGCGGCATTTCACACATTGTGAACTACGACATCCCCGAATTTCACGACGATTACGTGCACCGCGTCGGCAGAACGGGGCGGTTGTCGTCAGATCACAAAGGACGGGCGTTCACATTCGTCACGCCGGAGCAGGGGGGCGAGTTAACCCGAATCGAAATGCGGATCAATAAGCTGCTCAAGGAATACCGGTTCGACAACTTCGATGCATTCGAAGAAGAACCGACTCAATACGTGAATGAGGACGAAATTCGTCACTCCTATTCGTCGAATGACGACGACTGGGATTCAATTATCGACGAACTGGACTAGCGGCCATGAATGCCCTGCCGTTTTGAAACCGTCGGCCGTACACTAGAATTTCCTCAACCTGTTGACCGTGGCAGTTCGCAAAACCTAAGGCCCACTCGTGATTGCTGGACCACTCCTGAATCGGGAAATGCTGACCGTTCCGCGGGCATTGCGTCATCACTTGCTACGGATTGGTTTCCTGACGGCGTGTTGCGTACTGCTCTGGACGGCACATCACATCACGTTTGGTCTGAAGCAGACCCTCACCGTTGGTGACATGTCCCGCTTTGGCGCGTTCATTTTCAACGTTCTCTGTGGGATTCAACTGGTCCTCGTGATCGGTTCCTCGTTGATGCTTTCCGCGGGAAGTGTGGCCCAGGAGAAAGACCGTCGCACGCTGATCATTTTGCTGATGACGGACCTGCGTTCCACCGAACTGGTCGTGGGTAAAGCGCTCGGTAGTTTGTTGTCGACGGTCACGCTGATTGTTTTGTTTTTCCCCGCTCTTTGCGCGCTTTCGCTTCTCGGCGGCATTACTGTTCCGCAAATTGTCTGGGTCGAGTTGCTCTGTCTGGCTTCGGCGCTGGCCGCCGCCGCCTGGGGGACGTTTGTTGCCTACTGGCGTGACAAAACCTTTCAGACCTTGGCGATTACAGTGCTGGGGGCTGGTCTGTTTGTGGGAGTTGTCGAAATCCTGGTAGCTGCATTGGGTGATTCCGGACTCGCGGCCGAAATTATTGGCGGGCTGAATCCTTTTCGAACCCTCGGGGCCATCCTTAGTCCACTGACCGCCCAGCCTGATGTTGCCACACCTGTGGCCTTCGCGGGCAATTCCGTCGCCGCATTGTTTGGGATGGCGGTCGTGCTGTTCACATGGGCTTCATTACGAGTGAGGATTTGGAATCCCTCGCGTGTTGTCCATTTTCAGCAGGAAGAAACGAAAGAGGAAGCTGGCCGTTCGGCAGCGCCGACACGTGCACCGCGTCCCGTATGGGCGCGACCTCTGCTGTGGCGTGAAACATGCACCGAGGCCTACGGAAAGAAAGTCGGCCTCATTAAGGGCGCGTATTTTGTCGTGCTGGGATTGTGCCTGTTGTGGGTAGCTTCGAGCTCCGCAGATTCAGAACTGCTACTGGGAAGTCTTTCTCCAGCCGGTGTGGCGTTCGTTGGACTGTCACTCACAGCTCTGCTGCTGGTAAACGCTCAAGCAGTCACGTCATTGACCAGCGAACGTGACGGGCAAACCCTCGAACTGCTGTTGGTGACCGAGGTCTCCGCCAAGGAGTTCATTTTCAGCAAGCTGGGCGGCATTCTGTTCAACATGAAAGAAGTCATTGCCGTTCCGTTGCTGTTTGCGTTAAGCATGCTGCTCCGCAATTCGTTACCGATTGACGCCTTCTTCTATGTGGTGATCGGGTTCCTGGCCCTCGTTTGTTTTGGTGCAATGCTTGGCTTGCATGCCAGTCTCAGCTATGAAAACTCGCGGAGCGCTATTCTCAATAGTCTGGGGACCATGTTCTTTCTGTTCGTTGGGATTTTCGTCTGCATTGTCCTCATTGTGGAAGCGCGCAGTTCGTATCAAATGCAGTTCGTTCCGTTCCTCACGTTTATCGTGGGCGGAAGTATTGCACTATGGGTCAGCCTGACACGCAGAAACCCCTCGACCGCACTTCAAATTTCTGCGGCGACGTTGCCCTTCTTCACCTTCTACGCAATTTCCAGCTTCCTGCTAGGACATTCGATTCCGGTGCTGCTGTCGATTCTCGCGACATACGGATTCACGACGACTGCCATGCTGATGCCTGCCATCAGTTCCTTTGATGTTGCCTTTGGACGATCGAGCGTGAGTAGAGGATGACCGCGGTTATTGACACCCTGCCGCAATGGTTGCCCGGTGTACTGACCATGGCTGTCCTGGTTGTTGCCTCGGGGTTTTTCTCAGGCAGCGAAACAGCCTTGTTCTACCTTTCACGTGACGAACAGCGTCGTTTGCAGTCGGGCAGCTCCGCCGAACGCACCGCAGCGGAATTGCTGAGCAATCCTGACCGCCTCCTGACGGCAGTGCTGTTCTGGAACCTGGTGATTAACCTGGCGTTCTTTGCCGTCAGCCTTGTCACTGCGAAGAGACTTGTGTCGTCGGGCCACGCCTCTCTCGCTGGTGTGCTCAGCATTCTGTCTGTTTCGAGTCTCGTTCTGTTGGGCGAAGTCATTCCGAAGAGTCTGGCGGTCTCGCTACGATATCCCATTGCCGTTCTGGCGGGATGGCCACTGTCGATATCTGTTCGAATTCTTGACCCCGTCATTCCGGTCCTGGGCCATATTTCCAATGCCATTCAACGTGTGTTGTGGCCACGGGTCACACCCGAACCGTATTTGCAGACAGAAGATTTGGAACGTGCGATTGAAACTTCCGAGCTCGGAGTTGAACTCGCCGCACTTGAGCAGGAAGTTTTGCAACGGGTCATTGACCTCTCGGAAATGACCGCTGAAGAATTGATGCGGCCTCGCAATACACTCAAACTCTGGGAACCGCCTGTTCATCTGACTGATTTGCAGACGCACTTAGCGGCGATTGACTTTCTATTTCTCAGCGACGTCGACGACGAAACAATTGTTTCCGCTGTGTCGCTCGATGAATTGTCGAAGCTCCCCGAGAAGAACCTCGAAACACTGGCGGAAAAGGTAATTTTCGTTCCGTGGTGCAGTTTGCTGGCGGACGTGCTCGCAGAACTTCGGGCGAAACTCTGCCGCGTGGCCGTGGTGGTCAACGAGTACGGTGACACCATTGGAGTGGTTACGGAGTCGGACATTCTGGATACGCTGCTCGACCCCGAGGCCAGCCGTGCCCGCCGCTTACTGCGGAGCGAGCCAATTCAACCAATTGGTGACCATCGAATTCGTGTGCACGGCCTGACAACCTTGCGCTACCTCGCTCGGCATCTCGACATCGACTTCGATGTAGGTGACGACAATCTACTAACAGTATCGGGACTGCTGCAGGAATTGCTCGGACGGTTTCCTCAAATTGGCGACGAGTGCCGGTGGGAGCAGTTTACGCTCAAAGTCGTTGATGCAGGAATTCTTGGCCGAGAGGTTCGTGTGGATATCGATCTTGTAGACCACCGACCGCCGCACGCCGATTGACAACATCAATCAGACGCCCGGCGAAAGCGACGCGGCAGTCCTATCCATTACTCGTCGTCGCCGCCACTGTCAGCATCATCAGATGACATGGCGCTATCGAGAACGCCCTTGGACGCCAAGACCTTGTCGCGAATTTCGGTCAAGACTTCGCTGTTCTCTTCGAGAAACATGCGGGCCTTTTCGCGACCCTGTCCCAGCCGCGTTTCACCATAGTTAAACCAGGCACCGCTTTTTTGCACGAGCTTCGCGGCCACGCCCAAATCGAGGACGTCACCAGCCAGGCTAATTCCACAGCGCCCCAGCATGTCGAACTCAGCAACGCGGAACGGAGGAGCCACTTTGTTTTTGACGACCTTGCCTTTCATGCGAATGCCAATGGCTTCTTCCCCGTCCTTCAATGTGGCAATGCGCCGGACGTCGACACGGCAGGAACTGTAGAACTTTAGCGCACGACCGCCGGGGGTGGTTTCGGGGCTACCGAACATCACACCAATTTTCTCACGAATCTGGTTAATAAAAATGACAGTCGTCTTGGCCTTGGCTATGGCTCCCGTCAGCTTACGCATGGCCTGACTCATCATACGGGCCTGCAGGCCGACGTGCTTGTCGCCGATTTCTCCATCGAGTTCGGCCTTAGGCACGAGGGCGGCCACCGAGTCGACTACAATAATGTCGACAGCGTTCGATTTGATAAGCATTTCTGCAATTTGCAAACCTTCTTCACCGAAGGTGGGCTGGCTCACCAGCAGCTCTTCCAGGTTCACGCCCAAACGCTTGGCCCAGGCGGGGTCGAGTGCGTGTTCGGCGTCGATGAATGCCGCCACGCCCCCCATCTTCTGGGCATGGGCCACGGCGTGCAGAGCCAATGTTGTTTTACCGCTCGACTCCGGACCGAACAGTTCGATAATGCGGCCGCGTGGAAAGCCACTTCCACCCAAAGCCAAATCGAGCGAGAGCGAGCCCGTTGAAATTCCCTCGATTGGTTGCGAGGCCGCGTCGGCCAATCGCATAATCGCACCGTCCCCGAACGACTTGGAAATCTGCCCCAGTGCATTCTGCAGGAGCTTATCGGATTCGTTCGTACGTTCTTCTTTTACGGGACGTGAATTGCGTGCTTTAGCCATGAGATTCGCCTCTGGGTTGTGTACAGGAGAACAGTATTGTACTCCCGGAGCCGCTCGATGCAATAGATCTCACCTTGAGTCGTAAGCCATTTGATGAACGCGTGTTAATGCGAATGGGCCGCCGCACACCTTGGAAGAACTGGCAAATTCGCGACAATAGGTCGAGATGCGTGTTGGACGCACATCGCCGAGATTCCCGTAAAAAACGGGTTGTTACTTTTTCCCCTTCGCGCGCTGCTCGGCGAAGAATTGTTTGAGCAACATCGCACAGTCGTCTCTCATGACACCACCCATGACGACGGCCCGATGATTCAGTCGTTCGTCATCGGTAATTGTGTAGAGCGTGTGGCAGGCACCGCCTTTGGGATCCGGAGTTCCATAGATGACGCATGGAATGCGGCTCTGCACAATTGCTCCGGCGCACATGGGGCATGGCTCCAGTGTTACGTACAGCGTGCAGTCGATGAGTCGCCAGGAGTTCAAAGTTTCTGCAGCCTGAGTGATGGCAATCATTTCCGCGTGGGCGGTGGGATCTCGCAATGTTTCGCGCTGATTGTATCCCTCGCCAATGATTCGACCGTTCTGCACAATGACAGCGCCGACGGGAACCTCGTCTTGTTCGTATGCGAGAATCGCCTGGCGGAGCGCCGCCCGCATCCACGGCTCATGAGGTTGCAGAGGATCATTCATCGCATGCTGGATCATGACAGCAGGTCTCTGGGGACATCAAATCACGTTCCAAAGGTTAAGAACGTCGGTCGGCCTTTCGGGGAACCGTAAGAGCATCCGGTCCAAAGTGAAAGCGTGTCATGACATTTCGACTGCTCTCGGCCGTTGTTTCCTACCGCTTTCGACTAGACTCCTCACATTCCATCCAGTAGATTCCCCAAACAAGCATTAACGGAGCATGTTTTGCCTGTTTTGTCGCTTCAAACTGATTACGCACTGCGGACGCTAATGTTTCTCGCCTGTAACAGGGAACGTCGCTGCCAGATTCCAGAAATCGCAACGTTTCACAACGTCTCGCGCGATCATCTGGCTAAGGCAGCGAGACGACTCGCTCAGGAGGGATTCATTCGGAGCATCCGGGGTGTGGGAGGTGGAATTGAACTTGCACTTCCCGCTGACAAGATTTGCCTGGGTGAGGTCATACGGCGATTCGAGGGAAACCTCGGCATGCTGGACTGCACACACGTCGACAACGTTTGCCGAATTCAGCCGGGATGTCGCTTACGCGGTGTCCTGAAGGAAGCAGAACGGCGTCAGTGGGAGTTTCTTGACACGGTTTTCCTGAGCGATGTCATCGATGCGGGAGACAATTTGGTCGAGCTGGTTTCACTTTCCGCTGAGTAGGTTGCGACAGGACTGACGAGACGATGCTTCATCCCACCACAATTCCTCAGGGAGTCGTCTATGTCCAAGTCCTCAACGCTTCTCACCGCCCTCGCTTTCACATTGGTCGCAACCTCTCTTGTTGCTGCAGAACCTAAGTCCGATGCAGCCTTGGCGCGTGCGAGGAAGCAGGCCGAAATGCTCGACACGCTGTACAAGACAGCTGTTGTGGCTGTTACGCAAACTTATGTCAAAGAGGAAACGGACGTCGCCGCGGCGACTGCATTTAAGGGTTTGTTTGCCGTGATGAAAGAGAAGGGATACCACGAAGCCCGTCTGCTCGATGCCACAGGCGCACCATACGAAGAAACCAACGCCCCGCAACCTGGTTTTGAAACGGCAGCCATTAAGGCACTCAAGAACGGAGCGGCAACCCACGAAGAAGTCACGACCATTGACGGCAAACGCGTTCTACGAATTGCCACGCCGGTACCTGTTGTCCTCGAAAAGTGCACCATGTGCCACGCACATTACGCCAAAGCGAAGCCCGGTGAAGTCATCGGTGCTCTCAGTTACATCATTCCAATCGAATAACCAATTTCGCTGAACAGCGACTCGGTAACAAAGTGACAGAGGCACCGACATGCATGTCGGTGCCTCTGTTCGTTTGCACGAATTCCTCAGGTGTCGTTGTTTGTGTCGCACACACTAATCAGACTGCGAGGCCAACTCCTGGTTGATGACATTAATCATCTGGCGGAGTCGACCAAGGTCGCGGCGATTAAAGTGCATGACAATTCGCGGCAACTCGGCAAGGTGTTCGTCATCAGACTCCATTGGGTGTGCTTGCGCTTTCTCAATGGTACCGCTTTCCAGAATATCTGAGAATTCACCGCTCAGCCATTTCAAGAAAGCCGAACTTGGCTCAGTATGGAGGCGGATGCACAGCTTTTCACGCACGTACCGCATACTGTTGTAGACACAGTAGAACTGCATGACTTCGCGAAACGCGACTTCGGGATCGTCAGTGACTTTGAACAGGCTGAGGTCCGATTTTGATATCAGGCCTTCTTTGAGCAGCTTGGTGGAAATGTAATCTTCCCAATCGCTCCAGTAGGTTCCGCCCGGTTCATCGACCATGACCACGGGCATCAAATCGCGTTTGCCGGTCTGAATGAGCGTGAGCGTTTCGAAGGCTTCGTCCTGCGTACCGAATCCGCCAGGGAAGCAGGCAACCGCGTGAACCTCTTTGACGAACAGCAGTTTCCGCGTAAAGAAGTATTTGAGGTTGACTAGTTTTTCGTCTTTGCTGATGACGTAATTCGAATCTTGTTCGAAGGGGAGCATAATGTTCAGCCCCATCGACATGCGGCGACCGGCCCCCACGTGGCCGGCTTCCATGATTCCGCCACCGGCTCCCGTTACGACATACCAGCCGGCGTCGGCAAACCGCTGACCGAATTTTACCGCGGCCTCGTAGGCCGGGTCGTCCGCTTTGGTACGGGCCGAGCCGAATACTGTCACCTTACGTTGCCGGCGAAACGGCTTGAAAACTTTGAACGCGTACCGCAATTCCTTGAGGGCGCGGGAGACAATTTTCAAATCACCTCGGCTGGCATTATCGCGCGCAAACTTGTCGGCAGTTTCTTTGATTTCTTCGACAAGCCGTGCAATGTCCGTAGTTTCAGGAACATGCTCTGTGGCGAGAGGATGTTCTTCGGACAGGTTTGGAGGTGAAATCCGCTGTGGGATGTCAGAAGGATTCGGTTCCATGTTGAGCTTCCCTGCTCACAAAGAGAATTCATGCGCCAATGGCTTCCAGTGCTTCTGCGCGAGTGTCATAAATGGGCCAAAGTGTGTCCAGTGCAGTTGTGTGGAGCAAGTCCTTAGCGAGGTCATTCAGACCGCACAACACCAGCAAGCCGCCACGCGGTTTCACGATGCGCTGACACTTCAGCAAGAGCGCCATGAACACGCTGCCGAAGTACTTCACATCGGACATGTCGAAAACCACCAGTGGCGAGGGGGTCTCGCGAAGTGGGTCGAGCACAATGTCGGCGGCTTCCTCGACGAGTGCCCAGTTCAAAGTTTCAACGGCACCGCGGGCGACAACAACAAGTGCATCACCGTGCCATTCCAGATCAACAACATTTTCATTTTCGAGCGGCGCCATTGTTTTACATTCCGACGAGTGGTGCGGTCAGGTCTTCGTTCAATCAATCTGCTGTGAAGGCTGGTTTCTAACCAGGTTCACAGATTTCCTTCATGGCAGCCAATCCGAGTGTTGCGACTTCCAGAGGATCGGCCTCCCATAAATCTTCGCGGAACAGTTCCAGCGAAATCCAGCCGGTGTATCCAATCTTATTCAGGTTCGAAACGAACTCACGCAGCGGGATCACGCCTTCACCCGGCATGACGCGGTCAGGGTCGTGCTGTTCATTGGCAGGTGGAGAGGCGGGGGCATCATCGAAGTGACACATGGCGATTTGATCGGGCCGCAGTTCGAGAATGGCCTCGTGTCCACCTCCGCCGCGGAAATCGTGGAAGGGATCAAGGACAATGGTCGCCTCGGGGTGACCGGAATTCCGCATAATGGTCAATGCGTCGGAAATGGTGTTTACGTCCTGAACAAACCCGAGATATTCCATGGCGGGACGCACGCCGTATGTGAGTCCCAAATCGACCAGTTCACCATAACGTTGCCCCGCCAAATCGAAATCAACGGCGCCGTGGGGTGGTCCAGCAATGGCGTGTTTAGCTCCGACCGCTGCGGCCTGTTCCAATCGACGTTTGCACTCGTCAATCCCGGCGACCAGTTCAGGGCCGTCTGGTTCGCACCAGCCTTTGAGCATAATGGTGGTTGGGACAGCGAGCCCGGCGGCATCAACGGCCTGCCGGATTTCCTCAAGCGTACCACCCTGTTCCAAGTGCAAATCGATGTCTGCATGCCAAAGCTCGATGGCGCCATACCCCGCGTCGGCGGCCACCTCGATTTTTTTCAGGATGGGAGTCGGCTTAATAGTGCTGGAGTTGAGCGAGTATTTGAATGGCATGGATCATCTTCCACTGGCAGGGCGATACGCTACTGCGAACGAGGCTAACCGGTAATCTTCACTGAATGTAGGCCGGACCGGAGCAAACCAATGTGCTGCCGGAACTTCGGCCGCAGAAGGCTCGTCCATCAAATGGAAATACTTCGGAATACTCGATTGTCGTTTGCGCAGTTCCGGCAATGTTGTTGCGACCTGCGGTCCGGCCTACTGTAGGAAAATCAGGCTAACCGGAAGGAAGCATTTGCTCAACTCAGTGCCATGAAAGAATTTCAGTCTGAAGGTACACTAAAGGCCAGAAGAAGACTGAAAGTCCCGCGCTGCCCCAGAAACTGACGGAACCGCCCCATGCTTGTTGGCATTATTTCCGATACGCACAACGAATACTTTCGCACACGCGTCGCCATGGAGAAGTTCGCGGAACTGGGTGTGGAAGCAGTCATTCACTGTGGTGATTTGACGTCACAGGGAATTATTCAAGAACTCGCGGTACTGCCCGCCTACATTGTTTTTGGCAACTGTGACCCCATTGAGGACGTGAAATACTACGCCCGTGAGTACGGCGTGAACTGCCTGGGTGATGGTGGTACCGTTGAACTGGGAGGGCGACTTCTGGCTGTCACTCACAGCCACTCAAACGCCGAAGTGAAGCGATTGCTCGACTTGAAGCCGGACTACCTGTTCTCCGGGCATTCGCACATTGCGAACGAGTGGACGGAAGGGGAAACGCGGCGTATTAATCCCGGCGCATTACATCGTGCCAACAAGTACACGGTGGGAGTGCTGAATACCGAGACCGATGACTTCCAATTCATCGAAATTCCGAGGTAACAGCCTTTCCTAGAACACTCGACCACTCAGGCCGAAGCCAATGGTTCGGATTGTTTCCAGGATAATGGTTGACGGTGTCTGTTCGACGCTGACCGTGTCGCCCGGTTCCAGCAGAATGTTGTCTGCTCCGCTGCGTTTGGCCTTCCGCATACTCAGTTTAATGACGGCAGGTTCCTGTTGGTTTGGTCGACGCCGGATGACATACACCTTGTCGGCCACAAGGGAAGCTTCTCCACCCGCCATGGCGATGGCATCGAGGACGTGGAGGTCTTTGTTGAGTGGGTATTCGTAGATGTCTGGCTTACGGACGAGTCCCATGACTTGCAGTGGTTGCGGGTCGCGTCGCTCTACCATTACGACGGCACCGTCTTCCAAGTCGAGTTCACGTACTTCCGCTTCATTGAGTGACGCCAGGTCGATTTTCAAATTGCGCGGACCCGTAGTTCTGACTGGAACCCGATGCTCGACCAGGGCATGGTCGCTACCTCCCATTGAGTCAGCAACGGCGGGTTCGTCATACGGACTTTCGATTTCGCGACCGCCTGGCAAACGCACTTCGACAACGGTGCCCGCGTCTTCCGCGAAGCCTTCCGCGTACGCAATGGCATTCAGCACCCCAGCCGAACCCGAACGCATACGGAAGGTTCCTTCCTTTTCGACAGCGCCGACGACGGTTACCTCGATTTCTTTCCGCTCTTTCATCGTAACTACGACGTTGGGATTTCGGTAAATCTCACGATTCACCAAGGCGGTTTTGATCATACTTTCCGCCACGGGAAGCTTTAATCCGCCCACTTCGAGCTGCCCAATGTTCTGCAGCTCAATGGCGCCCTGCGGACCAATGCGATATGTGTCGACCGTTGCTTCTGTCCCCAACCCCGCTGAGATGGCGACTTCAATGACATCACCGGTGGCGATTTCGTCATTTGGAACCGTCGCACTGGCCAACCGGGTCAGGTCGACGGTTTTCACGTTCGAGGTTCGCCGCGCATGCCATTCCGCAGGCAAATTGTGCGGCGTAAACATCCTTCCCTGGGCACATCCCATGGCCGACAACAAGACACCTAACAGCAGCAAACGGAGCGCTCGCCCTGGAACAAGGGGAGTCTCGCAGCAGCTCAATGGTGAATCGGAGGGAGGCAGCGGACAAATGGCCACTGCATCGTCCCGGACGGACTTCATCACAGAGAACCCGTTACATATGGCGGAAAAACTGGTGGAAGGATTACGGAAAGTGGTGGGCAATGGGGCATTTTGTCCCGTTGCCGGTTGAAGGGAGCGGGAACGTACGCCACATCGCGGAATGTGGTCAATACGGAATTGTCGTTTCCTGCCGGTTCTTGAGGTGTCCGAAAAGGCGAGTCGCTGGAATTCTTCAGCCCAGAGTGGTATCAAACGACTGAAATCGAGTCCGGTTCTGGGCGTTGAGTGCGTCCCGAAGTGGTGCCGGTGCCAATTACATCAGGTGTGTTCTCCTTGTCATTTGGAATCGCAGGAGAATCCGTAGTCTAAAGAAAACCGAGGAGAAACGATGTCATTTCACGTTGGTGAAGCCCTTTGTGGTGAAGGAAATGAAGTTGCCCATATTGACCTGATCATCGGGGACAAGAGCGGACCTGCCGGTATCGCATTCGCCAATGCCCTGTCGACACAGTCGCATGGTCACAGCAACCTGTTGGCCGTCCTCGAGCCAAACCTGGCGGTTAAGCCTGCCACGGTCATGATCACGAAGGTCACCATTAAGGGTGCAAAACAGGCTGTGCAAATGTTCGGCCCAGCTCAGCGCGCCGTTGCCGACGCCGTCGCCAATTGCGTTGAAGAAGGAACCATCCCACAAGATCAAGCCGAAAAACTTTGTATTGTTTGCGGCGTGTTCATTCACTGGGAAGCTGCCGACGACGCCAAGATTTACCAGTACAACTACGAAGCAACCAAGCTCTCGATTGAACGTGCCATGAAAAACGAGCCAAGCGCTGCAGAAATGCTCGCTAAGAAAGACTCGTCAGAGCACCCGTTCTTCAAGAAGTAAGCTTGACTGAACGCAGTTCGAAATTTTCACGCAGGGACAACAGCAGATATGCGGTTGTCCCTGTTTCCGATTGGTTCTGTGCCCAAATCCACTGTTTATGAAGCGAATTCTCGTTCAACTCGACTCGGACCCGCATCCTTCCGTGTTTGATCAGGTTGTCGCCTACGATTCCGGGGCCGAACAAATCTTGTCGTACGGAGCCGTGACGGCACAGAATTGCACCCCACTTGTCCATGGGGCCATGTTTACACGTGGGCCTGGCGACCTGAAGTCGACGGCGATTTTCATTGGTGGAAGCAAAGCGGCCGATGGAGAAGCAATTCTTAATCAGGTCAAAGAGACTCTGTTTTCACCGCTGAAGGTCTCCGTCATGCTCGACTCCAACGGATGCAATACGACCGCATCTGCCGCAGTTCATTGTGCGGCCCGTCATGTGGCTTTGAAGGGCGTTGAGGCAGTCGTCCTTGGTGGGACGGGACCTGTTGGCCTGCGTGCAGCACAGATACTGGCAGCAGAAGGCGCCAAGGTACGACTCGCGTCGCGGCAATTGCCAAAAGCAGAAGCAGCTTGTTCACAAATCCGACAACTTGTCCCGGGTGCCACCATTTCCGCGGCGGAGTCTGGTGATGACGGATTGGCCGCCACGCTGGATGGTGCGGAACTCATCATCGCCGCGGGCGCTGCAGGAGTGCAGTTTCTCACAGCCGAAGAGTGGACCGCCATCGACTCACTCAAAGTCATCATCGATTTGAATGCCGTGCCTCCTCTGGGATTGGGCGGAGTCGAATTGACGGACAAGGCAACTGAACGAGAAGGCGTCATTTGCTATGGTGCCTTGGGCGTGGGTGGATTGAAAATGAAAATTCACCGCAAGGCCGTGGAACAGTTGTTTGAGAGCAACTCTCAAATCTTGGATACCTTCGAAATCCACAAGCTCGGTGAATCTCTCGCCTGAGCCTGTCACAAATTCCCAAAACGTATTGCGACAACACGAGAGGAGTTCTCTTGATGCAGCGTCTGGTTTGGATCTTAATTCTCAGCCTCTATTGCCAACTGGCCGCAGCCAGTGACCGTCCGAATGTCTTGCTGATTCTGGTGGATGACCTCAAGCCTTCGTTCGGTGCCTACGGTGATGACTGGGTCCATTCTCCCAACCTCGATCGACTTGCAAACAGCGGCATGCGATTCGACATGGCCTACTGCAACCAAGCCGTGTGTGCTCCCTCGCGAAATAACTTGCTGACGGGTGCCCGTTCGACCTCTCTCGGTGTTTACAGCCTCGGTCTGAATTTCCGTAAGGCGGTTCCCAATGCTGTCACCATGCCGCAGTATTTCAAGCAGCATGGCTACCACACCGCTGGCGTTGGAAAAGTGTTCCACATTGGACACGGCAACGTAGGTGATGACATTTCCTGGAGTGTGCCGTTTCAGACGGACAAAGTTATCGACTATGTCCTTTACGCCAGCACACAGGGGCAGATGACCCGCGAACAGGCCCTGTTCAGCAATCGTCCTGCGAATGGATTGCCTCGTGGTACCGCTTGGGAACGGGCGGATGTCGACGACGAAGCCTACGCCGATGGGCGAATTGCTACGGAAGGCATTCGGCGTCTGCAGCAGTACAAGAAGTCTGGCGAGCCATTCTTCCTCACGCTGGGATTCACCAAGCCGCACCTTCCGTTCTGCGCCCCAGAGAAGTACTGGCAACTGTATTCCCCAGACCAGTTCAAACTCGCGGAATACACTAAGCCTCCCGAAGGAGCGCCGCCTTATGCTGGTAAAACATTAGGGGAGTTGAACCAATACATCCCGGTTCCGAATGATCCACCCGTTTCCGAGGAACTGCAGCGGAACCTCATCCACGGATACTATGCGTCGCTGAGTTACATGGATGCCCAACTTGGCCGCGTGCTGGATGAACTCGAGCGTCTGAACCTCGAAGAAGACACCATCATTGCTCTCTGGGGAGACCACGGTTACCACCACGGTGATCACGGAACATGGACGAAGCACACGAACTACGAACAGGCGAACCGCATCCCAATTCTTATTTCTGCCCCCGGTGTCACCACTGAAGGGAGTAGCTCGGCCGCACTGGTCGAGACTGTGGATTTGTATCCCACGCTTGTGGACCTGGCCGGATTACCATCTGTCGAGGGTCCCCAGCCCATTGATGGGACAAGCCTGGTGCCCATTCTGAAAGATCCCACTCAGTCGGTTCGCAATCATGCCTATCACTGTTTCCCACGTGGCGGACGCTTAGGACGCGCCATTCGGACTGATCGCTACCGGCTCGTCGAGTGGAAACGCTGGAACGAGTCATCTGAGTCGGCGGAATACGAACTGTATGACTACAAGTCCGATCCACTCGAAACGAAAAACATTGCGAGCGAAAACTCCGCCGTCCGCGAAGAACTCATTTCCATACTCGCCACGCATCCGCCTGCGAAGCGGAACGCAGAATGATAAGAGTTACCCCGCATTGCTCGCAGGGGAGAGAATTTTCCGGTGCGTTGGATTACTGCCGGACGAACTTCTCTCGCAGCTCTGGATATTTGTGATACGGCACTCCCGTTTGCTTCCAGTGCTCGACAACTTCATCGTAGAGGCTGCGTAGTTGTTCGACCGCGTTTGTCTGCCCTGAGTCCTGGCAGAGGTTTCTCAGTTCCAGAGGATCATGTGCGATGTCATACGCCTCTTCGGTCGGTTTTAATTCCTCTTTATCGCAAGGCCAGTAGACGTACTTCTGGTCGCGCGTCACCACGGCGAGGCTGTGAACTTCTTCTGGGCCCCACACATTCATCAGGGGGAGCCAGTGATGAATTTCGGCCTGGGGATTGTCGTAGAGCGCCATGAGGTTACGGCCGTCCAAATCACTTCTCACCTGTAATCCGGCCAGCGAGAGAATTGTCGGTGCGATGTCGCAGTTCCCGGTCAGCTCCCCACACCGCAATTTCTGCCCGCTGTTCTTGTGGCGAGGATCAAACACAATCAGGGGAACGCGTGAGGCTTCTTCGTAAGGCAGCACTTTTGATCCGTAACCATGCGAGCCACACAGAAATCCGTTGTCCGAAGTGAAAATGATGACGGTGTTTTCCGCAACGCCTGCTGTAGTGAGAGCGTCACGTATCATGCCCACGGCCACGTCGACGGCGTAGATTTGTTGGTAGTATTTGGCCATCACCTCGTTGTAGCGGGTGCTGTACCCCCAGCTTTCAAACCGTTCATACTGCCGCCCCAGACGGCTCTGTGGCGCGAAATGCTCTCCATACTCGCGACCAAAGTTTCGTGGTTTGGTGAATTCCGCTCCGGCGTATACGTCATCGAAACGAGGGTCGGGCGTTACCGGATGATGTGGGGCCTTGAAGCTGATGGAAAGGCAGAATGGCCGCTCACCCTTCGCGGCATCGTGGATGAAGTCCCGCCCGAACGCGCCGTACGAAAGTGTTGAGTGCGGATATTCGTCGGCGTACTGCGCCATCGACTTGTTCTTCTTCGTCTCATAAAACGTCTGCCCCGGCCCGCCTCCCCAGCGGTCGAAATCGTCCTCCGGCAATACTCCTTTTTCGTTGGGCAATTCGGCGACTTCAAACCCGAACTTTCCGGCAAACGCTGTTTGATATCCCGCCCGACGCAACTGGACGGGATAAGACTGCTGCCAAATCGAATCGAGCATGGGCCCCGAATCGAAATTGCACCCGGTGCGATACTCAAATAACCCGGTCATGACCGTCGCACGGCTCGCCATGCAAATGGCCGTAGTGTCATAGTGCCGGTCAAACACCATGCCGTCAGCCGCCAACTGGTCGAGGTTGGGGGTCTTCACCCCGGGCGTGCCATAACAACCGAGTGAATACGTGCACTGGTCATCTGTCATCAGGAACACAATGTTCGGACGCCCGGCCTCCGCGGCGTGCAGTAAAGAGGCACATGCCAACAGCGAGCCCATCAGAAAACGAAAAACGATGATTCTCATGGAGTTCCCGATCATTATGCTGAACAAACAACCGTCTGCTGTGTCTGTCGATACGTTTACCGAATCAGCGGACAACTTCGACAGTCAACCGCAGAGTTTTTCGCAGGAATATCAAATGCCCAAAGACGAACGCCTCTCATACCCCCGGTTTCCCAGAGCATCTGCATATCACCCGGACTGGGTTTTAGGGGGTGCCAGCGGAGGGGCGAATCCACTTTGGCTGACAGAGTGGCTGTGTGAAGTCTTGGACTTGCAGCCCGGCGTGCGCGTGCTTGATTTGGGGTGCGGGCGGGCGATGTCGTCGATTTTTCTGCACCGCGAGTTTGGAGTTCAGGTGTGGGCCACCGACCTGTGGTACAGCGCTTCGGAGAACATCCAGCGGATACGTGACGCGGGAGTGGAAGCTGGTGTGTACCCAATCAGTGCGAATGCTCGGTCGTTGCCGTTCTCTGAGGAGTACTTCGACGCCGTCATCTCGATTGACTCGTTCATGTACTACGGGACGGACGAGTTGTATCTCAGCGACCTGGCGCGATTCGTGAAACCGGGCGGGCTCATTGCGATTGCCCAAGCGGGGTTCGTGAATGAAATCGAACACCCCATCCCAGATCATCTCAGCGACTGGTGGGCCGCCGAGAATCCTTACATTCTGCATTCGGCAGACTGGTGGCGACAACACTGGGAGCGGAGCGGGGTTGTGGACGTCACACGGACCGATACCATGCCCGAGGGCTGGCAATACTGGCGGGACTGGATTCAACTCATTGCACCTGAGAACGAAACCGAACTCACAGCACTCAATGCCGACGCTGGCCGCAATTTTTCCTACATTCGAGCCATAGGCCGCCGCCGCGAGGGACTGCAGTTGTTTGATCCCAACTTCAGAATCCCGGCGGAGTATCAGCAGCATCCTTTGCTGCGAAACTCTCAGTGACGTGCCCCAAAACGCCAGTCTCGTTGGGTTTGGAACGCCGCCACTCGCCAACGTTCGACCTTCAACCCTCAACCTTCGACCATTTTGAAACGCAGAGCACGCAGGGACCGCAGAGATTTGGGGAGAGTTCTCCTGTTTTCTCTGCGACCTCCGCGCTCTCGGCGTTTCTACCCTTCTTCGTACTCATTCACGACACGATGAATCCCGTTCTTCAGCATCATTTCATGGAAGTTGATGAGCGACCCTACTTGCAGTCCGGTCAGGCGAAGATGTGACAGGACCTGAGCCTTGTCGACAGGATGCAGTTTCTCTTTGGCCTTGCACTCGACAATGACCTGACCACTCACCATTAAGTCAGCCCGAAAACCGCAGTCGAGGTGAACAGATTCGTACACGACAGGAATGGGAACCTCTGTTTGAACCTCCAGCCCCATTTGCTGCAATTCATAGGCCAGACATGCCTGATACGCCGACTCCAGCAATCCCGGCCCCAATACGCGATGCACCTTAATCGCCGCCCCGATAATGGCAGACGTCAGTTCGTTGATGGACATCGTTTCTTCTCTTCTTTTTTGAAACACAGAGCACGCAGGGACCGCAGAGATTTGGGGAGAGTTCTCCTGTTTTCTCTGCGACCTCCGCGCTCTCGGCGTTTCTATCTTTTGTAATTTCTAAAGAACCGTGTCACGATTTCTGACGGCAATCTGCACGTATGGTTACCCGGTCCCCCAGTCAATTTGACCAGAGGTTGCCTCAAAAGAACACTCGTGCCCTGTTTTCCTCGCCTGCTCTTCTTAAATTGTTTTTGAAACGCAGAGGGCGCAGGGACCGCAGAGATTTGGGGAGAGCTCTCCTGTTTTCTCCGCGGTCCCTGCGCTCTCGGCGTTTCTATCTCTTCTGCAATTCAGCCAGCAGGCGGTCGTAGTTGCGTTGGACAGTTTTCGTATGGGGATGCTCCTGCCCCAGGCTGGTCGCAAAAATATCCAATGCCCGTCGCATGAGTGGCTCGGCCTCGTCCAGCCGGTTCGTCGCCTGCAGCAACCTGGCCAGATTGTTGAGTCGCAGGCCACATTGGGATGGTCCGGTCCGAAAGAGGTTTCATCGATGGCCAACGCCCGGCGCATGAGCGGCTCGGCTTCGTCCAGCCGGTTCGTATCCCAAAGTAACGCGGCCAAATTGTTGAGTCGAAGGGCCTCTTTGGGATGGTCCGGTCCAAAGGAGGCTTCATCGATGGCCAACGCCCGCCGGTAGAGTGGCTCGGCCTCGTCCAGCCGGTTCGTCGTCTTCAGTAACAGGGCCAGGTTGTTGAGCCGGGTGGCCACTTCAGGATGCTCCGGTCCGAAGGCGGCTTCATCGATGTCCAACGCCCGACGCATGAGTGGCTCGGCCTCATCCAGCCGGTTCGTTGCCTGCAGTAACTGGGCCAGATTGTTGAGGTCGCGGGCCACATTGGGATGGTCCGGTCCGAAGGAGGCTTCGTCGATGGCCAACGCCCGACGCATGAGTGGCTCGGCCTCGTCCAGCCGGTTCGTCGCCTTCAGTAACTGGGCCAGATTGTTGAGGTCGCGGGCCACATTGGGATGTTCCGGTCCGAAGGAGGCTTCATCGATGGCCAACGCCCGGCGGAAGAGTGGCTCGGCCTCGTCCAGCCGGTTCGTATCCTTCAGTAACTGGGCGAGATTGTTGAGTCGGATGGCCACTGTGGGATGGTCCGGTCCGAAGGAGGCTTCATCGATGGCCAACGCCCGGCGGAAGAGTGGCTCGGCCTCGTCCAGCCGGTTCGTATCCTGCAGTAACTGGGCCAGATTGCTGAGGGCGGTAGCCACTTGTCCGTCGTCTGCTTCATGAGTTGCTACTATGAGACGAACGGCCCGGCGGTACCAGCGTTCCGCTTCCCCGTATCGGACGCGGGCCGTGAGGAACAGGCCGTATTCGTTCATCAGGCGAGAGGTGGGATTGGTAATTTCGGTCGTATCAGCGGCGGTGAGTATGGTCTCGACGTGCGGGTCGAGTGGTTCCCAGCGGGGCCAGGAGCGGACATCATCGGGTGGGGGATCATTGAGGCAGCAGAAGTTGATGACATCCAGCGTTCCCTGCAAGCGTGAGAGCTTGTCGGCCTCTGGAATGCGACGCCGGGTGATTTCCTGCACGAGTCGATGCACGAGGAAGCCTGTTGCTTCGGGGGCCTGCTCATGCCGCAGCAGCGAGTAGCGCCGCAAATCGGCCAGGACCATCCGGACGTCTTCCCCACCCAGCAGTTCTTCCCATTTCGCCGTCGGATCGTCTTCCTCAAACACAAATTCGGGAATTAACTCGGGCGCGAACCAGGCGAGGTGCTCGAGCAATGTGCGCCCCGCAGGCGTGAGTTCATCGAAGCTCACCTCCCAGGTCGTCGCCAGTGACTTGGGGTATTGCATGAGTTGTTCGTCATGCCAGACCAGTACCTGCTCACGTTTCGACTCCCAGCGCTGCCGATATTCTGCCAGAGAAATCTCCAGTTCCCCAATGTAAGCCCCCGCCTGTTCCAGCGCCAGGGCAAGGCCGTCGACATTGTGCGCGATGTCCAACGCGAGTTGTGCGTCTTCGGGGAGTTTGGTGCGGTGGCGCTCGGTTCGTTCCAGTAGAAAATCGCGTCCATCTTCCGGGGCGAGGACATCGAGCTGCAACGGCTCAACCGCCGCGCTCCATTTCGAGAGCCGAGACGTGACCACAATTTGCCCCTGCGTAAGTCCCCCGACAAGTTTCTCAACCTCCGCGGCAATTTCTCGGTTGTCGACGTTATCGAGAATGAGGAACCAACCTTTGTGCGCCTGTAACCACTGAATTGCCGCCGCCACACGGGCACCCTGGTCGGGCGTTTGCTGTGCTTCTTTGATATCCAACACCAGTGGTCCCACCAGTTCGGCCAAATTCCGCTGCAAACTTTCAGGCGAGTCGGCCGTAACAAACAACACCGCCGAAAACTCCTCCTGATGCCGCCACGCATACTCCACGACCGCTCGCGTTTTTCCCACGCCGCCCAGCCCATGAATGGCCTGCGCCGAAAGCACGCCCACCGCCTGCGCCTTCCCCGTCGCCAACTTCTCGCGCATGAGCGCTAAGAACTTCTCGCGACCTTTGAACAACGTGCCGATCGAGCGGAACGGCAAATTATTCGGTTTCCGCTGAAAGAACTCCGGCAATGACTGGTCGGGCTGCGTTGCCTGAATGTGCCGCAAGAGCACCTGTTGCACGCCGAGAATGAGATCCTGCTGATTGGTGAACGGCGTGCTGTATTGCCGCGCTACGCGGAGCCGTTCGAGATGTGCTTGCTGCGGTGAGTCGTCGGGGAGATTTTCATCCACGAACACAAACAGCGGAATGCCACGATGCACCGCCAGAAACGCTTCCCACTGCGTGTAGGTGAGGTCTTTGCAGTCGCCCAGCAATGGCCGCACCGCGTCGCAGTTGGGACGCCCAGCGAGGAATCCTCCTTCGGGGAAGCGGTTGTGGAAGAATGAGTCGACGGCGACCGAATCAGCGACAGAACCCAAATGCTCCGTGAGGATGTGGATCATCGCGTCGCATTCGCTCAATTCATCATCGAGCTTCTCGATGGTGTCGACCGCACTGTCGACAAAGTGCGCCTGTCGCACGACATCGCAGCCACCGCTGCGGAGTGCATTGTCGAGCGCTGCCACCGCCGGAACCTCAAAAGCTCCGTTCGCTGCACTGAAAAAAAGTCGCATTCGTCCCATGCCCGTCCTCCCACGCCAGGTCGTCTCAATAGAAACGATAGCGAATCGAGGTCAGATCAGAAATTGTGAGAGCAGTCAAACGGAAACAGTGAAACCAGCGGTGGCACACGACAAGATTGCTTCACCGATGCTGGCGAAGCATGCCCACGCTGCTGCGCGACGTGGGCATGGCACGAATCGCGACGATCCACCTTACGGCGTTTGCGACTCTTCTTTGAGATTATGTGCCGACTGGTAGCGGTAGTAGACTTCGAGGCAGAGTGTAGCGACGGCGGTGGAGTAGACGCGGCCGCCGTAGCCGCCCCAGGTGTCGCGGGGGGCCCATGAACCGGCGAGGGGGCCTTCGGTGACTTGCTCGGAGATGATTAAGTCGCGGGTGGAGTTGTTCCATTCTTCCCAGGCCGGGCCGCCGTGCTGGTACATGGCGAGCGTGCCGTAGTACCAGTAGTAGTAATTCAGCTCAGTCCGTTTTGGTCGATTAAACAACAAGTAGTTCGCCGCCTCTTCACTCGTCTGCGACGACTCCTGCTGTGTGAGTCCGAGCACCTGTCGGCAGAAGAGTGCTTCGGCGGTCATGGTTGGTGAGACACGTTCATCGACGCGGTAGCTGGCGAGTCCTCCGTTCACGCCCGAAGCGTTGCTCTTGAGAAATGTGATAATGCGCTGACGCGTAGAAACCGGAATGCGAATCCCACCGAGTTCGGCGCTTTTCAGCGCCATAATCTGCCAGCCGAGAACGGAGACGTCGCCCGCGCCTTCCCCTTTCAGGTAACGCCAGCCACCATCTTGCAGTTGTGCCGTAAGAATGAATCCTACGGCCTTTTCCAGCGGTTCACGTAACCATTGCGCGTTAGGATCGCTTCTTGAAACGGCGTACGCTTCGCCGAGTGCGAAGGTGGCCATGGCGTGACAATACATCCCGCAGAACTTGTTGGCCTTTCCGCCGAGGTAGCCTTCATCAACAATGTCGTCCTCGGTCCACTTGCTCAACTCGGACCGGTTGGTGAACTCATCCCAGCGAAACGTCCGTTGTTGAGAAACTAGCCATCGCAGTCCGCGACGCACGTTCTCGGAGTATTGTCCCTCCGAGACGGTGTTCTGCTTGCCGAGGAATGCCAGAATGGCCAGCCCGGTAATGCCCGCGTCAGCATTGCGACCGGCGAAGTAACGCTTCTGGCCGTCGGGTCCAATGTCGAGTTTGCCAGCTTCCAGTGCCTCGGCGTCCCAGTAACCATCGGGGTGCTGGACCGAAGCGAGCCATTGCAGGCTGCGATCGACTGCCTCCTCTGATTCCGCTGATCCGCCGTACTCCATGACGGCCCGGCGACGCTGTGTTTCACCTCGCAGCTGGTAGGCGAGCGGGAGTTCGTTCCGCCGCATTATGGAATCACCGTCCTGACGCCGTAATTCCGGGGCAACGGGATTGGGGTCCGGGATTTGGTCGACACGACTCATTGCCAAATCTGGTCGCGGCAGAACGGAATCAGGAATGGTAGTCGGACTCAGGGGCCGTGGTACGACGTCCTGCTCCGATGTCAGAGGTGTGGTGCTGGGGTTACGCAGCGGTGTGCGCACCAGATTTGGAGAAACCGGGGAACTGAGCATGGCCGGATTCGGCAGGCCAGTTTCTTCTCGTCCCGCGAAATCTTCAACAGGATTCGCTGGAGCCGGTCCGGTACGACGTTCCATCGCAAGCCCTTCAGGAGCCTGCTGAACGTTGGCGGTGGGATCGGAGTCCAGCGGGAAGGGACGAGCTGCAGGATCAATGTTGAACTCAGGCACCACTTTCTCAACCATGCCGGGACGTGGTTGGATTTGTTCCGGCGGAGCGATTTCTGTGGACGTCAACGTGCTGCGGTTTTCAGTCGCTGAGGGCACCGGTTCCGGCCGCGCCTCAACAGGCAACGGATTCACCGAAGCGAAGTCCTGCGTAGGGGATGTCCGCTGGCCAGTTTCGTTGGCTTGCGTCCGTTCGGGCGAAGGCGTGTCGGCCTCAGGCAGTCGGGCCGTGTCCAGCACTGGCGTGGGAACGAACGGTGTGGGAATGGTATCGGGCAGCACCATTTGATCGGGCGAGGCCGATTGAGTTGAGGCCTGGAAACGCTCGACATCCGTCCGTTCCACTTGCGGCAGACGATCCCAGACTGGGACCTGACCGTTTTGAATATGCGCGAGTTCCTGTTCGCCAGGATCGAGTTCTGGTGACTTGATTTCGATTTTGATTTCCTGCAACTCCGACAGGCTAGCAAATACCCGCTGCCGGTATTCGGGAATCATGCAAATGATGCCGACGCCGAACAGAATGTGAATGGCCACGGAGAAGAACAGGGCCTTGGGCGAAGCACGCCGGTCACCCCACCGGGTTCCGAGCATGGTCAGCAGGTGAGCAGATGCCAGAACGAATCCGAAAACCAGCGCGATGAAGAACAGCGGCTGTAGAATCGCGAGCACAATGGTGTACAAGTGCTGCGACTGGCCCTCCAGATTGAGTTCCGCCAACATCATCCCGACTCCTGAGATTCAAGTCGGTTTGCCAGTTGCACGTTCACAATACGTGTGCGATGGCAGAGGTTGAGCACCGTCATCACATTCTGGTAGGCACCTTCGCCATCACCCCGAATAATGACCACCTGATCTTCGTACCGCTGCTGTGCGTCGCGAAACGTGCTCTCAAGTTCGTCCACTGTTATTGTCTGGCCATTAACCTCAAATTCGCCGGTTTTTGAAACGTTGACGATAATCTCATCTGGAAGTGAGGTAAGGGGTTGCGCGTCGGAGACTGTGGGCAAGTTGATTTCGTACTGCCGTTCTGGTTTGTTGAATTGGGTACCGACCAGAAAAAAGATGATCAGCAGCATCACCACGTCAACCATGGGTGTGAGGTTGATGGAGGGTTCTTCAGCAGATTCGTTTTTCAGGGGCATATTCGTACTCTCCGAGGCGGACCATTCCTGTGGACGTAGTGCCTCTAACGAATATATCGACGAATCCGGCTCGGCGCCAGATCAGTTTCGCGCCAGGACCAGGGCTTCAGAGCGAAAAACTTCAGCGTATTCGTCGATCATTTCGCGAACGGAAAAGTCACGTTCCATCTTTTGACGGCCTTTGTCGCCCATATGTTGCGACAATCCATCCTCGTTTTCCATCTTCAAGGTAAATTGCGCAAAACCCGGACCATCTCCAAGGTTCGCAATAAACCCCTCTTCTCCATGCTGCACAAGCTCCCGATTGGCGGGAATGTCGCTGACGACAACCGGCTTGCCGCACGCCATGGCTTCCATGAGGCTGTTGGACATCCCTTCAAATTCGCTGCCGAGCCAGAAAACGTCAGCCAGATGCAGTAGCGACGACGCATCATCGCGGTGTCCGAGAAAGCGAACGACGTCATCGCACTCCACTTGCTGAGCGTAACGTGGCAGTGAGTATCGCTGTGGACCATCACCACAAATGATGAGATGAAAACGCGGATCAGCCTGTTTCAGGATTTGCATGGCCCAGAGCAGGTCCTGGAGTCGCTTCTGAGGTGCAAGTCGTCCGATGGAGAAAATCAGCTTCGCGTCAGACGGAAGATTGTTTTTGACCAGGAATTCCAGCCGCGACATGCTCGGCAGCGGAGGCACGGCGACACCATTGGTAATGACTGACAACTGCTCTTCCGGGACGCCACGTTTTGCATAGAAATCGGCGACGCTTGCGGAATTGGCAATGACCCGGTCCGTTCGTGCGAGCAATCGACGGTCGAGCCAGTGCTGCCAGCCAGCTTTCCAGGAATCGACGCACCGTTCCGAAATAATGATGCGCGGCGAGTGTCCACCGAACCGCCCAACCATTCGCCCATAAGCGTTGGCCGCAAATAGCCACGTGTTTAGAACGTCCGGTTGATGTTCAGCGATAAGGCTTCGAAGTTGCCACATGGCGCCGGGGTCGAACTTCCAGCGTTTGTTGAGAATGTGGACGGGAATGCCCGCTTCGCGCAGAGGGTCTTCGAGTGGACCGCCACGCGTGAGTGCCACAACGCGCACGTCAAATTCGTCTCGTGGTAGCTGCGCAGCCACCAGAGAAAACTGTTTTTCCGCTCCCGACTGATCAAGCGTCGGGATGACCATCATGAGGCGAATCACAAAACCTCTTCATCCTGTCTCTTCTATAGCGGAGGCGACAATCCGTGTCCGCCGTCCAGCGCGGAGTTTAGCTATCTTACCGCGAACTGGCGAACATTCTCTGCAAATCGGCCCTTCAAAGTGTGAAGCGTCGGCAAAGATCAGCAAGAACCTGTTCATCTGAGGGAAGTGTTGTATCAACAAGTTTCCGCAACGGGATGGGTGTTTCGTCCATGCGGTAGGCAGTGCCCGGTTCGTGAATTCCGTAAGTCGCCGTGGGGATTTGTACGTGATACTGCGTGTCCCATAGTGCGGCAGGCGTGTCGAGTGCAATAACAGGAATACTGCTCAACCAGTCCCGCGCGTCATCGGAAAACTCACTCACGCTTTCAATGCCCACGAGCAGGCAAACATCAACGTCGTGGCGTTCGAGCAGTTCGTTGGCCGTGAACTCGTCAGGGTTATAGCGGGGATATTTACGGGAAAAGTCGACGGCAAACGGGTAACCCGTCTGCCAGCAAAGCACACTGTCCGCCCCAGAGACATCGCCCGGAATTCTCATCCGCCGGGCGGTGAACCGCGTGTGGGCGTTCAGTTCAGCAACAAGACGCAATAGGCCGCTAACCGTTCCGTGCCCCAAATGACTTTGGGCAATGCCCAACCCGAAGAAAATGACACCGTACCGGCAGTTCTTCATCAGCTCGGCCAGTTGACGCTCCGCAGATGTTGCATCGCCGTTGTCGTGTCCGGCAATGAGACTGCGCAACCTCCAGATCAATTCAAAGTCCTGTCCCGGTTCGACCCGGTGAAACAAATCGGCGGCGCGGGCCGTCTCAGTTTCTTCCACGTCAATGACAACCACGGTACGGTCACCGCGTCCGTTGGGCAAGAATTCACTGGCCGGATCGGCCGAGTATCGCTCCAAGTGCCGCGGATGACTGACCGCAGGATTCGCCCCCCAGAAAATGACCAAATCGGCCCGCTGTTTGATTTCGCCCAGCGTGCACGTCGACTCGCCCACTTGCTGGATGGCGACAATTGACGGACCGTGGCAGACAGAGGCGGTGGTGTCGATGACCGCCCCGAGTTGATCTGCCAGTTCCACGGCAGCTCGTTGTCCGCCGGTACTGCTTTGTGACAGTCCATAAATCAACGGGGCATGGCTCGACCTGAGAATACGAGCAGCCTCCTCCATCGCCTGCTCATGTGAGCAATTCCTGCCTTTAATTTGCGGCGTGCTTGAGAATGGCTTTTGAAACTGTTCAAACCATGGCTGAGCCAGACGGCAAGCCCCGGCGACTGGCACGACGCCATGTTCATCAACGTCCACGACCAGGTCATCGCAGACGCAGCCACATGCAGTGCAGGCAACATCGGTGAAACGCTGCATGTTACATTCGACTGGATGAAGACATTTGTCGCAGTCGCAGGAAATCAGCGAGGGCCTGCTCGAGGGGATCGCTCGTTTGTAACTGCGTCACCTGAACGCCCAGCCGTTCGCAAATGGCCTGTACGTTCTGCTGATGCTGTTCGAACTGCCTGATGTAATCAGCCCGAGCGGTTTCGGGATCAACGTAGATTTCCTCACCGGTTTCCAAATCTTCGAACAGTGCCGGTGCGTCAAACGCAAGTGTGCATTCGGCAGGATCAAGAATTTGGAACACAGCCACTTCATGCCGCGCCGCCCGCAGCAACCCCAGCTGCGTTTCCAACTCATCAATGGGGGCAAGAAAATCGGAGATGAGAACGAGTAAACTCCGCTTGCGTGTGCGTTCGGCAATGGTCGCCAGCACTCTGGCGAGGTCGGTCACTTTCCCGGGTGACTCTTTTTCCAGAGCCACAATCATGCGGCGCAGCCAACCGGGCCGAAACCGCGGTGGCAGGTATTCGTCGACCTCGGCACTGAATGAACACAGGCCAATGGCGTCTCGCTGGGAATTGAGGAAGTAAGCCAGCGTGGCTGTCAGCGTGCGTGCGTAGTCGGCCTTGGTGTAGCCGACGGAACCGAATTGCATGGACCGGCTTTGATCGAGAATGAGATGACAACGCAGATTCGTTTCATCTTCGTACCGTTTGACGTAGTACCTGTCACTCCGGGCGTACAGTTTCCAGTCGAGGTAGCGAGGATCATCTCCCGGCACGTACTGACGGTATTCCGTGAATTCCACCGAAAATCCATGATACGGGCTACGATGCAGTCCCGTCATGAATCCTTCCACCACCGACCGCGCACGCAACTCCAGCGACTCAATTCGCATGAGTGTGGCAGGATCGATATAGGAAGCCGGTGGGTAACTCAACGCACGTAGGGCAGGCTCCCGCCTGCCTTCCTTTGATAAGAGGTCAGATCAACATTCGTAGTCGAAGCGTGTCGCGGCAGGCAGGAGTCTGCCCTACGGCTACTGCCCTACGACATTACTCATATTCCCATTTCATAACCCAGGGATCATTCATTTCCTTCTGGAACTGTTTCAGCTTTGCCTGATATTCCTCCAGGATCTTCGCATACTCCGACTTCAGTGCCAGGTTCTCTGACTCGTGAGGATCATTCTCCATGTCGTACAGCTCAAACGGCGGACGGAAAATGTAGTCACCCACCGATTTCGTACCGTATGGTGCCGTCTTCCCTTTGGCATACTGTGCCTGCCAGGTTGACGCAGCCCACAAGTCCGAAGCAAACGGATAGGGCAATCCGTGTGCGATGTTCCAAATCAGTTTGTACTTGTCGTCACGCACCACCCGCATGGGGTAGTACATTTGGATTTCGTGGAAGGTATGTGAGGCGAAAACGGTTTCCCAATGCGTAGCGTCTGGCTCACCGAGAATTGGAATCCAGGACTTGCCGTGGTACTTCGTGAAGGGATGCCCGCCGTTGCGGTTCTCTCCGGGCGGGGCAGTGGGATCGTTGTCAGCAATCTCCTTGGGACTCTTAAAGTTGAGTGGTCGATTCTTCTTGGCGTCTAATCCTTGAGCAAAATCGAGTAGCGACGGCGTAATGTCGATATGGCTGATCATCGCTGTCGAAACAACACCCCGTTTCGGCTCGTAAGGATTGCGCACCACAAACGGCACTCGTAGGCCTGGCTCGTACACCGTGGTCTTTCCCCCCGGGAACGCCATGCCGTGGTCGCTGGTGAAGACGAACAGAGTTTTGTCGTACAGCCCGGCCTCTTTGAGGATTTTCATCAAGCGTCCGACGCCCTGGTCAATCCGAGCACATGACTGGTAATACTGGGCCAGTTCTTCGCGGCACTCGGGCGTGTCGGGCAGGAATTCCGGAACGTGAACTTTGGCAGGATCAAAGAAGACTTCCTCGACCTCTTCATAGCTTCCGCGCTTCGGTCGATTGCCGAACAAGTTCGGTTTGAATTCCAGTTCGGACGTTTCGTCATCACCCCCGCCCCTGTGCGGGTCAGCAGTGCCGAAGTAGAGGAAGAACGGTCGCTCATCATCCTGGTTCATAATGAACTCGCGACAGTTGTCCGCCATCGCAACGGCATTCCGACCGTTTCCATTCAGGTACGTTTCGAACTGGTACACGGTTTTCGGAGCGACGTGGTATTTGCCAATGTGTCCCGTTCGATATCCGGCCGCCGTCAACACACGAGGCAAAGCGAAACTGGCCACGTCGGGAAACGAACCAAACTTGTGGTACGAATGCTGATGCCCGTACTGCCCGTTCATGTGGTTGTGCAGACCAGACATAATGACCGATCGACTCGCACTGCAACTCGCCGTCGTGGCGAACGCCCGCATGAAGACCGTACCGTCCGCTGCAATGGCGTCAATATTCGGCGAAGCCGCCACGGAATCGCCATAGCATCCCAGCGTGGGGCTTTCGTCATCTGTCACAAAGAAAATGATGTTCCGCTCAGCGGAGTGGGCCACCCCACACAACATCAGACAAAGTAACGCCGCGTCGCAGAACCTACGCATGTGGTCTTCCCGTTTCGTGAATCACCATGTGTTGACGAAACGGTAGTGTAGGAGGAGTGGAGGTGTTCGTCGAAGGTGCCACAGGTTTTCACTTCGAAGTCGCCCCTCCTACCACGACCACCGCAACTTGACAAAACAACACAGCCGATCGGCGGTTCAAGCAAAAAGCACAAAACGCCGGGTACGCAATTGCCGCCTTCGTTGAAGTGGAATTCTTTCCGAAAACAGAATGACTCGATACGGTGTGTTGAGACTACCGTCCCGCTTGCGGCACCGCGAAGAACGAGGCCGACGTCACGATGTTACGATCCTGCTCGCCGAGGGTTTCGCGGAGTTCGGGTTCGACGGCGAAGACGAAGGAGACTTGGCGGCCGTCGGAGTTGGTGCAGAGGTAGTAAATCCAGTTCATTGGGATTTTCACACCTCCCTTGTCACCACTGATTTCTACTTCCCCTTCTGCAACCACACGGTAAATGTACCGACCGTTGTTGGTGGGAATGTCTTCCTGCTCGGAGAGTTTGGTGAGTCTTGAACCTAGCGAGGTTTGGATGTCGCGTTCAAATTCCTGAGGCGGCGTGCGTTTGCCGGGCTGCACGTTGGTGACCGGTGCGATGTTACATTGTGAGACGAGAGCCCCCTGGTCGACCATGCGGAGAATCGCAACGGCGTGCTGTGACTCGCTACTTTCGAACACGGCCTGGAATAGATGCCAGTCCCGGCCATGCAGCAAACGCAATCCCCACGGGACGGCATCGAAGACGAGTTCGAGAGCGGTTTCCGGGGCATTCAACGGAATGTTCTGCACATAAGCGTCGGTCAGCATGCCCGGCGTATTGGAGAGGCTGCGGGTGAAGTCGACATCAACCAGCGCTTCCAGGCCGGGGTTGATGGTGCCTACTTCCGACTTCACGCTGTACCTGAGTTTCGCCGCTGAAATGAACTTTTCCGCGACGTTGTACTGGACGCGACCCGTGAACTGGACCGTCGACACCGCACCCAAGCGTTGCCCTTTGACGTCGCCAGTGAAAGCAAACACGGCGGTCGTTTGATCAGCCGATTCGAGCGTGCATGTCATTTGGCTGGACTCAGCAGCTTCGACTCCGGAGAGCATTTGAATGGCCCACTCGTTTGGCGCCCAAGTGCCACCAACTTCGACCGATTCCAATGGCAATAATGCAATGAGGGCGAGTGGATCACCGGGCATCTCGAGCAGGTCGAGCGCTTCGCGAGTCATGAGCACTTCCGGGCAGTAGCTGCGAACGCCTTCGCGGGTTCCCGAGGCAACGACTGTTTTAAGTTGTGCGGGGAGCACGACAGCGGTTTTGAATCCCGAGACTTCTGTGTCGACGCGGGCTACTTCAAACTCGCGAACCGAACGGAGTGCTTCAGCATCGCGTCCGGCAGGGGGGAGTCGTCGCGAACGGAACTGAAGTTGGGCCGTGGCGGCCAGTTTGAGGGGATCTTTCTTCCCTTCGCTGGAAAGCGTAAACACCTGGCCGGTAGTCTGCACCTGGGATTTCGTCTGGAAGGTCCGCGAGTCGGTGGCACTTTCCGTCAGTTCCACAGCCCCTGCATATTGTGTGCTCAACAGTCCCATGACTGCGGCCAGTACGATCGATCCCAGACGTGACATTCCAATTCCCTCCATGAATTTGTACGTGGCGGCATGGTAGTTTGCAGGCTCAGGGGAGGCCAAGACGAATGTTTTCGTTCGAGACAGCGCCGAAACTGTCCAAACGGGCGGCCTTCTCCTATCATCCAGTGCGTGAGGCGGGCATTTTCAGACTGCAGTTGATTAGCACTTAAAAGACATGAGCGACACTCTTGATGCCAAGTACGCGGAATCTCGTCGGTTGCTGGACGAGCGAACCGTGCGTACCGTCCGTTTGCACTTTGATCCTGAACTGGGAGCCCCCTTCTGGCTCGAACAGGCGAAGACTTACGACTTCGATCCATTGACCGACGTGAACTGCTTCGAAGATTTGAAGAAGTTTCCGCTGTTCGAAGACGAATGGCTGCGTGGCGGACCGGTCACAAAGTTTCTGCCCAAGAAATTCGCCAACGAACCGCGGTATGTGTTCGAGACCGGCGGTACGACGGGTATTCCGAAAAGCCGCTGCGTCGTACGGGACCACTGGATCGACTACGAAGAATTCTCCAAGACGCTGCCTGACGACAAGTTCCCACCGGGATCGAACTGGTTGATGCTTGGTCCCTCAGGCCCGCGGCGTCTCCGTCTGGCTGTCGAGCACTTGTGTCAGCACCGTGGCGGGATTTGCTTCTGTGTTGACCTTGACCCTCGCTGGGTGGTGAAACTGCTGAAGAAGGGTGACATCGCGGGTGCCAAGGCATATGCCGACCACGTTATTGATCAGGCCGTAACCGTGCTGTCAGCAGGCCACGACGTGAAGTGCATGTTCGCGACACCGAAACTGCTGGAAGCTCTGGCCTTGCGACTCATGGATAACGACTCCAGCATTGCCGAAGCAGGCATTACCGGGATTTTCGCCGGCGGTACCGAGTTCACGCCACAGTGGTACCGGTTCTGCTGTGAGGAACTGCTCGGCCCTGATGTTTACGTCACACCGACGTACGGCAATACCCTCATGGGACTGGCCTGCGGTAAGCCATTTGATCCTGCCGACGAGTACAAAATTACGTACTACGCACCGCAACCACGTGCCGCGATTGAAGTGGTCGAGTTCGAGGACTACTCGAAAGTTGTCGGCTACGGCGAAACAGGACGTGTCAAACTGTACACACTCACCGACGAACTCTTCGTTCCAGGTTTCATGGAACGGGACGAAGGAGAACGGGAAAAGCCTCACGACAAGTATCCCTGGGACGGAATTAGCGGCACCCGCCCATTCCACGAGTTCGCCAAGACCACGACCGTCGGCGTCTATTAGATCGTCAGGTGAGTCACAAACAGAAAGCGCGGTGGGAAATTTCCCACCGCGTTTTTTTGTTGTGATAACTGTTCGCTCTAGAAATCGCGGGAGGAAATGTACCAGCAGGAGAGTCCAATCATGAACAGAGTGAACGCCAGGCTGGTCCACACGGGTGTCCAGGTGTCGACGCTAATTCGTTCCTGCTGAAGATTCGCATCTGCCTGTTGACCTGCAGTCAACACTTCAGATTCCTTCTCAGTCATCAGGGTGGTCACCACGGTGTTCAGTTCCGACGGCTTCGGTAACACAAGGTGCAGCGGCTTCACTACCCAGAAGTACGCTTTCATTATCATGGAGTCGCTTGGGGCGAATTGTTCGAGCACGTGGCCATCTTCGACGTCAATGGCTCGCACTCGGGTATAGCGATCAGCAATGAGCAGCTCATTCTCACCCCGAAACGCAATGGCCGACACATTTCCTTGCGCCGGAATACGAATACTCAATGGCTGCTTCGCTTCGCAGTCAAAGAGCCAGACTCGACCTTCGTGTGTGAGGAACGCGACGAACCGACCATTGCTCGATGTTTCACTCGACTTAATTGTGTCCCCTTCCAGCGTGTCGAACTCGCGACTTTCGCCCCCGACCAACTCGACAATTCCGTCTTCGTATCCGACGAGTACTGTATTTCCTGCGGCGACAACCGCCTGACGCGCGTCAGATTCAGTGTTGGCATGTTGCAGTGCAACCGTCTCGCCAGCTCCGTAGGTTCCATCTTCGAGTTGCGGATAGTTCGTGAGGGTGCCGCCGCGATAAATGGAAAGGGCACTCGTTGCGGGATTCATCGCGATAGAGTCTTCACGTCGAACTCGCGCAAACCCCTCCGCATGCAGCGACTTTGTGCCAGTGCGGGAGGGTGGTTTCCAAAATCCTCCCGAAGCGGCTTCGAGGATTTCCAGGTTCTTTTGCTCTTCGGGATCGGGCGGAACAAAGTCGTAAATGCCAGACATGCCGACGCAAATGACACGCCCTTTTCCATCGACAAACAGTGCCAGAATGGAATCGGGTGTGCGTCCTAATTCGGTTCGTTCCCAATTCGAGGCCCTGGTTCCAGCGATGACGTCGTTCGAGGACCATCCAGTGCCCGGTTTCATCGCGACGATACGGTCGTTCCCCGCATCGTATTGAGGATGAAAATGGCTGTCGGCGAACAAAATGCGGCGCTGAAACTGCGGTCCCTGCTGCCCCGATTCGTTGAAAACTGGTTTCCAGTTCTGCTGTTGCCAAATGAGTGTTTCCTTGGAGGAATTGGTGACAAGGACCTCATCACCAGCGGGAACAATGGTGGTGATTCTAATGGGAGCCAGCACAACCTGATCGAAAATTCCCTTGGTGAATGACAACGCCCACAGGAAGAACGAGAACACAATGGTAAAACCGACGGCAATAATGGCATTGCGGAACCGGAGCCCAATGAACGCCGATACGGAGAAATACACGGCGAATAGAAAGACATACACTGGAATCCCGAGCAACAGCCGATGATTCCAAATTCCAAACCGCATGCCAGCAATCAGCCACAAACCAACGAGCAGATACGCCACGTTCACAAACGTGAAGGCGCAGCCCCCAATAAATCGTGAAACGAACAGCAATGGTCTTGAAATGGGCTTGCTGAGCAGGAGCACGATTTCGCCGGGTTCAAACGTTCGCGGAATGATGTTTGATGTGACGAGTATGGAAACCAGAATTCCGCCCCAGCCAAAAATCAGCGACACGGAAATCGCGAGCCCGCTGCGAATGAGTCCATTGAGTTCGCTCGGAGCGACCGGGAGTGGCGAGTCGTGCTTCCAAATCAGGTATCCCACATACACGGCGCCGTCGCTGAACAGATCAAACGAACGTGGGAATGTGGCAGCGATGAGTTCGCGTTGTGCCGCTTTCAGTTCATCACTGCCGTCCTTGGAATTTCGTACGGCGTGGAGAATTTCTTCTGAAACTTCAACGTCGGCGAATGCTGCTTCGTCGTACAACTCCGCATTGCCGAGCAACTTGTTCAGTCCACCCAGGAACCTTCGTTGCTGTCGCATTCGACGACCACCGGGAGGTCCCGGTTCATCACCTGAATTTCCGTCGAGGTAGTCATCAACGAGTTTTTGCTGGTCTTCCGTCAGCATCGACCAGATGTGTCCGCCCGGAGATTCGTCGCCGCCTTCTGCTGCGTCGCGCAAATCGGTGAGGAGCCGATCCCAGTTTGAGATTTCTCCATCCCGGAACTCCGTCGCCTGATCGACATCGAAATGAATCGGCAGTAGGACCAGGAGAAACAGCGTAATGACCACGAGCGTCGCCCATAGCACGTAGGACGCAAATGCCTCGCGAAATGAGTCTTTGATAATTGCGAGATAGGGACGCATGCGTGTACTTCAGGCTACAGGTTTCGGCTGTTCACACTGTTGGATGAGGGTGGAACCTCAAGCGATTTACTTACTCGGAGTCTTCTTGCCGTTTGTCGTTTCTTTGGCCGCTCGCTGTACTTCTGCTTCTTCGACAATGTCGATGAATGCGTCTTCGAGCGAGGTCTTTCTGGCGGACATGGCTCGAATGCTCACGCCTGCCTTCCGCAGTTGGTCGACGACGTAATCCACCGCTCCATCATCTTCGACACCAATGCAGAACGAATGCACGTTCTCACCGCCAGGTTGCCATTGAGAAAGTTCTCGGCCTTCCAGGGCCGAGGTGATTTTGTCACGTGCTCCGACAACCGAGAGCTGGTACGTCTTCTGGTCGCTCGTGAGGTCCTGCACTCCAGCAATGAGTTTCACTTCGCCCCGGTCGAGAATGGCGACCCGATCGCTCACCAACTCCACTTCCTGCAACAAGTGGCTATTGAGGAAAATGGTTTTGCCCTGATCTTTGATTTGTTTCAGCACGCGACGAATTGCCGAACGGCCCACAGGATCGACGCCGTCAGTCGGTTCATCCAGGATAATGAGGTCGGGATCGTGCAGCATGGCTTGCGCCAATCCGAGTCGCTGCAACATCCCTTTGGAATACGTGTTGACGCGGTCCTGTCCGCGCCCGCGTAGACCCACCGTCTCCAGCAGTGCTTCGCGTTTCTCATGAATTGCCCGAACCGACATGCCACTGAGGCACCCGTAGTACTCGAGTGCTGTGTTTCCGGTGAGATGGTGGGGAATCCGATGATGTTCGGGGAGGTAACCAACACGCACACGTGAGCGACGACTTCCGGCGGGCTCACCCAGCATGGTCGCCTTGCCGCGGGTCTTGCTGACAATTCCCAGCAGGATTTTGATGAGTGTGGTCTTGCCAGCGCCGTTGGGACCGAGCAGGCCGAAAATCTCACCTGCCTCCACGTGCAGCGACACGCCTTTCAGGGCGTGAATGGTCGGGCCAAAAAATCCCGACTTGTACTGCTTTTCGAGTTCTTCGACTTCGATAACCGCCATCGCCAGACCGCGCTCAAACCAATGCGGGAGAAACTACGCCTTTATTTCATCAATGATGTCGGTCCGACATCGAATCAGCAAGGCAGTGCAGACAAATTGTCGCTATTGCTGCGGTAAACTCTTCTTTGTCAGTGACAAATACGCCTTCGCGTAGCGGTGCCCCAACTCATGGTAGGCTGCCGTGTTGAAGTGGACCTCGTCGCCGCGATGTCCGAGTCCATCGGAGGAAGCGAAGGCGGTGTGATCCACGTCGTTCGGCAGTGACTGGTGAGCCGCGTCGACGAGTTTGCGATGTTCATCCCAGGGACGCTCTGCGAACTGTCCCATTTGTCCTGCGATAAACGGCACGTCGGAAGCATTGAGTTCTTTGCGGAACCGGGCAATAAGGTGGTGCAGTTTTTCTTTGTAAACCGGTGCCAGACTGGCGTTGGCATCGGACTCGCCCTGGTGCCACAAGATTCCCTTCAATGTTCCTCGCTCCATGGCCGCATGGGCGCGCTTCATGGCGTCATCCCAGGGATGTGAATTCGTCTGCTTGTGAAATCCGCCTGATTCCCATGTAGAAATCGGTGATCCCCCCACTGCACAGGGAATGAGGCCAATGGTCACGTCGGGGTTCGCTTCGGCGATGTCGATGCCAAACGTTTTGCCTAAACCAACGCCGACAATTCCTGGTTTGTCGAAGTGCAAAGGATCGACGGCTGGTACCCACTCCTGCGATTTGCTGAACATGAACACGCGTGCGTGTGGCTTACGGTCTTCCTCACCCACCGTGCCTCGCCCAGCCATATTGGACTGACCGACCAGCAAGTACAAATGAAAGTTTTCTTTCGCTGGCAACGTGTTCGGTTCCTCGGCCCTGAGGACCGTAACCATTGTCAGCAGCAGAATTGCGGAGCAGAAGGTTTTCATTGTTGTCGCTCGTGTAGATATCGATGTTTAGTGCCACAAGACACGGACCATTTCGTCGGTTGTCGTAATTCCGGCAAGCACCTTTTCGATGGCAACGTCTTCGAGGGATTTCATCCCTTTCGCCCGGGCGGCTTCGAAAATCTCGCGGCCGGAACGCCCGGTAGAAACCAGTTCTCGGATTTCTTCATTGAACCGCATGACTTCAAAAACACCGGTACGTCCAAAGTAACCGCTGTGGAAATTCGCCGACGAAGCGCGCCCGCGCACCAGTTCGATGCTTTGGGCTTGCTCTTCTGTGAGTCGCAACAACTTACAGTCGCTTGGCGCTGGTTTGTATGTCTCCTGGTCCTGTCCACAAACTTTTCGAAGCAGCCGTTGTGCAATCAGGCAGTTAATGGAGTCGGCAATGAACATCCGTGGGATTTCAAACTGATTAAACAGGTCAATTGTGGATGCGGTGTCGCTGGCATGGAGAGTACTGACGACCCGAATTCCCGTGAGCCCGGCCCGCACGGCAATGTGGGCCGTTTCGGCGTCGCGAATTTCACCCACCATAATGACGTCAGGATCCTGACGCAGAATGCCACGCAGTGCTTCGGTGAAGCCGAAGTTGATTTTGGGGTCGGTCTGAATTTGATTGACCCCTGCAACGCGACGTTCAACGGGGTCCTCAATAGTGACTAGACTTCGCCCGGGAACATTGAGAGCGTTTAAGCAACTGTACGTTGTGGTGCTCTTGCCTGTGCCAACCGGGCCAACGCTCAGTACCATTCCATAAGGTGAGTTCAGCGCCGACTCGACCCACTCCTGCTGCTGGTCGTCCATGCCGAGTGAGGTCAGGGTGGAGTACTCATCACCATCGGGCATGAGCCGCAGGACCAGTCGCTCACCGTAAATAGTGGGACCCGCACAAACCCGGATGTCACGTTCTTTGCGAAGTGTGTTGCTGGTGATGTGCCCATCCTGCACCAGCCGTCGCTCGGTAATGTTCATCCCGGACATCAACTTGAGTCGGGACAAGATGTGCGATGTCATTTGCTGTGGCAACACCGAGACGTCATGCATGACGCCATCCAGCCGCAAACGAATTGCCAGGCCGTCTGATCTGGGATCAAAGTGTACGTCGGTTGCAGAGAGCTCGAACGAGCGCTCAATGAGCAAATTGATGAGCGGAGCAGCTTCCACCACATCCACCAGACTGTTGATTTCGTCCGCCAGCGCACGCTGCCGCGACTCAGGCGGAAGCGGAGCGAGCTTCGGAGGCATTGGATCCACATTGGCCATGAATTAATCCCATGAAATGTTAGTTGGATGTGCTGTCGCCATCGGCCGGGGCTGGAGTAGCCTCTCCCTCTTCCTTCGGCTGCGGAGCGTCTTCAGTGGTTGCAGCCTCTTCCGGCGTCTCAGTTTCTGGTGCATGCGAGACGCTGCCGGGGCCTGATTCACTGGGCGAACTGTGGGCTTCGTTTCCTTCAGCAGCTTCCGCTTCAAGAGGGTCTTGATAGTCGGGGCTGTCCATTTCATCTTCGACTTCTTCACCACCATTCTGAGCAGCCGCCGCAGGAACAAACCAGTTCATGTCATCCTGAAACGCCGGAACCAACAGTCCTGCCGACACCAGAGTCAGAAGAACCGAGAACCAGCGTCGTCCGCCGGTCATGTTCAATGCGCCGATGAGTGCCACGACCGCGCCGGCAATACAAACACCCATATAAATGGTGCGTGCCAGTTCGGCTTCCAGGGAACCAGTCTTCGCCAGCCAAACGCAAACTCCCGCTTGCAAGAGCATGAGAACTGCAAAGGGGAGTGGCCAAACAACGGAATCGCCCTCAGAAACGGGTTTAATTCCAATTTTCTGGAGCGCAGTTTCCTCGTCATCACAAATGTCCCATACCTTATCCAGGCCGGCGAGATGAATGACTTCAATGACTGTTGCGTCGGAACAGACAACGGCCATTCGGCCCTGCTTGCTGCGCATGACTTTCCAAATCCGCACGACAAAGGCAACCAGGGAACTGCCCATGTAATTCAGTTCCGACAGGTCCACGATACACGAAGGCGTCGAGCGTGCTTCCAGCTCGCTGACAACTTTCTGCCCATGTTCATCAATGACGGCCCAGCCCTGATCCGACAGAGCGGGACGCACGCGGACGTACGTGTGAGACGGATGGGTCTCCAATTCGCAGGGAGGTGTTTCAGTCATGCAATTGGACCGCTCGTTTGTGACATCAATTTTCACCAATCAATTCATGATAACGCACGACCGACGATGTCGCGACCAAACGGCTTGCGAGAAGCGTGCCACATTTGGTGTGCTCTGTCAGATTGTTCTTGACGAACGGTCAAGCAAAGCGGAGAGTGGGGCTCAGTTGTACTTGCAATGGTCTTGCAATTGTCAGGTTCTCGTCAGGAGGTTTTATGGTGATGTCCATTCGAATTCCCGCAGTGATCGCGGTTCTACTGGTTGCAGTTACAGCTGTTTGTCAGGCGCAGACGGAGCCGATGGGAGAACCGACACCTCAGGCGAAACCAGACGTGGAGCTGACGCTGACAGAAGCGAAATTGATGGTGGTACAACTCACCATTCAGAACGAAACGCAGGTTCTTGTTGATCGCAACCCGTCGCCGGACTCATTCATTTTTCAGGGCAGTGGAGGTAGTCCCCAACGAGGAAGCGTCCAAGAACCGTCGCAAGGCGATAAAGCCACGGAGACTCGCACTTCCGTGCAAACAGCAACGCTTTCATGCGAGGACATTAGCATCGAATCAAAAGCGGGTGACGAGGGAAAAGTCAGCTATAAACTGTCCTGCGAGGGATATGTGTGGCTCCTACTACCGAACTGCAGTCTCACTGGAACTGGGGCGGAGTTTGCCGACGGAAAACTGACGCTCAAACAGGTTTCGCTACAAATTGACAATCAGGTCTTCAAAACAGAAGTTTTGGAGTGTGAATTGAACATCCTGGGTGTCTCCATCCATCCGGCAGGGACTCCTCATAACCCAGAACCGGGAAGGACGACTATTCCTAACGGATCAACTTCTGATCCCGCGTTCGGCGTACCGACTGTTTCTGTACCTGGTTCCCCCATTCCCGCAGGCGCAATCCCGTTTCCTGGCGGACGTGGAAATCGATCGTTTTAATTAAGAGACGTCTTTGCAGTCCGCCAGAAAAGCGGACAGGTTTGCATTCGCTGGCCGAGGTTATTACCCTTCCGGGCCGCATTTCGGAGACCTTCTGGTCAAATGTACACAGAAATGCCGAGTGAATGAGGTAATTGAAATGGCCAAGACACAACGAAAACTGAAAAAAGCCAATCACGGCAAACGCCCCGCAAGCGCCCAGGCACGTCGCGCAAAGCGAAAGATGATCAAGACTTAGTTCATCTGAAAAGAATTCGACTTCCTTAGACGTCGACTGCAATTGGGGCAGATCGACGTCTTTTCTATGCGCAAAGACGTTTTGAACAAATGAGGCTGCTCGTCAGTGTTCGAAATCTGAAAGAAGCACATGTCGCGGCAGGAGCCGGGGTCGACATTGTCGATCTGAAGGAGCCGAACGCCGGGGCGCTTGGGATGGTTGGGCCGTCCACCGTTTCCGAGGTCAGCCAGTCCTTGGAGGGTTGCGAACGCGAGCCACGCCCCAAGCTCAGTATAGCGTTGGGTGAAGTCACTGACTGGACGCACCGTGAGGTTCCCCAAATTCCAAGTGTTCAATACGCCAAACTGGGATTGGCCGGACTGAAAGACGAGTCGAACTGGGAAGACCAGTGGCTAAAGGCCCGGGCGAGCTTTGAACAACGCATAGTGCAGGTCACCAATTGGGTGGCCGTGTGTTATGCCGATCATGAAGCAGCACTCGCACCGTCTCCGGAATCGATCCTGGAAGCGGCCAGGAACACGGGATGCCGGTTTCTCCTGTTTGACACTTGGAACAAGCGGAACGGTCGGCTCTGGGATCATCTTTCGCCAGGTCGTCTCACAAAGTTGATTGAACTGGCCCATCAACATGATTTACAGGTGGCTGTGGCAGGTCGGTTGAAAGCCAGTGACATCCCCCGTGCAGCGGAAGTAGGCGCCGACATTTTTGCAGTTCGCTCCGCAGCGTGCGAGCAGCACAATCGAACCGGATTCGTTTCGGCAAGCTGCATTGAACATCTGCAAGAGTCTATTCTCTCAGCCGCTTCACGATCCTGATTTGCATTGTTCATGGCTGCGGTCCGGTTCCCGCGCGGCCCGCGGCACGCTGGTTCCGACTTGCCAAGTGACTCGGTGCGGTCCCGTTGCAACGACAAGTCACCGCATTCTCACTAACATTGTGTCCGACATCATTCACAACTGGAGACACACATGCGGTTCGCTCTCGCCTGGGCTTTGATGGGATGGTCGTTTCTCGCAATTCATGATGCGGTTGTCCTCGCAGATGACCCTGCCTCTTCGCGTGACCGAATTAATCCCGACGTCGCTGGCAATGAAGAAGTCGAACGTATACTGCGGACTTTTCCCGGACGAGGTGCAGTTGGTGATGACAGTTCGCCTACTCCCGCTGCAGAGGCGGTAACTCAGTTCGAGTTACCCGAGGATTTGCAAATCGAATTGGTTGCTGCGGAGCCTGTGGTCGAGCAGCCGCTATTCATGCATTTCGACCACCGCGGCCGCATGTGGGTGGTGCAGTATCGACAGTACCCATTCCCGGCGGGGCTGAAGGTCATTCATTACGACCAGCACCTACGGGCAGTGTTCGACAAAGTTCCCGAACCGCCGCCGCATGGTGTGAAAGGGAAGGACAAAATCACGGTCTTTGAAGACACGAACGGCGACGGGAAATACGACACGCACCGTGACGTCATTGAAGGACTCAACATTACCTCGGCGGTCATCGCCGGGCATGGCGGAATTTGGGTGCTGAATCCACCGTATTTGCTGTTCTATCCCGACGCCAATGATGATGCCATCCCGGACGGTGATCCCGTCGTCAAACTCTCGGGCTTCGGACTGGAAGATACCCATTCGGTCACCAACAGCATGCGCTGGGGACCTGATGGTTGGATTTACGCAGCCAATGGATCAACCACGACGGGGAATGTCTCCTCGGCGGTGAATAAGAATGTGCAGTACGAGGGGCAGTGCATTTGGCGATATCACCCCGACACCGAGATCTTTGAGATTTACGCGGAAGGGGGCGGGAACACCTTCTCGACGGAATTCGACATCGAGGGACGCGTCTTTTCGGGGACGAATCATGGCAACACACGCGGGATGTTTTATCCGCAGGGATCGTATGGCACGAAGAACTGGGGGAAGCATGGCCCGCTGACGAATCCCTTTGCGTTCGGCTATTTCCAACATATGCCGCACAAGGGAGACACGGACCGATTTGCGCAGACGTTTGCCATTTACGAGGGGGGGCTACTTCCGGAGCGGTACAACCACACAGTCATTGCGGCGAACGCACTGCATAATCGCGTGTGGGCCAGTCAGCTCATGCATGAAGGATCGACATACCGCACGGAAGACATGCCACCGGTCGTCACCACGCCGGACCAGTGGTTCCGACCCGTCGATTTGAAAGTCGGTCCTGAGGGAGCCGTTTACCTCGCGGACTGGTATGACACGCGGCTCACGCACGTTGATCCTCGCGACAACTGGCACAAGACCAGTGGTCGTATTTACCGCATTCTGCCCAAGGCAAAAAGTGACGGTGATTCTGCCAATCACGACCTGACCAGGCTGACCGACGCGGAACTCATTACCGCGCTGAGTGCTCCCAACAAATGGCGGCGGCATGCGGCGGTCCGCGTGCTGGCCGAACGGAATTTCGGCAAGAAGCATTTGGGCTACACCCAGCTCGTCCAGCAAATGCAGGACATCATTTCCAGTCCCGACGGAAAAGGCCCTGTGCTGGAAGCTGTGTGGGTGCTGAATTTGCTGCATGTGCTGGACGACAGACAGTTGGAAAGTCTGCTTTCGCATCAGACTGCGGATGTGCGTCGCTGGGCGTTGCGACTCATTGGTGATCGCCGCAGCGCCACACCGCAAATGATTTCGACGATGGGACACATGGCGGCAACGGAAAAGAGTGTCGATGTCCTGTCGCAGCTTGCATCTACAATTAAGCGACTGCCCGCACCGCAGGCCGTGCAAGTCCTGCCGCCGCTCGTGCAGCGGGATGACCTGATGACCGACCCTCACATCCCGCTGCTCGTCTGGTGGGCCGTGGAAGCGCAATGTGCCGCGAACCCTGCTCAGGCAAGCCAGCAACTGGCGGTTGCCATACCCGAAGCCGCACGTTCACAGGAATCTCCAAGGCATGATTTGCTGACCATGTGGGAAGCCGATCCTCTATGGCGCTCAACACTCAGTCAGCAGATCCTGCTGAAACGTCTCATGCAGCGTTTCGCACTGGAGTCACTGGTTGCAGAAGAGCACGGCGAAGACGCAGCCTCGAAGCAGCAGCGGCAGGACAGCCTGATGGCCTGCGCCCGTCTGCTTGAACTGGCACCCACACCGGAAGACTCAGAGCTACTCATGCAGGGTTTCCTGGAAGCATACGAAGGGCACTCCATTACCGACTTACCCGAGCAACTTGCTCAACCCATCAAGCAGTACCGCGAGTCGATTGGGAATTCCGACCTCATCCTCAGTATGAAACTCGGTGATGAAAAAGCCGTGCAGGAGGCGCTCGCTGTCATCAAGCAGAATTCCGCCAATCCCGCTCAGCGCGTTGCTTACATGAAAGTGCTGGGCGAACTGAAACGCAAGGAATCTGTGCCGACGCTGTTGGGACTCCTCTCGTCACCATCCCCCGGCATTCAGCGAACAGCACTTGCCACTCTGATGAATTTTGACGACCCCGGCATTGGAGCGACCATTTGCAGTCGCTGGCAGTCAACCATTACCGAGGAACACAATCTCCGAGGAATTGCTCTGCAGGTACTGGCGAGTCGTCCCGAGTGGACCAAGCAACTGCTGAAGGAAATCCAGGAGTTCCGCATTAAGTCGAACGCCATCCCGCTCGATATCGTGCAGCAAATGCGACTGCATCAGGACGAGTCGATTCAGGCTTTGCTGAACGAATACTGGGGTAAAACCCGTTCGACACCGGAAGAAAAACGCCAGCAAATTGCCCGGATTGCAGAGCTGCTGAAATCATCTCAGCAACCGACACCAGACCCGGTCATTGGCCAGCAGGTGTTCAAGAAACATTGCGGCGTGTGCCACACGCTCTTCAACGAAGGTGGACAGACCGGCCCGAACCTCACCGGTTACGAACGGACCAACCTCGACTTCATGTTGCTCGCGATGGTCGACCCTTCGGCGGCCATTCGGGAAGAGTTCACCCAGTATCAAATCGCCATGAACGACGGCCGCATTCTGACAGGACTCATTGTCGACCAGACATCTGCGGTAGTGTCATTGCGTGGCGCGAACAACGAGGTGACCACCGTCAATAAATCTGAAATCGAAGTCCTGCAGGCGATGCCGACTTCCATTATGCCTGATGGCCTCATGCAGAAACTGACTGACGAAGAAGTCCGCCACCTGTTCAGCTTCCTGGTACGGCGGACCCCACCGGTTGCTGGTGGGAGTGCTGGAGAGTAAGAAACAAGCAACGTTATGCGTGCGTCCAGCGGGAAGCCAGCTTGGTCAACAAAGCCGGTCTGCAACGACGAAGTAAGCGGGCCGCGGTGGTGCTGGCGGTCTCCCGTCAAGTCGTGTTGCTTGATCTGCGTTTTATGAACATGACGGCACCAATTGCCACAAAGATGATCAAATTGAGTATCATCAGCAGGACGAAACTCATACTCCCACGGCTTGAGTTGCCATCGGATTTGGCGGGATGTTCAGAGCCACCGCGTACCAGCATGGGATGATCGGGATTTGTCCGGCCATCATAGACGGTCGCCTCAGGCGGCAGCGGCAGACTTTCTGATGCAAATTCATCGTGAGGAATTTCGCCGTTGACGTTCTTCCAGACAATATCCAATTCACGACGCACGCTTCGATCATCCCGCTGCGTAAAAATCGCCTTGGTCGGTACCCACGAATTGCCGTCCAATGTCCAAGTGATTTCATCGACCTCTTGAGGTGTTTCTTCGTATCCTTCGCCCTCCCGCCTGGGATACCAGATTTCCAGGCGAACCGAGGCGAAGTCCTTTGCTGGATCAAGGAAGATTTTCCGCAGGGCCGTCCTCTTCTTTCCTTGAAACGTCAAGACACGGATTGCAGGGTTATCCGTTGCCGCTTCGACACGTATTGACTGGCAATTGTCGATGTAGCTGAGGAATGCATCTCGGTTGTCGCTCAACAAGCGACGATCCATTTCGCTCCAACTTGCAATTCCAAGGTTGCGTGGGTCAATAAGCTTGAGAGGACGCCGCTTTCTGGTGACTTGACTGGCAGACCGAATTTGCATGCTCTTCATTTCATCGGAGTACCTGGCTATTTCATCCTGGTTCTCGACGAATTTGAACGACAAATCCGGGTCATTAAAACTGCTGTACTCCATTCGAAACGCTGCGGAATTCGAGTCAAATACAATCTGGGATTTCGACTCCGGTACGGGCGGCGTGTCGAACGACTCGTAAATCACTTCCTCGATTTCGCATTCTCCGCTTACGAGTCGCTCCCGAATGGGCCACAGGGCGTCAAGGAGTTGCCGGACCTCGACTGAAAGCTCCTGTCGCTGCTCTTCGCCATTCGCCATTCGTGACGCCAGCAAGAGGGTGAGCAGGATACAGCACAATTTGAATGTTCGAGGCATGTTCCATCGGTCTCTTGATTGTTTTCAGGAAACGCATGACGTCTCACACGCGTATTGCTTATTCTGCAGTCACGACAACGAACTGACAATTGATGATGCTCTTTGATACTTGAGTAGGATGCGCGAAGGCGACGCATTAGCTGCAGCCATGTCCCCTACGATGAATTGCCATTCGTCAACCAGGTGAGAATGGCCACTCTTGCGGCAGATACGTCTCGAAACGTTTCCTCAACAACGGGCGACTCGTCGTTGTCATTCCAGAACTCAATCCAAATCAAACCATCATGGACGGATGCCTCTACGGCTCCACTGGCTTCCTGGATGAAAATGAAAATCGCATCGCCACTGCCACGCAATGACATTGAGGGAAATCGATCTTTCAGTTGATGTTCAAGCTCTTCGAGCATTGAGGCTCTAGGATGATCATGATGAGGAAGGAGACCTTATTCTCATTCTGTTGAATTGCATTCGAGCAGGCAAATGATGGCGACGAACTTTGATTGACAGGATGTGCTTGAAGATTGACTGATACCGAAGCCAGTCGGACTTCCCCAACCCGCTTTCCCCCGCTCACATCGTTCTCTAGAATCGAACGCATGAGCCCACCTCGATGCGATGATCCTGTCTTTCTGAATACGCGGCGTGAAGCGTTGCTAATTCTGTTGTTGTGGTTCTTGTGCCTCTGTTGGGTCGTGCCGTACAGCGTGATGTACGGGTATGAACGGCCTGCTCCCGGCGAAGAAATTCCGCTGGTGTGGGGGATGCCGAGCTGGGTGTTTTACGGGGTGGCTCTGCCGTGGTTGCTGGCTTCTGTCGTCAGCATTCTGATGTGCCTGTTCGTCATCAAGGATGATGACCTGGGACTGTCGCCGGAAGAAATTGAAGCTGCCGGAAATGAAAGCCCGAATTCATGACGTATTCTCTGCTGGCGGTCGGGTCGAATGCGGCACTGGTCACCTTTCTCTTGTACACACTCGCGGTGTTTGCCCTGGCCTGGCTGGCGAATAAAGCCCTCGCCGGCAAGAGCTTCATGAGCGAGTATTTCCTCGGCAGCCGCAACCTCGGCGTGTGGGCGTTTGCGCTCACGTTCGCAGCGACCAGCGCCTCCGGCGGAACATTCACCGGATTCCCTGCGAAAATCTACACGCACGGCTGGGTGCTGGCCCTGTGGATTGCGAGCTACATGGTCGTGCCGATTTGTACGATGGGACTCATCGGAAAACGGGTCAATCAAATGGCCCGCCGCGCCGGTGCGATTACCGTTCCTGATTTGCTGCGCGATCGCTTCGGCAGTCGGGCATTCGGCCTGCTGGCGACAGTTCTCATTGTTTACTTCATGGCCTTCAATTTGTCCGTGCAGTTCAAGTCGGGGAGTGTCATTCTGCAAACGCTGCTGCGGGATGTCCCCGTCTTTCAGGATATGACTGCTGCACTCACTGCATTTGGAAATAACCACGCTGACAGTTGGCTGGTAAAACAGTTAACGCCGCAACACGGTCCGGTCGACTGGGGCTATCAGCTCTGTCTCATTCTGTTCGGCGTCGCCGTCATTGCGTACACGACGTACGGTGGGTTCCGGGCCGTCGTGTGGACCGACGTCATGCAGGGAATTGTCATGGTGGCGGGCGTCCTCATTATGCTGCCACTGGCACTTTCCCAGGTCGGCGGATTGGGTAAGGCGACGCGGGAACTCGCCCAGATGACACCACCGCAAAATGCGACCCTGCAACTCCAACTCTCTGAGATGGGGGGAAGCGTGCCGAAGGAAGCGTGGTTCCAGTCCGCCGACGAACCCTCGCGCATTTTCTGGTCAACGCACGATGCCATTGCCGACACGTCGAGCAACCTGGTCGAAGTCCGGTGTATGGAAGTCACCTCGCCCAACGAGTTGGTTCGCATTCGAGAATCGCACGAGTTCTTTCCTGCCACCATTCAAAATGTCGAGCTCGCCGCAGCGCCCAAATTTGGCGCGAACGAACCCGGTCACTATGTGACCGCTCCGGGGCCTTCACAGTCGAGCGAAAGCGGCTTTTTGCCGTTCGGTATTGCCATTTCGTTCTTCTTCATGTGGGCGCTGAGTGGTACAGGGCAACCGCAGTACATGGTGCGGCTCATGGCGTTTAAGAATTCTCAAACGCTGCGCCGCGCGATTCTCACCGTGACTTTTTACTTCGGCCTGATTTACTTTCCGCTGGTCATCATTTTCTGCTGCGCGCGAGTGCTCATGCCGGGTCTCGACCATGAGGCCGACTCCGTCATGCCACGGATGGCCGTGCTGTTAACGACAAACGCGGGTCATAGTTGGCTGGCGGGGTTACTTGTCGCCGCACCGTTCGCCGCCGTCATGTCGACGGTCGACAGTTTTCTGCTCGTGGTGTCCTCGTCGCTGGTGCGCGACGTCTGGCAGCGAAATATCGATCCCGACGCCTCGGAGAAAACTGTGAAGCGACTCAGCTACTGGACGACCGTTGTCGTCGGTGGCATTGCACTTATTGGGGCCGTGAATCCCCCACAATTCCTGCAGGATATTATTGTGTACGTCGGCAGCGGACTCGCCGCCTGTTTCCTCATTCCTGTCGTCGTCACCTTGTACTGGCCACGTGCCAACACTGCGGGCTGTATCGCGGGAATGTTGGGAGGATTTTTTGCCCACCTCAGCATGCACATTTGGGGGATGCTGACCCCAGGTTACAGCTTCGCCAAACCTTACGAATTGTTCGGCCTCTCGCCAGTGCTCATTGGCTTGACCGGGTCGCTGGTCGCAACGCTGGCTGTGACGCTCATGACGCGGCCACTACCCGACGACATTATTCGGAAGTACTTCGGGAAAGATGAACCCGCAACGCAGACGACGTAGCTGAAATCGTTCGCGGGATGGCGTGCTGCATTAGCCGGGTGCCCGCATCGACACCTCAAAGCACGCCAGACCGTCGACGTTCAACCCTCGACGCTTATACAGCACTGCTGTCATTAATAACAGTGCAGGGAATCTTGCGATTCACGCGCTTCAGCAGGCCGGTCAGCACGCGGCCAGGTCCAATTTCGTAGAACTGTTCAACACCGGAATCGACGAACGAACGCATGGTGTCTTCCCAGCGCACGGGGCTGACAACCTGTCGCACCAGGATGTCTTTCAGTTCTGCAGAATCAGTGTGGGCGGCGACGTCGACGTTCGACACGACGGGAATTCGCGGAGCCTGAATTTCGACGTTGGCCAGCGCTTCGGCAAGTCGCTGATCAGCGGGCTTCATAATGTTTGTATGAAACGCGCCGGCAACAGCCAATGGCACCACACGTGCACCAGCGGCCTCAGCCAGTTCCACGGCCTTTTCGCAGGCAGCGGTTTCACCGGATAATACAAGGTTCCCCGGACAAAGGTAGTTTGCAATCTCAATGAGTCCGGTGGAAGAGGCCTGATCGCGGATTTCCTGAACCTGTTCGAGGCTGAGCATGAGTACGCTGACCATGCCGGAGGGGGTCGCATCAGCGGCGTCCTGCATGGCGCGGCCACGTTGTTGGACCACGCGCAGGCCGTCTTCGAATGACATCGCTCCCGCAAACACGAGCGCTGTGTATTCACCCAGGCTGAGTCCCGCCGCGATATCGCATTGATCAATAACCTCCGGTGATTCTGCCTTCAACTTCTCCAGGCAGGCCAGCGACGCCACGAAAATGGCTGGCTGACTGTAGACTGTGGAATCGAGGTCAGCCGAGGGGCCTTCGAAGCAAATCTTCGCGAGGTCATAGCCCAGCACTTCGTTGGCTCTGTCAAACAAACTGCGGGCTGCGGGGAGTTGGTTGCAAATCGTCTGCGCCATACCAACGTGTTGCGCCCCTTGACCAGGAAACAGGAATGCAGTCTTTGCCATGACTTTTCTTCTCGTTGAGGGCTACTCGCGTAAGCAGCCTGAACAATGGGAGAGCCGCCTGAGCGACCTTATTTCTTTGAATGTGGACAGCCCTGTCATTCGTGCGACCGAAACGTTCTGTCCGGCACGGACTACGAATCGGCAGCCGCTTCTTCCAGTGCCATCCACTGTTCGACAATTTTCGAATTGACCTGCCGCTCGTGCAATTCCAGAGCGGTTCGCAGTGCGTTACGAATCGAACGGGCATCGCTCGATCCATGTGCGATCATGCAAATGCCGTCAATTCCGAGGAGCGGAGCACCGCCCACTTCGTTGTATTCAAACTTCTTCGCCGCCGCACCGAAAGCGGCCGCTGCTTTGGGCCGCTGTGCTTCCTCAAGGGCGCCGCACACTTCGCGGGCGAGGGTCTGCATCATCATCGAGGCCATTCCCTCGCTGACTTTCAGTACGACGTTCCCGACGAAGCCTTCGCAAATGACGACGTCCGCTTCGCCGTGGTACAGGCCGCGTCCTTCGACGTTGCCAATGTAGGAGGAGCTCATGGCACTGCCGAGCAGCAACTGATGGGTCTCGCGAACCAAATCGGTCCCTTTCCCATCTTCACTGCCAATGTTCATCAGTCCGACGCGCGGCGTCTCAATGCCCAGAACTTCCTGAGCGAATACACCGCCCATGACAGCATACTGCACGAGGTGCTCTGGACGGGCTCCCGGATTGGCGCCAACGTCCATCAATAGGCACGGACCTTTGGAAGTCGGCAGAACGACGGCAATGCCCGGACGCTTAATTCCTTTCAGGAACAGTCGAGTACGCAGGCCAAACGCGACGACGCCACCGGTGTTTCCGGCACTGACAACGGCGTCGACTTTCTTCTCGGCCAGTAATCTCCAGCAGACAGCAATGGAGCAGCCCGGCTTCTTCCGCAGCGCGTCAGCCGGCTTTTCTTCCATGCCGACAAAGCCTTCAGACGGAACGACATGCAACCGTTCGCCCGAGTAACCCGCTTTGTTGAGCAGCGGCTCGAGCGCATCCTGATCGCCGACCAGGAAGACCTCCATATTCGGATGTGCCTTCAGGGCCTCAATTACACCGTCGACGTTCACCTGGGGAGCGTCATCCCCCCCCATAGCGTCCAAGGCAATCCGCATGGAGGACTATTCCTCAGCCGCAACCATAGTGCGACCGTGATAGTTGCCGCAATTTGGGCAAACCACGTGAGACGGAACGGCGGTTCCGCACTGTGAACAATTCTGAAGCTTCATCGGCTTCACGCCGTCATGTGCACGACGCTTACGAGACCGCGAACGCGACTGGCGTCTTTTTGGAACGGCCATGACTTAACACCTTAATCTCAAAAAACTTACACCAACAACACAGCGCAGCGATACCGCTTAGCGCAAGAGCAACGCCCCGAACGCGTTATCGTAAGTGGGCTGACGGTAAACTGTCAAGCATGCAGATACTCGCCCAAGCCATCGCACACTGGACAGCAACGGACACTCCTATTCAACCGCAAATGGCCTTAGCAAGTCGTATCGCCCTACAGGGAAATTCCTTACGACCTGTACACGACGGCGGACTGGCATGTGTCGCAATAGTTGCCATCAAGACGATGCCCGACGTCCCGATCGGGACCCAGGACTATGACATGGAATGGTAACCAGGCCACCTTCGCTAGGCATAAGGCGTTTTGTCTGCAATGATTTTATTGCGGCATTCGCCGGTTCAGTATTTACAGCATGCAGGCGCACTCATGAGCGACAGTCCTGTTACGTTTCACAAGGGAGATGATCCCAACATTCTTGCTGCGGCGCGAAAAGCACGGGGGTCGTTTCGATACTTCTGGCAACAAATCGCACTCGACTTCAACCGGATTGTTCCGGCCCTCAGTCTGGCCTGCCTGAAGGTTCCGTTCTCTGATGATCCGTCCGACCCCGAAGCGCAGGTTGAGCAAATGTGGGTCGATGAAATTACCTTCGACGGGGTGAACATTGAAGGTGTGCTCATCAACGCGCCGAACTGGCTGACGTCGGTCTTGCAGGGCGACGACGTTTCCTTTCCCGTATCGCAGATTTCCGACTGGCTGCTGGTCATGGGGGAAGTAGTCTACGGCGGCTATTCCATTCAGGTTCTCCGCAAACAAATGTCCCCCGAAGAACGGGCCGGGCACGACGAAGCGTGGGGACTGAACTTCCCCGACCCCGAAACTGTCCTGGTTCCCGAACGGAACAAGGAGTTCGAACAGGTCATCGCGGACCTTATGGTCGAACAACTCGACAAGGACCCGATGCTCGTCCACACCACCTATGACAATGGCCGGACGCTGCTGCATCTGGAATCCCTGTACGGCCGCCCGCTGTCAGTCAAAGCCCTGCTCGAACGCGGCGCCGATCCCACCACCCGCTGCGACCGCGGCTGGACTGCACATGACTACGCCAAATCACTCCAATGGGATGAAGTACTGGCGGTGCTCGGTGAAGCAACATGATCCTATCCACCATCCGCAGCATCGGCGCCATTGTCCTGAGCCTCATCGTAGCGATGGTCCTGATCATCGCCGTCGAGGGATTCAGTGCTGTTGTGCATCCCTTTCCGCCGGGGGTTGATCCCACCGACATGGAAGCTTGCAAAGCTCATGTGGCGAACTATCCGGGGTGGGTGCTGGCGGTCATCGTCCCAATGTGGGCTGCGACGGTATTCCTGAGTTGCTGGATCGCGACACGTCTTGGTGCGAGTCGGCATTCTGCTCATGGAATTGGCTTGGGCGTGTTGCTGTATGCCGCCGTGACTTTCAACATGATCATGCTGCCGTACCCTTTTTGGTTTGAGGCGGCGAACTACGTGCTGTTTCCGCTGTCCATTTTTGTGGGCGTGAAACTGGGAGTCGACCAACATAAAACGACATCGGCCGACGCATGAATGGCTTCTGTTGCACGTTCCACGTAGACTACCGCCTCCCGTAGGGTCCGCTGTGCGGACCACTGTGGGGTTGCCAGTCGAAGAAACTGGTCCGCACAGCGGACCCTACGGTGGTTGTCTCCTTAAATATGTCCGCTCCAAAAATCCATTTTACTGGTTCCAAACGTGCCAAGGTTTGCCTGGTGTTGGCGCATGGGGCGGGGGAGGGTTGGGATTCGAAGTTTCTGACCTTTTTCGCCGAAGAGGTTTCGAAGAACAGGGTCCGGGTCGCTCGGTTTGAATTCCCATACATGGCCGACCGCTCTCGCACGGGTCGCAAACGTCCGCCTGACAAGTCCGACGTTCTCGAAGCCTGCTGGCGCGATGTCATTACCGCCCTACCACAGGAAAACATTGTCATTGGCGGAAAGTCGATGGGTGGCCGCATCGCAACCATGGTCGCTGATGAACAACAGGTCGCCGGGGTGGTGTGTCTGGGATATCCATTTCATCCCACCGGCAAACCCGAAAAGACGAGAGTCGAACATCTGGCCGACTTGCAGACGCCCACGCTTATTGTGCAGGGAGAAATTGATCCTTTCGGCACGCGTCCGGAAGTGGAAGGCTACCATCTGTCCGATTCCATCCAGGTCCACTGGGTGCCCGAAGGTGACCACAGCTACCACGTGAAACGGGGCAGCGAACGGTCGGTCGACCAGAACATGAAGAACGCCCTGCGGGCCGTCGAGAAATTTCTGTTTGAGTTGTTTCCAGAACTGACAATTTGATTTGGATTGTTCGCCCGGGCGAGTCATTGACCATGTCATTGTGGGTTATGGAATGTCGCTGAAACGGCGCGCCGCATTCTGTGACTGAACCAATAGCGCAGCAGTCGGTTCGAGACGAACTTCATCAACACGGCGACCATCTGGGCCGCTACTCAATTCTCGCTGAAGAGGGGCGCGTAACCGCCCGGTTGCCGCTGAAGCAGGCGGAGATGGTCGAGCAGCAAATCACTGCGATGGTCGACGTTGGTGAGTTTCAGGAACTCTGTCGACAACGCCGAAGGAAGGCGGCTGCCTTGAGCGAGAATATCACTGAGGCACCCAAGTGAGAGTTGGTTTTGCACAAGACCTTCGACAACGAAACGGTCCTTCCGTGGGACGCATTCGCGATACAAATCGAGTAACTCGCTGCGGCGGCGCTGGCGATCAATTGCGGCAGGGGAGGGATAGCGGTCGGGAATGGCCGTCGCACGAACGCGACGCGGCGCTCTGTCTTCCGCAGGGAGAAGTTCCCACTCGGCCCGCGTCAGGCCGCGCAGCACAACCGACTGAGTTTGGCCTTCTGCATTCTGCTGCGCAATCGAAATGCGAGCCAGGATTCCATGTTCAAGTTGCGGCACACTTGAAGCGTCGTTCGTTAATGCACGTCCCGCTTCCAGTACACCCAGGGCCACAATTTCGGTGGTCGTCATGGCCAATTCGATGGCGGCCTGCTGTTCAGGCGTGCTGATTTGAATTGGCTTGGTGGAGTAAGGAAACACCAGCACGTGTGGAAACAGCATCAGTGGGCATTCGACGGTTTCTCCCGGAAACGGATGGGATGCGGACTGAGTCATGTGCTACTGCGAGGCTCGGTGAGTAATGAGGACTGGAATGTCAGCCATGTCGATTTCGACCCCGTGCGGATAACCACTGCTGACTTCCGTCAGTTTGCGGAAGCAGTAGTTGAAGTCCTGTCGGAATCGTTGGAGGTCAATGTCATGAAATGCCTCTCCATACGGCGCGAGGTACCGTAATGTCGAGGCGTGCATTTTGCGGGCGCCCGTCAGGTTTCTTTCAGAGAAGTGAAACAGGGCGACTGCGGCATGGATTAACCCCTGGTAGAAGTCCCGTCGTTCATCAAGCGTCTCGTTCCAGATTTCCTCAAGAACGTCATGGCACGCAAAGAACTCCTGTTCATTGAACAGCTCCACCGCGTGCGCAAACGAGTCGTGATGCATAACGATTCTTCCAGGCGGCCATCGTGCCGTGCGAGCTGACGGCTGTCGAGACAATGCTCCAGTCAGGAGACTCATATTCCAGCAGGAACTGACAATAAGTCCGATATGTTGCCTGCAGGCAACGCATCTGGTGGGGCACCGCAAACTCACGTACGTAACAGGTTAGGAGCTCGTTTCGAAGCCGAGTGGGTCGTCGGAGTGAGGATTGACCACACGAATGATGACTTCGCCGTTCAGAACCTGTGCGAGCAGTTGGCCGCAGAATTCTCCTCGCCAACCTTGCAGAAGCTTCGGCTTCGGTCCTTCCTGGTTCTCATGGACATACCACCGAACAACGTCTTGAAGGTCGGCCGTGGTACCGACAATGGACATCGAAATCCCCATTTCCGAGCAGCGGTTCGCGAGCGCCAGGCCGAGAATGCGGGAAAGCACGTCGTCCTGAGAGGCGCGTTTGGGGCCTTCCAGACGCGATGGCCAATCTGACTCGGGCGACGACACAGCCTGCTTCACCACCGCGATGATTTCATCTGCAAGCCGCTGATAATCACGGCGATCCATCCCGCGCGTCATGGAGAGTTCGCGGACGTTCTTGGGACAACGTTTGGCCATTTCGATGAGCAAGTCATCACGCAGGATGAACCGGGGCGGTTTGTCCTGCGCACAGGCCTTCTGGTCGCGCCAGTTCCAAAGGTCACGTGCAACGGCCAACTCACGTGGCTTCAATTTTCCAATTGAGGGAAGACGCAAGTATCCCGGGCGTTCTTCATCTGCGATGATGTCGTTGATGAAGCGTTGAAATTCGGCAGCGGCCCATTCGGTGCGTCCCAGTTTCTTCAGGCGACGTTGCTGGTCATCCCAGACATCCAGCAGGTGTCTGACGTCGTCTTCCGCATATTCAATTTGTTCGGCGACGAGGGGGCGCTTTTCCCAGTTGGACCTGGTCTCGCGACCATGGACCCTTTCGTTCAAAACCCGCTGGACAAGATTCGTATGTGAGAGGGGGAATCCTCGGGACAAGACGCCTTCGGAAATCTGGACGTCGACCAGTTTTCCAGGTGGCTTTTGCGTCGCAAAGTAACAGAAACGAACTTCCTCGCGGCCACCATGAATGACAATGGTGGTCTCGTCATCGCTCATGATGTCCCACCACTCGGTGAGATCGCGGACCTCGAAGGGGTCGACGCAGCAGGAATGTCCCGGCAGGTGGAACTGAAGCAAGCAAAGGCGTGGCCGATAGTACGATTCCGCCACGAACTCCGTGTCGAAAGCCACAATTCCGGTTTCCCGGATACTCTTGCAAAGTGCGTTGAATTTGGACTGTGAAGTAATCAGCGACATGGCTGAGAGAACGTGTCTGAACTAAGTTGTGAGCGACAAACCGGACGTGACGTTTGAATTGGTGTCGACAGCGTATCGAATGCATACACAAGTTGGGCAGTCCATGTCCGCTTGATTGTCAAAGTTTGTTGAGATTCGATTTACCAATACTCCACAGGACCGCTGGGCGTTTTGATAAGTGCTGTGGCGGTACTGGACTTGCGCTGCCCCATTTGTTCGCCAATTTGGTCAGCGAGCTCATAGAATATGGGAATGCTCTCGATTCTTCGCAGACGGTCCTCCAACTGTTCGGGAATGCCCAGGGGGGCTCCGTACCACGCCGCGAACTTGCGGAAGAGCAGGCAGGCGTAGTCCGCGTGCTGTTCAACCATGAGTTCGAAATGGCGTTTCAGGAATGCCAGTTTCTCGGGATTCTCGGGGTCCCGGGGAGGTCGACCATTCGAGATGTCGTCGAGCTTTCGGAAAATCCAGGGGTCGAGCATGGCTCCTCGACCGATCGCGATGGCAGCACAACCCGTATGACGCTGCATATCGAGAGCATCTTGCGGGCTGCGAACGTCTCCATTTCCAATGATCGGCATTTGGTCGACTGCAGCGACGACTTCGGCGATTCCGTCGAGGTTTACTGAGCCGTGGAATCCCTGCTGACGAGTGCGGCCATGAATGGTGACGGCGACAACTCCAAGTTGCTCGAATTCACGTGCCAGTGCCGGGGCGGTGATGTTGTTCAGATCCCATCCCAGTCGCATTTTCACGCTGACGGGAATGCCCACCGCCCCAACGACAGCCGACACGGTATCACAGGCGGAGGACGTGTCGCACATCAGGCGTGCTCCACCGCCACTGCCGGTCACTTTGGCCATGGGGCAGCCCATGTTGATGTCGATTCCCTGGTAACCCGCATCTTCCAGCCATTTCGCCGCTCCCACCAGTTCGGCCCGAATTCCCGAGAAGATTTGCACGGTGAGCGGCTTGTCGTCACTCGAAGTCGCGATGAGCTCCAGCGACTTGGCCCGTTGAGACAACAGCATGGTGGCCTGGACGAGGTCCGTGGTGGCGAGTCCCATCCCACCCAGCTCGCGCAGGGCTCGCCGAAATGGCAGTTGCGTGTAGCCTGCCAGCGGTGCCAGGAAGTATGGCGTTGGGATGTCACGGTTACCGAGTTTCACAGTGGTTCACTTACCTTGGGTTGTTGACCTGAATTCGACGAGGCGGCTTGACCGCGACCGGCGAACATCTAATTATCCCGATATGAACGACTCAACGAAACAAAGCCCCTGGTATTCTGGTATTACGCGATACCAGTGGATTGTCCTGCTCATCGCCTCGCTCGGTTGGGTCTTCGACATTTTCGAAGGTCAGGTCTTCATTGCAACCAAGAACGTCGTGACTCCGGCGTTGGTGCGCATGGAATACCCAGATGCCAGCAAAGATGATGTCGAAAGTTGGGCCAAACAATATGACAATTACACGCTCGCGGCGTTTCTGGCGGGCGGGGCATTGGGCGGCATTTTCTTCGGGATGTTGAGTGATCGTATCGGACGTAAGCAGACCATGGTGATTACCATTCTGATTTATTCCGCGTTCACGGCGTTGTCCGCGATTGCGCAGACGTGGTGGCAAATGGCCATTCTTCGGTTCCTGGTCGCGATGGGCGTTGGTGGTGAATGGGCGGTGGCGAGCGCTATGGTGGCGGAAGTCTTCCCACCGAAGGCTCGGGCCTGGTCGCTCGGAATTTTTCACGCGTCGAGTGTGTTGGGCACCTACCTGGGCGTGTTCGCGAAGACAATTTTCGTGGATACCGGCTGGTTTGTCAGCGAATCCATGCCGAGCCTGCCGTGGCGATTGTGTTACCTCGTCGGTGTGTTGCCCGCGCTGCTGACTATTTGGATTCGAGCCAGCCTCAAGGAGCCTGAGAGCTGGGAGAAGGTTAAGAAGGAATCTGATGAAGGAACAGGGAAGAAGGTCGGCAACCTAGGCGAACTCTTCTCGCAACAGCTCTGGTTGCGGACCGTTGTTGGCGTTGGTTTGGCTGCCGTTGGTCTGGCAACCTTCTGGGGAGCGCACGTCAACGGGAAAGACCGACTGATGCGGACAGTCAAGAATGAGTATCTGGTGGCTGCTGGTGTATCACAAGATGCCGCGAAAGCAGAAAAGGACGCAGTGCTGGAACAGCACGAACAATCTACGAATCGCTGGGACTCACTCGGGATGTTCCTGGTCACCAGTGGTGGTGGATTGGGCCTCATTTGTTTTGGCCCGCTGGCTGAGCGCATCGGGCGCCGTGGGACGTTTTTGTTCTACCACATCGGGGCTCTGGTCATTTCCCTGTACGTCTTCACACAGACGATTCCGTCCACAATCCTGGCGGTACTCTTACCGCTGTTCGGATTCTTGACGCTGGGCATGCATGCCGGATATGCCATTTACTTCCCGGAACTTTATCCCACGCGAATTCGGGGAACCGGGGCGGGTTTCTGCTTCAACGCAGGACGCATCATTGCCGCGCCCATTCTCATCCTGAAGGCTTACATGTTGTCCACGGTCGACAAAGGGGGATGGGGTTATTCGCCCGACGGCGCCGCCGCCACTCTTTGTCTGCTGTTTGCCGGAGCATTCATCATGCTGCTGTTCGCTCCTGAGACTAAAGGACAGCCGCTGCCTGAATAGGGCTTCTTGCCTCGGCCACGATGGTCGTGTTAGCGCTTATGGAAACTGACGATTTCGGCGTCTTCCAGTTGGCCGCGGCTGGATTTTTCTGAGTACGAAACCGTGCACATGTAGGTAGGACGTGCCCACCGTCCGCCGAAGGGGACGCGGATGAGTGGTTTCTCCGTGCGTACCTTGTCCAGCGATTCCTGTAGCTCTGCACGCTTTTCAGCAGAGAGTCCACTTACGGAAACCGTGCCAACGTATCGGATGCGGGCGTCACCCACCATTTCGGCGATGACAACGGAATGCATGTCGCCGAGAATGTTGAGGGTGTAGCCGAAGATAACGTATTCACTCTTCTTCGCAGTCGGGGCTGCCGGAGTCGTTTTCGTTGAACCTCCACCCAACAATGGCTTCTGGTCTCCAGAAGTGGTCGGCTTGTCGTTCGCAGTACTCTTACCGTCATTTGCCGGAGTTTTGCTGGAACCACCTTTCGAGTTGGACTCTTCCTCGCCGGGTTTCGATTCCTTGTTACGTTTCGCTTCTTCATCGGCGGCAATTTCGGCTTCGCGTTCTTCGTCACGGCGGCGGCTTTCTTCAATTGCCTGCTCGTGCGTCATCGCCTCAACCTGATCATCGGCTTCTTGCTGGTACTGTGACTCGACTCCGTGTTCCGCGAGTTCGTTCACATCCCCGAGTACGTTTTCAGTAGCCTTACCAGCGAATCCTTCCAGAGCTTCTTCAAAGTTGCCAGGCTCTGGTCCAACGTCCTGGTTCACCTTGAGCTCCTGAGCTGTGGCCATGACTTCGGCCATCATGCTGGGGCCAGCGTCTTGCACAGGACCCGTTCCAGATTCGCCGCCCTCGCCTTGTTGGCTGTTGTTCACAATGAACACGGCGGCCTTCATGACCCACTTCAGCGGATTAAAGCGTTCTTTTTTCTGCTGCGGCGTTGGACGGAAAATTGCATCCCAGTGAACGTTCAGTACACCTAATCCCACAACGAAAGCGGTCGCCCCCCATGCCAGGGCATAGAACAACTTGCGAGATTCCGGTAGCTGGCGTGCGACCGGCTGCCATGTTTCCACAGGTTTGACGAACATGGTTGCGAGAGTGACTTTCTCAGATGTCTTGAGCGCGAGCACAAATGCGCGAACATGGACGAAGATAACGGTGCAGAGTCCACCCACCACGTGCATGAGGCCAAGCGGGCCACGAATGTCAATGACGGGAATAAGAATGCGCAGCAGCACACTGTAAAAAACAATGGCCAGACACCCGGCGAGCATGGTCCACAGCCAGGCAGGCATTCGTTCGAATGCCTCTACCGCCGTGATTTCCTGCTCCACTTCGGGCAATCCCGAATCAATGTCAATGCAACGGTTCAACTTCGGATAGAATCCACACGCGCCGCACCACGACGACTTGGCAAACGGTTCGGGTGCCGCACAATTCGGGCAATCGTTCGGGCCAGGCTTCCGTCCCGGTTGAGCTTGCGGAGTACGCGATTGCGGTGCGTTCTTCGCAGGAACCGGTGTGGGTTCGGGAGCGATCGGAGCCGAAGGTCGTCGACTGCGAGCTGCATCCAGTTCCACGGACCCTAGCATGTCCATGAGACGCTGCTGGACGTCGGAAAGTTGATCAGAAGGTGGTGTTTCCGTGGTCATGATCGAAGGGGATTCGGTCTACCAGAGACAAATTGAACGAATACGTGACGGTCGTCGTCACTGGATCGCACGGTGATGCCCGCGCGCACTCATTGACAACCTAGTTCACAATTTGGCCTGAGCACGGATAGCGATGCGAGATTAACCAAGGGACGTTGCAAAATCACGACAGGGTGGTCGTGTGCGGGTTAGAATGCAGCAATCCTCTGTTCCAATTTTTCCGGTCGCATCAACTCGTCGCATTTTGAGGCCTGTCAGTCGCGATTCGATGTGGCGGATCTCGTTGCGTTCGTGGACAACCGCTGGAACGGCTTTCTCACCTTGATGCGTCGGTGTTGCCATTTGTGCGTGGTTGCAGAATGACCTTGTTCTGGCGAATGGTGTAGTCGACCGCAACCTGAGAGGTCATGGCGTCCAGCAGTTGCTGGATTGTTGCCTGCTGGAGATCAAGCTGAATTGGTGTGGTCATATCGATGCTCGCCTGATCAAACGCCCCGACGTCATACTCGATATCGACGCCGTCGAGAATGAGCGTTTCCAACAGCAAATCAAACCGCTGTCCGCGGCTACGAAGCGTGAATCGCTGATTGGCGAGCACCACCGGTTTTCTTGTTGGCAATGACGACGCAACTTTCTTTTCGCCGAGCAGGACTTCGAGAGCTTCGTGCTCTTCGACAGTAGCGGCAATTTCCAGAGTCTTTCCCGTTGGTTTCGCAGAGATATCGGGAAATGCTTCGTGCACGGCCTTAACGGCATCGGGGAGTGAAAGGCCGCGTGGAGTGTGTGCACGGTCGACTGTGGGGTTTGCCGGCGTAGGGACAATTTGGATGCCCTCGAAATCTTTGGTCCATTCGAATGACAAGTCAAATTGCGAGAGCAACAACATCAGTGATTCAATGCCATTCGGATGGGCAACCATTCCCTTTCGCCACAGGTCGTGTGGAATGTTCTCGACTCCTTCAATTTGCAATTGGTATTGGCTGGCAACGTCGACAACGAGCTGTCGTGGTTCCGCAAGATCTTCCCAGTGGAGCTCTTTCCGATGTAGCAGCTCGAACAAACGCCTTCCTGCCGGCGCTGAGGCTGCTCGCAGTTCGAGTTCGCGCAGCTCGATTAATGTGCGCAGACGTCTGATGTTGGCTGATGGCCCCACGTAAAACGTATCACCGACAACACTCAGGCCACCATCAGCCTGAGAGGCGAGATTCCCGACCAGCGTTTGCAACTTCATCCGGCGCAGGTCGGAGCCAACAAGCTGGGTGGGATCGATACGACGATCCAGCAGAATGGCGACCTGCTGGTCGTTGCCCACACGGGAAAGCACGTCGAGGAGAGGTGCATCGCCACCGGAAACGCTGATGGAGCGTTCACATGCCATTTGAAATTTCGCCCCGGTAACCTGAGCGACCCCAGTCTGGCAACAAACCGTGAGGAAGAAGAGACCGGTAGCGATTGGCAGCAAATTATGCATCGTTTCGTCAGTACGCGGGATCACCAGAATTCCCCCGGTTTATGGGGTGTGAGGGTAACTTTCTGATGCATTCTGCTTCACATCGGGTAAACTCACAAGATGGAGGTGGGCCTTCCCCATTGCATTACGATTGTCCGAGATGTCCGAATCGTACTTTAAACGATACCGAATGTTGCTGGATTTGCGCCTCAAACGCACTCCTCGCGCAACCCTGCCGGATGGATTCTCCTGGGTCCAATGGGACAACAGCGTCCTGCTGAAGCACGCTGCCGTGAAATATGCCTGCTTTCGTGAAGAACCTGACGCGGCAATTTTTCGTTCACTGCAGTCGGCAGAGGGGTGTCGTCGACTACTGCATGATATCGCGCGGCATCGCGGCTTTTTGCCCGGCACAACCTGGATGATTCGTCGTTCCTCGGGGGAATTCGGTCCCGCTACGATGTGTGGAACCATCCAGGGAATTCGGAACGACTCACAACAGGGGGCCATACAGAACGTCGGCATCCTGCCGGGATTCCGTGGCCTCGGACTTGGTCGCGCTTTGTTGCTGAAATCGCTCTCGGGATTTCGGCTCGAGGGGTTGACTCGCGTCTATCTTGAGGTGACGGCCACCAACCATGCCGCTCTCGCTCTCTACCAGTCGGTTGGCTTCGAAATCGTCGACATGCGTTACCGACCTGTCGTCGGCGAGCATGTTGGCACTGGAAGCCACAACGTTCGCGACGAGGCTGTCGTCGTCCAACCGCGTTGAGGCGGCGGACGATTTCTTTCCGGTCTGCTTCTTTGTCGAACGCCGCGTGACTTTTGGACGAAATGCCAGAATTGTCAGGTCATCGGGCTTCGTCGGCTCGCCGACTTTCGGACGCAACATTCGTCGAAAGGCGAGTTCGGCCAGTTGAGCAACACATTGTTTGAGCGGTCCCTTCCGCACGATTTCAATAATCTCGGCCTGCCAGAGATTGTCAAACAGCCCGTCCGAGGCAATGAGCAGCGTGTCACGAGCCGCCAACTTCAGTCGCGGACCCATTTCGATACGCATTTCCTGAATGCCAACAACGTTCGACACGATGTGTCGTTCGTCATGATAAATGGCTGCCGCTTCGTCGATGAGTCCCGCGTGCAACGCGTAGCTGACCGGCGCGTGCGAAATGGTTTGATACTTCAGTAATCCGCGCTGACTGACAACGAACACTTCGGAATCACCGACGTGATAAGTCCGCACTTCTCGGTCGCGCAATTCGGCGACTGCAATCGTCGTGGCCGCACCCGAGGAGCGACGCACAAGCTCCCGGTTCGCCGTTTCAATCGAATCCAATAGAGCCGATTGGACTTCTGGTGCCGTCGGCGTGCGTTCGCCGTCGGTGACAACGGGATCGCCTAATACCGGGAGCGTATCCGGCATTTCCAGTTGGCGACAACGTTTGCGAATGGTGTTGGTGACCAGTCGCGAAGCCACTCGTCCGCCACGGTGCCCACCAAGTCCGTCCGCCACCCCTAACACGCCGACTCGATCTCCGAGTGGCTGAACGACCCACGCGTCTTCGTTCCGCGTTTCTTTGATGGGTGAAACACAGGAGTACACCACAGCTTCGCCACCGGCAACGGGAATGACAGTGACGTCTTCAATCAGGCCGGCAACAGTGCGATTTGCAGGCAGAGGCGCACGTTCGCTACGCTCGTTGAATGCTTCAAATGGCGAAACGATGTCTGCTTCTGCTTGGGGGTGGGACTCCGCCACTTCGTTGCTCCTTGCACTAAGCCGAGTGGCGCTTCTTTCGGGCCAGATGGGAAATGAGTCTCGATTTCAAACGTGCGAAGACATTACGCATGTGTAACGCATCGCGAAATCGGTTTCGAGGATTGGGATCAATCGACCGTCTCAAAAACTCGATGAAATCGGGAGTCAGGCGGGCACGGAGGCGTCGATGTCCTGGTCCTGGCCAGTTGTAAGGCCACTCCGGCCATTCTCCCGAGAACATGCGGTACATAATCAGACCGGCAGAGAAAACGTCCGAACGTTGCGAAGGTTTTCCCATGGCCTGTTCGGGAGCCATATAGCCCACGGTTCCCGTCCCAGAGCCCTGGATGGTTTTTTGTGCCACTTTAGCAATGCCGAAGTCGGTCAGCCGCAGTTGGTCACTGTCGAACAGTACGATGTTTTCCGGTTTGACGTCGCAATGGATAATTCGCTGCTGATGGGCGTAGGCCAACGCTTCGAGGATTTGTTGCGAGAATTCAATGGCCGTCGAGAGGGACATGCGCCGTTGCAAACGATCGGAGAGTGAGCGTTCGCCGAGCGGAAAGGCGAGCACCAGTTGATCCTCGATGAGCGAGGCATCTTTGAGCGGCAGAATGTTGGGATGCTGCAACCGGGCGGCAAGGCGAATTTCGTGACGGAAGTCTTTCATGACTTCGTCGGTCACCTGTCCCGGATGGGGGATTTTCAGGGCAACCCGGACACCTTCAATGGTGTCCATGGCCTGATACACAGTGGCGAACCCGCCCGAACTGAGCTTCTTCTCAATACGGTACTTGCCCAGACGTTGACGGGCGCGAAGTGCCACTGTGAATAATCCTCGCATAGATGTCGGTCTTCCGTGTGCTGAACTTCAGTTGTCAGGTACAACCAGGCAACTTCTTGCGGCGAAGTCAGCAGCAGACCATTCTAACAATCGCTGTGGCGTGGTGGATAACCAGAAGAACCGGAATTGTTGGAGGAATTTGCTGCAACGGCAAGAAGTGTGGGTACGCGTCACAATCTCATCGACCGCTGCCGATGGCATGACCAGTGAAAGGCATTGAGGCGGAACAATCGATACAATCACCCGACAGCCACAGTTGTTGTGTCTGAAGATCGATTCGCCCACAGGGAATGGACGTGCCGTGAACGGAATCGAGGAATTCCATCAAATCGATGAACTGAACGAGCTGTTTTCCGGACGCCGACTCATTCGCGTCCCGGTAGAGCAGAATGTCCCCTTCACCCAGCGAGTGCAGGCTCTGGTCGACGCGCGCGAGTTCCAGCGGCTTTCGGAGATCAGCCAACTCGGTTTGGTGGCCAAGGTATATCCCGGAGCACGCCATACACGTTTCGAACACGCGTTGGGTGTTTACCTCAATGCCTTACAGTACTTGCGGCAGTTGGTTCGGGATGAGCGGTTTCGCGAAATCGTCACGCCGCATCAGGCGACGGTGTTAATTGCGGCGTCACTGCTGCACGATTTGGGACACTGGCCGTTTTGCCATCCCATTGAAGACCTGGAACTGACCGGGATGCCACCACACGAGGCGCATGCTTCCGTGTTCCTGGCGGAAGGGACTGAAATTGGTGACATCCTGAAGTCTCAGTGGGGGATTGAACCACAGGAAGTGTTGGACGTTCTGGTCCCACAGCGGGACACTCCCGCACTCCGTTTGATTCGGTCCATCCTGTCCGGGCCAATTGACGTCGACAAAATGGACTATCTCGACCGTGACAGCCTCCACTGTGGCGTCCCTTACGGTCGCAACTTCGATCGTCAGCGGCTCATTCAGTCTCTTGTTGTCAATGAGCAGGGTGACGGCCTCGCAATTACGTCGAAAGGCAAAACCGCAGCGGAACTCATGGTTTTTGCTCGATATGTCATGTTCAGCGAAGTGTACTGGCACCACGCCGTGCGGTCTGCCACCTGCATGTTTGCCCGGAGTTTCTTCGAGTTGCACGAAGCATTTCAGTGGGACGAACTGTTCCGCATGACCGACAGCGAAATGGTGACTGCCCTGCAGGACGCCTCGCAGAACACGACCAGTGAGCCACTCATGCAGGGCGTGTTTGGGCGTCAGCGAACTTTGTACAAACGCGCGGCCGAATTTGGTCACGACCACGCGCCCGAAATCTATGACCGTATTGCCGGGCGTCCGTTCCGCAATTTGGTGGGTGTGTCGAATCGATTAGTTGAGATTGTGTCGAACAAGCTGGGGCGTCGATTGTGTGAAACCGATATTCTCGTCGACGGTCCGCCGCCGCATCGCGAAGTGGAGTTTGAGGTCGATGTGTATTTTCCCAAGCAAGGAGCGTTCAGACCACTGCGGCAGGTGTCTCCTGTCGTGGACGCACTTGCCCGCACGCAGTTTGATGAATCTGTCAAAAAAGTGCGGGTTTTCGTGCGACCGCCACTGCGACAGGAATTGACAGATTTTGACTGGCATTCAGCAATCATGAACGTCACAAACGAGGCAGACGCAGCGACAGTTTGAGACATCATCACACAGATGAGACAAATGCAAGAATTCGCGACGACGTGTCTTGAGGGTGCCTGCGTTGTTCAATTTGACATCACGTCGCGCCATGAACCATGCAATGCCGAGTTTTTTAGGATTTCGGGACTTTTTCGAAGAACATTGGCAAGATAAAGTGAGTCTAAGTAAGAGACGAGAAGTACACTTCGCACGTGCATTCGCCACAAACTTCTCCAAACAACACACTTCCAATCATTTTTTCCCTGAAGGATTTCGTTTCTGAATGAGCACCGGAGGACACATTCCGGCTGAGTCGAGCGGTACGGCATTCGCATTTGTCCGTCCCATGCCGGGGAAGTCTCGGCTCACCGACAGCAGTATGGCGGCTTCGCCGACTGCCAGCGCTGCCGGTCCGGTAACACGCGGTGAACTTTCCGAAATCCTCTTTCCTCCGAAATCCTCCGATTCGAGTAACGTACCGCCGGTCACCGGCGTACATTTGGGGCACTTCGTTGTCGAAGAACGCATTGGTCGGGGCGGAATGGGGGCCGTGTTCCGGGCCATCGACACTCGGCTGAATCGTGTCGTCGCCTTGAAAGTGTTGACGCCGCAACAATCCAACGACCCCGCAGCTGTTCAGCGATTTCATAATGAGGCCCGGGCCGCAGCTCAACTCGACCACGACCACATTGCCCGCGTCCACTACATCGGTGAAGATCGAGGATTGTATTTCATTGCGTTTGAGTTTGTTTCCGGAACAAACGTCCGCGACGTCATTCTGCGGCAGGGGCGACTCAAGCCTGAAGATGCCGTCAATTACACGCTGCAAATCGTCGAGGCACTCAGGCACACATCTGCCCAAAGTGTTGTGCACCGTGACATCAAACCGTCGAACATCATTCTGTCGGCGGTCGGTCGGGTGAAACTCGTTGACTTGGGATTAGCGCGACAGATTCATCCCAATCAAAGCGAAAGCGAAGATTTGACAGTCGCCGGAACGGCGCTCGGCACGTTTGACTATATCTCACCTGAACAGGCGATTGACGCACGCGATGTCGATGTTCGCAGCGACATTTATTCGCTGGGATGTACGCTGTATCACATGCTGACGGGAGAGCCGCCCTACCCACGCGGCTCCATGTTCGAGAAGGTCATTCACCATCATGGTCGAACGCCGCCCGATCCCGCATTGAAAAACCCGCTCGTGTCACCAGAGCTTTCCCAAGTCGTACGAAAGATGATGGCCAGCGACCGAGACGAGCGGTACGCAACTCCCGACGAATTGCTGACTGCGTTGGCTCACATCGCTGATTCCATGGGGCTCGTTCCACAAGCGGGCGATGGTTACACCTGGACCTTGCTGGCAGCACGCGACTACCGTCCTTCCCCCTGGGAAGGGAGTAAAATCTGGGTGGGATTGCTCGGTATTCTGCTGCTGGCCGCAATCTTCCTGGACGGCACCCCCTGGTCAGGTCAGCCAACCGATTCAGGTGCGACCTCTGGATTCAACAATTCGCTGACACCGGCCTTTCCCACAAATCCTTCGATTCCGCCAGTCGATGGCAATGCTGACGCAGTTGGTGCATCATCCAGTCTCGTCGCGCCACCGCGACCGGAGTCACCATCAAGTATCGATGTGCCACCACCAGTGCCAGCCACCGGAACGAACGGGGATTCGAAATCCGGTGTCCTTGCTGCTCTCGCTGCCTGGGATGAAATCAACCAGCAGTTGGCAGGTGTCGAAATTCCATCCACTCCGGAACTCGTGACCCCCCAGCGCACCGTAGTGCCTGAGCCCGTGGCGCTTCCCGACGGAACGTTGTCACAGCCGACTCCAGAGAACATGCAAACGGCCGTCCCGTCAAATGGCGGTGAGACGGTTACCGTCATCCCCTCAGAAGGCGGTACATCAACAACAACTGGAGCGGAACCGGGCGTTGTTCCAACTGCGAAGTCTCCGTTTGTCGTTATCGACGACTCAGGGGCACGGCACGAACATGCCACATTGTTTGCTGCCCTTGCGAAGGCTTCCGACAACGCGGTCATCGAATTGCAATTTGATGGTCGCAGTGGTGGACGACAGGAGCCGCTGAAGCTCACCGGAAAGAACGGCATCCGAGTTCGTCCAGCGGCGAATTATCGACCCGTACTGGAGTTTGCACTCACTCCCAACGCACCATCGCAACAACAAAGCGCTGTCCGGATGATTTCACTGGTTGATGCCGGAATCGAATTCTACGACCTCGACTTGGAAATGTGGGTCTCACCGCAATCTTCGACAGATCGCTGGTCGATGTTCTCGGTAACCGGGCGTAGCGACGTCGTATTGCGGGGTTGTTCGTGCACCATTGTGAATCCGACCGATCGAAATGCCTCCGTCTTTGATTTGCCGGAGCGTGAATCGGTCGATGTCAGTCAAATGATGAAAGACCGCATGAAGGCACCGCGTTTTCAGTTGCGTCTGGAAGATTCCGTGGTACGGGGGCAGGCCGACTTCGTCAGGCAGGGTTACATTTCCCCAGCGAGTGTTTCGCTCCAAAACGTTGCGTTGGGAATTTCTGGACACTTGCTCTCGGTCGACGGAAGCAACGCCTTGCAGGGGCCTCCTTCCGAAGAAAACGAGGATGTTGTTGATCTCTCGTTGAATCATGTCACGGCCATTCTGGGTGACGGATTGCTTTGGGCGTCGTCCGGAAATTTCGGCCGTTTGCCGCAAGTGGAAGTGGATGCCCACGACAGTCTCTTCAGCGTGACCAATCCGGAACGTCCGTTCGTGGAACTACATGGTCATGAAGAACTCGACGAATTAGCTGAGCAGTTTGTCTGGCAGCCGAACCGCGACCCCAACTTCTTTGAACTGGTCGGACCCATGTGGTTTGTGAATGCACCAAATTCGCTGGGCATTGAACTGGAACGCCGATTCAACTTTTCAGACTGGTCCGGGTACTGGCAAGAACAGAGCGATCAACTGGTCCGCTCCGGATTGTTCCGCAATCCGCGTCTGGGAATGCTGACCCGGATGGATCGAATTGAGTCCAGCGATTTCGTTCTGCGGTCAGGGGAAATTACGCCGAATCCCGCCGTAGGATCTTCAAGCGACCGCCAAAACTGTGGCGTCGACTGGACACTACCCAGAATCCCACGCGACTTGCCGCTCCCGCCCGGCTTTTAGAAGCAGCTTAGCCACCAATCGAGTGCATGGGCCGCTGGGGCTGTTGGAAGTCTGCCGAATTGATTTTGTGACCTGCCCACTTGCTCGCAAGGCTGGCTCGCACGGCAGCGACGATTTCCGCTTCTGGTCGACCAGTGCGAATGAGTTCCCGAATATCAACTTCGTCCAGGCTGAACAGGCAATTGCGGAGTTTGCCGTCGGCCGTGAGTCGGAAACGATTGCATTGATCGCAAAATGGCTGGCTGACCGATGGAATGACTCCAATCCGGCCTACGCCATCTGCGAATACGAAGTCTGTTGAGGGTGCGTTCGGCTGACCATTTGGCACCGGTTCCAGAGGACCAACCTCCCGCCGCAACACGTCAATGATTTCGCTGGCGAACAACACCTTGTCTCGTTCCCACTGGTTGTCGGCATCGAGCGGCATGTATTCGATAAACCGCACCTCACAGCCAGTCTCGCGGGCAAAGTGACCGAACGGAACAATTTCGTCTTCCGTGACGCCTTTAATCGAAACGGCATTTATTTTGATGGGAGCAAAGCCCACTCGTTGGGCGGCGAGAACTCCTTCTCGCACTTTTTCGTACCCGGTACGGCGAGTAATTTCCTCAAACTTCTGTGCGTTCAGTGCATCGAGGCTGACGTTCAGTCGACGCAAACCTGCGGCGTAAAGTTCCTCTGCCTGTTCAGCGAGTAGAATGCCGTTTGTGGTCAGACCAATGTCTTTAATTCCCGGAACCGCCGCGAGCATTTTAATGAGCGTCGGCAATTGCTGTCGGACAAGTGGTTCGCCTCCCGTGAGACGCAATTTGTTCACTCCCAGAGGGGCGACACAGCGGACAAACTGCTCAATTTCCTCAAAACTCAATAGGTCGCGCCGCTGCATGAACTGCACGTTTTCTGCAGGCATGCAGTAGAAGCAGCGAATGTTGCACCGATCCGTCACGCTAATGCGCAAGTTATTGTGCACGCGGCCAAAGGAATCAGTGAGTGGTTCAAAATCAGGCATGGTTTCCGGAGTTTGCTGGATTGCCTTCCAGTGTAAATTCTATCGCAACTGGTGGCGAGTCGCTGCTGCAAACCCTTCGCAGGCTCCACTTTCCGCAACTCCGCCTTTTTCGGATGGGCTCTGCGTGATATTCTCGCCCCGAATTCGCCTCAAAGAACACCCCTTAAGCGTGTTCCACATGGACATGGTTTCTACAACTCCACGCACTACAACGTGTTATGACTTCTGAGAACGCACCACATATTCCGCACGGTCGACTACTGTCGGTCAGTTTCATCGGCCTGCTGGTGACCCAGTTCTTCGGCGCGTTCATCGACAATTTGTTTCGCTGGTTCGCCGTATCTGTCGCTCAGGAGCAAATGGAAGCGGGCACAACTCTCATGCTGGGCGGTCTGGCCCTCATGGTCCCCTTCATATTACTGACCCCAACAGCCGGTTGGCTCGCCGACCGATTTCCCAAAAAGCACGTCATAGTCGGCTGCAAGCTGCTGGAGTTTGTCATCACGATTCTGGCGGTCATTGCACTCGCGCTCGGCAACGTCTGGATGATGTTTGCAGTCGTCGGATTGCTCGGCGCACAAAGCGCTTTGTTCGGTCCTTCTAAATTCGGCAGCATTGCCGAAATGTTGCCGACCGAACTCCTGGCCCGCGGCAACGGCCTCATGCAACTTGTCTCCATGTCCGCCATTATTCTCGGCGGCATTGCGGGATACAGCCTGTACGACTACTTGCGGCCCGAGCAGGCAGCGGCCCGCATCCAGGAAGTTGCAAGTGCGAACGGAGTCACCAAAGATTCAAAAACAGAATCCGGGACTGATGAAAAGCCTGCTGTTGCGGCCGAGTCGGTCAAGCTGGAGCCACACACAGCATCTGCCAAAGAACTCTCAGTCGTGGGCGGGACGATGTTTCTCATTGCACTCATTGGCACATTGGGAAGTACGTGCATTCAATTCGTCCCCGCCGCTGATCCCAGTCGGACGACGGAAATCAATCCCGTTCCAAATCTTGTCAAATCGATTCAGTCCTTGCTGGCGGACCCACGTCTCTTCCGTACGGCATTAGGAATTTCTTTCTTCTTCTTTCTCGGGGCACTGTCGCAGTCAAACCTCGATCAGTTCGGCCCAAAGACTTTTGGAATTTCAAAAACCGAAACCGGATTTCTGCTTGGCACACTCATTCTTGGCGTCGGGGTCGGCAGTATGCTCGCTGGCCTTTGGTCCGATGGAAAAGTCGAACTGGGAATTGTTCCTCTCGGAGCGATTGGCATTATTGTCAGTTCGTTGTGTGTGTGGAGCAGTGGATTCTTCTTTGATCCTGACTTGGCTACCACTGGGCAGTTTGCTTATTACTTTGGCGTCGTGTCACTGTTCTTCCTGGGTGCATCTGCTGGCATGTTCGATGTGCCATTGGAGTCGTACCTGCAGTTCCGCAGCGATCCCAAGAACCGGGGCACGGTGTTGTCCGGGAATTACTTTCTCTCGTACACCATGGCTATTGTCTCGTGTGGCTTTCTGTATTTGCTGCTGACCGTGTTAGGGCTGCAGCCCAAAACCGTCTTCCTCATTGCGGCCTTCATCACGGTGCCGGTGACGATTTACCTGCTCATTCTTCTGCCTGATTTAACCTTCCGATTTCTGCTCTGGCTGTGGAGCCATTCTGTCTATCGATTGAAAGTGCGAGGACGCGAAAACGTCCCCGACCGTGGCGGAGCGCTCATCGTGGCTAACCACGTTTCGTTCATCGATGGCGTGCTCATGATGGTCAGCACCTCGCGCATTGCCCGGTTCATTGTCTATGCCGACTTCACAGAAATCTGGGGACTCAACTGGCTCGCGAAACTCATGCGTGTCATCCCCATTCGCGTGAGTGATGGTGGCAAGGCACTCATCAAAGCCCTGCAGGAGGCGAAAGAGTCTGTGAAGAATGGTGAACTCGTCGTCATTTTCGCCGAAGGGGGACTCACGAGAACGGGGCAAACGCAAACGTTCGCGCGGGGTATGCTTCGAATTATCGACGGCACCGACGCACCCATTATTCCGGCGTATCTACACGGATTGTGGGGGAGCATTTTCAGCTATCGCGGCGGGAAGTTCTTCTGGAAGTGGCCACAACTCTGGCCGTATCCAGTGACCATTCGTTTTGGCGAACCAATGTACAACGTCAAGGAAGCGGGCGATGTGCGGAATGTGGTGGAACAACTGGGAGCAGAGGAAATCGAAATGAGTACGAGTCAACAACTCATCCCCGCCCGCAAGTTTGTGCGGAACTGTAAGAGCGGTTTGAATCTGGAACGCGTCATCGATTCTGCCGGAACAAAATTAACCGGCGGCAAGCTGCTGGCAGGTTCCATTGCCTTTCGCCGCGTCCTGCTGCGAGAAGTCATCAAGCCCGATGAGAAGCGTGTGGGTATTCTGCTGCCCCCGTCAGTTGGCGGATGCCTCGCCAACATGGCACTCGCGCTATGTGGACGGACATCGGTCAATTTGAATTACACGCTTTCGGAAGATGTCCTCAACGTTTGCGCGAAGAAGGCGGGACTCACGCACATCCTGACCAGTCGTGCGTTTATCGAAAAGAAACCGTACAACGTTGAGGGTGTCGAGTTTGTATATCTCGAAGACCTGAAAGAGAAAATTACTTCGTTCGACAAGTCCATCTCGGCGGCCCTCGCGTACGGCTGCCCGGCATTCTTGCTCGACCGCATTCTCGGCCTGACCTCCATCGACGTGAATGACACGCTCACCATTGTGTTCACGTCAGGATCGACCGGAAATCCGAAGGGTGTTGTCCTCTCACATCGTAACGTCGGGTCAAACATCGACGCGGTCGACAAGCTGCTGCAGCTCGAACAGAAAGATGGCCTGATGGGCGTATTGCCCTTCTTCCATTCGTTCGGATACACCGCCTGCCTGTGGCTCCCCATGTGTTATCCCGTCCGCGGTGTGTACCACTTTAATCCTTTGGATGCCCGTGTCATTGGTCGACTGGTTCAGGAGAACAAGCTCACCATTCTCATGGCAACGCCGACATTCATGAAAATGTACATCCGACGCTGTGAGAAGGAGCAGTTCGAAACGCTCGACATTGTGGTCGTCGGCGCGGAAAAACTCCCGGTCGATTTGGCCGAGGAATTCAAAGAGAAGTTCGGTGTCCTCCCCAGCGAAGGTTACGGCACCACGGAACTCTCGCCCATTGCAGCGGTCAATATTCCCGACCACCGCAGCGGAAATCTCGTGCAGACGGGAACCAAGCTCGGCACGGTCGGACGCCCGCTGCCCGGCGTACTCGCCAAGGTGGTGAATCCCGACACGTTCGAAGAGTTGGGATTCAACAACGCAGGCCTGCTCCTCATCAAAGGTCCAAACGTCATGGAGGGCTACCTCGACGAGCCGGAAAAGACTGCCGAAGTCCTGCGTGACGGCTGGTACATCACGGGCGATTTCGCCTCCATTGAACCGGACGGATTCATCACCATTACAGGTCGTCAAAGCCGGTTCTCAAAGATCGGCGGTGAAATGGTCCCCCACATTCGAATTGAAGAAGAACTCACTCGGCTCTGCGGCGCTGAAGACGACGGTACCATCCCACTCGCTGTCACCGCCGTCCCCGATGAATCCCGCGGCGAACGCCTCGTCGTCCTGCACCGCGAACTCCCCCTCACCGCCGACGAACTCGTCAAGAAACTCGCCGAAACCGGAGCCCCTAAGCTCTGGCTCCCGACATCGAAGAGCTTCTTCCAGGTCGACGAAATTCCGATCTTGGGGACGGGTAAACTTGATTTGCGAACGCTGAAGGAAATTGCATTGGAGAGGACGTCGGAAGGGTAGATGGATCAACGACTGTTCTGCGCACGTAATTGCAATGTGCTTGCGGCTCGCTCGTAGAGTTGGGTTAAGCCCTTGTCTTGCTGCCGGTCATTCGCCTTCTAATGCGAAGCAACCTTGCCGCTAAGTCACGTCGTCCTTTTGGGCGATACGTAGTTTTCCACGACAAATTGTTGTTCGATAGAGAAATGGGTCAGACTGCTCGGCCTGGAGTTCGCGAACCGTGGTAGTGGGTTGCCTAAAAAAGTTGTACCAGTGCTTATGAAGGTTGGGTTAGGGAATCTCCGGTGTGCTGCTGGAGTGAGGCCGTAGGCCGAACGGAAACAGGCACCGCCCGAAGGGTCGTCCACCGCGTCGCGAAGTCGGCTGGGGTCTGATAATCCAGCGAACTGTGTGGGAGGGGCTTGCGGGTAAAGCCTGCAGGCTATGATCACTTCTGCATATAGTCGAGCAAAGTCCGTATTACGCAAAACTCGACTGTCGAATCGAAACAAGCATGCCCACGCTGCTTCGCGATGTGGGCATGGCACGAATTTCTTCATCGCAATGGGAATAGCAACGCGTCCGTCTTGAAATAGGTACCGTTAACGGGCGGCGGCAGCGGGTGAGTGTCCGTTACTTGATGACTTTGGTTTGCGTCGACCGCCGAGGTACCAGGGGAGATTGCGGCGGCTAAAGGTGTTGACGAGGTCCATCAGCCAGGGGAAGAAGCGGTCAATTTGATAGACCATGTGGGCCATGGGAGTGACGAGTTGCTTGCGCTTATTCCAGCGGATGGCGCTCAGCGTGACATCAGCAATCCGTTCCGGGGTGGCACACAACCACGCGGGCGGGCGCGGGATGGAATTCTTGTGTCCGCAGTCACCCGCTTCGTAGAGCTTGGTCAACGAAGGTCCGGGGCAAATTGCGGTGACGCCCAACCCCTTTCGGCCATATTCCGCCCGCAATGATTCTGTGAATCCGACGAGGCCGTACTTGGATGTGCCATACGCACAAAACCGCCCGCCGGGAACGAGCCCAGTAATGCTGCACATGTTGACGATGTGGGCGTCATCCCGCTGCAGCAGAGAAGGCAGCAAACGCTGCGTCAGTCTGATGGGGGCCATGAGGTTCAAATCGAGCAGTTTATCCCACTGCGATTCCGTCATGGTGTGTGTCGGGCCGTAGAAGACAATTCCGGCATTGTTCACAAGCAGGTCGACACCATTCCACTCGTTCAGCACCCGGTCGGCCAGTGCATGCACCGCTTCGCGGTTCGACAAATCACAAACGTGCGGCAGGCAAATTTCTGTCATACCGAGTGCTTCATTGCACACTTCAGCGAGTGCGCGGCCGTCGATGTCGACGAGCAGTAATTGCATCCCTTCGCGGGCCAGACGCAGCGCAATCGCCCGCCCAATTCCCGAGGCCGCTCCTGTCACCAGCGCCTTTCGTCCTTGAAAAGTACGCATCCTGCATCTCCTTATGGCATTTCCCGACGTCCTGACGGTCATCTGCCCCTCAATTGCGCGGCGGTGATATACCACAACTGCCAAAATCGAGGAATACATGTTCCTGCCTAAGACGCCTCAAATTGATGCGTTTTCTGAGTCCATAAACTCGCCAAATTCGGATTTCCGCCCCTGGAAAACTGGAAACCGTGGGGCGATTCGGGAATTGGCTGAAGCAGCCCACTCAGGGCTTTCGACCCGGTTGATACGGAGAGATAAAACCACCCATGTCCGAAACGACCAGAAATGATGAGCTGTCGCCCGCGCTTGGGCTTGGCGTGTCGCTCATGTTCTGGACATGCTTTCTCGTTTGTGGCGTACTGTTTGCCGCTGCGGCACTGGCACCACATATTGTCGAACATGAGGATTTGCAGACGCAGTGGGACATACAACAGCAGCAGCGTCTGGCTCTGGACGCCCAACGGCATCATCTCGAACTGCTACGTGATTCTCTGCAGGATGACCCCGAATTCATTAGCCGCATTGCGTCCGCGGACCTCAATCAAATGCCCAACTCGCAATTCGCCTTGGCCGTTCCAGAGTCGTTACGAAATAATCCCAGGCAGCCACGCGCCACTGAGCATGCAGCAGATTCACGTGCCGTCTCCCCCTATATGCCTCTGCTGCGCGACCTGTCGAAACCCTCTCCACTGCGGACGCGCTGGATTTGGGGGACGACCATTTTCTGCGTACTCTCCTTTGGCTTTCTGCACGAGGGTGTCTTCTCCGGACCGCTTGGAAAAGTGCTGACGCTCACGAGCCTGGCCCTCCGCAACCGCTACCGTCAGGCCGGTGAAACCGTCTCGATTCCAGACGAAAAGCCACAGGAGTCTGTGCGTTTGGAGAACTCATGACGCAACGTTCTGGAGGGAACCGCGAATAAGACGGATGTCTGCTGGGCCATCATCGTTGATGATTGTGAACACCGTAGGGCTTGGGGATTGATCACTGATTCAACTCCAGCTTGGAGTGTAGACCCATTCGCGTAATTCGCCCGAATCGCGGTTTCCTACTTCCCGATTTATCCCAGCCCCCTCGCTTTCGGTCAGTGCCACATTCGGCCAATCAAACATCGTAGGCGACGTAAATGGGGTACCAATCATCGGGCTGCGCTTGAAGCAAATGGGCGGGGGGCGTACAAACAGCGTTTGAGAATTCCCTTCGTCTACCCGTTGGAGTCCAACGCAAATGCCTATCGTTCCGCCCGGCACCACCACGGTGAAGCATCACGATAATAAATACAAAGTCATTGGCACGCGTCCCGTCCGTCATGACGGGGCCGACAAAGTCACTGGCCGGGCGAAATATGGGGCGGACACCCAGCTCTCCGGCATGCTGTACGGATACATTCTCCGCAGCCCACATGCCCACGCGAACATTAAGTCCATCGACACTTCTGCTGCGGAAGCGGTGCCGGGTGTGTACGCAGTAATTGCCGGCAAGGACTTCCCGCATGTCGGCGACAAGGTCGCTGAACTTGGTGAAGGCTCGGTCCGACTCGCGCATTTGAGCGCGAACTGCATGGCCCGGGGGAAAGTGCTGTATCACGGCCACCCTGTGGCGGCCGTAGCGGCGGAAACGATTCACATCGCCGAAGAAGCTGCCAAGCTCATCAAGATTGAGTACGAGCAACTTCCGCCCGTGCTCGATGTTCTCGAGGCAATGGAACCAACCGCCCCCGTCCTGAATGATGATGTCTTCACTGAGGAAATGGGGCAGCAGGTCAGTGAAAAGCCGTCGAACGTGGCGACGCACTTCCTGTACGAAATTGGCGATCCCGAAGCCGCCTTCGCGACCGCTGACGTCGTGGTCGAACGTGAATTCCGCAACGCGACCGTACACCAGGGATACATCGAACCACACGCGTCGACTGCCCTGTACCATGGTGATGGCCGGGTCACGCTGTGGACCTGCACGCAGGGATCATTTTCCTCGCGGCAGCAGGTCGCGGAGCTTCTCGAAATTCCGCTCACCTGGATCAAAGTCATTCCGACGGAAATTGGTGGAGGTTTCGGTGGCAAAATCGCTGTGTATGAAGCTCCTGTGTCCGTGGCTCTCTCCAAGAAAGCAGGACGCCCAGTCCGCGTTGTGATGGATCGAACGGGAGTGTTCCTCGCAACCGGTCCGACACCCGCAACGTTCATTCGCGTGAAGCTGGGTGCGACCAAAGACGGCAAGCTCGTCGCCGGTCAGGCATGGCTTGCTTATGAGGCGGGTGCGTTCCCCGGTTCGCCCGTGAACCCTGGCTGCATGTGTGTCTTCTCGTGCTATGACATCCCGAACGCCCGCGTCGATGGTTACGACGTCTGCGTCAACAAGCCACGCACCAACGCCTACCGGGCTCCCGGCTCTCCCAACGCCGCCTTCGCCTGCGAGACGGTCTTGGAAGAAGTCTGTCAGGAACTCGGCATGGATTCGATGGAATTCCGCCTCAAGAACGCCGCGAAAGAAGGGACGCGTCGGTCCGATGGATATGTCTATCCCCGCGTCGGCCTCGTCGAGTGTCTCGAAGCGGTCAAGAACTCTGATCATTACAAGACACCGCTCAAAGGTCCGAACCAGGGCCGCGGACTGGCCGCTGGTTTCTGGTTCAACATTGGACTGAAATCGAGCGTCACGGCCACCATCAACACTGATGGAAAAGTCTCGTTGGTAGAAGGATCAACCGACATTGGCGGTACTCGTACCAGTATTTCGATGCAGCTGGCCGAAGTCCTCGGCATTCCCGCTGAAGACGTGCAACCCTTCGTCGTCGACACCGACAGCGTGGGATATACCGACATCACCGGCGGCAGCCGCGTGACGATGGCGACCGGCATGGCCGCTTACAAAGCCGCACTGGAACTTCGTGACCTCTGCTGCGAACGCGCTGCCCGCATTTGGGAGTGCGACGTCAACGAAGTCCGCTACCACGACGACGCCACCATCACGGGGCCTGAAGGCAAAGTGCTCACGCTCAAAGCCCTCGCTGCTCAAATCGTGGCGACCGGCGAGTCGATTACTGCGTCCGGCAACACGAACATGCCGAATTCGAGCAATGCATTCGGCGTGCACTTGGTCGACGTGGAAGTTGATCCCGACACCGGTAAGACCACCGTGCTGCGTTACACCGCCTGCCAGGACGTCGGCACTGCGATTCATCCGGCGTACGTCGAAGGACAAATGCACGGCGGAGCTGTCCAGGGAATTGGTTGGGCGCTCAATGAAGAGTACGTCTACGACAAAGACGGCCACATGCGGAACGCCAACTTCCTCGACTACCGCATCCCCACCTGTTACGACGTGCCGAACATCGAAACCATCATCGTAGAAGTCCCGAATCCCGACCATCCTTTCGGAGTCCGCGGCGTCGGCGAAGTCCCCATTTGCCCACCGCAGGCAGCCATCGGAGCCGCCATCCACGGAGCGACGGGCAAACGTATGTACGAACTGCCAATGTCACCACCACGCCTGTTGCATGAGTTGTTGAAGGGGTAGGCCGTCGGATCGCATCTGAGCACGACGGAAGGTCCCTTAGCTGCATGGAGCAGCTGAGTGTCTCTCAACTGTGGTTCGTCATTTCAGTCTAGGGCGCATGTTTCATGAAGCTGGTGTCATACGCATGTCTCGCGTTCTTGTTGTTGGGGTGTTCGCCATCCCAGAGCGACATGCGCGTCTTTGCAGAGAGTTTTGTGAAGGAGCGACAAGCGAAGTGGCAGGGGAGGGAAGCCAAAGTTTCATTGGTAAACATCGGCGACAAGGAGGGAGACGTCCTCAAAGCACTGGGTGTCCCTGACAACGAGTCGAACTCCGACGTAACGAAAAACTGGCTGTTCTGGGTTGATCCTCGAATCAACAACAATCAGGTGTGTATGGACGCATTCATTCTGAAGATTGAGTCGGGCGTCGTCGTAGACCTGAAGCAAAGCCTTGGATTACGGCAAGACATTGTGGAGTTCTATCGGGAAAAGCATGAATGAGCACCGTCGGCGACTCATTCTTGCAGTTCCATAGAATGGCCCCTCCGGTTTCCCTCGAAACTGCGCGGCGGGTTGCATCGTGCCTCAGATTCGCGAGAATGGTGATGGTTTCCATTTGTTTTTGCAGATTCTGGCGTCAGCGTGACGTAAGTTCGTTGAGCCAGTACATCTTGTTCACGGGGAGTAATTGCAGTGGTTGTACGACGGGGACGCGATGACGATGACGACGATGATGATGACGACGATGAAGACGAAGAAGATGATCGGGAGTTAGTGCTGTTTCAGGGTGCTCTGAATGGAGTAAACCCCGATTTGCAGTCGAATGGACGCCTGTTGCAAATGGCTTTGCGTCCCGCAAAAGAACTCGTCAGCGACGCCATTGAACGACGTGCGGAAATGATTCGCGTGGAGCCCAAAGGTGCCGTCGCGCAGGTTGCCATTTACGTCGACGGCATTCCGTATCCCTCGGGGCGACTGCCTGGAAAAATGGCCATGGCCATCACGCAGGTGCTGAAGTTGATGGCCGGCATGGATGTCAACGAACGCGGGAAACCTCAATCGGGCGGGATGAACGCCCAGTTTGAGGAGAAGAAATTCGAAGTTCGAATTGACTCTGCTCCCTTGCCGCAAGGCGCGGAGCGGTTGGTCATTCGGATGCATAACAAAGACATCAAACTGGAAAAGCCGGAGGATATTGGTCTCAGTGAAGCGACCAAGATGCTCATTCGTGAGCAGACCGCGACGAAGCGGGGCTTGTACCTTGCGGCTGGCCCACCGAATTCCGGCGTCACCACGATGTCGATTGGCATTCTGCGAAGTGTCGATGCCTACCTGTACTCGTGCTACACCATTGCCGACATGAAGGGGAAGGACCTCGCCCACGTGGCCACAATGGATGTGCGCGAAGGGGATTCGCTGAAGGAAACGGTGGTGCGGACGACCCGCAAAGACGCGGACGTCATTTTCATTGACCCGATTTCCTCGCCCGATCTCGCGCAGCAGGCTCTCGAAAGTGCCGGCTTGGCTGCCATTATTTCCGAGATGCCCGCCAAGGACGCGGCCGACGCCGTGGTGCGTCTGGTGCAAATGGTGAACGATCCCAAACTCGTTGTCGAGCACCTGCGAGTTGTCTGTTCAATGAAACTCATTCGTGTGCTCTGTAAACGGTGCAAGCAGGCGTATCGTCCGAATCCCAAATTACTGGCCAGAGTGGGATTGCCAGCAGAAACGAGAGTTTTGTACCGGGCACCGCGACCCGATGAAGATGACGAAGATGAGGACGAAGAACCAGATGTCTGCCGCGTCTGTGATGGCATGGGCTATTACGGTCGGACGGCCATGGTCGAAGTCGTGCAAATGACGGACAGCATGAAAGACGTGGTGTTGTCGGGCGGTGACGCTGCGGCAATTCGGACTCAAGCCCGAAACGAGAAAATGCAGTCGTTCCAGTCCGATGGACTGCGGCTCATTGTCGAAGGAAAGACTTCACTGGAAGAACTCCAGCGTGTGTTCCGCGCCAAAGGCTGACGTTAATCGTTCTTGAATTGAAAATGCCCGTGAAGTCCTGTGCTTCGCGGGCATTTTTGTTGCTGTATTCACAGACAGGAATGTCTGTGCCACCCTCCATACACAATGCTATTGATGGAGCATCTACTGCCCGTAAACCGCGGTGCCGACACGGGTCTTCTTGCTCAACCGATTGTGTGCGTAGAGCCCGTCAAGAATGAAATGCCCGAGCGAAACGTGGTACTCGGGAAGTAGTGAAGGGGTGGTGGGATCGCTTTGCAACTGCTGCGCGAGTTCTTCGATTTGCCGCTGGAGGCCGGGGATTGCGCAGAGCGAATCATAGTGCTCTTCGGTCGTGGAATCGGGGTCGATTTTCAGCTTCTTGCCCGAGCTGAAATACTCAGTGACGTTCCCAAACCGCTTCGCGCTCATGTGTTCGTCAAAAACGTTTTTGACGGCTTCTTCGACAATTCGTCGGATGAGCAAGTCTTCCTCGCCGGACTCTTCTGCCAGTGTCAGCTCCAGCTTGCCGCGTGAGCTGCTGGTGAGCCAATGCAAATCGCCGACGCTGGCGACGGTTTCTGTTTGGCCGTGGAGAATCGCACGCCGTTCTGCGTTTGAAATCATGTTTTCATAATTCGTCAGTGACATCCGGACGCTGACGCCCGAGGCGTGATTGACGTGCGGACTCGAACGGGCCAGCCGACTGACTTCCTCAACCACATGTTGCAGGAAAGGTGGCACAAAGACGTTCACATCGCCACGATTCGCCCAGGCCTGCTCATTCAAAATTTGCACTCCCTGCTCCCGCGTGACGGGATAGTGTGTGCGAACGACCGTTCCAATCCGGTCCTTCAGTGGAGTGACAATCCGACCGCGGTTGGTGTAGTCCTCAGGGTTCGCCGAGAACACCAGACACAAATCGAGTGGCAATCGAATTGTGAATCCACGAACTTGAATATCCCGCTCTTCGAGCACGTTGAACATACCGACCTGAATTTTGGGGGACAGGTCTGGGAGTTCATTCATACAGAAGATTCCACGATGGCTGCGGGGGATAAGACCGAAGTGAAGGACATCCTCACTGGAGAGGTGGCGACCTTCCGCATGCTTGATGAGATCGATTTCCCCAATGAGGTCGGAAATGGTGACGTCTGGGGTCGCCAGCTTTTCGTGGTAGCGGGCTTCGCGTCCAATCCACTCAATGGGTGTGGCGTCACCTTGAGAGGCGATGACATCCTTCGCATAGCGGGAAATGGGAGCGAAGGGATCATCATTGATTTCCGAGCCCTGCACGACGGGGATTCGGTCATCCAGGAACCGCGAGAGCATTCTCAGCATTCGAGTCTTGCCCTGACCACGTAAACCGAGAAACAGCATGTCGTGCTGGGAGAGAATTCCATTCACAATTTGGGGCACGACCGTTTCGTCGTAACCGACCATCCCGGGAAACAGCGGCTCACCCGACCGCAACATCCGAATGAGGTTGCGACGCATTTCCAGCTTCACTGGCAGCGACTCGTATCCCGATTCGCGAAGTTCACCCAAAGTCTTTGGTTGGTCCTGCATGGCCTCTGGAGCTTTCAACGTGCGGATGTAGTGGACGTCTGGATAGTCACATGGTGCCGAAAGCACCATGTTGATTGTTCTTATGATAGGCTGAAGGCAAGTAACTGGCGAACTCATCAAAAGATGGCGATATTTTGCTGTTCGGTGAAGATTCTGAAAATAATGGGACGGTCTGGATCATTTGACTCTGTAAGAAAGCTGCTGGCGTGACGGAAGCGGATTCTGAAAGTGGTGATGACGAGCGTTTGGAAGCAGGCGACATCGGCCATTCGCCACTCGATCCCGGAACCTGGACGACGTGGCACCGACAGTTTTCGACGAACGTAAAGAGTTTCCTGCTCAGTGTGTTACGCAATGAGCATGCGGCAGAGGAAGTGTTTCAGGCAACGTTTTCCAAGGCGCTCACGCACGGTGGAAATGTTGCCTCTGGGAGCGAGAAGGCGTGGTTGTTTCGGGTCGCCTTTAACGAGGCGATGATGTTGCGAAGGAAACTGAGCAACAAACAGAAAGCCAAGGAACAAATCGCCCAGTTGCCTCAGAGGCATGCTCCCTCGCCAGATCAGGAATTATTGTCCTGGGAGTCGGTACAGGCCGTACGGATTGCCTTGGACGAGTTGCCTGCCGAACAGGCCGAAGTGGTTCGACAGCGCATGTATGAAAACCTCACCTTTCAACAAATAGCCGACAGCCTCGGTCTTCCACTGGGAACAGTTCTGACACGCATGAGACTGGCACTCATCAAACTCCGCCAGGCCCTCAGCGACCGAAACGACAGCTAACCGAATATCAACACCAACACTGCAATGCTTTCTGAACAGTCACAATCTGATACTCACTGGCAGGCGTTTCTGTACGCCCATGGTGAGATGACGCCTCAGGAAGCGGCAGCGTTTGAAGAACGACTGGCGGGCGACGCCACTCTGTGCCAGCTCGTCGCCGACGAGTTCCTCCTGTGCGAAACCATTCGCGCTGCCGAGCAGGTCAGCACTCCAGTTGTTGCGACACGCGATGCGTCGAATCGTCGCAACGCATACCAGATTGTGGGTACTGCAACTTTGGCCGCTGCCTTGCTGTTGACTTTTGGACTGCAGTTCTGGCCGGCACCGTCGGGAGATTATGTGCAGCCAGCATTTGTCGCCGAGACTGAGGAAACGGCTCCAGAAGTTCTGGTTGCGTGGAGTGAATTGCACGCCAGCCCAATTGAATCAGATCAACAAGCCATTTCCGATAGTGACATCCGCGAAGCCGATTTCGAGTTCTCTTCAGAAACGCTCGGCGAAGTTCCCAACTGGATGCTCATTGCTGCCGAATCATCAACACTTGAAGTGATGGAAGAAATGGTGCCGGGCACGGGAGGGACGCTATGAGTTCCCGAAACTGGCTGCTCCATTGCTTCATGAGCGTTGGCCTCCTGCTGGCCACCGGATGGGCTGTGTTATCCACCGCGGCTGATCCGATGAAAGAGGGGCCGGTCGAAGACCGTGCCGTCACTCCGGAACGGGAAGCGGCCGCCATGACGTTTGCCAAACGGCATCATCCTGAGTTGGCGAGTCTTGTCGAGACGCTGAAGAAGCGTGACGCCGCTGGTTATGAGTCGGCCGTGCGAGAACTGTTTCGCACCAGCGAACGTCTCGCCAAGCTGCAGCCGCGCTTCCCCGATCGATATTCCTCCGAACTCGAAATTTGGAAGCTCGATTCCAGAATCCGACTGATGGCCGCTCAAAGTGTTTCCGGTATGCCAGAGGCCCAGCGTGCCGAAATGAAGAAACTGCTCCTGTTGCGTCAGGAAATTCGGCTGGCCCAAGTCGTGGCCGAACGGAAAAAACTGGCGCAGCGTTTGGAGAAACTGGACGAGTCCATTTCGCAGTTGCAACAGCAGAGCGATGAACTCGCCGAGAAGGAAATGGACCGACTGCTGCGAAGCGTCAATGTTCAGGTCAAGAAGCCCAAGCCACAGTAGCCCGCCTCGAAACCGTCCGCGTTTCGAATCCCTAACCCCAAGAATTGCATGATGAGACCACTCACATTCACTATGACTCTGGGAGCGCTCGTCGGAGTTTGCGTGCTATCCAATCACGCATTTGCTGAGGACGCAAAAGTCCTCGCACCGGCCAGCACTCGTTTTGCCAATGCGGAAATCGACGAAACTCCCGATTTCCAGAAGCACATGTCACCGCTCCTCGGGAAGCTGGGATGCAATGGACGTTCCTGTCACGGATCGTTCCAGGGGCGCGGCGGCTTCCGTCTGTCCCTGTTCGGCTATGACTTCAAAATGGACCGCGAAGGGCTCATCGAACGCATCGACACCGACGCACCGACCGACAGTTATCTCGTGCAGAAGGCTATCAACGTGGAGCCACACGAGGGTGGTAAACGAATGGAAGTCGGCAGTTGGGAATACAACTTGTTCATGAAGTGGATTGGCAATGGCGCTCCAGCAGTGGGCGAAACCCCGACCAAGCTGCTGCGTCTCGAAGTGACCCCTAGCGAAATCCAGTTCACCGACGCTGATCAACTGCAACAGCTCAAAGCTGTAGCCGTTTGGGAAGACGGGATGAGTGAAGACGTCACTTGTCTGTGCCGTTTCCAGTCAAACGATGACGCCGTTTGTGGCATTGATGGAGAAGGGCTCGTCACTTCGGGCGATCCTGGTGACTCCCACGTTGTTGTCTTCTACGACAACGCCGTTGTGCCCGTTCCCGTCATCCGTCCAGTGACTGATCGTATTGGAGAAAAGTATCCCAAAGTTGCAGCGACCACCGAAGTCGATCGCCTTGTCGTTGAGAAGTTGTCGAAGCTGGGTGTCATCCCCTCAGAGCAATGTACCGACGCGGAATTCTTGCGTCGCGTCTGTCTCGATTTGACGGCCACACTTCCAACAGCTGCTGAAGCGGAAGCATTTCTGGCTGACACGAATGCCGACAAACGGGCTCGCAAAGTTGACGAACTCCTCAGCAGCGAAGCGTATGCTGCGTGGTGGACAACGCGACTCTGCGACTGGACTGGTTGCTCCGATCAGCAATTGCAAAACGTCAATCCCGTGAATCGCAACTCCGGTTCAGCGGAATGGTATGCCTGGATTTTCAAACGGGTTCAGGAAAACATGCCGTACGACAAACTCATGGAGGGTATTGTCGTCGCTGACTCTCGTCATGCTGACGAGAGCTATCGTGATTATTGCGAACGCATGACGGATGCTTACCGTGACGATAGCAAATCATTTGCCGATCAGGATGGACTGATGTACTTCTGGGGACGTCGCAATTTCATCTCGACAGAAGACCGTGCGATTGGGTTTGCCTACACCTTCATGGGCACGCGCATTCAATGTGCCCAGTGCCACAAGCACCCCTTCGATGTGTGGACGCAAGCTGACTTCCAGCAGTTTGAAAAGTTCTTTGCACGAGTGCGATTCAGCCGCAATGGCGACGCGAAAGAGTACCGCGCGATCCTGAAAGAAATTGGCATCGAAGGAAAGCCAAACAATAACGACTTGCGGAAGGCCATTGAAAAGGCCGTGAAAGACGGCAAGACCGTTCCGTTCCCCGAGCTGGCCATTACCGCTCCGAAGAATCAGGGTAAGAACGCCCCAGCCGCCAAAACAGCGAAACTGCTGGGCGAACAGGAAGTCGACGTCGACAACATTGAAGATCCACGTACAGCTCTCATGGATTGGTTGCGAAACAGCCCCACCAAACTGTTTGCGAAAGCCTTCGTAAACCGGGTCTGGTCCAACTACATGGGACGCGGCATTGTCGAGCCGACCGATGATTTGTCGCTGGCCAATCCGCCTTCAAACGCCGGTCTGCTTAACCACCTGACCGATGGTTTCATCGCGAATGGTTACGACATGAAGTGGCTGCACCGCGAAATTGTGCTGAGCGATACGTATCAGCGCAGCTGGCAGCCCAATGAGACCAACGCAATGGATGAACGCAACTTCAGCCGTGCCGTTGTGCGTCGTCTCCCTGCGGAAGCAGCCTATGACGCACTTACTATGGCAACGCTGAATGATCAGAAAGCTGCGGAATATATTTCCGTCACCACTGGTCGGGCCATTCGTGACACCTCGCCACCGCGAAACAATGCCTCGAATGGTCGCAACTATGCACTGGCAGTGTTCGGACGCAGTATTCGTGAAAGTGCCTGTGACTGTGACCGGTCGATGGAAGCGAGTTTGTTGCAAACGCTTTACACGCGAAACGACCGCGACGTAGAAGTCATGCTGACCGATCGAAACGGCTGGTTGACCCAAATCTTCCGCAACCAGAAAGCACAGGATGAGCAGGCTGAACGACTGCTGGCTCAAGCCGAAGCCCAGGTTGAACGGTTTGAGAAGACGGTCGAAGTTGCGAAGAAGAAGGGCAATGAAGCTCAGATCGCCAAGGCCGAATCTGCACTCGCAGCGGCCCGCGATAAGGTGAAGGAACTGACTCCGAGTTCCGAATCAGTTTCCAAAGATTTCAGTGCCGACGAAGTCATTTCTCAGGCTTACCTGAGAACTTTGAGTCGCTTGCCCAGCGCTGATGAGCGTACGGCAGCGAGTGAATATCTCGCCAGTGCCGCACAACCAGCCGACGGTGTCAAAGACCTCGTATGGGCGCTCATTAACACGAAGGAGTTCATGCTGAACCACTAATGCGGTGGTTGAAGTTTTGAGTTTCGAGGTATCGCGCCTCACTTTGTCATTCAATGATTAACCGGACACCACCGCCTGCTGGTGGTGTCCTTATCCCAAAGGTAAACAGATATGGCTCTTCATCTAACTTGTGACGGACTACGTCGACGTGACTTTCTGCGAGCTGGTGCTCTTGGCCTCGGAGCCTTTTCACTCAGCTCATTCCTGCGCCTTTCTCAGGCGGGCGAAGTGAACCCTATGGCTAAGGCCAAGTCGGCAATTTTCATTAACTTGCCGGGTGGTCCTACCCACATGGACACCTTCGATTTGAAGCCAAATGCCAATTCGGAATATCGCGGCGAGTTTAATCCTATTCAGACGGCCGTGCCGGGTATTGAAATTTGTGAGCACCTGCCACTGCTGGCGTCCACAATGGACAAGTTCGTCATCCTGCGGGGCGTCAGCCACACGTTGGCTGCTCACCGACTGGGGTCGGAGTACGTCAACAGCGGTAACCGTCCGCTGCCATCACTCGAGTTTCCAGGGTACGGCGCAGTCGTCACCAAAGAACTCGGCGGCCCAGACGATTTGCCACCATTCGTTTCGATTCCCAACTCCACGCAGCGTCCCGGTTACCTGGGCGTGCAGTATGCACCGCTTCACACCAACGCCACCCCGACCGCCGGACGTCCATTCGCCGTTCGCGGTATTGCCTTGGGCAACGGGTTGACCGTGCAAGATGTGGAAAAGCGTCAGGGCCTGCTCAACAAGCTCGACACCGTTTTCGCAGGCCAAGAAGAGAACAGCCAGATCCTCGCCGGATTGGACAAGTTCTCGGAGCAGGCCTACTCCATGATTACTTCGCCTCGCGCTCGTAAGGCGTTTGACATCAGCCAGGAAAGCCCAGCCTACTCCGAGAAATTCGGTGACTCTGGTTTCGGTCAAAGCTGTCTGCTCGCGACACGACTCGTCGAAGCGGGCGTGCGGTTCGTGACTGTGTCAACCGGTGGCTGGGATACCCACCAGGACAACTGGACCCGCCTCAAGGACAACCTGTTGCCACCACTGGATACCGGCCTGAGCGCATTGTTCAAAGGTCTCGAAGAAAAAGGCCTGCTGGAGTCGACCGTTGTGTTTGTCACTGGCGAGTTCGGTCGGACGCCAAAAATCAACACCACCCGCAACGGTCGCGACCACTACCCACGCTGCATGTTCATGCTGATGGCTGGTGGCGGAATTGCTGGCGGTCGCGTCATTGGTGAGTCGGACGAAAACGCCACCGAACCACTGAACGACGCCATCCGTCCAGACGACGCCGCTGCTTCGTTCTACCATGCCCTCGGTATCGATCATACCAAGGAATACCACACGCCAAGTGGTCGTCCGGTCATGATTATTCGCGACGGTAACGTCATTGACGGACTGTTCTCGTAGGTCACCACGACGAAGCCTCATCTCCTCGGGTGAGATGGGGCTTCAGTTGTGTCTGAACGTTCGGACATTCGTTGCTGACAATTCTCTTTGAAGTTGTAATTCAAGGTCGTGGTGAAAGGTGTGCGCTCAACAAAGCCACTCTGCTCCACGGCCAATGAAACCGAATGAATGCCATTTCGTTCGGTTCATGCGATGTTGTTAATTGTTTCTCACCCCCCTTTTCAGAAGGTTCCACCAATGAAAAAAGTATTGCTGACTGCCTGTGCATTTTGTTTCGCTCTCACTTGCTCGGTTAGTCTGTTTGCTGCAGACGAAAAACCGGAAAAGAAGCGTGACCTCGACGCTGCGTTCAAGAAAATGGACAAGGACAGCGACGGCAAATTGAGCCTGGAAGAATTCGTCGGCAAGCGTACTGACGACAAAGCCGAAATGGCTAAGAAGGCCTTCACCCGTAAGGACAAGAACAAAGACGGTTCATTGTCCCTCGAAGAGTTCAAGGCGATGCCTAAGCCAAAATCAGACAAGTAAGCCAACCTGTCTTGAATGACTTTCGCAGCGTGCCCCGCAACGGGCACGCTGTTTTTATGTAGCGAAATCGGCATACCGAATCAGGAGTGCAATTGAATGGTGCCTGACGGACTGAACTCCACGTGGCCAGAGAAAGGCGGTAACTCGGTTGGCACGTTTTGTGGAATGAGCCACGGCGCGAGTGAGATATTGGACAGCGCCCGGTACCCGACATAGCTGGTCGTCAGCCTGGGATTAATTTCTACCAGCACCAGTTCGCCGTCTGGCGTGAGAATGAAGTCGAACCCAACATAGCCCCGAAGTCCTGGAACATGTTCAGCCACACGGGCTACCAGTGCATCGACCTGACGTTGAGTGACACCAGTGAAGGGGATACTCCCTCCCAGATAACAGTAGGCACCGTCCTCACTGAGGTGCTGTTGTGTGGGCGGCCATACCTGTTTCAATTGAAAGCCGTCATCGAAAATTGCGGCAGCCGAGAGCGGTATTCCCTCAACAACCGGTTGGAACAGGTGTTTTCCGTCGTGGAATTGTTGTGCATGTTCCCGCGTCACCGTAGCGATTTCCTGTGAACCAGCTCCCCACCTTGGTTTCACAACCACTCGGCGCTGAGTTGCCGGAATGTCTGCAGGATCAAGCCATCCCGGAATGCAGGCGACGCTGTGCTGCTGCAACAATTCGCCAATCAAATACTTATCGGCACACAGTTCCGCTGCTTCCCGAGTGACATTGAGCGAAACCAGCTCCGGATTTCGCTCAGTCACCACGAGTCGGTCGCTTAGTAAGGAATCGAATTCCGGTGCGATGACCAGTCGGAATTCGAAGGGCTCGCTCAGAATTTCGAACCACTCCTCCGCAGCTGCGTTACTGGCAACGCGAAGCACCTGAACTCGTCCACACGTCGAACGGAACATATCGACACCCGGTGAGTCGGGTTCGGGGGCCTGCCACTGGCACCCCAGTTCTGGCAGTTCCAGTCGGGCGTCCCATGTGAGGAAGAGGCGGCTCTTCTCGAGTGCCAGGAAGTCACGGGCGACCGTTTCCAGCATGGCCCGACCTTCCCTTGCGAGAGAGTTGGGAAGCGCCTCGTCCGTTGGCCAAAGGCCGCTGGTCAGGTACTCAGAGAGAAACAAATGGCGAACTGGTTCCGACACGACTGGCACCGTCTGTTGCTACTGGACAGCCGCGACATCACTGAGAAACTGCCGCACTGCCTCCGTAACGTCATCCCCATGCACGTGCATAATGTCGTTATGTCCGGCATTGGGAAGGGGCACGAGTCGTTTCGCCACGCCATTGTGCGATGCTTCCGGCGCGTTTGCGAAAAGCTTCGAACTATGTTCAAACGGCACAATGGTATCCCGCTGTCCATGCAGGAAGAGCAGCGGACATTGAATTGCAGAAATGCGGTCCAGCGAGGGGAATCGATCCAGCAGGACCAAATTCACCGGCAACCACGGATAGTGATAACGTCCTGCGTCAACAAGTGAAGTAAACGAAGCACGCACAACGAGACCAGCAGGCCGCACCCCTTCCGTTTCAAGGTCATGGACCAGCCGTATGCCGACGGCACCGCCGAGTGACTGCCCGCAGATGACGACGTCTTTCGGATCGAACTGCCGTTCCTGGGTAACGTAGTCCCACACAGCACGCGAGTCTGCAGCGAAGGCAGCTTCAGATGGTTTTCCCGAACTCCCGCCGTATCCGCGGTAGTCAACGATGACCACGTCGTAGCCCAGTTCGTTCCACTGCTGAATAATGGAGGCCCGGTTTCCCCGGTTGCCGGCATTTCCTGGAAAGAGAATGGCGCAGCGGCGGACATCACCGAAACCACGTTGGGTACTGCAGTACCATCCTTCCAACTGCTCGCCTTCTGAGTGCAACTGGAAGGACTCGACCAACGCAGGATCGAGCCGCACCTCTTCGGGTTGAACCGGTGCAGGATTGGGGCTGTAAATCAGCCATCGCTGCATTGTGGCAAACAAACAGACAATCCCTAAATAACAAAGTGCGATGAGCAGTAATAATCGCCGCAGCAGACTGCCGACGAACTGCAGCCAGCTACGTGAGGCTTTGCCTGGTTGCTCCAATGGTTTTGATTCCAGTGAACTCACACCCGTTGGCCACGCGCTGAACAGATTCTCTCCCAATTCCCCGATGACACATTCCCCTCTCCTTCAGACGTCCCGAAGAAGAGGGCGAAAAGGTGGCAACTACTTGGTCGGTTCAGGTGCAGGTGGTGCGGGTGCTTCTTCTTCCGCAGGAGGAGCAGGAGCTTCAAGTGGTCCCAGCAGCTCACCCAGCAAACGGCCCAGTTCTGGACCACGAGCGTTAAGCGAAACAACCTTCCCTTCCTGGTTGACCAGAATGACCGTTGGAATTCCGCTCACGCCGTAGTGACGAACGATGGGATTATTCCAACCGAGATTCTCTGGCTTCTTGTCAATGAGCGTCACCCAGCCAATTTGCTGTTCTTCCAGAAACGCTTCCAAGTCTTCCATTTCTTCATCAAGGCTAATGCCGACGACTTCGAAGCCTTTGTCGTGATAGGCAGCGTACATCGCCTTCACGTTTGGCAGTTCGGCACGGCAGGGACCGCACCACGTTGCCCAGAAGTCGACGAGAACTACTTTCCCCTTCAGCGAGGCAATGTCAAACTCTTCGCCGTCGACGGTGCTTCCCTTGATTTCAATGGGGTTACCTGGCAAATCGAGTCGACGAGCTTCGGTTTCCAGTCGCTCAACGAGCTTGGCGAGACGGTCATCATTTCGGGCGGAAATCGCTGCGGCCACCAGTCGGCTGGCTTTCGCAGCGTTGGGATAGTCTCCCATGCCTTCGAGGATTTCGGCGGTCATCATGGATAGTTCCAGGCCTTCCTGAAGCGCTTCATCATCACCGGCGTCGCGAATCATGGCAGCAGTTTGTTGCACGAGTGCCATCCGGTCTTCTTCAGGAACCGTATCCATGTTGCGGATTTGCTGCTGTAGTTCGATCCGAGCGACCAGTTTCTGAGTTTCAGGACGTTCATCTTTACGGAGACGGTCCATCACACCCTTCCGCATTTCGGCGGTTCCTTCGCCTTCAAAGCGTTCGTAGAAATCGATGGCACTCAGCGACAATTGAGCTGCGTGGTGAAAGACTTCAATCTCAATTTCGCGAGTCATGACAACGTCGAGGGCCTTGATGATTTTGGCCATGTGCTCCCGAATTCCTTCCGGCGTTTGCTGTTGCGGTGGCGTATTTGCCAGCCGGTTCATAAACAAACGCAATTCCGTGGTGTCGTTCCCTTCGGGAACGGCAAACACGTCCGGTTTTTCTTCGAGCGGAATCTTGATATCGGGCAACGCGCGGGGCGGAGTGGGCTTTGGTTTTTCATCTTGTGCCAAACACATATTCAGGCACAGAACAGCTGCAAGTGCAGCCACAGGAAATACAGAACGACGCATGGTTCAAGAACCTCTTAAAGTCGGTCCCCGAAATCGTCCGCAAACGCACGAACCTGGCAGAGACCTTTGAATTCGACTGGTAACCCGCAGCAAAAGTGTATCAACGCCCCTGCATGATTGACAGAGGGAGACGACTTGAAGGGCTGAATGCCCCTGGAGACCACGGTCGCAAGAGCGAGATTACGGTTTTGAGACCTCCAACTCTCGCCCCTCCCCCTTCAGTGGTTGTAACACCATACGGTGAATGCGGTAGCGACAATCGTATGCTCCCATGAACATGGCCCGCTCATTTGGCGTTTTCCAGTAGTCAGATAATGAGAGGCTCTCGGCATCACCGCGCCAGTTGATAATGAGGCGACCATCAACCCGCACGCGAACCTGGCCATTTCGAACTTCGATGATGACCTGCGAAATCTTTCCCTGCTGAAAGACGTCGCCTGCAAGTGTTGTCGAATTCCCCACGTTCAGCCCATTCACATTTTCGAGGGCACTCAGCCCTTTCGCGCCGGGACGGTAGTTGAACAGGGTGACGAACCGGTGTTCCCCCATTCGCTGCCCCAGCAAAAGTCCGTTGGGGACATCGAGTGGTTCGACAACAGCCATGAGTCGATACTCTTCGGGCAGAGCGTAAGGAATTTCGATTCGGGCCCCGAAGGCCTTTGGACTGAGGAGGACTGTGTCCTCTCGCGTCCACTCGCCCGTTTTCCAACACGTGTTGGGATTCGTCATCGCCAGCAGATCAACTTCCCGTTCGGGGAGCGCTTCAATTTCTTCATCCACTTCACCGCCAGATGCAGGAATGAGGTCGGGGCTAAGTGCCAGGGGCTGCGGCAGCTTGTTCGGCTCGACTCGAACCTGAAAGTATCCCCACAACTCAACCGTTTCGCCGGACGCCAATTCAGCGTCGATGCGATAACTCACTGGCGTTGCTCGATCAAAACTTCCCAGGCGAACCGACTCTGGTCGATTGCCCGTTGGTGAGGCCACTTCGATCCACGGGCCTTCGAGCGAGGTTTGAAACCGCGTGCGTACTGATTTCACTTCAGCCTGCTCCGGCCAGTCCAGTTTCAATTCCACAACTTCATTCGGCTTGGGCACGAGTGGTTGCGGCAGGGCTCGAAACTCGGAGAACAAACGAGTTTGCAGATTCGATTCCACGACCTCTTCTGGTTCCCAGCCAAGTCGCACCTTTTGTTCTTTGTCGAGCCACGACTCACTCAGCCAGCCACGATACTGCCCCTGACTCATGACCGAACCATTTCCTGGTTCGGGATGCGGTAGACCGACGGTGTGTCCGCAGCCTTCGTGGTAGATGACACAGTCAGAGCCACGGTACGGAACACGCCAACCATCACCGCTGACGAGCCCCCAGCCCTTGCCTCGATCGCTGAGATATGCTGCCCGCGCACCGCCGGAGGCAGCACCAGGAAAGTGTTGTCCGCCGTTGTAGTTCCCTTCGAACTGCAATTTTCCCTCGCCCCAATGCAGTCGAAAAAAGTCATCCAGTGGCCGCCAGTTGATGTCACTGAACACCAGGAGAATGGGAAATGCTTCACTCTTCTCCTGCGCAAACTTCAGCCGCTCATCGACTTCGCCCAACGTGCGAAAGTAAATGGCATCTGCATCTCCTTTGCGCAACTCGCTGGTCGACCGGAGAGAGGTGACTGGTTCGGGATGAACAATGGACTTGAGTGTCGACTGCTTGCCAAACTCACGCGTATGAAACTGTTCCAGGCGACGCGTGTAGTAGCGGACACGATCCTGCCAGTCGACGAGCGGCCTCCGGTCATGCGGGACAAAGTATACACACGTTACCTCGATGTTCCCGGTCGGATGCTTCCCATCCCAGGTCCGCGTTTCCGCCATCAAGGGGCGGACCATCACAGACAGCAGCAAAACTGCTGCGCAAACATTGCTGCTATTTAGAACTCGTGAATTCATCAGGCTGCCGAACAACAAGTGAAGCATGAAAGTCGGCGACGAGTCTATTGCACTCCCACCACAAGCGACAGCGAGTTGCGTGTGGAAGGGCGGCGTAAACACGTTCGGCACGTGGGGCTATCCTGGGCGAGCATTCGATTCCCTCGAACAAGTTGCCCTAGCTTCGCACGCCGCGTTCGGTCAAATCCATGAATGCTTCGTTCAGGTGGCGTTGGTCGCGACCGAATGAAACGACCGGGATTTCAGCACTCAGGATTTGATGCAGCAAACCGTTTGCGTCGATGGTCGCAGGATCGGTGGTAATGCGGAATTCCGCCCGGCCTTCGACGGGGTCGACGTTGAGCACACCCGTCATGGGCTGCAGTTTCTGTTCGACGCCTTCTGCGGCGGATTCTGTACGCAAACGGTAAATGGGCGTTTCGGTTTGCCGTTCGAGCAGTTCATCCATCGCACCGCTGAACTTCGTGTGACCACGGTCGATAATGGTGACGCTGTCACACAGTTCGGCGAGTTCCGTCAGGATGTGGCTGCTGATGAAAATCGTTTTCCCCATGCGTCGCAATTCGCGGAGGATTTCCATGAGTTCAATGCGGGCTCGGGGGTCGAGTCCTGAAGCAGGTTCATCGAGCAATAGCAGTTGGGGGTCATTCACGAGAACACGGGCCAGACTCACGCGCTGCTGCATCCCGCGAGAGAGTCCCTGGATGAGGTCGTTCTTGCGGCCATCCATGTCGGTGAGCGCCAACACATCACCCACAATTCGGGTTCGGTCGGACAGGGAGAATCCATAGGCCGCTGCGAAGAAATCGAGATACTCGAACACCGTCATTTGCCGGTACATGCTGAAGTGGTCCGGCATGTATCCCAGGCGGCGGCGGATGGCTTTGACGTTGTCGCGAACATCAATGCCAAACACCCGAATAGTGCCGTTCTGTGGTTTGAGCAGAGTGCAAATGAGTTTCAGCGTCGTCGTTTTTCCGGCGCCGTTGGGACCCACGAATCCGTGCAACGACTGCGGCTTCACCTCGAATGAAATTCCGTCCAGCGCGCGGTGCTGCTTAAACAGGTGAGTAACGTTGCGTATTTCAATGATGGGTGCGTCAGACATTTGAAGATTGGCTTTCTACTCAACCGCCTCAGCTGCGGAACTGTCTTCAGTGACGTTTTCGGTCGGGAGTGTTAACTCGTGGACATAAATGACACGTCCGTCCTGTTGAGGACTGAAGTCACCTCCAACGTGAAATGCTTCGTTGCCAACGGCCACGATGTAAATCCGAATGCGATTGGGTGGCAACTCGAACTCCTCGAAATCTTTTTCCGAAAACAGCCGCATGTCGTACGCCAGGGCGGCCGCGATTGTTTGACTGAAAAGTTGCTCGCGATCGCCGTGACTCTGGTTCGCGTAGTAATCGCGAAACACGTGGCTGTTGTAGTAGTCGTGAAATTGTTCCGTGGACCGCAGAAGAATGAGACTTTCATTTTTGTTCGGCTGCATGCGGTAAATGCGATTGCCGTACACCGCACGCGTTTCAACAATCTCGTTCGGCCACTTTTCGGGTTCGTCGATTTTCAGAACAAGATCACCAGGATAGTCACCGGCTTCGTCCCAGGTAAATTTCTGCAGACTGAGTGAACCGATTGAGGAATCGACAATGCCGGTGTTCAGCACAGGGCGGTCCGAAAATGCGGGAATGTCAACCGCCAACTCACTGATTGGGCGATTCACAGCATAGTCTCCACCGCCAACAACGAGGTCTGTGCCCGTCGAATAGACCGCATTGTCCTCGACATGCGAAATTTCGTATGTGCCCCCGGCAGTAACGAACACATTGCCGAACTGCGACACCTGCGAACGGCCATTCGATGCGGGACGGGCAATGGCCACATAGTTGTACGACGTGACTTCCCCGTAGCCACGTCGGCCTACGAGGTCGAATGCGAGGCTAAACAGCAGAACAACTCCAATAATTGCACCGTAGGTAATGCGGTAGTCCCCTTTGAAGCGACCCAGCAGGTAGCCGCCCGGAAAAATCAGCAGCAAGTAGACGATGGCGAGAAAATAAATGAGTGCCCAGTTGTGTTCAGGTCGCGTGATGCGCTGGAGTGGACGGAACAGCGCAGTAATTGGCGAACCGTAATAGTTGTTGTCGTAGGCGTAGGGATCGTTTGAAACTTCTTCATTCTCGTCTTCCTCAGTTCGAGAGGAGACACGACGAATTTCGCGTTCTACGAAATCCCTGGTCGCACTCCCAATTCCCTCCTTGTGACGAATGACTCGCCCGGCACCTAAATCGTAGCTGTCGAAAGGCTGGTTGAGATCTGCCAGCGTTGGCGGGAATTCCAGTGGTTCTGCCCCGGAGCTTCCGAAAATGTGCAGTTCACCACCCTGATAAACCCAGTCCAGAAACGCCGCATTTTGGGCAGGTTGAAAATCTGGTGCTTCCTCGATTAACACGGCCTGCAAACCAGCCATGCCCGTAACGGTCGTTGGAAAGTATTCTGGTTCCAGCAGAGGGACCGACGGATTCTGGGCGACCCCAAAGCTGCTGGTGATTTGGACAATTGCAGGTTGGTCCGCGATGGGTAAAAGTTCACCTTCACTTTCCAGGTTTGTCACATCCAACCGCCTTTCTCCTTCCTTCCTCATGCCAATCATGAGGTCATCACCGTCTCGATAGAAGACGATGAAGGAAATCGGACGTATGCCACCGGGCTCAATGAACAAAGATGGCTCGACAAGCGTAAAGTCTTGTTTGTCTCTATTGATGAGCCTGACGTCCCCCTTCCAGGCAGTGCCGCTGGAATTCTGGACGACAATGACAATTTGATTGAACGTATTGGGACGCAGCTTGTTGTCCCAACCGAGCTTGCGATCAATAACGTTCAATTGCGCAACGGCACTCGCTGTGCTACACACAACGAGACACAAAGCCAGGATTTGGGAAAAGAACAGTCGCGATTTACTCATCGGAACCTTGAGCGGTTTTGACTGGAAGTCTGAATCGACTGACTCGATATCATGATGGGGAACTCGTCCAAGAGCAACCATCAGTGGACAATTTGTCTAAAGGTTCTGTTTCTGCTGTGCTTCGGGGCAACATGATCCTCGCAAGGCGCTGTTGACGCCGGTCAACGTGGTACAGTCGCTACAGAGTGTTCATTCGTCTCCGGGTTGGTCAATTCAAACCAAAAACCGTTTGACGAAGCGGATAAGTCGGTCAGCAGTCAAATCTGACCTACGTTTCGGGCGAGTAACAAACGCTTTACCCACGCGAAACATTTACTCCAGCAACCCCCTTCACAATTTCAGGTCGTCCTGCGAATGCTTGGCCGTCACATTGAGTGGCGACGCTGTGTATTCGTTGTGGGCGCCCGGTCCTTAGGTGAGAGTGAGGATTGAGCTGATGTTTGATGTAATTCGTACGTTTTGGGAAGAAGAAGCAGGTTTCATTGTGTCAGCAGAACTGGCACTCGTCTCCACAATTGGCGTAATGGGCATGGTTGCGGGGCTCGCCGAAGTCTCGAACAACGTCAATGGTGAACTGCACGACGTGGGACAGGCCTTCTCCCATTTGGACCAGTCATACGCCTTCCAGTTGTCCGGCGGGAGCGGCAGTCAGTTTCAAGACGCCGATGGTCACGGTACGCCCGTAGATATCGGGTTGTAACCGCGACATTCCAGAATTCCACTGCGTCAAGGTCCTTCAGCGGACCTTCCATCGCCTCCTGTTCGCGCAAGTGAGCAGGAGGTTTTCTTATTCAGAATCTGATGCCCCGATGACATAGACTTTAAAGTCTCCCTGTTCAGACACAGGGTCAACGAGAAATGGTCCCATGCGACTGACAATGAGGTGAGTAATCCCCGTTTCCTCGTGCAAGGCCTGCAATTCCTCGGGGGTGACACGCCAATCCTGGAAGGCCATTGCCTGCCAATCGGAAATGTCCCACTGGCGACGATTCCACTCCATGATACTGGCGGCATCTTGTGGGCAGTCTTTGTAGTTCACATACTCAGATCGTTGTGCAAACCACTTGACGGCCCAGCGCTCGTTTGTCGCATAGAGTACGGCATCTTCCGGGGTGTTCTCACGAACCCATTCGCACGTTGCAATCCAGTCGGCCCGCTGCGCGGCATTCATGTCACTCGGATTCTGGTCCGATCCCGGCACAAATGCAGTGACCAAAATCAGGGACAACGCTCCAGTAATCAACGTTGGCTTTCGCATTCCTGCTGAAACCCGCGACCAAAAAGTTGGAGGAAACTTCGACAGGTATGCCGCGATTTCAAAGGCGACTGCAATCGGAACGAGTACATCTGCGAGCCGGAAGGGATAAAACTTCAGCAGCTTTACGCGCAGGCCCGAAAACGCGAGTGTCTTCAGTGGTCTGGGTCCCCAGGCGACAACAACGCCGACGGCAGCCACCAAAAGTGATGCGAGCACAATACGCTCCCACTGCCATTCCGCTTTCGTCGCCGTCCTCGCACACCTCAGTAATACCCAGACTACCAGCAGTGTGACAAACCCACGCCAATTGGCTGTGGGAAACGTCATAGGATCGAGGTGATGGGAGAGCCTGTAAGCCACCATGAGGTAATCGGCGCCAGCACCAGCGGCGGGGTCTGACGACACGACAAGCTGTAGTGCAGGAATAGTGCCCACAGCGGCGGCGCCCAGAAAGAGTCCCAGCGAAACAAGACAACGCTTGATTCCCGGACGGGACGAGGCGTCGAAAATCCAGTTGTGGGTCAGCGCCATGCCAATGCAAATTGTCCCCCAGCCACCGACCAAAGGATGAAAACTTGTCGCCAAACCACACAGCACCGCACCGCGATGCTGCTGGGACATGAGGAAACACCCGATGCCTGCCAGAAGTAACCCGTAGGCCGGCACTTTGGATTCAATTCCGCCGACGAGCCATTCACCGGACCAATTGCCCGCGGCATGAATCATCAGGAATATCGCCAGCGGGACCAGTAATTCGGACCAGGTTGGGGCCGCACTGCGAGCGGCGCCCGTTGAACCTGTGAATTTCAATCCGCGACAGAATTGAATCCAGCCCGCCGCAACAACTGCCAACCCCAGCAGTCGACCAGCAATGGCCGCATCATGGAGCGACAACAGATGTGTCAGATATCCGAATGTGCTGTAAAAAAAGAGATGGGGATTCGATGAGTCCAGAAAGACATCACCTGCTGGCCACTCAGCATTCGGCGGCGAAGCGGCCCATTGGGGATCCCAGTAATGTCGAGCCTTGGTGAGATAGTGTGGCTCGTTAACCCCGGGGACTGGCACGCGCATCAGCGACCAGGTGAACAGCAGGCCCGACAGCACGAGCCACTGCAACAGAATGCGTTGCCAGAAGAAATCGCCGCGAGCAAGAACATCAGGTTCGGTTACGTGACCTGATGTTCCACTCACCGCTTGCGGCACGTCAGCAGTTGGCACCTCATGCGCCAATCTACTTGCCCTTCTTCTTGGGGGCCTTTTTCGGTGCTCTCTTCTTGGCACTCACCTCAGCCTTGGCAGGCGTTTCCGACTTGGATTCCTTGGACTTTTTTGACGATTTCTTCTTCGAATCGTCCCCAAATGCTTTCGACCAGTTTTCCCAGAACTTGGGGCTTGCACCGGTTCGGACGATAGGACCACTCATGTCTGACTCACTTCAATGTTGTTATAAATTCGATTGTGTTTGGCATACCTGACACAATGTCCGATTGCCTGCATTGTACTCTCATCCACTGCAAAGGCGTGTTTTGCAGTGGATGGGCGACGATGTCAAGAATCAAGCCGTGAGGGATCTGATTCTTTTGCTCCCAAATCCACTCGAGGCACCCCACGGGCGTCGATCCACTCCGGCTCCACGAAACGCCGTAGCAACCATCGCAACGTATGCGAGATTTTCACTTCGGCAGCTTCACGTGCTGACTCATCTTCCGTACACCAATGTAATCCTTCCGCCGACCATTCGACAGGGAGTTGATCGCGTCGCCCCTGTTCCTGCAGGCGTTCAAGAATTCGTACCGACCACACGAGTCCAAACGTGTCGCGGAAATCGTTCCAGATTGTGGTGTACGGCGATTCTTCGGCGTATTGGCGTTTGGATGCTGAAATCGCAGCCTGCCCTGCAAGGACAATGAGGGTGGCCGAACAGATGCGCCACAGGTCAGGCGCAACTGACTCCGGACGAAATGTTGCGAATGGGACGAGGCCCGCCACAACTGCCAGACCAGCCAGAAAAGTAGCTGCGGTATAACGAGTGCCCACGAAATTGCCAAAGCCCATGACGGTTACCAGGCCGAACGCCATCAGCACTGGTCCTCCGACTTCAACAGGTTGCCAGGCGTCGGACGGCATCCAGAGTGTCATCGCTGGCCATCCCAACACGGCGACGAGTGGCATGAGAATGAAGTAATTCCACACCCGGTGCGTGGGACTGCGTGCTCCCAACACGGCAATGGGCGGGCAGCAACTGACAACCATGGTCCAATACCAGAGTTGATCCACGACTCCCGCAGGAATGTCACTCACAAACCAACTCGCCCCTGCAGCCACGCACCACATGAAAATGGCTGCGATAGTCCATTTGGCCGCCATGGTAAGCGTGGTGAGACGCAAATGCCCGTGTGCGAGCCACGCGAACCAGAGCCCACGTAGCAGCAACAGCAGAATCACGGCTTGAAGAATTCGAATCATTTCTCTCTGAAACGCATCTTAGCTCTGAATTCGGGTCTGTCGACCAGCGGGAAACCGGCCAAGCTTTCGGCAGTTTTCGCGGGCAGCTACCGGGATGAGGCACCACAAGCGGCAAAAGGCGCTGGTCAGCCCCTCAAAGTCGACGCAAAACCGTCACAATCGATACCTGCGACACGCTCCCGGCGACAACGGTGGTTTCTCCGTCGAGAAAGTGCATTGGCTCCCGAGACAGGCCGAATTTAATGGGCAGGTGGACCAAAACTCATTGTGAGTCGCGGGCACCAAACGGACCTGTTCCAGTATGGAACTGTTGGTACCCGCTACCTAAAAACCCCGGGAAATGTCTAGGAGAACCTCAAGATGAAGTGGACAACTTTAACTGCCGCTTTGGTGATCGTTGCCAGCGCTAGCATCGCTGACGCCGGTCTCTTCGGTCGCAAGCGTTGCTGTGCACCAACCTGTTGTGCACCAGCTGCTAGCTGTGCGGCCCCATGTGATCCTGGTTGTGCCGCACCATGCGGTAACAACTGCTGTGCAAAGGCCTGCGATCCAGGCTGTGCAGCTCCTTGCGGAAACGGTTGTGACAACAACTGTGCTCCCGCTTGTGCTGCTCCTTGTGGCAACAACGGTTGCTGCAAAGCTGCTTGTGCACCAACTTGCTGTGCACCAGCTCCTGAGTCTTGCTGTGCACCAGTGTGCTGCAACTCACATCGCTCTGGCCGTCTCCTCGGCTGGTTCCGTAACTGCATGCACCGCAAGAGCCGTTGCTGCAAGACCAGCTGCTGCGAAGATCCTTGCGATAGCTGCTGCAAGCCATGTGATCCTGGCTGTGCCGCTCCTTGCGATCCTAACTGCTGTGCACCAGTCGGTTGCAGCAAGTAAGTTAAACGCAACAGGGTATAAGAAGACAATTTGATTCACATACCGTCCCCAACTCATGTGAACCAAACCTGAATTCAGCCTCCTGCTCCTGAGTAGCGAAGCACCCTGACTGAAGTTTTACCGCACGTCGAAACCACCCAGTGGATTCGACGTGCGGTTTTTTTATGCGCTGATTTCGAAACTCACCCTCCATTCTGTAAGGTGATGTTCCTTCTCCCTCACAGTTCACCCTCAAAACGGCCCTGAGAACATGGCAAAACGTGCCGCCGCAAAGTCACGCAACTATTGGTTGTTCAAGTCCGAACCCTCCGCGTTCTCCATCGATGACCTGGCTGCGGAGAAGACGAAGACCACATTCTGGGATGGCGTGCGGAATTATCAGGCTCGAAACATGCTGCGAGATGAAGTGAAGCTCGGTGACCGAGTCTTCCTCTATCACAGCAATGCAGACCCGATGGCCATTGTTGGTTTGTGCGAAGTCGTCCGGGAAGGCTACCCAGACCACACCGCGTTTGATCCGGCGAACAAGCACTATGACGAGAAAAGCAATCCCGAGAACCCAACCTGGTTCATGGTTGACATCAAACTCGTGGCCAAATTTGATGAACCAGTCACACGCGACCAACTGAAAGACGAGCCTCAACTTGCCGACATGATGCTGCTGCGGCGTGGTTCGCGTCTTTCAATCCAGCCCGTCACGCTCAACGAATATCAGACCGTTCTGAAAATGGCGGGATTGAAAGCGAACATCTGACAATTTCCTCCGCGAGCCTGCTCTGCAGCGATTCTTGCCGAATTCGATACCGGATGTTTGCCATGCCTTTGGCACTTATTGACATTCTGTCAATTCTCGACCTATAGACCACATTGGTGGGTGCCTTTACCAACGTGGTTCGATGCGCTGTCAAATCCGTTCCCTTGCCTTGGGCTGCATTGCCGGAATTCTTCTGTCGGGATTCCCTCTTTCGACCTTTGCCTGGCAAGAAGCAATTTCCCTGCCTGCTCCCCAAGCGGCTGAAGTGCCGGACGTCTACGTTCCGCCTCCGCTCCTGCTGGAAGATGTCCCGTCCGATGCGGAATCGCTCGAGGAAATTCCGGTTAGTCCAAACGTTGAATTCACGATTCCCCCCTCACGGGTATTCGAGTTGGAACCGTTTGACGAATCGTCCATGAACTCTGACTGGCTCAAACCATTCAGTTCCGAGCACCTTGCGTTCTGGCGGGAACATCGGGGCGGACTGACCATTGTTCCCATGAATTCCCAAGGGTTTGGGATTACTGAATACAACATGGACGGCTACCTTGGCATTGAGCCCAATTCCGACACGGTTATCTCTGCCATCCCGCATTTCTCCTGGGCATTCATTAGCGGTCCCACAACTCCAGACGTTGACCCCCAACTGTACGATTTGAGTCTGGAGTTCAACGTCGCGCACAAACTGAGTCCAGTGGTCGATTTCCACATTCAGTTCAAACCGACGTTCGCCACCGACTGGGACAACAAATCGGATGATGCCTTTCGGTTCATTGGCGGAGGTCTGGTTGCTGTTCACCTGTCACCAACACTGCAACTGACAGCCGGGGGTACGTATCTCGACCGTCCCGACCTGCCAGCAATTCCTATCGGCGGCCTGCGCTGGACACCACGCACCGATGTCGAACTGGACGCCATATTCCCCAGTCCCCGTTTCTCATTCCGCTACGCGTCGACGGAAGAAAAGTCACACTGGTTGTTTGTCGGGGGTGAATTGGGCGGTGGCTCCTGGGCGATTGACCACACTTCTGGCCTGAACGACCGCCTGAGCTATCGCGACATACGTATTACCGTCGGCAGTGAAAGCCGTGACAAAGATGGAAATCGCGAAGTACTCGAGTTCGGCTACGTCTTCGACCGCCACCTCGATTTCCAAAGGTTCCCCGGCGACCAAAAACTTGGCGGGACCGCCATCATCCGTTGGGGCAGTCGCTTTTAGAGTGCCGTCCCTTCTGAGGCGTCGAACGGTTCAGCGTGAACCTCTCGCAGATTCTCACGTGACCAGCGTTGCCACTTGTGCAGGGCAGCTTCCCGTTTCAGGTCAGACTCGAACCCAGAATTCTGCTGGTTGTACGCTCCGTTATCTGTCTGTCGAAACCCGTAGTCAGTGGGAGCTTGCTTGGTCATCTGCACGAGCGCCAACAGTACAGTGTCTCGGAACTCCACGCGATAAACAGACTCGGTGGTCCCGTCCTCGTTTTTGTTATCTGCCGACCTGATGACCGTCGTGTCATCCAGCTTGGATTCCAGAACGGAAATTGCCTCGTTACCTCCGGCCTTGGCCAGGTAGCGTACGGCTACTTGCTCGGTTGGTCCCGGAGCATTTTGACTGCTTAACAGTTCACGTGCCGCATCCATTCCCGCAGGAGACTTCATTCGCTCGCTCGTCTGCAGCCGCATATAAGCCGTTGAAATCGTTCCGTGACCAATCCACTGTTCCACCAATGTTCGCGCAGCAACACCAACCTGGGGATCGTTCAACAGGGCCATGAACTTCCCCGTTGCAATTAATGAACTGACCACGTGCATTGCCTGTGCGCTCGGCTGAACATCTTCCTGCAGCGTTACAAACAGCACGCTCGCCGTCGTGAGCGGGTTTGCTTCCTGATTGGCCTGATTCGGAAACATCCGCAATTCGCCACAGCGGCTTTCAAGCAGACCACGAATGGTTCCCTGAGGCGCGTTGAGTGCCAGCAACAGTTCAGGTTCTATCCGCAGCATTTGCACGAGCAATTGCCGGCTGGCGGGAGAATCACCGACGGTTGCATGCCAGCGTTCCCAGACGTTGTACACATCCTCCGTCAATTGCCAGGGAGAATTCAGTAGAAGTGGCTCGTTCGTCTCCGCCTCAATGAGCAGAAACTCGCGCATGAGTCGCTGCGCCCGATAACGAATTTCGGCGTTCTCATTGTTCAATGCCTCGCGTACTGCGGACACACTGGTCAATCCACGTTCCAGCAATTCCTTTTCAGCCGCGAATCGGTCCTGAAACGATGGCGCGCCCAACTGTTGAATCAAATCCTCTTCGCCGCGCGCAGCATTACTTCGAATGGGGTCCGATGCCGTAACACGACACACCCACCCGGTGGTGAGAAGCAGAATGACAAACCAACGAATAGCCAACGCCGTAACGATCTGCCTAACCGACAAACTGAACGTCCATAGACACAATCGGAATTCTCCCATGTCTTTGCAGGAAACTGAAGGCCAAAACGCGGTTAGGTGTCAATGACGAGCCATTTGATCGACAGCAGGACCGGTCGTTCCACTCGATTCAGACCGACCAATTTGAGGCTTCTCATTCCCGAAACATGTTGTGAGAGGTACGTTTCCGTCTTGGCTCTGGTCATCCGTGTCGATAAAACAGAAAGCCCCCTGACCAATTTGTTTCAACCCGACATTGTCAGCCTAACTCATGTCCTCGACTCGACTTCAAGGCATTTTCACGCCGAACCTCGTCCCCTTTACTGACTCGGGGGACATCAACGAGCCAGAACTGCGTCGCTACGTGAACTGGCTCATCGAGCGCGGCGTTCATGGACTGTATCCCAACGGCTCGACGGGGGAATTCACGCGGTTTACCGTTGAAGAGCGGAAACGGATTGTTCAAATCATCGCAGATGAAACCCGGGGGCGAGTTCCCCTTCTCGCTGGGGCTGCGGAAGCGAACGTCAAAGAAACCATTCGGGCCTGCGAATTCTACCACGACCTCGGCGTGCGGGCCGTCGCCATTGTGGCACCGTTCTACTACAAGCTGAGCCCTAAGTCGGTGTACGCGTACTTCCGCGAAATCGGACGGAACACTCCCATCGACGTCACGCTCTACAACATTCCAATGTTCGCTAGTCCGATCGACGTACCTACGGTGCAGCGATTGAGCGAGGAGTGCGAAAAGATTGTGGCCATCAAAGATTCGTCCGGCGAAATCCCACACATGATCCGCATGATTCAGGCAGTGCGTCCGAATCGTCCCGAGTTCAGCTTCCTCACCGGCTGGGATGCAGCCCTCATGCCCATGTTGCTCGTCGGCTGCGATGGCGGAACCAACGCATCCAGCGGCGTCGTTCCAGAACTCACTCGCAAACTGTACGACCTGACAACGTCACTGCAACTCGACGCTGCTCGCAAAGTGCAGTACGACCTCGTCACTCTCTTCGACACCATGATTTATCAGGCCGAATTCCCTGACGGATTTCGCGCCGCAGTGGAACTCCGCGGATTCCGCATGGGTCGCGGCCGACAGCCACTTTCCAGTGATCAACTGGCGGACCTCTCAAAACTCGGCAACACCCTGCAGTGCATGCTCTCCGAGCACGGATTCACTGATCAGCCGGTTGGCGGTTGTGGTATTGGGACAGCATCGGGCGACCGTGCTCCAGAAATCGATTCCATCGTGCAGAATGTTGTGGCGGAACTGCGTCGTCGCGGTTTGATGTAGAGTTGAAGTGGGTAGTAGATAGTGGGTAGTTGGTAGGAGCAGGCTTGAAGCGGAATGACATAGAGAACTGAATTTGTCATTCTGTCTCTATGGCCATTCTGCGAATTTGCCCTTAGCCAAGCCACTCCGATGAACTTCGATGAACTCGCACTGCTCACCGCGCTCAACGCTCCCGTCGGTTTTGAAGAACCGGTGCTGGAGTACATGGCCGCTGAGTTGCAGGTCACATGTGATCACGTGGAAATCGATGTGCGTGGAAACCTCTTCGCACGTCAGCAGCGCGATCCATCGAAACCGCTCGTCATGCTCATGGCGCACGCCGATGAAATCGGCTTCCTCATCACGTCGATTCTCCCCGGCGGATTCCTCGCGTTCACGCGCGTTGGATTTCCCACAGACATGGTCCTCGCAGGCCAGCGCGTGCAGGTCCTCACGTCAAAGGGAGTACTCCAAGGAACTATTGGCGTGAAGCCGGGACACGTCCTGCGCGGGAATGAGGCCCGCATTGTTCCGCCGGTTGACGCCCTGTACATCGACGTCGGTGCCGCGTCGGTAGAAGAAGCGGCGGCCTGGGGGATTGAACCGGGAACCCCTGCCACGTTCTACGGCCCACTCACTCAGACGGCACATCCCGACCGGGTCATGGGCAAGGCCATTGATAACCGCATTGGCTGCCTGTCACTCCTGGAAATTGCCCGACGAATACACGCGGACGAATCTCAGCAGTTCAACGTGGTGTATGTCGTCACGGTCGAAGAGGAAGTGGGCTTACGCGGAGCCGAACTGGCGGCGCGACATGTGAATCCCGACGTGGTGATCGCTGTCGATACAGTCCCTGCAGGAGGAACGCCTGATCTCGGTTCCCACGAGCTGCCCTGGACAATTGGCGCTGGCCCCTTGTTGAAAGTCCGTGAAACAAATGGACTCTCAACGCACGGGCCACTTCGCAAGCTGCTTCGCGAAGTCGCAGCCGCCAATAGCATTCCCTATCAACTCATCGTCGATACGGCAGGCATTACTGATGGCTCTGCAGCCCAGCAGGCTTCGGGAAATATTGCGGCCGCCGTACTTGGTCTCGCGCGTCGCTACTCCCATTCTGCTGTTGAAGTCCTGGATTTAAGAGACGCGCGCCGATTGGTCGACTTGGTCTGTGCCGTTTTACCGGAACTGAAAAGCCGCGAACAGCTACTCCGTATCCAATTGCCCAAGTAGGGTAGCAATCACCGACTTATTTTTCGGAGCCTGAAGTTGGTCCGAAGAATGTGAAGTAGTCGTCTTCCGCCATCCGCTGGACCAGCAATGCGCACTCCCGCAGATGGTAGTCTCCCCACTGGCACGACTCACCGCACGGAACTGATTGTCCCTCTGGAATATAATCCCAGCCGCGTGGGCGATGGTACACGGAGTGCCACAGCAGGCCTTCGTGTTCTGCGTTATTGTTGAGGTAAGGATCCTGCAGCAAACTCTTCAGGGTGGTCAGGCCGGCCGCCAGGTACTTTGATCCAGCTTCGGTATCGCCTTTCTGCTGCAGAATTCGCCCAAGTCGGAGCAATCCCTGTGCTGCAATCGCCGCTGCGGAACTGTCAACGGGTTCAAAGGCATTGAAAGGATCGGACGTTTTTTCGCGCCAGTCTGCCAGGTTGGTCAATCCTGGGGCACCCGAATCCCAGTAGGGAATTCCATCAGCGGCTGTGTTCTCAATGTAGAAATCGCATGAGGCTTTTGCGGCTTCGAGGAAGACGTCTTCGACGCTGCCTTTTAATCCCGGTGGGGCAACAACTTCGTGACCGCTTGTTTGTAGATACTCGATTTGTTCGGGATAGCCCAACATGATCCAGGCGAGGCCGCGTGTCCAGGTGGAGAAGGGACTGTATCCCTGCTGCGTGCTGGGGCAGCGATAGCGACCATCGTTCGTGTTAAACAGACTTTCGTGGGCGACTCGACCACGCACGTCGTACGTGTCCCGACCATCACCGTAATAGACGTTGAATTCCGCTGTCACGATGGCGTGCGAAATGAGACGGTCGAGTAGTGAAATAGCCTCGTCGTTCTCGCCCATCAACTGGTGTCCCAACTGATGAGCTACCGCGAGTGACCGGAGCGAGCGAATCGTGTCGCAGAACAGCGACTGCGGGCCGTTGAAGGAATAAATGTATCCCAGTCCGCTGTGTGACGTAGCCCACCGCGAAGCCTGCACGGCCCCACTGACTTTCAGTGCCAGTTCATAGAAGTGCAACTCAAATTCGTTCTGGGGGATACGTCCCTCCAACATGAGTCGCCGGAGCGTTCCGTACGTACTGACATTGTTAAAGCCATGATCATGCACGCCGATGTGGCTGACGTGCGGAGCCATGGCCTGCACGGTTCGATCACGGCCCAAATTCAGAAAATGGGCGTCGTTCGTGGCATCAAACTGCAGCAGGAGAGATCCGAACTGAAAGCCCTGCGTCCATTCAGTCCATCCTTGCGATGTGTATTCGCCGCGAACCGTGAAGACGGGTGACCCGTCGTCCGGCGACCAGCGATTTTCCAGGCGGTTGAGACATTCTGCGGACCGCTCCCACATATGGTTGATGGCAGGGAGGAGGTCTTGCGGTTTGAGGTCAAAATCAATGTGCATGAAACGATTCTATGAATTAGGCAGCGGGATTGCGGTTTCAGTGGCCGGAAGTACAGAACCCGAGGAAATCCCCTTCTCCACCGCAGGCATTCGTGCGAAAATGCAGTGGAAGCGAATTCTCCAGGCGAAAGCACCACTATGAAGTACGTTGCCCTCATTTGGAAGTATGTCCGACCGGTCGTTACACCACTGGCGTTCATTGGTGTTGTGGTTGCCTCGTTTTTCTTCTGGACTCCCCTCACAAGCTGGGTCGAAGCCACGCTGGCTCAATACCGTCAGTCGGGATCGCTCGGGCATGACCACAGTCATGGAGGCGAGCACAACCACGACGCGCCGAAGACGGAATTGCCGTCAATTCATTTGAGCGGTGAGGCACGAAAGAACCTGGGACTCACCAGCGAGACGTTGCTGCCGCTGAAACCACAGACATTTCGCCGCCAGATTGTTCTGCCGTCCATCGTAGCAACCCGCCCAGGGCGTACCGAACTGCACGTCGCGACACCGCTGACCGGGCTGGTCACGCACGTCCATGCGGTCGAAGGCGAAACTGTTTCGCCGGGCACGACGTTGTTCAAAATTCGCCTCACACACGAAGACCTGGTGCAGGCCCAAACCGATTATCTCCGGGTACTGGGCGAACGTGAGGTAGAGGTTCGCGAACTGGAACGTCTCACTAAGCGATTTTCAGAAAGTGCTGTCGTTCCCGAACGGACCGTGCTCGAGCATGAGTACGCTCGCGACAAACTCGACGCACTCATTGCCGCTCAGGAAGAAGCTTTGAAACTACATGGCCTTTCCGAACGACAGGTGCAGGAAATCCAGGAGAACCGTCGTCTGCTCAGTGACTTACGTCTTGTTGCGCCGCAACTCGATGAACATGACGAATCTGACGAGTTGCGGCTTTCGAATTCGCTATCGAGCCCGGAACAGGTCGCGTTTGTAGCCCCCAATGGAGTGCAAGCGACGGAGGAAACCTCTCCCCTCTTGGCGGTTGAGAAAATGCTGGTCGCCAAAGGGAAAGCCGTCGCTGCGGGAGAAAACCTCTGCACGCTGGCCGACTACAGCCGCCTGTTCATCGAAGCCGATGCATTTGAGCAGGATGCTCCGCTCATTCTCGAATCGCTAAAACAGAAGTGGCCGATTTCTGCTGTGAGATTGAACGGCAATGACGGTGAAACATTGTCCGATCTTGCCATTGTGTATATCGACAGTGAAGTCGACCGCGAGTCGCGTTCGCTGCACGTCTACCTCGATTTGAAGAACGAAATCCTGAACGACCGGACGAATGACGAGGGGCAGCGATTCGTGACGTGGAAATATCGTCCCGGTCAGCGGTTTCAGTTGTTGGTTCCAGTGGAGGAATGGACCGACGTACTCGTCGTTCCCATTGATGCCGTCGTCCGTGAGGGAGCGAACGCGTATGTCTTTCGTCAGAACGGGAACTCGTTCCGGCAGACGCCCGTGCACATTCGGTATCGCGACCAGCGGTACGCGGTCATTGAGTCGAGTGACAAACTGCCCGTCGGTTCCATTGTGGCCCAGAGTTCTGCCCATCAACTTTACATGGCCATTCAAAATGCCTCTGGCGGCGGTGTTGATCCCCACGCCGGACACAATCATTAAGGCGACACTTCGCTGCAGTCGTTTCGACGTTGCTCACAACTGAAGGGCATCGGAACGCATGTGCTAATCGTGTTTGCCCTGCAGGTGCCGAAAAGCGCGGTAAACCATGAGGATTGTTCCGCTGGCGAACACGCCGAAAATGACGCCACCGAATGCGCCAATGAGCACTCCTTCGTACCACTTCAATTGCCAGCCTGGAAATGCAAGGCAGGCGACAGCGGTGATGATGGCCACGAGAATGGCCGAGACGAAAATGAAAATGGCCTGAAAAACGTTGTCGCTCATGCGGACGTTGACGCCGGTAACGGTGTCGGTCACCGTGTTGTACGCAGCGAGTGCCGGGGAAACGGTTTCGTCGTCGCCATCAAAGTCGTCCGTTTCTTCAGGATCAAGTTCGTCACCAGAGGAACTGTCGGGCATGTTTGGCTCTCGGCAAAGGACTTACGGCAGGTTAGGCACTCATCATCGTATCCCAGAACGTAAAGCTCCGCGATTTGATTTCGTAGCTTTCCAGCCTGAGTTGCTGTTTGACGGTTGTGGAACCTTCGTCAGACGTTGCCTGAAATTCGATTTCGACGGTCACAGACTCGTGCGACTTGACCGCATTGTTGAACATGAAGGCCGCATAGGGGTGTTGAATTCGCGCATGCGGGTGATATTGAACGGCATCTGAGGAATTCATCAGATATTCGCGTATCGAGACGCGTTGTCCGGAACCGTCCACAACGTCAGCAGAGAGAATTTCGATGTCGTCAATGGTCGCGTCGTGTGGCTCAATCGCGAGCACGAGGGTGTATGGCGGTGCAAACGTTGAAACATGCACGCCGGACTTGTCGGAAGCCACCCAGCGCCCATAGGACCAGACATGAAACGTGAAATCATTGCCTCTGAAGTCACGAAGTGACACACCTCGATTAATTGACATGGAGCGCGTCGAATAGAGGAGAAGTCCCATCAGAAGGACGAACGTTAGAGCAACGATTACGCAGCCACGACGCATGAGGCTCATTGTCCCTTTCGCCGACTACGATCTGCGACGACAACGAGCGATGTCGAGAAATGAAAGCTTGTGCTTTGCGGGATGGGGACATCATTTGGCAGGTCACTTGGAAGTCCGTGGAAGGAGCCTGTCTCGTATGCAACGACAAGAACGGTTCTGCCGACATATTCCTTTTCAAGGTCCGCAGTTTGTGCGGAGTCCAATTTACTGGCAGCTTTTCCATATACCTGCTCGTAGAGCCCGAAGGCATTATGCGGGAGTTTTACCCGCACGTAGCCAGGAGTGTAGAATTCCATGAGTACCGGGTTGTCGAGTTGCTTTTCATCGACGTGGGAAACCTCGAGCAGGTAAATCCCGTCGTAGCTCTTCTGACGCGTTTCGCGTCCGGCAATGACCTTGGCTTGAATGACCACCGGCTTTCCAAGAGGCACGCCGAGTTTGCCAATGACAGGGCGGCGAAACAATTCGTTGATGTGAATTGGCGAATTGTCGTCCGCGATGGCGCCAGTGGTCGAAAGGAGAGCGACCAAAACAGTCAGTGCATCGAGTTTCATGGGGACCTCACAATCAGGCACGGCGAGGTCACTAAGCCACTCGACGAACCGCTGGCAATGTCAGAGATGACAGTGGCCACCTCTTGGCAGGGTCGAGTGTATCGTGAGAGTGGTCTCCGTTTGAGTGAAAAACGGCCACTCGGAACGGGAATTTCACTATGCCCGTCGGGCACGGCGACGGCGGCGAGCACGGAAGTCGCTGCTGTGAGGAAATCCGTCCTGCTCCTGATCGATGTCGTCATCAAAGTCTGTATCCGGCTCTCGTTCAGTAGCAAGTGGAGAATTCGGAGCGGGACGACTGGCGACTGCAGGCGCTGGAGGGACCGGCGTGGATTGTGTAGGGAGTGGAATGGTGTCGGTTTGTGAAGGACCAATTGGGAGTGGTTCTGACCATTGTTCAGAACGAGTGCTGATCAATTCTTCCGCCGCAGATTCATCGGCATTTGCATCAGTGTCGATTCCACAGCATCCGCAGGCGGCATTCATCCCGAGGAGTCCGAGGACACCAGCGCCCGTGATGAACAAGCCAGCCAGGATGTACTGCACCACGTGATGATGTTGCGATCCTGCGCCAGCCCCGTTCGCAATGAAGGCCACCACAATGAGCCCCGCAATGGCCAAGCCGAAGACATAAGCTAATTGCTGATCTGGGCTGCCATTCCACCAGTCACCTTCGGGCGGGGACGGTTGTTGATTGACGGGCATTTGCGTTGAACGTCGTTGTGGGGCAGATGTGGATTCGGGCAACATGACAATACTCCACCAGGGTCGTTGTTTACCCCGGACGATTTCGTAGGGTGGGTGAAGTCCGCCTCAAAGGTTGTTGGTGCGTTACGCAGGTCGTCCAATACAAGAATCAGGCCGTGTCTTTTGCAATTTCTAACATGCGGACGTAACCCACCATCATGTGGCGACCTACTCCACACACCCTACAAATTAGACGACATGGCCTATCGGGTGAATCCAATGTAGAAGCTGAAGACGCGTTCGGTATCGAAGTCCTGGCTCATAATTGGCCAGGCAAAGTCGAAGGCAAGAGGTGCTGGTCCCATGGCGGGAATCATGAGTCGCAGGCCAAATCCGGCGGTAATGCGGAAGTCATTGAATCCGAAGTCTTCTTCGACGGTACCCATGTCGGTGAACACCACGGCACGCACGTTGTCGCTGGCGGTAATGGGTACCATGTATTCCGCAGTCGCAAGAGCCATCCAGTTACCGCCGAGAACATAGTCCATTTGTCGGGGAGAGACGCCACGATAGGCGAAGCCACGGAACGAGGAGTAACCACCAGCGTAGAACTTCTCGAAGATTGGCGTGCTGCTGCTGGTTCCACCAATTTGACCGCGGAACTGCAGGATGTGTTTGCCGTAACCGTCAGGGCGTTCATAAAGGGTGAAGAACTGTCCGGCAGTGACTTCCGCTCGCGAGTAGTCGTATTCGCCAAACGCCTGTTCAAACGAACCTTCAATGAAGTGACCGCGAGTCGGCATGAAGGAACTATCGCGCGTGTCATATGTTGCCGTGGCTGAAATGGTCGACAAAAGGCTGTTTCCTTTTGCGGCGACTAGTGCGGCTGGGGCAAATGCTTCGTTACGAATTCCGTGGAGATCGACGTCTTCCAAACGCAGCGCCAGACCGGCGGACCAGTACTGATTGAGAATTCGGCCCACGCTAATGCGTCCGCCGAGTCGATCTTCTGTCCAGTCGGTGAAGAATCGGTTGTAGTAAAATCCACTCAGGCCGAGACTGAAATCGCTTCGCAGGAAGTAGGGATCTTGCCAGCTCGCGGTGTAGCGGCTGACCTGATAGCCAGGAACGGCTTCGAGGCGGAAGCTTTGGCCAGCTCCCCGCCAGGCGGTGCCATTCACGATGTCTGCCCAGCTCGTGGGTGGACGCAAGAGGTTGAAGTTGTCTTCCTGAAGAACAATTGAACCGACGACACCGGCGTTACTGTTCACGCCGACACCGAACATTAAGCGTCCCGTGCGGCCTTCGGTGACGTCGACATTGACATCAACAAAACCCGGCGTGGCCGGATTGCGAATGGCATCACCGAAGGGATCGCCCTGCGGGGAGTCGGTTTGCATATAGTCCTGCGGTACAGGCAGTCCGTTACGACCGACGCTTTGCCCCCGGTAAGTCGGCATTTCGCCCGGCGACTGACAACGGACGATGAATGACTCTTCAGGAGCGTTAATAATGGCTTCAGGATCGATAGTGTATTGCGATGACATGGTCATCGGTTCGCCAACGGGGTATTTGGCAGGAGCGGGCTCGAAACCCGACTCAAGCGGTGCCGGACGCGAAAGACGCTCTGGTTCAGCACGCGGAATTGGTCGCTCAACAGTTGTCGAGACTGGAGCCGACCGACCAACGGGCGAAAGGCTGTGGCCAAATCCACTCGTGATGGGCAAATCTTCTGAAGCGGCCGTTTCGACAAGATTGTCACGTAGCTGCAATCGTCCATCCTGACCACGGGTCACGAGCGGTGGGAGATAGTCGAGACCGTCAACAGGATGAATGTCGAACGTTGGTGGATCGGAACGTTCCCAGAGCTGGCTGCCCATAACTCGCTGCTGGGCCATGCGAAGGTTCGTGCCGTTGGCCAACTGTCCCGGCTTAATGAACCGGTGCATTTGCTGCAGCACGACTTCTTCCTGCGTGTGAGGATAGTCACCCCGAATGTGGACGTTGATGTCACCAATGAGTCGTGGGATGTCTTCGTCGACCACATAGGTCAAATCCACCCAGCCGGGCTCATCAGCCCGGAATTGAGGAACGGGTTCGACCTTGGCGAAAATACGACCGAGTTCGTCGTATTGCTCCTTCATGGAACTGACATCTTCCCTCAGGAAGCGGGCGTTGAAGTAGTGTCCTTCGTCGAGTTTGGGGTCGTTCAGCAACCGGCCAGTGCCAATGACGACATTTCCCACCGTTTCAATATTGCCGACCCGGTAACGCGGTCCTTCGCTGACTTGGTAAGTGACAGTGACGTAGCCATTGTCCTTGGAGAAAGACTCCTTGGCTTCGACTTCAACTTCAAAAAATCCCAGGTTTGTGTAGTACTGCCGCAGTGTCAGGACGTCGTTCTGGATGAGTTCGGGGTCGTAGCTGCCACCAATAAATCTCAAAATGGCCGTCTTCGAAGCGAGTTTCGTCTTGAGGATGGCGCCGCTGACGAACTCGTTCCCTTCAAACACGATTTTGCCGACGCGAACTTTGGGACCTTCTTCGATTTGGAAGACGACATCACGGTCCTGAGGATCACCACCTTTTTGAAGCGTGACCTTGGCGAACCGATAGCCCTTGTCCTGGTACATCGACTGGATGCGATACACCGACTCACGGTTGGCCGAAACGTCGAATCCGCTTCCCTGTCGCAAGCCAACATTGGCCTGAAGTTCAGCCGTCTTGATTTTCTTGTTTCCAATGAACTGGACCGACCGCACAATGGGGCGTTCCGTCACCTGGAAGACAAGGACTGGACCTTCTTCGGTCTGGCGGTAAACGGGCCGGACATTCAAAAACCAACGCAGTTTGACGAGTTCGGCCACGTCCTCCTGGATTTGACGTGGAGAGGGTGGACGACCCGCGCGGGTTTTGATGTGACTGAGGATCGACGACGACAGAATGGTGTCGTTCCCTTCCACAATGACGTCGGCCAGTGGATCGTTCAGAAGCTCATCGGCAGAGTACTCAACGGGCAGGATGTTGCGTTCGTTGGGACTCGCAAATGCCCCTGGCACCTGAGCAGTAAATGCTTGTTGGACTTGGCGTTCTGCTGGCGCGGCGGTCGGCTGAGGTCTGGCCGCCGGCGGTGATTGATCACGTTGCCGCAGATACTCTGCAAATCCGTTCCCTGAAGCACCTTCCTGAGCGCAGGCCGACGCACCAATTACAACGCAGCACCAGACAAGCAGCGTGCTTGGTCCACGCAAAATTGGCGCAACTCGGTCCATCGAATGCTCACTGCTGAGCCTTGCACTACCCGTCGTGGTTCACGCAAAAACTCAGATTGAAAGGAAGATTTCGGGAGGGAAGGGAGATAGGAAATGGCGGAAATCGCCTTAGGGACGGAAGAATTAATGGACTTTCGAAAACGTGGCAAGACGAATTGTCACTGCTCACACGGTTTTGAAGCCCTTTTCTCCAAATACTGCCGGAGACAGATTATTCGGCGACCAGCTAGCTCCCTGACTCCACGAGTTTGCCGTTCCGTAGTTCCAGCACGCGTGAGAACTGTTGAGCCAATTCCTGACTATGCGTGACGCACACCAAAATGGCTTCCGACTCCCGGGCCAGCTCCAGCAACAGTGTTCCCACCGTCTGCGCGGTTGACTGGTCGAGATTTCCGGTTGGTTCATCCGCCAACACCAGAGCTGGCTGATTAATCAAAGCGCGACAGACAGCCACGCGTTGCCGCTCTCCACCCGAAAGCTGTGCCGGGCGGTGGTTTAGGCGTTCCGAAAGCCCGACGCGTTCGAGTAAAGATTTGGCTCTCTCAGTTGCTGCGGCGTTGGCTCCGCCTGTGGCAAGTGTCGGCACCAGCACATTTTCCAGCACATTACATTGCGGCAGCAGGTGATGATCCTGAAACACAAACCCAATGCGGCGACTGCGAAACTCGGCCTGCTGAGAGGGAGAACGCCCCCAGGGCGCTTCGCCGTTAATCAACATTTCTCCACTGCTGGGAGGATCCAGCAGGCCCAGGATATAGAGGAGCGTGCTCTTACCCGACCCGGACGGCCCCACAATGGAGGCCGTGTCGCCCGAGGACATTTGCAAATCGACGCCGCGCAGAATTTCGAGTGGCCCTTCGGGCGTTTCGAAGTTTTTGCAAATCCCCTTAACCTGAAGCTGGCTCGTCATGAATTCGTGCAGATTCTGATTTAAGGCAAGATGAATACCGACTGGAGCAAGCTGCTCTTTCCAGTCATCCCCGTCGATGGTTTACTCCGCATTGGGCGGCGGAGGCGGTGGCTGATTGCCTCCCGGAGGCTGATTTCCTCCAGGTGGCGGACCGGGGCCTCGATCGGGCCGACCACGGAATCCATCGGGGTTGCCGTTGAATCCTGGACGTTCCGGTGGTGGTCCGAATGGCGGACCGCCCTCACCGCGCGGACCGCCGTCGCCCCCGCGTGGTCCAAATCGTCCACCATTGGAACGGATCCGTTCTTCAAATCGCTTGATGACCGCCTCAATCGGCCATCCATCTTCCCCGGCTTCGTCGAAGAAGCGTGAAAGTGGGGCCTTCATTTCTTCGGGCAACTCATCGAATGTAATCTTCCCGTCCTTGTTTCGGTCCGCGTTGCGAATGACGTCTTCCGGTCGTGGGCGACCAGGGCTGCCATCTCGGTTGAATTGCTGACGAAACGCCATTTCGTAGCGTTTTCGAAAAATTTCGGGGATCGAGAACACGGCTTCGACGTCTTCACGCGTCACTGGAGCGTTCCGTTCTTCATTCAGTCGGGTCAATTCATCAATGAAGTCGTCCGACGAAAGAGACAGCAACTTGTCCTGCATGTCTTTGGGGAGGGCGTTGAAATCCGCCTCTAATGTGTCGGCGGAAGGGAGTCGACGCTCGGCCCGCGTTTCTTTCTCAAGTTCGTTTCTTAGGCTGAAATGCAACAAAGTGTGCCAACGCATTCGCTGCAGTGCCGTCCCAGATTCCCCGAGGAATTCACGGATTCGCGAATCTTCGATGACAGAGATGACCTTTTGTAACTCTGTCTCATCTTTCATGGAGAAGAGGCGCCCATCGTCACGCTGTACACTCTCGTCTCGTACGAATTGCAGCAGTCGCACGTAACGTGCGAGGCCTTCAAGGTGCTCAAGTTCACTGCGTTGCGCCGGTTCGAGGCGGTGAAACATAATTGCTTCAATTTCCTCCATCATGCGCGCGAGTGCCTCTGGTGGAAGTGGCGGTGGACGCCAACCGCCGCGACCACCACCTTGCGGTGGCCCCGAGACACTTTCCATTTGGTCGGCCACAGCATTGCGAGCGGCTTCTTCGCTTTGTTCGTGCAAGAATTCTTTAATGAGCGCGACGCGTTTGCCAGGATCAGATTCCTGCTTCAGTTCCTCGCGTTGATACGGTTCGAGAGTTCGTAGCCAACTGGAATACGTATCGAGCGTGGCGGAGAGTTGCCCGGTTTTCTTTTTGTCTTCCACGAGGCGTGCGTGGAGGCTGATGTACGCATTCCGCTCTGCCTCCGGGAGGCTAGTGAACGTCTCAAAGTTTCGTTCGACAATGCGGGCCCGGTCGCTTTCCGACAGGCTGGCAATTTCCTGTTGATGCACTTTTTTCAGCGACTCGACCGACTGGTTACCACGCACCAAAAACGGCGACGCTCCCACTGCCAGCAGCACAATGGCGACAAGAATCCATCTGACTCTACTGGGATTCACGGTGTGCCTCCCGACTCATTTGGTCCAGTAATTCCTGCTCGCGGCTGAGGCGATCCAGGAATTCATAATTGCCCGTCTCGGAATAGACGTCCAGTTCCTTGATGACCGGATAATTCTCTAGCAGAACATCATCGTCCTGTGGAACTCCCAGTCGTGTAATTGAGAACCCAATTGCAGCGGCGACGACCATAACAATGGCCCAGCCACCAATAGGCGAAACGCGACGGAGAAAAACGAACCAGGGATGCTGTGCGAGCGACGGCTTAATTTGTTCGAGCTTGGCCGAAGCAATGGTTCGCTCGGTAAAGCTCTCGCTGGCTTTGGGAGTATCGAGTTCATCGAGCAAATCATACGTGCGGGCGAGCTGCTCGACGTCAGTCCGGGCGACACTGCTTTGTCCCAGAACGCCCTCGATACGGCGCGTACCGGATTCATCAAGCTCGCCGTCCAGATAGGCGACGAGATTGTCCCGGTCTTCAGCGGATAGTCGCTGCAGCTTGCTCATCGAAATTCGTCAAACGCTCCTGTTATTCCGTTATTCCGTTTACTGTACATACTGTTCCAGAACTACTCGCAAGTTCTCGCGTGCACGAGAAAGCAGCGACTTCACGGCCTGGGGTGAGAGTTCCATGGCTTCACCAATGTCGGCGTAGCTCATTCCCTCGAAACGATGCAGCAACACAGCCATGCGTTGTCGCTCATTCAGTGAGGAAAGTGCCTCACGCACACGTTCTCTCAATTCCTCTTTGTCCAATTGACGCACGGGCATCAATGCGGACTTTTCCGCAATTTGTGATTCCTTTGGCCGCGAGCCTACTGAGCTCGTGTCTTCACTACGGAATTGTGTTTCATTACGACGGCCCTTCGACCGACGGGAGTTGTGTGCCAGATTGTGGGAAATCTGGAACACCCAGGTCGAGAATTTCGCAGTCGGTTCGTACCCCGCCCGGGCACGGTAAATCCTCAGGAATACCTCCTGAGCCAAATCTTCCGCGAGCACGGGGTCTCGAAACATATTGGTAAACAGCCCGACCAAACGGTCCTGGTAAGTCAGGACCAACTGAGCAAAAGCCGTTTCGTCACCAGACTTTACGCGCAGCATCAGCTGAACCTCCGGGTCACGGAGGTAGGGATTTGCCCCACTGGTGCTGAGCGTTTCGGTTACCAAAGTATGAAAAGTCCTGTCTTTTCGGTTGTACTCGAAGTCGAGCTCTCAACTCCGAAACCAGGACGACGTTATCTTCTCAGTTGAAACCCGTTTTGCTGAGGAAGGTTTCGCCGCAGTTCGGTTGAATTCGGTCATCTTCAGGGAAGATATCTTATCGTACTCCTGTCGCAAATTCCCGCCTACAGACAAATTGGGTGGGAACGGCAACCTGCCCCGTCCTCACCGAACCGGTTGGGAACACCGGTGTCAGATGCAGTCAGACAAAAACCAACCAATTCAATGGAAACCCATGCATGTACATCCCACCGGCCTTCAAGGAAGACGACCCCCAGCGAATTGTCGAGTTTCTCAGACAACATCCTTTTGCGACGCTGATCTCGACCAACGGTGCAGCCCCCATTGCTTCCCATGTGCCGCTGCTCCACATTCCAGGAACAGGTGACAAGCCTTCCAAGCTCATGGGACACGTTGCCAGGGCGAACCCGCAGTGGCAGCAGTTCGAGTCGGGCACATCGGTGCTGGCCATTTTTCACGGGCCACATGCCTACATTTCACCGAACTGGTACGAGGCCGAAGTCGCCGTTCCGACGTGGAACTACGCCGCCGTCCATGTCTACGGAACGCCAGCGTTGATGACGTCCCAGGAAGATCTTTGGAACCAGTTGCAAACTATGGTTGAAACCTTCGAGGCCAACCACCCGCAACCGTGGCAACTTCAATTGCCCGGTGATGTTCAAGAAAAACTTCTCGACATGATTGTCGGCTTCGAAATCGAAATCACACACATCGAAGCCCAATTCAAACTCGGCCAAAACCGCTCCCAAGCCGACCGCCTCCGCATGCTCGGCCACCTGGAATCGAGCGACCACCCCAGCAATCAAGCCGTTACCCGACTGGTGCGACGAACACTTGAAGTTGACGAGTAAGTAAGAAGTCGACAGACAATCATTAAGCGAGCGGAAGCACTTGTCGTCCGACCTCGATTGATTCGCAGAGAGAAGTCGAACCGCAGAGTTCGCGGAGGAACGCAGAGAGGCGCGTGCCCTCGATTTCGCCTCTGCGATCCCCAGCGTTCTCTGCGGTGCTCTATTGCAAGGCCTTCGCAACGAGGATTGATCGGTGCGGCTTCCCCGTTTCGACATCCAGTCGTAATGCACTCTGCTACGGCCTATTGCTCCACGGCTGGGGCTGGAGGTTTGACCGGTGGCATGGGGACACCACCTTGCTGACCCTGTGATGCAAACTCATTCCTGGGGGCGGGCCAATCGGGAATGGGCTCACCAGAATTCACATGGTGGGCCATATCGTTCAGCAGGTTTTCGATTTCGCGATGCACACGTTGTGTCTGTCGGATGATGAAAAGCCCCTTGGTGTAGCTGATGGCACCTTCTCCATCACCTGCGTTCAACCAATGACCGGAAGTGGTGGTCGTAAGCGTCTCAACGAGAATTTCCGGGTCATTCAAATCCAACGCCCTTATGTCGTACACGCGTGTCTCAAGAATTTCGTCCGCTCTTATCGCCGTTGTAATTTTTAGAACTTCATGCTGGATGACATAATCCAGCCGAATACCCCCGACATCTTCGAACATGAGTTCGAGCGCCGATCGCAGTGTGACACCCCTGAGGGCGATTTTCACTTCAGTGTCCGGGCCAATCCCTTCAGCAAGCAATGCACTTTCGTCAACTACAATTGGGATCTCATGTATCGACCCGATGTACCGAACGACGTCTTCCAGCGGATTGCCCGGAAACTCCAGACTCGTTACCTGTTCGAGCGCCTCGTTGATTTTGATGACGCTCGGGCTCTCTGCGCCCGGTGCATAAACCTTAATGTGCGGAGGCGACTTGGCTTCTGCACTGGCATCCTGCCCGTGAGCACTACTTCCCGCGACACCTACAATCGCGACAACAAGTGCCAAAGCAACGTGATTGAAATGATTTCTTATTGCCAATCGCATCGAAAACTCCAGAGTTGGAAGACTGGCTTCGATAGAAGCCGGTTTGGCAGCCTGTGAATTCGGACCGCCGATATGTGTCTCACTGACGCCAATGGTGGCACATCCCAGGAACCTGCCGCAAGCAATCCACAGTGAATCCGTCAGATGGATCCCCGCGCCGATGATTTCGCTGGCACAGCCGGTATGGTACTACCCGGCTGGACAGGCAGTATGGCACTGTTGGGGACGTTCGAATTCGGTGGAATGAATGGGGGCAGTTCCTTGGGGGTTGGCCAGTCGGGCACGGGATAGTTCTTCGATGCCGCCTGCTTCGCCATATTGTTCAGGAGGGTTTCAATTTCCCGGTGCACACGCTGCGTCTGCCGAATGATGAAACTCCCCTTTGAGTAGCTGATGGCCCCTTCACCCGTCCCGGCTTGCACCCACGCTCCAGACGTCGTGTTGGTCAGTACATGAACCAAAACTTCCGGGTCGTCCAGTTCCAGAGCCCGCACGTCATACACACGAGTTTCATACGTTTCATCTGCCGCGAGTCGGGTGGTGATTTTCATCACTTCGTTTTCGATGACATAGTCCAGCTTCGCCCCGCCGACATTCGCCAGCATGATTTCCAGTGCTGACTGTAGTGTCACCCCTTCAAGGACGAGTTCAACTTCCACGTCGGTGTCGATTCCTTCTTCCGCAAGGGCAGACTCATCAATGATAATCGGGATGTTGTGCACGTGCGCTGTGTAGTCAATGACGTCGGAAAGCGGGTTTCCAGGAAACTCGAGGGTTGTTGTTTCTTTAAGTGCATCGTTGATCTTTGCGATATTCGGATTGGATGCACCTGGAGCATAGACTTCAACGGTTGGTGGCACCGTGCTCGTGCTGTTTGTCGAATTGGGTGCGTTCGTCGACACGATGAGATCGTCTACCGGATAGACTTTGGTCTCGCCAGGGTCGGGAGTGTTTTGTGCGATTTGTACGGGAACCGCGCTAGCCGGTTCCTCCGGTGAAGAGTTTTCACTTGGAGCCTCAATCACGGCGGTGTTGAGCGCTGGAGCCTCGTGCCCCTCATCTCCCCACACGCCATTCCCCACCAGACCAGCGGCGGTCAGAAGGAGCAGCGAGGCGATGCCGGTCAGCACGACTTTTGTTGTTGTCCACATAGAAAACTCCCGAGCTAAATGAATGGCTTCCGCAGAAACCGCTGGACCAAATGGTGAGCCCGCTGCCGTGGACATGCCGCCGGCGACGGATGCATGAAACAGTGACGCCAATTCAGCGGCCTTGGCCGCGGACTGATACCACTGAAAGGCAGCGAAGACCATCCCGACGCCAATGCCTCGCCGCATAAGTCGTAAACGAAGTGCCCGTTTACCGCGCTTCAGCCAACCTTCAATAGCACCTACTGTCGTCTTGAGTGCCTGAGCCGTTTGCTGAAACGTGAGCCCTTCCAGAAAATGCAAAATCAGGGCGTTGCGGTAGTGTGCCGGGAGCCCTGAAAGTTCTTCATCAACAATTTGTGCTTCATACACTGACGTCATGTTGGTGTACGGTTCGTTCGCTTCCGAGGCAGCGTCAGGATGTTCAACCGAAACCGGCTGTTGCTGTCTGCGTCGCAGCGCTTTCCGGGCAATCCGAATGGCCACAGCATGTAACCAAGCCGCCAGTGAACTATGACGCTGAATGGAACGGGCATTTCGAGCCAGCACAAAAAACGTCGCCTGCACTACGTCTTCGGCGGCCTGTCGATCGCGCAATGTCCGAAGCGCCACGGCAAACACCATGGCTCCGTGCCGTTCGACAATCCCTCGAAACGCCGCTTCATCCCGCTGCAGGAACTGGCGAATGAGACTCTGATCGGTCAGAGCCTCGACGTATTCCGTGTCCCCCTGCACGACAGTATGTCGGCTCTCTGCAAGCGCTTCCGGCGAAACGGTTGCCGAGTGTCGACCTTCGGAATTCGAGGCGATTTCGAGCATGACACCAGTATAGTGGCGACCGTAGACAAAACCGGGCGCACAAAATCGACGCCATCGCTCGTTTTCTTCAAATTCGACTCGGCACGACTGCACTGGCTGGCAAGCAGCCAGCGGCACACCGTACGGGAAATCGCTTCCAGAAACGCACTACTTTGCAATCCGCTTTTCCAGCGTGTCGAGTGTTTCCTTTAGCGTGTAATCGAGATAGTCATCCTGCTCGTAGAGCAATGATTCCACGGCAATGTCGTACGCTTGCTGAGTGTCAAAGAAACTGAGCGCTCGCACTGCTTCGATCCGCACGCGAGGATGCTCATCGTTCACTCGAGCCTGCAGCAGAGTGAGTGGACTGTCGACATCATCGCGCCAGTAGCAAAGCACCCGCGTCGCTGCCGCCCGGGCTCGTGGGTCTTCGGCGTTCAGCAGCCGGTCAAGGAACTCGGCATCAACCGCTCCATGATGCTGCTTCACCCACAATGCTTCGAGCAAATGGTGTTCGTAGCGTTCCTCACTCTTGTCCAGCTTTGCGACCCATGCATCCAGTTGCGAAATGACTTCGGCAGTGGGGCGATCACGCAATTCCAGACGCGCATTATACCGGGTCCGAATTTCATAGGCCTTCAGCAGTTCGAACAACTCTGCGAGGGTCGATCCAGAAATCTTGGGAGGTGTGAGCAGTGGCTTATTCTTGTACGTCACCCGCCAAATGCGTCCGTGCTTCTTGTCACGGTTCGGATCGCGAATGGAGTGCTGCATATGACCGACCAGCGGATTAAACCAGTCGAGGATGTACAAGGCCCCATCGGGACCGAACATCAAATCGGTGGGCCGGAAGTTTGGATCGGATGAACGAACCAGCGGTTCAACAGGATCGGCATGGAATCCGGAACCGGCTTCTTTGAAGCGGTACTGCAATGTCCCCTGGAAACCAATGCAGTTATTGAGGAGATAGTCTCCCTGCATTTCGTCAGGGAAGTGGCGACTCGAAACGATTTCACAACCGCACGTCGGACGCCACTGTTTGACGAGAAACTCCTTGAGTCCAGGATGCTGCCGTGGATAATCGAGTTGACCTGAGAAGGCAGCGGCAAAGTAATTGGCTCCGCCCGAAGCGTCGGCCACGAAGTCCTGACCCCAGTCATCCCAGCAATGCCCCCAAGGGTTGGCGAAGTTGTATTCGACGTAGATGTCAAACTTCTCGGACTTGGGCTCATACCTGAACACCGCAGCATTGTGCGACCGCTTTAAACCGTAGGGTGATTCAATTTGCGAGTGATGAAACGTTCCTTCCTGAAAATACAAATCGCCGCCTGGGCCCCACTCGAAGGCACTGATGGCATGGTGTGAGTCGGCAGAATCGAATCCGTGGAGGACGGTGCGTTTGATGTCGGCGCGGTCGTCGCCATCAGTATCTTTCAGGAAGACAACGTTTGGCTGTTGCGAGACGTAAGCACCCCCATCACCCAGTTCGATCCCAATAGGTATGTACAGTCCGTCTGCAAACACTTTCGGCTGATCGGCTTTGCCGTCGTGGTTGGCATCCTCAAAAATGAGCACCTTGTCATTGACGGGCGTTCCCGGCAGATACATGGGATACGATCCAATGGTCGTCACGAACATGCGGCCCTTGGCGTCGAACGCGAACTGCACTGGGTTTTCGAGTTCCGGGTAATCTTTCTCAGAGGCCCAAAGACTGATTTCAAATCCTTCCGGCACCGTGAAGGCTTTGAGTGCTTCTTCCGGCGGCGTGATGTAAACCTCGTTCTTGAAGTTTGTTTCAATGATCGCGAAGTCACCGGTGCTCGAATCATCAATCGTTTCGGAGACCGACTTGCCTTCCGCGATGTCCCACACGCGACGATCGCGCAAAGCCACCATTTTGCGGAGCTTTTCAAACTCGGCAGGGAAGTTCACCACACCGAATGGAGCTTTCCGACCGCCGTAAATGTAGTAGCCGTTGACTGCCCGGTAGTCATAGAAGTGCTGCAGATTCTTTTCTGCGACGGCGGCGTGCAGGGCTGGGTTAGCCTTCGCATCGAACTGTTCTCCAGTGAGGGCCTGCAGCAGAATGGACGCCAGGTGGGCGTATCCTTCATCAGTCAGGTGACAGCCGTTGATGGTCAAATCACCATCTTGAGCTAGCAGTGACTTTGTCGGCGTGAACAAATCAACGAAGCCCACACCATTTTCCGCAGCGACCTTCTGCATCGCCTTGGTGTACAGTTCCAGGTTGGCATTATTCCAGTCAGCGGCTGTGATGTTGCGATCACTCAGATTCTCATTCGCAGTCGGTGAGACGAGAATGATGTTTGGCGTCTGGCTGGCTTCGCCGGGACCATCCTGCTGGTATGCTTCCGTGCTACCACGTTCGATGGTGGACACGGGATATTTCATGGCCTTCAAATCGGTGAGGAATTTCGCCAGATCGGCCTCGAATTGTTCGAGTCCTTCCGGTCCAGCAAAGGATTCGTTGAAACCAAAGAAGGCCAGAATGGTGTCTGGCTGATGATGCAGCAGGGTATGACCGTGGTCCGGGAAATCTTTGGACCGCAGTCGCAGATTAATGGTGTCTCCCGACCAGCCGAGGTTGCGGACCACCAGCTCCTTATCGGACGCCTGCTGATGCAGCAGCGTCTCGAAATGGTTGAAGTACTGCATCCTTTCGGCCAGGGTGTTGCCGATGAGGACCACCTTGTCCCCTTTCTTGGGATTGAACAGGGGTTCGGCTGATCGGCATTCCGTCGCCATGAACAGTGCCAGGAACAATCCGCCAGCAAGCCAAAGCTGATTCCGCATATCTTTTACCACTCACCAGGAGAAACAGATTTCCGAATATTGATGGGTCAGATTCTGGCGGGCGGACGAGCAAATGTAAAACGTCGGAACACAACTCCACGACAACGCGGAAACATCGGGTTGTTTCCCTATCTTCTGGAATCCCGGACATTTTCGGTGAACGGTCTACAATCAAATGCGGGTTGTTGATAAGTTTTGAATCGAAACAGGGACGAAGTCCGAGCGCTAAGGGTGCGCTTGCTGGGGTCGTGCCGCAAATGTGAAATGCTCAAGGAGTTAAGTAATGGCTAATGCCAATGCACAAGTTCTTCCCTACAAAGTGAAGAACATGGATCTGGCCGAGTTGGGTCGACAGGAAATCATTCTGGCCGAGCACGAAATGCCCGGTCTCATGGCCCTCCGCCGGAAATACGGCGAGTCGAAGCCGCTGAAAGGTGCCCGCATTGCAGGCTGCCTGCACATGACCATTCAAACGGCTGTGCTCATTGAAACTCTGGTTGAACTCGGTGCCGAAGTACAGTGGTCGAGCTGCAACATTTTCTCGACGCAAGATCATGCCGCCGCTGCCATTGCCGCTGCTGGCATTCGCGTGTTCGCCTGGAAGGGAATGAATAACGAAGAATTCGACTGGTGCATCGAACAGACCCTCTTCTTCCCAGATGGTCAGCCTCTCAACATGATTCTTGACGACGGTGGTGACCTCACCGCCATGGTGCACAACAAGTACCCCGAGATGATTGAAGGCATCAAAGGTCTGACCGAAGAAACGACCACCGGTGTGCACCGCCTGCATCAAATGCATGCCAACGGCAAGCTCGGCATGCCCGCCATTAACGTCAATGACTCCGTAACCAAGAGCAAGTTCGACAACCTTTACGGATGCCGTGAGTCGCTCGCCGACGGCATTAAGCGTGCTACCGACATCATGATTGCCGGCAAGACGGTTGTTGTCTGCGGCTTCGGAGACGTCGGTAAAGGTTCGGCAGATGCAATGCGTGGCCTGGGTGCTCGCGTCATCATCACCGAAATCGATCCCATTTGTGCACTGCAGGCCTCCATGCAGGGTTACAAAGTCACAACCCTCGAAGAAGCGGCACCTGAAGCCGACATTTTCGTGACCGCAACCGGCTGCTGTAATGTCATTACTGGTCCACACCTCGATGCAATGAAGCACAATGCCATTGTGTGCAACATTGGCCACTTTGATGATGAAATCGACGTCGCTTACCTCAATGGCCGCGCAGATGTTGAGAAGGTCACTATTAAGAAGGATTCCGATGTCGGTGGTCCCGTCCACAAGTACATCTACCCAGATGGTAAGGCGATTCTCGTCTTGGCCGAAGGTCGCCTCGTGAACCTCGGTTGTGCGACTGGTCACCCCTCATTCGTGATGTCCAACAGCTTCACCAATCAGGTGATGGGACAACTCGAACTGTGGGAAAGTGCCGAAAAATACGAGACTGGCGTGCACGTGTTGCCAAAGCATCTGGACGAAGAAGTGGCTCGCCTGCACCTTGGCCAACTGGGCGTGAAGCTGACCAAGCTCACCGCCAAGCAGTCTGAGTACCTCGGCATCCCCGCTGAAGGCCCATTCAAGCCTGACTACTACCGCTACTAGTCCGAATTATTCGTAGGGTGGGTGAAGTCCGCATCAACCAGAATGGTGCGTTGCGCAAGTCGTTAAAAGTGGAGTTCACTGTGCCATTTTCGTGGCACCTAACTCGCGGACGTAACCCACCATAATGCGGCGACTTGCTGCACACACCCTACAAACTGAAGTTTCAAATGCCGCCCTGTCTGGTCATGTTCCGGACAGGGTGGTTTTTGTTTTGATCACCAGCTTAGGAGGCGATCGGTGGCACAGACATTCCTGTCTGTGATTCACGGGAGTAGCGAATCAAGATCACGTGATCAATTTACTTGCTCAATCAGGCGGGGGATGGAACTGGTCTACGCAAGCACATCGTGCACGACATCGCCATGTACGTCCGTGAGACGATAGTCACGTCCCTGGAATCGATACGTCAGGCGCTCGTGGTTGAAGCCAAGCAGGTGCAGCATGGTCGCCTGAATGTCGTGCACATGAACTTTGTTTTCGGCAACGCTGAATCCGAGTTCGTCACTTGCGCCGTAGCTATAGCCACCTTTCACGCCACCACCAGCCATCCACATGGTGTACACGTCGGGATAATGATCGCGACCGAGAATTTGCCCCTTGGCTGTGCGACCTTCACGAAACGGCGTACGGCCGAATTCTCCGCCGCAAACGATGAGTGTTTCGTCGAGGAGTCCGCGCTGCTTCAAATCCTTGATAAGTGCAGCCACTGGCTTGTCCATGGTCGCGGCTTTGCGGGTGAGTCCGTCCCGGATGTCTTCATTCGGACCGGTACCGTGGAAGTCCCAGCCCCAGTCGAACAGTTGAACGTATCTCACGCCTGACTCAACCAGTCGTCGTGCCAGCAGGCAATTGTTGGCCAGACTCGCTCCGCCCGGTTGGGCGCCATAGGCCTCGAGGATGTGTTGCGGCTCGCCTGTGATATCCATGACTTCTGGAACAGAGGCCTGCATGCGGAAGGCAAGTTCGTACTGTGCAATGCGCGTTGCTGTTTCCGGATGGCCGAGTTTGTCTCCCTGCAGTTCGTTGAGCGACTTGAGTGTGTCGAGAGTCATCCGCCTGAGTTCGCGGTTCATCCCTTCGGGGTCAGATGCGTACAACACCGGGTCACCCTTCGAGCGGCACTGGACGCCCTGAAAAACGGATGGAAGGAATCCGCTCCCGAATGAATTCTTGCCACCGTTCGGTTGGACTCCACTGGAAATGAGTACCACAAACCCAGGCAGATTTCCGTTCTCAGTTCCTAATCCGTAGGTGACCCAAGCCCCAATTGAAGGACGGCCCGAACGGGGAGAACCGGTGTAGAGCAACAGTTCCGCAGGCGCGTGATTGAACTGGTCGGTCGTGACCGACTTAAACATGCAGAGGTCGTCGGCGACGGTTTGTAGATTGGGGAGCGCATCAGAGAGCCAGACGCCCCCTTCGCCGAATTGCTTGAACGTTCTGGGTGTCCCCAGCAGTTTGGGAGTGCCCGAGGTGAAGGCGAATCGTTTTCCTTCGAGAAAAGACTGCGGGCAATCTTCACCAGACAGACGCACCAACTCCGGCTTGTAGTCGTACAAATCCAGATGCGGGGGTGATCCCGTCAGGTGAATGTAAATGACACGCTTGGCTTTGCCGTTGAAATGCCCCGGATGGGCATCGAGCGGCGTCTCGGTGGCCGCCTGGTTTTCGCTGGCCAGCAGTGATGTCGCGGCAATGGCACCGAGTCCCACGCCAGCATTCTGGAGAAAGTGGCGCCGGGTCGCCAGTTGTGTCTGAAGCAGTTTGCTCATCATGTGCTGAACCTCAAGCGGACTATCGTTGCCCAAATCTTAGTTGGCTAGCGGTGCAAACATCAAAGCGTCCTATTCCGATTTACCTTTTCGCAAGAATTGTTGTTTTTTATTAATGGCCCGCTTGAATGCAGCTGGCGATACCGCTAATGTTCTGTTCGCAACTGAGACTCAGTCTCAACAAGAGAACCTCCCCCCTGTAACTGCCGGTCCCATCCGGAACGTGTCATGAACACTCGCCACCTCAATTCGCGTCGTCGACGTGGATTCACTTTGATCGAACTCCTTGTGGTCATTGCAATTATCGCCGTTTTGATTGCTTTGTTACTCCCCGCCGTCCAGCAGGCGCGTGAGGCGGCTCGCCGCGCCCAGTGCAAGAATAACCTGAAGCAAATCGGCTTGGCGTTGCACAACTATCACGACGCTTTCAACGTCTTTCCTCCTGGTGGAACCTATCGGGCTGGTGTAACCAACCCCGCTGGCTGGTCCGTGCAGGCCCGCTTGCTGCCGTATGTGGATCAGGCAAACCTGCAGAATCTGATCGACTTCAGCCAGGGTTACGGAACTCAGCCCGAGGTGACGCGAACACGCGTTGGCCTGTTCATCTGCCCGAGTGAAATCAATGACGTCATGCACGAAGACAACTATTGGCCCTGCACCTATGGAGCGAATTACGGGGAGTGGTTCATCTGGAATCCCGCCAACGGTCAACGGGGATCAGGGGTGTTTGGTCCGAATGCACGTACCGGCATGCGAGACCTGATTGACGGAAGCAGTAACACACTCGGGTTCGCCGAAGTGAAATCAGCCCAATATTACCTGCGCGACTCCGGCCCACTGACGAATCCTCCGCTACCCGCATCACCAGGTGCTGTTTCCTCACTGGGAGGTACGCTGAAGAGTTCGGGTCACATGGAGTGGGTGGATGCTCGTGCCAACCAAGCCTCATTCACCACAACGTTTACTCCGAACACACATTGCCCGCACGATGACGGTGGGGTAGAACGCGACGTGGACTGGATTAACGTTCGCGAAGGAAACAGTGCCACCGATGCGACCTATTCGGTCATTACGTCACGCAGCTATCACGTCGGAATGGTTCATGGACTCCTGATGGATGGTTCAGCTCGATCCTTCTCCGAGAACATCGACCTCAACCTGTGGCGTGCCCTGGGGACGCGTCAAGGGGGCGAAGTGGTTGGCGAGTTCTAGCCCGGACTGAAGGATTCAATCTACGGGAGGCGGTACTCACAAGAGTGCCGCCTCTTTCTGTTTGTTCCATGCGCACTCGACGACAACGAATGACGTGGGTTAACCGTCCTGTGATTTTTCCAGTGCCAGCAGTCGTCGCTTCATATCCAGCCCTTGTGGTGCAGAGTAACCACCGAGGTGTCCGTTACTGCCGACGACTCGATGACATGGCAACAGCAGCGGAATGCGGTTGTTCGCCATGACTGTGCCGACAGCTCTGGCAGCGCCAGGACTTCCGGACAACTGAGCCAGTTCGGCGTATGTTCGAGTTGATCCGAACGGAATTTGCCGTAGCTGCTCGATAACCCGCGACTGAAACGGGGTCATTTGCTGAGTGTCGATGGGAATACCTGCGAGTTCGACTCGTTTTCCAGCGGCGAATTTGGTCAGAAGCCTGCAAGCTTTGGGATACCACGCAAAGTCAACTTCGCCGGCCTCCCAATGCCGCGTCGCCTCAATGGCGTCTTCCAATGTCTCATGACCAAACGTCAGGTCGGTCACTCCACGCTTAGTCCCCTGCAGGACAATCCAACCCAGTTCGGTAAGAAACGGCTCGTGCGAAGTCAGGACGGACATACGGGTTTCCTACCTGTTGGAGTGGGGATTGGGACACGTCTCGGTGAACGCATTCCATAGTTCACTAAAACGTTTTTGGAACTTGCGAACCAGCGCAAGTTCCGTCGAAACAATGAGACTTTCCTGATTGTAGTCGGCAGCCGCCCGCGTCCAGTTGTAGCTGCCATCGACCACGGTGTGGTCATCAAAAATCGCAAATTTGTGATGCATGTGGTGCGAGGAACAATCGATCCGCACTTCAATCCCCGCCTCACGGAATCGCTCAATATCTGAACCGACATCTTCAGCCTTGCGATCGTCCGTGATAATGCGAATGGCAACTCCACGATCCGCCGCTGCTAGTATTTCGTCAGACACCGTGTTGTCCGTAATCGTGAACACACAAATGTCGACTTTGTCTGACGCATACTGCAGCAAGGTGCGTAAGCGTTGCCGCGGGGCATTACCGGGTGCAAACAGCACTTCCGTTTCGCCAGAGGAAGTTTGTGCAAGGTGAGCTGGTTCCAGCAAACCGCAAATAGTCTCCAACCATTCGAGCACAGCACCGTGATTCGGACTTCCCTGCAGCTGATTGGACGCCATATTGAACGCCTTCTTCCGCAACAGCGTCCGCTGCGTTGGCGAAAGCTCAGCCTCGCTGAGGATTTCACGTAGTGCCTGTCTTTCACCACGCGAAATTCTGAGGTCGTCCAGACTCGCTTGAAGGGCCGACTCCAATTGCTCCAGGCTGTCCATAGGGCTGCTCTAACCGTTGGGAAGCACTTTGGCCAGAATTGATTTCACATCGCCACTGCCAAGTCCCTCGGCGTATTTCAAAATGACAGGGACAAACTGCGCTGCCAAATCGGGGTCGAGGTTCAGCTTTTTGAATCCCTCGGCAAGGCCAGCCAGTTCCCCGAGCCCATCCAGCCCCAGTTGCGCAGCCAGACTCCCTGCCATTCCGAAGAGTCCTCCTCCACCGGAAGACTCGGTTGGTGCATGATTAATCCACGTGCTCACCTGCGGAATAGCGGCGGCAATCTTTGCGAAATCTTCGCTGCCGACCTGCTTTTGAACCATGTCGAAAATCAATCCCGCACCACCGCGCGCCTGATTTTCATTGACCCTTAACTGCTCGGTCAGCAATTTGATGAGATCCATCAGCACATTTCCTCTGGCCCACGTATGACGAGTTTGAACTCAATTGAGACGGCGGTCTTCTAGACCACCTTGATCAATTCCACTTCGAAGTGCAGCGTGGCATTTGGTGGAATGACCGGCGGTGCACCATTCGCTCCGTATCCCAGAACTGAAGGAATCTCCAATTCAATTTTGCCTCCTTCGCTCACGAGCTGCAGGCCTTCCGTCCAACCGCGGATCACACGGTTCAGCGGAAACGTGGCGGTCTGTCCACGGTTGTAGCTGCTGTCGAATTCCTTGCCGTTGTCGAGCCAGCCTTTGTAATGACACTCCACCGTACTGGCCGCGAGTGGCGCAGCACCACTTCCCTTGCGGAGAATTCGGTACTTGAGTCCTGAGTCGGTCATGGCCCATTCCGAGCCTTCTTGTGCAGCGTTGTCGCTCATTTTTGCTTGTCCAGATTTGTATGCCGTTGAGTTTCGATTATTACGAACCACAGAGGTTAACAGAGTAGAGTCGACAATGACACTTGCTGGCGATCCTGCTCCCTGCCGACATTGCCCAATGAAATGAATGAGCACACACTGGCACTTCCATCAAAAGGCCGACTAAACTGCGGGACTCGATGTTGGTGTGTTTCGTTTGAGCTTCGAGCTTATCCATGAGTAGAGTGCGACTTCGCCGGCTGGCCGCCGATTACGAAAAACTGTGGAACTACGTGCGATTGCATCCTCGCGTGAACATCGTGCAGGTGGATGGCGATCCGCCCGAGAAATATCAGTTTCAGTTTCAGGTGAAGAGCTTGCGGCAAAAAGGGGACGACATTGAGCCCGCGAAAGACCACATGGTCGAAATCGTGCTGCCCCGCAACTACCCGCGCACGCCGCCGCAGTGCCGCATGCTGACCCCCGTGTTCCACCCGAACATCGCCCCCCACGCTATTTGTGTGGGCGATCACTGGAGCGCTGGCGAATCATTGGAGTCGATTGTCATTCGTATTGGGGAAATGCTGGCGTATCAGAGTTACAACCTGAAGAGCCCACTGAATGGCGAAGCCGCCAAATGGGTGGAAGACAATTTGCATCGCCTGCCGACTGATGAAGTCTGCCTGCTTCCAGAAGAAGACGCCGACGACGAGTTCGAGCAGGAGTTCGAGGAAATCGTTGATCATCCTGCACCCAGTCGACCGGATCCCGCGCCCGTCGCCACACAAACGCAGCCAACCCAGTTACCACCACCGCCAGTTGCTCAGCCCTCAGCGAATTCCGATCCGGCCCCCACGCCGAGACGACTGCCGCGTCGACCTGGGCAAGAGGCTGTCCCAGCACCTGAGAGTCAGGAACGCATGCCGTGTGCCTGCCCTGGTTGCGGCAAGCAGTACAAGATACCAGCCGAATATCAGGGACGCTGGGTGCGTTGCAGCGGATGCGATACGCGTTTCCAATTCACATAGTTCGCAGCGGTAACGTTCGTGACGTCAAACGTAACCACGCCTGTCAAACTGAAGGAGGATGACTTCCTCGCAGATGATGAAGTGCGTCCTGCGACTCGTGAAGAAATCCTCGCTCATAGCCAGTTGCAGTGGAATTGGATTGCACTGACAACAGCTACGCTGGTCTTGCTTACTGCGATGAGCCTGCAAGTGCTGCCGGGTGGCCGGGTAGCGTTTCGCTGGTGGCCAGATTCTCCACTCCCGGAAACATGCATGACGAAAATTACGACAGGCATGGGATGTCCGGGATGTGGGCTCACCCGAAGTTTTGTGTATCTCGCCCGAGGTGACATCGCTCAGGCCTGGGCCGTGAATCGCACCGGTGTTGTCATGTTCGCCGGGTTGTTGTTCCAGTTCCCGTACCGGTTGTTCTTGTTGCGGGAATTGCGGCAAGGTCGACTAAATCGACGCACATGGCCCTCCTGGCTGGCCGTTGGAATCGTGGGTAGTGTCATTATCAACTGGGCAATCGGCCAGTTGTTCTTTTGATGCTACACGGACAATTCGGGCTAGCTTTGTAGGGTGTGTGCAGCAAATCGCCGTATTGTGGTGGGTTACGTCCGCGAATTGGGCGTCACGAAAATGGCATGCTGAATTTCGCATTGAACGACTTGCGTAACGCACCATACGGATGATCGGGGTCAATCAATGACCCGCTCACCCCAAATGTACCAGTTGGGATACACATATACCCAGTAGCCGGCAGGAAGCCCTTGCTTCTCTCCGTGCTCTGGTGAGTTGCGGAAGCCGAGGTCGTAGAACTCTCCATACGTCAACTGGTCATTCGCTGCATCCCACTTATCGAGCAGGTCGGAATACTTGCCGTCGCAGCCAGCCATTTTTCGAGCATCAGTCGACCCCAGAAGTCGTGGTGCTGGCGACTGAGGCGTGTTTCCGTTCTGACGCTGGTTCAGACTCCGCGCTCGCAGCACCAAATCCAGAAACTCGGTGCGGCGTCCCTTGGGATCATCTCCGATGGAATCTTGCGTTAACGACACAAGCTGATCCCAGTTCCCAACTCCCTTATAGGCTGAGTTGCGGAGCAGCAGTCCCAACTCGACTGTTGCGGCAGCGAATGACAAATCGGTCGAAGGCTTTGCCTTTTCGCCGGGTACATACGGGAACTCAACGCGGGTACTCTCGTCGGCGTCGGGTGCTTTGTAGCGGACTTTGACCAGCATCATTTCGTTTTCGTGAGGAAGCTTCGCCGCCACTTCTTCTCGCTGTTGCTGAATTGCGGCTTCGACTCGCGTCATAGGACCATAACGCCGTGGTTCAACCGTTCCTTGTGGGGTCTTTGCTCCGACGGGAGCAATTTCGTAGAGCGCCGTGACTGAATGACCCGCACCCAATTCGCCAGCGTCAATCCGGTCGTCACTGAAGTGCTGATCGGCCAAGGCTCGGTTTTCGTAGCCGAGCAAACGGTAGCGCGACACCTTGTTAGGATTAAACTCCACCTGGAATTTCACATCCTTCGCGAGTGTGTAGAGTGTGCCGGTCATTTCTTCGATGAGGACACGCCGTGCTTCACGCAAGCCGTCGATGTAGCTGTACTGGCCATTCCCTTTGTCTGCGAGTCCTTCCAGTTTCGAATCTTTGAGGTTGCCACTCCCGAACCCGAGGACGCTGAGAAACACGCCCTGATTCCGTTGTTCTTCAATGAGTTCGAACACGCCCTGGTCATCTGACACGCCAACATTGAAATCACCATCAGTGCAAATGAGCACGCGGTTACTTCCCGGCTTCAGCAAGTGCTTGCGGGCGACGTCGTACGCCAGCGACAGGCCATGCTCGCCATTGGTTGAACCGCTCGCCGAGAGTTGTGCGATGGATTGCTCGATTAGTTCATGCTCCGCTCCGTTCGCACAGTCAAGGACGACGTTGGCGTTGTTGGAGTAGGTGACAATGCTCACCTGATCATCTTCACGCATTTCCTTGGTCAGCATGAGCAGCGACTGCTGCACCAGTGGCAGCTTGTTATCCGCCCGCATCGAACCCGACACATCAATGAGGAACACCAGTGAGGCGGGCGGACGTTCCTCCATGGGAATCGCTTTGGCCTGCATGGCAACCCGGACAAGTTCATGTTCCGGCTGCCAGGGGCAGGAACCCGCGTCAATGGTCACGGTGAACGGTGTGTCGCCCTCCGGTTGTGGAAGTTCATAAGAGAACGCATTCACCAGTTCTTCGAGACGCACGGCATTAGCCGGTGGCAATTGCCCGGCCTGCAGCATCCGGCGGACGTTGGCATAGGACGCCGTGTCGACATCAATGGAGAACGTGGAAAATGGAGCGTCGACCGGTCTCAGGAATCCGTTCTCGATAATCGGGGCATATGATTCGCCCGAGTTGCGACCAAACCGGTCAACACGTCGAAAGCCTTTTGCTTCATCCAGCTCACGAACTTCCTGCTCACGCATCACATGGTAGCGCGCCACTTCAGCTTCCGTCCGGGCAAGGCGAGATTCATTCACGTCACCCATGCTGCTTCGCAGTTGTCGAAGCTCGGCCAGGCGTTCCGTCTTGTCAAATTGTCCGCCTGTTTGCGTCGTATACACATCTGCACTGCCAACGGATGACCTCGGATAAGTGTCGATAATCTGACGTGCTCCGGCCTCTGCCAACTCGAATGCATTTATGTCATCCAATTGTCCATTCACTTCCATTACCAGATCACCAGTGGGATAGACTCTCGTCCCCAACTGCTCCGGCGCCGCGAACAGCCACTGCTGTGATTCTGACATCGGGTAGTAAGGAAGGACCACTCGTGCCTTACGCCTTAACTGTTCATCTGCCGACAGGCTCCCGCCTACGACGTTGGACCCTCGGGAATAGGACGTGGTTGAACCGGGAGCTAGCCCCCAACCGTCATTCCAATTCAGTTGTGCCTGTCGCCACCCAAGCGGAACACTCGGTGCGGCACTGGCGTCAGGTTGTTGAGGATGTATGGGATATGCAACGGCAGCAAAGCTTGAGCTTGGCGTATATTCCGGCTGCTTCTGTTCCGACATTCGATATGCCAAAGAAAAACTCTCGACGCGAGAGGCCAATTGTTCGTTGACTTGAGATTGCTTTTCCAGTTCGACAAGTTGTTCCGGCGTAATAGCCAACGCGAGATTCGAACTCAGGATGGTCGAGTCATTGGCGACAACTCCATCCACGAGACCGTCGGCATTGGCGTCTTCTCCCATAGCAACAGCTGCAAGTGACGACGTTGTACCATCGCTTAGATTGAGCAAACGTTCATGATCTGAAACGAGGGACATGTCGTCGAATTCAGCGGACAGTTCATCGGTGAGAGCGACTTGGGTCACTGGGTTTTCGGAAGGTGCGCTAATCAGCGACAGGAAAACCGCCAGGCAGAGCGCGATGGCTGTTGCTCCCAACGCCATGCGGCTGGAGAATCCCGACGGAGATGAAGGCCGAACCGGTCGCGGCGTAGCTTCCATCACGAGTGCTTGCGGCGCAGATGCAGTCGACTTGCCGACCGCCTCACGTACAACGTTACGCAAACGCTTAGACGGCGAAACTGCTGCCGGCGCCTCGGCGGCCAGCGCGGCAAACAGTTCTTCAGATGTCCGTCGCAATTGTTCGACGACTTCCTGTGCTGCCGGAGAGTCGACAAGGAGTCGCGCGACTTCGCGCCGCTCGTCGTCGGTCAGTTCGCCGAGGACGTAGGCGGTTAATCTGGGATCTTGAGGATCAATGCTCATGGGACAATACCAGTACTTAGTGTGAAAACTATTCCACGGGGAGCGTGCGAATTTGGGTCAGCTTTTCCCGGAGTTTTTTCATGGCGGTGTGGAGCGTGAATCCGACGTTCGAGGCGGAAATCCCGGTCACGTCCGCGATTTCTGCATAGGAGAGTCCCTCCTGGAATTTCAGCCTCACACATTCCTGTTGCCGGTCGGTGAGCGAGTCGAGTTGCGACAGCACAAACGCCACACGATCTCGCTGTTCGACCAGTTCTTCATGACCCTGATTCTGGTCAACCGGAGGGACCACGCTTTCCAAAGCAACGGACATACGCGACTCCTTGCGAAGGCAATCCAAGGCGAGATTCCGGCAAACGGTGTAAAGCCACGGGGCTAAACTTCCGTTCACGGGATCATGCTCGGTGCGGCACAGCCGCAAAAATGTTTCCTGCACAACATCAGCCGCCCGGTCCGCTCCAACAATGCGCTGCGCATAGCGCAACAACCGACACTCGTACTGGTCGAGTGCCTCTTCAATCCACTGCAGTCGATCCGGGTAGGACACAAAAAAATCCCGGCAACAGGACGAGTGAAGCGAATGCTTCGGCGAACGGGCTGCCATCTTAACGTGCAGGCCTGCCGGGCTCTTAGAAAGAAATTGTCAAAATTCCCGAGGACTGTCGAAAGAGACCTGATGGCACATTTCGCCGTCTGCCGTCACCCACAGGCATGGCTTCCACAGGTGCCCTACTTCACAGACACGAAGCCGAACGCGAAGATCTGTTCGACGAACGCTTTAGAACTTGGCCATAAACTCGATTCGCGTGCCGGGAATCCAGGCTTGGCTTTCCTGTTTGGAAATGAATCCATCGACGAGCACGAGCCAGTGTTGATTCAATGCCCGCTGGAAGCGTGAGCCCATCGCGAAGGCAGCGTCTCCGCCGTTCGTCGGTTCGCGGCCACCAATTTCGAAAATGACCTGCTGCTTGGTGTCGTTGAAGAAGAGCTGGTATCCCAAACTTCCGCCTGCCACATCGCTCGCCTGATTACTCAATGGTGCACCGAACTGGCCGAGACCTGCGGCCGAGAATAGAATTCCCGTCTGGCCGAGCGGACCGCCTCCCAGCGTTCCACGCATGGGCGAAGTGAACTGATCAATCGCCCAGAAGCCGTTGAGGTAAACCAAATCGTGTGTGTGGTGCGGCGTCCAGGAAGTTTGTCCGAACAGCAAAACTCCCCGGCCCGATGCAGTGGTCTCACCGTCAGTTGGAATCGAACTCAGCACATGGAATGATGTGTTGTAGGTGTTCTCGTACCCGTGAATCCGTTGAATGGCACTCAATCCAAAAGCGAAGAGACTACCGAGTCCAGAGTCTGATGAAACGTAAGCAACGTCCGCGTTCACGGTACTGAAGCGGAAGTCGCTTTCCGTAAACAGGCCGAACATTTGGGCGTTGGGATCATCCTGATTGTTGTTGCGATTGATTTCATCCCAGGCATAAACGCCTGTCATTCGCAGATTAAGGTTCCCCATGCCTGAAACGGTATTCCGTGTGACGGTCAGTGCATCGACCCGATCTTCGTTGATGAGCAAACCCTGCTGGAACAGCATGGGCTGACGTCCCACGGAGAATCCAAGGTCCAACTGCATGGTGTCGAAAGGATCGAGGTTGGGGAATATCTCGCCGAAGTCTCCTTCGAAAAAGAGAGTTTGCACCTCGGCGTTTAATCCGTCGGTCGTGGTTCCGTCATGCAGGTCGACGGAGGAGAATCGACGCGACGAGGCGAGTTCTTCGTCAAAGGGACGCAGTCCGAACAGAATGCGTTCGGTGCCCGACAAATTCACTTGGCCGAACAAATCGAGACGATGCGTAATCTCGGAAACATCGCGTCCCGTTGGTCTCCGCAAATAGTTGTATCCGGCCCGATACGTTCCGAAGACCCAAATCGAGGGACGCCACACAGCGCCTGTTGGCATGGTGACGCCCTGACTCAGGAAGCCAGAATCGAGGAAAGCTTCGTTCGTTTCCAGCAGCAGGTCGGGACGTCCAGGTATGGTTTGAATTCCAATAGGATGCCATTCCAACTCGGTGTGCGGCTTGTCATGTTCCGACCACGTAACTCTCTCGGTGAAGAATCCAAGTGGTTCCACCGGCAGCGACAACGCTTCGATTGCTGCTTCCGACCAATGTGCGAACCAGGGAGCCTCTTCTTCACCAACCCCCTCGACATATGGAACTCGGTCGGCAAACAGCGGCACCCCGGAAGAGTTCTTCGCCTCAACCTCGTCTCTCAGAAACAGGGGATGCGCTTCCGCGTCGTCCGCAACAAAAGTCGGTGAAGGCGGAACGACCAATCCTGGAGCTGTCTCTGACGGTTCACTCACTTCTTGGGGCGTTGGTTCGTCCGAAGAACCAGGATGGCTCGGTGTCGCTCCCTCGAATTGATCGCGCAGTCGGACAATGCCGACGTCGGGGTCCAGCGGTGAGGGTTCTTCCGCCGTACAAATCGTGCAGGTCATCGCGGCGCATATTAGCGTGCGAATGAAAAGAGTCAGCGAATTATTCCGCACAGACAAATGCACAGGGGTGTCAAAATTGAGGATGGAACTTGTCTAAGAATTCGTGATGTCTAGACAACGCTAGTTTGAGTCGTCCACGCAAATTGTCTTCTGATAGAGAATCATGTGACCATCAACCACCGCGTCGGCGACTTCTTTGGGACTCATGCAGTAGTCGAATCCGACGCTTGAAATCTCGTGAATCAAATTGACTGGAACCATTCCCGCGATGAGTTGTGCACGGATGGTGAACGGCCCACAGCCATGATTGACGTGATACTTCACCGTCTGACTGCCGTGGACTTCCAAATTCTGTTTGTGCTTCCGCGCGCCGACCGGGCGGCCCAGAACGGTGAAGGGACGCGTCTCCGGTCTGATGTAGGGAAGCGGATCGAGTGAGTAAGGAATATTGAGAACTTGCTCTCGCTCACCACCGCGGACATTTCGCGTCACAAAGCGGGACTGCAGTGAGAAGAGTTGTTTATCGATGGGGATTTCGCCGTTGTGAACGTACAGCGAGTGGCTGTCCCGCAAATCGCCATTCGGGTCGAGGTCGCCCGACTGGAAAACAAGTTTGCCACTTCCATCCCAAACCTGAACTCGCAGGTAAACCAGTCGTTCAGCATCAAATCCTGTGGGGACACCGTGTCCTTCCGTGATGTTCGAAACCGGCATTTGAAACTTCAGGCAGCCATCTTGTGCCGCAGTGACTTCGATGTCACCGAGGTGATAGCCGGCGCGGAGAAGATGATATCGCTGGATGTCTGCTTCGAAGAGCAGTTTCTTCTGATCAATCAGAATCTTGTGAGCCTTCTTACGCTTAGTGGGATCTTGCCACGCGGGAGGAAACATGGAAATGTCCAGTTCCTGACTCTCGAATTGATCACTGCCCCAACCCGCGTTGTCATTGAATTGCAACCATTCCCGCATGGTGGCCAGGCCTTCCGCATCCGGCGGATCACACTCTTCACGAATGGCTTCCATGTTGTGCGGGAAAATTCCGGCATGCACAATCGAGTAATCTGGTCCCACCATCATGTGGTTGGTGTGTTTTCGAGTTGGTGTGGCATGATTCCCAACAATCGCGGCCGGAGCAACACTGTATCCCTTCGGTTGTCCCGGCACCGCTCCCATGTGGCAGTCCTGACAACTCTGGCCGCATGAAGCCGCCGGGGAGTGCTTGAACTCGCTGAACGCATCTTCCAGGCGGAATCCGTTCGGGGCAAAGACGTCGTGACACGTTCCGCAGAATCCTGAGGTCGTGAGCTGAAAGAACCGGATGGATTGACGGTGAACTTCTCGACCTGGGAGATTCGAACCCGCCGATGTCTTGAGCGCACCGTACCTGTCCATGTCTGCCAGCACTTGTTGCAGGATTTCACTTCCGCGTGGCCCTGACACAGGCTGCGTGATGTCGCCCGGCGTAATAGCCTGTCGACCGGCGCCTTTTCCCCACGCCTGATTGATACGATGGCAAGTCACACAGGTCACGCCTTCACGCGAGGTCGGGTGCCGCTGTAAATTGCTGATGTTAATCGGCTCTTTCTTTGCCATTCCGACTGGCGTATGACAACGAATGCAGAAGTCGCCCAATGTGCCGTTCGTCTGCTCGATGAGCTTGCTCGACATGGCGTTGAAGACAGGACTCAACTGCGCATACGCATGCGGCGACACAGACCATTCACGGAAGTGCTGCGGATGGCATTGGCCGCACGCCTTGGCTGACGGAAAAGGATCGCAGGCGAGCAGTTGAGCGTGTGTGAGATCGACCGATTCCTGGAGCGCCGCCTCCAGACGCGCCTGCTCGGAGTCTTCCTGACCAAACGCTGAAGTAGCCGACAGCGACACGGTCAGCAGGCAGACCAGGGCGACGTTTCGCCAGATTGTCGCGATCATGATCATGAAACATTCCAAAAGGACGGACTCTTCCTCGTCAGACCATTTGAGACAGAAGGGATTCGCAAATCGCTGACGAGATAGAAAGATTGGGTAGGAGTTAACACCAATCCAATTCCGCTTGAGTCCGTACAACCGGTTCCTTCGGAAGCACTCCCAGAATCACTTGAGGCGGAATTTGCCGAACAACCGGAAACGGCGGAACATCGCTGCCCGAGTACCGTTTGGGAAATGTGTCCAACCGAAAGAAGTCAGCAGAGCGTCGTCGGCGCCAGTACGCTGGAAGAAGCCGTCGCCCGGCTGGAATCGTCCAACATCGGACGGCTGCGGCACGAAGTGGACGAAGTGGAAAGTGCCGGAACGTGGCGCAAATACGGAGCCTGATGACAATGTTTTACAACAAAAAATTGGGTTTCTACAGCTTTCCTGAATCTTCCATTGAATGGCTCAAAATGAGGAAGTGGCCCGTTGATCCCGGAGAAAAAACGACGTTGAACCTGTATGGCCTGATCAATTCACGATGGACTAATTCGGAGAATGTCAGATGCAACTGGTTGGACTAATACTGGGACTGACAGCACTGGCTCGCATTGCTCAACTCGCCTACGAGTACTACTCGCGGAGGTGGGAAAACCTCTTGCCAGCCATCGACGTCGAGCAGGCCACAGCGGATGCAGTAGAAACTTCGACCGCAACGAAACTCCTCAAACTGAGCTCGTCCGCATGGGCTGGATTTCGCCGTTTTGTGGTCGCCGCCAAAATCCGCGAGTCAGCGGACGTCGTAACGTTCCACCTCGTCCCACAGGATGGTAAACCACTTCCAGCTTTTCGTCCCGGGCAGTATGTCATGCTCGGGCTGAAAATTCCTGGCCAGAAAAGAACTATCCGGCGTTGCTATTCTCTGTCTTCGGGCCCGAGCGCCGAGTGCTACCAAGTCACGGTGAAACAAGTTCCCGAAGGTCTTGCTTCGACCCATTTGCATGACAAAGTCGACGTCGGAACACCTCTGAATGTCGCCGCTCCGGCTGGCTCATTCCATCTCAACGAAACTTCCAGCAAGCCACTGGTCATGATTTCCGGCGGCATCGGCATCACACCGTTCTTGAGCATGCTCGAGGTGACGACAAAACAACCAGAACGACGCGTAATCTTCGTTCACTCGGTTCGCAATGGCCGGGAACACATCCGCAAGGAAGAGTTGCAGGAACTGGCCGACACGTTCCACCAAATTCGCATCATTACGATTTACACCGCCCCCGATGACTGTGACATCTTGGGGATCGACTATCACGGATCGGAACGGATTACAGTGGACTCACTCGTGCGTCTGTTGGGGTCGCTCGACGCAGAGTTCTACTTGTGCGGATCTGCGGCAATGACGAAGTCGCTGACGGTTCAATTGAAGGATTGGGGCGTTCCCGAGGATTCCATTCAGTCCGAAGGCTTCGGCGGTGCAACGTCTGTTCCTGCGGCACCACAACCAGTCCCGGCAACGACCGTTGTCAGCAGCCCTGCGGCAACCCAGGTGACGTTTCAGCAGTCGCACAAGACGGTGTTCTGGCATCCAGGAATGGAAACCATTCTGGAACTGGCAGAATCGCACGGCGTGCCCATCAATTCAGTCTGCCGTTCCGGCGACTGCGGTGCCTGTCGAATTGGAATTCTCGCGGGATGCGTGCAATACAAGGACTCTTGTGGCGACAGTTGCGAGGAAGGTTCCTGCCTGCCGTGTCGCGCACAGCCCGTTGGTGATCTTGTTCTGAATGCGTAACCCCGGTAGTTTTCGGTTTGTTCTTATTTCAACGTCCTGGAGCCTTTAGAACCACCGGGGACTACCGTGTTTGTGATTTTATTACCATCGCAGGGGACACTCTACGGACTGACTGTCGTGTGCTCGCTCATACTTTCCGCTGTGGCTGCCTCAGCACAGGAAAACCAAGCCGGAGCTACAGCGAACTCAGAGCAACTTCGGACATTGGGAGTGCATGGGGGGGATTGCAAGAAATGTCATCCCTCGGAAGTGTCGTCCTGGATGAAGTCGACGCACTTTCAGACGGCTGATTTGCGTTTGCGTAGTTTTGCTGAGAACTCAAAGAAGTACGCCACCGCGTTGGGAATCAAACAACAGGACATGCTGACCACGGCCATCTGTGCAAACTGCCACGGCACGCAGGTCGTTCGCAATGACGAAATCGAAGTGGTGTCTGGCGTCTCATGTGAGAAGTGCCATGGTGCCGCCGGCGGCGATGCGGGTTGGTTGAACCGACATCAGTCCTACCATCCTCAGATGGTTATTCCCCGCCAGCAGGAAACTCCCGAACATCGTGAGTCAAGAATTGCTGACTGTGAATCTGCTGGGATGGTGCGATCAGAAAACCTCCGGGGACTCGCGCTGGCCTGCTTCAAATGTCATCTCGTCAATAACGAAGAGCTGGTTGCCGCCGGACACAAAATGGCGAGTGCGTTTGAATTCGTCTCCTGGTCCGGAGGCGAAGTGCGACACAATTTCCTGGTGAACCGTCAGGTCAACGCTCCTGAGCCGAGTTTGTGGCTGGAACAGTCGGGTAGTACGGTAGAGAACCGTCGCCGACTCAAGTTTGTTGTTGGCACGCTGGCTCAATTGGAAACCGGACTCAGAGCACGAGCGAAAATGAAGAATCCTGTGCTCATTCCGCAACTGGGTGGAATGGTCGCCGCCGGGAATGGAAAGCTGCTTCAAATTAATGGCGTCGCTCCGACGGACGAAATCACGCAGGCCACGGCCTTGATTAGCCCTATGCTCGGGACCTTGTTTGCCCCCCTGCCGACCGACGAAGAAACCTATCAAAAAGTCGCCGATCAAATTGCTGAACTGACCCAAGAATTCATCGAACAACACGATGGCAGCCAACTCAATGGACTGGATGCGCTACTGGGGGCCGTCGAGCCACATTTCTCGCAACAGTTCAAAGACAGATACATCCCACCCAAAGAACCGAATCAATAAACATATGAATTTGGTGGAGCGAGACGAACTGCTCTACCCAGAGATGAACAGGAACTTGAGATGTCTAACCCACCATGCCCTTCACCCTTCGCTCGAGTTACTTCAGGTTGGATTCCCCTGGCGAGCTGTTCGCTCCTGCTGTTCGTCATTCCGGCGAGGGCAGACGATGGCGTGGCGAAAATTGAATCTGTCGTCGGGACCGAGCAGGCCAAGTGTCAGCAATGCCATCCTTCCGAGGTGGATCATTGGAAGAAGACATCACACTTCCGCTCGCTCGCGCGGCTGGAGTACTCAGGGAATTCCAAGAAGTACGCAGACGCCCTCGGCATTTCTGCTGACACACTGAAGACCACTTCGATTTGCTCTGATTGTCACGGAACGAAAGCAGTTGTCGATTCCGCTCCACAGGTGATTTCCGGCGTTTCGTGTGAGTCTTGCCACGGCGGCGCGAAAGGGTGGCTGAAGTCGCATGGCGAATACGCTGATGGTCAAACCTTTTCCACGTTGGCCGCGCTGCGTGAGGCTCGCAAGGAGGAAAGCGAAGACCATCGTGTGGCTCGTCTGGAGTCAACCAAAGCGGCTGGCATGATTCGGCCCGACATGCTGCACGAATTGGCCACGAACTGCTTGAGCTGCCATGTCGTCAATAACGAGAAGCTCATTCTGGCCGGACACAAGGCGTCGAGTGCGTTTGAACTGACGTCCTGGCTGAACGGTGAAGTGCGTCATAATTTCTTCATGGACGCCGACAAGAATGCAGAGGCACCCAGCCTGTGGAGCGACGTACACGGTGCCACCGTCCAGCAGCGTAATCGGATGAAGTTCACCGTCGGAACATTTGTGGAACTGGAAACCGCTTTGAAACGGCGAGCCAAAGCAACGAATCCCACCTACATCGCACAAATCGGGGGAGTCGTCGCCGCGAGCAATGGTCGCCTCACTCAAGCAAATGCGTTATCGATGACGCCGCAAACGCAGTCGGCCACGGCAGTCGTGCCACCGCTCTTCGCCACTCTGTTTGCCCCTATGCGAAGCGATGACGAAACATATTCCGCTGCGGCTGCCAAAATCGAAGAGTTGACGGCAGAGTTCGTCAAACAGCACGACGGCACAAGACTGCAGGGGCTCGATGCACTCATCAATGGTGTTCCGCCGCATTATTCACAACAATTCAAAGAGCAGCACTCAATTAAGAACTGACGTCGCCACTCTGGTTTGACACCATGCCCGAAACCGTTTCCGTCACCCGTCCACAGCGCTGGGATCATCCCTTCTCGTTCGATTTAAATCCGTCCAGCCCTGTGACCGATTCCATGATCGACGAATGGCTGACTCGCCCACCGTTTAATCAAATGGACGAGAGCGGGTTTCGCAAATCGATGTCGCTACGCGATTTGCTGAAGAACGATGCCCGACTCATGTCGTATCAGGCCGGGGACATCGTTGTGCGTCGCGGAGACTGGGGAAACTCCGCGTTCTTCATTCTAGGCGGAAACGTCAGGGCGGAAGTTGAGTCGGCTGGTTCGTCCATCCCACCCTCAATGCTGGGACGAAAGCCAAATCGGAAACGGACGTTATTCGAATCGATTGCACAGCTCTGGAAGAACCCATCGGCCCCGGAGTCTCGCAGTCGCTTCACTCCAGATGACTCTCGAATAGGCAATCGCGGACAGGGAGGCCAGACGCGGGTCTTTCTGCAAGACTTGCCTGCCGTGTTAAGTGGGTATCGCACCGAAGCCATTCCACCCGGCCAATGGTTCGGCGAACTCTCCGCGTTGGGGCGAACTCCACGCACGGCGACGGTGTTTGCCGAAGGGCCAGCGCAATTGCTCGAAGTACGCTGGCAAGGTCTGCGCGACCTCATGCGGTTTGATCAGAACAGCGCCATTCGCACCGACGTTGAAAAGTCGTTCCGGGACCATGCACTGGAAGAGTTCCTTCGCAATCATCCGGTGTTTCAGGGATTGTCCGACGAAAAGCTCAAAATCCTGATGGACCACGCGGAGTTTCGGACCTTTGGCGAATACGACTCTCCCAAGCCGTTCAAAGACCTGGCGAAGCAAGGCTTCGAAAACAACTTCGAGTCGGAGGCACTCATTCTCGAAGAGGGGCATTATCCGAATGACGTCTTCTTTGTGCGGAGCGGACTCGCACGGCTTACGGTCAAGCATCATCACGGTCACCGGACTGTTGGCTACCTGACGCCCGGACACGCCTACGGGTTCCACGAAATTGCCGCCAGTTCTGCCGGAGAGTCGGTCCCTTATCAATGTTCCGTTCGAGCCATCAGCTTTCTCAGCGGCCTCCTCATTCCAACACCTGTTGTCCAATTGGTGCTGCTCGCACCGGACGAAAATCGGCAGTCAACATCTGTGCTGCCAATTGTTCCAGCGCCCGTTATCAAAGGCGATGCGGTTCCCGAGCCGTTGCTGGAATTCCTTGTCGAGGAACGTTTCGTGCAGGCAACGGCAGCGATGGTCATTGACCTGGACCGCTGTGTGCGCTGCGATGATTGTGTCCGGGCCTGTGCGACGGCTCATGACGGAAATCCCCGCTTTGTGCGGCACGGTCCTATTCACGGACACCACATGCTGGCCAATGCCTGCCTGCACTGTGTCGATCCCGTGTGCATGGTGGAATGCCCGACCGGCGCCATTCATCGAGAGTTTGCTTCGGGAAATGTGGTGATTAGTGAATCATCCTGCATTGGCTGCGCGCAGTGCGCGAACAACTGCCCCTACGATGCCATTCGCATGGTGCAAATTACTGATCAGAACGGACAACTTGTCGTCGATGATCGAATCGGTCGTCCCCTCACACAGGCAACCAAGTGCGATTTGTGCCTCGATCAACTCGGAGGACCGGCCTGTCAAAACGCCTGCGCACATGACGCTCTGCGCCGCGTCGACCTCAGCGACGTGCAACAACTCCAAGAGGTGTTTGCACGATGACCGGGCCGCAGCAACGACGCATGGGTTGGATTCTGGTCGGACTGCTGGTCGCGACGGCGCTCGGGATTACCAACCACATCCTGACAGCCTCGCACGTCCGCACGCCGTATTATTTCGGTTGGCTGTTGCTGGTAATGGTCGTTTTTCTCGCGGCCTTTGGCGTGCGAAAGAAGCTGACCTTTCTGCCACCAACATTGATTTTTGGCGGAAACGCGGCCAACTGGTTGCGGTTTCACATCTTCATTGGACTACTGTCCGCCGTTGTTTTTGGACATCACACGGGTTTACGATTACCAACGGGCTTTGTCGAAACAACTTTGGCCGCACTATTCCTCGGAACATTTTTAAGCGGCGTTACGGGACTGATTTTGTCGCGCGTTATTCCGGCTCGTCTCACTTCGCGCGGCGAGGAGGTGTTGTTTGAACGCATCCCCATGTTTCGCAGTCGCCTGCGAACCGAAGTGGAAGAGTTGGTTGCTGCCGCTGCTGAAAAGTCGGGCGACTCGGCTCTCGTCGAATTCTATGAAACGCATCTGAAAGAATTCTTTTCCGGGCCGAAACACATTTTGGAACACCTCATTGCCAACAAGCGGCCCCGTCGCCGTCTGTTGCAGCACGCACAAAACTGTCGTCGCTTCCTGAATGAGCCGGAGCATGCACAACTCGATCGGATTACTCAACTCATTCAAATGAAGGATGACCTCGATTTCCACCTGGCATTGCAGGGGGCTCTGAAGATGTGGCTCTTCGTCCATTTACCACTGACCTGCGGCCTTCTGATTGTGGCCGTATTTCACCTATTGTTAGTCCACGCATTCACCTGACCGAGAATGCCTTCCACCCCACACATCCTTAACAAGTGAAGATCCAAGAACAGATTTCCAATGGAATTGAAGTCACATTGTGAGCCGAAGGCCGTAAGGCCTCGGGCCATATGTTTGGCCCGGCCGCTTACGCGTCGCGGCTCAGAGGCGACAATAAATCGAGAGATTGCATTCAACATGAGACCGGAATGACCGACCCGTTGCAGGAATTTGGTTGGAAGAAGAGTTCGTACGAACGCCCCTCAGACATGTGGGTGTGCGGGCAAGCGTGCGAGGGAACTCCCTGCGCGTTCGGTCCTACGGCCAAAGGGCAATGCCAGCACCGTCAGGCGTGTGTTCCGAAGTCGAATGGACCGGAATTCTTTTGCCAGCGGCCGTTACATCTGAGCGGAAAGTGTTCTGAAGGTCCGCTGGAAAACGGGGCCTGCCCGAACGAATTCCCTCAATGCAAGCCACGCCATAGTCTGCTCTATTTCCGCAGAATTGTCGTCGGCCTGTCAGCGGCACTCAGTCTTGCAATGTGTTTGCTCTTATGGAGCGGAGAATCGACAGAAGCCATTTCGCCTGGGCCGCTCACCTCGCACCATGCGTCAAGCGACGTGACGTGCCAGAGTTGTCACACTGCGGCAACCGGAGACTGGACGTCGAAGGTTCTGACGCACAGCACGCCACTGAACGACTCAGCACTGTGCATGAAATGTCATACGGAACTGGGTGAGAATCCGTTTCACTCTCATGGAATTGCCGTAGAAGCATGGGAGACGATTAGCTCGGCGGCCAGTTCAAAACCGGGAAGCACGCCGTTCCTACTTCAGGTCAGCACATCTCTGACGGACCACGATTCTCACAAGCAGCATGCCTGTAGTGAATGTCATCAGGAACATCATGGGGCGAAGCACGACATGGTCTCCATGACGAACAATCAGTGCCAGTCATGCCATCAGCAACAGTTCGCGAGTTTTGAACATGGTCATCCTGAGTTTGACCATACGCCCCCGCCGGGAAGCATCAGATTCGACCATGCTGCCCATTTCAAGCGGTATCTCCTCGACGACGCGGCCCGCCTCATGCCCGACGCGTTGGCTCCCACTGATTGTCAGGCGTGCCATCAAGCGAGTGATGACCGTAGCAAAATGCTGACTCGTGGATTCGAACAAATGTGCTCGGCCTGCCACGAACGGGACATCAAAGACCGAGACTTCCCCGGGATCGCATTCTTCCAGCTTCCTTCGCCGGCAGGTGACGAAATCGGCGAATGGCCGACGGCACAGCAATCAACTGGAACGGAGATTTCGGGATTCATGCAGCTCCTGTTGGACGGTCGCCCGGCTGATTCTGACTGGGAAATCAAGGAACTGCTGCACGACATAGTGCGCCGAGGTCAGTCGGCCATTGATGAAAAACTCGCGAACGACCTGAAGGGTTTTGGTCAGTTTGAACCTTCAATCATTCCCGCCTTAATGCACGCTCAGCAGGTCTGGTTCCCCAATCTTCACGACGAAATTGCGCGGCACCGTGAGGGAATGGCGGTCGACAATTCAGTGGTTGATGTTCCGAAAGCGAACTTGAGCGCGCCGCAAGAAGAAATTGGCGGTGGCTGGTACGTCCGGCACGATGATTTGTCCGTGCGTTACCGCCCCATCGGCCACGCTGATCCTATCGCTCGCCTTTGGCTGGAACAAACGCTGAAACTGCGGGGGAAAGTCGACTCTGTTCCTGACGCTGATTCCATTTTGGCGGTGAGCGAAGTCTTGTCGAATCCGACAGGATCGGGCAGTGAGTTAACACCGGTGCCGGTGGCCTCGGGTCGATGTCTTTCCTGTCACGCGGTAACGCGCGACCCGGCCACCAGCGAACTCTCAATTGCCTGGTCAACGACACCGAATCGGATCGGTCAGAATTCGCTGACACGTTTCTCGCATGCCCCGCACGTACACGACACGTCCAACACCGTTTGCCAGACGTGTCATATCCTGGAGGATTCGGTTCCTTTCGTTAGTACGTCCTCGCCATCGATGTTAACGAACATTCTGAAGGGCAATTCGGAGCCATCACCCGTCACCTGTGGAATTCACGGCGTTTCCATGAATTCCTGCGTCAAATGCCATTCGTCAGAGAGCAAACTGGACAACTGCCAGCAGTGCCACCGCTACCACGCCCGGTAAATCTCAAGTCCGGGTTGTCGAAATTGCCTCAGTCGCGTCGACTCTCCGTGCTCGGTATCATGCTCACCCGCATTTGCCGTTATGATTTCAAGTTGTTTGCGGTTTCTCAGGTGAGAACAAACCGCTGTCGGATTGTGTCCGGCACCTATTTGAGAGTTTGACATGATTGCTGCCGTTGAATCTGAAATTCAGTCCATTCTCGACAAGGCCGTCGCCGGGGAGCGACTGACGCCCAGCGAAGGGCTCGCGCTGCTGAAAAGTCACGACATAACCGCCCTTGGTCAGGCCGCCAATGCCGTGACGCAGCGACTGCATCCCGAGCCGTACCGCACCTACAACATCGACCGCAACATCAACTATTCCAACGTCTGTGCGGCTGTGTGCGACTTCTGTGCGTTCTACCGGCCCGTCGGCCATGCCGAGGCGTACGTCCTCACGACCGAAGCACTGCATCAGAAAATCCAGGAAACCGTCGACCTCGGCGGTGATCAAATTCTCCTGCAGGGGGGATTGCATCCGAAGCTGCCGCTCGAGTGGTACGAGGAAATGCTCGCCGGGATGAAAGCCGCCTTTCCGCAGGTCAACGTCCACGGATTCAGTCCGCCAGAAATCTGGCACTTCAGCAAAATGACGAAGTTGCCGCTGAAAGAAGTGCTGACGCGCCTGAAGGATGCCGGGCTCGGTAGTCTGCCGGGCGGCGGCGGAGAAATCCTGGTCGACCGTGTGCGGAAGCTTATTACCCGTGGCAAGGTACTCACCGATGGCTGGCTCGAAGTGAACCAGGTGTGGCACGAGCTGGGTGGAAAGAGTTCCTGCACCATGATGTTTGGCCACGTCGAAACTCTCGAAGAACGTATCGAACACCTCGACCGATTGCGCACGCAACAGGATGAGTCGGGAGGATTCACCGCGTTTATTTGCTGGACGCATCAGGCCCCGTTCGAGGCCCCTTGGTACGGAGCCGATGCCGCCGAAGGACGCAAAGGGGGCGTGGACATGTCACAAGTCCCCGAAGCCGGCGCGTTCGAGTATCTGAAGACACAGGCCGTCGCGCGGCTGTTTCTGGACAACATTCCGAACATTCAGTCGTCGTGGGTGACGCAGGGAGAAAAGGTCGGCCAAATGGCTCTGCTATTCGGCGCCAACGACATGGGCAGCCTCATGATCGAAGAAAACGTCGTCGCTCAGGCCGGTACCGTCTTCCACCTGACCCTGGACACCATCAAACGCTGCATTTCCGATTTGGGCTACGAACCACGTCAGCGGAATGTGTTTTACGAGCTGGTGGATTAAAAACGCAGAACACCGACAGGAATGTCGGTGCCACCAGAAGACGTAGGCCGGGCCGAGCGAAGTGAGCCCCGGCAAGCCCTGTGAGAGAATGCCGGAGCTCCCGTTGGTCGATCCGGCCTACGAGCACTCCTTGGAGTGGACGCATGAATAAGTGGTGTGGTTGCCTGCTTCTGCTGATGTTCATTGGCTGCGGCAACCCCGGTGGCGATGTTGATATCGCCGAACCAAATCAGCTTGGGGAAGCAGACGAAACGCCGTTTCTCATGGTACCCGTCGTTCCAAATGATTTGTTTCCATATCTGTCCGTGGAGACATTTAGCGGGAAGAATTACCCTGGGACGAGATACCTTGGGCCATAACGACGAGCATGTGTACGCAATTGGACGGAATGCCGTTGTGTACTACGCCCCCATAGGGTCTGTCGATCTCAAAGAGTTGGAGAGAACTCTCGCAGATCAGAAACGGGAGAGAGAGAAGTTTATGGGATCGTGGACTGAGGACACAATTATCGCAAACGGTGTGGCGCCTCCTCGTGAATTCTGGAAGTGGCTGGAAGAGGCATCGCTCGTGAAGGAAGTACCGAAAAGAGGCGAATAGCCCAGCCAACGAAATCTTTTGCATGTCTATTCATGCTCATGCGGCTTTTCGATGTGAACGTAGAATTTGGCTCACAGGCGTAAAAAACTTGCCCCACGCTGTCTGCTTGATGACAATGTGAAGTGATTGGTTGTAATTCGCATCACAGTTCCAGGCTTGTCATGACTACTTCGAAAGTGCTGGCCCTCCTGTTCGCGATCGGAGCGATGTCTCTTTCCATTGTCTCCTTGAGAGGACCGTACTCAGAACCGCCTCCCGACCAGTTTGTGGTCGATTACGTTCCACCGCAAAGTGCTGACCGGGCGGCCTTACAGTTGTCTCTCTTCGAACATGTTTTGAAAAAACAAATGCCAGGCGCCACAAGGAAGAGAGGTGTGTGCTTTGTCGCTCTTGGGATAACGTCCGATTGGGACGCTTGTGAAACCAATTGGACTGAACCGCCCGCAGCCTTTGTGAATCGGTTTCGAAATCCCTGGTACAAGGTAAAGCCTGTTTCGGAGGCAAGACTTCCACGTTTTGGGGAATTCGACGGACCGAATCGTCTTCGCGGGGTTGAAGATCGAAAAACAGGGCAGCACGGCTACTTATTCTATGTTCGAATTATCGAATGGATGGATGACAAGACCGTTCGAATCAACTTTGGAATGTACGGCGGCCCATTGGCCGGAGGTGGAAGCAGTGGTGTTGTCTACCATTTCAACGGAAGCACCTGGGTAGAACTCGACGAAGGGCAAGGTTGGATTTCTTGAATATCAAGTGAAGTGCTCCAACGAATACAGGCACGTTCTGCCCTGTGGAACTCCGCCTCTCGACCAAATGTTACGCGAAGTCATGAGCGTGGCGTATTCCATGTGGTTACAATTACCCCGCAAGCAAATACACTTACAGATTGCCCCTCAAGCATCATGCAAGTCCCCCAACAAATCGCGAAGCACTTACGAGATGTTCATTTCGGCGGAAACTGGACAGCCGTCAATTTGAGAGAACTGCTGGCTGATGTGACCTGGCCGCAGGCGACGCGGCGTGTTGGTTCGTTTCACACCATCGCTGAACTCGTCTATCACATGAACTACTTCGTCAGCGCGACATTGCAGGTTCTGGAAGGCGGGCCGCTGGATGCGAAGGAATCGTTGAGCTTTGACCATCCCGAGATTTCTTCACAGGCAGACTGGGAACAGTTACTCAACAAGAGTTGGACAGATGCCGAGCAACTGGCCGACGCAATCGAACGAATGCCCGAAAGCCAGCTGTGGGATGACTTCATCGATGCCAAATACGGCAACTACTACCGCTGCCTGAACGGTCCCATTGAACACTGCCACTACCATCTCGGACAAATCGCTCTGCTGAAGACTCTGCTTGCGGACACTTAGGCGGGCATCACTTCTAATGCAGTGCCATCTCACATTCCCGTTGACGCATTTCTCCAACTGGCGGTAACGTCGGCTGAGATTGCAGCAGATGTTACTTTTTCTGGGATGGAATATCGTGAGTCCGAACGGTAGTCAAAAATGGTTGGGAGGCTCTGATGCCTCTGTTGAAAAGGTATTCCTGCATGGCGGGCGGGATCGGGACGAGGAGCTGGCTCACGCGGGCCGGATTTTCCTGGAGTTCGTTCATGGGTTTTCTGGTCTGAATATCCAGGATCCCTGCGTCACGGTGTTCGGCTCGGCGCGGTTCAAGGAAGGGCATCGCTACTACGAAATGGCACGGGCGCTGGGGGCCAAGCTCGCCGAAGCGGAATACGCCGTCATGACTGGTGGCGGTCCGGGAATCATGGAAGCGGCAAATCGCGGAGCGCGGGAAGCGGGTGGGCTGAGTATTGGTTGCAATATTCACTTACCTGTCGAGCAGGAGCCGAATCCCTACCTCGACCGCTATGTGCACTTCGAACATTTCTTCGTCCGGAAGGTCATGCTCGTCAAGTATTCGCAAGCATTCGTCGTAATGCCCGGCGGGCTGGGAACGCTCGATGAAGTGTTTGAAGCCGCGACGCTCATGCAGACGAAGAAAATTGAGTCGTTCCCCATCATCGCTATGGGATCGGAGTTTTGGGAACCGCTGCGGGACTTCATCAGAGACCGTCTCATTGCAGAAGGGACCATCGGATCTGGCGACCTCGACCTCGTCCACGTCACCGACTCGCCCGAAGAGGCCGTGGAAATCATCCAGCGGCACAAGAAGGATTGACCAGCATCACACTACGTGGCAATCTCACCTCACTGACGCGATGATGACTGCACACCGCTTGGGAACATTGGATGAGCAATGACCTTGGACAAAACTGGTCCCCGGTTCGACCAGCAAATCAAGCAATTGGGCTGGACACAACGCGAAGGCTATACACCTTGGCTGTTGAAGTGGCGAATGTGGATGTCTTTCTATCCGATACACTCTGCCGCTGAGGAGTTCTTGACCCGGTTCGGTGGGCTCCAGCTGGACTTGGATTCGGAACGAATTTCCCTGACGGGACCTTCGTCGTTGCTTGTCCTATCGAATACAAGCCCGTTTGATTGCCCTAAGTACGGAGGTGGACGTAAGTCTGGCCGGTGTCGGAGGGACGTCGAGTTCCTCTCACGTTTTGGGGAGTTGCCCTGCCTCGTTGCGACTGCCAACTCATTGATTTGGGCTGGAACACCTGACAATCGCGGCTTTCTTTACATCTGTGCCGATGGGAAAGCGATCCTTGTCGTCGCAACTTGGGACGTGCTCTATCTGGCCGATTCAGTCTACGACATTATTGAGTTCATGCTGTCGCGTGGAGTTGATTGCGACAATGTCACCGAAAACATAATCGATCGCAAGGAGAAACTTGTGAGGGAATTGTGCGATCTGGGACTACTTCCGTTGTACCGGGTGCGTCCGATGGATGGTGGCGGTTTTATCCGGTGAGGGTGAGGTTTTGCGAGGTTTGGTGCCAGTGGCCGTTGAGGTGGGCGCAGCGGAGGGCGGTCAACGCGGTGGCGCCGGCGCGGCTCCAGTGCATGCCGGGGCCTTTGAGTCGCAGACCGACGAGTTGTTTCGCCGAGGACTCCACCATGCCGCTCCCAATGGTCCAACCGCGAGAGCGGTAACGCGGGTAATCTGTTTCCGCCAAGCGGCTGCGGATGTAGTTGCTCAGCTTCTGGGCGGCCTGCGGGAGTGAATCATCGGGACTGGATCGACATTGTTCCAGCAGTTGCAGCAAACCGCTGCCGCCTGCATCGTACAACGCGCTGAGATGCTGTTGAGCCCACTCCTGAACTGCTGTCGAATCATCACCAAACAGAGCCTTAGCACATTCCCATACATGCTGGCTGGCGTGATACCAGTCGAGCACGCCGGAGGCTTCGCAGAAGTGTTCCTGCTGAATTGACCAGCACCAGTCGGCTCCATCACTGAGGAAAATCTTCTCCTGTGCCTGATGGTATCCGCAGCGACAAGCGAGGGCGTACAGCGACATCCCGAACGAAAGATAATCGTCCTCCTGGCCCCAAGTCATTTGTTTGTGCCACCAGGGCACGGCCCTGGACCGGCTGGTCTCGCACCGCTGACGCGGAGCTCGACGAAGTCGTGCGCAGCCACAAACCGCCTGCGGCGGACGCATTTGTCGCCATTTTTGCTGGTTGACTTCTGGTTGCTGCGCATTGGATTCCGTCTCATTTGTGCCGTAGAGAATGCCATCGCAGCTAATGTAAATTCGTTGTGGACTTATCGGCAGTCGTGGTGCATTTTTCGCCGTCCAGGGATGCAACTGACGCAGCTCGACTTCCGCCAGCCGCAGCTTCTCCAACGCTCCGCCCACGTCGACGGCCAGGTGCCACAACGTGTCATGGCCAAGGTACACTCCATGTTGATCGGCCATGAGTTGTTCGAGTTGGGCGAAGGGTTCGATGCTCGCCAGTTGACTGGCGTTGCGTCCGAGCAATCGCGTCATGCGATGTGATCCACAACAGACCACGGCATCTGCTGGCGTTTGCCAGCACTGACATTCCCGGCAGCGATACCGCGTCCGTTCATAGGTCACTTCACCCGAGTGACTCATCACCGTTCGTACGCGACGCCCCCGGTTTCGCATCGGCCGACCGCAACAGTGCGGCCGGCCCAAGGACTCCCCCAGTTGCGTGAACCCCGAATCCAACACCGCCCGCCCGGCCCGTTTTTTCAATTCCTCGACCCGGAGTTCGAGGGCCATCGCATCGAGCGTTTCGACCGACTCGATGATTTCGGAGACTTTTCGACCATCCACCTCCACAACAATCCGAACGTCCATCACACCCTCCTTGAGGCTCCGAGACGTCCTGACTCAACAAAAACTGTTTAACAACACCACTCTACACCCCCAAATCACAATCCGCCACCATTTATCGGATGCACCCCGTTGTACCCAGAATGAGGTTCGAGGGTAGCATTCGCGACGCCATGCCACGATGATGACCCGCTGAACGTCCCCAACATTCAGCACGCTGGTCCTTCATGTCTGGTCATTCTTCCGGTTCCCGTCCTGCCAATCGGCTCGCGCATGAAACGAGTCCGTATTTGTTGCAGCATCAGTTTAATCCCGTGAACTGGTTTCCGTGGGGAAAGGAAGCGTTCGACCTCGCGAAGGAAATGGACCGTCCGATTTTTCTGTCGGTCGGTTACAGCGCATGTCACTGGTGCCACGTCATGGAGCGGGAGAGCTTCGAGAGTGAGCACATCGCGGAAATTCTGAATTCGCACTATGTGAGCATTAAGGTCGACCGCGAAGAGCGGCCTGATGTCGACCAAATCTACATGACGGCGGTGCAGCTGATTACCCGCCGCGGTGGCTGGCCGATGTCGGTGTTCATGACGCCAGACGGAGAACCGTTCTACGGCGGCACCTACTGGCCGCCGATTGCCCGCATGGGGATGCCGGGATTTCGTGACATTCTGTTGAAACTGCATGACTACTGGGTCAACAAACGGGACGAAGTGACTTCGAGTGCACAAGAGTTATCAAACGCCATTCAGGGGATGTCTCAGTCGGCAGCGGGGGACGAGCTTGGCGAACAGACGTTGCGGAATGCGATGCAACGACTCGTTTCCGCGACGGACAAACAGCACGGTGGGTTTCACGGAGCACCGAAGTTTCCACATCCCATGGATCTACGATTGCTGCTACGGCTCGCTGATCGATTTGAATCATCCGAGGCATTGAGCGCGGTTGAACTGACGCTCGACAAAATGGCCGCTGGCGGGATTTACGACCACCTGGGTGGTGGCTTTCATCGTTACAGCACCGATGCCCGCTGGCTGGTACCGCACTTCGAGAAGATGCTCTACGACAACGCGCTGCTGACGCAGACATACGTCGAAGCGTGGCAGCGAACAGGCAAACCCGCCTATCGTCAGGTAGTCGTGGAAACGCTCGACTACGTGCTGCGGGAAATGTTTCAGCCAAGTGGCGGGTTCTACAGCACGCAGGATGCGGACAGCGAGGGAGAAGAAGGGAAGTTCTTCGTCTGGACGAAAGAAGGAATCACCGAACTGCTCCCTGAGCAAGACGCCACTCTTTTCTGTGCCAGCTATGACGTCACCAACTCGGGCAACTGGGAAGGGAACTCTATTCTCAATTTGCCGAATGCGCTCGATGAAGTCGCCAGTGCGTTCGAGATGTCTGCTGATGAGTTCTACGGGTCACTGAAGCGTTCCCGTGACGTATTGTTCGCCGAGCGGGCGAAGCGGATTGCACCGGGACGGGACGACAAAGTTCTCGTCAACTGGAACGGCCTCATGATTGCCGCCGCAGCCCGTGCCGGGATGGCACTTGGCGAACCGAAATACGTGGAAGCCGCCGCCGCGAGCGCCCGGTTCATTGCGGAGAACATGCGGTCGTCCACTGGCCACTTGTTGCACAGCTACAAAGATGGCCGCGCCCGGTTCATGGCCTATCTTGATGATTACGCCAGTTACATTGATGGACTGGTAGAACTGTTCCAGGCGACGGGCGAGGCGTGCTGGATTGAATGGGCTGTCGAATTCGCTGATCAAATGCTGAACCGATTCGCAGATTCACACGGCGGGTTCTACTACACAGCACATGACCATGAAGAACTCATCGCCCGCACTAAAGATTCCCAGGACAACGCGACCCCCAGCGGAAACGGCATGGCGGCAACCGTACTGTTGAAACTGGCACGCCTGTGCGACCGGGATGAATACCGGGTCGCGGCAGAGCAGGCATTGAAGTCAATCAGCGGATTGCTCAATGAATCTCCGCTCGCCGCTGGCCAGTCACTCATCGCACTCGATTTATTGTTGGGCCCCGCCTATGAATGCGTGCTGCTCGATGGCACAGACGAATCGGCCGACAAACTCGAATCGGCCATCTGGTCAACGTTCTTGCCGCGAACAGTGGTGTCGAGAAAGCGTGATGTGGCGCCGGAAGTCATCAAGCATCTGTTCGACAATCGCAGCCAAACAGTAAATCCTCAGGCATATGTCTGCGAAGCGGGAGCTTGCCAGCAACCGGTGTCATCGGCCGAGGAAATGCTGAACCTGATGAAGTAGGTCGAGAGGCAGTTACGCTTGACGTCGCCGATTCAGCAACCAGTACAGCCCCCAAACAATGGCGGCCAAGGCTAACAGGAAGACGACACCAATTACGACAAGAATCTTTCCGACCGCAGCGACTGAAACATCTCCCATACGATTTCCCGATTGAGGGTTCGTGGCGATGACCCCCAACAAATGCTTCTTGCGGGCGGAGAGAAGTTCAGAATTGGGATAGCCGTACTCTGCCGCCATTTCGTAAATCGGAATGGATTCTTCGAGCGACTCGCTTAGTGCAATGGCACTCGCCATGTCGAACAGCAGTTCACCGACAATGGGATCTGGGGCGGTGACAAACTGAAGTCGTTCGTGAAGTTGTGTCTGGATGTGATACTCCAGTTCTTCCAAACCGCCCGCTCCAATTGTTGCAAACGACTCAGTCGAGGGAGCCACGGGTTCCGGATCGCCGCCAAACGAGATTCCCAGCACCGATTCGTTGCTGTCGGCATCTCGCAACTTGGCGCGCAGAATCGCCGCGTGAATCCATTCCGATCCGTTATGGCTCTCGGGGTTTCGTTCCAATCCGGCCTCAATCCACTGCAGGGCCTGTTCGTTGTCACCCTTGAGTTCATGGGCAGTCCCCAAATTGGTGGCGACCATGTAGTTGCCCGGAGCCTCTTCCTCGACAGCGTTCAGCATTTCGATGGCCCGGTCGTACTCGCCCAGATAAATCAGACAGGCGGCATGGTCGACGCGGTTTTCGATGGTCGGGTCTTCCGCAACTTTTTTTGCGGCTTCCATTTCAGCGCCAGCCCACCAAGTGCGATTTACAGGCTGCGCGCTCCGCAATTGTTCGATGTAACTGTGGTGCCCGCCCTCGGCAGTGACGGTTTCCCCTTTGAGATTTGTCGCATTGGTATTGATGCAGGCCCTGAGTGTGGGTGTTGCTCCAGATATCACACAAAACGCAATTGCAGCAATGGTTACGTTCGACAGTCGACACATGTCCATACTCCTGACCAAGGGGACCTCGGGAATTAATCAGGCGGCAAGAATCGCTTTGTTTCGACGGGAATCAGAGACGGTTGTAAGAGATTTTATTCCAGATTCCCTGGAATTTGCAGCGGTTTTTCTCGTGGGGTTGATCAACCGGTTGCGTGGGAGTGGACCGAATCTGAGCGGCGAAAGTCATCTTCCGGCGATTTGGCGGTGCGTCTTATACTCCCGGAGTGGAGGGGAGATGTCTGCTGCGCCGATGAGCGTACAGAGCTCTCACACACAGTGAGCGGCAACGAGACGGATTAAACCGAAGCAGGAATCGCAAGGATGCGAACAATTGCTGTGATGAATCAGAAAGGTGGCGTTGGCAAAACGACCACCAGCGTGAATCTTGCCGCCGGACTGGCCCAGGCTGGCCGCCGCGTTTGCCTCATTGACCTCGACCCTCAGGCCCATGCCTCCATTCATGTGGGCGTCGATGTCGCTGGAGGCATGCAGTCGATTTACCAGGTCTTCACGGGCGAGAAGAACTTCAATGAAGTCACGCAACTTGTGTTGGAACGTCTCTGGCTCGCTCCTTCTGACCTCGATCTTGCTGCTGCCGAAGTGGAACTGGTCGATGTGAACCAGCGGGAGTTCATTCTGAAGCACGCCCTCATGGAAGCCAAAGCTTCCCAGCGGTTTGACTACATCATCATGGATTGTCCACCGTCCCTCGGCGTTTTGACGGTTAACGCCCTTTCGGCGGCCAACGAAGTGTTCATTCCATTGCAGCCTCACTTCTTCGCACTGCAAGGATTGTCAAAGCTGTTCGAAACAACTGCTCTGGTCAACAGGCGGCTGAATCGAGGCTTACGTGTTTCCGGCATTGTCATGTGCCTGTACGAAACAGGAACACGGCTGGCCAACGACGTGACCGACGACATTCTGCAGTTCCTCGCGACGAGCGATCCTTCAGCACCCTGGGCGAATGCTCAGGTGTTCGAGAACCACAT
>JACKHO010000019.1 GCA_020638955.1 Planctomycetaceae bacterium | reverse complement strand
AATGAACGGGCAACACAATTGTTCCGCACAGTGAGCCAGAAAGTCGTAGCGTGCATTCCGGGCCTGCTCTTCCACATGTGACTCAGCAACAATTGACTCGCAGCGCCGCACGTGAAAATTGAGTTTTCGCATCTGGCAAAATTCGCTGACGAACCGGGCATCAGCGTGACTGTCGGCCCGGAGTCCATGATCGAAATGTGCGACTTCAAGTTGCAGTGCGAACTCTTCACTCAATTCCTGCAGGGCGACCAGCAGTGCCAGACTGTCTGCTCCACCGGAAACGGCCACCAGAACAGACGTGTTACAAACATCGAGTTCTGTGAGCGATTTGCGAACGGCGGTAAGAACTTCGTCGGGAACCACTACTTGACAATTTCTGTTCCAATTCCGGTGTCGGAATAGATTTCGAGGAGCACGGAATGCGGAATACGGGCATCCACGATGTGGATTTTCTTCACGCCTGCTTCGAGGGCTTCCAAGGCCGCTTCCACTTTTGGAACCATACCGGCATCGATAATGCCTTCGCGAATGAGTTCGCGGCAGCGCTTGACGGTTAAATGAGACTGCAATGTATCGGGATTGTTTCGATCCAGGAAAATTCCGGGAACGTCGCTGAGGAACATCAGCTTTTCGGCTTTCAGCAGTCGGGCCACGGCGGCAGCGGCCGTGTCGGCATTCACGTTCAGCGGTTTCCCTTCAGCGTCGAGCGCGACTGAGGGAATGACCGGAATGGTGCGTGAGCGACATACTCCGACGAGCAGGTTTCGATCAATCCCGGTGACGTGCCCCACGCGACCCAAATCGAGTTCGGTACCGTCATCCTCTTTTAGCTTCAGCATTTCCCCCTGTAGGACGTTCTGGGAATTCAGGTGCAGTGCCACGGCGTTTCCACCCAGGGTCCTGATGTCGTCGGCCAGCCCTTCGCTGAGTTCGTCCGCCAGAACCTGAGTGACAATATTGAGCGTGGCGTCATCTGTGTAGCGTCGACCTTTGACGAAACGTGGCTCAATGCCGGACTGTGCCATCCCACGACTAATGGCCTTGCCGCCACCGTGAATGAGAATGGGACGCATGCCGACGGCTTCCATGAACACCACGTCATTCAGGCAGCGGCGTACCGACTCTTCATCATCGAGAGCACTCCCGCCGAGTTTGATGATGACGTAACGGTCGCGAAATTGTCGAATCCAGCCCAAGGCTTCGACAAGCACGCGAGTTTTCTTAATGGCGTCGTCCACAGTTGTTCCTCAACAGATATCGTCCGCCCGACCTGTAATTCCAGCGCGCGGCAGTTTGTAGGCGATGAAAGTTATCGACGCAGAGCACCGCAGGGCAAATGTACTGATTCCAATTCCACAGCAACTTCTCACGCGTGAGAGATTTTGTCGGGGTGGGACACGCAGTCTTCCAGCACTTCACACGCTTTCAGGAGCAGTGGTTCCAGTTTTTCGTACAACATTTGGGCCCGTTCCATGTTCCCATCCTTACAAATCTGCTCCAACTCCAGAGCAACGTCCTTCACAGAATTCACTGCCAGCGTGGCCATAGCGCCTTTGATAAGGTGAGCCAGGCGATGCGACGTTTTGGAATCCTGACTGGAAATTGCGGTGGCAAGGTCCGCCATGTGCTGAGGGCACTCTTCCAGAAACGCGTCGATGACAGTCACGAGCAGGTCTTTGTCACCCGCCACCGCTTCGAGTGCGGAATTCCAGTCGATGTCGACTCCCGAATTAACTTCAGTTGGCGTCGTGGACGAGGTGTCCAATCCGACGGGAGCGAACTCTTTGAGTGTTTCGTACAGTTCCTGCGCTCGGACTGGCTTGGAAACGTAACCATCCATCCCGCCGGCCAGGCAACGCTCTTTGTCCCCCTTCATGGCGTGAGCCGTCATGGCGATAATTGGCAAACGGGCATGATGGGCTGATTTGATTTTCCCCTCCGCCTCCAGTCGTCGAATCTCGGCAGTCGCTTCGAGACCATCCATTTCCGGCATTTGAATGTCCATGAGAATCAGGTCGAAGTTTCCCTTTGCCGCTAAGTCGACGGCCTCGCGACCGTTATTGGCAATGGTGACTTCGTGATGCCACTTCTTGTGGAGTAGGCCAATCGCCAGCATTTGGTTCGCCTTGGCGTCTTCCGCGAGCAAGATATTGAGTCGCGGAACTGCCGTTTCTGCGGCGTCGACCTGGGCGGGGCCACTCTCCGATTCCATCGAGGAAATGCCAAAGGCGACCACAATGGAATTAAACAGTTCCGACTGTTTCACAGGCTTCATGAGGTGTGCTGAGATGTCGAGTTCGGCACAGCGTTTCCTGTCGCTGGGGCGATCACCCGAGGTCAGCATGATGATGACCAACTCGCCGAGATGTTCGTCTTTGCGAATTTTCTCGGCCAGCGTAAACCCGTCGACGCCGGGCATATTGACGTCGGAAAGGACGAGAGAGAATTGTTCGCCGGACGCTTTGGCTTCCCGCAGAAGTTTCAACGCTTCGTCGGCACAACTTGCGAGGACAGGTTCCATGCCGCGCGCTTTGACGACGTCGTGCAGAATGCGGCGATTTGTTGCATTGTCATCGACAATGAGCGTCTTCATTCCGGTGACACGTCCCAGGTATTCCCGGTGGGGATGGGCTGGCAATTCGTCGGTAATGCCAAAACGCGCCGTGAAAATGAATGTACTTCCTTTTCCCAAATCACTCTCGGCCCAAATCCTGCCATGCATCAGAGAGACAATACGTGACGAAATTGTCAGACCCAATCCGGTGCCTCCGAATCGACGCGTTGTAGAAGAGTCGGCCTGCTCAAACGCTTCAAAAACCCGGTCAAGCCGATCAGGAGCAATTCCTACTCCCGTGTCACGAACTGAGAATTGCAGAACAACATCATCGTCTGTGCGCGAGACCTCGCGGACCTGCACAACGACCTCTCCTTGATCTGTAAACTTGATGGCGTTGCCAACCAGGTTCAGAATGACCTGCCGCAGTCGCCCCGCGTCTCCGACCAGTCCGTCAGGAATTTCGTCCGTCACATGGAACGCCAGTTCGAGATTCTTTCCATGTGCCCTGACGGCCAGCGAACGCATGGTGTCGGCGAGGCTGTCCTGCAGACTGAATGTGATTTCTTCCAAATCGAGCTTCCCCGCTTCGATTTTCGAGAAGTCGAGAATGTCGTTAATGATAGATAACAGCGATTCCCCGGACTCGTGAATCATGCGCGCGTAATCTCGCTGCGATGTTTCCAGAGGGCTTTCCAACAGCAGTTCAGACATGCCGATGACGGCGTTCATCGGCGTGCGGATTTCGTGGCTCATGTTTGCCAGGAAATCGCTTTTTGCCCGATTCGCAGCGTCGGCAGCTTCCTTCGCGGCCTGAAGTGCCGCACGGGCGCGGCGTCGTTTGACGACGCGACCGATTTGCTCACCCACGCTTTGAAAAATCAGGAGCAACTGGTCGTCCATGTCGATTTCTTCGAACGAGAAAAACTCCAGAACCGCGACCAGTTCGTCATCAATGACAATGGGAAACCCAAAGGCGCCTTTGATGTTTAATTCGGCACACACGTCGGTCCGTGGTGAACCGGTTTCCTCCTGCATGTTCCGCACCCAACAGGGCCGCTGGTTGTTCCAGATGCGTCCCGGCAAGCCAACTCCCGGCTTGAGAACGCTTTCTTCCGTCACTTGCCGAAACTTCTGGAAGCGGTCGTCATCGGTATGGTGCCAAATGTCAGTTGGTTCCAACACCTGTCGTTCTTCATCGGGCAAATAAACGTGTCCCACGGGCCAGCCGGTCAGTTCACACACGAGGTCGGTGCATCCTTGCAGCGCTTCGGTAAATGAGCTGGTCAAACCAGCAAGCGTTGTCGACTGGTACAACAGTCGTGCTTCCAGTGTCTGACGCCGCATTTGTTGTTCGGCCAGTTTCCTGCGGGTAATGTCTCGCCCAATGCCGAGCACCCCCGCAACGTTTCCTTCGGAATCGCGGAACGGCACTTTCGTCGTCAGCAGCCAGGATTCATTTCCCTCGGCGTCGACGGCTTGTTCTTCCAAGTCGTTGATACCCTGCCCAGACTCCATAATGCGACGGTCATCGCTCATGAAGTGCTCGGCAAGCTCCGGTGACCAGAAATCTCGATCATCCCGGCCAATGACGTCCTCAGAGGAGCTGGCTTTCATGAGCCGCAACATAGCGGCATTGACGGTGAGAAACTTTCCTTCGCGATCTTTGACGAAAATCAAATCGGGCAGGTTGTCCATAAGCGTACGCAGCAAATCGCGTTCGCGTTCAAGCGCCAATTCCGCATAAACGCGGTTGCTGATATCCCAGAACAGACACTGTATTCCTGAGACATTACCTTTCGAGTCGTACACGCAACCTTTCAAGACTTCGACATAAATCGTTTTCCCTTCAGGCGTGCGGTGCTCTTCAATGTCGATGCGGTCCTTCCCAGAGCGGAGGACCTCCAGATCGTCCTCGTGATACTTCGTGGCTAATTCCTGCGGAAACAAATCGAAATCGGTTTTGCCGACAATGTCATTCAACGGTCGATTCAGTGCCCGACAGCAGCGTTGATTGGCAAACACCAACTGCCCCTGCATGTTTTTACGCAGCACATTGAGCGGCAGACTTTCCACGAGCGCATTGAATACCGCCTTCGACTCTTCAACAGTCGACTCGGCGAGTTTCTGTTCGGTGATGTCCGTCGCAATTCCGGCAATGCAGCAGGCAGCGCCATGGGAGTCTTGAACAACGCGGACCGTGTCCCGCAGCCAGCGAATTGTGCCGTCGGGCCGACGGATTCGATATTGCGACTCAATGTAATCGACGTCTGACAAGCGATTCAGATTATTCGCCACCGTTCGACGATCTTCAGGATGGATCGCATCGCGCCAGACGGACATATCGGAGAGCAGAACTTCGATGGGCTGGCCGTAAATTCGCTCCGCGGCGGAGTTCATGAATAACAGCTTCGTTCCGTCGAGCGACGTACACCAAACCATGTCGTTCAGTGAACCGAGCAATTGCCCCACAACGAGGCTGAGCTGTTCCGGCTTTTCGAAATTCGCGAAGAAATCGATTCCGTCTGCTGCGGGGTCATTCTCAATCATTGCTGTGTTACCTGCCAGCGCATTGATGACTGAAGTCCTGTCGTGCCAAACGGCACGTGTAGAACTCTTGATATCACATCAGAGCATGGCCAGCCACTGCGTATGCAGCAACAAGAAAGAGAATCCCTCAGTCGTCTGTGAACCGGGTCAGGCAGTTGCTGCGGGTACGGCCATTTTGGTGAGGCGTACTTCGTTGCCCAAGTCATTGAATTCGACGGAATCCATAACTGATTTCATCAACGTCAGTCCACGGTTTCCTTCGTGATTGTGCAGTCCAGAGGAATCGTCCTGCCAGAGGCTGGCGACATCAAAGCCAGGTCCGTCATCTCGAATTGTGAACTCGGCACCGCTTCGTGAGACGTGGTAATGCACATGAATTCGGCGCAGCGCAATTGACTCAATCTGCAGTCGCTCGCTGATAAGCTCGGTCAACGGCCTCTCAGATGTCACTTCGGACGGTTTGATTTCCAGATTGCCCCGGAGAAACGCATTTTCCAGAGCTTCGTGGAGCGCAATACCGACGCGAAGTCGTTCTGTTTCATCACCGAGCGGAACACAGCGAAGCAGGTTCAGCAAATGGCGAACACAGGCCCGAATGAGCATTCTGTCGTTTCGCAGCACGAATGACGTGGATGACTCCGTCATGTAATGCATCAGGCGAGATTGCCCATGTGCCAAAGCGGAAGTGTGGTAGACCTGATTCAGCGTGGGAACCAAATCGTCCTGCATCCGTAGCTTTGGGACATAGCTCGCCGCTCCCTGACGCAGGGCCTGAGCGGCAATTTCCTCACTCCCTTTGGCCGTCATGAGAATGACAGGAATTCCGGGATGTTCTTCCCGCACGGCAGCAACCAGTTCCAGCCCATCCATTTCCGGCATGTGCAAGTCGGTTAGAATCACATCGGGAAAATGCGTGCCGACTTCGTCAATCGCTGCACGACCATTTGCCGCTTCAATGATTTCGCACTCCCGCCACCGCGCAATGATTCCCGAAGCTCGAACGCGGTCGGCCTTCGCGTCATCAACAATGAGCACTTTTGGTTTGACCGCTTCCATAATTGGAACTCCAGGCGAAAGACGTCTTCACGGCAAGTGTAGACATTTTGTCGTTTCTCGCTGCCTTTGGCAATTCATCTTTGGAAAAATGCTTGCGCCACTGAGCATAGCAGTTTCTCCGTTCGATACTGCGCTGACGGCCAGCCTATTTGCAAGTATGATACGTCCTTGAACGCGAGGCCAGACTGCCAATCAAGGTGGACGAGTGGCGTTTGCGAATTTGGGGAATTCCGTTCAGTAACGAGCCAGTGCAACAAGAAGTCTGATGCAACGGAACGGGGAATTCATGTTTGCTGCTTGCCTTATGCCGCTCGTCGGCTGCTTTAACGCGTACGCTCCGCCGTCGGATCTCCCGGAACTTCCTGTCGCAAATTCGCATTCACTGTTTGTCGACATCAAACGAGGCCGGAGCGATGCAGAGTAGAATCGTTTTCGCGTCGATACTCGGCTGCATTGCCCTCACCATTGTTGTTGTACTGTGGATTGGGGATACGCATCCACGATTGCCGGAAGTGCCGAATCCCGATTTGTCACAAGCGTTTCCCGAAGTGGCACGCGCAATTGAAGAGCAGCGAAAAGTTGTGTTGTCGGACAGCCAATCGGGCGCGGAATGGGGACGTTACGCCATGTTGCTCGACGCCCACGAATTCGACTACGACGCGGTAGTGGCCTACGAGAGTGCTGCCAGTCTGGACTCCTCAAATCCTACCTGGAGTTATTTGCTGGGCGAGATTCTGGCGAATGAGAGTCCTCAAAAAGCACGTGCAGCGTTTGCTAAATCTGAAGCACGCGGCGAAAAGCATGGGCTGGCCGCAACTCGCATTGCCGAGATTGATTTGTCTCAAAACGAATTCAGAACCGCCGTGGAAGCGGTGAAGCGTGCGCTGGAAATCAATCCGCAAAATCAAAGAGCCTTTTTGTGCGGTGCGAGAATCGATGCGCTCGAACTTGAGCCGGCCGACGCACTCGAGTCAATTCAGGCCGTGCAGGAAGAGCTCAATGATCGACGCGATTACTGGGAACTCGTGTCGAATGTCGCCATGACAACCGGTCATGTTGAGCTGGCGAAACAGGCTCAGGAAAAGGCTGAGGCACTTCCGGCGGAGTCGGCCTATTGGGAGAACCCCTATTTGCAGCTCGTCGCGCAGCAGCGAGTCGATCCTTACTGGCAGGCACGTCAGTATCATGAACGCGTACTCTCTGGAGAGACGGGGGCCGTCGTCGACAAACTGCGAGAGTTGCTCGCTGCTTATCCGGAGATTCACTCGATTCGAGTACAATGTGTGGATGCCCTCGTTCGTACCGGTCAATTTGATGCAGCCCGCGTGACATTGGACTCGTTACCAAAAGATGCCGAAGAAAACTTCGATCTGCTGTGCCTCTCCGCCACGACGGCGATTCATCAGGAAGACTGGGTGAAGTCTGAACAGGAATTGCAGCGGGCACTCGCGCAACGTCCGAACAACGTTGTTTGCCTGGCCGACCTCGCCCACGTGTTCGAAGAACAGAAGCGAATGGATGAAGCACTGAAAACGTACAACAAAGTGCTGGAATTTGCCCCAGATGACGAAGAGGCGCTCGCGCAGCGAGACCGAATTCAACAATTGCTTGAACAAGCTTCCGCGAATTGACTCTGCTGTTTACTGAGCACGCACCGGAGCAATGCGGTGCATTCCGCGAAGCCGCAGGAAGACGTGTCGCTCAATAGGAACGCCGTTCCATTCACCATGAAAGAAGCGGGCACCAACCGAGTTTCCACTCTCTCCGGTCATGCCCAGCGCAATAAGCTCGCCTCGATTCAGTTCCACATTGAAACGATGGTCATACAGCATGATGGTTTGCTGACCCTGCTCGAAGAGCCATTCTTCTGCCGTCGCTTTCGGTCGGAGCATGTCCGCACCGTGCTGAATGACTGGCTGAACTTCCAGACTGGCCCAGCCTTCGGTGACCTTGTCGAGCTGAATGCGCAGCTGGCAGACGCCCTGTGTGAGTTCCTTCACCTTGGTCCCATGCTCAGCGGGGAGAGCCACTTCAATGGGCGAAGCCAACGTCGTAATGGGGATGAGCGCTGGTTGAGACGCGGGAACCACAACACGGTGATAAATGGTACGTCGGGTGGGATCATCGCCACCCGAGAGGGCGAGCAGTGCCTGAACGGAACGTGGCGGACGAGAGGGTGACATCGCCACGCGCAGTCCCTGCTCTTCCAGCCGCTCTTTCAAATCGGGCGTTATCGAAGTGACCTCGTGGAGACTGTCCCACAGTCCATCACCAATAAGAGGATCACCGACGGCCCGGTCGACAATGAAGACCTCCAGCTCCATTGCGTCGCGTGGACCAACAATGGGTGGCAACGGATTGTGCTTTTCCCTGTTCGAATCTGGGATGAGCAGCGCGCACCCTGAGACTCCCGCAAGCGCGAGCAGCAAGAGGCTCAAAAGTCGGCTGTTGAACAGGAGTTTCACAAACACGCAACGCTAAGCGGCAACTGATGGCATGACCAACAGGCGCAATGTCAGACGGGGAAATGAGTGCCGGGGAGAATCGCGTCGATGCTGGCCAACGTCAACGTGAACCAGAACATTCGCTGGTGCACAGACTATAGCCCGGCAGACACTGCCGATAAGCCGTTCAAAATCGCTGCAGACTGCGACACAACTGCTTAACAATTGTTAAGTTGCGACACCGAATCAGCCGAGCCACTTTGCTGCATCGAGGGCATGATACGTGAGAATAATGTCCGCTCCGGCCCGCTTCATGCTGGTGAGAATTTCCAGTGTGATGCGTTGTTCATCGATCCAACCGGACGCTGCCGCGGATTTCACCATGGCGTATTCGCCGCTGACGTTATAGGCCGCCAGCGGAATGCTGGGATGGGCGTCTTTCACGCGGCGAATGATGTCGAGATAACTGAGTGCTGGTTTCACCATAAGCAAATCGGCCCCTTCGTCGACATCCAGCTGCACTTCCCGCAAGGCTTCTTTGCCGTTGGCAGGGTCCATTTGATAGGTGCGGCGGTCGCCAAACTGCGGGGCACTTTCCGCCGCATCGCGGAATGGGCCGTAGAATGCCGAGGCGTACTTCGCGGCGTAACTCATAATGGGAATGTGGGAAAAGCTATTCGCATCGAGTCCACAACGGAGGGCCGCAATCATACCGTCCATCATGCCGCTGGGGGCAATCATATCGGCACCAGCCTGTGCGTGGCTGACTGCTTCTTCGACCAGCAATTCGAGTGTGGCGTCGTTGTCGACATCTACCCGGCCTGTCGATTCGTTGACGATGCCGCAATGGCCATGGTCGGTGAATTCACAAAGGCAGACATCTGTGATGACCATGAGGTCGGGAGCATGTTCCCGAATGGCCCGGACCGCCTGCTGGACAATTCCGTGACTGCAATAGGCATCGCTGCCAAGTGCGTCTTTCTGCTCAGGAATACCAAACAGAATGACCGCGGGGATTTCCGCCGCGGTAATGTCCGCAAGAATTTCGGGTAGCCGGTCCACGCTCCACTGGAATTGGCCGGGCATCGACGAAATGGGGATTTGCTGATTCACTCCATGCCGCACAAACAACGGCAGGATGAAGTCTTTCGGCGAGAGTGAAGTCTCCCGAACCATTTCCCGCAACTGCGGATGCATGCGCAGTCGCCGCATTCTGGATTGCGGAAACATTGTCTACCTCTTCAGAAATCCACGGCGACGCAGCACGCTGTACTCGTGAAGTGCATGTTCGATAATGGGGACAGCCTTTTCCACCGGCTGCATGGTATCGACTTCCACCGTCTTCCCTTCCAGTTGCTTGTAGTCCTGAAAGAAACGACGAAACATGTTCAGTCGATGCGGAGGCAACTCGTCAAACTGCTGTACGTCGGCATATTCCGGGTCGTGCATGGCGACGGCCAGGATTTTGTGGTCCTTCTTGCCGCCGTCGATCATGGTCATCAGACCAATCACGCGGGCCTGTACGAGTGTCAGCGGTGCAACAGCTTCCTGACAGAGGACCAACACGTCGAGCGGGTCGCCATCGTCAGCCATTGTTTGGGGAATGAATCCGTAGTTCGCCGGGTAATAAACGGCGGAATACAGAATGCGGTCGACCTTCAGCAGCCCGGTTTCCTTGTCGAGTTCGTACTTTACGCTCGACCCCATCGGAATTTCGATGATGGCTGTAAACTCAAGCGGAAGATTTTCTCCCGGGGTAACATCGTGCCAGGTGTGCGTCATTGCTGGCGAGACTCCGTATTGATTGAATGAGTAGCGACGAGGGACAGTAAGGCGAGATGCCGCCTAAGTCTAGCCCCACATTGCGGACCCGTCGCGTTGAATTCCCATTCAATGCCGTGAGTCGTCTGAATCAGCCGAAAGTGCGACTAAAGTTCTTCTTTGATCTGGAGTAGTCGACGTCGCAACTTGGCTTCGAACTGATCGCCCCGATCAACATACGGGCGATTTTCGAGGTACCAGTTGCCCCACGCGGTAACAACTCCCTTGTTCCAGTCGCGAATTGCCTGGGTTTTCGCCTCGGGAGCGGGATTGGGGCCGAGAGCGTCCAGTGGGTCTTCCGCGAATCCAAATCCGCGAGGTTTTCGAGCCAACCAGCAGAGTGCGTTGCGGGCTTCAATCATGACTCCCAAATCGACGTCATCAAGTCCTTCAATGAGGTGCTGCGTCAGCCGCATGTCGTCCGTCCGTCCTAGTGCCCACATGGCCATCATTCTGACGCTTGAGTCCTGATGCTTGACCAGCTTTACCAGCAAATCCTTCTGCTTCACGAGCTCGCTACGGTCACCGACCTGCACCTTCTCAACGATTTGCTCCTGCACCTCGTTGACATCGATTTCGCCGGCATTGGCCAGTGAGGCCAGCAATTCATCCAGCGGTCCGGGCGGCTTCTTCTTTTCCTCCATCGAACGGCCGTTGAACGAACCGCTGGAAAGATCGTCCGGCAAACCCCGCCCACCTGCCAAGAGGCCGTTACCGTAATAGGAAGGAGCAGTTTTCTTAAGGACTTTTTCGGTCGAACGCGTCAAGAACAGTACCGCAAAACATGACTGGATTTCCGGCGTTCGCGTGACGTGAGTACTCTCCGCCCAAGAACCATCCTGCTTTTGTCGGCTAATAACGTAGTCAGCACATTCATTAAACCAGTCGTGCGAACCAATTTTCTTGATGTTCGCCAGGGCGGCCATGCGTTCCAACGAATAGTAGTAATACATCTTGTTGTGCGGAGATTCGTTCGCCACACGGAATCGGCTTGCCACCCATCCTAACGATTTCATGATTGTGGGCTTGGCACTTGCCGGAATTGCCACAGGCTCATTTTCGGGCGTTGTTTGAAGTTCCACAACCTCCAATGCGCCCTTGGGCTTTGGGGGTTCATTCGAATTCGGAGCCGCAGCCGC
>JACKHO010000018.1 GCA_020638955.1 Planctomycetaceae bacterium | reverse complement strand
GTACAGATAACTCAATGCTTGTCCAACGGAACCGTTTCTGCTTGTCGGCGATTCACCGATGTGGGAGGATTCTCCTGCGACGGCCAAGTTTTCGTTGGCCTATATGCCAAATCAATTGCTCTGGATGGTGAGATTATGAGTAGTCACTTTCTCACGTTATACGAGTCACAAGCCCAACTCCTGGTCAATGCGGTGGGCTCGAAAGATGCTGACTTGGGCGTCGAAATCGCCGAGCAACTGTCGCTGAATTCCGATGAGCAGAACGCGCTTTCAATCGTACTCTCTCGTACGTACACGCGTGATGCCGAAACTTGGGAACATCCGGATGGTCATCACATCGTTCGAGCGTTTGCATCGATGTGCGGTTACTTCGCCGTCCACACCGACGTCATCGAGTTATACGACGATGAAGAACGGGCCCCATATTTGTGGGAATTGTGTTGGAGTGACTGGGATGGTGAAGACCCATTCCAGTTACCACTTTCGCCGTTTGGATGTCCATCGGTCACTTTTCATGGCCACGATCGCTTGACCAGAATCTGTAGCGGGCTCAAAGGCATTCAAAAGAAAGGTAACACATACGCCGATTTCATTTCCGACGATGAGTTGGACGCCTTGATCGGGGTCATCGCCCATGCGACCAAATCGCGAAGTGGATTGTTCACGAAGATTGAGTATTGACCAGACGGCAGCGTCATCACGTGCCTCATCCTTGGCGACAAACCTCGAATGGTTACCGGAAAAATTAGTTCCGAATCTGGGCGGCGATCACCTGGTTCAGATTCAGTGGAGGGAATTCGGATCGCAGCAAACTGCATTCGAAAAAGAAAATGCGTCGAGCAACCAACTGGTCACTCGACGCATTGAAATTCAGTGCCTCCACTAGGAATCGAACCTAGAACCTACTGATTAAGAGTCAGTTGCTCTGCCAATTGAGCTATAGAGGCAAGTGTCTGTTGTGAATTGACTTGCGATGTTCAGGTGAAGCGTCAAACAAGGGCAATTCGCTGGCAGTTGCGATGATATTCGCACCGCAAGTTGGGATTATTGCGATGTGTGGGACGATCTGCAAGCAGGGCGAGAATTCACCGGAAAGCACCACCGCCTGCCTTCTGGACGCTCTGGCGGACATGGGGTTCGCCCTGATTTGTTTGGAAGTCTTTCTAGCCGAACGCCTTCAAGGCGCAGCCCGCCGCTCCAATGAAACCGGCGTCGCCACCGAGTCGGGCGTAGTCGATACGTGTCCGTTCCGCGGGAATAGGGAACGTGCGGGAGCGGACTTCCTGCCGGAGTACATCCATGAACTTTCGTCCGATGGGAGTTTCATACTGACCGAACGTCATCGCCCCGCCGACGAGAATCATTTCGGGGTTAATGGTGTGGATGATATTGATGGAGCCAATGGCCAGGTAGCGTCCCGTTTCGAGTACGAGGCGTTCCGCCAGTTCGTCACCCTGGATGGCGCAGTCGGCAATGAGCAGGGGCGTGAGTTCTTCGCCCCCTTCAATTTTTTCCCTGATGGACGAACGTGCGCCAGCCCTGAGCGCCGCTTCACAGCGACGTATTAATCCTTTCGCTCCGGCATACTGTTCAACCGACCCGTGAATTCCGTGAGGCGACATCGGACCGCCTTCCATTTGAATGACAATATGACCGCATTCACCAGCGTGTGAATGGGCACCGGTTACGATTTCGCCATTCACGACAATGCCGCCGCCAATACCGGTTCCAAGTGTCCAGAACATGAGGCTGCGGGCATCGTGCGCAGCGCCGAGCCAGTATTCGCCATAGGCGGCGGCGTTGGCGTCGTTCTGCAGAATTGCAGGCTTGCGAAAGTGCTCGGTCACCAAATCGCGAATTGCCAGGTTTTCCCATCCCGGCAAATTGAAAGGATGAAAAATAACGCCTGCCGGGATGTCCATTGTGCCAGGCGCGGCGACACCAATCCCCCGGATTTGGCTCCAGCCGACGCCGCTTTCGTCGACAATTCGATCCAGCGTCTCGTACAGGCCGGCCAAACCTGCTTCACGCCCCTTGTGCAGCACAGAGGGAACACGGGTTTTGGCGAGAGTGCGTCCTTCCCGAGTGACGACTCCGGCCTTGGTGCTCGTTCCACCGATATCAACACCCAGATAATACTTACTCACGATGACTCACTCCTTGATCCCGCGATGTCGTGACGGAGTATAGCAGTTTGCGGTTTCGCCGCATTCCGAAGTCACTGCTGCAATTACTTCCCAGGCAGCTTGGGCAATCCTTTGCGCTGGCAAACGGATATCAGGCCGCAGGCTTCGCATTTTGGTCGGCGTGCAATGCAGGTTTTTCGCCCGTGGTAAATAATCCGATGCGAGAACTCCACCCACTCCTCTTCAGGAAGCAACTTCATGAGGTCGCGTTCGATGGCCTCGGGTGTATTGCTCTTGGTGAGACCTATGAGCGTCGTGATGCGTTTGACGTGCGTGTCAACCACGACACCACTGGCAATGCCATACCACGTGCCAAGTAGAACGTTCGCCGTTTTCCGCCCGACGCCAGGCAGAGAAACCAGGTCGTCGAGGTTCGTTGGGATTTCACCTGCAAAGTCATCGACCACTTTTCGGGCCATACCCCTCAGATTCTCCGCCTTTGCTCGAAAGAATCCAGTACTGCGAACGATTTCCTCGACGTCTTCCTGCGGAGCCTCGGCGAGTTCGAAGGGTGTGGGATAGGCTTTAAAAAGTGCGGGGGTCACTTTGTTGACCCGTTCATCAGTGCATTGTGCGGACAGAATGGTTGCCGCCAGCAACTGATACGGTGAATCATGCTGCAGCGCACATTCGGCGACTGGGAATTCCTGTTTCAGCAGTTCCACAACGCGCGCGGCACGTTCAGCAGGACGCAGGGACGTTTTGTGTTTCTTCGCTGCTGGCGTCGCACTACGTTTCGGCGGCATGGCGTCGTTTGTTACTGAAGGTTTGAGTTGAGTGGGCGGCTATTTCGCTTCGGCCAGACTGACTCTCACGAGTTCTTTGTCGTTACGTGCGAAGACGCTTCGCATGGCAAACGCGGGGTGGGACCAGATTGTTTGACGACGTTGTACGGGTCGCGTTGGTTCGACCAGGAGTGACCGCGACAACTCGTCGTATCCGTCTCTGCTCAGCTTGGCGATGATCAGCTCGCCTTGCTCATTGTGAATGAAATAACGCCCGTCTTGTTCGATGAGAAACGCGTTCCACCAGCGTCCGCTTCCGGTGGGCTGGGTTGATTCCCAAATCCGATTGCCCGTGGCGATATCGAGACAACGCAGTTGCCCATGACTGCAAACGCCGTAGATTTCATTTCCGTGAATGGACGGGGTACACATAAGACCGTGGAGTCCATCAGTGTCGATTTCACTGTCACTGTTTCCCTGCCAGACAAACTTCGCTCCCCGTCCGTCTTCTGCGATTTCGATGAGTCGCGACCCGTTATAGAACGCGGTGACCAGAATGCGGTTGCCGACCTGACGCGGTGTGGCGACCGTCAGTCCGGCCTGCACGTGGAAAGGCGTATTCCACAGAATCTGACCATTGCTTGGGTCGAGTCCAGTGACGCTGTGAGGATGCCAGCAGATGAGTTGTTCTTGCCCGTGAATGTTAAACAGGACCGGCGGGCAGTAGCCAATGGCAGGATCATCGAGAGCACGCCACAGCTCTTTTCCTGAGAGTTTGTCAAAACTGACCAGCAATGCCCGAGGGCCGCCGACCAACGTAATCAACTGATTTCCATGAACCAGTGGGGCCGCTGCCATTCCCCACGTTGGGAGTTTGGTCTGGTAATCACTCTGGAAGTTCTTGCTCCAAATAACCTCGCCTGTCGCAACATCAAAACAAAACATATTGCCGACGGCACCAATGGTGTAGACGCGGTTTCCATCGACCGTTGGTGTCGCCCGTGGACCTGCCGGGTAGCTGATGGTGTATTCACAATCGTACTCGTGCTTCCACAGAACTGCGCCAGTGTTTGCATCGAACGCCCAAACCCGTTCGACGCCACGGCGCCCCTCGGCATGTACGCGGTCGGTGAGAAAGACTCTCCCGTCTGCGACTGCCGGTCCAGAGTATCCTTCGCCGACAGGAACCGACCAGACCCTCGGCAGCTTTCCTGGCGGAAGCTGCGACACAATTCCCGTTTCGCGCCAAACTAAATCCCGCTGCCGACCACCCCACTGCGGCCAGTCTTCGGCCAGCGTGACGCTGTTCACCCACACAATGAATAACAGTGGCAGCAATGTCAGATGTTTCATCACCATGAGACTTTCGGAAATTTGCTTAACGGCTAGCGATTCGCTGGCAGAAGGTTTTGTTCGACCAGGAATTCTTCAGTTTGCTTCAGTGTTTGCTGAAACAAGGCTTCGTCACGCATGAGGTAACCGTGGTCTCCCCCTTCGTGAATATGGAAGCGGAGTGTATTCCCCGATTCTTTCATGGCAGCGGCAAAGGCTTCTGCGCCAGCAAATGGAGTGACGTTATCAGCCGTTCCGTGGAACAGAATTGTTGGTGGCCAACCTTTGGCCACGTTGTGAACCGGGGAAAGTTGTTCCCACGGTTCACCAATTTTGGCCTGGCCATATCCCGCAGATGACGTGTCGATCACTGGAAACAGCAACACGAGTCCGTTGGGCTTTGCCGAGACATCATTCGGAGTGCCATTGAAGAACTGCGTGGCGGCGGCGACATGACCACCGGCTGACCCACCACTCACGACGATTTTGTCAGGGTCGATTCCCAACTCTTCAGCATGCGTACGCAAGAACCGGACAGCGGTTTGACCATCAGCCACGCAGTCGAAAACGGTTGTGCCGAGTTGTTTGTTGAGCAGTCGGTAGTGCAGGCTGACGCCGAGCATTCCACGCTTCGCAAAGTAGTCCGCGAAGGGATACATCCTGCGTGGCTCGCCACCGGTCCAGCCGCCGCCATGAATGACGAGAAAACATGGGACGGGTTTCTTTTCGGCCAACCCCTCTGGCTCGAAGAGATGCAGGTAGTACTCTTTTCCATCAATGACCTGGTAAACCATTTGGCGTGAGGGCTCCAAAGTCTCCGAGGCTTTGCCAACGGCATCATTCCGGCCCAGTGGCTTCTGCTCCCTAATTACAGAGGCATGCCGTTCGATGAATTCGACGATGGGTGTGGAGTCGTTTAATCCGTGGGGATGGTGTCCAATTCCGGGCTTCTCAATGAGCGTGATTTGGCCGCCCAATGCACGATAGCGCGCGGCCAAAAGTCCCGTATTTTCGTCCCAGGGAACGACGTCGTCCGCGTTGCCGTAGACGTGGAGCAGCGGCACGTGCGCATCGGCTAAAGGTTTGAGTTGATCGACTGGATTTCCGTCATAGGCGCGAGCTTCGTCGTCAGATTCGAATCCGTAACGCTCCAGCACGAGTTTCCAGTCCCGCGTGCTTCCTTTGCCTTTCCCAAATCCACCGGGCCAGCTTTTGAAGTCACAGACAGGCGCATCACCGTAAATGCAGGCAACCTTCGTTGGGTTTTTGGCCGCCCAGTTGTAGCAGTACAGGCCGCCGCGACTGAGTCCCACGAGTGCCACCTTGTCGGCCAATTCGTATTTGCCGGTGAGTTCCGCGTAGAAGGTGTTCCAGTGCGACACCGCTTCCGGTGAGCCGAGCATGTCGGGAACTCTGAGATAGGCAATGTGGAATCCGCGATTGAGCAGTTCGATGTCAGGATTCGGCTTGTGACCAAAAAACTCGCCGTGCCACACCCAGGGACGGCCCGGCGCCGCCTTCTCGGGAGTAACGACAAGTGCTGGGTTTCCATCAACCTCAAAGTCGTACCGTTTGAATCCGTTCCAGTCGCTGACTTTGCCGGGAAACGATTCAACCGCTTGGACATTCGGTGCCATTGCGAGCAGGCAAGTCAGCAACGCGGACAGCACAACGAATTGACGAGAGGAGCACAGCATACTTTTTCCTTTCAGTTGTTTTCGGAGTGTATAGCCGAGGCATTCAGCGACTGTCCAGTCGCCAGATGGAATAGCAACTCTCATAAAGATATCCCACCGTCTTGTGAATTGTCTCGTCACTTGTGGTTCGAGGCAGGAGAGCCTCGATACCCAAATCACGCAGCAGAAACTCTGCCTCGGTTGTGAAGTCGGCTACCAGTACGACTGGAACCTGACGAGGCCGTTCCTCAAGAAACCGTCCAAGTATGCCAGTCTCTTCGGGAGAAATCCGCACAACAATGACGTCATACGTATTCGACTTTAACGGGTCGCCTTGAACAGCCGGGTCATCAGCAAGTGGAAGCCAATGGTAGGAGAGCCCCGAAGCTTTGGAACTTGAGCGTGCCAACCGGTTCGTCAACCGGGGCCGCTTCTCGATAACAGCAACTCGAACAGTTACCAAATCTGAATCTCGGTTTCCAAGCTAATGCTGTGCACTTCGTTGACGCGCGCCTTCACGAGGTCAATCAGGTTGAGGACGTCTTTGGCTGTCGCGCCTTCGTAGGTGACGATGAAATTCCCGTGGCGATCGCTCACTTCTGCCTTGCCAACCCGCGTTCCTTTGAGCCCCGCCTGTTCGATCATGGAACCGGCACTCAAGCCACGTGGGTTTTTGAAAATACATCCTGCTGATTGAAATGAAAGCGGCTGAGTCGACTTCTTCAGCACCCACAGCTTGTGCATGCGGCGAGCCACTTCGTCGGCGTCTTCGGCAACGAGTTGTAGCGTGACGTCGGTAATGACGAGTTCGTTGATGCTGCTGAACCGGTAGTCGAACGACAGCTCATCACCCTGGCGAACGAAACGGTCGCCAGCGATGGTCATAACACCAACCGATTTGACGAACTGTCCAACTTCCCCGTGTCGACCGCCAGCGTTGTTACGGACGGCTCCGCCAATTGTTCCGGGAATTCCAACCAGCGTTTCGAGTCCTGCCAGCCCCGCCTTGACCGACTCTGAAATGACGTTGGAGAGAACCGCCGCCCCTTGCGCCTTTACCGTGGTGCCTTCCACGGAGACACGCCGAAACGCATCAGAGGCCAGCCGAATGACAGCGCCGCTGACACCTTCGTCGCGAATGAGGATATTGGAGCCGCCGCCCAGCAGCCGGACGGGAATGCCTTCGGCGAAACAGGCTCGCACGACGGCTTCGAGTTCATCGAGATTCCGTGGTTCGATGAACCACTGCGCAGGACCACCGACCTTGAGCCACGTGTACTGGGCCATGGGCTCGTCAGATTTCGTAATGTCGCTGAATTGATCGAGTAAACTCATAGGTAGATTTGGTCGATGTCACCGGCGCCCAGCGTGAGGACGATATCTCCCGCTGTCGGCGAAGTCTTCAGGAATTGTTCCAGTTCCGCGAATCCAGGCACAAATGTGGCTGGCGTTCCCAGTTGTTGTACGTGCAGTGTAAGTTGTTTGGCCGATTCGACAAACTCCGTCGTCGCAGTTTCCCGGGCACCGAAAACCGGCAGGATGAAAACTTCATCGGCAAGTGTCAGCGATTTCGCGAAATCCTGCATCAGACTTTTGGTTCGATTCACCTGATGCGGCTGAAATACTGCGAAAAGTTGCGAATTGTCAGACTCCCGGCGGGCACGAACACTTTCCAGGACCGACTGAATGGCCGTGGGATGATGTGCGTAGTCGTCAATCCAAGTGACGCCGTTTATGCTGCCGCGTGGTTCTAAACGCCGCTTGAGACCAGTAAACTGACTCAGTCCGGCGATGATGTGCTCTATAGGAACTTCCAGGGCGTGACACGTTGCCGCGGCGGCGATCGCATTGTCGACCTGATGCAGTCCCCACTGGTTCCAATCCACCGTTCCAACTTCATGGCCTCGATGTCTCAGGCCAAACCTCTCACCCTGATGTTCAATGTGAGTTGCCGACCAGTCGGCATTTGAGTCATGGCGACTATAACTGACGGTCCGGCAACTCAGGCTGGTCGCCAGTTCACGGGCATTGCTGTCGCTGGTATTGAAAACGCAGATCCCGTTATCGGGGAGCAGATTTAAGAACTGCGCGTAGGCCGTTCGGGCCGATTCAATGGTGGCGAAGCAATCAAAGTGGTCGGGCTCGATACCGGTCAGGCAGATGAGCTTTGGTCTCAGCTGCAGAAAATGCGAGCGAAACTCACAGCTTTCGACAACGCAAATGTCCTCGCGGCCAGTCGTCAGCGGAACTGACTGTGGCGTCTTGATGGGCTGCGCTCCAAAGAGCGAAATTGAGGGCCGAGCGGCAGCTTCGAGAATGTTCTGCACCATGGCCGTGGTGCTGCTCTTACCATGCGTACCCGCAATCGACACGCCAAACCGCGTCGACATGAGTGCGGCCAGCATGTCGACATAGCTGCAAACGGGAATTCCTCGGCTGCGTGCAGTGGCCAGCTCGGGGTTACTCGGAGGAAGTGCAGCGGTGTAAATGACCAGTTCACAGTCAACCGGAACGTTCTCTGCAGCGTGTGCACCATGAACTGTGACACCGGGGAATGCGGTTCGGCACTGACGTTCCGCACGTGGGCTGGCATCAGACCCGGTCAACTGCCAGCCATGTTGCAGCAGCAAGATTGCCAGCGACTGCATTCCGGAACCCAGTATCCCGACGAGGTGTGCTCGTCGGGGCGGTGAGAGGTCATTAAGCGGTTGCGGAAGTGAGGGTACCAATTTCCGGGTTACTCTAATGCCGTATGCGAATCCACGTGCGCGAAACTCTCGCTAGTCACCGGCAGGCGGCTGTTTCGGCGATTCCAACAAACTGCGTTCCAGCACTTCTTTCGCCTTGTCGAAGAACGGCTGCCACGTAATTTCCGGCCCGCCGTCTCGGAGACAGTCGCGCACCTTCTGAAGGGTGTTTCGTGCCATGTGCGGGCAACGATTGCAGGCACACGTTTCGCCGCTGTCGGCCATAATTCCCGGCACGGGAACGTACTCGTGTTGCGGAGCGGCCTGTTTCAGGGGGTGAATCATGGCGACTTCCGTGGCCACGAGGAATGTCGTGGGCTCCGTTTTCGACATGCAGAACTGCCGCAGTTTTTCCGTGCCGCCAATGAAGTCGGAAACTTCCAGAATGTTATGTGGGCATTCCGGGTGAGCGATAATAATGCTGTCGGGATTCCGCCGCTTGGCTCTGTTCAAATCTTGCAGGCTGAAGATTTCGTGAACCATGCAGGAACCGGGCCAGAGAATCATGTCACGGCCCGTGACTTCCATGAGGTACCGTCCCAGGTGCTGGTCGGGCACAAACAGGATTTCTTTATCCTTGGGAACCTGCTGCTCAATAAGTTCGCGAGCGTTTCCGCTGGTGACAATCCAATCACACAAACTCTTCACAGCGGCCGACGTGTTGATGTACGCCACTGTCACAAAATCGCGGCCTTGGGCGCGAAGTTCTTCCTGAAACGCGGCCAGCTTGTCGGGCGGACAGCTCTCAGCGAGTGAACAGCCAGCAAGAAGATCGGGAATGAGAACCGTCTTCTCCGGGTTCATGATTTTCGCCGACTCACCCATAAAGTGCACGCCGGCAAACACAATCGTCGAAGTGGTAACCTTGGTGGCGTCGCGGGCGAGTTTAAGCGAGTCTCCCGTGAAGTCGGCGATATCCTGGATTTCCCCGTCCGTGTAAAAGTGCGCCAGTATGGTGGCGTCTTTTTCCTTTTTCAGCGCGTCGATTTCATCCATCAAATCGAGCGGATCTTCATAGGGAGCGTCTGTGCTAGTCGGGGCAATGGGAAGTTCGGTGGACATGATTTGTGTGCTCCGATGTGTGTCCGTACGCGTTTCTTCACGACCGCGACGAAAACCAGTTTTGTGCAAAATGAGCGGTCGTTGGGCTAGTTGAGGGAATCAACCACGCCGCGTTGAAACGACAGCTTGAGTGTAATGTCGAGGGTTCGGCTGGCTTCGATGGACTTGGTGACAGCTTCGACTTCCTCGTGTGAACCTTTCCAGCCACCGTAGAGCCGGAGCAGGTCCTCGTTAGTGGTCGCATCGATTCCTTCGACAAGTTCCACGAACTCGCCTGGTGCAGCCTGCTTCTGAATTTGACTGAAATGTCGCAGCAGGATTTCCTCGAGCTTGAATGGTGCGGCTTTCCCATCGTCCGAAGTTCGTTGCTCACGACGAATGGCCACGGCCGCTTCGCTATACTTTTCTTTGGAGTCTGTCATTCCAGGCAACGTCGACCGCAACCAGTCCAAAGTATTCGCCGTAACTGGTTTTTCTCGGGACTTTCGAATTTCGTCAGCAAGTTGCCGATCACTTACGTCGGCCTGCATCAGGAGGACACTCAACAGGCGAGGACGTTCGCCATCGAGGTAAGGTTCCTGTTGCGACTTGTCTGCTTCGTTGGACTGGCTGGATGCATAGTTCCAGACATCATGCAAATCGCCCAGCAGAGCAACTGCCTCAAGCAATCCTTCCTGGAACTGATGACGGGCAGTCGCCTCGCCGTGCAAACTTCCGCATTGACGTCGGTACTGATTAAAGGCCAGGAAGTCCGAAGTTCCCTTGGGGGCGACGTTGGCGAGTTGAGCCTTGATTGTATCGGATGATTTCTCGCAGTCATCCAGTAAGCCTTGCGTTGCGGCGGCACTCGGGGCCATCACTCGTGCCCAGCTCATGGCGGTTTGCAGGGTTTCCCAGGCTGTTTGAGTATCATTCATGCTGAACTGAACCAGTGCCACGTCCGCCGCAGCGAACGCCTTTGCCTGTGCGATGGCAGGGTCTGGAAGTCCTGCGTGCGGCTTGCCTTTACTTTCGTAGATTTCTTTCATTCCCGGCAATGGAATGGGCTGGGGCTCACCCAGGTTGGCCAATTCCGTGACGGCGGTAGCAAGTGTTTCCTTGGCACCATTGCTGTTGCCGCTGGCCAATTGTGCGTACGCCACTGCCGACAGCATGCGAACTTTGGCTGAGGGAGTTTTGGCATTTGCAATTGCCGTCTTTACCGCTTCAGGAACAGTTCCCTTCTCTGCGACGAGCACTGAACGACCGGCCCACGCGGCCAGGCAAGCTTCCTGCCCCACAACAGTGGGGTGTTGCGAACAGAACGACTGAGCAATGCTGGCGTCACCACGCGCCACAATGGTTTCGATGACCGCAATCCAGACAGGACAGGGAGCCTCAATGTGCCAGGGAGCGTTGGCCTCCACTTCGACGTCAAATGTCTGGCCATGAATTGCCGCGGTCCACAACATGGAAAGATGACCGCGAGGTGTTGATGTTTGATGAACATTAAGTCGCTCGAGCGCTTCGCCAGCGAGGCTGAGTTCAGCGAGCAGTGCAATGGTGGCGACTTCGGCATCCAGAGTTCGACGAACCGCCTTGGGCACGGACGGGTCTTTGACCAGTTCTAGCGCCGCTTTCGCATGCTTTTCCGCGTCGGCAGTTTTTCCGGCTGTGTGAGCCTGCCATCCCAGTTCGACGTGCGGCCCAATTTGATGGTAGGTGGATTTTTTAGAAATGGTTTCGAGTTGTACCAACTCGGCGACTGCGGCATTCACTTGGCCATGGTCAGCCAGAATCTCTGTTGCTAACTGGCGAGCGTATTCATGCGAGCGTTTTTTGGGCCGCCGTTCATCTGCCAATGCCGCCGCACCTTTCGCGAAGGTGCCGGCGAACTCGGCGGTCCCTTTCTTCGTGGCGACGACCTCCGTTGGTGTCCCGACGTTTTCTGGATTGTGTTCTTCGGGTCCGCCACCGTTCCCGGTCGGAATGCTTCCCATATCAACTGGTGGAGCTTCAACAGGGGCGGGATTCATCGCCGAATAGTAGAACCAACCAGCTCCCACGAAGGCCACCAGCGCCAGAGGAACGCCGAATTTGATGAGCGGTGACATCCCCTCCTGCGGCGGTGCTTCCGTGACCGTTTCTTCGACTTCCGCTTTCGGGGCACGAAACACGGGGACCATGCAATCTGCGTTTCCGCAGCGGACATGCTTACCCGCATCGGACGGGCTGATGTAACCTTCCGTTTCGCACATGGGGCATTTGACCAGCACTGTGCGAGACTGGGTCGGCTTCCGAGAAAGCGGAATTGCTTTCGTTTTCGCAGTGGTATCAACGCCGAAGGGATTATCTTCGTCGTCACCGTCCGTCGATTCCGCTGAGGGCGCCGCAGGCCTGGCGACTTTCTTCGTCGGTTTGCCCTG
>JACKHO010000017.1 GCA_020638955.1 Planctomycetaceae bacterium | reverse complement strand
GCCTGATTGACGAGTTCGTCCAAATCTTCGGCAGGTGCTGTGCCGGGACGAAGTGCGACGCCAGGAACTTTCGGTGCTGGTGGCAGCGCGCCCTGGAATGTGAACGGCTCAGCCTGTTGCTGCTGCTCTTCCCGAGCCGCGCCAAACGGTGGCTGAGGGCGCGTGGGAGTACCTGGCCGCCGAAACGTTCTGAGCTGAGCAGAAACTGGACTGCTCGCGAGAACGAGGGCGAAACAAAAGATTAACGGCCAAACGGCTTTCCGAGGCATGGACAGATCTTTCCCGGCGTATTCTGCAGGATTCCGGACACACTGAGTTTTCGTCAAACGCAGTGCGACAGGATGAATTGGAAGAATCGGTCGGGGTGATTCCATCCTTAGAATTGGAAGTTCACCGTTATGAGACGAATAACTTCGCTAAGTCCCCAAGATCACAATCCCTTGCACTGTGGGATCGGCACTGATTGCAGAACGTCAAGAAAGAATGTCGTGGCTTCCGGGAAGAAACGCGGGCACCGTTTCGGGCGGCGTGGATGTTCCGGTTTTACTGCCGATTAACTCGCGGCTTAAGTCGATTTGGCCGGACAATATCTTCGGCCTGCTCCGGATTGTAATTGGGGTTTGGAGTCGGCATGGCCGCTCCAATTTCGTCGCGCCAGTCCGCAAGCTGACGCTTGAGTCGATTTGCGACTTCGACCTGATTTTCTGCAAGATTGTTGTTTTCACTCAAATCATTTTTCAAGTTGTAGAGTTCGATGTGTCCATCTTCCAGGAACTCCAGAAGCTTCCAGTCACCGGCTCGGACAGCACTCGCTGGGGTGCTGTGATGATAGTGAGGGTAGTGGAAGAATATGGCCTCCCGTCCGAGATTTGTATGTGGGTCCTTGAAGACCGGCTGCAGGCTCACGCCGTCGACGGGATGATTGACCGACTGCAAATCGCCGCCAGCAACCTCGAAGAAGGTGGGCCAGAAATCGACGCTGATGACCGGTTCGGCACAAACGGCGCCTGAGGGAATGACTTGGGGCCAGCGGATGATGAGCGGCACCCGAATCCCACCTTCATAGAGACTTCCTTTTTCGTTTCGTAGCGGCGTGTTTTCAGACACCTCGGCACCACCATTGGCTGAACGCCGCAAGCCACCATTGTCGGACGTAATGACGAGCAAGGTGTTCTCATGCAAGTTCAACTCGCGAAGCGTGGCAGTCACTCGCGAGACACTTTCGTCAACGTGTTTGACCATGGCCGCATACGTGGGATGCGAAACCATGTCCTCGGGTTTCGGTTTCTCTTTGAAGTAGGCAATGGCCTCTTTTTTTGCTTCCAGCGGAATGTGTACGGCAAAATGTGAGAGCTGTACGAAGAATGGCTGATTGCGGTTTCGCTTGATGAAATCGACCGTTTGATCAGTGAGGTAGTCGGCGAGGTAAGTCGCTTCATCAATGGTTTTCGGAGGACTGGTCTGGAATCCGAAATGGCGTCCCTTGGTCACGAGGGACTCGTCGTAGCCTTGTTTGTCTGGTTCGAACTCCACACCACCGAGGTGCCACTTTCCAAAGTAGCCAGAGGTGTATCCCTGTCTCTTCAATGCTTCGGCAAGCGTCTCTACTTCAAGCGGCAGTTCACCGCTCACTTTCGGGACGGTCAGTTTGGCGAACGGATGGGGATGCCCCGGAATGAAATCGGTGATTCCATGACGCACTTGGTACTGGCCGCTCTGGATGCTGGCCCGGGTCGGTGAGCAGACGGCACCAGCCGCGTAAAAGTCGGTGAATCGACATCCCTCAAGGGCGACGGCATCGATCGCGGGAGACTCGTAGTATTCAGAGCCGTAGCAACTCAGGTGCGGCCAACCGAGGTCGTCAATGAGAATCAGCACAATATTTGGACGCGACGATTCCGCTGCCCTTACAACGGTAGGTGCGTAGACGGCTGCAATCAGCAGCAGCAAGACTGAATTCCATCGGCTCATAGTCGTTTCTTTCATCAGCGTCTGCGACGAGTCTTTCCCGTCGAAACAATCGCTCCAAACATCACAATCAGTCCGTGAAGCTCGCACACGGCGTTGCACTTTCACCACAGCAGCGTAAAGACAATTGAGCAGTGTTGCGAAACCTAAACATCCCCTAATCGCCAAATCCGGACTCTCAACCGACATTTCCGGAAGTGCGGTTGGGGAATGTCGGGTCAGTTTACTGGTTCGGGGAATCTTTTTGGAAACGTGTGGTAGGGTTGCAACATAAGATGGAGAAAGTGCGTGTCTCTGGCAACGCGCTTCCGCCAAGGTATTTGTACATCAACCGAAACCGGACACGATGTTCTCACTTCATCCTGCCACGCTGATCATGATTGCTGCGACCGGAATTTTCACGGCCGCGGCGGCAGTGTGGGATACGCGTACCCGACGCATTCCCAACTTCCTGACGCTCCCGATGCTGGGACTGGGATTGGTATATCAAATTGCCGTGTCGTTCATGTTCGGTTGGGAACACCTGCTGGATGGCGTACTCGGTTTTGTTGTTGGCTTCGGCATTCTGTTCGTCCTGTGGTTTGTCGGCAGCGGCGGTGCTGGTGACGTCAAACTGATGGGCGCGTTGAGCATTTGGCTTGGCTTTCGTCTGACGCTCTATGTGCTGTTCGTCAGCATTTGTGCGGTCATTCTCGGAACCGTGGGCGTTGTGCTCTTCAGCGTCGTGACCAAAGGGTTCCGGAACACAAAGAGTCAGTATGTCGGAACCGGTAAGACCCCCTCTGGTGCGAAACCGAAGGCGGAATCGGTCGACGACAAACAGAAGCGACGATTCATGGCCTTCGCGACTCCCGTCGCGATTGCAACCTGGGCTGTCCTGCTGTGGAAAGCACCTACGATTAATGAAATCCCGCAACCGAATACTCCGTCGGCACCGGTCACGGCTCCAGCGGAATAGGACGGCGGATTAACACCATGAAAACCCAGAACCAGAATTTGAAAACTCGTCACCGGCGACGTGGTTCCCTCACCATGGAACTCGTGTTGGTGTTGCCCATTCTCATGCTCATTCTCATGGGAATGTTTGAGTTTTCATTTCTGTTCCTCGCACAGGGCAAAGTCGAAGACGCAGCCCATGCGGGAGCGCGGCTGGCCACGCTCCATGGAGTTTATGAAGGGGACGTCATTGCTGCCGTGCATCGCAGCCTGACGCCGAGACTGCGAAGTAATGCCAAAGTGTATGCGCGGATGGGTGAACACTCGGGTGATGAAATTGTCGTCACCGTCGAGATTCCCTCTTCCGATGCGTCACCGGATTTATTGTGGGCCATTGGCTACTCGTTGAAAGGAAAAACGATTGTGGCTGAAACCCATATGACCAAGGAATAAACCCCGCCTGAACGTGAACAGGTTTATTCACGTCACCACCACCTGACCACGGTAGTCCGTGCCGTTGTCCGACAGAATTTACTGGAGTTGAAACGTGAGACGTTTATCACCTGCCCTGCTGACCATGTTGATGCTGGGGGCCATTGCCGTTTTGGTCGCCATGTACTTCGGAAAGAAAATGCTCTTCGCGACGGTTGAACAACCGGAAGAGCAAATCGACGTCATCCCCATGGCGCTCACCGATTTGAAAGCGGGAACGCTCATTACCGAAGCCCATATCGGGATGGGACGTGCTCGTGCGTCGACCATTACACGCGACATCGCGCGCTCGAATCGCATTCTGCTGAACCGTATCGTGAAGAACGATATCAAAGCAGCCGAGCCAATTAGCACTGAGGACCTCTACCCCGCAGGTGAAGGGCCAGATCCCGACGTCTCCCCAGGTATGCGAGCCCTTACGCTGACACTTCCCGCCCCGATGGTACGTCCCGGTGGTTTTGTTGACGTGCACTTCACACCCAGCTTCACTCCAGACGAGGCTCGTACTGGCGGCACAACAATGTCACTGCTGAAGGGCGTCAAAGTGCTGCAGGTCAACGGCAACGCCCAACCAGGTTTGGCAACGAACGCGGACGAAGCCGCTGTCAGCCTCGAAGTAAGCGTCGAGCAGGCCAACATCCTGTTGCTGCTGAAAGACAAAGGGGAACTGCACCTGATTTACTCGCCCGATGGCAAAGGCACAGGTCTGGTGGAACTGTCAGATGAAGATCGTGCCACGCTTGATGAAATCCTTGGCATCAAACCGCCCGAACCGGAAAAGCATGACAAAGCCTTTGTGACGGAAGTCTACACAGGGAATGGTCGCCGCACTCAACTGTTCCGCGATGGCAAACGGGAAGACCTCTACGCCATTGAACGCTACGACTACAACCGCCTCAACAATCCCTACGGGTATGGCGGATACGGCTACGGCGGTGGTTACGGCGGCTATGGATACGGTGGAGGCGTTGGCCGCGCGCCGGCAGCACCCGGATTCGAAAACAGCGGTTGGGGTGGTGACTACGGCGGTAACTATGGTGGGTACTACTCTGTGCCCTCAGGCAACGGCGGAGCGGGAGCACCTCCTCGCTCGGCAAACGAAGCAACTCGCTAGTCACACTCATCCATCCAGCGGCAGGGAATTCAAAACGTGAAAGTACTCAAGCGACAATTCGATCGCACATTGCGCCACACGCGTCGGGGCAGTCTTGTCCCGGCTGTGGCCATTGCGATTATTGTCGTTGGTACGTGTCTCGCACTCGTTCTGGATTCGCTCTGGCTGGAAACTGCATCCCTGGAATTGCAGCACGGCTGCGATGCGGCGGCACTTGCTGCCGCAAATGAAATGGTGTGCGATGAACTGCTGACTCCCTCAGCCAATTTCGAGGCCATTGCAGCACGCGTTCGTCAGCAGGCTGCCAACATCGCTGGTCACAATACGGCGACCGGAAAGCCCATCATCATTAATCCGACACCGGGGACTGATGTCGCCATCGGTCGCGTTGTCGTCACGGACAAAGGTGGCGAACCCGTATTTCTGGAAACCGACTCGGCTCCCAGTTCCGTCGTCGTGTTGGCTCACTGTGACCGCCGACATGGAAACCCCGTCTCGCTGTTCTTTCCACATCTAACAGGACACGACACGGCCAATATTGTGGCCCGGTCGGAAGCGACGGTAAACAATCGAGTCGTGGGCATTCGTCCTTTGGATGATGCACCGGCACCCGCCATGCCTCTCGGGATTCTCGAAATCCACTCTGACCCTCGCCGCACGGACACCTGGGCCGTTCAAATTGATGGCCGCCAGGGGCAAGACAACTACAAGTACAACTACGAAGAAAACAAGGTCGAATTGGGCTCAGATGGAATCCCCGAAATCGTGTTGCACAGCACACTTCCCGGTAACGAAGAGGAAGAAGAAAAACGTGGCAACGTGCAACTTGTCGATGTCGGTACACATCTGAGAACTCAGGAACTCGTGCGCCAAATCAAACAGGGATGGCGCTGGCAAGACCTGCAGAAGTACGGCAGTGAATTCCGTCTCGACAAAGGCCCCATTTCACTGCCAAGCCTGGAACACATTGAAGGAGCGTCGGTCGATGCTCTCGGCGACATGCTGGGTAAAACCCGAATTGTCGTGCTGTATCGTTCGACTGGTCGCGGACTGGAAAGCGGTCGGACCCATGCCGTTGTTCAGCGACTGGTCGCCGTCCGAGTTCTGCACGTACGAAAGAATAATTCCTCACTTGAAATGACTGTCCAGCCTACGGTGATGGCAACCCGCACCGCACTGGCGGACGACACGACCGGATCTGCCCTGTTGGCGAATCCGTATATTTATCGACTGTCTCTGACTTACTGATTCGCTCGATTCCCCACGAAACATCCAACGTCCTGTAGAAGTAGAGAACGCAAGACATGGTCGCCTTCTCCGAAACCCTCGATCCTTCGCGTCAGTTCCAGCAACTGAAGACCCGACTGCACCGCCAAATTGTCGACTCCATCGACATGTCCAAGGCCGGTGAACTCGGCGACGGCGAATTCCGTCGTCAGCTGGAAGCACTCGCGCTACACCTTGTGGCCCGTCCAGAAAACGGTCTGCCAGTGAGCGATCGCCCTCGCATGGTGCAGGAGCTGCTCGATGAAATCTACGGCTTCGGTCCGATCCAGGAGCTGATGGACGACCCCACCGTGAGCGACGTGCTGGTGAACGGTGCTGATTCGGTGTTCGTCGAACGGAACGGTATTCTCGAACGAACCGACATTCGCTTCGCCAGTGATGACCACCTGTTGCACTACATTCAGCGACTCGTGGGACAGGCCGGACGACGAATCGACGAAGTCTCGCCAATGGTGGATGCCAAGCTCGCTGATGGTTCGCGTCTGCACGCCGTCATTCCACCACTCGCACTCCGTGGACCGACGTTGTCCATTCGTCGATTCAAATCGAACATCCTTGAGTTCGAAGACATGGTGAAGTTGGGAACACTCGCCCCGGAAATGGCGGACTTCCTCATTCACGCCGTCCGCTCGCGACTGAACGTTCTGCTTTCAGGCGGTACGGGTGCCGGTAAAACGACCATGCTCAACAACCTGAGCCGGTTCATTCCACCTACCGAGCGTGTCATTACCATCGAAGAAACATCCGAACTGCAACTGCAGCAGGCAGACGTGGTGGGGTTGGAAACTCGCATGCCGAACGTGGAAGGGAAAGGAGTTGTCACTCAACGCGACCTGCTCCGAAACTCACTCCGTATGCGTCCCGACCGTATCATCGTCGGCGAAGCACGTGGCGGCGAGGTGCTCGACATGCTCCAGGCCATGAACACCGGTCACGACGGTTCCATGAGCACCGTCCACGCCAACGACACACGCGATGCACTACATCGTCTGGAACTCATGGTGGCCCTTTCCGGTGCCGAACTTCCAACCAGCGTCGCTCGTCAATACATCGCGGCGGCTGTGCAAATCTTCGTTCACGTAGCCCGTTTGAGTAGCGGTGAACGTAAAATTATGAGGATTTCCGAACTGACCGGCGTAACGAACGGTGAGTTCAACCTCGAAGACATTTTCGTGTTCCGTATGGCCGGAGTCGATGCGACTGGCAAAGTGATGGGTTCGTTCTACGCGACCGGTTATGAGCCCCAATGTCTGCGACGCATGGCATCCAAAGGATTCGATCTCAACGCCCGACTGTTCGCCGCACGAGAACTCAAAACAAGTTAATCATCAGGAATTGACCGTATACCGAGTCAATGCTTTGTGAATAAGTGGATTTGACCCATGGACACATCAGTCCCTCCCGCCACCGACTTTTCCGGTATTCTACGAGAACGAGAATCGTACTCCGTAGATGACGACAACTCCGTCGGCAACCAAATCAACGGTTGGTTCGACCGGCTCATGCTGCAGTCCGGTTGGGCGATTTCCCCTGAACTGGTGCTGCTGCTTTCCGCATTCTGCGCCATTGTGTTGGGCGGTGCTGCGTTCGTCTGGCAGGAAAACCTCATTGCGACGGCACTCGCCGCCGTGTTGGGGTTTATGGTTCCCTTCGGGTTTGCCTTGTACAGCCGCGGTCAGCGTCAACGACAAATCTCGGAACAACTCCCCCCCATGATCGACGAGTTGGCCCGTGCGGCGAAGACGGGACGCAGTCTCGAACAGTGTCTTCAGGTCGTCGCCACCGACACCCCGAGTCCGCTCGGTACAGAAATGCAGTTCTGTACTCGGAAACTGCAACTCGGATTAAACATTGAAGAATCGCTTTCTGACCTGCCACGGCGCACCGGTGTGATGTCCACCAGCCTGTTGCTGACCGCCCTCGGCGTACACCGCCAAACGGGAGGTGACCTGGTCCGAGTGCTGGAGCGACTGGCACAGACATTACGCGACCGGTTGCAGTTTCAGGGACGTTTGCGTGCTGCCACGGCGGCCAGTCGAGCGACTGCGATTTTGATGATCGCACTGCCGCCCGTCATCCTGGCGTTCTTTATTTTCCGTGATCCCAACTACCTGACTGACTTGATGGCCACGACATGGGGAATGCGGTCGCTGGTAACGGCATTCATTCTGGAAATTGTGGGGTCGCTCCTTGTGTGGCGCATCCTCAGCAACAGCGCAAACACGAACTAGACATTGAAAGCATACAACGGTCGCTTCATTTCGACTGACAACGGATAAAAACCATGGATCCCACACGACAAATGATTCTGTACGTAGGCACTGGCCTGGCGGTGACGGTGTATTTGCTGTGGAAACTCTTCAGCTGGTTTCGCAACCGCAAGAGCAGCAACTCAGCCAATGCCTCGCAGCAGGTTGTGGATGACCCCTACGCCATTCCCGAACCAAAACGACGTTCCGACGTTGTTGAGCAACCTGCTGCTGCGGCTCCCGCCGTCACTCCACCGGTAATTCCCGCTGCACCCCAACCAGTTGTTCCACCCAAGCCAACGCCAACGGCTGCTCCCGTGGCGGTGGATGATGCCGACGACTACGAAGAGTATCCCTACGCCGACAAAGGCGATTACGTATTCGGATCAGCAACTCCCATTCTCGCGGCGATGGTTCCCTCATCACCCGAAAACCGGGAACGAGAAACACGCAATCTGCGGAACGCCGGGTTCTACAGCCCACACGCCTGGCACAACTTCAATGCCTACCGGTATCTGGCCATTGTGCTCCCAGTGCTTGCCTGCGGATTGCTGCTGGTCATTTCCTCAGAACGACTCGAACCATTCCTGGTCGGCGGCATGTTGTTGTTGCCACTCATCGGGTGGGCGTTACCAGCCGTTTACATTCAAAACCAGGCTCAGTCGCGCGTGCAGCGTATTGCTGGTAGCATGCCCGACATGCTGGACCTGTTGAACATGTGCGTCAGTCAGGGGATGACAGTGCAGTCCAGTCTGGGTCGGGTTTCCAAGGACATCCAGCCCGTGCATCCCGATTTGGCCAAGGAGCTGCGAATTGTCACCGAACAAGCCCGCGTGGGGTCACTCGATCAAGCGTTGACGGGATTCAGCCAACGGGTCGATGCTCCCGAAGTCCACTCGTTCACGTCACTTCTTATTCAGACGGAACGGATGGGAACCAGCGTCTCGGAAGCTCTCGGCGACTACAGTGACAACATCCGACAGTCCATGCGTCAACGGGCGGACGAAAAAGCCAACTCAGCTGCGTTCTGGATGCTTTTCCCGACTGTATTCTGCCTTATGACGGCGGTGTTCCTGTTCCTCATGGGACCCGCCATTATTCAGTTGACCGATTTCGCCAACAATCGGGCCGACGTACTCAACACGACCGACGCCGTTAACGTGTTGAACCAGGAGTAGTAACGTCGAGATTAACGGGGAATTCACAGGCCGCAAGTTTCTTCTTGACCGGTAGCCCATACAGTGGGCATACTCCCGGGGCAATGAACGCGCTTCGGACCACTGATCAACGGAGGATCGCAGGTGACGACGAGAGGCGATGGATCGCATACGAAACTGTTCGTGCTGGACACAAATGTCATACTGCACGATTCTGCCTGCCTCAGACGGTTTGAAGAGCACGACCTCGTCATTCCGATCACCGTTATCGAAGAACTGGACCAGTTCAAACGCGGCAACGGTGAAATTCATTTCCATGCCCGCGAGTTTTTGCGGTCGCTCGACGAACTGACCGGCGATTTACTTTCGCCGGAAGGTGCATCACTCGGTGAAGGATTAGGGCACGTGCGAGTGGTGCTGAACGTGGCCTCCTCACCGCAGCTCAAAGAAGCGTTCCTCAGTGATGCTCCCGACCATCGAATTCTCAACTCGGCACTGAGTCTGCACGAAAGTGAGCCCGAACGGCCCGTCATTCTGGTTTCCAAAGACACCAACCTCCGCATGAAGGCCAAGGCCTTCGGAGTGCCGACGCAGGACTACAGCAACGACAAGGCGGAAAGCCTCGACAAGCTTTACACCGGCAAGCGAACCGTGTGTGATATTCCCTCGGAGGTCATCGACGACTTCTATCAGGGAGACTGTCAGGTTCCGTGGAATAGAATTCCCGGAATGCTGGAGCCCGTGCCGAACGAAAACTTCGTGCTGAAGAACGGATCCAAGTCGGCTCTAGCCGTGTGCCGTGGGGCCAGTCCCGTGTTGACGCGGGTAACAAAGCCTACCGCTTTTGGAATCAATCCCCGGAATGCCGAACAGGCTTTTGCACTCACGGCACTACTCGATGATGACATCAAACTCGTGACGCTCACGGGTAAGGCGGGGAGTGGCAAGACACTGCTCGCACTGGCTGCTGGACTCGAAATGCGGCAGCAGTTCCGTCAAATCCTGCTCGCCCGCCCAACGGTTCCGCTCAGCAACCGGGACCTCGGATTCCTCCCTGGCGACCTGTCCGCCAAACTCGACCCTTACATGCAGCCGCTGTTTGACAATTTGGCCGTCATCAAACAGGAAGGCGACGGGAAAAATGCTCAAAAGGTCCAGGAGTTTCTTGATCAAGAAAAACTAAAAATTACGCCACTGGCCTACATCCGTGGACGCAGCCTGCAGCGTGTATTCTTCATTGTTGACGAAGCACAAAACCTGACGCCGCACGAAATCAAAACCATTATCACCCGGGCGGGTGAAGGGACACGCATCATATTCACCGGCGACGTGCGTCAAATCGACCATCCATACCTCGACACGCTGTCGAATGGTCTGACGTACCTCATCGACCGCATGGTCGGTCAGCCCATGTTCGCCCACATCGCCCTGGAGCGAAGCGAACGGTCGGCCCTGGCCGAACTCGCCAGTGATTTGCTGTAAAAGCAAAACGCCGTTCACTCAAAATTTCCCGCTGGGTTTGCCATAATGGACGTACTGTCTGACGGTCGTCTCATTTCCACCCTTTCAGGGGTTGCTGGCATTCCATGTATTTCCTTCCTGACATTCCTCTGCTGAAGAAGGAGCTGGCGGAGCAGTCGTCGCAATTCCGTACCTACGTCATTCGTGGGTTGTTCGGACTATTGCTATACGTCGGCGGCCTGATGCTCATTTACGGCAACGGGGGGAATGTTCGGTCCGATGTCAGCCTCGGTGCGGGTCGTGAACTGTTCTGGAATGTGGTGTACCTGGAAGCACTCGCGATCTATCTGTTCCTGCCTGCGATGACCGCTGGAGCATTGGCCGGTGAAAAAGAGCGGGAAAGTTTGTCGCTGCTGCTGCTAACCACTCTACCGCCGTGGTCCATTCTGGTTCAGAAACTCCTGAGCCGGCTCATCCCCATTCTCTCACTGGTTGTGATTTCATTCCCATTGCTGGCAGCGGCATACTCGTTTGGTGGTGTACCACGCGACGAACTCTGGCAGGCTGGCATGTTGCTGGTGATTTGGGCCGTTCAGCTTTCGGCAATTTCACTCGCCTGTTCGTCGTACGCCAGAACGACTGTTTCGGCACTGGTGATGACCTACCTGATTACCGCCCTGATATTCTTTTTCTACTCCAGCATTTCAACCGGAATGGCACGGGGTGGAGGATCCGTTAATTCCTACGTTCCGTTTGTCAGGGTGGGCGGTGAATTTCAACTCAATTCGTCACCGCAGGGAGTTTTTCGTTGCCTGTTTCTCACAGGAACAGCGTTGGTCGCGGCCCGCATCTGTCTGTTTTCGAGAGCATTCAGTCCTCCCAGCAATGCGATGCTGAAGTTCCTGCGAGCAGTCGATCATTTCTGGAACGACCTCAATAGCGTGACGGGCGGTGTCGTCCTTGTCGATGACAAAAATCGCTGGCCGCAGAAGCATCCAATTTCGTGGCGGGAAACGTCGAAGAAGTCGTTGGGGACATTTCGATACCTGTTCCGTGTCCTGGTGCTTATTGAAACGCCCATTCTGGTCATCTGCCAAATGACGCAGGCGACGGGAACGTCGGGCGTGTCGAGTGTGTCCTACCTGTTGTACATCACTTGGGGAATTGGCACAGCCCTCGTATGCGTCCATGCGGCGAGTGTCATTTCTGGCGAACGCGCACGACAAACGCTCGACTCGCTCCTGACTGCTCCCATCACCGGTGCCGACATCGTGCGGGAAAAGCTGTCTGGCGTGCGGCGGCTCTTGTTTGTATTGGCCGTGCCCATGCTGACCATCATCGTCTTTCAACACTGGTTTCGCGACTACTACTGGCAACTCCAGTATCTCGTTCGGTCCGTCAGTTTGATGATTGTCATGCTCATGCTGCTGATGTGGACCTGTGCGTTCGTGGGACTCCGCACGCGCACACAGCTTCAGGCCATTGTCACCGCCATGACGGTGCTCATCCTCATGGTTGGAATCCCCAAGGCCGTCTCCTACTTTCTGGTTTCGGTGCTCCAGTGGAATGATGCACTGGGCGCGCAAATCGCATTTCTCAGTCCGGCATCGCTCATTCAATACACGGAACTCGGCTGGGATGATACCCAGTTCTTGGGGAACTTCGGTGTTCGCTGGGAAAGTGAATACTGGTTTTGGATTCCTGTCGGATTTTGGGCCCTCGTCGCACTGGCGATTCGATTTGCCTGCCTGTCTAATGCAGATCGCTGGCTTGGTCGTGTACCGCCATCTCGTACCGCGCCGAGAATCGAAACTGTCAACGCGTAACGGAAAGTAGCTCTAGAGCAATGGATTTCTTGCAACTCGCTGGTCGCACCATTCTGGTCATGGGTGTTGCCAACCGGAAAAGTGTGGCGTACCACGTTGCTCAGGTTCTGCGTGAAGCGGGAGCTGACATGCTCTACGCCGTACGGAGTGAAGCCCGCAGGGAGTCGTTGAAAAAGCTCGTGGGTGATGCGCCGATTTACGTGTGCGACGTCGAGCATCAGGACCACATCGACAAGCTGCGGGAAGATGTGGGAAAGGACCGCCAGCAACTCACGGGACT
>JACKHO010000016.1 GCA_020638955.1 Planctomycetaceae bacterium | reverse complement strand
TGGGCCACCTGTCGGTACACCTCTTCGAGGTTGGGGATGTAACAGGTGCTCACGGGATGATGCACAATGTCAAACATGCCCGCATCGAAGGCGGTGAGGTTGTCCATCGAACCTTGAACAACTTTTACGCGGACATTCCGTTTTTCTGCTTCGCGAATATCGAGGGCGAGCATTTCTTCGCTGAGATCAACCACGGTGACGTCAGCCCCGGCCACAGCATAAAGAATCGATTGCCATCCTCCGCCCGCGGCGAGACAGAGGACTTTGAGACCATCAACCCGACCAGGCAACCATCCGCGAGAATCGAGCGTCACCAGCGGTTGGGCGCATTCCTCGTCGGTTGCGACTCGCGCGAACAGACTTCCTTTCCGAACCAGCTCATCCCATGCACGGCTGTTGGCCTGCTGGTAGTCGTTTCGCGCCGATGGGGTGGTCATGAATTCAAACCAGTGAGATGACGGCAGAAGAGCTGACGCGTCAGTTTACAGACTTAGTCAGCGAAAGGGGCATCGTCGGGAACGACATAGATTTCATCACTGTCGTCGGCTTCGCTGGCCAATTCGAGATCGGAGTCGTCATTGGCGAAATCTTCCGCCCCGGGCGGATCGGGAAGGGGATACGACTCGATTTCCTCGGTCCGATCGTACGACGTAACTTCCGGCTCTCCCGGACCGAGATGAACGCGAAACTTCTTGGCCGCGAAGGCGACTTCATCACCGGGAAGTAAAGCCCCGCGACTGACGCGTTGCCCGTTGACCTTGGTGCCGTTCGTACTCCCCAAATCGCGTACGAAGAGGAGGCCATCAGTCTTCGCGAGAGCACAATGAAGTTTGGAAATGCTGCCGTCTTCAATGACAATGTCGCACAAGCCCGGTTTCCGTCCCACGATTGTCACCTCGCGATCAATCGTAATTGGCGGCGACCCGTCGAGTGGAATCAGTTTTGCGGAAAGAGACGACATAAGATTCGCAGAATGACAATGGGAACAACGAGGCGTCTGGCAATGCGGTTCGAGAATATTGAAACGCAGTCTGACACATCGTCAGCCTCTATCACATTGTGAACTTCCAGCGGGGGCTGTCAACTGCCGTTTCCAAATGCGGTCGAAGTCGGAGACTTCTGTCGCGTCATTGTGACGGTCGTTGAATTCATGCTGGGCAGGCCACATTTCCCTTGACCGTTCGAGTCGCCGCAATCCAGAGAATTCCCGACGCCCGATTACTTCGATTTCGCCGGTTGTCATTCCCGCGGCTCGATAAGCGGCGCGACCGCTACAACCGCAGCAGTTGGATTAGACGTTGCATTTAGGCAGCGCCCCCAAATGAATGGTGAAGGTGTCTTTTCGCAACGTTGCTTTTCGGGAACGTGAGCTAGTGTTGTTTGTCCAACCGACCACAGGAGGAAGGGGGACACAGCATGAAGCCATTTTGAAGGAACCGGAAAATGCTCGTCTTAAGCCGCAAACAGGATGAAAAAATCATCATTGGGGACTCCATTACCCTGATGGTTGTCTCGATTCAGGGTGACAAAGTTCGCCTTGGAATTGAAGCCCCCAAGCATGTCACTATCCATCGGGAAGAAGTGTATCGGGCGATTCACAAGGATGCGGAAAAGACGCAAATCGGATCGGAATAATCCGAACTGCACCGACCGGGTCATCATTCGAAGTTGCAGTTGGAGAACACTCTCGGCCGCAATTGAGAGATCTTCAATTAGTTTTTCACGTCGCGGGCGGAATGTGACGTATCTTGTTCCGTAGTGGCGAATTTCTTTTGCGATATTTCATCGCAACACTTGTTGAGTGGCTACTCTGGAAGGATCTGCGTGGCTTCTCGCTTCCCGTTCGAGGAACGAATTCATGTCACGCCGTCAGCCACTTCCCAAACTCGACTGGAGTCCAATTCTCAATGTTGGATTCGTCACCATTCCGTTGTGCTGCGCGTTGATTGGAAGCCATTTCCACCTGCCGCTGCTCGCCGTCGGACTCTGCATCCCTCCTGCCGGATACATTGGCTGGTTTTATGGCCGCACCGGTTCCTATTCCGTCGGACTCCTGGCTGCCGTTGCGTGGTGGTTTCCGTACTTCTGGGGGATGGGAAATCCGGCAGCGTTTCAGACCGTGAATGCCGCCATCGGCCCATTGATGATCTTGCTGTTTGCCCTCCACAATTGCCAATTCCGCGCCACACTGGAAGACGCCCATCTCTTTAATGACACCGACTCGCTGACCGGATTACTCAACAGCCAGGGTTTTGAGCGGTTGCTGTCGTCGGAAGTGAATCGTGGAATGCGGACCCGTACTCCGCTGGCCGTTGTCTTCATCGACGTCGATGATTTCAAAGCCTTCAACGACACCCGCGGCCACATACAGGGTGATGAATTACTCAAAAAGATGGGCCAAATCCTCGGTTCCTGCGTTCGCAATTACGACGTAGCAGCACGCATGGGCGGTGATGAGTTCACCCTCCTGTTTCCAGGGACCACATCGGAAGGGACACGCACAGCATTGAATCGTCTGCTGGGACAACTGCGCGAGGCAGCCCAAACACACGACTGGAACGTCACCTGGAGCGTGGGGGCAGTGGTTTTCCCCGAACCGGAAGACACCGCCACCATGATTCGCGCCGCAGATGAATTAATGTACCGAGCCAAAGCCCAAGGCAAAGATCAGTTCCTCGTACATGAATGGAATTCCGAGACGGAATCCACCGCCGACATCAACCGTCCTGCGAAACGCAAGATGGACCTCCAGGACTCCCACGTCGCCATTATGGTGTAAGGCTTTACTAAATAACAGTTTACACTGGTCGTCCGCCGCATTTACTGCCGCGAGTCGCTGAGCAATCAGTCAGACCATCTGGCCTCTACCCAAACTACGCAGACTCACAAATCGGAACAATCGTCGAAATTCCGACGAACCGAACATCAGGCAGCACCATTGCACTCGTTTTGACCGTTGCAATTGCCGATCCAATGGGAAGTCCATGATCTGACGACAGCCGCCGTGTCCGTTGGTATGTCGCTGTTGTGTTTCAGGGCGTCAAATCGTGATAAACGGGGGGACAAGGATGTCTCGTGCAATGAAATGGTTTGCAGTTGCCGTTCTGGCAATGAGTTTCAGCTCTGCCGCTCAGGCTCAACTCTTTTTTGAGGCCGACGCAGTGTTTTTGAACCGCTCCGGCGGTATTGGCGGCGGATCGCTGATATCCGGGTCGAATCCTGTATCGACGTCGGGATTGAACACCGGTTACGAACCGGGTTATCGCCTGAACTTTGGGGCACAACTGCTCGAATATCAGGTGGACGCTTCGTTCACCCAGGTGAGCCCTTGGCAGGACGCCATTTCCGGCGGCATTCCAAACATCGTCATCCTGGACGACACCGCTGGCATTGCGATTGTTGATCCCGGAATGCTGGCGAACCGCATTGTCATTCCAAACGGGTTGTTCGACGCCTCAACCCTTCCAGCAGAACTCTCGGAAAGCGAACGACTGCGTGGAGGTTCGGTTTGGAGCTATACCGACCGAGCAAACTACCATGATTTCGAAATCAATATGGGAACGGCCCGTGACGCAGCTCCCTGGCGTTTCTCCGTCGGCTACCGCCACATCCAATACGATGGTCGTAGTCGCTTTGCCCTGGCGGGAGTGTTTGACGCCATCGACACCGACGACGCTGCCGTCTTCGGCGGCATCACGAATGATCCAAACGATGCATTACTGTCCGCTTCGTTCACAGATCCCAAAGTTGGATTCACAACACTCAGCGGTGGAGGCGACTTCGATGCCTTCGACACCATGGATGGTCCAGATACATTGATTTACACGTCAACCGGACGAGCTGACAACGCACTGCACGGGGCACAAGCCACCTTTGCCATGCGTTTGCTGGACGGGGCTTGGGTTACCCTGGAAGGTACCGCCAAGGCTGGTCTTTACCAGAACAATCTTCGCGGAAGTGTGACAGAAGGAGTCGTCGGTACTGGTAACGCCTCCCTGGCCTTGCAACGCAGCTTTGTCAGTAAAAAGTCATCTGCCGCATTTGGTGGCAACCTTGGACTGCGAGCCGTCATTTCGCTGACTGACTACATCAATCTGGTCGGAGGATACGAAGTGACCCTCCTTTCCGGAATTGGTCTCGCCGGCGATCAAGTGCATGGTTTGACCACCGACCTCGGAACCGGCATGCGAGTGTTTGACGCAGTGAACACCGGCGACGTTGTCCTTCACGGAGGAACGGCTGGACTGGAAGTGACTTGGTAGTCACCGCGATTTAGCTGCCGGCAATGCCGGCAGCATTTTGTCGGGCGGACAGAAGCCAGCATTGTTTACCGCGTTTGTACTCAGATGTCTCGATTCTACCTCCGCTATTCGAAATACCTGCTCATCGCCGGACTCCTGGCCCTTCCATTTCTCATTCTGGAAGGAGAACGAGTTCCCGCAAACAACGACATTGAAACGTGGCTTCCTCAGGAGTCGCAGGTTCGTGTCGACTACGAATGGTTCAAGGACCAGTTCGGTGCCGAAGAACTCATTCTCATCGGCGTGCCACGTACCGTGGCCGATGACGAGCTCGTCGAAGCCCTCGCCGGGCGGGTGGAACGACTGGAAAGCGTACGACAGGTTTGGACGCCCCAGCGTTTCGGCGACGTCATGGGGGAACTCGGCGTGCCGGGTGATGTCATTAACACACGCCTGACAGGGCTCGCCATTTCGCCCGATCGACAAATGGTAGGCCTGGTTGCACTGCTCACCGAAGAAGGTGTGGCCGACCGCTCGCAAACCGTTGCAGACGTTCGTGAAACGTTGGCGTACTGCCAGCTTCCAGAGAAAGACGTATTGCTGACTGGCGCTCCGGTGGTTGTCGCGGAACTGAATCGCCTCGGGAGTGTGGAACAGAACCGCGCGTTCTTTATGGCGACTCTCTTCATCAGTTTCATCCTGCTTTATCTCTCCACACGCAACTGGCAGTTATCGAGTGCAATTCTCCTCATCACTGTATTCGCCATTGAATTGACGCAAACGTCGGTCAAGTGGTGCGGTGGCGAAATGAACTTCATTCTCGCTGCACTTCCTGTCATGGTCATGGTCTTTACCCTGGCCATCGCCGTACACGTCGTGCACTACTACCAGTCGTTGCTGGGCGAACCGAACCCATTGCAGTCAGCCATTAGCATGGCCTGGAAACCAGTTGCTCTGGCGACATTGACCACAACCATCGGACTCGCCTCACTCGGCGTGAGTGATATTGGTCCCGTCCGACAGTTTGGATTTGCTGGAGCCGCAGGAGCAATTGCGGCCATGATCTCAGGACTCGGATTCACTCCTGCGCTGCTCAGTCTGTGGCCAAACTGCGTCAAACCCATCACCGACAAACGGGACGACTGGGGCACCCACTGGGCACATGCTTTAACACGACGTTCAGGGATTGTTTCGGCCGTCGGTTTGATCGTGGTCGTCATATGTGGCGTGGGATTGACGTGGCTCACGCCACGCGTCGATCCACTCGATTTTCTCCCGCGCGACAGTAAGGTCGTCGCAGATTTGCTGCAGTGCGAACGGGAACTCACCAATGTCGAATCGATTGAAATCGTGGTCGACTTTGGCACGGAAGATGTCTCGTTCGTGCATCGACTGAATCGTGTCCGGGAAATTGAATCGCGCGTCGCGGCTCATTCCGCAGTTCGTCACACCATGTCATTGGCCAGTTTCTTCCCGCCTGAAATGCCAACTCGGGCGTTGGAAGCGGCACGACTGTTCGGGCGGGCACGTTCTGATGATCAACACGGCGAATACCTGTCGGCGGGCGATCGTTACTGGAGGATTTCCGCTCGCGTCGCGGGCGACTCGCCGGCCGCAAAGAAGCAGGCGTTTAACGAACTCTCTGAGCTTCTCAAGGATGAACCGGTAAAACTGACGGGGGTGGCTCCGTTGTTGGCTCAGGCACAGCAGCAAATCTTCGAAGGTTTTTGGGAGAGTTTTGCCACAGCCTTCTTCATCATTGCCTGCATCATGGCGTTATATGTGCGGTCGCTGAAAATCGCGACGCTGGCCATGCTCCCCAACCTGGCACCCATTGTCGTGGTCTTCGGCATGTTGGGCTGGACTGGTCGATCCATTGACATCGGCATGATGATGACGGCCAGCATTGCACTGGGAATTGCCGTCGATGGTACATTCCACTTCCTGGTGATTTTTCAACAGGAACGTAAGAAGGGACGCGATGCCGAACGGGCGTCGTTCGAGGCCCTCACGCATACCGCCGCTCCCATTTTTCGGGCGGCGCTCATTGCAAGTTGTGGGATGCTCGCCCTGACGGGCAGCAGTTTCTCACCAACCGTTCGGTTTGGCTGGTTGATGGCAGTGCTCTTGATGACTGCCGTTGTCGGAGACCTGGTGTTCCTGCCGGCCATGCTGGCCATCTCTGCACCGCGCACTCAGGGGAACGAGACTCAAAACCCGAAAGAGAAACGTAGTAGCGCGGAAGCCCCAGTGCAGTCGACGCGTGCAGCGTAAGTGGTTGCAAAAAGAAAGAACCACGTCCGGAGTGAATGTGCGAGCGGCATCTTGCCGTGATTTTGCCTTCCCTGGCGTCTCGAGTGGGGCTCGTGAGTGAATCGAACTCACAGTTCACATCCGGACATGGCCGCTAGATTTTCGTGGAAAACGTGCGACGCAACGTCCGGCCCGCCTCCGTGCGGTGACCGGTCGTCCATGACCCCGGGCGAAGTGCCGCGTGTTTTCCCTCTGGACCACAACAAGTCAACCGGACAAATCCTTGAAGAGGGATCCGAATTCCGGCATGTCCTGCTGAAGTTGTTCCAGCCATGCCTGTGGGTTCCAGATTTCAACACAAATGACAGCACCAACGACCATCACGTCGTTTGATCGATCCACGTTGAGGAATTCCCGGAATCCTTCGGGAATCAACAAGCGCGACCGATTCGCCAGTTTCACTGAAGCCGACCGTGTGGAGAGAAGTCGCCCCAGCCGTTGAACCTCGTTCCATCGTTGTTCCATTCGACCGGTGCGAATTTTCTCCTGGATGAGCGACACTCCATCATCGAGCCGCTTCTGCCAATCCTTGGCCTTCCACAAGCTCAGGCACCCGTAGCGTTCCTTCGCCACAATGGTGTTTCCAGAAGAGTCAGTAATGGCACTCGCAAATTCTGGTGGCAACGACAAACGAAAACGCTCATCGAGCGATCGCCTGTGTTCTCCAGTGATAAACGAGTCTTTCGCCATGACTTCAATTCAGCGAGTTATCCACCCACTGCGAGGCCATTCCGTCAGCTTTCGCAGGAGGTGTTCGGGCAGTTCTACCGCCACCAATGTATTGGGCTGAAAACCCACTTGCAACCACGTTTTAAAAGATCAATTGGGCGTCAAACCCACGAAGGCGGATAATAGGCGTTAACATGTGCGGGTCAATTCGATTTGGTAGTTTTTTCCGAATTTGACGGATATTGCCTCACGCGCCAGGGAGAAACAGCGACATGTGTTGAGGCTGCCCGACACGACCCGTTTGGTAGCACTGTCGAAACGCAGAAAACGCCGTGGGTCGAAAACCCACAATTTGCAGTTTTCGACCCAGCCGCAGTCGTTACGACTGGCTCAACGCCAGCAAAGACCGATGCAATCTGCAGCGTTGCTCAAAAGCAACGCTTGACTTTGGCATCCAATGACCAAAGGTTTGGATACCCCCTTGAAAATTCGGCGCATGAGCCCACATCGTGAACGGAAACTCCGAAAAGATTACCCGTGTACTCGAACTCCTGACGGAGGGCCTGGCCCCTTACGTCGAGGGAAAGCTACGGGCCATTTATCGCGAGAACTGGCAGCGCGCCGTGCAGGGGAGCTTTCGTGATGACCGAACTCGGGCAACACGCAAAGACATCGAATGGGACGCAGCTTCACTACTGACGGTCATGTGGGATCAATGGAACAGCGTGTTCCGTCACGACCTTGGTCACTACGAGCGCAGTCTCGTCAGTGAACTGCGGGAGTTTCGCAATCGCTGGGCCCATCAACAGGCTTTTGATTTCGATGACACGTACCGTGTCACCGACAGCATTCGCCGACTCCTGCAGTCAGTGAATGCGGCCAACCTGGAAGCCGTTCGCCTGGAAAAGTCGGAGCTAATCGAATCACACGTCGCCGAGGCGGTTAACTCTCAGGTGCAGCGGACCGCCTACAATCGCAACAAGTGGTGGATCATTGGCATCTACTCCATTTGCTGCGTTTTGATCCTTGGTTTCCTGGTTGCGAATAACGACAACGGGCCCGGCAACTACTTCATCATGACCACCGTTTTGCTGGCCTTTGTCTACATGATTTACCAGCAGTTCAAAATGGAACCACCGCTGCTCTACGGGCCGCGCGAGTGCCATCGCTGCCATCGCATTGTCTATCGACAATCGTGCCCTTATTGCGAAGGGGCGTAGTACTCCGCCGCTTCTACTCTTCAGCGTCCAAGACTTCTTCGCCGGAAGCGAGTCGAATGGGATTCAACTGCGGCGATACGACAATGAGTTGTTCGGGATACTTTTGTGCCGCCGGCGCTACGCGAATGCGCCAGAAGATGTCGTTAGGATCGAGTTCCGCTTCAACAATCATGCCACAGTAGAGTGGGACTGGAGCTGCAATCCTCGAGTCGGTGTAAATGTGGTCACCAATAGTGACCGGTTCTGTCGCAGGGATTTGGTCGAGCGTGCAACCAGTACCATCCCCGTTAAGAATTCCTCGGGCACCGTACACCGGCCCCGTTGTACTGCTGCGTACAATTTGAACCGCAGTCTGGAATCCTTCGTCGGTGACGGGAACCGCAGTACTGGTCCAATGTCCCGAACTGGCAACACGCCCCCAGAGTGTGCGTCCGCTGAGCAGAAAGTCGTCAGCGCGAATACCGGACTGAGTCCCACTATCCAGCACGGGCAAATCGGAGTTCACCAGGAATTCTTCCCCTTCGACTCCGGCCTTGGCACCAACATTCAGCACGAGACGACGCTCAGTTTGTTCCGACGCTCCCAAACGTCCCAACACTTTCACGGTACGTGGTTGATGAACCATCAGGGACGGTGAACTTTCGGCCTGCAGCGGAGCTGCCACTCGCTGATTCAATTCCCGAACTCGCTGTTCCAACCGGGCCGCATGCAATTCGAGCCGTCGGTTCGATTCTTCCAACGCCGCAATTCGCAACGCCGACTCGGTGCTGTCCAAGTCCTTGTCGCTCGTTGTCGCCGCGAACTGGACACTCGACAATCCGAGATTGCTCATGTCCAGAAGTGTCGGGCGGAGTTTTTCCAGCAGTTGTGGTGCCATCCAGACGAGGATGGCCAACAAGGCACAACTTCCCCATAGCAACCACCGCGTTTGTGAAGAGGAATGCGAGAAGGAACTCATGCCGCCTCCGATTCGAAGCGACCACGCCAGTGCTGCAAATGATCGAGGCAAATGGCCGTACCGCGGGCCGTCGTGGTAAGAGGGTCGGATGCGATGCGAATCGGAATTCCGAGTTGCTCGCGGAGCAATGAGTCGATGCCACGCAACTGGGCCGATCCCCCACACAGCACAATCCCGGTCTCGGCGAGGTCGGCCACGAGTTCCGGAGCACAACGTTCAATGACTGAGGTAATGCCCTCGAGAATTCGCCCGAGCGGCTCCTGCAAAGCCGCACGCACCTGCTCGCTGGTAATGAGTGCCTTGCGCGGAATACTGCTAACGATGTCCAACCCCCGCACTTCGGTGGTCAGTTCCTCATCGAGAGGAAAGGCACTTCCAATCGAGATTTTGAGTCGTTCGGCGGTACGCGTTCCGATGCGCAGCGAGAATTCGCGGCGAACGTATTCGACAATCGCCTCGTCCATCGAATCGCCGGCGACCTTGAGCGATTTCCCGGCCACGATTTCCGCCAGACTCAACACGGCAATTTCACTTGTGCCGCTGCCCAGGTCGCAAATCATGTTTGCGATGGGCTCGCTAATGGGAAGCCCTGCGCCAATACTCGCCGCCCGCGATTGTTCCACCAGGTACACCCGCCCAGCCCCAGCTCGTTCGACACTGTTGAAAATGATGTGCTTCTCAACGGGTGTCAGTTCGCATGGAACCGTCACAACAACCCTCGGCCGAAATCCCCCACTCTGGGACGCAGCCTTCCGCATGAGGTAGCGGAGCATCGACTCGCAGACTTCAAAGTCGGTAATGGAACCTGAGCGAAGCGGCTGCACGGCGGTAATAGAGTCGGGCGTTCGCCCCATCATTTGTCGGGCCAAACGACCTACGGCCGTCCCCTGCCCCAAAACCCGACGCGATCCCTTTTCCATGGCAACGACTGATGGTTCATCAACGACAAGCCCCTTCCCACGCACCACAATGCGCGTGTTCGCAGTCCCCAGATCAATTCCCAGATCGGGGCAGAGCCAGTCGCGGAAGCCATTCCATACCATAAGTGCACCGGCTGAGCGTCCTGCGCAGCCTGCCGAGGGAACTTATCGATTTCACCACGTTGCTTTTACGTCGAAATCGGCAATTTTCGCAAGAGACGTTTTGGTGCCAGACAGGGCAGCCAGGTCGCGAGAGTTATTCCCAGGTGTCCGGACAGTGAGGCCCAAACGGCGGCCAACACTCTCCGTAAGGACTGTTAAACAAGAATCTTGCGAACACAACAAACAACAAGAACGTCAGTCGGGAGCATTGGGCTGCGCGCAAAAAAAGATGCCAGGCGTTTGGCCTGGCATCTCGAATCCAATTCACGTTACGTGAAAATTCCGCGTGATTAGGGAGCGGAGTCAGCCCCACCGTTGAACAGAATGGTTCCGGTATTCCCACCGCCGTCGGTCGACGAGAATGGCACTGCGGTGTTGCCCGAGCCGCTGACCGAGCTATTCGTCAGGTTGGTGGTCGCCCCACCGATGCCAGTGAATGCCGTGTTGTTCAGCGAGAACGTGGTCGTTCCAGTCGTGCGGATACCGTCAGCAGTCGTGCCTGAGATTTGGCTTGCGAACATTGAGATGTTGGAGCCGCCAAGGACATTCATGCCGTTGAACCCTGTGTTCATAACCGTTGTATCGGACAGGACACCGGTGTTGAGATCCTGCAGGAATATCCCGCTGCCGACCCCAGTGCCGTTCACCATCAGAGAGCTGACCATGAGGTTGCTGCCGTTTTGCACATGCAGGCCGACGTCACTAATCATGTTCAGCATGACGTTGTCCACAACCATACCGTCCATGTTACGCAGATAGATTCCGCGGACACCTGCACCGCTGACAGTGGTGTTGCGAATGTTAATTCGCTGACCATTCTGCACACGAATGCCGTCGATTCCGGATCCCGAGATGTTCAGATCGAGGAGGTGCATGTCACGTTGAGTGTGGACGTCGACACCGTAGGAACCACCTGCGATATCCAATCCCATGAGCACCGTGTCCGTTTCAGGACGGAAAACCGCCTGTGCGGGATTGGTACTGGTAATGGTGGGACGCATGCCAGGCGCGGTGAACATTCCCATTGTTCCGGTCTGCGTACCGACAATGGGCAGTGTACTGCCGCCGCCCATAATCGTCTGACCACGAAACAGGGCAACTTCGCCCGTCGTCGTAATAGCACCGTTGGCAATCACCAGACTGTGGAATCCTGCAGCATTTACGTCAGCGGCAAACGTCCCGGGATTGGCGACAACCGTATTCACGATGGGGACGCCAGTAATCTTGTTTGCAACCGGTTCACGGTGGTTCACCTCTTGGGTGACGATTTGACGTTCACGCACAACGCGATCGAGCATTCGGCGCGAGAACGGATCGAGTGTTGGCCCATCAGCACCTCCGCCCAGCGGAATTCGCAATTGTGCCATTCCGGTCCATTGAGTATCCCGTACGCGATCCCAGGTTGCCTCCACACCAGCGACAAGACGCGATCCACTTCCCAGTGCCGGCAGGTCATACATGCGGGCTTCGAGGCGGCCTTTCGGACCTGCGACCGTGTTACCGAGACCGTTTGGCTCGAAATAGAAGGCACCGGTGTATGCACGCAACTCAAAGGTACGAATGTCGTTTGTCAGCAGCAGCGCGCCACCTTCGGCATCAGCTCCTGAGAACGATTGTTCAAATGTCGTATCCAACCAGAGGCGATTGCCTTCAAGGAATGCCCGAGGTGTATAGAAGCCGGAAGTACCATCTGAGATGTAGCCGTTCAAACGGGCATCCCAGTTGTAGGCGACGACTTCACCACCGAACGACAGTTGGTGCATTTCCGTCCCAATGCCAGTTTGGCGATAGTCGTAGAACGCGTTGGCACCGACATAGATGTCCCGGCCCTCGAGCATTTGGCGATAGCCCAGGCCGAAGCTGCCCTGGAGGTTACCTGCGTTGCCGAAGAGTCCTTCCAATTCAGTGAACAGCAACGACTCCGAGTCCTGCAGCAGTGGCAGGAACAATGTCGACTGACCGGCCTGACCGAAGTGTCCACCATAGAAGGTCATGTCGACGAATGGATCGTAAACCGCGCCGAATCCAACTTGATTGGGAACAGGATTGAACATCGCACCGCCGCCGTTATCGATGAACTGCACCTGCTGCGTTTCACCAACGGAATCCTCTTCGACGACTGGAGAATTCGATGTTGCCTTCCCTTCTGGTGGCGGTGGGGCTTGTGCCAGTCGAGGTGCATAGGAAGTGCTGTCAGAATCTGTAACAGCAGCTTCACCCAGTCGAAACACCCCCTCGTCGGACAAGTCATCAAGGGCCGTTTGCTGGGCAATCGGTCGCCCCGACACGATGGGAGCCCGGCGTGGCCGCACATCCTGGCCGTCTGCGGCCGAGCTCAGCCCTACTGCGAGCGTGGTGAGAACAGCAGCCGATGCCCATTGCATTTTCTTAAGTAGTCGCACGAGTCACTCCCTTGATATCGCCCGCGCACCAGCGATGTGCTGGAACGTCTGACATCGCTTACATCGGATTTGCGGGCGATTCGGAGTCGATGGACAGCCTTCAAACCGTCAAGATTTACCCGTTCGGTATGCGTTGTGACGAACAAATAAGGGTGTGAATCCAGGTCGAGTTGGTAAAGCAAATTGACCGCACAAATTCCAGAGGGTGCGAGTACGTAGAATCGTGCGTTTTGATGCAGGAACACCTCATTGTCCGTGCCTCTGCTCGACAGGCACGGAAATTCCGGAACCCAACGCTGGTCGTAGACATTGGACCGGGAAAGCCGCAATAATTGCCGAAACGCATTTCAAAGTTGAATTGCGTTCCTCAATT
>JACKHO010000015.1 GCA_020638955.1 Planctomycetaceae bacterium | reverse complement strand
ATTATCGTGGGAGACAAGGTGTTCGTGACCTGCTACTCCGGCTACGGAATCCCCGGTGAAGACGGGCAAATCGAAGACTTGAAACGGCACCTCGTGTGTGTGAATCGCAGCAACGGCACCGTGCTCTGGACGGCAACCATTCCGGCTGAATTGCCGGAAGATCCTTATAGCGGAGCCGGCGTCCCGTCGCACGGTTATGCTTCGCATACTCCCACGTCCGATGGCGAACGCGTCTATGTCTTCTTCGGAAAGTCTGGGGCATTGGCCTTCGATCTGGAAGGAAACAAGCTCTGGCAGACCAACCTGGGAAAAGAGTCGGGACGCATGCGCTGGGGCTCTGCGGCCAGCCCAATTCTGGTCAACGAACTGCTGGTGGTGAACGCGTCTGAAGAGTCGGAAGCCCTGGTTGGTCTCAATGCGAAGACCGGCGAAGAAGTCTGGCGTGCGGAGGCAGCAGGCATGGCGGGTACCTGGAGTACACCAGCGGTAGCCACGGCCAACGGAGAGCAGGAAATTGTGCTCGCCGTCCCTTACGAAGTGTGGGGATTCAATCCCGTCAACGGCAAGCTGAAGTGGTATGCCCCCGGTACAGAGGACCAGACCATGTCGGCTTCTGTCATTACCGACGGTGATGTCGTCTACGCCATGGGCGGACGAGGCGGGAATTCCATCGCTGTTCGAGCAGGCGGTAAAGGAGATGTCGCCGCCACCAATGTCGTATGGGAAGGCAGCGCCTCGGGCCGCTTCGCTTCGCCCGTCGCATTTGATGGCCGGATTTTCGTCAACAACGGCGGCGTGCTGACCTGTTACGACGCGAAGGATGGTGAACGCATTTATCAGGAACGTCTCGAAGCCGGCGGTGGAGGCAATGAAGGCGGCGGACGGGAAGGTGGATTCGGTCGCGGAGGACGTGGCGGCAGTGATTACGCGTCTCCCATCATTGCCAATGGCAAACTTTACATCACGCTGAAGTCAGGACTCATTCACGTTGTCGACGCGGGCCCTGAATTCAAACTCATTTCCAGCAACGACCTCTCCGCCGACAAAAGTGGATTCGATGGCACCCCTGCCGTCAGCAACGGCCAACTGTTCCTGCGATCCCACGCAAAGCTGTACTGCATTGCTGAGTAGATGTTTTCGTTGCCGGGTGGCCCAGACATTCCTGTCTGGGGTTTCTCAGGTTTGAAGGGAGACATTCCGCGTCAACTTTCAACGTTCGACCCTAAACGCTCAACCTTCGACCTACTTCCGAAACCCCAGAATAGTCCGCGCGTCGAGCCCCGGGACAGCAATCGAGTACACCGGCTCGGCGTGCATTTTCTTCTGCACACAAAACCGCTCTGCCGCGCGCAGTTCTTCGGGTGTGGGCTCGGGGCCTTTCATGAGACACACCCAGCCGCCCGGTCGCACGAGGCGATACACTTCTCGCAACAACTTGGCGGAGTATCCCACGGCCCGGGCGGTGACGAGTTCAAATCCCTCGGCCCCCAGGCTGGCCGGTGGTTTGTAATCACTCCCGCGCGTGTGTACGCCGGTCAGGTTCTTGATTCCAGCCGCTTCAGAACAACGCTCGACAACGCCAATTTTCTTACGCGTTCCATCAATGGCCACGACCTTGGTTTTCGGCCAGGCAATGGCCAGTGGTGCCGCAGGGAATCCGCCCCCCGTTCCGAGGTCCAGAATTGACTCCGGCGGATTCGTGTGCCCCAGTGAATGCCACCAGGTCACGACCGTCAGGCTGTCGAGCAAATGCAGCCGCACGGCATCTTCTGCATCCCGAATGGCCGTCACATTGATGCGCGTGTTTTCGTCCAGCATCGCCAGTAGGTAGGCGACCAGTTGTTTGATTTGGCCAGCGGTCAATGACAAATCGAGGGCGTTCAATCCCGACGTTGTCTGGTCAATGAGTTGCTCGCGGTCGCTCATGATCGTTCCTTCTCCAGTTCCGACAAACTCTCATTCAATAACGACAGCAATGCCAATCCGTAAAACGTGTATTCGACGTCGGCGTCACTGTCCCAGGTCGCCGCCCGGAAGCCGCCCGTGGGGAATTCCAACTGCTGTTCGAGCCATTCCCGCGTCGTTTGATGATTCACAATATGGCCTAAATCCAAGTCGTGCGCCGTCAACAACCCAGTAAACGTGCTCAGGCTGTCGGCAAACGGGACACGCCCATTCGCCTGAAATCCCCCTTCATCTGCTCGGACTGATTTCAAGAAACCGCGCAGGTCAGATCGCAGTTCATCATCGACCGCCCCGAATTCATTCAGTAGCGCTGCGGCCGCCGCCGTGGGATTCGTTCCCGACCGCCGCATGGGAGCGATTTCCACAAACCCGCCGTCTTCGCGTTGACGGTCATACAGGAATTGAACGAGTGCATTTTGACGCGGCACCGGGTAGCCAAGCAGTTGATACGTCAGCACCACCAGAAAGGTGTGATACGTACTCCCAGAAGCCCCTTCCGTCGACTTCGCATAGCCGCCGTCTTCGACGCGAACCGACTCCAATATTGCAGCGGCTTCGGCACGCCAGTCGCCTGCGTCATCGGCCAGGAGATCTTTCCCTGTCGCCAGTTGAACGGCCAATGCCGTGGCGAACCAGTTCATCAAATCAATGACGCCCAGCCGCCGCCAGTCGATGGCGGTGAGATAACTCGCCACACCTTCGGCGGACGTCGCCTCCCAGCCGCCGAGCATGGTCAGCCCACGCACGGCAAAACTGGTGTAGTACAAATCGGAGTCTCCTTCGCGTCCGGTGAATCCACCGTCACCCGTCTGGAATGACAGAAAAAATTCTCGATGCCGCTCGCGTCGCTCTTCCGACATGGCAGACAATCCGTCCGCCAGTCGATTTCCCAGACGAACGAGATACGGCAACGTAGACATGCGGACAACGGGCCTTCAAAAAAAGAGCAGGCTTCCGCCTGCCAACAAGACTGTACAAATTCAGCGGCGGATGTTACCGCGAAGCATGTGGCGAACGCAAAGTAGTCGGTGTCGGGCCTTGCGTGAGTTACACCTGACGGCTGGCTGTTGTGAGGTGTTCACAGCGTTTGGCGACATAAACCGCCAGCAGGCAGTTTGGACCACCAATGCAGTGGAATTTCGGTGCGCCCGCCGTCTATACTCGCAAATGCATGCTTCGGCGTTGATGCATTGCTCTTCAATTGATTACTACCAACATCAGACGTCCCCAAAGGAGTCCCCGCCAGATGTCATTGACACGTCGTTACTTTCTGAAAAGTGCCGCGGCTGCCTCGGCTGTCGCTGCTGCTACGCATATTGTCCAGGATCCTGTTCAGGCCCAGAGTAAGGCCGCCAGTGAAAAGCTCGGCATTGCCGTGATTGGTGCTGGTGGACGGGGAAGCAGTCACCTGAGTGAGTTCGCTGGCCGCGACGACGCAGAAGTTCTCTACATTTGCGACGTCGATGAAGCACAGGCTGGCAAAGCCGCTGGGGTCGAGAAGAAGCAGGGACGGGCTCCGAAGTTTGTTCAAGACTTCCGCAAGGTTCTGGATGATCCCAGCGTTGACTGCATCAGCACGGCGACTCCGAACCACTGGCACTCGCTCGTTTCGATTTGGGCGCTGCAGGCTGGCAAGCACGTGTACGTCGAAAAGCCGGTCTCGCACAACGTCTGGGAAGGCCGCCAACTGCTGGAATGGTCACGCAAGCTGAACCTCATGGTGCAGTGCGGTACTCAGTCCCGTTCCAGCCCGTCGCTTCGAGAAGCCGTCGCGTTCGTGCAGTCGGGCAAGCTCGGCAAAATCCAGTATGCCATTGGCACGTGCTACAAACCACGCAAGAGCATTGGCAAGCTCGACAAGCCGCTCGTTATTCCGGCGAACATCGACTACGACATGTGGTGCGGACCTGCCGAGAAGGTTGATTTGTATCGCCCCAAACTCCACTACGACTGGCACTGGGACTTCAATACCGGCAATGGCGACATGGGGAATCAGGGAATCCACCAGATGGATATCGCCCGCTGGTTCCTGGGAGAACAGGAACTTTCGCCACGCGTCATGAGCATTGGTGGTCGACTCGGTTACGATGATGCCGGTAACACTCCCAACACTCAGGTGGTGTACCACGGTTACGAAGCGGCTCCGCTGATTTTCGAAACCCGTGGCCTGCCCTCAAAGGACCTGGACTGGAAAAACGGTATGGACAATTACCGTGGTTCCCAAATTGGTGTCATTGTGCAGTGTGAAGAAGGTTACGTTGTTGTGCCTTCCTATACGGGTGCAACCGCCTACGACAATGACGGCAACGTCGTCCAGGCTTGGAAGGGCGGCGGCGACCACTTCGGTAACTTCCTGTCGGGTGTCCGTACGAAGAAGCTCGAAGACCTCAATGGCGAAATCTTGGAAGGTCACCTGTCGAGTGCCCTCTGCCACACCGGAGCCATCAGCCACCGCATTGGTCAACTGCAGACCGGCGCCCAGGCTGCTGCGGAAGCCAAAGGGAACGATCTCCTCGCCGACAGCTTCAGCCGCATGGTCGATCACCTGGGAGCCAACGGCGTGGCCATTGACAGTCCGTCCATTACCGTGGGACCGTGGCTGGAAATGGATCCGAAGACCGAGCGGTTCATTGGTAACGACGCGGCAAACGAATTGCTGACCCGTCCGTATCGTGAAGGATATGTCGTGCCGTCAGCAACTTAGTTTGCCAGGTCAGTTGTTGTGAACTGACGTTTCGTTTCACACCATGTCCCGTTCACGGCAGTCGGGGCATGGTGTTTTTTTAATGCCTGCTCACCGGAAAGCGGAGAATGACAATGCGACGGTTCTTCTCAAACCTGTTTCTCGCCAGTGTAATTCTGTCCATAGTTCTGAGCTTGGCTGGTGAGTCGTCTGGGCAGCTGCTCGGACGCCGCAACACGCGATACGAACTGAGTGAAAATGAGTTTGTGTGCCGTGGCAAGAAGCTCAGCCTGCCGTTCACAATGGACCGCCTGGAGGAAGTTCTTGGCCCGCCGGACCGTTCACTGGAACTGGCCAACACCATTCATGTCTGGGACCGAGAAGGTGTGTTCGTGTATGTGGGGCAGGGGGAAACCAACGTCAAACAGGTGAGTTTTTCGATTCGCCCTGAAGACTTTGAGTTCACTCCCAAGAAGCAGTTTTCGAGCGACGTCATTATCCCGGGCGGGCGCGTTCACAAAGGAAGCACGCGGGAATACCTCGCCAAGCTGGGTTACGAAGAGGATTACGTCCCGTCAATTGTGGGGCGAGATGCAGGCAAGCATCGAATTCGTGTGGAATTCGACGACACGGGGACTGTTTTGTCGGTTACCTTCTCAGTTCGTGAGAATGTCGAAGAATAGAAATCAACGGGGATTGCCTGTCACTCAGTTAGGAATTGAGCCCGAAAGCTGTCGAGGCGATTCTGCCACTGTTGCGATAACTCGAGTACGAGTTCGGGGTGAGCATCGGCCAGGTTCTCTGACTCGTCGCGATCTTTGGTGATGTTGTAGAGTTCCCAAGGGGCGTCGTCTCCGGCCGCAACGATTTTCCAATCTCCCCGACGGAAGGCGCGATTTCCTTCGTGTTGCCACCAGATGTCCTTGTGTTCAATCGCTGCGTCGCGGCTGAACAATGGCACAAGACTATGACCGGGGCGCGGGTGTTCTGACTCACGCGTTTGTTCCTGTTCTGCCCCGCAAACTTCCAACAGGGTTGGCACGATGTCGATGACATGTGCTGCTGTTGACCGTAACTCGCCATGAGCGGCGATTGCAGCGGGCCATGAAACAACCAGTGGCGTTGAAATGCCCCCCTCGTGGACCCAGGTTTTGTGACGACGAAACGGTGTGTTGCAAACGGTCGACCAACCAGGGCCGAGGCAGAGGTAGCTTTCGGCTGAACCGGGTGGGGCTTCGGGATTATGACCGTCAGCCCGCACCATGATTTCGGCGCTGGCGCCGTTGTCGGAGAGAAACAGAATCAGGGTGTTGTCGAACTGATCGGACGCTTTGAGAAAATCTAGAACTCGGCCGATTTCCTGGTCGACGCGGTCAATCATGGCGGCGTGCAGGGACATTTTGGTTGACTGAAACGCCTTCTGTTCGTCAGTCAAAGTGTTCCAAGGTAGCGGGCGGTTAACTTCATCTGATCCCAGAATCTCGTACGCGTCGGCGAAGTGATACGGTGGGCCAACGTTCTCTTCCGGCGCGGAAAGCTCTGTGTCTGGCAGAATGCCGAATTCGATTTGCTTGTCGCGGCGTTGCTGTCGCACGACTTCCCACCCCACGTCGTACCGACCCTTGTACTTCGCAATGTCCTCAGGCAATGCGTGGAGTGGGAAGTGCGGAGCGGTGAAGGCCAGGTAGTGGAAAAACGGTTTGTCAGGATGCTCTTTGACATGTTGCTGCAGTGTCGTCAGGCAATGTTCTGCGATGGCTGTGGTTCCGTAGTAGGGTGTTCCTTTGAGAACGGCCGGAAGTTTGACGTCGTCCTGGTAGTGAGTCAGAGGATTAAAGAATCGTCCCTGATCCTGCAGGTAGTACGACCTGTGGAATCCCGTATTGAGTGGCATGCCGTCCAAATGCCATTTCCCGGAGTGATAGCAGCGATAGCCAGCGGAATGGAGTAATTCGGGAACAAGCGGTGCCCAGTCGGGCCGTGTTCCGCGGTTGCCACTGGGAATGTCCTCCAGCACATCGCGTCGTACCTGCTGGGCGTAGTACCCGGTCAACAGTGCGGCACGAGTCGGCCAGCAGCGGGCGGTGTTGTACGTTTGGGTGAACCTGAGACCTTGGTGGGCGAGCGAATCCAAATGGGGCGTTTGGATTTCGCTGCCGTAACAGCCGAGGTCGGAGTATCCCATGTCGTCGCAGAGAATGAGGAGGACATTGGGACGTTCAGCCGCAGCAAGTGGCTTCAACTGAAGAGCGATCGCGAGGAATGCTGTCAGAAGCAGGAAGTGGCGGGTATTCACAGCAGACATGGACTCACTCCGGATGCGTTTGAATGGCCTCGCATCATACCGAGTGAATAGCCGGGAGTGAAATTGCGTTAAACGGGAGGTACAAACGAGGAGAGGCCACAACACCGTGTGGCGTTGTGGCCTCTAACCTGAGACGAGTTTGACGAACCGCTGAGGGGGGAGGGCGGTCGCCAATCCCAACTTACAGTCCCAGTAACTGTTCCTCTTCTTCCTGGATGATGATTCGCGGCGTCACCATGAGCATGAGGCTCTCAGTTTCGCGTCCCACACCAGTGTTCTTGAACAACCGGCTGATGTAGGGAATCTTATTCAGGATTGGCACACCGGCCATGTTACGTCCTTCTTTGAGGCTCTTCACACCACCCAGCAGAACGGTTCCGCCGTCTGGTACGCTGACCACGGTGTCGACTGTGACGATGTTCTGGACGGGCTGTTGAACGGTGACACTTCCGGAAGCACCACCACCACGCTGTCCGCCTTGCTGTCCGCCGCCGCCGAAGCCGCCGCCACCACCTCCGCCGAAGCCACCGCCGCCGAAGCCGCCGCCACCGCCTTGTCCGCCGAAGCCACCACCGCCCTGTCCACCGAAGCCACCACCGCCACCACCACCTCCACTAATGAAGGAGAATGTGAAGACGTCTGTGATGTTGGTGAAGTTTGGCAGAAGCATGAGGCGGACGTAGCGTCGGTCAGCCGACACCACCGCACGCACTGTGAGGCTGGTTCCGTCGTTCAGAACCGAAATCTGTGGCTGGAAGCCAATGTTAAACGTACTGGCCACTGGTGACAGAGAGACCACGAATGGTCGTTGCAGAGCACTGGTGACGTTACCCAACTGTCCGTTGAACAGGGTGAGCTTCGGTGCCAGCATGACGTTTGAGCGACGGTCGCCCTGAGCGGCACGGACGAAGGCGAATGCTTCGATGTCGCTCAGAATTGCCATACCGAACTGGATACCGGCGTTTGCGTCAAATCCACCGAATGGAGGTTGTGCAATGTCGAACGATCCCTGACGGAATGGAATGTCCAGTTCCGGGCTGAGTGTGCTGGTGTTGTTCAATAGACCCACCACGGTTCCACCTGGCCAGTTGTCGCGGCCAATACGGTTCAGGCTTGGCTGGGCAGAGAACGGAGCCAGGGAAGAAATGGTTTGCTGCTGGCCGTTCTGACCACCATTGTTATTTCCGCCACCTTGACCAGCCTGACCAGCACCGCCCTGACCGCCACCGGCAGCTCCGTTGGTTGGGTCGGTTGAACCAAAGGGGCGAATGGGATTGAAGTCGTCGTCGACGTACGGGCCACCAACGGTGTCGTTCACGTTGAAGTCGAAGTCGATACCGATTTGCTCGAAGAACTTCTCGCTCACCGTGATGTAACGGACTTCCACAGTCACCTGCACGTCCTGGAGGCGACGCAACTGGTCGAGCAGGTCGGCGATTTCCTGGTGCACTTTCTGGGTTTGACGCACCACGAGGCTCAAGGTGCTGTCGTGGCGGTTGATGGTGCCTTGACCATTCGATTCCGCCCAACTGCTGGGGGCTACCGTCGTGGTAATCAGGTCACTCAGTGCCTGGAACTGTGCAGTCGATGGTGCTGGACCTTCAAAGGAAGGTGCCTGACCACCCATGGTGGGGATTTGTGCTGCGAGTGGATTCGCTGGCACCTGCATCATGCCATTGCTGCCAGCGAGAGCAGGGTAGGCAGGAATGCTTTGCTGATGCTGGGCCATACTTCCGCCGAGGTTGAACGCCGAAGCGTGCTTGAAGGCGGCACTGGCCGAGGGAGCTGTCACAGGGATGACCAGGTCGGCCACCTGATAGACGGCGGTTTCCAGTTCACCCTGCTGACGCAGCTTGCTCGTAATGGTGAGCACTTCGTTTTCCACGGTGTAGTCCAGGTTCAGTGGACTCAACATGAGGTTCAAAGCACTTCGCAATTTAATACCGTCCACAGCAATGGCGACTGTTGTCGAGGCTGTAATTCCTTCTTCAGTCAGTCCCGCTTCATCGACAACCACGTTAATGCCCTGAGTATCAGCAATGTATTGCATGACCTCGGCCAGTGGGGAATTGTCGAAGTGCAGTGACACAGGATTCAACAGGCTTTGACGAACTCGCTTTTCCGCTTCGGAAACATCGCGGGCGTCAGTCTGAAGGGCCTTGCGGCGGGCTTTCAGTTCGGTCCAGTTCTCCGCGAATGCGAGAGGATTGGCATCGCCAACGTTGGCGAAAGCAGCCTCTTCGACATCCATGATTTGTCCGAACCAGCCTTCTTCCTTATCAGATTTCAACCGTTGAATGCGGTCGTCTCGCATAGCGAACAGTGACGTCAATTCCATTTGGATGACAGCCTGGTTCGTACGGTCGAGTTCTTTGGCTTGCAAAGCGAGTGCGTGTGCTTCGGCAAACCGGCTCTGATCCATGAGGTCGTTGTACTTGTCGACCAGTTCGGCCAGGTCTTGCTCAATCTTGCGACGTGTTTCGATGTCACGCTTAATGACAGCTTTCACTTCTGCATTACGTCGTTCCTGTTCGAAGATTGGAGCCTTCATTCGGCGATAAGACTCAATCGACGAACGTGTGCTGTTCAGTGAAGCGGTGAGGGCACCGGTTCGCTCTTCGCCCAACTCAGAAGCAGCAATGGCTTCGAGGGTTTGGTCGATGAGGGCAATTGCTTCATCTGGCTGCTTTTCACGGAGTCGATCGGACCGGGTGAGAGCATTCAGAGTTTGCACGCGAAGGGCGTCAAACTTGGCAGCTGCGTCCTGAGTTGCAGGGTCTGCGGTGCCGTTTGGAGTTGGCAGCAGTGTTGGCTCATAGGACTCGTTGCTGGCTTGAACAATGTCACGATTCCGTGGACGAAGTTCACGCAGTTTGTCCTGGAGCTGCTGTTGACGGTAAGGGTCAAGTTTCTCACCAGTGTTGTAGGCCTGCAGGAAGGCTGCATAGGCTCCTTCACGGTGTCCCTGACGCAGTTCGCTAATTCCCATGTTGAACAGTTCCAGAGCCGAGGCGTCGGCTGGGAAACTTGGGGTCACAGAGGCTGAGCCTTCGACGGCATCGGCACGCATGACCTGATTACCAGCGAATGGATTGTCGGCACTGGCAACAGCCACGTCAGATGGCTGAGTGCTGCGTGCGGCAATTGCTCGCGTGAGGTCTTCACGAATACGTTCTGGAGTTTCGTCGAGGAGATCGTAAGCAACGTCAAACTGTTCGGCCTGAGCCACCAGTTGAGTTGCCGACTCGAAGTTCCCCTGTTGGATGGCCTTGCGTGCGTCGTTCAAAATGCGAACGGCTTGAGCCTTGGCACTCTCTGGCTTGGCATTGTTGGATGCCATGGCTGCTGACGGACCAAAGGCGTTCGGCGTTCCGCCGTTACGGGCGATTGCCGTTTGCACTTCCTGCAGTACGAGGTCTGGACGGTCGTCAAACAGTGTGAACGTCACGTCCATTTGGCTGGCTTGTTCAGCGCGAGCCTTGGCCTGTTCAAACTGACCGGCAGACATCAACTGACGGGCTTCCTTCAACAGTGCCAGTGCCTGTTCACGACTGCCTGCCGAAGCGGCGGTCATTTGTGGCTGAGCAGTTGTTGAATTGCTGGCGGCAATAATCTCCGTACCGTTCTGACGACCAATGTCCGTCAGTACGAGTTCGGGGCGATCTTCGAGCAGACTCCAGGTGACGTCAGCCTGCTTTGCTTCCAAAGCAAGATCACGTGCTTCTGTTAAGTGTCCCTGGCGAAGTGCTTCACGAGCCATGGCGACTAACTCGGATGCACGTTCTTTCGGAGACTTTTCATTTGCAGAAGCTGTGGCCTGTGCAGCAAATGGATCTGCACTGGGCTGTGCTGCAGGTGAGGCTGTGTTGAGGTTCGCAAGTGTTGCGGAAGGTCCATCGGGACGGGCTGGCATGGCACGTGCCAGTTCCACCATGACGTGTTCAGGACGCAAATCCAGAACACTGTAAGTGGCATCCAGCGACATGGCCTTCTGCACTTTGGATTCCGCAGCGGTGAACGCACCCGACTGGATGTCAGCACGAGCTGCATTGAGCAATTCCTGAGAATAGCTTCGCATTTCGTCTGGCGATTGTGGATTTCGCTCAGGAACATTGGTTCCCATGGCAAGAGCCGTGGCGGCGTTGTCCTGCACGGGCTGACCCTGCAACTCGGCGAGCAACTGGAGTGGCGACTGTTCGCTCGGAGCGAACGTCAACCCCCAGGAGCTCGACATGCGGGCTGCCAACGAGGCGAGGCGAACTGCTTCCGCCGTGTTACCGGCTTTCTGAGCAGTACGCGACTGACGCATATAGTCCTGCACTCGCAGTCGGTTCGCATCGGACGGAGCCGTTGCGGTCGACTGGGCGAACGGATTGCCGCTCGCTGCAGGCGCTGGCTGCGCCGATTCAGGGCTCCCGCCCTGCGAACGGAAGCGAGCGAATGGGTTTTCTGATTCGCTGCCTGCGTCCTGAGCATTTGTCTGGCCAGCGAGCCACGCGCTCGCTGCGATCAGACAACCACACATCAGTAGTCCGATGTACCTAACCAAGGGAGGTCCCTCCTTGAAGCCCAGTCGTTTGTCATGCTTGTTTGGATGTCGCGCCATGATTCTGCTTGCCGCTAAAGAATCGATTGAAGGATGCGCAAAGCCTGGGTGAGGAGGCGAAGCACAACCCGGAAAGTTCATTACGTTGTTAATTGGAAGTGAAACCGAAAACCGGATCCGTCAAGGCTCTGAGGAGCGCAATGCTCGTCCGAGTTTGACGGGAGTTTCCGATTGGAAGCGGTGAATACCGCAAGAAAAATCGGGGGGTCAATATGTTCCAAACAGATTCGTGAAAATCTTGGAAGATATGGATTTTATCCGGCCAGACCTGCCGGAGGGATTGTGGAAAAGGCAGGTTTTGCCGCTGCTGAGTCGGCGTTTTCCTGTGTGTCAAACAAAGTCTCAATGACTGATTGTGACTTCAGTTCGTCAATGATTTCTGTCGCTCGTGCTTCACGCCAGGCGTCGGTCAACTGCTTGCGAATGTCGTCCTGCACGTCCTCGAAAGGAGTGGCGGAGGCATCGCGGCGACCGGTAACACGTACGATTTGCAGCGAGTTGCTGCCCTTGATGACATCGCTCAATTCGCCAACCTGCAGGTCTCCAATGGCCGCACGTACGCGTTCATTAGCCACACTCTGCGGTTGCATCCAGTCCCAGTGTCCGCCGTTCTTGGCGAGGGGACCGTCCGAGTATTTTTTGACGACGGCGTCGAAGTCGGCGCCGTCATTCATTTCAACAAATGCCTGCTGAATGACCTTGTAAGCAGCCTGTTCGCCGCCAGGGCGATTCGTCGAGACTTGCAACTGCTGCCATTTGACCTGTGCTGGCGTGAGGTACTGATCCATTTGCTTTGAGTATTGCGCCTTCAATTCTTCAGGCGTGAATGGCGGAGCATCACCCAGCCGCTGCTTCACGTATTCCGAGGCGAGCTGACGATCACCAAACAGTTTTCGCATGGTGGCCAGCGACATGCCTTGTTCCTGGAGTTTTGCTTCCAGATCCATGAGGGTGGGCGCCTGGGCCTGCTTCATCATTTCCTGAACCTGCATTTCGAAGAACTTGTCGAGCTGCGCGTCAATGGCAGTGAGTTGTTCTTCTTTCAGCTTGGAACGAATTGACTGCGCCATGAGCGTCGTTTCGACGTAGCGTCCCAAGTCCCGTTCCACGAGCATTTCCTGGATTTCACGGAATTTTCGTGGCGGGAGTTGTTTTTCCGCTTCTTTCAGGCGGCCGGCATATTGTTCCAGAATGTCGCCGGCGAGGATTGGCTTGCCGTTAATTCGGGCCACCACGTCCGTCATGAGCAGTGGCTTTTCTTCGTTGCGGTTGTAGCCAGCCTGCTGAATGTCGCTGCTTGGAGCTTCTTCGACTTGGGCGTACGCATCCGCTTTGACTTTTCGCGGTGGCGCCGGACCCACGACGGGATTGTCGACTTTGTATGTCTTGCCTGCGCAGCCACATAGCAGCGCGAGAAGAATCAGAGTGCATCGACTGAACGTCATGGACGGAAGGGGGAAAGGAGTCGAACCGAGAATCGGCGGGCAATACGAAATCCCGTCAAATCCAGGCAGAAATTCTCGTCGGATGTCCCCAATTCTTGAGGAAAACAGGGCATCCGCAGTTTCGAATCCTCGGCTTATACGCCCTTCCAGAAAATCAACGCAACACGGATTTCAAATGCTCGACCAATTGCGGCCCTTTCATGCCCGACTTCGGCAATAACAGGTAAGAGTTGCGTCGGTCGACAATTCGAATGTCGTGGTCGGGGCGGCCCGCCAAATCATGGATCAACTGAACGTCTGTGTATGAGAAAACGGCGTGGCGATCCTCTTCCAGGCGGATGCCGTCAATTCTCCACCGATATGCCAGTAATTCAAGTTCTTTGATGCTGAGGAAACGCTCGGCTTCTTCCGGGATGGGACCGAAGCGGTCACGCAATTCGTCGCTGACTTCGGCCAGCTCGTCTAAGGTCGCCACGGCAGAGAGCTTGCGATACACGTCCATTTTATGGCGACCGGGCGGGACGTACGAACTGGGGATGTACGCCGAGACCGGAAGATCAATGTTGACGTGAGGATTCTCGCGCGCGGGCATCGATTTCAGGTTCCGCACCGCGTTTTCGAGCAGTTGGCAATACAGTTCGTACCCAACCACCGCAATGTGCCCACTTTGCTCGGTCCCAAGGATATTACCTGCTCCGCGGATTTCGAGGTCCCGCATGGCGATTTTGAATCCTGCACCGAGTTCTTTGAACTCTTCAATTGCTTTGAGTCTCTTGGTCGCTGTCGAACTGAGGACCTTGTTTTCGCCGGTCAGCAGATAACAGTACGCTCGATGCTTGTCTCGCCCGACCCGACCGCGAAGTTGGTGCAGGTCGGCCAGTCCGTAGTTTTCGGCCTCGTCGATGAACATGGTGTTCGCATTCGGAATATCAATTCCACTTTCGATGATGGTGGTGGCCAGCAGAATGTCTGCCTTGCCGCTGACGAATTTCACCATGGCCGCTTCGAGGGCCTCCGGCTTCATTTGCCCGTGACCAATGACGACCTTGGCTTCCGGAATAATGTGAGTCAGCTTTTCCGCAATGGCTTCAATGTCGTACACCTTGTTGTGGACAAAATAGACTTGTCCACCGCGGTTCAATTCCCGGACGACAGCCGCGCGAATGAGTTCGGCATCCCAGCGGCAAATCCGGGTCTCGATCGCCATGCGGTCCTGGGGCGGCGTCGTGAGACTGGAAATATCCCGAATTCCCAGCAGCGAAAGGTGTAAGGTACGAGGGATTGGTGTCGCGCTGAGGGTCAATACGTCCACCGCGAGCCGCAGTTGTTTCAACATTTCCTTGGCTTCAACGCCGAACCGTTGTTCTTCGTCGATAATCAGCAAACCCAAATTGCGGAAACGGACGTCGCGCTGTACCAGTCGATGCGTGCCAATGACAATGTCCACCTGCCCCTTGGCAATGCGGTCAAGAGTTTCCAGTTGTTGCTTACGTGTTTTGAAACGCGACAACACATCAATTGAGACGGGGAATTCGGCCATGCGGTCGCAGAACGAGCGATAATGCTGTTCTGCGAGAACAGTCGTGGGGACGAGAATCGCCACCTGCCGACCGGCGTCGACCACCTTGAAAGCCGCCCGCATGGCGACTTCGGTCTTACCGAACCCGACATCACCACATATGAGCCGATCCACTGGCTTGGGGAGCATGAGGTCGGTCTTGATGTCTTCAAATGCTTGCGATTGATCGGGCGTGGGAACATACGGGAAGGAGGCGTCGAATTCCTTCTGGTACTGCGAGTCAGGTGGGCAGGCCATTCCTTCCAGCATGGCCCGTTGTGCCTGGAGCTTCAGCATGTCCGAGGCCATGTCCATGACGGCTTCGGAGACTTTGCTCTTCTGCTTGCCCCACAGTGATCCTCCGATTTTCGACAGACGCGGCGCGAGTTTGCTGGAACCGACGTATTTCTGCACCAGGTGAATAAGCGTCACCGGCACAAAGATTTTGACGTTTCCTCGAAACTCGATGACGAGGTGTTCTTCTTCCTCATCTTCCCGCTTCTGGATTTCCATCCCGAGGTAACGCCCAATTCCGTGCGTGAGATGGACGACCAAGTCTCCTTCGTTCAAATCAAGGAAACTGTCGATGGCCCGGCTTTCGATGCGACGCCGCTTCCGCTTGGTCGCCCGTCGCACATCAACCCGGTTAAACAACTCATTGTCGCTGAGCACAATGAGTCGATTGCGCACCAGCCGGTATCCCCGCGTCACTGCTCCGAGGCAGAGGGTGACGTGTGGTGCCAATTCGGGAACCTCTTCCTGCAGCAACTCTCCCAGTCGCTGCTGTTCCCCTTCGTTATGACAGGCGATAAGCACCCGTTCTTCTTTGCCGACAATGGACGCCAGTTCCGTTAGAACTTCCGCCTTAGGTCCGGCGAACCGTTCGATGGACTCTACCTGTAGCGAGTAAGTGGTTTCGTAACTCGTTTCACACAGTGCGGCGACATTCGCCGACGGGAATTCAGTGCAGCGGGCGAGCGTGGCTTCGACGCTGAACAGGCCCCGAGAATCATTGAGGCGTTGAAGATAGTGTTTCGCTTCGGCGGTGACGTCCGCCAGTTCACCGAACACCACCCAGGTGTTGGCTGGGAATGAGTCGACAACGTGCTGAGTTTCGTCGTCGCTGTAACCTTCTCGATCTAACGGCGTCGGGGCTACGGCTGTGATTTCGACTTCGTCCAATTGGGAAATCTTACGCTGGGTCTCGATGTCGAAGTTCCGGATGGAGTCAATTTCATCACCGAACAGTTCGATGCGAATGGGATCGATTGCTCCAGGGGGAAATAGATCCAGGATTCCGCCATGGACACTGAACTCGCCGGGCATTTCGAGAGCGGG
>JACKHO010000014.1 GCA_020638955.1 Planctomycetaceae bacterium | reverse complement strand
GCGGCACATTTGGCGGTTGGAGTTTTCGAGGTAGTCGAGGTTCTGGCCGCCCTGGATGGTTCCTCCTCCGCCCCCCAGCATGACGACCGGGAGCTTGGTGGCGTCGTGGTGGCCGCTGATCATGCTGGAACAGAGCATGACCATGGAGTTGTCGAGGGCGGTTCGTTCGCCTTCCTGAATAGAATCGAGCCGGCGGGCAATGTAGGCCACCTGCTCCAGGAAGAACTGGTTCACCTTCAGCCAGTCATCGCTGTCGGTGTGCGAGAGGAGGTGGTGGATCATGTAGTCGACACCGAGGTGCGGGAACCGTAGTGTGCCGTGGTCGTTGTTCAGTTTCAGCGTGCAGACGCGTGTTGTGTCGGTCTGAAACGCGAGGACCAGAATGTCGGACATCAAACGCATGTGCTCGACAATATCCTGCGGATACCCTTCCTTCGGACGCGGCATGTCCGGCTCGGTGAGCGTGGGCCGCCAGCCCTGCAGTTCGCCTCGTTTGCTTGCCCGTTCAATACGCTGTTCGACTTCACGGACGGAGTTGAGGTACTCGTCAAGTTTCTGCTTGTCGGTTTTGCTGATACCACGTCGGAAGTCCTGTGCATCTGCGAGGACGGCATCGAGGACGCTTTTGTCGCCGCGACCTGCTTTGTCGGCGAAGAGTTGATCAAACGCCAGGGCCGGGTACACCTCCAGCGGCGTCGGCGTGGTGGGACTGCTCCATGAAATGTGCGAGCTGTAGAGCATGGAGTAGTTCTTGTGAACCGAAGGATTCGCTTTCTCGCATCCCAGCACGAGACTGGGCAACTTGGTCCGCGATCCCAGGTGTTGAGCAACCACCTGGTCGACACTCGTCCCCGACCGAATAGTTCCACCAGCGGCGAGCGGTGCCCCCGAGAGCAGGTTGCCGGTTTGCGAACTGTGGATGTTTCCCTTGAGTGCTTCGGCGTTGTAGAGCCCTTTGACGAACACCATGCGGTCGCGGAAATCGTTGAGGGGCTGGAGCACTTTGCCCAGTTCCATATCCGGTCCCTGACCCTTGGCCCACCATTCACGGGAGTGGTAGCCGCAGCCGGAGAAGAGAATGGCCATCCGCGTGGGCGGGCCGCTTTCGCGCTGCTCAGGCGGCAGGTCTTCACCAAAGGCGGTAACCGACTCCAGCCAAGGCAGGGCCATGGTGACTCCCAAACCACGCAGCATGGTCCGTCGCGAGAGGTGAATTTTCTTCATGGTATTGACCTTCAGGGAGACCGGAGTCGGATGTTATTCAGCTTGTTGTTCGCCGCGAACTTTGCGGAACTGTTCACTCGTCACCACCACTTCCACCGCAGTACTGAAGCGGTAGTCATGCTGCTCAAGCTCAGACATCATTCTCTCAACTAAGGGGCGATCAGACAACAGGACCTCGCGGCCGAGGGCGTATCCGAGCAGTTTTCGGCAGAACTGACGCACAAAATCATCACGCCTGTCCTTCGCCAGATAGTCCCGCAACCCGGTTAATCCTTCGATGTGACTGCCATCTTCGACGGTGGTTTTGGTGTCGACCGGCTGAGGACGCACGCGACCAATGGTGTCGAACTGCTCCAGTGCAAAGCCGAAAGGATCAATTTTCACGTGGCAATGGACGCAGCCTTCCTGTGAGCTGTGCCGACTGATGAGTTCCCGCGTCGAGAGTCCTTGCGGAAGTTCATCGGGGATGATGGGAACATTCGCCGGCGGCTTGGGGAGCTTTTCACCGAGCAGCGTTTCGTAGACCCAGTTACCACGCAGAATGGGACTCGTCCGCGACGCCCCCGACTGGCTCGACAGCACCGTGGCCATCGCAAGAATTCCGCCTCGGCTGTGTGCTCCGGCATTGTCGACTCGACGCCACTCGTCGCCGGTCACGTTTGGAATTCCATACAGCGCCGCGAGCCGTTCGTTCACGAAGCAGTGATCGGCCTCCAGAATGCTGAGGACGGAACCATCATTCCTGATGAGATCTTCAAAGAACCGAATCGACTCCTCGTACATATCGCCGCGGAGGTCACCAAACTCGGGATACAGCCCCTCGTTCTTCTCCACGCGCGTATCAAACTCCCGCACGTGCAGCCACTGACAGGCGAACTGAATGGCCATGCGCCGCGCATGCGCGTCTTTGAGCAATCGCTGCGTTTGCTTCTTCAGTTCAGCGGTGTCGCTGTCAGCGGCGACTAGCGTGCCGGCATCAGCGGCGCGGCGGAGTTCTGCGTCAGGCGGTGAGGACCAGAGGAAGTAACTGAGCCGCGTGGCGAGCTCATGATTGTTAACCAGCGTGGCTTCCGCAGTCGCCCCCTGCTGTTCCCGTCGATACAGGAAGTCCGGCGAGGCCAGAATCCTGGCGAGGGTCAGTTGCATCGACTCAGCATGTGTGAGTTCGGTCGCCCGCAACGCGGCGTACAAGTCACGCAAGGCCTGTTGCTCTTCCGAAGTCAATGGGCGACGCCAGGCCACGTCTGCAAATTCGATAAGCTTCTCCAAATGAACCGGCTCGACCTCCCGAAGTTGCGTGCGAAACGCGTTCGCGCGTTGGGTGACACTTTCTGTCAACGGCGCCCATTTTTCCGCCAGGTCCTGTCGGTCCTGCGTCGCGAATTCCCGGATTTGCTCGAAAGCGACTTCGTATTTGAGCGGCTCATCTGCAATGAACAACAGTTCGTTCCAGAGGCGATCGATTTCGGCGGCTTCGCTGTCATCGAGCATGAGTCGCTTGAGATGATGATCTTCCCGGTGAAAAAGCGTCATCGTGACCACTTCGTCCACTGGCACAATGCGGGAGTAACAAAGCGTTGGTGGGAAGAGATTTCGAAACTCCGCAAATCCCGCCAGGACTCGGTTACGTGCTTCGCTTCCTTCATTCGTGAGAATGGGGGCCGATGCCGAAACAGGAGTGACATCAGGCTTCGTGCCAGCATTCGTCATGACGCCCAGTCGCACCGTCCCTTCCTTGCCGCGTTCGGCGTCGAGTCGCCCAGTGACCATCAGCGTGCGGCCTTCGGCAATGTCACGTGGGATGAAAACGCTCACCGCCGCGGGGGCCTGCATGACGAGGTTGGCAGATTCATTGAACCGTTCGTCAGCCGGAATGCCTTCCTGCACTCCGGGCAAGCTGAGTAACAAGCCCGGCAGTCGTTTCAGTTGTTCGACCAGCAATGCGTCGGGACTTCCCTCCTGGATGGCAACTTCCCCTTTGGCGAGTGCTTCGATTTTTGTCGCGAGCAGACTGCGTTGTGCCGAGTCTTTTTCCGACTGCCACTGCGCCAATGCTGATCCCGGTGGCACCGTCGTGAGCGGGCTGGCATCTTGCTGGAGAGAACTCATTTCCCCAGTAATGAAATGCCACACTCCGGCGTTGCCATAACTATCCTGGTGCGGATTCGCTTCCTGCAAATTGGACGAGCAATCCCCGGCCAAATCCCACTTCTGCTTTTCACCATCAAGCTGCTGAATGGTGAGGTGCATTTCCGTCAAATCGCAGGAGTGGTTTCCTTCACGCGGTCCCAGCACAAAGGAAATCGCTTCTCCCTTGCCAACGGCGAGTGTCTGCGGATCCATTTCGGCCGATCCGCCGGTCGCAAATCCCCCTTTCCACACTGTGGCCGTCCGCCGCAACGTGCGATGCTGCAGAAAGAACTCTTGACCATTGCCGCATTCGGGATGAGCGTCGGAGAGCTTGGCCGACACCTGCACCGTCGCGTCGACAGGGCTTTGCCACACCAGCGCGACAAACAGCGTCGGTGAGGGGTGGGCGACAATGGAGTGGGGCCGCGAAATTCCCGGAATGCGGACCTCGTTGTCAGATGAATTCGCCAGCACAATGGGAGTCTCCGGCACACCCCAGCCCGAAATGAAGGGATAGTCACCGTTCCCCTGTTTCGTTTGAATGTGGCCGCCAATGGTCACCGGCCCGCCACGTTCTGCCGAAACAAAGTCCAGCCACAATTTCAGCACGTGCTGATCGAGGTTTCGTTCATTCGCAACCTGTGTGATGTTTTCATTGGTCGGCTTTTCCAATTTCTGCACTGCGTCAACAGCCGCCAGATACGCTGCCGCACGCTGCACGCACTCCTGGCGAAACAACGTCAGACGTTCGCTGAGCCCCTGCACATCCCGCAGCAGAATGTCAGGATGCCCTTCGCGCACGAGTCGAGCATTGTTCCAGATGATGACATCCTGTTCGTCGCCGTCACCAGCATCATCGGAGCGGAGTGTGATGACGACATCATTCTCGTCCGGAAGTTTGATCGAAAACGGCTGCTCAGTCGCCACGGGATCCACTGGAGCCATCCAGTGAGCGGGTTGGCCATCATCGCCCATATGACCGACCGAATTGTATCGCCAGACTAGTTGCTGTTGTGCTGAAATCACAGCCACGAGTCGCGGGATGTCCTCTGGTTTGGCCGTCGCCCAGGCCCGGGCAGTTTCGTTCATCCAGGCCGAGTCACGATTGGGATGGGACAACGCGTCCCAAACCAGTTCCAGATACTTCGCACTCAAGCCACGCTGACGCGCCACTTCCTGAATCGACTTCTGCCCCGCACCGATTGCTTCACGTTCTTCGACTGTCGCCGAGAGATAGCGATCCAGCGGCAGCACACCGCCTTGGTTCGTGTCGAATTGAATCCCCTGCAAATTCACCGCCTGTCCACCACCGTCAGCAGTGTACTGACGATAAAAACCCTGAATGCGAGCCAGCATATCGTCAGTTCGATCGCGCTGCGTGGTGTGCTTCGAGAAGCGAATTCCGTCAGGCAGAAGCACGAGGTGCTGAGCGACGTCTTTGCCGGCGTCGAGATATTTCTGGAACAGCGATGGCGACATTCCCTGGCCGCTTCCCGCATTGGTGAATCCTTCCCCGGCCGCCCCGTCCACGGGAAACTCGCCAGTGAATTCCAATCTTTCCACGCCCGTCAGGTCCTGAATGGTGTAGTCATACTCCGCATTGGTCAGTCGCCGCAGAATGACCGGACCAGGGTCGCCCGCATTCGCATACGCTTCCGCCCGCAGGTAGGACTCAATCCAGTTCTGGAACTGCTCACGCTCCGGCGGTGAGAGTTGATCACTCTCCTTTGGCGGCATTTCACCGTTGCCCAACATTTCCGCCACCTTGAGCCAGGCATTGGTGTCGCGACGCACATCGGCCAGCGCTGCGAACCGTTCGAGGTCCAGTTCCCCTTCCTGGTCCTTTGTCGAATGGCAATCGAGGCAGTACTTCGCCATCAGGGGATGAATCGACTGCGCGTAGTCCGCGCCAATCTTGTCGAACCCGAATTCATCCTGCGCAGACGCAATCTCTGCGCACGCGATTCCCACCAATGCGACAACGCTGAACCAACTCCACGATAAAACTCTCACGCGCATTCCTCGATAACACATTCCACGACCAATGGACTCAAGTGTGACGTGCAGCGAGTGGAGAACTCAAGTCCAGGGATGCACCCCAGAAGACTCGGGGTGACGATATTCTCATTCATTGGAGAATAGGTGGCGAAGTGCATGGGGTTGGGAGCAAATGGGGAGCCTTGTCGACCATCGACCGGGATTAGTTGTGGCCGAGTTCGCTACTACAGTAGAGTTGAGTCTGCCACACGCGAGTTTCGGCACAACATTTATCTCCTGCCAGTTAAGGGAAAGTCATGTCACGTTGGGATTTCGCCGCAATCGTTATCGGGCTTCTGCAGTGCTCGTCGTCGGTTGTCATGGCAGACAAAGCTGAGGATCGTGCAGCCGAGCTACTTTCGGATGCAGGTTGGCGAATTACCCGCGACTGGAAACATCCCGATGAACCAGTTGTCGGAGTCCGCCTGTTTTCGGATTCGGTCACCACAGAGCAGCTCAAAGCCCTTGCCGCCTTTAAGCAACTTAAAACTCTCGAGTTGCCGTACACGAATGTGGATGACGCTGCGCTGAAAGCTCTGCCGACTTTGAAGGAACTGACGGAACTCGATCTTGATAATACGAATGTCACCGACGCCGGGTTGAAGGAACTGGCACGTCAACGCAAGTTGACAATACTTTATCTTTCCGACACAAGTGTTGGTGGAGCAGGCATCAGCGGGCTCTCGGGCTGTCCGCAGCTTGCGTCCATTTCATTGAACGGTGCAACCATCAGCGATGATGGGCTGAAGAGCTTGGGGGCGATTCCAAACCTTACCTCACTCTACCTGAAGAACGCCAAAATCAGCGTTAGCGGATGGCAGCTGTTGGCGGGCTGTAAGCGACTCAAGGTGCTCGAATTGCATGGAACAATGGTTTCTGAACAGTCACTGTCGGCGCTGGCGACCATTGAGACGCTCGAAGATTTGGATTTGGGGTACACTCAAATCACAGACGCTGGCATTCCGGGACTGGCAAAGCTCGCAAGTCTCAAACGTCTCGACGTATGGAAGACGCCGGTGACAGGGACGACTCTAGGCTCGCTTTCTGTGATTAAAGGGCTGGTCGAAATTGACCTTTCCGACACGCAGACGACAAATGCCTCGCTCAAGCACGTGAGCTCGATTTCCAGTCTCGAAGTTTTGGGTCTTTCGGACACTCAGGTTTCAGATGCGGGTATCCCGGAATTGGTCAAGTTGCACAATCTAAAATCCCTCTACCTTTCCCAACCTCAAATCTCAGACAATGCTCTCCGCTCCATTGCCGAGCTTAAGCAACTGAAGAAGCTGCAGTTGAATGGTTCGCAGGTCACCGACTCAGGATTGGCGCAACTCTTGAAGCTCAAGGAATTGCGTGAACTCGAGTTGTTTAACACCAAGGTGACAGATGCCGGAATGAAAACTGTCGGGAAAATGACAGACCTCACACAACTTGGACTGGGGGGGAACCGCAGTGACCGACCAAGGACTTAAGGAGTTACACACACTCAAGAATCTGCAAAAGATATATATTTACCAGGCAAAAGTGACGAGCGACGGAATCGACGAATTTCAAACGGCGGTTCCAGGCTGCGTCGTCTTCGATTAATGCGGAACATCGAACCTGGCCCGACGCAGGATTACCTTCGTCTGGCGATAGAATTCCGCTTTCACGAATTGGTGTCGCCATCCTGCCGGCGTCCGGATCCGATTTCTCCGGGTGACGTGTGTTAAACGGTTTTGGCGAATCGGAGAGGGATGATTCTGCGCCATGTTGCACTGAACACCCGGAAAACAAAGACGCCGGAACTCCCAAAGAAGTGGGACGTTCCGGCGTTAGAAACAAAAAAGCGGAGAGGGGGAGATTCGAACTCCCGGTACCTTGCGGCACGCCGGTTTTCAAGACCGGTGCAATCGGCCACTCTGCCACCTCTCCGGGACGGGTGTTTTAGTGAGGATTGCCTCGATTTGCAATTCTCAAGTTTCGTTCCGTCATCAGACACCGCAACTCGGTGAATGGATCGCATCGAACTGTCGCGAACATCTCATTCGAGTGTCCGCTGCAGTTCGGCAGTGATTTGTCACCAAATCGATGGCCTATCCTCGAATGGCGTCGAAGAGCGGGGTCGACAAATAGCGTTCGCCGGAGTCGGGGAGAATGGCCACAATGGTTTTTCCCTCGTTCTCAGGCTTGGCTGCGAGTTTTAGAGCCGCTGCCATGGCGGCACCGGAGCTAATGCCGCAGGTAATTCCTTCTTCTTTGGCCAGTCGTGGCGCCATTTCAAAGGCTTCGTCGTCGGTAACCTGGACTACTTCGTCGATAAGGCTCTGGTCGAGGATGTCGGGGATGAATCCCGCACCAATTCCCTGGATTTTGTGTTTGCCAGGGCCACCGCCAGACAGCACGGGACTGCCGGCTGGTTCAACCGCTGCGGAGTGCAGTGATTTCCCTTTTCCCTGCTCCCAGAATCGCGAAATCCCGGTAATCGTTCCACCGGTACCGACGCCAGCGACCAATATGTCGACATTGCCATCGGTGTCGTTCCAGATTTCGGGGCCTGTTGTTCGCACGTGAATGGCAGGATTCGCAGGATTTTTGAATTGTTGTGGTATGAAGAAGTTCGGATCTTCCGCCATTTCTTCCGCCGCTTGAATGGCCCCTTTCATGCCGTCTGCGCCGGGTGTCAGCAGCAAATTGGCGCCGAACGATTTGAGCATCATGCGACGCTCGACGGACATTGTGTCCGGCATGGTCAGTGTGAGTGGGTATCCTTTGGCGGCACAGACGAACGACAGGGCAATGCCTGTGTTTCCGCTGGTTGGTTCAACAACCTGCATGCCTGGTTTTAGAACACCACGGGTTTCGGCGTCCCATATCATGGCGGCACCAATGCGGCACTTCACTGAGTAAGCAGGATTTCGCCCCTCAATTTTGGCGAGCACGGTGGCTTTCAATCCTTTTGCCAGTCGGTTGATCCGTACGAGCGGTGTACGACCAATGGTTTCAGCGTTGTCATTGAAGACAGACATGAGGGCTCCTTCCTGATGGTTTAGGCGTCAATGCGGACAACCGTCCTCAATTATGCTCGACTTGCTCCCGTTTCGGCAACACCGGCCTTGCGGAGAGCTGCTTTCGGCAAGAACCGCCGCCCCAGCGGATTTGTGGAGCAGCGGGATGAAATTCATCTTGCGTTACCCACTTCATCGGTAATTTGACTGTGGTTGTCGTAGCGACTTTGACGATTATTCCTCCCACGACTGCTGCTGCACAGGACATCGTTGGTCTGCGGGTACGGTGGTCGGTCCTGGGGGGGAACATGATCCGTTCGCGCTTGATCCATTGGATCCCTGCTGTCCTGTCAGCAGCTGTTGTCTTGCTTTATGCGCCGACTCTCTCGGCGCAACAACCGCAACTTGTGACCGACCAAACGGCTGGTGAAGCCGTCATTCCAATCGCCAATTCCACTCAAGCTGATGAACCGCTTGAAGTGGAACGTGTTGAGAAAGGAACCTCGTCCCGCTGGACACGAAATAAGGCCGTGGATGAATTGCCACTGGCCCAGCTTTCAAGCGACGAACAGTTGGCCGCGGCGGAAGTGCTGGATGAAATCAGTCTGTATCGTCGCCTGCCGACCATTAAATTACAGGCCGACTCACGCGTCTATTCGTACTTCACTGAAAACCCCGATGTTGCCATCAGCATTTGGCGAGCGATGCAAATTTCGCAGGTGAAAATGAATCGGCTCGACCAGGAGAGTTTCACCATTGATACGGGCGACGGAACAATTGGCAACGTCCGTGTGCTGCATCAAAGTGACAAGAGTCATCTCATTCTGTGTGACGGCGACTTTCAGAGCCCGGCACTGAAGCGACCCCTGAAGGCGAAAGCCCTCATGCACCTGCAGCCGCAGTTTAACGTGACGCCCGACGGACAATCAGAGATCGTCCATACGCTCGACTTGTTCGTGTCGTTTCCTTCGCAAACTGTTGAGACCGTTGCCCGGTTGATTTCCCCGGTCAGCAATCATGTTGCCGACCGAAATTTTGAGGAAGTCAGTTTGTTCATCGAAATGATGGACGTGGCCATGTCGAAGCAGCCGGGGTGGGTTGAGCAGACTGCGTATCGGTTGGACTGTGTCGATCCCAAAACTCCGGACGAGCTGTTGAAGGTGACCGCTGAAGTCTATGTTGAGTCTCAGAAGCGGGGTCTGCGTCACCCTGTCATGCCGGAAGCCGATGCGGAATCGGCCACGCGTCCTTTCTTACAACGCATTTTTCGGTAAATCGACCCATCGATTCGACCTGAGAATTCTCCAATTGCCGCCTCTTGAGCCGAGATTCCTGTTGACGCTGCGTGTTCTCATCGAACACATTGAAGAGCACTGGAAACTCGCTTGATTGAGAATGGAGTTGCACCCATGCGACACGCTCTTTTCTATTGTTCCCTGTTTGCGTTCATTCTGTCCGTGTCTATCGACACCGCACTGTCGCAGGATGCGTTCACCGAACAACGCTTGCGTATGGTGCAGGACCACATCGTCGCCGAAGGGGTCACTGACGAACGCGTGCTCGACGCCGTGCGAACCGTGCCACGGCACTTGTTTGTGAGTCCCACGTTACGCAACCAGGCCTATTCCGATCAGGCTCTGAACATTGGTTTCAAGCAAACCATTTCGCCGCCGTTCATTGTGGCGTACATGACGGAAGTGCTCGATCCGCAGCCGACCGACAAGGTTTTGGAAATCGGGACGGGAAGCGGCTACCAGGCGGCGGTCATTTCGCAAATTGTGGGCGAAGTCTACACCATCGAAATTGTCGAGCCGCTGGGGCGTCGCGCGGGCGACTTGCTCAAACGCCTGAAGTACGAGAACATCCACACGCGCATCGGTGATGGTTACCAGGGATGGAAGGAAGCCGCACCGTTCGACAAAATCATTGTCACGTGCTCGCCGGAAGCTGTGCCTCAGCCGCTCATCGATCAACTCAAAGACGGCGGCCGTATGATCATTCCCATTGGGCATCGCTACGAGCAGGTTTTCCATTTACTTGAGAAGAAGGATGGAAAACTCGTCGAGACAAAACTCATTCCGACGCTGTTCGTCCCCATGACCGGAAAAATGGAAGAACTCCGCGAGGTCAAGCCCGATGGTGCCCGACCGGAAATCAAGAATGGCGGACTGGAAGTTGACGAAAATGAAGACGGTCTCGCTGACGGCTGGCACTATCAGCGGCGTTCACAGCTGGTCTCTGAGGGGGCCAAAGAAGGGGAACGTTTCCTGCGGTTTGAAAACGATGTTTCCGGCCGGGAAGCGCACATGCTGCAGGGCATGGCCTTGGACGGTTCGAAAGTCCGTTCTGTGAATGTCGAGTTCTACTTCCGGACCAAAGACATCCGACAGGGGCAGAGCAACCGGGAGCAACCCGCATTCGTGCTGCACTTCTTTAACAGCCAGCGGGTTCCTATTGGGAACATTGCCATTGGCCCCTGGCTGGCCGATTCTCCTGAGTGGACGCGAGTATTCCGGCAGCTTCCAGTCCCTAAAGACGCTCGGGAAGCCATTATGCAGGTGGGACTGAATGGGGCCACCGGTACCCTGGACCTTGACGGCTTCAAGCTGGAGCCCGGCCAGTAGGCCGACCGGTCGCGGCCTTTTTTGACAATAAAAACGGTCCAACGGCGACAATTCTCCAGCGAACACGCCTGATTTGCCCATTTCAATGCAGGACGGAATGACAGCGTCTCGCTACAATGTGGCAACTCGTCAGGGATTGCGGCGTGATAGTTGGTGAGTTCCTGCTCATCTGGTGACGCCTGTGGTGGCCTCCGTCCATCCTTTCAATACCTTCCCGGCGACTGGTTTGAAGTCTTCCCCGCGAGTTTGCGAGGGATTTGTGCGCCGAGGGGCGTGTTTGCGGTTCAGGTAAGTCATGTCTATTCCGAAAGTTGCCATTGTCGGTCGTCCCAACGTGGGAAAGAGTTCGATCCTGAACTGGCAGGCGGGTAAGTTTGTTTCTGTCGTCGATCCCACAGCCGGTGTAACCCGCGACCGCGTCACGTACTTAATGCATCACAAAGAGCGCTATTTCGAATTCGTCGATACCGGCGGAATTGGAATTGTCGACTCCGATGACCTGTCCGACGACGTCGAGAGGCAAATCCAGTTCGCGCTCGACGAGGCACAACTCATCCTGTTTGTGGTAGACGGCAGTTCGCCACCAACGAGCCTCGATCGAATTGTCGCGGACAAACTCCGTCGTATGGAGACGCCCAAAGTCCTGGTGATTAACAAATGCGATTCTCCCAAAACCGACATGGAAATCCATGAGTATTACGGTTTCGGCGGAGATCTGTTGGTGCAGACCAGCGTCAAAGCCAACCGGGGCAAGACGGAGTTGCTCGACGCCATTCTCGAAATGCTCCCGCCCGCCGACGAAACCGAATCGACGTCCGGGGGAGTGCTGTCAGAGGAACCTGAACTGAAGCTGGCCATTGTTGGTCGGCGAAATGTGGGAAAGAGTACGTTTATCAACGCCCTGGCCGACACCGACCGCATGATTGTCAGTGAGGTTGCCGGAACAACCCGAGACAGTGTCGACTTGCGGTTCGAGTTGGATGGAAAGTCGTTCGTCGCCATCGACACTCCGGGTGTTCGCAAAAGGAAAAGTCTCGCGAACGACATTGAGTTCTATGGACTCGTTCGCGCCCAGAAGAGCATTCGCCGGGCGAATGTGGTGTTCATGTTTTTTGATGCCACGAATCCCATTTCTCGCGTCGACAAGAAACTGGTCGAGGAAATCCAGGAGCGGGACAAGGCCTGTGTGTTCGTGGTGAACAAGTGGGACCTGGCTCTTGAGCGTGGAATGACCAACGAGAAATGGGCCGACTACCTCTTCTCAGAATTCGCTTCATTGCGACACGTCCCGGTGGCGTTCATTACCGCGGCAGAACAACGCAACATTAAGCCGCTGGTGAATCTGGCTCAGGCAATTTACAAGCAGGCCATGACGCGCGTTGGCACGGGGGTGTTGAATCGACTGCTGCAGGCGGCCATGCGAAAGAATCCTCCCAAGGGAAAACCGAGCCGACGTGGTAGAGCCTACTTTGCGACACAGGTTGCGACCGAACCGCCAACCATTGTCGTGAAGTGCAATGATCCCGACCTATTCGACCCCGCCTGGAAGCGGTATTTGCTCGGCGTTTTCCGTGATGCCCTCCCGTTCAAGGAAGTCCCCATCCGACTCTACATGCGGGGAAAAGGGGAGCGTGACATGGACGAATTCCCACAGGACTAGTCCCTCGCGCCGTGTGAGATTGTTGACCAATCAACCAACCATTTGACACTGAAGTTTGTCACACTATGAGTCTGTTCCGCGACAATGTTGAGAAGCTGGCGGCCTACGTTCCCGGGGAACAACCACAGGAAACGGGCTGGACGAAGCTCAATACGAACGAGAATCCTTACCCTCCGTCACCGCGGGTCGTGGAAGCCATTCAACGCACGGCAACGGGACGCTTGAACGTCTACCCTGACCCGCTGGGGAAGTCATTTTGTCGAGCCGCGGCGGAGTTGTTTGATTTGGACCCGGACTGGATTCTCCCGGCCAACGGAAGCGATGAGAATCTCACGCTCATTCTCCGCGCCTTCGCCGATTCCAAAGATTTGGTGGCATATCCGTATCCCAGTTATATCCTGTACGAAACGCTGGCAGAAATTCAGGGGGCTCGGTTCGCTCGCCTCCGACTGAATGCCGACTGGAGCTGGAACTTCCAGCAGAATAAGCCACTCATTGCCGCCGCGAAAATTCTGTTTGTCCCCAATCCAAACAGCCCGTCCGGAAATCGCTGGGATGACGAAACCATTCGGTCGCTCATTCCGCCCGATGGGGTTCTCATTCTGGACGAAGCCTACGGCGACTTCACTGACAATCCTCACAAAATGGAATTGCTGAAGAGCGACGGGAATCGGCAGCTTATCGTCACACGCACACTGAGTAAGTCGTATAGTCTGGCGGGAATTCGCTTCGGATTTGCCGTGGCTCATCCCGACTTGATTTCCGGAATGCGGAAAGTCAAAGACAGCTACAACTGCGACGCCGTCGCACTCGCCGCAGCGGAAGCGGCAATTCGCGACCAGGATTGGATGCTCAGTAACCGTCAAAAGATCTGTGCCTCTCGGCAGCGACTCGATGAAGGTCTGCAGGCACTGGGCTTCAACACGGTTCCTTCTCAGGCAAACTTTGTGTGGGCCACGCATCCCACGCGGTCACACTTCGAGTTGTACGAACAGCTCAAGGGACGCAAAATCCTCATCCGCTACATGAAGTTCCAGAACGAATCCCGCCCCGGTGGAATTCTCGACGGCCTGCGCATTACCGTCGGCACTGATGACGAAGTCACGCATTTCCTGAACACACTGCGGGAAATTGTGTGACGGATTGAATCGGCGCGGAGAGATTTGACAATCGCAGCGGCAGCGAATTCCAATCGATCTCGAACGTACAACACGGATTTTGCTACGCTTTATGCATGAGCACGAGTCTCCGTTGTCCGTTTGATGATGTCTCCATGCAGCAGTGTATCTCCAAGAGAACGTTGATTCCGTTCGCTTTGTTCGTTGCAGCGATTCTGTTTCCAGTGCTGTACCTGGACTCGGTCCGGGCAGATGACCCTGGACTGTACGAGAAGGATGTCAAACCGCTGCTGAAGACGAAGTGCGTGAGTTGTCACGGGCCACTGAAACAGGAAGCGGGATTGCGTCTCGACACGGGGGAACTCGTTCGGAAGGGCAGCGAAAACGGGCAAGTCATTAATCTTGATGATCCTGGTCAAAGTGAAATCCTCCTCCGCATTGCCTCGACTGAAGGGTTTGAGCGCATGCCGCCCGAGGGAGAACCGGTCACCGCGAGTCAACAGGAGGCAATTCGAAAATGGATTGCCAGCGGAGCGAGATCACCGGCATCTGAGAGGCCTTTGACCGATCCCAGCAGCCATTGGGCTTTTCAGCCTTTGCAAACGGAGTTCCCGCATCAGAGCATCGACGAGTTCATAGAAGCGAGGCTGAAGTCAGAAGATCTCCAATTCGCAAAACGTGCGGAAGACGTCGACCTCGTACGTCGGCTTTACCTCGACATGCATGGCCTCCCGCCGACGATTGAACAAATCGACGCATACACCGGCGACTCTGCGGAAAAGAAATGGTCGCGACTGGTCGACAACGTCCTTTCCAGCCCGCGGTATGGTGAACGCTGGGCGCAGCATTGGCTCGACGTGGTCCGTTACGCTGACACTCACGGATTCGAGGTCAACACACCGCGCGAGAATGCGTGGCCGTATCGCGACTATGTCATTCGCGCATTCAACGACGACAAGCCATACGATCAGTTCGTGCGCGAACAACTAGCCGGCGATGCATTTGAAGAGGACGCTGCCACTGGATTCCTCGTAGCTTCTGCCGTTCTGTTGCCGGGGCAAATTGGCAAAGACGACGCCTCTATTCGACTGGCGCGACAAGATTCACTCGACGAAATCATTGTCGGCACGGGCAGTACATTCCTGGGGCTCACCATTGGATGCGCGCGCTGTCACGACCATAAGTTCGATCCCGTGTCCCAACAGGACTACTACGCCCTGCAGGCGTTTTTCGCAGGTGTTTACTACGGTGATCGCGTCATTCAGGACGAAGCCTACCACCACCGCATGTCAGAGAAAGGGAAAGTTCGCAGCCAACTGAATTCCGTCGAAGCCGAATTGGCCAAACTGGAATCCATTGCTGACACGCGTGATGTCGTCATTATCGATGATGAAGATGAGAGCCTCGTGGAACTGCTCCAGCAGAAAAACGGACATGGCACCAATCCCGAAGGAAAGCAGCGTGGTTACCGTGACGACGTGGGAGATCACCAGCGATTACCCAATCTCAGCCGCAGTCGTTACACGTGGTGGAACAACACTCCGGGCCAGGACGTGTTCACCTACCGACCGGGCGTCGAAGGAAAGTACCGGCTTTGGATTTCCTGGGGAGTGCATGGCAGCGGCGTGCATACTCGTGACGCACGGTACGTGCTCGATGTCGACGGCGATTTGACGACCAAAGAAGATCAACAGGAAGTTGCTCGGGCCGATCAGTACTACCCCGCCTATGTAACGACGGGTGAGACTGAGCAAACCCCGCAATGGAGCGGCCTGTTCGATGCGGGAGTTCACGAATGGACTGCTGCGTCCAAGCTCATTCTTCGGGGCGGTGAAACTGGCACGGGCATCACCGCCGATGTCATAGTACTGCAGGCGACTACAGATTCTGCTGCTCCCTCTCGTCTCAAACTGCGAGTACCAGTCAGCCCTTTGAAAAACGTGGAACGGTTTGCGCCGACCAAGGCGAAGTTTGTCCGGTTTACCTCTCTGAAAACCATCGACGACAACAAACACGAGCCCTGCCTGGATGAACTGGAGGTCTACACTGCAGGTGAAAACCCAGTAAACGTAGCTCTGGCCGAACGTGGTGGGGTGCCAACTTCCTCAGGCAACTACAGCAACACGGGGCGACATCAGTTGCCGCACATAAATGACGGCCAGTACGGCAACGAGCGAAGCTGGATTTCGAACGAGCACGGCAAAGGCTGGGCGCAAATCGAGTTTGCCGAACCGCAAGTCGTGGACCGAGTAGTCTGGGGGCGTGACCGCAACGGGAAATTCCCTGACCGCCTCGCGATTCACTATCGCATCGAGCTATCCATTGACGGTGAGAATTGGACCACTGTCGCGACGGACAAAGACCGTCTTCCCATGGGGACGCCTTTCGACGAACTCACGCTGCGTATTCGCAATGCCAGCGACGAGGCGGGAGAAAATGTAAACACTCTCATCGAGCAGGTCGCCGCGTTGAACAAGCGGCTGGTAGAGCTGGGACAGAATCAGCAGGTATATGGAGGTGTGTTCCGTGATCCCGAAGAGACATTTGTCTTACGGCGGGGCGATCCCGAACAGCGTATCAGGCCGGTCGGTCCCGCAGTGCCGGAATTCTTTGGGGCCATCAATGCCAACTTCGAGAGCGAACAGGACCGGCGTCTGGCTCTTGCCAACTGGATCACGCGTCCCGAGCATCCTTTAACGGCTCGGGTCATGGTGAATCGAATCTGGCAGCACCACTTCGGTCAGGGGCTGGTCAGTACGCCGAGTGATTTCGGACTCAACGGAAGCCCACCATCGCATCCCCTCCTGCTCGACTGGTTGGCGACACAGTTCATTGAAAGTGGTTGGTCGGTGAAACACATCCACAAACTCATTCTCAATTCGCGCACGTATCAGCAGTCGAGCGACGTGAATGCCATCGCCGCACAGAAAGACGCCGACTGCCGTTTGCTGTGGAGATTTCCTGCACATCGCATTGAAGCCGAAACCATTCGGGACAGCATGCTGGCGGTGAGTGGACAACTGAATTTGACCATGTACGGCAGTGGATTCAATTTCTTCAAAACGCGTGGCGGCCTGAGCGGCTTTCCGCCGGTCGAAGAATTCAGCCCCAATGAAATGCGCCGGATGATTTACGCTCACAAGGTCAGAATGGAGTCGGTCCCCGTGTTCGGCGCCTTCGACTGTCCCGACGCCGGCCAGTCGATGCCGAAGCGGAGCCAGTCCACGACGGCTATTCAGGCGCTCAACTTGTTCAACAGTGACTTCGTGCTGCAGCAGGCCGAGGCCCTGGCTGCCCGGGTACAGGAGGAAACGCCCAACGACGTGAAAGCCCAAGTGCAGCGAACATTTCGGCTGACGCTTGGCCGGGCTCCATCATCCAGCGAACTGGCGACTTCCGTTCAGGTCGTCGAGGAATACGATCTCGCGACGTTGTGCCGCGTGCTGTTTAACAGCAATGAGTTTTTGTTCATTCCGTAAAATGCTGACGTCACGGGTTGATTGGTTGAGACGGTTCTGTGTGGCTGCGCC
>JACKHO010000013.1 GCA_020638955.1 Planctomycetaceae bacterium | reverse complement strand
GCTGAGCGGGAAACTGATGAACCGTGACGAGGCCCGGCGGCGCTACGAAGCCATTGTCCGTGCCAACCGTGATCCCGCCCTGCTGGAATGGATTGGTCATGGCATGTTTCAGACCAGCGTGTTTCCCATTCCCGCTGGAGAAACTCGCACCGTGACGCTGCACTATTCGCAGCTCCTGAAACGCGACCATGACCTGACGGAGTTCGTGTTCCCGCTCAGCACAGCCAAGTACACGGCGGGACCAATCGACGAACTTTCTGTGAATCTGGCGGTCAGCAGTTCAACAGCGCTGAAGAACCTTTACTCACCGTCACATGATATTGGCATTAAGCGAAACGGTAAGAAGCGGGCGAACATCATACTGAGTCAGAAGCACGTCGTGCCCACTAGTGACTTCCGCCTGTACTTCGATACGAAAGAGGGAGATGTCTCAGCGGATCTGCTCAGTTTCAAAGACGACAGCAAAGAGGAAGGCTACTTCCTGCTGCTGGCAAGTCCCGAAATCAAAGCGGCGATGGACGAACGTGTCGCTAAAACCGTGCTGTTCGTCGTCGACAAGTCCGGCAGCATGTCGGGCAAGAAAATTGAACAGGCTCGAGACGCATTAAAATTTGTGCTTAACAATCTACGTAAGGACGACCTGTTCAACATTGTGGCGTACGACTCGAAGGTGGAAGAGTTCCGTCCTGAACTGGAACGGTACAACGACGAAACGCGTGAAGAGGCGCTGGCGTATGTTGATGGACTCTACGCTGGAGGTGGTACGAATATTCACGAGGCACTTTCTCGGGGTCTCTCCATGCTCAAGGACAATGAGCGGCCCACTTATGTCCTTTTCCTGACTGATGGTCGTCCTACCAATGGAATTACAAATGAAACGCAAATTGCCTCCGCAGCCAAGTCGGCAAATACCTGCCGGGCCCGCATGATGGCCTTCGGTGTCGGCCATGATGTGAACAGCCGGTTGTTGGATCGACTTTCTCGTGACGGATTTGGTACCTCGGAGTACGTAACGCCCGACGAAGATATCGAAGAGCACGTCGCCAAGATTTACAACCGCATCAGTTCACCCGTTTTGTCACACGCGAAAGTCGCGTTTGAATCACGCGAGGGAGGCAAAGGCCCGAAAGTGAGTCGACTCTACCCTGATGGTGAATTCGACTTGTTTGAAGGAGAACAGCTGGTCATTGTCGGACGGTACAAGCGCGCCGGTGATGTCACCATCAAATTGACGGGCAAGGTCGGCGACCGTCAGGAAACGTACACGTTTGACGGCGAACTGACCGACGAAACCAACCGCCAGTCGCGGGCGTTCGTGGCCAAACTCTGGGCCACGCGTCGAATTGGGGAACTCATTGATGAACTTGATCTGCATGGGCGAAACCAGGAACTGGTTGATGAGCTAATCGCATTGTCGACAAGACATGGAATTTTGACGCCATATACTTCGTTCCTGGCCGACGAAACAACCGTCCCGAGCCTCGCGATGGATGGCGCTGCGTTCTCAAGTAACTCTGCTGTGGCTCGCGACAATTTGCAGGCACTGGAAGCGGAATCAGGGGCCGATGCCTTCGCCCAGCGTGCGGTCAAACAGAACCTGAAGCAGTCCAATCGGGCTGGTGCCGCCGGAGGTTATTCAGCGCAACTGCCCGCACCAGCACTGGCTGGTGGTCGCCCAGCTCCCGGAAATGCAGCTCAACCTGTTTCGGGACCAGTTCAAGTTGAGGAGGTCATTCGCAACTCCGGCGTACAGACTCTCTACAAACGAGGAAAACTGGTCGTCACGCCAGAGACGGCTGAGGTCGATGTCGAAAAGGACAAGGATCAAATCCAGGTTGTGCAACGATTCTCCGACGACTACTTCAAGCTGATTGCGGCAAACACGGTTAGTGAGAATAACCTGCTGAGTCAGCAGGGACCGGAAGAAAACTTGCTCGTCAAACTGCGTGGTCAGGTCTACCTGATTGAATAGGACTCGCTCGCTGGAACAGTAACGACCAAAGCCGCACGAGGATCAAGAATCTTCGTGCGGCTTTCTTTTTCTTCGTAGAGAAGGAGGCTCAACTATCTCAACTGCGGCGAAGCCGCATTCAACCATTTCAACCAACTGCGGAATTACCCGAGCCCATAAAGCGGCCCAAACTTCGACCTCAAATGGTTCACCAGTGGTTCGGCGGAGAACGGAGTGCCGGTAATCTTCTCCACGAGCTGCGGTGCTCGATAGTAGCGACCGTGGGCATGAACATTCTTGTTCAACCATTCTTTCAAAGGCGTAAACTCGCCTTTTCGGAACATGGTTGGCAGGTCTCCCAACTCGGTTCCCGCCTGCTGGAAGATTTGTGAAGCGTACATATTCCCCAAAGCATACGTCGGGAAGTACCCAAACAGGCCAATGCTCCAGTGGACATCCTGCAGACAACCCAATGCGTGCGTGGGCGGCGTCATGCCAAAGTAGGAGTGGAACGTTTTGTTCCAAACGTCTGGGAGTTCTTCGGCGGAGAGATCTCCCGCAATGAGAGCCTGCTCAATTTCAAACCGCAGCATGATGTGCAAATTGTACGTCACCTCATCTGCTTCGACACGAATCCAGGTGGGACGTACGTCGTTGATGGCCCCGTAGAACGTAGCGAGATCAACATCACTCAAAGCTTCCGGGAACAACTGCTGGGTTTCCGGATAGAAATGCTCCCAGAACGCCATGCTGCGTCCGACGAGGTTCTCCCACATGCGTGACTGTGACTCATGAATCCCGAGCGAGCACGCTTCGCCGCTCGCCAGTCCGTAAGCACTACTGTCCAGTCCCTGCTCGTAAATACCGTGCCCCGCTTCGTGCAGTGTGCCGAAGAACGCTCCGGGGAAATGCTTCTCGTCATAGCGTGTGGTCAATCGACAGTCGCGAGGGCCAAGCGTGCAGCACATCGGATGCGCTGACACATCGAGGCGACCGGATTCGAACGAGAATCCAATGGCTTTCGCCGCATGCAGGCCCAATTGACGTTGCGTTTCGGTAGGATAACGCCGTGTGAGAATTTCATGCTGCGGCTCAACACCTGAGTCTCGAATGGCTGCGACGAGTTCAACCAGCTGTTCGCGCAGTTGCTGAAACGCCTGACTGACAATTTCCGTTGTCGCACCCGGTTCGTAGTCGTCCAGAAGTGCGTCGTAGGCGAGACCACTTTCACTGCCGAGTGCTGCCGCTTCTTCGCGTTTCAGTGCGATCATTTTCGTCAGCCACGGCTTAAACGTTTCGTAGTCGTCGTTCTTCCGGGCTGTAATCCACGCCTGTTGTGAGAGTGTCCCCACGCGTGAAAGTTCTTCCACCAGACGCCTGGGGAGTTTCGTAGACCGTTCATACCCCCGTTTCGCTTCGCGGACGTTCGCAGCGGCGACACTCTCAGATCCTCCCAGCGCGGCCTCGTCCGTTAACTGCTCCAACCATTCGCCGATCTTGGGTGACGTGGCCCGGTCGTGTGACATGCCTGCCAGCAGCGAGAGCTGTTCCGCACGGTATTCGGCTGCTTCGGGCGGCAAGTACGTTTGCTCATCCCAACTCAGCACTGACGCACAGGACCGCAACACGGCAATCGACTGCAGTTCCTGAACCAAGTCCTGATAAGCCTGTGGCATGTCATCCATGATGCAATTCCTTCGAGTTCAAAATGTGTTATTCACTTATGCGGACGGTAGGCAATTCGGGCGTTAATCTCCAGACAATTGCTTCCAGCAAATCCGCTTCAGCAGCGGACGGCCATCCAGCGTGGTGACTTCAGTTGCCACTTCCCCGTGCTGACTCATTTGGTAGACCAGCGCTTCCATGAATTCCCGCGCGTTCGACATGGCAGGATCGGATCGGCAAACTTGAAACGGAGCTTTTCCATCCTGAAAACGGATTTCCATCATCCGGATGCGGCCCATCCAGGCCGATGCAATTTGAGCAGATGCAGAATGCCCTAAGATGACACGCGGCACCAACTCTTTGATTTCATCGACGGTTCGCTCAATAAGTCGCCCTGTGTACATGTGCCGAGCCCGGATGACGTTGTCCTCGAGTTCGACCCAGGAATAGTCGTTGCGGGTCGCAAAATAAATGAGCCATGCTGTGCCAGCCAGTACGAGCAGCATGATTGGCAAATTGACTGGCCATGGAATGAAGAAAAACACATAGGCCATGCCCAGTCCGATGGACGACATGACCACCGTCCCAGCCCATTGCCCGATGATGGTCAGTAGCGAAAACTCCGCCCGAACGCGTCGATACTCTGGCTTAGTGATGTGTTCAACATCGATGCCAAAGTCACGAAACAGTTCATCACGGTCGGCGGCATCCATGAGCGGCACTTCACTCTTACTTAGACGACTTCACAGGCTTCACGGTGACAGGCGAGGTGGCATTCATCCTGCCCATGGCACTCACCTGCCAGTAGCGCTGGGACAGGCTGTATCTGGACGAAGTCTGTACTCTGTCCTCGAATTGCAGCGTTCCGAATGGGACTTCGGCGCAGTACCAGACTTCTCGGCTGAAGCTGAACGAATTGCCATCCTGGTCGGCCACCCGAACTGCGCTCGATCCGATATGACACATGAATGCATCAACTCGCAGCCCAGTTTTGACGGGGCGAATTCGGGAGGGGCGGTACGTTTCCGTACTCGGAAGTCGCGGCAAACCCTGGAGCAATTCCGTGTACTGACGTCGCTGCGGCTCCAAATCGGCGGGTAGCCAGAGACTGTCGGTCAGCTTCACATTCTCTTGTGACGAGAACAAATCAGGGTGGAGATAGAATTCGTACGTTTCACCAGATGGCATTTCCCTCATACGCACGAGCCGCAGACTTTCACCATCTCGCTCGACTGGTCCGCCGTCTTCCAGCCGCATCGCTCGCACACCGACGTCGGGATCGAAACAGGTGAATTCCACCCAGTAATTGGGATCAGCCTCGGGAGATGTCGGCAGTTTACCAATCCAGGATCGATGTGGTGTGGAAAACTGCGGACGAGGAGTGGAGTAGTCGATGTAACCTTTTTCGGTCATCAAATCGAACAACCAGGGCTGAGTCCAGGGGCCGGTTTTCGGATACCACGCCGAGAAAATAGACACGCCCAACAGTGGCACTGCGACAAGTTGAAACCAGCGGAATTGTCCCAAGGTGTTTGCTGCCACCAGCATGGCGAGCAGCCAGAACGGGATGAGCCACAGCACCCAACGGAGGGCCACGCTCACTCCACCGAAATTGTAGTTCTCCGTTTTGGACATGTAGAACAGAAACACCACAACCGTGAGCACGAGCCCCGTTCCCTGCAAAGCGCGCAAGCGGTTTTCTTTCCAGGTTCCCGGCAGCATCCAGCCAAGCAGGGCGAGAAGGAAAACCGGCGACAGTGACAGCACGCCATGATGCCCGACGGTACAGTGGAAGAAGTAAGAAGCGGGCGTGTCGATGGAACGATCGACGCCTTGGGGATCGGCCCAGTAGCTCGGAATTCCTTCGTGTACGAAGACGTACTTCTCGGTTCCGTAAAACAGGTAAAATGGTTTCCAGCCACCCGTCGCCTGATAGTTGGTGATCATGAACGCGGCAATGGGGACGAGTGCTGCGGGCACGAACAGCGTCCAGGCTTTGCGCGAATTGTGTCGCCACATCAAGAAGAAAAGAGCAAGCCCAAACGCTGCTGCGGGCAATTCATTACAGCAGGTGAAGGCGGCGGTCATTCCACAGAGTACATACCGCCATGTTTCCTCCCGGCCCTCCACCAAAATGGAAACAGCCAGCACAAGGGAAAACATTAAGAATGTTGCCGCGACGGTGTGGTTGTTGAATGTCGTCAGGAAGGGATTCAGCAATGTCCCCCAGCAAGCTGTCACTACCAGCAATGCCGCACCGGGTAAGTTATTGCAGTGCCGACACAGCATGCGACAGAACAACCACAACGCGAATCCATAGGGAACGACATTGATGACAAACAGAATGAGTCTGATGGTGGCGTCAGTGTGCTTGTCGAGATTCCAGCCCAGCGTGAGCTTTTCCAGCCGATACACTTCCGCGACCATCCTCGGCAGAAGCGGCGGCTTCGTGGAGTAGAAATGGTCGTTGTGTTTGACCCGATCAATACTGCTCCAGCCGCGACGATTTTGGATTTCATCGATCTGATAGGTGCCGCGTTCGACAATTGACCAGACGGTACACCAGCGGGAGCGGTCGTTGGCGCTGCGCAGGGTTTCCGCTTCAATGAGCCGTGTCGTGACGACAGCCATTGCGGCGAACACCATTGCGGCCACGAACCAGCGTAGCGCGGGAGAGTCGTTTCCAGACAGCGGTGTCTGAGGGTCGTTCGACATTTTCTCGATTCAGAGCGGGTCCGATGTGCTACGACAGCAAATCTTTCAAATGAAAATGATGCTTGCCGAGTTTTCCACCGTAGTTGCCCGCAGTGATTTGCAGAACTTCCGGCTGCGTCACGGCTGCGTGCAATCCTGCCCGCATGGCTTTCTGGACTGATTCCTCGTCGAGTCCGTCAATGACAATTTCGTACACGGCACCACAGCATTCGGGCAGGGCAGACTCAACAATCCCGCGTAACGTGGGACAGTAGGCGTCGTTCGTGCTGGCCTTCAGCTTCTTGTACTGACTTCCTACTTTACTTCCCGAACGAACAATTCCGCCGGGAAATGGCATAATGACGTTGGGGACCGTTCTCATGGCGTCAACCGCCGCCTCAGCGGCCTGAAGGGCCGTGGTAGTCGAAGTGCCGCAAATCAACAGATTTCCACCGGCGACACCTTTGACCGTCCCGAATTTTTCTTCGCACAGGAATTCGCCATCCATTACCGGGATGCGCCAGAACCGTTGTGCGTCAATCTTCTTGGCGAACTGGTATCCGTCACCAAAGAATCGAATCCCGCCGCCGACAGAAATCATTTTGTCACGAGCTGCGTCAGTAATTCCGTTGAAGCAGGCGGTCGTCGGTGCCGTCAACACACACTGTCCGACCCGGCTTTGCAGCGCCTGGGCCAGTGCGTCTCGACTGAATGCGAACGCTAAGACGGCAACTCCGGGACGCCCGTCGGGTGACTCCGCTGCAGGAACCGTCCGCTCAATTCCCGCTTCCATATCGCAGGCAATGACGCTTGTGGCGTACCCACACAACACTTGAGCCGCCGTTTCTGCCCAACGTGGAGAATCAGCGGTAATAATGAGACGAGTCCCGGTAATTCCGAACGCTTCTGCGAAGGTATCGACAATGGGGACGCCGTGTAATTCAAGGCTCATAAGGAGACCGGTTTACTCAAACAGCAGTAAGGAGCGTCATTGCACAATGTTCGGGAAATGTAGCGTAATCAATTCCGTTTCGAAATTCGGGATGACAACATGTCACTGAAAACAAAGCAGAGGTTGGGGTGCAAATCGCTCCCCAACCTCTGTTGCGTTCAATCAGGCTGACAGCGCTCTAGTCGAGTCGCTTGATTTCGATGTTGCGGAACTGCACGGCATCACCGTGTCCGGCAAAACCGAAGTGTCCTTCTTTCAGGTCTTTGCCTGGGTGAGGATGGTTGGCCATGTACTCGGTGACAGTAGCCAAATCACCACTCAGGATGACGGTTCCGTTCAACTCCACGTGAACGGTGGAACCCTTCACGGTGACCACCTGGAAGTTCCATTCGCCGGGCTTCCGCAGATAACCGCGATGAGCCGCAATCATGCCGTAGGCAGAACCGTGGGCTTGACGAGGATCAATTTTGGCGTAGCGAGCGTCTTCCGTATCGAGAACCTGCAGTTCACACATACCGGAATAGGCGGGATCACCTTCGCCCGGGTAGCGAATGGCGAGACCGTTATTGCCGCCGGCAGGAAGCTTGATTTCCAGACGGGCTTGGAAGTCGCCGTAATTTTCCTTGGTGAACAACACCCCGCCGTGACCCTTTTTGCACCCAATCGAGCCATCCACGATTTCATAGTTCTCAACCGCACCAGCCCAGCCGTCGAGGCTGTCGCCGGATCCCGAGAGTGAAGTAAACCCTTCACCAGACTTTTCACGGAGAATGTTGTTGGCTTCCTCGGGTGCAATTTCACGGATGAAAATGTTCCGCCACTGGATTTCGCCGCCGTGCGTCTGCAACTGAATTTGACCATTGGGAAACAGCGGCACTTCACGGTTCCAGTAGTTTTCCATAATCGCATGATCAACGACCAGCTTGTCGTTCAACCAGACGCTGGTACGTGAGCCGATTTGACGAACGCGGAATGCATTCCACTCCCCAAATGGCTTATCGGCGAGCACGGCAGGATCTTTCCCTGGGGCACCGGCACTGTTGTTCCACAGTCCGCCGGAACCGAGGTTGGCTCCCAGGTTGAATTTCTTCTCTTCGGTCGAATCCCAAATTTGAACCTGCGGGGTGTTCTTCAGATAAATGCCACTGTCCGCGAGCGGAACAGTTTTGTATTCAATGAGAAGTTCGTAATCGGTGAAGCTCTCGTCGGTCGTCAGGTAAGGACCATGACCATCATTGACGACGGCATCGCCCTGTATGGTCCAGTGGGCTTCGGTGTCTGCTTTCCAAGTTTCCAACTGTGCCGCCCGATCCTCTTCGGACATGGCTGCCAGTTTGCGAGGATCAAAGTGCGGCATTCCATGCCAGCCGGTCAAATCTTTGCCGTTGAAGAGAACACGAAATCCTTCGGGCGGTTCCGCGGCCGAAGCGGAGGCCAGACCAACCAATGACAGCCCCAGCAACAGGGCGAGGGAACGAAACGGGCGCATAAACAACATCGAGGATCCTTGTCTTCAGAACAGGAGGGAATATTCAGGCGGGGATGGTCCCATCAATGGACACTATTGAGTGTCGGGCTTCGCGGGAGAAAGTGCAAGTAAGTAGCGAGGAAAGCAAACGATTGCAGACGCTCCTCAAAAATCCGACACTTTCCGATTGGCCTGCACGTTCGTACGATGTGCGATCAAGTAGTGAATTTGAGCTGTCAGGCTGGAAGCACACAGACAGGAATGTCCGTGCCACCATTCGAGGTCAATGACAACTCAGTCGCTTCCCTCCAGTTTCCTTCCAATGTGAGAATCCGGACCATGACTCCGAGAATGTATGCTGTTGTTTTCGCCCTGCTGACTGCCGTGTTCTGGGGCTTGTATGGCCCGGCGCTGCAGACGTCACGGGTCAAAGGCCCGGGCGAAACCGTGTTCAAACCTTTCGTGTTGATTGGCGTGGCCTACCTCATTATTGGCGTATTGGGCGGTCTGATTGGTAACCAGGTCATTGGGGGATCGTTCCAGTTTCAACCCGTCACCTTGAAGTGGGGCTTCATCGCGGGGGCACTCGGTGCGGCTGGTGCACTCACGCTAACCATGGCCATTTTCAAAGGGGGCGGGCCAACTGTTGCTTCGCTCGTCATGCCCATTGTGTTTGGCGGTGCCACAATCATCGCGGTATTCTTCCCACTCATCCTCAAGGGTGAGTTGAGCCATGCTCATCCGCTGCAGTTGGTGGGGACTTTGGCAATCGTTGTGGGAGTGGTACTGGTGCAGGGATTTGCAAGTCATGGTCCTCCGAAACCTGCGGGGGGGGATCCTGCTGCTGCGGGGGCGGCAGAGAATCCTCAAGCTGGAGGCCAGCCAGCATCATCAGGACATTAAGCCCATTGAACAGGGCATGAACCGTCACCACCGCCACGTAACTGCGTGTGCGGTGGTAGATGTATCCCAGCAGCAGTGCCAATGGGAACAGTGCCACGGCGTCAGGGAATCCGTGGACGGTCGCAAACAGAATGGCAACGACGGGAATGGCCACTTGCGGCGGCACAAAGCGGCTGAGCCATCCCTGCAGCGTCACCCGGAAAATGAGTTCTTCCGTCAGTGGGGCCAGCACACAGGCAATGACGGTCGCACGCGCAACGACGCCAAACGAGCCGTGCTCCTTGATGAACTGCAACAAAGGGTGCACTGTTTCCTCACTCCGCCAGGGAATGGTTAAGAGGAGAAAGAGTGCCGTCGGCGCCAGCGAGGCAATGAATCCCAAACTGCCGGAGTTCAATTGTTCCGGCAGATTTTCCCGGCGGAATCCCCGGTCGGCCAAATCGCTCGACTCTGCAGGCTCAACGACCGAGGCCACGAAGAACACGATAAACACAATCGCGTCGACCAGAATGGTGTTGTCGAGATTCGGTTGCTGCGGCTCCTTGGGTGCATCGGATCGCGAAAACTGCATGACCAATGACAGGCCGAGGTACATGAGGGCCAGGGCCAGTGGAATGGACGGCAGTGCCTGCGATTTCGGTTGCCACTTCGGAAGCGGCAGGCGTTTTTCTCGAAACCAGTCAGTAATCCAGTAAATCCAGAGCCCGCAACTGGATGCGAGCAGCCAGACGGCGGCAGCGGCAACTCCGACAGAAAAATTCATGGGCGCACTGGCACTTCGGCGGTGAAATCGGGATTCTGATGACTGTTTCAGTCAACTTCAACAACGTCGCCGAAGTGCTCCGGCAAATTCCGATTCCGTGACCGATGATTCAAGCCAGTCTGACCGCCGAACAGTTCCTGCAAAAACGTGCCGACCTGCCCGACGCGGGTCAATGGTCCGAACTGATTCGCGGAGTCGCGGTCTCACTTCAGCCGCCCGATTTGGAACATGGCACTGCTGTGTTGAATTTGTCGAAACTGTTTTCCGAGTATCTGCACGCAGGTCATTCCGATGAAGGCTACCCCTGCTTCGACCTCGGCCTCATTGTTGAACGCCGCCCCGACACAATGTTCTTCCCAGCGGTCAGCTACTTTGTCGGCGGTCCCCGCTTCGCAGAACTCGATAACGAGGCCACGGAAACCACGCCCAAACTGGTTGTCGAACTCCTTTCGTCACAAGACCGCCGACTGGGAATTCAGGACAAGACGAGCGCCTACCTGGAAATGGGGGTGGAACGCGTCTGGCATATCGACCCGGTCCAACAGGTGGTCATCGTGAACCGATTCCTCGAACCGCCGCGTCGCTACACGGAATTCGAAACACTGACCGATCCCGCCATCCTGCCCGATTTTGCAGTGCCGGTTTATCAACTGTTCGTGGAACCGAAATGGGCGATGTAGTAGGCAGGATAGAGGAGTCAGGATTTAGGAATCAGGTATTTGATTGAGCCACAACGTGGGCACATGGAAATGATATGGTCCTTTCGATTGATTCGTACCGCGCGTGGCGTCGCCGTGCATCATGTGTATTTGGAAGAAAATGCTGATGCACCGACATCCTGTGGTGAGACGCCATTTGTGGCCGAGGCAGAAACTGTCGAAGACCTGAGGTTCTTGCTAAAGAAGATTCAGGACGATGCACTCGGAAATCCGGTTCTGGACGGAACGACATTTGGGCTAGCGTAGGCCGACAACCTGATACGTTTTCGAGCGGCTGGCCGACTACGCGCCGTTGATTTCGTCCAAAAGTTGTTGCACTTTGGTTTCCAGTAAACCGGTGAGTTCCTGGACGCGGCCTTTCTTCCCTTCCTCACGCTCGATGAGAATAGGATCGCCAAACCGAATGGTTACTTTGCGGCGGGCATGTACGGTGGGAAGGGCGACATCGAGGACATCTTCTTCCAGCTTGTCGACGGTTTCAGCAATGCGCTCCCTTGTCGGATTCGTCCGCAAATAGTTACCGGGATAGCTGTAGAGCTGTGTGGCGAAGAACAAGTCTTCCAAGTGGTGCCGAAGACGCTCTTCCTCGGCATCCTGAACTTCCGCCTCTTCTAATGCTGCAATGGTTCGGCGGCGCAAGTCTTTGACGACTTCCGGAATGGGAGCCTCGCTGTCGGGACGCTCGAAGGCTTCGCTAATGCGACGTAACACGCTTCGTGCTAAATGCTGAATTCGTTCCTGGATGTCGCCATGCTGCACATGGCCAAACTCTTCCACTTCCTTGATGCAGAGAATGGTTCGAGCAATTCGCAGGATCCGATCAACGAAATCCAAGTCCGTCGCTGGACGCAACAGAATGCGTCGTTCAATGCGGGCCAGCACGGTTTTCAAGCTCTCGGTGGGATCGCCCACGTAGTGAAACTTGATGGCGCACGGAATGGCAACGAGGTCACGCGGACTTTTCCGGGCCGCCGTAAGTGCAATGGCTGCAGGCCCTTCGCGAAACGGCATGACGCGGTCGTTGCTGTGATGAATATCGCCTTCGGGGAAAATCACCAGAGGCGCTGCCCCTGCATGCAGCAGCGAAATGGCATGGCGAAACGCCCGCAAATCTGTCGCTTCACGATCAACGCTGAAGCAGCCGTGCCGTTGCAGGCTCCAGCGCACGAAGGGATGCGACATCCCAAATACCTGCCAGGCGGTCATGAACTGGACGAGCACGCCCATTGGTTCCAGTCCCGTGAACAGGCAGTTCGAGTCGTAATGCGTCGAATGATTCGGCGTAATCAATACGCCCTGGCCGCGTCGCTGGGCCTCGATGACCACCTCGGCATTCTGCAGCGTGACCTCGTCAACCTGCTGCTTTTTCGTCAATTCCCACAAGCGATAGGGACGACACAACCAAACCCACCAGCGGTTCAGTTTCGACTCCCACCAATGCGGCGGCGTTTGAAACGGTTGACGATTCATCAGGCACGCATGTGGGATGGGATGGGGGCTCACTGGACGGCGAGGTACGATTCTCTACCATCTGAGTGAGTCACGCAATTGGAACATCGTATAGGAATGGATTTGTGGAAACACGCACGCTCGGACAGACAGGGTTAGAACTCCCCATCCTCAGTTTCGGCGCCTCGTCGCTGGGGCAGGAATTTCGGCAGGTCGATCTCTCAGAGGCCCTGAAGTCGGTGCACGTCGCCCTCGAATGCGGGATGAATTTCATCGACACGTCCCCTTTCTACGGTCGCGGCATGTCGGAAGTGCTGCTGGGGACTGCATTGCGGGGCGTACCACGTGACAGCTACCTCCTCGGCTCGAAGCTTGGCCGTTATGCTGGTCAACATTTTGACTTCTCGGCCCGCCGCGTGGTCGAAAGTGTCGACATCAGCCTCGAACGAATGGGTGTCGATCATTTGGACATTATGCTCTGTCACGACATTGAATTTGTCGACATGCAGCAAATCGTCGATGAAACCCTGCCCGCGCTCCGCAAAATTCAGGAGCAGGGGAAGGTCCGGTTCATTGGGGTCAGCGGCTATCCCATGAAAATGTTCAAGTTCGTGCTCGATCAAACGGACTTGGACGTCGTCCTCTCTTACAACCATTACACGCTCCAGAACACCATGTACGGCGATTTGGTGCCCTACCTGAAGTCCAAGAACGTGGGCATTATGAACGCTGCCCCGTTTTCGGCCCGACTTCTGACGAACGCCCCGCTTCCGCCCTGGCATAAGGCCACCCCACTCGTTCGTGAGACGGCCGCGAAAGCTGCTCAGTTGTGTACAGATCGAGGAAGCGACATTGCGAAACTGGCCCTGCAGTTTTCCGTCGCAAACCCCGACATGACTACTTGCATTACTGGAAGCGCAAATCCTCAACGTGTCCGGCAATGGGCTGACTGGATCAAGGAACCATTCGACCAGGAACTGCTGGCAGATGTCCAGGAAGTCCTGAAACCGATCCACAACTGGTTCTACATTGAAGGTCGACCGGAGAATAACGATTCGGTTGATGGTTGAGGGTCTAAGGTTGAAGGTTGAAATGTAGGTGGCCCTCAACTTTGCGTCTTTGAGTTGGTCCAAACGTAAGATTTGAACATTGGTTCAGCAAAGCGAGACGTCCCGTAAGGTTTACCTAGTTTTCCTCGCTCACACGTCGAACGGATGCGGTGGGCAAACGTTGTGAAGCCATTTCAGTTCTCCCCTTCCTGCATTCGAAAACAGAGGAGGCCATCGTCTGAATTGCTTCATGGAGGAAAGCATGTCTGCCGTCGCGGAGCTGTCACAACAGCAACTCACAACCATCGAACTCGCTTACGGATTGCGTCAAGGCCGGAGCCTGCTTGATGTGGGTTGCGGAGACGGAAGCTGGGTGAAATCTCTGCAGAACCGTGGCGCCGACGCACGTGGCCTGGATGATGCCACTGAAGGTGCCATTGAACAGTCGGGAATTTCGCGAGTTTCTGTCGCGGCAAACATCGATATCCCGATTCATTGTTCAGACATCGTACTGGTTCGCGGAACCAAGGCTCTCAGCGCCACCACGGACTCGCCCGAAGTCACCATCGCACTGGCCAATGTGTTGTCGACCATTAAACCCGAGGGTGTGTTGCTGCTGGCGCTGCCGGAACAGCATTCCGAATTGGTAACCAGTTGGAACCATCGTCTGCAGCCGTTCGCGCTGACAGGGAAAGTACAACAACTCGGCGCCGGCCTGATGAGCTGGCTGACGCTCGCCCCCCTGCTCCGCCCCAATGGCGCAGTCACACTGCTGGAATTCCGACTCGGCCCCGAGGCCCTCAACCGCGTCGCCTGGCACCGCCTCGCCCGCACTGCCCTCATGCCGCCAAAGCAGGTTCAACCGCCAGCTGCTGCTTAGCTGTGCATGTCGTATACGAAACGAGATTTACGATTTCTCGTACGTATCTCTTCCATCTACTACCCGCTTGCTTTCCACTGAATTCCGAGACTGACGCAACTTTTCGCGAAGGCAAGATTGCGTTTGCACTTCTGTAAGTGATTGTACACGGATATTATCCGAGACTGCTTGCGTTGCCGCACGGGTTTCGGATTCAGAAGGATGGTCGAGTAATGAAGTTTCGCCCCCAGTTGTGGAAATCCCGACGGACGATCCCTTCAAAATGACGCCTCGGCCTGATCGGAGAAAGCTGGGTGAATTCTGGCGTCAGTGTTCAAGGAGATTGAGGATAACTTAGTCGTCTGTCTTGACGCGGCGTGGGGCGAAGGAAAACCACGTTTGTTGAAATGTGGCAGGCACACATGCGGAACGAAGCGCCTGCTGCCTCTATTTTGACGCTTTCAAGAACGACTTTGTTGCAGAACCTTTGACGCGTTTGTTGTCGAAATCGAAAAGGCAGCTAAGAATCTCTTGCAGAAAGAAGACTATAAGGAGAAGTAGTTTCGTCGTTTCTGAATCAGCTCTTCGAGTTGCATCAAAGGTTTTGACTGCCCTGCCAGGATTCGCCTTCGTGCAGCGGCCAGGAAGTTTTTGGTGAAAAGACCGTCGAGGAAGTAGCGACACTCGTAGAATCAGGTGCCGAAGGCTCAATATGGAAACAGAACGGATATTCGATTCATACAGAGAATCGGCTTCCGCGATTGAACAATTTGAACAATCATTGCGAAGACTCGGTGAACAAATCCGAATGGAGACGGGCTATCCACTTGTCATAATCGTCGACGAACTTGATCGATGTCGACCTGATTTCGCGATGAATTTGCTCGAAAGAATCAAGCATTTTTCCACGTGCCAAACGTCTGTTTTCTGATTTCAGCTAACCTGACGCAACTTGAGTCATCTGTGCAGCGTATATGGGCTCGGCTCGATGCGCCGAATTACCTGCGAAAATTCTTTCATGTCATTGTGAACTTCCCCAAATGTACCCCGCTTTCCCATGCCACAAGGTACATTGACGTGCTGCAGAAGTACCATGGACTACCAGAACACCGCAGTTTGCATGGCATGTCATTTTCGATGGCTCACTGTATGCTTGGCTGCTCACTTTCAACTTTCACTGAGGGAAATTGAGTTTTGCATGCAAGAACTGGCAATGTGTTTGCTGGTCATCGAGCAATCGGAGTACAATGAAGTACTCACACCATTTCTTATCATCGTGCGGCTACATGATCGCGAGCTGTTTGAAAACTGAAGTCCGGCTATCCGACTTTTGATGAGGTTCAGCGCCGACTTGGTCTAGATGTTTTGTTCCAAGGGGTCGAAGGAATGAATGAGCATGTTCCAATGTCCTGAAGAATGTACTTCAACGAATCCTACCACCTGTAGTACAACGCACCGACGGAGTCCTCGCGTCAGAGAGGTCGAATGGTTAGAAGCGACAACGCCTCACGGTACGGACATCAAGGATTTCATTCGACACCTTGCCGCCAGATCGAACGATTTGAAGTCTTACGTTAGGCGAGTGTCGCCTGGCACCGCCTCGCCCGCGCTGCGCTCATGCCGCCAAAGCAGGTGCAACCGCCAGCAGCTGCTTGACGTTTCTCCTTGTCGACACATCACCGATTGACAATTGCCCGTCTTTGACTCCATTCTTTATTTGATCCAGACGGTCAGTTGATGGGCTGTAACGGCCCGATACAGACGTATTCGTGGTTGGACCGACCAGGGTGGAAACGATATTCATTTGCCAACACAGAAAAGTGGAGGGTGGCATGGAGCACGATCAAGATTCGCATGACAAATTGAATGTCCTGGCGACATTTTCGAAGGCGACGGAAGCTCATTGCTTGTGCGCCACATTAGAAAGCAACGGAATCCGGGCGTGCGTTGCCAATGAAACCTCCAACACCAGTCTCGGTGCTTCCTGGTTCGGACCAATTAGTGCCATTTGGGTTGAAGTGCTGGTTTTCGAGTCGGATGCCGAGAAAGCATTAGAAATCAAAAACCGACTCGCCGATGACATGGTCGTCGAGGAAGAGATCCCGGAGTGGATTTGCGGTTGCGGCGAAACGGTCGATGCGGGATTCGAAATCTGTTGGTCGTGCTCGACTCCTTATGCCGGTTCAGGTGATGACGACACAACAACTGAGGAATCGGAAGACTAAATCGCGATCTTTCGTTCGTTGGATCGACCAGCCTGCTGAGTCACCAATCTCACTTCTTCTTCGGCTCGCGCGGGGTGAGCATGGCGTTGAGGTCATCCTGTGAAATCTCAGATGGGGCGCCGGCTTCCGGGATGTCGACGCCTGCCGACCAGAGGACTCCGTTCAGGACGAGTTGACGCATGCCGGGGAGTTCCCAGGCGGAGTGGGCGTCGAGGCCAGTGAAGTTGAAAGACCGACCACCATTGGGCCGGTCGTAGGTCCAGCCGACAATGTGCTGATCAATGCCCGCTTTGCTCTCTTCGTATTCTTTGCCGGACCAGACGAGTGGTGTGATGCCCTGCTTGTCGTCCACAAACTGAAGTCCGTTCAGCCAGCCATCTTTGATCGTCCAGGGAGTGACGCCACGTGTCACAGGATGCTCTGGGAAGTCAACATGATTGCTCGGCCAATGACCGCGACCAGATTCGCCTGCCAGATAAATCCCGCCCAGCCAGCTCTTGGCTTGATCAGCATATTCTTTCGGATAGTCGACGGCTTGGTGAATCATGACCAGACCCACACCACGGTCGACCATTTGCTGCACCAGTTCGGTGCGTTCCGGTGAACTGAGAAACGCTTGCTTGCCGCCACCGTCGGTGTAGAAGACCACGCTGGCGGCGCCATCGAATACCGACACATCTTCCGGCCAGCCTTCGTTGACTCGCACTGTCGTCACGCCGGGCGTTTTGTTCAGCAGCACCCGCAGGCATTCGCAGCCGGCCAGATAGTCATGATGCCCCATGGCATCCACTTTAGCCGTCGTGCCAGCCACCAGCAGGATTTTGCGAGGAGCTTCCTCCGCACGAACAACTGCCACACTCAGCAGCACCAGGGCAACGACAGCACGCAAGAATGACATGAGCGACTCACACGGGATTATTAAAAAAGGTCGAGAACAGAAAATGATGGTAGCAGGTCAAGGCCATTTGCACGCGTGTGAAGCCGTTATTTGGTTCAGGCACGACCGGCGTCGGAATTTCGCGACAAATTTTTCCAGCACTCTGAACCTTGGAACGTGCAGAATTGTTCTTCAGTACAACGCAGGTTGCGTGGTATAATTTGGGTGAAGCACCGTCCGAACAATACCTCACTTAGGTCGGGCACTTTGAACAGACTCGAAACATCTCGGAACCCGCGCTTGCTGGACTGGCAACAGCGACTGGCGGTCGTTGAGCAGCGACTCGCGACAGATGTTGAAGAGGACTGGCTGGATCATGTCCGGGCCAAAATTCTCAGGTACTTCATCGCCCGTTATGGCCATGAACCTGGATCTCGGCCCACTGTGCCTCCGAACGCAAGGGCAATCGAGCGCCGGGAACCAACGATTCGATCAGTGGAACCCCGCCATTCATCACGCCCACTCTCCGGCGAGGCGATGCGCCATTTGCTGCTTGATATCCACGAGCGAGTCCAACGCGCGACCTACGGAAAGGTGGACTGACGAGGACGTGCGTTCGTCAGACGCTCCCCTGGGCCACAACTGTCTTGTGCCGGAATCTCACGATTTGTCGAGTTCGTGGATGAGTTTCTGCGAGTCCGACTCGAAAACAAGGACCTGAGACTGTTCATCGTTGCCGACTGTCACAACTTTCCCCTGTTTGTCGACCGCCAGAGTGCTAATGGTGTCGAGGCTGGTTTCCAGTACCGACTGTGTACCCGACTCGACATCACGCAATTCCACTGTGGTGCCACGAGCAATGCAGAGCCGTCCACCCTCAGGGAATGTCAGTGCGCGAACCGGTATGGGTGAGGACTGGTCAACCTGAACCTCGCCATTGCTGTCAGGGTTCCAGAGCATGACTGCTCCATCACCGCCGCCAATGGCAATGAGCGGACCATCAGCCTGGATGGCTAGAGCCTGAACCTTGGCTCCTTTGATATCGCTGCGAGAAATCTCTTCCTGGGAATCCATATCCCACAAGTAAACCTTGCCCCCTTTGCTGGCGCCGGCCACTTCATGCCCGTCGCTGCTGATGGCGACGTAGTCAATGGAATCGTCCGGCTGTATGGCGCCGGCAGGTACCCCTTTTTCCAGATCCCAGCGAACAATGGTGCGATCGCTCCCGAGAGTCACGGCAAACTTGTGATCGGGCGTCACCTGCAAGTCAGCGACGGCTCCGTCATGTCCCTTTACGTCAACAGGTTCTCCCAACTGACCATTCGTCAGCGGGATGAGGGCCATGCGCTTTCCCGCGGCGCACAGCAGATTTTTTCCCTGAGGACCGAAGCAAATAAACTTTGGGCGCAGTTCGCTGTTCTGGCTGACGACTTTTTGCTGCTGCACGTCCCAAATCTCAAGCAATCCCCGCGAACGGGCTGCGGCGAGCCATTTGCCGTCTTCACTGACGGAAACCTGGCCGACGTAGCCGCGCGGAAGAACAGGTTGTGATTTTATTCCGAAGGGATTCGTCCAGAAGAATGCTGTGAGTCCAATGACGAGGCAAACACTCAAACCGCCCAGTACGACAGGATTGGCGAACAATCCCACCAGTGCAGCCGGGCTGACGGATTTGATCCAGTTGGGCACGGAGAGTGAGGGGAGCTTGAGACTTGTCCCTTTACCCTTACTGGGCGATGTTGTCCCCGGTTGCGGGCTTCCCGCCAGTTTCAAGAGTTCGCTGTTGGGACGCGCGTCGCCGAGTTGCCGAATTGTTTGCAGGGCGACAGTGCGAACTTCAGCATCTTTGTCGGCCAGTAAGGGGATGACTTCACTAATGAGTTCGGGGTCTTCGGCTCGCCCGTATGCCGTCAAGACTTCACGACGTACTGCGGCATTCGGTGACTGCAGTAGTTCGCGGACCGCGTCGACAATATCACGTTTGCGGCCTTTCAGTTTGGCCAACGCCTGAATGGCGACGACTTGAACCGAACTGGTGTCGCGCAGTGTGAGTGCCAGTGCTGAGCGTGCTTCGGGATCGCCCAACTCACCCAGCGAGCGGGCGGCGGCAATGCGCACTGGCTCCGAGGGTTCGTGTGACAACAGGCGTTCCAGTGGTTCTCGCGCAGCCTTTTGGCCCAGGTCTCCCAATGAACGCGCAATTTGCACTTTGAGTTGTACGTCATCAGTCACGAGGAGATTCAGCAGCGGCAAGGTGGCGCGGGCGTCTTTCATTCGACCGAGGGACGCAGCAATCTTGCGAGGTAACGCAGGATTCCTTTCAACGTCGGCTTCACGCAGCATGTCGAGTAGGAACGTCAGGCCGTTGGGGTCACCCAGGCGTCCGATGGCTTCCGCTGAGGCAATTCGACAATCGAGGTCTTCATCTTTCAAGTGCGGACGAATGAGTGGAAGTGGAATAATGAGTCCACTTTCACCCAGCGCGCGGATGACACTGCAACGCACCTTCGGTGATGGGTCGTCCACATATTTCATCAGGCCTGAAATGGCTTCTTCGTTAGCGCACCGCGGGAATGCCTGAGCCAGTAGGGCACGGACTTCCTCGTCGCTGTCGCGCATCGAGCGAACTAACTGAGGAATGGAGGCCCCGTCTGCCAGCTTCGCGAGGCTGCGGGCCGTTTCGCGACGAACCATGACGTCGTCGTTCTTCAGCAGCAACCGGAATGTTTTGATGGGACATCCCCCTTCAAAACGTCCGAGCAAATCGGCAATGACGGTTAACGTGGTGGAATCATCGATTTTTGGAACGAGTCGGCAGAGCTGATTCCCGGCCGCCGCACCCATACCGACAATGCCATCGTAAATCGTTCGGACGAGTTGACGATGCACGTCTGCTGCATACAGGAGCGGCAGAATGGCACGGGGGTCACCATAGCGAAGCGTCGCTTCAACAACGATTTTTACTTCTGGTCCACGGCTCGCACCAAGTGCTTTGAGCAGCGAAGGCAACAGTTCGGGATGACGTAGCTCAGCAAGGCAGGACAGCAGTTCCAGGCGAAACGCTCCTGACGATTGCTTCAGCAGGGGGAACAACTCTTCGTTCGCATCCGCGGCACGATGGGTGGCGAGTGCCGTTAACGCCTCTTGAGCCGGTTCGGAAACCTCTGAGGAATTCGCCTTGATTGCTTTAGTGATTGTCGCCACATGGCGGCGGATCACGGAAGCAGAAAGTGGATCGTTGAATTGAAGTGGTTCCAATACAGGAGGATTTCCCGTTTCTTCCAGCATCATGTCGATGGCACGCAATAACTGGATTTCGCGTCGCACCCGTACATCGGGAGACGTATCACGCGAGCGGCTCGACATGGATTCATTGCTGTCGTCGAGTCGGTCGGGAAACTTGACTGCTGCACCGCATTGCTCACAAGGAATGGTGAGGCCAATGAATTGCAGCGGCGCACTCACTTCAGCGCCACAGGCACTGCACTCCGCCTGAATTACGCTGGCGGTTGGCAGTTTCACGGACGCTGACGACTTACCCGAAACATTCGATTGCGATGACGGCTCCGCATTGGACCGTGCTGAAGTGGGCTCACTGGATTCTTCAGTTTTTCTGGTCGGAGGAACACTGGTATCCGACTCAAGCGGAAGGTTGATTTCGAAAGATGTTTCATCTCCCGAGAATTGAAACGACGACTTGCTTTCGGTGAGGTTTTCGAGCAATTGGCTCGATTCGTATAGTTCGCGCTGTTCGGCGGTGACTTCTGGGAGTTGCACCGACTTGGAACATTTGGGGCAGCGGACTTTTTTGCCCGCAGCCTGGATGGGGGCCTTGATACGTTTGTCGCAGTGTGGGCAGTTCGCTCTCAGCTTCCCGTCAGATTTGATTTCAGGATTCGAGGACGATTTCGCCGTCGTAACTGGAGTTGCACTTTCGACCCGAGTTCCACACTCACGACAAGAGAGCATTGCCGGAAAAATCGGGGAGTTACAGTTTGTGCACTTCTTTTGGGGAGTACTCATTTATCTACCGTGAGACTCGCTGGGCTCGCACCTGCGCTTTGCACAAAGTGACACTTGGGCAGGGATCGCGGATGACTGTGGACAATTTGAGAGTCCTCAGAACACATCCTGTTGAACTTTGGACACGCAATCCCCGGAACACCAGCAAGTTGCCAGTGCCCCGGGGTGCGATATTCATGAGAGCCAAGTGGCTCTCAAATTGATGCAGGTTCTTGGAAGAATGCTTTGCAAAATGATTTGCTCAGCAGATTCCAGCGTTTTGATTACTCGTAGTCGCCTTTCAGGAAGCCGACGTTTTGAATCGAAGGTCCGCTGTAGACTTCGAATGGCTCGAGTTCGACAGTTGCATCGGTGAATCCGTCGTTCTGGGCGGTTCCACCAATTGCAGCGAAGCCTGGGTTCAGGTAGCCGTCGCCGTTGATGTCGAAGATGGTCTTGACACTGCCGTCTGCCATGAGCAGGTTGCAGCTACCTTTGCCACCGCCGCCGTGGAGGGCGTACCAATCGCGGGTGTCCTGCATCCAAAGGATCATATCGTCACCGGCGTCACCAGCGGAGCTCGAGGTTGGGAGAACATCATCACACCAGGCACAGGCGGTAGTGGCGAGTTTGGGAGTGATAATGGTTCCGGTTGGGATGAGATCGATGTCAGTACCGTTCCAGTAGGCTGGGCCATCATTGAAGGACTCGGCCAGGCGCTCGCCGTTCACCATGAAGCCTGGGATTGAAGACACGAGCGAAGCTTCGCTGGCATCACCAGGGCTTGCACATCCCAGGAATGGAATGTTGCTTGAAGGAATTGGAGAGCTCTCGAGGAGTGGCAACGTTGCGGGACCAAAACCACCTTTCAGACCCTTAAGGTCAGTGAAGGTTTCGAGGTCGCCGGTGCTTGAGTTTTCGACAACCTTTGCACGAGACCGAACCATGTACCAACTGCTGGCATAGTTCGTGCCGTAACCTTCGGCCAGCATTTTGCGACCAACGAAATCCGCAACGTCGTCGTAGCCGTTGGCTGGCGCTGTATCGCTACCTGGGCTCAATGACTGCAGGCCGTCCGTGCTGTTACAAACGTCTTCCAGAAGACGGAAGGCGAGTTCTGGAGGGAGACTTCCGACGGTACCGACGGAGTCACCACCGAGGAGGTCGTTCAGCTTTTCCGAGCCACGGAGAGTGTTCGATGGGCAAAGCATGGTTTGTGGCATCGCCGATCCCGTGTTGACGAGGTCGGCAACCCAGCCGTACTTGGTCACGCAACCATCGCGCTTGTAGTCGTAAGCACCGGAGCAAACGCGCTTGGCCTTGTCGTTTTCAGCGAAGACGGCCAGACCAATGCCGAATTGACGCAGGTTGTTCTTGCACTGGGCAGAACGAGCAGCTTCACGCGCTTTCTGGATCGCAGGAACCAGGAAAGCGGCCAGGATTGCGATAATGGCAATCACAACCAGCAATTCGATGAGGGTAAAACCAGCACGCTTGCTGACGAGTGGCTTCCGTAGAAAACGGACTTTCATTTCAACACATCTCCAGGAATTGGATTCTTCAAAAAATTGACGCACACCTGGCGTCAAAACTGTTTTCATCAAAGTGTTCGTCAAGGTGGCGGAATCTTGACGTCTTCATGCGACTCGCGTTTGCGAATCGGTCGTTGGCCTGAGACGAGTTCCACTCTCTCTGGCCGCCGCCGCTGCAGCTTTCATGACGGCGTAGTTTATGGACGACTGTGAAGATTTGATGAACTGGCGCTGAATTACAGGTCAATTGAGAAGTTTGTCCTATGCGTCTGGCCTGATGAGTGCGATGAAATTCGGACCGTTTTTTCGGCTCAAGCCAACGAAGAGGCGAGCGAACGCGCAGTAACCGGCAGCAGGGGCTTGAGTTGTTCGGAGAGGCCGCTACTCGGAGTGGATTTTCGTCCGATTCATGATGTCGGACTGTTCTTGGTCACGGTCGTATTGAAAGAATGTAAAGGCAGTAATGCTGCCAATGACGATGACCAGAATGAGCGAAGCGACAATCATCATGGCTGACTGAGCGTCGAATTCCATTCCGAAAGCACGCTGTGAAAAGACCATCGAGAATTGCTGATCGGCACTCTCGCTGACTTTGGTGTTGTTATCAAATGGAACGAAGAACTCGACTGTCTTCAGGTTCTTCGAAATTGCCATCCGCATGCCGCAGGTGTTGCATTTTCCCTTCTTGCCAGCGAAGTCAGGCTTCACGACAAGCTTGGTGCGGCAGCCCGTGCAGGCGACGCGGTTCTGCTTGACCTTGGACTTTCCATTCGACACGAATTGCGGAGCTTCGTTGAGCTGCATTTCGCTGCTGGTAATCCAGCGCTCGGCCGAGGAATCGTTCACATCTTCAAGTCGAGCCAGAATAGCATCTGCGAATTCCGAGCATGATTCGAAGCGATTTTCCGGCTTCTTGGCCATTCCCTTAAGAATGACCTTGGCCAAATCGGTACTGATTTTCGGATTCAGTTCGCAAGGATTCGGCGGCTTCTGGCTGACCTGGTTCACCATGGTGGCTGATGCACTGGGGCCTTGAAACGGCACCTTGCCAGTCAGTACCTCAAACACGGTAATTGCCAGGGAATACTGGTCGACATGGCCATCGAACTCGCGTCCGAGTACGAGTTCGGGAGCCACGTAATTCGGAGTGCCGATAACGGCGCCTGCAGCAGTTTGGCCGCTGTCGGTTTCAGGGTCATCTGCCAGTACCTTGGAGAGGCCGAAATCACTCAGGTAGGGGTTTCCATGTTTATCGAACAGGATGTTCCCTGGTTTGACGTCGCGGTGCACACATCCCTGTGCGTGCATGAAGTCAAGGGCTGAGGCAATTTGTGGAAGCCAGCGCGGAAGAGATTTTCGCGACATGGGGACTCGTCGTCCGTTCCGCTTTTGCTTGTCTTCCAATGCGCCGCCAGCGACGTACTGCATGACAAAGAACGGCAGATTGTTCTCAATGCCCACATCGAGAATGCTGATGATGTGTGGATGCCGCAGCTTCACCAGAAAGCGGGATTCCGCCTGGAAGCGCCAGAGGAAATTCTCATCCTGCAAGCGGGCAATGGTCGGTGTTTTGATGACAACCGTAGAGTCGAGGTTATGGTCAATGGCCCGATAGACAAACCCCATACTCCCGCCGCCGAGCTGTCGCTGCACTTCGTAGCGACCGCCCGCGAGATACTTGCCAGTCAAATCAAGCGAAGTGATTTGGCTGTTGCTGATCGAGGGTGCGGAGTTCATGAATTACCTGACATTTTCCCAGACAGTCCACGCATGGTTTCGTCTTTGGCAGAGTCAAGCAACAGCATTCAGAGCGACTTCACGGAAGATTAACAGAGTCGTCGCCTCATATTTAAACAGCCCGATACAAGTCGACAGATGACTCGTACCGGGCCGGTCGTTTTGATGTGTTGAGAGAAGGTTTACAGTTCCCACCCTTTGCGGTAGGTGCGCGTCAACCACTGATTCGCATCGGGAAGATTCGAAATCTTGAGTGCCTCGGCGTTCCACTCCAGTTGCTGATTGGGATACCGCACAGCGATGTTGCCGAGCAGGACTGCTTCCGTAAGCGGGCCTGCGTAATCGAATCCGTCGGAGGGTTGTTTGCCACTGAGGCAGCCATCGACCCAGCCGTGGTAGTGGTTGAGATCTTCCTGGACGAGGGACGTGTCGTCGGCAATTTGCTGACCGTCTCGCCAGAGTTGCTGAGGACCAACGTGCGGCAGGATGAGCGTGCCTGTTTCACCAATGAATAGAGACCCGCTCCTTGGCAAAGCAGCCGAACCCGGCACGTCGGATTTCACACTCGGCAGGCGGCCGCCGTCGTACCAGGTAATGGGCAATGTGCGGTTTGCTGTGTACTCCGTGCCAGGGAAGGCGTAGTTCACGGTTGTTTGGGCAGGCCAGACTTCGGTGTTGATGCCAGTGTGGTTGGCTTGAATGGTTTGTGGTGCCCCCGTGATTTTCAATGCTGTAAATACGGGGTCGAGAATATGGCAACCGAAGTCGCCCAGTGCTCCGTTGCCGAAGTCCTGGAAGTCTCGCCAGCCGAAGGGGTGATAGCAGTCGACCACGCCATACTCGCGCATGGGAGCGACGCCCACCCACAGGTTCCAGTCGAGTGATTTGGGTGGCTCCACAGGATGCGGTGGACGTCCGATGAAGTGCGACTTGCCGTGTCCCGTGGCGGCACACCACGAATGAATTTCCTTGACCTTGCCAATCGTCCCGGCTTGAATGGTGTAGACTGCGGTGCGGTAGTGGGTGTGCGAATGAATTTGATTTCCCATGCGGGTGATGATTCCCGCCTTAGCGGCCCGCTCCTTCATTTGCCGTGCTTCCCACACGTTGTGTGTCAGTGGTTTCTGACAGTAAATGTGTTTACCGAGTGCGATGGCATCGGCGTTGATTTTCGCGTGCATGTGATCGGGCGTTGAAACCGTGACAGCATCAATTTTGTCGCCGAGCTGCGCGAACATTTCCCGATAGTCCTGAAAGACGGGCGCCTCGGGATTCAGTTCACGGACTTTTTGTGTACGGCTGAGGTCGACATCGCAGAACGCAACGTGGTGGACAGCGGCGTGAGTCGACATTTCTTTGGTGTCCGACCAGCCTTTGCCGTCACATCCAATCGCTGCCAATTGCAGTTTGGAATTGACGTTTTGGGCACGGAGAATTGTCGGAGCGACTGCGAACAGGGCGGCAGATTTCAAGAAGTGACGACGTTTCATGATTGGGCTTCCTCACGCGTAGCGGTAACATCAGTGATGGCTGATTTGTTTCAAATGGTAATCAAGTCTCAAGTGAATGGCCAACTCGCGTGAGTGGTTGCCGGGAATAAATTGGTCGGGAAGTGACTCACATCAATGGGACGACTTGTGAAACGACAGGAGAGCATGGCAATGCATGCACCGCGATCAAGGTTTTCTTGTGAATCAGGCTGGATGCTCGCTTCGATTTGCTTTTGCGTCGCTGGCCTCGTAACTGGTTGCACTCGCCAGGAGTACATCGTCGAAATGGAAATCAGCGAGGATGGCACTGCAAATCGCAATGTGGTGGTGACGCTCGCCAGTGAGGGTAAGGGGATTTCGAAAGAGGAACGGGAACTTATCGCTGGCCTGTATGCTGGAGGCAAGAACGACTCGGACGACAAATCGATTGATGTGACGGCTTCGTTCAAAGAAAAGCTTCCTGGTGACGTGGGAGGCAATGGCTGTATTGAGCGTTTGGAAACTACTCTGGGCAGTGTCGTGCATTATCGCGAGAGATTCCGCAGCACGCATGACTTTGAAGGTCTCATCCAGAAACGGTTACATGCCGTTGATGAAC
>JACKHO010000012.1:60000-62070 GCA_020638955.1 Planctomycetaceae bacterium | reverse complement strand
CAAAACTGACGAAGCAAACAACACCGAGGTGCATTTTGAAGCGACGAGAATTTGTCCAAGGGACGTTGGTCGGCCTGGCAGGTTTGGCTTTGCCACAAACCGCCTTTGCCGCATCGCCCAAAATGAAGCTCGGTCTGGTCACGTATCAGTGGGGAAAAGACTGGGATTTGCCAACTGTCATCAAGAACTGCGAACTCACTGGCTTCGCGGGCGTGGAACTCCGGTCCACACACAAACATGGTGTGGAGATTTCGCTGAATGCGGAGCAACGCGCGGAAGTCCGGAAGCGATTCGCGGACAGTCCCGTCGAATTGGTCGGGCTGGGAAGTGCCTGCGAGTACCACTCTGCTGATCCAGCCGTCCTCAAGAAGAACATCGAAGAGACCAAAGAATTCATCAAACTCTGCCGTGACACCGGCGGCAGCGGGGTAAAAGTGCGTCCCAACGGGTTCGTCAAAGACGTACCACACGAGCAGACGCTCGAACAAATTGGTAAGTCGCTTCGCGAAGTGGGAGTTTTCGGAGCCGAGCACGGCGTACAAATTCGCCTCGAAGTCCACGGCCGCGAGACGTGCCTGTTACCAAACATTCGCAAAATGCTGGACGTTGCTGATCACCCCAACGTGATGGTCTGCTGGAACTGCAATCCCACCGACATGGAGGGAGAGGGCCTCGAAGCAAACTACCGTCTCGTCGAAAAAGAAATCGGTACCATCCACATTCACGACCTGCGGAACCAACAGTATCCGTGGGAGCAACTCTTTCAACTGCTGCGTGGATCGGGTTTCGACGGCTGGACGCTCATGGAGGAAGGTAAGATTCCCGATGATCTCATCCAGAGCATGAAGGAGAACCGTGTGATTTGGGAAAAACTTGCGTCAGTGTGACCCACACCAACCCTGTCGCATTCAAAGTAACTATGGATGAAAGTTTGGGCTGACTATGACTGATACGGAATCCACGAGCGAATCGAACAACGGGCAACGGACGCTTGTGACGTTATGTACATACAACGAGCGAGAGAACATCGAGTTGCTGTTGCCGGAAATCTGGCAGCACCTCCCCGAGGCTCACGTTCTCGTTGTCGACGACAACTCACCGGACGGAACAGGCGAGTATGTGGCGTCGCTGCAGCCAACTCATCCGAATTTGCACCTGCTGCAACGGGCGGGAAAGCTGGGACTGGGAACAGCCACAGTCGCCGCGTTCCAGTATGGAATCGACAACGGTTTCGACCTCTTGGCCAATCTCGACGCTGACTTTTCCCACCCGCCAAGATTTCTACCCGCCCTGGTGCGCGGTGTGGAATCATTTGACGTAGCCATTGGCTCTCGCTACGTCTCAGGAGGCAAGGTGGACGGTTGGGGATTGGGCCGACACTTCATGAGCCGCAGCATCAACCTGTATGCACGGCTCATGCTCGGCCTCTCCACCAAGGACAACAGCGGAAGTTTTCGCTGTTATCGGGTCAACAAGCTAGCGGAATTCGACTGGTCAAAGTCCCGGGCAAAAGGCTACGCCTTTCAGGAAGAAATCCTGTTTCGACTGAAGAACGTCGGCTGCACGTTCACCGAAGTCCCCATTCACTTCGAAGAACGCCGGTTCGGCCACACGAAAATCTCGTGGAAAGAAGCTGTCTCTGCCGGTATTGTTCTCTGCCAGTTGCGACTGGAATCATTTCTCCCCAGGAGATGAGGCAGTTGGCGTACGGCGGCGACGCTACTCCGCGTTTTCAATTTGGCGACTGCTTGAGGTACTGGTCAAAGAAGCGTTCCATGAACCAGACGCAACGGTCGTTGACGTCCTGCGACAAGTCCATGGCGTGCGGCCAGCCGGGCAGTCGGTCGTAAATGTATGGCACGTCCACTTCTTTCAACCTCTGCGAGAGCAAATCACTCTGATTGATGGGCACAATGTCATCCACTGTGCCGTGCAGAATAAGCGTGGGCGGAGCTTCACTGGTGAGATACTTTGCCGGAGAGGCCTTGAGGCAAAGCGACCTGTTTTCCTTCACTGAAGCCCCCAGGAATTCTCCCACGACCTGACGAGCAAATGGATTGTTGCGTACGA
>JACKHO010000012.1:0-55000 GCA_020638955.1 Planctomycetaceae bacterium | reverse complement strand
GTAAACTCGTCAACCACTCTGCCCAAAATACGCGCGACAGCCAAAACACCCGGCAAACATTCGGGATCGACTCGATTCCCGGACAAGACCAGGAGATCCCGGCTCAAGCTGGGAATGGGAGCGATTACCGTCCGTTCGCCCCCTTCCTGCTGAAAGACCGCGGCATCTCGATCTAGCACATCGGGCAAGAGCATGCGTGGTAGCGGATCAATTTGACCTCGCTGGGCAAGCACCAACCAGTCACCCGCCCGCCGGACAATACCGCAATTCGGCCCCCCGAATTCCGCGACAATTTCCCCCAGAAGCGAGGCAAAACCAGCCGCGTCAGCGGGAGTGGCCTTGGCCAATTCGTCGCAAAGACGGATCAGGGAAGCATGTGGCGCAGATCGTTCCAGCCACGGTAATTCGGCCCAGCGCATCCAACGTGTGGACATTGTCTCTCCTAACTGCAGTCAACGTGACGATTATGCCGCGTCATCCCGATGACTTCAAGGAGACTCTTCAGCAATTGGAGAACGGATGGCCCGACACTCTCGCCGACTTGCCAGAAACATTGCTGTCTTCGTTAGAGAGGAATCAACGCCCCCGCTTCGTCTCGCTTCAACATGGGGAGCAGCGAATTCAACTTGGACAAGCTGATTGCGGTCTGGCAAAGCTGATTCGGATTCAGCAGGCTGACAGTTCCCCCGCGTTTCGCCAGCGTCTTGCTCGCCGTGACGAACATGCCAATGACGGCAGAACCAATGAATTTGACCTGCGACATGTCCACAATGAGCTTTGGCGGATCGACCGACTCAGCCAACAGCAGCACAATTCTGAGGTCGTCTAAATCGTGTTCGTAAAGGTGCGAGAAATCGGCACCGAGAACAATGTGGCATGAGCCATCGACGAATTTCACGAGTGGTGGAGTCTTGGCCATGTTAGCGGCATCCTGAATGAATCTCGGACCAGCGTGTCTGAAACGGCAAGCGATCAATTCTAGGCATACCAGCCCGGCGTGTGGAGCGTGAAAGCACGCACATGAGTAGGAACAATGACTCAGCCGACCGTCGCCCGCTGTTGCAGAAACACGCAAATCGGAAATTCTCTGCCAAACCGAAAAATCGTGCTTGCCGAACTCTTAGGCATAACGCATATTCTTTCGATCCAATCTCCCTGATGAATTCTCATCATCGTCAATCCAATTCGAGGTTTTCATGCTGCGTCAGCCAAAATTCTGGGCATTTCTGCGCTCATTGACTTTTTGCCAGAGCCGCCGAGGCAAATCATCACAAACCTTAACTGCGATTGAGGCTTGCGAGGTTCGAGTCCTGCTCAGCGGTAGCCCTGTAGCCGTTCAACTCGATTTCGATCACGGCGTCGATGAATTCGGCAACGAGTGGCATTCGCTCCCTGAAGCAACACTCGACGCCACAACAATTGGTGGCGGTGAGTACCCTTCCGGGACTGCACCGTTTGCCTACTCAGAGACATTCCTGCTGCACTCCAATGCAGGCGCTGCACATACGATTTACCTCGACTTCGATGGCCACACGACCAGCGGCACGACCTGGAATACCTCATTCAACGGAGGCAATGATTTTACAACGCCAGCTTACAATCCCGATGGAATTGCAGGATTCAGCAACAGTGAGTTGGAGGCCATTCAGAAAGTCTGGCAACGCGTCGTCGAAGACTTTGCCCCATTCGACGTGGACGTTACTACGGAAGAACCAGCCAATATTAGCGACCTCATTAAGAGCGGCACAGGCGACACCGCCTGGGGCGTGAGAGTTGTCATTGGTGGTAGCAGCTACGACTGGTACGGCAACGGGGCGGGCGGCGTGGCCTACGTTGGTTCCTTCAACTGGAACACCGACACACCCACCTACGTATTCCCCGATCAATTAGGGAACGGCTACCAGAAGTATGTGGCTGAAGCAGTCAGCCACGAAGCAGGACACACATTAGGGCTGCGTCATGACGGAACATCCACGCAGGGTTATTACTCAGGTCAGGGAAGTGGCGAAACTGGCTGGGCTCCAATCATGGGTGTCGGCTACTACCAGAATTTGACGCAGTGGAGCAGAGGTGAGTACGCCGACGCGAATCGCACCGAAGACGACCTTGCGATCATCACCTCGCAAAACGGCTTCGGCTACCGCGCCGATGATGCTGGCAACACCAACGGGACCGCAAATGCAGCAAACACCGTCAGCGCGACATCAATCGACGGCGCCGGCCTCATTGAACGCTCAACTGACGTTGACGTTTATTCATTCGCAACCGGCGCCGGCACCATCAGCATTGATGTCCAGGAATTTGAAATCGGCCCGAACCTCGACATCCTGGCGGAAATCTATGATGGCTCAGGCAACCTCATCGCCTCGGCCAATCCCACAGATCGGCTCGATGCACAACTCAGTGCTTCCGTCGCGGCCGGTACCTACTTCCTGCACATTAGTGGCGTCGGCAAAGGTGATCCTGCAGGCACAGGCTACAGCGACTACGGCAGTCTCGGTCAGTATTCCTTCACGGGAACGGTTGTGCCCACATCCTCGTTGCCGTCGCTAAGCGTTGCGAACGCCAGTGTTACCGAAGGCGGAACCTTATCGTTCGTCGTCACACTTTCAGCGGCATCAAATGTTCCTGTGTCGTTCGACTACAGCACCACGAATGGAACCGCAATTGCAGGGTCCGATTACCTCGCAGCGAGCGGGACAATTGTCATTCCAGCCGGGACCACATCTGCAATCGTGAATGTCAGCACAACTCAAGACAGCGACTATGAGGCTGATGAAACGCTTGCACTGTCGCTCACGGGAAGTGTCGGCGCAATTATCGCGGTTCCAAATGCGACTGGCACCATTCTGAATGATGATCAGGCTCCACTGCCAACCATTTCAATTAGCGACGCCTCGGTCAACGAAGGCAAGCTCAACACCAAAGGCAAGAATGCAGGCACGCCGCAGCTCACAAACATGAGCTTCACGGTGACTCTGTCCGGTCCTTCAGATGTGCCAGTGACCGTGAACTTCGCCACGCTCGACGACACGGCCACTGTCGCTGACAGCGACTACATCGCGGCCTCCGGAACCATTACGTTCGCCCCGGGAATCACCTCACAAACAATCTCCGTGACCATTGTCGGCGACAACACCCAAGAGTCCGACGAGACATTCTCCGTACTGCTCTCCAACGCCGCAAACGCTGACATCGCTGATGGCTCTGCCACCGGATTAATTATTAACGATGACTCCGGAAGCTCAGGCGGCGGTGGCGGTGGAGGAGGCAAAGGCGGCGGCAAAGGGAAGCCCGGTGCCGTGGTCGACGTGGCATACATCGGCTGGAATTCAAATTCTTCGAAAAATGAGGAAGACTTCCTATTGTCGTGAGCTAAGGTTGAATCGGTTGACTCCAGATTGAGCCAACCACACCAATTGAAAGACCGCAGACACTGCAGCGTCATCTCCTCGACGCAGTATTGCTCCCAGAACGGCCTCACCCAGGCGGTTCCGCCATTCCGCGAAACCGCTGCGTGAGTTTTATTTCGCAACGCACTGAACGTTGCGCGCGAAATTCGATTTCCCCCTTCTTGAGCAATCACCCGCTGAGGATTCACGATGACACGCTTTCTGCTGTCCCTTTGCTTTGTTGCTGTCTTCGGATCAATGTCGAGCGTCAATGCTCAAGTCGCCAAGTACGAGTTTACGGGAACGCTCCTCTCCTCGTTCGGCAGTAACACCTACCAGTTCGGTGGATCCATTTACGGCAGCGTGGACCTTGACCTCGGCACGCCGCCCAGCAGCACCTACCAGTACTCTTCCAGCAGCTTTGCGGGTGAGTCCGCCAACTGGCGATCTGGCCAGTTCACCATCGACGCCATGACCGCAGGCGGATTTCTCACCGGAACCACACTTGAAGGTGGCCGGACAACTGGTGAAATCTTCGACCTGACAAACTACTTCACGTCCACCACGGGCTACCGCTCTGGCTCCCTCAGCAATACGTTTCAGTATTACAACGACGGCTTCTTCTTCGCGTATCGTGAAATCCAACTGTACAGCTACGGCTACGAAAACTCGACGGGCGACGGAATTGCGTCCATGTCGGACTGGAATCCGATTGCCGACCAGTACGCATACATTTCCGTCGGTGACCACAACTTTCTGACCAATGAACATTCGGTCGCGTTCTATCGGCTCGACAGTTTCGTCCCCGTCAGTGCCGGCAACATTGTCATCGATGGTGTCGACACGGGCATTGCCGACTTCGACTACAACGGATCAACAATTTCCGCCCAAATCGAAGAACTCGGAAACGCCGCCACAAACCACGGCAAATTCGTAAGCAAGGTCGCCAAATTGCTCAACGAACTGAAAAAGGCCGGACTCATTTCTGCCGAAGAAAAAGAAATCCTGCAAGAAGCCGCTGCTGAATCGAGCATAGGCAAGTAGCTATCGTTCATGTTTTCCCAACACGACACGTCGTGACGCCGGGCGCCACCGGTAACGATAAAAGAACATGGTGTTCTACTTTGGCAACAAAAGGTCAAAATCGATACAGGGAACCAATGCCCCTTCTCTCTTGACGCACAGTCCGCCACTAGTGAATAGCTCGTTTCCATTCAGGCCGAGCAAAGCGCGTTTGAGAGTGTGATCTGCCGCGAACGCCGCGGTTACTTGCAATTCCAGCACTACCGACGTGTTCCAGCGTTTTAGAATGAGTTTCGTCCGACCGTAATACACGGGCAGTTTTCCCGCGATCCCTCCCACCGAGTGTGTCACTTGGGGCGGAGACACTCTGGGTTCATCGTCAGTGTACAACCACCTAATCTTGTCGCGTACACCATCGACATCCCACATCTCTCTTGGAAAAATTGACCACTCAGCGCCAGTGTCAACCTTCATCGGGAATGGAGCTCGACCTTTTTCACCGCTCCCTTCTAGCCACCCCCAAGTTTGGAGAACTTGCGGAGAGAACTCAACTCGATTGCCATACTCATCGACCAACGTCAGCATCTTGCGATTTTTGCCTATCGGCCGTATGGCGCTTTGGTGACGAAGTACGTTATAGTCTTTTTCTTCTCCGACAAACATTTCCCAGCCCTCTTACCAGTCGCCACAATAGTCAACAACAAACCGATGGTCCGGAATGTTGACAATACCTCTTGCCTTCAACGTCTCTAGCGCAGACTGTCGCGCTGCTGCGTCAGTTTCACCCACGCCGACAACTTCCTCAAGGAAGACGGCAACGTGCTTCCCCCAATTTCTCTCACAAAAATCCGCGTCGGAAAACAACTGCGACAAATACTCACAATCGCGCCAGACAACGGACGAGTCATCCCAGTGCTCTGCAACGGCATCAGCAGACGTCAATACAAAAATATCGCCAACAGAAAATGGAACAAGTTGCCCCTCTGCCCCAATTCGACGACAAAAATTGAACCAAGGTAACTGCAGGATTGTCCCATGAAACGACAGGACGTTTACCTTAACGTCTAGGTCGGCATGCGCCGAATCAATGTCTAGTGTCTTGATTTCACCCCGCACTGGAAAAACCAGTTCTTCAGCATTCGGCACTTTAGCGCGACGTGAATTGAGAACGAACTCAGTATCGCACCTTGGGTTGGAAAACTCCCTTCGAGCCATTTCCACCGCCGTTCTAGAGGTCGCGATGTCAAACGCAACACTGTGTACAAAGTGGCCACAGGCCACATTGCGCATGAATCGCGATAGCACAACCTCCTCTTCGCCAGTGTACCTAGCATCGTTCAGTAGAATAGCCAACTAGCTTGCTCCAAATAGTTCCCAAAGCTTCACCGCAAACTCAGCCGGATCCGTGCAGGCGATTTTCAGCTGCGCCCCCCTGATTACCTTACGAGCAATCAGATCTTCGATTGTAGAGGCATTGACGATGGAATCACCGTCAGGGACGATTTGAGAGAGCAGCCATATCGGAAGATCGGCTTTCAATTGATGAATTTCTTCTGCGAGCACAAATCCCGTCCTCATTCCGGAAATCGTCCGGTCCTCACTGAATCGATCGTCATTTGTTTCGTAGGGAAGCATAACATCGAGCACGGCCAGACAGAAGTCTTCTTGCTCCACTAATGACATTGCCTCAGACGCTCTGGTCGCAGGGACAACGTCAAAACCAGCATCTCGAAATGCGTCGATATAGTAAGCGAGCTGCCCAACGTACCTTGGCTCCGGAGGTTCTTTTACCTCGAACCGTTCAGCCGACTCCTGAACTCCCATGTCACCAGGGTCCCAGTCGACAATGTTGTCGTCTACTAGTAAAAGTCTATTATTCTTCACAAGAAGCTCTCTCACTCAGGGCCATGTACACAGTGATCCGACTAGCCTCTACCCCTACCGGCTATATGTCCTTGGCAGCCTTAGAGTAAACGTTGCTCCTCCCTTGTGCTTAGTGACGTCTAGCTGCCCGCCATGTCGAACTGCAATTCCTCGGGAAATCCATAGGCCAAGCCCTTCGCCGAATGCGTTCAAATGCCGGTTGTCACCGCGAACACCATATGAAAATAACCTGTCTGTCAGGTTTGAGTCAATGCCGGGGCCATTGTCCCGCACCTCGATCTCAAGGTATCGTTCGGTACGGTGCCCGACAATTTCACAACGAAATTCATCCGGGCGTCGATCAAAATACTTGGCGGCATTGTCTAAAAGGTTGAATATAACCTGTGTGATCAGAGCAGGATCCACGTCAATTCGTCCCAAGTCCTTGAACCCAAAATGAGTAAACTGCCATGCAGCAATTCGTCGTTCTCGCAGCAATGGAACGATAAATCTCTTGGCGGGCACGACAACATCGGACTCAAGATTCGTGGATTCCCGACGCAAGGGGACGTTACTAGGTCCATACCTCGCTATAAACAACTCCGTCATCAAGCGTCGCATCATGTCGGTGTAGATTTTTCCTTCACGAAAGTGGTCAAACTGGAACCGGTAATCTAGCTCTTTTGCTTCGCGTTCAAGCTTTGTCAGAACCATGCTGACCGTATTGACGGGATTTCGCAATTCGTGAGTCAATTTCTGCAACGAAAACTGGTATTGACGAGATTTCTTCAGTTCCTCAAGGGTTGGTGCAAAACCCTGGACAATAGCCTCTAAGACCGCGATATCGTCATAGCTGAAACGGTTAAGGTGCTGTCCGTCAACGCCAGCCGAGCGCAGGATTCGGATCACTCCGCGGCAACGCCCCGCGACATCTTGTAGCGGAATGACTACGCACGAATCACTTTCGATTGATGAATCATCCAGAAAGAAGTTCGGTTCATTCTCCTTTCCAATCATTGGTACAAGAAACTCGCGGTTGGTGTCGTACACATGTTGGATGACCTCGGCTGTAGGGCGAACGGCCTCCAAGCCTTCTGTTCGCTCAGGAGGGGTACGCCCGTAAACTTCTGCCTGAATTAACAGGCGATCTTGCAATTCATCAAACACAAAGACGGTTACGACCGTTGCAGCAACGGCTTCCTGGCAAGTGCGGGCAAGTGTTCCGTATACTTCACCTGGCTTAGGAAATGGTTCAATTCCGGTTTCCTCGTTAGGTGCAAGTCGCTGCCCCAGCATATTTGCCATCCGGTAAGCCCGTTCTCGCAGGTTGGCTTCAATCGCCAGAGCAAGAACGCTTGAAAGCGACGTCAGAAATGCTCTTGATCGATCGCCGGGCAGCATAGGATTTGTCGGAAAGATGTTTACCACGCACAAGACTTGGTGCGGGTTTGACGTATTGAAGACGGGCACACACCACATTGACGTAAGTGCGAGTTGATCAATTAGATTTTGATCTTGAAAATTCCTGGTAGAATCGGAGGTCTTGCGAACGTCAAGATACCAAACAGGCCTCCGGGCTTCGACAGCTTCTCCGGTCAAGCTCTGGGAAAGGGACAATACATCCAGACGTGTCCCGGGAACGTCTATGCCTGGTGCCGCAGCTTGCGCTATCAAAATCAGATTTCCGCGGCGAGGATCGACGGACCAGATTTCGACAAGCCTGACGCCATAGACGTGTACCAATGCCTGGGCAGCCGGGCCACAAACATCACGCGTTGCTATCTTATTGAGATCAACGGAACGACACTTTCGAATTAGATCTAAAGCGATGTTGAGCCTGAAGTGGCTAAGTGTCTCGGTGTTGGTGCTCATGCCTACGTCTCAAACAGGGTGGGGGGCAGATTCTCGCGTAACCATTGCATCGACAGGGAGATGTCTTTATCTGGCTGCGGTGACGTATCGTGTTCGATTACCAACCATCCTGAGAAAGAACGCTTCCACAGGACATCGAGCGTTTCTTTTACCTTGACGCCACCTGTACCGAGGGGACAAAATCCACTAGCATAGAATTGGTAGCTGCGTCCGACATTTGAGTTCCAATCCTTTACGTGTATCGCGCGGATACGCAAGAAATGGTCATAGACAGCTGCTTCGGGGTCGTCGCCAGCGATCGTCAAGTGGGCAGTGTCGGGCATGAACTCCATCGACTTGTAGTGCATGAAATCATATTGCTGAAGCCGCTTCTTCGCTTCCTGAAGGGTTTGGACCGGTCGGTACATATGTGGATGAAGGGCTAATCGGATCCCCTTTTCCAGCGCAGCCCGACAAATTGATTCATTCCAATCATCAAGATAAACATAAGGTACGCCGTAGTCAGAAGGAGCCAATTTCATGCACGCTGCGTATTGGGTGACGAAATTGATCCGTTCCTGCAGCGACCCACACGAGATTCCAATCAAGTGCATTGACTCGGCGTTGAATTGATCCAGGATCTGCTGGGGCGTTCCGAATGCACCCTGGGTGCAATCTTGAAATAATTCGACCCCCGCATATCCAGCCGCACGTGTGTCCCTGAGCATCTTCCCAAGGTCTGTTACGTCTGGCCCCCAGACAATGGATTGAATTGCAAACTTCATGCAAGTCCCTTGGCTTTAGTGCAGATGAAACCACCATATGTTTATGCCAAGAATTGTGTGGAATTGCAATCCAGTGGCCACGGCGGGTGGCCGTGGTTAACCTGTCGCGAACTACGCTGTACTCGATTTTGGCCTGACCGACAGATTGCCCACAGGTTGAAGTGCGAGCCCAATTCACTGGAAGCCCACTGAAACCACTCTACAGAATCCTTCCTGTAATCTTCTCGTACGCCGCCCCTTCATTCTGTGTCGGGCGTTCGGGGCGGCCTTTGTGCATGTAGGTGAGGGTCATGTTGTCGAGGCCGAGGAGGTAGAGCCAGGTGGCGTGTAGGTCGTGCACGTGGAGTCGGTCTTCGATGGCATGGAACCCGAGTTCGTCGGTCGCTCCAATGGTTTGTCCCCCCTGCACTCCGCCGCCGGCCATCCACATGGTGAATCCGTAGGGGTTGTGGTCGCGTCCGTCTCCTTTTTCGCTCATGGGCGTGCGGCCAAATTCTCCGCCCCAGACGACGAGCGTTTCATCGAGCAGACCACGCTGCTTGAGGTCTTTCAGCAGGGCCGCCACCGGCTGATCCATTTTCTTGCAGTTCTCGCTGTGATTCCGTTCGATGCCGCTATGCGCATCCCACTTGCTTCCCGCTCCGTGATACAACTGCACAAACCGCACGCCGCGTTCCACGAGTCGCCGAGCCAGCAGGCAGTTGCGACCGTACGCCTCGGTTGGCTTTTTGTCGATGCCGTACATCGCCTGCGTTTCGGCGGTCTCCTCGGACAGGTCAATGGCTTCGGGAGCATGCGCCTGCATACGGAAGGCGAGTTCGTAACTGCGAATGCGGGCTTCGAGTTCGCTCTGGAATTCGCGCGACTGCAAGTGCCGCTCATTGAGTTGTTGCAGCAGCGTCAACTTGGCGCGTTGCCGTTCGTCCGTAATCCCGCCGGGATTGTTCAGATTCTTGATGGGTTCTTCGCCCGGCAGCAGTTGGGTCCCCTGATACGCCGCGGGCATGAATCCCGCACTCCAGTTACGGGGACCGTTGGCCACCTGCGAACTGGAGTCAGTGAGGACGACGAACGACGGCAGGTTGTCGTTCTCGGTGCCGAGTCCGTAACTCACCCAGGCTCCAAGTGAAGGACGCCCGGCCAGTGGTGTTCCGGTGTTCATCTGGCACACGCCACCGCTGTGATTCAGTCCATTCGTCCAGCAACTGCGGATGACCGCTATGTCGTCCACACATTCGGCAGTGTAAGGCAGCCAGTCCGAAACCCACGTCCCGCTTTCGCCGTACTGCTTCCACTTGCGTTGCGAAGCCAGCAGCGGCGAGTTGAATTCTCCCATGGGAGTAACAACCCGCTTGAATCCCGACGGCAACGGCTGCCCGGCCAATTCCTGCAGTTTCGGCTTGGGGTCGAAGGTGTCCATTTGACTGGGACCACCTTCCATAAACAGAAAAATAATGCTCTTTGCCCGTGGGACCAAATGCGGTTTGAGCGGCGCTGCAGCAGTCTCACTCTGCCCAAGCATGGCGGTGAGCGCCAGCGCACCGAACCCCGTTCCCGCATTGAGCAGCATGTCGCGGCGGGAAAACTCGGGGAACTCAAATTGGCGGGAACTGGTGCGCATATCAATTGTTGAATTGGTCGTGGTTTGTTGTCACGTCAATTATGGCAGGGACACGTGGGGAAATGCCATCCCGCTATGTTTAGGGGGTCCCCAATCTCGGCATTTCGATTCGCGCATGAAAAAGCGGCTGAGACATGGGAGCTCAGCCGCTTCGATTCCTGACAGCCGTTCTTACAGTTCCTGCAGGGTGCCCGTGCTGTCGCCAAAGCTGCCGAGGTTGGCGCCCATGCGGTCGGCGAGCGACAGGAACATGTTGGTCATGGGGACTTCCCCCTTGAGCTTCAGGTGGCGTCCTGAATTGATACTGCCGGCACCATGTCCTGCGACGAGAATGGGCAAGTCTTCGTGACGGTGGCGGTTCGAGTCGGAAATCGAGCAGCCGTACACAATCATGGAGTTGTGCAGCAGGTTGTGCTCGCCTTCCTTCACGGACTTCAGTTGCTTCAGGAAGTAAGCGAACTGCTCGACCATGTACTGATCGATTTTCTGCAGGGCCTCGATTTTGTCGGCCTCTTCACGGTGGTGCGACAGTTCGTGGTGACCGCCGCTGACACCGATTTCCTTATAGCTCTTGTTGCTGCCTTCATTGTGCAGCATGAAGGTGGCAATTCGAGTGGTGTCGGTCTGGAAGGCGAGGACCATGAGGTCGTACATGAGGCGAGTGTGTTCGGCCCAGTCTTTGGGAATGCCTTCCGGAGCTTCGCGGTCGGGCAGAGTCCGCTTTGCTTCGTCGGTCGCCCGTTCGATGCGCTGTTCCACTTCGCGAACGCTGGTGAAGTATTCGTCCATTTTGTGGCGATCGCTTTTGCCCAGCTGATCCTGCAGGCGTTTGGCATCTTCGGCCACGAAGTCGAGAATGGACTGGCGGAAGAAGTTGCGTTTGGCCACTTCTTTGGCGTTTTCACCATTGCTGCCGAACATCCGTTCAAACACAGCCTTGGGATTAATTTCTTTCCCGGTTGGTGTGGCTTCTGACCTCCAGGAAATGTTGGACACATACGCACAACTGTAACCGGAATCACACTGGCCAGCTTGTCGTCCAGCTTCAGTACCAACTTCCAGCGACGGGAGACGGGTTTCCTTACCGACCTTTTCGGCAACCGCCTGGTCGATGGACTGGCCGAGTTTAATGTCGGCACCGTCGGTCTTGCGGGGCTGCGAACCGGTGAGGAACGCCGCGGAGCTGCGGGCGTGGTCGCCAGCACCATCACCGTTGGCGCGGGCCTTATCGTGAGCGAGTCCTGTAATGACGGTGAGATCAGACTGTACGTCGGCCAGTGGCGTTAGTGTTTTGGGCAACGTGAAGTTTGTGCCGACTTCCTGCGGCGTCCAGTCTTTCATGATGGCCCCGTTCGGGAAGAACACGAACGCCATGCGATTCGGACCGGTTGTGCCACCGGCGGCCAAACCGGTGTTCGGCAGCATGATGTCGAGAACGGGAAGTGCAAGTGCGGCCCCGGCTCCACGCAACAGTGTTCGTCGTGAAAGCTGATTCATGAGGGATCCTTCTGGGCTATTTGTTCCTGTTCGGGCTGTCCGCGACGCATCAGGAAGGGACGGCTCTTCACAATGGCAACAACCAGTGTTTCAAACCGGTCATCACGCTCAAGTTCCGCGAGAATTTCGTCAATCGCACATTTATCATAGTACTCCACACCCCGGCCAATTGCATAGGTGAGCAGTTTCTCTGACAGGCATCGACCAAATTGCTCTTTCCGGTTGCGGAGAATCTCGATGAGTTCAATAGGGCCTTCAAACGACTCGCCGGTTGGCAGGGTTCCGGTGGCGTCAATGGGGAATTCACCGTCACGTTCCCTCCAACGCCCAATAGCGTCAAAGTTTTGCAGACCGAACCCAATGTCGTCCATCAGTTTATGACACGATGCACACGTCGGGTCTTTGCGGTGCAATTCCAGTTGCTCACGGAACGACAAATTGGGATTGGCCTTCTGCGTCTCTTCCAGTGCCGGCACGACGGGCGGCGCGGCAGGTGGTGGCGTTCCCAACAGATTCTCCAGTACCCACTGACCACGCTTCACGGGTGACGTTCTGGTGGGATACGACGTGAGCGTGAGAATACTGCCTTGAGTCAACAATCCCGCACGGTGACCATCTGTCAGGACGACACGTCGGAACTCGGGGCCTTCGACCCCTTCGATGCCATAGATTTTCGCGAGTCGGTCGTTCACAAACGTGTAGCGGGCATCGACCATGTCATAAATGCTGCGATTCTCACGCAGAATGTCGCGGAAAAAGAGTTCGGTCTCTTTCCAGAAGTCATACCGAACCATGTCATTGAATTCGGGATAGACTTCGGGATCCGGCGCGACTTCGTTGGTTGCGAGCTTGCGAAGGCCGAGCCACTGCCCCGCGAAGTTTTCGATGAGCGCATCCGCCCTTTCGTCTTTCAACATGCGCCGGGTCTGAGCTTCGAGCACGTCGGGCTCATGCAGTCGGTTTTGCTTCGCCAGCTCGAAGAGCTCGTCGTCGGGCATGCTACTCCACAGGAAGTACGAAAGCCGGGACGCCAATGCAAAATCATTCACCGGCACTTCAACTTTGCCCGGCACGACCGTGCGGTCTTCCACGCGAAACAGGAATTGTGGTGAAACCAGAATGGCCTGCAGGGCGACAGTCATCCCGAATTCGAATGTCTCTCCCTGTTCGACAGCCATTTCAGCGAACCTGGCGTACGACTCAACTTCCGCAGGTGTGACCGGGCGACGAAACGCTTTCGGCAGAAACTCCTTCAGATTCTGATGGGCTGCTTCGCGTACCGAAACTGTTTCACTTGGGCGTGTCTGCGTGAGCTGCCGCTGCACGTCACTAATGTTTTCCGGAATGTCGAGAGGGCCTTCAATGTCGACGCGATGAATGTACGCGTTGCGGTCGCGACGGTTTTTGTCCGCCGCGTTCTCATCGTAGAAGTCGTTGATGAAAGTGAACTGAACTTTCTTCTTGCCCGCTTCCGGACGGAATTCAAACTCGTAATCACGTTTGTCTCGATCACCCTCCAGAACAAACGTATGGAGAACCTTATCGCCCACTTTGAACTCGAGTTTGGCTGGCTCATCCCCCGCCTGATTCGCCGACGCATTCAGTTTGACTCGATACGTCCCCGTCCCCTGGAACGGAATTTCGGCATAGCCCGTCCCTCGCGAAATAATGGCCAGTCCCCGACGGTCCGCCCGAGCGGCTCCTTCAGTCTTCAATTCCAAACCGTCAAACTCTTCGTGAAGATAGTTCGGGTGCTTCGTGACAATGGCCGCCGCAGCCACTTCTTCCGCAGCGTCCAGATACTTTTCAACCAGCAGCGGTGGCACAGAAAGGACATCGCCAATGTTGTCGAATCCGTAGCCCACGTCATCAGAGGGGAATTTGTCAGCAGGCGTGACATCGACCGCCAACAAGTCATGCACGGTATTGTTGTACTCGGTACGGTTCAGTCGATGAACGGTGACGCGACCGGGATCGCGCGGCAAATCGCAGTCGACATAGAACAAGGTGTAGTCGAGCCAACTTACGAACTTGTCACGTTCCGCATCGGACGGCTGATCCATCTCGGAAGGAGGCATGGCGCCGACCTTCACCAAATCAAACGCCTTTGACCACATTTTGCGGTCGGCGACGACGTCTTCAGAAGTCGGGTATCGATGAAACTCCACGCCCCCTTCCTGATAGTCCGGACCGTGACATTCGTAGCAGTACTTCTTCAGGAAGGGCTGGACATCACTGCTGAAATCAACCTGAGCACCCGCGGGAAGGACTTTCGCTTCCGCCGCTTCTGCGGTAGCCGTGACGCCGAGCCCATCGGTTCCGGAGCCAGACCGGAAGAACGACACCACTCCCGCCGCAATCAAGAGCCCCGCAACGGTGATCCCCACAATCCACAATGGCTGACGCGTGAGGAGTGATGGCTTCTTTTTCTTGCTGGCCTTTTTCGATCGTTTTCCCTTTTTCGAGGGCAGGGCAAAATCCGATTCCGCGCCATCGACATCCGCCTCGTCCACTGCCGCAATGACAAACACGTGTCGGCAATTTGGTTTCGGACAACGTGCTTTCTTCCCCACCGATTCCGGGGACGCAGTTGACCGGTTTCCACATTGTGGACAGCGCACACGCATTGACAGTACCGACAATTTGAAAAGACTCAGGAAGGTCCGGAACACACAAAATGGTGCACCGGAATGCAGGGCGAGACTTCATATTCTATTGCGCTCATCTGTATTCTGTCCAACGGAGTCCCCCGGTTCGCCTGCACAACTGGTCACAAGGCGATATGAGTAAATGGTTTATCCGGTTTCGGACAGTTCAAAGACGAGAGAAAACAGGAATGTCATTACAGGTTATTGGGGCCGGATTTGGTCGAACGGGAACACTCTCGCTCAAAATGGCTCTGGAAGAACTGGGATTCGGGCCGTGCTATCACATGGTTGAACTGTTCAACGACCGCGGACGCATAACCCATTGGGAGAACGCCCGACTCGGTCGCCCGGTCGACTGGGACGCATTGTTCGACGGCTATCAGTCCGCTGTCGATTTCCCAGTCTGCAGCTACTACAAGGAGCTGGCGGAACGCTATCCGGAGGCCAAGTTCATTTTGACCGAACGAGATGTCGACTCATGGTATGCGAGTGCGTCGCAGACCATTTTGAACGTGAAACCGTCATTGCTGCAGTCGTTTTGGATCATGCTTCGGCTCCCATTCTCGCAAGATGCTCGTAATCTGGCCCGGATTGGAATGCACAACCATGCGATTGTGAATCAGCGCATGCCAGATGAAGCCACGGCCAAACGCGTGTACTTGGAACACAACCAGGCAGTACGGGAGACAATTCCAGCCGACCGCCTGCTCATCTATCAGGTAAAAGAAGGCTGGGAGCCGCTTTGTCAGTTTCTGAAAGTCCCCGTCCCCACCTCCGTTTTCCCGAAATCCAACAGCCGCGAGGGATTTCCAGAAATGGTAAAAAAACACCTTTGGTAGCACGCTTCGGGTGGGCGCGAATTCCAGACAGAATGCGCTCCACCTCGACATCGCGTCTTCGAATTTCAACATTCGCCACAACCACCACTGGCAATTAACTTTGTACTGCTCTGACATCTCTCGGGCAACGAGTTTCAGTGCGGCATTCGTAAATCTGCAGACTCGGGTCGGAATTCCTCTCGGATGGGCTTGGAGGGCCCCAAAATGGCAAAGTGTTGAAAAATGAGACGGCCAGTCTTGCTGATTAGAAAATTGTTGGCGAAATCTTGGCCGTATCGAATTGCCTACTTCGCATAGGGGGGTATTATTCCCCCGTCGCTGCCAACGAGTTCTAGCCCGCACTCAGGCAGCGCCCGGCCGCTGGAACTGGCCCGCTCCAGCGGCCCTCTTTATGCGCTGAGCTCAAAATCCATCAGCAGCACCAGTCACCCACAAGTCACGCGTAACGACTTCGCGTTCTTGTCCAGATGTGACGATTCTGACGAGAAATCCTGTTCTCCCGGCTCCCGTTCGTCGATTTCTAGGTGGGGGCGTGTATGTCTGCCCCACACTTGCGATGAGAACACCTGAAGGGTGAATTTCAGGGGATTACTGAGGAGCTTCGTATGATTAAACGCACTCTTATGGCCGGATTGTGCCTGTTCGCCTGCATGATTGCAGCCAACATCCTGTCGTCGACTGCGAATGCAGCTCCTCCGGGACAACCGGCTAGCTGGGATCGCTTTTACCACTATCCGTACGTGTACTATCCCCAGAACTTCCAGAAGCCCCAGGAGTACGACCACCTGTACTACCGGTATGGCCAGGAACGCCAGATTCCGGTCTACAACAAAGACTGGCACAACTTCTATCCCAGCAAGCGTCCGTACCACTCAGGGCACCACTACATCCTGGACATTTTCTAGGATTTGAACTCAACTGAATTCCTGGGGGCGATTCCCACAACTTTCAGCCCGCTTCATGCAGTGAAGCGGGCTGACGTTGTTTCAGGTATCCTGCTTTTTCGTTGCCACGAATTGCTGGGAAGTTCATTGTGAATATGGGACGCGAGGCCGCTCGTTTGACGCTGCCAATTGATGCTCTGCTGCCGGAGTTAATCGAGAAACTCGGTTGCGCAGGGAGCCTCGTGCTCAAAGCTCCGCCAGGCGCCGGAAAAACTACTCGCGTTCCGCCTGCAATCCTCAATTCTCCCTTAATGGGTGAAGGTCAACTGCTCGTCATTGAACCGCGGCGTATGGCCGCTCGGGGTGCCGCACGACGCATGGCCGCCGAACAGGGAGAACGAGTCGGCGAGACGTATGGCTACCGTGTGCGCTTCGACGAACAGGTCTCGTCACGCACCAGAGTCATCACGATGACTGAGGGCATCCTGCTGCGGCAATTGCAGCATGATCCACTCCTCGAAGGCATTTCTGGCATTGTCTTCGATGAATTCCACGAGCGGCGACTCGACAGTGATTTGGCACTGGCCATGTCCTATCGTGTCCAGCAGCAGGTCCGGCCCGATTTGAAACTCGTGGTGATGTCGGCCACGCTCGATCCCGAACCGGTCGCCGCATACCTGGGGGGCTGTCCGACACTGGAATCACCGGGCCGTCAATTTCCTGTTGATATTCGTTACGCCGGTCGACCCGCAAAACAGCAGCTTGCCGAACGCATCGCACAGGAAGTCGCCGCAATCCTCAGCAAGACCAACGGTGATGTCCTCGTGTTTCTACCGGGCGTGGGTGAAATTCGACAAACCGAGCGTGCTTTGCAGCAGCGGCGACTGGGCGACGTCACGGTCATGCCGCTGTTCGGTGATCAAACTGCGGAAGAACAGGACAATGTTCTGGCACCAATAAGCGGACGAAAAGTCGTACTCGCCACGAACGTGGCGGAGACGTCCATTACCATTGAAGGCGTTACCGCCGTCATCGACAGCGGACTCGCCCGCGTCATGCGATTTGATCCCGACGTGGGACTCGACCGTCTGCAACTCGAAGGCATTTCGAAAGCCTCTGCCGATCAACGTGCCGGTCGCGCTGGTCGTACCCAGCCGGGAGTTTGTGTGCGACTCTGGGATGAAGCCTCACATCGCCCGCGCCCCGAGTACGATACGCCAGAAGTGCAGCGCGTCGATTTGTCTGGCGCCATGCTGCAACTTCGAGTATGGGGCGAAAGTGACCTGAGAACATTTCCGTGGTTTGAATCACCCGATGCCGCAGCGTTGGAACACGCGGAGCAGCTCTTGGAAAGTTTAGGTGCCATCAGGAATGGCCTGGTGACGGGGCTGGGGCAGCAAATGGCTCGCTTGCCGGTCCAGCCGCGACTGGCCCGACTTATCGTGGAAGGTGTCCGTCAGGGTGATGGCACCCGGCATTGTCTGCTGGCAGCCATGCTCTCCGAACGCAGTCCGTTTTCGCGACATGAAGCACGGAGTGGACGACCGCAAACATGGTCCACCACTCATCGCGTGACGCGCTCAAGGTCTGACGTACTTGACCGACTTTCAGCGCTTGAAGAGTTTCTCGCGGGCGGTGCATCAGATTTTCCGTGGGGGCGAATCAGCACACAATCGGCCCGGCATATCGCTCGCGTTGCCAATCAACTGGAACGGTTGACGGAACGAAATGCCTCCAAATCGTCTCGCGACATTGAAGACGATGAACTCATTTGCCGCTCCCTGCTCGCTGCTTATCCTGACCGTCTGGCCCGGCGACGTGAGTCGGGAAGCCCACGCGGTGTCATGGTCGGCGGCAAAGGGGTAAAACTCGATACTCAAAGCTCCGTTGCAGATGCAGAATATTTCCTGTGTGTCGAAATTGCCGGGCAATCGGGTGATGGACTCGTGCGACAGGCCTCAGCGGTCGAACTCGACTGGCTTTCGCCCGATGGATTCAAAGAGACAGAAGAACTGTTTCTGCATCCCACACAACAGCGGGTTATCGCTCGTCGCCGGACGTACTGGCAAGACCTGCTCATTGCCGAGCAACCGAGTGAAATCCAGGACGAGGATGCCGCCGCGAACGTTCTCTTCGAAGCGGCCAGAGCGAAATGGGATCAGGTTTTTCCGTCGCAAGATGAGAAGGTCAGCGGGCTGCTGACACGCATACGCTGCCTGAGCGAGTGGATGCCGGAGCTCGAATTCCCTGCATGCGAACAGGCCAATTTGGAAGAACTTGTTCGGAGCTTATGCGACACGTACCGCTCACTGGGCGAAATCCGAAAGGCCGACTGGTATTCGCTGCTGTTGTCCCGCCTGTCGTATGAGCAGCAGCAGCGGCTGGAACGTGAAGTTCCCGAACGTCTGACGGTTCCGAGTGGTAGCCAGTTGAGACTGAAGTATGAAGTCGGCCGACCACCTGCATTGGAAGTACGCATCCAGGAGGTCTTCGGGCTGAAGGAAACGCCCCGAGTTGCGGGCGGACGGATTCCCATCCTGCTGCACCTGCTGGCCCCCAACATGCGGGTACAACAAGTGACTGATGACCTGCACAGCTTCTGGACAACGACCTACTTTGAAATCCGTAAGGAACTTCGTCGTCGTTACCCCAAGCACTCCTGGCCCGAAGATCCAACTCAGGCACCGCCCCAGCGTCGTCCCGGGAAGCAAAAGTAGCGGCGGTCAAGAAACCGGTGGCACAGACATTCCTGTCTGTGGCTTTACAGTAGCATCGACATCCAAGGATTAATTCGATTCGGAACTACAATGCCGAATCAGCGGCCGCGCCGAGGAAGAGTTCCGGGTCGCGGGCATAACGGGAAATGGTCAGCGTCCAGTCGATGTCGTTTCCGTTTGGCTTGGACACGGTGACATCGATTCGTTTCAGGTCGGTGTGAGGACCGTCGCCGACTTCAATGGTGTATGTCCAGGTGGCGTCGTCATCAAAGGTCGTCGAACTCGTACTGGTCATCGGCTTCACGCCAGCCAGCACCTCGTTCATGACACTTTCCGCTTTGACCGACGCTTCATTCTCCATGAGTGCTTCAGTGGCGGCACGTGCACCCACGCGGACAATGTCTCGAGAGATGACCGCGAACGTCACCATAAAAATGGCCAACGCAATGACCACCTCCAGCAGCGAAATGCCGCGGCGGTTTGCGTTATTGCCAAGCTTTCTTCGCAGTTGCTGCATCGGTAGTAAATGCTCGAAATACAGGCGGCATCCCCACAAGCACAGACAGGAATGTCTGTGCCACCGGAGCGAATTGGTCCGACTACTCTTCCAACTCCGGAATGGGGTCAGTGGGCCGCACGAGTTGGCCTTCCCAGATAATTTCTCCGGAATCTTCGTCGTATGTCAAGATCCGATGGGCACTTCCCGGCACGGGCTTACGGCTCGTAGGGGGCATCAGACGTCGGTGTTCGGCCAGTACGTCGCCGTAGTTGGGATCCCCAGCGAGGTTCTTCCACTCATTCGGATCGTCCTGCATGTTGTACAGCTCTTCGGAACCGTCGGCGTAGTGGATGTACCGCCAGTTGCGGGTACGAACGCCGTGGTTGTCGTGATTGTGCGTGGTAATGGCTGGCCAGGGACGCGGGGCATTGGCGTCTTTCAACTGGGGCACGAGGCTGTGTCCTTCGAGACCTTCCCGGGCGGGCAGCTCACACAATTCCACCAGTGTGGGATACATGTCAAGCAGCTCGGCAGGCTGTTCGCAGCGTCCACCTTCGGCCACTCCCGGTCCGGCAAAAATGAGGGGAACTCGCGTGCCGCGGTCCCACAGGGTGTTTTTCCCGGTGATGAGCTTTTCACCCAAGTGCCAGCCGTGATCGGACCAGAGGACAACAATGGTGTTGTCCGCATGGCCACTCTCTTCAAGTGCCGCCAGCACGCGACCAACTTGGCTGTCCACGAAACTGGTACACGCCATATACGACCGGACCAGGTTCTTCCACTGCATGTCTTCTTCCAGGAACTTCTGACGCGGTTCCGGAAGCTTCCAGTGCAAATACCAGCTGAAGCGTGGCGTGTCATCGCGGTCGGTCGCCAGGAACGGCGGGAGTTGCAGCGTTTCTTCGGGATACAAATCGAACCACTTCTGCGTGGCGTAGCAGGGAACGTGAGGCAGGAAGAATCCCACGGAGAGGAAGAACGGCTCTTCCTGCGGTTGCTTCAATTGATCAACCGCCCAACTGGCAACGGCCCAGTCCCCTTTGTCTTCATCTTTGTGCGGAAAAACGCCCCAGTCAACGAGCGGGTGCGGAGACGGCGTGTTGACCAGTTTCTGAGGTGGCTTCACACCTATTCCCGAGGGCGTGCCGATGACGTCAAACTCGTCATCCTTGTTGGGACGGCGTCCGTAGCCGCCGTGATAGATTTTTCCTGTTGTGAGTGCCCGGTATCCATGCTTCCTCAGGTACTGCGGCAAGCTGACAATGTCTTTGAGATCCTCAACGTCGCGAAACCACGGAGCCAGTCCGTACACGCCGGTGGTTGAGGGACGCAGGCCAGTCATCAGACTGGTACGGGAGGGATTGCACAACGGCGACTGACAGTGTGCGTTGAGAAAGACGGTCCCCCGTGCGGCAAGTCCATCGATGTTTGGAGTCTGAACCTGGGGATGTCCCCCCAGACAGCCAATCCAGTCGTTCTGGTCATCAATCGCAATGAACAGAATGTTCGGCTTATCGGCGGCAGCAACGGGACCGACGAACAGAGTCAACAACATCAATGCAAGCAGTCGCCGCATGGTTTCTCCTCGGGATGATTCAGGCAAAAGTGACGCTCAAAGTAGTCATCAGGCCACGATTTCGCAATCTCCGCCATCCGACGCAGCAATCGCAAGTCGATTCTGACCAATGGTAACGAGAGAACAGCAGCGGCCCTTCGTCGTTATCGCGAGTCGATGACGAACTTACGCTTCCGCTGGCGGTTCGGTATCGACGTCGTGCCACTTCATGGCCTGCAGCATGGGCTCAATGCGGAGCACCACTACCCCGTTCTGGAAAATCCGCACGGTTCCAGTCGACTCGGAAACGGTCACGCACACGGCGTTGGTTGCTTTGGAAATGGAAGCCGCAGCCCAGTGTCGGGCTCCCAGTCCTTTGGACAGTGTGAGTTCCGCCGGCGGCGCATCGAGAATGCGCCCGGCAGCCATGACACAGCCGTCGTTCGAAATGATGAAAGCGCCGTCAATTTGGGCGAGTTCTTTCACACTTTCCCGCACGCGGCTGCTGCTGACCATCCGTTCTTTCCGGCTGTAGCCGCGGAAGGGATCGTGGACCCCTTCGTGGGAGAGTTCGAGCACCTTGCGATGATGCCCCACGACGAACATCGTACCGACCTTTTTCCCCTCACGCCCTTCCCGTCCGACTTCAACAGCCAAATCCACCACCCGACGCAGCAGCGGCAGGGGAACCTGGGTTTCCAGTCGCTGGAGGTCCCGAGTCGTCAGTTTGGCCAGATGTTCACTCAAATTGATGAGACTGACAGTGTCGATGGCTTCGCGGTCGAATCCTGAGTAAACAGCTACCACGCGGGCACCCGTTTGCACCAAATCATCTGCAATGGCATCCAGCAGTGCCTGAGAGACCTGCATATGACGCGTCTGCGGTTCCTGACTGAGTGCAATGACCTCAATTTCGTCCTGCTTTGCGGCTTCCTGCACGTCGGGAATGTGCGACGCGACAATCAGGTTCGGATGGCCAACTTCCTTCTGAACCAGCGAAAAATCGTAGGCCGCTTCCGACAGAATGAGGACTGCCGCAGCTTCATTTTCCTTGGCCAGCACGCGCGCAGCCTGCAGCACTCGGACGAGCGTCGCAGGTACGGGATCACGTGTCATGGCAGGCGCAAATGGAGAAAAGATCAGTTTTGGGCGGGAGACGGTCAGTCTATGTTAACATTGGAATCCGTCAATCGATGAACCTTGCAGCGGCCTGATTCTGCCGATTCTGCCTGCCAGAAGCGTCAACTGGGGCCTGCTGACCTTCTCTTTTCAGTCCAACGCCGGTATGGTGCGGAGTGCGGGCTGGCGATGAATTACAACGAGAAGTGGCCGAAAACGACAGGGATTTGAATCATGGCAATGGACCAAGACGAGATATTACTGGACTGCGAAGAGCGTATGGAAAAGGCCGTGGAGGTCTTTCGTGGTCAACTGTTGGGTTTACGGACCGGACGGGCGACCCCCGGACTGGTCGACTCCATTCGTGTGAATTATTACGGCTCGCCGACTCCTATGAAGCAGGTGGCCAACATCAGCTGCCCGGAACCGCAGCAAATCGTTATCCGGCCATTCGATGCTTCGGTGCTGGGTGAAATTGCCAAGGCCATCCAGTCCAGCGACGCCGGACTCGCCCCCAACTCCGACGGACGCATTATTCGCATTAACGTTCCGCCGCTCTCGACGGAACGCCGCCGCGACCTCGTCACCCGCGTCAACAAGTTTGCCGAAGAATCGCGTGTTTCCATTCGAAACATACGTCGCGACGCCAATAAGCACGGCGAAACCTCGGAAAAAGAAAAGCTCATGTCTGAGGACGATTTGAAAGCCCTGAAAGATCAAATTCAGGAACTCACCAAGAAGTACGAAGGATCGGTGAACGATCAGGCCAAGGCCAAGGAAGCCGACATTATGGAAGAATAGGTCTGCTTTCTGGACCAACTGGTTCTCGGCGTTACGGCCACCTGCATTGAGGCAGGTGGCCACTACCGAATTTCTTCAGCCCTAAAGAGGCAAAATACGACTCATTCGACAATTCGATGTTCCTAGCGGAGCGAAAGCATGACGCGTGTGCTCACTGGCAGCCATCAACTGCGAAACCTGTTCGCCGCACTGACCGAACAAACCTTCCAGGTCGAATTCGGCGTGGCCGATCCAGCCCTCATCGATTATCTCTCCGAACTGCTCGTGCGGTTCGTTCGATTTGAGTCCATCTTCCGAGTGCGAGACCTGTTCGGTCGGCGCCTCGAAGAAGTGGCCGACATGCTGCTCCAAGCCGAAGAATGCGAGTCGCGCCCGCGCCGCGAAATTCATCGCCACATTGGAGATTTCACGCTGTTCTGGACGGGAGTCTATCCCGAAGCACTCAAACAGTTGCGTCGCTGGGACCGCAAAGACGCCGTCCTCGACTACACGGCTCAAGGGAAACAGTCGTACCTCATCGCCAGCAGCATCGACAACGAAGATTCCCCCATCCCACCGCGCGTCTTGCGTCGCCTCAGCGACGAATTCGAAGTCTGTTCGACCGGACTCCGCCGCGTGCGGAGTGAATGGGAGCGGGGACGATCGCCGCGACGATGAGGTTCACTTGACGAGGCCTACTTCGGAGCGATGGCGATTGGCGCAAAAGGTACGCTGTGTCCCAACGACGGCACTTGGCGTATTCTTGGCGATTCCGAATAATCGGACACAAGGCTCCTGACCTTGATGTTCAACCTGAGGCGAGATTGTGCATCATGGGATCATCGCAGAAAAATCCCTGGCCAGCCAACAACCGATATGGATTCAACACATATGAATTGCTGGCCGCAGCTACAATTATCTCGCTCCTGCTCTGGTGGCTGTTTACCAACATCCATCGCCGCCCGCACTCACTTCCTCCTGAGTATCACGTCAATCTTGCACTGCACAATGTTCAAAAGGCGCTGGCTGATTGTGCATCGGAGACAGGAAGTGCCCCAACAACGGTTGAGGAATTGCAACAGATTCTTGATACGTACCTTGATGTCGGCGGTTTGGACCGGGAGATGATCGCAACAGGCAATGACTATTGGGGGAATCGCCTTCAAATCGATTCTGTCCCAGATCAACCTGGGATATACTCCCTACGTTCCCTCGGCCCCAACGGCGTCCTCGACAAGCAGGAACCCAGCGATGACATCGTTATCACATACCCCGCTGGACCTTTCGAAAAGTCAGACGAAACGCCGTTGAATGACGCGGAGTAAGGCAACAGATGCCGCGCCATAGAGGCCGATCGAATTTGATCGAAAAAGCCCCGCAGATCATTCGGCTATTTGTTCAAGACCTGCCAAGGATGTAGAATTCTGCCGGCGAATTTATGCTGGGCAGTCCGCGCCACAAGTTGTCCCCAAGGTTGCTTCTATGACCGAATACCAGGAAATTCTCGCACACGCCTCTCGGCTGCCGGTAGACGACCGACTGCGACTGATCGATGAACTTGCGGCTTCGGTACCGGATGATGCCCCCCCTCGATTGACGCCGGAATGGATTGCCGAAATTCAGCGTCGTAGCGAGGAAATCGACGTGGGAAGCGTTCAGACAGAATCGTGGACGGATATCCGACAACGCCTGTTCGCGAAACATGGTGTCCGCGATGCGGATTGAATTCCATCCACAAGCCAAGGATGAGTTGGAATCCTCAGCAGATTGGTACGCGGAACGGAGTGCGGCCGCAGCGCGAGATTTCCTGGTTTCCGTAGATTTGGCCCTCAAATCAATTGGTCACAATCCTGCTCGTTTCCCACGCGTGGATGATCACCATCGGTCCTGCGGCGTGATGAAATTCCCCTACCAAATTGTTTATCGCCACGACGCGGAACGTGTTTTCATTATCGCAGTTGCTCACGCGAAACGACGGCCTGGGTTTTGGCAGGGCAGATAGACTGAAACTCCAAGAAATCGTTCCACACCGCCAGTTTGCCAGAGATTTCGGTCCCAGCTAGAATGTGGCGAACTTGGTGTCTCAGGACAATGTCCAAGGTATTTGTCACGGCCCGGTGAAATGTGGAGCTGCCCGTTGTGTGGCTACGCGTGAAGCCATTTGAACTGAAATCTCATGAATAAAATTGAATCTGTTTCGGGAACTGGTATTCCTCTGCTGCTCGATGACATTGATACCGACCGTATCATTCCGGCCCGGTTTCTGCGTTGTGTGTCGTTCGACGGATTAGGTGAACATGCGTTCGAGGACGACCGTCAGCAGGACCCGAGTCATCCTTTCAATAACGACGTGTATCAGAACGCGTCGGTGCTGGTGAGCGGTCGCAATTTTGGATGCGGTTCGAGCCGTGAGCACGCCCCGCAGTCACTCATGCGGTGGGGAATTCAGGCGGTTGTGGCTGAATCATTCGCCGAGATTTTCTTCGGAAACTGTATTGGCCTCGGGATCCCCGTCGTCACGGCCAGCCGCGAAGACCTGCAGCGACTGAATGCAGCGATCAAAGCAAATCCGGAACTGGCCATTACTGTTGATTTGGTTGCCCAGCAAATCACCTTTGGTGAGGAAACCTGCGCCTGCCAGCTTCCAGAGAGTGCACGTGACGCATTGACCACCGGCCAGTGGGACTTCCTTGGCCAACTGCTCGACAACAAAGAGGCGATCGCAAAAACAGTCGAATCGCTCCCCTACATGTAACGCGTCGCTGTTTCTGGTGAACTGAAGTTGAAACAATCCCTGCTTGTCGCTGGTCGCCGACCAATGGCAAGCGGGGATGTTTTGTTTTCGGGCGTCCACAATTCGACTTGTAGGCCGTATCAAGCAAACCGCAGTAATGCCGGAACTTCGGTCGCCGACGACACATTCGTTTCGGTGAGATCGCTTCAAGCCGCGAGAATCTGGTTTGCGCAGCTACGGCAAAACGCTGCGACGTGCGGTCCGGCCTACGTTGGATATTCCGTGAGTTTTCGGCGAACTCGATTTTTTTGCGGAACGATTCCTATTGCGAAGCCGTCTCAGCACGTCACACTGAGTAGTGAATCCCGATTTGTCGCGCGACTTGCTTGTGCGTCACCGGGATGGTTTTGTCGCGTCGCGTGAAACAGGTGCTGGAATGAAGCGGTTACTCCTGGTGGGGATGTGCTTAATGGGTTTAGTCAGCAATGGTCAGTCTGGTGAAATAGGTTTCGCTGAAGACTTTGCTCTCTCGCAGAATCGCGAAGAGGCCTTGCGACAACTCATACCCGGCACCGAAGAGTACTATTACTGGCATTGCCTGCATTTGCTCAACACGGAGAAATACGCGGAAGTCGCACCGTTGCTGACGACCTGGGTGCAACGGCACGGAGAAACCGCTGGCGTCTGGGAAATCCGCACCCGCTACGCGATTCTGACGTACGATCAATCGCCCGATGCCTCGCTGAAGTATTTGCGCGACCGCTTCGGCATTCATCATCCCCATCAGAAAGATCAGCTCAACGCCGAACCGAATCTGCCAACAGCACTCGATCCCAACCTCATTTCGCGGCGCACCTACACGCAGCGGTCTCTGGCAATTCACCAGCAGAATCTCAACGGCTTCGAAGATGCGTCCTTCGACTGGCTGTTGACGCAGACGCTGAACGAGAATCAGCGTCGACAATTGCTCTCACGACTTTCACGGCCCGACTATCCCGGACTGGTGAAGCTGATTGTCGATGACCTCAACGCTCCACGTTCCGGTGGATTCGGGTCGTTGGCCGTCCACGGACACCTGCTGCTGACGCAGTTGGAAGAACTTCTCAAACTGAAGCCCGATGTGCTCGATCATCAAAACTTCGTACGTGCGTATCTGGTGAAGTTGCAACCCTCTGCCGATGTGGACTGGCGGAACGACAAAGAGGAGTTGTCTGCGTATTTGAATCGCCTCCAGCAGTTCGCCAACCGTTTAGCTCCTGTGCACAACACGCTGAAGGCGCACGTGCTTTATCACCGACTGCTGCTGGAGCGGGCTCAGGGACGCTACAACAAAGACCTCCTGATGGAGTACCTGCAGCTGCCGCGGCAGAGCTACTACATGTCGACGGCCATGCGGGATTCCGAGGCGCTGCGTCGTTTCGGTTGCGATCTCAACTCCAACTACGACGGCACCACGCTGCTCGCTCCGATTGGAAATGACGAACCGCTCGTTCGCAGTTACCTGACGCACCTGTTTGTTGATGCCGCCAATTACAAGGAATACGAGCCATACATCAACGACAACTATTTGCGGGCGTTGTTCGCTGAGACGAAAATCGTCAATGGGCTTGGTGATCAGGAAAGCTGGGCTTCTTTGCTGACTCCAGAACAGTTCCGCCAGTTGCGGGAACGGGTTGAGCTGGAGTTCGTCGCCCAGAACAAAACCAATTTCGCCCGGGATGAAGCGGTTCAACTCGAACTGAACGTCAAGAACGCTTCCACGCTCATCGTGAAGGTTTTTGAAATCAATGCGGAGAGTTTCTACCGGCGGACCGGCCAGGAAGTTGACACCGACATTAACCTCGACGGGCTGGTTGCTAATTCGGAACAGACGTACAACATTGACGAATCACCGCTGCGTCGCGTGCGTCGTCGATTTGATTTCCCCACGCTGAACAAGCCGGGCGTGTACATCATCGACTTCATCGGGAACGGGCAGAGCAGTCGCGCACTCGTGCGCAAAGGATTTCTTCGGCATCTCGTGCGGACCACGCCTGTCGGTCAGTCATTTACACTTCTGGACGAACAGGGAACTCAGGTCACCGGTGCGAAAGCCTGGGTCGCTGGCCATGAATATACGGCCGGAGAAAACGGGCAAATTGTTGTGCCGTTTTCGACCAATCCGGGCCATCAGTCTGTAGTGTTTACTGCACCGGGCGATGACCAGGGCAACACATATTCCAGCCTGGGGCACTTCAATCATGAAGCTGAGAACTATGAGTTCGTCGCGGGCATTTTTGTGGATCGCGAAGCACTCCTGACGCGGCGTCAGGCTCAAGTTGTCATCAGGCCACAACTCAGCATTAACGGAACGCCGATTTCGTTGAGCCGTCTCGAAGACGTACGGCTATCCATCATTTCCGTGGACCACGAGGGAACACAGTCCTCCTCCGAAATTCCGAATTTTGAGCTCTTCGAAGACCGGGAATCGGTTCATGATTTCCAAGTGCCGCAGCGGTTGGCGAGCCTGACGTTTGCACTCAGTGCGAAGGTCAAACAGCTGGTAACAGGACAAAAGCAATCAGTCAGTGCGTCACAGAATTTCAGCCTCAACGGCATCGACAAGTCTGACAAAACTGAAGACCTGCATCTCATTCGTTCCGGTGCGAATTACATACTGGAACTGCGTGGCAAATCGGGAGAACCGCGCCCCTCGCGTCCGGTTCATTTCCAGTTCAAGCATCGCGACTTCAAAGATCAAATGCCGGTCAGTCTAAAGACCGATCCTCAAGGCCGCATTCTGCTCGGAGCATTGCCGGACATTCAGCACTTCTCTGCCAGCGGCCCGCAGGGAACACAGCATTCTTGGTCGTTGCGGGATGATGAGTTCACCTTCGCAAACACAATTCACGGGCGTGTCGGAACTCCCATCGAACTTCCGTATCTGGGCACTGCTGAAGCACCAACACGGGAAGAGTTTTCACTGTTGGAAGTTCGCAACAACACGTACAACATCGACCGTATTGAGCACCTCAGCATTAAGAGCGACATGCTGCAGATTGCCGACTTGCCAGCCGGTGATTTTGAATTGCTGCTGAAGAAACAGAATCGCAGAATTCGACTGCGAAATATTCCGGGCAAGCAGGTGGGGCAATACGTGGTGGGTGATGTCCGTCAGGCGGAAACGCCCCGACTTCAGCCACTGCACATCACTTCCGTTTCATCAGCCGATGGCAAGGTGACCGTCCAACTGCGCAACGCCACGAAGTTTACCCGCGTGCATTTGTTTGCCGCTCGGTTTGAACCTGAGTACGACGCATATCAACACTTATCGAACGTCCGCGCAGCGGAACCGTACTTGTTTACATATCGTCGCGCCGGCTCGGTCTACCTGACGGGACGGAATATTGGCGATGAGTACCGTTACATCATCGACCGGAAGTACGCCAGCAAGTATCCCGGCAACATGCTGGAACGTCCGTCGCTGCTGTTGAACCCCTGGGCCATTCGCGACACGGAAACTGGTGAACAAATCGCTGCGCGGGGTGGCGAGTTTGGGGCGGCTGCGGAACCTCCTGCCGCGGCAGCCGTACGCGACCCGCAGGCGGCCCCTAAGCCCGATGCCTCGCAAACGAACTTCGCCAATCTCGATTTCCTGGCCGATTCCTCTGCCGTCATTACCAATCTCGCACCGAACGAAAACGGCATCATCGAAATTCCTCTGGAGGCTTTGGGGCCACATCAGGATCTGCACGTTGTGGCAGTCGATCCACTGAGCACAGCCTCACGGCGACTGACACTGCCTGAACAGAAACTGACATTCCTTGACTTGCGACTTGTTCAGGGACTCAATCCCCAGCAGCATTTCACCATGCAGAAGCTGATTGATGTCGTCCCCAATGGCCAGGAATTCGTCCTGCGGGATGTCGTTACCTCCAAGTTCGAAAAGTATGACAGTCTCGCCCGCGTGTATGGCCTGCTGACCACGCTCAAAAGCGACAGCAACTTCCATGAGTTCTCATTCCTGCTCACCTGGCCGGACCTGTCCGACGAGGAAAAGCAAACGCTCTACTCGAAGTATGCCTGCCACGAATTGAGTTTCTTCATCTACAAGAAGGACCCGGCGTTCTTCACACGAGTCATTGAACCGTATTTGCAGAATAAGAAGGACAAAACGTTCATTGACCATTTCCTGCTGAATGAAGATTTGTCCGAGTACCTGCTCCCCTGGAAGTATGGACAACTCAACACGTTTGAACGCATTCTGCTGGCACGGCGAATTGATGGTGAACAGGACAAAACAGCCCGGCACTTGAGTGACATGCTGGCGCTCATCCCGCCAGATATCGACCACTTCAATCGCTTGTTTGACACGGCTGTCAAACAGAGCGCACTAGAAGTGGGCGGAACGTCGTCATTCGAGACAACGCTCGGTCTCATCATCCGAGAGGAGCAGGAACGTCTTCTCCTGACAGATGAAATGGCAGCGGACATGGCCATGCCCGCCTTTTCGAGTGCCCCCGGAGGGAGTGCTGGTGGTTACGGCGGCATGGGTGGCGGTCAAGGGAATCGCGGGGCGGCGCCAGCGAATCTTGCCCGTCAACGTGCCGCTGGTCGCGAAATGAAAGAGGAGAATTGGGAAAGCCTGCAGGAATTCCGTAAGAAAACACCGCAGCGGCGCAGTCTGGCGGCTGGGCGTGATCGAGCCGAAAACATGCTGGGCGAGAAGGCCGTCGAAGCCGATGGCTACTTTGGCGATATCAACGTTGACGGACTTGAGGCCATCCGACAGCTCTACCGGCAAATGGATAAGACGAAGGAGTGGGCTGAGAACAATTACTATCACCTCACCATTGACCAGCAAAATGCGGACCTCGTGCCCGTCAGCAAGTTCTGGACTGACTACGCGGCCCATAATCCCGCTGAGCCGTTTGTTTCCACGAACTTGGCAGAAGCGGCCCGGAACTTCCCGGACATGGTGCTCGCTCTGGCTGTGCTCGATTTGCCGTTCAAAGCGGCTGAGCACGACTTGAAGTTCAATGAAAAGCAAATGACGTTTACGCCAACCGGTCCTGTGGTCGTATTCCACGAAGAAATTCGACCAGCAGAGGCACCGGACGGATCAAACAAGGTGCTGGTCAGTCAGAACTTCTACAAGAACGGCGAGCGGCACCGCACCGAGCTCGGTGAACAGGTCGACAACTTTGTCACTGACGAATTTCTGATCCACACGGTTTATGGATGCGAAGTGGTCATAACAAACCCAACGTCCACTCGCCAGAAACTGTCGGCACTGGTCCAAATTCCGTTGGGAGCTCTACCGGTTTCCGGAAGCCAGACCACACGGACCTTCCATATCGACGTCGAGCCGTATCATACTCACAAGTTGGAGTACCACTTCTACTTCCCGGCAGCAGCCGACCTCGCTCACTTCCCGGTTCACATCGCGCGAAACGAGAAGTTGATTGCCGCCGCAGAACCATTCACATTCCACGTGGTGCAACAACCTTCGAAGGTCGACACCAACTCGTGGGATTACATTTCACAGAACGGCTCGTTAGCCGAGGTGGTGCAGTTCCTGGAGACACATAACATCCACGAATTAAACCTCGACCGTGTCGCCTGGCGCATGCACGACCGCAACGCGTTCGACACCATCCTGCCTCTGCTGGCTCAGCGTCATGTTTATTCGCACACGCTCTGGTCTTATGCACTGCTGCACAATGCCGCCGGACCGGCCCGGGAGTTCCTGCAGCATGCCCAAAACGTCGTCAATGAACTGGGTGGACGCATCCAAAGCACACTCGTTTCGATTGATCCTATCGAGCGACGCACGTACCAGCACCTGGAATACAAACCACTGGTGAATGCCCGGGCGCATGCCTTGGGCAAGCGACGTCAAATCGTCAACGACACATTGCTCGGCCAGTACCATCAGTACATGAAAGAACTAGGCTACGAGCGTTCACTCGATGATGAAGAACTTCTCAGCGTGACGTACTACCTGCTACTGCAAGATCGAATCGAAGAATCGTTGGCCACGTTTGCCCGGGTGGGACGGGACAATGTCGCCACGAAAATGCAGTACGACTACTGCAAGGCATACCTCGCCTTCTTCTCAGATGATCCCAACCAGGCGCGAGCCATTGCCGAGAAGTACACAGACCATCCTGTTGACCGCTGGCGAACGACATTCCAGACAATTGTCGCTCAACTGGACGAAGCTGGCGGCGGCGACGCCGTGGCCCTCGACGAAGAAGACCGCACCAGTCAGCAGGACGCACTGGCCGCGACCGAGCCGACGTTCGAGTTCCAAATTGACGGGAAGACCCTGAACGTCAATTACCAAAATCTCGACGCGGTGACGGTTAACTTCTATGAAATGGACGTAGAACTGCTCTTCAGCCGCACGCCATTTGTGCATCAGTTCGGAGAGGACTTCACGGCCATTAAACCGAATCATTCGGTGTCAGTGAGCCTGGCGAAGAACAAGTCACAGAAGTCGATTCCTATCCCGGAACAATTCCACAGTCGCAATGTGCTGGTGGAAGTTGCCTCGGCTGGCAAAGCCCAGTCGCTGCCATACTTCTCCAACGTCCTGTCGGTGCAAGTCATCGAAAACTACGGCCAGGTTCGCGTGACGCACCGCGACACCCGCAAACCAGTTTCGACGTGCTATGTCAAAGTCTATGCACAGTTGGCTGACGGTTCTGTGAAGTTCTACAAAGACGGCTACACCGACATCCGCGGCCGGTTCGACTATGCCTCACTCAATACAAACCAACTGGACGGCGCGACGCGATTTGCCATTCTCACGCTGAGTGAAGAACACGGAGCCGTCGTTCGCGAAGCACTGCCACCGAAACGTTAAGCAGAGAGTGGGTACATTGTCACATGCCGGAAGGCAAACACTTCCGACGGCACGGACGCGTTCAACCTACGCCAGCACGTCATGAATGACTTCACCGTGCACATCCGTCAGACGGCGGTCGAGGCCGTTGTGGAGGAAGGTGAGGCGTTTGTGGTCGAGTCCGAGCAAATGCAGTATCGTGGCGTGGAAGTCGTAGACCGTGGAAATGTTTTCGGCGGCCTTGTAGCCAAACTCATCAGTGGCACCGTAGCTGAATGGAGCTTTTACTCCCGCCCCGGCCAGCCAGCAGGTGAAGCCTGAGGGATTGTGGTCGCGTCCACTCGCTCCCTTCTGGAACGTCGGCATGCGGCCGAATTCGGTACACCAGACAACCAGTGTTTCCTTGAGCAGTCCTCGCTGTTTGAGATCCTTCAACAACGCCGAAACGGGTTGATCGAGCACCGGACCGTGCTTGCTGTATTGCGGTTCAAGCGATTTGTGACCATCCCAGTTACTCACGCCTTCGCCGCCGGTTTGATAGGCCCCGTTGAAGAGTTGCACAAAACGCACACCCTGTTCGAGCAGTCGTCTGGCGAGAATGCAGTTGCGGGCAAAGCCAGCTTTGAGTGTGTTCTCGGTGTCGTCGGCCCCATACATTTTGAGAGTGGAGGCGGTCTCGGTAGAGAGGTCACTCACTTCAGGCACACTGAGTTGCATCCGGGCTGCGAGTTCATAGCTCGCGATACGGGCTGCCAGTTCCGAATCGCCGGGGAACTGCTCCAGATGCCGCTCATTCAGTTGGCGCAGGAACGCACGGGTTTGTTTATCTGTCGCGGCGTCAATACTTTCAGGCCGCTGCAGATTGCGAATTGGCTTCGAGGCGTTGAAGTCGGTTCCCTGAAAGGCGGCAGGCAGGAACCCTGGTCCCCAGTTGTTCACACTCGACTGCGGCGTACCACGTGGATCGGGAATGGCGACATAAGCGGGCAAGTCCTGGTTCTCACTCCCCAGTGCCCAGGTAATCCAACTTCCCATGCTGGGGAATCCATCGAGCGTGTAACCGGTCGACATGAAGTTTTCGCCGGGCCCGTGTGTGTTCGTCTTACTGGTCATCGAGTGGACGAAGCACAAATCATCTGCAAGTTCGCCAATTTGCGGAACGAGGTCGGAAATCATTTTTCCACTTTCGCCGCGGGGACGAAACTCCCAGGGTGATTTTGTCAAATTCCCCTGCGCCCCCTGGAAGGTGACCAGTTCATCACCGCCGGGCAGCGGTTGTCCGTGCCGGGAAATGAGTTCCGGTTTGTAATCAAACGTATCGAGATGGCTGCACGCGCCGGAGCAGAAAATGACGACGACGTTTTTTGCCCGGGCGGGAAAATGTGAGTCGCGCGGTGCAAACGGTCGACCGGGATCGATGACCGGACGTAGCGGTCCACCACTTCCAGATTCCGCTCCCAGTAATCCATCACGAGCCAGAAGACTGGCCAGCGCGATGCCGCTAAGTCCCTGACCGAGGTCACTCAGAAATCGTCGTCGGTTCCACATGGCGAATAAACTCCGCAGCCCTGTTGCGACTTGTTTTCTGTGAAGGTCCGGCCAATTGAGGTGTATGGGAAGACCAAATCCCCTCGACTCAGACAGGAATGTCTGAGCCACCAGAATGTGCGGCCAATTTCACATCTACAGGATACGGGGTCGGACCGGCGCAGAGCAATGCGTTCCATGCTTCTCTCGGTCGGTCCTCATCATTCAGTCGATTGGCGCCACTCGATTTCCGCATATCATTCACCTGAAACCACTTGGCTGACCTCCCCGCTCTTCGTTTGCGCGGTGGATGGTTCCCCGAGACATCTCACTTCTGAATGATTGAAATCACCCATGAAGGCACTCCTGCTCAAAGAGTATAAGCAACTTGAGGTCACCGAAATGGATACCCCCGAGGTGGGGCCCAACGACCTCCTCGTGCAGGTGAGAGCCTGCGGCATTTGCGGGAGTGATGTCCACGGCTACGACGGAAGTTCAGGCCGCCGCATTCCACCGCTCGTCATGGGACACGAGGCCGCCGGTGTGGTGACAAAGGTCGGTTCTGACGTCACCGGATTTTCTGAGGGTGACCATGTCACCTTTGACTCCACAGTTTCCTGCGGTAAATGCAAGTTTTGCCAACGCGGACAAATCAACTTGTGCGACAACCGTATGGTGCTCGGAGTTTCCTGCGGCGAATACCGTCGGCATGGAGCGTTCGCCGAGTACGTCGTGGTCCCCGATCGCATTTGCTATCAACTGCCTGAAGACCTGCCCTTTGAACATGCTGCCATGATCGAAGCGGTCTCGGTCGCTGTGCACGCGGCGAACCGCACACCGGTCGAACTGGGGGATACCGCCGTCGTTGTGGGCAGTGGCATGATTGGTTTGCTCGTTATTCAAGCCATCCGACTGGCTGGCTGCTCACAAGTCATTGCCGTCGACCTCGATGAGTCGCGACTTTCGAAGGCCAAAGAACTCGGTGCCGACGTCGGCCTGAAAGCCGACGCCGTCGATGTGCCTGCCGAAGTGAAGAAACTGACAGGCGGACGCGGTGCCGACGTTGTCCTCGAAGTTGTCGGTGCAACTCCCACCATCAAGACAGCTATTGAATCGGCCCGAAAGGGAGGATCGATAACGTTCGTCGGCAACTTGGCCCCCAAAGTCGAAGTCCCATTGCAGGCTATTGTCACGCGTGAACTGACGATTTATGGCTCGTGCGCTTCGAATGGCGAATATCCCGCCTGTATCGACCTGCTACGACGTCAGGCCATTCGCGTGGAACCGCTCATCACCGCTAAGACTTCGCTGGACGACGCCGTCGGCTGGTTCGACCGTCTCTACAAAGGCGAACCGGGTGCAATGAAAGTCATCGTCGATCCGACCAAGTAAATCATCACACAATCGAACATTCGCTCAACTGTTACGATAAAGAACTCATGACGAAAACTCTCCAAGCGTTTCTGGCGGCATTTGCGATCGCAGGTGCCTTTCAACAGGCGGCACGCGCGGACACTCCCATTGTCGATGACTGGCGTTTTGTGCTGCGGCGTCCGCCTAAGGGATGGCGAAACCCCGACTTTGACGACTCCTCCTGGCTGAAAGGCTCCGGTGGATTCGGTGAATGGGATACGCCCGGCGCCCGCATTGGAACGGTCTGGAACACCAACGACATCTGGCTGCGCAAGTCATTCGAGCTCACTGAGGTCCCCGAAGCCGCGGCGTTGCTCATTCACCATGATGAGGACGCGCAGGTTTTCGTGAACGGCAAGCCCGTCGGCGAATTTCAGCGCTGGTCCACCGAATATCAGGTGGTGCGACTGACACCTGAGCAGCGTTCGAACCTGAAGCAGGGGAAGAATGTGCTGGCGGTTCACTGCCATCAAACGAATGGCGGACAGTTCATTGACGTGCATGTCGTTGACGCCGAAAACGTTCCACAACTGCCGCCGCCAAAGCCGCGCTTGGAACCATTCAAGTCCCACCTCATCACACGTTGGGGCAAGAACGTGACGGCCGACAACGCCTGGCGTGAATATCCCCGACCACAGCTTCGCCGCAATAGCTGGGCGAACCTCAATGGTCACTGGGATTACGCCGTGACTGCCCGCGACCAAATGGAAACTCCCAAAGATTGGGAAGGGAACATTCTGGTTCCGTTCTGTCTCGAATCGAAGTTGGGCGGAGTACAGCGCATTCTCAATTCGCGGCAGGCACTGTGGTATCGCCGCTCTTTCCAGTGCGTGCATCCCGAGAATGAACGAGTGCACCTGAACTTTGAAGCGGTGGATTACCGCTGCCAGGTGTTCGTTAACGGCAAGCTCGTGGGATCACACGTCGGGGGCAATACGCCGTTCTCCTTTGACATCTCCAAGGCTGTCGTTGATGGAGAAAACGAACTCGTCGTGCGCGTCGAGGATGATACAGAGCAGTATCAGTTGCACGGCAAGCAAACACTGAATCCTCGCGGGATTTGGTACACGCAGGTTTCAGGAATTTGGCAAACCGTGTGGCTGGAACAAACTCAATCAGCGTTCATCGAAGACCTGCACCTGTCGACCGATCCCAAGACCGGCGAAATTAATGTCGCGGCCGATGTCGATGGCACTGACAACTGGGAACTACAGGTCACAGTCATCGATGGTGTTAAGAAGGTTGCCGACGGAACAGGTAAAGGTGTGACGGTGACCGTCCCCAATGCAAAGCTCTGGACGCCATCAGCGCCTCATCTGTACGACCTCGACATTCGCCTGCTGGTGAATGGCCAGGAACAGGACAAAGTCCGGTCGTACATCGGCATTCGCTCCGTCGGCAAAGCACGTGACGCCAACGGCCACTTGCAGTTCACTCTCAACGGCGAACCGATTTTCCATTGGGGACCGCTCGACCAGGGCTGGTGGCCCGATGGTTTGCTGACGCCTCCTTCTGACGAAGGCATGCTGTTCGATATCGAGTACTTGAAGGCTGCCGGATTCAACATGATCCGCAAGCACATCAAGGTGGAGCCCCGCCGCTACTACTACCACTGCGACCGCCTCGGCATGATGGTCTGGCAGGATCAGGTCAGTTCCGGAAACAACCCACCGTGGACACGACTCGATCCAAACCCGAAAGATGCCGACTGGCCCGACGCGGCTCATGAACAGTACATGGTGGAACTCGAAGCGATGATTGACGAGTTGGAGAATCATCCCGCCATTGTCGCCTGGGTGCCATTCAACGAGGCTTGGGGCCAGCACCGAACGGTTGAGGTTGGTGAATGGACCGTCAAGCGCGACGCTTCACGACTGGTCAACATTGCCAGCGGCGGCAACTTCTGGCCCGTCGGCGACGTGGCTGACCATCATGCCTATCCACATCCCGACTTCCCATTTAATCCTGAGCGGTACAAGGACTTCGTTCGGGTCATTGGCGAGTTTGGTGGACACGGCTACCCGGTTCGCGACCACTTGTGGGATGCCAACCGCCGTAACTGGGGCTACGGCGATTTGCCAAAGACTGAGGAAGAATACAAGGCCCGCTACGTCAGGTCGTTGGAAATCCTGAATGGCTTCCGGAAGGACAATGGAATCTCGGGCGGCGTTTACACTCAGACGACCGATGTCGAAGGAGAAATCAACGGCCTGATGACCTACGACCGCGAAGTCATCAAAATCCCCGCCAGCGATTTGGCGGAACTTCACAAGCAGTTGTTCGCCGACTGAAGTCCGTAGCCAGCACAACCTGATTTGCGTCGACAGCACAGAGAACTCTCTGTGCTGTTTTTTTTGTGCGCTGGATGTTTCTTCCTGCTCCTGCCGAACAACTGCTTCTACTGCACTGTCTACTCATCTTTCGTTTTCGTCATCCAACGGAGCTGATATAGCGCGCAACCTCCTCACCAAGTTTTGAGGACGCAAGGCGGTGTTCGTTGAATCACCCATGGGACATTGGTGATGGCCACGCAGGGCCATAAAGTCAGGGATGATGCCACACGCATGCGTCGAAGGTCGGCAGGAGCTTTCTGCGGCACGGATGTCGCCCTTCGATGCACTACATCCCCTCACCTGGCTGCGGAGAATTCTCATGGTGAAACAGGTACGCATCGGCTGGTTGGACCAGGATCCCCGCCTATCGCCGTTCGACTGGCGGCACGACTTTCAAATTGCAGAACGCGAATTTCCAGCTCCCTGGCCGGATGAGCAAAACACGACGGCTGAATTCGCGGACGTCAAACGAAATCCGCATTCACGTCGGCAAGAAGGGCGGGCGAAGGCCAAACGGTCCCAATAACCGCACCAATCGGTACATGGCCTAGAACATTCCAGCAATTCAATTCGGACGGCGGCGACCAACAACGTTGCGAAACGGAAACATGACCTACGGTCAAACAGCGGCCTTGTTTCCCCTCCAAATCGATTTGTTTCGAATCATGTCTAAGACTCCCGAAGCTGGTGCAGAACTCGTCGACCTTCTTGCAGAGAAGGACGAAATGATTCAGGCACTGACCGGCCGCCTTGAGGAAATCGCCGAAAAGTACGATCGCCTGCAGCGGTCTGGCCAAGGTCGCTCAACGGCTGGTGGAAAGTCATCAGGCGCCGGCGGCGTTGATGAAATTCATGGTAAGCTGGACGACCTACTGCAGCTCTTCCCGGACAACCATCCCGGTGATCAACTGCAGCGCATCGAGGAACAGGTCGAATCCATTCTGGGACTCCTGGAAAGTGGCCAACTCGCAGTCGCATCAGGTCGCAGTGGAAACGGTGCGACTTCCGAATCGCGCGAGAAGAAATCCAAGTCTGCGGAACCTGCAAAGAAGGAGAGCGCTCCTGCGGGGGACGGAAAACCAGACTTCTGGGAAGCGGCCAAAGCACGGCTCATGGGAGGTGCTGCCGAAGGAGAGGCGTCCGCATCGGTTGGTACCGAATCCAAACCGCAGTCGACTGACTCAGCACAAGGTGCTGGAGGCAGTGACAATGCGGCGCCGTCAGATTCTCAGGCAGAAGTTTCAGTACTGGATGAAGTTTCTCCACCGAAACCTCTTGAAAATGAAAACACGGCCAGCAAGGAAGAGTTGATTGCCGCAATCGACGAACGTGATCGGTTCATTGCATACGTCATAAGTCGAGTCCGCGTTGCTGAGCAACAATCACACCCCCGTGACTGGAACGACCTGGCTGAGAACTCGCCTGAAGAACTGCACACTGCGCTGATGAAAGCAAAGTCGGCGATGGAGAAGCACCTGCGGGAATCGGAAGTTGCGAACTCGCTGGAACGCGCCTCGCTGGCACGCGAACGCTCCAAACTGGCTCAAATCAAGCAGCAGTTGGAGAAGCACATTCTCAGTATGTCAAAGGCCCAGCAACTGACAGAAGCGAAGCCGGCAGAAGTAAAAGAGGATTCAGAGAAACTCGCCAACAGCCGCTGGTTCCGGATGTTTGGCAATCCGAAGAGCGACAAAGAGTAGTTGGCAAGGGAAAATCTTTAAACTGCGCGGGCGCGTTCTTCTAAAGTTCGCAGCACATCTTCAATGGCCCACTGCGACGCACCGACATTGAGCGAACCGCCGAGCTTCAGTTCCTTCTCGATTTTCCGTTCGGCGGAAATGACGGTGCTGTGATTCCGGCGACCAAAATACTCACCAATTTCGCTGTAGGGAACATTCGTCAATCGGCGGGCAAGATACATCGCCAGCATACGTGGCTGAGTCACCGTCTTCTTGCGTGAGTCGCTGCAAAGTCCTTCGCGAGTGACGCCGAACATATCGCAGACGGCGCGTTCGACATCTGACATCCGCACGATCTTCAAACAGTCCCGTTCCATCCTTCCGAGTAGTTCGCGGGTAATGGAACCGTTGACGCGTTTGCCCGTCATGCGCGACCACGTGGCCAGGACGTTGACAGTCCCTTCGAGTTCACGCACATTGCGCGTGAAGCGGCTGACGATGAAATCCACGGCGTTACGTGAAAGTGAAACTCGTTGGCGCTGCGCGTGGCGGGCGACAATCCCGCGACGGGTTTCTTCATCGGGCGATTCAATGCGGCAAACCAGTCCCGACTGAAATCTTGAAATGAGTTCGTCCGGCATTTTATCCAGCAGGCGGGGGTGGCAGTTGCCACCGACAATGACCTGACCGCCGCGACTTTGGATTTGTTTCACCAGGTGCAGGAATTCGTCCTGCGTGCTCCGTTTGCCGTTGAGGAAATCGACGTCGTCGAGCAGTAGCACATCCACGCTTTGAAACCGGGCACGAAACATGGGAGTCGTGCGGGATGACATGGCCTGCATGAAGTAGTTCGTGAACTGCTCGGCTCCCATCAGCAGTGGGCACTTCGCGTTCCCGGACTTCCGAAGTTCACGCAGAATCCCTTCGAGTAAGTGGGTCTTGCCATTCCCGACCGTCGACTGGAAGTAGACGAACGGTATCTCGTGCGGATTCTCCACAACCTGTTCTGCAGCGGCGATTGCCAACTCGTTGCAGGGACCAATCACAAAGTCTGACAGCGTGGCCAGACGGCCAGTTCGCGCAGGAGAATGTTTGGTCGCTGGTTGAGTGGTGCGAGCGACTGAACGCGCAGCGGGCTGCTCGCCATCGGTCACGTCATCTGACGGAGGCTGCACCACGACCACCTGCCCGGCTCCGACGCGGCACGACAGTCGGACCTCAGGTCCAACAATTCTTTGAACCAAATCGACTAAAGTCGGGCGGTACTTTTTCTCGATCCAACTGAGCAGAAATGGACTGGCAACCTCAACGACGAGCTGGTCGTCGGCAAGCAAGAATTGAGTATTCCCGCCGAACCACTGGGAGTACCGGCGCGAACCAACCTTTTGCTGAAGTGCTTGCTTGAGTGCATCAATGTGCTGAGTGTTTGGATCAGCGGGCGGCATCTTGCAACCCTTGGTACATAGCATCTCCGCACGTTCAGCCGTCCCGGCTAATCGGTAGGGAAGTCCAACGCCTGTCAGTTGCTTACTTCACCATTAAAGCGCAATGGAAAAGCTCGCCTCCACAGGGTTGTTGCGATTGGAGATGATATAGGGGAAATGGAAACCCTCCTCGTCCAGGCACGGCGAGCCCCACAGCTCAGTTGCCTTGGTTGGTCACTGCGAATCCGACCTGGCTTCACTGTGAACAACAGAGGAATCGTTCCGAAGAAATTCGATTCACTGAGGCTGATGCTATCGTTGAGATTTTGATAGTCAAACGTGAAGAGTTGATGAAGACGACAAAATCTTTCTTCCATGCACCGGAGTGTTGGCAGAATCAGGGATTACGGTCTTTCAATTTTTCTCGCGCGAATTTGCTTCTGTCGAAAAACTGTGGATGGTGTTGATGGCTGAGAGTTGACGTGCGTTTCCTGATCTGTTTTCGCAGAGGAAGACTCCGTCGATTGCGTCGCGTCGCTGTTTCTTTTGCAGCACTACGTTATGATGCGCAGCATGCATTTCTGTGTCACACAACACTGTGGTTTTCGACGTTTCGCATACGTTCTCGCGCTGGGAACGTTACTCGGAATGTTTGTCTGCTGCCGTGTAAACGCAGACGATGCCGCACCTGCAGTCGGCGAGGTAATTCCCAGTCCAAATGCGTTTGGGCTGTCAGACGTCAAAGACAATTCGCGACTCGGTCCCGAGGATAACGAACCATATTTCAGCCTGCTGAATCTGGCTCGCGAGGCAAAGCCTGAGGCACTCCGGCAGGCTGGAAAAAAGTTCGTAAGCGAACGATTCGAGAAGTCGCATGTACCGTTGTTCAAGGACATGCTCGACAACCCGGGAGCGTTTCGCGGAAAGCCAGTGTTCCTGCGAGGGCATACGCTGCAGGTCATTGAATATGAACCGCTGAAAAACGATTTCGGCATCGACAAGGTCTATGAGGCTTCGTTCTTCGAAGAAGATGCACAAGGAAACCTAGCCACCATTGTGTTCCTGGAGAAGCCCGAGAATTTGGAACTTGGAACCCAAACGGTCGATGGTGTTTCCGTCTCCGGGTACTTTCTGAAGATGTACCACTACGACGCCGAAGACGCACACACGCACAAGGCCCCGTACATTTTGGCACGCACGCTGCACATAGCGACGCCCACCAAACCCGACGCTGGCGGATTCAACGTGCTGGGCGGAATTGTGTTTGGAGTTGTCGCGCTCATTCTGCTGGCCGTTGTCTACGTGCAATGGCGTGAACAGCAGCAGCGGCGGGAGCAACAAAAGGCCAACGCACCCAGAAAAGTGGACGGCATCGAAGTGTCCGACCCATTTCACTCGGGGCCGGGTGGAACTGCCTGATGTCCATCGTCCCCGCCCCATTTCTGTTCCGCGCCACGCTGTCCGTCCCCCGAATCGACGCCCTCCCGCGTGCCACAGAGCCACTACTAGAATTGCCGGAGAGTTGTCGTGTTCCATTTCCCTCTTCGCTATCCGGGAATGCTCCGTTCAGCGAACTGAGAATGGCCTGGAATCGAGACGGGCTTGCCGTTTCAGTTCGAGTTCAGGGAACAATGGGAATGCCAGCAGCCCATCCAGACACTCCGGAGACGTCAGATGGTGTACGGGTGTGGATCGACACCCGCAACACGCAGAATATTCACCGGGCCTCACGCTATTGCCATCTGTTTCACATTCTCCCGGTCGGCGGCGGAGATTCAGGACTCGAGCCCTGCGTTAGACAAATTCCGGTTCCGCGGGCCAGCGAAGATGCCCCCGAAGCAAGTTCGGACGCATTCCTCCAGTCGTCGACGGTTTCCAAAACCGAATGGCAGGTAGACACCTGGTTTCCTGCGGAAACGCTCTACGGATTCGATCCAGAGCGACTGGGGCGGCTCAGTTTCTATTGCCATGTTCGGGACAAACATTTGGGACACGACTTCTTTTCCGTCGGAGAAGACTTCCCCTTCGCGGCCGATCCTTCCCTCTGGTCGACGCTCGAACTCGTGTCAGCCGATTAGCGGACCGTGCCATGCCGCAATTCGTCATTCTGGAACATGACTGGCCTGAACTGCACTACGATTTCATGCTGGAGCACGAAGGAGTGCTGCTGACGTGGCGTCTGCAATCGCTTCCGCGGCTGGATGAAGCCTGTGAACTCACTGCAGAGCAAATCTTCGATCATCGCCCGCATTACCTGACTTATGAAGGTCCCGTCAGCGGCGATCGCGGGACTGTGAAACGTCGAATGCATGGACGCTTCGACTGGTTGGTCCCACCAAAGTCGAGTGACGATGAGGGAGTCTGCTGGGAAATTGAGTTGTGTGCGGATAACCGGGAGTCGGCGTGCATTACCTGTCGAAACTCTGCGGGCGACTTACGATTTTCAGTTCGGCCACTTTGATTCGGCAACCGCGTTCCTCACAACGCGTCGCAGAGGACAATTCAAATTGCCAGTGGCTGGGAAAAGTCTGGTTGCGGTTGCTAGACTAAGAGTTCGAAAATCCAGCCTTACACTCGACCTGAACCGAAGGCCGTTTCATGTTGAAGTTTGTTCACCTGCTCACCGCTGCGACACTCATCATGGTGGGAAGCGTTGTTGCTGAGTCTCCTGTTCCCATCGAAAAGGTGGCGACCGTGGCTGACCTGGAACTGGAAGTTGCCGGGCAAATCGAGACGCTGGAAAAACTGCTCGGCGAGGAAGCAAAGTTCGAAGATAACGAAAAGGCCATTCACCAGGCGATTGGTGTACTTGCCTGTATGGGGCAGGCGATTGCCGAACATCCCGGTAACAAAGAAACCAAGGTTCAGGGACCGCAACTGCGCGACGCTGCTTTGTCGTATGCCGAGGAGGAATCATTCCAGAGTGCGACGAAAGCACTTGGTGTGTTGAAGCAGGCTCAGGCAGGTGAATGCAAGACGGAGTCCAAAGTCGAACACGCCTGGGATGAACTCATCGAGATGTATCCCTTAATGGAAGAGATGAATACCAGGAACGCGAAACTTGTCCGTGTCATGAAGCGTCCTCGTGGAAAGCCGGACGAACCTGTGCATGCGACGACGCTGGCAGTTCTGGCGATTGCCATGCTGGCCGACACGAGCCCAGTCTTCGACGATGCGGACATCCCAAAGTGGCAGGGCTGGTCGAATGAGTATCGCGAAAACATGATGAAAGTTGCCGACGCAGTTCGTGCCAAGGACGGAACAACGGCACGGCAATGGTTCGACAAAGCCAATATCGCTTGCGACCAATGTCACGCGGAAATTCGTGACTAGTCTGGCACACCTGTAACTCGAGTCCTGCGAAAACCAGTATCAAGGAGAAGTACACGTGAATTATCAATTGCTGTGTAAGCCGACGTACTCTGCACTCGAAGTTCAATTGCAGCCGGGCGAAAAAATCGTCGCGGAAGCGGGTGCGATGTCTTGGATGTCGCCCACCATCAAAACGGAAACGAGTGCACGTGGCGGTGTCATGGCGGGATTGAGCCGTGCCTTCCTGACTGGCGAATCATTCTTCCAAAACATCTATTCTGCAGAAGGTGGCCCCGGTGAAGTTGGACTCGTCCCGGGTGCCCCCGGCGACATTGTGGCAGTCGACATCGACGACGAGTTGTATCTCGAAAAGGGTGCCTATCTCGCTTCAGAGGAAGGTGTGAAGTGCAACGCCAAATGGGATGGTTTGCGCGGCCTGTTCAACGAAGGAATGTTCGTCCTCAAGGTTGATGGACGTGGTAAACTGTTCTTCAACTGCTACGGCGCCGCCGAAGAAATCGACGTGAATGGCGAGTACATTGTCGACAATGGATACGCCGTCGCCTGGGAACCTTCTCTCGAATACAAAATTGTGCGGGGCGGTAAGAAAATCCGCTCCTTCCTGTTCTCCGATCAACTCGTCCTGCGCTTCCGGGGACATGGAAAACTGTGGGTCCAGTCGCGGAGTCCCAGAGCGTTGGCCGCCTGGGCCTATCCCTTCCGCCCCGTGAAGTCGAAGAACTAACACGCAACTTTTTGAATTCCATCGATTCGCAACGTCGGCCCGACATTGTGGTGCGTTGCCAATACCGAAACTACTTTTCCCATTCGCCTTGCCAGGATTTTCAACATGAAGTGTTCGCTGCCGTTATCGATGTTGTTTGCCGTCGCCTTCTCTGCTTTGTGCGCAGGCACATCTCACGCGGAGGACAACGACGGGTTCAAGTCGCTGTTCGATGGAAAGAGCCTCAAGGGTTGGCATGGTTCAGAGGATTACTGGTCAGTCAAGGAAGGTTCCATTGTCGGCACAACCGACGGGAACATTCCGGCCAACACGTTCCTCGTGTCAGATGGCTCATACAAGAATTTCGTGCTCAAAGTGAAATGGCGTCTGCACGGCCACAAAGGCAACAGCGGTGTTCAATTCCGCAGTGAAGAGCTGAAAGCCGAGGAAGGAAAAACACCTCCATTCTGTGTGGGCGGTTATCAGGCGGACATTGCAGACAACCACTTCCTGGGAATTCTGTACGGCGAACGGACGGGCCGGGGCATTATCGTGAACCTCGACGAAGCGATGCAGAAGAAAGTCGCGGGAGCTATCAACGAGGACGGTTGGAACGAGTACGTCATTACCGCCAACGGGGACCACATTACGCAGGTGCTCAACGGCGTGACGACTGTCGACATCGATGACCCCGAAGGAGCTAAAGACGGCATCATCGCATTGCAACTTCACCGGGGGCACAACATGACGATTTCCTTCAAGGACATCATGATTAAAGTTATGGACTAAAGGGCAAATCGCCCCGCTCTGCATGGCGGCTCAGATCAACGAATCTGCGCCGCCTCGTCTTTTTCCAATCAGGATTACTGCCGCATTGTCATGTCTGATCGCATTTATCTCGCTGTCGACCTCGGGGCCGAAAGTGGCCGGGTTATTGCCGGCCTGTTTGATGGTTCCACGATTGAACTGGATGAAATCCACCGATTCTCCAATGGTCCTCTGCCTCTGGCCGGAACCAGGCGCTGGGACGTGCTGCGATTGTGGGCAGACATCGTGGAAGGTCTGAAGAAGGCCGCATCAAAGTACGGCGACAAAATCCTGTCGGTTGGGGTCGACACGTGGGGTGTGGATTACGTGCTGCTTTCGAAGTCGGGTCAGTTGGTCGGACAGCCGTATAACTACCGCGATCCCCGCACCGACCGCATGCTGGAAACGGCATTCAGCCGGGTGCCGAAAAAGGAAATCTTTGCGCAAACTGGTTTGCAGTTCATGCAAATCAACACGCTGTATCAGGTGTTGTCGACGCAGCTCAACGACCCTGACATGCTGCAGTTCGCACATCGGTTCCTCATGATGCCGGACTTCTTCCACTGGCTGCTGTGCGGTTCGCAGGCCGTGGAATTCACCAATGCCACGACAACTCAGTTTCTGAATGCCAAAGAACGCGACTGGGCGTTCGATTTGCTGCGGCAACTTGGAATTCCAACACACATTCTGCCTGAGCTTGTTACGCCAGGAACCAAACTCGGCACGCTGCGTGAAGAAGTTACCAAGCTGACCGGCCTGAAGAAAATCGACGTCATTGCTCCTCCCACGCACGACACGGCCTCAGCAGTCGTCGCCGTCCCGACAGAACGAACGGGGAAAGCAAACTGGGCTTATATCAGTTCTGGCACGTGGTCGCTGATTGGCGTGGAAGTGCAGCAGGCCGTCCTGAGCGACGAAGCGCTCCAGCAAAACGTCACCAACGAAGGGGGCGTCGACGGAACTTATCGGCTCCTGAAAAACGTCATGGGCCTGTGGCTTGTCCAGGAATGTCGTCGAGCCTTCGAAGAGGAAGGCAATTCCTTCGACTACACCCAGCTCACGCACTTGGCAACGCAGTCGGCCCCGTTCCGGTCGCTCGTGAACCCGAACGATCCCTCATTCCTCAGTCCGGCCCATATGCCGCGTGCCATCGCCGACTGGTGCGGGAAAACGAATCAGCCCGTTCCCGAAACGGAAGGACAATTCATTCGGTGTGCACTGGAAAGTCTGGCGTTGAAATACCGGGAGGTTCTCTCGGGAATTGAGTCACTGACGGGCGAGCGGGTTGAGGAAATCCACATTGTCGGTGGTGGCTGTCAGAGCCAGTTGCTGAATCAGTTCACGGCGAACGCTTGTGGACGCCCGGTCATTGCGGGTCCAATTGAGGCCACGGCCCTGGGGAACGTGCTCATTCAGGCACGGGCGACGGGCGACATTGGTTCGCTCAGCGATATTCGCAAGGTCGTACGAAACTCCGTCAAGCTGGAACGTTTTGAGCCACAGCAGTCCGCAGCCTGGGACGCCGCTTACGAGCGGTTCTGCAAATTGCCGCGAAATAAGTAAGCGGACAAGTATTCGTGGCTGCCAGTTTTCACGTGGTTTGTGGCGAACTCGTGGAGGAATCGTACTGTCCTGCAGTAGGGAATGTGGTACCATTCCCTCGCCTGCCTTGTGCCATTTCGTCTTCTTCCCACTGCCTGCAACGTGGGACGCGCTTCAGAAATGGCAAAACATTTTGCCGCCATGCCCCGCGCCACTGTTTCAACTGAACAGCCAGAAGACGAGTGTTCCGACACGTCGTCCCCCAGGGCTGATATACAGCAGCCCGGCAGCGAACACGAAAACGACACTCCAGTCTACAGTTCCTCGTTCTACATTGCCTTTGCCGCGAATATCGCACTCGTGGTGGCCAACACCATGTCGTTTCGGTTTGCCGAATTGGTGAAATTCCTGGAGGGCTCGGAAGAAACCACAGGCCGGATTGTCAGTTTCGGACTGGTGGTGTCATTGTTCATTCGAGTATTGGCTGGCCGCGCGATGGATCGATTCGGCATACGCCGTATTTGGATGCTCAGCGGTTTGTCGTTTCTGGTGGGTTCACTCTGGATTATGCTCGCGACGGACTTGTCGTGGAGCATTTATGTCGCACGCTGCGTATTCATTGTTGGACTGGCCACAATGTTTGCCTGCTCGGTGTCACACATTCAGCAGAAAGCTCCACCACTACGTCGGACTGAAGTCATTGGAACGTTCGGTGCCTCAGGTTTTCTTGGCATGATTCTGGGCGCGCAACTGGTCGACTTCTTCTTTCGACTCATCCCCGAAAGCGCGTTTCGGTATCAGCTGGTCTTTGGCTGGATATTTCTTATGGGCCTGTTCAATGTCTGCATGGCATTGTGGCTGACCTCGGGAGATGCCGTTCGTCCGCTGGAAGACAAGCGGTCGCTCAAGGCACTGTTGTCGACTCACTTCCCCGCTTCGATTCTGCTCGTCACCGTCATGATGGGACTGGGCTTTTCAGTGACGACTGTTTTTCTGACACGCTACACCACGTCACTCCATTTGCGTGGTCCGAGCACATTTTTCTCGGCGTACGCCATTACGGCATTCTCCATGCGTTTCGTCGCCCGCCGCTGGTCAAACATTATGGGACGGCACCGCATGATTTGGTGGGGGATGCTGGGACATGTGTTTGGTCACATTACATTGATGTTCGTTACATCTGACTGGCATCTCATTATCCCGGCACTCGGCTGCGGATTCGGACATGCCCTGTTATTCCCCTGCATTGTCTCGCTGGGATCGGGAGACTTTCCCCCCGAACACCGCGCCACGGGAACGACGGTTGTACTCGCCTCCATCGACCTTGGCACTGTCTTGACGGCCCCTATGCTGGGCTACCTCATCGACAACTTCGGTTTTCGCATTATGTTCTGCGTTTCATCGTCACTCATTCTGACGTTCGCAGTCATTTACGCCGTCCTGAAATACACCGCTGCAGACGAAGAAATGTTGGCCGGGTAGAGCAAAGTTGACTTGCAGTCGGACGTCGCGCTTCGTGAGTGCTTACAGCACCTTCGTCAACAACCAGGCGGCGGCCGTGTAGTAGATAAGGACTCCCATAAGGTCGCTGAGGGCGGCGATCATGGGGTTCGACATAATGGCCGGATCCTGGTTAAAGCGTTTGAGCGCGAGTGGCAGCATGGCGCCGACGACTGTCCCGAACATGACCACGCTGAAAACAGTAGAGGCAACGACAACAGCTTCCCAAGGACCGCGCATCAGGAATGAGACACAGCCCGCCAGAGTGGCAAGGATGAAGCCGAGGCAAGCGCCAATCCGTGCTTCACGCCACGCAATCCAACCGACCATACCTTCTACTTCTTCGGTAGCGAGCGCCCGAATAACGAGCGTGGCCGACTGTGAACCCGCATTTCCGCCACTGGCGAGAACCATGGGGAGGAATAGCACCATCCAGGCGTGCGAGCCGTCACTCTCAAGCCAGCCGAGAACTTGAGCGGTCGCCGAGGCAGCCCCCAATAGCACCACCAGCCAGAGCGCGCGTTTTTGTGCCAGCACAAAGAACGGTGTGTCGATGTAACTTTCATCGAGTGGCTGAACACCGGCGGCGAGGTGCGCGTCTTCCGTGGCTTCATCTGCAAGAACGTCCGCCGCGTCGTCGTGGGTGACAATGCCGACAAGTCGGTTCTGCTCGTCAACAACAGGAATGGCGATGAAGTCGTAACGACGAATTTCGTTGGCGACATCTTCCTGGTCGTCCGTGACGCGCACGTAAATGACGTCCCGATCCATCAGTTTCGCCAACTCCGTGTCAGGCTTGGCCTGAATGAGCTTTCTCAGTGAGAGAAACCCCATGAGATGGCGTTCTTCGTCGGTAATGTAGATGTAGTAAATGGTCTCGCGACTGGGGGCCTGCACCCGCAATTTGTCGAGGGCCTCGCGCACTTTGATTCCCGCCGGGAGCGAGGCATACTCGGTCGTCATGATCGAGCCGGCACTCTCCTCGGGATAGGAGAGGAGCTTGCGAATTTCCGCCCGCTCTGCTTGAGCGATGAGCGGCATAATTGCTTCGAAATGGTCGGCGTCCATTTCGCCCAGCAGGTCGACGCGGTCGTCGGCCGGCATTTCCTCGATGATTTTCGAGAGGCTGGCCCGGTCAATAATTTCCACGAGTCTCATTTGGAACGAGAGTGGAAAGAACGAGAGCAACTCGGCCTGGGTCGCTGGCGAGGCATGCCTGAAGACATCCCAGGCGCGTTCCGGTGACATGTCTTCCAGAATTTCGGCGACGACCCCGGAATAGAGTGCTTCGCACACTTCGCGCATTCCGTCCACGTCGCCCTCGGCGAGCATCATTTCAATATCTGGACGTACCAGATTTGTGAATGGTGACTGGGACATGACACATGAAATCGGGATTGCACTTGTCAGCGGGAACTTGTGCCCGTTAGAACGGCATTCTGGAGGGATCGTCGAGGGACTGCAAGCAGAGAAATTTCGGACCTATGCAGCGTCGCGTTGCTCACTTACCTCTGCATGGTGGAAAAGCCCCGAAGTGGCTGTTCAAAAGAATGGTCAAACTGGCCGGCGCGATAACGGAATCGATCGTCGACCAGTTCGGTCCCGACGAAATGCTCAACCGGTTGTCCGATCCGTGGTGGTTTCAGGCATTTGGCTGTGTACTCGGGTTTGACTGGCACAGTTCGGGCGTCACGACTGTAACGTGCGGCGCACTGAAGGAAGCGTACAAAGAACGGGGAGCGGACCTCGGCATTATTGTCGCGGGCGGAAAAGGGGCGACCAGCCGCAAGACTCCACAAGAACTGGCTGATGCGTCTGATCAATTCGGGATTTCACAGGGAGATCGCCTGATTTACGCCTCCCGGATGTCCGCCAAGGTCGATTCCGCTGCGGTGCAGGATGGCTTTGGGATTTATCATCACAGCTTCTTTTTGACGCCCGGCGGAGCGTGGTGCGTTGTTCAGCAGGGGATGAGCGATGCCGAAAAAATGGCCCGCCGTTATCACTGGCTCGGAAACAATCAACTCGATTTTGTTTGTGAGCCGCACGCAGCAATTCAAAATGTTGACCGCCCCAAATCATCGGCCAAATTGAGAAAAGCGGAAACTCTGAACATGGTGGCTGCAGAGGCAGGAGCAAATCGTGACGGCTCCGCCGCCTTGGTCCGCGAGCATCCCGACAAATTAATGCGAGAAGTAGAACGACTAACTGTGGGGCCCACGCTGTTCGCTCCCACGCGGCACAAAGTGCTCGACATTGATGTGAATCGGAAACGTCTCCGTCAAATTGTCATCCAGGCACATGAGCAGAACCCTCAGGATTTTGAGACGCTATTGGGGGTTGAAGGCGTTGGACCGGCCACGGTTCGGAGCCTGTCTCTCATTGCGGAAGTCATTTTCAACTCCCCGGCCTCCCGGCGCGATCCACTGGAACACCCCGTCGAAGCCTCTGGAAATGAGCAACAACGTCGCTGGGCCGACTATTCTTATGCGCACGGCGGCAAGGACGGCACCCCATTTCCCGTGACGACTGACGTTTACGACGAGAACATCGACGTGCTGGAACGTGCCATTAAACATGCGAAACTCGGAGATCACGACCGAATTGAGGCATTGAAACGACTCGGGCAGGGGCGAGGACCACTCTCCTGACGTAAACCATTTACCGGATTGAGTTTTAGTCTTACAGCAATGTCACTAATTTCCGGTACCTCAGCACGTTTGACTCAGTGTCACAACCCGATTAGACTGTCGCGTTCGATCACTAGAGTCGGTGCGCCATAAGTCCCGAATTTCAGTGACGTTGTCACAATTCACTGTGTTGTTGTAATTGTTTACCTGAAAACAAGTTGCGCGGTACTACCGGAGTTTGTTTCGTGTCGGAAATCGTCGTTAAAGACATCTTGGAAGCTGGTGTTCACTTTGGCCACAAGACCAGCAAGTGGAATCCAAAAATGCGTCCGTACATTTACGGACGTCGTAACAACATCCACATCATCGACTTGAAGGAAACCATCCGCGGTCTCGTCCGAGCACAAAAGTACCTGTACCGGGTCGCTGCTCAGGGAAGCCTGGTGCTGTTCGTCGGGACAAAGCGACAGGCTGTCGACACCGTTCGTGCCGTCGCCGAAAGCTGCGGAATGCCTTACTGCACCGAACGTTGGTTGGGCGGCATGCTCACCAACTTCCGTACCGTTCGCAACCGCCTGCGTCGCCTGGAAGAACTGGAAGCACTGGAGTCGAGCGGCGAACTCGCCACATTCTCCAAGAAGCGTCAGTCACAACTGATTCGCGAATTGCGAAAAATCCGCCGTAACCTCGGCGGTATTCGTGAGATGAACCGCCTTCCGGAAACAGTTGTCGTGGTTGATCCCAGCCGCGAACGTAACTGCATCCGTGAGTGCCAGAGCCTCGGAATCAAGACCGTTGCTCTCATCGATACCGACTCCGATCCAGATCACGTCGACCTGCCTATTCCAGGTAACGATGACTCGATCCGTTCGATCCGCATTGTCATGAAGCACCTCGGAAACGCGGTTGCTCAAGGTCGCGCGACTCTGCCCCAGAAGAAAGAGCAGATGACGGACGAAGGCCCTCGTGCCGTGCCAAACGTCAACTAGGCACTAAGTCCCGGCGAGCAATTTCCTTTGACCTTTCTTCAACGGTAGATCCATGCAAATGGTTCGTAAAGATGCTGCGCGCCGTGCCTTCACCTTGATTGAACTGCTCGTCGTTATTGCGATTATCGCGGTCCTTATTGCACTGTTGCTCCCTGCTGTTCAACAAGCGCGGGAAGCGGCCAGGCGTTCGCAGTGCAAGAACAATCTGAAGCAAATTGGCCTCGCTCTAGCCAATTACGAGTCGAGCCATCGCGTGTTTCCTCCCGGAGTGCTTGGGAACTCCGGCAGCACCCAACAGAATCAGTTGCTCCACACCTGGATGGCCATGATTCTGCCGGAGGTTGAGCAGGCAAATCTGCAGGGGAAGTACGACTTCAACGTGCGCTTCAGCGATCCCATCAATGCACCTGCAGTAGTGCAGCCGCTGCCTGTTTTCCAATGCCCTTCGGCTGTCACGCCCCCGGAAGACCTGAATTTCGCATTATCGAATTACGCTGGAAACGCCGGGACCCGGGCTGGTCGCGATGATGGTGTATTGTTCCCACTTTCGACCGTTCGACACCGTGACATCCTGGATGGCACCAGTACGACCATTGCCGCTGGCGAAATCATTCACGAACTCGGGGGCTGGGCTCGAGGGGCAATGAATTCCGGTGGTGGCGGCGGAGGGGGAGGCGGCGGCGGTGCCAGTCAGTCATTCGCCCGCGGCGTGCTCCGCTGGTGGGAATGCAGTGGATGTCCTCAACCGGGACTGAATCCCGACGACACATCTGCCCAGCGTTTTCTGTTCTCCAGCCAGCATGTCGGCGGCGTCCAGTTTGTCTTCGCGGATGGTCACGTCCAGTTCCTCGCGGACTCACTCGACCAAAATATCTTAAGGGCACTACATACACGCGCAGGCAGCGAAGTCGTTGGTGAGTTCTAGTCGCCCTCTGTATTGCATGTGCTGGTCGATTTGAATCATTGGCGCTATCATCAGCCGTTCGTCACAGAATCCTTGCAGCGACGTGGTGATGGTTGAACGTGAACTCATTCTGGCGACAAATAGCTATCGCCAGCGGAACGGACTCGGTTCCCTCGCCTGGAGCAATCGGCTCAATACGGCCTGCGAAAGTCTGCTTCGTGTCATCCTGGCGACCGACAACATGGGCCACGAGGCTGATGGACGTACACCTGCTGATCGAGTCTCCGCAACCGGATACAGTTGGACGCTGGTGGCAGAAAACCTGGCCATGCGCACCGGTCGTGAATTCATGTCGGACACGGACTTCGCCCACGCCATTTTGCAGCAGTGGATCGACTCCCCGGGCCACAACCAGAACCTGCTGGTGCCATCGGCAACCGAATGTGGCGTTGCGGTTGGGACCAATCAGGCCAACGGCAAGACATTCGCCGTCATGATCTACACGGCAACCTCGGAAGCCCGCTAACACACGTTGCCTTAGCGAGTCCAGTTCTTGGGGAATCCTTCCAGGGCCGAGTCTTTGGCTGGCAGCCAGAGAGCGACTTCCTCAATTTTGCGGGCGAGCGCGGCATCCTTTTGAGTGAGTGCCTGAGCGCTGTGTGTTTTCAATTTCACAACAACCCGCGCATAACCCACTTCCAAGTCGGGATGATGCCACCCCGCTTCGGCGACATAGCCAATCGCATTCACAAGTAAGAGCGTGTGTGGCCAACCGGCAGTCGTGAACTTGCGCCGTAACCAGCCATCGCGAATTTCCCAACTCGGCAACTCCTGAAGCAGAGCTGCCAACTGGTCCTCGGTGAGCGGAGCGTCTTGCGACATGACATCACCTCGCGAATTGAAAGTTCGTACATGCGTCGCAGCCTCATTGAGACTGCGACGCATGTTTCGATTTTAAAACGTTACGCTTTGGCTGCTGCCAGAGCGGCGTCGTAGTTGGGATGCTCGGTGATTTCTGAAACGTATTCGACGTGCTTAAGGGCTCCGTCAGCACCGACCACGAAAATGGCGCGGGTCAGGCAGCGGTCCAGCGGACCACCTTCAATCAGAACGCCATACGACTTGCCAAACGCAGCCGTGCGGTGATCGCTCAAGCAGGTCACCTTGTCCACGTTTTCAGCACCACACCAGCGCTTCTGACCAAACGGCAAATCGGTGCTGACCACCAGGATTTCGACGTTTTCCAGATTGGCTGCTTCGTCATTGAACCGCTTTGTTTCGGCGTGGCAAACACCCGTGTCGAGCGACGGAACCGTGGCAATGATTCGCGTCTTTCCAGCCGTATTCGCGAGTGAAACTTCTTCCAGTCCGTTGTTCTGGAGGCAGAAATCAGGAGCGGCTGCTCCGGCTTCCAACGAAGCGCCTGCCAGCGTGACGGGGTTACCTTTCAATGTGACCTGAGCCATGACTCTCTCAACTATTCTTGGTTCATTCGCCGTTTCCGGCATGGAGTTACGGCCCTGATTATGACAAGTTGGGAGTTACATTTGAACCATCGACTACACACAGCGGCATGGGGG
>JACKHO010000011.1 GCA_020638955.1 Planctomycetaceae bacterium | reverse complement strand
ATACGCGCCAGCCAGAAACTCCGCAACAGGCTGTCAATAGCCGCAATCAGTTTGCTCTTCATCGCGCTAACGCTCGCCGTAGGATTTGGAGCATACCGCAACAACGATCTCAGTGTGGCCCAGAAAGAGAACGACGAATTGAAGAAGGAAAATACAAAATGGGAGGGCAAAGCAAAAGAAAAGGGCGAAGAACTAGACAAAGTGAATGTCACCAATGAGTTAATCCGCGGTAATAACGAGACATTACAAGCACAAGTCACATCGTTCACGAATGCTGTCAAATCGCTCGAACGCAACCTACAGCAGAAAACTGTTCACCTCGAAGGCGTAGAAATCGCGAACCTGGAATATCGCACGGACGCTCAATTGGCCAGGGTGCACAACTTGAGGGATGGAATTGAATTGAGCTTTGCCGACCTCAAGGCTCGCAAAGAACGGCTGCAAACATTGGATATAATGCAACGACAAGGAACAGTTCTGACACACCTTGCGTATACGCAGAGCGAGCCAATTCTGGCTGCACATCATCTGGCAAGCCAAATCGACAATGAGAGGAAATCTGAATTGGCAAGAATGGAATTCGTCCATGAGTGGAACATTCTGTTGGAAACAATCTGCCAGGCGAGAACGGAAATTGTCGAAATAGAGCCCCAGTGCACGGGAAACGTTGCAGCCCAAAAAGACATCGACCGTCTAAAAACCCGTCTGGATGAAATCGTTGCGGCAAACAGATTTGACACTGGTCGAAACAACAGCGCTGACTCAGAAAGCGACAGCCCGGACGAGTCGCCAAAACAGGTCGCCAATGTGCCAACAGCTGCCTCTCTGAGTCCGGCGAATGAGAACGTACAAGGAGAAACTAGAATATCAAATGCCCAAATTGCACTCACAGAACTGATGACACAATTGCAACTACAGGCGGTCTGGAGAGATTCGCCAGACATTCGCGATGTCGTACGACCTCATCTCGCGTCCGACGACTACTTCAGCATTCTCCAACCAGAAGCCGGCGCCGAAAATGACAACTTAACCGATGTAGCTCTCAACAGTTGGCGTGCTCCTTACACATCGGGTCCGAAACGGTTTCCCGAACTGCTTTCGCAGAATTCCAGAACCGTTATTGGTGCTGCAACGAACGTTGGTGACACGCATCTTATCACCCAATTCGGGTCGCGCACCAGCAGTTCAACACTCCCCAACCTCCTTGTTGTTCGCGCAAAGAACGGCGAACAGTTGGAAATTGGCAGCGATTCGACTCGGCGTCAGCAGGTTCTACGCACGTCATCTTCTAACGACTATGTGGCCGTCATTGAGGAAGAACATATCGAACTCCGAGGTCCTTGGCCGAGAGTCGGCTCCCTCACCGCAACGCCCATTTCCACCATTCGGCCCGATGCTTCATCGGACGAGGCGATTTCATTCACTGATGGCGCAGTGTCAGATGATGGTAAGCTTGTTGCTGCATGGGGTGACGAGTACGAGAACGCCAGCCTCTTCTATCCATCCGGATTTGGCGACGAATGGAAATCCGTCCGACTGGCGCATCTTCCAGAGAATCCGTGCTGGCATAGCCTCTTACCCTCCAATCGACTCATTGTGTTCAATGCCAATTGTGAAGGTGTCTTATATTCACCAACAGGTAGAGTGGAAACACGTTTCGCACGCCCGTCGACTATGGCGTCTCCCCCAGAAACATCTCCTGACGATTCCAAATCGTTTCATTTATGCGCTGCCGATTTGTTTGCCACCAAGAACTCCGGCCCTGTTCTGGTTCGGTACATTGACATTGCACCGCTGGCGAACAGCACGGGACAGTCCGCCCCCGACTTCCGCGAGCCTACCATCTACACCTGGTACTACGATTCGCGGGATGGCACATCTGACACCACAAATCCCCAAAGCACACGCGCAGTCGATGACATTACTGGAAGCCAATACGCTTCCATCGGCTTCACTCCAGACGGTCGCACGGTGCTCACGGCTGAAGACGGCTGTTACATCCAGGGCTCCGAGTGCCCATCGTCCAATTACACCAAGGACGTTTTGCAGACACTCTACATTCCAACTGAGGGAGTCCCGAACTGGTGCGTTTCGGCAAATGGAAAACACCTGTTGCTGTGGGTTCCACCGCGCGATTCCCGTATCGGGAAGGTTGTTCCCAACCAGTTCGCGTCGCGTGGCCAGGTTGCGGCGGACTCTGTCCAAATCTTCGATACGGGAACTGGATTCCCCTTAACGCCGGCAGTTCACCTGCACACGAAAATCGCAGGCGCAAAGTTCCTTCCCAACGAGAACACTTCACATGGAACGTTTGCTGTCTGGTCGTGTGAAGGGGAAGTCACAGTTTGGGAGTTTGCTGACAATCCCGAACTGCAACAGCTCGACGAAGAGACCTATAGGCGCCAAAACCCTGACGCACACCCCAATGAGACTACCACTCTACCCGAGATCGTGAAGCCGGGCCTCAAAAGTGCCGACCGCAGACGAATTTTCGAGGCAATCGAGAGTTATCCGCAATTCGAGAATGTTGAGGAAGTAACGAGTGTTCGAGTTTGCGGGCCTATGAATGATTCAATTTACGACTTTTATGCCTGGCGCGGAAATCGCCTGTGCAGAGTTCGCTGGCATGACGACACGAGGTCGATTGGCCCCCTGATGCCAATCTCTGATGATTCCACAGACCGTATCATCGACGTCCGCGCTATTCCCTTTGATGGCGGGTCCCAAAAGTTGTTCATACTGTCGAAAAGCGGCATCCTGACGGGAAACATCGACAACGCTGGCAATCTTGCCGGAGAATTGGAACACATCCCGTTGCCACCGCAGAACCTGGATGCATTCATCACAGAGAACGCCACTCTGGTCACGTGTAACCGCTCGTCACAGCTAAGTCGCGTCCAAAGCTTTGTGCAGATCACCGAGCTGCTGAAGCTCGACCATGCAAGTTCCCGAGTATTCAAACACACTGAAAATGTCGTCGCGGCGAGACTCTCCGCCGACGAAACTCGCCTGCTGACCCTGTCCTCATTCGCGCCGGACAAGAATTCGGTTGCACCTGGCTTGCTTCACGTATGGGATGTTGAAACACAAAGAGAAATCATACAGCCAATCCCGGTTGCAGACGTGTCCAGCTACGCATTTTGGTTTCTGAAAGGCGAGGCGGACCAAATTGCAATGTTTAACATTGGAGCAAGCGGTGGATACATACTTCGCCTTCTTGACGGGTCAACATCCCCTCAACCTGAAGAATTGGCCGAAGACTGGCGTCTCAGCGTGGTACGCAAGACAGGTACATACGTGGATGCAGCGGGAGAACTGGTCTACCTCGACGCAGCGCAGTGGCAAAAGGCCAAAGAGTCTAAGTTTAATACGTACGAAGATTGGTACGAGGCAGAAGTTGCTACAACGGAAACAGCAGACAGCCTCGAAGCTGAGTGAACCTGAAAGAATCGGCGACTTCTGGTCGCCCAACCTTGCCAGCACAGTTCCGCAACACTATTCATCGAGTGATTCCCCCCACAACCGGAAAGCGCCCAATGAGTTCGCTCGAGCTGCGTAACCCCCATTCTGTTCTGGCTGCACTGAAAACACGGCCGCAGGATGTGTTGGAAATTCAAATTAACCTCAGCAGTGCCTCTCCTGCCTGGAAAGAGGTGGCTGATGCAGCTGCCAGCCAGGGGGTGACGGTGCGGCAACCGCGTCCACAGGCCAACAAGCCGCGTAAGGGGGGCCCGCGAGATGGGCGTACCAGCTTGAACACTGCCACTATCAGACCGCGCGACGGCGAGGAATTGAAGAATGTCCTCCGCTCGGAGGCACCGCGGGGATTATGGTTGGCACTTGACTGCATTCAGGATCCGCACAACGTTGGTGCGATTTTTCGCTCTGCCGCGTTCTTTGGCGTGCAGGGTATTGTGCTGACGGAAGACCGCTCGGCACCGCTCTCGGCGGTGACTTACGACGTGTCTGCCGGCGGCGTGGAAGCGGTGCCGTTTTCTCTGCAGACCAATCTCACGCGGGCACTTTCAGTTGCCAAGGAAGCGGGAATGTGGGTGCTCGGGAGTTCCGAACATGCTGAAATGGACGTGGCCGAAGTCGACCGCGACCGCCGCTGGCTACTCGTCATTGGCAACGAAGAAAAAGGGATGCGTCGGCTCACCACCGAAAACTGCGACATGCTCTGCACTATTCCCTGCCAGGGAGCAGTGACCTCGCTGAACGCGTCGGTCGCCGCTGCCGTGTTGATGTCACATCTGGTGCGGCCGTAGTTTTTTCAGAATGCGTTTTTAGTGTACACGGATGCTTCCGCTGCGCGGGGCGCACACCGCCACCCGAAGATAACAGACACCTGTTCTGACCGGCGGTGGATGGCTATCATCCCTTGAGCCAGCCTGACAGTAGCCAGCGAGATTCGGAAATGATTCGGCCCATGACCTGCCCTACCTGTGAGAAAGAACTTCCCGTCGAAATCAACGGCGAGTCCAACCTCTTTCCATTCTGCAGCAAACGTTGCAAAGAAATTGATTTACTGCGTTGGATGAAGGGGGAATATGCCCTCGTCGAGCCCATGACCATCGACGACCTGCTGCAGGCTGAGCAGCAGCAGGAATGGGAAAGCGAATAGCTGCGTTCCACAGTCACCGAACCTTTCCAGGTCACCTCGCCACATGTCGTTTGCCGTTGTTCTTGCCGCCGCTGGTCGAAGTTCGCGTTTTGGCGAAACGCAGCTGAAAAAGCCCTTCCTCGATTTGGCTGGGCAACCAGTCTGGCTGCGGGCACTTGAGCCCTTTCTCGGCCGGTCTGATGTCAGTCAGATTCTCATCAGCGTCTCGCCCGATGAAGTCGACTGGTTCGCCAGCACTTTCTCAAAGCCAGTGAACGAGCACAATATTCGAGTCATTCCCGGTGGCGCGGAGCGGTTTGACTCGGTTCATAATGCCCTGAATGCCGTTTCGCCAAATGTCGAATACATTGCGGTCCACGACGCCGCCCGTCCGCTGCTAGCGGCGGAAGTTGTCGAACAGGTGTTTGCCGCCGCTCGAATTCACGGAGCTGCTATTCCGGCGCATCGAGTCGTGAACACCCTCAAACGGGTGGTAAACGGCCAGATTATCGAAACCGTTCCCCGCGATGATTTGTGGAACGCTCAAACGCCGCAGACATTTCGCCGCGACATTCTGCTCCCCGCCTACGCCGCCCGAAACGAGTTTCCAGCGACCGATGAAGCCCAACTCGTCGAACGCTGGGGCCACGCGGTTCATGTTGTGGAATGCCCCTCGACGAATTTGAAAATCACGACCAAAGCTGATTTTGCTTTGGCGGAACACCTGTTGGCATCATCATGAAATTCCAACGATTCGACGCCAAATCTCGTACTCATCAGCATATCCAAGCGGTCCTCACCATCACCGAACTTCTCACCCCCTGAAATCGAATTGACGCACACGGGCAGGTTTGCGAACTTGAACATCTGTGGCACTCCCTTCGGGTCACATCACCCTATTCTCCATCAGCAATTCCTGAACACCAGACATGATGACGTTTCTGAATGCCGGCATGCTTGCAGGATTGGGGGCCATTCTGGTTCCTCTCATCCTGCATTTCCTGCTGCGCCAGAAGCCGAAACGCATTCTGTTCCCTGCTTTGCGGCTGCTGGAGCGAAAGCGGAAGCAAAACGTCCGACGATTGCGTCTGCGGCATTTGTGGCTGCTGCTTCTCCGCATGCTGGTCTTTGCGGCAATTGTGCTGGCCGTTGCACGTCCGTCGCTCCCACCGGCCAACTACAGTCTCAACAGTTGGGAAATCACGACGCTGCTAGTCGTTGTCGCAGTTGGCGCCGCTACGTACTTCCTGTTGCTCAGGCGTTGGAAACCAATTCTCCCGCCGGCACAGTTTGATGAACGCCGAAGTTCCCTTCGCGGCTGGCTGACGGGACTGACACTCCTGCTGATTGCCTTCGCCGTGGGATACCCTTACCAGCGGCGCATTGCCGCCGAAATCACCGATCCCTCTCCCTCCACGCCGCTCGACGTGCCGGTCGCCGGTGTCTTCCTGTTCGATGCCAGCCTGAGTATGGAGTATCAGCAGGAGGGAGACTCGCGTCTTACGGTCGCAAGGGAAATCGCCGAGCGGCATCTCGAAGAATTGCCTCAGGGCAGCCGCATTGCCGTGGCAGACAATGCGGCTGATCATCCCATCAATTTCCAATCGACGTTGCACGCGGCGAAGTCGCGACTGAGTGCACTGGAACCACGGGCCGTCAGCGGACCACTGGAAGACCGACTGCGCGATGCACTCCGAGCCCAGCAGGATGATCAGCGTCGAGTCGCTGCGGAACTCGGCGGCACGTCCGATGTTCGGGCAAAAGACCGATACGTGCGGAGAGTTTATCTGTTCACCGACCTGGCGAGTTCCGCGTGGCGGGGAGCCAACTCGGCTCGTTTGCAGGCCGACCTCGACAAGTTCCCGAACATCAATTTGTACCTCATCGACGTGGGCTCCGAAGAGCCGCAGAACCTTGCCGTCGCAGACGTGCACCTCTCTCGTCAACGAGTCGCTCTGGGGGGTGACCTCATTGTTTCTGCCGATATCGAAGCAACCGGTATTGAAGAAGGCGAACGCGTTTTCGAACTGTTGCTCACGCAGCCGGACGGATCAACCACGAAGCATGGTCAGGTTCAAACCGCTCTGGAAAATGGTGTTCCCAAACGGATCGAGTTTCCCGTGCTCACGGGCGTCACGGGTCCGCTTCTGCACGGAGAAGTGCGGGTTGTCGACAGTGATCCTCTGGAAATCGACAACGCCCGCTATTTTTCCGCCGTCGTCACGGCGCCGCCCAAAGTGCTGGTTGTCGCTCCCGAAGAACGGGACGCTGCACAACTCATGGCCGCACTCGCACCATATGACAAGCAGAATGCCTCCCGGAACCGATTTGAACCGGTATACGCCAGCGTCAATCGCCTGCGTGAAATGGATTTGCCGCAGTTTGAAGCCGTCTGCCTTATTAACGTTCCACGTCTCGCCGACTCCAGTTGGTACCAGTTAGGGAAGTACGTTGAAAACGGAGGCGGCCTGCTCATTTTCACGGGCAGCGATGACAACGAGTATCCCGTCTCGTACAACCGCGCTCAGGCACAGGCATTTCTGCCCGCCACGCTCGATGCATGGCAACCCGAAAACGACTGGCGATTCCATATTTCCGACCGCCAGCATGCACTGTTCTGGAAGTTTCGGCAGTACGAAAGCTATGGCTCATTCGCCATGTTCGAAAACGACGTGTGGGTGAGCCGCTTCTGGAAAGTCGCGCCCGCCGAAGGTTCTACCGTCCTGGCAACCTACACGGACGACCAGCGCTCGCCAGCCATCATCGAGCGCTCGTTCGGTCGTGGACGAACCATTCTGTTCACGACAGCGGTGAATCTTCCTGACAGCTGGCGGCAACGTTGGACCAACCTCCCCAGCCCGCTGCTGGCCCCCTGGCTATTCGTCGCCTTCAGCGAACAGTTGACGGAGTATGTCTCGCGTTTCACTGACAGTCCTTACAACTACGTCACAGGTGAAACTCCCGTTGTGCTCTTCGAGCCGCAGCCTGCGGAACGACAGTTCTGGTTGCGGGAACCGCTCTTCAAGCAGCGACAGGTTTCGCTCGGTTCCAATGAGCCCGCACTCAAAATTGATCCCCCCAATGCACCAGGGCACTACGAACTGCTGGAGAGTGTCAACGGTCCTCCTCTCGGCGGATTCAGTGTCAACATCCAGAGCGACGAGTCTGACCTCACGCGCCTCACCGAACAACAGCTTGATGACATTCTTGGAGAGGGCCGTTACCAACTGGCCCGGAACATTGAGGAACTCGATGGCGACATCATTGGGACTGATATTGGTCAGGAATTGTACCCGGTGTTGCTCATGTTGCTGATTGTCGGCTTCCTCGGCGAGCATTTTGTGGCGAACTGGTTCTATCAGCTCGGCCAACATGAGAACCAGTGGGACGCCGCGAACGCACCCCAGCCAAATCTTTCTCGTGTGACGTAGATTGGACAATCGGTCTACACGATTGCTGCCGCGTGCCGTACACTGACGCATAGTGAAACCCCATTCCGCATTTCCCTGACCAATTGAGGGAACGCTGATGTTCGCGTCATACCAATCTGCAATCCGAGTGATGATCGCCCTCGCAGTAATGACTGCTACTGCAACAGCTCAAACCACGAATGCAGACGTCGACCGTTCCGTGAACCGCGCGCTGGATTACCTCGCCCGGCAGCAGCGGCGGCAGGGTTACTGGGAGGCAAACGGTGGTCAGTATCGCATTGCCATGACCGCACTCTCGGGCATTGCCTTCCTCAGTGAAGGCTCGACCACAACACGCGGTAAGTATGCTCCTACCGTAAGGCGGGCCGTCGACTTCCTGCTTGGCTCCGCCCAGCCGAACGGCCTGATTGGTTATTCCGACGACTACCACTACACGTACGGGCATGGGTTTTCGATGCTGTTCCTGTCTGAGGTGTACGGCGAAGAAGAAGATGCCGACCGCCGTGCGCAGCTGAAACGCGTGCTCGAACGGGCCGTTCGATTCAGCGGTGAGGCCCAGACATCGCGTGGCGGTTGGGGATATGTCTCTGCCCGCGACGGCAACGACTTTGACGAAGGCTCCACCTGCGTTACGCAGGTGCAAGGCTTGCGCGCCTGCCGCGACGCGGGAATTGCCGTTCCGAAGGAAGTCATTGAAAGAGCCAAACGTTACATCCACGACTGCATGACAACTGATGGGGGCATTCATTACAGCATTAAGGGCGGCGGCGCACGTGCGCCCATCACGGCAGCGGCTGTGGCCAGCATGTACAGCGCTGGCGAATATGGAGAGACTGACGACGTCCAGAAAATGATGGATTACTGCCAGAAAAACATCTGGCCGGGCGGTGGTGGAGTGGGAGCCCAGGGTTTCGGGCACTGGCACTACATGCACTACTACTTCGCCCAGGTCATGTACCGTGACGAAAAACAGTGGCCGAAGTATTCCAAAGAACTGACCCAGGTCATTATTAATTCTCAATCGCCCGATGGCTCCTGGCAGGAAGGACACGTCGGCTCCGTGTACGTCACGGCCATCAACGCCACCATCCTGCAGCTTGAAAAAGCCCATTTGCCGATTTTCCAGCGGTAGCCGCTGTGCCATGCCTACGTCGCGCAGCAGCGTGGGCATGTGAATTTTCTGGAATTCACAATGTCAGATTCGGCCAAGCCCGCCCCGAAATCCTCTCGCCCACGGTATTGTCAAACTTCCTGAACAACAATGACACTTGAATGGGATATAGACCTGGAGTCATTCATTCGTGGGAGTGCAGTCGAAGCAACAACGAACCGGCCATTCGAAGAGTTGCAGAATTCACTGAGTGACACTTGGAAAAAGCTGGTTCAGATCGTCCGCCAATTCGGAAGACAGCATAACGTAAGCGTGTTGGTTGAAGTCTGGCCAGAAACAGGACGTGTGATCTTTCTGGTCAATGATCAGTCAGAGTTCGCCCGCGTTATTCTTCGCGCGTGTTCACTTGAACGACGCTACCATGAGATCTGGACGCTTGATGACCAACAATTTGAAAGTGCCTACGCTTCGCTTGTCGATACCGTTCTACTCACAATTCAGCAAGTTGTAGCGGACGCTCCAAGTTCGTCTGAATCCGACATTGTCGTAACAGGACGTGCAGCCGACGACTCAGTCACAGAGCGACTGCTCACCCCGCCAAATTAGAACTTGCCTGTGAACATCACACCAACCTCTCTAACGACGAGCTAGCGACGTGTTACTCGACATTTATCGAGCAAATCCCCCTACCGTTGTGGAAATTGCAGCGAGGTTCTCTAGACTGCGAGACTTTGATCCCCATCTCGCTCGAGAATTCCCTTGACTGACGCTGCGTCCACATTGCCTGATGAACAGCCCAGTCAGTCCCGCTACATTGTCGGGATTGATTTGGGGACGACGAATTCTGCCGTCTGCTGCATCGACACCACGGCTGCTAAGCCCAAGCTACAGGTGTTTCAGGTTCCACAGCTCATTGGCCCCGGACAAATTGAATCGCGCGATACCCTGCCCTCCTTCCTCTACGAAGCGGCGGCGGGCGAGTTTCCCAAAGGAGCGTTGAAACAGCCGTGGGACAAAAGCGAGCAGCCGCAGTTTGTCGGGGAATTCGCGCGGGAGCAGGGGAAGCTCGTGCCGGGGCGGTCGGTTGAATCTGCCAAGAGTTGGCTGTGTCATCCCGGAGTCGACCGAACGGCGGCGCTTCTTCCGTGGCAGGGGAGTGATGATGTCACCCGGCTCTCGCCCGTCGAGGTCAGTGCGGCGTACCTCAGTCAAATTCGCAGCGCATGGGATGCCGCCCACCGACAAAATCCTCTCGCCGAACAGGATGTCGTCATTACGCTGCCCGCCTCGTTCGATGAAGTCGCGCGGAAGCTGACCATCGACGCCGCCAAGCGAGCTGGCTTACCTCGGATTCATCTCATCGAAGAACCACAGGCGGCGTTTTATTCCTGGATCGATACGCACAGGGAGGACTGGCAAGACCACGTGTCGCCGGGACAGACAATTCTCGTGTGCGACGTTGGCGGCGGTACCAGCGACTTCACGCTCATTCGGGTGCGTCGCCTGCAGGACGGAACGGTGCAGTTTCATCGCATCGCGGTGGGGGATCACCTCATTCTCGGTGGAGATAACATCGACCTCGCCCTCGCGAACTTCCTCGAACCGAAACTATCCAAGTCAGGAAAGTTGAGTGCCCGGCAATGGGGCAGTCTGGTGCGGCGCTGTCGGCATGCCAAGGAGATCCTCCTAAGCGACGACGCCTCTGAGGAACTCACCATTTCGATTCCGGGGACTGGATCAAAACTGATTGGCGGTTCGCTGCAGGTGCAGCTTTCAAGCACCGAGACTCAGCAACTCGTGCTGGATGGATTCTTTCCTGAAGTTCCGCTCGACGCGCGTCCCGCCACCAAACGGTCGGGCTTTCAGGAGTTTGGACTCCCCTACGCTGCCGACGCCGGCATTACTCGCTACCTGGCCGAGTTCCTGCAGAAGCACGCCACCATTCAGCTGCCCGGCGAAGAAGAGCCGCAGCCGGTTCGACCGGACGTCATTCTGTTTAACGGCGGAGTCTTTGTCTCCAACTTATTGCGTGAACGTGTCACGAGTCTCATCCATTCCTGGTACGCCGAGCAGGTGGCGGGGTGGAAACCGCTCGTGCTCATTAACGAACGACACGACCTGGCCGTCGCACGTGGGGCGGCTTACTACGGATTGGTGCGACGCGGTGAGGGAGTTCGCATTTCTGCCGGTTTGCCGCGGACGTATTATGTGGGTGTCGATGGAGCAAGTGCCGATGCGGCGAATGCCATTTGCCTGCTTCCGGCGGGAATGGAACCGGGCGAAGAAATTGAACTCGCCGACCGCCAGTTCAGTCTCGCCATTGCCACACCCGTGGAGTTTCCGCTTTATCATTCCAGTACAAGGCTCACCGATCAGCCGGGACAATTGGTTGAAGTTGACCCCGAAAACTTCACGACGCTCCCACCCATTCGCACAGTCCTCCGCTCCCGCAAGAACAAAGAGACCACACACATCCCGGTGCGTCTGCATGCCCGCATGACGGAACTCGGTACGCTCGATATGTGGTGCAGCGAGGTCGAGGGAAATCGCTCCTGGCAGATTCAGTTTGATGTTCGATCTGCCACGCAAACCGACCAGCAGGCCCACGCGGGGCAAGGCGAATCGCAGGGCGTACTGGACAGTAAAGTACTCGAAGAAACCGCCGGGCCCATTCAGGATGTTTTTGAAAACGACTTGAAGGCACCTCCTCAAGAACTGCCGCAGCGCCTCGCTGATGTCATTGAACTTCCGCGCGAAGAGTGGCCCCCGTCGTTACTCCGCAGTTTGTGGGCCGAATTGCTGGAATGCGAGTCAGGCCGGGCTCGCAGTGCAGCGCATGAAGCGCGGTGGCTGAATCTCACCGGGTTTTCACTCCGGCCAGGTACCGGCGTTGCTCTGGACGATTGGCGTGTCGCGGAAACTTGGAAACGACTGAACGGCAAGCTGTATCACCCCAATGCCAACTGTCTGGCGGAGTGGCGCATTCTGTGGCGGCGGATTGCGGCCGGACTGCAGGGAGGACAACAACAGGCTTTAGTCGCGCCAGTGCTTGCCAGTTGGCGAGACACGGCCCGCAAAACAAAAACTCTCAAGCCCGGCAAGAAACAGCACCTTCGGTTGACTCAGGCCGATGCCGAAGTCTGGCGGATGATGGGCGCCTGCGAACTGCTCCCCATGAAAACGAAAATCGAACTCGGTGAAATGGCCCTGAGTCTGCTGGAGCACGACGCCTTCAAGTCCATCCACAATGCCCTCGTCTGGTCTATTGGCCGAATCGGCACCCGGCAACCACTTTATGGCCCACTGAACGCTGTCGTCTCCCCAGATCGAGTCGCCCTGTGGCTCGGCCGCCTGCTGGAACTGCCCAGCAGCCCCGGACTGGAGTTGTCCGTCATGCAACTCAGCCGCCGTACGCATGACCGCTACCGGGATATTTCGGAGAAGACCAGCGAACGCGTCCTCCGCTGGCTGAGCAAGCGAGACAATTGCGAACACCTCGCCGAACTCGTGCGCGAAGGAGGCGAACTCGCCGAGGACGAAAACGCCCTCGTGTTCGGGGAGGTTTTGCCTGTGGGACTTACCTTGCGGTAGCCCTCACGCGGCGCAGGCTCCCTGTAGAGCTCAGAGACGTGGGCAACACATTGGGGTTGGTAAACCACTCGCATGCCCACGCTGCTCCGCGACGTGGGCATGGCACAAACGTCGAAAGAACATGCCACCCGCCTGCGTCGACACGATGTTTTTCCACATCACGTTTGTTCCTATCTATCCTGCGTGTTCGGACCTCTTCTTCGATCGCGGTGATGGAAATTGGCGGTCGGCAATTGTTCCTGTCAGCCTGAAGTCAGTTTTTGTTGCCTGGCTGCGTGCAGCTTGTCTGGTCGTAGCAGCCTGGTATTCGGTGCGTGTCCTCAACACGTTCATCGACCGGCCCGTCGATCCCGCACTGTTTCGCCATTGGATTGTTCTCATCGTTACCACCCTGGCAACATGGTCGGCAACGCTGCTCATCCCCTTTATTAGGCGCGCCTCCTACGAACGCGCTCTGGTACTGGCGTCATGGGCCGAGTTGGGAGATGAAGGGGTTCACCGCGTTAATGAGGCGTATGGCGTCGAGGGTGAGACGCATTAGTGGTCTGGCGTTCGGTGATTTCGGGACCTGCGATTACTTAGCGGGCGGCGCAACCGGAGGTGCGACGGGGGACGCAGTTGGTGGTGCGACAGGTTCTGCTGGCCGTACCTTTCGTATGATGTCGACAGCCCACCTTTCCAAAAAGCCACCCGCGATTGCGACGATTAGGATGGCCAGGGTAGTCTTGTCGTTCGTTAATACAGTACTAGTAACTAATCCGATCTCCGTCGCCAGAGTTACAACCAGGGCAGTCACCATTCCATAAACAACACGGAGTACGCCGTCAATGATGGTTGCTGACCGAGTGGCGAATGGGTCAAACCTCACGTTGCTCGGGTTGGGGCCGAGCACTGAAAGTAATACACCAATACTACCTCCTGCGATACTCGCGCTAAGAATCTTTGCCAATGCAATGGCGCTCGATGTTCCAGAATCTACTAGGTTGAAAAAGAACACCATTCCAATGGTCGAAGTGGAAAGAGCTGCGATAGATGTGACCAGCATGTTTAATGATTTGGCTTGCCTCTCGCACTCTTCAAGGAATACCGATCTGGCTTGCTCGATCGCCTTCCGTGAAGAGTCGAAATCCCCTTCGAATGCACATCCGACGGCAGTTGCCAGAGAGCTATCAACGGCAGGCATGACGGCTTCGGCATTGTGTCGCGGGAGAGAACGTACACTCTGGACTTGGTTCCAGATATCGTTGAATTCCCGACTTGGCTTACCAAGTGCTTTGTCGGTATTGTACCAAAAGAACCCGTCTTGGTCGGAGTAGACGATGTAGTGCTCTTCGGAAATGTAGACTTTGCTTACTGGTCCCAGCGGGATTCTTTCTCCCGTTGTATATTCAACCGTCTGGTTGTTTCCGTCGCCCAGAGCTGACTGGAAGCTGTCAATTATAATTGCTTCTCTGTTCATTGTCGCGTTCTCGGGGACTATTGTGGAGCGTCGAATGTAAACATTGGTAGTGTGGTTAGATGAAGCTGGTTACGTGCAATGGCGGGCTGTGGTGTAGGATGCGGTAATCTGCCCGGGGGCAATTCTATGTCAATTCGACAGCGTATCCGTTGTTTGATCTACGTCAATACCTCAATGTGAGTTTTGGGGCTACCCCGAGTGGCCCATCCGCGGGTGGCCCCGGTTACTTTGCAACCGCTGGGGGCCGATAGGCCGGGGAGGTATTGCCGGCCACGACCATCTATTTCAGCGGACCCGATCAGCTCGGTCTCACCCCTCAAAACACCAACCGCAATCCACAATCCCGACTAAAGTCTCGCGGCATCGTCGGTACCCGGCCAGGTCCCCAGTGGGTGATTGATGAACGCAGTCCCGTCGGATTCCAATGCGTTCCACACTCCGGTTGCTCGTAGCAGACCGACAATATCATCTCGGCCATCGCCGTTGATGTCGCGGACGAAACTCAACGGCGGGGGATTAGTGGATTCCCGACTTCCCCAGTAAGTTTGGACGTAGTGGCCCCTGGCGTTGTGGACATTGGTAACGTACCACGCATTAGATGTGCCCACTGCGATGTCGTCGAGGCCATCGCCATCGAAATCACCGACATGGAAGCTCTCATACCTCACCGTCGGATCCCAGCCGCGGCCGGCCCAGCGAGTCTCGATTTTCGTCCCAGTCGAGAGTCCTTCCCACCAGTTGCCGAAGGAGAAACCAGCAATATCGGTCCTGCCATCGCCGTTGAAATCGCCGACCATGATACGTGTCCAACCGTAGCCGCCAGCAGTCCAGCGGCCCGCGTAGGAGTTGACAAAGCGGGTTCCATCGGAGAGCGCGAACCACCAGTGCCCCGTCGCCTGCCGACCAGCGATATCGAGTCGACCATCGCCGTTGAAGTCGCCGGTGAAGACGTCGGCCCAACTGACGTCGCCCCAGCGTCCGGCGTACTGGAAGTTGAATCGGTTGCCATCGGAAATGCCAACGAACCAGCGGCCATCAGCCGTGCGGCCCACGGCATCGTCCAGTCCGTCACCATTGAAATCACCCAGGGCGACGTCGTCGTAGGTGGATACTTGCCACGCTCCCATGAATTGGGTGATGAAGCTGCCATCGGGCTGCTGAATGCCTCCCCACCACTGGCCGTTGTCGTGTCGTCGGCCCAGCAAATCGGTCAGGCCATCGCCGTTGATGTCCCCCGTGAAGGTCTGCACAGTGCTCCAGGCTTCCCAGCGCGGACCAAGCTCATGTGACATCGTCCAGTTGTCGACCGATCCCACATGCCAACGACCCGTGTCTCGGTTGAAGTATGCAAATTCGTTGTCGGTGGGAGTGGAGAGGACGTTAATGCTCTCCGCCTGCTGCGCGCCGCTATTGTCGCTCACCAGCGTCGCCGCCGACAAGAGCGTTCGCGTTTCCAATTGCTCCGACCCCACGAGACGCCGCTGCCTTTTCCGCCCCGCCAAGAGCCCGCTCAATATGCTCCGCATCGCCACTTCCTTCTCACCAGAGGCCTGTTCGACTTCTGCGAGTGTCGCTTCTCTGGACACCATTTGCAACCATCCCGTCATCCGATAATCGGACAGGGTGGCTATTCGCTCTACTTCTTCGATTGACGGCCAATTTTCACGCGACGCGCACGATGATGCATCTTGTCGCTTCGCGACGCGACCGTTTCGACCAGGCCCGCTTTGGGGATATTGCGTTGTCGGTGAGGCGTATTCATAGGTCGATGTGTGTCGACTTGGTTTGACGACCGGTGGTTACTGAGCCTACAGTCACTCGTCGAGGCACGTTGTATATCTACATGGGTGTTCTGGTTTCTTGGGGCAGAGTGTGCCAATGTGCTGTTAAGAGATGGAGGAGCCATTGTCGATTTCGAAAGTCGTCTCGAATGGTCGTAACACTGCGTGGATCGTGGTCGTGTTATTGCTGATTCACGCCGCGCTCTTGGCATACTCTGCTACTCGGCACAGTCCGACATTCGACGAACCGGGGCATTTGGTGGCTGGGCTGAGCCATTGGGATTTTGGGCGTTTTGAACTTTATCGAGTCAATCCTCCGCTGGTTCGCATGGTGGCTGCCTTGCCTGTGATTGCGGCTGGATATGAGGAAGACTGGAGCGGGTATCACGAGCGGCCTGGGGCTCGCCCCGTATTCGGGATGGGAGCCGACTTCATCAAGGCCAACGGAAAGCGATCATTGTGGTTGTTGACGATTGCTCGCTGGTCATGCATTCCATTCAGTCTGATTGGTGGGCTCTTTTGCTTCTGCTGGTCGCGTGAACTGTGGGGGCACAATCTGGCAGGACTCATTTCGCTCTCTGCCTGGTGTTTCGAGCCAAACATTCTCGCGCATGGGGAACTCATTACTCCCGACTGTGCCGCGACGAGTTTCGGACTGGGGGCGTGCTATTTCTTTTGGAGATGGCTTAAGCAGCCGAGTTGGAGTCGGGCGGGGATTGCGGGCTTGCTGTTCGGGGTGGCCCAACTTTCAAAAATGACCTGGATTATCTTGTTTGGGCTCTGGCCATTGCTCTGGCTGATATGGTTTTGTTTCTGCAATTCAATGAGTCAGGATGGCCAAGTCAGTCGAGGGAGTGTCAAGACGCAACTCCTGCAACTCGCGTCGATATTGCTGTTTGGTCTGTATCTGTTGAACTTGGGATATGGTTTTGATGGCACCTTTACACCGTTGAAGGATTACACTTTTGTCAGCTCGGCATTGACCGGTCTGGAGGAGTCGGGCGAGGAGGGAAATCGCTTTCAGGGAACTGTTCTCGAGTCAGTGCCCATTCCATTGCCCAAACAATATCTCCTTGGATTCGACGTTCAAAAGCACGACTTTGAAGACTACCGTCAGCTTTCATATTTACGTGGTGAGTGGAAGGATGGCGGCTGGTGGTACTATTACTTGTACGCGTTTGCTGTGAAAACACCCCATGGGTTTCAACTGCTGTTGGTACTTTCCGGAGTATTGCTTTGGTACGCCCGCGACGACATGAACTGGCTTTCGCTGCTGGCCTTGCTTGTGCCTGGACTTGTCGTCTTTGTTCTCGTGAGCGCTCAGTTGGAGTTTAATCACCATTTTCGATACGTCCTTCCAAGCTTCGGGTTTCTGTTTGTATTCGCCGGTGTCAATCGGTTTTGGTGGGGATCAACAGGTTCACTGCACACGGAACAAGAGGCCGACCAAATCCATGAAGCGGGCACGGCGATTAACCCTGGGCGAACTGTCGTGATACGCCTGTCGAAGCTGAGCGTCGTTCTTGCCGTTCTTGCAACGGTCGCTTCTACTCTTCGTGTTTTTCCGCACCAGCTCTCGTACTTCAACGAAGTCGCTGGTGGCCCAGCAAGCGGACATAATCACCTGTTGGAAAGTAATGTCGACTGGGGGCAAGATCTTCTGTTTGTGGAAGAATGGATGGATGAGAATCAAGTCGATCCGCGGGAAGTGCAGATTGTTACTTATGGCTACATTGGTCGTCACGTGCCCTACTTGCTCGATGGTGACTGGGCCGATTCAGAGAACGACGCCTGTTGGAGAATCTATTCATGGCAGGTCCTCCAGCACGATGAAAACCGTGAACGATTAATACGTAATGGAGTTCCGGTGGCATACACGCATTGGGCTGTTAGGGATCCGGAATGTCATGCGCCCGGCGCAAAAGCAGATGAACCATGACGCTGTTCTTTGCTGTTTGCTCAATAGGCTCGGTAAGCATGTCCCTTGCTCCACGTCAATTGCTCCAGAGTCGGGTACGCAGGTGTTTTCGGTAATTTTCTCTTGCAAAGTGGCGAGCACGCGTTTAAGCTAGTGCCATCAAGTGCGGTTTATGTGTTGCAATCTTCTCGACACAAGGGTGTTAATGATGGTCAAGTTCTCCTCTTTGCTTTTTAAGTCAGTTTGCCTGGTTGCGGTATCGGCGCTGGTTGTCACTTTGGTGGGGTACACTCAGAAGTCTGGTGCTGCCGCTGGTTTGTCGTCATCTGAACTTGCTTCTGTTCATGGTAAAGATGGCGACGTTCCAGGGTGCATTCAGTATTTTGAAGACTGGGAACAACCCAGCTTTGACTGTTGGTCCCCGTATGGTGCTTGGAATATCGACAATGACTGTGATTGGAAACAATGCGTTGCTAACGGAGCGGCTGATGGATGTGGCGAAGGGACGCAGTGGTCAGGTCTCAATGAGGCAACGTGGTATGCGACCAGTTACACCGACCCCGATGTTGCCTGGGCTCCTAAGTCGAGTCCGTGTACAGGAATCATCGATTGTGCGGAGCAAATGTTCGATGATGAGCTATCTTGCTTTCCCTCTCCATTGATTGGACATTTTCTTGATGCGGGCCCTCGAGTGCGTAACGTGGGTTGTGATGACCCCACTCCAGGAACACTGCCCACGACTTGCAGGGTGTGTGCGGCTGGCGCTCCGAAGCCATTCAATGCGAATAACACGAACTGGACTTGGTATGAGCAAGTGGATTGCAACCTCTAACACTCGGTGACGGAAGTTGGCAGGTGGGGAATCGGATTTAAATGGGGCCGCTTTATGGCACGCTCAGTTCTGATTTGTTTAGTCTTGCTGGTGACCGAGGTGAGTGCGGAGGTTACAGGCGATTTGAGTCTATTGACCAAGGTTGGAGACCTGCAGCAGGCAAATATTCAAGCCATTCAAAAATGGACGGGACAGGCTGAAATAAAAATTCACACGAGTGAGACGAAGGACGATTACGATTTCACGGAGACCGTGGCCGTAGAATTCGCCTACGATGCGGCTGACGACGCAACCTGTTTTAGCTGGCTGGTGACCGAGTCGTTTGCCCGTAAGCGTGGCCACGACGACTTGGTGGATTCGTTAAAGGGTTATCGGGCGGGGGCGCTGCAGACAAAAGAGGACTATTTCAATATGTCCTTTGCGGCACCAGACCCCAGGACCGTGACAGTCATGGCGGGTGGACGTGTGGAACCGGTTATTGGTGGCTTGACCCAGTCCTTTTATCCGATGTCGTATTTCCGAATTTGGCATGAAGAAAGTGACAAATACTTTGCCCGAAAGCTCAAATTCGCGAACGAAGAATGGATGCACACACACGTTAGTCAGGAAGGCGACCTGGTAATTTTGGATACCGGGGGACGCGAATATCCGAAGATGAAGAAGCGTTTTGTGTTTGACCTTTCAAAAAGTGGATTACTGGTAGAGTTCAAGGGGAATGACTTGGGACGTGGTGAGTCTCAGACACAGGAGTATGAACTCGTGGCCGGGGTGTATCTCCCTGTCCACACGGTGTACCGCAATGCCCTGCTCGACGGATCTGAAGTTGGCGAAAAGGAAGTTCACTGGACGAATGAAACTGTTAACGAGCCAATCCCGGAGTCGGCGTTTTCTCTGGAGGCAATGGGTGTGCCTGCGGGCGCCAATGTGAGAGATAGTCGCTCGCTTCAGTCTTATCGTTTCACGCCAAGCAGCATAACTTCTAACTCAGACGATTCGGCGATGCCTAACTCTGAAGGTTCGGCGACGCAGGTTGAATCGGTGGCTGCCGAACAGGTTGCCCCAGATTCTGTTGATTCGGATACTTCATTGCCTTCGGAGCAGGGCCAAAATTCATGGTTAATTGTTCTATTGGGTCTGGTGCTAGGGCTGGGGGGGCTGACATGGTGGATCAGGAAGGGGTAATGACTCAACGTAAGGAAGTTATCGTTGTTTCTGTGGTCCTGTTGATTATTGTTTTGCACGTCGCGTTCTTTTTCGGTGTTTACTTTTCTCGCCATTCCTCAGATCGTGTTGTCGTTCAACAAGATTTGGAGTGCGGTCACTGGTGTTTGATACGTGGCAGCCACTTGCTCGGCCTGCCATTGTCACGTGGTGACGCCGCGGTGGCGTTGCCTTATTACCGTGCAAAAGGGCAATCGCTTCTCGATTTGAAGCAGGCGTTTGAGGATTTGGGATTTCACGTCGTCGCACAGAACCAGACGTTGGACGAGGCCCTGCAGGAAACAGGTGATGGTAAACCTGTCATTTTACACCTCACCGATCCAGACCATTTTGTCGTGCTGTCGCGTCATGCTGGTCAGAACGTCATTATCTTTGACGCAACCGGACGTCGACGCAGGCTTCCTCTCGAAGTTGTCCGTCGCCGATTCGATGGTTACACACTCATTGTTCAACGTGGGGATGAGAACCTGGCGCTCCCGAGATTTGCGAAGCGTGACACGACGGATTCTCCATGTATTCAGTTTGAGACGCTTTACGTGGATCAAGGAGACATCCCCGTAAGGCAGGCCTCGGTAAGTTATGAGTTTCCGTTTAAGAATTTGGGGGCAAAGTCTCTGAAGATAACGCGTTTGGCAGGAGACTGCAGTTGTCTAGATGTGGAGGGGCCGGAGGAAGTTCCTCCATTTTCCAGTGGTGTGATACGTGCAACTTTTTCTCACCGCCCAGGCGAGACTCGTTCCGCATTTGAACACGCAATTAACATAGAAACGAACGATCCCGTTCTTGCAAACGTATCAGTGATAGCTGCTGGCAACACAAACACAAATCTGATTGCGATTCCCTTTTCATTGGATTTTGGGAAAGTTTCCATCGGCCAATCTCAAGTCAGGCGATGTTTCGTCCAGTATAATGGCCAAGCAGAAGCGGTGTTGGAGAATGCTAGATTTGATTGCACACTTCCCAATGCGGAGGTTCGAATACTGACAAGAGACGAGTATTTAGCGGAGCATCCCTTAGGGCAAAATCTTGTTGAACAACGGCAGTTGCCTGGCCAGGTTCGGGTGGTCGAGATAATCTGGTCTCCGTTAGAGGACTCCGCTGGCAGTCGCGTGTCAGGTCATCTTCACGTAATGCCTCCGAAGGGTGAAGCTGATCCTTTTGATGTCGCACTGTCGGGTACGGTTGGCTCCGCTGGTAATCAGCCTGAGTGACGCAACTTGAGAGCAAAAATGGCTCGCACGACCGCATGAACCGGTTACGTCGATTGCCTCGCCCTGACGCGTTATGGGCATATCATGTAAAGTGGGGAACTGCTGCCGTCCTTCTGGGGAATCCTCCGCACGCCCTTTCTCCTTTGAACTGTGGTGAGAAATCTGCGACCTTAAGAGGAGTAGTTCTTCCCTAACTGTCCGGAGATTGAGATGAACGGAATGCATGTACTTTTCACCCGGTGTTGTTTCACGGTCTTTTTGCTGGCGGCTTTATCTCGGGTGGCGTTGCCGGACGGGTTGCCAGAGGCGTTGCAGAAGCGGCTCGATGAAGGGGATCTTAAGGGGGCGGCGAAGGTTGTCTCGGATCAGTTGGAGACTTCTCCTGAGGACGGACAGGCTCGGTTTGCTGGCGGGGTGGTGAAAGTTCTGCAGGCAGTCGAGGGGTTGGCGCAGGATCAGTACCGGCATGGTGCGATGAGTGAAGCTGCCAGAATGGTGCCGGTCTTTCGCCTGCCGCTCCCCGAGAACGGTCGGCCTGTAGAAATTACCTATGCGCAGGTACGGGAAATCGTCGAGGAGTTTCAGCGAAATCTCATCGAGGCCGAGGCGGAGCTGGCGAAAGTTGACGTCTCGAAGGAAGTCAAATTGCCACTCAACTTGTCGACAATCAAGCTCGATTTGACGGGTGATGGGAAAGCGACGGCCGAGGAAACGTTTCTTTCCGTATTCGCCGGAGTGAACCGATTCCGTCGGGATCAGCGGGACTTGAACATTACGTTCGATTCTGGTGATGTTCCCTGGCTCCGTGGCTATTGCCATTTCTTGTGCGGCTTCTGTGACCTCATTTTGGCCTATGACCATCAGGAATTGTTCGATATTTGTGGCCAACTCGTCTACCCGAGGCACGTGCCGTCCAAGGAGGTTCTGACAGCCTTCAATCAATCGAAAAGGCGTTCGGAAGAGTGGATTCTCGATTTAATTGCGGCCATTCACTTAATGGATTTTCCGCTGAAGGAGCCTGAACGGATGCAGTCTGCCCGTGGTCACTTTCTGGAGATGATTCGCACCTCCCGCGAGTCCTGGAAGCTGATTCTAGCCGAGACCGACGACGACCACGAATGGCTTCCCGCTCCCGGACAGACAGGGGCCCTGAGTGTCCCTGTCACCAAAGAACAAATCGATGGCTGGCACGGCGTACTGACAGAAATGGAGGACTTGCTGGAGGGCCGGAAGCTGGTGCCGTTCTGGCGAGACCATTTCCGGGTGTTCGGTCCCGAACCGCAAATTCCAACCGAAGGACGTGGCGTGAACCTCAAGAAGTTTTTTGACGAACCCGCAGACTTCGACTTCGTACTCATCGTGCAGGGAAGTGCAATGATTCCCTACCTGGAAGAAGGTCCACTTTCCACTCCGGAAACGTGGAGCAATTTGCAAGGCGTTTTTGGCGGCCGGTTCTTTGGATTCGCTATGTGGTTTAATTAGTACGCGACGACAAGGACGCGTTCATTTTCTGTCGGTGGTTGATTCCGTCTTGCTGCAATGTTAGGGTGGAACCGTGCGGCGGGTGTCTGTCGCGGGTGTAGTGTGGCTCTTGCTGTGGAGATGATGTCTCATGGGTACAAGTATTCCGACCCCGGTTGCTGATGACGGAACCTACTTTCAAATCCTTATCGACTCGAAAATTGCCGATCCGACGCGCGTTCATTTGACGTTTACGGCAAATCGTATGTCGCTCACGTCGCCTGCCATTAAGGACATTACCTGGCTGACTGGCGGGGGTGCTACTTACAACGACTGGACGAGTCCCCAATTGAACATTGTGGATTCCGCCACAGGAGTCACTGGGGGCCCGCAGTTCAGTAAAACCTACGACATTCTGCTGAGCGATTTACCGACCGACGCCTCCGGAAATTATCGCGTGTTGAAAATTCCGTTTCTGAATCCGGCAGATTCCAGCGAATCGCTGGCAGGTTCGGGGCATTTGACCATTACGCTCGACACGAAAGCGGTCATGCAAATCAACGCGGCGGGTTCCGGCTTCGCCTTTGCGTTACCCAGTCCCGACCCCAGAGGAGCGGGTGGCAACACGCATTGGGACTTCGTCGAACTGAATTGCGCGACGCCGGCTTCGAATTCGAAATCGGTTTGTTTTTGTAACACGACAAATGTGGATTTCTTTTCACTGGGTATTGCGATTAAGGGGCGACAGGCAGACGGGACGTATGCCACCTTTGGCCTTGATTTAAGCGACGAGAATCCAGTCACCAGTTTGGTGACGGCGCTCCAGCATGCCCCGAGCGAGTATGCGGCCGGGTATGTGGCGAATGATGCTGGCACATTTCTTCGGTTTCTCGCGCCTGATATGTCGTTTCCGTCTGACGCCACTGCTTTGGATACCGCCATTGACGACGGATTTACCCATTACGAAACCAACAAACTTGAGTTCACCGTGGGAACAACAGCGTACGAGGCGACGACGGTAAACGGCGCACTGAAGTTTACAAAGCCGCAGGCGTTTACCATCAAGAAGCCGACTTCCCTGGAGGCCATTGCTGCCACTGGCCCGCTTGATGTGGCCGGACAGCCCAGCGTTATTCAGGACGCTCAGAAGTATATTGCGGCCGCGCTGAATCGGGGTGTGTTTGCTGACACGTCCAAGTGGGTCGATCCATCTACCTGGTACCCGTCGGGCGTCCAGAGCAACGACTACTCCCATATTCTGCACGAGCACTTCATGGTCGTTAATCCACAGGATGGTAGTGCGTGCTACGGGTTCTCCTTCGACGACGTTCCCGGTCCGCCACTGGTAACCTCCGCCCCGGCCATCGCCACTTGTACTTCAATGACGCTGGTCATTACTGATCAGTAGTTGTCGTTGTTATGCGGTGTGCGATGGAATGACAACGAGCCCCAGTTCATTCTCGAGTTGGTTCGGGTGGAAGTTCTTCTGCGAGTGCCTGTTCGATTTCCGGTGGCAGTCCGCCGACGGAGAATTTGCCGTCTGGTGTGATGGTGGCTGCCGCGGGCTTGAGTGAAATTGTGGGGCCTTTGTCACTGAGGGCTGGTGGTTTACCATCACCGAGGATGGTGAGTGTCAGGCCGTGGTACCAGAATCCGTCCCCTTCGGAGGTCAACCAGTATTGTGAACCTGCGGAGACGCCAATGCGTCCTGTAGCCCACCAGTGAACGCCTGCTTCGGGATACACCGCTGCGATAGCCTGGGTCGTGAAAATGTTGTCGCAGTCGGGATGCGAACTGGTTGTGGACGGGAAGGGGCCGGTGTCGACGTGATCCAGTGGGCACGGTTTGGTGCTCGGGCCAATGCCCATGTATCCTCCCGCTCCGATATAGGGAGCCAGCCGGGTGGGCGGCTGGATGCGTCCTCCGCCGCGTACGCCCAGGAGGGCAAATCCGTTGCCGCCTGTCACGGTCAACATGCCGTTGACGCCCAGGTTTGTCGAAACCCAGGGGTTGTGGAAATGGACCATGCCAATTTCGCCGCCCAGTCCGCCAGCTTTTCCCGAGGCACCCCCACTCACCGTTGCCGTGCCACCGGTTTGTCCGGCGACATGGCGCGCGTCGACCATTTGTTTCCCCATCCGCCAGAGCTTTTCTCCGGGCTCATAGGAGCGGTCGTATTTTTCAACGTAGGCAGCGTGGTCCATGCCGTATTTTGACGTTCCCCGACACCCGACGCTGAGTGTCAGCAGCATGAGAATCAGGAATGGAGCCAGGGTGGAGCGCACAAGCATCCCGCGGAGAAGTCAATTTGCTGAGACAGAATAGCTGGAAATGGTCGATGTCCCGATGACAACGGCGCTCCGCCGGCGGACTGGAGGAGGGTGTTCGGCAGAATTTGCCGGAGCTTGGCGGCGTTCAAGAGCTACCAGATGTTAGAATGAAAGTCACAGCGACCAACAACAGGTGCGAAAGGCAGAACAGCATGCGGCTCCGACCTCGTCAAATGATTATGATTGTCGCTGCCTTGGTGATGGCCGTCGTGTTGTGGGTGCAGCTCAGTGGACCGAGTGAGCCGACGCACAATGGCAAGTCGCTCAGCGAATGGCTCGATGAACGCAGGCCGACACCCGCCGGGCCGATCGTACTGACCGATGAAGCCGAACAGGCTGTGCGGGAAATTGGACCCGAGGCGATTCCGTTTCTCCTCGATTGGGTGCAGCGGACCGATTCTACAACATCGCAGTCACTGCGATACCGAGTCGGCATTCCAATACCGCTCAATGATGTCTGGCGCGCGCGGGGTCTATACGGTTTCCGCGCCCTGGGTGATGCCGCCGAGCCTGCAATTCCTGAACTCGTTGAAATGGCACTGAAATCGGATGACCGCGATGTTCAGGGAGCGGCCACGAATTCATTGACGAACAATCATCCCCTGGCGGTGAAATTGCTCATCGAAGCCCTTCAGAGCGGTGATTCCGAGATACGATTCAATGCCGCTTTGGTCTTGGGGCGTTTACGGCCCCCAGAGGCGATCGAGCCGCTAACCAAAGCACTCGCTGACAGCGAACATGGTGTTCGCGGAATTTCCGCTATGGGGCTGGGCTTCTACTCCCCCGACAAACTACCGCAGGAGACCATTGACGAACTGCAGCGACTGGCCGGCGACAGCGACAAGGAAAGTGGTTTGGCGGCTGAGCATGCTTTAAAGATGCTGGGACTGTATCAGGCAGCGGACGTGAATTCCGAAGACGAATAACGATGTGTGTGTTGCGTGCCAATGACTGCTCGCCAGCCAGTGTTTAGGCGAACAAGCCGCACATGCACCAAATGCCGGAACTCCCGTTGGTCGGTCCGGCCTACTATTAGATTGCAACCGGTTGCGGCTTCTTCCGCTTCTTCGGCAGCATTTTGTCGACGCGGACTCGCATGTTGATGAGTTCTACGACCAGTGAAAACGCCATGGCGAAGTAGACGTAGCCTTTGTTGAAGTGGGTTCCAATGCCTTCGGCGACGAGCAGAACTCCAATAAGAATGAGGAAGCTGAGGGCCAGGATTTTGATGGTGGGATTGCGGTCGACGAAATCGCTGATGTGTCCGGCAAAGGCCATCATAATGCCAATGGAAATGATGACGGCGAGCACCATCACCCAAATTTGATTGGCCATGCCGACCGCCGTAATGACTGAGTCGAGCGAGAAAATGAGGTCCAGCAAGGCAATTTGCGTAATGATTCCCCAGTAGTTGGCCGCCTTCGACGTGCCCTCTTCGTCGTCTTCCTCCCCCTCCAGTTTATGGTGGATTTCCATAATGCTGTGGAAAATGAGGAACAGGCCGCCGACCAGCAGGATGAGGTCCTTGACTGAAACTCCGTTTACTTCGGCGACAGCTTCTGGCGAGGGTTTGACCGGCTCCGGGGCGTCACCTTCGTCCGTACCATGCGCCCCATGTCCGGCGCCGGGAGGGCCTGGAACCAGTGCTTCAATGGCAGCCTGCGGCACACCAATGTCTGAGAGGTTGAATACCGGGTTGGTCAAACTCATGACGAGGTTAATGCACATCAGCAGAATGAGCCGGGTCCCCATGGCGGCGGCGAGGCCCATATTGCGGGCTGATTTTCGTTGCGACTCGGGGAGTCGTCCGCAGAGAATGGAAATAAAAATGATATTGTCGATACCCAGCACAGTCTCCATAAGGGTGAGCGTGATGAGTGCGAAGAGCCATGACATGAGTTGTCAGTCCTGCTCGATGACTTGATGGAATGGTTTGGACGTCCCGGCCCGGTTGGACGGACCCGCAACCTAGCCCAGATGCCTGTTAAGGGCAAGCAGAATTGGGAACGGGGAAACCGTGCTTTCCGATTGGGGAGTACTGGAGCATCTGATAAATGGTGACATTTCTTCTCCCCCCAATCTTGGGGGGAGAAGATGGCCGGCAGGCAATACTGTTCGGCTCAGGATTTGCGTGGTGGGTCGCGGGGTGAGGGGAGATTTAGGTGTTGGTGGAGTTCTTCCAGGGTGGCCCAGCCGCTGAAGTAGTGGCAGAGCATTTCCCAAGTCCGTTTGCTGGGCTTGCTGCCGGTCCACAGGCTAATCAGCAGGGATGCGATGACGGCGGCGTACACCTGCAGCGTCACGCCCGATTCGCAGTGACTCAGCAGGTGTCGGCAACCCAGCACGCATTTCAGCCAGCGGAAGAACAGTTCGATTTGCCAGCGATAACGGTACGCAACCGCAATGAGTTCCGCTGGCAAATCGCGGGCATTGGTCGCCAGAATCCAAACCTGGTCTGGTTCGGTGCCCCGGATTTCGACAATCCGCAATGGTTCCTCCAGTAGCCGGTTGTGCTTTTCCGTGCCCAGTCGCCGCACCAGCAAATCGCGAACGACACCCGCCTGAGAATCTGCGTCAGAGAGTGGCTGTTCTGCCTGGACTTCGAAGGTGGTGTTCTCCTGCACCCGGATGAGAAACCGCACGTTCTGTGCATCAAATTCGCGAAACATGGCGTTGTTCGCGTAGCCCCGATCGGCCACATAGAACCCGCCGGGCTGAACCATGTTCCGCAATTGTTCGCGTTCTGCACCGTTGCCATGCGTCACCGCCACTTCGAGCGGTGCCTGCTCGAACACGCCAAACGCCACGTGCATTTTGATGGCTCGATGTTCGGCATCTTGCCAGAGTGCCCAGGCCATGCGGGGCAACGCCTTGAGCAGGCTGCTATCGACTGCCGTTAGTCCCGCCAGTGCGGCCTGTTGGGCGGGAGGCATAGCTGAGGGTGATGTCCGGGCTTGAGCTGCCAGTTGTGCAATAATCGGTTCAAGCACCGCCGGATCAAACACGCGTGCCGCCTCACTGAGCGATCCCAGCGATGTCGGTTTGACGCCACACAGCTTCTGGACTTTTTCGAGCGTGGTGAACTTCTGCAGCCCACGCAAACTGGTGACCGTCGGATTAAAGAAATAGAGCAGCAACAGTGCGATATACTGATCGCAGAACAACTGTCGATTTCCTGCCTTGTCACGCGCCGTCGCCTGTCCACGCAGCCCTGCCAACAGGTCGTCAATCAGTTGGAAATACTTCAGCCCCTGCAATTTCGTGGTCTTCTCGACACCCTTCCGACTCTTCCGTCCCATCGCCTGCCTCCATGAGCTTGAAACCTCAGAAGCAGAAGGTATATCCCATCAATCACCTGGCGCAAAAAACGTGCCGAACAGTATTGGCCCTCTCCCCCACAATGAATGCCGCGCCAGAAATCATCGACCGCCGTGGGGGAGAGGGGGAGCTGCGAGTTGGCCAAAATTCAAAGGATGCACTGCGAAAGCAATTCCTGTAAAACCTGCACTCGTGATGCCTTGGAGCATGCTCTATACTGCGGGGCATGTCGACGGAGTGAGTCGCGACTCCCTTTCGGAATTGTTGTCGAGTGAGGTTGAGCGTGGTGGTTAATCGTTTCGCTGGAATTTGTTTGATTGTGACCGGGGTGTCGCTGTTTGCTGGAACGGCGAGCCGGGGCGATGACGTTCGCCCGCCGGCGCCCTCGCGACCGGTCAAAGTAAGTCCCCTCGAAGGACTTCAGCTCCAAATTGGTGATGAACCTCTGCAGACGTTTGAGCCGGTTCGGCCCTTGAAACCGGGAACAAACGACAAACGCCGCGCGCTGGCGCTCTACATGGAAGGGCAATTGCATCAGCGACGTGACGACACCGACAAGGCGCTGGCGTCGTACCTGCGGGCCATTGAAGCGGACCCCACGGTCATCGACAGTTATCAGGCCGCCGTACCTCTGTTGCTGCTGACCAGGAAAGAGGAAGAAGCTCACGCACTTGCACTCCGTTCGACTTTGCACACGGAAGACGGTTTCGCGCTGGTGGAAGTGTTGGCGGCGACTTACGTACGCGACAACAAGATAGAGCCCGCGACGGAACTGCTGCGGGGAGCACTCGCGAGCCGCACGTTGAAGCGGAACAGCGTCATTGAGTACGTCCTGCGACGCGACCTCGGCGGATTCCTGCGATTGAGCGAACAATACGAGGATGCGGCTGCTGAATACAAAATTCTGTTCGATGCACTCCTGGCTCAGAAATTGAACGAAGAGGACCGAGCGAAGTTGATCCCGGATGCGGGTGCCCTGTTTGACGAATTCGGCGACACGTTTTTGAAGGCCGATCAGCCGGAATTGGCGCTGCAGGCCTACGAAGAGGCATCGAAGTACCGCGAGTCAAAGCCAGGCATCCACAGTTTCAATTTGGCAACCATTTTCCAGCAGACGAAACAGCCTGAGAAAGCGTTGGAGGAGTTGGAACGCTATCTCACTGCTCAACTGCAAACACGAGGTCGTCTGGCTTATCAGTTGCTGAAGGATTTGTTGCACGAACTGGGACGCGACGACGAATTATTTGGTCGGCTCGAACAACTGCACAAGGATGATCCTCACAACGAGACTTTGACATTCTTCCTGGCCGACGAATTGGTTGATGCTGATCGGCTCGATGAAGCGGAAGCGATTTATCTGGGAGACCAGAATGCCCAGAACATTAATGATCCAAGGGCCATTGTCGGCATGATGTCGATTTACCGTCGACGGGGTGATGTGGAAAACCTGTTGCCCGCACTCACGAAGACCTTTCAACTCATCCCGCGTGATGACGGCAAACGGGATGCACTCAATAACGTGACCGAAGATGTTCGTGCCCTGGCCGAACGTTTCGAACAGCAGCTTACGGAATTGAAAGAAGATGAGCCGGTACTGACCGATTTGTTTGCCTACGCCCGGGGACAGGCGGAAGGGAATGATGCCAAGCTCGATTTTGTGCAGGCGTACATTCTGGGCAAGCTGGCAGCGGAGGCAGACCGCTCGGAAGAGGCTGTTGAGTTCTATCAGTTGGCCGTGTCTATGCGGAACAGTCCGCCCGACGTGTTGTATTGGGAACTGGGAAGCCACCTCGTCGATGCGAAGAAATATGAACTGGCTATTGAAGTGTTGAACGACGCACTCGCTCATCCGGCCCAGTCATTGCAGTCAGCGCATTGGAAGTTCCAGTTCCTGCAGAGTTATGCGTATGAATACCTTGGCAAGACCGATGAGGCCCTCAATGTTATTCGCGAGGCGCAAAAGCAAATGCCCGATATGCCGCTGATGTTCTATCAGGAGGGGTGGGTGGTGTATCACCGCCAGCGCTGGGATGAAGCTTTGGTTCTGTTTCAGGGGGTCATCGAAAAGTTTCCTGACGAAAAGAAGATGACGCTTGATTGCCAATTCCTCATGTCGAACATTTACGTGAAGCAGGGAGACATGCCCAAAGGCGAGCAGGTCTTGCTCGATATCTTAAAAGAGAATCCTGAACATCCGCAGGCGAACAATGACCTGGGCTACTTGTGGGCGGACCAGAACAAGAATCTGGAGAAGGCCAGAGAAATGATTTCCATTGCACTGGAAGCCGAGCCCGATAACGCGGCCTACCAGGACAGCATGGGCTGGGTGCTGTATCGCGTCGGTGAATTCCAGGAAGCGTTCGAGTATTTGCACAAGGCGACACAGACGGAGCGCGGCGAAGACAGCACACTCTTCGAGCACCTGGGAGATTGTCTGGTCAAGTTGAATCGCGGCGATGAGGCGAAAGACATTTACAAAAAGGCTCTCGAATTCGAAGAAGAGAAAGAACTGCCCGATTCAGAACTAGTCGAGCGTCTGAAAGAGAAGCTGAAGTAGCACAAAGGTGTGCGGCTTCACGAAGCAATGAACGAGCAGGAATTGTGGCAAACGTAACGTTTCATCTCGAAGCTCAACTGCGACATTTGGCGCAGGCTGATCATACTACGCTTGAGTTATCAGACGGAGTGTCATTGGCAGAGGGCTTGCAGCAACTCGCCGCTCGGCAGCCAGAACTGGCGAAGTATCTGGTGGATGCTGAAAGCAATGTGCAGCGGAGTCTGCTGATTGTGTTGAACAATCAGCCCGTCGTGCCATCTGAAGCCGCGAAACATCTCCTCAATGACGGTGCCGAAGTTGTACTCCTGCCGCCAATTTCGGGTGGATAGCTCGCGTCATTTCGCTGTTTGCGTCGGAAACCTCGCGTTCATTTCTTTGAGGTGTTTAGCAAGGGCGTCCGCGAGGTCGGTTGTCAGTTTCGGTTGTTCCGTCGCCAAATTGTGCTGCTCGCCGGGGTCGATACTGAGGTCGTAAAGCTCGTTGCGTCCGTCTTCGTAAAAATGCAGCAACTTGTACTTGCCGCGGCGGAGGGCAGACTGCGGACGCGTGCGGCTGGTAACGAAGTCGCCGGTGCCAATGGTGTCTGGGGCAGCGGCGAAACCCGTTTCAGGGTGGTAGTACGGGAAGTGCCAAATTAGGTCGCGCTGAGGTACTAATTCGTACCCAAGCAATTCGCCCAATAGACTGACTCCGTCGCCTGTTTTCGAAGCTCGGTCACTGGGTATGGTGGTGAGTGTGGGTAATAGGTCGTAGCCAACCACAGGTGCTTTGCTTGTCGCTCCCCCTGGTACCATTCCCGGCCACCGGACAATGAATGGAACCCGGATGCCTCCTTCGTAGAGGTTCCATTTGGATCCTCGAAAAGGTGCGTTGGTTGTGTACTCCGGATGGCCGCCGTTGTCTGAGGTGAACACGACAATGGTGTTCTGGGTGAGGCTGCTCTCATCAAGTGCTGCGAGAATGCGACCGACGTAGTGGTCCAGTGTGGTGACGAAGGCGGCATAGCGAATTCGACGTTCGCGAGCTGGGGAGTCGGACGGAATCGTTTCAGCATACTGATCGGTAAGCCATTCGCACGGGGTCTTGACTGGTGTGTGGACGTAGAACTGCGACGCCATGAGGAAGAATGGCTCGGGGTGGTCTGCTTTGATGAAGGAAACAACGCGGTCGACCATGGTGTCGGCGGGGAATTCATCCTGCTGACGGAGTGGCTCGGGCGTGCGTTTTCCCCAGGAGTAGGGATGCCCCCCGAAATCTTCGATGGCCGTTTGGAATCCCTGCTGGGCTGGACCGTGGGTGGGGCTCCAGCCCAGGTAGCGTTCGTGGTGTGCGTTCAAATGCCATTTGCCGAAGAACGCGGTGTGGTATCCCAGGCCGCCGAGTTGTTCGGCAATGGTCTGTTCCTCAAGTGGGAGGTTGAGCGTGAACGGCGGCGCCTGTAGCGGCAACTGCATATCGATTTGCTGAGTGCCGCCCTGCTGTTTGGTGACAAATTCGAAGCCAAGCCTCGCGGTTGTTTTGCCTGTCAAAAAGCTCGCGCGGGAGGCGGAGCAAATCGGGGCGGGAGCGTAGGCGTCGGTGAAACGCATCCCCTGGCTGGCGAGTTTGTCGAGGTGCGGCGTTTCATGCCAGGGGTGTCCGTAACAGCCAAGGTCGGCCCAGGCGAGGTCATCTGCCAGGATGAACAGAATGTTGGGACGCGCCGGCTGTTGAGCGAAAGCGGTCGTGCCGAGTCCCGTAAATGTGAACAGCATCAGCAACCAAATGTGATGAACTGAGTCGTTGCGGGAGTCAATCATGTCCTTACCTCGGAGCAGAATTGTGGCTTTCGGGTGAGGATTGTACTCGTTGCCGATAGACTTTTCATGAACCCCTATTGCGACTTTGTCCTTCAACTGAGGAGTACTTCATGGCACGGTTGTTCCCAATGCTATTCATTGCGTTTGCGTCGCCACTGCTGGCGGCGGACTACGAGTTTGTGCCGGTCTTCCAGAATGGAACCGGCGGTTACAACGCGTACCGAATTCCCGCCATTGTTCAGGCGGCGAATGGCGATTTGCTGGCGTTCTGTGAGGCGCGCGAAGGGGGCGATGCCAGCAAAATCGACCTCGTCATGAAACGCTCAACGGATGAGGGAAAGTCCTGGTCACAATTGCAGGTGGTGCAGGCGGCCGATGATTTCAAGTCGCTGTTTGGTGAGAATCCTCCCCCCATTACGGCAGGCAATCCCGCGCCTGTCGTGGATCATTTGGATCCTGAGCATGCAGGCCGAATCTGGCTGCCGTTTACGCTGGAGAACGACAAGGTGTTCGTGGTTTACAGCGACGACAATGGGGCAACGTGGTCTCCACGGCGTGACATTACGAGCAGCGTGAAGCGGGAAGGATGGGGCTGGTATGCCACTGGCCCTGTTCATTCAATTCAATTGCAGCGAGGCGAACACAAAGGGCGATTGGTTGTGCCGTGCGACCATCGACTCGGAAGTGGCGGAGCTGACCGTGGACCATGCGGCGGCCATTGTATTTACAGTGATGACCACGGACTCACCTGGAAAATTGGCGGAGTTGATGGGGCGTACGAAGATGACCTGGAACCGAACGAAACGACTGTCGTTGAGCTGAACGATGGGCGCCTCTGTTTCAACGCCCGTGATCAAAATGGCAAAGCTCCCGGCACGCGCGCTGTTGTTTACAGCAACGACGGGGGAGCCACCTTTGAGCATCAAACGGAAGGGCCGTTTCCCATTTATCAACCGTTGGAAGGAGTCATCGATCCTCCCGTTGTGCAATGTTCGCTGCAGCGGATGGCTTCGACTCTGGACGGCGCGAAAGCGAATTTGATTCTGTTCTGCGGAGCGGACGACAACGGTCCTTCAGGCAAAGGTCGTAGCGATTTGCGGCTGCGCTACTCGACTGATGAAACCAAAACCTGGCAAGATGGTCCACTCATTCATGTCGGTCCAGCCGCTTACAGCGACATGGTGCGACTGAGTGGCGAAGTTGTCGGCATTCTGTTCGAGGCAGGGAAGACGGGAACGAAGAGTTACAACGAGATCTGGTTTGTGCGTGTGGAGGTTGGCAGTCTTGCTGGGGAGTAGAGAGTGTAGGCCGTAACAAGCAAACCTCGCTTGTGCCGGAACTCCGGTCGCAGGCTGTGAGCCGGCTCGAGTACTTGGCGTCTCATCGAGAAGGCTTGGTTTGCGCAGCTACGGCAAGTGTCTGCGACCTCCGGTCCGGCCTACCACGCCTTCGCATGAAGCAAAAAAAGAAAGGCCCTCCACTTTCGCGGAGGGCCTTTCTCGTCAATTCAACTAACAGTAAACATTACGCCTTGGCGAGACGTTCCTGCTTTTCTTTGCGGCGTTGTTCGACAACTTCTTCCTGGATGTTTCGTGGAACCTGCTTGTAGGAACCGAATTCCATGGTGAAGCCACCCTTACCTTGCGTCATCGAACGGATTTCGTTGGCGTAGTCGAACATACTGGCCAGTGGCACTTCAGCGTAAATGACGGTGGTGCCGTCGCGAACGTCGGTTCCGTTCAGAACACCACGCTTACTGCTGATGTGACCGGTAACTGGTCCCTGGTACTCTTCTGGGATTTCGACTTCGAGCTTCATGATGGGCTCAAGCAGTGCCATGCCGGATTTTTCCAGCGTTTCACGCATTGCTGCCCAACCACAAGTTTCGAACGCCTTTTCAGAAGAGTCCACGTCGTGGTAGCTACCGTCTGTCAAGTCGCAGCCGACACGCACAACTTCTGACTCAATCAGCGGTCCCTTGACGAGAGCACGCTCAAAACCAGCTTTGGCTGCCGGAATGTACTGAGTTGGAATGCGACCTTGTGAAATCTTGTTGTTGAATTCCCAGTTGACAGGGGAATCTTCCGGAAGTGGGAACACCCGACCAACGACGTGAGCATACTGACCAGAACCACCGGTCTGCTTCTTGTGCTTGTAGTTGAACTCAACTTCCTTGGTGGGCATTTCTTTGTATGCCACTTTCGGAGCACCCACGTTCACATCGCAGCGGTATTCGCGACGAATACGCTCGATGTAAATTTCGAGGTGGAGCTGACCCATACCAGCGATGATGGTTTCCTTGGTTTCTGGGTCTGTTTCCATGTGGAAGGTTGGATCTTCCCGGCGGAAACGTTCGAGAGCCTTGGAGAGACGATCGGCACCGTCACGCTGAGCTGGTTCGATGGACAAACGAATCACGGGCTCGGGAACGTAAATGTTCTCGAGTGAGTAATTCACGCCGTCGCCGCAGAACGTGTCACCGGAGGCACAGTCGATGCCGACCACGGCCACAATATCACCAGCTTCCGCGACGTCAATGTCTTCGCGGTCGTTGGAGTGCATGCGGACGAGGCGACCGAACCGAACTTTCTTTCCGGTACGGGTATTCACGTAGGACTCGCCTTTGGTGATTTTACCCTGGTAAATGCGGGTGTAGGTCAACTGGCCGAACTGCTCCTGCACGATTTTGAATGCCATGCAGACGAGAGGATCGTCCGTGTTGGTGGTGAGCGGAACACGCTTTTCCTCGCCATCCTGAATTTCACCAGCGGCAATGGCCTTCTCCGTCGCCGTGACGTCAATGGCCGAAATGGCACGATCGAGCGGGCAGGGCAAGTAGCTGACAACGGCGTTCAGCAGGTTCTGAACACCTTTGTTCTTAAATGCCGAGCCGAGCAGCATTGGAGCCATTTCCTGAGCCAGAGTGGCCGTCCGGATAATGTTGATGAGCTCTTCTTTGGGGAATTCCTGCTCTTCCAGCAGGGCAACCATCAGTTCATCGCTGAACATCGACAGTGATTCCAGCATTTCCTGACGCTTCTCGTGGGCTTCGTCCTGGAGCGCCGCTGGAATTGGTTCGCGGCGAACGGTTTCACCTTGAGAACCATCGTAGTAGCAGGCTTCCATGTCGATGAGGTCAATGACCCCTTCGAAGTCGGCACCGGAGCCAATAGGCATTTGCAGAGGAATGGCGTTCAGGCCGAGCTTTTCGCGAACCTGACCGACAACCTTGTAGAAGTCGGCACCGGTACGGTCCATTTTGTTGACGAAGGCAATACGTGGAATCTTGTATCGCTTCATTTGGCGGTCGACGGTTAGCGACTGGCTTTGCACGCCACCCACCGAGCAGAGCACGAGCACGGCACCGTCGAGCACGCGGAGGCTGCGCTCCACTTCGACGGTGAAGTCCACGTGGCCTGGGGTATCGATAACGTTCACAGTGGTTCCATCCCATGCAACCTGTGTGGCTGCCGAGGTAATGGTAATACCACGTTCTTTTTCGAGCTCCATGTGGTCCATGACGGCGCCGTCGCCATCACCCTTCACTTCGCCGATTTTGTAAATACGGCCGGAGTAGAACAGGATGCGTTCAGTGAGGGTGGTTTTCCCGGAGTCGATGTGGGCGGAAATACCGATGTTACGGACTTTTTGGAGGTTCATTGTTCAGAGGAAGGTTTAGAGAGAGAATACGGAAAGCGATCACCAGATCGCCTACATGACGACAAAGAGCTGCAACACCAATTTCTTCAAGCGTTGAAGAAGCTGGTTCCTAGAGAGTCCAAACTGCTCGAATGGGGTGTTGCATGTCGTTTTGCCCTAACAGGTTGCAAAGCAACAGTTGGTTGACAGGACGAGACTGCCGTCGTGTGCCTTACCAAACTGGACCTGGAACGCAAACACGCTGAGTATTAAGGGCATTCAGAGTGAAAGAGTCCCGAAAGCAGCAGGGAGATTTGCTGAAATTCAGCTTGGGGGAGGGAAAGTTCACGTGGAGCAAACGGTCCCTCTACTTAAAGCCCCTGCTCAAGGCGGCAGGGGATGTTATCGGGAGACTCATGCTGTGGGAAGAGGGAATTTCGTAAATTGTGCCAGATTCTCCTGAACTTAACGCAAGTACCGGTTGTTTTTCAGCGCGGAATCGTGAAACCGTGTGCTGGTTGAGTCCGGTCGGACTGGAGAGTTGTCCAACCTTATGGGACGATTGTCGCTCGATTGGTTAGTTCATAACCCTCACGAATTCGCTTTGCATGACTCTGGCTGTGGACATTCCGAGTGTCGCCTACTGGTGGGCCGCCTGCGCTCTGCTGTGCTGCATTTGGCTGCTGCGCGAGTATGTTTGGCGGCATCGGACGGTTGCACGGGATGAGCAAATCGACGCCATACGGAAAGACTTGCATCATCTGCAGGAGTCGTATTCGCAGGCGGCGTTTCAGCAGGAATGGCTCTCCCGGCTGGTGGATGGGGATTCATCGGCCGAAGAACTGGCTCTCCTCGTAGCACGATGGTTGCCGCACGATGCGCAGCCCCAGTTGTGGGTGATGGAGCGTGGTGAGGATGGCACCGCGGCGCAGTTGACGGTTGCGGCAGGCAATCGCGCCATGTTGACCCGCGTGACGGTTTCGCCGCAACTGTGGGATCAGCTTGAAATTAATGGTCGCGTGCAACTGGGAGAGCATGAGTTGCGTCATCAACGTTTGCTCAGGCTGCCATCGGAGCTGGCCCGTGTTGTGCCGGAGTTGTTTGTGCTGCGTTGTGGTGAACATGTTCCCGTGAACCGCATTCTCTGCACGACACACATTCCCGAGTGGACAGGTGATCGCGCAGAGAACTTGAGACTCCTCAGTTGGGCAACTCAGCGTTGGGTGGCGGCAATTCCGGTTCCCGCGAATGTCGCGGAACGCATTGAGGAGGGGGAGAATCGGATGGTGCGCATTATGTTGGAACTGCGCACCATTGCCGACATGGAGTTTGCTTCGCCCATGGAAATGCTGCGGGAATTCCTGCGAATTCTTGCCAAGGCGACAGGGTTTGACCGTGTGTCGCTGTATCTGACGCAGCAGGATAATTCCCGGAAAATCGACCGTTTTTGCTGGGCGGGAACTGGGCTGGAGGGTGATGCTCTCGACGCGTGGTATCAAATCGAAGATTCCGTCGTCGCCGATCATCTCGACGTTTCGGGACTGGTTGTGTTAACGCACGACCGCAACACGCATTGGGCCAACATTGGGCAGGTCGAATCCATTGCCATTACACCGCTGGCACCGGGAAATGACCCCGTGGGCCTGCTCTGTTTGACCTCACGCAGTGCGATTAACCTTGGCGAAGTGGATCGACAAATTATCAACTGGGCGGCCCGCTACCTCATGCAGACGCTGTCCCGCACGGTGGACCGCGTGGTGGTCGAAGAACAGGCGCGACGCGATTCACTGACCAAGCTGGCGAACCGGCATACGTTCGATCATGAAATGGCGAGGCAACTTCAGGTTTCCGGAAGTCTGGATGAGTTCTGCAGTCTCATTCTCATTGACCTGGACCATTTCAAGAAAGTGAATGACGAGTTCGGGCATCCCGCAGGAGATGCCGTTTTGCAGGAGGTGGCTCATCGCCTGGAACGGGAAGTCGGCAAGACCCGTGTGACGGACCGACCGCTCGTGGCGCGCTTAGGGGGCGAGGAACTTGGGGTGCTTTTGCCGGGCGTGGGCTACTCGGGAGCAAACCGCATTGCCGAAGCCCTGCGTGAGTCGATTCGGTCGACTCCGGTCGTGCATGAGGGAGTGACCATTCCTGTGACAGCCAGTTTGGGAATTGCCATTTGTCCGCGGAATGGACGCGAACCGCGTGAGTTGTTTGCCGCCGCCGATGCCGCTCTCTACGCCGCAAAGGCGAGCGGTCGTGACTGCGTACGAACGGCGCCTGCGATTTCAGCGTCAGGTGCTGGCAGCGACGAAGATGCGCACTGATGTGGTGCTGTTAGCGAACCACGAAGAGTTTTGTAGGGTGGGTGGAGTCCGCGTCAAAAACGCGGTGCGTTACACAAGTCGTCCAATGCGAAAGCCTGCTCATTTTGGGAGCAACGTCCGATTCGCGGACGTAACCCACCATGATGGCGGTGACTTGCTGCACACGCACTACGGAAATCAGAAGGTGATCAGCGAACCACGAAAAACAGAATGGCGCAATACTGGCAGCCTGTCGACAGTACGACCAGCACGTGCCAAATGGCGTGGTACCACGTGGCTCGATGGTCATTCACCAGGAACCAAACACCCGTCGTGAAGCCGACGCCACTCGCAAGCAACAGGCCGACGCCGCCGTACCCCAGCATGGGAGCAATGTTGATGAGACTCATGGCGGGAAACCAGCCGACGAGCACGTAGTACCACACGGGCACGATGTGTTTACGCGTTACGAACAGTTTGGCCCCGGCTCCGGCAAGTGCCAAAGCCCAGGTTCCACCCAACAAGCACATGCCCCACCAGTTGCGACAGTAGGCAAGCAGAAAAGGGCTCGAACTTGCTGCAATGAGCAGGAAAATGCTGACCTGGTCGAGCGTGCGAAACAAGTGCCGCTTTTCCTGGGAAAAATCACCGTGCGACAACGTTGACGCACCGAAGACGGACATCAGGGCGAGACCGTACAAAACGCAGGCTATTGTCAGCCAGAAGTCGCCAAGTCCCTGGCACGCCAGAAAGAGCACGCTCGTCCCAATAACGCTGGCAGCGAATCCAGCGCCGTGCGTGTAAAAATTGAGCTTTTCATCTGTCCCGCTGAGAATTCCGGGGTCTGCGTCGTCGTGATGAACGCGCAATGCTGGCCGCTGCAGTTTTTCAGGCAGTGGGACCGGGACGTAATCTGCGTGTTGGTGCTGAGCACTCATAAAAGGAGGTAACTTCCGAAATGTGCGGTGACGGCAGGAAGCCTATAGGTCCTTTCGCCGGGGCGGGTCAATGGGGAATGGGTGCATATTGGAATTGCCCGTGCCGACCGGTCCCTTTCGCCGCAATCTCCTTGAGATTCGGGCTTAACGCATTTGCTTAGGGAATTACGAGGCCTCGAACTGCGAGCAAAATTGCTCGTAGCCGCGGCTGGCGAGCGTGCGCTTGAGAAACTCAGTTTTTTCCCACGAATTGTGTCCGCTAATGACGCCGAGCAGCATGCATCCCATGACCACGCTGGCCACTTCCACCACGCGCATAGGGAGCGAGTGTTCGCGGAGATCGGCGTAGATTTCACATTCGCTGCAAATTTCGCCGAATTTCTGGCCGCAGTAGGTGAGTTCAATCCCACGTAAATCGGGGCTCCATTCGTAGTCGAACGGGCCGTACTCCAGGCGCCGGTGAATTACCCAGAAACGGGTGTCTTCAAAACGCAATCCATGAGCTGAGGAGTGATGCGACACGGGCTGTCTGTTAAAACGAATTCGAACCTCTCCCCATGTTAGGTCCGCATTTGGGGTGGGAGAAGTCCAACTGCAGGAATGTTTGTGATGATCCCCCTTTGCGACTCAACGTCTGCGAGATTTGCTGCTATAAGTGCCGAACTTTGTTTGGCCGAACGCGTCGAACATGTTGCGATATGGAATGTCCGGAGTGGACGCCGAGGATAGTCGGTCAGAATGGCAGGCTGTAACGGAATTGATTTTGAGCCGTTGGAATGACTGTTGATAACCTGCCGCTGATTACCAAGACCTTCGGGGATTTAACCGTTGAGGGCTACTCTCGCGGGGCCGTTCAAACCTATTGGCGAATTCCAGAGCTGAAACTGGGATTTGACATGGGCGGAAGCCCCTGGTCGTTCATGGGCACGCAAACGTTTCTGATTTCGCACGCCCACCTGGACCACCTGGCTGCGTTGCCTGCGTACGTAGCACGACGCCGCATGATGAAAATGGAACCGCCGACCATTTATTTGCCTGCTTCGGTGGTCGATCATGTCGAACGGATGCTGAAGTCGTGGCAGAAGCTGGACCGTGGCCGCATGGTTTGCAACCTCGTGCCGGTAACTCCCGGTGAGGAATTCGAACTCTCCCGCGAACACGTGGTCACTGCGTTCGAGACCAAACATACCGTCCCATCAGTCGGGTACGTGGTGTGGGATCGACGGAAGAAGCTCAAGGCTGAATTCACGGGAATGTCCGGAAGCGAAATCCGTGACATCCGTTTGAGCGGAACCGAAGTGAGCGAGGAGGTCCGCTATCCGCTCGTCAGTTACACGGGCGATACGGCTCCGCAGGGATTGGACGCCGATCCCGCAAACTACCTTGCCAAAATCCTGATTACCGAAATGACGTTTTACCGTCCGGAGCATCGTAAAGAAAAAATCCACAAGTTCGGGCACATGCACCTCGACGACATTCTGGAACGTGCCGATCGCTTCCAGAATGAAGCCATCATTCTGGCTCATTTTACAACCCGCGATCACATCAATTTCCTGAAGCGGGCAGTAGAACGCCGTATGCCGGAGAGTTTACGGGACCGAGTCCATTTGTGGGTTTGATGGCTTGGGAGAATTTGCTGCAGCCGAAAGATTCGCAGGGCGTGTAAAGCAAGTGTCCGCTTTGGAGTGAGCTACGTCCTGTTCATCGCAAACCTCAACCGCACGACCCGTCCAGATGGCGGTTCGTCTGATCTAGACACATTGCCAGTTTCATCACTTGTACCTGCAGCAACCAACCTGTGAAGTACTGGCCCCTCCGGAAACTACCTTAGTGACTCCATTTTCGACTTCGACATCCATTCGCAACTCCAATGTCCGTCACTTGCGAATGTGATTATAAGTGCCGAATTATCCTGTCCATTCGTGATAGGAGGAACTGTTAACGTTTCCTTGTGCTTCACAGCGTTCTTCGCTTCAGATAGCGGTGCAAAAGCCCAGTTGATATCTATTTGTGCGGGGATGTCATTCGGCTGGACCGTCGCGGTGCCTAACCCACCTTTGCGAAGAAACGGTGGTACGGGGTCAATGCCCTGCACCTCTGTGATCGTGATAAACTCGTCATGCTCCGATCGCCACGCGACGGTCACGGCGCCTTCCACCGCGATTTCAGGTTGAGGAATGTATTGACTGAGGTCTGGAGGGCGTCGCCACTCAATGCTCCAGTTTTTGTCTTTATGGAACGTGAATGTTAACACAGTTTTCTGAGCATCGACACGTTCTGGAATCGGCAGTGTCTGCTCGGTCTTGCCTTCACGCCCAGTTGTTCGGTCCCCATGCCACCAGACAATTGTTGTCTTCTCAGGAATCTTCTGAGGACGCAACAATGACGTTTTATCCCCCCCAACTGTCAACAGACCGCACCGGGGCGACTCGGTAAATCCGCTTGCATCGTCCACCCAGATTCGTTCGTCGACTTCTGAACGCCAGTGAAACTGTGAAACCTGGCCACTCCGAATACCAGGATCGGGCGACGCATCGCGACATCCACAGTACAACGTTGGCAACACAAAGATTAGAACACTCAGAATCTTGCGCATCGAAATGTTGACCTTCAGTTTTGCAGGGGGCGCAACGCACCGTCCGCGTTGACGCGGACTGCACCCACCCTGCAAATTAATTCGGCTTTGGGACTTCATCGGCTTCCAGAATTGAACGCAGCCAACGGCTCAGGCGTTCCTGTTCGTTGGCGAGTTGCTGCCGTCGCTCTTCGAGTTGATCACCCGTGAGATTCGAGTTCAGTAGTTCTTCGGTGCGGTTGGCGAGGTCGAGTTGCAGGGCGGCAATGAGGCGTAGCTCCGCTTCTTGTAGTGCCGTGAACTCCGGTTCTGTTTCCGTTCCTTGCGATGGTTGTTCACCACTTGACGCCGAGGCAGTGGATTGGGGACCGGTCGCTGCAAATGAGTCGGCAACGATTTTCAGTTGGCGGGCAATGTCGCGTTGCGACTGTTCAGTTTGGTCGGATACATCGCGTTGGCCAAGCTGTTCGGCACATTGCTTCATGCGGTCTTCAAGATCAGCGGCGACGGCCTGGAACAGGCTGAGGTCGACCACTTCGAGCCGCAGTTGTATGAGTTCATTTGCAAGTTGAGACTGCGCTCGTGACAGGTCAAGCAGTGATTTGAGTTCCCCGCGAGTCCAGCGCCCTGTGTTGGTGAATACGTTTCGCAGTCGAGTTGTTTCATCTGCCAGACGGTCTTGCCGGAGCGAGAGTCCTCTCAACGTTTCTCCCGCATTCTGCATCGATGCCGTTACCAGTTGCTGCTGCAGCATCGATTCGAGTCGTTGTACTTCTTCGAGTGCCTCTTGAATCGAATTCTGAGCATTCTGGAGGTGGTTCTTCGACTCCTCAGTTCGTTGTCGGGGCAGGAGGAGGCGACTCTCACGTACATGGCGCGCGGCATCGGCAAGATGCGTGGCTGGGATGTCGAGCCCAATGTCCTGCAAATTCCGTGAGAGCCGTTCGGCGGTGTTTAGCAGTTCTTCATGCTGTTTCGTGAGCCGTTCGAGAAGAGCGCGTGACTCGGCATCTTCGGAGAGGGTGGCGAATGACATGCGTTCCAGTAGCTGCTTCTGTTTGAAGAAGAGGTCTTCAAGTTCGCGGCGGGCAGCAGCAATTCCCCGGATGGAATTCTCCGAGGCTTTGGGAATGTCTCCCTTCAGTAACTGCACGATTTCTTCCAGCTTCCGGATGATGTCCTGCTGGCTCTGCATGGCCTGCCCAATGTTGTTTCGGCCAACTGCTTCGGCGATTTGCTGAAGGTTTGTGGACGTATCGGCTTCCTGCAATTTTGGGGCGATCTGACGGAAGAGTGCGTCCTGCGTTTCTTCCTCGCTAGGTTGCTCCAGCTCACGAAAATCGAACGCCAACAGGCGATGGTCATTGGCAATGTCGGCCAAAGCGGCGCGGTCGTTTGGAGCGAGTTTCGCAAAGGCAATTCCGAGCGTTCGTTGACCAACCGGTATCGTCTGTTCGCGAAGTGACTTCAAATGCGCGAACAGCTCATCGAACCGGTCGATGTAGTCACGCTGGCGACTCCAGGTTGCCAGCATGTCGACAATTTCCTGCCATCCGTTCACTGTCGATTGAACCGCAAGTTTCAAACGAGTGGAATTTCCATTGGACGAACGCAGCCAGTCGGCAAGTGTCTGGTTGTCGTCGAGGAGGATTCGCACTTGCTCCGTGGCGTCCGCCAGTTCCTGTTGGGCGCTTGGAAGCGTTTGTTCGTTCAGTGCTTCAAGTCGCCGGACAATGTGGCCGAGAGGTGTTGCGAGTGCCTCGGTATCGAGCCGGTTGTTGTCTGCTTCGTCGATGACGGCGACGAATTGGGCCACGATACCCAATTCGCTTTGGATGAGCTGACGTTGCGAGAGGAGTACCTGCTGCAGTCGCTGGAGCGATTTCTGATGCATTTGCAGCGCGGTGTTATCAGGTTCATCTGAAGTACTGGCCTGCTGCATTTCGGTTTGCAAAGCATGCAGCGACCGTAGTTGATCGTGCAATGATCGTGAGTGCGTCAAGACGCGCTGAATGAGTTCCTGGGTCTTTTCTGCTGATGAAACAATGTGGAACACACGTCGCGGGCTCTCGCTCCAGCGGTCATCGCCCGGAGCAAAGTCGCGACCGCGAACGGAAAGTTCCACGACGGTACCTTCCGTGAGCTGTCCAAGCGGTGAAGTGATGACGAGTGCCTCGCGTTGTGAATCTGCTTCCTGCGAAAGCTGAAATCGTGCCGCGACGCGCTGTTCGCTGGCGATATCCGATGTCCATTGTTGCTTCCAGGCAACCTGTGATGATTCTGCTTGGCGTACTACCAATTCGACGGCCTGGACGCCGAAGTCATCCTGGATGGCAAGTTCGAGAGGAACTGAGGCGCTGGGCGTGACAAATAAATCCCCTTCCGGTTTGACAATGCGGACGGCACAGAGGGCGTCGGCCACCGGAATGAATTCGTGTCGGGGAGCGTGGCGGGCTGTGACGCCGGACGTGTCAGTCAAATTAAACCAGTACACAATGCGGTCGGTCGTGGAGATGAGTGATCGCCACGTGAAACTCGTCTGGTCCGGTGCGACTTCAACATCGCGCGTGGGGCGGCCTGATAAGTGAAGTTCGACCTTCGAGACGGGGCGGTCAGTTGTGCCGCGAATTTCAATTTGTGTCCCAACCGGCAGACTCAGTTTGGTGGGCAAGTGGGACAGTTCCGCCGGTGGCATGGCCAAATAGCTGGGATACGTCAGCACAACGTCGGTGCTCAACAGGCGGGGGGGCGTGACCGACTGAACGGGATGCCAGGCCATGGAGTCGTCGTCACCGCCACGCACACGAATCCAGCTTTCCCCTTTGTCTGGAATCCAGGTGAATTGAAACCCTTGCCCCTTGCCCGAACGGCTGGTTTGTTTCGCTGCATGCTTTTCGATTCGGCCGCCGGGATGCTTGATTTCCCAAATGACTTGTTTGGGAGGCGGACCTTCTTCGTCGCGCGCATGCAGTGTCAACGGTTGGCCCGAATTGACTGTAATGGCACGTGTGGCATTCAGGAGAGTTCCGTCACGCGTGACGAGTTTCAGACGCGTCGTCCGCGGCCAGCGAATTTGCTCTGCCGGCAATACGGTTCGAATGAATGCCACATGCACGTGCTGACGGTATGTTGTCAGCAAGAATCCAATGACAAAACAGAGTCCCACTAGACCAGCCGCGGGCCAGAGCACGGGACGCCACGGCAAAGCTGTAGGAGTTTTCCACGCGTGCTCAAGTTGAGGGATGTCGCCGGAATTTGCGTGCTCGTCCAAGTCGGCATGCGCAGCAAGTCTTCCTCCCCACTGACTGTCTTGCCGCTCCAACTGCAGCGCGATGTCTGTTAGCGAGATTCGCCTGCGCAAGGGCCGAATCAGCCAACGCCATGCGGACCAGAGGGACAGGGCAAGCAGACAAAACAGGGTGATCCAGCGGCCAATGCTCGATTCAAGCTGCAGCAGCCAGTCGAGAAGTCCTGCAATCAGCAGGGCGGCGAGAAGCACGGACAGAAAACAGGCAATGCCTCGCAATAACAACCGGATACGCACTTGCGAGCGAATTTGGGCCAGTTGTGTGAGCGTTTGCGACAACCGAGACCTGCCTGTTTTCGATGAGGGAGCGTCGACCAGAGGCGTCGTTACTCCTTCTTCTCTTCCTCTTTCTTTTCTTCCGGCTGCGCGGGTTCAACCGGCTTCAAATCGAGTGCCCCAATGACGGTGACTTCCGGCAATGCGGCCTTCAATTCCGCGATTCCCGCATCAGTCACTTGCGACTGCCAGACGTAAACGCGTTTGAGGTTCTTCAGGCCATTGAGGTTTTTCAGGCCAGCGTCGGTGACCTTGGTGGCGTACAGGTTGAGGTACTCCAGGTTCTCCAGACCAGTGAGCTGTGCCACGCCTTCGTCGCCAACTTCTGTCTTCTCCAGATGCAGTCGTTGGAGAGACTTCATGCCTTTGACGTGAGCCAGGCCGGCGTTGGTGATTTTTGTCCCGGCCAAATTCAGCCAGACCACGCCTTCCAGCTTGGCCACCTGGGCGAGCGCGTCATCGGTGACGTCGCTGCTTGCCAGGTGCAGCGTGACGTCGAGATGCGCGTCGTTCTGAGCGATTTGCATGACGTTTCCACCTAATGCCTTAATTGCGGCAACCGCTTCGGCATTGGGAGGAGGAACCTGGGGTTTGTCATCTGCACGCAGAACCGAGACGGCAAGACCCGAAAACAAAACGACGAGGGCAGTGAAACGCATTGTGACAACTCCGAGCTGCTGAATCTTTTCGAGGAAAAGGCAAACCATTGCAACTTGCAGTATATCACCCAGAGAAACAATCTGGCAAAGCGAGTATGCCAGAAACATGTCGTGCCCCTTGGAATGGGCACGACCTTTCACTGCTTCGGAAAACGACAGGGAGGGCGAGGCTCCGCCGAGCCGCATTTGCAAATGGACTCTTGAACCACGTTCGCGGCTCAGCGGGAGCTTCGCCCTCCCGTGAATTACGGCGTCTCGACGGTGACTGCAGTCACAATAGGAGCCACAATGTCGTTGGGATCGGGCTTGATGAATGCGATTTTCGTAATCACTTCATTTGGTCGTTTTGGCTCAATTTTCAGATAACGTACCTGTTGGTCACGAGCCGCAAACGCGAACTCAGACTGTGGCACGTCCACACGCCGGATGTAGTCGGCCATGTGCACACCGTTAATGAGTTCGTGGTCTTCCTGTGTGCCGTCGGCGTAGAACAGGCGGACACGAAGTGAAGAGGTGCGATCACCCAAGGCTGGGAAACTCCAGCCGCCGACTCCACCCAACATGTGAATGATCTTGGCGGGAGCATTGACTGGCACTTCAGCTTCGGTTGGCATTTTCGGAGGTTCGGTGCCGTTTCGTCCACGCAGCATGAGCATGTTCGGAACCTCCGAACCCTTCGGGTCAATAATCAGGAATGGCACGCCGGCGAAGACTTTGGGTTTCCAGTCATCAAAAATGAGCTGGTCGGGACCATCGGGCCCTTCGTGGAACATGGGCTTCGTCGTGACCACACTGGCGATTTTTCGCAAATCGAGCGGGACGTATTTCCCTTTGTTCGTCAGAAACTCGAGGAGGTCGCGCAGTTCTTCGGTCTTCATTTGCTTTTCAAATCCCTCAGGCATGAGCGATTTGGGCGACGAGACCAGCTCTTCGATATCGGAACGTTGAATAGGATGCCGCTTGGCTTCCGTGTCGATGAGTTCCAGCGACGTCCGGGTTTCACTGGCCAGCATGCCACTGATGATTCTTCCATCGGCGGTCATGACGGTGTAGAGGCGGAAGTTGCCTTCGACGCTGCGGCTGGGGTCCATAATGTGGACGAGCAGTTCTTCCTTGGGATGCACGGCCATACCGGTGAGGTTGGGGCCAATGTTTTCCCCGATGTCACCGTGGCGGTGGCACTTCATGCAGTGCTTCTTGAACATGGCCAGGCCAGCTTCCACGTTCCCTTTTTCTTCCGTCAGGTGGTGCAGTTCTTCCACAACTTTCTGGCGGTCAGCATTGGGAAGTCCACCGCCAGAGGCGAGCATTTTGCGGGCGCGGTCGCGGATGTTACGGACCGGGTGTTCGCTGAGAGCACGCTTCTGGTCGAGCGACAGGTCGGAGAGGGAAGCCATTCCTTCTTCGGTACCGTCCAGGAAGGCAGCGGTCGTTTCCGGGCGAGACAGCAGCATGGTCAGTGCGCTGCTCTTCGCGTTTGGAGTCAAGGTTCGCAAACGCGAAACAACTTCTTCACCCAGACTGTCGGCCCGGCTGTTCGAGAGCGAACTAATCAGGCCAGCGGAGAGTTCCAGTGGCGAATTGGGTCCGATGAGGTCGAGCAGATCAGTGACGACATCATCGTTCTGCGGTTGCATGCCGACGAGTTGCTTGGCGGCGGCCACACGTTCGGCGACGTCGGTGTCTTCGTCTTCAATTGACTCCATCAAAGCGTCGACAATTTCACCGATGTACTTCTCAATCGACTTGCTGCCCCACAATCCTGCCAGGCGAATGAGTTCGCCCTTGGACGAAGCGGGGAGCTCTTTCAGCAGGCTAATGATGGAGCCTTCAAGTTCATCTGACATTTTGAGCGAATGCGTTTGTGGCCAGCCTTTGTTGAGTCCGGCGAGATAAGCGGCGGTTACGCTGGGCTCCGCTTTGGCCAGTGAAGTCAGCACCGGCTGAACATCTGCCGCACTCGGCTTTCCGCGAGCAATATGCTCGGCGACAATGCGAACTGTGTTGAGGGTTTGGTCACTGACGTTCTTCGATTCCGCCAGTTGCATCAGGAAGCCGGTGGAATGCACGCTGACGGCACTGGTGAAGGCATCACGGAGCCAGCGGTCGCTGATGATGGCCGGCTGATCGGCAATGCGAGCCAGGGCCTGTCCCACGCCAATGTCTGCCTTCTGGTCGGCAATCGCCAGCAAGGCAGCGAGTCGAACTTGGGCGTCGTCGTCATCGGTGGCGGATGACACGAGTACCTGAACCGATCCCTCGACCTTGGCTAGCACTTGAGCCGCGTTGCGGCGAACACCGGCTGAGGGGTGTCCCAGAGCTTCCGTAACGGCAGCTCGCACCTTCGCGTCTTCCAATTGCTTCAGTCCGTCGAGAGTCCAAAGGGCGTGGATGGCTCCAGCGTTGAGTCCGGCAGCATCGACGGAGTCGTCCTGCAGGAGTGCAATGAGTTGAGGGACCACATCGGTATTGCCGCGTTCAATGAGTGCACGTTGTGCGTTGAGGCGGACGAGCATGGTGGGCGACTTCAGGGCAGCGACGAGTTCTTCGCCAGAGGCATCACCGAGGTTTTCAATGGCTCGGTCATTTCCCGAGTGGATGACGCGATAAATACGACCGTGGCGTTTGTCACGCAAGTCAGACTCGTAGGCATTTCCGCGACCGGTTTCGAATCCTTGCGGTGTGGGATTGTGCTGCACAATGTAGTTGTACCAGTCGAGAACCCAGACGTTTCCGTCGGGGCCGACTTCGGCCATGATCGGCGCGGCCCATTCGTCGTCGGCCGCTACGAGGTTGAATGGACTGGTTGATGAATAGTCCGATCCGTTCTTGTTCAGGACGAACGTTCCCACGAGGTGACCTGTCGGACCGCACACAAACGCGAGGCGATTCCACCATTCTTCGGGGTAGTTACGGCCTGTGTAGAGGGCATGGCCAGCACCGGCGGTGTAGCCACCGAACTGGTCGACCTGTCGCACCTTTTCCGTAATGGGATTGAAGAGGTGGGTGTCGGAAATCATTTGCAGAACTTCCGGCGACCATCCTCGCACACGCTCGTAGTAGCGGTTGGCAATGGGCATGTAGACGCTGGGGCAGTGGTTGGCGGTTGATCCGAAAATTAGACCTTCTTCGCTAATGCCGAGTCCCCAGGTGTTGTTGTTGGTGGATCGCAGAAATTCGAGTTCCGTGACGCTCACTTTGCTGCCGGTCTTTTCAATGCGGAAGCGGAAGAAGCCCATGCGGAACGATTGTTGAGCTTTGCCGTTGATGACGGGCTTGGAGTCGTTGTATCCCTGCATGCCGTAGACCCAGTTGTCCAGGCCGAGACGGAAGTTGCTGACACCTCCGTGGGTGTCGCCGAGTGCCCAACCAGTAATGATGATTTCCCGGACGTCTGCTTTGCCGTCGCTGTTGGTGTCGGCGAGCCACAGGGTTTCGGTGCCGTTCTGGACAATGCAGCCATTGTCGAAGGGCACAATGGCGGTCGGGATGCTGAGGTTGTCGGCGAACAGTGTGAACTTGTCGCCCACGCCGTCTCCGTCGGTGTCTTCGACCACTTCAATGCGGTCGTGACCTTTGTTCTCTGGTTGCAGTGCGTTGGGATAGTCGACCGTTTCGCAAACCCACAGGCGGCCACGTTCATCCCAGTTCATGGAAATGGGCTTGGCGCCGAGTTGTGGTTCGGTGGCGAACAATTTCAGCTCGAATCCCTGCGGGACGACATACCGCTTCATTGACTCTTCAGCCGAAAGCGGAAGCTGCATAGTGGTCTTCGGTGCCCCTTGCACTCCCCAACGGGTGCCGGGTGTGTAGTTCGGGATTTTTGGTCCGACGTCAACGTACTTGAATGGTTCCGGGCCTTCCGGCAATGAGGTCATTTGCGGGACCGGGAAAGCATTGGGATCGGCAATGGCACCGGCCTTTTGGGGATCATCATTGCAGGCCCAGCGAATGCCACGTTCCAGCAGGTTGACGAAGCCAGGATTTGTGAACGTGCGGGAGTCGTGTCCCCATGCTGTGTAGAACACGCGACCGCGACCATGGGTACGGGTCCAGGTCCACGGCTCACGCGTTTTGCCTTCGGCCTGCTCACCCTTAGTGCGGTACTCCAGCACGGTACGGTTTTCAGGATTGTGCTTCGTGTGGACGTAGGTTTCGTCCCAACTGGTGAAGTTGCCGTATCCCCGCATAATGGGGTGTTCCGGTTCCCAGATTTCGGTCGTGAATTCTTCACCGCCGTGCTTGGAGAATTGGGCACCCATCAGGGCGACAATGCGGTCATCATTGCGGAAGCAGTAGGTCGCACAGTGCAGCGGGATAAACGCCTTGCCGCTGTCGACATACTCCAGAATGGCGTCTGCCGCTGCTTTCTCGATGGTGTCGATGTTGGCGTACACCATGAGTCCATCGAACTTGTTCAGCGTTTCCAGGTTCAAATCGGCAACGTTGTCGGTGTACCGCAAGTCGATCCCCTTCTGAGCGAGGGCTGGTTCGATTTCGTGGAACCGTTCGACAGGGCGGTGATGACCGTTGTCGCCGAGGAACAGGATTTTGAGCGAATCTTGAGCCTGGACTTGGCTGGTGAGCAGCAGCAGGCTGAGAAGCGAAAACAGACGCATGATGACCGAGGCGTTTGAGGAATAATGAAATCAGCCGACCCGGCAACTCAATGGAAGCCGGGTCGGATCAATCTGTGGGCAACATCAATTATTGGAGTGTGAACTCAGGCAGTTCAACAATCTTACCACCTTGCATTGCCGATTCGTGCGCACAAATGCCGACGCACGTCCAGTTGGCCGATTGAACTGCGTTTGGCCATGGATCGCGGTCTTCGAGCAGAGCGTTCAGGAATTCGTTGACCAGGTGCGGGTGCGAGCCGCCGTGGCCGCCGCCCTGCAGGAACGAAAGGTGCCCGGCGTCGTGGATTTCCTGTGGCAGAGTGAACTTCTGGATTTCTTTCGGCAGCAGGTGAGCGTAGTCGGGAACTTCGATGAGTTCTGGAATTTCCGGCTCAGGACGCTTGGCAGTGTGCAGCACGTGCTTGCCATGTTCGGTGAGTTCCCACTCGAAACTCTTCTTGGTGCCGTAGACGTCAATACTTTCGCGGTACTGCCGGGCGACGTCGTACAAGAACCGCCAAATGTGGGCGGTGAGATCGGAGTCTTTGATTTTGATGTGGCAGGTTTCGACGGCGAACTTGTTGCCAGACTTCTTCTGGATGTCTTCTCGAACAGTTCCCGAGCCGAAGCAGCTCACGTACTCAGCAACACCGTTGATCATACCCAGACAAGGGCCGACCACGTGTGTGGCATAGTGCATGGGAATCATTTCTTCCCAGTAAGACGGCCAGCCGTCCATGTCCTGCGGGTGCGAGGCGGCGAGGTACTGAATCTTGCCGAGTTCCCCTTTTTCGTATAGTTCCTTGATGTAGAGGAATTCGCGGCTGTAGACGACGGTTTCGGCCATCATGTACTTCAGGCCGGTTTCCTGAACTTTCTCGACGACCTTGCGGCAGTCTTCAATGGTCGTCGCCATGGGGACAGTGCACATGACGTGCTTGCCGGCGTCCATTGCCTGCAGTGACATTTTGGCGTGGTCTGGGATGGGGCTGTTAATGTGGACAAAGTCGATGTCCGGATCGGCCAGGACTTCTTCGTACGTCGTGTAACGCTTGGCGATGCCAAACTCGTCACCGCACTTGTTCAACTCCGCTTCGTTACGACGGCAAATCGCTTCGACCACAGCATTGGGATGCGCCTGGTAAATCGGAATGAACTCCGCACCAAAACCGAGGCCCACCATCGCGACACGAAACTGCTTACTCATCGGGTTTATCCTTCTACTTCAGGGAGTTGATTCTTTCTTGGGTGAACTGCACTACGCATATTATGCGCAAGCATGAGTTGATGTGGCGACCATTGTGACTTGCGACGGGCCGCCGTCCATGAGAAAATGCGAATAAAATTGGAGATATTTTACGTTGGCAAGGTTCTGGGAGGGCGAGGCTCCCGCCGAGCCGCAGTTGTAAATGGACGCTTGAACCACCTTCGCGGCTCAGCAGGAGCTTCGCCCTCCCGTGCTGATTTCTGGGAGCTGACCGTGTCGCGCCGCTCTGTCGCATTACTTGTCGAAACGTCCAACGCGTATGCGCGGGGGTTGTTGCGTGGTGTCATTGCGTATCAGCGCGAGCATGGGAACTGGTCGGTTTCCTTGCCGGAACAACAACGAACCGCCGGTCCACCCGCCTGGCTGAAGGGATGGCGGGGTGATGGAATCATCGCCCGGATTGAAACACCCGAAATGGCGCAGGCACTCAAGCGGAAGAAGGTCCCCATCATTGATGTGAGTGCTGCTCGACACGTGCCGGGGATTCCGTGGGTCGAAACCGATGACGAAGCCGTGGCACGTTTGGCAATTGACCATCTCGCCGAGCGGGGATTCCGGCAACTCGCTTTTTGCGGTGATTCTGCCTTCAACTGGTCTCGCTGGCGGCAGGAACATTTCCTCAGATTGGCAGAGGAGCAGGGGATTCCGTGCGAGGTTTATCTCGGCACCACGCCCGATGGTTCGCACGGTTCGTGGCTGCGGGAACAGAAGCGGATGCGGGAATGGATTCAGGAGGTTCCCAAGCCGGTCGGCGTGCTGGCCTGTTACGACATTATGGCTCAGCGACTGCTCGATGTCTGTCGCGAAGCGAACATTGCTGTGCCGGATGAGGTGGCGGTGCTGGGGGTCGATAACGACGAACTGTTGTGTGACTTGGCAAATCCTTCCTTGTCGAGTGTCCAGCTCGATGCCCGCCGCACCGGGTACGCCGCCGCAGAACTGCTCGAACAGATGATGGACGGGGAAGATGTCTCCAATGAGCCGCGACTCATTCCGCCAGTTGCATTTACGACGCGTTCGACTTCTCCGCTGTGGGCAGAGCGGACTCAGGACGATGACGAAGATTACGGTACGCCTGCCAGGTTGATGTCCCGATGACCAGCAAAGCTGTTGCGATTTTCCAAGTTGCCAGATTATCCCTAGCGAGACCGGCAACGATGACGATGGCAGTCATCAGGACGGCCAGCAGGATGGCAACGAAACCCGCGAATAATCGAACAGTCATGATCTATTACCCCATTTCCGGGAGTTGAGATCTGGATCTCGCTGAATCTCAATCGAGTCAATGTTTTCAACTGGAGTCGAAGTTTACTCGCATCGCATTCTAACCGAACTGGACGACTCACTGGGTATCAATCGTCGCATTTCAGGTCGTTTTTCTTGCGCCTTGCCCACCTCGCGCTGCAGCGTGGGCATGCTTGACGTGCATTGTGTTTGCGGAAGCGTGAATTACCGAAGTCCCTGCTTTTGAATAATGTCGCTCACGTACTCACCAAACGCTGGGGTAACAAGGAACTGGTACGAGTCGCCGTTCACGGTCGTGAAATGCAAATTGGCAGCCCACCAACCGCTGCGGCAATTTGCGCTGCGAAGGTGTCTCAAGTGCCATTGTTGCGAGATCAAGCCAAAGTAGTTGATTAGAGCTTTGAAAGTCAGATTCTCGTCATCCAAGTACATGTAACCGAGGTGGGCCCAAAAACACCTTTGCGCAAGCGAGTAGACCGCGTTGTTCTTGATTTGCATTTGGACTTCCCGTACCGAGCTGACACAACTCTGCTGCAGTCTGCATTGTAACCAAAACTGCCAGTTCCGTCAGACAAAACAGGTTCGATCGAATATTGGAGATAGATCCCCACTCCGTTTCGATATTGCCCCAATCGCGAAGCCCCTGATACGGTTTGTGGCTCGCAGACTCCGGAGATCATCCGGTTTGGCAAAGGATTGCTCATGCACTGGCATAGAAAAGCCCAAATTCAGAACGTTCTCTCCCGCATTCCCGGCGGGGAAACTCTCTATTACTGGCTGCAGCGGTACGTCACGAAGTCGTTGCCGCCGTCTGACAAGAAGTTTCTGGAACGATTCGAAATCGAAGCCGGGCACGTCGACACGTTTTGCCGCCTCGGAAATTGCCCGGTGGGTGAGGCCGTGTTTTTCCAGTTCGGGGCAGGGTGGACCATGTCCGGCCCACTGATTTTCCATGCGCTGGGAGTGAACAAGCAAATCCTGGTCGACATCCGGCGGCTGCTGCGTCCGTGGCTCATTAATGTGTCTGTGGAACAACTGGGCCGGCTGGATGTTGGTCGCAAGTTGCCGCGAGTCGCGAACCAGCAGTTGAGTTCCCACGTCGATACCGCAATCCAGCAAATGCACGACTGGTGGGGCATGGACTACCGGGCTCCTTCTGATGCACGGGCCACTGGTCTGCCGGATAATTCCGTGGACTGCATTGCGACGACGAACACTCTGGAACACATTCCCGCGAAAGATATTGCGGAAATCATGGTGGAATGTCACCGCATACTGAAGCCGGGAGGCGTCATTTCCTTCCGGGTTGACTATCAGGACCACTACTCCTACTTCGACCGTTCAATTGGCGTGTACAACTTCCTGCAGTACGCCCCGACGGACTGGCGGTCGTTTAATCCCAGTCTGCACTACCAGAATCGTTTGCGGCACTGCGAATACCTCGACATGTATCGGCAGGCGGGGTTCGATGTCGCCGAGGACCACGCCCGGGAGGGATCGACCGAAGACATCAATCAGTTGCGGACCCTCAAGTTGCACGAACAGTTTTCGTCGATGTCGCCGGAAGATTTGGCCGTGCGCTACAGCACAGTAGTACTGAAGAAGTCGGTCCCGGCAGTCGCTGCTCGTGCCGCATAGCTGGGTTTGTTCGCACTGTAGGCCGGACCGCAGGCCGCGAGTGCATGCCGGAGCTGCGCAAACGGCGATGAGCATTCTGCAAAGTGATGTTTTGAAGAAACATTTTCAGGCGGCCGGAGTTCCGGCAAAGATTCTGTCCATCAGATGCGCGCGGCGTAGCGGCGGAATTCTGTTCAATCTCGACAAAGGTGCTTGAATCTGCGAGAACCATAGGCTGGAACGTGGTTTAAGTGGGGAAATGGCCTTTCTCCAACGCATTTGAGGATTCAGCAATGGCATCGCAACATCGAGACCGGGGCGGCACTGCGCTGTTCGTGGTGCTGGTGGTGCTGGTTCTGTTGACGCTGGCGGCCTACGTGTTCATGACCTCCATGATCGCAGAACGCCAGGCGACCAAGATGTACGCACGCGAGGTGCAAACGCGGCTGCTGGCTGAGTCGGGCATTGAGTATGCTGCCGCTATGCTCGAAAACCCGGACGAACTGATTGACCAAAACTACTACCACGACCCCACGTATTTTTCCGGCGTGACCATTGTCTCCGGCAGCGATACCCGTAACACCGGACAGTTCTCGCTTGTCGCACCGGTGGAACGCGACGCCAGTGCCACGCAGTTTCGTTACGGTCTGATGGATGAGTCGGGCAAGCTGAATATCAATGCCATTGAGTCGTTCGGGCTTGACGAGTACTACTCGCGCGAATTGCTCATGTACATCCCGAACATGACGGAATACCTCGCCGATTCCATTCTCGACTGGGTCGACGACGACGATGTGGCCCGCGAGTTTGGTGCGGAGGTGGCGGATTACGAGAGTTTCGCTTCGCCGTATGAACCGACGAATGGCCCGGCGGGATCACTCGATGAACTGCTCAAGGTCGATGGCATGACCTATGAACTGCTCTACGGCGAAGACGCCAATCGGAATGGGTTGCTCGATCCCAATGAGAACGACGGCGAAACTCAACTCCCCTATGACAATGCCGATGGCATTCTCGATTTGGGGTTCTCCGCATATCTCACCGTTTACGGTAAGGAGTCAAATTTGCGGGCTGATGGGTCTGACAAAATCGACATCAATCAGTCGTTGCTGACGGAACTGTACGACCAAATCATCGACGAAGGGTTCCCGGACGAAGTCGCTCAGTTTATTGTCGCGTACCGCATGAATGGGGCAAATAACATTGAGCAATTGGATGGACAATTGGGTGTCAGCACGGGCGACGCGCAAACCGACAACGCCCTGCAAAACATCGCCCAGTCGATTGTCCGAAATGTGGCCTCAGGAAATAACAATGAAAATTCCGTCACACGCGGTGGCATGGACCTGTCCGAGGGAGGCGCGGTTAAGTTCATCTCCCTGTACGATTTAGTCGACGCCGAAGTCACGGCCCAAATCGATGGAACCCCAACCACCCTGACGAGTCCCTGGACCAGCAGTTCGACGCTGGATGAAGAGTTCCCGGCACTGTTCGATACATTCACCGTAACAAATGCCAGTACCATCCGGGGCCGTATCAGCATTAACAGTTGTCGGGCAGAAGTCCTCATGGGAATACCCGAATTTCCGCTCGATTTGGCGACGGCTATCGCAGAGAGTCAATTCATTGGGACCGACGGGGAACCGCTTCCCGAAGAAATTGCCCGACGTTCTACCACGGCCTGGTTGCTGGTCGATGGATTGGTTGATCAAACCACGTTGCGTCTCATCGATCCCTTCATTACGGCCAAAGGCAGTGTGTACCGAGTGCAGTCCATTGGACATTACGGGGAAGGTGGACCGGCAACGCGGCTGGAAGCCATTCTGGACAGCACGCAGTCGCCAGCCAAGGTGTTGTCGCTGCGCGACTTGTCGGGGCTGGGGACGGGATATCCTGTGACGAATTCAGGAACAGCCAGTCAGTAACGCGTACAAAGTTGGATGAGTCGAAGGAAAGGGATTCTGTGAGAGGTGCACCACGCAGTGGCGGAGGATGGCGTGCAATTTGGTATTCGCTGAAGCTGGCGAGTCGAGTTGGCTGGTGGAACATGTGGAAGGCCATGCGTTCCCGCAACACATGTAAAACGTGTGCGGTCGGCATGGGCGGGCAACTCGGTGGGATGGTCAACGAGGGTGGCCATTTTCCGGAGGTGTGTAAGAAATCGTTTCAGGCCATGGCCTCTGACATGCAGGCGGCGATGCCAGCCGAATTCCTGCAGAAAAGGACGATCAATCAACTCCGTGCGATGACGCCCCGGCAACTGGAGCATTCGGGGCGATTGACGCAGCCCATGTTGCTCAAGCGGGGCGAGTCGCACTATCAGCCCGTTACGTGGGACGAGGCGCTCACTCAAATTGCTGGCCGTATGCGTGAGGCCGGACCATCGCGCAGCTTCTATTATGCGAGTGGCCGTTCCTCCAACGAGGCGGGGTTCCTGCTGCAGTTGCTGGCTCGCATGCAGGGGACGAACTACGTTAACAACTGTTCGTACTACTGCCATCAGGCGAGCGGTGTGGGATTAGGACAGACCATTGGCACCGGCGCCGGTACCATCAAACTCGAAGACCTTGATCACGTCGACTTGTACATTTTGATTGGAGCCAACCCGGCGTCGAACCATCCCCGCCTCATGCGGACGTTCATGCAAATTCGGCGACGCGGTGGCGACGTTGTGGTCATCAATCCACTGAAAGAGACCGGGCTGGTCAATTTCCGCGTGCCGAGCGATGTGCGCAGTCTGCTGTTCGGCAGTGCAATTGCCAGCGACTATGTGCAGCCGCATATCGGGGGTGATTTAGCACTGCTGACCGGCATTGCCAAAGAAGTGCTCAGCCGCAGCGCTCACCTGCCCGAGTTCATTCAGCAGCACACCGAAAACTTCGAAGCGTTTCGTCAGCAGGTCGAGTCAATAGGCTGGGATGAAGTCCTGGAGTCGAGTGGTGTGGACCGCGAGACCATCACGCGTCTTGCAGACAAATTCATTAAGGCAAAGAACGTCGTCATCGGCTGGTGCATGGGGATCACGCATCATCTCCATGGCACACAAAACGTGCAGGCGATTGTAAATCTCTCGCTACTGCGCGGGATGGTCGGTCGCGAACATGCGGGCCTCATGCCCATTCGCGGTCACAGCAACGTGCAGGGACTGGGATCTGTCGGAGTCACACCCGCGTTGAAACAGTCCATGCTGAAGCAGGTTGAGCAGCGGTTCGGTATTGAGGTGCCGACATCGCCGGGATACGACACCATGGCCTGCATGCAGGCTTCGCATCAGGGGGATATGGATTTCTCTATTTGCCTGGGAGGCAACCTCTACGGCAGCAATCCCGCGACGGAATACGCGGCGGAGGCATTCAGTCGATTGAAGACCGTCGTCTACCTCTCGACAACGCTCAACAGCGGCCACGCCTGGGGTGTGGGGGAGGAGACATACATTCTCCCGGTCCTGCCCCGTGATGAAGAACCGCAGAAGACGTCGCAGGAGTCGATGTTCAGTTTCGTTCGACTCAGCGACGGTGGCGCCCCGCGTTTCGCTGGCCCACGCAGCGAGGTCGCCGTCCTCGCTCAACTTGGGAAGTCATTGTTCGCAGGTGACAACCGTATCGACTGGTCGCAGTTTGAGAGTCATCAAACCATTAGGGAACTCATGGCCGACATGGTTCCCGGCTATGAAGCGTTGCGGGAACTGGATCGAACGGGAAAAGAGTTTCACGTTACCGGAAGAGCGGTACGGCAGTACAAATTCGCCACCACTTCGGGCAAAGCGAAATTCACTGCTCTGCAAATCCCACAGCGCACACCTTCTGCCAGCGAACTGCAGCTCATGACCTTGCGGTCCGAAGGGCAATTCAACAGCGTCGTGTATGACGAAGAAGACCTGTACCGTGGTCAGGAACGACGAGACATCATCCTCCTGAGCCGCCACGACATCGACCGGCTGGGACTCCACGTCAACCAGCGCGTGCAGGTCCGCAGTTCAGAAGGGGAAATGCGAAATATCCTCGTCCGCGAATTCGACATCAGACCCGGCAACGCCGCCATGTACTACCCGGAAGCGAACATCCTCGTTCCCGACGCCGTTGATCCACAGTCCAAGACGCCCGCTTTCAAAGCGGTTGCGATTGAGGTTGAGGCCGAAGAAGCAGGCGAACACTAATGTAGTAACGTGCCATGCCCACGTCGCGCAGCAGCGTGGGCATGTATCAGGACCGGCATCTCACAAGAGAGGTTGAAACCCATGCGTGCTCTATCAATTCTGACTCTGATTGCCGCGTTTCAATTCTCCGCGAACTTGCAGGCGGACGAACCGGAACTCTGGGATGAACTGAAAACGGTTATTGCCAAATTACAGCCTGAGGCGACTGTCACACAAAGCGATGCCGATCATTTTGTAATGCAGTACAACGTGAGACCTTTGATGCGGCATAACTTACGACCGTCGGGTCCCGCCCAAATTGCGAAAAGCCGAGACGTGCCAGTTGGAGCAGGATTTCGCATTGATATGAACATTCATCGTGTTGATTATCTTCCTGGATGGGAATTCGGACAAGCCGGGCTGTTTTACGTTGGCGTATTGTATGGAGACGAGTGCAGTCTAAGGTACTGCAACGCGTTTCGGTTGCGGGGTGAGCAGGGTTACGTAGAACTCTGTTTCGACTGCGGTGAAAGTGCCGACCCACTAATCCTGAAGACCGTCAAGGAGAAACTCCGAGCGGCAACCGACGAGATTTATCCTGACAAGGTGAGCACATGGCCAGCCACTCGGGATGAAATCAAAGAACGGCTCAACTCGTTTTTCCCGTTTCAGGCACAAGATGTTGAAACGCTGGCCGAGGAAAATGTGCTGACGTATCAGTACCACGTTCAAGAATATGAGTTTCACAAGATTTCGGAAGACGGCACCGTCGCAGAAGAAGCTCATCGAGAAACTGGTCCGGCATTTGACGGATTCATTGTCCGAATCTCCAATCCCAAACCACGACCTCTTACGGCTGTACAACCGAACTTGGTGCGAGAAAAAGGACCATACTGGCGCCGGTTTTATTGCATAGCGCCGGTTAGATCATCAATTGGCAAAGTCGAGATCGAAATTCTGTACGGTCCTCGGACCAGCGGTCAAAAGTTGGAGCATTTGCTCGATGAACTCGTACCAGTTGTGCGGTTCCCCGAAGCGATTCGATTCGACTCTTGGTTCGAGTGAGTTCAAGCAGTTGTTGACAAGAAAGTTGAATCGTTCTTGGTGACTTGTAGTGATGTGCGCATGAAGCAATGAACTCCTGGAAAACGCAGCTTCGAATTCTCCGGCTCATCTTGCTGCTGAATTTGCTTCCCTTTGTGCAAGGGTGTGACGACCTGCACGGGCTGTACGAAACAATGGGGTTTCCGCTTCCCAGTTTCAGTTTTACGACCGACTCCTTGGAATGGGCCGCGTTTCGCGTGGTTCCTTTTGTACTCAACGTCGCCATCATTTATTCCGCTGTCGTATGGCTGCGGCGGAAGTCGGTGAAGCGGTTTGAGTCGATTGCCGGCTGGCAGTTTGCCCTGTGCCTGGTGGGGATTGGGATTGTTATGAAGGCCTGCAACGGGATGCTGTTTATTCCCGTAATGCTGGTCTGTATGGCCGTGGGAGCCGTGTTGGGGGACGTGAGCATGGGAGTGGTCGACTGTGTCGCTCGCCTCCCGTTCCTGTTCCTACTGATGCTGTGCTATGCCATCGAATCAGACCCCATCAGCAATCCTGAGGGAAACATTTCGGAACATCTGGAAGAGCCGAAGGAGGTCCCCCCGGAATGACAGTGCGTGACGTAAAACGCAGCCTTAATCAATAGCAATATCCACGGTCGTTCGATCGGGCGAAATCGTCAAGACGAGGCCAGTGGTTGTCCCGCCGTACTTCTTGAGTGGGTCCTGCAGTGCCACTTGCCGGGGATGCGTCCCTTCCAACATTTGGAGTTCTTCATCGGGCGTGGCTGGTTTGAGTGAAATTTGCACGCGGCACTCCCCGGCCAGGACACCCGGCCGGTCCTCGGTGTAGACGGCTTTGTACTTCCCCTGAGCGTCGGTGATGGCCCAGCTTGGCCGCCCTTTCACTGGCTGGAAGTTCAGCATCAAATCGGGGACCGGTTCTCCCTTGTATCTAACCGTGCCTTCAATGGGGACAATCACCAGTTCATCAGAGTTGCCGCCGCATCCCGCAAGGAGAAGAGACGACAGGAGCGCGGTTGTGTAAGTCCATCGCATCGTGAAGAATCCGCCTGTTGTTCTGTCCAATGATGTGTGATGCGAGCTGACAGCCCTGTCGAGAATCTACCATTCACCAATAACTTCGTGACCGTCTCGCGTAAACAAATCGCGGTAGAGGTTGCCGTCGATGTTCTCTGAGAGGAAGCGGGCTGAGCCATCGGCCAGCGCGCAGTGAACTCCGCCGACGTGTGGGCTCACGGCACCGCGGTCATTGAAAATGTTCGCATTCGGCGGTGTGACGACACCATTGTGTTCGCAGCACGTCACATATCCTTCCGAGGTGTGGTGCACAAAGAAGAACGGATTCGATCCGTCCCCTTCGCGAATCCAGCTATGGTTGGCCCAGTGCGTATACTCGATAAATAGAATTGTGGTACTTGATCCATCAATGATGTCACCGAATCGAATTCGGCTGTTCAAATAGCCCACGCCACGCGACGTGAAGTTCCGTTCCGGACAGCAGGCGCCTGACCCGCCATTGATTCCATAATCCTTAAATTCCACTTCCGGCTGCACTCGATGTGCTGAAGGGCATACGAACACCTTGGGCATCATGCGCGAGGCGGGCTCGTTCGCAATGTCCCCGGCTGGTCCGCGTTCCACGCCGTTCTCTTTAATGGTTCGAACATAGGCGGGTTTGGACAAATCAATGGTGTTGTAAAGCGGTGCTCCTTCCACGTAAGGCAACAGTGGAACAGGCCACCCGAAATGTCCCCAAGGCAGACCAGCACCATACTGCGGATCGCGCCAGCCGACAGGGAAGTTCCCCGGACCATTCATCGGGCCAATACTGCCCGGCATGAATGTGGAATACACGTCGTGATAGTTGTGTGCGGCAATTGCTAAATTGTGGAGATTGTTCTTGCACTGCGTCCGCCGTGCCGCCTCGCGTGCCTGCTGCACCGCCGGCAGCAAGAGAGCAATCAGCACCGCGATGATTGCAATGACCACGAGTAATTCAATGAGTGTAAACCCGCGCACGCGTCTTCGATGAAGATTCTGCATAATGCACCCACATGTCAGAAGAAAAGTGGAAAGAACGAACAGATCATAAGCATCGGCTCTGTCTGCTCTGATTGTCAAGACTGAACGTCTGAAACTGCCTCTACGAAAACTCCACTCAAGATGTCAGCGAACCGCCTCAAGTCCGCTCGCACTTCGTGGTTCGCTATCGACCGGCTGGCGGTAACTCGCTCGCGTTAAGGGACACCGAAGACCGAACACTCACTGTTGGTGATCGTGCCGCTGGTGTGGTCTCTGACCGCATCGGTAAGTTTGTGAGTTCCTCTCCAGCAAGGCACCGGGCTCCCCATGAAAACGAAAATCGAACTCGGTGAAATGGCCCTGAGTCTGCTGGAGCACGACGCCTTCAAGTCCATCCACAATGCCCTCATCTGGTCCATTGGCCGAATCGGCACCCGTCAACCACTTTACGGCCCACTGAACGCTGTCGTCTCCCCAGATCGAGTCGCCCTCTGGCTGGGCCGCCTATTAGAACTTCCGGCCAGCCCCGGACTGGAGTTGTCCGTTATGCAACTCAGCCGCCGCACGCATGACCGTTACCGCGATATTTCGGATAAGACCAGAGACCGCGTCCTCCGCTGGCTGAGCAAGCGTGATAACTGCCAACACCTCGCCGAACTGGTGCGAGAAGGAGGCGAACTCGCCGAGGACGAAAACGCCCTCGTATTCGGGGAAGCATTGCCCGTGGGGCTTACGCTACGGTAGCCCTCCTGTAGGGCAGGCTCCCCGTAGAGAACGGAGACATGGGGAACATTTTGTGTTGGAAAACCACTCGCATGCCCACGCTGCTCCGCGACGTGGGCATGGCACAAACGTCGAGCTAACACGCCACCCGCCACAAACGTCGAAAGAACATGCCACCCGCCCACAAAGCAACCGGGAACATCCACCGACCGTCAATGCAATATCTTGCAATTTGGCAAGGCCTTTCGCAACTCCTGCACCGCTTCTTCAGTCACTTTTGTCTCGTACAGACAGAGTTCGGTGAGATTGGTTGAATGCACTAATTCCGCCAATCCGGTGTTCGTAACAGGCAGTCCAAACAAATTGAGTTTGTTAAGGCTTTTCAGCTTTGCGAGTGTGCTTAATCCCGCATCCGTCACTGTACTAGGTAAGCTCAGTTTCGAGAGTTTTTCAATCGCTGCGAGTTCTTTCAGCCCGGCATCGGTAATCTTGGTATTCGCCAAGTCAAGTTTGGCGAGATTGGCTAGTGCTGCTAAGTCTTTTAGACCTGCATCCGTAACCTGCGTTCCAAGCAAGCTGAGATCATTAAGCTTCACAAATGGATCGAGATATTTCAGCCCCGCATCCGTCACTTTGGTTTCAAACAAGATTAGCGACGAAAGGTTTTTGAGACTGGCCAGTTCCTGCAATCCCCTGTCCGTGACTGGTAGACAACTCAGATCGAGCAATTCAAGCGTTTCGAGCCACGCGACTTCGGCCAACCCCGCGTCCGTCACTTTTGACCCGTGAATGTAAAGCTTGGTAATGCTCTTGCACGCGACGAGCACCTTTAGGTCCTCGTCCCTTACCTTCTTCGATGCCCAAAACACCTCAACAATTGGCTTTCCGGGCTGTTCTTCGTCGCGCGTGACGAAACCGCCCAGTTCGCCAACGATTTTCTGAACATCTATAGTCGCAAAATCACTCATGATCACCTCGTGTCGTCCCGCATTGTTCGTCGTTTATGGTTTGGATTCAAATGACAAATGCCATTTACTACACCAATCCAGCAGCTTTCCTCCAAATCCAAAAAGCTCCGAGCAGGATGACCAAGAGCACGACGGCGAGGGGGTGGCTCCAGAGTTGCAGGCGTCGGATTGAGGCGGGGGGCATGGGGAGTTTGGCGAGGGATTCGATGACGTCGCCGATTTCGTTGGGCTCGACCGACTTCCCTTTCGTCACTCGGGCGATTTCTTCCATGACTTCGGGGCGGGCTGGTTTGCCTGCGACTTCCAGGGCTTCTCCCTGCACGAAGAACTTCGTTTCCAATTGGGCTCCGGTTTGTTTGCAGGCGAGCGTGACCTGATGGGCTCCCCCTTCCTTCGGTTCGAACTGTCCCCGGAACACGCCCCATTCGGTCCCTTCGGGCATGAGGCGGACGGTGTCGGTTTCGCCTGAGGGAGCGACAATGCGGGCCACGACGTCGCCGCTGGAAAGTGGTTCGCCGCCCGCTTCCATGACGTGGGCGTGGAGCGTCATGGTCTGGCCGCGCTCGGGTTGGTCCGGTGCGTAGAACAGCCGCATGGTTTCCCCCTTGGCCATGTTTCGCTGATAGGCCATCCAGCGGACGACCTGACCCCAGAAGCGGTAGTGGTATTTGTCCTCGACTCCTTTACGCCAGCGCCAGGCACCATCGGTCCCCATGAAGAGGACTTTTCCGGCGCCGCTGGTACGCGTGGCCAGCAGCGGCAGGCGGCCGAATTCGTTCGAGATTTCACCATGCACGGCGAGCACTTCACTTCCTGCTTTGGCCCGCGTGACGGCGGCGTACCATTGGAATCCGGGGAGGTCCTCCCAGACCTGAACGTTCTCTTCGCGGGTGTCGGCAAGTTTTGTGAGCAAACTCGCGCGGCCGCGTTCGGTCAGTTCGAAATGCCCCGGCGTGCGTGATCCCCAACCGCCGGGCTGAGCGTCATCCAGTACAACCGGACAGAGTTCGCCCAGTTCGGTACTCAGCAGGCTGATGTGTCGCCCCTGCCAGCCCGGCATGAAGACCAGACCACTGGCCTGCTGTTCCACGAGACCTTTGATGAGGCGGCAGTTTTCTTCGTCGAGTTGGCCTTCTTCGACGCCGACGTCGCCGAGGAATACGACGTCGTACTTCGCCAGTTCTTCAATGGAGTCGGGGAACTGTTCGATGTAATCCTTCGAACCGCCGCCCGGTTTGCTCAGGCCGGGATGAAACAAGAGGCACGACACATCGACACCGGGGTCGCGCGACAGGGCGTTTCGCAAGTAGCGGTATTCCCAGCGGGGATACGACTCCACCACCAGCACCTTGAGTTGCTCCTGCCTGATGGCAATGGGAGCGGACTTTTCATTGTTTTCCGGGATGGTTTCATCAGCGTGCAGTGGGATTTTCAGCGAGACTGTGTAGTCCCCCTGCGAAATTGGCTTCCAGGTAATGGCGTCGGTGGTGCGGCCCATTGCGGCGACGCGAACATCTTTCGTTAGCGTCTCGCCTTCCGACGTCGTCAGCGTCACCGTGGTCAGATACTCGCGCGGCAGTGCGCTGTCGATGGTAAACGGAATCCTCACCACTTTGCCGGCCACGCTGAACGTCGGCACGTCGAGACTTGTCAGTTCGACGTCGGGCAGTCGTGACGCACTTCCCGTCGTGACGGTGAACACCGGAATTTCTTTCATCCGAAGACGAGTCGCTGCCTCGACGGGCGGGCTGCCAGCATTCCAGTCGCCATCGGAAATGAGTACGACGCCCATGAGGTTTCGCGTTTGCTGGGCTGCGTCGGACAGGGGGCTGTTCAAATTCGTCTCCGAGGCTCCCCCTTCAGCCGAAATTGGCTTGATAACAACATCAAACTGTTCGGCGAGGCTGTTCCATAGTTCCGGCGCAATGAGAGGTTTGATGGCTTCACTGCGCTGGATGGCCGTATTGGGATTCGGTTTCTCTTCCGTGTCGTTGGATGATTCCCCCTCACCTTCGTTTGCCGCAGCAATACGAGCCGTCAATTCCTCTGGGAGTTGCAGGGCGAAGGCATCCTGCGTGTTCATGCTGACAGTGTCGTCATAAATGATGGCAATGCTCGGCTTCTCTTTGGGGCGAAACTCTTCGACGTACTCCGGCTGATTAAACAGCACAGCGACCAGAATGACGATAAGTACTCGTAGCAGTTCCTGGAATCCGTGCGTGCGGCTGAACCCGCTCCGCTGCCACGACCAGTAGCAAATGACCATGGTCGCGAGGACGACCAGCGTCGAGACGACGAGGGCTCCGGTGCCTCCCATGAAAAGAAACTGTCTCATGTCGTTCATGCGGACACCTCCCGAGTGGCCGACGCGCGGCGCGTTTGTCCATTTGAGTCGGAACTTCCCGACTGCTTTCCAACACTGCCGGAATCGCCCCAGCCTTTGCTGAGTGGATCGGCCTCTGGTTGTCGTTTACGCGGCAGGCACAACAACGCTTCCGCGACGAGGGCTGCCATCATGAGGGCGAGGAACACTCGCCACACTTCCTGAATGAGCGAAGTCGAATTCCCGGCGACGTCATCAACGCGGTCAAACTCCAGACCTTCAAACAAGTTCGCCAGCTGCTCCTCACCGACGGTGACTGGTGCGTCTTCCGCCAGGGAACGATTCACGGCGAACAGCCGTTCTTCGCTGCTGTAAACTCCGGGATGCACGTCGTATTCCGTCGAGAGTGAATCAGTTTCTAAGACGGCCCGCCAGTTCGCGACCTCTTCGCTCTCCGGTTGCCGCTGTGCGATGAGCTGCCTTGTGGTTCCCAGGACCTTGGAACCATTCGAGAGGGCACGATGAATCATGACGTAGAGGACCACACCGTCACGGGCCAGTGAGGACTCGCCTACTGTCGCCGTGGTCGAACAGAAGTAGACGTTGCGACGGTCGGTTAAGGCCCGGCAAATGAGGGGGCTTCCATTTCGCAGCGAAGCGAGCGAAAGGTGCTCTCCTTCCAGTTCGCAGTAACGCATGACCCGCAGCTCACCGACCGGCAGCGAGGCACCGCTCTGGGCGTTGGCCAGCAAATCCTGGTCGCCAATCCAGGTTCCGACGGGCGCTTCTTCATCGAGCGACACCCAACTCTTCCACTGCACTCCGGAATAGCTGTTTTGATTGGGATTCAGTGGCGGAAAGAAAACCACCTGCCCGCCGCGTGCGATGTACGAATCGACGATTTCCAGTTCGCTGCCGTCGGGAAGTTGATCTTGCCACAGGACCAGCGAGACTTTGTCCCATTCGACGCTGACAAGTTGATCGGCCGAAATGACTTCGACGTTGCACGCGTAAGTGGGATCGGGCGAAATTCCGGCGGCGAGTGCGAGAGGACGCACGCCGTCTCGGTCTTCTGCCACGATGATTGTCTTGCGCGCGACGGGTTTGTCGTACACGAAGTAGAACGAGTTGTCAGCCAGGTTTTCATCGGCGGGTATGGAGACACGTCCCCAGCCGCGGACTTGATCGGCATTGAGTGGAATGGCGTGGTCTTTGAGTTCCGCTGTCGTCCCAGCGAGTTCGACGTCAATGGTTGAGCGTCCACCGTCGATTTCGAGTTCGACAGGAATTTGAACTCGTCCTTCCACTGGAGTTTTCTGTTCGATTTCCAGCGACAACAGGAGGTCGACTCCCGACGTCGTTTCCACACGGCGGGCACTTGTCACGCGGACGGCCCGGTTTTCATCTGCCACGTTTCCGTAGGCCAGCAGATGAAAACGAATGGGTAACTGGAATTCGAGGAAGGCGTCGCGCATGACTTGCCAGCGGCCGCCGTCGGCATCCCAGTCGTGCTTGCGGACGTCCGAGCAAATCCAGACTTCCGTTCGCCCCGGCTTGTTGGCATTCACGTAGTCGTAGGCCGATTGCATCATGGCTGGGACGTCAGCCGAAGCACCAACCGCCGAGGTCTGCGGAATGGAATTGAGCTGATCGGGCGATTCCAGTTCCACCGCTTCATTCGTCGCACTGTCGATGAGGACGTAGTGATCGGACTTCAGCATGTTCAATGATTGAATGAGCTGATTGCGTCCCGTTTCGAGTTTTGTCTTGCCGCCCGCTGGTCCCTGCTCCGACATACTGGATGATCGATCCAGCAGGATGAGTGTGGTGTCGACTTTGCTGCCCCCCGCCACGCTGAGCCAACCACTGGAGAGTGGTCGACTCACGGCAATAATGAGGCCGAAAATTGCCAGGGTGCGTGCCAGCAGAATGAGCCACTGCCGAATGCGCGCGTACCCGCGCGACATGCGGTTTGCCATGAGCAAGAACCGCATTGCCGCCCACTGCACATTCTGAAATCGACGCTGATTAATCAGGTGAATCAGGATGGGCAGCGAGATAATGGGCAACGCATACAGCATCCAGGGTTGAACAAACATGGTTTCACTTATGAAAAAGTTGTCGCGGTGTTCTTAACGTCCACAGCGTTACGTACGTTTTCCTCGCGTCCGTGCCGCCAGAAACTGGAACAGCACCTGCTCGTAGTCCTGGTCGATTTGAATTCGCTGATAGTCCACGGCTGACTCCAGCGTAATGGCCTTCATTTCATCCAGATAGCCGTGCATCGCCCTTTGGTAGCGGTCGATGATGTCGTTCGGTTCCGCGAAAATGGAGGGGCCGCCTTCCATGTCGAGGAACCGCATGGGCCGCTGAAATTTGAAATCGATTTCCTGTTGATCGAGCAAATGAAACGCCGTGACGTCGTGCTTACGAAACCGCATATGCTCGAACGCCTGTTTCAGTTCCTGCGGATCAACAAAGAAGTCGGAGACAATGACAATGAGTGCCCGCTGCCGAATGGTTTCGGCCAGTTCATGCAGCGTAGTTACCAGTTCCGTTTCACCGGTCGGCTGCGTGTGTTCAAGCACGTCAAACAGTCCCCGCAAATGTGAGGGGGTCCGCCGGGGAGGAATATCGCGAACGACTTTGTCGGCAATGCAGTGCAGGCCGACAGCGTCGCCTTGCTGAATTGCAATGTAGGCGAGTGTGCCGATGAGCTTGCGGGCGTACTCCAGTTTGGTAATCGGCCCCGACCCGAAATTCATCGACCCGCTGGTATCGAGTACGAGACATAAACGCAGGTTGGTGTCGGCCTCGAACTCTTTCACGTAGAACCGGTCCGATCGACCATAGGCGCGCCAGTCGAGGCGGCGGAGATCATCGCCTGGGACATAGCGGCGGTACTCTGCAAATTCAACACTCGCCCCGCGGTGTGGACTGGTGTGAATACCCGACACGTTCCCCAGCATGGCGCGCCGTGAAAACAGCGGCACTGCCGCCAGCCGGGCGACGACCTGAGGATCGATAAACGTTCGAGTACGCGATTGGGCTAAAGCCATCGCCGTTTCCTGTTGATGTGCTAGGGATTCGTCTTCGCTATTGGTGCGAGATCGGTCTCAAGGGCATCGTGCCGTACATGCACAATGAGTGACTTACCGTCCGGCGTCCAACAGCACGAGGTGCAAGTTCCAAAGTCGATGGTTTGACCAGGAACCTCCGCCGGTGCCGGGTTTTCTTCGTTCGCTGCAATGGAATAGAGCAGCGAACGTTTCTTCTCTTCGTTGCGGATCGAAACGAAAATCCTTGATCCGTCGAGCGACCACGCCGCGTCGTTGTCGAACGTGAGTTCGCCCCCGTAATGCACTTTCAAGTCCGGTGAATCACCACTTACTGACACGCTGGCCAACTCGAACGTGTCATTGGCCTTGCGACCTTTGAAGCAGACGCGTTTGCAATCCGGGGACCAGGCCATGTTGTAGTAAATGTATTGATACGGATGCCCACCTTGTCCGACGACAACGTCAATGGCTTCCGTTTCCACGTTGTACAACGCGATTTGAGCGCCCAACGTAAAGGCAATCGACTTCCCGTCCGGCGACCACTGTGCCCCCCAGCCGTCTTCGGAAATGCGCTTTGGTTCTGATCCATCGGATTTCATCAACCAGACACCACTGTTCTGGCCCGAACGGGAACAGGCGAGATATTTTCCATCTGCGGACCACGTGGGCATTGAACCATCGCATACGGCTCGGCGACCTGTGCCGTCTGCTGCCATGATGTAAATGACGGTATCGGAGAAACTCGACTCGGCGGGTCGGCCATCGAACGCAATCCACTTTCCGTCGGGTGAGACTGCTTGCGAACCGCAGTAAGAAGTATCGGCCGATGAATACAGTTTCTCGAAAGAAGAATCATCGGCGGCCAATGCATAGAACGCGTCATCTGGTGTGTATTTGAAGATGTACTCATCAGGCGTGAGTGCCCCGCTGCCATCGAGGTCGAATTGCTGGAAGTACCAGCGACGCAGCAGCAGGAGGCTTTCATCACCCGCGAACTCGGCAAATTCGATTTGACGGTTTCGATTCGCATCGACCGGCACACGCTGCCAGGCGGCAACCCGATTGGCGACCGGCGTAATGCGATATTCCCACAGGTTCAGTTTCCCATTCTTATCAGCATCGAACCCCGGAATGATGAACGGCCCAATCCTTTGCAAATACGTTGGCAACCCTTCTACCAGTTCCTCGGGCGACAATTCTCCATCCAGGTCGGTGTCGGATTTCAGGAAGTCATTGATGGGGTCGTTCCAGCCGAAAGCGAGCGGATAGATGAACTCTTCGAGCTTGATTGTGCCGTCGCCGTCGCGGTCGGACACTTGAAATCGCCCGGGCGCCAACTCTTTGTCGTAGTAGCGCGACAAATACTCGTCGCGCGAAATACCACCGTCACGGTCAGCATCCAGGTGCAGAAACGAAGAGTAATTCACCACGAGGCCACTTCGTGCATGCAGGTCGACACCACTGGCACGTCGAACGAGTTGCTGTTTCACGAACCCTTCCATTTCTGCGAAATCAATCATCAGATTGCCGTTGACGTCGGCCTGCCTGAGAATCTGATTTCGTTGAGTTGAGTTCAATCCCAACGACTGCAAATACGTAGTTGCAAATATATTTGACTGAATGACCAGCTCGGGGTTCTCTGCCCAACCGTAGGAGATTTCCATCGACGCAATGGCGTGCTCTTCAATACCTGCGAACACGTCGGGGATTTCGCCGCGGGCATAGAGTGGAACAACGCCAGGGATGCCAGAAAGTTCCTGTTTGGAAATAAGGGAGTCGCCATTGAAGTCGAACACCTGAAAATCGCGACTGCTGCGTTCGGCAGGACCTTGACGCTTGAGAAATTCTCCGAGGGTCAGACCATTCTCGCCATCGGTATTGAGCTGGTCGTAGATTCGATCCAAATTCTGTCGCGCGGCCTTGATGCGTTCTGACAATTCGTTCGCCGGTTTCGAATCATCTGCTTGAGCTAACGCGCAAACGCACAGAACTGCAGTGCATATCCACAGGCGATCCGAAAACATCAAACTGGAGAGTTTCAATTCCATCGATTCCCCCGTTCCCAGGTTGTATAGACCAGCCATTTCCCGTCGGGTGAAAAGCAGCATCCGGTAACGTCAGAGGTTGATGTGTCCCCACGGATTTCCCTCGGAGCACCGGGATTGTCGACGTCGATTTCATGCAGGGCAATGCGTCGGGAGTTCTGTGAGTACAGTGGAAGCACCAGACGCTTGCCGTCGGGCGACAACGCCAGTCCGCTCTCTAAGTCGGCCGAACTTCCGGTCCATAGTTGCTGAGTTTTTGGAATCGGTGACTCGAGGTCGTCAACGTGAATGGACGCAACTCGGGCCTCTCTTCCGCTTTCCAAGATGAGCAGAAGTGATTTTCCGTCTACCGTCCAAGTTGCGGCCTCTCCAAACCGAATGCACTTCAAAGACTCAGGAGCGATTGGAATAATCTGGGGCTTGCTCGAATCCAGGACAACATGGATTTTCCCATCGGACAGCATGGCGAATCGATTTCCAGCGGGTGCCCAGGCGAAGAACGTCGCGTCGCCAAAGACTTCGTCATTCGGTGGATTGTCGAATTTCGTCAGTTCTCGAGATTCGAAATCAAATGTGAATCGACGAGGCGTTGAGCGGTCTGCGGACAATTCGGTCAATCGAAATTCCCCATCGCTCGGCATGAAACGCGGCTGACACAATTGGGGGAATTCCGTTCCGAGTTCGAAATGTTCGCAAACGGTGCCGTCATAACTGAGTCGGTGAACCATTGTTGACGTCGCCACAAACGGATATTCATCGGGCGTGAGTCGCCGGTCGTGATTCTGGTCGAGCTGACCAAAGAAAAAGCGACGCAGAATGGGCACGTCCTGGGGATGGTCGAAACGGAACTCTGAAAACGCGAGTTGTCCGTCGCCATCGCGGTCGTATGGTGCGACTTCCCAGCGCATGGTTCGATTGCCATGCATCGAGAGCAGATATTCGCTTAGTGAAAGGAGAGCGTCGCCGTCGCGATCAAATGCTCCAACGTTCCAGCGGGCCAGGTCCCGTCGTTCGGGCGACGAAGCGTCGATGAGTTCTTCGCGACTTATTCGCGTATCCAAATTCGTATCCGCTTCACGGAACCATGCAACGGGGTCGTACGTCGAGGTCTCGGCATCTCGGGCGTAGGTCTGAAAATCGACGCGAGGATTCGCCACGCGGCTGCGGATTTCCAGGCTTCCTTCGCTCATGCCACGGGCCGCTTCCAGTGACGCCAGCTCATTTCCCGACAGGTACTGCGTGGCATCGACGTCCATTTCGTAGAACAAGCCGACGTCGACCATTCGACCGTCTGAAAGAATAAGAGGCGAACCCCACATGGAATCGACGCCGATTTGCTTGCGCAGAAATTCGCGGGACTCTTCCAGGCTCACCTGACCATCCTCGTTACGATCAACCGTTGTCACCATGGCCGGATCAAAACGGGAGGACTTGTTCTCCGAAAACGAAGTTAGGAACCCGGTAACGAATTCACGGGCGTCAATTGTTCGCTCAGGCGTTTTGGCCCAGTCGCCGAAGGATTCTTCGATTGCCTGCGAAGCCAGTTCGGACAAATCGAACAAAGGATGCGGCACCCTTAACCGCCACTTCAGCGGGACATTACCCGGCACTGTGCGGAATTCCACGAAACTGAGCGATTGATTTTCATCCCAGTCGAAAAGTTGAAAGTCGCGCTCGCGCACTTTCTGTTCAGGAGTTTCCGCCTGGAGGTATTCTTCCAGCGTGAGCTTTCCGTCTTGCGAGGCATCGAGTGCGTCGAACAATGCTCGGTCTTCGCCCGGCCGATCGACGACGTTCTCTTGCGCCGCCACCAGGCATGTCCAGGCGAGTCCCAGCAGCGACAGGCAGACAGCGTGGCCCAGCCACCAGTTTATGGTGCCGGAGTCGCCAGATCTGCGCCAACCAGACTGTTCCAACTCGCCAAGTCTCCAACTCGTAGATCTAGACAGCGTCACCCCACATCGAGCAACGCTGCCCCGTCCTCAACTAAACACTCAAACTCTGGACTCTGAGCTATCGTTCTTCCAAAGTTTCCTTCACCAGCCGCTGCACGATTTGGCGAGCGTCGATGCCTTCGCTTTGTGCGGCGAACGTGGTGATGAGGCGGTGCGTCAGCACCGAACCGGCTACGTTTTCGATATCTTCCTGACGCACCATGTACTGACCCTGCAAAGCCGCACGGGTTTTGCCGCCGAGGATGAGGTACTGGACAGCACGCGGACCGGCTCCCCACGACACCAACGGCTTGAGCCAGTCCGGTGCGGTCGGAGAATTGGGCCGGGTCTTGCGAACCAAGGCCACCGCGAGTTTGTAAATGTGGTCGGGCACTGGGACGCGACGCACCAGTAGCTGCAGTTCGACGATATCTTCCCCGTGCAGCAAATGATCCAGTTCGGGCAACGCATCGCCCGTCGTCGTCCGGGCGATTTGGATTTCCTCCTCTTCGCTCGGATAGTCGAGTTCAATGAGAAACATGAAGCGGTCGAGCTGTGCCTCGGGGAGCGGATAGGTCCCTTCCTGCTCCACGGGGTTCTGTGTGGCCAATACGAGGAACGGCGGAGCGAGCGTGTAGGCTTTTCCCAACACCGTCACCTTGTGCTCCTGCATGGCTTCCAGCATGGCCGCCTGTGTTTTTGGGGGGGCACGGTTAATTTCATCTGCTAGCACGATGTTCGCAAAGACCGGGCCTTTGACGAACTGGAACTCGCGGCGACCTTCTGCGGTATCTTGCAGAATGTCGGTCCCGGTGATGTCCATGGGCATCAGATCGGGAGTGAACTGAATGCGGCTGAAATCGAGTGACATTGTTTCGGCGAGCTTACTCACCAGCAATGTTTTAGCGAGCCCCGGAACTCCCATCAGCAGGGCGTGGCCGCGAGCAAAGAGGCAAATGGCGAGTTGGTCGATAACGTCGGTCTGCCCGACAATGACTCGCCCTAGCTCTGCCCGCAATTTTTGATGTGTTTCGCGAAGTCGGGCAATTCGCTCGACGTCATCGGAGCTGAGTTTCTCAGGATTGGAATCAACCATACTCAACTCGCCTGGACTGGAATCAGCCATGAGGTATGTCCGTTTCTATGTTCGAATTGAAGTGACGCGAACGCATCAACACTCGCCACTATAGACTAACGGTCTGTAAAACCCGGGGCAAGGGTCGACACCCAATTGAAAGAGTACGACGGATGAACGAGGCCAGTTCTTAGGAGGTAATGCGGCGTGTGCATTCCCGTTTGCACCAAATCCCCCCGACCAAGGTGATGGTCCGCCTGTTGGTGATTGCTGACGGCAGATCAGAAAGTTGTGCCAATCGCTGAACCTGCGCCGCCTGGAAGATGTCTGTTTCCCAGACTTTAGTGATGGCGCTCGAACCGATACTCTACACGTGGCTGAGGTCGAGAATGAGCGTCGTCCCTCCCGCCAATCCGTCGTACAACACAGAAAAGATTTTGAGCTTGCCCCATGAGCACGTCGACACGATCCAGTCAGGAAGTCATTGCCCAGTTTGATCAGTATGTGATTCCGAATTATCGCCGGTATCCCATTTGTCTGGTCCGGGGCGAGGGATCGCACGTGTGGGACGCCGAAGGAAACCGGTACCTCGACCTGTTCCCCGGTTGGGGATGCAACATTCTCGGCTATTCTCCGAAACGAGTGGCTGAAGCGGTGAAGGAGCAGGTGGATCGACTCATTCACGTGCCGAACACCTGGTACATGGAACCACAGGGGGAATTTGCAGAAGCACTCTGCACTCGCAGCTTCGGCAAGGCGTTCTTCTGCAACAGCGGTGCTGAAGCCAACGAAGGGGCCATCAAACTTGCTCGGCTACATACGCCGCCCGAGAAGTACAAGGTCATTACTTTTCAAAACGGGTTTCACGGTCGCACGTTCGCCGCGGTCTCGGCGACCGCACAGCCAAAATATCACGACGGCATCCAACCCATTATGCCGGGGTTCCTGTACGCTCCGCATAATGACCTCAACGCCGTTAAAGAACTGATTGACGACGAAACGGCAGGCATTCTGATTGAACCCGTGCAGGGGGAAGGTGGTGTCAACACGCCGGCCGACGGATTCCTGCAGGGATTGCGACAGCTTTGTGATGAACACAACCTGTTGCTGATGTTCGACGAAGTCCAAACTTGCATGGGACGAACCGGTAACTGGTTTGCCTATCAGACGTTTGGTGTTCAGCCCGACATTATGACACTGGCCAAAGGTGTTGCGGGCGGCGTGGCATGCGGCGCGATTATTTGCCGCGATGAAATTGCTCCCAGCCTCCGGCCCGGAATGCATGCCAGCACGTTCGGCGGCAATCCCATGGCCATGGCCGCCGGACTGGCCACGGTGCAAACCATTGAGGAAGAAGACCTCATTCCGCATGCCATGAGAATGTCGGCTCGGTTCCGGCAACACTTCGAAAAGCTCAAGGAAGAATTGCCCATCATCGGCGAAATCCGGGTGTGCGGCATGATGATTGGTCTCGACCTGACCATTCCCGCCACGCCAGCGGTTGGCAAGTGCATGGAACGCGGACTGCTAATTAACGCCACGCACGACACCGTTGTCCGGCTGCTCCCCGCACTGAATGTCACTGAAGAGCAAGTCGATGCTGGTTGTGCCATTCTGGCTGACGTCCTTCGTGAAATGGCTGATCCCGCTGTCTAGCCGAACCGGGGCCGCCTTTCATGTTTCGTTTTCTGCATGCCGCCGATTTGCATCTCGATGCCCCGCTCAAGGGGCTGGCAGAGTATCCCGGTGCGCCGGTTGAGCGATTGCGAGAAGCGACTCGTGCGGCCTTCGAGCGTCTCATTCAGCTGGCAATTTCCCGCAACGTTGACTTTGTCGTCATTGCCGGTGATTTGTTTGATGGCCGCTGGACCAACATGCAGACTGGGCTGTGGACGGCGAATCAATTTCGGCTGCTGCAGGAGCAGGGAATTCCGGTCTATTTGATTCGAGGAAATCACGACTCGCTCAGCGCCGTACCGCGAACGGTTTCGTGGCCGGCCAACGTCCACGAGTTTCCGGTAGATCATCCCGCCACTTTCGAGCTGCCGGAACTTGGCGTTGCGGTTCACGGCCAGGGCTTTGCGTCGCGCGAATTGCGGGAAGATGTAGCGGCTGACTATCCCGCCGCAGTGCCAGACGCGTTTAACATCGGACTGCTGCATACCAGCTTGGCGGGTGACGCCCGTCATGACACGTACGCCCCGACATCCGAACAGGTGCTGGTCAACAAGGGCTACCAGTACTGGGCACTCGGGCATATCCACTTGCGTCAGCAAATTCGGGAAACGCCCACCATCGCCTACTCTGGCTGCACGCAAGGACGACACATTAACGAACCGGGCGCGAAAGGTTGTCTGTTCGTCACGGTCGATGGTGCTCAGGTGACGTCAGAGTTCGAACCGCTCGACTCACTCCGCTGGTTGCAGCTCGATATTCCTCTCGATGAGTGCGAACAGCTTGACGAAGTCTATGACGAAGTCGTCGCCTGCCTCACCACCGCACGTGACGACGCCGAAGGACGCTTCCTCGCCGTGCGGTTACGACTCACCGGTAACACGACCTGCCATGCAGAGCTTTCAAACTCAGCCAAGCTGGAAGAAATTGAAAGCGAAATTCGCAACCGCGGAAACGACGTCGGCCAGTTGTGGATTGAAAGGATTCAGTTCGAAACACTCCCCGACATCAACCTCGAACAACTCCGCACCGCCGACGACCTGATGGGCGAATTACTCCGCGACCTGCAACACTTGCAGTCCACGGCAACCGATGATGAACTGACCGAACTTGCCGCCGCGTTGGCTCCATTACAATCGAAAGCCGCCTCGGAACTCCGCGAAGCGGAAGTTGACATGTCGGCCCCCGATAACATCCGACGTTGGCTCAGCGACGCGGAGAAACTGCTGCTCAGTCAGTTGCTGCAGCGGGAAAATGCGGCTTCTGAGTGAGTCAAGAATCGTAACGATTCCATTTGTGGCCTTTCACATGTTTGCCCTGGTCCGCGATTCAGGCATGCCTCCCGAAACCTGTATCCCTCGAACATGCCGCCTGCCCATTGTGGTGATCTATGACAAGTAATGAGTACGAATACTATCTTCGAGTTCTAGACAGTACCTGTAGGGCCGGTGGTACCGGCCTATTCGCCCGTGGTGTCGGACATGTTGTCCAGATGGGGCATGTTCGGGACATTGCCCCAATTCTGCGGGTACACGCCAGCGGCAACCCAGCGATGGAATGTTGACCACGGCCACAATGTCGGATGCGTCACCAGTCCATGCTTTACGGGATTGAAGTGAATGTAATCAAAATGCCTCTCGAAATCGTCCTCGTCTTCCAACGTGTGTTCCCAATACTTCGGTTGCCACACGCCGCGACGACCATCACGTTGATGTCCCTCGCTCACCTGCTGCTCTGAACCTCCTTGTGCGAGCCAGCGCTTTGTGAATTCCCGTTTGATTTTGCTCCAGCGTCCGGGATAGTTGGTGTCGCCACGAGGCAAAGTCCAAATTGCATGCAGATGGTCCGGCAACAGAACAATGGCATTCAGTTCGAACGACCAGTCACGCAAGCATTCCCGAAACACATCTCCGAGCAACCGACGGGCGACCTCATTCGCGAACAACGGTTGCCGCCGTTCTGTCACGACCGTGAAGAAAAACGTCCCGCCGGGTACATATGCTCGTCGCCAATTGGGCATGCAAAACAGCCTACCGACGACATCGGCAACACGCAACCTGAGCAAAGGCCGGTACCACCGGCCCTACGATTACTACGATTACTGGCAGACCAAACCGCCAACACCCCGCAGCCACCGCCTCGCTCCACCATTCCTGGAGCCTGCCACCGAAGGTTCCCTCCCCCGGCGCTGCCAACCCACCCCATAGGCAACCCCCGTGCCAATTCAAGAAACCGCACGAATTCCAGGCAATTACCAACACGTCCGTGTAAAATCGACATCACCCAATTGAAAAATGTGGGTAACATTGAGGTAGCGACGCACCCTACGGAAACTGACAATTAGCATTAGACGAACTACGATGGCAACTTAAGGCTTTTTGTCCGCTGGTTCCAGAATATACGGGATCTGAAATCGCTGCACCGGGTCTTTGTCCACAAACAGCAAATTCTCGCCGGAGAGGACGTGGATGTTGTCGATACTGCCTGCGGGATTGATGACGAGCACAGTTGACGGTGATAGATACTCGACGGGGAATTCCCATTGCAACTGGCCGTCACAGTGCAGTTGACACGTACCTGTTCGAGAGAATGTGCGTGTAAACCGCTTGCCGTCGATTTCATGTGACCAGGATTTGCCTGCAAAATTCGCCAGGCCACGTTCCATTTCCTTTTGCGTGGCCGTACCGTGCGGGTCCTTTGGGTAGGTAATGGTCCCAACGCCTTCTCGCTCGTCGGCGTTGAGCGCCTTCAGCTGCTTGCGAGCCTCGACATTGTCCGGGTCCAGTTGCAGTGTCGTTCTCCAGGCCCGAATCGCTCCTGCGACATCGGACTGCCGAAATGCCTGTTCAGCCAGTACATTCAGCTGGCTGGCACTCTGACGCGTAGTCAACTCAATTCGACGATCGAAGACCTGCTGAGCCTCGCGCAGGGTCCTGTTTTGGCTATCCAAGATGGCCTTGATGGATACGCTCAAATCTTCGGCAGGCACTTGGGAGATCAACGTCAGCCATACCGTAGAGGCGAGTATGAGGTGAAGTTGGATTCTGTGCATAAGACGCTCCAGTTTTCTCTGGTGAGAAACTCAGTTGGGGTGCCGACAAGTTCAAAGCGACCCGGTCCAGGGATGTGGCGAACCCGCCATGCAGGCGGAAGGCCCCAAGGAGGAGTTTACGCCGGGGCGTTTGCCATCGTCCATTCAGTTGTCGTGGGTCCGGTGGTACCGGTTCGTGTGGCACGTTCAGACCAACGGGATGGGCGTGGCAAATTGACGTTCGACCACGCCCTTCCTGACGTCAGGGCGTGCCAAAGACTAACCCAATTCGCGATCTGGAAAGAGTTGCGAGACGCTGGTGCGGTCGTGGATGGATTGGATGGCTTCGGCGAACAGGCGGGCGACGGAGACGACTTCGATGTTCGGGGGAAGTGGGTCCTGTTGCGGTTCGATGGTGTCGGTAATGAAGAGTTTCTTGATCCGACTCGCTGCGATTCTTGCAGGTACGCCTTTGGAGAGCACGCCGTGTGATACGGCGGCGTAAATATCATTCGCTCCCCGCGCTACCAGTACGTCGGCCATGGAAATGAGAGTGCCGCCGGAAATGGTGAAGTCGTCGACAATGAGCACGTTTTTGCCACGCACATCACCAATGACTTCCAAAACCTCGGCGCGTTCGGAGTGATCGCGTCGGGTTTTGTTTCCGATGACCACGGGCACGCCGAGATAGTTGGCGTAGGCTGAAGCCCCTTTGGCAAAGCCGACGTCGGGGCTACAGACAACGAGATTGTTGATTCCCTGGTCGCGAATGTGATCGCACAAAACATATCGGGCGTAGAGGTGATCAACCGGGACTTCGAAGAATCCCTGAATTTGCGGGGTGTGCAGGTCCATCATGAGGCAGCGGTGTGCCCCGGCGGCTTCGATGGCGTCGGCACAGACGCGGGCGCGAATGGAAACGCGCGGCTCATCCTTCTTGTCCCCTTTCGCGTAGCTGAAAAAGGGAACAACGGCGGTAATTTGTGAGGCACTGGCCCGTTTGAGGGCATCGATCCAGAACAACAACTCCATGAAGTTGTCGTTCACGGGCTGATGCGTTCCCTGAATGATGTAACAGTCACGTCCCCGGACGTTCTCCAGCACACGCACGAACACGTTGCCTTCGCTAAAGTAGTGGGCTTCGCAGGGCGTGAGTTCCACACCGAGTGCGTCAGCGACTTTCTGCGAAAGCTGAGGATTCGCAGAGCCCGCGAGTACAGCCAAATCCCCTTGCGGAGGTTGAAACGCGTGAGGGCGAGGTCCATTCATGGGGCGGGGAGGCATGTTGCGGAGTATTCAAATCGAATCCGTGCGAAACCGAGACATCCTTCTCGATTTCGTCGACGTGCTGACGTGGGTCAGCATTTGACCTTCCCTGGACGGGTTGCATCATAGTTACCCCACAGTGGGGTACAAGGCAGCCGCGCAAGTGATTGTCGAACAGTTCAGAAATGTTGTTCGGGCGACGCAACTCACGGACAGCCTGCCCAAGTTGACTCCCAGTCAGCATTTGGCACAAAGCCGTGCGGAAACTTTGAGAATCAATTGGCATCTGCGACGAAATTGTGCGAAAAACAGGGGAGAGAGCCTCTCGAAACTCCCGTTTCATTATTCAGGGACTCGACCCACATTGGATGAGGACGCGCGCATGACTCGCGGAACAATCACTTTCCTGCTGCTGTTGACCATGTCCACCTCGGCCTGGAGCCAGCAGGGTGGGAACAACGGACAGAACCAGAACGCCGCTGGGATTGAAATTAATCCCAGCGGCGTGGTCCGCGTCATTGTGCCTCGAAAAGAGTCGGTGACGTCGGGACGCAAGCGCCGCGAGGATTTCATCAGCGAGAGCCTCCCACCGGACATGGTTGTGACGACCGAGCGACGTGTGATTTCGCTCAAGGCACTGGAAGCAGAAGTCGCGAAGTCGCTTGAAGCCACGGGCACGGTCCCTCCGACGCTCCAATCGCTGTGTGGGATTTATCGGATTGATCAAATCGTCCTGGATGAAAACCGGAAGGACTTGTACATCGTCGGGCCGGCAGAGGGATTTGCTCCCGACACCATTGGTCGCATGGTCTGCGCGGAAAGCGGTCGCCCTCCCCTGCATCTCGATGATCTGGTCGTTGCCCTGCGAGCCACACGCCGCCGAAACTCCAGCATGGGATGCTCGATTGATCCTACCAAGGAGAACATGGCGAATCTTCAAAACTATTTGCGACAGAATTCGACCGTGACCACGCCAGCCGGGGCTGCACAGCGTTATGGAGTCATGGCCCGAGTCCTCGGAATGCAGGAAGTCAGCCTGTGGGGCGTCCCGCAGGAGAGCCACTTCGCTTCGGTGCTCGTCGAGGCTGACTTGCGGATGAAGCGGATTTCACTGGGCATTGAACGTCCGGGCGTCAAAGGGATTCGCAGCCAGCTCTCTTTACTGAAGCCACAGGGGAACAGCCTGCAGCGCTGGTGGTTTGTGCCGCAGTATGATCCTGTCAACGTGGACGCCGATCACACGGTATTCCAGCTTTCGGGGCCGCGTGTCAAGCTGTTGGCACAGGAGGAATACTCAGACGCGGCGGGGAACCGGTTCGATGCCGCGAGCACTCGTCAGAGCACGGAAGTTTTCGCTCAACTGTTTACCGAGCACTATGCCGAACTTGCGGAGAAGGAACTTGTCTTTGCCGAGCTGCAAAACCTGTTTGACCTCGCCGTTCTGGGTGCCATTGTGAACCGTGAACAACTCGATGAACGTGCGGAATGGCTCGCGGACACGTTCCTCAACGACGAACGGCTTCCTTTGAATAAATACCCCGTGCCGCAGTTTGTGGAGTCAGCTTCGACCAACCGCCGGGCCGGGCAGTTTGTCATTGGACTCGTGGGTGGGGTCGAGCTGCATCCCGAACCGGCCATTCGAATGAACGTCAACGAGCAACTGCACGCGCCGCCCTCACCGAGAATGTCGGCTGGTCAGGTTTTTGTGAATGCGGGGGAATAAGTCGCTTGAATCAGGCAAGTCCACTCGACTCCCCTCCCCGTCCCACCATGTCAGCCAACGCCGCCTACATTCATGTGCCGTTCTGCGTGCACAAGTGTGGCTACTGCGACTTTACAGTCATTGCCGGACGCGATGATTTGGCCGACGCTTACCTCGAAGCACTGGAGTTAGAACTCAAGTCAGAACTGCGCGAACCGCATCCCGTCGAGACGTTGTTCATTGGGGGTGGTACGCCGACTCAACTTGCGGTGGCGCAGTTGACTCGGCTGTTGGAATTGCTGGCGACCTGGTTGCCGCTTCGTAACGGCGGCGAGTTCAGCGTGGAGGCGAATCCCACGGGACTGACCCCGGAGAAGATGAACGTTCTCTACGAAGGCGGTGTGAATCGAGTCAGCCTGGGGGTGCAATCGTTCCAGCAGCAGGAACTGAAAGTTCTCGAACGCGATCACAACCCCGACGACGTCACCCGTGTTGTGGCGGAACTGAAGTCAGCTGGTCTGACGAATGTTGCCATCGACCTCATTTATGCCATCCCAGGACAGTCCCTGGAGCATTGGAAAGAGAACATTGCCGCCACTGTTGCTTTGAATCCCACTCACGTTTCAACTTATGGCCTGACGTTCGAACGTGGCACCAAATTCTGGAGTCGTCTGCAACACGGCGACCTCAGCCGGGCCGACGATGAACTGGAACGGAGCATGTACGCCTGGGCCATGGACGAACTCCCCCGGCAGGGATTCGGCCAGTATGAACTCTCCAACTACGCCCTGCCCGGCCGCGAATGCCGACACAACCGCGTGTACTGGAACGCCGAGCCTTACTTCGGATTCGGCCCCGGTGCCGCCGCGTTCGATGGTACGAAACGGACAACACGTCACCGCAGCACAACGACCTGGATTCGAAACACACTTGCTGGCCAGCCAACGCTCTCTGATGAAGAAACTCTCACCAGCGAAGTTCGGGCGCGCGAAGCGGTCATGCTGGGGCTGAGACAAACCGCTGGAATTTCTCTCAGCGATTATGAGTCGACGCACGGCCATTCTGTTCGCGACCTGAACCCCGTCTGCTATGACCAGTTTCTGGAAATGGAATGGCTCGCACAGTCGAACGGCCATGTGCAACTCACGCGCGAAGGTCGATTCGTCGCAGACACGGTGATGTCGGAGTTTCTTGTCTGATTGCCTGGGCGTATCACCGTCGATTCTACTCCAAAACGGGGCGCGTAGACGGCCCGAGGCCTTACGGCCTTCGGCTCACAAAATGTGCAGGGTGTGTGAAGCAAGTCGCCGTATTATGGTGGGTTACGTCCGCGAATCACGCGTCATTGAATTGACACCATGTTTTTCGGGTTGGGTGACTTGCGTAACGCACCGACCTCATTGGCGCGGACTGCACCCACCCTATGGAATAGTTCAACCTATTTTGTACTGAGGAATTCCTCGTCGAAAATGCGGCGGTAGGTGGCTTCGTCTTTGGGGAATAGTTCGCTGAAGGTTCCCGGGGTAACTGCGCCTTCCTGGAAGCGGCGCTTTTCGAAGACGGGCATGGTGAGGCCTGTGACCTGTTCCACGCCGCGGCGGACAATTTCCCCTTTGAGTGCGTAGAGCCTGTCGTGACTCCAGTCGGTCAGTTCGATGAATGGAATTCCTTCTGAGACCTCGATGACATTCGGCAACGTGTAGGGGCTGAAGCCTTCGAATCCGAAATGCCGGGCGGGGGCGTAGGTTCGTACGTGGCCTCGGCTTTGTCCGCCGGAATAGGTTTGTGAATGCTTGACCGCATTCACGCCCCAGCCTTCGTGGTAGAGCATCAAATTGTTCAGCACGCTGCGGACGGTCAATTCGGGATTTGCCTCGATGGGATAGTCCTTGAGGTTTTCATCACCGCCGTCGCCATCGACGAGGTACTTCCACTCGGGATAGCGTCGCCGAATTTCTTTGCACACGGCGACACCTGCTGTGGCTGACTGCACGTCCAGCGGTTTGTAGTCTTCGGTAATGCGAACGGCGGCCCGAATGTCGAGGTCCTCGCGGCTCACCTGAACTGGCTCCAGAAACAGCCCCATGTCGAGTTGATCGAGGAAGTCCCGAGCCTGCTGCAAGTCGGCACCGCTTTCTTCCAGCGACAATGTAAACGCTTTCAACCGCTGCGGTGCCTGCCCCCGTTTCACAATGGCATGATGCACCAGCAGGAACACGGCCCCACTGTCGATGCCGCCGGAGAACAGCACGCCGATGGGTTCGCGGTCGTCGATTTGATTCAGCCACTGGTCGATTTCATGACTCACCGCTTCAATATAGCGGCGTCCGATGTCATCCAAGTCAGCCTTCCAGCGGTTTTGCTGTGGCGTGAAGTACCGAGTGGTGGTGGGGCGAGGATCGGGGCAGCCGACGAGGGTGAGCTCCATGACATAGTGCGCGGGCACCATGCGGGTGTATGAAGGATGAAACTGATCACCCAATCCCTCCGATTCCAGAAACGCCCGAATTTCATCCATCCTTTCGGCCACGACGAGACACGGCCCCTCTGCGCGCTTGGCGAGAAAGAACCGCATGGGCCGGGCAATCGACCGGGCCATGCGAATTGAAATGCCGCGGCGATGCATGAGTGCAAACTGCCCGTCGATTTCACGCACTTTGGAAACATCACCCGACCCGACCCGCTCAATGGCTTCCTCGACGCTCATGTTCAAAATGACATTCGCACCGGGGTCCAGCAGATCGACAACACGTTCAACGGGGATAACGGACATGATGAACCTTGGGAATGAATGAGGCGTCTAAGGGCGTCCCCAAGCTGGAGCTTGGGAACGAGGGATTGAATAATCGCCCGATTGTCGTCGCGTGGGACGAGGGACGCAAGTAAAATGGGATGACAAGGATTCAGCATCATGGACATTCCCTACCCTCAGCTTGCGGTCAATTTGTCGCTGTTGGTGGCGTTTCCGGTTGCCATTCTGATTGTGTCGCGGACTCGTTACTTTCAATTCAGTAGGTGGCGTGGGCGGATTTTCGCAGTGGCAAATACCATTTCACTGGTCGCCAGTATTGCGTACGTGGCCCTCACCGGGGTGACACTGTTCTTTCCCAACCAATTAGACGACCTGCTCTACGTTGATGGGATATCCACGAATTTCAACAACTTCCTGAAGGTGTTTCCCACTCTGCTCTATGTGTACTACGGGGGCCATACGGTCGCGTTGTGTGTGCTTGGTTCATCGCGGGTGAAAGGGACGGCGGCTGCGGGTTCAAGTGCGCCTGCTGGGAACGAGGAATGATCCAGGGGCTTCCGCTGTCGCGGGGCGTCCATGCCACCCGCCGCTTTTCCCGCGCAAGCGGCACGCTGCGCAACCTGGTCAAGTGGGATTGAGCATATCCGCTCACGGTGACCTGATGAAAATCAGGTCGGAAATGCGTTCTCAACTGAATGGGTGACACAAGGCTTGTCCATTCTATGAGCCGGCCGGCGACGGAACGTAATTCCAAATCCTTGAATCCGTGGCATTATGGGCATGCTCGCCCAGAGTCGCGACTCGCTTTTTTCTTGAGTAGAGAATTGCCACAAAGAAGCACAAAAAGACACGAAAAAGCAAGCTGACATGCAGAGGAAGGTGGGCCGGGGTCGTGTCTCACGGCTGCTCTCAGCTTCGGTTTTCTTGAAACGCAGAGGACGCCGAGAGCGCAGAGAATTGGGGAGGATCTCCTTTGTTCTCCGCGACCTCAGCGCACTCGGCGTTTCTATTTCTTTCCCGAATCGAAGCACGCCCTCGTCCGACACTGCGAATTGCGTTGTTTTGGAGTTGCCACAAAAACACACGAGAAGGCGTTGATCGGTTTCGTGCCTGTTTGTGATTTTCGTGGCCCTTCGGGAATTTCGGAACGGGCCACTTCGCGGCAGTTCTGTTGCTGCGTAAGTGAACCTAACATTCGTCGTTCCCTTGTCTGGTCCAAGCCGACGCACGGGCTGGCAAGCAGCCCGTGGCACACTGTGTCCGTACTCTTTGATCAGGCAGTAATGGCAGGAGGGAGTTACGCTCGCATGCCTGCCCTGCTGCGCGATGCAAGCATGGCACAGGAAAACAACGCACCCTCAGCTCTGATTTCCAATTTGCATTGCCCCCTGGCGTTGATTCAGGTATTCAGTCTGTCGCAATGTTAACTTATTGCATTGGTTCAACTTGGGAACGGACACCGGTGATGACATGTTGGATGAGGCGAACGTCTTACTCGTCCTGGCGGTAATCCTCGTCGCGGGTACGCTCTCGGGCAGTCTGGCGAAACTGTTTAAGTTGCCGTCCGTCACCGGTCAGATTCTGATTGGCGTGCTCATTGGCCCGGCGGTGCTGAATCTTCTCTCGCTGAAGAGCCTGCATCAACTGCAGCCGCTCGTCGATTTCGCGCTCGGCCTGATGGCCGTTGCGGTCGGGAGTCATCTGGAATTTCAGAGACTGCGGGTCGCACGTAATCGGTTGCTGCTGCTGATGCTGCTGGAGTCGACGCTCACTCCAGCGATTGTCTATACGCTGCTGTTTCTCTTCACCGATACCCAATGGACGGTGTCCCTCCTGCTGGCCACGATTGCCATTTCGACGGCACCGGCAACGGTCCTGGCAATCGTTAAAGAAACTGCCTCGCGGGGTTCGTTTGTCACCACGCTGATTGCTGCCGTCGCGCTGAACAATTTGTCGTGCATTATTCTGTTCGAGTTGGCACGCACTATTGCCCGGGCTTCACTGGTGCCGGGAGACCACAATCTTATCCAAGGTCTGCTGCAGCCGCTGACGCAAATTGTCTGCAGCATCCTGATAGGATTTGCCATCGGGATGTTGTTGATTGGGGCCACCCGACGCGTGGTGAGGACCGATCGACTCTCAGGTTTCTCGCTGATTGCCATTCTGCTGACTGCCGGATTGTCGCATTACTTTGGTTTGTCAGTGCTGCTGGCCTGCCTGACTCTTGGTGTAACACTAGCCAACGTTACCCCGCATAAACAGGAATTAGGGCATCGCGTATTCGACAGCTTTGAGCCCGCCATTTTTGCCGTGTTCTTTACCGTCGCCGGGATGGAACTGGAATTCGAGCCGCTGCTGCTCGGTGGCTTCCTTGCCTTGGTGACGTTCACAGGGCGATTAATTGGCAAAACATCCGCTGGATTTCTTTCCATGCGACTGGCCGGAGCGACCGATCGACTACGGCGCTGGATTGGACTTTCTCTCATTCCGCAGGCCGGACTGGCTGTGGGATTGATGCTGCTCGTGTCTGAGGACGACGCGTTTTCCCAAGTCAGCGAACTCTTTCTGGCGGTCGTTCTCGCGATGGTGCTGCTCAATGAAATCATTGGTCCCATCCTGACTCGACAGGCGCTGCGGCACTCGGGCGACTTTGGACGCGACCGGGCACGCATTCTCGACTTCTTGTCGGAACATAACATCACCACTGAACTGAGAGGGCCGGACAAAGAAAGTGCTGTCAGGGAACTGGTGTCACTGACATTGCGAACTCAGTCGGTGTCGCTCGATGAAGAAGCGATTGTGCAAAGGGTGCTGGAAGCCGAGACGCTGGCAAGCAGTTGCGTTGGGGAAGGCTTGGCCCTGCCGCACGCCCGTATCCCTGGTGGAAATGCCATTGTCGGTGCGATGGGAATTAACCAGCGCGGGCTGCAACTTGAGACACCCGATGGCCGCCCCGTGCACTGCATGGTGCTGATTCTCACGCCCGACAACATGCCCGAACAGCACCTTCAGGTGTTGGGGGCACTGGCCGCTTCAATTGGGAGTGATCCCGCAATTCAGCAACAGTTGTACGGCATTACCTCTCCAACTCATGCCGACGAACTCATCCACGTTGGGGATCAGTTCAACGACTGGAATTACTATCTCGACGAGTAGGATGTGAGATGTCGACGGTGTGTGGCGCGCGAAATCGAATCAATGTTTCTACGTCATCGACGCCGCATAAATGCTCCCGATGGATTCGTCGAGCATTTTGTCGAATTCGTCCTCGGTGAGTTGGGCTTTCAGACCTTCCGTCAGCGCGCGGGAAAAACTGGCGACCATATTGTGGTTGCGGGCCAGGAGGGCGTTGGCGTCTTCTCGGGTGTAACCACCAGAAAGTGCGACGACCTTCAGGACGTTGGGGTGTTCAATGCACTCGGTGTAGAAGTTGTCCTCATTGGGCAGCGTCAATTTCAGCATGACCAACTGCCCTGCTCCCAGTTGATCAAGTTGTTTGAGCAATAGTGGCTTCAGGATTTGTTCGCACTGAGCTTTCGTCTCACTGTTGATGTCAATTTCCGGTTCAACAATGGGAACCAGGCCAGCAGCAATAATTTGGCGAGCCAATTCAAACTGCTGATCAACCACCGCCTCAATACCTGCCGCGTTCGCCGACTTGATGACCGACCGCATTTTTGTCCCGAAGACCTCCCGCTGCTTGGCTCGTTCGAGCAGTGCGTCGAGGCCGGGAATAGGCTTCATGAGTTGTACGCCGTCCTGTTCGGCTGCCAGTCCCTTGTCGACCTTCAGGAAGGGAACAATGTGCTTTTCTTCCCACAGGTAGGCCGCGGTGTATTTGTCGCCGACTTTTCGGTCCATAGTATTTTCGAAAAGAATCGCACCGAGAATGCGGTCTCCACCGAAACTTGGACTGGTCATAATCCGAGTCCGCATTTGATGAACCAGGGCAAACATCTCCTCTTCACCGGAGTACGTGCTCTCGTCAATTCCGTAGAGCCGTAGCGCCTTCGGAGTGCTGCCGCCACTTTGATCGAGGGCTGCAATGAACCCTGGTGCCGTCTGCATTTTCTTGAGCTGCTCTGCGTTCATCGCATTCACCAATCAAAAGACTTTAGGAGTAGGCATCGAAGTGAGCCAGGAACACTAACACGCTGAATTTGATCGTACGCGACGCTGTGCGGGAAAACAATCTGAAGTCGGTGCCATCGAACACCAGGGGGGGACCAAGCGTTGCCTGCAAGCGAACCCCATCGGATCGGGCCCCCTCACCCCGGCCCTGTCCCCAATACTGTTCGGCACGTTTTTTGCGCCAGGTGATTGATGGGATATACCTTCTGCTTCTGAGGTTTCAAGCTCATGGAGGCAGGCGATGGGACGGAAGAGTCGGAAGGGTGTCGAGAAGACCACGAAATTGCAGGGGCTGAAGTATTTCCAACTGATTGACGACCTGTTGGCAGGGCTGCGTGGACAGGCGACGGCGCGTGACAAGGCAGGAAATCGACAGTTGTTCTGCGATCAGTATATCGCACTGTTGCTGCTCTATTTCTTTAATCCGACGGTCACCAGTTTGCGTGGGCTGCAGAAGTTCACCACGCTCGAAAAAGTCCAGAAGCTGTGTGGCGTCAAACCGACATCGCTGGGATCGCTCAGTGAGGCGGCACGCGTGTTTGATCCGGCGGTGCTTGAACCGATTATTGCACAACTGGCAGCTCAAGCCCGGACATCACCCTCAGCTATGCCTCCCGCCCAACAGGCCGCACTGGCGGGACTAACGGCAGTCGATAGCAGCCTGCTCAAGGCGTTGCCCCGCATGGCCTGGGCACTCTGGCAAGATGCCGAACATCGAGCCATCAAAATGCACGTGGCGTTTGGCGTGTTCGAGCAGGCACCGCTCGAAGTGGCGGTGACGCATGGCAACGGTGCAGAACGCGAACAATTGCGGAACATGGTTCAGCCCGGCGGGTTCTATGTGGCCGATCGGGGCTACGCGAACAACGCCATGTTTCGCGAATTTGATGCACAGAACGTGCGGTTTCTCATCCGGGTGCAGGAGAACACCACCTTCGAAGTCCAGGCAGAACAGCCACTCTCTGACGCAGATTCTCAGGCGGGTGTCGTTCGCGATTTGCTGGTGCGGCGACTGGGCACGGAAAAGCACAACCGGCTACTGGAGGAACCATTGCGGATTGTCGAAATCCGGGGCACCGAACCAGACCAGGTTTGGATTCTGGCGACCAATGCCCGCGATTTGCCAGCGGAACTCATTGCGGTTGCGTACCGTTATCGCTGGCAAATCGAACTGTTCTTCCGCTGGCTGAAATGCGTGCTGGGTTGCCGACACCTGCTGAGTCACTGCGAATCGGGCGTGACGCTGCAGGTGTACGCCGCCGTCATCGCATCCCTGCTGATTAGCCTGTGGACCGGCAGCAAGCCCAGCAAACGGACTTGGGAAATGCTCTGCCACTACTTCAGCGGCTGGGCCACCCTGGAAGAACTCCACCAACACCTAAATCTCCCCTCACCCCGCGACCCACCACGCAAATCCTGAGCCGAACAGTATTGGCCCTGTCCCCCACAATGGATGTCACGAAGCGTTGCATCGTCCACGGTGGGGGAGAGGGGGAGTTAAAGATGAACCACCATTTACCGGATGCACTCGAACACCAGCGGCAGTGACCCGCCCGGCATCAAACGGACTTTTGAGCGGTAAAGGGGCGTAACTCTGACCGAATTCCAACGGCCCCATAACCGTCATGACCCGATTCTGCTGAGTAATCGGGCGATGATGTCAGTTTTCACCATGTGGTAATGCAGCAACGGAGATTTTTGCAGACGGATGGTGAGCTACGAAGTAGTTGAGCCTTCTTTCTGCAAACGCGAATCCCTCCTTCGCCGCCATGATTCAGTTTAAGTATCGCCCGGACATTGACGGATTGCGTGCCATTGCGGTGACGCTGGTGTTGCTGTTCCATGCGGGCCTGGGCTTCAGCGGGGGATTCATTGGCGTCGACGTGTTCTTCGTCATCTCCGGCTTTCTGATTACCGGGCTCATCCTCAAAGATCAGCAATCAGACGAATTCAGCCTCGCAAACTTCTGGCTGCGTCGCATTCGTCGCATTCTTCCGGCCGTGACCGTCATGGTCGTTGTGGTACTGGTCGCTGGCTATTTCCTGTTGCTGCCGAGTGACTACGCCGATCTGGGGAGATCAGCATTCTCGCAGCAGATGATGATGTCCAACGTGTACTTCTACCAAAGCACCGGTTACTTCGATGGACCCGCGGACCTGAAACCGATTCTGCATACGTGGTCACTGGCGGTGGAGGAACAGTTCTATTTGTTCTTCCCCTGTCTCCTGATGTACCTGAAACGATTTGGCAAACGCCAGACGTTTGTCATTTTGAGCCTGTTGGCTGTGGGGTCGTTCGCATTGAGCCAGTACTCGGTAACGCATAATTCTTCCGCGGCGTTCTTCCTGCTCCCTTCGCGAGCCTGGGAAATGCTACTCGGTGGCATCATATGTTTTCTGCCAGAGCCGCAGCATGTTCGCCGCTCGGTTCTGGAAATGTGCAGTTGGTGTTCGCTGGGAGTCATTGTTGTTGCGGCTGTGCTGTACACATCGAGCACGCCGTTCCCTGGCACCGCCGCGCTGGTCCCCTGCATGGCGACGGCGCTCCTGATTTACTGCAACTCAGCAGGTCTCACAGCTCCCGCCAGCTTGCTGGCGAGCCGACCGGTGGTGCTTGTGGGCCTCATGAGTTATTCACTGTACCTGTGGCACTGGCCGGTGCTTGCGTTCTCACACTACTGGTTCGGAATTGAACTGGGAGTTGTCGCCGGTGTCGCGGCACTCGGCGTGGGGATTGTATTGGGGGCTTTGTCGTGGAAGTTCGTGGAAACGCCCTTGCGTCACAAGTGGAAGGAGGTGCCGCCCGTGCGAGTCGTTGGTGCCGCTGTCTGTTCGGCGCTGCTACTCGTGACAACCGCGCACTTCATTGATGCTCAAGGCGGACTCCCCAACCGGATTCCTGAACACGTTCGAATGGCTGCAGCCTCAGGACGATCACTCCAGGAATTTGCCGTCTCTACGGAGTCGATTAAACAAGGGCAACTCCCTGTCCTGGGTACAGAAGTGGACGAAAATGAATCACCAGACTTTCTCGTGTGGGGCGACAGCCATGCCATGGCCCTGGGTGATTGTTTCGACAATCTCGCCCGAGATCATCAACTCTCGGGAGTCATTGCGGCTCGAACGGCCACCGTTCCTATTCCGGGTGTCTGGCGTCCTGGCTACCGCGACCATGCTGCTGAGGCGCTCGAGTGGAATCAGGCGGTCCTCGACTATGTACGGGAATCCAAGGTAAAGAATGTCGTCCTCGTGTCCCGTTGGGCAGTCAACATCGAAGGACGCCCCGACGGGTCATTCGAAACCCTGATTGCCGACGAAGGTGCCGCGACGACAAACATTCAGACCGCAAGAAGCACATTGGCGAAGGGACTGAATCGAACACTCGACGAGTTACAGACGCTCGGCGTTCGCGTCTGGGTTCTAAAGCAGGTCCCACTGCAGAAGAACAATCCCCGCTTCGCAGTCCTGCGGAGTTTGTACAGCAATGCTGATGTCGTCACGGGTGTCACACTGGCTGAGCATTTGGCGAGACAAAAGCACGCCAATGACATTATCGACCAGCAGATTTCCCGACGCCGCAACGTCAGTAGCCTCGATTTGAGCACAGCATTTTTTGACGCTGATGGTCATTCCCTGCTCGGCAGCACACAAGGCCCCTACTACCGCGATGATGACCATCTCTCCGACGTTGGCGCTCAGGAAATCCTCCGTCCCCTGCTGGCTGCAATTACAATGGAAATCAGTCAGTCGGCAACCATCGACACGGGTTCCCTTGCTATGCCTGCGGGTGAGCAACCGGGTGACGTTGCTGCAAAGCCTGATGAATAAGCTCTAACGGTTAGCCAGACTTCACGGCAAGTGACCGCGCTGATTAACCAAACAAGCCGCTAATCGGTTGCCCGTAATAAATATGGTGTGGACGTGAGAGTTCGTCGTACCAGGCGGCTTCGGGGGGGATGCCAAGCGTGTGGTAGATGGTGGCGGCGAAATCTTCGGGTGTGTGCGGATCTGTTACAGGATAGGCACCGTCCGCGTCGGTGGAGCCAATTACGCGGCCACCCTGCACTCCTCCGCCAGCGAACAGGACCGACTGCGCGCCGCCCCAGTGATCGCGTCCAGGTCCTTTGTAATGTTGCGGCAGCAGTGAGATTTTCGGCGTGCGTCCGAACTCGCCCGCCATGACAATGAGTGTATTTTCCAGTTCGCCAGATTCTTCCAGGTCATCCAGCAACGCGGAAACGGCTCGGTCCATGGGTGGCAGCAGGAGGTCTTTCAAATTGGGGAAGGCGTTGCCGTGCGTATCCCACGTTTCGTTATTGCCGAGGTTGACCTGCACCAAATTCACGCCCGCTGAAACCAGTCGACGCGCCATGAGCAGCGACCAGCCGAACGAGTTGTCGCCGTAACGCTGCAACACTTCGGCGGGTGACGAGCGAACATCAAACGCCGTTCGCACTTTTGGGTCGTTAAGCAGAGAAATGGCGGCCTCGCGATGCGTGTCAAACTGAACTTCAGTGGCCGCAACTTCCATCCGGCGGCGCTGGTGCTCAAGGGTTGTCAGTAAGTCGAGTCGTGAGTCGAGTCGAGGACGAGCGAGTCCCTGTGGCAGCGACAAATTGGGAGCCTGGAAATCGAGTCCCTCTTTCTTCTCAGGCCCCCGCCCGTGGTGAAATTCATACTCCGGGAACGCGCCGTATGTCGTGCTGTTAAATGGTGACGCACCAATAATCCAGGGGTTCCTGCGATCCCCCATGATGCCAGCCAACTGTCCCGGAATCACACGGCCCGTCCGATGAATAAGATGTTCCGGCAAAATGACCGCCGGGGGAAGGTTGTTACGTGGCTGGGTACGGTCACCGGCAATCGCAGCAATGGACGGCCAGTCGAGTGGCGTCGGCTTGCTGGCATTGAAGGTCGGAGGCAACTGTGTGCGACCGGACAGCATGACCATGTGTCCCTGTGAATGCTCCTGATAGGGGTGCGTCAGTGATCGCAGCAGGGACCATTTGTTCGACCGCTGCGCGAGCATGGGCAGGTGTTCGCAAATTTGCAGCCCGGCAGTCGCAGTAGAGATCGGTACAAACTCGCCGCGGATGGTGTCTGGCGCTGTGGGCTTCATGTCGAAGCTTTCATGCTGTGCCAGACCGCCCGAGAGGAAAATGTAGATGACCGACTTCACTGCCGGTACCGGCCCCGCCTCCGCTGCATGAGCCCGTAATGCCGAGACATGATTCATCCCCAGCCCCAACAGGCCAATGCTGCCTGCCTGCAGGGCTGTGCGTCGAGTGAATCCAGGATGCTGCGGAAGGTACGTCATGCGCTGTTCGTTCTTCCTGTCAGATGACAGTGGGTGAATCGACCGTCTCCAAATCATACCGGCAGAAGGAATGCGGTTTCAATTGCGGTTTGGGAAATGGGGGTTGATGGTCGAGGGTCGAAGGTTGAACGGAAGCAGGGTGACATGTCGCACTGCTCCCACCAACTACCAACTATCCACTACTAACCCTGTCTTTGCTCGCCGATTCGCTCTCGGGCCTTTATGCTTCACGTGGCTTTTGTTTATCCGGTCTGCATTGTTTCTATCGTCTCCCTGTTGATTTGTCTGAATTCTCCATGACGCCTCGAGAAGAAGTTGATGAACTCCGCCGTGACCTCAATCGGCACAACCGGTTGTATTACGTCGACGCCCGCCCGGAAATCACCGATTTGGAGTTCGACAAGCTGTTGAAGCGGCTGGAAGCATTGGAGCTGCAGCATCCCGAACTGGATTCGCCTGACAGTCCGACACACAAAGTGGGTGGCGAACCAATCGAGGGCTTTGAGACCGTTGCTCACCGGTTGCCCATGCTGTCGATTGACAATTCCTACTCCGAGGAAGAAGTTCGAGAGTTTGAACAGCGCGTCCGGAAACTGCTCCCCGAGGCACAGTGCGAATACTCCATTGAATACAAAATCGACGGTGTCGCCCTCGCACTGATTTACGAAAACGGACAACTGGTCCAGGCACTCACTCGGGGCGACGGGCAGTTCGGTGATGATGTCACTCACAACGCTCGGACTATTGGCGGCGTCCCACTCGGACTGACCGGCGCGAATGTGCCCGCACTTCTGGAAGTGCGTGGCGAGGCGTACATCGCCAACTCGGACTTCGCTCATCTGCAGGCCGAACAGGAAAAGCGGGGTGAGACGCCTTATGCCAATCCCCGCAACACGGCTGCAGGAGCACTCAAACTGCTAGACCCCAAACTCTGTCACGCTCGCAAGCTGCGCTTCCTCGCCCACGGCATTGGTGCCACGGAAGGAGCCGGGTTTACAACGTACCAGGACTACCTGACACAACTGCGCGACTTCGGTATTCCGCCGACGCCCAACGTCAGGATTGCCACCGACATTGAATCGATTCTGCAGCAATGTCAGGAGATGATGGAAGAGGTTCACAACCTCGACATCGAAGTGGACGGACTGGTCATCAAGGTGAATCAGTTTGATCTCCGCGAGCAACTCGGAAACACGAGCAAAAGTCCGCGCTGGCTCATCGCGTACAAATGGGAACGTTACGAGGCAGTCACGCAGGTCGCATCCATTGAAATCCAGGTTGGCAAGACCGGGACATTGACGCCGGTTGCAAATCTGGAACCGGTCCAAATTGCGGGGACAACCGTTTCCCGTGCGAGCCTGCATAACGCCGACGAAGTACGCCGCCTCGGAATTTGTGTCGGTGACTGGGTGGTCGTGGAGAAGGCGGGGAAAATCATTCCGCATGTACTGCGTGTCGAAGAGCATCGACGCGATGGAACCGAAGTACCCTTTGAGTTTCCGGAAGCGTGCCCGGTCTGCAATGGTCCGGTCAAACAGGATGAGGGCGGCGTTTACATTCGGTGCCTGAACATCGAATGCCCGGCCCAAATTCGGGAACGTCTCGTGTTCTTCGCTTCGCGTGGTGCGATGGATATCGACGGCATGGGCATTAAGCGGATCGAGCAGCTCATCGAAGCTGGCTTCCTGCGGAGCTATGCCGACATCTATCGACTCAAGGATCGTCGCGATGATTTGATCGCACTCGAAAGAATGCAGGTCCGCTCCGCTGATAAACTGCTGGCAGGCATTGAAGCGAGCAAAGAACGCCCCTTATGGCGACTGCTGACGGCACTGAACATCCGACATATCGGCACGAGCAACGCCCGCCTGCTGGCTGATCGATTTGGTACGCTCGATGAAATCATGAACCAGTCGGTCGAGTCGCTGGCCGCCGTCGATGAAATTGGAGACGTCATTGCTCAGGCAGTGGTCGACTTCTTTCAGACTCCAGCCGTTCGCGAACTTATCGAGGAGCTGCGGGGATTTCGACTGAACTTCGGCGAACCTGTTGCTCAGTCGGACGAGGCTGAGGGCAACTCGAATCAGGTTCTGGCAGGCAAGTCGATTGTCGTCACCGGGACACTTGTGCAGTTCACGCGAGAATCCATCCAGGAAGCAATTCGGCAACATGGCGGCAAGCCGGCGAGCAGCGTGTCGAAAAAGACTGATTTTGTTGTGGCTGGAGAAAAGGCGGGGAGTAAACTGGCGAAAGCCGAGGAACTTGGCATCCAGGTACTCACCGAAGATGACTTCCTCGCACTCATTCAAACCTCGGCGGAGTAAGCAATCACTCCGCCTACTGAAGACCAGGAGAGAACAATGACATCTCCCGCAAGTGACTTGCTCAAGACCTACAAGCCGCTGCATGACTTACCCGCCCTGGCTGGTGTGTGTGCATTCGACGAGGCTGCCGAACCTGGCATGGGCGTTGAGGAATGTGTGCAGCGACTGCTGCGGCTGCATTTCGCGTTTCGACGACTTATGGAAATGCTGACCTGGCGCATCCCGGGTGAACCAGTTTACGAACTGAAAATGGGATTCAGCCTGCATGCCCATTACGCTGCAGAACACTGCACCGCTTTGCGTGAACGAGTCAGCGAAATGCGGCAACCGCCGCTCGGTTTGGAGAAAATCCCAAACTCGCATCTCGACATACTGCTTCGTGAAATCCAGTTCGCCCCGACAACCGAAGAGTTCCTGCACGGCGTGTACGGTGTTGCCGCCCCAGCGGTCGTACGATCACTCGACCGCTACATGGCTGACACAAACAAACTGGCCGACCATCCGACCTGGCGACTGTTGCGTTTTGCGAAAGTCGAATTCGATGAAATTGCCGAGTACGGGAGCGAAGCTCTGTCTCGGTTGCCTCTTCCTGAAGCGGATCAACCTTGGCTGGAGAATCTTCGCGTCATGCTGGCATGCTCGGGGGATCTCGATGGCACGCAGCCTGCCGAGTCAAAGGCATACGAAGTCAGGTACGCCGACTCACCTCGGCCCATCGAGAAAGTCCCACAACGGGACGAGCGGTTTGCTGATCCTTACAACATGGGCGTCCACGCTGAAGAGTTTTTGTACGATTCGAAATTTCATCCCCGCGACAAAACGCTCATGATGTATTTCAAGCGTTTGCGGGAGATTGATGTTCCTGAAATGATGGCCACCATTCTGGCGGAAACGCCGGACAAGCCGTGGGGCTATTATCGCGACATGACCCGTCAGTTGTGGGACGAAGCGCGGCATGCCATGCTCGGTGAGGTGGGCTTTGTCTCGCTGGGGATTGACTGGCCGCAGTTTGTGCGAGTCAATCACACTTGGGCGCTCGGTCTGAATACACAACTCGATGCCTGGGAACGCCACGCGGTGCTGTTCTTCATTGAACAAGGGCTCATGACGAAGACTGGCAAACGCTTCGAATGGGAAGTCGGAACCGCTTCGGGTGATGGTCTCTCCAAGGTCTTCCAAGACTTTGACTGGGCCGACGAAGTTCTACATGCCCGCATTGGTCGAGACTGGTACGTCAGCGAGTTCGCCGACATCAACGAAGCGTTGTCCTACGGTGATGCCTGCTGGTCCAAAGTGCTTATGAACTGGTCCGCGTGGAAGGAGGAAGGTCTCACGGAACACGAGAACTGGTGGCCGGGACTCTATACGGAATTCTGCTCACTGCACGAACTCACGCCTGATCAAAACGCCATGGCGTACCATGAAACGTATTCAACTTCGCGGGCCGATCTGGAAAAGCTGCCTGCCAACGGTTAATCTACATCGCGTACAGATGTACGCAGTTCAAGCCAAGTGGCAGTTAGACTACCGAAGAAGAAGATGATCATCACCAAATGTCGTTGCGGGCGGCAGCTCAAACTCAAGGATTCTCTCGCCGGAAAAACCATTCGTTGCCCTCAATGCTCCAAGCCAGTTGCCGTGCCTACGGGCGGCGCGAATGAAGTGGACGACGACGACTTTCTGGACGATGAAGTCGAAGATGATGACTACGAACCGCCGGCGCGTTCGCGCGGGAGTCGTGGAAATCGCAATCGCAAACGGGGGAAACGAAGCGCTGGCTTTGAGTTTGGCTGGCGTCAAATCATGGGAGTGCTCGCTTTAGGATTGGGCAGCCTGATCATCCTGGGATCGACGATTGCATTGATCAATGGCAAAACGGAACTGGTCGGCGGAATCGGTTTTGCGATTCTATGCATTTCCGTTGGCGTGTACTGGATTCGCGGGAAGACGTACGAATAGTTCGAGCAGAATCAAAACCGCCCTCGCGTAATTCGCTCGATGTGGATCGGTGCAGTAGACTGTATTGCCTGGAATGATGCTCCATCATCTCGATGCCGACTCGGCGGGAAAGCTTCATGCAGGTACTACTTCAATTCTTTATTGACATCCTCAGCATCTCGCACATTCCGTTTCTGCTGGTGCTGAATTTGCTGGCAATTGCCTGCCTGGCCGTCGTCTATGTTCGGTCGATTCCAGACGAAACAGGAAAGTCAACCAGCCAGTGGACGCGTTATGCGAAGCGAGGAATTATCGCTCTCTCTGGACTATTGATTTTCTTGATTGTCGTCGCCGCCTATCAGGGAATTGACGACGGTGAGGCCAACGTCGTTCAGATTATTGCAGGCCTGTTTGGCCTGGGGATTTCCGCTGCGATTGCTGTGGCATCAACGTCTTTCGTCAGCAATGCCATGGCGGGAATTATGCTGCGGAAGGTAGGAAACTTCGGTCCTGGAGACTTTATTGAAGTGGGCGATCACAAGGGCCGCGTGTCGAAAATCACGCTGTTTCACACGGAAGTCCAGACGCCGGAAAGCGACTTGGTGACATTGCCGAGTATGTACCTCGTCACTAATCCGGTACGGGTCATCAGTTCAAAAGGAACAGTCATTTCAGCAACCGTTTCTCTCGGCTATGACCACGGGCAACGCCGAATTGCTGCGTTGCTCGTGCAGGCCGCCGAAGACGCTGGTCTGACCAAACCGTTTGTTCAAATTCTGGAGCTTGGTGATTTCTCTGTGACCTACCGCATTGCCGGAACACTGGAAGACACAAAAAGTCATCTGCTGGGCGCCACGTCGCGACTGCGTGAAATGATGCTCGAAATCCTGCATTCGGCCCGCATTGAAATTGTGTCTCCGTCGTTCATGAATCAGCGACAGGTTGACCCGACTCAGGCCGTGCTACCCAGTCGGCTCGACGAGAATGCGCGGATCTATGATGGGGTCCAAAGCTCACCCGATGGAGCCATTTTCCAGAAGGCGCTTCTGGCGGATCGGATTGATCGTCTCCAGGAAATGATTTCTCGCCTCGAAGCTGAGCAAGAAGGTGGCACTCAGTCCGAGTCGAGTGATTTGAGAAGAAGATGGCGACTGGATCGACTACAAAGAGAACTGGATCGAGCGAAATCGGAGTTTGAAGAACTCGATCGTAGTGAAACGTCGCCGCAAAATGGCGAGACCGAATGATGTGTCTGTTGTCATCCTTTTGAAGAATTGCCCTGACATGAAGCCCCACGCACTGGCCGTTGTTCTCCTGAATGTCGTTGGTGTTTTTCTTTTCATGAGTTCGCCGTTGGCTTTGGGCCAATCGCCAAAGGGGACAAATTCGCTCGCCGTTTTCGAGCAGCGCATTCTCCCCATCCTGCAGTCGCAGAAACCGTCGAGCTGTTCGGAATGCCATCTCAGTGGCGTCGACCTGAAGGAATACATTCGGCCGACGCAGACGGAGACGTTTACGTCGCTCGTTGCTGGCGGACTGATTGACGTCGAAAAGCCCGACAACTCCAAACTGCTGCAGTTTATTGCGCGGGCTCCAGAAAAGCCGAATTTGGTGACAGAGAAAGTGCGTCGCCTGGAATACGAAGCATTTCGAGCGTGGATTCAGGCTGCAGTGAGTGATCCGAAAGTTTTGAATTCATCGGCCAAGGCAGAGCCCATTGGTCCGCAAATTCCCGATGAGGTCATCCGTCATGCGAGACAGGACCGGGTACTGGCTTCGTTCATGGAAAACATTTGGACGGAAGTGGGACGCTGCGCCGCCTGCCATTCACCCGACCGAAACCAGAAACAGGTGACGGAGCATGGAGAGCAGGTCTCCTGGATCAAGTTGAATGATCCGGCTGCCACGCTGGCCTACATGGTTGAACACGGACTTATTGATCCGAAGGAGCCGGAAGGGAGTCTGCTGCTGATGAAACCGACCATGCAGGTGGAGCACGGCGGCGGGCAGAAAATGGTGGTGGGTGACCGCAGCTACAAACAGTTCCGCCGGTTCATTGACGACTATGCAGCCGTCGTAGCGGGGAAATACAAATCAACTGATCAACTCCCGAAGGCTGTCGGCGAAGTTTCAGTCGTGACGGACATTTGGCTGAAAATTGAAGGAGTGCCAGAGTCGTTTGATAAAATGCTGCTGCAGGCCGACCTTTACCGTCAAACCGACTCCGGCTGGTCCCCATTTCGTGTGGCCACCTCAGATCGACCCGTATTCGGAAAGGGAAAGCTGTGGCAACATTCTCTCAGCCTCACTGCTCCCAGAGACAGCAAGTGGGCCAACGAAATCACAGCTCAGCGACTCCCGCCCGGACGTTATCTCATCAAATTGTACGTCGACCGGACGGGAAAACTTCAGCGGGACTTCAACGCAGAACTCAATGACGAGGACTTCGTCGGCGAAGTTGAAGTCGACAGCCGCTGGCCAGTCGGCTACGGCAAAATGACTGTCGTCCAGTTCCCGACAACCAGGTAGGGATTCCGAGCCAATCCTTTTTACAAAAGGGCCGAATGGTCAGTTTCGACCACGCGACTTCTTACGCCCCGGCGATTGACGCCAGAGGTCATCACACTCGGAGCGTTTCAGCAGCAGTATCCAGGCTGAACTCAACGTCCCCACCAGTAATGCCAGAACCGCTGGCCCCGCAAACACGCAACTGCGCGCCACTTTGTCGAGCGCTCTCCCCGGCAACCATTCCGAGCCCATCACACAAACTATGAGTGCCAATCCCGCCGCAAGAATGAGCCCTGGCACCCAGAACAGGGCCGATGAATTGAGACTGCCTGGATTCCAAGAAAACGCCAGGAGAAGCAGAAACCAGGAGAGAAACGGCGTGAGGAAAGCCAGGAGGGGACCAACACGTGCCAATCGATTTGCCATCAGCGAAGGACCACGTGCAGAGACATTTCGTGGAAACGCTTTTGAGTCGACAAGTTTGGGAACTCGTCCGTTCCAGTCGATTTCGGCAAAACCGCCATTGTCATCGGTGGCACGCATGACGCCTTGTCGCACCCACAGGAACGTCAGCGAGTTTCCGTAGCCATCTGCTTCCGTGAATTGCGGTGCAGCCGCGGACAACACACCTCCCCCGGATCCACTGGTTTTCGAGGACATGAAAATCGTGAAATCGAAATTCGCCCCCTGCGGTGGACGTTTTAAGGTGGGAGCATAACGGACATTGAGCCCGTTGATGTAATAATCCTCCGTGCCGCCGGGGTAGACGGGATCGAGCGATATCCTTGGTGGGCCATCATTGGCGAACAGAAAACCAGGAGCCAAGGTACTGTAAACTGCTGGCACGAGCAGCAGACCAGAGGCAACCGCAAGCCACAGCAAAACCCTGTTCAGCATCTGCCGCGGCATCAGCGGCGGAAAGAAAGCAAGCAATGCCAATGCACCATACAAGAGGGCGTATCCAGGAACTGCCAACCAGGGAATCTGGATAGGAGTGCTCCCCAAGGCAACCCAGAAGGCACCGGCCCCCACAATGAACAGAATCGACGAAACCGCAAGAACAACAAACAACTGCTCACGAAGATTCATCTGTGAATCACCTGCCTGAAGAACGGGTCCTTTCATTCATAAGGCGAAATGCTGCCAACGAATATCACGCGAATTTGCATCCATACAGAATGAATAATCGCCTACTTGACCAACTCCGCAATCTTCTCGTGGCCAGCGCGGTTGTGCCGCACAACCAGCAGTGGCCCCAGTGGTGCGCACACTGCTTCGCCAGTCCCCTGTTCCAGCCATCCCCCAAGTTCCGGCGTATTCGTTAATTTCGCCGCCATGAGGAAGGGAGTCAAGTCGGGCGTAATGTGCTTGCGAACGTTGTAAACCCGGACTTCCACGTCCCACTTTGCTGCCTTGTAAGTTGTGATGGTCGTGATTGGCGGGGATTTTTGGGAGAATTTGTTCGCCTGAAAGTGGCGGCCCAAAAGGAACAGGAGATGGCCTGGCAGGGACATCTCCTGGGGAGAATGGAGTTCGTTCTGTGCCCTGATCGCGATTTGATGATCGACGCGGAGCTGGGAACACATTCTCTCGTCTTCTGGGTCATCCCGTACAGTCGCCAGAGCACGACACGTTGTCGGAGCTCGTTTCCACAAGGCAGGGAGATCATGAAGACCACACCAGTTTACCTCGGAATTGACGTTTCGAAAAGAACGTTGCACCTCGCCACCACGGAGAAGTTTCTCGACAAGTTCGACAACTTGCCCGCGGGGCATGAACAGCTCATCGCAATGGTGCGAAAATTCCCCCATGCCATCGTTGTCATGGAAGCCTCAGGCGGATACGAACGACTCGTAACAGAAGCCCTACAAGCGGCTGAAGTGCCAGTCGCCGTCGTACAGCCATCATGCGTTCGCTTCTTCGCCAAGAGCGTCAACATGCTGGCGAAGACCGACAAAATCGACGCCCGATTCATCGCGAAGTTTGGAACCGCAACACAACCGGCACTCACGCCGAAAACACCAGAAAACACTCGCAAATTGCGAGCACTGAGCGATCGCCGACAACAGGTCGTGGAAGATCGTGTCCGCGAAATGGCTCGCCTGGAGGCGTGTGCTGATGCTGAAGTCGCGGCCTGCATTCGCGACAGTATTGAGTCCTTGAACACCGTCGAACGCAATCTTGATGAACAAATCGAACGACTCATCCAGACTGATGCCGAGTTTCAGAAAAAGGCCCAGATCTTGTCGTCCCAGAAAGGCGTGGGGCAGAAGACGGTGAACGTTCTGCTGTCGCATTTCCCCGAACTCGGAACACTCACGCGCGGTCAAGCCGCTGCCCTGGCCGGCCTGGCTCCCCACGCCCGAGAATCAGGCAACTGGTGCGGTCGACGAAGAATCTACGGAGGCCGAGCGGCTGCCCGATGTGCGCTCTATATGGCCGCAAAAACCGCCGCCCGCTGGTGTCCAGTCATCAGCGCGTTCTACCAACGCCTGCGTCAGCGCGGTAAACCGTACAACGTTGCAATCATCGCCTGCGCCCGAAAAATGCTCGTTCACCTCAACACACAACTGAAACCAGAAAATCGAAAATCCCCGCCAATCACGACCATCGCAACTTGACAAAACAACACAGTCGCTCCGCGGTTTCGATGACTAGCAAACCGTCACGCACAGACCATTCCAAGTTCGAAGCCGCACATAATGCTGCAAGCTGATTGATGACCGTGTCCGAGCCCGACGGCGGTGCCGACTTGGCAGACAGGTGTATCTCCTCGTCAGCAATCGAAGCACGATCGAACAGAAAATTGACTCCCCCTAACAGGTTCTGAAACTGTTCCTCCAGTGAGATTTCATCAGACGCAAACTGGAATTCCTTACGCAGCGTCAACTGCGTTCGGGGATCGAGATAGTTGGGCGTGCGTCCGCGCAGCGCAAGCTCAGCCATCGAGAAAGTTTTCGCCAATTCCTCATGCATGGGATGTGTTTGGCTGATAACTACTCGTGCGGCCGGCAAAACGGCATATTCACCTTTGCCATCTCCACTTTCCTGCCAGAAATCGCACGCCGCACGTAATGCAGTATTGAATTCTTCCTCATCGGTAACCGCTCCCTGAAGGCCCTGTAGCGAATAGGTGACCTCCACATATTCTTCATCCGCCTGAGTCCGGGGGACTACCTTCAGGTCGGTCCCATTATTGATAATGTACAGTGAATGCAGCCTCGCGATTTGCTGAAGTGCCGGATACAGCGGAACAGAAGTGAGCTCCAACGTGTCTTTGGCCCCTTCGAGCCCTTCTTCCTCAATGGCCGCCGTGTCCACGGAAACCTTCATCCCAATCGCTTCGATTTCTTTGACAATTCCCTCGACCACCGGCTGGTCTTCCCACTTGAGGGTCACCTTTTTGATGAGTTTGGGATTCGGCCGAGGCGCGGCCTGTGTTGTACCTGGCACCGCAATGAAACAACCAACCGCCAGCAGCAAAGCACAAATTCGAGTCATAGCCGTCCCCTCTCAGATCGTATTCACCAGCATCGCCCGACGATTCATGTGACCGCCAAGTTGACAGAATGACTATACCAACTCAGTTCATCCCCCAACAGCACCGCAGGTGGTTTTATAATTCGGGTGATGGCCTAACAGAATCGGGGCTTTCGGGCCAATCTTTCTCTTCGCAACGTGTCTGACGGACGCTACACTCCGCGCGCATGCCCGAGAGCGTGAGTTCTGGCCCCAATTCCCAGACAACTCCCGGCGATGCGTTCCCCTGAGTGCGACAATGCACGAACAGCTTCGACTCGAAATCCAACCCCAACCGGACGACACCACCTGCGGCCCGACGTGTCTGCACGCCGTTTATCGCTACTTCGGCGATGGCATTTCTCTGGAGGAGGTCATTCGGGAGACCCCCAAGTTGGACCACGGTGGCACGCTGGCCGGTCTGCTCGGAACTCACGCGTTGCAGCGGGGCTATCAGGCCACTCTTTATACATTTGACATTGACGTCTTTGACCCAACCTGGTTTCGACCGTATCAGAAGTCGCCCGGCCAGCACGGCGGCGAGGCGTGTGTCTCTCTTATCGACAAACTGAAAGCGGAGCAACAAGCCAGAAAAAGCACCCGCATTGACCTGGCCTGCGAAGCCTACATTGAGTTTCTCGAGCTGGGAGGTCGCATTCTCATGCGGGACTTGAGTTCCCAACTTATTCGAGATTTCCTCCGTCGGGAAATTCCCATCCTGACGGGACTCAGTTCGACATACCTCTATCGACACCCACGCGAAATCAACCCCGCGAATGTGGATGATGATGTCCGCGGCGTTCCTCAGGGCCACTTCGTCGTGCTCTGCGGATACGACACGCAACATCGTCTGGTTGAAGTCGCCGACCCTTACGAACGCAACCCGCTGGGCGAAGCGCACTATTACACCGTTGGCCTCAGTCGACTCGTGTGCGCCATTTTGCTTGGTGCACTCACACTGGATGCCAACTTGCTACTCATTGAACCGCAGTCCACTCAAGAACCGCCCCCATAAGAATGGGGAATTGGCGGAACGTTTCTCAATCCGCCGTTTCATTCGGCACTTAATTTCTGTCTCCAGGAACATACCGAGGCAACACCATGGCGATTCTCATCGTCACCAATAATCCAGAAGACTGGACGACCCCCATCACGGATGTGGAAGTCGTCGACGCGAAGTCGTACCTCACCAACAGCGCGTACAGCGAAATGCGTGGGGCAAAAGTCTTTAACCTTTGCCGGTCCTATAAGTACCAGACCACAGGTTACTATGTTTCGCTACTGGCCGAAGCACGGGGGCACAAGCCCATGCCGAACGTCAATACGCTGCAGGACATCAAGACCCGCGCCGTCATTCGGCTGGCGACCGACGAACTCGACGAACTCATCCAGAAAAGTCTGGAACACATCCAGGGCGACTCCTATACGCTGAGTGTGTACTTCGGACGTAATCTTGCCCGCCGACACGACCGGCTCGCCCTACACCTGTTCAACCAGTTCCCCGCCCCGCTGTTTCGAGCACACTTCGTCAAGACTGACGACAACTGGGAACTGAGCCGCATTGCAGCCATCGGCGCGAAAGACGTTCCCGAAGCACACTTCGAATCAATGGTGCAATTTGCTGCCGATCACTTTTCCGGCCGCACCGGAACCGTTCGCCGCAAAACGCCCACCCGTTTTGACCTTGCCATCCTGTACTCACCGGGAGCGACAGATTCCCCCTCCAATGAGAAGGCCCTGCAGAAGTTCATCAAAGTCGCCCGCTCACTCGACATCGCGGCGGAACTCATTACCCGCGACGACTATGGACGCCTCGCAGAATTCGATGCCCTGTTCATTCGGGATACGACATTCGTTAATCAATATACCTATCGCTTCTCACGCCGCGCGGCTGGCGAAGGGCTGGTCGTCATGGATGATCCGCTTTCCATCGCCCGCTGCACAAACAAGGTGTATCTGGCCGAACTGTTAACCCGTCACAAAATTCCCATCCCGCGGACCATTGTCGCTCACGAAGAAAACGCAGCCAGCATTGGTGAATCACTTGGGTTCCCATGCGTTATTAAAATCCCTGACAGTGCCTTCTCGCGAGGTGTGGTGAAGGTTTCGAACCAGGAAGAACTGGACCGCACCCTCAAAGAATTCTTTCAACAATCGGAGCTCGTCGTCGCTCAGGAGTTCCTGCCCACCGACTACGACTGGCGGATTGGAATTATCGACCGCCAGCCGCTCTATGCCTGCAAGTACTACATGGCCCAGGGGCACTGGCAAATTGTCCGACGCGAAACCGGCGGCAAAGACAGCTACGGCAAACTGGAGACCATTCCGGTCGAACTCGCTCCACGTAAGGCGGTCCAGGCCGCACTCAAGGCAGCGAATCTAGTGGGTGATGGCCTATACGGTGTCGACGTGAAAGAGTCGGGCGGGAATTACTACGTCATTGAAGTGAACGATAATCCAAACCTCGATGCGGGCTGCGAAGACGCCATTCTCAAGGACGAACTCTACCGTCGCATTTTGAATGTGTTTCTCGCACGAATGGAACAACGCAAGTCTCGCAACTTGTAACGGCAGGCAGAACAACACATGGACAAACGCTGGTCACTTTTTGAAGGCTTTGGCGTCGAAATCGAATACATGATTGTCGACGCAAAGACACTTTCCGTCCGCCCCATCGCCGATGAACTCCTCCGCAGCCTCGCTGGCGACGTCGTTTCGGAAGTGGAACTCGGCCCCATTTGCTGGTCCAATGAACTGGCACTGCACGTCATTGAACTGAAGAGCAATGGCCCAGCCACCGACTTGCCAAAGCTTGCGGGCGAGTTCGCGGCTCAAGTAACCAACGCGAACGACGCTCTCCAGTCACTTGGTTCACGCCTCATGCCGGGCGGGATGCATCCCTGGATGAATCCCGACACGGAAATGAAAATCTGGCCGCATGAGTACAACATTGTCTACCAGACGTACGACCGCATTTTCAATTGCCACGGTCATGGCTGGGCGAATTTGCAGAGTACGCATCTGAACCTGCCTTTCGCGAATGATGAAGAATTCGCCCGACTGCATGCGGCCATTAGACTGTTGATGCCCATCCTGCCGGCACTCGCCGCCAGCTCGCCGATTGCAGATCGACGAGTCAAAGGTCCGCTCGACTACCGGATGCAGGTCTACAACAGCAACTCGGCACGCATTCCGTCCGTAACGGGCAAAGTCATTCCGGAACAGGTTTACTCGGAATCCGACTACGACCGAGACATTATGCAGCCCCTGTTCCGCGACATCGCCCCGCATGATCCCGAAGGCGTCCTGCAACATCCGTTCATGAACGCCCGGGGCGCTATTGGACGATTCGATCGCGGTGCCATTGAAATCCGAATTGTTGACGCCCAGGAATGCCCGCAGGCAGACCTCGCAATTGTGGCCTTCGAAGTCGAAGTTCTAAAAGGACTGGTCGAGGAAAAGTGGTGCGACTTCCAGACTCAATCAGATTTTTCGACAGACACACTCGCAGCCCTGCTCCAGTGCACCATTGTGGCTGCCGAGCAAACGGTCTTTGACGACGAGAACTACCTCCGCGCGTTCGGCATTACGGAATCGAAAATCTCGGCCCGCGAACTCTGCGCGCAATTGATTTCCGCAACCGAACTCAACAATTCACCCTGGTCGAAGTCGCTAGAGCACATTCAGCAACAGGGACCGCTGGCACGTCGAATCCTCTCCAGCGTGGGGAGCGAATTTGACACACGGCTGGAAGAAACGTACCGCGACTTGTGCGATTGCCTGCAGAACAACGAACAGTTCCATGCGTGAGAAGCCTCGGCCGCAGACCCTCGTTTTCTCATGTGAACATGGCGGTAATGAAGTGCCGGCGGCATATCGGCACCTGTTCGTCGGTGCGGACGCAGCACTCGCCTCGCACCGCGGTTGGGACCCAGGCACCCTGCCGCTCGCCAGATTTCTTGCAAAAGAATTTGACGCACCGCTCGTGTCGTCGACAGTCTCGCGACTCCTGGTGGAACTGAACCGTTCACGTCATCACCGCAGCTTGTTCTCCGACTGGTCGAAGCCGTTGTCCCCGGCGGAGAAAGAACAGGTGCTGATAAAGTATTACTACCCATACCGAACTCAGCTCGCCGAACTCATTGGGAAGCGCATCGCCGCCAGGCAGCGCGTCCTCCACGTTTCCGTCCACTCCTTCACTCCGGAACTCAACGGCCAGAAACGCAATTTCGAAATTGGCCTGTTGTACGATCCCAAGCGAAAGCCCGAACAGGAATTCTGCCTGCAGTGGCAACAGCAACTGGAAAGCCTTGCCATGGAGTGGCGTATTCGCCGGAACGCCCCCTACCGCGGCGCCGCAGATGGTCTCACCACCGCCCTCCGCAAACAGTTCCACGAGTCGGACTACCTGGGAATTGAGCTGGAAGTGAACCAGTTAATTGCCGATGGTTCGGCGGAAGTCAGAAAGAAGTTGCGTCGCGTCATCAGTGCGTCTCTGAGACACAGTGCCAAGGAGCTATGATAGCTGCTCAATCATATCGCGAACTGGTAACGCCAATATCACCCAGTACATCAAATAGCCGACAACGATGGCTCCCAACGCGATGAGATTCGCGATCAACGAACCCCACTTGTTAGACCAAACAATTTCTTTGACGATCAACACGATCGATAGAAGAGTGGCACACGCCGGAAAAGTTGCAGCCGGGACATAGAAAGCCCACTGGGTCAATTTCGGCAACTCGATTCCAAACGCAATAGCCTGATCCAGCATCTCGATTCGATACATCGCCGTGAAAACACTCAGTGGCCACAACACGACCAATGTGAACAGCAGCGACAACCAGCTTCGGACCTGAAATGTTCGCGACCTGTTCGGAGGCCGAACCACACTTCTGTCATCATCCATCGAGAACCTCTCCGCAATTGCATTTCCCTCAATCCCGGCAGACTACCGCTCTCAACGGCCCTCCTTCAATGCCATCGCGGAAATTGAATTGGCATTGATCATAGCGAGACTATACGATTTTCTTATCGCCTGAGGGTCATCCCCCTCTGCCTGTCCCGCCTGCTGAACGCAGTCCACTGTAACTGCAACCTGACTGAGTCCTGCCTGATGCGTTCATACCTCCTGCTTGCTTTCCTCCTCTGCGGTTTGCCGCTGGCCTCTGCGGCGGAACCGTTTGATGGGTTTCTGGACAAGCACTGCCTCCGTTGTCACGGGCCCGAGCGGGTCGAACGCGATTTGAGAATCGACACGCTGTCTCGCGATTTCCAATCCGGCGGTGATGGTCACTTGTGGGCGGAACTCGTGGAACGCATCAACTCAGGCGAAATGCCACCGAAGGATGAACCTCAGCCAACAGAAGACGAAATCGCAAAAGTTGTTGAGCAAATCGACGCCCGAATTCGCGAAGGGCGCGCCGCACGCATGGCCGCTCGACCGCCGGTGGCTCATTATCGACTGAGTCGCAAGGAGTACCAGAACACCGTCTACGACCTGCTGGGTGTGCGGTACGACCCGACAATGCCGGGTGAACTCAATGCCGACACACTGTGGCAGGGCTACGAACGAATTGGTTCGCAGTTGTCGCTGTCGCCATCGCACGTAGAACGTTACTACCGGGCTGCTGAAATCGTGCTTGCTCGCGCGTTTCCTGAGACGCCTCTCGAAACGAAGACCATTCGCAAAACTGCCGCTGACATTCGCTATAGCGGCGGAACGCGACAGCAGGAATACCTGGACCGTTTCGGCATCAAACGTCCGCTACGAGCCCTCATCTTCCCGGGAAGATTGCAGCCGGCGTTTCGCGCAAACTGGTTTGGCGCCACCGGCCCACAGCACAGCGGGCTGTACCGTGCCCGCATGCAGGTGAGCGGCATTCGACCGCCGGGTGGCCAGATTCCTCACTTGCGAATTGGCAAAGCGACCGATGAAGCGGCCAACGAGGGGCTGGTCGAACTCGACATTCTTGCCCCGGAAGATGAACCGCAAATCATCGAGTTCGAAGTCTTCCTGGAAATGCCCGCGAGCCTCGATTTCAACGTCGTTGTGACGGACATCATTTCCCGCGACAAGGGCGGACATCACCGGAACATCCTGGGGAGCGACAGCTACATCTTCACGCACACGAGTGAAACGCAACTGTTGAATCCCACGGGGCCGAAACTTTTTGACGAAGAAGGCAACGGGATTTTTTCCTTTGTGCTGCTCGACTGGATTGAATGGGAAGGCCCCATCGAAAGTGAAGCAGAACGGTCGCGACGCAACAAAGTCCAGCCTCTTGAGGACGCCGACTTGGCAAACGTCACCGAGCATCTTCAGAAGTTCGCAGAGCTGGCCTGGCGACGTCCTGTGAAGACTGAAGAACTGAGCCATTATCTCAAGGCGTACGAGGAAGAACGGGCGGCTGGCGAGTCGGTTAAATCGGCCTACGAAGTCGCGTTGCTCGGCGTGTTGACGTCACGCAATTTCACTTACCTCGTCGAAGGAGATGTTGAGTCGCGCCCGCAACTTAACGACTGGGAACTCGCTTCGCGCCTGTCGTACTTTCTCTGGAGTTCCATGCCGGATGAGCAACTGTACGAGGCCGCTGATGGCGGAACACTCGGTAGTACTGCCCTGCCCACTCAAGTCGACCGCATGTTGGCCGATCCCAAAATCGAACGGTTCATCGAAGACTTCCCGCGACAGTGGCTGCAACTGCATCGACTCGGAATGTTTCCACCGGACGGCAAGCTGTATCCCGATTACGACGTCTGGCTCGAAACCAGTATGCACGAAGAGGTCGGCCACTACTTCCGCGAAGTCTTCGTCAAGAATTTACCAATTGACTCGTTCATTTCATCCGACTGGACCATGGCCAACGCCCGATTGTGCGACTTCTACGGATTGCCTGAACCGACAACGACCGAGTTCCAACGTGTGTCACTTAACGCTGAAGACCATCGTGGCGGCCTGCTGACTATGGGAGCCGTTCTGAGTCTCACGTCCGATGGAACACGGCATCGTCCCGTACACCGTGGTGTCTGGGTCAGCGAAGCGATTTTCGGAAAGACGCCTCCCTCCCCACCGGCGAATGTCGATCCTATCGAACCGAATCCTCCGGACAGTCCGAAGTCAACAATCCGGCAGAAAATCGAAGCCCACGCGCATAATCCCAACTGTGCCGCGTGCCATCGCACTATCGATCCACTCGGCCTGGCGTTCGATCAATTCGATGCCATTGGGCAATGGCGAACGCATGAACGCGTTGAGAACGGCACCGGAGATGACCCTCTGGTCAATCCCAGCGGCAAGTTGCCAGACGGCCGAGCATTCGCCGATGCGAATGAGTTCAAACAACTGTTACTCAACGACCACGACCGCTTCCTGCAGGCCTTCGTCGAACACCTCTGCACCTACGCACTGCGACGCGTATTGACGGTGGACGACCGTGAAGAAGTTCAGGCCATTGTGGCGGAATCGAAGGCACGGAATTATCAGCTCAAGGACATTGTGCGAGCCGTTGCTCTGTCCGACCTGATGAAGAAACGCTAAGAACTGAAATACCCAAGACACATCTCACAGGAGAGTGACATGACCAAGCCCTGGCTGATTGACCGACGCTACGCCCTGAAAGGGCTGGGCAGTTTTATCGCGTTGCCGTTCCTCAATTGCATGCGGACTGCTGAGTCAGCGGAAGCCGTCGAATCGCCGCGTCGGAGTGCGTTCATTTACATCCCGAATGGAGTGAACACGCTCGACTATCAAATCACCACATCCGGAGCCGACTACGAGTTCTCCCGGACGCTCAAGCCGCTGGAGAAACATCGCAGCGTGATCACTCCGATTAGTGGACTGCACCACCCTGGTGGATTGGGACATCACCACAACTGTCAGAAAATCTGGCTGACCGGCGGACAGCTAGGCCCGACTGATCGAAACACCATTTCCGTCGATCAGCAAATGGCCGAGGTCACCGCTCCACACACGCGTTTCCATTCATTGGAAATCGCCAACAAAGGGGACTCTTTGGCGTGGACGGTGGACGGCATTCGCCTTCCCGGGATGAGTCGTTGCGGCGACATTTTTGCTCATCTATTTGAAGAGCCCAAAGATGGAACGGCAGCACAGCAGCGCGCGCTGCGTCGCAAAGGAAGCGTGCTCGATGCCAACCTCGAAGAAGTCCGTTCGCTCGAACGCAAAATGGGCGTTGAAGATAAAGGCCGACTCAATCAATACCTCACATCCGTTCGCGAGGCGGAAATTCGTACGAAGCGTGCCGACGCCTGGCTCGGTGTGCCGCGTCCTCCCATCTCCGATGAAGATCGAAGACGCACGAATCGCGAAGTCTCTCAAATCCAAGCCGGTGATTATTTCCGCACGGTTTACGATTTAATCGTGCTGGCATTCCAGACTGATGCCACGCGGGTTGTCACGTTCAGCAGCGGTCTCGAAGGACAGGGACTGGCAATTCCCGAGTTGGGCATTTCCCAATCGCGGCATGAACTCAGTCACCACAACGGTGATGCCGGCCACATGGAGAAACTGACGCAAAGCGATACGTTCAGCGTCGAACAGTTCAGCTATTTCATCTCGCGTCTGGCCGAAACTCCCGACGGAAATGGACGTCCGCTGCTGGAGACAACCATGTCATTGTTCGGCAGTGGCATGGCTTATGGCCACAGTCACGGCAACGCCAACTTGCCACTGGTCCTGGCTGGTGGAAGTGCCTTGGGACTGAAGCATGGACGCCACGTTGATTTCAATGAAGGTCACACCGACGGCTACCACCTGGACGATCCCGGTCAGCACTACCGTCTCTGCAGTCGCCCGGCAAACGAAGGTGCTCACATGAGCAACCTGTTGTTGACCATGGCGCAGAAAATGGGTGTCGAAACAGAACAGTTCGGCGACAGCAACAGCGAACTGTCTGTTGGTTAGGAAGAAAGTCTTTTGGTCATGCGGCCCCCAATTACACCCCTGGTTTTCGCATTCGGCATCCTGGCAATACTGTCGGGAGCAGCCGTTGCTGATGAGCCATTCCGTCCAAAGCCTGGCGAATTTCCACCGCCCGACGAGGCAAAAGCGTATCGTGGCGAATTGGTTTTCGTGGACCATGTGAACCGGCGCGGAAGTCTTCGGCTGCATGTCGACGGACACTTCCAAGAAGGGCGACTCCACAACTTTGCAATGCTCCCTTACGGCATGATTACTTATCGCGGAGCACCAGCCGAATTGCGGGACATTCCCATTGGCACCGTGCTGTATGGCCGCTTTTATTTGCCGCCGAATCCAGACACGTCGGCGGTCCCCAACGTAAAAGGTGGAGACAAAACCTCGCCAGCAGAAACTCATGCCATTCTCCTCGAAGACGGCCCCAGCCTCTGCCTGCGTGAAGGCAGGGCGTGGAAGTTGTTGTCGGTTGAGATGAAGGGATCGGAAGGAGTCATTCGGGCCAGTCTCGATCGCCCCGAAGGGGGAGACGGCCTCGGCGGCGAGCATAAACTGACCGTCGACCAATCAACCCGCGTCTGGCGTGGTCGCGAACTTCTCGGTATTAGCGACCTCATTTCCGAAGGCCTCTGGCCTGCCGACGGAAAGCAGGACTTTGAGAACCAGTCCGTGCAACTCGCGCTCGCCTGGCATCCGCGCTACCTCTACCAGGAATTTCACGTCTCGGATATCTGGCTCGACACGGCGGCAATGGAAGTCGCAACGGAACGCCAGCGGCAACGCCACATTCGCCATATCCGTACACGCTGGATGCCAGCCTGGGTCGACTCAGTCGAGTACGGGAAGTTTGGACAGGCGACTATTAAAGCAACTTTGTTTGGTGGTATGGACCCAGCTATCTACGCAGATTTCAAACCCGGAGTCGGTGGCAAAATGGCTGCCGCCGAGGACACGCTGCGCACATGGTGGCCAGACCACGACGGCATGGACGGACGCATTGTCGAAGTCACATCCAACGACGGTGAACCACTACCCGGCAGCAGCGGTATCCAAATTGAGTTCGACGTCCCGCTCATTCTCGAAGGCTTCCGTCCCGGCAGAATTGTCCGCATCAGGCCCGGCAACTGGCCCAACGTCAAACCGCCGGTAGAAGAACGCGTCCGCGACTTCGAAGACCGCTGGCCGAGCCCGGACCTGTTTAAGCGATAACTCGATTATCAAGAAGTACACCGATACTCGCGGTCAGGCAGGTGCTACCGTGGTCTGGCTCTGAATTGCTGTTTCTCCCACCGGTTCAAATACTCTTCCCAGCCGGGCTGCAAAGACCTGCAAGGTGGCGATGGTCGGCAGTACGTAGCGGAAGTGTTCGTTGAATTCCAATTGCGCACTGACCAGCACGAACAAACACACGCCCGGGGCGAGTAACACCAGTAAATCGCGTCCGCTGCACGGTGAGTCTCCCAGCAGCGTGGGACGCCCCAGGTGTCGCTGTCGCCAATCCCAAAGCGGAACGAAAACAGCCAGCAGCCAGAGCAATTGAATGCCGTGTGGCACCTTCACCCACAATCCGTAGAGGTAGTAGTACCACCAGCCGCCCTGCTTCCATTCGCCGCGTAAATAGCTTTTGCGCGGCCAGTACTCGAAGTCTTTCTTCTGCAAATCGAATCCCAGCACGTACTGCTCTGGCAGCGGGACGGGCAACTCGCCGAGCACGCTGCCGCGAAATCGATTCCCGACCTCTCCCGGCGTATCGAGGCCCGTCAGCATGGAACTGACGAAATCGAACTTCTTGAGTTGCTTACAGGTGCCGTCGAACGCATAGCCCAGGTTCATCATGTACAAGCCGAGCACCAGCATGCCCGCGAGTTGACACGCCTGCTTGCGCCAGGAGACGGGATTCTGGCTCTGCTTTTGCTGAGGCTCACACCACAGCCAAAGCAGCCACAGTAGCGGCCAGAGCCCGAACAGCATGAGCCAGCTCATTTTGGTGAGTTGTGCGATGCCGAACACCAGCCCCGCAATCCCCGCCCGTTCCCACGTCGGCTGTTTGAGCCACCGCCAGAACAGCCAGGTGGCTCCTAACCCAAACGCTGAGCAGGCGACGTCATTGGTAATGAGCGCCGAATGCCCCAGAATATTCGGCTCAATACACCACAGCAAAAGCCCACAAAATCCCGCCCACTCCGAATCAAACAACTCCCGCGCAAACGCCCGAGCGAAGAGTGCACCAGCAATGGTGAAGGGGAGACAAGCTAGGCGGGCGAGGGTGAGAAGCTGCAAAAAGCCGTCGCCTTCAGATTTTACGTAGCGCGCCCCCAAATCATACTCAGGACGGTCCACTCCCAGAAAGAACTCGCCAACGTCCGTTTTTGGAGTAGCCACGACCCAAACTGGCAAAGCGGCCCACACTCGTACAAGCGGGGGATTCACTTTGCACAAGCGCAATTCCCCGCGGTCCCAAACAAGAACGCCAGCTGCTAAAGCGGCTGGCTCCTGGATAGTCGGTGAGTATTGGGTGCATAAACACGAAATTGTGATGCACGACACGGCTAGCACGAGAATGGAAAGACACGTGAACAGCCTATCCCGAAAAAAAGCGATAGAAACGCGACTACGACATGCTCGTGTCTCACTCTCCCTCTCGAACTGTTTCATCCTGGCTTTCGCCTTTTCGCCACCGTATCAGCATTATGAATATCGACGCAACAAGTATGTTAAAACCAAACAGAAGTGCGGTCCATGAGAGCCGCCAGTTATTTCGGGGCTCTAATTTCACGGGACGTGGCAAGCCAGGGGGGGCGGGCCGCTTTCCCCCAACGTAGCCTTCCAGGACACCATCTCCACCGGGATCTCGGAAATGATTATAAATCCCAGTCCCAACAGGGACGTCCAGACTCTCCATTGTGAACAGTGTCTCATCGACCGGTTCATTCACTGCATCCCATGACATCGTATACTCAATTCGCTTCAATACCTTTCCATTCTGACTGTCAGTGTACGTCGTTCTTACCGGAACCCATACCCCGGAACGCTCCTCCCACCATGCTCGATGTTCCACTTCCTCACGGCCACCCGCCCCCACATCCGTCATCCGTGTCAGCATCCCCCCCTGCATGGGGTCATAATCCCACGTCACCGTCTTCTCGCCAAACTGAGTATCCCTTCTGGTCGACTCAGCTTGAAGCAGGACGGGCGTTTGGGTGACAACGATTTCACTCTCGTTAATCAGTTTCAGATGCGAGTTAACCACGTCCTCAAACGGAATACGAAGATCCGAAAACAGCGCCGGATGCACCCCCAAATGTCGAACATCGAACGGGCGACACCCCTTAATGATTACGCGCTCACTGCCTGGCGGCAATCGTGAAACAATCGGCGTCACCCCCGCGCCGTCAATCGCCGGTGCTGCACGAATGATTTGCTCCGGGGTTACAATGCACTGGCTATCGAGGCCAGGGCCTTTGATGTCAAACCGCAGCAACCCTTGCGCTCGATCAAACACAATGAAATACTCTCTCTTGGTGAGACCATCAGTCCCAGCGACACTCTCACTCAACTTGAGCGTCCCCGTCGCGCAACCATCCACGTTGGCGTAGACGAAATCAGACCAAGCAATCGCAATATCGCGATCAGCATTGTTCACATCGTCAGCCAACGCCTTGCTTCCCCGAGGGCTGACAAGAACTGCAGCTGCCAGCGCCAAAACCAACCGAAGAAATCTGCTCATTTGACTCTCAAACTACGATGTAAAAATTACTCGATTGGGCATGGATTCTCCATTCCCTCCGGCCACGGAGTACAAGGGAAGTTTTCGCAAGTGTTATCAGCCTTCCAGCCAATAATTCGTGGCGGATCAAAGGTATAGCCATACAGCTTTCGCTGGCACAGTTGATACCCCGCGAGCTCTTTGATCTCGCATTTTACCTTCTCATAGCAAGGCTGTTGACCGGGATGGTCGTCATACGGAGTGAACGGGTCCGGCACCATATCCTTCCATTCACAGTACCCATCTTCAGCGTCAACCCAACTCTCATGAGCAGAGTAAAAGTGTTCGACCATCTGATCCTGAGCTTCGTTACAAGTTCCGATCTCTTCAAAGAGGTGGAAGCAATCCATGAGATTCGCATTGTAGCAGTTCACAACGTCGGTATAACAGCAATGCGCGGGTGGGGTACTCCCTAACACGAACGCCGAGCGCGCCTCCAACCAAACGTCAGTCAGCCCAACCACACAGCCGTTGACGACAACTGTCAGCACCAAGACACCGCCGATAATGCGATTCATGTCCGAACCTTTCGTGAAAACCTGAGGCTAAGCCACAACAAAAAACAAAGAAGCTGGATTATTGACATCCAGAAACACACAACCAGTCCAGCATATGAGGCGCCTGCCCCATGTGCCGTACCTTTCGTTACAATGAGTCCGAGTGTTGGCTGCAGCGATTGAAGTCGCAGTTCATTCAATACAGCGCGAGACGAATCGACTGGATCAAACACCTCAAACTGACCGTTAGTCAGTTTTCGGACAACAATGAAATGGCCACTACCCCGAGGAATATGCGTAACAACAAATGCCTTTTCCGGGATTCGTGCCAAGGCCTGCCCCGAGACGTAGCTTGTGCTCACTCCAGATCGATTGGCATAGAGCGCCAAGTCACGCAGTGAACTTTTTCCATCTGGCCGATACACAGCAGAATGCACTTCCCAGATGTCAACATCGCGTCCGACCCCCCTAAGTGCATATTGTAACGAGATGGGCCCACAACCAGGCTCTGTCTCCAACACGCTGGCATTCGTGAACGCCATTGCATAGACCAATGCTGGAATCACTGCATTAATCATCGGTCCTGGCCCCCAGAATTCGAATGGGAATTCTACAAAGCGACTCTCCGTACTCACCGGAGCGGATTACTACACTACCGTCTGTAATCGCCCCTTGCGATGTCGGTAACTTGAACTCGCCAATCAATTTTACCCGACCAGGTGAAACCGCGGAAAAGTGCGGCACAAGTGGGACATCGCCCTCAACATCGACCCGCAATGTATCAACGCTGCATGTCTCAGGACTGCCAACTAGCAGCGTTTCAAATCGCCCTTCTGTTTGCCCTGAAGACATGACCTGTGTCACTTTGTTTGGAAAAGATTGAACCGGAAGGACCACCATGATTTTTAAGGGAATCTCAGCTTTGACTTCAGAGTTGGCCACTTCAATTCTTACTGCGGAATCCAAGACCTTCGGTGCAATCGTCGAAAGCGTGGGAGTAACCGTCACATCCCATACACGTTTGCCTTCCTCGTCCTGAGCCAACGACACGGAACAAGTTGCGTCGTCGGACTGAACGGCCAGCAACCCAGAAAGATGTGAGTATTGGATTACCGAGAAGGTATGTGGGCGAAACTCCTCCCCCTTCGCAACCGTGGTCGTGACAACTGCCGGAGCAACCAAGGGTCTAACAACATTGGCTCGTAGAAGCAGGTAGTAGATTGCTGAATCGTATACAACTGTTACCGCACGCACCTCCTTGCCCGGCATTTTACTGGCAGTATACTGAACTTCGCATTCGGCCATCCCACCCGACTCGACAGTTTCGGTGACGTCACGGGCGACGGTGCACGAGCAGCCGCTTCGAACCTTGACAAGACTCAGGGATCGACCGGTCTCATTCGGAATCGAAAAGACATGCTTCCCCTCAAATCCAACATCGACATTGCCAAAGTCGTATTCCAATTTGGTCTCAACGGGAGTCGCAACGGAATCCGCGGGTCGGAACGCGACGAAGCCGAAAAACACTGCGACACCTGTAAAAAGTGCGGCCAATGACACGGCAATTCTAGGAGACAGGCTCATCGTGGCTAGCAAGCTCATTTGTCGACAGTGAATTCTGAAAACTGTGGGAACTCGTGCAATCGAACGGACGCATCTTGAAACAGTGCTAACGGTACATGGACACGCGATCCCAATCCGTCGTACGGTACCCAATGTTCACCCAGAATGAGCGATGTGCTAACGATGTAGACTCCATTGGAAATCGGCCCGCAATCTTCGGGCCACGGCTTTAGGTTATCTGGTGGAGTAAGAACATCAAAAGGGTCATACGAGCAACGAATTGCCACACGCACATCAGCGTCTTCTCCGTTAACAGAATTTATGACCTGAAGCACAGAT
>JACKHO010000010.1:225000-280915 GCA_020638955.1 Planctomycetaceae bacterium | reverse complement strand
TAGGACGGAAGCCGCTTGACCCGCATTTCTCACAACATGTCGGCTGCCTGCCCTGCGTCACCGCTTAGTTGTTCGACGTCGAATACTTAGGCGGGGAAGCTTCGATTGCTTTCGCATTCTCAGCAACTCAGACAGAATTCGCGTGCCAGAGAGTTGTTTCTTGGTACCGGCGTTGAATCTGCTTACGACTTCTTGAAGTTCCCGCGGCGACTGACTGAGTCTGTCCGCTGGAACATTAATGTCACCATAAATCTGGGCAAGCAACTCCCGATCTTCGTCCGTGATTGGTTCGAATGTCTGTCGGATGTTTGCCAAAACTTCATCGACACGATTGCGAGGATACGCTTGATACTGCTGAAGTGCCTCGGGCAATCGTGAAGACGCCGGGCCATTCAATAGAACAAAAATCGGTTTATGCCATGCCGTCGCAGCCCCCAATTCAACCATCCCCATTGCATCAGGAGTCGATTCCGGGGACACAATTACGATAAAGGCCCGACTCTCAGCGAGTGCGTCCCAAATCGCCTTGCTCAAGTCTTCACCAATTGGAACACTAGCGTCGTAAAATGGCTGCAGACCTTCCGCCGCGAGACGATCGGCGATATCCGCCGCAAATTCTCGATCTCGAAGGCTGTGTGAAACAAAGACATCGTATGTTGGAGTTGCTGTTGACATTAGTTCCTCACCCGACGTTTGAGCTCCGCCAAGTAATTGTCGAAGTCGTTGATGTGAAACGCCTTCTTCCCCTCGATTATATCTGGAATCGCATCAAACGACACATGGCAAAGTACGGGAACAATTCTGTAGTTCTTTCGTCGGCCCCAAGCAGCCCCGACTTCCAACAATACCCAAGGGCGTTCGATTGATTCCGGCGATAGCAACACCACCAATTCGCGAGACACCTGTATTTCTGTACGAATCGTCTCTGGAATACTGTCACCACCATTGATGTCCCTATCGTCACGAAAGGAAGTTGCTCCAGTTGCGTCTATCTTCTCACAAAATGTCGTGGCAATCCATTTGTCTGCCGTCGCGTGACTCACGAAGACTTGATAATTCGGACCACGACGTGTCCTTTTGGCACTCTTGTTCCCTCTAGGAGACTTCGTTTTTTTCTTCGCCATCAGGTCAGCCCTTGTGTCCTGCTTTCGAACAAATCGAATCGTGACTAATGAATGGCACGACTTGTCCTCGCTGCCCTACTAGTCTAACCATTTGACACAGATCCCACGAGGGATTTGCCCAAAATCAGGGAACTTGACCAGCAGGAGTCATGCCCTTTCACTGGACCACCAGTCCTGACTCCTCAATCCTACTTCCTCATCCCTGCCCGGTTCTTCCAAAGCTGAATTTGCTTCACATCGTTCTTCGACGCACCACCCTTCGTGCTGCGGCCGCCCTGGACGTCCTGTCTCAGTTGCTTCAGCAGCTTTTCCACAACCTCGGGGCGTGATTCATAAAGATTGTTGGTTTCGCCGGGGTCGTCACCCAAATGGTAGAGCTGTCCTTCCGGGACTGATTCATCGACCTGCTTTTCGGTCGGTGACGTCCACCCACCGGAGCCACGCGCCAGCAGCAGTTTCCATTCGCCGGTTCGATACCCGAAGTGACCGCTAATCGAGTGATGCACCACACCTTTTCGCGAGGACTCAATCTCCTCGCCACGCAACGCGGGCAGAAAGCTGACACTGTCTTCACAACTTCCTGAGGGCAACTCCGTTTCCGTAATATCTCCCAACGTCGCAAACAGGTCGGTCAGACATATGAGTTGACTGCACGTGCTACCAGGATCAACAACGCCCGGCCACCGCACAATGAACGGTACGCGATGTCCACCATCCCACAAGTCCGCCTTCGAGCCACGCATCCACGCGCTGACCATGTGCCCCTGCTTCGCCAGCTCCTGAATACCCGCTGCCTTCGAGCAGCCATTGTCACTCGAAAAAATCACCAGCGTGTTGTTCGTCGCCCCAATTCTTTCCAGCGCCGCCGACACTTCACCCACGACATTCTCGGTCTGCATGACGAAATCACCGTAGTCACCCAGTCCGCTTTTCCCCTGCCACTCAGGACTCGGCAGAATGGGGGTATGCGGCGAACCGAGTGGCAAGTACAGAAAGAACGGTGACTGTTCATCTTTCCGAGACTCGATGTACTCAACGGCCTTTCGCGTCAGGCGAGGCAGCATGTTGATTTCTTCGTCATGCTCCACAACCCGACCATTCTCGATGACAGCCTTCATATTCCGGGCATGATGAAACCCGTGGTAGTAATCAAAACCCCGGTGCGTCGGCCCGTCCGGAATGACAGCCCCCACCGGCGGCAGATCATGTTCTTTCGGTGAATACGCCTCCTGCGTCTCGGGATTAAGGTACTCGAAATCCAAATGCCACTTTCCAATGACAGCCGTGTGATACCTCTGCCCTTTGAGAAAACTCCCCACCGTCGGCCGATCAGCCGCTATGAGACTCGGAGCAAATCCGGTGACCACCCCCTTCTGCAACCGCGTCCGCCAACTGTACCGACCGGTCATGAGGCCGTACCGAGTCGGCGAACACACCGACGACCCGGAATGAGCATCAATAAACACCATCCCTTCGCTGGCCAGCTTGTCGACCGAGGGAGTCGGAATCTTACTCGTCTCCGGCGCCAGACAATGCACATCCCCATAACCCAGGTCATCACACAGAATAAACACCACATTCGGCCGCCCGGCCTGCGCGACAGATGACAGGCAAATGCACGAAACGAACAGTGCGAACAAACGATTCATGTTGTGACCTTGGTGCTGAACTTCGATGAGCGGAGCTTGATTGTCGTACGACAAAGCGATGACGGCAACCTCGTGGATCGCCCCTGCCGCTGTACAACCGTTGCGAGCCGCAGGCAATAGTGGACTCACTCCAGGAATTACGTCCTTTCGACAACGTCGCCCCAAGTCAAAAACCAACCCCGGGGCTTCACGATCTAGATTCCTTCACGCTCAGACTGAAGATGTAACACGGCCTACAAACCGCCACCATTCTCCCAACTATTGATGTCATCGCCGCTGCCGTCTTCGTTCTGCCGGTTGGGGCCGTTTGACCAAATTGCCGGCCCGATGGAATCGGTCTTCGTGCTGGGATACTCGTAGTTCAGCGGTTCTCCCCAGGCATCTTTCGGGGCTTTGTCGAGGAGCGGCTCGCTGTTCCCATCGGGGGGTGTCATGAGTTCCTCGATACTTGCGGGATATTCACCTGCGTCGATTTTGTACAGTTGGACGGTCATACTCAGCGCAGCAATGGAAACCTGCGTTGCTTGAGTCTTGGCTTCGTCAGCTTTATCTGCCGCCATTTGCATGGGAACGGACAGAAAGTAAAGGAGCCCACCACACGCTACTAAGAAGAGGACGCCGACACCTCCCAGGATGCCCAGAATCAACCCCCAGGGTGTGCCCTGTGAATTCTTTCGTCGCCGCGTTTGTTTGCCGTCACTCATTCCGTATCCCTCGCCCCAAAATTTCCCGCTCACCAATTCGTTTAGATTCAACGTATCGAGAGCGACTTTATGGGATGAAGTCACGCAGCACAACGCCCCCCCGCCCGGTGAAGAAACAGGCAGGGTGATGCAAATCTGTACGCGTAACAGAACAAACCCCGAGAGGTGTGGGAGCTGACCTGTCAGCAACCTGCAATTACTCCAGGTCGGGAATCCGTTCACGTTCAATTCTGAGCTGAATCGAACGACTCCGCCCCGGCTCGCGAGAAATGAATCCTCGTGCGTGCAGCGTCAGAATCATGTTGTGAACGGTGGGTGGTGTCACGCCAAAGTAGTCACGAAAGTCTGCCTCCGCAGGCGGCCTGCGATTCAGTTTTGTGTAGTAGTAAATGAACGCCAAATACTGCCCCTGCTTGGGTGTGGGTTCAAACGGTGCCGGAGCAGACATGCGTGTCCTTGTAAGGATTAGGTTGTGAAAGTCGAATTCACAGCGGCTCGATGCTTGCATGCGGAACCGGACTGCTCCAAACCGTTCGACCATTTCCCCAGTCGATTCCAATACGCAGCGACTCCCAATCATCATGTGGTGCGGGGAAATCAAATGTGACGGTTTCCAGTGGAGCTAGCTCGACATTGCCGCGCCCCATTCCGCACCAGCCATACGTTTCGGCCACCCACGCGCCATCCCGCAGGAATTCTACAGAATACAATGGCGAAATGGTCCCCTCAGGCAGCGGTGGCTCATAGGAATCCCGCGTGTAACCAATATAGGGAACTGGAGTCGAATTAGGATTGGTCACCTCGAACAACAGGTGCGTATACCCATACGAAATCTGATCCTGCGACAAACCTCGAAACGCGATTTCGGGTGGCGACACTTCATCCCAGTTCACTTCAGGCGTAGCAGGCGGCTCTTCCGCCGTTTTGGGAGCACCTCCGTTCTCCTGACAACCAATGCCAGCGAGGGTCAGAAGAGTCATAAGCAGCACAAATGAGAATCTGCGCATCAGAGCTGGACTCCTTATTGAACTGCATGGGAAAGCCGCAATTCATCGCAACGAGTAAGCATCATGGCGAGAATGCACGACATCTTGTCCAAGATCTCTCCACGTTCTACAAGAGACGGAAGTCGACGACAACAACAGATCTTATCTGGAGAGTGAAGTTCAGAGAAAGCGAGTTGCCTGCTGTGCCATTCTGGAATTGTACCACCTCTCGACGATGTGCGCCCCTGCAGGAGAGTCGCCCCACCATGCGTCAGTGCGCCGCGAGTAGACCTTCTTTGGCGCACGTGTACTACTGTGGCTTCCCACGAAGCAATCTCACAAGCCAAAAGACGGCGACGGCGCCAAACATAAGCACACAACCGGGGTCGAGGACCAGTGGCAACCACCAGAGCCGTTGAAGCCCCTCCAATGGAGCAATGACGCAACCAATTGCTCCCACACCACCGCCGATTAATGGGACCATTGAGTAGTTTCGCGGCTCACCCTGAGCGTTCTTTTGGCGAGGGATTACGTAGATGCAGTACCACTGCCCCAACGCAACATATGTTGAAAACGTGATGAGGAGACCTGCAAGAATCCAACGGGCAATATGCATTTCAGTGCGACCAATTGACAGAAAATCCGCCACCGTACAGTTTGGCGTTTTCATTCACCGGCAATCACTCGTAGCGTGACCGAGTCGAGACCGGAAGGCAACGTGGAATGCACAACAAAACTACATCGACATCGAGTCGAAAATTACCCAGCGGAACATGAGCAACACGCAAATCAGGCAGGTCCACCAGGTGGCTTGCTGGATTTGGCGGCGGTGGCGCCAGAAGTAGAGAATGACCAGAGCAATGCCCATGGCGGCAATCTTGAAGAGAGCCAGGCTCCAGGGATCGCTCACCATGCCTCGGGCGACGGGGTTTACTTCGGCCATGACGCCAGCCTGTGAAGCCAGAATGGTCCACGCCAAATCGAGGGCCGACATGACCACCATCAGCAGAATGGCTGTCGTAATGAACCAGTTCCGCTCGGTCCAGTGAGTGTCCGTTTCCGCGGTTTCCTGATCGGCAAACCCTTTCGCCACCCATTGCAGCAAGTGCCCGAATCCGAACACGCTGATAATCATGCCCAGAGCAGTCAGCGGGTAAGCAAACATTTCGAGTCGTTGCGTCGCCTGAGCCTGCCGAGTTTGGGCGGCTTCGCTGGCCAGTGTTTCATCCAGAAATGCCTGCATTTCCTGACGCTCAACGGTCGTGGGCGTGTATTCGCCCAGCCAGGTTTCCCACGTCACCTGGTATTCCGATTTAGGAGCCAGGAGCAGAAACATCTCCCGCTGCTGTTCTGTCGGCACCTCCGCGAGCAACGTTTCGTACAGGGTAAACTGCTCCGAGATCGTGTAAATTGGCTTGATCGGCTCATTCTCGAAGACGACCACCACCAGACTCTGATCGAGAAGATTTCGTATCCGCCGGGCATACTGAGTCGCCTGGAAGGAGGGATCAAGTTCGCGCTGGCTGCGATTGGCATTGCCCCGACGAGATCCCCGATTGCGACCAGAGTACTCGTCCTCGTCGCCGTACTCACCAAACTCTTCCAAATCGTCGCGTGTTGGTTCGGCGGCATACGGAATAGTCACACCGTTTGCAAACACGCCTGCCGCGGTGGCCTCAATGAGCACTGGCGACTGGATGGGCTGACCATTCAGAAACAACTTGCCAGCGTCAACTTCCTCAGAAAACCAGACTGCCGTATCAGCTTCTGACGGGGAGACGTCAGCCCGTCCCACTGCATTCAACAGCAGCACCACGGAAGCCAGCAACAGTTTTGCAGAGGTGTTCTTCATTTCAGCGGTCGCTCAGGGCTTGGCGACACATTCAGGTTTGCGGGCGGGACGAATCTGTCTGACCAGATCAGAGGGGAACCTCCAGAATCTCGTCAGACCTTCGTGACCTAATTAAACGCGAGGCCCGTCCGCTGGTTTCGAAGAAAATCTGGAATTCTCACATTCCGAAAACATTCCAGACCGCGCTGAAGTTGCATCAAGCCCAACTGGAAGGTTTCGCCATGAAAGTACCAAGAGCCAAAGCATGGACGCAGAGGAAACCATTACAGCTCTTGAATATCAGCGTCACCCGGAAACAGATCCTTCATAAGCTGGATCAATTCCGGTCCAATGTTGTCAAAGTCTTCCCCGCCCACCGTCTTGCCATCGAGCGTTACCAGCAGTAATTCACACTGCAGGCACAGGTAGATTTCCAAGCGATGCCCCTCGGCTTCAATCTCCAGCCGTACCCCGTAAATCGGCTCGCACGCCTTGGCGACGTCCCACAAATAGGCATCGGGCGATTTCAGCAACGCCTCCAACTTCGCCGACTGCTCATCGGAGAGCGTGACGACATCCCCCAGCGGCTCATAATCCTGAGGATCACCCGACCCGTCCGGCACCAGCATTTTCAGACGCACCGCCTCCACCGGACGCTCCGACAGCAATCCGTATCCCGCCTCCCCGCCATACAGCTTGACCACCTGTGGATCTGGTTTGCTTCCAGTTCCGCCGCAACCAAACAGAAACAACAACATTCCTGTCAGGGCCATGCGAATATGTGGGATAGGTGCCATCAGAACAACTCCAAACATGTACGAACAAACTTCCCGCCAAAACCTCTTACAACTGAACGCAAAAGTCAACGCTGAACAGCAAGTCGCTGGCACAACGCGTTGGACCTGGCCGACACAAATCGGAGCATGGCGTCGACAATGTGGCACCGACAGGACCACCCGGGTACGATTCAGAGGAGAATCGTGGCGGTAGCTGTGCCGCAATCATTGAGCAGCCATCTGCCTCGCAGAGTTGTCTTCTCACTCCTTCCTCCAAATCGCGGGTGTACCTCTCATGCTTCGCTTCCTCTTCCCCTCACGGCGTCGAACGATTGGAAGGTTCGATTGGTTGACATCAGCCCGCGTCGAACGTCTCGAAGACAAGACGCTGCTCGCCGGAACTGTTCTGGATGCTGGTCGTCAGCTCGTCGTTGCCAACAACGCGACGGACATTGTCGCACCGGCAATTCCCATCTACGTCGATGGAACGCTGGCAGACACTGAGAACCAAATCGTTATCTACCACTTGAACCGAGCGGGCGACTACCGGCAGAAGCTTGTCGTCGACTCCAACGGATTCCTCCGCGCCCGCCATACCGACTCCGACGCTGAAGCGGGGATGGAAGACCCGTTTGGTACCAGCCTCAAATTGGGTCCTGGACTCATTTTGAACAACGGCTCCGGTCCTGAACATTATCTTTCCGCTCGCCTGACCGAAATCAACATTGTCCAGCAGGGACAAGGGAATCCCCTGAAGATCATCGCCAAGGGCTCCCCGATGAATGGAAGCGGCGACGTGCTCGATTCCGTCGAGGTCACGTGGGAAATCTTCTTTGGCCTAAACTTCAGCGGCGATACGCAGGAAATGCGCATTCGCACACTGTTCACAGCCACGAAAACACTCACACTCGACTCAACAGCCCTGACGAACGCGGAGGCGTTCCGTGTTGCCGAGTTCAGCAGTTCCAATGTCTCGCCCGCGCGCACGACCTTAGGCGTCCGCACTCGTGACGCCGACCAGCTTGTTGCTCAGAACGCGAATGGCAATGTGGAACTCAACCTCAACAAGCAGGCTGTCAACGCGTTGTTCTTTTCCAATGGACTCGCAAACACGTCCACAGTGGCGCTGAATCAGGTTGTTCCCGCCCCGTTGAACCAGGACCCGCCGAGCATTTTGGCGTCCGTATATAATCCCGGTGTGGTCAAATTCCGTGTCCAGGGCTACATCTCTGATGACGCGGGAATCAATGAGAACTCGGACAATCTGGGCGCCTGGATTTCCCGGGATTTTGCCTCCAGCACCATTTCCGCTGGCCAGTTCATGGCCTGGACGGTGGACTACACCATCGCAGACACGCCGCATCTGACGGCGAAGGACGATTTCGCCTACTGGGATGCTGCCGCCAGCGAGTTGAATTTCGGAAGATCTTCAGGGAATCTGCTGAGCCATTCCATTATCCCTTATAGCGACGCAAATCCCTGGTCGTTCTATTCCGGCGACTTCGACGGAGATGGTGACAGCGAAATCGCGGGTCGCATTGCTACTGGTACCTGGTGGGTGCGAGGCATTGCCGCGTTTTCAGGTGCCGAAAAATCGTTCGGCAGTTGGGCGTCCGACGCAGCGGCCGGTTGGACAAACGTGCAAGTCATCGACGTCAACGGCGATGGTCGTGACGACATTCTCGGACAACACCAACTCGGTCACTGGTGGGCGGCCATTTCCACGGGCACCACGTTCGTCAACACGTACATGGGACGCTGGGCAAACTCAGGCTGGGTGACGCTCAAAGCAGGAGACTACAACGGCGATGGGAAAGTCGACATGGCAGGCCTGCGCGAGAACGGCGTTTGGATTGTCGGACTCAACGACGGTGGACGCTTCCGCGATTTCCACTACGGGCGCTGGAACGGGTCGGCGGGATGGCACAGTTTCAATATTGTGGACTTCAACGGCGACGGCCGAGACGACATCCTCGCACAAACCGCGTCCAACACCTGGTGGATTGGCTCAATCCAAGGGCCCGGAAATTCCTTCGGGACGAGTTACGCGGGACGCAGTCAGGGGAACGAGTCATTCGTCGCCGACTTCAACGACGATGGCATCGAAGATATTGCCGAGCGAAATTCCAACGGCGTCTGGTGGGTTTCGCAAAATGATGGCAGCGGCAAGCTGGTGAATCCTTCCATCTGGGGACGCAGCGACATCGGCGAAACGTGGTCCTTCATCTCGGGTGATTTCGATGGCAATAATGTCCCCGACCTGTTGGCCTTCCGCCACTCCGACCGCGAATGGTTCCTGCTGGCGTCGGCCTCCGACAAATTCATTGCATCGCCCATCCTGTCGACGTCCCCATTCGACCCGGCAGCGGAATACCTGGTTGGCGATTTCTATAACTTCTAAGGTTGCAAACCATGACCACACCACGCCCCAACCGTTGGAACCGGCGCGATGCCATGAAGGCTGCGCTGGCTGGATCACTCAGTCTCACGGCGGCATCTGCTTCGGGAGCAGAGTCGCAGGCTGTTGAGTCATCGCAGCGGGACAATGCCATTGTCCGGGAAAATCAGCAGCCTGGTTCGAGCGACTGGCAGCTCACGCGCGTACGAACCGACAAGTCGGGGTACCGGTCCCCCTGGATTGAAGGTTACTGCTCGCGGCAAAGCGTGGCGGCGGGGGAGACCATCGACATTATGGTCTCGACGAATCCGCCGCAGAAGTTTGTCATCGAAATCTTTCGGACAGGATATTACGGCGGCAAAGGAGCCCGCCTCATGAAAACCCTCGGGCCGTTCGATGGAGAAACCCAGCCCGATCCCGAAATGGGAGAAAAGAATCTCCACGAGTGCCGTTGGAAGCCGTCGGTCTCTTTGACCATCCCACAGGACTGGGTCAGCGGCGTGTACCTGGGTCGGCTCACCACGCTCGACGACGGCACCGGCTACGGATACTGGCAGAGTTATGTCGTCTTCATTGTGAAGGACGACCGCCCGGCGGAAATTTTGTTTCAATGCTCCGACAACACGTGGCAGGCGTACAACAAATGGCCGAACAACTACTCGGTGTATACACATCCCAAAGGAAATCAGGGACCGTGGGCCGACGTCAGCTTCGACCGCCCGTACGCCAAGTACGCACAAATCTACGACAATCCCCAATCGATTGGTTCGGGTGAGTGGCTTTGTTTTGAGTTCCCCTTCGCCTACTGGCTGGAGCAGGAAGGGTACGACGTCACCTACTGCTCGAACAGCGACATGCTCACGCCCGACCACGGATTAAAATGCAAGTCGTTTCTCTCCGTCGGGCATGATGAGTACTGGGATATTCGGCAGTACAACTCTGCCGTCACCATGCGCGATGCCGGTGTGAATCTCTTGTTCTTCAGCGGCAATTCCGTCTGCTGGGTGACGCCACTTCGCGCGGGATTCGATGGTCGCGACAACCGCATTATGTTCCGCGGCGGACCGTACGGCGGCGATTACAAATACGCCACCGACCGCGAACGCGACAACGGACCATTCCCGCACCGCGGCCCCGACGAGGGCTACCTCATGGGCTCGCGCAATGTTGACCCCGTCAACGGCGGCGGAGATTGGATTTGCGCGTTACCCAACCACTGGATTTTCGAAGGGACCGGGATGAAAAAGGGAGACCGCATCCCCGGCCTCATCGGCTGGGAATACCACGGTGATCCCCCTGCTGACATTCCCGACCTCGAAGTCGTCGCCGCCGGCACCGCCCTGCAAGGAGGCGTGAATCCCCAACAGTGGACCGCCACCATTTACCCCGGCCCGAAAGAAAACTTCGTCTTCAACGCCTCGACAATTTTCTGGTGCCAAGACCTCTCCAGCCCCCCCGGCCACATGCTCCCCTGGTCCCACTGGTCGAGACCGCACGGACCTGATGAACGCGTGCAGCAAATTACGAGGAACGTGTTGCGTCGTGCGATTGGCTAGTTAAACAGCAGGACGCACCTCGTTCCCAAGCTCCTGATTGGGAACGTCACGAGGAAAGCCTCACGTATGTGAAAGGATTATTCACCTCGTTCCCAAGCTCCTGCTTGGGAACGAGGAACTCAAATTCACATTCCAGATGGATCGTTGCCATCCGAAGGTGAGGGATTGTCCATGTCAACAAGTCGAACATTCAAGGCAACTGCACTTGGTCCAGGAATGAACCTAACACGATCACCAAGTTCAAACGGAGCTTCAACACTTGAACGAGCGAGGAATCTAAAAACCTCGTCATTCTCTGCACGTATTTCCCCCGGAACAGGATCTAGCGGTGTTGAAATGACAATTCCGGTCAATTCACCTCGGTAAACGGACTTAGGCGCATTTGCGAATTTTGTCGGAGGCTTAGCCTCGCCTTTCCGAATTCTCTCAACCCACGTTGATAGCTCTTCGCTGTTCTGTCCTATGAAGCCGCAGTCGTAAAGCATGAGAATTCGCTCCTTCGCCTTTTCTTGATCCTCGGCGCTACCGTCCTTGTCACTGAGCGCGGCACTGATGAGCTTGAACTCGTTTTCTCTCTGATCCCGCGCCATCTGCCACTCGTTCTTATTCGTTTCCAATTCCTGTTGCCAACTATTTCTCTTCTCTTCCAGCTTGTGCTGGTATTCGTTCTTGGTCTCTTCCAGTTTTTGAGCCGCTTGAGCATTGATGCAGCTTGAAACATTTGTAGTCAGAAACGTTCCTAAAGCAGTAAAAACAGCAATCATCAAAGGCGAACTCCAAGCCCATTTTTGAGCTTCGCTTTCCTTGATGGCAAGTTCGGCTTCCCGAGCTTCATGTTCTGCTTTCGCCCTCTGTTCCTCCAAAACCAGCCGCCGCTCTTCCAGTACCTGCTCATGCGTGAGTGAGTTTCCTGAAGCCGCCATGTCTGCCCTTTCTCGCTTAAGCACCGTCTCCAAAGAACTGTAGCTGCAATTCTAAGCCCACATTCCAATGCATGACAACCAATCGGACGCAGGGTGGCCCTTCCGCTCGTTCAGAGCTGGAGGGTGCCTCAGGCACAAGATGATTCATCATAGACGTGCCACTACAAGTCAGTGGCAAATTCATCATCCGCTTCCAATCCTGGCGGTCGGGTGGCACGACCTGAGGTACGAAGGTCGTGGTAAGCGCTCAATGCCACGCCCATCACTCCACTGTGCTTCGTCCTAAGTTCTACCACCCGGACCGTTTCGCCCCTGGTGCTCAGAGTCGAGCGAGGATGCTCAGGAACCTCTCGACTGCGGTCTAAGGGTTTTGCCATTCCTCCAGGAGACGTTCCCAAGCGGAGCTTGGGAACGAGGGGAATCGATTGACCAGTCGAGTTACGCAGTAGCAAGCTCCGAAGTGCAGTTCGGGCAGCGGGTGGCTTTGATGGGAATCGAAGAACAACACTTGGGGCAGTCCTTGGTTGTCGGTTCCGCCGGCGCTGCTTCTTCCTGTCGCTTCAGTTGGTTCATCGCCTTGATGAGCATGAAAATGCAGAAGGCGACAATGACAAAGTCGAGTACGGTGTTGATGAACATCCCGTAGTTCAGCGTCACTGCTTCCGTGTCGGCGGTTGCCGCTCGGAGGGTAATCACCAGACTCGAAAAGTCGGTGTTCCCCATCAACATGCCGACGGGCGGCATAATGACGTCGTTGACCAGCGACGTCACGATTTTCCCGAATGCACCACCAATGATAATACCCACCGCCATGTCCGCGACGTTACCGCGCACCGCAAACTCTTTGAACTCCTGAATGATCTTCACGGATCAACTCCTTCTTTGTGAACTGTCAAAGCGGCCGCACGTCAGAGGAGAGAGTAACGGAATGTATGGAACAGCCAGAAGAGCAGAATTGGTGAGAGTTGGTTCGTGCCATGCCCACGTCGCGGAGCAGCGTGGGCATGCGAGTTGTTAATTGACTTCCGTGTTGGATTGCCCTTGGTGCTGAGGGCCGAGCGAGGATGCTCAGGAACCACTCGGCTATGGCCTAAATGTTTTGCGATTCCTCAGGAAACATTCCCAAGCGGAGCTTGGGAACGAGGGGATTAAATCATTGCTTTCAATCTATTCATTGTCCCGGTAGATTTTAGGTGTTAATGGGAAATCGTAGAGTCGAGGACTGGGCATGGGGTGGGGATTTCGGAAACAGAAGAAGTTCGGACCACTGCGGGTAACAGCAAGTTCCTCAGGACTTACATTCTCTGCATTTGGACTTCGATGGAGTACCCGAGGGTCAGGCGGAGGTGGTAAAGGCTCAGGTCCCCAAGGTTCAGGAGGCGGCTCGACTGGTTGTGGCGGCTGCCTTGGAGTTCTCATCGTCCTCGGGCTTGGTTGTTTTGGTGTTTTGGCACTCTGCGCTGGTCTAGGCAACGTTGACTCTCAATCGAAACGAGTGGAGACAGAGGATACACATCGTTCTCCAAATCGGACTAATTCAGAATCGCGAACCATCGCTTCAGACGGTTCCTCGAACACCGTGAACGAATCGACGCCTCCGTTGCCGCGGTACACGATTATCGAAGACACGAAACTTCGTCGCATCAAACGAACCTTGACGGTTCGATTACAGGAGAGAATCTCGTACGACGAACTCGACAGACTTGCCGACCACCTGAGGGAAATTGATCGGACCAGCTACGACAGGACATTCATGGCATATTACTTGCCTGGAATGGTTGTGGATTCAGGGGCGTGGGCTACATCGCATTTCGATCCAAACAAGGAGGTCCGGATCTTGGGATTGAGCAAAGAGGCCTTTGATCATTTCAAACGGACGAAGTATGAAATACCCGGTACGTTGGTTGGACGTTGGATTGACGAACGACCATTTTTGGGGCGTCTTCTAATCATTTACCGAGTCAATGGTCAGTCGTGGCTCTGGTCAATCTACGCGGATGAAAGCGAGAATTCCCTGAGACTGGAACAGACTTCTAACGGAAAGGGAATTATTCTCACTTCAGCGGAGAGTCCGAGTAGCGGCGACTACTACGTTCTCGACAAATTCGGACAACTTTCCAGCTGGGACAATGACGGGAAGATATGTGACTATCCCATATTTGATGTCGAACCTAGTTCTGATGGGGCGAGCGGTCCAGGTGCTACAACTGGAATGCCAATGGCAGAGGAATCGGAAGTTGCATGGGAGGCACTGAGGGCGAAACTTGCCGTACCACTCTCTGACGAGCAGCGGAGCGAAGTAGAAGCTTTTGAGGTCGCACATCGGGGATCAAAGTCCGCCGCATTGGCAAAGATGGAACTGCAGGCGGATGCGAAGCTCCAGCTAGCGGATAATTACAAGGAAAACGTTTCGAGGGCGACGGCCGAAAGAAAGTACCAGGAAGTCGTTGAAGAGTTCCCTTCAACATTGGCCGCAGAAGTTGCCGCGAAGAGACTTGGTAAGTGAGGCTGCTGCGCGACGAGGGCATGGCACATTCAACTTTACGGTAGCATCCCGCTCACGCCGGTCCCAACACTCGAAACACTTCCAATTCCGTCGTCAGTCCCTGTTCGACGGCTGTGTTGGCTGCTTGTCTGAGTGTGCGCATGCCTGAGTTGGCGGCGAGTTGGGCGAAGTCTTGGGCGGGGGCGCGTTGGAGGAGGGCTTCGGTGAGGCCGGGGAAGTCCGGAGTCAGGAGTTCGGCGAGGACCATGCGGCCATCAAACTGGGTGCCGTGGCATTGGGGGCAGTCAGATGAGGTTCCCGAATCAGTCACGCAACTGCAGCAGCGGCGGAGAAGTTGTTGGGCCAGAATGCCGCTGAGGCCGGACCGGATAACGTACGGCTCAATCCCCATGTCGGAAAGGCGGCTGAGCGCTTCGGCTGCAGATCCGGCGTGGAATGAGGTGAGCACCAGTTGGCCCGTGAGCGACGCCTGGAAAACTGTCTGCGCGGTTTCGTGATCCCGAATTTCGCCGACCATAATGACGTCGGGGTCCTGCCGCATGAGTGAGGCCAACCCGCGCTGGTAGGTAAGTTCGGTATCGCGCTTGACCTGCGTTTGTGCGATGCCCGGAATGAGTGCTTCGACGGGATCTTCCAACGTGCAGACGCTGCGTGGCTGGGGAGCGTCACGGAGAATGGTCCGCAGGCTGGCGTAGAGCGTGGTGGTTTTGCCCGTGCCTGCCGGGCCGGCAATGACAACGACTCCCGAGGTCTTGTTCAGCATGCTGTGGAGACCGGTGAGAATGTCATTTGCCAGGCCGAGGTCTTCGAGGTAGTGGAATTCTTTCGGAGCAACAAAGAGTCGGATGACCGCCTTCTCGCCATGTAGCGTGGGGAACGTACTAATCCGCATATCGATGCCATCATCGGCTCCTTGAATGCGCCCTTCCTGGGGGACGTCAGATCGGTACGTCAGCAAATGGGCCAGCACCTTGAGCCGCGACACAATGTTTTTTGTGAGCTTGGTGAGCGAGCAAACGGGAGCCAGGACTCCGTCGATCCTCCACGACATGTCCAGTTTGTCGCCCGGTTGTGGCAGCAGGTGTACATCGCTGACCGCATGTTCCTGTGCCATGCGGAGAATGAGATTCACGACCTCGATGGCGTAACGGTCCGGCTCGCCGGGGAGGCTGTTGAGAGCGTTCTCAAATTGGGAGGCGAGCGGATTCATGTGAGACGGAGGCAGAGTGTGAATGTGGACAAATTGGCTATACGTGACTCTAGGAGGAGTTGTTGGATGAAATCGTGGTGCGTCCCGGCAAAGTCAGCCGAAACAGTCGCCAAACCTCCGCCGGGGCCGGGATTCATGGTGCAGTCGAGAGGTGAATCGTAATAAGTTTCCGGGGCGAACGCTGCCGAATTGCTGCTGGCCTGTTGGCTGTTGGGCATTGCGTGAAGTGTTTAATGGCATCAACGACCAAGGGAATGTCTCGTGACCGACCGTCAGCAGGAGTTTCGCAGTTGTAGTTCCCTCACCCAGTTCCTGGGGAGAGCGGGCGTTGCCGGAATGCTGTTTCTGGCTCAGTCTGCAATTGCTGAAGACGTCACGGGGCCGAGTCTTCCGAGTCGGCCTGCTGAACCAACGGTTGTTACTGCGGAAACAAAAGAGACGTCCGAGCCACCTGTGGAAATCAAACCGGTCGGCCCCATCCAGACAGCCAGTCTGGCGGCACCAGCAGAACCCAAGGGCGTTGAACCTGTCGAGAAACCGGTTCCAGAACCGTCCAGCGTTCCCATGGCTGCGGCAGAAACCGAAGAGGGATTCACGTCACTCTTCGACGAATCTGGCCTGAATGGCTGGCGAATTCACGAAGGTCGTCCCGGCACCTGGACCAAAGATGACAACGTCGTTCGCGGTGGCGGCGTGGGCGTGGGCTGGCTGATGTCTGAAAAGGCTTACAGCGACTTTGTGCTGCGACTCGAATATCGGCTGATGAATGGCACAAATTCCGGCGTGGCAATTCGATGTATGGAAGAAGGAAGTCCCACCTTCACGGGAATGGAAATCCAGCTCATCGACGACAATGCTCCAAAGTACGCCAATCTCAAACCGAATCAGTACACCGGCAGCCTGTACTATCGCATCGCCCCTCAGACGCCCGCTGAACTGGTGCCAGATGGTGAGTGGAACGAGTGCGAAGTCCAGTGCGTAGGACAAAGTGTTCGCGTGTCCATCAATGGGCAGGTCGTGAATGAAATTACACTGCGGGAAGATGATCCGGCAGAGCAAAAGGAAGGCGGCGAAATCCAGTCGACGTCGGCGGCCTGGAGTCTCGCCGAACGTCCTCCTGTGGGACACGTCGCTTTGCAGGGACACCCGGCGGGCGTCGAGTTTCGCAATGTGCGTATTAAGAACTCGGTGACCGAGTTGGAATCGGGCCTGGGAATTGTGGATTTGACCTCGGCTGAAAATGAAGAGAGCGAGGTTTCAGCGTCCGATACCATCCAAATTCATTACGTTGGTCAACTGGCAGACGGGAAGATTTTCACCAACAGCTACCCCTACGGCAAACCTGTGACGGTACCACTGTCGGACGTCATTCAGGGTTGGAAAGAAGGGATTGTGGGGATGAAGCCGGGTGATCGGCGCAGGCTGATTGTGCCGCCGGGACTGGCATACGGCGAACAGGGAGTGGAAAATCTCATTCCGCCCAACGCAACTTTGGTTTTTGAGGTCGAATTACAGGGTGTCGAGCGATAATGTATGGGGGACGACCGATACGTCTTTTCTCCATTTTCTGCCATTGGTCGTTCGATTTCATTACTATCATTTCGTATTCCCCTGTAGCGATTGCCTGCAATGTTCGCCTTCGTGCGTTTGATGCGAGCTTCTGCGGCAATCAAAGACGAGGTCCTCAATGAGTTCGCCTAACGAACAGCCGTGTCCCGATTGCGGGGAAATGGTGCGGATTAACTCCGTGCGCTGCTGGAACTGCGGTGCGTTCATGAATCGCGAGGTCGAAGCCAAGTATCTTGAATTGCAGGCTCAGCCTGACCGCGTCATTTTCAGCGAAATTCCTGAAGGGGATTTGCATACTGTGAGCGAGTCGCAATCGCTGGGCTCTGAGGACGACGGCGACGACGATTTTGAACTGGCGGCTCCGGCGCCGAAGCAAACGGCGACGGCTGCTGACAGCCAGGTTGCAGAACCGGCGACCAGCGATGACAGTTCGGCGGGAAGTGACGCCGCTCCCAAACCGCGCGAGCCGGAACGCTCACACTCTGAGGAAACCGGCGGGGACGTGTTGCTCGACATTGCCCGGCAGGAAGAGGCCGAATCGCGTAAGCGGCGCAAAGGTCGCCGCATTGCCGGAACGCGAACTGTGGGCGGCGGCTTCGTCATGTTCTGCCCTTATGGATGCAAAATCGAAGTCAAAGAAGAACACCGCGGCAAGACGGGACGCTGCCCCAAGTGCCGTGCGCCGTTCATTGTGCCAATCGATCCTCCCATGTTTAAGGAGGAAAAAGTTGCTGACGGAACACCGAGCGAAACCGCAGCGGCGGGCGCCTACGAAATCTGGCAGAACGACCTGCACATGCATGTGGTCAGCCTTGAGAAGCTCAAACTCAAGGCCGACAGCCTGTTGAAGGACTTTGTCGAAGTCGACCTGGCGTATGGGACGGACAAACTGCTCGTTCTCGAACTGGCCAAAGTCAGCGGCGGCTTCTTCGGCGGGGGGGACAAGAAGAAGTTGGAAACACGCGACGCGAGTCAGCAACACTTGCGTGGGGGAAAACCATCTGAAGAACTGAAAGTGCTGCAGAACCTCGCTTACACGAAAGATCAGCTTGAAGAGCTGAAAGTCGTGCAGCCAGCAGCGTCACGTACTGAGTCCGTGTTCCACGGAATTCCCGTCTTCGGTGAAGGACGCATCGCCGTGCAGCTGCCCTTCTCCGAAGCCACGAAAGATCCCCAGTACATTTCAATGGGCCTGACGCAGTTCTGGGCACTCTCGAAGGCACTGAAGGATGCGTACGGCATCGAAGGTCTTGGCGAAGACTGTGGCATTCCAATGGCACATGTCTACTCCGATCAGAAGTGCCACTTCACCAACGAAACCTTCAAGTCGCTCGAAAACGTCGCGCTCTACAAGGCCGATCCCACTGTCGAGCTGGAAGTGGTCGGCTACCAGTGCGGTTCGTGTCAGCTCACCGTGAGCGAAGCAGGACGCGATCGTGAAAAGCTCGGCGGCAAAACACCTAAGGGAATCGCGAAAGCGAAGTGCCCGAAGTGCCAGCAGAAAATGGGTGAAAACCTGCTGTACGTCGTGAAGGAAGCGCCGAAGGCCGAAGAGCCAGCGCCGGCAACTTAGTCTGAATCATTTGAAGGGTGGGTGAAGTCCGCGCGAGTTAGGACGGTGCGTTACGCAAGTCCCTCAACGCGAAAAACTGGGCGTCATTTTCGTGACGCCAAATCCGCGGACGTAACCCACCATAATGCGGTGAATTGCTGCCCACGCCCTGCAAACCTAACCGACTGCCGAGGTAAACCACCAGATATCGATCGCACCTGTGACCAGGAGCCCGATACTGATGAGTGCGTTCACGTTGAAGAACGCTTTGTTGATCCGGCTCAGGTCGTCAGGGCGGACCAGCCAATGCTCGTAGAGCAGCAGAAAGCAAACGGCCATCACACCCGCGAGGAAGATCCAGCCTAAGCCGGCGACGTTCCAGAACAGCAGCAGGCAGGCCATGGTGATGAGGTGACTGTAGAACGCCAGTTTCAGGGCGCGCGGGATTCCAAGAATTGCGGGCACGCTGAACAGGGAACGGTTGCGGTCAAAGTCTGCATCCTGCGTGGCGTAGAGGATGTCGAAGCCGCCGACCCAAAAGAAGATGACGGCAGCCAGCAGCACGGGCGGCCATTCAATGTTCCCCCTTAATGCGATCCAGGTCGCAATCGGCGAGAGCATCAGCGCCGCACTGAGCCAGTAGTGGCAGAACATGGTAAACCGTTTGGCGTACGAGTATCCCAGCAGAAACGCCAACACGGGGCCAGACAAATACAGCGGCAATCGATTCGGGAAGAACAGCAGCGTCGAGAGCACGAATCCGAGGCTGCAGAGCACGGTGAAAACCTGCACAATGCGGACGGAAAGGGCTCCCGAGGGAATGTGCCGTTCGGTTGTGCGAGGATTGTCCGCGTCGATTTTGTGATCGACCAGTCGGTTGAACGCCATGGCCGCTGCCCGGGCAAACACCATGCACAGGATAATCCCCAACAGGTCGATCGACCGAAACGGAGTCTCGCGCCAAGCCAGCAGTGCGGACAGCAGAGCGAACGGCAACGCAAAAACCGTGTGACTGAAACGGATGAGCCCGAGTAAATCGCGGGTGCGTTTCAGCAGGGATTTCCAGAGTGTTGCCAGCATGACGAAAAGTGTGCGTGTCGGCTCGTGAACCGCGTGATTGGGGAAGGGAGCATCTTATCGAGCAGGGACCCATTCAGCATCTAACCGTGAATTCAATTGAAGAAAAACCGGCGATCTGATCTGTTTCGAAATCGAAATCAGGTTTTTGTGTTTCCGCGAGAACTTGGGTAGAGTCAAAACGTCTGAATCGGTACGATTTGCCGGTGGCGGACGGAGTCTTAGTTCTTACAAGGAGGGACGTCGTGTTTCGACTAGGGATGATTTGCGCAGTTACGGGCATGTTGAGCGGACTTTTGTTGGCCGCGGAACCTGCGAATGAGTTGGCAAAGAAAGCAAAGGCGACTTCTGTTGAAGAACGTCTGCAGGCCAGAGCCGACTTGGATTTCGGTGAGGCCGAGACAATTTCGTTTGGCGACTTGCTGAGCCAAATTCAGCAAGAACACGGGGTGCTGGTACGACTCGACCGTGCTTCTGCCATGCAAATGAGTTTGACCCTCTCTGAAGGTCTGGTTTCGAAAGACGATTTGGCTCAAATTCCTCAGAAGAAGTCGCAGGAATCAAAGACAAACAGCCAACCGCTTTTTGTCGTTCAATCTGTGGCAACGTATCAGCAACCGGCTGCCGCCTGTCCGACCTGCCAACCAGGTCAACTTCAGGTACCGCTCTACTCCGGCAGCCCTGTTCCGCCGATGGCCGGGGCAGCGGTAATACAGCCTGCTCCAGTGGATCCCTATACGCCGGTAGTCAGACCAGTGACGCCGGTTTATCCGGTCAGCAATGAAGAGTCGGTACCTTCTCTCCAGGTCGTTGAGTCACCAGCCACACAGTCAATTGAGGTCGTCGATCCGCCCATTGCCAAAGTTGAGTCCCCTGCGGCCGAGGCAAATGAAGAAGCAGAAGAGACAACCGAAGCGGTTGATGGTTCTGGAGTCCACGCACTCGGCGTCTATGAGAGCGTGTTCCGCAAAAGCGAAGTGCAGGTTGCGTTGCTGCAGGGAGAGGACCTCACGGTCGAGCAGGTTCTCCGTGCCGCCCTCGGGCAGGTCAGTACTTATCTGGAAGTTGAAGGGGGCGAGGACCTGGCCATGTTTCCTGCGTCCTATACGCACGCCTATGACTGGGATTTGATGACCAAAGACGGCTGCGTGCTCATTACAACCCGGCTGCAGGCCAACTTGAACAAGGTGGCCCGCGTCTATCGACTGCCGAAAGATTCTGACTTGTCTCCCGAAGAAGTCGCACTGGTAATTCGCAAATCAGTTCGCCCCTGGAGTTGGCTGGATGAAATTGATGACGTCGTAAACATGGTGCAGATGGACCTGCCGCCTGCTGCGCTGTTTCAAAGCCTGCCCAAGATTAAGAACATCAACCTGACCGGCAACGGACATTTGGTGGAGTTCGCCTCAGCAGAAGAAGGTGAAGAAGCGTCAGAGAATGAAGGGACTGACGAGGAAGAGACGAATCCCGCTGTGGCTATCGCTTCATTAAAGGCCATTGGCTCGCTCATGTCCACCAGCACCATTGCGGCGGCACACACCGCAGTGAATACCACCGAAATGCTGCACTTTGCTGATCCTCCCACGGCGACCATGCAGGTCCTGCCCGGCATGCTGGTGATTACTCAATCACAATCAGCGCACCGGGAAATCGAAGAATTGTTCCGCGACATTACGCAGTCTGACGAGTAAGTTTTCTAGATCGTACTGACTCAGCAAACGACGTCACATCCTGCATTCGGGATGTGGCGTCTTTTCGTTTATGGAGATTCCGGTGGCGTGGACTCTGTCTCACGCGGAACAAGACGCTGGGAGTTGTCCGTTGAGGAGGCGCTCGAGGTGGCCAGTCGCTGCGACGAGTTTGTATGTGGCCAGACGACGTCGCTCTTCAGTTCGAGCCGCAGGACTTGACGTGATGTGGCTTCTGTGACGGTAATGAGAATACTCCCCCAATGGAATGATTCGCCAATTCGGGGGATGCGGCCCAATTCCGAAAACACGAATCCGCCCATGGTGTCGAAGTCGTCGTCTTCCGGGAAATCGACGTCGTAGTGGTCGTTCATTTCGTCCAGGTGAATTCGTGCATCAATGGACAGCGTGTAGTCGTCGATGCGTAAGACCTGGTCGTTCTCTTCTTCGTCAAATTCGTCAGCGATATCACCCACGATTTCTTCAAGGATGTCTTCCAGCGTGACGAGTCCGGCGACTCCGCCGTATTCATCCAGAATGATGGCCAGGTGCAGTCGCTCCCGCTTCATGGTTTCGAGCAGGTTCTCGATGGTGGTCGTTTCCGGAACGTAGAACGGCTCACGGACAATGTCACTGAGCGACTTGTGCGGAGTCTGGACAATATGTTCCAGCAAGTCGCGGGCGTACAGAATGCCAATGACGTCGTCGGGTGTTTCGCCAATGACCGGAATGCGCGAATGGCCCGCTTCCAGGAGTTCAGTCCGAGCCTCTTCGAGCGTGGCCTCGACGTCGATCGAAATGATTTCCGTTCTCGGCGTCATAATGGCCCGGACGTCTTCCTGCTGGAATTCCATGAGCCGGTAAATCATTTTCCCCGCTCGAGACTCCAGCAGCCCTTCGCGTTCCCCTTCATCGACGACGCTTTGGATTTCATCGGCCAGCGTGTCGATGTCGTCCTGCTCGGGGTCGGTCCGCCCGGCAATGCGGTGGACCATGGTGTCAATTCCCCCAGCGACAAACCGGAGCGGAGTGGTCAACGGAATGAGCAGCCGAATGACGGGCCAGAAGTAGAACAGAAACAGCTCACTGGCAACGTGTGAAACGCCCCAGGGAAAAACAAACAGCAGCAGCCAAATCCCCAATGCCAGCAGCAGCAGGTTGCTGGTGAGCTGATACGGGCTGGGGGAGCTGCTGAGCTGCCAGAACATGAAGCTGACGAGGCCCCCGGCAAACGCGAGGTGGCCCAGCATTTCGCAGCTTTCCAGCGCCGACTCATCATCGCGAAGGATTTCTCCGAACCGCTCCTCGTTACTCCGTTTGCGACAGACAATGGCCAATTGTGCCCGGAAAAAATTGCGCAGACTGTATGCTGAGAGCGCCAGGAACAGGCTCATGCCGAAGCCAAGGCTACTCAGGATAATTGGGATCACGTTCTTTTATGTGCTAGTTAGTGGATTATGGACCAGTGGATTCTCAGGAATCGTCACTGGGCCTGTTGATGTAGTGTGGTAACAACCCCAGACTTTGCAAGACTACCTGCTCAGCAGCCCGCATTTGGGGCTCTTCTTCTGCTGTCAAATCGTCATAGCCGCAAAGATGCAGCAAACCGTGCGCCAGGTAGAGCTTGAGTTCGTCCTGCGCACTCCATTGAAACTCATCTGCCCGCCCAGCAGCCATTTCCGCACTCACTACGAGTTCTCCGTCGAGTGATTTTCCTTTGCCACGCGGTGCGTCTTCATTCGTAGGTTCGCAGATTTCCTCGTCATACAAAAAGCTGATGACGTCCGTGGGATAGTCGTGCCCCAAATGTTCGCGATTGACGCGATGGATTTCCTCGTTTTCTACGAGAGCGACACTGAGGCTGGCCGCAGCAACTTCCTGAATTTTCAGGACTTGTTTGAGGAACTCGCAAATGTCGTGGGAGTCAATGGGCAGACTGGTCTGTGCGTTATTGATCTCAATTTCGTACATCTGCGGGCTTTGCTTCTGCTTGCTGTACGACGGCGTAGCTGCCGGTTTCTGCTGGATTCGGCTGGCGCTGTGGTTCGCGTGGCTCTTTGGCGTCGGGATAGCGAATTCGTCCGTGATAAATGCCGATGAGCGACTTTACGACCGACTCTTCAATTGTCCGCAGCTCTTTCATGGTCAGCGTGCATTCGTCGAACTGCCCGTCGGTCAGGCGTCGCATGACAATATTATGGACAAGTGTTTCCAGACGTTTGGGTGTGGGCTCGGTCAGTGTACGGCTCGCGCTCTCGCAGGCGTCGACGATCATGAGCACGGCGGCTTCTTTGGTACGTGGACGTGGTCCCGGATAGCGGAATGACGCCTCTTCGGCGTCCGACTTGCGGTCGGGTTGTCCTTCCACCAGTTTCGTTGCTTCACGGTAGAAGTACTCGACGAGTGTGGTGCCGTGGTGCTGTTCAATGAAATCGATGATTTGCTGCGGCAGGTGATACTGCTCCGCCAAATCCACGCCGTCCTTCACGTGCCCAATAATAATGAGCGTACTCATGGCGGGATTGAGGTGCTCGTGTGGGCTTCCGCAGTCACCCTGCTGATTCTCGACAAAGTAATTCGGTTTGAGCATTTTCCCAATGTCATGGAAATAGGCTCCCACACGCACGAGCAGGCCATTGCCACCAATTTGCTCGGCCGCAGTTTCGGCAATGACCGCGACTTGTTGTGAGTGGTTGTAGGTACCGGGTGCGAGTCGAATCAAATCCTGCAGCAGCGGATGCGCGTCGCCCAGTTCCCGGAGGTTCATGTCGGTAATAATTCCGAATGTCGACTCGATGAATGGGAGACAAGCGGCGGCCAGCACGCAGGCAATCAGACAGTACAACGCCCCCTTGGCGCTGAGAATGAGTAGCGGGGCATTCGTGAACACATCGGTCAAAAGTTGAGCCCCGACGACATGAGCACCCATTTGCATGAAGAAATAGGTGACAGCAGAGATAAAGCTGACTTTGAGCAAGGTGAGCCGTGACGCCACTTTATCCATTGGGATAATTGCCAGCGAGCACGTCGAAATCAGCACAATGAAATGGTCCAGACGCCCGCTGCCGGAGAGCGTGAGTACGAGGCACAGTGAAAATGCCGTGAGTGCGGCCAGGACCTGATTGTAGGCAATCGACAGCAGGAGCACGGAAAACAGAATGGGAATCATTTCGAGCCGGAAAGGGTCGAACGAAGCCATGTGGGCGACGAATGCCGTGGCGACAATGGCGCCGAGATAGACGGCCAAGTGGTCGGTGCATTCGAAGAGACGTGGCTCATTCCGCACGATATAGAAACCGTTCACACCTGCGAGGGCGACCAGTAGCAGGAAAATGATGCCGACCCGCGTCAGCCGACTGTGCAGCGGAATGGACGATTCCATTTGGTTGTATTCGTCGACCAGCAAGTCAAGTTTGCCCGCATCGAGCCTTTCTCCTGGACGGATGAGCAAGTCACCCACCAGGAAACGCTGAATTGCATTGGGAACGGCTTCGCGTACCTCAGCAATTGACTCTTTGGTTGCGACCTGATCGTAACGGAGCGTTGGCTGGGCATGGGCCACAATCCAATAGGAGAGCGCAGGACGGATTTCCTGTTTGAGACTGGGGTACGACAGCCATGACTTACCCAGCACACCCGCTTCGTTCAATTGATTCTCGACACGCACTTGCGGAAGCAGAACTCGATTCCCCTCGGCCGCTGGCGTGTCGTCCCGCAAGACGAGCAAGTACCGACCATTTTCAATGTCGTCGAAGTTGCGGGGATCGAGTCCTTGTTTGCGGACAACATCGGGATCAATGACGCCGACGTTGATCATGGGGGAAATGAACTTTGTGAAATCGGCAACCATTTCCACGATTTGCGTGTTGGCCATTTCCATGTTGGGACCAACGACGGCGGCACGTAAGTCCTGGAAACGTTTCTGTGCATCCTCCGCACCAAAGCGGCTCGCTGCGAGCCGGAGTCGGGCACTGTCGCCAGCTTCGAGCGGAACGAGGCCAAAGTCTTTTCGTGTCGAAATGCTCAAATCCGAAATCGACATCGCCTGCGCGATTTCTCCCAAGGCCGATTCAAGCTCCTGCGGGAGAGGGTCGAGAACCGAAGGATCGTTCCGGAAGATGAGGGGAACGGCAAGTTCGGCCCGGTCGCGGTCACGTGCGGTTTCATCTTCGTCAACCCGTTCAAAGTCGACGCGGGTGGCGACACCGTGTGGCAGGACATCCCCTTCTCGGTAAGGGAAGGGAGCCCGCCAGCTCTGCAGGGCGACGGTGAGCAGAATGAGTGCGAAGGCGGTCAGAGCGACTTTCCGCATCAGTTCACGATCGCACAGGCATGCGCGCAGCTTCGACACCACCGTGACCGGTGCGCGACGAGCAACTGAACTGGAAACGCGGTGTTTCTTACCGCCTAGACCGAACATGCGAACTTATTTCAAACTCTACTATGGTTAATTCTGAGATGCACCCAATTGCTGTCGCTTTGAATGTGGACCTGTTACCTGGCCTTGGGAGGTTCGTAAGCCTGTACGATTTCACGTACGAGCCGGTGGCGAACAATGTCCTGGCCAGTCAGCCGCACCATGTCAATTCCTTCAATTCCTTGAAGGCGACGCATGGCATCGGACAGACCCGAGGTCGAGCCTTCAGGCAGGTCCGATTGTGTGGCATCTCCCGTGACGACAATTTTTGATCCTTCACCCATACGGGTCAGGAACATTTTCATTTGGGTCACGGTCGTATTTTGTGCTTCATCATGGATGATGAACGTTTCGTTGAGTGTGCGTCCCCGCATGAACGCGAGCGGGACAATTTCGATGACATCCCCTTCCATGTAGCGTCGAACCGTTTCGAACGGCAGCATGTCGTTGAGGGCATCGAGCAATGGACGCAGGAATGGATTCACCTTGGCGAGCATGTCCCCAGGCAGGAATCCTATTTTTTCTCCCGCTTCGACGGCGGGACGTACCAGCACGATTTTACGGCACATGTCGGAACGCAGGGCGTTGAGTGCCATGGCGACGGCCAGATAAGTTTTGCCGCATCCGGCTGGTCCGGAGCAGAACACCAGGTCGTGATTGCGTATCGAATTGACGTACCGTTCCTGTCCGGCCGTCCGAGGGCGAATCTTTTTGGCCTTGGCAAACAGATCGATTCCGCTCGACGCTTCGTCTGGCCCCAGTCCGCTGTTTTCTGTCACGAGTGGCAGGGCGAGCGTTTCGCGGACGAAGTCGGTTGTCAACACGCCGGTGCGATACAGTTCGCTTTGTAGTTCTTCAATGACCGTACGGGCTCGACCAACAGCCTCGGCAGAACCGTCAATGTACAGGCAGTCTCTGCGGAAGACACAGGTGACGCCCAAGGTCTCACGGATCAACCGTAAATAACGGTCCTCCGGGCCAAACAGGGCAAGCGCCTCTTCGGGAGAATTCAATCGGATTTGGCAAGTTTCGGCTGTAGACATAACAACCATGAGACAGGAACGCCGCTACCGGGGTTCAGTCTCCCCGCGACCGAACGGACGCAGGTGTTACTCCCTCATAATGTTCGAATTGAGATTGGCCAGTAGCCACTCGGAAAGAGCAGTGTCGGGGACAACCTCGTAAACACCATCCTCTGTTGTGAACAACTCCCGAGACAGGACGCCCAAAATGCGTCCCATCTTGATCAAAGTCAACCAAATAGAACCCCGGTTGGCAAGTGCAACCACGTTTTCCATTCGCCAAACGATTCGGGGCAATCATTTGTCTGACAAGCCTCACCCACGCTATGACCCTCAGCCTGTTGTACCGAAAGTCTTTGCGGTACAGGTTTTCCTGTTTGTAGTGGTGATGAGGACGGGCCGATTTTCTCTCCGTTCATGTGGACTCGGGCTCGATTTCGATGGTGCCGCTGAAGACTCGCTTGAGTCCGGCGGTGGTCCGCAACTGCAGGGCTCCGTCGTCATCAATTCCATGCACAATTCCGGTTGTTGTTTGTTGGACGTCGCGTATGGTGACTTGGCGGGATGTCAACATACAGAGGGATCGCCAAAGTTGCGGGAGCGAGTCAGGATTGCGTCCCAGCAACTGTAGAACCTGATCAAGTTCCTGCAGGAGCGAAATCAGAACGTCCGCGAGCGACAGTTCGAGCCCCAGTTGATCGACAAGACTCGTGGCCGTGCCGCTCAGTGCCGCAGGAGCCTGTGCCAGGGAGTTATTGACATTGAGTCCAATTCCAATGGCCAGCACGCCGGGATGAGCCGGGATGGACTCGATGAGCACCCCGGCAATTTTCCTGGAGTCGACGTAAACATCGTTGGGCCATTTCAGTCGCACATTACCCACTTGCATGCCCATGAGCTGCTGGCAAATCGCGGTGCCCACGCTCAAGGAAAGAGCGGGCCATTGGGAACGTGGGATCTCAAAAGCGTCAGGATCCAGGAGCAGCGTGAAAGTCAGACTTCCACCTGAGGCCCACCAGTTGTTTCGACCGCGACCCCGGCCAGAAGTTTGTTGATGAGCCCAAATCAGATAGGGACGTTGATCGGACGCGGTTTGGATTTGGAGTGCCCGCGTGTTTGTGGAATCGATTTCGTCGTGGATCTCCACGCCCCTCAGAAACGTTTCGCTGAGCAGACGACGTTCCAGTTCACCCTGTCCGGATTCCGGGAGATTTGAGTTGTTCATGCCGGTAACTCCCTGATGTGAGTTATTCATCAGCGGGATGATGGGAGCCGACAATCGAGAGCATGGTCTCATGCAAATGACCGTTCGTGGCCAAGACACTTGTCTTTTCAAAGGGCAAGGCATTACCACGAGCTGTGGTCACGCGTCCGCCCGCTTCTTCCACAAACAGACGACCGGCGCCGAAGTCCCACGGGGCAAGTTGATACTCGAAAAACGCCCCGTACAGTCCGCTGCCGACATGACACAAATCGAGGGCAGCCGTTCCCCAACGTCTGATGCCGCGAATTTGCTGTCGGAAAATGTCTCCAATGGCAGCCAGTGTCGCTTCCATCGATCGGCCACGGTCGTAGTAAAAACCAACGCCCACCAGCACTTCACTCATTTGCTTCGCTGGAGAAACAGTTTTCCGCACGCCGTTATGCCATGCACCATGTCCCCGCGCAGCCATAAAGCAATCTTCGCGAGCCGGATTCCAAACGACCCCCACCTGCGGCACGCCTTGGTGGTAATAAGCAATCGACACGGCGAAGTGCGGAATGCCATGTGCGAAATTTGTGGTGCCATCGAGTGGGTCGACAATCCACAAGTGTTCCGCCTCTCCCTGCGTGGCGTATCCCTCCTCGGCCAGGATGGAATGGTCGGGGAACCGGCCTTTGATCATGTCCACTATGGCACGTTCGGCGTCGACGTCGGCATCGGAGACGAGGTCGGACGCCGCCTTTTCCCGAATGGAAACCCCCTCGCGACTGTACCGCATGAGGATATCGCCTGCAGCGTGGGCGGCCGTCAGGGCCAAATCAAGTTCCGGAATTTGTTTGGGATCGAGTGTCATGCCGGGTTTGTAGCGTCTAACCGAACTGAGATTCAAACGACTGACTCAGCTAGGGACTTCGCGTGTTGCATCTGATGAATGGTGATGAACAGCAAGTTTCGGGATGTGCCGTACATGCGGCGAGGCGATCCCGAACGGGACATTGTTTATCCGTTCGGTGGAAAAGAACCGCGAATAGAACGAATTGGGCGAATGGCTTGTTTCAAATGCCGCAGGCCATCAACGGAATTGCCTCCCTTTTGATTCTGACGAACGAAAACCTGGCTGAGCGGACACGTCTCAAAGATTCGCTTTATCCGCTCTATTCGCGGTTCCTTCTTCGGGTTCGTTGATTAAGGACCGAGTAGCGTGACACCTCGCCTCGGTCGGGAATCGCCAACACCGGCGATATTCGATCCATCCTGTCGTCTTCCGTCGATGTAATTCGCATCTCGTGCTGCCTCACTGCGCAGCAGGTGCAGGGATTGCGGGCAGACATGATGCATAGGAGCTGGCCGATGAAGCTCCAAAATTCGGAAAACCTGTGAATTCACTCACGAAACGCCGTTTTGCTGACGCGTGACGCCGCATGGCACGCAGTTTGCCTTGTTTGGTGGCAGCAGGTCAGTTCCTGCTGAAGAATCGTTTTGCACACACTCTCTCGCTGTTGGCGAAAAGCGACCGTGATCGTTCCGCGCTCCCGGTACGCGCCGACTCAGGCGAGGTTGGTTCACTCCACATTTGCGTTAAAGGAAAATCAGATGTTGCGGAAACTCGCGCTCGGCTTGGTATTACTGATATTCGTGGGAAGCAGTCCGCATTTCTGCCAGGCTTGGGCAGATGACGGTGCCGCCGCTCCAGATGCGACAGCAGTTGCTCTGGACTCCCCGTCGGCTGACACCCCCGATGCTCCACCCGCCGATCCTCCACCGGCAAAGGAACCTTGGTCTGCAACAAACGACCTGACCTACACCTTCAACACGCTGTTCATGTTCATCTGTGCCATCCTGGTGATTTTCATGCAGGCAGGCTTTTCGATGGTCGAGGTCGGCCTGAACTCCCAGAAGAACACGGTCAACATCTTGTTCAAGAACTTGATGGACTTCTGTCTGGGGGCTCTCTTGTATCTATTCATCGGCTTCGGCTTGATGTATCCCGGCGGGGACTATGCAGGGAAGTGGTTCGGCTTTGGTGGTTCCATGGTCACTCGTGATGCTCAAGGATTTGATAAAGAAACGGGCACCTTCGAGGTCGACCCAAACACGAATGATGATGGAGTCGCGACCTACAGTTCAACCGCCGACTTCATGTTCCAGGTGGCCTTTGCTGCTACCGCTGCGACCATCGTTTCCGGTGCCGTGGCGGGACGTATGAAGTTCACCGCGTACCTCATGTACAGTGCCATCATTACCGCCGTTGTCTATCCCATCAGTGGGATGTGGAAATGGGGGGGCGGTATTGCAAACGCTGAGGGATTCCAGGATTTCGCGGGGTCAATTGTGGTGCACGCGGTCGGAGGATTCGCAGGTCTCGCAGGGGCACTTGCACTTGGACCAAGAATTGGCAGGTTCACGGCTGATGGAAAGTCGCGACCGATTCATGGCCACAACCTCACCTTTGCGGCTCTCGGAGTCTTCATCCTGCTCATTGGCTGGTACGGATTCAACCCTGGAAGTCTGTTGGCCTATGATGGTACTGTGAATGCTGAAGCGACCGTATTCATTGCCTTGACGACCACACTGGCTGCCGCAGCTGGTGCAAACGCTGCCATGTTCTTCGCCTGGGGCCTCTTCAAGAAGCCAGACCTCACGATGGGACTCAACGGTGCTTTGGCTGGTCTGGTTGGTATTACCGCAAACTGCGACCGTGTCACGCAAGGTGAATCCATCATCATCGGTGCTGTGGCCGGCATCCTGGTTGTTCTGGGAATCATGCTGCTGGAAAAACTCTGCATCGATGATCCGGTCGGTGCCTTCCCTGTTCACGGTATTTGTGGGGTGTGGGGCGGCCTGGCGACTGGCATCTTTGGAGACATCCCGGACGATTTCGCAGGTTCGCGAGGAGCCTTCCTGATTATTCAGGTGAAATGGACGGTCATCATTTGCCTCTGGGCATTTGCAACCATGGCCGCCGTCTTCTACGGAATGAAAGCCATCGGCCAACTCCGCGTGGACGAAGAAGAAGAAATGCAAGGTCTGGATCTCTCCGAACACGGCATGGTGGCTTACGCCAACTCATAATGCTCCCTGTCCCGTCAACTGCTTGTTAGCAGATTGGCAACCCAAATGTCGCACAGCCCCTCGGGATAGATTTCCCGGGGGGCTGGACGCGTTTCTGGCGGGGGCCTAAAGTCGCAGTCGCAACACCATCGAAGCAACGCGAATTGTGATCGGAGACTGCCGCCCCATGAAGAAATGCCTTCAACTTCTGTTGATTGTCGGATGGCTCTTGTGCATTTGTTCTGCAGCGACGCTGGCTGCCGAGTATCAGTGGAAGGCATTACCTCCCGTGCCCGATGCCGAAGGCTTTGCCGGGATGTTTGCCGGCGTGAGCGGCGAAGGTTTACTGGCTGCGGGCGGTGCGAACTTTCCAGAGGCCAAGCCGTGGGAAGGCGGTACCAAGGTCTGGTACGACACCGTCTATCGTCTCGAATCACCCACGGGCACGTGGAAAGAAGTTGGTAAACTTCCAAGACCACTGGCCTATGGCGTGAGCATCACGCTGGACGAGGGTGTGCTCTGCATTGGAGGGTCAGATGCTGAGAAGCACTACGCTGAATGTTTCGTATTGAAGTGGGATGACGGAAAACTTGCCGTCGAATCATTTCCTTCCCTGCCGCTGCCGCGAGCCAATTTGTGTGGCGTGCGCATCGACAGCAACGTGTTGGTGTTCGGCGGAACTGAGCAGCCCACGAGTACTCAAGCTGCAGCCACGCTTTGGAAACTCGATTTGAAAGACGTCGAAAAGGGCTGGGAGGAACTTGCGCCTCTTCCCGGACCAGGACGCATTTTGCCGACCGCTGCGGTACAGTCGGGAGATTTTTTCGTGATGGGTGGTGCCTCGCTGCACGCCGATGAAGAGGGCAAGCCAGCCCGGACATACCTCGTCGACGCGTGGCGTTTCTCCCTCAAGTCCGGTTGGCGTCAAATTGCTGATCTCCCCCAACCAAGCGTGGCCGCACCTTCGCCTGCACCCGCGGTCGGTATTTCGCACTTCCTGCTCATCGGTGGAGATGACGGTGCTCAAGTTGGTGTCGAACCGACAGAACACAAAGGTTTCCCGAAGGGAGTCTTGGCGTATGACACCATCACCGACACCTGGACGCAGGTGACAGAGTTTCCAACTGAGGCGGTGAAGTTGGACCAAGACTCGGTGGACAAGCTGGCCGTCAGTCCTCCCGTCACGTTGCCGGTGGTTAAATGGGGAGATCAGTTCGTCCTTGTCAGTGGTGAAGTCCGGCCGGGCATTCGTTCGCCCAATGTGGTCGCATTGACGGTATCACCCACGCCGGTCGCCTTCGGATTCATCAATTGGGCGGTCGTGGCGATTTATCTCTCCGGAATGGTTGGTATTGGCTGGTGGTTCATGCAGCGGGATGTCTCGAAAACGACCGACGGGTATTTCCGGGGCGGACAGAAAATCCCGGGCTGGGTCGCCGGGCTGTCGATTTTCGCCACCATGCTCAGTTCACTCACGTTCATGGGAATTCCCGCTCGGGCGTACCAGACCGATATGTCGTGGTACATCGGACAGTTGCCGGTACTGGTGGTCATTCCGCTGGTGGCGTACTACTACCTGCCGTTCTTTCGCGGACTGAATATTACCAGTGCCTATGAGTACTTGGAGCGACGGTTCAATCTCGCCGTGCGGCTGTTCGCCAGTTTGTCGTTCATTCTGTACCACATAGGTCGCATTGCAATTGTCCTGTATCTCCCGGCGCTCGCGTTGTCAGCGGTTTCCGACATCAGTGTGATTGCCGCCATACTGGTGATTGGTGTGCTCTGCCTGATTTACACGGTCATGGGCGGCATTACGGCAGTCGTCTGGACCGATGCCATTCAGGCCATCGTACTCATGTGCGGCGCTGTCCTCTGTCTCGGATTGGCGATGACTCGCGTCACCGGCGGAATGCAGGCGGCAGTCGACATTGCCACGACCGACCACAAAGTCTTCAGTGGCCTCGATGCCAGCAGTTGGAGTGTTGCCGACGGCACGACATCGGTGTGGGTCATTTTCATCGCATTCCTGTTCAATGCCCTCGTCCCTTACACCTCAGGGCAGGATGTCGTGCAGCGCTACGTGACGACGAAAGACATTCCCACCGCCCGACGTTCCCTCTGGTTGACCATGTGGATGTCGGTATTTGGTTCGCTGGTATTCTTTTTTCTGGGAGTGGCGATTTACGCGTTCTACAAGACGCATCCCGCGGAACTCGAACCCTCACTGGCAAGTTCGGACAGCATTCTTCCATTCTACATTGTAAAGCAGTTGCCGGTGGGCGTTTCGGGACTGGTCATTGCTGCGATTTTCGCGGCTTCGCAGTCCACAATTTCAAGTTCGCTCAACAGCATTGCCGCCGCCTGGATTACGGACTTCGATTCCCGCCTGCTGCGTCCGGGACGACAAGATGCGGAATATCTATCAGCCGCTCGCAACGTGGTTATTGTCATTGGAGCCATTGGGATTGGCGTGGCCTGCTGGATGGCTCAAACCCGCATCGATTCGGCATTCAAAACCTTCAACACCCTCATCGGGCTGACAGCCGGGAGCCTCGGCGGTTTGTTTGCACTTGGTGTTTTCACGAAACGGGCGAATGGAGTGGGGGCAATCATCGGTGCCGTTTCCGGTCTGGGCATTGTACTACTCGTCCGCCACTACAAACTTCCCGTCACCGGACTGCTCTACGCGACCATTGGCTGCACGAGCTGTTTTGTCCTGGGCTATCTCTTCAGCCTCGTTGGACCGGCACCGAAAGCAGAATCAGCTATCGTCACTATGTGATCAATGAACTGATGGGAGGGCGAAGCTCCTGCTGAGCCGCATGGTCGCTTGAACGCTGCGACTTCGATGACGGCTCGGTAGGAACCTCGCCCTCCCAGGAGGGTCACGAGTTTTTCCATTCCGGCTTACGCTTTTCAAGGAACGCAGACATTCCTTCCTGGGCGTCGTGTTTTGTCGCGTTGTCTGTCATGACGCACACGGCCTGTTCGTACGCTGTCTTTTCGTCGAGCGTCATTTGCTCATAGAACGCTTTCTTCCCGACCCCAATGGTCATGGTACTCGACGCACAAATCGCTGCGGTCATTTCCGCAATAGTGGCATCGAGTTGCTCACTTGGGACCACGCGGTTGACCAGTCCTGCCGAGAGTGCTTCTTGTGCGGAAATGGGGCGACCCGTCAACAGCATTTCCATCGCGACTTTGGCTGGCACGCTACGAACCAGTGGGACCATGGGTGTTGTGCAGAACAGTCCAATCTTTACACCGGGCGTCGCGAATTGTGCTTCTTCAGCGGCGACGGCCATATCGCACGCGGCCACAAGTTGGCAGCCTGCGGCCGTGGCAAATCCCTGCACGCGGGCAATGACCGGCTGCGGAATTTGACGCACACGTTGCATGGTGCGGGCACAGGTGGCGAACAACTTCTGATACGTTTCGGACGCCTGGCCGGTCATCTCACCGAGGTCATGTCCTGAACAGAACACTTTCCCGCTGGAGGAAATAATTACCACGCGGGCAGTTTCGTCTGCCCCGATCGAAACGAGGGCCGCGTCGAGTTCTTCCAGCAGCGCGAGCGAGAGCGCATGCCGCCGTTCGGGACGGTTCAATTGCAGCGTGACGACGCCACCGTCTTGAGTCTTAATGAGGTTGGACATGAAGAATTGCCAGATTCACAGAGTTTGATGAGTGTCTTCTTCCGCGAATTCTACTGAACTCACTCCCAGTGGCGAGTGTGTGGCGACGATTTCACGCAAGCTGGGAAAGGGATGCCGGTTGAACTGGAATGAATTGCTTCGCTGCGGTCGCATGTCCGATTTTCGAGGTAGCGCCATTTGTAACGTCTCGACGCATCGATGTTTTGAACGGAATCTGGAGTCAGTCATGAGGGACCATCGCGACGAAGTCGAACGGATTCTGCAATGCTTCGAGCAAGGTGGAAGCTGCGTTCTGTGGGGCGATCCCTCTGCGCGTTCACGCGTCGTTCAGCAGGCGCGGTATGTCGTTGACTCAGCGGGAGTGCGGACGGTCAGTCTGAACTTGGGAGGCGTCGGAACCAGTGAGCTACCGGCACTGGTTGCGGCCGAATGTGGTCTCGTGCTGACTTCCGGCAACTCTCCCGTCTCGACCTGGCTGGAGCTGACCGAGTATTTCCAGGGCGGACGCAACAGCGACCTGAAGTATGTTTTCCTCTGGGATTTGCAATACTGCGGCGGCGAACTCATTCCCGTGCTGAATCGGCTGCTTTCGTTGACCGCTGGAATGTCGGTGCATCTCTTCGGAGTGGGAGCAACCGAAGCCAGCGGCTGGGCCGACTTCCTTTCTCGCCCCGAGTTCACTGTGGTGCGCCTCAGCGGTCGCGCAGATGTCAGTGACGATTCCGAGGCAAGCTGGAAGTGGTCGCGACAGGTTGTACCCGTTCAGTAGTGGCTATTCGAATGTCGATTTGCGGCGCAGAATGTGATGATACGCCTGCGCAAAGCGGTGTGCTTCATCACGCACGCTCTGCAGGAGTCGTAGTGCAAACGAATGGCGTGAGAGCTTGCGAGATTCGGACTCGCCCGGCACGAAGACTTCTTCCTGTTGCTTTGCCAGCGAAATGACACAGGGGGGATCAACCTCGATGGCCGCCAGCGCTGACATGACCGCGCTGAGCTGACCTTTCCCCCCGTCGACGAGCAGCAGATCGGGATATCGTTCGTCATTGTTCCGCAAGCTGCGGAACCGGCGACTGACCACCTCACGCATGCTGGCAAAGTCATCAATGCCCTCGACCGTCCGGATTTTGTACCGCTTGTAACCGTGCTTGAAGGGGAGACCGTCGATGAACTGCACCAGACTGGCGACTGTTTCCCCGCCCTGCAAATGTGCGATGTCCACACCCTCAATGACGCGGGGCAAATCGGGCAGGCCCAGGATTTTCTTGAGTCCTTTCAGGCCGCGCTTAGGGTCAACGTAAAACGCCTCCGGCTGGATATGGTCTTCCAAATTCCCTCTCAAGTTCAGGCTTTCGAGGGCCTTGATTTGGTCGCGAATGCGTCCCGCTTTTTCAAATTTCAGCTCTTTCGATGCTTCGAGCATTTGCTCCCGCAGTTCGTTGAGCAGCTTGGTCTTCTTCCCCTCCAGAAACATTTTCAGCCGACGAATATCCTCGCGGTACTCTTCCTTGGAAATCCGTAGGTTGCAGGGGGCCGTGCACTGGTTGATGCTGGCGAGCAGACAGGGGCGGAACCAGCGCCAGCGTTCGTCGTTTTCGTCGATGTCCAGGCTGCAGTTACGAAACTTGAACACGCGCTGTAGCACGGTAATGGTGCCCCGCAGTTGTTTGGCCGACGTAAACGGTCCGTAGAGCTTGACACCTTTGGATGCCGGCTTGCGAGTGAACTCGACTCGGGGAAAGTCTTCGTTCGTGGTGATTTGCAGATACGGAAACGTCTTGTCGTCTTTCAGATCCGAATTGAATCGGGGCTGAATGTCCTTGATGAGCCGCGCTTCCAGCAGCAGGGCGTCGACTTCGGAATCAGTTTCAATGAAATCGAGGTCGGCAATTTCCGTTACCAGTTCGGCCGTCCGGCGTTCAGTCGCGGCTGCTGACGTAAAGTAACTCCCCGCCCGACTCCGCAGATTCACCGCCTTCCCCACATAAATGACCCGCGCCTGTTCATCTTTCATCAAATACACACCCGGTCCCGTAGGAAAGGTCTTCACCTTTTCCTTCGGAACAAGCGGCTGGTCTGATGAAACGTCGTCGGTCACGTCTGATGCAAATGTTTCGCGGGATACTTGCTCAATGCTAGTATTCTACGCGGGGTCTGCGAAATCTCCCAATGGTCTTCATTGGTGTTTTGTCGCCGAGTACCTCAGCCGATGGGGATTTGCCCGGGCGTTGCCAGAGACAAGTAGTGCAGGCGGCGACTAATTCGGTATAGTCGCAGTAGGAAAACAACGTGGAGTCAGCAAAATGCATCTTCCCATTTCTTCGATGTCAACCGCTGAAAAGCTGGACGCAATGGAGCAGCTTTGGCTTTCGCTCCAGGCGGAGGGGGGGGATGTGGTGCCTCCTGACTGGCATCAAGAGGTGCTGGCGGAACGTCAAAAGCGAATTGACAAAGGTGAGACCTCGTTCTCAAGTCTAAACGATGTCCGCAAACGATTGGATCGGCGCGATTCGTGAACGTTCAAATCTCGAGTGACGCCGAACGCGACATCATTCAGGGAATCGAATTCTACTCAAACAACGGAGTAGAAGTTGGCGACTACTTTCGTGACTCGCTGATGTCCGATCTCCGGGCTCTCGAAATCATTGGGGGCGTCCACGCCAAACGTTTCGGCTACCACTGCATGGCTGCCAAACGATTTCCATTCGCGATTTACTACACAATTCACGATTCCACTGTAATGGTGGTGGCGATCCTCGATGAACGCCGTAATCCCCAGTGGGTCGCAAACAGGCTAAAACGCGGATAGTAATTTGCGTAGAAGCCCACCCGTTGCCGGACGCCGCATTCATCATTTGACGCAACCGGCCAGATTCGACAACTTACGGGCTCCTCACTCATTTCAGGAAAGACGAGCAGTACAAGATGTTTGATCTCGCGAAGATTCAGAACGCCATTACGGAATTCGGATTTGATGGCTGGCTATTGTACGATTTTCGTGGCAGTAATCCGTTGGCCGGGCGGGTGTTGAAGTTTCCTGAGGGCTCGATGGGGTCGCGGCGTTGTTTGTATTTTATCCCGAAGTCGGGTGAGCCGACAAAAATTGTGCATCGCATCGAGGCCGGCGCACTGCAGCATTTGCCCGGTCGGACGGTCATTTACCTGCCGTGGCAGGAACTCGAAGCAGCCATTCGCGATTGTGTGGCGGGTTGCCAGAAAATCGCCATGGAGTTTTCTCCAGGGGGCGGGAATCCGTATGTGTCTCGCGTCGATGGCGGAACGGTAGACATGGTGCGGTCGTTCGGGCCGGAGGTGCTTTCCTCGGGTGACCTCATTCAGCTGTTTGAGGCGACGTGGGACCAGGAACAGTGGGACATGCACCTGGAAGCGGCGGTGCATACGAACTCGTCGTTCGACATGGCGTGGAAGTTCATCGCTGAGCAGGTGCGGGAGAACGGTGGAGTCGAGGAAGTGGCCGTGCGCGACCGCATTATGGAACACTTCGCGGCTAACAAGTTGACGACGTATCATCCACCAATTGTGGGACGCGGCCCGCACAGCGGCATGCCGCACTATGAAACGGGAGATGGTGGCGACACGCTCATTCGGGAAGGGGATTTTGTCCTCATCGATCAGTGGGCCAAATGCGATCGACCACGCAGCGTGTATAGCGATTTAACCCGCACCGGATTTGTTGGGACATCTGTCCCCGAAGAGTACACCAAGATTTTCAACATCGTGGCCGCCGCCCGTGATGCTGGAATTGCTATTGTGCGTGAGTCATTCGCCCAGGGAACGCCGCTCTACGGCAAAGACGTGGACGACGCCGTGCGCGCCGTTATCGTGGAGGCCGGTTACGGCGAATACTTTGGTCACCGTACGGGACACAGTATTGGGCAGGAAGTCCACGGAAATGGTGCCAATATGGACAACCTCGAAACACGCGAAGAACGCCGCGTCCTGCCGGGAACGGCCTTCAGTATCGAACCGGGAATCTACCTGCCGGAGTTTGGTGTTCGCAGTGAAATCAACGTGTTCGTCGACTGGGAAGGAGCAGTTCAGGTGACGGGTGGCGAATTGCAGCGCGAAGTCGTCCCCATTCTGGCGTACGGTTCGTGAGTTAATCGCCACTGCTAAACAGGCCACGGAAAACCTGGACGAGTCCCAGGATGAACAGAATGGGCGGATAAAAGAAAATAATCCCGCAGAAAAAGCCAACGACGAACCAGACGACGGCACCCACCATCATCAGGATTCCTGTACCAATCGTGCCGGCACTGTCTCCAAACCCAGACCCAGTCCCAGATGAAGTGTAGGTGCTGCCACCTGATGAGTAATCGCTGCTGCGAGAAGAACGTGACGTCCTCTTCTTTTTCCTCTTCTTTGGTAACGGCGGGCCAGATTCAAAACTGTCCGCATCCATGTTGAGAAAGTCGTCGTCAGGGTCGTCGTCGATGAAGTCGTCGTCGCCGAGTTGTGCGGGGCCTGCAGTTGGAATGGGTGACGCCGGAATGGCCATGGGGCTCTGGCAACTGGGGCACTTGATCTTCTTTCCCCAGTACTTTTCCGGAACCTTGAGCACCGCACCACAACTGTCACAGCCTACTTGGTTTACTGCCATTGGTCCGTCGCTTCTGTTTCCTGACGTCGTTCCAGTGAGTTCGATGAATGAGAATCGAGGAAAATGTTGAATTTCAAAGTTGACTGACGAGTGTAGGGGATGCGTGCCACCTGAGGCAAACTCGGATTCGATGATATGTGACTCAGTCATTCAAGCAACGACGCAATTGCACCATTGTGCCGAAATGGAGGCCAGCCACGGCCAAAGCCGTGAATGTCGCGTGCACGGTACGGCTGATGTCTGAAATCATTGTGTAGTTGCCGCTAATTCCGAGGTAGTCACTGGCCACCCAGACAGAGAGCTGTGCGATGGCTGCCACGCTGATGCTGAAAATGAGCTGGATGAAGACCGCCAGAATAATGGCGCCCCAACTCGTGCGGACAACGACCGACAGAAACAGGACCAAATGGAAGAAGAATGCGTAATGCACGAAGAACGCACATATCCCCAGTGCTACGCGGGCATCCATAGAGGTCCACATGTCTCGTGGCATGTCACTCAGCAGAAAGCTAATGCCGAGCCAGAAGAACGACGGCCACATGCTCACGAAAACGCCCGCCAGCTTGCGGTAAGCCAGTCCAGTTGAGGACGCGGGCAGGGTGTTGAGTGTCGGCCAGGTTTTTTCCGTCAGTTCCGCCGAGAAGGTTCGGGCCAGGAGGAGCATGAGCTCAATGGAAAGAAAGAAAAACACCGTGCCAAACATGACGGCCGCGGCGTTCTCCAGTTCAAACTGACTCCAGACAAATCCGCAACTTGCCGCCCCAGTCAGAATGGCCAGCATGCCAAACGCAAAGAACTTGATGTAGGCCGTGACGTGACCACCGCCCGTCAGTCGATACTCCTTCCATATGACTGCGTAACTCCACACCCGGCCACGGCTGGCAATCGAGCCAGATCGTTTGCGGGTGGTAACGGGAACCGAGTCAAGATTGCGGTTCAACGGTTCGAACAAAACAACGGCAAACGCCCAAGAGAGGACGGCAATACTCAGGTGCGTGAAAAACTGTGTGGACAAAACGCCGGGTGTGGCGCCGGTTGCCAGGATGTCACTAATCCGCCAATAGATGTCGGTACTCTCTGCGGCATGAGTGGTTTTCAAAGTCAAATCTGCCAGGAATACTGCCGTGGGAGAGGCGGATGTTCGCAAGACTTGTGCAAAGAATCCGGCGGTCGGTGGGCCGACGTGATACGCCAACAGCAGGAACCCTGCGGCTCCAATGGCGTTGCCGCTTTGTCTCGCACACACCGAACACAACGTGCACAGGCCAGCGACAGCCAACATGTACACGCCCAAAGCGAGATATACGTGTAACAGTTGTGAGACGAGTACCCCTCCCAGTGTCACGGCCAGCAACGTAAATGGGATTTGAATGGAAAGAATAAGCGTGACGGTGGCCAGACGCGGCAAGACTTTTCCGCTCAACAGCGTGACGGGGGAAATATCTGCCATCATCAATAGCGGGAGCGTCCGTTCTTCTTTCTCTTCTGTAATTGTGCTCCCGAAGTAGGCAATTCCCAAAAGTCCAATGAGCACGGCGTTGGTATACGCGAGCACTTTGAATGCCGTCAAGCCGGGTGCGATCGCTCCGGTAAACGAAGAGTCCGACACCCTCAACACAATGAACCAGAGAATGCCGACGACAATGAAGAACCGCAACAGGTGTCCGCCCAGCAGACGGGCGTCAACCCGCAGGCTGCGTTCAGCAAGTGCAAAAGTCTTTTGCCACATGTCGACAAATCTCGTTGTGGCTAGCGCCGCCGTGCATTGCCGTAAGTTATTGAGGTGATGTCGAAATGTTGCCGCTCAAACGCACTTTCAGCTTTCCCACGCACTTGGCATTAGCCGGTGCATTGACCCGCATGACCAACAGGCCAGCGGCTTGAGGATCGAGTTCCTTCTTGCTTCCAATGAGAAACGGCTGCGGTCCATCTTTCTTTTTGCCGGGTTGTCCTCCTGGCGGAACAATGACTCCAATTAGTGAGCCAGTGGGTGCTCCGTCAAAAAAATCCGCTCCCTTACCGTCTTCGCTGCGATAACCTTCCGGTCCCAATTCATCGTTGACAATCAGCTTGTAGCTCCCAATCGCTTCAATCCGTACGCGCTCACCCTTGGCAACGTACACTCCTGTCGTAATCCAGCCTTTTCCGGTGTCGAGGTCGACGACTTCCTGTTGATCCACAAACACCGCCTCTTCCAACTCTTTCAGTTTCGCCTTCACGGGCTCGGCGTCTGGACGGATTTTAAGAATCGCCTTCAGCATTGCTTCGGTTTTGGCCTTGTCCCCCGATTCTTCGTACGACTGCGCCAAATCGCTGAGACTCTTGAGGTAATCGGCCTCCGCCTTTTGGGCTTCCAAGTCGAGTTGGCGGGTTGTGGCTGCGTTCGGTTTCTTGGGTGATTGCCCCAATACAGCGGTGGTTATTGCCACCACGAGTGCAACGCCGACAATTGTGCGACCGGAAAATGTCATGTCCGTGCTCCAGTTTTGAAGTGCTCTGTAGACAGTAAGTGTGACACGCTACGAGATGCCGTGTAAAGTCTGCTCAACCTGTAAGACGCAATCGCCGTCCGTTGATCAACACCTCAGTTTGCGAAAGTCTCCCGAAAAGGTACTTGACAAACCAGAACTTGCTGCCATAGGTTTAACGGTGCGGGAGGTGTTCGCCTCGAATTCCATAAACAGGCTTTTCGCCGTTGAAGAAATTGTTCCCTTCAGTTCGAGATAATTGGCATGTGCCTCACATGGGGTGGTGCATTGCGTTCTCGTTCTTGTTGCTCAGCTTGGGGAACGTGAACACGGCTGACGCGAGTTGCGGCGACTATCTGGCTGACTCTCACATGGTCGCCGATCACGAAACCGCCCTGCAGCATGAGTCGGGACCGACAACGCCTTTCAAGCCGTGTCACGGTCCCGGTTGCCAGAAAACGCCGGAAGCCCCTGCGGCCCCCTCGGCACCAGCAACACTGGGTTCGCATCCCGATGAGGCGACCACCCGACCGGCAACACGCGTGAGTGGTCGGGAGTTCGCAAGTCTATTCTCGTCTCGGGAAAATGCCGCGTTGCCTGCTGGCTATCCCGAATCTCTGCTGCGGCCACCCATTTCTGTTGGCTGATTTCGCTTGTGTGTCTGGAGTGAGTCTCTGCGCCGTGTGAACAACCTGGTTCCCATGTGCGCGCCCTTGGTCGCCGGATGGTAAATCCGCCCTGATGACTCACGCCATTCTTCAACTGTGTCAAACACATGGCGTCGCTGTTGCGCAGGCCTAAAGCGCGCGTTGCTTCGTCAATTCACCTGACATTCTTCTGTTCACCGTTGCAGCATGCGCGGCTGGACTTTGCGAAATCCCGTTGGCGGGAAGAGGATCGATTTGATGTCTCAATCTGAAACTACCACAACACCACCCAAACGAATTGTGGTGCGTGCGATTGGCCCCAAGCTCAGAAAACTGCTGTATGTGCTGGCAGGTCTGCTTGGACTACTGTTTGCCAACTCGGCATATCTCGCCACGATTACGTTTCTTGAGTGGCTGCACAAAGAGACGTACCAGAACTACTTCTACCAGTGCATGTTCCTGGCCCACTTGGCGCTGGGGCTGCTGCTGATTGTGCCGTTTCTGGTGTTCAGCATCATCCATATGCGAAACACGTTCGACCGCAAGAACCGTAAGGCGGTGAAGGTCGGCTATGCATTGTTTGTTGTTTCCCTCCTCTTGCTTGGAAGCGGGCTCGCCTTGTTCCGCGTTCAGGGATTTGAAATTAAGCAGCCAACGACTCGTGCGGTTGTCTACTGGCTGCACGTCATTTCCCCATTGTTCGCCGTGTGGCTGTATCTGGTGCATCGCCTTGCTGGACCGAAGATTCACTGGAAGTATGGATTTGCCTATGCGGGAGCCGTGGCTGTTGTCGTCGCGGTGATGGCCGGCATGCACTCGCAAGATCCTCGGAAGTGGAATGTCGTCGGTCCGAAGGAAGGGGAGAAGTATTTCCGTCCGTCATTAGCACGCACGTCGACCGGAAACTTCATTCATTCCGAAACTCTCATGATGGATGACTACTGCAAAAAGTGTCATGCCGATGCTCACAAAGGTTGGGAGCAAAGCGCGCATCACTTTAGTTCATTCAACAATCCCACTTATCTCACAAGTGTTCGTGAGACTCGCGAAGTCGCGTTTGAACGCGATGGTAATGTGCAGGCCTCACGCTGGTGTGCAGGCTGCCACGATCCCGTCCCGTTCTTTAGCGGTGCCTTTGATGATCCGAAGTTTGATGACGTGGGGCATGTGACTGCTCAGGCAGGAATTACGTGTACCACCTGTCACGCCATCACGAACATCAACAGCAATCGTGGTAATGCTGACTACACCATTGAAGAACCGGTTCACTATCCGTTTGCGTCGAGTGAGAATGCATTCCTGCAATGGGTCAACAACCAAATGGTGAAAGCGAAACCAGCGTTCCACAAGAAGACGTTCTTGAAGCCGCTGCATAAGACCGCTGAGTTTTGCTCGTCATGCCACAAGGTGCATTTACCTGGAGAACTGACGAATTACAAAGAGTTCTTGCGTGGCCAGAACCATTACGACGCCTGGTTGTTGTCCGGTGTGTCGGGACATGGGGCGAAGAGCTTTTACTATCCGCCAATAGCCCAGGTCGACTGCAATGGCTGCCACATGCCAGCGACAGCCTCCAGCGATTTCGGTGCGAAGATTCTTGATGACAGTGGCGAACTGAAAATCCACGACCACATTTTTCCCGGTGGGAATACGGGAATTGCCTGGTTGAAAGATCGTCCCGACGCAGTCGCGCAGCAGGCGAAGTTCCTGCAGGAATGCATGCGGGTCGATATCTTTGGCATTAAAGAGGGAGGCGAAATTGACGGAACATTCCACGCTCCGTTACGTCCTAAACGCCCCACGTTGAAACCTGGACAGGACTATTTGCTGGAAACCGTCATCCGCACGCTCAAACTGGGGCACCTGTTCACTCAGGGGACCGTTGATTCCAACGAAGTCTGGATGGACGTCACAGTTAAGAGTGGTGACCGCGTCATTGGGCGAAGTGGTTCGCTCGACGAACAGAACGAAGTCGACCGCTGGGCGCATTTTGTGAATGTGTTCCTGCTCGACGAGAAAGGTGAACGCATTAATCGGCGAAACGCGCAGGACATTCGTGTTCCGCTTTACAACCATCAAATTCCTCCGGGGGCCGGGCAGGTGGTTCACTACCGGCTCGAAGTGCCTGAGGACGTGGAAGATCACATTACGGTCGAAGTCAAACTCCAGTACCGGAAGTTTGATCAGGAATACATGGCAATTGTCGCCAAACTACAGAAGCCCGGTGACCTGCCATTGCGCGGTTACACACCCGGTGAACCGTACCGCAATCCGCTTCCTATTGTGACGATGGCCGTTGATACCATCACACTGCCAGTGGAAGGAATTGATCGTCCGTTGCCAGAAATGGAAGAACGAGATATTCCTGAGTGGCAACGTTGGAACGACTATGGAATTGGACTGCTGTTGGAAGGCAAGGCCGAGTTGAAGCAGGCAGAGCATGCTTTCCAGCAGGTTGAACTTGCTGGTCGCTTCGACGGCCCACTGAACTTGACCCGTGTTTATCAAGTCGAAGGTCGGTTGGACGAGGCGGTGGCTGCGCTGGATCGCGCTGCGAAGCATACTGATCCGGCCGCTCCGCCCTGGACCATGTCGTGGCTGGCAGGGGTTGTGAATTCCCAGCAGGGACACCTTGTCGAGGCCGAAGAAAACCTGAAATCAGTGCTCGAAACCCAGGTCCCCAGCCGTAAGTTTGATTTCAGCCGCGATTATACGGTGCGCAATGAACTGGGAATTGTTCAACTGCAACTGGCTCAGCGCGTCCGTGGAGATGACCGTGCAGATGAACGTCAACAACGGCTGGAGCGTGCCGTAGCAACGTTTGAGGAAACCCTCAAAATCGATTCAGAGAATGTCACAGCGCATTACAACCTGGAACTTCTTCATCGCCAGTTAGGGAATACGGAACTTGCGGAGAAGCATGGTGAACTGCACCGCAAGTACAAAGTTGACGACACCATTCAAGGACAGGTCGTTCAGAAGGCACGTGAACGTTATCCCGCGGCCGATCATGCGGCGGAGGCATTGGTGATTTATTCACTGACGCCAAAGGCCGAAGAACCAGATGAGCCGAAGGAGAAGGTTGTGCTGGAAACGTCGCGGTAGTCGAGTGAAGTAACAGCATCAGCCAAATTGGTCATTGCGCCTTGCCTCACGCTCGCGAAGTGAAACACCTTGGCGAACCACTGAGGCAGGCGATTGAAAAGGGGCACTTGCTCCAGACAATCAACCTGGGAACAATCTCATGGATAATCAATACGATAACGAAGATTTGGACATCGAACGCGATGACGCTGTCATCGGTGTGGCGATATGGTACTCCGCAATAGGGTTGGGGGCCGTTGCAGTCGTCGCCCTCGGAATTGGCGTGTATTTATGGCTTCAGCAAAAACCAGTAGTTGATGCGCCCATTGCGGAGGTTGACTTGCCGACCGTTCGCGCGCCACTGGAAAAGCCTCTCCCCAAAATCCCGTTTGAGGATATCACCGAGAAATCGGGGATTCAGTTCGTTCATGAGAACGGCGCCGACGTTGAGAAGCTGTTGCCCGAAACAATGGGTGGTGGCTGTGCCTTCTTCGACTACGACAGCGACGGTGATCAGGACATCTTCCTGGTCAATTCGAAGTCGTGGTCCTGGAATGGCAAGAGTCCCGCGTCCACTATGGCCCTGTACGAAAACGACGGAACTGGAGTGTTTACAGACGTTACCACCAAGGCTGGCCTGGAAGTGTCTTTCTACGGTCAGGGCTGTGCTGTTGGTGATTTTGACAATGACGGCGACGCCGATTTGTACGTCACCGCTGTGTCGGAAAACCTCAGCAGCATACAGAAGGAAACCCAACCAGGTGCGAACCACTTATACCGGAATGATGGCGGAGTTTTCGTCGACATGACGCAGGAGGCGGGTATCGGCGGTCGTTCTGGTGACTGGGGCACAAGTTGCGGCTGGTTCGACTTTGACCGAGACGGTGACCTCGACTTGTGGGTTTGCAACTACCTGGAGTGGTCGCGTGAGTTCGATGTCAAACAGAACTTCACGCTGACGGGCGGTGGCCGGGCATATGGACGTCCGCAGGTGTTCGGCGGTGCGTTTTGTTGTCTGTACCGCAACGACGGGAACGGCTCCTTCACTGATGTTTCGGAATCAGCCGGACTGCATATTACAAATCCTGTGACAGGCGTCGCGACCGGGAAGTCACTCGGCCTCGCGTTCTGTGATTTCGATGGCGATGACTGGATCGATGTCGTCGTCACCAACGACACCGTTCAGAACTTCCTGTTTCACAACAAGGGAGATGGAACATTTGAAGAAATCGCGGCGCTGAGTGGCATTGCATACGACACGAATGGAGCCGCTCGCGGTGCGATGGGAATTGATGTCGCGTGCACGCGGAACGATCCCGCGTGCCGGGGCGTGGTCATTGGTAACTTTGCCAACGAAATGAGTGCTTACTACTGCTCGCTGCCCGACTCGACCCAGTTCGTCGATGAAGCAGTCGCCGCCGGAATTGGTCCGTCGACGCGGTTGTTCCTGACCTTTGGGATTCTGTTTCTCGACGCCGACCTCGATGGCTGGCAGGATTTGTTTCATGCGAACGGACACCTGGAAGAGGAAATCTCGAAAGTGCAGGCGAGTCAAACATACGAGCAGGCACCGCAACTGTTCTGGAATGCCGGCCTCAGTTCCGATACCGAGTTTGTTCCACTCACATCCAAAGAGTTGGGTGATGAATTTGCGAAGCCCATGGTTGGCCGGGGTGCGAGTTATGCCGACATCGATGGTGACGGTGATCTCGACCTCCTGATTGCCGCCACCGGACAGCGTCCCCGACTGCTGAGAAACAACCTGGAGTCAGGCAACAACTGGCTGCGCGTGAAGCTGCAGGGAAATGGGACCACGACGACTCGAGATGCCATCGGCGCGACATTAGAACTGACTCTCGACGATGGCACGGTGCTCAGCCGGATGGTCAGTCCCACTCGAAGTTATTTGTCTCAGGTTGAATTGCCGGTGACTTTTGGACTCGGTCAACAGGCGGCCAAGAGTCTTTCGATTCACTGGCCTGATGGTACGGTGCAGGAAATTGAATCACCCAAACTACAAGCAACGCTCGTTGTCGAGCAGGAGAAGTAGCAGGTCGTGGCGGCGTGAGATATGTAGGCCGGACCGGAGCAAACCGGAATGCTGCCGGAACTTCGGCCGCAGAATGATCGTCCATCAATGGGCACGCTTGGAAATCCTCAATAGAGGTTTGCGCAGTTCCGGCAACGGCTTGCGGCCTACTGTGCGAGATTACTGCTAAAAGCCTGCGATGTCCGTCACGTCGCGGTACACGTATTGGCCACCGTTTTTCTGCGCCAGTTTGTCGAGGAAATTTCCTTCTTTGGCTGACCGGCCGTTCACGGAAACTGAGCCCTTCCCAAATTCAATGCAGTGGATGTGGGTTCCGCCGCCGTTTTCGATGCGGATTTCTTCCTGTTCACTCGGCGTGAGAGCCGAAGTGGGATCTCCGTCTGTCAGGAGAAAAATAACGTCGGGCCGAAATTTGAGTGCCCGCATCACGGCAGGGAAATGCAGGGTGCCCCCTTCCGGCCTGATTTCTCGAAGCTGTTCAACGACCTGCAGCCGCTGTGCGTCGGTCCCGAAGAAGAGGTTGAACTTGTCTGAACGGGGCTGCAGCACGGTGAACTTGGCGTTGTAGAAAATGATTTGAAACTGCTGCGATTCATCGAGCTGCTGCAGACTTGAGAGCAGCTCCATTTTCGCTGCTCTAAGTCGACCGTCATCTTCCATGCTGGAAGAGCGGTCGATGATGTACACGAACGAACGGCCTCGATCCGACACGCCGAGGAACGACGTCGCATTCGTATCACTGCCATCATTCGGGCCACCACTCGGCGGTGCTCCGCCTGATACAATTTGTGAGGGCTGAATGACGCTGGAAAATTGCGTGGCATCAAACTGGGGCGGTGGTCCCGCACCAAGCAGTGGCATGGAGGGAGATTGAATTGCTGGTAATGGCAGCGGAATGGGCGGCTGGTCGGGAATGGCACTTGTCGTGACGACCGGAGAACTGATCGTCGGGAGCTGTTCTTCCGAGGGCTGTTCCGCTTCGACTTCGCTCGCTTTGTTCTGTTCGCCGCGCTGTCGAATGCCGACCTTGCGGAAGCTCTCGCCACCATCACCGCCGAAATCGCCCCGACAACTCGGCATTTGTGAGACGACAATCAGAATGGTGATGAAAATGGCGTGAATGATGAGCGACAGCACCCAGCTGGGAACTGTAATCCAGCGCAGGTGGGGACCCAGCCAGTCAATTAATCCCGAGGAGCGAAGCTGCGGTTTCGCCGGTTCGGATGCTGTGGTCATAACGCTCTCCCGGTTGCGACTCCACTCGGAATTCGCATTTGCATTGAGCATATCACAACGTCAAACAGCGGACAGCAGGAATTTCCTGTCGCTACTTTGTTTCGCCATCCAGCTCAACGAGTGCGGAAGCGGCGAGTTGACGCACGCGCTGCACCATTCCTGACAGTCCGTTCTTGCGCTGCGAACTCAAATGCCGGTCCAAATGTAGCTGGGAGAAAATGGCTGCTGCGTCGATGTCGAGGACTTCGCGGGGCGTTTTGCCGTCGTAAATGGCCAGCAAAATGGTAATGAGGCCGTTAACAATCATGGCGTCACTGTTGGCCCGAATGCGCAGGACTGTCTGGTCGTTCGATTCTTCTAACTCATTCACCAGCCAGACGTTGCTTTGACAGCCGTGGACGCGGTTGGCCTCCGTTTTTTCGCTCTCATCGAGTTTGGGGAGTTCCATGCCGAGGTCGATGAGAAAATCACAGCGGTCTTCCCAGTCCGGCAGGAATTCGAATTCTTCGAGCAGTTCGTCGAGCGTAATGATGTCCGGCACTGGTACAAACGAGCCTTCTGTTTCCGTTTACTATCTGTGGAGATGCGGAGGCATTCTACGTTGCCGAAGTCAAAGAACAACCGGCCAGAAGGGATGTCGACAACACGTAGCGGCATTTTTGGCCGGTCAATGTCGCGACCAGAAAGAAGTGAGAGCTGCGAATTACGGGTGCGAATCGTGTCGATGTGCCGAATACAATAAGGAACCGACGTCAAAGCTTTTTCAAATTATGTACGAGTTTCCCTGTCCTCACTGCTCTGCGAAGCTGCGCCTCCGGGATCGATCCTGGCGCGACAGGACGGTGGACTGTCCCGACTGCAAAAGTCCGGTGCTCATTAAGGAAGAGGGAAACAAGCTCATTGGTGTTCCAGCGGCACCACCAGTGAGTGCCCCTCCACTGAGCCAGGGACTGCCAGACTCAGCACCAGCAGGTTCCCGCATCACTCAGTTTGTGTGGGGTGGCGCGGCGTTGGTGATGGTATTACTCGCCGTCTGGATGTTCTGGCCCAGGTCAGCGGACACCCCAGTCGTGCAAGACGAGGACGTTGTCGAACCTGCGCCGCCGGAATCGACTGGTGTCGATAATTCAAATGGTTCAGACGAAGACGTCGTTGTCGTTGAGGATGTGCATCCTGACCAGCCCAAGAAGAGCCCCGCCGAAGAACGGCTCGATGCCCTGTACGCCGAGTTACTCAAGTACACAAACCAGCATGGCAGTTACCCCATTGGCGAAACGCAGAACTTGAGTTGGCTCGGTGAGTTGGAAAGGTCCAAAGCCGGTGCTCCCGCCTTTCGCGAGGAACACCCCTGGAATGATCCTGTGAACGACGCCTTTGTGCGCCGGCGCGTGGCCCAGTTCCAGAATCCTGAAATCCCCAAGCTCGTCGGAGACGACGGGCTACCAGCTAGCCACTTTGCAGGCGTCGCCGGAGTGGGGGCCGATGCTCCAGACCTGGCAGTACAACATCCTCGTGCCGGGATTTTTGGTCATCGTCGGCAAACCCGTTTGCAGGATGTGCGTGACGGACTGGCCAACACACTCATGATTGTGGGCGTGCAGAATCAACTCGGTTCCTGGGCCGCACCGGGAAATGCCACCATGCGGGCCTTGACGAAGGAACCGTACATCAACGGCCCTGATGGTCTCGGAACCGGTCAACAGGACGGAATGTTCGTGCTGCTGGCAGATGGATCGGTCCGGTTCCTCCCTGCAGAAACTGAGCCGGTGATTCTCCGACGGTTAGCCGCCATGGCTGACGGCACGCCGCTCGATCCCACTTTCCCAGGCGATCCGCTCGTCATGGAAAACGTTCAGCAACCAGGCATGCCGCCCGAGCCAATCGCTGGTCCAGATGATGTTCCCATTCTCGTCGAGTTGGCACCCAACCCACCGCCATTCAATGTGGAAAAGGCCGTCGCCCAGAAACTGGTGCGGTTTGAACAAACGCGCCCACTGACGTTGCGGACACTCCTCGTGCAGTGGAGCGAACTCTCGGCACTCCCAATTGACGTCAGTGCGGTTCCCGACGAAGCCCTCAACGAACAGCAGCAGCACTCGCTGGAGAATGTGTCCCTCGCCGAACTGCTGGAAGAACTCATCGAACCCGCCCAACTCGCCGCCGACTTCAGCGACGAGTTTGGGGTACGTCTGAAGCCGAGGTAGGCGACACTAAAACGGATCAATGGCCTCGCGGCCGCTTGGAGTACCCAGTGCTTTAAGCACTTCGGGGTCAATATTCTGGTCAATGAACTGAACTGAACCGTCCACGAACAGAAACTGCGCTCCTTCCCCTCCGGGACCATGCGTCAGACCGAATTGATTGGGAGTGGCTCCCAGGCCCGCGGCGGGATCGCGCAGGTTTGTCGGATTACCCCAGGACTTCAATCCGGTTGTCACCTCTCCGACAATGACCGTGTAGGAAGTTCCATCGACGATATCGCGAATTCTCAGGCACTTGTTTTCGAAAAACAAGTTTACGTTGCCGGCGTAGTGTGAGGCGGGAAGTCCGTCTTGTGCCATGAGGTCGGGCACGGCAGCATTCAGATAGACCGGAACGGCAGTCGATCGAACTTCCATGTTTTCAATTCCGTTCCAGTCAGCACCCATTTCGATTTGGTTGTAAAGCGGCGCCTGGTCTACGTAAGGCAGAATGCTTCCCTGCCACGACAGGGACACCGTTCCGTCGTCCTTGACGACACTGCCGGGGGGGAATGAATTGTATGTGTCGTGGTAGTTGTGCAGCGCCAGTCCGATTTGCTTCAGGTTGTTCTTGGACTGCGACATGCGCGCCGCGTTACGCGCTTCATTCATGGCAGGGAAAAACAGTATTGCAGCCAAGCCACCACAGAGCAGAATGCAGCCAAATACTACCGCTCCGATGATGATCCACAACGTTCCCGATGAACCACTTCCGCTGCTACCTCCGGAACGGCGGCGTCCTTTCTTCTTTCGCCGTGGTCGGTCGTCGTCATCGAAATCGTCATCATCATCGTAGCGTGCCATTGTTGCGTTCCTGAGTCTTGTTGGTTTTGTGACGCGTCGTGTGTGAGAAGCTAGAATGCACCCGTAAACTCGCCCCCATCTGGCGTTGAGAGAGCCTTAAGTACTTCCGGATCGACCTCTGTCGAAATGAAACGTACTGCACCGTCCGTCATTAAGAATTGCGCGCCTTCACCAGCCGGTCGGCGTCGGAGGCCAAACTGTTGCGGCGTGTTTCCTAGGCCATCTGCCGGGTCTCGCAGGTTTGTCGGATCGCCCCATGATTTCAGTCCGGTTGTAACTTCCCCCACGATTATGGTGTTCGATGTGCCATCGACGATATCGCGTAAGCGCACTCCTCGATTCACAGGGAACATGTTGATGTTTCCAGCATAGTGTGAAGCAGGAAGCCCGTCAGGTGCCACTAATTCCGCAACTGAGGGGTTGAGATAAACGGGAATGGTCGACGAACGGACCAGGTGGTTTTCTGGCCCGTTCCAGTCGGCTCCCATTTCGATTTGGTTGAAAAGTGGGGCCTGGTCGACAAATGGCAAAATACTCCCCTGCCATGAGAGCGACACGGTTCCGTCTTCTTTCTCAATGCTTCCGGGCGGAAATGAATTGTACACGTCATGGTAATTGTGCAGTGCCAAGCCAATTTGCTTGAGATTGTTTTTCGACTGCGAAGTCCGGGCCGCTTCTCGTGCCTGCTGCACGGCTGGAAGGAGCAGGGCTACCATAATCCCGCTACAAACCACGAACACTCCCAGCAGGCTCACTCCGACAATAATCCAAATCATACCCGTAGAGCCGCCGCCACCGCCTGAGCGTCGTCTCCGCCGCCGTGGTTGGTCGTCGTAGTCATCATCGTAATCGTCGTCGTGGCGTGCCATTTGTATTACTCTCTTGTTGCTTTCAGTAAGACGTGCGTTTGTTTATTGGGTTTTGCGATTGTCCGGGCCGCGCGCTAGAACCGCATTACCTCGTTGCCATTGTAGGTTGAAAGCGCTTTCAAAATCTCGGGGTCGACGTCTTTGTGGATGAAGTGTACAGCTCCATCGATTGACAGGAACTGAGCCCCCAGTCCGGTGCTGCTTCGCGTGAGTCCGAATTGCTCTGGTGTCGCGTCCAAACCAAGAGCGGGGTCTCGAACGTTCGTTGGATCACCCCAGGCTTTCAATCCGGTGGTGACTTCACCGATGATAATCGTGTTGGATGTTCCATCCGTAATGTCGCGTATTCCCAATGTTCGGTTTTCAAAGAATACGTGCGAATTACCAGCGTAGTGTGTGACCGGAAGTCCATCGGTCGTTACGCTTCTTGAAAGGTTGGGGTTTTGGTAGACCGGGACAACCGTCTCTCTGACTTTTCGGTTCTCGGGTCCATTCCAATCGATGTCAAATGCCATGCGGTTGTAGAGAGGAGCTTCGTCAACGTAGGGCAACAGGCTTCCCTGCCACGATAGCAGCACCGTTCCGTCTTCTTGCACAACACTTCCGGGCGGAAACCTGTTGAACACGTCGTGGTAATTGTGGAGCGCCAGACCAATTTGCTTGAGGTGATTTCGTGACTTGGCCGCCTGTGCTTCGTGCCATGCGGGGAGCAGAAAGACAATTGCCAGTCCGCCTAGCAGGACAAAAACACCGAACAGGGCTGCCCCGCCAACAATCCACTGTACTTTGAATCCACCGCCATCGTTGGGCTTTCGACGCTGCTTCTGGCTTGGCAAATCGTCGTCATAGTCATCATCGTAATCGTCGTCGTAGCGTGCCACGTACAGTTTCCTGCTAATCGAACTTCAACTTGAGTAAGGTTTGCTGGAGGCATCGTCGCACATTTGTAATCGATTGCCAACAGTGTCTGTTGAGGCCAATGGAATTGCTGCGTGCTGGTGGTTAATCTGGGGAGCATGTCTCACATCACCGTTGAGTTTTTTGGCATTCCGCGCGAGAGGGCAGGAACCAGTTGCGTTCAGATTGAAGCGACGACGCTCGGTCAGGTCGTGGAACAACTCGCGGGGCAATTTCCGGAGTTCGCAAATCACTGTTTTGACGACAACGAGATTTCCACCCATTGTCTCGTGGCCGTGAATGCGATTCACTTTACTCGCGACTTGAACTGGAAACTTGCGCCCGGCGACACCGTCCAGTTTCTCTCCGCAGATGTCGGTGGTTGACGCAATACGAGGCCTGGGAATCAGGAATCGGCGAGACTCCTGAGGCAGCGGAATCCTCGTGATTCGAGCTGGTCACAGATTTGCTCCAAATGCCAGACGAGTTTGGCGTCGTCCTTTTTCCTGTCTTCGATTTGCTGGCACGAATGAAGCACCGTGCTGTGGCTGCGTCCGCCGAAGTACTTGCCGATTTCCTTGAGCTGGAGCTTCGTCAATTCCCGTGTCAAATACATGGAGACATGGCGTGCCAGGGCAATGGGCTGCGCTCTCTTTGTGCCCTGAATTTCTTTGACCGGAATTTCAAAGTGTCGCGAGGCCGCTTTGGTGATTTGACTGATGTCAGGCGATATCCCAGTTTCCTGGCGGGCCATAATTTGGTCGATGACCTTTGCAATCGAACCTGACTGCGAAGTCAGCGAGAGTTGCGTAGTGAGTGTTCGTAGAAAACCCAGCAACTCACGGCCGCCGCCATCAACAGCCTGGGCAATCTTCTCGCAGTGCCTGGTTGTTAGCGGCAGTTGCTCGTGTTGTGCAAAATGCCGCACCAGCTTTGTGCGACTCTCCAATTCCGGCAATGTGATGCCTATGGAAATGCCGCCGTGACAGCGGTTGACGAGACGCGGAGAGAGCCCGGCCAATTCGCCCGGCGAGCGGTTGGCCGTAAGCAGGACATGCCCACCATTTCGGGCGGCACTGTCCATGGTGACCGTCAATTCCCGCTGAGCTGCGGGACGATCGGCGAGCGCCTGGATGTCTTCAATGACGACAAGCTCAACATCTTTACGATATCGATCCTGAAACTGCGGGACGCCACCAGAGTCGACGGCTTCGGCCAGTTGGGCGGCAAACTCGGACGCAGTGACGCAGCGGACCTTGGCATCAGGTCGCCCGTCGTGCCATTGCCTGAGTAGCTCCCGGACGAGTTCGGACTTTCCACATCCTGCCGGGCCATAAATCGTCACGACTTCCAACTGTTTGCGGCGCACGTTGGGAAACATGCGCCGCACCGCCTGGCATGCCAGTCGATTCTCGGAAAGCTTCAGAAAGCCGTGTTGTCCCGAACGCGGACCGCCGGACACGTGGCTACTCCCAGTTGATACGGACCCGTTCCTGGATTCGCTTAGAGCGGGTTAGCAAAGTCGCCAGCCATATCGCGCCAGACACAGTGGATGTGATTCGCAGGATTGCCAGCGGCGTCGGGCTGTGTGTTGACGAATTCGATGAGGAAAGTCTTTCCCTGCACCCGGTAGTAGTGACCAACTCCCGGTTCAGTAGCACCTGCCCATGCGAAGTGGATGTGATCCCAACCGGCTTCGCGAATGGCATCGAGTCGCTCGTTGGCAACTTCCTGTGGCATGGCGGAACAATACTCAACGACCAATTCCTGTAGCAGCGACTGTTGGTTGGCTGACAGGTCACTGAATGCAATTCCTTCGGCCTTGGCTTGTGGCGGCTGCGGTGAACCGGCGTCACGGATTTCCGCAGGGGCTTCCTTGGCAATCATGGCGACCTTGCGTTGCTCTTCGCCGAGACGATTCACCAGTTCAAACGCAAGTTCTTCCTCTTTGGCAAGTACACGGGTGCCAACAGGGATGCCAACTTTGTTGGCGTTCTTCACGAGCGCTGGGTTCGTGGCGAAGAACTGAGGAGTCGACGAAACGACCTTTCCGTTTTCCACAACGAAGTTGAGCGAAAGGTGGTGACCTTCAACGGAGAG
>JACKHO010000010.1:0-220000 GCA_020638955.1 Planctomycetaceae bacterium | reverse complement strand
CGTTCCTGCAAATCGTGGAAAGTGACTCGGATACGCAGCACTGGAGTGCGGCACCGCTCCAGTGGTACGGGACGCAAATTGGCGCATCGGAACAGTCCCAGGCGAAATCGTGGATGGCAGGCAGAATTGCAGCCGAACAACTCATCGGCGCGAGCTGGTTGCTCCAGGATCCCACGTTTGGGCAGCCCGCCGAGAGAGTGCTTGATGAGCTCGCCCGGAACACCAATCCCAAAATCTCCCAGTTGGCTCGCGTCCAGCTCTGGCGACTTCGATTCGGACCAAAGCTCAGTGACTTAACGGTGGCCGCCTGGGAACATGATGTCGAACGGATGCCGGAGTCGATTCAGAATGGCCCGCGTTACCTTATTGGACGAGCCTATTTGCAGCGTCAGGAGTTTCGTCAGGCGGCTGCAGCCTTCCTCTGGTTGCCCACGGTTTACGATGATCATGAGCCTTTGGCCGCCCGAGCCTGCTACGAAGCCGCCGAGTCGCTCAGACGATCAGGATTGACTCAGGAAGCGGAAAATCTGTATCGAGAAGTTGTGGCACGCTATGCCTGGACGACGGAAGCCAAATCGGCTCGTCAAAACCTGGCAGTCCAATAACTTACGGTGATTGACGAGGTTGGAGTCGACGGATGACGAACTGGCCAGGACTGTTGGCTGAATCGCAGATTTTTGTCGATGGCCAACTCGACATTCAGGCTTTGCTCCGGGCCGGTGGGCCGATTGGTTACATCATCATTGGGCTGAGCGTCGCCATGGTGGCTCTTATTGTCGAACACCTGCTCAGCATTCGGCGTGGGTCGCTCATGCCCCGCTCGCTGGTGGAAGAACTGCATCAGAAGCTGAGTGCCGGTCAAGTGTCTGAGGCCGCAGCGGTATGCAAAGTGCGTCCCAGCTTTCTCGGGTATGTCATCTCGGCTGGATTGAAAGAAGTCAGCTTCGGCTACGACGCGGTCGAGAAATCGATGGAAGATGCCGCCGCCGAACAGGCCGCACGGCTCTTCCGTAAAATCGAATACCTCTCCCTGATTGGGGCCCTCGCTCCCATGCTCGGACTGATGGGAACGGTCTGGGGTATGATTCAAGCCTTTGCGGAGTTCTCAGAACGTGCGAATCCGTCGCCCGCTGACTTCGCTCCCGCCATTTCCGCAGCGCTGGTGACCACGCTGTTCGGATTGTGTGTCGCTGTCCCTGCCATTGCGGCCTACGCGTGGTTTCGCAACCGCATCGACGAGTTCGTGGCGGAAACAACGCTGACTGCCGAACAACTCATTATGCCGCTGAAGAAGGCCTTGATTGATCGTCAACGATCCAACAAGCAGGAGGCGCCGAGCAGTTCAGCAGAGAGTTCTCGTCCACAGCGGACGCAGCTTCCTTCCGTCGCCATTGAGCAGAGGAAGGACCAATGAGAACGCCGGTTCGCCCTCGCAGTTTTGGCGTGCTGGTCAATTTGACGCCGCTCATTGACGTGGTGTTCAACCTGGTGATTTTCTTCCTCGTCGCTTCGCACTTTGCTCGATCGGAGACCGTCGAAGAGGTCGATTTGCCCCGGGCAACACAGTCGAGCGAACAGGAAGAGCCGCCGCGACGTCTACTCATTACCGTGAAACCGGATGGCACCTATCACACCGGTGGGAGAGAGCTTTCGTTGCAGGAAGTAGAACGGGCTCTGGAAGAAGGCGTCGGGGATGATCCCGAAGGATACGCCGTGCAAATCCGGGGAGATCGACACGCCGCGTTCGGTGAAGTTGAAAAACTGATGACGCTCTGCCCCAAGTACGGCGTCACTGAGGTCGGCTTCAAAGTGTTGGGTGAGGAGTAGTCACTTATGAAAGTGCCACGTCATCACCGTTCCACCGACTACGGCGGCATGACCGCCATGATTGACATCGTATTCCTGCTGCTGGTCTTCTTTGTCATTGGGGCGGCGGGATTGCCCAAGGAAGAAACCATTTCAACGGTGCTGCCAGCCCAAGGATCGATTGTCACGCCAGTCCCGCAGGAGCGTCCACCGCAACAAATCGATGTCTGGTTAAAGCTCCTTGTCGGTCCCAAGGGGCGGACCGTCGTCGACATGAACGGCACCTCATACGACGACCTGAAATTCCTCAAGGAACAACTGAAACTGCTGGCCGACTTCGATCCTTCGAATCCTGTCGTGCTGGATGTCGAGGCAGATGTCCCCTACGGCGACGTCGTGGATATTTACGATACCTGCATTGCGGCAGGATTTGATAACATCGAGTTCGCCACTGGTGAACAAAGTGGATAGAGACGGTTCGAAATCGGGTGGCACAGACATTCCTGTCTGTGTTGCGTTTGGTTTGGGAACTGATTTCAGTTGCGAATGATTCGCGTTACTGAGCAATGGAGTGCTCTCACATGAACTGGAAAGATTTGCGGCATCGGCTGGAATTCTTCGGCCTGAAGCTGGTCGGCTGTCTCATGGGCATGATGTCCGTTCGCCAGACCGTCTGGTTTGCAGATTGTTTCGGCTGGTTGATGACGCGCGTGCTCCCCAAAAAGCTGACGCGGTATCACGTCGCGTATGACAACATCCAGACGGCGTTTCCCGGGCAGTATTCCCCGGCGGAAACGGAACAACTCATTTGCAAAATGTGGGTGCATTTGTTCCGCATGATTGCCGAAATGTTTCAGTTCCCCCGTAAGCTATGTCGGGAAAACATGCGGGAGGTGTTGCGGTTTCGCAATCGCAGCCAGGTGGTGCAGGCACTCTGTACCGGGCGTCCCGTGTTTATGTTGGGAGGCCACTACGGCAACTGGGAATCAACCATTCTGGCCTTCGGGCTCTTCGATTTGCCCATGGGGGTCATTGGACGTGAACTGGATAATCCTTACATCCACCAGTGGGTGAAAGAAGGACGCGAACGCACCGGCCACAAGCTCATGCTCAAGCAGGGCGGCTGGGATGACATGACAGCTTTGCTGAGTGCTGGCGGCAACATGGGTTTGTTGTGCGATCAGGATGCTGGCAAACGCGGCGTGTTTGTCGACTTCTTCGGCCGCCCCGCCTCGACGTTCAAATCGATTGCACTCATGGCCATTGAGTACAACGCCCTCATTGTCATGGGTTACGGCATTCGCCTCGAAGACGACCCGCAGGATGGCCGCTGGGCCCGGTTCGAAATTGGCTGCGAAGACATTATCGACGTCAACGAAATCGAAGCCGATAACGTCATCCACGAAATCACGCAGCGCTACACCACCGCCCTGGAACGCGCCATCCGCCGTGCGCCCGAGCAATACTTCTGGGTCCACCGCCGCTGGAAGACAGAGCCCAAGCAACGCAAGAAAGCCCTGCAGGACGCCGCTTAGTTGCTGCTTTATTGGTTTAGTTTTGAACCACGAAAGGCACGGAAGGCACGAACATTTCATCAAACATTTTGGTGCTTTTTGTGATGTTCGTGGTTCAATTCGCTTTTGGTAGGTCATGCTGTGCATGACGACCGTTTGCAGATAGTGGCCAGGGTGGGGCACGACCCAGTGTGGGCCATCCGCGCGGCGAGATTGCAAATAGTGGCGTATCAGGGCATCATAGATTTGGAGCCCGTTTGCATTGGGCTAATCAAACACCAAGTTTGGAGCTTCAAATGAGTGAAATGTTCGAGGCATACCTCATAACCTTTGGGTGGGCAATTACGGGCTCAGTATCGATGGGACTTGGAATCATAATCGCGCTGCGGTTGTTTGATCTTTCGACGACCAACTTGGATGAATGGGATGAGCTTAAGAAAGGTAATATGGCAGTCGCCGTTTTACTGTCTTCAATTGTCATCTCTCTTGGCCTTGTTATCGCTGCTGCAATCCGATGAGATTCCTTCAGCCCCTACCATTGGTTTGCCTTTTCATCTTCTGTGCCGACGTAAGCCACGCGCATCCCGGGGGACTTGACTCACAAGGTGGGCACAATGACCGCAAGAACGGCGGATACCATTTTCACAGATCGTCGTCACTGCCTACGACGTCGATCCTTCCTACGCCCCGAACAGCGGCGCGGACATTACCTCGGACGGAGGCACGGGTTTCTGCGCGGTTGCCAACAAGCTCCGACCGTCAGAACGTAGTTGTGGATGTTGATTCTGGCATTTTCCATCTTCCCACCTGCCGTTTGGCGCACAACTCAACGCAAATGTCTAGGGCGGCTGCAATTGCTCGGTACGAGCCATGTGAGCAGTGTAAACCTGCCTACGTTCAAACGTCATCCGCGACTTCCAAGTCGCCGATTGCACAGCAAGCGGACACACGGTTTGAGGACCGCAGAATAAAAATTGCCACCGATCTCATTGAACGTGGAAACGGACTTCTCAAACTTCACGACGCCAAGGGAGCAAGTCGACTATTTGATCAGGCAATTAGCATTCTTCGAGATGTCATTCAAGACTCGAGTGAGGACGGCCAGGGTAAGGCCGCTGCAGCATTACTTGAAGAGAATCCACTTGCGGAAAGGTTAGCGTCGCTTGCAAATGAGCGCGCGGAGAGTGAATTGCGTGCCGGTAAGAACCTGATGAACGTTGGTCAGAAATCTGCCGCGATCATCTGGTTTGATCGCTGTATTGAGTCTGCACCAGACTCCAAGTATGCGAAAGAAGCCAAGATGTACCGGGAGCGAATCGCGCCGCATGGGACCGGCTAGTGATATCGCCGAAGTTGTGATGATCGCTGCAGTGCAATCCAATATGAGCAATCTGATAAAGATGCGCGCCCGTTGATGTGATGGAGGTTTGAAGTTGGAATCTCAGGAAAAATGTTGCATGAACTGCGGTTTCTTGCGATTGCACGAAGATCGAATAATTCTAGTTCGCCAAACAAATTCGGGAGACTTTCATAGAGCAAGCCCTCCAAGATGCATTCTACAGCGACCTGAGTTTCCGAATCCTCAGCCTCTTGAAAACTTGATGTCCCCGACAAACTGCATCGAGTTTGAGAGTGCACAACTAGGATTCAACGCGAAAGACCATATCCTCCGGCGTGAAGAGCGACGGCGAGACGCAGCATCAGCAGCTCGTCACGAGGACATCTTGCGTGAATCACGAACGCAGAACGAAGCCATGCTCATTGAATCTCGACAACAACATGATGCACTGCTCGCCGCAAGTAGTAATCAACACAAGGAGACGCTTCGGGCGAATTGGTACAATACAGTTTGGGGGACGTTGGCTGGCGCATTCATCGGGACGCTAATTGCAAGCCTCATTGGCACTTGGATTGCAATCTCAATTAAGTAGGCGTAATCACCACTGCCACCGCTGGTCTCGCTTCAGCTTGAGGACGAACCACGAAAGGCACGGCCGGTGGCTGGGGTCAAATTGCTGAATTGGACTCGGGAAGTGCACAAAAGGTGAATAGCAATTTGCCCACAGGGCGAATTAAACGCCCACCAACAGATGGTGGGCGAGTGCGCACGTGCCAGAGGTACGAAAGCCGATCAAACGTCAATTTGTGAAACTACTGACGCAACCATTTTTGATGGGATTCTTTTGCGCCAGGCTTAAACTCTAACAAGTGCGTGATCTTACCCTGAGAATCTCGCACGATGTGGAAAACGTGACCGGCGTAAGGAGCACCCTCAGGAAAAACCAGAGTACTAATTCTCTCTTTACCCCCGCCTGGAGATATGAACCCGGCACTGCAAAGCCAACGTCTCTGAGCCTTGTTGTTCCAATAGTAAGGACCACCTTCCTTCTCGACCCCCCATGAAATCACGACTTCATGCCAATCGTTTGACGCGTTTTCAGCCTTGTAACGTCCCACAAGTCCGTTGTGACCGGCATCGTAGTAGTCAGCACCATCAGCCGACGCCCCAAAGATTGCGAGTGCTAAGATGCCCAAGGCGACTGTTCTGTTCATTGTGTTCTCCTAAGATTGAGTGGTTGATAGCGTTTGTCGCTTGTGATTGACTGGACGAACGAATCCAGCCTCACACTCAAAATGTCCAAGCAACTCGAAAGTCCGACAGCCAGCAGGCAGTTTTTTTACAATCCGCTGGCAAACGTTCTTCGCAGACGGTAGTTTGTCGACCAGAAATCTCTGCCCTGTCAGGGTTTAGAGCAGCCGTCGCCTTGCGTGAGAAATTGAATCGTGGATAGCCAATCAGTGACAGGCTGGGTCGATCAGCTTGCAAATGGAGATCAACATGCCGCAGCACAATTGTGGCAGCACATCTCCGTGCGACTACAGGAGTTTGCGAGGCTGAAGCTGGACGTCAAGACCCGGCGGAGTTACGACGAACAGGACGCAGCGAACAGTGCCTTCCACAGTCTCTGCCGTGGTCTAACTGATGGCCGTTTTCAAGTTGAAAACCGAGACGCTCTCTGGGGTCTACTGGCTGTCGTGACCTCCCGCAAAATTTCAGCACAACGACGATATGTCAAACGTCAAAAGCGAGGCGGGGGGGCAGTCAGTGGTGAGTCCGGGTTTGGCGAAGCAGGGATTAATGGAGTCAATGGAATTCAGCAAGCGCCTGACGTTCTCGCCGAAGTCTCAGAAAGTTGCGCCCAATTGCTTGATGCAATTCCTGATGAATCCATGAAGAAGATCGTCTTGCTGAAGTTTCAGGGAGCCACGAACGGAGAAGTCGCGGATGAACTCAAATGTACTCGGCGAACCATCGAACGAAAACTTGAGAGAATTCGCCGCATCTGGGTGGAAGCCGGTTTGCATCATGAAGCAAAGTGATCGTTCTTATCGACGAGCATCAATTTTTGGCAACAAAATTTGTCGGAGTTTATCGCTGCACGACTATTGAGGATTACAAGCCTCCCGACACTCCAAATTCAATGAACGATCCCTCAATCAGGAATCCAGTTTACTCGTCACTTTCCGATCAACAACTCTCGCAGATCGACGAGTTGTGTGACCGTTTTGATTTGGAGTTGGTGAATGGTCGCGATCCGCGGATTGAGTCATTTCTGGCTGATGCTCCAGAAGTTGCTGAGAAGGGGCTGTTGCTGGAACTGCTGACAATGGAGGTTGAGTACCGAACTCAGCAGGGGCATCCCCGTGAACAGGCCGACTATGTTCAGCGATTCCCAAATCACCAGGACGTGATCGCTCATGTGTTCAATGCGGTAGTCGACGAATTTCGACTACCACTGGCGAACGGGGATCACCGCAAGAATCGTAAAAAAGACGGTGGCCCAACAATTATTCAGTCTGACTCAACTGATTCTCAGGACCATCTCGACACGGAACGGCTCAACGGCGAGAACGAGTTCCGTCGGTTTCTCGATCCTCCAACTCGACCCGGCTGGCTGGGGCGGATCGCCCATTTCGAGATCGAGTCAATTCTTGGACAAGGGGCGTTCGGCATCGTTGCCAAAGCCTACGATGAAAAACTGCACCGCGTCGTGGCAATTAAGATGCTCATGCCGGATCTCGCCATGACATCCCCTCCTCGCCAGCGATTCCTGCGAGAGGCTCGCGCTGCCGCAGCGATGACTCATGAAAATATCGTCGCAATTTACGATACGCATGAAGATCCTATTCCCTATCTGGTGATGGAGTTTGTTCCCGGTCCGACGCTACAGAAGAGGATGGATGAAACAGGACCGATCGAGGTCGCCGAAGTCTTGCGAATTGGTCAACAAATTGCATCTGGACTGGCAGCTGCCCATGCGGTCAATCTGATCCATCGCGACATCAAGCCTTCCAATATCTTGTTGGCGAGCGGGCCGTCAGATCGGGTCAAGATTTCCGATTTTGGATTGGCCCGAGCTGTTGACGACGCAAGCATGACTCGGTCTGGCATGATTGCAGGTACGCCGATGTACATGGCTCCGGAACAGGCTCGCGGAGAAACGTTAGACCACCGTGCCGACCTGTTCAGCTTGGGGAGTGTGCTGTATCAGATGGCTAGTGGTCGTCCTCCTTTCAGGGCGATCAACACGATTGCTGTCCTTAAGCGAGTTTGCGAGGACACACCACGACCACTGGATGACGTGATCCCGGAAACACCAAGCTGGCTGCAGTCGATCATCTTTCGCTTGCTGGAAAAGAGTCGGGAGGATCGTTTTCAGTCGGCTCAGGAAGTTGCCGACTTGTTGGCACGCTGTCAGCGTGAGCTGGAGCACAGCGGTAAAGTGATCTCGATCGCGCCTTCCGTTTCAACAGCGTCCAGCGACACTCCCACCATCGAGACGAAGAAATCAGCATGGCCGAAACTGTTGTGGACAGTGCTTTCCACGTTGGTGGTCCTGATGGCCACGATCATTGGTCCTAAGTTGACTCGCTGGTTCGAGTCACCAAATCTGACGATTCCCGAGACAGAATTGATTGCTGAAATCGAAGGGTACAGTCGTGACGAACAGCCACCGAATGGGAAATCTTCGCTCATCTCTCCCCCGGATGTGAAAAATGAGGACGAAGTCTCAATCGTGTTTCTCGAAGGTGATCACCGACGTAACGATCGTCCAAACCATGGCGTGGAAGTCCACGTCGACATTACAGGTGGCGAGCAGATCATCAAACATGCGACAAGAATGGACTTTGATTTCTTGAAAGGGAATACTCTCCTCGATCCCTATTTTGCCCACGGGTGGTACTCAAACTCGGACACAGAATGGAGCGACTTTCGGGCGATCCATTTTCAGTCGGATGTGAACAGCACGGATCCCATTTGGGGAGTAAGAACGAACAGGGTAAACAGTTTGATCGGTTCGGTCATCATTGTCACAGGTTCCGATGACAAGAATCCGTTTCTTGTGGCCAAGCATGATCGAGTGGAATTTGGTCCACACGGTCCTAGGGTAAGAATGAGTACAAATGATCATGAGGATGAGCTCGGCGTAGCGAACGGTTCGATTTACCTCTCGGATCGGGGATACCTGGAGTTGGAATGGATGGGTGAGAAGGAGAGTTTAATCAATTCGCATAAAACCTATTATCTGCCCGCTGGAACGACGTTGCTCGATCTCGGCCTTCGCCCCGGAACGTCACACACTTGGAAAGACGATGTATTCGGGACGGTGACACTTCTGATTCAACCAGAATTCGAAGCTGCAGGAATCGAATTTCTAAGATGACTCAACAACGAGAAATCCTCTGTCGAGCTTTATTTGTCTCGTTGCATAATAAATCCGACCGCGGCGTGGCCCAGATTGCTTGCAATCTGGGAGCACAAAGTGATCAAGAGCTCGATGTTTCGGTGACGGGTGACACTGACGACCACCTTGGATCTGTGTGCCACTGGCTTTGCCAGTGTATTTTGCTTGGGATTCGAAATCATCTGCATAGTTCGTCCCGCTGGCAGCATCGCTCAAGTTGCCCCTTCATTCATGGCCCCTCAACGGCTGCTCTGAATTGCAAATCCATCGGCACTGGCCGAGCCAGTGGCACACGAAGCCTCACGTTTTGACCACAGCCATCCGCCCGACAAATTGTGGTCGCGCGGTAACTCCCCCTCTCCCCCACGGTGGACGATGCAACGTTTCGCGACGTTCAATGTGGGGGAGAGGGACGGGGTGAGGGGGACAGATTCCCTGGCAGCAAAACACTGGCAACGTTCGGCCCCCCTCATCTGGCCTGTCGGCCCAATACTGTTCGGCTCAGGATTTGCGTGGTGGGTCGCGGGGTGAGGGGAGATTTAGGTGTTGGTGGAGTTCTTCCAGGGTGGCCCAGCCGCTGAAGTAGTGGCAGAGCATTTCCCAAGTCCGTTTGCTGGGCTTGCTGCCGGTCCACAGGCTAATCAGCAGGGATGCGATGACGGCGGCGTACACCTGCAGCGTCACGCCCGATTCGCAGTGACTCAGCAGGTGTCGGCAACCCAGCACGCATTTCAGCCAGCGGAAGAACAGTTCGATTTGCCAGCGATAACGGTACGCAACCGCAATGAGTTCCGCTGGCAAATCGCGGGCATTGGTCGCCAGAATCCAAACCTGGTCTGGTTCGGTGCCCCGGATTTCGACAATCCGCAATGGTTCCTCCAGTAGCCGGTTGTGCTTTTCCGTGCCCAGTCGCCGCACCAGCAAATCGCGAACGACACCCGCCTGAGAATCTGCGTCAGAGAGTGGCTGTTCTGCCTGGACTTCGAAGGTGGTGTTCTCCTGCACCCGGATGAGAAACCGCACGTTCTGTGCATCAAATTCGCGAAACATGGCGTTGTTCGCGTAGCCCCGATCGGCCACATAGAACCCGCCGGGCTGAACCATGTTCCGCAATTGTTCGCGTTCTGCACCGTTGCCATGCGTCACCGCCACTTCGAGCGGTGCCTGCTCGAACACGCCAAACGCCACGTGCATTTTGATGGCTCGATGTTCGGCATCTTGCCAGAGTGCCCAGGCCATGCGGGGCAACGCCTTGAGCAGGCTGCTATCGACTGCCGTTAGTCCCGCCAGTGCGGCCTGTTGGGCGGGAGGCATAGCTGAGGGTGATGTCCGGGCTTGAGCTGCCAGTTGTGCAATAATCGGTTCAAGCACCGCCGGATCAAACACGCGTGCCGCCTCACTGAGCGATCCCAGCGATGTCGGTTTGACGCCACACAGCTTCTGGACTTTTTCGAGCGTGGTGAACTTCTGCAGCCCACGCAAACTGGTGACCGTCGGATTAAAGAAATAGAGCAGCAACAGTGCGATATACTGATCGCAGAACAACTGTCGATTTCCTGCCTTGTCACGCGCCGTCGCCTGTCCACGCAGCCCTGCCAACAGGTCGTCAATCAGTTGGAAATACTTCAGCCCCTGCAATTTCGTGGTCTTCTCGACACCCTTCCGACTCTTCCGTCCCATCGCCTGCCTCCATGAGCTTGAAACCTCAGAAGCAGAAGGTATATCCCATCAATCACCTGGCGCAAAAAACGTGCCGAACAGTATTGCCTGTCGGCCATCTTCTCCCCCCAAGGAGTGGGGGGAGAAGAAATACCACCAGTCATTGGGAGCACTGGAATGCATGAGAAAAGCCGTTGCGGTTTTCAACTGTTGCTTGTGCCAACTATGCTTTAGGCCAGATTCAACTTTGTTGGCACAGGCTTTTGCGTTTGTGTCCGCTGACGTTGAGTATCCCGCCTCGTTGGTCTTGAGTTGAGTTCGGACCGCATGCCCAAATATTTCCTGTTTCTTGCCTGTTGTCTGGCGGCGTCTGTCGTGCGGGCTGAGGCTCCCGTTTCTTTTCGTGACGACATTGAACCTCTGCTGCAGCGGAAGTGCCTGGGGTGTCATAACGACCGCGACAACAAGGGGGATTTCTCGCTGCAGCTGCGGGAGAATGTCATTGGCGTCCACGTGGAACCGAAAGACGCGGCGGGTAGTTATCTGCTCGATCTTGTCACGTCGCAAGATGCCGACGAACGCATGCCACCGGAAGGAGAAGCCCTTTCCAGTTTGGATGTCGATTTACTGCGCCGCTGGATTGAGTCGGGGGCAGAGTGGCCGGAGGGGCATCAAATCAAAGAGCCGGTCGTCACGGACACGAACTGGTGGTCGCTGCAGCCGTTGACGACACAGAAATTCGCTGGTGACGGAAACCCCATCGACTGGTATGTCGAACGGAACTTGAAAGCAGCCGGGATGTCACTGGCGGCGCCTGCTTCGCCACGTGTGCTGGTGCGGCGACTCTATTTCGATTTGACCGGATTGCCGCCAACGCCGGAGGAAGTGGAGGCGTTCGAGGCGAATCCGAGTCCGCAGGCGTACCAAGAACTGGTGGACCGCCTGCTGGCGTCGCCACATTACGGCGAACGGTGGGCGCGTCACTGGCTGGATGTGGTGCACTACGGCGAAACGCACGGCTACGATAAGGACAAAATGCGGCCGAATGCGTGGCCGTATCGAGACTATGTTATTCGTGCACTGAATGACGATGTTCCTTATGAAACGTTCATCAGGCAGCAGCTGGCGGGTGATGTGCTGTTCCCGGAGCAGCCCGAAGCGATTGAGGCGCTGGGATTCATCGCGGCTGGACCTTGGGATTTCATTGGGCATGCCGAAGTTCCCGAAACGAAAATCGATGGGAAAATCGCACGTCATTTAGACCGCGACGACATGGTGCAGAATACGATTTCAACGTTCTGCAGTCTGACGGTGGGATGCGCTCAATGTCACAACCACAAATTTGATCCCATTACGCAGGCAGACTATTACGGTCTGCATGCCGTCTTCGCGGCATTGGACCGGGCTGATAAACAATACGACCGCAATCCCGAGGTTGCAGATCAGAGAAGAGAACTGCTCGCTGAACAATCGCAACTCGAGCAGCAAGCCGACGAGGTGAAAACGAAAGTTGCGGAACATGTGGGCACCTCGCTGGACACAGTTCACAGTGAAATGGCCCGCTTGTTGCGAATGATGCCGCGGCATCCACCAGAGCATGGATACCATAGCCAAATCGAAAGCGATGCAGGTCGCGAAAAGTGGGTGCAGGTTGATTTGGGTGAACCCAGATCGTTCACCGAGGTGGTACTGCATCCTTGCTTTGATGACTTCAACGGCATTGGCGAGGGATTCGGATTCCCTGTTCGTTTTCGAGTCGAGGCTTCGAATTCGTCCACGTTCGAGGGGGACGTCACGCTGTTGCATGATGCACAGTCAGAAGACGTCGCAAACCCTCGACTCAACAGCATTCACATTGCCTGCAAAGACACGCAGGCCCGGTATGTTCGCATGACGGCCACGCGGCTCGTCGAACGGAAGAAAGACTTCATTTTCGCCCTGTCGGAACTGGAAGTGTTCGATAGCAGCCAGCAGAACATTGCAGCTGGAGCCAAAGTAAATGCGTTGGACAGCATTGAGGCCCCCATTCGCTGGGGCGTGGCTAATCTGACCGACGGTAAGTTCCCGACGAGTGGTTACTCCGAATCAGACTGGCAAAAGCTGGAAGCGGAGAAGAAGCAAATTCTCGCCGAGAAAGTTCCGGCTGAATTGCTGGAACAGGAACGGGCCATTCAGCAGCAGCTCGCCGCCGTGCAAACCCGCATGAAAGCGTTACCCGCGCCGCAGCTTGTTTACGCCGGAACGGTACATACGGGCAAAGGGAACTTCGTGGGAACCGGCAACCAGGGCGGGCGGCCACGAGAAATCCACGTGCTGCATCGTGGCGATGTGAAACGACCGGGAGAGGTGGCTGTTCCAGCGGGAATTCCAGGCGTGCCGGGATTGTCCGCCGAGTTTGATCTCCCGGAGGACGCTCCCGAATCGAGTCGGCGTGTCGCGCTGGCCAACTGGATTGCTCATCGCGACAACCCACTCACCTGGCGTTCGATTGTGAATCGAGTCTGGCAGTATCACTTCGGTCGCGGACTTGTGGAGACTTCGAGTGACTTCGGACGCATGGGAAGTTTGCCATCGCACCCGGAGTTATTGGATGATCTTGCAATCTGGTTTCGTGATGACGAACAATCTCTCAAGGCATTGCATCGGCTCATTGTGACGTCCCGCACATATCAGCAGGCCGCTTCAAATGCGAAGGGCGATGAGTTTGCAAAGGTCGATTCCGAAAACCGGTTGCTGTGGAAATTCCCGGCGCGTCGACATGATGCCGAAGTCCTGCGCGATTCCATGCTGGCTGTCAGTGGTTTGCTTGATCCGAAAATGGGCGGTCCGAGTTTCCAGGACTTTGTCATCGAACATCCTGAGCACTCACCGCACTATGAATATCACTTGCACGACCCACACGATCCCGCCTGCCACCGGCGTTCGATTTATCGGTTCATTGTGCGGTCGAAAACGCAGCCGTTTATGACCGTCATGGACTGTGCCGATCCTTCCATGCAGGTGGAACGCCGCAATGAAACGAATTCCCCGTTACAGGCTTTGGCCTTACTGAACGACGGATTGGTTCTCGTGTGCAGTGAGGCCTTGGCGAAACAGGCTGAGGCCAATGGCGACCCGGGGACTCAGTTGGATACCATGTTCCTGCAGGTGCTGCAGCGGCGTCCCACCGATGAGGAGCTGGAAGTGCTGTCTGGAATTCAGCAGCGTGATGGAAACGTCGCCCTTGCTCGCATCCTGCTGAATCTCAATGAATTTGCGTTTCAGGAATGACCATGTCTGAATCACTCATCTCCCGACGTTCGCTGATTTCCCGTGCTGGCATGGGCGCTGGCCTGCTGGGGTTGGCGACGTTGCTGAACGAAGAAGGTCTGCTCGCTGCCGATTTGGGAAATCGAGCGTTGCATCCTCTCGATCCTGTTCAGCCGCATTTCGATGCCCGGGCCAAGCGAGTCATTTGGATTTTCGTGAATGGTGGTCCGAGTCAGGTTGATACGTGGGATTACAAGCCGGCGCTGACGAAGTGGGATGGCAAATCCATCAAAGAATTCGACGCCGAATTCAAGGACACCACCGGCTTCTTCAAGAACGCCGTCGGGGGGCTCATGCAGTCTCCCTTTGAGTTCACCCCGCGCGGTGAATGCGGAAAAATGGTGTCATCCATCTTTCCGAAATTGGGTGAGCACGTCGACAAAATGGCGTTCATTCACTCGGGGTATACCGAGTCGAACAACCACTCACCCGCACTGTTCATGATGAACTGCGGACGGCCCCAAATGGGCCTGCCGTGCGTCGGTTCGTGGGTCACCTACGGATTGGGAAGTGAGAGTGCCAACCTGCCCGCGTTTGTGGTCATGAGTGATCCCAAGGGCCGGGGATTGCCGAAAGGGCACGCGGCCAACTGGAGTGCAGGGTTCCTGCCGGGTGTGTATCAGGGAACCCATTTGCGGCCACAGGGTGATCCAATCGACAACCTGCAGCGTCCCTCTGTCATGAACGAGGCAACGCAGCGAAATCAGTTGGATGTGTTAAAGGCATTCAACGAATTGCACTTGAAACAGCATCCCGCCGAGTCGGAACTCGCGGCCCGGATTGAGAGTTTTGAACTCGCCTACCGCATGCAGTCTGCGGCGCCGGAAGCGATGGACATCACTAAAGAATCCAAGGAGACACAAGACCTGTATGGCATTGGCAAAGAGGAGTGCGATCATTTTTCACGACAATGTCTCGTGGCCCGCCGCATGCTGGAACGTGGAGTCCGCTTCGTCCAAATTTACTCGGGCGGCATGGAGAATCAGCGGAGCTGGGATGGTCATTCGGATATCCAGGGGAACCACTCGCAGTTCGCTGGCGAGACCGATCAACCCGTCGCCGCACTGCTCACCGACTTGGCACAACGCGGATTGCTGGACGAAACTCTCGTTGTCTGGTGTGGCGAATTCGGTCGGCTGCCCATTGCACAAAAAGGGGCAAAGCCCGGACGGGACCACAACCCGCACTGTTTCACTGCCTGGATGGCAGGCGGCGGTGTCAAGGGGGGAACAACCCACGGCGCCTCCGATGAAGTCGGTTACAAAGCGGCGGAAAACCGGATGCATGTGAACGACCTGCACGCCACCATTCTGCACTTGCTCGGTGTGGACCACGAACGACTCACGTACAAGTACAACGGCCGCGATTTCCGGTTGACGGATGTCGGTGGTGAGGTCATTCGCGACGTGATTGCCTAGGAAATCGCGACTTTTGCAAGTTTTTCTATCGGCTTGAAACCCGTCGCGGCGCGGTCTGGCCCTCAAAAGCTGTCTTGTTTACAATTGGCCCCTTGGTCTTCACCCCTCGCGCTTCACTCGGTGAGTTGCGGGGGGTGTCGTTGTTCATTGAATTGGCTTGGATGGCATTATGGCGCGGAGGTTCGTAAACGAATTGGGAGATGGCGAGCAGTTGGAAGAAGTCTTTCTGCTTGTTGATCGGCAACTTCGGGCCAACCGAAATGCCGACATGTACCTCCTTGCGCAATTACGTGATCGGACTGGCCAAATTTCCGGGCTGCTGTGGAACGTCGATGAAGCCTCTGTGGCGCACGTGCAGGCTGGCGATTACGTCCGGGTTCGGGGCAAGGTGCAGCTTTATCAGGGGAATATGCAAATCATTCTGACCCGGATTGACGCCGTCGCTCCCAGCGGCATCGATCCTGCGGAGTTCCTCCCACAGGCGAGTCGGCAAACTTCGGAGCAGTTCGAACGGCTCGGGGAAATCGTCAATGGCATGAACAACGCCGATTTGCGGAAAATCGCCCAGTGCTTTCTGGATGATGAAGAAATTCGCGATGGTCTCATGAAAGCCCCCGCAGGAATTCGCATGCATCATGCGTACCAGGGGGGGCTTCTGGAGCACATTGTGAACTTGTGCGAGGCGGCGATTCGGCTGGCCGACTTATATCCCAACATCGATTTCGAACTCGTGCTCATGGGAGCCATTCTGCACGACATTGGAAAACTGCGTGAGCTGGCCTACGAAACGTCATTCACTTACACCGATGAAGGGCAGCTCATTGGCCACTTGGTCATTGGAGTGGAAATGCTCAACGAGCAAATTCTGCGTTTCGAAGCGGCCACCGGACGCGAGTTTCCGCGTGAGTTGGCACTCCGTATTAAGCATATGCTGTTGAGCCATCATGGAACCTATGAGTTTGGCAGTCCGAAACTCCCAATGACTCCAGAAGCCATTGCACTGCACCATTTGGACAATTTGGATGCAAAGACCAACGAGTTTATGTCCCTGATCGATTCCGATCCCAACTCGGACAGCAACTGGACTCCTTACCAGAGCAACATGCAACGCAAGCTGTTCAAAGGGAGTAATTCTGACTGGTGAATTCGCTCTTCGCCAGTTTTCGTGACGTCATTTCAAATGGCGTCTGAGATTTACTATTCACACAAGTTTCTTATTCGCTGAATGCGAACCTGTTACCTCCTTTTCGGGTCTTTGTTTTTTTGGTCTCTTGAGGGAAGTTAGGCGAGAAAATGAGACATCTGACCACACTGCTCGATTTGTCCACAGAACAAGTTCTGGAAATCCTTGCTTCGGCGAAAAGTCTGAAGGCGGCATGGGCCGCTGGTCGGCGCGAGCCGAAACTGGCCGGGCATGTCCTGGTACAACTTTTTGAGAAGCCGTCGCTGCGGACGCGAGTCAGCTTTGAAGTGGCTATGGCGCATCTCGGGGGAAGCAGTTGTTTTCTGTCCGCCAAAGACGCTGGACTCGACGGACGCGAGCCGGAAGCCGACATCGCACAGGTCGTCGGCGGCTATGCCGACGTCATTGTGCTGCGAACGTTTCGCCAGTCGCTCATTGATACGTTCGTGGAGCATTCTGGACGGCCGGTCGTTAACGGGTTGTCGGACGACTATCACCCCTGTCAGGCACTCACTGACGTCATGACAGCGGAAGAGCACTTTGGTGATGTCGCCGGACGAAAGCTGGCTTACATTGGTGACGGAAACAACGTTGCGAAGAGTCTGGCTCTCATATGTGCACACGTCGGCATGGATTTCACCATTGCCGCACCCGAAGGTTTTCAGCTGCCAGACGAGTTCCTTTCCGATTTGAAAGGCAAGCTGCCGAACGCTTCGGCGGCTCAGTTCACGAATCCTTTCGATGCTGTCGAAGGTGCTGATGTTGTCTACACGGACGTCTGGGCCAGTATGGGGCAGGAAGCTGAAAAGGAGCACCGAGCCAAGGCCTTTGAAGGATTCCAGGTCAACGAAAAACTTTTCGGTGCCGCCAACAGCGACGCCGTCTTCATGCACTGCCTGCCCGCCCGACGCGGTCTCGAAGTGAGTGCCGAAGTCATGGACAATCCCCGCAGCGTCGTTTTCCCTCAGGCCGAAAACCGTATGCACTTGGCCAAAGGACTCTTTGCCTGGCTGCTGGAAAAATAGCGGCAATGTGACAACGCAATCAAAAACGCCACCTTTCACACTTGTGGAAGGTGGCGTTCTTACTTTCAGCGTACTTCAACCATCTCAACCGCGGCGCAGCCGCATTCAACCATCTCAACCCATCCGACAACGGGTGGCGGCGCGCGCCCTGCGCAACGGAAGCACCCGGGCTACTACACAAAGAAAAACACCTTCTCGGCTGTCTTGCGGAATAGCCATTCCTTGTCGCTGGCTGACAGGAATTCGGCGTGGTCGCGGATGAGTTCGACCGAGGCTTTGTAGGAATGTCCGTCGACCACCTGGTAGGGAGCGTCGCTGGCCCACATGGTTCGTTCGGGGCCGAAGGCATCGACGACGCGGCGAATCATCGGGAGCAGGTCGAGGTAGGGGGGCTTCTTCTTTCCGAGCGCGTAGTACGCTGAGACTTTCACATGCACGTGAGGGTATTTCGCCAACGCACAAAGTTGGCTCAGGTCGGACTCACGGATTTCGCCATCAATGCCGACCCGGGCGAAGTGGTCAATGACTACTTTCGTGTCGGGATGTTGCTGGCACATGTGGTTCACTGCGGGCAGGTCTTCCGGATTAATAAGGCAACACATGGCTTGGCCGGTCTTGGCTCCCATTTTCCACATGGCATTCATCCCCGGTCCCGTCAGCCATTTCTCTTTGCCGCGAATGCCTGAGGTAATGCGGAATCCGGTGACGCGGTCGGCGAGCAGCTTTTCGCAAAGAACATCAGGATGCGGTTGCGTGTCGTCGACCATTCCGACGACGCGGAATCGGTCCAGCATGCGGGCTGCTTCGTGAATGAGGTAGCGGTTGTCCCAGCCGTGATAAATGGAATGCTGAATCAGCACAACGAGCGGCTGGCATCAATTCCGAGGGGCCGGCAGTGTTTTCCCGTTGGACAGTGTCGAGTAACTCTTCGGCAGTGAACATGCTGGGCGGTGCGTCAGGTCCTCGAGTGAGTTTATTTTTGGAAAGTTTCTTACCGTTGGACAACGGAAACGTCTCAAGGTGCCCCGGCCCCTAAATACATGAATGTGCGTCGCGACAAAAATCAAGCCAGACTCCTTGGGTGACTCAGCGTGGTTGCGATGTCTTCGCTGGATAAATGAGCGCCGCGACTGGAAACAACGGTCAGATGCCCTTGCTTCACCTCGACATCGACAGTTCGGTTCCCGACCCGGATGACATGCTTACAGAAGCCGCCAGGGCAACTCCGGTCATCAATGCATCGCGTCGAGTGAGTTTGTTGTTGGAATTCATGTTGCGTTTAAATGAGCCCTCGAATGCAGTGACTTGTGAAGTGTTACCAACGGCGGAAACGGACACAGTAGATTTGTGGAAGCGTATTGGAAATGGTTTCCCATTGCTCGCCTCCGTTGGATGTGATCCACAGCCCACCGGTCGAAGAGCCCATGACCAGTTCCTCGCCCGTCGCGTCGATGTCCATGCCGTGCCGGAATACAATGTCGTAACAATGCTTTTGAGGAAGACCTTCCCGCAAGGTTTCAAACGTGTGTCCGCCGTCGCGTGTGCGTGTGACCACGAGTTTTCCATCGACCGGAATACGAACTTCGTCTTTGACGCCGGGAACGAACCAGGCGGTGTTCGGATCAGAGGGATCGACCGGAATACGAACTTCGTCTTTGACGCCGGGAACGAACCAGGCGGTGTTCGGATCAGAGGGATGCGCGCAAACTGCGAATCCGAATACGGAAGGTCCCGCCTCTTCGACTTCGCGAAAAGTCTGCGCGCCATCGGTTGAAACAAAAATCCCGTTGTGGTGCTGAACCCACATACTCTCAGGATGACTCAGGCACTGAGCCAGTCGGTGGGCATCCTGCACGTTGGCATCGAACTGGCGATCGGGAGGCATGAAATCGGCCCGGAGTCCTTTTCCAATGACTTCCCAGCTCGCACCGCCATCGCGCGTTTCCCACACACCGCCGCACGAAAGAGCAATGGTGACATGAGCCGAGTCGCGAGGATCAAGGCAAATTGAATGGATGCCGGGATCATCTTTCCCGCCGCCAAACCACTCCATCCGTTCGGGAAGGTTCCATAATGATTCAATTAATTCCCAGGACTCGCCGCGATCGGTTGAACGAAACAACCCTCCAGGTAAGGTTCCGGCCCACAGCAATCCCGGCTGGTCTGATCCACCGACTTCCAGACTCCACACTTCCTTAAGGCTCGCGGGACGTGTCTTCGGGGCTCCTTCCGGAGCCATGGGGCCGTATCCATATTCTGCACCCGGCGGATAAATGGGAACTGCGACTTCTTCCCAGTCCGCGTTGTCCGAGGTTCGGCGATGTAACTTGCTGCCGAAGTGCCCCAGTGTGAGGCTGGCGTAGACCGTTTGATCGCGAGGATCATCCAGCAGCATGGTGACGGTTTGCCCCACGAAATCGACCTGCGAAATCTCCCAGCCGGATGAGGTTTTGGTCAACGTGAACAGCCCCTTGCGGGTGCCGACCAGAAGTACATCACTCATTGCATCATCCTTCTCTTGTTATCCGCCGGAGAGGGCCTGCATTACGAATACCTGACTATCGGACTGCAGAGGAACATCCCACGAGTCTCGGTCCCGCAGCAAACGATTATCAACGAAAATGGCCACGTGCTGCCTGATGCGATTCTGGTCGTCCAGGATGTAGCCCGCAAGTCGTGGACTCAATTCAAACGCCGCGTCGAGCAATTCACTGAGGCTACTTGCTTCCGCTTCGACTGGTGGACAATCGACGTGTCGGGCAAGATGCGAAGTGAATTCCACGCGCGGCATGTTCAGACTGCTTAGTGAGTTGGCTCGAATGCGTCTGCCGAAGTAAGAAACGTCCGCCATACAGAGTATTTCTGTGACGCCAACTGACGCACCAGCAATGGGCTCCGTTTCGGACGCGTCGGCATGGTCAGCAACGGCATGTTGGCTTCCTGAGGCGTTCGGCCTCCTTTGGCCACGTTGCAGCGCACGCAGGCACAAACCACGTTTTCCCACGTGTCACCGCCTCCGCGACTTTTCGGCATGACGTGGTCCAGGCTCAAGCGAGTCGAGGAATAACGCTTCCCGCAGTACTGGCAGCGGTGTCCATCCCGCAGAAAAATATTGCGACGATTGAATTTCACCGTGTTGCGTGGAACCCGATCGTACGTCGAAAGACGAATAATGCGGGGCACCTGAATGTCGAAGTTGACTGCCGAAATCCAGTCTTCGCCTGCCTGTCGCTCGCCGAGCTCGGTTTTCATTTCACACAGTTCGAGCCATGTGTCGAACGTGTAGTTCCCAAACTGGCCGTCATCGACGGTGATGATTTCAGCCTGGCCCTTAAAGAGAATGCAAAAGGCACGTCGGGCCGAAATGACATGCACAGGATGAAAGTTACGATTCAAGGCCAGCACGCTGCTCTGCATGGCACTGGCCGAGGAACGTCGTGGGACGCCATCCTCCTCGGAGGCGCTGGACGGTGGACTGCGGTGGACAACCTGTGCAACCATCGGACTCTCAGCGATTAAACCGCCTGACAGAAAGTGAACGTCGTCGGAACTTTAGGAATTCCCAGAACATTCCTTTCGATTGTTCGAAAAATCCTATCCGCGTAAGTCAGTAAAGACAATCGTAGTTGCGGTCGGTTCGGGGGCTTCGTTGCTCGATATTGGGGAAAACAGGGGGCTGGGCGGCATGGTTCACACCGGTTTGTCGCAAAATTGACGTCTCCTTTACTGTCGAACATTCGTTCCAACTGTCATTCTCCGAGCGTGCGTGATTGAACATCGGCAGAAACTGCGGAATCGCATGGTCCGTAGTCGCACATCCGGCAGAGAATGCCGATTTGAAGCCGAAACGGTTCTGTGGGAGCCTGCCTTCTTCCTCCTTCGAGGAGATTTGCGGGCAAAGTCACATCTCACGGGACTGGATCGACTATACTTGAGCGGTTCGCGTGTTCGCGAATTGCCATGGCTAAATCTCCAGATTGGCCACCAGCGTCGTTCCAACTTTCACCTTGTTTATCCAGCAATTGTCAACAGAGTTGGCAGGACGCCACGCATCGCAACGTTTGAGTAATGAGCGAAATCTCACTTCAAGGTTGGCGGGGACCATTCCTCTTCTGGTTACGCGTGCTGATACTCAGTCTCGTTTGTTCGCCAGTCGTCGTCGGTCAAGAACTTCCGCCGCTTCCATCGCCATCTGCAAGCCCGCTCATTGGGCAATTTGATGGTGTCACTCCGACTCCAGCAACCATCTCAACAGAAGCAGGTGCCGTCCTTCCCGCACCAGTTGCAATCGATTCAGTCGATCACAATTTCATCGCCTGCCCGACCCCGTGCTACTGGATTGTCAGCAGTCGCTGTTCGGTTCAAAACATTCATGAATCAGGTCGGTGGGGGCTCGATGTTTATCAGCGAACACCAGACGGATGCTTGAGCCAGTCGAATGTCTCGACGCTCGCCTCGCAATTGGTACCGGGTATGCCCGTTTGCATTTTCTCTCATGGAAGTTTTGTGCAGTGGGAGAGTCAGTGCAAAGAGGCGGGGCAGGCCTATTCAGCATTCCATTCAGCCTGTCCGAACATGCCGGTGCAAATGATTTTCTTCACTTGGCCAAGTGATGGCCCCTACACCTACTTGCTGCCTGTCGATGCCAGCATTCGCGGTGTGCGGGCCGAATTCAACGGATTCCACCTGTCCTACTTGATGTCACAAATTCCCGAGACCTGTCCCGTCTGTCTCATTGGACACAGCCACGGCACGAGAGTTGTCCTTTCCGCACTTCATTTGGCTGGTGGCGGAGACATTCAGGGGCACGTGTTTACTGGTTCGATTGGAAATCGTCGCGTGCGTGCTGTTCTGGCTGCTGCCGCGACCGATCACTTCTGGCTGAATCCCGGAAATCGCTATGGCTGTGCGTTGAACCGGGTTGAGTGCTTGCTGAATCTGCAGAACCGGCGCGACTTCCCGCTCGCGTTCTATTCCTTCTCGCATCCGTTCGCAGGAGCGTCTCTTGCTCGTCGGGGATTCACCAACCGCGACATCAACCGAATTGGCGGGTACAACGCCAGCAAAATTCGTGAGTGCGATGTCACTGCCGAACTGGGGCCAGATCACCTCTGGCCGCAGTATTTCGGCAACCGCGAAATCGTCTCCGCGATGCTGCCCTACATCTACTTCCAGTAGAGCATGTTGCGATTACGTATTCCGCTTCGAGCCGCGACGCGTAAGCGGCCGGGCAAGACGCATGTCTCGAGGCCCGCCCCGAGATTTTTCGTAGCGTGGGCGAGGCCGCGTCAATCCGATCGGTGCGTTACGCAAGTCATTCAACAGGACAAGCAGGGTGCTACGTCCGCAACATTCAATTCGCGGACGTAACCCACCGTAAATACGGCGACTTATTGCACACACCCTGCAAATCTCGCATTTCACTCCAATTATTGAGCAATCTCCAGAAGTTGCCGAATGTGCCAATCGCATTGCCGCATTTGCGTTTGCCGTAACTTTGTATGTGCTGCGGGCTTGTTTCTCGCAGGGCAACTTGTTAGTGTCCCACCCGAATGATGGCCAGTCCCTAGCGGACAGCCTGCGACTTGGGTACACCCTGTCTCGATAATTCCAACCATTACCGCGTTGTGCTAAATGGCCTGCGGTAGTCTCTGGTCGATGCTCCGACAGATCCGCTTTCTTTGCGGCGACGTTTCAGCTCAATCATGAACGTGGATCGAATTGCGAGGTTCTGTTCCTCGGTTGCGTCCACAACATGCGTAAACGAGCCCTGAACCCCACCACGGTCCAGACTCTGTTCACAGCTTTTTCCTCAGTGAAGCTGTTCCCCGTATGTCTCAATGGTGAGACCGGTCCGAACTGTTTCCACTCGGGATGTCGGTGCGCGGAAGATTTCTCCGGCGCGATCATCTCGTCACGTTTTACACCACAGGTGCATTTTGAAGACTTTTGAAGAACTCGCCCTCATTACGCCCATCAAAAAGGCTTTGCACGAGGAGCAGTACGTCACTCCCACGCCTATTCAGGCACAAACCATTCCTGCCGCACTGAGCGGTCGAGACATTCTCGGCAGCGCACAAACCGGTACGGGAAAAACAGCGGCATTTGCTCTGCCCATTTTGAATCGTCTCGGCAAGCGTTCCAAGAAATCGATGCCGCATTTTCCCCAGGTGCTCATCCTGGCCCCCACGCGGGAACTCGCCATTCAAATTGGTGACAGCCTCGAAACGTATGGCCGCCACTTGCGATTGCGTCATACCCTTATTTACGGCGGTGTGAATCAGTTCCGGCAGGTCCGCGCCCTGAAGAAGGGTGTGCACATTGTCGTGGCAACGCCAGGCCGCTTGCTCGACCTGATGAATCAGGGACACCTGGAACTCTCACGGCTGGAAGTCTTCGTTTTGGACGAAGCCGACCGCATGCTCGACATGGGCTTCCTGCCCGACCTGAAACGCATCATCCGGGAACTTCCGGAAGAGCGTCAGTCGATGTTTTTCTCGGCCACCTTCCCCGGAAAAATTCTGCAACTCTCCGAAGAACTCCTGAACGATCCCATCAGCGTGCGACTCGCTCCCGCTCAGCCGACCGTGGAAGCAATTGAACAGCAACTGTTCCACGTCACGTCTGGTCAGAAGAAATCACTCCTGGCGAAAATGTTGCGTGATCCAAATGTCGGACAGGCGGTGGTCTTCACGAAGACCAAGCGCGGTGCCACGAATCTCGCCAACTTCCTGCAAAAGGCCAATATCTCGGCTGATGAAATTCACGGCAACAAAACGCAGAACGCCCGTCAGCGCACGCTCGACGGATTCCGTGGCGGCAAGTTTCAGGTGCTGGTAGCGACCGACGTCGCCGCACGCGGCATTGACGTCGACGGCATTACGCACGTGTTCAACCTCGACCTTCCGATTGAACCAGAGGCCTACGTACACCGCATTGGTCGTACCGGCCGCGCTGGAGAAACCGGCATTGCCGTTTCGTTCTGCGGTCCTGAAGAACGTGGCCTTCTGCGTGCCATTGAGCGTCAAATCGGTCAGAAAATTCCCCTCGCCGCAGGCCAGGAAGAACCACAACGCTCGCGACGCGATGACGAGTCAGAACCTCGCGGCGAACGCCGTGAACGCCGCGGCGGAAACTCGGGCGGCCCACGCAACCAGCGTCCCGGCCGGAAGCCACGTCCTCAACGTCGAGATGAGTCGGGTGCTCCCAAGTCGCAGGAAAAGCGAAACGCTCCTGCAAAAAGCGAATCGCGCGATGCGAAGCCCAGCCACGGCAAGTTCAAAGCACGTCGTCGCCCCAAAAACGGCGCCGGTCGTCGTCCATCACGAGCAGCCGCACCAGCGTAGGCTTGGTGCCCTGTTTTCCTGATCAGACGACAGCGGAACATGTGGGTGCGTCCGACACATTTTGGCGGACGTTCCTGCATGGACATTCGTATGATTTGCGCCACAAGCATGATCCTGAGGAATTCCCCCTCCCGATGAGAGGGGGAAATTCACGAATGAATCTCTTGGGAACGACGCGGATCTATGCGAGCAATTCATCAATGACATGACCGTGGACATCGGTGAGTCGTCGGTCGATGCCGTTGCTGCGGAAGGTCAGTTTGGTGTGATCGATTCCGAGCAAATGCAAAATGGTGGCGTGAATGTCGTACACCTGCGTGGGGCGGTCGCGGTCGAGCGGTTTGTAGCCCCATTCATCGGAGTGACCGTATGTCGTTCCGCCACGAATGCCGCCACCGCACAGCCAGTTTGTGAAAACGTAGGGATTGTGGTCGCGACCCTTACCGCCTTGTGAAGAGGGCATGCGGCCAAACTCTGTTGTCCACAGAATGATGGTGTCCTCCAGCAGGCCGCGTTGCTTCAAATCCTGTATGAGTGCCGTCGCACCCCGTGCCATTCCTTGCGCCAGTGGTCCATGATCGCGTTCGATGTCTTCGTGCGAATCCCAGTTACGACGCGGGAATCCGTTGTCATTTCCTGACCAAATTTGCACGAACCGCACGCCCCGTTCCAGCAATCGCCGGGCGACCAGACACTTCCGTGAGAAGTGGACGATTTCCTCGCGGGCATTTATCTCTGCTGGGAATTCTGCCGGGATGTCATCCAACCCGTACATCTTGAGAATGTGCTGCGGCTCAGTGGAAAGATCCAGAGCTTCAGGGGCCGCAGTCTGCATGCGGGCGGCGAGTTCGTAGCTTTCAATGCGGGCTCGCAATCCGTCGTTGCCCGCCCGTCGCTGCGCGTGCAACTCATTCAGGGCGTTGATCGCGGAAACGGCGTCGTCCTTGCCTCTTGGTGGCAACGCTCCTGCCAGTTTTTCATCGGGGAACAAATCAAAAATGGGTGGATTGCGTCCCGGATAAATGACTGTCCCTTGATTCCGCGAGGGCAGAAACGCGCTGTCCCAGTTTTTCGTTCCATTCGACGCCAACCCACGATGATCTGGCAGCACGACAAACGTGGGCAAATTGTCGTTCATCGAACCGAGACCATAGCTCAGCCAACTTCCCATGCTGGGAAAACCGGGGCGATTGAATCCGGTGGTCTGGAGAAGTGTCCCCTGACTATGAACTCCGGTCTTGCCGACGATGTTGTGCACAAACGCGAGGTCGTCAGCCACAGCTCCCAGGTCGGAGACCACACTGCTGAGCGGTTTGCCACATTCGCCGTATGGTTTGAAATCCCACACAGGTTTCAGCCACGGGCCAAGGCCGTTCTGAAATGTTTCTACAGCCTCACCGAAGTCCGAAGGCTGGCCGTTGCGTTTTTCCAGTTCCGGCTTGTAGTCAAACAAATCGATGTGACTTGCCGCTCCGGCCATGAACAATTGCACGACACGTTTCGCCCGGGGACGCGGTTGCTGACCTGCGGAATCTTGAGCCAGTAGACCTTCGTCGTTGAGCAGCGAGGCCAGGGCAATTCCACCAAGACCGCCGCCCATGTTCCAGAGAGCTTCGCGTCGTGTCTGCATATCAATTCTCAGGTGCTGAACCGTGTCGCCACATTGTATGCGACGCAATCATCACTTCGTGGCTGAATTGTAAGCCATTTCGCGGACGGAAACGAATCCCAGCCGTCGCCCAGTCGAGCCCCTGACTGGAATTCCTCCCGATTTCGATTATCGTCCTAAAGTGCACCAACTATTTCCTCCTTATTTTTTTCAGAGAACCGACACCATGTTGCGATCGATTTGCCTGTTGGCCCTGCTGGGATTGTTTTCCTCCGCCCAAGGCGACGACCTGCCTGTTGTCTGGCGTATTACGGAAGGCATTTCCGCTCCGGAAAGCATTTATTTCGACAAGGACTCAGGCTGCCTGTTCCTGTCACAAATTCGGGAGGGGGGCGGCAAAGCGAAGGACGGTGACGGCGGCATCAGCAAGTTAAGTGTCGATGGAAAGATGGTCGACGAAAACTGGGTAACCGGCCTCAACGCTCCCAAGGGGCTGCGTAGCCACGACGGGACGCTCTGGGTCTCAGATATTGATCAACTCGTCTCGGTCGACATTGCGACCGGAAAAATCACCCGTCGACTCGATGTGCCGAACGCCGTGTTTCTGAACGACGTGGCCTGCGGGCCTGATGGATCGGTCTACGTGTCGGATATGGCTGCCGGAAAAATCATTCGATTCAAAGACGAAAAGCTGAGTGTATTTGCCGAAGGACCAGAGTTGCAGAATCCGAACGGACTGCTGGTTCACGACGGCGGACTTCTGCTGGGGGGGTGGGGCACGGAGTTTAATCCCGCCGACTTCTCCACGAAGGAGACAGGCCAACTGCTCCGCCTCGACCTGAAAACCAAAAAGGTCACCGTTGTTACACCGGAACGCATTGGACACATCGACGGAATTGAAATCGATGGCAAGGGCGGTTACGTCCTCAGTGACTGGCCCAACGGCAAAGTGATGCACGTGAACCCGAAGGGTGAAGCCACCACACTGCTGTCACTTCCCAAGGGAACGGCTGACATTGCTGTGCTGCTGCCACAGGGAATTTTGCTGCTGCCGGAAATGTTGGAAAATCGCCTGACGGCATATCAGCTTGATTTGAAGTAAGCCGGTTCTATGCAAATCGCCGTATTGGGAGCTGCCGGACAACTTGGCACCGAGTTGTGTTTGCAACTCGGTGACCGAGCCCTCCCGTGGACGCGGGCGGACGTGGATTTGACGAATCCCGATTCCGTGCGAGCGGCTCTCACCAGTTTCACCGGCACATGCGTCATCAATGCAGCCGCGTACAACAAGGTGGACATCGCCGAAGAGGAACCGCAGGTTGCCTACGCCGTGAATGCGTTAGGTCCTCGGTTGCTTGCGCAGGAATGTGCGGATCGGGACCTTGCGCTGGTGCATGTGAGTACTGATTACGTCTTTGGGCTGGAAGCTGATCGAACCAATCCTTTCACTGAACTGGACGCACCTGGCCCGGTGAGCTGTTACGGCCAGAGTAAACTGGCTGGCGAGTATTTCGTGCGGTCAATCTGTCCGCGACACTTTGTCGTGCGTACATGCGGACTTTACGGACTGGCTGCGTTGCAGGGAGCCGGCAAAGGAAACTTTGTTGAAACCATGCTGCGGCTGGGCAATGAACGTGATGAGCTGCGTGTGGTGAATGATCAGCACTGCACGCCGACTTCGGTGAAAGATCTTGCCGCAGCAATTCTCTCGCTCGTCGAAACCGAAAAGTACGGGCTGTATCACGCTGTGAACAGTGGCGCGACAACGTGGGCGGAGTTTGCCGCACACATTTTTGATGCCGCAGGCATGACAACGCGGGTGACCGGAATTCCCTCCAGCGAATATCCCACCAAGGCCCGCCGCCCGGGGTACAGCGTGCTCAATTGCGACAAACTGGAGCAGACCATTGGCCGGCCCATGCCCACATGGCAAGACGCATTGCGAGAGTACTTGAGTTCGCGCTGAGTTTGTAGGCGCCTCACTGCGCGTCAACTACCATGCCGGGCCTCGCAGAACATTCGATTTTTGAACCGGGTGAGAATTCATGAATGCACTTGTCGGTCAGTCTGGCGGTCCCACATCTGTCATCAATGCGTCGCTGGCGGGCGTCGTCGATGCCTGCCGGAAGAGCAAGAAAATCGACACCGTTTACGGCATGCGATTCGGCATCGAAGGTGTGCTGGAAGAGAGCCTGCTCGACTTATCCACACTCGATGCGGAAACGCTGAAAGGATTGCGAAACACTCCGGGAAGTGCACTGGGATCGAGCCGACTGAAGCTGCAGGAACAGCATTTCGAGCCGATTCTGAAGTTGCTGAAGAAACGGAACATCCGATATTTCTTCATGATTGGTGGTAACGACACCATGGACACTATTCACCGCGTGGTCGAGTACGCGCGGGATCATGGCTGGGAAATGAGTGGCGTGGGTGTGCCGAAAACCGTCGACAATGATTTGTACGGCACCGATCATACCCCCGGTTTTCCGAGCGCTGCCCGCTATGTCGCCATGAGTGTTTTGCAGGCCGGGATTCTCGCTCGTGACATGCAGCGGGTGGATCAGTTCGTCATTTTCCAGACGGTGGGACGCAGTGCTGGCTGGCTGCCGGCCGCTGCAGCGTGTGCCCGCCAGCAGAGTGGCCTGCCTCCGCATGTCATCCTGATGCCGGAACGAGCCTTCCAGCGCGAGGCCTTTCTGCAAACCGTGAAGCAGGCTCACGAAAAGCACGGGTTTGTCAGCATTGTTTGCGGCGAGGGAATTACGAACGCCGATGGTTCACCCGTCAGTGCCTCGGAAACACGTGACAAGTTCAACAACGTGGAATTCGGTGCCATGGGAGGCACCAGCGCCGCCATGATTCTGCACCGCATGATTTCCAACGAATTCGGTTGGCGGGGCGAGTTTCAGGTCACAGAGTCCCTGCAAATGTGTGCCGCCGACCGAGGCGTAGCACTCGACATCAAAGAGGCGTTTGACTGCGGCAAAGAAGCGGTGCGTCTGGCACAACAGGGCAACTCAGGTGTGATGGTGACCATCAACCGAGTCTCAAAACCGAAGGAACCGTACGCCATTGAACTGGGCACGGCACCGCTTTCGGAAGTGGCGAATCACGAACGGCCGATGCCGGACAAGTACATTAGCGCAACGGGCATGGACGTGACCAAAGCGTTTCTGGACTATGCCGCTCCCCTTGTTGGCGAGTTGCCCGAGTATCAGTTCCTCCCGAAGCCCCGTGCCCGTCGCGCTGCCCGCTAACGTCGCTGCAGAGCATTCCGACGAGAACTGATATAGAACCGTTCTTTGAGAATTCAACCATCTCAACTGTGGCGCAGCCGCACTCAACCATCTCAACGTCTTCCATGTCCAACTCTCCTACACGTTTCAGCACCGGAATTCCCGAACTCGATACCGCCCTGGGTGGCGGATTGCTGCCGGGCACGATGACCGTGGTTTACGGCGCGACAGGTATTGGCAAGACACAACTGGGCGTGCAGTACGCCTGGGCGGGGAAATCACAGGAAGGGGAGACGGGAATCTTCTTCGACATGACCTCACGCGGCGATTCGCAGTCACACTGCGACTATGCGGAGCGACTGTTCAACTGGAACTTGCGCGAACGCCCCCCGATTGTGGACGACTACGAGCCCAATGACATTTGGGATCGAAACAAATCCCGCTGGGATGCACTGCATTTGTTTCAGCAGACGGGGAAACGGGTCACCCTCAGTGATTTGGATTTCGATCAACAGCGGCAATGGAAGGCTGACCTCAACCGGAAGCTGCACGAAACGATTTCGTACTTCTACGGGAATTTCGTCCACGGCGCCCGACGTTGTGTGGTCGATGGCGTCGAACCAGCCGAACGGGCCAGTGATTCGTTTCAGTTTGAGCTGTTCGAGTACGTGTATCACCAAATCCTGAAGAAAGAATGCGACTGGGTGGCCCGGGACCTGTTTCGCGTTGCCTTCCGGTCGCAAATCGAACAGGTGGAGCAGCACAACTACCCGCATACGGGGCTGAACTGCCTGATGCTGGCAACGTCGCACGAAATCATGCTGGAAGACCTCATTTCCCGTCCCATCGAGAGCGGGGACATTTTCGCCAACGCGAATACCATCATCCTGATGGGAAAAGTCCGGGAAGGGACGAAAATGACCCGGGCTCTGCATGTGGCCAAACATCGTGGCAGTGCGTGTGATGACTCGATTATCCCGTTCGAAATCCAGGCAGACGGCCTGCATTTGCTGTCATAGTCCGCATCGGACGGGAGATCTCGACGCAAACCTCCTGATAAAAAGACTTTGCGACAATCCACTGACAAGGGGTGCGAAAAGTCAACGAGCTGGGCCTGCCGTCGCCGCAAGTTATTCCTGGTAAGTTGTTTACAGGGAAACTGGGGCAATGTTTTCTTAGCGACGGTGTTGTTGATTTGCCACAAACCACTGCCATACAATTGGAAGCGACAGAAATGTTCGCTGGAATTCCCAAATTCCGACGAACATTCTGAAGTGGCGGGCGGTATGTTAGGAGATCGCCATCCGTTTTACGGAGGTGTTCCAGTTAGACAGGACTTTTGGAGGTTGTAATGCGACGAGCTCGCTTTGGATTGATTGCCGCTCTGCTCACAGTGTCTGTGGGTGCTTTCTGGCAGTCGAATACTGTCGTTGCTCAGACGAAGTTCACTACGGGTTCTTCCGATCCACTGATTGAATACGTAAACGAGCAAATTCGACTCGGCTGGGAAGACAACGAAGTCACCCCCAGTCCTACGGCCGATGACGCCGAATGGATTCGCCGGCTCTATCTCGACTTGGTAGGACACATTCCACCGGCCGACAAAGTTGAAGAGTTTTTGTCCGACAAGGACGAAGGCAAGCGTTCCAAACTCATTGATCAACTCATTGATGACCCCGATTACGTTCGCAACTTCACCGAGATTTGGACGAACGTGCTGATTGGGCGTAACACGCCGGATCGAACCAGTCGTGCTGGCCTCCGAAAATTCCTCCGCGAAAGCTTTGCCCGGAACCGCCCTTGGAACGAGGTCGTCTATGACATGGTTGCCGCCGAGGGGCACTTTGAAGAAAACGGTGCCGTCAATTTCATCCTCGGCCAACTTCAGGGAAATATCAACAGTGAGGAATATCACGTTGAGGCGACTGCTCGCCTGACCCGAATTTTCCTCGGTATGCAGGTGCAGTGTACTCAATGTCACAATCACCCATTTAATGAGTGGAAGCAGGATCAGTTCTGGGGCTTCAACAGCTTCTTGCGTCAGACACGCCGCATCGATCACGACAAGTACGATCCCAAGACGGGTCAAAACGAGGACGATTACTCGGAACTCGCCTTCACGGACTTCAGCGGCCCCGTCTACTACGAACTGCGTAACGGACTGGTTCAGGTCGCCATTCCGAATTACCTCGGAACAGAAATTGATCCCGGCGGAGAAACAAACCGACGTCAGGAACTTGCCCGCCTCATGTGCCATGATGATGCGGAACACACCGTCGGCAAGGCCTATGTCAACCGGATGTGGGGCCATTTCATGGGATACGGATTCACCCGTCCTATCGATGACATGGGGCCACACAATCCGGCGAGCCATCCGGAATTGCTCGATCGTCTGACTGACGAATTCGTGAAGAGCGGTTACGACACGAAGCAACTCGCCCGCTGGATTTGCAACACCGAGGCGTACAATCTCACGAGCCAGTTTAACCGCAACAACGAAATCGACGCTCCGTCGGCTGGAGAAGTGCCGCTGTTCAGCCACATGTATGTCAAAACCATGCAGGCCGAGCAACTCTATGACTCACTGCTGGTTGCTACAGCAGCCCACCGCAGCGGTGCGGGCAGCTTTGACAAAGCTGAAGAGCAGCGGGAACGCTGGTTGCGAGATTTCCTCCGTATCTTCGGCGGAAACGAAGAAGATGAGCCAACTCTCTTCAGTGGCAGCATTCCGCAGGCATTGCTCATGATGAACGGCCCGCTGGTCGACAAAGCGACCAGTGCTGAGCCTGGAAGTTACTTGAATTCCGTGCTCTCCGATTCTCGTTTGCGAAACGACCCGGCACGAGTTCGGTCATTGTTTGTGTCGGCACTTGGCCGTAATCCAACTGCCTCCGAGTTGACCCGACTCAAGAAGACGATGGCGACGAGCCCTACGCCGTTGGCCGCTTACCAGGATTTGTACTGGGCACTGTTGAACTCGAACGAGTTCATTGTGAACCACTAACCAACTTTTGAACTTACTTATCGGATGACCTGCCTGAAGACACCGGCGGAATCCGAATTCAGACTCAACTCCTAAACTCAAGGAAATTCGAAATGTCTCTTTCAACTCCCGCCGGCATGTCGCGTCGCCACTTCCTGTCCCATATGGCGACCGGAAGTGCCATGACCCTCGGTGCCACACAGTTCCTGTCACACCTCCAGGCGAATGCTGCAGAAGTGAAGCGGAATCAGAAGGCTTGCATTCTGGTTTGGCTGGGTGGTGGTGCTCCTACCATCGATATGTGGGACCTGAAGCCCGGTTCAAAGAATGGTGGAGAATTTAAGCCCATCAGCACCGCTGGTGACCTGCAAATTTCTGAGCACCTGCCAAACATCGCGAAGGAAATGGACAGCCTCTCCGTGGTGCGTGCCATGAGCACACGCGAGGCCGATCACAACCGCGGCAGCTACTTCATGCACACCGCTTACGTGCCAAACCCGACAGTCGTGCACCCCACGTTCGGTTCGGTCGTCAGCTACGAACTCGGTGCAAAGCGTAAGGAACTCGAAATTCCCTCCTTCGTCTCCATTGGCGGCGGCGGAATGAGCCCAGGGTTCCTTGGCATGTCGCACGCTCCATTCGTCGTCGACGCACGCGGCAACATCCAGAATGCCAACATGGACAGTGTCGATCCAGCTCGCCTCGGTAATCGCCTCGAAATGCTCGCCACAATCGAAAACGGCTTCATTGGAAGTAACCGTGGCGACATTGGACAGGCCCACAAAGACGTGTACGGCAAAGCCGTGAATTTGATGACGTCTCAGCAAATGGCTGCCTTCAAGGTGGATCAGGAAGACGCAGCGGTCAAGCAAAGCTACGGCGGACACCAGTTCGGTAACATGATGCTCATGGCCCGGCGCTTGGTTGAAACTGGTGTTCCGTTCGTTGAAGTCCGCTTCCCTGGCGGTTGGGACCTCCACAACGACGTCTTCAACACCCTGAAGAATCAGCGCCTGCCAATGCTCGACACCGGTATCGCCGGGCTCGTTCGCGACCTGAAGGCCCGTGGAATGCTCGACGACACGGCCATCATTTGCATGGGTGAATTCGGTCGTACTCCACGCATTAACGCCAACGTCGGACGGGATCACTGGGCAGCCAGTTGGTCGGTCATGGTTGGTGGTGCTGGCCTGAACGGCGGTGTGGCTGTCGGCGAAACCAACCAGGACGGTGATCGTATTGTCAGCGAGAGCTACCTGCCCGGCGACCTCTGGGCAACCGTTTCTCACGCACTGCGAATTCCTCTGGACACGGTCCACACCTCAAAGCGTGGTCGTCCAATGAAACTCGCCAACGGTGGTCAGCCAATTAAAGATCTGATTGGCTAACACACTGGTACAATCCAATTGCACGGGGATTCCAGGCACGAGTTTGGAGTCCCCGTTTTCATCTGCGGATACGAAATTGCCACATGACGCCCAAGCCACTGAGCACTGAGTTTGTGCAGGAATTTACACGGGTACAACGCCCGCTGTATCTGTACATTCTCGCTCAAATCGGCAGTGTCACCGACGCAGAAGAAATCCTGCAAGAAGCCAACGTTGACATTGTCGCCAAGTGCGATCAGTTCGAGCCGGGTACCAACTTCCTGGCTTGGGCACGGCAAATTGCCACCTTTGAAATTCTGCAATGGCGGCAAGGCAAAGCCCGAGACAGGTTGCGGTTCAGCGACGAGTTTGTTTCGGCTATCGCCCATGAGGCTGCCGAACACTCCGAGACCTCCGAAAGCGAACGGAACGCCCTCGAGCATTGTCTGAAGAAGCTCCGACCAAGCGACAGAAAACTTATCCAAAGCCGTTACCAACCCGGGTCCTCCGGAAAAGATTTGGCCGAGCAACTTGGCCGCCCAGCGAATTCCGTTTATCAGTCCCTGGGACGAATTCGCCGCATGTTACTTGAATGTATTCAGCGCCAACTGGCACTGCGTTCCGATCCCACATGACGACCGACCAACGCAATCATCTGCTCTCGCTGCTGGATGCCGTCTTTGAAGAGACCGCAACCGCTGATCAGATTGCGCAGTTGGAGCAACTGGTTATTGGCAATCCAGAAGCCCGGTCACTCTACGTGAGGGCCTCTTCTCTTCACGGAATGCTTTACTGGGACGCCGCAGGTGCTCCCGGTGAACAGTTTGCGGAAGAATCAGAAACAGCTGCCCCCGCAGTTCAGAAGTCAGTCGGAACCAATCAGTCCGTTGGTCGACGACGCCTGACAGCCGGGCTGGCCATTGCTGGTTCAATTCTGGCATTGCTGCTGTTGGCATTGTTCATGCAGCCGCCTCCGGCACTGCAGCCCAACAACTCTGCCGCAGTTGTCGACAATAACAGCGAGTCAGTCGTTGAGCCTGTGATTGATCCCGTGGAGATTCCGGGATTGTCAATGCCTGGAATACGGACGCATGTGCCTCAGGAGACACCCGTTGTCGCCGATGTACTTCCCGCTCCCGACATACAACTTCCGCAGGCATTGCTTGTCGATGTCATCGACAAACAGTTGGCACAGGAGTGGAAGGCGAACGAAATTGCAGCCAATCCTCGGGCCACCGACGCGGAATGGGTGCGACGTGTTTACCTGGATCTGGCAGGACGAATTCCTACGGTGGCGGAAGCGGAGGCTTTCCTCAGTGACAAGAACACCGAGAAGGATACCCTGCTGGTCAAGCGACTGCTTTCTGGTAACGAGGCGGCTGCAAATCTGGCAAACATCTGGACCAACCTGCTCGTTGGCCGGATGACCCGCACACCAATTAATCGCCCGGCTCTGGAGACGTATCTCACCAATCAGTTTGCGGCCAATCGTCCCTGGAGCGAAACCGTCACGGACCTCATCACCGCTGAAGGAAATGGCGACGACAACGGGGCGGCGAATTTCCTCTTGGCTCATCTGAACAACGAAGCCGTTCCTGCGACTGCAATTACCGCCCGCGTATTACTCGGGCAGCAGGTGCAGTGTTCGCAATGTCACCGACACCCGGTCGTTTCTGAATGGGATCAGGATCACTTCTGGACGTTCAATGCCTGCTTCCAGCAGACTCGAATTGTCGAGACGACTATGATCGACCAGGAAACCGGCGAGCGTACGCGAATTCGCGAGCTCGCTGATGAACCTGGCACCAAAGGCAGCTTCTACGAAACACTCGAAGGTGTGGTGAAGGTGGCGTATCCCGGCTATGACGGTCAGGAGATTTCACTGGAGCCGGAAACGAATCGCCGTGCCGCTTTGGCGGAACTGTTGCTGGGTGATGAAGAATCAGACGTCGCCCGGGCATTTGTGAACCGCATCTGGGCACAGTTTTTCGGTTATGGATTCACATCCTCAGTCGATGACATGGGACCACATAGTCCGGTCAGCCACCCAAAGTTGCTGGACGAGTTGTCGAAGCGGTTCGTTTCCAGTGACTACAACGTGCAGGAACTCGTCGAAGCCATTTGCTTGTCCGAAGCGTATCGCCTCTCCAGCAAAGTGCCAGAAACGACCGATGATGCCCCGGAACACGGTTCGCTGCCATTGTTTAGTCGCGTGTACGTGAAGCCGATGTCGCCCGAGCAAATGTTCCAGTCGCTGGTTGTCTCGTCGGGAGCGTCGCCGAGTCAGATCCATTCATCAATGGAAATGAAGTCTTTGCGAGAAGAGTGGCTCGGTCAGTTCTTCCGGCCAGATGAAACAGAAGAAAACAGTGAATCCTGCACATTCGATGGCTCGCTGCGACAAGCCTTGAGCCTGATGAATGGTGATTTGGTCCAGAGTGTGACCTCAGCGGAGTCGGGAACATTACTCGACGATCTCGCCAGTTCCAACGAGTCCGACGTCACCAAAATCCGCAAGATTTGCATGGCCACGCTCAGCCGCTATCCCTCAGACCGCGAACTTGCCTCGCTGCGTCAGGTGCTGCGAAGCTATGTGCGGCAGCGAACGGAACGAAATGTCCCCGCTCGACTGGCGGTTAACGAAGGGCTCCGCGACTTGTACTGGGCTTACTTGAATTCCAGCGAATTTGGCCTGGTGCAGTAACCGGGCGACGACTTCGTTTCGACAGTCGTTACTCCGTCCGGCTGTCCACCAGCAGCGTCACTGGTCCGTCGTTAACGAGTTCTACGTCCATGTGTGCCCGGAATTGTCCCGTGGCCACCTGCAATCCGCGCTGTGTCAACTCGCCACAGAACTTCTCGTAGAATTCCACAGCCTTCGCCGGTTCGGCCGCCGCAATGAAACTAGGGCGGCGTCCTTTTCGGCAGTCGCCGTAGAGTGTGAACTGACTCACGACCAGCACGGCACCGCCGACGTCTTCCACTGACAAATTCATTTTGCCGTCGGCGTCTTCAAAGAACCGGAGTTCCGCGACTTTGCGGACCATCCAGTTCAAATCATCGAGTGTATCCTCTGCGGAAATTCCGAGCAGCACAAGGATGCCTCCGTCGATGGCGCCGACAACGCTGCCATCAACCGTCACCTGAGCACGCGACACTCGCTGCAGAACCGCTCGCATTTCTTCCCTTGTAAATGAAAACTGAGGACTGGCCCAATGTGCTGACAGTGCACTACGGCAGAGGCTCGCCCATGTCGCTGAGCAGTAGTTTCATGTCATCCCAGACAGGCTTCTTGGCCGCTGGATTCCGGAGCAAATACGAGGGATGGTACGTGCACAACACCCGTGCCGACTCGTACTTGAACCAGCGCCGCCGCATTTTGCCAATGGGCAGGACAGAATCGAGCAGATTCTTGGCCGCACACGAGCCCCAGCAGACAATGTATTCAGGATTCACAATGCGGATTTGTGCATCCAGAAACTCGCGGCAGTTGTCCGCTTCGCTCTTTTCGGGCGTTCGATTTCCGGGGGGACGGCAGCGGAGTATGTTGCAAATGTAAATGTCTTCTCGTTTCCAGCCACATGCCTCAATGATTTTGTTGAGCAACTGCCCGGCTTTGCCGACAAACGGTTCGCCCTGTTCATCTTCGTCAGCTCCCGGAGCTTCGCCAATAAACATCACACGGGCCTGGGGATTTCCCACGCCAAACACCGTTTGCGTCCGTTTCTGAGCTAGTTCCGAACAGCGAGTGCAGTCGGCCACACACTTTGCCACTTCCGCCAGCGCCCCTTCGCGCTCAGCTTTCGTCAGGTTCTTACCCTGTGGCACAGCGGAAACCACGCTGCCATTTGTTTCGGCAACAGGCGGCGCTACTTCTTCAGCAACCGGCTCCACTATTTCAGAGGCATGAGCGGTAGACGAAGCAGCTTCACTGACTGGCTGAGTCAATTGTGGTGACGGAATTGAGCACAGCTCCTCGCGCGCGGGCGAGACGTGCGTCACCCCTGACGACATCCATGACTCCAGCAACTGTTTCAGCGGACGGTTCAATTTTTCTCTCAATCAACATTACATCAATGCGGCGTATTGGGAGCATGTCGGAGTCCGTCGCGAGTTGCAACCCACCGTCCGCTGGAATTGCAGAGCCATATCACGCTCTGCTGGAAGGCTCGGCCCGCCCTGCTCAAGCTGTTGCTGTATTTAACCAGTATTGGCCACGAGCAACCGGGATTCGTGGTTACGGAACGACTGGCAGAATGTACTGGGCTCCTCCCAGAATGGTGACGGTCTCGCCCCCATTGAGCAGTCGCTGAACTTCGTCGGTACTGGAAATGGGAAACAGAAACAGGTCTTCCACGACGTTTTCCGGCAACTTGCTGAGGAGATAAACATCAGCCCGGTCGGCTGCCTTGGCAATGCGGGTTGCCGTGAGCAAATCGGGCGGCATTTCTTTGCGGACGACTTTGAGCGCCGACTTGGCTGAGCGTTGGCTGGCAAGCATCGAAAGGCCGGGACCGGGTTTCGCTTCGAGTTCACTCAACACCACAATGCGGCCCCCTTTGTTTACGAACTTGCGCGCCACGTCAACGGCGCGTCCCACTTCTTCCCAGGTCGTGCCATTTGTTCCCGTCTGAACAGCGGCGACAACAATGTCACTCTTCTCTGTGACTTCAACTTCCCAGCTTTGGCGATAACTCTCCATGCCAGCCCGCAACACAACGTCCGGCGTTCCAGCACAGGCAGCCAGGATTCCACCATCGGCACCGGGGATGAGTCCCACGCAGAACTGTACGCCCAAGAGCCAGGCGACTTCTTCCACGAACTGCCGCAGGGGCCGAAGGTCGTCTGAACTCAATTCGTCATGTCCTTGGCCAAGGCACTTTCGAATGGCCTCGGTGTCGCTGAATCCGGGATACAGACAGCTCACACTGCCGCGCACTCCGAGAACAGAATCGGGGCAAATGACATCAACCGGCAGCACAAAGTCGGCGTCGAGAATGTGTTGCGACAAATAAATCCGTTGCCCGCTCGCTGACGTGGCCAGGTAGTTGCAGCCTCCCTCGTCGAGAGGGTCGTGCGTGTGTTGCTGCACAGCTTTTGCCGCATCATCGGATAATTCGCTGAGAGCATTCGGCGGCACACTGATATCGAACGCAGAGGGAAACAGGAGCGTGGTATCAGCGGCGTTGACACCAACGTCATCCAGGACATCCCAGAGAGCGAACATGACTTGTTCCGGAACGGGCGTGTCTCGTGCCATGGCGACCGCGATGTGATCACCCGGCACAATGGTTGTACGTAACGCCGAAATTCCGAGGGGTGATTCCAATGCGTCGGTCATCAGTTCGACGGGATTCGCGACCGACTGTGGGGCGTCGAACGCCATGACGAGCTGGCGTTTCAGTACGTTCGCCACAAACAGCTGAGAGGCACCGAACGGAATTTCAAGTTGAGCAATATCACTGTCCATGTCGTTTACTCATCCAATGGCAACGAAATCGCTGCTTCCTCTTCAATGCTCAGGCCAACCGCTTCGGTAAACTCCATACCAGCGAGGGCCGTTTTGAAATCGTTCAGTCGAACCTTTTTATTCCCGCGAATTGCCCTGACGAACTCTTCTTCAACCTGCCACTTGCCCCGTTCGTCTTCTGGTATTTCCAGCAACTGGAGTTCCTTGTCCCCCGCGCGACCGCAGTGCACGGTTTCGGTGCCATTGGCGAACGTCACTTTGATGGTGCCGCGACTGCCGTACAAATGAATTTGCAGTCCCGGGCCGAACAGAATGCTGCCACTCAAATGGTAAATGGCACGCACGCCTCCTTTGAGTTCCGCCAGGATTTGGACGCTGTCTGGAATGGTGACTTCGCGATAGCCTTCGCCTTCCGGGGCGGGACGCGTCGGCTCGAATGTTTCCGCCTGGGCGAATACCTGTACCGGCTCTGGAGCCCACCGCATGAGCGTTTCATGCAGAATGCCCAACGCCAGCACGTTGCGTCCACTGATTTCTTCATCCTGCCGCCAATGCAGCGGCAGATTGTAATCCCAGAATTGATCAGTCGCCCCAATGACCACCATCTCGCGCAAATCACCGAGGTAGTGTTCTTTGATCATGGCCTCCACGGTGGGACCGCATTCCAGCCCGAAGGGACTGGGAACAATCTGGGCAACTAAATCCTTATTCGCCCGGGCCACTTCCAGCATTTGCTTCGCTTCAGCAAAGTTGCGGGCCATCCGGGCTTCGCATAACACATGCTTACCCGCATTCAACGCGGCACAGGTGACTTCGCAATGCAAATTGGGCCATGTCCCAATGACCACAGCATCAATGTCCGGCGAGGCAACCAGTTCACTCCAGTGCGCGAAACGATGAGGAATTGCATACTCCTCAGCCACACGCGCCGTCGACTCCACCGTCCGATTCACTACCCCGACAATTTCCACGCCTTCAATCGCGCGCATGCCGGGAATATGACGCAACTTCGTATTCGCGCCGGCACCAACAATTCCAACTCTCAACGTCTGACTTGCCATTACACAGTTTCAGCAACAAGACTCTGCAGGCCGAGGACAACAGTCCACAGCCGAAGTCCGGCAGTGTAGCTGAGAAGACGGTGTACGTCAGGTGCATGCGAAGTTGGATTCGCTGTTCGGCACGTGGCTGGGGTCAAATTGCTGAAGTGGGTTCCTTCCATTCAGACGACGCGGGCAGCGAATTGCCCCCAGTCAATTGGGCTTGCCTTTCACCCTGTGGGCAATCAGTCGATTAAGCCCAATTCAAATGCAGACGCAACGTTCGACAGATTGACCACAGCCACCCGCCCGCCAACCACAGTTGATGTTAGATGCTGGCGACCTGAAGAAGCGGATGCCCTGATTCCATTGACACCCTGCAAATGCCGATTAGCTGTGTAAGGACAGCGATCACATCGGCATGTGTCCACTGTACCATAAGATCTGAGGACTGCCATTTTTCTGCTACGCGCTCGAGATCGCCCTGCGCAATGTTGCCGACGGCAATTACAAATTGTTCCGGTGCGGCCATAACCATCACGTCCCCTTCGGGCGATGCATAGGTCAAGTCGCCCATCAGCGTTCCGTCATTATCTTCACCCTCAAGTATGTCCCAAAGGGCGACGAGTTCTTCGTCGCCAATATATTGAAGCCAAGCATTCGGATACCGTTCCATTGCATCCTCGTTGGCGTCAACGGCAATCGTCTCCGCATCCTCAGGAGGGGCAACGTAAAGAAGTGTGTAAAATGCTGCCATTGGTTCGATCGCCGGACTTCTCGGTGTGAGTAAGGTAGGCTGGGATAGCCGCCAAACGCATCCCAGCATTGCAGGTGGATCATCGAATTCTGGGTTTGGTCCAACTTCTTGCCAAGCCAAATTGCACATGATGACCGACTTGACTTTGCTCAACCCAGTCTACGACGACTCACGGTTTCTGTCGGCCTTGAGCTCGCCACTTCATTCCGCCGCCAGCAAGAATCATCGCGAGCCCCGCGAACTTTGTCCCGGCGCCTTTGAGTCCATCGGCGGCGATCATTCCTGAATCTGCGGAAAGCGCAAGCAGAAACAGAAGTAATCCGGCACCACCAATAATGCCAGCAACATAGTCGGTATTAAACTTGATCCACATAGTTGTATTTCGGTTCCGACGAACTAATCGTTAGGCAAAAGCATTTTCTGTGTAACAGAATGAGACGTTCTGCGTAACGCGTCGGATCCCACGGGATGATCCGCGAAAGACAGAAGACTCGTTAATATGGATACCACGTTGCCAGCGGCTGGTCAATCAGATTGACATCGCGTGACATGTCTCGGATGCAGGCGACCAATGGTGGCAGGCTGTCAGGTAACTTCACGCTCCCGGACGGCTTCGCCTGGGAGGGTGAATGCAGTTACCGGCAGGCGTGAATTTGTGAGAGTGATTTCAGCAATTGTCAGGATCTTGTCGGAAGAAGTGGCGAAACGGGTCCGTATTGTTTAGTGTGGTGTCACTACAGAAATTCTCAGGAGAGCGTGGAACGGAAATGCCCAGGAAATGGACTTTTACGCCGCACGATGCAGGCCGAATTGCAGGGCTGGCTTCGGCAATGAATTGTTCGCCGTTACTGGCTCAGGTGCTGTTGGCACGTGGGCTGGAAACGGCCGAGGCAGCGCGCGGTTTTGTTGAAGCGAAAATGCAGCAACTGCATTCCCCGGACGACATGCCAGGCCTGTCGAATGCTGCCGACCGCATTGTGGCCGCCGTTCGCGAAAAACGTCGCATCACCATTTACGGGGACTACGACGTCGACGGCGTCACGGCCACAAGCATTCTGTGGCATTGCCTTAAGCTCGCTGGCGCTGAGGTGGACTACTACATCCCATGTCGGATGGAAGAAGGGTATGGACTCAACGAACAGGCCCTGCGTGAACTGCATTCGCAAGATCCGAACCGCATTGTCGTGACTGTCGACTGCGGGATATGCAGTGTTCACGAAGCGGCCGTGGCTAAGGAGCTGGGGCTCGAACTCATCGTCACCGATCACCACACCATGGACAAACAACTCCCGGATGCTGCGGAGTTGGTGCATCCTCGCTTGCCGGGGAGTAAGTATCCCTTCCCGGATTTGTGCGGTGCGGGCGTCGCCTTCAAACTGGCCTGGGGAATTTGCCAGCGGCTGGGTGATGGTCAAAAAGCCTCGCCCCGTATGCGCGAATACCTGAAGACGGCTGTGGGCCTGGCTGCGATGGGCACTGTGGCCGACGTCGTGCCCCTCGTAGGTGAAAACCGAATTATTGTGCGTTACGGATTAAGCACACTCGTCGAAAAATCGACTCCTGGACTCGGTATGCTCATGCGTGTGGCGGGTGTGGAGAAACAGGAAGAGTTGACGGCTGAAGATATCGGATTCTCACTCGCTCCCCGCATTAACGCGGCGGGTCGACTTGGACAGGCGCGGCTCGCTGTCGAACTGCTCACGACCGACAATCTGCAGCGGGCGGCGCAGTTGGCTGACTATGTCGACCAGCTCAACAAGAACCGTCAGACTGTCGAACGCCGCATTTACAAGCAGGCGAAGGACATGGTCGATGCACATCCCGAGTGGGAGCACCATGGTGCCATTGTGCTTGCCAGCGACGACTGGCATCCCGGCGTCATTGGAATTGTCGCCAGCCGCATTGCCGAAAACTTCGAGCGTCCCGCCATTATGATCGCCCTCAATGGCGAAACGGGAATTGGCCAGGGATCGGGTCGGTCATTCGCAAACTTCGATTTGCATTCGGGAATGGCGGCCTGCAGCCAGTACCTTGTCGGATTCGGTGGACACAAAGCCGCTGCCGGACTCCGTATTGAGGAAGGTCAGGTCGAAGCATTTCGCGACGCACTGGTGGCCTACATCAGGGAGAACCATGTCTTCAGCGAGGACGACACCGAACTCGCCGTCGATGCGGAAGTGTCCCTCCCCGATTTAACAAACCGGGCCGTGAAAGAACTGGAGTGGCTGGGGCCGTTTGGCGCCGGGCATCCCCGCCCCGTGTTCTGTGCCAGCTCCGTCGAACTGTTTGATGCTCCCACCAAAATGGGAGGCGGCGACCGTCACCTCTCCATGCGCGTGCGACATGGACAAAAGTCCTACCGCTGCATTGCATTTGGAAAGGGACATTGGGCCGATGAAATTGCTGAGGTCAATGGGCCAATCAACATCTGTTTCTCCGCGGGGTTGAATCGCTACCGGGGATATGAGTCGGTCGAGTTACGACTCATCGACTGGCAACCCGCCGCCGCACCCGTCGTCCGTACGATGTAGATTCCGTTAGCCAATACCATTGCGAACAGAATCGAACAACTCCAGCAGCGATTCTTCTGGAAACAAAATGGCTGCGTATTCGCGGTTCCCCAGGATTTGATTCGCCGCCAACTGGTGCTGTGCCATCTGTAACTCGCGCTGCAGAGCTTCGCGTCGCTCATCAATAAGTGGCTTCAACTGGCGACGAATATCGAGGAATTTCTGGTGCCGTTCGCGGCTGTGTTCCCGGTCGCCCGACTGCGTTTCAGCGACCAGCTTTCGTTGCTCGATCGCCAGAGGATGTGTTTCTGGCAACGAGAGTGCCGCAACAGGATTGTACGTGAGATCGCGCAGGGATCGCTTCAGTTTTCGAACGTCATCCGCCGAGCTTGTTGACGAAACAATTGGCAATCGGAGCGTGGCGGTCAGCGTGAGATAGGCGGGGGGCTGCAGGTGCAGGAAGTCACGGATGATTTGATCAGTAATCTCGTCGTACTTGGCTCCACCAATGCCATGCACGAACAGGTCGGCGATGAACAGTCGCAGATACAGCGTTGTGATGAGTGCTCGCGGGCGAATGTTCCAGTCGCTGGAAAATTGCTTCAATTCCGCAATCGCGGTGGGTACGTCGGCAATGGGGATCTCAGCGATCAATTCAGTGCCGGTTGAGAGTGCCAGTGAACTGTCTATGCATCTAACGTACAGTGGCTGACGCTGACTCGCACCGGACTTCCAAATCCAGAACGGGAGTTCCTGTCCCTGCTGCGTCTCAGCAAGATCAGGCACGGGATGACGATGGTTCTTTACACCATTAGCTGAGCGATATGCTCTCACTGACGCATTGTACGCGCGGTGAAACTCCACCGCGTTTTGACAGATGTGCAGCAGCAGCTTGAGAAACGAATCTGTGCGACTCAACTTGCTGAGCGCGACTTCCAAATTGTTCCAGCCCCATTTGGCTTCCTGGACAACGCGGGCACGTGTCAGCAACTCCGGTAGGCTTTCGCTTTCATATTCAGTAATCGCTCCCCAGTAATCGGCGGCAACGGGCTCGATGTTCCAGTTTGCTCGCTGGTGGTCAGCAACGGCATCCCCGAACCCCAGCAACTGTTTCCGACTGTGAGTGCGCGTCTCTTCCCACGGCTGAGGCGGCTGCGGCGCGTCGAAGCAGAGACTTGAACGCAGTGGTGCTGCTGCGGTACCAGCCGGAGCTGTAATGCACTGCGTCGAGCAGATGTCACTGTCGACAACAACGTTCAGTCCCGTGCCACCTGCACGTTGGGCGACTGCGTCGACACAGGCATTCTTCACCCAGACACCGGGATGAGCCAGAACCGGTTGGTGTCCCGTAACAACTACGAGAGAGGTGAAATCAGCGGGCGATTGTTTCTTCAGTCCCAACGTTTGAGCAAACTCCCGCACTCTGGCGACGGCCTCAAGTCGTGCCTGTTTCCGCAACTCGGATAGCGGTTCACCAGCGATTTCGACGCTGGCTGTATCGAGAAGTTCGGCGTTCTGCTGCGCCAACTCAAAGCTTTGCGACAATTCCGGAACGGCCATGTATTGTCCCGACTCAGCGGGTGCGCGGTACCGCTGACGTGTGGGCCGATGAGAGTTGTCAGGACTCGACATGGGACAAGAATGGAGGTGTGCTGAAACTACCAGTCGATTGGTGGTGCGAAGGCTGATTCAAAATGTTCGATGAGAGGATCTTGTCGATCTTGCCAGGTAATGGCAATGACGTCGTAGCGGCATCCCCGGTCGAGCAGGTTGTTTCGCTTGAGCCACACCAGAGCCGCTCGGCCAATTTGCTTCTGCTTCTGAGTCGTCACCGCCTCGGCAGGATGGCCAGCACGGTTGGACGTACGGGTCTTTACCTCAACAAACACAATCCGTTCGCCGTGGCTGGCAATGATGTCAATTTCGCCCACAAAGTTCCGAGACTGCCGGGCCAGGATTTTGTAGCCCTTGTTGCGGAGAAATTTCGCCGCGAGGTTTTCACCCCGGTCGCCGAACAGTTTTCGCAACCAGCCGACAGGGAGCATGGCGAAACGTAGCCCTCTGCTAGAACTCCTGACCGGTAATTCGGGCAATTTCCGCGACGTCTTTGTCACCACGGCCCGACAGGCAGACCACAATCACCTCGTCTGCCGAACGCTTTCGCGCCGCTTTCATGGCATGTGCGATGGCATGCGAGCTCTCGACGGCTGGCAGAATGCCTTCGAGCTTCGCAACGAGCTGATACGTCTGGATGGCTTCGTGATCTTCCGCCATTGTGTATTGGACCCGACCGGAATCGCGCCAATAACTGTGCTCAGGACCAACGCCGGGATAGTCCAGACCAGCAGAGACGGAGTGCACGTCGAGGGTTTGGCCATCGTCGTCCTGCAGGACGTAGCTATAACTGCCGTGCAATACGCCTGGTCGACCATAAGTCAGCGGGCTGGCGTGTTGACCAGGGGCAGAGCCCAGTCCCCCCGCTTCGACACCGGTCAGTTTGACGTCGTAATCCTCGACGAATGGATAGAACATGCCCGCCGCATTCGAGCCACCTCCCACACAGGCGATAACTTCATCTGGCAGACGGCCCAGTGCGTCGAGGCACTGCTTGCGGCATTCGCTGCCAATGACCGACTGAAAGTCCCGCACCATCATGGGGAAGGGATGCGGACCGATGACCGAACCGATGATGTAGTGCGTCGTTTCAACACTCGCCATCCAGTCACGCATGGCTTCGTTCACGGCATCGCGGAGCGTCTTGGACCCCGAATGCACTGGGCGCACTTCGGCTCCCATATTTCGCATGAGGAACACGTTCAGTTTCTGGCGGCGGATGTCTTCTGCCCCCATGTACACGACACATTCCAAACCGAATCGTGCACAGGCCGTGGCGCTCGCCACGCCGTGCTGACCGGCTCCCGTCTCGGCAATGACGCGTTTCTTGCCCATTCGCAGGGTGAGCAGCGCCTGTCCAATGGTGTTGTTGATTTTGTGTGCGCCGGTGTGGTTGAGGTCTTCGCGCTTGAAGTAGATTTGCGCTCCGCCACAATGCTCGGTAAGTCGCTCAGCGAAATAGAACGGACTGGGGCGACCGACATAGGTTCCGAGAAGATGCTCCAGTTGCGACTGGAATTCCGGATCTTGCTTTGCCTTCTCGTATTCGATCGTCAGTTCTTCCAGCGCCTGCATGAGGGTTTCAGGAACAAATCGACGACCGAATTCTCCGAAACGACCGTGGCTATCGGGAACACTCTTCGTGGCTGGCATGGTTTGCTTTTGCTTTCGAATTCTATTTCAGGCAGGCGTCTGGAAAACTGGCAGGGCTCGCTCAGCCCCCATTTTCTTCGAGGTCTTCCAGGGCCTGGATTTTGTCCCGCAGTTCGGCGGCGGTCTCGTAGTTTTCGTCGTTGATGGCGGCCTTCAGCAGGCTCCGATATCGCAACAGTTCATAGTGGCGACGACTTGAGTCGGACACGCGTGGCGGACATTTCCCCACGTGCTGAATTTCGCCTGAATGAATGTTTTCGAGTAAAGGGATGAGTTGCTCGCGAAACACTTCATAGTCGTGCGAACAGCCCAAACGCCCGGACGCCCGAAACTCTTTATGTGTAATACCACAGTACGGACAAGCCTTGGTGGGATCGACTTCCGGAATGTCCGGAGTCGAGGACGAGGCTTCCTCCTCGAAGTCGAACGACTCAGCCTTGCCGCTGAGGTCAACAACGTTCAGGTATTCCTGCGCGCACGACTCACACAAATGAACGGGATGAGCTTTCCCGTTCTTGATTTCCGTGATATGCAAATTGGCTTGCTTGTTACAGCGAAGACACTTTTTCATGAGACCCTCGTGTTCGTACCTGCATTATAGCTGCACGCACGACGAAATCTGCTGAGCCTGTGAAAAAAACACGAAGGAGTTCCGAGTCATTTGCAGGGATTTACTCCTCGTCATCGAATTCCGGTTCGAGCAAATCGGTGAGACCAAAGGCAGCCACGAGTGCGGCTTCGATTGCCTCACTGCCACGATCAACGGCGTCTTCGTGATCTTCGATTCCTTCTGCTGCCAGAGCCGCATCAACCGCGGTAATGATTTCCTCGTCCGACCAGGGGAAGATTTCGGAAATCACCATTTGGAAGACGGCCTTTACCTGCTCGTCATCAAGGTCTTCCATGCGAGTCAGACCGCGAACAGCTCCCAGGAAATAGGCGACAGCCAGTCGACACTTCTCTGAATCGGTGGTGATGACGGCAAAGTCCAGGTGGGCAAGTGACAGTTCGGCAAACGACAAAACGAGTGATGCAATGCCTTCTTCAATTGAGCAGTCGCCATCGTGATTGTGAGGGGTGCTGGACATGCAGCGGAAACTCCGGAAGGAAAATAATAGGATGCGAACGAGGCCATTTCAGCACTCGCTCAAGTTGTGTTGCTAGATGCTAACGACAACATGGCGGACAACAACCGCCCAAATGGCTTTCCGCAGAAGTTTTGTCGTCAGCAAAAGGGCAAACGTCGCGACAGTGGCCGCGACGTTTGCGAGAACTTTGATGGAACGCAGGTAAAAACCTGTCCACTCGAACCATTACTTGTGCTGAATTCCACAAGTCTTGGTCTGGATGCGGCAGAGGTACATGTCGGCCGTAATGTACAGAATCGAGTTGTCGGGGCCGCCAAATGTGCAGTTGGCAGTCCGCTCACCTGTGCTGATACGTCCCAGCAGCTTGCCAGCAGCCGAGAAAACGTAAACGCCGCCGGGGCCGGTGGCGAACAGGTTGCCGTCTTTGTCGACAGCCATTCCGTCAGGCAGACCGGGCCAGCCTTTTTCCACGGCGTCGGTGGCATCAAACAGCACTTTGCCCGGCCCGAGTGTGCCATCTTCTTTCACTGGGAATGACTTCCACAGAGCGGCTTCAGGATCGGATTGTGCCACGTACAGCGTCTTACCATCAGGCGAGAAGCCAATGCCGTTGGGGCGGGTCATTTCCTTTGTCAGTAGCGTTACTTCGCCGCTCGTGCTCAGTCGGTAAACGCCACAGAAGTCGAGTTCACGACGGGGGTCGTCGTACTGCTTGGGGAGACCGTATGGGGGATCGGTGAAATACAAATCGCCATTGGCGTGGAAGACAGCATCATTCGGGCTGTTCAGTCGCTTCCCTTTGTAGTTGTCGACCAGCGTACGTTTGCCACCATCTTTGGTGAGAACCGACAGGCGGCGATCACCGTGTTCGCAGCAGACAAGCCGTCCCTTGGGATCGAGCAGCAGTCCGTTCGAGCCGGGTTCCCCGCCGTACTCGCCAGGGCCGGTGAATCCCGAGGGCTGCATGTAAAGCGAAACGCCTTCGCCTTCCACCCATTTCATGATGGCATTGTTGGGGATATCCGAGAACAACAAGTATCCCTTGCCACCTTCTTCCGGAACCCACACGGGGCCTTCGGTCCATTCAAAACCAGAGGACAGGACCTGCAGTGGTGTGCCGGGTTCAATAAGCGAATCGAGAGCGGCATCATGCCGAATGGTTTCGCCGAGAACTGGGAAGTTGAGCGTGTCCTGAGCAGTCGCCGACTGGGTCAGCAACAAACCAAAGCCGGCAACAAGAGGAAGAAGAAGTTTCATAGAGCAATCCACAAACGAAGTTCGATTCCAAGTGCGGTTCAACAACGCTGACACCGCATTAACGCATCAGCAGTTACTTGAATGCAGGCTACTCATGTGCTCAAGTTGAATCAACTCACTTGCTGTTCTGCCGTGAGAATTGCTTCATAGGCGGCGGTTGAATCTTCCGCGGCGCGCAGGTTGGGAAGAAAGTCTGGCAGTTGAATCATGCGGGACAATCGGGCCAGCACCTGCAGGTGTGTTTTGGTATCGCGACAGAGAATGAGGAAGAAACAGTCTGCCATCGAACCATTCGAAGCACCGAAGGGGATGCCGGAGCTCGTGTGGCCAAATGCGACAATAGACTGGCCGAGTGAATCGGGGATGGGCAAACGAGGGTGAGGAAAGGCCACGCCGCAATCAAGCGCCGTCGACATCATTTTTTCACGTTCCTGCACCGCCTTCAGCACGGTGGCTGGCTCCCAAATTTGCCAACTCCGTCCGGCAACTTCCACGAGTCCTTCGAGGACGGACCGCTTCGTGCGTCCTTCGAGGGGAACCTGGCAGTACTCTTCTTTCAGCAGACTGCTGACGGGTACTTCCGCCGATACTTCGGAGGATTGCTGCGTCCGTTCGACGTTCGCCAACTGGCTGTCGGAAAAGTCCCGCATTTCCTGCTCGAGCCACTGCGAGATTTCGGCGGAATGGAACTGCCATTCGGAACCTCGCTTATGACCGGGAATGCGACCACGGTTAACGAGTCGTTCGATTTCACGACGATCACGACCCAGGTGCTGAGCCAGTTCGTCGAGCTTGTACCATTCGTGTGCCATGATGGAAGGGCGTTCGATAGGGGCAACGGTGGGATGGAATTGGCGAGCAACTCAGCCAAAAGTGTCCGCAAAGTGTCACCGGAGACCAGCGACTTCGCAAGTCAAAACGCTTATTCCCTGTCAGATTCTCAGCTTATCGGGTCAGTGAGATGCAACTGAGAACGGCGTTACTACGACAATTCAATCCGACTTTGGACATCGACCGTGCGACTCTCCGCCGCCGATTCCTTGGCTCGTAGCATGATTTCCGTCACATGGCGAGCCGTGCTTGCATTCGTAAGGGGAGGCTGCACCCTAGCTTTAATGCAGTCAATCCAGTGCTGATGCGAGTTCACATCAGGGTGTTGCGATGTGTTGACCGGAGTTTCGAGGAGCGGTGCATCTTCATCGACCAGTGAACTGGGGCGGGAGTGGATGAGATTTCCGGTGAGCGGTGGATTCGTCAGCTTTCCTTCTGTTCCATGAATTGAGAATCCGTACGTTCGAGCACCATCGCACCAGCCGGTTTCCGCCGTGCCGATGGCTCCGTTTACAAATTCAAGGATGAGCGAAGCCGTGTCCTCCAGTTCCGTCGGCTTGGCCACCGTCGTCATGCGGCAGGTGACCTTCTCGACCGATCCCAGCACCGTGACTAGGTGAGCAATGGCGTACACGCCCATATCAAACAGAGCACCGACGTCGGCCCGGTTCGCGTCAAAAAACCACAAGTCCTCACTGGAGATTTCTTCTTCAAGAATGGCCTGAACGGTGGCGTAGTACACTTCGGGACCACCGTGACTGAATCGAGCATGTGCCGAAGCGACCGTTCCCAGCGCACCGCTTTGAACAAGTTCCCGCGCAGCGAGTACGTGCGGTCGAGCAACGTAAGGGAGCGCCAGCACAATTGAATTTGACGCCTCCACACGCCGCACAAACTCATCTGCCTCTTCGAGCGAAGTGCTGAGTGGCTTCTGCATGTGAATGTGCTTGCCTGCATCGAGCGCCATGAGTCCATACTTCACGTGCAACGGATGCGGCAGTGCGATGACCACGCCGTCGAGGTTGGGGTCGGCAATCACCTCTTCATAGGAATGCGTCCAGCGCGGCACTGAGAACTTCCGACACAACGTTTCCAGCCGTGATTGAGACCGCCCGGCCAATGCCGCAACCTCAACGTGAGCTACGTCGCACAACTCCGGCAAGTGCAACTTGGCGGCAATGCCTCCGGCTCCAATGACACCAATACGAATGGGGGTGTTGCTCATGCAGACAATCTATTCAGGTAATCGAATCGGGAGGGCGGAGAAGAATGAACGGGGAGGGCGAAGCTCCTGCTGAGCCGCGAATACGGTACCAGCCTCAATTTGCAATGCGGCTCGGCGGGAGCCTCGCCCTCCCATGAAACGCATCACCTCACGCTGCTCAATGTGTCATTGCGTAGAAGACAATGTTGATTCCCAGCGGGTAGGCGATTTTCTCTGAGAAGTTGTGGAAGTAGTCGATATTTTCCCCTTCGCGCTCCCAGCCATCACCCAGGTCGGTGTTGTGACAAATCATGACGACAATGCGGTCGTTGTCATCAAGGATGGCGCGGTAATGCACCTCTTGTGCGTCGGGCCGTTCATAAGTCCGACCACTGAGGGCCACGTTAATTGCCGGTACCTGCAAATTGTCGGTCTTACGCAAATCGTAGACGCAATGAAAAATCGGATGCTCCCGGTCCAGATCGACTGGTTCTCGGTCTGGGAATACCTTGCGAATTTCCAGATAGAACGCATGCCACTCTTCTTCACCCCAGAAGTCATCGAACATGGCAAAGCCGCCGTTGTCGAAGTACTTCCGCAGTGTGACGGCATCTTCTTGCGTGAATTCCAATCCGTTTCCCCAGGCCCCTCCCGGTTCACAGAAGTAAATGAACGGATAGTCGAACAGCTTGGGATTGTCCAAATCGAGCACAATGGGATTCGGGTTCACCTTCAGCGATGTGAGCTGATGCAACCGATACGAGAAGTTGAGATCGCTATCGGGGTAGTCGGTCGCCCATTTCCCACGCCGTCCACCATACGGATTGTACCGAATGCGGACGAAGGTGAAGAGATCATCAGGGAAGTCCGTATCGACCTTCCACGTCGGGACACCGCGACGATCAATAATGAATTCCGTCCCATCATCGAATCGGCGCTGGGCCGATGCTGTGGTGGAGAGAGAGAGCAGACCAAACAGAAATAGCAGAAACCGTCGCATGGCGAACTCCGTGTGACTTCGCAATTGGAAAAGACGACAACATTAGCATACGTAGTTTGGGTAACGACTGCCATTTGAAAGCGTTTGGCTTACGTCTTGGGTGGCGGTGATTCATCGTTCTCGTTGAAAGAATTGATTACCACATCGCAAATTGCTTTCTGTCCAAGTTCAGTGAGACGATCAACAATTCCAAAATCACTTCCACCGTAGCGAACGCAACGGAGGTCTGCGCAAGTGATGACGTCAAACATGCGTTCCAGTTCATCCTTTGAGACGGGCTGTTGCGATACAAAACAGTGGCTCGGACAACCTTCGCTGTCGTACGAATAACGGAAAAGATCGGGCGCGAGAGTTACAGGAACATGGCAGCACAGACAGCAATCCTTCTCCACATAGAAGTCACCATGAACATTTTCTGCATATGGTTCGAACATTGGAGTTCCAATGATGCAACAGGTGATGTCCCGATTTGCTTACTTCAGTAACGCCTGTCTCTCCTCAGCGGTCAACTGCCCTGATTTTACTGAAATCTCAAACACCGTCTTGGGAATGGTTTTGCCGCCCCAGGCATGCCATTGACCGTCGTCGATTTTGACGTGGTTCCCAAAACCCCAGCCGCGAATGCCGCGATTCTGTAGTGGCCAAATGTGGACGCTGCCCCGTTCGTTGTCGGTCCAGCGTCGGTCGTAAATCCCAAGGTGGCGTCCGTTCCATTGGTTCAGGTTGGTGCCGACCCAGCCGAATTGGCCACGCTCGAACTGTTTGCCGAGCTGCGATTTCGACATTTCAATGATGACGCTGCTGCCATCTTCATGCTTGAGTCGCAGGTATTTGATGTTCGACGGAGCGCGAGAGAGTGGAATTGCAAAGCGGTTGGGACCGTCATTCGTGTTCGTGTTCCAAAACTTCGGACTCTCCGACCGGAACATGACCACCCAGTTGCCGTCATCTGGGATGGGCTTGGCGGATTCGGCCAGTTCCAGTGACGATTTACTGGCCAGGTCTAAAACCGGCTTGGGTATTTCGAGCGACAAGTCGATGTCCTTCCCATGTCGCTCAAACTGCAGGGCTCGGATGAAGTCTCGCATGGCCGGACTGTCGATGAGGCCGGTGACTGGGGAGGGCACCTCTGTGCCGAATTCCTGCTTGAGTACCTTTCTCGACTCAGGTGTCGAAATCGCCAGGACTAGAGTGTCGACGCCGCCGTTGAGCATTTCCGACAGTTCGACAGCAGTCGTCGCCTGCTTGCAGTTGACCTTGAGGTTGAGCGTGGGACGTGCATCGACGCTAAGCTTGAATGAAAACGAGAGCACGTCGAGCAGCAGAGTTTTGACGAATTCGTCGGTCTGTTCGTCGTCCCGCAGTTCGCGGCTGTTGAGCCCGGTGAGTTCCTGCGTCTTCTTCAGAGCCGGCCCACTGACGTAAGTCACCATGAGGCCGCTATTGTCGAAATCATTCTCAAATTGTCGTCGCAACTGGTTGGCTGCATTCTGGGGAGCATTTCGCATTTTCTCCAGCGTCGAAGCCGGTGCGATGAGCACGGTGCGAGGATTTGCGATGTACGCCCGAATTTCTTCTCCCGCCAATGTGTCGAGTTCAACCAGCAGGCTGTTGTCCGTCGTGGAAACGCGACTGTCCGGCCAAAGTGCACGAATCGCCTGAAAGCCAGTTGCCGGAGTTTGAAACTCCACCACAAGTCCAGGAAGAAAACCGACATCACCGCCGGTGAGAGGATCGATAAGTGCTGTCAGCCGTGTGACCTTATCCGGACCCCAAAACTGCATGGCCGTGTCGGCGTCGACATCTGCCTGTTCTATCAGCGAACGCACGAGTGCAGGAAATTGAACCTGCTTCCCCAATTCCGATTTCGCAATTTGACTGGGATGTACCACCACCGTGGCACAGAAGTCGGGGTGAATGAAGGAAGCAACCGAGTCGCCGTTTTGATCTTGTCCGACTGCAGAAGCTGTGAGCACGGCAATTAGTGCTATCGTGGTGAAGGCGAGTCGAGATTGAGACATGAGAGATCCTCCAAGAGAAGCGACTCTCACCGTAACATCGTGTCGGCGTGCGGTAAAGATGGTCACGCCGAATGACTGGATGTCTCGCTGGAGGAAGTACGAGTCACGGTAGTGCTTATTCAAAAAACCAAAAGATTTGAACCGCAGAGTGCGCCGAGGAACGCAGAGAAGAGAGGAAGGTTCATCTTATTCCTCTGCGTCCCTCGGCGCTCGCTGCGGTAATTCTTCAATTCACCGCAGGAATAATTCGCTCTACACAATTTGCCGTAATCTCACAGGTACCTCGAAGCGAACTATTCATGCAGCACGGCCTGTGGATACTTCTGGAGCAGTTCGTCGTACTCGGGAATGAAACGCATCAATTCGAGGTAGCGTTTGGTTCGTCCCGTTGACCTGGAAGCGAATTCCTCGCGGCACTGTTCGCACATGGCGAGTGGCGTGTCGATAAGCACATCCTTGCCAGTTTCCGTTTGAACGCGTTTCTCCAATTCCATTCCTCCCGTTAGCAGGAGGTATTTAATTGGAAACAGCATCATCAACAGGACTCGCAATACATTCTCGAGAATCGACGGCCCCTCAACTTTCAGAACGGCTTTCGAGCATTCACACAACAGTTTCACTTGTCCAACGGTGCTTGAATTGCAGTTCACACAGTGGTCTCCTGGGAGCTGGCCCGACTTCACCAGATCCATGATGTGATACTCGATGCCGCGGTGAGGTGATCCTTTCATGTTCCCTTGCTCGCCGCGTTGTCCCACTAAGTCGACCGACGACGGCACCCGCACCGCCTGTCCGCAGGAACATTTAACATCAGTCCCCGCCTGCCACATTTCGACGTCGACCTGGCGTCCGCATCCGCAACGAATTTGATATGCCATCGGAAGAACTCTTTCGCGCTTGGGAGAACAGGTCAATGTTCAAATGTGAATGAGAAGGAGCGGCGCGGCGGTAGCTCGACGTCAGTTGCCGGAGTTCACAGTGTTGGTGGTATCCTGCTCTACGCAAACGGCTCTATTTCGGGCTCAACTCGAAGTTGTGAAAGGTGGAGTCATTGGCTTCGTTCTTTACAAGTACCACGACCTGAGCCGGAGTCGATTGGGATTTCGGAACGGGCCAGGTGATTTTTCCGTTCTTGTCGATGGACATTCCCTCGGGGTTTGCCTGCAGCGCAAACGACACTGGGGATTCGGCTTTCTGCTCGATTTGCAACTGGTAGTTCCAGGCCTTTCCTGGCGTGAATGTGGTTTCGGGCGTCGAAGTGACAATGAGAAAATCAACGCCCGAACGCTCGAGCTCTTTTTTCAGGTCGAACGGGCGGAGCATGACTTCCTGATTCGTGAAGGGAATGTACGCCAGGTAGCCCAATTGCGGCGCAAAGAGGACTCGTCGGTCTGAGGTATAGCTCGAACGTGTCCACGCATCGTTCGGTGGTCGCAAACCAGACAACGGTGCCAGAGTTGTCAGCGGCGTCGACGATCCGCACTGGTACAATTGCGTCGCCTCGGCATTGCCGACGGCAACAAAGAATGCTCCTCCAATGCCTGGTACGAGAATTCCCGCTGGGACATTCGCCACCTTTGTCAATTGACTGTTGTAAATAGCCCCGGCCGACGTGTAGATACGATTGTCATCTCCCACAACGAGGGAACCGACGGAAGTGTGATCATATTTCGCTTGTGACGTGCCGCCTGAAATGCGGATGATGCCCAAGCCGGTAGGTGAGTGGCTCGTACACCATTCGGAAATCAGCGTGAGGTCGGCGTTTGAACGGTAATGGACGAAGTCACGAAATGACGAATTGTGCCCCGTCACACCAAAAACGCCGGAGCGACCATCGGGCTGTACTGGCTGAGGATCGAACGGTTCGAGTGAATTCAAGTCGAGCAGGTTGCCGCCCGCCCGATCAAGGGCACTCGTCCCCACCGCCGAGCGAACGAGTGCCACGCGGTCGTTGCTGTGGCCCATGATCATGCTGGTGACGACGGTGCCATTCGGATTGGGTTTCGTTTTCAGCGTTTTTCGTTCCGACACGCTCCAGGTTTGCAGGAGACTGTTCTCTTTGAAGAAGATGAGAATTTTGTCTCCGCCCGCTGTATAGATGAAGTCTTCGCTGGGCAGGTTGATAGTGCCCGTGACCGCTTTCTTCTCCATGTCGACAATGGTTAACCCACGGAGCCCTTCCAGACGCAAAACCCATTGACGTCCGCCGTTTGCCGGGACGGAGTCGATGATAGGACGTGGCAACTTAATTTGGATTGTATCATTGGGCGCATTGGCAACGGGTGCCACAGGGGCGACTCCAACAGGAGCGTTGCCGTTCGGGATAGGAGCGTTCACGTTTCGAGCAAGGGCATTTCGTTCACGTTGCAGTTCACGTTCGCGGGCCTGTTGCTGAGCGATGGTTTGTGCCAACTGTTGCCTTGCGTCGTTTCGCTCGCGTTCGACCATGTTGACGTCGCGTCGAGCCTGGTCGAGTTGTACTTTCAGTCGGGGGATTTCATTCGCGACTTGCTGCAATTGCTCTTCGGCTGCGGCCATTGACTCCGTCGCTTCCTGAAGTTGGCCGTCCATTTTTTCGACCTGCCGCTGGAGCTTTCGAATCTCGAAATACGCCAGCTTGACTTCTTCCGATTCACCATCTGAGAAGTACTGAAAAACTCCGGAGCAAAGCAGAATAAGAACTGTGAGCCCCAGCACGGACCCTTGGACAATCGCGGATGTTTTCAGCCACTTGATGGTTTGGTCGTCCGCTTTGGGTTGTCCTTTGCGGGTCTTGGGTTTCTTTTTTCCTGGTGCAGGCAGTGAAAACGATTTGTTTGCTTCTGCGACTTCATGTTCCTCCAGGAAGTCGTCGTCCGCGACAGTCTCATCAGCTTCTGCAATGACGTAGATTTCGTGGTTGCTTGGATGCTCGTCCTCTGCAGGTTCGGACTCATCGATTTCAACAAAGGGGATATCTGCATCCAACTCGAACGGCGGCTGGCCCCCTTCCAGGATTTCCGTTTGCAGTTGAACGGCTCGTGCATTGCCCGGCGATAACCTCAATGCACGCTCCAGGCATTTCAAACGCGTGCTGCGATCTGGAATATATTGTGCTGCCAACAACCAGGCATCGAGGTCCTGAGGATTCTCATTCAGGTAGGTCTCCAACCGCGTCAGTGCTCCCGGCGAGGAGCCCGCTTTGAGTTGCTGCTCAATTACATTGAGAACCGTTGAAGCCATACGACGCTACCCTTTTCACTGACAATATTCGCTTCATTGTGTCATCTTGAAAACATACATGGTAGTTGTGCCTGCAGATCATGCAAAGCCGATGGCGAGCGTGCCAACGCGAGGCCACGAATGGTTGTTGCCGACTAAGACTGACGGTCGGACTCAGGTCGATGGGGGTAGAGCGTAATCCGAAACGTTGTCCCGCAGTCGGCCATGCGGCGTAATACGTCGTTCGAGAGCCCCTGATTGAATGACCAGGGTTCGTCGCCACAACCATACCCGATATTGAATTCACGTTTTGAGCAGCGCTGCCAAACCTCGCGGCCCGCTGGGGAGAGAGTGTCAATGGCAGCCAGCAGCCGGACAATGTTGAGCTCCGGCTCAGATTCATTGCCCCCTTCGCACATGACGTAGAACAATCCGTCATCGCCGGCCTGTACGTGCACATACAAATCATCTGCATCAAATTCAGTAACCAGAGGACTTGGGTCGACATCGCAAACGAGGTCGAGGTCGGTGTTGCGGTATTGAATGAGGGGTGGGTCGGGCAATGGTTCAGGGGTGGCTGGGGCGGTCATTACGCAGTGCGTTCAGGAACTCTTGGCAAATTCTATCAGCATGGCCCTTTTTTTGAATCGATGCCTGAGCCCCAGTGAATTGAAGTGTTGAACGACAACCTGGGGCTTTGAACGCGTTTTCTAGCGGCAAAACTTATCAACATCTCAACAATTCAAACACTACCACAGTTCTCGAACGCCCCAGCCACCTGTCGAATTCTGGAAGAGGCACTCCGGTTGCGGCTCGATATTCGTTGGCTCGTGGAAGGTCGAACAATCGACCACACAACACTCAGCGAGTTTCGTCGCAAGAATGTCAATGCGCTGAAGAAGTTGTTCGTTCAAGTGGCCTTGGTGGCGCGGGAGATTGGCTGTTTGCCCTTGCAGACATTGGCATTCGATGGCACGCGATTGCGGTCGAGCAATCGCCGTCGCGGTACGCGAACGCCAGAAGAACTGCGGCAAATGAAGAGGGAGTTAGAGGAGAAGTTTACCGCACTACAATCCAAAACTGCCGAGGCAGATTGTACTGACGAGGAACAACTAAGGAGCGGTTCGGAGCATGAACTCTCCGGCGAACTGGCTGATGTATAGCATCGTCGCATTCAGGTGGATGCGGCATTGGCGGAGTTGGAACGCATCGAACAGGCTGAGCAACCCGTTCCCCAGCGGTTGCCGCTGACCGATTCACATCACGCGTCATGCCCAACAAAGATGGTGGTTGTGCTCCCAACTACACGCCGACCGTTACTGTCGATGTGGACAGCGGCATGATTGTGAATGCCGACGTGCTCAACACCATTAATGAAGACAAGGAACTGTGAAGTTCCCCACCCGTGCCGGACCGTTCACCTTCAGCAATACAACACCTTCCCTGCCCCCATAACCCTCAAGAACCCCGCACCTCCAAATCTCTCCAGCTCGCACTACGCCCAGCGCGAACGGGGAAAGGAGAAAAACCAACCATCCAACAACCAAACCAACAAGCCGAGGAGCCTGGGAACGAGGACCATCAGTGTCTGACGCAAAAAGAATACCCTGATCAGTGCACATTGCGCTGACCAGGGATTCAACTCATCACAATGCAGAACTATTCCGATGTCAAATCTGTCGGCATGCCGAGCAGGATTTGTGGCATTTGCTGGCCTTCACCAGTAAACAGATAGACCGGATAGCGACCGTCCCACTTTTCCAGACGGCTTTGCTCAATTTCTAACTGTTTGAGTGACAGGTACGTTTTGAGGTCGGCATTGGCCTTCTCAATTTCGTAGGCCTTGGCATCGGCCACAAGCTTAATACCTTCTGCTTCACCTCGTTTCGATTCCAGGATTTGAGCGGCTTCACCTTCACCCCGTAACTGGAGTGCCAGCTTGCGCTGCTCGGCGGCCTTCGCTTCTGCCTTGGCGACCTCTTCATCCTGCTGAGCCGCAAAGACTTCGTCGATGGCTTTTTGGATGTCCGGGTTCTCATAAGTGAATCCACCGAACTGTCCAATTGTGGTCACGAGAATTCCGCGTGCTTCGAAGAATGGAATGACGTCCTGTTCGACGGCATCCAGCATTTCGTTCTTCTTTTCACGCAACGTATCCATTGGTTCCTTGGCAGCTTCGCGAGCCATGATTTTCTGGATACGTCCGCGGATTTCCAAATCCATGACACGTTCCAGACTTCCATGGGGATAGTTGAACAGGAACTGAATGGCCGAGTCTTCATCAGGGATGCGGGCCGTGCAGGTAATACCTGTCGAGAATCCGACGGAATCTTGTGATTCCACCCAAATCGCCTGGTTGTTGTTACTCGTTCCGGTGTTCCGGTCGGCCGACCACTCACGCGTCACGGGAGCACGGTCGACGGTAATTAACCGCACCGTCGGTACCCAGTCACCAGTGATAGGAAGTCGTCCAGTCTGCACCCACTTGTGGGGAATTTGCACGCGTTTCGCAGCGACCATTTTGTTGCGAAGATACTCCTCACTGTTAAAGGCCGACTGCTCTTCGGTGTTCCCTTCCAGGGGCACCAGAAACGCGGTGTGACTCGTTTCAACTTCCTGAAACTCAGGCACGTCGTAAGGTCGGCATCCTGACATCAGGAAGACCGCCGGCAGCAGGAACAGGGCCAGATACTCACCAAAGAACTTGCGGATTTCTTTCCAGTACAAGCAAACTCCCATCACAAGGACCAAGAGATATCCCACATCCACATAGGACCGTAATTCGGTCCACAACCGCGTTTGCTGATGGCCGGTCGCGTCAGAGAATTGCGACACCGCGAGTTGTGCCGAGAACTCCGGCTCGTACACACGGACAGCAACGTCCACCGAGGCTGCCACCAGAAACGCCACCAACACGAAACCAAACTTGCTTTTCATCGTACTCTCCTTTTTTGCCTGTCAAATGCGGCATCAAGAAAGGAGAACGCAGCCCGGAAATGCGGGGATCACGAAATCGCCTCGGATTCTCTTGGTCTTCATTGAGTTTCCAGACGCGAATCGCAACCCGAATGGAGATCAGCACATCCGGCGACAAACCGGTCGAACACTCCTGCGATTCTGGCCGTTTTGAATTCAAATCACGTAGAATCTCTACGACATTGAAGTCCAATCAAATCACCCCGAAAACTACGTCAGCAGACCTTATGCGAATTGTTTCCCTACTCCCGAGCGCCACTGAAATCGTTTGCCTGCTTGGTCTGGAAGATCAGTTGGTCGGTGTAACGCATGAGTGTGATTATCCGGGCTTCGTCACCGACCTCCCCAAGGTCACGCAGACACTCATCCCGAAGGACGCGACGAGCCGGGAAATTGACGAACTGGTTCGCGAACAGCTTCAAACCAAAGCCGCGTTGTACTCGCTCGACATGGCAACCATGCAGCGGTTGCAACCTGAGTTGATTGTCACTCAGGCTCTGTGTGATGTCTGCGCTGTCGCCGAAGCGGAAGTGAACTCCGCCGCCTGCTCACTCCCCGGCCCGCCGAAAGTCGTCAACCTTGAACCCATGCGGTTGAACGAAGTATTCAACTGCATTCGGCTGGTGGGAGAGGCAGCCGGTATTCCAGAGCAAACGCAACTCGTGCTCAATCAATTACAGCAACGCGTCGACGCCGTCGTTACTCGAACTGAGAGCATCACCAAACGACCACGCGTGGTGTTATTGGAATGGATCGACCCGCCGTTCTGCTCGGGCCACTGGTCTCCTGAACTCGTTCGCATGGCGGGCGGCATGGAAGGACTCGGCCGGGAAGGTGAACCGTCCCGTACCATGCAGTGGGATGATGTCCGCGAATATGATCCCGAAGTTCTCATCATCGCCTGTTGCGGATTCGACATCGACCGCACCATGCAGGATTTCCCCACCCTGAAAAACTATCCCGGATTCGATGAACTCACCTGCGTAAAGCACAACGAAGTCTATGCCGTCGATGGCAACGCCTACTTCAGCCGCCCCGGCCCGCGTCTCGTCGACAGCCTCGAAATCCTGGCTCATACGCTGCATCCCGGCGTGCATCCACTACCACCGGAATTACCTCCCGCACGCCGACTGACAAGGTAGAAATGGATCCTCCCGTAGGGTCGGCGGAGTCCGCGTCAATCAGATCGGTGCGTTACGTAAGTCACTCACCCCCCCAAAAACGGGGTGTCAACTTCATGACGCGTGATTCGCGGACGTAACCCACGATAATGCGGCGACTTGCTTTAAATACCCTACAAATCTGAGCAATCGACTATCTGATCGCTCCTCCGTTCGCGTTGATGATTTGCCCTGTGAGGTATTCTGCGTTCGGACTCACCAGAAAGGTGGCGAGTCGGGCGATGTCCTCGGGCATGCCCCAACGTTTTAGCGGCGTTTCCCGGATGACTCGGTCTTGCCAGGCATCGGGGGCGTCATCCCCCCAGGCGGTTCGAATCCAGCCGGGTGCAATGCAATTCACACGAACATGTGGTGCCAGACTGACTGCGAGCGAACGAGTAAATCCCATGACGGCATTCTTCGCAGTCGAGAAGAGTTCGGCGCTATCCCCCTCCATACCTCGATCGGCCTGATCCCACCCAATGTTCAGAATACAGGGAGAGGCTGGTGCATTGTCTTCGTCTAACTCTCGTTGCCGTTTCATTCGTTGTCCGACCATTCGGCTCAGCAGCACCGTTCCGGTGACGTCGATGGCCAGCAGTAGCCTGAGTTTTTCTTCAAATGAATAGCTCGGCCCATCGCCCGTCAGCAAATCGACTCCCGCATTGTTGACCCAAATGTCCACAGGTCCGAAATCATTCCAGCAGCGTGAAACGAACTCGGCATGATCAACGTCGGACAAGTCTGCCTGGAGTGAGATCGCCTGTCGCCCCAGCGCAGAGATTTCGTTAACAACTTCGCGTGCTCGCTGTTCGGAGCGGGCGTAGTGCACGGCAACATTAGCACCGTGGCGGGCCAGTTCCAACGCAATGGCCCGTCCAATTCCGCTGGAGGCACCAGTGACAACGGCGCGGCGGCCTTCAAGATTTGCAGGCATAGTTTCGTCGTCAGTTCTGTGGAATGCCGAATCGGAAGGGGTCATTCTCGTCGAAAATCATCGTCACGTCGCCATTCACGTACGCTGTCCCAGTGATTTCCGGAATGCATTGGCCTTCTGCGAGTTCATAGCGACCTTCGAACAAACTGCCGACAATGCTTTCCTGTCGCCACGTTTCACCCGGTTGCAGTTTTCCGTCAGCAGCCAGACACGCGAGTTTGGCACTCGTTCCGGTTCCGCAAGGAGAACGGTCATAGGCTTTGCCGGGACAGAGCACGAAGTTGCGACTGTCGTTTACGGAATCGGCGGGCGGACCGAAGAGTTCGATATGATCAATTTCGCCGTCCTCTGCTCCGGTAATGTTGTTGGCCTCCAGTGCCTGCCGAATGCGCCAACTGAAATTGGTGAGTGCGTCGACATTATCGAGCGTGAGCTGCTGTCCATGATCACTCACCAGAAAGAACCAGTTGCCGCCCCAGGCAATGTCGCCGTGGACAACGCCATGCCCCGGTACTTCAACCGGTACGTTCGTCGCGTGTCGGTAACTCGCCACGTTCTTGATGGTCACCCGGCCACCTTCAAACAGTTCGAATTCAACGGTCCCCACCGGCGTGTCGAGCTGGTGTCGGCCCAGTCCGATTCTCCCTAGGTGTGCCAGGGCCACGGCGACGCCAATGGTTCCGTGGCCGCACATCCACAGGACGTCGACGTTGTTGAAGAAAATGACGCCAGCAACTGCACCGGGCGTGGTTGGTTCGCAGAGAACTGCTCCCACCACAACTTCTGATCCACGCGGCTCATGCGTAATGGCCGTGCGGATGTGATCGTACTTTTCACGAAAGACCTTGCGTCGGTCGGCCATACTGCCGGAGCCAAGGTCGAGGTTGGCATCGACGATGATATGCGTCGGTTCGCCGCCGGTGTGTGTTTGAATGAAACGCATGATTGGCCTACGACTTCATTGGCTGGAGTTGCTTCATCACCCACAGCACCATGGGGCGGGCGGTAATTCGTACCGACCAGGCTCCCAGCCAGTTGATCCAGCCGGGTACTACCAGTCGCCGACGTTTCCGCACGGCATTGTGCCCCGCCCTCGCGACATCTTCGACCGCCATGGAGTTGAAGCGGAACACGGGCGTGTTCTCCATTTCCGAGTCGGAACCGAAACCGGTTCGGGTGGGTCCGGGGCACATGCAGCTCACCCACACATTGTGCTCGGCATTTTCCGCATACAACCCTTCGGAGAACGAAAGGACAAATGCCTTCGACGCGTAATACACGGCGGCGTTTGGCCCAGGTTGGAACGCGGCAGTCGAGGCGATGTTCAGAATCGAACCTCGCTTCCGCTTCTGCATGCCGGGGATGAGTCGATAGGTGAGTTCCGTGAGTGACGCAATGTTCAGTTGCAGCATGTCCTGATGCCGCTGTAACGGAATGTCCTCGAAGCGTCCCAATTGACCGAACCCCGCGTTGTTGATCAGCACGTCGATTTGGAAATTCTGCGTGTCGAGTTGATCGACCAAGTCTTTCGCACCGGGCGGCGTCGAAAGGTCGACAGTCATCACCGTCACCTCGACATGATGTTTCGTTCGCAATTCCTCGGCCAGTTCTTCCATTTTGTCCGTGGCACGACCCGCCAGAATGAGTTTGGAACCATCCTGCGCGAACAGCTTGGCCATTTCTCGTCCAATGCCGGAAGAGGCACCGGTAATGAGCACCGTTTCGGGAGCAGCCATTCGAAATTCATCCTTACAGGAAATGTCAGTGAAAGTAGCGGCGATGCGAAATGTTAGAAACCAGGATCGCGCACCGATGAGGGTGCCCCGGCAGAACCACTGCGCGGCTTCGGTGCTTCGGGAGAAACGGTGAGCGTTTCCAGAGCCAGACTCAAACGTTCACGAAACTGCGTGCCCGCCTCCTGAGGGAAGATACAGAGAATGCCCACCTGGATTTTCCCTGCCGTGAGTTCGAACAGCATTCCTTCAACTTTCCGTCCACCCAGCGGTTCGGTCGGCACTAGCCGCATCGCCGTGAAATCTTTGGGTGACGAGTACTCCGCATGCGGACTGGAGCGGGCGGGTGCAATGAGGCGATAGCGAACATTGTCCGCCGGGCTCTGTGCTTCACCTTCCGGGACCAGCACACCAAACCCCGTCTGCACGGCAATTTCCAAATCCTTCAGAAAATCATCGGGCGATGCAGTCTGCGGCCCCAAATCAAGATATCGCTGATGATTGCTGCACACGAAAAACAGTGCCTGCGCTTCATCCGATCCGCCGCCCAGTTGCCCGGTCCAGGCATCGACCAGCCCCGGCAAGTCGACACCCAACACGTCCGGCTGTCTGGGGTCATTAATAATGGGGAGCGGATTTCCGTCGTCGTCAAGCTGCGGAGCCGGCGCGGCCAACGGCTGCTTGAATGGTTTGGGCGTCCGCATGGACATGCCCAAATCATTCCGCATCCACGCCTGGCTCTCGAGCCCCGCATCCAGTTCCTGATAATACTCGTAAAGCTTCTTCGAACGCGCCAACCGCGCCTCATACTCCGCACTGCCACAACCACCCACAGCAGTTGCCAGGAGCGCAAGAGACATCAGCAGAAACAATCGCTGCAACATAAGTTCAGACTTCGTTCCTTGAGAGAATTCGTTGGGAACGGGAATAGTAAGACAGCCCACGCGTTACGCCAACTGTCTTTGGTGGAATGAGGCAATGGGATGTCGTACGCAACGAGCAGAAACCATTGATCCCACGACACAAACATTGCCTCGATTCCGGTGACTCGTCATCATTGTCGTGGAATCATTTGAATACTTACTAACGTCCCTGAGAAACTGCGATGACTATCAACATCAAATGTCCGGAATGTTCGAGTGCGTACGAGGTTCCGGACGACAAAGCAGGGAAAAAGTTTCGCTGCAAATCTTGCCAGGCGATTGTCGAAATTCCAGGTGGTGACACCTTCGGTCCCAGTAACGACCCCTTCGCGGGAGGCAGCCGCAAGTTTCGGTCAGACGATGATGATGATGATGATGATGATTACGGACCACCGCGACGTTCGCGTTCTCGATCGGGTGGGAGTCGCCGCCGTCGCCACGCACGAATTTCCAGTGGTAGCCCCAGCGGCACGGCGCCTGGAATTGCCATGATGATTGTCGCCGGAATGGGGCTGCTGGTGTTTGTGTTGCTGGCAATTACCAGCATCGGTCAGGGAGGTCCCAATCCCAATGACCTGCCGCCACCGGGACCTGAGAGAGACAGTTACATGGTTGGCTACTATGTGGGGTCCTGCGGATTCCCGGTATTCGGTTTGATTTCTCAAATACTCATCATTTTTGGTGGCTGGAATCTCATGGCGGGCAAGTCACGGACGATGGCGTACATTGCAGCGGTTCTGTGTTGTATTCCGTGTTGTTGTTCCCCCGTTTTCATTTTGGGAGTTCCGTTTGGGATTTGGGCATTGGTTGCCATCAACCAAATGACACAGGATGGTGCCTTCGAGTCGTAGCTGCGTCTGCTCATCTACCGGGACACACAAAGAAACCTGGGATTTCGAATGGGATCAGCCTGTCGTGACAGAATTCCATGAACATTGAGGCGATGGAAATCAAGGACGATTCCGCTGATAAGTCAAATGCGCCGCAGCATCATTGGTTGCTGCTGGCGCTCGGTTCCCTCGGTGTCGTCTACGGAGACATTGGAACCAGTCCCCTGTACGCCGTGCGGGAGTGCTTCTCCAGCGCCCATGGACTTCCGGTGACGGAAGCGAACGTCCTGGGGGTGATGTCGCTCATTTTGTGGTCGCTCATTCTGGTGGTCACGGTGAAGTACCTGATGTTCGTCATGCGGGCTGACCGTCATGGCGAAGGGGGCGTTTTGGTGTTGATGACGCTCACGGCCCCGAGTCGCTTTACCAGGAAGTTTCGCTGGCCCATTCTGTTCATGGGGTTGTTCGGTGCTGGCTTGCTATACGGCGATGGCATGATAACCCCCGCCATTTCCGTTTTGAGTGCGGTCGAAGGACTCGAAGTTGCCACAGCGGGGATGCACGCTTACGTCGTGCCAATTGCGCTCATCATTCTGCTGCTGTTGTTTTCCATTCAGAACTGGGGCACTAACGGAGTTGCCAAATGGTTTGGTCCGCTCATGCTGCTCTGGTTTTTCGTGATTGCACTGCTGGGCGTGCGGGCGATTGTGCATCAACCAGGCGTGCTCTGGGCAGTGAATCCGGTTCTCGCTGTTCGGTTCTTTCTAGTGAATGGCCACCTCGGCCTGACGACTATGGGAATTGTGTTTCTGGTGGTCACTGGAAGTGAAGCGGTTTACGCAGACATGGGCCACTTTGGTCTGTCTCCCATCCGACGGGCTTGGCTCGTGGTGGTGCTGCCGAGTCTGGTGCTGAACTATTTCGGGCAAGGAGCACTGTTGTTGAGCGATGCCAGTGCGGTGTCGCATCCCTTTTATTTGCTGGCACCGCAATGGGGGCTGTATCCCCTTGTGCTGCTTTCAACGGTCGCCACGGTCATTGCTTCGCAGGCGGTCATTTCGGGAGCGTTCTCGCTCACGAGTCAGGCCATTGAACTGGGATACTGCCCGCAGTTGGAAGTGCGGCATACGTCTATCGAAGAGCCCGGTCAGGTTTACGTGCCGGCCATCAACTGGGGACTCTGTGCGGCAGTTATTGGACTCGTACTCGTTTTTCGCTCGTCCGGAAATCTGGCAGGGGCTTATGGCATTGCCATTACGACGACCATGATCATCACTTCGACTCTGATGTACATCGTCGCCCGACGTCTCTGGAACTGGCCCCGTTATGTCGCCTTGCTGGTGTGCGGTCTGTTCCTGCTGTTTGACCTGGGATTCTTCGCAGCCAACGTCACAAAAATTCCTGAAGGGGGATGGTTCCCGCTGCTGGTGGGGCTCGTCGTCTGCTTCGTCATGGTCACCTGGCGCAGGAAACATCCTGCATCGCAGAGGTAATCCGTGCCATGCCCACGTCGCGCAGCAGCGTGGGCATGCAGGTGTAAGGCAAGTTTGCGGTTGTGCTTGCGTCAACGAGCTGTTTTCTTTTCAAAAACCCTGTAACACATTTTCAACTTCTCCGCTGGCAGTGGCATCAGGGGTTGGCCCTGATGAAAACCTCAACCCGGAGAAGAACAATGATTCGCCTCAAAAACCTGTTTGCAACCGCCATTCTGTCCCTCGCACTCGTGAATCCTTTGTTTGCAGCAGGATTCCCTGGAAAAAGTTCGGGCAGCAGCCGTTCTACCTCCAGTCGCTCAGTTTCACCGAGCAGCAGCTCACGTTCGAGTAACTCGTCAAGTTCACGTTCCTCTGGCTCATCATCGAGTCGCTCGGTGAGTTCCAGCTCCCGAACTTCTGGTTCTTCGACACGCACGCAGTCCAGCTCTTCCAGCAGTCGTCCTGTTTCGAGTTCGAGCAGCCGTCAGTCGAGTTCTTCGTCACGCACTTCGAGCAGCAATGTGCAACGCCCAAGTAGCAGCAGCACTCGGCAAATGCCGACTTCTTCCAGCTCGTCACGGTCGAGCAGTTCCAACACGAAACTGCCCACGACGACGAGTTCAAGGCGTCCGACTTCGCTTCTTGGACGGGCGACTGAAAACCGTCAAATGCCCACGAGCACCCGGACTCAAATGCCAACAGGTTCGAATGGCAACATGCCAACGAGCAGCGGTACACGACGACCGACTTCAATTCTTCAACAGGCTATGGATAACCGTCAGCCAACTGGCAATTCACGTATGCCGCAGCCAACCGGCTCCAATGGCAAGTTGCCAACCACGACTCGGCCACGACCAACGTCGCTTCTCGAGCAGGCGACTTCCAATCGTCCACGTCCCACAACGCCAACTCGCCTGCCAGATTTCGGGAATAGCGGTTCGTCGAATCGTCCCAACATCGGCCTGAGCGGAACATTCCATCCACCTGGAGTCGAGACACCGCGTCCCACGACTCCACGTCCCGGAAATACGCCGCGCCCTGGTGGGAACTTGCCAGACATCGTACGTCCCGGTGGTCGCTTGCCCGGTGGTCGTCTCCCCGGAGATCGAATTCCTGGAACGCCACAGCGTCCGGAACGTCCCAACTTCCCAATCGATCCGACCGGTCCACGAGTTCCCGGTGGAACACGTCCACCACAACCAATTGATCCTGTAATTCCACGCCCCATCGATCCTCCATTCCCCGGTCCGATCGATCCAGGGTTCCCACGACCGGACTTCCCAACACCACTGCCTCCGCAGCAACCAGTGCCACCGACACCTCCTTACTGTCCGCCAGCACCACCATACTGCCCGCCAGCTCCCGGCAACAACTACGATCCTGGGCACTGTTTCCCAGGACACAACTGGAATCATCACTGTCCTCCAGTTGTCCTCGACTGCTTCCGTGGATGCTACGGTGGAAACGTTTGTGTGCAGCCTGCAGTGACAACGGTTCTTGTCTCCGAACCAGCAGTGATTACTGAAACGGTTGTTGCAGAAGCTCCCCCAGCACCTGCCGCCATGGTTCCTCAGGTCCGCAACGGTGACACCGTCACCATGATGTTCGAAGCACCTCAGCAAGCCGAACCTGGCAAAGCGGTACTGCTCATCAACGAACAGCCCATGGAACTGCAAATTGTCGACTGGCAGGCGAACATGGTCACCATCAAATTCCCCAGCCTGTTACTGAACCAGCCCATGCCCGCCGCCCTGTTCATCGGCGACGCCCAAGGCAACGTCATCCAGGCCATGGAAATCCTGATTGTCCTGCAGTAAGTGCCAACTTCGGCAACAATCTAAAAGTCGCAGACCGCCAGTGAGATTCAAACGAATCCCACCGGCGGCTGTTTTTGTTTTGGCCGATACGCCCCACAAGGTAGACTATTGAGAAAATGATGTTTTCGTAATGAGACTTTGATGAGAGATGCAAGTCAGAATGAACCGGCTGTTACGTTCCCTGATCATTGCGTCGATGCTGCCCGGACTTGTGGCGGTGCTGATGACGTACCTCGGCGTCCTGCTTTCGACAAATGGTCGCCCGTTTCCAGGGGACCTCATGGTCTTGTGCGGCCATGCATTCGGCTACTGGGTTGCTGTAACGGTTGCAGTCGCAGATGAGAAAATCCCAGTTTGGCAACGAATAGTTGTCGTGGGCGTCGGCCTTGTGTCGACTCATGTTTTTCACAGCTTCATCATCACATGGACGATTCATCAGATTGGAATACGTTCGTAGGGATGATGTACTCGGCAAGCAACGAGCCGTCGCCGAAAACACTTGCGTGCACTTACTTCTTAATGACGACTGGAAAAAGCCCCGCAGTGTGTAGCGGACGGGTTTTGCCCGTCTGCGTAATGGTCACGAGAACAATGATTGACGCTTCACCGCGAACATCGGGAACAGTCCAGGCTCCATCGATTTCACGAACGAATTCGCCGTCCTGCAGTTGGCTGGGACCGCCAATGGAATGATCACCCACAATGCTCCATCCAAGTCGATTTCGATCGCGGTACGCCAGCCCAATGACGACGTTCTCGACGGTCTGACCGTTCGGCATTATTTCGCTGGGATGAATCGTTCCCTCAACTGAAAGTTTCTGCCCGGCGTTGATAGTCACGGGCGTCGAGCCCAGCGACTGCCCGTCAAAGGTAATTGAGACATCACCAACTCGTGGCTCTACCTCAATGGCAACATCAGGGCGTTCAAGTTCAAAGCGGGGAGTGGCATGAACAGCGAACACGTACTTTGCAGGCGGCCCCGACGGACGATTCCAATTAGCCCAAGCCAGGAGCAGTGCGACGGCTACACCAGCGACAATCCCAATTGTTCGCGAATTATTCACCACTCACCCAACGCATTTCCATCCGAAATGCTTCCAACATTCCGCCAGACGGTTGCGTCGACCGATTCACTTACGAATCGCAACGAGCCGTCCGCGAGCAAAACCTGAACGCCGCCTGAATGACCGCTGGTGGCGGAAACGGCGTCCACAAAACAAGGGTTTGTACCCGACACGCAACTTCCCGAATTTGGTGGCAACGCGTGATTATATCCACTTCCAGGGCCGTAAATTAGGGCACCCCAACTCCCCCAATCCGCGGGACGATTGGAACTGTCGTTGAGGCAGCGAGTCCCCATCCACTCCATAGACTGTTCACAGGGTGGTGCAGTCCAAGTCAGCCAGACGCCCATAGATCGGGGACCTTCGTAACTTGCCGGTGACATTCGATCAAACCCGGACGTCCGTGTCTCCGATGCCAACGCTGTGACGGAAAGCCCGTCAGTCACGTCGCTCCAGCGCACGCCTCCGCCAAAATTAACAAATGCCCGACGGTCGTCAGTGGGCGGGACGCTGCCACGATTTACGACGTAGCTTGCCAGTCCCTCATAGTTTGAAACGAGCGGATCATCGGGACACTGGTAAAGGGGGATTCGGCCAAGCACGGTATCAACTGGCGCAGAACTCTGCTGCAGCGTTTCGGTGGCCTGTTTGTAACGCGCGGACTCTTCCGTAAACGGGAGAATGCCGAAGAGCAGTCCACCTGCGTGAACATTGGGAAGCTCTCCATAAGTTTCCACGTAGTTGTGTGTCGCAATGCCAATTTGCCGAAGCTGAGAGGCGCATTTCACCCGCCTTGCAGATGCACGTGCCGACTGAACGGCCGAAAGCAGCAGCGCCATAAGCAGCCCTATGACCGAGAGCGTCACCAGAAGCTCTAAAAGCGTCATGCCTGAACGACGCAGAGAACCATGCAACCTTGCTACGTACATAAAGATGTGCTCCAAATCATAGAGCGACTGGCCCATAGGCGTACCGTCTAAGCCTACCTCATTGGTTCATTAACAACCACCCACAAAACAGAATTGACGCCCCCCCTGCTGCTGAGTAACCTTGCGTTGAACTTTGTCTTCACCCGGTCGGCGATGATCCGACGAATTTGATGACCAATGAGAAGTTACGGCGGCAAATTTGCTTTGAGGCCGCCCGCCTGATGTATTCGCGTCAGGAATCTGAGTATTACCGGGCCAAAATGAAAGCGGCCCGCAAAATTCTGCGAGGCTGGGTTCCCGCCTCCTACCTGCCGTCGAACGCGGAAATTCGAGATGAAATCCAGCGGTTTGCCTGGATGTACGAAGGGGAGCAGCGGTTCGACGATTTACGCGGCATGCGGTTGCTCGCGTACCGAACAATGACGCTGCTGCAGCGGTTTCGGCCCCGGCTTATTGGCAGCACGCTGACCGGTTATGTGCGGGCTGGGAGCGACGTCGATTTGCATTTGTTTACCAGCAGCATTGCGGCGGTGACGAATACGCTGGACGACGAAGGATTGATTTACGACGTCGAACACAAGGAAGTCCGCAAGCAGGGTGAGTGTCGAATTTACACGCATGTGCATGTGAAGGAACGCTATCCCATCGAGTTGACGATTTACTCCCTCGAAGAACAGCGGACCGTGTTTCAAAGCTCGATTACCGGCAAGCCCATTGAATACGCCACGCTGAACCAGTTGCGGGAGTTTCTGGAACAGGAGTATCCCGGCGTCGACCTCGACGCAGATACCGAAGCATCCATGGAACGGATTGATCGCTTCGCCATGTACCGATTGTTGCTCGCCCCGCTGGAAAAGGTCGATCAGGGACGGACGCATCATCCCGAGGGGGACGCGCTCTATCATAGTTTGCAGGTATTCGAACTGGCTCGGAACGCTTTGCCGTGGGATGAGGAGTTTCTACTGGCCGCTCTGCTTCATGACGTGGGCAAAGCGATTGATCCTTACGACCACGTTGTCGCTGGTTTGCAGGCAATGGACGGATTTATTTCAGATCGCACAACCTGGCTCATTGAGCATCACATGGAAGCACACAAGCTGCGGGATGGCAGTATTGGGGCACGGTCGCGTCGCCGGTTGGCGAGTCATGAAGACTTTGAAACGCTGGTACTGCTCGAAGAGTGCGACTACGAAGGCCGTGTACCGGGGGCCTATGCTCCCGAACTGGATGAAGCTCTCGACTACATCCGAGAAATCGCGTCGGATTATTGAGCCGACTTTCAGGGGCTTCCGCTAAGTGGGGCGCCGCGACTGGCGTTGACGTCCTTCAACAAACGTGGCGGGGAATAACGCGAATCGCCGTCGCACTGAGAGACGCCAGTGGTTGCCTGGCGAAGCTCAGTGAGACGGCGATGTGTTGTTCCGGAAACTTTTGACCTGATGGTCAACGACTTAACGCGATGCGGGGAGGGCAGGGCCGCTGATGTATTCCAGGACTTGAGCCTGTTGCGATCCGGGAGCGGGGTTGAAGCCGGTTTGAATGGTGGAGGCCTCAGGAGCGAACTGCGGTTGCATTTGTTGTTGCCACGAGTGGGCGGGGTACATTGCTTGCGGGCCGGCTTGACGTTGCGGGATGGGCTGCAGTCCACCTTGTGGCATGTTCATGTTTGGTTGGATGGGGAATGTCTGCTGCGGCAGCATTTGTGGTGACTGGTAGTAGGGCTGTTGCTGCTGGGGATATCCCTGCATTTGATACCCGTCCTGCGCCGGGGCCAGCAGGTTGGTCATGTTTTCGTAGCGATGCCAGAACTGCTGTGAGTAAGGCATCGACATGCCCCATCCCTGTGCGGTGGTCGCCTGTGAGTAAACATGGTGATAGTTGTACGGACGGAATGCATGGAAGCCGCCATAGTACGGCATGTCCTGCATCCAGCCATGCTTCCATTTTTCCTGATCGTCATAACGATAGAGCGGCTCCTGGCTCCCGAATGACGAGGCACCGACAAATTCTTGCGCGGCAGCGGCCCGCAACATTCCCAAGCTGGCCAATGCGACCAAAACCCAGCGACTCATGGTTCACTCCTTTCGAACAACGTGCGCGGAGGCCTGCGCGCACCGCAGACTCTCTGTTCCAATGGATCGGATGAAATGAGATGACAGGGTCAGGGAACCGCAGGATTCGGGCGTTCGAATTCAGGGATGTCCCGGACGACCCCTACGACTGGTCTAACGGGGATCAACTGACAACTCGCTCGTAGATTTCGTGACAGCTCCTCTCCACATTGGTCGCGCCCAATTCATACTGTGGCTAGAGAGTCCGCAAAATCCCGGCGGAACGTTGTCGGGATGTTCTCTACTCATCGAGTTTTCGGGGAAGTCTGATGTATCGAATTCGAAGCGTGGTATTTGCCGCAATTACCGTTTGCTTAACAAGTTTGGCTGTCGCGCAAGTTCCGTCACCAGTCATTCCTGAATTGCCCGGCGGCGACGTGCAGCCTGCAAAGCCGCCTGCGGGAATTGTTCTTCCTTCTGGTATTCCAGCACCTCCCAGCGCTCCTCCTGGAGTGGAAGTCAGTCCACCGCCAGAGCCTCCCATGCCACTTGCGCCGGTAGGAGTTCCGGCCGCCGTGAAGCCTGCTGATGGTGACGGTGGTTCAACTAATCCTGAAAACGACGAAAAGTCCACTGGTGACGATTCTACCGGTGAAGATGAAAATGCAGAGCTGGCCCCAGTGCTCAAGCCTGTTCCTGTGGGAATTTCGGCTGATGGACACGAGCTAAACGCTGGCCATCACCTGGCTGTACCACCGCCACTCGGAGTGATTGCACCTGAAAGCGGAACGGCTGGCAGTCACATCCGCTATCCGTTCTACAGCTACCGCCGCCCCTGGTACTATCCTGGACCAGCGAGCAATAACGTGACGATTGTGTGGTAACCGCCGGGCAGACGCGCTCCTGTCCGGTATGTCTGCTGTGCCATTACTGCGGCGAATCGATTGCGACACGAGGCTCACTCTTGCGGTGAACTGGTGGCTACCAGAATTTGAATCGCGTGGAGCCGGCGGCTGGTTGTGGTGAGCCGAAAATTAGAGACGCGTCTGAAGAGAACTCCGACGCCGACACTTGCTCCGGCGAGAGAGTGGAAAGCGGTTTGACTTCGCTGGAGCCCGACTCCCACAGCATGAGTTGTTGGTTTTGGTCTGCCAGGAAGACGTTTTCATTGTCGGAGAACTCGGCGCTGACGACGGTCGCACGTTCGATGAACCGCGACTCCAGTTCTTGGAATGAATGGGCGTCGAGCAGGACAATGCGGGAGCCGTGCACCATCCCTTTCGTGTGCCCCTCCACAACAGCAATGCGTTCTCCGTCCGGAGAAAAACGGACTGACTTGATCGGTGTGTCTCCGCCGGACCATGATGAATTGACGAGGCCCGTCTGCAAATTCCAGATGAAGACAACTCCATCTTCGCCGCCACTCACGGCGCGGCGTCCTTCCTGATCGACATCGACAGCGAGAACTGATCCCAAGTGTTGCCCCAGGAGCAGTGTTGGCTCGGCTGTCGCCATACTAAAGACACGCACCGTGCCATCGGTTTCTCCCGCGATGAACTGCTCGCTGGCGGGGAGAAACTTGGAGCAGTTCACATTCCGTCCGGTTAATTCCAATTCGTCGCCGTTGGTCAAATCCTGAATGGTGACGAGGTTTGCGGTGTCGGCAATGAGGCGATACTTGCCGCTGGGGCTATCGACGACAGCTTTATTGCGAACGGGTTTCAGGTTCCACCACCGGCTTCCGACGTCGGAACTTACTTTCGATTCATCCTGTTGGACTTCGCCGTTTGCCAATTGCTGACCAGGAAAGTCAAACGAAGTTGGGGCGAACAGCAATGTCGCACCGAAGGCGACTGCGACAACACTGAGACTCATTCCCAGTGAAGGAGGTGCCGTAGGCAAGGCCTTGCCCGTCATGATGTGACGAAAGCGGTCTTCAATGGAAATGTCGGAACCTGGAGCCAGCCACCTTAGCCAGCGACAGATTTCCGATCGACCTGCGGCTTGTTGCTCACCTGCCATTTGCAGAATTGTCAGAATGCCTTCGGCGTACCGGCGGCGATTTGCTCCGAAGCGATGCACAACCCAGGAGTCGCAGCAGTCTTCTTCGGCCAGTTCGATTTGTCGGGCCGCGTACCAGACGACCGGGCACCACCAGAAGAGGATTTGGGAAATTGTTTCCAGCAGTCGTACCCAGTGATCGCCCCGGGAGTAGTGGCGCAGTTCGTGCGCGAGGAGCGCGTCGCGCGATTCAGGGTCGATGGAACTCCACACCTGTCTTGGGAAGAGAATGACGACCGACCCCGGCAGCCCGAACAGTGTGGGCGAGCAGTGATCGCACAATACCAGCGGTGGGCAAAACGCCAGACCAATGCGCCGGGCAATCATCATCGTCACGCGCTGGGCGTCTGCATCGGTTGATTGTGCCGCGCTGCGTAGCGAGAAGCACATGTGGGTGAACGCTGCGACACGATGGAGGAGCAGCAGGAGGCTTCCTGCTGCCCAGATGCCGAACAGTCCCATTACGACAATCTGCCAGACAGGGGCGGACAACAGTTCCGCCAGGAGCCTGGCAAGTGGAGCGACCAGTGACGCAGGAATGGGAGGAGTGATCAGTTTTACCAGAACCAATACCCACAACGCATGTCGCCACGGTTGAGCGAGACCACGTTTGGAGAGTCCCCAAGCTACGCACCCCAAGGGAAAAGCCACACACGCATTGATCAACAATGTGGCAATCCAAACCATGCGGCGAATTCCGCGATTGGGGGAAGGGAACGCTTTGACTCCCGTTTCGTGTCGGCATTACGGGCCAGCGACGTGTGCCAAGCCGAAACGGATCATCTCCAATAATTCAATTGATGCGTAAGTAGTACGAAATCCTGACGTAGAAATTAGAAAAATCTGCCCAGATTTCTGTGATTTTACCACTTCGTTACACAGTCACTGTGCAGCGAGGACCGCAGAACTGGTGCCGCTATTCGGAGGATTCTGGTGTTGATTCCAAAGAATCCAGCAAATTCCGCAGCCGGTCGACTTCGTCGGTTGTGACACTCCCCGTCTTCACGAGGTTGGTTAACAGCGGTGAAAGGGAACCGCCGCAAAGTGCATCAGCCGTATTCTGAAGTCGGCGAACGATGAGTTCATCGCGTTCAATGCCTGGCTCAAAGACGTGGGGCCACCCGGAGCGATCGCGGATGACACATTCCTTGCTTTCCAAACGCTTTAGCAACTTTTGAACGGTCGCCAAATCAGATGTCGTGCCAGCGGGATACAACCTTCCCACCAAATCACGGACTGTTGCCTTCTGCTTCTCCCACAGCACCTGCAGGATTGCGAGTTCGGCATCGGTTACGTCTTGAGCCTTTCTCGGCATGGCTTCCCCACCTCTGTTTCTGATTCTTCAAGCCAGTTCACAACGCGTTCTCACTGTCGCCGTGACCGGAATGTCTACGATTATTGTGACCGATCAATACGCCGTTGTAAAGACGTAGCGTCTGACGATTGTCAGGGAACTGGCGGCAAAACTCAGTGGACAACAAAAGCGAATCGGGAGCTGTCCGTCCCAATAGGGCAGGCAACTCCCGATTTCACTCAGGTGCATCCAACAGATTACCGTATTGCAAGACTCGCTGTGTCGTGTCAGTGCATAGTAAAAATGTTGCCGCGGGGCAGCGGAGCTCTTAAGTCGCAACAGGTTTTCTAGAAGCCACCACCGCCGCCGAAACCGCCGCCGCCGAAGCCGCCACCGTTGTTGTTGCCGTTGTTATTATTGTTGTTATTGCCGCTGCTGAGCACGTGCTGGTAGTACAGCTGCTCCGAGCGAGTGGCGGTGTAGCCTGGGCCGTATGGCGTGGCAACGACGGTCCGCTGCTGGGCATCAACATTCCCCAAGTCAGTGAGTACCTGAGCGACCAGGTTTCGGCGTACGGTATCCAGCTCGGGGTCGGCGTTGTTCCATGTCCGTTCCACAATAACCGGGAACGGTGCACTCCGCATGCGAGCGGCAATTTCCAGAACCTTGTCACGACCATCGGGCGTCAGTTGTGCTGTTTGCCCAATGAAGTCGTGCTGATTAATAATGAAATCGACGGCTTCCGCATTCGTTTGCATGACCTGATCGTGGGCGCGAACTGTACTTCCCAGTGGCGGCGTTTCGGGAATGGCATTCGACTTCCGCCATGCCCAACCGAACAGGGCGAAGTCCAGGTCGGACCAGAATCGGCTACCGCGACCGCAGCCGAATCCACCACATCGTAGGATTCCACGCTGGCCACATGCGCCGCAACTCGACTGGCAGTCGGTGCCACACGTGCCAGATTCACAGACGCCCGTTTGACATGTTGGGCGAGCGAGTGGGCCTTGGAAGCCTGTCCAGCAGCCGGTGGAACAGCATCCTGTGACGGATACCGCCAGCGTAAAAGCGACTGTCAGTTTTGTTATGTTCCGAAAAATGGACATCGTTTGTCCCCTCCACTCGGTGACTACCGAGAGCATGGTGCTTTGCCGATGATTGAAGTCTTCCAGGTGTGGCGAGAGGCTTCGCCACATGTCTGTCTCAAATGTGCCAGTAAATTCCAATTGCCGAGTTCTTAACGTCGGTAGCTGGAGTTTGCTGGTGAGTTGGTCGGATACGACCCCGAAGTCCGTTGAATGGTGGGGTTCACGGGCATGCGTTGTTGCCCCAGTCCATTCGGATACGCTTGCGTTGGTGTTGGTCCCGGTTGACCGTAGTACTGCTGCGGCATCATTTGGATGGGACCGCCGCCATTCGGTTGTTGGTATTGATCCTGTGGATAGGTCATCCCGTCTCCATAGCGTCCCGGCTGAATGGGACCACCTTGCGGGGCAGGATTAAAGAAGTTGTATCCCACGTCTTCGCCAACACCCTGGCCATTGCCGTATGGGAGCAGCTGGTAGTGTCCAAGGTCGGGGTTTCCTTCAATTCGGTTGTTGCGGTAGAAGTCGATGTCGTCAGGATGTGTGGCATACCATCCTGGCAGTGGCGGAACCTGATCAGGATCCATCGCACGGACGATTTCAGGCGTCACGATAATCAGCAGTTCCGACTCATCTTCCGTGGCCCGCTTCGAGTTGAAGACGTACTGACCGACGATGGGAATTTCACCGAGGAATGGAATTCGAACGTTTTCCGCGTTCTCCTGACGGGAGAACAAGCCACCGAGCACAATGGTCTGGCCTTCACGCATTTCGACGAACGTTTGGACACGTCGCACGTTGGTGCCTGGAATGCCGTTCACGCTGTTGCTGCCGTTGACCGAGCTGAGTTCGGGGACAATTTGCATGCGGATGAGGTCGTCGTCGACAACGGTCGGTGTCACGATGACCGATGTACCAAAGCCGCGGAAACTTGTCTGCTGTCCGCCGACTCCGCCAATTCCAACAATGGTCGGTACGGCAAATTCACCACCGGCGATGAACGAGGCCGAGTGGCCAGCCAATACGCTGAGGCGTGTGTCTTCCAGGACTCGCACGCTGCCGTTTGATGCCAGAGCATCGATGACGACGGAGAAGTCACCAGCATCGAAAATTCCTGTCAGCACCGGGTTGGCCGCGAATCCCGCAGCCTGACTCAGCACCACCTGTCCGTTGTTGATGGCCGCGTTCCAGTCGACGCCCAGGCGACGCAGCTGAGAACGATTGATTTCAGCCATCCGAACCCGAATGTTAATGGTGAATTCGCCGGGGACTTCCAGTTCATCCACGATAATGCTGTTCAACAGGTTATTGTTCCCGTTGTTGTTTCCGTTCAGGAGGTCATCGCCGCCTCCGTACCCACCCGCACCTGCACCGCCGTATCCGCCTCCGTAGCCATAGGCACCGTTACCATACAGCCCCCCGGTAATGCGTTCCTGAGCGATAACCTCGGTGCGGACCACCTGCATAATGCGGGCTGCCTCTTGAGGATCGCGAGCTTGGCCGCGAACGATGATTTTGCGAGTCAAGGGGATCAAATACACCTTGCTGTTGGGATAGAGCAGAGCCAGCTTGCGTTCGATGCGTCCGTAGTCCAAGCGTCGCTGATTCTCCAGGCTCGGGTCACGGATGACCGTCACCGAGTACATAAGCGGTGCTTCCTGGTCTTCAAACCAGAGCCACAAGTCTGTTGTTCCCAGACCCAGCCCCAGGAGTGAAAGCTCTGTCTCAGAGAACTGAACGACATCAATGACTGAAGGGTCAGACCAGGCCATCCGACGCACTTTGTGCTTCGTGATGACCAGTTGGCTGCGATGATGCACCACTTCCAACTTCTGGTCGGAGCGGAGCATCGCCTGGATGCGTGGATCGAGCGGCGGCTCGGGATCGTCAAACGAGAGCTGCGGCGACGTAATGGCGTTCGGCCCTGTTGGGGGCTGTTGTGCGCCGCCGTATCCCGGTGGAGTGTACGGTCCCACTCGCGGGGGCGGAGCCTGCGCCAGGGCCGCCGAAGAAATGGCAAACACTCCGAGCAGCGCCCAGAAGTTTCGCTTCCACGTGGAGTTGGTGTTGCGGAGAACACCAGTTATCCATGACAAATCGCTGAAAGATACGGTCGACATCCGATGTCGCTCCTATACCGGTTGGAGGTAAACCTCCGAGTGCACCTGGTTCCGTGCTCGTTCCACTCACACGGGTATCCTGTTTGCAAACAGAATTCGCCTGCCGTTCGGCGCGGTGAATCAATTTGCACCCAGTTCATCGGCGGTCATCTCTCGCACGATTCAACAGATTCAACGTGCAAAACCGCAAAGGAAGAGGATTCAGGTAAACTCAGTAATGCGGAAAGAATGAGAAGCAGAAGGGGGATAAAGAGTATCCGTTGCACCGCTTTTGGCGACTGGGTTGACCTTTCGGCCCGGCGCATAAAAAAAGGGAGACCAAAGTCTCCCTAAGCCGCAAAGTTTAACAGCAAGGATGCATTAATGCTTAGTTGGCTTCCGCTGGAACGACGTTGATACGTCGACCGCCACGATCGAATGCGACGCTTCCATCGACGAGCGCGAACAAAGTGTAGTCACGACCCATGCCGACGTTTTTGCCTGGGTGCCATTTGGTTCCACACTGCCGTACCAGGATATTCCCGGCGACAACCGCTTCACCACCGAACTTCTTTACGCCACGATGCTGAGGATTCGAATCACGACCGTTGCGTGACGAACCTTGTCCCTTTTTATGTGCCATGTCGGCGACTCCTCAATACTGCTGTGCTCGACCGAGGGAAGAGCATGCAATGAAATGTTCAAATGAGTTGGATTAACGCTTGGAGAACTGGAAGCTGCGACGGGCTTTCTTGAAACCGTACTTCTTACGTTCCACCATACGGCCGTCACGTGTCAGGAAGCTGCCAGCGTGTAACATCTGGTGCAATCCAGGATTCTTGGCCTGCAGTGCACGAGCGACACCAAGGACAACCGCCCCGGTCTGGCCAGTAGGACCACCACCATTCACGCGAATGTCGATGTCCACTTTTCCCTTCATTTCGGTGGCAACCAGAACTCGTTCAATGAGTTCGCGGTCACGTTCGATGACGAAGTACTCAGCGAATTCACGCTTGTTGACTGTGATTTTTCCGTTGCCATCCTTCAGGCAAACGCGAGCCACTGCTGTCTTACGACGGCCAGTGCCCCAGGCGTTTCCGAACTTGTCAATTTTACCGCGAATTACGGGATCTGGCCGTTCGACCAAATCGTCCGCATCGACATCGGCTGCGGCACCGCCAATATCCAGTCCCGCAGCGAGATTGGCTGAACTCTCAACCGAAGGAGCCAGTTCCTGCTCAGCCTGTTCCGTAGCTTCAACGGGTGGTGTCAATTCTTCGTCCGACATTATCTTTTTCCAGTCAATTGACTACTTAATGTATTCAGGAAATGGCTGAGGCTGCTGAGCCTGGTGTTTGTGGTTTGGACCAGCAAACACGCGAAGCTTCTTCAGCATTTTGCGTCCCAATTTGTTCTTGGGGAGCATCCGGCGAACCGCTTCCATAATGATGCGTTCAGGGTGCTTTTCAAGCCATTCGTCAGCAGAAACCACCTTGCGGCCACCGGGATAACCCGTGAACCATTCGTACTCCTTGCTCACCATTTTTGTGGTGAAGTTTGGATTGGTGGGGTGTGCCAGTGTTCGCCCCGTGAAGCGAATCTTTTCTGCATTGACCACGACAACAAAGTCACCGCAGTCGACGTGCGGGGTGTAGCTTGGCTTGTGCTTGCCCATCAAAACGGTGGCAAGACGCACTGCCAGACGACCTACGACCTCGCCGGTCGCATCAGCGAGGAACCAGTCCGGTTGGACTTCCTCTTTCTTTGCTACAAATGAACGAACGACGGGATTCACCGTAAATTCCTCGTATTATTCAACTTCGAGAGTGACACTAGGGCCACGCAACCCACTCGCTGTCCGGACCATCACCGCACACGAAACGTGGGGAATTCCGAAGAATAACGAGGGACAGACACGCTTTCAACTCAAGCTGTCACAACAGTTGAGGAAATTGCGGGGTAACGAACCCTTCTCAGGCTGCCTTTTTCCGTCCAATGGTAATGGTATCCACGACTGGAGGCAGCCCAGATGCCGCAACTGTCCCGCCTGTAAGGACTTTACGAAATACCTTGAGATATTGCGAGACACGTCGTGACAGTGGCTCAAGCGATTCGGCCACACAGTGTTCAACTTCCAGGTCTGCCTCGTCGTACAGGCTCTTCATCCCTTCGGGATAAATTCGCCAGCAATCAATGGGTGCTTCGTGATAGCCCCAGGAGACTGGATTCACGGTGACAACGCACCCACCGGGTTTGCAAACTCGACTTACTTCGCGAATCCAACGCCAGGTTTTGCGCACATGCTCAATAACCTGTCCCGACACAACAATGTCATAGGCATTGTCGGGCAACCCGAAGTTGTATTCGTCAATGGCCTTATGCGTCAGCCGTTCGTCGTCAAGAATGTCAATGGTTTCCCATTGCAAGGTGCTATTGTCGATCAACTTACGGTACGTGGACGGAAACCCGTCCGGGCCAATTTCCAAGACTTTCATGCCGTCCTGGAAATAGTCCACCGCGTATTTTGAAAAGATCAACTGACTGTTGAGATGCACAGCGCCCTCCCATGGCGAAAAGTTGCCTCAATCGTACCGCCCTGTGCGTAAACGTAATCTGATAGAAGATCTGAGAGAAGGCCAACTTCCTGCGGCGCAACAATGGAATTTCCTGATCGCCGCAGGGTAGACTTTAGTAAAGGTGGATGACCGATCCCTCACCGGCAATCTAACGGTGCATTGCGAATCCACCGTTAGAGTTCGAACGTCATTAAACAGTCGCCGCCGAAATGAATCTGCAGGTCGTTTACTGCAATCATCAAACCGCCGACCTTTCGATCAGGGAACGTCTTGCGTTCTCTTCGGAAGAGGAATTGGCGCGCGCCTACGACGAACTCCGCGACCGCTTCCCCAACTCGGAGCACGTGGTCATTTCGACCTGCAACCGGGTCGAATTGTATTCTGCCCAGGAAGATCCGGAAGATGCGCCAAGTCATCAGCAGTTGGCGCAGTTCTTTTCCGAATTCCACCGCGTCCCGCTCAACGACTTCTTCAACGATTTGCTTGAACAGTCTGGACCGGCCGCCGTCCGGCATTTGTTCGAGGTGGCGTCCAGCGTCGACAGCATGGTTCTGGGCGAAACCCAAATCGTCAGCCAGGTGAAGACGGCTTACGAAACCGCGACGAAAACCGAAGCCAATGGCCCGCTGACCAACGCCCTCTTCCAGCGGGCACTGCTTGTTTCGAGTCGGGTAAGAACGGAGACCAAACTCGTCGAAGGACGCATTTCGATTGCTAGCGTCGCGGTGGGAGAATTCGGCAAGAGCATTTTCTCAAACTTCTCGGACAAAACGGTCCTCATTCTGGGTGCCGGTGAGATGGCTCAGGAAACGCTCAGGTACCTGCAGGATGAAGGTGTCAAACGCATTCTGGTTTGCAACAGAAGCAAAGAACGCGGTACGGCCATTGCGCAGGAGTTTGGAGGTGAGTACCACGGGTGGGATGAACTCACCAGTTTGCTCGGCATTGCAGATGTCATTGTGTGCACTACGGGGGCCACGGAACCGGTCGTGACCAGAGAGATGTTCCGACTGGTGCGGAAAAAATCGGGCTCGCGTCCCGTGTTCATTCTCGACCTCGGTGCTCCGCGCGATGTTGAGGTTGGCGTCGGTGAAATCGACGACAACGTTTTCCTTTACGACATCGACGACCTCGAAGCCACATGCAATAAGAACCGCCGACTGCGTGCAAAAGAGCTGGAGAAGGCGCAGGGAATCATTTCGGAAGAAACCGAACGGTTCATGCATGACATTTACTACAAGGCCACTGGCCCGATTGTGAAGCGTCTGCGCGAACACTGGCACGACATCTCGCAGCGAGAGCTCGATTTGCTCTACCGCAAACTGCCACATCTTCCCGAGGCAGATCGATCGGCCGTCGAAAAGGCGATTTACCGCATCGTCAACAAACTGCTGCACCCGCCGCTCGAAACCCTGCGAGTTGAGGCGAAAGACGGCACTCCACATGGCCTTCTCGACGCCATTAAACGACTCTTCCACCTGAAGGACAGTTAGTCCCGCAGATGGAATGATGTCGTTGTAGGCCGGACCGGAGCAAACCGAATTGCTGCCGGAACTTCGACCGCACAAATCTCCTGCCATAGGCGGACACGCTGGGAACACCCGATTGACGTTTGCGCAGTTCCGGCATTCACGTGCGGCCTACGGTCCGGCCTACTTTGACTTCACTCGTTAGACACTGCATGTGGAATGGTGTCGTAATAGACTATCCCCTGAGCTACGGAGCACGCGGAGGGCCAGTCTGTCCCGGTGGCTGTCCAAATCCGGGAGGTGGACCGAAGTTTGGCGGTCCACCTGGAGGACCGGTGGCCGGCTGAGGAAAGTTCGGGTTCCCCGCGCCAGGCGTCGGACGTCCAGGAAATCCTCCCGGTGGCCCTCCTGGCTGACCGGGTACTGAGCCCGGCACGTTGGGATTTCCAATATTCGGTTGCTGATTCCGTTCGTTGAATTCGCGAGCCGCATTGCGCGCATCCCGCAAGGCGTCTTCTGCCGGATTTCCAGAAAACCTCTGCATTTCGCGATCCACTTCGCTCTGGTTCGCCACCGACTGAGCCGCTGCCTGCTTCCACTCATCCAGCGGTTCCTGAACGGTTACCGTGCGGCTGAATTTCCCCGTGGTAATGGCGTTTGACACCTGAAACAAATTGCCATTCTCTTCAATCGCGAGGAAAACCTGGCAGCCCCACGACAATTTGGGAGCGGTCCCTGGACCTATTGTTGTGAACTGCGCGCCCTCAGTCCCCGAGTTGCCGAACCCTGGCCTGAATTCGACATACATCATGTCCCCTGACTCGGGCACCACAATCATTCGCAGAAAGCCAAGAATCTGGCCAGATTGTAGTGACCAGTCAAACGTGACCGACTCGTCGTCGCTGCTTCCCTCGAACTGCAAATTCGAAATGGTAATTTGCGGCTGATTCTCCAATCGCCGATACACCATTACGGCCGGCTCCGGCTGATTCGCAGCTCCCTGGCCACCGCCATTATCACCGCCAAGCTGCATTCCCGGTTGATCACAACCGACTGCCAGGCTCAAGAGGGCGAAGGCAATTGTTCCTTTGAAGTACCGTACAAACATGCCTCTTAGTCCTCTCTCGGAGAAGTATGTCAACAGCCCCTGACGAAGCTTACAAGTGTAATTGTTTGTTGACAAGGGTTTGAGCTGTGGAATTTGACTGTGCGTTGTCTAAAGTCCGACAAGAGCCGGAAATGTTCGTGACAAATTGAATGACCATGAAGAAAATCCTCGCGTTCGGCGCCTCGACCAGTTCCACGTCCATTAACCGACGCTTTGCGAATTTCGCCGCAAAGCAAGTACCGGAAGCCGACGTCACCGACTTGGACCTCCGCGGGATTCAGGTCCCCATGTACAGCTCAGACGAAGAGCAGGCAAACGGAATTCCCGTCGACATTTACCGCTTTCTGTACCTCATTCAATCGCACGACGCCGTGGTCATTTCACTCGCCGAACACAATGGATCGTACAGTGCGGCCTTCAAAAACATTTATGACTGGGCGTCGCGGGTAGAAAAACGCGTATGGTCCGGCAAGCCCATGTTGCTGCTCTCCACCGCTCCCGGGCCACGTGGTGGTGCCACGGTTATGGAAGCAGCGAAGGTCACGTTTCCACGTATGGGCGCCCACATCAAAGCGTCCTTCAGCCTGCCGCGCTTCTACGAAACGTTCTCTGATGCTGATGGCATTTCGGACCCCGCATTGAAAACGGAATTCGAGGCGGCATTGGCCACATTCCTAGCCTGAGTGTGAGTCTCGGCAGCGTACTTCATTACTCCGGGACGATTGCACGGGCTGTGCGATCCTGTACCAGGAAGTATCCCAGCGGCTTGCCGGACTTTGCATCTGCGATCATCCAGACGGCACCGGGGCGGGTTTGCTGCTGTTGTCTTTTTCCGGCCCCGATAACTCCGTACGACTTCGTTCCTCCTGTCCGATCCATCCAGAACAGTTCCACGTCCTCCTCACGACCGTTTTCGAAATAGACGGGAAACGGATTACCGTCTGGCTTTGAGGGTGGTGCTGGTTCCGCTCCCAGCGGTTGCCAGGTGAGTCTGGTCAGTGACTCAATGGATGGGGTGACGAATTCTGCGAACTCGGTCGGGGCTGATTCTCGAAAAGCGGCCAGAGTTGGCTTCGACTCGGGATTGCTTGCCAGGTTCGTCCACTCATACGGATCAGATGCGATGTCATACAGCTCTTCGCTTCCGTCGCTGTAGTGGATGTAACGATACCTGTTGCCACTCACGGCGTAGGTACCGGGATTCGCCAGATAGGTCACTGACTTATGGGGCCAATCGCTCTCTGCATTGTTCAACAGCGGCAACAGGCTGGGGCCATCGACGTTCGGGTTTGGAGGAATGTCGCAGAGTTCGGTCAGAGTCGGAAATAGCGACAAGAGGTTCACGGGAGCCTCGCACACGTTGCCGGCTTGTGTTCCTCCGGGTAATTCCGACGAGAGACCTTTGGGAACCCGCACAATGAGCGGCACCCGCGTGACGGCCCGCCAGGGTGTGTATTTCTGCCAGTGCTCTTTTTCCCCAAGTTGCCAGCCATGGTCGGACCACAGCACAACAATGGTGTTGTCTGCATTCGGACCTGCTTCCAGAGCATCGAGCACGCGGCCCAGCATGGCATCGGCAAAGTGAATGGAGGCGAGGTATCCCTGAATTCCCTGCCTCCACTGTCCCTGCTCCTGAATGTGCGCGAAATATCGGTTCCTCGCAGCCCGCACACCGGCAGGTGGAACGTCGTCGAGGTCGTCCACTTTGTATCCAGGGGGCAACTGAATGGATTCCAGTGGAAATGGTTCGTAGTACTTTTTCGGTACGAACCACGGTTCATGTGGACGATACAATCCGCACGCGAGAAACATTGGCTGCTCGTGCTTCTCACTCAGTTGCTCACCAATCCAGCGGCTGACCGACCAGTCGCCGCCAAACTCTTCGTCAGTAACATCCAGTGCCGCCCAGTCTGTTTCGACATACTGCCAGTTACCGCCACGCGGCAAATTGACCGGACGATTCTTCGGATAGTACGTCTCAGGGAACGGATTCTCGGTCTCCGGCTTCGGAAAATAATCGTCCCACGAATTCGCGTCGATGAAGTAATGCAGCAACTTCCCCGATCCCGCCGCCAAGTATCCGTGCTCGCGAAAATGCTGCGGCAGAATAACCTCCTCAGGCAGCACCTCCCGCATTTGCTGTCGATTGTCATACAGCCCTGACCTGTTCGGAGCCCGCCCCGTCATAATGGCCGTCCGACTCGGATTACACGCCGGCGCCGGACAGTGTGCATTCGTAAACAAAACTCCACTTGCCGCGAACCTGTCCAAATTCGGAGTCAAACTCTGCGGATGCCCTCCCAGACAACCAATCCAGTCATTGAGGTCATCGACTGCGATGAACAACACGTTTGGGCGGACTGGCGAGTCGGCAGCATGAGTGATTGAGCCCACCAACAGGAGGAGCGAAAAATAGGTCAACCAGATTGGAATGTATCTCAGGGGCAGCATTTTGACGTGTTCTTCATCAATCAATTCAAGAGCCAAAAAGTCGTGACCACCACGACTTCGGCTTTGGTTCAGGAGGCGGACTCGGTTTTGGCCTTCGCGGACTCATCATTTCTTCGAGTGTCGTCGGGCGCGGTCGAGTTCCTGACGCTACGGACTCGATGATCGCCTGAATGTTTCCGTTCACCATGTCATCGGGCTGCAAGTGAATGGCGTGCTTGATTATCGTTCTCGCCTCGACCTCATTGCCGCTGAGAAGCTGTATGACGGCGAGGTTGCCAAGTAATTGAATGTCATCTGGCTCAACTGTTACCGCCTTGGTTGCAAATGCAAGCGCGCTGGGCAAGTCGGTCCTCGTCAGGCAAACACTTGCCAATTCCTTCAGCATAATTGTGTTCTCGGGTTCAAGTTCCACCGCTCGGGTCAACTGTCGCTGTGCCTTTTCGTCTTCTCCAATGGCAAACCAGGCCATTCCCAATGCAAATGCAATCTTCGCCACGTCCGGATGCTTTGCCGCGAGGGATTGCAGGTTTTCAATTGCCACCCGGATTTTCGCCGCTTCTTCACCGAATCTGGCAGGTCTTCCTGGATCTCGATGGAGATTCCAAACAGTGTCGAATGCTTGCGAAAAGATCTCGTCGGGTCGTTGCGTTTCACGGGTGTTGTAAACCAACTTGCCCGTCGCCTTCTCACGGTACGTGTCAATGCTTCCGTTTCGTTCCACAAACTCGAACTTCTCAGCAATTTCTTCAGCGGTGTAGTGCTGGACTGCGTCAGGATCGTAGTCGGCACCAACAGCAGCCGCGACAACTGTTCGCGAATCGGAGCCACGGATGGTCGCGATGAGCCGTCGCTCGTATTCAAACAAGATGAGCCAATCACAAGGAGGATCGATTGATTTGTCATGAGCCTGTACCACCACAAACTCGGGTGACTCCCCGCTACGATGCAAGCCGCGAAGTTCAAGCGACTTCGCAAACTCTTCCGCATCAATAGAAGACATGAAACTTGCCTGCGAAAGCCGGTCATCGGAATAACTCATTGCATTTGGGGCAATTGCCTCAAAATCCTTTGAACCACCATCCAACACTCGATCCAACGCGTCGTTGCGGATCACCACAGCTGTACATTGTATTTGAACCGGCAAGGCGCCCTCTCCAGTACTTCGACCGCAAATAGATGTTGCGTCAAGATAGCAACTTGTCTCGATGATGTCGTTCTTTTTGTAAAAGGGCATTGCTCGTGTTTTCCTACAGCATGGAAACCCGGTATGGTCCCTTCATGTGGCCAAACGAATTTGACTCTGCAAACACTATGCAAACTCGGGCCGCGTCTCATGACTCATTTCGAAAATAAATGGTGCCTGATTACGGGAGCCTCGGCGGGAATTGGGGCAGCTTACGCACGAGCCTTCGCGGAAGAAGGGGCGAATCTCATTCTCGTTGCACGCCGTGAGGAACGCCTCAACAGTCTAGCTGTGGAATTGCAAACCTCTCATGGAGTCAAAACTGTCGTCAGGGCGGTCGATTTGCTCGCCGACGGACAGCCGCAGCAACTTATTGAGGAACTGAGCAACGAAGGCCTGCAGGTTGATATTCTGATCAACAACGCCGGGTTTGGTATGTGGTCGCGCTGCGAACACACGAACCCCAATCAGGTCGACAACATGCTGCAGTTAAACATCAATGTACTTGCCTTGTTGACGTACGCTTACTTGCCTGGAATGCTCTCGCGGAAGTCTGGAACTATTATCAATGTGGCGTCGCGAGCGGCATTTCAGCCGGTGGTCTACATGCCAGCATACGCAGCCTCCAAAGCCTTCGTACTCTCGTTCAGCGAAGCACTCTGGGCGGAGACCAGAGGCCGGGGTGTACATGTCATGGCCGTCTGTCCCGGCGTTGTAAACACGGAGTTCATTGAACTGGCAGATATGCCCACGCGGCTTTCGTCCATTGCGTTGAATCGTGACGACGTTGTCAAAGCAACCATGAGCGGGCTGCGACGAAAGCGACCGAGTATTGTCGTCGGAATCATTCCGAGCATCCTGACATTTCTCAATCGGTTTCTGCCCCGCACGCTGCTGGCACGCATGTCGATGAATTTCATGCGACCGGACGCTGACGCGGAAGAATAAGTCCAACCGACCGGGCCCACTCTTCCGTCCGGCGCATCCCTTCAACCAAGTCGACATGCGGAACATACCCCAGTACGGCCTTCGCCTTCTCGATGGAATACGTTCCGCGGCGGGTAACAAAGGCAATGGAGTCGGGATGAATACGGGGCTCCGTGCCGAACAGGGCCAGCAGGAACTGCCACGCGCGTAAGCTCCCCTCGAGCAACCACGCAGGTGCGTACCGCAAACGACCACGTCCCAGCATGTGAGCGTAGTGCAGAAAGAAATCACGACAGGTCACGACCTGCCCATCGGTAATGTTGTACGCCTCACCCGTTCGATTGGTCTGCAATACCAGCAGTACAGCATCTACCAAATTGTCAATGTACACGGGATTCAACACGCCCCGGCCACCATTGGCGAGCGTAAAGACTCCTGCTTTCATCATCCGGATTGGCCGAACGGTCCACGGTAAGGAACCCGGTCCATAGACATCGCCAGAACGCACGGCAACAACATCAAACTGCCCCGAAACATGTCGCTCCATAGCCACCCGTTCGCTATCGATTTTCGTCTGACAGTACGGATTTCCTTCGCCATTCAAAGGTGATTCCTCATTCACTTCTCCTTCGAACGTGAGGCCATAAACCATGATGGACGAGAGATGAATGAATCGACGCACGCCGGCAGCTTGAGCGGCCTCGACCACATTGTGCGTTCCCCCAACGTTAACCCGTTCAAACAGTGCGCGATCGCCCCCCTCTTTCACAATGGCGGCAGTATGAATAATGACATCACAGCCCGCACAAAGCCTTTTGATGTCGCTGGGAGAAGTCACGTCGCCCAGGATGAATTCATATTCGGGACCTTCGGGACCGTGAAGATCCAGTCCTTTCACTACGGCTCCCCGCATCAGACAGCGTTCCGCAATGTGACGACCAAGGAATCCACTGATTCCTGTGATTCCAATAGTTGTTCCTTGAAGATTCTGACTCATCGATGCAGCTTCGGAAGTAACGACAGCCTGTGTAACACGGCAGAATTCTAGCAGCCCGCTCGTTACTGTCCCCTGCAACAACAACTTGGACAAGTACCAACAGGTCCCCCCTGTCGCACGATATCACCGGGGCGACAGAACCTCCCACGATATTCCTGCAGGCCCCCCAGATTGTTAATCATCCAGCCGCAGGCGTTGTCGGACGTAGCGTAGTGCATCAGCGAGGCGGTGAATGTCATCTGCGTTTGTATAGACGCCGAAGCTCGCTCTGATGGTCGCTGGCACATTCAGCCAGTTATGCAGAGGCATGGCGCAGTGATGTCCGTGCCTGACGAAGACTCCTTTGCGGTCCAGTAAATGGGCGACGTCTTCCGCTGCGGCTCCATCCATTGTGAAGCTGACAATGGGACCTTTCGCCGCGGGTCCGGGGCCGTAGATTTTGACTCCCGTCACTTCACACAGCGCCTGATGTGCCAACGCAAGCAGTTCCTGCTCCTGCTTGTGGATCGCAGCGAATCCAATATCCCGGACGAACTCGATGGCTGTACGCAGCGCAATAACCGGGACGATGGGTAACGTTCCTGCCTCGAAACGAGCGGGCGGAGAGGCCCAGGTTGACTCCTCAATCCGCACCTGATCCACCATGTGCCCACCGAACAGAATGGGCTCTGTTTGTTCCAGAAGTTCTTTGCGCCCGTAGACGACTCCCACGCCCGACGGTCCGTAGCACTTGTGACCGGAGAAGACGAGAAAGTCGATTCCGTCACCGCGTACGTCAGTCGCGACGTGCGGAACACTTTGAGCTCCATCGACGACGAAAATCGCCCCGCAGGCGTGTGCCTTCTGGCTCAACAGCTTCAGCGGCGGCATGGTCCCCAGGACGTTCGACATCCCGGTGACCGCTACGACTTTGGTGCGGTTTGAGATGACTTGATCCAGCTGGCTCAAATTAATTTGGCCGTCATCGGTCAGCGGTAACACTCGCAGGACCGCCCCCGTTTGTTTGGCAACCTGTTGCCAGGGAACAAAATTGGCATGATGTTCCAGCAGGCTGACGACGATTTCATCCCCCGGCTGCAAATTGTGCTTCCCCCAGCCAAAGGCGATGAGGTTAAGCCCCATGGTTGCCCCGGCAACGAACGCAATTTCGTCGGTGTGTTCCGCGTTGATGAAGTCGCGGACTGCGTCGCGTGTGGCTTCGAGCTGTTCATCAACCAGGGCTCCGAATCGGTAAACACCACGATAAGCATTCGCGTAAAACGATTCGGCAACTTCCTTTTCCCTGTCGATGACGCACTGTGGCCGCTGTGCCGAAGCACCACTGTCCAGAAACGTCACCGGCAGGTCGTTTTTCAGAGTTTGCTGGAGAATCGGAAACTGTTCGCGAACGTTGATCACAACACGGTCTGTTCTAATTTGCGGAAAATGCGAGCCCACTCAGGCATTCTAGGCGCGGAGTCAGACAACGGGTAGGCACTGCTTTGCTGGAGAAACGTAGGCCGGACCGGAGCAAACCGAAATGTTGCCGGAACTCAGGCCGCAAGAGACCGTTCATCAAAATCGAACAAGGTGAACTACTCAGCTGCTGTTTGCGCAGTTCCGGCGTTCACATTCAGCCTTCGGTCCGGGCCTACGGCAAGGGATTCGTGCCAGGTTGCTTTGCGGCGACTATTGTCTGGAGCGAAAAATCGAGAATCTTCCCAGCCCCATGCGCTGGAGCAGAAACTGCAGGAGAATCCACAGGGTCGTGAATCCGTACTTGCAACTGCGGGTGAAGTTAATGCTTGACGCTTCCTCGAAGTACCGCACAGGGACCGGGACATCACCCAGTTTGAATCCGAAGTACACCGACTGGGCCAGAAACTGGCTGTCGAACGCGAAGTCGTCCGTGTTTCCCTCCCACGGGAGCTTCTCCAACACTTCACGACTATAAGCCCTGAAGCCGCTGTGGAAGTCTCCGAGGTTCTGTCCCAGGATGACGTTTTCCGTGAAGGTCAGGCAGCGGTTGGCGATGTACTTCCAGACGGGCATGCCCCCTTGAAGTGCTTCACCTCGTGTACGAATGCGTGAACCGAGGATGACATCGCAAATGCCGAGTCGGATCAATTCCACAGCCACTGGAATGACGCGGCTGTCGTATTGATAGTCGGGGTGAATCATGACGACATAATCAGCGCCACGGTCTAATGCTTCGCGGTAGCAGGTCTTCTGGTTCCCACCATAGCCCAGGTTCTTTTCGTGAGGAATGACCGTCAGCCCCAGTGACCTGGCCACTTCGACCGTGTTGTCCTTGCTGCAGTCGTCCACCAGGATGACTTCGTCGACACTTCCAGCTGGAATGTCCTGAATGGTGCGTTCCAGCGTGAGCGCGGCGTTGTACGCCGGCATGACGGCAATGACCTTGCCGCGCGGTTTTGTCTCGACTGGTGTGTCCTCAAGTTTCATTAAACCAAGCTTTCACAATTCTTGTCAGATGCTGCTCATTAGATTCTGGGGCGGCTATTAACACACCGCGTTCAGTCAGCTCTTTCAGAATTTGTGCCCTTCCTGCGGCCCGTTCTGGGTGAGTGTCAGCACTTCTGGACCGAGTTCGGTCATGAGAATTTGATGTTCGAATTGTGCCGACAGCGTGCCGTCGGCGGTAAGCACGGTCCAACCATCATCCAGCGGGCTGGTCGTGGCTCCGGACCCGATATTCAGCATCGGCTCAATGGTGAAACAAACTCCCGGCTCTAGAATATCACGGCGACTCTTCTTAACCGGAAAATGGGGGATGCCGGGTTCCTGATGAAACATCCTGCCAATGCCGTGTCCCTGGAAGTTTTCGACGACTCCAATGTTCTGGTCGCGGGCAAAGCGGGCAATGGCCAGGCCAATTTCCAAGACGGAGCTGTACGGTTCGATGGCTCGAATGGCGAGCCAGAGGGCGTCGAAGGACGCTTGCGTAATGCGCTTTGCGTCGTCGCTGGTTTCGCCAATCAAGAATGTTTCTGATGAGTCACCATACCAGCCATCGACAATGGTTGTGCAGTCGACGTTGACAATATCACCCGATTGCAGTTCACGGTCATTCGGAATGCCGTGGCACACACATTCGTTCACACTGGTGCAAATACTTTTAGGATAGCCGCGGTAACCCAGACAGGCGGGAATGTGCCCGTGTTCGACGGTGTAATGATGCGCCAATGCGTCGAGTTCGTTCGTCGTGACCCCTTCCTTGACGTGGTCTCGCAGAAAGTCGAGCAACTGCGCATTGAACCGGCAGGCGGCCCGCAGCCCGTCGCGTTCTTCTTCTGTCTGGTAGGCCGGCAATGATTTCCGGCGTCCAAAGGCAAAGTTCATCAGTCGTCGCATTGTGTCGAACACGGCCATTGGCAGGGAGCCAGTGCCTGGGATTCTGTCAAGATTCGGCAACAGCCAATAGCAGATAGCCGGTCAATCCCGTTATTCTTATCCCGACACCGTGGGGATGCAACGAACTTTGTCGGAGGAAACCGGTTCTTTGGTAGGTCGACACCGTAAAAAGCGAGGAAAAGCAACTCTGATGGGAAACCATCAGCGGGCGTGGCTGTGCGGCTGGCATGCCGTCTGGGAGACATTGCGGGTCGGGCGATGGTTGCCCACCGAGGTGCGCATGGCAATAGAGTCGCTCGATGCCGACCGGGCCGAGGAGCTCCAAACTCTCACTCGGGAACTGGACATTCCGTGCCATGACTGTTCCGCCAGTGAGTTGGAACAATTACTCAACCGGCGTGATCATCAAGGCTGCGCCGCCCGCATGCCGGATTTTCCATATTCCGACTGGGAGAAAGTGCTGACGGACCTGACGGAGAGCGAGTCAGCGTGCGTCCTGGTATTGGACCGAATACAGGATCCTCACAACTTTGGTGCAATTCTACGTTCAGCAGAAATCTTCGGCGTGGCGGCCGTGGTGGTTCCCGAACGCGAACAGAGTGGTGTGAACGCACAGGTCGTACGGAGTTCGGCAGGAGCCGTGAACCACTTACCGCTGGTGCAGATGCCGTCGCTGGTGGATGCGGTCAAACAACTGCAGCAGGCTGGATTTCGAGCGGTTGCGGGATCAGAGAAGGCAACTTGTGCTCCAGCGAACGAGCAACTGACCGGCCGAATTGTACTTGTCGTCGGCAACGAAGGCGTCGGGCCATCTGCTGAATTAATGGAATGCTGCGATTCTCTGGTCGCCATTCCCCAATCAGGTCAGGTCGATTCGCTCAACGTGGCTGTGGCTGCGGGAATTCTGCTCTACGAAGTCGCCCGACAACGGAGTGATTCCACGAGCCCACAAAACGCTGCTCCCCGCTCCTCATAGTTGCGAAATTCGCCAAAGCTCGCGCATCCGGGAGACAGCAGAATGGTGTCGCCGGGCTGAGACTGTGCCCACACAAGACCAAACGCCTCCTCCAGTGAGTTGGCACACGCAATTGGTTTTGATTCTCCGTCAGGCAAACACTGGTTTGCTGACGTTAGCAACGCGGGTCCTGTGGCTCCCAGGAAGCAAGCACTCGTGACTCGCTGAGCAATTGCCTGTGCGAAGGGAGTAAGATCGACGCCCTTGTCTGCACCGCCTGCGATGAGGTGCAGCGGTCCCATTACTGTTTGCAAAGCCGCCATGGCCGCTTCGGGAGTTGTGGCTTTCGAGTCGTTGTAGAACTTACGCCCCTGCACTTCACCAATGAATTGCAGACGGTGTGGCAGAGTTTCGTAGGAACGAATCGCATCCAGACACTCATCGAGCGGTCGTTTGAATTCATCGATGCAGACGGTGAGAGCCAGTGCGATGTTCATCGCACTATGCGGACCAGGAAGTTGCGGAAATTCCGGCAGAGCACCACAAATGGTGCGAGCTTCGCCTACAGTCTGAATACTCACTGCATCTTTGGAAACGGAGACTCGAAGTCGCTGTCCTTTGGCATTCCATGCTGCGACGTTGCCATCATGTTCCGGGAAGACCAGTGCCTGTTCCGAGGTGAGATACCGGGCCAGTTGAGACTTGGCTGCAAAATATTCTCCTACTGTTCCATGCCAGTCGAGATGATTCGGGAACAAATTGGTCACGACCACGACATCGGGGCGGGCTTGAACCCAGCCGAGGCGTTCCGCCTGAAAACTGCTGATTTCCAGTACGGTAATGTCGCTGGGCTCGATTTCCTCAACGACATCCAGAAGACTGCCGCCGAGGTTGCCACCGCAACGTACAGTGCCCCCGTTTTCGTCGCGAGTGCGCTCGAGAATGTGCGCGATGAGTGTGGTCGTCGTTGATTTCCCGACGCTGCCCGTGACGGCAACAATGTGGCCACGCTGCGCCAGCCAGAACAAATTCAGTTCAGTGGTCAGGTGTGTCCCCGCATCTGCCGCGAGCTTGAGCAGCGGATGCTCAGGTTTAACTGCGGGATTCACGACGACGAGATCTGCGGAAGTGAAATCAAGTGAATCGTGCCCGCCAAGTCGCAGGTTCGCGAGTTGGCCAACATCAATTCTGGCCAGCGAGTCGGCCAGCTCGGAGGCAGGAAGCTGGTCCGTCAGTGTAACCACTGCTCCCTGCCGCAGCAGGTAATTCACCACTCCCACTCCGCCGCCAAAGCGTCCGAGGCCCATCACGGTAACGCGACGGCCTCGGAGCGAATCAGGGGCGAGAAATGGACCATCCATGCGGTTGGGCTGGTGGCACAGACATTCCTGTCTGTGATTTGCTTGCGATACGAACGACATTCCCTTCGAGATCAAGCACGCTATTGGTCGAACGGCGTGGTGTCGTCCAATTCATCAGTCCGGAACGGTGAGGCTGGCAGTCCTGCGCTGTTGCGAATGCTGGGGGTCGGATCATTGGCCCACAGATAGCGCAATGCCGTGGGTGATTTCACGTCCTTTGCGCGGAATGTAATGGTGTCGTCATCACACTCCACGATTTCCGCCGCGTGCCATTTGCCGTCGGCATCAGCAATGGCCGCTGTCGCGAGTGATGGTTCAACCGGTTCGTAACTGAGTCCGCCGGGACCGCTGTAGGACATGGTGACAACGATTTTGTCACCATCAATTTCGTGGCTTTCATAGACGGGCCCCATTGGGACGAGGTCCGTTGAGCCATCAGAGTAAACCGTGGCGACCGCCCATTGGGCCAGTCGGGTCCCCGACCGACTGCTTGTCCTTGGGGTGGATATCTTTTGTTTCTCCCACATCAATGGTAATCGCCATGCCGGTGTGCGGCAGGTAGAGGGTGTCCATCATCCCTTCACGCACGACCGGCCAGTTGCGGCCGGTTCCCTGGAAGTTCGGGAGTTGCACCCAGGCAAACGGAAAGTCGCCGGAACCGTTTTCCGCACGCCAAGACGCGACCAGCAGCGGAAGCTGATACTGGTAATACTCTGCCTTGCCCGGGGTGGAATTCGCCTCTCCCTGATACCACAGTCCACCACGAATGGTGTAATGAATGACCGGAGCGATCATGCCGTTGTAGAGGGAACCAATGGTGTTCTTGCGTTCAAAGAGTGCGACGGGATCGCGTGGGGCGGCTGGCGGCTTTTCACCCGCGGCCCGAGCCTCTTTCACCTTTTCTTTCCAGGCTTCCTGCTGCTTTTCAAACCGGGCACGAGCGGCATCGGCATCGAACTCCTTACGGGCCGTGTCAATTTGTTCAATGAGTGGCTTCAAGTGACTCGATGTACGTTGTGCCGACTCGGAAACCCAGGCATCAATGGGAGTGCCTCCCACTGACGAGTTAATAATGCCAATTGGGACGTCCACCTGCTTCTTCAGTTCACGGGCAAAGAAGTATGCCGTCGCCGAGAATCCTCCCACTGTGTCTGGTGAGCAGGCGACCCAACTGCCGGAGCAGTCCTGTTGCGGCGTCGGTGAGAAGTTGCCGCCCACCTTGAACTGCCGGATTTGTCCGTCAGTTGCGGCTTCTTGTTCGGCTTCGAAATCACGGGCACGGTTGACTGTCATGGCCATGTTGGACTGCCCGGAACAGAGCCAGACCTCACCGACCAGCACGTCGCTGATTTCGATTTTGTTGGAACCACTGATGGTCAACGTATGTGGTCCACCTGCTGCGAGAGCGGGCAGTTCCAGTTTCCAGTTTCCATCTGCATTTGCCGTTGCCGAGGCCCGCTTTCCTGCAACCTCAACGGTGACTTCTTCCTCAGCGTTGGCCGTCCCCCAGACCCGCACAGGCTTGTCCCGCTGCAGGACCATGTGATCGGAGAAAATCGAACCGACTTTGACTTCCGCGTGAGTCGGCGCTGTTGCCAGCGCTACAGCGAGCAGGGGAATGCAGAAACAGGTCCAGCGCATGAGCGTATCTCTCCAGATTGCAGGGGCACGACGATTCATTGCATCGTCGCGGGCGGGGGGAAGGACGTCAACTCCGCTGCATTATTCGCTCAGGATTTGCTCCAGCCGTTCGCGCTGGGCATCTGGCAGAACTTTGTCAAAATGGCTCGCTGCCTTGTTCGCGTCGTCGAGTTCGATGGCTCGCATTGCGGCGTCTTTGGCATTCTGTCCGCTACGGGCGAGGACATCAGCGAGTTCCGCGTGGATGGGGGCGAAGTTGGGATACAGTTTGGCTGCCTGTTCGTAGGCGGCAATGGCGGCCTGAGCGTCCTCTGGCTTTTGTGACCGTTTGAATTTCATCGCCCACCATTCGCCGAGCACTTTGTACCGCTTACTGGCGAAGGGATCGCGTTCAATGGCTTCTTCCTGAGCTTCAATTGCCCGCTGGAATTCTTCTTCACGATACGCCGGGCTTTGCTTCCAGGCGCCCATGTTATGCAGCGAGAGTGCCTGCCAGGTGTCCGGGGAGAGTGCATCGGCGTCGACGGCACTTTCAAGAAGCGACTCCGCCTGCCGCATTTGGCCAGCGTTCTGCAGGACCGAGGCCGCATCGAGCAAATTGCGAGTCGTCGTCGCAGGGATGACTCCTGTCCATAAACAACCCAGTACAAGAATTGCTGATCCCACTGCACCGCCCAGCCAGAATACGTCTTGCCGTGCTGGGGCAGATTCGACCGCAGCAGTTGATGTTGGCGTTGTGGGCAAAAGGAACCACAAGCCAATCCATAATTGCGTCACCGCAGGCATCCCCATGCCACCCGCGCCGCAAAGATGAACCGTGAGTGCGAGCCAGGCCGCCACCAATCCCAGGGACCGTGTTTCCAATGTTGAGGACGGAACCAGCACGGCGAACAACGCTGCCGGAATGAAGAGCCAGAACAGACTGCTGTCGGGCGTGCCTTCCAGAAACATTTGAATGAACAGCACCAGTCCCATCGGCAACACGGCCAGTCCCATGCGAGCCGGGAGAGACAAGTGTTCCGATTGTTGACGGTCGTCCGGAAGTGATACCGAGAAGCTGCGGAATCCTTGCCAGAGCATGATTCCCAGGCCCACCAATGCCAGCAGTCCGCCATTGGCCCACACATCGAGGACCAGGTTGTGAGGGTCAAGAATTTCCTCGCTGGAACCGACCAGTTTGTAATGCAGGTAGCGTGGACGGAAATTACCGAGGCCAACTCCACGGATGGGATGGTCGGACATCATGTTCAACGTCGCCCGCCAGTATTCGCCACGATATTTCAAACTGAGCAGCGGCCCCGTAAGTAAATCGGGCCGAGTTGCAGCGACAACCACGCCGGCCAGCAACAGGAGAAACAGAATGGCAGCCGCAACCGAAAGCGCGTGCCTCGACCAGAATGACCGTGGGGGAAAGGCGTCATTTGTGGAAGCATGACGTTGTTTCACGAACAGTGCAGCGAGTATCACTGCCCCAAACAACAAACCCACCTGAGCTGTCCGGCTGTCCGAAAAACAGAAACAGGCGGCGACCACGAGCAGTGGGATGAGAATCTGCACCAGCGAGGCACGGTTGCTTCGCTGCTGCCACGCAGCACTTCCCAGAATGAGGAGGCCAACAATCAGGAGACCCGCGAACGTGTTGGCGAGTGCGAATTTCCCAATTGGTTCCGTCCCGCGTAGTCTCGCGAGAAACAGCAGTTTGCCCGTCTGGTCCTTGTCCGTGTAACCCGGAATACTTTTTTCGAGTGCTGCAAGCTCTTTGCGTTCAGTTGGGGAGAGTTCGATGCGTCTTGAATCGAGTTCAAAAAGCTGATTCGCCTCCGCCCTGAGTTTGGGATACCACACCGTGCATTGCCAAACGCCATAAGTCGACAACGTGACGATGCTCGCCAACAGCCCATACCTAAACAACTGCCGTAGCGTCGCCCCGTGCTGACGTAAGTAATTCTTCAGCAGAACCGCGATCGCACCGACGGAAAGCCATTCCCACAGCAGGTTGAGTGCATTGCGGCGATTTCCTCCCGTAGCCAGCACATCGAGTCCGGAAAGGACATGCCCGGCAATGAGCAGGATGAGTCCAATCGTTGCCAGCGAAGGACGCGAGAACTTGACGGGTTCCTCATTCCGCCACGACCACCAGCAATGAAAGGCCAGCAGCAGGAATCCGAGAGCCGCAAATGGCAGCGTGAGTCCCTGCTCACTCGCCTCTGCCGGGAGATAAAACCGCCCGGCAATCAGCATGAGGGCAGCCACCATCAACCAGGGAATGCCCTGAGCAGATGGCGGCGACTGTTGAGCGGGGCGTGACACGCGGAATCGAAATCAATTCAGGCCGGAGCAGTTTGACGACTTGATGCCCGTGGGGAATCACACCGCTGCCGAGGGGTTGAGATGGTTGAGTGTGGCTGCGCCACGGTTGAGATGGTTGAGATTTGCCATCACATCATTACACGTCGCACTTGGCAACTGCTTCGGCGAGACCTGCCCAGGGATCGCGTGTGGGAATGAATTCCTGTCCGACGTATCCCTCGTAGCCGACGTCGAGCAGGGCCTTCATGACGGCTGGGTAGTTAATTTCCTGCACGTCATCGAGTTCCGCGCGGCCGGGGTTGCCTGCTGTGTGAATATGGCCCAGGTATTCCTTGTGCTGATGAATGCGGCGGATGACATCACCGTCCATGATTTGCACATGGTAAATGTCGAACAGCAGTTTCAGGTGGCTGGAACCGACTTCCTTGAGAATGTCGATGCAGTAATCGCAGTGGTCTCCCTGATAGCCGGGATGTCCTTTCATGGGATGCGAGTCGTCCCGCGTGTTGAGCATTTCGAGACAAATGGTGACGTCATGCTTCTCCGCATGGCCCACGATTTTCTTCAAGCCCTCCACGCAGTTTTTCGCTCCTTCTTCCTTTGAAATTCCGTTGGCCATGCCGGTAAACGTAATAACGCTCTTCACGCCGAACTCAGCACACTGCTCAATCCGTTTACGGAGAACTTCCAGGCACTCATCCCACTCGTCGCGGTTGTTGAACCCCTTAGGGAATCCGTGACTCCCCGCGATGGCACAGGTCAGCCCATGCTTTTTCAAGGTCGGCCAGTGGTCAGGATCAATGAGTTCGATACTCTTGCAGCCGAGTTTCACGGCGACCTGACAGAATTCGTCCAGGTCAGTCCAGTGCTTGTTGTAACACCAGTTCACCAGCGACTGTTTGATGCGACCCTTCGTCGCGATGGGACCTTCCACAGAGTCCTTCGCCAGCGCCGCCGAAGCCAGCACACCGGCCCCCAGTCCGAGCATAGAAGTTTGCAACAAGTCGCGACGCGAAAGACCGGAGCGAGATGAACTCATAACAGAATCCTGAATGGAGGTTGAATTGATGCCACTACCATACCGCGACCGGGATTCCGGCTGCAACAATGGCCCAAGGGCTTTTCGAGTTACAGGAATGTGTGCCACTGGCTGCTTGCCAGCCAGTGCAAGACCGTGGTACAAGCCCTGTTATGAATGGGCATCGAAAACAAGTCAAACATTTCCATGAACCGGGTGATTTACACGAGCTGACGTTTTCGTGCTACCAGCGTCGACCGTTGCTGACGATTGACTTATGGAGAAAGATGTTTTGTCAGGCCATCGATGCTGCGATCGAGCGGCACGAGTTTCGTCTCGTGGCCTTTGTCATCATGCCGGAACATGTGCATTTGCTTGTTCACCCCACCACGACCAACCCCGATGTCAGTGGGCTGCTCTCGGCCATCAAACGTCCGTTTTCGTTTCGGATCAAACAACTACTCATTGAGCAGAACAGCACATTGCTTCCAAAGTTGATGGTGAGAGAACGTCCGGGAAAAACCAGCTTTCGTTTCTGGCAGGAAGGCCCGGGCTACGACCGAAACCTGCACACCCAGACCGCCGTGCTGGCTGCTATCGACTACATCCACAATAACCCCGTCGCACGCAAACTGGTTGACCAGGCCAGAGACTGGAAGTGGTCCAGCTACCGCTGGTATGAGTGGGACAAGCAGAATGTCGACCCGGACCTGCCGACAATTCACGGGTTGCCATGGGACTTCTTCACAGGCTGAGACTCGGTAATGTAGTCAGGCCGAATCACTGGCTGGCAAGCAGCCAGTGGCACACAAGACTGGTCCGACCATGAAGGCTTCCATTGGCACCTGGCGACTGATTGACCACAACCACCCGCTGCCCTTCGGCTATCCCAGCACACCTCACTGCGATTTCAGGTTCGTCAAACGCTCGCGGAGAGTTGCGTTTGCGGGAAGAGTTCGTGAGAGAACGGCGGCGACGTGTTCGAGGTTTACCGCGGCGCGGGTGCGTTGCTCATCTCGGATGACATCAAGCGTGCCGGGGCGGCGCCAGGTGACGTGTTTTAATCCTGCTTTGCTGCCATTGATCGCACCGTCATGTGTAATGATGAGCCAACTGTCCGGATCTTGGAACAGGAACAGTTGGGCGACAAGTTCGCCTGTCAACAAATCCTGAAAGCCGACCGCGTTTGTGCCAAGGCCGTGGAAATTCCAAGGATCATCCAAGGCCCCGCAGAGCAACTGCCCTCCGGGATGCGGCATGATGTTTCGGATGGGCCGGAATGGACATCCAAAAGAGTGCAGTTGATCCGCGTTCTTTGCATCAAACAGGGATAGCTGTCGATGCTCGTCGAGGCCGAAGACAACTTGGCCATCATAGCTGAACGTCTCGGGACGACTGTCTTTTGGCAATTCAACCTGTGGCTTGAGGTCGAATGTGGAAACGAGCGACCTCCGCACCATCCGTGGCTGCGAGTTGTAGTCCCAGGTTGCAACGCTGACGGAAAGCAATGAATCTGTCAAAGAAACCGGCCCCACTCCCAGACCGTTGAGTGCAAAGTTTCGATTCTGCAATTGTTTCCCAGTTGCCGCGTCAAAGACCGTTAGTTGATCGACACCGGCACTGCCATCATCTCCTGGAGAACAGGCCGCAATAATGTGCCCGTTGTGGCTTTCGAGATAGTGGGCCACGAGCACGGCTTTGCGATTCGTGTCGTATTCGCGGATTGGTTTACCCGTGGCGTAATCCCAGAGGAGAATGCCACCTTCATCACCGTCGTACCAGTCACCGTGAGCCGTCAGAAATTGACGTCCGTCTTTGATGAATTGAATTGTCGTGACCCGTCCAAGCTTGTTGCGGTCGTATTCCAGTGGTCGAGTTGTCTTTCCCGTGGCCGTGTCCATTACTTCCAGGGAAGCGTTTCGCACAACAACGAGTTCCCTGCCTGCGGGATGAAACGCGCCGAGCATTGCATTCTCGAATTCTGTCTGCACGCGGCCCTCATGCAAATTCCAAATCGCACTGCGATTCGGTCGATTTCCGTGAGACGCTCCGCCCGTCAGGAGCCAGTGACCGTCCGGCGAAATCGCCAGCGGGAAATGGTCATCGGGGTTGGACCATGTTGAGTCGACCGGCATGAACTGGTCAGGCTGAGTCGACTGCGGCCCAATGACTTCCCATTGCCCCGGTTCGTCACTGCCACGAAACACCCAATGGTTGGATGTGACGTCGCTCGGTCTTGCTGGACCATTGCCTCCCTTGTTCCATTCTTCTGGCGGAGCTGGTTCCTCGTGACGATCGGCTGGCCAGAGTTCGATTTCGCCATCGAATGTCAAAAGGTGGACCTCGTCCCCTGCAAACCAGACTTCCTTAACGACTCTTGGAATTGTTTGCAGATTGGTAAGTGATTCTGCGTCCCAAACGGTAACACGCGGCGTGTACCAGAACTCGCCCTGACCTGCCGTCAGGAATTTCTGTCCGTCGTCACTGAACCGTAACAATCGCCCCTCAGTCGGTGGCTTTACTTGTCCCAACTGCTGGCCGGTGCCTGCATCCCAGAGCCGAACGATGTTGGAATAGTCACCCGAAATCAATTGTCGACTGTCCGGCGAGAAGGCCAGACTGTTTTGAGGATGCTCTACTTTGATTAATGTTTTTAGCTCCGCCGACTCTAAGCCCCAGACCCGAATTCTTGCATCGGAAGTCGCCGTGGCAACGCGGGACTGCTCGGGATTCAACGCCAGGGCATGCAAGTGGACGTCAGGCCACTCGTATTCCTGCAGCGTCTTCCCAGTCCGGCGATCCAGCACCACCATCGAGTGCTGTCCGCCAATCAGTAAGCGATTGTGCCCCAGCAACTTCGCATCAATCACCTGCAGTGGCCCGGGCTCGGCGAGATGGTACTGCCGTAACGCCAAACCGGTTTTCACATCCCAGAGAATGACACTGTCGGGATATCGCCCCAGGACATGCCCGGTTTGAGAGTCGAAGTCCAGCAGGTCTGAAACGCCCCACTGCTGAAGCCATAATTCGAGCGGTGCATAGGGTGAAGGAGTCTGCTCTGGGAACTGTGCAGAAACTTCTTGACTGCTGACGGAGAAAATCAACAACGAATAAATTACCGCGAGGGCAAATTGCTTTCTGAGAGTCATCAGATTCCCTCCCGATTTGAAGCTGCGGCGAATCCTCGGAACCAAACAGCGAGATTGCGATTCAGGACGCAACGCAAGGTTAGCGGAACGCAACTCAATATGCACATTGGGGATTCAGTTCAAAGCCGATGCTTTGCCAGCGGGCGGCTTCCCCATTACAGTTTGCCCCTGTTTTGATGTTGTATTTGCCGTGAAAATCAGGTGTTTGCTGTGAAAATTGTACTGCTCCCCGGAGATGGAATTGGTCCTGAGGTTACTGCCGTGGCACAACGCGTGCTGGAACGCGTGGGCGAGGTGTTTGGCCGGACGTTTGAATTCGAGTCGTGCCCTATTGGCGGAAACGCCATCGACGACTTTGGTGATCCTCTCCCGGAACAAACGCTGACGGCTTGCCGCAGTGCCGACGCCATTCTGCTCGGGGCCGTTGGTGGTCCGAAATGGGATGATCCCAACGCCAAAACACGTCCCGAAGCAGGGCTGTTGCGAATTCGCAAGGAGTTGGGCCTGTTCGCCAACCTGCGTCCTATTCAGACCTTCGACTTCCTAGTCGATTCCTCACCGCTCCGTCGCGAAATCGTGGCAGGTACGGACATTATGTTCGTGCGCGAATTGACGGGCGGCATCTACTTCGGCGAGTCGGGACTGACAAAGCACGACGACGGCAGCGAAACCGCCTGGAGCACCATGACCTACAGCACGCACGAAATCGAGCGTGTGGTGCGCGTGGCCGCCGACGCTGCTCGTGGACGTCGCAAGAAACTGACCATGGTCGACAAGGCCAACGTACTGGAAGCTTCGCGACTGTGGCGACGCGTTACCGCTCGACTGATGAAAGAAGAGTATCCGGATATCGAATATGATGTCGTGCTCGTCGATGCGATGGCCATGCACCTCATTTCCCGTCCCACAGCGTTTGACGTCGTGGTGACCGAAAACCTGTTCGGCGATATCCTGACCGATGAAGGGTCCATGCTCCCCGGCTCGATGGGCATGCTGCCTTCGGCCTCGATTGGCAGTGATGGCCCCGGACTCTTTGAGCCCATCCACGGATCGGCTCCGGACATTGCTGGCAAGGGAATTGCCAATCCGCTGGCGACCATTTTGGCTGCCGCCATGATGCTGAAGTACTCCCTCAAACTGAACGAAGAAGCCGCCGCAATTCAGAAGGCCGTCGACGACGTGCTCGCCCAGGGACATCGTACCGGCGACCTGGCCCGCTCCGGCGAAAAAGCTCTCGGCACCAAAGAAATGGGCGACCTGGTTGTCGCCGCGATTTCGAAGTAGGGAATCTCTTCAACCTGGATTTCGCGAGGAAGCGGTCGGCCAGACAATGTCTGGCCGACATGCTGGAGAAGTGGGGAGTGAACGGCAGATTGTCGTTAGGGAGGCTTCCCGTGGGGAAACTCCCCTCACGTTCGCATGGCTAACGGCAGCAACTATTGCCACCCTCGCTTTACTGTACCATTTCCGGCACGCGGTCTTCCGCAATGGCCCGGTAGAAGTTCAACATTTCCGTGTTGTATTCCTCGATCTTGTAGCTTGGTGGCACGTTGTAGTGCACGCCGCCAGTCATTTGCGCGATTTCGTCGAGGAGTGTTCGATCGGCCCCGCGGCCCAGACTGACACACATCACTTTAATCCCGGCATCTGCAGCCAGCTTTGCCTCATCAAGGGCATATTGCCGGGCCACACTTTGCGAGGTCGGCCGATTTGCCTGTCCGTCGGTCATCATGACAATGACTTTGTCGGACAGGGGGCGACTGTTCGTTTCCAGTTCCAGCCGGGCCTTCCGGATTCCCGCACCAATGTTGGTGTAGGGACTGTAGTGCCCCGCCTGACGTTGCCACATAATGGATGCGACGGCGTTGACATCGTAGGTCAGCGGACTCTCCAGAATGGCTCCCGACGTGTCGGGATACGAATATGCAACGAGCCCCACCCGGTCATCCCCGGACGAGTATCCGACGATGTCGCAGTAGAGTTGAACGGAACTTTTCACGGCCCCAATGGGCTGTTCCTGCGTCTGCCACAACTCGGGCCGGGTGGACGAGTTGTTGGCCTGCGACAGCCAGAAATCAATGAGTGTGAGACCACCGTACTGGTCGTCGTAGCCGAAGGTTTGCAGCATCGGGTTGCTTTGCACGTACGCGATGTAGTCGTTCCAACTGCTCCCAGCGAACGGGTAGGTCACCGTATCGAGCCCTAGCGCAGCCTGCACTTCAGCGTAGTTTGTTGAACTGCTCCCTTCTTCGCCGCCACTTTCTTTTGAGCTCGATTCTTCGCTGCTCGATTCCTCCGAGGACGACGAGGGAGCCACGTAGGTTGTCGTGAACCCCATATTGCCGAACGTGGGGCTGCCCATGTCCTGCCAGATTTTCAGGAGTTGTTGCTCGACAACCGCACGGCCTAAATACGGAATCGATTTAATTTTCCCGTCGTCGTTCATCGACCCCGAAAGGTCGACCACGAGCATGGTGTCTCGGGCTCTCAACGTGGTCACGGAAGAGGCACTCAAGTCTGCCGAGTTCACACCAATCATGGGAGCAAATGACAGCGGCAGTCCCGTCCCGCGCGCCGCTTGTCTCCGACAGGTCACACGGACTGCGTTGGGACTCGTTGATGAGGAAGCGGGCACTGGCACAAACGAGTCCGTGTCCCGGTCCCAAATTCCAATTTCCACGTCTTCACTTGGCACGAGAGAAACGAGCTCTCCAGCAGCCGAGTTTTTTTCCGCCCAAATCTGGGCCGTATCGATGGCAGCTGTCCGGCCATTTCGAAGTGCCCGGGCACCCGACATGGAACCTGCATCGGCGGCGTTTTGAAGTTCCGACTCACAGGTAACCATCAAACCCAGGTCGACCGAGTACGCGACAAAGGCCATGATGATGATCAGGCAGAGTGCAATCCAGACAATGAGCACTCCGCGACGTGGATGCTTGTCCCACGCCGACGCCATTCGTTTCACTGAGTCGCGACTGATCATTCCCGTTCCATAATGCAAGCGGAAGAAAGCGTGGCCTCGCTGAACCAACTGGAAAAGAACCCGACGCTCGCCTTCGAATAAGGCAGGCTGACCGACACCATGATTTCATCACCCTGAACGGCTGGACCAATTTCGGTGTTGTCCAGCCCGTTGAGTGAAGTCACGACGGTGACATCGGTCTCCGCGACACCCAGAAGCTTGGCACAGTGTGATTGCACTTTCTGTTCGACCTGGGCAGATGTGGTCCCTCGGGTGACAGCGACGCGTGCACCGCGTCGACAGGCGTTCGAGAGTGAGTGCTCAATACGAAATGCGTTGCCGAACTCGACAATTCCCGCGAGAAACAACAGAAAAAGCGGCGCAATGAGTGCAAACTCGACCGCCGCGGCGCCCGTTCGTTCGCGGTTTTGACCGGGTCGATTGTCAGTTCTTTGAGGAATAGCCTGCTGCATTGGAGTGTGTCCAGTTGTTCCTTGTGCTGTGCGTCGGCCCCTTCCGACAACACTTCATCAAGCTGTGAACTCAATGCAAAACTAGCTCGCGTCACGCATATTGCTGCCAAACCTTCAACGAATTCTTTCGGATTACGGGTGGGCAACCGCTGCAATCGCTACAACGTGACGGAAAAGTGCTTCATCGTGCAGAAACAACCGTTCCGCCAATTGCCAGGCCGCAGAGATTTGTCCGGCTGATTGCCGAAACCATCCCGATTTCAAGTCGATCGACATCGCCTATAATGCCGGTGTCGAATTCTCACGAACACTAAGGCACCACAATGAGTGAACGAGCAGTACTGGCGGGGGGATGCTTCTGGGGGATGCAGGATTTGATCCGAAAACTTCCCGGCGTGGAAAGTACGCGTGTCGGCTACAGCGGGGGTGATGTTCCCCACGCCACATACCGTAACCACGGCACACATGCCGAAGCGATTGAAGTTGTGTTTGATCCCGCACAACTCAGCTACCGACAACTGCTCGAATTCTTCTTCCAAATTCATGACCCGACCACGCCAAATCGCCAGGGGAATGACATCGGCACGTCGTACCGCTCCGCGATTTATTACACGAGCGACGAACAGAAGCAGGTGGCCGAACAGCTCATTTCGGAAGTCAACCAATCACGCAAGTGGCCCGGCCCGGTGGTGACACAAGTGGAGCCAGCCAGCGACTTCTGGGAAGCAGAACCCGAACACCAGGATTACTTGCTGCGCTACCCCAACGGCTACACCTGCCACTTCGCCAGACCCAACTGGAAACTGGAATAAGCTCCAAGTTGCTCAACCATCTCAACAGTGGCGCAGCCACCCTCAACCATCTCAACCGCATACAAGTTGTCTGGACCGAATTCGTCATGAAAACTGCCCTGCTCATGCTCGTCGCCGCGTTGGCTGCCAGCATCATTCCTGTTCAGTCGGTCGTGAATGGTCGGCTGGGAGTTCTCACCGAGAACCGGATCCTGGCTGCGTTCATTTCGTTTCTGGGGGGCACTGTCATTCTCGGCCTACTGACGCTGACGACGTCTAAGGGAATCCCTTCTCTTCCGGAAGGAACCAGCATCCCCTGGTACCTCTGCACCGGCGGACTGCTCGGGGCTGTCTTCGTCACCGCCGTGCTGTCACTCGTGCCACAAATTGGCACCGCCAAAGTGCTGGCTGCCGCCATTGTCGGCCAGCTCATCATGTCCCTCATTGTTGATCACTTCGGACTACTAAACGTTCCCAAAGATCCCGTCACCCTGAAGAAGGTCTTCGGCTGCCTGCTGCTGGTGCTGGGGACAGTGCTTATTCAGTTTGGGAAACAGTAGAAACCGCGACACGATCAACTCACTGGTGGCACAGATTCCTGTCTGTGGAATGAGGCCAACATGGAACTTAGACCTATGAAGAACTGGTTGCTTCACGCATTCGTCGCTGTTGTTGCTTTGACATCGCTGACAACTGGAGCCACTGCCGCAGAAACTCAACGGCCAAACATTCTCTTCATTTTCGTCGACGACCAGGGGTACTATGACCTCGGTTGTTACGGGGCAACAGAGGTCAAGACGCCAAGGATCGATGCTCTGGCTGCCGAAGGAACACGCTTCACTGACTACTACTCCGCAGCACCCATTTGCAGTCCGTCGCGGGCCGGGTTACTCACAGGCTGCTATCCCCGCCGGGTGGGAAACCACATTTGGGTTCATCGGGCTGATTCGAATTCCGGCATTCATCCCGACGAATTGACCATCGCGGAGTTGCTGCAAGACAACGGTTACGCAACCGCCTGTATTGGCAAATGGCATTTGGGATTTCACGAACCGTTCCTGCCGAAGAATCAGGGGTTTGATTACTACTTCGGGTTGCTGCACAACCTCGATCCTGTAGAGGTGGTCTACTTCGAGAACGAAGGTGGCGTCCCGCTCATGCGGAATGACGAAGTGGTCAAACGCCCCGCCGATCCCGCAGAGCTGACGAAACTCTATACCGACGAAGCGATCAGTTTCATTGAGCAGCACAAGGACGGGCCGTTCTTTCTGTATCTCCCGCATACCATGCTGCACAATCCTCTCGGTGTCAGCGACGAGTTTCAGGGGACATCCAACTGGGGCGAGTACGGTGATGCCATTCAGGAACTCGACCACAACGTCGGTCGACTGCTCGACACACTCAAGCGTTTGAACATTGCCGACAAAACACTCGTCGTGTACGCCTCCGACAACGGACGCGGTCCCGGTCGCACGCCCGAGCAGAGAATTCGGGGAAACAAACTCTCCACTCTCGAAGGGGGAATTCGCGTTCCCGCCATTGCCTGGGGACCGGGACTCGGGCTGCAGCAGAATGCTGAGGCAGCGGCAGTCATCCGTGCGATGGACTGGTATCCCACACTGGCAACTTTCGCAGGAATTGAAGTTCCAGAAGGCCGCGTCATTGACGGGCGTGACATCAGTCCGCTTTTGAAAGGTGAGACGAAATTCGTCCCGCCGCCGGGCCTGAAAAAATCACTCAATGCAGCGGTACCACTACGTCGTCGCTGGGACCCGCCGGGAGAATGGGAGCCGCTTATTAATCGGCTGGAGTACAGTGAAGCGTTCTTCTACCACGGCAGTGAAGGAACCTTGTCGGCCGTTCGCTGGCGGAACTGGAAGCTCTATTTGAATCCCCAACTGCAGCTGTATGACCTGGAGAAAGACCCTGGCGAGACGACGCTTGTTCGCAACGGCGAAATCCTGCGGAAGCTGCGTGGCATGGCGGTTCTTTTTCAGGACGAAATGCGACTCGACGCCCGCCCCGCTGGCGAATTCATACCTCCTCGGCCCGATGGTCGTACGGAAATCCCGGCAGCAACCGTGGCGAGTCTGCATGCAAAGCAGGACGTCACCTACGCCCGTTACGGCGACCGCACGTTGGAAATGAACATTTATCGCCCCAATTCAGCCTGGGGGAAACTGCCAGCCGTGGTTTGCATTCATGGCGGTGGCTGGGCGAATGGAAACCGACTCAGTCATGGAAACATCGCACAGGCACTCGCAGCCCGGGGATACGTGACCGCCACCATTTCTTATCGACTCAGCGGCGAAGCCCCCTTCCCCGCTGCCATTCACGACTGCAAAGCCGCCGTCCGATTTCTCCGGGCACACGCCAACGAGTACGGCATTGATGAAGCACACATCGGTGCCATTGGCCTGTCGGCAGGCGGACATCTGGTCGCTTTGCTCGCAACCTCGGGCGGTGTTCCCGAACTGGAAGGCGATGGCGGCAACGCCGAGTTCAGCAGCACCATCCAGGCTGCCCTTCCTATGGGAGCCCAAACCGACTTCCTTTCGCAGCGGACAAAAGACATCTCCGCAGATGAAAATCGAGGCCAAATCTGGCGACAATTCCTCGGCGGCTCGCAGGCAGATCAACCAAACACCTACCGCCTCGCCTCACCGCTGGAACATCTGGACGAACACGATCCCCCCTGCTGGTTCCTCACCGGCGAACTCGACGACCCCAGCACTCACGCCGACACATTCCGCGAACAGTTGGCAAAGCACAACATCCCAACGGGCCTGACAGTCATCAAAAACGCCCCGCATCCGTTCTTGGGAAAACAGGTTTGGTTCGATGAAATGATTGACGTGGCAGATGAGTTTTTGGGGAGGGTGCTGAGGGGGGAGGTACAGTCACGGTAGGTCAGGCTCATTCGCCTGACGAAACGTCATTGATAACCGTGCCCGTTTTGGGTCACGGATACGTGCGGAAGACCGGATCTCCGACTGTCGTCATGCACAGCATGACCTACGAAAACCGATTGGTTACAGTAGCTCTAGGGCATGGTGCGGCGATCTAACATCTGAATAGCATGCTCTTTCTGAGTACCCCGACCCCAGCCAACATGGATCGTGCATTTGAAAACAGATAGACTGGGGTTTCGCAACATAACCCTTTGGTGGGAACGGAAAATGAAGGCGGATATTCTGGTTGTTAAGAATGGCGTCGCCGCAATTACTGCTTGGCGAGAAGCGCACCCCGACACTCGATTGAACCTCCGCAAAGCGGATCTCATTGGTGCGGATCTTCGCGGCGCGAACCTGAGCAAGGCGAGACTTAATGTAGCAAAACTCAATGAGGCGGATCTCAGAAAGGCGGATCTCAGCGGGGCGGATCTCAGCGGCGCGTACTTGTTTGGGGCCTACCTCAGCGGAGCGGACCTGAGGGAGGCGAAGCTCGATAGGGCATATTTTGGGGGGGCAGACCTCAGCGGTGCAGACCTCAGCAAGTCGACGCTTGGAAAGACTTACTTACAGAATGCGAACCTAAGTGGTGCAAACCTCAGCCATGCGAACCTCAGCCGTGCGAACCTCAGCGGCGCAAATCTCAGCGGCGCGAATCTCAGCGGCGCGAATCTCAGCCGCGCGAATCTAAGTGGCTCTAGCCTTGAGGGAGCGAATCTTGAGGGAGCAAACCTTCAAGGAGTGGACCGGGGGGAAACACTTCAAAAGCTTTTGGAGCGTTACGCAACTGGCGTTCCATTTTGGTCTGCTAATGATCTAGACACGATTTATGACGGCATAGTGGTATTCGTCGACCCAGGAGACGCTTCGGCCAAAACGATTCAGGGCGTTCTTGATGCCCTATCTGACCTGCACATCGCCGCTGGTGGACTTGGTCTGGAATTCGTCACGGATGGCCAGCAGATTAAAGTCGGAGTTGCCAAATGAGTGCGATATCCGAATTTGGAGGCACGATCTACAAATGGATGGCCCGAGCAATCGGCGATCCAACGAAACGGCATGCAAAATCAATCTGGGCTGCAACACTCTCCGTAGCGGAAGCTTTGATGTCGGTCGTCAACAACGGATTGGCGACAGACATTCGTCGGATTAAGAACGCCCACATTCGGGGAATTGAAGTTAGAACGGAGAAGGAAGAAGCAGAAGCAGAATTGGCCGGAGCAAAAGGAAAACAAGTTTTGGCAGAGGCAGTGGAAGCCTCAAACCGCGCGACACTTCACAAGCGAAAAGACGCCGAAGCCCGAATAGAAAGGAGGCGACGTGAAGCTGAGGCCGCCAAAACTGAGGCAGAAGCGGAGGCGATTCGCATGGACGCTGAAACCCGACGGATTACTGCGGAGACCGAAGGCCTAGCGAGACTGATTGAAGCTCTGTCACTCCTCAAGCAGCAAGGTGGGGGACTTGCTGTTGATCCAGACGAATTAAGACGACTTCTTGGGCGTGACGGACCAAGCGAGACAGATTCCCAACTCTAGCAGCGGTAGAGTTTGTCGGCTCTGCCAACGAGGAACGTGTGAATCGGTGGGACATCGGTCTTTTGTATGTGGCGCGTGACAGGAATCACCAGACGCACCTTTCTGGAACCGCAGATTGACCTTTCGTGGATTGTTGCCACGTCAATGTTCGCTCGTCGTTCCGTGCATCTCGTCGCATGTTAGGAAACTCGAATCCCCAAGCATGCCCACGCTGCTGCGCGGCGTGGGCATGGCACGGACGGACAACTTTACTTCGACTTAAACCCACCAGCTTCGAAGTCGGCTTTGGCTTTGGCTTCTTGAGCAGCGGAAACTTCGGGATTCGGGGTGGCGTCGACGTCGAATTCGCGGCGCATCCATTTGATGGCGGACGTAATGGACGTGAGGTAGGTTTCGTTGGTCCAGCTTTGTTCGCGGTGGCCGAGGTTGTTGTAGTAGAGGCGGCCTTCGCCGGTTTCTTTGATCCAGCAGACGGGAACATGGTAGCCGTGTTCGGTATTCACGGGGCTGCCGGTAGGGCTTTGGGAGTAATCCAGGCTGAGCAGCACACGGCACTTTTCTGGTTGCCAGTGGCGGTACATGTAGATTTCATCCTGGTAGTGGAACTCTGGCCCGAACGGCTCGACGAGTCGATTCTTGGGCTCGTGGTTCGTGAGGACAATTTTCGTTCCGGCACCCCAGGGATGGCCAATGAACGTGCCGCCCATCATGTCCCAGTATGGTTCGTAGTCGTGGAACGTGTCACCAGCGGAGTGGAAGCCGAGGACGCCGTGTCCTTTTTGCATAATCCACTCTTTGAAGAAGTAGTCCCGGTCCGCGTCGGCAATGGGCAAGTCCAGCGTGGTGTAGAAGGCGACGATGTCGTACTTCTGCAAATTCTCTTTTGTGAAGTCTGCTGCACAATCCTGTGTGCAGTGCACCTCGAACAGGCCGGTTTGTTCGCCAAGCTGAATCATGGCGATTTCGGCGGGGGCCAAATTGCCCTCAGGACGTTTGACCGATCCGTGCACAAAGCCTGCGCTCTGCGTCACGAACAGCATTTTCGAGGGTTTGTCAGCGGCGAAACAGGTGGCGGTGAACATGACCGCACAGGCGACGAGCCACAGTTTACGACTCAGAAACATGGAGCACTCCGGTATCAGTGAGAACTTGTTTGTTGGACAGTACGTGTCTACAAATGATAGTCAGAGAGCGAAACGGTTGTCAGCCAACGCGAGCCAGATTCGGACTTGTGCGTTTGCCAGATTGAGTTTCGCAGTCGGTTGCGTGATGCGACTGGCCTTGGGATGATGCGGCAGCCGGAGAATTGCTGGCTGCATGACACAGACAGGAATGTCTGTGCCACCCGAGTTTCAATCAACTCCGATCCAACCTGGCGCGAGACAGTAAACAACGCCGCAAGAATCGTTTGAGAATTATGTCGACACCACACGAACTTTATGATGCTGCGGTCGCCCTGCATCAAACTGGCGACACGGAAACTGCAGTCACCAAGCTTCAGGAAATCCTGGAGTCAGCTCCGGACCACTTCGACACACATGCCGCACTGGCGGTGTATCTGCAAAAGCTTGGTCGGAACGACGAAGCCATCGAGCATTCAAAGAAGGTGTGCGACCTGAAGCCGGAGGACATTTTCTCCTACTCGCAGCTCTCCATGATTTGCATGCGAGCCGGCCGAATCCAGGAAGCGGAAGACGCCAAGGCAAAGGCGACCATCATCCGCATGGGTGGACAGGTGAAGCCGCAGGGTTCGTAAGCGTCGTGGCTGGTCGGTGACCTGTGGGCGCTATGCGCCGGGTCGCAATTGCCAGTATTCCATGAGGACATCGTAGAGGTCTTCGGGAACGTGGATTTCGTCCTCGTCGAAGTCACGCAGCCAGGCCCGTTGGGATCGGTTGGCGTGGTCGAGTACTCGCATGAGTTCGCCAAATGTCATCGAGACGCTGGCGGGAGCGCACAGCTCCAAATCCTCTTCACCGGTGAATAATCTCAGACGTGGACGCATGGTCATCCTTCCCAGCACAACAGCATTTGCAGTCCAAAACCGACGGACTGATTCCCCCCACTCGCGTGGATGACGTTCCCCCCGGTTGCTCCTTAATAATCGGCGGAACAGTTCATTTCGCTTGAGTCAGAGTTTTCGGTGTCGGCCGCATAACCGGAATCTCTTCTCCAGTCTGCCAGAACAACAGGTGGACTGATCTGCCAATACTGCGGGGCCTGGTGTGATGACGTTCCTTCGCACTTGCTGCTGTTGATGAATGTCGGTTACGTTGACGCATGTGAGCCACGCGTAACGACTTTGAACAGAACGGCAGCGGAACGAACCATGTACGATTACGAAAAGCTGGGGGCATTCTTTCTCGGTCGCGATTATGACCTGGAACAGCGGGAAGTCGGATCAACAGACATTCTTTACGACGCCAAGGATCTCACGACGCACGCGGTCATTGTGGGGATGACCGGCAGTGGAAAAACCGGGCTGGGGATTTCGCTGCTGGAAGAAGCCGCGATTGATGGTATTCCGGCATTGATTATCGACCCCAAAGGGGACATGGGTAACCTGCTGCTGAACTTCCCCAACCTGACGGCAAACGACTTTCTGCCCTGGGTGGAAAAAGAGGAAGCGACCCGCAAAGGAATGACCGTCGACGAATTCGCCGCCAGCCAGGCTGCTCTTTGGAAAAAGGGCCTCGCCAGCTGGAACCAGCCGCAGGATCGACTTCAGCGTCTTCGAGACGCGGCGGACGTTTGCATTTACACGCCGGGCAGCAACGCCGGAATGCCGCTGGCCATTCTCCGATCCTTCGCCGCTCCCGCCCCGGAAGTGATGCAGGACTCCGATGCACTCCGCGAGCGAATTTCCTCGGCGGTCTCCGGCCTGCTGACGTTATTGCGACTCGACGCCGATCCGCTTCGTTCCCGCGAGCACGTGTTTCTGTCAAACATTCTCAACACGGCGTGGGGAGCTGGTCGGTCGCTCGATTTGGCAGGGATGATCAGGGAAATCCAAACACCACCGTTCACGAAAATCGGGATTATGGATTTGGAAACCATTTTCCCGGCGGATGAACGGATGAAACTCGCGATGACCATCAACAACATCATCGCGTCGCCGGGGTTCGCCGTCTGGAGCCAGGGTGAGCCCCTTAACATTCAGCGGTTGCTGTACACGCCGGAAGGGAAACCGCGTCTCACCGTCCTCTCGATTTCCCATTTGAATGACGCCGAACGGATGTTCTTCGTCACCACACTGCTCAACGAAGTCCTCAGTTGGATGCGTTCGCAACCGGGTACATCGAGTTTGCGGGCACTGCTCTATATGGACGAAGTGTTCGGCTACTTACCGCCAACGGCAAATCCGCCGTCCAAAACGCCCATGCTCACCCTGCTCAAGCAGGCCCGTGCTTTTGGCCTCGGCCTCGTGTTGGCAACACAGAATCCGGTCGACCTCGATTACAAGGCATTGTCCAACGCAGGCACATGGTTCCTCGGTCGCCTGCAAACCGAACGGGATAAGCTCCGTGTGCTCGATGGATTGGAAGGAGCTTCAGCCAGCGCCGGCGCGCAGTTTGATCGAGCGAAAATGGAACAAATTCTCTCTGGCGTTGGCAGTCGCGTGTTTCTGCTGAACAACGTCCATGAAGATGAACCCGTCGTGTTTCATACACGTTGGGCACTGTCGTATTTGCGAGGACCGCTCACGCGCGATCAAATTGCAAAACTGATGGCTCCGCGTATGGCGATGCTCCCACCGCCTCCCGCCGTCGCCAGTGCTCAACGCGCCGCTGATGCAGCCCCGGCCCCTCAACAACAATCAGCCCCAGCTCAAGTTGATGCAGTCGCTCAAAACACTCGGCCTGTGCTGCCGCCTGAAATCCCTCAGGACTTCGTCGCCATTGGCCGGGGAGTTTCTCGTGAGGCAACCATCGAATATCGCCCTGCCCTGCTGGCCACGGGAAAGGTGCACTACACCGACACCAAGAGCAAGGCCGATGAATGGCGGGAAGTCGAATACGTCTACCACGTGCAGGGCGACGTCGACAAAGACCCTTGGGATGATGCCGAAGCACTGCCACTGGAAGCTCTCGAATACGAAGACCGGCCCGATGACACAGCCAGCTTCCGTGACATTCCCAGTGACCTCACAAAGTCACGGTCCTACACGAGCTTTGGTTCATCATTTAAGAAGTTTCTGTATCGCCACGAGCGACTAAAATTGAGCTTCTGCCCGGAACTCAAAATGTATTCCGCGCCGAATGAAACGGAGGGCGACTTTAAGGCGCGTTTGCAGCATCTGGCCCGGGAAGAGCGAGACTTACAAATCGAAAAGCTGCGGAAGACCTACGCCTCCAAGTTCGAAACGCTGCAGGAACGGATTCGCAAAGCCGAGCAACGCGTGGAAGTAGAAAAACAGCAGGCCTCGTCAGCCACCATGTCTGCCGCCTGGACCATGGGGACATCAGTCCTCGGGGCTCTCTTCGGTCGCAAAACACTCAGTGCGACAAACATTGGCCGAGCGGCCACAAGTGCCCGAGCTGCTACGAGGGCTTCAGCTCAGCGGAGCGACATCAAACGCGCCGAGGACAACGTCGACAAACTGGTCGAGGACAAAGAGGAACTGGAAAAGGAACTCGAAGAGAAAATCGACGAAATCCAGGACTCCATGTCCGTCGACAACCTCACCATCGACGAGTACGAAGTCACCCCGCGCAAATCGGACATTTCAGCCGACGAGGTTGTGCTCCTGTGGTTTCCTTATCAAATTGACGACCGAGGAAAAGCATCTCCCGCGTTTGAGTGAGATTGTATTGATGAACTCCCTGCGCCAATGGCTATTCCTGCTCAGCCTCTTCGTTGCGGCCGTCGTCATTCAATGCAATGGCGCGTTGGCGCGGGAGAACGACGAATTTGAAGATGTGTGGCGACTCGTCGAGGACGATAAACCCGACGAAGCAATTCGACTTCTCGACGAAATGCTCGACGCCAATCCGGTTGACAATGATCGACACGAATGGATTGTCTCGACCAAAATCGACGTCCTGTGGCAGTTCGATCGCATCAACGAGATTGAACCACTGGTACGCAGTGAGTTGAGACGCGTCGATCAATCGCTTACTCAGCGAATGCTGCTTTACTCTCACCTGGTCGATGTTCTTGGGAATCAAGAGCAATACGATGAAGCCTTTGAGGAAATCAGCAACGTTCTCGACAATGCTAAAACTCCCCCCATGTGGGTCTCAGCGTTTCGCGAACGAAAGGTGAGGCTTCTCCGCGAATGCGGTCGACCGGAAGAGGCATTACTTGAAATCGATGAAATGCTGTCGGCGTTGGGTGAAACTAGCAATCGGGGCCTGTCACTCAAGCTGCAACGTATTGATGCCCTCAAAGACCTCAATCGTCTCGACGAGGCACTTGCGCAGGTCAATGAACTCATCAACGAGTCGGACTCCCTTTTACAGAGCACACTGCTTCTCAAACGTGCGGAAGTCTACGAGGCTTTGGGCAACGCCGATGCGGCAGCTCAAGACCGCGAGACGGCACAAGACCTCATGCCGGACTACGACCTGGATGAATTCTGGCCGGATGAATCCATGTCCACAATATCGGAGTACTTCCATAGAGGCTGGTTCTTCCGTAACGTGACAACTGAGCGTATTGGGCTTCTCTGGTTGGCCATTTGGGCGTGGGGAATGTTCGTTGCCAATCGCCAGCGGCGTGAGGGAAATGGCACACTCATCCGACAGGCTCTCATTGTGGCCCTGCTGAGTGCATCCGCGTGCATGCCGCTGTTGATTGTGTGGATTGGTGCCAAGTCTTACATCATTAACTCATACGCCAACACCATTTCGTTCGCGGTCCTGTCTTGCGGATATCTGGTTTGGCACATGCGGCAAGTACTACTCCCCACAGTTCGGTGGCTTTCCGGGTCCAATGCACTTCCGGAGGCTGCTCCCGAAGTGGCTTCCCGTGTGCATGAGATTTGCGCTGCCATGGGAATTCCGAAATTGACCACGCGGCTACTGCCGTCCATGAATCTGGAAGCCGATGCCTACGCGGGTGGCCTGATTGCTCCCTCCGTTGTCGTAGGTGATGGAATCCTTCATCGCCTGAAGCCGAACGAACGCGACGCCATTCTCGCCCACGAAGTCGCTCACATTGCCAACGGCTCGCTCTGGTGGTATGCCCTCCTTCCCGTCGCCAGTACGCTGGTCGCGGTCGTGGTCGCCATGTTCAGTAGCGAATACTTCTCAGTGCTTTGGGGACTGACTTTCGTTTACGGTGTTCGCAAGCTGATGACTCGCTACTTCGAGTTCGACTCCGACTACCGCGCCGCCACTGCCGTTGGTTTCGAAGAGACCATTTCGGCTTTGGCCAAAATCCATGCGGTCAGTTCAATGGAAAACACAGGAATTTGGTCGCAACTGGTTTATGCCACATCGACTCATCCTTCCCGCGATGAAAGATTGTCTTCCCTGGCCGCCCAGTCGCCGCAGCCACTCCATGAAGAACTGCAGACCTGGGACGAAAGCACCGTTCGTCGTACCCGCTTCATCTGGCAACTCTCCACCGTGCTCTGGCTCGCCCTGCTCGGACTTCACTTCCTGCCACTGAGTCCAGCAATTCGTACTTTCTATTCGTGGGCACTCATCGCGCCATTTTGGTTGCCCATGCTCTACAGGCATCGCGCCACCAAGACGGAGTACAAGGAAGCTGGCACTAAGCGAAGTTCGCAATTCTGGTCATTCACCATGCTGGGCATTGGAATCTTTGTGTTCGCCCAATACTTCGACGACCCTCGGATGTTTTCGGTCCCGTCATTATTTCTTGTTGCCGCAGCAGTCGTCATCCGGTTCTTCGGAGAGAAATTCCATCGCAATGTCGGGGCGGAAATCAGCCAGTTGATGACCCAGCGTCAATTCAAAGAGGCTGTTGAACTAGCAGAAAAGCATGAGCGTAAAATCGCACGGGATTTCAACAGTCGTTACAACGTCGCAGTGGCGAAATTCCTTCTGGGAAAGGACGTGGAGGCCATTGATGAACTCGAAGAACTGCGAGACCGTTTCCCCGCAAACGATTTGGCCTGGCAAATCCTTATCAGCATTTACTTCGAACTGAATTACATTTCGCAGGCCCGCATTATTCTCGAAGAGGAGTCGAAGCACGCCGACAGTTTGACGTGGATTTGTAACATGTTCTTTGTGTGCACCAGAGAGCACAAATTGGACGCCGCGGAACCCTATCTCAAGTTGATTCGCGAGCAAATTCCCGACTCGGCCACGCGGTATGTTGCCGAATCCTCCCTGGCACTCGAAAAGAAGGAACAGGATGAAGCGTGGCGATTCGTCAAACTTGCCGACGAACTCGCCCCCGGTGAGGTAGGAATCACGTCGTTCAAAGCCCGCCTGGCGTTTGAACTCGGTCCTCAAGAGGACGTTCCCCACCTGCTCGCTGAAGCTGAGGCGCTGTCGAACGCGAATCCCTTCTCCCTCTGCCAGCGTCGCCTCGCCCGCCTGCGAGCCAAATGGGAACTGAAGCAATACGGTAATGACAATCCAACAGACGATTCACAGGGCATTGAACCGTCGGACGATGACTACATCTAATCGCCGTCTCCTTCAACCATCTCAACAGTGGCGTAGCCACACTCAACCATTTCAACCTTCGACCTTAAACGCCTCGACCATCGACCGTTTAGTTGCAGTTTCCCCCCCAAACTGCGATTCTCTACACCTCAGAATGCACTACCACCCCCGCAAGTTTGTGAGAGAGTTCATGCGTACGTTCACGCAAGTTGTCCTGTTCGCCATTGCTGCTCAAGTTATTGTGAATGCCGAAGAGAACTGGCCTCGTTTCCGTGGCCCCAACGGCACCGGACACAGCACGCAAAAAGGAATTCCGTCAGAGTTCAAAGCGGACGATTTGGAATGGTCCATTGACCTGCCGGGCAAGGGGCACTCGTCGCCCGTCATTTGGGGAGACAACCTGTTCGTGACATCGGGCACTGAAACCGGCGAACGGATTCTGCAATGCCTCGACGCCAACACAGGCAAGGAACGCTGGAAAGTCTCGCAGCAGTTCGGGGCGAACCACTTGCACAAGAAGAACAGCTACGCTTCCGGCACACCTGCTGTTGATGGTGAGCACGTCGTTGTCGCCTTCGCCGATGAAGAGCACTACCGCGTTACCGCCTACACCTTCAAAGGCGAGCAACTCTGGACGCAGGACCTTGGCTCGTTCAACAGCCAGCACGGCCAGGGCGTTTCTCCGATTATTTACGAAGGGATGGTGATTGTCCCCAACGACCAGTGGGGCCCCAGTGCTCTCGTGGCTTTCGATGTAACGAGCGGCAAGGAAATGTGGAAGTCAGACCGCCGCTTCATCAAGACTTCCTACGCCACAGCCATGATTATGAACGTCAAAGGGAAGGATCAAATCATTGCCCTGAGCGGTGGTGTGGGACTGGCCGGAATTGATCCTGAAACCGGCAAGCAAATTTGGGCCTCGGGCGAACTGCCACAACGAACCGTCGCCTCCCCCATGGCCACGCAAGATGGTCGCGTCATAGGCGTCTGCGGTCAGGGTGGTCGCGGTGTCATTATGGTGGCAGTTGATCCCACCGGGGAAGGAGACGTTTCGCAAACACACATCAAAGGCACCCGCGAGACGAACATTCCGTACGTACCAACTCCTGTCATTGACGGACACTACATGTACCTGTGGAACGACGACGGCATTGTCTGCTGCGTCGACTTGGCTGGCGACCTCGGCGAAAACGTCTGGCGGCAACGCGTCGGCGGCAACTTCAGCGGTTCGCCCGTCCTCATCGACGGCCGCCTGTTCTGCATTTCCGAAGACGGAGACGTCGTCGTCCTCCAGGCTAGCCCCGAATACAAGCTGCTCGGCAAAAGCTCGCTGGGAGAATCCTCGTACTCCACCCCCGCAGTCGCCAACGGCCGCGTGTACTTCCGCACGTTCCACAAGCTGATGTGTTTGAAGGCAAAGGGGTAGTTTTTGCTGCAGCAAGCCAAGGTGGCACGGACATTCCTGTCCGTGTTTCTGGATTCGACAAGTGTGTTTGCTGCTGTGCAATTCCATTCAACCAAAACCTGCATGAAAGACGCAGCGGCACTGGAAAGATGCCAGTGGCACATTTTGGGTGATCTCAGTAAATCGGGCCGTCATTGGTTCCTGGGAGTGCGAATCATTCGCAGTTGCTTCTCACAACCTATCGAATGCTATAATTCTCAGCATGGCCAAGCGCGACAAGGTATTGGACAAAGTGCTGCGTGGAACATCGGATGCAAACATTGCCTTCGACGATCTTCGTGGCCTGTTGGACCGCCTTGGATTTACTGAACGCATTCGTGGTGATCACCACATTTTCACGCGAGATGGCGTCGCCGAAATTCTCAACATTCAGCCTCGGCAGGCAAAGGCTAAACCGTATCAGGTCAAACAAGTTCGAGCAGTCATCCACAAATACAACTTGGCCGGAGACGACAATGACGACGAGTAATACGCGGTATGAAATCATCCTGTACTGGAGCGAAGCGGACCAGGCGGTCATTGCCGAGGTTCCTGAACTTCCAGGCTGCGCCGCCGATGGGAGGGACTACGAAGAGGCACTGACGAACGTGCAGACGGTCATCGACGAATGGATTGAAACGGCGCGCGAACTGGGCCGTGAAATCCCGAAGCCAAAAGGGCGGCTGTTGTTTGCGTAGCGCAAATCTGACACTGTCGAATCGAATTGAGGATCGCAGCAAATTACGAATGTCCACGCCAGAATCAAATCCTGTGCGGTTCAATGCGGAGACAGTTCTCCGTGAAATCTATTGTCGTCGCAATGCACGGTATGTGATTTGGTCACCTCGGACGACACTTCGGCGCCTAGGAATTGACCGCGTTGAATTTAATCCGCAAAACACACGTCGCATGCGGAAGATTCTGCAACAGTTATGCGACGATGGGCACTTGATCCAGCGTTCTGAACTGCACAATGACGAATCAGGCATGAATGAAATTGCCTATTCCCGCATCCCGAATCATCAATTGCGCGACTGATGCTGTTCGAATCTTGAAATCGGTAGCCGGTCACGAGTTCCAGACCGTCGCACCGCCGCATTGAAACTTGAATCCGAAGAGCCAGACGTAGTAGTCGCGTCCGCCTGAGCCTACCAGGGGTGCCTGCATTACCCCCCAATCAACCACGACGAGGAACGGTGCGGGAGAAAAGGCATGTACGTAGTGCCAAGGTGGATTGGGCGCGGGCAAGTCCTCTCGGTACGGGTCGTAGGAAAGTGCTTGTGATGTGCTACTCGAAGGCAGACCGGCAAGGACTTGCCTAGTTCCCCAATGTGCTGTAGCCATCCAACCAATGAGCAAGAAGCCGACGAGCACAGCCGCAAGCATCCAACGACGGTGTTTGCTGTTGGGCTGCATTGTAGCGTCCGCTGACTTATCGCTTTTCTGGTTCAGCAAAGGTGCTTTCAAGAATTGTGGGACAAGCCTGTTCGCGATTACCAACCTACCTCGCCGTTTTCATCCAGCACTATTGTTCGCACCTTGTTTTTCAATCTTGCCGAACATGGTGCCGCCGACTTCGCCGTGTTGCCAGGTGCCGGCGTAGCGGCCTTCGTAGAAGAGGACGCGGGAGGAGAAGCCGTTGCCTAAACCGGGGATGGCCAGGTTGGTGACCTGGATCATGGGGGTATCGCCGGCCCATTTCACTTCGACGGGGACAGGGACTGTCAAATCATTCTTGCCGTATTTGATGCGGGCTGCGACTACCCAGTTGGATCCTTCAACTTTGGTCGCGCCGTTGATGGCATACCGCTCTGGCTTGAGTGGGGCGTCATCCTGACCGTCGACTGTGAAGGAGCCGACGAGTTCGCACTTGGACATGAGTTCCACGAACGCCTGCTCCGCTTCGCTGAGTTGTGGCTTGTCGGAGTCCCCAGGTTGATCTTCGCCAAGGGCTGGCACGTTGAGCGTCGCCGCCAACAGAACAACGGTGCTGATTCCCAATTTCATTAGTGACGACATTTCGTGTTCCTCGCGTTGTCTTTTAATGCCTCGGGTGCTTCCGCTGACGCGGGTCGCACACCGCCACCCGTTCTGCATTATAGCGTGGCGAATAGTGAATCTGGCAATGGGGCGAGGTCGGGTACTTCCGCTTCACGGGGCGCACGCCGCCACCCGTCGCTGAACTGAAGCCTCGGCAACGTTCGTCCCCCCTCATCTGGCCTGTCGGCCCAATACTGTTCGGCTCAGGATTTGCGTGGTGGGTCGCGGGGTGAGGGGAGATTTAGGTGTTGGTGGAGTTCTTCCAGGGTGGCCCAGCCGCTGAAGTAGTGGCAGAGCATTTCCCAAGTCCGTTTGCTGGGCTTGCTGCCGGTCCACAGGCTAATCAGCAGGGATGCGATGACGGCGGCGTACACCTGCAGCGTCACGCCCGATTCGCAGTGACTCAGCAGGTGTCGGCAACCCAGCACGCATTTCAGCCAGCGGAAGAACAGTTCGATTTGCCAGCGATAACGGTACGCAACCGCAATGAGTTCCGCTGGCAAATCGCGGGCATTGGTCGCCAGAATCCAAACCTGGTCTGGTTCGGTGCCCCGGATTTCGACAATCCGCAATGGTTCCTCCAGTAGCCGGTTGTGCTTTTCCGTGCCCAGTCGCCGCACCAGCAAATCGCGAACGACACCCGCCTGAGAATCTGCGTCAGAGAGTGGCTGTTCTGCCTGGACTTCGAAGGTGGTGTTCTCCTGCACCCGGATGAGAAACCGCACGTTCTGTGCATCAAATTCGCGAAACATGGCGTTGTTCGCGTAGCCCCGATCGGCCACATAGAACCCGCCGGGCTGAACCATGTTCCGCAATTGTTCGCGTTCTGCACCGTTGCCATGCGTCACCGCCACTTCGAGCGGTGCCTGCTCGAACACGCCAAACGCCACGTGCATTTTGATGGCTCGATGTTCGGCATCTTGCCAGAGTGCCCAGGCCATGCGGGGCAACGCCTTGAGCAGGCTGCTATCGACTGCCGTTAGTCCCGCCAGTGCGGCCTGTTGGGCGGGAGGCATAGCTGAGGGTGATGTCCGGGCTTGAGCTGCCAGTTGTGCAATAATCGGTTCAAGCACCGCCGGATCAAACACGCGTGCCGCCTCACTGAGCGATCCCAGCGATGTCGGTTTGACGCCACACAGCTTCTGGACTTTTTCGAGCGTGGTGAACTTCTGCAGCCCACGCAAACTGGTGACCGTCGGATTAAAGAAATAGAGCAGCAACAGTGCGATATACTGATCGCAGAACAACTGTCGATTTCCTGCCTTGTCACGCGCCGTCGCCTGTCCACGCAGCCCTGCCAACAGGTCGTCAATCAGTTGGAAATACTTCAGCCCCTGCAATTTCGTGGTCTTCTCGACACCCTTCCGACTCTTCCGTCCCATCGCCTGCCTCCATGAGCTTGAAACCTCAGAAGCAGAAGGTATATCCCATCAATCACCTGGCGCAAAAAACGTGCCGAACAGTATTGCCTGTCGGCCATCTTCTCCCCCGAGAGGGAGAAGAAAAGGCACTATGCATCGAACAAACCCAATCACAATGGCCCGAGGCCTCACGGCCTTCGGCTCACAGTGTTGGTGCAAACCCATGAAGATTCTGCATCAAACGCTTTGCGTTTCGACAGTGCGTTTTCCGAATCGTTGCCAGAGGCTGTGGAGGACAATGGACGCGCAGCAGATGAGGCAAATGAGGGCGAACCAGTCACCGCCAGCGACATAGAGACTGCCACGTTTGTCGAGGGGGACAGTCGATACCATCGCAGCGTTCAACTGACGGTGGAACCGACCGGTGCGGGGATTGCGAATCGATTTGTATGCCGCGCGTCCTTCATGTTCAGCGTCGCGGTCGAGGAAAACTTCTGGTTCGCGAATGACTCCATCACCGTCGATGATGGCGGAAATTCCCATATTGGCTGCCCGTACCATAGGGACGCGGGTTTCGACGCAACGGAACGACGCGGAAATCAAATGCTGGTCGTGCTCACTTGATCCGTGAAACCAGCCGTCGTTGCTCATATTGACGAGCACATCGACATCAGCACCATCTGCACTCCCGGCACTCACCATAGACCGCACCAAATGGGGTACGGTGTCTTCGAAACAAATGTTGGGAACGAAACGCCATTCGCCATATTCGAACACGTGGACCTGGTCGCCAGATTTCATGCCACCGCCAGCACCATACGGCATAATGGAATTGAGAAACGGCAGAGTGCGGCTTAGCGGGATGTACTCGCCGAACGGGACGAGGTGGATTTTGTCGTAGCGCCCGTTGACGCCATCGTCCGGTGAAACGAATACGGCGGAGTTGTGCGCGTCAAATCCGCCGGGATGTACGTCGAAGGCCATGACTCCCAGAATGAGAGCCGCGTTGGTCATTCCCGACAGGTCCTCCAACCTCTCTCGATTTACGGCGGCTGCACCTCTCAGCATGCGGGGATTCATGTTCATGGCGACGAGTTGATCGTCGGACAATTCTGGGTCAACTGTTACCAGATCATAACGGCACATCGCTTCAGGCCACACGACGACATCTGGTCGCTCCTTGACACTCATGCCGGTAAGGGAATGGTACATGCGCCACGTTTCTTCCCTTTCTGAGTCTGACAAAGGCTTCGTCGTCGCCGGGAAGTTGCCCTGAATGAGTGCAACACGTGGTCCCGGCTCGAACGGCACTTGTGCGCGTCGCAACACGCCGTATCCGACGGAGAGTGCGACGGCACCTACAGCAGTGGCAATTGAAATGGTGCGGAACCGCGGCGTCGACCAACCGGACTCGGGCAATGTGACATCTGGCCGCACCAGTCCGCAGTACTTCAGCCAGGCGACAGGAACCATTTGGGCGAGGGCGGCGTTCACCAAGACAATGACGAAGCTCACCAAGTACCCGCCGCACAGGTCGCTGATTTGAATGAGGTTCACCCAGTTGTGCTGCGTGTGTCCGAGGAGGTACCAGGAGAAGCCTGTGAACAAATGGCCTCGCAAGTATTCAAGTCCTACCCAGACAACGGGAGCCGCGACGACGAGTGGCGTTCGAAACCGCGTGACGGCCACCTGGACCAGCCAGACAAACAAAGGGAAGTAGCAGGCGAGATAAAGTGAATGAGCCATCCAGGCGGGATACATCCAGATGTCGCCAAGTCGCATCCACTGGAGTGTTGCCACCCAAAAGACAGCCCCGGCGAGCCATATCAGCAATGTCTGTCGATTCACAGCTTCCGGGAGCCTAGCGACTTGCAGCAGGGGAACCAGACACAGCCACGCGAGTGGGGCAAAGTCGAGCGGCGTGAACGCGCACCAAAGTGTTATGGACGTCAGCGTGGCCAGCACGAATGCAGGAAGTCCTCCTGTGCGAGTCTTCCGGGCTTCGTCGACGAGCTGTTGAGTATCCTTCCGGGGAATCACGCGAGGTTCGACTGGTGGTTCGAGGAGTGCTGATGACATGCTGGAATCCATTCCGCAAGACAGCCGGAGCGCTGGGCCGCTCTGACTATAGACAATTAACGCGGAAAGAATCGCGGTTTCGGCGAATTGCCGCAAGGTGACTTTTGTGAGCGAGCGACTTAAACGCTTGCCAGTAAAAGAGAATCGCCCGCCAGGCTTATGCTTGGCGGGCGATTTGAATTGTCAAATTGAGCGAACGGCGAATTACTCGTCGTCGCCCTCGTCTTCGACGCCGGAGTCGGTATCGGCACCTTGAACCTGCTTGCAAACCGAGCGGTTCACGGCAGTAATAGAGTTCTCGGTAGGAGGATCCATGGGCACGTCGTTGAACTCGGCACTGTCGAGGATGACGTCAACTGCCTTCCGCTCACGGATTTGAGCCTGCAAGTTGTCGATCATACCGCTCTTGGCGAGACGGGCACGAACACGGCGAGGATTTTCGCCACGCTGCATGGCCATCATCATGATTTCGATGTCGATGTCCTGATCGGTGACGTTGATGTCTTCTTTGTCAGCGATTTTATCGAGGACAAAGTGTTCCTTCAGGTTTTGACGAGTCATGCTGACCGAACGCTGACGCAGGTCGTTTTCACGAGCACGAATTTGTTCGGTGGTGAATCCTGCCTGCTGCATCTCGAGGATTTCGCGACGCAGAGCATTGTCGACCTGTCGAGCCAGCAAATCTTCTGGCAGGTCCCAGGTTGCTGAGTCGGTGATTTTCTCCATGACCTGACGGCGGCACGACTGACGCTGCTCGTACTTCACCTGACGCTCAAGCATGTTGCGAACCTGGCTTTGCAGGGCGTCGACATCATCAACTCCCAGGCGGCCGAGGAACTCTTCGTCGAGCTCAGGTGTTTCCAGACGCTTGACGTCCAGCACCTTGATTTTGGCGTGAACCGTTTCGCCTCGCAGGGCCACCGTGTCGGCTTCCATTGAAACTGTCAAATCGGCTTCACGTGTTTCGTCGATGTTGGCACCGACCATAAGCTTGTCGAAGCCGGTCAGTTCGGCGTCCTGGAATCGAACCGTGGGACGAACGCGAATTGAGTAGTCCTTCAGGTGCGACAGTGGCTTGCCGTTGTGCGAGAAATGAATGTCGACGGTAACGAAATCGTCGGCCGACACAGCCGTCTCCACAGGAACCAGCTTTCCGTACTGCTCAATGAACTCGCTGACGTATGCGTCGACGTCCCCATCGGCGATTTCGCGAGACGGACGATCGATTTTCAGTCCGAGGTAATCGGGCAGGTCGAATTGCGGACGGACTTCGACGTCGAATTCGTATTCGAAATCCCCTTCTTCGGGAATGTCGATGGCATCGAGGTCGAGATTTGGCTCGTTAATAGGATCCAAATCGGCTTCTGTGCCAAGCTGCTCCAGACTCTGCATGAGCACCTTCTGCTTGACCTGTTCCTGCAGTTCTTTCTTGAACCGCTTACGAACGAGTTCCGCAGGAACGTGACCAGGACGGAAACCCGGGACCTCGGCACGTTCGGTGTAGTCTTCGAGCATTTCCTCGAAAACTTCGTCAATGGCTTCGCGCGGTACGGTGACGCGAATGTGCTTTTTGCATGGACCGACGTCGTCGATGGCGACGTTCAGATCCATTTTCGACGTTGATTCTTCGTCGCTGCCGCCCTCTTCGTCGACCGTCGCAACGCCGGACTCATCAACGACTTCTTCTTGTTCCTGATCTGACACGCCTACATTCCTTCAATCGCAACCGAAGACTTTTTTCTTGTTCGCCTGATTCTCATACAGCAGTGGCGAATCGTTAAGGATAACTCTTCGCGACGAAGATGTCATCCACTACGCACCACGATTCTGCCGTGAGACCATGATTCGCCAATTCTTCCCGAACCAGCCCTCGCCACATGGCGCAACCGACACCAATGTCGTAGCTTAGTTCGCCTGGGTGGTACCGGAATCACACTCTGGAAAAACAAAAACGGCCTAACCGGCAAATCCGATTAGGCCGTCTGGAAACCAGAGCGGGTGAAGGGATTCGAACCCTCGACAACCACGATGGCAACGTGGTGCTCTGCCAACTGAGCTACACCCGCTGGTGAGAGAGAAGCTTACGTACCTCGCCTTACTGTCGTCAACCCAATTCAACTCAGAAGTGAATTGCCCGCTTCTCAACGGCAAGTGCCGCCTCTTTCAGTGCTTCTGCCAGCGTCGGATGGGCGTGGCAGCAGCGGGCCAGGTCTTCACTACTCGCCCCAAACTCCATCGCAACAGCGGCTTCGGCAATGAGTTCGCCAGCGTTGGTGCCAATGATGTGCACGCCGAGAATTCGGTCGGTCTGGGCATGAGCGAGGACTTTCACCATCCCTTCGCCGTGACCGCTCGCCCGGGAGCGACCGTTGGCCATGAACGGGAAGACACCCTTCTTGTACTCAGTACCCTGCTCTTTGAGCTGTTCCTCAGAATAGCCAACCGTCGCGATTTCGGGCTCCGTGTAGACAACTCCGGGAATGACAGCGTAGTTCACGTGGCCATATCCGCTGTAAAGCCTTTCCACACAAGCAATTCCCTCTTCTTCTGCCTTATGAGCGAGCATGGGACCGCCAATGACGTCACCAATGGCGTAAACTCCATCAGCAGAAGTAGTAAAGTCACTGGTCACCTTGATAAACCCTCGTGCATCAACCTCGACACCTGCTTTGTCGAGTCCTAATTCGGCGGTGTTTGGCCGACGTCCCACGGAAACCAGAACGCGGTCGCACTTCAGGGGTTCTGCACCTTCGATTTCAACTACGCAGCCGCCGCGCTGGGCGCGGGCAGCCGTGACTTTGGCTCCCAACCGGAATTCAAGCCCCTGCTTCTTAAACAGCTTGAGCGCCTCGGCGGCCGTTTCGCCGTCCATTCCAGGAAGGATTCGATCGAGGTATTCCAGAACGGTGACTTTTGCACCAAACCGTCGCCAGACGGTCCCCATTTCCAGACCAATGTAGCCGGCTCCGATGACCACCAAATGCTGTGGAACTTCGTCAAATGCCAATGCCTCGGTACTTGTTCCGATGCGATTTCCATCCAATTCAATTCCAGGCAGGGTGGAGGGCTGACTTCCCGTGGCCACCAAGATGTGCTTGGCGGAGAATTCCTGAGGACCTTCTTTTCCTGCGACGGCAACCTTCCCACCACCCAGCAGCTTGGCATGTCCGAACAGTCGATTGATTTTGTTCTTTTTGAACAGGGCATCAATGCCGCCACCGAGCGTCTGGACGACCCGGTTTTTGTGCTGCATGACCTGTCCGAGGTTGAGAGATACACCGCTTAGCTCAATCCCGCGACCGCCAAATCCCTGAAGAGCTTCTTCCAAGAGGTGGCTCGACTCCAGCAGCGCTTTGCTTGGAATACAGCCCACACGCAGGCATGTCCCGCCGAGCATTGATTCTTTTTCAACGCAGGCGACGCGTTGACCGAGTTGCGCAGCACGAATGGCGGCAACGTAGCCACCCGGCCCGGCACCAATAACAATGAGGTCAAAATCAGCCATGAAAGTGGCTCAATACTAGAAGAAATGGACGTTCAAACCGACATTCCGCCAAGCGCAGCGGAGGTTTAGCGTGTTGAGAATACAATCTCAATTGACTGTCGGCCACTTTGACAACGGGTTCACCGTGCTCAGCTAAAGAAGTTGCCAGAACAAAAAAACTGGTGGTGGCTGAGACAAACTCAACCACCACCAGTCGTGACTCTGGGAACACGGCATTCCTGCCACGTTTTTTGAACTTTGGCTAGCGACTTCCACCACCAAAGATGGCGCTGTTCTGTCCTTCGGATACTTTTTGTCCCGTACGTCGTTTGTCGAAGATTTCCGATACCTGACCTGAAGAAAGTCGGCTTGAACCAACTTCTTCACCAACCGCCTGGCTGTGTGCTCCAGACTTCAGTACCACGCCGCGGTTATCACCAGGCAGGAACAGACGTTCCTGTGGCGAAATGCCAGCCCAAGTCAGGAAGTCGGAGAGGTGCACAACCCGGATACCAGTCCGCAGGGCTTGCTCTTCCAGTTCCTTGTACTCAGCTTGAATTTTGGCAATTTCCTCACGCCGCTCGACTTCAAAACTTGGAACGTCACTCGGATCGGGGATTTCACCCAGCACCAGGAATTTGGTTCGGACAGACATTTGACCATCAGCGGGAAAACGCTCCCCGTGGTCGTCAATTTCCAAATCGATTTCTGCTCCGACGTGGGCAATCAAGGACCGCAGCAGTTCCCGGTCAGACTTTCCGTCGCCGTTGATATCAATATCGCCAACGAACGCGAAGAACTCTTTCTGACCAGCCGTCCACAGTGGGGTGTAAATTGGATCGCCGTCCTTGATGGGCCGGGCATCGTCTTCCCAAATGATGCGGGCAACGGAGAGATGATCTTCCAAGACTTCGATGACTTCGATTTTTGCTTTGATGTCTCGGTTTTCACGAGCCATGCCGTCGTGATTGCTCACATACACGCTGAAAGAGGTCTGACGACGCAGGCCATCCAGTTTGCCAAGGTTGATCCAAACCTTGCCATTGCTGCCGCTAATGACACGGACGATTTCACCGTCCGGTACTTCGAAGCTAATGTTCTCAATGCTCTCCAGACGCGATTTCAGGAAAATCACACGTTCAACAAGTTGTGCGATTTCTTCGTCCTTTTCTTTGCGAACGCGTTTCAGCTCGTCCCCGATTTGTTCTTTTTCCACAAGTGTTTGACGATACTGGTTCGCCAGTTTCTCGATTTCGTCATCTTTCGACTTCAGGATTTCGTTCTGTTCCAGCACCTTGTCCTGACGCTGCTTTTCTGAATCCATTTGCGAAGCCTGGATTTTCGCCCGCTCCTGGCGGTGATTTTCCGTTTCTGTCTTCAGGCGGGTTTCTGCACTTGTGACGGTCGTCTGCAACGTACCGACTTCGGCAAACTTGGAATCGAGTTCCGTCCGCATGGCCAGCAAAGTTTCCGCAACACTTGGAGCCGCGGGAGAAGGCTGCACCAATGAGCGACCGTGGGTATTCAGGTCGTTATAGAGTTGCTTTTGGATTGTTCCATCTTCCGACTGCTCCGGGCTGTCAGTTGGAGCACCAATGGGTCCCTGATATCCGAGCATCCGACGCAGCGAATCCACTTCGTCGAACAACTTGTCGAAGTCGTTCTTATTTTTCGTCGCCTCGTCACGAGCCGTGTTCGCATCGGCCGTAGCCTTCGCCAGTTCCTTGGCATTCAAGTAGCACACCACAGCCAAAATGAGCGCGGTGGTTACGAAGAATGCCAAAGCGAAGTGAACGGCGGTGGGTTTGTTAGATGACGCTGCCATTTGCAATTCCCGATTGGGCGAGGAAGAGTTTGACTTTGTGGAAGATTAAACTCGACAGGTGCGTCGATCCGTCAGCACCACAAACGTTTCATCCATCATTTCGAAACGACCACATCATCCACGAAGTGTGCTGTGGGTTTCCACGACTACCTTCAAACATAACGGTAGAATCGGACGGACCTTTCTCTCATCTTCGTTTCGACACACTCTCCGACTTCAGCAACACTCCCTCAGGTGGAGTAATCGTCATGTTTGTCATGACATCTGTCAGATCGATTTGTCGCAACTACCGTAATAATCAGTCTATTGGTCCAGAGGACTGAGTCAAGAACCAAACGTACGAATCGCTCTGAACGGTAAAACGCAGCCCAAGGCCAATTCACAGCCCAGATCCCCAAATTTGAAACGTCAGAGAGTCGGTCATGCAACCGCTACAACCGATCCGGTCGCAGTCAATTGGCCCTACAACTGGCTGTTCGGGCGAATGAGTCGGGAATAGGGAGCCGAATTGGTCGATGATCGCAGAGTGCGTACGCAGTGCCCAACATTCGCCCTCGGAACGCGCAAAATCGTTGACACCCACTGTTTGGCCATCGTACCATCATTAGTGGAGCATTTGGTCAATTCCTTTCAAATTCGGATTCCCGTTCAATGACCCTTACGCGAATCAGCAAAGTGCTCGCCGTCTTCCTCGCGGTCGGCAGTATTGCCTTCGTCGGTTTTGCCATTGCAACGACCTTCGGTGAGCCTGACAAACTGCGCGTCTTGGACGATCCCCTGTTTAACGGTTATGCCATTTCGAAACAGGTTGGCGGAACTCAGTGGGAAGCGAAGCGCGGAATTGACGGCAGCAGCGTGGGCACTTCGGAAAACGTGCTCGATGTGATTGTGCGCGTTCTCAGTGAAGTCGATCAGACCAACAAGCAACAAGTTCAACTGCACCAGCAACAACAAACTGAAATGCAGGCAAAGGTTGAAGAGTTGACTGCTCTGACCGCAATTGATGAAGCGGCGCTCAAAGCCTTTGAAGACAAGAACCGGGCCTATCTGGCGGAAGTCAGCGCCGAGGAGGCGAAAACTTCTTCGGACGTAATCGCCGCCACGGCGAAATCACAGCAACTCGAGCTGGAACTTGCTCGCCGACGTGGTGACGTGTTCCGCCTGAAACAGCAGGTTGAAGAATTGAAGACGGACATTTTCCGTCTCCAGCAAATTGAAACGCAGCTTGAAAATCTGCAACAGCAGTTAAATGGTGATTTGCAGCGTGCGACGGATCGTAACGAGCAGTTGAAGGACCGACTCGGCAGTTAGCAACTTGGTGTTGCCAGAGTTTTTAGAAGTCAGATTCCGTCCGCATTCATCCAGGATCAGTGGACAACAGGTTGCCTCCCCAGGCAGGAGCAGGTGATGTCATACGTCGGAAAAATCCTCGTCGTCATTCAAGTGATCATGAGCGTGTTGTTCATGGCATTTGCCGGGGCGGTGTTCCAAATGCACCAGAACTGGCAGAGTAAGCATGCTGCGACCCAGAAAATGCTCACCGATCGCGACGCGGAACTGTCCGCCGCTCAGGACGAACTGGCAAAGGCGAAAAGAGACTTTGCCGTCGAAATCGAGCGGAAGTCGAAAGAAGCTGTCGATTATCAAGCTCAGGCCAAGGGCTTTGAAACGCAACTTGGCGTGATGAATGAGCGGAACAATTTGCTGGAACAGCAACGCGACACTCAAACTGGTCTCGCGGAATCAAAGGCTGATGAGGCTGAATACCGTCAACGTGAAGCCGAACAACAGCGAATTGAGAACAAGAAGGTCCAGAGTCGCCTCGATGCAGCCTCTGCGGAAAACCGTGACTTGAAGGACCAGCTCTTCGGAAAAACAACCGAGTACGATCAACTGGTCACTCGGTACAATGAAATGCTGGAGAAGTCGGCCTTCCTCGAAAAAATCGTCCGAGCTTACAAACTGCCGACCGATCCCCGCGAAGTGGATCGTCTCGAATCGCCACCGCCACCAGTCGAAGGCTTGGTGAAAGACCGGAAGATGAACAAGGCCAATCGTGTCCAGTTTGTGGACGTCACCATTGGTAGCGATGATGGAATTCTGGTCGGTCACGTCCTCGACGTGGTCCGTCCCATGGAAAGTGATCCAACTGCAACAGAATGGCTGGGGCAGATTCGAATTGTGTCCATTGAACCCGATTCCGCAGTTGGAGAGGTCGTCCTCGCTGCCAAGAATGGGATTATTAGGGAGGGAGATAGTGTCACGACAAAGCTCTGAGGATCCGACACCTGACATCTATGTCGGTTTACTGTTTGTCTCCGTCGCAGCCCTCACCGCAGGATGTATTTTCCTCGCGCTTGAGCTCAGCAGCTACGGCTGGAAGTTCTAGATGCAAATCGGAACACAACAAAAATCCCCCATGCCACACAAGTGACATGGGGGATTTTTCATTTCATGTGAGTGAGAGTGCCAGACTAGAACGGTCGAACTGCGCGGACCGGCGGCACCACACTGGTTTCGTTGAGCAGTGACCCGCTCTGCATCCCGCTTGTCGGAGAAGGGGCGTCGAGCAGAGCCGTCGGCAGCGAAATGCTGGGGTCGTTTGCCGTGTCGGGTTGGCCGGGAATAGTCGATTCAGGAATCAGCGACTGCAACATACCTCGCACCCACTCCCGTTCTGGAGCTTCGGTGCGAGGATCGATTCGTTGGACATTTTGCGGAACAGCCGCCTGCTGGTCCACAGGTTCTTCCAGTCCAAAGAGTGCATTCGATTCCTCGACCAGCAAGTCGTTCATCGTATCCCGCAACGATTCAACAGCACTGCTCTGCTTGGCAGACTGAAACAGACTTGGCAGCACACTGGAATCTGCCGAAGCTGTCAGCAGAGACTCGTCGAGCGGTGGCGAGGTTGGTTTCGGCTCATACTGCGACTGGGAGTCTGGCACGCTGGTTTGTTGGCTGCGACGGAGAAACTCCTCCCAGGGAATTGACTCACTCGAATCGGGGCGAGCCGCTGGCGTTTCCACGTTCTGGTCGTTGCGTTGCGATTCAACAACCTGACCATCTTCATCGAAGAATCGAATGGGAACACGTACCTCGGCGGGAATGGCCTCCTCAATGGTCCCGAACAACGGTTCGGCCTGCACCGAAACCTGCTGCGCATTCTGCTCCAGCACACTGTTCGTGATGGCATCTGCATGCCCCGACTGGGCGAGTGCCGCTGCGACCTCAGGATACTGCTGCCACATGGCGCCACTCCATTTCCGCACGTCAACATACGCACTGCGGAAGGGAGCTTTTGTGGTTCGCGCAATCACGACGTGCCCATCTGCGGTGTGGACGACGTGGTAATTCAGGGCAAAAAGAGCCAGGACAGCCCCCACCGACAACCCCGCCAGGAATCCTTTGAATACAGACATGGCACGACGTTCCATTCTTGAATCAGTAGTTTGCGTCAGCGCAAGTTTGAATTGCACTGCCCTGATTCACTCTACACGTCGTTCGCACCGGCCCTGCAGAAGAAGTATCCGCCGCACAGCCTTTCCGGCGAACAACGAGCCGCGTCAACCTACAGGACGCACAAGCAAGGAAGCTTTACTGATCGGTCAATTCTCCGCAGGCCGAATTGTCAGGTGCTGCTGAAGCTGCACCGAAGGGAACATGCTCCCCGGCAAATCGGTCCAATTCGAGAAAAGCCGGAAACTCACCCCAGATTTCTTTGGATAGCCCTTGGTGTATGCGACGTATACACTGTGACTACGAGTTTCTGGCTGATTCTTCCGTTGATGATAGAAGAGACGTATTCACGTCGATGTCTGATTGGTTCTCGAAAGCGACAAGCGTTTTTCGTCCTCACAAGGACGATAGTCCGGAACCGTTCCAGACTTTGTGCGATTGCGGACAACCGCACATGGGGATTCGTCGCAGCCGACATCAGCACATCGTTTGCAAAACGTGTGGTGCGTCACTATTCATTCTTCCGCGCGATTCGTTTCCCGCTCCGAAGAATAAAAACAAATCTGAGTCGGAGTTGACCGCACCGGAAGTCCCTGACGTCATGGATGTCGACGACGTCGACTATATTCCGGAAGAGGACATTGAAATCGTTTCGGACGGCACCGGCGATTATCGAACGCACGGTACGCGGCGTCCAAACATCGCAGAGCGTCCACCCGACATGGAGTTTGAAGCTCCCCCGCAGCCGCCACGGGCCAGACCGCAGCGTAAGGAGAAAGAGCCTGAGAAGAAGCGTGTCGCTGAGCCACCACCGACTCCCGTCATTCCGAGCGTTCCCCTCACGACAATTCTGGGGCAATTTATCAGTGGCTTGTTCACGCCGCTGCGGTTTGTCGCGCTAGCGGTCATTGCTCTGGTCGCCCTGACCGCCTTCTTCTTTTTCCGCAGCCACGAAAACCGAGTGGCGGAACGTACCATTCAGGTTGAAGTGGAAGCTGGCCGCGTGTCTCTTGCGGAAGAAGACTGGTTAGCAGCGCGAGATCATTTCGCCGCGGCGGTCGACGCATTCGACACACTGGGACGCAACGATCCCGAATCTCGCGAAATTCGACAACTCCACAGCGAAACCTTGGCACTCACGCGTCTCGCCTCTGGCTCGCTGATTGACTTCATCGACGAAGCCGAAGCTGCAGCCAATCAATTTAAGCCCGAAGAGCAGGACAAGTTCTCCGACTTTGTCTGTGGAAAACACAACTTGGACTGGTACATCATCGAAGGTCCGGTCCACCCGCGTGAACTCAAGAAAGAGGAACGCTCCAGGACAGAAACTCACTACGAGTTGTTGTTTCCATGGACAATGGAGAAGTCTGGTCGTCGCATTGAAGTTCATGTTGACTTCGCCTGCTTCGATGAATTGGTGGCTCCGAATTCGGAAAAGGTTGTCTTATTCGGTGGACAGCTTCAGGATTGCCGACTGGATGGCGACACCTGGGTTGTCAAGTTCCGACCGGAGTCAGGGTTCTTGTGGACGCACCCGGTCACCTATCGGGCACTGCAGCTTCCCCAAACAAATGAAGAGTCCCCTGGCAATCTTGATTTATTGAGTCAGCAAGCCCAGGCCGCAGGAGTGGAGCTATGAACTTGTCCATTCGCTATTTTGCCCTGCTCTGTTTTGCGGTCATTTGCGGTGCGAATGCACTGGCTGTCGAGCCACGTCCAATCCAGGACTTCATGGAAGTTGAGGAGAAATGGCCGCAACTCGCCAAAACCTCCACCCGCTGGCACCTTGAAGGTCGGTACGCATTTCTTGGGAAAACCGAAATGCGATTCACCAAGTGCCCCTTACGGTTTCTTCTGCCTACCGGAACGGTTCTGAACACGAAGGGAGCTAAAGTTGTCGAGGTAGCCGGTTATCTTGAAGAGCAGGACAAGGAAATCGTGTTCGTCATTGAGAACATCGCAACCTACCCCGATGGGGAAGAACAACTTCGCCTGCGACGTGCCGGCGTGAACCCCAGTCGTCCTGAAGGCTGGTACGAACTCGCCGATTGGGTGAGCCGCCGGGGAACGTTTTACTCCGACGAAACGCTACTCGGGAAGGCCACCGAGTTGCGACAAAATGGAATTGCCCTCGAACGCACAGCACTTGACTCCGACGATTACAAAGGCATGCTGGAACTCGCGCAGAAAGCCTTAAACTTCGGACTTTCAACCGAATTTGCGAGAGAAATGCAGCATGCTGCTTACCGCAGGCAATATGAAATTGCGCTGCGTCCAAAACAGAACACCAACATTGATGAGCTCACATCACTGCTGAAAAAGCAACTCAAGGGAGGGGCGAAGCATCTGGCGGCTGTCGACCCAGATGTCCAGAAAGACTATCTGGAAGATCCCCTTACCGTTTACGCCAACGGCAATGCGGCAAAGCGCGACATCTACGACCGGCTGTTCGTCATCGACCTGGAACTCGCCCGCATCCAACGAGACGCCAAAGAGGATGGAAGTAACGGCGAAGAAATTGCGGGACGTATTGAAACGTTTCTTCCCGAATATCCTGAGCTGGCGGAGCAGTATCGAAAAATGGAACTCGATTACCTCGTTTCGCGCGTTGGCCGTATGACGCGGCAGGAAATGCTGGACTTGGGGAAAAAGTTTGAAGCTCGCAAAGAGCCAGACCGTGTCGCTGAGGTGCGTCGTGACTGGCTGACCGCCTTGGAACCACGCATGCGTCGCGACCGCGGACGAGGCCTTTGCAATCTCGCTGAAGACTGGATTACGCTGCTGTCTGACAAAGAGAAAGCGGTTGAACTCTACATTGAGGCCTACAAAATCGATCCCGGCTATCCTGTATCAACGCGTTGGCTGGAGGAGAATGGGTATGTGCTCTATGGCGGAAAGTGGATTCCCGAAGACGAAGCCCCTGTGCGAATGGAGACGGTCATCGATACGGCCATGCGTGAAGGCCGTGTCATCGAAGGAATGACCGTAGAACAAGTGTTGACCGCATTGGGTACCGAGCCGACCACAAAGCTGCAATTACCCTCCAGTCGCGGGCTGACCCAAGTCTTCGTTTACGGGGACTCCGGGCTCACCATTCGCTTCTTCCGTCGGACGCACCTCGACGATTCCAAGGTCGTTGCCATTGGGCAGGCGGCGGGAAAGCGAGCACGCAAACGCGAAGCCGACCCGCAACCTCCAGTGCCAGATTCCGGTAGATAACGTTCGTGGCGTGCCAGATGTTTGTCACTTCTTCGTGGGACTCCCCCAGGAAAACATCGACAAGACGAACAATACCAGGAAGATGGGCACCAGCACCCACGGTCGCGAGACCAGCAGGAACAGCACGCCTACGAGTGCGACAATCCAAACCCAGCTGACTTTCGTCCACGCAGCCGCGCGTCCTTTGGTCGGCAGCACGGCCCACAGCGGTCCCAGCACAAGCCCCGTCCGAATGAGGATGGCGCAGAGCATATTCTCGGACGAATCGAAAAACCAAATTCCGGCACCCGCCAGAAGACAAAGTACGGCAAGGACGCCGACCAGCGTTCTGTTGGGACCTGTTTCCGGAGCCGATTCGGACATGGCAAGTTAGTTCTGCAAAGGAAGGTTTGGAAAAATCGGGAGATCACCGTTAACGCCGCGACGTGAGAAGGGTAACCTTTGAGCTGTATTTATTCCCAGTTGCTTTTCCCCTCGTTTCCATGAACCAGTCCAAAACTTACATCAATCTCGCGATTGTTGCGGCCCTCGTAGCACTCGCTGCATTTTTCCTCATTCCACGCAATGCTCCGGGCCCAAATCCGCCGGACGGTCCCGACGTCCCGCCGCTCGCGAACGCCAACGAGCTGATTTCCGAGTTTCAACTCAGTCTGGCCGAGCTGGAAAACAGCGACTACGAAGCTGCAGCGCCGCGACTCGAAGCACTGGCAAAACAACTGCCCCATGAAACGGCGGTGCATCGAAATCTGGCACTGACGTATCTCGTCGGAATCGATGCCCTTACTGGATACCACGAGCCACAGAAAGTCGCCCGCAGGGAAGAACTTCTCTCCCTTCTGGATAGTGCCCTCGACCGCCTCAAGGAATTTCCCGATGAACAAATCCCCTGGGCCCTCTTCTCGTCGCGTCGCGCGCAAGCGTTGAAGCAAGATGCGCAGGCCATCGAGTTCCTCAAAACGGCCATCGAACTGGCCCCGGAAGATCCTGCGTTTCCGTACGAAATGTCACGTGTCGCTTACAGTTCGCCAGACAACACACTCCAAGCTGCCGGACTCGAAGGACTCGAGAAGGCGTATGCGGCGAATCCCGAAAATCTGTGGGTGTTGCAAGAGGTACTTGTGCGACAGGCGGAGGCCAAATCGACTGGTCTGAGTGACACACTCGAAAAAGCCACAACGGCGTTGGGTGTTGTCCAATCTGAAATTCTGCGTAAGCATCGGATCGACGTCGTCGAACTCATCACTGCGGCGAAGGAGTCACTCACTAGCGATAACTCCAGCGTGCTCATGCGAAACATTCGGATTGTCGCCAACGTGCTGCGTCCCGAAGATGCCGCGCAAAGCGACAAAATCCAATTGGAGAAGCACCCGCTGGAATTCGTCGCGCTGTCACTTTCCAGTGACGTTCTGTCACAAGCAGTCTCGGAGCAGACAAACGCCGAACAGACGAGTGGTGAACTCGACTTCGAACAAGTCGCACTCCCTGATGAACTTGCCAAGGACGCCATTGATGTTGCTGTTGGTGACTTTGACTTGAATGAAATTGACGACCTGTGTGTCCTCCGCACGAACGAGGTGGCACTCTGGGGACGCCAGGAGCAGGACGGCGAGTGGAGCCTCATTTGCTCGGCTGCGCTCGACGCCGACTACACAAACGTCATTGCCGTCGACCTCGACGCCGACGAACGAGAGGCACCACAAACTGTCAAAGCCGACCTCCCAGGGAATCCCGATTGCCGCAGGGCCGACATGGATTTGCTGCTGTATGGACCGGCAGGCATCCTCTTGCTGAAGAACCAACTGGACAAAGAAACGGGCACTCGCACCCTTGTGCCACAACAGCTCGACAGCGACGAAAAGCTGGCCGTGAGCGCCGTGAGTGTTGTGGACGTCGACATCGACGGAGATCTCGACATTCTCGCCGCAACCGGCGCTGGCAACATCCAACAGTGGTCGAACAAGACAGACTGGACATTCGCTCTCCGGACCGACTCACCCGCCAACCTGCCACAAGATTTCGTCGTCAAACAATTCCTGCCCGTCGACATTGACCGCGACGTCGATCTCGACGTTCTGGTCGTAAGCGAAAATGGACAATGCGGAATGCTGGAAAACCTGCGGCATGGCATTGTGCGTTATCGCGATTTGATGGCTGATGATGAACCCGTTCAGGGGAGCTATCTGGCGATTTCCGACTGGAACGGCGACGCCACTTGGGATTTGTTCGTTCTTCAGGACACGGAGGTTCAGTTTCTGAGGGGGGTAACATCGGGAGAGCAGAAAATTACGTTTAACATGGTTGGCTCGCAAGACCTGCATGCAGACCGAATCCAGGTTGCCGACTTTGACAACGATGGCCACGAAGATCTGTTGGGGGAATCGAGCGATCCGTCAATCCGGCTTGTTTCTCCCCAGCCCCCATTGTCGCAACCAATCATTCGCCTGCTATCTGCAATGTCGTCAGTATCTGGTCCACCAGTGACAACCAGCGACATCAACGGTGATGGCAAACTCGACCTTCTGGTCATCGAAGGCGATACCATCAAGTTACTCATCAACAATTCGCCGAATGCTGGTAACTGGTTTCGTTTGGGACTCGTCGCAGATGAATACGACCCCAACAATCCGGCCATTTCGAGTCGCCGAATGAACCACTATGCCATTGGTTCGACCGTCGAAGTTCGAGCTGGGAACCGTTTCCAGGCCCGCGTCGTCAACGGGCCACATACGCACATTGGGTTAGGGGACATTGAGCAGGTCGACTCAGTGCGAATTGTCTGGACAAACGGCATCCCACAGCATCACCTGACACCACCGGTCAATGCACTGCTCTGCGAGGCGCAAATCGTCTTGAGTTCATGCCCCTATCTCTATGCGGAGAATAGTTCTGGCACTCACTTCGTCACCGACCTGCTGTGGGCGGCACCGCTGGGATTGCCTTCACCAACCGGCGAGTTGGTACCGAGTCGGCCTTGGGAGTACATCAAAATTCCTGGCGAACTGCTGGAACCGGTGGATGGAAAATATCGGCTGCACATTACCGAGGAACTTCGTGAGGCGACTTATCTTGATGAAGTGCGGGTTATCGCTGTTGATCATCCCGCCGAGGTTGAAGTGTTCACGAACGAAAAGGTCGGACCGCCTTCCGTCGCTGAGCACAAGCTGCACGTGACGGGGAATCTGCGAACACCGCTGCGTGTTACGAATCAACACGGACGCGATTTGCTGCCGGAAGTTGCCAGCGTCGATGACGTCTATGCGAAGCCGTTTGATGATCAACTGGCGCACGGACTCACCGAGCCGACCGTCGTGGAAATGCAACTCGCACTCGACGAGCAGGCTGGGGACCAGCCACAAGTAAAGCTATTCCTCACCGGCTGGCTGCACGCACCGGATGCGGGCGTCTCCGCAGCAATTCATGAACATATTTCCGCAGGCGGGACATTGCTTTCCATTCCGCAGCCGCTGTCACTTTGGGTGCCCAACGAGAACGGTGAATGGACTGAAGCGATTCCGTTTACCGGCTTCGTCGGTGGCAAGACGAAGACCATTGTGCTCGACGTGTCTGAGGTGCTGAACCGGAATGATCCTCGCGTCCAGCTTCGTTCTTCCATGGAATTCGCCTGGGACCGGATTGCGTACTCGGTGAATGACCCCGAAGTCGAACTCACGCAAACGCCGCTGGAACTCGTTTCTGCCGACCTCCATTACCGTGGTGTTTCAGCGGTTACTCCGCATTCGCACAATGGGCCCGATCATTACAGTTACGATCAGGTCCCATTCACACCACAAGTCGGAACCATGCAGGGACATTTCACTCGTTTCGGCGACGTGCTGCCATTACTGCAATCGAGTGACAACATGTTGGTCGTCGAAGGCCCCGGTGATGAACTGACCCTGGAATTCGCTGCCCTCCCCGCACCACCTGCAGGCTGGACGCGAGATTTCGTCATATACAGTGTCGGCTGGGACAAAGACGCCCAAATGCACACCGTGTACGGACAGAGTTCCGAACCATTACCATTCCACGAGATGTCGAGTTACCCGTACATTGAGTCGCCACCAGACACGCCGGAATATCGGGAATACCTGCGGACATACCAGACCCGTACATTGAACAACGCCGAATTCCGTAAGGCGCTGGTTCCTTAGTCCAACAACGGAAGCTGAATAAACACGTACTGAGAATCGGATTCGACGCATGGCCGCAGCACAAGCAAAATCGCCTTTGAGTCAGCCTTCCGCGATGGGATGCGGCTGTGGATTGCTTGGCACAACTGCGGTTGGCTGCCTGTTCTTTGGAGTCTTTCTCGCCGCAGGCTGCGCCATGGGCTACTTCATGGTCATTGGACCGTGGCTGAAAATGCAAAAGGCGGCCAACTGGAAGTCGACGCCGTGTGTCATCGATGAATGCGAGCTCGGCGTCCATCAAGGGGAAGACAGCGACACGTACTCAATCGATGTCGCTTACAGCTACGAATTCAATGGACAGGAATTCACAGCCGAGCGTTATTCCTTCTTCGACATGAATTCCAACTCGAAAAGTTGGCGCAAAGAAGTTGTGGACGAACTGAAACCAGGGACAAATGCGGTTTGTTTCGTGAATCCTGACGATCCCACGGAAGCGGTGATTCATCGTGGCTGGACACCGGACTGGCCCTGGTCGTTTTTCCCAATCCCATTTTTTCTGGTCGGGTCTATCGGCGTGCTTGGCGTAGCCTACAACTTCGTGACCGGCGGTTCGCTGATCAGTTCCACAATTCCGCGAGATGGCATATTGAATCGCCTCACCATGCCAACCGGCGGTGATATGGAGTCGGCCCAGGAAGGCGAGGCGCGAACATTTTCGTCGGGCCAAATTTCTTCCTGGTCCGAATCGGATTACGATGATGACGACGTCGAAGAGGCGAGAGGGCCGGTCACCCTGGAAAGCGAAAGCGCTCCATTGGCCGCGGCAATTTTCCTGCTGATTTTCGGGCTCATCTGGAATTCAATTGTCTCAGTCTTTGTCGCTCAGCGAATTCCTGAGTGGATGCAGTTCAATTTCGGTTTCATGGACCTGTTCCTCACTCCATTCATTCTGGTGGGAATTGGGACCATTCTGGGAGCACTTCACCAGTTCCTGGCTTCGTTTAACCCAGTACCCATTCTGACGCTCAGTCGGCAATGGATACCGCTGGGGTCCGATGCGAAACTCTCCTGGCAGTTCCGCGGAAGTCCGCGTTCCATTCGGACGCTGAAAATCACACTGGAAGGACGGGAAGAGGCGCGGTACCGGCGCGGCACAAACACCAGTACCGACACGAATGTGTTCTTCACCGAAGTGCTCCACGAAACGTCCGACCCCACTGAAATTGCTGAAGGGAACGACCTCCGCATCCCCATTCCGACCGACTCAATGCACTCGTTCGACGGGGGCAACAACAAAGTCATTTGGCGGCTGAAGTTTCACGGAGAAATCCCCTTCTGGCCCGACGTCAACGCCGATTTCCCCATTCGGGTAATGCCCCATGAGTAACCTTTCGATTTCCATACCCGATGAATCTGCCGCGTACGAGCCCGGCAGCGAAGCCGAGCTGGACCTCAGTTGGGATCTCGACGAGGCCCCGAGTCGGCTCGTGCTCCGCGTTGTCTGGAACACGGCAGGAAAGGGAGACCAGGACCTGAAGATTACGAAGGTCGTTACCATTGACTCACCTGGTCGAAGCGGGAGTAAAACTCTGGTCATCGTGTTGCCGTGGGGACCTTACAGTTTTTCCGGCAAGCTGATTTCCCTGCAGTGGGGATTTGAACTGATTGCGTTTCCGTCAAGCGAATCGATACGGGAAGAGTTCACGCTCGCCCCCGAGGGACGTGAAGTGCGACTTCTTGCTAATAAGGCTTAAACGATGCCAACACGGCCGGGTTTCTGTCAGGAGTGTATAGCCAGTCGCCGCATTATGGTGGGTTACGTCCGCGCGTTGGACGTTCCGGAAATATCGCCCTGTTTTTGGCGTCGGGCGACTTGCGTAACGTACCATCCTGATTGACGCGGACTTCACCCACCCTACGAATAATTCGTGGTAGATTCAGCCAACACTGCCAGCCGGTAGTGCGTAGTGTTACTATTGATGTCCACAGAACCACTGCGCGCAATCTTCAGCCCCATCTGCCATGCAACGCGTTGCTCCGTCACCAACCACCTGCTCCGGCTTCACGCTTATCGAGCTGCTGGTCGCTATTGCCATTATGGCCGTGCTCATGGCCATGACTTTGCCAGCACTGCACAGCGCTCGTGAAGCGGCACGCAAATCGACCTGCCAGCAGAAGCTGACACAACTCGGCACGGCCTTTCACGCGTATCATGACTCGTTCGGATCGCTCCCCGCTGGAACGGTGAACAGCACGAGTCCAATTCGGCTGGAAGCCTCGGGCTATCATCACAACTGGGTCATTGGGCTGCTGCCATATTTGGGTGAAGACCTGCTGGCAGGAAAAATTGATCCTGCGCTGAGCATTTATGCTGAGGCCCAATTGCCAGCCCGGCAGTTCATGTTGTCCAACGTCATTTGCCCGTCCGATTCCGCTCCCCATGCCTCGACGTCTGAACTGGGAAGCGTAGGACTCTCGAATTACGCGGGCGTGCATGACAGCCGAACCGTTCCGATTGATGACGACAATAACGGCCTGCTGTTTCAGAACCGCCAGATTGCGTTAGACGACATTCCGGACGGTGCTGGATATACGTTGCTCGTCGGGGAAATCCTGCGGCGTTCTGACGATTTGGGATGGGCCTCGGGAACAAACGCCACGCTACGTAACACGGGCGTAAGTTTGAATGGCAATCGGAAAACATTGAGTTCGGAAGTCACAGAGAACGCGGAATTTGTGGAAGACGAGCTTGGTTCTGAAGAACCTCCCGTTCGTCCACCGGCGGCTCCCCTGCCCGACTTGAGCAACTTCGCGCCCGGCGGGTTCTCAAGTTCGCATGGCGGAGTAGTTCAGTTTCTGTATGCCGACGGTCAGGTCAAAGCGATGAGCGAACACATCGATGGCCTAGTGCTTCGTCGACTGACGGAACGCAGCGACAATGTCATCGCGTCGCCCTGATGTCGCAGATTTGCAGGGTGTGTACCGCAAGTCACCCGCACTATGGTGGGTTTCGTCCGCGAGTCAGGCGTCACGAAAATGTCATCCGGTTTTTCGCATCGCACGAATTGCGGAAAGCACCACCCTGATTGACGCGGACTTCACCCACCCTACGAATTTTTCGGGTTACGCCGCCGCACGGAGCCGTGAGGGAATCCATTGTTCCTGGGTGTACTCGGCGACAATATCTCGCAGAACTTCGAGCGTGTGCCGCCGGTCTGAGGTGGCCGCTTCTTCCAGCAGAGAAATGTGTTTGAGAATGAGCGGTGCGGGTGGGGCGTTATTGTTGTCGCCGCAGAAGATTTTCTCGTGGACGCGTCGGGCCTCGGACTCGCCTGCGTAGAACAGTTCTTCGTAGAGCTTTTCGCCGGGACGCAACCCCGTGAATGCGATATCAATGTCTTCCGGGTACTTCAGGCCGGAAAGCATGATCATGTCTTTCGCCAGGTCGACGATTTTGACGGGCTCGCCCATGTCTAGAATCAGGATGTCGCCCGAGTTACCAATCGCACCGGCCTGCAGTACCAGTTGCACCGCCTCAGGAATGGTCATGAAGAACCGTTCCATGTCGGGATGCGTTACCGTCACCGGACCGCCCGCTTCGATTTGGCGACGGAATGTCGGCACGACGCTGCCCATCGAATTCAGCACGTTACCAAACCGCACGGTAATGAACTGAGTGGAAGAGTGCGTCGAAATCGACTGCACGTATTTTTCAGCAAGCAGTTTGCTCGCGCCCATGACACTCGTGGGCCGCACGGCTTTGTCGGTGGAAATGAGAACAAACCGTTCCACGCCATTACGTGAGGCTGCATCAGCGACGGCTTTAGTCCCCAGAATATTGTTGAGCACCGCTGCTTGAGGATTGTCTTCCATCAAGGGGACGTGCTTGTATGCGGCGGCGTGGAACACCAAATGCGGCTGATGTTCGTCCATGACCTGCTGCAGCAGGCGTTCGTCGAGGACGTCGGCCACGACGAATTTCATTTCGAGGTCTTGCAGTTCGCGGGCGGCGAATTCGCGTTCAATCGAAAAGACGCCGAACTCCGACTGATCGAAAATGACCAGCTTCTCAGGTTTCAGCGACGCAATTTGACGACAAAGCTCGCTGCCAATGCTACCGGCGCCGCCCGTCACGAGGACGCGTTTGCCAGTGACGTAATGTTGGATTGATTCCAAATCGAGCTGATTCGGATCGCGGCGCAAGAGGTCGGATACGGTCAGGTCGCGGACTGACAACTTGAATCGACCATCGACCAGTTCATCAACGCTGGGAATGACGTGTACTTTGATGCCGACTTCCGTGCACTCGCGAAAGAGTTGCCGGACAATGCGTCCCGGCGTTCCACCGGGGATGAGCAACTGCGTGGCGTTACTCTTGGCGACAATTTGACGCCAGCCGAGTGTTGTCGAATAGACGGGGAGCGAGCCTATCATGGAGTGCGGACTCGCCACTTCCTGTGGCTGAATGAATCCCACTGGGGCGTAAGGCGACTTGCTGGCGGTGGTCGAGGAGAGCATTCGCAAAATGCCAACCGAATGCTGCTGCACATCCCAAATGAGTGTCCGGTCCCGATCGGTGCGGTCCAGCCAGGGAGTCAAAAAGTGTCCCGACAGCAAATAGGTGGAACGGACGCTGCCAATCAGCAGAAAGCTGAGGGCCGCATCAATGGCCAGCACCGAGCGCGGAATGAACATATCCGGCGGGAAGACCAAATTCATCAGGGCGAGGCAGGTCGTCGCGACTGCACAAGTCAGTGCGACGTAAATCAAGTCGCTGATGGTCGCATAGCGAAAACTGCGGCGAAATTCCCCTAGGCTCGCTGCAATCAGCAGCTTGAAACCAATGACCACCGGCAGCGTGGCCCACATGACGGCGAGTCGAGCGGCACTTGGTTCAAACTCGAAGCGAATCCAAAACGCCAGCCCATAGCTTGCAAAGCAAGCCAGCACATAGGCAGGCAGAATGGCAGCGAGTCGATGACGCATCGGGAAACCGAAACCACGCATCCCGATGTACTCATAGCACATGCGTAATACGCGACGCCGAATTGGGATTGGGGTGATGTGGGTCGGAGGGAAGCTCCGGGGAAATGTCAAAAGGTGGGCACTGAGGTGAGTGAATCACACAAAGTTGGGCAAACTTATCTCCGACTGGTTTTTCGGGTCAAGACGAACTTGCTCCCTGCCGATAAGGCCCCGCCGCGAAAACGAAAGCAACTCCCCGGAAACACTGAGTTCGCGGGGAGTTGCGGTGAATGATCGAATTGAAAGGTCGAAAGGAACAGCCGATTACGTCGCGGCGGCAGTCGTTGCGGCCTTGCGGTTTGGACTGTCGTCGGCCCCCAAGGGCTCGTCGGACGGCAAGGTTTGAGCGACGTCGACGCGGTTCTCGTCACCGCCAAACGCGATGAGGTACCCCATGATTTCCTGATAGTGCCCGTAAACACGCATGGAGTCATAACGCGTAATGAACCGGGTGCGGTCGCGACTGTTCAGCCGCGTCCAGGCCACAATTGTCTTGTCGATTGCCCCGAGCAGGACGATGGCGTGCGTGCTTTTCAGACGGAGTTGGGACTGCAGCGGGATGTCGGGGTCGCTGCCGTCCAGTGCGTAGGGGAGATCGATGAGCCCACCCGATTGATTCTGGATGTCGTCGCCACCGAAGGGATGTTGCCCAATGGAAAGCGTCGCTCCGGGATCAATCGCCTTCTCGATTTTGTCGCCCAAGTCGGCCTGATCGGGGTTGTGAGTGACGCGTCGGCGCCATCGGTCGCAGTGAACCAGATGTTGCAGAAGATGATCGCGGGTGGGATTGTCGAATCCGCCACGATCAGAGAGTTCGTCGTTGGCCAACAGTTCCGACCGCATGGTGAAGACTGGCGAGAGAGCTGCCGCAATGTGCAGGTTTCGCAATGTTGTAATGGCACGACGGAACTGTTCCTTGCCGGGATGTCCAATTGGCATGAGGGGTCACCTTTGAGTTAACACTGGTGTGAAATGAGAAGAAGGGTGTTCAATTTGTTGGGGAATTGGCGAAACGAATTCGATTCGTCACTTGCATGACCGGACTTAAGAAGGCTGCGTGGAGAGCGGTGCCACTTCGTCGACGCGCTGGTCAATGGAAGCCCTAATCCGTTGGACGACCGACTTCACGGCGGCGTCTTCGGACTGGTCGAGTTTTTCGAGTTCGTCGTCGAGAAACATGCCTCGCAGTGCGTCAAGTGCCGCCACACGTCCCTCTGACTGTCGGAGTGCATAAAGCTCACGTGCTTCATCCAACTGTCTGGGAAATGGAGCGAGGACATCGGCCCCACCTCCTTTCGAGTCGAGACCGTTTGAATTGCCAAGCTTCCTTCGCAGTCGCGCCCCGAGCCAGCGGGTCAATAGGCTGATTCCAATGGCTGCAATCCCACCGGAGGCCGCCGTCCCGCCCAGAATTCCGGTCCACTGCAATATGGTCAGCCCGACCGGAAGCCAACTCAGCAGTCCGCCACTTCGTTTTGGTTCATGAACGGAAAGAACTCCGGATTCCTGAGACGTTGGCGGTTCTGCTTGTACTTCGTCCGGCTGATTCCGAACAGGTTCTACGGAGACTGCTGGCGGAGGGGCCGCGCTGACTTCTGGTTCATCAGTGGCCAGCGGTGTTGATGATTCGACATCGGGCACTGTGGGGGCTGCTACATTGAGGCGTGCCATCAGGTCCGATGATCCGAGATACCCGATGATGACTCCGTGAGGATGCTCGAAGGCCGGAATGGAACGTATCTCGGATGATGCCGCAAGCTGCAGATTTTGATCGTAGTTGATGAATTCGATTTCGTAGTGATTCAGTATCCATTCGCGAAATGCAGGTTGGGTATTCAGATCTGATCTAAACTGCCGACAAGGCCCACACCAGTCCGCTGTCCAGATGCGTAGTTTGCCTCTACGATCCACCGCATTTCCCAATTGTTGTTGCCCATTCCAGGCGTTCCAACGGGAAGGCAACTCTTGTAAGGGGAACCCATAGAGCTGCTGACATGCCGCCTGAAGATTTGTCGACGCCTGAAATTGGAGTAGGCAGGCGGCGTCGCGAAGTGATAGCAGGAATTCGACGAAACCGAATCCAAGCCGGTACACGCGAGTTTGTCCGGCTGCGTCCGCGGGATATTGCATGGCGGTCAGCCAGTTGAGGTCACACTCGCGCCACGATTCCTGCCGAGCGAGTTGTCGTAAGTGCTCCTGCGCCGATTCAGATTCAAAGAGCGCGGCACAACCTTCATCGAGCCAGCGAACGACCGGACGACGTACCAGCGTGGCCCGCACCATGTGGTCGACTTCGTGAGGAATGACATCGACCAGAATTTTGTCGGGAGTTCCGGCAACATGCATTTCCCAGTTGAACACTTCGCCGTCGGCGAATGTGAACCGGGTTGATCCCTGCCCGGGACCGGTCCAGACGTCGACGACAATGGGACAGGAGCGAGACCAGTTTCCCTGGAGCTCTGTCCCCGTCCAAAAACTCGCAGACTTTGTTCTGGCCTGTTCCGCAGCGGTCACCAGTTGGGCTTGTGAAGAATGAAAGTTGCCTCCGTGTCCCAGTTCCGGCCAGAGACTCAGTGCCACAATCCAGGGAAGTAGTCGCCAAAGTTCCATTGATGGCCTACTTGGTTCGAGGGTCGAAGTATTGATAGGTGCCGCAGGAAACGAGCGTTCGCAGCAGGCGAGCGGGATGAAAGCGGGCCGGGTTTTGATGACTCATGCGGTTCAGTCGCATCATGACCGTGGCAATGAGTTCGGAGCAGAAGAGCGACTCCAAATCTGCCGCGCGAAAGTGTTGCAGCAGTTGGAGCAGTCGAGTCCCGGACAGCAATGCGGCTGGGAGGTCGTACGTGCGCGGATGTCCCACGACGTCTTCGATTAGCAACCTGGACAGCAACTCTTGCTCTTCATCGGTGAACTGATGAATGCGGGTCGATCGGTAGATGTCGACTCGACCGTTTGTCGAGAGGTAGTCGTCCATGCGTTCATCGGGTCGATGCACCTGAGGGCCGCGAACGATGCCCTGCTGGATAAGGCAGGGATGGCGACACATTGTGGTGGACTCGACCCAAACCGTGCTGCCGTTCCACAAACAGGCGATGGCCACATGCGAGGGGCCGATTCTCAATCTCCGCGGAGCAAACGCTGATGCGGTAACCCCGGAAATGAAGCGACTCGCCAGATCGGATCCGTAGCAGGCCAGGATGTCGCCGGGTTGGGGAGAAGTCATGTATTCACCGCGTAACTCGCCAGGAAGTGTTTAAACCCAGCCCGCCAAGTTGCGCCCAAATCAGGATTTCGGGAACGACGTCAAGAATTTGTGCCGCGCTGCGCCGCATGGGCACGGCGATTGCAAAACTTGCAATTGTCGAGATTGCATGTTCCGAGATCCCACCCTCAAAACATTTGGGGCAACGGGAATGGCACTCCGAGCTACCTGAACACGGAACGTGCAGCAAACACTTAGCGCTCAAAGAGGTTACAAATGCGACGCACTGCGATTGTGGGGGGAGCCCTCGCACTTTTATGGACATTTATACAGCCATCATCAGCCTTCGCTGACTATGGTTCGGCTGGGGACATCAATCCCGGCAACACGGCTTGGATGCTTATCTCTTCGGCACTCGTGCTCATGATGACAGCACCAGGATTGGCCCTGTTCTACGGAGGATTGGTCCGCAAAAAAAATATTCTGGGCGTCATGATGCAGTGCATTTTCCTGATGGGGATGATGTCCGTTCTCTGGGCGGCTGTTGGATTCAGTTTCGCCTTCAGCGGTGACAACCCCTATTTTGGTGATTTCAAACAGGTCGCTTTGCAAGGTGTACTGCCGACTTGGGACCAGGTGGCCTACGACACCACGTACAAGGCGGTGCTTGAAAAAGAGACACAAGAGGCCGTTGCTGGGGGGTCTGGAGAAGAGCAGGCAACAGCGGCTGCAGAAGAAGTTGCCGAAGCTGCGGCGCATGATGCTGCCTTCAAGATTCCAATGCACGGAGATATTCCAGAAGCACTCTTCATGATGTTTCAGGGGATGTTCTTCATTATTACGCCCGCCCTGATTTGTGGAGCATTTGCCGAGCGCATGAAATTCAGCACCATGTGTGTGTTCTGTGCACTGTGGGGACTGCTGGTTTATTGCCCGGTCTGCCACTGGGTGTGGGCAGATGCTGGCTGGCTTCTGTCCGGGCAATACGAAGCCATCGACTTCGCAGGCGGTACTGTGGTGCACATTACCTCAGGAGCATCCGCCCTGGTGTGTGCGTACCTGGTTGGCAAGCGTCTGGGATTCGGGCAGGAACCGATGCCGCCACACAATTTGACTTACACGTACATTGGTGCTGGCCTGCTGTGGGTAGGCTGGTTCGGATTCAATGCCGGTAGCGCACTGGCCGCCAACGAATTGGCCGTCAACGCGTTTGTTTCCACACACATGGCCGCAGCGGCTGGCGTGCTCTCCTGGTCGATTGCCGAGTGGGTTGAGCGTGGTAAGCCGAGTATTCTGGGTGCCTGTTCGGGAGCAGTTGCCGGATTGGTGTGCATTACACCTGCGGCTGGATCGGTCGGACCGATTTATGCAATCCTCATGGGATTTGTCGCCGGATACGTCTGTTTCTTCGCCTGTACCACCATCAAGAACCGTTTTGGCTACGACGATTCGCTCGATGCATTCGGAGTTCACGGAGTTGGTGGAACTTTGGGCGCCATTCTTGCTGGTGTCTTTGCTACGAAGGCCGCGAGTGCCGGTAACTACGCCGGTCTCATTGATGGAAATCCCGGACAGGTGTTGAATCAGGTCGTTAGCGTGGTGGCGGCAATGGCATTCGCCGTTGTGATTACCATTGTGCTGTTGAAAATTCTCGACGCAACGATGGGACTGCGTGTCTCACAAGATGATGAAATCCAAGGCCTCGACGTCAGTCAACATGGCGAAGAGGGTTACATTTTCCAATAGTCTTCGTGTTATCGGAATGCGAGCCAGTCGTTTTTTCGACTGGTTCGTCTTCCCCGAAACTGGAAGAACTGTCAGAGTTTCAGTTGAGTTCAGCCGTATTTGAAAGCATGAATCATGAAAAAGATTGAGGCAATTATTCGACATTTCAAGGTCGAAGATGTCAAAGACGCTCTCACTGCGGCTGGTGCCCAGGGGATGACTGTCAGTGAAGTTCGCGGTTTCGGCCGACAAAAGGGACACAAGGAACAGTATCGCGGTGCTGAATACACCGTCGACTTTGTGCCCAAAGTGAAAGTGGAAGTCGTCGTGGCCGACGAAGAACTGCAGGGGGCGGTCGACGCCATTCTGCGGACAGCCCGGACGGGTCAGGTGGGTGACGGAAAGATTTTCGTCAGCAACCTGACCGACTCTGTGCGAATTCGCACTGGTGAGACCGGGGGCGAATCTCTTTAATATAAGCGGCAATTCGCATTGATTACGCCGCGCTCGTAGTAATCCAACCAGAACAGTGATATGAAAAAGATTGAAGCAATTATTCGACACTTCAAACTGGAAGAAGTGAAAAACGCCCTCACGGAAAAAGGGATTTCCGGCATGACCGTCGGCGAAGTCCGCGGATTTGGTCGGCAACGCGGCCACAAGGAACAGTACCGCGGTGCGGAATACACCGTCGACTTCCTGCCGAAGTTGAAGCTGGAAATTGTGGTGGACGACGCCGAGGTGGAAACCGCTGTTGCCGCCATTACCGAAGCTGCCCGCACCGGAAAGGTGGGAGACGGGAAGATTTTCATCTCGCCGCTGGAAGAAGTCATCCGTATTCGTACAGGCGAAAACGGCAGCGACGCCGTCTAAGCACGACAAGACATCGGTAGTGCGTCGACGTTTCGGCGGGGAAAATGCGACATTTTCTTCGCTCACGCACTCCTCTGAAACTCACTACACTCTCTCCTTACACAACCGTATGGAGAGAGTGATGTCGTTGGTGAGCCTGCGTGGCGTGACGTTTGGCTGGGGCGGGCGTCCCCTGATTGAAAAGTTTGACCTCGAAATCGAACCGGGCGAACGAATTGGCCTGCTGGGCCGAAACGGGGCGGGGAAATCGACGCTGCTCAAACTGATTTTGGGAGAAGTCGAGCCCGACGAAGGCGAAGTCTGGCGGGAAAAGGGATTGCGACTCGGGCAACTGGTTCAGAGTGTTCCGGAAGGAAATGACCTGACGGTGTTTCAGGTGGCCTGCCAGGACCTGGATCTCCCCCGCCCCGATGACAGCAGTTGGCAACTGGATCAGGCGGTTTCTCGACAACTGAAGATGATGGGCCTCAACGAGGATGAGCCGTTCGCTGCCCTCTCCTCCGGGATGAAACGACGTGTGTTACTGGCGCGTGCATTGGCGACAGAACCGGATTTGCTGATTCTCGACGAGCCCACGAACCACCTCGACATCGACAGCATTACCTGGCTCGAAGGCTTTCTCAAAAAGTTTGGCGGCAGCCTACTGTTCATTACGCACGACCGCGTCTTTCTGCAGGCGCTGGCGACCCGCATTCTCGAAATCGACCGGGCCCGATTGTTTGACTGGACCTGCGACTACCGCACATTTCTGGAGCGCCGCGAGCAGGCTCAGAACGCGGAAGAGCAGCAAAACAAGCTGTTCGACAAGAAACTGGCCGAGGAGGAAGCGTGGATTCGGCAGGGAATTAAAGCCCGGCGTACTCGAAATGAAGGTCGGGTGCGAGCGCTTAAGCAAATGCGTCGTGACCGGATGGAGCGGCGCGAGTCACTCGGGAACGTTTCGATGGAAGCAAACTCGGCCGAGCGGTCTGGCCGACTGGTCATTGAAGCGAAAAACATTTCGTTTGAATACGAGAGCAAGCCGCTCATCAAGGATTTCTCAGCGACGATTTCACGCGGCGACCGGATTGGCATCATCGGACAGAATGGGGCTGGCAAGAGTACGCTGCTCAAAATTCTGCTCGGGAACCTTGATCCGCAAGCGGGTTCCGTTCGTCATGGCACCAATTTGCAGGTCATTTACTTTGACCAACTGCGAGAACAAATTGACGATGACCTGTCGGTGGCGGAGAACGTCGGCGAGGGACAACAGACGATTACCATTAACGGTCGCAGTAAGCACATTATGGGGTATTTGCAGGATTTTCTGTTCTCACCTGACCGCGCCCGGCAGCCCGCGCGGTTTCTTTCCGGGGGCGAACGGAATCGACTGCTGCTCGCGCGTTTGTTCAAAAAGCCATCCAACCTGCTCATCCTGGACGAACCCACCAACGATCTCGATGCAGAAACCATCGAACTGTTGGAGGAACTGGTCGCCAACTACGACGGAACATTGCTGCTCGTCAGCCACGACCGGGCCTTTCTCAACAACGTAGTCACCAGCACCTTGGTGTTCGAAGGGAATGGTCACGTCCACGAATACAACGGGGGCTACGACGACTACCTGGATCAACGCAAAACGCCAAAGCCGGAGGCCGCAGCCACGACCAGACTGCCGGTCGATTCTCCAAAACAGAAAAACCGCCCACGCCGACTCGCCTTTCACGAAAAACGTGAACTGGAAGAACTGCCTCAGAAACTGGAGCGTCTGGAGACCGAGCAGTCGGAACTCAACCAACTGATGAGTAGTCCTGAGTTTTTCCGAGGTTCAGGCGAGAAAATTGCTGAAGCGACAACCCGGCTGCAGGCCCTGAGTACCGAAATTGAGGCAGCCTATACCCGCTGGGAAGAACTTGAAGCACTCCGTGACTGACTCAATTGCGTCAATGCGTAGCGCATGACACAATCCGCACGGGGAAAGACACATCAATATTCGCCGATTTTAACTGAAACAGTGATCAGACATGGAAAATCTCGTCAGTGTCATTATGGGTGGTGGTAAGGGAACCCGGCTCATGCCACTCACCACCGAGCGATCCAAGCCAGCCGTTCCGCTGGGAGGCAAGTACCGGCTCATCGACATTCCCATTTCCAACTGCATTAACAGTGACATCCGTCGTATTTATTTGCTGACGCAGTTCAACTCGGTGAGTCTGCACCGCCACATTCGGCAAACGTACAACTTCGACCCATACCACCGCGGTTTCGTCGAAATCCTCGCGGCCCAACAAACCTTCGCAGGGGAAGACTGGTATCAGGGAACTGCCGACGCGGTTCGCAAGCAAATCCGGTATTTGCAGCAACCCGGTATCGACTACGTGCTCATCCTGTCGGGCGATCAGTTGTACCGCATGGACTATCGTCAAATGCTGGAGACGCACAAATCCAGCAAGGCGGACGTCACCATTGCGGCACTGCCTGTGGACGAAGAACAGGCCGCAGGCTTCGGCATTATGCAACTCAATGATGAGGCACGCGTTACCGGATTTCTAGAGAAGCCAAAGACCAAAAAAGAACTCGACATGGTGCGGACGGAACCTGCCTGGCTCGATGCACGTGGCATTGAGAGCAGAGGACGCACTTGCCTCGCGAGCATGGGGATTTACCTGTTCAACCGGGATGTGCTTATCGACCTGCTGGAGAAGACCGACTACCAAGACTTCGGCAAGGAGGTCTTCCCAGCCTGCATGCGTGCCCGCCGAGTACAAACTCACTTGTTCGATGGCTACTGGGAAGACATCGGAACCATTAAGGCGTTCTACGATGCGAACCTCGCGCTCGCCTCGCCGAACCCGCCGTTCTCAATGGATGATTACAGCGCCCCGATTTACACGCGGCCGCGCTTCCTGCCCCCGACCCGCGTTGACGGAGCGACCATTTCGGGAAGCCTCATTGCCGATGGATGTCAAATCCTGGAAGGGAGCAAAATCGAAGGGAGCCTCGTTGGGTTGCGATGCACCATTGGCCGAAACGCACACATCAGCAATACGGTCATTATGGGGTCTGACTACTTCAACACCGACCCGCGCAGCCAGATCGATGAAAAGGACGCGCCGCCGCTTGGCATTGGAGATGGTTCAGTCATTGACGGAGCGATTGTCGACAAGAACTGCCGCATTGGTAAGAACGTGCGAGTCGTCATTCCTGAGGGAACTCCAGACATGAAGGAATTCGGTCCGCTGATTTATCGTGACGGCGTCATGTGCGTTCCGCGTGGAACCGTGTTGCCAGATGGTTGGCGAATTGAAGATCACGCTTGAGGCAGTGACTGCTGACTCTCCGGATGACATCCACGGAAATCAGACGTCGGCGAAGTGAAAGAATAGTTCATGGAACTTTTGGAATTGTTCTCACTGCTGCTCACCTGTGCCGCTGTTTTCAGTTTTATCAATGCGAAGTGGCTTAAGCTCCCGACGACCATTGGTCTGATGGTCGTCGCGCTGCTCTTTTCACTCGGTTTGATTGGTGCCGGAAAATACTATCCGGGCCTGCTGGACCATGCGGAACGCTTGGTCGCGGAAATCAATTTCACCGAAACGCTCATGGAGGGCATGCTCGGCTTCCTGCTGTTTGCCGGGGCGCTGCATATCAACCTCGAAGACCTCAAACGCGAGAAATGGCCCATTGCCATTCTCGCGACGCTGGGAGTTGTGCTGTCCACTCTCTTTGTGGCTGGCCTGTCCTGGGTCGTCTTCTGGGGACTGGACATTGGCATTCAGCCGATTTATTGCCTGCTGTTCGGGGCGCTTATTTCACCGACCGATCCCATTGCTGTGCTCTCCATTTTGAAGAGCGTGGGAGCACCGAAAGAACTGGAGACGAGAATTGCTGGCGAGTCGCTCTTCAACGACGGCGTGGGCGTGGTGATTTTTCTCGGCATTTGGGAAATCGCCAGTGGCGAGCATGGTTTCGATCCCCAACATCTGGCCGTCCTGTTTCTCCAGGAAGCGGTGGGAGGTGTCGTCTTCGGTCTGCTCATTGGGTATGTCGGTTACCTCATGCTCCGCAGCCTCGACAATTACTCGGTTGAAATTCTCATATCACTGGCGATGGTCGCGGGCGGCTATTCACTGGCTCACCATCTGCACATATCAGGTCCGATTGCGATGGTGTGTGCTGGACTACTGATTGGAAATCATGGCCGCTCATTCGCCATGTCACAGCAGACCATTGAAAACCTCGACCGGTTCTGGGAACTCATTGACGAGATTTTGAACTCAGTACTGTTCGTGCTCATTGGCCTGGAAGTGCTCATTCTGGAATTCAACGCCAGGCATTTGACGGCGGCCGCGCTGCTGGTCCCGGCTGTGCTCCTTGCTCGCTACGCCGCCATCAAACTACCGCTCAGTCGACTGGACGACTGGTACAAGTTTCATCCCAAGACAGTGCAAATTCTAACCTGGGGTGGTCTGCGTGGCGGCATTTCTGTCGCACTGGCACTCTCGATTGGCCGTACGACGGAAGAAGGTCATCCCATTCACGAACGCGATTTGCTCATTGCAGTGACCTACGTCATTGTGGTTTTTTCCATCATTGTACAAGGACTGACAATTGGCCCCTACACGCGTTGGGCGCTAAACATCAAGACGCCGAAGCCAGAACCAGAAAACGCAGACTCTTGTCCGCTCAACTAACCCGACAGGTTGCGTGAAACACGTCGCCGTGTAATGGTGGGTTACGTCCGCGAATCAGCCCCCACAAAAAAAGCATCCTGTTCGTCGTATTGGATGACCTGCCTAGCGCACGCCACGATTTGACGCGGACTTCACCCACCCTACGAGCTTTGGATGGAGACGTGTCCAGGGCAAGGCTCGAGTGTTTCGGGAAAGTCCGTGCGGTAATGAACGCCGCGACTCTCGCGACGGGCGTTGGCCGATTCAATCATGGTGCGGGCAACGAGCATCATGTTCTGCAGTTCCCAGCCTTCCGGCGTGGAAAACTCGCGTTGCGACACGAAGCGCTCCCAGAAATCGACTTGCGATGCGGCGGCGGTGAGGCCTTCCTGATCGCGATGGATTCCTACATTGCGCCACATCACTGAACTGAGCGAGTTCAGCAAATCGACGAGATTGAGTTCACGCAGCCCACTCGGTTCCGTCCAGTCCGACTCCAGCGGGATGACGTTGAATCGATCTGGGATTTCCAACGCGGCCTGCGAGGCTCCCTTTCCGGCCTGAATTCCATAGTACAATCCTTCCAGCAGACTGTTGGACGCCAATCGATTGGCGCCATGCAAACCGCTGGACGTCGCCTCACCTGCCGCCCAAAGTCCCGGCAATGAGGTTCGGCCTTCAAGGTCAACCTCCACGCCACCAATCATGTAGTGGGCACCGGGACGCACGGGAATGCGGTCGCGATTCAAGTCGAGGCCGAACTCCTGACACACTTTGCTGATGTGCGGAAACCGGCTGTTAACCAGTTCATCCGGCAGGTGAGTCAAATCCAGATAAACGCAAGGATGCCGCGTCTTCTCCATTTGGTCGGTAATCGCACGGCTCACGATGTCACGCGGCGCGAGTTCGCCCCGTTCGTCATATTCGAACATGAATCGGTGCCCCGACGCATCGACAAGGTAAGCGCCCTCACCCCGTACAGCTTCTGAGATGAGGTGCCGCGAACTTCCCGCGATGTACAGCACCGTGGGGTGGAACTGCATCATTTCCATGTCACGCAGTTTTGCCCCGGCCCGGTACGCAATGGCGTGCCCGTCAGCGGTGGCAATGCTGGGATTCGTCGTTTCACGAAACAACCGCCCGGCCCCGCCGGTGCAAAGAATGGTTTGCTTCGCCCAGACCAGCGTCTTACCGTGCTCGGCGTTCCAGACGAGAGCCCCTTTGCATTCCCCTTCGTGCGTCAACAGGTCGATGGTGAAGGTTCTTTCCCAGATTTCATTCCAGGACGACCCGCGAGCCTTTTCGATGAGTGCTCGCATGACCTCTTTGCCGGTGGCATCTCCCAGGGCATGGGCAACACGGGGATGGCTGTGGCCGCCTTCGGTAGTTAGTGCGATGTGACCATCTTTCTGATCGAATCGTGCACCGAACTCTGACAGTTCCCGGATGAGTCGGGGTGCTGCTTCCACGACTTTTTCTACGACTTCTCCGTCGCATAAACCGGCGCCGGCGGAAATCGTGTCGGCGACGTGATTCTGAATGGCGTCAGAGGGATCGAGGACGCCCGCAATGCCCCCTTGAGCCCAGGCACTATTAGAAAGCTCAACCTGATCCTTCGTAACGACGACGACTCGCAGTGACGGATCGATTTCCAGCGCTGCCCGGATTCCTGCAATCCCCGATCCAAGTACCAGCACATCAGTGAACATGTGTGGGACACGTTTGGGATGGAAACGAGTCAAATAACGGCGACGCGGCTGATAGGTGAGTTGCGTCATGTCTTCCGGTATTCAGGTGGCGGGGCTGTATTGAGGCTGCAGCGAGAAGATTACCAGTTGCGGGGCACTCCCGGCGAGCCTGCGCGGAATAGCCAGACATTCGTGTCAGTATTCTCGGGGCGAATCATTTTCGTCTAGACCGCAACCAGTGCTGGAGGTAGTGAAAATCGCCCAGGCGAACGTGGCCCATCCCACAAGAAACAGGACACCTCCAATGGGTGTAATGGCTCCCAGTTTTGTAAGCCCCGTCAAAACCAATACGTACAGGCTACCGGAGAAGAGAATGGTGCCGAGCAGGAATGACCATCCCGCCACTCGCATACAGGTCGAGCGGCGATATCTGGAGTACAGTCCGACGGCCAGCAAAGCGAGGCCGTGTGTCATTTGATACTCGGCAGCCGTCTTGAAATCGCCGAGATACTTCAGCGGGCCGGGAATTTTTTCACCGGCAACTTCTTTCGTCACTTCGGAATAGAGTTCTTCCATCCTCGGTCCCAGCCCGTGTGCGGCAAACGCTCCCGTGACGACCGACAGGCCACACAAAATCGCTCCCGTGAGCATCCAGCATTTTCCTGGTGACGTGGTTTGTGACATCAGTTCCGCTCTGCAATGGGGAGACAAAAATGCCCGGCTGAACAGTGTTCAACCGGGCTGATTCGAAACGGCGAAATGGCAGCGACTACTTGGCTGCAGCGTACCGCTCAGCAACAGCATTCCAGTTGACGACGTTCCAGAATGCGGACACGTAATCTGGACGGCGGTTCTGGTAGTTCAGGTAGTAGGCATGTTCCCAGACGTCGAGGCCGAGAATTGGCGTGCGACCTTCGGAGAGAGGCGAGTCCTGGTTTGGCGTGCTTTCGACAACAAGCTTGCCGTTGTCGACGGACAGCCAAGCCCAGCCGCTACCAAACCGCGTGCCAGCTGCAGCTGCAAACTGGGCCTTGAAGTCATCGAAGCTGCCGAACGTGGCGTTGATGGCATCGCCCAGTTCGCCAGATGGAGCGCCGCCGGCTCCTGGTGCCATGACCGACCAGAAGAGGGCGTGGTTTGCGTGACCGCCACCGTTGTTACGCACAGCGCCGCGAATGGCTTCGGGCACGTTGGCGAGGTCGGACACAAGGTCTTCAACGCTCTTGGCAGCCAGATCGGCATGACCTTCGAGCGCCTTGTTGACGTTGTTGATGTACGCCTGATGGTGCTTGGTGTGGTGGATTTCCATTGTCCGCGAGTCGATGTGTGGTTCGAGCGCGTCGTAAGCATAAGGCAGGGCCGGCAATGTGTAGGCCATGGTATTCTCCAATTGTGTGGGACAAACAGGTTCCGTCTTCCCCGATTCTAGGCGGTTCTGGCGAACCCACAAGGGACTAAACGCGAAGGGGAGGAATACATCTCGCAAAGTTGATGCGTCAGGCGTTTTCGCGATGACTCGATTCCAAGGCCGCTAGCGAAAACACAGACAGGAATGTCTGTGCCACCGGTCTTGAAATGTCCTTTGAGCGTCTTGCAACTCCACTTCTTAGCCATCATCAAAGTCGTCATCGAAATCTTCATCGCTGTCGAAATCGTCATCATCATAGTCGTCGTCGTAGTCTTCATCATCTTCCTCGTAGATGAGTCCCATATCCCCCATGCCGTCCCAGGTGGTCCAACAGTCTTTGCGGGAGTCGGTGGGATCGATGACGACGTAGAACGCGTGTTCCAATTCCCAGCATTGATCAAAGTCGATGACAATAAGTGCGGGCAGCGACCGGCTTCGTGGTTCTCCAACCCAGTCAAACGACTCACCCGGTGGAATTCGGACACCTTCCACGCAATACTCGTCATCGTCCTCCATTTCATTCCCTTCCCAGTAATAGCAGCCTTTCCAGGCCGACTCACACTGGGTTTGAATGCGTTTGGCGACGTCTTCAAAATTGGCGAGCAGCCATTCTGCGGCTGCCTGCTGATGCGGCAGCGGGGGTTCCTCAGAATTGCTGATGCACGCCACGGGCAGCGGCTCGGCTCCGAGTTGTTCTGCACCGCGTCCCCAGGTCGTCAAGGGCGCTGCGGGGACTTGTGCTTCCCAGTACACGCGGTAACCGAGGCCATCCTCTTCCTCTTGAACATTCAAATTGAACGCGTTGCCACCAATGTTTACGCTCATCATGAGAACCCATGTATTCGAAGAAAGTGCGACGGAAGTCGTCGACCTGGAAGATACTGTGCTGAGGAGCAGCTCAAAACACAAGCCAGAACGTTATTCGAGGAGATTGTCGACCGACGTTGTGAAGCGGGCATGGGCGCTGGGGCGAATGTGGATGCTGGAGCGTTCTTAATCCACTCGCGGCAGCTCACATCGAAGATGTCGCCACCCACAATGCACCTCCAGGCACGGGCTGACAAGCAGCCCGTGGCACACACTGCGTCCTTACCTCCTGCCGAGCGAAAAGGCAGACTGAAGGCATTCCGCTCTACCAAAGCCTAAACAGTGGCGGTCTTTCCCGGAATGTCGCCTGTGCGGCAAACTTTGGGTTGTTCTCAAGTTGATCGAGCCACACTTCGCCATTGTCACGTACGCGGATGAAGCGACCGGGATAATTGTACGACTCATACGAATACCCTTTGCTCTTGCCTGCCAATCCCACACGTACTGCAAACGTGGCATTCTGATTGATTTCACCGTTGGTCTTGAATTCCAACAGACGCATGCGAAACCCACCATGGCCAAGGTAGAAGTCAGGAAAATTCACCGAACGGAACGACGTCCAGTTTGCCCCTGCCAATCCGTTCACCTTTTCGTAGGTTGCATTGAGTTGTGTCGCGGTGACACGTGCTTCCATGGCATGCAGCACGAAACTACCGTGAGCGAGGCTCGCCCGTGTGCCGGGTAATGAAAAAGAAGTGAGCGGTCCTGGCAAACGGGCATCTGCCAGTTCCTGCTGAAGTATTGAGAATTCGTCTGACATCCCAGCCTTTAGGCGTGCCTGCATGGCCTCGGAGTAGGCCTCATTCAATTCGTCGCCAGCTTCCTTTACGGCTTTCCCGTACGTCTTGAAGTGAATCGCCAGGTCTGGTCTCCCCAGCAGCGCACGGCGGCTCTTGAACTCCTCCATGTCATTCAAGTACTCACTGGCAAGAGTTGTATCCCCTTTCGATGTCAGCTCGGTGATTCTCTCTTGATACACCGCAACCAGCGCAGCGGCAGCGGCGTCTCTGCGTTCCTGATGTTTTTCAATCGCGACTGTCAATTTGTCGTGCACTTCGTCCGCACAGGTCAGCGGGCTGGCCAGAAAAACGACGGCAGCGCAGACGTAGACGCTCGTCAGCATTCTCATATTTCCATTCCTCCTGGCGGTATTAGCGACGCGGCTTTGCATCAGATTGAAAAGAGATTACATCGACCACTCATACAGACTCAACACCATGTTACTCCGCCACCGTTTTGAGCACCACCGATAACCTATCAGCCAGCGGTCGAGACGAATACTGCGAAGGAGAGAGCCAGCAACCTTTGGACAGGAACAGCCGGGCGCAACCTGGGCTCGTGGGATTGAGCATGTCTGCTCATGGTGACCCGATGAACATCGGGTCGGAAATGCGTTCTCAACTGAGTGGGTGACACAAGGTTCTCCCATTCTATGAGCCGGCCGGCGACGGAACGCGATTTCTCAATCCTTGAGTCCGTGACACAAAGACATGCTCACCCAGAGTCGCGACTCGCTTTTTCTTGATTAGAGAATTGCCGCAAGAAGCACAAAAAGCAAACTGATCAGTTGGGGTAGGCCGACAAGAGTCATGCTCTATGACCATTCGCCAGCTTCCATCAGTTTGAAACGCAGAGAACGCCGAGAGCGCGGAGAACTGAAGAGAACTTTCTGTTGGCTTCGTGGCATGCGTTTCGTGAACGGGCGTTGGTGGCAGACGACATTAGGGCGAAGAGGCAGGTGGGAGCCGTGCGCTACAGAGTGACAGTGCGACGGTTACTCCCGGAGCCAAATGCGGAAATCACGCTTCACATCGAAGCACGGGCTGACAAGCAGCCCGTGGCACACGCTAATTCTGCTCCTCGGTGGAAGAGTTAGACAGGAGCCGTGCCCTGCGGTTGCTGCATAGGTCCGTGACCGTTAGTGCAGGTAGCGACCGATGTCCATGGCGCCGTGAAATACGCCCAGGACTTCTATGTGCTGCTCATCAACGATGAGATAGGCAATGCGGTAGTGCCCGTAGATTGTTTGGCGAACCTCTCGGTCGGCAATGGGTTCGTAACGCTGTCCCAAACGAGGGTGCGCCCCAATGAGTTGGACCTTCTCGTAAATCCCGGTCACCACTCTGTCAGCCGCGCTCGGATTGTCAGCGGCAATGTAGTCGTGGATGTCCTCAAGGCAGCGGGCGGCTTCGAGTGTCCAGACTACTTCCGCCACGACTCAATCCTCTGTTTGATTTCAGCGTCGGAGACCGTCTTACCCGCAGCCGAGTCCTGCAGTCCGCGCTGAATCATTTGCGCATACGCCAGTTCCCGCAGGATTTCTTCGTACGTACTGTCCTCCGGTTGACGCCCGATGATGTCAATCATGGTTTCTTTGGCTAGGGACATGCGCTACTCCTGGATTGTCAAATCGTCGTGCAGACTGCGTCGGCAGACGTTATAGAGATATCAGATTGCAAGAAGCCTCGGCAAGATGACGAAGAAGAATGCAGGCAGGAGCCATTCTCGCCAACAAATTCTGGCGGAAGGACGCTCGCATGCTTGCCCTGCTACGCGATGCAAGCATGGCACCCAAAATCCGTTCTCCTGGACGATGCCACCCGCCCAAATTGATCAATTGGGGTAGGCAGACAAGTGTCATGCTCGATGACTATTCGTCAGCTTCCATCAGTTTGAATCGCAGAGGACGCCGAGGTCACGGAGATTGGGGGAGGTTCTCCTGGTTTCGTCGCACTATGCGCATCAGGATTTGGCGTAGTCGGCAGACGACGTTAGCACAAAGAGGCAGGCGGGAGCCGTGCCCTACGGAGTGCCTGCCCTACGGATGCTGCGACCTGTTCCGCCACTGGTGCCATTTTCGAAAGCATACCAAACCAATCCAAGGCAGCGCGCAAACAAACAGTATGAAAGCCCCTGCAAATACGAATTCAAGAATCCTCCGAAGCCGATACGAGAGCGGAAGGGAAGGTCGGGGGATTCCATCATAGTTCCGGAGACGTGACAACCTGCCAATCACTAAAGGATCTCCACGATCCAATACCGTTTGAACGGTAGAAATATCACCAACGGCTTCGGTCGGGCCGGCAACCTGCACATACAGCTCCTCACTCTCCGCGCTTTTTAAGAAGATGAGCTCGTGCCGCTGTCCATACGCCGCGACGGATGCAACTTCCAATGGCCCAAAATCTCCATTCTCGATGACGAAGTCGTAGTATGCTGCTCTACGCAAATCGAAATCGAGTGACAGTCGAGCCTCCCGAAGCGGTTCCACTGAGAATGAAGCGACCGTAAAGTCACCTACCACGACACTGTCACCTATCACGATACCATTCCGACCTTGATAGGTGTCCACGGCCTTCACATGCACCGTTCCATTGAAGTCTTGATTGCCCGTGACTAGCGTCAATCGCGAGATCGGTGATTTTCCCGCATTGAGTCGCAAATAGGTTTTCCCTTCAGCGTCATCATCCGTCCTCTTCTCTACCGTAACACGGTAGGACACTGTCGCGACATTACTGGCTTCTTGGCTCGTCGCCTTTCTGGACAGGCGAATTTCCTTGACGCCAAAAGGTTGCTCTTCACTGCTCTGTTCGTCCTTCGGCAACTGAGAAAGCACCAATTCATCAGTGTCCAGTGGCTCTGACACAACGATTCGAAACAACCGACATGCAGTCAACTGGAGGGGAACGCTCAATTCGTGGGTCGTGTTCAAACTTGTGTAGTCGTAAATGAACGAGTCGCCGACCAGCGTCTCGGAACCGTCTTCGCCAATACCATAAACGCGAAGTCGCTTTTCGAAATCGTGAGTGATTGGCTGGATAACCAACCTGTCGGGCGTGGGGTCGTCGGAGCAGAGCATGAACAGGGCCGAAAACTCACCCTGAGGTTGTACGTCCTCTTTCCAGCTCGGAACGCTCCATTCAAATGCGCCTGGAGCCGTTGGATTAATCAAACTCGAAGTTCTTGAACTCTCCAGTTGGGACCGCAAGATGAATGGGCGTTGCTTGAAATCTGCGTCGATAACTCGTAGCTGACTTAAATCGTTTGGGAGCCCAGCGTAGTCCCAATCGTCAATAGGAACGGAGACCAGCCCAGTCGCTTGAGGAGGTATTCGCTGAATGTCGTGATAGACTCGCTCCTGACGTCCAGACTCCTGGCCCATGACAGTGCCGCTCATCAAACTCCAGCAGACGACAACGAGTGTTGAACAAACACCAATTTGATTCATTTTCACGTGTTCCCCGCCTTTGTATCTCACATCCTATGTTCCCAAATGCTGGGATACGCGTGACGTTGTCGCCAGCCTACTACTAGAACGACCAATTTCTTCTCTGAAGTGAATTCTGGACCATGTTGACTGCTTCGTTCAGGACTCTTGTTTCATAGGTCATGACTGGACTCTGCCAGTCAGTTTGCCCCGAGGAACTGTCAACTCTGACTATACAAACGACATAGCAGCCACTTGGGTCCGCATGAGGGTACCATCCAACATCCAAGACAAGACCTGCAACATGATTCTTCGCTTGGAAGAGGGTTTCGGTAAACATCAAGTCCCAAGCATTGAATCCTTCGACACCACAGTCGTAGCCACCTGCATCTTCCGGATTGAGTTTGAACCACCGGTGGTACTCCACCACCCAATCACCTGCCTCAGTAATGCGGACGAACTCGGGACACGACTCAGGCATAAAGCATTCGGAATTCTAACCAGTGCAGTTCATGCATGCCCGGTGCTAACCGGACGTCTAGCTCACCACTGGAGCATCACTTCACACCTACTTCCCCACCTGTTCGGGCAGTTTCATGGTGCATTCGTCGATGAGGGCGCCGACGTCGATGTTTTCGGCCTGGCCGTCGTAGTTGAGCAGGGTGCGGTGTTTGAGGACTTCGCGGGCGAAGTGCCGGATGTCGTCGAAGGCGACGTTGGGGCGGCCCTGGCTGAGGGCGCGGACGCGGGCTGCTTTAATGAGGGCCTGGGCGGCACGAGGTGAAGCACCCCAGCGGACGAACTTTTTCACGCCGTCCGGAGCGAATTCGGTTTCGGGATGCGTGGAGAGCACGAGGCGGCAGGCGAAGTCGCGGATGGGATCGGCGACGACGACTTTGCCGAGGATTTCGCGGAACTGCAGAATGCGGGGCCCATCGAGCAGTACGTCGAGGTCGACCTTCTGCTTGAGAATGGTGCGGGTGACAATTTCGTTCAGTTCCTTCAGGCTGACGAACGGCACATCAACCTTGAACAGGAAGCGGTCGAGTTGGGCTTCGGGGAGCGGATAAGTGCCTTCCTGCTCCAGCGGGTTCTGCGTGGCCATGACGAAGAATGGCTGTTCCAGCGTGTAAATGGTTCCGCCAGTGGTCACCGTGCCTTCCTGCATGGTTTCGAGCAGAGCCGACTGTGTTTTCGGCGTGGCCCGGTTGATTTCGTCGGCCAGCAGGAGCTGCGTGAAAATAGGTCCCTGACGGAACTGCAGCGTGTAACCGCCGCGGTCGTCGGACTGCATGATGTTGGTACCGACGATATCAGCGGGCATGAGGTCAGGGGTGAACTGAATGCGGCGGAACTCCAGGGCGAGTACCTGCGACATCGCTTTAATGAGCTCCGTTTTACCCAGTCCGGGCACCCCTTCGAGCAGAATGTTACCGCCGCAGAACATGGCGGTGAGTGCCGCTTCGACGACACGTTCCTGACCGACAATGAGCTTACCGATTTCTTCGCGGGCGGCGCGGAACATCTTTGCGAATGACTGGGCTTCGTCCTGCAGTTCGTCGATGGTAAATGTCTCGTTCATGGAAGACTCAGGTTTTCGTGCTGATGGGTAATGTTGCGAAATTCAAAATGTGTGCGAACCGGCTATTTGTCGTCGCCATCCTGCTGACGTTTGCGTTTCATATCGAGCAGACGGCTAGTAGTTGAACCATCACCGCCGCCGGCCGAAGGAGGCGGCTGCGAGGACGCTGGCCTGGGCTTCTTCGGCTGTGTGGTCGATGGTTTGCGTTTGGCTGACTCACTCGACATATACGCTGCCGTCGTGCCGGACGTTTGCATTGGTTTCTCTTCGCCCTGTTGTTTGAGCGACTCAGAGACCGTGCGTTTGCGTGCCAGCAGAGCTCCCATAGTTTCGGTCGATTCGCCGGACTTGGAGAAGCCCAGAGCAACCGCGACTGAGGCCCAGTCGATTTGAATACGTCGTACCGCCACGTCCAATGGAATGAGACAGGCGAGCAGGACGAGGAACCAGTCAAAGACGGGCTGCGAGCTGTCCTTGGGCGCGCGACGATTAAAGATGTCTTCAGCCTTCGAATTGCCAGTGAGTTCGGTGCCGCCGGTGGCGTCCTTAATTTCCTGCAACGTTTTCCAGTTGGAGGTGAACCGCAAATACTCGGGCGAGTAGGAGACGATGAATCCTCCATAGGCCCGGTCTTCCCGTTCGCCGGAGAGATTAACGGCAGTCACCTGGAAGCGGCCTTTGTCGTTGATGGGGAATGATCCCTGATACCGACGCGAGCCAACCTGTTTGAGCGGGATGGTGAGTTCCATGTCGCCCGGACCATTGACCTTCGCGGCAAGGTCGAGGAAGGTTTCTTCGGGGTGGAAGTCTTCCACCATGACAATTCCTTCGCCACCCGCATTGTAGGTCCACATGCGGAGGTGGCCGAGTTCTTCCGTGCGCGAAATCCGCATGAGGAGCTGTTTGACAAACGCGCGGTAATCTTCCCACGTCACCCAGTCTTTGGCCCAACTGTTGGAGAGGGACGAACTGAAGGCTGCCGTGGTTCCCAGACCATAACGCCAGGTAGCGAGGACGGGATCGGACTCGCCCTCTTCGGCATCTTCCGCAATTGTGTAGAGGACGTTTTCGGTGAGTGCGTTCTCACGAAGCGATGTCAGCACGAATCCGTGCAGCGGGGGGACACCGTCAATTCCTTCCATAATCGAGGAGTCGAATCCCAGCATGGGCTGGAATGTTTTCTCCTGAATCATGGTTCGCTTCAGGGTCTTGGCTTCCTTAATGAAAATCTTAGGAAGCTCGTTGGGATCGGCGGGGAAGTAGTAACGTCCGCCGGTTGCATTCGCGATGTTTCGCAGCAGGCCGATTTCCGTGCCGCCGTGCGGAAAAATGGCGACGGTCGAAATGCTGATTTTGTTGTCGGTGAAGTCCTGCAGGAGAGACGGTGGTGCGGCCTGCGGGTCGCCGTCGGAAATGATGATGAGGTGCTTGGCCGCCGCGTCGCTTTTCTTCAGTCCATTGAGGGCCATTTGCATGGTGGGACCGAAGGCGGGCATATCGCCAATTGAGGCACTATTAATCTTCGGCACCATTTTCTCGTAGTCGCCGGCGGGAGTGAGCTCGAAAATCCACTGCTCACCGCCCGGTCCATACGCAATAACACCGACTTCGTCCTGTTCACCGAGAACCTTAATGGCCTGTTTGGTAATGCGTTTGGCCCACGTGTTTCCTTCGGGGAATTCACACGTATGTAGAATGATGGCCAACGCCCCCTTGGGAAGAACTTTTTTCTTGGTGATATCCATGGTCACCGGCAGCGTGTCTTCAATGACCGTGCGGTGGTAGCCACCGGGGCCGAAGCTGTTTGCTCCGCCGACCATGAGGAAGCCAACGCCCTGGTTGTAGACGGCGTCATGCACGGCCTGCAGTTGCGATTCGTCAAAGGCGTCGTGAGGGACGTTGGCGAAAATGATGCAGTCATACGGCATAAGCTGGAGTGCGTCGCGCGGCATGTCGTAGGCGTCGACGACGTCGACATTCCGCTCCGACTCCTTAATGGCGCGAACCAGCCGTTCGAAATCACCGTCATCCTCGCGAAGTGGATCGGAGACGATAAGCACCTTCCCTTCACCCTTCACGAAAATGTAGCCCACCCCCTCGTTGTTCTCGGTACGTCCGTCTTTCCCTTCCGGCACGCGGACCTTGGCGACGTACTCGTAGTATCCCGGCCCACTCAGATAAATGGGGATATCGATGCGGTTCTTTCCCTCGCTCAAATTCAGCGGAATGGGATCGCCATACGGCTCTCCGTTTTCTTCGATAATGAGTTCGGCATCGGTTGCTGTCAGTGAAGAAATGACGACCGATGCCTCATACGGCTCGCCGATTTTCACTGAGGGGGGCAACTCCAAACGCTCGACCCAGACTTCGTTGTCGTAGGAGTACTGGATGGGAAGAATGTCGACTGCGATGCCACGTGTTTGCAGTTGCTGCAACACGGGACGCAAATCGCCCGCTGTTTCGCTGCCGTCGCTGACCAGCACAATGCGGCCGCGGGTGTCTTCGTCGATGACCGCACTCGCCAGATTGAGTGCCTGTTCGATATTGGTGGCGTCACGATCGACGCGGCTGTTGAACTGAATGTCATTCGGGTTCGACATGAGCGCCGTACGCCGACTGTCGGCAGAGGGAGGCACTTCGACGGCGGCCGTGTTTCCGAACGCAATCCAGCCGGCTTCATCGGTCGCGGGTTTTTCCGCGACGGTTTTGGCAACGAACCCTAACGCGGCTTCGACCTGGCTGCGGTGAATCGACTCGGAAATATCCACGGCATACACGACGGAGAGTTTATCGGTCGTGCGCACAGAACGTGGTTCGGCCAGTAGCGCGACAAACACGCCGACGACGAGGAACCGTATGAAGAGAGACTGCAATGCCCGGCCCCGACTTAATCCGTGCCAGCCGTTGCGGTACATCCACCAGACCCAAATCGACACGACAATAAAGCCGAAGTTCCAAGGTGAGGCAAACACCATTTTGCCCACGACGTCCCAATGGTTTGCCAACCCGCAGGCTCCGGCTACGAGTCCACCTACAATGACAAGCTGCGTGAAGTGCCCGAGGAAACGGGTGGGGCGCCAGTTCTGTTCACTGGCCCACCACACTGTCATGGGAATGGCGAGAGCAGTAAACCACATGCCACCAATCCAGCGGACATCGCTAAACGTGAGAATGGTCCAGATGGCAAAACCATAGAGCGAGAGAAACAACGCGAGTGGCCAGAGTTCCAAAACCTGAAACTTGCCGCGCGGCTTCGGCAGGGCCGACTGAATGGCCGCCGTGAATTCGGGAACCACGGTTTGGAAATTGACGGCCCCCAACACCAGCGTCACGAGACAGAACGCGAACCACGGCACATATCCCGCAACCGAGGTGCAGAACAAAATCAGCACGACAACTGCCGAGCCAATGAGCAGCAGTTGCATTGGTTGTGCAACTGGTTTCTCTCCAGTGCCCGACAGTGCCAAGTACAATGCACGGGCCCAAATGCCGACGAGCACGCAGCCGAAGACAAACGAGATGACGGCGAGCAAGTCGCTCATGGCTTTAACTCCACCATCCTGCGGTTACCAGTATCTGCGACGAAGACCGTTCCATCATGACGGACAGCTAATCCCCACGGTGTCCAGAATTCGCCGTCACCGCGACCTTCCTGGCCGAACTGCCCCAGCAGCGTTCCATTCAAGTCGATGTGAGTCACGCGTCCTGCTCCGTACTCCACAACATAGAGGGTCTGATCTGGCCCCATGGCCAAGTCGTAAGGATAGTGGAGGCCAGCGGATTCTGCATCGGCAATGACTTGCTCGAAGGCGCCGTCGTCGGTGAATTGCAACACGCGGTTGTTGAAGGCGTCGGCGACGTAGAGCTTGTCCTCCCACCACACGACGCCGCTCGGCCTTTGAAACTCGCCCGGCTCGACGCCACACGTCCCAATTTGTTTGATGATTTCACCGTCTTTGGTGAACTTCTGAATGCGGTCGTTCCCGCCATTCTCGGCGACGTACAGGTTCCCTTCGTCGTCCTGTGTAATGGCGATGGGATAAATGAACTGTCCGAGTTCTTCACCAAACGAACCGAATTTCCCGAGGACTTTCCCCTCGGTGTCAAAGTACACGCACTGATTGTAGTGCGTGTCGGCCACGACAATGCGTCCGTCGTGCATGACGCACACACCCTCGGGGCGTCCGACGGAGTACTCGGGCATCCACCATTTGCGAGCCAACTTTCCTTCGATGTCGTAGACCAGCACGCGGCCAACGTCGTCGAGCGTGTAGAGTTCGCCATCAGGACTGAACGTGAGCCCGCGCGGGGCGGGCAACTTGGCACCTTCTGCCGGAAAGGAAATTGGTACAAATTCCGACACGGGCATGATGAGTGAAGCTTCGCTGTCTTCGCAGCCCTGCATGATCCCAAGCAGAAACATCAGCAACAGAGCCATGCAGACACGTAATGCGGCTCGGGCTCCCTGCTGCAGCACGTTCCCCACGGCACGATGAAACACCCGCCGTGATTCACCTTCGTCATGTACTGTCAGTTCCGTTTCGCCAATGGATCCACTGGCATGGACCGATTCAACAACGAGAGGTCCGTCATCTGCAGGACAGATTTCGAGTCGTTCGGGCCTGAGCGGAACGGGTTGGGCCGTCTCCATGCCGAGCCAGGTTTTGGCTTCTTCCGTCGTGAACCAGTTCAACGGACCGAGAAACCAGCCAAGCTGCTCCGATTCGGGCTGCTGATATAAATCTTCGGTTCGCCCCTCCCAAATGACGCGAGAGTCATCAAGGCAAATGACATGACTGGCATGGCGCAGCACAATGGCGGGATCGTGCGATGAGAACAGCAGCGATGTATTCCGTTCCGCGCACGTCCTGCAAATGACATCCCAATAGCCGTGCAGTCTTGCCCGGTCGACATGATTGAGCGGCTCGTCAAAAATCAGAGCTGTTGTATTTGTGGCGAGTGCACGTGCGACCGAAAGCCGCGAGCGTTCGCCCATCGACAATGTTTCTGGCAGCGCGTTCGCCACTTCTGTCAAATCAAAACGCTGGAGCCATTGATCGGGGGAGTCGCAGACGACCTCCAAATGCTGCCACGCCGTCAAATGTGGCCAGAGACCGTTGTCTGACGGCGACCAGTAAACGGGTAGGCGGCTCTCCGTGTTTTTGAGAAACGTCACGCTTCCTTCATCGGGCTTCTCGAACCGGGCGAGAATGTTCAGCAGTGATGTTTTACCCGCCCCGGAAAGGCCCAAAACCGCGATTACGCCCGTCGGAATCTCCAACGACACATCACTCAGGCGTGGGCGTCCCACACCGCCGAGCTGTACGTCTTGCAGCTTCCAGAGCGTCTCGGTCATTGAAACGGAAATGAATTGATTTGGGCTACGGGGAACGAACGAGAACCAACAACAGACAATATATCTATTTCACGGCACATTGCCAGTCGAATTGGAGATTATTTCCTGACTGGGACCAATGATACGACAATCCCGCCCGGCGTCACCTCTGCAGCAGGGTCGAAAGTGGTACGAGACGAACGACTCCGCTAGAGTGCGTTGCCATGACATCTGACGCATCTGCCAACGACACCCCCACCCTTCCGTCCCTGTTACTCACCGGGACCGGAACGAGCATGGGAGTTCCGATGGTGGGATGCACATGTGACGTGTGCCGGTCGACTGATCCAAAGAATCACAGAACCAGAACCGGCGTGGTCATTCAGACTGGGCAAGGAAATCTGCTGATCGACACCAGCCAGGAGCTGCGGCTGCAACTGGTGCGGGCCGACGTGCTCGACATTGAAGGGGTGGTTTACACACACGCCCATGCCGACCACATTCTCGGCATTGACGATTTACGAATTTTCGGATTCAAGAAAAAAGCGGCAATTCCGCTGTACTGCGAAGAGGCCGTGGAGGCCACAGTTCGGCAGACGTTTTCCTACGCCTTCTGCGATGGAGCGACTCTGCACTCGAAGCCGAGGCTGGAATTTCGGCGTATTTCCACCACACCATTTGACGCTTGTGGCGTGACCATTACGCCCATCCGCCTGATTCACGGGAAGCTTCCCATCCTGGGATTTCGCGTGAATAATGTCGCATTCTGCACCGATGTCAGTGAAATCCCAGACGAATCGCGCAAACAGTTGCAGGACCTTGACGTACTGATTCTCGGCGCCATCAGAGACGAACCGCATCCGACCCATTTCAACATTGAACAAGCTTTGGAGGCGATTTCCGACCTCCGCCCCCGAAAGGCTTACCTGACTCATATCTCCCATACGTTGGATCATGAGGCAACGAATCGTCGCCTGCCGGACCATGTTGAGCTTGCATACGACGGACTTCGGGTCATGCTATAGGCTTTCATCCCTTCTGCATTTGCAGCACTTCGCGGAATTTTTCCTCCGTGAAGTTGCGAATCAAAATCATCTCGCGTTTCGATGCGGGATGACAAATACATGATTGAACGATTCTTTACATACCGAGACCCGTGGGGGCAGGGGCTGACCCTCTGGATTGTGGTGGCGATGTTTTTCGCCGCCCCGTTCATTTTCATTGGACTGTCCGAAGTTCGACTGGAGAATGACGTCACCAGTTGGCTCCCGGCAGACGACCCCGATGCGCAAGTCCTCGAATGGTTTCATGAGCACTTCGAGAACGAAAGCCGTGTGCTGATTTCGTGGGAGGGAAGTTCGCTCGTCGATCCGCGGGTTGACCGCTTCTCCGACGCGTTGCTCGGACAGGGGGAATTCGCGGAGCAGTTTGCCGAGCGACATCCCGAACAACTCATCGCGAACGTGGGCACGCCGCATCAGGCCTTGGAGACGATGATCGGGAACAAAATCGATCCCGAAGATGCCCTCGCTCGGATGACCGGAGTCCTCATTGGCCCCGGGTTTCTCAAAGTACGCTGGACTGACGAGGGGCGTCAGAATCCGGGTGCAGCGCAGGCCGCGTTGCAACAGGCCATTGACGAAGCGGGCCTCGATATCGAACTGACATTCCTGCCGCCTCAGGAACTTTCCGTGCCGCCGGTGGCCGATGATGATGAAGTCGAAACCGAGTCACTCGTGACATTCCCGGAACATGATGTCCAACTGCGGGCGACCAGTTTGACTTATGGTTCAACCGCTTCATCGGAAGTCCAGGAAATCGCACGCGGCCTGGATATTGTCGAGGACTGCTTCTATTCACCTGGAGCACCGGTAGCGATTTCCGTGGGACTCACCCCCGAGGCAGACAACCAGCTGAAGCCGTTGTTCACTCATATTTACGAAGCGGCTGTCGCGGCGGGCATTCCTCGCGAGAAGTTGCACATGGGCGGCGGAGCCGTGAGTCGGTTTCGACTCAACAGCGAAGCGGGCCGAGCCGTCTGGAATGAAGAATATCCCGCGTGGATGGTTCACAAACGGTCGCCGATTATTCTCTCCACGCTGGCGACGGTTCTGCTCGCATTTCTGCTATTGCGCAGCTTTCGACTGGCATCGCTCGTGCTCGTGGCTTCGATGTACATCACCATGGCTGTGGTGGCTCTTATTCCGGCGACCGGCAAGTCGCTGAACATGGTGCTCATCGTCCTTCCCAACCTGCTGATGGTGCTGACCACATCGGGCGCGATTCACTTGGCGAATTACTGGAAACATGAAGTTCAGGTGAATCCGGCGAATGCGATTGCGCGTTCAGTCAAACTCGCCTGGATGCCCTGTATGCTGGCGAGTGTGACGACCGCCGTTGGGATGGCGTCGTTGCTCACCAGCGTGTTGAACCCGGTGAAAGACTTCGGCATTTATTCTTCGATTGGATGCATTATGTCGCTGGGCATGGTGCTGTTTGGATTCCCCGCCATGCTCGCCGTCTGGCCAGGGAAAGCGGAATCGAAGACAACTGCAGCCAGTCATGCCAATGCCTGGGAGAACTTTGGTCGCTGGCTTGTGCGGCACTCGACAGCCGTTGTCGTGGTTTGCCTGGCAGTGTTCGCTGGCTCCATTTACGGACTGCGATGGTTCGAGACCGAGACCAAACTCATTCGTTACTTCCCACCCAAAACGCAGTTGTATCAGGACTACGAATTTCTGGAAGAAAGTCTGGCTGGCATTGTCTCCGCTGAAGTTGTTGTACGGTTCCCCAAGCAGCCAGAAGTTGACGTTACGGACCCTGACTACGACGAGTCTGCAGATACAACACCGCAACTCAACGTACTGCAACGCATGGAAATTGTGCGTCGCCTGGAAGAGAAACTGGCGGCGCATCCCAGCGTGAGTGGCACATTGTCACTCGCCGACTTTCGACCGGTCAGCCCCGACCCGGAAGCTTCTGCCCGGTATATGCTGCTGGTCCGTCGCACCGACAAAGGGATTTTCGTCGACAACATCGAGCAAACTAAGCCATTGGCCACACGAGCGACACAGCCGTTGAGCGTTCACACCGACCGGCTCAATTTGGACTTTGCAGAGGGCGACGAGCTGTGGCGGATTCGTTGTCAGACCGCCGTGCTGAACGATTTGAACTACGGCGTCCTGGTTGATGAACTCAACCATATCGCTCAGTCGGAAATGGATCAGCAGCAGGGTGTCGATTTTGTCGTCACTGGTATGGTGCCGCTATTCCTACGAACCCAGGAAGCGGTGCTGGAAAGTCTCATCCGGAGCTTTGCACTCGCTTTCGGCCTCATTGCCATCATTATGATTGTGCTGCTACGGCATCCCATTTCAGGCTTATTGGCCATGCTGCCCAACCTGTTTCCAGTGGGGGTCGTCTTTGGTCTCGTTGCCTGGGCGGGTATTCCGGTCGACATTGGCACGATGATTACGGCATCTGTCGCCTTGGGTATTGCCATCGACGGAACCTTGCATTTGCTTACCTGGTTCCAGGAAGGAATTCGATCAGGATTGTCGCGTGAGGAAGCTGTCGTGAAGGCGCTGAATCATTGCGGTCCGGCGATGTGGCAAACGAGCATTGCTATTGCGGTAGGGATGTCACTCCTGTTTGGAGCGGACCTGCTGCTGATTAGCCGTTTCGGTTGGCTGATGGCCGCATTGGTTGTTGTTGCTCTCATTGCGGACGTCGTGCTACTTCCCGCACTCCTGGTGGGCTGGCTGGGTGCAATTATCGAACGCACCACGCAGAAGGAGCCGAAACCGGCGACGCCTTCCAGTGACGTGGAGAAAGTGGAAGAAGCCAGCGACAGCGACGTGCTGAGCTTTCCCTCAGCGGAAGCAACCGATCAGCCGCTGCGTCGCGCTCCGGGAATGTAGGTCGAGACAGCTACCATGCTCCAACGATTCCTCATCGTCTGGCTGTTGCTCTCGTCCCTCGTGGCCGCTGTCTGGCCGTTTCCGTTCGATCCCTTTATCGCGACCGTTCCGATTTTGGGCTTTATCGTCGCCTTGACCATGCTGTGTATCGGCAGCCTGCTGCCAGCCGATGAAGTGCGAACAGTTTCACGGAAGTGGCCGCTGGTCGCCTGGGGCACGTTCGTGCAATACACGTCGATGCCATTCCTGGCGTGGGCTATGGCCAGTCTGTTTGGACTTCCGGAAGATCTTCGCTTTGGTCTGGCACTCGCCGGCTGTGTTCCCGGTGCCATGGCCTCCAATGTGCTGACCCTCGCAGCCAAGGGAAATGTCAGTTATTCCGTCGGGCTCACCTCACTCGCAACCTTGCTGTCCCCGCTGCTCGTACCTGTGACGCTGCGGCTCATTCTCGGGGAGTCGATTGCCAAGGAAAAACTCGTCGGCGCCGCGGTTGACCTCAGTTGGCAAGTTGTGCTCCCAGTCATTCTGGGATTCACTCTGTCACAGACTGTCACGTCGTGGAGAAGCCTGTCAAAGAAGTTCGCCGGTCACATGGCGAACCTGGCCATCCTGTGGATTATTGCTGTCGTCATTGCCCTTAACCGCAGCCGCCTGATGCAGGCCAACGGTTTACTGATTCCTGCCTTGCTGGGACTCAACCTGCTCGGCTACACCGCCGGTTGGATTGGTGCTCGCCTCGTGAATTTGCCGCGCGGTATGCGTGTGGCTTTGATCCTCGAAGTTGGCATGCAGAACGCCGGGGTCGGCGCCAGTATTGCCGTCGGCATGTTTAACGGCCGACCGCAAATCGCCCTCCCCTGTGCGGCCTATGCCTTCGGCTGCATGCTCACGGGGACCGCACTTGCCCAGGTGTTTGCGTATTTCGCACCGCCCGATGAAACGCCCGCTGCAAATCAACCCGATGCCGTTTCAGATTTGTAGCACCATCCTGTCCGACGCGGACTTCACCCTCCCTACGAATCTCTCATCGGTCAAGCTGGAAATGCGGGAGTCAGTCCTCGTCTCCATCGCCGCCGAGCCAGCCCTGTTTGCGGAAGAAATAGAGCATGCCGCCAGCAATGAGCAGCATCACCACCCACACGATGGGATATCCCCAGCGGGTGGATAGTTCGGGCATATGTTGAAAATTCATGCCGTAAATACCGGCGATGAACGTCAGTGGGATGAAAATCGTCGCGACAATGGTAAGTACCTTCATGACGTCATTGGTTCGGTTGGCAATGGACGTGAGGTATGTATTGAGCATGCCGGTGACCATGTCGCGGTACATTTCCACCACTTCCGATGTCTGGACGCAGTGGTCGTAGACGTCGCGAAAGTGAATCCGGACCGGCTCACTTACCAGCAGGTGATGGTCACGAATGAGGGAATTAATGGCCTCGCGCTGCGGCCAGACCGCCCGCCGAAAATTCACCAACCGGTTCTTCAGTCGATTCAGTTCATGCAGCAGCTTCGTCGTGGGACTTGCGACGACTTCTTCTTCGAGGTCCTCGAGTTTGTCTCCCAGTAATTCCAGGGCCGGGTAGTAGGCGTCGACAATGGTGTCGGCAATGGCATACGCCAGAAAGTCTGCCTGATGCTGTCTGATGGGGGCCGTCTCCAGCCGAATTCTGTTCCGGATGGGGTCGAGGACATCTCCCGGACGGTCTTGAAATGTAATGACGTAATTCTTCCCGAGGACAATGCTCACCTGTTCAATTTCAACGATGGTCTCTTCGCTGGTGAGAATCATGTTGATGATGAGCAGCAACTGGTCGTTGTACACTTCCGCCTTGGGACGATGCGGCACGTTGATGACATCTTCCAGCATGAGAGGATGCAGCCCGAAGCGTTCGCCAATGAGTTTCATGACGTCATGATCCCCGAACCCCTGAATATCAATCCAGGTCACCGTTTGCTCAGGAAACGGTTCATTCAACTCCGTGGCGTGCTCAATGCGGCGTTCAATTGCGGGTCCCTGCGACGAGTAACGCATCAGGTTGATAACCGGAGGGAGAGCGTCGCTGGAAATGACGAGCGTACCCGGACGCGATCCAACCGTGGGATGTCTCTTCTTAAACACGGCTTATCCTGCTGAGCTCTGGTTGATTTCGGTCGAGGCTGCGTTTGAAACCACAAACCCGGATTCTCCTTGGGTTCTGTAGGGTGTGTGGAGCAGGTCGCCGCATTATGGTGGGTTACGTTCGCCGATCAGACCATACCAAACTTACAGACAGTTTTTCACGTCGGATGACTTGCGTAACGCACCGCTTTGTTCTGGGCGAACTTCACCCACCCTACAGGTTTTTCGGGCGAATCGCTACTTGAGCCGAGGGCCGTAAGGCCCCGGGCAATCCCGGTGAGTCATGACCGAGAGTATAGGCGACAATTCCCTTTGGCAATCCGACGCTGGCGATGTCGCTTCACTCCCTTACTTTCGTAAAAGGATTTCTGCCGATTGCGGTCAGCCATTCGGATGTAGCCACCATGTGGCACTCCGAAGCGGCGGCAAAGGAGTCGGAATCTGTGAACGGCCTGATGGAGTGTTTCGTCGTCACGAACGACAACACAAACGGTCATTGGAATGCGTCTTCAGTGGGCTGACGCTGTGCCCGATTCACGTTTCAAGAACGACTGAGTTCTACCTTGCAATCAAACCAGTTTCCACCTCGCCGCTCTCAACTGCGACAACGGACTTCCTTTCACAACCTCGTACCACACTGTGCAGAGTGAACCGTCTTTGAATTGAATGGTCGAGGGATAGCCGAGGTCGCCTGAGGCGCCGTCGCCGTAGAGGATGATGGGTTCGGACCACGAATCGCCATGGTCTTCGCTGAGTCGCACCTGAATTCCCAGCGGCGCGCGGCGGTGGCCGTAGCTCATGAGCAGGCGACCGTCTTGCAGTTTCAGCAAATGGGAGGGCAGACCCCACACGCCAATACTTCGCGGAACAGTCCAGGTCTTGCCGCCGTCATCGGAGTGCGACTGCAACGTCTCGCCGGCTTTCGGTGAGTTGTGATTTCGGATTTGCACAATCAATCGACCTGACGCCGCTTCGACCGCGTGCAGCTCGTGGTATTCCCGATGATTGTCTCCCTCACGCGTGGGAATGTCACTGAGCCATTGCCACGTTTTGCCGTCATCGGTCGACTGGCAGACGCCGACACGATTGTCGTCCGTCCAGAGTGCCTTGCCGGCATAGAGCAGTCGTCCTTTGGAAATGACAACGGGCCCGTGAGGACTATTCAACGGGACACGATACGGCGAGCCCCAACTAATGCCGCCATCTTCGGACCGAATCATCCAGCTGCCGAGATGCTTTTCATGCTCCCCCTCAGGCAGCCGTCCGTGAGCTCCCTTCCACTGTGTCAGTTCCTCTGCTGGCATGGACTGAGCATTCGTTCCCGCAGTTTCCAAGGCCTTCTTGTACGTGGGCAGATAAGCGAGCGACGTAAACGTTGTGGCCAGCAACGTGCCATTTGGTGTTTCGATGAGACCGGCATCGCGGTCGTCGATGGGGCCGTCGTAAATGGTGCGAGCGAAGGTCCAGGAGTCGCCGTTGTCGGAGGACTGAATTAAATCAACGCGGCCGAACGGACACACATGCCGATGTCGTCCCCCCGACGCTACAACCAGCAGCTCGCCATTCGCCCGCTTAGCCAACGTCGGCCAGCCGTAGTAACGGTCAGTTGGCTGACTGATCGAACGGATGTCCCGCACCTCAAACCCAGGCGCTGCAGCGAAGGCAACTCGATTCAGTCCCAGGCCAAGGCAGGTGGTTCCGGCGGCCAACATGGCTTGCAGTGCATGGCGTCGATTCATTTTGGGTGACTTTCTCCAAGTGGGAATTTCCTCGTCGGTGCCTCCAGTCTGTTATACTGCCTTGCAGGCTGCAAGCCGGTGAGGTTCTTCGAAGTCATATGAGGTCGGTATTCCATGCGTCTTACTCAGTTCGTCGCGTTGCTGTTCGTTTCCAGTGGACTCTTCGTCGAATGTCACGCACAGGATATTGGCCTCCCCAGCATCGACCCGCAGGGGGACGGCGTTGTCGATTTGCTCAAAAACCGGCTCGATGACTGGAAAGCAGAAGACGGTCGGCCCATCGACAACTGGCGCGTGAGTAATGGCGTGCTGACCAACTGGAAGGCGGGATCGCATTTGGTCACGCAGGAGAAGTATCGAGACTTCGATTTAAGTTTGCAGTTCAGTCTGCCGCGCGGCGGAAATTCGGGCGTGTATTTGCGGGGACGTTACGAAGTGCAGTTGTATGACGGCACGGACGTGCCCCCCAACAAGTGCACGGGCTCGATTTGGGGACAAATTGCGGTCGAGTCGCAAATGTACAAAGGGAACGGTGCGTGGAACGAACTGCAGGTCCGCATGCAGGGAAACAAGGTGACGGTATTGATCAATCGAAAGCCGGTCATCCGGTCGCAGGAATTGAAAGGACCGACCCGTGGTGCGATCGATCAAAATGAATCAGGGCCCGGCCCTATTCTGTTGCAGTCATTGCGCGGCGCGAGATTCAGAAACATCATGATCAAAGAGTTGTGAGCTGGCCTCTCTTCGCAGACGAAGTGCCTCCAGTACACCGCACCCCATGGTCGTTACGATTCAGCTGCGATCAGACATTACTCACCCTTCAGCAAATCCACCATCGCCCAGCCGAGGCGGGTGCCGACTTCCATGTAGGTTTCGGCATTGTGGTTGTAGTGATATCCGGCGCCGCTCGGTGAGACCGATTTGTCGCGCCAGAACGGGCGAGCGTCGATTGCTTTGACGTTCCCTTTGAACTCCGGGTATTTCCCTGCTTCACCGCTCACAGCCAACTGGGCTTCGGCGATGGTGAGTCCGGGGCCCGAGAGTTTGTCACCTTCGAAGCCAATGGTCGCTAAAGCGAATTTGGCGTTGGGAGCATTGAAGTCCTTCCGCAGTGACTTGATGAAGTGGACGAGGTTCTGCTCGTAGCGACTGGCGTGGGCGGGATTCTGGTCTTTGTGTCCCTGCCAGAAGACGAATCCGGCGACTTCATACCCCTGCCCTGCGTAGCCGGGGTAATACTTTTCGAGATTCGCCAGCACGACTTTCGCGTGGGCCGTGTCGGCATCGTACTGACGCCCGGCGTACCAGTTCACTTCCTTCTTTTCTTCGCCTTCCACCCATGACGGAGCCTTGTCGCCGGAGCCTGCATAGACCTTGCCATCAAACTCGAATCGCTCGCTTCCCGGTGGCAGCAAATCCCAGCCGAGGCTGCGGTTGCCAATGCACGCCTTGAGCACCAGCACTGGCTCATCCAACTCGTGTCCCATGATGTGACCAAACGCCAGCTCTGGTCCAATGTGTCCCTTCTTCACCGTGAGCCATTCGTTCTTCATGTCGGAGAACGTCTCGAATTCAGTCAGCCCCGCGCCCCGTTTGTCCATGACATGCACATTCCGCACGTCCTGACGCTCCGTCCAGTTTCCCGCGTCGTCGATGAGATAAGGGTATCGTCCCTCTTCCTTCACCAAATGCGAAAGCGTCCCCTGCTGTTCGACAGGATCAATCCTGCCGAATCCCAGCATGTTTGATTGCCCGAGTAGAATGAATACCTTCACCGGCTTCGTCATATCGGCCGGTTTGCCGTCAGGATCGGGGAGTTCCTCGGCACCAGTCGACAGCCGCATAAAGCCACAGACAAACAACGTCACCAGACACGGTAGCAGGAAGTGCATCCGAGTAATTGATTTCACAACGTGTCTCCGCATTAAACCTCAATATCGGGAGGAGTGCACTGTATGTGGAGCATCGCTGCGAGTTCAATGAAATCGGGCGAATTGGCACGTCGCAGCAGCGCGAAGTTTTGATCAGAGCTCAAAGTTCGGATCTTGTTCGAATTCTGTCAGCACGTCTTGCAGTCGCTCGCGAATTTCGGTGAGTCGGCCCTCGCCCTCGACTTTTTCACCAGTCGCGCGTTCCTGCACGTAAAAGACGTCGATGACCTGGTCAAAGTGTGTGGAAATCTTCGCCAGGTCAACGGACAAGCCGAGTTGGTAAAGCGTCCGGGCGATGACGTACAACAAGCCGGGACGGTCGGCGGAGAAGACGTCCACGACAGTCCGACTATCCGACGATTCATTGTCCACACGCACGCGCGTTTTCAGCTCGGACCAATCGAGTTTACAAACGGAACCAAACCGTCGACCACGGCGGAACAGCTCGCGAATGGTCTCTGAGCCGCTCAGAATAGATCGAAGTGCTTTGGCGACATCTTCGACGCGCTCTTCGGGTGGTTCACCGGTGTAGTCGTCATCGCGTACACGGTAACTGTCAATAACAACCCCGCCGCGCGTGGTGTTAATGTCAGCAGAGAGAATGCCGTGCCGCTTCGCCGTCAGCACCCCGGCCATACGATGAAAACTTCCATCCGACGCTTCGGGATTTCGCGTAATCACGCGGTATTCCATGGTCGACGTTGCCTCATCCCAGTCGGCGAGAACGGCTACGGTTTTCTCGTCGAGTCCGGCAATGGTCCGCAGGTCCGCAGCGATTTGTTTCGGCGGTGTACAGGTGAGGTAGTAGGCACTGCAGCCTTCGAGTTGAAGGTCGATCCAGGCGGGATCGAGCGGGATGTCGAACTCCTGCGAGTCGGAGCCAATAACCTTCGGCTGACGCCGCAAATCTTCGGACACGCGTTGTTTCGCCTCTTTCATCCGTTCAGCTTCGGCGTACGAATACCGCTTACCACTGAGAATGATCATCGAACGGTCGCACAGTTCCGCGAGCAAGTTCCCTTTCCAGCCAGTCCAGGTTCCCGGACCTACCGCCGTCACATCGGCGGCGGTCAACACGTACAACATGCGCAGTGTGTCTGGAGAACCACAGTCGCGGCTGAATTCGACGAGTTCTTTTTCATCTGTGAAGTCGCGTCGCCAGGCAACGTCGGCCATGACGAGATGTTTGAGCACCAATAGTTCGATTTGTTCCCTCTGATGCCGCGGCATTCCAAGCCGTTCAGCAATACGACAACCAATTTCTGCCCCGAGCACGCTGTGGTCCTGCTCGAATCCTTTGCCAATGTCGTGCAAGAGCACGGCCAAATGCAGCACCTCTTTGGATTGGACTGCCGTGTAGGCGGCTCCGAGGGGACCGTCATCATCTTCGAATGATGTCACGGTTTCGATGGCCCGCAGCGTGTGTTCATCGACCGTAAAGTGATGGTACTGGTTATACTGCAGCAGGTTTCTGATATGCGTATAGTCAGGGATGATGAGGTCGAGCACGCCCGTAATCGCCATGGTCCGCAACACCATACTGAGCGGCTTGGTACTCCGCATAATGTCGAGAAAACTGCGACAGGCCGATGGAGTGAGCGTCTGGTCCATCTCGGGGACTGACTGCTTAACAGCCTCCAGCACTTTCGCCTCAGGAGGAACGCCATAGAACGCAGAAGTCCGGAATAACTTCAAGACGTTTTCGAGACTGGACGTCACAAACGTCTGCTTTCCTCGCGCAATACTGACACGATCGGGACCGACGTGAAACAACCCCTCGGTACTGTGTCCGACTAACAGGTTCCGCGTGTATTCGAGGAACGTCACCGGGCGCTGCACCGCCGCGAACCGCCGAGTAATTTCCGCCAACTCCATGCTGCGATGAAAGAACTGCTGCATGAACCGCTCAACCGGCAGCTGCGTTTCCGTCCCTTCAATGCCGCGCTCGGTCGCAATGCGCTGCTGTTCGTCGCGGGTGAGTCGGTCTTGCGGTTTGCTGGCCGCCAAATGCAAATCGATGCGAACGCGCGTCAGGAACTCCCATGTGTCGTTGATTTTTCTCGCGTCTTCCTTGGTGAGGGCGCCACGCAAACGGAGAGACTCAATGTCCGGCACACCATAACGTGCGAAGCCAATCCAGCGAATGAGGTGCAAGTCTCGCAGACAGCCAACGGACGACTTCACATCGGGTTGCAGTTCCTGCGCCATGGGAACCGTATTGTCGTCCGTAATTTGCCGTGCTGAGAGACAGTCTTCAATGAACTGTCGACGCCGTGCCTCGACGACGGTTGCCTTGAAGTTCTTGATAATTGATTCGGTAATCTTGGGAACGCCCCAGAATGGCCTGGCCTCGACGAGCGCTGTAGCGCCTTGGGGATCCTGCAATGCGAACTGCATGGCTTCGGCAGGATCGCGCGTAGACGCACCAAACTTCAGTCCTGCGTCCGATGCATAAAGCACAAAATGTGCTGCAAATTCTTCAAACTCGTTGCCTGAAACTCGAGGCACAATGAGCAAGTCGATGTCGGAATAGGGAGCCAGTTCCCCGCGCCCCGTCCCGCCGACCGCAATAATCGCCCCTTCCTTTTTGAGGGTGTCGACATCGGTGCCCTTCCAGGTCTTTGCTGACTCGATAATGAAATCCTTCAGCAAATCTTCAACCTGAGCACAGTAGTTTGCCGCAATAGTGCATCCGGGAATTCCGGCTTGCAGCGACGTTCGGCATTGATCGCGAAGTGCCTGGACACGTGCCCGACGTGCCTCAAATGGGCTTGGCATCGGCGGAGGATTCCATAGGTTGAAGATGGGATGAGAACGCAAGAGCGTTCCCGTCGGCGCATGAATAAGGAGCGGCGAATGACTCAACCGCTCCTCGACTTCTTCATTTCAAATTACCGACCGTCCCGAAATTAAACGGGAGGACCCATGGGGTCTTTGCGCTCGGTAATCGATGGGCAGTTTGGTGCCAGCTCGGCATTCAGTTCTTTGTAGCCAGCCCATTCTTCCGGGAGGTTGTCTTCGCTGAAAATGGCAGCGACTGGACATTCTGGAACGCAGGCTTCGCAATCGATGCATTCATCGGGATGAATGTAGAGCATCGATTCGGCTTCGTAGAAACATTCGACCGGGCACACTACTACGCAGTCAGTGTACTTACAGTTGAAACACGGTTCGGCAACAACATGTGTCATCTTGACGATCCTTTAAATCTCAGACAGCGAGCAGGTAAGTCCGCTCCACTTTCGAATCGACCGATCGAACTGAGTTTCTCCGCTTCGATTCGACGAAATGGCACAAGGGACAAGGATTTGAGGCACACAGCCTCACTCAATTCTCCCTGTTTTTAGATCGCAAAAAAGAAGGTGTCAAGATGATCACAGTCTCCCTTCGCCGAAAGTGCGCAATTGCGACTCAGTCTCAAATCAACCCGATTTGAATTGTCGCCCTGCCAGGATTTTTTCGTCCGGCATGACGCTTGCTCGGCAACTCTGTTTATGGGCCGAATTTCGCCAAATCGGCGGAAGAAACTGTTTTTCGCTCAAGTCCAAACAGGGGAGGTTTCACCATGAAGTCCTGGTCTCGAGGAATTGGATTGCTCTTAACGCTGGCTGCGGGGATTACATTGGGGATTGCGGCAGTCGCTCTCTCACAACCCCAATCGGCAACAAAACTTGTGGCCGCTCCGTTGCATACGCCCAGCGATTTGTCGCTGGCCTTTCGAACCGTCTCTGAGCACGCCCTGCCTGCGGTGGTTTCAATTACCTCGGAAACGGAATCGCACCGGGTCGAGGTGAAGGGAGGCAATCGACAAATGTCGCCACAGCAACAGCAGTTCCTGGAAGAGTTGTTTGGAAACGATCCCCGTTTTGGCGACATGTTCGGCCAAGGGGGCGAGCGGTACATTCCGCCGCAACAGGGAACAGGATCGGGCGTGATTGTCGATTCCAGCGGGATTGTGCTCACCAACAGCCACGTCGTCGAAGGGGCCGACCGGGTGACCGTCACCCTCTCCGACGGGCGCGAAATTGTCGCTGACTCCTGGAATTACGACCCCCGCTCCGATGTCGCCATTGTCCGCATTGAAGCAGGCGGACCATTGCCATCACTCGCACTTGCAGATAGTGATGGAACACAAGTTGGCGACTGGGTGTTGGCGCTCGGGAATCCGTTCAACGTAGGGACCACTGTGACGGCCGGGATTGTTTCCGCACGCGGACGTGGCCCGGGAATTAACGAACGTGAGGACTACATTCAGACCGACGCAGCCATCAACCCCGGCAACAGTGGCGGTCCACTCGTCGACCTCGACGGAAATATCGTCGGCATTAACACGGCAATTTCCTCTCGCAGCGGCGGTTACGACGGCATTGGCTTCGCAATCCCTTCCAACATGGTGCACTGGGTGGCCGATCAGCTCATCGAAAACGGTGAAGTCCGACGTTCGTACCTCGGCGTCCAACTGCAGCCTATTACCGAAGACATTCGGGAATCACTGGGATTGTCGCGAAACTCTGGCGCCCTCGTGAACAAGCTCTTCCCCGATACACCAGCCGCCGAAGCCGGAATCCAGGTGGGTGATGTCATCCTGAAGTTCGGGAAAGACACCATTGCCGATCAGTCGGAACTGGTGGACGTGGTGGAAAAGTCACCAGCGGGCAAAGCGTATCCCGTCACCATTCAGCGAAGCGGCAAGGAAATGGTCGTCGACGTCAAACTGGAACTCATGCCATCCGACTACACCCCTGCCCTGCAGCGGTTGAAGAAGGAAGAAAGCAACAAGAGCGACTCCAGCAAAGAGGTGGGATCGCTCGGACTCGAAATCTCGAATCTCACTCCCAACCTCGCTGAAAACCTCGGCATTCCGGAAGACACGCAAGGCGTGGTTGTTCGGGGCGTGAAGGACAACAGTCCCGCCGCACGTGCCTCCCTGCAGCCGGGCGACATCGTCCAGCGCGTCGGTCAGACTCCAGTGAACTCGCTCGAAGAATTCGGCGACGCCATCGAAAAGGCCAATTCCGAGAAAGGAATTCTCCTCTACATTCGCCGCGGCGACAGTGGCGCCTTTGTCGTGCTGAAGTAGTACACGACATTTTCCCGATCGAACAGGCAGCAGTGGGGTGCGTCCGATGGATGGTGGCGGTTTTATCCGGTGAGGGTGAGGTTTTGCCAGGTTTGGTGCCAGTGGCCGTTGAGGTGGGCGCAGCGGAGGGCGGTCAACGCGGTGGCGCCGGCGCGGCTCCAGTGCATGCCGGGGCCTTTGAGTCGCAGACCGACGAGTTGTTTCGCCGAGGACTCCACCATGCCGCTCCCAATGGTCCAACCGCGAGAGCGGTAACGCGGGTAATCTGTTTCCGCCAAGCGGCTGCGGATGTAATTACTCAGCTTCTGGGCGGCAGCGGGGAGTGATGTTTCAGGGCTGGTTCGAAGTTGGTCCAGCAGTTGCAGCAGACCGCTACCGCCTGCATCGTACAACGCGCTGAGATGCTGTTGAGCCCACTCCTGAACTGCTGTCGAATCATCACCAAACAGAGCCTTAGCACATTCCCATACATGCTGGCTGGCGTGATACCAGTCGAGCACGCCGGAGGCTTCGCAGAAGTGTTCCTGCTGAATTGACCAGCACCAGTCGGCTCCATCACTGAGGAAAATCTTCTCCTGTGCCTGATGGTATCCGCAGCGACAAGCGAGGGCGTACAGCGACATCCCGAACGAAAGATAATCGTCCTCCTGGCCCCAAGTCATTTGTTTGTGCCAGTGCTCGTGTTCATCTTGCCAGAAGACGCAGCCCACACGCATTTGCCGCCATTTTTGCTGGTTGACTTCTGGTTGCTGCGCATTGGATTCCGTCTCATTTGTGCCGTAGAGAATGCCATCGCAGCTAATGTAAATTCGTTGTGGACTTACCGGCGGTCGCGGCGCATTTTCCGCCGTCCAGGGATGCAGTTGACGCAGCTCGACTTCCGCCAGCCGCAGCTTCTCCAACGCTCCGCCCACGTCGACGGCCAGGTGCCACAACGTGTCATGGCCAAGGTACACTCCATGTTGATCGGCCATGAGTTGTTCGAGTTGGGCGAAGGGTTCGATGCTCGCCAGTTGACTGGCGTTGCGTCCGAGCAATCGCGTCATGCGATGTGATCCACAACAGACCACGGCATCTGCTGGCGTTTGCCAGCACTGACATTCCCGGCAGCGATACCGCGTCCGTTCATAGGTCACTTCACCCGAGTGACTCATCACCGTTCGTACGCGACGCCCCCGGTTTCGCATCGGCCGACCGCAACAGTGCGGCCGGCCCAAGGACTCCCCCAGTTGCGTGAACCCCGAATCCAACACTGCCCGCCCGGCCCGTTTTTTCAATTCCTCGACCCGGAGTTCGAGGGCCATCGCATCGAGCGTTTCCACCGACTCGATGATTTCGGAGACTTTTTTCCCGTCGACTTCCACCACAATCCGAACGTCCATCACACCCTCCTTGAGGCTCCGAGACGTCCTGACTCAACAAAAACTGTTTAACAACACCACTCTACACCCCCAAATCACAATCCGCCACCATTTATCGGATGCACCCGCAGCAGTGTTCCTGACACTGCTGCCTGTTTTCTTTTGGTGCGAACCGTTTATCCTTCCGAGATTGAGTCATGGTGGCACAGACATTCCTGTCTGTGTTCCGAAAGCACTGTGAGCCGCTGGCCGTAAGGCCTCGGGCCCATTTACTTCGCCACAATGGATTTCAACGGACGCGACTCGTGATTGTGCTGGGAATTGAAACATCGGGCCGACAGGGGTCTCTCGCCGTAGTGCGTGATGGAAACGTCATCGCCGAAAGGGAACTCTCTGCGACCGGTCGACGCCACGCCCGCACACTGGTTCCCGAACTGAAAACACTGCTCGAAGACAACGGCCTCAATCCGAGCGACCTCGACATCATTGCCGTCAGCATTGGGCCCGGCAGTTTCACCGGATTGCGGGTGGGCGTCGTCTGCGCCAAAACTCTGGCTTACGCCCTCAACAAACCAATTGTTGCCATCGACACGTGTGATGCCATCGCCTTCGCACTTCCCGCAGACATCAACAGAGCCGCTGTGATATTCGACGCCCTCCGTGGCGACGTTTACGTCGCAGAATATGAACGAACGAACTCCGGTTGGAACGAAACCGCCCGACCGGGACTCGTTCCTCTCGAAGCCTGGCTGGCAACGACAACAGGAAAATCCCTCACCGCCACCGGCCCCGGCCTTACGCAACACGGCGATGAAATTTCCACGCACTGCCCACTTGCCCCCGAAGAATTTCACAATCCCCAGGCGTCTGCCATTGCGTTACTGGGAGAACAGCAGGCCCAGGCCGGCAGCGTCGCTGACACTTGGACGATTGAGCCGCATTACATCAGGCGGAGTGCGGCCGAGGAAAAGGCGGATTTGAAGTCGTGATGATCACACCAAGTCCAGTGATACCGGACGATTTTGGCCAAACGCGGCAATGCGTCCGACACTAAAACCTCGACGCTGGTGTCGCAAACTCGTTGACGGCATCAACAACCGATTTCAACAGTTCCTTGTCCGCTAGTAGGCCGTAGTAAACGTCCAGTTTGTACTCGCCGCCAACACCTCCAATCTGGAAATAGTGCCGGTAAAAAGGCCCCGCGCTCAGTCCCGTGAGCGGCCGGTTACCTGCGAACAATTCAGTGTTGTGAGGTGTAATTCGAATAATAAAACCGCGTGGCCCTGGCCCAATTTCGGCATGTGCGTTCTCAGCGAAAGTGCCCTCCCCGTCCACGGAATGAACCCGATACTCTCTCGTGTCATACTCCCAATTCAACGCCGATTTTCCCTCCGCTGAAACTGCCAACGGCTGCTTCTCCTTGATCACACTGCCAACTTTCTTCCGCAATTCGTCATAATTCTCTGTCCACCAGTTCGGTCGCGCCTCGAAAACTTCCTCTCCCATCTGGCTGAGTTCCTTCCGGAGCGTTGACAGGACCTCCATGTCAACCTTTTCCCCGAACTGACACTTGAGTTCCACGACGCCACCCTCATTCGGCAGCCTCCACAAATTCACGTATTCACGCCAATAGCATGTTGCTCTCACTTGCCCAAAGTGCGCACCACCGTCCATTCCGCCCCTGGCCAAATACTCCGCGCCCGAATCCTTCCACGTGAGTTGGACATCGATGCCATCGTGCATTGGCCCGGATCTGACTTGCGGGTATGGGCTAACAGCCACAGGCCGATAGACGCCATACACAACGTATTCACGGCAGTGGTATTGCAACTGGACGGAACTGGGCCGTTCAGTAACACTGATCTCATTAGGGGAGGTTGGAGCGATGACGTCGCGAATCTTGGTGACCAATTCCTCGGGAATTTGATCTCTCATGCCGACTTCTTCGTCGGCTCGCGCCGCATCAACGAATGTGCCAACCAAGCCGCTCACGGTCAGCACGAAAACTAACAATGTTCGCATGGCGATGACTCTTTTACAGGGTATCAATTCAGCCGGTTACCACCGTTGCAACGTCCGATTCCGAGTACGGCTGGCACAAGCCACTGCCCATCGGCGTTCATTTCAGAGTAACGGGAGAAGGGCGACGAGTGAAGGAGGAATAAGTGATGAGCCCCCAGCACGACCGACTCGGCAAATGGTCTTTGTCCCAGTCTCAGAACACACTGGCAGAGGCCAGTGGCACACTCTCTAAGCATCTCCCAGAGATCCTACGTCGCTCCGGCATCTTATCCACCTGATTGAGCCTCTGCACGGCGCGGGCTATGCTCGGTTGCAGATGATTTACTTGTGAAGTTGCATCCTGGTCTTGGTGATTCGTTGGAGAGAAGCATGAAGCTTGTTCGTGTGGTGTCTGTTTTTGTTGTCGTTCTTACTGTTTTATCTGCAATTGGGTTTTCAGACGAGCAGCCCAAGGAGTCGGGCAGGTCGAACCTGACTGTCAGCGAGGATTTTGATAGCGAAGTGACCGGTGCGATATTCCGCGTGGTTTCATTCTGCCCCGACTGCTTCCCGATGCTGCATTTGGGCCTCAAGGGAGGAGTCGTCGAGAATGCCAGTGGTTTCGGGTACATCGACTCCGTCGAGGTCAGCGACGGAGACAAACAGTTTTCCATTGAGAATCTCGACTACTTAAAAGACGTCGCGACCCCAGTCACATACGGAAAGCACTGGAACTCCACTCCATTTTCCAAGATTCTTAAGGAAGGTGATGGTTGTCAGGTGCGTTTCTTTGTGGGGATTCCCAAGGGGCTTTCCGTCATGCCTGCCACGGTCAGCAAAGTGGAAGGCGTGGCTCACCTCATTTTGGTGGATGAAGGGAGCGAAGTCATTGTTGATGACCTGGAAAGCTTGATTGAGAAGACGATCGACCATCCTGTCTTGAAGGATGGGGGCTTTGATTTGACCATGGCACTGAAAAGTTTTTCGTTGCCCAAGACTCTACCAGTACCGCTCCCGGAGGGAGATGATGGCAGCCGCAGAGAGTTGACAATCGCCTGGAACTCCCCGGACGTGACCCGGGAAGAGTGGCAAGAAATGGCGGCGGGTACGTATCCAGGGATCTATTCGGTCCAACTGATTGACCAAAACGGCAAACTGCTGTTGGATCAAAGCGGAGGTTACTACGGCGGCAAAACGGCAACTGGAAAACTGGAACGCTGCGAATGGTCGATTGGCCTTGACCCCAAGCAGGACGGCCTGCCCCAGGGCGTCCGTCTGCGCATCCGACTGGCATCCAAAGTCAGCCTGGTCAAATTCCCCTTCTCATTCGAAGACGTCCCCGTCTTTCTCAACGAGAAGCCAAAGACACCATAGGCTGAGCAATACCATTGGCTGAATTTGTATCGTGCGTACTGAGTCATCAACGCATGCTGATTCCGCTTGACGCAAGTTAGCCGACTGGCGACCATACAATTAATTGACACGATGTCTGCATAGTATGAGTCAGTCTCACACGCGAAAGCGAAAACATGCGCCGCCGAAGAAGCCGTTTCACAAAACATCTTGAGGTCGTGGAAGCACGCGTCTTGCTGTCAGGGACAGTGCAATCCGAACTTGTTGGCGACACCCTGTTCCTGAATGGCGATGATGCCGGAAACGAGGTGCGACTCAGGCGGTTTGCAGTTCTCGATGAAGCGACGATGGAACCAACGGGCACCTGGATGTGGGAAGTCAAAGGCCTCGCGGAAACGACAGTTTCCGGCCAGACGAACTTCACAGACAGCATTGCGCATGTGGTCGTCGATCTGGGAGGAGGTGACGACGTTCTTCAAGTGCTGGATGTCACTCGGTCTGCATCGCCATCGCTGTCGAGTCTCACTGTCGAGACAGGTTGGGGCAATGATGAAATCCTGCTGCATCGCATCAACGTGAGTGGTCGCACGACGCTCGACACTGGGAGTGGAAATGACGATATCACATTGGGGGCAAGCCGCGTTCTGGATACGTACTTTGGCGAACTGTTCATGACAACAGGTGCTGGCAACGACACCATTCAAGGGACCAGTTTTCAGGTCCACAACAAGACTTGGATTTACACCGGTACTGGCGACGACACCGTTGAGTTTAGTATCGGTGTTGCACCACCCACTTTAGACCCTCCGCCTCTTGGGACATACACTGTAGCAGGTTACGCCCTAGGTGCTGCCAGCCGGTTTGATGACATTCAGGTTATCACGTACGGCGGAGTCGACCGGGTTACGTTTAATGGCGTGTGGACGACAGGAATGGCGTTCGTCAGGAGTGAGTACATTTCGGTTGAAACAGCTCATTTGGATTGGACGTCATTAACCGGTGACAAAGTACAAGTGGGCAATGCCATGGCTCCTCCACATCCCGATTTTGCCCCTTACGTATACAACGTCATCGCGACGGGCAACCTGACCATTCATTCCGATGGCATGGTCGACGCGGAATCGGTCCGCGCGCTGCGTAGCTTTGGCATTACGAGAGGCCCAAACAGACAACTGGATGTCACGCCGCAGATTCATGTTGGAAGAAATGCTGACAACACTGATGGCTACTGGAGAACCGGTGTCGATGTCGTCAATTACTTCTCAGCAATGTCCACAGGCGATGTCTTCCTGGAGGGTATTCGCGCATTCTGGCGAGTGCGCACGCGCGGTAAGAATATCTCAATAAGAGACGTTGAGAATCAAGGGCAGGTGGCGCGCCACCATCCGCGACAGGTTTACATTGAAGCTGACGAGCGTCTCGACATCACTCACTTGACCACGGACAGTCTTTACGTTTTCATGAGCGCTGGTGATAACGTCATCAACTTCGATGGTGTCTCCACATCGACTCGGTCATGGGTCATTGCTCGCGACGGTAACGATGAGTTTCACGTGCTGAACAGCACATTCCAGACCCCACTGACTGCCTATGGCGGTCCCGGCAGCGACACCTGGTACGCATCTGGCGAGAACATCATTTGGTTGGATTGGGAAGCCGGATACCCGACCATACGGTAATTCTCTGTACTCCATTTTTGGAAAGAGGTAATGCTTCCGCTACCCCCATTCGGCGTAATCGACTTCGGGCAGTGAATCGAGGGATTTCCTTCCGGCGCCCGAAATCCACAGACGGCGATCAAGAAGACAGATTGGTTTAGGCCAAAGGGTTCCCGAATTGGCCGCGGTCATCAGCACAATAGCGAGGGCAAATATCGGCCATCTGTCGCGTCCGATGGTCGGCAAACCCTGCTTCTGCCGTAACACACGGCAGGTCGTATCGCATTTCTCAAAAGTATCTGTTACCAATCGGTTTTCCGACGTATTGATGAAACATTGAACCGAGTGGCACAGACATTCCTGTTTGTGTTTCGGGGTTTTATTCGCAATTCGATGTCGCTCATTCAACTGATGAGCAACGCACGTAACAGAAACCGATTCATGGCAGATAAACGCGACTTCGACGAATTTCTCGACAAGTTTCGTAAGCACCGGGAACTCATGACCGACGAACTCCACAAAGTCATTGTGGGGCAAGATGCGGTCATCGAACAAATCCTCTCCGCCATTTTTACCGGCGGTCACTGCCTGCTCGTCGGTGTGCCTGGTCTGGCAAAAACACTGGTGGTCAGCACCATTGCGAAAATCCTGGACGTGGAATTCAAACGCATTCAGTTTACCCCGGACCTCATGCCTTCCGACATCACCGGCACGAACGTGCTGGAAGAGTCCGACGAAGGACGCCGCGAGTTTCGTTTCGTGAAAGGGCCCGTCTTCACGAACATTCTGCTGGCGGACGAAATCAACCGGACGCCGCCCAAAACTCAGGCCGCATTGCTGCAGGCCATGCAGGAGCGGGAAGTCACCGTCGGCCAGGAAACGTACGATTTGCCCGACCCGTTCTTTGTCATCGCCACGCAGAACCCTATTGAGCAGGAGGGCACCTATCCCCTCCCCGAAGCGCAGCTCGACCGTTTCATGTTCAACATCAAGGTCGACTACCCGACCCTCGACGAAGAAGAGAAAATTCTGCAGACGACCACCTCAGGCACCAAAGCCGAAGTCCGCAAGGTCCTCTCCGCCAAGGCCATTCAATACCTGCAGAAGCAAATTAATCAGGTCGAAGTCACACCGCTCATAATTTCCTACGCCACTCGAATTGTCCGGGCAACCCGTCCCGGCGATGGTTCAGCCCCCGACTTTGTGAAGCAACTCGTCGACTGGGGAGCTGGTCCCCGTGCCGGGCAATACCTCATCATGGGAGCCCGTTCCATTGCCGCCATGGACGGCCGCCCCGTCGTCAGCTTCGACGACATCCGCCGCGTCGCCATCCCGGTATTGAGACATCGCATCGCCGCCAACTTCCAGGCCCAGGCCGAAGGCTACGACAGCGACAGCATCGTCAAACGCCTGGTCGAAGAAGTACCTGAGCCGTCTGTGCCGAAGTATCAGCGTTAGGTTGCAGCTTGGGTGAGCGTGGCGTCTCAGCAAATGCACTGACGGAAAAGAACTGTGCTACCAAACATTCACTCAGCCACGACCCACGAATGGCATGTTTGTGGCCATGACGGTGAGTTGCAGAATGTTGGCGTCCAGTGGCAGGCTGGCCATGTGGACGACTGCACGAGCGACGTTTTCGACGTTCATGGTCGGTTCAATTTTCGTCGTGAGGTCCGCTTGCAGGGCTCCGGTTTTCATCCGGGCGGCCATTTCGGTTTCGGCATTTCCGATATCGATTTGCCCGCAGGCAATGTTGTACTGGCGACCATCGAGAGCAATTGACTTGGTCAGCCCGGAAATGGCGTGCTTGGTGGACGTGTAGGGAGCCGAGTTGGGCCGAGGCGTTGTTGCGGAAATGGACCCATTATTGATGATGCGGCCCCCAATTGGTTGCTGCAATTTCATCAAACGAAACGCTTCCTGTGCGCAGAGAAACGCTCCCGTCAAATTCACATCCACCACGGCCTGCCACTGCTCGACGGTGAGTTCATCAAATCCGATTCCGGGGGCACCACGTCCGGCGTTGTTGAACAACACATCAATCCGGCCATGCTTCTGTTTGACTTGTGCAAACAGCGCAGCAACTGAGTCAGCACTCGTGACGTCAGCCGGTACCGCCAGGGCATTCTCGGCCAATGGACCAGCAAGGTTCATCGTCTCCGCCAGTGCCTCGGAACGCCGCCCGGCCAGCACCACGGCATAACCCTCCTGCAGCAGCGCCAACGTTACCGCTCGACCAATCCCCGACCCTGCTCCCGTGACAACAGCAACTTTCACAATGTTTCTCCGGCAGAGGACGACCGACAACAGTCCCTCGGAACGACATGCAAGTCGTTGGGGCAACTACGAAAGCACCGACAGGAATGTCGGTGCCACCGCTAAACTTCTCTAACAGAACTCTTGAGTCGTCGGCTTAATCACAATGTCAGGCACGTGCGCCCGAGGTGGCAGGGCGGCGATGGTCACGACCAGCGAGGCAATGTCTTCCGGCTGCAGAATACGGGACCGATGTTCCTGACTGACCGGCACGGGGCGGGCGTCGAGAATGGGAGTTTCCACTTCGCCGGGATACACGTTCGTCACCCGAATGCCGTTGTTGCGTTCTTCAAGTCCAACGCACGTCCCCAGAGCGGTCATGGCGAACTTCGAAGCACTGTAGGCAACGCCGCCCAATAGACTGGCACGCACGCCGGCAATGGACGACACGTTAATAATGAGGCCATCTTTCCGCTCACGCATTTGCGGCAGCACGGCATGCATGGCGTTATAGGCCCCCGTCGCGTTGATGTTCATCAGCTTGTCCCAGTCTTCGGGAGCAAGTTCGGCCATGGTCCGCTTGGGAACATTCACACCAGCGCAGTTCACCAGAATGTCAATCTGGCCGAGTTGCTCGGTCGCCCAGTCGACAAGCTGGTGAATCCCTTCCCGGTCAGCGATGTCGGCAGTGCGACACTGAATTGCACCCTCAATGTTGCAGCGGCTCGCAACCTGTCGCAGCGGCTCTTCGCGTCGACCGGAAATAATGACTTTACATCCCGCCTCGGCCAGTGCCAGTGCGACGCCCGATCCAATCCCCGTTCCGCCACCAATGACCAGGGCCGTCTTATTCTGCAATAACATGATCGTGTTTCTCCTGCAATTTGTTCACTTGTCGCCGCATGTTGACTTCCAGAGAGCCAAACGACAAGTATGCAGAAACCACCGATGTGACAACTATCCCGAAAAGCTCGAATAGCTGCTGAGCAATACAATGAGTCCGCCGGTGACGAGGCGCGATGCGGACTCCAGAATGGCCGTAATCCTGTCGCTGTCGACGTCGCTCTCGGGAGTTGGCTGTTCCAATTCGGCACTTACCTGCGGCACGAATGAACTGCGCGAGTAGAGCGTACCGAGGTATGCCCCGGCCGCAGCCCCCATGACCGATCCCGCCAGCGCCAAAACAAGTCCGACCAGCGGAATCCAGAACAGAGATATGGCTCCCACAAAACTCCCGGCACCTGCCCCCAGCAGCGTATTCTCCAATCCGGCCAGTTTGCTTTGCTGCGCCAGCTTGCGACGGTGTCGACTCGCGTACGCCAGCGACTCACCCAGAATGGCCAACGCAATGAAGAACACGACGGAACCGTAGCCGAAGCCGAGTCCATTCAACTTGTTCGGGAAGAACGTGGCGTACAGGGCTGCGTTGGCGACGAGAATCCAGTTGGCTGGAAGTTTGCAGAAGTTCCCTGCCCAAATTGCGATTTGCGTCGCAATCAGCAAGAAGTTGATCAGATAGTAGGCCCAGTCGGGAGGTGGTTCCATGCGGTGAACATCCGGTTGCTCTGGTAAAGCATATCGAGCACGCAGGATGTCTGGCGACCGAGGAACGGTTTACCGGGCAACCAGCCAGCCAATAAGTTGTTCAACGAAGCGGGCGTAGTCACTGCCGACTTCAATTTGTTCGCCGCCGTTGGCCCTGGCCACAACACGCTCCGGTCCCCAATCGACGAGCGGCCCCACCCAGTGCGGCGCGAGGTCCGTCATGAGTGCAGCGACGCGACTGTTTCCCAGGTCCTGAACAACCAGCAATGGATGGCTTTTGGCGGGACTCAATTCGTAACCGCTGCTCGTCAATCGAGCGTCATGAATTTCCGCCGTCAGCAGCACGCGGGCATCCGACTTTGCCTCCACCTGATTGAATCCACCAATCAACGGAGGTCGCTCGGCCCAGGGAAGATTGACTGTGACGGGATGGCCAGAAACCTGACATTGAACAAAAGTGGGTCGATCAATGTTTCGGCGGTCGTCCTTATCGCTGATTCTCACCGGCAACACTTCGGCCAACGGCGTGCCATGCCAGTGACCATCGCATCCTTCGAAGGATTCCCAGCCTCCAATCATCAGCAGGGAAAGTGAACCACTGCGGATGCGTTCCGCAAGTTCGGCCGCAATTTCTTCGTCAACATTGGCCGCGGGATAGTCACTGAGAATCAAAAGATCATCAGCAGCAGTAAGGTCATCGACCGACAATCGATGATTGCTGGGCCGGTACTCAAACGCATAGCCAGCGCGATGTAACAAGCCCGCGAGGTAACAGGCCGCCGTTTCCAGAGTGGTATCGCCGAGGTAAAGCAATGTTCTAAAGGAATCCTTAGGCGGTTGTCGGTTCTGGCTCTACCCGATCGGACGGCGGTCGGATGTCGCCCATCGCTTCAAAAATATCGGAGACGCCCGGTTTGAACACGGCTCCAATCAAGATGTCAACGAGGTGATCCTTATACCCAGGATGCTCACGCATGAAGTCACCGAAACTGAATCCCGGCGTGTAGAACGCATAAACCAGCTTACGGAAGTTTTCGACACCTTTGGCGTAGTCGTCCCGCCAAATCCCCAGCCGTTCGCCTGACGTATCCCCTTCGACGAGTGCGGCGTGTGTGTTGTCCGCCACGATTTCCCCACATTTCAGAGCGAGGAACACGCCGGAGGAATACACTGGGTCGACGAAGCTGAACGCATCACCGCAGAGTACCCAGCCATCGCCTGCCGCCTGCTTGGAGCGATAGGAGTAGTCCCGGGTCGTAAAGAAATCCATGCAGCGGGTCGCATTCTCAAGCCGCTTCTGAAGGGCCGGGCACCGCTCCAGTTCCCGTTCAAAAGTTGCCTCTGGACTACTACCTTTGGGAAACATGTACTGCATGTTTCCAGTGCAGCCAATGCTGACGACGTCATCCCGCAGCGGGATGTACCAGAACCAGCTCTTCTTGTCTTCAGTCTGCAGAATAATGGTGGCCCCTTCGTCGCGACCTTCGTCACGGAGGGCTCCCTTGAAGTACGACCAGACCGTTCCCTTCTGCAGGAGGGGATCACCCACGCGCAAACCAAGTCGATTGCACAGAAAGGCTGAGTTGCCACTGCAGTCGACGACCACCTTTGCCGCAACGTTTCGGGATGACGCGCCCAACTTCACCCGCACTCCAGTTGCTCGGTCACCCTCAAAGGTGACTTCGAGTACCTGAGCCTGGGTCCGCACCGTCACACCTTTCGCGACGGCGTTGTCGATGAGCATTTTGTCGAAGTCGGCCCGCTCCACTTGCCACGTTTGCGAACTCTCGTGGGGATTCATCATGTCGAAGTAGAAGGGGGCTGATTCCTTCCAGCCATCCGACACGAACTGCACGCTGAATTTCTTCGGATACGCACTCGCTTTGAGTTGGGGGACGAGCCCCAGGCGGTCAAGCACCCAATACGTTTCCGGAATGAGCGATTCCCCGACGTGAAACCGGGGAATGGTCGACCGTTCGAGCACGAGAACGTCGTGACCATACTCGGCGAGAATCGTCGAGACTGTGGCGCCGGCCGGGCCCCCGCCAATGACGACGACATCGTACTGGTCGTTGATTTCGCCAGAATACTCGCCCGTTTCGGAAAACGCGGCCTGAATCATGTCTTTACCTCAAAAGACGATGTTTGTGAACAAGTGTCAACGAGCTGTTTGTGTCCCGTATTGTAGCGTCCAGAACGAATCGGCCAACAAGAGATTGGCCAACGCCGATGAAAGACGATGGCTAAGAACTGGAATTGTGACACCAGAGCACACTTGCCGTTTTTTTCAGGCCTCAAATGCCTTGGCTGAGGCCATTTCTTCCAGGATTTTCCAGCACGTCAACTGCATCCGAGGCAAATGAAACGGCCCCTTCCAGAGATTCCCCTTCAGCATGGAACTCGGCGAGCCGTCACGATGCAAATAGCCAAACCATTCGCCATGTTCCGGGTCGGGGAAGTGTGCATAGGCCCAGTCGTGAATTTGCTGATGCCACCGGGCATACTTTTCGTCTCCAGTGAGGCTGTAGGCGAGCAGTGTGGCGATGATGGTTTCGTTCTGCGGCCACCAGAACTTCATGTCGTGCCAGTACTCCTGAACCGGTAGCCCATTCACGTCGACAAAGTACAGCATGCCGCCGTGCACCTTGTCCCAGCCCCGCTCCCACATCCAGTCGAGCATTTGGCAACCTGTGGCCACGAGGCTGGCATCACCCCGCAGCTTTCCCTCCTGCATGATGAACCACGCCCCTTCAATGGCATGACCGGGATTCAGTGTGCGGCCGTCGAAGTGATTGATAAGTTCACCATTCGGTGCGACCGTTTCCATGACGCACTGGATATCGTCTTTCAAGTGGTACTTCCGAATGTCCGCAATGCTGCGGTCGATCCAGTCGTCGGCATCAGGCAGACCAATTGACTCCCGCAGTTCCTGCGCGGTGACGAGCGTGATCATCGGAAAACCAATGCTCCGCGTGGGCCGCACGTCCGTGAACTTCGGCTGCACTCCCTGCGGGTCGAGGTTGTGACTGATGAACCTGCGAAACGCCCGCTCCGCCTTTTCAGCATATGCCGCCTCACCGGTCGCCTTCGCCAGTTCTCCATAAGCAATGGCGGCGAAACTTTCGGAGAACGCATACCGGCGTTTCCGAAGCGGTCGCCCCTCCCGTGTGACATGAAACCACATGCGACCATCAGTGGGATCAAAACAATGCTCATCCAGAAACCGGGCCCCTATCTGCGCTAGCTCCAGCCACTCCTCACGCGGCTCAACCCGGTTGTACATCTCACCCAACAACCACGTAAACCGCCCCTGCTGCCACACCCCCTTGTCCGTATCCACCACCGTCCCGTCTCGGTCCACAGAAGTCATAAACCCACCATACTCCCGGTCGACACTATGCCGAATCCAGAACGGAAGGATGTCGTTGAGCAGTCCGTCGCGGTATGTGGCGAGGAGGGTGTCTCTGCGGATGGAGTTCATTGGGGGATTGCTCGTGAGGAAAGCGTTCGGGGCATAGAGAGGCTCCAGATTGTAGCCGATGCACGCAAATCAAGGGGGCGGCTCGCACTCAAGGGTGGAGGTGAGCAGAGAACGAGCAAACCTCTTGCAAGAAAGGAGATGCAACGCGACATGCTAGACGACATATCCGTCACACGATGCGGCGCAACCGGACCGATTCAGTTTGCACTCGCGGTTCTGTCGAGAAAAAGTCACAGTTTGTGCTAGAATTGACGAAGACAAACCGTGCGGTGCAGCACTCTTTTGTGAAAAAGTCACACAGCCATGTTGATTTCATTTCGTGTAGCCAACTACCGCTCCTTCGGCGACGAGCAGACGCTTTCGATGATTGCGTCGCCACGCCTCACTGAGCATCCGGGACATTGTGTTCCGTTGCCGGGGACAGATCAAAAGATCTTGCGGAACGCCGTGATTTATGGCGCCAACGCGGCTGGGAAATCGAATTTGTTCAAGGCGATGCGATTTGCTCGAAATCGAATTCTTGGATCGGAATCGGAGGCCATACACTTTCGATTTCGAGAATCTTTTGAGCCTGCTACATTCGAGTTTCAGTTCCTGGTGGACGAGAACATCTACACGTACGGTTTTGATATACGCGGAACGGAAATCATTTCGGAATGGCTAGACTTTGGACCAAATCAGGAATCTTTATTTACACGGAATGCGGGCGGAAAGACGACGATCAATGATCCAAAAAAGCGATTGGCTGGCGCGAAAGACGTGATCGACGCGCTCGTTACGCTTGGACTCAGATCTAGACAACTATTTCTTTCAAGAATTGCGGATTTGGCATTCGAGTCGCGTGGAGACACCCTTCATCAAGTTGTTTCATGGTTCCAAGAACAAGTAACACTCATTGGCCCGGACGAGAAAGTCGAATCGTTCGTCGATTCATTCGGTCGGCCGGAATTCGTCAACTTCGCTTCTCGCTATTTGCAACGCGTTGGAACCGGCATTGCGGAAATTGGAATTCACGAAAAGGAACTTTATTCTCTTTCGCATGACGTCAGAGAACTCGTTAAGGGCGTATATCACGATCTTGGCGGAGCCATCCGAGAGCAAGATGGAAAAACGTGGGGAGTCATTCCCAGGGCAACTCACCGGATTGGTAGTGATGAGTACCGCATCACTCTGAGGGATGAGTCAGACGGGACAAGGCGGCTGCTCGAAATGTTACCACTGATTCAGAAAGAACAAACGCAGGCGGGAGTTGTCGTAGTCGATGAATTCGACCGCAGTCTGCACCCGCTGCTTTCGTGGGAGTTCGTTAAGAACTTCAATGACTTGCATGCGGGAGAACGCAAACAGTTGATTGTCACGACCCACGACACGCATTTGATGCACCATGACTTGCTTCGGCGGGACGAAGTCTTCTTTATCGAGAAAGACGAGAAGCAACAGAGCCGCATTTCGTCGCTGTCGGAATTCAACGTCCGGAAGGACCTGCGTCTTGAGAAAGGTTACCTCCTTGGGCGTTTCGGGGGCATCCCACACATTCACGAACCTGCGGTCGAATGCGAGACCACGGCGGTGGGTGACTAACAATGCCTCGTAAACCCAGGCCACTGGAGAGAGTGGAAGGACAGTTGCGGGACTGTTCTCTCATCGTCATTGCGTCTGAAGACCGTCATGCGGTTAAGCAATACTTTGAACGACTCGACGCGAAACGGGTTCAATTCAAAGTGCTACCGACCGACGACGGTCGGTCATCGCCGCAGGCACTGCTGACACGGCTCGACGCATTCAAGAAAGAGTTTGATCTGGGCGAAGAAGATCAACTCTGGGTCTGTTTGGACACGGATCATTGGATCGCCCCCGATCATATCCACAATCTGAGCCGCGTTATCCGGGAGTGCAAGCAGAAACGATTCGGCGTCGCCGTAAGCCGCCCCTGCTTCGAATTGTGGATCGCACTGCACTTTGATGACGCTTACAAGTTCAATAACGACTCATGTGTTGATGTGGTGAAGTTTCTGAGAGTACGTTGTAGCGGCTACAGCAAGCGAAATATTGGTTCGCTGCCACTGACCACTGCAATGGTCTGCGATGCCATCACACGCGCAAAAACGGCAGATGACGGCAAAGAAATTCCTGAGGCCCCAGGAAGTCAGGTCTACCTGCTGTTGACAGAACTTCAACGTCGAGAAGCGATTAAGCTTGTTTGATTCTCTGAATCGTAGTTCCAATGCGGCACCACTTGCACCACATCTGTAGACGGTATCGCACGTCAGTTATCCCTCCAGCGCATACCCCTCCCGATATGCCACCGCCTTGAGCAGTGCATCGGCCTCTTTGTCGTCGACGATCAATTCCTGCTCGGCATCCCAGTTCAGCGGTCGCTGCAGTTTTGAGGAAACATAGCCAAGGTGGCCGGGCGTGATGGATCGGTGCGCTTCGTGGGCCGGTGCGATGCAGGTTTCTCGGGATTTGACACAATCGAGAAAATTGCGGGCGTGCGGGATGGTTGCCTCGGGGCCAGAAGGTTTCTCCAACTCTTTCAGCCAGTCGGCGTTGGAGGCGTCCAGTTTGCCGCGACGGACGTAAACCCAGCCTTCGTCGCCGAACCACTTCACGCCCTGCGTGTTGGCATTGGAAATCGTGGAGGTCACGCCGCCCTCATATTCGCAGGCAATGGTGTAGTCGCGGGGCGTGTTGTAGACCGGCGTTTCCGGGAACTCCCAGCCGACAGCCGTGACGCGACGCGGACCTTTGGTCCCTAGTGAAAGCTGTGCAATGTCGTTGTGATGCCCAATCCAGTCCATGAGCACTCCGCCGCCATAAGCCGTGTGACCGCGCCACCAGCGATGATGCCGCGCCCGCATGTAGGGCAGTTTGGGAGCCGGGCCGCACCAGCGGTCGTAGTCGAGACCATACGGGATGTCAGTGATGGCCGTATCTCCCTGCGGTTCCGGATAACCGCCCGGCAGTCCCACTTCAATTCGTTGCAGCTTGCCGACGCGTCCGGCTTCAATGAGTCCAAGTGCTTGATGAAACAAAGGATCGGACCGTTGCTGGGAACCTGTTTGGAACACGGCCTTCTGCTTCGCGATTTCCTCAATCACCAGTTGCCCTTCGCGGAACAAATGCGTGACCGGCTTTTCGCAGTAGACATCTTTGCCCGCTTTGAGTGCACTGATGGTACAAAGCGCGTGCCAGTGGTCGGGCGTGGCCACAACAAGGACATCGAGATCATCCCGGGCGCAGAGGTCTTCGTAATTGGGCGTGACGAAAGGATCTGTCCCCGTAGCCTTTTTCACTTGCTCTGCGGCTGGCGTTAATCCGAACTGACGTCCCTTCCCCCAAGGCTGGTCGCGATGATGCAATGGATGCACATCACACAGCGCGACAATTTGTGCGTCGGGCTGGGCGAGGAAGGCGTCGAGCAAATTGAATCCCCGCGAGCCGAGCCCGACAATGCCGACCTGGATTTTGTCGTTGGCGGCAAACGCAGTTCGTGTTAGGGCGACGCTTGCAGAGAGCGCGGCAACTTGCTGGAGAAAGTGGCGGCGTGTGGTGGTGTGAGTCATGGACTAATTCGGTTGGTTCTCGGAGGTTGATGTTTCTTCACTGTTCTCGGATGCGGGCTCAGTCATTTCTGGTTCTGACTCAGGGAGAGTTTCTGGTTCCGGTTTAACGAGTTGCTGCGTTTGCTGCTCATCAAATGGACGGACGACTTTCACTTCGACTTTCAGACGCGCGGGAAACACGCGGGTTTCCGTGCGTTCTCGCACGACGAAGTAATTTGTCCCTTTCGGGACGAGGAAAATCAAATGTTGTTGCGAATCTTCACCGACGCACGGATAAATCTCGCTGCCGATTACCGCTTCGCAGACGTGCCCCAGTCCCTGGACGTGAGCATTGTACGCGAGACGCTCAGTGAAGTTGCCCAGGTTGTCGAGATGCTGCGTGGTCTCCGCAACTTCTACCCAGGCAAGTGCAACATCGGTCAGCGCTTCGGCGAGCTCTTCGTTGCGTGCTTCCAGCATTTGGCTTTCATGTTCGTCGTAATACTTGGCGACCGCCTTCACCGAGGTAATGGGGACTTGCACCAGTTCCGTTTTTGCTCCTGGCTCCAGCAGCACAGTCAAATGCTGCCCGTCCTTGCTCAAGTACCGTATGCCGAGCAACTTTTCGTTGTCATTGAGCATGACCGGGTTTTGAAAGAGTCGTCGCGTCCAGGAGTGGAATTCTTCCCGAGGTGCACCGCTGGAAGCTCCATCGAGCGTGACGGACAACGCGTATCCGGAATCGATAACCGTCCCTTCCAGTTCACCTTTGTAAGAAGGCAGCGACCAGTACCAGTAGATTCCACCGACGAGCAGAAAAATTCCGCCGAACAGGAGCGGAGGAACAAGTGCCATCAGCGGCGATCCCTGACGTTTTTTCTTCCGCAGTTTTTCCACAGGGGAATTGGGATCGTAATTCGGAGCCCAACCGCCTTGTGGCTGTGCTGGAGCTGAAGATGGCGGTGCTGGAATGCTGGGTGCAGCGACCTGCTGCGGAACCAGAACTTCATCACCAATCGTTTCCAGTGGAGGAACATCTGGATTCGCAGTCGGCATTTGTCCAGAGTCCGGCAGGTCCGGAATGCGCAGCCGGGTATCACACTTGGGACAGCGCCCTATCTTGCCAGCAAATTCCGCACTGACACGAACGGCCGAGGTGCAGTACGGACAGTCAAATTCAAGTTCCATCGCGTCGTCTGAAGTCGTCAATTGCTCAAAAACTCATGCGAAGCTGTTTTCGCATTTTCACGAATACAGCATATCAGGCGACTCCGGTCCGAGGGGAGGCAAATTGCAGACTCGTCGATTGTGCAGGATATCGGTCGACCAGTTCTTTTCCGCGAACAAACAACTACAAGGAAATCGGCCCATCACGCCGTCTGACAGCTTGATCGCAAAAATGGAAGACGCACCTGCGAATAAGGCCATACCTCCAAGAGAGGCTGTCCCCAACCATGCATTTCGCTAAACTTCCGAAAACGTTGGCCCCGTCGCCACTTCATTCGGAGAAACATGACGTGTTCCGAGCCATCCTATTCACCGCCCTGACTCTGGTTTCCTCGGTCGTTCTGGCCGCGCCTCCGCCAATGCCAAAGGGCTTTACCATCCGCGACAAATCATTCGATGGTGGCAAGGCTCTGGAAGTGGTGATTGACCTGCCCAATCTCTCAGACGAAGAACTCCAGGCAACTCTGTTTATCGTCCAGCGCTGTGGTGAAGAAGGCGGACTCTTCGAAGAAGTCCTCGTTCGTGCGCCCGATTACTGGGAACGCAAGCATGGGGAAATGATCGCCACAATTGAAAACTGCGTGCGCGGGGAATCGTATTGGTTTCGAGTCGCTTCACGGCGACCGGCAAATGCCGAACTAAAAATCCAGGAGGAAACGTCGGCGTTTCTCACCTCTCCCGAATTTGCTCGGTCCGACCGGTCGTGGCTCGATGGCAGCCGCTTGTGGATTGGAGTCATTGGCGGCGCGGTTTGTCTGTCGGTCGTTGTCTTCATTCTGCTTGCTCGGGCGGGCTGGCCGCTGAAAGTGCGTCCCATTGCCGGTCTGGAAGCGGTCGAGGAAGCGGTAGGGCGGGCAACCGAAATGGGCCGCCCATGCCTGTTCGTCCCCGGCATTCTCGACATGAACGAAATGCAAACCATTGCAGGCCTCACCATTCTGGGCCACGTGGCCGAACGTGCCGCCGAGTACGATTGTGAACTGGAAACACCCACCAGCCGTTCGCTGGTGATGACTGCCGCACGGGAAACTGTGCAAGCGGCCTATCTCACGGCGGGACGTCCCGACGCGTACAACGAAGACTCAATTTACTACGTGACGGACGAGCAGTTTGCCTATGTCTCGCACGTCACGGGGCTCATGGTTCGCGAAAAACCGGCTGCCTGTTTCTATCTCGGTGCCTTTTACGCGGAGTCCCTCATTCTCGCTGAAACCGGGAATTCGATTGGCGCCATTCAGGTGGCAGGCACAGCTCAACCATCGCAGCTCCCGTTCTTCGTCGCCGCGTGTGACTACACACTCATTGGTGAAGAATTCTTCGCCGCCAGTGCCTATCTCGCCAAAGACCCCGACCAGCTCGGCAGCCTCAAAGGCCAGGACTTTGGCAAGCTCATTGTCGCCGCCCTGCTCATTGTCGGCGTGGGATTAATGACACTCACACAGGTTACCGGCGCTGATGGTGTCCGCTGGCTCAGCGAAGGCCTGCGCGACGTCGTCCTCCACGGCGGCGGCTGATTGCGCACACGGGATGCCTCAACCACATCAACGTCGCGTCCGGTCGATCAACATCGATTGTGTGCCATGCTCCCATCGCAAAGCAGGGGGAGCATGAACGGCGTGACAGGTAGCTGGGGCTGGCGAGCACCGTGACAAAATGACGGGCAACATCGCAGGCTCTGAAGTGAAGGAACTCGACTCACTGGGACGTGAAAAGCAGCTCGTACAGGTGTTGCTGATTGTCCCCAGGAACGACGACCGGCACCCGCAACGCTTTGCCCCCCAGGCCACATGCAGTTCTGTCTACAAACGAATCAAGACAGATTGACACGTTCTGAACGTCCGATACGATAAGCTGGTAGATGTGGCATGTCGCTACGTTTATAGGTTAATTCTCTTATCGAAGGTACCACGTCATGCAGAGGCGCAAGGGGTTCACACTAATCGAACTGCTCGTTGTCATCGCAATCATTGCAGTTCTGATTGCTTTATTGCTCCCGGCTGTGCAGCAGGCCCGGGAGGCAGCACGCCGTAGCCAGTGCAAGAATAACCTGAAACAAATTGGATTGGCTCTGCACAACTACCACGATACGTTCACCCTGTTTCCGGCAGGTGCCTACTGGAACCTGCCGACGATTGGGTCCTGCACTAACGGCAATCACCAGAAGGGTTCCATCCTGGTGCACATTCTGCCGTACATCGATCAGGCACCGCTCTACAACATGTATGACTTCTCGCAGTGCAACATCGATGGCCAGACCTATCCCAATTCGACCAAGACACTGGCCCAAACAGTAATTCCAGCCTACATCTGCCCTTCCGACAACACCGGCAATTTCGGAGCGGGCAACCGTGGTTCTCAAAACTACACCGCCTGCGTGGGAGCGACCAACACTTCAGGCGCCAACGGAAACCCCAACTGCAGTTGCCCAAATGCCACCTTCCAGCAGTGGGTGCTCCCCAACACGCCCGGCAGCAACACCTCGGGAATGTTTACTCGCGCCTGGCGCAGTTCGTCAATGCGTGACAACACCGACGGAACGTCGAATACGATTTATTTTGGCGAAGTTCGTCCTGGTTGCTCGAACCATCACAATAACGGTTGGTCGATCAGCAACAACGGCAACGGTTTGACCGGAACGACAATCCCCATCAACTACGACTCCTGCAACACCTCAACCAACACTCCCGGTGCTGGCACGGGTTGTCAGTATCGATGCAACTGGGTGACCGAACTCGGCTACAAGTCATTGCATGTGGGCGGTGCTCAATTCCTCATGGGTGACGGAGCCGTCAAGTTCTTCAGCGAGAACATCGACATGAACACGTATGCCCGACTCGGCGCCAAGGCTGACGGTTTCGTCGTCACGGTCCCTTAAAAACCCAGCGTGGGCCATGCGCCTTCGCGCCTTCAGCTTGTCTTACTTCGTCTTTGCAACCTGGCCGGAGCCCATCCGGTCAGGTTCTCCTTTGTGACACAAACGGTCTTACCTATGCGTTGGCAACTTGGAATTGTTCTGACTCTCATGATGATGGGTTGTGGCGGAGGGGACGATGGGCCGGGCTATGTTCCGGTCGATGGCATCGTCCTCCTCGATGGCAATCCTGTCGAAGGTGCAATCGTCACGTTCTCTCCAGAAGCTGGCGAGGGGAATACCGGCCAGGTGTCGATGGGAATGACCGACAGCGGTGGCAAGTTCTCGTTGAGGACAGGGACCGGAAAAAATGGCGCAGCGATTGGCAACCACAAAGTGGCCGTCGAACTCGCCATTGCTCCTGAGGCACCTGCCGAAGAAGAAACCTCAGACGGCCTCGCACCTGCACTCCCCAACGAACTCCAGGTCGCCCCACAACCCAAAGCAACTCCACAAACGATTTATGTAATTCCCGAAAAATACCGCAACCCACTGACATCTGGCTTAACCGCCACCGTGGAAGCAGGCGGCCTGCGCGACCACAAAATCGAACTGACGCGTTAACCGCACCTCTGGTAGCGGAGGGTGGCTGGGGCCATCGGGCACCGTGACCAAATGAGGAACATCAATTCGTCAGTTGGCGTCCAACAAACGAATTAGCTGGCTAAGCCCCAGAATGTGCGATATCGGAATTCACTCACTGGGGCTTGGAAAGCAACTCGTGCAGCGATTGCTTATTGTCAGTAGGAATAACAACCGACACACACAACGTTACGAATGCCCCAGCCACATGCCGCCGCAGGTTGGAAGCCAACCTGTGGTCACCCGCGGACTTGACAGGGGGGGGCGTACGTGTGAACAATATAATTTGATGCGTTTAATCAGCACCTGATGGACGAAGTGAGAGGAGGGCAATTCTACGCGGCGGAGTTAAAATCAACATGTGGTGTTGATTCCAAAACCATCTCAAATTATTTTCAATTGCCCAAATCCGCTCAGTTGCTGGGACCAACTTGCAGGATATGAAGCAGCCGGGTCCATTGCGATGCACAAATCCGCAGCGCATCAATCGGCATCTGCAATAATTGCAATTCAGAGTCATGAAGTTTACCTAATCCAACACTGAAGGAATCTCAGAACGCGAACTCTTCCTCGAAACATCCTGCTGGTAGGCGCCTTGATTGTAACTGCTGTCACTGTTCATGGTTCTCCGCCACCAGAGTGCCGCTGGAATCACAATCAGGTTCCCTGCACCGGCCAATCTGCTCCGTGCCCAAATTGCAATGGGGCGCCAAAATGTGATGGGAACGAGTCGTTCTACGTGTATAGTGGTGAGTTCGTCTACACAATGGAGCAGGTTGCAGATGGATACGGAAGTTGGTCGACCACTGGCGAATACGAGCAACGGGTTTGCTACAGAGTTTACGACTGTGAGCGCGTTCGAACTCTGGAAACGGATTGCGGCCTTTTTGGCATATGTAGTATCGAAGATGAAACACGAATTTGCTACCACTGTACTTCCGGCGCAGAGTTGCCGGGTCAGGCATCAATATACTCCGTTGCAAAAGTGTACAACAATCCAAATCCCTGCAATTGTGGGAGCTAGGAATGCTTCGTTACGCAATACCTCTGGCGATCATGGTTGCCTTCGCACTGGAAGAAGCCAGTGGCGCCGATATAGCGGATTCTGAGTCCAATGTGTCTTGCGAGTTTCTCCAGCAAGTCTCCGATGAGTTGGTCGAGACGCGAAAATCCATTCATCAATGGGTGGGAACCGCTGTTCTAACTGAGGAGTTTCGATCAAATGGCGGTAAGATCGGAAAGGCCGATGGAAGTGCCGTTGTGCTTGAAGGACCCGTGCTGAATTCACGTACCATTGACCTGAAATTTAGAGTGGACGACGACGCGGGTCATGAGTTTACCGAGTACTTTTCACGGTCACCTGCGATCATAACGTCAATTGCAACCGGCGAAGAGTATGCTGTAGAGGAGAACATTGTTCAGTGGAATCTGACTCGCAATGAGGAGGGATTGTACGTCAAGCGTCCCGGTGAAAAGGTTGGTGAGCTGACGGAGTATCCCTCTGGGCGTTCGCCATTTACAGCCGAGTCTACATCATTGATCGTACGCCGTCCCTTGCCACAGGTCGGCAAAACGACCCTAGGTGCCTCAGAATTCCACCCAGAAGTAGTGTTTGTGGATGGTGGACGCGATGCGGCAGAAGTGCTTCAGCGATACTGTCGACAGTTCTGTAATGAAAGTCCCTTGGTGAATGTCAAGGCAACGGTCGAAGGAACAATTGTTGTCACAAAACGCTATAACACAGATGACCCCAATGGCGGCGTAGTTCATCAGGTCACGTATTCCCCAAACTGGGGGATGCTTCCAACTAAGATCCTATACCTTGAGAACGGTGTACGTGAACGCGAGGTCGACATCGAGTATGAACGCGTCCAAGACGTTTTCGTGCCGTTGCGATATGAGCTCCGGACGTTGATACCTGATGGAGACTGGAAGGGAGACTTGGCAGTTCATCGGGTCGTTGAGTTTGAGACCGAGTCAGTCAACGATGACATTCCATCGTCGGAATTCGAGTTAGCTTCACTGAAGCCGGTAGACGGCGAGCGGCTTGTTGACATCGAGAAGAAGGAACTGTTGGTGTTCAAGAATGGTGAATTCGTTGCTCAAGAGAAAGCTTCGAGTTCGTCGGCGATGTTGGTACTTATTGTTGTCAACCTACTCGTCGCCAGTATCGTTGGATTTCTATTGTGGCGTAAGAGGCGCGATGGCTCAGCTGGGTAGCCAAGTAGGGTACCGCGGTGCGGACCAAAATCGTTACGGCAGATTGCATCAATCCGCACACAGGCTGTGAATTTTTGTTTGGTGGTTTTGCAGAACGAATTAGACTCCCTCGGGTCGTGACTGAAGATTGGTGTTTCGGTTTGGGAGTCGTTATGGAACAGACTGCGAAGGATCCTGCCGTTCGGTATCAGCGAGCCGAACGGCGGCAAATCGAGTGGCGACCGTTGTCGTTGGATCAACTTCTGCCGGAGGATCACACGGCCCGGTTGATTTGGGCGTATGTGGAAGCGCTTGATTTGAAAGAGTTGTATAAAAAGATTCAGGCCCATGAGCATGGTCCTGGTCGAAATCCGATTGATCCGAAGATTCTGCTGGCATTGTGGCTGCTGGCCACAATTGATGGATTCAGTTCGGCACGGCGTCTGGACAAGCTGTGCAAGGAGCATTTGGGGTATTTGTGGCTGTGCGGTGGTGTCACGGTCAATTACCACACGTTGGCAGACTTTCGCGTGGAACACGTCGAGGTTCTGGATGGACTGCTGACGCAAAGCGTGGCGACGCTCTTGCATCAGGGGTTGGTCGAACTCACACGTGTGGCTCAGGATGGCATGCGGGTACGAGCTTCGGCGGGGAGTGCGTCGTTTCGACGTCACGCAACATTGCAGGAATGCCTGAAGGAAGCCCAAGAGCACCTGGAAGAACTTCAACGCGAAGCTGAGTCGGGAAGCGAAGACCGCCGTGTGCGTGCTGCAAGAGAGCGTGCTGCACGCGACCGCAAGGAACGTATCGAAGCAGCACTGGCCGAACGGGAGTCGCTGGTTCCCAAGATGGAGCGACGTAAGAAAGGGTCTGGCGAAAACGCTCGTGCTTCGATGACTGATGCACAAGCCCGCAAGATGAAGATGGGCGATGGAGGTTTTCGTCCCGCTTACAATGTGCAATTTGCGACCGCAACCGATTCGCTGGTGATCGTCGGGGTGGACGTGGTCAACGCAGGAACCGATGGCGGCCAGATGAAACCGATGGCCGATCAAATACAAAAGCGATACGGCAAACGTCCCGACGAGTATCTGGCAGATGGGGGCTTTGTCAATCTCGAAGACATCACCGTTCTGGAACGAGCTGGTATGACGACGTATCTCCCAATCATGGAACAGGAGCAGAAACGGGCCAAAGGAATTGACCCATTCGCCCCCATCAAAGGAGACAGTGAGGAGGTCAAGAACTGGCGGTCTCGCATGGGGACCGAAGTCGCCCAAACGATCTACAAACAGCGCACAGCAACCGCGGAGTTTCCCAATGCCGGTTGTCGCAACCGTGGCTTAAATCAATTTCGAGTGCGAGGTCTGTTCAAAGCCAAAGCCGTGAGCCTGCTTCACGCCCTGGCCCACAACTTTCAACGGATGTTGGCACTCTCCTCGCCGGCATAATCGAGGATCACCTGGCCAAACACAACTTTCGTAGCCCTGAACGTCTCAACTGGACCGGCTGGCACCGCCTGCCTGAAACATCCAGCAAAGAAAAACTCGGCCAAAACTCACAACTAGACACGACTCACCCCGGTCACTCAAAAAATGACCCGCCGGTATCGAAAAGAATTCCCTCCACGACATAAATTCACAGCCTGACAGCGGACCCGACCAGTGCTACAACAACTCGCGAATCGGCCGTGCCTCTTCAGGCAGAATCACCACCGGGCGGTCGTTTTGGTCTCGGATGTACTGGTACGATTCGATGCCGAGGTTGTAGTAAATGGTGGCCAGGACGTCGCGGTAGTGGACGGGGCGGTCTTCGGCGTATGCGGCGGTTTTGTCGGTGGAGCCAATGACAATCCCTTCTTTCATGCCGCCCCCGGACACCAGAACTGATTGCACCGGCGCCCAGTGATCGCGTCCGCCTTTGTCGTTGATTTTCGGCGTCCGTCCGAATTCGCCCCAGACAACCACGGTAACGTCATCTTGCAATCCGCGTTCGTGAAGATCGTCGATGAGGGCGGAAATGCCAGCATCAAACGTGGGCAGGTGCTGCTTCAAATGGCCGAAGTTGTTGCCGTGCGTATCCCAGAATCCGTAGGCCACGGTGACCACACGCACGCCCGATTCCACGAGCCGACGTGCAGCGAGGAGCTGGTCGTTCCAGGTGGGGGCCCCATCACCCAAATGCTTGGACGATCCCTTCCCGTAACGTTCGCGAAGTGCCGGGTCTTCCTGTTCGACGTCGAGAGCGTCGAGCAGCCGTGAAGAGGTGAGCACGTCGAACGCGCGTCGCCAGTTTTCATTGGCATCATCCAGGCCCACAACGTCGGCCTGCCGACGGAATCCGTCGAGTTTCTCCAGCAGTTGCTGGCGCTGATTAAACTGCGGAGTCTCGATGTACCGCAGCTTCATGCTGGCGAGGTCTTCACCATCGGCCCGGACCTGATTGTACGCACTTCCCAGGTACCCTGCCCCGGTGCTGTTGTACGGGCGATGCTGCATAGTTGGGAACAAGTCGACGAACGGCGGGATGACCGGATTCGTTGGTCCTTCGACGCGTGAGACCACCGAACCAAAATTTGGAATGCCGTCCCGCTGGACCTCACCCATGGTGTAGCCGGTGAGACTTTGAAAACTGGAATGCTCGTCGCGCTGACCGACACAGGAACGAATGACGGAAAACCGGTGGGCACTCTGTGCGAGCTTGGGGAGCAGCTCGCCGAATTTCATTTCCGGCACGGTGGTGGAAATGGGATTAAATTCCCCGCGCACTTCTTTGGGAGCGTCCGGCTTCAAATCGAATGTGTCCTGGTGCGACAAGCCTCCCGAGAGGTACACCATAATGACCGATTTGTGCGACAGGCCGCTCGCCGCCTGAGCTTCTGCACCCAGCAGCTGGGCCAACGTCAGTCCGCCACACGCCAATCCCCCCAACTGGAGGAACGAGCGACGCGTCACGCCGTCACAGTACGTGTGCTTTTGTCCGGGAATTCTCAGCATTTATCGATCCAGGTTGCTCAACCAACATCCCGTCGTGGCACGGGAAACAGCGGCAGTCGAAACGCCGCTTTTTTGTCTTCTTCGTTTGCTTTGGGTTGTTCTTTTCCTTCGAGGGCATCGGAGACGTACTCCACTGCCTTCTCCAGTTGGGTGTCGAGGAATCCGCTTTCGTACGGTTCCTGGCGTCCCACAACATCGCGTTCCTGACGATCGCGCTGGAAGGCTCGCAGTTGCTCAATGTTGAATTCAATTTTGTAACCGTCGTTCGGGCTCACGCCCCATTCATCTTCTTCCTTGGCTCCGAGTGCGCGGTGAATGTTCTTTCCGCTGGGACGATGGTAAGCCGCCGTGGTGAGTTTCAGGGCACTCTTTCCTTCTTCCAACTCCATGACATTCTGCACGCTCCCCTTTCCCCAGGAACGTTCACCAACCACAACGGCCCGGTCATGATCTTGCAGGCAGGCGCTCACAATTTCACTGGCCGACGCACTGTAATGATTGACGAGGATGGCCATGGGAAACTGCTCGAACGTACCAAACCGCTTCGCCGTCCAACTGCGCGGCCGGCTGTTGCGTCCGTCCGTGCTGACAATGGTTCCTTCGTCAATGAACATATCGGAGATTTCCACAGCCGCCTGCAACAGTCCGCCGGGGTTGAACCGCAAATCGAGAACCAGGCCCTTCATCCCCTGCTTGAGCAGTTTTTTCACTGCATCCCGCACTTCATCAGCACTGCGACGCGTGAAGTGCGTTAACCGTAAATACCCGATTTTCTTCTCATCGTCGTACATGAGGTTCCACGTGCCGTCTTCGTTGTACGAGTACCCCATGACGGTGTCGAGCTGAATGAGTTCGCGAACCAGCGTAATGTGTTCAATTTCCTCTTTCCCAGGATGCTGTACGCCAATTTCCACACCCTCACCCGGCTTGCCGCGGAGCATTTCAATGGCCGTGTCAATTTCCCGCTCAGCAGGGAACTCACTCACCTGCTGGCCAGCGATTTCGACGATTTTATCTCCCGCACTAATTCCCGCTTTGTAGGCGGGACTTCCCGGGATGGGTGACATGACTTCAATGACGTGCGTGGCACGATTGAAATTCACCCGAATGCCAACGCCGCCAAACTCCTGCTCGACCGCCTCGTTGAACTGAGCCAAATCGTCCGGACTGATGTAGTTCGAGTAAGGATCGAGTTCCGTGAGCATGCCACGAATGCCCGCTTCGACCAGTTTGCGTCGATCGACGTCCGTCACGTAGTTTCGATCGATTTCCTGAAACGTGTCCACAAACACCCGCATGAGTTCGTAGGTATCGGAATCCTGGGCCTGGGCCGCCGGCACACATGCCAGCGTCACCAGCAGCAGTGCCATCACAATTCCTGGAAACCATTGTTTTCCGCAGACGTTCATCAAATCCATCCTTAAGTCGGAGTCTGTCGCTTGAAACTCACATTCGAGCTTGGGATTCTAGTCCACCCTGCCGAGAAATGTCCAAGCGTCTTTTACCGTAACGGGTAAGGGAGCGGCGCCCGGCACCGGAGAATGCCTTGCTGCTGCTCATCGACAACTACGACAGTTTCGTCCACACCCTCGCCGGATACGTCCGCGAACTCGGTGTGGAAACGGAAGTTGTCCGCAACGACGCCCTCTCGCTCGACGACATTACAGCCCTCAAACCTCAGGGAATTCTGCTCTCCCCCGGCCCGAAAACGCCCGCTGAGTCGGGGATTTGCCTCGACGTCATCCGACACTTCCAGGCGGAAATCCCCATGCTTGGCGTCTGCCTGGGTCATCAGGCCCTCGCGGCGGCCTTCGGGGGAAACGTCATACGAGCGCCGCGACCAGTCCACGGGATGACCAGCGAAATCCGGCACGATGCCACCGGCATTTTCCACAATTGCCCCACCCCCTTCGTCGCCACCCGGTACCATTCGCTGATTGTCGAAGAAGCCTCACTCCCCGCCGACCTGCTCATTACCGCCCGCAGTGACGACGGACTCATCATGGGCCTCCGCCACCGAACGCTGCCACTCTACGGCGTGCAATTTCATCCCGAGTCCATTCTCACCCAACACGGTCACCAACTCCTGGCAAACTTCCTGACGGAAGCCGGTGCGAGCATTCCACAAGACCAGTTGGTCAAGAACCACAACAATGCGTGCCACCGGCTGCTTGCCAGCCAGTGCAGTACCGACGACCTCCCACCCGACTTCTTTGCAGCCCAAATCGACGATGATGCCCAAAGGCCGATTTAGGTCGCAAAGTCCAGCCAGAGGTGGCGTCTAACGAAGGCAATCATCGGTTAGGATCTTGATTTGAATTGGTTGACCAGGTTGACTTTGTTCCGGAAGAAATGCTTTCGGAACGAGCGGAGGAACCTCAAAACTCGGCACATATTCCACGCGGCGTGAACTGGCGGCGATCACTTCCGCAGCCTCCCCGGCGGTTAACCGAAGCACCGGCGTCTCAATTTCCCAGGAGTCTCCCGCATATCTCTCCAGCTTTGTTGCTGTATCAACTCGGATGACGAATTGGACTTCAAGCTCTCCAATCAACTCCCCAGGCCATGCATAACTTCGCAAATTTTCAGAGAACGCAACTCGATGTCCCTCAGATGCAGCTTTAGGATCTGAAATGAGCGGCGATGCTGTCAGTGGAAATCGAGGTCGGCGGTAGAGTTCTTCGCCTTGAAAGAAAGGAACCGGATCCATTGCTGGGCACACGCCGTAAATGGGCTGAATTGTCCAACGATGGTGATGAAGAACGCGCCAAGAAATGCTGTCACGCTGCCGAACACGACACTCGACCATTTCCCAGTAATTCAACCATTCTGAGCGGACGTAGAGCGGATCGCTACCGGCGTTACGGAGAGATAGAAGAATTCCTTCCGGAGTCGGATGCCAAACCGCCATCTCCAGAATGGGCGGATTGTCCGGCGTAACAGCATCTGCAAAATGAGTGAAGAATGTCGGGGTACACCTCTGCCATTGAGGATTCTCAGGAAACGGGTCGTAGCTCACATTTGGAACGCAAATGCGTCCGTTCGATGATTTTTCACCATCTTGAACAGCGTCGTCCGGAACAGTTCGTGCCGTCGGCTGTTCCGGATTTCCCGTTTCACAGCCAACCAGTAACGCAACCAGCAGTCCGCCCAAAATGCGACATCCGACTCGCATTGTCCCTTCCTCGCATTTGCTTGCAGAATCAGCAACGTAAAGCGCGAGTCTATCGCAGGCAGCAAATCGGCCAACATCATTCTGGCACGATGTTACGAGCTCGTTACACGACTACCAGCTTGGGGACGAGCAAAAACAGAATGCAAACCACGAGCCAGACGAAAACCACGAGCCAGACGAAAATCACGCGCCATGACCAATGGTAGAACGTCTTCAAAAAGTTAACGGCGTTCG
>JACKHO010000001.1 GCA_020638955.1 Planctomycetaceae bacterium | reverse complement strand
AGTGAGCTTCATCCTACTCAAGTCGAGTTTGGTCGCCCCTGTGCGGAGTGCTTCCTCGATTTTCTTTTCTGCTTTGCGATATGCCTCGTCTTTTGCCATGACCTGCCTCTGGTCTTGAGTTCCCGCCTGCCTGCCAAATTGCCGGTTCCATCACCACCCCGGCTGCAGGAAGTTATACCCCATCACGGCGGTGGTGTCTTGCTGGCGGGGTGAATTCAGACCGACTACCCGCAACTGCGTCAACAAAGTCGACTGCATGCCCGCCCACAACCCAGGTCATCCCGACACAACACCACACGCCACTACTGAGCCCGGCCCAGCGACCTGCCATCTTCCAGCAACATCCATCGACTGTCTGTTAACGGCATCTCATTCCCACTGGCGACAACGTGTGTCGTCACTCTCCCCGACGGCCAATGGACGGTGAGTTCTACCGGTTCGGCGGTATCAACTGGCATGAGAATGTCACGACTGCTGCTGCTCAAATAGTTGCCGTTCGATTGACGGTACTTAGGACTGCGACTTCCGTCGGCGAATTTCTGTGCAATGACGGCAGCCGCCGCGTTGCGGCAGGATTTCGAGCCGATGAGCTGCAGGGAAATCGTCTCGGGTTGTTGGTCATTCGAATTCTCCAGCAGCACCGCCGCTCGGTCCTGGTGGACAATGACGAGGTCGGGACATGCGTCATGATTCCAGTCGAGCAGAGCGGTCCCCCGGCCCAAAACTTGTTCTGAGAAGTATTCCCCAGCCTCAGTCGACGCCTCTTCGAACCGGCCTTTGCCATCTCCCTGAAAGACCTGGGCGGGCATTTTCCACGGCTGCTTCCCCGTGACGTCCCGCGCAATGTGGCCGTTCGCGACAGCCAGGTCGAGACGCCCGTCACCGTCGAAGTCGGCAGCTTGTGTACCAAAGCCTAAATACGGCAGCGAAAACTCTGCCAGTCCCGACTCCCGGGACGCGTCCAGGAAAAAATGGTCCCCCTGATTCAAATAGAGCGTGTTGTATTCCTGATAGAAATTGGTGACGAACAAATCGATGAGTTCGTCGCCGTTAAAGTCCGCCGCGACCAACCCCATGCCCGCTTGCGAGCGTCCCAGTTCGTCCACCGCTGAGCCGGACTGCAATCCCCACTCGCGGAAGCGGACGGTGTGGGTTTCACTGTCGGTTTCATTGATGAACAGAAAGTTCGGCACTCCGTCATTCGCCACGTAAATGTCCGGTCTGCCATCTTCGTCGAAGTCCGCCGCGATAACACCCAGCCCCTTACTGTTCTCCAGCTGAATGCCGGCCAATTCCGACAGGTCTGCAAACTGCCCAACACCTAGATTGATCAACAATTGATCTGGCTCCCCGGTGAAGCTGTCAGGATCGCACGGGAGGTAACTGCCGTCAGGCTGAGGGCAGGTTTTCAGCTCCTGCACGTAATTGGCAATGTACAAATCGAGCAACTGGTCCCCATTGAAGTCGGCAGCTGTTGCTGAGGTGCTCATGGCCGAGCCACCCGGAAATGATTCTTCAGACAATTCCGAAAACGTGCCATCGCCATTGTTCATGTAGAGCAAATTGCGTCCCATGTTGGTCACGAGAACGTCGTCGAAGCCATCTTCATTGAAGTCGAAGACGGTCCCCCCCAACCCATATCCCGTCGCTCCGAGACTGGCCGCCGCGGTAATTTGCTGAAACCGCTCGCCGCCAAGATTTCTCCAGAACTCATCCCTGTGTTCTCCAGCGACCCGTTCACCCGGAATGGAACTTCCCTGAGGGAAGTAGAGGTCCTCCCACCCGTCTCGATCAAAATCGATGACGAACACACCGCCCCCCATACTCTCAATAAGATGCTCCTTACCGGTGTCTCCATTGAAGTATTGAAAATCGAGGCCGACCTCACCCGCAACGTCACGAAATTGAATTCTCCCGGGCATCTGCGTTGACTGCCGAATTTGATCAGTGGAATTGCTGGGGTTGCCCGCTACGTGGGTGGGAGGATGAACTTCTGGAGTCGGCTGCGATGGCGTCTTCGTAGCGATTTGACTTTCGAGTGACGCAATCTGTTCGCGGTAATCCTTCGCGTTCGAATCCAGACGCATGACCAGTCGCAGCCACTCAGCGCTCTCGCCATAGCGTTCCAACTGCGCGAGCGTTTCGGCGATCTTTTCAGCGATTGGCGTGATTTGGGCACTATTCGCGTTTGACGCCTGAGTAACGCGCAGACAGACCCGTTCGAGTTCATCAAGCAACACCGCTCGATCCAGCAGAGCTTTGCTTCCCGGATCTCCCAGTCGCTGCAAGATTCGGCCATACCGGTACGTATTGGTCCGCTCATTCGGCTCGGCCTGATAGGCATCCTTAAAACAGTCGCGGGCACGCTCCCACTCTTCCTGCTCCTCTGCGACACGTCCCTCGGCAAAACGCAATCTCCAGTCGGATTCCGAGGATTTGAACTCGCGAATCATCGCGTCGGCCTCGGCGAATTGCCCCAGCTCAACAAACGCGAGCGCTCGGTATCCCGAAATTATTCCCGGCTTACTTTGCTGGAAGTTTTTCGTGAGCTGCAGGATTTCGTCGAATTGCTGCAGCTCGAAACATGCATCGAGACAGGCGGCCCGCTGCTGAATTGATGCCGGGTCCGTATCGCCTGTCGCGAAAGAGTTTTGAAGGACTTTGAATGTCTCTTTCGGAGGATAGCCAGAGCGAAGCGGAAGGGTCCGCAGTGACAGTTCCAACGGCGTGAGCGGTCGCAGACGTTTGATTTCTTTCAACTGATCCATGAGAGAATTGGGCCTTCGCAGCATCCGATACACATTGACCAACTGCTCGTGCGGTTCGAGATAGTCTGGATTGTGTTCCAGTGCAGTGAGAAACAGCCGTTCACTCTCCAGAATGTCGGACTCACTCACGGCCAGCATCCCTTCGAGATACCGCGCCGTCGCCAGCTCTTCTGGCGTGCCGGTGGTGATGGAGGACCACAGTTCACGAGCCGCGTCAGCGTCTCCCGAGTCTCGTTTGATTTGCCCGAGATAAAGTCGCGCCATGACGTGTGCGGGATCATCGACCAACACTTTTTCCAGCCAAATGCGTGCCAGATCAATCTGTTTTCGATCTAACGCTTCAACCGCCCGCTCATACGCTTTGTCCGCGTCGACCGAAGGAGCAGGTTGATCGACGACGTTCGCATCATCGTCGCGTCCGCGCACAGCCACGAACACAACACCCGCCACGACCAGCAGGCCGAGAATTCCAATCCAGACGGTTCGGTTCATCGAGTTAATTGTCCAGGGCACATTTCCAAATCATCCAGACCATGATAGCAGGGATACCCGTTGAAAGAATCCCTCGCTGAAATGCATGTTGTTCTGGGATTGCGTAGACCGTCTCGTTTGACGTTTACGCTTCTGACTTGTCGGGGTGGATCTTCTCACCGACATCGACGAACAACCAGGAAGCTGCGCCGAGAGCATAGATTGCAGCAAAGACGAGCAGGACCAGTCCCCAGTTCGTCGTCACTCTAAAGAGGTAGCCCACGAATACCGGGCAGGCCGCTGCGGCCAAATTGCCGGTCATATTCATCAGACCAAAAACTTGAGGGACGTAGTCGCCACCGATGTCCATTGTGGCGGAGAAGGCGCACGGGCCCGCAAGAGCTGCAAAGAATACACCAAGAGTCAGCAGTCCCATGGCGACGGTCGTGCTCTCAACAAACCAGGCCGCCAGAATCAACAGAGAGCAGGCCATCAGAAATGTTGTTCCGACGAGACTCCGGCTGAGTCGCAAATTCCCGGTTCGATTCAATAACCAGTCCGTCAGCCAGCCGCCACACAGGCAGCCGACCAAAGTCCCTGAGAACACAAGAGCCTGCAGATACCCCGATTCCGTCACTGAAACGTTACGTGTCTTCTGGAGAAATGTCGGAAACCAACTGGCGAAGAACATATATCCCGCGCCACGACAGACCTGCTGCCCGCACAAGAACCAGATGCCCCTGTGACAGAGGATTTTCATCCAGGGAACCGACATCTTCTGCGTTGGCGATTCTTCACTAGTCTCAACGGGCTGGATGAGCCTTCGCTCGGCCGCGTTGACGTGGGGATCGTCCTGAGGGGAGTTGTGAAACCATTTCCTGAAAGTGATCACCCAAATAAATCCAGGAATGGAGTAAATGACAAACACAAATCGCCAGTCGATCTTGCCGATGAGTTTCGCAGTCAGGATGCTGGCCGCCACTGCACCAACCTGCATGCCCATTGTGAGCACACCACAGGCAAAGGCGCGACGGGTTACGGGTACCCAGTGCGAAATCGAATAACAGGCGGCCGGGAACAGGCCTGCTTGCGCGGCCCCCATGACCAATTGTGCCAACAGCAGGAGCCACAGCCCCGGAGCAATTCCAATGCAAAACGTTGCGACCGCGCCACAAATCATGAACAGCATGAGTGCATACTTTGCACCTTTTTCATAGGCCAGCCACCCTCCGGGGATTTGGAGCAGGGCATAGCTCCAGAAGAACATCCCCATAAACGTACCGGACTGCACGAGGCTCAGTCCCAGCTTAATGCGAATGGTGCTCTCCGCAACACTTACCGCACTTCGCGTCAGATAGGCTATTGCCGACGAAAGGGTCAGCAGTGCCAGGACCTGGTAGCGAACCATGGTGGGCTGTGACTCTTGGGACTGTGTCATGGCCTACACGTCCTTGGTCGATGAATCGGATGCAAGTTTGTCCAGCAGCATATCCAACAAGCGGTCAACCTCTTCTTCCGTCTCGCGGTCCAGCGACCACGAGTAGGGCATGCGTCGACTGTCTGATTTGAAAATGCCGCGTCGAACCAGGATGTGCTTTTCAATGGCCAGAAAGCCGTCCAGTCCTGCCTGCAGCTGTAAGGCGACAATGCCGCAAATTGGAAAATAGATTTCGTAGGCGCGTTGTTCATTACCGAGTTTGAGTGCTCGCCACATCTCAATAATGCCATCCAACAGGTCAACGCCCGGCATAGTACCTACGATGCCGCGTCGAAAAGCGTCAATTAACAACACTCCACCCGACCCATCAAACATTCGCGCCCGCCCGTTACTGGCGTCACGTAAGTCCGAAATGTTGGGACCAATGGGGGCTCCCTCTGGCTTGAAGAGGATTTTGTCCGGGCCAAACTCGTCCAGTAACCGCACATAGAACTGCGTCGAGATGGCGGCGCCAACATAGGACGAAGCATCCTGCACAATGAGCGGAACTGTCACGGAATTCGCCAATGCGCTGAAGTATTCCCACAGCGCGGCATCGGGAATCGCTGTCGAAATCGGCGGGATGGCCATAATGGCATCACAACCCGCCTCCTCGGCTGCGTGGGCGTATTCGATAGCCTGCTTTGTACTTTCTGCCCCGACACTCCCCACGACGACGCCTCGACCATCGGCCATTTGGACGAGCGTACGATTCAATGAGTTTCGCTCCTGAGTGGTGAGTCGAAGCAGCTCAGAAACCATGGCCGAGCAAATACCTTCTGCTCCGACTTCAAATACCCAGTCAACTTCGCGCTGCAGGCTGTCGACGTCGATTTCACCCTGGCCATCAAACGGCGTGTGGACAATCGGCAGCACGCCTTCAATTCTCTTGGTCATCGATTTGCTTCTCGGAGGTAATGAAAGGCGAGTTCGCGGAAATGGTCGGGACGAAGTGATTAACGAGAGATCATCTCATTAATGCGATCTTCCATGGCGTCAATGAGTCGCTCAAGACTCCCTCTGGCAAATGGTGTCTGCCATACCTGATAGATGTCGAATTCGTAATTCTCTTCCGGTGGAAGGTACCCAATGGTTCCATTAATGAGGTTCATGCAAACCAGCGTGCGATTCGGAAACCTTGCTCTCAATTCCGTCTGCAATTTCGAATATGCTTCGCAACTGGATCCCACCAGAATGGCTTCACCCAGTTTCCACACTGAGAACTGGACAGCATGTGTTGTTCCGTCACCGAGAACGCGTCGGATGTCTCGCTTTCGCCGTAGCCGTTCCTGAAGTGCACGGTCTTCACAGGCTGCGCGCTGTTGCTCGAGGACATCTGCTGTTGGCCAATCTTTGAGCGGCAAATGGACGGAAGTCTGATCGCCCATGATTTGTGCTGAAGGTGAATACTCACGATGTTGCCAGACCGCCAGCGGTGCTCCGGATTCCATTACTCCGGTATAGGCCAGTTCCTGACACGCGGGATTCATGTCGAACAACGTCGCCAACGTCGCGTACCCCAATTGTCGACCGTGGCGATCGGCGACTTCGACATCACCCACATACTGATACTTCGGTGACAATTCCCCAGATGCTCCATGCAGGTAGAATGCGTTGGCCCCAGTCGCCTGTTCGATGGTTTCACGCATGGCGCCAATGTAGTCGGGCGAAATGGATTCGTTCTCCCACGCCAGCGTGGTGGGATGGCATGCGTAGTTCACCAGAACCGCGCGCATTGCACCGGATGAATCTGTTAAACGCCCGATGACCAGCGTTGAGTCGGCACTATTCTCGGGATTGTAGCCACAGAGAAAACGTTCTCCGTCTGGCTCCGGCAAGTCCCGGTTCGAGGCGAGCTGACAGCTTCCGGAATGCCATTCCAGAACGCCAGCGGATGAACTTGTAAGCGCTGACTGAATTGCTTCCACGGCTGATTGGTACACCCGCTCCAGCCACTCCTCCTGTAACTCACTGCCTGGAAGAGCCGGATCGGGATCCATGAGTGGTGCAGTGGCATGCGAGTGAGTGAGTGCAAAAATCAGTTGATGCGGTTCCAGGGAAAACTCATTCAGCAGACGGCCTTGAAACCGCCGAAACAGGCTCATCGGACGCCACCATCCGAGGTCGGCATCGATGAGAATGAGCTTTGTTTCATCACTCTGAACAACGAGTGCATTGAGCGTGAGGGGGCGATGAATTGACGTCGCCGTATCATGCTTGGCCGCCCCCCAGTTTCGCGAGTAGATGCCAACGGGAGGCGTTATCTCCGTTCTGGAAACTCCGAAAGTGGCGGACACGCTGGCATGTCGTAGTGGTTGAGGCTGTGCCATCGATTGACTCTTGTTAACTTCGCTTACCAGTCGCCTACGCTACCGTCTGGGTAGAAGACTCGCTGCGGAATTTCCTGCTGGAACGGATGTGCTTTGACCGCTTCTTCGTTGATTTCAATTCCCAGCCCGGGCCTCTGATTGGGCCGGACCGTGCGTGTCTTGGGATCGACTTCAAATCCTTCCGTAACAATTTCGCTTCGCCAAGGCACGTCATCGTGAACCGATTCACAAATAATGTAACTCGGCTGAGAGAACCCAAACTCCAGCGAAGCCGCTGTGCTCACCGGACCTTGGGGATTATGTGGCGCCAGCGCAATTCGGTAGGCGTCTGCCAATGCGGCGACGCGTCGAGCTTCCGTGAATCCGCCGCAATGGGTCAGGTCGAGTTGACAGACGTCGCATCCCTTCGCTGCAAACAAATCGCGAAACGCGGCCAGGTGCGTCATTCGTTCTCCTGTGGCAATGGGTGTCGACACAGCGGCATTGATGGTGGCGAGACCTTCAATCGATTCGGGCCAGCATGGTTCTTCAAAAAAGTAGAGGCCATACGGCTCCAGAGCGACGGCAAACCTCAAACCCATTGCCGGTGACGGACGGGCATGGCAGTCCACCATGATGTCAACCTCATCGCCGACGGCATCTCGCATAGCGGCAACACAGGCTTCCGCAGCTTTGACAGGCTTCAAGCCTTCAATCGGCATGGTTGGCGGCACGGCCATTGATTTGAACGCCGAGAATCCGTCCCCTGTGGCCTGGTGCGCAAGGTCGGCGAACTGCTTGGCGTTGTCGACAGGGGTCTCGTAGAAGTGTTCGAGATTTCCGCCGCCAAGATGGCAATAGAGTCGAATGTAGTCGCGGACCGGCCCCCCCCAGAGTTGATGACACGGCACTCCATGAATTTTGCCGACAATGTCCCAGAGCGCGATGTCAATTCCGGCAATTGCCGTGGAACGTACAATTCCATTTCCGTGCCAGAAATGTTGGCGCCACATCATTTGCCAAAGATGCTCGACTCGCCGCGGATCTTCGCCCACGACCAGTTCCGCGATATCTTCGACAGCTGAAACGACACTTCGCGTATGCCATTCGAGTGTCGCCTCCCCCCAGCCAAACAGCCCCGGCTGATCGGTGGTGACCTTGACGAAAATCCAGTTCCGCATGCGGGCGTGACAGACGAACGTCTCAATGGCAGTGATTTTCATTCGGCCAATCTCATCACAGAAGCAACTCTTCGGCGGATAGTCTGACCCGCAATTCTATCGGTCGACTGGAGAGTCCGCCAACCGCGGAAGCAGTTGCCCGTATCTCAATGCACAAACTGGTGGGAATCAATCGTCCGCCATAAGCAGTGGCCCGGGCGTACGCATCGTTCATTTGATTGGCGGAGTGCTGCATACAGTGATGCCGGAATGAATTTCCGCTCCCATGATGTCACCGGAGGCCAAATTCGATATTTATGGTGTGATGTGACAAGATGAACCGACAACGATGAACACAACCTGTCGCTGTGACATCTGAGGGGAGAGACATCCAATGACGCACAATCAGTCGACCTCGGCAGCGACTCGTCGCAGGATGGTGGTCTTCTGGCTGGCGTCGGCAACGTCTTTCTTTCTCTACTTGCATCGCTACACCTGGAACGTCATTCGGCCTGAGCTACAGAAAGAGTACGGGTTCAGCAATACCACGCTGGAAGCATTTGGAACGACGTTTTATGCCACGTACGCCTTCGGATCGATTCCCACAGGCGTCGCGGCCGACTTCTACGGACCGCACATTGTCTTAACGGTCATCATTCTGGCGTGGGCTATCATCCTGCCACTTCATGGGCTGACCGGAAATGCATATGGCCTTGGTTTTGTCCGGTTGCTTTTCGGAGCGGCGCAGACGGGGGGCTATCCTGCGTTGGGGCAGGTCACGCGCAGTTGGTTTCCGCGTTCAAGCCGCACTCGTGTTCAGGGTTGGGTAGCCAGCTTCTTCGGGCGTGGTGGCGGTGCAATGTCGTCCATCATCATGGCGACACTGCTGATGGGTTACCTCGGGCTGTCGTGGCGCGTGGCACTCGTGATTATGGCGATCCCCGGTGTCATTTTCGGACTGATTTTCTACGCGACATTTCGGAATTCCCCCGAGGAAGATCCCTTCGCAAATGAAGCGGAAGCAGAACTCATTCGCGATGGCGAGCCCGTTCAACAGGGGAAACGCGAAGTGTTGTCCACGCAAGCTGCACTGAAGAATTTCAGCCTGCGTGTGATGGTGGTTCAACAGTTCCTGAACGCGGGAGCTGACGTGGTTTACACCCTTGTGCTGGGAAGTTTCTTCGCTTCTCTGGGGGTTGCCGACATGAAGGACCTCGGCTGGATGGTCAGTCTGCCACTCATTGGCGGGGCCGTCGGTGGGATTGTGGGAGGTATTCTCAACGACTGGCTTGTCCCGCGAATTGGCCGCCGTTGGGGGCGCTCCTCCGTTGGTGTATGCGGGAAGTTTCTCGCCGCCTTTTCCCTTTGGGTTTCCATCATTCAGCCGACGCCCGAGCGAGTGGCCGTGGGGCTCTTCTTCGTCAAATTCTTTACTGACTGGACGCAACCAACGGTCTGGGGCACATCGACCGACCTCGGCGGGCGGTTTTCGGGAACTGTGTTCAGCATTATCAACACCGGAGGAAATATTGGCGGCTTGGTCATGCCGCTCATTTTCGGACCACTCCTCGATTTCTTTTCGACGAAGACCCTTGTCGACGGCGAGACCGTCATTGTGACGAGCTTCACTCCAATGTTCCTCATCGTCGGACTATTCTACGTCGGAGCCGGAATCTGCTGGGCTCTTGTTGATTGCCGTCAGAGTATGGACCCTACGCAAAAACTGGATCACTGACATGCTGTTTACCGCCATCGATTTTGATCAAACTGGAAAGCAGCACGGCTATTTGCAGGTTCCGTATTCGCACGACCTGGCAGGGTGGGCGAACGTCTTCATTCCAATTACCTGCATCAAGAATGGTGGCGGACCAACGGTTCTCATCATCGGTGGAAATCATGGTGATGAATATCAAGGGCAAATCGCTGCCTGGAACTTGTCGCGTGAGCTGGACCCAGATGAAGTCACAGGACGGATCATTCTCATTCCGTCGCTGAATTTCCCTGCAGCCCGTGAGGCGAAGCGACTATCTCCGCTCGACGGGATGAATATGAACCGCGCTTTTCCCGGCACACCTGAGGGACCGGTTACGAGTCAAATTGCTCATTTTCTGACGACTGTTTTTTTTCCCATGAGCGATGTTGTCATCGACATCCATTCGGGAGGCAGAAGCATGGTTTTCGTCCCCTGCGCCCATATGCACCTTGTCGAAGACATGGAGCAGCGGCGCAGAATGATGGCGGCCATGCTGGCCTGGAACACCGACTTTGCCTTTCTTTATGCGGACATTGCCGGGACAGGACTTTTGCCAGTCGAAGCAGAGAATCAGGGGAAGACCGTTGTTACTACCGAGCTCGGTGGGAGTGAAGCCATTCCCGCGAGCGTGCACCGGATTGCACGGGAAGGACTGCAGAACGTGCTCCGACATGTTGGTGTTCTGCAGGGTGAAGTCGACACTCGCGAGAGTTTGGGAAAGCCACCGACGATTCTGACTCAGGCACTCGACAGAGGTGACTATTTGCTCGCTCCGGAGTCGGGCGTATTCGAAGTAAAATGCGACCTTGGGAGTGCAGTCAGGGAAGGGGACACTGTTGGTTTGATTCACAACATGGAACGTCCCGAGCGCCTACCCGCACCAATTGTTGCTCATCGAGACGGCTATTTCATGACCATGCGTGCTCCCTGCCTCACTCAACAGGGTGACTGTGTGGCCGTCATTGCCCAGCAAGTCGATCCCGAATCCCTGCTTGTGGAGTCACCATGACCCGAATTCTCATTGCCGAATGCAAGCAGGAGGTCTCCACCTTTAATCCCCACTTGAGTGGCTACGACGATTTTGTGGTGCGTTTCGGACAGGACATTCTCGACTACCATCGCAATGTTCGAAATGAAGTGGGAGGTGCGTTGAGTGTTTTCGAGAGTGAGGGGCACGTTGAGGTCATACCGACTTACAGTTCCTTCTTCATTACTTCGACCGGAACGCTGGCTCAGTCGGCCTGGGAAAGGATTGCAGCCGAGTTTCTCGATAGCCTGCGTGCGGCTCCGCCGGTTGATGGTGTTTACTTCTGCATGCATGGAGCCATGGCCAGCGAAGTGGAATTTGACCCCGAAGGTTTTCTCATTGAGGAGGCTCGCAAAATTCTGGGACAGGACATTCCCATTGTTGTCTCGCTCGACTTGCATGGAATTCTGACGAATCGCATTCCGGAACAAAGTAACGCGATTGTTGCCTATCACACGTACCCGCATGTCGATTTCTTTGAGACGGGTCAGCGTGCGGCGCGACTCTTGTTGAAGATTTTGGCAGGCGAAGCGCACCCTGTGACGGCCAAAGTCGCCATCCCGGCACTCGTTCGCGGGGACGAACTCATCACCAAGACCGGTCTGTTCGGACACAGCATTCGACTGGCGCAGGAAGTCGAACAATCATCGCCCGGTTTGTCGGCCGGAATGTTCATCGGCAATCCCTTCACTGATGTTCCCGCGTTGCAAACATACAGTTTTGTCGTGACGAACAACGACCCCGAACTGGCGAAAGCGAAGGCGATAGAAATCGCGGAATCGTTCTGGGCGAACCACGCTCACATGCGTGTCCCGCTCGTCTCTCTGGAAGAGATGACTGCCCTTGTGAAGAGCAACGAACGGGGAACTGTGGGCATTGTTGATGCAGCCGACGCGACGAGCTCCGGAGCGTCGGGAGACAGCAATGAAGTTCTGCGAGCTTTGCTCGCGGCTGATTACCAGGGGCGAGCGCTCATTCCCATCGTTGATGCTCCTGCAGTCGAAAAGGCATTTGCGGCCGGGATTGGAAGCACAATTAGTGTCACGCTCGGCGGCACACTCGACCCCAATCGATTTTCACCATTGGAAGTGCAGGGGAGTGTGCGTCTACTTTCCGATGGAAGATTCCGGAGCGAATCTTTTGGAGAAGAGTGGCTTGCAGGCCCGACTGCTGTACTGCAGATTGATAATTTTACAATCGTGGTCAGTAGCAGAGCGGTCAATCTTTATGATCGATCATACTTTCTCGCCCACGGACAGACCCCCCAACAGTTCGATGCCGTTGTCATCAAATCACCGCATTGTCAGCCGCACATGTACGCGGAGTGGTGTGCAAAAATGATCAATGTCGACGCGGACGGATCCTCCAGCGCGAACTTGCCGCGTCTGGGACACACTCGTTGCCCCCGGCCAATTTTCCCGCTCGACACTGATGTAAGTTTTGTACCAAAAGTGGAAGTCTACCAACGCTAGCAGTCATAGCTAGCATGTCCTCAACCATTGACGTCATTGAAGACATTCCTGAAAGGTCATGCCCACCAATGAAGATTCGAGAAATTCGCTGTGCCGGATTGCGCGGTGCCACACCGGAAGGGGGCTGGAGCAATGAAATCCGGCCCGAAGATTGTGTGCACACGCTCATTGCGGTTCATACTGAAGAAGGAGAACTCGGCCTCGGGAGTGTCTTTACGAACGACGCGCTCGTCCGTGCGGCTCTGGCAGTTCTGGAGCCGCTCTACGTCGGCGAGAATGCTCTTGAACCAGAACGGGTCAGCGAAAAGTTACATCAGCACATGTTCTGGCTGGGGCGCGGTGGAAGCATTACGCACGCTATCAGCGGAATCGACATTGCACTCTGGGACCTGCTGGGAAAGGCCACCGGCCAGCCCGTTGGACGATTACTTGGTGGACGTTACCGCGACCGAGTACAGCCCTACGCGTCGCTTCTCATGGACGAGCCTGCCAAGCTCCGCGACCATTTGTTGTCAGTCAAAGCTCAAGGCTTTCGCGCATTCAAAATCGGCTGGGGACCTTTCGGTCGCGAGAACGCAGCAACCGATGAAGCCATTGTCAGTGCCGCCCGCGAGGCCGTTGGCAGCGACTGTCTGCTGATGGTTGATGCCGGTGCCAGCGACGCGTTCTGGACAAACGGTTACAAGTGGGCACTGAATGCCTCCAGAATGCTGGCGAATTACGACGTCTACTGGTTCGAAGAAGCACTCCCGCCTGACGCCTTGGACGACTACGTCAAACTGCGCGAGCACTCGCCCGTCTCCATTGCCGGTGGTGAAGTGTTGACCCGCAGGCAAGCCTTTCAACCGTGGCTCGATGCACGGGCGTTTGACATCATTCAGCCCGATGTCACCAAAGTTGGCGGCATTAGCGAAGAACGTCGCATTGCCTGGATGGCGCAGGAACGAGGAATCCGCTTCATACCGCATGGCTGGAATACCGCCGTCGGTCTCGCCGCTGACTTACAACTCGCGTCCGCCTTTCCCGGTACTCATCTTGTCGAGTACCTCACAGGTTCACCGTTCATTGATGAAATCACTGCTAGTGGATGGCAACTCGACGCAGAAGGATTCCTGAAAATTCCCGATTCTCCCGGACTCGGACTCACGCTCGATACCGAGGCGGTGGCGAAGTATACGGGAGGGGCTCCACTTTTTTGATCAAACGTGCAGGAGCAACAGCGAAACGAATCACGCCAGAATTGGGGTGAGCAATTCGCCCGCGATGTCCGTCAACCGGTACCGACGGCCGTTGTGGAAGTACGTGAGTCGTTCGTGGTCAATTCCCATTAAGTGCAGCATGGTGGCGTGCAGGTCATGTACCGAGACTCGGTCCACGGCGGCGCGGTAGCCAATATCGTCCAACTCACCATAACTGACACCCTTCTTGATTCCCGCGCCGGTCATGAAAATGCCGAAGCCATTCGGGTTGTGGTCGCGTCCGCCATTCCCCTGTGACACGGGCATGCGACCGAATTCGCCTCCCCAAATGACCAATGTGTCGTTGATCAAGCCTGTCCGCTTGAGGTCGGTGAGCAACGCGTCAATGGGCCGGTCGGTCGCGCGGCAGTGCCCTCGGTGATTGCCGTTCACATCACTGTGTGCGTCCCATTCTCCATCACTGTAGACCTGTACAAACCTCACACCGCGTTCAATGAGTCGGCGCGCCATGAGGCACTTGGATCCGAACGACCGCGTCTCCTTCTCGTCGATGCCGTACATTTTACGAGTTTCAGCTGTCTCCGTGCTGAAATCGACAAGATCGGTCGCTTCCATTTGCATGCGGTAGGCCAGTTCGAAGCTCTGGATGCGACCGAGCAGTTCCTCTTCGCCGGGACGTTGTTCTAAATGCCGCCGATTGAGTTGTGCCATCAAGTCCAGTTGAGCCCGCTGGTCGGCCTGTGACACATTGGCCGGACGTGACAAATTAATGACCGGGTTTCCCTCAGGGCGAAACAGTGTGCCTTGGTAGGTTGTCGGAAGGAATCCCGAACTCCAGTTGAGGTTGCCCCCCTTGACCCCCTGGTTATTCCCCAGCACGACAAACCCTGGCAGATTTTCGTTTTCCGTACCGAGTCCGTACGTCACCCATGCGCCGGCGCTGGGAAATCCCGGACGCGGAATACCGGTGTTGATTTGGTACAGGGCAGGAACGTGGTCGTTCGATTCGCTGTAGCAGGACCGAATAAAAGCAAAGTCATCAACATGCTTCGCTACGTTCGTGTAATGCTCACACACCCACGAGCCGGTCTCGCCGTACTGTTTGAACTTGAAGGGTGATTTCATCAACGGGCCGGGATTCCCGTTGAAAACGTCGATGTCGATTTTCTGCCCGTCCCGTTTCGTCAGCTCTGGCTTCGGATCGAACATGTCGACAGCACTCGGCGCACCTTCCATGAAAAGCCAAATCACCGCCTTGGCCTTTGCAGGAAAATGTCCCTCCTTTGGAGCCAGCGGGTTCAGCGCATGTGGCTCCGCGTCAGCTGCATGCACTTGTTCCTTTCCGAGTAAGCCGGACAGGGCGAGCATTCCCATACCGGCACCAGCCTTCGCCAGCAAATCGCGACGGGACAGGTGAGACTGAAATCTTCCGCAGTGTTGTTGCAGGGTGTTCATGGTTGGATTCAATCGACGTAAATGAATTCGTTCAGGCCAAAGAGCGACTGGCACAAGTCGGCCCAGGCAGCATTGCTGACGGTCTCTGGATTTTTGTCTCGCTGCTGGCGTGATTCGATTTGTTGTGTGATGAAAGAACGGGCCGCGGTTAGTTCATCGGCGTCGGGTTGCCTCGCGAGCGTCAATTGGAATGCGAGGCGGAAACGAGCGTCGATGTCATCACCCGATTCAGCAGCAATTCGACTCGCCAGTTCCTCGGCCCGCAGCCTGACGAACGGATCGTTCAACAACGCGAGTGCCTGGGGAGCAACAGTGGTGTTAATACGCCGTCCGCAGCTGACCTGGGCGTCGGGTGCGTCGAAGGCTTGCATGAGGGGATACTGCACAACCCGTTTATGGAACATGTACACCGAGCGGCGACGATTCTCCGGACCGTCTTTCACATCACGCGGGTAAGGGCTTTTCACGTTCCGGGCCTGCATGGCTTCCACGGCAATCGGCGGCTTGAAGCTGGGACCGTACATTTGGGTGTTGAGTGTTCCCGCGGCAGCGAGCATGGCATCTCGTAACGCCTCAGCTTCGAGACGACGTGGGCTGAATCGCCAAAGGAGTCGGTTCTCGGGGTCGATGGTCGCCGTCGCCTCATCGAACTGGGAAGACTGTTGATAGGTGGCACTGTTCACAATGAGCTCATGCACATGTTTGATGCTCCAGCCACTCTTCACAAAATCGTTCGCCAGCCATTCGAGCAGTTCTGGATGAGTCGGCCTTTCGCCTCGTGTGCCAAAGTCGTTTGGCGTGCGGACAAGCCCTTCGCCGAAATGATGCTGCCAGATCCGGTTCACCATAACGCGAGCCAGGAGGATTCCGGCGCCTTGATCCACATCGGTCATCCAGTCCGCCAACGCCCGACGCTGTTGTGTACTGTCGTCGCGTAGTGGGTTCTCCCGCGCCGTGTCCCAATACTCACCTGCCGACTTATCATTCGTCAGCACGGTCAGGAATCCCAACTCCATTTTCTCGCGACGGGCGAGAAAATCTCCCCGTTCGAAGAACCAGGACACAGGCGGCTCGGCGGCGGAATCTTCGAATGCAAACGTCACAGGCAAATCAGCGGGTTTGCGTTTGGCGACAGCCTGCGCCGCGGATTCCAGTTCACGCCATCGCTTCTGTTCGGGTTCGGCGAGTGCGGCCACGTACTCTGAATCAGAAATCGATAGTTGCTTTTTGAACTTGTCCGCCAGTTTCTTCGCCTCGTCGGCCTTGGGTTGGTCAGTCAGCAGCTTCCTCTGATTGTCGTCAATGGGGAGTTGAGCGATCTTCCTCTGACGCACTTGATCCTCTACTGGCCGACGTGCTTCCTTCAGCCATTCGTCACGTTGCTTGATGACCGCGTCGTATTCGGCCTGCCAGGCAGCTTTCGCCTGCTGGTGTTCCTTCAGTTTTGCGGGAGACGCCAGCGGCACGTCTTGACGATTTCCACTGTTGAAAATGCGGGTCAGTCGGTAGTAGTCGCGAGAGGTAATGGGGTCATATTTGTGATCATGACAGCGGCAACAGCCGAGCGTGAGCCCCAGCAGTGCCTGCCCGGTGGTGACGACCATGTCGTCGAGCTCGTTGGCCCGCAGACGCAGTTTCTCTTCCTCCATGGGCACGTTCAGCAACTGACTGAATCCCGCCACGATAAATCCAGTGGCGGCGATGGCGTCGGGATTATCCGGAGCGAGTTCATCCCCGGCCAACTGCCAACGGACGAACTGATCGAATGGCATGTCGTTGTTCAGAGCCCGAACAACGAAGTCGCGAAAATGATAGGCGTTGGGCCGGTCATGATCTGACTCCATTCCACTACTGTCCGCGTACCGGGCGACATCCAGCCAGTGCCGTGCCCAGCGTTCACCATAATGTTCTGACTCCAGCAGTTGCGAAAGCACGTCGTCCGACAGTCCCGTCACAGATTCCGCAGCGTCGATTTCAATGCCAAGGCGTTCTTCTTTCAGTTTGCCGCCATCCTGTTTCCATTGTGGTGGCAGTCCAATCAAATCGAAATACGCACGCCGGGCCAGTGTCCGTGAGTCGGCAGGAGGATTCGGTATTAATCCTTCCGCTTCCAATGCATGCAAAATGAAACGGTCGATTGGAGTGCGGCTCCATTCCTCATTTTGAACTGGTGGCAGTTCAACGTCCTGCAACGGACGGAACGCCCAGTGCTGACGGTCCTCTTCCGTAATGACCAGTTCAAAGGGAGCTGCGGCGACCGCTTCGTCAGACTGAGGCCAGACCGCGCCACCATCAATCCAACGTCGTAGTTTCTCAATTTGCTCCGGGGAAAGCGGTTCACCCTCGGGCGGCATCCGCTCATTTTCTTCCTTCGAGGTGACCAGCTCCATCAAACGACTCTTAGCGGCATTGAGCGGGACAACCGCCGGATCTTCCGAATCACCACCCTTGTACGCAGATTCCCTGACATCCAGCCGCAGTCCTCCCTGCTGCTTTTGCGGCCCGTGACACTTCAGGCAATGCTGCGACAGAATCGGTGCGATGTCGCGCTGGTATTCAATGGGCGCTGCGTCGACGGAACAGGACAACACCCACAGTGCCAACATGCTCGTTTGAATCCAACGCGAGTCCGTGCCACGTTGGATTGGCGGCTGCATGCAGTGTTTCATATTGTGACCTTCGGGCCGACTGGAATTTCATCTGAGAAATCAACCGCGATGGTAACTCCCGTTCTGCTGGCCTTCAATCACCAACCAGGCACAGCGCCCACATCAACCAGCCTCCATCATCACAGTCAATGAAGTTGAGCCTTGGAGGCCGCTTCAAATTGCTGAACACGCTTCGATTTGGATGTTGTACATGTCGACTTGCGCTTCGATGGCCGAAATGTCCGCCGACCATACCGGGTTTTCAGTTCACGCCAATTGTTGCTCTTCGATCAATCCTTCCCGCACACCGGGGCAATGATTCTGGAGGCATGAAGTTTGCTGTGGTGCACCGTGTTCACGGCGGATACGGCGTCGTCGGGGAATTCGATGGTTAGTGGGCGACCGTTTTGGGGGTTAGATTCGTACAGTGGAGCGCCGGTGCTGGAGATGGTGACACGAATACGATGGCCCGTGTTGAAGATTTGGCTCATCCATCCCACGGGGAATTTGACCTTGTGGACCTCGCCAGGAGTCATGAGCACTTCGTGGTCGAAACCTTCGCGGTAACGAGCCCGCCAGGGATAGTCCACAATGAGCATGGAACGCCCGTCGGGATAGACGTCGCTAATTCGAACAATGAAATCGGTATCGCGCGCGGTGGAAGAGACTTCCAACTCCGCAAAGACACGGCCTGTCCACTCGATTGGACTAGTCAGCGGTTCTGTCGTGAAGGTTCGCACTTCCGCCTGTTGTTCGTAGGCCCGTGCATCAGCGGCTCCGGGGAAGGCCGTCCCGGGAATTTCCATGGGGTGGCGTGGGTCGCTGGTATAGCTGGTGGAACCGTTTTCGGCAGTGGGCGCGACGAGCGACAACGCGGCATTTTCTCGCAGGTACCACGCCGTGGCAGTTGATTCCGGTGGAAAGTTGTCCGCTTCCCGCCAGACGTTCCCGGGAGCGTTCGCTTCACCGACCGGCCCCATGACGTAGTAGCGGACTGCAGGCTCCTGCTCGACCCCGTTCTCCTCGCCTTTGAGATAGTGCGAAAACCAGCGGACCATATGATCAGCCATGGGCCACGCTGCATTCTCCGGGTAAACCATCTCACCAATACGATTTCCTTTTGCCCCACCATGCAGCCACGGACCGATAACCAGTTGCTGCCGGTTGCGGGAGTTTTCGCCGCCGTGCTCTTGCCGCCCCTGAAAGCTGGCAATGGAGCCCTGATTCATGAAGTCGTACCAGCTTCCAATTGTGAAGCAGGGGACGTTCATTTTGTCGAAGTGCAGGGTGCAATCCTCCGCCTGCCAGTATTCATCATAGTGGGGATGCTGGTACCACTCTTCGAGCAAGGCACGGTTGTCATCGGGGTTCCGGCAGACATGTGCGAGGGAATGAAACCTCTCTGGCCGAGTTGTTCCGCCAATGCGATACCCTTCGTGAAACAGGCTGAGTCCCGTATCCGTCATGTACTGACAGACAAGATGCGGCGGTTGAGTGACGGCCAGATAGTTCTGAGCGTAGCCCCCTTGCGATCCCCCAAAGGTTCCGACCCTTCCAGTGCTCCAAGGCTGCTCCGCGAGCCATTCGCAGGCGTCGTATCCGTCACGCAGTTCGCCCCACTGCATGGCCCGGTATCCCACCCACTTCCCTTCAGACAAATGCGTGCCGCGGTAGTTCACCATCGCAACCACAAACCCCGCCTCGGCCAGTTTCGCGGCACTCTGTCGGGTCCCCGCGCCACGTATACTGACATACCGCTGCTGAAAAACAACGGGCCACGGCCCCTCGCCTTGAGGGACATACAAATAGGCCGAGAGGCGGATGCCGTCTCGCATGGGAATCATTTCATGTCGCTCGGTGACCGTTCCAAAGTCCAAATTGTCCTGAGCTTGGACGCTCATGGATAAAACAATCAGCAGGGCAACGGTCAGCAGTTCTTTCGAGATGCTCATGATGTCCAAACTCTTCTGGGATAAGTGACGAAGGCGGATTGAAACCATCTTCAGGTTCGCCGCCGGAAAACACAATCAACTGCTGGAGTTTTGGAGGATCGCGGCGGAGGAAGGGATGTGTCTTCCATGTCTCCGCACACCTGTTTCCCATGTCCCCGGTCTCAACACGGCTTCGCCGGCGGGAGGGTGACAAGTCCCGACAGCCTGCCACAATTCATCGGATGTACCGGCACATCACGCGTATTCCCACAGCCAATGTTGAGATTGGCGTGAATTGGCAGGAAGTCGAATTCCGTCTCCTCGTTTCATTCGATAGACTCCCCAGAATGATGCGTAAGATCGCATTTTCAGACCACTTAGAATTCCGCCTTCGACTCGTTTCAAGGGTGGCGAAGGCACTTCATATAACCTGCAAGACTGACTTCAGACCGGTAGAAAACTCAGATGACTGTCGACATGGACAAAATTGTCGCCCTGTGTAAGCGACGTGGATTCATTTTCCAGAACTCCGAAATCTATGGAGGACTCAACGGATTCTGGGATTACGGTCCACTCGGTACCGACCTGAAGCGGAACGTCCGCAATGTCTGGTGGGAAGACATGATTGGCCGGCACGACAACATCGACGCCCCCGCCGGTGCTCCGTCCCGCTTCGACATGGTCGGCGTGGAAACGACCATCATTATGCATCCTCAGGTCTGGAAGTGCAGCGGGCACTATGACCTGTTCGTGGACAAAATGGTCGACTGCCGCGAGTGCAAAGGCCGCTTCCGCGAAGACCACATGGCCGCCATCCCCTGCCCGAACAAGCCGAGCAAAATGGTCGGTCAGCACGACAAGTGCCAACTCACCGAGCCGCGCGATTTCAATCTGATGTTCAAAACCATTATTGGTGCTCTCGGAACAGAAGAAGATGCCGCCTTCCTCCGACCCGAAACGGCTCAGGGAATTTTCGTGAACTTCAAAAACGTCTGCGATTCCACTCGCGTCAAACTGCCGCTGGGAATTTGTCAGGTTGGCAAGAGCTTCCGCAACGAAATCACGCCGCGAAACTTCACGTTCCGCTCGCGTGAGTTCGAGCAAATGGAAATCGAGTTCTTCTGTCGGCCCGATGAATCACAGCAGTGGTACCAGTACTGGCGCGATCGCCGCTTCAACTGGTACATCAATTTGGGACTCGACAAAGCCAAGCTGCAAATGCGTGAGCATCCCGCCGAGGAACTTGCTCACTACTCCTGCGGCACCGCCGATATCGAGTACGCCTTCCCGTTCATGTCCGCTGGTGAATACGGCGAACTCGAAGGGGTCGCCCACCGTGGCGATTTCGACCTCCGCTCGCACATGGAAGGCAAACTGAAAAACGAAAACGGCGAACTCGTCGTCGAAATGAATGCAGACGGCCAGCCGAAGCATCGTGGCAGTGGCAAGGACCTCAGCTACTTCGACGACGCCACCCGCGAGCGATTCATCCCACACGTCATCGAACCCTCCGCCGGAGCCGACCGCGCCACGCTCGCCTTCATTTGCGAAGCGTACGCCGAAGACGAAGCCCCGGATGACAAGGGCAAAATGCAAACCCGCACCCTGATGAAATTCCACCCCCGACTCGCCCCTGTCAAAGCAGCGGTCTTCCCGCTCCTCAAGAAAGACGGCCACCCCGAAAAGGCCAAAGAAATCTACCGCGCCCTGAAAGACGCCGGCATTGCCGTCCAATACGACGAACAGGCCGCCATCGGCAAACGCTACCGCCGCCAGGACGAAATCGGCACCCCCTGGTGCCTGACCATCGACGGCGACACCCTGACCGACGGAACCGTCACCCTCCGCGACCGCGACACCCTGGAACAAGTTCGCCTGCCAGCGAACGAAGTGGTGGATGAGATTTCACGGAGACTGCGGGGGTAGGCCAAATGAATTCGCACCAAAGTGGCGTTGGAGCCTTTGGCATCGCATTCTTCCGGATTGTTGGTTTGCAAGGGACGACGAAGCGGACACGTAACAAGCGAGCAGACGCCCTTCAGGAAACCTCGTCTGCGGGATTTGCTCGTCTAGCGAATGCAATTTCGGAAAGCGATCCGCAGCGTAAAATTCCCGAGCTTCGAGAGTCGCTGCGGCAGTTCGAAGCATTCAGGGAAGAGTTACGTCAATGTGTCACTGAAGGCCACATTACCGAGGAGGACGAGGCGTTGCTTTTGTCAATGAGTGCTGACTACGAAGATGCGGCGCGGGATATGTTAGACGATGCTGAAGATGGTGGAGAGAGCTGGTGGAAGGGGTGGTTCTGATTTGTTTGCTGCCTGCTTCTTTTTTGCTGCCTGCTTCTTGTTTGCGACGCAGTAGAATTCTTGACGCTCACTCGGGGTTTTGGTTGGATTTGATGTCTACGGGATGGTGTTGAAATGAACAGCCCGACAGATGAGGCAAAGGCATTTTTGGAGTCGTTCTTGTCTGTAGTCTGCGAGGCAGCGGGCGAAGAAAGTGGGTCGGGTGATGTGAGAGAGCTTCCCTCGGCAGCCCACCTCACATTGGCCGAACGGATCGACGTTCTGGAAATGCTATGTGCAAGCGTGGTAGTCGCGACGCACAATGACAAGGTGTTGGACCAAGTCCAGTTTCCCGACATTGACACATTGCTTGGCCAATTGGCGGACACTCGACGCGGAATCATCGCAGAAATTGCCTCGAACGAATCGTCGAGACAAGTCCTGGAACAAGCCGTGTTGGACGAAGAACATTTCAGCAGCAATGACGATGTGGATACTGAGCGTGCCCGTCGAATTAACATCATCAACCACGAAGGTGACAACTCATTCATCGACTTGGTTTGCAGATCGAATCCTCCGGCGAAGCTTTATCCTACTCTCATTCAACAGGAACTAAGAGAACAGGTGTCTCAAGGGAGAAGCGAAGCTCTGCAGCGATACGAGGTGTTGTTGACGGATTTTCAGTCCATACGTATGCAGCTCGTAGGGGCGTGCTTCCCGTGGGTCTTGACCGCTTCATTGGACATGTTGATTCAACTTCCTCGTCCAGAAGTCCTTGTCAATGCTCTCATTCTTTTTTGTAATGCTGCCGAAAGGTACCAGGTAAAGCCCTCGGCTCCGTATGGATTTGACAAGTACGTGATCTGGTGGGTGAAGCAGGGATTGACGAACGCCAGAATTGGCCTTCGAGGACTTTCCGATGCGGAACTCCGGATACTAAACGACGCTCGCTCACGAGAGAGGATTGAAGCCGCCAGCACCGCAGCGGAATCGGACCTTGACCGACGCTTTGGTTTCACCAAGAAAGAATTAGCTACGATACGAAACAAAATAGAAAGCGGCCCGTTGCAGGAGTTCACAGCGCGAACCGAAATGTTGACTCCAGAGGTTGTCGGTGCGACCCCTCCGCCATGTGACCGACCATGGCTGATTCGGAGTTCGCCAAACTATACGTGGTTCATCTAACAGACGATTTCAGCAGTTCGTGTTGCGGTTACAATTCCTCCATCACCCTCCCCATGAGATCTCGCCGTTGAAGCTCCTTCTGCACCTTTCTGTCGTTCTCAGTGCCATCGGGCTTCTCCCTCCAATCCACGCACAGCAACCAGCCACAACCCCCACCATACGCATTGTCGCCTTCGGTGATTCCACGACAGCAACACGTGGTGAGTTGAAGATTTACTGCCATCAGCTTCGGGACCGGTTTGCTGAGTCCGGTGAGGCGGTGGAAATCATCAATGCCGGGGTGGGTGGGAATCATACCGAGTTGGCGAAGCAGCGGTTTGAGCGGGATGTGCTTCAGCAGGCGCCGGATGTTGTCATCATCCAATTTGGCATTAATGACTCGGCGGTAGATGTCTGGCGGAATCCTCCGGCGACCGGGCCGCGTGTTTCGCTGGAGCAGTATGAACAGAATTTGGCCGGGTTTGTTGAGCAACTGAAGTCGCGTGACGTGCATGTCATACTCATGACGCCGAATCCTTTGCAGTGGACCGACAAGCTGAAGCAGCTCTACCGCAAGCCGCCGTATGACGCCAACAATCCCGACGGATTCAACGTCCTGCTCACCAAATACGCCGCCGCTGTAAGACGCATCGCAAAGGAACAAAGCGTACCCCTCATCGACGTCGACGTGGCCTTTCGCGAATACGGTCAGGAACCTGACCAGTCCATGAACGACCTGCTCCTCGATGGAATGCATCCCAACGAACGCGGGCATCGACTGATCACCGAATTGTTGTTGCCCGAACTGAGTTCGCAAGTGAAGAGTTTGCAGAGGAGCCGAGGGAATTGACGGAGTCCAACAAATCGAAATGGAATGGCTGTCTCATCGCCGTAGCGGTGGTGCTTGCGCTCGGGCTGATGCTTTTGCTCGGCATATGGTTTCTGGTGCATAGCGCGCTGACCAGTTTCGAGGCGTACCGAGACACCATGTGCATTCGCGAAGACCTCGTCGTCCGTGAATCGCAGTTGCGTTACTCACCAGGATTTGACGCAGCAATGTGGTGCAAATTCACCGCCGAGGCTGGCGACATTGGTGAAGTGTTTGATGAGTCGCGCGTCGACACTGCGGAATTCAGTGGCGAAGACTACAAGTTTCGAGTTGACTGGATCAAAGACGCCTGGTGGGACGTCGAAACCGTCCACCTCAAGGGAGGTGACGTCGAAGTCAACGGGAGTTTCATGCGAGTTGGCTACCTCGACAACGGCGACGGAACTTTGACCGTGTACATCTTCTGGTTCGAAGTTTGAGTTATCCTGAGGTTCCGCAAAGAGAATTGCAGGGCGTGTGTGGAGCAAGTTGCCGCATTCGGATGGGCTAAGCCCAAACCAACAGCGCCACTTCTGCCAGCAGGACGACGAAAGCTGCCCCGGCGACCACAAGGGGCCAGTTGCCAGCAGGATGAACGCGATCAATTCCCAGTGCAGGCGGAGGAGCTTCCGCTCCCATGACAGGTACGTATTGATTCTGCATTGAATTCGAGTCGCTGAAATCTCCGCCTTCGGACGGCAGGCGGTAGCGGGTGCGAATGCTATAGAGCACAAAGAGCGCTGCAATAACGTAGGCACCGCCCGCGAACGCCACCCACAGTGGGTTCTGCTGAACGGAGTCTCCTTCCGGTCCGTATTTCAAGTAGAGGACAGCCAACGCGTTGTTGGTAAAGTGGAACAACATGGGCATCCAGTAACTGCGTGTGTTCAAATACACGAGGTGAATGACGAAACCGACGGGCAAAATGGCGACGACATGCGGTGGGTAGAGGTGTACTGCCGCAAACATCAGCGAGGCTACCGTCACACCAAAAAGCAGGCCAAAGCGATTAATCAATCCCCGCCCAATGATACCGCGAAACAGAAACTCTTCTCCAACGGCAGGCATGACGGCAATGAGGAACAGTACGGCGATGAGTGGATAATCTTTGAGCTGCTCCAGCGGCCCACGCACGTCGGTTCCCTGCTGAAGTTGAGCCAGCCCGTCGGGGATTAGCTGCTCGAACAATGACTCGCTGTGGACAAAGAGCGCGTCGGCCACGAATCCCAGTGGCATGACAATGGTCAGCGCCAGCAAGAATTGTGCGATGGAAGGCGCCGCGAAGTTGAGCTTGAGTCCCGTCTTCGGTCCCTGTCGGTACCAGCCGGCAGGAATTAGTACCAGCCAGGTGAGTCCCAACGGGACACCAATGATGAGTGACGTATGATTCGCAACAACCGATTGCAGTGCCTGGTCCATCACCTTCGGGGGAGGTGGACCGTTTTTGAAACTGACTTCCTGAGCGACGAGCACAAAGAAAATGGGAATCGAAAAACCAATTTGCAGGACGAAAAATGCAAAGACCCAGCCGAACGATTCCAGCAGTCCGCATCCTGGGTAATTCCCCAGGCTATCGAGCCAGCGTTGAGCTTTCTTCCGCGCAGACTCCGGCTGTTCCGTAGTGGTCGCGACGACCTCGCCCTCTTCGACGAACGATATCCGCACCGGCTCAGACTCCCATTCGGGGTCGAGGTCGAGCGGTTCCGACGAATCAATCTGGTCGTCTTCGGCGGGGTCTTGCATGCAATTATCCGGTGGACTGCGAATCAGAGCAGTTCATCTGCGAGTTGCAGGAACTGTTCGACCCGTTGGTCAACAATATCAATGCTCTTGTTCCAGAAATCGGGCTTCGTCAAATCGTACCCGAGTGTGGACTTCACGGCGTCTTCAGCGTTCTTGCAGCCAGTCGCGATGAGCAGTTCCCGGTACTTCGCCGGAAACTCCGAGCCAAACTCCTCTGCCGTCGAGTAGACCCCGAGCGACAGCAGGTATCCAAACGTGTATGGGAAATTATAGAAGGGCAATCCCGTAATGTAGAAATGGAGTTTGGAAATCCAGAAAACTTCCGACCATTCGGCAAAAGCGTCGCAATACGCTTCCTTTTGGGCCTCAATCATGAGTGCGGTGAGCCGATCGGGCGGGAGTTCGCCGTCGCGGCGTTCCACATGGAAACGATCTTCAAACAGGAACCGGGCGTGAATGTTCATCATGAAGGCGACGGAATCGGTCAACATGCCATTCAGAATGCCGATTTTCTCCTGCGGTGTGGCCGCGTCGTTGAGGCGTCGATCACCCAGAATTGCCTCGGCGAAGGTTGAGGCGGTTTCTGCGAGGTTCATGGGGTAGCCGCGCAGGAAGTAGGGCTGGTCACGCAACACGTAGGAGTGGTATGCGTGCCCAAGTTCGTGTGCCAGCGTGGACATATCATCCGGCGAACCGGTGTACGTCATGAATATGCGGGACTGCTTCTTCGTGGGCACACTGGCACAGAATCCGCCGGGCCGCTTGCCGCTGCGGTCTTCTACTTCAATCCAGCGGTCGTCGAACGCCATTTGGGAGAAGTCGCCCAGTTCGTTGCTGAACTCAGTGAAAGTTTTGATGACGGTGTCGCAAGCTGTGTCGTACGAAAGTTTGTTGTCGCCCGACTTCGCCTGAGGGATGGGAGCCATTTGGTCGAACCAGGACATTTGCTCCACGCCCAGCAGTTCGGCTTTCTTCTTGAAGAACTTCAGCAGAGGATCTTTCCGCTTGGAAATCACATCCCACATGGCCGTCAGCGTTTCCCGCTGCATTCTGTTGAAGTGCAGCGGCGCGTCGAGGTGATCCTGCAATCCCAAGTAGCGGTACCGAGTCAGTCGGCTGCCAGTAATATGGTTAAGTGCATCGGCACAGGGATCGGCGACTTCTTTCCATGATTTCTCAACGGCGTGGAAGTTGTTCTCACGGACTGTGCGTTCGGGAGAGTCGAAGCGGACACGTCCAATCGATTTGCGGACGATTTCCCCCTTCTCCTGCAAATCGACTTTGCGTTCACCCATAATGCGGTCGTAAGTGCGGCCCCAGGCGTCAATGCCGTCGACGGCCAAGTCGGCGTACAGCATTTCGAGGTCTTTGGGGAGACGCATGCGTGCGTTGCGGCGACGCTGTTCCAGCCAGAACTCGATTTTCTGGAGACGTTCGTCCGATGCAACAAACGCGGCGAGAGTGTCATCGCTCACTTCGCGAAACGCCGCTTCAATGTTGCTCCAGATTTGGTTTTCCTGCGGTCCCATTGCGGCCAGTACGGCCTCGACCTGCTGATACGCCTTGTTTTCGGAATCAGCCGCAGAATGACAGCCGACAAACGTCCCCAAATCTCCACCGCGCGCGGACAAGTCACTCACGCGATCGAGAAAGTCGCCCCACGCAGCACCATTTTCGGCGGCGATTGGTGACAAACTCTCGGAGTCTTCCGCGAGTTGGTTCAGTTCCTTCCGAAAGGCATCCAGAATGCCCTGGAACTCGGTGGTGTCCGGTCGGGCGAAAAGTGAATCCAAATCCCAGATCAGTGCGTAACGATTAGCCATAATTCCATTTACTCAAGGCGTACGGTCGAAATTCATCCAATTTCGGGACTGTAGTCGCGACCCTACCACCGGGCAATGCCACCCCCGTGCATTTCCACAATCGCCATTGCTTCGATTGAGGATTTCCGACTACGTTCCGGCCCCAGGAACTTCAAAGGACTGATGTGATGCGTCACCTGCTTATTGCCGCTGCCCTCTACGCCGCCGTTGCTGCGGAGTTGGCCGGGGTACGCCTGCCCGGCGGGATGCAGTTCTGGTGGCTCGACATAGTCATTCTACTCGCCATTCAACTGACCAGCGGAATTTCCACACAACTCTGGCTGACGGCCATCGGCTTTCTCTCCGACGTCTTCGGCTGGTCCCCGGCCGGAATCGGCACACTCACTGCCGCGACCGCAGGATTCGCTGTGGGACAACAATCATCTCAGCGCGGAAGCGAGCCCGTACCAGTTTCCCCCATTGTCGTGGCCTTGGGGCTCTTAATTTGGCATGCCTGCACGAGTGCCGCACCCGCATCGCCAAACCTTTTCTCACTCCCCCTCAGTCGCAGCATCCTGACCCTGGCAGTCGCTGGATTGTTGCAATGGCACGCTGCCAGCTCGCAAGAGTCTCGGCGCACGTCGTTGCTTGAGGCGACTCGGTAGATTTGCTGTCGGGCTTTTGCTGGAATTGTTGTGGCGCTCTTTAGGTCGTGAGACGCAGGGAACGAACGCATTGAGCGTTCTACCAATCTACTCAAGACTTCGACCGAGAAGAACGAACTTGCGGCGCCTCGTAACCGAAAGGTTGACTTCATCGAAGAAAGAACGTCGATTGCAAAGTCGATTAGAGTTCGTGTTCCTGCACGATGAACGCCGAGGACTTGGAGTGATCGACGAAGTTGTTTTCATCTTCGAGAAGTGCGGCAGCGAGTGCCTCTCCGGCCGGCGAACTCATCCCCTGAACTAGTGCTTTCTCAGACTCGAACCAGACTTCGGCGACGCCATCGAATTCGGCGAGCATTCCGCGTGACTCTCTGAGACCTTGATTCAACGGCGAATCAACGGTGTGCGACTGCACGTATCGCTTCGCTCCCATCGCATCGGCGTTTTTCATGAAAAATGGACCGTGCTGATTCAGCCAGTAGTCTCGAAATGCTTCACGGGTCAGGTCGGCACGTCGGGTCAAACACATTACGAACTTAATCATTTCGACGTTGGCCTCTTTCGCAGGAGTATTAGGCGGGATTCACGTGTGCTGCAATATGTACGCGGGGCATTGAGTAAACGTTGTCGAACTCCGACTTCGATTTGACTTGTACCTGGAACGAAACAGGTCGGACAAAACAGCAGAGGACTGCAGATCTTCTCACTTGTATTCAAGTTCGATGATTGCCTCTCCGTTTTCGTTGACTCCTTTGAATCGCCCTGTTGGAATCAGGCTGGAGTCATACAGTTTAGGGCGATGTTGAAAGTCTGGGTCCAGTCGTTTTCTAGCGACGATGTGGGCAAGATCTTTTTGCAGTTTGTCGGCGGTTTCCAGGTCCATTTGCGCCGTCAGAGCTGTGAAGTTGTGGTCGGGATCATAAAGACGCAGCATAATGCGCGTGTCGGGCAAGTTGTTGCCCTGCGCGTCCGTGCCCCGCCAACTCGTGGCGACGCTCCATTTGTACCGCGATGGGACCGACACTACTCCGGCATCGGTGGGTTTGAAGGCGGCTGTGTAGAGGTGATACGAGTTTCCAGTGAAGTTGCGCTCACCGTTGTCGGCGCGCGTCGCAGTAAACGCCAGTGCCGAAATCAATCCTACGACCACCAACACCCTGAAACTGAATTGCATTTCTTGTCTCCTTACGAAGTGATTAAAGTTCCGTGCAGGACGGCCCATGTCATCAGAAGGCATTGTTCGAGACTACAGCCGAAGCGTCCGTCGGTCAATTCCCATTGTTTGTGATGATAACGGAGTGCGACCCTTCGGTAGGCGGAATTTGAGACCGAGTTTTAGGAAGTGCGATCCAGACAGTCATGCTACAATGAAGGCGACGACGCAGCAGCATGCATCCGAGCGGAGGTTGTCGGTGAATTGCCAGTTCATTCGCTCCTGAAAACTTTACACCTTGTTTCGTAGTTGCCGTAACCGAAAGTGGCGGGATGTCTTCTACACCACCTCAACAAGTGGCCTCACCTGGTCCAGCTTCATTCATGAAGTTATGGCTGGGACGGGGCGTGCTACTGCTTCTCGTGGTCATTATTGCCGCGGCCAGTTGGTTGATTGTGGAAGGGTACGTCACTGGGCGGCACTGGCTTCGAAGGCATGGGGCCGTGTTTCAGGAGTCGCCCTGGCGTGTGGTTGTCGTAGCCGAAGTGGAAGGGGAGCAGTTCGATGACACTGCCGTGGACCCGTTACTTTGGTGTCGACATTTAGATGCTGTTTCGCTGAAAGGGACAAAGGTCACTGATCAGTCTGCCGTGCGTCTGGCCAAACTCAGGTCGCTCACCCGAATCAACTTATCGGGCTGCAAAGTCACAGATGAGACAGCCCGGGCATTGGCCGATTTGCCCAACTTGCGGTTCCTTGATCTCTCGGACACGTCCCTCACTGACGAAGGCCTGAAACATTTTCAAAGAAGTAAAAGCCTCACTCAGCTCAATGTCCGGCAATGCGCCGGAATTTCGTCAACGAAGGTTGCGGCGTTCACTGAAACCTGTCCTCAGATTTCGGTCGCCTGGGACATTCGGCTCGAAGAGCTACGTGTACAGGACATCCGTCGCCTGGTTGCCGCAGCACAGCTTTGGAAGTATTCCCAGCCAACGACGCTCAGAAAAGTGAAATTCGATCCGATCTTTTCGGTCGAGTTAGGTCGCTTGGATGAACTTTCGAGTCTTCGGTTTCCCGAAGTGCTCGATGAAATTGTCATTCCCATTTGGGACGACCGCCGAAAAGCGGAGTCGGAAGCAATCGAGGAATTGAAGCAACTTTCGATTGAATTACAACAACTGCGGTCGCGGCTGAAATATCTCAAATCGATTGTCGTGGTTTTCGAATCTGGGATCGCTCGCGAAAGTGTTTTGCAAGCAGTCCTCGATTTACCGTACACGAACTTGAAGGTTAAGCACCTGCGGGTCGATGGACGTGACTACCCAAGCGGCGAACTGCCACCTGCGGTTGTGGACATTCTCGCGAAGTCGGAAGAGGACTATTGGCTGGGGGTGAATTTTCCCACGTCGCAAATGCTGCGGTTGCTGGTGTCACCTCAAGTTAATTCTCTGTCGATCAAGAATATTGGAGACGATTTCGACTTCAATGACGTCGCAAAATTCAGGTCTATCAAATGGGTGAACGTAGAGGACGAGTTTGCGTCTCACTTCGACTTGAGTCCGCTCACCAAAATGCCAAACCTCGGTGGTTGCGAAATCGATTGTCCGCAACTTGAGCCAAGTGATGTGTTCCCACTTTATGCCCGCCCATTGCGGATGACGGTCGGCACACGTCCTCTCAGTCCGGCGGATGTCAAGTATTTATTCGACAATCCTCCCGTGGCAAACATTGCTGTCCGGCCAGTGTACATGGAGTCCTTTCTCTTGCTGCCCGACCCGGTCACGTTTCCGGACCACGTGTCGTTTGTGACGTGCTATAAACTTCCGTTGACGCCAACAGAAATCATCGCGGCCCGCGAGATCGAGAAACGAAAACTGGCCGAGTCGTCCCGCAGCAACGGCCAGTGACGTGAACGTGCTCGGTAGTTAGTCGAAGTCCAAGTTCCGGCGTCCGCCGGTGTTGGAGTCTTCGAGCATTTTCTTCAGCAACACGCCGACACCAACTCCGGGGAGACAGGCAATGCCCTGAACAATGACGAGTTCCAGATCCCAGACCGATGCGCGGTGCTGGGTGTAGAAGTAAACGGCCAGCAGGCCGACTGGACCGGCAATGAGCCCCCCGACAATGCCCGCAATAACGGGTCGGGAACACATCATCGCTCCGCCAATAATGCCGCCAACGCAGGCACAAATCACGGCGGTGGTCAATGACAGATTCATGCCGAAACCGAATCCATTGACCTCCAGTGCCGGAATGCCACACAGGAACACGAAGACCATAATCCCCAGTCGCTGCAGGATGGAGAAGTTTTGATTCATGACGAGATTCCCGGCGCGACGTGACGTTCAAACCTTCGCTGCCCAGACGAAACTGGACGGCATGCGTCTATGAATATCGCGGGGAAGCTGCCGGGCGTCAATTCTGAATTCACGTCGCGTTATTCCGGACGTGCGACGACCTGGTGACCTGGGACACCTCTCTCAATAAGGTGCCGGGATGCGAGTACGTGTGCCAGGTGAGAGGAATAGAGTTTGGAAGCCGGTGCCGTCATGTGAACACCATCGGGGAACATGTCCGGGGTAATCCCCTGGATGTGCTGGCAGTCAACAACAGGGACCTCGTAACGCCGGGCAATATCCGTTAGCCCTTCATCGATGTCGTATTCCTCTGCGAGCGGCATGGCGGCCAGAACAATTTGCACGTCGTCCTGTTTCAGCAGTTGCAGCAAATTCTCCAGGCGTTCATATGTGGGGCAAGCCTGTCCTGAGGTGGGCGTCTTTTGGCAGTAGTTCATGAGCTGTGCCGTCTCGCGATACTGCGGGATGACACTATCCAACACACGCCGTTCGACGCGGTCCCGATGTGCCCACAGTGCGGAATTCTCGCTCGCGATGAAATTCATGCGGGACTCGAAGTTCGGTAAGTCGAAATGCGTCAACTCGGGCCAGTCTTTTTTGTTGCAATAGAATTGTGCAAGTCGAGTGGGATGGTCTGACGGGCTGTCACGCAAATGCATGGCCTCGAATCCCAAGACGACAACATCTGGCCGAACATCGGGACTGTGAAAGAAGTTCTTGTACAGATAGTACCATTCTGCGAGGGCCGTATTATCGGGATTCACTTTCTCCCAGACGACCGGAACGTCAGTCTGCTGATGCAGTATCGATACAAACTCCTCGCCATCGACGCCGAAACGCGTGGTTGAATTGCCAAGGAAGAGTACTTTCTGGACGTCAGGATCTCGCGACGTGCTTGCCAATCGCTTTGAGGCATCGGCAAAGTGGTGGAGGTGTGCGACGTCTTTGCTCAGTGAATCAGCACCGATGCGCAGTCCGAATTCACAAGCCAAGAGCAGTAGTGCCAGTACTGCAATGACTTTGAGTTCGTTTGTCAGAACTTCACCTGAGGACGCGGACATTGGTGCGAGTTACCGATCCATGAAATCGAGCTGAACTTGAACAATGTCCTGCGAACGTGCGAAGAATGCGTCGAGGACCTTAGGATCAAAATGCGTGCCACGTCCATCTTCGAGGATTTCGAAGCATTGTTCGCGAGGAAACGCGGGCTTATAGGGACGCTTGCTGCTCAGTGCGTCGTAGACGTCGGCCACGGCGGTCATACGCCCTTCAATGGGAATGTCGTCCCCCTTGAGACCGAGGGGATAGCCAGTTCCGTCCCAGCGTTCGTGGTGCGTTTGTGCAATTCGGGCGGCCAGCATGAGGAGAGGAGAACTCGGCACATGCAGCAGGCTGGCACCAATGCGGGAGTGCGAACGGAGGATGTTGGATTCCTTGGCTGGCAGCGGCTGGATGATGTCGAGTGCAATGGCACAGTGCGACTTCATGACCTCGTATTCTTCTGGAGCCAGTTTGCCAGGCCGATGCAGAATGGCATCGGGAATGCCAATTTTCCCAATGTCGTGCAGTTGCGCTGCGAGTTCCAGCAGTTCCACACGCTGCTCATTGAATCCCAGTTCCCGGGCAATAATGCCCACGTATTTGCCAACGCGGTAAACGTGGTGTCCGGTGTCGTCATCACGGTATTCGCCGGCGCGGGCGAGGCAGTGGACAACTTCCTGTCGCGAAGCGGCCAGCTCCGCCGTGCGGCGACGGACTTGTTCTTCCAAGCTTTCCGAGTGCAGTGCGAGTTGATCGCAATACAGCTTGTTCAACAACACGTTGCGGACGCGGGGCTGAAGCTCGGTGGGATCAATCGGTTTGGCAACAAAATCGGAAACGCCCAGTTCGAGGCAGACGTGTCGGACTTCGCGATCGGAGGTAGAACTAAGAACGATGACCGGAACATGCTGCAATTCCGGGTCGAGGCTCATGACTTGCAGGATATCGATGCCGCTAACTTCTGGCATCATGATGTCGAGGAGCACCAGGTCGGGCCGATGTTCCCGGATGAGATTGACGGCGTCTGTTGAGTTGACGGTCGCCTGAAGGTTCGCGTAACCAGCGTCCGTCAAGCATTTTGCCACCGCATCGATCGCGTGTTCTTCGTCGTCAACAATGAAAATGCGAGCGTTCTTTGTGCTCGACATCTTTTTCGCTGCGGCTTCAGTCGGCTGACCTTTGACTTGTTGGACTTCGTCGGTACTTGGGGAATGGATCATTGTGGGCACTCAGGACATCTACGGTGAGCATCGGTGATGCAACTCTCTGTATGACGCTAGAACGCGACACCGATCCCGGAGGTCTTTATTTGTTGTTTTCCGGCAACGCGACGCCGATACATTGGGAACAATCGATTCCCTCGTGCGAACGCTCATGTTTCCACTGTGTTGACGTGGCAGTTATGCTGTTCGCATGGTTCGCGGCCCGTGACGGCCATTCATCGCAGTTCATTCGGACTCCAAAGCACGCTCCATGTCTACAGATTTCAAAGCCCGACGTAACAAAGTTCGCACAGCCCTGTTCGACAGGTGCGACGCACTCCTGGTGACAAACGAGACAAACGTTACATGGCTCACAGGCTTTTCCGGCGACAGTACCTGGCTGCTGCTGACCGAAACCGAAGAAATCCTCATCAGCGATTTTCGCTACCTCATTCAACTTGATGAAGAATGCCCCGGCGTTGCGACGTGCATTCGGAAATCGCAGGTTCGCATCCACGAAGCCGCGGCAGATTTGATTCGAGATCGCAAAATCGGCCGAATTGGTGTGGAATCACACGCGCTGAGTTTCGAGTCGTTTCTGCAGCTCAATGAGGCTTTGGGAGACGCGGAAATTGTCGATACCCGCTGGGAAATCGAAGAAATCCGGTCAGTCAAAGATGAAGGAGAACTGCAGGAAATCCGTGAAGCCGTGCATCTTGCAGCAAAGGGATTCGATTACCTGAAGGCGATTCTGACGCCGGAAATTACGGAAGTTGAACTGGCGCATGAACTTGAGCACGCCATGCGACGTTTTGGTGCAGATGGAGTCGCCTTTCCTCCGATTATTGCCGTGGGAGATCGAGGCGCGTTGCCGCACTATCGTCCCGGAGATTTGCGAATTAAGGATGCGGACACCCTCCTGGTTGACTGGGGAGCCCAAACGAGACTGCGGTACAAGTCCGATTTGACGCGAACTCTTGTCACTGGAGAACTTACGCAGCGATTCGAGGAAATCTACAACGTCGTTTTGGCCGCTCAGGAGGCCGCCATTGCGGCGATTCGGCCCGGAAAATCGTGTGCGGAAGTCGACGCGGTGGCCCGGGATTACATTGCAGAACAAGGCTTCGGCGAGTACTTCGACCACGGACTGGGGCACGGTTTTGGATTGAACATTCATGAGCAGCCCAGATTCTCAAAGCTCTCGACGCAAGTTCTTGAGGCTGGTATGGTTGTCACAGTCGAGCCGGGAATCTATGTTCCCGGCTGGGGTGGTATTCGAATTGAAGATGATGTCGTTGTCACCAGTGACGGATATGAGGTTCTCTCTGCGTACGTTCCCAAGTCGCTGGAGTCGTCCATAATTCACGGACTCAACACTCCCAGGTAGATTACAGAACGTGGGTAGTCTCGAAGAGTTCAGTCTCAACACTGTTTGGCAGACATGGCAAAGAAGGCTGGAAAGTCAAAAATGACGCAAGACGCGAAAAACGATGATGTTGCATTCGATATCGACCAGGTCGAAAGACTCGGCGAAATCATGGAGCGTTTCGACTTGCGGGAAGTCCGCCTGAGTCGAGGCGATCAGAAGTGGACTCTGCGCCGCGGTGCGCAAGAGACTTTTGTTTCTGCTCCCGTTGCTACCGCCGCAGCTCCTGCACCCGTTGCAGCTGCTCCTGCGGCAGCCGCGCCCGCACCAGCGTCTGGTGGAGGGGCCGACGCCAACGCAGGACTCGTGGCAATTGAAAGTCCTGCGGTCGGAACTTTCTATGTCGCTCCGGCGCCTGGCGAAAAAGCATTCGTCAACGTCGGCGATCGAGTCAGCCACGACACAACGGTTTGCATTGTCGAAGCAATGAAGACCATGAATCCTATCGCGGCTGGCGTGAGCGGAACGATTTCGAAGGTTGTCCTGAAAGACGGCGATTCCGTCGAATTCGGTCAGGCGCTCTTCATGGTGAAGCCGGACTAGTTGCTGTGCTCTCACTTTGCTGAGGGCTTGCGACCCGGCGCCTGTCTCAAGTTGTGTTCCTCGGGGAACGCTCCCATTTTCATTTGCTCAAGCCCCAATGGCTTTCGGTATGTTTCAGCGGATTCTCATTGCAAATCGCGGCGAAATTGCCCTGCGAATTATTCGTGCGTGTCGCGAGCTGGGTATTGAGTCGGTCGCTGTCTTCAGCGAGGCCGATCGCGGAGCCTTTTATCTCACACAGGCCGATCAAGCCTTCTGTGTCGGCCCGGCTCCTTCGGGTGAAAGCTATTTGAAAATCGACCGCATTGTCAGTGCTGCGGAAGTCGGCAATGTCCAGGCCATCCACCCTGGCTACGGATTCCTTTCCGAGAACGCACACTTCGCTGAAATCTGTCGCGAATGTGGTATCGAATTCATTGGTCCCCCCGTCGACGCCATGGCAAAGCTGGGCGACAAAGTGGCCGCGCGGCAAATCGCGATGGACGCGAAAGTGCCAGTTGTACCTGGAAGCGAAGGCCTCATCACCAGCGAAGAAGAGGCGATTCGTGTTGCGAAAGAAATTGGCTACCCCGTACTCATCAAAGCGACAGCCGGTGGTGGTGGTAAGGGAATTCGTGCCGCGCACAATGAAATGAATCTCCGCACCGAACTGAAAGCCGCAGCTGCCGAAGCGGAGAAGGCTTTCAAAAACGCGGGCGTGTATATTGAGAAGTTCGTTCAAAATCCGCGTCACGTTGAAGTGCAAATCCTCGCCGATCAGCATGGCAATGTTGTGCACCTCTGGGAACGCGACTGCACCATGCAGCGCAAGCACCAGAAGCTCATCGAAGAAAGTCCGGCGCCGAACCTTCCTCAGTCCGTTCGTGAGGAAATCTGTAAAGCTGCGGCACGCCTCATTAAGACGGCTGGCTATTACAACGCTGGAACCGTCGAGTTTCTGGTCGACAAGGACAACCACTTCTACTTCATCGAAGTGAATGCACGCATTCAGGTTGAGCATCCTGTCACCGAACAGGTCACCGGGATTGATTTGATTAAGGAACAAATTCGGATCGCCGCAGGCGAGAAGCTCACCATTAAGCAACGCAGCATTCCCTGCAATGGTTGTTCGATGGAAGTGCGCATTAACGCAGAAGACCCCGACAACAACTTCCGCGGCACGCCAGGACTCATTGAAAAACTGCGCATTCCCGGCGGACACGGAGTTCGGTTCGATTCCCACGTTCACCAGGGATACCGCATCAGCCCGCACTACGATTCCATGATCGGCAAGCTCATTGTGCATAAGCCGACGCGCGAAGAAGCCATTGCCTGCCTGAAACGCTGCCTGCGCGAGTTCGAACTGGAAGGCCCAGGTGTAAAAACCACCATTCCGCTCATCGCCAAAATCCTCGAACACAGCACATTCATCAACGGCGACGGCGACACCGGCTTCGTGGAGCGAACGTTTTAGAACAAGTTGTTCTTCCCTGTCGCCCGCGATATCGCTTTTCCCAATGGCTTGTCCTGTAACCGCGCGGCAGGACGCAGAAACCACTATTCCTGCAATTGGAAACAATCTGCTACTCTGAGGTGTTGCCTGTCCGCTGACTGATGTGGTGGTGCGTCGAGTGTCTGAAGTTGAACGGGACATTAATCCCTATCCGTTTTGGGCCCCCCGGTACTGGGGTGGAATGACCGTCTCCGGTTGGTGGAAATTGTTGCGCGGGAACCATTTCGCGGTTCATCCTTCAAAACTGCATTGGGCCATGGTCATGGCCGTGGTGTCGCCCGCCAACAGCTTCGCGGGAATGCTGCAGAATGCGCTGTACAGCCGTCGCGTCAAGCAGACAGAGCTAATTGCACCCCCCATATTTGTCATCGGTCACTGGCGGAGTGGCACGACGTATTTACAGGAGCTGCTGTCGCTGGACGAGCGGCATGCGGCACCGACAACTTTGCAGTCGTATGGGGCGAATCACTTCCTCCTTACCGAGTCATTCATTACGCGGTTTCTGGGATGGTTACTGCCTCCTCGACGGCCCATGGACAATGTTGAAATCTCCTGGAATAGTCCGCAGGAAGACGAATGGGCCCTCTCAACGATGGGGCTCCCGACCCCCTACCAGAAGATTGCATTCCCCTGTAACGCCCCACCGGCACTCGACTACCTGGACATGGAAGGTCTGTCAGAGCAGGAACTCGCGCGCTGGAGCGATGCCCTGCGTTATTTCTTTCAAGCCGTGACACTGCGAACCGGTCGCCGACTCGTCCTGAAATCACCGCATCATACGGGACGTGTGCATGTTCTCAGCCGACTGTTTCCAGATGCCCGGTTCATCCACATTTCACGCGATCCCTACACGCTTCTGCCCTCGACGGTTCGGATGTACCGCGCTTTCGAATCCACCCAGTCATTTCAGGTTCCGCCCACCGAAGGACTGGAAGAGTTCGTTCTGCGAACTGGCGAACGGGTTTATCGCAGCTACCTCAAGCATTGTGGATCGCTTCCCCAGAATCGTCACTGTGAAATCCGCTTTGAGGATTTGACGCGAGATGGTGTTGGCACCATGAAGCAAATCTACGACCGTTTGGAACTGGGCGATTTTGAGCCTGCGCGAGCAGCCGTCGAAACCTACACGGCCAGCCGAAAATCGTATAAGAAGAATTCCTATTCGTTTCCCGCGAAGTGGAAAGACGAAATCGAACATCACTGGCGCGACTACTTCGAATATTTCGGCTACGAACGGATGGGCAACACAACCGCGAACGATGCATGCAGCCCAGCCGTGTGAGCGTAAGTAGCAACTGCCCTTTAAGCCTGGTTTACCATTGCAGGTATTCATGCGGCGTTCAGCGGGAATTCGTGGGAAACTCTGCGTGAGATGGCTACGATATGTCATCCCAAACAAAAACCCCGCGTTATGCCCCAAGTTTCCGAATCTGTCGAAGCCACACAAATGATGCCGCAGCCCAATGTGGATACGGCAGAAGAGCAGCGCGCGGTACGGCCTATTGTTTGTTCGCCGTTGGGCCTGTCGGGGGACACCAACGAGTTGCTGGCTCATCGCCTGCGAAATGCGGCATTGGCACTGGCTTTTGGGGGCTGGGCGCTCATGCTGCTCGGGACATTCCTCCGGCAACCACATTGGACCGCCTGGTTGCCCATCGCGCAGGGAGCCCACATTGCCTCGACAGTCCTCGTGAGCATTATTGCGTGGCGTTTGTGTGTTTCCTGCTCCCACACTCTTCAGAACTTGCGGATTGTCGAGTTCGTCATCTTCGGATCGATGGCCATTAGTGCGTTCTTCAATGTCCTCTCAATGCAATTGAGTGTCGCCCAAGATGGCATGCTGACCAATCCCGTACCGCCTTGGATTCTGTTTCCGTTTGTGTATGCGCTTTACATCCCGAATACGTGGAAACGAGCGGCGGGGATTCTGTCGCTGTTCGCACTGCTGGGATTAGCCTCACTCTGGTTGCCGCCATTGCTGAGCGAACAGGTTCGGTCTGTGCTACAGCAACACGCCACACTGCAGCGGATGCTCGTGCAGGAGACTTTTGCGATTCTGTTTTGTACTGGAGTCGCCGCATGGGGCATTAAGACCATTCGAACGTTGCGGCAGCAGGTTTTTGAAGCTCAACAGGTCGGACAGTACAAACTCAAACGATTACTGGGTCGTGGCGGGATGGGAGAAGTCCATTTGGCCGAGCATGTTTTGCTAAGGCGTCCCTGTGCGGTGAAGTTGATTTCCCGCGATAAAGTGGATGACCCCAATGCCCTCGCGCGATTCGAACGCGAAGTTCAGGCCACCGCAAAATTGACGCACTGGAATACCGTCGAAATCTACGATTATGGACGCACCGACGACGACGTGTTCTACTATGTCATGGAGTATCTGCCGGGACTGAATTTGCAGGAGGTGACCGAACTGAACGGTCCTCTGCCGCCGGAACGGGTCATTCATTTGCTCACCCAGGCCTGCGACGCACTGTCTGAAGCACACGCAGCTGGGTTGGTCCACCGTGACATCAAACCGGCCAACATTTACGCGGCGTCGCGTGGTGGCGTGTACGATATTGTCAAACTGCTCGACTTTGGTCTGGTCCGGGAACGGAACGCGAAGGATGACGACTTGTCGCTGACTCAGGTCGGGACCATTACAGGATCACCACTATTCCTTTCTCCGGAACAGGCAACAGGCGAACCAGTCGATGCCCGGAGCGACATCTACTCTCTGGGTGTCGTGGGATATTACCTGCTCACGGGACGCACGCCCTTCGCGTCGGACAATGCCATCAAGGTGATTATGTCCCACGTCAACGAGCCGCCGCCGCCCATTGAATCCCACGGTGCGGCTATTCCTCACGACCTGGCGGACATTGTCATGAAATGCCTGGAGAAGTCACCCGACGACCGATTCCAAACCGTGCTCGAACTCCAGCGGGCGTTACGAAAATGCGAACTGGCCAATGTCTGGACGCGCGAGAAAGCCGAAATGTGGTGGCAACTGAGTGGATGCCCACACAAGAAATCACTGGATGCCGAGGCGATGGAACTGGCTGGTCGGTCTTAGAGGTCGGCCAGGATAGCCAACTGGCGTGTCCCAGCATTGTGGTTAGACTGTATTGTGCTGGGTTTGGCCCATGTTCTTGGACCGCCAGGCTGTGTGGGAACCGCGATTTGGCTTCGCACAACCGGGACTACGAAACTATGTCGAATGACCGTGCCTTGAACACCAATTACAGCCTAAAGCAAGTTGGCGAATTCGGCGTGGACGGAGACTCGATTCGAATTTCCGACATGAGCATGTTTTTTGATGAATTCATCGAAATGGAACTGCCGTCGGGGCGGTACATCGTAACCCAAGTCTCGACTGTTGCCGGGAAGTTTATGGGATACGCCGTATGTGGTGATCTTCACTCTCGTCCCACTCGTTCATTAGGACAAATCAGCATTCCCTTTGGTCAGTTGGGAGTGTTCAACACTGAAATCGCACGTAATTTTCTCAATGCAATAGACAGCGTTGACTATGACTCGCAGTATCTGGCGACGCTGGTCGAACCGTGTGAGATTGTTGTCGACAATCACCAAATTGCATTCTGCTTGCGATGTTCGGGGGGCCTCGTGACGGTTTATGAGTTAATGACCGCTGCACATGTTTCTGGCGTCATGCTTCGATACGTTCTTGAATGAAGTGAGGTAGGCAGAGATAGTAATCGTAGGGCCGGTGATAACCGGCCGGGAGTTCAGATTCCGAATTCTTCGTCCAACTCCGCCGGACCTAAGGTTACCGGCTGGACGGTCATAGCTCCAATTATTCTCGCCTGCTTACAGCGCTGCACCGTAGAATGGAGGGTTTGAGAACGCCCTCCGTCGATTGACTCCACAGCCTGATCGCCCATTTTGTCTACCGGAATGCTGCTAAAACAATCGATTCAGCCCATTCAGTGCGGCGACGCGATAGGCCTCGGCCATGGTGGGGTAGTTGAAGGTGGAGTTCACGAAGTACATGAGCGTGTTCTGTTCACCAGGTTGGGACATAATGGCCTGGCCGATGTGGATGATCTCTGACGCACTCGCTCCGAAGCAGTGGATGCCGAGAATTTGCAGAGTCTCCCGGTGGAACAGCAGTTTGAGCATTCCCACTGCTTGCCCGGTAATCTGGGCGCGGGCGAGACTCTTGAACATGGCGTGGCCGACTTCATACGGGGTGCCCGCTTCGGTCAATTCTCTTTCGGTCTTGCCCAATGAACTGATTTCCGGACTGGTGTAAATGCCGGTCGGTATGTCGCTGATCATGGCCCGCTCGCAGGTGCCGCTAATCATGTGATGCGCCGCATACCGTCCCTGGACATAAGCGGCACTGGCCAGTGAGGGGGGGCCGATGACATCGCCCACAGCGTAGATGTGGCTCTGAGTCGTTTGGAAATCGCCGTTCACTTCAATTTGCCCGCGTTCGTTGACGCCAATGCCTAAGGCCTCCAGTCCCATACCTTGGGCGTTGCCGGTGCGACCCGCAGCCCAGAACAGAATGTCGGTCTTGATTTGCTTGCCGGACTTCAGGTGCAGGACCACGCCATCCTCCTGTGGTTCGACCCGCTCGTATCGTTCCCGATGCCGTATGAGAACCCCGCAGTCGCGGAGGTGGTAGCTCAGGGCGTCGATGATTTCATCATCGAGGAACTCCAGCAGTTTGTCGCGGCTGTTAATCAAATTTACTTTGACCCCCAGGTTGCGAAACATGGATGCATACTCACAGCCAATGACACCCGCTCCATAAATGGCGATCGATCGCGGGGTCCAACTCAAGTCCAGAATGGTGTCGCTGTCGAATATGCGCTCGTGTGTGAAGTCGATATTGTCGGGACGCATGGGGCGTGAGCCAGTGGCAATGACCACATGATTCGCCTGCAATCGCCGCCTGCCGCCAATTTCATCGCAGACTTCAATGGTGTGCGCATCAACGAAACTTGCGGCACCGCTGTAGAGTTCAACACTGTTCCGCTCGTAAAAGGTCTTACGCATGTCGACCTGTTTATCGATGACCGAGCGAGCCGCTTTTCGCAAATCGGGAAAGCTGACTGTATGCAGGCCCGCCGCATCGCGCAGCGTGGGATTCCGTAGCGTTGTGGTAAGTTGGAATATCGCGAATCGCAGTGACTTACTCGGAATTGTGCCTCGATGTGTGCATGCGCCACCAATGAGCGGCATGCGTTCGATAACCGCCACCGACTTGCCCAGCTTGGCGGCCTGCATAGCCGCCCCTTCGCCCCCCGGTCCTGTACCAATGACGGCCACGTCGTAATGAGATTCACTCATGAGTTCTTACAGTTCGCGCTTAAAAGTAGTCGACTCAATTAGGCGGCAGTGCCTTGCCTGCGACGTTCGCCGCAAGAAGAGTGCCGAAACGCATCAACCGATGTGATTCAATGACATTGAAATGAGGGCGAACCACAATTTATGCATCGACAGCAGCAAATCACCACTCCAGTGATCAAAGGAATAGATTTTGCACCCCACGGAAAATTGATAGTGTTCCCGCACAATTCTGAGTGATCCGGTACTGGCCTGATGAGTTTTCAGGCAGCAATGCGGTTCAACTCATCACCCACAAGTGCTCATTGATGGAAAGGGATGAGCAAGTGGTTGCTGTAACGTTATGCGTTGCTCGCGACTACAATTGCTCAACTATGTCAGTCGAAACCAATCGTTTGGCCGCCGAGGCAGCGCGTGAACCGGCGTCCAACTGGAAGCGCTGGGGGCCCTATCTCGCTGAGCGCCAGTGGGGCACTGTCCGGGAAGACTACTCCTCTGAAGGGCGTCCCTGGGATTTCTTTCCGCACGATGATGCCATCTGGCGAGCCTACCGCTGGGGAGAAGATGGAATCCTCGGCATCTCCGACAGGCAGTGCCGGCTCTGTTTCGCGATTGCCCTCTGGAACGGGAAAGATCCCATTCTGAAAGAGCGGCTGTTCGGATTGAGTGGACCCGAAGGAAACCATGGAGAAGACGTCAAAGAGTGCTACTTCTACCTCGACTCCACTCCCACTCATTCGTACATGAAGGGGCTCTACAAGTATCCGCAGGCAGAATTCCCGTATGCCAAACTGAGGCAGGAAAATTCCCAGCGGGGACGGCATGAACGTGAGTATGAACTCATTGACACCGGGATTTTTGATGAGAACCGATATTTCGACGTGCAGGTCGAGTATGCGAAGCGTTCCCCAGATGACATTCTCATTCGCATTACCGTGAACAATCGAGGCCCCGAAGCGGCGCCGCTGCATGTGCTGCCCACACTCTGGTTTCGCAATACCTGGTCGTGGGGCACAAACTACGAAGCGACAATTGCCAAGCCGATCATTCGGAAACGCGACACAAGTTCCATAGTCGCCGCTCATGAAACATTGGGAACAATGTCGTTGACTGCGAATGCCGTCGACAATCAACCCGTCCAATGGCTGTTCACCGAAAACGAGACCGATCCCGGACGCCGCCGAAACGCGAAGAGTCGTCGTCCCTCTTGCAAAGACGCGTTTCATCTTGCGGTGGTGAAAGGGAACACGCGTGTTGCGAGTCCACTTGGGCAGGGGACAAAGGCTGCGGCACATTACAATCTCGACATTCCTGCTGAAGGAGAGGTCACACTCAGGCTTCGACTCTGTGAATCCGAGTTGGGCGAAACCCAAAGCGAAATTGATCCTGCGGAATTCGACCAGGTCTTTGCGGAGCGAATCGCCGACGCCGATCAGTTCTACGAATCCATCATCGACCCCAAGCTAACCGCCGATGAGAAACTCGTATTCCGGCAGGCCAACGCTGGGTTATTGTGGACCAAGCAGTTTTACCAGTACTCCGTCGACGAATGGCTCAAAGAAGGCCCCGTACGTTATCCGGTCGAAGGCGTAGGGCACCGCAACACCGATTGGACGCATTTGTTCAATCGCGATGTCATTTCCATGCCCGACAAGTGGGAGTATCCATGGTATGCAGCGTGGGACTCGGCATTCCACATGATTCCATTCGCCAGCCTCGATCCGAAGTTTGCGAAAGACCAGTTGGTGTTGTATCTCCGCGAATGGTACATGCATCCCAACGGTCAAATCCCGGCCTACGAATGGAACTTCAGCGATGTGAATCCGCCGGTTCACGCGTGGGCTTGCTGGCGCATTTATCAAATGACCGCCGCTCAGGGAAATCCAGATCGCCAGTTCCTCGCACGGGTCTTCCAGAAGCTGCTTCTCAATTTCACGTGGTGGGTGAATCGGAAAGACGTGCGGGGGAAGCAGGTCTTCGCTGGCGGCTTCCTCGGTCTTGATAACATTGGAATTTTCGACCGTTCCCGTCCGCTGCCGACGGGCGGACATCTCGAACAGGCCGACGGCACCGCCTGGATGGCGTACTACTGTTCCAGCATGCTCTCCATTGCCTTCGAGTTGGCAAGGAAGAATCCGGCTTACGAGGACATGGCCTCCAAGTTCTTCGAACACTATGTCGCCATTGCCGAGGCGATGAACTCACTGGATGGAAAGGGATTGTGGGACGAAGAGGACGGATTCTATTACGACCACATCCACATGCATGGACATGGTACACCCCTCAAGATTCGCTCGATTGTGGGCATCATTCCTTTGTTCACAGTCGATGTCCTTTACGACCGCGTCATCGACAAGTTGCCCGGCTTCCGCAAACGGATGGACTGGTTCCTTCGTAATCGTCCAGATTTGCACAACTTCATGACGTACATGGAGCACCAGGAGTCAGGTGAAGGACTACGACTGCTCGCCATTCCAACACGCGAACGTCTCGAACGCATTCTGTACTACCTGCTCAGTGAGGACGAGTTCCTCTCTCCCTATGGAATTCGATCACTGTCGAAGTACCACCAGGATAACCCCTATTTGTTCGGTGTGAACGGCGACCAGTTGCGTGTCCAGTACGTGCCGGGCGAGTCGGACACACCCATGTTTGGCGGAAACTCCAACTGGCGCGGACCAATTTGGTTCCCGCTAAACTACCTGTTGATTGAAGCACTCGAACGCTACCATCAGTTCTATGGCGAGTCGCTACGCGTCGAATGCCCGTCGGGTTCTGGCGTCTACATGAACATGCAACAAGTCGCCGATGAAATTCGATTGCGACTGGCACGCCTGTTCCTGAAAGATGAGTCGGGATCACGTCCCTGCTATGTTCGCGGCGAACGCTTTGTTGATGATCCCCCATGGAGAGACTTGGTTCTCTTCTACGAATATTTCCACGGCGATTCTGGTCGAGGCCTCGGCGCAAGTCACCAGACAGGCTGGACGGCACTCATCGCTTCGCTGCTGCAACAAATGGCGGCCACGCGCACCCAGCAGGAAGCGTAGGAAGTGATCTTTAGGTTTGAATCATCAGGTACGACCAGCAAGCCCTCGCGGTGATCTGACGCCCCGGAGCAATTCTCGAATTAGGTTGCGTTCACTGTGTGAGCCCAAGGCCGTAATGCCTCGGGCCGCGTGTGTTTCCTGGCCGCTTACGCGTCGCGGCTCACGAAGGAATACAATATCACGAATTGCATTACGTTAATGGGATGACCTTCTTCATCAGGAAGGCCGGTGCCATCAGTGCCGCGGTGCCAATGGCGTACGGCATTCCCGACGGGCCGAGTTTGAAGTAGATGAGCATGGCATCCAGCATAATGACCGAAAGCAGCATGAGGCCTACGGTTTTCTGGACGTGCCTGGGCTGAGGATCGAGCAGCGCGTTGAGTGCGTTGCGGTCGATGGTAAAGGTGATGGCACCGAGCAGCAACAAGACAGTCCAGGGTTTCTCGACACCGCCGGCTCCGAGCAGCATTCCGAGGGATGTCGTCCAGTCCATAATGTACGCCGCCAGTCCCAGCAGGCCGACGTGGGTAACCAGCAGCGCGACGCCGAGCGACAACTTCGAACTCGTTCCCGACTCACGCCGCGCGAAGAGTGTCACCCCTACGATGTACAGCCCCATGCAGGCGGCAATCCAAAGCTGCGGTTGTTGCCACGCCGAACCGAAGCGAATGCCTGCGGCACTGGCCCCCAGAATGACATTCAGGAACCGGCAGCTTCCCATGAACAGCGGCCCCAGCGGCGTGCGTTTCATGGGTCCGTCGTACAACAGAACGGCGGCTGCGAGCATGAGTGCAACTAACAGGCTCGCCATGCTGGCCAGCCACGCACAGAGCAGACCGCCGAGCATCAGCACCGAACCAAAAATAAAGGCCGATTGCCGAGACACAGCTCCACTGGGAATGGGACGCTGCGAGCGTTCCTGAGTGTCCTGGGCGACATCGAAATAGTCGTTGAATACCATCCCGGCGAGATACAAACCCGCCGAAGCAAACAGTAGTGGAATTACTTTACTGAGCGGTTCCAGCGCCGTATGAGTCAGCAGGAATCCCATCAGGATATCGGGCAACGCGGTAAAGACCGTCGGGAACCGACAGAGCCGCAAATACTGGTAAACTGTTTTCATCATTATTCTTCCGGCGGACTCGCGGGGCCACTTCGCGGCTGCGTTCAATCACTGTTTGTTGATGCGTCATGCATCGGCTCGACAGCGTAACACTTGTGCCGTAAATTGTCCGCCTGAAAGAGAAATCGCCCGTTTCCCCATTGATTAGATGAAGGTGCCGCAATGGCCAAGGTGAGTATCACCGATATCGACGTATCTGGCAAAACCGTGCTCATGCGAGTGGACTTCAATGTTCCGCTCGACAACTGCGTCATTACCGACGACCGCCGCGTACGGATGGCAATTCCGTCAATTAAGGCCGTCATTGATCGCGGCGGCAAGCTTATTCTGTGCAGCCACCTCGGACGTCCCAAGTCATGCGATGATGCCTCCTGCAGCCTCGCTCCCGTGGCGCAGCGCCTGTCGGAAATACTCGAAAAACCTGTCGCGTTCAGCTGTGACGTCGGCGGAGCCGATTCCCAGGCCAAGGCCAAAGAGTTGAAGGACGGTGACGTTCTCCTGCTCCAGAATCTGCGTTACGAAGACGGCGAGAAGTCTGGCTGCGAAGAATTCGCCGGCCAACTGGCCGCCCTCGCCGACATTTACTGCAATGATGCCTTTGGCACCTGCCATCGCACCGACGCTTCGATGTATGCCGTTCCAAAGGCAATGGATGGCAAGCCGAAGGTGGTCGGACTGCTGGTTGCCAAGGAAATCAAGTACCTGAAAGAAGCCATCGACAATCCTGAACGACCATTCGTGGCAATTCTGGGTGGTGCCAAGGTCTCGGACAAAATCAACGTCATCAAGAACCTGCTCGGTATTTGCGACAAGGTTCTCATTGGCGGTGCGATGGCCTACACGTTTGCCGCGGCCAAGGGGGGCAAGCTCGGCAAGAGTCGTGTCGAGCTCGACAAAATTGACCTCGCCAAAGAACTGATGGAAACCGGCGGCGACAAACTCGTGCTTCCAGTCGACACACACTGCGGCGACGACTTCAGCAGCGACTGCAACAAAGTCGTTGTGAAGGCCGGTGAAATCCCCGACGGTTTCGAAGGTTTGGACATCGGTCCCGAGACGGCGAAGATGTTTGCGGAAATTGTGAAGACCGCGAAAACCGTGGTCTGGAACGGCCCGATGGGCGTGTTTGAACTTCCTCCATTCGATGCCGGTACCAAGGCCGTTGCTGAAGCTATTGCCGCATCTGACGCCGTCAGCATCATTGGTGGTGGTGACAGTGCTGCCGCCATTCAGCAACTGGGATTCGCAGACCGCGTTTCACATGTCAGCACCGGCGGCGGAGCCAGCCTCGAAATGCTCGAAGGCAAACCGTTCAAAGCCGTCGACTGCCTTGACGAGAATTAGTTTCCACGAATCGAATGCTGATTCAGGACAATGGCGAGGATGCTCACAGGGCATCTTCGCCATTTTTGTTTTCACAGGGGAATCCGTTCTTAGCGACGGGGCAATTCTCTATCTCTTGAGAACGCCCTTCTGTGCAGTTTCGGTATGTATCCCTACAATTTCCTCGACAAGGTTTGGCCCCCCTGCTGAGAGGAGCATGAAACAATGCGGATCGCTTTGGTCACCGCCGGTGGTGCCGGAATGTTTTGCGGTTCGTGCATGCAGGACAACACGCTGGCCCGGTCGCTCATTGCTCAAGGTGCCGACGTCACTCTCATTCCCACCTACACACCCATTCGCGTGGACGAAGAGAACGCGAGCCTGAACCGCGTGTTTTTTGGCGGGCTCAATGTCTATTTGAACAGCCGCTGGAAAATGTGGCGCTACCTGCCGCGTTTCATGCAGCGCTGGGTCGATCATCCTGCTGTCATTCGCTGGGCGACGAGCATGGCCGTCAGCAATGACGCCAAAGAGCTGGGCGATTTGACCCTCTCCATGCTCACCGGAGCACATGGTCCGCATCGCCAGGCCGGTGCCGAACTGGCGAGTTACATTGCCGAAGAGCTTCAGCCCGACGTCGTCATTTTCAGTAATGCGTTGCTCTCTGGTGTTGTCGAACAACTCCGGGAGCATTTTGGCGGTGTACTTCTCTGCACGCTGCAGGGGGATGACATTTTTCTTGATGGACTTCCCAACGACATTCGACATAAAGCCATTGAACTTATCTCGCAGAATTCGGTTGGCTTCGACGGATTCCTCACGCACTCACGGTTCTATCAGAATTACATCGCGGACTATCTGAAACTCCCCACGGAGAAGTTTCGCATGCTGCCGCTCGGGATTGATCTGACTGGTCACACCGGTCAACCAAAGCCGCCAGTAGAAAACGAATTCACAGTCGGCTATTTCGCTCGCATTGCTCCTGAGAAGGGGCTGCACCACCTGGCCGAGGCGTTCGTCGATTTACGAAAACGCGTCCCCCATGCCAACTTGCGGATTGGTGGATTTCTGCCGCCACAACATCAGGATTACCTGAACCACGTCACGGAGACATTGCGGGGAATTGGCATCGAGGATGCGTACATCGGCAGCCCGCCGGATCACGAAGGGAAGGTAGAGTTCCTCAAATCGATTGACGTGCTCTGCGTACCGACAGATTTCCTTGAGCCCAAAGGGATTTACGTACTCGAAGCCATGGCCAACGGCGTTCCCGTCGTGCAGCCGGCGCACGGAGCTTTCCCGGAATTATTGGAAGCAACATCGGGGGGAAAACTCTTCACGCCGCGTGACCCACTTCACTTGTCGAAGACCTTGGAAGAACTGGCTGAACACTCGGTTCGATTTGAACATGCCCAGCGCGGCTGGCAGGGGGTTCGCGATCGACACTCCGCGGAAGTTGCAGCCAGAGCCACAATGCAGACACTCGACGACTTCATGCAGGGGAGGCGAACGTGAAGGTAGTCCACAGGCATCACTGATCCACGTCAGAACGTATAGCTGACGGCCATAACCGCACTGTCGACTTCCTGGCCGACCCGAACCATGCTGAGCGGCATCGGACCTGCCGGAGTGACAATCGGCCCGGTGACGCTGTTCTCAAAGGCATGCACCCAAGTAAGTGTGAATTCCAAATTGTCTGTAACGTCCACGCTCGCTCCCAGACCGGTCAAGTGCTGGTATGGTGCCGGAGCCTGAATGCTGAACATGGCATCCTGGTTCGAAATGGGGTTCTGGCTGTACGAGTATCCTCCTCGCAGGCGAATGCGGTCAGTCAATTCGTACTGTGCCCCCAGCGCCACAAAGAAAACGCTTTTCCATCCCAACCCAGTTACCGATCCATCTGCCCCGAATGCTGCGGAACTACCGAACAACTTGGTCGAGGCGAAGTCGACGTAACGGACATCGAGGGCGAGGAGGAGTCGTTCCATTGGTTTCGTAGCCACGCCCCACGAGACAATGAGCGGGTAGGACAAATCGACGTTAACCGGCGTTGGTAGTCCGAGTTCGTCCTCGGCATTGATCTTGAAACTCTGGAACCACTGCGGGGATTTCACGGACATGCCCATCGACCAGTTTTCTGCCTCGTAGAATGCTCCCACTTGTACACCGAGTCCCCAGGTCGGCTGTGCGCCAATTCCCACCGGATACGAAAGCACCGTATCGCCGTTGGCGTCATTGGGTGCCGAGAAGGGAAAGGGACGAGCCTGTGCTTCAGCAATGTTAATGGTCGGAGCAATACCAATTGAGAGTCGCTCGGTCACCTGCGCGGAAATTGTAGGTGCGACCTGGACGACACCAAACCGGGAGTAGGCCGCTCCGAGGCCGCCGACAGCAGGTGGAGCGAGTACGGGATTGGTGGGATCGCCGGGAAAGTTAACGGAGAAGCCACCAATGGTGTTCAGCCCAAGCCCATAGGTGAAGATGGAATTCGGATCATGGATGACCGTACCAATGGCCGGTAACACCGCCGCGCCGTTGTCGCTGCTGGTGACCCCGCCGAATTCAAACGGTGTACCAATGCCAACGCGTGACTCTACTTCGTTTCGGTTAAACACCGCCTCAGCGGAGACATCAAAACGCGACTGCGGAAGTGCAGTAATCGAGGCCGGATTCCAATGCAGTGCACCAATGGCATCGAGTGGTGCGGCCGTGCCTGCTCCCGCCATCGAGCGATTCGTCGCCCCCAGCCCCGAAAGCACAAATCCTTGCCCATAACTGGTTGATTGCGTTACCAGCACACAAACGAACGTGACAGCGCAGAAATTCCGCATAGTTACTCCCCTCCCTGGAAAACGAGAGAAGCATCGACCAACTAGCACTTACGCTGGCGGGATTCACGCGGCTTTCAAGCCGATGCAGCGGTTCCTCACGGCATTGAGTGCAGCCATCGCGCACTGATTTCTGCAATCGCTACATCTTACGCCACGATTGACGGACTATTCGCGTGTGTAAAACTCATCAAGGTTGAGTAGAACCCGGCAAACCGACGACCATGCGGCCGTCTCCGCCAATTCATCTGGGGCACTCCCGACCTGATTTCCCGCTGCCTCACGAGCGACCTCGTCATTCGTTTCGAAGTAGGCTCGAGCGGTACTGAGCATTTCCTGCAGACGCTGTAATTCTGCATCGGAGGGTTCCCGACACAGTGCGACGTCAAACGCATATCGGATGCGATCTGCGTCGTTGTCGGACGCATTGGTCAGAACGCGGTGTGCGAATCCCTGTGCGAGTTCGACGAAGCCGCGATCGTTCGCGAGTGTCAGTGCCTGCAAAGGCGTATTTGATCGATTTCGACGGGTGCAGGTGGTCGTGGCATCCGGGGCGTCGAACGTGGGAAACATCGGATGCGGACTCGACCGCCAGAAGTACGTATACAGACTGCGGCGATATCGGTTCGGTCCCTTTTCGTCGGGCCAGTTCTTCTTGTTCTGTGTGAGCACATAAATCCCTTCCGGCTGCGGAGGATGCACTGGCGGGCCGTACAACACGCTGGTGAGACGACCACTCGACGTGAGCGCGGCGTCACGGATGATTTCTGCATCGAGCCGCACCCGGTTCTGGCGTCCTAACAGTAGGTTACGAGGATCAGCAGTTTCAAGATCTTTGCGGGACCGTGAGCTTTGACGGTAGACACTCGACAGAACAATGGTCCGTTTCAGTTCCTTCAAACTCCATTCCTGTCGCATGAACTCACTGGAGAGCCAGTCGAGCAACTCCGGATGCGAAGGGGGCGTTCCCTGAAGCCCAAAGTCGTTATCGGTCTCCACCAGACCGCGACCAAAGAGTCGCTGCCAGACTCGGTTTACCGTGACACGCGCCGTGAGCGGTTGATTGTCACTCACGAGCCAGCGCGCGAAATCAAGCCGTGTCTTGTGATCGGCTTCGTCAGTTTCGAATACGGCAGGAATTCCCGGCGTGACCCGTGCACCGTGCGACAAGAAGTCGCCACGGATTTGGATAAACGTCTCGCGCGGCTCGGGAAGTTCCTCCATGACCAAACTGGTCGGAATGCTTCTGTTGAGTGTGTCGAGAGCACCTTGAAGTTCGCGAACAACTTTGTCCTGCTTTACCCAGGCCGCATCCCCTTTTCGTTGAAACTCGTCCAGTTTGGCGCGCTGCTTGTCGGATCGTTCACCTTCAGCAATGGCCAGAATGGATTTCAATTCGTCATCAAGGGAGTCAACGGGAACAGCGTTGGCCGTGTACGAGACCCGAAAGCTTCCAATGAGATACTGAGAATTTGGCGGGCACCGCTGCTCCATTTCAAACGTGAACTTCCCTGCTGATGCGGTCTCCGACAATACGAAGACTGCAGTCCGAGGAACATTCATTGAACCTTTTTCGACATTAATTGCCCAGCCGGTTTTCACGTCGTCGTCGATGGCTCCCGAAACGTCGTATCCCTTTTGAGAATGATCGGCCTCGGCCCGTGACCAGCCAAGCTGTTTGCCGTTCGAATCTTTCAGGCGCACGCCTGACAATACGAAATTCCCATTACCAGCAGTTCCTGGCCCCTTACCGGGCAGCGAGTCGTGGGTCAATGTTTCCAGTCGGATTGCCGAGATTTTTTGTCCCTCGGGAATTTCAAATTTGATTTGATATGTGTCATGTTGCGGACGCGTCTCGGCACGGACCACAAATGCGCCCTCGCCAATCGCTTCGAGTGTCTGCCCGTCAGTGGACACCGCATTTCCATTGGTCACCGTCCATGCCGGTGGTGCGACAACCATCCCCAGTGACTCAATCCACTCAGCCTGTTTGCCCTTTAGTTCCTTTTCCCGTTCCGCCTGAAACTGCTTGCCAACCTTCAACTGTACCTGCAGTTCTGTCTGTCGCGCTGCTTGTTCGGCTGTGGGCAATGAGATTTTCGGAGCCTGCCCCCGCGCGTCGTTGTTGTCGGCGGTGTTGTTGAAAATCGCAAACAGTCGGTAGTAGTCGCGCTGACTGATGGGATCGTACTTATGGTCGTGACATTGACTGCATCCAATGGTCAGTCCCAGCCAGACAGTTCCGGTCGTGTTGACACGGTCGACCAAAGCTTCGTTGCGGAACTGCTCGTCATCAGTTCCGCCTTCCTCATTCGCCAGCGTGTTCCTGTGAAATCCCGTCGCGACCCGCTGGTCGACGGTCGGATTCTCCAGCATATCTCCGGCCAGTTGTTCGACGGTGAACTGATCGAATGGCATATCCTCATTCATGGACGAAATGACCCAGTCGCGGTATTTCCACATGTCGCGTGGGCCATCAATGGTGAATCCGTTCGAGTCGGCGTAACGGGCGGCATCGAGCCAGTGGCGTCCCCAACGTTCTCCGTAATACGGCGAAGCCAGCAGGCGGTCGACGAGTTCTTCGTAGGCAGTCGGTGACTCGCTCGTGCAGAACTCTTCCGCTTCCTCAGGCGATGGGAGCACCCCGAGCAAATCCAGGTAAAGCCGACGAATAAGTACCTGACGCGGCGCTTCTGGAGAAGGCTTCAGGCTGCTTTCCTTCAATCGCGACAGCACAAAGGCGTCGACGGGAGTTCGTATGAACTCATTCGCAATTGCGGGTGGCTCAGGGCGTTCGAGGGGAAGAAACGCCCAGTGATCCGTGGTGACTTTCTCGGCAGGCAGGATTTCTTCGTCATCGGGAAACTTCGCTCCGCTGTCAATCCATTCTCTGATGAGGGCAATTTCCTCATCAGAGAGAGGATCATCATCCAGTGGCATGCGGGCAAATTCGGCTTTACCGGTAATCGCCTGCAACAACAAGCTTTCGCTGCTTTTTCCCTCCACAACGCCCACACCTCGGTCGCCGCCTTGACGCAGCATAGTTCCCGCGTCCGTTCGCAAACCGGCCTTCTGGTCACTCGCGCCGTGACAATAATTGCAGCGATCTTCCATCAACGGTTTGATGTCGCGCACATAATCGACATCGGCGCGGGAGACGCTGACCAGGAACAACAGGAACGTCAGAGTTTGAAAGCTGCGACTCATCACAATTCGACTGAGGAAGTCATGCGGAAGGATTTGCGAGACTTTATGTTAGCACACGGACCTCACCAGCTTCCACGTGAATCGCGGTTTCGCTCATTCGCTTTCGAGGAATTCGTCCGGTGAAAATTCTTCCCCATCAAGGCTGATGACATCCCCCTTGGCCAGCTTTCGGCGGCGGCGAAGTTCGACTTTCCCATTGACGAGGACAATGCCCTCCTGAATCATGACTTTGGCATGCCCGCCGGTGGCAGCAATGCCGGTCAGCTTAAGGAACTGATCGAGCCGCAATGGTTCGCGTTTTGATTGCGATGAAGGTTCATCATCGTCATGCATGGGAGTACTGGCCAAAAGAGAATTGTGTGACTTAAACCGCGTTCAAATCTTCCAACGTTGCCGCGAACAGCAGAATCATTTCCGTTAACTGGATTTCACGAGCCGCCACGCTGAGTGGGCTGTCTTCGTTGCCAGCGGTCTCTTGGCAGAAGTCCACAAACTCGAACGCATCCCAGCCGCCGTCAACTAAATCGTGAGCCCATTCCTCAGCCGCGTTGTCCGACGAGCAGTCAAGAATGCCCGACGCTTCTTCAGCCAGGTCGAGGAACAGGTCGTGGCGTCCGACGCGACGGAACCAGTACTTCGAGTTGCCGTAGTCGGGCTCGCGGCGATGCATAATGGCGTGCCAGTAGTCGGGTGCGCGACGACGCCCTTTCCCTTCCACGGCCTGTGACTGCTGGTGGCTCGGCTCCAGTTGATCCCAGAACTGCAGCACGCCTGCACGAACTGCTTTGGCCTCTGCTGAATTCCCGAGTGACAGGGACTGAAATGTACTACGCACGCCTTGTGGCACGCTCACTGATTTCCGTGGCGCGAGCGATGGGAGCCACGAAAGGTTGTCCTGTTTCGCCAACACTTCAGAGTTAAGTACTCGAATGCTGGTTGGATCGGCCGCACAAATGGCATCCCATAGTTCGGAAATCGAAGCTGAGACCCCAGAGGGCACAAGGACGACTGCATTTTGCGTGGGGGATGCGAGCAATCTAGAAAATTCGGGAGCAACTCGGTTCCACAAGAGTGCTCCGCTGCGACCGACAGGCACAATTCCCCATTCGTCAGGCGCGAGTGACTGAGTGAGCGAATCCAGTTCGGCATTCGCATCCAGGGTGGCGCAGTCAGTCACTGCAATGTGTTGGGGCATGACAATTCCGCGGAGGCATTGAAGACTTGGAAATGTGCGAAGCCGGTTACGACTGCAGACCCTCAGCGACGTCCGTGCTGTAGGCAGTGAGTCCCGGCAGAATGCCAATAAGGGCGGACATGGCAATCATGATGGGGACCACAATGAACTCCCAAGGATTGTAGGAGTAAGGATCAATCAACAATCCCGCACGCTGTTCGATGATGGGAGAGCCGAAGAAGACGAGTCCGTGCCCCAGCAGTAACCCAATGACTGCTCCCAGCATGCAGAGCAGCAACGACTCACTCAGAATGATGAGCATGACGGTTTGCCGCCGGGCTCCGAGGGCTCGCATAATGGCAATTTCCTTTTTGCGGTCGGCCATCGAGTTGTAAATACTCACGAAGATTCCAATTCCCGACACCAGAATGATGAGCCCGGTCAGCACGAGAAACGCGTCTTTTACGTTGCCAACGAGATTGATCATGAGGCGTCCCATGACGTCGGTCGGCCGTGCGGCCTGTGCCTGAATGCCTTCGTTGATTTCTGCTTCCAGCGACTGTGCCCGAATGCCATAATCATCGTTCTTCAGCGTCACCAGAACTGCGGTCACCTCTTTTTGCAGGTCGGAAACCGCATGATGGTGGTGATGGTCGTGCCCACCGCCGCTTGCTTCCTCTTCCGCGTGTGCCCGGATGTCGGCGAGGTCGGCAGCGTAACGCTTCTCAATGTCGGCCCGCGATTCCGAAGGATAGAACTTCAACTCACGCTCAATCGCTTCTTCCACCGGTTTGTCGTGCCCGTCGAGGGCGAAGAATCCGTCGATATGGACGAACACGGTTCGATCATTTGGTGTCCCGGTTGGTGCCAGAATGCCTTTGACTGTGAACTTTTCATCGTGAATGTGGCCCTCTCCGCCGGAGTGCACCATTTGGAATTCAGAGCCGATTTCCCAACCATTCTTCCTGGCAACTTGTGAGCCAATCACGGCATCCCACGTGCTGTTAAACTTGTCGTCACCTTCCACCTTCATGCGAAATGGCTGATCGGGAATGGGTGGAATGAGGAAGTACTCAGGCGTGGTGCCGACAATAGGGAATCCTCCCTCTTGTGTCGTATCACCGAGGTTCATGGGAACGGCGCGTTCCACCCACTTGTGTTCCTTCCATTCCTCGAAGTACCGCCACGGAAGGTTTTCAATGGGACGATCCATCCGGTAAATGGTGCTCATAATGAGCTGCGTCCGGCTGCCGCGGGCACCAACGATAATGCTGTACCCGCTGCCGGTCTGGCTGAACATTTGGTCGACGACGCCATTCACAATGAGAATGGCCACCATGAGGGCGACACCGAGCGAAACACTCAGCGAGGTGAGCGATGAGGCGAGCCATCGCTGACGCAAACTCTTCCACGCTATGGAAAACAGATTCATGATTTCGAATTGAATTGGAAGACGAGGCGGATGTCACTCGGGTTGATTGAAGTCACTCAACTGGTCGACCCGGTCGAACAGTCCGGCAACTTCCGGTGAATGAGTTACCAGCAGCAGTGAGACGCCGTGCTCGCGGCAGGTATCTCGTAACAAATCGAGAATGACGTTCTGGTTTGCCATGTCGACGCTGGCGGTTGGTTCATCGGCGAGCATCAGCTTGGGATGATTGGCAAGCGCCCGGGCCACCGACACCCGTTGTTGCTCACCCACCGATAGCTGCCCCGGTTTGTGGTTCAGTCGCTCTTTCAGTCCGACCCGTTCCAGCAATTCACGAGCGTATCCGCGATTGGCCCGGCCAGAAAAACTCATTCCCAGTAGTACGTTTTCGAATGCACTGAATGCGGGAAGCAAGTGAAACGTCTGAAAGACAATACCTATCCGTTCGGCTCGAAAACGATCTCGCGCCGGCTCTGGGAGTTTCGCCAGATTCACTCCGTCAACCACAATGTCGCCCGAGTCGGGAGTGGCAATGCCGGAAATGACATTCAGCAGCGTTGTCTTGCCTCCACCGCTTTGTCCCAGCAGAGCCGCCTGTTCACCCGCTTTCAGCGAGTATTCCTTCACGTTCAGCACAGGCAGTCGTCCGCCACCCGGCTCCCGGTAAGACTTTTTGACGTCACGTAACAACAGGGACATAAGTGATTTGGGGGCTAACGAATATGTGGTGGCTCCACATGTTCGAGGGGACACCGCAGGTTGTCAACGTTGCATCGACTGAAATAGACTGAAACTTTGGCACATGCACCGAACTCGATCCAGGGGCAATCCCTGACTCCCTGCCTGATTCGTGGGATGAGAGCACTATGGCCGACGAACAATTCCCCGACACGGGCGAAAAACTTGACTTTGACTGGAATGAACTGGAGAAACCCCAAGAACCTTGTCCCCACTGCAAATCGATGATGCCCGCTGATGCCGTCGTCTGCGACTACTGTGGATGCCCTTCGTCCGGTGTGGGCCGGCGTCGATTAAAAATCTGGCGTTATGTCCTGTTGGCCGTCGTTGTGTACATCGCAATCGGTGGAATTCAAATGCTGGTCGAACTGTTGACGGAATAACGCACGTTCGCATGGCAACTCTCGGTTTCGCCGCTGACTGGTTTCGGCGTATGCTGTTCGTGTGTGATGCCGGGCCGTGCGACATTTCACAGGAAGTTTATTGTGTCCGATTCCAACACAGTTCGTCCCGAAAACACGGAAGTTCCCATTCCGGAGCAAATAGGCCCCTACCGGCTCGTTGAAGAACTGGGAGCAGGGGGGATGGGGACGGTGTACCTCGGCGTGCACATGCAATCTGAGACCCGGGCGGCGATCAAAGTGCTGCCCGCGTCGATGGCGCGGGAGTCGGGGTTTGTGGCGCGGTTCAATCGCGAAATCGACGCCATGCGTCAGCTTTCCAACTCGAACGAAAACATTGTGGAGTTGTACGAGAGCGGAGAAGAAGCGGGGACGTATTACTACGCCATGGAATATGTCCCTGGCGAAACACTGACAGCTCGACTGCTGCGTGAGAAACGCATCCCCTGGCGAGACGCCATCGAAATAGCGGTCCAGATTTGTCGCGCCCTCAAGGCAGCACACAATGCCGGCGTTGTGCATCGCGACCTGAAACCATCCAACCTGCTGCTGCGGAATGATGGCGTTGTCAAACTTGCTGATTTCGGCGTGGCCCAGGTCTTTGCCACCAGCAAACTCACTGTCACGGGCGGGATCCTGGGGACCGCGGAGTACATGTCGCCGGAACAGGCTCAAGGGAGCCGGGCAACACGGCAAAGCGACATTTATTCACTCGGAGCCGTGCTGTACGTCATGCTGACGGGACGTCCGCCGTTTACCGGAAAGTCGACTCTCGAAATTGCGCAGAAGCACAAGTTCTCCCAGTTCGATAGCCCGCGTCGCATTGTGCAGGATATTCCTCACTGGCTGGACGAAGTGGTCTGTAAATGCCTGTCGAAGAAGCCTGAAGACCGTTACCCCGACGCGTACGTGCTGGGATTAAGATTGCAGGAAATTCCGAAGAAGGTTGATCTCGCCATGAGCGAAGCCGACTTCGACTACGATGGCCAACTCGCTCCCGATAAGGAGACCGAAGCTGCCAACGCCGAACATCAGGCGGGTGTGGGGGGCACCATCATCCGGGATATGATGCGGGCCGAAATTGAGAAGGGGACTCAGAAATCCCCGCTGGGTTCGCTGCTCGATAACGTCTGGGTGCTCGTTGGATTGTTTGTCCTCGTCATTGGGCTGAGCGGCTGGCTGCTTTCGAATTCGCGCACCACGCCCGACGAATTGTTTGAACGTGGACAACGCCTCATGGACATGGCTCCCGGTCCCGGCTGGGATGCCGCAGAGGCGGAATGTTTTCAACCGCTGCTCGACTTGAATGATTCCGAATGGAATGAAAGAGTCGCCCCCCTGATGGAGCAAATCGACCAGTATCAATACGAGCGCGATCTCCTCCGGCAGGACGGCCAGTTCAGCAGCGGCGAACCGCTCACCCAGCCCGATCTCATTCTCCGTCACGCCCTCACCCTGCGTAATAACGGCGAAATTCGGGCCGCCGAAGCGGAACTGTCGGCGCTGCTGGCCATCATCGACGGGAATCCTGAGTTCTCCGTGCAATACAACGTGGCTCTCAAACTGTTAACGCAAATCCAGGAACAGCCAACGGAAGAGAATCGCTTTCAATTCCTCGACGAGGCTCTGAAACGTGCCGAGGAACTGGACTCTGCGGGAGAAACCAAACAGGCGCGGGCAGTTCGCCAGGGAATCATCCAATTGTACCAGGACAACCCCGAGGCGAGTGAGTACGTCGAGCGAGCGCGGAAGCAGTAGAGGCGAAACCGGCAAGTTCTCGGTTGACGCAACGGCTACGCTGAGGCGGAGTAGGCCTCAATGTGGTCGGTTTCACAACATGCTGATAAAGAAGAGGCCGATGACGTATCTCACTATGGCGATGATAATCAACACCAGAAAGACGCGTGAGACGATATACCCCAGGTTTTTCCCCGAGTCGTTGTGCCGTGTCGATCTGACAATTTGCATTGCCTGCGTTGGGCTCACGCCATAACGTTCGACAAGGAACTGTTCCACCTCGTCGGTTGGTTTCCCCTGTCCAAGCATGATTGAAGCGGATTCTTTGCACTGGTTGAAGTCGATTTTCTCTCTGGCAGATGGTACCGGCGTCTGACAGGACGGACAGGACCGGAGCATGTGTGAGTACGAAATTTGACACTTCGGGCATTGAATCAACGACATGGTGAGCCCTTAAATCGACGCGTTGAGGACGTCCTCGGAGACCAGAATGGGGACGTGGGGGTCGAAGTGGACTGAGAGGGCGATGGCGTCGCTGGGGCGGCTGTCGAGTTCGATGACTTCACCATCTTTGCGAATGCGAATGACAGCGTAGTACGTGTGGTCCTTAAGGTTGGTAATGACCACATCCTGCACTTCGCCGCCGAGTTCTGTAATGGCGGACTTCAGCAGGTCGTGCGTGAGAGGCCGCTGCGGTTCGATGCTCTGCACGCGGCGGTCGATGCTGGTGGCTTCGAAAATTCCGATGAGAATGGGAAGGGTCCGTTCTCCGTCAATTTCACGGAGGAACACCACCTGCTGATCGTTGATTTCGCTGATGATAATTCGGGCAAGTTCCATGGGAACGAGCATGGCCCTCTCCTCACAACCGAGTAGCCTCGAACGAGGCGTGGACTTTGGGAAATTGGTAACGCGCAAAGCTATCGTGCGCGACGCCACATCACAAGCGAGCGACGACCAAAGTCTGTGTTGTGCGTTCAGATTATCGCCTTGCAATCGCTGCTGTGTTGCCGTTGGTCAACATTCATTTCGTGGGAGGACCGAGTTTGTTGATGCTCCCGCAACACTTCACTCTCTGGCCGGAGGGTCGAGCCGATCGAGGGGAGGGGAGGCGTAACGTTGCGACTGGAAATGCGAGTGTGCCCTCCCCGGATCTCGTGAACTCGATCCGACCCTCCCATTTGGCTGCGCCTGGGAGGGTGAAACCAGGGCCTCCTTTTTGTGCCGCAGCGGCTTGTTCGAATTCCAATTCAAGGTTCCCCCCGGGATTGACGACACTAGTATACATTTGTATCGTTTCGTGCAGTGCGAGAACGAAGTTCGCGAATTTTCGAGGGATGTGAAAATCGCTACCTGTTTGAATGATTCATGTTATGGCTGTCAGCAAACCATCGACGGAAATTGTTGCCGAGCTGCGACAACGCATGCGTGCCCTGGGGCAGACGCAGCGTGGTACTGGCCCGGAGCTGGCGTCCACGGGATGTGCCGCCATCGACAGCCTCTTTTCCGGCGGGGGAATTCGTCGGGGAACATTTATCGAATGGGTGGGATACCGCTCGGCCAACGAAGCCGCCATAGCGTCATTGCTGGTGGCGCGGCACCTTGTTTCTCGCGACCTGCCCTGGATGCTGATTGATCCTACTCAATCGATCCATGCGCCGACGCTGCAGTCCCTGGGATTCCCGTTGTCGCAGGTGCTGTATGTCACTCCGCCGACAGATGAAGAGTTGTTGTGGAGTTGCGATCAGGCCTTGCGCTGCCGGTCGCTGCCGTTGTTGTGGGTGTTGGAACCAAAGGGAGACGCCACCACGTTTCGGCGTTATCAAATTGCCGCGGAAGATGCCGGAGCGCTGGCGATGTTTGTGTTTGGTCCCCAGCGGAGATTGCATCGTTGCTGGGGCGAGGTCCGATTGCAGGTGGAGGTACTTCCCTCGCTCCACGGCCAGCCGCGGTTTCGCATTGAAGTGCTGCGGTCGCGAACGGGAAATGCCGGGCTGTCAGTCATTGTTGGTGTCGACGAAACAGGACAGTTTCATGACGAAGAAACGCTACGCCTGCCTGTGGTTCCCGAACTGGCCCATCCAACGGCTGGAGTCGGTTGAGCCGCGATTTCAGACATTACCGCTCGCACTGTTCGAGCAGCGTCCCGGCCGCGGAGAGTTTGTCACGCTGACGAATCGGTGGGCGGCACAAGCAGGAGTGCGCAGCGGCATGCCGGTTTCCGAGGCGCAGACACTCTGCCCCGACCGCAGGCCTTTGAAACTGGTCGCAGTGAATCCAGAGTTCGATCGGATTTTGCTGGAACGGTTGGCGGTCGTAGCTCAGCAGTTCAGTCCGCTGGTTGCTCTCAACGAAGCGGAAGAACCCGATGCCTTGCTTCTCGACTTAACAGGCGTGGCGCATTTGTATGGAGGTGAATCGGAATGGGCGAAGTCGGTCTGCGCCACCTTTGTGAGCAAGGGATTTCAACTGCAATGCGCCGTCGCCGAGACCATTGGAGCGGCCTGGGCACTGGCACATGGGGTGCACATGCCGAATCGATTTCGCGTTCTGCCGGCTGGTGAACTGGACCGACTCAATGCGCTGTCGATTGAAACGCTGCGGCTGAATCCCGAGGCCCACTCGGTATTTCGCCGCTTGGGAATTGACAGCATTGGACAGCTTCTGGCGTTGAATCGAAACAGTCTGGTCAGTCGCGTGGGACGGGCTGTCACCCGGCGAATTGGCCAGTTCCTTGGTGATATCCCCGAGCTGCTCACTCCGTATCTCCCGCCACCAATTTTTCGTGAACGGCGTCAATTTGAGCATCCTTTAACACAGCCGCACTGGATTGAAGAAATCTCGCTGCAGTTACTCAAGCGTTTGCTGCAGCGACTTGCGAAACGGCAGTTGGGACTCAGCCAGTTGCACGTCGTGTGGCAGGGTGAAATGGCGGGAACGCAGCTCGCGTGGATGATTGATCTGGGGCGGCCTACTGTTGATGAGCCACTCCTCGTTGAACTGTGCCAAATGAAGTGGGAGCGAGCCGCGCTCTCGTTTGCCGTGGCGACGGTTCAGATGACAGCAAAACAGGTGGGACGCCTGCAATGCGTGCGACTTTCCCTCTTCGATGAACATCAAATCGCGTTGCGGAAGGACATCGACACACTCGTCACCCGTTTGCATGGGCGGCTGGGATCTGCCCATGTCAGTCACCTCGAACTCGTCCCCGATGCCATCCCGGAGCATCAAACCAGGTTACGTTCGGCAATCGAATCCTCAGAGATTTACGACGTATCGCTCGACGCGGGCTTGGTTCCGCAATTGTGGGAGCGGCCACTGCTGTTGGCGGCATTTCCCCAACCGGTGGATGTGCTGCGAATGTGTCATCACTCGCGGCCAGCCGTCATTAAATGGCAGGGACAATTGAGTGAACTCCACCACGTGTGGGGGCCCGAACGTGTGGAGTCGGGTTGGTGGCGCCGGGCAGTGCGTCGCGACTACTACAGAGTGGAAACCCACACCGGACAACGCTGGTGGATTTTCCAGCGACTCGACACACGCCAATGGTTTCTGCATGGCGAGATTGCATGATGCCCTATGCCGAACTGCATTGTCTGTCGAACTTCTCGTTTCTGCAGGGAGCTTCGCATCCCGAAGAGCTGGCGACTCAGGCGGCGGAGTTGGGATATGCCGCGATTGCCATCACGGACCAGAACTCTGTTGCGGGAGTGGTGCGTGCCCACGCGGCTGCCAAAGACGCAGGTCTCAAACTGCTCATTGGCGCGGAAATGACTCCGCAGGATGCACCGCCCGTCGTGCTCTGGGCAACGAATCGCAACGGGTATGGTGAACTTTGCCATTTGATTACCAAAGGGCGACGGCGTGCTCCCAAGGGGGATTGCCACCTGACGTTCGACGACATTGCACAGCATCACACCGACTTGCTGGCTGGCGTTCTTCCTCCTGCGCACACCGAACAAATTGATGTCGCGAGGCTGCATCAATACCGCGAATTGTTTGGTGACCGCTGCTACCTGCTCGCCGAGTTGTTCCGTGGCCCTCACGACGACAAACGTCTCGCCTGGCTTCGGGGACTGGAATTGCAAACCTCCATTCCACTGGTCGCCAGTGGCGGAGTTCTGTTTCATACGCCGACGCGCCGGATGCTCCATGACGTCATTACCGCGGTTCGTTATCGCACATCCGTCGCCCAGGCGGGGCACCTGTTGCAGCCGAATCGAGAACGCCATTTGCGCTTGCTGGCTGACTTGAACATTCTGTATCGCGGACATGAGGAACTGCTCGCGCGCACTGTGGAAATTGCTGACCAGTGCACGTTTTCGCTCGATGAACTGCGGTACGAGTACCCGAGGGAACTGGCTCCCGAGGGGATGAGTCCCATGGAGTACCTCACGCAGTTGACGTGGGATGGTGCTCAGCGTCGTTTCCCTGAAGGAGTGCCCGAAAAGGTTCGCGGGCTTCTTCAGCATGAGCTGCAGCTCATTGAAGAATTACAGTACGAGCCGTATTTTCTGACGGTGTGGGATTTGGTGCGATTCGCCCGCTCGCGAGATATTCTTTGTCAGGGACGTGGGTCGGCGGCGAATTCGGTGGTTTGTTATTGCCTGGATGTGACGTCGGTGGATCCCAGCCGGATTGAAGTTCTCTTTGAACGCTTCATCAGTCGCGAACGGAATGAAGCCCCTGACATCGACATCGACTTCGAACACGAACGACGTGAAGAAGTTTTGCAGTATTTGTATGCGAAATATGGCCGCGAACGAACGGGGATGACAGCCGTCACGGTGACGTATCGTCCCCGTTCCGCCATTCGAGATGTTGGCAAAGCATTGGGGCTGTCGCAGGATTTGATTGACCGGCTGGCCAAGAACGCAGGCTATCACAGCACGGGAGAGAAGTTTCCGATTCGTTGCAAGGAAGTGGGACTGAATCCTGCGTCTGCAATTGGGAAGCGGTTTATTTCACTGGTCACCGAGCTTCTGGGGTTCCCACGTCACCTGTCGCAGCACACGGGAGGGATGGTCATGACACGCGGGCCGCTGCATTGTCTGGTGCCCATTGAAAATGCCGCCATGGAGGGCCGCACGGTGGTGCAGTGGAACAAAGATGACCTTGATGAACTGGGAATTCTGAAGGTCGATTGTTTGTCGCTGGGCATGTTGACCGCCATTCGCAAATGTTTTGAACTTGTCAAGCAGCACCATGACCTTGACCTGACGCTGGCGAACGTCCCGGAAGACGACACCAAGGTTTACGACATGATTTGTCGGGCCGACACCATTGGCGTTTTTCAAATTGAAAGCCGGGCTCAAATGTCGATGCTCCCCCGACTGAAGCCCCGCTGCTACTACGACCTCGTCATTGAAGTTTCCATTGTTCGCCCCGGCCCCATTCAGGGGGACATGGTGCATCCTTACCTCCGCCGACGCAATGGCGAAGAACCGGTGACGTATCCCAACGAAAACATCAAACGCGTGCTGAAGAAAACGCTGGGAGTACCGCTGTTTCAGGAACAGTGCATGCAGCTTTCCATTGTGGCCGCCGGATTCACGCCGGGCGAAGCAGATCAGTTACGTCGAGCCATGGCCGCGTGGCGACGTCCCGGGCTCATTGACCAGTTCCGCCGCAAACTCCTGGCCGGGATGCAGGAGAACGGGCTCACTGGCGAATATGCAGAACGGGTGTTTAATCAAATTCGGGGGTTTGGCGAGTACGGATTCCCCGAGTCGCACGCGGCGAGTTTTGCATTGCTGGTGTATGTTTCTTCGTGGCTGAAATGCCACTATCCCGCTGAGTTTGCCGCGAGCATTATCAACAGTCAGCCCATGGGCTTTTATGCCCCGGCACAACTCATCCGTGATGCCCGTGACCACAACGTCGAAGTTCTTCCCATCGACGTCAATTTCAGTGACTGGAGCTGCACCATTGAAAATCAGGCTTTGCGTCTCGGCTTTCGGCTCATTTCCGGATTGAGGCAGGAAACCATTGAGACTGTTGTGCAGGCACGGATGCATGGCCCGTTTTCGACCATGGACGAATTTCTCGTGCGCACGCAACTGTCACGCACAGAACTGGCCCGCCTGTCCGATGCAGACGCCTTTCGCAGTCTGAACGAGAACCGTCGTCTCTCATTCTGGAACAGCCTCGCCCAGTCCGACTCTCCCACGCAGCCGTCTCTGTTCTCCCCGCAACATTTCGTGGACGACATTACGCCGGAACTGCCGCAAATGTCCGCCGAACAGGAAGTCCACGCGGACTACCGCACCACGTCTTTGTCTTTGCGGGCACATCCCTTGTCGTTCTATCGCGAGGAACTCGATCAGCTTCGAGTCATTCCCAATGGAGACTTAAAGCACATTGCCAACAACAACTCCGTGCGCGTGGCGGGACTGGTCCTGCTAAGGCAACGCCCCAGCACAGCTAAAGGGATTACCTTCGTCACCATTGAAGATGAAACCGGCGCTGCAAATTTGGTGGTTCATCAGCAGACGTGGGACCGCTATCGGAAAATCACGCATCATTCCCGCGCGTGGCTGGTGCATGGCTACGTGCAGTCCAAAGACAGTGTCATCCATGTGGTCGCCAACCGCATTGTCGATTTGTCGGACAAACTCCACGCCGTACAAACCAAATCACGCGACTTCCGCTAACCTAGAAGTGTGACATTTATATCCGCGTGCTTCCGCTGCGCGGGGCGCACGCCTCCACCCTACTGAATGTCTACGACAGGATATCTGTCAAGATTTCGCCGTGGACGTTGGTGAGGCGGCGTTCGATGCCGTTGTGGTAGTACGTCAGCCGGGTGTGATCGATACCGAGCAAATGCAGAACCGTGGCGTGGAAATCGTGCCAGTGCACGCGGTTCTCGACGGCTTTCCAGCCAATGTCGTCGCTGGAACCGTAGGCCAGTCCGTGCTTCAGTCCGGCTCCGGCCATCCACACGCAGAATCCGTACTGGTTATGGTCTCGGCCAATGCCGAGGACGTCTGAGGCCGACTGGGTAAATGGAGTGCGACCAAATTCGCTGGTAAACAACAGGAGCGTGTCATCGAGCATCCCGCGCTGGCGAAGGTCGCTGATCAGCCCGGAAATTGGTTTGTCGATGCGGCCCGCTTCCCGACCATGATTTCTCACCATGTCCTCGTGTCCATCCCAGTTGATACGCGGCGAGCCGAATGCTCCGCCGGAGAACAGTTGGACGAACCGCACGCCCTTTTCCAATAGTCTTCGCGCCAAAAGGCAGCCGCGACCGAAATCTCGCGTCGTTTCGTCTTCCGTTCCATACAACTGGTGCGTCGCTTCCGTCTCTCCATCGAGGTTCGTGACTTCCGGAACAGCCAACTGCATGCGTGCGGCGAGTTCGTAACTTTTGATCCGGGCAGCGAGTGCGTCTTCGGCGCCGCGATATTCCACGTGCTGTTGGTTCAACTGGTTGAGCAGAGCGCGACTGGCGGACTCCGTCTGCTCGGAGATTTCACGTTCGGGGAATAAGTCATCGATGGGAGTCCCCTGACTGCGAATGACCACTCCCTGATGCTGGGCTGGCAGGAATCCATTGCTCCAGTTAATCGACCCGCCGGCGGGCAGGCCGCGCGGGTCGGGAATAACCACGTACGCGGGGAGTGAGTCGGTCTCCGCTCCCATGCCATACGACATCCACGCCCCGGCGACGGGAAAGCCGTTGAGTCGGAATCCGGTGTTTTCCTGAAAGGTGGCCGGGGTGTGATTCGATGTTTCGGCGTACATCGAACGAATCATGGTTAGTTCGTCGGCAACTTCCGCGAGATGCGGAAACAGCTCCGAAATCCACATTCCGGATTCGCCCCGCTGTTTGAACTTCCAGTCGCTCTGCCGCAGTAGTCCGATTTGGCCGAAGAACACGTCGGCCGCATCGATACCGCCGTACTTCTTACCGTGGTACTTTTCGAGAGTCGGCTTGTAGTCGAACGAGTCGACCTGACTGACGCCGCCAAATGCACAAATGTGGATGACGCGTTTTGCGGGCGCTTCGAAGTGCGGCCAGGGGTCGCGTGACTGAGCTGGCGTGATGCCAGCCGAGGCGCTGCCATCGGCGAGCATGAGCGATGCCAGTGCCGCCGAGCCCAGTCCGTGGCTCGTCCAGGAAAGGAAATCCCGTCGCGTGGTATGTTGTGAATGCATGGGAGACTATTCTGCAAACAGGAACTCGTTGGTATTGAACAGCACTCGGGCCAAGGCGGGCAGGCCATGTTCGTCGACAAACCGCACGGCAGGTTCAAGTTCTTCAGAGCGAGGCTGACGCTGCATCGCCAACTCGTACATGCGTTCCACCTGGGATGATGTCGAGTCGTTGCCATCAGCCGCTCGACTCGCCAGCAGGTCGGCCATGCGCAAAACGAATGAGTTGTTCAGCAATGACAGTGACTGTGTAGGCGTAGTCGTGACGGCACGGTCGGGAGTTGTCACAGATGGGTCAGGACAGTCGAGGGCGTCGAGAAGTTGATTACGGCCGGAGCGTACCCACATCCGGTAAATCGTTCGTCGGTGGTACTCCGGTTCGGCACGATCCTGCATGATGTAAAACTGCGAGTTGCGGTTGAACGTTTCAAAGTTCCGGTAGGATGGCCCACCGTACTGCGGGTTGAGGGCTCCCGTCACCTGCAGCATGGTGTCGCGGACCACTTCAGCCTCTAATCGCTGCGGTGCGAATCGCCACAGCCACTGGTTTCCTGCATCTGCGGCAATGGCGTCCGGCCGAGGGCGAGAAGATTGACGAAACGTTTCCGATGTGACAATGAGTTTGTGAACCGCCTTGAGGCTTCCATTCTGTTCAATGAGATAATTCGCGAGGAAATCCAACAGCTCCGGATGCGTGGGCCGGATGCCGTTGAAGCCAAAGTCGTTCGGTGAGGCAACAATGCCTGTTCCGAAATGGTAATGCCAAATTCGGTTCACAATGACCCGAGCAAAAATGGGATTCTCCCGCGACGTCATCCATTCCGCGAACTTGCGTCGCCGCTCGGCATCCGATGCATCAGTCGTGAGATTGAAATCTGCGGAGAGGCCCTGGATGGCCTGAATTCCTCCGGCACTGACTTCTTCCGCCGGGGAAGCCGCATCGCCCCGCAGTAGCACGTGCGTTGCTGGTGGTTTTTGCGGCGCCACGGCGTACACGCGAAGGTTCTGCAGTTGTCCAATCTCCTTGGACAACGCCTTCGCCTCCGCTTCCCACGTCGCAAGTTGAGACCGCTGGTCCTCCGACATACGGGCCAGCAGTCGAGCTTTCGAGACAATGTTGAACCGGGCGGACGTTAGGCCAATTTCTTCGTCGGTCAGTGCTTTGTCATACAACTGTGCCTGCTCAATATGGCCGGCCAGCATTCGGTTGCCACCCGGTCCTGTCCCATGACGCAGCCCCAGCAAGACCTGCGAGCTACCCGGTTCATAGGTCACTAACCCGGAACTCTTGTACGGCAGTCCGTACGGCTCACCGTTTCGATATCCTTGAATTGTGCCATCTTCGCGATAAACAATGGCCACGTGAACCAGCGACTTGTTGGCTTCCTTTTCCTCACTCCTTTTAAACGAATTCCAGCGGACGAATCCGTTGCTGCCCGCCATCCACTGCCCGGCATCGCGTTCGCCATACACAATGGCATCGAACACACCACCGTCAGTCGTTTGCACCGAAAGCACACCGCCACCACGCTGAGTGAGATCATCCAGTCGTACCCAAGCTTCGAGCGTCTTGGCTCTTAGTTGCGAGGCCAAAGGAGCAGTCGAGAGATATGCGTCCTTCCCGTTCAAATGCAGTTGACCATCTGAGATGGTCGCGCCGCCGTGCAGGGTGCCGTGCAAACTTCCCATGTCGTCATTGGCATCGTTCTCGAATGTCCAGCGGGCAATGGGAGCGACGGCGTTCTTGACCTCACGTCCGTCCTCCCGCTGCAGTTCTTTCTTGAGTTGTTCGCGCAGTGGAGTCAGCAGGTTGTCGATGTTGGTCCTGACTTCAGCCAGATGCTTTTCCGCGGCGGTTCGCTTCTGCTCCAGTTCCTTCGTCTGATACGGTCGTTCGCCAGGACGAACACCCGCCAGCGCCGCTGCGATTTGGTAGTACTCCGTCTGCGAAATGGGATCGAACTTGTGACTATGGCAACGGGCACAGTTCGCTGTCAGCCCCAGGAAAGTCTGGCAGACGGTGCCAATGTAGTCTTCCATTTCGTCCTGCCGCACAACAGCACGCATGGCCGCCGACTGTTGACTCTGGCCCACATCATCGTACGGACCTGCCACCAGAAACCCTGTGGCAATGAGGGCGTTTGAATCGCCGGGATAGAGCACGTCACCGGCAATTTGCTGACGGGCAAACTCGTCGTATGGCATATCGGCGTTAAGGGCCTGAATCACCCAGTCTCGGTACGGCCAGGCGTTGTCCCGCAATTTGTCCCGTTCAAATCCATGACTCTCGCCAAATCGAGCCAAATCGAGCCAGTGGCGTCCCCAGCGCTCTCCGTACTGCGGCGACGCCAGCATTCGATCGACAACAGCGCTGTACGCCTCCTCCGTCGGATTTGCAACAAAGTCTTCCACTTCCGGAAAGGAAGGAGGCATCCCCAACAGCGAGAACGACAGTCGCCGCATAAGAATTCTGGGATCGGCCGGAGACGAGGCTGTCAGCCCGTGCTCATTTCGTTTGGCTCGGATAAATGCATCGACGGGGTTTTCGCCCGGCTGCAACCCGGGGGCTGCACTTTCGCTAGCGGCTTTAGCGACCACCAGTCGTACCCGGCGCGGGCACTCGTAGTGAATGCGAAGGGATCAATTTTCTCCAGTGACCACTTGGCCCCTTCTTCAATCCATTTCTGCAACAATTGCTTTTCAGCATCTGACAACGGATGTTTCGGGGGCATTTCATTGGCGGCGACACGCTCCCACAGGTAGCTCTCCTGCAACTTACCTGGCGTAATGACGACACCCGAATCGCCTCCAGCAAATGCCGATTTCTTCGTCGACAGGTCGAGCGCGCCTTTCGGTTCTCGGTCGTTGTGACAGTCGAGACACTTCTCAGCCAGCAGCGGAGCGACGTCATTCGCAAAGTCCACGTCCGCGACAAGCGGCTTGACCATCCACAGTATTAGCAACAAAACTGGAAACGCCGACTTCATGAAATCCCCTCATGGTGCTTACAGGATGTCCTACCTCGCGCGAGGCCGAACTCCTCGTTTCGACGTCTCAAATTATGTCAGGTCGCCCAAGGGATTGCATCCTCTGCGGCGAAGACTGGCATTTGGGGAACGTATTCTCAGCAACAACTACTGGACATAGCCAGTGGGTAGAATCAGCGAAGCGGCGGAACGAGAATTGGATCGAGACAATTGGCGAACATAATCACGTACCTGCCGGACGGCTGCGGGATCGAGTTCGGGATTGCCGTCAATGAGATCGAGGCCGCGGGACAGGACTCGGGCTCTTTGTTCGTAGAGTGGATTCGTAGATGGGTCAGATTCTCCAAGGTTCACCGCACAGGCCCGAATTGACTCAAGCTGAACTTGAGGTGCGTTTGCCAAATGAGCCGCGTTGCAACGAATGAGGAACCCGAAATCTCGCTGCGAACGAATGAGCGCACTGTCCGTCAATTGGAGTGCCTCGGTCGCCAGGTCGACGGAGTTTTCTCGGCGAGCCGCCACTCGCCATGACGCACGGCAATACAACGCGAGCGGGTAAGTGAATTCGTCAGCGTTAATTCGCTTCAGTTCTTCATCGTTGATTTCCAGTGAACTTGTATTTCCGCCCTGCATGGACAGATACGATTCAAAACCAGCTTTTCATTCCCGGTGAGCAACTGTCGTTGAGCGACAACTTCCCGTGGGGCGGAGAAGTCCATCAGTTCGTCGGCGTACAGTTGACACAGTAGGAATTTCGCTTCACTCAACTTTGGGTTTTTGCGGACTGCTTCAATGGTCAGCGGGCGACAGTGCTCGCGTTGCCCCCTTCATAAGCAACCAGCGCCAGCAGGAATTCTCTGAGGCCGGGCTCTGCCTGCTGCTCGGCAAATCGACCAGCTCGCTGGATATGCCCGGCAGCACACATCCGACAAACAAGGACCGCAGGATTTAAGCGGTATTGAATAACGGCATCATTCCACAGCGAGGAATTTGAAGTCAGGACCGGATCAAACGCCTCGAGCAGAGTTCGTAGAGATGCTCCCGTCGAATCGCCAGACCGAACCGACGAGCGGAAGGCGAGCTGATTGAAACTGTCGGTATTGGGGCTGGCTGACTTACAAAACTCTATCAAGCCCTCTGTGTCACAAATCAAGGCGGCTGCCAAATCATTGACGCCGCCAACCGGCATCCGCTCGAACTTCCTCGGAAATTTGGCCAGAAGTCCTGCAGGATTCGCGGCCTCGTGCTCAGGATGAATTTCCCCATCCGAGCCGAGGAAAAGAAGTGAAGTGGGCGAGGGCTGATAGAGCCTGACGTTAGGAAAAACGGCCAGAAGCGTGGCCCCAATCGACTGAATTTGTTCCGTGCCGAGAAACTGAGTATCGAGCCATTGGAGGAAAACTCCGTCTTCGCCAAGGTGCTCTCGTGCCTGCAGCAGGAAGTCCTGCGTGTAGAGATGCGAGGCTCCCGAAGTCCAGGGATGCGAGGGCTGTGAGACGATAATGTCGTAACGGGCGGATGACAGTGCGAGCGCGCCACGTGCGTCGTTGGTGACCACACGGATTCGCGGATCGCTCAGGGGATCGGCGTCTCTCAATGCAGAAAGCTGACGATTTGCCGCTATTACCTCCGGCTCCAGTTCGACGACATCGATCCGACTTACCGATTCGGGGATGTCTTCGACCGCCGTACCGCCGCCGAAACCAATGACGAGCAGCGACTCCGCCTCAGGTCGTGCAAGCAGTGGAATTCCCGTCAGCCAATGGTGGACTTCAATCCCTTGTGGCGGTGAGCCTTTGCGGGCAATGAGCGCTTCGGGCAACCCGTTGTTCTGGATGAGGAAGTGGCCTCCCCAGTCACAGACACGGACGGTAGATGAACGACCAACTCGAAGTGCCAGTTGCTTTCCATCAGCGGAATGCCGCAGCAATGGGGAAACCGCAAGCAGGTTCTCAGGTTGGACCGGTTGAATGAACAGCATCAACAGGGCAAGTGCCGCAATGACCGCGGAACGCTTAACCCAATCCATGGGCCGCAACAGCAACGTAGCCACTCCAAGGGCGATGTTGCCACACACGGCGAGTTTCAATGTTCCCGCAAATCCGAGCCACGGGATGAGATGAAATCCGGCCAGCAATGAACCCACAACTCCTCCCAACGTATTGGAAGCATAAATTGCACCGGACGAAGCACCGACGTCCTGTGGCGACTGAGCGACGAGTCGAACTGCGAAGGGGAAGGTGGCTCCAATAAACAATGTGGCGGGTAGTAAGAGGCATCCGCACAGAACCGAACTCTGAAAGAGACTCGTCTCTGACTTCAGCAGGTCCCAGCCGGGAACATCATTTAACAACGAGAAGATTGTTAGTGAGGTGAGTGCCGCTCCAATTTGGGAAAGCATGAGCCCCCACCATGCCGCCTGTCGCGAACGTGCCAACGGGCTGGCGATGGCACTTCCCAGCGTAATTCCAGCGAGGAAGGCGGCGAGCATAATAGCGAACGCGTACACACTGCCGCCGACAACCTGCCCCAACAGGCGAGTCCACAAAACTTCGTAAATGAACGACATCCCGCCCGATACAAACATGATGGCGGCGACCCATTCCGTTCTCAGGCCATCATTGCTCTTCGCTCGTTCTACGGGCGCAGTGGCCCCTGCCACAGCCTGACTGTCGCCCTGACGATCCAACATGACTGCCAGCCCAAACACTGCAACGTTAACCAGCACACCAATCCAGGTTGTCCCCAAATTGCCAATAGTTGGCATCAACCAGAAGGCGGCAATGAGCGTTCCGACCATCGCACCGAGGGTATTGATGGCATACAGAAAGCCGACGCGGCGTCCGAGTTGCTCGTCGTGATGCACCACAAACCGGCTGAGTAATGGGAGCGTCGCTCCCATGCAGGCAGTCGGAATAAGCAACAGCACAAAAGCGCTAGCCGCATAGAAGAGTGGCTGCCACAGGCCTCCTGAGTCGGGCAAGGTTGGCTGCCCGCCGAGAGCAAGCACCTGCAGACCTTGAATCAGTTGCATTCCGAATGGAACAGCCAGGGCACCGAGTGCGATTCCGGCTTCCAGTACTCCGTACATCAGAATCGGACGCTTCAGCCAGCCCGACACCCAACGCGACGCTCCCGTCGACTGTCGGGCCAAATACCGTCCGGCAATCCAAGAACCAGCCGCCAGACCTGCCATGTAGGCCGAGAGAACCGTCGCGACGGCGAGTTCACTGGTACCAAACACGGCGGAAAACTGACGCATCCACACGGTCTGGTACAGCAGGGCAGCCAATCCCGACAGAAAGAAGCAGGCGAGTACGACGTAAAAATCCCAGGGACGCGAGGCCACATTGCCTTCGCCGGTCGAACTGGTTGAGAGTGCCTCAGTGGTCATCTTGCTGGAATTCCGTTTCCACGTGGTCTGGATTTGATGGCCAATTCCGTTTCATAGCAGAATTGGAGCAATCACTGCGAGAGTAATGTTGGGCTGGCCGGAATTGCGATGCCCATGCCATTCTGGCGGCGTCCGGAGAGTCACAATCTTTCGATTGACTCACCGTACAGCTCACGCCAAGACCGATCATTTCGGGCATGCATTCAGGCAACAACGCTGCAACGGTTGTTTTTTATGGTGAAGTGGACATCATGTTGCGAGCCCATGGGCTTTGCCCAGAAACGCGTAAGAGAATCAGAAACGGAATTGTGATGAAGCGTCTCCCTGCCTGTTGTCTTTCGCAGCACTGCTGCTGTCGACGTTCTACCTTGCCCCGTCAGTCTCCGGCGCTGACAACGAGTCCGCCACGAAACTCGCATCTGGCATCGATCAGAATGCGATGGACACCTCAGTGCGTCCACAAGATGACTTCTACCACTACGTGAATGGCGGTTGGATTAAGAACACGGAAATCCCCGCTGACAAAAGTCGCTGGGGGAGTTTCTTCATTTTGCGGGAAGAGAGTGCCGCACATCAGCGCGCCATCATTGAGGAACTCGCGGCCCGGCAACATCTGGTGGCGGGATCGGAAGAACAGAAAATCGCCGACCTGTACGCGGGGCTGATGAATGAGTCCCTGACCAATTCTCTCGGTGCCAAACCGGTTCAATCTCAACTGAAACTGGTCGATGACATCACCAGTGTGGAAGAGTTGTTGCAGGTATTCGCCAAGCTCCAGCGCGTTGGAATTTCCGGGCCGCTGGTGACTTACATCAGCATCGACTCCGGCAACTCAACGGAGTACGCCGTTTACATGACACAGGCCGGACTGAGCCTGCCGAACCGCAACTACTACCTGGAGAAAGGGGAGAAGTTCGAGGAAATCCGCAAACGCTATCCCGAACACATTGCCAAATTGTACACGCTCGCCGGAATTTCCAATGCAGACGAGCGTGCACAGTCTGTGTATGACCTGGAAATGAAAATTGCGGAAATCCAATGGACTCCGGAAGACAACCGCGACGTTTCCAAGACGAACAACCGCATTGCCGTAGCGGAGCTGGCGGGAGTCAGCAAGCAAATTGACTGGCCCGGATATCTCGGTGCAATGGGAGTTGTGGGACGCGTCAACACGCTGTTTGTCCGGCAGCCGACGTACATCGAACAACTGGGGCAGATGCTGCACGATGTCCCGCTTGAGCACTGGAAGAATTATCTGCGGTTCCGCATTCTCAATGACGCTTCGTCGTGGCTCTCTGACGATTTCATTGAGGCCGATTTCGCATTCTTTGGCAGACTTATCAATGGGCTGGAGGAAATGGAACCGCGCTGGCAGCGGTCTGTCTCGGTTGTTGACAGTTTGCTCGGAGAGGCCGTTGGGAAAGTGTATGTCGGGCGGCACTTCTCTCCCGTCGCCAAGGAACGGATGGATGAGCTCGTCGACAACTTGCTGGAAGCGTTTCGCACGTCGCTCGACGGACTCGACTGGATGTCCGACGAAACGAAAACGCGCGCTCAGGAGAAGCGACGGAAGTTTGCCGTCAAAATTGGCTACCCCGACGAATGGCTCGATTATTCGGCTTTGGAGATTCGCCGGGATGACCCACTCGGCAACATGCACCGGGCTCAGGAGTGGGACTACAACCGGCAACTGGCACGGCTCGGTGAACCGGTTGATCGTGCCGAATGGCACATGACGCCGCAAACGGTGAATGCGTACCACAATCCCCGGATGAATGAAATTGTGTTCCCAGCGGCCATTCTGCAGCCTCCATTCTTTAATCCCAATGCTGATGACGCCGTGAACTACGGTGGTATTGGTGCGGTCATTGGACACGAAACAGGTCACGCCTTTGATGATCAGGGACGCAAGACGGACGGTGACGGTAATCTCAACGACTGGTGGACTGACGCCGACGCCACCGCCTTCCGCGAACGTGCCCAGGCACTCGTCGAGCAGTACAACTCCTTCAAGCCACTGCCCGATTTGCACGTCAACGGCCAACTCACCCTGGGAGAAAACATCGGCGATCTCACCGGGCTGTACATCGCATACAAGGCGTACAAGGCCTCGCTCAACGGGAAGGAAGCGCCTGTCATTGATGGCCTGACCGGCGAACAACGGTTCTTCATGGGATACGCTCAAATCTGGCGTTCGAAGTACCGCGAAGAAGCCATCCGCAAACAGGTCCTCACGGACCCACACTCCCCAGCCGTCTTTCGAGGCAACGGCCCCCTGCGAAACTTCGGCCCGTTCTACGAAGCCTTCAACGTGAAACCCGGCGACAAAATGTACCTGCCACCCGAGGAGCGCATTCAGATTTGGTAGTCCGTCGGAGCATTCATATCTCAGCAATGGCAAGAGCTGGAAATGGAAACTCATCCGGTGAAGAACGCGAATCGTCAACTCGTAACTTGCTTAAGTGCCTGTATCCTGCTGACCATGTTCCTCGTCCCGTTGGTCGGCTGTCGCGAGTCAGATGACGCGGAGTACGCACTCGGCGAAATCGATTCGACGTACGACGCCGAGTGGAATGAACGCAATGCGGAGATTTATCGGTATCTGTTTTCGCAACTCGAAGAACCGCCGTCCGACCGCATTTACTTCATCACCACCACTCCTGGCGCGCAATGGACCGACAGTGGCGGCTGGGATGTCATTCCAGCCGAAGAACTCGCTCAATTTCCAGCCGCCAGTAAATACCGTCCCGCAGACGAAGCGTTCATGAAGGGAAGTGACGTACTGGTAAAGGCACGAATGCCGAGGCCTGGATGCACTGGATTTCTGTCAAACGTTGGGTTTCCGACACGGAAGTTGAGGTCGAAAAGGTGCGTGGTGCTGCAATCTGGGGGGCGGGGCCGCGGTGGTCATTTACGAAAAAGTAGACGGCAAATGGCACATCAAGAAACTTGGCCCGGGATGGGTATCGTGAACTGAAGCTCGCGACCGTATCGCCTGGAGTCGGCAGCGGCAGATCGGAAAGCCAACAATCTGGCGGCAGCACACAGGAGTGCGGAACAAGTACAGCTTTTCATGTGTTTCGCCTCAGGCAAGTTGGTTGCCACGGACGATTAGCTGGCACGCCACTGCAGGACTTGGCTTTGTCCGTTCCACGCGTGTTGTGGGTCGGTTGTGTGCGTGGTCAGCGTGACCCCTTCATCGGAGAAGCGGCCTGTGGTCCAGCCGGTTGTTGATTTGGTGGCGTCGGCGACGTAGGAGGTGGCCGGAGTGTTGATGATGTGAATCCCCTCATGCTCCGCGTTACTGCGGTCATGAATGTGTCCGTGAAAGAACGCCTTCACCCACTTGCGCGGGCCGATGACATCCCATAGTTCCTGCGAGTCGATGAGTCCTCCCGGAAAATGGAGAGGATCACCGCCGAGTCTTGAGTTGTGGTGCGTGACAATCATGGCGGGCTTGTTTCGATGGCCGTCCAGGGCCGTGGCCAGCCACGTCAACTGTTGCTCTCCCAAAGTCCCCTGCGTGACCATAGTTTTCTGCAGTGAATCGAGCAGGAACAAATTCGCTCGTGGCGTTTCGACCACTGAAATATGCCGCGAGTCGACAACGGGCGTTTCTGGCCGCTCATCCTGGAGCACCTCGTAGAACACGTCACGATGGTCGTGGTTCCCCAGCGTCAAATGCAGTTCGATGCCAGCCTCGTGCAGTGGCTGAATGAGTTTCGCGAAATGCCGGTAATCACCCGGCTGGCCGTCCTTCAGGGCCAGGTCGCCGTTGATGAGCACACACGCCGGTTTCTGCTTGCGCTCGACCAGTTCTGCCACCACCTGCCGCAGGTGCGAAGGGACCGGCGAGTCGGCGGGATGCTTTTCGCCAATGTGCGTGTCGTTCAGCAGGTAAACCAAATCGGGGTCGACGCCGTGTTCGTCAGCGTCAACAAATCCCGCACCAAAAAGCAGGACACCCGCACCGGCAGCCCCGAGAAATCGGCGGCGACTCAAATTCGGAAAATGAACAGGCATGGTGATGCACCTTGCTTTGAGAAATGAAACCAGGGCTGGCCGACACGACAAATCTGTGTCCTTCGACCGAATTGAGGATAACGCGTGCTCACAACTCGGAACAATTCAACCGGACTTACTGCTCAAAACGAACTCGCGAAGTGACCGCTCCATTGGACGAATGCACCGGCGCTGCAACAATGCCTGTTCATCAGCAGGACTCATTTCCGAAAGACAGGTTGCTCGGCATGTCGAAGCAGGTTTACGCCATCGCCACTATGGACACGAAGGGCGAGGAAATCGCCTTTGTCGCTGATTGTCTGCGACATGCCGGAGTTGCTGTGCGGACCATTGACGTTGGCACAAAAGAAGTACCAGCCGTACATCCGAATATTTCGCGTGATGACGTCCTCGCTGGATCTGCAATTCCCGCTTCAGGTGACCGAGGTCAGGCCATCACGGCTATGGGCGACGCGCTACGGACCTATTTGAAGAACGAGTCCGACAGCGGACGGCTCGCCGGAGTCATCGGAATTGGCGGAAGCGGCGGGACCGCTCTCATCACTGCGGCCATGCGCGCCCTGCCGGTTGGAATGCCGAAGCTCATGGTGTCGACGATGGCCAGTGGAAACACCGCCCCCTACGTCGACTGCAGCGACATTACCATGATGTACTCCGTCGTCGACGTAGCCGGGCTGAATGTCGTCTCGAAGACCGTATTGCGAAACGCCGCCAACGCCATGGCTGGCATGGTGCGGTATTTTGAGGAAGAACCACAGTCCTGTTCGACGCTTGCCATGACCATGTTCGGCGTGACGACTCCCTGCGTCACGCTTGTACGTCAGCAACTGGAACAGGAGGGGCATGACTGTCTAGTGTTCCACGCGACGGGATCTGGCGGGCGGGCAATGGAACAACTGGTTGCGTCAGGCATGATCGACGGCGTGCTCGATATTACGACTACCGAGGTGGCCGACGAAGTAGTGGGCGGCGTGATGCCGGCGGGCAAGCAGCGTTTCGACGCACTCATTGAATCCAATATTCCATTGGTGTTGAGTCTGGGCGCGGTTGATATGGTCAACTTCGGAGGGCGGGAGACCGTTCCGGAGAAGTTCGAAGGGCGACAGTTCCACGTACACAATGCTCAAGTCACGCTCATGCGGACAACACCCGAGGAGAACCGGCAAATTGCCCGCTGGATTACTACCAAATTGAATCGGGCGACAACTCCGGTGACCGTCGTCGTGCCGGAAGGTGGCGTGTCGGCACTGGATGCTCCCGGCGAAGCGTTCCACAATCCCGAAGCCAGTGAAGCATTATTCTCGGAACTGCGGGCAACGCTGCAGCAGGATTCCGTTCGCAAGCTGGTTTTCGCGCCGCATCATATTAATGATCCGGAATTCGCTCAGCTGCTGTTGGATGAGTTTCATGTTCTGCTGTCCGGTCGGGCGACATCATGACTTCAATGGGAATCACAGACAGGAATGTCTGTGCCACCTGACGTTTAAGTCCCCCTAACATCACACTATCAATAAGCTGAAATCCAATGGCTGAATCACGCTCATCCATCCTGAATCGTCTCCGCGAAAAAGTTTCTCAGGGGCTGCCCATTATTGGCGGCGGCGCGGGAACGGGAATTAGTGCCAAGTGTGAGGAGGCGGGCGGGATTGACCTCATTGTCATTTACAATTCCGGCCGCTATCGCATGGCGGGTCGCGGGTCGCTCTCTGGGCTCATGCCGTACGGGAACGCCAATCAAATTGTGAAGGAAATGGCCTACGAGGTCCTCACAGCGGTAAACCATACGCCCGTCCTGGCCGGAGTCTGCGGGACCGATCCTTTCATGATTCGTGACCACCTTCTCCGCGAACTGAAGGACCTCGGCTTTGCCGGAATTCAGAATTTCCCCACGGTCGGACTCATTGATGGCGTGTTCCGGGCGAACCTCGAAGAGACCGGTATGGGATTCGACAAGGAAATCGAATGCATTGCTGCCGCACATGAACTCGACATGCTCACCACTCCCTACGCGTTCGACGCCGAGCAGGGCCGACTGCTGACCGAGGCAGGAGCCGACATCATTGTCGCTCATATGGGGCTCACCACAAGTGGATCCATTGGTGCGAAGACCGCCCTTACGCTCGACGACTGCATCCCGCGCATTCGCGACATTGCCGATGCCGCACGAACCGTGCGTGAGGACGTGTTTGTCCTGTGCCACGGCGGCCCCATCGCCATGCCGGAAGACGCCCGTTACATCCTCGACCAACTCGACATCATCGACGGTTTCTACGGCGCCAGCTCCATGGAACGACTCCCCACGGAGATTGCCTTGAAGCAGCAGGTTGAACAATTCGTGGCCATTCAACGGAAGCCGAAGGGGGCTTAGTTGCTACTCGATGTGCACATCGGGTTATTGCGCCGTGTTGCATTTCTGAAACGCCAATTCTTGGCGATTTCGGGGAAGTCCCTCTCCCGTAAGGTCTCTGCAGGTCGGTAACTTCGACGGTTTATCGAGTTACTGAATTCAGCAGCGCAAATGCCCCCGGGGCGGAATCGTTTGCGCTGGCATATCGATCTATAGGAAAAGACGATGGCAGCACCGAAGACTGGCCGAGAGTTCATGGAACTGGTTCGAAAGAGCCAGGTTCTCTCCGAAGAAGTCCTCGCACAACTTCAGCCGCAGTTAGCAAAGTATCTCAACGAAGATGCAAAGCGGGTAGCAAAAACGCTTGTCAGTAATCGATTACTCTCCGAGTATCAGGCCAAGAATTTGTTGGCGGGTCGGTATCAGGGCTTTTACATCGGGAAATACCGCGTTCTGGATTTGCTGGGCCGCGGCGGCATGGGAAAAGTTTACCTTGCCGAACAGTTGGCCATGGAACGGTTGGTCGCCGTCAAGGTCATCAGTAGTCTCAATAAGAAACAGCGTAAGGAAGATGCCCTCGCCCGGTTTCGTCGAGAAGCGAAGGCCGTTGCCGCGTTGAATCATCAAAACATTGTCCACGCATACGATTTCGAAGAGCAGGGGGGCTCGCCGTACATTGTCATGGAGTTCGTGGAAGGGATTGACCTGGCAACCCTCGTCGGGAAAAGCGGCCCAATTGCTCCCGAATTTGCCGCAGACATGATGCGGCAGGCCATTGCGGGGCTGCACGAAGCTCACAAGGCGGGGATGGTGCACCGCGATGTCAAACCGGGAAACTTGCTGATCGACGCGGCGGGCGGAGTACACATTCTGGACCTGGGACTTTGCACACTGCAGTCCAGCACCAGCGACTCCATTACAATGGATCAGGACCAACTGGGGACGGTCGATTACATTGCACCCGAGCAGTCAGTGAACAGCAGCAAGGTCGACCATCGAGCCGACTTCTACGGGCTCGCCGCCACGATTTACAGCGCCATGCGTGGGGACGTCATGTTCCCGGGCTACACGACCACGCAGAAGCTCATTGCACATCAAAACGAAGAACCAGAAGACATTCGCAAACTGGTTCCCGGAATTCCGGAAGGCTTCGCCCAGCTACTTCACCAAATGCTGGCCAAGAACCCCAACGAGCGCCCGGCCAGCGGGGTCTCTATTTACAAGGACTTGAAGGATTTCGCAAAACGTCCGGCTCGTCCATTTGATCCTGCCCTCATTCCCGTTCGCAAAAAGAACTTCGAGGGTCTACTCGGCAAGGGCCCCGAAGCGAGTGAGCTGCAGGCCATGGAAGCAACGGAAGCGGATAGCAGTTCTTCGAGCACTACTGTTGCTTCGCCTTCAAGCGTCATTGCCGGGCAGTCGGGAGTGTTTGATGAAGCCTTCAGCACCGAAGACTTCGGCGATGATCAGCAGGCAACCATGCTGGACCTGCCGACTCGAAAGTCCAAAAAGAAGAAGAAAACGAAAGCGGCCAGCGGCCCGGCTGTGTCACCGTTGGCATTGACCGTCGGTGGGATTGCACTGGTGCTCATCATCGGAGTGTTCATTCTCAGAAGCACGCTGCTGTCTGCACCGGAATTCGATAAGTCCGATGTGCACATCACTAACAATACTGCGGCGACCTCCAACGCCAATGGCCACATGGTGCCGCTCTCAATTCGTGGAGCCGCCAACACAAACAGCACGTTTCCGATGTTCTACGACAAAAAGAACGAAACGTTTGTGCTCGACAACTGGGCTCCACGTATGGTGAATGGCACCAACTTTGAACTGATTGATCCGACCGTTGGTAACCGACCAAATCTCATTCTCCTATATGGAACACAGGGAGAGTTTCCGCCCGAGAAACCGAAGTCGGTCACGGTGGTTTGCAACCGGGTTGCCAGTCGCATCCACTTACTCAGCGGCGTTGCCGGCTGGGCATTTCCCCTCAATGAATCGCAGGATGAAGTCATGCGTGTGCGACTGAAGTATGCGTCGGGAGAGACGGAAGACCATCCTCTCTACAACGGGTTGCACTTCGCCGACTACATCAAACGCATTGACGTTCCCCAGTCGCAGTTCGCGTTTGAAGCCCAGGGACATCAAATGCGGCAAATTACCATTACGCCTAAGAAGTCAGAAGAGATTCAGGAACTCGAGTTTCTTAAAGGTCCTGCGGTTGAAATCGCCCCCATTGTCATGGCTGTGACAGTGGAAGAGCCGAACTGATCGACTTCAGTGAAGGACGTCGTCGGAAGAGTCAGTCCTCAATGTCCTCATCAACTGGCCCGTCCTCATCTGATTCTGACTGCACGGCAATGACCTGAATGGGAGCGGCGCGGACGAATTCCACCTTGCCGCCGAAAACTGTCACGGCGTTCTGAACGAATTGATCTTCGTCCAGGCAGTTTGGTGCGAACTTCTCGCGTGCCGGTTGCCGGTTTGGAGGCGGTGCGATCGGCGCCGCAGATTTGCCATCGGCCTTGGCAAGTTGAAACCGAATGGACAGCGGTCGCCCCGCGAGTTCCGCCGCCATATCACGTAGCCGCTTCGTGGTGTCGGGACGTTCGCAGAATTTCAGCTTGAACTCTGCATTGGAAGGAAATGTCACCTCCAGCAAGTTGCCATCGACGAGCGCGACTTTCGAGACATTCTTCAGTTGAGCCGCAATGGAGTCAGGAGCATTCACCAGGAACTGAGCCCAGAATGCGTCGACAGAATCGGCGGTGCATTCGACCACAGTAGCGGTCGAAGTCGTCACAGGCTGCGGCGGTTCTTCACGTGGAGCCACGGGCCTGGGTGGAGCAGGGGGCGTTATTTGTTGTGGGGGCTGGTCATCTTTTTTTTTTGCGGATTCCGCTGTGCTCGGTTCCGCAGGACGGGTGGGGCGTGCGGCGGGCAATGCCGGTGCCGCTCCCCCTTGTGCAAGCTGACGAACCAGTGACGCCACGGCCTCCAAGTCTTCGAGCAGCGTCATTCGGATGATCGCCAGTTCCAACAGCGCCCGCCCGTAATTGACGCGCTGCATTTTCGCTTTAGCTTCAGCCATGATTTGCATGGCGGCGGCCACGGTTTGCAGCCCCCATCGAGTCGCCTGTTCCTTGGCACGCGGGCGGCTGCGTTCACTCACGGCGGTCAGCGGAACACTGTCCGCACCTGAAGCAGTCACAAGTAGGTCGCGGAGGTACTGCAGGATTTGATCACTGAAACTTGCGAGCTGCACACCTTCGTTCAGTGCCGCTTCCAATGTCCCCAGTGCCTGGGCCCGGTCACCGTCGATAATGGCGTCCAGCATTTGAATGAGACGTTCATCGGGGGCTGTGCCCAATAGTTGATGCACGTCCTCGGTGCGAATGACATCCCCCCCGAAGGCCAGCAGTTGATCAAACAGCGACTGACTGTCGCGCATCGACCCGGTCGCCCGGCGGGCGACGAGCTCAATCGCTTCAGGGTCGACATCCCTTCCCTCGGCCTGTGCAATTTCTTGCAGGCGTGCCTGAATTCCTTCGGAAGCAATGGTGCCGAAGTCGAAGCGTTGGCAGCGAGAGAGAATGGTGTCGGGAACTTTGTTCGGTTCTGTGGTACAGAAAATGAATTTGACGTTCGGCGGCGGCTCTTCCAGAGTCTTCAGCAACGCGTTGAATGCTTCTTTGGTGAGCATGTGGACTTCGTCGATGATGTAGACTTTCGTGGGAAGTCTCATCGAACGCACGTTCACATTCGCCCGCAACTGACGAATGTCATCGATGCCGCGATTGGAGGCACCGTCGATTTCCAGCACGTCGACGTCGTTGCCGGAGCCAATGGCATCACAAACGTCACAGGCGTTGCAGGGATCGCCATTCACCGCATTGGGACAGTTGAGCGCCTTTGCGAAAATCCGGGCGGTCGACGTCTTGCCGACTCCCCGGGCACCCGTAAAAAGGTATGCATGTGCAACGCGACCCGCAGCAATCGCGTTACGCAACGACTGCCCCACATGCTGCTGTCCGACGACGTCGTCGAACTTCTGCGGTCGAAAACGACGCGCCAGCACAGTGTATTGCGGTTGGTGATCGGTCACAGAATTCCCCTTTGAGACTTTTCGGTCCAAAGTGGTATCATAAGCGCCTTCGCCCTTGAAGTGGAATCATCTGAGATGCTTAATGGAATAATCCGGTTCGCCTTGCGACAACGGCTGCTCGTCATTGCCGTGGCCGTTGTGCTGGTGGGAGCGGGGATTTGGCAAGCGGGCCTGATGCCCATTGACGTTTTCCCCGATTTGAACCGTCCCCGCGTCGTTTTGATGACGGAAGCGCCCGGCATGGCGCCCGAGGAAATTGAGTCGCTTATTACCTTTCCGCTGGAAACAGCACTCAACGGCGCCGATGGTGTCGAAGTCGTCCGCAGCTCATCTGCCGTGGGAATTTCCGTCATTTACGTCGAATTCAGTTGGGGCACCGACATCCTCAAAGACCGGCAGGTCGTCATGGAACGGCTCCAAATGGTTCAGGAGCGGTTGCCGCCCGGGGTAAATCCCCAACTTGCGCCCATTTCGTCGATTATGGGCCAAATCATTATGCTGGGGATGTGGAGTGAGGACAAGGAACACTCCCCTATGGAATTACGTTCCGACGCCGACTGGGTGGTCCGGCAACGCCTGTTGGCCATCCCCGGTGTCGCCCAGGTCTTCACCATGGGGGGCGAGCGAAAGCAGTTCCAGGTGCTGGTTGATCCCAAAACACTGCTGCATTACGGCGTGACATTGCAGCAGGTGAAGGAGGCCGTGGTCAAAAGTAACAGCAATGCCACAGGGGGATACCTCGACCAGCAGGGGCCGAACGAATTGTTGGTGCGTTCGCTGGGACGAGTACAGAGCATTGAAGACCTGCAGAACGTCGTCGTCACCATGCGGGATGATCGCCCCCTTTCCCTTGGCGAAATTGCCACCGTTGTTGAAGCGGCCCAAACGAAACGGGGCGACAGTGCCACGTTCGTGCGCAATGAAGAAACGGGCGAATTCACTGGCGGACCATCCATTGTGCTCACCATTAATAAGCAACCGGGCGCCGATACGCGCCGCGTCAGCTACGAAGTGTTCGAGGCCATTAAAGAACTGCAGGACACGCTGCCAGATGACGTCAAAATCATGCCGCTGTATACGCAGGTGTCGTTCATTGAACGGGCGGTGGAGAACGTCGCCGAAGCCTTGCGTGATGGCGGATTCCTCGTGGTCATTATTCTGTTTCTGTTCCTCATGGACCTCCGTACGACGTTCATTACCCTGACGGCCATACCGCTGTCACTGGCAATGACGGTCCTCATTTTCACAGCTTTCGGACTGTCCATTAACACCATGACTCTCGGTGGTCTGGCGGTTGCCATTGGGGAACTCGTCGATGATGCCATTGTTGACGTGGAGAATATTTTCCGCCGATTGAAAGAGAATCGGCACTCAGCGAATCCGAAAAATCCTTTGCTGGTTGTCTATCTGGCGAGCAGCGAAATTCGCAATTCGATTGTCTTCGGCACGCTCATTGTCATCCTGGTGTTCCTGCCGCTGTTTGCCCTCAGCGGAATGGAAGGCAAATTGTTCGCCCCACTTGGCGTGGCGTACATCACGTCAATTCTCTGTTCGCTGCTGGTCTCACTCACAATTACCCCGGTCCTGTCGTACCTGCTCCTCGGAAAACAGGCGGAAAGCAAGGAAGAAGAAGTCGATGGCCTGTTGCTCCGTCTGCTCAAATGGGTTGGCGGCGGCGTCATTCGCTTCAGCCTCGCGTTTCCGCAGTTCAATTTGCTCGTCACACTGACTGCCGTACTCCTGGCGGGAGTGTTCGTGACGCATATGGATCAGGATTTCCTGCCGCCGTTCAATGAAGGGGCCGTGCAACTCAACGTCATTCTTCCGCCCGGGACATCACTGGCCACCTCGACTGAAGCGAACCATCGAGTCGAGCAACGACTGCAGCAAATTGAAGACCTCAAGCACTTCGTCCGCCGCACCGGTCGAGCGGAACTCGACGAGCACGCGGAAGGGGTGAACATGAGCGAGTACATTCTCGAACTCGACCCCGAATCACCACGTTCGCGCGAAGAACAACTCGATGAGTTGCGGCACGCCATGGAAGAAATCCCGGAAGTCGTCACCGCCGTCGAACAACCCATTTCGCACCTCATTTCCCACATGCTCTCAGGGGTGAAAGCTCAAGTGGGGATCAAACTGTACGGTGACGACCTGGTCCTGCTGCGGCAGCACGCGAAGGAAATTGAAGCGGCCATCAAGGGAGTGCCGGGCGTCACCGACCTCATGGTTGAGCCGCAGGTCACCATTCCACAATTGCGCATCGAACTCGATCGACACAAGCTGCTTCTGCACGGGGTTTCTCCCGACGAAGTCAACCAGTTCGTGCAAACCGCCATGAACGGTGACGTCATTTCCGAAGTGCTCGATGGCCAGCGCACCTACGACATCGTCGTCCGTCTCGACAAGGCCGCACGTGAAGATGTCGAAGCACTCAAGCGACTTTCCATCGACCTGCCCGGCGGTGGTCGCGTGCCGCTCTCTTCGCTGGCCGACATTTACGAATCGGGCGGACCGAACACGGTCAACCGCGAGAACGTGCGCCGCCGCATTGTTATTCAGTGCAACGTCGAGCAGCGGGGCGTTGTGGACGTCGTCCGAGACATTCGAATGAAGGTACAGCCCATTGTCGAAGAACTGCCATCCGGCTATTACCTGGAATACGGAGGACAATTCGAGAGCCAGCAGTCGGCGAGTCAAGTCATTGGTTATTTGTTCTTTGCCGCCCTCGTGGGCGTGTTTCTCGTGCTGTTTTCGATGTTCCGCTCCGTCAACCTGTCACTCCAGGTGATGGCCGCGTTACCCATGGCATTTATTGGAGCCGTGGCCGCTCTTGTGCTCACGGGACAGGCACTGACCATTGCCGCCATGGTGGGATTTATTTCGCTCGCAGGAATTGCTTCACGCAACGGGATTCTGCTCCTCAACCATTATTTGCACCTCGTGAAATATGAGGGAGAAGGGCTCACGAAGAACATGATTGTCCGCGCCGGCCTTGAACGACTCGCTCCGGTGCTCATGACCGCATTGACCTCAGGCATTGGACTCGTGCCGCTCGTGCTCGCTGCTGGCGAACCCGGCAAAGAAATTCTCTACCCCGTCGCGACGGTCATTCTGGGCGGTCTCATTAGTTCGACGCTGCTGGACTTTTTCGTTCACCCGGCTCTCTTCTGGCTGTTTGGTTTAAAAGCCGCCGAACGAGTGCTGGTAACGGCTGATGTGGATTTTGACGCAGAACTTCCCGCATCGCACTAACGGCGTAGGCAGTAGGCCGGACCGCAGGCCGCACGCTGCTGCCGGAACTACGCAAACGGCAATCGAACATTTTCCAACCTGATGATTTGAGGGACGTGGGGCCGCGGCCGAAGTTCCGGCGGCATTTGTGTTTGCTCCGTTCCGGCCTACATGCTTAACTCGTCAACACATCCAATTTCCGGGAAACATCAGCCAGATCCAATCTGCCTTGCCATCCCGGACTCGATTCCCGATAAAATGTCCATAAGCAGGTCCCGATGGCAACCTTGCGTTGTCCGGATGGGATGCAACTTGGTTAGCGACTGAAGAATAATGAACCAGAACTTTTGCGGACGTACTCGACGTGAATTCCTGTGGCAGGCTGGTGGTGGATTCACCGGCACAGCTCTGGCTGGCATGCTGGGACAAGAGTTCTTCGACTCACAGGCCGCCGCGGCCGATGGTGTCACGCCGTTCGCCAATCCCCTGGCTCCAAAAGACCCGCATTTCGAGCCGGATGCAACCGCCTGCATTTTCCTGTTCATGTACGGCGGCCCAAGTCACATCGACACGTTCGACTACAAGCCGGACATGTACGGTCGAGACAATCAAACTGTCGAAGTCAAAACATTCGGTCGTGGTGGACACAAGAACCAGGGACGAATTGTTGAACCTCGCTGGAAGTTCAAGCAGTACGGCGAATGCGGCAAGTGGGTGAGCGATTTGTTCCCCGGACAGGCGCAGCACGTCGATGACATTGCCTTCCTGCATTCCATGACGGCAGAGAGCCCCATTCACGGTTCGGCTCTGCTGATGATGAATTCTGGCCGCGTCCTCAGTGGATTCCCCTGCCTCGGATCGTGGGTCAATTACGGACTTGGTTCCGAAAACGAAAACCTTCCCGGATTCACGGTCATGCTCGACCCACGCGGCGGCCCAATTTCCGGCGCCAAGAACTGGTCCAGCGGATTCATGCCGGCGTCGTATCAGGCGACCGTCATGCGGTCGAAGGGTGAACCCATCCTCGACTTGAAACCGCAGGAAGGGATGTCGATGGAAGCCCAGCGCCGACTGCTCGATTCCCTGCGCGACTACAACGAAGCCCATCTTGGTTCACGTTCCGATAACAGCAATTTGTCAGCCCGTATTGCGAGCTACGAACTCGCATACAAAATGCAGCAGCACGCCCCCGAGGCCGTCAACATTGAAGAAGAAACCCAGGCGACGCAGAAACTGTACGGCCTCGATAATCCTGTGTCGGCACCGTTTGGACGACAGTGCCTGCTCGCCCGACGACTGGTCGAACGCGGTGTGCGATTCATTCAAATCTACTCAGGCGGCAACCACAACGACGCCAACTGGGACGCTCACACCGACATGGAAGCCAACCACAATCTGCACGCGGCAGAAACGGACCTGCCAATTGCTGGATTGCTCACCGACTTAAAGCAGCGCGGACTGCTCAGCAAAACGCTGGTTGTCTGGGGCGGCGAATTCGGACGTCAGCCGACTGCGGAATACGCCAAGGGCACGGGACGCGACCACAACTCCTACGGATTCACCACCTGGATGGCAGGCGGCGGAATTAAGGGGGGCGTCAGCTTCGGCGGTACCGACGAACTCGGCAGCCGCGCTGTGGAAGAGAAAATGCACGTCCGCAGAATGCACGCCACCATCCTGAACCAAATGGGACTCGACCCCAATCGGCTGTCGTACTTCTACTCCGGTCTCGACCAGAAACTCGTCGGCGTAGAACACACCGAACCCATTTTCCCAATCATCGGGTAAGGTGGTCTCGTGGGGTGTTCCGGCCTAAACGAGCCGCCGAAATGATGAGTTTTCGTGAGGGAGAACATCATCGGACCGAAGTCTATCATCAGTATGCGGTTACTTGATGTAGTGGCCAACGGAGATCTCATAGAGATTTCTCAACTGCTCACTGCCGGAGCAGACCCGAATTTCCCAGATGTCCTGAATGGCAGTACGTGCCTGCATCGACTCGCCGCCACCGGGCATGTCCCAGCTATCAAGTTACTTCTGGACAATGGCGCCAATCCAAACATTGTGACGCAGAATACGTCGTCATCACCCTTGGGGATCGCAGCGCTTGCAGGACAAATTGAAACCGTTGATCTACTGGTCTCAAGAGGAGCACGATTGTCGGCGTTGGAAAAGGCCACCGGGTTAGTGCAGGAATGCCGAGATTGTGGGTACGTAAGAATTGCCCAGGCTATTGAGTCCGTGTTGTAGTTGCTCCATCGTCAAAAAGACCGCCCCAAGCCGGTACGCGAAGAATTCTCGAGGAATGCTAAGTAGCTTCCATTACGCGTTTTCATTAGCCAGCGCAGCGCGCTCGGCAATTGCCTTGGCTGATAGCACGACTAGTGTGAGAACGCCGCAGACAACACCAGTCGTAAGTCTGTTTTCTGCCACGACGGAGGAAGTGACGATTCCCATCAGCACACTCAGAATTCCGACATTACACAGTCCCAACGCGCCGGGAAAGAATTGCTTTCTGATGTGTCGGCTCTCCCTCAAGGTGGTAATCGCGACCGCGAAAATCACCAACGAGCCAACCACCATGCCTTCGAACAGATCAGGATGACTCTTGAACAGCTTGGCAACGGAGTCGATGACCACTTGCAGAAACACCGTTCCCAACATGACGCCCGCGACAGTCCCAACCCCTCCTGCCAAACTGCAGCCACCGACAACGGAAGAGGCAATGGCATTCAATTCATATCCCATACCGTCTGACGAAGGGTTCGAAGCGCCGATGTAACAGACGTAGAAAATACCAGCAATTGAAGCCGTCATGCTGCTGATGCAGTAGGCCATCCATTTCAACCTCTCAGTACGGATACCACTGAGGCGGGCGGCTTCTTCGTTGCCACCAATTGCATACAGTTGGCGTCCAGCCACAGTTCGGCTCAACAGCACCCACAATCCGAAACACAAAATCAGCCAGACGACGCACGGAAACCACCAGTTTCGCCCCCCCACCGAAATCAACGTTTCGTTTGCAATTGTAATATTGTGAGTGTCCTGGCCATCGGCCAGACGAAGGCCTGCCAGCTCAATGATGAGGATTTCTGCGAGACTGCGAATACCTACAAGTGACGCGAGCGTTGCGACGAACGGTGGGAGATTGACGACGGTAATCAACCAAGTATGAAATGTGCCAATGAGAAATCCGACAACCAAAGTTGCGACAACCGCCCCGGCAATGAGACTCCAAGAAATGTTCTTGGTGTCGGGCGCATAGCGGAATGCCATTTCCCGAATAGAAAGTTCGCCATTTCCATCTTCGTCGAGTCGTTCGACGGAAGATTTCTTTGCTGCGTGGTAGGCACCAACCTCATCCTCGTCCAGCCCGCCGGAATTATTGGAATCGTATGTGGTCAAGAAGTCGGCAAGTACCAGGGCTCGGGCATCGCGATGTACGAACTTCGCGGCATCTAATTCAAAGTCTTCTGAGTCGCTGCTCAGTTGCGGAAAAATATCAACAAGTTCATTGCCGTAAGGCAACTTTGCAGCCTCTTCGCGGGACAGGCCACCCGATTCATCGACGTCATGCTCCTTGATTGCCCCGCGAACATACCGGTCGACGATATCCGGTTTACCAGTAAACCGGTTCACCGGGTTGTCAGGCGCAAACAAAACGAGCATGCAGAAAAAGAACATACCGCTAAACGCAATGACCGAACCACTGGAAAGGTCAATGCCGCCAGAGATAATGACGGTGGCCGCGCCTAGTGCAAAAATACCCACAAGTGCCGATTCCCGGAGAATTACTCTCAGGGTTTCAGCCAGCGATCCCAACGCCCAATAGGCGGGGCTGAGTGCAGCCGTTCCAGCCATGACAACAATGATCGCAGCCAGAATGCCTAACTCGTTGCGGTAGCGCGCAAATCGCTCATGGGAAAGTAACTGATAAAAACGAACCAGGGTTCTCATGATTTGCAATGCTGTCTTACTGCTGGAGAACTTGCTGCGATGTGCAAATATCCGAGTTGGATTACGAACAACACGTCTCGCCAACGGCGTACGGAGATTGCGAGAACGTGATTGCCAATTAGAGCCAGATCAAACCGGCGTGTTATCAACTGGCCGCTGAACGGCAATGTATCTCCCCGTTCAGGCCCCAGCAGTCCTTACGAACTGATAAGGGATCGCTCTTCAAGCCACTCTTTGAATTCGGACGCTTTGAACAAAATGGTCGACTCTTCAAACAAATCTCCCGAGATCGAGGATCCGCTGTCGGGAATCACCACTCGCAGTTCGGTTCGGAAGACGTCCTTCTCCCCTTCTTTCGCATATTCTGGATACATTTCGTCAACAACCGCCTGATCTTCAGAAACCAATGCGTGCATGAGTTTCACACCGTGATGGCCCATCTGGTAGGGATTTTGAACTACCATGACATCGACTTGGCCATTCATCATTCCATCGATACTGGCTTCGGCGGCATCGAAGCAAATGACTTTGGTTTTGTCTCGGATGTTTCGGTCCCGGACGACGTTGATGATTTGTGGTGTGTCGTATGCCCAAATTCCAACGAGCATATTGAGCTCAGAGAACTGATTCAGAGCATTTTCCACGTTCCGGCGAGCTTCAGCTGGTTTGCCATCGTCGGAACGTCGGGCCAATTCCTGGAAGTCGTCTCCTGCACCCTCAACGAAACCTTGCATCCGGTCAACAGCATTCGCCACTCCAAGGCTGCCAACGAAGAAGGCGAAGTTGGCGCCTTCCGGGGCCACGGCTTTGGCAGCACGCCCCAATTCGCGTCCGCCAATAATGTTGTCTGTCCCAAGGTAAGCAAATCGTGCATCGCGAAATTCGTCACGATTCACGTCGCTGTCAATCGTGACAACCTTGACCCCTTTTTCCTGCAAGGCCCTCATCTCCTCAATGAGAGGTAGATTGTCCGGGTTAAAGACTGAGATGCCCACAGCCACGATGTCAGGATCGAGCCCATACTGCTTGAGCATGTCGATTTGCTTCTTGTCGGTGAAATCGCCTCGATGGAAGTCTACTTTGAATCCGCTGTCCGCTAGGCCGAGTTCTTCCTCTGCATCGCGGGCGCCAATTTCACACGTGTCCCAGAACGGGTCGGGACCATTTGTGAGAATGACGATTCGCTTCGTCGAACCGGAATTTGCGTTCTTTCCCTGACCATTCCCCTTGCCATTACCGCCTCCGCTGCCGTCGCCAGGGCCAGAACCATCGCCGTTGCCACCTCCACCGCCACCGCAACCGGTGAGACCAATGGCTAAGGCGGTACACATCAACAGCAACCAGTGACGGCGAGCAAGTCGCGAAAATTTGAGCATGTCAGGAGATCCAATGAATTGAGGAATACGCAGACAACACGAATCAATCGTGGCTAATTTGAAGGGACAGCAGGCAGAATACGGGTGCCGGGAGGTGAAGTCAAACAGAGGCGACGCGTCGGCAGTCTCACGCTTGGGAGGAATCGATGCCTTGCCGGACCCGTTTTCCGTAACCTGAGAACCCATCTTTTGACAGTCGCCCCGGTTTGCTCGCTAAACTGTCGAACAGCGTTCCCACCTTCATTGCCCCGCCTTGGATTTCTGATGTCCGGTTCCAGTCAAACACGCCGCATTGTCGTTGTGGGGGGCGGTATTTCCGGCCTCGCCGCCGCCAACCGCCTGCTCGAGCTGAATGCGAACTGTGACCAGAAGGTGGAAGTCACTCTCGTCGAAGCGACAAATCGGTGTGGCGGCCTGTTCGGGACGGAACGAATTGGCGACTACGTCGTCGAAACCGGGGCTGATTCATTCATCACGAACAAACCGGCGGCGGTGAATTTGTGCGAACGCCTTGGGCTGGCGGACGAACTTATTTCGGTCGACGAACAGTTCCGTCGGTCGTTCATTCTGCAAAATGGCCGTCCCATCCCAACGCCAGCGGGCTTCAACTTGCTTGCGCCCGGCGAATGGTGGCCACTCATCACCACCCCGCTGCTCAGCCTGTTTGGAAAACTGCGGGTGGCATCTGAACTGTTTGTGCCCCGTTCCAAGTCAAACGAAGATGAAAGCCTCGCCGCATTCGTCAGGCGACGATTCGGCAACGAAGTGCTGGAAAATATTGTGCAACCGCTGGTCGGTGGGATTTATACGTCCGACCCCGAAAAGCTGAGCCTGAAGGCCACGCTCCCCCGCTTTGTTCACATGGAACGGACCCACGGCAGCCTCATTCGGGCTCTACGGAGTCAGCCGAAAGAGCAATCCGGCGAGAAGGTGAGCGGAGTGAGGTACGGACTGTTTGCCACATTGCGGGAAGGGATGGGACAACTTACCGAGACGCTGCAAAAACGGGTGGAATCGCTCGGACTGCTGCGAAAGTCGACGCAAATCCAGAGCATCAGCCAGAAATCTGATGATCAAGGGACTGCCAAGTACCGGCTGAAATGCGAGGATGGCGAGATTATTGAGGCGGATGGGGTGGTCCTCGCCATTTCCGCTTACCGCATGGCCGACCTCATTGCCGACCTGCAACCCGAACTGGCAGAAAAACTTCGGGAAATTGAGTACGCATCGAGTGCCATTGTGGTTTCCGGACACAAGCTGTCTGACATTGAGCACCCGATGGACGCCTTTGGACTGGTCATCCCGCACAAAGAACGCCGCCGAATCCTCGCTGTCTCGTTTCTCAGTCGAAAATTCCCCACGCGAGCACCAGAGGGAAGCATCATTCTCCGCACTTTCGTTGGAGGAGCCATGCAGCCGGAAGAACTGCAGCATTCCGACGCCGAAATTGCGGCGACCGTGGCCCAGGAGTTGAAATCGATTTTCGGCGTCAAAGGCACGCCAGACTTCGTGAAAACGGTGCGTTACAACCGGGCAATGCCCCAGTATCACGTCGGGCATTTGGACCGCGTGAAGCGTATCGAGGCGTTGGCAGACGGATTGACTGGAATTGAATTTGCCGGAAACGCGTGCCACGGCGTCGGAGTCCCGGATTCAATTCAAAGTGGGGAGAGTGCGTCGGAAAAGCTGTGGGAATCGCTCTTCTCAGCGCCGGAAATGGGCACGCCAGTCGCTTGAATCCCCGGTGGTCATCTGTCATAACTCGGCACTTCACTTGAACCTGAAGAGATTATCTTGCATCAAATTGACGTGAGCTGCTCTTTTCCTCTTGATGAATTTCGAGAGTTAACCCAACACAGCGAATCCCCCGCATGACGCCCGTGCTCGCTGCCTCCACTCTTACGGACTGGATTGACGCCCAGGGAATTTCCTGGCTCCCTGAATGGGGCCCGGTGGTTCTCGCTGCCGTTGTGCACGTCATCCTGCTTCTCACATTCTTCGGGCTTCCCGCCGGAATATTCATTTGGGCGGAACGGAAAGTCTCAGCCCGAATTCAGGACCGTCTCGGTCCCACCCGCGTCGGTGGTCGCTTCGGTTGGCTGCAATCTCTGGCCGACGGCGTCAAACTGCTACAAAAAGAAGACTTAGCCCCTGCCGACTCAGACAAGTTTCTGTTCCGGCTGGCTCCCTATATTGTCATTGTCGCCGCGTTCTGTGCCTTCATGTTCCTTCCGTTCAGCAACGGTTGGACAGCAGTGGCTATGGATTGCGGCCTGTTCGTCGCGCTGGCTGTGTTGTCCCTGGAAGTCCTGGGGGTCGTCATTGCTGGTTACTCCAGCGGCTCGAAGTGGTCATTGTTCGGTGGAATGCGTGAAGCCGCCCAAATGGTGAGCTACGAAGTTCCCCTCGGCCTGACTGCGGTTATCCCAGTCGTCGTGGCCGGCACAATGAACCTGAACGACATCGGCAACATGCAGCAAGGTATGATCTGGAACTGGTTTGTCTTCCAGAATCCGTTCACATTCCTGGCGTTCTTTGTCTTCTTTGTCGCCACACTCGCCAGTAATAAGCGTGCCCCTTTCGACTTGGCCGAGGCTGAGAGCGAACTGGTGGCTGGCTTTATTACGGAATACTCCGGCTTCCGCTGGTCGCTCTTCTTCCTGGGTGAATACGCCGCGATGTTTTTCGTGAGTGCCCTCGGAGTGGTGTTGTTCCTCGGTGGCTGGTGGACTGGTATTGCCCCGCTCGACAACTGGTTTGTCTCGATTGGGGAAAGCTGCTGGATGGGCGATTACATCGTCCGGGTCATTGGGATGAAAATCTTCCTGGTGAAGTCGGCAATACTCGTTTGCGTGCAAATCTGGGTACGCTGGACACTGCCTCGACTTCGCATCGATCAGGTGATGACCACCTGCCTGAAGTATCTGGTTCCAATTGCCTGTTTCCTGTTCCTCGGTGTGGTGTTGTATCCGCTGATTCTGGTGACAGTGCTTGGACGTACAACGCTGCTGCCTGGAAGTGGCGTAGCAATGGGTGAACGCGTTCCTGTTCCGGTTGTGGAAGCACACGACTTCCATCCCGAGCCGGGTGATGTTGCAGCGGAGACTGTGGCCGCGCCGCAGGAGGAGGAACACTAAGCCATGGAAAGTCTTCTGTTCACAATCTATGCCCTGGCGACGTGCGGCGCAGCTCTCGGAGTTGTGCTGAGTCAAAACGTAGCCCGCATGGCATTCTGGCTGGTCGTTTCGCTCGGATGCGTGGCTGGCCTGTTCTTCATGCTGAATGCTGACTTCGTCGGTGCCACACAACTGCTGATTTACGTCGGCGGTACCGTCGTGCTGCTCATTTTCGGTGTCATGCTCACCGCAAGTGGCCCGTTCAACACCATCAAGTCCGAACCTGCCGAAATGATTCAGGCAGGCGTTATTGGCATTGCTCTCCTGGCCATTCTCATCCCCACCGTGACTTCGGTCGACTGGGTTGGAAACCGGGACACGTTGTCACACGCGGGAGTGAAGTCACCATCTGGTGAGTTCAATCAACAGGGTGAAGGCGGTACCTCGCGTCACATTGGAGCCGCATTGCTCGGCGTTCGCGTCGATCAAGCTGATGCCTCAGCCCCTTCAGAAGCGCATGAGCACCATGAAGCTGATCATGACCACGGGCACGAGCATGCTCACGGCGAGGAAGCACACTCCCACGCCGCTCACGACCACGCACACGCTCAAGTCAGTGAAACAAATCAGGCCAGCGGATACCTGCTGCCGTTTGAAATTATTTCCGTCCACCTGTTGGTCGTATTGATTGGTGCTTCTTATCTGGCACGGGCAAAACGACGTGTTGAACAGCCGACCAGTTAAGAATACAAGCAGCGACTCGCAGGAAAGGGGAGGTGTTCTGTGGAATCTGTTGGCCTGAGTGGCTACTTGATTGTAGGAGCCGTGCTGTTCGTTTGTGGCGTCATTTGCATGGCGACCAAACGAAACGGTATTGGAATCCTCATGGGGGTTGAGTTGGTGCTCAACGGCGCGAATTTGAACTTCGTCGCCTTCTCGCAGCACACACACCTCGGCCTCGATGGTCAAATTGCTTCGCTGTTTGTCATCGTACTGGCCGCTGCGGAAGCCGCAGTTGCCCTGGCGATTGCACTCAACTTTTACAACAACCATCTCACCATTGATGTCGATCGGGCAGCGGATTTGAAAGGGTAATGGCTCGTTCTTAGTCCGGACTTTTCCCGCGTTATCTGTCGACGAACGGTTTTGTTTACATGTCTCCCGATATTTACATTGAGACTGGCACTACGCTGAAGTGGCTGTTGACCACCGCGTGGTTGCTGCCGCTGGCTGGTTTTCTCATCGAAGTCTTCGGTGGGTACTGGTCGGGGCGCAAAAGCCGCGCAGCTGCTTTCCTCGCCGTAGGATGCATTGCCACAGGGTTCGTTTGCAGCCTTATAGCGTTGCTCACTTGGCTTGACGCCGCCGACCTGAACGTCAGCGACATCTGGCAGAATCCCCGAGCAGTTGCCGCCGCCACTCACGAGGTTTCGGAAGCGACCCATGTGGACCACGAACATGACGCCGACCATGCTGCGGACGCAGAACACCACGGCGATCATGAGCACGCAGTTCCGGCACACAGTGAAGAAGAGCATCACGGCCATGCAGCTCATGGCAACAATCCGCTGAAGTTCGCCTTCAACGGCACGTTTTACACGCTCGCCAAATTCGGTCGCATTCAGATCACACTCGACTACTACATCGACGGTCTCACCGTCTTGATGTTTACGATGGTGACCTTCATCGCCACTTGCATCCATTTGTTTGCCATTGGATACATGAGTGACGAACTCACTGAGTCGTACGAAGACCATCAGGTCCACTTGCCGGGTGGAAAGCATTTCCATCGTCCCGGTCGCTTCTACCGGTTCTTCTCGTTCCTGTCCCTCTTCTGTTTCGCAATGCTGGGACTCGTCCTCGCAGGAAACATTTTCCAGGTGTTTATCTTCTGGGAACTGGTGGGTGTCTGTAGTTACCTCCTGATTGGTTTCTACGTCGAACGCAAGTCTGCCAGCACGGCCGCTAACAAAGCATTCATCATGAACCGCGTAGGGGACTTCGGTTTCCTCATCGGCCTCATGATTCTCTGGACCTGGTTCGGTACCTTCCAGTTCGCCAACACCAACCCAGATCAAACCGGTGAACAGGGTTTGTTCCAAATGGTGCGAACCGACGCCGGCGCGATCGAAACGGAAGGCGAAGGCCTCAACCGTGTCGCCTACATGCAGAGTGCGACTGGAGAACACCTCTTGGGTAACGATGGCCAGGCTCGCCGCATTCCTTACTGGCTGCTTGTTGTGGCTGGCCTCGGCATTTTCGCTGGTTGCGTCGGTAAAAGTGCCCAGTTCCCGCTGCAGACGTGGCTTCCAGATGCCATGGAAGGGCCGACACCGGTGTCCGCGCTGGTGCACTCGGCAACGATGGTCGCAGCCGGTGTTTATCTGGCCGGGCGATTCTTCCCAATGTTCACGCCGGAAGTGCTGCTGGTCATTGCCTACGTGGGAGCAATTACCGCATTCATTGGTGCCACCATTGCCTTGGTTGTGACTGACATTAAGCAGGTCCTGGCATACTCCACCATTAGTCAGCTCGGTTACATGATGCTGGCCATTGGAGTGGGTGGTTGGCTTGCTGGACTGTTTCACCTCATTACACACGCTTTCTTCAAATCTCTCATGTTCCTTTGCTCGGGTAGCGTCATTCACGGCTGCCATCATGAGCAGGAAATGACGAAGATGGGCGGCCTCTACAAGAAAATGCCCATTACCTGTTGGACCATGTGGATTGGCGTTGTTGCCATTAGCGGCTTGGCAATCCCCATTACGCTCCCTTATCTCGGGGCAATTTCGTTCTCGGGATTCCATTCGAAAGACGCCATCATCGCGTCCTCGCTTTCCTTCTCGACGCTTAATCCTACACATTCACTGCTGTTCTTCATTCCATTGATTACCGCAGGGATTACGGCGTTCTACATGCACCGCATGTGGTTCATGACCTTCTTCGGCAAGCCGAAAGATCATCACGTCCACGACCACGCACACGAATCCCCTTGGGTCATGTGTGGTCCATTGCTGGCCCTGTCCTTCTTTGCCGCGTTTTGTGCCGTCGGTGGAGAATCCGGACCACTGGCGAATTTGCTGCTGACCAGTGAACCCACACACGTGGCCGGTGGTGTGCAAGCTGCAGGAGAACTTGGTTTGACTCTTCCAAGTCACCATGAAATTCATGAGTGTCACAGTCAGGCGGGCATGATGGCCCTGCTTGCCGCACTCATGGGAACGGTCGTCGCTTACCTCTTCTACTGCAAGCAGGCTGTCGATCCCGCACTGGTTAAGGCTCGATTTGAATCGGCTCACCGCTTCCTGAAATCGAAGTGGCAGTTCGACGAAATCTACGACTCCATGTTCACCCGGCCCGTTCACGTGGTCGCGAAGTGGTGCACAGGCTTTGATCGTGAAGCACTCGACCGCTTCCTGCATTCCTGTGCCAGCCTGGCCGTAGGAATTGCTCAGTGGGACCGTAAATTCGACGAAGCGGTTGTGGACCGCATCGTCAACGTGTTTGGTGAAGTCACTTACGCCGCTGGTAGGACGCTGAAAGGCGTGCAGACTGGTCGGCTGCGTCAATATGTCATGTTTATCGCTGCGGCAGTCGTCTGTCTGTTCGTGGTGCTGTTCCTGTTCCTGCCGCGGTAGCGCGGAGGATTTCGGAAACCTTTGAAATACAACAACGCTGTCTGGGAATTCTGGCAGCCAATTGAGTTGAATCTGGACCAGTCATGGAACCGCTTACACTTCTGAGTCTGATCATTTTCCTGCCGACCATCGGTGCACTTGGTCTCTACGCTTTTGATAAGAAAGCGGAAGAGAGCATGCGAATGTTTGCACTGGCAATTACGGCAGTCACATTTGGTTTGACGCTGTTTCTGCTCGGGCAGTTCGACATGGCTCAAGGGGCCATGCAGTTGCAGGTCAGCATTCCCTGGGTTCCCACCTGGAACATCAACTACCAGTTGGGAGTCGATGGCATCAGCATGCCTCTCGTCCTCCTGACCAGCCTTGTCAGCATGCTCGCCATGATGGCGTCCTGGAGCATCAAGGAAAAAATTCGTGGCTATCTGACGCTGTTCCTGCTCCTGGAAACCGGGATGCTGGGCGTCTTCTTGTCACTCGACTTCTTCCTGTTCTACGTGTTTTGGGAAGTCATGCTGTTGCCAATGTACTTCCTCATTGGTGTCTGGGGTGGACCACGTCGCGAATATGCGGCCATCAAGTTCTTCCTCTACACCCTCGCTGGCTCCGTGCTCATGCTTATCGCCATGTTGATGCTGTACTTCGGCAGCGGTGAATCGAGCCTCACGGGTGGTCAGAACATTTTCGATCTGCTCAAGCTGGGTGAAATTGCCAAGGCCGGCGAGTTCTCTTCGGGTACTCAGGTCGTCGCCTTCATTCTGCTGTTCATCGGATTCGCAATTAAGCTGCCTGCCTTCCCATTCCACACATGGTTGCCCGACGCCCACGTCGAGGCCCCAACTCCAATCTCCATGATTCTGGCCGGCGTGTTGCTGAAAATGGGTGGTTACGGAATCATCCGTATCGCCATGCCAATTTGCCCATACGGTGCCCAGTACGCAGCTTATGCACTGGTGGCACTCGGGGTCTTCAGCATCATTTACGGTGCCTTCGCCGCCATGGCCCAGACCGACTTCAAGCGTCTGGTTGCCTACAGCTCCGTGAGCCACATGGGTTACGTGCTCATTGGTATGGCCGTCTGGAAAATCAACGAAGCAACCGGGACTACCGTCAATCCGAACCACTGGCAAATGGGTATGGCCGGTGCCATGTTCCAAATGCTCGGTCACGGTATTTCTTCAGCGGGCATGTTCTTTATGGTCGGTGTGCTTTATGACCGCGTGCACCACCGCGACCTGAACAAGTTCGGTGGCATTATGCAGAAAATGCCATTCTACAGTGGTCTGGCTGTCGTCATTTTCTTCGCTGGTCTCGGGCTTCCCGGACTGTGCGGATTCATCGGCGAAGTCTTCGTCGTGCTGAGCACCTGGAACTTCTCACCGCTGCTCGCAGTCATCGCCGCTTCGGGTGTGATTCTCACCGCTGGCTACATTCTCTGGACCATTCAGCGTGTGTACCTCGGCCCTGAATACAAGGGACCGCACCCTGAAGATCTCACGCCCATCAATGGTCGTGAAACGGCGATTGCCCTCACCTTGATTGTCTTCGCAGTGCTGATGGGAGTGTTTCCCTACACGTTCGGCCTGCAAATGATGACCCCCTCAATTGAAAACCTCACCCAGTCCATGAGCACTGGTTATGAAACCTTGCATCAGGCTGGAAGCGAAATTATCAGCATGTCACAGCCGTAGGTCGTTTCCGACAAAAACGAGAAGCGACTGGTATTACCTGGCTGTTTTGAGACTTACAAAATGTCTGTTCCCGATTTGTTAAACCATGTTCTGCACACCGACCTGCCCCGGTCTGTGCAGATATTTGCGCCGGAACTGGTGCTGTGCGGGACCATTGTCGCTTTGCTGCTGGTCCGCATGTTTGACGCCCACCGCTGGTTGCCCACCAGTTGGGTTGCACTCTTCGGTACGCTGGCCGCGTTCGTGGGCGTTTTTGCTCAGTTCATGTACATGAAGACCGACGGTGAACACGAATCTCTGAAAGGGATGTTTCACTTCTGGGGATTAACTGCCGACGGTGTCGGGACGAGTGGTCCGTACTTCACCGGACTCCTCACGCACGATTCCTTTGCCGTCTTCTTCCGCATCGGTCTGCTGCTGTTCCTCATTCTGGTCGAAGCACTGACCATTCTCACCGGTATTCCCGACCAGGATGACGGTCAGGACTTCTACACCCTGCTGATTGGGGCAACCATTGGCATGCTGATGGCTTGCGGCGTGAACAACCTGCTCATGCTGTTTGTCGCCATCGAAATGATGAGTGTTCCCAGCTATGTCATGGTCGGCTTCCTCAAAGGACGGAAGGTCTCCAGCGAAGCGGCATTCAAATACGTCGTGTACGGTGCTGGTATCGCCGGTGTCATGCTGTACGGCGTCAGTCTGTTGTCCGGTGTTCTGGGCACTCTCTCCTTCCCCGAACTCGGCAGCCGGTTCGCTCTCCTCATGGGCGACTCCGCCTTCACGCTCAGCAATCCCACCGCGGTCGCTACCATCCTCGGCATTATGCTCATCCTCGTCGGGGTCGCTTTCAAACTCTCTCTGGTTCCGTTCCACTTCTGGTGTCCAGATGCTTTTGAAGGGGCTAGTGCCGAAGTTGCCGGGTTCCTGTCGGTCGCCTCGAAAGCAGGTGCCTTTGCTCTGCTCATTCGGTTCGCTCTCGCCTTTCAGGGAACGGCTCCCGCGGTTCAAACCTTGTGCCTCATTTTCGGATTGGCACTCGGTGTTGTCTCGTGTCTGAGTATGACCTTCGGTAACCTCGCCGCTTACACCCAGACAAACCTTAAACGCCTGCTGGCCTACTCCACCATTGCCCATGCGGGATATATGGTCATGGCTGTGGCCGCCATGATGGTCATCCTTTCCGGATCAAAAGACAAAGACGCGGCAGCCGCCTGCGTCAGCGGACTGATTTACTACATCGCCGTCTACCTGTTCATGAACCTGACGGCATTTGCGGTCGTCGCCTTCATTCGAAACCAGACGTTCCGGGAAGACATCGACTCTTACAACGGTCTCGCAACTGGAGGCGCCGTGACCAAACTTGTTTCGGTGTGCCTGCTGATTGCGTTCGTCAGCCTGGTTGGCCTGCCTCCGCTAGCTGGATTCTTCGGAAAGTTTGCCATCTTCTCATCGGCCTTCCGTGCTGGCAGTGTGCACTGGTTCCTGTGGGTTGTGCTGGGACTCGGTGGTCTGAACACCGTGTTCAGCCTGTTCTACTACCTGCGTGTCCTGCGTGCCGTGTTTATTTTGCCTCCGGCCGATGAAACAAAGCCCGTCGAAATTCCAGGAATGGTGGGGGCCTATGTGGTACTCATTACCTTGCCAATCCTCGCTCTAGGAATGTCATCCTTCATGGGCGATCTGGATGCCACGGCTCTCGATGTTGCCAGCCAGCTGTTCCATATCTAGTTTGCACCACAGCGAATTGAAGTCATTTGTTCCAGGTTGAATCGCTCATGGAAACTGCTTCGACGATGAATTTGGTAAACGATTGCTTCATCGGTCTGTATCGCAGTCTGGTGCAGTATTCGATGGAAGTCTCGCCGTGGACGGCCAAGGAAAGCTGTGGGCTGCGCGAGGCAGTTGAAGATCTGGCGCAACGTCAGCAGTCCGATGCCAAGAAGCTCGCCGAACTGCTGGTGGATGCTGGCGAGGCAATTGACTACTCATACTATCCCCACGAATTCACCAGTCTGCATTTCGTGTCATTGAAGTACCTCGCCAGCCGCATGGTGGACGGGCAACGCGAGTTGGTCGCCAGCCTGGAAGCGGCAGTAAATGGATTGGCTGAGTCTCCAGCCCGCGAACTGTTGTCTGCCGTTTGTAGCTCACAGCGTGAAGGACTCGCCGAACTGGAAAAGGCGGCCGCTGCCGTTGTCCGGTCCTAGGCAATCCAAATCGCGAATGAGTGAACCTGTCCGCAAGCACAGGCTTGTTTTCATCGCCGGTTGCTGACAGACTTTGGTTTTACCAACTCGCAACTCTGGGGGAGAACTCCGTGCATCGATTGACCATTCTCGCACTTTGTTTTGTGGGAACTCTGTTGGGGACCGCTCAAGGAGCCGACTCGTTGTGGGTAACCTATCCCGGCCACGCAGGCGGAGTCGGGTCGGGCAAGAAAGTTGTCCTCATCAGCGGTGATGATGAATACCGCTCGGAAGAAGGGCTGCCCCAACTCGGCAAAATCCTTTCCGTCCGTCACGGTTTTGATTGCACAGTTTTATTTCCTATCGATCCCGACACCGGTGAAATCAAACCGGATCATCAAACCAACATCCCAGGCACCGAGGCCCTGATTGATGCCGACCTGGTCATTATGCTCCTGCGTTTTCGCAATTTGCCGCCGGAACAAATGAAGCCCATTGTCGACTATGTCGAATCGGGCCGCCCCATCATTGGATTGCGTACGGCAACACACGCCTTCAATATTGGCGGTGACTCGCCATACGCACGTTACAGCTGGCAGAACGGCGACTGGAAAGGCGGTTTTGGTCGGCAGGTTCTCGGTGAAACGTGGATCAGCCACCACGGTCACCACGGAAAAGAGAGTACACTCGGCATTCTTGCCAAGGATGCTGCCGACCATCCAGTTTTGTGCGGACTCGAAGACGGCGACATTTGGGGACCAACGGACGTCTACGGCGTGCGTCTTCCTTTGCCGGGCGACTCCAAGCCGCTGGTGCTCGGTCAGGTTCTTTCCGGCATGAGCAGCGATACCCCTCCTGTGGAAGGGCACAAGAATGACCCCATGATGCCCGTTGCCTGGGTGAAATCCTACACGGGTACATCAGGGAAAACCTCACGCGTGTTCTGCACAACCATGGGAGCCTCCCAGGATTTGAGCAGCGCTGGCCTGCGTCGACTGATCCTGAATGCGAGCCTGTGGGGATTGGAATTGGAAGACAAAATCAAACCCGATTTGAATGTTGATATTGTCGGCGACTATGCCCCCATCGCATTCGGATTCGGAAAGTATGCCAAAGGCGTCAAACCCTCGGCGTATGAACTCTCTTCCAGTGACAAGTAGCAATCAGTCGAAGTTCGAGAAGTTGGCCACAGCGGTGACGAGTGTATGAGAATCCTCGTACTCGCAGATGATGAGTCGGTGCTTCCGTGGATGGATTCGCTGCGGCAGCGCGGCGATGAGTTGGCGTTTTGCTGGACTCCGTCCGTTACGCTCCGGGAGACACTGCAAGAGAGTTGGCCTGACGTAAAACTCATTGAACGTGAGGCCATTTCAGATTGTGAAGCAGATGACGTCGGAGTCCTCGTCGGCGGACGAGGTTCCGATGTCTTCGTTGAAGCCCGGCAATTGGGGCAGTGTGGTCGCCCCATCCTGGTCGTCACGGCATCGGCCGGGCCGACTTCTTCGCTCTTCGAACTCATGCCGCTGTGGGAAGAAGGCCGCACACAAATTGTCCCCGCATTCGATTGTCCGCTGGCAGCTCTTTCCTTTCAGGAGAATTCACCTTTTCGGCCTGACCGCATTGAGTTCGAGCGAACCGTTTCACCGGCAGGTCCGCTCAATCTCCAGCGCGTGTATGAATTGTTCTTCCAGGACGTCTATGCTCTGCACCAACTAGGAAGCCAGTTGAACGCTGACGGACAATCCGCCGACTGGGAGGCCATTCAAACCGTCTGGACGGGACAACAAGAGAAATACATTGCGGCTGGCAGCATTATGCTTAGCGGCGGTCAACTCCCCGAATCAACATGGACACTCAAGTCCGGCCCAAACGACGGTTGGAAACTGACACTCTGGAAGGCTGATCAGTCGACGCAGTTCAGCAGCAGTGACGTGAGTGCCGAGTACTTAGACGCATCGCGTCTTGATATGGTCCGCCAATTCGGCTCACCCGAGGGCAGTCCGCCAGTCATCGCTGCGACCGGATGGGAAGACGTCATGTGGTCTGGGCATTTGCTGGCTGCGGCCCAGAACTCGGCGACACGGCAACGGCGTGTCGCAATTCAGCAGGAATCGGGCAGTGAGCGGAGTCAGTTCAAAACGCAAATGGCGACGTTCGGTTGCGGAGCATTGCTCTGGGCGATGTTCGGTGCCATTGGACTGCTGGGAATTGCCTCGGCACTTGACCCGCGCGATCGAGAACAGAAGGCCGCCGAGGTTGCCGGGTTCGTGCTGACCGAAGTCGATTTTGTTGGCGACTCGGCACAGCTCACGGAGGAGGGGGCCGTTCATGTGCAGCAGATTTCGGAAGACTGGTCCTCCACGACGGCACCCGTCATCGTTGTTGATTCAGGACAAAGCACTGCGGCAAATGAACGTCGAGAAACCGTCGCCGAAACTCTGACTTCCGAATATGGACGAGACGACGAGCAGCGTGTGCTCGTGCGGCAGCTCAAAGGTGTCTGGTTTCAGCGACTCGTAGTTCTCGGGTGGTGCCTCGTGTTTGGTCCGCTCGGACTCGTGTTGCTGGCACAAGTGCTCATTGTCGCGTCGCATCCGGGGCGTGAATCGTCAACGTGAAAGGAGGCCGACCATGTGGCGATTCTGGATTGATGTCGGGGGAACCTTCACTGACTGTCTCGCCCTCAGTCCGACCGGCGAGATCCACGAACGAAAGACGCTCAGCTCCGGTCGAATCAAAGGGCAGGTGAGTCGTGTAGAACGTGACGGCGATTCCATTTGGATTGTGGACCCGCTGCGAAACAGGGACGTTGAGAACTTCTGGAAGGACTGGTTATTCGACATTGTCGATGAGCAAGGTGCCACCACGTGGAGTGGCAAAATTCTCAGCAGTCATCCGGAGCGCGGAATACAAATTGCCGCTGCAGGGAGTGACCACGTCATTGTTTGCGGCGCCGGTTACGAGCTTTCCTCGGAGCTGGAAGCTCCGGTTGTTTGTATTCGTCAAGTGCTGGGAATGCCCATGTCGGTTCCAGTGCCAGAGGTCGATGTTCGGCTCGGCACCACGCGCGGCACAAATGCGTTACTGGAGCGAAAAGGCGCACGGACCGCACTCGTCACCACGCAGGGATTTGGAGACGTCCTGCGTATTGGCTCACAGGAACGCCCGCACCTGTTTGAACTGTCAATTCGCAAATCGCCTCCACTTTGTGAAACCGAAGTCGAAGCAGAGGAACGGATTGATAGCAACGGACAGGTACTGAAATCGCCAGTGGCTCATCGAATTCGTGAGCAGTTGCAACCGTTGCGCGACGACGGAATCCAGTCTCTCGCGATATGTTTCATCAATGCGTACCAGAACGCCGAACATGAATTGCTCGTGGAGTCGATCGCACGAGAGTTGGGATTCTCTCAAATCTCCCGGTCCTCCGAGGTCGCTCCTGCCATCAAGTTTGTACCGCGAACACAGACGACGGTGCTGGACGCCTACCTGACCCCCATTCTGCAGCAGTACGTTGAACGCATTTCCCGGCAGTTGGGAAATCCAGACCAGTTCCGCATGATGACCTCAGCGGGCGGACTTATCGAAGCCCGCCAGTTCCGCGGAAAGGACAGCATTCTCTCCGGACCGGCAGGCGGTGTCATTGGGTACTCACAAGTCGCAACGGCTGCGGGGTTTCGTGAGTCGATTGGCTTCGACATGGGGGGGACGAGTACTGACGTCTCGCGGTATGGCGGAGAGCTGGAAATCGAAACGGAAACAGAAAAAGCCGGCATTCGAATTGTCACGCCGACGCTGGCCATCGAAACTGTCGCTGCCGGCGGAGGAAGTATATGCCGGTTTGACGGTGTGCAGTTGCATGTCGGACCGGAGAGCGCGGGAGCGGATCCTGGACCGGCATGTTACGGTCGCGGCGGTCCACTGACCGTGACTGACCTCAACCTCGCGCTGGGTCGTCTTCTCCCTTCGAAGTTCCCGTTCCCGCTCGATGTGCATGCCGTGGAAAGTCGCCTCGCTGAAATGTGCGAGGCCATCAAACTGTCACCGCTACAGGCTGACTATGCTCCACTGCAACTTGCTCAGGGGCTCATTGACATTGCCAACGAAACCATGGTGCGGGCCATTCGCCGAATTTCAACGCAGCGAGGATTCGATCCTGCCAACCATGTGCTGGTGAGCTTTGGTGGATCGGGGGGCCTGCACGCATGTGCTCTCGCCAACAGTTTGGGAATATCGCAAGTCCTCATTCACCCCTACGCTGGCATCCTCAGTGCCTACGGCATCGGCCTCGCTGACGTAAGGCGGCAGAGTGAATTCAGCGTTCTCAAACCGCTGTCAGAGGAAACGTTGACCGCACTGGATACGCAAGTGCAACACGTCGAACAAGCGTTGCAAGACGAAGTTACTTCCGAGGGAATTGGACCGGAGGAGCTTCAGTCGCCGCACCGGGTGCTCATTCTACGCTACCGAGGCGTGGAGTCGCCGCTGCCGGTTGACTGGACGGGACAAGACATCGCACAAATCCGAGAGGCGTACGAAGCACAACACGAGCAGTGCTACGGATACCGACACTCGTCACGCGACATCGAGATCCAGGCGACGCGTGTTGAGGTCGTGGGAAACACTTGGCGTCCGGTCACACCGGTCGCCAAGTGTCATAAGAATCGCCCAAAGCCATCTGAGCAGACACTTGCCTGGATTGATGGTCAGCAAACCGAAACCGCAGTGTTTATGGAAGACGCTCTGCGTCCGGGGGATGAAATCATCGGTCCGGCCCTTGTCTGTGGAAAGACATCGACACTTTTTGTGGAACCGAACTGGTTGCTGAGCGTCAATGGTCGCAGTGAAATGTTGTTGACGCATGTCGAGGAAGCGACTGATTCGCATTCGGGTGACGCAGAGTCACGAATTGACGTGGACACAGTCGATCCTGTCCTGCTGGAGCTGTTCAACAATCGTTTCGCTTCGATTGCCGAGCAAATGGGCGTGGTTCTGCAGAAGACATCGATTTCCACGAACGTCAAAGAGCGACTCGATTACAGTTGCGCCGTGTTCGACTCATATGGCAATCTCGTCGTCAACGCGCCGCATATTCCGGTGCATCTGGGAGCCATGGGCCAGACGGTGAAGGCCATTCTGGACGACAATCCCCACATGGCACCGGGCGATGTTTACATCACGAACGATCCTTATCGTGGAGGATCGCACCTGCCGGACGTGACGGTGGTCACCCCGGTTCATCATAAGCAATCGGGCCAGCTTCTGTTCTTCACCGCAAGCCGAGCCCATCATGCGGAAATTGGTGGAATTTCCCCGGGCAGTATGCCGCCGTTCTCGAAGAACCTTGCGGAAGAGGGCGTGCTGATTCAGAACCTCAAACTCGTGGACGGAAACGATTCCAGCTACGACGGCTATGATAAGTTGCGTGAACTCCTTTGCAGCGGAACTTTTCCGTCTCGTAATGTCGCTGACAATCTGGCGGACGTAGCGGCTCAGGTGGCAGCAAACCGCATGGGTGCGTCGCTGTTGCTCGAACTCATTGAACAGCCGCCGGGCAAGACACGTGGGGGGAATTCCGAATTTGTACTGGCCTACATGGCCCACATTCAGCAGGCTGCCAAATCGAAGACGGAAATGGCGCTGGCGCGATTCCTGTATCGCGTGGCCCCAGGCAAGTCATCCGTCGAACTGACTTCAGAAGACTTCTTAGACGACGGTGCTCGAATTCGTGCGACCATTACAATTTCACTTGCGACGGAGTCTAATGACGCAGACGGAACGTGTGTAACCTTTGATTTCACTGGGACGGACGGCGTTCTCGCGACCAACCTCAATGCGAACCGGGCCATAGTGTCGGCGGCCATGATGTACGTGCTGCGGTGCCTGATTGATGAACCTATCCCGCTCAATAGTGGCGTATTGGAACCGGTTGAACTTGTTTTGCCTGAGTGTTTGTTGAACCCGCTGCGACGAGACAATCCCGCTGACTGTGCAGCCATGGTCGGCGGCAACGTGGAAACTTCCCAGCGCGTAGTCGATGTGTTGCTCGACGCGTTTGGTCTGGCGGCCGGGAGTCAGGGGACCATGAACAACTTCACGTTTGGCAACGAAAAGTTCGGCTACTACGAAACAATTTGCGGTGGCTCAGGGGCAACCGCAAGGGCGAATGGAGCGAGCGCCGTACAGACCCACATGACGAACACCCGCATGACCGACGTCGAAGTCATCGAACGTCGCTACCCCGTTTGTGTAAATTCCTTTGCCATTCGAACCGATTCGGGAGGAAAAGGGCAGCACTCGGGGGGCAACGGCATAGTGCGCGAAATGGAATTCCTCCAGCCGCTGACTGTTTCACTACTCACTCAGAGACGCGGCCAGTTTCATCCCAAGGGATACGCCGGTGGAGAACCAGGTTCCGTTGGACGAAATGAGCTGAAGCGACGTGGCACGGCCACTTGGGAAACACTCCCCGGTGCCACTCAGGTGCATGTCGAAGCGGGAGATACAATCAGCCTCCTCACCCCGGGCGGGGGAGGGTGGGGAACCGTTGAATCTGAATCGTCAAACGCTTAGCCGCGTTTGCTAAGGGGCACGAAATCGCGTCCGCGTTCGCCAAGGTAAACCTGACGGGGACGCTGAATTCGCTGTTCTGGATCTTCTACCAGTTCCTGCCATTGTGCGAGCCAGCCTGAGGTGCGTGGCAACGCAAACAGTACGGGGAACATGGTGGTCGGCAATCCCATAGCCTGGTAGATGAGCCCTGAGTAAAAGTCGACGTTGGGATACAACTTTCGCGAAACGAAGTAGTCGTCCTCCAGAGCAATGCGTTCCAGTTCCAGGGCAATGTCGAGCAGAGGATTCCGGCCTGTCACTTCGAACACGGCGTCAGCTGTCTTCTTGATGATTTTCGCGCGGGGGTCGTAGCTCTTGTACACGCGGTGGCCAAAGCCCATCAGGCGTGTTTCGCCATTCTTGCATTTCTGCACAAACGACGGCACGTTCTTCACGTCGCCAATTTCCTTCAGCATGCGGAGGACCGCTTCGTTGGCTCCGCCGTGCAGCGGGCCGTACAAAGCTGCGGCCGCACCAGCCAGTGCGGAATAGGGATCGGCGTTCGACGAACCAATGGCTCGCATGACGCTGGCTGAGCAGTTTTGCTCGTGGTCGGCGTGGAGAATGAACAGAATGTCGAGTGCGCGAACCAGTTCAGGATGTGGCTCGTAAGCGTTGTCGTTCATTTTGAACAACATCGACAGGAAGTTCGACGTGTATCCGAGCGAATTGTTCGGGTAGTTGTAAGGGTGCCCTTGACTGTGGCGATAGCAGAACGCAGCGAGCGTGGGAACTTTCGCAATCAGCCGCGTCATTTGCAGCATGCGGTTTTCTTTGCAGCCGACCTGCTTCGCATCAGGATAAAAAGTTGACAGAGAAGCCACCGTGCTGATGAGCATTCCCATGGGGTGGGCGTCGTAACGGAATTCTTCCATTTGACGCTTGATGTTTTCATGTACCACCGTGTGAAGATTAATCGAATCTTCCCAAGCGGCGAGTTGGCTGGCTGTCGGCAGTTCGCCGTTGATGAGCAAATAGGCGACTTCCAGAAAAGTTGCTTTCTCCGCTAATTGCTCAATTGGGTACCCGCGATACTCCAGAATTCCCTTGTCGCCGTCGATGTAAGTGACCCGACTCTTGCACGACGCGGTGTTGGTATAGCCCGGGTCGTACGTCATCATGCCAAAGTCGTCCGGATCGACTTTGATTTTGCGCAAATCAATGGCCTTGATTGTGTCATTCTCAATCGGAACCTCGTACGTCACCCCGGTACGATTGTCAGTAATTGTCAGTGTTTCGGGCATGTTGAACCAAAAATCACGTCGTGGGATCTTGCATTGTACCTGGCACTGGCGGAATTTCCGGACCGCCAAATGCCGAAGCGACCATTGTAGCGGCGATGGACGGGATGGTCGAACAACTGCAAGCGAGGATTCCAATTCCCTGCAAAACCCCGTCGATAACCCGGTTTTAAGCCACGAGATTGGCGAAATTCTCACTTTTCACAGTTGCCGAATGTTGCGTGACCCGACAGAGTTCCTACTTGCGACGAATGTCAGCATTTCTGTCCGGCAGGTTAAATGCTCTGGTTCATTATTGTTTGCGTTTCCGTTCCATTTGTCATTTCTGTGACAATTACGGCAGCGCTGCGCCGCTGGGCCGTGGCCTGGGGACTCGTCGATCAACCCGCCGAACGTAAAGTCCACACCACTCCCACTCCACTGGGTGGCGGCATCGCGATTTTTCTGGCAACGGTCATTCCCGTCGCCGGGATTCAGCTTGGGGTAATTTGGCTACGGAGTTTGCCTGAATTGCCCGGTTGGTTCCCTGAGGAACTGGCTCCCCACCTGGGCGGCGTTCTGACGCGGGCGGGACAGATATGGGGGATTCTCGCGGGCGGCGGATTGCTGGTCGCGATGGGACTGCTCGACGACCGCTTCGGCCTGTCGTGGAAGGCGCGTCTGGCAATTCAGTTCCTGGTCGCGATTGCCATTGTCAGCAGTGGGGTGAAGGCCACAGTGTTTGTTTCCGTCCCGTGGGTCGGGGCCGTGCTGTCCGTCTTCTGGATTGTCGTTCTCATCAACTCACTGAATTTTCTGGACAACATGGACGCTCTCTCGTCCGGTATTGGCATGATTGCCGCCATGATGTTCGCGGCCATTATGCTCACGCAGGTCGGCGAGCCGCGCTGGTTTGTTGGCGGATGCCTGCTGCTGCTATTTGGCTCGCTGGGAGGATTCCTCGTTCACAACTGGCCGCCCGCCGCAATTTTTATGGGTGATGCTGGCAGCACCTTCATGGGGTTGCTCCTTGCCAGTCTCACGCTGCTCGGAACGTTCTACGATGAATCCCTCGGCAAGCCGCACGTCATGCTGGCACCATTATGTATTCTCGCGGTCCCCTTATACGACTTCGCATCTGTCATGCTGATTCGACTGTCCGAAGGCAGAAGTCCGTTTCATCCCGACAAGTGCCATTTCTCGCATCGCCTCGTGGAACTCGGCCTCAGTCGCAAGTACGCAGTCCTCACCGTGCACTTTGCGACACTCACCACCGGACTGGGAGCCCTGCTGCTGTATCAGGTTCCCGACTGGAACAGTGCATTCGTCGTGGTCGCCCTCGTCGCCTGTGTGTTAGCCATGGTAGCTATTCTGGAGACAGCAGCCATCAGGCAGACGCGACGCGCGCAGAAAGCAGCGGAAGCTGTGGCTGAATCTGCGACGAATCAAAGCGAAGGTTAGACACCAACACGAGGGCGATTTACGTCAGCAGGATGTCATCCTCATCATGTTCCTGCGGCGGCTGCGAGTCATCGAATGATTCGACCTCCTCTTCAAGTTGATCAAGATAACGTGAACTGAAACCGTAGAGCCAGAACTCGTCGGCGTTAGCGCCGAAGCCTCGTTCGCACTTCCAGATTCTAGGTGCATACAAAGTGAGATTGTGAACGGCCACTGCAATCACTATTCCGATCAAAGTGATGTGCCAAAACCCCACGCAGAACACAATGCCTGAAAATACGCCAATGACCGTGGCGAACGACTGCCACCACTTGGCACGTTTTCGATAGGTCGGTGAAAGCCCGAAGCCAATTTGCACACGGCGTTTGAGGAGTCCGGTGACCATAACCGCAACAAGTGCCAGGAGTGGAAGCACCAGAAACAGTCGCGGCACAAAGAAAAAAAGAACTAACGTTGCGCAGATGACTCCCAGCGGCACGCCAATGAGAATGCCCAGCGGTACGTAATACAACGACTTGAACTGCACATCACGCGGCGTAACCGGTTCGTTGGTGTAAATGCACCGGTCGGGAAGTTTGTCGCCATAACGGACAACGACGTACTTTCCATCAACCCAATATTGTGGTGCAGAGGCCATGACTTCCCGCTTGTAGTTCAAAACGTTTCGTGAGTGACGTTGATGCGTCGTATCGACGGGCAGCGGAGAGCTTCGCTTTATTCCGGCAGGTGGATTCGGGCCAACAGCTACTACTCTCGTTCAAGACGCCAATTCAGAAAGGATTCCAGACTCGAAAATTCATGGGAAGCCAATCCCATGTAACACCACACCTCAGGTTCAGCGTCATCCTTCGCCCAAACCAAGTAAGTCAAGTTTTCGGGAACATCTTCTGTGACACCGAAAAGTGTGAGGCGCTCATCGGGAAACACCATTGGAGCTGAACCTTCCCAGTTTTCGCGTAACGCACAATGGTATTGGCGAACCTCTTTCTTCTCCATGTAGGATACCATTTCCTCAGCGCTAAGCCACAATTCCTGGCCCGACCACCATGAAGCCGCGTATTGGAACCGCGCGGACAACATGGGTGTCAAACCGCGGCATACCCTGGAGGCAAACGTTGGTACCGACAGCACCTCAGTAGCCGGCGAGACGTCCATTTCGAGTTCGTAGCTCAGCCCCAGTTGCCTCATTAATTCCTCTGCCTTTGATTTTCGGCGCGGGAAATCTCGCTGAATTTCATCCAGAAGTGAAGTCGTTTTTTTGTGTGCAGAAGGAGGCATGAAATACTCGCATCAACTGTCAAAATCTTCAAGATTTAAGGCTAGCGGCAGGTCATGCTGTGCTTGACGACTTTTGTGATCGACCCGTTCCACGAGATTCCAGTTGAACAGGTTCACATGCCTCCATTCATGTTCCGTAAGGCGGAGAGCCTGACCTACCAGAACTAGTCTAAGGTTTAGGCAGACACGCTGACAAAGGTGAGCGTTGCTTTCACCAGGCCGGCGGAAGTGGCTCGGCAGTTACCATTGACGTTTGGCTCCCGTACGGCATCGTCACCGGGTAGAATTATCGGGCAGGTTTTCGATGATCGCAGAAGGTGGATGTCATGTTCCCGTTGAGTTCTGTGTTGATGGTTGTCGCGCTGGGTGAAATGCCCGAGGCGGGAGCAGTGTCCCCCGCTGAGGTCCGGGCGGCAGTTCAGCGGAGTGTGCCGTATATCCAGGAACGTGGCACGTGGTGGATTGAGGAAAAGAACTGTGTCTCGTGCCACCGCGTTCACTCAATGGTCTGGAGCCTCAGCGAAGCTCGCCGTCAGCAAATTGAAGTGAGTGACCAACTCGGCGAGTGGATCAACTGGTCGACGGAGAGTTCTCTGGCCAAGAATGACAAGGGCACAATTGTCGGGCTGGGTAACAAAGAAGCCCTCGCGCAAATGCTGGTTGGCCTGCGCAGTTTTGGGGATAAGGATGGAGAGATCCGAAAGGAATTCGCGGCTTTACTACTGGACGGTCAGCAGAAAGATGGTTCGTGGAAAGCCGGTGGACAGCTCCCTTCGCAGAAACGTTCCAAAGCTGAGACCGATGCAGTTTCCACAATGTGGATTACGCTGGCTCTACTTGACCAAACAGCAGACGAAAAAACAGCCGCGACAGTCGAGCGGGCCTTGAAGTTCATCGAGAACAGTGCGCCAGGAGAGAGCACCGAATGGTACGCCGTGCGACTACTGCTGGCGATTAGACAGAACAATGAGTCGGTTCGACAGGAAATGATTGAGCATCTCAAAAGTCAGCAGCAACCTGATGGCGGCTGGGGTTGGCTTATTGACGATCCGAGCGACGCACTGGGAACTGGACTTGCCATGTACGCATTGACCAAGAGTGACACGAACAGAGGCAACGCGACGCTTGTGCACGCCCAGAAATACCTCATTGAAACACAACGTGAAGACGGTTCGTGGGCGGTCAAAGGGACCAAAGAAAAGAAGAAAGACAGCGAGCAGGAAACGGCAACGTACTGGGGTACGACCTGGGCGGCGCTGGGACTGGTTACGAGCCTGTCTAATGAGTAGGCTCCGTTGCGGCCCTAAGGCGTAACCCGGTATTGCGGTACCAACTTTCAATTGCTGGGGCGAATCCCAGCCTACGCTTGCTCAGGGTTGCCTGAATTTGGTGGTCTCCGACCTGTCGAAAGTTAGGTTATGACATTCGACTCGACTAGGACGTGATGCGACATACGGGGACATCAATGCGAATGAAACTCATCACCACCATTTCCGTGATCGTCCTGCTGGCGACTGCTGGTCGAGTCGCAACACGGAGCGTCCGCATGACAGCAATCGATCACGAGCTTTCGCTTGGATATGCGACGGACCGTTGGGGAGAACCCAATCCGGCGAACCCGCCCGGGCCTGATGCTGGCGAGTTGTGGCGTGCCGAACAGGTTGCACATGACGACCGGACGACATTGTTGTTTCTGGCCGTGTCGGTACTTCCGGCAGTGTGGATTACCTATGTCTGCGTCCAGCGTTACAGATCGCATCCGGGTCGGATCGCCATGTTTCTTGCTGCGGCGATCATCTTGCCGCTTGTGCACGGCTGCGGTACCGAGAGTTCTACGAAAGAGACGTCCGCGTTGACTGTTCCCGACGCCAAGGACTTAACGATTGTGTGTTTCCACGACAACAAAGATTTGCCGCCGTTGAAGTTTGTTGTCTCAAATGCCAAACAACGAGCAGATATCGTAAAGAGCTTGCGAGACTTGCGCTGGACCGAGCCGGGATGGCGTTTGGCCGAAATTGATATGCCGCGGCCAGACATCGATATCCTATTGGCGGACGATGCTGGCCGGGTGCATACGTATCAGTTGTTCTGGTCGGGTAATGGGCTACTCGATCAGGACTCAGGACTGGCCCTTGGCGTGACTGACATCTCGAAACTCCGAACGCATGTGACCTCAATCACCGGACTGTCCAGCACACCCCAAGGGATTCCTGACGATTTTCAGGTCGTTGCCACGTACAATGCCGGGCGAAGTCACTGGTCGTCGTGGGATACAACCATCTTGAGGTCTGGCGAAGCAAATCAACAAGCCCGCACAAATGGTCAGCAGCAGACTCAACAGTTTAATCTTACTGACGCGGAAATGAGCGACCTGTGGGCCGCCGTTCAGGCGGCGTTCTTCTTTCAACTCAAGGAGGCCTATGAATCCTCAGAAATCGTAGACGACTTTCCCAGCATGACGCTGCAGGTGACCGTCAACGGAACAACACACTCGGTAAGTGTCCATGCTCCACTTGAGGCGGCAGGCGAACCCGACCTTGACCTGTTCAACAAGCTGTGGATTCAAGTGTTGAAGGCCGTGCCACCACCAAACGAGGAACAGGTCCCGCAGTAACTCCGTTCATTTGCGGTCATTGCAGAAGCTCCCACACCCCATGCAACTGCCCCTTCGCCCTGGCGAACTCCAGTCGGTCCACAAGCATGTGGCATGTTCCCCTTTGCCGCGGCGGGAGCCCGTCACGGCTCAGAATCTGATCAGCAGTGGTCGTCGTTCATCTACCCATTCCACGATGGTTCCAGCTGAACAGGTTTGCATGCCGCCATTCATGTCCTGCCAGGCGGAGAGCCTGACCCACCAGAACTAATCTTTCGTCGTCAAGGATGCACGCAAAACTTGTGCTGGACCATAGTCGGGCGAACGCGCGAGCACCGACTCTATGACTTCTGTGCACTGGACATAGTCCCTTGATGCAAAAAGCCAATGGGCATACCGGGTTGCAGCCTCATTGCTATTGGGATGCAATCGATACGCCTGTTTGACGTACGCTTCGACTTCCAATCTTTCCCCAATGTGCTCGTAGCAATCTGCTATGCTCAAAGCCGTCTTAAAATGCGGCGATTCCCCGTGCGACGCCAAGAAACACAGCAAGGCTGCTTCGTGCTCGTTAGACGCGAGAAGCGTTCTACCTTCAACGTATTTCGCATAGGATGAGTCGCTCAATGCAAGCTCCTTGCTCCCCCAACATATCGGGCCCGCCGTAACAATCCACACCAGTCTTGGTAGGGCAGGGTCCTCCCTGCCTTCCTCTTGTCTACACGCTACCAGCATTTTGGAAGGCAGGCGGGAGCCTGCCCTACAGATACTGACCTACCGGAACTAAAAGACAACATTCTCGGGTAAATCATTGTCTGAAACCCATTTCAAGTTTGGAGATCGCGTACCACTTTCGAGGAACCATTGCACCGCTTCTTCTACGCTCGTTCTCGTGCACAACAATCCCACTGAAACCCAGTAATCATCGTCAATCTCAACAACCTCCGGTTCGATGGAAAAACGGTCCTCCGTTAGCAGCCATACTCGGCGCATTTTGTCGAGAAGGTGGACGTAGTATCCCCTGCCAGGCGCGAAGGCAATCAAGAGGGTGGAACGATCGCCATCAGCAATTCGTGTGATGGTCGCATCAGGTGAGGAGGTCCAAGCGTCGGGATCATCGAATAGCGAGTATTGCACCGCTTCGCATGAAGGGGCGTCGATGAGCTGGCCGGTGGACGACTTTAGAGTAATTGTCATTGCGACTACGCCTCCGGCGCAGGCTGAGCCGAGAGTTTCACTACTTCCCCTCACCCACGCACACCACATACTCCTGTCGCTGTTCATCTTTCACCGTCGCCACGCGCATGTAGATGTGGCTGTTGCAGACCGTTGGTGTGGCGAAGCATTCTTCGCCGAGCTGGTTTTTGGCCACCAGTTCGAATTCTTTGGGATTGGCTTTGAAGATGAACGACGAGCCTACTTCGTTGGTAACGAGGATTTGGTCGCCGACCAGGACGGGTGAGGCGGAGAAGGTTCCGCCGAGGCGGCCTTTCCACAGCTCTTCTCCATCACTGCAGCGCCAGCAAACGGCGACTCCGGCGTCCGCCACGCCGTACAGGTAGCCGTTGGAAACCAGCATGGAGGGCACATATACGCGGGTGCCGTTCTCCCAGACGATTTCTTTGGAGCCATCACACCGCACGGCAGAGACGTGATTCTTCGGATAGCCACCGCTGGTGAACATTAAATCACCGCAGACGAGAGTGGATGTTACGCACTCGGTGGTCGCCCCTTCGGTTTCCCAGTTCTTATTGCCGGTCAAAGGATCGAGACTGGTGACGAGTTCGCAGCCGGTGACGAGACATTGTGCTTTGCCCGCGACGTCGAGAACAATGGGGGAGGCATAATTCGGAAACGTGGGGCGATCCTGCTTCCAGACGATTTCGCCCGTGGTTCGGTTTAGTCCTGAAATCGCACCGCCGGATTTGTTGTCGGCGGTGACAATGACCAGTGGTCCGAAAATCGCGGGTGATGAGCCAAACGCCTGATGCACAATGTACGAACTAATTCGCGTTTGCCAGAGCACTTCGCCGTGCATCGACAGGGCCGAGGTGAACATGGCGTCGTCGTGAAGAAAGTTCACGAACAATCGTTCACCGTCGCAAGCAATGGTGCTGGAAGCATCACTCCCCTTCTTGTTCTTGAAGGGAGTCAGGTTGCCGACGTGAACATCACGCGACCAGACGATTTCGCCACTGTTGCGATTAATGCAAACCACCGCCCGTGCCTCGCGGTCGCGTTCTGCGGTGGCGAGATAAATGAAGTCGCCGACGACCGTGGGTGAACCATGTCCCCGACCGGGAATGGCCGTCTTCCAGACGACATTCTCAGTATCGCTCCATTTCGTCGGGAGCGACTGTTCGGCGTCGGCCGTTCCATTCATTGCCGGACCACGCCACCAGGGCCAGTCACCGCCGAAACAAACAGCACTCCCCACAACGGCCTGGAATACCAGCAACAATCGCAATGTCTTCAGCACAAGTCGGTTCCTGTTGAGAATAGCTCTGATCCACTCCGCACATATCAACTCGATGTTAGCCAGCAATGGCACGTGGTGCATCCCTGCGAGTTGATTCTGCTGTTAGTTCGCATGCTCACGCTGCTTCGCGACGTGAGCATGGCACAGATCAACCGCAATGAACGTCGCAAACCGCGAGCTGTGACAAATCAACTCACAGCGTGCGGTGGCGGCCATATTCTGACGCTGAAATGGTGCCATTTGTGCAGATTTCACGGGAAAGGCATTCTCGCAGACAGGATTCTCCCGTCTGACGTAAATAGCCGACATTGACACTCAGCAATTCTCCGATCAGGATTAGGAACAAGATTTGTTGATGCATTTGCCGCAGCAAGTCTTTATCCCGCCCCGGAGCAAGTCCGGACCCATCCCTCCCTGGGGAGCCCGCCCATGATTATTCGCCTCACACAATACCTGTGTTGGAGTTTCGTCATTGCCGCAGCAGTGGCATTCTTCTCGTCTGTGACCGCTTTCGCCGATGAAGCAAGCGACTTCTTTGAAAACCGCATTCGGCCCGTGCTGGTCACGAAATGCGGCGAGTGCCACGCCGGGAAAACGCCTGAGGGTGATTTTCGTATTGAGTCTCGTGAAGACCTCATCAAAGGGGGCATGAGTGGTACTTCACTCGTGAGCGGCGACCCGAATGCGAGTGCACTCATTCAGCGCTTGATCAGTGATGATCCCGACAAGGTGATGCCGCCCGAGGAACCGCTTCCAGAGAATGTCATTGCGGATTTCAAGAGGTGGGTCGCTGATGGAGCTGTGTGGCCGGAGAACATGGGCCCCATGATGGGCGAAGACGACAAGGAATTGCCGTGGGCGTTTCATCCCATCCAGAAAATCAGTCCGCCACAAGTGGCCGACGAAGGTTGGTGCCGTACCGACATCGACCGATTCCTCTGGTCGTCCTGGTCGGAGCAAGGACTCAAACCCGTTTCCTTTGCTGACAAACGCACATTGCTGCGACGCGTCACACTCGACCTGACGGGATTGCCGCCGACGGCCGAAGAAGTTGACGCATTCCTGTCCGATGAATCACCAGAGGCATACGGCAAAGTTGTCGACCGTTTGCTCGACAGTCCCGCTTATGGAGAACGTTGGGGACGTCACTGGCTGGACCTGGCTCGCTACGCCGACACCAGTGGTGATGGGACCGACATGCCAGTCCCGGAAGCTCGGTACTACCGCGACTACGTCATCGCGGCATTCAATCGTGACATGCCGTACGACCAGTTCATTACCGAGCAGTTGGCCGGAGACATTCTAGCCAAGCAGACTCCCGATGATCCTCGCAACTACGAGAAAATCATCGCAACCGGCTACATTGCTCTGTCACGGCGTTTCGGCAATTCGCGAAATGCCGAATATGAACTCATTATCGATGACACCATCGACACTGTCGGACGTTCCATGCTGGGACTGACATTGGGATGTGCACGTTGCCATCACCACAAATTTGATCCTGTGACTGCGAATGACTACTACGGCCTGTTCGGCTACTTCCACAATACGCTCTACCCGCATGCGGGAACGGAACATCAGAAAGAACGAGCCGACTTCGTTTCCATTACCATTCCAGAAGAGCTGAAAGAGACCTACGAGAACACTGAAGCGTGGGCAGTCTCCGATAAGGAAAAGCCAGCCGGAGATGTACCTGTTTATGTGGGAGGCGATCCCAAGAAGAAGGGTGACAGCGCACCTCGGGGCTTCCTCGATGTGTTGAACGCAGATGATGCCGTCATTCCGGAGGGAGAAAGCGGTCGATTGCAGCTCGCCCAGTGGATTACTTCGCCTGAGAATCCCCTCACGCCGCGCGTTATTGTGAACCGGATTTGGCAGCACCATTTTGGTAAGGGGTTTGTGGCCACACCCAGCAATTTCGGTCAGCAGTGTGCGCCGCCTAGCCATCCTGAACTGCTGGACTGGCTGGCCACAGAATTCATGAGCCACGGATGGTCGTTCAAGTATTTGCACCGTCAAATTCTGCTGTCGGCGGCGTATCAGCTCGATAGTGTCAACAGCCCCGAACAGGTGGCAATTGATGAGGCGAACCACTTCTTCTGGCGATTTGACCGCCAACGAATGGACGCGGAAACCTTGCGAGATTCCATCCTCGCTGTCAGTGGCACACTGGAAGCGGGAACAGGTGGACGTCATCCCTTCCCTCCGAACGACAAATTGAATTTCTCTCAGGGGAATCCCTTCTTTGCAACGTATGACCACAACCATCGGACGGTTTATTTGATGTCGCCGCGTCTGAATCGGCACCCCTTCATGGCATTGTACGACGGTCCCGACCCCAACAAGACGACCGCTGAGCGTCCAACGTCGACCGTTGCCCTGCAGGCTCTCAGTATGATGAATGGCGACTTTATGAAGCAAAAGGCGACTGCCTTCGCGAAGAGTGCAATTGCCGCTCATTCCGAAACATCGGATCGAGTGAATTGGGCATATCAACGAGCCTATGGTCGTCCACCAGAAGCGACGGAACTGACCGAAGCCGCCGATTACCTGACTGCCTACCAAGCAGCCATGCAGGAGCAAGGCAAAAGCAAGGAAGAGGCCGAACTCCTAAGTTGGGCAAGTTTTTCACGCGTGCTGCTGAGTTCCAACGAATTCGTTTACATCGACTAACGCCATCCCCTTCCAAGCCAGCCTGCTGGCACGGAGTGAACCCATGTTGAACAACCTTTCACGCCGCGATGTGTTGCGTCATGCCGTTACCGGTGCCCTGGGACTCGGAGCCGCTCCGCTGCTCGCCGGAACAAATCCATTGGCGCCGCAGCCGTCACAGTTCGCCGCGAAGGCGAAACGAGTCATTCTGTTCTTCATGCCCGGCGGTGTGTCACACGTTGATTCATTCGACCCCAAACAGGCGCTGAAAAAAGATGACGGCAAAGAGGTGGGGAAAGACCGCGTCCTCACGGGCAGCATGTGGGGATCCAAGCAGTACGGTGAGTCGGGACTTGAAATCTCGGACCTGTTCCCATTCACCGCACAGTGCGCCGACGATTTGTGTCTGCTGCGTTCCCTGCATGGCGACAAAGGAGATCACTTCGAAGCAACGCTCAGCATGCACTCCGGTGCCATGGCCGGGACGTTGCCGGGAATTGGCGCGTGGGTGAGCTATGGCATGGGGACGCAGAATCCCAATTTGCCGTCACACGTCGTCTTCGCCGAAAAACTGCCGTACGCCGGGTCGCAATCATGGGACAGCAACTTCCTGCCAGCCTACCATCAGGGAACGCGCATCAAGCCTGGTGCAGAACCCATCGCAAACCTCAATCCCGATCCACTCACTGCGTCACAGCAGTCGCGCGAATTGGATTTGCTGGCGAGGATGAATGCACGTCATCGCGACGGACGTCCAGGCGATGAAGTTCTGGATGCCCGCATGTATTCCTTCGAAGCAGCCCTGGGATTGCAGCAAACAGCCCCCGAGGTGTTCAACCTGGCTGACGAAACGCAGGCCACGCTGGACCTGTACGGCATCGACGGTAACGACTCGAAGAGTTTCGCCTGGCAGTGCCTCATGGCCCGTCGCATGAGCGAGCAGGGCGTCCGCTTCATTGAAATCGTCGACAAGGGGAACTGGGACGCTCACAGCAACATGAAGTCGTACGAGAAGCTGTCGAAGAATGTCGACCGCGGCATGGGAGCACTCATTACCGACCTCAAGCAACGTGGCCTGTTCGAAGAAACTCTCATTGTGTGGTGCACAGAATTCGGTCGCACGCCAAGTGCGAAGAAGAGTGCAACAGATGGCCGCGACCACTACAAAGACGCGTTCACCTGCTGGCTGGCTGGTGGTGGCGTGAAGGGCGGAATGGCCTACGGTGCGACCGATGAACACGGCATTGGCATTGTCGAGAATCCCGTCCACATTCACGACTTCCACGCGACGATTCTGCATCTGCTTGGATTCGATCACACCAAGCTGACCTACTTCTACTCCGGCCGCGACTTCCGCCTCACCGGACTCTGGGGCAACGTGGTGACCGATATTATCGCGTAGTCTGGGTGCGTCGTGTTGAATTCGCTCGCTAGGATCACAGCCCAAGCCCATTGTGGGACGCGCTGTTTCACTCGTAGACTCTATTGCCGGTAGTTGCCTTGCAATCCAGCTGGTTGATCAAAGCCAACCTGCATGACGGAGCCACCTGACACGACGGGGAACGACTCAATAGTCGTCGACACGCGTTTTTGCTGACGGAACTCGGCAGTCGGCATGTGGACGACCATGTTCACGACACGTTCGACCTGGCTTGCTTTGGGCAGCCCCGTTTTGCGGTAGATGGTGCAGGTTCCTTGAGTCGAGCCGCCCGTCACCTGGACTTGCGCACTGTCGCTGCTGGCTTCTCCGACGTTGCCAGCGGAGATGTTTCCGCGAATGGCGACAACGGCTTCGCTATCAGTCAGTTCCTGCAGGGTGTACTGGTTTTGGATTTGCATGGGGATGGGACGTGAGACGTAACGTGGCCGCTCCCACATGTCGCCTGGCTTTTGAGCGACGCCGTAGGGAAGCAACCCAATGGAGTTGTCAACGAAATTGGCGATTCCGTCTTCGCCAGATCCCGCTTCCATTCCGAGCATGACGGCGCTTCGCATTTCCTCAGGAACGTCACGAGTACAGCGCTGAAGAAAATCGGTGAAGCCTTCGACGTCTACGATGCGATTGTCCTGGCCCAGCCAGAACTTGAATCCGTCGCCCACCATGTCCCGATAAGCTCGTACGCCAATGGGAACAACTGCCGGCGGTGATGTGGAATCGAAGTAGACGGCTTCGCCAGCGACATTGTGCTGGTACTTCACGCGGTCGTAGCGGACCGCCAGTTTCACTCGGTCGCTCTGCACTTCTTCGACGGAAATCGCAAACATGATTTCCAGTTGCGAATAGCTGACGTCTGGCTGACCGCTCAATGTACTCTGGGTCAGTTCCTGACGAACCACCTTGCGGAGGGGGAAGCGATCTCCCGGATTCAGTTGGAGTTTCAATTCGGCAGACGGGGCATCACCGAATGGAGAATCAGAACCAGTTGATGCGGTGCCCTCTCCATCGGACATCCAGTCGGGAAGCTCGCGGCGGACTTCGGTTGTCTCGTCGCTCGACTTATCACAGCCTGTCAACGCCAGCACAACAAACAGTCCGGCCATCCCTGCCAACCGCAATTTCATTTGTCACTCCTTGAACTTCCTGCACCGAAATGCGGTACAGAATCCCTCCCTGTGCCTCCTGTTGGTGGCATCAAACGGTTCTATAGCATGAACCCCAACTTCTGTACCAGCCCGATTTTGGAGTCGATGGAGCAGTTACGGTGCCGGGTAGATTTTGCTGACTTCACCGGCAGGCGTAATCTGGAATAGTCCCGGTGCTCGTGAATCGATGAGCAGCAGATTGTCGCCCTGCCAAGACATCCCGACTGGATTGGAAAACTGGTCACTGGTGGCGAATTTGGCTGGATCACCGGCGGCGGGGACCTTCCAGACAGTTTTTGCGTAACCATCCGACACGTATGCGGTTCCGTCTTTTCCAGCCAGTACCTGCTGTGGGAATTCAAAAGTCAGCCCCTCGTGCACGACAGTTTCAGTTCCATCGGGTGAAATGCGGCGGAGTTGTGGCTTTTGCGAGGACAGAAGCCAGATGTTTCCTTCCGCGTCTACATCAACGCCCCGTGGACCGGCCAACACGGCGACCTCTTCTGGTTCGCCGCCCGTTATGGGAAACTTCCAGACCCGGGCAAGTTCCAAATCGGTGACGTAAACCGTGTCGCCGTGGGAGGCGATTTGGGTGGGAATGCCAATAAATCCGTTCGTTAATGGCGTGAGTTTGCCCTCTTCGATTTTGTAGACCTCCCGTGTGGCGGAGTCGCCAGCCAGCAGCACGCCGCCTTCAGTGACGTGAACGCAGCGGACCGCATTGAGCGGTGTGCGAAACTTCTTTTCCCCCTGATAGACCACACTCAGCGTGCCTTCCGACAGCTTGAGAACACCGGGAAGCTTCCGGTCGGCAATGTAGAGTTCGCCCTCTTTCCCCGCAGCGACATCGAGCGGATACACCCAGTCCTCAGCCGACACAACTGCAGGCAAGAGAAGCAGGAGCAACAGTGCGAAACGGAACATGGCGACCTCTGTATCGATCAAATGAATTAAAGCCGATACATCGTAGCACGGTGACGCAAGAGAATGAACTGTCGCGTGCCCATGCGCGCCGAGGCGGACGCGCCGGAATAAATGGGGTGCAAAGCCACGAATAGAAGGGCTGAAACCCCACGCACCTCAAAGCGCTGCAATGGTAGCCCACATGATTTCAAACAAGTCACGCTGCGATTTAATGGCAAGGCAAGCAATCGACGACTCGCAGCCGTGGAGCGTTGCATTGCCTGATGGCTGCTCCTCGATCCTGGGTAGTCGGCAATGGTCAATTTCGCCAATGCGACAACGTACCCACGGACGTTGCGTTATGAAGAACGGCAAAGCGAAATCATTGGGCCTAAAAGCCAGGCTCCGAGAAGCCCATTTGCAGGAAGCGAGAGAAGTCGTCGGTGTCAGTCATTTTGACGGCGGAAATGGCGTTGAAACCGATGATCACTTTGCGGGCGCCAATGGTATCGGGGCGGTCACGCTCGATGGCGATGGTGCCCTCACCAATCAGAAATCGCACGAACGGGATGGATTCCTGAAACGTCGTGATGATGATGCCATTCTGCGGCAACTCGGACGGCCAGTTTTCAAAAAATGATCGCCAGGCTTGAGTTGTGTCCATGTGTTTTGATCCAAAGCCGGATTGTGTATGAATTGTGTCTCGTGCTCGGAGATGAGCAGGAGTATGTCGTCAAAATAAAACTGAATCCCGCATTCCTCACCGCACGTCCGTACTCCGGAGCGAAACAGGTTATGAGTCTTCCTCGTTAGCCACCTTGCGGCGGCGCCATCGCAGTCGTTCGAAGAGCAGGGCGTATATCGAGGGCTGCTGCGGCTGATCAATGCGGGTCGATGTCGACTTCTCTTCGGCAACCGACTTTGGCTGCATCCGTTGCACTTCGGAGGCAGCAGTTGGTGCGGGCTCTACCGTCAATGGCTGAACAATGTCGTACTCCAGCCAGTCGTGTTCGGTCGATTCGGCGGGGAGGGTGCTGGCGATTTCGACAGGGGGATGTGCATTCTTGATTTCGTCCCGCATTTCGGTGACGGCATCGAGCAGTTGCTGTTCCAAATCGTCGTCGACGTCGGTGGACTCAGCAGCGGCCACGTCGGCCGAGTCGACGAGTGGCGACAAGTCGATTTCTGGAACCTGCGACGCGAACGCAAAAACCTCTTCTCCCGGCTCTGGGTTTGTCCATCCCTGTATTTCATCAAGAATTGCGTAGTGGTCGTCAACGAAGAGTTCGTTCGAATTCACTGTCGACGGTGACACGTGACTCGGCTCATCCTCGGCAGCGGCGGAGTCACGGGCGATCAATTCTTTCAGCGGCTCGTCAATGGTTTCAGCGACGGCCTCTTCAATAACGTCTGACGAGCTGGCGACCTCTTCGGCTTTCAAGGAACTCGTAGGCAATGCCATTTCAGCGCCGACTTCCAGCACAGACAGGCCGGTGGGAAGTGGTGGAACGGTCGTCGATGGCAAACCGGAAATCGGGGCAGCCGTTTCCTCGTCATCCAACTCAATGGGGATATCAACATCAGACGGAATGTCGAGGACCCATTCGTCAGTTGTGCTTGGATCGGAGCTGGCCTGTCGCGGTGGACTTTCTGCGGCCCCCAGTGACGCCAATGTTTCTGCGTCGGCTATGCCTGAAGTCTGGAACGGGAGTGGCAAGACTTTCAGGTCCTGCAGAGCTTTCAGCACCTGATCGCGCGAGACCGGTTGGACTTCGTCGACGAAACTCACGAGCAGTGAGTGGTCGGCAAGTTGTGTCAGACAACGCATGTTTCCGTCGCTGACTCGGCAAATGAGTTCAAGAGCATCCTCGTCCATGACGAGTTCGATGTCTTCGGCACCGGCCCACGCGAACCGCTGGATGAGGTAATCGGCAGATTCCTGCAAGGTAAGCGGTTCCAGCACCACGTGTGCGCCGACGCGCTGATTAAACGTTGCCAATTCCGGGTGGAACAGCAGCTCTTCGAGTTCCGGAATTCCCGCCAGAATTAGCTGGATTTGCTGTTCTTCCGTAGATGACTGATCACAAAGAGTACGCAGTTCTTCGCACAACTTGGGGCTCAGAAGGTGTGCTTCGTCGAAAATCAGCAGCAGGTGACGTTTCGCGTCCTGCAACTGCCTTGCTGCCTCCAGTATTTGCAGGCGTGATTCCTGTTCCGACAGGCCAACATATTCGCGTCCGAGCGCATGGAGCACGGCCTGCAAGAGGGCACGACGCGTGTGGAGCCCGGAACTGTTGAGGTACAGCGATTTGAAGTTCGCACCAACCGAGCTGGCCAGGAATCGGCAGAAATGTGACTTACCGCTGCCTGGCGGGCCGACGAGCAGCAAGATGGACTGTCCCTGCTTCAATGAACGCTGGACGAGGTCGAACGACTTCTGGAACGGGCCGACCGTAATGAACGAGTCGACTGGTCCTACTGGTGCGAAAGGGCGCTTCTTCAGTTGAAAGAAGTCTTCGTACACGCATGCACCTCGTCCGTGAGGGTCAAATGATTGGGCAATTCGTCATCGAGCGTCGCCAAACTCCCTGGCAACTCCCTACCCATCGAGCGGCAATGGCCGCTACGTTCAGAAAAACTCCAGGTACCGTTGCGACCCGCACCTCCGGCCCGCCGCCTGTGTGGATGGCGTACTCTGTTCGGGTTGTAGCAATCGTGCGCGAATTCGAATCGGCGGTTGTTGATGTCGAGTCTGGAACCGCGAAAACTGTGTCGAAGTGCATGCAGCATTGCGAACTCATGTTCATTCCGGCAGGATGATGTCAGAGATTCACCGCAATTCTACCGGGAGATTGATGTGATTATTGGAGTACCGCAGGAAGTTAAGTCGGACGAGTACCGCGTCGCCATACTGCCGTACGGCGTTGATGAACTGACCAGAGCAGGGCACCGGGTACTCATTCAAAGCGGGGCGGGGCTGGGGAGTGGCATCCCCGATGAAAAGTACGCGGTGCATGGCGCGGAAATCGTCGCCTCCGCCAAAGACTTGTTTGCCGAGGCAGAACTTGTGGTGAAGGTGAAGGAGCCGCAGAGGCAGGAAATTGAGTTGCTGCGAGAGGGCCAAATGCTATTCACCTATTTTCACTTTGCCGCAAGCGAGACATTGACGCTCGGCGTGCTGGAAACGGGATGCACGGCCCTGGCTTATGAAACATTACGTGGCCCCGGCGGAGAACTTCCGTGCCTGACTCCGATGAGCGAAGTAGCCGGGCGCATGAGCATTCAGGAGGGGGCGAAGTATTTGGAGCGGCCTCAGGAAGGACGAGGCATTCTGCTGGGAGGCGTACCTGGCGTCGCGCCAGCGAACATTCTCATCCTCGGTGGTGGAGTGGTTGGAAAGAACGCGGCCCGCATTGCCGCGGGATTTCAGGCTCATGTCACGCTCATGGACATTAATCCCGCACGGCTGCGTGCGTTGGAGGACATTATGCCACCGAATGTCAGCACGGTGTTTTCCGATCGCCACAACATTGAAGAGCAACTCCAACTGGCTGACCTCGTCATTGGGGCAGTGCTCATCCCGGGAGCGAAGGCTCCGAACCTTATTTCTGCCGAACAACTGAAAACAATGAAGCCCGGCGCCGTCATTATTGACGTGTGCATCGACCAGGGAGGCTGTGTGGAAACGAGTCGACCGACCACGCATTCCGATCCCACCTACGTCGTGGATGACATTGTCCACTACTGCGTCACCAACATGCCGGGAGCTGTTGGGCGCACGAGTACCTATGCGCTGTGCAACGTGACTTTTCCGTACGTCAAGCAGCTTGCCGACAACGGACTGGCGTGGACCTGTCACAACGTTCAGGGCTTCGAAGACGCGGTCAACATTTACGACCGCCAAGTCACGAACCAGGCGGTCGCCTCGACGTTCCAGTTGCCGTACAAGGCGCTGCGGTTGGGATAGAGTGTTTGCGCAGTGAAGCTTTCTGCGTCATTCGATTGAGATGGTTGAGCTTCACGGGAAACACTCCAGCATCCCACTTCCACTACACTTGCCGCAAGGCCTCGATGGGGTCGAGCCGAGCGGCCGCTCGTGCTGGATAAACACCGAAAAACAATCCTGTGACGACAGAGAATCCAAAGGCAATGGGCAAACTCCACCAGGCAATTTGGGGAGTCATGCCAATGAACATGCGTCCCATTTCCGAACTGGTGGTTCCCGAGTCCATGACGTAAGTGGTCACGACGAACTTAATCAGACCAAACGCGGTTGGGGTAAACAAACCCAGGAGGACGCCAATCAAGCCTCCCGTACTGGACAGTACCACCGTTTCTGTAATGAACTGCTCGATGATGTCCCAGCGCCGCGCGCCGAGGGCGCGACGAATACCAATTTCGCGGGTCCGTTCCGTCACGGTGGCCAGCATGATGTTCATGATGCCAATGCCGCCGACCAGCAGACTGATGCCGGCAATCGAACCGAGCACAATGTTAAAGATGTTTCGGAGCTGATCGGCCTGTTTCAGCAGTTCCAGCGGCACAACAACATCGAAGTCGTTCTTTGCCCCGTGCGTGAGTTCCAATGTTTCCCGCACCGATTCCGAAATAGGGATGACGTCATTACGGTCTAGCACGCGGAGCGTAATTTGGTTGTAGATGACCGACTCCGCGCTGAAGCTGCCGGATGTCCGCTTCACGATATAGTCGCCCGTATTGAGCCGCGCCTGAAATGTGTCGAGCGGCATGTAGACGTCTTTGTTGAAGTCTTGCGCCGTCAAACTTCCCCCCACGGCGGCCGACGCCGTACGGTTCTGCATTATGCCAATGACCCGATAAGCACGGCTTTGAACCTGAATGGTGCTGCCGATGGGGTTCTCCGTGGGAAACAAGCGTTCGGCCGTTTCCGACCCCAGTACCACGACGTTGGAACGATCGCGGATATCTTTGTCTGAAAGGAACCTTCCCGTTGACAGCTTCAGGTGGTTCATTTCCATGTAGTCGGGAGTGCACGCCACAATACGCGCACTGAGATTTCGGTCGATGTGCCGTACGTCGAGTACGATTTCCCGCATGGGGACAATACCGCCAATGCGGTTCTTCAGCGTCTTCGAAAGAATGCGGTAATCCTGGCGAGTCAGCCCGTAACGCAAAATAAACGCCCCGGAACTGCCTGCAGCGGGCGCGTCTTCGGCGGGCTTCTTGCTCACAACAATGATGTTCGTGGCACCGAGTTCGAGCACCTGCTGTTGTGCCTGGTTACTGGCCCCTTCACCAATGGCCAGCATGGCGATAACCGAAAACACACCAAACACAATACCGAGCATGGTGAGACCGGACCGCAACTTGTGCAGCATGAGGCTCTTCATCGCCAGACTGACGGTGCGAAGGTAACGTCCCATGAGTGTGTGAATTCCCTGAGGGTGTGGTGATGGCCTGTTTAGCCTCGAAAAATACCTTCGCCGGCAATGAGCCCGTCTTTCATATGAATTTGTCGCTTCGCCTGTTCGGCGATTTCGTCTTCGTGGGTGACCATGATAATGGTGCGGCCCTCCGCATTCAGCTTCTTCAGGATACGCATAATCTCGATGCTCGTTTGCGAATCGAGGTTACCCGTGGGTTCGTCGGCCATAATGATGGCGGGGTCGTTCACGAGAGCTCGGGCGATGGCCACGCGCTGCTGCTGTCCGCCAGAAAGCTGAAAAGGGCGGTGATCGAGACGATCGCCCAAGCCGACCTGTTCCGCAAGTTCAATACTGCGTGCTTCGTCGAGAGGCGAAATGGGGGGATATCCCGGCCGGTAGTGGAATGGCACCTGAATGTTTTCCACGACCGTGTATTGCGGGATGAGATTGAACGACTGAAAGATGAAGCCAATGCGACTGTTGCGAATGGCTGAAAGTTCATCGTCCGTCATTTGAGCCACGTCCTGCCCACACAGGATGTACTGCCCTGACGTTGGTCGATCCAGTCCCCCCAGCAAGTTCAGCAGCGTACTCTTTCCACTTCCCGATGAACCCATAATGGCGAGGAAATCTCCCTCAGGAATATCCAGACTCACGCCATTGAGCGCCTTCACGACAAAGCTTCCCAAGTCGTAATGCTTGTGCAAATTGATGAGTCGTGCTGTGAGCATGAGGAACGTGCCGGAATGAATGCCGTGAAGGAGAGCTGCTGTGCGCCAACGAACGTCCCACAAGGAGGGAAGCACCAGGACGTTCAAAAGGACGCTTGAAGATGTTAAGGGCCGATTACGGACGTGGTCCACCTCCGCCGCCGCCAGGGGCGCCGCCGCCACCTCCACCAGGTGGACGCAGTTTCGAAGCTCCGGCTTTAAATTCTTCGAGTGAAATCTCGCCATTGCCGTCAGTGTCGATTTCGGAGAACTTCTCTTTCAATGGGCCTTGCGTTTCATCAGAAGTAATTTTCCCGTCGCTGTTGGCGTCCATCCGATTGAAGAATGCCTGAGGGTCGGGACGTCCACCGCCACCAGCTCCGGGTGCACCTCCACCTGGGCCACCAGGACCGCTTGGACCACGTGGCGTTTCCTGACCAGGTGTAACCTTAATTGTTTCGCCGTCCTTCTTTTCCCGTTCGGTGTTCCACTTCGCTTCCAGTTGGCCAATTTCATCAGCAAAACGGCTACGGGGATTCAGAATGACTTTTTCACCAGCCTTTACGCCTTCACTGACTTCGATGTGCGTTTGATTCGAGTCGCCAATGACCAGATCACGCCGTTCGGGCACACCCTGTTTCATGACGTAAGCGATGTGTCGATCGGACACTCCTACTACGGCTTGGACGGGAATTTGCAGAACGTCGGGACGGTTGTCGATGAGAATTTCGACCTGAGCAGTCAGCCCAGGTCGCAACTCGCGGATACGTTCAATGTCGTCCACGAGTTGAATTTCTGTGGCGTATTCACGCAAATCGGTGTTGGGCCAGTTTCCGGTCATGGGAACCGACGAGACCTGCGTGACCTTGCCATTGAAGAACTTGTCGGGATGAGCGTCCATGCGAATTCGGCAGGAGAGGCCGACACGCACATCGCCAATGAGCGACTCGTGAATCCGGCAGTCGACCTTCATTTTGGTGACGTCCGGCAAATTGATAATGGCCTGACGCTCGCGTACGGTGGCACCTTCTTCGATGTTCACCTGCTCGCCGCCGCGGCGCGATCCTTGCAGGTTGGCGTAAACGACTTCACCGTCTTGTGGAGCACGCAGAATACAGGCGTCGATTTGTTTCAGCAGACGCTCGTACTGTTCACGTTCGACTTCCGCCGTCAGCTTACGGGCGTCAACATCTTTCTCGTACTGGGCGACCGCTGATTCCGCCTTGAGCTTGGTACGCTGCAACTCGCGCTCAAACTCGGCTGCGTTGGCTTTCAGTTCTTCGATTGTTCGAGTGAACGTGAACTTTGTGAGCACCTTCAGCTCTTCCTCGGAACCGGACAGTTTGAGCTCGGCTTGCTGAACGGTGAGGCGAGCCGATTCCAGGTCGTTCTGGTTTCGGTATCCCTTCTTGACCTGCTCGCGAATGAAGGCGAGGTTTTCCTCGGCACGAACAAGTTCTTCCTTGTTCAGGACAACCGTTCCTTCAAGTTGCTTCTTCTGCTGCGGAAACTCACCTTGCTCGTACTTCGTCAGGTCCAGTTGTGCGAGCTTCCATTTCAATTCCGCGGCGGCAATGTCACTGTCGTTCTGGTTCCGCTGAATTTCGAGCTGTTCCTTCGCTTGAATGAGCGCGGCTTCAGCTTGCGTTACCGTGATTTCCTGCTGCTTGGCCTTTTCCTTGAACTGTGAGGAATCGAGCTCGCAGAGCACATCGCCCTCTTTGGCGAGCGTCCCTTCCGGGACAAGCGTAATGATGGTGGTGGTCCCTTCCACCTGACACGAAAGCGTGGCGTTACGCTGGGAATCCAAGTACCCCTGCACGTTCAGATTGACGAGGAAGGGACCTTGAATGACGGGCTCGGTAATGAACTCACCGGCGCCTTCTTCTTCCTCACTCGCCAGTCCCAATGAGTTGAGCAACGCCGACGCGTTCCACATGACCGCCCCCGCCGTCACCAGGAACAGCGTCAAAGCGATCCAGGGAAGGGGATTGAAGCCGGATTTGGGCGGGTTCGTCGCTTGCATTATCTTGGTTCCGATAAAACGGGTCGTTCCAAAGTCCATCTGGGCCAACTTCCATTGTACCCATATCGCGATAGATGTTCAGTCTATTCTGTTCGTAGTTTGTCCAGTTTTGAATCAAAGCATTCTGGGCACGCAGAATGGCACTCAACGCGTTCAGCAGGTTATTTCCCTGCAGACCCCGACCTCCACCTTGTCCCTGACCGGCAGGGGCATTGGCTTCGTTGACGGCTGAGTCATACTGCAGAGCGGCCAGTCGAACCGCCCGGCGAGTTGTTTCAAAGTTCTTTCGCAGGACAATGATTTGACGCCAAGCCTGACGAACATCTTGCTTGATTTCATCTTCCGCCTGCATATAGGCACGTCGTTGACGCTGGTAACGCAATAATGCCACGCGGTAGTTGTTTCTTTCGGTAATTTGATCGAGTGGGGCCGTAAACCGAATCCCGGCCCGCATCTGACTACTTTCACCGTTAAAATTGAACGGTCTGTTACCACCGGCGGTCCGAATGTCGCCATCAACCACCAAATCGAGTGCCGCCTGCATGCGGTTTGCCGTAATTTCGACCTGTCGGCGGGCGTCCATGACCATTGCCCGGGAGTTCATCAGGTCCACACGGTTTTCAATGGCGTTGGCCGTTGCTTCCTCCAGAGAGACGTCAACGGGAATCAATGAGATAAGCTCAATCCGCATACTGATTTGCACCACCTGCAGGTTTTGCATCAGGCGAAGCAGGTCTTCCCGCATCATGGTCAGACCGTTGTATGCCTCCAACCGCTCGTCGAGCCCAATATTGTCGCTACGAACCGTTTCCTGGAAGCCAGCCAAGGCGCGTCGAATTTCCAGCATTTTCTCGCTGGCTTCCTGGTACAGGAACCGAGCACGCTCAAAATCAGCCGTCAGATTTTTCCGATCCTCGTCCGTCTGCAATTCGGCCAGCCGGATTGGAATTGCCGCCTCGACACTGGCGACGTCGTCGGAGACCTGCTTCATGCCGATTGACTCAGCGCGGCCGAGCAGTTCACTGAACTTCTGCAATGCAAGTCGCAGCTCAATCAAATCCGGAGACTCGTCATCCAGTACCCCGGAAATCGCCGCGAATTCCTTTGCCTCGTCTTCAATCGTAAACAGTTCTCCTGAAATCACTTCGAACTGTTTAAGGAGGGTGTTGTCAATGGTGAGTTTCATGTCTGGCGGCAAACCAAGCTGCAACTTGAATGCGTCCAGTTGATCCTGATAACGAAGCTGTGAACTACGCAAGTTATTCACAGAGGTCACCAGACTGGACTGCAAGTTCAACACGTCGAGAGGAGCCACCGTGGTTCGCAGGCTCTGAATAATTCTTTCTGCTGCAGTCTTAAACCCCGGTTCCTGACTAAGGTTCCGCAGCATTTCTTCCTGCTCATCCGACATCAGCCCACGCCAGAACAGTCGCTGCAAATCTTCTCGATAAACGAGTTGACCGGCCAATTCCGGTGGAATGACAACTCCGTCTGGAAATGCAGCCAGGTCGGAGTTGGCAGCACGCTCGCCACGTGTGGCTTCAGCCATCAGACGATCCGTCTGATCTTCCAGTCGCCGAATATTGCCTTGCTCGTTCCGAATGCCCTGAAGGGTTGTCAGCAGCCCGAGGTAACCACCGACAGTGTCTGTGAAAAATGTCTGGCGGAAGCGTGCCAAATCCCTCGTCGCGTACAACAGATTTCGCTCCGAATCGGTCAGGTTTTCGAGGCCAATTTTGCGTCCAGCTCCGATGAGTAGCGGCTGGGTAATTGAGTACGACAACACCGACGCGGATTGTGTCTGATTTCCGCCTGAGAACAGCCACAGCGTGTTATTTGCCAATTCCATGGCGATTTGAGTCCCCGCGGGTAACACCTTGCGGACACCGAAACGCATTGAGCCGGACGTGGAGTCGACACCGTCTCCAGGTCCGAGCCGATGCGTCACCGCTGCATTCGGTTCGCCCCCGCCGATACCGAGATATCGAACGTTGAACTGGAATCGCTGAAACGTCACGTCCATCGCGGCCAGGTAGACGTCTTCCAGTCTGGTTTGGTAGAGGCGATTGTGAATAAGCGACAGCTCGATGGCGTCGTCGAGCCCCAAATCCTCAATGGCCAACGTTGGCGGCATGGGCTCGCCAGTCAGTGGATCGACTAAGTCATTACGAACAGCAAAGTTAGCAATCCACTGCGGATTCTCAACACTCATTTCATCGCCGAAGCGGTGCCAGCCTTTGTAACCTTCCCAGCCATCGACCCAGTGCATGTAGGCGTGGGCTGCGGGGTCGTCGGGAGGCAGGGGAGCGTGATCGGGATCGTTCGGGTCGAAGAATCGGCTGGAGGGATCTGGCTGTAAGTCAATACGTGGCACAGCCCAACGGGGATCGGTCAGTCGATCGGAAATGGCGTCGTAGGCATCGCGGTCGGCCTGATGCCGCCAGAATTGGCGTGAGCATCCTGTCGAAGCCAGGCAAAGAACGGCTGCGACTGCCAGCAGTGCGTTCTTGCAATGAATATGTGCCGTGGAGTCCATCGGGGCGCCTATCCCAAGCTAGACCGGTATCCGGTGAAGTAATCCTTAGTCTGTATTCGGGATTCCACCGGGATAGGCTGTAACGATTTGCGCGATAATGTCGGTTCTAGCGATTCCTGGGCATAGCCTTTGCTCCGGCGCAGGCCGTGTGGCGTGACCATTGGAGTTTTATCCCCCACTGACAACGAGAAATTCGTCGCCCAATCCTCACAATTGGCACAGTCTCCGCCGATCTCCCATTTACCACGGCCATCCCATGCCAACAACTCACGCGGCGGCAGATTAAGAGGCATGTTGGGATGAGAAAGGTACGTTGCGTTGAATTGTGCCCTCACTTCAGCCAACTGCCCGAATTTGTTTGTCCCCTCATCCGTAGTCCGGGTGCCCCCGCACCCTCCCGTTCCCCTGATGGAGTATCCCAGCAATGCCGATTGGAACCGAGGAAGAAATACACGTCGATCGTCGTCGGAAAGAGCGACGAAAATCGCCGGCCGACCGACGACAGAAAATTGAACCGCGAGCCGCAGGCGAAGAGCGTCGCAGTGGCGATTCGCGTCGCGTTGAACGCCGGCGACAAATTGACCCCACGACCTGCGAACGCGATTATCAGCCCGATGAAATCGAGTTCATGAAAGCCATCGACGACTACAAGCGTCGGAGTGGCCGGGCCTTCCCGACATGGAGCGAAGTCCTCGAAGTCCTCCGCGACCTGGGATACCGCAAAGTTGCTGAGCCACAACAGACGTACTCCGCGGTCGCTCAAGAAGTGTAATCCGCTCGCTCGCCAGGCTCTCACTGAGCCAAATTCATCACCTGGAAATCTCCCTTTCATCGGGGAGGTTTCTGGTTATTGTCTCTATCCTGATGAGAGATGGACCATCGCACAGGTAGATGTATTTCCCGCTAGTCGCGACCGCTGGACGTCGACTGATTCCGAGTTGACCGTAGAACCACCTTCGCAGCGTGGCTCCACTCTGCACGTCGACCAAAAGCAACGCGTCGTCCCCTGCGTACAGCAATTGTTGCCCCCAGAATGCTGCATGCGATAATGGGTCCGACTCTCCACTCGGCCCTTTCAACTCCCATACCTGCGTGCCGTTGCCAATATCAAGAGCTCTTAGACCGCCGCCCACCGTAACGAGACGGTCATCTTCGCGCAGTAGGATTCTGTTCGCACCTTGCTCGCGACCTCTGCTCAGCCACAACTGGCGTCCAGTACGTGGATCAAAGCGGACAATTCCCTCCGTTGTAACGGCGACAGCATCCAAGTCACTGGACCTGATGTCCGGAAATGGCACTGCCAACTGATGCGAACGCTGTTCGTACGCGCGGATCCACATCACCCCACCGCCCTGACAATCCAACCCCGCAATTTGTCGGCCCTCCACGTTCACCAGGAGAGTTGTCGGTGAAAATCTCTCGGAAAAGACCGAGGAAATTGCGGGCTTCCACAAGCTCAGACTACAACCGACATCTGACGGCTCCTGTGAAGAAGCGAGTAATTCCAACTCCGTTCGCCACAGGACCTGCAGTGCCTCATCGAAGGTCGCGCAACACACAACTTGTCTGCCACGGTGCTTCAGGTTGCCCAGCGTCACGTAGACCAGGCCGGCAGCAATCAACGGCGGACTCGTGACCGACCACCCGGCTTCGTGCATTAGATCGTTACCAGAAATTGTCCGCACTTTCATTTTTGCGCGGGAACGATCAATCACGGCCACTTCGCGTTGGCCACTTTCACCAACAGAGTACGAGAACAGCCGGTGAACCTCATTCTGACCGGACGCCGACGCGGTGCCACCGGAATTCTTTGCCCGCAGCAGCGAAAGCGGCATTTGCTGGTTCAGTCTGAACTCGCCTTCAACAGCCGGCCCCCACCGCGCAATTGAATCGTGAGGTAGCAGCAAGATGCTGCCATTCACCAGGTGCATTGTCGGAAGGGCTTTCTTTGAAGCGTGTTCGACGGGTACACGCACTTGCCTCGCCAGTGCGAAGCTCGTTCGCTCTACAACAGGGGTCTCCGACTCAATTACGGATTCCATGAGTTCTCCCCACGTACCTGAGCGTCCGGAGAACCGAGCAATGCCCGCCCGCTCCTCGTCATTGAGAGAACTCAGCCAATTGCGAGCCGATCCAGGCCGCCCGGCAATCGCGTCCCAGGTTGCCAATCGAGCGGCAACCTCGCTGCGCACAAGCGGCGAGTGGAGATCTACGGTTCTATAGGACAATCGCTGCCAGAGTGCGTTCCAGCAATTCGCCGCGGCGTCTACATCACCATTGCGCCACGCTGCGTCACCAGTTGCCAACAGGTCATCATCAGAAAGACAGAAGCATGAAGAAGGCGAACCCGCCCCTCTTTGCGCACCCCAAATATGCGGCAATATCTCGGGGTGCGTCAACTCCACGGCCAACGGCAGCACAGCTCGATAGCGAGGTTCAACTTCGACAATCGAATCGAGCGAAAGCCCAGGATAATCATCGAGTTTTAGCGGGGAAGCGACGCGACTGATTGTGAGCTCCCGCTCGAGTCGTGTCCACTCACGCTGCGCTGTTGAGGTTTCGCCCTGAGAGTTCTGAGCCCACAACCGGGAACTGAAGACGGTCAACAAACCGAGGGCCGCAACACGTATTGCGAAGCGACCACGACGGCGTTGATTAGTATTCGCGTTTTCCAGAGAGGACTTCTTCAATCTGATCAATCACCGAAGTGGGATCGTTGCCGTTTGCTTCGATTTCCAGAACTGCCCCCTTGAGAGCAACCAACTGCAACAGCTCAAACATGGAGGTCGCATCGGCCGTGCGGTCCTGATGGCTGATTTTTACACTGCCATCAAAGGGTGTGACAATTGACACCAGCAACGAGCAAACGCGCAGGTGCAAGCCCTGCTCAAGACAGAGCTCAACAGAACGAGTTTCAGTCTGTGATTTACCCATTGAAACTGACATGGCGTACCGAATTCAACTGGAGTAGAACAAATCCAACGAACAGGGAGACAAGACAGTGAAACAACCGAACAGGTTCGGTCCCAGGTTGAGCTTAGCTGCGGTCGTCAACTTCCTGCAGCAGTTCCCATACATCTGCAGCCGTCTTGGACTGCCGGAGGAAGCTGCGGAAGTCTTCGCTCTTCAAATGACGCGTAATGGTTTCCAATCCACGCAGGTGATCGCCGGGACGATCCCAGGGTGAAATCACCAGGAACAGAATAAAGACGTCCTCACCATCGAGGCTCTGGAAGTCCAGACCCTGCGGGTGCAGAGCCACGTTAACGAGAATTCCGTCGACGGATGGGTGCTTCGTGTGCGGGACGGCACATCCCCAACCAATCCCGGTGGATCCCAGCTCTTCGCGTTTCAGAATTGCCGCGAGAATGGCTTCTTCGTCACCAGCCGAAATCTTTCCAGCGGCCTTCAGCCCACCGACCATTTGCCGAATGGCCTCTTCCTTAGAAGATGCATCCAGCTCTGTGAGAATTGCCTCTTTGACCACAATGTCGGTTAATCGCATTATTTGTTTCCCTCAACACCAAGCCGTATCGCCCAGAGAAGTTCGGCGACCAGTGCTCTTTAATTGGTGGCTGTTTACTTTCTAATTGCCAGCTGAGCGGAATTGTGACGCCAGCATGGGCACCGCGTCAATTCAGGTTTTCTTCCGTATTCGCAAGTTCGCTCAGCGGCTTGTCCCGGCGATGGTCCTGAACTTTCTCTTTGTATTTTCTGATTTGCTGTTCCATTTTGGCAAGTGCACCATCAAAACAGGCACCGACATCGGTCGCCAGAGCATCGGCATGAGTCACAAAATCGTGCTTGTGCTCTGCGTCGACGAGGATTTCAACTCGCACGCGGTCATCGGCGTAATCGATGGTCACGCCAATCGAAGTCACACGCTCAAAATAGGTGAGCAGTTTCTCGCACTTGCGAGTAATGTACTCTTGAAAATCCTGCTTGACTGAACCGTGACGGCAAGAGATTTCAACTTGCACGGGCATCTCCTGAGGTGAAGTACACTAACAACGGGCTCGCAACCAACTGTGACCGCTTAACTCAACGCATCAAAACACACCGAACCAACGAGCCACTCTTTGATCGACTTGATTCTGCATTTGACTCAGTCCGATTCTAGTTCCAAACCGAGTCGAGTCAATTCAGGCAGCGTTTTGCGTTAACATTCGGATCGCACACGCAACGCGGAAGTGAAAGACCGCATCGGCCAAATTGCCGGCCCTTTCGACATTGCGTTAGGCGTCTTTCAGCAATGGTGTGAGATAGGACACCGTGCTGTCCATGGTGATCAAATTCTCATAGTCGGCTTCCGGAATTTGTACGCGGTATTGCTTTCGCAACTCCATGACAATGTCCAGAAAGTCCATGCTGTCGAGTTCCATTTGCTCACGAAATGGAACGGAATCATCCAGGTTGCTGAGGTCTTCGTCAGGCGCAATGCGTTCGAGAATTCCAATAATAACCTGACGTATTTCCTGAGGGCTCATTCCCAAGGTCTCCAAACTCTTATGATTGACGCCACTGAGGCACAAGCGACGCAGTTTAGTTGCCTCAGTGGTGGCGGCAAGGGACAGTGGCGACAAACTTTATGCCCCACGAGTTGTTTTACGAGTAAATGCTCTGGTGCCAGATCTCTCATGCCACTCCCAAGCGCGTCGCTGACCACTCCACCCTGACCGCAACACGCACCGTAACCCGCTTGCTCCAAGCCCGTTACAGCGACAAACCCTCACGTGGCAATAAACCTGGACGATCGCCGCGCCAGCCCGCCTGCGGTACGAAACAGGAACGGATCGCAACTCGCTGATAAATTCCGATTATGCGGAATACGGAACATAGATTGGAATGATTCACTGAACGGGCTGGGCAAACCTGTTGACGCCGACAGGTGAGCAAATGCATAACAGGAGCCTCACATCGCGTCGCAAATTCTTGCACAACTCAACGTCGGCCAACATGAGCTCACCCAACACAATTCCTCCGGAAGCGAAACCAGTTTCACCACCATCTACTTCACACCAGCCCCCCCTGGAGAGAAGGCCACAAGGCAGTACGCTACTGGTACTCCTCAGTTTGGTTGTTGCAGGCGGTTTAGCCTGGGGCGGCTTTATTGCTGCGAGGCAAATCAAGGAAAAGCGGAGCCGAGAGTTTCTGCAGCAGACCATTCAAACGCACCTGCAAGATCAAAGCCCAGTTGCGGAGCACATTGGCGACATTGAAGCACTGGAACTCGACGAAGAAGCCACGGCGCAGAATGCTGCCACAGGCATGGTCGTTTTCCACGTGAGTGGTCGCCGTGGAGCAGCCGACATTCATGCCTTTCAGCGTCCCAACGGCCTGCAATTCGAAATGGAACTGGCAGGCGGCGAAACCGTTGAACTCGAGCCATTGGTCGCCCTGGGATCGAATTGAGCATTGGACGGGCCGACGACAGAGAACTCAACTTCCACCACGGCATTCAAACCGGTTCACGCTCCACTCAGCCGGAATGTGTTCTCCGTCGGCGATGAGCCCAAGCAGGAGTGACGAAGCCAGCGGTGCCCAAAGCGTACCTTTGGCTCCGAGTCCGTTCAGAATCATCAGTTGTGGATGTGTGGCGTGAAAACCTACTACGGGGCGTGAATCACTCACCGCAGGCCGAATTCCTGCCTGATGATTCAAAACTTCAACGGGAACTCGAAAACTTCCGGAGAGCCGCTGCAGCAAGGCGTTTCGGACACGTTCGGTTGGCAATTCGTCCAACTGATCCCACTCGTAGTTCGAGCCTGTCCGAAAGGTTCCCGACTTTTGGGGAGCCAGCCAGACATCGAAGTGCTGGGTTCGTAACTCTTCGTACCCTCCAATGCTCAGTGTCAGGATTTCTCCCTTGGCTGGACGAAAATCGACGTGGGGAAACCAGGGATTCGAGCGTCCCAAGTGTCCCTGACAAAACACCACACCCTGACAGATGATGTCCAGAGCAGGGACGCGAACGCCCTCTAAACTTGGCACGAGGCCGCTCAAATCGAGTTCGTGCTGGACGTATGCCCCCCGCTCACAAAAATACTCTCGTGTCGCCGCGAGGTACGTCACCGTATCGAGGCGCGCGGAGGGAAACATCTCGAAACCGCCGTAAGGGGCGAAAATTGTCCCGTCATCCCGACCGGGAACATACCGGACATCGAGGCCCGCATAATCTCCATTTCGCATCCGCTGTTGCCACAGTTCCTTTTCGTCTTCGCTAGCAAACCATCGCACTGACGGCTGCACGTGCAGGAATCGAGTCCCCAGGCGGGCTTCAATTCGAGAGTAAAACCGACTGGCAACCTCCCACTCGGCCATCCACGACCGGGCATGCGTGAACCGTTTGCCCGTAATGGGTGTCACTAATCCCGCTGCTACGGAAGAGGCATTGGTCTGTTGTGCTACATCGACAATGACCACACAGTAGCCAGCATCAGCGAGTGTCCAGGCGAGGGTTGATCCGGCAATCCCCTGACCAATCACAAGGTAATCGCAGCTCATTGATTTCCCGTCCGTAAATTCTGCGCGACCGGAATCACTGATCCACCAGTCCCCGACGGGTGGGCAACAAACGCCCGCTGCCGGGAAATGTTGGTGGCCAACACTTGACATTGTCGAGGCACCATTTAACCTACCGCCACCTGGCCCCATCGTCTAGTCGGCCTAGGACATCGGATTTTCAGTCCGAGAACAGGGGTTCGAATCCCCTTGGGGTCATTTCGATTGAACGCATCTTGTGGATTTACCACAAGATGCGTTTTTTTGTGCGCTCCGCCCGCGAACCTCAACCACTTTGGGCCGAGACGTGGGGATCGCGTCCTAACTTCAGCAGTTCAGACAGGTAACGTCCGTAATCGCTGTTTTTGAGCGACTCCGCCAGCCGTGTCAGTTGGGCATCGTCAATGAAGCCCATTTGCCACGCAATTTCCTCGGGAACACAAACTTTCAGCCCCTGGCGCCGCTCCATCGCTTCCACAAAGCTGGCCGCCTGCAAGAGCGATGAAGGCGTTCCCGTATCCAGCCAGGCATATCCCCGCCCCATCCGTTCGACTCGCAATGCACCCCGTTCCAGGTACGCCTGATTCACCGACGTAATTTCGAGTTCACCCCGGCCCGAGGGCTGAACCTGCCTGGCGATTTCGATGACGTCGTTGTCGTAGAAGTACAGCCCGGTCACCGCGAACCGCGATTTTGGCTGCTGCGGCTTTTCTTCAATACTGATCGCTCGTCCCTCGGCGTCAAATTCGACCACGCCGTATCGCTGAGGATCAGAGACCCGATAGGCGAACACTGTCGCACCAGCAGACTGACTCGCCGCCGACAACAGTAGCCGCTGGAAGTCATGCCCGAAGAAAATGTTATCGCCGAGTACCAGACAAACCGACTCCTGCCCAATGAACTCCTCACCAATCAAAAACGCTTCGGCGAGGCCACGAGGCTGCTGTTGCTCCGCATACTGAATCGAAATGCCCCAGTCATTCCCATCCCCCAGCAATTCTTCATACCGGGGAAGATCCTGAGGCGTACTGATCAGCAGAACATCTCGAATTCCCGCCAGCATGAGTACACTGAGGGGATAGTAAACCATCGGTTTGTCGTAGACGGGCAGCAGTTGCTTACTAACCACGCGCGTCATGGGATGCAGTCGCGTCCCCGCACCGCCGGCCAGAATAATCCCTCGCGTTACTCGCTGTGCCATGCCACATCACCAATTACGCTGCTGAGTCAAAAAACTCGTTACCTGACCCGACACTCGTTCTACCGGCTCATCCCCAGCAAACGCAACGCCATCCCCTCGCCTGTATTTGAACAGACAGTTACTCCACTACTCCCCACGGCTAAATGCCGCAACCTGCGGGCGTGACAGTCGCCGCTGAGGGAAGTTTGATCTCAATGCCCCAACGGGCGGACGAATCAGCAGTGTGGTGAGTTCTTTCTCCGGCACACACAGCGCCGGCTCGACGTGGGCGGGAACCAGCACGGTCGAACCCACACGCAGTTCCCGAATTCCGTCAGACTGAAACATCCGACCACGTCCATGCACCACCATCAGAATTGAGAATGCAGCGGACTCTTCCAACTGGAACGACGACGCGTGCGTTGTGCGGTCGAGTCGGAAATACTCATTCGAAACGAGTTGCTCCTGCACTCCTTCGCCGGTGGTTTTGAACAGAGGATGCACTGGAAATACCGGTCCGCGCTCAAAGTCCATGCAGTCCAGTGCCTGTTCGATATGGAGTTCGCGACCACGTCCCCAATCGCTAAACCGGTAGGTGCAGTCGCTTTGCTGCTGGATTTCCGCGATCACCACACCCGGTCCAATCGCGTGAATGGTTCCGGCGGGAATGCTGATGCAATCTCCAGCGGAAACTGGCACGGAATTCAGACAGTCCAGCACGTTTCCAGAGGCAATGGCCGCCTCGAGTTCTTTCCGCCCTACGCCACGCTTAAGTCCTGCCAGGATTGTGCTTTCCGGCGCCGCTCTCAGCACGACCCACGCCTCGGTTTTACCTACTCCAGTCGGCGAATGAGCGTCATCGGGATGTACCTGAACGGACAACCATTGATTGGCGTCGAGATACTTGACGAGCAGCGGAAACTCGTCCCCACCGGGATCATGGTCCCCAAATATCTCATCCCGATGCTGACGAAGCAGTTCGGGAAGCGTCGTTCCGTCCAGACTACCCCCCGACACAACACTGCTGTCCGCGCCGCAATGAGCAATTTCCCACGACTCACCGAATCGATCCACACCGGGCAAGGCCTTGCCAAGGTAGTGGGCCATATTTCGCCCGCCCCAAGGTTTTTCCTTGAGAATTGGCCGAAAATGGAGCGGCGGCAGCGATCCCTGCATGTCAGTTTCCTCGTGGATAAATTCCATCAATCGCGTCGCAAACTTCAGACAATCCAGGTGCAGGCCACCGCGACGCGGGTGATCCTTGAATCTCTTCTCCTTTTAATCGGCATAACCAGCGTCAAAGTCCAACTCACCCTTGCCAACTTCCCCAACTGCCGCGACTGTCACAGTTTGAGTAGTCGACACGTACAACACGGCCCCCGCTGAAATATCTCCGGAAAGCCAAAGATTGATTGAAGTTTCCCTCGCAACTCGACACCATTCCTTCTCATCACTGCAGGTGACCGATGAGTTCGGCACCGGATGACACACCCCACAATCCATCAGGGTACACCCCATGTTCACTCCCGGTTTGGGTTCACTTGAACTTCGCGAATGCTCAACGCTCCCACCCCAAACTCTTGTCGCACCCATTCCGGTGCTACGGGAAATCCGACTCGCCCTCGGCAAAGTGGGATTCAATTTGCAGGTTGGTGTTGAAGACGCCGTCTTCGTCTCCTCCGACCTGTTCAACGCCTTCAACGCGTGGGATGCCCAGAACGAAGACAGCGACAGCCCCGCCGACTTGAACTAACCGGCCGCCATTGCGTTCCCAGTACGTTCACTCCACTTGGGACAACTCCTCAACACGCACGGAAACTATCCGTCCGCTTCAACACTTTCGTCAGATTCGCGCATCAACTCTTCCACGCGATCCCACTTGGTGATTTCTTCAACCATGGGCCATACGCGATACGACTGCTGAATTCGTCCAACGTCGCGCAGAAATGCTCCCGCGCAAGCTCCCGTCAGAAAACCAACATACCACGGCGAGTTGGCGTATTGTGCGTTCACGATGAACGCTACAGCTGCCAGCAACAACCAGTACGGCCAAGCGACATACAACATGGTAGTCAGACGCCATCCGCGCGTGTGAAACTGCCAATACTGCCAAAGAGTTCTTCTCTTAATTCCTGTGAGTTGCATGTCTTCGTCCTCAGCTTTGCCGTTACTGCCCGTCCCCAATTGGTGAGCTTACCCTGTCGGCCCGAATGAGCCCAATAGACACGGGCAAGTTCCCCTTCTCCCGCAGTACGTGGCTCTCAATCGACTGATACCGAACTGGCACCACGACTCCGCCGTAGCCGTCCGCACTCACCAGCACCCAGTAGAAATCGGTGTGGGCTCGCCCTCCCGGATGCACGTTACTGGCACTTGTACGGAACACGGTCTCGACTTCAGCCTTGCCTCGGATATCGGTCGTAACTCCGTTCTCGTCGAGCGTCTCTACGTCGTAGGAGATTCTGTCCAACCAGTCTCTATTCTCGTCAGAAAGTTCGGCATCGGTTCCACGCAGCACTGCAACACGAGCGCCCTGAATCGGATTGGCGGTCGCAGCGTCGAACACCGTAACGACGACCAGCACGGTAATTTCGCCATCTGACGCCCATTTCGCTTGTGGAATCAGCAAGGCCACCAACACAACCACAATGGCGGTAATGAGCAGCCAGTGAATCAACTTGAATTGGGGGAACCTGGGCATTGAGTTCACGCGCAGAGTACGATTGAAACAACGTGCGTGCATGCTGTTCCAATCGTACTCTGCGCGTTTACTCAACTCCAATCCACCGACTCACGACCTCAGCATGTGAGCACGGAGCATGTACTAATCAGTTGCTCGCTGCTGACTCAACCGGACCAATGAGTGGTGTTTTGACGGGTGTCGCTGCTCCATAGATGACAATTACGCCCGAACCTCCCCCCCAAGTGGAGAGAGTTCGATCGGGCTGCCCCTGCACCACGGAGTCAGCAACATTCCAGTTGTTGGCCCCCCAGACGTTGCCAGCAGGATCGATGACAACATCGGTCAGCATTTGAATGCTGCCACTCTTGAATGAATGCACCAGTTGTCCTGGCTTCTCATTCGGCGAGTTGGCACCGGTCAGACGAACTACGCTGCGTCCGAGCCAGTTGGCCACCCAGACGTTGTCGCTTCCGTCGATGGACACGCCCCAGGGAACATTGATTTCCTTGTTTCCATGGAAGAATTGCACGGCATTAGGATCACCTGGCTCAAGTGTCGCCGAAATGACGTTGACCACGCCCGTAACCTGATTCGGCCCCAGCGATTTAATGAGGTGGGGATAGCCAAGAGCGAATTGCTCCAGAATCGAAATGCCGCTGGGCACCGGGCCAGGCGGAAAGTTGAGATCAATGTTACAGGAGACCCAGCAATTACCAACTGAGTCGAGCGCCAACCCGCGACCACCGCCACTGACAATGAACTTTGTGACGTCCGTAGGATCTTCGGCAGGAAATCGCACGATGTGGGCGGAATTCGTATTGCTTACCCATACGCGGTTTTGCGCATCGATGACCACGGCGAATGGTGAATCCAATCCTTCAACTTCAACCAGTTGCCCTTTTTTGATATCGCCTTTGGGGAAGAAGAGCATGACATCGGAAGATGTTCCCGCAATCCAGACGTCCCCGTTTCTGGCCACGCCAATTCCCTGCAAACCGCCAATACCTTTGAAGTCGGCAGGAAAGTCATCAGCTGACCCGACAATTCTACCATCGAAATCCATCACACTGATGGCACCGTTGAAACTCGTCGCCCACACGCGATTGTGTGATACTGCCGTCCCCCAGCCGATGCCGTCCACGCCCATTCCCGTGAATCCCACAATCGGGGGAGACAATGGCATACCGCTGGTGGAGAGTTTCACAATGCCGCCACCAATTCCACGATAACACCCCGACTGTGAACCGGGCATCCAGTTCTGCCCGCTCCACATTTGACCCTCAGGGTCGAAACAGAGTTTGCCGGGCGCATAAATCCCACCGCCCGCAAAGGCGAGAATCAACGAAAAATCCTCTGGGGCATAAGCCAGATAGGGCACGAACGGAGTGCTCCGTCGACTCGCTGGAACATTGTTCGTTAGAACGTAGGGGAAGCCATCCCGTGGTTGTGGATAGGCCTTGTCAAACAGTGCGTAAAGTTCCTTCGGCTGCGCCCACGCGGACTTTGCAATTCCAACCATAGCCGACAGCGTGTCTTTTGGTACATCTCCGTTCATTGGGGTGGACGCAGCGAGGAATCGCTGCTTCCACTCGTTGTCTGCATTTGTCCCGTAAGCCGAAATCAATGCAGCCAGCGTATTGATTCGCACGAGCGTCGTGTTCTGCGTACTGTTGAACGGATCAAGCAGCACATGCCCCCACTGCCCCGTCATCGAGTCAACGAGGTTCTGCGAGTGCCCCTCGGCAATCGTCAGCCCGGGGCCATTTCCAGAGATGTTTTCACCACTGAGGAACTGAGCGAACGTGAACGCCCCGGCCACCGTTGTCAGTTCATTGACAACAACTGTGTCGGCATGATGCGAACCAACGGCCGCGAACAAAACGGTCGATGCGTCATCACTTTTCTTCGCGATGATGTAAGGAATCGAACTCTTCGGAATCAGATTTCGATCAAATGAAAACGCACCGGAATCATCACTTGTCGCTGCCTCGAGTTTTTCAGCCGGCGCATTCGCGCTCGCAGCCCAGAATGTCACCGAAGCTCCGGCCAGCGGATCTCCCGCAAGCGTGACCTCTCCTTTAATATCTGCCGCCGTAGCAAGACTTGGGGCCGCTATCAGACAACCCAACACAACCATCGATGTTCGCCACATCACATCTTTCTCCCGGTTTGGAGTGCACTCGTCTGTCAGCACCGAGGACGAAAGACAACGATTGTTGAACCAGGAAGCTGCCGTTAATCGGCAGGCATTCCCACCCGCTTTCACCCTCACCCCAACGAGTCAGTCGTTACCCTAACAGAAGCTGATGATGTACGAAAGCACCCGCACTTCAGTTAAGAGGACATGACACGAATTCGTCCCGCCGCCCTTACCGTGGTACAATGTCGTAGACACTCCTCAGGCGATCGGAATTCAACAGTAGAGCAGCCACCCAGCCATGGCCATTGATCCCATTTGCGGAATGACAGTCGACGAGTCGACTGCCATTTCGTACCAAATCGGCGACGAGACGTACTACTTCTGCTGCGAACACTGTCGGCAGAAGTTCGCGGGCGATACGTCAGACGGCCTCATGCCGCTGCCCATGTCGTCTCCAGAGAAGTCATGTTGCCACGGCGGCGGCGGCGGGGAGCGAGTCGTTCCCAGCAGCAGTGCTGCTTATTACTGCCCTATGTGTCCGGGTGTGGAGAGCGACGAGCCGGGTACGTGTCCGAAATGTGGCATGGCACTTGACGCCGCGAGTTCCGCGTCGATGTCGGTGAAGACGGTTTACGTTTGTCCGATGCATCCCGAAGTGGAACAGGACCATCCTGGCTCCTGTCCAGTTTGCGGCATGGACCTGGAGCCGAAGAGTTTTGTGCCGGAGCCCGATGATCCCGAACTGACGAACATGACGTTCCGGTTCTGGATTGCACTCAGTTTGAGTGTGCCGGTGTTCCTGTTGTCCATGCTTCCTATGGCCGGCGTCCCCATTAATCAGTGGCTCGGACATACGGTCCATTCCTGGGGTCAACTGCTGCTGAGCACTCCCGTCGTCCTGTGGGCCGGCTGGCCATTTTTTGAGCGGGGATGGAATTCCATCAGGACATGGAACCTCAACATGTTCACTCTCATTGCGATTGGCACCGGAGCGGCGTACGGATACAGCCTGCTGTGCATTCTCCTTCCGTCGTTCATCCCGGATGACTTCAAACACCATGGCGTGGCCGAGGTCTACTTCGAGTCAGCGGCAGTCATCATCACACTCGTCCTGCTCGGTCAAATGCTGGAAGGCCGGGCCCGCCGTCGCACCGGTGGAGCAATTCGCGAACTCATTTCGCTGGCACCACCCATCGCGCATCGAGTGAGTGAAGGAGTTGAGCAGAATGTCGAACTGAGCCAGTTAAACAAGGGTGATGTCCTCCGCGTTCGCCCGGGCGAAAAAATCCCAGTAGACGGCACTGTCACCGCGGGGAGCAGTTCGGTTGATGAATCAATGATTACCGGCGAGCCACTCGCTGTCGGCAAGAATCCGGGCGATGCTGTCATTGGCGGCACGGTGAACCAAACCGGTTCCTTTCTCATGCAGGCCACGCAAGTGGGCAACGAAACGGTGCTCGCCCGAATTGTCGAACTGGTTTCTCAGGCACAGCGGAGTCGGGCTCCCATCCAACGCGTCGCGGACAGCGTCGCTGGCTACTTTGTGCCAGCGGTGGTGCTCGCCTCAGTCCTCACTTTCGTTGTGTGGGCGGTACTGCAACCACAGCAGCCAGCGCTGGCGTGGGCCCTGGTGAATGCCGTGGCTGTACTCATCATTGCCTGTCCCTGTGCCCTGGGACTGGCAACGCCCATGTCCATTATGGTCGGTGTGGGACGCGGGGCCCATGAAGGGGTGCTCATCCGCAATGCCGAGACGCTCGAAACGTTGGAGAAAGTCGACACCATCGTCGTCGACAAAACCGGCACACTGACGGAAGGCCGCCCCACACTGACAAATTGCATCCCGGTCGAAGGAACCGATGAAAGCGCACTGCTGCAACTCGTCGCGTCGGTGGAACAAAGCAGCGAACATCCCCTCGCCCGTGCCATTGTGGAAGGAGCATCGGACCGAAATGCGAAGTTGAGCCCCGCGTCAGACTTCCAGTCGATAACCGGAGGCGGTGTCTCCGGTGTGGTTGCTGGCAAGACCATCCTCATTGGAAAGCGTGCGTTGCTGGCCGAGCGTGGAGTTGAAAATCTGGATGTGCTGGACAGTCGCGCAGGAGAACTGCAGGAGCAGGGGCACACGGTCATGTACGTGGCCCAGGGCAACCAGTTCGCCGGGCTCATTGTCGTTTCCGATCAAATCAAAGCCACCGCCGCAGATGCAATCAACACGTTCCACGAACTGGGACTCCGCGTCATTATGCTGACCGGCGACAACGAGAAAACAGCACGGCATGTTGCCAGCCAGTTGGGAATTGACGACTTCCAGGCCGGCGTCGTTCCCGAGCAGAAACATCAGCGCATAGAGGAATTAAAATCCGAGGGACGCACTGTCGCCATGGCGGGTGATGGAATTAACGACGCCCCCGCTCTCGCCGCAGCAGACGTCGGCATTGCCATGGGCACCGGAACCGATGTCGCCATCGAATCAGCCGGGGTCACACTGGTGAAAGGCGACCTCCGCGGAATTGTCAAAGCCATCCAGCTCAGCCGCCGCACCCTGCAAAACATCAGACAAAACCTGTTCTTCGCCCTCATTTACAATGCGCTAGGCGTCCCCATCGCCGCCGGAGTGCTCTACCCCATATCATCCAGCCTGCTCCTCAACCCCATGCTCGCCGCCCTCGCCATGAGCTTCAGTTCGGTATCGGTCATCAGCAATGCGTTGAGGTTGAGGACGACGAAGCTGGAATAACAAATCGTTCACGGATTAGGACCATGTCACGAATGCGGCCCTTCGGGTTACCATACCTAACACTATGGGAGAACAGGCCGGTACGACCTATCGCAGCGAAAATTGCGGGCCCATGTCGTCAACTTGTTGCTGCAATCTGAGCCAAACACCAATGACCAAGCCCAACTCTGAGACTGCCGGTTCGCGACTTTACTACTTTGGATCCACTGACGAAGTTCAATTGGGTGATCGAGTGACAATTAAGCTGTGGTGCCTCCCAGAGAAGATTGGAATCGTATCCTACATTCCAGGACTGTGTGAGGCTGACCCTGAGTAACCGTAGGGTGCGTCGCGACCTCAATGTTACCCACATTTTCGTTTGGCTGCGTGGGTACCTCGGAGGAGGAGGAGGAGTTTTTCGAGGCCGCGCCAGAGGGTGATCCAGCCGGGGCGGCCATCGCACTTGCGGCCAAGGTGGCCTCCGAGGCCAGCTAGGTGTTTGACGAACTGTTGGATGGTCATTTCAGTGGCGGGGCGTTTGCGAACCTGCGCCAATGTGTCGACCCATTCCGTGGGGACGACGTCGCGAGCGGGTCGGTCCGGGGCTTGTTCGGCCAGTTGGCGTAACCGCAGGAGTTGCACGGCGACAATCGACAACAGACCAGTCACGCGTTCCAGGCGATGAGACGTTTCATAGTACCGCTGCTCCACACGACAACCGGTCTTTAAGGCTTTGTGATATTCTTCGATGGCCCAGCGTTGAGAGTAATAGTGAATGACTTGTCGGGCATGTTCGAGGGTCTCGACACGTTCGGAGGTCAGCAGGACCCAGTGGACTGGTTGGAGACCTGCGGGGGGATTCACCTCAACGAGTTCGACGACGCACATCGGAATCGGCTGCCCAGGTGCGTGTTTGCGAATCCACGCATTTGTCACTGAAGGGGTTGGTAACGACAAGGTGGCATGCCGTAGCTCCATTTTGGCTGAGCGGGCAGGCTGACTGGACGTCGCTGGGATGTTCAAGACTTGGCGACCACAGACGGGTTGTGCAGCAAGGTGTTCTTCCAGCGAGATCGTTTTTTGCTGCTCAGTCACGATGATTCGGTTCAGACGACAGGCTCGAATGACCCAACCGCATTGTTGCTGCCAGGCATGTAAGTAAACTTCGTAGTCATCTGCCGCCCGGTCGCAAACATGTAACCATTTCACTCCTTCCGGCGGGGCCCCCACTTGGTCGATTAATCGTCCCCACACGGTCGATTCCCGATGCGGGTCGCGCCGTCGCGAGTTATTGGCGCCATGCTTCTTTCCTGGTTGCCGATAGAGTATTTCCTGTCCGGCCAGTCCGATGACTTCTTCGGACTCGGGGTCACGCATCAAAGCTGAGTGCAAGAAGAATCCCCTGCCGGTATTCTTGCCGACCGGTCCAAGCCCGCGCGCACGACGCTTCTGGCCATAATTAATTTCCGTGGTGTCGTTAAGAATTAATCGCACCTGACCTGGTTCACCCGAGGCGCGTGTCCGTTGAAAATGCGGCGTGGTAATGCCTTCGAAGCTGACGTCCTCGCAGTCCATCAACCGGTACAGAGCCTTGCAGTCGGCCCAGGATTCGGTTTGTTCAGGCGACGTTCCATCTGGCCTCGCGAGCATTTGGGCACCAACTTTCACCAATCGCCGCGTGCGACGCGCATCACCCAACTGGCAATCTCCAAACTCACTTAGCGCCCAACTGATGGGTTCCAGACTCATGACCAGACACTCCTTGCACGCTGGCAGACCAAACCGCCAACACCCCGCAGCCTCCGCCTCGCTCCACCATTCCTGGAGCCTGCCACCGAAGGTTCCCTCCCCCGGCGCTGCCAACCCACCCCATAGGCAACCCCCGTGCCAATTCAAGAAACCGCACGAATTCCAGGCATTCACCAACACGTCCGTGTAAAATCGACATCACCCAATTGAAAAATGTGGGTAACATTGAGGTCGCGACGCACCGTGATTGAACTACACTTGCAGAAAGGTGCGTTGAAACCTCAATGTTACCCACATTTTCGTTTGGCTGCGTGGGTACCTCGGAGGAGGAGGAGGAGTTTTTCGAGGCCGCGCCAGAGGGTGATCCAGCCGGGGCGGCCATCGCACTTGCGGCCAAGGTGGCCTCCGAGGCCAGCTAGGTGTTTGACGAACTGTTGGATGGTCATTTCAGTGGCGGGGCGTTTGCGAACCTGCGCCAATGTGTCGACCCATTCCGTGGGGACGACGTCGCGAGCGGGTCGGTCCGGGGCTTGTTCGGCCAGTTGGCGTAACCGCAGGAGTTGCACGGCGACAATCGACAACAGACCAGTCACGCGTTCCAGGCGATGAGACGTTTCATAGTACCGCTGCTCCACACGACAACCGGTCTTTAAGGCTTTGTGATATTCTTCGATGGCCCAGCGTTGAGAGTAATAGTGAATGACTTGTCGGGCATGTTCGAGGGTCTCGACACGTTCGGAGGTCAGCAGGACCCAGTGGACTGGTTGGAGACCTGCGGGGGGATTCACCTCAACGAGTTCGACGACGCACATCGGAATCGGCTGCCCAGGTGCGTGTTTGCGAATCCACGCATTTGTCACTGAAGGGGTTGGTAACGACAAGGTGGCATGCCGTAGCTCCATTTTGGCTGAGCGGGCAGGCTGACTGGACGTCGCTGGGATGTTCAAGACTTGGCGACCACAGACGGGTTGTGCAGCAAGGTGTTCTTCCAGCGAGATCGTTTTTTGCTGCTCAGTCACGATGATTCGGTTCAGACGACAGGCTCGAATGACCCAACCGCATTGTTGCTGCCAGGCATGTAAGTAAACTTCGTAGTCATCTGCCGCCCGGTCGCAAACATGTAACCATTTCACTCCTTCCGGCGGGGCCCCCACTTGGTCGATTAATCGTCCCCACACGGTCGATTCCCGATGCGGGTCGCGCCGTCGCGAGTTATTGGCGCCATGCTTCTTTCCTGGTTGCCGATAGAGTATTTCCTGTCCGGCCAGTCCGATGACTTCTTCGGACTCGGGGTCACGCATCAAAGCTGAGTGCAAGAAGAATCCCCTGCCGGTATTCTTGCCGACCGGTCCAAGCCCGCGCGCACGACGCTTCTGGCCATAATTAATTTCCGTGGTGTCGTTAAGAATTAATCGCACCTGACCTGGTTCACCCGAGGCGCGTGTCCGTTGAAAATGCGGCGTGGTAATGCCTTCGAAGCTGACGTCCTCGCAGTCCATCAACCGGTACAGAGCCTTGCAGTCGGCCCAGGATTCGGTTTGTTCAGGCGACGTTCCATCTGGCCTCGCGAGCATTTGGGCACCAACTTTCACCAATCGCCGCGTGCGACGCGCATCACCCAACTGGCAATCTCCAAACTCACTTAGCGCCCAACTGATGGGTTCCAGACTCATGACCAGACACTCCTTGCACGCTGGCAGACCAAACCGCCAACACCCCGCAGCCTCCGCCTCGCTCCACCATTCCTGGAGCCTGCCACCGAAGGTTCCCTCCCCCGGCGCTGCCAACCCACCCCATAGGCAACCCCCGTGCCAATTCAAGAAACCGCACGAATTCCAGGCATTCACCAACACGTCCGTGTAAAATCGACATCACCCAATTGAAAAATGTGGGTAACATTGAGGTTTCAACGCACCCTACTAGACTAGAGATGGCCCGATCGACTGGTTTCTATTGCCTTTGTCATGAGCGCATCGAAGTCATCATAGGTCCGGCGCTTCCAGACGCGATGCCACGTTTGACAATCATCGTTCGGTACCACCGGAACTACTCGCCAGAAAGAGATGACACAGCAACTGCATATTGTTTGATGAACACAGCAATTCGGGCGTAAAGCCAATCGGAAGATGAGCCATGCAGAATGTGCGCGTAGAATTTGAACAAATCACGATCGATGAAGATCTGCGACACTATTTGGATGGGCGTCCGTTCACAGGGGTCGTAATCGGAAACTATCCGAATGGCCAACTCGCGTCGGAAACAGCTTTTTATGGAGGTTTCGAGACGGGTTTCTCTCGAAGCTGGCATCGCAACGGCCAGATTAGGTCGGACATCGCCCCTGGTGACGACTACGACTCGCTCCAGTGGTACACGGTCCGCGAATGGCATGCGAATGGACAAATACGGGAGATTTATCGCATGCTCGGGCCAGGGCGGGCGAAAGAGGTGAAGGAGTGGGATGACTCAGGTTGTGTCGTCCAGCATACGGTTGCCGCAGGGCATAGTCCATTGATTCCAGATGTACCGGATCACAAATGGTTGGACGTTGGGCCGATGGCGACCGGCCTCGAATGGCTTGAGGAGTCAAATCGATTTGCCGGTACAGAATTGAGCGAGCTGCATGTTTGGCCGGAAAGTGCATTGACAAGCATTCCATCCCGAACGGCGGCTACGGCTCATTTGAGAGGTGACCTGCATGTCGGGGCCACAAAGCAACTAGAGCATGATGGCGTCGCCTACGTTGGTATCGAATACGAGCTATTCTCCGACGGGGCGGTAAAATCGGAGCGGGCCATAGCAGAAGGTTATCCCAACGGGTATAGGAGAAGCTGGTATCGGAGCGGTCAGATTCGAATCGATGCGGAGTTCTGTCCAAATGTTTCGGAAAGTCCTGGGCCAATCCGATACCTTCGGGAATGGCATCCAGGCGGTAAAATCAAGCGAATTCTTCGTTTGCGGGACTTCGTCGCGGTTGAAGAGAAGGCGTGGAATGAAGAGGGAACATTGACCTTTCAGTTCTTGGAACATCCGCCCGACTACGCGCCGCGACATGTTGGATTTCATCAACAACCAGAAGGAAAAGTGTCTTTCGAGGTCGTTGAGAATCCACTTGCACTCCAGACGCCATATGACCGAATTACACACATCCCTGACGAGCCAAGCGGCGAATGGCTCAAAGTTGGCCCTCCCGAAACGGGGTTGGAACAGCAATAATGAAGTTCTCTTGTCGTTATGAACCGCAGCAAAATCGTCTCGAGGTGACCAAAACGTCACAGAGGATTCAATTATGAGGCAAGTGCGTCAACACGACTGGAACCTGTCCTTAAAGAATGCGTTTGATTTGTAGTCTCGGTAGGTCATACAACCCGTAGGGCACGGCTCCCGCCTGCCTTCCTGTTCGTGTGAAAGACTCAATACAAATGACAATTCGAATCCGAGCCGAAATCGAATCAGACCGGGACGCGATTCGCCACGTGAATGAGCAGGCGTTTGGTGGTCCTGCTGAAGCCACTCTCGTAGATGCAATCCGCGACGGAGAATTCGCAGAGGTTTCGCTCGTCGCTGAAGTCAGCGGAGCAATCGTGGGACACATCCTCCTCAGCCGTGTGATAATTCTTTCCGAAGGCAGAGCAATCGAAGCACTCTCACTCGCCCCCATGGCTGTGCTGCCGGAACATCAGCGACAGGGAATTGGCAGCCTCCTGGTGAGTGAAGCCATCAAAGTGTGTCGGGAGCGAGGTGAACAGGCCATCCTCGTCCTGGGTCATCCCGACTACTACCCACGCTTTGGCTTCTCAGCAAAACTGGCCGAGTCCATCGAATCTCCCTTCGGCGGAGGCGAAGCCTGGATGGCACTCGAACTCGTTCCAGGAGCCCTCACGGGAATTCGAGGCCGAGTTGAGTTTTCACCGCCGTTCAATGCACTTTAACATCAGCACATATTGCTTAACTTGAATTGAAGAAGGTCAATGGCGTCCGCATTTTCTCCCGGCCCCGAGCCGAACACCGTTCGTTCATCCAATGGCCAGGTGCTGACGGTGCCTGAGGGTTGGGTTCTCCTTCCGCCCGGCGATGCTGCTCTGACACGTCGAGTGAAGGCCGCTGGCGATCACTGGATTGTTCAGGAGAAGAAGGGACGGAAAGTCTTTTCCCGAGGTGTCTGGGCACCGGCAAAGACCATTGATCAGATTCGCCAGGACCTTGAAGCCGAACGGTCTACCGAAAGTTATTCCAAACGCCGGGCTGCTGATGCCAAACGGCGAGAGCACGTCCAGGCCGAGTACGTCGAGGATTTCTTTGCGGCCGTCGTGGCGTTCCTCGCCTTTCATCCCGACTATGCGGAATTGGGCCAACGCCTCGCTCGTGCGGTAACCGAACACGCCACACCGGTCGGCAGCGGAACGGTAGCCCGTACCAAGCGAATTCCCGTGGAACAGCGGGCGGAATCCGCTGTCATCGCCTGGATGCGACACCAGACCACCGCCTACGACTCAATGAAAATTCCTCGAGTCAAAGGAAAGCGTCGGGAGGTGCGGCGGATGCTGGCCCAGCGGTCGAAGGAATTACTGAGTCGGTATCGACGAGGCGAAGCGAACGCAGCAGAATGTCCGTTGCGACAGGCCATCGAGTCGGTACAGCAAAGGGAATTGAATTCGAGCGAAGGAACTTCGAATGATGAATGACATGACTTGCATCCAGTTGGGACGCAGAGCGTTTCTAAAGCAGGGAACCCTCGTACTCGCAGCCGCTGCGCTCAGTTCACCCATGCTGCTCGCCGAAGACGCCACCTCACGGCTGCGAGTGGGACTCGTCACTGACCTGCATTACGCCGACAAAGCCCCAGCAGGCAATCGGCACTACCGGGAGACCTTAGACAAACTCGCTGAAGCAGCGACCCAGTTTGAGCGAGACAAGCCTGCATTTCTGGTTGAGCTCGGCGACTTCATCGACGCAGCAGATTCTGTAGATGTGGAGCAGGGGTACCTCAAGACAATCAACCGGGAATTCTCGCCAATCTGCAAAGACCGACACTACGTACTGGGAAACCACTGCGTAGATACGCTGAAGAAGGAGGAATTCCTGGACGGTGTGGAGCAGGAGAAGTCGTACTACTCGTTCGACCGAAACGGAATCCATTTCGTTGTTTTGGACTCCTGTTTCCGGAGTGATGGTGAGCCATATGGTCGGAAAAACTTCACGTGGACCGACGCCAATATCCCGGCCGCTGAACTCGAATGGCTCCAAGCCGACCTCAACGCCTGCGACAAACCGGTCATCGTATTCGCTCACCAGCGACTCGATGTCAGCAACAACCACGGGGTCAAGAACAACGCTGCGGTCAGGAAAGTCTTTGAAACTTCAGGGAAGGTGCTGGCTGTCTTCCAGGGACATAGCCACCAGAATGACCTCAAGGACATCGGCGGCATCCATTACTGCACGCTGGTCGCGATGGTGGAAGGCTCAGGTGCCGAGAACAACGGCTACTCACTCATGGACATCGAGCCAAACGGCACGATTCGACTGAGTGGATTTCGCAAGCAAAACAGCCACAACTGGACGAAGTGACGTCATCCCGAAGGACAAAGGAAGTGGATGGGCGTTATGTTGTCACAACTTAAACACCAATTCGACTCCCAACAGTTCACCAACGGTTACCAGTTGGTGGATGGGGTCGCCATGCACGCGCAAAATCCAGAGAACTTCCACGTCCCGCCTGATGTCATCAAGCGACACGTCAGCCTCGGTCAGTTTGTCGAACTCAGAATCGACTCGCCGAGGTTCTCGGTTCATGAAGACGCACCACAGAAATGTTCCTGTCCGTCGTGCAACGGCGAAATGACCAAGCCTGTGTTGCGACATGAACATCCCGCATCGTTATTGCCTCTGCCGGAGCAAAACATCCCGTCACGTGGCTGGGGGGAAGATTTCTGGGTGCAAATCGAAGAACGGTCGGAAAACTACTTTCGCGGGATCGTGGACAATCCGCTGGTGGAGGCTCGTCTACATTGCTTGAACCAGGGAGATGAAATCACCTTCCACGAAAATCACATCCTGGCCGTTCATGACATCCACCGTCAGGAACTTGTTGCCGGAATGAATGCTTCCGACCTTCAGGAACTGGCTCAATGGCTCGCCGAAATGCGGCGTCAGAAATGATCGCCACTCACTCGACGGAACATTGGCTACAACACGCCCGATAACATTCGAATCACTGACATGGATTTCCACTTGGGAATGCAGTCCGACACCATCAAATATTTTCAATGACTCCGGTGCTGTCGGCGAAGGAATTTGTCTGAACTCCCAAACGCTGCAGCATGGTTAGGAACAAATTGGAGAGCGGCAGGTCTTCTCCTTTGGCTGCGTCCTGCCATGGTTCTCGGTCGCCCAACCAGGGCCCTCCCTGAAAGTTTAAACCAGCATGGTTGAAGTATTGCCCATGCTGAAAGCCCATGTGCCTTCCTCCAGCGAGAATGAGCGGATAGTTGCGTGAGAGGTGAAAAGCACTCGATGCCGACCCAAACAGGACGAGCGTGTTGTCGAGTAAATTCCCTGTCCCGGCGGGTTCTGGAGTTTCCTTGAGCTTCGTTAAGAAGCGTCCCAACTCATCGTTCAGAAACTGGCAGTAAATCGCGAAGTTCTTCCAGCCGTCGGGATTCTTGGTTTCGTGTGACAACTGGTGGGCCAAATTAAAGCCAACGGCGCGAGCCAAATGGTCGCTGCGTCCCACGCCATTCTCTCGGCCAATTTGATAGGTCGCGACGCGCGTCGAGTCCGTCTTGAAGGCGAGGTAAATCAACTCGAACATCGTTTGCAGATATTCGCGCGGCTCGTCCGTCGTCAATTCGAGATTAAGATTGTTGCCGTCAATTGTGGGGAGCGGTACGTCGAGCCAGTGCTTTGCCTTTTCAACTTTGATTTCAGTCTGTCGCACGGAGTCGAGATATTCATCAAGACTCCGCCTATCCTCTGCGGAAAGCGACTTTCGCAGGTCTTGAGCGTCCGCGAGCATTTCATCGAGGGCGCTACGGCTGAGCGCCAGTCGCCGTCCGGAGTCGCCATCGGCTTTGACGAACAGCATGTCGAAAATCTGCTTGGGGCGATGCTCAGCGGGGATGGGGCGTCCATTGCGGTCGAACGAAATGGTATGAGTACCACGTGCCGTGCCAGTTCCGCCATCGGTAGACATCACCAGTGACGCAATACGCGTCTGGTCACCGACATACTTCACATATTCCTGATCAAGCGAAATGGTGTTGTTGTAGTCGGTGTCACCGCCGCCCGTGGCCGCAGCAGTCAGAAATTGGTCGGCATTGTTATGACCGTGAACGCTTCTACCCCGTGGATGCGAGAAGCCTGAGAGAACCGTCAGGTCGGACTTTAGAGGCTCCAGCGAACTCATGCAGTTCGTGAATGTGAAATCACTCCCGCCGCCATGCGGAAACCAGGCCCATTCCTTGTACGCAGGGTCTTCCGGCAGCGGCATGGGCACACCATCTGGGAAGTAGAAGCAGGCGAGACGCCTGGGATTCTCAGCTACCTGTTCACCGCGAGCCTTTGCCGAAAACAGCGAACCAAACATCGGCAATGCCAACGCCAAACCGGTCCCACGCAGAAACCGCCTGCGGTCGATGTTATTCATGTTGAATTTCATCTCGAATCCTTCTCCGCAGTACTGCGACTGCGCAATCAACTATGAGCTGCTGGGCCTATTCTGATTGGAATAACTCACTCTTCACAATGGCAAGTAGCATGGTTTTCAGTCCGTCCCCCTGCTGACGCACGTCGGCCGTAATCGATTCGATTGCCGCACGGTCCTCGAAACGAAGCGGACGACCGAGGGCATACGTAGTCAGTTTGTGGACCATCGCCTCGACGAACTGGTCCTGCCTGGCTTCAAGCAGATGACGTTTGAGCCCCTCCATACCGTCGAGCGTCTGATGGTTGAACAACTGACTCGATGCATCAACAGGCTTCCCGTTCACCTGATCGCGCCAACGACCCAGGGCGTCATAGTTCTCGAACGCAATTCCCCACGGATCGATTTTCGCGTGGCAGGAATTGCAGGCGGCATGATTTCGATGGTTCTCAATGCGCTCCTTCAGTGTCATTTTGGCGATTTCCGGATCGGCCAAATCGATTTGTGGAACTGCGGGCGGAGGGGGCGGGGGAGGATCGTTCAACAGTCGCTCTAATAGCCAAATGGCACGCTTGAGCGGATGCGAATCCGGCCAGTCCGAGTTCATGGCCAACGTTCCCGCCTGAGTCAGCAATCCCCCCCGTTTGAAATTGCCATCCAACGGTACGCGTCGGAACTCATTTCCGTATACGTCAGCGAGTCCGTAGTGTTTCGCCAATCGCTCATTGACCATTGCGTAATCTGAGTGGACGAAGTCGAGCACACTGGAATTCTGCTGCAGGATTTCAGCAAACAGCTCCACGGGTTCTTGCTGCATCGCCTCCTTCAGCAAGGGATCAACACCTCCGCCTTGACGCTTAAAGTTCACAAATTCCAGCAGTTCCAAATTCAGCCATTGGTGGACAAACTGCTCCGCAAGTCGATTGCTCCGGGGATCGGCCAACAGACGTTCCACCTGGCCCGCCAGTACGTCGGCATTTCTCAATTCGCCGCTGCTGGCCAGTTTCAGCAACTCGGCATCTGGCAGGCTGCACCACAGGAAAAGCGACAGACGCGTTGCCAGTTCAAGGTCGCGGCGTTGTTGCAGTCCCTCGTCGTTAGCTGCGGCAGGCGTGTTCGCCACATAGAGGAACTGAGGCGAAGAGAGTACGGTTGCAAGGACTTCAACAACCGCTTCTTCGAATGATTCACATTCTGGCCGGATAACCGCAAACAGTTTCATTTTCCGATCGACTTCCTCTGTAGTTGGAGGTCGCCGCCACGCCCGCAACATGAATTCTTTGACGATCTCCCTGGCATAGTCCGACTCGCTGTCAGCATGCTTGCTGTCGAAGAAAATCTTCCGGTGAGATGCTGGTGGCCATTCTTCAATGTAGGGGGCCTCAACCCTCACGTAGTCGACTTGAATGGCATGATTGGACGCCGAACTGTTCGCAATCCGAATGTACTCCGAGGGGCTCGGAATGGCTCCCAACGGTGAGGTTTTTCGTACTGAGTTTCGAGGATAGATTTCCCCCAGCGGCACATCCCAGGTGACCATTTGCCATTCACCAGGTACAGCAGTGACGGGGATGTCCTCCTTGCTGACCGGCAACAAGGCCCGCCCTTCGTTGCTGGCCTGCCAGCCGAACAGCAGCTGAATGCTGGGGAATCCGGCGAGGTCCGTCTCAGTACGGGAGACTCTTGCAGTCACTCGCATAGTCCCCTCGTCGGGCAGTTGATTCCCCAGTTCCACCACCAGGTTTTGATTACGTCCCGCCGGAATGACAGCAACACAGTTTGTTTCGGCGGGCGTTTGAAGTTCGCTGTCCGCAGGAGCAAATGCGTATCTGGCTCCAGGGTAGTCCCAGTATGCAGGAACAATGCGGCCAGATGACAACTCTTTGTAATAGGTTCTCCCGTGAGGCTGGCGAAAACTTACTTCCAGTCGAGCCAGTTCTGCTTCGAGTTTTTCTGGATCGTTTGCCAAATCCTTCTTCGCCTTCTCCAGTTGCTCATTCTGTTTCGGCCATTCGCGTGCGGCAGCGTCCTGCATGGAAATACCCCATCGCAGGGTTTGTGGTTGTTCACCTCGGACAGTGGCCCGTGTTAATGCCTGACGTGCCAGACGATGGTAAGTCTCGAACTGTGACGTCGAGAGGTGGAGCAATTCGGCACTGTTTTCGAATCCTTCTTCCGTGTGTGGCTCGGGAGGTAAGTCCTTCGCAAAATCCCATGGCAATCCCAGCAAGTCCTGCAATGCGTAGTTGTACTCGTAACGTGTTAGTCGGCGGAAAGAAGATCGCGTCCCCTCACTGCGACGCATCCGGGATGCGGCCTGAAGTTCAGTCGACAACCATTCGACAATTTGCTGGCGTTCGGTTTTACCTAGCTCTGAGCTGTCAGGCGGCGGCATTTCACCTTTGGCGACCACGGCAAAAATCTCAACCCACCAGTCGGTATCTCCTCCCCCGAGCAAATCCGGGTTGAGCGTATCGATTCTGATGTTTCCTTCCATCAACTCAGCTCCATGACAGTCAACACAATGCTTGTTAAGGAGTGGCTTGATCAATGACGCAAAGCCAGCAAGGTTCGCCTGTGGAGGGACTGCGGCCTCTGGAACACTCTCTTTTGCGTCGCGATTGAAACGTGAGTGCTGGCGGCCAGACTTCTTCAGTTCGGAAAGACTCAGACGTTCACCTGCAATCTGCGAGGATGCTTTGGAGATGTCGTCAACTGTCTTGGCAGGCTCCGCCGCCTGAGTGGAACTGGCCATAAGCAATAGTGCTGCGGCCAGAGGCATGCAGAACGGCAAATGGCGCTTCCCTGAAATGTTGGGCATAGCAACGGAATGCAGAATGATTTGGAGTGAGCAATTGCCTCTTGGGAATCCGCGTCATTGAGCGGCAAAGCGCAACTGCCATATGTGGTAGGAGCGGAACTTGAGACTCCTCAAATCCCCGTAAAAGAATACCACAAACCGGGCAACTCAACTCCCCCAAAAGCCTCCCGCCCCTCCAGTTTTCATCCTGGAATCCACCGAATTCTACGCCGGAGCCCACGCCAAGTGAGCGAGTCAAGTGGCCGTCACACAAAGAAAAGCTCAGCAAGAGGCGATGAACTGCGAAACGCCGATTGGTTACTTCCGAGCTGGCACCGCACCAATCGGAGCAACTGCCACCGCACAGGATTTGTAAGAGGGCTGCTTTGAATACGGATCAAAGACGGCGTCGGTGAGGCGGTTGGTGGCTTCGTAGTGCATGGGAATGAAGATTTGTCCCGGCTGGACGTTGTGCGTCAGGAAAGCGGTGGCAACCATTTTTCCACGCTGCGAAGAGACCAGAACCTGATCGTTTTGCACGACACCCAGCGACTTTGCATCGACAGGGCTCAATTCAACGAATGGTTGTTCGGGATACAGTTTCCGCAACACAGCCGACTTGCTCGTCCGCGTCTGCGTATGCCACTGCGACGCCGATCCCCGACCCGTCAGCAGAATGAACGGATACTTGGATGAAGGCTTTTCGGTAAGCGGTCGAGGATCTTCAAACAGGAACTTGGCACGACCATCCGAGTGGTAGAACGGGCCATCCTCAAAAAGTCTTCGCTCCTTCATTTCATCTGTGTTCTGCTCAGCTTGCGTCCGCTGCACTTCCGTGAACGGCCACTGAATCCCTCCGGCTCGATCAACATGAGCGTGGCCCTCAATCCCTGTGATATCGCACGGCATTCCGCGGCTGCATTCTTTGAGCATGTCAAACACAGCAGCAGGTGATGACCATTTCGCAAACATTTCACCGCATCCCCAATGATGGGCAATGAGGCGGAATATGTTGAAATCGGAAAGTGCCTGCCCCGGTGCCTTGCGAACCTTCTTAACCACTCCAATGCGACGTTCGGAGTTGATGAACGTTCCCTCTTTCTCCGCCCAACCCGCTGCGGGTAGAACGAGGTCGGCCATTTGCGCCGTTTCCGTGCTGTGGTACATGTCCTGGACAACGAGAAAGTCGAGCCGATCCAGAATCTCGCGGGCGTCGTTCTGGTTAATCCAGGAGTGCGCCGTGTTAGTGCAAATGATCCACAGCCCTTTGATTTTCCCTTTGAGGACTCCTTCCATAATCTCATTGTAGGCCCACGAATTCTCAGACGGGATGACTGCCTCGTCGATTCCCAGGATGCCCGCAACCTTCTGTCGGTGTTCGGGCTTCGCAAAGTCATGTCCACCCAGCAAGTTCGTCGTGTTGCTGAACAGGCGAGAGCCCATCGCATTGCACTGACCGGTAATGGAGTTTGCCCCGGTGCCCGGGCGCCCGATGTTACCAGTCATCAGTGCGAGGTTGATAATCGCCTGAGCAGTCCGGACTCCCTGATGGCTCTGATTCACTCCCATTGTCCACCAGAACGAGACTCGCTTGCCCAGGTGAATGGTCTCTGCAAACCGTTCAATTTGTTCGACAGAAAGCCCCGACTCGGCGGAGACTCGCTCCAACGAGTAGTCCTGCACGTATGCCGCGAACTCTTCGAACCCGGAGGTGTGTGCTGCAACGTAATTCTGATCGACCCAGCCACGTTCAATCAGGATTCTGGCAATTCCGTACAGCAGTGTTTGATCACTCTTCGGCGCAATCGCCAGATGTTGAGTGGCATTCATTGCAGTCTCGGTCATACGAGGATCGACCACAATGATTTCCGGCGAATTTGGGTTCCGCATGACCCGCTCCCACATAATGGGATGCGCCAGACACAGGTTGCTGCCAACGAGCACAATGACATCGGACTCTTCGAAGTCCGCGTATGTGTAGGGTGGGGCGTCAAAGCCAAAAGCCTGTTTGTAGGCCACGACGGCGGTCGCCATACATTGACGCGTGTTCCCATCGCCATGCAGTATTCCCATCCCGAATTTCGCCAGGGCGCCGAGGAAGGCCATCTCCTCGCTGACCATTTGCCCTGTGCTGATGAACGCGACGGAGTGCGGTCCATGCTCCGCCTGAATTGACTTGAACCGAGTGACAAATTCCAGCATCGCTCGATTCCAGTCGACTGGCTCGAACTGTCCACGAGAATTCTTCAACAGTGGTGTGATGGCACGATCGGGGGCATCGAGAACGGTCAGTGCCTCCCAACCTTTGGGGCAAGCCATTCCGAGATTGACGGGGTAGTCGGTCGTCGGAGAAAGGTTAATGGCCTCACCGTCACGCATGTGGACCGTGAGATTGCAGCCTGTCGCGCAGAATCCGCAGACCATTCCGGTGGTGGCGTTCGGCTTCAGCGTTGTTGGAATTTGTCCCAAACCGAAGTTTCCTGGCTCACGTAACAACTCCTGTGTCAGCGGGCCGGTACGGGCATGCAGTAAGTCAGTAATCATGTCCGTGGACCTCCAGGCATACGCGGGGCGGAGACTGCCGCGAAGAACAAGTAGCGTTCGAGCATTTCACCGACAAGGCAAGCGACGAACAGCATGAACACAATCAGAAACTGCTTCACCTCGAAGCCTGTGACGGCCGTACCCGATGCGTCAGCCAACAGCAGGCCCGGCATGACGATTCCGCCGAGCACTCCGCACGCAAAACGAGCCATCAAAGAACTTGCCAGGGGACCAATCATCAACAGGGCCGAGCGCTTCAATGACGTGTTCCTGCGGTCGAATAAATGCAGGAACAACGCGGCTTCCCAGACGAGCTTTACAGCAACGGAGACCATGAGACTTGCCGCGAGTGGACGTCCAAGTTGATGCAGCAACTCTTCGGCTCCCCCACCGAATGTGGTCGACAACATGAGTGCCAGCCATGCTGTGGCAATTCCCAGTACGCATGATGTGAGAGTAAATCGAGTAACGGTCCGCTGCAGGCTCCAGAATTCACGTTGAGTGAACACGTAAATCATGGCAGAGCAGAACAATCCGATACCGCCACTCACCAGCACCAGTCCTCCCAGGCTGCGGTGCAGTCCCGGAATTGCGCTGTCAAACCATACAGCTGCGGCGTAGGCGGTGGCTGCCGCTGCGAACAATCCAAATCCAACGATTTCGCGGCTGAGCCAGGAGTGGCGGAGACCAATGATGGCCCGAAACGCATATTGGGGGCGCCCCAAATGCAATGTACTCGCTCCCAACGCCAGCAAGCCGAGCACCAGTGCAAGTGTCGATTGAAAGGGGCGGAAAGCTGCGATGAGGTCAGGGTTGAGTACGTATTCAATAATCTGCCCGACTGCGAATGCACCAACTGACAGCTGCGTCAGCACCAGCATGATGATCAGTGGCCAGTGAGGATGCTGTGGGTTAATGGCGTAGTAGTCAGCCGGCAGCACATTCCTGGGAAAAACGCGTTCGGTTTTGAATGATGTTGTGGGATAGGTGAAATGCGGTTCTGGCGCGCCGGGGAGGTAAGGATCGACCTCAGCATTCTCACGCACTTGGGCGATGTCTACGACCTTAATACTAATAGCTTCATGCGGGCAAGACTGCACACAGGCCGGAGCCTCTCCCGCAGAAAGCCGATCGGCACACATGTCGCACTTGCGGACAATACCTTTTCCAGAGTGATACTTGGGGACGTCGTAAGGGCAGGCCAGCGTGCAGTACTGACAGCCAAAACACTGATCATCCAAATGCCGCACAATACCGGTCGTGGCATCTTTCTCATACGCATCGACCGGACAGGCCGACATGCATGCTGGCTCAATGCAATGATGGCAGGCAGTGGTCACGTGCTGCATGACGGGGTTGGTCGCCGTTCCTCCAATCAGCAGTCCGACATCGCGCCATGTTTCAGTTTCGTCCAGCCCGTTCAATGAATGGCAGGCAACCACGCAAGCTTTGCAGCCCGAGCAGGCATCGAGGTTCACTTCAAACGCATACTGCTCACCTTCGCCAGGCGGCGAAGCAGGCATAAGCTTCGAGTAGTATTTCGCCTGACTTGGAAGCGTGCCGTTTGAGTGTTGCTGGGAGAATTCTTCAACGGCCGTCAACTGCTGCTGCTCTTCGAGCAACAAGGCGAGCAGGCCATCGTTCGATCGCGGGCTTCCATAACTGGAACCGTACTGATCCACATCCCTTCCCGCAGCCTCGGGACGGCGTTCCGAATTTGTGTCGATGGAGGTGCTCACTACGCCCCCTCAGTCGTTGCCGCGATTTCGACCTTTGCTTTATGGAATGCTTCCGTATGGATTCGATCTGTGGCCACACCATTCTCGGTTAGTAGTTTGCTGACCGCATCCATGAAGTCATTCGGACCACACAGGAAGTAGCGACTTTCGGCCAACCCCGCACCACATTGCTTTTGAATTTGTTCCCACGAAAGCCGTCCAGTTTCACCTTCCCAAGTTGGATTGGGCTGTGACAACGTCACGAAGTACTGGAACGATGACTTGGCCGATGCGAGCTCAAGACACTCGGAATGAAACACGATGTCCGCCTGCGTGCGCGCTCCATACAGAAAGTTGATCGGATTTTCGATGCCTTTGTCACCCAGGTATCGGACAATGGACATCATGGGTGTGATGCCGCTTCCTGCGGAAATGAGCACCAAGGGCTCCGCATGCTTTTCTGGATCGAAGTAGAATCCTCCCTGAGCTCCTTTGATTTTCAGTCGGCCCCCTTTCTCAAGTTCCGAGAAGAGATAGGGTGTCACCTCTCCGCCGGGATTCAGCTTGATGGTGAAATCGAGTTCACCAGGACGTGCTGGAGACGAACTAATGGTGAAGCTTTTCCAGACCTCTTCCCCATTCACTGTCGCACACACCTTGGCGAACTTGCCGGGGAAGTCAAATGGAACCGTGCCCTCACTGTTGTCGAGCCGGAACGTGCGGACATCCGGTGTTTCCTGGATGATGTCGAGTACCGTCAGTTCGGCTTCCACTGGACGAACAGGTCCCTTTTTGCCCGCCATTTGGGCTCGCATCATCTCCAGTGGCGACAACTTGGTTTCTGCAGGAGCAGTGCCGGGCGCCGGCGGTCCACCAACTGCTGGCGAGAGCCGAATGAACACGTTTCCGTTTTCAACGGTTGCCTCGTAGCTCGAGACATCATTACCGGGAGGATCAAGACTGCATCCCGTGCAGACATTGAATGTCCAGTCGTGCCAGGGGCAACTGACGACGCCGTTCTTGAATTCCCCATCAGCCAGCGAAGCACCCTCGTGAGGGCAGGCGGAGTCAATACATTTCACGCCTCCCTCGTGCCGAAACAAAGCGTACTCTTTTCCACCGACTTCGACGGTCAGGCCAGACTTTTCCGGAATATCCTCAAACTTCGCAGCGAATTGAAAACCATCGGATCGCGGTGCGGGCGCGTCCGCTTGAGCCTCGGCCTCGGCGACGGTTGTCTTCGGTTCGACACCGTCTTCGATGCGAGCAAAGTGCCGACGCAATCCTGCGCATCCAGGACAGAAGACCGGAGGATCTTCGCCGCGGTGCTGGAGGTTGCAGTTCTCACAAACCCAGGTCGGTACGATGTAATCATCGTCGCCGACCTTCTCAGCTTCGGCCGCCTGAAGTTTCTCACGCCAGTAGCTACTGAATGTCTGACCGAGCCGGTGCTTCAAGTAGAACTCATTGGTGACTTCCTCCACCAGCTGCGGTAACTGGTCGACATCGACCCCCAGCTTGTAAGGAAGCCCCATGTGAACCTGACCTGCCAGACCGCCGCCGAGGTAGACGTCGAACCCCTCGCGTGTTCCGAGCAATCGCCGCACACGCACGCCTTTGAGACCAATGTCCGCCGTGAAGTGCTGGGCGCAACTGGAGGGGCAGCCGCTCATGTGAATGCGAATTCCGTGAAGTTTAAGAGCCCGCTTGCGGAGTTTTTCGATGAGCTGAAACATGTGCCCTTTGGTCTCCGTCACGGCAATATTGCAGAACTGGCTGCCCGTGCAGGCCATGGTGTTCAGTTCAAATTCATCAGCATGAACGCTCAGGCCGGCAGCAGCTGCAGCCGTCGCCGCTGCTCCTTTGAAACCAGTCGGAATGTTAATAATGGCAATGCCCTGTTCCTGCGTGGTTCGCAGTTGGCCATCACCGAATTTCTTACTGAGCAGCGCCAATGACTCCAGTTGCTGCCACGTCATTCTTCCCAGCGGAACCGACAAGCCCATCGTCCACAGATTTCGATCTTTCTGCCGGAACCAGCCGACGAATTCTTCCGTCACCGAAGTCGGAATCGGCGGCTGAATTGAAGGCTCCAGTCGAAAAGGAAGTTTCTCGTCGAGCCAGTCGAGAACTCCTCCTACCCCAATTTCTTCAAGGAGGAATCGAAGTCTTGCCTTGTTTCGCTTTTCGCGAGTTCCCTTTGCTCGGAACAACTCAATGATCGCATGCGTGACCGGTACTACCTGTTCTGGTGCCAGAAATACCGGCAGGTGCCACGCCAGCATGGGATTCTGTCCCTGCGTTCCCGCGATGAGCACCTGAAAGCCGACGCGTCCATCGCTCGTGCGTGCCGCCAGGAAGCTCAAATCCTGCGTCCAGAAGTGCGCCGGATGATGCTCAGTGCCGTTGAAGCAAATGTTGAGCTTGCGGGGGAGATCGGAGAACTCACGACTGTTGATGTAGATGGCATCGACGTCGTGGCAGAGCTGGCGCGTGTCGATGAGGTCCTCATCGACCAGACCACTGAAGGGGTGCCCGAACACGTTACGAATGTTGTCGTGGCCGGTCTGCTTCGAATTCAGTCCAACTTTTTCCAGTCGTTCCGCCACTTTCGGCAAATGCTCAATTCCAAGCCCCTGCACCTGCAAATTGGCACGGGTCGTGACATCGACAATGCCGTGTCCGTACTCATAAGCGATATGTGCAACTTCGCGGGCTTGCTCTGCGGACAGTTCATTGGCGGTAATCCGAATGCGATTCATGTACCGGCCGGGAGTATCCCGTTTGCGGTAGAAGAATCCGTGCCATTTCATACGCTCCAAATCGTTACTGTCGATTTGGTCCATTGGTGTTTTCGAAGCGGCGTGCTGCTGCACGTCGGCCCAAACATCGAACGGATGCTTTTCTGCTTTCCAAACTTCTACCGGATTAGCCATTTTGAGCGCCTTTGAACTTCAATTCACTTCAAATCGCCCCGGCGTCGACTGGTTCCCTTTCAGCCAACGCCGAGGGCGCGTTTTCAATTCTCACTGCTAACTGACAGCCTCAGCCGCCATAGCAACTGCAGGTCCCACGGGAACCGGTCGCATGCGATCAGCATTGGCTGCTTCTGTGGCCTCGCGAGCTTCGGTCTCGGCCTGCTCATTGAAGTTCACGGCAAAGGCGAGGAAGGATGAAACCGTGACGGCAGCTCCAAGAATGAAGAGGGCAGTCGGCCATTCAATTGCCTCCGACTTGAACAGGAAACCAGCGGCGACAGCACCCGCGTTTCCGCCAGCCCCCACAATACCGGCCACCGATCCCAAGGCCTTCTTATTGATGAACGGGACAACGGAGAATGTCGCTCCTTCACTCATTTGCACGAACAAGCTGAACACAATGAGTGTTGGAATCGCCAGGACCAGAATGCTCATTTGGGAGAACAGCATGAGTGCCAGCCCTTCGAGGAAGAGTGTGATGAACAGCCATTTCACCCGACCGGACAGCCCCCACTTCTCACCGAAGCGATCACCAAAGACACCGCCCAGCGTACGGGCGAAAATATTCATCAGGCCGAACAAGCTGGCGATGAGTCCGGCAGCACCGACGGCCTTCAGGGGATCCATTTCCTTGAAATAGGCGAAGTAATCGAGGAAGTAGAGGGCCGCCACGTTGTTAATGGTTAGTTCAATTCCGAAACAGGCCCCGTAGATAACAAACAGAGCCCATACCCGATGGTCCTTGCAAGCAGCAAGGAACGAACCGCGAACGGTCTTCGATTCAGGGAGCTTGCCCGCCGCACGCAGGTCCGCAAAGTTGCCTTCGGGCGTGTCTTGTGTCAGGTAGTAGTAAGCCACTCCCGTCACGGCACACAGCAGACCGGCCACAAACATCGAGGCCCTCCAACTGACGGCTTCCGACAATCCCAGCGTGCCGACGAACAGAGCGAACACCAAAGGCATGACCAGCTGAGTCACGCCGCCACCGAGGTTACCCCAGCCGGCGGTTGTGGCATTTGCCGTCCCCACGCAGTTCGGGGCAAACATGATGGAGGTGTGATACTGCGTGATGACGAATGACGCTCCAATGACGCCAATCGCGACGCGGAACAGCAGGAATGTGGTGAAGTCGTTGGCGAATCCAATGGCCATGACTGGAATCGCTCCAATGATGAGCATCCAGGTGTAGGCCAGTCGCGGACCAATGCGGTCACACAACCACCCGATAATCAGCCGGGCCAAAACCGTGACCGCCACCGAACCAATAATGCACCAGCCGATTTGCGATTTGGTCAGTTCAAGTTCTTCGCGCACCACCTTCATCAGCGGTGCGATGCCGAACCAGGCGAAGAAGCACAGAAAGAAGGCAAACCACGACATGTGGAATGCCCGCATCTGCGGGGAAAAGAGATCGAAAAGTCGAATGCGAGTCGCTTTACCTGAAACTTCCATGAGGTTCTCAAGGCCTTCTTTAGACGGGAATTCTGCAGATGGGCATTCCCATCCACGTTCGAGCTACTGTTTTCAGCTCAGTACGGCCTTGAGCGCCAGGCGACGAGCTTTGCAGCATGCAATTGCAATTGCTGTGCCGCAGAGCACATTTGTGCAATCAACGCAGGCACACCACTCATAACACCGCTAAAATCGCCTGCCACCTCACCACAGACCGGACGCATTCGTGAACACAAATGCGAGCACATCCTCCAAACTGCGCTGTGCTGCGCAATTTGCGCGCAGGGCAGGGGAGTGACATTCCTGTGCACGTTGCCAAACTCTTTCGCTCGTGACGGTTCTGCGGGAGCGACTGGTCGGAAGCGGTAAATCGATTGGGCCGCAGTGCAATGCTAATGGTGCGATCAGGAAGCCCAGACCGATGACTCGAAATGAATGGATTTCGACGCCGGAACCGCGCCTGCTCCGGCATCAACAGAATTTGAATGGATGCGAATCATGCGTCGCGGATTTCTTCTCGCTGTCTCTCTGCTCACGCTGCTCTCGACAAACGCAGGCCGACTGATGGCCCAGGAGGACTTCTTTCTCCTCAGCGACGAGAAGCTCCTCTCCGACTTGCAGGGGCAGCAATGGGGGGACAACTGGACGTCATCTGTCGGTGGTACGCTGCGGTATCGTTACATCGATGAGCAGAATCGACTCCGCCCGCCCCTCGCAGCGGGTCAGTCGGACTACCAGCAGTGGCGGTTTAATCCGTACCTGCAATTGAAGTACGGGAACGACATAACCCTGTACGTGGAGGGAATTGATGCCTCGACCTTTGGTGAAACGCTTCCCGAAGTGGCCATCGACACGAATCGCTTCGACTTCTTCCAGTACTACATCGACGTCAACCTGATCGACTTTGACGACGACGCCTCACTGCACTTCAAATTCGGACGGCAGACACTCAATTACGGTAGCCAGCGCGTCATCTCGCCACTTGGCTGGGGAAACACCTTCCGAAACTTCGAAGGGGGCAAGCTGTATTACACCAGCAGCGACTGGGCCATCGACGCCTTCCTCGTCCGCCCGGTTCACGAACCTTCGGCTGCTGTGCGTCCCACGAGCCTGGACTCGCCCGATCAAAGCCGCATGTTCACCGGCGTTTACTCCACTTACAAGGGGTTTGAAAACAAGACCATTGACTTCTACTGGCTCTGGCTCCGTGAACAAAACGACATGGCAAACCGTATTGACGGAAGCCGCCACACTCTTGGTGCCCGGTATGCTGGAACCAAGCCACTTGAGTCAGCAAGCGGAGCTGACTACACATTCCTGTGGGACCTGGAAGCAGCCCTGCAACTTGGCAAGGATGACTTCATTGAAGCGCTGGATCAGGATGTTCATGCAGGATTCGTTTCCGCAAACGGTGGTTTCAAATTCAATGACGTCCCCTGGACTCCAACCATCAACGGCATTTTCTGGTGGGGATCGGGCGATAACACACCGGGCCAGGGCAGCAATACAACAGTCAACACGCTGTTCCCGCTGGGCCACGCTTACTGGGGACAAATCGACAACTTCAACGGCTCGAACCTCATTGACTATGGCGTGCACCTCACCGTCAACCCGACTGAGAAGTTGTCCTTCCTTGCTGGCTGGCATCTATTCAACAAGGCCTCGAGAAACGACGCCATTTACAATATTGCCGGAGCACCGTTCGGTGGCGTGGGCACGACCTCTGGAAACCTGGGACATGAAATGGACCTCGTTGCCACATATAAGGTCAACAAGAACCTGACGCTGCAAGCCGGATACTTCTACTTCTGGTACGGCGATGCCGTCACCATGAACCCCAACCCAGCCGTCGCTGCCCGCGGCGATGCAGACCAGTTCTATCTCTTCGCCGACTGGGCATTCTAGGCTCATTTGAGGATGACACACTTGCAACCGGGCGATCCTGAGTGATTCCTGGCATTGATGACAGTGTGCTGTGCCATCACAGCGTGCTCTGCACTCGTTAGAATTCAAGGTCACAATCCTCACTTCGGCCTTTGACTTGAATGACGGCGGTACATGCAGCGGTTCCATATTATTGGTGGAAAGAATCACGGGAAGACGACACTGGTCGCGGACCTGTTGCGCGAATTGACGGGGCGGGGGCTGCGCGTTGGGACTATCAAGCATACGCACCATCAGCATGAACTCGACACGCCGGGTAAGGATTCACATATCCACCGGGAGGCGGGAGCGAGTGTGGTGGGAATTCTCACGCCGCAGTTGGATGCTTTGTTCTTAACGAACGATGACTCAGCGGCGAAAGAGGATCGATACACACGGCTGATGGCTGCCATGACAGGCTGTGACCTTGTCATTGTTGAAGGGGACACGCAGGCAACTGCACCTCAACTGGAGGTCTGGAGGGCATCTATGGGAACACCGCCGATGTGTGCGGATGCGGCGACTAACATTCGCGCCGTCATTTCCGATGATCTCCTGGACGTCGAAATCCCAATCCTTGCCCGCAGTGATGTACCTGCCATTGCGGACTGGATTCTCTCGCAGGCCGATTAGAACAGCACCAAGTAATTGTCGCTGGACTTGCTTCCTTGCCCTACAGGGGCTGATGAACCGCGAAAGAATTTTCGCCAGGCTCCTGAAACAAATGGCACTGCACGCAGTTCGTTCGCGTCGTATGTGTGCAACGGATTTCCGGACGTGCAGACGGACCAGAGTGGCAGGCCGAACAGTTTTCTCGCATCAGCTTACTGTGCGGGACCATAGGCGGCGCACCGGGATACGCACGGCTGCCATGCGTAATTTCTTGAGGAATCCCGACGAACTCGCTCTCAGCAAACAGCTCTGTCGACTCCTGAAATAAATGGCACTGCCGACAATTGCTGAGCGATCCCGCATGTGACGTATTGAAGTGTGGATTCGCAGCCGCAAATCCCAGTTCGGGAACCTGTTGACCCGTTTCAGAGTGGCAGGTAATACAGTCGGCCTTGAGGGGCTTGTGTGGGATGATGGGAGGTGCACCATCATACGCGCGACGAATTGAACGCTGTGCCGTTGTACGCGGTGCACTGGTTGACGAGTCGTTCTTCCGCTTACCACACCCCGCACAAAGGAGCATCCCTGCCAACACGATCAGTGTCATCGCATGGGCCGGGGCGCGACTGAATCGTTTTGGTTGCGAAAACATCAGACCTTCTCCACCTTGATGGCACACTTCTTGAAGTCGGGCTCCTTGCTGATGTTGTCCATCGCATCCAGAGTCAACAGGTTGGCCAGTTTCGTCTCGTCAAAGAACGGAACGAAGACACTTCCCTTGGGGGGCTTGCCGCGACCATCAACGCGAACATCCAGCACCACCTCGCCACGTCGGCTGCTCAACTTGACCTTGTCTCCATTGGAGATGTTGAGCGCCAAAGCATCGGCCCGGTTCAGCTCGCAATACGCGGCAGGGACGGCGCGGTGCAGTTCCTTCACGCGACGTGTCATTGAACCGGTGTGCCAGTGCTCCAGCACCCGCCCGGTTGTCAGCCAGAAGGGGTAATCGTCGTCTGGAACTTCCGCGGGTGGATGGTACGGACGAATCCAGAATGCGGCTTTTTCTCCGTAACCTTTGGCTTTGTAGAAGTGAACGCCACGCTCTTTTTTGACGTAAGGATCGTGTCCCGCAGCGTAGCGATACCGCGTTTCTTTTCCGTCAACAACGGGCCACCGCATGCCTCGTTGTTCTTTCAGTTGCTGATAGCTGGCCAGGTCCTTGCCGGTGCCGAGAGTAAACTGGCGATACTCTTCGTACATTTGCTCATGCCAGTTTTTCTCGTCGGCCCACGGGAAAAGATGCCCCATGCCCATCCGTTTGGCAACTTCCATAATTTGCCAGGCGTCTTCGGTTGCTTCGCCCGGAGGATCAACCATTTTGTTCCAGTGCTGCGTGCGACGCTCGGTATTTCCGAACAGTCCTTCCCGCTCAATCCACGCCGCTGACGGGAGAATGAGGTCCGCCATTTCGGTGGTGGGTGTCGGGTAGATATCGCTCACGACGATAAACCGACCATCTCCCGGTTTACGTTGAAATCGATTCAAATTCGGCAGCGTGACCCACGGATTTGTCACTTGAATCCAAAGAGCTTTCAAGTCGCCCCGCGTGAGCGCGCGGAACATATCAACGGTGTGATAGCCCGGCTTCGGATTGATTGTGCCCGGCTCCAGCTTCCAGATTTCTTCCGCCTTGGCACGATGTTCGGGATTGTTGACGACCATGTCGGCTGGCAGTCGATTCGACAACGTCCCCACTTCGCGGGCCGTTCCACACGCCGACGGCTGGCCGGTCAGGCTGAACGGATTACTGCCCGGACGGCTGATTTTCCCCGTAATCAAATGCAGATCTGTAATGAGGTTGTTCATCCAGGTGCCACGCACGTGCTGATTCACGCCCATGCACCACATGCTCACGGTGCCCCGCGCTGAATCTCCGTACATTTGAGCAAGAGACTTGATTTGCGCAACGGAAACGCCCGTTAATTCGCTCACCTTTTCAGGCGTGTATTCCTTAATGAATTCCTTAAGTTCATCGAGAGAACTTTCCTTGGCCTCGTCTTTGAATCCGTACTTCTCTGATTGCTCGTCAAAGCAGCCGTAGCCAATTTGTTCGAGGTCCTCGATGCCGCGTCGGAAGACCACGTTTTCGTTGATGAAGGCTTCGTTGATTTCGCCATTTGCAAGGAGCAAATGCAAAATGCCATTGGCGAGCGCCAGGTCGCTGCCGGGATTGATTTGAACGTACATGTCGGCGAAGTCGCTCGTGGGGGTCCAGCGAGTGGCGATGTCGACAATACGCACGCGAGGATTCTTCCGTTTGTTCTCCAGCATTCGGCTGAACAGGACCGGATGCATTTCGGCCATGTTGTTGCCCCAGAGAATGAAATCATCGCCGACGTCCAAGTCGTCGTAGCAGCCCATTGGTTCGTCACTCTGAAATTGCGTGACAAATCCCATGACCGCACTGGCCATGCAGAGCCGAGCGTTGGGATCGAGGTTGTTGCTGCGCATTCCTCCCTTCACCCACTTTGAGGCCGCGTAACCATCGAAGATTGTCCACTGACCCGATCCGTAAACGCCCACCGACTCAGGACCGTGTTCCTTCAACGCCGTTTGAAATTTCTCCGCGATCAGGTCGAGCGCCTCATTCCAACTGATTTTCTCCAGCTTTCCCGCAGCGTTGCGACGCATGGGGAACTTGAGCCGGTCTTTGCCATACAGCATGCCGGGAAGGTGATATCCCTTCGCACACAGCAAACCTTGATTGACGGGGCTCTTCTCGTCGCCACGGACGGCCACGACCTTGTTTTCCTGAACGGCCACTTCCACGCCGCAACCCGTACCGCAATAGCGGCACGGCGCCTTGTCCCAACTGACGTTTTGCAGCGAAGACTTGTCGGCCCCCTCGGCATAAGCTGGCTCAGTTCCACAACCAAGCCCTGCGGCTGCTGACACGGCTGTGCCAGCTACGCGGATAAAGTCTCGCCGGTCCATGTCGGAATCCTCTTCAACTTGTCTATATACGATGAACCTGAGATCTCGTCATCGTGCAGGATGATGAGGTCGAGTCAACCGGCGGAGCAACGCGAATTCGAATGCGCTACTTCCCGTCGGTCTCTGCCGGTTCACTTTCTGGTTCTTTGGGCGCTGCGTCCGCTTTCGGTGCATCTGAAGATTTTGCTTCTTCATTTCCGCCTGCTGCTGGCGTCGCTGTTTCTGCTGGTGCCGCCTTGTCCTCAGTCGTTGCGGCAACCGCCTCCGTGGTAACCGAAGCGGGGCCTGCATCGGCGAGTTTTTTCGCCTGCTCAAACCACTCATGTTCGGGACGGGCCAGGATGTCATCAATCAGATCGAGGACTGCCTGAGCCTGATCGGCTTTGCCGCTCTCGCCAGCGTGTTCGGCGATTTCGCGAGCTTGCGGGATGAGTTGCTGATAGAACCGTTCCGCCACTTCGTACATCCCGTGCCAGTGCGCGTAGTCGGGAGCCATCATGGATGCCCCGTGGCGAGCACGCCGTCCTTCGTGGTGCCACAAGTAGAACCAAGTCCATTCAATTTCTTCGTCGAAGTCCTGCTTGGTGAGCAGTTCCTGCTTGCGGAGTTCGCCCATAATGGCGACGCCCGGCTTGGCGAACTTCTCGTTGTAGTTCACCACGAAATCGTCGTACTGCTTGTAGAACGCGTTTACATAGTTCTGCGTGTGACAGTGCAGGCAGACGTTCTTCATTTCCTGACGTTTATCCTGCCACGAACTGACAATTTGCTTTTGCCGTTCGACGGGGTCGGCTTCCTTAATGACTGCTCCGTTGATGTCGGTGTCCATCACGAGACTGACCGGAGGACGATTCGTCCACGAAAGCCGCTCACCAGGATCGTGCGTTACTTTGCCCCCGTTTCGCGTATGGCCTGACATGTGACACGAAGCACACGTTGGAGCCTGCGTGTAGTCCTCGCCCAGCACCCAGTGCTTGGCGTCGAGATTCATATGCTCCTTCAAATCGCGGAACGCAACGCCGTGCTTCGATTCCTCATAGATTTCCTTCTGAGGATGGTCTGGACCGAGGTGACACTTTCCGCAGTTCTCCGGTTGGCGAGCGCGACGTGGCGAGAAATCGTGACGCGAGTGGCAAGCGGAACAGGAACCACGTGAACCGTCCAGATTCAAGCGACCAATTCCGGTGTTGGGCCAACTGCCGTCATGCAGCACGGGACGCCCGTTGTCGTCTTTCTTGACGAGTGAAACCATCTCCAGATTTGTCGGAACGCCGTCTGCATCTGGCTTGAGTTCGTCAACGGTAATCAGACTGCCGTTGGTTCCCTCCAACGCAATTTTGCTTCCGTGGCACTGCCGACAACCGACGTTTACGCTGGCCATCCCGTTCACGACGTCAACTTCTTTGCCGGGCGTCGGAGAGTGGGGATTAAAGGGAACGCGCGAACCTTCAACCGTCTCGGCCAGAAAGTTGTCCAGCGACGCCAGGATGTTGCCGGCCTTGGCATGGTGGCTCGCCAGAAATTCCTCGGTTTCCGTCTTGTGACATCGTCCGCAATCCTTCGGAGTCACAATGGTGGCGATAATGGACCCGTAGTGATCAAAGGCGTCGATGTCTTCTTTCGCCGCCTTGTGACACTCGACGCAACCAACACCTTTATTGGCGTGCGTACTTCCCTGCCAGTGATCGATAATGCCGGGAGAAGATTTCTGATGACATTCGACGCACGACCGCGAGCTGGCCGGAATGACGGCATGGGCCACTCCTTTTCCCGACTCAGCCTTCTTGCGTTCGACTTCCATCATTTGCACGAAGACGAGCGACGCCAGGAACATCAAACCCAGAAATCCAATGATGTATTGCTTTGCCGTGACGGTCATGGGAACTTGCTAATCGTTAAAAACTGGGTTCGGTATTTGTATTAACTCGATCGCGCTAATGCGCAACGGCGGCTTCCCAAACGGTCAAACCAACCAATGCGAATGTCGCCACAATGCCAATGTACACGCTAATGTCTTCAATGCCGGTGATTCGGCGGAGGACTTTGTCGATCCAGGGCCACAGGAACATGGCACCGACAATGAAGCCCGTGCTCAGCACGGCAAACGTCAGTGAGAACAGTTTGAGCCAGCGAAATGAGACGTAGAAGAACCATTCCGGCTTGATAACTTCCGGCGTGGTGAGCGGGTCTGCCTTGGGCCCCATGGTCGCCGGAAAAATGGTCGCCAGGGCACTCAGCAGCACCATGAGCACGAGACCAATCATCAATTCGGTCAGAATGTGATCTGGGAAGAAATTGAAGTGCTTGGGCTTATCTTCCGGCTCATCCTCGAGTTTCAGTTCTGTCACACCGTGGAGCCGAATGAAAATAATATGGACAACCACCAACAATATGATTGTGGTCGGCAACACTGCGGCATGGAGAATGTAGAACCGCGAGAGCGTTCGCTCGTTGTAATTGTCTCCGGCCAGCAACATTTGTTTGGCGAATGAACCAATCACAGGAACGGCGTCGCTGATGTTGGCTGCGACGGTCGCTCCCCAGTAACTCAGTTGCTCGAACACCAGACTGTAGCCGGTGAATCCCGTGAGCAGCGTGCACATGAGCAGGCACATGCCAATCACCCAGTTCAACTCACGCGGCCGACGGTACGCCGCCGTGAAATAGACCCGCATTTGATGCAGGATGACTGCGGCAATCATCAGGGTTGCCGCCCATTTATGCAGACTGCGCAAGTACCAGCCAAATGAAGCTTCCTCGGTAATATAGCGCACCGATTCAAACGCCGTGGCTGCCGCGGGCTGATAGTAGAATGCGAGCAAAATGCCCGTGATAATTTGCACGACGAACAGGTAAGCGGGGGTTCCGCCCAAAGCAAACCACCATCGTTTGAGGTGATTCGGGACCGGTTCGTTCGTCAGTTCATGCAACTGTGCGCCTTGAACCGGAATACGTTCTCGCAACCATGCCAGAAAGCCGCTCATGCGGACGCCTCCTCGTTCGAGACGCTAATTCCTTCCACCGGCACTTCAATCATCAGCAAGTTCCCGTCGACAGCGAGGGGATACCGGGTCAGGTATTGATTCGCCGCAGCGGGCGGCCCCTCGGTGGGAGCCCCTTGAGCGTTGAAGGCACCGTTGTGGCACGGGCAGAAAAACCTCTCATTCGCAGCTTCCCAGTGAACCTTGCATCCCAAATGGGGGCAAACGCTCGACAACGCAATGAAATCGTCCGCTGTGTCCCCCTCGGATTGGCGGGCGACGACAACTTTGGCTCCGGAGGGCATAATGAACGGTAGGGAATCACCGACCTGCAGTTCATCCAACCGGCAGACATACTGTTGAATTGTCTGCCCGACGCGCGCTGGATACAGGAATTTTATGGCAATGCCAGCGAGAGTTCCGTATCCTGCAATGAGTCCTGCGGCCATTGTGGCCGATGAGGAATGCTGCAGAAACGCCCGACGCGATGGCGTGGAACTGGTTTCCCCGTCAGCATTTGGTAAATCGGAGCCTTGTGTTGCATCTCCCATGGGAGTCCCGTGCAATTCGTGTTTTGTACTACCGCACTCAATCTAACGAACCAATAGTGCACCTCCAAGTCCACTATTGCGTGTTTTCCCAATTTTCGAGAACCCTTGCCGCGAAGGAGGCCTCGTGATTTCACAAACGGCTGAATATGCCCTGCGAGCGGTAGCCTGCCTGGGATCGAGGGGAGACTTGCCAATGCCCGGTGCGTTCCTGTCCGAACACGCCAAGATTCCTGCGGACTACGTCCCGCGCGTCATGCAGCAACTGAACGATGCCGGAATTGTCCGCACCAAGCGCGGGCCGGGAGGGGGATATCTCCTTGCGATTCCAGCATCAGAATTGACGGCTTTGCAGGTGGTCAATGCCATCGCACCGGTAAGTCGAATCGATCATTGTCCGCTTGGTATTCCGGGCCACGAGACGCTCTGCCCCCTCCACGCAAAACTCGATGAAGCCTACGCGGAACTGCAGCGTGTCCTGGCATCCACGGTCATCGCGGACATCCTCCCCAATGAGTCCCTGACGCTCCAATGCGGCTTCCCGCTCCCCTCCGATCGCACCGAACCTCGCGAGACACAGTCCTGAACCTGTCGGTTGCAGATACTCCAGAACGCCTGTCACCTAATTCTCCCTGTCACCTAATTCTCAGATGCTGAAGATTTGAACTTCGGCGCTTATTGGGCCATGTGCTGGGAATATGGGCACCAGTGCACGATCGATTGGCGTTGCTTTTCCCGGTCGAACGGAAATTGTTGGAATGTTCTGCTACGATGAGGTTTGGGTGCGGAAGTTGCAGTAGCAGAGATTCAGTTCAACTGGTGCTCCATGAATTCAACTGATTTTTCCGACTACGACGTTGGCACGTTCTTCGATGAATTATTTGCAAGCGACACGCAGCCCCGAGCGGCGGCGCAGGCAGTCGTCAACTTTATTAATCAACTTCCGCCGGGCGAGTACAAGCGCCGGCAGGAAGCGGTTGATCAGGCTTTGCTGAAGCTGGGGATTACGTTCACCGTCTATGGAGACGAGCAGGGGACCGAGAAGATTTTCCCCTTTGACTGTATCCCTCGGATTGTGGACACCTTCGAATGGTCACACATTGAAGCGGGTCTGCGACAACGCATTACCGCGCTGAACGCGTTCATCAATGACATTTATGGCCCGCAGGAAATCCTGAAAGAAGGGATCATTCCGCGCGAGTTGGTCACCGGCGCGAAGTCGTATCGCAAAGTCTGTGAGGGTCTGAAACCTCCGCGTGGAATTTGGTGCCACATTACGGGGACGGACCTTATTCGCCACTCGGATGGCGGGATTTACGTCCTCGAAGACAATCTGCGGTGCCCTTCGGGCGTGTCGTACGTGCTGCAGAACCGACTGCTGATGCGGAGGACCTTCCCGAAAATGATTTCTGCAGTCGGTGTTCGTCCGGTGGATGACTACCCGCTGCACCTTTATTCGACCTTGCGACATCTGGCCCCCGATGACGTCGCCGACCCGACCGTCGTGGTGCTGACGCCGGGTATTTACAACTCAGCTTACTACGAACACTCATTCCTCGCCCAGCAAATGGGAGTCGAACTTGTCGAAGGACGCGACCTGGTCGTCCGCGATGGCTTTGTCTACATGCGGACGACTGATGGATTCGAGAAGGTCCATGTCATTTATCGCCGCATTGATGATGACTTCCTCGATCCTGAAGCATTCCGGCCCGACTCCATGCTGGGAGTACCTGGCTTACTGGATGTGTATCGTAGAGGGAATGTCGCACTTGCCAACGCCCCGGGAACCGGCATTGCAGATGACAAGGTCATTTACGCCTTTGTGCCGGAAATGATTAGGTATTACTTGGGAACAGAACCCATTCTGCCGAATGTCGACACGTATGTCTGCGAAGTTGAAGAACAGCGGAAGTATGTACTCGCAAACCTCGACAAATTGGTGGTCAAAGCCGCCAACGAGGCAGGGGGGTATGGCATGCTCATTGGGCCCCATGCCACCCAGGAAGAGCGCAACAAGTTTGCCGAGCTGATCAAGGCCGATCCTCGAAATTACATCGCACAACCAACGCTGTCTCTTTCCCGAGTTCCGACACTCACGGGGGATCACTTTGAGGGGCGCCATGTCGATTTGCGACCGTACATTCTGTATGGCAAAGACGTCTGGGTACTGCCCGGAGGACTGACACGCGTAGCGCTGCGTAAGGGATCACTTGTCGTGAATTCGTCGCAGGGAGGCGGAAGCAAAGACACCTGGGTTTTGGCTCGTGAATTCGACTCAGTCACGCAAACTGACGAAACTCTGTATACTTGAAAGGCGGAAAAATGATTCCCGAAACTCGTCTCGCACAGCCTGAGCCATTCGAGTTCGACTCAGAGTCTCAGGCTGGATTTTCGCCTCACAGCTTTACCATGCTCAGTCGCGTCGCCGAGTCAATTTACTGGATGGCACGTTATGTCGAACGGGCCGAAAACATCGCTCGATTCATTGACGTGAACATCACATTCACGCTGGATGCGGGCGACAATGACTTCGGTCAGTGGGAACCGCTCATCCAAATTACGGGCGACGAAGAATATTACGCCGAGTACTACAAAAAGCATGACCATTTGTCCGTCATCCAATTTCTGGCTTTTGACCCCAAGTACGTCAACTCGCTGATTTCCTCGCTGAACATGGCAAGAGAAAACGCACGTACAGTACGCGAGGCAATTCCCTCTGAGGTATGGGAGCAACTGAACGAGCTATACCACTTCGTGCGGGGAACTGAAGCTTCTGGTACTACCCTCGAAGGGCTCGCAGAATTCTTCCAGAAGGTGAAGCAACACAGCCACCTGTATTCCGGACTGCTCGATGCCACCATGTCCCGTGGTGATGGTTGGCACTTCGCCAACATGGGTCGAATGATCGAGCGGGCAGACAAAACGAGTCGCCTGCTCGATGTGAAATACTACACGCTGCTACCCAAAGTTTCCGATGTGAATACGACCATTGACGACCTGCAGTGGTCGGCCTTGCTCCGTTCCGTGAGCGGATTTGAAATGTACCGCAAACGGTTTCATGCCATTACGGTGCAGCGGGTGGCTGAATTCCTGGTTCGTGACCCGGTCTTTCCACGTTCATGTCGCTTCTGCCTTGGGCAGGCATTGGAATCGCTTCGCGCCATCATTGAAAATGGTCAGGCACGAGAGACGAATTCGGCGATCGAGAAACTGACTGCTCTCAAAGTTCACTTGGATGAATTGGACATGCGAAACACCATTGATTGTGGAATGCATGAATTCATCGACGATTTCCAGTTGCGACTCAATGACGTTGGAGCTGCCATTTTCGAGACCTATTTCGACCGTGCGCAACTCGACTTGATTCCACTGGTTTCGGAACAGTCGCAGTAGCGAACAATGGTCAGACCGGAAATGTGGTGCCCAGCCTACCGTTTCATTTTGGTTTTCGCTGACGGCAGCAAGACTGACTGCGAACATCAATTCACAAAGTGCTCTAGTTGAGTTCGAATCATGTCCATAAGAGTTGGCCTGCGTCACGTAACCGAGTATCGGTACGACCGGCTGGTAAATCTGGGACCGCAAATTGTGCGTTTGCGACCAGCGCCGCATTGCCGCACGCCCGTTCGCAGCTATTCGCTCGAAATCGACCCGAAGCAACACTTCATTAACTGGCAGCAGGACCCTCACGGAAATTTTCAGGCCCGGCTGGTTTTCGATGAGCCGACGGACGTGTTTCGCATTGGGGTCGACTTGGTCGCCGATCTCACGGTTATCAACCCATTCGATTTCTTCATTGAAGAAGGGGCTGAGGAGTTTCCCTTCGAGTACGACCCGGAACTGAAGAAGACATTGCAGCCGTTTCTGGAGTGCCTTCCGCCCACGCCGCTGTACAAGAGTTATTTGCGGAGTATCGACCTCTCACCGCGGCGGAGCGTCGATTTTGTGGTTGATGTGAACCAGCGACTGCAGCGCGATATCAGTTACGTCATTCGGCTCGAACCGGGAGTACAGACTCCAGAAGAGACTTTGGACAAAGGCAAGGGCTCCTGCCGCGATTCGGCCTGGCTCGCGGTACAACTCTTGCGTTCGGTCGGGCTCGCGGCGCGATTCGTTTCCGGCTATCTCATTCAGCTTGTCCCCGATCAGAAACCGCTGGAAGGTCCCGAAGGGCCAGCAAAAGACTTTACCGATCTCCACGCCTGGGCCGAGGTGTTTATTCCGGGCGCCGGTTGGATTGGACTCGATCCCACTTCCGGTTTGTTGACAGGCGAGGGCCACATCCCGCTGGCAGCAACGCCGTTTCCCCAATCGGCAGCTCCCATTTCTGGAGCTGTTGACGAGAGCGAGGTGGAATTTGGCTTCGACATGGAAGTCACGCGAATACACGAAGACCCACGTGTTACGAAGCCGTATTCTGAATCGCAGTGGACACAAATCGATACACTCGGGCACAAAGTTGATGACTGGCTGAAGTCAAATGACGTACGGCTGACCATGGGGGGTGAGCCGACGTTTGTTTCCATTGACGACATGGAATCGCCGGAATGGAACACCGCTGCAGTCGGCACACATAAGCAACAACTGTCTGATCGACTCCTTCGACGTCTGAGAAACAAGTTTGCCCCCGGTGGCGTGCTCCACTTCGGTCAGGGGAAATGGTACCCCGGCGAACCGTTGCCACGCTGGGCGTACACCTGCATGTGGCGCGTTGATGAAGAGCCTGTCTGGGGTAATCCAGATCTACTTGCCGATATTGGTGCCCCGGGCACACTGGACCATGAAGATGCCTTGGATTTCCTGGGTGAATTCACCGATCGGCTCGGCGTCAGCACAAAATGGATTCGGCCAGCACATGAAGACATTTGGCACATCATCGAGCAGGAACAGAAACTTCCGGTCGACGTCGACCCGCGCGACTTTTCGCTCGAAGACCCACGTCAGCGCCAAGAACTTGCGCGACTTATTGAGCGCGGCGGCAAACTGACGCCGTCGGGTTACGTGCTGCCGCTAACCAAAGCCTGGTGGCAGGCAAAAGCTGGTTGGGTTTCTGGGCCCTGGCAGTTCCGCAACGAGAGGTTGTTTCTCATTCCGGGAGACAGCCCAATCGGCCTGCGATTGCCCATTGATTCGCTGCCGACGACGAGTATCGATTCCCGTACGATTTACTCAATCGACCCCTTCGACGGACGTGTGCCACTTCCCGGCTATGCCGAAATTCGTCGCGCTGCTCGGGCGCTGCACCTCCAAAGTCCCGACGAGGTGTCCATTACGGACCAAACACGCCGCCGGCGTCCTCTGATCAAAGATGAGCCCGCACCAGCCGATTTGGCTTCGATGGGAGTCGTGTCAACGGCGTTATGTATCGAACCACGTGATGGTCACCTGCATGTCTTTCTTCCACCCGTCGGTCGACTGGAAGACTATCTGGAACTGGTCAGTGTCGCAGAGCAAACGGCTGAGTCGCTCGACATGCCCGTGGTGCTCGAAGGGTACTTGCCACCACATGATCCGCGTTTGAATATGATGAAAGTCACGCCCGATCCTGGTGTGATTGAAGTCAACATTCACCCCGCTCACGACTGGGATGAACTGGAAGCAACGACCCGAGGAATCTACGAAGAAGCGCGGCAGACGCGGCTAGGCACTGAGAAATTCCAGCTCGATGGACGTCACACCGGCACGGGCGGTGGGAATCATATTGTCATGGGTGGGGCCACGCCGGGTGACAGTCCGTTTCTGCGGCGACCGCACGTGCTGCGAAGCCTGATTGCCTATTGGAATAATCATCCTTCACTGTCGTACGTCTTCTCTGGCATTTTCGTGGGACCGACCAGTCAGGCGCCGCGAGTCGATGAAGGTCGGAAAGATGCCCTGTACGAACTGGAAATCGCGTTTAAGCAAATCCCGGATTTCGGCAACTTGCCGTTTTGGATTGTGGACCGCGTGTTCCGCAATTTGTTGATCGACCTCACCGGGAATACACACCGCGCGGAAATTTGCATCGACAAACTCTATTCACCCGACCACGCAACAGGACGACTGGGACTCGTCGAACTGCGTGGATTCGAAATGCCACCGCATCCGGAGATGAGCCTCACTCAACAATTGCTGGTTCGCGCGCTGATGGCGATGTTCTGGAACCAGCCGTACAAGCAGCCGCTCATCCACTGGGGGACCGCCATCCATGACCGATTCATGCTCCCCCACTACCTCGACGAGGATTTGAAATGCGTGCTGCGGGAGTTGTCCGAGTTCGGCTTCCATTTCGATCCCGCCTGGTTTGCACCGCACTTCGAGTTTCGGTTCCCGCCAATTGGAACGGTTAAGTACGACGGTATCGAAATGGAATTACGACAAGCCATTGAGCCGTGGTACGTCTTGGGTGAAGAACCCGGTGGTGGCGGCACGGCCCGTTATGTCGACTCCTCGGTTGAGCGTTTGCAGGTGAAAGTCTCGGGCATGTTTGGACCGAGGCACACCGTGGCAGTCAACGGTATTCAAATACCTCTCCAGGCGGCGGACCGAGTGGGAGAATGGGTTGCTGGCGTTCGTTATCGTGCCTGGCAACCACCGAGTTGCTTGCACCCCACCATTCCCGTGCACACGCCACTCGTGTTTGATGTGGTCGATCTACCTGCAGCGCGTTCCATTGGGGGCTGTCGCTATCACATTGACCATCCTGGCGGCCTGAATCCCGCTGTTTATCCGATCAACGCGCTGGAGGCGGAGAGCCGGCGGGCAGCACGCTTTTTCCCAATGGGGCACAGCAGCACGTTATTCCCGCTCCAGCAAGTCCCAAATCACCCAGACGCCCCCTGTACATTGGACCTACGGAGGCAGTACTAACCTCGAAAACCCCAGACTCGCCAAATTGGCGCAAACACCTTGCTTAAAACAACTTCAGACGGGCGAATTCCGGCAATCTGAATCGCCGTAGCGTTTGCACGATCAAAGCACTACAACCATGACGCAATACATTCTGAGAAAGTCTTGATTCACAGTGCTCACATGGATCTGTCGACCTTGTCGCAAATTGATTTTTCAACCGCGTCCCCACCGGACTGGGGGGGCGGCGTCTTCAACGAAGCGTTTGAAACAGGCTCTACGCCTCGTTCGCATTGGCAATCGTTGTTGGGCGAATTTTCTCTGCTGACTGCGGAAGAGCTGACGAACCGGTCGCAACAGGCCCAGCAAACGCTGCATGAGAACGGTGTCAGTTACAACGTTTTCGCAGAACGGGGTGATCATCACCCCTGGTCGCTCGATCTCATTCCGCTGACGCTGTCTCGTGAACAGTGGGACTGGTTGAGCCGGGCTTTGTCACAACGTGCCCGTTTGCTGGACCGCATCACCCGAGACATTTACGGTCCACAGGAGCTGCTGAAGTCGGGTGAGATCCCGGCGGAAGTGGTCTTTCCACAGATTCGATACCAACGTGCGTTTGCCGATTTGATCGCACCGAATCAAGTCGCCCTCACCCTGTACGCGACCGAACTCGCGCGCAGTGTGGATGGTCTCTGGTACGCGATGGCCGACCGGACCGATGCTCCCGTCGGCCTGGGATTCGCCCTGGAAAATCGAGTAATTACCTCTCGGCTCATGCCGCAAATTATGCATCGGTTGCGGATGGAGCGACTCGCGCCATTCTTTCTGCGCGTGAAGAACTCGCTGGTCCGCTTGAGCGGAAAAGACTCTCCGCGAATTGTCGTCTTATCTCCCGGCCCTCAATCGCGATTTTACTTTGAAGACGTTTACCTCGCACGCTACCTCGGTTACACCCTCGTTGAGGGGAGTGACCTCGCGGTACGCGATGACCAGGTCTTCTTGAAAACACTCTCAGGTCTGCATCCCGTCGACGTCATTTATTCGAGGACATTGGAGTCTGCACTCGATCCGCTGGAACAGGGGGCAAACGCCGGGTCCGGTATTCCAGGTTTACTGCAAGCGGTTCGCTCAGGGAATGTGCGACTGGCGAATGCGCCAGGTTGCGGACTGCTCGAAGCACCAGTGTTCATGGCGTTTCTCCCCAAGTTGTGCTCAAAGTTGCTGGGCGAGCCACTCATGCTGCCGTCGATTCCGACGTGGTGGTACGGGGATCCAATGTCTCAAAGGATTGTGAACGAGCGTTTCGCCGAACTAGTCATCAAACCAGCATTTCAATCGAGCGGACAGGACGAGTACCTCGTCTCCGAATTGTCCCCGCAGAAATTGCAGGACCTGCGCGCACAAATGGCGCGGAACCCGGGTCACTTTGTTGCTCAGGAGCGCATTCAACGATCCGCAGCCCCCTGTTGGCGCGATCAACAGTTGCAGCCGGGACACATCGCACTTCGAACCTATGGCGTCGCCGAGGAAAATGGCAGCTACCAGTTAATGCCCGGCGGACTGGTGCGCGTTGCAGATTCATCCCAGCCAATGGAACTTTCGGTTCTGGCAGGAATCAGCAGTAAAGACTTGTGGATTCCCGCCGAAGGGGAAGTCGCCCCCATCAGCCTGCTGATTCCACCGGACACTCCCGTCACACTCAAACGCAGCGAACCTCTGTTTCCTTCGCGCGTGGCGGACAATTTGTATTGGCTGGGGCAATCCATTGAGCGAGCGGGTTTCCTGGCACGACTGCTGCGGGCGGCGCTCGCGCGGCTAACCGATGAATCGGATGATGATCTTCCGGAGCTCACAGGATTGCTGCGGGCACTTGTGGATCAGGGACAACTTGACCCCGGCTATGTCATTGACGATTTGGAGACAAAGCTTCCTGACCTGCAGGAGTACATGGTCAAAGTGTTGTTCGATCCAACCGAACCGCTGGGGCTCGCCAACGCCATGTCCGAGTTGCGTCGACTCAATGCGTCAGTGCGAGACTGGATTTCGCCCGAGCTTTGGCAGACTTCCCAGTATGCGTCGGAGGCTTACTTCGCTGCTACGACCAAGACTGACGACTTCTCAGAACTACTGACACTCGTCGATCAATTGTTGTTTGACCTCGCGGCAGTCAGCGGTCAGGTGCACGACGGCATGATTCGTGGCCCGGCCTGGCGCTTCCTCGACATTGGTCGTCGAATTGAAAGGGCGACCAACACCGCGAAATTGTTGTTGAGCACCATCGATGCAGAGCTGATTTCGCAGCGTCCCATGCTGAGAGCGTTGTTGGAAGTCCTCGATTGTCGCATGACCTATCGGATGCGGTACCTGGAGAACTTGCAGCAAAACGGGGTTCTGGACCTCGCCATTACGGACGAAACAAATCCCCACTCGATATCTTTCCAGGCCGTTCTACTCGTCGAGCATTTGGAATCGCTGCCGCAGGATCGACACCCGCTTCGCTCGCCGGAGTCGCGGAGTCTCATGCGTCTCGTTCACTCCGCTCGCATGTTGACAACACTGGAACTTGAAGAATCTCCGCCGAAGCAGGTTGTCGTTGAGCTGCAGAGAATGCAGAAGTCGCTCAAAGAACTGGCCGACGAATTGACTAAAAAGTATCTGGTTCACTCGGTTCGTCCTCAGCAAATGGGAGACTGACCACCATGCGATACCAAGTGCAGCACCAAACGACGTATGTCTGCCTGGAGCCTGTATCCGTCGGGCATAATCAGGCCTGGTTGCAGCCGCGAAGCCTTCCAAACCAAATCGTCCATGAGTTTGATCTCGACATCGATCCCATTCCCTCCATGCGGACGGAACGTAGGGACGCCTTCGGCAACAGCATGGCGACTTTTTCGTTCAATGAAGGCTACGACAAACTCATCGTGAAAGCCGTAAGTGACGTGGAAGTGCAGGCGATCGACACATCGAATTTGAATTCCCCAACGGCCAAACAAATTGGTGCTGATTTACTCGCTCACGTTAATGAATTCGACTTGCATGCGCTGCAGTTCGTCTACAGTTCGCCCCTTGTCCCGACGTTTCCCGAAGCTCTGGCCTACGCGCAAAAGTCATTCACAGCGAAACGCTCAGTGAGACAAGCAGCAACCGAATTGATGCAGCGCATCTTCGAGGAGTTCACATTTGATCCTCACGCCACCACGGTCAGCACTCCCGTCCAACAGGTGCTTGCGAATCGACGCGGCGTGTGTCAGGACTTTGCCCACGTCATGCTGTCCATGCTTCGTTCTGTCGGAGTCGCGGCTCGGTATGTGAGCGGCTACCTCCGCACACATCCTCCAGCCGGTTCGCCTCGACTCATTGGCGCCGATGCCTCTCATGCCTGGGTGTCCGTTTATTGTGGAAACGAACTCGGCTGGTTCGACCTCGACCCCACGAACAACGTGCATCCTTCGGACGAGCATATCACCGTCGCCTGGGGCCGTGACTATTCGGACATCCCACCACTCCGCGGCGTCTTCCTCGGCGGCGGCAGCCCACACCTGCACGTTAGCGTCGACGTGGAGCCAATTGAGTAGCCACTCCAGCAACCCAGGTCGTCGCCCTTTTCAAGATCTGCATCGACAGTAATTGAATTTGGACATAGATTCCGGCGCAGTCTTGCCGCCCGGATTTGGTCGGCAACTGTCCGACCCAAGCCTGAGTGGGCTCTCTCGATTCGAGGTCGGGCCATGAGTATCCGCGACCGCAAAACTACATTCGACGCGTGGCGATCGCGTTCCCAAATCTACGTCCGGACGTATGGTATTTGAGGAAACCTGCTGGGCAACGTACCATATTGAGGTCGTCTGAAATGCATGACCGCCAGGATTTGGACCGATCCGCGGCGATGAATTCGGCCCTTAAAAATGGATGAGCGATTGCAGGTATTGAGGTATTTTCATCTGTTCTGCGTTGCAGTGACCATTGCGTGCTGTGCATCCATGCCGCACGTTGCCGCTGAAGAACGGGCACCTGTTTTCGAAGTCGACGTACTTCCCGTCATCACCCGGAAATGCGGTGCATGTCATAGTGAAAAAGTTCAAAAGGGTGGGCTGAATCTTGTTTCGATGACGAGTGTTCGTCGTGGCGGTGAATCTGGCGAGGCACTCATTGCAGAGTCGCTCGACGACAGCCTGTTGTGGACCATGGTCGATGGCGGGGGAATGCCCCCCGAAGGAGAACCGCAACTCACGGCGGACGAACTGGGAGTGATTCGACGCTGGCTGACTATGGGGGCTGAATCAACAATGCCGGTCGAACAGGCCGATACGCGTTTGACTCAGCATGACATATTACCCATTGTGCTGCTGCGATGTACGACATGCCACGGAGCAAGGATTCAGCGCGGAGGTGTGGATCTAAGAACTCCGGAAGCCATGAAGAAAGGGGGCAAGAACGGACCCGCTTTGGTTGCCGGTGATCCTGACAACAGCCTGATGATTCAGCGCATTGAGAGCAATGCCTGTCCGCCGCGGGATCAACTGTTGAAGTACTTTGTGCGGCGTCCCGGAGAGGCTGAAGTTCGCGTCCTGAGGAAGTGGATCGCCGAAGGGGCTCAGGAGTACGAAATTCTTCCCGACGTGGCGACAACGGAACCGGATCCACTCGTCACTGACGAAGACCGTCAGCACTGGGCTTTTCTGCCACCTCGACAGGTGACGGAGCATGCTTCGATTGATGGTTTCTTAGCGGAAAAACTTGACGCAGTCGGCTTGGCCATGGCTCCCGAGGCAGACCGCGACACGCTCATTCGTCGAGCATACATCGACCTCGTGGGCATGCCTCCAAGCCTTACAGACTGGAAGAAATGGCACGACAGCCCAAACGCGGACTGGTACGAGCAAATGATTGATGAGTTGCTCGACTCTCCGCATTATGGAGAGCGTTGGGGACGCTACTGGCTCGATTTGGCCGGCTATGCGGACTCAGAAGGTGGAGTCTCTGCAGATCCCCTGCGTGAAGTGGCCTGGAAGTACCGCGACTATGTCATCAAGTCTTTCAATGACGACAAGCCGTACGATCGATTTCTGATTGAGCAACTGGCGGGTGACGAACTTGTTGACGTCGCGAACGAACCGGTCGTTACGCAGGACATGGTGGACAACCTCATTGCCACTGGCTTCTTGCGGATGGGCATCGACCAGACCGGTTCACGGACCATGAATTTTGTTCCAGAGCGACTGGGAGTCATTGATGATGCCATTCATGTCCTCGGCTCTTCGGTCATGGGTTTAACATTGGAATGTGCTCGCTGCCATTCGCACAAGTACGATCCCATTCCACAGCGAGACTACTATCGACTCAAGGCCGTGTTTCAGGGGGCCTATGACGAGCACGACTGGCTGACATTCAAGAATCGCTATCTGAGTGACGCCACTCCAGAACATCAGCAGCGGGTTGCCGAGGTCAATCCACCACTGGAAGTAAAACTTAAGAAGTTGACGTCGCAATTAAAGAAAGCAGAAAACGAGGTTCGTCTGGAACTTCTGCGGCAACATTATCCAAACCAGTCGGAAGAAGATCGTACTGAGACCCTGCGCGCGTTGGGAGTCGCGGACAATAACCGTTCGCTGCCACAGCGCATCCTGGTGGAAATGCTGCAGACGGTGGAACTGATTCCTGATGAGGATCAGCCGCATGCAGTTGTCGAAGCGCTACATGTGGTCGCGCAACTGGAAGACGAGATCGCTTCCGTCGTCAGCGAGATGGAGCCGCCACTGAAAGTTCGAGCACTCTGGGATCGCGGCGAGCCTTCACCGACCTATGTCCTGCTGCGAGGAGAGCACGACAAGCCGGGAACACTGGTGGGGCCTGGCGTCCCTTCGGTATTAACCAACGGTCAAACGCCGTTTGTTGCTACCCCGCCGTTTCCCGAAGGAACACCTAAAACCGGTCGGCGGCTTGCGTTTGCCCGCTGGTTGACGCAGCCCGACCATCCGTTGACAGCGCGCGTGCTGGTGAATCGGGTCTGGCATCACCACTTCGGTACAGGGCTGGTGAAATCCCTCGAAAACTTCGGAGTGAAAGGAGAGACGCCCACTCATCCGGAACTGCTCGACTGGCTGGCAATTCAATTTGTCGATCATGGTTGGAGCGTCAAGGAATTGCACCGCATGATGATGAATTCTCGGGCATACAAACAGTCGAGTGAGGTCAGTGAGGAAAGCCATCGACTGGACCCGCAGAATCAGCTCTTGTCGCGCATGTCGCTGAAAAGAATGGACGCCGAATCGCTGAGGGATTCGCTATTGTTCGTGTCAGGCAAACTGGATAATCGCAGCGGCGGACCGCCAGATGCGATTTCCGTAGACCGAGACGGTTTGGTAAGTATTGAGCCATCGAAAGAGGGGAAGTGGCGGCGGAGTGTTTATCTTCAGTACCGTCGCACAGAAATTCCGTCGCTCATGGCAACGTTTGACTATCCGGTCATGGGCCCCAACTGCATTAGTCGAAGCGTCTCCACGGTTTCACTTCAGCCACTGACCATGATGAACGGAAAGCATGTGCGCGAACTGGCTGTTGCTTTTGCTGAACGTGTTGAATCGCAGTTGGATGAACAGTCGGATGATGGTGGTCGCGTCTCGCTCGTGTATCAAATGGCATTCAGCCGGTCACCTACTGACGAGGAACGTCAACTCGGGCTAGATGCGTTGAAGCAACTCAGAATGAAATGGAAGGACCAGCCGGAGATGTCGCTGGTCACGTACTGTCATACAATTCTGAACTCCGCTCAATTCCTTTACGTTGACTGAAAGAACCCGAAAACTGATTGTTGACTGAGGACATGAAACACAACCGCACGCATCCCGAATTCGATTCGTCTGGCAGCCGTCGCGATTTTTTCGCTCGGACCAGTGATGGTTTGCTGGGGGCAGCGTTCGCGTGGTTGTTCTCTCAGGAAATGTTCTCAGGACAATTAGCGTACGCCGAGGAAGCGGAGCACGAGTCAACTGAGTTGCGTCAGGTTTATGATTTGAAGCCGAGACGCCCGCATCATGCGGCAAAGGCCAGGTCGGTCATTCAATTGTTCATGAACGGTGGGCCGAGCCAGATGGATTTGTTCGATCCAAAGCCGTACCTGAACAACATGGACGGAAAGCCGTTTCCGGGAAACGTCGAGGAAATCGGGAATCAGGGGACGGACGACATTGGTGTGATGATGGGGGGGCGATACAAGTTTGCCCGCCACGGTGAGTCGGGTATGTGGATGGCCGATATACTTCCACACACCGCAAAAATGTCCGACGAATTATGCCTCATCAATTCGATGTGGACCGATCATCCGAACCACGACAACGCACTCTACAAAATTCACAGCGGCCGACTGTTTATGGGCTATCCGACGCTGGGGGCGTGGACGGTCTATGGTTTGGGGTCTGAAAGCCAAAATCTTCCCGCTTATGTCGTTTTGCAGGACCAGCTCGGCCCACCGAAGAATGGAGCCCGGAACTGGACTGCTGGATTCTTGCCGCCGCTCTATCAAGGGACTCCGTTTCGGCCGACCGGTTCACCAATTCTGAATCTCAAACAACAGTACGAACAGCCAACTGAAGTTACCGAAACGGCGCGGACATTGTTGTCGTCGCTTGACGATATTCACCGCAGCAAGCGGAATTACTATCCGGAACTGGAATCTCGCATCGAGTCGTATGGTTTGGCGGCACGAATGCAGCTTTCGGCTTCTGAAGCACTCGATTTGTCGCGAGAAAGTAAAGCAACGCACGCGATGTACGGAATCGGCGAAGACTGGACTGATTCTTATGGAAAGCGATGCCTGCTGGCCCGTCGATTGGTAGAACGCGGCGTGCGTTTCGTACAAATCTTTATGGAGGAGCAGCCGTGGGACAGTCACGCTGATTTGGCCGAGAACCATCGAGGCGCGTGTCTGCGAACAGACAAGCCCGTTGCGGGATTGTTGCAGGATCTCAAAGAACGAGGATTGTTAGACTCGACGCTCGTGATTTGGGGAGGTGAGTTTGGCCGGACGCCAACAACTCAGAAATCGGCAAATGGATACTCCGGACGCGATCACAACATGCAGGCGTTTACTTCCTGGATGGCCGGCGGCGGCATTAAAGGGGGCACAACGTTTGGAAAGACGGACGACTTCGGACACAAGGTCGTGGAGAATCCGGTAAGTGTGCATGACTTTCATGCCACTATTTTGCATTTGCTGGGCCTACACCATCAAAAGCTGTTCTTCACTCGCAGCGGTCTGGAAGAACGGTTGACGGGCATCCATCCACCGCGCGTGGTCACCGAGATTCTGAGTTAATCATCCCCGCATTGCGTCCCGATGAGTGAGCCTGATGATGGACAACACTTCACAGATGAGCCGTCGAGAGTTGTTAGCGGTTTCAGCGGGAGCGGCTTCGGCATTGGCCTTGGCGGAAGAGGCATCAGCGTTCGCTGAACTTGAAGTGCCGCAGAAGCGAATCATCGATGCGAATGTCAGTCTGTTCCGCTGGCCGTTTCGGCGTTTCCCCCTCGACGAAACACGTTTGCTGGCTGAGAAATTGCAGTCGCTGGGGGTGAGTGAGGCCTGGGCTGGGAGTTTCGAAGGAGTCTTTCATCGAGATGTGGCGGGAGTCAATTCGCGGCTGGTCGACGAATGCCGAAAGCACCCCATCTTTTTGCCCATCGGGTCGGTGAACCTCACGTTGCCGGGTTGGGAAACTGACCTGCAACGCTGTCTCGGCCAACACAACATGGTAGGCGTTCGAGTGCATCCCAATTATCACGGATACACTCTCGAGCGCGAGGCGTTTGCCGAACTACTGAGCATTGCGGCAGAAGCAGGACGATTCGTTCAAATCGCCGTCTCGATGGAAGACACGCGAACTCAGAATGAGCTGGTGCCGGTTGCAGATGTGGATATTTCACCGTTGGTGCCGCTGCTGAAGCAGCATCAAAAAGCACGAGTTCATTTGCTGAATTATCGCCCGCAAGCGACCTTCTTAGAGCAGATTCGTGAACTGCCGGGAGTTTATTTTGATACGGCAAGGGTCGATGGGACCGACAGCATTCCGCGGCTTGTGGAAGCCGCTGCACCGGGACGCGTTCTATTCGGCTCTCATGCCCCCTTCCTGGTGCCGGAAGCAGCACTCATTCGAACTCACGAGTCCGGTTTACTTGATACACACACGTTGCAGGATGTTCTGGCTGACAATGCGAATCGATTCAGGGAGGCAGAATCAGCATGAATTCCGACGATGCACTTCCAGGGCTTCCTTCGCCGCAGCGGCTCAAGGACTACCGAATTTGGGACAGCTATTTCACCCCCTCCTACGCTCATCCAGGCCGAGATGGCAGTAGCCAGTTGATTGCCGACGTGGAACGCTCACTCCCGGCAATTCGAGCCGGACATTTTGAACGGCTGTGTTACTTCGCTCATGTGGGCCTCGGAACAACAACCGATGCGGATTACGAAACGCTGGCGCAAACTCAGCCCGAAGCCCTTTTGAAACCATTGGAGACATGGCCCGATATGCTGATGGGCATGATCATGCTGAATGGCCAGCGTGTGGATGCGTCTTTGGATGCACTGAATCGCTGGTTGCGTGACGGTCCCATGCTGGGTGTCTATTTCCCCGGAGGAGGTCCTGCTGCCCTATCCTGTAGTCATCCCAACTTTCACAAATTGGTTCAGAGAATTGCCGAACTCCGCGGAGTCATTGTGCAGCACACCTGGTTTAAGACGGGCGGCAAACAAAGCCCGGGGGAATCGACTCCGTCCGAGTTGGCGGAATTGGCCGCCCGTTATCCCGAACAGAAATTCATTTGCGCACACGCGGGCGGGGAATGGGAGAAAGGGATTCGAGCCGTTCGCGAGAGTCCCAACATTCTGGTGGAGACCTCCGGATTCGATGCAACCGCAGGCTTTATCGAAATGGCCGTTCGCGAACTCGGTCCCGAGCGAATTGTCTTCGGCAGTCATCTTCCCTCCCGGTCACTCGGGACTGAGTTAGGAAAGATCATTGGCGCGAGCATTCCAGAACGAGCAAAATCGATGATCCTGGGAGAAAACTACCGCAATCTTCTGCAACCGATTCTCACCTCAAAGCGGACTTAGAAGGCGTACCGCCCCCTTCGGTTCCGTAGGCCTGAGGTGGCGCGTCACAAAACGCTGGAAACCCAGTAAAACACTGGCCATCGGCAATTGCGGACTTCCACAGATTACATAGTTTCGTGCATTTTGTTAGGGGTTTAGTGCATTCAATCGTGCACGAACTGGGCAGGGGGGAGTCGAGAGAGCCCCACATGGGTGGGTCGTGCCGGTTCTTGAGAGGCCAACTCAAGTCGCTGAGAGGAAGGTCAGAAACTACGGTGAAATCTCGCGGTTTCTGGTGTTCTGGCCCGGTACAACAAATGTGTTCTCACCGGCGAAATTACAGATTGCGACAATACCAAAATGGCGAAGATCTTTCATCCACTGTTGGCCCTGATTGCCTCTTTGACTGACAGTGAACTGGCCCGGTATGTGCAGTTTCTGAAGGAGGAAAACAAGATTCTGCGGTCACGTGTGAAGGGCCATATTCACACCAAGCCAGAAGAACGCAGTCGACTGCTGGAGTTGGGGAAAGAACTCGGGCGTGCTATTGAAGAACTGATCACCATTGTATCGCCGAAGACGTTCTACCGTTGGATTCGTGAACGGGAAGGACGTAAGCGAAAATTGAATCCTAAAGGTGGGCAGAGGAAACCGAAGGAATTGCGGGAACTGGTTATCCAGATCGCCCAGACAACTGGGTTCGGATATACGCGGATTCTCGGAGAGCTTCGGAAACTGGGGATCAAGAAAATCAGTCGGCAGACAATCCGGAACATTCTCAAGGAGGAAGGAATTGCACCGGGGGCCGGACCGCACTTCGGACTCATTCAGTTCCGTACGCCAAATCTCGCACCGTTAACAGCAACCTCAAGACTCGCCGGAACGACATGCTACATCAATGGGCCAAGTTCTCAGACCGACGCAATTCGACAGGTTGTGTAACGACTTCGAACAGTAAGGTGAGAGTTTCTCGGTAGTTCCGTATTCCATCTCATCACAAAACGGTGGCTGCAGAACCAAGTTTCAGAAGTCTGACGCCCAAATTCCGTGATCGCCTATTCGACTTGATTCGGCTTAAGTAATCGCTTCGCCCCGCCACGATTCTCACTGATTCGAGATCGAGACATAGGAACCGAGCAAACAAGTCACGTTTCTTCACGGACCCCACAGCCCCCCCCGACATCTCGGTCTAGTTGTTGTACTCCCCCCGCTTGTTTAACGCCACGCTCTCACACGAGTCACCGCTTCATGACCACCAAGCGGCCCTTCTTCGGTTTGCGACCATGCTGGCACGTTAAGTAACTGAGTGGCGATGACAATGGCGAGACGACACATCCAAGATTGCTGTCCTACTGTGCTGCGATGCGTTTTCATGGGGTGCCAATCTTCTGAAATGCGAAACAATTTGTAACGAACATTGTTTTGAAGTTGCTGCCAGGAATCTAAACGCACCACTGAAAAGTGGTTCGATTCATCGCAGGTTCTCTCCGACAGGTCTCAGAATCCCCAGCCATTCCGGCGAGGTGGCGACAACAAACTGACAGCTTCGGCAACGTTGGTGACACGGCCGTGCTCGCCATTGTATTCAATGGCTTTGCCAAGGCGTACGGCGACGTTCCCCAAGAGCATTGTTTCTGTCAGCACCGATGCAAAGTCAAAGTTGCTCAGAGGTCTTGCTCCGCCTTGAATCGCTGTCATCCACTCACGCTTCTGCATCTCGTCGTTGTTGTTATCGCCCCAACGATGGAATATCGGCTCAGGAACTTTGAACCCGCCTGGAATGTCAAGCTCCTGCGTGTTGCCGGAATCGCCCGGTGAGTAGAGTCGTCCTTTTTCGCCAACGAGGAACGAGCCACTTTCTGACGCAGTCAATCCGCGCGGCAGTGGCAGATCGGGGATGTTGCGCTGGCCGTCACGTACTCCTTCGTACCAGACGAGCTTGACGGGAGGCGTGTTGCCACGGGCCGGGAATTCGTAGGTAATGTTGGCCCACGCTGGATACGTTTCGGGATTCACTTCGCCGCTGACAGCACTGACGCGCGTTGGCAATCCGAGTTCGAGTGCCAGGAACGGCATGGCCGTTGTGTGGCAGGCCATGTCGCCGAGCGCACCGGTACCGAAGTCCCACCATCCCCGCCAGTTTCGGGGATGATAAATCGGATGGTAAGGACGCTCTGGAGATGGACCGAGCCACAGGTCCCAATGGACATGGTCTGGAACTGGGGGCGTTTCCTTGGGCCGAGCCGTCAAATCAGGAGACTGTTTCCAATACATTTCGCCAGTCGCCCAATTTCGGAAAGGACGATTGGTCCACACATGCACTTCCCGAACATTTCCCAAGGCTCCACTGCGGACAAGTTCAACGTTGGCGCGGAAACCATCGAGCGCCATTCCCTGATTTCCCATCTGAGTGACGACGCCATACTTTCTGGCGGTTTCTCGCATGAGCCGGGCTTCAGCGACTGTGTGTGTCAGCGGCTTTTGGCAGTAAACGTGCTTGCCCAGTTGCATTGCCGCAACCGCCGCTGCCGCATGTGTGTGGTCTGCTGTACTGACGGTGACCGCGTCGAGCTTGTCCCCCATTGTATCCAGCAGTTCGCGAAAGTCGTGAAACGGTTTGGCACTGGAAAACCGTTTCGCTTTGGCCTTCAATCGCTCATCATCAATGTCGCAAATGGCAACGACATCGGCGTAGTTTCCAGCCTGATCAATATCGCCAGAGCCCTTACCACCCACTCCAATACCCGCCACTGTCAAACGTTCGTTGGCTCCCCAAACATGACTGGGGACGAACTGGAATGCAAACGCCGAAGCCAAGACTCCTTTACCAAAGGCACGCCGCGACAATCCTGTGTTCTTCGCTACCGTCATTTTTGGCTCCTTGAGTCCGATCGCACTTGGATCGATATGCTTTTGAAATCCGCAAGTAGTTGACGACACTCGCCCGGAATTGAGACTCGTCATTACTTCCGAGGACACGTTAATCCATTTGAATTATGAACAGTGTTCGGTTGCTACTCGAAGTCTCAGAGTTTGCGGTGCCCAAAACAGTATCAGTAATTCGCATCTGCGAAAACCGTCGATGGCTGTTCAAGCGAGTCGCCGTCATCTCCTTGCCTTGCTCGAACCGGACTCTTTCCCAAACTGCAACAACCGTGAATCGCCAACACGCCGAAGGATGGGAATCTCCGGCATTGACGCGCGACGAGCGTCAGCCGAACATAACACGGTTAGTTCCATTGCATCTGTGAGTCATTATCTGGAATTGAGAATGTTCAGGAACTTCTGCTTGTCCTGCCTGCTGGTAATCGGGAGCACTCTCCTATTGCCATTGAGCCTCATTGCCCAAGATCAGGGGGCCAACCGCAAAGGGATCGACTTTTTCGAAGCAAAGATTCGTCCCATGCTGGTGACACATTGCTACGAATGCCACTCAGCAGGAGCGGCTGCCAAGAATAAGCTCAAAGCGGGATTGTTTCTCGACTCGCGCGAAGGAATGCAAATGGGAGGCGAAAGCGGACCGGCTGTCGTGCCCGGTAAACCAGAGGAAAGTCTGCTCATCAGCGCGCTGCGCCACGAAGATCTCGAGATGCCTCCGAAAGGAAAGTTGGAAGAGGAACTCATTGGGCACTTCGTGAAGTGGGTCGAAATGGGTGCACCAGACCCCCGCGAAGGTGGCGAGGTTGTGACATCGCCCAAAATCAACATTGAAGCAGGACGCTCCCACTGGGCGTTTCAACCACTCACATCACCGCTACCGCCGGATGTCGGCGGTGACGGATGGGCTCAGACTCCCATTGATCAATTCATCCTGCATCGGCTGACGACGGCCGGGATTACTCCAAACCCGCTCGCTGAGCCACAGGTGCTGATTCGTCGCACCTATTTTGACCTCATTGGTCTCCCACCCACGCCAGAGCAACTGAGTCGGCACCTGGTGCGTTTCGAGCTGGATTCGAAAGCTGCCTACGAAGAACTCATCGACGAACTGCTTGCGAGTGAACACTACGGTGAGCGTTGGGGACGCCACTGGCTCGACGTGGTTCGGTTCGCGGAAAGCAATGGCTATGCCTTCGATGGTGACCGTCCAAACGCATGGCACTACCGGGACTTCGTCATCAAGGCATTGAATTCTGACATGCCTTACAACGAATTCATCAGGCAGCAAATTGCGGGTGACCTGCTGGCTGACGTCAATGCTCCGACAAGCGGTGCGGCACAGGTGAGCCTCAATACCCTGGCGGCCACGGGCTACCTTGTGGCAGGGCCTTACACCACTCAGCAGACGCAAAAGGAGCGCGAACGCAGCCGTTATGAGCAATTGGACGATATCGTCAATACGCTCGGGACCTCCTTGCTGGGACTCACTATGGGGTGTAGCCGGTGCCATGATCATAAGTTTGATCCCCTGCCCATGTACGATTACTACAACCTCGCGGCCTGCTTCGCTGATGTGGGGTTCTCGGACACGGGGATCAACATGCAGCCGGAACAGTTCCGGGAACTGAAGGCTGCCTACGATGCAGCTCATGCGCCGCTGGTTGCAGCTCAAACCAAGTATGAGCAGGAAACGCTTCCCGGCCAGTTCGAGCAGTGGCTGACCACACTTACTCCAACTGTTGTCGCGCCGACGGCCAAACTGACGCTTTCTGAATGGCATCACGCCGGACCATTTGCGGGTGAGAATTTCGAGCAGGCCTTTGCGAATGAGTTTGATCCTGAAAAAGGAGTCGACCTTGCGGCGACGTATGTACTGGGAGATTCAACAATCAAGTGGACTCCTCAGCCAGAATGGAAGGATGACACGGTCCACAACACATTCAATGGCGATAACGCGGCGAACTACATCTTCCGCGTCATTGAGTCTGAAGAAGATCAGGCCATTTCGCTTTCGCTCGGTAGTGATGATGCCATTAAGGTCTGGGTGAATGGACAGGAAGCGATCGCCAAACTTGTCGGGCGGGCGGCAGCGGCTGGACAGGAATCGGTTCAGGTTCCCATCCGCAAGGGCCGGAACGAACTGCTGATGAAAGTCGTCAATGGTGGCGGGCCCTCCGGGTTCTACTTTGCAGCCACTCCAGTCCAGTTGCAGAAAGTCGAAGGGATTGGTTCGTGGTGGCATGTGGGACCATTTCCTGCCGCCAACTTCGACTTGGCGTTCAGTGAGGTCTTCGCTCCTGAGAAGGGAATTGACACTGCCGCGGCATACGACGACGGCAAGCTCAAATGGACGGAGCAGCCCGACTGGAAAGATGGCGAGGCTCACAACGACAAGTTGACCGGAACGAATGCCGCCAATTACTTATTCCGCCGCATTGAGTCGCCGACACCTCAGGTCTTGTCTCTTTCATTGGGAAGCGATGACGGCATCAAGCTGTGGGTCAACGGTCGGGAGGTGTTGTCGAAGAAGGTCGGTCGAAACGTTGCGGCGGCTGGACAAGAGACCGCAGTCGTACAACTGGCGGCAGGAACCAATGACATCCTGATGAAAATCGTCAACGGTGGTGGAGCAACAGGATTCTACTTTGCCGCCAGCCCCGCCTCGGAGCCGAAGGAAGTTGCGGACATTATCAATGTGGCAGCCGATCAGCGCAATGACGATCAGAAACGAAAACTGGTCGACTGGTACAAGGGGTTCGATCCTGGCTGGCTGGCATTGAATGCTGTTGTGGCCCGACACGCCACTGAAGACCCACAACCGAATTTGACCAACGTGTTTTCAGCACGCGTCAATGGAACGACGTATCAGTTCGGCGAAGACACGTACAAGGTGTATCACTTACGGCGTGGGAATGCGGACAACAAAGAACAGGAGGCAGCCCCTGGGGTCTTACGTGTTCTGCTGACAGCGCAAGAGGTGAAGTTGAGCGATGACACGGAACCGACACCAGCACCGGGACTACTTAAGTCCGAGGCGGGAACTCCTTCACGTTTGGCCCTCGCCGACTGGTTGACCGACTCAGAAGATGGGGCGGGAGCATTGCTGGCGCGCGTCATGGTGAATCGCCTCTGGTACCACCACTTCGGACGAGGAATTGTGGCAACACCCAGCGATTTTGGCACTCGGGGCGAGCCGCCCACGCATCCCGAACTGCTCGACTGGCTGGCGACTGAACTAATCCGCAATGACTGGCAACTCAAACCGATACACAAGCTCATTATGATGAGTTCCGTTTACCGACAGGGAACTGCCGTCGTGGAAAGCGGTGCCAAGATTGACCCAGAAAACATGCTCCTCTGGCGACGTTCTGCTCGACGCCTGGAAGCGGAGGTCATACGGGATTCGCTACTCGCAGTAACCGGCGAACTCGACACGACCTTGTACGGCAAGGGCACACTTGATTTGCAGAGCAAGCGAAGAAGTCTCTACTTCACGGTGAAGCGGAGTAATCTCATTCCAATTCTGAAACTGTTTGATGCTCCCGACGCCATGCAGGGAATTGGTTCGCGTGAGGAGAGTACAGTCGCACCGCAGGCTTTGGCGCTACTCAATTCACCGTTGGTTCGGGACCTGGCAGGCAAGTTTGCTGCGAAAGTTCGTCCGACGCCCGACGTCACACTGGAGCAGGCTATTGGTGATGCCTATCTGGCGGCGTTCGGTCGAGTCGCGACGGGACCCGAAATCGCCACCATGCAGGCGTTTGTCGAGCAGCAGAAGGCCAGTCGTGGCGGTGACGCGAATGCGGAATCGCTGGCTGTCCGAGACTTCTGCCACCTGTTGTTGTGTATGAATGAGTTTGTTTACGTCGATTAACTTTCGGGCACGGTTTCTGAACTACTGAAATTGGACTTTCTGCGAGAGCAACATAATGAATCATCACCTCCTCGGACCTTCGACGGCCCGTCGTGAGTTCCTGACACGTGCCGGACTGGGATGCGGTTCTCTCGCGTTGACCAGCATGTTGCACCAGGAAGGGATTCTTGCCGCTGAAGGCAGCGGGATAACCAGCGTCAATCCATTGGCGTCGCGGAAGAGTCATTTTCCAGGGAAAGCCAAGGCGGTCATCTGGCTGTTCCAGACCGGGAGTCCCTCACAGGTCGATACGTTCGACTACAAGCCGGAATTGCAGAAACGGGATGGAACTGTCCTCGCAGGAGCCGATCCCAAGACCGGCTTCTTTACCACCAGTGGCAAGTGCCTGAAGTCCCCCTTCAAGTTCTCACAGCATGGTGAGTCAGGCGCGTGGACGGCGGAGATTTTCCCGCACATTTCCAAGCATGTTGACGACATTGCGTTTGTCTACTCCTGTTATTCGCAATCGAATAATCACACGCCTGCCATGCTTGAGTTTAACTCTGGAATGATTCGGCAGGGGTTTCCGAGTATGGGCTCGTGGCTGACATACGGGTTAGGCAGCGAGAACGCCAATCTTCCCGCGTACGTGGTCATGCACGGTACGAAGCCCCGCGGCGCCGATCCAATTTGGTCGTCCGGATTTTTGCCTTCCGTGTATCAGGCCACCGCTCTTGACCCACGTGGTGGGCAGCCAATTGACAACCTGAAACCGCCGGGGGACTTGAGTGGGGAACAGCAACGATCCCTGCTCGACGCACTGAATGCCTCAAATCGACAACATGCCGATGAGCGTCCGTTTGATCGAGACTTGAATGCCCGGCTGGAATCGTTCGAGTTAGCTTATCGCATGCAGACTTCCGCACCAGAAGCCTTTGACCTGTCTCAAGAGTCGGAGGCGACCCAGGAGATGTATGGCCTGAACCGTAATGAATCGAAGGACTATGCGAAGCAGTGCCTCATTGCCCGCCGATTGGTCGAACGGGGCGTTCGCTTCGTACAGGTCTTTGCCTCATGCCCAAACACGCCAGGCGGTGCTGTGAGCGATGTTCCGTGGGACGCTCATAACGACATCAATGGCAACCATCGTGCATGTGCGGCGACGGTGGATCAACCAACCGGGGCACTGCTCGCGGACTTGAAACAACGGGGTATGCTGGACGACACCATTGTCATTTATGGCGGCGAGTTTGGCCGGACGTCGGATTCACAGGACGTCGGCGGCCGCGACCACAATCCGCACGCGTTCACAACCTGGTTCGCGGGAGGCGGATTCAAGGGGGGCACTCAATATGGTGCGTCCGACGAATTCGGCTACAAGTCGGTGGAGAATCGCGTCAATGTTCATGACATCCACGCCACGGTGCTACATCAAATGGGAATTGACCACACGAAGCTTACGTATCGCTTCAATGGACGAGACTTCCGCCTGACGGACGTCGCTGGCGAAGTCCTCCACGAAATCCTCACTTGATTGAATTCGACATCCACGCAGCGGTGTGAACAGGCAGCAGAAGCAATGTCTGCTCGCCCCTCGGTTCCGCAGACCAGACTCCACACTCTCACCAGCGAGCCTACGACTCGGCAGTAGAACACGTTACGCCAATTCTCCGAAATTGCATACCAGCGCAATTCCATACGTCGCGCGATGACTTAGAACAGTACGTTGCGAGTTTCTCCGTAATTCCGTATTCCATCTTCCGCCCTCCAACGTCGATGGTGGCCGCAGAACAGAGATTCAAAAGTCTGAAGCCAATTCGTGTGTGTTCGGCTTACGCAGTCAAATCCCAGCCTGCCCCTGTTGTAACTGTTCGCCAATAGGCACGCGGTTTCGAATCCACGGCGGCTTCGTTGTTTTCGCGCCCGTGTTCGATGACGAGGCGTTGAGCTTTTTAGGAGTTTTGGCGTAAAGCTGCGATGATGTTGGTAACTTTCTGGGCGCGGAGCCACTTGATTTCGAAATCTCGCATGGAGGCGAGTAGTGCGTCGAGATACGATCAATACTGGCAATTGGTACATGCGACTTTGCAGTGTTTCTTCCCGGAGTCGTAACCCTACGAGTGCGCTGGCAGCCAAATGCCTCAACCTTCCTACAGAGTTGCCGTTTAGGTCTGGTCGAAATCAATTGAAGCGCCTCGTCACTATCTCCATTGTGGGATGTTGGTGACTCTCGTTGGAACAGGAGACGGGCAGCAATTGAAGATCAAAAAGATAATCTCACTTGAGTCACTGTTTGGCCATCGCCCTGATGATGCCCCTGGGTAAGATGAAAGCAGCTTCGGTTCCGTAGGCGAAATCCCGTACTCTCACGCGTGCATCAGGTCTCCGGTGGCGTCTATACTGTCTCGCCCACCTGCCGTTTCGAGAGAGACGCAGCAAAATCCCGCCTTAATAGAGTGCTTCTATGTCAGACGTTAGTGTCGGTATTGCTCCAGATGATCAGCAGCGCGCGGCTCGGTTGGTTGAAATCTGCGGGAGAATTCGCGAGCAGGTTGGCCGCGTGGTTGTTGGTCAGAGTGAGGTTATTGAACAGCTGCTGATTGCCATTCTGGCGCGCGGACACTGTTTGCTCGAAGGTGTGCCCGGACTGGCGAAAACGCTCATGGTCCGCTCGCTCGCCGAGTCGATGAGCCTGTCGTTTCACCGTATTCAGTTCACCCCCGATTTGATGCCGGCGGACATTACGGGAACCGACATTATCCAGGAAAACCGCGAGACGGGACATCGTGACCTTGTGTTCGAAAAGGGGCCCATCTTCACGCAAATGCTCCTGGCAGATGAAATCAATCGTACCCCGCCGAAGACGCAGGCGGCGCTGCTGGAAGCAATGCAGGAACACGAAGTGACCGTTGGCGGCACAACGTATCGACTGGATGAGCCGTTTTTCGTGCTTGCAACTCAGAACCCCATTGAACAGGAAGGGACCTATCCGCTTCCAGAAGCGCAGCGGGACCGGTTCCTCTTCAATGTCGTGGTGGACTATCCCAGCCGCGAACAGGAAGGTGAGATTATTGATCGCACGACATCCACGATTTCAGTCAAACCCGAAGCAGTAGTTTCAGGAGATGAAATCATCGAATGTCAGCAGACGGTTCGATTGGTACCACTTCCAGATCATGTGAAGCAGTTTGTGCTCGACCTGGTTCGTGCCGCCCGTCCGAAGGACCCAGATTCGGCAGCCTGGGTGCGTGAATTAATTGACTGGGGGCCAGGACCACGGGCATGTCAGCAACTTGTGTTGGGGGCAAAGGCACGCGCACTTCTGCACGGTCGGCACCACGTCACGCGAGATGATATTGAGGCGCTCGCGCTACCAGTACTTCGTCACCGGATTGTGCCGACATTCAATGCCGAGGCCGAGGGGGTGAGCGTGGATGATCTCATTCAGCGTTTGCTGCGTGAAGCCCCCAAATCGGCGAAGCAATTGCTTTAGTGTCGTCCTTGCACGTCCGTCGAGTTTTGGTCAAGTGCTTCACAAGTTTGTGCATTCACTCCTCATTCTGATTCAGGTTGTTCCCAGACATGGCCCGCGTTTCTGACGTTCTGACGTCGCATGACATCGGGAAGTTCGCAAATCTGCAAGTGCTCGCACGGCAGGTCGTGGAGGGATTTTGTGCTGGCTTGCATCGCTCGCCGCACAAAGGGTTCAGCGTTGAGTTCAAGGAGCACAGGTCGTACGTTCCGGGTGACGACATCCGAACAATTGACTGGAAACTCTTCGGGAAGACGGACCGACTCTTCATTCGCGAATACGAAGAAGAGACGAATTTGCGTTGCACAATCCTGTTGGACTCTAGTGGTTCCATGGCCTACACGGGCTCGCGCAGCCAAGGAGTGTCAAAGCACGACTATGCCGTCCGCCTGTCTGCGGCGCTCGCCTATCTAATGCTCAACCAGCAGGACAGTGTCGGACTGGTGACGTTTAATGACACGGTGCAGAAATACATTCCGCCCCGGGCACGACCCCGACATTTACGGGCAATTGTCAATGAGCTGCAACTGCAGAAGCCGGAGAAGGAAACGGAACTCGGCGATGTCTTTCGCCAAATGGTCGCCAAGATTCAGCGTCGAGGCTTGCTCCTCATCATTTCGGATTTGTTTGGCGACGTTGACCAGTTAATGAAATCGCTGGCCCATTTTCGCCACGCGAATCATGAAATCATCGTCTTCCAGATTTGGGACCCCGATGAGCTTGATTTTCCATTCCGACAGTGGACTCAGTTCGCATCGCTTGAAGCGTCGACGAACCGGCACCTTGTTGATCCGGCACAAATTCGGCGCGCCTATCTGGAAAAACTGGCGATCTTCCGTGACCAACTTGCGAAGGGATGCAACCGCCATCGAATTAGCCTCGTACCAATGACAACGGACCAACCGTACGCAGAGGCACTCGCGGCGTATTTGGCGCTACGGAGGAAGTCGAGGTGACGTTCCTCAATCAAATTCTCGTGTTTGGCGCAGCGGCATTTCTCATTCCGCTCATCATTCACATTTTGAATCGGAGTCGATTTAAGACCGTCGAGTGGGGTGCCATGCATTTGCTCGAGTCGGTCATCAAGGTCAATCATCGACGCTTTCAAATTGAACAGCTCATCCTGTTGCTCATCCGGTGTGCTATTCCCATTCTCATCGCCCTGTGTCTGGCACGTCCGGTGCTGACGGGGGCACAGGCACTCGAAGGCGATGCACCGGTGTCGCTGGTGGTCATTCTTGACACAAGCTATTCGATGGACACTGTCGACACGAATGGAACTCGGTTTGAGCATGCCGTTACTGCCGCGACGGAAATCATTGAATCGACTGGCCGTGGATCGGAAATCAGTGTCATTCTGACGGGAGGTAAGCCGACACCACTTTTTGACCAGCCCATGTTCGATTCCGGAGCCGTCGTACGGCGTCTCAAACAGCAGCAGGCAGGATTCGGTGCCAGCGATATGCAAGGGGCCATTGATGAAGCCATGGCCACAATTGCCGGCATGACGCAAGTGCGGCGGGAGTTGGTCATCATCAGCGACTTTCAGCCGGCAGACTGGAGTCCGATTGGAGGTGAGTCGTCCATTCGGAAGCAAATGGAGACCATGAATATCGCGCCGTTCGTGACATTGATTCCCGTTGGAGTTCCCGCGTCGGGCAATGTCACAGTCGATGCCATCGAGTTTCCGCAGCGGGCGTTTGGCGTGGGACAGCGAGTCGACGTTAGGGCGACGGTTCGCAACCATGGAAAGACGCCTGTGGAGAACGTCCGCGTGGTCATGCGAATCGATGGCGAGGAAGCGGACATTTCGCAGGTGACACTCGCAGCCAACAGCAGTACACAGTTGCTGTTCCCGTATTCATTCGAGATGGCGGGATCACACACCGTTGAAATCGTGGTGGCTGCCAATGACGCATTGGCGACGGATAACCGCATGGCAGCGGCCATTAACATTTGGGACAAAATCAAGGTGCTGCTGGTCGATGGCGACCAGCGGGCCGCCGCTTTGGAGAGCGAGACCGATTTCCTTTCCATCGCACTGACACCATTTACCTTTGGTCGGGTACGACTGGCCGATCTTGTCGAGACGCAGACGGTAAAGCCAAACTTGGTCAATGAAGAGCTGCTGCAGACCTGTCAGGTGGTTGTGCTCGCGAACGTTGCCAAACTGGATGACGCACAGTTGGAGGATTTGGTCGCCTATGTTGAAGAGGGCGGCGCACTACTGGTCACTGCGGGAGATCGAATTGATCGGAACTGGTACCACGAGCGACTGTTTGCACAAGGTGCCGGACTGCTTCCCGCGTCATTCGGCGAAGTGCAGGGACAGGTTGACAATCAAGGGCCAACAGCCCGAATTGTGGCTGGTCATTTCGATCATCCATCCATGGAGTTCTTCAATGCGCCAGCGAACGGTGATCTTTCCAAAGGGGAATTCCGTCGCTGGATGAAGTTAGAACCAATTGCAGCGGAATCATCTGAGAACTCCGCCGAATCATCGGTCCTGGCACGGCTCGATACGGGGGATCCATTGCTGTTGGAGCAACGATTTGGCGAGGGGAACGTCATTCAATTTGCATCCACCTGCGACGCAGATTGGACTGATTTGCCGTTGCGTCCATTCTACGTCCCTCTCATGCAGCAACTCATAACGACCATGGCTTCGGGATTGGTACCGCCTAGAAACATTTCGACCGGCGATCCCGCTGTGGCGATTTTGAATGCCACTGATTCTGGAACGACACTCTCGATGGTCACTCCCGACGGTTCGCGTCGCACCTTGCAAACTGTGGAGGAAGGGAAAACTGTACTTGCCCGATTCGATCAGACACAAAGACCCGGAATTTACTCCATGTCGTTGCCGTCGACGGAGACCATCCACTTCGTGGCAGAGACCTCTCGCAATGAGTCGGACCTGGAAACGCTTAATGAAGAATCTCTCGTATCCCTGTCTGAAACGCTTGGTTCGTCGCTGGTGAAGTCATCGGAGGAATATCTGCAGCAAGACCAGTTGCGGCGACATGGTCGCGAGATTTGGCGCTATTTCCTCATGGGCTTTCTCTGTCTCATGGTCCTGGAACTCATTCTGCAGCAGCGCTTTGCAAGGGTTCACGCATGACCAGTCTTCAGTTCACGGGAGAGTTACCTGCCTGGATCGGTGGGCTGCTGTCAGTCGTTGTGGCTGTGTTGTCGTGGAGGTATTACAACAGCGAGAGCTTCGACTTGCCAAAGCACCTGCGCTGGATCCTGCCCGCGCTACGGTCGCTGGCGTTCTTTCTTGGAATCATGCTGTTGACGGGGCCAGTACTACAGCATCGGAAGACGATTGGTGAACTGGGGCGCGTTCAGATTTATGTGGACGCTTCATCCAGCATGTCGCTGCACGACCGACAAATGCCGCTGGGACGTAAGCTGCGAAATGTCGAGGCGCTCGGTTGGATTACTCCAGGCACAATCGACACCACACTCATTGATGCTGCGGATGAACTCGCCCTAGCAAGCCGTGAGCTAATTGAGAATCTTGGCAGCATGGCGACTCCAGATGCAGAACCTGTGACGCAGGCGGCCGCCGTATTTGCACAGAAACTGACAGCCACTCTGCCCGAGCTGACACCAAACATCGCGAGTCGAATGCGTTCCGAGGTGTTGGAGCCACTCGCGAACATTGCTGGAGACTCGTCAGTCACGACCGAGCAACTGACGCAGTTGGCCGGGGTCTGCAACGAACTCGAAGCGGAACTTCGCAGTGAATTCGAGGAGTCTCTGCAGGTACGTCTCCGGGCTGGAGATCATTCCATTGAATCGGCTCTGACACTCTTTGATGAAACTTCCCGCTGGCGGCGCGCTGAACTAGGGCTGGACGCGGGCCAGGGTGACCTGCTTGCGCAACTTCGGCAAAAGCATGAAGTCAGCCTGAAACAGTTGAAAGGCGAGCAGGCCGTTGAACTGCCATTGTCGTTTGCCTCCGAGTCCAATGGTCCCGAATTGGAGAACGAAGGCGATTCCTTCTTTTCCTTGACCGACTTAAGCTCAGGAATTGCTGCGAATCAGCAGGGAGTGGCGGCATCGAATAATTCGGATGCAGGCGAGGCAACAGCCATCGCAACTGGACAGCCGCAGACCGCAATCGTGCTACTCACCGATGGTCAGCACAACGCCGGACCCTCACCATTACAGACGGCACGCTTGCTCGGAAAACAGGGAGTGGCGTTTTACTGTGTCGGCATGGGGGCGACTGAACCGGCTGCGGACCTGGCGCTAGTGAGTCTTGAGCACCCGGAACTAGCCTTCGCGAAGGATCGCATCCGTGGCGTCATGACAATTCATGATTCGGTCTCGCCGGGAAAACCATTCGTCGCAGAAATTCGTTATGAAGACGAACTGCTGTGGCAGCAACAGTTGTTGACACAGAATGTGGCGGAACGTCGAGTCGAGTTCGATTTTGGGATCGAAGAGTTGGTGGACAGACTCGGCGCCCAGTTCGATTCAGATGTCCAAATGCATGTGTTGCCACTTCAATTGACGGCGTCTATCTCACCACTGGCCGATGAATCGGAAACTGGCAATAACAGCCGCCGCATGAAACTGGCAGCCGTCCTGCAAAGCGACAGCGTCCTGATTCTAGATGGTCGGTCGCGGTGGGAGACGCGTTATTTACGAAATGCTTTCGAAAGAGATGATCGATGGCGGGTCAACACGGTCGTTGCTGGCGCGGGGACTGATGTTGAATCACTTCCGCGTGGCGAGCATGATGGCCAATTCCCTCCCAGTCGCGAGGCCTTGTTCGGGTATGAGTTAGTCATCTTTGGCGAAATTTCTCCCGACCTGTTTTCTCCGCATGAGCTGCAGTGGCTCCGGGAATTCGTTGAAATTCGCGGTGGTGGGTTGATCTTCGTCGATGGACAGCGCGGTACGCTCAAGCAATTGTCCGAACAGAATTTGGGGAGTCTGCTCCCGGTCGAGTGGAGCGACACTCCGCTCGCCGCAAAACCATCAACCTTGCAACTGACCCCCAAAGGGGCATCAAATCCCGCGCTACGCCTGATGGCGGAAGAGACGCCGAATCGTCGCTTTTGGACGGAATTACCTGCACCGCACTCGCTTGTGCCTGTGAAATCACTGCCGGGGGCAGAGACACTCGTCGAAGCTGAGGTCAATGGTCAGCCGCACCCGGCAATGGTGTGGCAACGCTTCGGTGCCGGGAAGGTGTTGTACCTGGCATTCGATGAAACGTGGCGTTGGCGATACAAGGCGGCCGACACCTGGCATCAGCGCGTCTGGAATCAACTGGCGAAGTTCGTCATGCCCAAGCCGTTTGCCGTCAGCGACGATTTCGTCTCGATCGACAGTGGAGCAATCAGCTATGCGGCAGGAGAAAGTGTCAATTTACGCGTTCAACTGTTGGGGTTGGACGGACTGCCAAACAGCAGTGCAACAGTCGATGCCTTGATTTGGAAAGACGGCGAAATCGTCGGGACTGTTGGTTTGACTGCGGACGAAAATGTGCCGGGGATGTATACGGGCAGGTCGGCGAGTCTGGGCGAGGGAGATTACGAAGTTTCCGTTCGGGCGGCCGGATACAGTTCCACCGCTTTGAAAGCACGCAGCGAGTTTGTCGTGCGGCCACCTGAAACGGCGGAAATGAATCAGACTGCGGTCAACATTGAGCTCCTTCAGGAGATGGCCAATGCCTCTGGAGGCGTCTATCTCCGTGAAGAAGAGTTGAGTAAACTTCCCGAACTGCTCGAACCGCTCAGCAGCGGTCGTGTGGTCGAGTCCACAACGGTGATTTGGCAAAGTTATTGGTGGTTTGGTGCAATGGTCCTGTTACTTTCTCTGGAGTGGCTCCTGAGAAAGCGTGCCGGATTGCTGTAGTTACGTTTCGGCCAGTTTCAAAGAGGTTGGCCAGCCTGTCCAGTCCTTGGACAATGAATCCTCGAAGTGTTTCGTCATTTGAAATTCGCAAAGAGGCGACGATGAGCGTCAATCTCGATCCGCTGGTCACTCGAAAACTGCTGCAGTTTCGGAGTCGTCGACTTCGCTTGATATTGGCACGTGGAATTTGTGCCGGTCTGTTGGCATTCGTCGTCGGCATGGCAATTGTGGCGTTCATCGACTGGTACTGGCTGCTGGCCGACAGTACCCGCTGGTACTTGAGTGGTGCTGTGTACGCCGGAGTGATTGTCGCCGTGTGGCTGACAGGGTTGCGGCGACTCATGTACCGACCAGCGCGGGAAGAAATCGCCCAGCAAGTGGAACATGTCGAGCCCGAGCTACGCGAGAATTTGCTCTCCGCTGTGGAGCTGGCCACTGACGATCCCACAGCAATTCACGATTCGCCAGTTTTCCGTAGTCTGCTGCAGGGAAAAGTTGCGGAACAAATGGCTCGGGTGCAGGTGCCGAATCTCTTACCTTTTCGACTCGTGGCGATGTGGGTCGTGGCGGCGGTGTTTGTAGTAGGCATGGTCGGATGGTTGCTGACCTCTGGGAATGAGCGAATTCAACAACTTGCCGTACGTGCAATTCTGCCCGGAGCCAACATCGCGCGCGTTTCGCGAATTCATGTGGAAGTTCTCGAACCAACGCCGCATTCGCTCATCATGGCAGAAGATGAAACTGTCGCGGTGGTGGTGGATGTGACCGGCGGAAGCGTTGATGAAGTTACGCTCGAAACCGAGACGCCAACACAAGGCACTGTCCGTCATACCATGCGCGGCCTGACTGCGACGGAATTCTCGGCGAACATTCACGTGGGCGATGAAGCCATTGAATATCGCATTCTGGCCGGAGACGCCATTACCCAACGGTTTCGAATTGAAACTCGTTCACGTCCCCACGTACTCGCCTTTCACAAATCGTACCATTTTCCCACGTACGCCCAACTCGCCGACGAAACGGTCACGGAGACTCATGGCGATTTGATTGTACTGGAGGGGACGGACAGTGAAATGGTTCTCGATCTCGACCAGGATGTATCAACGGCCGAACTGCGAATTTCCAATTCAGAATCCGACGAGGTACAGGTCGTACCACTCACGCCGGTTGGAAGTCGCTCCAAGTCTGGCGAAGTGGTTCAGTGGACGGCCAAGGTGCCGGTATCCGCTGCCGCCGTCTACAAGGTGCATTTGGTTTCGGAGGAAACCGGATTCGAGAACATCTTCAGTCCGAAGTACGAAATTCGTCCGCTTCCCGACCTCATTCCGAAAGCCGGTTTCGTTGACCAACAGGAACCGACTCTGCTTCTTCCCCCTAACGATATCCTGGCTCTGAAGGGAATGGCTGAGGATGACTTGCCGGTTGTCAGCCTTGAGCAGCAAATCTCCGTGAATGGTCGCGAATGGCAGACCGTCTCACTAGACGCACAACCTTCAGATGAAACCGAAGGGCGACGTGTCGCCGCCGCCTGGGATTGGGATTTACTCGATTACAAACTGAAAACGGGCGATCAGATTCTAACGAGACTGGTAGCGACCGATCGGAAGGGGAATATCGGTGAATCGATTCCACTTCGCGTCATCATCGCTGCTCCCGATTTCGATCCGCAGCGTCACGTTGTTATGGAGCAGAAAGTCAGTCTGTTCGACGAACTCAAACGGTTCGCCGATTTGATGGAAGAACAGGAGACGTTGGCTAGCGAAGCAGTTGATCGCCTGGGCCTGGCTGAGCGAACCGAAGAACAGAAGTCAGCTGACGGGACAATATTGCTGGAACTGGCCACCACTCAGAGGACACAAGCTGGGGCATTGCTGGAGAAAATCCAGGAGGTGGAGCAGGCAATGCCCGCCGGTGCCGACGCATATGACCTCGATCTGACTGGACGTGTTATTGCCCGCATCGAAAACGAGCATGCACACATGGCGGCATATTTGCTGACAGCCATGGAGCATGCTGATGAAGCGGGACGTACCGAAGATTTGGCCCGCTTGAAGCGAACCTTCAAACGCATTGCCGAGGATGCGCGAACGACGTCGACTCACTACCAGTTGCTCATGTCGCACAACTTTTTGGCTGGAATTGCTGCCGATCTCGATGCCCTGTTGCAGCAACAGCAACAGGTTGTCGATAGTCCGACGCAAACCTGGAATCGGCTGTTGCGTCAGGAAACGCTCGTCATTAACCAGTTGCAACTGCTCAACCGCGTCATTGAACAACAGCGTGATCGACTGCCCCAGTCGCTCAAAGACCAAATGCGGAAACTGGTGAACTGGGCTGAATCGCAGCGTCTGCGAATGCAGGATGCAACGGAATCGGAAGAGAAACTTGCCGAGTTGCAGCGCGTGTCGCAGGATTTCCTGAGGGAACTGAAGGATCGGCAACGTATGGATGTTGTCGAAGGGAACCTGCCGGACCGCATCGTGAATGTTCGTCGCGATTTCGTAAATCGATCGGGCAGTCTCTATGTCCCCATCAATGAAATGGGTCAGGCGACCCGCCAGGAAAACCGGCTGGCGTCTATGGCAACGGCCTCGAACGATTCGGAAGAAGGCCGAACACTGCTGGGGAAGGCGGAGCGATTTGCCGCGGAAACGGATTTGCAGCATCGTTGGAGTATCGAGCAGTTGCGTTCGCGTCGAGAGCTCACACAAAACCGACGTGATGCCGATGCCCAATATGCCGCCGATGCAGGCCTGACGCATCGTGCGGTCTCGTCGCTGTTAAGGCAGCGTCACGATACGCCACCGCAGGAGTCAACAATCCCAGATCATCTCCTGGAGGTCGCGCCTGCGTACCGTACTCTTGAAGCGGGCCACGAATTGATCATCGCTCGCGATGCTCTCAATGTGCTGCTCAATCTTGAACGTTGGGGATCGCAGAAGTTTTCATCGCACATTGAACAACCGCGTCAATGGGACGTTGTTCAGCATGCCATGGAACTTGCCAGCGAACGACTTCAGCAGGCGGGCGTCGAACGGACGCATGTGGACAACCTGAATCAGGTGCGTTGGTCAGAGCCGGTTCGGGAAGCAGGGCGAAAAATTGTTGAACGTCGCTGGCGACGTGAGGCCATGGTTGGAGCCGGACATGAACTTGTCGAATTGCGAGACAATCTGTCAAAGGTCGTTCAGGACGTGGAACCAGTAATGGCCGAAGCGCGAGCAGTCATTGCGAAGTACGCGCCGACGATTCCCGAAATGGCGCGACAGGCGGCAGATGACCTCCGCGAGATGGAGAAAGAAACCACGTTGACCGCGGATCTTGCTGAGCAGAATCCAAGCCCGCAAACTGAGCAACAATTGGCCGAACTGGAAGAACGACAGGACGCGATTAACGCACAAATTGCCGACTTGTTTGCTGCCCTCATCGAAGATGCCAATTCACAAAATGTGCTCGATGAGCAACAACGTGAACGAGCTCGCGACGCTGATGACAGTATTGCCATGATTCAAGAGCCCGCCGAGCAAATGAACCGGGCACTGGAACAGGCCGCCCAAAGCAATGTTGGTGAACAGCAGGCACAAGAACTTGCTCAGGCAGCCGAGCGGCAAGAACAAACCGCCGAGGCGCTTGAACTTGTCGCTGAGCACTTTGGTCGACTCGATGAGGGCCTCGACATCGCAGAATCCCGGGCGGAGTTACGTCAGGCGGAACAGGAACTCGGCATTGCACGGCAAATGGAGCAGCGGTTTGAGGGGGCGGAACAACTCGCCGAAATGGCGAATCAAAGCACCGACGAGCTCCTGTCTGAGCTGGAAGAAGAACTGCAGCGAAACCCGGCAATGCAGCAGGCCCTCTCGGAAATCGCGCAGGACACATTGCAGGAAGCACGGAATTCATTGGAGTACGCAGCCAACGACGATCAGGAAATTCAGCGAGCAAATGAGCGGGCTGATGCCCAGTTTCAATTAAAGAAGCGGGAATTGGCGGAAGACCTGAGGCAAATGGGCGCCGAAGCGGCACGACTGTCGCGTGAACTCGTCGCTCAGGCCAATCAGGCGGCGAGTCAGGGAAAATCTCCAGAGGCGCAACAGAAGCTGGCCGAAACACAGCAAAAGCTCAACGCTGCGGCCGAGAAAGCGAACGCCGCACGGGAAGAACAGTTGCTTCACGATTTGGCTCAGTCCGCCCAGGAGGCGCAGGCCGCGCTTACTGAGGCTGGAGAAGCTCTCAAGCAGGCAAAAGAGCAAACTGCTGCAGGACAAGAGACCGAAATTCACGCTGACGAGAAGGCACGTGCCAGTCAACAACAGGCATGGGAGCGAAATCGACAGCAGTTTCAGGATCAGCAGAAGCGAACGGAGGACCAGCTCACCAAACAGGCCGAAGACGCGAAGAAGCGGGCGGAGCAGGCAGTCCGCAACGCTGAAAATCAGCTTGCGGCTGCCGACCGCCGAGTTGAACAAGCTCAGAATCAGCTCAATCAAAGTCCCGAAGATGGCGGACGGCAGGCGGCACTTGCCAACGAACAGCGACGCCAGGCGGAGGAACGGCAAAGAGTCGCACAAGCCAAACGGGCTCAGGAACGGGCCGAACAGAATTTGGATCAGGCCAAACAGCGCGGGGACGTGGTCAACAATCGAGACAAGTCTCCTTTGGCCAAACCGAACCCGGCAACGCAGCTGGCCGATCAGTATGCGGCTGAAGCCATGCAAAACGTCGAGCAATTGCAGAGCCGGGCTGCCGAACTTGCTGAGTCAGCGAACTTCGGAAACGAACTGACGCCTCCCCAGAATCAACTCGCATCAGCCAATGAGCGTCAGGGACAAATCACCCGCGATGTACAACAAGCTGCGGACGACGTGGCTCGGGCTGCGCGACATGAACGCCGCCTCGACAACATGGCCGCAGCGACGCCACTCCAGCAGGCAGCCGAAGACATTCAACGAGTCGCCCAAAACGAATCGACAATGGCTGAACAGCAGTTGCAGTCGGCAATCAACGAGGCGCAACTGGCAGCGGAAGCGAATCAGGCGGAAGGACAAGGTTCGCCGCCCTTGGGGAATGAACCTCAGCCGAATGGGCAGCCACAACGCGCCGAAGCACTTAAGGCTCAAACCGCAGCAGCCACCGCTGAAAACGCAATTCAACAACAGGCCGATCAGCTAACCGGAGTTTTGGAACCGCTGCTCGCCGCCAATGAAGCAAGTGGTGAGCCACAAAGTGGAGATGCGGCAGCTCCCAACGGAACCACACCCATGGGAGAAGGGCAAGGCCAGCCCCCAACGGGGACAGGTGAAGCCGGGCAGCAACCTCCTCCTTCGGGACAGGGAGGTTCCCCGATGCCTCCACCGAGCGGAAACGGACAACCGTCGTTCACTCCGGAAGAGTTAGCACAAGGACAACAACTGGCTCAGATGCTGGATGAGCTCGATCGTCAGGCCGCTGCTGCCGCCGCAACAGCCAGCCAGCAGCAGCCAGGACAAACACCGACCAGCCCATCGCGACTCGACTCGCTGGCACAGGCGGCGCAATCACAACAGTCAGCAGCCGCTGCCGCCCGAACGCGAGCACAACAGCAGGCCGCACAATCCCTCGGTCAGGGGACGCAGTCGGAAGGAGAACCACCGCTTACCGGACCAGAGAGCGAGTTTGATGTTGCCAATGTGGACCGCTCGGACGACGCGAATTGGGGGAAGCTCCGCAGCAAGTCGGCGGAGGATTTGAGCAATGGGCGTTCGGAAGCAGTCTCCGAGGATTACCGTAAGAGCGTGGAAGCGTACTTCCGGGTCATTGCAGAGCGGGCGAAAAAGAAATAGCTGGTGCCTTCGGTATGATCAAAAATTGTTCCGTTTTCGCGACTTCGAAGTTGCCAATGGATGATGGCAAATCACTCCATTTTTTTCGTGGGGTATTCATTCATTCAGTGGCGCGCTGCTTATTGCTGCTGACTTCTGCCGTGTTGTTCTCGTCCACGGTGTCGGCTCAGGATGCTGCGCCGGTGGAAGGGGCCGTTGAGTCGGTTTACCAGAAGGATGAAACCGATCTCGCAATCGACAAGGCAATTGCTTACCTCATCAGTAAGCAGCGAGAAGATGGTGCGATCACCGACAAAGGGCATGAGACGACCATGACCGCACTGGCCATTATGGCAATGGCCAGCGTCGGAAATCAGCCGACGGATCCCACTCCCGAAGGACAGGCAATGCAGCGCGCACTCGCGTTTGTTCTGAAGGAAGATCGTATCGATGCCAAGGGCTACTTCGGCAGTCGCGACGGTTCGCGGATGTATGGGCATGGAATTATTACGCTGATGCTGACCGAAATGCTCGGCATGGGGGCGACCGAAGAACAGGACCGACTAATTCACGAGCGCTGTCAGCAGGCCATTGACCTCATTTTGAGTTCTCAGCAGGAAAAGAAGCCGACACATTTTCGTGGCGGCTGGCGTTACGATCCTGCTGCAAAAGATGCAGATCTCTCTGTGTCGGTGTGGCAGCTCATGGCCTTGCGTTCTGCGAAGAACGACGGACTGCAGGTGCCCGCCTCAGCGATTCGTGACGCCGTCGAATATCTGAAACGTTCCTACGCCTCACCACTCGACCGTAACGGATTGCCGGATAAGAAGTCGAGCGGCTTCTCTTACGAACCGCATCAGAATCATCCGACATTTACCATGACCTCCGCCGGCCTGTTGGCCATGCAGGTATGTGGCGAGTACGACTCTCCGCTGGTGGCAGGTGCGGCCGACTGGCTGTTGGAACATCCTCCCAAATGGAACGAGCGCTTTGCGTCGTATGGCACTTACTACTACGCTCAGGGGATGTATCAGCGGGGCGGTGAACATTCAACGACGGCCCAAGAACTGGTGCAGGAAATGCTCCTGCAGAATCAGGCGGGTGACGGATCGTGGACGTCGGGGAACGGATCGGAAAGTGGTATCGGCGCCGTCTACGGAACGTCAATGGCCGTCCTGAGCCTGTCCGTCAAGTATCACTACCTGCCAATCTACCAGAAGTAGTTTCACGCTTTCAGTTCCGCAGACCGAAGGTGAATGCGCCAAAACGAGAAGAAATGCTGGGGCCCACCGCATTGTGCCCTATAGTCGCCTACCGTTCGGACATTAAGGAGGCGTCCGACACTAAGCGTTTCGGTCGAATGTGATTGCTTACGACGTCCGAGCCTCAGGCATAGCGTCGAATTCACCTGCGCTTTGTGTTGTGCCAAATCAGCTTTCAATCCCTTAACCCCACACTGTCCGTCCAGCATCTGCAATTGCAGATTTAATCTGGCTCAGGTGATGTATCGTGAATCCTCGCCCCGATACGATGAGACGAATCGTCTGAGGCCGGTGCATTGTGACGCCGCGCTCTCCCACTCTTGCCAATAGCTCGGCATGTCCGATTGCTGCAGTAGCCAACACTTGGCTCCTGCATTGAGGGGGAATCTTATGTGTACTGCCTTTCTTTGATTCAGAAGCAACACCGAAGCGAATGGCTTGACACCCCCTCTCGCCGCGATCTAACCTGAAACAGGAGCGCGCCCAGGTGGGTACGCTTTTGAGACAAATGACCGTCAAGCAGCCCTGCATTTCGTGAACCTGGCAACCTTGGGAAGAGTGCGTAGCCTGTGATTGATTTCGCATTAGACTTGCTAAAGACAAGCCTGAATGGCCACCTGAGAACGATGGCCAGAGTGTCGCCGGACTCAACGGAGTTTGAGCAGGAGCGCGTCTCTTTTCCTAAACAATCAAAGGGCGACTCCCTCGAGTTTCCTCTGAACACCATTTCGATGGTTCTGGTGAACGTCGAACAAGAGCGTACGATGCGGCGAGGAGATCCGTTTGCCAGGGTCTCCAGGAATACCGAGACCTCCAAGAACGGTGAGTCACATCAGATCCAACCGGACATCCCGCTGAGTCTGTTCGTGCTCTTTGTGGCACGATTCGAAGAGTACCGGACGTCACTCGAACAGCTTTCCAGAACGATTCAGTACTTCCAAAGCACTCCTGTTTTCGGCAGCCCGAGTTTCGACGAGGGAATCGGCCAATTGGTGATGGAACTACACACCTTGTCGCTGGCCGAGCAGCACGAAATCTGGAGTCTTCTACGACAACCGTACCACCCGTCGGCACTCTACAGGGTACGAATGGTTGTTTTCCAAGACGCGTCCGCCAGCCCATCACCGCAGACGAACATGATGGATCTGAAATTCAATCATAAAGAAAGTGAAGTGGTACCCGAAAATGTGATTGTGGAGAGGATGCCCTAAATGTGCGGTCAACTACGGAGTCACTATCTGTTGTTTGATGCGATCGAGTCAGAGAACCGACTACCTTCTGTTCGAGACTCGTTCCGCGCAGCACTGGGTCTACTGAGTCAAGCTCCGATTATTGGGTGGCCAATTCCTGATGAACGGCACACTCATCCAGGCAGCGTGAATCAGCATGCATTAATCGTTTCCCTGCCGCACCAATCGATGCACAACGATTCACCAACGGGATGGGAGTAACCTCATGATTCTCCGAACGTTTCGGCGACCCGTACATGGACAGATTTCAGATTTGACCGGACTTCTCAGCATTCACTCTCGTTTTTTTCACAACCTCAAAAGGGACTAAGCCAAATGGAATACAAAACTCCAGGTGTCTACGTAGAAGAAATCTCCACTTTGCCACCGTCCGTCGCCTCTGTTGCAACGGCAGTCCCGGCTTTCGTTGGGTACACGCAATTGCAACCTGGAAAGGTCGAAAACGGCATTGCGATCGAGCGCATCAATTCGATGTTGGAGTATGAGTCGCTCTTCGGAAAGGCACAGCCGAAAGGGATCTCCATCACAACGAAGACGGCGACGGCAGGCAAAGTGGAAGCCCAAGTCGTCGACTCAGTCGATTTGGCAGATAGCAATACCTATTTGATGTACTACTGCCTCAAACATTACTTCGCAAATGGTGGCGGCCCGTGTTATGTTGTTTCAGTTGGCACATACCAGGGGACGGCTGCATGGCAAAAGGATGACTTCAGCAACGGGCTGGCTCGGCTGAAGAGAGAGGACGAGCCGACGCTCATAGTGCTTGCTGACGCCGTCAACCTGGATGCAGATGACTATCATCAACTTTGCAATGAGTCCCTGACACAATGCAGCGCAACTGGTGATCGATTTGCCATTTTCGATGTGCTGCCCGATGATCCAGAGGCCGCAGAGTTTCGAAACAAAGTTGCTGGCGACCTGAAGTATGGCGCGGCCTATCTGCCCCATCTCGTAACGACACTCAATTACGACTTCGATGAGAGCAAGGTTTCGATTTCTGGGCCTGGTGCGACTACTACCGGGAACAATAGTGAGACGACATTCACAGGGACATTTGGCGACAAGGGCATTGTCGTGACTTTCATCGGCAAGGCGAATGATTCGCCAAAGGTAAGTGTTAAACAGGGAAAGGACTTTGACATCGCGATAGATGAACAACTACTTAAAATCACCAAAATAGCCGACGAGAATGGCGCCGATGTCGTTGATCTCTTCAATTTAAAGTTTCCAACAGAGGCCGACAGAGCGGGATTCTCTGTCAAAGCAGCGGGCGACGGCTCAAAGGCTGTTCCGAAGACAACTGGATCTGGGACGGAACTGGAAAGTACTCCGCCAGTGGATGGAATCGAGCCACCGAATTCGGCAGTCACACTGGCATCGATTCGTGAAACCCAGACAGCATTATACAACGAAGCGAAGGCGGCCATTTCCAAGCTTCGAGTGGTGCTCCCACCAAGCGCTGCGGTGGCTGGTGTTTACGCACGAGTTGACCGTGAGCGTGGTGTCTGGAAGGCGCCAGCAAATGTGAGTCTTGCCGCTGTAATTGAACCGACAATTCGGGTCACCGACAACGATCAAGACCGCCTGAATGTTGACCCAAATGCCGGAAAGTCGATTAATGCAATTCGTTCGTTCACCGGTAAGGGAACTCTCGTCTGGGGCGCACGCACGCTCGCTGGCAATGACAATGAGTGGCGGTATGTCAACGTTCGACGTCTCTTCAACATGATTGAAGAATCGGTCCAGAAGTCGACAGCCTTTGCCGTTTTCGAAGCCAATACCGCAACAACGTGGCTCAAAGTGAAGGGGATGATCGAAAGCTATCTCTACAGTCTTTGGGAACAGGGCGCGCTCGCTGGACCAACTCCAGACGCCGCCTATTTTGTACAGGTGGGGCTCGGAAAAACCATGACTGCGCAAGATATTCTTGAAGGGAAAATGATTGTGGAAATTGGAGTAGCCGCGGTTCGACCAGCCGAATTCATAATCCTCCGGTTTTCGCACAAGCTGCAAGAAGCATAGTTTCCAGCAGAAACGAAACGATCGTCTTGCGGCGTTACTTGTTCCCAATTGAACGTCCGCTCATCCCACTCATGAATTGCTGAGAATTAAGGAGTCACAACATGGCGGTAGCCAAAGATGCGATCAAGGTAGCCTATCCACTTCCTGTTTATAACTATCGGGTGGAAATCGATGGTGTTCCGGTGGGATTCTCTGAGGTTTCCGGGCTGAGTATCAGCTACGAGACAACGACTTACAAGGAGAGTCCAGTCGAAAGCGGTGTACCGGGTCCCCGGGTCATGCATATGCCAGCTCAATCGACGCCGGTAAATGTCACGCTGAAGAAAGGGATTGTCCGAGGAAAGAGCGTGGCAACACTCTTTCGGTGGATTAATTCGACTGCGACGAACTTAATCGACAAGAAGGACATTTTCATCCGGCTCTGTGACGAGACCGGAACGCCCGTCATTTCATGGAGCGTACGGAATGCGTTTCCAACCAAGCTGGACGCACCGACTTTCGATGCCACCTCGAACGATGTGGCCATCGAAAGCATGGAACTCATGGCCGATGGCGTGCGCATTGAAGAGGCGTAATTCGTCATGGCCTCCACGAAATCAACCCAGAAGGACCAGTTTCCTGTCCCCGCCTACAACTATCGAGTGACCATTGACGGACACGCAATGGGATTCTCTGAAGTGTCGGGACTGCAAATCGAATATGAAACGGTGGCCTACGCTCACGGACTCAGCTACTGGGAAGGTGAGCAAGTACAAAAGTTTCCTGTTGACAAGCCAGTCACAGTGACATTCAAGCGGGGCACGGTTGCTGGGTTGCGTTTTCTGCACGAATGGTCGCGACAACGGAAGCCACGCATGGTTGAAGTCAGTTTGTGCGATGAAGTCGGTATACCGATTGCGACCTGGCGCATTGCGAAGGCACTTCCACTAAAGATTTCGGCCCCCACGTTTGACGCTTCAACAAATGAAGTCGCCATTGAAACGTTAGAAGTGATGGCCCGCGGTATAAGTATCATCGATCATTAGACCCAATAAGGTTCGAAATCGTGGTTCCACCAATCCCCACCCATGAGGTCAAATCGCTCGACGACGATCTGATCCTGGGATTCCGTTTCGGAGTATTCTTCTTCACCGAGGGGAAGATTCCGAACGTTTTGGACACACGTTTCCGAAAGGTTTCCGGCATTTCCGCTGAGGTCCGTACGTCAACAATTCAAGAAGGCGGCGAGAACATTCGCAGCCACGTTTTGCCAGACGGAGTCGATTACAAGCCTCTCGTTCTTGAACGTGGTTTGCCCAAAATGTCCATACTCAGTGCTGATTTCGAAAAGGCCATGGAGCAGTTCAGGTTCATCCCAACAAACGTACTCGTAACGTCACTCGGTGATACAGGACTCCCTGTGGCAGGGTGGATGTTCATGAATGCCTGGCCCGTAAGGTGGTCGGTCAGCGACCTCGATGCCACAAGCCATGAGATTTCAATCGAGACTCTCGAATTGACTTATTCGCGCATGCAAAAAATGAGGATTTGACAATGCCTGTTGAAATCAAGGAACTCATTATTCGGGCAATCGTTACGGAAGGAGAAACAAAGCCCGAATCAAAGAAGTCGCTCGTTGAAGCTGCCAATGAGCGGGAGGAAATTGTGGCCGACTGCGTTCGACGCGTCATGCAAATCCTAAAAGACTCGAAGGAGCGGTAACGCCAATGCTCAAGCAGTCAGCAAAGCTCGAGAAGCTGAAAATCGTGGCGTACAAGAGTGCGGGGCGCTCCTCCCGTGACGTCGTCGGCACGTTTGAAGCCATGTTCAATCCCAGTTCGTTCAAACGCAGTTTGGGCATTTCGTATGGCAAAGGACAAGGTTACAACAGTTCTGGTAAGCAGGCTGATTATGCGCGCAGCGACCCGTCGGACTTGAACATTCAATTGATTTTGGACGGTACGAATGTCGGCCAGTCTCGGCCCGGGTCAACAGGAAAAAGCGTGGTTCAGCGCATCAACCAGTTCCTCGACTTAACATACCGCATGAACGGGAGCATTCATGAGCCAAACTATTTGGTGGTTGAGTGGGGAGACCTTTTCTTTTCATGTCGACTGAAGAATGTTGACATTTCCTACACGAAATTTGATCGCGACGGGGCAGCCCTGCGTGCGGAACTTGATGTCACCTTTATTTCAGACGAATCGGTCAAAAAGCGAATTCGCAAGGAGAACAAAGGCTCGCCCGATGTCAGTCATCGTCGCACAGTCGTGGCTGGCGATACCCTCCCTCTGTTGACGGCGGAAATCTATGGGTCTCCTGAACACTACCTGTTCGTCGCCCAGGCAAATCAGTTGGACAATTTCCGCCAGCTAACTCCTGGGCAGCATCTTTACTTTCCACCACTTGAGAACTGAATTCGTGCCCGTCGTTACTCCCACAATCCTGAGCGAAGGTAAGGCAATTAGCGCAGAAATAGCGCTGGTCTCACTCGACGTTTCCCGGGAGGTCAATCGGATTCCACGTGCACGCCTTCAATTTCTCGATGGCAGCGCCGCCCACCAGGATTTCCACGTCAGTGGTCTACCGGACTTTGAACCAGGAAAGCACCTTGAAATTCGGATGCGCTATGAAGGAGCGGCCGATTCCACTCTATTCAAGGGCATCGTGACGGGCGTTCGAGTTGAGGCCGACACTTCGGGAACTGCGCTATTCGTGGAGTTGAAGGACGCCAGCGTGAAACTCACGGCAACCCGCCATAGTTCGGTATTCGCGGCAATGACTGAGACCGATGTCTTCAAACAGTTGATTTCAAAGGCAAAACTCGCGGCCGGTAAAATCGCCAAGTCTCAAACGAAACACCCGCAGCTCATTCAATACAATTGCACAGACTGGGACTTCATGGTCACCCGCGCCGAACTCCTGGGGTGTGTCGTGCTTGTCGATGATGGCGTCGTGAATATCGAGCCACTGAAGGTTAGTCGTCCAACGCTCAAGATTGAGTGGGGATTGAGTGAGGTTTTCGACTTTGTAATTGAGGCCAGCGGAAGTCACCAAGTGACAAAGGTGCAAGCGGTTTCCTGGGACGTAAAGTCGCAGAAAATGGCGAAGCCCGCGACTGCGGCGGACATTTCCGCTCCGGGTGGAAACCTTAACGCAGCGAAGATCGCCAAGTCGTTGGGCGTTGAAGCAACTCAGCTAATCCACGGTGCGCCGTTGCATGCTGACGAGCAGAAGTCCTGGGCAAATTCCCGCATGGCACAGAGTCGATGGTCGATGCTTCGTGGCCGCGTCGCGCTACCTGGTACAGCCGCCGTCAAACCACTGGACACCATAGAGATTTCCGGTGTCGGGACGAGGTTCGATGATCAGACGGTTGTTACCGGAATACGTCATCGCCTGGACAGTCATGGTTGGCAAACCGACATTCAATTCGGTGCGACGCCCGAGCGATTCTGCGAGCAGCCGAACATTCAGCAAATCCCTGCATCGGGACTGATACCAGCAGTCACGGGACTTCAAATCGGAATTGTCGACAAGTTCGAAGACGATCCGGAGAACGAACTGCGGATCAAAGTCATTCTTCCAGTGCTGGGCGAGAAAAGCGGCTCGGTCTGGGCGCGGCTGGCGATGCCCGATGCCGGGAAGAACAGGGGATTCTTGTTTCGGCCCGAAGTCGGCGACGAAGTTGTCGTAGGTTTCTTCAACAACGACCCACGTGTGCCGGTCGTCCTGGGTTCATTGGCAAGTTCGAAGAACACACCTGGCGGCGACTACGCAAAGCCGACGGAAAAGAACGAAAACAAGGGAATTGTCACGAAAATGGGCACCCGCATTGGATTCGTAGATGCGGAAAAGGCTTCCGTCTTCATTGAAACGAAGAACAAGAACAAAGTCGTACTTGATGACGCTGCCGAGTCGATTGAACTGACCGATCAGCATGGCAACGTCGTCAGAATGGACAAGTCCGGTATCGAAATCAAGAGCGTCAAAGACCTGAAGTTTACCGCCAGTGGAAACGTCAAGGTTAAGGGATCCAAAATTGACATCAATTGAAAGTGCGTTCAGTAGAAAGAGAGTTTTCGTGCAACAAATCACACTAAAAGTCAGCCTCGACGAAGCAAATATCATATTGGAAGGGTTGGGAAATCTTCCCTTTGCCAAGGTGTATTCGCTCATTGGCAGTATCCAGGAACAAGCCGGTCAACAAATCAAAGGGAATTCGACAGCAGAAGCGGAATCTGGAAACACTATTAACCCACCGCCAAATTCGGACTTGGATGATGAATAGACACTCATTTCTTGGGACTGGCTGGGCATTCCCTCCAGAGTTCCATGCAGGCGGAGCCCAAGTCCAAATGGTGTCGGACGCTGAAGACATTGAGAAGAGCCTGGAAGTAATTCTGGGAACAGCGCCGGGCGAACGGCTAATGCATCGAGAGTTCGGATGCGACTTGAACAAGTTCGTGTTCGAAGAAGTTGATCGTCACCTCATTAATGGTCTTACGGAAACCATTTCAGATGCCATCCTCCAACAAGAACCGCGTATCCATTTGGACAATGTCCAGATTTCCGAAAGCCAGGCAACCGTAGGCCTGTTACTCATCAGTATTCAGTACACGGTGCGTGGCACGAATTCACGTTACAACATGGTTTATCCGTTCTATATCAATGAGTCCTCGTAATGGAGAGAGACTGTGCCGGACTTCATTCTGTTAGATGGTGACCAAGTCACGTTCCTCCCGAACTTCGGCCCCGCAGTGGTCGTCGTTCAACCCGGTAAGCTTAGTGGAAGTGGACCACTGACATTCCGCGGAAAGAAAGTGTGTGTCGATGGCGATGAGAAGAAGGTCTCCGTCCCGGGGTGCATGTATATGACGCCGCAGTACTCAATTCCCGGTACCGGAACATTGAAAATCGCCGGCCTTGCGGGCGATCAAAAAACGACAAAAACGAAGACTGGTAACAAGCCAATTCTTTTGAAGGGCCAAATGTTCACTGCCAAGTTTGAGGTACAAAGTCCCGCGCAACAACCTCCACCGGGACCAGGAACTCCTATTCCCGATGCGACACCGCAGTACAGTGGGCAGGGAATGTTTGTCACCACGAATATGAAACTTCGAAGTTCTTGAGTTTACCGGCCAAATGTTCGATCAAAGTCAAAATCACGACTACCTCCGTGACGGAATAAGTCAGCGAGACCGGACTGCATCCGCCCTGGATCCTGATTACGTTTCCGTTGACGAACGTAGCCTAGAAGACTTGTTGGAACTCACATGCCAATTTGCCAAGCAGCTTCGCTACTATGACGGGAACAATAACGTTGTAGGCGATTGGTCCGGTTTTCTCCCGGACTGTCTTGGCAAACTAGCTGCGTGGGCAGAAGATGCCGCGCCTCTCCAAGCCGATGTTGAAGTACAGAGGCGATCCTCAGAGCCTCACCTTGCATTGTTCGTGACATTCCTGAAGTTGCTGAGGCGTTCAACGACACGAATGAACGAGTTCACTCGGCGACATTTGGAGTTCTACTACCGCGATGTCTTGCGTATGACGCGAGCGAAAGCGCTACCGCGTCAAGTCAATGTCCTCGTCGACCTGGTCCCTCAGGCTACCCCACACCTGCTCCCAGTTGGCACAATGTTGTTGGCCGGGCACGCTCCGGATGGGAGTGAAATCCACTTCCGCACCGACAATGATTTGGTTGTCGGACATGCTCAAGTTGCTGAGTTGCGCTCACTTCGCGTCGAGCGGAAGACAATTACTCTACAGGATGTATTTGAACAACCTGAACTTCTCGATGCCGCGCCGGGCCGGCAGGCGAATCCTGCGGGCGGACGTGACAAAGTGTACTGGGCACTAATGGCACTCGCATTGGGAGATTCCATATTCAGCTATCGACCGAAAGTCGCGAATAATGAGCCTTCCGATTTTCTAGTTGGATGCGAGCTCATGGATGAACTCGTGGAATACGTTCGTGGCGAATTCAAAATGCCCCTGGCCGCATTCCAACAGTTCATTACTTTGGCAAATCGACTGAATCCAACGAATGAACCTGCGAAGGATAAGTGGAAAAAACTTGCAGTCCGCTTCGGAATTAGTTCCAGCGAATCGCCAATTGAAACCCCTGAGGGATTTGAATCGTCTCTAAAGGAAAAGTTGGATCAGTTACAAGCTGAGGGAGCAGCGAACGCCAAGTCGTACCAGCAAATTTTTTCCGGCATACCGGAAGTAAGCAATGTCTTTGAATTGCACCGGCAACACCAGGGGCTACAGGCGCGCAAGCACCAGTTGTCGGCGGCGGACAGGGAGTTTCTTAAACGGATCGAGACCGTAATTGAGCACGACCTGCTTCTCACCGTCGGCGATTTCGACGAAAGCATGACAACCATCGAATCCATTCAGCAGGAATGGCACCAGCTTGTTGACTTGCTGCGTATGGCGGGTCACGAGATTAGTGGCTTTCGAAATGAGCATTTGTTCATTCCGCGCATGAACAGGTTACTCCTGGAAATCCCGGCTAGGAAGAAGAGCCCGGAACATGATCAGCTGACGGAATTGGAAGAGATAGACAAAGCCTTCGAAGATTTGTCGGTAGCTTTTCATATGTCATTGGCTGACTGGAGTTTTGTGCGCGAGGTCGTCAGAGATTCCGGTGCCAGTGAGTCGGATAAAAGTCGCGTGCTCGAAATCCTCGAAGCAGCACACCGAGAGCAGCAAATCAAGACCGAGTGTGCCGAGCTCAAAACACGAAAGGAAAAAAGCTTCGCGGCCATGATTGCCTTTGCGATGGAACAAAGCCCGCAGCTCTCCCCGTCAACTGAAAAGTCCGACTCTGCGGCGCCGTCGCCAAACAGCGCGATAGACTTCATGCAGTTGAATCCGAGCGATGAAATTGATCAGCGATACATCAGGACTCAGCTCCAACTCGACCCCATCACTGTACGCGGCATTCAGGACTTGCAGCGCAGAAGCGAATCCAATTTGCCTGAAGATTCCGAGTCCGACAGCACATGGGAAAAAGCCTATCGTCAATTAGTGCTTGCCAAGTGGCGCAGGCAGCGAATTCCGCTACCTGTACCCGAAATCGACGTTTGGGAAAATGTCTTTGTTGCGGAAGATGCAACCTCAGTTCGCGGTCGGCATGACGTCGAAACCGAAAATTTACGCTGGAGAACTTTCGGAGGGGGACATGCCGACTCTGGCGTGACTACAGCGGAATTCGGCATTGCCATTGCGTCACCGCTCCTGACACTCACATCCGGTGATCGCCTCATCAAACTGAAGCTTTCAGTAACGCCTGGCAGCTTCAAAAAGGCCCAGGTCAACCTTCTGAACGGCACGCCCCCCTTCCGCGTGCTGTTCAGTACCGCCAAAGGGATGCACGAAGTCGCCGTGTCAGGCGCTGGTCCTGACAGGTGTGAAATAAAGAGTGCGCCCACGGCCGACAGTCTTGAAGTACAAATCAAACTTTCTCCCAAGGCACCGGGAATCGTGCCGCTGCCGCCTGGACCGCAGGCGGGGCCCAAGTTCGCCGTAGTACAGCTTCTGCTGGACAACAGAATTGGAAAAGGAAAATTCGGAGCTTCGCAGAGTGCTGTCGAAGCGAATCTTTACCCGTCGTTGGCACAGTGTCAGATAAGCCAGGTTGAGCTTGAAGTTTCCGTTGGCCGCAATGCCCATGACCAGGAGAATAACACGAAGCAGACTGGGGACAGACCAACGGCCATCGGTTTGTCCCCAGCGGCAATTCAAAATGACCACGGTCGTCAGGACCCGACGAAACCGTTTGAACCATTCGGCGCTGTACCCGCCGTCGGATCTCGCCTGCTCATTGCACACCCGGAACTTGCCTCCAAGTCTCTCACAAAGCTCGCGTTCTCTACTCAGTGGATGGGACAGCCAGATGAGGGCATTGGCCCATATTACGCCAGTTACTTCGATCCAGTCGACTCGTCGACTCGGTTCAACATTTCTGTGAGTGTTCTCGAGAATGGATTCCCGACAACGTTGGCGGACGCCCTACCGCTGTTCTCAGGTTCAACGCCTGGTAGTTCGGACGAGCTCATCAATGTCCTCACAGCAGCGGATGCAACAGTTGGGAACACGGAGAAGCTCAACACTGGTGACCATACGACGTTTCAGTCTTCGGATGAACTCGAGGAGGACCTGACACGCTGGCCTCGTGCATTCCAGTGGAAGCTGAACAGCCCCGATTTTCAACACCTCCGATACCCAGTTCTGGCTGCTGAAAAGGCCATGGAACTGGCAGCCCGGGTCGCCAGCCAGCCTCGTCCGACAGGCACGGAGGCAGAGGTAGACAGAATCGCCCCAAAGAACTATCACGTCAACCCGCCATACACGCCGGTCATTGGTGAATTACGAATCCATTACACAGCCCGCGAAGTCTTCAAACCGGGGACGGAGTTTGCAGCCGGACGGATTTATCACGTCGAACCATTCGGCTATCGTCGAGTTCCCGTACAGCAAGTGAAATCGAATCCGCCTTCAGAAAGCAAAGGCGGTGTTTCGGAAACGTCAGTCTGCCACCTGCTGCCGCAATTCATCAACGAGGGGGAACTGTTTATTGGGCTCGATGGCGTGCAGGAACCACAAACGGTTTCTTTACTGTTTCAACTCGCCGACGGGAGTGGTGATCCCCAGTTGCCACATGCTCCAGTGCACTGGAGCTATCTCAATGGAGAGGAGTGGATACCTTTCGGGGAAAGGCAAATCCTGCGGGATTCCACTGACGGCTTGGTGAAGACCGGGATCATTGTGTTTGACGTGCCCACGGTATTCAGCGGAATACTCATGCCACCGGACAAATTCTGGATTCGGGCGACGGTTCCCAAAAACAGTCGCAGCGTGTGCGACACCATCAACATCCATACTCAGGCGGTTTGCGCCACTCGCGTTCTGTCAGATGATCCGACCGAGTCGCTTGGACCACCACTCGAACCAAACTCCATTACCGACCTGCAGGTACCTCAGCCCGAAATCGATGGAATCCGGCAACCGTATTCATCGTTCGGCGGTCGTGACGTCGAAAGTGCAGGGCACTTCTATACGCGAGTCTCTGAACGGCTGCGCCATCGAAACCGTGTGTTAACAGCATGGGACTGTGAACACATGGTGCTGGAAGCCTTCCCCGAGATTTACAAAGTGAAATGCCTTCCTGTTGGCACGAGTGATGATCCCTCCGAAGCCAACACCGTACGCGTCGTCGTTATTCCCGACATTCGCAACAAGCTGCCTTCGGACCCGTTTCAACCCAGGGCTGCCGCTGACAAACTGAAAAGCATCGAACAATATCTGCAGCAGCATTCGTCTCCCATGGTGAATTATCGCGTGCTGAATCCACGCTACGTCCCCCTGACGGTCCGTGCGGTGGTTCGATTTCGCGATGGCTGCAACCCGGCCTTTTATCGCCCTAGGCTCAATGATGAACTGGTTCACTACCTTGCCCCCTGGGCGTACGACCAGGCCGCAGACATTATGTTCGGCAATCGTGTCGATCTTTATCACATTGTGAATTTCATTGAAAAACGCCACTACGTCGATTTTGTTGCCCACATCACCACTCCCGGTTCGGACTCAAGCGGCGGCCCGCCGTCACAGGACGTGGTCTACGTCTCGTCGAGAAGTCACATCATTGAAGAATTCGATGACCAGACATACGAACGTCAAGTGTTCTCGGGAATCGGCTACATGAAAGTCGGCGTCGATTTTCACGTGGGATAAACGACTTCACATCCAATCCAATTCTCATCAATTCAGCAGAAACAGGGTGCCATGACTATCGAGAAACGCGACACATTGAAGGACAAGTTCTCAACGGGCCAAAAGCCCACCGAGCAAGACTTTGCCAATCTCATTGACAGCAGTTTCAACCAGGCGGACGACGGCATCAGTAAGTCGCCGGGCAGTCCGCTTACTATTGGACCTGTTGAAGACACGGGTGATGTGCTCCTGTTCACGGCTTTCAAGTCCTCGAAGTTAGAAGATCCTGACAAGCCAGTAGACTCTGACAAATTAAAAGATGCTGAACGTAATTCATGGACAATCAGGCACACGCGCGAAGCCCAACTTCAGTATCTTTCTGGAAGTAAACACGTCCTGTCCATCAACGCTGATGGCGACATAGGAGTTTGCGCGCAGATCAACAGTAGGGGTTCCGGTGCCAGACTCACAATTGAAACCGAACAAAGCCAACAGTCCGGGCTATCGATTGTATCGCCCACGAACAATGGTGTGCATGGCATGATCTTTCTGAATTCGACGGACAACTCCGAGGCAACCGGGGTGCGACTGATGGTCGCACAGAAACGCCACTCGACGAAGAGAGGCAAACTTGAATGGAGGATGGAATTGGGGGCTGGTGACGCACCGGGGTTCTCGTTCTCCCGTACAGACCGCACGGACCAGAAGAAACATGCATTGACACCACTCACAATCGCCTGGAACGGCTATGTCGCCATTGGCCATTCATCCCCCAAAGCACCATTACATATTAACGCACCGGGAGACTACCGACTTTACATTGATACGACATCAATGAACCCTGGCGATTCGAAGTCAGGCTCCCGTGCCGTCATGATCGCAAACGGACATCCGAACCACAATAACTTTCTTGCTTTCGGACTGTTTAACCAAGATGGCGATGAATACGCTTGGATTGACTCTTCACGGAAGACACTCAAAATAAATCCCACGGGAAATCCAGTGGAAATCGGCGGCGATTTTCAGGTATCAAGACTTAAGATGTTCATTGGCTCGAAAGGGCATGCCCCACATATTCGCACATGCCTCAGCATTGAAACGCCGTATCGAACTGGTGACCAATACGATCGGGGAATTGTACTTTGGGCATCAGAAAACAAGAATCAGTACTTAGGAATAGGCCTCCACAAGGATTACTGCTTCATAGAGACGCATGACCGCAATCATCCATTGCACATTAATACTACACTTTGGGTTTTGTCGGGATTTCGGGTCAATACGCCAATTGGATACTGGCTGTTTGAAAACAGTGGTCAGATTTCGTTTTACACGACTGGTAGCAGTATACCGTCGAAGGTTGTGCAGACGATTGGCACCCCTTGACACGTGACTTTACTTTCGGTACGCCGTCATCTTGTAACGCACCGAAGGGCGAACTGGGTGCATGACGAGTCTGGAGAATTTGACATCGGGTTTCCCTGAGCCGATGTAAGAGGCAGAGGATTGCGTCGCTGCGTGAGCTCAAATTCGGACGCGGCCAGCATGAACAGTCGGAATGAATGCTTGTTTGGTGCGAGGGACGACTTCATGGACTTTGCAAAACTTCGAGAGCAGGGAATCGAAGCTCTGCGTCAGTTGGCTGGCGAAACGTGGACCGACCACAATACGCACGATCCCGGAATTACCATTCTGGAGCACCTTTGTTATGCGCTGACCGACTTGAACTACCGCATCGATTACGACATGGCGGACCTGTTGGCCGATGACGGGCAAGGCGACGATGTGCGGCAATGGCTCGCAGGGCCCGAAGAGGTGCTTACGACTCACCCTGTGACGGATGGAGACCTTCGCAAAGTCCTGTTGGACATGCGGGAAGTGCAGAACGCCTGGATTGACTCTTGCTCGGCCCCCACGCCAGTCTTCGCCGACAAGTCCAGTCAAACCCTGTACCTGAATCCTGGAACGAATCGACAGGTCATTGAACTTAAGGGAATTCGGCAATGCACCATAGCGGGAAAATCGAATCAGATTGAAAGTGACGTCTGGTACATGCTCCAAGCCAATCGGGCACTGGCGCAGGATTGCCTGTGGCCCAAACGGCTGGCAACTCGCGAGATTACTGTTCATGCGGTCATCCAGATTTCGGATGTCGCTGATCCGCAGAAAGTACTGACTGATGTTTTTGAGGGGCTCGCCGGTCACATATCGCCGGAGATTCGATTTCGAAGCGAAGGAGAGCTGGAACGTGCTGGTCAGCGCGTTGATGAAATCTTTGACGGACCAGTTCTGAGCCGTGGTTTCATCATGCGAGACGACCTGGAGCGTCATCACAAGCAGAACGCCATCCGCAAATCCGATTTCATCCAAGTGATCATGGACGTCGAAGGTGTACGGTCGCTGACGAGCATCCAGGTAGGCAGTGGAAACACAACAGACGCCTGGTACCTGGAACTGGCTTCAAGTGAAGTTCCCATTTTGAGTGAGAGTTCCACACTGCAATTGGTACGGGGACCGGCAGTACTCTTGGAGGCGAATTTCGGCGCGACCAGAAGTGCTGGGTTAGCCCCAAAGCGCGCGGCAGACTTCGCCCAAAATCTCAGCGCTGACGCTGGAAACGTATTCGATTCCGGCCGCAATCGAAGCATTGGCCATTACGTGTCGATTCAGGAACAATTCCCGGCAATTTACAGGCTCGGGACGGGGCAGTTGACTCAGCAGGCAGATGCAGCCACCCGCGCCAAAGTGCGTCAGCTCAAGGCGTATCTTTGTCTGTTCGAGCAATTACTGGCCAACGCCTTCAGCCAGTTGGCTCATGCAAAAGATTTGTTGTCTCCAGGCTGCGACCATTATGAGACCTACTACAGTCAATCTCTGAGGGATTCGGTACCTGACGTGGCGGAACTGCTGGGTGATGGGTACGAGGAGTTTGAGCTTGAGGACGAGGCGTCAATGCTGTCCAGACAGCACCGCTTCTTGAATCACCTGCTCGCCCGGTTTGGCGAAGAAATGACAAACCTCTCGCAACTGGCGTCGTCGCATGAGAAGTCCAAGAGTGTCATTCAAACCAAACGGTCATTCTTACGCGGGTTACCAAAAATGGGGAGAGACCGAGGTCTCGGTTTCGACGGTACGCGGTCCGCGGCGTCCGAATTATCGGCTTTGGAACAACGTCTGCGACTCAAACTGGATCTTCAAGAGGAAGACGATTTTTTCATTGTGGAGCACCTGCTGTTGCGTCCAGGTTCGGCCGATTTTCGCCAGTGGGAATCAGCCAAAACCGGGTACTGGCGGCCTGAAGACTTAGAGAGGCGTGCGGCCGCGCATTTGAAGCCGTGGACATCGGGCGATTGCCGTTTGCAGCAGAGCTACGGCCTGTTGCAGAATCCCCTCAGGTCCGATCCTTATAGCGTACAAATCAGCTTTGTCTTGCCACGCTCCCAGGAACGATTCAACAGCAAGACCTCGCGTGATATCGCCAGGCAGACGATTCGCGACGAAACGCCCGCTCATCTTCACGTTCACGTGCATTGGCTGAATGAACAGGACGAACTCCCCGCGTTTACATCCGATTTTCAGGTTTGGAAACGGGAATACTCGCACTGGCTTCAGCAAGAGAACTCGAGGGCGACATTTTCGCCAGAGGGACGTGATGCAAGAGACAGAATGATCGATCGATTGCGAATTGGATCGCCATGGCCGCGCCGCGACGTGGACATTATTGCTCCCCAAATGTCCACGTCTTCGGAATTGGAACAGGAACGTGGATGTATCGAACTGCACGTTCCTCAGGCGGGTGTCGAGTACACCTTGTGCGATTTGGACGGCACACCGGTACTGCACGACGGCAAGCAAATTGTTGGCGTCAATACAAATGGCGTTCAAGTACTCCGCTTGCCGCCAATGAATGAAGATCAAACCTTTACCGTACGTGCGTCTTGGCAAACAGATGACGACAGCCAGCGATTAGCGTATCTGCAACGGACAATTCGAATTCGGGCAGGAGTGAATGTCTTCCTTGTCCCACGCTTAACGCACGAAAGAAATCCCCCGGAATTATCTGAGGGAAATGAGGAGGGTTCATCTCAACTGAAAATTGACTATGAGGCACCGGTCTATGTAGCCATTCAAGATAGCCAGCAAGGCGTGTCCTATGAGGTCGTCAACGCCGAGGATCCCACGCAGAAGCTGTCTGAATTGGTTGAAGGAAAAGGCCCCAATACCTGGATATACCTGCAGGTTGCCAGAGACCTCGAATCACTGAAGTCTGGAAACGTGCCCTCATTGCAGGAAGACACGCGTCTTAGAATTCGTGTCGTTCGAACCTCAGACGACTTATCTGCCGCCAGTTTTCTGACAACTGACTTGCAGGCTTTTGTGCGACCAAACCCCAATGTCACAGTCGACGTCCAAGCAGCCACCGACTACGACGGAAAAACCGTTGTAGAATTACGCGACCAGCAAGACTCCGTAAACTACACGCTGTTTCGCAGGAGTATTGACCTCACAGAGTTTCTCCTTCCTGAGGGCAAAACTCAATCTGAGGCAGATTCCGCATTGCATGTCGACGGTGAAGTTGCGGAGATGATGGACATTGGCACGGTGGAGAACCAAGTCGTGAAGTTGCCACATCCCCTCGCCAATGCTGGCGATGTCGTACTCTCGGACTTTGCGACGGCCAACCAAATCAAGGTTGGCAATAAGCAGTTTGACGCAACTGCGGTCGACCTGGTGGACGAACCGGTGACGGTCGACACGCTTTACCTGGTGCGTGCTTCCAAGAAGGGAAATGGAGAGACTCTCTGGCTTCGAAATGCTCACATGGTACTTGTTAAGCCAGATCGGACAGTCAAAGTAGATTTTGAATTGAAAGAAGATGGCCAGCCAGCCCGCGTTGTTATTGAACAACCTCAGAACTCTGTCCGGTACCAGCTTATTGATGAGAACAGTAATCCTGTAGGTGAGCCTGGCTATCCCCTGCCGGATCGTGGGATCGGCCGTTCGCGGATTGCCGTCGATTTTGAGATTCCATCAGAGTCTGGCGACTCCACTGCCTCTGATTCGATTGTTTTGCCGGTCCCGCTGGATTTCAATGGCCCACAACTTCGTGTTCTCGCTACACGGTACGTTCCATCGGCATTTCACCGGTCGCCACCGCTGCCACTCGTAACACCAATCCCTCTGCAACAGGCGTTCCTAAACTGGCGAATCACCCTTGAAGCCGGAAGTGTTTCGAGAATCGATGAAACCAAGGAAACGGAGTTGTCAGCAAAGGAACCTGAAACCAAGGACCAAGTTGAACGGTCCGAGTCTTTAGATCAGTCGGAAGAGAACCTCGACTCATAACCTGACAGATGCATCAACAGCGTCATACAATTAACCGACACATTCTGGAGCTGTACACATCTGATGTTCGGCAGGCGCAGAAACTCCAAAATGAGTTTGCGGAAGTCCATCGGCGTTTGCTCATTCCTCTGCTTGAGGCATTCTTCGACCAGTCAATTCGTCCCGACCAGTTGATTCGAGTTGAAACTTTGACGCTGGACTTGGGCACGCTTAACCGTGACGGTCTCGAAGAAAAACTTGTGCAGCACCTCACTACTGAGCTGCAGCGACAATTCAGGACCAACGACATTGAGGCAATACAGCGGGTTGATGAAGACATCGAACTGCCCATTGAAGCATTGCAGGAGAATGATATCTCGTCTCGAAAATCCACCGCAATCAGCAATAAGCCAGAGCGGACTTCGTCCCAGCTCGAATTGCTTGTGTGGTTCATGCAGACGGGACACTTGCCTTGGTGGGCTGACACTTCCGTGCGTGAACCGGTCGATGAGGCATTAAATACCTCTCTTAGGCAGTGCCCTGCGGAACTGTTGAAAATCCTCGCCAGACTTCCCGCAAAATCCGGGGTCTGGATTCGAATTATCGGCAACTGCAGCGACACGACGCTTGCTAGGCTCACTGCAGTACTGGCTCATATTCCACACAGTCAACAACTTTCAGGACTGTTGCTCAATGTTCTGAACTGTCTTCACGGGAATTTCCCAACGCAAAGGAATCGCATCCGAACACTGTTCTGGACAAGACTACTGACTGACCAGGGTAGGCAGAAAGGCATGCAAACGGTAACGCTGTTAGTTGCATCCGTATTAATTGCAATTTCTAAGGAGACCAAATGTGATGTGCAGACCTTAGTTGGACTTCTCAGAGCTTCTTCAACTTCTGATTCGGCGCTGGGTGCGGCACCGAAATCAATCTTAGATTCAATCCTTGGCTACTTCGAAGGCTTGGAGCCAGTCGCTGCGGCGCCAGATGATGCCGTTCCCGATGGCAACTCATTGAAGACTCAGGCGCTCACAATCATTGCGGCGTTGGAACGACGAGGTAAGTCGTGGGAATTGCTGGCAGTTCAGTTGCGACCTGCCGTGGCGCGACTCGATGCTGATGAAACGACGGAAGTTCTCGCGGCACTTCAGCACTTGGCTCGACAGCCTGATGACCTGCCAACCGTCGCGCGACGAGTTGGCCAACACGTAGGCGAATGGCCGGACGTCTTACGTGAAATGCTGCGAACCGTGTTGCGAAATGTGGAACAGTCCGCAAATGCGACAGGGGAAGTTGAAGGACATGCTGCTGAACAGTCACCACACGCGGAATTAGAGCCATCGTATTCGGCGTCGGCAGAATCGCCTCACGACGTCCCGCCTTTCAATCTCGATGGCGTCGTCGAGGCCGCACAGTCCGATTCTGGCGTCGCAGCCGATGAACCGGATCTCTTAATTACCGAACCGGATGTGTCGTTCAGTAAGATCGAAGCAATCTATGTTGAAGAGGCCGGGCTCGTGCTTCTTGCGCCGTTCCTGTCTCACTTCTTCAACCACATGGGGCTGTTGGAGGAACAGAGTTTTGCAAATACTGCCGCGCGTCACCGGGCCGTTGGGATGTTGCTGTTCCTAGCCCATCAAGAATTCGAACCACGGGAATACAGGTCACCACTTTGCAAAATTCTCTGCGGCATGGACATTATTGAGCTGTTGGAATTTGGTGAGTCAGTCAGCGATGAGGAAGCAACCGAGTGTCAGCGTTTGTTGAGTGCCGTCATCGCACAGGCCCCCATTCTGAATGACATGTCGCTTGATGGTTTTAGGCGCACCTTCTTGCAACGGCAAGCAAAGCTCAGTTCACGCGACGGAAGCTGGCTGCTTCAGGTGGAGCGAGCAACGTTTGACATTGTGCTTGAACGTCTCCCTTGGACATTTCAATGGATACGTCTTCCCTGGATGAACTTACCGCTGCAGGTGGAATGGATATGACCAATCGCCTCCAACAGAACGCCGTCGACCTGCAGCGCGAACTCGATTGGTTCGCGCGGGTATTGGACACGCGTTTCAAGCTTTATTTCGGCCAGGAGTGTGAGTACTCCAGCGTCTTCGATGTCACGCCGCCATTGCTTGACGACAGTGAATCACCTTACGCTGAATTCGTAAAACAGTTTGGCCCCTCATTCGCCGAACGCGTTGCACTCGTTCTAAGTCTCGTCCCGCATGTCAAGCCGAAGCTGCTCGATATCTTCTTCACCAGAAACAACACATTCGACCGAAGGTTCACGGAGTTTGGCGGACTTCACGAGGCGACGGGCGAGTTTCTTCCCACTGGAGAAACTCTCGTTTTTGTTCTGGCTGCCGACGACCTGCAAACCCGCTTCGAAACATTCCAAATGTTCGAGGCCGCTCACTATTTCGCAACCCATAACATACTCAGACTGGAGGAGCAGTCGGACAGTGCCTCATTGAAAGCTCCGCTCAGAATCTCCGAAGACCTGCTGCTCCGAATAACGACGGGTCAGTCCAAACGCCCAAATTTCAGTGCCAATTTTCCAGCCCGCTTCATCGAGACACCCCTTACCTGGGATGACTTAGTCTTGCATCCCGGAACGAGGCGACAAGTTGGTGAAATCGAAACCTGGTTGCAGCACGGCGACACACTACTGAACGAATGGGGAATGGCGGGCAAACTGCGGCCAGGATACCGCAGTCTGTTCTACGGCCCTCCCGGCACAGGAAAGACTATGACGGCCTGCTTGCTGGGAAAGGCAACAAACCGAGACGTTTACCGCGTCGACCTGTCGATGGTCATTTCCAAATACATCGGAGAGACCGAGAAAAATCTTGGCAAGGTATTTGATCAGGCCCAGCGTAAAGACTGGATTCTCTTCTTCGACGAGGCAGATGCACTCTTTGGAAAGCGGACAGAGACGCAAAGCTCGCATGACCGGTTTGCCAATCAGGAAGTGGCCTTTCTGCTCCAGCGGATTGAAGTGTTCGACGGCATCGCCATCCTGGCGTCCAATCAAAAAGAGAATATCGATCAGGCGTTTGCCCGGCGGTTCGAATCCGTCATTCACTTTCCATTGCCCCGTCCTCAAGAACGGCTGCTGCTCTGGCAGCAAGGGTTCTCGCCATCCGCGAAACTCAGCGAGGACATAGATCTGCAGGCAATTGCAGAGGAGTTCGCGCTATCCGGAGGCTCCATTATGAATGTCATACGTTACGCTTCACTGGAATCGCTGAAGAATGGCGACGGAGTTGTTTCCAAGCAGGATCTGTTGAATGGTATTCGACAGGAGTTTCACAAGGAGGGTAGGCTTCCGTGATTTTTGCCACTCTTTGGCAGAGTACGTGAAAGCCAAGCCGGGCCACGTTGGAGAGTTCAGGGTTGTTGAATTGGAAGAATACGAGCTATTGTCATGAAAACTGAAGCGAGTCGAAAAAGCGCGGAACGTCAGCACGCCGCTACCTCTAATGACTCAGTTGCGGGTGGACAACCTGCTTCTGCACTCACTCCACCTGCCTACGGAATTGGTTTCGTGGACGGTGCAGGCAGTGGCGCAGAACCATTGCAACTTCAGGAGAACGCGACCAGTTCAGAGCATGAAAACGGGATTGCTGTCTACGCCCATCCGCAAGCAAACCAACGGCCGCATGATTTTCCGCGTCCCAACCAGACTGGAATGCCAGACCGCCTGAAGGTAGGGCTCGAGCAGTTAAGCGGGTTCGATTTGAGTGACGTCCGCGTGCACTACAATTCTGCCAGACCTGCTCAACTCAACGCATTGGCTTACGCTCAGGGCCAGGACATTCACATTGGCCCTGGCCAACAAAAACACCTACCGCACGAAGGCTGGCATGTGGTTCAGCAAATGCAGGAACGGGTAAAGCCGACGACTAGAGTGAACGGCGCTTTGATAAACGATGACCGTAGACTTGAACGGGAAGCAGATGTCATGGGAACGCGTGCCGTGAACTTGCAGTTGCGCCACCACCTTTCTGTGACACAATTGGAAGAACACAACCTGTTTGATCGCAGAACTGGGCCCGTTGCGTCAATCGACATTCGCAAGCCGTGCGGAACGCAATGCGGAGGCGAAACATTCCGTGACAATTCGAAACCTCAATCCGATGCAACGAAACCGGTGGTACAACTGACGACGGCAACAGTCACGACAAACGGTAGAAGCTCTGGAAAAGGAGAATGTAAAGTAACTGAAAGAGGAAAAGGTGGTGTCAGCCACGCGGAGCAAAAATCCTGGAAAGAATCTCTGCCCTCTATTAAGAACGCCTTCGAGGACGGGGCCAATGAAAAAGTGACGGTCGAATTCAACGTCGATCAAACGATATGCGTGGCTTGCATGAATTGGTTTGAGAACTCAGCCTTTAAAGAACTCCAGAAACTTGCAGACAAACATCGAAAGAGGTTCGAGCTTAAGGTGACTGTCCGGGGCAAAACGATCACCATACTTGGCCAGGGAGAAACAAGCTGGCCGGCCGGTGTTGGAGATGAGATGCGTCTCTCTTTAATTGAAGAGCTTCGTGACATACTGACGACATGGGCGGGAGGCCCCACCCAAGCACAGCCAAACACCATTTGGATTCCGAATGAGTCTTGTGAACCTATGGAGTACTCCGACCAAACGGTGACCGTCGATCAACACATTCGTAACCACGAGAAGGAAATTCGCGAAGCGAAGAAGAGACGTGATAAACATACGGAAACCGGTTATTATCTGGAAGGAAAAAGACAAAAGCTCGACATGAGGAAAGTTGAGAAGGAGCAGGCGGAGTTGTTTGCGAAAGATTATGAGGCAGCACACAAAAAATAGTCGATTGTTTCCATTGACTGATTGGACATGGTAAAGAGCGAGATACTGATGAAACATGGCATTGGGCTAGGTCGAATGGGCCAGAGTAGTCGTGCTGTGCGAGAAAGCCGAGTGGACGGTAACGTCGGGCGAACTTTCTGTTCTTCATACATTGGAATTGACGTGGTCGACAGGGGGCTTCTTCATGGTGCTCCGGTGGATTCGACTAGCCAACTTCAGTCATTGAAACCGAGTCGAGTGGTTGACGGTCAGATGCGCGCCACACATACGATACGTCACGGCACTCATATCTCAGCGAACAACACAGGCTGCCTGACAATCTGAAAGCCGGGTTGGAACAGCTCAGTGGCTTGAGCATGTCGAATGTGCGCGTGCACTACAATTCTGCGAAACCCGCGCAGCTCAATGCGCTGGCGTATGCCCAGGGCACGGACATTCATCTGGCCCCAGGGCAGGAACGCCACTTGCCCCACGAAGGTTGGCATGTCGTTCAACAAATGCAGGGGCGTGTCCGTGAGACTAACAAGGCAAATGGCGTTCCCATTAACGACAGCAGTGCGTTGGAACGTGAGGCCGACATTATGGGGAGCCGAGCAAGGCAACTGAAGTCTGAGTCCCGGCCGCATGTCGCATCGACCCGAAGGGTGGAATCATTACGTATGGTTCAGCGCGTGAAGGACGAGTCCCGTCGTATTGTACTGGACACCCGAATGGACCAACTCCGGGATGAGGCAAGGCGACTTCTGGAAGAATTGAAAAAGGCAGACAACAGCTTCGAACAGGAATACGAAATCAAGGGTAGAGAGAAAGCTGAGCGCGCCACCGACAAGAAACTTCCAGGGGACAAGAAGTTTGAAGAAGGCCCAGGCACAAAGCGGCAGGTGCTTGTAAAACTCTGGGGACAACTTTCCCCGAATGAGAAACTGGAATTAGCCGCGATGCTGGCAACGGTAGCCTCCAGTGCGGTTGCCAGTTTATCAACTACCAGTCCTGAACGTGACAGAGAGAAGCGGGATGACGGTCATTCCAGCAGACGGTCGACGTCATCCAATTCCGGGAAATCATCTGAGAAACAGCAGGAAGAAGGGGAACAGAACGACGACCAAATGCGCCAAATGGTCATGAAACAATTATCGCAACTCACAATCGAAGACCTGAAGCGGTTGTGCGAGGTCTACCGGACAAAGCAACAACTGGAAAAGAAGTTCTACGAGGCCCGTGACAAAATTATTCGGCAGGCTGGCAGTGCTGGTGGGAGGGCCGGTGCGACGGCCGGGCGGTTACGGGACGAGCATGAATTCAACAAGCAAGTCCAGTCCCTCTTACCGCGATTCAAGGTTGCTCGGACCCGACTGGAATTGATCGAGTCCGCCATTCGAGATAACGAGGATGATGAGCGTTACCAAAACAGGTTGGATCGATTGCATTTTGCACTGGTCAGCATCAATGGTCCGGCAATGGTCTACATGCCATATTCTTCGTCAGATGAAGGGCGAGCTGATGCACTCCAAATGTGTGATGAGGCAATCCAGGGTCTCGACGGCGACTGGAAGAGCGTAAGTGAGCGGATTGGTAGCGGTGTCCGTGGTGCGACGGCAGCAGTCGTGGGTTGGATCGGCGGCAAGTTGGATCTGGAAACAATCGCAGGCTCATCCGAACATGCCAGTGAGCAGGCCAGAGAAGCACTGACAAGTCAACTCGAAACGCTGGTGCGCAGTTCATGGAGCAAGATCACCAAGCGACTTTCTTTGCCCGGACTCGACCTGGCACCAAGTGGTGTTGAGGAGATTCGTAAAATCCTCGAAAGCAATAGAAGCACAGTGATAAAGTTGGAAGAAGTCAAGAAGACGGTCGAGGCCTCCTTGAAGAAGGCAAGTCCCAGACGTCATTCTTTGACGCAGATTTTCTACCAAACCCTGGCAAAAGTTGACCTGGCCAACGTCCGCAGTATCAACGTGGCGATGTCGACGATTGAGGACATTCAGAAGAAACTGAAGGACGGCTAACCCCTTCGGTTCCGTCGACCAGATCTCGCACTCTTGACAGCGGTCTTAAGCCTTCGGTTCCGTAGGCCTGAGGTGGCACGTCACAAAACGTTGGAAACCCAGTAAAAACACTGGCCATCGGCAATTGCGGACTTCCACAGATTACATAGTTTCGTGCATTTTGCCAGGGGTTTAGTGCATTCAATCGTGCACGAACTGGGCAGGGGGGAGTGGAGAGAGACCCGCATGGGCGGGTCGTGCCGGTTCTTGGGAGGCCGACTCAAGTCGCTGTGAGGAAGGTCAAAAACTGGGATGGAATCTCGCAGTTTCTGGTGTTCCAGCGCTGTACAACGAATGTGTTCTCACCGGCGAAATTACAGACTGCGACAATACCAACATGACGAAGATTTTCCATCCACTGCTGGCCCTGATTGCTTCGGTGACTGACAGTGAACTCGCCCGGTATGTGCAGTTTTTGAAGGAAGAGAACAAAATCCTCAGGTCACGCGTGAATGGTCACGTTCATACCAAGCCGGAGGAACGCAGTCGGCTGCTTGAGTTGGGGAAAGAATTGGGGCGTGCCATTGAAGAGTTGATCACCATTGTGTCACCGAAGACGTTCTACCGCTGGATTCGGGAACGGGACGGACGCAAACGGAAGTCAAATCCGAAGGGCGGTCAGAGGAAGCCGAAGGAACTTCGGGAACTGGTTATCCAGATCGCTCAGACGACGGGGTTCGGTTATACGCGGATTCTCGGAGAACTACGGAAGCTCGGAATCAAAAAGATCAGTCGTCAGACCATCCGGAACATTCTCAAGGAGGAAGGAATCGCACCAGGACCGGACCGAACTTCGGACTCCTGGACGAAGTTTGTTGAGCGTCACAGAGAGACGCTATGGGCCTGCGACTTCTTCAGCGTCAAGGCTGTCACACCTCGTGGTTTTCGGGACTTGTACGTGCTTGTATGGCTTTGTGTCAGCAGTCGGGAGGTGATTGTGTCGACGTCAACTGAGCATCCCAATTCGGCGTGGGTCACCGAACAGGCCGAAAGATTCTTGAGCGAAACCAAAGGACGCGAGCAGTCACCCGTAATTGTGATGCACGACCGCGACACGAAATTCACCAAAGAATTCGCCGAGGCATTGCAGAGTCAAGGCGTGCGGACGAATGCGTTACCGAAGGCCAGTCCGAATCTGAATGGTCGCTGTGAGCGATTCATCGAGACGATCAAACTGGAATGTCTGCAAAAGTTTATCGTGTTCGGCAAACGGCACTTGGATTATCTCGTCAGCGAGTTTGTCGACTACTACAACCACCATCGCAGCCACATGGAACGGGATCATCTTCCGCCTGTGAGGGAAGAACCGGATGAGGTCGAGTCCATCTCACTGGATGAGATCGGCGTAAACTCATTCGTGGGTGGCTTGGTCAAAGCCTATCAACGAAAGGCGGGGTGACGACAAATATAGCGCGACACATTGTTTTCGGCGTCCGAATCACGTTGTTGAACAGGAACTCAACGAAGATTAATGGCCAGTGTTTCGGTCCAGGATCCTGAGAAATGCCTCGAGGGTCACAACCTGAATCGCGTCGGCGATAAGATGTGACATGAACAGATCTTCGTCAATCACAATGACTGGAACAACAGTCCAAATCGATGCCTCCAATTGGTCCCCCGCCATGTCATCAATTACGGTATCCAGGTTGTCACGTATCCACTGAACACGCCTGAGATGCTTCCTTACCGCGCCATTTTCTTCCGATTCCTCACCAAACAATTTGTCGCGTTCGTTGGCCATCTCAACTGGCGTCTTTGCGGCTGAAAACGACTTCACTTCAATTACATATACTTTCCTTGACCTCAATTGAACGGCCAACACATCAATGTCGCCCAAGTCATGTCCATCAATGTCTTCCACACGCTTCGACTTAAGTCGCGTGACATTCGCACGGGAGGAAATACCTTCCCTTTGTCGCACCAAGTTGGCCACGTGTCGATTAAAAGCGTGACCTCGTGCGTTTGCAATTTCTCCCTGCAACGACTTCATAGCGTTTGTGGAGAGGTTCTTCATTCGTCCCTCCGTGCAAAGGGTTACCCAATAACTCGCGGCCTGGACAACAGCTCGCATTCCCCAGCAAAGCATCGGTTCGCCATTGTGTTCGTGGACGATTAGCGGACGTCGCAAATACGAGAGCTCCCTGTTGAAGCGCCAAGGGTATACGTCAACTGCACGAAACGGACTCGGTGGCCTTAAAAATGACTTGCGTCTGCGCAGCGTGATGCGCGCCAACACTGAATGCAATTGGTCCTCTGGCATGTTCAACTCAGTAGAAAGGTACCCAATCAGTTCTGCAGTCCTTGCATTCCCAAAACCCGACTCTTGCGTGAATGGAGAATTGGCAATAAATCCGAACAGCCTCAAAAGATTGGTCAATTCGATCCCATATTCTTGGCGCGTCGCAGCTTCAAGTTTATCGAACATTTTCGGGTCATCCCGAGACTCCTCCTCAATTGATGGCAGGTCGGCTTTCTGAATCAGCAAGAACTTGCTGCGAAAAGTGGAATGAGAAAACTTCGCGGCGACGTTGTCGTAGTGTTCGTCCAACTGGCTCAGCCTTCCCGATCCCAGGATTCTTAAGGACCGGGTCGAAACACCATACTGAACGCTGTCGCTTTGCATTCCATAGGTCGCAATGTCTAGGGCGAGCGCCAACGCTCGGTCATAGCCTGAAAGGCTAAGCTCAGCCCCGCCAGACGGTGGAACAGCCGCCGTATATTCAATGAGAAACCTGCTGGCAATTGACGCTCGGTCGATGTCGCCGAGCATGTTTCGTAGATGAAGTACATGGTCCTCATCAGCGCCGTAGCAGGCAATTGTGCATGGAATTTGCGTCTCAAGCTGTTTGCGTTCGGCGACCAGTCGCTCGTGTTGAAGCATCAGTGTTTCCAGGCAATGATCCGAACTCCAATTGTCGACGACGTCGCGAAACTGGTGAAAGAGGAATTCAACAATCGCGTTGTATGCCTCGGTAGTCTTGTCACTCCAGTTTGCTTGAGCATGGCTTCCGATGGCATCCGCATTCACTCCGAGGTCAAAGTCATCGATGGTGCGAATCCTTGGCAGGCCCTCCAATGAGATAATTTGAGCATCACCTCCACGAACGGTAACCAGTTTCCGCTTGTTTCCAACTGGTGCACATCGGTCAACGATTTCGTGTACCGCATCTACATCGATTTCATGTTTAAGTGCGGAAAGAATCGCTGGCAGTAGCTCAACGAGGATTTGGCGTTCTCCCGTATTGTCAACCGTTTCCAGCAGCCGCGAAAGCCAATCTTCTGAGGTGAAGAAGTTGACACGGTCCGGTCGAAAGCAGAAGTGGAAACTTGACACGCTGTCCCCACAGACGGGGCACATTTGGGATTCTCTTGTGACGACAGCATCAATTCGCATATTGAATTCGGACGATGAATTCGCCGCAACATCTGGAATCATCTGCCAGGCCCAGAATGCCAAGAATTCTCCGAGTAATACGGGCGGAAGTCGACATCCCACTTCAGATCGGCTGGCCACCCAGATGTAGCATCGGCCCACTTCTGCTAGAAGGTGGACATTCGCGGGTGATGAATCCTCAGCGACATAGATCGGCTCGTTTGGCCGCGAATGCAGCTTGGTGCCCCCCCTCCATGTGCGGCTCGCTCGACACGGGGCAAAATGCCGATCACATCTCGCAAGGTGTTTCCTCCTGCACAGAACACCAGTTGCCATCGCCCAAATTGCGTCCGGACGTCCTTCGTCGCTCACGTAGAACGACTTTTTGTTAGTGTCGTAAATGCTGTAGGAGTCTAAAAACCCTTCCCCCATGATTGAGCGAAGCTGTCTTTCTTCTGAATGAATCGACCTAGCTACTTTCCACAATGCGATTTGGTCGCTCTGATTGAGCCCGCTGAATATCACAAGCTCGTCTGAGGAGATAGAGACGACCGTTGATGAGGGCACGGCCGATTGTGGCAACTGGAAGCACGCGTCGACGACAAATTCGATCACTACAAGATGGAGTGCCTGAAACCCACGCCACTCTTCGGACGCATCATTAGCATTGATCCTGTCTTGTAGTGCTGTGCCAGCGATACCTTCCGGATCCCAAACGGAATCCAGGTAAACAAACGCAACCTTGTCGACGTCGAATTGAAAGACAATCGTTGACTCGGCGTCAACGTCTTCCTTTGGCTCAACGGGCGCCCAGTCCATGGTCAGCGCCGAGCGAACGACATCGTATCGCACTACTTCACCATAAGCGTCGCGAACCGCATCATTGAGGCCATGTTGACTTGCACACTCCAAGATAGCCAGGCGTATTGCCGGAACGATGGTCGAAGCGGCTGCAAGGATCAACTCGCCGTCGGTCATGACGATGGGCGTCTTCCACATTGGATTATCGGAGTAGAAGCCGTACGACAATGTGCAGGCACCCGCCCGAACGGAAAGCCGGTCAAGCTGGTTTTGTCCGTAGCCCATTTCCTGAAGTTTGTGGTCAAAATCGGCCAGATCAATCGCGACGGCATTCTCAAGTTCTCGCGCTCTGCTGCGATCCGGCCATCGAAGGTCCCCATTCTCGGAATCGGTTGGCTGAGTGAACCTACTGAGCCCCGCCCTTCGTAGAGCAATGTCGCTGGCCAGAAGGCCTGTTGCAGCGATTTGCGACGCCTCTTTGCGAAATTGCGTATCTCTGAATCTTTCACTTCGTAGTACCGCTCTCAGTAGCGTTTGCAGTGAGTAATGATCGTTCGCCCGACAGACTGGAAGAGCCAAAAATGCACCACCGTCAATAACAAACTCCGCGACGAATAGGCTTTCAACGGGATCACCGCCGTACTCCGCTGCTTCCGACATCGGTTCATCAGAGTTAATCCACTGCTTCCACTCATGATCGGATATATTGAAGAGCGGGGCACCGTTCTCGCCCAACGACGCAGCAATCGCGCTAATGCGCGTCACCTCGGCGAAGAAATCGGAATTCTCAGGTATTAAGTGAAGCGCGCCTGCCTTCTTGATGAGGTCAATTCGGTCATACTCGGAAAGCATTTCGTCGTCCTGTACTGTTATCAATTGCCCCAAGGACTCTAAGCTCTGTAGTCGGATAATCGACGTAAGTGATTGGTATTGTTTCATATCGTACTGAGCGAAAGCCGGCGAGGGAAAGTGGGTTCCGCTTCATTTACAAATGGGAGGCCGACCAGCGGAGCTGGAAAAGAGTTGAAGCGACTCGCAAGCAGCCAATGTGTCGTCGACGTCGTCGTGTCATGTCCACGCGAGTCGGTGGCGGGTTGGAAGTCAGGGCGGACCGACCGGGGGCCGCTGGAGAGACTCCCAGCCATCTCGCAGGCGGCCACCCGGTCCGCCCGTCATTCGCTCGCCGACTCTCTCCGCCAGCGACTCGCGTTCCGTGGCATGCCGTGTGCTTCTCAATGAGATTTCCCCTATGAAACTCATGAGGAGCGATAACGGTGGGCAAATCTGACAATTCAAAACAGAAAATGCGGCAATTCTTACAAGGGCTCAAACTGAAGCCGAGTCCGGTCAAGAATTGGATTTGGCGGACGCTGGAAGGAGGGGTTCCCGTAGGAACAGTTTGTTTTGCGCTGCAGACAAAACAGATGCTTGGGACGCTAGCTGATTTGACGTCAATGAAGACTCTTATGGCATGTATGACGGTGCCGCTGGATCGGCTGCCAAGTTGGCGTCTCTGTTGGACGTCGCCTCACTACTTCTGGAAAACGATCTGCTTAGGAGCAGGCAGTTTGGCGACGAGCGAAGAGGAATCCGCAAAAGGAGATGATCGCATCTGGTGGGACGCGATGTTGCTTTGCCGCAGAGCGAGACGGGAGAAGCCAAATGCAGATAGCGAACATATCGTAAAGGTTCAGGACTTCTGCGCGAGAATTGGTCGCGATCACGCGGAGGACATCCGCACAGACCAACAAGAGCTCATTCGGTCTTTCTACACGGACCTTGTTGAAAACGAACCGGAAGCATCGAAGGAGGGTTGTCCTATTGACGTGATTCTCTTGGACGCCGTGCGTTTCCTCTTCCAAGTGTGGTTCCAGTGCCAACTGAGGCACCAGCTATCCCCTTGGCAGTTGTTTGCCAAGGCAAAAGGCGGGGACATTACAGCCCTCGAAAAGCTGTTGGCATTGGATCATCAAGTGGGCAGCATGCCTGAGCTGAACGATGTCGTGCACCAGCGTCTCATGCGTAAGTACACCGAGGCTCAGATCGCGGTCATGCAGTTCGATGTCTCCGCAGCCCATCTCATGGCTTTGGGCGCAAGCTGGGTGAAGGAAGTCTCGGCGCAGATTCGCGACCTTTCTCGACTCGTGCTGCCCAAAGCACGTGTAAAAATGTTGACGTATCACGACTCGTACGAATTGTTTGGGGGCAGTAGGGATGGATTCGACGCATTTCGCAAAATGGCGAATCGTCTGTCTGGCACCTTCCCGATGGATGTTTGGGACATTCTTAAGCCTCAGATTGTCCCACAATAGGTATGTCACGCCGGCTAACGTTCCGGCATGAATACTCAACCCCCTATTGCTGACGATGATTCTTCTGACGACCTCGGGACGCGAGTTGCGGCGTCCGGACCGGCGGGCACGCCGAACGCGGCGAGCGGCGGGGGGGCCGCCGAGGACGGGACGCCCATTCAGGAGGCCGAAGGCCCAGCAGGTGCGAGCGCTGGTAACACGCACCTGCTGAGTAGCCAGTGGTTCTCTGATCCTTCGTTGCCATTCCATGACAAAGTACTGCTCTCGCAGTTGTTAAGCGACGACCGCTACTCCGGTCCTGTGGCTCTCGATGATCTGTACGCCAATGCCGTCGTCGCAGTCGACTGGCTCGAAACAGGTGGCCTGATTCGGTGGGAAGAGGACAGCCGGGTACTCCTCCAGGTGGAACGCCTTAGGGAAGCTGCCGGGGCCGCTGGTCAGCCTGAACCGTACGTCCTGTGCGATCAGGAAGTGCTGATCTACCCCAAAGGGATTGGCTCGGGCAAGCAACAACATTTGCCGTATCGGATCGAATGGCCGGGTGTGATGCTCGCCTTCGACACTCGCAATCAAGATTCCCGCCAGCATGGGAACTGGTACCTGAAAGTCACCGGGGAAGGCTGCGTCCAGCTGGGTGCGATGACGTGTTATCGGAAAGCTGGTGAAATCGTCCAGGAACTTGGTGGCGTGCTGTACGACCAGTGGGTCAAACGGATTGACTTCGCCCTCGACTTGCCGGATGTCGACCTGAAGGCCGAGTTTCTCGATGCATTCCGCCAGGAGCATTTCCTGACGTCGTCGAAATCGTGGAATCCCTACGACGGGCCGGAAGGCTGTTCCGGGTTCACGGTCGGCACGATGAACCGCGTGAAACTGAATGTCTATGACAAGCTCCGCCAGGCGAAGAAGAAAGACGAACTCTACCAGCTGGCCATGCAGCAGAACCGCTGGGGTGGGCGCATCCCGAATGCCGCGACGCGAATCGAGTATCAAATTCGAAAGCCTTGGCTCGATGAGTACGGATTGTGTCGTGCTGACGATGTGTTCCGGATGATTCCGGCGATCATCTCCCGACTGGCAGAACTCGAGAAGCGTCCATTCTTTGCCATGACCAACGGACCGGTCGACCGGAAGAACAAGCACCAGAACCGCTGTGGTCGCCTTCCGGCCTGGGTCAAAGCAGTCGCCACGTTCCAGACGTTGGCCGGACAGCCGCACGAACCATTGGAGCGAGTCAATCGAGAATTGATCGGGGGCAAACGGGCGTTGCAGAGCGCCATGGGATTTCTGACCAGCGCCGCGGCAAAGTCGGGACGGTGTATTGCGACAAGTGCGGACCTGGTTGAGTTCCTGCGGGAACAAATAGAACGCAACGAAGTGGTGGACGAAGACATCTTTCAGAAATGGGAGAAGAAGGCCCGCAAGGAGGGCACGTTTCGGGAGTCTCAAGACTTCCGCTTCGGGAACCGCAGCGACGCCAAAGACGAACAGGAGGAAGAAGAATGCTTCTGACTGTGGAACAAGCTGCGACGCAACTTCAGGTGAGCCGGTCGGTCGTTTACGCCCTCGTAGAGCGTGGCAAGCTGGCTTGTCATCGCATCGGGTTGGGACGGGGAACGATTCGCATTGCCCAGTCGGACTTGGACACGTACCTGGAATCATGCAGGGAAGGGGATCGCATCGAGGAACCGACAGCTCCCCGACGCGCCAAGCTGAAACACATTCGCCTCTCGGGTAGCTAGGCCGTAGCGCGGCGAGCCTGTTCTAACAAGTGCTCAGGGTTCTGGTTCAAATGCTGATACACACGAGCCAACGTCGAGGGGTCTTGATGTCCCAACAGAATCGCAACGGTGAGACTATCGACACCGTTCCGCAGCGCGTTCGTGGCGAACGAATGCCGCAACGCATAAAGCGAGTAACGGGGGACAAGTTCCTTGACCTTCTTTTGAATCAGCTTGCGTTTGGCCTCCTGACGCAGTTTAGCGGGAGACTTCCCGACGATTTCACCTTTTACCGAGTGAGTCGGGGAAAGTGTCTGCACGAAGGCGTTGATTTCGTTCTGGGAGACTTCGATTCCCTCTGCCTGCATGGCAACCTTGCCCATGCGTGTCTGAAGGGCCGTGAATCCGCAATTCACGGCGTCAGTCGTCCAGGGCTGGCCGGTACTGTTCCGGAAGATTGGTCCCGCTGGATACTGCCTCATAAGTCGGGTGACGATTTCCATGGCCTCGTCGTTCAGGTAAACCACCCGGCTGACCTTTTTGCCCTTCGACTCGGACGTGCGGAAGATCCAGCGCTGGTTGGCAACATCCACGTGCTGAGCCTCAACGATAAGCGACTCCTGAGGACGACAGCCGGTCAACCAGGTGACGTTCATCAGGTCCGCCAATTCGGGACTGCGGACCAACGACATCAGCGTGTCGAACTCCCCTTGAGTCAGCACAGTTTCCCGGCTCTCAGATCGAGGGACTTCCAACCCGACGATGGGGTCGGTCTTCAAGTAACCTTGTCGATGTGCCCAACGGTAGCAACGCTTGATGGCTCGCAGGTAGTTGCGTCTCGACGTGGTCGAAAGCTCGTAGCTGCTGGCCCACTGCTCGACGTGGTACGGCTTCAGGTCTTCTGCGGCCAAGCTCGGGTAGCGGCGGCACAGCCGCTCCAGCCGGTAGCGATACCACTCGTAGGTGTCCGCCGCCCGATTCTGCTGTACCCATTCCATGAAGTAATCGACGACTTCGGCAACCGAAATGGTTTTGGTGACAACGGGGCGTGGTGTTGCCTCGGGGATTGCCATCAACTCATAGAACTTCTGGTGAGCCGCTTTTTTGTCTTTGCCCAGATTGACTTGTCTGCCGTCAAACCAGACGTACCAAGTCTTGTTGGATTTGCGGAACCAGGGTTTGTTAGGACGAGACATTTGAACCTCTCAGCTTAGTGATGAAACACGAAAGCAAAGCCGAAAGGTTTTGTTTTGGCCCTCGATCAGCTGCTACTGATCGGGGGCTTTTTTAGTGCATTTCAATAGTGCACGAGACTGTCGAATCGTCGTAAGTCTAGTACACCCCTCAGGATTCGAACCTGAAACCTTCGGTTCCGTAGACCGATGCTCTATCCAATTGAGCTAGGGGTGCTTGATCTGATGTTGGTGGAAAAGAATGATCCTTTCCCGACCGGCTGCCAGAGCCGAGGGGCGAATTCTAACTTTTGAATTGTAAACCGCAACCCAGAAAGCCGTCTGCTTCTTGTAGTTGGGTGTAGCAATGGATTGTGTTTTTGTGTTTCAGGTGGATTGCCAGTAGGTTTTCCAGTGGTTGGTGTACATGATTGAGCACAGGCCCGCCATGCGGTTGACGCGGCGGACGCGCCAGCGGGCGGCGTTGGCTTTCAGGCGGCGGCCAATCAGGTTTTTGCAGGCTCCTTCAATTTGGCCGTTCCCAATGCATTGCCCCTTCGCCAGACGTTGACGGTAATTCAAGTGGCGGCCATGTGGAGCAAGATAATCCAGCAAGGCGTTCACGGCTGACTGATGAGCGTCAGTGAGCGTCTCAAAGCCGCGTTGAACAAACTCCGCAACACCCCGGTACCCGGAGTGCAGCAGAACCTCTTTCACTTGTTCGTTCCACTGAGTGGCTGGTTGCAGATCAGTATGCAGAACTTTTCCGGTGGCAGCGATGTGTTCCAACGCATGATAAATATCGAGCACACCGTCCGCTTCAGGCAAGTGCTGGCGTTGCTTCTGCCAAATCCATTTGGCTCCATCGGCGACAACCGTGATCGCTGAGGTGTCAACCAGTCCCAAACGTTTCCTCCACGATTTCCAGCGTCGACCGAAATCTTCACTCTGCTCAATGGCAGCAAAAGCCACGCGTCCCTTCGGAGCAGGCAACGTACGTGAATCCCATTCGGCAGGCGTTGCTGTTTCGGCCGAATCGCGTTTGCTGAAGATCCCCACCTTCATTTCCCGCCAGCCACCAACGGTGTTGACGCTGGTTCCATCGGTGGTGAATTCGATGTTTCCTTGTTCCTCGCTGAACTCTTTAACCGCCTCCGGATCACTCCGCAGCCACTTGTTGGCCTGTGCTCCATGCTCTTGTGAGACGTGGCGAATGGTTTCATCGCAGACTTTTAATCCGCAGAACTCTTCGAGACGCGTACTCGAAATGTCGTACGACCAACTCGCACCAGCTAGGCAAATGAGTTGCTGAGCCTGACGTGAATAACGGCCTTCAATCCCCAAGTGTTCATCGACGGGATATCCCCCCATTCCACATTGCACACACTTCAGATAAATCCGCGAAACAGAAATCTCTCCCGCTTGCGTGAGCACCTGGCGAGTTCGCTGACCATGATGGCCTTTGTGCACTCCGCAGCACGTTCGGCTCGGCGCCCCGTTCGGCGCTCTCGCCGACAGACTCGACTTTTGAACCTCACAGCCTTCGGCATTGAGCGATGTTTCCAACATGTGTCGTGTCGCCTCCCGACCTTGCTACATCGCCAAGGCTTCCGCCACCGAGAGCACAGTCCCCGGCTTCGCTTCGCGACACGCTTTGTTGAGCGTCCGCAAATTCATCACGGCCTGCTCCGCGACCCAGCGTTCCTCAGCACTCAATTCATTCCATCCCTGCCATCGCATCATCTCCCAAAAAGGCTGTCACTGAAAAAACAACCAATATGACGCATCCTCCCCAATCGCGCAACCGAAAAATGCTACACCCGTTTTGACAAAGCTGGATATTCGGTGCCGTGTACGGGAACTGTCCGAGAAATCTTGAATTGCCGTACCAAAGCATGGAAGATCTGGAAAGTGAGGCGTCTCAATTCGCCGTTGCTTCACACGCGTAACTCATTCCCATTTTGGCACATACGCCCAGGAACACCGTCGCCAGAGTTCGACCGACCAAAGGCTTCCTACACCGATGGTGGTCGTTTCGCGACGAGAAGTTCAGAAATTGAGGGAGGGGCCAGCTATTTCGGTAACTCCCAAACATAGCCATAGGTGCTCGGCGTGATGGATGCCCAATTGCAAGTTTCTAGCGATCTAGAGTTCCCCTGGCCTCGCCGGCTTCCCGGATTTGCGCGTAGTCACTTCCTCCCGTCGCCGCAGGTTGCTCTTTCACGACGGTCATGATCTGGCGGATTCCGGAGTTTGCGGGTACACTCTTTGAGGACGTGACAGAACAATGATCCGGAGGGCTTCATGGACGCTTATTTCGAATGGTTGGACATTCCGCGTCACAAACGTCCTGGTGTGGAGTTGCCTCCTCATCACTACGATTTGCTCGATGTTGAACTCTTCAGTTGCAACTGGACGCTGATCAAATCGCAATGTGATCGCCGAATGGAGCTCGTCAAATCGCACGAGTTGGGCCCTCACGCGACGCTCACACAGAAGCTGCTGCGTGAATTGGCACTCGCGCGGAGTGTGTTGCTCACTCCGGATCGAAAAGCCAAGTACGATACCGAGCTCAGATTGGCGCTGGGACTTCCAGAGGCAGAATCGGTTGGCTCGCCCGAGATCTCTGCGGACGTGCCCTCAGCAATGTCGGAGGAGTGGAGCGACGAAGTTGACGAACGGGGCGAGCACCTTCCCTCGCCCCGGAAGAAGAAAAAGAAAACTTCAAAGCCTAAGCAACCAACTGAGTCATGGGCGACACAGCTCCTAACGCCTCGTAATGTAACCATTGCCGCCGCCGGACTTGCGGTTGGCCTACTCGTCTTCGTTTTCGTTCCCCTCGTATGGTGGCTGCTGGCGTCGCCGAAAGTCGCAGACTCGAACAGGCCGGACGAGAATAGTGCTGTGAGTCAGTCAATCGCGGAGCCGCAAGAGCCGGAAGTCGCCTCGCCTGCTCCTCAAGTTTTGGTCAAGGAACCTTCGCAGCCGGAAGTCGCGACAGCACCTCCACAAATGCCAGTGGCGATTGTGCCGCCCAAGCAGGTCGAGCCCATTGAATCGACGCCTCAAAACAGCCAACTACTGGCCAGTAATGCCACGGCTCAGCCGCCAGTGATGACGAATAACATAGGAGGCGTCAATCAGCCGGGAGTGACTGCGAATGCGTTAGCCACAACGCCGGTTCGACCTCCTATTGCAACCGGTCCAAGAAGTTTTCCACCCGCCAAACCGCCGACGCAACGGATTATTTCCATCCCGCCTGAAAAGACCACGGTTACGGATAGTGAACTGTTCGAGTTTACGAAAACGGTAAACCGCGAGCGGTCGGGTGCGTTAGGGCATCAGGAGTATCTGGCGTTTGTCCAGAGCCATGAGTTTGACGCGAGACAGCAGGAGCGGGTTGATCAGGCATTGGAAGAGTGGCAACGTCGTGACGACGAGCATTTATTCCGAGTGGGAGCCCAATGGTTGCCAGAGACCGAGGTTGACTCGGCTCGCGACACAGTGATTGACAAGGTCAATCAGGCGGAACAGTTGATTATGGTAGGGCAGTACGCGCAGGCGTATGAATTACTGGAGTCCGCCAGCCAGGACGATCCCGACGGAATCAAGGCGCTGTATTTACTCGGTTTGCTGTTCTCTCTGCCCGCGGCTGGCCCCAATGCGGCAGACAAGGCGCAGGATTACTTTGGGAAGGTGCTGCTGCGTGAGCCGGACCATCCCGAGGCGCTCAACAGCCAGGCGATCAGTCTGGTCAAGCAGGCGAGTTACCCAGCCGCCATGAGCCGCTTTCGTCGCGCTGCCGATGGTCTGCCGGACTGTAGCGTGGTTGCTCACAACGTAAGGCGTCTATTGAGCCTCATGACCGACAAAACCTACAAGCCGCAAGGCGCAGTGATGCGACAGTGTGAGGAGCTGTTGGCCGACCTGGAACGGCAAGGTCGGGTCAAATCTTCATACAGCCGAGCCGGTTGGCTGCACATGGTCCCCGTGTTCGCGAGCCAGGAGCGCGCCGCGAAGCAAGCGAATGGACAACTTGGTAAACGTTCATCGGGAGTCAGCTTTGCGGTTGCCCCAGACTTACTGGTTACCTCACGTCGAAGCGTGTACAGCGAAACATTGGGAGTGGCGTCTGAGGTGCTGCTCACGCAGATAAAGAATCCTGATGGGCAGGAAATTGCTGGCACTGTGATTTTCCTGGCCGACGACGCTGACCTCGCCGTCGTCCATGCACCGCGCCTGGGTGCCACGCCAGTAAGCATTGCGAGGAAGCCGTCTGTCCAAGGTGAAATGCTGAGTCTGCTGTGCCGGACTTCGCCCAATGACCCCGAAATGCTGCGTGAGACCGTAGAGGTGACTGCCGTCCCGGATGCCGTGAGGGAGTCAGTTCCTCGAAGCTATCTCATGCAACTTGCTCTTCCCATACCGTTCGCGGAAGGAGCAGCGTTCAATACGAACGGTGAATTGGTTTCGCTGGTAACGGGGACGTTCCCTAATGAGAAGCACTCGCTGCTGCATGGGGTGACCGCTGAGAAGACGCTGGAGTATCTCGATCAGTTTTGGGATGAACCGGGTGAACCACAAATCGAAGCGGCGCCGCAGAAAGTTGAAGACGCTACGTTTCGAGTCGTCGCGGAATACGAAGCGGGCTCCCAGTCATTGGCCTCACTTGGGCTTGAGGGAAATGCTTTTAACGACAGAACCTGTGTCGTGTGCAATGGACGGCGCGTGCTCGATTGCCTGAACCGAAACTGTAACAATGGTCAGATAACAGAGTCGTACATTGTGACAGCCACCGTGGGGGTGGGTGCGGGCGCCCGTCAGGTGCAGGAACGTCGAACCCGTCAAGTCAGGTGCAACACCTGTGCTGGCAAAGGAGTGCGCGATTGCCCCGCATGTGTCAATGGAACTCAATAGTACGTCACCCGCGAAGTTGACTGCTGGACGAGCATCTTCGTTGCCATGTATCAGGACAATTAGCTCTTCAGTTCGCCTCGAACAAATCGAATTCGCTGTTGGTGAATCACCTGAGAGGCCGAAAGCTGAATTCCCTGCATTCGTCGTAATAATTCGACGACGATTTCCAGGCAGCCGTTGTTGTCGAAAGTAAACTCGACACGTACTGGACTTCTTTCGGGAAGTGGTGGCGATAATTCGGGAAGCGGAATGACGTTTTCGAAAATCGGCTGGTGGGCTTCTGTAAGTCGAATTTTGATTCCCCGCTGATTCGCAACCGTTGTCTCGTAGTATCGTTCGCCTTGCGCGGGGAGTCGCGAGCCCTTTTCGATGATGACGGAGTCACGCAATTCTCTGGTCTTTCGATCCTTCACCAGCATTCCGAGACTGTGCGAGCAAATGTCTTTCACCGAAACCCCTTCAAGTTGCGGTGCAGAAATGATGATTTCTCGAATTCCTTTCGCTCCCAGAAGAAGTCCCGCGTAAATGGCGGCGCCATGTGCAACCGCTTCGTCGGCTGCAAGGACTTTGCTCGCCGCGATGCCCGATTCTTCTTCGAGACGACGCGCAATAGCCGGCATTTTCGTTGATCCGCCGACAAGCAGAATGCGCGTGAGGTCTCCCCAGTTCAGTCCAGCGTCTCGTACAACCTTGTCGCTGGTAAAAACGGTACGTTCCAGCAAGTCTATTGTGAGGCCTTCAAAATCAGTGCGACTTAGTGGCATGCGGAGCATGTCACCGCCGATTTCCAGGTTGATGACTGTCTGTTCGAGGTTCGACAGCATCCGTTTGGCGTTTTCGGCCTCGGCCATCAGCTTTTGGAAACCCCGACCGTCCAGTCGTGGGTCGCGTCCTCGGAATTGTGCCATGAATTCTTCGGCAATTCGATTGGCGATTGCGACATCCCAGTCGCGACCACCGAGTTCGACATCGCCATCGGTGCCAATAACGCGAAACTCCCGCCCTTCGATTTCCATGAGCGTTACGTCAAACGTGCCGCCACCCAGATCGTACACCAGGATTCTTTCGACTCCGGCGACGCGTCCATCATCAACGAAACCATGTTGTGTGCCGTACACCAAGGCTGCTGCAGTGGGCTCATTAATAATGGCGAGAGGCTCAATGTCGGCCAACGCAGCGGCTTCAATGGTGCACTCGCGTCGGCTGTTATTGAAATAAGCCGGTACTGTAATAACAGCTCGCCGAAATGGCATTTCGGCCAGTTGCGCGTCATGCTTGAGCTTCGCCAGTACGAACGACTGAAGCAGTTCAGGACGCCAGTTTCGACCGGCTACTGGTCGATGGTATGTGTCGCGTCCCATGTCGCGCTTCATCATTTCCGCGACATGCTCCGGAAACATGGCTGCGGCTCCAACCGCCGCACGTCCCACGACGGGGTTTGCCGAAATGACGCCGCCAGGTCCGGGTTCGAACATCACAACACTGGGAGTCGATATCTCGCCTTCAGCGCTGCGAATTGTCTGGGGCCGACCATATGCGTCGAGATACGCAATGACTGAGAACGTTGTCCCCAAATCGATGCCAATTGGGATTTCTTTCATTGTCAATCGCGTCGTCTACTCGTCGGCAATGCTCGATGCTTTGAACCTGTGCATGGCTTACTGATCACGAGCGGCATCCGTTGCGCCCATGTTAATCAACTCACTTTCCGCAATGGAAAGGTCCTGAAGTCGAAACTGTACCTCGGTCCGCAAATCTTCCAAATGCCAAATGTCCTGAGCGTAGTTTCGAATGCTGTTGTAGAGCCGAATATACTCCGCTTCATCATCAGGCGTCGCTTCACCAATGGCGAGACTTTGTGTGTAACAGAATATGAGAAACTCTTCGATGTTGCCGCCTGCAAAGCGGCGCTCTTTGAACTCCGAAGGAGCCTGACGAAAGCGGTTCGCCGTGGCTCGAACACGGCGGACATAACGCAGAGCCACGCCCATTTCCGTGAATTCATCACCCGACCGGTAGTTCTTTGCAATGGCGATTTGGGCGTGATGAACCTTGGCCTCAAGGAGTTCCAGGCGTTCGTCCAACAACTCGAAAGACTTCTGCATGGCACGTCGTTCTGCGTTGTCTCCACGTTTCTGACTGAGTACTAACAAATGATCTGCGAAGTCGTCGCGTAAACCTTCGATTGCTTCACAGTCGGGCTCCCAGTGCGTCAGCACGAGTAGCGGCCACTCAATTTCAAGTGGTGGGGCATTCAGTCGCGTGACGGCCAGACTGCCCGTTGTCATTTCGTTTACCAGGTGCAATCGGCGCGCCTGGTCGGCCGAGATTTGGTTGTTGCCGTTCAAACTGGAGAACGCATCACTCGGGCTGCTCTGCTGCTGGCGGCGTGCTGCAACCGGCCCAAGAATTCGAATGGCCAGATTCAGCATGCGACCGTTTGCGATGGAATAGCGATTTCGTGAGTTAGGAACCGAAAACCACTGCTGGAAATTACGGCGATCATTGTCGAGGCGTCGCTGGGCAGCTTCGCTCATCGACTGTCGCACAATTGGAATTGCCTCATTCAGCTCTTCCAGCTCCTTTTCGAACGTAACTCGCTGCTGCTTGATTTCGTCGATTTGACTTTGAATGAACTCCAGTCGAACGCGTTTGGCTTCACCCGACTCTTGCTCGACAATTTTCAAGTCGCCCAGTGTGATGATGAACTGACCACTGCAAACCGATGACAAGGTCAACGTAATCGCAAAACAGGCTGAGAGAATTTTAGGACCCATGACTACTGTCTTGACGTTGGAAGTGCTTTAAGAAGTGTGTCGGACCAGACCAGTTCCCCAGTGGGAAGGCACATGGCGAGAATCATATTCTCTGAATCGACTATTAAACCACCTCGTTCCAGTGGAGATTCGTCGGACTCAACTGGCTCACCAATCCAGCCCAATGTCCCCTGAGGTGAGAGTTCGAGGGAAACTTGAGTTGCCTGCAGCTTCTGACGAGACATGCCAGGAGTGTAAGAAACCAGGCTCACCAGCGGCTGATTGAGTCCTGTTGATCGTGGGAGGAATTCATATGAACAATGCGAAATCACTCCATCGCGCTCGGCCAATTGTCCAATGCGCGCTGCCCCGGACTTTGTTATCTGATTCACAACGTCTTCAACCGGCGACACCGGATCTTGAGTTCGCATGAGGCAGACTTCAGGACACTTCGCTGGGTAACTCCAACTGGCGATGTCAACTGGAGCTCCTGGTAGCGCGCACAGCTTCAGTGCCGTGCCCTGTTGCTCCGCTTCCGCGAGTGCTCCTTCGAGTCCGCGGACGATTTCGGCTGGTACGACAATGGTATGTGAATCAGCCAGCCAGCCCACGGTAATTACTATGGGAGGAATGTCTTCTGCCGGATTTCGATAGCCGAACAGCACCAGGAAGTCACGTGGATCGCGAATAATTTGAACCGAAGCAGTTGTCGGGGCAGCGACTGTCGATGTGCTATCGATATCTGCAAGAGGTGCTGGAACCTCGCTTGAATGCTCGCGACTCGCGATCACGTCATTCTGTTCAGAGGGATTGGATCTGTTCATCAATAAAATGATGACCGTAATTGTCAAGACGAAAGCCAATATCCCGCCCACTGCATACATTTGCCAATGAGCTGCGCGAAGAGGCGGGACGTCTGTCGGCTCAGAATGGGATTGCTGCTGGGAATCTTTGCGGACGGGATCACGAAGTTGAAACGTGAAGCCGTCGCCGTTGTCATTCAGGATAACCTTGAGCCCAGGCTTCATCCGTAATGTTCGAGTTACGCGGCCCTCCGAACGAAACGGCGTCGAAGTTAACGCCTCCAGAAACCACTGATTTCCCACGCGCTGCAATTGCGCGTGACGAGCTTCCACCCCAGTGGCGCTCGGAAAGCGAACATCGGCTTTCGGGTCCTTCCCGATGATGGCACCCGTCGCAGGCACAGGAATGACGCGACCGTCCGACAGTTTGAGTTCGACATCCACAAGTCCGCCCTTTCTTCACTCGTAACCTGAGTTGTGCAGATGGTAGCAAGACGGGTGACAGTCGGCGAGATTCGCAGCCAAATGATCGGCCTCGTCGATGTCCGATGTAATGTCGAGTCTTGACAGCCCTATCTGGTTCCAGAGGTGAACACACGAGAAACTACTGCCGGGCGTTCCCCGTCCGAGAATTGTCCGAAAACTCTTGCAAAACCAGGCAATAATGTGGAATCAATGGAAAGTGAGGTGGCTTGAGTCGCCCAGGCTGCCACGTCGCAATTCATTTCCAGCAGGAGACTTACGATCCATTATGGTGCCCTCCCGGAGAATTCGACCGCAGGCCTACTGAACCGAAGGGGACATCGCGCTGGAACGCTCGCAGCATGACGAGGCCCGGCAGTTGTTCGTTGAGGCACTCGAATTTTATGTCCGAATCCGCGAACCCTACTCCATTGGCTGGACGCACAAGCGTCTGGCGTGCTTAGCCAGCAGAACAGAGCGTGACGACCACATCAAAGCCGCACGCGAAGCCTGGCTCAGTATTGACCGACCCGATTTACTGACGAACTTCGAGGATATGGAGTGAGCAACCCTTCCCCCCACAAATACGCGAAGGCTGTAATTGCTCGATGCGAAGTCGGCACGTAGAAAAATCAAAAGGAACGCATTACAGGCCTACGGAACCGAAGGCCCGATCTTGCAACATACTCTCGACGCTGAAGCGGTAATCCTCTGGGTCCCATAGGCACGCTAGCGAGCCAATCAGGGAAAAAATCCCCCCTGTGATAATCGCACATTGTGCCGCTCGATATCCCAGCCTGTAAGGCCGAATTGTCCACCAGAAGGCCGCCACGAGTAAGACCACCATCAACAACATTCCTGCGCCGAAAAGCGATGCACCTCCGCTGCTCATGTCCCCGGCTTCAAGCTGCTGTACTGCACGAATTTACCGCTGACACCGCCACCGCCAGAGAGTACAGGCAAAGCACCCCACTTAGCATCTCGTGTTCCCAACCTGTCTATGATGTGATGTGTGTGGAGTATGGCAACCTAGAAAGTTGCTTGAAAAAGGTAAGAGATGCTTTTAGGACCTTTTAGCCGGCAAAGGTTATGCTGGAACACCACAGACAGGAATGTCTGTGCCACCGGGTTCGGAAAGCCCCTCCAGTGGAACCAGCAGCTCACAACCCTATTGCTTTCGCGTCATGCCAATTGCGAGGAGCATCGGGAGTTCGCGGTCTTCGTGTGAGACGGCAAGGTAGAGGGTGCCTTCGTTGAGACTCCAAACCGCGGCTGGGTAAGCCTCATTTACCTGGATTTCTTCGAACTCGTCGGGCCCGCTGGCCTCGGCTGCCTCGCCAAACCTCGGACTCAGTTGCTCGACAATTGAGTCGTAAAGTTCGGAAAACTCGTCGTGCATTTCTTCCTGGAAATCATCGTCGTGGGCCTCTTCGTCATCCTGCCATTCGTATGACTTAATGAAGAAAAGGGAGTCCTCCTGTTTGGCCACGAGTTGCTCAGCGAAGGCTACGATATCCTCTGGCATGTCAATTTCGTCGTACATGGCTTATGCCCATTGTTTGAGAGAAGTCGCTTACAGTGGCAACGGCACAAGAATGTGACTTGTATTCCACGTCGCTGCAAGCTCAAGCTCAGATGGCCCCGATCTCACGATTTTGAACTCGACACGGATCTCGCCAAGTGTCAGGTGAATTGCCTTGTCTGTGATCTGAATTCTCAGACAGGAATGTCTGTGCCACCCGACGCTCACGGTAGTTGAACTACGTCGTGAAGAGATCTTTCACGATCCGACCTTCGACGTCGGTCAGGCGGTAGTCGCGGCCGGCGTGGCGGTAGGTGAGGCGTTCGTGGTCGATGCCCAGGGCGTACAGAATGGTTGCGTGCATGTCGTGCATGTGCATGCGGTTTTCGACCGCTTCGTGACCGAATTCGTCGGTCGCTCCGTACGAGAATCCCGCCCGCACGCCGCCGCCTGCGAGGAAATGCGTGAATCCTTTGGGATTGTGGTCGCGGCCATCATTCCCCTGAGTGAAGGGATTACGTCCGAACTCGCCGCCCCACCACACGAGGGTGTCTTCCAGCAGGCCGCGTTGTTTCAAGTCAGTGAGGAGTGCGGCGACGGGTTTGTCGGTGGCGCGGGCGTGGTCGGCGTGCTTCTGGATTTTGCTGTGCTGATCCCAACGGGGATTTGATCCATTGTCCGCGTAGCTGACCTGAATGTACCGCACACCCGCTTCGGCCATGCGTCGGGCGAGGAGGCACTGGCGTCCGAAGTCATCGGTCTCGGGCTGGCCAATGCCATACATGTCAAAGGTGGCCGACGTTTCGTGCGTGAGGTCGGTGACTTCCGGGGCATGCATTTGCATCCGCCAGGCAAGTTCGTAGGAGTTGACAACGGCGTCAAACTCGTCGTTTTCCGTGCCAGAGATTTGTTCCTGATTCAGCGACTGCAACAGGTCAAACTGGCGACGTTGTTGGGCGGGCGAGAGTTGCGAATTCTGGATGTCGGAAATCCCCGCCTTCTGCATGGCCATTCCGGCTCGGCCAATAGTGGTTCCTTGATGATGGGCCGGGAGGAACGCATTGCCGAAATTGCGAGGCCCACCATTCGCCGACGACGGACTGATGGTGACAAACGCTGGCAAATTGTCGTTCTCGCTGCCCAGTCCGTACGAAATCCACGAGCCCATGGAAGGCCGGATGAATGTCGTCGAGCCGGTGTGCAGGAAAATTGTGCTTGGTCCGTGTGCTACGCCGTTCGTGTGCAAGCTGTGAACGAAGCACAAGTCGTCCACCCGTTGACCAATGTGCGGAAAGAGGTCCGACACCCAGCGGCCCGACTCGCCGTACTGCCGAAACTTCCAGAGCGACTTCATGACGGTTTCGGCACCGGTCATGCCCGTCTTCGCCATTTTGCGGGCGTCTTTGAATTCGAGCTTCTGGCCGTCGTACTTTTCGAGCGTGGGCTTGTAGTCGAATGTGTCGACGTGCGATGGCCCGCCCTGCATGAAAATGAAAATTACACGTTTCGCTTTGGGGGCGAACATTGGTTGCTGGGCGGCGAGGGGATTCTCGAATCCCGCCGCAGCCGATTGCTGTTGAGACAATCCGGCCAACGCCAGACCACCAAAACCACAGGCGGCACTCTGCAACAAACTACGACGACTGACCTGCATCGACAACACCAAGTAAACTTAAACGAACTTAAGCGACGATCCACTCACAATTTGTATCGACCGACACCTCTGCAAGGTAACACACCAATCAACGTTTGGCGATAGGTCTGACCCTCTCGCGACGCGTTGCAGGGGTGAAAAGGATCGATTCGGCGGGAAAATGCCGTTAGAATCGAGAGTTACGACGACGTGCCCGTTTGAATTTCGGCGGCCCGTAGCGTGTTTTTGATAAGCATGGCGATGGTCATCGGCCCCACACCTCCGGGGACAGGCGTGATGGCACTGGCCACTTGGCTGACCGCTTCGAAATCGACGTCACCCACCAGTTTGTCGCCGACACGATTAATTCCCACGTCAATGACGACTGCTCCAGGCTTCACCATGTCGGCGGTGACGAACTCCGGCTTGCCAATTGCCGCGACCAGAATGTCCGCCTGCCGGGTAATTTCGGCGAGGTTTTGTGTGCGGCTGTGGGCAATGGTCACTGTGGCGTTGGCTCCCGCTCCCTTCTGAACCAGCAGGGCCGCCATGGGTTTGCCAACAATTTCACTCCGCCCCAGCACCACGGCGTGCGCACCGGCGACGATGGTGCCGCTGTCAATGAGCAGTTCCTGGCATCCGTGCGGCGTACAGGGAAGAAACCGGGGACGCCCCTGCATCATGAGTCCGACGTTTTCGGGATGAAAACAATCGACATCTTTGAGCGGGGAAATGGAATCGAGGACGTCCACTTCATTGATTTGTGGCGGCAATGGCAACTGAACCAGAATGCCGTTGACCGAAGCATCAGCATTGAGTGAGGCGACAAGTTCGAGCAGCTCGGATTGGGATGTTTCTCGCGGAAGTTTGATGAGCGTGCTTTTCATCCCGACTTTCGCACAGGCCCGTTCCTTGTTGCGAACGTAGACCGCGCTGGCAGGATCATCGCCGACGAGTACGGCAGCCAGGTGCGGCTGCGAGCCCCCTTGTTCGATGCGCTGAGCCACGAGACCGGCCAGCTCCTCCCGAACCCGGGCCGCGACCTGCTTACCATCAATGATTTTCGCACTCACAACAGACTTCCGCTGAAACAACCGACGCCAGAAAGCGGCAGAGTCTAGCAACTCATGCGACGACCTTGAAGGAGTACGGTTGGTTGAATGCCGTGGGAAATGTAGCCGCAGTTGGCCAACGCGGCGGGCAACTTCCATCGAAATCGTAACGAACCTTGCCGGGGTCGAATTGGTCTACACTTTAGTCGGAAGCAGGGGCCATCGATTACAATACCGTGGGCAGGATTTCGAAATCATCAGGTTGTCCATGAGCGTTCCCATCTATCAAGTCGATGCATTTGCGAATCGCCCCTTTCGAGGTAATCCGGCCGCCATTTGCCTACTCGCCGAAGAAGCGGATCCCGACTGGATGCAGGACGTGGCCGCCGAAATGAACTTGGCTGAGACGGCTTTCGTGCGTCCGCTGCAAAACGGATTCGAACTCCGCTGGTTTACTCCCATCTTTGAGGTCGATCTTTGCGGGCATGCAACGCTCGCCGCCGCTCACGTTCTTTGGACTGAGTCGATAGTCGACTTGGAGGCGACCATCACGTTTCACACGCGGAGTGGACCATTGACCTGTCGGCGGGATGGTCGTTTAATCGAACTCGACTTCCCAGCCACGCCGCCCGAGCCCGTGGACGCAGCTCATGAATTGCTGGCAGCACTGGGAATTAGTGAAGCGAGCTATATTGGACGATCGCCGTTTGACAAGGTTGTCGTGGTTGATTCAGAAGAACTTGTGCGGTCTCTTGAGCCCGACTTTGCCAGGCTTGCTGAGTTCCCCATGCGCGGGGTCATTGTCAGCGCGGCTTTGGAGAATTCAGAATTCGATTTCATTTCGCGATTCTTCGCACCGGCGGCGGGGGTCAACGAAGACCCCGTTACAGGCTCAGCCCACTGTTGCCTCGGACCGTATTGGGCACAGATACTCGGCAAATCAGACATGCTGGCATTTCAGGCTTCGAAACGGGGCGGTGTTGTCCAAGTGCGCGTGCGGGATGATCGCATCTTACTCGGAGGCGAAGCAGTGACCATCATGAAAGGGGAACTCATTTGAACATTCCCACGACAGTGAATTCGCTGAACGACGAACCCTTTGCAGTGGTCGAACAGTTCTCCGAGGTACAAATTGTCCAGCTGCATGAACTGGTGCAGCAGCAGTGGTGGGGAGGAAAACGCACCCTCGAGCAAGTCCGCATCATGGCGGCAAATTCAAGCCTCACGATTGGACTCGCTGATGCTGCCTCCGGTCGTCTCATCGGCTTCTGCCGTGCACTCACCGACTTCATTTTCCGGGCGACGATTTACGACGTCATGGTGGATCGGGCGTATCAAGGGCAGGGGCTCGGCGGAAAACTACTGGATACGCTCTGCAATCATCCACGCATGCAGGAGGTCGGCCAGATTTACCTCGCCTGTGAGCCGCGTCTGTTTCCGTTTTACGAACGGTGGGGATTCAAAGTCTATGAAGCCCGCACCGAATGGATGGTCAAGGTGCAGCGGGAGGAGTTGTGACTCACGAACCCGTATTCAAGTTGGAAGAAGTGCTCGCACTTGAGCGCCAGATTTGGCAAGCCATTGTCGAACGAAATGGCGATGCGCTGGCCGAACTGTTTGATGATGAGTACATCGAAATCATGCTGGAGGGAAAACGTGTCCTGAAGCCTGACGCGGTCGGTGAATCACCCCAAATTGACGAGATCGAATCGTACGTCATCCTGGCACCGCAAATTCGCGCACTCGGTGAGAGTTCTGTTCTATTGAACTACCACCTCACGCTCGATGGCAAATGCCGTGGAATTCCCATTCAACCACGCGACCGCTGGGCTACTTCCATTTGGCATAACAGGGCAGGGGAGTGGACATGCATGTTCTTCCAGCAGAGCCACTTTGAACATGGTGTCGTCGCGACCGTCAATTTACCAACAGCTACGCTCGACACGCACAATGTCGAGGCAGGTGTTGTCGAAATCACTCCCATGCAAACGAAGCATGTCCCGCAAGTTCTGGATTTGTGGAACCAGACAGAAGGATTAATTCTGACATTCTCCGACAACGAACATGACCGCTCCGGCTACTTTGTGGACAATGCCGAAATGAGTCAGGTCGCCCTCGCAGAGGGAAAAGTTGTTGGTGCCGTACTCTGCGGCTGTGACGGTCGACGTGGCTACCTGCACCATCTTGCGGTCGCGGAGAACTACCGCCGAAAAGGGATTGGCAGCGCACTCGTCGACGCCTGCCTCGCACAATTGGCCCGTGTCGGTATTTTGCAGTGCAATCTGTTCGTCATCGACGACAACGCGGCTGGCCGCAAATTTTGTGAGAAGCAAGGCTGGTCCGAATGGCCCACGATCCGACTTCTCTCCCGACGATTCAACAAAATCGGACCATGATTCCCAGCGGCGACTCACACTACGTTTTGTTGTCGACCAGCAATCCGGCTCCATACCGTTTCCAGGGCACCTGCAGACACAATGCCTACCTCGAAGTAGACAGCGAAACCTGAGCGAGACGACTTGAAGTTGGAGTTCACGCCATCTCCATAACCCGTTGCAGCGGCAAAACCTGCAACTTCCCCCCGATCACGAAATCGTCACTTGCATCGAACAGAAAGACCTGCAAGAATCCCGCCTCACACGTATTCCTCGATAGCTCAATCGGTAGAGCGGCGGACTGTTAATCCGTAGGTTGTAGGTTCGAGCCCTACTCGAGGAGCTGATTCATACGCTCGGAGTTCCGGCCGTCTAACGGCTGTTCTGCGAGCGTTTTTTGATGCGCGGTTGCTTCCCAGCCGGGGATTTCTTCCTCGAACAGCATGATCTCCATGTGACCGCTGCTCGGATCGTCTTCCTGCTGATGGACGTCGATGGCGGCGATGTAGCACGACAGCAATTCACGAAGGCCGTGCAGGTCGCCCGTTTCTCGCAGCCGGTTGACGATGAACGGGAAGTCGCAATAGGTTTCAGCGGCAACCTCGGCAGAAAGAGACTGTTTTTCTCGGTCCGCTCGCTCCAACTCAAGACGGTTGATGCGTTCTTCGACAGCCGCTTTGTCTTTTTCAAGGGTGATGATCCGCTCTCCCAGCGTTTTGAAGTCTGCACCTGCTTCGATCGCCGACATCAGGTTACTGAGCGCACTTTGCTTTTCCCGAAGCTGAGCACGCACGGCATTGATCTCGCTCGTGATCGCAGCGACCTCCTCGCCCTGATATTTGCTGGCAGCCTCGACGGCGCGTTCAATTTCAGAGCGGTTCTGCGCCCACGCACTGATCTGGTCAACAACGAAGTTCTCGACGGTATCCGCTGGCAGGTAACCAGCGTCACACTCCGTCCTTGCGCTGCGTTCCCTGAGATTGCAAACATAGTAGAAGTTGCGAGTCTTGTTTCGACCTGAACACGATTTTGGAGTCATCAGGCTGCCACACTTTCCGCATCTCACCAGCCCTTTCAACAGATACACGTGCTCCGTCTGAGCTTTTGTGTTTGTGCAGGTATCCCCATTCCGTTTGATGATGTCCTGGACTTGCATGAACAAATCCTCTGGTACGATCGCGTCGTGCTTGCCTTCGTAGATCTCTCCTTTGTGTTCCACCTTGCCCAGATAAACTTGGTCGGTCAGGATGTTGATGACTGCTTGCTTGTAGTAGCGGCCACCACCTTTCGGCTTTCCCTTTTTGGTAACACTGCGAGGCCGGACAATTCCCTGTTCCTTGAGATGGCCGAGAACGCTGCTGCCGGAGCCAAGTTCAACACATTTCTTGAAGAAGTCGTTGATCAAGATTTCTTTTTGTTCCTCATTGATCTTCAGAACTCCCTTCTCGTCGGGGTCGAGATCGTAACCAAGTGGGATGCTACCACCATTCCACAACCCCTGTTCGGCGCGATGCTGCATGACAGCGGCCGTTCGTTCAGCTGTTTGTTCGCGTTCGAGTTCAGCGAAGACAAGGATGAGTTTCAACATGGCTCGGCCGACTGCGGTCGTCGTGTCGAATTTCTCATGGAGACTGACAAACTGCACATTGTTCGTCTCGAATGTTTCCCAGAGGGTGAAGAAGTCACGAAGCGATCGAGTAATGCGATCAATCTTGTAGACAATCACCGTGTCGACATTTCCGGCATGGATGTCCGCCATCATGCGTTGGAACTCGGGGCGATCGAGATCCTTTCCTGATCGTCCTTCTTCGCGGTAGCGGTCAACGACTTCCCACACCTCGTCGTTATCTTTTTCGTTCTCAAACTTGATGGCAGCGTCCATGCAAGAGAATTGCGTATCGAGTCCTCCGTCTTCGATCATGGCTTGACGTTGAGTTGAGACCCGACCGTACAGAGCACATTTGCGGATGATTTGAGTTGGTTTCGCTTTTCGGGATTTCTTGTTCATGTTTTTCCTTTCAATGTGGATCCTGGGAATGCCGGTGCGGCGACTAGAACTTCAGGCATAGATGAGCTCGCTTGCGAGATTGCCTGCTCGCAGAACAAAGCCAGGATGTTCCTGAAGCCAGTCCATGAGTGCGGATCGCATCACTGCGACGATCAAATCAAGTCGCTGTTTGGCCGTTTTGTTGAAGTGCGGATGTTTCGGATTCGGGGCAAGCGTCCCATAGGGCACAAGCTCTGCCGTCCATTCATGCTTACGTTTGCTCTTAGACATTTGCGAGCTCCATCGAGTGAGCCCGCCATACCACACTCCCTGGCAGCGATGACGGAAAATGAAAGTCCATCCCCTATTGGTCCAGACCGGATCGCGATCGACAAACACGTCGCTTGCGTGACACGATGAGTAACGATATAATAATTGTGTAACTCAATAGCGTCAAGCTGCCCCAAGGAGCAATTCGATGGCGAAGAAGAAATCTGTCAAGAAGAAGACTGCGGACTCAGAGATGATTCACTTTCGCCCAGGTAAAGAGCTTGGCGCCCTAATCGGACAATTCTCCGAGCAAGAGGGAATCAGCCGAGGGGAAGCAGCAAAGAGGCTTACGGGACTAGCCATTCGTTGTCTCGACGTCGGCTTCTACGGACTTGTCGAGGAACTCTCAGCATACCTCTTTCACAGCGGGAACTTCGATTCTGCCTGTGACCAAGTCTACGTAGCCGTCGAGGCGATTGCGTCAAAGGAGAATGTGGACGTGCTGGAGTTGAAAAGAGAAGAAAAATTACGAGCTGTTGAGGAACTCCTCGAACACTATCGCATTATCCGAGGCAGCGAGGAATCAATGGAGAAGAAGCGAATCTCAATCAAGGTTTATCGCACAAGTGATTAGAGAAGCCATGAAAAAGAACACAAATTACACACTGGGAGAAGTTGCGCATGATCGATCTTGAGTACGACGATTTTGGCGAACGAAACGGCAAACGCTTCTTCGATGGTGGTGGTCTAGCCATGCAACTTGCCCGTTCATGGCGTGTAGCTGACTTTGGGCAACGTCCGATCGACTGGTCGTGTCGGGATCTAATTATTGGCGGTGCCCAACGCGACGCTCGTAACTGGGCATTGCGTCAGCTAATGAAAAATCGACACCCCAGGTTCTTTGATGGTACCCAAGGCTTGAGCAAACGGGACCGCAATAGTATTAGTCGGGCACGCTCGTTCTTGTTCTTCCACTACTTGTCTCTGGTTCGTCTTTCTAATGTTGAAGATACTTCGGTAGCCAAGCGTGCCGGCCAACTCATCAACTGTTGTCCGAACTTATACCTTGTCGAGCCATCAGCGCAGAACCGCGTACTCCAACCTTGCAAGCAAAACAAATTCTGCCCATTTTGTCTTGCGCGCACAGCGAAGAAAGTAGCTCAACGCTTTCGCGAATCAGCTAACAGAGACACTATTTTTATTCTGGCGTCTGTTCAGAGACAGGTTGCATCACTTTTCAGGGCGGGACGAAGCGTCGTGCCAGCGTTTAGACGCGAGTGTTCAGTTAGTCTACGGGCGCTTGCTCAAGATATCGGTGCCGAACGCGGAGTCTTTGCCTTTCAAGTTGGGCCACACTCTGAAGAACTACCGAAATTCCGAAATGGGGAGATTGTTGGGACTGATAAGAGCGATTCATTCAATCTCAGAGCAGCCATCTTGATTGAACTCCCAATCGACTCGTTCTGCCTTGTGCCAGGATTGGAAACACAGAGGTTGGAATCGATACCTGCATTTGAACCTCTCTTGGAACTGGGCACGTCACCCGAAGTTGTCGTTGCCGCAGACTATGGGCGTGACCCGATTCGTTCTCTCGTATTCGGTGATGCTCCTGGAAGCGAAAACGGATCAGGTCACGCGGGGCTTTTTGCTTACCAGCAGTGGCACCTCGCGACAGTCTCTCAATGGGCGCAATACTTCGAGGCGGTTCGCGGACAACGCCTTTTCACGTTCTGGGGAGATTCGGTATCGCCTCCAACGCCTTCACCGAGCAAGCGGCTGACACCGGCTTCAAGTAGGCGCGGTGCTTACCGCCAGCGACGTGCTCGTGCCGCAGCAAATTGGCAGCGGAAACAGGTTGCGGATGACGAAGCATTGGCGTTGATCTCACGACTAGAACCACTTGCAGTGGGCTACCGACAGAGATCTGGAAATTGGCCAGGAAGATCAATGATTCAAAAACTTGCCGCCCAGGAGTCTATTTCCGTCTCCGAAAGATTGGCTCGTCGGATTGCCGGCAGCTTTCAGGCTCGTGAGCTGGACTGAAGGAGGAAACACGTTATGACAAATGATTTTGGACTGACAGGAATAGACTTCCTTGATCGAGCGTTGCCTGTCGACCACGACAGTATTGGTGTGCATGCTGTCCTCGGTTCCACCGGTACCGGAATCACGACACTGACAAGCATGGTTGCAGCCGAAGGAGCTCTCAGGCGATTCAAACGAAGAACAAATGGTGATGAAGCCCGCTGGCTATTCGCTACTACACAGGAAACCACTAGACAGACCAGAGCTCGCATGATCTGTTGCGTGGGGCGTCTAAGTTTCGGCTCATTTGAGCACGGTGAATTGCGATGCCTTGATCAAGACAAAAATCCGGCGGAACAATGGACCTTTGGGGAATCTATCGTTGATCAGGCGATGAGGTTTGTTGATACATCAGAACTGTCTACTTCCAGTTGGGGAACTCCTGCCCATCTGGTTGACCAGCTTCTGGACGCGATGGATGGCGATAAGGGAATCGCTGGAATCACCTTCGACGATGTGCCGTCCTTGCTTGAAAGACGGCTTGAATCAAGCGGGGGCTGCGGCGCAGGTTTTACTCGACTCATGACGAATTTTCTACATGAATGCGGCGAACTTGCTAAGCGATGGCGATGCCCGGTTTGGATTGGGCATCAGCTCCGTGGCGCTGTCGCAAAGAGTGCCCCTCGTGCAGTCGTCACCCACGGTGACGCGATGCTCTATAAACATCTCGGAAGATCGCTGAAAACCAGTTTTGTTATTGGGAACCATGTAGATTCCGGCGTCTTTCAAATTAGATGCACAAAACCCTTTTTGAATGATGAAGACCTGCTGGCAGTCGTTCGCATCGTTGGAGGAGCAAGAATCGAAGAAGTCGACTCCCAGTTCCGAGCCGAGTTTCTCACTGACTCGTGGAAGATGCCCTCGCTGAAGATTCGAGTAGAAGACCTTGAGCTTCTGCTGGAACGGCGGAAGGAGTTGATGAACTCCTCGCGGGAAGATGAAGTTGCGACCCGTATGGTACGGGCGGCCGGGATCGAAAAATGAATCGTAACCACCTACTGGAAAGTGACTTACAAATTTCAAAGGATGTTTCGTATATCTCTGTTATCTATTTCTTTCTCGAACGAAAGATGTAGTTCAATAGAAAGATAGGTAACAGCGTTATACGGAACATCCACTCCGAGACGTAACTGCTTCACAGAACTCAGGTTGTGTTTCTAGTGCGTTCGGCCAACGGACCGTACCAAAATGATTGATACATGGAGATAGGCAATGAGTGAACTGACTCCGCGAGAGATCAACGACTTCTGGCTGCGAGGAGTTCTACCCACCGCAACACGAGCCGCCTGTGTCACGCAGGAGGAACTCGAACGCCTCAAGATACTTCAACGGCACCTTCGCGAGTACGAGAAGTTGCGTCAGCGCGTGCGAGACAAATACCTGAATGGAGCCCCGGTAGTCGCTGGCGAGTTGTCACTCGAAGCCACCGAGACAGAGCAGCGGAGTTTTTCGTTTGAGAGTCTCTCCACACTCATCGGTCCCGAGGAGACCCAGCGGCTCAAGAACCAGCTCGAACCGAAGCGGGTCGTTCGCCTGTCGGTCATCGACTCACCAACCAGTTCCGAATGATAGGAGCAGAACATGGTTTCTAATTCCCATAGTTCTTTCGCAGATGATGGATCATTTTGTCAAACGCGGTCAGAACAATTTTCGGAAGCAATGCTTCTCGGATTCCTTCGCGAGGCGTCGACATTGCCAGGTCGGGGGCCATCTGCAATGGCGATCATGTTGGCGAACCAATGTCGCCGCTTGGACCGTCACGAACACATTTTGGTCATGCCCAAAACCCTTCGACGTTACGGACTGACATCCATCACTGGGTACCGAGCCCTGGAGCAACTTCAGTCTGCGGGTCTCATCCAAGTGCATCGTCGGCGAGGCCAAGGACCGACCGTCACACTGCTCAAGAATAATGCGCAGGCATCAGACGTAGAGGAGCGTGAAGATGTGTAACACAAGACAATCACTCGCCGCCAAGCTCGATTGGCGGGCGGCATTTGAAGCGTTTGGCTTTGGTTCGCCGACACGTTCGTGTCTGCCCCAGTCGTTTGAATGTCCGCTCTGCGATTTCGGTACGCTGTCGGCAATGGACGACCACGTCTTGGGAACCGAGTGGTTCATTTGTGGCGATTGCGCCTTTTCTGGCGATCTCATCGAGTTGGTTGCGGAGCACATGGGTATCGACATCGACGATGCGATCTCTGTGCTGGATTCCCATTATCTCTTTGAGTCGCCTCCTGATACTGACCACATTGCGTCATACATCAGCCAACACATTCGCTATCGCAAACGCATCAATCAGTTCTGGCAAGAATCACGTGTTCGCCCTTTGGAAAAGATTTCCGATTCGGGAATCGCCCTTTTGCGGAAATGTTCACTTGGCGACAACGTCCTACGGCCACTTTGGAGCGACCACGGAGGCCAGCTCTTTGGGACTGCGGAGATACGCGAGGTCGAAGAGTTGTTTGCACCGTTGTCCTATGAAGACCGCGTGAGACCAAACCGAAACGGGAAGTCCTCGGTTCGACGAGGAGGCGGCCCAGGAAAGAGTCGGCTGTTCGTTGGAAACTCGTGGGGTGAGGTGTTGGTGATTCCCCACTACGATCTTCCCGGACGAATCATCGGATTTACATTTATCGGTCGTGATGTGAATCCTCACGCAGGCGACATCATCTACAAACGGGCGAACATTGGCCAAACCAACCAGCGGCCCAAGGAATCAGGAATCGCGATGCTCCCAGCGGTGCAGCCAGGGTTGCACAGGCCATTCGGGAGCACCGTCTTCATTTTTACAGATATCGTGCTGGCGATGTGGCTTCACGCGAGATGGTTTCGAGAATCGTACCGACCGCTCCCCGTCGTGGCCGTCCAGGAAAAATCGAATCTCAAGTCTCTGAATCTTCCCACTAGCCTAGAAGATCGTCGTCTTATCTTCTGCGGCCCGCTTCAAGTCACCCTGCCGTTAGCCCGCCGCCACAACGGTTCCGTATCGGAATACACCATCCCAGATGCGGACATCGCGACTCGCATCAGTCGGCGTCCGCCTACGGACTATCTCCACTTGTTCGAGGAGAACGCACGCCCTTGGGACACAGCACTGGATCGTTTGCTGCCGAGCATCAGCGCTGAAGAAGGACGACTATTGCTGGAACGTCTCGAAATGCCCCCCACCGAATATCGACAGATTCTGGCGATGTCAAAGCAACAGGATCGGATTGAGGCCCTGGCTCCTCTCCGTGTTGGAGCCACGAAAGTTATCATCGGTGGTGACACTGTGATCGAAAGACCAGACGGCTGGTTTGTTGAAAGTAGCGAAGAACGAATCTGCAATTATCCGATGCGGATTGATGTCGTCCGCACGACTGATATGGGGAACACCCAGTATGAGATTACCGTGCAGTGCTCCGATCGTCCGGTGACGCTGAGAGTGAATCAACGCGAGATTCACAATGGCAATCTGTTCGCGGCAGTGAATCGTCGACTCCTTCAGCAGCAAGGCGAGCCGCTCATTTACCAACAAAGAAAATGGGCACGACAATCTCTGTTTATCGCACAGGAACTTAGTGAACCCGAGATGATCAGAGATGCAGGCAGGATCGGTTGGACAAGTGACGGACTCCGATTTCAATTTCCCAATTTTGCGTTGTTCCACAACGGCGAACTGGATCGAGCCCCGATGGCAATCGAGCTGGACGATGGTCCTTTGCCCGCGCGTGATCTTTCACCACCTCGCACAGATTCTCTTTGCGTGGAGCAGTTATCTGACGAGTCCTCCGAGAACGGGATCGTGTGGGGTTTGGCTGCATGCGTAATTCAGCACCTCGCTCGCAGGCATTGTCACAGCCAACCTGCAATCGGTGTCGTCCTGGATGGAGCATACTCCCATGAAACCGGAGCCAGTGCCGCTATTGCGCTCGGATGTGGATCGGTGAATCTGGCTGCGAGACGAAGTCTGAGCATTCAGGATTACATCAGTCGGCAATGTTCGTTTCACGACTTTCCGGTGTTGATCCGACTTGGCCGTAATTCCCGCATGCGCATGCAGGCATCGTGGCTCGACACCCCGAATTTCAAGCATGCCATCATGCCCCTCAATCCATTCGCAGCGATCTCGGTCGCGAGTCGTCCCGGATTCGTCCGAGTTTGCTGCGATGGACATCCTCAGTCATTGGGGGCCTCCGCGTCCGCTGCTCGCTGGATTATTCCCAACTATCTGAGCGACCTGCTGAAACGACGATTCTTTTACGATCCAGACCGAAACGACCAACTTCTCGTGACCATCCTGGATGACATGGCAGAGTGGTTTGATCGAGAAGGTGGCAGTCCGGGTGTCGTTCGGAGTGCTCGAAACCTGCTCCACTTTGATTCGGAAGATATTCCGCGTGCCTTTGTTGAAACAGTGGTCAGACTTCACGACGAAGGGTTGATTGCGTGTGTCCGAGCCGGTGCCGAGGGTACCGTGTCAGGCAAAACGCCAGTCGCGGTGGTCGTCCAGAACGTATCCGAAAAAGAAGCGGGACGTATCAGCCTCCGTCCGACATTGGTCAACGACGCATTGCAGCGGAAAGGTGCGCCGGCAGTTCCGCTCAATCAGATTCGTGACAGTCTCGATTTGCAAGGATCACTTCTTGCACGTCAGGGTGAAGGCCAAGGGGAACAGTGGCTGATCGACCAAGGGTGGTGGGACAAGGTCGTGGAGTCGATTAGGTGCGCCAGAACTGAACTGGTCATATCGTGAATCAGGAAATCGTGTTCGATGGGTCAGGTGGATGATGCGTACTCGTTTCAACCATGCCAGTTTGTACGGGCGATTTACGAGCCAAACACCCTAATCCATCCCGCAAGCCTGAGTTCAAGCGGGTTACCAGCTCCAAATAACTGTGGATTGCTGACGTACGCAAAGGACTTACGTCCGTCTCCACATTGAACCGAGCGATTGAGGAGCCCTGCAAGGTGCTCCAACAGGCGCGGCAGTCGTCGGACAGGGAGAACTGTCTGAGTTTCCAGACTCGCTCTCGAATCCAGTGCATCGACGCATTCAGGGTCACGGACTGGTCTGCGCACAGTTCGAGCGTGTAATTTGCCACAGCGTTGCAGAAATCCCAACGCGGAAAGCCCGAGAAAGAGACGCAAGTCCCCCTGGAAGAAGGCAGGCTCGAAGCGATGATCAGAACTGGTCACAGATTGAGAAATACCGCCTTTGGAGGTATGATTCGGGATTGGGACGAGCAAGTCCCTGCTGCCACGAGGTGGCAATCAAAAGACATTTTTCGGAGATGAAAACAATGTACCGGGAGCGATATGGCTCCCGACTGACAATTTGAAATGACGCGCGAGCGTCAGTGGATTGCTTCCCGCAAATACCGCCAAACGAGTCTTCGGACTCACAAGTGTAGAGGCAGTCACCTGGTAGCCGCGCCCCCGTCCGGGGGCGTCGGCCAGGTGCTGTTCTACACGCCCCTTGGCGGGGGTAGCGGGAATGGGCTTGGTTCGGCGCTCCTTTTTGTTTGCGCTGGGCGAGCCTTGATCCCGAAACCCCGAGACCAAGGACCCTCACTCATGAAACGTTACTATGTAGCCATTACTTTGGTACATACAGCCCTTTTTGTTCCTGCGTTGGCAGTCGGATTTTTCGACTCGATTGTCAGCTATGCTCCCTATTTACCAGAGATGCTTCGGGTAACAACATTGGGAGCATCGTTTGTATTCACGCTTTTGCAGGCCATCACAGCCCTTGTTTTATTGGTGAGGCCTACATTGTCCGGCAATGTTCTCCAGGGCTTGACATTGGGAAGCATCATCGCTGCCTGTATGGGTATCGGGACGATTGTGCTTGTTCAGGGAGGACTGCCTTTGCCAGGTTCGACCGGTTTTATTTGGGGGGCAGTTGTTGCAGGCATTTGGCCGGGGATTCTTCGACTCATCTCGAAGACCCCGGACGAGTCCGCCTCAGAAAACTCAGACGAAGGGAGCGTTCCGTCGCCGATGGTTCCGGTTCTCGTGGCGGTGGTTGTTGGCCTCGTCTCAAGCATCCTCGCATCTACTGTGTTTTCGCCAACTCCGGCGGATGAAATGGCAACGTCGGTCGATCTACCGTCAGACCCACTGCATACCAACAAGACAGAGCCCACGCCGAACACACTCAATGAGAATTATGTGGTGCCGGTAATTCAGGATGACCAGTCGTCGTTGCCTGAGCAGACCAATGAGTCTGGTGACGAGACTCCGGTCACAATTCTCAAACGATTTGTCGGGGAATGGGATCATCAGATCGAGACCCCAAACGGGACTGCACAAGGAGTTAGCAAGACCGTCCAGATTGCTGACGAGCCGTTTCTCCTCAGTCGCCTCTACGAAACTCGTGAACTCGATGTCGAGGCGGATGTGGATAAGATTATTTCACTTCAAGCGATTTGGTTCGACAATCAAGAGAAAGCATTCAAGCTTGCACAAATACAAAGCGGCGTCCCCATTCTCATTTCAACGGGTCAGTGGAACTCGGAGGAAGCTCAGTTTGAATGGGAGATGCGTGTCGACGGGAAGCTGTTCTCCAGCTCGACAGACCGCCTCGCGAATCGCGGGATTCAGAGAACGATGACGCTTTACAGTAACGGACAAGTCGTTCGTTCATCCACAGAATCTCTCACGCCTCGACATGTCAATCCCAGGCTTCCCACATTGCAGACCATTTCTCAAACGGATTTCAAAGGTTATCTGGGAGACTGGCATTACGAATCGTTCTTGACGCAGAATGGCGAGAAAAAACAAGTTGCCTCTGGAGAGGTTCGAGTCAATTCAGTTGGTTTAGAGCCAGTTGTGCTCGTCAGGTATTACAACGATCGGCATCGACTCTCGGAAATCCAACTGATGTTCAGCCGAGGACGAAAGGTCTCGATACCAGACGGTGATCGGAGAGTTGATTTCTACGTAAACGGCCGAGATGGAAAGGTCCGCAAGTGGTATTTCACCAATGCAGGAGTGGAGATTGACATGCTGGGTGAGATTGATCTGGAAAGCGGAACCATCGAATGGCTTCCAAAGGACAAGGGCCAGCGCTTTCGAGGCAGAGACTCTTTATCACAACCCGGCCTCGGAACCATCGCTCTAGACACCCTCGATGATGAGGGTGCTGTCTTTGTTAGTTTCGAGACTCAATGGAAAAGAAAGGAATGACGCGGTGGCTCTCATTTCGATAGCAGGATGGATTCGACATCAGTCGAAGTCAATGAGCAGTAATATTGTGAGCGGATTTCAATAGCTAAAAAGAAAGCCAAAGCCGCCGCCCGAGTTGCCCCGGACGGCGGCGGTGAGATTCGAGGGTCCGCAGATGTGAGGTCAGGCTCGACGGTTTCGGTACGCTCGACCTCGACGCCAGCCGACTGTGAATGCGGCCTTCGAGCCGTTCCGTTTTCCGGCTGAGTAGGCCCAGTAGCCGATGCCAACGGCAACGGCGAGAGTTACGACGGTTTCCATATTCGGCGGTTCCTTATGTTGGTGTTCAGTGTTTGTATGTTGGAAACAACGACTATCCCTGCCACGCATCACAGGGGCCACGAAACGGACAGCTGGGACAGGACATTGGTGAGGGCGACGGGAAAAAATGTCCGTCCTGGATGGACTGCCAGACTCGTTGCATGACCGTCTTAGTTCGTTCGACACGTTGCTGATTGAACATGACTGGCAACGTTTCAACGGTTGGTTTCGCCGTTTTTGTTACCACAGCGAACTCCAACCGAATCGGCTTCCCTGGGATCAGGTCTTTTGCGAGAGCGGCATACAACATCAACTGCTCTCCCGATCGTTCCGCTTGCTCAGCCGACCAGCGTGTGCGAGCTGTTTTCAAGTCAGTGATCGTGAGGGCTTCATCCGTTTCGGTGATCAGGTCGATCCGTCCCAGGATGTCCGGCATCCCAGGAATGAGTTCTTTACGGAGTTCTTCTTCTATGCCGACAATGTTGCCGTTTGGCTTCGCAATGTCGCTCTCTCGAAATGCAGCGATGATCCGATCAGCGGTCTTAGCTATCGTGTCGATGTCCTCCTGTTTGCCGAACCGTATGTCGACTGTCTCCGTACGAGACTTCCAGTCGTCCCAGAATGCGTCGAGTAGCGTGTCGTGATCCGGCGGTGAGTTCCCCATCATGATCTGATTGAAGTGGTATTCGGCAGCGCCATGGACAGCACCGCCGAGTGCGAGGCTGGCTGATACGAACGGTTCCTCAAGCCCTTCGATGTACCGGAAGTAATACCGGAGCGGACATTGTTGGTAGCTGCTGATCGCCGAGAAGCTGACATAGTCCCGCTGGACAACTGGCGCGGCGCGTGGTTGATTGGAGACTGCAATCATGCGCGGCCTCCGTTCCCCGCTGGCTGGCCTTTCAGTTCGTCGATCAGACTGCTCGCGTCGCCGATACTCAGGTCAGCGATGGCTTGAACTCCATGCTGCTGAAGGAATGGCGTGAGGTCGATGCGATTGCGGTTGGCAATCGCGGTGATGGCCCGGACCTGACTTTGCGTCGCACTGCGACCATTCGACGCACGCTTTCCGTTTGTGCGATGCGAGTAACCATTGCCATTCGTCTGGCCATTGCCATTGCGGTGATGCCCATTGGTAGAGTGCTGGTTGTCATCTTGATGCAGTTCGGCATTGAGCGAATCACGAGCGAGACCAAACAGTTTGTGAATCTGACTTCGCAAGCGATCCGGGTCCTCAATGATTCCCGAATCGAGTTCGACTTCCAGATTGACCGACGCGCCGCGACTGCCGTAGTTGGCTTCACCAACCTTCTTGTTGAGGCCGATGTTGATCTGTACGGGCATGTGGATGCCTCCTCATAGGTGAGTAATAAAACAGCCCGGCGTCATCCGTGGATGAAACCGGGCCAAGAGTGTGGTGAATGACGAGCGTGAATTACGCGCCGATGTTCTCCAGTTGCTTGAGCGACCGAAGTGTGGTTTCGACGAGCCGGTTCTGCTTCCGCTTGGCTTTGATGTCTGAGATCAAATCGCGCGTATCAGTCAGAGCCACGCTGAGCGAATCACGCAGAGCCTCGGCCTTTGCCAGCACGCTGGCAGGTTTCTCGGCGCGGGGTCGGGGCGATGTGGGACGTTTCGTGTTTGGCATGGGGATTGTGGTCCTTCTTTGTGGAGATGGTTTTGGTGGATCGCAGGTCGACTCAATGCGAGTGAGCTTTGCGTCTGGAGTGATCGCCCCGTCTTTTCCGAGTAGTGCCCAGATGTACGAGCGACGGTCGTCACGACAGAATGCGGGGGCTTCCGCTGTTTGCAGATAAATCTGCCGAAACCCCAACGACGCCGCCCGACGGAGATAATCACGATTCGTGTTGAATCGCATTTCTTCGCCCGAGCGTTGCGAGTTACTGAGGACGAGTTCTGTCCCGATGTCCTGGTCAGCACTCTTGGCTCGGATCGCAACCGAGCCATTGAGGTCAACCGTTACCGGCGCATTGAACTCCGAAGCAGCCGGGAGTTTTCGGGAGGCTTGAGTCAGGAACTCGGCATCCGTATCGGCGAGGATCATTGTGGATGTGGCGGCATCGACAGCCGGAACATGATCGTCCACGTTGGGAAATCGAGCTTCCTTCTCGATCTTCAGATATAGCGTCCAACTGTCTGCCTGAACCGAAACCCAGTCGTCGGATTGCCCAATCATCACGTCGGCGGCGTAACTGAAGGCTTTGGAGCTGAATGCCTTCGTGGCGGGAACCAGAACATCGTCATCCCAAGGGAATGAGAATCCCGAGTACATCAATGCCTGACGTCCGTCCGTGGCGGCAATCTGGCCGTCCGAGCCGCGCAGTCGAACGCAACTCAGCGCGAAACGCGACGATTCGTTGTCGGTCGTTGCGACGGCTTCCGCCATCGCCGGGATAAACTCGCGGTCGATGCCCGTGAGTTCTGTTGGTGCTTCGGGAACTTCGACCGGCTCGGCATGGTTGTACTGAGCGGTTTGGGGAATACCGCCATCGAGCCACTGGACGGTGATCGTGTCACCATCTTGCTGGATACTGACTTGGTCGTTCCGCTTGCCTTCGCAGGCTTGCAGTGCTTCGTAGGGCAATGTGATGACGTCGGGTCGGAAATCGCCTTCAACGCGATGTTCGACCGCAATGTTGTCCGAGGCGGACTGAATCAGCAAGCCGACTGGAGTTGCTCGAAACGTGACAATCGGTGCCCGACGCGTTGAGGTGATTCCAAGGGCCTGCCGAATCGTTGAGCGGATGAGATGAATCTGTTTGCGGGTGAGTTCAATCACGGCACCTCCTCTTTTGTTGGGTGGGTGATGGACGTGATACCGGTGAATCGGTCATCACGTCATGAAAGAGCCGCATTCCTGACCGGAAGAAGATCCAGGTGATGATGATCTCCCATCCGAACAGGAAGAATGCGGCAAAACAAAGCAGGCCGACAAACACGGTGTAGCTCGTATAGAACTCATCGATTTGTCGGCGTTTAGGATCGTTACCTGCTGCCATCAGGCAGCCCAACGTCGGCGATCGCGACGCATGGGGTACATGGCGTAATTGCGTTCCAGTTCATGCTGATCCCAATCAATAATGTTGGGAGGTAGGTCATCGGGTTCAGGATCGAAGTTCACTTCGAGTGGGTCTGCAATGCTGAATCCGATGCGGCGAATGTCGCACAGTGTGTCACCAGTCGCCACGCAGACGGCGTCATCAATTTCTTGTTGGGTCATTCGTTCAATCCTGGAAAAAAGGTAGAACGACCGCCCAACGCAGGGCGGCCGTTGAGATACAGCCGCCCCGCACGCTGCGAGGCTGAGATCAGGTTGTTGTTACTCGTCCGGCATCAGCCAGTTTTCGAGCAACCATTCCACTTCGGCATCGAGTGCCTCCGAGCGTGTGGAAAACGGCCCCAGCACGGGACCATTTACGGGGGACAGGTCGGCAGTCCAGCTTCCGTCAGCTGTGGGCTCAACGTGGGAGCCTCGCTGAATGACTGCCGAGCCGAGTTGCCGGACATCAATCGCTTCCGAATAAACGCAGCGACAGTTGCCAGAAGGTTCTATGATCAGTTGCACGTCGACCTCCTTCAACGCGGTCGCCGCTGAATGTTCCGGCGGGGACGGTCAACGAGGAGACCGTCGAGATTGGCCTGCACCGTCGACATCTGCGTAGCGATGTGCTGCCGCAGGGACGCGTTGTCCCGCAACTGCTGAGGTTCCACGCCGCTGACGATCGACTCGGCACGTTCCACAAGTTCCTCAAGATCAGCGTTGCCGCCAATATTCAACTGGCGGAACCGCGCGAAGAACTCATTCAGGTTATCGACAGTGGTGTCACGGAACGTCTTTGGCTTGCCGTCTTCGGTGCCGGACATGCGTTCGACCAGGTGGTCCACCAAACCGGCAAGTTGCTCGAAGAACATCTGCTCGGCCTGTTCCACCGCTTCGGTGAACCGAGCCTGCACGCGGTCACACTCTTGCCGATAAACTTCAGGGTTCAGCTCGCGTAGATACTCGGGAGCTTCAACTGCCGGAAACGAATGCTCGATGCCAAACGCACCAATCAACGTCGCCGGGTAATCACTGGGATTGAACAACGAGCCCAATCGCTCGCGAGCCGCCGACCGCATCTCATCGTAGTACCGTTCGAGTTCCACAACTGCGTCGTCGAGTTCTGCACGGAAGCTGTTGAGAGCCTCGTCGAACTCGGCAATCTGATCGTGACGAATCAGCCGAATACCTCCTTCAGGAAACGGCAAGCTGTTATCTTTCCAGAACTTGGTAACACGTCCTTTGATTTTTGTCACAGCCGCGAGCGCCGGATGTTTGGGGTCGAGCAGACGTTTGGAAGCACTGATGGAAGCTCCATCCGCGCCGAAGACATCCGCTGCGACGATCTTCTGATCCGTGGACAGCGTTTTTGTCGTCCCGAGCCAGGTGAAGACTACTTTGATCGCCGCCATGGTGGCCCGCATCCGTCGAGCCGCAAGTTGTGTTTGAATGTGTTGTGTGTCGTTATTGTTCTCAAGCACGGTGCTCACTGAGTTCTCCTTTGGTTGTTGAAACGAAAACGCCACTCAGCCTGCGAAGACTGAGCGGCGTCGAACTCCAAATTGGGATGTGATTGAAATCACTCGGAAATGCTCACCTCGTCCTCGACCCACCCGGTCCCGAGCCATACCTGGGTGTAGGCAAGCGTGCGGGCGTTCTCAGCTTCCAGTCGGACACGAACTGGAACACGCTGTTTGAGGTCGTATCCGGGTAGCGGTACGTCCCAGGAGACGGTGTGGTCCTCATTCGGTTCCCAGGTGTCGAAAGCGTGAATGCACAAACCTTCGCCGGATTTGACTCCTGGATAGTCAACAATGACTGTCAGACGTCCATTCCTGAGGACACCCGGATGAACATGCCAGAACCTCAGATGCAAAACTGGCTCGCCGTCTGGCGAAACATCCAGGCGACCTGCATTCAGGGCGATCGCGGCTGTTTTCTGCTGTTCTTTCTCGTGTTGCCAGAACCGACTTCCCCAGATCATGAGGAGAGTCAGCACGACAATAATTACGAGGACGGTTCCGCCGTCCTGGTACCAATGCGTCTCCTTGTTGGACATAAGACCTCTTTCAGTGAATGGAAACTGACTCGATAAGCCAGGTCAGTTGTTGGATGGATCGCGGCTCACGCGACGGCGTTGCTTCGACGCCTTGCCGGACTGGTAGATGCCCGGCTGATTCGCCGACAGGCAACGACCGCTGGCCCACTTTCGTAAGCGGTCCACGTTTTCGTTGGCCGTCATGGCGATGGGCACCACGTTCTGGGCGGCTTGAACCAATGGAACATCGAGCAGTGCCGACAATCGGCAACAGGCTTTGATCTCCGCGCCGGTCCAGTCGGTGTCATCGGGCAGACGCTCGTCAGGATCAATCTCGAACATCGCACGGTAGATGTTCCAGATCGCGACCTTCTCCTCGCGACCGGGAAGGTCGAGGAAGAAGATGCCGTCGAAACGCTCGCTGCGACCGAACTCCGGTGGCAGCCGCGAAACATCATTGGCGGTGCAGACGACAAACACGTCTGACGAGTGATCGTTGAGCCAACTCAGGAACGTCCCGAACATGCGTGACGACACGCCCGAGTCACCGTTGCCGTTCACGCCAGCGAACGCTTTCTCGACTTCGTCGATCATCAACACACACGGAGCCATCGCGTCGACAATGTGCAACGCCTGCCGAGTCCGTTCCTCCGACTGCCCGACGAGCGAACCCATCAGACTGCCGACATCCAGAATCAGCACGGGCCTGCCGACTTCCTTGCCGAGGGCTTTGCAGAACTGCGATTTGCCACATCCGGGTGGTGACAGCAACAACACGCCTCGTGGCCGGCGTCGTTCATCGCCACGACTCGGTTGAAGTAGTGCCCGTTTGCAGAACGACTTCAATGCTGACAATCCACCGAGGCTGCTGAAGTCTTCGTGACCGCGATGCAGTTCGAGCGAACCGGATTTTTTCAACGTCTGAGTTTTCAATTCCCAGACTGCTTCGGGCGTCACGCGACCATGCCGAACCAGTGACAGGCTGAAAGCGTTTTCAGCTTCCATCCGAGTCAAACCGGCAGCGGCATCCAGGACCGTTTCCAGCTCTGGGCCGTCTGGCAGTTCGGAATCTTCGGTCGCGATCCCGCGAGCGATCTCGCCGAGTTGTTCACGGTCAGGGAGTTCATGCTCGATGACGACAAACAGCTTTTCGAGTTCGATCGGCAACTGCACGACTGGCGCGAGCACCACGAGAATTGTCCGGCTCTGCTTACCAGCGACAATCTGCTGGGCGATCGCCTGGACGATCTCCGCCGATTGCAGGAACCGGTGAAAGTTCTGAAGGACCAGGATCGCCGTTCCGTCCAGCGTGACCAGAGAGTTGATCGCTCGAATGGCTGCCAATGGGTCGTTCCCGGTGGCTTCGATCTCCGCGCCGGGAACTTTCAATCCCTGTTCAATGTTCCAGGTGGCGAGCCGCCAGTCCTCTTGACGACACAACTGCGCGATGGCCACGAGAGCATCCTGATGCTCGTGGCTTTCAATCCAGATGCCCGTGAAGCACGCGCGCACGTACTCCCCGAGCCGTTCAGTCAAAGACATACACAGACTCCTGTTGAGTGTTGAATAAAAAAGATGGGGGACCGCTATTCGGGAGCGGTCTCGATCAGTTCGGCTTCAAGCTGCTCAACCTGTCGTTCGAGTCGAGCGATCTTGGCTTGCAGCTTCTCCATCGCGTGGAATGCTCGCTTGAGACGCGACATCCAGCGTTTGAGGGATTCACGCTCTTTAGTGAGTTGATCCTGTTTCTTTTGGATCCTTCGTTGGCGACGGCGAGATTCCGCATCAGAGCTTTGCGGACGCAGAACACGACGGCGGACGTTGGTCACAGTCAGCCTCCTTCCTGCACCGACTGCTGACGCGAGGTTGAATGATGAAACTCAGCCTTGAGGACTTCGTCCGTCTGCTGCCCCACTGCCTTCTCGATAAACTGACTGGCTTGTCGACACTCCGAGCCGACGAAGCCCTTGGTTTCCACTTTGGTCTGCCCGTTGGGCAGGACGGTGATTTCGATGGTTTTGCTCATGCAACACCTCCGACGCTCACGGTCAACTTGATCGAGCCGTCTTCCAGCGGCTGCTCGATGACCGAGTGCCCCTTCTTGCGGGCTTCGATCTTGGCTTTCTCGACCGCGTATCCCTGAAGGAACCGATCGAGCTGCTTTTGCTCACCCCACCGACCGTTGTAGTTGTCGTAGGCCAGCTTGCCGGTGTTGACGTCAGCCACGACGGGATACCTCCACTCCGGCAACTGCACTGCCCAGCCTGTTGCCGAGTTGCTGAACAGCTTCACATTGCCAAAGACCGGCTCTGGTAGCTTGAGTCGATCACACGCCGACCGAATGGCGACGGGATCACGAACTTCTGTCTGAATCGAAACAATGTGCGACAAGGCTTGTTCCTCCGAGTTACAGAAAACGAACGCAGGACCGACCACCGGCCCCGAAACTAAGAAAGCCCCGCACGAACCGGTCAAAGTCGGTTCACACGGGGCCGCGAGCGCCCGAGAAGCGAGTTCCCAGAGCTATGCCAAGGGTATCAAGGTACTTGCCGCGTTTTTTGCTCCAATTCAGCAATCGGCCGGATCAGGTTGGACAGATCGTGTCCAACCTGGCTCATAGACTAATGCTCTGTCCGCTACCGATGGGGTGTAGACTTTGCTAGACTGTGCTATGATCGAACGGGGCCGTTTCTGCCACGCATCGAAGGTACTAAGCGATGGAAAAACTGAATGATTACGTGAAGACCGCCGAGGCTGCGGAGATTCTCGGCGTCTCACAGACGACCCTGAGAAAGTACGGAGAATCTGGCAAGATCCCTTGCCACCGCAATCCCGCCAACGGTTACCGATTGTTCAAACGATCGGACCTGGAGGACTTCCTTCGTGAAACAGCGGAGTCAGCCACAAGAGAGAAGCATAAGGCCAAGTAATAACCTACGGGCAAGAACGTCAATGACAGTCGTAAATCAAATCCGAATCGGCAGTATCGTTACCGGGCCGACATTGCCAGAGCCGATCGAGGTTTTGGCCACTATGCCGATGGGCACTTCACTCAAGGTCATTGGCCGGGGCCGAAATAGCGGGATGACACATGATCCCGTCCTTACTGCTTCTCAGTTGGCGCAGTTGCGGGTGTCGGCTGAACGAGAGCCGTTCAATGGCGACGCTCGTATGTTCCGGCTAGGGGTTGAAGCCCATCGACTGGGACTGGCTTACGAGTACGATCCGTTTTTCTCGCTCTCGATCGCACGTGTCGATCCATTGCCGCACCAGCTCGAAGCCGTTTATAGCTATTTTCTGCGTCTTCCCCGCATCCGTTTCCTGCTGGCCGACGATCCCGGTGCCGGTAAAACAATCATGGCCGGGCTGTTGCTCAAAGAGCTGAAAGCTCGTGGTCTGGTTCGTCGAGTTCTGATCGTTTGTCCGGCGAATCTGACGTTTCAGTGGCAACGCGAGATGGCCGATAAGTTTCGCGAGAGCTTCAAGGTGATTCGTGGCACGGTTCTTCGAGAGAACTATGGCCAGAACCCTTGGCAGGATTGCGATCAAGCGGTGACTTCCGTCTCTTGGGCATCCATCGTGGAGGATGCTCGCGAAAGCCTGCTGCGGTCTCGCTGGGATTTAGTCATCGTTGACGAAGCTCACAAAATGAGTGCGAGGAGCGAAGACCATAAGACGTACGCCTATCGACTGGGCGAGTCGCTCTCAAGCATGACAGACCACTTTCTGCTGATGACGGCCACGCCACACAAAGGCGATCCAGATCACTTCAGACGGTTCCTCGCTCTGCTCGATTCAGATGTTTACGGAAGTATCCAGAGTCTTGAACAGGCAATGCGGGAACAGGAGGCCCCGTTCTACCTCCGACGTACCAAAGAAGCTCTGGTAACTTTTCCCGATCCGGAAACGGGAGACGTTCACAAACTGTTTACGAAGCGTGAAGTACGCAGTGCGACGTTCGATCTCGACGGTGACGAACTGGAGTTTTACGACGACCTGACCCGTTTCGTGGAAGATCAGTCCTTTGCTGCTGCTCAGGATCAGTCGGCTCGTGGTCGAGCAGTTGGTTTTACGATGGCCATGCTCCAGCGACGGATGGCTTCGTCAATCTATGCTGTTCGACGCAGTCTCGAACGTATGAAAGTTCGCCGCGAGAAGATTCTTGCCGATCCCGAAGCGTACCGGCAGGAACAGATTCAAAAGAAGATGCCAGAAGACTTCGACGACCTCGATGCCGAAGAACAACAGCAGATTGTTGACCAACTCGAAAACGAAGTGCTGTCCGTCGATCCCGTGGTCCTTCGGGAAGAAATCGCTAGTTTGGGTAACCTGGTCACGCAAGCCCTTCAACTCGAAGATCGTGACGATCAAACCAAGCTGACGAAGCTTAGGGCTGTCCTCAATCAGGAAGGCATCTTCGACGATCCGCAGATGAAACTGCTGATCTTTACCGAACACAAAGACACGCTCGACTTTCTGGTTGGTGACGGCAAGGACGGTCGTCCGCTCGGCAAACTGATTGAGTGGGGTTTGACCGTCACGCAGATTCATGGCGGGATGAAAATCGGTGACCGGGACACTCCAGGCACCCGGATTTACGCAGAACGGGAGTTCAAAGAGAGCTGCCAGGTGCTCGTGGCGACAGAGGCAGCTGGCGAAGGGATCAACTTGCAGTTCTGTTGGTTGATGATCAACTTCGACATCCCCTGGAACCCGGTTCGGCTTGAACAGCGGGTCGGACGTATTCACCGTTACGGCCAGGACAAAGACTGTCTCGTCTTCAACTTCGTCGCACAGAACACACGCGAAGGGCGAGTCCTTCGGAAACTGCTCGATCGGCTGGCGGAAATTCGCAACGACCTGGGTTCCGATCAAGTCTTCGATGTTGTCGGAGAAGTCTTTCCATCAAACCAGCTCGAACGCCTGCTTCGGGACATGTACGCTCGGCAGACCGACGTCCACAAGATTGAGGACCGCATCGTCCGCGATGTCAGCCCGGAAAAGTTTCGGGTCATTACGGAATCAACACTCGAAGGGTTGGCCAAGAAAGAACTCAATCTCTCCGCGATGGTTGGTAAAAGTGCGGAAGCCAGAGAACGGCGGCTTGTTCCCGAAGTCATCGAACAGTTTTTTGTTGATGCCGCTCCCGAGTGCGGAATGCGGGCCAAGGAAACGGGGAAGAACAGCCACATCTACCGCGTCGGCAAAACGCCACGCAACCTGCTTCCAATCGGTGATGCCCAGGAAGAACGCTTTGGCAGGCTCGGACGAGAATACAAGCAGGTAGTGTTCGACAAAGAACGGCTGCGCGATGACCCAACATTAGAATGGGTCACTCCCGGCCATCCGCTCTTCGAGGTAGTTCGCTGCGACATCCTGCGGCGGACGGAAGATCATCTCCATCGAGGGGCCGTGTTTTATGACTTGCATCGCGATGACCCGGCGTTGGTCGATGTCTTTGCTGCTTCCGTGAAGGATGGTCGTGGCCGCACGTTGCATCGCCGCTTGTTTGCGGTGGAAACGGCCCTCAGTGGGGAAATGAAAATCCACGAACCGACAATCCTGCTCGATGTGGCACCCGCTCCGGCAGGTGCCGCTGGTCCTAGCGACGCGATCACACTCCCCGATCGGCAAGTGGTCGAACAGTTTCTTTACGAGCACACTCTGGAGCCGTGGGGAGAGGAAGTTGCCGCCGATCGGCAGGGAGAAGTTCGACGGATCGAACGGCATGTCGAGATCAGCCTCAATGCTCTCATCGACCGGGGGCAGCACACGCTGGCCGAATACCTCAATCGTCAGATCGAAGGCCAGACCGTCCAGGGACTCGATGGTTTGATCGCCCAGGCCGAGCAGCATCTCGACACTCTCAACAATCGGCTCGAAACCCGCCGTCAGGAACTGGAACTCGAACGGCACAGCTCCATCTCGGACATCCACCATCTGGGGCGGGCATGGATCACTCCTCACCCGGATCGCAGCAATCCCGATTTCGCGCCCATGGTGCGGGATGATGAGATCGAGCGGATCGCGATTGAAGTCGCTACCCGCCATGAGGAAGAACGTGGTTGGGTGGTCGAAAGTGTGGAGGATGAGAATCGGGGATTCGATCTGATCTCTCGTCGACCGCATCCGGAAGACCCACAGACGTTCATCGAAGTCCGCTTCATCGAAGTCAAAGGCCGCGCGGGAGTTGGCATCGTCGCCCTCAGCGAGAATGAGTACCGCACCGCCGAGCGTATGAAGAACGACTACTGGCTCTACGCCGTCTTCAACTGTGCCGGAACGCCGGAACTGCACGTCGTCAGAAATCCCGCTCGACTAGGTTGGCAACCCGTCATGGCGGTGGAGCACTACCGCATCGGACCAGATGCTTTGAAAGGAGCCGAACAGCTGTGATCAACACTAATGTCGAGTTCGGCTACTTTTACGGACTTTGGATAACGCCACATCTCTTGGAAGAATGTGCGGAACTCTATTCAAATCACTACGGTTTTTGGTCGGCCGATGCGCCTGACAACCCAGGTCAAATGATTCGGTTGTCAGCAAATAGAATAAAGGAATGGGTCAAGACAGAAGAAGCGGCAATAGCAACAGCTCGGCTTGACAATCGCTTGATAGGTTATGCAGTCGCCATCCGCGTGAGTGTAAAGAGATATGGCATTGTGACCTGGATCACACAGCTTGTCGTCCATAAAGATTTCCGAAAGCAAGGTGTCGCAAAGAGGTTGCTGTTTTCGTTCTGGGAGTTTTCTGATCACTTTGCATGGGGAATCGTTAGCGCAAACCCTTTCGCTATCCGCGCGCTGGAAAAAGCAACGAGACGAAGGGTTGTAGCCTCACGCGTGAAGAAACATCACGATCTTTTGCTTGGAGTTGCAGATGATCACGTTCCTTACATTTCCCGAGAGACAGAGTCTGAGGTGACTCAAAAAATAAGCCGCGTCAATACGAGATTTTATGTAGACCACTCGGAACTTCCCGCCCGTCTAAAGGCTGCGTCGTGTTCTGTTCCTTGGACGCTCGGCGAACTGCCACCTGGTTGGGAGTGGCTAGCTTTCACATTTTCCGATCAGCCACAACTGGAACTTACGCCTCAGGAGATCAAGTTCATGCTCGAAGCTTCTGATGATGTCGTACGACAAGCTTATTCGCGAATGACTCTTGATGAAGATCACAAATGGGCGAAGAACACGGAACACGAAGTTGATTTCATAATCAAGACCTGCGATTTGAAACTAGGTGATCCACTTTTGGATGTAGGATGCGGAAACGGCCGACACTCGTTCGCATTAGCCAGTCGTGGTATTGCGGTGACCGGTATTGATTACGTCCCTTCGCTCATTGAAAAAGCGAATGCCGCTAAAGGGAACACTGGTGACGTTCCTCTGGCGTACGACGTCGCGGACTTTCGGACAACGACTCTGAACTCAACTTTCACATCCATAATCTGCATCTATGACGTGGTAGGATCATTCGCAGAAAACGCTCAGAACTTCAAAATCCTCCGTAATATCTATCGTCATCTTGAGCCGGGGGGAAAGGCATTACTTTCTGTCATGAACAGTGTTCTGACAGAGTCGATTGCGAAGCACCGATTCTCGCTCAAAACCGATCCTAGCGCGTTACTGAAACTGCGGCCGAGTCGGACCATGGAGTCTTCTGGAGATGTATTCAATCCAGATTATTTCATGATCGACACAGAATCTGGTGTGGTTTACCGAAAAGAACAGTTTGAGCAAGGACATGAACTGCCAGTCGAGCTGATCGTGCGAGATAGGAGATACAAGCCGGACGAAATATCCCATCTATGCGCAGCAGTCGGCCTGAATGTCTTGTGGACCCGGTGCGTCCGTTCTGGCGACTGGGAGACGAATCTGGAACCTGATAATCCGCGTGCAAAAGAAATCCTCATCTTGTGCCAGAAGCCAAAGTAAGTCGAACGAACAACCCTACTATGAAATACCCCAAACGGCTCATTGAAGTTGATCTTCCGATTGCTCGTATCTCGGCGCATGCGCGGCGGGAGAAGTCGATTCGGCATGGGCATATTTCGACGTTGCACATCTGGTGGGCGCGGCGGCCGTTGGCGGCTTGTCGGGCGGTGATTTGTGCTTCGTTGTGGCCCGATCCGGCTGATGAACTTTGTCCCCCAGCGTTTCGGGAAGCGGCAGCGACGCAGCTCATGGCGTTTGCCCATCGCATGTTCCCCGCAAAAATCACCGAGGAGGGACGTCAACTGCAAGCGACTGTTTCGACGGAGAGTCGGGGGCGTTGGGAGGGGCTGCTTCAGTCTGAAAAGGATCGGTTGCCGCTTGATCCGACCGATACTGTTCATCAGCAGGTGTTGCAGGGGGCGTTGCTCGATTTTATTGCCGACTTTGCCAACTGGGACAACAGCACGGTCCCCGCCTATCTGGAAACGAGCCGGGCACTCACGCAGGCAGCTCACGAAGCCCTGGGCGGTGTACCGGGAACGCGACCGCTGGTGGTCGACCCGTTTGCCGGGGGCGGTTCGATTCCACTGGAAGCCTTGCGAGTTGGCGGCGATGCGTTTGCCAGTGATCTGAATCCGATTCCGGTGCTGCTGAACAAAGTCGTGCTGGAATACATCCCCAAGTACGGACAGAAGCTGGCTGATGAAGTCCACAAGTGGGGGCAGTGGATCAAGGAACGGGCTCAAGAAGAACTGGGGCAGTATTACCCAGCTGATGAAGATGGTGCGACGCCGATTGCTTACCTCTGGGCGCGCACGATTCTCTCAGAAGATCCCGGTCAGGGTGGGATTCCGATCGAAGTTCCTCTGATGCGATCGTTGTGGCTCAGCAAAAAAGCAAACGGTCGCAAAGCTCTCCGTTGGCAACGAGACAAGTCGGGAAATGTCATTTGCGAAACTGTTGAGGTTACATACTCCAATGAAAAGAAACTGACGGTAATGCGACCGCTACTGGAGATTTTCACGCCGAAATCTGAGCGGGAAGTTGAAAACGGTACGGTCGCGAGAGGAAGTGCGACCTGCCCGGTTACAGGTTTCACCACTCCGGTGGCCTCTGTGCGACGGCAAATGAAAGAGAGACAGGGAGGGGCGAGTGATGCCCGCATGTTTGCGGTTGTCACGACTCGACCGAATCAACAAGGGCGATTCTATCGGCTTCCAACATCGCTCGATTTTGAGCGAGCTGCACAATCGGCAATCGAGTTGCAAAATCGAATCGCCCAGCATTCTGAGGAACTGAGCCTTGTGCCGAATGAACATTTGCCTGTAATGAGCGGAGTATTCAACGCTCCGATCTACGGTTGCGGCACGTGGGGGGCGCTGTTTACCCCCCGGCAGTTATTGGCGTTGACGTCTCTCGTTCGCCTTACCCGTACAGCTGGGGAGGAGATACGGAACGGAGACGATGTAGGCTTAGCGGAAGCAGTTGTAGCATCACTAAGTTTACTAATCGGAAAGCAAGCTGATTACAATTCTTCATTATGCACGTGGAATACCAGAGGGCAGTACATCGGCCATACCTTTGGTCGTCAAGCTCTCCCGATGATGTGGGATTTTGTTGAACTGGCTCCGATGGGTAATGGTTCTGGAAACATTGATGGTGCCATTGATTGGGGATTCAGGTTCTTATCGCAAGAGTCGTTAGCAGCGGGGGCGGTAGGAAACGCAACTCAGGCATCTGCTGACAATCACCCTCTTCCCACTGACGCCGCTCAGTGCTTCTTTTCTGACCCTCCTTACTACAACGCGGTCCCATACGCCGACCTCTCGGATTTCTTCTACGTGTGGTTCAAGCGTACGCTTGGCGATTTGATGCCGGATCTCTTCAAAGAGGAACTTTCCCCAAAAGAAAACGAAATCTGCGAGATGGCAGGCTGGGATTCTGTTCGCTATCCCGAAAAGAACGGTGCATGGTTTGAGTCACGAATGCAGACAGCAATGGCGGAAGGCTGTCGTGTTTTGGCACCGAATGGGATCGGCTGCATCGTATTTGCGCACAAGTCAACAGCCGGTTGGGAAGCGCAGCTTCAAGCGATGGTCGATGCTGGGTGGACGATGACAGCTTCCTGGCCGATCGACACCGAAATGGGTTCCCGGTTGCGGGCGATGAACTCTGCCGCATTGGCTTCATCGGTCCACCTTGTAGTGCGTCCGCGTGAGAATGAAGACGGAACCATGCGAGAGGAAACCGGCGAATGGCGTGACGTCCTTTCCGAACTCCCTAAACGTATTCACGAATGGATTCCGCGACTGGCAGCCGAAGGGGTTGTGGGAGCAGATGCGATCTTTGCCTGTCTGGGGCCAGCCCTCGAAATCTTCAGCCGGTACAGCCGGGTCGAAAAGGCGAGCGGAGAAGCGGTGCCGTTGCGAGAATACCTGGAACAGGTCTGGGCAACCGTTTCGACCGAAGCGTTGTCGATGATCTTCAAGGACGCCGACGCAGCCGGTCTGGAACCGGATGCCCGTCTGACCGCGATGTGGCTGTGGACACTCGGTGGCATGGAAACTAATGGCAGCGATTCCAAAAGCAGCAGCGACAGCGATGAGAAAGTGGTTGCTAGCAAGGGCTACACCCTCGAATACGATGCCGCCCGCAAAATCGCCCAGGGGCTGGGAGTTCACCTGGAACAGAGCGATTCGATCGTCGAAGTGAGCGGCGACAAAGCCCGCCTGCTCCCTGTCAGCGAACGCACCCGCCACTTGTTCGGCAAAGACGAAGCCACGACCACCCCGCGCGGAAAGAAGAAAAAGGCAAAGGCGAAACAACTCGACCTGTTCAAGGCCCTCGACGAAATCGAAGCTGAAGCCGAAGAAACCATCGCTGGCGAACTCAAACCCCAGGCTGGCGAGACTGTACTCGACCGCGTCCATCAATCAATGATCCTGTTTGCCAGCGGTCGCGGTGAAGCCCTGCGTCGATTCCTGGTCGATGACGGAGCCGGCAACGACGCCCGCTTCTGGAAACTCGCCCAATCCCTCTCCGCCCTCTACCCCAAAGAAACCGACGAAAAACGCTGGGTCGATGGCGTGCTGGCCAGGAAGAAAGGATTAGGTCTATGACGCTTGTAGAGAGGAACAAATCGCGTGATTGAATATCTGAAACAACTTATCGTCTCGATTCAACAGGCGCAAGCTACACAAATTGCATCTGGTGTCACGGTTACGCATAAAATCGACGTACCGGATTTGGGTCAAGCTCTTACCGGTCTCGCGGAAGAGTTGGACCGATTGGACCCCAGAGATTTTCTTCCGATCGCCAGACACGACTTCGTCCTGCTCAGAACACAACTTCGATTTTGGGCGAACGCCTCATCAAGAGGAGACGGAAGCAAACCGGTTGAAGTTGTTACAAGGATTTCCACATTGCTTGATCAGTATGCAGGTGCGGGAACCCATGTCCAAGATAGAGATTTCAGCTTTCTGAATAACACTGACCTGCGTGACATCATTCAACGTGATTACAAAGAGTTGGAAACGAAGCTCTTCCCAGATGGATCGTGGAAAAGCGTGGTCGTAATGTCGGGAAGTATTCTTGAAGCGATTCTCTACGACATTTTGACGCGAGATGCGACAACCATCGGAAAAGTGATGGCGAGCCCTGTTGCCCCCCACACCAAGACTGGGGGCCCCGTTCGGGATATCACAAAGGACTCTTCAAGGCATCGTTATACGTTGGAAAACTTGATTGATGTCGCCGTCGACATCGGTGAACTGCCGCCGGATGGTAAAGAAACGATTCATAAAGTGATTCGTGACTATCGCAACTTTATTCATCCAAAAGCTGAAATACGTGCTTCTTCACCGTGTGGAGAGGCACAGGCAATGCTTTCGCTTGGAGCTTTGAATGCAATCGTTGATCACATCGCTCCGTAAAGCGTGCAATAAGCATGGAGCGATTCCTATGAAACAGAGGCAAAATGGAGAGACGTAATCTGTGACAGTGCAATATGAACCAATGAAATGCAGACTATGCGGATTTTTGATTTCTCCGAAGGTGACGCAAGTTGAGAAACCAAAATCGGCTAGCTGTTACGACGATTGCAACTACCAGTGTCCGAATCTGAATTGTCGAGTCGGATATTCAAACGCCACGCTAGAACGTGATCGAAAGGCAATCTTTCAAGACTACCTGCTGAACGTCCCAGCCGAACCGTTTGGACTACGCAGTGATTTGCCCTACGTCCTCGACAACGCACTCAACGTCCGCAACCGAGCCAACAAGAAACTGAAAATTGCATTCTCACGCTCGGAAGACGCACTGACCTGGGTGACTTTCTACTATCTGAACCAAAGAAAAGAAGTGTTGCAGGCTTTAGATGGTAGCAGCAATGACCAATATCGCTTACTGCTTTGGGGAACTGAGTTGCCTAAAGGTGACGAAGCGATTCGCAAGGAGATCGTTTCAATACTGGAAAACGAACTGGGTGAGAATCCGAGGTCTCTTAGTGAGCCCGACGTCATCGTTGTCTCGGATGCATCGGTCTATGTCGTGGAAGTGAAATACGGTTCGCCGAATGACGTCAACAAGACAAATCCTGAATCTCATTGGGACCGCTACACGAAGAACCGAGAGCATTTGTTTTCAGTTCCACTCAACGAAGTCCGCGAGAAAGGATTCTACGAACTCACTCGGAACTGGGTATTTGGGAACTTGCTTGCTTCCAAACTTGGGCGAAGTCTTTCACTGATCAATCTGGCACCGAATAACTGTCGTAGTAGCTCCGACAGTTTTCTTTCCACAATCAATGTGGCGGAACACGACTACCGGTTTCTGAGCTGGAGCGATTTTGTCGCCGGTTTCCAAAAACCGCTAGACGGTTGGTATGAATCTTACATGACAGCTGCTTTCAATAATGGAAGCGTTGAAGGATAAAAAATGAGTAAGCTGAAACCCTGGTATCAAGTTGTCACCCCCCGCGAAGACTTGCGGGAGAATCGACCGATGGACGCCTCTGAGTTTGCCGTCCACCTGGATCACATTCGGCAGAAGCGCGACAACGTGTCGCCCGACTACATCGAACCTGCCAGGTTCTTCGAGCGAACATTCCTGACGGGCAGCCTTTTGGACCTGTCATCACAGGTTGTGCGCAGACTATCCGGGGTTCAGGTTGAGACCTCGGCTGTCTTCAACATGGCGACTCAGTTCGGCGGTGGGAAAACCCACTCGCTGACGACGCTTTGGCATCTGGCGACCTGCGGAGACAAAGCGAAATCCTATAAGGGTGTCGAACGGATTCTGGCCAAAGCGCAGATATCCCAAGTGCCCAAAGCCCGCGTGGCTGTCTTTGTAGGAACAGAGTTCGACGCCATTCAGGGGCGAGGGGGGGACGGAGAACCTGTTCGCAAGACACCTTGGGGCGAGATCGCCTGGCAACTTCGTGGTCAGGAAGGTTTCGACCTTGTTGCTGAGCACGACGCCAAAGGGATCGCTCCCGGTGGCGATGTGTTGCAGAAGTTATTGGGGAGCGAGCCCGCTCTGATTCTCATTGACGAGCTGATGAACTACATCAGTCGGGCACGCAAGCTGGAAATGCGTGATCAGTTCTTCGTCTTTCTGCAAAGCCTGTGTGAAGAAGCCCGCGCTCACAACAACGTCGTAGTGTGTGTGTCGATTCCGGCTTCCGAAGACCTGGAGATGTCCCCCGAAGATGTCCGGGATTTCCAATCACTAAAGAAACTACTCGATCGTCTGGGTAAGGCGATCATGATGTCGGCCGATGCCGAGATCGCCGAGATCATTCGGCGCAGACTGTTTGAATGGGACTTGTTTGACACCGAGGCTAAGAAAGTGGCGACTGCGTACGCCGACTGGGCTGTCGATCATGCCCAGGAGCTGAGCGGGATTGACCCAGATACGGCTCACGAGCTGTTCAAGACCTGTTATCCATTCCATCCCTCCGTGTTGTCCGTCTTTGAGCGGAAGTGGCAGAGCCTGCCCCGCTTTCAACGGACACGCGGCATTCTGCGTTTGCTGGCGTTGTGGGTGGCCCATGCGTATCAGGACGAACACCGCAAAGCGATGCGTGAACCGTTGATTACACTTGGTTCCGCTCCTCTGGAAGACCCGATTTTCCGTTCCGCCATGTTCGAGCAACTTGGTTCCAACGAACTTGAAGTTCCGCTCACAACGGATATTGCTGGAAAGAAGGATGCCCATGCGGTTCGCCTGGATCGTGAAGCATCCGACGCAATCAAGAAGTCCAACCTGCACCGGAAAGTTGCCTCGGCGATTTTCTTTGAGTCGAACGGTGGCATGAGCCAATCGAAGGCGGTTGCAACACTCCCGGAAATCCGGGCTGCTGTGGGCACCCCTGACCTCAATATGGTCGACGTCGAAAATGTGCTCGAAGGATTGGTGGGAAGTTGTTATTACCTCAACTGGGATAAAAACCACTACCGCTTTGGACTGACTCCCAACCTGAATCAGATTCTGGTCACCCGCCGTGGTGCTGTTCAAGGGAAAGAGATCAACGAACGTATCAAGCAGGACACACAGGATCTCTTCAGTAAGGGAACCAAAGCTCTCGACCGTCGATTCTTTCCTGAACGCAGCAACGATGTCCCGAATCGTCCCGTCCTGACACTGGCTGTGATGGGACTGGATCATCTTGTAGGAGATCGTGCGACTGAAAAGTTGCTTGAAACGATTGTGCGTGAGTGTGGTACATCTGGCCGGACCTACAAATCAGCCTTGCTGTTTGCCGTCCCAGATGCCTCCGACGCGATCCACGATGCCACACGCGATGTTTTGGCCTGGGAGGCGATCGAAGACGACACCGATACGCGCAAACAGTTGGATGAAGGTCAGGAGCGTCTTCTGAAGAAGAACCTCGGGCGTGCTAAGTCCGATATGAAAGAGGCCATCTGGCGAACGTACCGCTATCTTTATCTGCTCGGCAAAGACAACAAACTGCGACAGATCGACCTCGGCCAGATCACGTCGAGCCAGGCTAGCAACCTTGTTGAGTTGTATATCAACGAGTTGAGCCGGACAGATGAAATCACCTCAGGTGTGGGTGCCAATAAGTTGCTGAAGTATTGGCCGCCCGCATTGACGGAATGGTCCACAAAGGGAGTCCGTGATGCTTTCTATTCATCGCCACAACTTCCTCGGCTGCTCGATGCAGACACCATCAAGCGGACGATCGCTGATGGCGTCAGTCACGGCACACTGGGATACGCGGTCAAACAAAGTAGCGGCCAGTTCAAGCTTCTCCATTTCGACGAGAGTCTCGCTGAAGGTGATGTCGAGATTGCAGAGGATGTTTTCATTCTCAAAGCAGAGGACGCCCAGAAGCTCCGTGAGCCACCAAGATTGGATCGCATCACGATCCGACCCACTGACGTTACGTTGAAGCCCGGTGAGCAGGCATCGTTTTCGTGCTTGGGAGTCGATCAGTACGGCGAAGCGTGTTCGACCCCATCCGCAAAATGGACTGCGTCGGGTGGCGAGATCACAACCGACGGACTCTACAAGGCGAGCAGCGACAATGAAGGTGGCTTGTTTACCGTAAAAGCCGAATCAGAGGGTCTTGAGGCCATTGCCGAAGTCCGGATCGTGAAGCCGCAAGAGAAGACTGGAGGCGGGTCAGGGCCAGGTGATGATTTACCACCAAGTCAAAAGGCGATTCGCTGGGAGGGAACCGTACCGCCTCAGAAATGGATGAACTTTTATACAAAAGTGCTCAGCCGATTTGCGTCAAGTGATGGGCTGAGGTTGAAAGTATCGTTTGAGGTCCCCGCTGAAGGCGAGCAAGGGCAATCCAAAGCTGATGAGGCACGTTCAGGCCTGAAGGAACTGGGACTTGACGACAACGTGACGTTAGGGTGATGGATAATGGGGCCAAGTTGGGTGCCTAAGAACTGATGTAAAAAAAGTTGAATTTTTGAAAGAAAGTGTGGTTCGATTTGGTGGTCACTGCGAGTTTGATCTTGGCGAAGAGATGCGGGAGACGTCGCCAACCTTAGACCCATTCCAGTATTTGTGGGCAGTGAATCATCTCACAGGCGTTTGGGAGTGCAGGTGATAGTGTGTGAACCGTTTGATGAGGAATACGTCCGCCTTTTGCTTGACGGTTCCGAAGACGAAGTGAAGGAAGGGATCGAGTTGATCCACCATCACCTGCGTTTCGGAATCTGCGGGTGGCTGCGTGAGCGGTTTCCGGGATTGCAGTCAGCAGATCTTGAAGAGGTTTGGGCTGATGTCATCACCGGCATTCTCGAAGCGAAGGATTTCGATCCTGAGCAACCACTTCTTCCGTTTCTTTGCGCGATTGCATTTCGGCGTGCGACTGACCGTCTGCGTCGTCAGGATGCCAGAGATCGGCTGGTCGACGCGGTCGGTGGATTTCTCAGGAACACCAAGATTGGAGGTACGTGGAGTGAACTCAATCAGCTTGAACGTTGTGAGGTGATGGAGTTGATCCGAAAGGCAATTAGTCAGCTCCCGAATCGCCAAAAACTTGTCATGGGTGTTTTCGTAGGCGACTTTCCCGAAACGGCTTCAATGCCAGAACTGCAACGCCTTGTGTCCGAAAGAGCCGGCAAGCCGGAAACTCTGGCAGCTGTGAAGCGTGCGTTGCAGGAGGCAAGAGCGAAGGTCAGGAAGTTGCTGGCAGACAAAGGGTACAACTTTGGAAAGCAAGGTGAGCTATGAACAGCGAACTGGACCGTGAGGATCAGGCGCTCGACGCTCTCATTGCCGCAGCTTTCCGGCAGGAGGATTCTGGCGATCTGGATATGGAAGCGTTGAAGAAAGCCAAACGGTTTTTGACAGCCGAAGATCGTCAGGTGCTGGAGAAGCTGGGAGATGATTTCGTGGAGCGAGTAATGAATGGGACACGAGAATCTAAGGCGACGTCAATTTGGAAAGAATCCGAAACACTTCACGATGAAGAACTGGCGTCGGCGATGAATCGAGGTGACGAGGACGATCTCACCGACGCGGCACGCGAGGAGATGGAGCGAAAGTTGCGTGAACTGGAAGATGCGGATGACAAGGGAGCCGAGGAGCAGTGAAACCGCTTGAGCTCGAACAACTTGCCGATGAAGTTCGCGCTGGCCATGAGATTTGTGATACGCCGGTCGATCCGTTCAAGATCGCAGCGGAAGAGCAAATCAAGGTCCTGCCAGGTACTTACGATGACTGTTTCGATGGCCGACTTGAGTACCGAAAGCAACATGACCGAAGCGGATTCTATTTGTTTTACGCCGAAGCCTCACCAGGGTTGCGTCCAATGGGGCGTGTTCGATTTTCGATCGCTCACGAGTTGGGACATTTTTACATCCCCGCCCATCGTGAGTACTTGCTGTCGGGTTTCTGGCACGGTTCCCGCGCCGGGTTTGTGTCTGAAAAGCCACTGGAACGCCAAGCCGATCAGTTTGCTGCGGCACTCTTGATGCCACGACATGCTATGAACGACTTTGCAAAAAAGCATCGCGGCGGATGTTCTCTTCAAGACCTGGCGGACCTGGCGAACGACCAGTTTGAGACTTCAGTACTCAGCACCGTGATACGCTACGTTCAGCTCGATTTTGAACCGTGTTGCGCCGTGCTGACAGAGAACGGTCGAGTGCGTTTCAACTTTACGTCAGATTCTATGCGAGCATTGAGACTCGGATGGGTCGAACGAGGGTCTGACGTTCCAGCCGGAACGATTTCCAAGAATGCACTTGCCGCGCAACAACGGTCGGCGAAGGGCTGTGTCGATTCCGAGATTTGGTTCGAGGGCAAACCGCCGCACGATCTCTGGGAGGAGATTCTGATCTTTGGGCAATCCGGCTACGCGGTCACCTTCCTGGTGGCTGAAGAAGATGATGCCGACGAGGACGACTGAGGAAAAACTCAAACTTCCATGGTTCGATTTTCCGGGGCGTGCGAGAATTAGGGTGAAGAGGAAAGCAAAAGCGGTCGGAATCGCTTTTCGGCATTCCCGAAAGAAAAAAGCCGCATCGCAGGCAAGTTTGGCGACAAGCTGCGAAACGGCTGAGTTAGTGACCAGCGAGAAGTCCCGCCAGCCGCTGCTTCATAGCGTAGCTCTTCTCGCAGTCCGTTTCAATCAGAAAGCTGGCGGCGGATTCGCAGACCGTGTCTCTGCGAGGAGATTTGAGCTATGTCTGAACATCAGGCTACCGAAGTTGACGATGATGATGTCGTTGACCTGCTGGATGTCGAAGAATACGGAAAGGCGGGCCGAAAACCGCCCAAAGCACGCCGCTACCGTATCCGTATCGACAAGGAACGCTACGTCGTAGAAGTTCCCGAGATGACGGGGCGGGAACTGCTGGTTCTCGCGGGGAAAACGCCGCCCGAACAGTTCACTATCTCGCAAAAGCTGCGAGGTGGCCAAACCGAAACGATTGGTTTGGATGACGTCGCCGATTTCACCAGACGCGGCGTCGAGCGTTTTATGACCCTGCCCCTAGATCAAACGGAGGGCTGAGACATGCGGCGAGATTTCCGTCTTCCTGAGTCGGACGAGCAGCATTTGAACGGACGGGGTCTGCCGTGGGAAACCATCGTGGACGGGAAGCAGCGATGCCTTCTCGTCCACGATTGGGCTCTTCCTGAGGGCTACAACCATCCGAAGGTTTCGGCCCTGCTCTTGATCCCCAGCGCGTATCCAGAGGCCGCGTTGGACATGGTCTATTTTCGACCCGATTTGCAGCGGTCAGACGGCAAGAAGATTCCTGCCGTTTCCAACCACAGTGTTGCTGGGGAGCCATGGCAACGATGGTCAAGACACTACACATCTGCCAATCCGTGGCGCGTCGGCGTAGATGATATTTCAACGCACTTGACGCTGGTCGACCACTGGCTGGCGAGGGAGTTTGACCGATGAAAACCAAGTTGCGAATGACGGGGCGACAACATGAACTGCTATTGTCCCATTTGTACCCAGGCGATGGTAAGGAAGCGGTGGCATTTGCGCTCTGCGGTCGCCGGAACGGGAACAGTGTCCATGCGTTGAGCGTGCGCGCGATTCATACGATCCCCTACGAAAAGTGTCCTGTTCGGCGGCACGATCGCGTTACTTGGGAAACTGATGCGTTTGCCCCGATCCTCCGCGAAACGACCGACAAAGGGCTGACTGTTGTAAAGTTTCACAGCCATCCCTGTGGCCTTGCCAGGTTTTCCCCCACCGATGATGTTTCGGATCGCGAACTGCTCGCTTCCGTCCAAGCGTGGACGGATTCTGATTTACCCCATGGTAGCGTTGTCGTTTTACCTGACGGATCGTTGTTCGGTCGCTGGATGACGCCCGAAGAACGACTCGAACCGATCGACGTATTGTCCGTTGTCGGCGACGATCTCAACTTTTGGTTCGCGTCGGATGTGAAATCCGATGACATACCAGGGTTCGCTTGGCGCAATGCGCAGGCATTCGGCGCGGGGACAACGGGATTGCTGCGTCAACTTTCTGTTGCTGTTGTCGGCTGTTCGGGCACCGGCAGCCCGATGATCGAAATGCTGATGAGGCACAATGTCGGCCATCTTGTTTTGGTTGATCCGGATCGCATCGACGAGAAAAACCTAAACCGCATTACATTTGCGCGAAAGAGCGACATCGGGCAACTCAAGGTGGAGGTTGCCAAGAAGTGGATCAAATCGGTCGCGCTGGGAACGATCGTTGAGGCGTTGCCACATAATCTTTGCGAACCGGAGATCATCAAGCGTGTTGCTGAATGTGATGTTGTCGTGGGATGTATGGATAGTGCTGAAGGACGCTGGTTGCTGAACAAACTGGCAACTTTCTACTGCATGCCGTACTTCGACGTCGGTATTCGCCTTGATGCGGATGGTCACGGTGGCATCAATCAGATTTGTGGTTCGGTCAACTATCTCCAACCTGGTGGTTCCAGCTTGCTGAGTCGAAAAGTGATCACGATGAGACAGGTTGAGGCAGAAGGGCTCAAGCGGACGAACCCAGAGGTTTACGCCACTCAACTGAAAGACAAATACATTCATGGAGTTCAGGAAGATCGTCCAGCTGTTGTAAGTATAAACATGCACTATGCAAGTTTGACGATGCTGGAAATCCTCGCGAGATTGCATCCCTTTCGCGTCGAAGGCAACGAGCAGTTTGCGAGGTTCGGGAGCAGCTTGACGGACCCCCGTTTTGCTCCCATGGACGAAGATGGGGCGCCGTGTCAGGCGCTTTCCAAACATGTTGGGCGAGGTGACACCGTGCCCCTCCTCGATAATCCCTATCTCAGCGAGGTGGAAGCGGCATGAAAAAGTTCTTCACTCGCAACTTGGCATGGCTTTGCAGTTGGTTTCAAAGGAAGCCGGTACGCTTCAAGACGGAGCATGTAGAAGAGTTACCAGATCAAATCGAACCGGAAACAATCTACATAGCAGGCGAGGAAAAGTACCTCTGGTTTGTTGCTATGATCTGCCCATGTGGCTGCGGTGAAACACTTCTCATGAATCTGTTAGCCGACGCGAGACCAAGGTGGTCAGTCGTTTTCAATGCAAACAATACTGTATCTTTATCACCATCTGTTTGGCGGAAAGTAGGATGTCGCAGCCACTTCTTTCTTCGCGAGAGCAAAGTGGTTTGGTGCCGTGAGAACAACAACCAATAGCATCCATAATCAGATCAGCGAGCCTAAGTAGGAACTCAAAATGAATATAACGACTTCTGCGACGCGGCATACTTGTTTACTGCTTTTCCTTGTGTCAATGTGCTGCAATCCATGGCAATCTGCTGTCAGGGCTGATACCCCCGCTGCACAGACTGGCTCTAACCAGGTGCTTTCATCGCCGACGTATGCGATTCGTGCGATTCAAGATGCTCACTCGAACAACACACCAGTGATCGTTCGACAAGGGGAACTTGACGCACTGATCAACACCGATGGCGGTGGGGCGTGTCCTATCTCGGCGGCTTTGATCGCCATGCAGACGCTTCGGTCGATGACTGGTCAGCCGCTGCATCCAGAACCTCATCAATACGCACTCCAGCTGTTCCAGACGCATCCCGAACTAAAGGAAGGCCGAATTACCAACGACCGATTCGTCAATCTGTTTGATTGGATGGCTGACCAAATCCCTGGATATAAAGTCCAAGTGGATGTCGTGTCTGCACGAAATAGTATCCACGCAAACGCCGGACCGTACTGGTCCGACAGTGAAGGGCCTGATCTAACGATCAAGGGCGGAGAGCTAATGATTCTTGCATACACCGTCACAACGGATGGTGGGAATGTGCTTGGCCGACACTTCGTGCTGTTGAAGGATCTTGGCGATACTCAGATTCGCGTTTTGAATCCGGGCAAACCGATGAAGGATTACCAGTTCACCGTCGAGAAACGCGATTCACCCGCGATCAAGTACAAACGAGTGTACTTTGAGAGTCCTGGGCAGATGTCCTCAAACCCTCTCGTTCTGGAACTCAATACCGTTTTCAAGGTACGGCTATTCCCGTCGGAACTGGTGCCGCCGTCGACCCCATCGTTGACCGTGAACCAGGTAAAGACAGCGATCGACGAGCTTGCTGAACAACTTCGTTCGGAAGGTAAGTTGACGTCGCCACGCGAGTGGCGTCGACGAGGTGCCGCCTTTGGTCTTCCGGGGCTGGACTTGCCAGCATCTGTTGGGGGAAGTGGTTGGAGCGCCGAGCAGATGCTGGAGATATTCCGCCACGCCGGACGTTACAACTTGAATCTGCGAGATGTGGTGGGTGGTGCTCACGGTCGGCCAGCAGTGAAGATGGGTTCGCCAGTTGCTGAATTCGCGCTCAAACAACTGCTTGCTGGAAATGCTTACTTTGCGGTCGCGATTACCGAGGAGAATGCCGGGACAGATACCAAAAGCATGCAAAGTCGAGCTGTAAAAGACGGCGACGGTTTTCGTTTGACCGGCTCAAAGCTATGGAACGCCCGTCTGCGACAGGCAACTCACGTTGTTCTCTACACCTCATCAGCGGATGGTTCCTCCAACGATCGGACAGCATTTCTTCTTCCGATTGATCATCCTGGATTGGAGATTGTCGATCGGTACGCACATGGACTGACGGGGAACTCTTTTGGCGGGTTGAAGTTCGACAACATGTATGTTGGTCCCGAGCATTTGATTGGAGATGACGGTTCCGGAGGAGAACTCTTCGAGGAACATTTCCTCTATTGGAGATTGATGCAAGCGGCGGCGGCTATTGGATGTGGTGAACGGGCACTGGAGATCATGGCTGAGCGAATCCGGCAGCGGCATGTCTTCGGTGGTCCGATCGGACGCTTTACGCACCTTCAGCAACCGATCGGCGAAAACCTGACCAGACTACGAATGGCCTTGGCACTAGCTCGGGAGGCTGCTCGCTTCTACGACCGGGGCGACTTTGACGCTGCGGAACCTCTCGTCAATGGCATCAAGGCCGAAGGAGTTGAGATAGCATTAGAGGCTTGTGATGAGGCCATGCGCGCGCATGGGGCATTGGGTTATAGCCGAGATGTAGATCTTGGAGACCGGGTCCGTGACCTCATGGGGTTGAGGATTGCAGATGGAACAACAGATGTGATGCGCATGACAGTCGTTCGAGAGAAGTACGGCTTCGACCTCTGGGAAATGTCCGTTCGTAGCTTCTCGGGCGGTAAAACCAATGCAAGAGGTGAATAGCCATTTCGCGGTTCCGAATTGCTGCAAGGCAGGCCGTACTTGGCATGGGTATGCTTCGCCAGTGTATTGAACTTTGCGATCTGGCGGTTGAACATGGCCTGACATCCTAGCTCGCCCAAAAGCTGGTTCTGCCCGCTCACACAGAGTAGATCAGGCGTGTGGGACGCCCCACAGAAGGCTGCTCGGTGGGGCGCAATGTTTTTTCACTATTTGTTGTGGTCTAGCTACAAGTGTCTTGCTTTTGTCGCGAATAGCCGATAGAAAAAACGGTAGTCAGCACCACATGCTTCGACTCGCAGCTGAACGCTGCTTCGAGGAAACAACTTCCTCCCTCTACCCTTGACGCACCAAACCCGCGTCCTTTTCGGCTCCCAACCGGTTGAGCCTTACTCCACCCACGCTGATGCTTGAAGACGCCGCCACGTGAATTGTTTCCGAGGTGTCTTGTATTTGCTCAATCAGCTGATGTCTACATCTTCTTGATGGGACCTCTCTACCTTCTTTTCTGTTATTACATAAATTGAAGGTCCGAAAAATGAAAAGCCCGCAAATTGCTTTGGTATGTCACTTTGAAGTTGAGTCACAATACGCACTGGAAGTTCTTGACGAGAACGGTTGCGGAATTGTACGAGCAATTCAGCTGCAAATGTCACTGCGGAAGGAGCCGCATGTGATTTTTACCGACGACTCCGGTAAGCAATCACTTTTATACTATGTCGGAAATCGCGACTTCATGCTTCGCAGCGGATTGCCGGTTGCTACTAATGCCGAATACTTCGGGCTTGCGATGCCTGCTGATTGCGAATTAGCTAGGGAACTCAAATCGACACTTGTCGAAAGCGGCAATACTTTCGTTTTATCCCCATGTCATTCCTGATGGCACGCAAAAAAAACTTTTGGTGAGATGCCCATGGGTGTCGTCTGGTGACGGCCCGGTTCAACTCCGGGCTGTCACCTCTACTCCAGACCAATTCTTGCAAGATCACATTCAACAGGAAAAGACAATGAAAAGCACAAATGCACGTTCAATCGCAACGATCGTTTCCGAACAAGTTGTCGCCGAAGCGAGCACCCGACTTCAAGCGTCACGTGAGGAATGGGAAACGGAACAGGAAAGGGAGCAGAACGAAGCCGGTTTCGATGCGGGCGTAAGATGGGCAGCAAAGAACGCTCATTACGTTGAATTGAGAAATCTTCAACTGCTGCGTGAATCGCTCGATGACGAAGCGGGAGGCGGTTTCGACGAATACTTCGAGGAATGTGACGACTGCTGTTACCAGGTTTCGGGGCTCGTGGGGTCAGCGATCCTTCAAGGACATGAGGCAAAAGTCGACCGGCAGGAAGCCTGGGATTTCTGGAAATCACTCGACATTGAGAACAGTCCGTCCGGCCATTGGCTCAAAGGATTTGTTCTAGGCGCATTGGAGCTGTTTGAGGCCGTGGAAGACTAACGCCGTATTTTGTCTTCGGTTCGCTCCACTGTTTTTGGAGCCGATCGAGTCACATTCATCACTGGCTTACCAAGAGGGCGTGCCCACCTTTTCACGACCGGCCGATTCAAGACGATTCGGTCGGTCGATACGGGGAGCCCTATGCACTCTATTCCCAAATCTCCAGGGGTCTATGTCCTGGTCTTCTACTTGTCTCGGAAAACCGCCATCACCTTCGATCGAAAGGGAGCACAGCACAAGTTTCTGCCGGGTTGGTATTTGTATGTCGGCAGTGCTTGCGGTCCAGGTGGACTCGACCGTCGTCTGGCCCGCCACAAACGCCAACTTGTTGACGGCAAGCGGATGCACTGGAATGTCGATTATTTTCGCGAGCGTGCTCTGCTCTGCGAAATCTGGTACTCCGAAAATGCGGACTCGGACGTCGAGCATCAGTGGGCCAAGGCTTTGATTGAACTGCCCGGCGCATCCGTTCCCGCGGCGAAGTTCGGAGCCAGTGACTGCCGGGCGAAATGCCCGTCCCACTTCTTTCACGTTCCTGAACGTCCATCAACGGCAGTCTTTCGCAAGGCACTCGCAACTCGGATTTGTTCTATCGAAGTCTTTGTGGAGTTCATCAAAGAACCACGTCGAACGAAGAAGGCGGCATGTGGACTTCAGCGTGAATACTTTGACGGGAGACGCTTTCTCGAAGTCCGTCGCCGCGTCGCTGCGGAGAGTAAATCTCCACTCAGCGAATGGTGCAGCCTTGCAAAGAACTGCCTGGCGCGACGACTCGCTGAACAGATTGTAAAGCAAACGAAGACCACATTTCCGAAAATCAAGCGGGCGATTCAGTTCGCAACTGCTGTCGAAACACTGATCGAGAGCTGTGGTGAGTCAGTCCTGCCTGTACTTTTCGATCCGGTCACACCTCAGTCACGTGAGGCGATCTTGTCCCTCAGCCGAACCTCGGATGTGCGTCAACGTCACCGCATCAATGGTGTCATCGAGGGGCGGTTCCGATCCATTGCCCCACAATCCGACGATACGGTTTTCGATACGGTGAAATTCGGCGAGGTACCCAGTCGTCTCGCAAGGGCACGGGGCAGCCTTGAGAAACTTCAACACCGAGTTGATGTCACTTGCGATTGTAGTCTCCTCGCCGAGTCCAAGCAGCTGAGTCGGCTTTCCCGTCTGGCTGCCACTCGTCTCCAAAACTGCCTGAATGGTCGAGTTGATGTTTCGACGGCTGTTCCTGGGTATCTCGGCAAGGAGACCGTTATCTCGATTCTGAAGTCAAGCAATGTCCAAGGCCGAACGGTCGGGATGGCTCGTTTAGCACTACGGTTGATCGTCAAGAACCTTTGGGACTTCGAGGAGATGACGCATCGAGGCCTTCTTCCAACAGACAACGACATGCAAGCCGTCGAATGTGAAGTGGAGCGAATCCAGCGAGCCGCGCGCCAGATTGAACAACAAGGGGAGATCCAAAACGATTTATTACGGAAGGAGCAGAGTCATGTCACAGCAGCTTGAAGCACAAGCCTGGCACGTTGCCGGTCACGCCTACGCAGCGATTGGGTTTCAGTTTCCTGTTTTCCGACTGTCGCTCGACGAGTTCCCAGACTCAATCTTCGAGGAAGCCAGGGGAAAACAATGGATTGATGAACGGACGATCGTTGAGCCGCGTGAAATCCGTTTGCCGCCTGGAACCAGCGAGCACACACGAATGATGGACAACCTGACTGCGGTCGCCCTCTGTGGCCCTGCCTCAGAGCTACAATATCGCGGTGAACCTTGTTCGATCGAACGCGTGCAACAGTTTCCGTTCGACTGGCAACTTGCCACCGAATCCCACAGCTATGTTTGGTCAGACGGCGATTTTGGACAACATATGCTTGAAAGGCAGATCGAACGGGCAGCCGTGTACGTCAGTCATGCCAACACCGTCGAGATGATTCAGGCTTTCGCATTGTATTTGCTTGAACATGGTTCGATGTCCGGCGAGGAATCGCAGACCTTGTGGGATGAAGTCACAGCACGGCAGGAAGCCCGCGCAAATCGTCCGATCAATCGCCGCTTGTTTGATCTGTACGCTGATGACGTGGATGAGGAATGGATGGATCTTTCGGTCGATCCTGATGAAGAACTCGACGCGTTCGATATTGATGAGGAGCCCTACCCCGAATGAGTTGGAGTTGCTTCTCCTTTCGTGTTTTACCAAGCGATGTCAATGGGCGAGATTGCTCGGGAAATGGAGCCTGAGGGTCTGCTGCGGTAGAATATCGACGTCTGGTTCTCCGTGGAAAAATGATGGTTTAGGAAGCTGTTTGCCGTGAATGTTCGTTCTGGGCTGGTTGTTGTTGGTGTTCTGTCAAATGTTCTGTGGCTTGCACCGGAATCACGTGCGGATGACCAAGACGGAAAAGCCGGGGTGAGGTTGACCACCGTTGCAGCCTCGGACACGCGGCAAACGAGCCACATCCATCCCGAGAAGTTTACTGAACTCGATTCTTTCGTAGTGGACGTCCGCATTGATCCAACAGAGCGGACAGTCGGCGATCTTCAGTGCATTGCAGGATTTGCAATCGTACTTGATTCACCAGAGGCCGATCCGTTCATAGCACCCAAGTCTGTCAAGTTTGAACTTCGTGAGGGTGAGCATCGCGGGTTCTGGGACATCTGGATTGACGGCGTCAATGAGCCGCGTCGCGAGCCGTCACCAAAACCGCCCGGCTGGGTCGATAATCACCAGTATCAGAAACCCTGGGAGTTTACTCCGCACGAGGGTGACTACAAGCTCCGTATCTTGTGTTCACCCGAAGATGATGGCAGTCGATTGCGGTTCTATTTTGAACACTTTGATCGGCCCATTTACGAGTTCAGCCTCAAACGGACGCTGACGCCGGGACATATCGGGTTCTACGCTGTCACTGGCGGGAACGAAGCCCGCCAGAACACCGCGACATTCCGCGACTTGTCGGTCACAAATGTGACGGACCTCGAATCGTACACTCAGCCATCCGCACGTGACATCGTGCTGGATGCTCTCGATCTGACACATCCCGCGTTGAATCAGGTCGCAGATGCCATCGAGAGTGGCCATCGACAACGGGCGGGGCAGTTGTTGCTGGAACATCTGCGGTCCCGCAAAACTCCAATCGGACCAGGCTTCAAGCCTGAGTATTGCGGCACCAACTATCTTGAAGTCGCTGATGCGGTTCTCGAAGATCGTTACGGCACGCTGGGACCATTTCACACCTTCTCAAAAACTTATGTCGATGGTGCGGGTCAGACACAGCAGTTTGTGGACGACGACGGCACCATCCGCTGGGATTTGTGCAGCGGGCACCTGACGCGACACTTTCATTGGGTCTCGCTGGCGAAGGTGTACTCAGAAACCCATGACAAACGCTACGTCGATCGCTTCTCGCGCGAAGTTCAGGACTGGGTGGCTCGCGAGCCGTTTCTGCATCCCCGCAATCCTGACATCGGGAAGTTGAACTGGATGGACGGGACGACGTTCGAGTTAGGATACCTGAACACCAGCAACATCGGGCGTCGCTGCGAGATGACCTGGTGGCCCGCCTACGATGAGTTCCGCAAGTCGGCCGATTTCACGGACGATGCTCACTTCCACATGTTACTCGGTTTCATCCGACAATGTCGCCTGATCATGAACCCGAGCAGTTTCGCTGCCCACGATGATGGGGGAGCCCACATCTGCGTGGCGTTGTTGCAGACGGCGTTGATGCTGCCTGAGTTGATGGAGTCGAAGCGTTGGGAGCAGGAAGCGGTTCGGCGCTGGCAGGAAGTGCTGAAGGTTCAGTTTCACGCAGATGGCAGCCATGTCAGTCTCAGCACTGGCTACAACTGGGCGTCTCTGATGGCGATGGAGAACATGATCGCCCTGTACCGTCGCGTGGGTCGGGAGGTCCCGCAGCAGTTTCTCGAAGTGCTCGAACTCGCGTATCGACATCCGATTGCACTCTCTCGACCTGACCAGGGGCAGATCGACCTGAATGACAGTACCTGGGGCCTGATTGACGACCACATGCGTCGCGCTCACAAACTCTATCCGCACCGAGACGATTTCCTCTGGATGGCAACCAAAGGCGAACAAGGCAGTCCACCCGATTATCGCTCGATCTACTTTCCGAACGCGGGTCACATCGTGATGCGGACCGGCTGGGGACCGCAGCACAGGTATCTGTTCATGGACGCCGGACCGGTCGGTGCGAGTCACGGTAAAGAGGACAAACTCAACATCTATGTTGATTACGGCGGTCATCAGCTGCTGGCCAGCGGCGGACGTGGTTCGTATTCCGGTGGTCCATTCGCGGCCTACACCGGATCAACTCGCGGTTACAACACTATTCTCGTGGATGGTGGCGTACAGGCCCGGACCTATCCGCGATACGAGATCGACGGCCACATTCCCGAACAACGTCGCTGGGTGACGACGGACGGTTTCGACTACGCCGAAGGCTTCCATACACATGGCTGGTTTCCGTCCGGAAAACATGTCGAAGGCAAGCAGACGCGGCAGATCCTGTTCATCAAAGGCACCAATCCCCCTGAAACATCTTACTGGGTTGTGTTCGATACCATCGAACCGGCCGATGATCAGGAGCATCAGTATGAGGCTCTGTTCCACAGCCGTCGCAATCATGCGGGCGTTGTCGATGACAAATCGAAAACCGTCCACTGCTGGGATGCGGGCGCGGCCCTCCGCATCATGCCTGCTGTCACGGATGGACTCGATGTCGAGCTGATTCATGGACAGACGGAGCCACACATTCAGGGCTGGCATGTCGTCGGCGAGAACCATGCCCCGATGTGGACCCCGACGTTCCAATGGAAGGCAACCGGAACCACGACACGGGCGTGGGTCCTCGTTCCAGCCGGTCCTGATCAAAAGTGGTGCGTCGATCGCATCGAACTCCAGCAGGCGGACACCAACGCTTTGATCTTTCGCTGCATTCACCCCGATGGCAGCAGTGACCTGGTCTATCGCCGCCCCATAAAACAACGCGAGACGATCTCCTTCGCGGGAACCGAACTCCAGGGCGATGTCGGTGTCGTTTCCTTTGATGCGGACAGCACAGCAACCTCGCGATTTATTGCCCCCGAGAAATAATCAGACGAATGAACCAACAATGAAAATCCTGTTCCTGCACGGATGGCAATCCATCCCCGGCGGAGTCAAGCCGACGTTTCTCAAAGATCACGGACACACCGTGATCAACCCGGCCCTCGACGATGATGACTTCGACGCAGCAGTCATGACGGCACAAGCTGAGTACGATCAGCATCAGCCGGACGTAGTTGTCGGTAGCTCTCGTGGCGGCGCGGTGGCGATGAACATTGACTCGCACGACACGCCACTGGTCCTGTTGTGTCCGGCATGGAAGAAGTGGGGAACGATCACGAAGCTCAAACCAAACTCGACCATCCTGCATTCCCGGAAGGACGATGTTGTCCCGTTTGAGTACAGCGAGGAACTCGTCACGAACAGCGGAGTGCCAGCACCGACGCTGATGGAAGTGGGCAATGACCATCGCCTCGCCGATCCCGAGCCGTTGGCGAAGATGCTCGAAGCGTGCGAGACTTACTACCAGATGGCCTTGATGTTCTCATTCTACGAAGGCTTGGCACTGAAAGGTCCGGGCAGCGAAGCCAGCACGCTGAAAGCTCTGTCAATCCTGGGAGAGTTGCCACCGAGCCCCCGTATCGTTGATTTCGGCTGCGGGGCTGGCGCTGCGTCAATCGCGATTGCCAAAGCGATCGACTGCCACATCACTGCAAGCGACATTCACGCGCCGTTCCTGGTCGAAGTCAATGAACATGCCCGCCTAGCAGGCTTGGAAAAACGCATCGACACCCTCCTCGCGGATATGGCTGATCCGCCGATCCCGGATGGTTCGGTCGATCTGATCTGGTCCGAAGGAGCGATCTACAACATCGGCTTTGAATCTGGACTGAAACGCTGGCGTCGGCTGCTGCGTCCTGGTGGGTTGATCGCGGTGACCGAGCTCACCTGGCTGACCGATCATCCCCCGCAACCGGCAGTCGAGTTCTGGGACGCGGAGTATCCCGCGATTTCCAATGTCGATACGAATTTCGAGAAGATGCGATCGGCAGGATTCGAGATCATCGACCACTTCACCCTACCAATCGAAGACTGGCAGAACTTCTACGGGCCGGTGGAACAACGGATTATCAACTTTGGAGAGAAGCACGCCGGGAATGATGTCGCCCTTGCGACACTGGGCATGCTGCAAACGGAAGTCGATCTGTGGAAGAAACACGGTGACAGCTATGGCTACGTGTTCTACCTTGGCAGAGCAGTTTGAAGGGGGCGGTCAGATTAGCCGGTTATCGCACTAGACGCATATTCTATGGCAGGGCACCTAACAAAGGACACACAACCATGAGTGGTGGACAAACTGCTACACGGGGATTTCTGCTACAAACCCTCGTGTTGCTTCTTGGAGCATTTGCCAAAGAAGATAAAGACAAGACTTGGATCGCTGTCGAAATCGAACCAGATACGGATGACGATAAGACCGACATTCGATGGCAATACTCGGACGGAACAAGCAAAGCCGTCCAGGTGAAGAGTTCGCAGAATCAAATCGGAATGGCAAGCGCCAAGGACTGGGCACATTCCCTCAGTTGGAGAAAGCAGCGACCACGTTTGAGTTGCTTTTGATCGGGCCATGCTCCGGGGAGGTTGTAAAGGCTGGGAAGATTGAAGGTGTCGATGTCCCCATGCCCAAATCTCTCGACGTCGAAGGTCTTTTTCAACAGGCTGCGCACGGAATCGACGTCTACCTGGAATCCCGTAATGTGAGATCACTGCCGGTTGCAGTTCGTGAGCTCTTGGTTGAGGGCTTGGTGGGAAAGCTGATGACTTACTCCACGAAGGGGGAGAAGATTGCCCGACAAGACCTGGACAACTTACTGATCACCTGGGTCCTATCGACTCTCCCCGATGCAGTTGAGACCATCCTGTACTCCAGGTGCGAAGTGCTTTGCGACACAGTAGTGTTGGCATCGACTAGTGGGATAAAACATCAGCTTGAAGGCAGCATCACGATCCTCCTCCCGATACATTTTCTAAATGCAGGAGAACGACCTTCCGTCATCGAGAACCTGGGCCTGCGGGTACACACACCCGAGCGAACGCTTATCTATGAGGCGATCGGTGTCGTGGACTATGCGAAAGTCCTTGAGAACAAGGTGATTGACAACAAGTTTATTCAAAGCACATCGAACTGGATCGTTGTGCTCAAGAACGAGGTCAAAGACGTGGCAGTAGCGTTCTTCCCAGTAGACCATCAAGACTATCCGTTTGGTCAATGGAAATCTGGCGCTTGCACCTTGGAACTCTACGTCCAATATCGAGGGGATGATTACGCGACGTGTGGTGCCAGCCTCTCATCAGACTTTGGGGAGAATGACTTATCGGCACCAAGTGAAGGGGGCACAATCATCCACCAAGTTGGACGCATTGTGAATCTGCCCACAAAATAAGCCGTAGCCGTGGGAACGTGGATGATCCGTGGCCAGTGAATGGTTCCGGCAACGGCTTCAGGAAGAGTGAACTGGTCTCCGAGCACCGCTGGGCTCGCAAGACACCAAGAAAGCGGCGATGAAGCATATTGAAGGCGCAGGGTGAGTCACTATAAGGGCTTGAGGCACATCGCCTCCAACCCGTATCCTGAGAAACGAAGCTGCGGGTTCGTCGTGCCGATCGAAGCCATCCAACGCCCCCTTGAGACGCCTGCGCGCTGCCCCAGCGCTGCCGCAGGCAAGGGGTAACGTCGTAACGTGCTGATAGATAAAAAGATGAGACGATGGGGACACTCATTCTATTCCCGCCGCCCTAGTCCTCCGCGGCACGACTGGCCAACGCCTGGGCCTCTCCGATCATGTCGGTGAGTTGCCGCACCTGCTCTTCTCTGTCCGCGATCTTCGTGATCGGTCGAAGACGGCGTTCGCTGAAGCACCGCCAGATGACTTGGTCATCTTCTGCTTCGAGCCACTGGATGAAGTCCTCAGGAAGACGTTCCAGGAGTGCTATGTGGTAGCAGACCATCGTTCGGCTCAGGCCCAAGCTCTGTGCGGCTGCGGAAGCCTTCCCCAAACGCTCCACCTCTCTCGCGATCTGGCGAGCCACACGGATCGAGTTCTTGGCTTGCTTGGTTGACAGGTACGGGCCTGGGAGGACCGGGTGCCTATGGAATCACCAAAGCGGCTCTGAACGCATTGACCGTTCGACTGGCAAACGAACTCCCGTCGACTATCAAGGTAAACTCCATGTGCCCAGGTTGGGTACGAACACGTATGGGAGGTGCAGGAGCCACACGAACCCCCGAAGAAGGAGCAAAGACTGCTATCTGGCTCGCCACACTCCCGGACGATGGACCAAGCGGTGGCTTCTTCCGAGATGAGAAACCGATCGAATGGTAGCTCGCAACCACAATTCAAAAAATAAGGCCACACAAAAGGTACGGTCCGAAGCTGCCGAAATAGGCAAACGCTACGCGGCCTTCAGATAGTAGTGCTTCAGTAAACCGCCGAGCCGCTCTTTGCAGTGGAGCTTGAACTGCTGATTCTCGCAATCTTCGTCAGTGTCATCATCAGGCGGTTTGATCAACAGCGTGTTGTCTTTGGACTGATGCGGTCGCTCCTCGTGATAGTGCTCAATCGCCTCGGCCACGATGTGGTCCATGTGTTGTTCGCCGAAGACGATGAAGTGATCCAGCACCTCTTGTTGCAGCGTCTGGATGTACCGCTCCACGAAGGCATTCGTGTTGGGCGACCGGAACGCCGTCTGCTTCATCTCTGCGCCCGCTTGGTCGAACAACGCATCGAATGATGCTGTGAATTTTGTGTCCCTGTCGTGCATCAACAGCTTGATGTCGAGATCGCTCTCCTTCACGTAGTCGAGGAAGGCGACCGCCTGTTGCTTTACCCACTCCTCGTTGGGATGGAACGTCGATGGCGTGATGTAAACTCGTCGCGATTGGACATTCAAGAACACGAGAATGTAGAGATCACGAAAGCCTTTCAGTGTCAGGGCTTTCTTGGCATAGAAGTCACACTGCCAAAGCGTGGACGCGTGCTGATTCAGGAAGTCGTCCCAGGTTCCCTCACCACGCTTCGGCCCCGGATCGAGCCCGTTCTCTTTGAGGATGTTCTTGATCGTGTTGCGAGACGGCGGAGTGATCCCGAGTTTCTTCAGCTCACCCATAATCCGGGTGTATCCCCAGTCATTCTCGCGAGCCATTTTCAGAACCAGTTCTCGAATCTCCTCCTTGGTCTTCGGGCGACCGCGCTTCAACATCGACTTTTTCACGCCACCAGCCGCCTCGCGAATCCAGCGTCGGATGGTGTTGGGATGAGCAATCGACGCCAGCTCATTCAGGGCCGATCCGAGCTTCGCTGCGAACTTCGCGAGACGGTTCTTTTCCTTCGGAGTCAGTGTCACCCGTTTGGGTAACTTGCTGCGCAGGATTTCATTCTCAACTTTCAGATAGCGGACCTGCCGAGCCAGTTCCTGTTGAGTGGCTCCGGCGATCAAAAGCAGCAGAGACTGGTAAACATTCCGCATCGTGGTAGACTCGCAAAACAACGTAAAACACAGGGAAATCTATTTTTTGCACCCCGGTGACGGCCTTTGAAAAGACTGAGTGGCTTCACGGGGGCGTGATTTGGCGGGATGCCGCCCAGTCGTATCAATCAGTCGAGCTGGATCGACCGATGTTCACGCCCTTTAGGCGTCGCCAGTGCTGATTCCCCGAGAAGTTCCAGGAGAGCTGGTACGGCCTCTGACGGATCGCCCTGCATTTCCTCGATCAGTTTTCGAGTCAATTCAACCAGCTCAGGTCGACGGTCCGGCTCGTCCAGCATCGTGACAGGTCTCAGCCGCTTCAGGCTGAAGAACGTCAGCGGGAGTTCCTCCTCGCAGTTTTCCAGCCAGCTGATGAAGTCCGTTGGGAGCCGGTTGAGGAGCGTCAGGTAGTAGCTGACCATCACCTTCGAGATGCCGAAGTTCTGAGCAACCTGACGATAGCCGTAGACCTCGGGGCGAGCTAAATACACCTCGTATTCGCGAGCCACCTTGATCACATTTCGGACAGGGTTGTTCGCCGCCCGAATCTTCAGTCGGGAGCGTCTGACGCGAGGCTTCGGCACTTCAGGCGGCCGAGTGCCCGGAACGTAGATGCGCCGGCGATCATCGTAAACCGTGTGATAGCTGCGGTTTTGAATCCTCAGAGTCCGACGCGGAAAGGAACTCCAAGGGTCTTGCACGGGGAGGGTGTAGAGTGGTGTTGTTGGACGGTTTTTGTTGAGTCAGGACGTCTCGGAGCCTCAAGGAGGGTGTGATGGACGTTCGGATTGTTGTGGAAGTCGACGGGAAAAAAGTCTCCGAAATCATCGAGTCGGTGGAAACGCTCGATGCGATGGCCCTCGAACTCCGGGTCGAGGAATTGAAAAAACGGGCCGGGCGGGCAGTGTTGGATTCGGGGTTCACACAACTGGGGGAGTCCTTGGGCCGGCCGCACTGTTGCGGTCGGCCGATGCGAAACCGGGGGCGTCGCGTACGAACGGTGATGAGTCACTCGGGTGAAGTGACCTATGAACGGACGCGGTATCGCTGCCGGGAATGTCAGTGCTGGCAAACGCCAGCAGATGCCGTGGTCTGTTGTGGATCACATCGCATGACGCGATTGCTCGGACGCAACGCCAGTCAACTGGCGAGCATCGAACCCTTCGCCCAACTCGAACAACTCATGGCCGATCAACATGGAGTGTACCTTGGCCATGACACGTTGTGGCACCTGGCCGTCGACGTGGGCGGAGCGTTGGAGAAGCTGCGGCTGGCGGAAGTCGAGCTGCGTCAGTTGCATCCCTGGACGGCGGAAAATGCACCCCGACCGCCGATAAGTCCACAACGAATTTACATCAGTTGTGACGGCATTCTCTACGGCACAAATGAGACGGAATCCAATGCGCAGCAACCAGAAGTCAACCAGCAAAAATGGCGGCAAATGCGTCCGCCGCAGGCGGTTTGTGGCTGCGCACGACTTCGTCGAGCTCCGCGTCAGCGGTGCGAGACCAGCCGGTCCAGGGCCGTGCCCTGGTGGCACAAACAAATGACTTGGGGCCAGGAGGACGATTATCTTTCGTTCGGGATGTCGCTGTACGCCCTCGCTTGTCGCTGCGGATACCATCAGGCACAGGAGAAGATTTTCCTCAGTGATGGAGCCGACTGGTGCTGGTCAATTCAGCAGGAACACTTCTGCGAAGCCTCCGGCGTGCTCGACTGGTATCACGCCAGCCAGCATGTATGGGAGTGTGCGAAGGCTCTCTTTGGTAGTGACTCCACTGCTGCCCAGGACTGGGCTCAGCGTCTTGTACGATGCCGGCGGCAGCGGTCTGCTGCAACGGTTGGAGCCACTTCGAACCAGCCCTGAAACATTACTCCCCGCTGCCGCCCAAAAGCTGAGTAATTACATCCGCACACGCCTGGCGGAAACGGACTACCCGCGTTACCGCTCTCGCGGTTGGACCATTGGGAGCGGCATGGTGGAGTCCTCGGCGAAACAACTCGTGGGTCTCAGGTTGAAAGGCCCCGGCATGCACTGGAGCCGCGCCGGCGCCACCGCCGTGACAGCACTCCGCTGCGCCCACCTCAACGGCCACTGGCACCAAACCTGGCAAAACCTCACCCTCACCGGATAAAACCGCCACCATCCATCGGACGCACCCTGTGGCGCTCCGCCACGATTACGAATTTGTCGAGGCATTCGTGCTTCATGAGATTAGTTTAATACTGTCAGGCAACGTTCTGCCTAAACCAACAACCAGTTACCAACCTGAACAGTCACCCAGGCACCCGCGTAGGCGAGGAGGGTCATGTAGGTGAAGGTGAAGAGGGCCCATCGCCAGGAGTTGGTTTCGCGGCGAATGACCATGAGCGTGGCGGCGCACTGTGAGCAGAGGGCGAAGAACACCATAATCGAGAGCGCCACAGGCAGCGTGAAAATTGGGCGACCATCGGACCAGGTGGCCTTCTTCATGGTCTCTTTCAAATCGCTCGATTCTTCATCGACATCGGCACCGAGGCTGTAAATGGTCCCCATGGCCGCAATGACAACTTCTCGTGCGGGGAATGAGGCAATGACCGCCACGCCAATTTTCCAGTCCCAGCCGAGCGGTCGAATGGCCGGTGCAATGAAGTGGCCCGCCTGGCCGAGGTAGCTCGCCTCGATGAGTTCGCCGTTCAGCTGATTGTGCTCGGCGACGAGTTCGTCAATTTTTTCCTGCGAGATGTCAATGAGCGTTTCGTTCTGCTCTATGTTTTCCAGTTCCGTTTGGACTTCATACAGATGTGTGTGATCTCCTGGAAAGTAGGCTGCTGCCCAAACAAGAATACTCGTGCAGAAAATCAGGGTTCCGGCCCGGACGAGGAATTCGCGTCCCTGCTCAAGCACACGACCACCGACCACCTTCCAGGAAGGGGTTTTGTAGTCGGGCATTTCCATAACGAAGAGTGAGCTCTCACCCTGGAACCAGAACTTCCGCAGAATCCAGGCAATGGGAATGGCGAGAATGAGGCCGACGAAGTGCATGCCGAAGAGCACGAGAGCCCGAAGACTCAGCCAACCGCCGAGGTATTCATCGGGGACGAATGCACTCGTCAGCAGCATGTACACGGGCCAGCGGGCGGAACAGCTCATCAGCGGAGCAATGAGAATGGTGACCATCCGATCGCGCCAGTTCTCGATGGTGCGCGTCGCCATGATTCCCGGCACCGCGCAGGCGAATGACGACATGAGCGGCACGAAAGAACGTCCATTGAGTCCCAGCGGCGCCATGAGACGGTCGGCCAGGAATGCAGCCCGGGCCATGTATCCACAATCTTCCAGTATGCCGATGCACAGGAAGAGAAACACAATTTGCGGTAGGAAGACGACAACGCCGCCCACGCCAGCAATAGCACCATCGACCAGCAGCGAACGCAGAATTCCCGGCGGTACGACCGATTCAACGCCGGCCGACGCACTGTCCTGTACCGAGCCAATGGCATCGCTAAATGGTGCGGCGAACGTATAGATTGCCTGAAAGACCAACAGCATGGTCAGCAGAAAAACGAAAACGCCCCCAATGCGGTGCGTCAGGACTTTGTCGATGCGGTCGCTGAGTGTGCGTTGACCAGCCTGAGTCGAAACGACGCAATGTTTGAGGTGTTCGCGAATCCAGTCGTAACGCCAACGGCTTTCGGCGACGGGAATACGGAATCCTGACGTCGCCAGTTTTTCGCGATGGCAGTTGAGCGCGTCGAGAAACGTCTTGTCGTGCGTGAGTTTCGCGAGCCGCTTCTCCGTTTCGCCATTGATATCGAGTAACCCGCGGAGCAACAGGAAATCAGCGGGCGGCGAATCAAATTCAGAACGCAAATCGGACACCGCAGCGGCCAATTCGGCGGGCAGATTTGGACGCTGCGGCAGGGACTGATTTTTTGCGGCAAGGATGGCCGACTTCACATCTGCGATGCCAACACCCTTGTCGGCAACGGTCGTGACCACATGCACGCCGAGCGACGCCTGCAGCTTTTCGATATCAACCTCAATTCCTTTGCGCCCCGCGTTGTCCCACATGTTCAGGACCAGCACGAGCGGCAGGTTGAGATCGAGTAGCTGTGTATACAAATAGAGGTTGCGTTCAAGGTTCGCTGCATCAGCCACGCACACCACGACTTCCGGAGCCGTCATGTTGGCCGCGGTACCGAGGAGCACGTCGACCGCGACCATTTCGTCGAGCGAGCGCGGGGAGAGGCTATAGGTACCCGGTAAGTCCGTCAGGTGAATTTGTTGACCGTCAACGGTGAACGTGGTCGATTTCGCCTCGACGGTGACACCGGGAAAATTTCCGGTTCGCACGTTCTGACCGGAAAGTGCATTAAAGAGAGTGCTTTTGCCCGTGTTTGGATTCCCAATGAGAGCAACATGCAAGGGGCCTGCTGCGTTACTCACTGGTGCTTTCCTCTTTCGTGTCAACCGCTTATTGGATTGACCGTTACTTCGATTTCAGTGGCTCAATGTTGACGCGAACCGCTTCCGCTTTCCGTAGTGACAGACGGTATCCCCTCAACGAGAATTCCAGAGGATCACCAAATGGGGCGGTGCCGACTAACTCGATTTCCTCGCCATCAATAACGCCCATTTCCGCCAGTCGCACGGCAACAGTGTCGGTCCCCTCAATGGAGACAACCACTCCCCGTTCACCAACTTGAAGAGAATCAAGCGTCATCGCCCTAAACCGTTGGCTCAACGAGGACCATGGCTCGTTGATCGGGGCGAAACGTCAAACGCTGATCGTCAACGGCGAGCAGCACAGGCGTTCCTTCACGCAACATGCGAACAGTGGCGCCAATTCGCAGTCCAACATCCTGCAGACGCTGAACAATGTCCAATTGCCCATCAACGCCGACAACTCGACCTGCTTCACCGGACCGAAGTGTTTCAACGGGGAACATAGTGGAGGAATGTGTGGGAGGGAGGAACCGGGGGCCAATTGAGACTGAGTCTCAACTGCATTAATACTAATCGGTCGAAATGCATTGGTCAAGCAAATGATTCGCTAAAGTTGATACTTTTCGCATCCGGGAAACGCCTCTCTGACCGGCCTCGGGACACATTCCAGCAGGGCACTCCAGTCATTCCTCAAGCAATGCCAGACCTCCGGTTTGAGAGCCGCAAACCCTTCGGAACAAACCACCCAGTTTACCAAATGACGTCTGGGTAAGCTGTGCGTCTGGACCCTCACTCCCGTCAAGGCAACCCCACGTCGTTTCCGATGTTGGGGCTTGTGGAGATCAACGGACTGCACTCCAACTGGCTGATGGATCCCGCCAACTGTTGAACCCGCGCTCCTAGAGGAACAGGTCCGCAGATGACGAATTGGTTTCGGCACGCCTGGATGTGCTTGCTACTAACCTGCCTACTTGGCTCGCCCGCATTATTTGCGGATGAGGCCTCGTTCGTCAGTAACCGTCGCAGCCCCTTCGTTCAACACGTCGAACGGGCGAGTGAATCGACGGTGAACATTCACACCGAAAAACGTCAGAAGTCGCTCGACGTGGTGTTCTCAACCGGACAGGGACAAAAAATCAACGGCATGGGCACCGGCATCGTTATTGATGAACGGGGCTACATTGTCACCAACTTCCACGTCGTAGAAGATGCCGAAGTCCTCAAGGTGACTCTCAGCGACGGCAGCTTCTATTACGCCAAGGTCATCGACACCGACCCCGCCGAAGACTTGGCCATCATCAAGATCGACTCGCCGCGCAAGCTGAAGGTCATGCCGATGGGAACGTCGTCGGATCTCTTCCTCGGTGAAGACGTCGTGGCGATTGGTAACCCCTTCGGCTACGAGAACTCCATTTCGCGTGGCGTCATCAGCAACCGCTCCCGTGACGTGGATGTCACCGACCACCAGTCATACCGTAACCTCATTCAGACCGACGCAGCCATTAACCCTGGCAACAGCGGCGGCCCACTGATCAACGCTGATGGCGAACTGATTGGCATTAACGTCGCGATTCGAGCCAAGGCCCAACGCATTGGCTTTGCGATTCAGGTGGATGATGCCCGCCGCATTATCGCGAACCTGCTGAGCATTGAACGCCGCGACCAACATCACCACGGACTTGTCCTGCGTGATGAAAAGAACGGCCGCAACCGCCGCCTCATCGTCCAGGCTGTTGTCCCCGGTTCACCGAGCGAAGAAGCCGGTATTGAGCCTGGCGACGTTGTGGTGAAGGCAAATGACGTGAACATCGTCGACCGTGTCGACTTGGAGCGTTCGCTCCTTGGACAGCGAACCGGTGCCAAAGTGCCCGTGCTTGTGAACCGCGATGGCAAGGAAGTGAGCGTGAACCTGGAAATGACACTGCTGCCTCCAAGTCGTCGCAGCCCCGGTCACCAGCGGCTTCCGAGCCTCGCTGCACCCGTGGCACAAGTCGCCGAACAGAGTACGTCGAACGACCTGTGCTGGAAGTCCCTCGGACTCAAGCTCGTTCCCGTCGAACGGGGTGATGCCTCCCTGAATGGCCAACCGTACCGTGGTGGCATGCGAGTGGTCGATGTGTTGGGAGAAAGCCCGGCCGCACGGAACGGTCTCAAGAACGGCGACGTACTGGTCGGCCTGCACGTCTACGAGACCGTGACCCAGGAAAACGTCGACTACGTGCTGACGCAATCTCCGTCGATTGCACCGCTGAAGTTCTACATTGTCCGCGGTGGTGAAACGCTCTTTGGTAGCTTCGAGACCCAGCTCTCCAGCCGTTAGTCGTCAGCACGCAATTGGGCCATCACGCAGCAGTAAACGTTTCTTCTCTGTCGACGCGGCACCTGAGCAGGGCGTAAACTCGCGGATGCTGCTGGTTCAGCCGTCGACCCCGCTGACCGGTGCGCCTATAATCGGACTCGTTGTGTTTCATCTCGTACTTCAGTCCGCCGGGACACTCTCATCATGGAACGGACAATTCTTGGTCTCGCCGCTGCGTTTGCTGTGTCGGTAGTGCTCTTTGCAATTCTCTCTCGTCCAGCAGATCCGCTACCCGATTTGGACGCGGCGACCACGCATCCCGATGGCGAATGGTTCCAGAAGGAAGTCATGGACAGCGAAATACCTGTCATTGTCGACTTCGGAGCCACCTGGTGTGGTCCCTGCAGAATACTGGCCCCGATGGTGGACCGTTTCGAAGAAGAGTACGAAGGGCAAATCAAAGTCGTGCGCATCGACACTGATGAGAAACCCGACTTGACCGCCGCACTCGGCGTTGGGCCCATCCCAGCCGTATTTGTCGTCAAGAACGGGGAACCGGTCGCCAGTAAGGTTGGCATACAAGACTTTCGCAGGTACGAAGACTTCGAAGCGTTTGTTAAACCGCACCTGAATTGACGGGAAAAGAGTGGAACTTTCCTACTTGAGCCGCTCAACTTTTCCCTCGCCAATCAGCTTTTCCAGATCCGGCAGGTCGTACTCCTCCAAGACTCCGTGGACGGTGTAGTCGAGGCCAATTGAGGGAACGGGTTCGCTAACGATCGACGTCCAGTCAGCGGGTGTCTCTTTCAGTCGGACATGGCCAAACTGCTCCGGCGCAATAGCAGCGGCATGCAGTGCGACAATGCCTGCCTCTCCCACACCTAAGATATCGAGATTCTGCCCCTCAACGGTTGAGAACGCTGCCGCGAAGCGGGCGACCATGAGAGTGTCGATTGTGCGAGTTCCCACCAGGCTCTCGCCCAAAAGATAGGACAAGTAGAACGTCTTCCAGTCGCCGTGCAAATCGGTTCGCTTCTCACGAGCCGTTTCCCCCTGGCCACTCAGGTCGATGGCCACAACCGTCGCACCAGATTTCACGAGCGCCTCAATTTCACCTCCCGGAACCGCCGCTGCTTCCTTTCCTTCAGGATGCAGGTAGAGACAAACTGGTTTCGTCACCTTTTTCGGTCGAAAGACCAAGACCGGCACAGGGGGAGCGGCATCCCACCTCACAACATACTTTGCGATGGTGTATTCCTCCCGTTGCACCAGGCCGACAATGTCACCGCCAAACATTTGGGTTACACCAGCCTTTGGGGAGACACCAATCCTCGCTCGCACGTGGCTGCGCATTTCATCAATGCTCGATGTCTCCCACAACTGCTTCCGTTTTTTGAATAGTTCTGCAGCGAGGGAAGCATTCAAATCGGATACCGACTGTTCTTCAGGATCGGACAATACTTGTCCCGACTCCGTACACAGCAGGTCCTCGGCGGGGCGATCTTTCAGTTCAACCGCTGGGAGTGCCTCGTCATCATTCAGCAGCCAGCGACGCATCCAGTGACCAATGGTTGCCAAATTCTGCGGCGGCACTCCGTGCTTGCCATCACCCTCAACCAAATCAACATGCTCCGGATACCCCAGCCGTCCATAGATTTGTTTTGCTTCTCGCAACGCATCCCAACTCCCGGCGATGGGGAAAAAGTCATCGTTCGTGGCACTCATAATGGTGGGGCGTGGTGCCCGCATAATGAGGTAGTCGGGATGATCCATGCCGAATTCAATTTGCCCGAAGATGTTTTGCTCGGAGTCTTGCGGGCCAATGGTCTGAACCAAATCGCGAAACGTCGTGATGTAACAAGAAGGAGCCGCGCACTTCACCCGGTCTTCGAGTGCCATGACGTAACTCGTCTGCGTTCCGCCGCCTGAGCAACCCGTCATGCCAATTTTGTCAGGATCAATTTCCGGTCGACTGACGAGGTAATCAATGGCACGCATTCCATCCCAGATTTCATAGTGCGCTGTGTTACGACCCACGAGAATGGAACCGACACCGACCAAGAAATGCTCCGTCGTCGTTCCAGAAAACTGGTTGTGATGTTCCTCATTGAGAATTTGCGAACGCTCACCCTGACCGATGGGATCAATACAGAGCGCGGCCATGCCGTTACGCACCATCATGAGTGCAAATCGCTGGTTGTAGTCCGCCGTTTTCGCCGTGCGGCTGTGGCCAGACGCCACCACCACGCCTGCGAATGGTCCTTTCCCCTTGGGCAGGTATAAATTTGCCGTAATGCGATGATGCGGCCGACTATCGAAAATGACGTTTTCAATTCGGTAGCCGTCCTCTTCAATGACACGCGTGGTCACCGCATTCAGTGGACACTTTTCAGCGGGGAACTCGCCAATTTTCTGCAGAAAAAACTCGCGCTGCCGCTGCTGATAGGCTCGAATGTCCTCCGGCGACTGCAATGCCTTCAGCGCTTCGCTGCGTCGATCCAATGCCTCGTACGCTCGTTGTTGCAGAACCGAGTAATAAGGTTGCGGATTTTCCAGGCAACGCAGGTCATCCTGTGACCAGGCGACTGACGTCAACAACAGCACCAGAGCCAATGGCAACGTTCTCATGAATATCTCCATTCGGAGTCCAATGGTAAATCGAATACCGGGTGGCACAGACATTCCTGTCTGTGAACTGAGTCAATCCAGCGACTAAAGCTGAACACCATCCAGCCAGGTCGACAGCACTTTGGTCGACTGGATTTCGTCTACAGGGCAGGTCAGCAAGTCGCGGTCGATGACAATGAAATCAGCCCGCTTCCCAACTTCCAGCGATCCAATTTCCTGCTCCATACGCATCAGCCATGCATTGTTGATGGTATAGAACCGAATCATTTCTTCGCGGGACAGCGCCTGCTCGGAATGAATTGGATCGTCATGCCAGCGTGCGGTGCGCGTCGCGGCCACCCGCATTCCCAGGAAAGGGTTGTAAGGATTCACGCTCCGTAGCGATCCAATTTTCTGCATGTGGTCACTTCCTCCTCCGGCGCGCACGCCCGAGTCCAGCAGTGTCTTGAGTGGAATGAAATACTTCAGCCGCTCCTCACCGAAGTGCCGGTTCAGTGTCCATCCATCGAGGTAGAGCCAAGCGGGCTGCAAATCGACACCCACGCCAATTTTGGCCGCCGTTTCAATGGCGTGTGCACTCATGAAACTCGAGTGGGTGACGCTCGACCGGGTTGGTTCTATGGGAATGTCGGCATTCACCTTCGCGTAAACATCGACCAGAGACTCGACGGCCGCATCGCCCTGACAGTGTGCCGTAAATGCCAGGTTGCGTTTCGCGCACTCTCGTACCAGCAGTTCCAGTCGAGTTGAGTCGATGTAACTCATCCCGCGATAAGCAGGGTCATCAATCCCGTAAATACTGCTGATCCCCCAAGGCTGACGGAAATACGCACTCCCCGTCAGCATTCCACCATCTTCAAAGCACTTCACACCAATAATTCCGAGTCGCGGATGCGGCTGTTGAAATAGTGGATCGGCCGCAAATGCATCGAGTCGCTTTTCAATGACTCCGGGATCATCGCCTGGACTCAGTCCCCGCGATACACGAATGCGAATGTTGAGCCGTCCCGCAGCCAACAGCCGCTCATATTGTCCTTGTCCGGAATCACTGCAGTTGCGGTCAATAATCCCGGTGATACCAGTCTGGTTATAGTCATCGAACAATGCCACGAGTCGATCATCTCGTTCAGCCTCACTCAGACTCTTGGCATTTGAGTTCGGCTTTGATTTCAGAATAGAACCCGCTTTACGCAAAATGCCGTTCGGCTCTCCGGTCGCGGGATCGACCATGACATTTTCAGGATGAGCCGCCGCAAACGCTCGGTCAATTCCGTTCTCTTTCAGTGCCAGTGAATTGGCACTCCCATCTGGCCCCGTACGAAACAGCACCGGATGCTCCGGCGCCGCTTCATCAAGCTCTGCTCGGCTCGGATAACGCTGCTCACGCAATCGTGTAATGAACACCTGAGAGAGCGTAATCCACTCGCCTTTCGGCACGACCTTCGTGCGCTCTCGCACATACGCCAGCACGTCACCAATGGACTCAAATGACGGAATTTCATGATCCGCCTCGAACATGCTCGCCCCCGTAGGATGCACATGCGAGTCAATGAGCCCCGGCAGCACCATGCGTCCTTCCAAATCAACAACCTTCGTGGCACTGCCAGTAAGTTGAGCCACATCGGCATTCGATCCCACGGCCACAACACGGCCCTCACGAATCGCCATCGATTGGGCGACATGGAATTCACTATCGACAGTGACAATCCGACCGTTCTTCAGCACCACATCCGCAGGCTCCGCCGCGAACGCGGGATTTGCGTTTGAAACGACGGTCGCCACCATCCCCAGTACGAGTCGAAACGTCCATGCCACATTCACAAACATTCGAGTCATTTACTCTCTCCGGACCGTCAGCAGACACTTCACCACAAGTGTGATTCGTACCGCAACTCCGGTAAAGTGAGGGCGAAGAAAAAGACATCCCAACGCAAGGTCGCGCAAACTATCTGGTGAAGGACTCCCATGAAATTACTCGACTACCTCAAAGCGGGCGGCGTGGCGTTTGGCCTGTTGATTGCGAACCACGTCATTGCAATCGTTGCTGTAACCGTTTATGCCTTGCTCATCAATCCGGGACAGCCAAGCGAATTCTACGCCAAGGCTGCCGAAAGCATTGTCGTCTGGACCGTTCACATCTGCAGTCCAATCCTCTTCTTCATCACCGGCTATCTTTTGACCCGCACTCGACCCAAACGTAACGGACTGCAATTCGCCTCAATGTTCTGCGTCGTGTATGCCGTCATTGACATTGGCATCGTCGGCGTCAATGGCCTGAGAGATGTCATGCTCTTATTAAGCATGTTCATCAATCTGCTCGCCGCTGTGGGTGGAGCGTTCCTTGCTGGAATTTTGTCGACCAGTCCTGCTAAGCAGGCAGATGAGTCTTAGCCACCGCTCACAATGTTCTTTGTATCCGCAGAGTCTGCAGGAACAACTGCAGGCGGTAGGCCGTGTGGAGAAGGTTGTCAGGGCTGTGGGACTGGAGCGTGGCGGACAGGCCTTCGGCGAGGGGAGTCACGGCGAGCGACTCCAGTTGGTCGCGACACTTTGTTAAGGTTTGTGTGGCCGACGGATTCAGTCGATGAACACCCGACTCAATAGCAAAGTTCACGACTTGCTGAATGTCGACTAGGACGCGGCGCAGGGCAGGGGGCGTCTTGAGTAGTTCCTCATGTGTCGAGCCCGGTTGTTCGTCATCTTCGGAGTCCCCAATTCGAGTATCGACCACGCGATTGCGGTTGTACTTTTGGCGGAGTCGTTGCAGCAAATCTTCATTCCGTGAACGAATTCGGTCCTGGTCGAAATGCGGGCAGAGAATTTGATCACCCTGGGCCGTGCCACTGGAGAAGACGGAAAAGGGATAAACGCGAAGTTTGTCGCGACCCATTTCCAGACGACCGAAAATTGCCGTGGGATTGTCTCGTTCGCCTTTGATGGACTCCAGAAACGCAATTCCCGGCTCGTCCACTTCGCGCCACGGGACAACAACATCCAGCACGGCGTGCTTCGAATCGAATACCTCCCAAATGAATGCCTGTTCCAATTCGTCGAACCAGCGGTTTCCCCAACTCGTCGGTTGAATGATGACCAATGAGGAACGGGGATCGGGCAAGCGCAGTCCAAGCGGTTGAGACGCGCGTGCGATTTCACTCAGCTCCGACCAGCTCGTAACGAGTCGATCACCGAAGTCGAGACCCGCCGGATCAACCGGTTCTCCCACAATACTCCGACACGACTCCGCCACACTCAGCCGTCCGTCGTCGTTGACCTTCGCATCCTGCAAAGTCAATTCGCTGCGACACACCGCCGCCACGCTGGAGCCGCCGGACCAGCCCAGGCCGCCTTCATAGGCACGTGGAATCGAGAATGAGCGGTCGACACCTTTGTTCCGCGAGACTGAAGCTGTCAGAAATTGTCTCGCGTTCTGATCCCAGAACAGTGCCGTCAGTCCTTCGAAACCGGAGGCCGTTTGCCAGCCGTACGCTCCCAGGCCGCTCAACTGCAGTTCGCCGACCGAATGGTACCGGGTACGGGATCGCCCAAACAATTCGGTATTACTGGCGTTCTCAGGGCTGCTTCCTGCCTCGGCCAGGGCGAATGCCGAGACCATTCGCTGAATCATGCGACCGGGATCAGCACCCGCGTGTCGTGCAATTTGCAGTTCCGCATCATCAGCAATACTGGTCAGCAGTCGGGCGAGTCGTGGGAATCGCGCGGCCTCGGCAGCCACTCCCGTTGTTCGCAACCGTTCAACAGTCCGCGACGAAGGATGCGCGGCGCCCGAGGTCACAATGACGCGCAACAGCTCCCGCACCCGCCGCGAAACCCGTTGCCGATCTTCCCGCACGGCGTCTGTCAGCGTGACATCGGCACTCGTGTCAACTTTTGTCGGCCGTCCCGCCGATTCCTTCAACGCCAACACCGCTAACAGAACCCATTTGGCGTGTTCCTCGCGGCCGGCTGTAGTTTTGAATTGTTCGAGCAATCGCTTCAGAGTCTTGGCCGGTGCATCGGTCATGAGTACGACATGCACATTCGACACTGCGAACACAATCTCCAAATGTGGCGACTTTGAAATGTTCGCCAAACCTACGGCAGGGAACGCCGCTGAGGCCTCCCAAAGTGGTGTTTTCCCGGCCCACTTCGCCAGATCTTCGAAATCGGCCTCGCTCAACAGCCCGATCGCCTCATCGACCGCTGAAGTGTCGACTACGTCATCCCGAAGACTGCTTTCCAAAGCTGTCGGCAGCCAGCGATCACGCAGGTACATGGTCGCCGCAATGATTTGACGCGTCACGCCACTGGCCGGTGTGTCATCAGTCGCGGCGGCTGGTCCTTCAGGTGGCATCGTCACCACCCAGTCTTCTGCACGGACCTGAATTGCATCCTCCGTCTCAATGACTAGTACATTCTGCAACTTCTCCAAGTCCTTGGCCGCGCGTCGCACCAGGCCGCGATTGGCGAGCGCAACGAGTGCGTCGTCCGTCGCTGCGGCGAGGTTGCGTTTCAGGCGTGCGAGTGACTCCGGATCCATATACGTTTGTCTCTAGCTCCTGCTCTGCATGACTTCGGCGAGCCACTCGGCCAGTCGATTCGGTGTGACGGCGGCAATTTGCATTCCGTCTGCGGCGAGCCGCGCCGCCATTTGTTCGTCGAACCATGCTCCGCCTGACTCTTCGAGCGACGCCAATCCAATGAGGTGGCAGCCGTCCGACTTCATTCCCCGCACGCACTGCCGAAGGACTCTGGGATCGGCCCCTTCGCAGAAGTCGGTCACGAGAACCACAATGGTCCGCCGGGGGTCGCGAACCAGAGTACGGCAATAATTCATCGCCTTGCCAATATTGGTGCCACCGCCTAGCTGGACACTAATCAACACTTCGACGGGATCGGTCACATGCTCGCTGAGGTCGACAACGGACGTATCAAACACAACCAGACGCACGCGCATGGCCGGCAGTTCCGCAATTGCTCCTGCGAGAACGGCGGAGTGAATGAGACTCCCCGCCATCGACCCCGACTGGTCGACACACAGAATGATTTCCCAAGGCAGGTGACGATGCACGCGTCCGAAGAAGTACGGACGCTGAACAATGAGTTTCTTACGCTCCGGGTCGTAATACTTAAGGTTGCGTCGAATGGTCTTATGAGCGTCAAAATTCGCAGCCGAACGGAAATGCGACTGCTGGAATCGATGCCGTTGCCCGGTAATTCGTCGCTGAATGGCATGCTTGAGTCGACACTGGATTTGTTCCACCACCCGGCGAACCAGTTTCCGCACGGCGGCCAGCATTGACTGGCTCATGTTCCCTTTGAGCATGAGCACGCTGGCCAGCAGTTCGGTACTCGGTTCCAGATTCTCCAACGTCTCGGGATTGTTGAGCAACTCTGTCATTCCGTACCGTTCCAGCGCATGCTGCGTAATTCGCTGATACGTCTCTTCCGGAAACAGCTCACGAATTTCATCCAACCACTGTGGCACATTCAGTTGACTGGGATCGAGCGAACCTGGCCCCAAATCACGCCCCTGACGTACACCTCGTTTCGAATACTCACGTGAATAGAGCTTTTCCAATGCCTCAGCCATTCGCTGTTGAGACACATTCAGTTCGCAGGGCATTTGACGGCTGGCATATTTCCCCAGCACGAGACGCCAACGGGCGAGGGTTTGTGTGTTGTCGCGTTCGCTCATTTCAATCCATCCTCCTCTAGCGAACGGTTCAACAGTTCAGTAGCCCGCACAATGAGTTGCATTTCCTCTTCGGTGACATCGGGATGCGTGAGGACACCAATGCTGTCTACCTCATGCAGACCCGCCACTCGCCCGGCAACAAGGTCGACTTCCTTGGGCGACAGTTCCGAGAAGGCCAACCGCATGTGAGGCAGGGCATTGTTGAATCGACTTTCCTCCCACTGAAGGAACAACTTGTCGATACGTTGCAGCAGGTGATCCATATTCCAGAACACCTCGCGGGCCACCTTCATTAATCCCCGCAACACGCCGCAAACCCGGTCGACCTCCAAGACGGCGGCGTCAAGACAGCGCTCGACGATTTCACAAACTCGATCTTCACCAATGCGTCCCAAGTTGTGAAGCAAACCCGCCGCTGCGCCTGCGATTTCACTCCGAGCTGGTGTGGCGGAATTGGAAATGAGACGTTCGAGCGAGTCGCAATACAAATCTTCATCCAACCTCAGGCGATCATTTTCTTTTGAAACCTCACCGTTCTGACTGGCCAACATTTCCCGAATGGAAAGCAGACCATCCAGCGAACCATCGACCAGGTCATCTGGCACGTTGGCGAGCCCGTCCATCAGATGCGTCGCGCGGCGGTAACACTGTGTGATGAGATCCGGTAACTCGACAAGTCGAGTCGCTTCCAGTGGCTCACGCGCGTTCCGCAGCAGCTCCAGACGACTCAAACCGCTCGCCACCGACACAAACGTCCCGTCTTCTGCAATATGCTCCCGTACGACCTCCACAATCTGGCGAGCGTAGCTGTGCAGTCCACAGCGGCACACGCGAATAAGCAAATCGACAGCCGCGTCGGCATTGCGGCTTGTTCCCTGTTCTTCGAATAAGTTGACGAGTTGCACAACTCGCTGAGTCGCCGCGCCGGCCACTGTTTCGCCGAGGGCACCGAGTTCCGCCAGTCGCGCCTCAGCGCTAGGGGTCCAGCCCACGGACCATTCCTCATACAACTTTCCGAGTTGATGCCCGTTGATGAAGTCCGGGCCATCAACACACGTGGCGTAAGAGACCTCGAGCAACTCAAGCTGATGCAGAAAGAAACTGACGGGCCGATGCTCCGGCTTGCGATACAATTCCAGCGACGTTTTGCGTCTCTCAATGGTGTCGACCGGTAGACGAAACCTAGTGGCCTGTCGATGAAAGTCATCGATAATGGGCGGCTGCCCCGCCGACGACGGAATACTGCCAATGCGATCGCCCGCCAGCACACGTTTCACAATCGAAGCCAGCAAATCATTCCCGGCGGAACTCTCTTTGCTCATGCAACTTGTCACGGCGTCGAGCAAATCGTTCCGAGTGGGGATGGCATGATTACGTAAGGCCGCGAGTTGCTGCAGCATTTGCACCGCCGCAATCGAGTCGCTGACCGACGCTTCATGCGCAATTGTCTGCCCACGCGTTTGCCGTGCGATGGTTGTAATCAATCGAGCAATGGCTGATCGCTTCTCCGCGATGGAGGTGAACTCCCGACCTGCCTGCCAGAGGGCGTCGTAGAATCCAGGATTCGGCATTCCCGAGCGGTAACCAGCGAGTGCATCGAGTTGATCGTAGCTATAACGAATGAGCCAACTGCCGGTAAGATTGGGGTCCAGCTCGGGTAGTTCTGCTGGAATCGCTGCTTGCTTCGCATTTACAAGGAAGGGAAGTGCGACAGTGTGGAACCCGCCGGTGACCACGAGAATGGATCCCTTTCGTCCTTTGCCCTTGAGCCGTTTGAGTTCTCCTTGAATGACCTCCGCCATAATGGCTTCGCGGCCATGAGTGGCGTCCGATTCAAGTTGCTCAGGCTCGTGACTTGCCCGTGACAGGTCGCAGTAGGTTGCGAGTGTGCCGACAAACTCGCCGGTCGTCATTTCTCCGGCGCGCGACTCGAAGAGGTGGTCCCACAACTCATCAAAATCGCGACAGCCCATGCGTCGCACAAGTTCGTTGATGAACTGGCTGTAGCGAAGGTGACTTTCATCACCCAGCAGCAACCCCAGCGTCGTGCCGGGTTGCGCTTCTTCCGCACGGGCATGCTGCTGAAAGCGAACTTTGTCGGCAAACTCCATGTCGGCAAACCGCAGCCGGGCCCCAATTGACTTTCCCTGGCGAATAGCAACCCACTCCGGCGAGTAATCACAGAGGGGAAAGAAGGCGCTATGCCGCGTCGCCATGAGTTCATCAGACTCTCGATACGTCGCCAGAATGGCCACGGGGCCTGCGCACTCTTCACTCAGCAGTGAAGCAATCCACTTGTCATACGAGCGTGGTCCCTCAACGATAATGGTCTCGGGTCGAACCTCGTCGATCCAGCGTTCCAGATGCAGTGAGCAGGCCGGGGAATGGTGCCGAATGGGGAAATATGTCACCGGTCCTTCGAGCAGCAGCGACTCCCAATCCCGCGCGCGAATCAGGAGTTCATCACGCGTGGGCACGGACTCACTTGAAGACGTCTGCTGTCGGACTGCGCTGGCCATGATTCCTACAGTTGGTCGCGGGCGGTGTAGAAATCTTTCCAGTTCGTATCGGTCGAAGCCCGGGCTTTGACGACGACCTCAAAATACTGCCGCACTTTCTTCACGTCCCCCTCGTCGTCTTTGAGGACCGCTCCGGTCAACTGCCGGGCCAAATGGACGCCGGAAACCGTGCCATCACCGAAGTGTGCGGCATCAATTCCAGCGGACATGACAACGGACACTGCTTCCGCTGTGCTCAATACTGATGATGGTTTCTCGACAACGCCCCCCTCTTTCGTGCGACCGTTCCGCAGTTCATGGAACGCGTCTACGAGCACCCGGACGACGTCGCGGTCCAGCCGCGCCTCAGCCCCGCATTGATGCAGTAGTGCTCCAGCCTGTTTGAGTACCAGTTCGAGCTCGAATTCGGGGTCGGAAATTGGTGTGACCGTTTCGAAATTGAATCGGCGACGGAGAGCGGCGGACATTTCGTGCACGCCCCGGTCGCGCGTGTTAGCCGTCGCGATGATGTTGAAACCCGGCTTCGCATGCAATACGGCATCAGCCCCTTCAAATTCCGGAATGTGAAGTACCTTATCGCTGAGCACGCTAATGAGCGTATCCTGAATTTCCGCCGGGCAACGGGTGATTTCTTCAAACCTAACGACGCGTCCTTCACTCAGCCCACGAAACAGCGGGGCTGGTACCAGTGAACGCCGCGTGGGGCCTTCCGAGAGCAGCAGAGCATAATTCCAGGAATACTTGATTTGATCTTCCGTAGTCCCCGCTGTTCCCTGAATGGTGAGTTCGCTGCCACCGCTCACGGCTGCTGCCAGCAATTCGGACAGCATCGACTTGGCCGTTCCCGGCTCGCCAATGAGCATCAATCCCCGATTGCCAATCAACGTGACAATCGAGCGGTCGACCAATGCGTCGTTGCCGTAGAACTTTCGGGTAATCTCGGGACTGTTCTCCCCCAGCGGCGCGGCTTCACTTCCCAGTACAAACGTGCGGACTGCCCGGGGACTCAAATGCCATCCCGGCGGACGGGCAAATGTGTCACTCGCTTGCAGAGCATTCAGTTCGTCGGCATACAGCAACTCCGCCGGACTGCGGAGTATGTCACTGGAACTACTCGCTAAGTCAGACTTTCCCGACGCGATCTTCTTTTTGGCCATGAATGAACTGCTGCTTCAACTCAGGTGAGTGCTAGGTGATGAAAATGTCCAGCGAAATGAGGAAAACGACCAGCAGAAAAGTGACCTGCGGGAGATTTTACCACAATCCCTTCTTCTGCCAGTCCGGGTCAAACCCCGTTCCATCGGCAGCCATTTCCCGCACGTCATTGTAGCACTCACTCACCAGGACGGGAGGCACCTTGGAGAGCTTCAGCTTATTGGGATTCCAGGAGTAAGCAGAGTCGTTGTTGGGCTGAATGGGAATGAAATAGATTCCCCGAATGGCTGCCGGGATGTCTGACTCCGGCAGGTAACTCCCCGTGAACTCGACGACGGCGTCGATTTGTTCACTCCGGAACGGCTTGTGATATATGGCAAAGCCGCCACCATCCTCCGCGTCGCCGCGCACCCAGCCCAGCTTGGTGGCACGGTTCCGTAGTCGGAAGGTGGTCAGCATGTGTCCCCGGAAATCGGCGATTTCGGTTTCGTTCCGCAGCGACTCCGGCAACCGGTACGGCTCGCGTCCAAACTGCTTGAACAACTGCGGCACTTCGTAATCATCAAGATGCTGCTTCCACGCCGCGTCTGTCTCGGCGTCGAGTAAACTCGAATGCGCCACCGTAATTTGATCATCCTCGCTCAACGTGAGTTCTTCATCGTTCACGTCGGTGAGAGTTCCGTCTTCCAGTGGACGGAACAAACGCAACGGGCCTGTTCCCTCAGATGATTGCGCGGCCCAGACCACACGGCAGCACAGTGCTCCGGCGATGGGATGCGTCGCCAAATATCTTCTCCACTCGCTATACGGCCAGCTTCGCTGCACACAGGCCGCTTCATAGAGCCGCTCCGCCTGATTCTTCACCACCTCCTTGATGGTCTTCTTCGCCGAACCGAACTCCTTCTTGGCCGCTTTCGCCAACTCGGGGTCGTCGTCTTTCGCTGCCGCAGGCAGTGACTTCACCTGCTTGCCGTCGTCACGAGTAATGACCGGTTGCAAATCGTCGTCCAGATTGACGGAGAACTTTCTTGATCCGAAATCCAAGACGAGTTCCGGTCGCTCGCCGTATGGCTGATCATGCTCGTCAGTTTTCACCGTAAACCCGGCGTCAGGAATGGTACGATCTGCGAGTTGATCTTTGGTCCAGCCTTGACGATCAGCAATTTCGTCAACGAGTTCCGCCGCGCGTTTGCGAATTGCTTTGGTGCGGAACCGGTTCCCGAGCGACAGCAACACCTGCACGGCGGCGGGATGCTCAATCCAGGCCAGTGTTTCCAACAATGCTTTGCTCTGAGCCAACCGATGCCCGTGGTAGGTTCTGATGAAGCGCTCCACCATTTTCACGCAATCAGCGTCACCAGCGGCTGAGACAATGGCCAGCAAGCCTTTCTGACCAATGGCCGACTGCAGAAACGTACTCTGCATTTGATCTGCCAGTGCGTTTCGATAGTTCTCCTCCGACTTGTAATAGTTTTGCAGCCACTGCGCGTGCTGAGAGTTCCAGTGCTGTTTGGCCTGCTTGGTCGCGGCGGCTATGACCTCATTACGCGTTGGCGTTTTGGTGTCGTAGGCAATCCATTCGGCCAGCAAATGCTTTGCGAAAGCGGCCACGTCGTCGCGTCGGCACATGGCGACCGACCGCCGCAGAATCGCTCCACAGGTAGGCAGTTTGAACTGAACACTTTGAATGATCCACCACTGCAGAATTTCGGAAGCAACCGGCTTGTCGTCCTCGGCCCAGCGAACTTCCGGTAACCGATCAAGTGCGATCCATTCCATTCCTTTGGGGCGCTTCTTCTCCAGTCCCTTCTTAGCATCAAGCAGTTGCTTTCGGCGACCAAGGAACTCGTCGACATCACCACCAAGTTGCTCGATCGCCTGCAGCAGCGCCCCCTTCACCATTTCCAGCTTTTCCGCCTTCAGCGCCTTCTTCAACGGATCAATCGCCGAATCGTCCCCCAGCTCACCCAGAAACTCCGCTCCAGCAATCCGAACGGCTTGCCTTCCATCCTTAACTGCCGCCAACGCGCGGGGCAGGGCGGATGGTGAACCTAACAGTGCCTTCCGCGCCAATGGCCGATCGGACTTCCCTTCCCCCAGCGCCACCGACCAGACAGCCTCTTCGATTTCTCGCGGCATGCTGGGGAACATGCCGGCAACCTTAATCGCTGTACGACGTCTATCGGCTTCCCAGTATTGGCGCGTGCCCGAGACAACGCCGGCAATGGCGTCGCATAGCATGACGCACTGCTCTGCAAATAGCGGCCATACGGCTTCCGGCTCCCAGTCAAGAGTTGTCCGCCACGCGTTATTCATTCCCAAATACGTCTTTGCGATGACTCCATGTTCAAGATTGGAGAGCGTGGCAAATGCGGCATCGAGTTCGCGCAGTCCATAAGGCTCCGACTGTGCTCGGCGATGCGCTTCCAGCCAGGCTTCAAATCTTATGAATAAGGTTTGTCCCTGCCAGGAATTGAACATTTCGAAAACGCTCATCAGCCGCACCACGTGAACCAGATGAACATTCTTCAGGTCCGCCCAAGTTGACCAGTTCGGGACTTGGTGCAACGCCTGTTTCGCCGTCCCGTTCATCTGGAGCCGCTTACTTTTTGTGCCCGAGACGAAGTTCATGACCTTTAAATAGTCTGGCTTCGCCATACGCTCAGGCTTGTTCGGTTTCCAAGCATACGCTGGACGATTTGGCTGGTTGTACGCGTCCAACTGCTTCTCGTATTGCTGATCCAGCTTGTCGAACGCTGATTCCAATTGCGTCCATAACGTCTCGGCGAATCCATCAGGAAGAGGTAATTCGCCAGGTGGGATTTCAATGGCGGGAAGTTCAATTGTGGAAGCAACTGGCGCGGCATCGACTTCTGCAGTGACTGGCGACAGTTTGAGCAAGGCCTGTTCAATTGAAGGCCTAACCCGTTTCCCCGATTCGTTCTTCAATGCGGCGTTCAGCATAGGGATGGCATCTGCAGAACCAATGAAAGCCATCGCGTCAGCCGCCTTCGATCGCTCTCCCGCAGCCCCACCTGTGAGTTTCTCCTCCAGGAGTTTCACCGACTCGTTCGGCAACTCACGTAGTATGGTGAGCGCCACCTGTCGTACCTTCTTCGGTGTGTCGACGGCAAAGTCAACCAGCGCAGGTAGCATGTATCCGAAATCGAACTTCACTGAAAGCAGCCACCGCAGAATGGACTCACGTGATGCCGTGTCCGCCGATTTTAATGCGTTTGATAACTCAGTAGGGTGCCTCGCAAGAATCTCTGGTAAATCACCAGCCGCCCGTATGTATCGTGAAATGTGCGAGTACGGCGACGAATCACTTTGTACAACGCATTCCACGAAGCTGGCGATGTCATTGGCGTCACTAACACTGCTGAGGAGTGGATGGAGACGAAACGCCCAGTCCGTGTTTTGCGCCCCAAAGTAGCTCGTAATCGATCCCGTCAGCCATCGAAAAATCAGCAGGCTGTTCAGCCAACCTGGCAGCCGCTCGTCCCCATTCAGCATGCATTGATTCACATCGGGGATGACACCCGCAACTTCACCCAAGCGTCTGTAGTAGCCGGGAGCCGGCTTGTCAATAAGAAACAGCCCAAAGAGTTTCCGCCGGTCTGCTGACTTTGTCTGTGGGCAGCCATGCTGAAGGTTGAAGAAACTCTTTCGTCCCGCCTGTTGATAGGCCGCAGAGAGTTCAAGCAAGCAGTTGGCGTCCTTCCCATCGACAAGATAGTCCCGAACGCGATCTCTTAATTCGGACTCAATTTCCTCATAGACCCAGAGCGCTTCCTTCACTTTCGTATGAAAGGCATTTTGCTGCACCTCAGTCAGTGAACCTTCCAGGCCGGTCTCGTCCATGTCATCCGCTTTCTGCGCCACATTGTCTCAGCAATTTGTCGCCATGCGAAATCCTCGTGTGACGACACTCGGGCATGTTCGGGCATCAGAAGAAGTGATGTCAACCAATCACTGGCTGGTACGAGATTTGAAATCGTCCGTCCCTCGCACTAACATTCAAACGTTCGTGAGAATGTTTAAGACTCAGGAGTTTCCGTGAGCAATTCGTCCGATGTTTTTCAGGCTGATTACTGTGCGCAGCGGCTGAAGTCGCTGGGCGATCCACATCGGTTACGGATTGTCGACGCACTGCAGCATGGTGAATTGACCGTGAGTGACATTGCCGAGTTGCTCGAAACGGAACTGGTGACGATTTCGCATCATCTGAAAATCATGAAGCATGCCGACCTGGTCACCGTCCGCCGCGAAGGTCGGTACATGTACTACCGGCTGCACGACGATTTGCTCCACTCACGCAAACAGGGAAAACGACTGCTGGACCTCGGCTGCTGCCGCCTCGAAGTGCCAGATGCTCCCGAAACGAACGCGTAACTCTACAATACATTGAAACAGCGAAGGTTGAAGACATGAAGCCCGTCTACATTATGGTTGGTGGATTCCTCGGAGCTGGCAAAACGACGTCTGTCGCGCGGCTGGCCCGGCACTACATGCAACTCGGCAAACGGGTTGGGATTGTGACCAACGACCAGACGACCGACCTTGTCGACACGCACAGCCTTCGCTCGCAGGGATTCGACGTCGGCGAAGTCGCGGGATCGTGCTTCTGCTGCAACTTCGACGCACTCACGTCGACCGTCGAAGGGCTGGGTGATCAGGAATTGCCGGAAGTCATTCTCGCCGAACCTGTCGGCAGTTGCACCGATTTGGTGGCCACGGTCATCAGGCCGCTCACCGAGGTGTATGGCGTGCCGCTCGATATTGCCCCGTACGGTGTCATTCTCAAACCAAGCCACGGCCTCCGCATTCTCAAAGGAGACTCCGGCAGCGGATTCTCGCCCAAGGCAAATTACATTTTCCGCAAGCAAATTGAAGAGGCCGATTTCGTCATTATTAACCGCATTGACGAACTCCCCCCCGAGCAGGTCGATGAACTACAGGCACTCCTCGAATCCGAGTACCCCGGTCGGCCCATCCTCCGCTGCTCCGCCCGCACCGGCGAAGGGTTCGACACGCTCGTCGAAATGCTTGAACAACGCGGCCAGTTTGGCCAACGGATCATGGAAGTGGACTACGACGTCTACGCCGAAGGAGAAGCAGAACTCGGCTGGCTCAACAGCCAGGTCACCGTCGAAAGCGACTCCGAGTTCGCACTCGACGAATTACTCGTGGAACTCATTGGTAATTTGCATGAGCGGCTCGTCGCCACGGAATCGGAGGCAGCTCACCTGAAAGTCATCGGCCTGAGCGATGCCAGCTACGCCGTCGCCAACCTCGTCAGCAACGCCACCGGCCCGGAACTCTCCCTCGCCTCGAAAACCACCACAAAATCAGCCAACGTCGTCGTCAACGCCCGCGTCGGCACCGATCCCACCGAACTCGAACAAATCGTCCGCCAGGAATTGGCAACCATTTGTCAGTCACGTGGCTTGAAGCATGAGGTCGTTTCGCTACAGAGCTTCAAGCCGGGACGACCCGTGCCCACGCATCGGATTGTGTGATGGAGTACGGCGAATACTTTGTGTGGCACGCCATGACGTCAGGAAGGGCGTGGCCAAATGTAGATTCCCCACGACCGTTTAGAAGTGGTGTATTGTTTGTATGGTTGCGATAATGGGTGAAGCGGACTCAACTTGGCCACGATTCAACAGAATGGGCACGATGTATGGATTTCGTATTTGAAACCGAACCTTTTGCGATTCGCGAATGGTTAATGCCCTCTGACCTGAGGGATTCGTTTGAGGCTGGAACCGAGAAGCGTCTCACTAACTTGACTCGGCTAAATGTTTTCGTGGGTGCAAACAACGTTGGTAAAAGCCGCCTATTGCGAGCCATGTTTTCTGAAACTTCATCAGCGCTGGGACTACGCGACAAGTTGTCTCAGGATGTTCGTGATGTTGCCGATGCACTTCGAGACGCCTTTCCGACAAACGTTGTCATTGAGCAAAAATCCTGGCAGGTTTTCCCGTGTCACTGGGAAGGAAACAGACCCAACGAGACACCCGCGGGGCACGTGCCTGGTGAACTCCGAGAAGAACTTAATAAGACCGCCACCGGCGATTCCAGACGAACGCATTTAGCAGACATCCAAGAAGCCCTAAACCGCCAACAGAACAGATACGGCGAGGTTCGCGGGCACGCCAACATACGCCAACAGATTTCGCCACCTCCGTTCGTGCGTGTCTACATTCCGAGCTTGCGTGGGCTCCGTGCGTCCAAGAACCACCCGGACTTTTATGTCAGTCGCACGGTCAAAGACTACTTCTCCAGTGCAGGCGGAATCAACACATGGGAAGGCCCGGAGAAGATTCAAGATGGCAGCGCACTCAACATTCTTACTGGCTGCGAGATGTACAGCATTGTTCGTAGCCACCTGCTCGGACCAAGAGAACTTCGTGAACGCATCACCGCATTCCAAAGATTTGTCGGCGACACATTCTACGACGGGCAAGAATTCACATTGATTCCCAAGGAAGATTCTGACGTACTCGATGTGAAAATCGGAAGAGAAGCCGAGCTGCCAGTTCACAAGCTTGGCGATGGAATACAGCATCTACTCATTATGACATTGCCGCTCTTCATCCACCGCGACAAGCCGCTGTTGCTTTTCATTGAAGAGCCCGAACTCTACCTGCACCCCGGTTACCAGCGAATTCTGATCGACACCATTCTCAAGGAGCAGGACCGAAGCTTACAAGTATTCGTTGCGACACACTCGCACCAGTTCCTCGATATCACTATCGATTCCGAGCAGTGCTCTGTCTACAAGTTCACGAAGACCGTCAAAGGGCAGGGCCACGAACTGACGGCCAAGTTCAAAGTCGAACTCACGTCAAATGCCGACTTTTCCGTCCTTCAGGAACTCGGTGTCCGGAATTCGTCCGTGCTGCTTTCGAACTGCACGATTTGGGTCGAAGGAATTACCGACCGACTCTACCTTCGCCACTACTTGGACATCTACCAGCAAACACGCCGCGAGCAAGCCAAGTCAATTGCAGAATTCAGAGAAGACCTGCACTACTCATTTGTCGAGTACGGTGGCGGCTGTGTCACGCACTGGTCGTTCCTTGATGAGGACGGTATTCAAGTCGAACGACTCTGTAGCAAGCTGTTTTTGGTCGCAGATTCTGACGAAGGCAAGGAGGAACGACACGAACAATTGGAGAAAGCGCTTGGCGACCGCTTCTACAAACTGGCGTGTCGGGAGATAGAAAACCTGCTTAAACCAGACGCAATTACGAAAGTTATTCGTGACTACGAAAAAGACGAGAGCCTGAAACTCCGGACGTTCAAAGAAGAAGATTACGCCAGCGAGTTACTTGGCCATTTCATCCAAAATCACGTTCTTCCCGATGATGGTAAGTTTATCAGCAAGAGAGTGCGGAAAAAGACAAATCAGCCGTACGCGGCGGAATCAGGCACATTGAAGAACAAGCCGGACTTCTGCACAAAAGCTTTGGCACACATCAAGACGAGGGAAGACATCTCGGATGAGGCGTGGGAGCTTTGCGAGAAGCTGTACGAATTCATAAGCAAATCGAACAAGTAGTTCTGCACCAAGCGGCGGGTGCCTGTGGTCAATCTGGCGCGAGTTGTGTCGCCTTTGAATTTGGCTCGGCCGACAGATTGCCCACTGGGCGAGGCACGAAGCCAATTCAATGGGGGCAAATTGCTGCTCATGTCACTTGAGTTGCGTGAGTCCAATTCGGCAATTTGCCCCCAGCCACCCAGTTATTCTCAACCCGTACATTCCATTTGACGAGGCCTTACTGAAAAGCGATCTTGGAATACCTCTCACTTCGTGAGCCCGCGGAGAGCAGGGGGGGACTGGGAGCCAGAGCGTTTTTCAATTCCGTACTCAGTTGCAAGCCGCGACGCATACGCGACCGGGCAATGCAGATGGCCCGAGGCCTTATGGTCTTCGTCTGACAAGATGACGGCAAACGATTTCCAAAATCGCTCTAAACAACTACTACTGGCAACGACATTGCCAGACCGTCGTCGTGTTTGATTTCGGGTTCTTCACTCTCCGGAGCGAGGACCGTGTCTACCAGGAAGTACAGGAGCTGGCGGACCGACTCCGATTCGACGGCATCCACCAGAGACTCGGCACGCTCGCGCGACTTCTCGACCAGTGCTTCTGCCTTCTCGAATACACCGGTTTCGATAAAGAGTCGCCGAATGCGGCGCAAACGCATTTGGTCGGGCTCGCGGGAATCGAAGATTTCCTGCAGCTCTTTCTGAGCCTCTGCTCCACCGGCCTGTAAAGCCAGGGCCAACAGCAGTGTGGGGCGAAGCGTGAGTGCGTCTTGTCCGGCGACGAGTTTGTTGTCGCCATCGCCTTGCCAGTCCTTCAAATCGTTGAGGATTTGAAAACCGACTCCCAACTGTCGACAGAATTGGGGAACCAGGTCTTTGTAAATGTCGGCTTGTCCCGCCATCCGGAAGCCAGCATACAACGCGGCTTCGAATGCGGGGGATGTCTTCAAGGCATATATTTGCAGTGCGTCGAGCGGAGAGAATTCCCAGTTGGGATCATCACGCCATGCCATTTCGGCGCCTTGACCATCGCACAGGCGAATGTGGGCCGTGGACATGCTGTCGAGGATGTCGCAGGCAACTTCCGCCCCGAGTTCCTCGCGACTCATGTTAATGAGGCGATACCCAATTCCAATGAGGTAGTCACCGATGTTGATGGCTGGCCCCAGTCCATGGCTGCGATGCAACGTCTCACGACCGTAGCGGTACAGGTCGTCGTCCTGAATGTCATCGTGCACGAGAGACGCTTTGTGGAACGCTTCAATGGCCATCGCGACTCGCCCCACACCGGGACTGATTTCTACAGCCTCGGCCCCCGGACCGGCAGCGACAATTTGGCCGCCTTGAGCTGCGTCATATGCTGCCAGCGTAATGAACGGACGGAACCGCTTTCCGCCGTTGGCGAGCCAGTCGTAGGAGACGTCTTCGGTGAGCCCTAAAACGGACTTCTTTTGTTCGGGGGTCTTGGTTCGAATTCGCGGGAGCAATTCCTCGAAACGTTCACCAAACAACTTGCCCGAGGCACGCATGAGCGGCACGTAGCTGGTCGTTTCGGCCTGGGGGAGCGGCTCGTATTTGTCGAGTACTTCCCAGACCCAGTGTTCGTCCATTTTGGTGTTCTTGCAGTCACCGGTGTGCAGCGGGATGGCGTACGAAGGGACACCTGCAATCAGGACCTTGTCGATTGCCTTCTCCAGCACATTCAGACAGGCGACACCCAGAATACCGTCGACGTATCCTTCGACGATGATTCGCAGAACAATGGGCGACCCTTCGGCCACGAGGACTTTGTATCCCAGCTGTTCCGCACGGACTTTGTAATCGGCAATGGAGCAGGCGCCGCACTTTTCACAATCGAGACCGAACTGATCATAGTCTGCGGGGCAACCTTCGGCGTGTTTCAGACAGTGGGGCAACAGCAACATGCGCCGGTTGAATGGCGTCGCCAGAAATTGCCGCTTCCAGAAGTAGTTGCCAATGAGCACCATGGCAAAGCCAAGGAACCCTTCGGGCTGGCCGACTTCTTCGAGGAACGCGCGGCCGTGCGTTTCCAGTTCGTTCCGGGAAAATGGCTTGGAGGTGTCGAGGCGTTTCGCGAAACGCTCTGCTTCCAATCGCAAATTCTCGCGATGTTCCAGAGTTTCGGGAACGAGTTTTAGATGAGACGTACTCTTCCGTCGGCGTCGCTTCACCGGAGCGGGGTCGTCGTCTTCAATGGTCACTCGCACAGGCTGGATGGGCGCACCGAGACCGCTGGTCGAATCGGCATGTACGTCGGTGTGGGTGGGATCAGTGAAGTCCAAAATCAACTCCTTCGCGCGTCTCAACTTGGCGGCGGTGGACTTGCCGTTTCCTATTGTGATGGCTTCCGCGACAACTCGCCAGCCAAAGCGGGAAAATCCCGCCAAACTTCTGGCCTACATGTGCCAGTGGAACAAAATAGTCAAACCTGTTCGTTGAACCTCAGCCCACGGCTCATGTTTCGAGGAAAGTGGCAACGCCTCCGGGATTGGGGGGAATTCATTCTTTGACCAGGCGCGAACTTTGCAAGGCTCGTCGCAAGGCCGCGACCGTCCAAATGACGGGATACAGGTCCTCAAAATACCATAGTTTCGCAAAGTAAAATCCAATGGGATTCGGGGAAGTCCAACTGTCGTTCTCGACTCGCTGGATGAGCCAGTCGAGTCCCTGTTGGACGGAGTCGAGGCTTTCTGGATCGCACAGTAGTGCGTCCATAGCAAGTGCCGTTTCCTCCACGGTGGATGGTGTGCCGACAGCGCCGCCCCAACCGCCGTCGTCATTTTGAGTTGTTCTGAGCCACCTCAATCCGTCACGGGCCGGCAATGCCTCTAGACGCCCCAAATCGCGATAGGCTGCCACGACTTTTGCCGTTCCGTATGTCGGGTTGGCCTCTTCAGGATCGTGCTGGTTCCCAAACCAAAGCGGGAGCCAGGAGCCGTCAGGGCGCTGATTCCGAGCCAGGAAGTCCATCCCGCGTCGAATTGCTGAAATGGCCCGTCCCCAGGGCCAGTCTGGACTTTGACGCCGCATCTCCTTTTGTTCGACCAAATCGGGGCCTTCGAGCATGTCCGAATGCGGACAGACGGACAGAATGGCACGAAGCACATGGGCGGTGATGTCGTTTGAACTTCGGTCGAACGGCAGGTTGCCCCATCCCCGGCAAAACGTCGGCCAACCACCGTCGCTGTTCTGCAAATCAAGTAGCCAATTGAGCCCCAACTTCTGCGAGGAAACGGTGAGATTGGAGGCGATAGGTTCGAGCTGCGTTAGCGCAATGAGTGCTCCGGGAGTGTCGTCCGCGTCGGGTACACCGCCGGGAAGATTCGTCCAGGCCCATCCCCCCGGTGCCGCATTCGTGTAGGGATGCAGTTCCTTGTACTGCTGTCCCACAATCCAATCGCGCAATGGCTCTTTCGATACCTCTGGCAAATCGTCGCCCAGTGCGTTGATGCTGAGGGTCGTCACCCAGGTCGAGAGATTTGTGTCAATTGGCCAACTACCATCTTCCAGCACGGAATTTACGAGGAATTTGACACCCCGTTCCACGACCTGATGGTTCACCAGCCCTTTGCTCGCCAAACTCATCACGACAAAACTCGTGAGCGGGGCCGCCTCCAGAAAGCCGCCATTCTCAGGTTGGATGCGGCGCAGAATTCGCAAACTACGTGCGACGGCCACTTCTCGAAGCCAGTTGTGAAACGGATTCCACGATTTGCGGAAATGGAACCTGACCTGGCCAATGGCAATGAGCGCCGGAAGGGCATAGCTCACTACGGGCAGGCGAATGGCCGCGTAAAAGCTGGCGGGCAGACACGCCAGTTCGAATGGCAGTTGGGCAACCTCACTCCAGTCGACAAGTCCCGCCAAGGCGCAGTGTGTAAGAATAGGGACTGAGAAAGTCTGGTCTTTCCCGTACCGAGCTTTGACGGCATCGACGCCGCCCTGCCGTTCGATGTACTCGCCACTTTTTGTGACCACTTCGGCAAATCGGTCAGTCGTGTTCGTCGCATGAAACACGGCGTGCGCCAACATTGTCGTTGCAATGTTGCTGAAGCTCTTCGTCGTGTCCCCCCAGCCGCCGTCATCGTTCTGATGTTCTGACAGCCAGATGAGTCCCCGTTCAATGAACTGAGAAAGCTGTTGCTCAGCAGGAATGGTTGTTGGCCATGTGGACTCGCGTAATGCGGCTTGCCGCACCTGCTCCAATGCCATGACGGCTGTGGCCGTCGACAGCGAAGATGTTGAGAGACGACCGACCCAGAAGCCTTGCCTGGTCTGTTGACCAAGCAGGGTCTCAACCGCCTTTTGAGTGGCGGCCTTCAAACGTTCGGGGTCATATCGCAACTTCATTTTGCGGTGCCGTCAAGCAGCCTGGAGAAAATCATTCGACCTGCGCTGTTCTGCAGAACACTGGTGACAATGGTGTCGACTTCATTACCCATTTCCCGGGTCCCCTGTTCGACCACCACCATGGTCCCATCGTCCAGGTAACCGATTCCCTGACCAGCACCTTCTCCCTCTTTCATAATGCGAATACGCACGTGTTCGCCGGGGAGATACTTTGGCTTCAGGGCGTTGGCCACGTCGTTCAAATTAATGACGTCAACGCCCTGAACCGAGGCCAGCTTGTTCAAATTGACGTCGTTCGTCACCAGTCGCCCATTGTTCTGCTTCGTCACTTCGACCAGGCGTTGATCCACCGTGCGGCCTTCGGCCTCGCTCGTTTCAACGACGCGCACGTCAATTTTCGGATCCTGTTGCAACTTGCGAAGAACGTCCAGTCCTCGACGTCCGCGACTCCGCCGGATTTTGTCATGGCTGTCCGCAATGTCCTGAACTTCCTGCAAGATGAACTGCGGTACGAGAAACTCGGAGTCAACAATGTGCGTTTCAACAACATCAGCAACGCGACCATCGATCAAAGCACTGGAATCGAGCACCATGGGCCGCCCACCCTTTAATTCGCGTGAGAATTCCACGTACGGAATGACGAACCGAAACTGGTCCTTCGTTTGCATTAGGAATGTGATGCAAAGGTAGGGCAGAATAATAATGGACAGCATGTTTGACGCAGCGGCAAATCCCTCACCGTTTTCTCCCAGGATTCCTCCCCGAGCGAACAACGGCGCAAGTGCCTGATTGAACAGGTACGCCAGCAACACACCAATCAGCAGACCGAAGTAGATGGCCGAAATGACTTCAATCCGCTTTCGTGGCGTCAGCACATCCAACAGCATGAGCGATAGAGCCACGGTTACCATGCCAAAGAATGCCAGAACCGCATTCTCCTCAATCACCGGCGGACGCGGCGACGGATTTCCAAAGCAGAAAGTGGCAATCGCACCAACAGCGATGACGGTGTAGAGTGCTCGAAGGATAAGCAGCAACATTTGAGTGCTTCTCGAGGATAAGTTTGAAGGATAGCCCCATCACGTCCAGTAACGGGTACCGCACGGGAGCAGATGACAAAAATTCAACGCTTACTGACGAAAGTCGTCAACAGCCTTTTTGACAGGGCGGTGCCAATTAAGGTGGGAGGGTGGATAATCTTGCAGCGTTCTGCACCGCGCACAGTACGCTACTCAGTAGTCTATGCAACCACCCCCTCAGTTTCCACCTGAGGCCACTCCTGTCAACCGGCGATTTGCCGTAAGTTAACAATCAGCCAGAATGTTCCGTCGATTTTTCTGCCTGATTCCAAGAACGGGAATACTCGAAATATTGGTCCCAGTTTGACATGGACCAACTGTCGATTGAACATCGCGGGGCAATCGGCAATTCTACGCATCGTACGTGTGAGAAAAGTTTTGGAGCTGCAGAGTCCGTCATGAGCGACGCCAAAGTCATCAGTATTACAGTCAACGGGGAACCACGCACGGTACCGGCCGAGTCCTCGATTGCCGATTTGCTGAGCGTACTTTCCCTCAATCCCAAATTCCTGGCCGTGGAACGGAATCGAGACTTGGTTCCACGCGCAAACCACGCGACATGCATCCTCTCAGAAGCCGATGAATTGGAAATCGTCACACTGGTCGGCGGCGGCTGACTCCGAACGCCTCGCCGTAAGCCGCTAAAAGAGCAAACTTTACGACCGACAGATTAACGATTACAGCAAGATTCGGCGAGCCAATCCATTCCGTTGCGTGTCTTGGGGTGATAAAGTACCTTCCGCAACGCAGAGCAAAGCCCCCGGCTCGTCTCGCACACGACACACCGGACATTTGGCGCAGTCGGCTAGCGCGCTTCCTTCACACGGAAGAGGTCACAGGTTCGAGTCCTGTAATGTCCACTCAAGCGGAGTTTTCGAGGTTTTGCTCGGAAACTCCGTTTCTTTTTTTGCCATAGCCTACCAACTACCCACTATCTACTCGCTCATCCCACGTACCTTCCGTCGTCGGTGACGTTAGCCTGTCCTACGGTCACCAGGGTTTCGAGGAGTTCTTCTACCGTTGTCGCCCTTGCGCCTTTGAATTGGGTGGCGAGGTCTTTGGCGGTTGCTGGCGTGCCCAGGGTTGTGAGGGCTTCGCGGACTGATTGGATTCTTTCGGGGAGTGTTTTGGGCCAGGGTTGTTTGGTTGTGGTCGTGGCCTTGGCGGGTGTTGTTTTGGGGGCTTTGGCTGCGGTGGCGTCGAGGAGTGGTTTCTGGGTTTTCTGTTCGCCGTCGGGGTTTTGGAATTCTGGTCTGAGCCAGCGGATTTTGCCTTGGGCTTCTTCGGCGGCGCGTTCGTGATTCAGGTCGACCAGCCGTTGCAGAATGTCTTCGTCGCTTAAGTCGTGCGGCCAGCCATAGGCGTCGAAGACGGCGGCGTCGAGGTCGTCGTGGATTTGTTTGAGGACGGAAACCAGTCCCTGTTCGTGGATGGTTTGTTCCTTCTTCGTCAGGGCCTCGCCGCTGCGGAGTTTTTCCAGGACGTTATACATCCCGGTCATGGTTAATTCCGCATGCAATTCCTGCTGCCGTTTGCGGTGGGCATCAAGCTGTTCCCCCAGGTCACGAATCCGCTGCTTTGTGGCTTCGTCGGGATCGGGGAAGGGGAACTGTTCGAAGCAGGCCGTCTTCACGTAGACAGGGTCATTGCCAACACCTAATCGACTGCCCGCAGCCAACGCCCATGTGACGTGGATTCGGCTTGAGAGAACTCCAAGGTCGCAGGCATCATCAAGTGCGATATTGACCAGCTTGTTGTCGGGCAGGATGGATTTGTCGAGAAAGACGAAGAAACGGTGCTTCGAGGTTTCAACAGTGGCGATGTAACGCGAGAGACCAACCAGTGCCGGGCGAAATGCTTTTCGTGGCTCACCAAATATCCACCAGTTGTCTCGGTATGACGCTCGATTGTTCTGATCCCGTTCCGGCTTCACACGCTCCATGACCCACTGAAAGATTTCTGGAAATTGTTGACGCACTTCATTCGCCGAAAGCCCGAACAAATCAATGACCAGCACATCACGCGGACTACTGGTCAAGTCTCTGCCATTTCGATATTCGCGAATAACCGATGCAACGGACGGGTTTCGGCCAAGCCCTAGTTTTGACGCATCGTCTCGGGAAACGATGAACCCCGCGCCAATCAACTGCATTCCGCGATTACTGAGAACGGAATTGGCGAGCAAACTTTCCGCCGAACCGACATCAGCCCCAATTCGCAGATTGGAGAGAATCACGCCTTCCAAATGATTCAACTCCACTTTTGCTCCGGCCTCACCATGTTCGACTTCTTCAATCACCTCACACAGGTCGCCATTGACCTGCCCAGCAATTCCAACGGTCATGGAAATACGAACGGCGGCTCCAACGGCACTGTCGACCCAAGGATGATCGGGTACCGCGAACACAAGTGACAATGGGTTCTTGGCTTTCAGGTGCGGTTCAACGACGCGCCGATTGAATGTCTGTCGAAGGCTGTTCGTTGCAATGAATCCGAATTGTTTCGCCTTGCTATCGCGAACAATCTCGGCGGCGTTGTGCCACCAATACATGACGTAATCACACGATTCAGGAAGTTCGCGGTACGTCTGGCGAATTGTTTTGGTGTATCCGTCGCCAAGTGCATTACGCATCATCGCCGTACCGATAAACGGCGGATTTCCCACGATGTAATCAGCCTGTGGCCATTCTGCCTTGCGGGGGTTGATGTACCGTTTTTCCTGCACGCGGGCGGTTTCGTCGGGGACTTCTTCGCAAGTGACGGGATGCGGTTTGGTGGTGCGTCCATCCCAGCGGGTGACGGGTTGGCCGGCGTCGTCGAAGACGTCTTCAATGGCATCCCAGGCGAGGACGGCGTCGCGGCATTCGACGTTGTGGAACTTCCGGATAATTGGTTCTTTGATGGGCTCTTTCCCGCGCGTGCGGATGTGCCATTGCAGGTAGCCAATCCAGAGAACCAAATCGGTAATGGCGGCCGCGCGGGGATTGACTTCGATTCCCAGAAACTGATGCGGGTCGATGGTAATGAGCACCTGTTGCCGGTCGCCCAGGTCTTTGAGGGCGTTGAGGACTTCCCCTTCGAGGCGTTTCATGAGTTCGAGCGACACGTACAGGAAGTTCCCGGAACCGCAGGCGGGGTCGAGGACGGTGGTGTCGCACAGCTTCTGGTGAAAATTGCGGACGGCCTCGATGGCGTCGGACTTTTTGTCCGCTTCCACCAACGCCGTGGCGGTGGCGTAGACGGTGTCCCACTCTTCCCGCAGCGGCTCGATAATGGTCGGCATGACCAGCCGTTCCACGTAGGCCCGGGGTGTGTAATGGGCGCCCAGTTTATGCCGTTCGACAGGATCGAGAGCACGTTCGAGGAGCGTACCGAAAATGGCCGGTTCGACGTCGTTCCATTTCGCCTCCGCCGATTCGATGAGCAGTTCGAGTTGATCGAGCGAAACGGGGAGGGCGGTGACGTCTTCGAACAGTCCGCCGTTAAACTGCATGACCTTTCTGCGAATCCAGCCGGAGAGCCCTTTGCCGGTGTTCATGTCTTCCCACAGCCCCTGCATCATGGGGACGAAGTTGGCGACGTTGTCCCGGCAGTCTTTGAGGAGTTGCGTAAAGTCGCCCGACTTGAATCCCCCGATTTCCATGTCCTCGACAAACATGGTGAACAGGCAACGCATAAGAAAACTGGCAACGGTGGCGGGGTCGTGTTTTCCTTCCATGCTCTTGGCGAGCTTGGCCAGCCGTTCGGCCAGTTCCCGCGTAACCTTCGCCGAAAGCCGTGAAGGATCGAGCGAAGTTGGTTCCAGCCAAATGGTCCGCAGGCGCTCGCGAACATCTTCCCGTTCCAAATCCTGCAACCGGATTTGGAATGAAGCGGGATCGGGGAAGGGTTGATAGTTCTTGCCGGACTGTGAGAAGTCGGCAAACAACTGAAAACAGAATCCTACGTCGACGACAATGAGAAACGGCGGCCATTCGCCAGGGATGGCCTGCGCATACCGCTCCGCCTGCTTTCTCGCCCGCTGCATGACCAGCGTCCATTGCGACGTGCCGCGTTTGGCGTGTCCCTGCCGGACTTTCTTCTTCTTCGATTTGGTCGCGAGGAGTTCGTCCTGTTCCGCTTCCCGCTTTTCCGTCCCCTGTTTCGACTCCAGAACAAAACAGCCCCGGCGGTAGAGGTCGAGTCGCCCGGTGGTGAACGTGCCGTCGCCGTTGCTGACGTCGACATGCTTTTCAAACGTGTAGACGTTGAGCGCTTCGTCCGGCTGTGTGGGATCGGGGTGATCGAGGCTCAGCAAATCGCACAGTTCCCCGAGGAACAATTGCGAATTCGCCATTTCCGCCCCGCCCGATTTGGACCAGCGTTCAATGAATTCAGCAGGAGTCATCAGCAGCCCTTACGTGACAGGAAACGACCAGTGCCGACAATGGTAGCCTTGGACGCCTGTTGCGGAAATCGTAAGCAGCTATTTCACAAATGCCGACAGTTCAGGAGCGGCGGACTTGAGCTCAGCGATGATCAACTCTGCTATCGCGGCGGCTCCTGCTTTGCTGAAATGCGTTCGATCGGAGCCCTCGAAGTTGTAAGCCACACTCGCTTCGGGACCAAGCTTGTTGTGGTGTGCGATGCTGATCGAATTCAGGTCGATGAAAGGCACTTCGTTCTCCTGAGCAACAGCTTTCGCGACTTGCGCAAACGCGGGAAGTGATCGGTCCCCTTCCATGATGACCGGCGCGATCTGGCCCTCCTCATTAAAGACTCTGCGGGTGACAGAACTCAGAACAATCGCCCGGCTGCCGCCGCGCTTCACGCGTTGGACGTAGTCGGTGAGTTTCTTGCCATACTCCTCGGCTCCGTAGCGTTTCATGTCGTTATGCCCGAATTGAATGAGAACGTAGTCGGGCTTCTGCTCGAGAAGTCGATCCAGCTTCCTGGAAAGTGAATCCAACGTGGCCCCGTTCACGGCATAGTTCAGAACCGTCACAGATTTGTTGACTCGATCTGCAAAGGCCGGCCCCCATCCGTAAGTGGACGCAACGGTGGAGTCACCGATCAATCCAATGGTTGTCGCCGTGTCCTGGGCTGCGACAGCATGGGCTACTGCGATGAAGCAAAAGAAGGTAACCGTAGTGCCGAGTGATTTCACAAACATATGCGCTGACTTGGATTGCAGACTTGTTGTCGTACTGGACGTTTCGCTGCGTGCCGCAGGAAATCTCACATGAGTCATCCGCGAAAAACAGGAGACATGCTCCTATCGGTACCACATTCAGACGAGGTGGTCAATCAGTTCAACAGGTGCGTCATGCACAGCATGACCTACTAGTCTGTCTACTCGGGGTAGCCCAGGTTGGTTTCCAACCTGGGCCGACGCAGTCGACGGGAGGTTGTTCCTAGAGAAAGCCTCCATGGCCTTCGGCCCCCAACGGTTGCAGAGCAACCGGGGCCACCCGCGGTTGACCGCCTTATTATCCGTCTTTTGCGTACTCGGCAATTAGCTCATCGACTAACTTCCAAGAATGATCGCGACTGATAAACGACAGCAAAGTAATTGGTTTGCCCGACTCGTGCGACGCAACCATTTTGTGATGGCCATCAAGCAAGTAATTTGCAAAGCACCAATGAGTTCGAAATTCTGGCTCAATCTCGGCACCCTTGTCGTCCTCTGGATATGTCATTGATGACTTCACGTCGAGTACAGACAGTGCAACAGCAGTAGGCCGTACTCCAGATTGAAGTTGTTGCTTGTAGAAATCAACACGATCGCGATTGACGAGCGAAATGTCGTAAAGCGGAATTAGGAATTCAAAGAGCATTTGCTGATCGTGCAAAGGCCGCGAATGCCCACGGAAGTAGGACGAACAAATCTGTCGGTTGTCAGGATCCCAGTCGGCCCAAGCGAGTCGTTGTTCTGAGGAAAAGTAGTCGGGGACGCCGTTTACGCCAGCCTGTTGTGGGAAAGCTGTAAACAGCGTGATCGTGTATTCGCCGTTAGGGATGACATCCAAGAACGCGAATGCTGTGTCGTCAATGGATTGAATTCCGCATTGCAAAGTGGAGCGAATTCGGTCGATCTCAAAGCTCGGAATCTCGCGATCGGTCAGGCGGGAGAAGAAGAACTCACAAGTACCGCAAACGTTTCCAATATGGAAAAGTTGCTGGCCTTCAAAAGAAATGAAGCGATCCCACACTGGCCAGTTGGTTCCTCCGACCGTGGTAAACGCGAGCGTCGATCTGCAACGATCGTTTGTCAGCAACTGTGATGTGATGAGCTGCATTTTGACGGACAACTAGATGATAAGTGGAAGGGCATTCCACCTATCACATGGGAATCTTCCGTCCATCAGGATTTGAATTTTGATTTCAGCCCTTGCATCATTGTTGACCGATGAATCGGCAGCGTCAATCGAAAGGAGCGATTTGGCGGAGGGAGTTATCGTTAACCGTCCTTCCCCGCTTCGAGCACCGACAGAAACGCCTTTTGCGGGATTTCTACCATCCCGAATTGTTTCATGCGTTTCTTACCCTCTTTCTGCTTCTGAAGCAGTTTGCGTTTACGGGTAATATCGCCGCCGTAGCATTTGGCGGTCACGTTTTTCCGCAGGGCGGAAATCGTTTCGCGGGCGATGACGCGGGCCCCGATGGCGGCCTGGATGGCGACTTCGAACTGGTGCTTTGGAATTTCTTCCTTCAGTTTCTTCACCAGGGCGCGGCCACGGCGGTCGGCCATGCTGCGGTGGACAATGGTGGCGAGGGCCTCGACGAGCGTCCCTTTCACCAGGATGTCGAGTTTCACCAAATCGGCGGGACGGAAGCCAATGACTTCGTAGTCCATGGTGCCGTAGCCTTTGGTGGCTGATTTCAGTTTGTCGTGCATGTCGAAAATAATTTCCGACAGCGGCAGTTCGTAGGTGAGCTGAGCGCGGTCGGTACCCAGATATTCGGTGCCGACATAAATGCCGCGGCGGTCTTCGCAGAGCTGCATCATGACGCCAATGTTCACCGCCGGTACGATGAAATTCACCTTGGCAATGGGCTCGCGGAACTCTTCGATTTCACCAGCATCAGGCACGTCGACAGGGTTGTCGATCATCCGGACTTCACCGCCGCGCCGCACAATTTCGTACGTCACGTTTGGAGCGGTTTGAATGAGGTCGACGTCGGCTTCATCTTCGAGACGCTGCTGGATGATTTCCATATGCAGCATACCGAGGAATCCGCAGCGGAAACCGAATCCGAGGGCGTCGCTGGTTTCAGCCGTAAAGCTGAACGCGGCGTCGTTGAGGGCCATGCGGTCGAGTTCTTCTTCGGAGCTTCTCGAAGTCCGTGGCGTCGATGGGGTACATGCCGCAGAAGACCATTTGCTTGGGCTGCTTGTAGCCGGGCAACGGTTCTTTGGCTTGATTTCCCTGATGCGTGATTGTGTCCCCCACGTGAACGTTGCCGAGCACCTTGATGCCCGTCACGACGTAACCCGCCTGGCCCGGGCCGAGGACGTCTTTCTGCGTCATGTGCGGACAGAACTGGCCAACCTCGATGACGTCGTGCACGGTGGCTGCACGCATGAAACGGATTTTATCGCGAGCTTTGATGGTGCCGTCCATGACCCTGACGTAGGTCATCACGCCGCGGTAGTGGTCATACTTACTGTCGAACACGAGAGCCTTGAGAGGAGCGTTGGGATCTCCCTTCGGGGCAGGAATGCGCTGGATGATGGCTTCGATGCACTCTTCGATACCAATGCCTGACTTCGCACTCACGAGCAGGGCGTCGCTCGCGTCGAGTCCGATGATGTTTTCGATTTCTTCCTTCACCTCGTCGATACGGACGACAGGGAGGTCGATTTTGTTGATGACCGGAATGATTTCCAGGCCCGCTTCAATGGCTGCGTAGGCGTTGGCCACCGTTTGGGCCTGCACGCCCTGGAATGCATCGACGACGAGCAGGGCTCCTTCGCAAGCAGCGAGGCTGCGGGAGACCTCGTAGTGGAAATCGACGTGGCCGGGGGTGTCGATGAAATTCAGTTGGTAAGTGTTCCCCTGGTACGGGGTTTCGATTGCGACAGCCCGGGCTTTGACGGTAATTCCGCGTTCGCGTTCGACGTCGAGGTCATCAAGAATTTGCTCCTGAAACTCTCGTTGGGAAATGGCACCGCTTTTCAACAGGAGTTGATCGCTGAGCGTACTTTTGCCGTGATCGATGTGGGCGATAATCGAAAAGTTTCGAATAAACTCAGGTTTCATTTTCCGTACGCTCTGCGTCAGCAACCGTTTAGGGAAATTCGAGGAAGTTTTGCGTGCTCGTCGTCGGCAGGCTCAACCGGGGTAAATCGCTCCGCACCGGAAGCCCTGACGGTGCGGTGGTTGTTCGCTCGATGGGCTGGAGTGTAACGTCCGTCCGGGTAAAGCGTCTACAGCGAGAATGAACACATTATTCGGCCACTCGCCCCCCGCGACAACATCCCCTAGACTGCCGCCAAACAGAAAAACTCACCTGACAGGTTGCATGACCAGCATCTGACCTGCAAACCAGACGAACTGAACTCGGTGAATTGATGCAAATCCTTCCAGCAATTGACATTCGGGGCGGCCAGTGCGTCCGTCTTCGCCAGGGAGACTACGGCCAGGAAACCATTTTCGGTGATGACCCCATCGCAATGGCCCAGAAATGGGAAGCCGCCGGCGGCCACCGCATTCATATTGTCGATTTGGACGGAGCCAAGGCCGGGAAGCCCATCAATCTCGACGCCATTCGCGGCATCGCGTCGGCGTTGTCGGTCCCCATTCAGGTGGGCGGTGGGATTCGGAACGACGACACAGTCAAACTGCTGCTCGAAGAATGTGGGGTTGATCGAGTTATCATCGGCACGCAGGCCCTGAAGCAGCCGGAATGGTTTTCCGATGTCGTCCATCGATACCCGAACCGCGTTGCACTGGGACTGGACGCCCGCGATTCCATGGTCGCTACCGAAGGCTGGCTCGACGTCTCCAAGACGTCCGCCATTGAACTGGCCAAGCAATATGTCGGACTCCCAATCGGCGCCGTCATTTACACGAACATCGCCAACGACGGCATGATGCAGGGGATTGACGAAGGAACAATTCAGGACATGCTGGCGCTCGCGGCCCTGGGACTGCCGGTCATTGCGTCTGGCGGCGTGACCACCGTGGCCGACATCACGCGGCTGGCTGAGGCGTCGCTTGGACAGCCGAACCTCGTGGGAGCCATTACCGGACGGGCTCTGTACGAGGGGACTTTGACTGTCACAGAAGCCGTCGAGGCCGTTAAAGCTGTGAAGTCCTAAGTTTCGCCTTGAGCCCCGGTGTTATTCTGCCAGGTGAACTGCTGTCACATCGTCGACTTCATTCCCTGTGACGTCACCGATGACGGCATTGCCACCTGCGGGCAATCCCGTGATGGTGCAATCAGTCACACTGCAGTTGGTGCAGGCGTCGAGTTTCACGCCGTTGGGGGATCCCGAAACAATGCACTGGCTCACGCGGGTGGCCTGGCAGTTTTGAAGAGTGATGGCGGCTTCGCTGGCCTGCAGATTGTGGCAAATGAGGCCGAGCAGCGTGCAGTTCGATGAGTTGCGAATCACCACTTGCCCCGTGCCGCTCGACTCGCGGGGATTCAGCACGTTGTTCGCCAAGGCGATGCGTGCGCATTCTTCCACGAGAATGTCGGTCGGCTCGGTCGTGAAGAATGTGTTTCCCAGCACTGTGGTGTCGACGACCTTCTTCAAATGCAAATGGGTGTGAGTGTCGCTCATGACATTGCCGGTGATGGTAATCATGTTCGGCTGAAAATCTTCGCGTCCCACAATGCGAATGTTCGCCCCACCTGGTGCCTGCTTCTCAGGGGCGTAATGGGCGTAGTGCTGAATGGTGTTTCCGGTAATTGCCACTTCAGCGACCGAGCCCGACTCGCGGCAGTCGATGAACACATTCCCCGACTCGGTGGGCGTGGTGTCGTTGGGCATATTCGCTTCAATGTCGCAGCCCGTGACATGCAGGTTCCGCACGTTCCCGCCGCGGACCACAATGCCGCCTTCGCGGTTGTAGCTGATGTGCGAATTGGCCACGTTAATCTGGTGTAGATTCACCTCATTGAGCAACAAACCAATGCCGGAATTGTGGTACACATGCACGTTCGAAATGATGACGTTGCGGTTCCGCTGGCTCAGTGTAATCGCATTTCGCACCTTGCGGATGTGGACTCGACTGACAACGGCCTGCATGGTTTGCACGAGTTCAATGCCATCGGCTTCTTCATGAGCACCGAGAATGCCAATACCGTCGATGAGCGGCATCCGTTCGAGCCAGGTGTCATCGGAAATCCCTTGAGGATCGGCCGAGCTGTTGAGCGTACCGGTTACTCGAATTGCCGGGCCGGGGGCTTTCATCAGAATGGTGACGGGACCACCTGCCCGGATAGACGTCGCCCGGTGTGATGTGAGGTCAATCTCCAGCGTGCCGCCGAACTCGTACGTCCCGGCGGGAATGACGAGACTGCCGTTTCCTTCCTCCAGCAAGCGTGCGAGTTTTACATGATCAGTCGCAGGGGCATCATCGGCAAAGCAGACCTGCACGAAGCCGACGGAGACTGCAAACGCCAGCAAAGTTGAGGCAATCGAGTTGTTGATCATGGTGAATTCACTTTCGCGCCTGAGAGCGGGTTAACGTTGCATCAATTTCTGTCATGATCCTTGCGGCCATGGTTGAAATGATTTGCCATCATAGGGAGAGTGTGTGGGTGCCGTCGAATCAGACGGCCTTTCCATGAGGAGATGTCATGAACCTGCACCTGCGAGCCCTGGCCACTTTCACACTCATCATCCTGGCCTCGTCGCCGACGTATGGGCAGGTTCAGGCGAAGCCACTTATCCAAAGACTGAAAGAGAGGAACAACGGTCCAGATCAGGGGATCGCGAGTCAGTATCCCGGAGATGCCGGAATCGGGCGTGATTTGCGAGTCATTTTTACAGAGAACTTCGAAGCGAAGGATGTCGCCACCATTGCCGAGCGCTGGGAAACGGTCCGAGGCCAGAATGTGTCACTCACTGACATTGTGCCTGAGCACAGTGCGGGGAAGCAGTCTCTGTTGATGTCGCAATTAGCAGAGAAGGGGACTGGCGGAGACCTGTACCGCCGGCTGGGGGACGGCTACGACCAGCTGTTCACGCGAATGTATGTTCGATTCGCGGAGGACTGTGAACCCATTCATCACTTCGGCACGTGTGTCGGTGGCAACAATCCCGCAACCGCTTGGCCAAGTGTTCGTGCCGGCCAGCCAACGCGAGGCGACAAGTCATTCTGGGTTGGAATTGAACCGTTCGGTCAGAAGTGGACCTGGGACTACTACACCTACTGGTGCGACATGCGTGGCAGTCCTCCGAAGGGAAACACCTGGGGAAACTCATTCATTCATGATGATTCGCTGAAGATTCAGCGCGGCAAGTGGACCTGCGTCGAAGTCATGGTCAAGATGAACGACGTTGGCCAGACGAACGGTGAATTGGCGTTATGGATTGATGGACGTCCCGTGAGTCATCTCGGTGAGGGATTCCCAAAAGGCAAGTGGACGTTCGATAAGTTCAAGCCCGGCGATTCCGGTGACGGCGTCCGCTGGAACAACGCCAAAGGGGACCGCGAGTATTTCACGACGGCACTTGGTGGGGATCCCTTCGAGGGGTTCCGCTTTCGCACCGTGCCGGAACTGAAGACCAATTTCCTCTGGCTGTATGTCTACATCACGAAAGGTACACGCGGGCATGCGAACCGCGTATGGTTCGACGACGTGGTCGTCGCGACCGAATACATTGGGCCATTATCAGAAAAATGAACCTGCGACTTGTGGAGCACACTTTGCGATTTTCAAACCGTCTCTGTCTCGCCATTGCCTTGCAGCTGATGGCAGTTCCCTGTTTCGGCCAGTTCATTGTGGCTCATCGCGGCGCTTCGTATGACGCACCGGAAAATACGCTACCCGCATTCAAACTGGCCTGGGAGAAAGGGGCCGATGCCATTGAAGGGGACTTCTACCTGACAAAGGATCAGCAAATCGTCTGCATTCACGACAAGGATACGAAGCGGACGGGAAAGAATCAGCCCGTACTGACGGTAGCAGAATCGACACTGGCCGAACTTCGTAAGGTTGATGTGGGCAGTTGGAAGGATGCAAAATACAAGGAGACGTTCATCCCCACGATTCAGGAAGTTCTGGCAACAGTTCCCTGACGGGAAAAAGTTATTCCTGGAAGTGAAATGCGGCCCGGAAATCGTGCCGTTCCTGGCTCCGGAAATCAAAAAGTCAGGACTGAAACCGGATCAGGTCACCATCATTTGTTTCAATGAAGAAGTCATTAAAGCCGCACGCAAACAATTGCCGCAGCTCAAAGGCGAACTGGCTGACTGGTTACAAACAGAATGCGACGAAAACAGCGTGGCGTCCCTCGCAAACTGATGTTCTCACCAGTCTGAAGCGGACTGGCGCGACCGGATTAGGGACGCAAGGGAATTTGACCGTCATCGACGAGTCGTTTGTGGATGCCGTTCGCAAAGGGGGATTCGAGTTTCACGTCTGGACCGTCAACGAAGCAGAGGAAGCCCGACGATTCGCCGAGCTGGATGTTGATTCCATTACCACCGACCGCCCGGCCCTCATCCGCAAAGCCATCGAGCCGCAGGCAGCGCGCGCGTTTGAAATCGAGCGGCAGTGATGACCAGCGGTTATGATGGGAAACAGTGCTGGGTCCATGCTCGCGCGGGCGTCATGCCCCCATCGAAAGCGGGAGACAATCCGACCATGGTCTTGACGACACAGCGGCTCGAAATCACGGGGTCAGATGTGTTTCACGAACTGCACTCAGCTGAAAGCGATGACCGGGGCGCCACCTGGTCTGAACTCCAGCCCCAGCCAGAATTCAAACGCTGGAAAATCGACGAGCGAACAGACGAAACGATTTGCGATTTCACCCCAGGCTGGCATGCTGCTTCGGCAAAGCTGCTGGGGACTGGCCAGTCGGTCCGCTACTACGAAAACAAGGTCATGAAAGTGCGACCACGCTTCACAGGATATTCAGTGTACGACCGCGTCTCCGGGGTGTGGAGCAAACCCAAGGCACTCAAAATGCCGGACGGGGAGAAGTTTCAAAGCTCCGGAGCTGGCAGCGTGCAGCGGTATGATCTCCCCGATGGAAGAATCCTACTGCCCGTGTACTTCAAGCGACCGGAAGACGTTCAGTATTCGGTGACCGTCTGTCTGTGTGAATTCGATGGAGAAACTCTCTCCTACGTAAGACACGGCAACGAAATGACCGTCAACGTGCAGCGGGGATTTGCCGAACCGTCATTGACGAAATTCGGTGATCGTTTCTTCCTCACGCTGCGGAACGACGAACACGGCTACGTCACATCAAGTGCCGACGGATTGCATTTCGATGAGCCAAAGCCCTGGACATTCGACGACGGCAGCGACCTGGGCAACTACAACACGCAGCAGCACTGGATTACCCACAGCAGCGGGCTGTACCTTGTCTACACACGGAAAGGGGCAAACAACGACCACGTCTTCCGGCACCGGGCGCCGCTGTTCATCGCACAGGTCGATCCCTGAAAAATTGCAGGTCATTCGGGCGACGGAGCAAATCGTCGTCCCTGAACGCGGAGCCCGCCTCGGGAACTTCGGCATCACGCAGGTCAGCGACAACGAAACCTGGGTGGTTGTCACCGAATGGATGCAAACGTGGAAAAAGCCGAGTTACGTTATCCCTGTAGACAACGAATATGGTGCCGACAACAGCGTGTTCATCGCGAAGATTCTGTGGAAGTAGAGCAGGGCAGCCCTAACTAACCAACCGGCGCGCACATGCGGACGATTTCTCTGGCTGACCGCAACCCATCGACTGCAGCACTGACAATGCCGCCCGCGTAGCCTGCTCCCTCACCCACAGGATACACACCACGCAGTCCGGGAACCTGCCGTGTTTCCGTATCGCGGTCCATTCTCAACGGAGCACTGCCGCGCATTTCCGGGCCGACGAGAATGGCGTTCTTGAGAAACTCGCCGCGAAACTTTTTGTCCATAATGGGAAGTGCTTTCGCAATCGCCTTCGAAATGGGCACGGGCAGCACTTCGCGCAAGTCAGCAGCGACGGTGCCACGGGCGTAGGAACAGTCAAGCACTGAGGCTCCCTGATTCCATTTCCCGGCAATGAAATCATTCGCAGTTTGAATGGGGCACAGATAGTCGCTGCGTCCGATTTCAAAGGCCTTCAGTTCAAAACGTCGCTGAATTTCAACACCGGCCAACGGGTGATCACTGCCAAACTCGTGGGGATGCAGGGTGGCCATAATGCCACTGTTGGCGAATGGTGTGTCGTGCTTCGAATTGCTCATGCCGTTCGTGCAGAACTGATTCGGCTCCGAAATGCTCGGAATAATGATTCCGCCTGCACACATGCAGAAGGAAAACACATCACGGTTTCCTTTCGCCGCGAGGGAGTAATCAGCCGCTCCGAGCAAATCGAGGTACTCAGGCTTCCCGTACTTCCACTTGTTCACCTGCTCCTGCGGCTGTTCAATGCGGAGCCCCAACTGGAACGCTTTCTGCTGCATTGGCAATCCTGTGCGATGCAGCATTTCATAAGTGTCGCGGGCACTGTGGCCGGTTGCCAGAATGACCTGTTGAGTCGCGATGAAACCCGTCGAGGTTTCCACGCCGGTGAGGACACCGTCCTGAATTCTCAGTCCGTCGACGCGGCAGCCGAATTGGTACGTCCCCCGAGTGCCTCGATTTTCCGTCGGAAATTGCGACAAATCATCGGGAGCTTGTTGCTCCCCAGGTGGGGACGCAGTTCGTACAGAATCGACGCACGGCCACCACACTCAACAAAGGATTGCAACACCCAATCGACGTCGGGGCCGGACATGCGGCAAGTGAGTTTCCCGTCAGAGAAGGCACCAGCACCTCCTTCACCGAACAGATAGTTGTTCTCGGGATCGTGCGGGCCATGCTGATGGTCAAAAGAACGAATAGCCGGAACACGCTCCTTAACGGGGCGACCACGCTCCAGGATGAGCGGCGCATATCCCCTCAATGCCAGGTAGTAGGCCGCCACCAAACCAGCGGGGCCTGATCCAACCACCACGGGACGATGCCTGCTCGGCAGCTTGCCGTTCGGTGGATCGAAGAATGATTCGACCTCGAATTGAGAAATGTCGGAGTCGGACCGAATCAGTTTACTCAGCGCAGCTTCGTCTGCGGCGTCCACCAGTATGGTGTAAACGTATTCCAAACGGGTCCGCGACCGTGCATCGAGGCTCTTGCGGAGAATTCTCCACGACTTTAAGTCCGTCGCGACAATTCCCAGGCGGCGCATAATTGCAGCGTCGAGTTCCTCATCAGGATGCTCCACCGGCAGCCGCAAATTGGTAATTCGAAGAGCCATATTAAACGAGTCCGCTCAACGAACAGTGCGAAGGCACGTCTAGTTGCAACCGCCGCCGCAGCCACCACCGCTGCAACCAGAGTCAGCTTCCGTCTTGCAGCCGTTCTTCCCTTCGATTTCACTGATTTTGTCGAGGCGTCTCTGGTGACGACCACCTTCGAAATCGGTGCGCATCCAGACTTCGACAATGCGACTGAGCAGTTTATCGCCCAGCATGTCAGCCGACAGACACATGACGTTGGCGTCGTTGTGCCGTCGGCTCATTTCCCGCAGTGACATCATCGTGGCAACTGACGCCGCGGACGTTCTTGAATTTATTGACCGTAATGCACATCCCCATCCCGGTTCCGCAAATCAGAATGCCTCGGTCAATTTCACCCTTGGCAATTGCTTCACCGACCTTTGAGGCGTAGTCCGGGTAATCGACCGAGTTGGTTTCCTCAGGGCCGAAATCGAGCGCTTCGTGGCCCAGTTGACTCAACTGATCCAGGATTTGACCCTTTACGCGAACGCCACGGTGGTCGCTGGCAACGGCAATTTTCATGATACGACTTATGTTCTAAGGCTGAGAAAGCGGGCAGGGGCCGCGTTCACTCTCACTATTCTAACGAAGAATTGGCTTCAAGTTCAGTGATGAGGTCTTCCAGGCAAGCCTGAATTTCATCTCGGCAGGACCGGTACTCGTCAATACTTCCGCCGTAAGGGTCAATGATATCCTGATTCTGCGGCGAGAGCAGGCGTAAAGTGCTGACTCAACTCGGGAAAAGTTCCGACAATGGCATCTCGATGCGAGGCGGTCATTGTCAGGATGAGGTCGGACCGCAGCAGCAAGTCTTCGGTAACTGGCTGGCTGGAATGGTCTCGCAAGTCGATGGCGTCTTCATCCATCAGCAGTTGAACCGCATGGCGGCTGGCAGGCGACCCACCATGCGTTGCCAATCCGGCTGAGGTGACAATAACGCCACGATCAACCAGCGCGTCGTCCGAGCAGCCCATGCGTTCTGCCATGAGCTTTCGAAACAGCAGCTTCGGCCATGGGACTGCGGCACGTGTTTCCGGTGCAGACGAACAAAAGACGTCGCACAACTGTCGTGTCAGTGCCAATTCAGTCACCACACCTTGCTTCTGAACATGCCAACTGTCTTCACTGACTTCCACAACGGTGGGCGGACCATCGAATCGCGGGCCGGCCGATAATAAGGTGATGTCAGTTCCACCAATGGGCGTTGTCGGCTTCACGCCGTGCGTCGAGATGGTCAACGTCAGCAACGGTGCGGGAAGCTGCTGCATGACTTCGTGCTGCGTGGGATCGGCCGGGACCGTGCAGGCCCAGTGGGTATCATTTCCACGTGCACACCATTTCTTGGCGTCGGATTGCCAGGCGGTGGTCAATTTGTCCGGGCCGACGGGCATTTCAAGAATGAGCGGGCCGGGCAGACAGCGCGAGGCGAACTTCGAACCGAATTCCGTTTTGGCGCAGTAGTCGTCTATAAGTTCCACGAACGGAAAGGAAACGGCGGCAACACCATCTTTCCAGTGTGGCTGAATTTCTTTTAGTCGTTGCACGGCTTCCGGATGCGTTGCCAGGCCGGCAATCACCAACCCACATTCGTCTGGCAAGGCCACGACTCCCCCCTCGGTCAGCATATGGACCGTCGCCTCAATCGCGTCCTGCGGTTCGTCACACGCAGCGAGATCAATCAGGGCTGTCATGATGAAGGAGAAGGGTGAAGACAGAAATGCAAGAGGCGCGAAACGATTGGGCGAGTGCGTCACAATCGGGTCGCCAAAAGGAAATCGTACTTGCCACCACCGGGGTATTCAACTCGCACCAGTGCCACGCCGGATTCAAAGCGGTATTCAGTCGCCGAGTGCGCCCAATATGACTTCATTCCAGACCGCTGATGCCCCCGCAGGTTCTGCCGGAGTATCCCAGTGATGACGTGCAAACTTTGTAAAGTCATCAAACGGGTGCATTTTCCAATTCCATGAATTACAAGCGAGTGAACATGGATACACATCGCCCAGACCTGCCATCGAAAAATCAAAAAACTTAAACGACTTGAAATTATTCACTTGCGCCGATTAACGTCCGCGTGGAAATGTGTTTGGCACGCACGTTGCTCTTACCTTTTTCCTGTTCGCAGAAGGGGACACATCAAACCGGAACAACCCGGCAAGTCACCAGAGGCGAGGTTTAAACAGAAACGATTTTTCCAAGGATAAGGAGAAAGCCATGTTGGTTCTCACACGCAAGCAAGGCGAGATGATTCGGATTGGTGACGGAATTGTCATCAAAGTGATTTCTTCAGGCCGTGGCAAAGCAAAGATTGGAATTGAAGCTCCCGGCGATGTCCGCGTGCTTCGAGGCGAGCTTGCTGAAGCACTGGCCGCAATGAAAGAAGAAGAGGCTCCCTCAGTCGCCAACGAACTCATCAAAAACTGATCCAGTTAGAGACGAATCACGTTCACACACTTCTTACTAATACGCTTTGGAAAAAAGGAACTTTCCATGAACACGCACAAGACGACTCACCTGCTCACCTCAATTCTCGCCATGGTTGTGGCCACTCTGCTGGGTGGTATGGCTCCAGCTCAGGATTTGCAGAATTCCTGCATACTGAACGACACCAGCACAACACAGCGTCTTTAATGAGTCAGCAGTCGAAGAGTCAGATGTATTACAAGTCTCGGCTTACCGTCTCACACCATCAGCTCTCGATAGTGGAACTCCTCGTGCTAGGGAGGATGTTACGGCACCAAACAGCGGGAGTGGCATCCACACTGCTGCAGATGATAACTCACGAAAAATCTCGGCTCGTTACCAGAGTGCCGAAATGCTGGGGTTTGCTCAGCCGGACGAACATGAATGAAGTCATGTCACTGTTCTCCGAGGCCTCGAACATGATCGACGCTCGACACGTGAGCCCCAACTCCTACGAAGACCGCACCAGAGCAGCACTGGAAGGTGTTTCTCTGGCCCTCGAAAACCCTGCGTTCCTGCAGGCCAACCGGGTTTCACCTAACCCACAGGCAGTCGCCGCTGTGCAACAACAGCTTGCAGCAAATGGCCTACTCACAGCCAGCCCGTAGCATGAGTGAGTCGCTCGGTCTCATGCAGTACGCCGCCGAACTGGCGAACCGTCAACTGGGTGTCCGTAAGGAAGCCATTGCTCTGGAGTTCTTGAACGCAACCATCGATTCCCTCGACAAATACTCGGCCCTCATGCCAAAGTCGGGAAGCGAATACCCCGGTGCTTACCTGGACAATCGCAAGACAGCTGGCCTGGAAGAGAATATTGTCGGAATTGGCATTGAAATGACCCTCGACTCTCGGGGTGCACTGCTGGAAGGAGTGATTGAAGGAAGTCCTGCCGAAGGATTGGGACTGAAAGCTGGCGACATCATTGTCGCAGTCAATCAGCAGTCCGTCGCTGGTCAAAGCCTCAATATGATTGCCAACCTGATTGGTGGACGCGAAGGAACGTCGGTGACCCTCGACATCGATCGGAACGGTCAAATGCTGCGAGGCACAACAACGCGTCGACGGTTCTACGTGAGCAGCGTCTCGGGAACCAAAATGGTCGATGAAGCCAGCAAAGTGGGATACGTTCGGCTGAAGCAGTTCTCCGAATCGTCCAAGGAAGACCTGGAAAAGGCCATGTTCACCCTACACAACCAGGGCATGAAAGGCCTCATCCTCGACCTGCGTGGAAATCCTGGTGGCCTGTTGGATGAGTCGGTGGATGTTTCGAACCTGTTCCTTCCTCGGGGAGTCATTGTGTCAACACGAGGACGCAACTCAGATGACAATACTCAGGAGTCGGCATCGTTCGACAAGACCTGGGCAGTGCCTCTGGTTGTGCTGGTCGACGAAAACTCGGCAAGTGCCAGTGAAATCTTCGCCGCCGCAATTCAAGACAACGGTCGCGGAGTCATCATGGGACGACATTCCTACGGCAAAGGGACGGTGCAAACACACTTCCCACTGCGAACGGTTTCGGGTGTCCTGAAGCTGACAACAGCCAAGTTCTACTCCCCAACCGGACGCGAAATGGCTGGTGCCGGAGTGGAACCTGACCTGGCGGTCGCTGAACAGACAACGGTCGGCTACAGAGGTGGAGCAAATGACACCGACATCCAGTCCGCATTGCAAACCATCGCCGCAGGAGCACCTGGCCAAATGGCTCTGGCTTCGGCTCAAGGCCGACCAATGAGCTACCGACAGGCAAGTCCTGCCCAACCAGCAGCACCGTCACAAGTGCAATACCTTCCACAACCAAATCAGATTCCTGCAGGACAGTCCAACTATCCTCAGGCCTGGGGAACGAATGGCAACTGGTCGACCATGCGACCTGGCAACTTCGGAACCACCGAAACTCGCCTGCCACGTCCACTTCCGCTGGAGTCTGGATTAACGTTGCACTAAGCCCTCAACACGTGATTCTGAGTGTCGCAGCGGCCGCTTCGAAAGTGAAGCGGCCGCTGTTTGCATTCGCGACTCTTTATATGAGTGCGGCCAATTCCTGCGCAGATTCTCCAACTGGACCCCGCTTGCCATCAACAGAGCCAGCCCGGCTCCTTCCAGCAAAGTCAGCCGAAAGAGAATGTCGATGCGCCGAGTGGGGCAAGGCGCGCTCAATGCATGCCACCACTTTCCACGGACGTGAAGTTGAGTCAAAAGGAAGACCATGTCGTCGAAATCCTCTCGCCGTCGTTTTCTGAAACTGTTCGGAACCGGAGCTCTCCTCTTTGGAACAGGAGCCGTTCTTTCCCGAACCCTCTCCGCCGATCCAGCAAAGATCGCCGCGCGCATCGAAAAGGCTGAAGGCACACACCCGCTGATGCCCGCCATTGAGAAGGCGTACGCATCGCTCCAGAAACTCGACGAAGTAAAGGACTACACTGCAACCTTTACAAAGCAGGAAAAGATTGGCCGCAGCCTGGTCAAGGCTCAAATGGAGCTGAAGCTGCGAGAAGAGCCGTTCAGCGTGTACCTGAAGTTCGTTTCCCCAAGCGCCGGTCGAGAAGTGCTGTTTGTCGAGGGCCAGAATAAAAACATGCTCTACGCCCACGACGTAGGATTCCGTGGACTGGCCGGAACACTGTCGCTCGATCCCGAAGGAAGTATGGCAATGGACGGCAACCGCCATCCCGCGACCATGATTGGCATGCGGAAAATGGTGACCGAGGCTGCCGAGCAGTGGCTGAACGAAATGAAGTACTCGGAAGCCAAGGTCAACGTCTTCGCCAATTCACAAATCGGGAAGACTGCCTGCACCGTTATTGAATCTTCCTACGCAAAGCAGCTTGCCGGCGTGAAGTTCCAGATGACACGGCTCTACATCGACAACGAAAACGGTCTGCCAATTCGCATTCAACAGTATGATTTCCCCGGTCGCCGCGACCGTGAAGCCACGTTGGCCGAAGATTACCTCTACACGAACCTGCGAACCAACATCGGCCTCAACGACGCTGACTTCGACGTGAAGAATCGGAGTTACAACTTCTAGTTGTCAGTTGATGAACAAAAAAAAATGGCCTGAGTTGCGAACTGCAACTCGGGCCGCTTTTTTGCTTCCAGGTTATGAATTGAAGATTCTTACTACGGGGCAGTGGCCTGCTTCACCAGATGGATGGTACGCACATCAAAGAGGGCTCCCTTGGCAATTCTGACAGGAGTAATGCGGAGTTCGTATTCGCCTGCAGTCGTCACGGTGACAAAGCCAAGGTGATTCCAGCGGAAGTTTTGAAAGTGACCTGTATCGATGGTCTGAAATGCCACTTCCGCCTCGACTTTGTCTGTCTGGCTGAGCGTAAGCTTGGCGTCACTGCCTCCCTGTCCGCTTCCACATCCCTGAAGCACAGCAACTGAATAGGTGCCCGGGGCATCGAGTTTCAGCTTCCAGGTCGCGTAGTCGGTCGCCACGGCCCAGTAACCGACAGTGTTTTTGTACCACTGTGGTTCAAATCGCAGCTTCTCACCAAAGGTGCTGGCCTGATACGCGTGGAGCATGACAGAACCATCACCATTGGGTGTGGCAATGGGGCAATCAACAGGCAGCAGCGGCTGTGTGTCAAAACGGATTTTCAGCAGCGCGTCTTCGTCACCCTGCGGTTTCCAACTGAAAATCCATTCATTCGGTTCGGGGGCGACATTGACGAGCACATCAGGATGCTGGCACCAGACTACGGAACGAATGGACGCACATAGTCTCGGAATCACAACGCGGCCCGCCTGAGAGGCCACCTTGTCCACCTGCAGCCAGAGTGTGTTCTCGCCGACGTGTGCATGCACTCCGTCCGTGCTCAACTCGGGCCATGACTTGGCATCCTCCGGTACCGTTTCACCAGCAAGGCTGGTACAAGCAGTGAGGGCAACGAAGGCCGACGTAACAGTCAGGAGCGAGTAGAGATTGTTTTTGAGCATGTGTTTAAATGACTTGGGAGAATGTGTCTGAATGGAATTTCAATCTAAGCGAGAATCTCTTCGACCACTCGCGAGGGTTCCACACCGGTGAGTCGTGCGTCGAGTCCCTGGAATTTGGCAGTAAACCGCTTGTGGTCGATGCCCATCAAATGCATGAGCGTGGCGTGCAAGTCTCGCACATGCACACCGTTCTCGACAATGTTGTATCCAAATTCGCAGGTCTCTCCGTAAGACACTCCGCCTCGAACTCCACCACCCGCCATCCACATGCTGAAACAGCGGGGATGGTGGTCACGACCATAGTTCGTCGCCGTGAGCGTGCCTTGTGAGTAATTGGTCCGCCAAACTCTCCACCCCAAATGACAAGCGTGTCTTCGAGCATGCCCCGCTGTTGCAAATCTTCCAGCAGTGCCGCAGCAGGTTGATCGGTCTCCTGACACTGGGTTTTCATTCCGCCGGGAATGTTGCCGTGGTGATCCCATCCCTGATGATAAAGCTGGATGAATCGCACACCACGTTCGGCCAGTCGTCGGGCGAGCACGCAGTTGGCGGCAAACGTTCCTGGTTTAGTGGCATCGGGGCCGTAGCTGTCGAGGATATGTTGCGGCTCACTCGACAGGTCAGCCACTTCGGGGAACACTCGCCTGCATTTGATAAGCCATTTCATACTGGCCAATGCGGGTTGCCAGTTCGGGATCAGCGAGGCGACTTTGTTCCAGTTCGTGCAACTGTTTCAGGCGGTCGAGCATGCTGCGGCGGCTTTCACGCGAAATCCCTGGAGGATTGTCGAGGTACAGCACCGGTTCTTTGCCCGAACGGAATTGCACTCCCTGATACCGGGCGGGCAGAAAACCAGATCCCCAGAGCCGCGAATAAAGTGGCTGTCCGCCTTTTCCTTTGGTAATCAGCACGACAAACGCAGGCAAATTGTCGCTGTCACTTCCCAGCCCGTAGTGCAGCCACGACCCAATACTCGGACGCCCGGAAATCTGATTCCCCGTCTGTAACATGGTAATGGCCGGGTCGTGGTTGATGGCTTCGGTGTACATCGACTTGATGACCGCGAGCCGATCCACCTGCTTCGCGAGATGGGGCTGCAACTCGCTCACCCAAGTCCCGGCCTTCCCCTGTTGCTCGAATTTGAACATCGAACCAGCGAGCGGCAAAATGGCCTGATTCCCCGACATACCCGTCAGTCGTTGTCCGTTGCGGACAGAATCAGGGAGTGGTTCTCCCTGACGTTCGTTGAGTAGTGGCTTGTAGTCCCACGTCTCCAGTTGCGAGGGACCTCCCGCCTGGAACAGATAAATAACGCGTTTCGCTTTCGGAGCATGATGCGTGGGGTTAATCACGCCTCCCGTTGGAATCCCGGCCGCGGTGGCCGTTTCCGCTCGGAGTTCGTCCCGCTGCATGAGGTATGACGCAGCGAGCGAGCCAAAGCCAAGTCCCATCCGTTGCAACCAATGGCGTCGTTCAACCAGGTTGTTCATTGTGACTTCTCCTATTCGCGAGCTTTGCATTTCACTTGAACCTTCATTTGAAACGGGGGCACTAACGCAGCATGACCGTTTCGTCATAGGCAATAACGGTTTGAACTACGACTGCGGTCGCTGCCAAATCGGCTCGGTCGACACCTTCTCCGACAGGTCGCTCACCCACCTGCAGAAACTCATCGACATGTATCCCTTCTGTCTGGAAGTACGCCAACTGTTCCTCGTAGAGTTCATTAATCACTGTTCGTTCGTTGTCGGTTGGCTGGCGACTGATGAGTCGCCGGAACAGTTCGTCCCACCGGGCAGATGGTTCTTCAACATGAGTTGTCAGGAGTTTCTCAGCCAGCACACGGGACGCTTCGACGTACTGCGGATCATTCAGGAATACGAGTGCCTGCAATGGAGTTGTCGTGACTTCGCGACGGGCCGCGCACGACTCGCGACTCGTGGCATCGAATGTCAGCATCGACGGCGGTGGAGCGGTGCGTCGCCAGAATGTGTACAGGCTGCGTCGGTACAGCCCTTCACCTTTTGACTGATGATACGTTTTCCCGGTACCTGACTCTTCCCAGAGCCCGGCAGGCTGATATGGCATAACGCTCGGTCCGCCAGTCTTTGCCACCAGCAGTCCGCTTGCGTGGAGAGCGGCGTCGCGGAGTTGCTCAGCTGACAGGCGATGCTTCGGTCCGCGCGACAACCACAGTGTTGTCAGGGTCGCGTTTGTAGTCCACCATCGCTGCGCGCTGTCGAGGACTGTCGGTACGTTGACGACAGGACAATCTGCCGCTGCAGCTTCTGCAAGTCCCAGTTGTTGTCAACGAGATATCGGGCCAGATAATCAAGAAGTTCGGGATGCGAAGGAGGTGAGCCCTGTGCTCCGAAATCTTCGAGCGTAACCACAATTCCGCGACCGAAGAATAAATGCCACATTCGATTGGCGATGACTCGCGACGTCAGTGGATTCGGGCGAATTGGTCATCCAACGGGCGAGTGCCAGGCGTCCTTCACCTTCTGCTGGAATGTCGCGGAGCAGTTCAGGAACTCCGGCTGAAACCACATCACGCGGCTCAGTGTACTCGCCACGGTGCAGAATATGCGTTGGTTGTGCCAAATCCGATCGCTGCATCACCATGATTTGCCGGATTGTCGAAACGAATTCGTTCTCACGATTGCGGACGTCCTCGAGTTTTTTGCGTGCCGCCATGACAGCCTCATCATGAACGAGCAATTGATGGTCCATCGCCACATCGAGGTCGATTGTTGCTGGGACTTCATCTGGCTTGATCGAGTAATAGAGGGATGCCACTTCCGCTCGCGAGAGCTGAACATCGAATGCCTTTGAGTTCATCGACCAGACCATCACGAAAACCAACGTCACGGAAGCGTGCACCCAAAGCCAGTTTTACACTTCGCGCATTGAGTCGCCCCATTCTTTGCGGTGGCGGAAATCGAGCGTCAGGCCATCTCGCTCGACATTCGTCTCGGCAAGTTGCCCATTGATGAACATCCGCAAGCCTGTGGCCTGGCCACTTCCATCATGCGTAATCGCCAGATGCGTCCACTCGGTTACAGGAATCGCTGCGTGACTCTCAACGCGAACGGCGTTCCCCGGCCAGAAGTGGATGAGCGAAAACTCAGGATGCCCGTCATCAATGGTTAAGTTGTAATCCACGAAACGCGGAGTCCTCCGCAGCGACCGACTGATGCAGCACCAGCATTCGCGGTTGCTGAATGGCAGGATTCACCCACAGACTGAGCGAGAAGGGGAGTTCCTTCCAAAGTCCGAATTGTCACTGCATTTGATTTCCGCATCGCCATTGCACTTCGTCGCCTTGCCGACGACGCCATCGACATCTCCTTCGAGCGGCACATGCAAGATGGCCTCACGCGGTTCGGGCAACGCTTTGATTAGTTCGTCCGGATTCTTCCGCCAGTTCTCGGATGCCGCTGCGACTGCTGCCTGGAATTCTGCCACAGCCAATCGGACTTCCGACTTCAGTGCCTCATGCTTTTCCAGTTGGTCACCTTCGTAGAGCAACATGGCGGGTGTCGGTCGTCCGCGTGTGAAGTGTGCGTACACACCAAGTTCGTCGATATCGGAGAAATACGCTGAGAGTTGATAGAAGTCCCGCTGCGTAATGGGATCAAATTTATGATCATGGCAGCGGCAACACTCCAGCGTCAGCCCGAGAAATGCAGTTCCGGCTGTCGTGGTTCGATCAGCAATCCCTGCAGCAATTCGAAACTCTTCCGGAACGCTTCCCCCTTCATTGGTTTGACGATGCAGTCGGTTAAACGTCGTCGCCAACCGCGAATCTTGCCTTGCGTTCGGCAGCATGTCGCCCGCAATTTGTTCCGTGAGAAACTCGTCGTACGGCATGTTGGTGTTGAACGCACGGATGACCCAGTCACGCCACGGCCAGACGTCCATTTCGACATCACTCTGGTAGCCAAAGGTGTCAGCATAACGAGCGACGTCGAGCCACATGTTTGCCATCCGTTCGCCATAAGCCGGCGAACGCTGCAATCGCTCCACGACTTTTTTTCGTACGCCTCGGGCGTTTGCGTCTTTCTCGAACGCATCCAACTCGTCGAGAGTCGGAGGCAGCCCGGTGAGATCAAACGTCACCCGTCGCAGCCAAGTTGCCCGTGACGCTTCCACGTTGGGAGTGAGCCCCTTGTCATTCAGTGAATTCGCCACGAATCGATCGACATCATTCCGAGGCCACTCACCCTGGGCATCGGGAATGGAAACAACATCTGGCACCGGCTCAAAAGACCAGTGCTTCTGGTACTCGGCTCCCTGTTCAATCCAGGACATCAGCTTCTGCTTTGTTCGGCATTCAGCTTCTTCCCGAGTCAGGCGGTGGCATCATCTGGTCCGGGTCCGAACTTTGAATTCGTTCGACCATCAGACTCTTTGAAGCGTTACCAGGAACAATGGCACCAAATTCGATGGCTGATTCCCGGTCATCCAGACGCAAATCGGCCTCGCGATGATTCTTGTCCGGACCATGACACGCATAGCAGTACTCGGAAAGAATGGGCCGAATGTCCTGATTAAAAGAGAGTGGATTCCGCAGCAAATGCGGCAGCGTTCAACAGGGCAACCAGAACGGCCGCATACGTAGCAGATTTGGTCATCGACAGGCGGGATGTCGGAGGAAGGCAAAGGGCGTACGCAACGGGCTGAATACCGCTTCGTATTCTACACAGATTCCTCTCGGCGGTCTTCCATCAAAAGAAATTGATTGAACCGATTCGCGGGACAGGGGCGTTATGAGACTTCATCATCCGCGTACTGCCCCGCATGAGAGCTTCAACGCCGGTCACGACGTCGAGTAATTCCTCCGTGATAACCGTCTGCCGCTTTTGATGATACTCACTTCGCAGCTCATCGAGGCGAGATTGAATATTCCGCTCCGCTGCATGCATGCTGGCAATACGGCTGGCATTTTCACCAGCAGAGATTCCGCATGGGCCTGAAACAGGGAAACAAACAGATACTGCTGGATGAGACGTGTAAACAGTATTTCACGGTCCATTGTATGCTGCGGCAGGGACTTTCCCGGCCACTCTTGGTTGTGTGGCAGCCGAAACTGCTCGGGCCGCACCGGCAGCAGTTCCTGCCAATGCCCTGTGTATGACGACACAGCCTGACGGCGGTTCCAGTACAGTAGGATGCGGCCAATACGCTTCTCCACACGCCACGGTGCAATAGCGGCTAACAGCTTCTGGACAACATCAGTGATACCCGATGCCGGAGCTGGCAACTGAGATTTCTTCGTCAATGGTGAATCCAGCATCGGCGAGATGAGAAGATGCCCGCGAGCCGACGACCAGCAGCGAACAGTCAGCTTGTTTCAGTTTGAGTTCATCGCACAGATGGCTGGTGGCAAAGGTCGCGACTTGTTCGTTGAAGTTACCGCACATCCCCTGGTCAGAGCCAAAGACAATCGGCCCCACGCGATGTGCACCTGTGAGTTCAACTGCCGAAGTGACTGGCTGTTCTCGCAACAAGATTTGCAACCCGCATTCGACTGTGGAGAAGTAATCCGCCAATGACTCAACGGCCTGTTCGTACTGTCGAATGCTGACAGCGGCCAGTGTTTTCATCGTCTTAACGACCGAAGAGAGGTCTTCGACGTTATCGATTTGCCGTTTCAATGATTCCAGTGTTTGCATGGTTCTGTCTGTCGTTTTTGGACGGCGCTTCCGCTGGATGACGATTCCAGTTAATTCCGCGACCGACGAACGGGCCACATCCACGACAGACTGCCACTCTTCCTTCGTCAACTTCTCGCCCAGCTCAATTCTTTCGCAAATGTGAGGAAGCTGACTGGTCACTGATTCAGTAATCAGCCGTTCCGCTTCGCGCAGTTTGTTCAGCGGCAGGGCATCACAAATCCCGGACGTGACAGCTACCAGAATGGCAATTTGTTCGGCAACGGCCAGTGGGCTGTACTGTGGCTGTTTCAGGATTTCGCGGACACGTCGTCCCCGCTCCAATGTTTCGCGAGTTTCTTCATCGAGGCGGCTGCTGAACCGCGAAAAGGCTTCGAGTTCTTCGAACTGTGAATAGGAGAGCCGTAAATCTCCCGCAACACTGCGATAAGGGGCCAGTTGCGTTTTTCCGCCAACTCGGGAGACCGACCGGCCGACATCGACCGCAGGCAGAATTCCTTTCTGATACAGTTCCGGCGACAGGTAGATCTGCCCGTCGGTAATGGAAATCAAATTCGTGGGGATGTACGCCGAAACGTTTTGAGCCTCTGTTTCTGCAATGGGGAGTGCAGTCAGCGAGCCGCCTCCAAGTGCTTCGCTCAAATGCGTCGACCGCTCCAATAGCCGCGAGTGTAAATAAAAGATGTCACCCGGAAACGCTTCCCGTCCTGGTGGTCGACGCAACAACAATGACAGTTCGCGATAGGCCCGTGCGTGCGATGTCAGGTCATCATACACGATGAGCACATCACGGCCCTGCTCCATGAAGTGTTCCCCAATGGTCGTGGCAGCATACGGGGCAATGAACTGCATTCCCGGAGTGGAGTCTCCCTCGGCGACGACCACGACGGAATATTCCATCGCACCACGGTCGCCCAAATCCGAAATGACGCGGGCGACGGATGTATTGCGTTGCGCAATGGCACAGTAAATGCAAATGACATTCTTGTCGTGCTGATTCAACATGGTGTCGATGGCAATGGCCGTCTTGCCAGTCTGCCTGTCACCCACGATGAGTTCTCGCTGTCCGCGCCCCACAGGAATCAGGGCGTCGACGACCTTCAGTCCTGTTTGCAGGGGCACAGTCACAGGTGAGCGATCCATTATCGCCTTCGCGTCCCGTTCGCAGGGCAGACGCTTCTCGGCGCGAATGGCTCCATGACCATCGAGTGGCCGCCCCACAGGATCGATGACCCGTCCGAGAAGAGAATCACCCACTGGAACGTCGAGGACACGTTGCGTGCGTCGGACTTCATCTCCCGCTTCGAGCGATTCGCTTTCGTCGAGAAGAATAATCCCAACTTCATGTGCATCCAGGTTGAACGCCAACCCCAGTTTGTGTCCGGGGAACCGCACCAGCTCGTCTGCCTGGACATTGGGAAGCCCGGACACTCTCGCAACGCCGCGTCCAACGGAGATGACATTGCCAACTTCTGTCAGTCGCAATTCGACTTCGTGGTCGCGAATTACGGTGCCCACTTCGCGAAAAATTGCGTCAGAGATCGACTCCAGATTTGCCTCGCCTCCGTTCATGTTGTGACCTCCGCGTCTGCTTGCGGTGACGCTTCGGCGTCCGAGTGCGCTGAGCGGCTCGTTTCGAAATCCAGACTCGCAGCCAAAAGTCGTGACAAGTCCTCTTCGACCGACTCCAGCATTTCTTCGGCACTCCAGGCAACTTTGTAGCCTGCCGCCTGCAACTCGATACCGCAAATCAAGTCAGGTTCAATGCGGAACTTTACGTCGAACTCGCCTTCCAGTCCTTCCTTGATGGAGTGCAGTACTCGGTTGGCTTGAGCCTCACTGAGCGGAAAGCCACTCTCGACGTCGATACGTCGTTCGCCATTACTCAATGCCTGCGAGATTTGGTGACGCTCCTGCGCAGTAATTCCATCAAGACGCTTCATAAAAACCTCAAACGCCTGCGATTCCAGTTCAGCATTGGCGAGTTCTTTCAGAATGCGCTCCGCTAACTGATGCACATGGGCCGCCACTCGCCTTTGCAACTCCCTCACAAACGTCTGCTGTTCACGGTCAATGCTGCGGTACCAGTCGTCGCGTGCCCGTTGCACGTCTTCACGCGCTGCCCGCAAATGTTGTTCACGCCACGCTTTGACTTCCTCAGCCGCTTCCGCGAGTAGCGTTTCCCGCATGTGGTCCAACTGGCCGGTCTTCTCGCGGTAGGCGGCCGCTTCTTCCTGCGCAACACGTTGAGCGTCTTCCGCCTTTTCAACGCGTGCGGAAATTTGCTTTTCGCGTGCATCCATTGCTTCCAGGATGGGCTGATACAGGAATCGCTTCAGCAGCCACACCAGCAGCAGGAAGTTCAGGATTTGTGCAACAAATGTAAACCAGTCAATCGTCATCGTTTGCCTGCAGGTCTCGTGACAACGCGATAAAACTCCCGAAAAACGAATGCCTCTCTACTGGCCTGCCGCGAGTTCGAGATAGTGGTTCCAGAACGGGTTGGCGAAAATGAGAATCATGGAAACGACGAAACAGTAAATCGCGGTCGATTCCACCATCGCCAAACCGACGAACAAGGTGCGGGTAATGGTGTTAGCTTCGTCGGGTTGCTGAGCCAGAGCACTAAGCGCCTGGGCCAGCGCCCGCCCCTCTCCTAAAGCCGGACCGATGGAACCAATCGAAATTGTCAGCCCGGCAGAGACAATTGAAGCCACCGCGATGAGTGCTTGTGCATCCATGTCATTCTCCTTCTGAATGAGGTTGTGTGCTGTGTGAACGGGTTGCCGAGGCGATGTACACCATCGCCAGAATGGCAAAGATGTAAGCCTGAATCATGCCCGTGAGTAATCCGAATAGCTGCATAATGACCGGCACGAAGAGCGGGACGAATCCCAACAGAATGGCCCCAATCACGGAGCCGCTCATCATGTTTCCATACAGGCGTACGGCGAGTGCCAACGTGCGTGAGAGCTCACCAATAATGTTGAACGGCAGCATAAACACCGACGGCTGAAGATATTGTTTGAGGTATTCCCGAATGCCGTTCTGCCCAATTCCATAAAGCGGGACGGCAATGAACACGCATGTTGCCAGCGCTGCGGTTGTCGAAATCGAACTCGTGGGAGGACAAAAGCCTGGGATGAGAGCCAGCAAGTTCGACATGGCAATGAATAAGAACAGTGTCCCCACAAAGGGCAGATAGCTGCCGGGCTCCTGCTGACTGACTTCACGGATTTGATTGCGAATGCCGGTCACCAGCACTTCGAGAAGATTCTGACTCCTTGAAATCTGCATTCCACGGGAAAGTCGACGGGTCACCAGCCAGGCTCCCAGCGTCAGCACGGCCATTGTCACCCACGTAAAAATGAGCGTGAGATTGATGTTGATGAATCCCCAACTCCAAATGGGTTCGTCGGGATTAATTTGAATTCCACTCACGGTGCCAACTCCTCTTTAGCGAGCAGCCCGATCGAGCGAAGTCGTGAAGTGAAGAGGAAACGAACAATAAGGAAACCCAGCAGGCACACGACGGCCCGCTCCCAACGGTCGCCCATCACAAAGTAGAACCCGGCAACAGCAACGCCCATCCGGGCGACATAGCTGATAACGAACAACAAGGCAGGATTCCGGGCTCGCTGCAATGAGGCAACGGTTGCCCAGAGGCCGCCGAAATAGAGCAGGCCGAGTACAGCCCCCATGCCGAGAGCAAACAAGAGTTGCCAACTGCTACTTTCCATTGTCGCCTCCCTTCGAATCCTTTTCATCTGTCTGAACGCTCGGAGGCGGTGATTGGCTCCGCTCCCGTTCAATCCAGTTCCAGGCGTTCAGGCACCCCACACAAATTCCCATTATCAACAGCATGAGTGCCCATGAGTATTTACTCGGCCAATGCGCATCAATCCAGACGCCAGCCATCACCCCAACGAGTGCCGGAACTGCAATCGACCAGCCGACAATTCCCATCATGCCCAGTCCAAACCAAATCGACTGATGTTTCTCCGACTGAGCACGCAGCTTTCGTGCTTCTTTCGCAGCAACCTGGCGTTCCAGGTCAACTCGTTCGGCGTCATTTGGATTGGATGACGGACTAGACACGAGGATGATCTCCCAGTCCCAGGAAACGTCGGGCAAAATCGGCCTCCAATTTCGCAATGGCCGAGCGGGCGGCACGTTCACGATCATCAATTCGTTCGAATTCTCGTGCAACCGTCTCTCTCAATTCACCAAGATTCGTGCCCCGCACGGCGTGTCGGGTAGAAACGCGTACCAAGTCACCGGTTTTGACCAGAATCCCTTCACCAATGGCCACGTAGTGCTCGAGTTCGTCGTCGGTCGTGAATGTCAGAATTCCGGGAGCAAGTGCAGAAAGAAAGTCGACATGACGCGGAAGCAGGCAGAAGAATCCATCTTCTCCCTCCGCGACAATCTTGGCGACAGGCTCATCTAGCACGACAGCGGTGGGCAACAGGATTTTGAGGTTCACGACACCTTCTCCTCCACCTGTACCTCGCTGGCGTTACCAATCATATACAGCTTGCGTTCATTCACTCGCTGGAACTCATCATTCAGAATGCGTTCGCATCCAGTCAGGGCATCCTCCAGGTTAACCAGTCGTCCGGTGTACCCAGTGAATTGTTCCGTCGTGAAAAAAGGTTGAGTCAAAAACCGTTCGAGGCGTCGGGCTCGATTCACAATGGCCCGGTCTTCCCGCGAAAGCTCTTCCATTCCCAGCATCGCGATGATGTCTTTGAGATCCTCGTACTGTGCGAGGGTTCGCCGCACATCCTGGGCCACGGTGTAGTGGCGGTCCCCCACAATGGGCGGCATCAGCATTTTTGATCCCGACTGGAGTGGATCAATGGCGGGATAGAGTCCTTCTGAAGCACGCTTGCGCGACAGGACAATTGACGTCGACAAGTGCGAGAATGTGTGAACGGCAGAAGGATCGGTGAAGTCGTCGGCCGGTACATAAACCGCTTGGACTGAAGTGATCGAACCGCTTGACGTTGTACAAATGCGTTCTTCAAGTCCTGCCAGATCAGATGCCAGTGTTGGCTGATAGCCAACTCGGGAAGGAAGCTCTCCCATGAGTCCCGACACTTCGGTTCCGGCCTGGATGAACCGGAAGATATTGTCAATCAATAGCAGAACGTCCTGGCGACAATCATCACGGAAGTATTCGGCCATTGTGAGTGCCGCGTGCCCCACTCGATAGCGTGCTCCGGGCGGTTCGTTCATTTGCCCGAAGACCATGACGGTGTTCTTCAGGACGTCGGCGTCTCGCATTTCACGGTACAGTTCTTCCGCTTCACGACAACGTTCACCAATTCCACAGAATAGACTCACCCCATCATAGGCGCCCACGACGTTGTGAATGAGCTCGGTAATGAGAACGGTCTTTCCGACGCCCGCTCCCCCGAATAGGCCCGCCTTGCCACCACGTTCCAGTGGTGCAAGCAAATCAATCGCTTTGATGCCGGTCAGGAAAATGTCAGACCGCGTGGGGCGATCAATGAGTGCTGGCGACTCACGATGAATTGAACGCTGCTGCGATGTTTCGGGGGCATCGCTGCCGTCAATCGCTTCACCAAAGACATTGAACATGCGCCCGAGCAGTTCGCGCCCCACGGGAACTTGCAAAGGATGTCCGGTACTCCAGACTTTGGCTCCCCGTGCCAATCCGCGTGTGGGAGTCAGCGAAATGCCGCGGACAACATTCGCGCTGAGTTGCGTAATGACCTCAATGACGGTTTCACGCTGTTGTCCGGCTCGAAGTTCACTATGCACATGTGGCAGCGGGCCCAGAAACTCCACATCCACGATACTTCCACGAATCGAGAGCACCGTTCCAAGTTGTGAATCAATCTGTTGCTGCTCATCCATCGCTGCGTCCAATCAAACTTCCGTCTCTCGCTATGATACGCATCCAGGAATTGATAGGACAGTCTCGGCTGGTGGCAATCAGCAATGGGAATTCTCGTAAGGACGGCAGTCGGAATCTCTCAATCCTGATAGAATGGACATTGAAGGAATTCGTTGATCGCCTTGGACAACTGAGGCCGCTGTGAGCGGAAGAGAACAGTGACAGACAACATGCACACAACGCTGTCGGACACTTCATTTTGTCGGAATTTGCCTCGCGAAATCGTCGACGTGCTGTCCGGGAAAGGTGAAACGCGCACGTTGCCCGCCCACACCGTGCTGTTCAAGGAAGGAGAAATGCACGACTTCGTGTATCTCGTACTGCAAGGGCGAATTGTGCTCGACATCTTCGTGCAGGGGCGCGGGCACGTCGAACTGCAAACACTGAGTGATGGTGAATTCCTCGGCTGGTCGCCGCTCATCATGCAGAGTCCGATGTCTGTTCGTGCTACCACACTCACGGATACCGTATTGGCCAAATTCAAAGCGGAGCAACTCCGGGAGTTGTGTGAGCAGAATCATGAATTTGGGTATTACTTTATGAAGCAGGTCGCCGCAGCATTCGTGAAACGACTGCGGGCCACGCGAATTCAAATGCTGGATCTGTTTGCCCATCCGAACGACGAGCCGAAGTCGTAATGACAGAATGAACGGAACTCATCAACCCACAGCAACCGACATGACGTCTCCCTTATTTCTGCCTGTCGCTGAATTGCCAAAACTCCTGGCTCGATTGCTTGAGCTGGGCTACAAGGTCATTGCTCCGACCATTGACCAGGAGGCCATTGTTTATTCTGAAATTCAGTCGGTCGAAGACTTACCTCGTGGCTGGACCGATGAGCAGGAACCGGGGCATTATCGTATAAAGCCAACGAGTAATGACCGCTATTTCGACTATGTCGTGGGGCCGCATTCCTGGAAAAAGTACCTCTTTCCACCGCTCCAGTTGATTTCCCGCGCAATTTCTGGAGAGGAAGGCTGGACTTTCGAAACATGCAGCGACGCACCGGAACAACTGGCATTTCTCGGTGTCCGTGCCTGTGAGCTGGCCGCGATGAAAATCCAGGACCGGGTGTTTCTCGATGGTGCGTATGTCGACACCGGTTACCAGCGGCGGCGGGAAGGGAGTTTCGTCATCGCCGTGAATTGTAGCGTGGCCTCGCCGAACTGTTTCTGTACCTCCATGAATTCCGGCCCGAGGTGTAAGACGGGATTCGACCTCGCGTTGACGGAACTCGACGATGGGATGTTTGTGGAAGTCGGAAGTTCACGCGGCCAGGACGTCATTGAACCTCTGTCGCTTCATGCAGCCACAACTCAGCATCTGAATTCGGCGGAAAACCTCTACGCAAGAACCGTTAGTCAGGTGAGCAAGCACTTGAACACTGACGACTTGCGAAACCGTTTGATGTCCAACCTGAATGACGGAAAGTGGGACAGCGTGGCGGAGCGTTGTCTTTCCTGCACGAATTGCACCATGGTCTGCCCGACCTGCTTCTGCAGCCATGTCTCGGAGGTTCCCAGCCTGGACGAAACGGTCGTCGAACGGCAACGCAAGTGGGACTCCTGTTTCAATCTCGAATTCACTGCGGTGCATGGAACCCCTGTGCGAAATGACGTGCGGAGTCGCTATCGGCAGTGGTTGACACATAAGCTCGCTACGTGGCACGACCAGTTCGGCGAGTCGGGATGCGTCGGCTGCGGACGTTGCATCACCTGGTGTCCCGTCGGCATCGATTTGACCGTCGAGGTGAACGCGATTTGTGGAGGAGAGTCATGACGACCACCCCGGCAAATGATCCTCCTGTCTCTGCCTGGACGACCGCCCCCATTGTACTGCGAAGTACGAAAGCGGAAACACCGGGAGTCTTCACGGCTGAGTTCGAATTCAAATGTGAGCAGGATGCAGCTCGATTTGCATCCCGGCCGGGTCAGTTCAACATGCTGTATTGTCCCGGCTATGGCGAGTCGGCCATTTCGTTGAGCCGGGTTTGCGAGAATTCGCAACGGCTGGTGCATACCATTCGGTCCGTCGGCGACGTTACGAATCGGTTAGCTCGTCTCAAAATTGGCGAGATCATTGGCCTGCGTGGTCCATTCGGAAATGGCTGGCCCGATTTTCCGGACGACCTGCAACATCTCATTGTCGTGGGCGGCGGAATTGGTTTAGCCCCGCTCCGTCCAGTCATTGAACAGTTCCTGGCCAGCCACATGGCGACTCGGGAACTGACGGTGCTCGTAGGGGCACGCAGTTGCGAGCATTTGTTATTCGCCGGCGAATACCAGTCATGGCGGGATTCCGGAGCAACGGTCATTGCCACGGTTGACCGTTCCGCGCCCGAATGGAAAGGGGAAGTGGGCGTTGTTCCCGCACTGATTGACCGACTGAACATTCGCGATCCCGCTGAAACACAACTATTCGCCTGTGGTCCGGAAATCATGATGTCATATTCCGCGACGGCTGCACTCGACCGTGACATCCCACGCGACAACATCTGGTTCAGCATGGAACGTCATATGAACTGCGCGATCGGACACTGTGGCAGGTGCCAGTTCGGCTCGCATTTCATTTGCACAAGCGGTCCGGTGTTCAGATACAATGATGTCCAACAACTGCTCACGATTCATGGACTGTAAGTGAGAGACATGAGTAACAAATTGCGACTGGGAGTCTTCAAATTTGCTTCGTGCGACGGATGCCAGCTCTCGCTGCTGAATGCAGAAGACGAGTTGCTGGCACTCGCCGAGAAGCTGGAGATCGCGCATTTTCTCGAAGCCAGCAGCATCATCGGCGCTGGACCGTTTGACGTGTCGCTGGTCGAGGGCTCCATTTCGACGGAGGCCGACCTGCAGCGAATCAAGGATGTGCGTCGACTGTCTAAAACACTCATCACTATCGGCGCCTGTGCAACTTCAGGTGGAATTCAGGCATTGCGGAACGGTGCCAGTTACGAAGAGTTTGTCCGTGCTGTGTACCCGAGCCCGGAGTTCATTCATTCACTGGAAACGGCAACGCCGATTTCCCAACACGTTCCGGTCGACTTCGAACTGCGGGGCTGCCCCGTCAATACCAAACAACTGGTGCAAATTCTCGTCGACCATCTCCATGGCCGTCGAATTCGCGTGCCGAATCATTCCGTTTGTCGCGACTGCAAGTTGAGCGGAACAGTGTGTGTGACAGTTGCGCGGGGACTTCCATGTCTCGGGCCTGTCACGCAGGCCGGATGCGGAGCAATTTGCCCCGAATTCACACGTGGATGCTACGGCTGTTACGGGCCGGCGCATCAATCGAATCCGTCCAGTCTCATGGCGTGGCTGTCTGGGCATCAGCATCCTGTCGAACAACTTGTCCCGCTGCTGCAGAACTTTAATGCCGCTGCACCGGCATTTTCGAATGCGGCGAAAGAACTTCAGGAAGGGGCCCGCCGATGAGTACTTCGCGGACAATTCGAGTCGAAGCCCTGACCCGTGTTGAAGGAGAAGGGGCTCTCAACGTTCGGCTCTCCGGCGATCAAATCGAAGCCGTCGAACTCAACATTTACGAGCCGCCTCGGTTCTTTGAAGCATTCCTCCGAGGACGCCCTCTCGAAGATGCCCCTGACATTACCGCCCGTATCTGTGGCATTTGTCCAGTCGCCTATCAAATGAGTTCCGTTCACGCATTGGAGCGGGCCCTAGGTGTCGAAATCACTCCCGAGATCCGCCAACTGCGACGCCTGTTGTATTGCGGTGAATGGATCGAGAGTCACGCCCTGCACATGCATTTGCTGCATGCCCCCGACTTTCTCGGGTTCGCCAGTGGTATTGAAATGGGGCAGCACTTTCCTGAGGAATTGAAGCGGGGATTAAAACTCAAGAAAATTGGCAACCAGCTTCTCGAAATCCTGGGTGGGCGGTCAGTACATCCCATCAATGTGTGTGTCGGTGGATTTTATCGGCCTCCGAAAAGGGATGCGCTCCTCGACTTGCTGCCCAGTTTGGAATGGGGAATCGCAGCGGCGGCGGACGCCACACGCTGGGTCAGCGAGTTCGACTTTCCTGAATTCGAGGCAGACTACGACTTCGTTTCGCTCACGCATCCCGATGAGTACCCGTTCAACGAGGGAGACATGCTGTCGAGTCGCACTGGTGTTTTTCCGGTCGCCGAATATGAGAAGACAATCCAGGAGTACCAAGTACCACATTCCACGGCCTTGCAGGCCGAGAAGGTTGCGACGAAATCCAGTTGTCATTTTGGACCGCTGGCCCGGGTGAATTTGAATCGAGAGAAACTGCAACCAATTGCGAAGAAGCTCGCAGATGAGTGCCATTTCCCGACGCTCTGTCAGAATCCGTTCCGGGCCATTGTGGCGCGGGGAATTGAACTGACGCATGCCTTCGAAGAAGCGGCGGCACTCGTTAAGGCCTATCGACCTGTGAAGTCGGTCCGGCAGAGTTACGAACTGCGTGCAGGAGAGGGAGCGGCCGCGACCGAGGCGCCGCGTGGTACATTGTTTCACCGTTATCACGTGGATGATGAGGGGAAAATCGTCTCAGCCCTCATTTCGGCACCGACGTCGCAGAATCAGAGGCAAATCGAAGTGGACCTGGAGTCATTTCTTCCCGGGTACCTCAGTCTCGATAATGCGACAATTGCTCATCACTGCGAACGCTTGATTCGCAGTTACGACCCCTGTATCAGCTGCGCCACCCACTTCCTGCGTCTCACCATCGAGCGAAACGATGTCTCGTAGTGACACCCAGTCAACCATTTGCATTGCGGGGCTTGGAAGCCCGCACGGTGATGATCAGGCCGGATGGCTGGTCATCGAGGAGCTGGAACGTCTGCAGCCGATCAATGCTCGCCTCATCACACTGACGGCACCGCATCAACTGCTCAATGAAATTGAAGGTCTGGACACACTTTATGTGTGTGATGCGGCCGCCTCTCGATGTCACGTCGGCACAATTCAATGGTTCGATGGGCCGAAACTTCCCGAAGCGGCTGTTAAACCGTGCAGTACACACAACCCCACGCTGTCGAGCGTACTGGCCCTGATCGACCAGTTGACTTCAGACAACCTCAAAATTCGCGTGGCTTCCATTGCCGGCGAACAGTGGAGGCTGATGTCACAGCCGAACACGGCAGTTGCTGAGGCAGCAAGAAAATTGGCGTACGAAATCGTTCAGGAACTCTCAGGCGTAGCGACGAGGGGCTGACCGGACTCATGCACGAATATTCCCTCGTTCGCTCTTTGTTACGTCAGGTTGAGACCATCGTGTCTGACGAAGGCGGAGGCGTGGTCGAAGAAGTGCGAATTGAGGTCGGGGCTTTTTCCGGGGTGGACATCACTTTGCTGGAATTGGCGTTTGCAGACGAGGCCTCCCGCCACCTTGGCTATCAGCCGCGTCTGCAAACGACAGCCGTTCCCCTTGAAGTGGAGTGTCAACGTTGCAGAAGCAGGTCAGTCATCGAAGATTTTGAATTCCGCTGCAGCGAATGCGGGCATCAGCAGGTCATTATTGTTTCCGGGGAAGAGGTGCGTCTGATGGAAATTGAAATTCGAGAACTCAATAATGCAAGTTGAGGAGAGTCGAACATGACACGCACAATTTCCGTGGGCGTTGATCTCAAACAGCAGTTGAAAGCACGCGCAGCCCATTTTCGTGAAAGAATGGCGGCGCAGGGAACACTGGTCGTGAATCTGGTTTCTTCCCCCGGCGCCGGGAAAACACAGCTGCTGGAGCGCACGGCGGTGGCCTTGGGAGAACATCTTTCGCTGGCGGTCCTTGTCGGCGACCTCGCAACTAATCGCGACGCCGAACGACTCGCTCCATACGTGCCCGTCCGGCAACTCACAACCGGTGGTGCGTGTCACTTGGAAATTCCTCTAGTGGAGGCGGGGTTCGAGCAATTGGAGAATCAGCGACCGGACATTCTGTTCATCGAGAACGTGGGAAATCTCGTTTGCCCCGCGTCGCACGACCTCGGCGAGCACATGCGAGTTGTGCTGCTGAGTGTCACGGAGGGAGACGACAAGCCCGGGAAGTATCCTAAAATGTACCGCACGAGTGACGCACTTGTGATTTCCAAAATCGATTTGCTCCCTTATGTTCCATTCGACGTCTCGTTTGCCGAACAGGATGCCCGGACCATTCAGCCTGACTTGAAGACATTATCCGTCAGTGCCGTAACCGGAGCGGGTCTCGACGACTGGTGCCAGTTTCTGATGCAAGCCCACGAGCAACTCAAACATGGCAACGCCACATCCCACTGCAATTAGCGCTGTGAGCACGCCCGCTCGCGTAGCGAAGCAGATTACGCTAACCGGTCTGGTTCAAGGGGTAGGAATGCGTCCCGCCGTGGCCCGACTGGCGCAGCACTTAGGCCTCACCGGCTACGTCGCCAACAATCGCACCGGTGTGGAAATTCATGTTGAAGGTGAATCGGAACACATGAGTGCGTTCTGCCGTGATTTGCTGAATGCTGTGCCCTCGCATGCACAGGTATTGTCTACGTCGATTTCGGCGGTGGAACTGCTTAACAGACATGTCTTCGCAATTGTTCGACAGAGTGATGAGCAGAATCTGACATCCTCCGTCCCGGTCGAACTGTCGACTTGCCAGGAGTGCTTGCGCGAATACCAGAATGCTGATGATGTGCGGTATGGGTATGCCCTCATCAGTTGTACAAACTGCGGGCCGCGGTATTCCGCGATGAGAAGCATGCCGTTTGAACGAGATGAGACATCCTTGCGGGCGTTTCCACTATGTACCCACTGCACTGACGAGTACGAAAGTCTCGACAACCGGCGTGCGCACGCGCAGATCATGTCGTGTCCGAAATGCGGTCCAAACGTCTGGTTCGAGTGTGGTGATACGGTCATTCATGAATCGGCTGCGGCCATTCAGTCCGCAGCGAAACTCATTCGATCCGGGAAAGTTCTCGCCCTGTGTGGCGTCGGCGGGTACCAACTGCTGGTTGATTCCACTTCGAACCAGGCCGTTGCCGAGTTGCGGACTCGCAAGCGGAGAGCTCGCAAACCATTCGCCGTCATGGTTTCGGACGAAGAGGCGGCAACCGGTCTGGCTCAGTTCGATGAACAAGGTATCAAACTGTTGCGATCAGCGCAGAACCCAATTGTGCTGTTGAATAAGAGCGGCGGCACAGATGTCGCTGAGAACGTCGCTCCTAGTCAGTCGACAATTGGGCTCATGCTGCCAACAACGCCTGTTCATGCAGAACTCTGTCGTCTCTGTTCCGTTCCATTAGTTGTCACCAGCGGGAATTTGGATGGCAATCCGCTGGAGCACAACCCCCAATCGGCCCGACAACATTTGACGGGCATTGCAGATGCATTTCTACACCACAATCGCGAAATCATCCGCCCCATTGATGACAGCGTCGTACGTCCAATGGATCATGGCCGAATTACCATCAGAAACGCACGTGGTCTGGCACCCTTGCCTCTACCACTTGTTACACGTCACTCCATTCTGGCGGTTGGTGGACAACAGAAGACGGCCATTGCGTTTTCAAACGGCGGACAATCGGTACTTGGGCCACATATTGGCAGTCTTGGCACGCTGACGATGTGCCGACAGTTTGCACATCACGTTGCTAGCATGTTGCAGCTCTATGACATGGTACCGGACGTACTCGTGCATGACCTGCATCCCGACTATTATTCCACGCGTTGGGCAAACGAGCAGCGCACGCGAACAATAGGAGTGCAACATCATCACGCCCACATCGTTTCCGGGATGCTGGAGCATGACCTGTTGGAAGACGAAGTCCTCGGATTGGCACTCGACGGGACCGGCTACGGGACTGACGAGACGATATGGGGCGGTGAGTATCTGCTGGCAACTGCTACAGACTTTTCGCGTGTCGGACACTTGGCTCCGTTACGATTGCCCGGGGGCGAATTGGTCGTCTCACAACCGTGGCGAACTGCGGTTTCGTTGCTTGGCGAAGCATTTGATGCAAGCACAGCTGCCACCTTTGCGAATGAGATGTTTTCAGGGCGCCCGGTAGAGACCGTTTTGCAACTTGTAAAAAACGAAAAACTATCGCCGATCACAACCAGTCTGGGGCGGCTTCTGGATGGAGTGACATCGCTCATTACGGGGCAGGCAAATGCTGACTACGAAGCCGAACTGCCCATGATGCTGGAATCGCTCGCCTCCGGTTCAGAGAGTTCTGGGAACGGTTATGAGTTTCATCTGAGAGAGGGCATCCCCTTCCAGATTTGTTGGCGCAATGCGGTGCGTTTGGTCTTGTCTGACCTCGACATGGGCGTAAGTCGCTCGTGCATTGCAGCAAGATTCATCAACGGGCTCACAGACGCCTTAGTTTGCCCTGTTGTGAGATTTCCTGGGAAAACCATCGTCCTGGCTGGAGGATGTTTTCAAAACCGGCTGTTGCTCGACGGAGTTGTGAGTCGACTTCGGCAACGAGGACGTAATGTCGTCTGGTCGCAGCGCATTCCGATCAATGACGGTGGACTGGCGGCAGGTCAGTTGGCCATTGCGGCAGTCCGGTTGGGAAAAGCGGAAGTTGCAAACGTGGAGAATTCGTCATGTGCCTAGCGGTTCCCGGAGAAGTGGTGGAGTGGCTCGACCGTGACCCACTGTTCGCGAAAGCCCTCATTGACTTTGGCGGCGTGCGGAAGCCATGCCATATGGCGTGCGTGACGAATGCCGAGGTGGGGGATTTCGTGATTGTGCATGCAGGAATTGCCATTGCCAAAGTGAATACCGAGGAGGCTCTACGCACGAGACAGGACCTCGGCGTAGTCGCGTCGGAAGGTGGCGAAGCATGAAGTACGTCGACGAGTTTCGTGATTCGCAGGCGGCCAGCAAGATCCTGGCCAGTATTCGCCAGTTGGCGAAACGGCGCTGGCGCATTATGGATGTGTGCGGAGGACAGACGCATAACCTCGTGAAGTACGGAATTGAAGCGGCTCTCGAAGGAGTGGTTGACCTCATTCACGGTCCCGGTTGTCCTGTGTGCGTTACGCCGGCAGAAGTCATCGACGTGGCTTGTGAACTGTCGCAACGGTCCGGTGTGGTAGTCATGTCCTTTGGCGACATGTTGCGAGTTCCTGGCGTAAAAACGAGCCTCAATTCGGCACGGGCTGCAGGCGGAAATATTCGGACAGTCTATTCGCCCGTTGAAGCGGTCGAGTTCGCGAGGTCGCAACCGGAGAGCGAAGTTGTGTTCTTTGCAGTGGGATTCGAAACCACAATTCCGGCGACGGCCCTGGCCGTGAAGCAGGCTGCTGCCTTGGGACTGAAGAATTTCTCGTTGCTTACACATCACGTCCGAGTCCTGCCTGCCATGCTGCAACTCATGCAGGGGCAGGATATTGAAATCGATGCATTCCTCGCTGCTGGACATGTCTGCACGGTGACTGGATTTGAGGATTACGGTACCCTGACCGCGGAGTTTTCGGTACCGGTGGTCATTACGGGATTTGAACCGCTCGATTTGCTCCACGGAATCCTCAGGGCGGTTTCACTTCTTGAAACTAGCGAATGCGGAGTCGTCAACGAGTACGCCCGGTCGGCCGCGGCAGGCGGTAATGTGGCGGCAATGCAGTTAGTTGACGAAATCTATGAAGTGGTAAACCAGTCGTGGCGCGGGCTGGGAGTCATTCCTGCGAGCGGCTATGCGATTCGTGAGTGTTTTCAGCGGTTTGACGCACAAAGGCGTTTTGAACTTAGCGCGCCGAATCATGTTAATGAGTCGAGTTCGGAATGCCGTTGCGGCGACGTGCTGCAGGGAAAACTGAAGCCCCTGGAGTGCCCGGCCTTTGGAACAAAATGCCGCCCGGAGCATCCTCTCGGAGCCCCCATGGTCTCCTCAGAGGGAGCATGTGCTGCGTATATTCAAATACAACCACAACCTCTTGGAACAACGTGATTCCGAAACGAGATATCGCAGAATGAACAATGGATTGGATTGTCCTTTGCCCCAATCAAGCCCCAGTGATGTCGTTTCGCTGGCGCACGGGGAAGGGAGCGGGCTGACGCGGCGTCTCATCCAGGACCGCATCAAAAAAGTGCTGACTAATCCCGTTCTTGACCAGTTGGGAGATGCCGCCCTCCTCGGCGAATGCAGTCGACAAGTGATGATGACCACCGACTCGTTTGTCGTCTCACCACTGAAGTTCCCCGGAGGCGACATCGGTTCCATGGCGGTCTACGGCACAGTCAATGACCTCCTGGTTAGTGGCGCGGTTCCACATTGCCTGAGCCTCAGCCTCATCATCGAAGAGGGGCTGCCGCTTTCCGTCCTGGATGAAGTGCTAGAAAACATTCAGCGAGCCTGCGAAGAGTGTGGCGTGTTCATTGCGACCGGCGACACAAAAGTGGTGGCTCGTGGCGAGTGTGATTTGCTGTTCATCAACACTACCGGAATTGGTTTTGCGCGTGACGTTCTCCCGTTAGGGCCCGCATCCATTGAACAGGGTGATGAACTCATTGTGACCGGGCCCATTGGGCAACACGGAATTGCGGTGCTCGCCTGCCGCAATGGGCTGAACTTCACACCTCCGCCACTAAGTGATTCCAAGCCTCTTGTCGCTGAGTTAGCGGCTCTGGAGCCATTGATGCCGCGCGTTCGCTGCATGCGTGATGCCACGCGAGGTGGTGTCGGAGCGGTGCTGCAGGAGTGGGCAGAGTCGAGTGGCTGTACGCTGACGTTTCGCGTCCAGGATGTCCCCGTGAGCCTGGAAGTGCGCGCCGTGAGTGAACTGCTGGGACTCGACCCCATGCACGTTGCCTGTGAAGGAACGATGGTGCTTGCCGTCAATTCTTCAACGGCCAAGGACGTCGTAACCGCACTACATAATGCAGGATTCCCTTGCGCCTCCCGTATAGGAACTGCTCGTGAACGAGACATTGTCCCTGTAACATGCGTCGGACTGCTCGGGCAGGAACAGCCTTTTCAGGAACCTCTGGGGGCACCACTCCCACGAATTTGTTGAATTTCTTCAGTGCGCTGACTTGGAGCGTTGTCCGACGAACCAATTCCTGTTGCAGAATTATGATGGCAGGCTGACAACCGTCTCAGTCGGTGCCTCATTCTCCGGCGGTGCAACGCCCCATAGGCGATTCCAGATATTCAGCACGTCGAAGAAAATCAGGTTGATGACGGGGACGATGAGCAGCGTCAGCACAGTGGCGAAGACCAGTCCCCACGTGAGTGTCACCGCCATGGGAATGAGGAATTTTGCCTGAAAGCTCTTCTCGAACATCATGGGAGCCAGGCCCGCTGCTGTGGTGAGTGTGGTCAACAGAATGGGACGGAGTCGGAGCGTGGCTCCTTCAACGCTGGCCTGAAATGGCGACTGGCCTTCTCGGATGCGTTTGTTGATGAAGTCGACGAGTACGAGTGAGTCGTTCACCACAATGCCGGTAAGGGCGACGAGGCCAATCATGCTGAGAATGGTCATGGGGTTACCCGTGAGCCAGTGTCCGATAATGGCTCCCTGCACGCCGAACGGAATGGCGGTCATGACGACAATGGGCTGAATGTAAGAGCGAAACAGCCCGGCGAGCATCATGTAAATGATGAGCAGAGCCACCGGGAAGGCCAGCCGCAGACTGCTGAAACTCTTGGCCTGATCTTCCTGGCTGCCGAGAAATTCGATGTGCAGTTGGGGATGGTCGCTGAGTACCTGTGGAATGTACTCACGCTTTACTTTGTCGACGACATCACCAGCCGTGGTGACCGCATCATCGATATCCCCGAAAACCGTCAAGGCCCGACGCTGCTGGGCTCTATGAATTTGCGTATAGCCGCGAGTTTCTTCGAGGTACGCAACTTCGCGCAGCGGAATCCAACCTCGCTTGCCATCTTGTCCGGTGGGAGTGGGGAGCCACATCGATTCGATGTTGTATACGTCAGCGCGGAATTCCTCCGGATACCGCACCATAATTTTGACGTCTTCTCGATTTCGAGTGATACGTTTCGCCTCGGCACCGTAGGTAGCCGAACGGACATGGCTACCGAGTGCTGCTTCGGTGACGCCAGTTGGCCTGGCGGAACTTCGCAGGCTGAGCTGCACTTCACGTTTGCCGACATCGAAGTCATCGTCCAGGTCGACTACGCCATCATACGTCTGCAAATGCTGTTTCAATTCGTCGGCGACTTCCTGAATTTCAGTGAACTCGCCGCCGGAAATACGAATTTCGATGTCCTTGCCTGCCGGGCCACCACTCATAACTTGCCACTTGACTGAGTTGACGCCGGTCATGTGTTCGGTTGTTTCCCGAAGTTCGGCCAGTACATCCTGGCTGGATCGCAAACTCTGTTCCTCGCGGAAATCGGACGCCAGCAGTTCCACCCAAACCTGCCCGACATGCGACTGGCTGTTCCCCGAGGCCGATCCTTCGCCACCCACGCTGAGAATGACGGCCACGTCCATGGAAACGCTTTTCACTTCCGGGATGCGTGAGGCCGCGTCACTGATGACCCGCATCCGTTCTTCCACGACTTCGGATTTCGTTCCCACCGGCATTTCGATTTGGGCATACATCGACTCAGCATCCATTTTCTGGATGAACTGCCACTGGACGACATTGCCAATACTCATGCCCGTCGAAGTTTTTCCGAAAAGCAGGCCAAGTGTCATGATGAAACAGCTAATGGCCACCGCGAAGGCCGCGTAACGCCACCGCAATGCAAACTTCAGCAATAAACCATAAACAGCCAGCAGTCTTGTGAGGAAAGCTGACTGCAGTGAATCGAGCAGGGCTCCCATTCGACCAAACCAGCTTCCGCTCTGAGGTTTCTGTGCGCCCGTTCCCCTGGGAATGTGACTGAGGTGGGCTGGGAGAATAAGTAGTGCTTCGAACAAAGAGACCGACAGTGCCGCGATAACCACGAGTGGCAGTTCGCGGAAGAAATCCCCAATGCGGCCCCGAATAAACATGAGTGGCAGGAACGCTGCAATAGTCGTGCTGACGGCCACAATGACGGGCCACATGACCTCTTCAGCCCCTTTCACAGCCGCCTCCTGGGCCGGCATTCCTTCTTCGACGCGACGGTAAATGTTTTCGCCAATGACAATGGCATCATCGACAATAATGCCGAGAACAATAATCAGGCCGAACATCGAGAGGAGGTTCAGCGAGACTCCCATCAGAGCCATCACAATGAATGTGCCGAGAAAGGAAACAGGCAAGCCGACGGCAGTCCAGAACGCAACCCGCCAGTTCAAAAACAGCATGAGACTGATGAGGACCAGCACCAATCCCATGCGTCCGTTACGAAGCATCAGGTCCAGTCGTCCCTCGACGAACCGTGCCAAATCGGTATGTGCGGCAACCTGAAATTCATGCTGAAAGGGATTCTTGCGGCTCTCTTCGTAGACGGCATAGGGATCGGGTCGACCGGCGATTTTGTTAACAGTGTTCGAGAGTGCTCCCTGAATGCGAATTCCCGCAGCGGTCCACCAGGCGGCATTTTCAGGAATGGGATTGGGATCGAACGTTTCGCCACTCTTGCCCGAAATGTACGCCTTCACGAGTGACGAAATTTGAATGGCATCTTGCGAGGCCGTTTTTTGAACAATAAGGCTTGCTGAACGTTTTCCATCCCAGTAGCTGCGGACATCGGTGTCGACAAACTGGTCCCGTACATCGGCAACGTCGCGCAGTCGGATGACGCGTCCGTCAGGCAGGGCGCGAACTTCCAAGTCTTCGAGATCAACGCCACGTCGTTCCTCGCCAATGGTACGCACGGCAACTTGCGAGCGTTCTCCCTTCAGATTTCCGCCCGAGACATCGAGGTTTTCCTGTCTCACTGCAAATGCGACTTCCTCGAAGGTAATGTCGTACTCGACCAGTTTTTCAGGACGAATTTCGATACTGATTTCGTCGTCCCGCAGTCCCCCGAGTCGTACGTCGCTCACGCCGGGGAGTTCGAGGAGATCATCGCGGATGTCGCGAGCGGCCCGTTTCAAATCGGCCTCGGAGCCATCTCCGTAGACCGCCACCATAATGACCGGCAGCGTCGGCTCGATTTTCGTGACCGTAATTTTCTCCAAGTCATCGGGCAAATCCTGGAGCGCGTCGATTTCGTTTTTCACTTCCTGCAAGACGACGTCGACATCCTTCACCCAGTTGTAGAGCGTCAGCGTGGTGGCCGTCATGCCTTCCGAGACACGCGAGTCGACTTTCTCGACGCCATCGACGTCCCGAATGGCTTCTTCCACCTTAATGGTAACGGCCCGCTCGAGTTCGTCGGGCTGAGTGGCGGGGTAGACGGCGACGATGGCAATTTGATTCGGACGGCTCTCGGGAAACATTTCCCGCACGAGTGTCGCTGCAAACGCTGCTCCTGCGACCAGCGTGACGATCATGAACATGTTGACCATGACAGGATTGTTCACACTGAAACGTGGCAATGACATGACGGCATCTGCGGGATGGACGGAACGTAAATCGAGGGACGAGAGCGAGAGATTGTAGCGACTGAACGCGAATTCAAATGGCCCAGGGGCGAATTTCAGTGAGATTCCACGTTGCCAGGCGCCTTGCCGTTCGAAATGTGTGTCGCGACTTGGTTTTCACCAGCGACTCACGTTTTCGGCTCTGGGAATGCCGCAGAAGAAATTGACACCATTGGAGTATGGGCTCCATAATCGCCGTGACGTAACTTTCCGACGGACGCCGCTCGAGGCGACTCCACTGACTCCGTCGCGCGTACCGACTTCTTGATGGACCTCATGGCCCCGACTTCCTCATCGACCGAAACGCCTCCGCGAAGAATACCGGTGCGGCAAGTCGTCCTGCGGAACCTGGCGAATTTCCTGCCCATCGTGGGCATTGTGCTGCTGGCATTGGGGATTCCCTCCGTGGAATGGGCAGTGCGCATCCCCATGATGTTGCTGACGGGTTACTTGCTCTTCACGCTGACGAGCCTGTTTCATGAGACAGCACACCAGACATTGCCGGCGCTGCCGAAATGGGCCAATGTGCTGGTGGGGCGTGTCATTGGGACGGGGTTGCTGGCTCCGTACAGTGTGTATCGCCAGTCGCACATTCGGCATCATGCGTATTTGAATCGACCGAATGACTGGGAACTGTGGCCCTACTCCGATCCCAAAACCTCGCTATGGTTTCGCCGCGTCTTTGTGTGGCTGGACCTGCTGTTTGGAATTGTGACGGCCCCGTATGTGTATGGCCGCATTTATTTTCACCGCGACTCCCCCATCAAGCAGCCGGAAATTCGCTGGACGATTTTCTACGAATACCTGTTCATGTTCGCTTTCTGGGGCAGTCTGTTGACCTGGGTGACGCTTGGCGGTCACTGGCCGACGTTTCTGATTTGCTGGGGCATCCCGCACTGGTTTGCCGGCATATTGCAGAATGGCCGGAAAATGACGGAGCACCTGGGGATGTCAAGTTTTGATCCACTCCAGGGAACACGGACGGTCGTGGGCGGCAATGCCCTGGCCCGAATGTTCAGCTGGCTCAACTACGACATTTTCGTGCACGGTCCACATCACCGATTTCCGCTGCTGACGCATGATCGACTTGAGAACCGCATCAAGGAACATGTGGAAGGTCACCCTGAACGCGCCTATCCGGTCTACCCGTCATACTTCCAGGCATTCTGTGCCATGGCTCCATGCATGGTGGCCAAACCGGGAGTGGGCCTGAATGCGGGAGCAACAAAACTCAATAACGTTGCGGCGTCGGACGTCACAGAGTTCCTGGAAGACGAGAAGCAAATTGTCGTGGGCGACTGGGATAAAGCCGACAGCGGGACTGCTTAACGGCTCGCAAAGAAAGCAATGGTTCCAACAATCGCCAAAACGCCGAGGACGGTGAACATGATTTTCACCCAGCTGTAAGGGCGTTCTCCCTGCACTTCCCCGGTTGCTGCGTTGATGAACACGCGAAATGGTTTGTCGTTGTAGCGGTAGACGAGCATCCAAACGGGGAGCAGCAAGTGCTTGAACGTAATGGCGTCGTAGCGGCTCTTGATATTGTCCACCCGCTGCTTGTCACCGCCAATTCGCTGGCGGACTTCACTGTCAATGGCCGCATCAATGCGCTCTTTGCCGCGCACGAATCCTTCGTCGAGTTCCACGTCGTAAGTACGAGCGAAATGTCCGGCGAGAACTTGTTGTGTGAACGGGATGCAATCCTCCAGCGGCCATGGCTCCAGTCCCTGCACATACTTCTCAGGAAGTCCTTCGCTGGCAACGACAAGGACGTCATCAAAGAACCGCTGGAACTGGCCGCTCACCGAGTACCAGCGTGTACGCGTCACGGTTCTGCGGTTCTTTCCCACACCGGTTGTGGTTGTGTAGTTGATGCCACGCTGACCCGAATACTGCGAGAATGTGAGTGTATCGAAGGTCCAGTAGGGAAGGTACACGCCTTCGAACTGGCCCTGAGCACCTTCCTTGAGAAACTTGTTTGGTGCAAACCAGAGCGACTTCACCCAGCTTGCCAGTTGTGAGTGTGCCTTCCTTCGTTCAACCAGAAAAGGGAGCACACCATCAACGGGAACTCGAAACGTCGCCGTATGGACGTTTTCACGCTGAATGGGTGAGGCACAATAGGGACATGTGGTACTCGTCAGCGTTCCCAGAAAGACGACATCAGCCCCGCACGATCGGCAGCGGACTTCATTGTGTTCGGCCTCTTCCTCCTCGGCTTCGGCCCCACTCCGCCTGCGTTCCTCCAGATAGGCCAACATGGCATGGAAATCCTGTTCGACGATTTCCGCGTCCTCACGGATTTCAATTTCCTTTTCGTGACCGCAATAGGGGCACTTCAGTGTTTGCTGGCCAATGCTGAATTCCAGGTCGGCACCACACGACTCGCAGGGAAACACGCGGCCCTGGTTGGAATCGGTCGTTTGCCCGGCCACATCGCTCTGGCCTCGGATGACGCCGGGCGGTTCGTCGATGAAGTCCTGCGGCTGCACCTCGACCGGGTCATCCATGATTTCATCATCGAGGTATTCGTCGGGCTCAAGCATGGTGGCCTGGATTGTCTCCGAATGAGGTTTCAAAGTGCTTTGGGAAATTCGCCGCTCGGATCAGAACGCAGGCTGCACTCTATCAGATCAACAAAAGATTTCACGAATCAACATTTCACTCCGGCAAACAGGGGTGTTCAGGTGAACACTCAACTGCTATATAGAACAGTTTTCCAAATCCCTTCCTGCTGATTGATGTTTTCGTACCTGGATTCATGCTGTTCGACCGACTACCAATGATTGTGTCCGGAGGACAAACGGGAGTGGATCGAGCCGCCCTCGATGCTGCGTTGGCACATGGCCTGGAATGCGGGGGCTGGTGTCCCAAAGGGAGACTGGCCGAAGATGGTCAAATTTCGAGTCGCTATCCTCTGCGTGAAGCTTCGTCGGCAATTTACGCCCAGCGAACGCGGCTGAATGTGCGTGACAGCAGTGCCACGCTCATTTTGACGTGGGGCGAACCGACGGGTGGTACGGCTCTGACCATTCGTTTTGCCGAACAGTACAAACGCCCTTGTCTCGTCATCGACCTGGCCCGGAATTCGGGCAAGTCATCGCTGCAGCAGGTCGTGAAGTGGATCAAAACGGAAGCCATCACCACGCTCAACGTCGCTGGGCCCCGTGAGAGTGGATCACCTGGAATCTATGTTGCTTCGCTGGCGCTTCTGAATGAGGTGTTTCGCCAGCTTGTGAGACGCAAAACCGAAGCACCAGTACAGCGGTAGACTCACCCACCAAAGTCGAGACCTTTGACGCGACACACGGCGGCGAAGCACGTCACGATTTGCACCGCCAGGACGAACGGAACCCACCAGCCGGGTCGCCGATGCGGTTCCGCAGGCACTTCCGGCGCGAGAACCCAGAGTCCGAGCGGCATCAGGAAACACCACAAGCGGGCCGCTTCGCCCATGTTTTTGCCGGTCAGCCACAGCAATCCCCAAATGAGGAGCACGGCGCCACGGTCCCTCAGGGAGCAGCGTTCCTGCAGTTTGCCTGCCATCAGCAGGCTCTCACCAATTCCCCAGATAACGAGGGGCATGCCCAGAGCATAGAGAAGTTCCAAGGGATTCACCGCCAGCCACGCCAAATATGTTCGCGGGAAGTGCGCGTAAAACGCTGCGTGGTTGTGGTAATTCAAATACCAAATCCACGGCAAATTCGCTCCGGACAATGCGGCGAGACCAATGGGGATCAGGAAGCCCACAATTCCCCAAACTGCAGTGCCCAATGCGTGAGTCCGCAGGTCTTCGGACCAAAGACGAGGCAGCAGTTGGAGAAATAGAATCGCGCCGACTGGGACGAGAGCGAGGCTGAAATACATCCCGAAGCTGAGGCACGCACCGGCTAGGAGTCCGTGTCTCCAGTTCAATTGATTGAGTGATGATAACCACGCCGCCTGCGCGGTGACGGCGAGTAGCGGAAACAGCAAATCGCTCTTCGGGAGAAATATGAGAATTGCTGGAATGAGTGGCCAGGCTGAAGACATCAACCAGGCAGATTGTGCGGAGTTCGTCTGACTGATGAGCCAGTACAGCGGATAAACCGTGGCCATGCAAATGCAGGTGGTCAGCACGCAGGCAATCCACAAGGTCGCCCGCTCGGTGTCGCTGAGTTCCTGTCTTTCGACGGACGCGAGTTCGTCAAAGACTTCTCGCACGATGCGTGGCTGCGTTTTCGTGCCGATGCTACGGACAAACGTGGAGTTGTCACACAAGCGGCGGAGCAGGGCATAGGACACCGTCAGTCCCGGAGGATGCGTGCCCAAATGCAAATAGTTGTCCGAGTTGTCGGCGTCGGAAATACGACCGGGATACTCCTTGAGAAACTTTGGAATGCTGTCAACTTCCTTCCGCGCCTGCGTGTAGTACCCGCTGGGACCGCGCAAGTACAACGTGAGAGGTCCGCGTCCCAGTCCCGTGACTCCGGGAAGAGCCTGCAGCACCCCCCAGGTCCAAATGAGCGAGCAGACGAACAATCCGGTCAGCCAATACCGGCGAGATTTGACCGACAAGTGCGGGAAAAGTTGATATCCCCGCTTAACGAAGACCACGTAGACGACAGCAATGGGCAAAAAGATAACGAGCCCAAACAATGTTTCGACGCTGGGAGAAATGCGTCCCCAGGTCCATTCGCCCGGGACGCCCAACGGCAGACTGGTACCCCAGAGCACAACAATTTGCAGCACTGCAACAACGAGCATGACAGCGGCCAAACGCCGATAGAACCGGTCGCTCGTTGGCTGCAACGACGTCACGCGGCGGCCCTTTGGTCAAACGGCGACTGCGCGGGAGCCCACTTGCACAGCAGAATGCCGAGTTCGTACAGGGCGACCAGCGGCACCATCATGAGAATCATGCTCATGGGGTCGGCGGGAGTGAGGAACATTGAAGCAATGGAGATGATGAGAATCGCCATTTTTCGCTGGGTGCGATACAGCTCCACATTCACCATTTGCAGCCGTTCCAGAAACAGCATGACCAGCGGCAACTGAAAGGCGATTCCGAACATGACGGGCAGCATAATGGCAAAATTGATCCACTCCGACAGTCGAATTTGCGGTTGAATTTGCAGGAAGGAGTTGAAGCTGAGCAAGAATTTCAACACGAATGGGAACACCATGTGAAAGCAGAATGCCGCTCCAGTCAGGAACAGGAACAGGCTGAGAAATCCATAAACGTGCACGTAACGTCGCTCGTGGGGATACAAACCGGCAGCCACGAACAACCAGAGTTGATAGAAAATCCAAGGACTGGCAAGCACGAATCCGGAGACCACCGCAACTTGCACGTAGGTCATGAAGGCCTCTTCCACTTTAAGCGTCACCGCCCGGCGGGACTGCTCAACAACAGCCTGCATTTCCGCGAAGGTTGGCGAGGACATTAAGATGGCGACCGTTTCACTTTCTTTCCCTTCGGACTTGTTTGCTGAGTCATCCTGATCGGCGTTTGTGGATTCCGCTGCAACACTTCCCTCACTTGCGTTGTCCACAACCGTCAGCCCCACGTTGGACAGCGCGTTTCGCAAGTCGTCCTTGCCAATTTCAACCCGCAGCGTCCCCCTGGGTAATTCTTCAACTTCAGCGACCTGTTCGTCTTCGCCCGCTCCCTTGCCTTTTCGTGATTCCAGGTCTCCAAATATGAGGTCGAGGCTGAGTTCATAGTACAGCCATTCACCAATTCCAACTTCCGGCGCTCCCGCCAAATCGTCTTCAATGTCCGCCGTCGAGTATTTGGCGAGCGCCTTATCGATAGGAGCACGTACGAAGTCGACAACGTATCCCCCCCAGAACAGGCAAATGATGATCGACACCGCCAGTCCGAGAATGGCCCGAATGAGATGAATTCTCAGAGCTTCGAGGTGTTCCCCGAAACTCATGGTCGATTCGTCAAATAAGTCTTTTGTTTGCTGTTGACTCATGCCAACGTTCTCCGTGGATACATTCACTCGCGTCACGCCGCGTACCGCTCGCTCGCTACCGGACGGGAACGACGCAAGCGAGAAGGCTCGCGAGATTGCTCAAGAAAAGCAAGCGACAGCATCCACTCGATTTGCCCACACATGGCAGGCCGTTTGAGCGAGTCACTTTCAGCCGACAAAACCTTGTCGACCCGTATGATCCCCCACACCGGAACCTTTTTCAAGGCTGGAATTTGTGAGATTCCGTCCGCCCGGCAAAAGGAGGCTCGATTAGGCCCTACGCCGAGGGAGTTTCCGTCGTCGATGGGAGTTCGACATCGGCTCCCTCGCGGTACTTCTGCACGTAAGGATTCATCGCGTCAAATAACCGTTTCATTGCGTCTACGAGTCTCGGCTGCAGTACAGGCCACGAATCCTCATCGGGAAGACCGCCACCGGAAACGTCCGAGCAAATCTTAGAAAGATCGTTATTGTTCTGGCGTTGCCAGTCGAGTTGCCCACCAAACGCCGCTTCGATTTCAACGCGTTTCGCAAACAGTTCGTCGAAAATCGCTTTGTTCTCGGCCTTGGTTCTCTTGAAGTTCAATTCGACCCGCCCATTCTTATTGGTAATGATGTAGCAGAACTGGATTCCGCCATTCGTCGCTGAAAGGAATGCCTCAGGCGATGACGAGATTTTTTCATGCAGGGGCAAAGTCTTATTCGCCAACTCCAAAACACCATCCCAGAATTTTCTCCGCAGGGCTTTCTTTTCACCATCTTCCCGTCGAGCTGACTGCTCTTCCTGCGCCTTCTTTTGTAAGCGAACCTGATAGTCTGCTGCTTCAGGAAGCGGGATGACTTGCTGAACATCGAGGAGTAACTGCTGTTCATTGAAATACGGCATCATGCGAATGCAGCGGATGTCGACACCCTTTTCGATGAGCCACAGCACTGAGGTCGTCAGCTCTCTCGAGAAATTCGCGGACGCCAGCACAATGCGCACTTCCTGACCGAAGTCATCGACTCTCGCTTCAGTCCAGTCCAGGAAGCTGAGAATCCTTTCTTCCGCGTCTTCCATTACGCCAATGGTCTGAAGGTATTCGCGGTGCGCCTCAACGGCTTCCTGCCAGGTCATTGCGGAAACCATGGCCGCGTAACGCAAGGCCTGCAGTTCCATATGACCGCCATCCTCGGTCCGCTTCAGTTCGATGACCACCAGTTGTGCGTCGCGATCGATCGCGAGCAAGTCGATGCGGCGGCTAGAATCCTGCCACTCGCTGAACTCCTCGGCCAAGACATACAGGTCGGGATCAAGAACTTCAATTTGCGTTCGCAACAATCGCTGGACGTCACGTTCTTTCAATTTGACTCCGACAAACGTTGTCTGTTCGATGACGCGCAAACTGTCGTTGCCGATTTCGTACAAAGCCATATCACCCACCGCCCTCAAGAATTGACCGAAATACTTGCCACCATCCCAGAACTACTATTCACGTTCCTTCAACTGCTGCATCAGCATCAGAACACGGTCGGCGATTTTCTCCGAGGTGTCGAGCTGCACGTTGTTGGTCCCCATCCAGGTTTCGTAGCCGCCGAGTTTGTGCTGCTCGGGCGTAGGCAGGTACCCGTAGGAACCGTTGGCGAGTTCGATGGTAAACGCGTCCTCGAAGGGGCTTTTCTCTTTGATTTCCAATCCGATTTCCACGAACACTTCGAAGGGAATCGCACCAATTCCCAGGTTTCCAATGCGGGCTGACTGCAACAGAATGGTGACGTCGTCTGGGCCTTCGACGAGTCGCTCAATGCGGTCGGCGTAGATTTTCTCGTGGGTGTGATACTTCTGGTCGTCGGCGCGAGCACGCACTTGTTCGAGGTAGGAAGACAATTGAGCATCTGGCTTGCGGACCTGCAGTGTCAGTTCACAATGTGCCATGTCGACCGGCACCCAGTCGTGAAACTCAATGGACTTATGCGCGGCGGCTACCTTTTGCGCCACGTGTTCGGCGACCTCGGTCATTTTCTCGTACGGTGCGTACCGCTTGGGCGATTTGTCGCGGAAATTGATGTTGTTGATGTCGCCGCTCGTGCCGTTCGTCATCATGCCCACGAATTTGGGATTGTCTTTCGCCCCCTCCAGCAATTCGCCAACCCGGTTCGCGAAAATGGCGAAGTAGTCCGCACTCACTTCTCCCTTACCTACGCCGCCGACGTAATGCAGCGAGTAGTTGGCAAGCAGGGCAATTTGACGTCCGTCGGTCGCCTGCACGCTGATGAAGGAAACTTCGGGATCAATGGGCCCGGCTGGCTTCACGAGTGCCGCGTTTCCGCGGGGAGGATTCATACGGACCGTGTCCACGCCGCCAAAGGGATTCTTCAGCATGTCTGGGTCGGTGACATGCCAGCGGCGATTAAACACTTCGTCCGGTTCATCAACCCCGCCCCAGCCAATGCGGGCCGGTTCGAGATTGACCAGAGCACGTCGAATGCCATCAGCAATTCGCCGCGCGACGAACTGCTGATACCACGTGAGATTCTCTTCTGCCGCTGTCTTACTGGGACCGCGAGCCGTCGTCGCCGAATGCGTATGAGTGGCTGACATCAGGACATTGGCACCGGGCAAGTCGGTTTCCTCGTCGATGTACTTCCTCGCCAAATCAAACACTTCGCGAGGAATGCCGACGTTGTCACAAATGGCGAACCCGATTTTGTGCTCTCCATCATCCAGCACCAGACAACGCACATGCAGTTCGTCGTGAATACTTGTTGCGGGAAACGGTGCCCAGCCGCCCACCACCAGTTCCCCCAGCGGCGGCGTAATGTTGCTCGTGGCGGCACCAGCACGGAAGACGCGGTCACCTTCTTTGGCGGAACAAATTCCGGGGGACAATGCGAAGAGAACCAGCATAGAGAAACAGGTGGTGACAACGCGTTGCATATTTGGCTCCCGGTTGTGGTGACTTGTCTGAACTGCCGAGAATGACGTTACCGTACGCGATGAGAATGGTCCACCGTTGACGGGGGAATGCCGAGGTGCGAACCTGCCGGTGTCCTTTTGTTCAATCAATATTCAGCTCAACTTGGAACTATGACTCGACTGCTGCTCGTTGCGTTGCTGTTTGCTTGTATTGAGGCAGTTCAGGCCGAGGAACCGGCGACTGCCGTTCGTCAGCCCATCCCGGACAAACTCGTCGTCCTGACGTTTGATGACGCGTCCCGTTCGCATTTCACCGTCGCTGCACCGACGCTGAAGCAGTACGGATTTGGGGCAACGTTCTTCATCACCGAAGGGTTCGATTTCAAAACGAACAAGAAGGACTACCTCACGTGGGAGCAAATCAAGCAGTTGCATGAGGACGGATTCGAAATTGGAAACCACACGCGCGATCACTTAGGCATTACCGATGCCAACGTCAGCCGACTGGAAGAGCAATTAAGTGGCATTGAACAGCGGTGCGCTGAGTACGGAATCCCCAAGCCCGTTTCTTTTGCCTGGCCCGGCAATGCCATTTCGCCGCAAGCATTCGCAATTCTCAACGAGCATGGGATTCATTTCGCCCGTCGCGGCGGCGCGCCGGAATATCCGTATGAAGAAGGCAACGGCTTTGCCTACCAGCCGGGTCTCGATCATCCCCTGTTGTTACCCTCCGCTGGTGATGCACGCCCCAACTGGCAACTCGCCAACTTTGTCCGTGCTGTGCAGCAGGCGAAAGACGGTCGAATTGCGGTACTGCAGTTCCATGGAGTTCCCGACACGGCCCATTCCTGGGTAAATCTCGATCAACACGACTTTGAAGCATTCATGAAGTATTTGTCGCTGAACGACTACAAGGTCATTGCGATGCGAGATTTGACCAAGTATGTGGACCCGGCTGTTGTTCCAGATGATCACCAGAAAATCATTGAAATGCGACGGGCTTTGATCGAGTCCAAGTGAGACGATGGGCTCGAGCAATGAGTGGACCAGGCGAATTCGTGAATTTGCAAACTTAGCGCATGATTCAAAGTGGTCGAATTGCAGGCTGCCGTAATAATTCGCCCGAAAAGATGCCGCTCCAGGTGCGCCCCTTACGCATCAACATGAATTAGTGTGTCTTAACCTGCGAACTGCAAGAACGAACAACCATGCAGAAGCTCATTCAGGGAATCCACAACTTTCAGTCGACGGAATTCCGGCCCCTGAAGGGCCTCTTTGAGTCGCTGTCACGAGGACAAAGCCCCGAGACACTGTTCATTACGTGTTCAGACTCGCGTATCGATCCAAGCCTGCTGACTCAGGCTGCTCCTGGAGAACTTTTCATCCTGCGAAATGCCGGAAATATTGTGCCACCGCACGGGGCAGCAAACGGGGGCGAGGCCGCGACAATCGAGTTCGCGGTGGCAGGGCTAGGAGTGAAGGACATCATCATTTGCGGTCACTCACATTGTGGAGCAATGGACGGCCTGCTGCGTCCAGAAAAACTCGAAAGTCTACCTGCCGTCAGTTCGTGGCTCTCTCATGCGGCAACAACTCAGCGAATTGTCAAAGACAACTATCAGCACCTCGAGGGTAATAAGCTGTTGACGGCCACTGTCGAGGAAAACGTGCTGGTCCAACTGGAGAACCTCAAGACACTTCCTGCCGTCGCGTCGCGTCTGGTGAAGGGAGATTTGCACCTGCACGGCTGGGTCTACAAAATTGAAACTGGTGAGGTGTTTGCGTTCGACTCAACCGGTGGCCAATTCGTTCCGATTGCTGAGTACACGTTTCCGGCTTCGAAGGCCGCAGCGCGGCCATTGACCCGAAATATCTAGATTCGTTCTGCGAGTTTCTGACGTGTCACGTTTTCTGTACGCAACGTTAGCACTTCAAAAAATGAATCCACATGCAGACTACCAATCGATTGGGAGACGGGCTGAATAATGGCATAAAATACTGCGCGCCCGATCTATTGGGATTGGTTCAACATTTGCGTTACGAGCGTGAACCAGACTGTTCCTGAATTCGCGCACCCGATGGGCATTGTTGATTTGATCAAATGGAATGATCCGCCGCGCCCCAACCCCATCGAGAAGATCGCGAGTCCTGGTTGGAGGTTGACCGTATGCAACCATCCAGAATGCCCGCAGGCATGTCTCGAATTCTGAGAACAGCCGAATAATGTACGTGCCTTCGAGATTCCTGCTGGCTTCGTCAAGATCTCTGACCCTCAGTTCACCTTTCAATGAGCTTGGGTTGTCGGCAACAGCGTCTCGCAGGAATACGGTGGCGTAATGGATCGATTTGTACTCACGTTCGACGGCCTTGATGCGCGTCAGCCATTCGTGTCTCTTAGACGGCATTCTTTTTCATTTCGTCCAGGACTTCCCGAAGAGAATCACACGTCAACGATTTGGATTCCGCATCGCGAATGGTGGCAACAGCAGAAGTCCCAGGAAACATGTAATGCAGTTTCCAATCCCCTTCAATGCTGTACAGACTCGCGATGTCGTCATATCCAGGCATGAGATAGAGATCGACGACTCCGTCAGCACCAGGAGCGGAGTGGGTAACTGGCTCAACAAGAATGCGTATCCCCCCCTCCTGAATAAGAAGCGCCGGAAGTGAGTACCTGCCCAGTTCTGAATCGTCAACGGACACATCGATTTGACGTGTCGCCCATCCCAAGTTATTAGCCCAATTCTGAATTTGACCAATGAGATCTGTCAGACGGGCACGCCATTGCTCGCGAATTTGGTCAGGATTAGAAGCGACTGCCATTTTGGACACCTATTTCAAGACCGATATGACTCGCTTTGGTGGGCATGCCCACCAAGCAACACTCCAACTAGTACCGAATTGTACGACCACCTAGCTCGAATGTGAACGGCATTCTCCTGCTTACAGTCGTTCCGTAGCTGCCATCGCTTGCGGCGTGCCTTTACCTTTGGCAGCGGCGAGGTCGTGCTCGACCATCATTTTGACGAGGCCGGCGAAGGTGACTTTTGGTTCCCAGCCAAGTTCTGTCTTGGCCTTCTTGGGATCACCGAGGAGGAGTTCCACTTCGGCAGGGCGGAAGTAGCGGGGGTCGATACGGATGACGACTTTGCCGTCAGCGGTCTTGGCGACTTCGTCGGTCCCTTCACCTTCCCAGCTAATGGGCTTGTCGACGGCTTCGAAGGCTCGCTCGCAGAATTCGCGTACAGTGTGGGTTTCTCCTGTTGCAATGACATAGTCGTTTGGAATTTCCGCCTGCAACATGAGCCACATCGCTTCGACATAGTCGCCAGCGAATCCCCAGTCTCGTTTGGCGTCCAGGTTGCCGAGGTAAAGGCAATCCTGTTTGCCGGTCACAATGTGCGCCACCGCACGGGTGATTTTGCGGGTCACAAATGTTTCGCCACGTCGGGGTGATTCGTGATTGAACAGAATGCCGTTCACTGCGAATGTCCCGTACGACTCTCGATAGTTTCGGGTTACGTGGAAGGCATATGCCTTGGCCGCCGCATACGGGCTGCGGGGGTAGAACGGCGTTTTCTCCGTCTGAGGAGTCTCCAGCACCTTGCCGTACAGTTCTGACGACGAGGCCTGATAGAAACGGGCGTTGACATCGAGTTCACGCATTCCTTCCAAAAGTCGAATGGTGCCCAAGCCCGTGACGTCCGCTGTGTACTCAGGAATATCAAACGAAACCTTCACGTGCGACTGAGCACCGAGGTTGTACACCTCATCCGGTCGGACGCATTTCAGGATGTGGTTAATGGACGACGAGTCGGTGAGATCGCCGTGCATGAGGTGCAGACGGACATCGGGCTCATGAGGATCTTGATAAATGTGGTCGATCCGTCCCGTGTTGAACGAAGACGAGCGCCGAATGACGCCCCACACTTCATAGCCCTTGGAAATCAGCAACTCAGCGAGGTATGAGCCATCCTGCCCGGTAACGCCCGTGATGAGGGCTTTCTTGTTGTTTCTTGGAGGGAGAGACATAGGAAATTCCTTGGCCACACTACGTGAATTGCTGTTGATGATGTGCTTGAGTTCCAGATTTGATCTGGCAGGTCTGGAGAGGTTGGCAAGTCTTGGGTTTCGCATCAACCCCGGAAATCGTCCTGGTGATCGAGGAACCACTGGTAGGTTGACTCAATACCGTCTTGAAGTGAAATACTGTGCTTCCAGCCAAGCGAATGCAGACGCGAGACATCCAGTAATTTGCGCGGCGTGCCGTCTGGCTTGGAAGTATCGAATTCGAGTTTCGCCCCGGGATAGACGACGTTCCGCACCGACTGGGCGAGTTCGGCGATCGTCACATCTTCGCCGGTTCCCACGTTAATAGTCGACTCGTCGTTGTAGTTTTCGAGGAGAAACAGACAGGCCTGGGCCAAGTCATCGACATGCAGGAACTCACGCATGGGCTTGCCCGTACCCCAAATCGTGACGGTAATGTCGCCCCGTTCACGGGCCTCATGGAAGCGTCGAATGAGCGCGGGCAGTACGTGCGATCCCGTCGGGGAAAAGTTGTCGTTGGGCCCGTAGAGGTTGGTGGGCATGGCCGAAATGAAGTTACAGCCATGTTGGCGTCGGTACGACTGGCAGGCCACCAGCCCCGAGATTTTGGCAACTGCGTAGGCGTCGTTGGTGCGTTCCAGCGGACCGGTGAGCAGATACTCTTCCTTGATGGGCTGTGGGCATTCTCTGGGATAAATGCAGGAACTGCCGAGATACAACAGCTTTTCCACGCCCGACTCATGAGCTGCTTTCATGACAGTGGCGTGCATGAGAATGTTGTCGTAGAGGAAGTCGGCGGGATATGTCGAATTCGCCAGAATGCCGCCCACTTTCCCGGCCACGTGCAGGACGTATCGAGGACGCGTGCGGTCGAACCAGTCGCTGACCTGTTTCTGATCACGAAGGTCCACTTCGGTTCGTGTGGCCAGGACCAGATTGTTCAAGCCAGCAGCCTGCAGCGACCGTACAATGGCGGAGCCAACCAGACCACGGTGACCGGTGACGAGAATGGGAGCAGTGGAATCGAGGGACGTCATGAAATCGGATGAAGCTCAACAGCCCACAATGAGTTATGGATGTGGAACTTCCCCGGAGTGCGTACGTGTGTCAAGGTCGATCACTACCTCACCGTACCGTTACGCTTCGTGACGTCAAAAGTTGCGACTATCCCGCGCGCCGAGCCGTGTTAAGAATGCGTTCGAATTCCATGTTGGAATCGAATGGAATAATCACGGAACCGCATTCTTTGCTTTTCAGCTTGATTTGCACTTTCACACCGAACAGGTCGGTGAGCTGTTGTTCGAGCGACAGAATGTGGTTTGTCCGCAATTCCTCGGACTCTTCCCGCGCCGCTTCAATGGACAATGCGGGAACTGGCTCGGAGCTGAATTCCGGCTCAGACATTGCTGGCGCTGGTGCAGATTCGAATTGCGGAGCGGGCTCGAAGTTCGCAGGACCGGATTCGTACTCTGCGGAAGCAGCCGCAGGCTCGCTGACGACTGCAGCAGGTTCCGGTCGACCGAGCAACTCTCGAACGGCTGCTTCTGTCTTGCGGACGGAGAGGCCTTCCGCCTGAATTCGTCCGACAAGCTGGAGTTGATCGACCGACTCCAGTGGGAGCAATGCACGCGCGTGGCCACCGGAAATCTTGCCGGAGTGCAACGCGTTTTTGACGGGATCGGAAAGTTCCAAAAGCCGCATGAGGTTGCTGATGGCTGAACGGCTCATGCTCAGTTGCTTCGCCAGTTCCTCAATCGAACACTCGAAGTGACTAATGTAATCTCGGAACGCCTGAGCCTTTTCGAGATCGTTCAGATCCTGGCGTTTCAAATTCTCTTCTAGAGCATATTCACAGGCCGTCTTATCGATGACATCCACCACCTGGCAGGGGATCGACTGCAAACCAGCCTTCTGAGCCGCCTTCCAGCGACGCTCCCCGGCGATGAGCTGATAGCCACCATCCACTTCGCGAACCAGCAGTGGCTGCAAGACACCATGTTCCTTGATGCTGGCCGCCAAATCACCAAGGGATTGAGGATCAAAGTCCTTACGGGGCTGGAAGGGGTTTCGGGTAATCAGCGAGACGGCCACCGTGCGCAAGCTGCCGACCGCTTCCTGTTCACGCTCTTCTGTCGAGGGAGTTCCGCCGCCCAGCAGCGCATTTAAACCACGTCCCAGTCGGCGGTTGGGTTGAATTGTGGACATCCGTTACGTCTCCTTACGACCTTCTATTTACGTCGGCAACCTTGCCAACGTTGCGAAAATCCCCGCAGGGATGTTCTCGAGCGGCTTCTATACGAAATCTGCCCCATCACGAAAAGAGGGGTACGGGCAGACCTTATCGAGGTATTTCGACACAATGACTCGGGCGACTCAAATCGTTGAAGTCCCCCGATCATGCTCTTTATGCCACGTGTTCCGCTTCGGTAGTGTGGGTAAGTTGGCGTGTTTTCCACACTCCGTGGTAGCCGCTGATATGAGCACAGACCGCTGCCGAGACAATTGGTGACTAATCTGTAAAAATGGCGTCAAATCAATCAGAAAAGCAACCACTCCTGAACCTCGTACGATTTCATGACCTCACCTCAGACGGCTCCCTGCGTTCCCCTCGGACTGACCCCCAGCTTCGGCTTTGGTGATCGAATTGGCCTGGCGACCCCCGGCCACATTGCAGCGATGCGACGCTCCGGCAGTGGGATTGCTCCCATCTTCCCGCAACAGTCCATCCGGGAAATGAGCAGGACAAATCGCACCGCTCAACAGGTCATGGCTGAAGCAATAGCCGCTGTTGCCGCCGCCGGTTGGACCGACCCCGTCGGGGCCGATGCGGACCATCTCAAAACTCCGGCCGATGTCGATGTGACGGCCGCTGCTGGATTCACCTTCTTTACGATTGATCCGTCCGGTGACGTCGACCAGCAGGTGGACGATTACAGTGAATCGCAGCTGCGTGAAAAGTTCGAAAGCTCGCGTGGTGTCGCCGACTGGTATGAAGGATACCTTGGTAAGACGATTGAACTGACCACTGGAACGACCATCAGTCTGTCAGAAGAAGCGTGCATGCGGGCTGCAGTGAAGTACGGGGCAGCGATCCAAAGCACTATCAAACTGGCCGCTCATATCAAGCAGGTGCAGGATGATGCCGGACGTGCACACGAGATCGAATTATCGGTCGACGAAACTGACCAACCCACAACACTTGCGGAACACTACATCATCGCTGATCAGTGCCTGCAGGCGGGAATCAACCTCGTAAGTTTGGCACCACGGTTCATTGGAGAGTTGGAAAAGGGAGTCGACTACAAAGGTGACCTCGATGCCTTGGAAACATCACTCAACGACCACGCCGCCATTGCTGATCTCCTCGGCCCCTACAAACTGAGCCTACACTCCGGGTCTGACAAAATCTCGATGTACGCGGCACTTGCTCGCGCGACTAAAGGACGTTTCCACGTCAAAACGGCGGGGACAAGTTATCTGGAGGCCTTGCGAGTGGTTGCCCGACACGACGAGCAGCTTTTCCGCACGCTCGTCCGCTTCGCACGGGAGCGGTATGACGTCGACAAAGCCACGTACCACGTGTCCGCAACCAATGAGGCTGTTCCCGCAGGAGACGACCTGCCCATTGAACAGTTGGAAAAGCTCTACCTTGAATGCTGGTCCGACGTGCCTCAAGGAAAGGGATTCACCGAACCAGGACGTCAAATCCTCCACTGTACGTTCGGATCTACGCTGACCCATCCCGAATTCGGTCCCGCAATTCGCCAAGTGCTGGAGAATCATCCCGAAACATACAGCGAGGTGCTCGAAGACCACTTCGCTCGCCACCTGGACGCGTTGCAATCCGGGATGTGACGGCCGCCGGGGTAGGGGCAAAGTCTCCTGCCGAGGGCGAATCCTGGGAGGGGCTCATTTGAGACAGGTAATCCGGCGAGAATTCGTCTGGCAGCATTTGCCGGTTGTGTGCTAAATCGCACCACATGAACGCCAAGCCTCGTAATTTGTTCTCTCAGACGACCGCAATCTGCGGATGCGCCGTGCTTGTTTTGTCCCTGAGTGGGTGTCCCTGGACGACGCGTTACCCTTTCTGGGGAGTTCAGAACACAGAGATGACGCGGCGGGATTATCAAATCCAGGATCCCTTCCCAGACAATAACGTCGGCCCTGACGCGGAATTCCGGCCACGTGAATTTGGCTGGCAACGCTCGGAACAACAACTGGCGAAGAGTCGCGGATACGTATCGTGGCTGAGAGTGCAGACTCATCCCAATGGCGTCGCACCGCCAGCAATTCCATCGGGACCGCTGTTGCCAAACCGTGGAACAATGATTCCTCCCGGATATCCCGCGTATCCACAGTCGTACCCGCAAATGGGTGGGCAGCCTCCGTACTACAACATGGCGGTTCCTCAGTCCTCGCCCTACATGGGCTCGATTCCCCCCACTCCGGCATTCTAAGTTGTCGTAGGCCGGACCGAAGCAAACGTACGTGTTGCCGGAACTTCGGCCACACACAGTTCGTCCATCAAACGAACGTCTTCGAAAGACAAGGTTGCAGTTTGCGCAGTTCCGGCAGTTTCCCAGCGGCCTGTGGTCCGGCCTACAGGGTGAAACTCATACTGAAAACGCAACTCAGGTAGAAACTCGTTGATGCGTTGGGGTATCCTACGTGTAGGTCTTTCCGACGACGCAAACGTTGTCGACGGTGACTCCCGCCCAGATTTCCGTTGTCTCGTGAACGGCCCCGCCATGATCCGTGTTGCGTCAGCCACTCGCCTTCTCGTCCTGTTCATCCTTGCGTTCGCCCCTATCGCTTCAGCGGAGGACACGAGCCCAAGCGACAAGGTGTATGCCGTGTTCGCGGAAAAGTGCCTGCACTGTCATGGGGGTGAAAAACAAGAAAGCGGGCTGCGACTCGACCAGGAGAAATCACTACACAAAGGCGGTGACTGGGGTGAGCCCTCAGTTGTTCCAGGAAAGCCGCAGGAGAGTTTCCTGTTCCGAGTGCTGGCTGGAGAGGAAGAAGACCTCGTGATGCCCCCCGAAGGCAAAGGGGAACAACTCACCGCAGCAGAACTGGAACTGGTCAAATTGTGGATCGAGCAGGGGGGAGAAATTCCGGCTGCGATCGCGGCAGCAGGTAACGCACGCGACACACACTGGTCATTCCAACCGTTGTCGCATCCCAAGCCGCCGCTCGTCGGCGTGGACGACATTGAGCCCATTGATGCGTTCGTCCAAGACAAACTGAAACAGAACGGATTGTCCCCCTCAGAGCGAGCTGACCGGCGCACACTCATCCGTCGGTTGTATCTGGTGATGCTGGGCTTCCCTCCTTCACCGGCTGAGGTCGACGAATTCGTCCATGATGACAGCCCCGACGCCTGGCCAAAGCTTGTCGACAATGTGCTCGCTTCTCCCCACTATGGCGAACGCTGGGCGCGGCACTGGCTCGATTTGATTCGCTTTGGCGAAACGCACGGATTCGAGACAAACCGCGAACGTCCGAACGCCTGGCGTTACCGGGACTGGGTGATTGACGCCTTTAACAACGATTTGCCGTACGACGATTTCGTCAAACAACAAATCGCGGGCGATGCACTCGACGCACCCATTGCCACCGGATTTCTGGTCGCTGGGCCGCATGACATTGTGAAAAGCCCGGACATTAATCTCACACTCATGCAGCGGCAGGATGAACTGACGGACCTGCTCAACACAACCGGCACGGCGTTTCTCGGACTAACCGTCGGCTGCGCACGGTGTCACAACCATAAGTTTGATCCCATTACCCAGACTGACTTCTACTCGATGCAGGCCGTGTTTGCTGGGGTAGAACATGGTGACCGGGCTTTGCCGCAAACGAAAAGCAACAACGTGGAAATCGCCCGAATTGATCGGGAAATCGCTCAGGTGCGGAAGCAACTTCGGCCATTCCTTCCGCAAAGTCCGGAAGGCAAGGTGCTGCGTCCGGCGGTCAACGCACTGCACAACGTCGAGGAGTTTGACGCCGTCGAAGCGAAAGTCGTACGGTTCACCATTCTGGCGACCAATGCATCGCAGCCATGCCTCGATGAACTCGTTCTGTTTGCGGGTTCACAGCAGGTTGGACTCCAGGAGCAGGGGGGAATAGCGCGTTGTTCGTCGTCGCTGCCCGGCTATGAAATCCACAAGCTGGAGCACATCAACGATGGCCAGTTTGGAAACAGCCGCAGCTGGATATCCAACGAAGCAGGCGCTGGTTGGGTGGAAATTGAACTCCCGACGGTCGCCGGAATTGATCGAATTGAATGGGGGCGCGACCGCGAAGGACGTTTCGCCGATCGACTGGCAACGAAATACCGCATCGAAATCACCGATGCAGCAGGGAACAAGCGCGAGGTCGCATCATCAGAGGACCGAAAGCCGTTTGGGAACGCAAAGCCGGATGAACCGGAGTACGACTTTGACAGTCATCCGCCGAAGGAAGCCGCGATCGGCAAGGAGTTGTTCGCTACATTGCAGTCACTGCAACAGCAACGCAATGAGCTGGCCGCTCCGCCTATGGCCTACGCCGGTACGTTTAAACAACCTGGCATAAGTCATCGCCTGTTTCGTGGGGACCCCATGGCCAAACGTGAGGAAGTTTCGCCAAATTCCATTGAGTTCTTTGGCGGGCTGGAACTGACAAACGCCACTCCTGAGCAACAGCGCCGCATTGCATTCGCCAACTGGATTGCTGATCCCGAAAATCCACTGACGGCCCGCGTCATTGTGAACCGGTTGTGGCAATTCCATTTCGGCTCGGGAATTGTCGATACGCCCAGCGATTTTGGGCACAACGGCACGCCACCTTCGCATCCCGAACTTCTGGACTGGCTCGCTGGCGACCTCATTGCCAACAACTGGTCGCTGAAACACATTCATCGACAAATCCTGTTGTCCCACTCGTGGCAGCAGTCCAATCGACCGCAGCAACAGGCACTGCAGGTGGACGCATCCAACCGACTGTTGTGGCGATTCGCTCCTCGTCGTCTCGAAGCGGAAGCAATTCGAGACAGCATTCTGGAAGCGTCGGGCGTATTGGATAAACATCGTGGCGGTCCGGGATTCAGTGCGTTTGAAGTGGAACTCGAAAACGTGCGGCACTTTCATCCCAAGACGAGTTTCGGCCCAGAAGACTGGCGCCGCATGATTTACATGACCAAAGTACGCCAGGAGCAGGATGCCGTGTTCGGCCTGTTTGACTGTCCTGACGGGAATCAGGTCGCGCCCGTTCGCAGTCGCTCTACAACGCCGTTGCAGGCACTGAATTTGTTGAACAGCGCATTCGTGCAGCAGCAGGCAGACATTTTCGCGGAGCGGCTGACGGAGCAGGGGGGACCAGATACGGGAAATCAAATCGCCCTTGCGTATCGGCTCTGTTATGGCAGAGCCGCGACTGCCGAAGAAGTTCAGGCCGCGACCGAATTCGTTCGAGCCACCAGCCTGAAGCAATTTGCCCGCGCGATGCTCAACTCAAACGAGTTTCTGTTCGTGCAGTAATGGCATTTTCAATACCCGGTGGCACGGACATTTCTGTCCGTGATTCTGCTGATTATCCATCGCAGGCTGGTAGGTTTTGAAACAACCTGGAACGACTATGCCCCGTGGATACTGCCGGAATTCAACAGTCGAATAACGAGCATGACAATCAGTAGAAAGCCACAGGCGAACACGGTTCGCCACGCGACCAGCTTGCCAGCGGCTTTATGTGACGAAATCATCCAGCCGCATAGAACGGCCATCATGAGCCACATCAAGGCGTTGGCGACGAATTCCAGGCTGGCCAAATTCACGGGATGTTCGGAGTCGCGGGCGAGGTAAGTCATCCACAATCCGCTGGCCATTCCGAGTGTCAGCAGCGGAACGGAGAAAATGATCAGCCACCAGTTAATGCGGCTGAGCTGCTCGAGACTGAACAAATGCAATCCGGGTGACTCCGTCTGCTTGCTCCGCAAGCGGCGATGCTGCACCAGATACATCAAACTCGCAATGAGCGCCAGCGTCACCCCACCAATTCCGAGTACCCACAACGACGCATGAAACATCCCCCAGTGGCGGAGTGTTCCAATGCGAGGATTTGGTGCCTCGCTCACAAACCGAGCCGCCCCGACCAGCACGAGTACCACGGGCAGCAGGAACACTCCCAGAGAGAATTCGAGATTCCAGACTTGTACGCCAATGAGCGCCACGGCGGTCAGCCACGCCAGTACAAGCAACCAGTCATGTGACGAACCGAGCAAAGGCGGCAGGTCGTGTTGCTGGCTGCGAACCGTCAGGTAAATTGTCTGGGCAATGACGCCGGCGGCAGTGAAGCCAATGGCCCCCAGTCGCGTCACCCGCGTGCGGTACAGGAACTGCGAGAGTTCCAGCAGCAACGCAATCGTGAAGCTGGCGAAAAAGCAGAGAACTGAGACTTTGTCCCAATGCATGTGTCAGTTTTTCAGTAACTACGAAACAATTTGGTCGAGGCAGTTCGGGTCGTTGTGATCAAGCACGGGCAGATCACCCACCTTCAACAAATGATTGTACTTCAGACCGGTCCCCGTGTTGAAGAGGACGATTCGACTCGCAGGATCAAGCCATCCCGATGCGAGTAGCTTCTCGCAGGCTTTCCACACGGCCCCACCTTCCGGGCAGGCACAAACACCCTGATGGCGGCAAATTTCGCTGGCGCCAGCCATGAGCTCGTCGTCCGAAACAGAAATTGCCGCGCCGCCGCTTTCGCGAATAGCATTGAGCATGAGGAAATCCCCGACGGCGGCAGGCACCCGGAGTCCTGAAGCAACCGTATGGGCGTTAGGAAACATGGTGGCGTGGTCAGCACCCGACTCGTAGGCCTTAACAACCGGTGCACAGCCTTCGGCCTGAACCGAAACCATTTTCGGACGTTCCGGACCAATCCAGCCAAGTTGCTCCATTTCGGCGAATGCTTTCCACATGCCAATCAGGCCAGTTCCTCCCCCCGTAGGGTAGAAAATGACGTCGGGCAGTTGGAATCCGTGCCCTCCGGGAGCCCGCTCTAAATCGAATGGGAGTTCGTACCCCATGGTTTTCTTCCCTTCAACACGGAACGGCTCCTTAAGTGTTGAGAGGTCAAACCAGCCAAAACGTTCGCAGCCTTGCTTCACGAGCTTTCCACAATCGCTGATGAGGCCGTTGACCAGGAACACGTTGGCCCCCGCAAACACTGATTCAATAATGTTGGCGGGCGGCGTGTCTTCCGGCATGAACAGGAAGCATTGCATGCCAGCGTTTGCGGCGTAGTGAGCCGCAGCTCCGGCGGCATTACCTGCAGACGGCAGAGCCACGACTTTGGCTCCCAACGCCTTGGCTCGCGTGACGGCTGCCGACATTCCACGGGCTTTGAAGCTGCCCGTGGGGTTCGTCGATTCATCTTTGATGAACAGGTTTTCGTATTTGGCGAATGGGCCCCGCTTTTCGCAGGGAATGAGGGGAGTCAGGCCCTCGCCAAGCGACACGGCGTCACTCATCCTGTCGACTGGCATGACTTCCCAGAATTTCCACATGGAGCGGGCGTCACGCTGCCGCACGTTATCTGGCTGAAAGCCGGCCTTAATGGAATCGAGGTCATACTCGGCCAGCAATGGCTTTCCCGTCGGCCCCAGGTTTTGGAGCTGGTCAATGGGGAGCGACTCCCCCGTGGCGCTGCAAATCAATCGATTGTGCATGAATTGAGGATTTGTTAACGGTTGGTAAAGCGTGTGGTTGGCGGCTGGGAAGGATAGCATTTCCGGCGGGGTGTCCGCTTCTAACTTCCGACCAGTTTTCTGTTTCGGGACGGAAATGGCCGTTTGTCACTTGGCTGTAGTGGGCACCATCCGACATAATCCCAGCACAGACAAAAGCGAGAGTTCTCTCGTTTGAGGAACATTTCGTGTCCACAAAAAGACGAAGCCAATATCATACAGTACCTTAGTTGAGGCAAGAGATCGGTTGTCGGAGGAGTCCGATGGCGTGAATCGCTGATTGCGTCAATAAATGTACTTGGTGAATCCAGTCACAAGGAGATTGGGCATGTCGGGAAAGAGTTCCGGCGGAAAAACGGTGACACTTGGAGACTTCGAACTCCGCAAGAAGCTCGGCCAGGGCGGTATGGGCACGGTGTATCTGGGCCACCAGATAAGTCTGGACCGTACTTGTGCAGTGAAAGTCTTGTCAAAAGACATGGCGGCAAAACCTGGATTCGTTGAACGCTTCGTACGTGAAGCGCGGTCCATGGCGAAAATTGTGCATCCCAACGTGGTGACCTGCTACGCCGTGGGGGAGTACAAAGGTCACCATTATGTCGCCATGGAACTCATGGACGGCAAAAGCATGCAGGACTGGATTGATGAATTGGGAAAGCTGCCAGTCCCCGACGCACTTCTCGTCACGCTCGTTGCCGCTGATGCACTGCACCACGCCCACGAACTGAACATGATTCACCGGGACATTAAGCCCGACAATCTGCTGGTCACGAAGAAGGGTGTGGTCAAAGTTTCCGACATGGGCTTGGCCAAAGCCGTTGACGACGTCGACATGTCGCTGACCCAAAGCGGCACGGGGCTTGGAACCCCACACTACATGCCGCCCGAACAAGCCCGTAATGCAAAGCACGTCGACCGCCGTTGCGACATCTATGCGTTGGGATGCACGCTTTACCACTTCCTCACGGGGCAACTTCCCTTCGCTGGCGACTCGCTGGTAGAACTCATCACCAACAAGGAGAAGGGGAATTTCAAATCGGCCCACCGCATTAATTCCGAAGTTCCCGAACGCCTGAGCCTGATGGTCGACAAGGCCATGGCACACGATCCGAAACACCGCTATCAAACCTGTGCCGACTTCGCGAAAGATTTGGAGTCACTTGGCCTCGCCAGCGAAGTGCTTTCATTTATTGACGACCCCGATCGAGTTCCCACGCGCCGTAGCCCTTCCACGCCCACTATGGCTGGCGGCGCGCAAACAATGGTCGGTGGCAGCCGTCAGTCGGCACCATCCGTTCCAGTGTCGAACAAACGCCCCGGGACCGATCCGTCCATAGGATCCGCGTCGTCATCTTCTGGAGCGTCAAGTGGCGAGTTTTACGTCCGCTACGCAGGCAAAGACGGCAAAGTCAAGGTCGGCAAAATGCCCGTCGGCAAAATCCTGCAGGGAATTCGAACCGACGCATTCGGCGAAACCACTCAGGCAGCGGTGAACGCCAAAGGCCCTTTCCTTCCGCTCATACAAATCCCAGTCTTTGAAGACGAAGCTCGGAAAATGCTGACGCGTCAAACGGCCAATACCCGCAATCAGGGACTGGCAGCAGAATATGAGAAGTTGGCCAAGCAGTACGAACGCCGTAAATGGTGGCAGTATTTGAAGCAACTTGTCGATGGCACGCTCGGTTTCGTCGGCCTGCTCATTTGGCTGGCCATCATCGCTGCTGTTGGTGGCGCGATTTACTTCATCTATCCCATTGTGATGGACTACATCGCCGGACAGGCTGGCCTGAAGTAGGCGTTGCGTAAGAATGCAATGACACAAGTCCAAACGGTAAAATGGCGAATGTGGGGCCTTGTGATTTTTATCGCTGTGTTGTTTGTCGCCTTTCTGGTCGTACGAGGTTTACCCTCACAACGACCGGAAAGCCTTGGGCTGCTGGACGGCACGCTTCGTTCCTGTCCCGACAAGCCAAATTGTGTTTGCTCCGTCGATTCGCGTCCGGAGCACACCATCGATCCCATCAAGTTCGCGGGTGACGGCAGTGAACAATGGCAGCGACTGGTCGCCGCAATTAAGTCGGACGCAAGGGCCAAAGTTGTCACCCAGACCAACAACTATTTGCACGCCGAATTCACCACGCCACTCTTTCAGTTTGTGGATGACCTGGAGCTGCACCTCGACCGCCAGCACAACACCATTCACATTCGGTCTGCCTCCCGCACCGGGCATTCCGATTTGGGTGTCAACCGCGCCCGAGTCGCTCGCCTGTTGAAGCAAGCCGACATTGGTGGTTGATCGGTCGCTGAACCGTGTCACACCCGTTTACGCACGGCCTCTCGTAGCGTCTTTTGATCCTGATTTTTCTTAATCTTTTCCCGCTTGTCGTACTCTTTACGACCTCGTGCCACGGCAATTTTGACTTTGACGAAGCCACGGGAAAAGAAGACTTCCAGGGGAACGAGCGTCATCCCTTTCTGAAGAGCAGGCTCGGCAATTTTGTCCAATTCCCGCTTCTTGAGCAGCAGCTTCCGTACGCGATGCCGGTCATGATTGAGATAGGACGCCTGCGCGTATTCCGAGATGTCGACATTGTAGAGAAACAGTTCACCGCGTTCGATGCGGGCAAACGCTTCATCAACGCTAATGCGTCCATCACGAATGCTTTTCACTTCACTGCCGACCAGCACAATTCCGCAGTCGACTTCATCGACGATTTCATAATTGTGGCGCGCACGTCGATTTCGGCAGACCACCATGTTCTGCGTATCTTTCTTGTTCGACTGCTGCGATTTCTTACCAGCCATGAAACGTCACATTAATTGGATGTGAGTGCAACGTGAAAGCGACACATGGTATCGACTGCGCGTCCCGCTGTAGAGACTGCCGTCAACAAAGTTGACAGCAGCGACACGACAGCGGCGGTTTGGTTCGCGCTGATGTTCGATTATGCCTGTGAAAGCAGCGAAGAAATCTCACCGGTGCTGTCGGCGAATTCATCGATTTCCAAACCGAGCAACCGGGCCTGCGTCAGCCAGAGGTTCGCCAGTGGTGTTCCTTCCGGCATGTTGATGTGCTGCCCAGAGACAACTCGCTTGCCACCGCCGGCCAGAATAATCGGCAGGTCGTTGTATTGATGCGTCGAACCATCTCCCAGGCCTGATCCATACGTCAGCAGGGTATTGTCGAGCAGCGTGCTGCCGTCCGGCTCCACAATGGCATCCATTCTCTGCATAACGTGCAGAAACTGCTCCATGTGAAACTTGTCCACCTTCAGCAGGTCGTCAATCATTCTGGTCTGGTCGTGTGACATTCCGTGATGACTGCGGGGTTTGTCGAAGAGTTCTTCGAACAGGTACGGCGTATCCCAACGTTCTGGCCCCACCATGAACGTGGTGACGTTGGTAAGTCCGGTTTGCAGAGCGACCACCATGAGGTCACCCATCAATCGGATGTATTCCCCACGCGGCAAATACGCCTCGGGAGGTTCCTCGAATCCCACCTTGGCCAGTTCGGCCTTCATTTTCTCCAGCCGCTCCATTTGCTTTTCAATGGTCCGAATCGATTCAAAATACTCAGCGAACTTCTGCTTGTCCGAGTAACCCAGGTCCTGCTGGAGCGAGCGTGCATCTTCCAAGACCAAATCGGTGACGTCGCGATAACGCTCGGCCTCCGATGTTGAAAACAACCGGCGGTACATTTTGCGGGGATCGCGTATTGACGGCGCCAGGTGCCCGGTTCCGTACCAGGAAATGTTGTCGAAGTAGATGGACTCCTTGTTGTCGCGATGGCTGTTGCAACTGAATTCCAATGTTGCGAACGGTGTTTGCGTGCCGATTTTATCGGCGACAATATGATCCAACGTCCGCTGCAGTGGCCAGGCGGTCCCTTCGACTGTGTACGGCTTCGCGCTGCTCAGGTAGCAACTGGCACACTGGGCGTGGACGTCGGTCCCCTGCTGGAATGTCCGGTCCATCCCGGTGATGAGATTGATTTTGTGCTTCAGCGGTTCGAGTGGCTGAATCGTCGGCGTGAGTTCGGCCAGTGGCTTCACACTGAAATTGGGATCCTGCTCGCCCAGGGACTTCATGACGTTCCCGAGGTTTCCCATGGGGATAATGTCGTCCTGCTCGCCGGGAAAGAATCCTCGCCGGACAACACCAATGGGCACATAGAACTGCGCCATCCGTAACCGCGACGCCGGCGGTGATGTCGCGTTCGCAAGGCTTTCGAGCCACGGAAGAGCGAGCACCGTTCCGCCCAGTCCCCGCAGGAAATCTCGTCGTGAGGAGTTTTTCATTACTCAAACATCCTTACTGCTTAGTCGTCGCCACGGATTGGCCGGGAACATCCTTGCTGCGGAATGGTTCACTCAGCACAACCTGACGCAGCAGCGTTTGCATTTTGTAATCATCGGCGGCGGTCGCCTTCACAATTTCGTCCAGCGCCAGCTCATCTTTCGCACCTAATTCACGAGCAAGCGCAAAAGAGAGTAAATGGCCAGCCAACGCCCGAGTGAATCGGTCCTTCTCCGCCAGTACAGCGTCTTTGAATTCAACAACATTGTGGAATTCATGCTCGTGGAACAGTGTTCCCGAAGTGTCGACATCGCGTCCATTCTCGTAGGTTTCGCGCCAGGCACCGACGGCGTTGTAGTTTTCAAGAGCGAACCCAAGAGGGTCAATTTTCTCGTGGCAGCCTCGACAATCGGCCCGTTCGCGATGCAGTATCAATCGTTCACGTAGAGTGAGTTGTTCTTCATCTGCGGGCGGTTTCTCCGCGAGCGGCGGAACATCTCCCGGCGGAGGCTCGGGAGGACTGTTGAAGATGACCGTCGCCATCCACGCACCGCGCGTAATCGGCTTGGTTCGTTCCGTTCCTGAGGTCATGGTCATCACGGCGGCATTCGTAATGACACCACCTGCCCGACGGTCGGTCACCGGGACACGATGAAACGTGAGCTGTTCGACTTCGCCTCCGCGTCCTTTCGGTTCGTTTGACTTCAACACGCCGTAAGCGTCTTCCAAATGTCCAGAGCGGTAAGTGAAATCGGAATCGACGAGTTGCGTGAGCGGCTGATCCTCAATCACCACCGTTTCAAAGACCAGCAGCGGCTCCATCATCATGTGCATGCTGTCGCGGTACTTCGAGAAGTAAAACTCAGGAAACATTTCTGGATTGGGAACCGAAGAAATCAGTCGATCCAACTGCAGCCACTGAGCCGGGAAGCTGTCGCAAAATCGCTTGAGTTTGTGATCCGCCATCATGCGATGAAACTGTGACTGCAACACATCGGGCAAACTCAACTCACCACGACGCGCGAGTTCGAGCAGTGTTTCATCGGGAAGACTACCCCACAGAAAGAATGCCAATCGCGAGGCCAGTTCGTAGTCGTCAATTGAAGTCTGCTGACCATCAGTGGACGCAGTGTCATACAAATACAGAAAACGAGGTGAAGCAATGACCGCCGCCGCCACCGACTTCATCGCCACATTGAACTCTGTGCCACCTTCGATTTGTCGCAACGCATAACTTGAATAGCGTTCCAGAGTCTTCTCATCGACCGGGCGACGGAACGCGTGCGACAGGAAACGCCTCAGTCGTCGTGAGACTTCATCGTGCAGGTCCGCAGTCTTTGGTGGTGGGACGAAAAACTCCTGCCAGATTCCCACTGTACGTGGCCCGAAGTCCGGACTTTCTGTAATGGACTGGCCCAGCGCGAGAAATGAATTCATGAGTAGCGGCGACATGGAAAGATGATCGCCGCGATTGTCGAACCCGTGCTCCGCCCGCAAATCTTGTGGAAACGCCGCCACGCCAGCAAGGCGCGGTTCAATCATTTGCGATTTCCCCAACGGGCGATTCCCGACGTGAACGACATCCGCCATCCGGCCCGTTTCGGGTTTGAAGTAGCCCTTGTGCTCCCGCATCATCCTTTCGGGAAGTGTGAACACAATGCAGTTGAGCTGGAATAAATCGGTAACCGCGTTGTTGTACTGAAACCGGTTCATCCGTCGGATGGGAGCCTGTCCGTAGCTCGTATCCTTCTTCACCGACTGATGCAGTAAGTCGCGGAGAGTGACAACAACCTTAAGTCGCTGCGAGTCGGACGGCTGCGGTTCATCCTCGGGCGGCATTTCGTGGTCCGCGAGAACGTCAATAAGTTTCCGCAATAACTCCGGCGACTTGACCAGTGTCTCCTGCTTCACAGTCACCAAATCCACATCTCCCGACACCTCTTCGTCAATTCCGTGACAGGCGACGCAATGTTCCAGAAAGAGGGGTGTGATGACTTGGTTGAATGCGTCATCTGAAGTCAGCTCTGCATCTGCGGCGACGCTGAAGGAACCTGAGAGGACAAGCATCAAACCTGCCGCAACTGCTGCGGAAGCAGCAGGCAATCGAAACAGATGTCGTGAGGGCAGGGGAGTGAGTATGGTGGGATTCATCACAAAACATGATAGCACGACCACAACAGCAGCGGCAATTTCTGATGGTAGTCAGTTTCACCTTGCAGCAATCGACAAATCGTCTATTCTCGTGTTGCGGGCGACTCACCTCAAGGAGCTTCTCATGACTCGGACATTCGTGCTGCTTTCGCTGTTGGCCGTTCTCGCACCGACGGTTCTTCAGGCCAACGAGCCCATTACGTACATATTGAATGTCGTACACCTCAAGTCGGAGCAGCCTTTCGAGATTGGCGCAGCGGAAGATGGTCTGCATGACCCCAGACGACTCATCCATCAAAGCCGGGATGCCGGACTGTTGGAACAGGTTTCGACCCTGCGAATGACGGGATTTCTCGGCGAAAAGATCATGGTCCAGGTCGGCGAAACAGTTCCTGTTGCCATTGGGCAAATGCGGGTCCCGAGTCGAGGAGGCAGCCCCGGCGGAGGGCCTGGAGAACGACCAGTCTTGGCGACTCAGACGAATTACAAGTTCGAGGAGACCGGCACCATTCTGGAATGCGTTGGTCACCGCCATGGAAACGAGTTGTTCGTCGAACTGGAATTCGAACAATCGCGACTGGGAACTCCAGGTGAGAACGAAGACCTGCCCGGAGCTTCACCCAAGGGCACCACTTCCCTGCGCAGCACCATTCACCTGAAGAACGGCGCCACCGCCGTCGTCGGCAGTTACCAGACCGGTGACGCCAAATCAAACCGCGCCATGATCATTCTGCTGACCGCCGAATGCGTGCAATTGCTAGAAGAACCTGTGCCCGCGCCTCCGGTTCCCGTCGAGTAAGCGAGACTCAAGGCGAATTGATGCAGTAATCTCAACTGCCCCGAGCTCACGATTGGGAGCAAGGTGGCCGGGGAAAACAATTGCGCCTATGCCTCCGGAAACACCTTTCCAATTCCGCCCTGAACTTCATCGGAGAATGTGCCGCCGAGAGCCATTCCCCATGAAGTCCACGGACCGAATGCAAATCCCGTTGATATGCCGACGACCGTTTGGTGACTTCCAAGATCAAATGAGATGATGTCATCTCGGCCATCGGCGTTGATGTCGCCTATAAGTGAACGAAGAGCCCAACTGGAACTGGTTGGGAGTTGCCCCCAAGTGTCAGTGGACATGGTCACCACAGCTGGACCTGAATTGCTCAGGTGCGTCAGCCCGACCAACAGCGAGTTGGCCTGAAGTCCGGCGGAAGAATCTGCTTGAGCAAGGATGTCTGCCAATCCGTCGCCGTTGAAATCGCCCGTCCGAAACTCGCCCGTGAAGGGCCCTGTAATTCGAGCGCCAGCGGAGAGCTGTAGATAGTTCGCTCGAGAAATACTCGCGATCGCCGCACCGGTCGTCGTAGCGAACCATGTCTGGCCCCCAGAATGTTGAATCAACAAGTCGGCTTTCTGGTCGCCGTTGAAATCCGCGACCATCATGTTGTGCCACCCCCCCGTCTCAATCGACTGCCCCAGTCTCCCGGCGTAATGACCAGAGAACCGACGACCGACGGGCAGATCTCGGGAAATTCCATAATAGAAAATCGACGAGTTAGCATCGGCTGAATTGCGAAGTCCAACGATGTCATCGACGCCATCGCCATTGAAATCTCCGGTACGAAACGTGTCCCATCCATCCGGTGTATATCGCCCAAAGAAATTCGTTAATCGCTGCTCGCCACTCAGACCTCGCGAAATCCAGTTGCCTTGCGGGTCCATGGCCAGCAAATCGTCACTACCGTTGCCATCATAGTCTCCGACCATCCAGTGGCTGAACGTCTTGGCCGCGTCAAAGGTTCCGAGTGAAACCGTTTGCAGCCCGCCACCGCCATCGTTCAGGGCGGCAAACATCTGGTTCGTTGGCGTCACACCAATGCCATCGAGCAGGCCATCTCCGTTGACGTCACCCGTGAAAATTCGCCAGTCTAAATCGGCATTCCAGCGCGGCCCCTGATTCCATACCAAATCGCCGCCATCCTGGTAACCGAGCCACCAGCGGCCGAAAGCTGGGTCAAACACGACCGAACCCGTCGAGGGGCGCAGCAAGATGGTTCCTGTGAAATCATCCTCAGCAACTTCCCCGTTCGTCCCGTCACCATCTTGATTCATCAGATTACGGGCGGTATCAAAGACAGTTCGACTTATTCGAACTTGATACTCGCCCGTTGCGGACTGGGGCGGCAGTTCTATTCGAAATTGAGTCGGAGTTTGCTGACGAATCTCAACGGGATTGATGATACCGCCAGGTCCCGAAATCAGTATGTCGGCCAGCGTGAACGTGCCTCCCAGAATGGGCTCACTAAACGTGACATCAATTCCGTCAAGGGGGGCTTCGAGGCGTAAGGCAGGTCCAATTGACGTAACCTTCGCCCCGAGATGATTCGTCGTACGCAGCGCGAGCGATGTGGCACTGAGTTCAGGTTCCAATTCCGTGTCGGAATTAGAATTTGGAGCCCCAATACTGAGGTTCGTATAAGTTTCAAAATAGCCAGCGAAACTGGCGACGTCGATCAACTGGAATGACTCTCCTGAAGTTGGTTCGAAGTTGTTCTTCCACTCAATAGAGAACTTTCCTCCCATCGTGAGTGCGCCGGTCACGTGCAATTGATCGTACTCGTCGCCAGGAGAGTTTCCGGAGAAAGTGAATCGCAGATCACTCGTGTCAGTGAGCGTCAAGTCACCATCAATTGTCAGACCGACCGTATTGTGATCAGGGGCTAGCGTACCTTTGTTGACGACATGTGCGCGAAGTGTTCCGGTCCCTTTGAGTGTTGACGATGCCTGAACACGCAGTTCGCTCAGAAGCAACGTCCCCTCAGGGTCTATTGTGACTTGGACAGCCTCAATGTCCAGAACATCAGCGAGTTGGATTGCCCCCCCGGCCGATGCTCGCATGTAAGAGATCGCCCAGGGATTCCAGTGCGTCAAGCCCGATGCATCAATGAAACTTTCCTCTCCGTCACACCACATGTCCAGATATCCGTCGTCGATTGACGTCACGGAATTCATCACCAGCCTCCCGCCAGAGAATGCGCGGACGTACATGTAGTTGTATGCTGTCTTGCCAACAAGGTCGGTCAAACTCGACAAGTCGAGTAAAGAGCCCGCGCCTTCAGCCTTAAATTGAGGGGTATAGCCGTTGTATCCACCGGCGGCGTAGCTCGACAGTGCGGGCAGAGTCAGCCCCCCTCCGTTTCTCGCGATAAAGCTGGTCTGATCTCCAGCCACCAGATTGGGCAGCACAACGTTGACGCCATCGGCAACCACGGTGCCGCCATTCGTACTTTCCCACTGTTCGGTGCTCAGAATGCCGTTTGGACGCAGCGTCGCGATGATGTCGATCATTCGCTTCAAATTGGGAGCCAGGATTGTGCCATTACCAATAGCCTGAAGGTACGAGGCGCCCTTTGAATTCCATTCGGTCAGTGCTGAAAGATCGATGAAACTCGCCGCACCTTCTGACCAAACATCAAGATAGCCCTGACTGATAGACGTCAGGCCATTCAGCTTGATGGTTCCTCCTGAAAGGGCTCGCACATCCATGTGGTTGTAGGCCGTCTTTCCTATCAGGTTCGTCAAGTTGGAGACATCCAGCACCGAGCCTGAGCCTTCCGCTCTCATTTGAGGACGGTAGTTGTTGACAGTCCCACCGGCATAACTCGTGAGTCCCGCAAGCGACAACATGCCTCCATCGCGTACGATAAAACTGGCCTCGTCTCCACTAATGGCGCCGGTAACGCTGAGCGAAGTCCCCGATCCCAAGACCTGCAGTGTGGCCAGTACACAAGACAGCTCCCCCGAAATCGTTGACGTTCCGGCCGTTAGTACCAAGCTCCAATTTGACTCGACACTGACATGAGCATTTGACTGTAAGGAGCGAATAGAGACGTGAGACGCAATGTTGATTGTTGATCCTGGTGCGTCAATTGAGACATCATCGTCGGCACTGGGGACCTGATTTCCCGACCAGTTACTGAAATCAGACCACGAAGACCCATCACCCGCTCCCGTCCAACTCACGGCACTGAGCATGACCCGGGGTTCCAGCACATCGACCGCAGAAACGTGACAGGCCAGTCCAGAATTCCGTGACCCGCTACGTAACCGTGACGCAGTGCGTAGCAGTTTTCTGAGGATGTTGAACACGTCTTTTTCCGTCTGAGTGGACCCCGATAAGCGATGCAATACAAATCCAATCACGTCGCAGCCCATAATTATGCCGTGCAACATTGCACACGACAACTACCACTCCTGATGTTTCCACGATTGTTCAGTGGGCAGATGCCATCGACTCTCGCAGTGGACGTCTCGATGCGAGCATCGTGCCCCAGAGTGGAGTTTTCTACTCTGGGGATCGATCAAACTGTCGCCTTTACGCTTTGGCCGCGTCGCAGTTGAGTTTGTTTGTCACGGCGTTGGCCAGGGACATGAAGTCGGAGGGAAGCATCAGGATGGTTGTGGTGTTCTGTTCCACGCCGACCTCGGCGACCATTTGCATCCGTCGCAGTTCGAGGGCCGCCGGATTCGCGGCAATTTCCTGGGCAGCCTGACACAGTTTGTCTGACGCTTCCTGCTCAGCCTCTGCTTTGATGAGGCGGGCTCGTTTCTCGCGAACTGCTTCCGCTTCTTTCGCCATGGCGCGCTGCATGGCGCCGGGGATTTCCACATCCTTGATTTCAACTCGTTCGACGCTTAATCCCCACGGATCGGTGACTTCATCAACGATGGGACGGAGCTGTTGATTTTGTCTCGATCCCTCAGGATTTCGTCCATCAAGTGCTGTCCAACAACATTCCGCAATGTCGTTAAGGCAATTTGATATGTCGCGGCCCGATAGTCGGCCACGGAAATCACAGCTTTTTCGGGTTCGATGATTCTGTAGTACAGCACTGCGTTCACCCGAATGGTGACACTGTCACTGGTTACCGTTTCCTGTGCTTCGATATCGACGGTGCGCGTGCGAATGTCAACACGGGTCGCGTCGTCGATGAATGGAATAATCCAATACAGCCCCGGCCCCTTCACGCTATGAAACCGTCCCAGCCGGAATATGACGCCCCGCTCATATTCTCGATCCATGCGAAGCCCAAGAGCAAACAACAACCCGGAAGCCAGAAACAACATGAGCAGTCCAACGGCGGCAGGTGACATTACACATCTCCAAGAAGCACGAAAGGAACGAGCGTCAATACTCGCTCCAGAAACCGGGACGCCAGGCCATCGATGGATTTCACTTGATCAACGGCTGGCGTATACGGGACATCCAAAGAAACGCACCCACTTGGACGCCGGATCACAGAATCGGTCAGAATTGAGGGCTGGCAGCTAAACCAGGGTAGCCGTGCGATTTGCGTCAAGCAGTTTTGACTCGCCCCCGCTTTGCTGCATCCGTTAAGCTGTGACGTGTTGTTTTCCTCCTCGTTGTCACGCCTTCCCGCCTCATGCAACTGTCTGCTCCCAGTTCGAATTGCGCAATACCCAATTGGTACGTCTGGTTGTTGGTTGCGGTACTGCACGTATCTGTGTTTACGACACAGGCTCAAGGGCAAGAGGCAGATTTCTTTAATGCGGATGTCCTCCCCATTCTTCAGAAGCGATGCTATGGATGCCATTCGCACAATGGGGGGAAGCTGGAAGGGAATTTGGCGCTGGACTGGAAGTCGGGCTGGGCGACGGGGGGCGATTCGGGTCCCGCAGTGGTGCCCGGGAAGCCGGATGAAAGTCCGCTCATTGAGGCCGTGAGGCGGACCGGGCTGGAAATGCCGCCGGATGAGCGGCTTCCCGCAGAGGAAGTTGCCGTCCTGGTGAAGTGGGTTGAACTGGGGGCGGCAGATCCCCGGACGGCGCAACCAGAATATGAACGGCCCGACGCCGACTGGTGGTCGCTGAAACCACTCACGCGCCCCGATGTCCCCGGCGAGGCGGAAAGCAACTATCCCATTGACGCATTCATCGACGCCAAGTTGTACGAACAGGGACTGCAGCGGACCTGGCGGGCTGATCGGAAAACGCTCATTCGGCGTGCGTTTATCGATTTGCATGGGCTGCCGCCAACTCCGGAGGAAGTTCGTCGATTTGTAAGTGACAACTCACCGGACGCCTGGCCTAAGTTGATTGACCGACTGCTCGATTCGCCCCGTTACGGCGAGCGCTGGGCGCGGCACTGGCTGGATGTTGTCCATTTCGCCGACACACACGGCTTCGAGCATGATGTCTTTCGCCCGAACGCGTGGCAGTACCGCGACTATGTCATTCAGGCCTTCAACAAGGATACTCCCTGGCCCGACTTCATTCGCCAGCAACTGGCTGCCGACGTTTACTTCGCAGAACAATCGAATCTCATTGCGGGCCTGGGCTACCTGGGTGCCGGTCCATTTGATTTGAGTACTGCCAGCACCGCTCCGGTGACGTTCGACTACATGGACCGCGACGACATGGTCGCCCAAACCATGGCAGCCTTTGTCAGCACAACCGCTAACTGTGCCCGCTGCCATGCGCACAAGTTCGACCCAATTACACAGGAAGACTACTACTCGCTGCAGGCCGTGTTCGCCGGTGTGGGGAAAGGGGATCGAACATTCGATGCCGACCCTGCTATTAACGAACAGCGGCGACACTGGACGGCTTTGCTGAACGCGGCGAAACAGCATCAGGGAGATCTGCTGCTGGCTCCTCAATATGCTGACCAGGTCCAGCAGTGGGAGGCGGCGTATCATTCGGGGCCGGTCGTCTGGAGCGACCTCGACATTGTGCAGTTCGTCTCGACGGATGGGGCTGAACTCCAACGGCTGGTCGATGGTTCCATTCGGGCAGGCGGCACGCGGCCCGACGTCGACACGTACTCGCTGACGACAACATCAGGCCTTACCAGCATCACGGTGGTGCGGCTCGATGTCCTCGCTGATGAAACGCTGCCCATGCAGGGGCCAGGTCGACAGGACAATGGAAACCTCCATCTGACTGAAGTAGAAATTCAAGTCTTCACGCCGGGTGCCAGCACATCGCAGCGCGTCCCCATTGCCGCGGCGACGGCTGACTTTAATCAGGCAGGTTGGACGATAACACACGCGCTCGACGGTGATTTGAAAACCGCCTGGGGCATTCACCCTGAAGTCGGCAAGTCGCACTACGCCGTCTTTCAACTGACTGAGCCCATCGAATTACAACCAGATTCAAAGCTGGTCGTCCTCCTCAAACAGCGACACGGCGGCGGTCACCTTATTGGTCGACTGAAACTTTCAGCAACCGACGTTCCCGCTGAGCAGGCATTGGCAGTTCCTCAGGAAGTGGAGCAGGTCCTCGCCGTTTCAGTTGACGAGCGAACGCAGGAACAGCAGGTGTCACTTGCCGCGCACGTGCTGAAGAATTTCGCCACGGCGGAACTCAAACGTTTGCCCGATCCCGCCAAGGTATATGCGGTGTCGACCATGTGGCAGCGGGGTAAGGAGCAGGGAGCTCCCATCCCGCTGAAGGAGGTACACGTCCTGGCTCGCGGAAATATCGAAAAGCCAACTGATTTGGTCACTCCGGGGGCGTTGTCGGCAATTGACGCGCTGACTGGACGCTTTAACGAAATCGATCTCACCAACGAAGCAGCGCGGCGAGCGGCGCTGGCGGACTGGATTGCTCATTCCGAGAATCCTCTGACGTGGCGCAGCATTGCGAACCGGGTATGGCATTATCATTTCGGTCGCGGCTTGTGTGATACCCCCAACGATTTCGGCCGCATGGGTGGTGTGCCGTCGCATCCCGAATTGCTGGACTGGCTCGCTTGTGAACTCCGGGATAACGGTGGTTCGCTGAAGAAATTGCATCGACGGATTATGAACAGCGAAACGTACCAGCAGATAACCGAGTCGGACGCCGCCTACGAATTGGACGCCGCCTACGAAGCCGTCGACGCTGACAACAGATTTTTCTGGCGGGCAAATCGAAACCGGCTCGATGCAGAGTCGTTTTTCGATTCGGTGTTGCAGGTCTCCGGTCGAATTGATTTGACTATGGGCGGACCGGGAATTCAGCATTTCACATTGACGCCCGGACAGCAGGTGACCCCGCAGGTTCACTATGACAAATTTGACTGGTCCAAAGAGGACGGCGGCCGGCGTGCGATTTACCGCGTGGTCTGGCGTGGCATCCCTGACCCGCTATTCGAGGCACTCGACTTCCCCGACTTAGGACTGCTGGTCGGAAAGCGGGCCGAGTCGGTGTCGGCCCTGCAGTCGTTGACCTTGTGGAATCATCCCTTCGTGCTGCATCATTGCGAACTAGCGGCCCAGCGTATCGCGAAGGAATATGACTCTCAGGAAGAACAAATTTCACGAGCCTACCAACTCGTCTTGCTACGTAATCCAACCGAAGCTGAGTTGGACGCGTGCAAAGAGCACCACACTGAATTTGGACTGGCCGCACTGGTGAGGGTGCTGTTGTCGAGTAACGAGTTTCTGTTTGTAGACTAAGCCATGATGTCCCCCCAGCAATACAACTTGTTGCAGCAACGGCGCCGGTGGCTGGCTCAGGCCGGGGGTGGATTCGGTGGACTTGCTCTGGCGTCCATGCTCGGCGAAGAGTCGACGGCGCAGGCAGAAAACGCGCCAAACCTGAATGGAGGATTACATCATCCCGCGAAGGTGCAACGGGTCATTCAGTTGTTCATGACGGGCGGTGCGAGCCCCATGGACACGTTCGACTACAAGCCGGAACTGGAACGGCTGCACGGTCAGAACCTGGGGCCCGCGGAAAAACCGGAAGGCTTCACCGCCATGCCGGGGGCCATCATGAAAAGCCCGTTCGCCTTCAAACAGTATGGCGAGTCGGGACAATGGGTGAGCGAGGTGTTCCCGCATCAGGCCGAGTTGGTCGACAAAATGGCGTTTCTCAAAGCCATGGCCTCGAAGACGAACGTGCACGGCCCAGGAACGTACATGATGAACAGCGGCTTCCTGCTCCCCGGCTTTCCCTGCCTCGGGGCGTGGCTGTCGTATGGTCTTGGAAACTTGACCGACAACCTGCCCACGTTCGTCGTCCTGCCAGATGCCAAAGGGCTGCCTTACAACCAGAAGGCGAGCTTCAGTTCTGGATTTCTGCCAGCCATTCATCAGGGAACAGTCATCGACGCAGCAGCACCGCAGCCCGTTCCGTTCCTCACGTCGGAGCCACAGTTCACCTCCTTTTCTCCTGATGCCAGTAAACAGGGACTTGATTTGCTACGTCGACTGAACGAACAGCACGAAGAACAGCGACATGCCGACTCCAGGCTTGCCTCCCGAATTCGCAGCTTCGAGCTGGCGGCCAAAATGCAAATGACGGCTCCTGAGGCCTTCGATTTGAGCGGGGAATCGGAAACTTTGCATAAGGCGTACGGCCTCGACAATCCGACGACGCAGGACTTTGGTCGACGTTGCCTGCTGGCTGCCCGTCTGGCGGAACGTGGTGTCCGTTTCGTGCAGGTGTGGAGCGGACCGCAAGGAGCCTCTGGAAACTGGGACAACCACGGCAACATTCAAACTGAACTACCCGCCATTGCCTCCACTGTTGATCAGCCCATTGCAGCGCTGCTGCGCGATTTGGAATCGCGTGGATTGTTCGAAGACACACTGCTCATTTGGACAACCGAGTTCGGCCGCACGCCGTTCGCTCAAGGTTCCCTCGGACGCGATCACAACGGCGGCTCCTTCACTACCTGGATGGCAGGAGCGGGAGTGAAAGCGGGAACCAGCTACGGCCAGAGTGATGACTGGGGCTACAAAACGGTCGAAGGCACCACGTACTGCTACGACCTGCACGCCACCATTCTACACCTCATGGGAATCGATCATCAGCGACTCTCCGTCCGCCAGAACGGCATCGACCGCCGCCTGACCGACGTACATGGGCATGTCGTGAATGAAATCCTGGCGTAGTCTGTGATTCCAGTGGATACGGCAAGGGAGCAATTCGGACAATCCGAAGTCACTCACTACGACGAGGCCTAGAACTCCCCGACAACTTCACCACCGGCGCGCGTGCCGAGTGCTCGCCACAAACTCAGGTCGATGTTCTCGCCAATCGATCGGACGGAGCCATCCATCATCATGGAGTGGACAATTCCCACGTGGTAACTGCGTGATGTCACTGCAGCGTAGGTGGGGCCGGAACAGCCAGCCCACGACTCGCGGCATGATGAATAATCAATGTCGATAATTGTGCCCCCATTGTCATACGGGACCTTGGTATTCGGAGTGAACAGGGTCGTAAATCCGGTGTGGTGTGCTTCACCTTCGGCCCATTCTGTATGTCCCGACATGGGCTCGAAATTGCCACCCATTGCAGCGATTTGCGTGGGAGACGTGGGAAGAGGGGCATTCAGCCCTGCTGGCTGTCCCGAGTTGCGGAAATAATCTTGAGCCGCCTTCACTTCTGATATCCCGAGCGTGTTGCTCGAACCGTCGATAAAGTTGCGCATACTGATTCGTGAGTTCGTGCCAAACGCACCATCACCGAACTGCCCGGTCGTTCGATCAAACACGAACCAGGTTCCCATGTTCACCGCATAGCTTGTGGGATAGACGAACACATTTCCGTCCGGAAACTTGTGATCATTAATTTCATCAGGGCACAAGTATGTCGGAACGCGCACGCCGGTAACGTCTCCCTGAATGTCGTAAGGCTGGCTCCAGTCGATGATGTTCTGCAGATTCGCCTGATCCAGGTAGGGCAGCAGTCGAGCCTGAGCCGAGAATGTTTTCCACTGTCCGACCGACGCGGCGGGGTAGCATCCCAGCGGAGGGAAGCAGGAATGAGCTTCCAGGTAGTTGTGCAGTGCCAAACCCATTTGCTTGAGGTTGTTCTTGCACTGGGCACGACGAGCCGCCTCACGGGCCTGCTGTACGGCCGGCAGAAGCAAGGCAATAAGAACGGCAATAATGGCAATGACAACCAGCAGTTCAATGAGTGTAAATCCGGAACGACGAATTCGAGACATGAGGATTCCGTCAGCAAAACGTAAGTGAGGTAACGGGCAAAGGTCATGGAAACCTTGCGACGCCGTTCGCCAAGCAAACAACGTACCTTATGGACATTTGTTGGCGTTCACGTGGAAAACAGCCCCGAGTCTTCGCCTCATGGCGAATACTTCGCCGCAAGCGGTGAGTGCTTCGCCACTGGTCAGGCATTTCATTCCGAGTGCTCTTAAGCCAGAGGTATCCAACATTTCATTGACACGAGGATGGTGACAAGTCATGGTGGATGAAGGATTCACTCACCATTCTCGAGCAAGGGGCGTTCACATGGGCAGGCAGGCTTTCGCATTCTTTTCGGCAATTCTGTTTGTGGGTATTGCCTCATCCGTTCTGGCCGATGACACACCGGTGGGTGATGGTCCGTGGAAATTGCCGAAGACCTGGGAGAAAGGAGCGACTCCAGAAGAGCAGCAATACGCGTATTACGATTTCATCTGGCGGTCATTCGTTGCCTTGAACTGGCCGAACGTCGATCTAAAGCCAGATGCCGCTGAGCCGTGGAAAATCGGTGCCGGAATGCGCGGTAAGCCAGACACGTCGGCAACATTGAAGGAATTGCCAAATCGGTTGGCCGTCTGGGAAACCTACAAAGAACCAGGCGAAGTTTTCCCCGATCCCAAGGTCTGGGATGAACCACAATTCAGTCAATGGAACACAGTGCGTCCGTCTCCTCCCGGTTCGCAGCAGCATGCAGGCATTCCCGCACGACGCATTCTCGACTTCGAAACGATTACGGAATACACGTCGGGTACGACCCAGCCGTACTTCTTTCCGTTTCGGACAGGCCCGCTGTATGACCAACACGGGGGACTTGTTCGCTACGAAGTCGCCATCAACCATTCGTTCTTCGAGTACGTCCGCTACTTCGAATACTACAACGCGCAGAAACAGGCCGACGCCGTTTGGACGTACATTCGGGAAAAGGAAAAGCGGGGCACAAAGGAAGCGTTTCAACGTCCACCTTTCGGGAATCCGCGAGAACTCAGCGGCTATTTGAAAGGCCTGCCGGAATACGACCAGGTCGGACTCGTTGATGTAAAAGCGGCGTGGCGCGTGCTTGACCCCAAGCGGGACAAGGACATTTTGCATCGGTATCTGGTGCGTGAACTGCATCATGCCGATGGGAGTGATCCGCAACTCATGGGATTGGTTGCACTGCATGTCCTACGCTGGACTCCGAACGGTTACGATCAGAACAAAGGCATTGATGGCGGATTTGTCGCGTCGACCTTTGAACAGATTGATAACGTCACGTCGAATGTCGAACGAAAGTCCAGCGGTGAGCTGCAAGCAGTTCCCGCCACGTTTAACGATGGCATGCCACCAACTGCAGAAGAACTTGAGTATGGTTTCGCGGGCGAAATCCCGAAAATCAACTGTGTGGACTGTAAAGAGGAACTGGTACCACCAACGTCTCCGGTGAACATTTACCGCGCGACGGCCCAGGCGATTCCTCCCGCCGTGCAAAAAATCAATCAGCAGTACCAGTCGAAACCGGAGCTTCAGGGATCGCCGCTGCAGTATTACCAGCTCATTGGCACGCAAAACCGGCATCCCGGTCCCATGTCATTCGACACGCCGGCCGAACGCGAGACGAACGGCCCTCAAGGCCCAACGACTGGCGTGTATTCCAACGCGAACAATCTGGTGAATTCGGCGCTTGAATCGTACACGCAGAAGAATTTCACCTGCCTGCGGTGCCACATTCAGGCACGGCCCAAGACGAACAAACTCACCACCATGTGCAACATTTGCGGCAGAGTTTGCACCGAAGAGCACGAAAAGAAAGGGATTGATTCCTTCGCCATGCGCGCCTTCGAAGACGACCACTTCAAAATCCTGACGTTCCTGCTGCAAATTGCAAAGTTCCCGGGAGAGTAAACGGCTGTTGAGTGAATTTGTATAGCCATCAGGTGCTTCTCAGCACTCCAAGAGGATGGTTAATCCCTGGCGCTAGTACAGTTCTTTGCGCCGATGTCATGTGTGAGATCATCGGTTTGAGTTCGCTGAATCTGGCTTGCAAAACTGTTGAATGAGAAGAAATGAACGCTGATCGTGTTGTTCCCATCTCGCTTCAGTATTTGCCTTCTCCAGACGGCGACAATCGACTTGATGTTGAGGTTCGTGAAGGCGACACGTCCGTTACGTACTTCGCGTCCTCACGTGCCGAAGGTGGGGGACGATGCATCACCATCCACTTCAAGAACTGCTTCGCGATTCGCTATGTCGTAACGGAAGACCACGAATCGTACTGCCCCGGTATCAACGACTCGGAGTCAGATTTCGTAGAGATCCACGAATCATCGTGGGTCTGCTCACAACCCGAGTATGTTCAACAGATGAAGCACTTCGCATTTGGCATTAACCACAGTTTCTTTGAGTGCATTGCGGATAGGTACGAAGTGCATCCGAGAGAACAATGACGGACCAGTGGTATCAAATGCGGGGCAGCGTCCGGAATTCGCAAAAGCGGTTGGCATTTCGAATACTGGTCAATTGATCTACCAAACGAGAATTGAGCGTGAAGCAATAGACTGGAGCAAACGTCGAGCTCACGTCAGCCAGAATGCGAGAACAGCGAGCACAATTGTTCCCAGAATTGCAATGAGAGCCGAGCTGAACATACGGCGTTTGAGCCAGAGAATCATGAGCAGGCCAGAAACGGAAATAAACGCCAGCAGCAGGGCGGAGACATCAATGAGGATAGACCACGAGCCACTGGTGTCCCGGCCTTTATGCAAGTCGTTAATCCAGGGAACCACACCCAGTTGAACTTCACGCAACTGATAGGTTCCCGATTCGGGATCGACCTGGACATCTGCGGAGTAACCTGGACCAGCAAAGGCGAGCAGGTACTGGTATTCGTCGACAGTGAAATCGCGAAGCCGCGTCTTGATTCCATGTTCAGATCGCAAATGTTCGACAATTTGCAATTGGTCCGGATCGAGGGGATCGCTCAGCCATTCGGGCGAGAGTTCGCCAGTCGACTCTCGCACTTGTTCGCCAAGCGGAAACCAGTGGGGATGGTTCAGAGTCAGGCCGGTAATGCTGAAGAACAGCGTTACACCCAAGCCCAGCATGGAGGAGTATAAATGCAGCCAGCGCACCCAACCCGCGCACTGGTTGAACCAACTGCGACGCGGAACAGGAGACGGCGGAGTCTGCTCGGGGGAGTCATTCATCGCGAGTTACTTCCCGGCACCGCGGTAGTCGATATTGACCGATTTGATTTCCACTTTGCCGGAAACGGTCCGTTTGAATGGCTTCGTTCCATGTTGAAACTTCGCATTCGACAGCTGGTAGGTCCCGTGCTCGCGAACGGCCTCGATGTTCAATGTATACTCGCCGGGGGGCAACGGTTTGCCGTCATCGTCGAGTCCGTCCCATCCCACCTTGTAACTGCCGCTGGTCCGCGTTGCTCCGGACATTCCATCCACAAGATTTTTTCCGCCAACGGCCTGTCGAAGCAAATCATCCTGATGCCACTTGCGTAAGTTGGGAATCCAGCGGGGGCCTGGGCCAGTCGACTGCACCCACAGCGACAGAGTTCGAACTGGGAAGTTATCCTTGTCTGCGATCCAAATGGCGACATAAGGCTTGCGGTAACCCCGCGTTCCCTCGGGCTGGTTGATGACAACGTCCAACAGCATGATGGCCGGAAGTTTCCTGGCCGGTTGCTCTTCCCCCTGCACATGCGAGGTCTTGCTTAACCAACCCAGCGAGAGCCCGGCTGCAGCAAACAGCAACGCCGCATACGCAAACCACTTCCTAGTCAACATGAACCGCTTTCTTCGAGGCCATACCGCAAATCGTTCAGACGCAATTTGAACGCCAATTCCCGTTGTAACCAGCAACGGCACGAAAGGTTCTGGCACGAATGCAAGTTTCTCAAAACAAATGCGGCACCCCGGTAGGCTGCCTACGCCAAACCAACTTTGCGTTCGATTTCGCGCATGTACTCGAGACTCACACGGGCGATGTGTTCGGCGCCGGGTTTGTAGTCGAAGACTTCCACCGACACCCAGCCGTCGTAGTTGATGTCTTTCAGTGCTGCGAAGATTGTTTCGTACTCAGTTTCTCCCATGCCGGGACCGAGCAGGTTGCTGTCGTTGACGTGGAAGTGCTTCATGACAGAAGCGAAGTCATGAATGAGTTCCGGGAGGGGCGTCCCTTCCCCGAGCATGGCTTTCACGTCCTGATGCAGCATGAACTGAGGATGGTCGACCATGCTGATGAGGTCGGCCCCCTGCTGGCAGGTGTTGATGAAATTCGTTTCTTTTGTCGTGAGGGGCTCAATGAGTAGCGACACACCGCGGCTGCCGATTTCTGGCATGGCCTTGCGGAATACTTCGGCGGCTCGTTCCATGGCCTGTTCCGTGGAAACGCCTTCCTCCAGGTTGCGCTGGAACGGGGAACCAAACACCATCACGGTGCCACCCAAATCTCCGCACAAATGCCCCAGTTCGATGAGGTAGTCTGTCGCTCGCTGACGCGCAGCCTCGTCATTGGCAGTAATGTGCAGGCCTTCGGTCTTGGCCAGCAGCCAGTGGAGGCCGATGATTTCCAAACCATACCTTTTCGCGATTTCACGAAGCTCTTTACGTTGATCAGGAATGATGTCGCGGGGCCGGGGAGCGAGCGTAAATGGCGCGACTTCAATGCCGGTGTAGCCGACTTCAGCAATGGTCTTGCACTGATCTTCCCAGGACCAGTCCTCAAAGAGTTCCTGGCAAATCGCGTACTTCATTGGTTTCTTTCGTTGAACGTTGTCTTAAACTGAATCTGCAAACCACAGACAGGAATGTCTGTGCCACCGGGCCGCTATTCGCCTGTGAGAGGCGGTTCAAACTGCATGTCTTTGCGGACACGCCCGTCGTCACTAATGATGGGGCGAGCGTTGTCGACATGTCCAAGTGGTCGACAGCCCGGGCCCTTGTCTGTTTGTCCGAGGTCGGAGTCCATCGCAGCGGCGAGTTGCGTCAGTTCCGATACAATGTCGGCGTTGTTCTTAGCAACGTTGTTCGCCTCGGCGATGTCCTGATCCAAATTGTACAGTTCGCCGTCTTTCAGTCGTAGTTTCCAGTCACCGCGACGGACGGCTTCAAGGTTCAGCCCCCGGAAATAGTAGAAGACATCATGCGGCGTTTTGGCGTTCTCTTCACCTGACAGCAGCGGCCAAATGTCGCGGCCGTCGAGCGTTCGATCTTGCGGGAGCTTTCCGTCGGCCAGTCCCACAAGCGTCGGCAACATGTCGAACATACCCGCCACTTCCGGAGTTGCCGTCCCTGCAGGAATTTTGCCGGGCCACCAGGCAATTGTCGGGACACGCATTCCGCCTTCCAAGGTGCTTCCCTTGCCACCACGCAGCGGCTTGTTGACGGCGCCGTGCCGGAGTGATCCTCCGTTGTCCGAGGTAAACATTACGAACGTCTGCTTCGAGTTTTTCGATTCACGAACCGCGTCGAGCACTTTGCCGACACTCCAGTCGACTTCCTCGACCCAGTCGCTGTACAAGCCGTGGCCCGTGCGTCCCTGAAATTCTTTGCCGGGATAGAGTGGGAAGTGCACAGCTGAGTGAGGCAGATACAGGAAGAAGGGACCGTCCTGATGTCCTTCAATGAACTTAACCGCCTCGGCCGTGTACTCGGTGACCATTCGAGTCTGGTCTTCGGCGAGCATCCGCTTGAGCACGGTGTTGTTGCGAATGAGCGGCAGTGGGGGCTGATATTTTTTATCCGGCTGCATTTTCGGCAGCGGAGCGCCGAGGTTGCTTTTGATTCCATCGGACGGAGGGCCCATGTCGTTGGAGTAAGGCAGTCCGTAGTAATAGTCGAACCCTTGTTTGAGTGGCAGAAACGCTTCCTGGTCACCCAAATGCCACTTCCCGATAATGCCCGTCGCGTATCCTTGTTCCTTAAGAAGTTCAGCAATGGTGATTTCGCCGGGATCCAGCCCCACGTCATTTCCAGGAAACAGAACATGTGGGATGCTGAGCGACCGCTTGGGATAGCAGCCGGTCATCAGTGAGGCACGCGAGGGGGAGCAAACCGGAGCGGCGTAAAAGCAGGTGAGCTTACGTCCTTCCGCGGCCATGCGGTCGAGATTCGGCGTGCGATTAATTTCCGAGCCAAACGGGCCAATGTCGGCGTATCCCAGGTCGTCAATATTGATGATGACGAAGTTGGGGCGTTCCGCCGCATGAATGAGGCTTGTGAAGAGAGCAACAACGAACAACGAGAGCGTTACGCGGAGTGACGACATCGAATCCTCAAGGCATCAGTTTTCTTTGACGTGAGTGGCGGCCATCTTGATGAATTGCCCGGCATTCTGCCACTCTGCCAAAGCGATCTCCAGACGTTGGCTACAGAAAAGCGGCTCTGATAGACTGCGTCCCCGCGCGGTGAAATAGGAACCCGCTGCAATTGAACGTCAGGTATTTTTCATGCACATTCGCCTTCTGAAATCCAAGCTCCATATGGCTGCCGTAACGCAGACGGAACTGGAATATCATGGCAGCATTACCATCGCACGCGATTTGATGGACGCCGTGGGCCTGCTGCCATTCGAGCAGGTCCTCATTGCCAATTGCGAAAACGGTTTACGGGGCGAGACTTACGTCATCGAAGGCGAAGCCGGCAGTGGCACCATTCAAATGAACGGTGCCCTGGCCCGCATGGCTCAACCGGGCGACCGGATTATTGTGCTGGCATTTGCGTTCATGGAGCCCTCAGAAGCATCGAACCATCATCCCGAGGTTGCGATTCTCGATGAGAAGAATGTCATCATCGAACAGTTTCAGGGCGAGATTCGCTGACGTAACATGTGCAGTGCCTGTCATTTGACCTCAGATCAGGGTGTAGGCTGGGATAGCCGACAGGCGTATCCCAGCAATGCTCGTTGATTCCGTTTACCTGAACAACTGAATTAACCATCGACATCATGGCTGCATACAACAAATACGACGCACGCGTTGATTCACTGGTCGTCGAGGCCATTACTCTCTGGGCTCCCGATGTCAGTGCCCAACTTGGTCCGGAAGAAAAGGCCGTGATCGCTAAAGCTGTTCACGCCGAACCACAATTGGCATCGAACATCGAGTACGAACGGGCACACACCGGATTCACCCGCACCATTACCGTCGACGCTGCTGACATCGAACGGATTTACCTGCAAAACGTCGGCGGGTAGTCAGCGAGCTCGTTACGCCATTCACGAGCCAATTCAATTGACCCCCCGCGCCGGACAACGCTCTGTCTCCAGGCACTCCCACAATTGACGTCACATGTACCCTGCCGGACAATGGGGGCATGAGTACGAACAAAGCACAGCAGTTTTATGACCGGATCAGTCATGCTTACGACTTGATTGCCGATGGCGGCGAGCATGTGGCTCGGGAGCGGGGGCTGGAATTGTTGGCGGTTCAGGCCGGTGAGTCTGTTCTGGAAATTGGCTACGGTACGGGGCACAGCATTGTGGCTTTGGCGAAAGCGGTCGGTGAGTCGGGTCAGGTTAAAGGAGTTGATATCTCCAGCGGAATGCGGGACGTCGCCCAAAAGCGGGTCGACGCGGAAGGCGTTCAGGCAAATGTTGAGTTGCTGGTGGGATCTGTCCCGCCACTGCCGTTCGAAGACGACACATTTGATGTCGTAACCATGAGTTTCACGCTCGAACTGTTTCCTCTCGAAACCATTCCCGCTGTGCTGGCCGAATGTCGACGCGTACTGAAACCGGGCGGACGGGTAGGCGTGGTCAGCATGGCGACCGTGGCAGAAGGTGACAAAGCGAGCATGCTCGAACGTACGTACATTTGGATGCACACACATTTCCCGCACATCGTCGATTGTCAGCCCATTCCACTCGAAGAATTGGTGACCAAGGCGGGGTTCACACTGAGCAAGCAGGAACGGATTGATCTCTTCACCATGCCCGTTTCAATTGTGGTTGCGAACTGACGACCAACTGGTGAAATCCCTGAGACGAGTATGACGAAATCTCCTGCAAAGACCCGCTGCTTCTGGTGCGATGGTATTCCAGAATTCGAGCCGTATCACGACACGGAATGGGGATTTCCCGTCAGCGATGACAACTGGTTGTTCGAGAAATTGACACTTGAAGGCTTTCAGAGCGGGCTAAGCTGGCGAACCATTCTCAACAAACGCGAGAACTTTCGCACCGCGTTCAAGCACTTTGAAATTGAGTTAGTCGCAAAGTTCGGCGAACGGGATATCGAGCGACTGCTGGGTGATGCCGGAATTGTGCGGCATCGCGGGAAAATCGAAGCGGCTATCAACAATGCACAGCGGGCTTTGGAAGTTATCGAGGAATTCGGTTCTCTCGCGGCTTACATCTGGAGGTTTGAACCGTCAGTTTCCAGCCGACCTCAACAATTGACGGCAGACACGCTGAAATGCCTTACGACATGCGACGAGGCAATTGTCTTGTCGAAAGACCTGAAGAAACGCGGCTGGAAGTTTGTTGGTCCCACGACCGTTTACGCATTCATGCAGGCTATGGGATTGGTGAATGACCATACCGATGACTGCTTCGCCAGACGGAAAGCAGTAGCTGCCCGCAAGAAGTTCGTTGCCCCGACTGCTTAAGCAGTCGGCAAACCTGGCTCAGGAATAATGGCCTCGCGTTGCAACAGACTATTGTGAGGCCGTAACATTTTGGTTCGATAGCGTCCTGTTGCGAATCACCACTCCTTGCAGGGTTTTCTATGGGTATTCGACTGTATCGCCTGTGTGTCGTCATCTTGCTCGCAATTTTCGTGTGTGGCTCGCTCTATTTCGGCTTCCTCATTTCGCAGAATGGACGTTACATGCAATACGACCACGGGGCCGAGTATTCGCCGGACGGAAAGCGGCAGCATTTGGAGCCCAAGTATTACTTTGATACGCGAACTGGAAGAATTCGGTCGCACTAGCGCATCGACTGCGATCCATTCTTTCGATAAGGCGCAGAGCTGGCATTGGACCTGCTTCTGCGACTTCCCATCGAATTGAAATCCGCAGAAGCCGACCGCCCCGTACTTTGTCGTGCTAGTCGACGCCCTGAGGGATATGGTAATGTGACGCCAGATGAATGGTCCTCTCAGTCCGCTGCACTAGCCCACATAAACTGGAATTGTTCATGAAGCCCGTCTTACTCCAAGCCGTCACAGCGTGCGTGCTGTTGACCTCTGTTTGTGTTGCCCAAAAGGAAAGTGTCCGCCCCGGCATTAACGACTCGTTCAAGGCCCCGGACGTCAGCACATTCGTTGAACGCTTTGAAAAGGAAGGACGCGAGGTCTATGACCATCGGGAAGCGATTGCAAAGGCCTGCAACATTAAGCCGGGGATGAGCGTGGCCGACATTGGTGCGGGCACCGGGCTCTTCACCCGACTGCTCGCTCCTCAGGTGGGAAAGGAAGGGGAGTTCTTTGCGGTCGACATTGCCAAGGAATTCGTGGACCACGTGGTCGCCACGTCGCGCGAAGCGGGACTTACTCAGGTCAAAGGTGTGGCCTGTACGCCAACGTCGACCGAACTGCCTGCGGATTCCATCGACCTCGCGTTCATTTGCGATACGTATCACCACTTCGAATTCCCTTACAAAACCATGCGATCGCTCCACAACGCCTTGAAGGATGGCGGCAAGGTTGTATTGGTTGAGTTTGAGCGTGAGGAAGGGAAAAGCTCAGACTGGATTATGGGGCACGTGCGGGCTGGCAAGTCGACGTTCGTGGAGGAAATTCGACTCGCCGGATTTGAAGTGGAGAGCGAAGAGAACTTTCTGGAAACGTCTTACCTAGTCCGCTTTGTAAAATCGAACCGCCGCACACCCCAGGGACACACGTCCGATTCTGTCGCCAACGTCAAACAGCTGCTCGGAAACGGCACGGCGGTTTTGATTGACGTGCGTGAACAACAAGAGTGGGATGCGGGTCACCTGCAAGCGGCCAAGCTTGTGCCACTCAGTGAACTGCGTCAGGGCCCCGAGGCGACGGCCAAGTTGCCGAAGAATCAAGTCATTTACTGCCACTGCCGCTCAGGACGACGCGTGCTTGCCGCAGCAGAAATTCTTTCAGCACAAGGATTCGATATTCGGCCACTGCCATTGGGCTTCGATGCACTGGTCGCCGAGGGCTTTGAAACGGCCAAGTAGATTTGTTTGCCGACGTCGTTAACCGTTATCTAAAGCTGTGGAGCGCCCCGCGATGCCCCTTTCGTCAGAGGCCCTCTCGCAGGGGGCGCAACTGCTTGCTGCTGGTCGTGCGCAGTCGCCAACTCACATAGGTCATCTTCCTGCGGAATGCGCTCCCCAGAACCTTGATGAGGCCATGCAGCTGCAGGAGGCGCTGAACTGCATGCTGTCTGAACGGGGTTTTGGCAATATCGTCGGAACCAAGATTGGCTGCACGACGAAAGTCATGCAGGAGTTTCTGGGAATGACGCATCCCTGCTCCGGTGCGATTTTTGAGTCGACCGTTCAGTACGGTGCCGGTGAGGTCGACTTCGACTCCTTTCTGCACGTCGGCATTGAATGTGAAATTGCCGTGACGTTGAGCCATACCATCAGGGCTGACGCAGCGCCGCACACCATCGAAACGGTCAGTCCTGCCGTTGGTACGGTGCATGCCGCCGTGGAAATTGTGGACGATCGTTACGTCGACTTTGCCAGCCGCGTTCCCGATTGGCGCACCTGGGTGGCGGACGACTTCTTCGGCGCTGGCGTCGTCCTGGGGCCAGGAGTTGCTGACTGGAGATCACTCGATTTGGCATCCGTCCGGGGAGTGATGCAAATCAACGGCCAGAAAGTCGGGGCAGGGGAGGGGCGTGACATTATCAACGGGCATCCGTTGGAAGCCTTGGTTTGGCTCGCGAATCAACAGGCGCAGCGCGGCCTCGATTTGCCGGCCGGTTGGATTGTCATGCTGGGGAGCGTCGTCCAGACCAAGTGGGCCAACAAGGGAGATTTATTCGAAGTGCAACTCGAAGGTCTTGGATCGGCGAGCGTTCAGTTTTAGACGGCGCTTCGCGCGTTGTGGGTGGTTGTACTATTCTCATCGCCAATGAGCAAAAAGAAGAACTATTCCCTGCAGCCCCTCAACCATTCGTGGTACTGGAACCGCACGGCGTTTTACATTGGCCTCCTGGTCATTGGTGGCATGATGTGCATTGACGCGTTCCCTCAGTACACGCGGCTGCATGGCAAGTTCAAAGAATGGATTGATCCCGCACTGGATATCACGGGGCTGTGGCAGGGGAGTTGGGAACTGTTTGCTCCCGAGCCCGACCACGTCAACGTGCGTGTGGGAGCCTTCCTGTATTGGGAGGACGGCAGTAGAACGGAGTGGTTTCAGCCCAACTGGTCTGAAATGTCCTCTTGGCAGAAGGCTAGGGCGTTTCGGGAAATGTCCTACTACGACAACCTCTGGCGGGAAGGCCATGCCGCGGCTTGGGAACCGTTTTGTGATGACCTTGCCAAAAAGGAGTCGGAAGATTCCATTCTCGAACTCCAATCCATAATTCTGTTCCAAGATCGAGACGTCATTGAAGCTCCCACGTCAGAAAACTGGCGAATTGCATACAGTCCGCCGGAGTACCAGCGAAGAACGAAACTCTACACCTGGTTTCCGCATGAATAACGAGCCCACCACTAGTTCTACGCCGTGGCAGCAAATCCGGCAGGTGTTTGACTCATTCTGGATGAGTCCCGCCGACTTACGGATGCTCGACATCATGCGCCGAATCTATGGTGTATTGGTGATCATTTGCTCGGTGATGTTGTGGCTCGATCATCGCGAGTTTTTTGGTGCCGGTTCACTTCTTCCGGCAGACGCGGCACGCGGAGTGGTTGATCCCGATGTTTTCACCGTCTACTCATTTTTGCCAGACCATCCTCTGTCGGTCGCCTTGTTTCTGTTCCTGTTGATGGTTTGCGGTGGACTCTTCATTGCGGGACTTTATCCTCGCATTACCGCTGGTATCACGCTGTTTTTGCTTACGGGCGTACACCACTCAAACATGATGCTCTTCGACGCAGAAGACACGGTGTTTCGACTGTTCGCATTCTTCTTCATTTTTGCCCCACCGTGGCGTGAGTTGAAGCAGGCTCCCACAACACTCAGTCCCGAGCGGCCGCACGCCGGTTTTCCCGTATGGCCAATTCGACTGTTCCAACTGCAGTTCTGCCTGATTTACCTCTGCGCGGGCATTCAGAAAAGCAACGGGGCAGAATGGATCGATGGAACTGCCGTGTACTACACGTTGCGACTGGACGACATGACGGGCAGCCACTTGCCGGGATTTATTGCTGAATCATTGGCGTGGTCGAAGTTTTTCACCTGGGGCACGCTCGCGTTTGAACTGCTGGTGCCGTTCCTCATTTGGAACCGCTGGCTACGATGGCCCTGCATTGTCCTGGCGCTGCTTTTCCACCTGGGCATGGAATACTCATTTAACCTGCACTTGTTTCATCCGGTCATGCTCCTCGGCTTGCTCTCATTCGTGAAATACGAAGAGTTGCAACGAGCATGGAAGTTTGTTGTGATGAAAGTCACGACTCGCAAAGACCTCGCCGAGGTGACTGCGTAGACCATACACAAAATCAGGCGGGAGCAGGCAATGTTTTCGAGAACCGTTTGTTTCATCGCTTTCCTTCTGGCGAGTTCCCTCACAGTTCAAGCCGAAGAGTGGGGGAGCATTTCCGGTCGGATTCTGTTCGACGGTGAAATCCCAGAATTGAAGCCATTGGTTGAGAAGGGATCAACAACAGCCAAGGACGCCGCCATCTGCGGAAAACTCGGCGTCCCCGATGAATCACTCCTCATTGACCCCAAAACGCGAGGAGTTGCCAATGTGGCGATTTATCTCATGGAGGCGCCGGAGCGAATTCATCCCGACCTGAATCCCGATGAATTGCCGGACGTCATTATCCGTGCGCAAGGATGCCGGATAGTCCCCCATATTTCCTTGATAAGAGCCGGCCAAACCTTGCGATATCGGATTGAGGACAAGGCCGGTCACAACATTCATTACTACCCCTTTGCCAACAACGCAGAGGGTTTCATCCTGGCGCCGAACGACTTAAGGGAACAGAAATTCGTCCTCAAACTTCCGGAAACTCGGCCCATAAAAATGGGCTGTGACATTCACACCTACATGGTCGGCTGGCTGCTGGTGCTTGACCATCCTTACGGCACGTTCACCGACCAGCAGGGATGGTTCCGCATGGAGAAACTCCCGGTCGGCCAGCATGAGTTTCGCATTTGGCACGAGCGGTACGGCTGGATCGATAAGGCCTGGAAGGTCGATGTGGTTCTTGGAGAAACGAGATTCCCGGCCCGGCATGTGACGATGCCAGAGGACGTGCGTCGGCGAACTCCGCCCGCCTCGGAAAGCAAAAAACAGGGTCAACACTATGTCGACTGATATTCGCCAGCCTGCTTCAAATGCCAGCGGGTGACTAGCGGTCCGATGATTTCGAAGACCACGGTGGTGGAAATGGCCAAGGGGAGGATGACGCTACGGGTGTCGGGCAAGCGTTCTGAGACCATGAGTGCCAGTCCAAGAGCCACTCCGGCCTGAGGCAGTAAGCACCAGCCTACGCGTTTCTGTACAACCTCGGGAGCATTGACCCAACGGGCTGCCAGTCCACCTCCCGCAATGAGACCAACGCTGCGGGCAATGACGTAAGCAATACCCAGCAGGCCAAGCGTTTGCAGCGAGGCCAAATCGCACTCGTAGCCAGCCAGCAGGAAGAACATCACGAGGAATGGCTCGCTGGCACCTTCGATGTCGCGGAAGGGCCTCGTATGGTGCTTGGCTCGATTCGCCACGGTCGCTCCCAGGACAATACACGTCAACAGGTACGACACATCCAGATACTTGGCCACCCCGGCGCAAATGAATACAATGCCCGACGCTTCGAGCACCGACGGTTCTCCCTTCTTGATGCGACCGGTCAGCCACGCCATGGGAAATCCAAACAGAATTCCCAGTAAAATGGCACCGAATACGTCCCATAGTCCATGTCCAATTCCAGCCGCCCCGGAACTTTGCCCGGAGAGCGTTTCGGCAAACACCAGAAGAAAGCTGAACAGGATGACGCCCCATGCGTCGTCGATCGCCACGACTCCGAGCACTGTTTTTGTCAAAGGACCATCAGCCCGATTTTCACGCACTACATCAAGCGAGGCGGCGGGATCGGAGGCCGGGGCAATGCCTGCAAGCAGCAGCGCGATGACCATATTTCCGAGCATCAGATAGGCGGCAACGAAGACGACAATCGCGGCCCCCAGCGTTTCTCCGAGGGACACGGCGAGCACCGTAGGCCCAGTACGTTTAATTTCCCGACCCGCGAAGCTTTCTCCGAGAAGAAAGCCAACCATGGCGAGTGCGATATCGGTAATTTCCGGAAACCACTCGGCAACGTCTTTGGGAATGACATTCAGGCCAAACGGGCCCGCCAGAATGCCAAGCAGCAGTAAAATCGTCACGCGGGGGACATGAATGAACCGTCCCAGGCTGTGGGCAATGTAGCCCGCCAGAATGAGCCCACCAATTACGAGCAGCTCGGGCACTTCGGTCGCGGCAACGATGGGGGCGTATTGCATTTCCACCCAGTGAATGAATGGTCTGTGTTTGGCATCTGCATTCTAACGAGACGAAGCAAGAACGACACCACATGGAAAAAGTGGCTGACAACCCGTCGCCAATTCTATTCCGTCACGTCAATTTCCAGACACTGGTCGATGAGCAATTGTGTCGAACGGTCGGATGAGTACTGAGAGAGTTCGTCGCGGATTTCGTCGGGTGTGAGTCCAAGTGCCAGAAGGGCTTCGATGATCACACCCAGGTCTTCGCTTGCCTGACGCACCGCCTCGTACGCGTAGTGCAAGACTGGCGAGATGACGTCCTCTTCCGCGTTGGGATAGCAGGAGAGCAGGCGAATCGCGGCCAAATGGATGTCTGGTTCGGCATCGCGTTGCAGTCGCGTGAGTGCCGCATGGACGAGGTGCTGGGTGTCCGGGGCCAAATCGGCCAGCAGACCCAGGGACTCATGCCGAAGATTTGGGCTTTCACTAATTGTTAAATCCCCAATGGCCTCAATTTGATGTCGCGCAATTTCCAAGTGGTTTCGCAGCAGGAACAGTGTGTAGAGCGCGACGATATTCTCATCGCTACGTAACAACTCTCCGAGTTGCTCGGACAGGGAACTGTGAACGGTATGGGCCTCGGACAAATCAATAAGGGTGTCGAGTTGCACCGAGGGTGACGAGTCGGCCAGCCCCTCTTCGGCGGCAGTCACCGACATGGAGATGGGCCGGTCGCAATAGACACAGTCTGCGCTCGCGTTGAGAAACGTCATTGCCCTGGCAAACGGCTCACGGGCATCTGGTCGCAGTTCATCCCGAAAACGCAGATCCTTTTCGCCTCGGTCCCAACACCAGACAGCCAGCCCATATCCATACAGATGGGCTGGCAAAGCGCCGAGCCGTTCAAATCGCCACCGGAACCAATTGTTCCCATCGGCCCACTGTGTTTCCTTCAGACACGTGTTGGCCAGTGGAATGGTTCCGCCCAAAGCAATCGCAAGAACATCGACAGAAAACCCCAACGGTGATTCGGTATCGGATGTCACTTCTTTGATGAGAGACTTACAGCAGGCTCGAATGAAACGCGCGGCAATTTTCTCCGAAGACTGTCCAGCCACATGATAGAAGTCTGTTTCGCCATGAAACTGAAGTGAATCTCGCACGAACCCAATGAGTCCAGCTTCATCTCCATCAAATTGTTCCAGGTCATCCAGACGAATCAGCTTTGCCTCACGAAATCGTCTCGCACCAAACAGCCCGGCGAGCCAGCGCATTTCCCGCTCAATCCACACCTTCTCTTCCAGGCCGACGGGGCAGGTGGGTTGGAAGAATCCGAACATTGCGGTTCAGCTCCGGCTTTGCTGGCAGTGGATCACGCAATCCATCGCTGAAAGAATTGGAATTCTACTCGAACTTGATGGACTCAATGATTGCTTCGACCTCGGGCATAAAGGACTCTAGGGTTTCTGGCTGGGCATTAATTTGGAATACGAACAGCTTCTCCCCATTGGGAGAAAACAAACGCAAATGATGAACGGTCTTATCGCCTGACTCTTTCTCGACGAGGAGTCGAGTTGCCAACCGGCCCCCTACGATCACCGTTTTCTCTTCCAGCACCTTCGCCCGTTGCTTTTCCGTGCTTAGCATCGAATCGGTGAGTTGCCCAGCATCCAGCGGGGCCATTACGGGAATGAACGCGGCGCTAATGATGAGCGGCGGAGTCTGCTTCTGTAAATCAAATGGACTCGACACCCCAACGCCTCCACCTGACCCAGGCGTAACCCTCCAGGCGGCTGGCACCTGCATCGTGAATCCATTTCCTTGAGCCGCTTGCAACCCACCACCTGTCGCCGACCCCGAACCGCTTTCAGTGACGCCAGGACTTTCGACAGTCGAATCGCCCCCAGCGTCGGCTGTAGTCGGCCCTGTACCGGGTCCTGCTGGAGTCGCAACATCTTCACGACAACCGGATACAACAGCGGCCAAAATGATGATCACCAAGAACTTCTGCACTTTAGTTTCTTTCTGTATCGAACCCGCCATGAGACCAACGCCTAGGGTGCAAGTGTAGGCCATTTCCTACAAGCGTAATAGTCATCCTCCGCGCAGAATTCACTTCGAACCAGCCTTCCCGAAGGCCTTACGAATTCGAACCAATTACTGGCACTGTGTGTCCGGAATCCGTATTGTTCCCTTCACCTGCCACTACTCATCACGAGCACACTTTAGACGTCCTGCACGCCAGGTCGACTCGTTCCTCAGGAGCCATAACAACATGCGATTCACCAAAATGCACGGGGCCGGGAACGACTACGTGTACGTCAACTGTTTCGAAGAGAGGCTCTCCGGCGACGTGGCCCAACTGGCTCGTGACATCAGCGACCGTCACCGCGGCGTGGGTGGAGACGGCATGATTCTCATTTGCCCTTCCGAAGTCGCTGACGCCCGCATGCGGATGTTCAACGCCGATGGCAGCGAATCGGAGATGTGCGGCAACGGCGTTCGTTGTGTCGCAAAGTACGTTTACGACCACGGAATTGCGGTCAAAGATGAACTCGACATCGAAACCGGTCGCGGCGTGCTGCGGTTGCAGGTCTTTCCCGAAAACGGAAAGGTCGAGCAGGTTCGTGTCAATATGGGCGAGCCCATTCTAGAGGCCGAGCAAATCCCTACGACGCTCCCCGGAAGCCCTGTGGTCAACGTGCCATTGCAGGTTGCCGGGCGCGAGTTCCACGTCACCTGCGTTTCGATGGGGAATCCCCACTGCGTGACGTTTGTCCACGAAATCACCGATGAACTTGTTCTCGTTATCGGAAAGCAAATTGAAGTGCATCCCGCGTTTCCGCGTCGGGTGAATGCCGAGTTCATTCGGATCATTTCACGAACCGAAATGGACATGCGCGTCTGGGAGCGGGGAAGCGGAGAAACCCAGGCCTGCGGAACCGGCGCGTGTGCCTCGGCTGTCGCTGGCATCCTGAACGGGTTGCTCGACCGCAAAGTGCTCTGTCACTTACCAGGGGGCGACCTGACGCTTGAATGGCCGGAGAATGGTCCGGTCTATATGACGGGTCCCGCTACGGAAGTGTTCAGCGGTGACTGGCCCATCTAACGGCCACTGCATCACTACGAAGAAACGGTCACTTTCGAGTTACCGTTTCGGGCCGTTTCGACCTTCGGTTCTGCAGGTTCAACACGGTACACCATGCAAACCTCATTGCCGACGTCGTTGTAGCTGACTTCGTTCATAAAAGAACGCATGAGGAGCAGACCACGACCACAGGGGCGTTCCAGCGCTTCAGGATCGGTTGGATCGGGCAGGCTGCTGACGTCGAAACCTTTTCCCTGATCACGAATGGTGAATGTCACTTCGCCAGCCGCCAGTTGGCAGCACAAATGCACGCGGCGACGAGAATACTCAGGCTGCGCCTGTCGTTCGGCGATGAGCTTTTCGTAAGAGTCATCACCGAGTTCGCGGAGCTTTGAGCTGACTTCCAGGTTGCCGTGGACAATGGCGTTAACTAAGGCTTCTTCCAAAGCGACGGCTAAACGGAAGCGACTGGCGGCGTTGCAGATTTCTTGAGACTCACACGCATCGAGCAGCAACTCCACAATTTTGCTGATCTTCGACTTGTCGTTATCAAGCTCGAAGGAGAAGCGTCGATTGGATGCTGAGCACATCATGAATGTTTCTCCGCTGAGACCTTCCTTGGCAACCTGCTCAATGAGCGCAGGCAATCGCGACTCAACTTCAGAAAGCGACAACGTCGAATGACGTTCAAACGCCCTCAGTTGATAAAACGTCTCCATGAAGGGATCGTCAACCACTGAAATGACCGGGATTGTGGGATGACTTAGTCGAATTGACCGAATGAATTGTTCACCACAGAACGTGGATTCAAGAACAATCACATCGACAGGTAACATATTAATAGAGGCTTGCGCGTCATTTGAACAGGCAAAATTTGCCCATTGCCACCCAAAAGCTGACATTGGCGAAAGCGCCTGTTCAATAATCGAATGGTGATCTTTGGCGACAGTGACAACAAACATAGTGCTTCTCCCGTTGCCAAAAACCTACGTCAAATCCAGAGACGTCTTGCCTGAATCGACGTCAGGCGTGAGAATCTGCGAAAACTCGTCCCTCTGTAGCCCATGTATTGATTTGCCGGATGGTGCGGAATGCTCCGTCATGTGCCCGATGCGAGTTATTCCGAACATAAGCACGTAGAAATCATTCAATGTTGCACCAATCCTCTCAAGCGGCTCTCATGCCGACGACACAGCGGCCTGTACCGCTGAAAATGCGTCAGGATTTGGTCGTGGAGATGATTTCCTACGGCGACATCCCGTTTCCGGTCATCAAAGACCCTGTGGGCCTGAAATACTTCCGACTCCAGCCCGAGCAGTATGCCGTGCTCCAACTGCTGGACGGAAACCGAAGTTTGCAGCAAATTCGGGACGACCTTCAAATCGACTTTCCGACCGCGCACGTCACTCCGGCGGACGTACAAATCCTCGTCACCGACCTGCACGAAAAAGGGCTGCTGATTAGTGACCGCCTGGGGCAAGGTGAGTCGATGGTCGAAAAGAAGCGGGAGAAATTCTGGAACGACTTCCGCCAGACCGCAATGAATCCCCTCTACATTCGGCTCCCTGGATGGGATCCAGACAAAACACTAACGTGGCTTAATCCCTACATGGGCTGGGTCTTTTCGGTGCCGGCCATTGTCGTTGCCATGCTGTTTGTGATGTCCTCCTGGGTGTTTCTCGCCATTCGGTTCGACGAAGTCCGGCAGAAACTCCCCGAGTTCCAACAGTTTTTCGCCTGGCCCAACCTGATGTACCTCTGGCTGACAATGGCCGCCGCAAAGGTACTCCATGAATTTGGCCACGGACTCTCGTGCAAGAAGTACGGCGGCGAATGTCACTCGATGGGTGTGATGCTGTTGGTCTTCAGCCCCACACTCTATTGCGACGTCACCGACTCCTGGATGATGAAGAGCAAATGGAAGCGCATCATGATTGGTGCGGCGGGCATGTACGTGGAAATCATCCTCGCCGCCGTGGCGATTTTCATTTGGTACGCCACGCGCGATGGCATGCTAAATCACCTCTGCCTGAACGTGTTTTTCGTATCGACCGTGACCACAGTCATTTTCAATGCCAACCCGCTGTTGCGGTATGACGGCTACTACATGCTGGCCGACTTCCTCGAAATTCCCAACATGCGGCCGAAGGCCGAAAAGCAACTTCAGCAGTGGTTCGCCTGGTGGTGCCTGGGAATTGACGTCCCGAACGATCCGTTTATGCCGACCACGGGCCGTGCCTGGTTTGTGCTGTTCGCCATTGCCTCTTCGGTGTATCGCTGGGTAGTGCTGTTTGGAATTACAGTCTTTCTGTATACAGTGCTCAAACCTTACCGCCTGCAGAGCGTTGGTATCATGCTGGCGGTCGGTTCCGTGTCGGCCATTATCGTTGGGTCCGGCTGGAACCTGTACAAACTCCTTTCGACACCTCGTGAAGATCCCATGAGTAAGGTCAAACTCACTGTCTCGGCCGCTGTGGTGTGCCTACTCATTGCCGGTATCCTGTTCATTCCAGTCCCCTGGTATGAAGAAGCGGCCTGCTACGTGGAGCCCGTGGGCATCGAGCACGTTTACACGCGGATTCCTGGGTTTGTCGAAGAAATCAAAACGCAACCGGACAAGACCATCGAGGCTGGTGCGCCACTGCTGGTTCTAAAAAATCCTGACCTCGACGATCGGCTCGAACAACTCAACCTGCAGGAGAAACTCCAGCAGAAGGAAATGGAATCGTACGAGGCAACCGGAGATCGAGACGGACAGCGACTCGCCACCGAACACCTCGACGCCATCCGCGATCAAATCACAGAGTTGAAGTTGCAAATCAGCCAGACGAGCGTTGTCGCCCCCATTGCCGGCAAAGTGATTTCGCCGCCGCGCATTCCTGCTCCCAAACGCGAGCGAAGCCGTGAGCAACTCGCTTCATGGACCGATACACCGCTGGCCCCCAAGAACGAAAAAGCATTTCTCGAGCCGCGAACACACATTGCAAGTATCGCTCCCGGCGATGAGTTCCATGCGGTCCTGCTCGTGAATCAGGGAGACCGGGGTGATTTGAAAATTGGCGATACGGTGCGGGTGAAGCTCGACCTGTACCCCGACCAGGTATTTGATGGGAAAATTACGACATTCGCCGACCGTTATCTGGAATTCGCACCGCCCGCCTTGTCAAACAAATATGGTGGACCGCTGCCAACAGTCTCAGACAGTCAGGGGCGCGAGAAGCTGACATCACCCGTCTTCCAGGGAACCATTGAATTCGAGGAACAGCCGCCCAGCCTCACGACGGGCATGCGCGGTCGTGTGCGTTTCGTTGTACAGAAGCGAACCGTATTCGACTGGGTGTGGCGCTGGTTCCGCCAGACTTTCCACTTCCGCCTGTAGCTCTGTGCGTAATACGGAGGACTGTCCCCCTTACCAAAACTTGCGACAGCGAATTCCGTTCAAGTTAACGTGACGGACGAGTACGCGGTGCAGTTGCCTGCGTTGTTTCCACCGCAGGAATTGAACTGGGACGGCTTGTGATGACCCACGGGAAACGCCGCCAACTGGCAGGGATGATTCCACGCTGCTCCCGTTCTGCTGTCTTCGCTGACAGAGTTTCGACGGGGGCTGGCTGATCTTGAGAATCATTAAATGTCGCCACATCCAAATCGGGAAAGAATTTCGGACTTGATGCGACGGGCTGAACGTCAAGTGACAAGCTGGAGGAAAACTCCGTGTCGATACCTGCTTCTCGGATATCAGCAACAGTGGCTTCAACCGAGGGCACGATGGCACCAACCCCGCTAAGCCCATCAGTTCCAAATTGTGGAGCGACTGTAGGAAATTCGGGCAGCGTAAGTTCCGCCTCAAACAGAGTGCTTGCCTGCTCGATGTTCGGCTGTGTTTCTGGTACGTTGCTTGGCTCTTCGACCGCAAGCGGCGAAAAGAACATGAAAGGAATGGCGTCTTGATTCGCGCCCCCATCATCAGCGATCACACTTCCAAGGAAAATGGTTTCGCCGCTCTGCGCCTTAAAAACTGCCTTCGAGGAGGTCTCATTCCCGCCCAAAGCAGGAATACGGTTGCCGCCAGCCACGTCTGAGAAAGCAATAATGCTTACCCCAGAATCGGTCGTGATTTGACATTTCTCAGCCGCAGCATCAATGGTCACCAGACCATCCTGTCCGACATGCGGTGTCACTGACAAAATAACTCCCTCTCGCTCCCGATGTGCGGCGGCCTTCGTGCTTCCAGCAGCAGGAAATGTACTCCCCTCAAATACCAGCACCGATTGGCTCTTAGCATTGAGGATTTGAATGGAATACTGATCCGCATCGGCCGGACTGTTTCCATCATACGCAGAGGCGTCCGATTCCATCGCTGGCATTCCCGCAGCGGAACCCAACTCGCCTCGTTGTGGCAGCGAAGGGGGCCCGTCGATTGGGGACGGAACTGCTGCGGTGCGTGTCAAAAGAGAATTCGCCGGGGGCAAAACCGGAACATCACCAATTTGCTGCGGACGACTGACGCGCGGCCAGGCCATCAACAGACGATCCACCGCAGGCTCAGATGGCCATGACTCGGATGCTTCTTCTTCCTCAGAGGCCTGATGGATCACAGGAGTCATTGAAGCTCCGTCCGCCTGGACGAGTTCTTCATAGCTTGCCCGGACAACGACACCGTCACCCGAATCCAGCCCCGTCAATGGCCGTGGATTCACCGGTACAAACCGATTGGGAACCGGAAGATCAGCCGCCGCTGTAGATTGCCGGGAGTTCGATGCGTAATCGTGCGAATCAGTGTCGTGCAGTCGAGAATCCGCCAAAATCAGGAACAGTGTCGCTGTGCCCGCAACCGCAACTGCAGCTGAAGCAACATACAGGTGCCGTCCCCGTCGTTGATTCCCAAGCACGTCCTATATCCCTTCGCAGTCCAACCGTTGACATCGCCTCACAGCGCAGAGCCTGAGCACAAAGTTCGCGTAATCGATTTGATCGGCACAAACCCCCGCCGCAGAACAGGGAATTACGGCGGACTCTGACAACAGCCCAACGCCCACCCGCCACAAACCTATTCATCACTGCCCCTTACGACGCTAACCAAAACCGCTGCCTGATCAACCCCAGACGCCAGACGGTCCCTCAGCAGTGACTCATTCGGCACTTTTCAGCCGTTCTACTATGCAGCGGCCCGCGACTCCAGGAAACCTCCGTCGAGTCGCCAATAATGTTCAGCGGTCAAATGCCAATCTGTCGCACCGAGGTTTTCCTCAACTTGACCGGGATGCTTAGCACCAAAAAGCACCGCACCCACAGTTGGCGTATCCAGCAGCCAACGCATGGCAACCTGGCCGGGGCTGCGACGGTACTGCGGAGCGATCTGCTTGAGTCGCGCTACAGTTTTGAGATTCAACTGAAACTTCTCACCGGTGAAGTTCTCGTAGCGACTGCGTCGGTCACTCGCGTCAAACCGGGAATTCTCGTCGTACTTCCCGGTGAGTAATCCCTGAGCAAGGGATCCCCAGGTAATGAGCGGCACGCCATGCCGCCGAGCGGTACTTTCCAGTGCCTCCGCCGACTCTCGATCTACCAGACTGTATTGCACCTGCACCGCACTAATGCGCGCGACGCCACAGGCCCGGTTGAGTTCATCGGCAGTCACATTCGATAAGGCGATGGCGCCAATCCGACCAGCATGGCGGTGCGCATCCATCGCTTCGACAGCCGCTTCGATGGGTGTTGTTCCGTCTGGCCAGTGCAAGTAGTAGAGCGGAATGCAGTCCAGTCGCAGTCGCTTCAGGCTGCCAGTCAGTGCCTCATCCAGCCACTCGGGCGAATTGTCGAACCGCGTCTTTCCCTCAGGCGTCCGTCGCACACCGAACTTGGAGGCAATGACCAAATCGTGGCGACGGTATCCCAAAGCCTCGGAGAGAATTTGCTCGGAATGCCCCAGGCCATAAATGTCAGCGGTGTCGAACAGGTTCACGCCGCCATCGACCGCACGACGCACAGCATCAACGGAGTTGCGGTCGTCCACCTCACCCCAGCCGTGTCCTCCGAGTGGACATCCGCCAAGCCCCACGCGCGAAACCGGTGAGGCAACTTCAGGCAGCTTTACGTACTCCATTTGGCTTCCGTTTCCGAAATGGTTTGCTGAGAACGAGTGCGGCAGTCTTTCCGAGAATCTCGACATCTAAAGCGAGTGACTGCTCACGGGCATACTTCAGCCGCAGTGCATTTTTGCGAGGCAGAATGCGCTGGCGATACGCCTCGTCGGGATCTTCCTCGCCGACATGTTCCTGCAGGTCGCTGAATTCGAGGCAGGCAAGGTCGGTAATTCCCGGACGCACCGCCAGGATTTGTCGCTCTTCGTCGGTGTAGGCGTCCGTATATTCGGCAACTTCTGGACGAGGGCCAACAAAGCTCATGTCACCCAGCAGCACGTTGAACAACTGCGGCAGTTCATCGATCTTATATTTCCGCAGCACGTGCCCGATGCCAGTAATTCGAGGATCATTCTCACCAGTTGTCGTGCCACCGGTTTGTTCGGCGTCGGTGCGCATCGAGCGGAACTTGAAAATGCGGAATGGCTTTCCGAACCGGCCCGTGCGTACGCCTCGATAGAAGACGGGACCGGGAGACGAAAGCTTCACCAGCACAGCGCACGTCACCAGCACTGGCCAAACCAGTGCCAGCAGGAACAAGGCAGTGACAATGTCAAAAATACGTTTGATGAATTCCATGATATCGAAAGGTCAGGCAGCCCTCATAATTGCCGTGGGTGCCGAGACGTCGAGCAGATAGTCAATAAACTCTCGATACACTTTTGAGGTAGCGAACTGCTCCTGATACAGCCGGCTTGCATTCGCGGCCATTTCGTTGCGTCGTTGCGGACGGTCGGCACACATTTCGAGCCAGTTGGCCATACCAACGCAATCGCTCACATTGAATGACGCACCACAGTCCGATTTGTGCAGCAACTCCGCCAGTTCACCGGGGAGGGTTGTCAGTACCGGCAGACCACCACCGAGATATTCGATGGGCTTGTTGGGGAGACTTTGAAAGACGTTTGCCTCATAGGCGGCGAAACCAATGTCGCTGCGGGACATGATCCAGGCGACTTCATCGGACTTCACCCAACCGGGAAGCCGGACATTGGGCAGTCCGTCGACCGCCGATTTCAATTCCTGCTCCCGCGGGCCGCCGCCGCAAATAACGAACTCAATATCCTTACGTCCCCGCTCCGCAAGTAACCGGGCCGTTTGAGCCAGAACGCCAATGCCTGCACTGCGTCCGAGTGTTCCGAAATAGCAGACTCGCAACCCGCGTTCTGCAGTGATTCCCATCGGCTCCCATTTCGTCGCGAGCGTGGCCTCGGTCTCCGCCGTGAGTTGAGGGCGTTCAAACGCATGGTGGATGACACAATCACCATCCCTGCGGCTGCGTCCGGCCTTCTGCAAACCCCATTCGAGGTACTCTTCCGACACTCCAACCAGAGCGGTTGCCTCCCGACAAATTCGCTGGGCCTGCCGCTCGAAAGTGAACAGCAACGGCTTTACCAATGGACGCAGAAAACTGGGGACGGGCGTCAGAAATGCGTCGGGCCACAGGTCCCGCACGTCGACCACAACGGGAACACCGTACTCTCGACCGTATTCGAGGGCGGCTTCGCAATTCTCAAGCGTCGGCAGTGACGCCACAATAATGTCTGGTCGGGGACGCTGACGGGCATGCTTTCGAAATTCAGCCGCCACCCCCTGATGCGACCAGATCCGCTGAAAACTCACGTGCTGCCGATAACCCGTCGTGGCCATCAATTCCACGAAATAGCCCGGTTCGACCTCATGCGTCTCGGACTGCTGACACCGAAACTGCTTGGTGAAATGATTGAATCCCGAAGCCCAGTGCCGTGCCGTGTGACCATCTGCAGCCAGCATTTGGCACATTTGCCCGTAGCGGAACAAACGCACATCGCCGTCGGTGGGGACGGTTTCCCCGGAATGTAAGAACCAGACGTCCATGTCTTCGAAATGTTAGGCGAAAGTGAACGCACGGACCGTAGGGCCGGTGGCACCGGCCTTCCAAAACATTGCGTGCCATATTGAATCAGGCCGGTGACACCGGCCCTGCAGTGCTGCGCAGAATCCTCCCGCGCATACCGAAGTCTAGGCCCGTTCAGAAGATTGGGTCAAGACGAAGCTGGGGGCAACGATCCTCCCATCAGTCACGAATCGGACTCGTTCACCGACATTTCGAGCGGCACAGTGACCGTTTTTTTTGCATCACCAACGTTCACACGGCGTGAGAGCACGGCGGGGGCGGAGTTTTGGGAATGATCTCGGCCGGCGTAGGCATTGAAGTCGTTGAAGAACATTCGTTTGGCGAGCCAATAGGCCCAGCTCTTTTCCGGGATGGCGTCTTCCTCACTGTATTGCGAGGGGCGCACTTCCATGGCGTGGAGTTCTGCCTTGGCTGTTTGCCGAGCGGTGCCGTCGGTTGCACCATGTTTTTCGATGAGTTCTTCCAGCAGGTCAGGACGTTCCAGCACAATGCAGCCGCGGGTGGTATCTCGGGCAAGTTCGCGGAATTCCTTCAGGAAGGGGGAATCCAGCTTCTCTTTGAGGGTTTTCCCTTCTGCGTGGATGTTGTCTGAGTTGAACTGGACGATGGGGCAGGGCTCAATTCCTCCCCAAGGGCTGATGTGATGTGTAATCCCCGTAGCCGCCGGACAAAGTGCCTGACCAGCGTGGTCGTAATAGGCGTCGACGAACACAATCGGCTTCTTCACGCGCATGTCGACGACGAACTGACGGATGCGGCGTTGATCTTCCCGGGTCAGACACAACTCTGGATTGGAGTCCGGTCCCATGGGTCGGTAGACGTGGAACCAGGTGTAAAACACGCCCATTTCAATGAGCCGATCAACCCACTTTTCGGTGACAAGGTCATCGATATTCGTCTTGCAGACACTCGTGCAGACGCCGGTGAAGACTTTGTTGTTCAGGCAGTTCTGAATGCCTTCCATGGTCTTCGACAACACGCCCGGTCGGCCGCGGCGTTCGTCGCTGACAATTTCGGTTCCTTCCACACTAATGAGCGGCGTGACGTTTCCGAACCGGCGCAATTGTTTGGCGACTTCATCCGTAATGAAATGGCCGTTCGTGAAGACTTGGAAGTAACAGTCTGGATGACGCTTGAAGATTTCCAGGATTTGCGGATGCATGAACGGCTCGCCGCCGACAATTCCGAAGAAAACGTTGCCGTTGGCCTTCGCTTCGTTAATGAGCTTGTCCATGGCATCGATGTCGATGACCTGCTGTTTGGCAGCGACGTCGACCCAGCATCCCTGACAACGCAGATTGCACGAGTTGATAATGGAAATGTACAGAAACGGCGGAAACACCTCGCCGCGCTTCAGCTTGCTTTTGAACCGCTGAACGGAGAGCGAACCTTTCACACCCATGTTCCAGAACAGTTTCCACAGCGCCCACTTGTCTGTCTCAAACAGCAGCCGCTTGGCCATGCGCAGGTACATAACAGTCCACTCAAAATTGGAGGGCGAGGCTCCTCTTGAGCCAGATGCCTCGTCTCAAATGCTGAAGGCCGAACCTTCTTGTGTCTCACTCTGGTAAGAATACCCAATATAACATCGGAATGGGAGGGCGCGGCTCCTGCCAAGCCGAAACTCAAACGTAGCCTGCAACAAAAGATGCGGCTCAGCAGAAGCTTCGCCCTCCCGCTCCGATTCAACCGAACCAACTTCAACGTTACGGCTGCTTCGGGCCTTCCGGCGAATCGGTCTCGGCGCGGGAGACGACGTCGGTGGGACGCATGCTTTGCGGAGGCTGGTTCTGCTGAACGCGGCTTTTTCTGGCTTTGTCGCGTTCGCGTTTGCGACGCGTGGCGAGCACATCGCGGAAGTCGAACGCCCAGCGACGGCGGCGGGCGAAAGGCACCAGAAATCGAATGACTTCGCCCATATCTTTCGGCCGATCGGCCGGATTGATGGACATCATTTTCTGAACGTAGTCACACACAACTGCCGGCACTTCAGGATTAAAGTCGCTCACAGGTGGACGTGGGTCGGTCGCATGAGCCCGCACCGTGGCCAGTCGGTTCTCTTTGGGGAACGGCCTGCGTGCTGTCAGCGCCACAAACAACGAGCATCCCAAACTGTAAACGTCGGCGCGGGCATCAACTTTGAAACTGTCGGCGGCCTGTTCAGGCGGAATGAAGTCGGCGGTGCCGAGACAATCGTGCCCGAAAATCATGGCGAGTGAGAACTCATCATCCTGGCTCGACTTATCAGCGAGTGTCAGCCCGAAATCGAGCAGTTTCACTTCACCATCTGAGTTGATGAGAATGTTGTCCGGTTTGACGTCGCGGTGCACCATACCCAACTTGTGCAGGTAATTGAGCCCTGACGCTGCCTGAGCAATGACATCGCACGCGGCGTCGAGTTTCAGTGGTCCGGAACTGAACTGAATTCCCTCCAGCAGCGTGACGCCGGGGAACAATTCCATGACCATGAAATCGGTTTCGCCGTAGAGTTCGGTAATGGTGCCGAGTTCGAGTGTGCGCACCACGTTGGGATGCGACAATTCCATTCCGGCGCGACCTTCCAGTTGGAAACGCGCTCTCATTCCAGCTTCGTGTTTGTGCTGTTCGCCCAGCAATTTTATGGCCACAGTTTGTCGCGTTTTCTCATCGATGGCGACGTAAGCGGTCCCCATGCCGCCGAAGCCAAGGATGTCTCGAAGAATGAAATCACCCACGCGCAGCTTCCGCCAGCGGCCATTGATGATTTCTTCTGCCTGAAACTTCGTCAGGGCGCCCGACGCCACGACCTGCCTCGCAGCAGCCAAGCCCTCAAGATTGCCAAAGGACTCTTGAACCTGCTGAAGTCGCTCCGGACGCAGAACGCGAGCCCGCGTCAACATCTCCCAGAATGATTTCTTCAGCGCTTGTGTCATGCTTCCTGCGAATTCAATAGGCTGCGAACAGTCCGAAGGAAATCGAATTCCCCTCAGTGGTTTCGGTTGTCTTACTCAATGCTAGCATTGGATAATGCGGCTGTTACCAAACTCTTCACGAGAATTTTCATCATTTTTCAACAAAAATCCACAGGAAAACCCAAATTGCCAGACATTGGAGGAGTCGTATTGTGCGGCGGACGGTCGAGTCGCATGCAAAGCCCGAAGGCGTTGCTGCCGTTTGGCGAGAGGACTTCACTCCAGCTTGTGGTCGATGCGGTTCGAGCCGTTGTCTCTCCCCTCGTAGTTGTCGCCGCCCCCGATCAGTCACTTCCCGAATTGCCGCCGGATGTCGAGATTCTGCGTGATCCCCGAGAAGGACTTGGCCCCCTAGCCGGCATTGCTCTCGGCCTTTCACATTTGGAGCAAGTTACGGAAGTGGCTTACGTTACGGGATGTGACGTCCCGCTGCTCCGGCCAGATTTCATCCGGTATCTCGCGAGTCGGCTGGGAGACCATGACATCGTCATGGCCCGCGAAGAGCGGTATTTGCATCCTCTTGCCGCGGTGTATCGGACTCGGCTCGGAAAACGTGCGTGGGAACTCATCGAATCGGACCGAATGCGTCCCGTGTTCCTGCGAGAAGATGTTTCCACAGTTGATGTTACGACAGATGAATTGCGACAGGTGGACCCCCAGCTTGAGTCGCTGCAGAATATGAATACGCCCGCCGATTACGAGAAACTGCTCGCGATATGGCAGTCTCGGTATTCTGAATAACGCTGCCTGAACGTATCGACATGATACGCCCGACCGGCTTGTCTCGGCCTGCATGCCTCACCAAGTCTCTCCCGCCAATGGACGCTGGTCGTCTGGGGGCATAGAATTCAGTTCTTCGCATTGAATTTCATCAACGATTATCCAGCAGCCAAATGAACCGACTGATTCTGATTGGGGGCGTGGCTCTCGTCGTCTGTTTGTTACTCCTCGCCGCTGTGCTCATGCCAGCCGGTTCTCGTACGGTTCCAGCCAACAACCCAGAAGCCGGAAACACCGACGGTTCATCAGAACAGGCCGCAAACGCGAATGAAGCACTCCCAGGTATGGTGTTTGTGCCGGGTGGTGAATTCGTCATGGGCACGAATGACCTTCCCATTTCCGAATCGGAAAACAAGCACCGCATTAAGCCCGACGAGTACCCGGCACACCGCGTCATTCTCGACGATTTCTGGATGGAAGAAACGACCATTACGAATCGCGAATTCGCTGAGTTCGTAGAAATGACCGGTTACGTGACCTTCGCGGAAAAGAAGCCGACGCGAGAAGATTTCGCCCGTAGCGGGGTGGATGCCAGCCTCATTCCGGAAGAGAAACTGAACGCCGGATCGATTTGCTTCAACCGGAATTTTGATCGCGAGAATCTCGTCACTGGCGTTCCGAACTGGGAATATCAGGTGTGGGAAGTCGTCGATGGCGCCAACTGGCGGCATCCTGAGGGACCGGGCTCGGACATCTCTGAGAAAATGGATCATCCCGTCGTGCATGTGAATTGGGATGACGCCGTGGCCTACTGCGAGTGGGCGGGCAAGCGGCTCCCCACCGAAGCCGAATTTGAATACGCGGCACGCAATGGCGGCCAAGATGTCCGCTACCCATGGGGGAACGAACTGACGCCCGACGGAAAGTACCTCGCCAATTTCTGGCAGGGCGAATTCCCCATCGACCGCCGCGTCGAGGACGGATTCCTCACCTCCTCTCCCGTGAAGTCATTCCCCCCCAACGAGCTTGGCCTGTACGACATGGCGGGGAACGTCTGGGAATGGTGTGCCGATTATTATCGACAGGATTACTATCAGGTTGCCCCGCTGCATAATCCCACAGGTCCTGGCGACAGTTTTGATCCGCAGGAGCCGGATATTATCAAGCGGTCCCAGCGTGGTGGTTCGTTCATGTGCAACACCAACAGTTGCACTGGCTACCGCTGCGGTGCCCGCATGCGGGGCGAAATCATGTCCAGCAGCTTCCACAACGGTTTTCGTTGTGTGGTCGATCAGAACGGTCTCGACCGCTTCCACGAAGCACAGGCCCGCATTGAAGAGTGGCGCAAGTCAAAACTCGCCTCCGCACAGTAAACCGCTTTGGGCCGATGATTCTCAACGTCAACAAACCGCAAGGGGTAACCTCCCGCGATGCCGTGAACGCCGTGGAGCGTCTCATGCGTCCCGAGAAGTGCGGTCACGCCGGAACGTTGGACCCCATTGCCACGGGTGTCCTGCTGATTTGCCTCGGGAAATCAACGCGCCTGGTTCCGTACATTCACGAACTCCCCAAAACCTACCGGGCGAAGTTTCTGCACGGAGTCACCAGCGACAGCGACGACACGGAAACGGAATTGCGTCCCGTCGATAATGCCCCCGCACTCGATGCAGCGTTGATCAAATCGGTGCTGCCGCAGTTCGTGGGTGAAATTGCTCAAGTCCCACCACAGTATTCCGCCGTCTGGGTCGATGGTCGCCGGGCTTACAATCGCGTGCGCAGCGGTGAAGAAATCAGCCTCGCGCCACGGAACGTGCATGTGCATTCCATCGAAGTGTTGAACGTCAACGACGAAACATTCTCGCTCGAAATTGAATGTGGCAGCGGCACGTATATCAGGTCAATCGGCCGTGACATTGCTCAATCGCTCGGAACCGGTGCGGTGATGACGGAACTTGAGCGCACAGCGATTGGACCGTTCTCCGTTGAACACTCGTTGACCATCGAAGAGCAAACCAAGGACGACCTGCTCCAAATCGCCGCGCCACCGACAGTCGCCTTGCCGCACTTCCCTCGAATTCATCTCACGGGCGATGCTCTCACACGCACACACCAAGGACAGCCGCTGACAATTGACCAGCAGCAGTTCCCGCTTCCCGAGATTGAACCGCCACCGCTAATGGGGCCAACAGTCGTACTTTCTGAACGCCCCGACTTCATTGCCGCCTTGAACGAACGCGATGAACTGGTCGCACTGTTGGAGCGAGTCAAAGACAAATACTGGCCCCGGCAAGTCTTCCAGTACCGCCGCCCCCAAAAGTAGGCCGTAACAAGCAAGCCAAGTCTACGCCGGAACTCCGGTCGCGAGTGAAATGTGAACTGCAGCGACGACATCCAAAGAGGCGGGAGATTGGCTTGCGCAGTTACGGCAGAAACCTGCGACCTGCGGTCCGGCCTACCATGAGCTGAGAAGCCTGGGTTAATCGCCGCTGGGATCCATGTCGTACCGCCGGAGCTTTTCACGCAGTGTCTGGCGATGAATTCCCAACAGCTGCGCCGCTTCACTGCGGTTCCCGCCTGACACTTCCAGCGCGTGCTGGAACAGGATGGGCTCAATGGTCTCCATGAACTGATTCAGCAGTCCCGGTTCGTTCTTGCCTTCGCGTGACTGCAGCCACTGGTTAACGACGCCAGCCAGGTCGCCTGTCGGCGAGGCAGCCGAGCCCGAAGGCAAAACCGGGGAGGGGAGGGCAGATGGAAGTATGGTGCCGGAGCGACTGAGAATGGCCGCATGCTCGACGGCGTTTCTGAGTTCGCGCACATTCCCGTGCCACTTGCGGCTTCGCAATTCGTCCAGTGTTTCCGGCGCGAACTGGTAACGGGTAGCATTCGAAAATCGATTCAGGAAATGTTTCGCGAGCAGAATGACATCATCACCCCGTTCTCGCAGCGGCGGCAAGTCGATCCGAAATGTGCTGAGACGATAGTACAAATCTTCACGGAACGATTTCTGACGCACCATGTCTTCCAGGTTACGGTTTGTGGCCGCCACCAGTCGAAAATCAGCCGCCACCGCCTGATTACTCCCAACCGGCGTCACCTTCTTTTCCTCAAGGACCCGCAGCAGCTTCACCTGCATCGCGAGGGCGACATCTCCAATTTCGTCGAGGAATGCCGTGCCGCCACTCGCTTGTTGCAGCAAACCACGACGAGCCTGAGTTGCTCCCGTAAACGCACCGCCAGCGTGCCCGAACAATTCACTTTCGATGAGACCTTCGTTCATGGCCGGAACACAAACCGGGACAAACGCTCCCTGCTTGCGTCCGCTGAACAGGTGCAATGCCTGGGCCACGAGTTCTTTGCCGGTGCCGCTCTCACCCGTCACCAGCACGGGGACATCCTGACTGGCCACCATGGCGATTTTCCGAAACACCGCCTGCATGTTGGGCGAATCCCCCACTAGCAAGCTCGCCTCGTCCTGTGAAGCTGACACATTCTCCGCAGTATCAGTCCCACGTTGTTGCAGAGCAGTTTGCGCCTGCTGAACCAGCGTGACCGCATCCTGCAAATCGAATGGTTTGACCAGATAGTCAAACGCTCCCGCTGCCACAGCCTCGACAGCGATTTCCAGACTGCCAAACGCCGTCATGACAATGACCGGCAGGGCCGCGTCAACATTCTGAAAGTGCCGCAGCACCGACAACCCATCAGCCCCCGGCAACCTGACGTCCGTCAAAACGATGTCCGGCCGCCGCTGCTCCGCCGACCACAATCCCTCTTCCGCCGAGCCAGCCACCGAAACGGAAAAGCCCTCATCTGCCAGCGCCTCCGAGAGCGCCCAGCAAATGGTGGGTTCATCATCAATAATCAGCACGTGGGTCATGCACGCTATGATAGTTCATCACCTGACTCACTGGCGATGCAATCAACAACGCCGTGGATTAGTCCAGCAAACCGGCCTTCAGTTTCAGTGGCCCCACGAGGGATTCGGTTCCGATGACGAGGCCGAAGTCGACTGCGGGTTGGAAGGTGGAACCTGTCGACAATGACACCCAGGCGTGGGAGCCGGTGAGGTCGATGCTGGCGTAGTCGTCGCGGCCGTCGCCGTTGAAGTCGCCAATCGCCGCGCCGCTCCAGTTCAGGGTGTCGTCCCACGGTCCCCAGCCGCTGACGGTGGCGGACGTGGGAGCTGTGGCATTGGTCTGAGCGACCCACAGATTTTTGTTGTTGGTTTGCCGAGTGAGGATGTCGTCGCGGCCGTCGCCGTTGAAGTCACCGACGAGGAATGGTTCGGAGAACGCGGAATTCGAGAAGAGTGGTCCCGTCGAGTTCACCAGACGATTGGCTCCAATGGGTGCGTACGGTGTGGGATCACCCGTCGCGGTGCCGTATATGAAGCGACCATCATTCCTGCGGGCGGCGACGTCGGCGCGGCCGTCATTGTCCCAGTCGCCGACCAGGACCGAATGCCAGCCAGCCGTTTCGATACGTCCCGTGAATGCACCGGCGAACTGAGCGAAGAACCGCCGGGAGCCGTCCGGGATTTGATTCGAAATGCCGTACATCCAATTGACGCGGTCAACTCCCTCAATGGCATTCCTGACACCAATAATGTCGTCGATGCCATCCTGGTTGACGTCGCCGACGCCGAAATCGCCCCAGCCACTGGCATCCCAGCGACCGTAGAAGGACGTGGAGAATGAAGATCCGTTGAAGGACTTCACGAACCAGCTCCCCGGCAGCGGCGTGGTATTGTTCGTGGCCTGCTGAACAATGAGGTCATCCCGCCCGTCGCCATTGAAGTCGCCAACGAGCATGTACTGAAACGTTTCCAATGCCGAAAAACTACCTGCTGACAGGGTAGACATGGTGCCGTCACCGTTATTGCGGGCGACGAACACCTTGTTTGCGCTGGTAATTCCAATGCCGTCGGTCAGTCCGTCTCCGTTGTAGTCGCCGGTGAACGTCGTCCAGCCGACAGCGGCATTCCACTTCGGGCCATTCGCCCACGTGAAGGAAGTACCGTTACTCGTGCCCATGCGCCACAAACCGGTTGCCGTGTCAAAGAGAACGAGATCAGCACGGTCGGTGATCACCACCTGCAGCGAGTCGCTGTCGTCCGGGCTACCTCCGAGTGAGGCGTCGTCAACGTTGACGGTGACATCAAGCACAGGATTGGCCTGCGAATCGAGCACCGTCCCCGCTTTCAGGTAGAGGCCGGTCAGGTCGACTTCAAACAGCGCGGCATCATCACCGCTGAGAGAAAGGACGTTTGTCCCCATTGCGTCATCGGTAACCGTAACGCTGGCGACCCGAATTCGTGAGCCAGTGCTGGTGTCCTTCAACAGCGTGGTAACGAGCGGTGTCAGGGTGATTGCTGGGAGACTGTTCAACGCCGTTACCGTAATCGTCGCAGTGTCAGATCCGGTGAGCGATGTGTTGTCGGTCACGGTAAACGTTACCGTGCGGTCTCCTCCAGTTGGATTAGTCGACGTCGTGCGATAGGCAATGGCCCGCACCAAGTCCTGGACACGGGCGTTTGTGGCATTGCTGTTGAAATTAATGGTCAACACCGTACCACCAGTAACCGTGGCCGTGACGATCGAAGCTGTGGCGAAATGAATACCGCCGTGGCTGATTTCGCCGGTCGTTCTGTTGACCGAAATGTTGCCGACATCAATGAGAGAAATCTCATCAGCCGGTTCAGCGTTCGCTGTGATTTGAATCGCGAGGGAACCACCATCCCAGTCGGCATCGCCATTGTCATCGATTGCCATCGCGATTGCATCGATTGTGACCGGGTTGCCATTGTTGCTGTTTGTAGAGTCTAAGTTGCCAACTGTTATGGTCGGGGCAACAGAGATTTGCAGCACGGCCAGTTCATGGCCGAACCTACCTAGGTAGCTACTGTAGTACAGGTTGCTCCCCACAGCCTTGAATCCACCGTACCTACCCGCGTAAGAACCGGATCGACCAGAGGTGAGGTCGAGAGTGACGAGTTCGGGAGTCACCTCAGTCGTGTCGATCCACCGCAATTCGTATCCACTAGACGAGTCCGCAGCTGTGAAATACAAGTTGTTCCCCACACGCATGAACCCGCCATACTGGCCTGCATTGGAACCGTTGCTTCCACGGTTGATGTCGAGGGTGCGAAGAGTTGGCGTAACCTCATTAGTGTCGATCCAACGTAGTTCATTGCCAGTTGTCGGGTCAGTCGCCGTGAAGAACAGCTTGTCCTCTACAACCGCAAACCCGCCATACTCACCTGCCAGAGAATCACTGCTGCCAGCAAAGATGTCGAGAGTGTGAAGTGCGGGAGTCGCCTCATTTGTATCGACCCACCGCAGTTCGTATCCGCTAATCGGGTCCGATGCTGTGAAGTACAGGTTGTTCCCCACCACCGTGAAACCACCGTACTGGCCCGCATTGGAATTGCCATCGCCGGGGTAGATCTCGATTGTGTGGAGTGTGGGTCCTGTTTGGGTGGTGTCGATCCACCGCAGTTCGCCCCCACTGGTCGCGTCTATCGCCGTAAAGAACAGCTTGTCCTCTACAACCGCAAACCCGCCATACTCACCTGCCCGGGAATCGCTACTGCCAACGAAAATGTCGAGTGTATGAATTGTGGGAGACTCTTCAGCTGTATTAATCCACCGCAGTTCGTAACCATTGGTTACGTCGAACGCGGTAAAGTACAGATTGTTCCCGACAGTTGTGAAACCGCCGTACTCGCCAGCATATGAACTACTATTGCCAGCAGCGATGTTGAGTGTGTGGAGGGTGGGCGTTAGCTCGGTGGTGTCGATCCACCGCAATTCGTACCCATTGAAGGGATCATATGCCGTGAAGTAAAGGTTGTCCCCAACAGCTTTAAGTCCGCCGTATTTTCCCGCACTTGAACTATTGCTACCCGAATAGATGTCGAGTGTGTGAAGGGTGGGGATCGTCTCAGTCGTGTCAATCCACCGCAGTTCATACCCATTCGAATCCTGTGCAGTAAAGTATAGCTTGTCCCCCACAACCGTAAGTCCGCCGTAAACGCCTGCGTAGGAGCTATCGGAACCCGGGTATAAGTCGAGCACATGGAGATTGGAGGCCACAGGGTACGCGTCGATCCACCGCAACTCGTACCCGCTGGATGCGTCAGTCGCCGTAAAATACAGCTTGTCCCCTACAACGGTAAGCCCGCTGTACTGGCCCGGGTTGGAGCTGCGACTTCCTGAGTAAATGTCGAGAGTGTGGAGAGTCGGCGTTGCCTCAGTAGTGTCGATCCAACACAACTCATAGGAACGTCCGAGAATACTGCTCAAGGTTATCGCAGTAAAGTACATTTTATTCCCAACCACCGTGAAGCCACCAAACTCTCCCGGGAAGGAACTCTTGTTGCCGGAGATGATTTTGAAGGTGACAAGAATGGGAGTTGGTTCGGTTGTGTCGATCCACCGGAGTTCGTAGCCGCTGCTTGGGTCAAATGCCGTGAAATACAATTTGTCCCCCACCACAGCAAAACCTCCGTACAAGCCCGCGTTGGAGCTGCTCGCGCCGGAGTAGATATCCAGAGTGTGAAGGGTCGGGTTTGTCTCGGTGGTGTCAATCCAGCGCAGTTCGGTTCCGTTGGTCAAATCCTGAGCCGTGAAGTAGAGATTATCACCCCCCACTATGAATCCGCCGTACTGTCCCGCGTAAGAATCGCTACTGCCAGAGTAGATGTCGAGAGCATGCAGGGTCGGAGTCGCCTCCGTGGTGTCAATCCAATGCAGTTCGTACCCATTTGAGTCCTCCGCTGAGAAGTACAAATTGTTCCCCGCGGCCACATATCCGCCATACTTGCCAGCGTTGGAATCATTGCTGCCAGAGTAAATGTCGACTGTATGCAGGACGGGGGTCGTCTCAGTCGTGTCGATCCACCTTAGTTCATATCCATTGAGCAAGTCATATGCTGTGAAGTAAAGGTTGTTCCTCACGACCGTGAATCCACCGTTCTGACCAGCGAATGAATTGCCGCCGCCGTCAGCAATGTCAAGAGTGTGGAGAATCGGAGTCGTCGCAGCGTTCTCGATCCAATGTAGTTCGTGCCCATACACGTCGTTCCAAGCTGTGAAGTACAGCTTGTCCCCCACGGCCGTAAGTCCACCGTACTGTCCAGCATTGGAATCGCCAGAAGAGCGGATGTCGATGGTGTGGAGTGTGGGAATTGTTTCGGTAGTGTCGATCCACCGCAACTCCGTCCCGCTGTCCGAGTCTCGCGCCGTGAAGTACAGGTGATTTCCGACCACCGTGAATCCGCCGTACAAACCTGCGCTCGAACTGCCGCTGCCAGAGTAAATGTCGAGGGTGTGGAGCGTGGGAGCCGTTTCCGTCGTGTCAATCCACCGCAATTCGGTCCCGTTGCTTGGGTCATTCGCAGAAAAATATAGCTTGTCTCCAGCGACTGTGAACCCGCCATACCGTCCAACATCCGAGCCATCTAGACCTGGATTCACATCCAAAACCACTGAGGCTGCGCCGGTGATGGTGTCCAGGGCGTGGAGTTCCAGACCGTATTGAGTGTCTAAGTCGACGTAATACAACCTGTCGCCAACGACTGCAGTCTGGCCATAGAACGGGGTGTCGCCAGAGAGTCCAGAGCTGCTGTCATTGATGTCGATGACGGACAGATCCACCGACAGCAGCGTGCGATCTTCCAACGATTCCGACCACAGGGCCACTGCGTGTTCACTTCTGCATGTGCCCACTACGGAGTTCTGTCGTCGTTGGGGGCGGGGAAATGCCAGTGGCATTGCATCTCGCAGCCCGAACGTTTGCAGCCAGCGACTTACCCACATAGCGATTTTCCCTCAATTGGCCGCTGTTGAAATCAATGTAACGAAACGGCCACTGCAGCCGATCAGACCACACGGATGCTCATCACTTCGGAATTATTCATTACAGCAGAGTAGTGGGTCAGGGGAGTCTTCGCCACCTGAGCCTCATCAGCGAGGTTTTGGTCTAGATCGAGAAGCGAGGCAGTCCTTCTTCGACTTTTTCAACATCAGGCGTTCTCGCGGGGAGGCATACAGACGGCCTGCCCCTCAAGATTGCGCGCCGGCAAGAAGTATCCATGTCGAATGCAATCGCGGAGCCAGTGGTGGCAAGTGGTGTCGGAGATGTCTATTTCCGCGTGATCGCGAAGGTGATTGATTGCCGACCGGGGGGTGACGTCTTGACTGAGTGCCTGGAGGAATTCGAATTGCCAGGGGGCTATTTCGCGGAACTGGACTTGATAGTTGCGGCGAGAAATGACGACATGCTGTTCGCCGAACTGCGGAACGCGAGCTTCGTCCGACTGACAGGCCTGGGAGTAATACGTAAAGACGTCGAAACGCAATTTCAGTAGACGGAGACTGGGGGCCAGGGTGAATATCACATCCAGTGTCTCGGCTTCTGCAATTGCGTCGAGGGATGACAGGTCGGCATGCTCGATGCCGGGACCGCGAAAGACTTCGGTGCGGGCACGTTCGAAGCGCGCTAAATCAACGATGAAATCAAACGCAGGTTCCGGTTCGCTGCCGCCGTCCGGTCGATCCGACTCCAGAAATTCGGGAAAACTCGCTCCCAATTCGGCCAGCGTCCATGTCTGGGGCGGATGGTGGGCCAGGTAGCGGCGTCCCATTTCGTCGAACCATTCGGGCGAAAACGCATTTCGCAACACGGGATACTCTGCCTGCAAACAGTTGAGTAACCGGGCATAGTAGCCATGATGATAAATCGCGAGGCGATGTGCCGCGGAGATTCCAAAGTCGGCATCGATAACCTGATCAACCACTGCGTTGTGGCTGCCCTGCGCCTGCTGAATTCCCGCCTGCAGCCCCGAGGGATGTGTGGAAACGGTCAGTAACCATTTCTGCAGATCAGCCGTGCTCAACTCCGGTGTACTCACGACCCGGTTCCCAGCATGAAATCCACAGGATTCGAAACGACGACATCTTCTGACTGCGGAGTGCGACTGAAAACTTGTTCCTCCACGCGCCAGGGACGCTCGATGGCTCGCTCGGCCTTACAAAGTTCATCGAGAACTTCTGGAAAAGGTGGAATACGCGAATCCCATTCCAGCAGAGTGGACACGCCTCCGGTCAATCGCCTGGCCAATGCAAACAAGTTCCAGACGGGATCGGCCACGGGTTGGTCGTGCGTGTCGATGCAGTGGTCGCCATTGTCAGTGTGTCCGGCCAAATGCATTTGCACGACACGGTCGGCCCGAATGTTGTTCACGTATTCGACCGGATCGAATCCGTGATTGCGAGAGGAAACATACACGTTATTTACATCGAGCAGTATTCCGCAACCGGTCGTCTCGGTGAGGGCGTTGAGAAATTCCCACTCAGGAATTGTCGACTGCCGAAACGCGAGATACGTCGACGGATTTTCCAGAATGATGGGCCGCTCCAGAAAGTCCTGCACAATATCGACGCGGTGACAAACGTGCGCAAGACTTTCCTCGGTGAGTGGCATGGGAAGCAGGTCGTGAGAATTTTGACCGAGTACTCCCGTCCAGCAGAGGTGATCGGAAATCCATTTTGGCTGAATGGCGGCGGCCAGTGCCTGCAGGCTGGCCAGATACTCGAAGTCCAGTTCGTCGGTGCTTCCAATCGATAGCGAGACTCCGTGCATGACGACCGGATAGCGTTCAGCAACACGGTCGAGGACGTGTCGTGACCACCCCTGGTCATCCATGAAGTTTTCACTAATGACTTCGAACCAGCCCACTTCAGGCCAATGCTCAAGCAAATACCTGAAATGGGCATGGCGCAAGCCAACACCAAGCCCCAAATTGGGAAACGAAAACGGGGTGCTCTTTTGGGACATGTCAGAGGCCGACGGATTCTCTCACGGCCACCGGCTTAAGAAGGTGGAATTGCCATACGCAAGGGATAGGTTTCCAGCCGTGACTTATTTGTCAGGTTTTTCACCGCCTGATTGTACTGATCTTCGGTGTAGGTCCCTTTTTCCTTTTCAGCCTGGAGTCGCTGTTTGAACAAATCATTCGCTTGCTGCCAGACATTCTTTCCGTTCAGTTTCAACTGTTCTGGAGTTCCAAAACTGACATGGAGAATTTGGCTGGCTGGAATGGGTGCTCCGCAGCCTCCGGTACCCACGGCGCTCGTTTTATTCGGAAGGATCCCGTTTTCACCCGGAATAAAGTTGTACTTGTAGTTCTCCGGCTGGTCCTGCGGAAACGCATTGTAGCCACAGCCTCCCTGACGACTGCAAGAATTCGTATTCGCGCAGGTATGCATGACTGCGGTAGAACAGTCGGACAATCCAATTGATGCCGACTCAAACACCGTTCCGTTTGAGTCGATGTTTAAGTTCAGCCCCTGGCAAGCATGATACTCCTGAGGTTCCGGTGGATTGGAAACTTTGAATTCCGGCAGACCACCGGCAGCGTAGACAGCCGAAACTCGGCTTGAAATGGCCTGCATTGCTCCGTAGGGAAAGCTACTTTTCAAGGTTCCCGTCCAAAGTTGCTGCAGCGTGTTCAGGAACCGACCGTATGTGCCATTCAAAACATCGTTCAGTAACTCCTTCAACGGCTTGTTGAGCCGGGGATCACTTGTGCCGGGGTCAAATCCACCGTTGTATGCCGTGGCCTTGTCGAGAGCCTGACTCTTGAGCGTTTGCATGCTCGCAGGCAAGTTGCCGGGCTGAAACGCGATTGGGTCGGCCACGAGGTCTTCCCAGGTCCATGGTCCCTGTTCTTTGTTCTTCTCGTACCATTTTGGCCAAGTCTCAATTTCTTCAACCATGGATTGCACATATTCAAAACGCGCAAAGTGGCTGTACGCATCCCACAAGGCATCGACATCTGGCGAATTCCCGCCGTCACCGGGAACGTAATCTGGCGAAACGAAATTGTGGCCGTCCAGACTGCTTCCTTCTCCCTGACTGATAATACCATCAACCATGTTGACCACCTCGGCCAATGCCTGCTCGACGCTGGCCCCAGGTGTCAATTCCAGAGTCATGTGGTACGTGTCATAATTGATTTGTCCCCCGAAGTAATTGATCTGAACGATTTTGCCCTGATTGCCACCCGGCTGCCCTGATGACTGTGGCAGCAAGGCATTGAGTGCAGCTTCTTCATAGCAATAAGCAAACAATGTTTTGCCGCCGGAATTCTCGTACGTGAACCCCAACATTGCCGAGATGATGTCGTAAAGATTCTTAATGCCACCAAAATCGACGGGGATTTTCACGCCTTCATACTCAAAGTCCATTCCAACGTACTGGTCTGGTTGGAACGGGTCCTTATTCTCGGGATGAAAACCTTCTCCTGGCTTCCGATTATTAACACTGTATTTCACAGCAGAAGCGGAGTAGTCATCGGGAAGTTCGATAGCCAGAAACAGGTCAATTTGATTGCTGTCCAGCGGCCCCAATTCGGCTTTCGTATCCCGAAACGAATTGGTCTTCGCTCTCAACTCCGTAATGGCCTGTTGAGTTTCAGGTGACAAGCTTTTCCAAGCAGGCGAATTTGTGTCCCAGTCGAGTAGACCCGGCAAATTCCCCAGGCAGGGAATCCAGTGCGGTTGGGCAGGATTTGGAGGGTAGGGGACGGGCGAACTCAGGTCCGGCTTTCCACCAATAATGTTCAGGATGTTCATGGCCAGTTGCATGTGCAACATTTCCTGAATGTAGACGGAGTAGATGAGGTTGTACGCCTTTTGTGCAGCCTCACCCTTGAGCGGATAGTTTTCCGTTGGCCCCATATACGGAAACACAGAACCGTCGTCGTACACTTTTCGGCCAGGAATGGAATACAGCGCCGTCATGTAAAGTGGAATGGTAAAGAGTTCCACCCCCACCCCGAGCTGCACCAGCCCGCGCACCATTTTCTTGTCATGCTCCAGCCATTCCGCTTTCCGCGTCACCGTTCCACCCGTCATTTGTTCGTCCCGTCGTTTATAGCCACAGTGCACCGCAATCACACAACCCGATGTGTGATCAGCACGCAAACTAAACCAACCAAGTTCTATCTGTCAACAAACAGCATCACCACAGAACGGCCACTGCGAGAATTCACCACCCACCGCGAAGCCCGCTGATTACGCCACCGCCCAGCGTTTCTTCACTTGATCGAGAAACGACGCGGCCAGAATGAGGGCGCCGAAGACGACTTTTTGTTCGTAGGCCTGGACGTTGGCCATGTTCAGGCCGTTGTGGATGACGGTGATAATCAGCACGCCAACCAATGTGCCGAGAATCCGGCCCTCGCCGCCGGAGAGACTGGTGCCCCCGACCACAACCGCGGCGATGACTTGCAGTTCCCATTGTTCACCCGCGCCGGGTCGACCGCCGCTGAAACGTGACGCATTCAGGAATCCCGCGATGGCAACCATTGTTCCGCACAGTGCGTACACCAGTATGAGGACCTTCTTTACTGGAATGCCCGACAAGTGTGCCGCCTCGGGGTTCCCTCCCACAGCGTAGATATAACGCCCCATGGGAGTGCGGGTCATGAAAACATGGGCGACACCATACAAGCAGGCCATCAGCCAAATTGGATTGGGAATGCCAAACGTTGATCCGCCGCCCAGCCAGTGAAATCCCTTTGCGGAAATCGCAATCGCTTCGGGCACTCCTGCCTCGCCGGTCACGGCGGTATGAAACCGAACGGCGATGATTTGTGCGAGCCCCTGAAACATCATCATGGTGGCCAGTGTCACGATGAACGCGGGAATGCGTCCATACGTCGATAGCACGCCATTCATCGCACCGACGCCACTGCATAGCAGCATGGCGACGAGTACGCAGGGACCCCAAATGTAGAGCGGAACCTGCTGTCCGCCGAGTCCATTGATCATGACGGCCATGAGCACACCAGCCAGTGCAACAAGGCTGCCGACCGACAGGTCAATGCCCGCCGTGATGATGACCATTGTCATCCCAATGGCAATGATGGCGACCTCGGCATCCTGACTGAGAATGTTCAGCAGGTTGTCCCACGTCAGGAAACTGGGCCAGTAGTAACTCTTCGGTTTCAGAACGACCACCGTCTCCAAATGCCCGTGCGCCCGCAGCCGTTCGTATTCCATGCTCCCCCATTTCGCACAGGCGTCGTGGGTAATGATGGCGGGAATTGCTTCACTTCCCTCCAACTCTGCTGCTTCGGTGTGGACATCTTTCGGTTCAATGGCCAGCCGGGCGACGACTTCTCCGCCCCCCGCCTCGAACGCCTCGGTGGCTGCATCGGCGAAAGGAGCATCGGCCTCGACTTTGCGAACAATGACAATGGCTCGCAGCGGCAGGTTACTCTTCTGCAAATACTCCACCGCCTGACGCCCCAGCTTGCGTCCCGCCGAAGCATTACTGGGATGCTGTTCTCCCCAGGTGGCCCAACTGTAGTACGCACACAACAGCAACAGCACGAGCAGCGATCCGTACTGCGAAAACAGGCGGCCGAGTGTGAATGTCTTCTTTGCTTGAGCCATCACTGCTACCTGTTCGACTTACGTATGCGTGCAGATTCCTTACTAAGCCGAAGCCACACGCGTGAGGATTTCTCCTTTGCCGGTTTCCAGCAAATCGCCACAGTAACGGCGGTACATGGCTCCGAAGCAATCTTCCGGCACGGGGAATCCGCAGCGTTTCAAATGCGTGAAATACAGGGGCAGGAATGTGGGCCTGTACGTGCAGGAAAACCGAAACGTCGGCAGCATTTCCGGCGACTCGGTTCCGAACAGCCCGATGGTACCGCGCTTCATTCCGGCCCCGTGACGAATACCGACCTCGCCGAAGGAGAGAATCGTTCCAGCAATCATGCCGACGCCGGCGACATCACCAATCGATCCGCCTATGGCAATGAGTCCGCGGCGCATGGTGTGTCCGATTTCATTTCCGGCGTTTCCTTCAATGAGGATTTCCCCGCCGGTCATCCCTTTCCGTCCCCCTCGGTACACCGCCCCCACGAGGTGACCGGCATTCCCTTTGATGATGATGCGCCCCCCCTTCATTTCGGCGCCGGCCCAGTCGCTGACATTTCCTTCAACGAGGATTTCGCCTCCGGACATTTCAGCGCCCAGGTGCATGCCCGCGTTCCCTTCAACGCGAATGCTGCCGCGTTGCCATGTGGAGCCAATCAGTTTGACCTTTGAGCAGTCGCCCCGCCACACAATGGTTTCGTCATCGGCGGCGGAACCGCTAACGCGGAAGAACTCGCCCAGTTCCACCTGTCGATTCCCACGCTGAATGAGCGTTTTGGCCACTTCCTCGGCCGATTGCCCGACAACGTTCTCCAGACGAACGGTGTCGACCTCCAGAGGAATCGACGAGGGCGTTTGTAATTCAAGCTCAAGCGCCATGGAAACAAGCTTCTGGCTGAGGTCAATCGGCGATGAAAATCAACGTGCGATTTCAGATCCGGTGGCACAGACATTCCTGTCTGTGTTTTCCACTGAACCAAATCATGGCCGGTGCGGAATTGAAACCGACTTTAGTCGTCGTACTGAACGAGACTGAACACGTCGTAATTACCAAGTTTCTCGCGACCATTCAGAAAGTTCAACTCAATGGCGAAGGCACAGCCGACCACAACCGCCCCCGAGTGCTCGACGAGTTTAGCACAGGCTCCCATGGTTCCGCCGGTGGCGAGCAGGTCGTCGACGAGTAACACACGGTCCCCTTCGCCGAATGCATCGGTGTGGATTTCGAGGGTGTCGGTGCCGTATTCGAGTTCGTAGTGAAAGGCCTGAGTTTCGAACGGCAACTTGCCGGGCTTGCGAACGGGGACGAAGGCACATCCCAGTTCCAGGGCAAGCGGAGCGGCGAAAATGAATCCGCGGGCTTCCGCCGCTGCGATGGCCTTGATGTTCTCGCCGCGATACCGGTCGGCCAGTTGCTTAATGCATTCCTGAAACGCTTCGGGATGAGCGAGCAGGGGGGTAATGTCGCGAAACAGAATCCCCGGCTTCGGAAAATCGGGGACGTCTCGAATGTGGTCGCGGAGATCCATATCGGGCAGGGTGCTGCGAAATCACGCTGTGGGCAGCAAACCCGACACGCGACTCGGGGAGAACGGACTGAAAAAAGAGCCACCAGTCAGACTTGAACTGACGACCTATGCTTTACGAAAGCATTGCTCTACCAACTGAGCTATGGTGGCAAACCATTGTTCGCACGTCACTTGCGCCATCGCCCTCCCACCAGAATGTGATGACGACAACCGCAATAACCCGAAGGCCAAAGCGTGCAGCGGGGAGTATTGTGAACCAGTGCGAGTCTTGCAAGTGGAAGGGGATTCTGTGACGCAATTGGGGATGCAACACGACTTGAGGATGGTGTGCCCCCCCTTTTGGCTCTTCGCTTACGATTTCAGCATCAAACGACGCTCGCATGCTTGTCCTGCTCCGCGATACAAGCATGGCACCCAAAAACGGGACATCCTCGACCATGCCACCAACACGGCGACCATGATTGGCAATGCCACCCGCACACGGGTTGTCGGATCAACCGGGGCACCCGGCATCCTCAGACATGCCACCCGCCACGCGGCGTGTGTAAAGTGGGATGAACCGGGTCCGGCAATGAGCTGGACCCGGTTCTCACGGTGATTTGACCGTGGCTTTAGACATCAGACACTGTACCTACTCGAACGACCCGCGAAAAGTACAGAAATATTTTCTTTCACCCCCACCCCGGTTGACTTCTCACACCCCCCTGCAAGAATTTTGACACCCCCCCGAGCCAAAACAACCGCCGAAGTAGAGTCATTGAATTATATTCACGTACTAAGAGTCATCTCGGAAACACAAGCAGGGAACCCGTCCGCAAAGTAGTTGACGACCAATTCGTGACCGGTAACCATCTCTGCAATGGCGGGTATCGCCTTGCAGGTGCTTGGCCGTGGCTTTAGACACCATTGGCTCGTAACTGAGCGCGGTTCGATTCCGCTGCCCGCCGTTTCCATTTTTCACAATACAGGAGAGAGTCGATGGCCGTTGCAACACCAAACCTAAAGCGCAAGAAAGTAAAAGGCGTCACCAGCCGGAAGATTGCAAGGCGTTGGACAGCTAAGCTGGCCGCAAAAGGTTTTACCCCAGTTTGCGATTACTTTTTGGAGAATTACGACCGACTCAATCTGACGAACACAGAAGCAATGGTCATAATCCACCTGATGTCGTACAAGTGGGATTCGAGCAAGCCATTCCCGTCAATTGGTCGCCTAGCAAGTCGTATGGGAATAGGTGAAACGGCTGTTCGAGGGCATATTCGAAGAATTGAACAGAAGGGTTGCCTGGTAAGGAATTTCCGCACTGGAAATACGAATGAGTTTGACCTAACACCGCTCTTCGAGAAGCTCGAAGCAAACATGGAGAGTTCTTAGACTGTCAGTGGGTCAGGTGGCACGCGCCCGACGAACGTCATGGGAGTGCTTCTTGCGTGGCAGGTGACAGGCTTTGAACAAACCATGTTCCCCAACCACGAAACCCTAGTCACCGGCGTCACCTCCGTTCTGTATAAGTTCACCCAGTCGCCAGCAACAATAACAACGTCCTAATTGACCAAGAAAATGAGATGTGCTAACCCTGTCAGGCAGCATCTTTTTCTCCGGCTACACTTTCGCAAGAACATAACAAGCAATGCCCCCTGAAGCACATCTTCTCCTGCCCAGCCAGAAGAAACAAGTTCTTGAAATCTGCGCCCGTCATGGTGTCACAACAAGTGAATTTGAGTGGTGCGAGACATGCGTCGGCCCTCCCGAAGCAGCACGACGTGTTTCGAAGTTGGTTCATTCCGAGACGCAGTACTACTTCACATTTGACTGTGCTCCGAACGGATACCTTTTTGACATTTTTTCGCCCGCAGAGCATGAATCGACGTACAGATCTTCTGCCATGTCCTATTGGGATTCACGCTGGCAGAACGTAGAATCTTGGGCGAGATTCCTTGCACGTGAAATTGATGCGTTACAGTTTCTTGAATCCGCCATGATTGGCGCCCCCACACTCCAGCGGTTTGCCCTTGAGTCTGATGAAAACGAACCGTTTTCCGTCCAAGAACGGCAACAGGTCATCGAACGATTGGCAAGAGTTGAGGCCCGCGTACTCGATAGTAGAGATTTTCAAGAAAATGAATCACAGTTTATTCGCATTCAATTCGAGCATTTGCGCCGAGAATCTGAGCGTGCAGGACGCGTGAGCTGGTTCCAAATGATGATTGGTATTTCAGTCTCGATAATCGCGACATACTTCACCGCTGATGTTGCAACGCAACTCTGGCAATTCATCAATTCAGAGTTCACACAATTCCTTCGCATTGGGAATTGACTCGGAAGTCATTACACAATAACTCGCAGTTCTGGTGACACGCCCTGACGTAAGGGTCTGGTGGCCCACCCTGACGTCAGGAAGGGCGTGGTCAAACTTGAATTCGCCACGCCCATCCCGTTGGCTTGAGCGTGCCAACCCAACCGAGTTACCGTCGGTCAGGCTGTGCCTGACATCTGCTGGTATTCGACGTTTTCGTCGGGCTCAGTCTGACCTGTATCTACTATTCATCAACTCGAGCGAACTCGTGAACCCAGACTGGATGTTCCACGTCCCATTCCATGCCCGGATGCATCCTGAGAATTAACGCCTTGTACATCTCCAAATTTGGGTAACCCTCGCTCTGTGCATCTTGCTCTGTCATCTCGCCCAGCCCCGGCTGCCGCAAATCCGTAATCTCAAATTTCACTCCCTGAAGTTCGAATCTCTCCCCCGGAAAACCGTACACCCCGTCCCGACGTTGTTGCGTCTTGGTCCCGGCAAGCGTTGCCGCTACCAGTTTTTCGTGGGTCACCAGTCGTTCAATCGCACAGGTTCGTTTCGGTAGTTCTGACATTGAGTATCATTTCTCTTGTTATCGCGACAAAGAATTCCGCCGAGCTCAAAACGCAATGGGCAACATTCCATTTTGCGACACCAAGTTATTGCATCTCGATGTCATGCGCACAACTGTCATCGATCGACAGGGAACCTCTTCGAACTCTGGACCAATTGGGGCGGGTGGCCCTCCCGGACGTCAGGAAGGGTGTGGGCAAACTTGAATTCGCACGCCCATCCCGTTGGTCTGAGCGTGCCACCCGCGTCTCCGTGAATTGCAGAGGAAACTGCCATTTGCCGCATGTTCACATCACCATTCTCCGGGCGGAGTTCGCGAGGGTGGCTCTGGTCAGCGAAATCTCTGCCTGATATATCAGGTGTGGTGCCCGCTGTTTTTCCTGCCTGGACATACGCATGTACGACTCATCATCACTCTTCAGAATTATGCCTCTCGGAATACGAGATGGCGTGCGGACCGCTTTGTCGAAAGGTTGGTTTGCGGTCGTCATTCTCCTGGTACTCCTCGGTCAGGGCCGTTGCGTCCGAGCTGATGGCACGGAGGTCTCCATCTCAGGGACCCGTTTCCTGCTGAACGGCCAGCCGACGAATCCCGGGACTCCATGTGAAGGTCTGCTGATGAATGTTCGCATGGTCAATGCGACGTTCGAAGATGCCGGGCGAGTGGAGTTTGATCCCGCTGAGAACACCGCCGAGTTCATTGCGAAACTCGACGACTATGCCGCACACGGCGTGAACGCGTTCACGCTGAATCTGCAGGGAGGAATGCCAGGGTATGAAGGGGCGATCAACTCAGCTTTTGAGCCTGATGGAGCGTTGCGTCCTGACTACCTGAAGCGTGTTGAACGGGTCATCCGTGAATGCGACAGGCGGGGAATTGTGGTCATCCTTGGCCTCTATTATCAGCGACAGTCCAAAATTCTTCGCGACGAAGCAGCGGTGAAGGCGGGAGTCGTCAACGCGGCGCGTTGGGTGGACGAGCGCGGCTTTCGCAACGTACTCATTGAAATTGCCAATGAGTTTCCCCACAACGGATTTCGGCATGAAATTATTCGCAGTGCAAAAGGCCAGGCTGCGTTGATACGGCTCGCCAAGTCGACGGCTCCCAAATTGTTGGTGACGGCCAGTGGCTATGGTGATGGTAAGGTGCATCCCGAAGTCGCCGAAGCGTGCGACTTCCTTACGCCGCACTGGAACGGCACCCGAGTCACCGACATCCCTGCGCGTGTTGCTGAACTCAAACGGTATGGGAAGCCCATTGTCTGCAATGAAGATGACAAGACGGGAAAGGAAGCCGTGGCTGCGATGCAAGCATCTGTCGAGAGTCGCTGCGGTTACGGATTAATGCTCAAGGACCACAACCAGGCGTTCCCCTTCCATTTCGACGGCGCCGCAGATGATTCGGTGTACTACGCGGCGCTGCAGTCACTCGCCACGGGGCGCAAGAGCTCCAGTGACACGGCATCCTCTTCTCGTTCCCTTTATTTCCCACCGCCAGAATCCCAGGGCGGTTGGCGAATGGTTGAGACCGAGGCGGAAATCGAAACGATTGGTGGAATGGACGCGGGGAAGATTGCCGAACTGCGGCAGTGGCTGCTCCAGTCTGATAATCGCCCGTTTGCTGCTGTGGTCATTCGTCACGGCACAATTGTCCTGCAGGTTGAACGGGGCAATAGCGCCACCACCGACGCCCGTCGGGTTGCTTCGGTGTCCAAGGCGATTTGCGCGACAGTGCTGGCCATTGCATCAGAACGCAGCCAGCAGGGATTGACGCCCCGCAAAATGTCGTTCGATGACCATGCCTTCGAATTCATACCCTGGGCTCAGCCATTGAGCGATCCACGCAAGGCAGACATCACCGTTAAGCAATTGCTCAACCACACCTCTGGAATATGTCCCGAAGCAACCGGGGCACCAAACGATGGCAGTTGGGATTACATTCTCGGCCACAGCGGTGACGAACGGACCGCGAAGCTGGCATTTGATCCAGGAACCGGCTGTGGCTATTCGACACAGGCACTCGTTCACGCGGCATTGGTCTGTGAAAATGTGACGGGAAAGCCATATGACCAGTTCGCGATTGAGTCACTGTTTCAGCCACTCGGCATCGAGAAGTGGTGGTTTCAGTATTACGAAGGAGGAGACGTCGGACGCAAACCGTCTCACGGGCTCGGACTTCCCGCTCGCGAACTGGCACGTGTCGGCTACTGCATGCTGCACAATGGTCAATGGAATGAGAAACAAGTCATTCCCCAGTGGTTCGTGGAACAGACGGCACTCCCCTCGCACGAGGTCACAACTCCCGAACTGCGCTGGCAACTGAACCCAGCAGTATTCACGCTCGGATGGGAACTTCCCGCGAAACACTTCCCAGAGAGTGGCAAGCACATTGCGGGCATCCCGACCGATGCGCGCTACAAACCAGGAAGTGGAGGCCAATTGCTGGCCTTTGTCCCGAGTCTCGATTTGGTCATCGCCCGCCAGACGGGCGGCAGTGGGCAATGGGACTATGAAGAATTCCTCCGCCGCGCGTGCGACGCGGTTATTTCGAAACGCTAATTGTCACCATTCCTGAAGGGCTGACACGCGCAGCGTTTTACTCTCTGCGCCCCTCTGCGTGCTCTGCGGTGATCCACTCCTTCGCCTGTGTGAGTCCATGAGACACTTGCTGGTTATCTCATCAACCGGAGCACGTCGCAAATCCCTCACGTGCTGGAACATCCCGCTGCCATCCCGCTAGGATGGCTAAACACAATTGCACCCGATCCGCCGCACAACATAGGCCAGCCATGAACTCACCCGCACACCACATCAGCTTAGCGCTCTTCCTTGTTGCTTTTACTGCTACGGCGACTCCTCTCTTCGCCCAGAAAATGCCAAGGGAAGACGTCATCGACGTTCCCGCAGTGGTCGAGGGCCTGAGTGTCAGCAACGTGTTTCAGTCCAACATGGTGCTGCAGCGGGACAAACCGATTTCCATTTGGGGATGGGCAACGCCCGGCGAAGAAATCTCGGTGCAGTTCGCTGGTGCGACGGCATCGACCACTGCCGGTGATGATCGTGCCTGGAAAGTGACGCTTCCGGCCGTGCCTGCAGACAGCGAGCCGCAGCAGGTGGTTGTCAAAGGGGCGGACTCGTCGCTCGTCCTCGACAACATTCTCGTCGGTGACGTCTGGGTCCTTGGCGGACAGAGCAACATGGAATTCGAGTTGGCGAAGGTCGAGAACGGCAACCTCGAAATCGTTTCGGCGAACTATCCAGAAATCCGCATCCTGACGGTCCCTTATGGTCAGGGGCCTGAACTGCAGCAGAACTTCGCCCGACTGCACCAGTGGAGCGACTGGTCGAGTCGGCATTTCCGCAAAGGAGACTGGGACGCTTGCACGCCAGAAATTGCCCGCGAACTCTCGGCCATTGGCTACGTCTTTGCCCGCCGCATTCACAAGGCGAGCAAAGTGCCTATTGGTGTCATCGATGCCTCGCGCGGCGGGACGACTGTCGAAACATGGACTCCGCTCGCCGTGCTGCGATCAATGGACAGCCCCACCACGCAGGCCAAACTCGCGACGTTTGACCAATCAGTTGCCGATTGGGATCCCCAGGCCGATTTGGAACGCCGAATTGCTGATCATCAACGGTTCATTGAGCGGCAAACCAAAGAGGGAAAACCCATCCCAGACGACCGTAAAGATCCGCCCAGCGATTTGCAGCCCGGCCCCATTGGGAACCACAACTTCCCCGGCCACTGTTACGCCGGCATGATTGCTCCCCTCGCCGGGCTCTCCGTCAAAGGGGCGATTTTTCATCAGGGATACAACAACGCTTTTGAGGGGTCGCTTGGGGCGGAAATGTACCGCGATATCTTCCCCGAGATGATCAAATCCTGGCGTGCAGCGTTCAATGATCCCGAGTTGCCATTCGGCATTCTGTCGCTCTGCACCGATGGTTATCCCCAAACACGCGACGACTATTGCGAGAAAATGTTCAACGCTGGCATCGAAATCCGGGCGGCACAGTACGAGACGTTTCTCGACCTCTACAACGCGGGCGACCAGCAAATCGGGTTCGTCAGCACGTACGACCTGCGGCGCCGCTGGTATCACCCGCAATTGAAAATTCCGGCAGGCGAACGGATTGCCCGCTGGGCACTCGCCACACAGTATGGATTCGACCGCGACGTCAATTGGAAACCGCCCATGCTTGTGGGAATGCAGCCCCAGGACGGCGCACTCCTGCTGCAACTCGACGTTGACGTCCAGGACCCGGCTGATGGTGCCATCGAAGGCTTCGCCATTGCCGGAGAAGACCGCAAGTTTCATCCCGCTGATGTCGCCTACTTCGAAAAAGGAAAAGACGACCGGGGCCGCGTGCAGTTCGACCGCAAACAACTCGTCCTCACCAGCCCTATGGTTCCCAACCCCATCCACTTCCGCTACGCCTGGGGCCGCAACCCCATGGGCAATCTCCAAACCGCCGGCAACCTCGACCTCCCCTTCGCCACCCAGAAAAGCGATGACTGGATTATGGAAGAAGTCCCCTCAGGCGTCTTCGAACAACAACTCGACCGCCCCATTTCCCGCGGCGATCAAGCCAAAATCCTGCAAGCCCTCCGCGACCAGGACAAAGCCCGCAGAATCAAAGAAGCCGACCTCGTGCTGGAAGAATTGGGAAAGTAGAGGCAGTTTCCAAACCCGGTGGCACAGACATTCCTGTCTGTGTTTTTCTGGAGAGCAAGTCAAAGGCTGGAAGGTTTCGAAACAACCTCGACTAGCAAAGTGCCATGCCCACGTCGCGCAGCAGCGTGGGCATGCTTGCGCACCTGGTCGGTGGTTCCAGCGTCAATCTGGCTCGTCTTGTGTTGAGTCCCCATTCTTCGCCTGTGCGGCCTTCTTCGCTTTCAGCTTCTCAATGGCAGCGAGGACGTCATCTTCCCACGGCAGCTTCTCGTCCTTGGCGGGGTCGTAGGGCGGGAGGTTGGGGATGGGGAGGTTCATTTGCTGGAGCAGTTCGGTGGTCTGGGTGAGTTCGTAGCGGCGCACATACGGCTCGCCATCGGCCCAGGCCCATTTGTAGGCGGCGACGGCATGGTGCTTGGCTTTCTCGGCGTCGCCGAGCGCGAGCCAGAGTTGTGCGAGGTAGCGATGCGCGGGTCTGCGCAGTTGGGCCAGGCGCCCGGCTTCCTCGCGGGGATTGGCGAGCTGGTCGAGGTGGTGCTTGGCCAGGGCGAGGCCGGTCTCGGAGTCGGTATCAATGACCGACCGGGTATCGCGGGCCAGGCGCACGGCCTCCAGATAGCTCGCCGCCGCCAGCTTCCACTCGCCCTGAGTGAGTCGCCAGTCGCCTCGCAGGCGGTGGAGATAGCGGATGATGGTGCGGTCTTTGCCTTGGGCCGCCAGGCGCTCGGCCTCGACCAGGTGCGCCTCCTGCAAGCTGTCCTGCCGGAAGTGAAACTGCGCGTAACGCCATTCAGCCTGACCAAGCCCATAGGCGCCGCGCCACCAAGCGCGGCCCATGGGGTCGAGCAGGCTCCATGTGGCGGCGGCCTCCGCCCACTGGCCCAGCCTCGTTTGGTCGGCGAACAGGAAGAGGCGGCTCATGAAAACGCTTTCCTCGTTTTCGCTCAAGGTGGCGACCTCCAAGGCGAGGGAATCCGTGCGGAGCGATTGGGCGAGCCGATTCTGGCCGGTCAGATTCCCGGAGATGTTGCAGAGCAAAGTCGCCGCATAGCTCCAGTCTTCGGCTTCCAAGTAGGCTCGGAGGGCAGCGCCGCAAGCGGCGAGGGCGGCAGCCGGTTCACCGCAATTGTCCAACGCGATCGCTGCGCAAGTTGCCAGATAGGAACTGGCCCTGGCTCCCACCTTCTTCGGCAGTTCGCCCCAGCCGCTGGGGAAGAAGGGCTTCAGCAAGGACAAGGCTTCGGCATAGGCATTGAGGTTGAACAGGAGCGCATTCGACAAATCTTCCCAATAGGCTTCCGCTGCCCGCTGGAAGTGGCCGAGCTTGAGCAGGGTGCGGACGACGTGCCGGCCGCTGCGCACGTCCTCCAGCGTCTCGGCATCCTCGTAGGGGCGGTGGGGCTGGGCGGTGAAGTGGTCCACCACGCGCTGGCCGTGGCGCTGGCGGTCCGCCGCCGCCATCGCGCCCGAGGCGACGCCGCGGACGACGGGGTGCAGGTCATAGCGGTCAATTTTTTTACCTTTTTCCCGGAGCTGTACCCATTGCAGCAGGCCGCGCTGCTCCAGGTCCTTAACCGTCTCAGTCAGCTTCGTCGGGGTGGGTGGCAGGTGGGGATTAAAGGCCTTGAGCGTCTCATAGTCCACGGAGTCGTTGAGCAGGGCGAGGGTGGAGAGGAGCTGGCGGCTGGCGTCGGGCAGCTTTTGGATGGCCGCCTCAAGGATGTGATTGCGGCGCTGGGTGAGGTCGAGGCGGGCGAGGTCGAGCGCGGCTCCGCCGTCCGGGGCGGCGGACCAGGCATCAAAGTCGCCGCGTGCGGGGAGGTAGTTCACGATGAGGCCGCCGAGGATGCCGATGACGAGCGGGTGGTTGTCGCAGTTGGCGGTGAGGTAGCCCTGGATGGCGGCGCTGTTCCCCTCGATGCCGCAGGAGCGCAGGAGGGCCTCAGCATCCGGCGGGCGCAGGCCGGGGAGCGTGATGCGCTTCGCACCGGAGATGGTCTGGCCGGAGGGATTCAGCAGGACACGCGGGGTAAGGCGGGAGCTGACGAGGAGCTTCGACGGACGCGCGGCGGCGAGGGCGCGGAGGAGGTCGTTGTCCTCGTCGCGGATGGCGTCGCAGGGGTTGCGGTTGACGATTTTGTCGGTGGGGATGTTCGCCTCCTCGTCGGGGACTTCGGCGGCATCAATGCGGTGGTAGGCGACGAGGATGCGCTCGAGTCCATCGAGGATGAGCAACCAGGGCTGGGCATGGAGCTGGGCGAGGAGGTCGTCTTTCAGCTCGGCGGTTTTCTTTTTCGCGAAGTCCTTCAGCGGACGCCCCGTCATGTAGGCGAGGGTGTGGCGGCAGAAGTCCTCCATGCTCGCGCCGCCCTCGTAGAACGAATACCAGAACCGCCCGGCCCAGGGCTTGTCCGCCGGGCGCGCGGCGAGGGCGTGCCGGGGATTGGTCGTCCACTCCCACGTGAGCATGCTCTTGCCATTGCCGCCGATGGCCTCGAAGAGCAGGAGGTTCGTGGAATCGGCAGGCGCGGCCCAGTCGGTGAGGACTTGCAGCTCCGCAGCGCGTCCGATGAATTTGTGCGAGCCGATGTAGTCGGGCTCGGCGTAGAAGGCTGGTGGCTTGGGGATGGTGTTATCCTTGTCCTCTTCTGGTCCGACTTCGGGAGTATCTTCGGCACTCGATTCGAGATGGGACTTCAATTCGCCGAGGGACGAACCTACACTTCCTTTGAACTCTTCGAGACTATTGAAGACTGCATAGACGCGATTCACTTTGGATCCGGGCGATGCCTTCTTGGCTCGCTCTCGAAAGGCATCGAGCTTCGTCTCCTTTTCCAGATCCTTTTCGATGTCGGCTTTCTTCACCGGGTGATCATCACCCATGATGAACAGCAGGACGGGACGTCCAAGGCGCTGCGCTTCGTTGAACTCCAATTCGGTGATGGACAGTTTGTCAGGATTGCGCGTCGGACACTCAGGTGTCTGGCCGTATTTCAGGCTGATGACACCGATGTAAGCCGCGCTGTCACGCACCATCTGGAGCGAGGAATCAATGACATCGACGAGACGAGCGGAGTCATTCTCCATCACGTTCGCATGCAGCTTGTGTCCATGAATGGAGTCGATGAGCGCCGCCCGATGCTCCTTCAAATCCGTGAAGGTGCTGGAGACCATGACCTGCGGAACACTGCGAGGTTTGTTGGAAATATTGTTTGGCATGTCGTTTCTACGCGTTCTGTGTTCGTGACGTAGGGCCTTTGATGGGGGCGTCGTCGAGGCGATTCACCCTGTGGGCAATCTGTCGAACGAGTCGAACTCAAGGATAACGCAATTCGCGACAGATTGACCACAGCCACCCCTCGTTGGTCTGAAGCGTACCACCCGAATCTCTTCAGTCCGACCGTCCCAATTTTGGCTTGCAATGAATTCGTCCGATGCTGACAATGCTCGGGAGGCACGGGTGAGAGGAAATATGAGCGAGAGCAGACAAGAAGAGTCGGGCATGCGGTGGGCTGGCTACATCGTGGGCTTTTTCTACGGCATTATTCGTCGCTGGCCTCGGGGAGTGAAGTTCGGCCTGGGGCTGTCGCTGATGCTCGCCGGGCTGATGTCGTTTCTGACCATACCCACGATATTCATCGCGATTCCGTTGTTTCTTCCGGGCGCCCTGTTGTTTGGTGCGGCTCTCTGGCCCACGAGTTAGGCGTTAAGTTACCAGGGCAACTTCTCCCGGTGGTCACCGACTTCGAAATCCGCCAGAATGTTGTAGCACTATCCTGCCGTCGACGTTCTTCAGTGATTCCACCGCATGTCTCAACAACGCTTCACACTCATCGCGGCATTCCTCGGTTGGATGTTCGCCGGCGTCGTGATGTCTCTCCTGCCGCTGGCGGCCGATTCGGCGACGAAAGAGCTGTTGGGGGACGCTGCCACCAAGGAGGTCATTGGGGCGTGGTTTGTGTACTACATTGTGGCCTTCATGCTGGGGGCGGCTCTCGGTGGCCTGCTGTTCGGTATGCTGGGTGACCGGTGGGGCAGGGTGAAGGGGATGGGCTTGAGTATTCTCTGGTTCTCGGCCTGGACGGGTATCAGCTACTTTGCGGCAACGCCAGCACAACTGGCGGCGTTGCGATTTGTTGCCTGCATGGGTGTCGGCGGAATGTGGCCGAACGGTGTGGCGCTCGTCTCCGAGGCGTGGCCGAATGTGTCGCGCCCGGCACTGGCGGGATTGATTGGCACGTCGGCCAATGTCGGGATTTTCCTGTTTGGCCTGCTCGCAACTCAGGTAACCGTCACCGCCGACAACTGGCGCTGGGTGCTCTGGGCCGGCGCGACGCCAGCAGTCCTCGGTCTCCTTGTGCTGAAGTTCGTACCGGAATCACCCCTGTGGCTCGCGAGTCGCGGACGTGAGACGAAGAAGGGAGTACCGGCAATTGAAGTATTCTGGCCACCCGTTTTGCAGCGGACGCTCATCGGCATTCTCCTCGGAGCCATTCCACTGCTCGGAGCATGGGGAGCCGGGAAGTGGATTCTTCCCTGGGCGGGCTCCGTCGGTGCAGAACTCGGTGACGCCACACTCAAACCGACGACGCAAATGTACTGGGGACTCGGTGCCGTGGTGGGAAGTCTGGCAGGGGGATGGATGGCGAGCAGCATGGGGCGACGCACATCGTATCTGGTCATAAGCATTGCATCGGCCCTGGTCGCCGGTTGGATTTTCCGAGGCCTGCAGCCCGCGCCCAGCATGCAATTCTTCCTCCCAATTTTTCTACTTGGGCTCATCACGACGACCTACTTCGGCTGGCTGCCGCTCTTCCTTCCGGAGTTGTTTGAGACACGCATTCGAGCGACTGGGGCTGGAGTGGCGTTTAATTTTGGTCGGATTATTTCCGCTGCGGTCATCCTCAGCACGACGGGCCTCGTGTCACACTACAAAGGTGACTTCGCCCGCATTGGAGAAACGACCAGTCTGGTTTATCTGCTGGGGGCGGTCGTCATTTGGTTTGCTCCCTCGGCGAAGGAGGTCATCTCCGATGAAAACTGATCGCGTCGGATTAATTGGCGTCGGGCTGTTGGGATCAGCCATTGCTCAACGACTGACAAACGCGGGAAAGCAAGTCACCGTGTTTGACCTCGACCGTAGCCGCCTCGCGAAATTCGATGCCGCGAGTAGTGCCGGAGAAGTCGTGGAAAAATGCGATACCATCATTCTGTCACTGCCGGACTCGAATGCGGTTGCCAAAGTCATTGACGAAATCCGTTCTGCACTGCGCGCTGAATCAGTCGTCATCGACACCACCACGGGCGATCCACTCCGCACTGCGGACATCGCACAAGGTCTCCGTTATGTCGACGCCACAATTGCTGGCTCCAGTGCTCAGGCAGCCACAGGCGAAGTCATCGCCATGGCGGGAGGAGCAGGGGACGACTTTGCTATCGCCCGGCCCATTCTGGAGCATTTTTGCAAGCAAATCTTTCACCTGGGACCGGTCGGTGCCGGCGCCCGCATGAAACTGGTTGTCAATTTGGTCATTGGCCTGAATCGAGCCGTGCTGGCCGAGGCACTCGGACTGGCCGGCCATTGCGAAATGAACCTCGAAACCACCCTCGAAGTGCTGCGATCCTGCCCGGCGTATTCCGCAGTCATGGATACCAAGGGCAAGAAGATGATTGAAGGAGACTTCACCCCACAGGCGCGGCTGAGCCAGCACCTGAAGGATGTAAAACTCATCAACCAACTCGCCGAGGCAACGCAGGCCGACACGCCGCTGTCGCAACTGCATCAGTCACTGCTCGCCGAACTGGAACAGGCCGGGTTCGGCCACGAAGACAACAGCGCCATCTTCCGCGCGTTTCGGTGAGAAATGCTCTGTAGCCGTCTAACAGGAACTACCGGCAAATGTTTCTCAGACTGAATTTTGCCTTTAGTCCCCAACAAAGACTCGGCCAAAGGTCTTCTTCATTTCGGCTTCAACCTGATCGCGTTGATCTGACATCAGTTTCCAGACTTGAGTACGCTGTGCCGCACCGGCCTCAATGGCCTTTTGCTGTTCCTGACGAACTTCGTCGACGTTGGTGTGGACAATGGCTCGTGTGTTACCTGGCGTCATAACGGGGCCATTGATTGTCTGCGGAGGGCCCCACCACCATTCAAAGCCAGTCCGCGGTTCGTAGCGGTATTCCACACGGTAGACGATTTGATTGTCGAGCCGCTGCAATTCGATTTGTGAGCCGCGAAGAGAATCTGCCAGTACGCGCAGGTTTTTCGAAATAGAACCGGCAAACTCCTGCAGAGAAGGATGCACACCAGCTGTCGACATCCGTTCAATTCGATTCGCGTAACTATTATGCCATCCGGCCGTTCGATTATACGAATTGGCCGACGAGTTATAGATGTTCTCCAGGTCTCCCAAGTTCTTCAAGATGGCCCGGTAGTACCGTTTCGAAGCCATCAGATCGTACGGTGCCTGATCGTTGCTGGTGGGGAGGGAAGGCTCAGTCGTGGTGCCACCCGTCCCCTGTGCTGCATGTGGCGAAACCACAAGACTCAAAATCTTGTGGAAACTGACATCAGACAGCGGCGTACGCAAAACCACGGAGTTCCCCGACACGCTCACATCGGCCTGTTCAAAGTCTTCGAGTTCCGAGCCCGCATCGACCAACAGTTCGAGCAGCAGCGGCTTAACGAATTGCGACTCGTCTCCGATTGAGCGTTTGAAATCGAGGCGAAGTTCCGAGGTGAGTGTTTTTCCTGCGGTCACCGAAAGCCGTACACCCTGTAGAGACTGGAAATCCAAAGTCAGTGCTGCCTTGGCTCGCTGATTGGACTTCACACTGGCGGCGCCATTGAGGCGATACCGGATTTGAACGGGGTCAAGCATTTCGTTCATATCCATCGCCAGAACGAGCTGCGCTTCGGAATCAAGAACCGCCTGCTGCAGGTAGCTGGAAAGTGAAGTTCCCAGTCGCGACGTCCTGAGCCACGCAGCTGTCTCCTGACGCGTGGCTGGTGTCAACAACCCCAGAACACTCTGGCCCGACTTGTCATTACCAGCAGGCAGTTCGACAAAATAACCGCCGAAACGAGATGACAAAATGCTGCGAAAACCCTCAAGCTCCTGAACTTCAGTTGCCTCGGTCTTTGCAATGTTTTCCATGCGGGCTGGATCATCCAGAGGGGTGAATGCCACGCTCCATTGTTCGCCCCGTGTGCCGGGAATGTAGTGCGACGCTCGAGTGAATTGCCGAACCCATGACGGAATGGTCAGCGAACCATCCAGGTACGCCTGTTTGTGCTTCTCCGCCCAACCCTTCTCAATTCCGAGGGGGCTCCTCAACAATCCATCGACATCCAGTACAGAAACGACGTTGGCATCGCGTGGGATGTACGGAAAGACATCTTCAGGAGGCTGCGCAATTACCGACGTCAAACCTCCGAATGTGAACCAGACAACAACGGCAAAGAAGTTATTACGCGAAATCATAGGATCACCTTGCTGCCGGTGACGTTTCAGTCACACGTGAAGTTGCTGGTTCCAAGAGATTCTCCCTTTGGCTTGCATACCACGCAACTGCCGAGCCATCTTAACGTCCGGTGGGTAAAAAACGGTGCAAACGCGACCAGTGACAAGACTTGAGTATGGGAAGCCCACTGTGCGGAATTGTTCCCCTTCGCCAGTGAGCCAATCCCGCACACTTCGTGTCCCAGATTTCAGCACAGCAAATGGTCTGTGACGCTTTGCCCGCCAATGTTGTGCTAAGGGATGTTTCACCTTGAATTGCAGGCGAGTTTCCGAATTGCAGCACGACGAGCATTTTGGTTTTCAGATACCCATTCGGCGAGCGTGGTTGGAACGTCATTTAAAAAGGCGACTCCTTCAGTTGGGTTTGTGGACAGCAACACCCAGACCCGCCATGATGGTTCTCTGCAATTCCCGCGGCGACAATGGCTCGCTGCACGCCGCGAGACGGAATCTAACCTGAGCCACGAACTGTGTTGTTTACGATAAGCAATCTCTTCAGCCCCACTCACCACATGTCGCGCAAACTGTTGCTCCTCGTTATTCTTACCTTGGCGTTCCAATCACGCACATTTGGTAAGCAGCCGAACATTGTGTTCTTCTTCACCGATGACCAGACGACCAGCACGCTGGGATGCTATGGCAACGACATAGTGCAGACGCCGAATATCGACGGGCTTGCACAACGCGGTACGCGGTTCTCGAATATGTTTGTCAGCCAGCCCATTTGCTGGGTGAGCCGCACGTCCATCTTGACGGGTCGCTTTGGCCGGACGTACGGAACGCCGGACAACCCCGAACTCACGCGGGCCGAAGTCGCTCAGACTCTTTACTCCGACATCCTTCGCGAACATGGATACCGCACCGGATACTTCGGGAAATGGCACGCCAAAATGCCGGATGGTTACCAACCCGCCAGTCACTTCGACGCCTTCGAGGCTATTGGTCGGAATCCATACTACAAGCGACAGCCCGACGGCACACTGCGTCACGAAACCGAACTCATTGTCGACCGCGGGATAGAGTTCCTGAAACAACAGCCGCAAGACAAGCCGTTCGCATTGAACATGTGGTTCAACGCCTGCCATGCGGAAGACGGTGACCGACGTCCCGGGATTGGGCATTTCGCCTGGCCGCGCGCTGTGGACGGGATGTATGAAGACATCACCATTCCACCTCCGCGTCTGGGTGATCCCGCGATTTTCGACTCGCATCCCACCTTCCTGCAAACCACACTCAACCGCGAACGCTACTTCTGGCGCTGGAACACGCCGGAGAAGTACCAAACCAACGTGCGGGCCTACTACCGCATGGTAAGCGGAATCGACGGTGCCATTGGCCGCTTTCTCAAAGCACTCGACGAAGCGGGACTCAGCGACAACACCATTATCGTGTACTCAGCCGACAACGGTTACTACATGGGAAATCGTGGCTTTGCTGGCAAGTGGTCGCACTACGATGACGCTCTCCGCGTTCCACTCATTGTGGCCGATCCCCGAGTCCCGGCTGATCAACAGGGACAAGTGACCGATGCCATTGCACTCAATGTCGACTTGCCATCAACCTTCCTGGACTGGGCGGGAGCCGACGTTCCCAAGGCGTATCAGGGTCGTAGCCTGAAGCCTGTTGTGAGTTCTGGCAAGCCGGACGACTGGCGGACCGAGTCGTTCCACGAACATTTTGCCGTCCGGTCGCGCATTCCTGCCTTTGAAGGAATCCGCGGCGAGCGATTCAAATATGCCCGTTACTTTGACCACGGCAATTTTGAATTCCTGCACGACCTGCAGAACGACCCCGATGAACTGGTGAACCTCGTCTCCGATCCAAAGTTCGCCGACGTCCTCAACGAAATGCGGGAACGTACGACAACCACCGTCGCCTCACTGGGCGGTCCACTCGCGCCGCTCAACGGATTCTCAAATTCGACCGATCCTCACCCCGCAGCATCTGCGGCGGTGGGCACACGTCCCGACGCCGAAGGCTTCGTCCGAATTTTCGATGGCAAAACTCTGCGAGGCTGGTCGGGTGATCCTCAGTACTGGAGCGTGAAGGACAACGCCCTCACCGGTGTGACTGACGGCAGCCTGAAGATGAATCATTTCATTACCTGGAAGGACTCGACCGTCCGCAATTTCGAATTGCGTGTGAAAGTGCGAGTCACGGAAGGTGGGAACAGCGGACTACAGTACCGCGGCATGTCACGCCCTGATATCGACCTCGATGTCGTCACCGGTTACCAGTGCGATGTCGTGGCCAACAATCCCAACTACAACGGCATGCTCTACGAAGAACGTGGACGTCGCATTCTCGCGCACACCGGAGAGCGAGTCATTATCGACCCCAAAGGGCGCTCCTGGGTTGTTGGCGAAATGCCAGTCAAAGAATTCCCTGCCGACGAATGGCATGACTTCCGCGTATTGGTCGAAGGAAACCATCATCAGCACTGGATTGACGGACATCAAACCGCAGATTTGTACGACTTCGATCCTGTCGGTCGGGCACTTGAAGGTGTACTCGCCGTCCAGGTGCATGTCGGCCCAGCCATGGCCATTCAATACAAGGACTTCAAAATCAAGCACCTGCCTGATGACTTGCCGCTGGCGAAGTTTGAAGATCATCCCATTCCGCCCGAAGCCCACGGCGTGCGTCCACAAGGAAAACTCCCCCCGAACTGGATGGCTCCCATTTACAGCGAAACGGAAAAGTAGAAGTTAAACCGAGAACCCTCTTCGGCCCATCCCTTCGTGCGGCTTCGCGGACGGAGGTACATTTCTGCGAACATCGAAAACCGTCAATTCGTCTGGCGCATGAAAATGCCCGCTGTTCGTCAAGCGAACAGCGGGCATGTGTCGTTTCAACTTAAGTCACAAAGACCTGGATTAGTTCCCCAGGTTAACTGGTGCCCCTTGTGACATGTTCCCTAGATTCCGCCAGGTTTTCAGATCCATGTTGAGGCCGAACTGACGGACGCTTCCGTCTCCCAGGAGTGCCTGGAGACTTCCATGGTCCGTTGCTGCTTCGTCGTAATGTTGAGCAGCTGTCGGATAGGGGTTGTTGAGGTTGTTGGTGTTTGGCTGAATTTGTTGCGGAGGATTCCGGGTGGAGAACATTGTTGCTGGTCCGCCATAGGCCCAACCGTCACTGCTATGATGGATGACCGGAGTCGCCTTTTGGAATAACTGACGCTCCGTGACCATAACGACATTGGATGTTCCGTCAGTGATGTCACGAATGGCCGTTCGGCTGTTCACCCCAAACACACCAATGTTTGAGGCGTGTTGCGCCATGGGGGAGACGTTTGTGCCAGTCACAATTGTGGAGTTCAACTGAGCTGGGGTCAGGTAGTACGTCCCGTGTGACGTGTCATCGAAGACAATTCCCGACCCGGCACATCCGGCGTAGTCATTTCCACCTTTGGTCCATGAAACGTCGACTCGGTCGGTCGCCGAGAATCTGCCGTTGGTCTGCATATCACCACGGCGAGACGGGCAATAGAAGACCTTCAAATCTGTCTGGGCAGCATAAATCGGATCGTTATTGGCGTCGAAAACCTGGAAAATGGCGGCTCGTTGAAAATCGCCATTTGTTCGAACGTTGGCGCCGAACTGCCAGAAGTTGTACAGCGGCCCTTGATCAAGGTACGGCAGAATATGAACCATCCAACTCGTGCCGTGAGCATTCAGCTGATTAAGGTTCTTCGCTTCATTGGGATGGATGTAGTTACCGAACGCGCCGTTTTGAATCCATCCCCCTGACGCGCCGGAAGAAATTTGCCCGGGTGGGAACACAAAGTGATTGTCGTGATAGTTGTGGAGGGCCAAACCAATTTGCTTGAGATTGTTCTGGCACTGGCTTCTCCGAGCCGCCTCGCGAGCCTGCTGAACTGCCGGAAGAAGAATGGCGACCAAAACTGCAATGATGGCAATGACCACCAGAAGTTCGATCAATGTAAAACCACGTCTGCGTCGCATGACAACCCCCTTTGGGTCAAAAAAAATGAAGAACAATTGCTCTTAAAGCATTCATCAGCAAACCAGATTCCGAATCTTGACCAGTAAGGCCAAAGGAGACCGGAAATCGCTGCGTTGCCTCTGTAACGCTTTCATTCTATGGCGGTTAGGTAATCCAACCGGCTGAACCACATCTTGCCGTTGGGTCGTCGCAACTGTCAAGGCCGTTTCAATTCATACAACCGATCCATCCCGACTGAGGCAAGCTGCGGCGATTCATTCACAATCCCACCGTTTCAATGTACGTCACTTTCCCTCGCTTGCGTCAAACAATTCATGCGTCGCCTCGGGAGAATCCCCGCAATGTCGTACCCAGCACGAGTGTGGGGAAAGCAATCAGAACAACAAGGCGGCTTGACACTCCCCGCAGTTGGCACCATCCTGACGGATACAAATCGGCTCCGGCTGATTCGTCCCCGCCCACATTTTCAGTCCTCCATTGTGACTCGCCACATGTTGACTCGCCTCCTCATAACTGTTTGCGCATTCGCTGTTTCCACCTCTCTCGTCGCAGATGACACGCCATCGGCCGAGCCATCAGCTAAAGAGCAGGCACTGCAGGAAGTGCAGCGTCTGCGTCAGGAGGCCGCACCGTTTCAACAGCAGTCGCAGACTTCGAGAGAGCAGGGGACCCAACTCCAAAACCAACTGCTGGAACTCCAGCAAATGCTGTTGAAAACCGAACGCGAGCTGCAGGCGACCAAGAAGTCGCTCGAAGAAGCTCAGGCCAAGCTGAAAACGGAACAGGAGGCCGCAACAAAGGCCGACGAAGTCAAGAAGCAGGCCGATCAAGCCTACGCCGACGCACAGAAAGCACTGGCTGAAGCTCAGAAGAATTCTGAAGCCGCCAAGGCCGCTGCAGACGCAGAAGCCACGAAGCTGGCTGATGCACAAAAGCTGGTGCAAACCTCAACGGAAGCAGTTGGTGGACTGCAGACAAAGTCCAATCAAACAACCGCCATGCTCGATGCATCGAAAAAACAAATCGAACAGGCACAGGCACAACAAATGAATCTGCTCGCCGCGGCAGACACGGCCTATGCCGAGTGGCTCAAGCGTGAACAGGCCGCCGAGCAATTGCTGAAGAGTGTCGGCGAGTGGGTCTCATTCGCCGCCGAAGTCGCGCCAGTTTTCCAGGAACGGTGCCTCGCCTGCCACAATGCCCGTACTGCCAAGGGGCGTTACAACATGGAAAACTATGCGGCCATCGTGAAGGGTGGGGAGTCTGGCCCAGTACTAGAAGGAAACAGCAACGACGCCTTGCTCTGCATTATGATTGCTGATGGATCAATGCCCAAAGAGGCCGATCCACTCACCCCCGAACAGCAGGCCCTCATCAACCGCTGGGTGAACCTTGGATCAAAGCTCGACGCTGGACTCGACCCCGGTGCGCCGCTCATTCAAATCATGCCGAAGTTTCCACAGCCGGCGCCACCAGAAACTTACCGCGTTCCCATTCCGGTGACAGCGCTCGCGTTCAGCCCGGACGGCAACCTGCTCGCCAGTTCCGGCTATCACGAAGTGCTCTTGTGGTCAGCAGAGAATGGCCAACTGGTCCGTCGTATCACCAACGTTGCCGAACGCGTGTACGGCCTGGAATTCACCGCCGATGGAGCCCGACTCGCCGTTGCCGCCGGAACTCCCGGTCGCATTGGTGAAGTCAAAATTTTCCAGGTGGCGGACGGTACACTCCTGGCCAATATGGTCGCGACCGACGACGCCATGTTCGACGTGGCCTTCAGTCCCGATGGAAATCGACTCGCAGCCTGCGGTGCTGACCGAAGCATCCGTATTTTTGACGCAACGAGCGGCGAACAGCAGCAGCTCATTGAAGACCACGCCGACTGGGTTGTCAGCATTGCCTGGTCGCCTGACGGAACCAAACTCGTCTCCGCCAGTCGCGACAAGACATCGAAAATCTTCGACGCCAACACCGGCGACGCCCTCGGCACGTTCAACGGACATGGCGAAGTCGTCAGCACCGCCGCATTCCTGGCCGATGGAAGCCAGGTCATAAGCGGAGGACGCGACAAACAACTGCGGGTCTGGAATGTTGCCGACACCAAGGAAGTCCGCAAAATTGGCGGCTTCGGTGATGAAATTACACACTTCGTCCTCCTGCCTGACAACCGCGTCGTTTCTGTATCCGCCGACAAGAACGCCCGTCTGCACAACGCCGCCGACGGCAAAGCCCTGCAAACCTACAGCGGCCACAACGACTGGCTCCACTCCGCCGCCGTCCACCCCGGCACCGGCAAAGTCGCTACTGGCTGCTACGACGGCGAAATTCGAACATGGAAACTCGACGACGCCGCGGTGATTAGCAACTGGATTGCGAAGCCATAACGGGCAAATGGACGATTTTCGCGAAGATTTTCCTAGCAATTCGCTTGAATTGAGACGTAATTTGCAACGTCCACTTTAGAATCTAATTCTCCACCACGATAGGGGCCCATTGATTGCCTCGCTATTCACGGCTGCTCATTGCGAGTCTGATCATTCTCACCACGTTCGCGGTGAATTTCTACGTCTGGCGGAATTATCGAACTGACATCGTAGCAACGACGCGCATTGAGCATGCGCATCGAATTCGCGTTTCGCACGACGGGAATCGAGTAGCCGTGGCGGGGCTTGGAGGTGTTGAAGTATTCCGCACCAGTGACTGGAAAAGCGAATTGTTTGTTCAAACCAAACAAGTTTCCAGTGTTGCGTGGAGCGAGCATGATGAAGTGCTCTTACTTTGTACTGACGGTTCACCTGAACTGCTTTTGATCGATTCGAATTCGGGTGACCGTTTGGCAACTGGCGACGTTCCGGCATTCGCAATCGACGTTTGTACAACACCGTTGCCTGGCACATTCCTGGTGACCGCCTACGATTACAGCCATTTCGTTGAACCACCGCTCGGCGGTGTTTTTGAAGTACAGTACATTTCGGAAGATGAACAACTCCCCAATTCACTGGTCGCCCCTTTGCCAGCCGTTCATGTTCTCCAAGTTGGTGAGAGTGTCATTTGGTCCGATGAGTTCGGCCAAGCCAAATTCCTCAGTTCAAACTTGGCCGCCTCTTCGGTCAAAGTAATTACCACCAACGTTTCGGCAATGGCGCATCACCTCAGTTCAGAAACATTCGCTCTGCTGACTGACAAGCAAATCATCCTGTACGACAAGAGCGCTACCCCAATTCATTCAGTCGCTTTTCAGCAGGCCTATCTCGGAGCCAGTATGGTAAGCGACACAATGTGTTTGAATACAGCGGGAAACCGAGTTGCTTTAGCCGATGACAGAGGCCTGTACGTGTGGCTGACAGAAGAGCCAAGGACTCGCCGGATCTCATATGTGAAAACATCCGCAGTCGGATTTCTCGATGACCACCGTGTCGTTTACTCTGACGGTCAGAATCTACGTGTACGACACGTGCAATAATCGATTCCCTGAAGAATTCGGTCAACTTGAACAAGCAACGTCGCATGTCCGCAATCGACTCTCTCCTCGAACGCCTCTACACAAGTGGTCTCTCGCACGACGCCGGAGACCACGAACGATGGAATCGTTGTTTGAATATCACTCCCGAAACGGGGCAGTTTCTGGATATCCTGGTGCGGGAAACGAAGCCGACCCGAATTCTGGAACTCGGCACGTCGAACGGCTATTCGACCATTTGGCTGGCTCGCGCTGCGAAGAGCGTGGGGGCGACAATTGACACGGTCGACATGTTGCCTTCGAAGACTGAGGCCGCGAGACAGAATCTGGCCGAGGCGGGCCTGCTTGACGTCGTCACATTGCATACGGCAACGGTCGATGAATTCCTGGCGTCGTTTGATGATCAATCAGCAGACTTCATTTTCCTCGACAGCGACCGCGGCCAGTACGTGACTTGGTGGCCGGAACTCTTGCGTGTGCTCAAATTTGGCACGCTTGTTGTGGACAATGCGTCCTCGCATCCCGAAGAAGTCGCCGAGTTGCGGGAACTCATCCGTGAACGTCGCAACCTCGATGCCGTTGTTTTGCCCATCGGCAAAGGGGAACTGGTCGTTCGGATGCGTTAACTTCTGTCAATTGTCGCCAAAACGCATCAGTCCTTTCTTTCCTGTAAAAACCTCCGCTATACTGGGAACCACGACGAACATTTACCACGTTGGTGTGGTACGTTTTGCGGTGGCGGTCCGTACTCGGCCAGCCTCGGTGTAGAAGTTTTGTTTTGAAAAAGGTGAGCTGATGCGTCCAGCATCAATCAAATTGAGCTGCTTGTTTGTCCTCATGCTGGCGTGGGGTATTCCCGCAATGGGGCAAATCACAGCGGAGCATCGAAAGGAAATCACCAATCTGACGCGTGAAGTCCCGCGAGCAGCCGGGCATATTCGGAAGAAAGAGTACGACGAAGCGCGAGCGATCATTGATGAAATTGAAGCCAAGATCAAAGAAATCGCCGAAGCAGCGAAGGTCGAACCGACCGACCGCGCCTTCCGCACGTTGATGACGGGCCTGCTGAAGCAAAAGCAACTGCTGGACAAAGCGCAGGGGACGGGCGATGCCGCTCCCGTTTCGTTTGTGAAAGATGTAGCCCCAATTATCGATCAGAAATGTGTGCGTTGTCACGGAGCGGACAACCCACGGAAAAACTTGCGACTCGACACATTCGCCGGCTGGAGGCGTGGCGGCCAATCGGGCCCGTTGCTCGCTCCTGGCAATGCAGCAGCCAGTCTCATTGGGGCACGACTCTCGGCTCCGATGGATCAGGGACGCATGCCACCCAACGGTGAGGCGCTCGCTGATGAGGAAATGAAAACCATCGCCAACTGGATTAACCAGGGGGCCAAGTTCGACGGCGAAGGAGAGCAAATGGCCCTCGCCGATTTGATTTTCCAAAGGGAGTTGAAGGAGAACGACGTCAAACTCCCCAAGCCCAAAGGGAACGAAACGGTTTCATTCACACGTGACATTGCCCCGTGGTTCTCGAATTTGTGCCTGGGCTGCCACAACCAGAATCGCAAGAACGGCGGGCTGTCGGTGGCCACGTTCTTCGACATCATGAAGGGTGGAGACAGTGGCGCGGTCATCATTCCGGGCGACATGGAAAACAGTCGCCTGTTCCGACTGGTCGGCGGTTTGGAGAACCCTCGCATGCCTCAGGGACAGGCTCGTATTACCCGCAAGAACTATGAGGACCTGAAGACCTGGTTCAAAGAAGGAAACGCCTTTGACGGAGCCGACGTGCGGACCAACATCAGCACCTATGTGCTGTCGGATGCGGACATGGCCGCCGATAAATTTGCCACCATGACAAATGAGGATTTCCTCGCGTATCGCGACAAACGCTCGCGTGATCAGTTCAAACGCGCCGTCCCAAACGATGAAATGACCGTCGTGGAATCGGACCGACTCCTCTTCGTGGGGAATGTGTCACGGGCACGACTTGAGGAAGTTAAAGGCTGGGCCGACACTCGGCTCAATGCATTGCAGCAGATGTTTAACGACAAGTCGAACTACCCGTGGCGGGGTCGACTTGCCGTATTCGTCATGAAGGACCGTTTCAGCTACGACGAGTTTGTACAAACGGTCGAAGGGAGTCGCGCCGCGGGCGATCGACATGGTCATTCCATGGTGACAGCGAACCAGGAAGATGCCTACATCGTACTTCACGATTTGGGGGACGAGGCGACCGCTGACAAACCGAATTTGCACATCAGTTTGATCGACCATCTCGGCGGGGCCTACGTGAAGCGAGGCGGCGGAACAGCGCCTGAGTGGCTGGTCCGCGGTGTGGGCCTCATGCTGGCAGAGAACGAGTATCCGAATCACGCCTATTTCCGCAGCATGCAGCAAACGGCCAAGACAATTGCACCGACGGTCGACGCCGGGGAACTGTTCGATGACGGCGCCTTTTCGCCTGGTACAATTGGAAGCGTGGGATATTCCATAACGGGATATCTCATGAAAAGCGCCGGCCCCGGCCAGTTCGGAAACATGCTTCGTGAACTTGGACAGGGCAAGAGTGTTGATGCTGCCATGCAAGCTGCGTTTCAAACACAGCCACGCACGATTGCCATGGCGTATCTCAATTCCCTGTAGGACCATGAAGCACTCCGGCTGGTGATTTCAGCCAGCTACAAGTCCATCATGAATCCACGCCCTGAAATAACAAAGTCCCCCCAGTCGAGAAAATTCGGCTTCAGCAGGAAAGGTTGGCATGCGAACGTTGCAGTGCTGGCGATTCACGTCGATTCTTCTGGTGTTCACCGCTCTTTGCAGTGGCAGTTTTTCACTCGTCCAGGCCGCGCCACCACGTCGGTCGCCCCCCGCGCCGAAGTTGCCCGATTTGAAATCGCCCGCGGACAAGAAACTGTTTCTTGAACTCATTCGAAACAGTTTCAGCGCTGTAAAAAAGAGCCGCACCCTCAACTTCGATTCCGAAGATTTGGACCAGGACCTGGAGCGAAACATTGCGAAGGGCACCTCGACTCCATTCGCTCCCATTGCAGATGATGAAACCTTCATTCGTCGTGCGTCTCTCGACGCCACGGGCACAGTTCCCAGCCGTGAGCAAATCAAGGCCTTCGTTGCCAGCGAGGATCCCAAAAAACGAGCCAAGCTCATCGACGAGTTGCTGGAATCCGACGCGTACGCACGTAAATGGGCGCGGTATTGGACGTCAGTCATTTTCTATGACTCTAACGCCAACAACAACATGGTGAACCGCCAGGCACTTGAAAACTATCTCTTTGAAGAGTTCAAAAATGGCACCTCCTGGGACAGGATTGTCGGCGAACTCATTTCTGCCTCGCCGCAACGAGTGAAAGACAAAAAACCTCAAGACAACGGCTGGAACCAGGACTACGGTCCCAACAATTTCATTCTGGCCTGCGAAAACAAACCCGAGGTCATTGCCTCAAACACGGCCCGCATTTTCATGGGCCTCAGCATTGGCTGTGCAGAATGCCACGACCATCCATTCGACAACTGGAAGCGGGAACAATTCCATGAAATGGCGGCCTTCTTTGCTCCCGGTCGCTACTACATGACCGATCAGGACGACCCCAGCCAGAAGAGTGTCGTGGACGCGAAATTCCTGCTGGGGGAAACTCCGCCTCCGACTCTCAAGCCCGATCAACGTCGGGTCGCGGGAGCCGCCTACCTCATTTACAACCCCGACAACTACTGGTTCGCCCGCGCGTATGTGAACCGAATCTGGAATGAACTGGTCGGCGACGGGTTTTACTCTGTCGACAGTCTCGGGCCGGACAAGGAAGTGACGCACGTGCTCACGGTGAATCGACTGGGAGCAACCTTCCGTTACTCCGGATTCGATCCCCGCTGGTTGCTGCGAGTGCTTATGAACAGCCGCACCTACCAGCGCAGCATTTCGACGGTCGAAAAGCCGGAAGATTTATTCACCGGAGTTCGTCCCTCACGTCTCAGGCCGTACGAAGTTTCGGCGAACTTGCAGCGACTCACTGGCGACCTGGGTGGAGCTCAGAAAAGTATCGAAACAACGTTCGACGCCAATCCCTCCGTGCCGCAGCGCGACTTGGAAGGCTCAATCCAACAGGCCCTGTTGATGATGAACAACAGCACTATCAACAGCAAGTTGGCGGGCAGTTCGCTCAAGAAGGATTTGGTGAAAATCAAGGACGACCAAACACTCGTCACCGAAGCGTTTCTGGGGGTTTTGGCCCGGTCACCTTCGCCCGGTGAACTCATTCGCTACCAGCGTTTCATCAAGGAAGGTGGCAACCGTGACGCCGCCGTCGATGATTTGCTGTGGGTGCTCGTCAACTCGGCTGAGTTCACCACGAAGCGGTAGCGACTCACAAAGAGTTTCCGACGGCAACCAACACGTTTTTCAGTTCTCAAGCGCCACACACACGCGATGATTAATAACAACCTGCTGCACGTTACTCTAAACAAGTCCGGTCAACTGACGCGCCGGAGTTTGCTCCAACTCGCCGGCGGCGGCTTCGCCGCCATGGCCGGGGCCGGAATCCTCAAGACGCTGGGACTCAGCGCAGCCGAAATGAAGCGTCAGGGCCGCGCCTGCATTATGGTGTTTCTGAGTGGCGCCCCCAGCCAATTGGAAACCTGGGACCCCAAACCCGGTAACGCAAATGGTGGCCCCACCAAAGCCATCGCCACCAAGATTGCTGGCGTACAGTTTGCCGAGTATTGGCCGAAGCTGGCCGGTTTGATGAACGACATGTCCGTTATCCGCAGCATCGCGGGGAAGGAAGCAGCTCACGAACGCGGACGGTTTCACCTGCGAACGGGTCACCGCATGGGCCCCACGAAGTTCCCGCACTTCGGCTCGGTTGTCGCCAATAGACTGGGCGACCCAGATTCCGACATGCCGAACTTCGTAAGCATTGGCAACACGCTCAGCTCTGGATTTCTGGGAGTGAAGGTCGCGCCGTTCATTATCGATAAGGCCGGGGAACTCCCATACAACGTGAAAGGTACCGTCGATGAGCAGCGACGCCAGCGACGTCTACAGGCACTCGCGCTGCAAGATCAGGACTTTGGCGGCCAGGGTGCTTCGCAAATCGCCCAGGAGCACATCGAATTGTATCGCCGGGCCTCCGAGTTAATGACGTCCAGCCGGTTGAACGCGTTCACGCTCAACGGCGAATCTGACAAAGTGAAGAACGACTACGGAGCGAATGCGTTTGGACAGAGTTGCCTCGTTGCTCGCCGGCTCGTTGAAAATGGTGTTCCGTTCGTCGAAGTCCAGCGCGGCGGCTGGGACATGCACCAGAACCTCTGGCAGAGCATGCCGAAAACGGCCGGCGAAGTCGATCAAGGGGTCTCGGCCCTCATTACCGATTTGAAAGCACGCGGACTGCTGGAACAAACGGTGGTTGTGGTGGTTGGGGAATTCGGACGGACGCCGAAAATTAATCAGCGAACACCGAGCGTCGGTCGCGACCATTGGTCTCGAAACTTCAACGGACTCATTGCTGGTGGTGGGATGAAGGGTGGTGTGTGTGTTGGCAAAACGAGCGATGACGGCATGGAAATCGCCGACCGCCCCGTCGAAGTGGATGATTTGTTCGCCAGCATGTGCCGCTGCCTGAAAATCGACCAATACGAGGAAATGATCACTCCTGAAGGGCGTCCCATCCGCATTGTCGATAACGGATCGGAAATTGGCGAACTCTTTTCATAAGAGCTGGCTTATCGCGAGCTATCCCCTACGCAAAGTTTGGTCAACTTGCGCAGTCGTTCTAACCGATACTCTCTGACAGAGGCCGTGCCACGGTGCGCGCGGCGTTGCGCGTTAGGTCAGAGAAGCCGCAGGACGGCTCAGAATCCATGTCGCACGGACGTCGATGGAGTTTGGCCGTCATTCTCATCACCCTGACCTGGGTGGAGACGAGTTTTGCGCAGGGGCTGTTCTTTGAACGAGGTCCTGGCCCGGAGTCACTCAGTTGGTCCGAAGACGGCCAGACACCCTACGTGCAAGTGCTCGGGGGATCGCACCGATTCGGTGACGGCCTCGGGTACACCAACAACTACACCGACGTCGATTGGCTCGTGCCGCTCAAAGTCGATGACCCGCAGGACATTGTTTTCGCAGACCTGCACTTTCTCATCAAGAATGATGGAAACTTGGGCGGCAATGTCGATTTGGCCTACCGCTATTACAACACCGACTGGAACCGTATTTTCGGTGTCTACGGTTCGTACGACTACACGCAAACCGACAACAATGGCTTCCGCCAACTCGGGTTCGGTATCGAGTCGCTCGGGCTCATAGTGGATTTTCGGGGCAACCTGTACCTGCCCAACATCTACGAAGTGCGTGGACCACTCGCAAACCAGTTCGTGGGACACAACCTCATCATCAACCGTGCCGAAGTCGCCATGACGGGCGGCGACCTCGAACTCGGCGTCAACTTGCCCGTTATTCAGAATATGCGAAGCCGCGTTTTCGTCGGCGGCTACTTCTACGACGGACATGGGACAGGGAATACTTCGGGCTGGAAACTGAGAGGCGAAGCGGAACTGAATCGCACAGCCTGGGTCGACGTTGCCATTCAAGACGACAACCTCTTCGGTCGCACGGTCAGCTTTGGTTTGTCGATGCGTTACGCGCACCGCTTCCTGCCGCCGTTCCGCCAGGCAGAACAAACCATGGACCACAAGTTCTTTCGGGAACGCACAGCCAACTCCGACGTCAACATTTCCGACCGTTTGACCGACCCCATTAACCGCACACGGTTTATCGTCCTCACGTCCGACGCCGGCACCATCGCCACCGACACTGGCGGCACGCCGCTCAACTTCCTGCATGTCCAAAATGGCTTTGCTGGTACGGGTACCATCGAGAATCCTTACGGCACTCTCACTGCCGCTCTCGCCGACGCAGCGGCGCCAACCAGCATTATTTACACGCCACACGGCGGAACGTTCGTTGAGAACGTGAACCTCGTCGCCGGAGCAACCGTACTTTCCAACGGTCCCGCACAAACCGTGACCACGCAGATTGGCGACCAGCAGTTGCCATTCTCAGGAAGCGTCAGTGGGCTGACGGGATTGCCGTCCATTGTCGGCAACGTCACGTTGGCGGATGACTCCACCTTCTCAGGATTCGATGTCACCGGCGGCATGACGGCCACGGCGGTGAACAACTTCTTGGTCGAGACCAGCCAGGTGAACAATCCTGCAGGCGACGCAATTGTCGTCGCCGACGTCGACACCGGCGAGTTCCGAAACCTGCAGGTCTCCTCCGCCGCTGGGCGGGGATTGCTCATTAATAACTCCGCGCCAATTCTCAGCGACATCACGGTCACTTCAGCCACCGATGATGGTATCGAAATCAACACCATAGCCACCGACCGGGTTCTCGCGCTCAACAACTTCAACATTTCTGGAGTGGCGGGGCAGGGGATTGACGCCAATGTGACCGGCGCCGGCATGCTCGACTTGAGCCTGACAGGTACCACAACTGTCGAATCAACGGGAACGGCACTTGATGCCAACCTGAATGCAGGATCAACAGGCGACATGCTGCTGGCAATTGATGATCTCACCGCAGCGTCCACTGCGGGACAGGGCGTGAACCTCGACGGATCGGCCGCTGGCACTGGGGACCTCACGGTCACGCGGCTCACCCAATTGACCGTAACCTCCGCCATGACAGATGGAATCTTCGCCGACACAGTCACGTTCGACGCAAATCCCACACAAATGGGTATCCAGGCACTGGCGGCGAATCAAATTACCGTCGGCAATTCGGCGAGTACGACAGACGTCAGCGGAAACGGCATTCGCCTGCTCGATCCCACCGGCAATCTGGCTGTCACCACTCTCAACATCGCCAACGACAGCGGGACTGGCCTGCTCATTGACACCAAGGGAGGTGGAACAACGTTCACATTGGCCACTTCCACTGGAGACATTGTGACCACCAATGGTCCCGCCATGAACCTTGACCCGCTCACAGTTGGGCTCGTGCTGAACAGCATTCGCTCTGACAACAGCCCAACGAACGGGGTCATCCTGGACACGGTCACGGGAGCCATCGACATTGCTCAGTCGACACTGTTCATGTCGACCGCTCCGGCCATCCTCATCCAAAACACCCCGGCCCCGCTGAACGCAAACTTCGGCAACACCGAAATTCACAGCACAATCAGCGGTCTGCAGGCCGACAATGTCGACACCACCATGGGCAACGGCATGAATTTGACGGTTGGCTTCGACAACCTGAACATCATCTTCCCGTAAACTGCTCTCCGCCGTTGACATCAACGCATGTTGAAGCGTGAGTGGGACACTGCAGATGCGCGGCTTTCCCGAGCAGTAAATTGCACGTTTAGCAAGCCATTTCAATCGGCATGCGTCGATATGTGCTCTACGGGTCTCAAGAGTGACAAATGCGGTTCCCGACTCCGAGAGTAACAGTAGCCTACTTCTGCCGTACTGGAGAATCTCGCAGGCAACCTGACCGCATACTCTTCAGAAATCCGAATCACATGCTACGATCTCCGCATCTGACTCAGGTGTGCTGGGCAAGGTTTGAATTAGCCCGCTGTTTCTGCCCGCAGGATTGCCTCCAGGCGACAGACCTTGAACTCCAATTGACGGAACATTTCGCGAGCACAACCCCCCATGGTTATCCGTATCCGCAAAGGTTTGGACCTCCCCATCACCGGCGTTCCGCAACAGAGCGTCGAGAGTGTAAAAACACCGCGCCGCGTCGCCGTTATCGGAAGTGACTACGTCGGCATGAAGCCCACCATGGAGGTGAAGGTCGACGACGTCGTGAAGCGGGGCCAACTGCTGTTCAGCGACAAAAAGACCGAAGGGGTCAAATACACCGCTCCCGCTGCCGGCAAGGTTGTTGAAGTTAACCGTGCGGAGAAGCGGAAGTTTCAGTCGGTGGTCATCGAAGTCGAAGGGGATGCACAGGTAGCCTTTCACGGATTCCCCAACTCCGACCTTTCGACCCTCTCTCAGGAAGCAGTGAAAAATCTCCTGCTCGACAGCGGCCTCTGGACAGCCATCCGACGTCGCCCGTACAGCAGAGTTGCCGCCCCCAGCGAAAGTCCGTCATCGATTTTCGTTCAGGCCATCGACACGCAACCGCTCGCTCCGAACCCCAATGTCATCCTCGCAAATGCTGGTACTGAAATCCGTGCCGGATTGCAGGTACTACGAAAACTGACCACCGGCAAGGTCTATTGCTGCGTCGCCCCCGGCACCAAAGTCCCCGGAGCCGATCCTCAAGACAATCCCCTCGAAGGCGTGCAACAGGTCGTTTTCGATGGTCCGCATCCCGCTGGTTTGCCCGGAACACACATTCACTTCCTTGACCCCGTCAGCGCGAACAAAGTGGTCTGGTATGTAAATTACCAGGATGTCATTGCCATGGGGAAACTGTTCCTCACCGGACAACTCTCCTGCGAACGCGTCATTTCGCTGGGTGGACCACAAGTTACGAAGCCACGCCTCGTCCGCACGTTGCTGGGCGCAAGTCTCAGCGAACTGACTGAAGGCGAACTCGCCGCTGGTCCCAATCGAGTCATTTCCGGATCGGTTCTTGGTGGCCGCGCCGGCGCAGGGCCTGAAGCGTATCTGGGACGTTATCACTCCCAAGTTTCGGTTATTGCCGAGGGTGGAGAACGAGAATTCATGGGCTGGCAGAAGCCTGGATTCGACAAGTTCTCGGTAAAGCCAATTTTCGCGTCTGCTCTCGCCGACGGACTTCGATTCGCCTTCAATTCACTCACAAACGGCAGTCCACGTGCTCTGGTCCCCATTGGTGCCTTCGAACGCGTCATGCCGCTGGATATTGAACCAACGTTTCTGCTGCGGTCACTTTTGACAAACGACGGAGAACAGGCCCAGTTGCTCGGTGCCCTGGAACTCGACGAAGAAGACTTGGCCCTGTGTACTTTTGTTGATCCCGGAAAGCACGAGTTTGGCCCTGTGCTTCGCCGTATGTTGACTTACATCGAGCGTGAAGGCTAACGGACTCCCTGTGCGTCTGTTCTAGTCTCCTTTGCGTTTTTGTTTTCCCGGTGGGAAATCCATGAAGTTCCTTCGGAAATTCTTTGACAGTATCCATCCTCAGTTTGTCGAAGGCGGCAAGCTTGAGCGTTTCTATCCTTTGTACGAAGCGATCGACACGTTCCTGTTCACGCCGTCCGACAAGACCAAAGGTCCGACGCACGTGCGCGACGGGATGGACCTTAAACGCGTCATGATTATGGTGGTCGTCGCACTGACGCCCTGCATCCTCATGGCCATGTATAACACCGGCCTGCAGGCGAACCTCGCCATTGAGTCACTCGTCAGCAGTGAGTCCATCTCGGCGGAAGACGTCGCTGGCTGGAGGGCCGATTGCGTGCGAGCACTCGGACTGGGATTCAGCCCGAACAACCCCATTGCCTGTTTCGTACACGGCGCGTTGTTCTTCCTGCCCGTTTTCCTCGTCACTCAAATCGCCGGGGGATTCTGGGAAGTGTTGTTTGCGTCCATTCGCAAGCACGACATCAACGAAGGATTCCTCGTCACCGGAATGCTCTTCCCACTGACTCTGCCGCCCAGCATTCCGCTATGGCAGGTGGCCTTGGGAATTAGCTTCGGCGTGGTTATTGGTAAGGAAGTCTTCGGTGGTACCGGTAAGAACTTCCTCAACCCCGCGTTGACTGCCCGTGCATTCCTCTACTTTGCCTACCCCGGTCAAATGAGTGGTGACAAAGTTTGGGTGGGTCTGCCTTCACTTCCATCTCACATAGACGGGTTTTCTGCTGCGACTCCGCTTGGAGAAGTTGCCAACCCTGCCAACACGCTTGGCATGGAAGCGGTCACCAACCACCTCAGTTGGAATGACGCCTTCCTCGGATTCATGCCCGGCTCAATGGGGGAAACCTCAACACTGGCCTGCCTCTTGGGTGCCATCATCCTCATTGCCACGGGGATTGGTTCGTGGCGAATTATGTTGAGCGTTCTGCTGGGAGCGTTGCTCTCCGCAAAAGGCTTCAACATGATCAATTCCGCCACCACCCCCATGTTCGCCATGCCACCCGAATGGCACATTGTGCTCGGCGGACTGGCGTTTGGCCTGGTCTTCATGGCAACCGACCCCGTCTCTGCTGCCATGACGCAGAAAGGGCAGTGGGTTTACGGATTGCTCATTGGTGTATTGACGACACTGGTCCGCGTCATCAATCCGGGTTACCCGGAGGGAATTATGCTGGCCATTTTGCTGGGTAACGTTTTTGCTCCCACGATCGACTACTGGGTCGTGCAGGCGAATATCAACAGAAGGCTCAAACGCAGTGCAGCCTAACGAAACTGACATCGAAGAAAGCAAGGGGTTCGATCCGAACTCCACGTCCGGCACGTTCATCGTCGCGGTGGTCCTGTGCTTGGTCTGCGCCGTCGCCGTTTCACTGGCAGCGGTCGGCCTGCGCGATTTGCAGGATCGGAATGCCAAGAACAAAATGATGCGCAACGTGCTTATTGCCGCCGGTATTTGGGATGACACCAAGCACACGGACGCCGACATTCCAACGCTATTCGAGAACATCGACACCCGGCTCTGGAACCTGCCTGCCGAAGGCAAGCCAGACGGTTCGTTCAACACCGAACTGTCCCTCGACAGCTACAATCAGGAAGACGCCGCGTCGACTCCAGCGGGGAGCATCGAAATTGCGGCCGACGCCGATGTCGCCGGAATCAAGCGACGCGAGAAAGTGTCGCGAGTCTACTTCGTGAAAGATGATGCCGGCAAAGTGACGTCCATCATCCTGCCCATTAAAGGGAAGGGACTCTGGTCCACGCTTTACGGATTCCTTGCCGTCGACGCAACAACTCGTGAATCGCGTGGTATCACTTTCTACAAGCACGGCGAAACCCCCGGTCTTGGTGGTGAAGTCGATAATCCCAAGTGGAAACAGAAGTGGCGGGGAGGAGACAGCTCTCTCCAGCTGCGCGGCGAAGACGGCAAAGTGTCGCTCGACGTCGTGAAGCCTGGAAATGCTTCAACAGCGAGCCAAATTGACGGCCTCTCCGGTGCAACTATTACATCGAACGGCGTTGAGAACACCATCCACTACTGGTTGGGGCCTGACGCATTCGGCCCATTCCTCGACGAGTTTGCCAGTGGAAAACTGGACGTGGCCTCCGCTGACAATCCCGCTGCTGCAAAGGAGTCAGAAACTCCTGAAGGTGAAAGTTCACCAGCGGCAGAGGGTGACTCGGCTGGCGACGGCAATTCCGCGTCCTAATCCTGCAACCACACGAGAACCATGTCTTCGCAAAAAGCCAAGGACGTCCTGTTCGATCCGGTTTTCAAGAACAACCCCATTGCGTTGCAAATCCTGGGGATTTGTAGTGCTCTGGCCGTGACCACGCGCTTTGACAAAGCCTTCGTTATGGCCGTGTCGGTGACGGTTGTGACCGCCTTTTCGAGTATGTTCGTTTCGATCATCCGGAACTACATTCCGACGAGCATTCGTATCATTGTGGAAATGACCATCATCTCCACCCTCGTGATTCTCGTCGACCAGTTCCTCAAAGCGTTCGTCCCCGCCATTGCCGACCAACTGTCGGTGTTTGTCGGTCTCATTATCACTAACTGTATTGTCATGGGACGTGCCGAAGGCTTCGCCCTGAAGAACAGCCCGGGGCTCAGCTTCCTGGACGGTATCGGAAACGGACTGGGTTATTCGGTCATCCTGCTGACGCTTGGTTTGGTGCGTGAAATCTTCGGATCGGGGTCACTCTCGCTTCCCGTGTTCGGCACGCTGACTGTTCTGCCACTCACCTCAGACGGTGGGTTCTACGTGCGGAACGGCCTCATGCTGACACCACCCAGTGCCTTTTTCCTCATTGGCCTGTTCATCTGGGGTTTGCGAACCGTGTACCCCAACCAGGTCGAGAAGGACTAACACGACTGCAATTGCGGTCGGCTATCAACTGTCTGTAATTCAATTGGCAACCTGCCATGGTACAAGAACATCTCAGCATTCTGTTCAGTTCGGTTTTCTCTGAAAACCTGGCGCTCTCATTCTTCCTTGGAATGTGCACCTTTCTGGCACTCTCCAAGAATGTGAAAACCGCCATGATGCTGGGCGTTGCGGTCATTGTGGTGCAGGGCATTACGGTCCCTGTCAACAACCTCATCTTCACCTACTTCCTGAAGAAGGGTGCGCTGGTGTGGATTAGTCCGTCGTTTGCTGACACAAACCTCGAGTTCCTGGGGCTCATTAGTTACATCGGAACCATTGCGGCCATGGTGCAAATCCTGGAGTTGTTCCTGGATCGCTACGTGCCGGCACTCTACAACACGCTCGGAATCTTCCTGCCGCTCATTACCGTGAACTGCGCCATTCTCGGTGGTTCACTCCTGATGGTCGAAAAGCAAATGACTTTCGCCCACAGCCTCAATTACGGATTCTCCTCCGGCCTGGGGTGGGCAGTTGCCATTACCGCGCTCGCCGGAGTCCGGGAGAAACTGAAATACAACGACATTCCGGCTGGCCTGCGTGGCCTGGGAATTACGTTCATTACGGTCGGTCTCATGGCCATGGCATTCCTGGCCTTCGCCGGCATCAAACTGTGAGTTCCTTCACGTCGATATTTCCAGCGAGCATCCAGCACGGCTGACAAATCATGACTATTGTACTTGGCGTCCTGTTCTTCACCGGCATTGTGCTGGTATTGGTTGGCTGCATTCTGTTCGCCAAGAAGCTGCTCGTGGCCAGCGGCGACGTCACCATTTCGATTAATCACCAGAAGACCATTAAGGTTCCTGCTGGCGGTAAGCTGCTCGGCGCGTTGGCTGATAACAAGCTCTTCGTCTCGTCAGCTTGCGGCGGTGGTGGTACCTGTGCTCAGTGCAAAGTGAAAGTCCTCTCCGGTGGTGGCGACCTGCTGCCGACCGAGAAGGGCCACATCAATAAGGCCATGGCCCGCGAGGGTGTGCGGCTTTCCTGCCAGGTCGCTGTGAAGCAGGACATGGAAATCGAAGTCCCGCACGAAGTCTTCGAAACGAAGAAGTGGGAATGCGAAGTCATTTCCAACGACAACGTGGCCACCTTCATTAAGGCCCTCACGCTGAAACTTCCCGAAGGGGAAGAAGTCGACTTCAAGGCGGGTGGTTACATCCAAATCGAAGTGCCGCCACACACGGTTGAGTACAAAGACTTCGACATTCACGAACGCTTCCACGAAGACTGGGACAAGTTCAACGTCTGGCGTTACAAGTCGACGGTTAAGGACGAAACCATCCGGGCCTACTCCATGGCCAACTGGCCTGGGGAGCATGGCATTATCATGCTGAACGTGCGTATTGCCACGCCGCCGCCACGCGCTCCAGAAGGCACGCCGCCAGGAAAAGTGTCGTCGTACATCTTCAATTTGAAGAAGGGCGACAAGGTCACCATTTCCGGTCCTTACGGTGAATTCTTCATCAAAGAAACCGACGCCGAAATGGTTTACATTGGCGGTGGTGCCGGTATGGCTCCGCTGCGATCGCACATTTTCGAACTGCTTAAAGGCCGCGACAGCAACCGAAAAATCAGCTACTGGTACGGTGGCCGTTCTTCTCGCGAACTGTTCTACATGGACGAGTTCGAAGAACTGGAAAAGAAGCACCCGAACTTCAAACTGAACATCGCCCTGTCCGATCCTCTCCCCGAAGACAACTGGACCGGCTACACCGGATTCATCCACCAAGTGCTGCACGACGAATACCTCGCCAAGCACCCGGCCCCAGAAGATGTCGAATACTACATTTGCGGCCCCCCCATGATGCTCCAGGCCGTTCTCAAAATGCTCGACAGCCTCGGCGTCGAACCCGAAAACATCGCCTTCGACGACTTCGGCGGCTAACCGTATTCATCAAAGACACATACGCAGCACCGGCAAGTTTGCCTGTGCTGCGTTTTTTGTTGCGCGGATTGGATTCACCAACTGCACATCACTTGCCGTCAGTCTGATTGACTCAAGTATGGCATAGTGATAGCAAGAAGGGGGAAAGCCGCCGCAGTGGAACAGCTAATTCGCACCAAAATATGAACGTACAAGCTGCACTAGAATCGTTTGAGCGCCTGCTGTCCAACGACGGCTTCGCCATTGAGCGTCTGACCGTTGCTCAAGGAATAGGCGCGATGCTCGCCTTCTATCGGAATCAGCGCTTCGAGAATTGCTTAGCCGATGCGGATGGCGATATGTTGCTATACCAATGGGGGATCTCACCCGGCGACCATGCCGACTACTTTGAAGTCGACGTGACGCGGCAGTTTATTCTGGATGGTGAATCCGATGACGAAGATTTCTGGCAACTTTCGTTGACATTCAAATTCGTCCCGTCCGAATCTCTACGAGCAATCGAATCGGGCAATAAATGGTGCCCACTACCGCATCCAAAAGCAGTGGACGACTTTGAGTGTTTTGTCCATGATTCCGAAGCATTTCGCATGACCGGCGCGACTGATGCGTTGGCGGTCGAGTTGGGTTTCTTCAACGCTGGCTGAATTCGTTTGCGTCGATCGAGTACCATTAGTCGAAGCAGGTCCGGTGGTACCGGACAATGAATGTCAAACGCGGCATCGCGTCCGACACCGCCGGACCTACAGTTACTGCAAATGAACAATTCATTGGGGTTACCGTTGAACGCATCACTACAACTCGCGGACTATTTCGACTCTGTGATTGAGCGGTGCAATCGTGATTCGTCCGGGCGGCCGACGAGACTTCCGAAGCATGACCAGATCATCTACTACGTGGTTTCAACTCGTTGCGAGATCGACATGAACGGATTCGATTCCGTGTTCGATCAACTGCTGACGGAGAATGAACTCTTGTTTCTTATTGATGCCCTCAACGAACTCGGAGCGGCACAGTTGGCAAGTTCATTCGACGAAGCTCACACGCGACTACGAAGCGCCGGGTTCTTTGATAATGATTCGATGATGGTCTCAGACTTAGGCCTGGGCGAAACCGGGTTCCTTGACGATATCGAACGAGACATTCGAAAGAACGATTCACTATGGGACTTGGACGCAAGCCTCGTAGGATTGATACCGACAGACGCCAGATAACAATCAGGTCGTGTGAAACACTCAAACTCGGGCGAGTTTTTACGCGGCGTTACTCGCAATCAAATGCGACTTTTCCAGCACATCACAGCCACTCATGCAAGGAATCTATCGTGAGCAGAGCACTGCATTGCCGAAACCTGATTCTGGCCTTCCTATTTGCATTCACGTTCATCGGATGTGGCGGCGATGCGAACAGAAATCCGCCACCTGCTCCCAACACCACAGACGAGTCCGCGCAGAATTCATCTCCCGCCGCTCCTGAATTAACGGCAGATGGCAAGCAGCGCGTGGCTGTTGTCTTTTCAGGTGGCCACGAGACAAATCCGATTGATCATGGCCGGCCCGTGGCGCTCATTGGTCCCGCACTCGGCGTGACGCCGGAAACTTTTCGCGAGGCATTCAGCGATGTCCGTCCCTCACCGGGCGGAGCGCCGCCCAGTCGTGAACGTGCCATGAGCAACAAAGAAACGCTCATGAAGGTGCTCGCGCCTCACGGCATTACCAACGAACAACTCGACACCGTCTCCAACTACTATCGCTACAACCCCAGCCGAGGCGAAATGTGGCCCACGCGTCCCGCAAAAGCAGTGGCAATTGTCGAAAACGGCGTGGTCACCAACTTCGAAATCACCGACGGCGGCTCCGGATACAGTTCCCCGCCAGTGGTAAGAGTTCCCGACGTGGACAATGCGACTTTCGAAGTTCAGCTTTCCTTCGGGAAACAACTGGACAAGAATGGTTCGGTGACGGCGATCAGCGTTGAGAATCGCTGAGTCGTCTGCGGTTGATTCGACGTGTTGAGAATTTGGTGGCGACGGCCTTAATGATTGGACGGCGAGTTGCTCTCTGGTAGCAAATCAGGATACGTCGGCCCGGTCTCGGGTTCGAGGACCATGCGTCTGACTTCCAAGGCTGTCGCGGGGGAAAGCGATAGGCCGGCGCGGAAGTGGCCTGTGGCGATCAGGAGGTTTTCCAAATTAGGCGCCCGTCCAACATGCGGGAAGCCGCGGCGGGAGTAGGGGCGAAGGCCGGACCAGGTGAGCTCGACGGTGGCTTCGGCAAGGCAGGGGACTAAGTCGATGGCGAACTTGTGGAGTTCTTCCATTCCCTTGGGCGTCGTATGTTTTTCGAAGCCGACCCATTCTTCAGTAGAACCAGCGAGCACACGGCCATCGGCCCGAGGGACGAGATAACGTGGACCAACCTCCAGCAGTGGAATGAAAGGTTGCTGCTCGCACTTGAACATCCGGATTTGCCCACGCACGGGTTCCACGTCGAGTTCCACTCCCGTCGACTTCAGCAAGTCGGTGCTCCAGGCTCCCGCCGCCACGACAAAGCAGTCTGCAGCAACGTTACCGTCAGATGTTTCTACCTCAGTGACCTGTGAACCGGCTTGCCGAAAACCGGTAGCTTCTCGATTGGGTAGAATCGTCACTCCGAGTTTCTCGCAGGCCGCCGTCAGCGCTCTTAAGTGCGGGGGATTACGAACCTGAGCCGCGGTGGGCAAGTGCAGGGCAGTGCCATGTTTTGGTGACAACGTCGGTGCAAGTTCCTTGAGCGTGACGGGATCATCGGTGATGACCGTGTGCGGTACGCCAGACCACTCCGCGATTTCCTCATCCCAATTCTCTCTGGCCGGGAAGAGTAGGGAACCGCACTCGGCGAATTCATTGTCGACTCCTGTCAGCTCGCGCAGTTCCGCGGAAAGCTGTGGCCAGCGGGCTCGTGCTGCAATCGACAAGGACTGCAGTGACTGAGGCGCATGCGCTGAGGCTCCGGGAGGAATCATGCCGGCGCCGGCCCATGAGGCTTCGCGCCCGAACTCAGTTCGATCGAGCACCGAAACCTGAGCCCCAGACTGGGCCAGTTCGTAGGCAATTGTCAGACCAACAACGCCGCCACCAATGACTACCACATCGGGCATAATGACTCACTACCCGATCAATTAGAATCTCACACCAAGCAAATGGTCGAGCACCAGGATGAAGCAGCGGGCGTTTGCCATGTTGGCATAGTTGAAGCTGAAATGCCCCTTGCTGCTGTACCAGCGGGCATCGGCCGACTTGAACGTGAAGGTACCTCCTGCAATGGAAATGTGCTTCAGTTCATCACCCTCAAGTCGTTCCTGCTTACTGCCAAAGGCAAATTCCATGAACCCCGGCCCGACGCGGACGGCGTCGTTGCGGTTCACTTTGAATTCAACCGAACCGTGCTTGTCGAGTTCGTCCTGCAATTGGTCGAGCAGATAAATGCTCCACGCAATTTCGCCGCCTTGGGCAAAATGGTACGGGTCCTTCGGAACGGGGTTTCCATCCTGACTATGAAATGTCCCCGTCAAATTCAACAGCGAACGACCATCGCGTCCTTCCCAGCGGAAGAAATAATTCGTGCCGGTGTAAACTCCGTTGGTGTAGTGCCGCGTCAGGCCGGTAAACAAATCGACCGCCTGATCGAACTCCAAGAGTTCTTCAATGGGCTCGGCCTCCCGCGAGCCTTTAATGGTGTAGCGAGCCATTCCCAACTTGCCCACAAAGGTGCAAATGTGCTTGAAGCCAGTAACGGCATAGGTAATGCCGAATCCAATGAGGCCCAATGCTCCGCCGAGGATGTGCCCCAACCCGCCATTCGACGGGTCGACCGAATACATAATCCCCCATAGCCCCAGCCACAACACAATGGCCACAACCAGCCCAATGACCAGTCGCGGCGTGGGAGCCATTGGCTCTTTTCCGACAGTGAGCGTGGAATGAGCCGATAACAGTTCCCCAATTTCTGGGGGCGGCTCCACAAAGAAATCCATTTCCCTCGGAATGGAAATGTCAGCGTGCTGCTTCAAATCCTCGGGGGGCTCCCAGCCGGTGTAGTCGTCGTCGAAATCAGCCATGGGGCTCGCTCCTGCTGCGATGTTTAATCCCAGACAATTCATCACTGTGGCAGGGCATGTGGAGACAAGTGTCATGGTGGGTTGCGTCCGCAAAATGGACGCGTCTGAAATCTTCCTGGCGTTCACACGGGAAGATTTGATTTACACACCACAGGTTCCAGGGGGACTCCACCCACCCTACGAGTATTCTTGTGTACCGACAGCGAGGATACCCGAAGCCTAGTAGCGAGCCAAGTCATTGGACTGGCTCAGATTCAGGCTTGAGACAATCTGCTGCGCTTGGGTGACCATCATTTTCAGTTCGCTGCCAATAGCAAGAAATTGCCACCCTTCGGCGATACGTTGCTGCACTTCTTCCACCGTCTGCACGTGCAGACCAACGGGCGTACCGCACTTCTTTCCAGCCGCAAGGACGCGCTGCTGCATTTCCTCGTGCGCTTCGGGGGTGGGATCGACTCCGTCTGGCCCACGCATTTGAGCGCGCAGATCGTTTGGACCAATGAATATGGCATCGACACCCGGCAGGCTGTAAATCGCTTCTGCGTTTTCGACACCGGTTGGCGACTCGGTTTGCAGAATAACGAGAATTTCGTCGTTCGCGTACTTGTAGTAGTCGCCAGCGCTGGCTTCAAAGTTCAGCGCGTGGACCGCTCCCCCCACCGAGCGATTTCCGACGGGAGGATACTTGGCCGCCGCGATAATCATTTTCGCCTGCTCCACGGTGTCGACCATGGGGGCGATAATGCCCATCGCACCGGCATCCAGCGCGCGCTTGATGTAGTCGTGCCGTCCTTCCGGAACGCGGCAAAGCGGCACGCAACCGGCGTCGGCAATGAGCGCAAACAACGTGGCCGCCTGAGACCAGTCGTAGGGAGAGTGTTCCAGATCGACTGTCAGCCAAGGAAATCCGACACGAGCCAACATGCGAGTAGCAGTGACGTCTCCCATGCTCAACCAGGTTCCAACCTGAGGCTGACCTGCTTTCATTGCGGCCTTTACGGGGTTCTTACGCATAACGGTTTAGTGCCTTTGGTATTTAGCTTGAACGCGGGACAGTCGTCTGTCAGGAGCCTTGCTGGGACGGCTGGGTTGAGATGGTTGAGTGTGGCTTTGCCACCGTTGAGATGGTTCAGAACCGCATCAAGAAATGTTCTCGCATCATCCTCAAATGGGACAGGGCGGACACAACCGGGAAGACTGATTGACTCCAGGTCAGGTCACCTATTCGTACACAGAGGGAGAGAGTCCCACAGCTTCTGCTGTCGGCATCCCTTCTGGCAGTGGGAGGTTACTTCACCTGTGGCAACCCACTCGCAGGCACGGACAACCATAGCTTGGAATCCGTTGTCTCGCATGGGCCATGAAGCGGGATCTTGTCCCCGACCAACATGCCCGAGCAGGGTGGTGAACACTTTTCCTTTGCCGTAAGGAATCCACCAGACCATTGGTTCGTGTGCGCCGGTGCCACCAGTCCCGGGATCGGAGAACGCCGTTGCCAGCAGGCTCATGTTCAGCGCCGGTCCACGCTGTCCGTGGTACAGTTCATCTTGAGGATGCATCCACTCGGCGGGAAAGCCTTTCATCACAGGGTGTGATGTATCACGAGTGACGACGGCGTAGGCATGCTGTCGTCCATGTCCAGCATTTGGGCCTTCGCCCGCAGCCGTGCGCACAAGCTTTTGTGATTCGTCGAGTGAAACACGTTCCCCAAAGTCGGCATTGCGCCACGCCAGGCCAATCATTTCATTGAAAGCGGGCCAGTCCGGGAAAGGATTGTTTGCGGCGTGAACGTTGACCACGCCGCCGCCATTCTTCACGAAATCTTCGAAAGCGAGGCGGGCATGTTCAGGCCATGTTTCGCCGTTGTAGTTGCTGAGAACGACATCGTAGTCGTTGAATTGCGGACGGAAGCCCTTCCAGGCAGCGGCATCGTTTCGGCCCTTTGGAGGCGTGGTGACAACAGCCACGGTGAAGCGACCCGTCTTCTCCAAAACCGACTTCAAATACGGAGTGGTCCGTTCGAAGTCGTGATTGTTTTGTCCATCAACAATGAGAACGCGAATCTTCTCAGCCGCGGTCACGTCGGAACCGTACAGTACTCCGATGGCCGCCACAAACAGCAACGCCACACGCTGCAAACTCTTTGAAAACAACATCTCCACCCCTTCTCCAAATGGTGACTCAATTGTGTAATGAGAGGGGTAACAGAAAACGCGTCGAATTACCACTCGCCCGAGCAGAAAGCGATGTCGACGTTCACTTCGATTCGCAAGCGCGTTGTGCCCGCTCCAGGGCGTCTTCCATTCGGTCTCGGATGAGCTGCAGGAATTCTTCCTCGCGCGGCTTAACACAGAGCTCTGTGACCTGTTCGCGGGAAATTGGCTCGCCATACACCACGCGAATGCAATGTGGTCGAATCCACCAGCTTCCCTTCGGCATTGCTTCAAACGCACCCGAAATTCCGACGGGAATAATCGGCACGTTGGCGCGGCGGCAGATGAGTTGAAAGCCCGGCTTCAAGTGACCGAGTTTTCCATCCTGTGTCCGCGTTCCTTCCGGAAAAACTCCAACATAGAACCCGTGGTCCAGCCGCCGGATCGACTCCCGAATACTGGACATCCCCGCCGCTTCCCGTCGAATGGGCATGACGTACGTGTTTTTGAGAATCCAGCCGATGACCGGAACACGAAACAGGCCGTCGCGCGCCAGGTAACTGACCGGGCGACGCAACGCCACGCCGACGAGTAATGGATCGAGAAAACTCTGATGGTTAACCAACAGGAGCGCCCCGCCTTCAGGCAGGTTTTCGAATCCGCTCGCCCGAAACCGAAACCAGACAGCGAACAGCACCTGCATGAAGAACTGGATCACCCGCCAGAGCACATTCCGGGTGGTTGGGGGAGGCAGCGGCTCCTGTTCGGGAGTTTCACTCATCGCCGCAAACCCGCTCCGCCGAATACACTGACCTGCGGCGGACCGCTGGGATGCTCAGTCACCGCCACAATCAGCGGCACGTTACTCCGCGCGCCGGTTGGAGTGACGTCGCGCTTGAACTGAATATATCGGGAACCATCGGGGAAGAAGCGAACCATTGCGAGTTCGTCGACAGTCAGCGGGCGAGCCATGGGATCTTGTTGGCGGAGCGACTCCGAGGCCACGCGTGCCAGATTCGCGGCCGACTCCGCACCACCCACTTCCAGGACTGAACGAAGGTTCTGTAGTCGGCTCTCCGCCCGATACATGCTCTGCAAACCACTCACGGCGGGAAAACGATTGACCAGCAAGCCGACCGCGTGACAACGAACCTCGTGCAGAGTGCCATCGTCGTCGCGAACCCGAATGACGGTTTCGTCTGCATTCGGAATAGACGCCGACAGACCATGTTGGCGGGCCGTGAGATGAATCTCGGTAGCCAGTCGCTGCGAATTCAGCCCCGCCAGTCCGCACCCTAACAACAAATCTCGTTGCAACTCGGACACTTGTTCGCCGGTCAGCTGTCCGCGAATCTGCGATCCGTCGGGCCGGGCAACGCGTACCGAGCCATCCTTCAGTACGGCGACCTCAGGGAGCGTTGCTGTCGTCCGCGGAGACAGGAACCAGAGTTCCGCGACGACGTCTCCCTGACCGAAATCTGCCGCTCGGCATACCGGGAGACCAGTACACATCAATACCACAATGAAAGTGGCACGTGAGAAAAAGACCATCATGGTTACCCCCGTCAAATACGACGGCGCTTCCTTGCGACACCAGTACTGCTTCCAAGCGACATACCCTTATTAAGTACATCGTCTGAAATCCCAACGGGAACTTACCCCATTCCGTCCGCTCCCCACAATGTGAATCGCCTGGAGACGGAGTGGACGCAAAGTCCTCTCCGACACCATTCCCCAACCTGCGAGGCTGCTTCACCCCCACACCCAACCAAACCCATCACATCCGGGCAACTAGGCAGTCTAGGAAGGCCGAGCCTTCGGCATCATCGGTAGTCCCGTTAAAACCCGCACAGTTTAACTCAACCCTGCAACCCCCACAGGCCGAAAAACCAGATGACAGCACCATCGGCGCGCCCGGTGTGTGTTCCTGTGTGACACCGCGTCAGGGACGACCGGTGTACACGCGACAATTTGTCCCCCCCCAGAATGACCGTCCGTGACGGAGAGACTCATGCACTGGATTGGAAGGCACAGCCGCTTCTTGAGTTCTTGCTGGCGTCGGTTGAAGACCGCCTTGGCGTCGGCACCGATTAGGCTGAAGAGCGTGCCCAAGTTCATCAAAGCGGGGGCCGCCGGAGCAGCGATGCTGGCCATTGGCTGGTCGCAAAACGCTCCAGCACAGGAGATTATGACTCCTGGGCAGCTCGCAACGCCAGGAATTGTCTCGCTGGACGATTTCAGTGGGTCGATGGCCCTCTCGAACGACGGCGGAACCTATCTGCTGTTCGACAAGATGATCAACCGGGGACCGGCCCTCGACGATGGCTATTCCCGGATTGGTATCCGGTCCAACGTCTTCAATACCGAGAACGGCCACTTCTTTGGCGAAGTTCACGGATTGATTACCGATCACTCCCGTGTTGGCGTTAACGTCGGTGGTGGTTACCGCTGGTTCGATGGCGACGCCGTCTGGGGTGTGAACTCCTGGTACGATGACTACGAGTCACGAACCGGAAACCGTTACCAGCAAATTGGTTTCGGTGCGGAATACCTGAGCCCCGGCTTCGATGCACGCATCAACGGTTATGCTCCAATTGGTGATCGCACCAACTACGTCAGCCTCATCGATCCCGGCACAGAGACACTCTACTTCGGGAACACCGTCGGAACTTTGGGCCTGGGTGCCTTCGAGTCGTCCCAAGCTGGTTTCGACCTCGAAGGTGGTGTCCCGGTTCCAGGACTGGACTGGGCACGCGGCTATGCCGGATTGTACTACCTCACCGCTGACGGCCTCGACACCACCGGTGTGCGAGCACGTGGCGAGGCACGATTCACCGAAGGCGTCACCCTCAACTTCATCGCTCAAAGCGACAACACCCGCGGTACGAACCTGAACATAAACGTCACGGTTCAATTCAGTGGCGAAATGCCAACTCGCTTCGGTGCTCCGTACTCCACTCTGACTCGGCGGTTCGATCAGGTTCGCCGCACCTGGGGTGTGCAGACACTGGACCACACCGAAGCTGTTAACGTTCCGCTCATCAATCCAGACACCGGCGAAGCCTATCGCATTTTCTGGGTCGACAATACAAACGCAGGCGGTGGACGGGGATCGTTCGAAGATCCCTCAATGGGACTGCCTCCCATTGCACGTGATTCGGACCTCATCCTCGTGCGGAGTGGAGCCGGGAACACTGTTGGCAACATCAGCCTGTTGGCCGATCAACGCCTCCTCGGTGAGGGCAAAGCACACTTCATCGACACCGACCGCCTCGGCGTCATCCAGCTCCCGACAACCGGCTTCTCCGACACGGGTGCATTGCCAACGCTGGTTGGCGGCATGGTCGGCACACCAATCATTACGCTGGCCGACAACACCGAAGTCTCCGGATTCAACTTTGCCGGAGGGGCGACAGCCATTTCTGGCACCGATGTTGAAAACGTCTTCCTGCAATGCCTGACCGGCGACGTCCGCAACGGTATCCAACTGCGTGGAGCCAGCGGCACTGCTGTTATCCGCGATGTGGACTTCAACGTGGTTGGTGGGGGCACTGGCATTAGTGTTCGCAACGACTCTCGGGCACCACTCATGCTCGACATCGATCGCGTTACGACCACCAGTGGTTCAGTCGGCGTCGAAATCGCAGCTTTACGATCCCCCGTCACCGCGACACTCGATCGTGTTACGACGAACGGAGCAGCCGACACTGGCCTGTTGCTCATCGGCGACCGTGCTGATTTGAACACTGTCGTCACCTCGTCGAATTTCCTGGCGGGCGGAGGCGATGGCATCGACATGCGCCTGCGTGGTGCACAAGGAACAACGACGTTCGATCGCCTCATCTCCAGCAACAACGCTCGCGACGGTATTCACGCCGTGGCTGATGATTCGTCGGACTACAACCTCAACATTATCAACAGCACGTTGCGTGGAAACGGTGACGACAACATCGACACCGATTCAATTCGCACTTCGCAATTCAACGTATTTGTTGATCCCACCACCGCTTCTGGTGCTGGCAATAACAACTTCGAATTCCTCGTCGACTCCAGTTCAACCCTGGTCGGAACCTTCCTCGACACCGACCTGACGGGAGCCGGTAACGACGGCATCAACGGTATGGTGCGGGGTGGTGGCACCGCCACGCTCGACTTCCAACGCTCGCTCGCGTCGGGTGCTGCACAGGACGGTTACGACGTCACCGTCATCAATGGATCCGCCTTATTCACCAACGTGGCCAACGGCTCGTTCTCAGGTGCCGGACAGGATGGTTTCCATCAGGTCGTATCAAACGGCTCCGCCGCCACTGTCGTCTTGAACAACACCGATGGTGCCAACACCGGCAATACTGGCTTTGCCTTTGACGTCTCGGGCGGTGCTTCCGGCCCAAGCCTGTTCAACGCCACAATCAACAACGGCTCGTTCGACAACAACACCGTTAACAACATTCGTGGTACGGTTACCCAACAGTCGCAAGCCAACATTGTCATGAACAATGTCACGGCGTCTGGTGGAGCTTCCGCTGGCGGTGTCGACTTCAACGTTCAGTCTGCTGGACGGCTCATTGGCATTTGGAACGGCGGTACGGCCTCCAACACTGGAGCAGACGGCGTCGACGTCCAGGTCACAGGTTCTGGTAGCCGTGCCAACCTGTCACTATCCAATCTGACAATCAACAACAACGCTGGTGATGGCGTCAATGCCCGTCTCACGAACGGTCGTCCTGGAAGCGATTTGACGATTGGTTTCAACAATGTGACCATCAATCAGAACTCGCTGCACGGCGTGGATTACGAAATCACGGGTGAAGACGCGACGGGTGCTCTGACTTTCGCCAACACCGTCATTCGTGGAAACCGCGATGCTGTTCAATTCGACGTCCGCGACGGTGCCGATTTCGTGCTCAGCAGCCCAACGTTCGGCAACGACTTCTCGAACAACCGCGATAATGCCATCCAGGGCATTGTCGCCGACGTCAGTTCAACGGCCCTTGTCGACCTGCAGGCCATCGACGCGTCGAATGCTGGAAACTCTGCCCTTGTGTTTGACGTCTCCAACTCGGGCGTCATGAGCGTCAACATGCTGGGCTCCAACGTCACGTCCGCCGGACGGGACGGTTTAATGGTTGACGTCACAACCGGCGGCGTCTTTAGCTTCATGGATACCCAGAGCATTTTCTCAGGAAACGGCTCTGCTGGTACGCACAGTGGCGTGAACATCAACGTCGACGGAACAAACAGCCAGGCTGTAGCCATGTTCCTCGGCAGTGTTGCAGACGGCAACACGCTCGACGGATTCACATTTGCAGTCACAAACAACGGCAGTCTGACGGCTCAACTCGATGGTACTGGATCGCCTGTATCGGCGAGCAACAACTTCCGTCACGGCGTGCGATTCATTGGGGTCAACGCCGACCAGGCCAACCTCGTCATGGACGGTGCCAACGTCTTTGACGCCAACGGTGCCACCAACGTCCTGTACGGCGTGACCGGAGCAAACGTGGCGGTTGCTGGATTCAGCGGCTCGTCATCAAACAGCTTCGGCGATGGTGTCAACATCCACATGGCCGACGTCGTTGCCGGTGCTGTGAACCTGCAGTCGACATCGGGAGATGTCTCAGACAACGCAGGCAACGGCATTGCCATTGACCTCGTCAACACCAACCTCGTTCCTGTCGTCGTGAAAGGGGTAACCTACAACGGCTTCAACATCAGCGGATTCAACATCGAGCGCAACGGCGGAGACGCCATTCGCATCAGTTCCGACAACACAGACGTTTCGCAGGGACTCATTGATGGAAACTTCATCAATCTGAACCAGAACGGCATTGTCGTTGACCTCACAAACGGCAGCGACTGGAACCTGGGGATTACGAACAACACCATCCTCAGTAGCACCCAGACTGGCGTTCAAATTAGTCTCGACAGTAGCGACACGCAGTCGGCATTCACTATTGACGGCAACACGGTCGCCTCCAGCCTCGACACAAACATCGATGTCAACCTGTCAGGCAGTGCGGTCGCCTCTTTGAACATTGACAACAACCTGATCGATGGAGATGGCCTGCCTGGCGACCCCGTATTCACTACAGGCCTCAACTTCCAGGCGAGTACCTTTAGTGCGTTCATCAGCGGTGAACCGCCCGATACGATGGGCGCCGTGGGAACCAACCATATTGTCGAACTGTTGAACGATGGGTTCCGCATTTACGACAAAACCACCGGTACGTTGCTGCAGTCGCAGTCGGATGAAGCATTCTGGCAAGCTGCAGGTGCGTCCCTCGGTGGCAGCGATGTCTTTGACCACCGCATCATATTCGATGCCGTCTCACAACGCTGGTTCGCCACGACAATTACACGTGGCACGGGTAACTCCATTCTGGTCGCGGTCTCCAACACGGACGACCCGACCGGAACCTGGCAGTCGGTCCAGTTCATCGGCGACGTCGATGATACGCTGTTCAACGACTTTGACACGTTCGCCGTCGACGGTGACGCCATTGTCATTGGTACGAACAACTTCGACGCTGCTGACATCTTCCAGAACGTCTCTCTCTTCACAATTCCCAAAGCCGACCTGCTCGCAGCAACACCATCAGCTGCGAACCTGACTCGCTTCGAGAACCTGTCGTCGGCGACGGTTGGATTCACACCGCAGCCAGTCGTGTCTGATGATGTCGATTCAAACGCCTACTCGCTCTCGGCTGATTACTACAACACGCCAAACGGCGAACTTCTGCTGACAACCCTTAACAACGTAAACGGCCCGGGTGCAACGCTTGGCGGAACCGCCAACATTACCGGTGTTCCGTCCTTCACGTTCGCACCAACCGGACTCCAACCTGGCGGATTTCCAATTGACACCGGCGGTGACCGCATCGTCGCGAACGTTGTCGAAATGAACGGCAGCATTTGGGGTGCCCAGGCTGTCAACGTGGCAGGTCGCTCGGGAATTCTCTGGTACGAAATCAACCCAACGACGAACACGGTTGTTCAGTCCGGAACCATTGCTGATCCAAACCTGGACTACTTCTACCCATCCATCGCGGTCAACCCCACAGGTGAAGTCGTTATCGGCTTCAGTGGTTCGGGTCTCGCCCAGTCGGCCAGCAGCATGGTCGCTTACGGAAGCACGACAGGCGGATCAACAACCTTCCAGGCTCCCGTTCTGCTCGGCAGTGGATTTGGATCTTATCAAGGCAATCGCTGGGGCGACTACAGTGCCACTGTTGTCGATCCAACCGATCCAGACACATTCTGGACCTTCCAGGAAATCGCTCAGGGAAGTTTCAACTACGCCACTCAGATTTCGTCGATTTCGATTTCCCGTCCAAACGCCGCCAGCGGCCAGACTGTGAACGATGGCATCCGTGTCCGCGGATTCAACAACGCCCGCCTGCTGGTCAGTACCATCAATGGCAACGAAGTTGTTGGAAACCTCGATCGCGGAATCGAAGTGGAGTTCTTCGACACGACAACCATCGATTCGCTCACCGTTGATGGCAACACCATCACTGGAAACGGCGACGACGCCATTCATATTCAAACGGCCAGCCCGGTTGCCTTGACCACGCTCAACGTGACGAACAACCTGGAGATTGCCAACAACGGTGGCGACGGCATCGAAGTGTTGCTCAACAATGGAATTGGCAACCCTGACGTCACAATTTCTGGCAACAATTCCCATGACAATGCTGGCGTTGGAATTCGCTTCAGTGCGAACAACACAGGACTGAACAACGTTGACATTTCCGGCAACACGGTCAACACCAATGCCGGTGGCGGAATGGATTTGAATTTCGTCAACACAACTGCCGGTGTCATCTCGGTTTCACAAATCAACCTCGATTCCAACACCGTCAATGGCAACACCGGTCGTGGTGTGGACCTGAGACTGCAAAACATCAGCAATCTCGCACTTCTCAACGCCAGCAACAACATCATCAACCTCAACACGGATGATGGCCTGGTTATTAATGCGACGAACACACCAATTGCCGTCACCAACCTTGCTGACAACGTCCTGATTGGCAACATGGGCAATGAGGGAATGTTCCTCAGCTTTATCAATGGACCAATTGGTCAACTGAGCCTGCTGGGCAACAATGTTGCCGGTGCAACGGTTGATGGTGTCCGTGTCGACCTCTCCGGATCACCTGTCGGTGCCATCGACGTGCTCGGTAACACCTTTGGTGGTACCGGTGGCATGACAGTTGTCGATGGTGCCCTGGACGACGTACTGCCCATTATCCGTCCTGGCTTCGACATCAACACCCTCGCCTCGAACGATGATGGTTCGACGGCAACCGCAGTGCCAATTGGCTTTAACGCGGACTTCTTTGGCACAATGTTCAGCGACGTCTTTGTGAATAACAACGGCAACCTGACGTTCAACGCCCCGCTCTTCACGTTCACGCCGTTCAACATCCAGACAAACGGTGTCCCAATTATTGCACCGTTCTTCGCTGACGTCGACACACGTGACATCGGAGGAACAGTTACACCAGATGTCACGTACGGCATAGGAACTGTCGGCGGTCAGACGGCGTTCGCGGCCAACTACATTGATGTACGCCACTTCTCGGTCAACGGATCGGGAGCGGGATTGCCTTCGAATACTTTCCAGGTTGTGCTCATCGATCGGTCGGACATCGCTGCTGGCGACTTCGACATCGAGTTCAACTACGCGTCCATCCTGTGGGAAGCCGGTACAGCCAGCGGAAGCGACGAAGCAGGTCTGGTGCCATTGGGTGACACGACCAGTGCTCGTGCTGGCTATTCCAATGGAACAACGGCCACCTTCGAGCTCGCAGGTTCCGGTGTCCCCCGAGGCTTCCTCGACAGTGGCCCTGCCTCAACGAGCCTTATCCAGAACAGCATTAATAGCGTCAACGGCGGTCGTTACGTCTTCTTCGCCCGTGGCGGAACGGTCACCACGACGCCCGGTGTCACCGGCGGCGGCAGTGGTGGTGATGGATTCACATTCAACATCACAAACGCATCCGACATTGGCTCGTTCCGTATCAATGACAACACGGTCCTGAACAATGGCCGCGCTGGTATCGAGTTGAACGTAACAGACAGCACGCTGCCAACTGCCGGTCCAATCGAGGTGCACAACAACACCATTACCGGTCAGGGTGAAGATGCCTTCCGCATGATCAACCCCGACACCAATGGATCGCCCATTGCGATTGACTTTGCTGGGAACACATTCACCGGGAACGGTCAGTCCGGCATTGACATTGCTGTTAACGCCAACGACCTCACCATTACCGCAACCGGCAACACGATTTCAAACAACACGGAAACCGGCCTGCAACTCGCCGCGACGAATTCTGCTTCGGTCAACGCAACAATTGGAGGTCCAAACGCTGCTGATGGAAATACCTTTGAAGCCAACACGCTCGGCGGTATGACCTTCACTGCGGACAACAATGCCAACATGACTGTTGCGTCCAACAACAACACCGTTCTTGACAACGGAGAAGTTGGTATTGGATTCGACCTCAGCAACTCGGCCACAGGTGCAGTTGACATCCAGAACACGAGTGTCACTGGTACAACCGACGACACTGCTGTCACCTCTGGATTCGATGGCAACGGTGTCAGCCTCATTGCCCGCGACGACGTCAACGTCTCGCAATTCAACTTCCTGAACAGTGTTGCCAGCGGCAACGCACGCGACGGCGTGGCCATCAATCCGTTCGTCAACACACGAATCGATGACATTACCATCCAGGGCAGCTCGTTCGCGACGAACGGTCAGCATGGTGTGAATATCACCCGCCGGGACAACGCGACATTCAACATGGGTGCTCGTGGAACCATTCTCATCGGTGGTACGCCAGCCGAAGGGAACACCTTCAGCGACAACGGTGTTGATGCAGTTCGACTTGCACTCGGTGGCACCAATACCACACAGGGCATCGACATCAACTCAAACACTATTGACATGGGAACGAATGGCATCCACCTGATTGGCAGCAACAGCGTTGTGGCTGTTGGGTCCATCAGCGACAACGTCATCTCGAACACGGCGGCAGACGGAATCCTGGCGGAACTGTCCAACACCTTTGCCCTGGGTGATCCCGCTGCTCTGGCTACTCCCTTCAGCATGACAGGCAACCAGATCTCTGGCGCCGGTAGCGATGCAATCGAACTTCGCCTGATCGACGGATCGTTTGCAAATGTTGACCTGGGAGCCAGTGCATCGAACCGCACGACGATCTCTGGCGGCGGTGGAAACGGCATTACCGTTAATGATTCCAGTAACCCAGGCCTTCAGAGCCAATACAATATCGATGGTGCAGACATTGATGGAGTTGGCGGATTCGGGGTGAATATCAACCTCAATGCCGCAGCCGCATCAATGACGCTGAACGATGTCCATGTCTCCAACAACGGGCCAGCAACAGGCATCGAAATCATCAACCGTTCAACAAGCGGTACCACCAACATTCTACTTACGAACAGTACGGTAATGAATGCCGGTGGGTTTGGCATCAGCGTCCTCGATGTCGGAGTCGGCCCAACGACCTTGAACTTCAACGGTGTCCATGTTGACGGCTCGGCGTCGGACGGAATCATCATCCAGAAAGCCTTCGGCGGACCGATGACTGCCACTCTGCTCGATACAAGCTCATCGTTCAACGGCGGACGTGGCCTGGCCATGGCAGCCGCGAACAACGACGGCGGTCGAAACATCTTCACCGTTGGCGAAATTGGCGGAACTCAGAATCGATTCACCGACAACGGTGGTCAGGGTGTCTTCTTTGAGACGAACCCACAATTCATGAGCCAGACTCAGAGTGCTGGGAATCCCGATGTACGAGTCGACGTCGGCCTGACCGACCCGGCCCCAGGACAATACATCGACACCAACAGTCGAGACGTTGTCGTGGCGACCATGAACCTGTTCAACGCCTTCGTCGTTGGTAACGGAGCCGATGGCGTGCTGCTGAACGTCGGAACAAGCTCACTGATGAACTCGCAACTCGCTGGTCTGGAACTTGGTGGAAACGGGTCAACCGACATCACCATCCAGCCCATTGTTGGTGCGAACCCACCAAGTTCCATCGACAGCGCCTTGGCTGGCAACGACGTGCTCGTGTACGACCCAGTCGCCCACCTCGACCTCGTGCTCGGCTCTGCCGACCTCGACAACGATGGACTGGCCGAGAACAACGTCAACACGCATAACTCCGGAACGCAAATTAGTGTCGCCTTCGCCGGTGCAAGCTTTACGAATCCCGATCCGTTCAAGACCAACCGGGCAACCCAGTTGGCCGGACAGGTGCAAATCGATGGCATGTTGAACACGCCGAACAACGACTTCTTCAATATCTTCCAACAAGATATTCAGGCCTTGTTCTCCGGTCAGCCCAACTTCAACATCGTGCCGCAAACCTTGTTCCCCGATAACAATCCTTAAGAGATTGCCAATCTCAAACTTACAGTAATCTGGGTGAGGGGAAGGCAGGGTCCGCGAGCAATTGCTTGCGGACCCTGTTATTTTTTGCGCCAGGCGTCGTTGACGCACTCTCTGCTAAGGAAACTCCGAAAGTCCTCTCAGCGGCACTTGCGGACTCCCATTCTGCCGGTCAAACTGTGGTCAACGCCGCCTCTTTACTGGCTTTCTGAACGCACAACTGCACAAAAGTCCATGCAGGAACTCCCTATTCTCTCCGATGGTCCCGTCAAACTTCCTCAGGCACTGCCTACGGGGAAAGGGAAGGGGACTTACGCGTTCGTCAGCCTCGGCTGCCCAAAGAACCTCGTCGACAGCGAGAAAATGCTGGGGCACCTCGCCACCGACGGCTATTCCCTGGTGGATGACCCCACACAGGCCGACTTTGTCATTGTGAACACGTGTGGTTTCATCGAACAGAGCCGGGACGAGTCGAAGGCCGTCATCCGCGAAATGCTGGATCTGAAAGCCGCGGGAAAGACCAAAGGCGTCATTGTGGCCGGATGTCTCCCTGAGCGACTGGGTGAAGGGGAATTGCTCAAGGAAATGCCCGACATTGACCACGTTGTCGGAGTCTTCGGGCGTGATGAAATCTCCGCCGTTGCCGACCGTTTTGTCGATGGTGTCCGCGAACAACGCGAACTGTTCCGTCCGGCACCTGTCCGCGCAATGGACGACACGGCCCGCCTGCGGATGACGCCGCAGCACTACGCGTATTTGAAAATCTCCGAAGGCTGCGACCGCACCTGCACGTTTTGCTCAATTCCGCAAATGCGTGGCAAGCACGTAACCAAGCCCATCGAAATGGTGGTTAAGGAAGCGCAGGAACTAGCTGACGACGGAGTCCGAGAACTCATTCTCGTCGCCCAGGACACAACTTATTACGGGATGGACTACTACGGCGAAGTCCGACTCGACGCACTGCTCCGCGAACTGGAGAAGGTTGGGGGAATCGACTGGATTCGCCTCATGTACTTGTATCCGGTCAATTTCACTGACAGTCTTATCGACACCATTGCCGGTTCATCGAAAATTCTGCCATATCTTGACATGCCGCTGCAGCACATCAATTCCCAGGTGCTCAAACGCATGCAGCGTCGTGTGAATCGTGAAAAGACGGTTTCGCTGGTGCAACAACTGCGGGACCGAATTCCCAACCTGGTCATGCGGACGACGTTTGTCGTTGGGTTTCCTGGAGAGACGGACGCACAATTTGAAGAACTGCGGGACTTTGTTCAGGAAACGAAATTCGAACGAATGGGTGTCTTCCCGTATTCACTCGAACCTGGCACGCCAGCAGTGAAGCTGGATGGACATTTGCCTGAACATGTCAAAACCGAACGCACCGAAGCCCTGATGGAATCGCAACAGGAAATCGCGTTTGCTTGGGGCGAGTCGCTCGTTGGCTACGAACTTGATTGCCTCATCGACGGGCCCGCAGAAGATTCGGAGTTCTTTGTTGGTCGAATTTTCGCCGACGCGCCTGAAATCGATGGCGTCGTGTACGTTGCTGGCGAAGGATTAAAAGCTGGCGATATGGTGCCGGTCGAAATTGTGGAATCTCGTGACTACGACCTTGTCGGTGTCCTCTCAACCGACGAAGACGAGGACGAATGACAAGTCATGGCCGAGCCATCCACCACTGAATCGCAGGAGTCCATTGAGTCTCAGTGGAACATTCCCAACGCCATTACGGTGGCGCGGCTGATTCTGTCGTTCGTGGTCCTCATTTTTATTAGTCTCACCGACTGGTGGGTGACCGCGACCATTCTGTTCATCATCGCGGCACTATCCGATGTCCTTGACGGTTATCTCGCCCGAGCCTGGAATCAAATTACGATTCTCGGCCGCATTATGGACCCGTTCGTCGACAAAGTCCTCATTGGCGGCACCTTGATTTTTCTCGTTGCTGAGCCAGAAAGCGGCGTTACTGCGTGGTTGACGTTCGCAGTCATTGGCCGCGAAATGTTCATTACTGGCCTGCGTTCTACTATGGAACAGCATGGAATTGACTTCTCCGCTCAGTTCAGCGGCAAACTGAAAATGGGCCTGCAGAGCGTTGCCGTGCCCGTCTGCCTGCTCTCCATGAGCGAGTGGGCTGTCCAGCTGATGGGTGAGTGGCGTGAAGAGTTCTTCATCCTCCGCACCGTATTGCTGTGGGGGACTCTCATCGTCACGGTTTACAGCGGGGTGGAATACACCTGGCGGGCCTGGACGATGTGGCAGAAACGAGCCGAAGAGAACGAAGGTTCAACTAGCGAATGAGCGTCCATCGTCTGTTTTGTCCCCCAATTCCTAGCTCCTAGCTCCCAACTCCTCTCCCCAACCTTGGGACTTGCGTCCGAAAACGCTATCTTCCCGTGCTGATTGGCTTTCCAAATCAAAACGGATGGCTCAAGCCGTCCCTCATTCCGTAACTTGTTCCCCACACGGGGACTATGAAACCATGCCGATTATCAGCGTTGAAGGTGCCTGGCTGAACCGACTGCTCGGAGCCGATTACCCCGTTGAAGAACTTGCCGACGCCCTTGAACAGTTGGGCTGCGATGTCGATGAAGTGGTCGATATCGAACGGTTCCGTTGTCCCAACTGCCAGTTCGTCGTTGAAGGATCACTCGGAGCGGAATCGACCCGTCGGTGTAACTGGTGCGAATTCGAGCAGGAAAAGGAGTTCGAGAAAATCGGTGGCAGTACCGTCATTCGACTCGATTTACTTGCGGCACGTCCTGACCTGTTCGACGTCGGCGGACTTTCCCGAGCGCTGAAAGGCTACCTCGAAACTGAACTCGGCTTGCCGAATTACGTGGTTGGCAGCTCCGATTTGCAGGTCATTGTTGATCCTTCAACCAATGGCGATGATTGCCAGCGACCATACATTTGCTGCGCGATCGTTGAAATGCCGGACCTCGATGAAGCGACGCTCATTTCCCTGATGAAACTTCAGGAAACGCTTCACTGGGGTGTCGGGCGCGACCGCAAGCTCGCTTCGATTGGCGTCTACGATTTAGACACCGTGACCGGCCCCATCAGCTATACCACAATTGATCCCGACAACGATCCCTTCGTCCCGCTTGGAATGCCGGGGAAGTCGATGTCTGGACGTGCGATTCTGGAGAATCATCCCAAAGGCGTGGCGTACGCGAAACTGCTCGCGGACTCGAAACGCTATCCAGTGCTTCAAGATGCCAACGGACAAGTGCTGTCGATGCCTCCCATCATCAACAGCGACACAACCAAAGTGACCATGAAATCCCGCCGGCTGTTCATCGACGTCACGGGAGTCAGCGAATCCGCCGTACGCAAATCACTCGACACATTCGTCGCCTCGCTGCTCGAACTGGGCGGTACGGCGAAATCGGTCTCAATCGTCCATCCCGATGGGACAACCGCAGTCACTCCCGATCTTTCTCCACGCGAAATTCGCATTGAACTCGCCGCCGCTCGACGTTGGCTCGGTTTGCCACTGACGACTGAAACGGCCATCCGGGCGCTGCAGAAAATGCGACTCGACGCCGAAGTTGACACCGCGAATGCCGACACCATTGTCGTGCAGTTCCCGGCACTGCGAACAGACTTCAAGCACATGGTGGACGTCTTCGAAGACCTCGCCATTGGTTACGGCTACCGCAACATTGTCCCCAGTCCCGTGGGACAAATGACCGCCGGCCAACCGCGACCGGAAGAGCAGGTGAGTGAACTGGTTCGCGGCAGCATGATTGGTTTGGGCTATTCGGAAATCATGTCGCTTCCCATGACCACCGAGGAGTCGCAGTTCTCCAATTTCCGATTGCCCGTTCCCGAATGTTATCCGCGCATTGGAAACCCAAAACTAAAAGCGATGACCGTCGTTCGCAATCATTTGATGACCGGACTCATGGAGCACTTGCGAGAAAACCGCCGGGCACCGCTCCCATTGAAATTCTTCGAACTCGACAACGTCGTGAATCTGGACGGCGATGGCGAAGTCGGCACCGTGGAAACCCGCCATATTGCAGTTGTGGAAATGGGACGCGAAGCCAGTTATGCATCCATCCGTTCGGTGGTTGACGCCCTGCTGTTTGAGTTGGGTGTCGAGGGAACTTATGCCGCTGTCGAGTACGAAGCGTTTATCCCAGGACGGGTGGCTCAACTTTCATCCGACGGTATCCTCTCTGGATACCTCGGCGAGTTGCACCCCGAGACGATTACCAACTTCGGCCTCGACCATCCTGTCGCCATTGCCGACTTGACTATCGCCCGGGTCTTTTAGTTCTGCAGGGGGGGAACACGTCCATGCAGGGATTGCTAGTTACCGGAACCGACACAGATGTCGGTAAGACGCATCTCACGGCAGGCCTGTTACGTGTTCTGCGAAGAGGCGGAATCAACGCCGCTGCCTGCAAACCTGTCTGCAGTGGTTCGGCGCAGCAGGCTGATGGCACCTTTACCTGGAACGATGTCGAAAAACTATATGCTGCGGTAGACGGTGAGTTTCCGCGAGACCGAATTTGCCCGCAACGGTTCCACGCCCCGCTGGCACCACCATTGGCCGCGCACCGGGAAGGGCATCGCATTGACCTGCAATCTCTACTGGAGGGGGTCGAATGGTGGAAAAACCGGGTCGATGTGTTGCTGGTTGAGGGGGTCGGTGGCTGGCTCTGTCCGCTGACCGACACCGAATGCATCCAGGATTTCGCGGTCAAACTGGGCTTCCCCGTGCTGCTGGTAGCACAGCAAAAACTTGGAACAATTAACCATACGTTGCTTTCCGTAAACGCTATCTCCAATGCTGGTTTAACGTTAGCGGGAGTCGTGCTAAACCAGACTCAGCCATATGTTGCCCCGTCGGCCGACCAGAATCTTGAGGCCATTAAATCGTACGGAAGTGTTGAAAATGTTTGGTCTACACCGTTTACGTCCGAAAATGAGTTACCCAACACACCCGCTTTGATTCGCATTGGCAGACATTTGCAAGCTATACTGCAGTGAATGTCGCGGTGCACCTCGCCGAGTCAAGCAGTTGAGACAAAAGTTTTTGGGCAACAGACGAGCATCTCATGACCAGTGATTCAAAAATTCAACATGACCCCGAAAATGAAGGGAGCACCCCGGACGTTGACGATACCGAGTCCGTCTTCGGCGACGACGCTTTCCCTGACACGCCTCCGAATTCCTCGGATGGATCCACAAAAGTCATGACGAATCAGGCGCTGGAAGACATGGGACTTCAGGTCCCCAGCTGGCGCACCGACGAGCCCTGTCAGGAGACATTTGCCAACCCCGAGGACGAATCGTCCACTGCAGAAACCTTCGAGCCGAGCGACGCCGAATCGGCCCTCAATGATGAAGAAACATCCGTAGTCACAGGCTCCGACTCCGAACTCAAAGGTCCTTTGCTCGACCAACCATCCAGCCTCGATTTTTCGGGTCTGCAAACGGGCGCCCCGGGAACATCCACTCCACCCGCACGCGAGTCGCTGCCGCTTCCTGATGTTGGCGGTGGCTTACCCGCTCCCACATTAGGAAGCGTTCCAACCACCAAGGAGGGCGACACCAAGGAGTTCAAACTCCCCAATACCACGAGTGATTCCGGCCCGCTACCACCACCTTCCAACCTCAGCGACACCAAACCGCTTCTGCCGCCACGGGATGAAGTCCCTGTAGAAGCCCCCGCGCCACCCAAGGCAACCGCTGCACCTGCAAAATCTTCCGCTAAGCAGTCAACTAAACCCGCGGCGAGAAAAGAGCCCGTTCCGACCGACGGCAATGAGGATGAGCAAAAGCCCAACTTGCTATTGCCGCTGCTCATTAGTTACGCCAGCGCCATTACGCTGGCCTTTCTGTACCTGCTGCTGTTTGGAGGCGGTGCCCGAGAACACCATTTGGAAAGTCTGCCAGATGTCGCACCTCAGGACCCGACCGAACTTTCGTACGTTCCGTTCGATATGCAGCTCGCCCCTGGCCATTCACTGAAGCTCGGAGAATCGCGCCGCTTCGGTAACATTCTCGTTGAGCCGGTGCGAGTCACCTACGAACCAATCCAATTCCGTCACTATGCGAATGCCAACAGTCAGCGGCCGAACTCAGAGCCTGTCCTGAAACTGTGGTTGAAATTCACGAACGTCTCGACCGATCAGACAATCGCGCCACTCGACGCCCCACTGCTGTTGAAATGGGTCAGCAAGGCGGGTGATGACACCGAATACACCAACCAGTATTTGTTTCAGCCCCAGCTCACGAAATCGAAATCCGACTTGATTTCGATTTACCGAATGCCTGTCTCGTTTGACTGGGATTTGGTTGGCCAGAACCTGGGCAGGGAGCTCGGCCCCGGTGAGTCATACGAAACTTTCATTCCCAGCGTCGATGATGAAACAGCCCAAGTCAACGGCCCAATCACCTGGCGAATTCAAATCCGCAAGGGTTATTCACAAAGTGGAAACGGCGTGACCACCATGATCGAAGTCAACTTCGACGATTCCGCCATCGAAAAGAAACAGTCGGCATAGAAGTGACTTGGTTGCTATTCTCAACTATCTCAACCGTGGCGAAGCCACATTCAACCATCTCAACCCCATGACGAAACGCTTGACTTGCTGATGCATTGCCGGTCGTTCGATGGTTGTTTAATACAACATAATCGCGGCATCACTCGCCAGAACAATGGACGCCACCTGCGTCCACGCGGCCAGTTCTCCGACTGCTAACTTCTCGTCTCGCGGGGCATCACCAATCGAAAGCAGGGCCTTCGCGCCGTCGTCGTCGGCACTGAACTGTTCCTGCATTTCCGTCAATAGCTGCATGCATGCCGCTCGCTCCCGTTCATTCGGTGCCCGTGAAGCAACCAACGTAAACAACAGGTCGAGTCGCTCGTCTTCCGTCTCGCATTGCAACATGAGTCGCTGTGCCAACACACGAGCCGTTTCGACACGCTGTGTTTCATTCAATAGTCCAAGTGACTGCAGCGACGTGTTCGTCCGCGACCGTCGCACACAACTTGACTCGCGGCTCGGTGCATCGAAGAGCGTCATCATGGGATGCGGGCTGGTCCGCTTCCAGTACAGATACAAACTGCGGCGATAAATCTTGCTGCCGTTGTCACGTACGTAGTTCTTGGTGTTACTGGCAGGATGCATGAGGGCCGACCACAGCCCCGCCGGCTGATATGGCTTCACGCCTTCTCCACCAATATGCGGATCAATGAGGCCGCTCGCGTAAAGTCCCGTGTCGCGAATGACTTCGGCATCGAGGCGGAAACTAGGACCACGTCCCCAGAGTCGATTTTCGGGATCACTCAAATCCGGACGCATCGCAGAACTCTGCCGAAACGTCCGGCTGTTGACGAGCACCCGCATCATGTGTTTGAGGTCCCAACCGCTGTCCTGTAATTCGACAGCCAACCAGTCCAGCAATTCAGGATGCGTTGGCTGCTCCCCCTGGTAACCGAAGTCTTCCGGCGTTCGCACCAATCCATAACCAAACACCTGCTGCCACATCCGGTTGACCAGAACACGGGCCACGAGCGGGTTATCCCGCGAGGTCAGCCATTGAGCGAGCCCGAGTCGATTCCGTGGGAAGTCCTCGGGCAATCGCCCCAGTATGCTCAGTACGTCGGGCGTTACAGGATCGCCTTTTGGCAAATTGTATTCGCCACGCTCCAGTAAATAGGTAGGGCGAGGTTGTTCGAGTTCCACCGCGACCAGTGACGTAGTGAATGTCGCCTCAGCCGCAGCAAGCTGTTCGTGCAATGCTTTGGCGTCGGCATGACACGAGAGGTTGGTAAACGCGCCGTCGCTCGCAGCGAGCAATTCGAGCTTTTTGACTTCGGTTGCCTCACTCCATTCGGTGACTTTCTCAGCAGGAATATCTGACGCCTTTGCCATCGTCTCGACGGCACCTTGCAGCAACTTCTTGCGCTGACTCACGAGAGCGTTGTAGTGTTCCCACCCCGCGTCATCGGCTGGCGCATTGACGACGGGACTGTAGTCGTACTTGTTGCCGTCCATGGAGTGCTCGGACGTACTGTTGAAGAACGCCAGCAGCTCGTAATACTCCGTTTGCGGGATGGGGTCATATTTGTGGGAATGGCAGCGGGCACAGGTCAGCGAAAGACCGAGAAACACAGTCCCCAAGGTCTCGACACGGTCAAAGTTATTCTTGGCCTGAAACTCTTCAGGAATGGCTCCCCCTTCGGCGGTCGTGGGATTCATGCGCACGTAGCCCGTCGCCACCCGTTGTTCCAGTGTAGGATTCGGCAGCAAATCGCCCGCGAGTTGCCAGGTGATGAATTCATCCAGCGGCAAGTTCTCGTTCAGTGCCCGAATGACCCAGTCTCGGTACGGATAAATCCCGCGGCGATTGTCCAAATGCAGTCCGTGCGTATCGCCGTACCGAATGGCGTCGAGCCAGTAGCGGGCCTGATGTTCTCCATACGCCGTGCTGTCGAGCAACTTCCCCACGTAGCTGTCGTAGGCCTCAGGCGAACTGTCCGCCAGATACTCGCTCAACAACTCCGGGGAAGGTGGCAACCCGGTCAGCACGAGTGCCGCCCGACGGGCAAGCACAGCTCGGTCCGCCTCTGGTGCGAAATTGCTTCCGTGTTCCTTCAGTTGGTCTCCGACAAAGTAATCCACGACCTGACTCTGCGGAGCGTCGACCAATGCGGCAGGAAGATTCGCCTCAGGCGGAACAAATGCCCAGTGACGGGCATAATTGCCTCCCTGTTGCACCCACTGCATGAGCAACTTCCGCTCGGAGTCAGTCAGCTGCTTCTCCGCGTCCTCCGGTGGCATTGGCTCATAGGCTGATTGTAGCCGAACCAGAATCTCGCTCTTTTTTGGAGCAGATGGTTCGATGGCCTTGTGACCGCCCAGATCCTTCGTCGCCAACTCGTAAGAATCGAGCCGCAACAGGTCAGGGTCAGTGGCGTCAGGTCCGTGACAGACGAAACACTTATTGGACAGAATAGGGAGAATTTGCCTCGCAAAGTTCACCTTGGGTGCCTCTTCCGCAACCAATATTGCAGACTGCGTGGCCAAGAAGCCAACGAACACAAGGCAGCACCACATCCTGTTGGGCGAAGAAATCATTGAGTACGTCTCACGTGCAACTTGAATTCACAACACGTCGAACCGCACGGCAGCGGCTACAACTGCACTCAGAATAGTCGCCGCAGCGTCAACACTCAATTCGCCAACACTTTCTGCACGCCTATTCCAAAGCCGCCTGTGCAGCGTGCAGTTCTTTGCGAACCGTGTCCAGCTGCTCTTCGAACGCCTTACGTTGCTCGTCGGTCAGTTTCTCATCGCCTTCAATTTGTTCTTTCAGTTCTCGAAGTTTGTCGAGCGCTGCCTCGATGGAAGTGTTGGCCTGTTTTGTCTGGGCGGGATTCTGCTGGGGGAAATTAGGAGGAAAGTTTGGCGGGATGAACGGAATATTTCCCTGGGCTCGCATTTGGACGGCCTTGCCGTACTTTTCAAACAGAGCCGCCAGCTCGGGATGCTTTTTCTTCAGCTCGGCCTCGTCAGCGACTTCGTGCCTTTCCACTTTGAGCTTGCCGTCGACTTTCGTCTCCACTTCCACTCGAATGTCTTTGCCATTCTCGTCTCGAAAACGAACGGTTCGATTCCCTTCTTCGATATCAATAGATCGGGCCCCGTTGGTTACCGACACACGTACCCGCACACCCATTGCACCACCTCTGGGCAAAATGCCACCGGGCCCAAGTGGACCACCTGCTGCTGGCTTCAATGCGTCGAGTCGTCTCGCTGCTATACGACCAATTGGGCCTTCCTGCTCCGAAACTTCCTTCAGTCCGGCCTCCGCTGCCTTCTTCACTTCTTCATTTTCGGACTTGCCGCAAATCGTGCTGAGAATCATGACCGAACTCAGCCCGGCTTCCGCGTTCGGAGTTTTGGCCGTTTCGACCAATGCGTCGACCACTTCTTTCGAGCCCATCTCCGTCAACTTCTGACTCGCAGTACGACGCACTTCCGGATCGGGCGATGACAAGTCACCAACAAGCGAATTGATTTGATCTGACGCTGCCGAAGCAACCGCGTCATCGGCGCGGGAAGGACCAGTCATGACGAAGGTGACAAGAAATGCAGCAGCGAGAATTCGCAACATGAGCGCGTCTCCGAGCAATCGGGTAAGGGGAGGGTAGACAGATGCGAACCCACCAGTCGGCTCTCATCCTAACGAACGCAGCTTACAGGTGAAAGAGTTTTCTGGAGAGATGCTCACGAGTCAGCGGAATTGCGCGAGGCCGGACGCAAGCATTGAAGCAAGGAAGGCAAGGCCTGCAAAACAAAACAGTCCGATGACCAACGGAACTTTGAACGACTTGTGAATGAGTGCCGAGACAACAAGTAGGAACAGTGTGAGCACCGTTCCAAGCCCACCGGAGTCATCGACCGTGTTGGCAATGAAAGCGATCAGGATAATTCCCACCAGCCACGACATCGCTCTCCACGCCGCCTGCGTCCACGTAAGCGTAGGGAAATTCTCGTTGGGAGTGTCGTTCATTCAGATCTGAATCCACTGACCAGGTTTCATCATCGGGGCAATGCGACACATTCAACGGAATTGTCGTCAGCTTCTCATGCACATCATTTCTTCTTCTTTTTCTCCGGCTTCGGCAACACATGAGCTTCGAAGGCCCATTGGCGCCATTGCTTCCGGAGTGCTTCCACTTCGTCGGGATGATCGGCTGCAAGGTTATGTTGCTCCGTGCGGTCGACTGACAAATCGAATAACTCCCAGTCGCCGCCCAATCCTTGCCGGACGAGTTTTCGGTCACCCACGCGAATGGCAGCGTTTCCTTCGTGCTCCCAGTACAGGGGACGCTTCGCGAATTCGCCCTGGCCGGCCAGGAGTGGCCGGAGACTTTGCCCCTGCATGGGAACAATCGCCTTGCCATTGAATTCAGTGGGATACGTGGCCTCACCCAAGTCGACACAAGTTGCCATCAGGTCGATGAGATGCGTCGGTGTGGTAATCCAGTCGTCGTTTCCGGTTCGCGGCTTTACCGCCGCTGGCCAGTGTGCGATGAGCGGTGTCGCAATGCCGCCTTCATGGTTGTAGTGCTTGTACTTCCGGAACGGCGTGTTGTTGAGGTGCGCCCAGCATTGTCCAATGAATACATTCGAGTCGGGATTGCCGGGATGTTCTCCTTCATACTTCCCGTCAGTTCCGCCTTCGGCATTCCCGCCGTTGTCCGACAGAAACAGAATGAGCGTGTTGTCCAGTTGGTTTCGCTCTTTGAGTGCGGCAACCAGCTTTCCAATGTTCTTGTCGACTTCCTCAATCATGGCGGCGTAAATGGCCATCATGTCGTCGTAGCGGACTTTCTCTTCGTCGCTCAGGGAGTCCCATGCGGGAATTGCATCGGGCCGTGGTTCAAGTTGCCAGCTCGAATCAATCAAACCCATTTCAATTTGCCGGGCGTAGCGTTCTTCACGCAACTTATCCCATCCCGCCATGTACTTGCCTCGATACTTGGCAATGGTTTCCTCAGGAGCCATACAGGGGAAGTGAGGTGCGACGTGGGCGAGGTACCAGAAGAAAGGTTTGTCTGCGGCGAGGGCTTCATCAACAAATTTGATCCCCTGTTCCGTCCACAAATCACTCGCGTACCACGGCGGCGAGAGGCGAGGATCATCCTTCGCGATTTCCTCACCATTCAAATGCATTTTGCGATTCTTCATCCCGCCCCCCTGATTCGAAAAATGCACGCCGCCCAATTCCAGATTCAAGCTGCGGTCAAATCCCCGCACCGTGGGATTGACTGTGTCCGAGTAGCCCACGTGCCACTTGCCGGTCATGGCCGTGAAGTAGCCTGCCGATGACAGCACCTGCCCGATGGTCACGCACTCGTCATTCAGTTGGCCACGGTATCCCGGCTCCTCCTGATCGGTCGTCATCCAGCCCACACCGGCCTGATGCGAATAGAGCCCCGTCAGCAACGCCGCACGCGTCGGACAGCAACGGCCCGTGTTGTAGAACTGCGAGAACCGCACACCGCCTGCCGCAAGGGCGTCGAGGTTCGGCGTCGGAATTTCGCTGCCATACGGTCCAATGTCCGCGAACCCCATGTCATCCACCATGATGATAATAATGTTGGGACGCTCCGCCGCGGAACAGACACCAAGACACAGCAACAGCGACGCCATCAAGAGCCGGGCGAAATTCATTTGGGTAAACTCAAATCAAAGTGAAGTGATAATGAGAATCCAGACTGGTGGCCCAGACATAGGATTCAGAGGGGTGGCACAGACATTCCTGTCGGTGTACGAGCTTCGATCATACTTCCTTCATCCCACACATTGAATCGACTTCCATTTCGGCGCTGTACTCAGTATTGCTGAGTCCTACGGAACGGCATCTTTCCAACTTCTCTAGAACTCTGAATCATGCAGCAATACTTGAATCGCAATAGTTCCCGACGCTTGTGTCGCATTCTACTTCTTGCCTGTATCTGTTTCGTCCTGTCCGCTGTTGCATTGCAGGCTGCGGAAAGAAATCAGCGACCGAACATTGTGACGGTGTTCATTGACGACATGGGCTGGTCGGACCTGTCCTGCTTCAACGGCACGCGAACAACCACCGAGCACATCGATCAACTCGCCGCCGAGGGAATTCGGTTCACCAACTTCTACGTGAACTCACCCATTTGCTCACCCTCGCGCGTCGCCCTCAGCACGGGGCAGTATCCCTTCCGCTGGCGGATCAGTTCGTACCTGGCCCATCGGGAACTGAACGAAGAACGCGGCGTCGCGCAGTGGCTTGACCTCGACGCCCCCATGCTCGCCCGCGAATTGCACAAGTCAGGTTATGCGACGGGACACTTTGGCAAGTGGCATATGGGGGGACAACGTGATGTCGGCGAAGCCCCGCTCATTACCGAGTACGGATTCGATGCCAGCCTTACGAACTTCGAAGGACTCGGCCCACGCGTCTTGCCACTGAAAGATGCCTACAACGGTCGCACGCCACAGCGGCATGACCTGGGATCCGCCAATTTGGGGCGGGGCCTCATCCGGTGGGAAGACCGCAGTGTGGTAACCACAGCCTTTATCGATGACGCCCTCAAGTTCATCGACGAATCACAGCAGCAGAACAAACCATTCTTTGTCAATCTCTGGCCAGATGACGTCCACTCGCCGTTCTTCCCGCCGAAGGTCCTGCGAGACAAAACAAACAATGCGAAGCGGGAATTGTACTACGCCGTGCTCGATGCCATGGATCAGCAGTTTGCCAAGCTGTTTGACCGCATCAGGAATGATGAGAAACTGAAGCACAACACCGTCATTCTGGTAATGTCCGACAACGGCCACGAAGAAGGAGCCGGTTCCGCAGATCCACTTCGCGGTGCCAAAACGTGGCTCTACGAGGGCGGAATTCGGTCGCCGCTCATTGTCTGGGGACCGGGATTCCTCAAAGAAGATGTCATCGGGACAACCAACAATGAATCAGTGCTCTGTGCCCTCGACGTGAACCGCTCGTTGTACTCGCTTGCGGGAATCGAACCAGCTGCAGGTAAACCACTCGATGGAGAAGATTTGCTCCCCACGCTGCTAGGCAAGGAACAGCAGAGCCGCCGAGCCCCCATTTTCTGGCGTCGCCCGCCCGATCGTCCCGGCACGAAGGAAGAAGACAACCCCGACCTCGCCGTGCGCGATGGCAAATGGAAATACATGGTCAACTACGACGGATCAACACCGCAACTCTACGACCTGCACGCTGATCAAATCGAATCGAAGAACCTGGCTGGACAGCATCCCGACGTTGTGGCTCGGCTGCACAAGGCCGTCACCGACTGGAATGCGACACTGCCGCAGGATGCCGGTAATCCCGAGGCCGCGACGGCGCAGAATGCCGGACCGTTGCCGGACTCGCTCTTTGTGAATCCCATTGCCGAAGGAGCCGATCCCTGGGTCGTGCGTGATCCTAACGAGCCACGCTATTTGTGGTGTCTCTCCGAAGGGAACAGGGGGATTGCCATCCATGCCAGTGACCGTCTCAACGCGTTGGGGCCGAAGCACATCGTCTGGGACGCTCCCCAGACGGGCCCGTACTCGAAAGAAATCTGGGCACCGGAACTGCATTTCCTCGATGGCCACTGGTACGTCTACTTCGCCGCGTCGGACGGAAACAACGCGAACCATTTGACGTACGTCCTGGAATCGAAAACGAACAATCCTCTCGGCGACTACACGTTGCATGGTCCCTTAAAAACCGGGGCAGGGGAGAACCGTGACGAGCCGAACATCTGGGCCATCGACATGACGGTCCTGCAGCATGGCGGGAAGCGTTACGCCATTTGGTCCGGATGGGATGAACCGGGTTCCGACCACCAATACTTGTACGCTGCGGAAATGGATTCGCCGACGAAACTGACCGGCCCGCGAGTTCGCCTCTGCAACAACTCCGACTACCTGTGGGAGCGACTTGAACGGGATGAAAGCCAGCGTGGTCTGCACGAAGGTCCCGAAGTGTTCCAGTCGCATGGGAACACGTATCTCGTCTACTCCTGCGCGGCGTCCTGGTTGCCGACTTACAAACTCGGCATGTTGAAGCTGGTGGGGGAGAATCCGTTGAATCCCGACCACTGGCAGAAGGAATCGACGCCTGCGTTCCGCGGCACTGATTCAGTCTACGGCGTCGGGCACTCCTGCTTCGTGCATACTCCCGAAGACGACCGTTGGTGGCATGTGTTCCACGCCAAACGCGACCGCAATCCCGGCTGGCGCCGCTCTATTCACGTCCAGCCAATGGGAGTCGGCCCTGATGGGGAACCTCTCCTCGGTCAGCCCATCAATCCCGGATCACCGCTGCAGCTTCCAGCCGTTCCCAAAGGTGCGGCAGCCCCATCAGAAACAGCGTTCGACTACTACGGACACCACCAGTTCTACAGTGTCGATGAGCAGGGAATTCACCTCGGAACCGTTCCCGAGCATCCTGTTAACGACTATCGCTGCGGTGAAAAGATTATATTCCGCCGCCCCGTCGGCGATGACTTCCAAGCCGCAGTGACCATCGACTTCGGCGGTGACATCAACTCCCGCGATGCCGGCATCCTCTTCCGCTGCACCGGCCCCGCCGTCGGCTACGACGCCCAACACGGCTACTTCGCCGGACTCATTCCGAAAACAGGCCTCGTCATTTTCGGCAAAATGGACGGCCACAACTGGAAAGAACTCGCAAGAGCTGAGACGACCATCGATTCCACGAAGCCGCAACGCCTGGAAGTCAAAGTTCAGGGCGACAAAATCACCATCCTGCAGAATGGCGAACCGAAAATTGAATTCCGAGATGCAACCTACACCCACGGATCAATCGGCTTGCGAGTCGTGAATACCGAGGCGGTGTTTTCGGAGTTTGAAGTTGGAGCCGAATGAGCAGGGCGATAGGTTGGATTAACATAATGAAGAAGTGGAACCTGAATGAGTGGTTATGCTGCGACGACGAAATGAAGATGGATTCGTTTCTCGCGAGGTTTGAAGATGAAAAGGCATTACGAAGGTTTGCCGTTCTCAACGCCAAATCTGTCGAGGCACTGCTGACCGATTCTCGAAGCAGAAGTGCGGTCGTTGTCGCAGAAGCATATTTGGACAATCGCGTTACGGCGCAAGAGCTTGAGGTCGCCTTTTACGAATCGGTATCTGCATTCGAAGAGATTGAATCGACGTACGTTTCTGAAGAAGACCCGACACGATACGAGGAGGACAGGGAGAATGCCGCCCTTGTCGCATTATGGGCAGCGTTGCCCGTTGGCCACACTGGGATCAGTTCGTTAGAAAGCGCACAGGAGTCGGCGTTACACACAGCGTTCTACTGTTTTCAAATTCATTGTTCACAGGCCTTAAAAGAACAACTCGAAAGATTCAAAGCAGCAAGACTTGTATAACAACAAAACGGTAAGTTGGGTGCAGCGAAGCGAAACCCGACATAAACAACAAAAGAATCAATTGTCGCATTTCGTGAATTTGATGCGAGCGCCCGGACAGGACCACTTTTGTTGAGAACCGATTTTTGTTGCGCAGTGTCCTTCGACGTACGTCATGCAGAATCAATCACCAAGAAGCAAACGTCCCGCCGCCTGCGAACTGTGCGATCGTGCAGTTTCGCTGACATTTCATCATCTCATTCCGCGTCGTGTGCATAAGCGGGGCAAGTTTCTGCGGCAGTACACTAAGGAGACCATGCGGAGCAAAGGCCTCTACATCTGCCGACTGTGCCATTCGGGGATTCATGACATTATTCCCGACGAGCGGGAACTTGCGGAGTCGTACTACACCAAAGAACTCCTGCTCGCCCACGAAGGGATTGCCCGCCACGTGGCGTGGGCATCGAAACAGAAGGGGTGACGGTCGCTAAGCAGGAACATGGCAAACCCGATTGTGCACATCAGTTCCACGGACAACCTCAAGTCTGGTATGTTCACGCGCAGCTGACTCTTTGATGTCAATTACGCAGGTGCACCTATGATTGCCCGTGTTGCATTTCTTCTGGGCTTGTCCATCAACGCCTGTGTGGTCGCCGGTGCTCCCGAGACGTTTCCGCACGCGGCTGTGGTTTCGCAGAGTGAAATCGCTTCAAAAGTCGGGGCAGATGTTCTCCGGGACGGAGGAAATGCCGTCGACGCCGCCGTGGCCACTGCTTTTGCTTTAGCTGTCACTCATCCAGCCGCCGGAAATATTGGCGGTGGTGGTTTCCTGGTTTATCGCTCGGGGCAGGGGAACGTCGCCACTTATGATTTTCGTGAGCGCGCGCCGCTGGCAGCCAGTGAAACCATGTGGCTCGACGAAAATGGGAATTACGATTCAAAGCGGCATCACTCCAGTTGGCTGTCTGTCGGTGTTCCGGGATCGGTCGCTGGTTTGCATCTGGCATGGTCTGAGCAGGGGCAACTTCCGTGGCGACGCCTTGTCGAGCCGGCAATTCAACTGGCTGAAGAAGGATTTGTCGTATCGCCCGGGCTGGCGGAGTCGCTCAAGGATTCCCGCAGTCGCTTCCGTATTTCGCCAGCCGCACTGTCTCAGTTCACCAACAATGGAATGCCTTATGAGCCGGGCGAAGTTCTCATTCAGCGAGACCTTGCTGCCACTCTGAGGCGAATTGCTGAACATGGCCCGGCGGGATTCTACGAAGGGAAAACAGCCGAGTTGCTCGTCGCCGGGATGCAGTCCAACGGCGGCATTTTGACTCATGAAGATTTGCGAGCTTACAAGGCCGTCCGCCGCGAACCAATTCGCGGGACCTACCGAGGCTATGACATTATTTCCATGCCGCCTCCCAGTTCCGGCGGCATTACGCTCGTGCAAATGCTGAACATACTGGAAGGATTTCCTATTCGGGAAACGGGGGCTGGATCGGCCGCCACGCTCCACGTCATGACTGAGTCGATGCGCCGCGCCTACCTCAACCGCGCCAGGTATCTCGGTGATTCTGATTTCAATCCTGACATACCGGTGGCCCGGCTCATCTCCAAGGAGGTTGCCAAAAACTTACGGAACACCATCAAACTCGATGCCGCCACGCCTTCGGTCCTTGAAGACATTCGTCTGCAACACGAAAGCAATGAGACGACCCACCTCTCCGTCGTCGACAAAGATTTGAACGCCGTCTCACTCACCACGACGCTCGAATACAGTTACGGATCTGGGATTATCGCCGAGGGAACCGGATTCCTGCTAAACAATGAAATGGGCGACTTCAACCCTGTCCCCGGAAAGACGACAGAGCAGGGGCTGATTGGCACGTCCCCCAACCTCACGCAGCCAGGAAAACGGATGCTGTCCAGCATGTCACCGACCATTGTGGCTCGTGATGGAAAACTTGTGCTTGTCACTGGTAGTCCTGGCGGGCGAACCATTATCAATACGGTACTCCAGACGATTCTGAATGTTGTTGATCATGACATGAACGCTCAGGACGCCGTCGACTTTGGCCGAATTCATCATCAGTGGATGCCCGACGAACTCCGTTATGAGCAGTTCCAATTCTCTCCCGACACCTTGGAACAACTCAAACTCAAGGGCCACAGACTCAAGCAAACAACTTACCAGGGCTCGGCACACATCATCAAAGTAAATTCTGAAGGGCAACTGGAAGCGGGAGTCGACCATCGCCGCCCTGATGCTGGCGCCGCGGGCCATTGAGCATCTCAACTCGGTAGTGACCACGGCAGTGGCACAGACATTTCGAGCTATTGCTTCAGAATGGCATTGCCTGCTGCGTTGCGCGGACTGCCGGATGAGATCCAATCGAGTGTCGTTCCCCCATTCACTCCCGCACTCCGCGGAAAATATGTCGACGAGGCACAAATCGGGAATAATTGATGCCTCAACGCTCTCTATTGTCATGAACATGCATTTTCGGCTGCTATGAAAGGTGGATCATGAAGTTGCGAGGAAACCGGATTTCGCAAGCGGTCGCATTGATTGTGTTCACTTTGATCCACGGATGCGGAGGCGCGCAAGTTCCACCAGAAGCGATGCCCGCCACGGTGAATTCCGCACAGGAGTCCGACACCGGACGGAAAGTCATTTACTCCGCTGACCTCACCATTTACGTGGATGACTTCTCGTCAGTCCCAGAGCAAATCGTCAAACTGGCCGAACAGCACAAAGCGTTTGTCGCCGACTCCAGCCAAGACGGATATCAGGGCCGATCACCGTCTGGGCAATGGAAGTTAAGAGTTCCGTCCGAACAGTACCGCAGCTTGCTGCAAGACTGCGGACAACTTGGGGATGTCGTCTCGCAGCATGAGACGACTCAGGAAGTGACCGAAGAGTACTACGACCTGACCGCGCGGCTGGCCACAAAGCGGGAAGAAGAACAGCGCCTGCTCGAACACCTCAAGGTCGACACCAAGGAACTGGCCGACATTCTGGCCGTGGAAACAGAACTGACCCGAGTCCGCACCGAAATTGAGCAACTTGAAGGACGGCAGAGGTTCCTCGACAACGAAGTTGCCCTCTCAACGGTTTGGCTGCGAATCGAAGAGGTTCGCAACTACCGTCCCCAACAGCAAGCCAGCCGTTTTGGCGAACGCATGACGCTGGCCTGGAGCCAGTCTCTCCAACTGCTGGGCGACTTCCTTCAAGTGCTGGCCATTTGTCTGGTCGCTCTCATCCCCTGGCTCGCAATGCTGCTCATGCCGGTGGGGCTCATCATTTACCTGACACGGCGTTTCGGACCGCGAAAGCGTCAGGGACCGTGATACTTCAAACGCAATCGGTCCGCCCGACTCATTGCGCTAACGCTGCACGCGAAATTCCACCTGCTCAACACCGCCTCTTGGGGCAACGACGATTTGCCCCTTCATGTCCCCCGTTTCTCGCAGGCCAATGCGGTGGACACCTGGAGGAATGAATACCCTCAGCATTCCCTGAGCGTCGGACTTTTCCCGATGCACCATGCTTGTGGGAGGATTCCAAGAACGGAATGTCAGTTCCCGAGGCTGAATTTGGTCGACATTATTGGGATCATCACTGGTCGAAATCCACAGGCTCATGCCCTCAACGGGTTGACCGTTCTCGGCATTTACGATGGTGACGTCCAACTGGCATGCCGCGCGAAGTTCGAGGTCGTGTGGTTCGGCTTGAGGCGTCGACGTCAGTTGGAAGGGTGAGTCAATCGTCGTCCGGAGAAAATTCGTGCCAATGGCAGGATTCAAGTGAAACTTGTACGTTCCCAGAGGGACTTGCAGCGTGGCATTTCCCTGTTCGTCGGTTGTTTTCCAGTCGGTGTATTCTTCACCGCCCGCCGAGACAAAAACTGCACTTCCGGGCAAGCCGGTGATTTCTTGAGTGACGTGTACTTTGAGTGGATGTGTTTTGTGTAACGTCAGTTCAATGTCCCCGGTCTGGATTGTTATTCGCCCGCTGAGCTTGGGAAGATTCGTATTGGTTGTCGCACCCCAGAGGTCGCGACGTCCGAATCCTTCGTGTCGGACATAGAATTTGAAAAAGCACTCCGGCGGCAATTGGGAGAATGTGAATGTGCCATCGTCAGCGGTGTATTGAATTTTGAATTCCTGAGGAACGAGCACATTGTCAGGCGAGTCATTCGTCGAAATCAATTCCATCAAATGAGCAGCCCCCAGAATCCCCCGTGCGATGTCGTTATGAATGCGTTCGCAAAAGCGCATGTCCAATCGCACACCTGAGACCGGCTGACCTTCTTCATCAACAATTCTTCCCTGCAGCTTGGCCTCAGCGGGAAAGTTCAAATCCAGCACAATGTCGTCCTGGGGACCGTAACTGCGCGGCGGATCGGGCCCCGGCTGGTCCCAAAGAACATTTCCCTGCGGGAAAAAATATTTCGCGGTGCGCCAGGCTACCCCATAATGTTCAGCGATTCCAAAGACTTCAAACTGACCGCGAAGTTCCTTGGAGTTCGACCGGTTTCCCAACGGCAGGTTCACATTTTTGAACAGATACTTGCCAGTGGCATCGGTCTTCGTTTGAGCAATTCGGCGATATGCGCTGGAGTAGACAGAATTGACGTACACGTCTGCGCCAGCAATCGGTTCCCCTGCCGCATTCCTGGCCACTCCCGAAATAGTAATGGGATGAACCACCTCTGGCTCATCAGCCATGAGCAGGCCGTGAACAATCAGAAACAGGATGGGGTAGTAGGTTCTCAGACTTCCACTGGCTTGCGTCATCCTACCGTCCTCAGACGTTGAAAGTCATGTTCCCAAATCGTTCACCAATTCGAATCGCATTCAGCCGTAATCTTTCTACTCAATAAGTCCGCCGCCGCTACGCGTCCTCTGCCTCATCGCTGACGGGCAATTCGGCGTTGTGGTAGATTTCCTGGACGTCATCACACTCGTTGAGCATGTCGATGAACTTTTCAAACATGGGGAGGTCGTCAGGGCCGACCTCTTTCTTATGTTGTGGTAGGAACGAGATTTCCTGGACTTCGAGTTCCGCTTCAGGGAATGCTTCGGCAATCGCGGATTTTGCTTTGAAGAATTCGGCAGGCGGGGTGAAGACCGTGACCATTCCGTTCTTGGAGTTGATGTCGTCGACTTCGACCTCTGCCATCAACAGTGCTTCGAGCACCGCTTCTTCGTCATCGGCCTTGAATGACAGAATGGCAAGTTGATCGAACCACAGCGTGGCTGATCCAGTCGTCCCCAATTTCGAACCGGTTTTCGTGAAGCAGTTGCGGACCTCGGCGATGGTACGTGTGTTGTTGTCGGTCAGACAGTCCACAATGACCATGCAGCCGCCAGGGCCGACGCCCTCGTACCGCGCCGGGCTGTAATCCTCGCCACCCACACCACTGGCCTTCTGAATGGCCTTTTCAATGACGTGGGCGGGTACCTGATCTTTCTTGGCCTTTTCGATCAGGCTGCGCAAGGTTGGATTCCCCTCGGGGTCGGGCACGCCATTCTTGGCGGCAGCATAAAGCTGCTTGCCGTACTTGGAGTACAACTTCGACTTCTGAGCCGCCGTCTTAAAAATCGCATGCTTGCGATTCTCAAAATCTCTTCCCATTGGAATTCAGTTCTGTTCTCAAAAAATGTTTCGCAGATTCGCGTCGGGCAACTCAAGCCACGTCGGCTTCTGCAATTTCGCAATGATTTCAAACGGTTCCGCAGACTCGATGATCAACGAAACAGGCGCCGCAAGAGTTTGGCTGCCCCTCGAAACGGTTTCCAACACCGGGAACAGCCAAAACAAACGCGTTGCAGCCGGAGCATACCATCCCCCAGGAACTTCCGCTAACGGAAGCTTGTCTCGCTGGCAGTGACTCGACTGACTCACAGAATTCTGTCGTGAGTTCGAGCTGCGCGGCGGTCCATTCCCGGGGATCACCACAATTGAGCGGCGTCGGGTTGGCACTGGCCAGGTTTCCGCAATTGCCGCTCTGGCATGGTGCCATTGAACGGTTGCCCACCTCTTTCACGTCGCAGCAGGGGGTGCTTCTGTGGGTAAGCGACTGAGTCTGAGCCTCAACTCATTTCGCACCCCCAAACGCGGAAAATGAACCGCCAGACACAGAAATTGCGGGAAAATAAAAAAAACTCGCATTTTCGCGCGCACGAAACGCCAGCAAACCGATGCGGAAGGATGAGCTTAATTCAATTTTTTCCGCAAAGGAGTTTTTTATGTGGTGCCTGACGCATGTCATGCGAAATCGAACCACAAGTTGCGTACTGTTGGTTGCCTGTCTTTTGTTCTGTGTCCCCACGTTTTCCAATGCACAGGACACCACCTCAACTCCTGATACCACGACTCCTGATACCACGACTCCTGATACCACGGCGACCGATACCACGGCGACCGATACCACACTGCTGTACGACTCGCTGCAAGCCTTCTTGGAATCACAAGCGGACTACGACTCCACGAGCACATACACTGTCGAGGATCTGTTTTACTCCGTTTACTCAGTTGACACTCTGCAAGGGTACCTGGATGGGACGGCGGCATATGATGACCTCAGCATTTACGCCACAATTTGGGACCTCTACGCTGTCATGTTATACGACCCGGTCTTGCAACCAATCTTGGACGTAAGTTCCGGAAGTTGAAGTAATTGACGTCACGTCCAGCCAGCTTGGCGTCCTTCGCGTCCTCGCATGCGAGACAAATGAATTGCCCTGAACTTTTGAGCGATCGGATTTTCAAAATTGAAGAATCTTTTATCACACTTTTCTGCAATGCCTGAGTGCGGCGGTAGCAATGCCTGAGTGCGGCGGTAGCAATGCCTGAGTGCGGCGGTAGCAATGCCTGAGTGCGGCGGTAGCAATGCCTGAGTGCGGCGGTAGCAATGCCTGAGTGCGGCGGTAGCAATGCCTGAGTGCGGCGGTAGAGGTGCCTGAAGCACCTCTACCATGAGGAGGGCTTCGAAACTGGCCAGGTTCGAATTTGACGTGAAGTGGTTCACTGTAAGGTGACGCTGCCAACAACAAGGTATTTCAATGCACATTCAACTTTCTGCCTACAACGCTCCATCCCATTCTCGACGAAAGGAGTGCGTTACATGTCCGCATCGAAGCAGGTAGTGGGGTTGCTGCTGGCCGTTGCCGCCGAGCTCGTTTTCAATAGCACCCTCAAGTGGCAGGCGAAGAAGGCCTTGGACACGTTTCTCATGGATGCTCCATTAGACGACGTGGTGGCCCAATTGCGCCGCGCCCGCGAGGCCGATTCTGTCGCCGGCATACTCAACAAAAGTGACGCCATGGCCCTTCAGAATTTACTGAGGGCACTGGAAATATTACACAGAAATGCTGCCCCGAAACCCGCTGAAGCGAGGCAGGAACGATGAACCCATCCCGTTACGTCGCAGTGACAGCCCCTACCTGCCGGGAGTATCGAACGAATGAACCAAGCACCTTTCAATCAATGTGGCCTGAGGCAGGCGAGCCTGCGGCTACTGCACCACATTCACGTTAGATGGTACACCAATTTCATTGGATGGTGCACCGGTCTGAAGCAGAGATGGAGGATCGTCAACCGGTGGTTCAGCGGGCAATCGAGAGTAGGCGATCGAATCGATGCTGAGCTTTTCACGAAAGATGATCAGCCGCTCTTGTATCGAACTGTCTGACAGTCGTTTGCTGCTGGTTTCGAACAAGGCATTGCTCTTTTCAAGCAGCAAGGCTCGGTCCGCTTCTCTTTCTGCATATTTGCTGGAAATTGAGTAGGTGATGGCACCATCAAGCTGTATTATCGGAGGTAACAGTGCCTCCATTTTCAGGAGACGATCAAAGTAAACGGTGTTTGGCGCTGCGCCGGTGGTTTCACATTGCTTGAGGGAAAGTCCTGCCGCGAGGAGTTGAATTGCCACGCTGTCTGGTAGCCGTTCTGCCGCAATTTCCGCTTTGCGTGCAGCTTCGGTGGTTTGTCGTGTTTGGATTAGTTGCCTAATCTCCTGCACGGCGAGTACTTCGTCCGCAGAGAGTGGGAGGCCTTTTGCGCCGGGGGCTGCAGGAGTCGACAGAGTTGCGTTACTAGCTGGAGTCGCGGATATCGTCTTCTGAGGCCAAAGCCAGTTCAGTGCAAGAGTGAGAGTGCTCAAGACAGCCAGGAGGGCGAGCAGCACTACCACAAGTTCTGGACGCTTTTTCGTTGGAAGTGTTTCGGTTACGACGGTCGTGCTGCTTTGCGTCGTGCTACTTTGCTCGGTGTCGTTTACCGAGAGCACCATCCCTTTGAACCGCGTCAAATGCGGAGACGGGATGACGTCATCAATGTCGATTTCCTTTGCCAGGTGAAGCAGTTCCAAGAACTGGCTTGCTCCGACCTGGCAGCTTGATTCAGTTGATTCGAACAAATACTCCGACAGAAAAAGAAAGGTTCGGGCCAATCCAATGAAGTCGAAATCTGTCGATAGTTCCCTGACGCCGTTGCGCAGGACGGCTGCGGTCATGTTGCTCGGTGCAAAATTGGTTGTGCAGGAGAATGCGCCGTCCGACAGTGGAGAAGTGGCTGCTCCAAAGTCCACCAATATCGGCTGCCCCGCAGACGAGATCAGCATGTTTTCCGGCTTGATGTCGCAGTGGATAATGCCCTTTGAGTGAACGTATTGAATCGTTTGAGCCAATTCTCGCGTAATGTTCAGCAGAGACCGCATTTGGATTCGGTCGTCCAAACCGCACAAATACTCAAGGCACCCTTGTGACGGCGTGTAGGTGGTGACAGTGGCGAACTCGTCATCCTTGTTCTCAAACGAATCAATCAACAAGGGAATCCGGGGGTGATTCAACAGGCCGAGGATTGTGGATTCGTTCGTCCGTTTTTGCGTAACCTTCAGCGTGACGAAACGGGCACTGTTTTCCTTTTCACGCGCCCGATAAACAATGGCCGTCGCGCCTCGACCAAGAGTTTCCACGACTTCGTAGCGACCGACCATTGTACCTGGAGGCAGTTCGCACGCTGGCTTGTCCTGTTGCAGCTCTTCGGCGAACTTGTCGAGCTCCGTAATTGAGCCAGAAATCGCTTCCGTGCCAACGCCCAGCCGCTCGCGAAGGAATTCATCCGGGCAAACGCCCATGTCGAGCGCTTCGAGATATGCAACAGCCAGTTCAATTTCACGAGATGTCGGCATTCACTAATTCCTGCGCAATACGCCTCGCCCGTCGGAATGCGTTGTAGACGTTGTACTTGGTGGACGACGTTGTTTCGGCAATGTCCGAAAAGGAATGCCCCTCGGCACGGAGTACAAGGATCTCAAAATCTGAATCCGTTAGCCGGCTACGCAATGCATTGATATCGATAACAGGGGGCAAAGCCGATGTCTCGGACGATTGCGGATCAACTGGCGCCGTGGTCAATTCGTCGGGCGCGTCCTTCAACTCCGCCAGCCGCTTGAGCGTCAGGCGAATGGCGGTCAGTCGCGAGTAGCCTTTCAGCTCCCTTGTGTCGAAATCTGAAAACGACTTGGGAGCCCTGTGCATTCTCGTCAGAAACTCGGAATACAAGTCGCTCGTAAAGCCCGTTCTCTGCGCACGCGATGTCCTTCGCCGATCGGTAATGACACGATGAATGATGTACGTGACATACGCTCTCAGCGCCAAGAGTCGTCCAGCGGTATTTTCCGAAAGAGACATCTGAATCAGGCAGGCAGAGAATTCGAAGTAAGTTTTGGCCAAATAAAGTGTAACCAATTGCCAGTACCGTGGAAAAGTGCGAAAAAGGGTGAACTACGGCAATTGCAGAGACATTTTGTCGGGGCGGTGGGTACCCGGAATCACGGGAAAAGCGGGGCTGATCTCGGCCAACCGGGGCCGCTTAGCGAGGGGAACTGGGTGGCGAGCGACGCAGGGGCACATCACAAGCCTCATTGGATGGATAGCGAACCTGCGGAGACGCCGTACCACAAGTTGGTATGGCAGAATTACTGGTCAAACCCCCAAAAATCACTTGTCGGTTCAATTCTGGAATCGGACCGCGAACAAACGTTCACTGAATTTCGACCTCAGGACGCTTTCTCATGAGACGAGTAATACCATCTGAAGTCATGCGAGTATTTCTCAGGTTCACCAACCGTAGCGATTTCATACGGGCGATGATTTCTAAATCATCGTCGTTGGTGGCCGTCCCGTACAGGATGAGCGACGTGATCGAGTCCAATTCCTGAAGTTGTTCTACAACGCCATCTTCAACCAGCGAACCTGAAAGCGACAGAATTCTCACAGTCCCAATCTGTTGGACATACCGAATGTCTTGAGGAGTTACTTTTTGGTTGTCGAATGCAACATAATTGACAACTCCATTTTCGTCTCGTCCAACGTCGACTCCGCGTCGAGACAGCTCGATTGGAACAGAACCAACCCCCAGCTTCAGGAAAACCAAATTCATGTACCGATACTGGAGGCATGCTATCACCATCATCACTCCCAATAGAGCAAACACTGCCCGCCGATTACGAATCAGCATCATTTATCTCTTTCTTCAGCCAGTGTCAGTTCGACGGGCATGAAGCTTGCGAAATAACCTAACTCAACCCACTCAACGTACTCATCCCACTCGAGAATTGGTCGACTTCTAGTTGCAGGTGTTGCAGGAAGGAGACGAAGAGGTTGGCCATGGGGGGGGCTTTGTCTGGGTCGAACGCCAGGTGGTGGCCATGACTCAGGCGGCCGCCGGCGACGACGAGGGGGAGGTTGGTGTTGTTGTGGCTGGAGGCGTTGCCGAGGTTTGATCCAAACAGGATGGCGGTCTGGTCGAGGACGGAGTGGTCGCCTTCTTTAATGGATGCGAGACGCTGCAGGAACTCGCTGAAGAGTCGCATTTCTTCTTTTTCGATAATGGCGAGTTGCTCGATTTTCTCCGGGGCTTTGCCGTGGTGGCTGAGATTGTGCCAGCCATCGTCCACCCCCTTGAGGTTCACTACTTCGTTGCCGCCGGGGCCTTTGAGCGTAATGAGCCGGGTCGAGTCGGTTTGCAGGGCGAGGACCATGACATCCAGCAGCAGTTTCATCCGGCCGCTGAATTCGGCTCGGTCTTCAATGTCGGTCGGCGGTTTTTCGTCGACCTTCGGCTTGGGACGCTGTGCCCACTCTTCCGCGTTTGCGAGCCGCTGCTCCAGTTCGCGGACGCTGGTGAAATACTGGTCGAGCGTTTGCTGATCTTCCCGGCCTGTGTTCTGTTGCAGCGTGCGCGTCTGCTGTTGGACGAGGTCCAGAATACTCTGGCCGTCTTTGATGCGGCGCATGTTCGCGGCCTTCTCAGATTCTGTCCCTTCCATAAAGAGTTGCTGAAAGACTTTCGATGGTCGACTCTCCGCCGGAATGAGTACGCCCGACCGCGTGTAGGACATCCCGCCGTTGCCGCCAGAGAGTGACAGAAACGGGAACCGCGTTTTGTGTCCAATGCGTTCGGCGGCGAACTGGTCGACGGAAATGGTGTTGCGGAAACTCGGCTGTCCGGGATGCGCCGCCCCCGTGAGGAAACTTTTCTCCGCTGAGTGTCCTCCATCAACCATGGGATGCATCAAACCAGAGATGACGCTGAACTTGTCCCGCACGGCCTGCAGCGGTTCCAGGTAGGGCGTGACCTCGTAATCCTTCCCCGCCTTTTCCGGGAAGAGCAGGGGAGTGTGAATGCCGAGTGGAGCACAAATGGCAACCATTCGACGCGCCTCGCCTTCCTCTTCAGCAGCCCGGGCCGAGCGGGAGAGCATGCTGTTGAGCAGCGGCAGACCAAGAGCGACGCCTCCCATGCGGAGGAATGTACGTCGGGCGAGTGGGGAATGCGACATGGTTATTCTCGATGATTTATGTAAAACACAGACAGGAATGTCTGTGCCACCAGTTTTGTTCAGTACCGCGGCATTATTAAGGATGATGGAACAGTTCGCTTTCCACGACGGCGTGGATCATGGAACGCAGACCGTTGTTGTGTTGATCGGCGTAGTTGACGACCGAGTCTACCGAGGTTTGATCACCCCGACCGACGCGTCGACCGCAGCCGTAGACGAGCAGCTTCGTCGCGATGGCTCGACTGACGGTGTCAGAGTCTTCCAGCAGGTGCTGACGAAATTCTTCGAAACCTGAAAACTTCCTTCCGTCAATGAAATCACCATCCGATTCGACGGCCAGACCCACGTAGTAGTTCGTCTTGTCGACTTTCCGCCCTTTACCTTGCGACGCTCGATAAGCCGCGCGATGGCCGCCGATGACATCGAACTCCTCCAGGGCGAATCCGGGGGGATCGATCCGGGCATGGCACCGGTTGCATGACTCATTCTCGCGATGCAATTGCAGCTGCTGCCGAATGGTCGTCGCGCCACGAATGTCGGGTTCCACGGCAGGAACTCCCGGCGGCGGTGGCGGAGCGGGTTGGCCGAGTAAATGGTCGAGCACCCATGATCCGCGAATGACCGGCGACGTGTTCGTGCCGTTGGCCGTCACTTTCAAAATGCTTCCCTGCGTGAGCACACCGCCGCGAACGGAGTTCTCGGGGAGTTTCACAACGCGAAACTCTTCATGTCCGCGGACATCTTCAATGCCATAGTGATCAGCCAGTCGCTGATTCAAGATGGCGAAATCGGAGTCGATGAAATTGTCGACACTCAAGTCGTTTTCCAGAACGTGTCGGAAGAACCCCCTCGTTTCGGCGAGCATGGAACGCATGAGCAGTTCGTCGAATTCTGGATACAGCTTCGCGTCGGGGGTGGTGAACTCAATATCCCGCAGGTCGAGCCACTGGCCGGTGAAGTTTTCGACGAAGCGTTCAAACTTGGGGTCCTTAATCATGCGTTCGACTTGTGCGTAGCGTACTTTCGAATCGGAGAGCTGTCCTTCACTCGCGAGTTGCATGAGTTCGTCGTCAGGCATGGACGACCAGAGGAAATACGAGATGCGGGAGGCAATGGCGTAGTCATCCAGTTGGCTTTCCTGATTCAGCAGCAGGAAATGCGGCGAACAAAGCACGGCAGAAACTCCGGCCCGTACGGCCTGCTCAAACGTACTCCCTTGATCCAATCTAGCGAGCGCGAGTTGGACGAATTGATCAGACAACTCAGGTGACACGGGGCGACGAAACGCGCGGGGTACGAAATCGGTGATGATGCGTTGGATGTCCTCGCGCGGTGCCTGTGACTCGACATAGTGTGGTTTCACACCGCGACGATGCCGCATGTAAATGGGATCCCCCTCCGACATGCGAAGCGATTCCGATTCCCCAAAAAGTTTCTCTTGTGATAAGGAGGGGAAGTCCTGATCGAGCGGACCATACGTTTCGGCCCAGGCAATGGCGACGCCGGGACGCTGCTCGTGCTTATCGCGCCAAGTGACATGCTCGGGATAAATCCAGGGGAGTATGTGGAGGGCATCTCCTTCATTCAGTCTGGTCGTGAATTCGATGACGCGTGGTTCGTCAGGCGTGCCGGTGACGTCGAACATTCCCTGGAAATGTCGCTTGCCGTCGCCGAAGAGTGGCCCGGTGAATACGGCGACCGTCAACGTGCGTAGTTCTCCGGGATTGTGTGGCCAGACAGCAACTTGGCAGCGGTAAATGCCACGCTCGATAGGATGTGAGGCATCGACGCGGGCCGGAGGCCAGCCGGGGGTGAAATCGACAAAGGCACCGTGATCTTCAATGACGCCACCCTTGTTTCCTTTGACGGAATCGATGTTGTCCTTTGATTCCATCAAAACGGCCCGCCGTGCTTCGGGTGGCAGCGGTTGAATGCGCCTGATGGTGGCATCGAACGCGACGTCGGCCGCTTCGAGGTAACGTTCCATGAGAATCGACGAAATCCCCAGTCCGTCAGCCACGTTGTCAAATCCCTGAACTTCGCCGTCCTCCGGTAGCAACTCGGCGAGGGAGACATCAATATCCAACAGATCATGAACCGTATGCTCATACTCGACACGATTCATCCTGCGAATGGCTGGAGCAGGCTGCGAGAAGCGTGCGATGTTCTGGTTCAGTACGTTGAGAACTTGCCGACGTGCAGTTGCTGAGGGCTGTGGTGCGTCGGCAGGAGGCATATCGCCCGACTCGATCATATCCGCGATGTGTGACCATGTGGCGACTGTAACAGCACTCATTGCGGGGAGTTGGTCGAGTCGCAACTCACCGGCGGGATCATCCTGTCCATGGCAGTCGATGCAGTGCGACTTGAAGAAATCCTGAGGCTGCACTGCCCAGGCTGGTGACGTGACCAGCAGCATCAGGCTGTAAGTGACTAGGCAAATTCTCGTAAAAGCAGTGAACATGCTTGGAAAGTCTCAGGGGCGTTCATTTCAGTGAAAACAGTGCGTCACTCTACCATTCCAGTGCCAGGGAATGCACTTCCAACTTCGCTGAGGCAAATTCTCGGTTGCGTCCGGCGAATCGTGGTCGCGTTTCAACTCCCCCTCTCCCCCACGATGGACGGTACAACGTTTCACGGCTTTCATTGTGGGGGAGAGGGGCGGGGTGAGGGGGCAAACTTCATGGAATTTATTCTCTGGTAACGCTCGGCCCCCCTCCATCTGGCCTGTCGGCCATCTTCTCCCCCCATGTATTGGGTGGAGAAGAAATGCCACTATTCTTCGGACGCACCCCGACTCCTCTTGACGGACTCACCGACAGGCGGCACAATGCAACTAAACTAATAGGTTAGTTGTGCGGTTTGCGATGGGAGAGAGCAGTGGCCACGAGCCCCAGTGAACGGGAACTCGACATCCTGAAGGTTCTATGGGAACTGGGGGAGTCGCGGGTGCGCGATGTCCATGAGGCCATGTGTCCTAACGGCGAATGCGCTTTCACCACGGTTCAGACGCTGCTACGAATTATGGCTGAGAAGGGCTTGGTTTCGCAGCGGATTGAGGCGAGGACTTCGTACTACGCTGCGAATTACTCTCCAGAAGACGCCAGCTCGCGTTTTCTGCACAAGGTGTTCGACGGTGCCATGGACAAACTGGTCCTCAGCATGTTGTCCGCCGAGGATTTGTCGGCCCAAGAACTTCGCGACCTGGAACAAATGATTGTTCAGGCTCGGAAGGCGAAACAAAAGAAGTCGGGAGGAAAGTAGCATGCAGTTCATTGACTCACTTTTCCTGCCGCTGGTTTCTCTGGTCGTCATTTCATCGCTGATCCTTGGGATCGGAGCGTTACTCCTGCGGTGGTTGTCGCAGCCGAGCGAACGCGTGCGGTGTGTCCAGTTGACGTTCATCGCTTTTGCATCTGTTCTTCTGCTGCGGCTTGTTGGCGCGTTCGACGTCATCACGCTGGAGATCGTTCCGCCAGCATGGATGACATCATCCGGGCCTACAGAGCAGTTGGCTCTGGAAATTACATCGCCTCGCCATTCGGGGGATGCATCCGCCCCCATGACGGTCGTATTTGAGGAGACGATGGCCTCAGGAGGTGACGATGCCGAGGGGGCGGCCAATTGGGGTGCGAGTTCAAGTGACGCCAGTGTCGACGCGGCCTCACCACTGTGGAGCATGGCCGACGCATTGCTGCTGCTACGTGCTGGTTGTGTTGTGGTGTTCGCAGGCGGTCTATTGTGGTCACTCCTTGCGTTCTGGGCAGGCTGTCGTCAGTTGCGTGCGTTGCTGCAATCGGCAACTCCTGTCGACAACTCGCAGTTGGTCAGTTGGACGTATCGCAATCTAGCGTCGATTCGTGGTGTCCAAGTTTTCGCTTCACTACACGCTAAATCGCCGCTGACGTTTGGTTTGTTCTCACCAGTCATTGTTGTGCCTGAGGGAATGTTGCAGTCTTCGCAAAAGGAGACTGTCGACTTCTGTCTGAACCACGAACTGGCTCACATTTTGAATGGGGACATTGTGACGCACTGGGCCGTGCGGATGCTGCAGCCGCTGCTGTGGTGGCAGCCGCTGTACTGGCATTTGAGCCGTGAATTGACGGCGGCGCAAGATCAGCTCGCTGATCAGTTTGTGCTGAATGAATCTCCTGACACTTCCACTTACGCGGAAATGCTACTGCAGTTCAGTCAGCGGCAGTCTTCATTGGCCCTCACTTTCGGAGGTCGTCCTTCCATGATTCGCCGTCGCATTGAAATGATGTTGCAGGCAAATCAAGTCATTCGTCCGCGAGCACGGTGGCGGCCAGTCGTCACTATGGCAATTTGCCTCGCCGCGGCATCCCTGATTGTCGGGGTCGTCCGCATTAGCACATACCAAGACTCACGACGTCTGCAGGCGCAAATCGTTCGCAAGGCAGTTGATCCTCCAACCGCACCAGAGACGACGGAGATAGTGCCGGCGAAAGACGCCGGCGGTGATGCGAGTACGACAGACGACCATCTGGCCAAACTCATCGCGGACCTCAGTATCACTGTTGACGATGAGACCGGCACCGCCGTCGGAGCAATGAAGGAACTCGTCGACATGGGGCCTGACGCCGTTCCGGCGCTGATTGATGCACTACCCACCGCCGAGCTGAATGCCTTTCGCCGCATTCCATTCGTGCTGAGGGCAATTGGTGATGAGCGAGCTGTCCCTGCGCTCATCGAGTCAATTCCACGCTGCCTGGAATTCCAGTTCAGTTCGGACATGGGACTACGTGAAGAGGGCGGCCTCGGCACGTTTTTGAGAATGCATGACCTGGACGAGAAGAACAACACTCCGGGTGTGGAATACGACCTGGGGCGGCCACTTCGTGAGGTCATGGGTGCCCTTAAGAAAATGACGGGCGAGTCATTTGGTGAATTGCGAATTAACTATGTCTTTGGCAGGGGGGCGGACCGGCAGAAGTATTTGGCGCAAAAGCAATTTCATCTGACTGCTGTCGAATGGCAATCGTGGTGGAATGAGCGGAAGATTATCAAGCTCGGTGCCTATCGTCCGGTCACGCTGCCGCCGCTGGCCCAGGATCCTGGAAGAGTGGTGTTCGACAAGAATGCAAGGTTTGTTTCCGCTGACGGAAGCTTCTCCGGCATTTCTCTGGGTACCGTACAGTCGGAACCGCACTACTGTTGTTACGACCTCGACACCGGTGCCGTTTTCGAGTGGCCCGACGCTCCACCGAGCGGCCCCATTACGGCAGCACTGGCCAAGGTGCTCCTCAGGAAAAACCAGCAGCAGCTTATGGAGTGGGGTGTTGACTTGGTCTGCTTCGACATTACCACGGACAATGGCGAGCCGCAGCATGAACTCTTCTCCATTGCCATGAGTTTTCGCCACCTGGATGAAGAGAAGGAAGCGGACCAGGTACTTGGTGAATTCGCCCTGCGAGGTGAATTCGGCTTTCCAGCCAGAATCGAAGCGATCCAGTTCCTCCCGACGCTCAATGAAGACCATCCCGCCCCAACCAGTGTATTCTTCCAGACCCAGGAAGACTCCATTGGTGTCATTACGGTCAATACCCGTATGAAGAAAGGCGAAGGCCTTGGCAACTTCTACACAGGCATGAAATTCGACAAGCGGTTCTACAAAGTTGGAGAGAAGAAAGCCGCCCGTCCACTTCCGGGGAATCCGTTTAACGACGCGGCGCCGGCGGGGTTGTAAAGCGCGAGGGGTGAGGTCATGCTGACGTCTGATGGTGATGGCTTGAGCACTTCCTCAAGCTAGGGTAGATTTGCCAATCAACGACACGTCTCGATCACAATTCGGCAGGCGACGAGCCTGAGCTGAAGCAACCTTGGGCTGCCATGACGTCGACGAACGTTACCAATAGTGACGATGGCCAGGCTGCTTCAAGCTATGAACTTGCGGCCATTCGCGAGATTCATGCATGGAAGAATCCGAAGGCGAGTTGGTTTGATCAAACGCTAAGTTACCTCAATAAACCATTAGACCGGGCTGGTGGCGTGGTTTTCTCTGCGCCGGGAGTTGGTCCGGTGATTACTTCGTCGATCAAAGGATTGGTGGAGCTCTGTAACGACTTGGCCCAATGGTCGGTCAGTCGCGAAACAATCTATGCCGAATTGCGAAAGCATGGGCACGACATTCAAGCTCTCGATGACATCGCCCGCCTCGATCTTGAGGAAATTGATCGAGTTGTTGGTTGGCTCAGCACAAAATACAAGAGTCTGACAGCAGCAAGTGGAGCCGGTGCGGGCATGGCTGGTCTGCTGGGAATTCCACCAGACATTGTTGCACTCATCACCCTCAATCTTCGGGGAATTGGTGAGTATGCAACGTACTACGGCTTTGACCTGTCGTCTCAGGAGGAACGGTTGTTTGCCATGAATGTGCTTGGGTTGGCATCGTCACCAACAGATGCGTCCAAGTGTGTCGCGATGGCTCAACTCGTCCGCATTGCGCAAGACGTCGCCAGGAAGCGAACATGGAGCCACCTGCAGCAACATTCATTTGTCAAAGTCACGCAGAGCATTGCGAAAGCGTTGGGAATTCGATTAACGAAGGCGAAGCTCGCACAAGTCGTGCCGTTGAGTGGAGCACTCATTGGTGGTGGCTTCAATAGTTACTTTACCTCAAAGGTCTGCAATGCCGCATCGAATCTGTATCGCGAGCGGTTCCTGGCACGGAAATATGGAGCTGATGTAATTGAAGTCACTGTCGCCCCGGCGGACGATTTTGATCCACACTATCCCGAGGAATCGGAAGTCCCGTAGGCACGGGTCGTCGACAGGAGAGATATCGTACCCTTCCCGCTTGGAAACGAGGGGCCTCTTCCGACAAACCAAATAAAAACCACGGAGTCACGGAGGGCGCTGAGAGAGTTTGATGTGATTGCGTATTTGGCAAATCTCCGCGTCCTCCGTGCCTCCGTGTTTCATCACCCCATCCCTCTTCCTACGCTGAGTGTGTCGTCACCGGGCGTTGCGGCGTATACTGGGAGAAGAGGCGTGAGTGTGTTGGTACGAACTTGAGAGGCATCGAATGGCTGCTGCTGAATCAGATAACGTGAATCCTTCCGGATCATTTCGGTTGGCGGTGACCGCCGTGCCGGATGATCGTGACGCGGTTGTTGCGGTGTTGCGTGGGGACGCGAAAATGAATGCGGTTGATGCGAAAATTCGGTGGCATCAGGTCCCGGCGGTGTGGCCAGAGGAGTATACCGAGGAAGTCGCTGTGGCAGCTCGGGATCAATTACGAAGCGTCGGCGTGAGTGTTTGTGCGGTGCCCGCCAGCAGCGCGGAGAATCTGCATGCGCAAACGGTGCATCATGTGCGATGTACCGACGAAGGTTTTGTTGTCTTGTCGCTGACGGGAGAAGCGGGGGCACCGTTGTCTTGGGAGACGCTCAAACTTATCAGCGTGGCCGATGTGGATGGGCTACAGCATCGGACGACGGGGGCGTTTTCGACGGACTATCTGCAAACGCATCCTCACATTACACCCAGTGACGCCAATAAACGGACGGAACACGGGCTGGAACTCAATCTCATTTTCTCCGATCCTCAGGCGTGCTACCGGATTGATGCGGGGCTCATGAACTATGAGTATCTGGGGGACAAACTGAGTTCCTCAACCACAGAAAACTTCAAGCAATTGCTGGTCGATTTGGTCCGCCATGCTCCCGCCGCTGCACAGACTCCACTGACGGAACAGTTTGCCACTGGAAGGTTGCACGAGCGGGACCGACTGAAGTCGTCGCAGGTTCATCATGACTTGGCGGTGGCGTTTTACTTGTGCGTTGATGGTTGAAAGTGGAAGGTCGAGCGTTAGGGGGCAGTGGCAGTTGGGCTGGCGACCGGTTCCAGGATTCTGGGGGTGAAGAGGAACCAGGTGAATTCGGTTTGGTCGTAGATGGGAGGTACGCAAATCAGTAGCGTTTGCGCATTTTCGAGTTGGGCTGACGTGTTCATTTTGAGACGACTCACGCTCGGCACCTGCACGGTCACATCTTTCCCCTGGAGTTTCATGGAATAGGTTTGGACTTCGTCCACGCTACTCAGTTCCAGGTTGAGTGAAAGGTCGGTGGCTGTCAGTTCCGGAGCGATGACCGTCTGCAAATCGACCTGGAATCCTTCGGAAATGATTTCCAGTTCCGGCTTAATTGTTCCATCAGGCGCGGGTCCGAGTCCCGTGACGAAAGGTCGCTGAACTCCCGAAAAAACTGTGGCCGTCTGACCATTAAACAATGTGACCTTCGGTGCCAACATGCTGTTTGCGTGGACATCGGACTGAGCGACCTTGATGAAGCGCCGCATTTCTCGGTCGTCCAGCATGCGAATGAGCATGGGGACCTGTTTCTCGACTGATGCAACAGCACTGGCCTGGGGCGCGGCGCCGGATGCCGGTTGTTCTGTTTTCCGCTCCTTTGCACCAAGTGGCTGAGAAATGATTCGGTCCCAACTCAATCCGAGTTCTTCAACGATGTTTTTGTCGGAGGTCGTAATGCGCATCTCAACGCATACCTGCACTGGTCCACTGCGGTTCCAGGCCTGAATGATGGCCCCAACTCGCTGGTGTCCTTCCTTCGTCGCCTCGATGGCTGCAACCCATTGTCCGTCCGACTCCTCAAGGGTGACAAAAGAATGCTTTTCGACTTCGGCCATCGTCACTCGGTTTGGAGGCTGAACAAAGATCTCCAATTCCAATTGCAGCACGCGTACTGCCTCTTCGAGACCAACCTGCTCCTGCGTCTGAAAGTGGCCAATAGCACCTGTGACGTCGTATTCCTTCAGTTCCCGGGGACCTGTTTCCTCATTTGGTCCGGTGCCAGCATGAACCATGACTGCATCGGCCAGAATGCCGGGGTTGTTGGCGTCGACCTTCGTCCACATGCTCGACTTACTGCGGTCAGCCTGCGGTTGAGCCGCGTCGGTCAGGCCGATGACGGCGATGACGAGCATCAGGCCGACGACGAGTCCCCAATGCCACCAGTGCTGAAGCTTTGTGCCGTCAGCCATTGCCCGTAGACGCGACGCGATGGATGACTTGCGGAACCATCCTGAGAGGAATCCCAGCAGCGAGGCAGGGAGAGCGACCGTCCAACCACGTGATTGTGGTCGTGCCGCCAAATCCAACAGCAACTCTGAATAAGTTTTCTGCTGATGCGGCTCACCATGCACGTGCCGCAGGACCATGGCGTCGCGAGATTGTTCTCGTAGATCAATGAAGAAATGCTGCGCGAGCCAGAAGAACGGATTCCACCACTGCATGGCCCGGACAAGGACCAGGAGCCAGTTAGCAACGACATCCCAGCAGCGCACGTGCATGAGTTCGTGCAGCATGATGAGCCGGAGTTGTGCGTCAGAAAGATTCAGGCAATGAGAGGGTAACAACAACCGCGGTGACCAAATGCCGACGACGGCCGGTTGGCTGACGAGGTCGCACTCGACGAGTCGAAGGCGATGCAACGTCCAGACTTCCCGCTGGCAACTTTGCAGCAGGCTGGTGAGGCGTTCGTCGGTCGATTCCTCCAGGGCCGCCAGTTTACGCCGGAAACGCCAATGGGAGAGCAGGGTGGTCGTCACGACAAGCACGGCACCGCTGAGCCAGAGCAATGGAATTGTGAATTCGATCCACTCGCCGAGCGTCGGCGTAGCCTGATTGGCACGTGTGAGGGCATATGCCTCGGGCGAAACGGCATCGGGGTACGGTGTCGCCGAGGTGTCGATGTGAAAGACCTGTCCTTCGACGGGCAAATCCTGTGCTTCTGCAGCACTGGCTGATTCGTACAGCGGGATGATAAGTCGTTGGACGCTCAAAGTACTTGCCGGAGCAAAGGGCATGGCCATGCGCAGGAGGACTAATCCCCACAGGAAGCACTTCTGCGAGGCGGTGAGCCACTTCCGGCCAGCAAAATGAATGACCAATGCGATGAGTGCAAAAATCGCTCCGGCATGGCCCGAGACAATGGCCCAGCGAAGGCCTGCATATGAGGCGGACAAAAGAGTTTCTTGAAAGGCGTGCATTACTGAGCCTCCTGCTCATCGAGAATGCGGCGAAGCTCTGCGATTTCGTCCGCGTTGAATTGAGTATCACGAAGAAAATAGGCGACGAGGTTTGCGTGTTCGCCTTCAAAAACGCGTTGCAGGAACGACTGGCTTTCGTTTTGCACACAGTCAGTCCGGGCGACGCGGGAGCGGTAGACATAGCTTTTGCCCGACTTGTCGAAGGTCAACACGCCCTTCTTCACCAGCCGGTGCAACATGGTCTTCACTGTCGAAGGAGACCAGCCGTTGGGCTCCGCGACTGCATCGATGACATCCTGCGCGGCGAGGGGCTCACGCTCCCAGAGCAGGTTCATTACCTGCCACTCCGCTTCCGAAATCGTAACCTGAGCCATGTTCACCTCCTTGCTGCCACCATCGATTACACTTGTGGCCAATGCGGAGGGAGCATTGATTACACACGTAAACGATGTCAACAGGAACTTGGAATTATTTCGCGGAGGCGGGCTCAACTTCGTACTTACAGAAGTGGAGATCAGCAGACACGATTGGTTGAGATCGTTGAGTGCGGCGGCGCCGCAGTTGAGATGGTCGAGAAGTTGAACTCGGCTTTACTGAAGGCTTGTCAGGTTCGTTACCCATGAATTCGATGCAGTGGTTCAATTTGTGTGAGGCGGTGCTTTGGCTGGTCGTTACTATCCTTCTTGCGATGCAGTCGATGCGAGGTGCGTATCAGATGCGGCGATTGACTCGAATACTCGCCATCGCATTTCTGCTGTTCAGCGTTTCAGATGTCATCGAAATCCAAACCGGTGCATGGTGGAAGCCAATCTGGCTGATGCTGCTCAAGGGGAGCTGCATTGCCATATTTGCATGGGGACTTTGGCGATACCGACAGTTGAAGACGACAACGGAAGACGAGTCGGAGTTGTAACGCGTCCCGCAGAATCGGACTCACCTCGACGATTCAGGTGAAACAACGTACAGTTTGTCCAAGTTGGAAAGCACACATCGGCGATGAGAGGAAAGGACTGAACGTGCCTTCGCGAGGGAGCGACAACTTGGGATTTGCCATTGGCAACTCGTTCGAGGGGCCTGCTCCGGATGTCTATTTGGGCATTGACCCTGGACTGAATCGCACGGGTTACGCTGTGGTTCGCCGTACATCAAACGGCCCCAAACTTGTGGAGGGCGGCGTTGTACGTTCGTCGCCGAAGGAATCACTCTCCTCGCGCGTGCATGAAATTGGGGGCGGCGTCCGGGAAATTCTCCTGGAGTATCAGCCTGCCGTGCTTATCATCGAACAAGTCTTTTCGATGCCGAGGAATCCGCAGACCGCTATGTTGATGGCTCACGCGCGCGGGGCCATTCTCTTTTGTGCACAGGAGCAGGGTACGCAGCTTGTCAGCTATTCGCCGCGACAGGTAAAGAAGCTACTGACGGGAAGCGGTACTGCGACCAAGGAGCAGGTTCAAGCCGCCGTGCAACGTGAACTGGGACTCCGACGGGTACTCGAGCCGAACGACGTCGCCGACGCCTGTGCGATGGCACTTTGCCACTATCACAGCTGTCGGCTGGAACTTAACGTCACTTAATGTCGCGGGCCCACACTGGTCGGGCAGGGCCATCTGGACGGGGAGCGATAATCGCACCATTCTTCTTGCGGGAGAGGTTTCCATTCTCCTGGAACTCCAACTCCTCTTTCCAGTCCTGAACTTCTTCCGCCCACTGGAAGCCGAGTTGGATGGCCGTTGGCTCGGTTGGTGCCTCGCCGACTTCCACAAAGACGACCGTCTTTGTGTCCGAACCTGGCACGGGTTCTGGGATGAGCAGCTCGTCTGCAGCGGACACCTCTGGTTCACGAGCAGGGAGCTCCGGTTTGGCGTCGTCCGCCGGCACTTCGGGCGTCGGCGCTATGTCAGGAGCCGGCAGCAAAGTGGGATCATTACTCGGGGGCGTTGTCTCCACTGGCCGCGGAGACGGACCGGACAACATACTGAGCGAGGAGTACACCGGGCTGCTGTAGCTATGAGAAGGGGCCAGAATGTACCTCTGTGAGCGGACCGGAAACAGCCGCTGGTTCATTGGGTGTGAACGCCAATCGGCACGCCCAGCACGACTTGCGTCAAATGCAGGATTATAGACGGCCTCCCAGGCGGTTTCTCGATCGGCCAGTCGGTCGACACCATCCTGGTAACGGTTTGTAAGATTCCCCCCCTGACATCCCGTCAGCAGCACAACTAGCAACAGAGAATATTTCACGGCGCACCTCCCCCTCTACTGCAGTAGTCATCGTCACTCCGATTACCTTGACTTTGACGAATTTGCTCAATGCGATGGCATGATTTTTTTTGGAAATCTCCTGCTCTCTTCGTACAATGCAAATGCCAGCAATTTCAGGAGATTCGCTGGCTAACGACTGGCAAAATGGAAACGACATTGTTGTTTTCAGGCAGCAAGGGTACCGTTTTACTGTTGATATAGTCGGTACGAACGGAACAGGGAAATCGAATTTGCATGAGGCAATTCAAAGCAGTTCGTGTTTCCGCAGCGTTTTGACATAAGTTTCGGCGTGAGGCCCACGGTCTGGACCTCTCCCCACGTTTTGGCGAGCCATGTCAACATCTCCACCTACCACTCCCGCGAAGCGACGCAACTGGTTGTGGCCCTTTGAGGTCATCGATCAGATTGGCGAAGGCGGTATGGGCGTTGTCTACCGGGCTCGCTACGTCATCAACGGTCGCATTGTCGCGCTGAAAATGCTGCCTGCGGACGTTTCTGATGAGACGGTTCTGGCCCGCTTCGAGCGCGAAGTTGAGGTCCTCAAGAATTTGAAGCACCCGAACATAGTTCGATGCTTTGGTGGAGCTTGCGAAAACGACCGCCGCTTTTATGCCATGGAACTGGTCGAAGGGGGAACCCTCGAAGAGCGACTCGAAAAGCGTGGACGCCTTCCTTGGGAACAGGTGGTCTACTATGCAATTCAAATGTGTGCCGCACTGGAGTGTTCACATAAGCAGGGTGTTGTTCACCGCGACATTAAGCCGAGTAACTTTCTGGTCTCGAAAGCCGGGGTCATCAAGCTGAGTGACTTCGGCCTGGCAAGTGTTGAAGCGGCCCGAAAAATTACGGCGGCAGGCAAGACGGCCGGTACATTCCAATACATGGCCCCCGAACAAATTCGTGGGCAGGATGTTGTCCCACAAACCGACCTGTACGCACTGGGATGCGTACTGTACGAACTGTTGACGGGGCAGCCTCCGTTCGTTTGCGACACACCAGCTGGAACGCTGCACCAGCACTGCAATGCCGTTGCACCGCGCGTGTGCGACACGTTGCCAGATTGCCCCATCGAACTTGATCGCATTGTGGCGAAGCTCTTACGCAAAGAGATTTCACGACGCTACGAGTCTGCTGCAGAATTATCCATCGACTTAAAACGTGTCGCGCAGTCGGCCAATGGAACACCCGCACCTCTACCACAAAAAGAGAAGCCCTCAGTCGATGAGGCAGCCGTAACCGCACCGCCCGCTCCGGTAAAAATTGCAGATGAACGGCGGTTCTATTCCCGCTGGATGGCTCGAGCGCTCGCTATCGCACTGTTGATTTCACTTGTGTGCAACGTGTTTACCACCGGGCATGCCGCCAAGACGACGGCTTGGGAAAAACGCTGGATCACAGCGTCAAATAATGAAAACCTGTTTGTGCGTCAGGCGGCTGTAAAAACTCTCTCCGAGCTCTCGGTATCAAGTACGGATGGACGTGAGGCACTGGCGGAACGTCTCCAGGACGTGGACCCTGACATCCGACTTCAATCAATTGAGGGACTTCAAAGAGCGGGAGGATATTCGAGAGAGTACATCCCGCATCTTTCGAAAGTTCAGCAGTTCGACTCAGACGTGACAGTTCGATCTGCCGCGGCCCGCGCGATTGCAGAAATTCGAAACGCCCCGCTCCAGGCTCCGGATCTCTCCTTCTGGGCCGGATCGGCTGCAATTTTGATTGGAGCCGTCATTGGCGTCGCCTACTGGATGCGGCTCTGGAAAACGCTGAAACTCGAAGCCGAAGCACCGCACCGTAAATAGTGGGCAGGGGACTTCGCGGGAGCGATCGCGGCGTTGTTAGGCCAATCATTTCGCGTCTTTGACGCGTAAGCTTTTCAGCAACGTTGCCAACTGTGCGTTGCCATCTGCATTCTCAGGCAGAGGAGCATTCTGAAATGCTGGCAGCAGGTGTTCCCACACCAAATCGAGTTCTCGCTGCATGTTGCCAGTTTTGGCTGTAATGGCGATGACGGCATCTTGCTCGGGCAGCACAATGCAGAACTGGCCATCTTTCCCGTCGCCGCGATAAGCGCCATGACGACATTGCCAGAACTGGAATCCGTAACCCTGGCGCCAGTCGGGATTGCCGGCGCTGGGGGCTTTGTCGTTCTCGACCTGCTTGCTCGTGGCCATTGCAATCCAATCAGCAGGTACAAGCTGCTTGCCGTTCCACTGCCCCTTCTGCAGATATAGCTGACCAAACTTTGCGATGTCTTCGGTACGAAGATAAAGTCCATATCCACCGATCGAAATGCCCTGAGGGCTGGTATCCCAGACTGGATTCTCGATTCCGAGCGGCTCGAATAGTCGCGGTGTTAAGTAATCGACGACTGTTTCACCGGTCACCTTCTGCACAATCGCCGACTGCATATAGGTGGCGGGGGTGTTGTACAGGAATGTTGATCCTGGCTTGTGAGAAACGGGATCGGCGAGGAACTTCTTAGTCCAGACGTCGTCTTGCGTGAGTCGTGGAATCGGATCGTGCCCGGTCGACATGGTGAGCAGGTCGCGCACACGCATGGCCTGCAAATGCTCTGAAGCATTCTCAGGAGCATCTTCCGGGAAGAACTTGAGGACCTTATCGTCGATGTTCAGTTTTCCTTCAGCCACCGCGAGCCCCACGGCTGTTGAAGTAAAACTCTTACTCAGTGACCAAAGGATATGTGGTTTGTCCGCCGCTTCGGGACTCCACCAGCCTTCGGCCACCACGTGGCCGTGACGCACCAGCATGAAGCTGTGCATGGAATTCACATTCGCGTCCGCCGCTTCGACAAACGCTCGAATACTTTCCGAAGAAATCCCCTGAGCTTCAGGAGTGCTGCGCGGCAGACCGGTGGCTGCATTCTCTTTCAGATGTTCATCGAGAAACGCCACCAGCTTGGTTTGATTCTCCCCTTCGAAGAATCCATTGCCCCCATGCCCCAAACCTTCCAGAACATTCAAGGTCACAGGCACCCCAGCCTCGGTGCATGCCGAGACCAGTCGTTCGCTTTGTGCCATGAGCACGGTGTTGTCCTTTGACCCGTGAAAAATGAGGACGGGAGGATCATCTTTGGTCACATGGAATGCGGGTGATGCGAGACGGGCGAGTTCGACTTTTTCATCTGCCGGCCCGCCGAGCAACAGCCGCACCGGCGAACCTTCCTCTGTCGTCTTATTTGGTTGCGACTTCGTGCGTTGGATGAAATCGACCGGCCCATAGAAATCGACAATGGCGTCGACGCGTGAGGAGTAATCTGCATTGCCGCCAACGTTTCCTTCGAGCTCTTTCACATCGCTGGTGGTACCAAGCAAGGTCGCCAAATGACCGCCAGCACTGCTACCTGCTACGGCGACTTTCTTCGCGCTGTATCCGTATTCCTTTGCGTGCGCACGGAGCCAGCGAACGGCTCCTTTGCAGTCGTGAATTTGGGCGGGGAACACGGCTTTGTCCGTCAGGCGATAGGAGATACTGGCAACCGCATAATTGTGTCCGGTCAACCAAGTCACTGGACAGCGATCCTTGCTGCCATTGCGCCAGCCGCCGCCGTGAATCCAGACCACGAGTGGCGGATTGTCGGCAGCGGGCAAATATAAATCGAGCTTTAGACTATTGCCGTCAACCGAAGCATATTCGACATCTTTAATAACACGCGTTTCCGCAGCAAACACGTCATGACTCGGCAATACACTTGCCAGCATGAACACACAGAAAAACGCCTTCGAAATTGAAAGTTGCGACACTGTCAAAGCCTTCGCTGCGGAAATGAAATCAACGAGTTCCAATGAGTGCCCCCAATGTAGACGAGCCGGGGCCGAAAACGCAATGAACCGACACCATGCTGCGGCGAAATGCACGCGTCACACCCGTTCAGGAATCACTATCAAAAGCTGATGCACGTGACGCCAAACCCGTGCAAGTTGCAGCACATTTTCTAACAGATTTACCATCAATAACATGACCACTGTTTTTTCATGAAGTTCCCTGTAGCCGGGCGACGAATACAACGTTCATCTCGCCATTCACGATGCTCTCTTATCGGGGCTCAGAGTAACACCACTCTCCTGATTGACACCTTATGATTCGCTGAGTCGCGAGTAGCTTGGGCCTGCTCCCAACCCCTGGGAGCAGGCTCTTATTTTTCTGATTACCACCGCTACGCCATATTCTTTCGGCCCAGCATGCGGTCGAGGGCGTCGGAGGTGTGGTAGACCAGGGCTTCGTGCCAGTGCGGGTAAGGGATGAAATACTCGAATGTTAAATAGCCGGTGTAGTTGCAGGCGGCAAAGGCATCGAGGACGGCGGGCCAGTTGGTGGTGCCGTCGAGCAGTGGTCGGAATGTTTCCAGCGTAAACTGCGTTCCCGCCTGTTTGCTGTACTCCTTTAAGTGCACGTTGCGAATTCTCTCGCCGCACTGCCGAATCCAATGTTCCGGGAACTGGAACTGCATAATGTTTCCGGTGTCGAAATGGATGCCGACTGACTCGGACTCGAATTGATCGACGAAGCGATTAATCTCCGCCGGACTCATTAGAAATGCGTTTGCAAAAATGTTCTCCATGTTGAGTGAGACGCCCGTCTTCTCCGCGTGCGGGATGACCGCCTGAATGGCTTCCGTCGCCCGATCCCAGCAAACGTCGTTCGCCACCGGTTCCGGTTCGGGATTCCACGGGATGTACACCGCGCCGGGAACGACAAGTAGATTCTTCGTTCCCAACGCTGCCGCGGCGTACACCATTTTCTCGGCCAGTTCGCGTCCCTTCGCGCGCCGCTCGACGTCGTTCGAGGTCAATGAATACGGCCAGAACAAAAACGAACAGAGCCCGCTGATTTCAATGCCAATGTCCCGCGCTGTCTGACCAATTTTCTCCAGGTCTTTCTCAGATGCCTTCACCGAGACATCAGACTCCAAATCGAAATTCAATTCGACACCATCGAAGCCCGCATCTTTGCAGAGCTGAAGACATTCGGTGAGCGACATTTTGTCAGGGTAGGGGAGTGCCCACAAATTGATCGACTTCTTCATGTCGTACCGCTTCGCCGGTCGGTCGACGACTTTGCTAACTTCTCCCATCACAGCTGCCCCGCCCAGCACCGCCGGCCCAAACATAGCGGCATACCTTAAAAGTTCACGTCGATCAAGTTGGTAACGATTGGGCATTTCCAGGAACTCCTAGTGGCAGGAACGAGTGACAACAGATTGTTTTCTCAGCTTTACTCTACGTCAATCAGCTCGGATACGATGTGCAAAGACGAGTTCAAGTTGCTCGGCCTTTGCGAGATTCTTTGGGGTGATCAATTCACGATCCAGCGGAACTGGTCCGCCTTCGTAGTATTGAATCGTTTCCTCAAACGGGCGCCAATTGAGGTCGCTCATCCGTACAAGCTCCCCAAGCTGTTCACCCGATGCTTCGCCGTACGCCTTGTAGATGAGTTCGCTGCAGTAGATTTGTTCGTCGTCCATGCGGTAGCGACTGTCGTAGGGGCGACCGAGAAATTTCTGCGCGGCGAGAATGGTTTCCGGAACATACTTTTGCCGTTCGGGCTTGAATCTGTAGACCGCAAAGCCTTGATTGCGTCCCCGAAAAATGAATTCACCGAGTGGTGTCATTTCCACCCCGTGGAGGGACTCACACACCATCCAGCGACCATCTTGTCGGGTCACTATTCCGCAATGTGAATAGGGGGACTCGGAAACGCCTTCGATGGCATTCACCAGCGGGGCATGCGGCAACGACTGGAACAGAATGTCTCCCTCCAGTGGGGAATAGCTCCAGTAGGCCACGTATGCTGGCCCATACACGGCTGCCCAGAAACAAGTCGCAACGAGGAGACACGCTCCGAATGACAGCAGGAAGAGACGGCGCTCTCTCGCGTGCTGTTTCTCACGACCATGAGTGCCGTGCGTCATTCCGCATTGTCCGGCTGAAGTGAAAGGTCCTCAATAAACGTAAGTCGCCTGCACGGCATTCGGCCCTACGCGGCCCTAACATCCTCACGTTTTCACACGCAGCAGTCGTCGAGGTTCCAGCCGCAGGATTTGAGGTGATCGACGCTGGCCTGCATGCGGCGCTGGTATTCTTCGAGTGACGGTTCCGGCTCGCCTTCAATGCCTTCGACTTCCAGACTGATGGGTCCCTCGTACCCCGCTTCTTCGAGTTTCTCACGGACGGCTACGAAGTCGACGGCGCCGCCTTCGCCGAGGGCAGGGAAGTGCCAGTCTTTGAAGCGTCCGTTCGTGTCCTTGATGTGGACGTGAGCCACCCAGTCCATGATGAGCTCAAGTTCGTCGAGCAAGTTGGCGTTGGCGTTGTAGAAGAAAATGTTTCCCGTATCGAAGTTCACCCGGATGGCGGGATGGTTGACGGCATTGAGTGTGGCCAGCATGGCGGCTGCATCCTGGAATGCGCCGGGATGTGTTTCACAGCAGTACGTAATTCCGCGTTCTGCAGCCGCATCACCAATTCGTCGGAGATTTTGCACGAGTCGCTGCTGTTCTTCCATGGTTTTCGCTTCGCCGCCGCCAGCGACCACGAGCGAGACGCCAGCCCGTTCAGCCAGCGCCAGCTTCTTCAGCGTGCGTTCGACGACTGCGGGATCCACCACGTTGCCACTGCTAATGTTGCAACTGCACACCTGCATGCCAGCGTCATTGATTTTCTGGACAACGGCATCAACTTCTTCCAGCGTGCTGGCGTCGGTCAGCAGGGGCGTCTCTTTGAAGAACGAAGGGACGCCGGAGTTCTTAATGGGTAGTTCCAGACAGTGCACACCAATAAGCGGCAAATGCTCAATCGCAGCCTCGGGACCAAACCGACCATAACTGTTAGGGAAGCAGGCGAGTTGCATATCTATTCCGGCAGGCTGAACTTGGTGAGCGAGACAACAACTTCAGCATGCCGCATTCTCACCCCAATTGCAAGAACCTCGTGGATGGCCACGTAAGTGAATGCTCGGCGAACGTGGTGCTACTCTTCTTCGTCGTCGACATCAGCGTCAACCATTTGCTGCATGAGGCCAAGCAAATCGTCTGGAATTGGTCCCGCCGCATCTGCGCGCTGTTGCAGGTCGGCAATCATTTGAGACTTGAGTTGTTCGAGGTGCGCGAAGGATTGTTTGATTTCATCGGGGGCGTCTTCCATTCCGCCCAGCACATCGGCCTGCCCCTGAAGGAGTTTGAACATTTCCAGCATCATTTGGGGAGCGAAGGCCTGCAACGCCGCTTCGTCCATTTCCTCAATGCGGTCCTGGTACTGTTCTCCCGCGATTGTGCTGGTTGGAGGTTCGCCACCCAGAATTTCGCGGCGCAGCTCTTCGAGTTTTGCTCGGTCTTTCGATTCGAAGTATCCATAAACTGGTACGCCGGATGAGCGTCCGTTCTTCCAACCCCGTGAGGTTTTGCGTGACGTCTCCCAGTGAATGGTGTCCTCTTCGTCGTCATTGGCATCTGACTGCAGCAGAATCTGAAAGGACTCGTGAGGGCCAGGGCGGAACGATCTAATGGAACTGAAACTGCCGCTAATGGGCTTGGTCACCCGGCAAAGCGACAGCTCTTCACCTTCCATACCGCAGTTTCTGGACCATATCACCAACTCTGTGTCAGTCGAGTAGACCTTTTGTTCCAACGTGGTCGCCATGTCACCGTATGTGGCCGTAATGACTTCCTCAGCGATGAGCGGCAAATCCACGGGGTCGGTGACTGATGGTGCGTCGGCGACGCGCGTCAGGCCCTGCACGTATTCCTCAATTGTGCAGTTCAGTGGCGTGAAATCGAAACATTCCTGGTCGATCCACATGAGGTCGGGTTCGCCATCGGAATTGCATTCGTTGTAGTTGAGGGCCAGGCACGTGTGTCCGCTTTCGTCACCACCAATTCCAATGAGGAGGTTGGGATCGCCGTACTCGTCTTCGAAATCTTCATCAAAGAGAAAATCGTCCTCTTCATCGAATCCCCAGACGTCGCGGGCGCGCTGCACTTTGCACCAGCCGTCTGGTGAAATCGGCCAAAACACTACGGAATCGGCACCTTCCACCATGCCACCGTTTTGGACGCGGTACAATTCCTTGAGAAGTGCGGGGAGTTGAACCCCTAATTCCGCTTCCTGTCGTTGGAAATCTGCGTCTGTGGCGGGAGGTTCGTCGCTTGTTCCTGCAGACCAGAACTCGTTGATGTTAAACATGTAACGACTCCCCAGATTTTAAATTGCAACGGGAACATCCAACCTGCCCGACAGAGAAGTGAGCAGACCTGGAAGTGCGATTCTGCCACGTCTTGTCTGGTTTTGGAAGTAGCGATGAACATCAGACCGCGAATTGCCGGTGGAGATGCCAATTTCGTCCCGGACTTTTTGTCGTAACTCGTTGGCGGGATTGCGAAAAGCCGCTTCGTCAGCGACAATCGGAGCCGCTACTGAGAAACTCGTTTGTCGGGCATATTTGGCCCGGCGGTTGGAACAGATGGATAATGGAAAAACTCATTGCCTTCGAATGGGGTTCCGTAAGTATTACGGGGAACTACCGCGAGAATAATGAAGACAATTGCCACATCGACTCGGGGGCGAGGTTCTTCCTCGTGGCCGACGGCATGGGTGGTCAAAGCGCTGGTGAAAAAGCGAGTGAACTGGCCGTCGAATTGATTTCAGAGAAGCTGGAGCAGTGGATTGACTTCGGTGGATCTGGCGAGAACGACGTCGTCGAAAGCATCGACAAGGCCGTCAGCCACGCCAACATGGAAATCATGGCCCTGGGCGAACTCGATCCCAGCTACAAGAACATGGGAACGACCATTACGTTCCTCATTTCTGTGGGTGGCCAGCTTTACATTGGCGGGGTCGGGGACAGCCGAGTTTACATGTTGCGGGACGGAAAGCTCGAACAGCTCACAGAAGACCATTCCCTCACGCAGGCACTATTGAAGGCCGGCACAATCACCCCCGAAGAAGCCGCTACGCACCGTTACAAGAACGTGCTGTACCGGTACCTGGGAACGAAAGAAGGCAGCTCAGGAACCACGCCAGCGAAGGTGCAACCGCAAGCGGGCGACCGCTTCATGCTCTGCTCTGATGGTGTGACCGACGGCGTAACGAACGACGAAATCCTCGACATTTTGAGTAACGAAGCCTCGTCACAAGCCGCAGCGGAAAAGCTGGTAGAAGCCGCTCAGGAGGGTGGCTCGAAGGACAACATTACCTGTGTTGTCGTCTCAGTTCGGTCGGCGTAACAAAGAGCCATGTCGATTCCATTTGTTTTGGCGTCACGTTCTCCCCGGCGACTTGAGTTGCTGCAACTCATTCTGGGAGATACGCCCATCGAGGTCTGTCCGCCCTCCGATCCCAGCGAGGCCGGATTTGAAGACGCCACAACTCTTGACGAAATTGTCCATACACTGAAGTCCAATGCGACTCACAAGGGGAATCAGGTCCTGGCGGAGCGCGAGGGACGGAAGGCGGTCATCATCAGCGCTGACACCGTCATCATCGGGAAGAACTCAGAGAGTGGTGAGCTCAGAGTACTGGGACAGCCGCCAGAAACGGACTGGCAGCCCACGGTTCGCCAGTGGTTCGAAACGTATTACTTCGGACGAACGCACTTCGCTGCGACCGCCGTCACTCTGATGACTCCCAAAGGCAACTGCACGTTTCACGTGTTGACGAAAGTCAAAATGTGCGCCGCAGACAGTGAATTGCTGGAGTGGTACCTAAATACCGGTGAGTCCATCGGCAAGGCCGGGGGCTACGCCATTCAAGGGGCCGCGAGTATGTTCGTCGAAGCAGTGCAGGGGAGCCTCAGCAACGTTGTGGGACTTCCGATTCGCGAAACGCGGCAGGCACTGCTGTCGCTCGACGTGCTGCCGAGATAGCCTGCATTTCTCAAGGTAGGCCGAAGGTATGGGGGAGGTCTGCTCGCTTGTTGCGGGGGACCTTGGTAAGCGTGGTCGATAACAGGAGTGGTTCCTCACTTCTTTCACCGCCACAAAAGGAGTTCCCTCATGCGATTCATTGGAGCAGACCTCCACAAGAAAAGTATCACGTTCTGTGCTGTCGAGAAAGACGACAACCAAATTCGCGTTGTCCAGCGTCAGCGGATTCTCTGTTCGGAAGCGGAACGCATGGAAGCGTTTCTTCAGAAGTGCATGCCCTGCGAACTGACGGTCGAAGCCACCATTGGCTATGAATGGTTCGCGGAACTGGCCAGCAAGTTGGCACAAAGAGTGGTCCTCGCGCATGCGGGCAAGTTAAGGATTATTGCTGAGAGTACTCGCAAGACCGACAAAATTGACGCGTATGTCCTCGCCGAGTTTCTGGCACGCGACATGATTCCCGCAGCCTGGCGACCAACTGCGCGGGTGCGGCAACATCGGGCTCTGGTGCGACGCCGCGGCAAAGTCATGAGCCGAATGACCTCTATCAAAAACACGCTGCGAGCCATTCTCACGCGTTACAATCGTGACGTGGCTTCGTTGTTCAGCGCAGCAGGCAGAGAGTATGCCCAGAAGGTCAAAGGCGAGTTGCTCGGAGAAGATGCCTGGGTGCTGGACGACCTGTTTGAAGAATTGCAGGAGCAACAGCAGCGTCTTAAGAAAGTCGACCAGCGACTCGTCGACTTTTCCAGGTCGGCTTCGGTGCAGGAACGGGAAGCACGCGAAGTGCTGGCGTCGATGCCGGGAGTTGGCCCGGTCACCATCGACACCATTCTGGCAGAGTTGGGCGACTGGACACGCTTTCGCAACGCCGATGCGGTGGTCTCGTATGCTGGACTCGATCCGGGTGTGCGGGAAAGTGATGGGCGTCGGCACGACCTGAAAATCTCCAAAGCCGGTTCGCCACTGTTGCGGTGGATTATGATTCAGCTGGCGCATCGCCTGAAACGCACCACCTCCCGGTGGAAGCGAGTCTTCGAACAAATCAGTCGTCGCGCTGGCAACAAGAAAGCCACCGTGGCAGTCGCCCGCCGCCTGTTGCTGGTGATATTTGCGATGCTGCGAGACGGTCGCGCTTATCAACTCACAGCGTAGTTCATAATCCGCAAATTGTTCTGACACATTCCATTGAACAACAGGAGCATTTCGAGAGCAGCGAGAATTTGAAGTGAACCCGTAAGTTGGGGACGACTTCGACCCTGGTCCTGCGGCGTCATCGACTCGGTGTCGAGCGAAATGGCGACCTGCGTTAGGCCGAATGGAGCGTCCTTTGAATACCCCCCATGCGGCATTTGTTCGTCACGTTGGAATGCGTAAGTGAGCGAGTTCCGACACGACCCATCTGACCAGCGAATAGACGTTTGAGCACGGGTCTTGTGCCCGATGCACGCAAGTTACGGTCCCACTGCCTCCGTCCCTCTTCTCTCACCAACCAAGCCCCGTCGGACCGCTTCGCCCGAGCCGATCGTCCGCCACCAGTCACACATGAGTGACCGACAATCGGCTCCGACAAAGCCCCCCGACTTCCGGGTCCCTTGAACAAATCCCAGAAAAAACAAAAACACACTTGACCACAACAGCCCCATAGACGGACCGGAGCAAACCAAATTGTCGCCGGAGCTTCGGCCACAGAAACATCATCCATCAAAAGGAAACGATCGGAGTACTCAATTGTCGTTTGCGCAGTTCCGGCAATTGTGGGCGGCCTGTGTTAGGGCCTACATACTGCTTTCGCGCGACTTGCTGCCGAGATAGCCTGCGCAAACAAAAACAGCGTTCTCCGGATGACCGAAGAACGCTGTGTATCTGAATTCAACTGAATGTGAATCAGGCGTTGGTTTCTGACTCCCAGGGTTTCGCACGACGTTCCTTGAGTCGTGTCGCCTTACCAATGCGATCACGCAGATAGAACAGTTTGGCACGACGGACACGAGCGTGACGCTTCACGACAACTTCGGCAACCTTGGGTGAGTTCACAGGGAATGTTCGCTCGACACCTTCACCAGCCACAATGCGGCGGACGGTGAAGTTTTCGTTCACTCCGGCACCACGCATGGCAATGACGACGCCGGAGAAGATTTGAATACGTTCTTTATCACCTTCGAGGATTCGGGTGTGCACGTCGACCGTGTCACCAATGGTGAAGTTCAGCTTGTTTTCTCGCAGGCTGGATTGCTCAGCAACCCCGAGGAGTTTGTGACGTCCGCGCATGATTTCTCATTCCTTAAGTTCAACAGGTTTCGAATTGTCGCGAGCGGTGCCAACCGGGAGGAATGCACATCGCCTTTCAGGCCAAGGGCCTGTTACGTCTCACCTCCGAGACCTTCAGACAGCCTTCCGGCTGGCCGAACTATGAGTCGAGCAAGTCCTGCCGCCGCTGTTGCGTACGCTGCAGACTTTGTTCGGCTCTCCAGGCGGCAATCGCCTGGTGATTCCCACTCAGCAGAACCTCGGGAACTTCCATTCCCCGAAACTCTCTCGGCCGGGTGTATTGTGGATACTCCAAAATACCCAGCTCTGAAAAGGAATCGTATTTCGCACTCGCTTCATCTCCGAGAACACCGGGAACAAGGCGAATGAGTGCATCAATCAGGAGCATGGCGGGGACTTCCCCTCCATTGCAAATGAAGTCTCCGGCAGATACCTCCAGAGGCTCCAATCCGCGACTGATGCGATCATCAAATCCTTCGTAACGTCCACATAACAGCAACAGGCGTTGTTCCGTGGACAACTCTTCGATCAGTTTCTGATCGAGCCGTCGACCTTGCGGCGACAGCATAATCAGCTTGCCGGGGGATTCCCCCTCAGCTTGAACCGCTTCGACACAGTCATAAACCGGTTCGCAGCGAATCAACATTCCGGGACCACCACCGTAGGGGGTGTCGTCCACTGACTTATGTCGCCCCGACGCCCAGTTGCGAAAGTCCCATAGATGAACGTCGACCAAGCCTGCGTCGATGGCTTTCTTCAGCAGGCTCTGTCCCAGGTATCCGTCGAAGATTCCTGGAAACAGTGTCAGAACGTCGAACCTCATGGCCTTGCGTCGCAATGAACGTGTCGGGCGTTTCCGGCCTGGGGCGTTGAAACATCAACACCACAAACCAGAGGAAAACCTAACCTTCGGCGCCTTCTTCGGCTGGTGCCTCTTCGCCACCGCCTTCGCCTTCAGCAGCGGGCGCTTCAGCAACTGGTTCTGGCTTCACTTGAGGAGCCATCATCGGAGGCGGTTCTTTAACCGTTCCCCAATCGCCTTCTTTCACCTTACGAATCAACACGGCCACTTTGTCTGAAGGCTGAGCGCCCACTGACAACCAGTGCTCGATACGATCCATTTTCAAATTGACGCGACCGGCCTTGTCTTTGACCGACGTGTCATACGTACCAACTTCCTCGATGGCCTTGCCATTACGAGGCTTGCGCTGATCCATCACGCAAATGCGGTAAAAGGGACGATGCGTCCGCCCCATTCGTTTCATCCGAATTCGAACTGCCACTACGTAACTCCAAACTCGTTTCCTTGAGGGGTCTCGCGACCCAAAACTAAAACACGAGGTAACCACCCCAAGCCGACTGACCACAGTGAATCCAATTCACCCCGGCAGTCGTACAGTAAGTTGTTTCCCTACTTACGCTTATTCTTTTTACGCTGCTGCTTGGCTCGTTTGCGTTCCTGCTTTTTCTTGTCGCGGGCGACGTTCCGATCCGTTTGCTGCTTTGTACTTCCTTTAACCTTCGCCATTTGGGCGTTGGGATTCATCATCGCCCCCTGCATTTGCTGTGCAGCTTTGAGGCGATCGGACATTCCCATCCCCATCATGTCCTTCATCATGCCTGCCATGCCCTTGAATTGCTTGAGCAGGTCATTGATTTCGGCGGGATCGGTGCCACTACCGCGCGCAATGCGATTGCGGCGCGAACGGTCAATTCTGTCAGGATTTTGGCGTTCGTCAAGCGTCATGGACTGAATGATTGCTTTGATTCGCTTAACGTCCTTATCCGGGTCCATTCCATCCATCGCATCCATGGCCTGAGCGACCTGTCCCATTCCCGGGATGAGCTTCAGGAGGCTCTTCATCGAGCCCATGCGGGAAATTTGCTCCATCGACTTCAGGAAATCTTCCAGCGTGAACCGCCCGGCGGCCATTTTTTCCTGCTGGCGAGCCATTTCCTCCTGGTCCAGCACCTTTGTGGCTGTCTCCAGGAGCGTCGCCAAATCCCCTTGTCCAATAAGGCGTTGCGCCATTCGGTCCGGGTGAAATGGCTCCAGGCGGTCCATTTGTTCGCCCACCCCGATGTACTTAATCGGGACGCCGGTCACGGCTTTCACCGACAGAGCCGCACCACCACGCGTGTCGCCGTCGAGCTTCGATAGAATGACACCGTCGAGCTCCAAAGCGTCGTTAAACACCTTGGCACTGTTGACCGCATCCTGCCCGGTCATGGCGTCGCACACCAAAAGCACCTGGTGTGGCATCAATTTGTTGTCAATTTCCGTCAGCTCCTTCATCAGCGAGTCATCAATATGAAGACGACCGGCTGTGTCGAGGATGATGACGTCGCATTCGTACTGTCGAGATGCATTTCTCGCGTTCTGACAGACTTTGACCGGCGTACTCTGGCCGGGATCTTCAGAGTAGACGGGAACTCCAATCCCTTCACCGATGATTTTGAGCTGTTCAATAGCGGCTGGACGCTGAAGGTCGGCCGCGACCAACATGGGCTTGTGCCCCTGCTCCTTCAGCATGCGGGCCAACTTACCGCAAGTCGTCGTTTTACCGGCTCCCTGCAGGCCGCACATCATAATGACGGCTACTTCGCCACGACGAATGGCGATGGAATGGTCGACCGGCCCCATGAGGTCGACCAGTTCCTTGTACACAATTCCGATGATTTGCTCGCCCGGCTTCAGGGACTTCAAAACCTGATCGCCAACTGACTTTTCCGTCACCCGTTTGCAGAAATCGCGGGCGACGTCGTAGTTGACGTCCGCCTCGAGCAGCGCCTGCCGAACCTTCGACATCCCTTCTTTGATGTTCGACTCGGTCAACTTCCCCCGCATCAAATTGCCGAGGGACTCTGTTAGGCTCTGAGTAATCGATTCAAACATGGCAAACGCACAAACTCATCAACGAAAGGCACACCGGCCCAAAATGCACGAAAACCGGCATTCTAGCTGACCAAACCCAAAATACCACAGGAGTTCTGTTCGTCACGCAGGTGTGCTTCTTGAGATGGAGCAAGAGTTTTCCGGCATCTCGCCTGAGCCATGCTGAAGCCAACAGCCATCACCGAACATTCTGCGGTTCTGCGTCAGGGCTCATCACAGAGCCATGCCCGCACGATTTAGCGACATTCCGCACGGAGATTAGTGGCGGTTGACCATTTCCCGAATCATGCCATCGACCGTCCAGGGAGCTGGTACAGATTCGTTTGCCTCGGCCTGCCGTGCTGCTTCTTCCACAAGTCGGGCGGCTTCCTCCAAGCGTCGAGACTCCTCTTTGCGTCTGGCTTCTGCTTCTTGTCGGGCCTTGGCTTTGCGGAGATTCTCTTCCTTACGTTGAGCTTCCCCTCTCAGCCGAGATTCTTCAGCGAGCCGGGCTAGTTCGGCCAGACGAACTTCCTCTTCCCGTTCGGCTGCGGCATTGCGGAGGGCTTCTTCCTTACGTTCAGCTTCCTCTTTGAGCCTTGTCTCTTCCGCTAACCGGGCTATTTCGGCCAAACGGGCTTCTTCTTCGCGTCGAGCCGCTGCGTTGCGCAGGTTTTCTTCCTTACGTCGAGCTTCTTCCTTAAGTCGAGCTGTTTCGGCCAGAAGAGCTTCTTCTTGTCGGGCCGCTGCTTTGCGTAGAGCTTCTTCCTTGCGGCGGGCCTCCTCCTTGAGTCGAGCTTCTTCTTTCTGCCGGGCCTCTGCTTTACGATGAGCTTTCTGTTTGCGGAGGGCCTCTTCAGCCATTCGGGCTTCTTCTGCCAGTCGAGCTTCTTCAGCCAGTCGAGCTTCTTCTGCCAGTCGAGCTTCTTCTGCCAGTCGGGCTTCTTCAGCCAGTCGGGCTTCTTCTGCCAGTCGAGCTTCTTCTGCCAGTCGAGCTTCTTCTGCCAGTCGAGCTTCTTCTGCCAGTCGAGCTTCTTCTGCCAGTCGAGCTTCTTCTGCCAGTCGAGCTTCTTCTGCCAGTCGAGCTTCTTCTGCCAGTCGAGCTTCTTCTGCCAGTCGAGCTTCTTCTGCCAGTCGAGCTTCTTCTGCCAGTCGAGCTTCTTCTGCCAGTCGAGCTTCTTCTGCCAGTCGAGCTTCTTCTGCCAGTCGAGCTTCTTCTGCCAGTCGAGCTTCTTCTGCCAGTCGAGCTTCTTCTGCCAGTCGAGCTTCTTCTGCCAGTCGAGCTTCTTCTGCCAGTCGAGCTTCTTCTGCCAGTCGAGCTTCTTCTGCCAGTCGAGCTTCTTCGGCCAGTCGAGCTTCTTCGGCCAGTCGAGCTTCTTCGGCCAGTCGAGCTTCTTCGGCGCGTGCTGCGTCGACTCTCCGCGTCCAATCCACTTCGAGCTGCTGTGGTACAAACGGTGAGTCGGCGTCCTCTGAAACGAGGGCGTCAGCGCTGGCAACTTGCTCTTCGAAGGATTTCCACCACTTCGCTGCGTCGCGATACGGTTCGACTTCGACGGCCTCAAGGGCAGCGCGAACTTCCGCCGCAGATGGAAACCGATCTGAGTGATGTTTCTCCAGGCAGCGGAGAATGATTTCATCGAGCGCGGGCGGCACCTGATAGGTTGACACTTCGGACGGCGAACGCGGCTGGCTACTCAAATGATGATTGAGGACGTCAACCACAGTGTCCCCGTCGAAAAGCTCTTCGCCGGTCAGTAAGAAAAACCCAATCGCGCCCAGTGCGTACAGGTCGGCTCCGGGTCCGACTGACTCTGGAATGGCAATCGCTTCTGGCGACATGTAGCCAGGTGTTCCGGTCATCGAGTTTCCCCAGAAGTGGGGCAATGAATGCTCGATTTTTGCTTCAACCTTTTTGACCAGACCAAAATCCTGAATCTTGGCTACATCATGACGCGTTCCGATGTGTGACAGAAAAATGTTCGCCGGCTTAAGGTCGCGGTGCGTCAGTCCGCTTTGGTGTGCTTCTTCAAGGCCGTTGCAAATTTGTATCAGGATGGGAATGACGCGTTCCGGCGGCATGGGCTCCCACTCGTCGACCAGCGACTGCAAATCAGTCCCTGGCAGGTACTCCATGGCATAATAGAAATCACCCTGGACGCTGAATCCATAGTCGTAAACCGCCACAATGTTCGGGTGAGAGAGCTGCGTCATGGCCTGCAGACCACGCTCGAAACTGGCGATTTGCGCCGGGTTGGTATGCTTCGCAAAGAGCAGCTTGATGGCAGTGGGGCGGCGCAGCAGTGAATGCAGCGTGCGGTAAACGACCCCCATTTCTCCCGCCCCGACTTTAGACTCGACAATGTACGGCCCAATCTTTCGCGCCCTCATTTCTTCGAGTTCATGCTTCTGCTCGCCGAACACACGCGTCATGGAGAAATCGCGTCGGGCCGCAGCCTCTCGGCGATAGTTCGTCCCTGCAAGCACACAGGCGACAACCGTGAGCACGACAGTTTGTGCTGAAACGAGCGGCATGGCTGGCGTGAGCAGGATGAGCACTGTGCATGTCGCGAAGCCGGGCACCACGGTCGTTACCGCATGAATGAAGGGCTGATTCAACAACGCCACGCTGATTGCAGCAACCAAGAGTACAGACAGCGGCCCAAAAACTGGAAAAACTCCCTCCAGGCACAGAATCGCCAAAACGGCCAGAGAGGAACAAGCCAAGGAAGCTGCCGTCAGCCACTGAATAACGTTCAGCGTGCCGACTCTTCGCTCTGCCACCAGCAGGGCGACCTGCACAACACAAATTGTGGGAACGACCAGAAAGACCGACTTCGCCGACGCCAGATAGGAGTTCAGCAGGAATCCCGCCACCAGCCAGAGGAGCAGGCTCGCGCCGACCGCCACCCAGAACTGCATGCGAGCGCGGGGCAGAATGTGCTGCTGGTAATCGTACTCGACGTCGTCCTCAACGAACTGCAACGTCAGCGGATTCAGCATTTCCGCATGAATTGACCTGTAATTCACTGTCACTGCTCGTTCAACTGGCACTGTGGCATTACGCGACGCCGGATGGAACGAATGTCATCGCGCAGGCTCGCTCAATACCTATAGCTCAAGTTCTTCTCCCATATTCTCAGAGGACGCCAGGAACCTGCGAAAATCTCACGAGTTTTGGAGCGCTATTCCAGCAGGACGTTGCCTTTGGAAATACCCACAACATGAGCATTTCGCGGGTCGAGACATCAGAATCGAAATGCATTTCCGCTTGACGGACACTCAAAATGCCCCGCCAAACTGCACGTTTTCGACAGTCTGTCCAGATGCGGCGAACCGACGAAAACGTCAGCTAAAGCCTCACCGATCCAGCAGATCAACGAAACAAAGGTTTCGTTCCCTGGAAGGGAAGTGGTCTTAACCAAAAAGCCCTTCGATCCAGTCGGCAGTTTTGTGAGGTCAATCCAGCAAACCGGCTTTCAGTTTCAGCGGCCCCACGAGGAATTCGGTTCCGATGACGAGGCCGAAGTCGACTGCGGGTTGGAAGGTTGATCCTGTTGAGAGGGAGACCCAGGCGTGGGAGCCGGTGAGGTCGATGCTGGCGTAGTCGTCTCTTCCGTCGCCGTTGAAGTCGCCTATGGCCGCGCCGCTCCAGTTGAGGGTGTCGTCCCACGGTCCCCAGCCGCTGACGGTGGCAGATGTCGGTGCCGTGGAGTTGGTCTGAGCGACCCACAGGTTTTTGTTGTTGGTTTGCCGGGTGAGGATGTCGTCGCGGCCGTCGCCGTTGAAGTCACCGACGAGGAATGGTTCGGAGAACGCGGAGTTCGAGAAGAGGGGGCCTGCGGAATTCACGAGTCGTTTGGCTCCAATGGGTGCGTACGGTGTGGGATCACCCGTGGCGGTGCCGTATATGAAGCGACCATCATTCCTGCGGGCGGCGACGTCGGCGCGGCCGTCATTGTCCCAGTCGCCAACCAGAACCGAATGCCAGCCAGCCGTTTCGATACGTCCCGTGAATGCACCGGCGAACTGAGCGAAGAACCGCCGGGAGCCGTCCGGGATTTGATTCGAAATGCCGTACATCCAATTGACGCGGTCAACTCCCTCAATGGCATTCCTGACACCAATAATGTCGTCGATGCCATCCTGGTTGACGTCGCCGACGCCAAAATCGCCCCAGCCACTGGCATCCCAGCGACCGTAGAAGGACGTGGAGAATGAAGATCCGTTGAAGGACTTCACGAACCAGCTCCCCGGCAGCGGCGTGGTATTGTTCGTGGCTTGCTGCACAATGAGGTCATCCCGCCCGTCGCCATTGAAGTCGCCAATGAGCATGTGCTGGAATAATTCCAATGCGGAAAAACTACCAGCCGACACCGTTGTCATGGTGCCATCACCATTGTTGCGGGCGAAGAAAACCGAGTTCTGGCTGGTAATTCCAATTCCGTCTGTGAGCCCGTCTCCGTTGTAATCTCCGGTGAACGTCGTCCAACCCGAGGCAGGATTCCATTTGGGACCATTCATCCAGGTGAACGATGAACCGTTACTCACCCCCATTCGCCAACGACCGGTTGCAGCGTCAAAGATCAACAGATCCGCTGGTGGGAGAACATTAATGGAAAGCGACGCGGAGCTGTCTGGCATCCCGCCGAGGGAACTGTCATCCACGTTCACCGTGACATCCAGCACAGGATTCGTGGCAAAGCTGAGTACGGTCCCCGCGATGAGGAACAGTTCATTGCCATCGATTTCGAATAGACCTGCGTCATCGCCGCTGAGTGAGAGCGTATTGGTCCCCAGTGCATCGTCGGTTACGGTGATGTCTGCGACTTTAATGCGAGGTGTGGTGGCGGTGTTTTCCGACAGAATGCTAACGACGGGCGTCAGCGCCACTGCGGGAAGCTCATTTACATCCGTGACATTGATGGTAATTGTGGCCGAAGACGCTAGCTGTGGCGAACCATTATCAACCACCTCGATGATCAACGAATACAAATCTTGTAGTTCAAAGTCCACCCCCCCAGCGCCCACGGAAATGACACCTGTTGTCGGGTTGATTACGAAGGCATTCCCGTCATTGCCCGACTGAATCGAGTATTCCAATGTTTGACCCGCATCAGGATCAGAGGCCAAGATCGTACCAACAGGAGTGAACAAAGCACTGTTCTCTTCGATACTGAATGACTGATCATCTATCACCGGGAAGGCATTGAGTTGTACGACTCCCGCGGTAGTATCGAACTTAGCTTGGCTGGCACCCAAAGCGAATAGATTGGTCCGACCCTCCGAGTCGACATCACTGTCCAGAAATACGCTTGACGGCACGTTCTGCAACGTAAAGCCGAACTCAGCGGAGATTGAAAACTCCAGGAAATACTTCAAATCGGTCTGGGGCGGAACGTTGAAGAAACTGAATTCACCATCGACGTCGGTGATGACTTGATCGATCAAAGTGTCATCGGCTGTCCCGCGGAGGTTATCGATACCGGCATTCCACAGCCGAACGGTGACGCCTGAAACACCCGATTCGGATAATTGCCGAACACCATCCTCATTCGAGTCAAGCCAAACAGTTTGGGTTATTGAGTTTAACGGAATCACCGGGCTGAAGATTATCAGCGGTCGTAGCGGGTCGTCGATTTGATCAAGTATCAACGTCGCCGGGTTGGCAACTCCCCAGAAGTTCCAACTAAGGTCAATTGGACCGCCTGCGCCAATCATTGCTTCTGCACCTGAATTGCTGAAGTCATTCAGCACAAAGTCAATATCTATGGTCCCATCGAGTCGTGGTCTTACCGAGAACTCGGAGTTCCTCACAATTCCAATCGAATTGTTGTAGGCAATAAAACCTCCAAGAAATCGATTGGCATTTGCGAAAACGCTACCATGATTCAGTTCGACGGAGCCTTGAAACGTGTTGGATTGCAGGTTAACTGTTCCCCAATTGACAAAAATACCTGCGGCAAATGTCGCCCCCGTTGCGTTGAGCGTGCCGTCGCCGTTGACATCGATTCGATTGATGCTGCTGTTGCCAGTCACCGTCACACCGGGAGCAATCGTCAGCGTACCTCCTTCCTGGATCGAAACGACTCCGGTGATGTTGTACGTGTTGTTGACGCCACCAATAATGCCCCAAGTCAAGGGGCCGACAATGTATCCATTGAATATGTTGAACACTTCCGATGGATCGAACGTGTTGCCAATCAGGTTCGGGACCAGAGTTGGTCCAACTGTAATGACGGCCGAAGCGTCAAACGTGTTGTTCGTCAGGCTAACGGTGGATCCTTGAACCAGTTCGACGGAGCCTTGAAACGTGTTGGATTGCAGGTCAACTGTTCCCCAATTGACAAAAATACCTGCGGCAAATGTCGCCCCCGTTGCGTTGAGCGTGCCGTCGCCGTTGACATCGATTCGATTGATGCTGCTGTTGCCAGTCACCGTCACACCGGGAGCAATCGTCAGCGTACCTCCTTCCTGGATCGAAACGACTCCGGTGATGTTGTAAGGCTCGGCCGTGTTGTCCCAAACTACGTTCGATGAAATTGTCCCCGAGACGTCTGTGAGGAGAATGCGTGGCTCCAATTGGTCGAGGATCGCGTGCACGTTTGTAGTTCGAGGCCGCGCACGTAGAACTCTAGGCCGGGACATTTGCTTGATGAGTGATCGTAGATAACTTGCCATCGGAAGGCCGTCTTTGAAGATGAAACTGCAAGGAACGTGTTTCGGGTGGAGGCCCAAGCCAACATCTGGTCGCCCGAGCGTATCCATTCTCCTGACAAAGTGATACGAACTAGGCGGCTGTTTTTCCAGCGTGCCGTAATTGAAGGAAGTCTATTGAGGAGATGAACATGAGCGTGCTGCAGAATGTGGAACTAGCGGAGTCAGCCCGGGAACGACCAGCGAAGTGTTCGCGGCGGAGTTAGGCGCCGCCGAGTTTCAATCTCGTCGTACTCTGGTTCCGGGAACCGACGGAGAATTCAATTCGGCGCAACGCCGATCGAAACGTCCCCGAGTTGGAAGCGGTCATCTGCGAATACAGCGATCACAGGATCGACCGCCCCAACTCCATCCACTGAAGCGCCGCTGTTGACAGAATTCTCGCCAATGTCACTGACGCCGAAATCGCACTCCGAAGGACAGCATCCAGGTGAGCCGCCATCGTTGGGCACATGCACAAACTGAATGTCCATGTCACCAATTCTCAAGTGATTGCTAGACCGCCATAGCCGCATCTGAGCCGTTTGCTGCTGGTGCGTCGCCATCGTCGGTCGTGGTGAGTTCACTCTGCGGCCAGACCGGTAGAAGCTGGCAGGCGATGTAGAGGACAACGAAGGGGGCGATCATGACGCAGACGGCTGCGATGAGTCCTTCTGGGCCGTAGAGGGAAGGGTGGTATTCGGTGAATCCTCGGAAGCTGCGGGAGAAGAGTTGACCGCCGATAACAACGTTCCAGCGCATTGCAAATACCTGTACCAGGACAAGCATGGCAGCCACGCTGGAAAGGAATGTGCGGAATCCGTCATACAGCTTCGGCGACATGGCCAGCAGGAGCAGCAGGAACGGAATGAGCGAGCCGATGAGCAGTTGGAGCTGGATATAAGAGAACTTCAGTTTCTCCGTCAGCAATATCTGGATGACGTGCCACTCGGAGCCACCTTCGTACGCCATGTGGATGACTTCGAGCAGTTCGAGAGTGACGGCCACCGTGAGGGATATCCAGAGGTACCGGGACATGGATTTAATGCATTCGGCATCGCAACTGATGCCGCGTCTCCAGCAAATGAAGACGTACAGCAAAATGAGCGCGGCAATGCCGGAAACGACGGCGGAAATGAGGAACACCACCGGCATGAGAGCAGTGGACCACCACGGATTCGCTTTCACCGCGCCAAACAGGAAGCCGACGTATCCGTGCAGAATGCAGGCGGCGGGAATTCCAATGAGGGCCAGCCAGCCGATGACTTTCTCATCATAAACTCGCGACTGCTCGGTGACTTCGCCATCGCCCAGGGCAAGGGTTTTGTAGAGCCACTGCAGGCGGCCGGGCTTGCCTGCCAGTCCAATGATGTCAGGCCGGAATTCGAGCCAGACTTCGACAATGAGCAGCAGCAGGTAGACGTTGTATATGAACCCGAACCCGGCCATGGCGGAGTTCGTGTTGGGCGTGATCATGATATTGAAGGCACGCTCGGGGTGATGCAAATGCAGCAGCAGTGGCATGGTCGCACAAGCGCAGAAGCAAAGAGCGGTCACCAGAGCGAGGCGAGCGACGGGCTTGAGCGCCTTCACTTCCCAGACGTGATACAACGCCGACACCACAAACGCCCCGGCCACCAGACCCGTGATGTACGGGTATAGCACGATCATAATGCTCCACCAGGGGTGGGTGTCGTTCGGAAAAATGTATGTCAGCTCGTCCATGGAATGATTCCAGTCGTCAACTTGTCCAACTCAACACAGGGGCACTTCGGTACATCACACAACTTCGGAGGACGTTCCGATGTAACGCAGCCGTGGGAAAGTGCCCAAATGTTCCTTCAACACATGTGTCGGCACTTCGGCCAGACGCTTGGCAATTTCGCTGTTCGGGTCATCGAGTCGACCGAACACGCGGGCACCAGTCGGGCACGCTTCCACACAGGCCGGTGATTCGTCGTTGATAATGCGGTGGTAGCACCACGTGCATTTGTCGGCGTTGTTCGTTTCGGGGTTAATGAACCGCACGCCGTATGGGCACGCCTGCACGCAGTAGGCACAGCCAATACAGGTTTCGGAGTCGACCAGTGAAATCCCTTCGGGCGATTCAAACGCCGCATTCACCGGGCAGACCTGATTACACGGCGGCTCCACACACTGATTGCACAACTTCGGCACAAAGTACGCACGCTCGACTTCGTCCTCTGGAATTTCGGGGACGTTGGAACTCGCATAGCCCGTTTCGGGGACGAGGTCGACTTTGACCGAGCCGTCTTTGTAGTGCACAAACCGTTCGACCCAAGTGCGAGTATGGCCCTCAGGCACGTTGTTCTCAGTGCGGCAGGCGGTCATGCATTTACCAGCACCGGTACATTTTTCGGTGTCGATGAGGAAGGCAAACATCACCGGGCCTGAATTCTCGCGGCTTGCGGCACCATCACCGCGGAAGTTCGCGCCGTCATCGCTGTCAGCACCTTCTTCACTTTCGGCATTCACGGGGAGCATGGTGAGCATGAGCCCGCCCAAGGTCACGCTCGTGGCCTTCTGCAGAAAGTCGCGTCGCGCATTCAGGAAAGCGGCTTCTTCGCTTCCACAACCGCCGGAACTGCAGCCGCCGCCTGAGCTGGAGCAGCCGCCCCCGCCACTGCTTCCCCCGCAGCAACCGCCGTTGTCCTGTCCGAGAATCGGAAGATCATTCATGACGTTGTTCTCCAGTTGGGTTCTTTCAAGTCGTTGGCGACTCTCTTACAGGCCGGGACTGTGACCTTCGTGGCATTCGAAACAGACGTTCTTGTCGTTCGGCTCGCTGGCACCCTGTTCGTCCAGGTGCTCCGCGACGACAATGCTGCGGAAGGATGCGGGCATACCGACCACGCGTTGATGGCAGGACAGGCAAATCGCACGATCCTGTGTGACAAACAAATCAAGTTTGGTCATGAAATTCCCATCCCACTCAGCGGCTTCGGGAATTTCATGATTAGGATCGTCCTGAGCCAGCAGGGCCTGAGCCATATGGTCATGCCCCATGCCGTGACAGTGCATGCAGGCCACCGCCTGGTGGGGTGATTCCATCCGCTCTTCGTGCACGCTCTCGTGGCATTTCAGACAGGTGGCGTCGGTTGTAATCCGCATGGGACGCGATTTGTTCTCGTCCAGCGCCGCAGTTCGATACTGGCCCAACTCACCATATGTCGGTGGAATGAGTTGCTGACGCACCCAGAAGGCACCAGCACCTCCCAGCACAATGAGGAAAACCACAATCCTCAAGTGGCGGGCATCCCGTGAGAACAAAAGTCCCCAAAGCATTAGGCATCTCCTGAATGGTTTCGAACAATCATTCGCAGACCTCGTAAGGCTCCTCCAAAGTATCCCATCGAAACAACGACAAGAAACGACCACACCAGTCAAACTGGTGCAACTTTCATGGTGTCATCTCACTGAAAATGAGTTGAGTTTACGCCAAGGCGTAATTCCAGTCTGGAACAATGAACTCAGGCAGGCCGTACGTAAGGTGGGCATTTGGAGGAACTTCAGGTTATTTGCCGCACTCCCCCGTTGTCAATGACAATGCCGCTGCGACCGGTAATGCACATGCCACACAAAAGAAGAGTATTTTGAAACGCAGAGAGCGCCGAGTTCGCAGAGAGGAGGGGAGAATTGCTGATGCGCCGCCGCGAATGCGGCTGATCTACCCATCCTGGTAGTTGTTGACGATTCGGCTGATTCCATTTTTCAGGACAAGTTCATGGAAGTTGATCAACAGGCCAACCTGAAGATTGGTCAGCCGCAAATGAGACAGTACCTGGGCTTTGTCGACGGGATGGATATTTTCCTTGGCTTTGCATTCGACAATGACCTGGTCGGCCACAATCAAATCAGCACGAAAACCGCAATCTAATTGAACTCCCTCGTAAATGACGGGGATCGAGACCTCTGTTCTTACCTGAATCCCCCGCTGTTGCAGTTCGTAGGCGAGGCAGGCCACATAGGCTGACTCCAGCAGCCCCGGCCCCAGCGAGCGATGCACCTTGATCGCTGCACCAATGATTGTCGAAGTCAATTCGTCAATATGCATCAGAAATCCCGCTGAGAGGGCCAACTCCACAATGACATGATGCCCATGCACGAAACAATCAGCAACTCATCTACTTTCGAGAAATGCCGAGGTCGCGGGGTACGCTGAGAAGTCAAGAGATTCCCAACTCTCCCTCTGCGAACTCGGCGTTCTCTGCGTTTCAAAATCTTTTCTCCAGGGATCACGATGGAAGGGATGTCCAATCCAATGTTTGAAGGACGAATCCCCCGGGCATTTGCAACTTTTCGGCTAATCTTCGAATATGCTCGCTTCCCCGTGTGGGGGCGTGTCGGTGGAATCGGCATGTCGGTAGGAATTCTATTGGATTTGGACGAACGAAAATGTTTCAACGTGTTGATGAGTCGCGGTTTGTGGAAGGGGAACATGACATGCTCCGCCTGTGGCAGGAGCGGGATGTGTTCCAGCGACTCATTCGTCAGAACGCGGGCGGACCCAAGTGGTCGTTCCTCGACGGTCCCATTACTGCGAACAACCCCATGGGCGTCCACCACGCGTGGGGACGCACCTATAAAGACGTCTTCCAGCGCTACTGGGCGATGAACGGCCACGAGCAGCGGTACCAGAACGGATTCGATTGCCAGGGGCTGTGGGTCGAAGTGGAAGTCGAAAAGGAAATGAAGCTCGGCACCAAGGCCGCCATTACCGAGCACGGCATCGATAAGTTCGTCTACGAGTGCAAGAAACGCGTGCTGAAATTCGCCGCGCGTCAGACGGAGCAGTCCATTCGTCTCGGCTATTGGATGGAATGGGATAGTCCCGACGAACTCCGCAAGCTGTCAGCACACATTGGCCGCGACGACAAAATCACGCTGCGCACGCCGAAGGGGGTGGAAGCAGAAGGTACCGCTGAAGAACTGACGGCTCAGCTCGGCAATCCCAAGTGGGGCGGAAGCTACTTTACGTTCTCGACGGAGAACAATGAGACAATCTGGACGTTTCTGAAGAAGTGCTTCGACCGTAAGAAGGTGTACATGGGGCATGACGTCATGCCCTGGAGCGGTCGTGGCGGTAGTGCGTATTCGCAAATGGAAGTGGCTGATGGTCGGAAGTTGACGACGCACAAGTCGTGTTTTGTGAGGTTTCCGATCTTGAGGGAGGTCGAAGGTGAGGAACGTTCAACCTTAGACCTTCAACCTTCGACCAATGAGTTCTTACTCATTTGGACCACCACTCCCTGGACCCTCACATCCAACGTCGCCTGCATGGTCAATCCCGACCTGGATTACATCAAACTCCGGGCGAACAAGGACGGGGCCGTTTACTACTTCGCCAAGGAGAACCTCAACTTCCAGCGGTTGGAGAAGGAATTCAAGGAAGGGTTTGGGCGTCCTGAATGGGGCTGGCCGGAAGGGGTTGGCAAGCTGAAGACGATTTCCCAAATCTTCAAAGAGCAGGGGGGCTATGAAGTGGTCGGCGAACTGAAAGGCGCCGAGATGGTTGGCTGGCGGTATCAGGGGCCGTTTGATGAGTTGAAAGCTCAGAATGCGTCCGGCGGCTTTCCACATTCAAAACCTCCCTACGATCCAATCGATGCACATATGCCGCGAGAATCCGCTGTATCGAGATCATTTTGGAAGTGCGATCCGTATTATCAATCCAAGGTCGACATTCAAGAGGCACTTGAGAAAGGTTTCGCGCAAGACGTCGAGGAACTTGCGCGCAGAGCGAAAGACCTAAGCGTCATTCAATGGGGTGACATCGAAAAGATGGTCGCGGCCGGCGAAGTTGCCGATCAGCAGCATCAAATGAATCTCGCATACGCAGTTGCTGTCGCCGGAATGATCGTAGCTGAAATCAATGTCTTCATTGGCCACATCCGTGAGCTTCTCAGGTACGCGAATGTCGACGGAACGATTGGTCCGGATTGGAATTTTGACGGTGGACTGCAACACGCGAAAGCGAAGCTCAGTAACTACGGCGTCACATTCGTTAATCATCAAGAGTATTCGTCATTCTGTTCTTTGATGAAGTTGGCGGAACATTGGGCGCAAAACACGTTCAACCTGACAACGTCGAAACTCGGAGCCAGCGAACTTTGGGCTACTCTTAGCGATTGGGAAACCGTTGATCCCATCGAAAGAACCACGAAGAAGGGACTCGTGAATGAACTTCGGTCTCGGCTTTATCAGGGGCTAAAGCAAATCGCTTCCGACCTGGATCTAATTCCAAAGCGTAGTGGGTCTGACGCACATCGTATCATCGATGGCGGTCGCGATAATAAAGGGAACGCCAACGTCGTCGCCGGTGAGGGTACCGGGATTGTTCACAGTGCTCCGGGTTGCGGTGACATCGATCATAAAATCGGCGTCGAGGCAGGTCTGCCGGTCATCGCTCCTTTGGGGGAAGATGGGCGTTACCTCGATGGCTTTGGCCCGTTCACTGGCGAAGAAGCCATCGCACCGGAAACGGCGGAGATGGTGTTTGAGTCGCTGAAGGAGAAGGGGCTGCTCGTTTATGTGGAAACGTATCCTCACATTTATCCCCACTGCTGGCGGACGGGGGATGAGCTGGTGTTCCGGCTGGTGGATGAGTGGTTCATCAACATGGACTGGCGGGATGAAATCAAGGAAGTCACCAAGTGCATTAACTGGCTGCCGGAGTCCATTCAGGGGCAGGAGCGGGAAATTGAATGGCTCACCACCATGCGGGACTGGATGATTTCCAAGAAACGCTTCTGGGGGCTGGCACTGCCGATTTGGGTGAATCCCGATGATCCCACGGACTTCGAAGTCATGGGCTCGCTGGCCGAGCTGAAAGAACGGGCCGTTGAAGGCTGGGATGAGTTTGAAGGGCACACGCCGCATCGTCCCTGGATCGATAAGGTCAAAATCAAGAGCGAGAAGACCGGCGCTGTTTTGGAACGAATTGAGGACGTGGGGAATCCGTGGCTGGATGCGGGAATCGTGCCGTTTTCGACCATGCACTACAACCATGACAAAGAGTCGTGGTCCGAGTGGTTCCCCGCCGATTTGGTGACGGAGTGTTTCCCCGGCCAGTTCCGCAACTGGTTCTACTCCATGCTCTCGCTCGCCACCATGATGCGGTACGACGAGACCGATGAACCGGAACAGAAGAAGCCGTTCAAAAACCTGCTCGGCCACCGGCTCGTCATGAACGAGCACGGCAAGCCAATGCACAAGTCGGACGGAACGGCAATCTGGTTCGAGGAAGCGGCCGAGCAGTTGGGGGTCGACACGCTCCGCTGGATGTACTGTGCCCAGAATCCCGCGACCGATTTGCGGTTCGGTCTGCGTCATGCTGAGGAACCGGTCACGCTGCAGACAGTGGACGGCCCCATCAGTGAGACGAAAGAAGGATTGCCGACCTGTAAGGTCACCAGCACGCCTGCCGACGACATTCGCCGCATGGTGCTCATTCCGCTGTGGAACAGCTACGCCTTCTTCGTGAATTACGCCGCCCTCGATGGATTTGATCCCGCACTGCCGGAAGTGCCGCTGGCCGAGCGACCAGAAATCGACCGCTGGATTGTCTCCCGCGTCCGCGAGTTGACGACCATTGCCCATGAGAGCTTCAAGAAATTCGACACCGCCACCTTCATGGAAGCGGCGAAGGTCTTCATTGATGACCTGTCGAACTGGTACATCAGACGCAACCGCCGCCGGTTCTGGCGTCCCCGTGAAGACGGAGCAGCAGCGAGCGAATGGGATCAGGACAAACTCGCCGCATACCAGAGCCTGTACGACGTGCTGGTCACCATGACCAAACTGCTCGCGCCATGCATCCCGTTCCTTACCGAAAGGATGTACCAGAACCTCGTGGTGAGTGTGGATCCCTCAGCACCCGATTCGGTCCACCTCTGCAAGTTCCCGACGTTCGAGTCCGGCGAAGTCGATTTGGCCCTCAACGGTCGTACTGCTCTCGTGCAGACACTCGTGCGATTGGGACACCGACTGCGTGAAACCGCAGAACTGCGCGTGCGTCAACCGCTGGCGGAGTTGCGATTCGCCTGCCGTGATGCAGCAGAGGCGGAAGCGCTCGAACAGTACGCCGATGTCATTGCCGATGAACTCAACGTTAAACAAGTCGCCCGTGCGGAGAACCTCGACGATCTGGTGAGCTACGCCTACAAGCCGAACCTGAAGACTCTCGGCCCGAAGTACGGCAAGTTGCTCCAGTTGTTGCGGACAGCACTACCCGAGCTGGATGGTGCGCTGCTCGCTCCGCTGCGGAGTGGGGAGTCGGTCACCGTGGACATTCAAGGGAATGAGGTAACACTTGATCCTGTCGATGTCATGGTCAGCGTGCAGCAGGCCAGTGACTGGGCGAGTGCTGACGCAGACGGCATTCAGGTCGCCCTGTCCACCAGCCTGACGCCCGAATTGGAACGGGAAGGGATGGCCCGCGATCTCATTCGACACATTCAGCAATTGCGTAAGGACACCCAACTCGAAGAGAATGACCGGATTACAATTCAGTGGTCCGCCGACTCCACCGAGAACCTGACAACCATGCTCACCGAATGGGAAAGCCTCATCCTGACCGAAACCCGCGCCAATGGCATCCAGCAGCTCGCCGACGGCAACGGCGGCAAATCTGTCAGCGTGGGTGGCGTGCAGGTGCAGTTGTCCATTCAAGCAGGAGTGTGATCGATGAGCACCTTCGAACGCATTCACATCCAGGGCTTCCGCCGACTCGTCGACGTCAACCTCCCCCTCAAACCGCTGAACGTGTTGATTGGAGCGAACGGTTGTGGGAAGACATCGCTCCTGGATGTGTTTTCGCTGTTGGGGGCATCGGTACAAGGTGAGCTTGCCAGTGCATTCGGCGATTTTGGTGGCGCATCAACCCTTGCTTCAAATCTGAGTTCTCACCCAAAAATAGATCGCATAGGCTTTTCATTGCTTTTTTCCCCTGGCTACGGAAAGCGAACTCTCCGCTACGGGCTCGAGGTGCGATGCATTTTCACTTCATACCAAGTGAGCAATGAATTCTTGGAGGTTCTCACCTCAAGTGGCGATGTCGAAGAGGACATCATTCGTCGCGACCTAGAGAAGGTATCAAGCCTCAAATACGACAGCGACGGCAACCCAACCAGAAGCGTCTCTACCTTGCCACATGGAAGTGTCTCCCCGCTTGAATCCGCGTTCGCCGGGCCATCAGCAGATTTAACGCGTTACGAGGAATGGGGAGACAGTGACATTCCCAAGAAGCGAGACGCCGCAATTCAGTCACTTAAGTATTCGATCATGACTGATTCGCTTGGCCATAGCCTCTGGGGGCAGGGTAAATACGGCGTGATCGACGTGAACGGAAATTCGCCGATCCGAATGCCGCAGCAGTTGAAGACCGTCAATTCGCCAGGAACGAATGGCGAACATCTCGCCTCATGTCTCTACGGCATGCGAGAAAATCAGCCTGATGATTTCGAAGCAGTTCAAGCAGCGCTGCGTGCAGGATTCCCCAATTTTGAGCGGTTGGGTTTTCCACCTGTTGCGGCTGGTCTGTTGGCTATGACCTGGAAGGACAAGACCAGTAAAGAGCCGTTCTACATGCACCAACTCTCAGAGGGAACGTTGCGTTTTCTCTGGCTGGTGACGCTGCTCTACAGCCCGGGCCTTCCCGCACTGACCATGATTGACGAACCGGAAGTGAGTTTGCATCCGGAATTGCTGGCGATTCTGGCGGAACTGTTCCGAGAAGCCTCGCAGCGGACGCAGCTTATTGTCGCCACACATTCTGACCGACTCGTGCGGCATTTGAAGCCGGACGAAGTTGTCGCCATGAATATGCTGGACACCGGCGCCGTGGAAATGGTGCGAGGGAGTGAACTCGATTTGGATGAGTGGCTCAAAGACTACTCCATGGATGAATTGTGGAGCATGGGAATACTCGGAGGTCGGGCTCAGTGAGAATTGCCATCATCGTCGAAGGTAAGACAGAAACGGCCTTCAAGCAGAAATTGAATGAGTTTCTCCAAACGAAGCTGCCGGGCAAAATGCCGAGTCTGCAATTCATCCCATTCAATGGTCGAATTCCCACGGAAGCGAAACTCAAAAGAGTTGTTGAACAGTTGATAAAGGACCGCAAGCGACCAGCCAATGCTGTCATTGCCATAACAGACGTCTACACGGGCTCAGCCCCACCTGAATTTGAAACTGCGGATGACGCCAAGCGAAAGATGCGCGAATGGGTCGGCAAAGAGGAGCGTTTTCATCCTCACGTGGCTCTGCATGACTTTGAAGCGTGGCTGCTGCCGTACTGGAGTAAGATTCAAAAGCTGACGGGCAGTAACAAAACGGTCCCCGGCAAGAATCCTGAAACGGTCAATCATGGCAATCCTCCCGCGTATCGCTTGGCGGACGTCTACCGCACGGGATCAAAGACAAAATCGTACAAGAAGACGGTTGATGCCGGTCGAATCCTGGAGGGAGAAGACCTGACGGTGGCAATCAATGCCTGCTCGGAGCTAAAGTCGCTGGTGAATACCATTTTGTCGTTGTGCAAGGCCGAACTCATTGAGTAGTCCGGCCGGATCTGCGAGGATTCTTTGTAGTGCATTTGCCGTTGCCGCAACCTGAATTGAACTAAAACGAACATTCCCTCATCAGAAACAGACAATGAACGAATCGCTCAAGCTCACATCCCTGTTGCTGTTTTTACCGCTGCTGTTTGTCGGTTGCGTTAGTGACGTCGAAGACGACACACCGCCACCCGAACCGCGCGCGACAACCGAGCAGGGTGAGTACATTCCGCCGGACAGTCCTGGCTCGGCGGATGCGTACCGTCGGATGGGGGTTGCCCTCAAGCAGAATCCGGAAGGGAATGTCATTTCTCTGGATTTCCGTGGCATGGAAATCGAAGACACGTCTCTGGGTACCTTGACGTCCTTCGGTGGCGTGCAGTCAATCAAAATCGACAGCCCAAAGGTCACTGACATGGGAATTAGAACCGTGACGTCGCAGGTGATGACGCTCAAGGAACTCGACCTGCGTGGCATCAGTCTGACCAACTCGGGCATGAAGAAAATTGGCATGTGCAATCGTCTGGAGGTGTTGCGATTGTCGGGAAAGACGACAACATGCACCGTTGACGACGGCGGGCTGATCGAGATTGCCGAGCTGACGAGAATGCGCGCGTTGTCGCTCGACAATTTGTGGGTCAGCGAAGTCGGACTGCAAAACCTGTCCAAGATGCAGAATTTACAGGAACTGACTCTGGCCAAGACGCTGGCTGGAGATGAAGCCCTGGCTGTTCTGCAGCAGTTCCCCAACCTGAAGAAGTTGCGAGTTTCTCAAGACCAGATTTCTGACGTCGGATTGGAGCACCTTGTGCAGATTTCCACCCTGGAAGATTTGGACATTAGTGAGGATAGCCAAATCACCGACGCAGGCATGGAACATGTCGGCAAGTTGACGAACCTGAAGAAACTGAACTTGTGGCGTGTTCCGCTCACAGACGCAGGCGTCGAACATCTTGCTGGCCTGGAAAACTTGGAATGGCTCAACCTCGATAACACGCAACTCTCCGACAACGGCATGGTGCATTTGGAAGGGATGACCAAACTGAAGTTCCTGCACCTGGGATCAACCACCATTACCGATGCTGGCCTCAAGCACCTGGCAGGTCTAAAGCACTTGGAGGACCTTAAGGTCACCCGGACCGCCGTTACGCAGGCAGGCGTCGATGAGTTGAAGAAGTCGCTGCCGAACACCAACATTCAGTTGCAGTATCTTGGCGACGAGTAGTGGGGCGGCGAAGAACGTGAGTTGCGTTCTCAAAGCCGCGTCGTGCCTGCCGGCTCGCGGTCGAAGGTCGCAGAAGGTGTCTGTCCCAACTAGTAGCGATTGCCCCTCCCAATGGCTTTCCTGCCAAACTCCTACCCACTAATTCCCCATGGGATTTGCTTTCATCAACTACGCAATGCTGGCCGGCCTTGTGGCTGTGGGCCTGCCGGTCATTGCGCACTTGCTGAGCAAGCGGAAGTTTGATGTTGTTCAGTGGGGAGCAATGCAGTTCCTCGAACTGGGGAAGAAAACGCGACGACGAATTCGCCTGCAGGACTGGTTGCTGCTGCTGCTTCGTATGCTACTCGTAGCACTTGTAGCTCTGGCGCTCGCGCGACCATGGGGGCAGGGTGGAATTTTCGCCACACTTTCCGATGGTGTCAGCCGTGATGTCGTGTTTGTCATCGACAGTTCCTACTCGACCGGTTGGGAAGGGAAGGCTATTACGCCGCATGCTGCGTCCATCGACTGGATTCATGCCGCGCTGGAAGACTTGAATCCCGGTGATACTGCGGCACTCATCGATGCTCGCACACGGACACGCCCACTCATCGTGCCGGCGACCACTGACTTTGGTCGGGTCCGAGAACAATTGAATGATCTCCCCGCCCCGTCGGGCACCTCGGACCTTTCCTTCGCCATTACCGAAGCGATGCAAATCCTCTCGACGAGCAGCAATGTGTCACGCGAGGTGATTATTCTCACTGACGGACAGGCACTGCCGTGGCATTTGGAGGATCAAGCCCGCTGGGAACGGATTGAAGACCTGCGTCAACAGCCGAGCATTCCTCCCAAGGTGTATGCCATTGACGTTGCCGGACAACGTGGCGACTCCACCAACTTTTCAGTGGACCGTGTGGAACTCTCCCGCAATGTAACCGTTCCGGATTTTCCCATTCGGCTCAGAGCTACCGTGCGGCAGTCTGGCGGCGACAACATTCAGCGGAACGTGTTCCTCGAAATCGACGGCCAGCGGCTCCCCGCCAAAGCGACTGAAGTCGCGTTGCTTCCCAATGGCGAAGCGCTGGTGGAGTTCGAGCATCGGTTCGATGCGGTGGGCTCTTACATCATGAGTGTGAGCCTCGACGAAGACAATTTGCCGGCGGACAACACGGCCAGTGCCGTCGTTACCGTCGCCGACGGAATTCCCGTGCTGCTCATCGATGGTGACCCGCAGCTTGATCCGCTCAAGCAGGAAACGTTCTTTTTGAAATCTGCATTCGCGGCCACGGGCAACGCGCCCTGGATTCGGGCCGATGTCATCAAGGCAGACGAACTCGGAACCGTGCAGTTGGCCGATTATCGCGTTGTGTTCCTGTGCAATGTCCCGAGCATTACCCAGCCCGACGCCGACCGACTGGTCCAGTTCGCGGAAACGGGTGGCGGAGTGGTGATTGCGCCGGGCGATTTGGTGAACGGGCAAGCCTGGAACAATTTGACACTCACCGAGAACGTGCCGCTCCTGCCGCTCGACTTTGTGAAAATCGAGCAGGAAGACACCACTGCCGCCGAAGAGTCCGTGACCGTGGACCATCAGACACTACAAGTTCCGTGGCTGGAGCGTTTTCGGAAGGAACGTGGCATCGACTTCGCCGAAACCCGGTTCAGCCGCTGGTGGGGCCTGACTCCACGCGTCGCCGCGGCCAATGCGGAGCTGGCAGAAAAAATCAGCGACAACACCGTGTCGATACCGCCCGCGCAAACACTCGCCAAGCTGTCGAACGAAGCCACGCTGCTCGCGAGTCGCGACTGGGGTGACGGTAAAATTGTGCAGTTCGCCGTCCCACTCGACGCCGACTGGAGCACACTTCCCGCTCGGAATGATTACCTCTCGTTCGTCCACGAACTGGTGTTCGCTCTGACGGCCACCGGCCCCCGTCGAAACGTTAACGTAAGTGATCCTCTCCTGCTGCCGCTGCCACCGAACACCAAAGCGGCCGACTGGGTTGTCTCGGGGCCCACTGGTGACAGCCTGCCACTGGCGGAGGTTCGCCTCGCTGACGCTCCCACACTTTCGTACCCGGACGCCGATATTGCTGGAACGTACTACTTCCACCTTGCCACGGATATCCCGGAGAGTGGAGAGCCTTTTGTCGTCGATTTCGATCGCTCTGAGTCTGACGTTTCGCAACTGGACGACGCCCAATGGGCAGCCATTACCGACTCGGGGACTATTGTCCGTGTCGAGGAAATGACCAACATCACCGATCAGCTCAAACAGGAGAATTCCCGCACTGAACTGTGGTGGTTGCTGCTGTTTGGTGTCTTTGGCCTGCTGGTCATTGAAGTCGCCATGACCCGACAAATGGTGCTCGGCGGCCACGCCGCTCTCGACGTCGAACCGGCGGCTGCGTAAGGGGCATCTCGTGGAAAACCGCTTCGGTCTGCATCGTACCATCCCATTGGATTTTGAAACGCGGAGGTCGCAGAGAACGCCGAGGCAATACCGTCATGTTTTCTCTGCGATCCTCAGCGTGCACTGCGGTTCTACATAATCAACGATTCAGGAAAGCGCCTACAGGGTGAAAACAGCTTGCTGTCCCGCCCAACGGGTTTGGACGAGCTCTGCCTGTTTTTGAGATGAAGTCGGTGGAAGGTTTTTGTTGTTACTCCGCCGGACTATTCGTTTCGTCGAAGTCGTATTCGTCAAAGCCGTGGTCGGACATCCAAATGTAGAACGTGGGCGCATCATCGACGCATGCAAACACGTCCGTCAAGAATCCCTCGCCGCAAATGTGGCTGTTGTGAAATCCATGAACTTCGCCGTGTGAGTCACATACCACGACCGTTCCGCCTCCCTCGTGTGTGCCATGACTGTTGCGTGCCCGACCGATGATCCATTCGCCGTTTTCGAATTCAACATGTTCAATTTCGGCATCGGCTTCCAGTGCTTCCTGAACGGAAGCATATGCTGTCAACTCATCACGCCATTCGCGGGCCAGTTCGATCGATCCCGCGTCAGACCCTGATGACAATTCGATGATCGCCAACAATACGAACCCGCCAACCAGTAATGCGGCAAGAACTAATCCACAGCCCACACCCACAAGCAGGCTGAATAGAAACTTTGTCGTTTTCGACGATGTCATCGTCGCCCCCAATCAAGAGATTAAATCCTCTCGCTGTCTCCATGATACCAGCACAGCTGGCCCAAGTGCAGACGTAACGACTTCATCTTACTCCGGGGCGGCTGAACTTGCCTCTCGCATGGTTGATGCGTTCGGGGTAATTGTGCTGGGCATTGGTCTTTGCGCGAATTTGGGAGGCCCATTCCCGATTTTGAATCCCTGGTCCAGAGGGTCGAAATCTGTGGGGCAGGGCGGTATCCTGTGACGGGAAGTTGACCACCTTCCCAAACTTCAACCGACTTTGTGCTCAAATGAAGGATCGCCTGCTCGAAACAGGGCTTACGTTCGACGACCTCCTCCTCGTTCCCGCTTACAGTGAGGTCATGCCAGCTGACGCTGACGTCTCGACGACGCTCACCCGGAACATTTCGCTCAACATTCCCATCATTTCCAGTCCTATGGACACGGTCACCGAGAGTGACATGGCCATTGCGATGGCTCAGGAAGGTGGACTGGGAATTGTCCACAAGAACTTGTCCCATGAGCAGCAGGCTCTGGAGGTGGACAGGGTCAAACGGAGTGAGCACGGTGTGATTGTCGATCCGGTGACACTCCGCCCCGACGCCACGGTTTCTCAGGCCATTTCCATGATGGACGCCCGTAACATTGGCGGCGTACCCATTGTCGATGAGAACAACATTCTGCGGGGAATTCTGACGCGTCGCGACTTGCGTTTCCTGGATTCCGGCGACACCAAGGTCCGCGACGTCATGACGCCGCAGGACCGCCTCGTCACGGCACCGGAAGACACGAATCTCAAAGACGCCGAACGCATTCTGCGGGAAAACCGGGTCGAAAAGCTGCTGCTGGTTGACCAGAAATTCCAGCTTCGCGGTCTCATCACCATCAAAGACATCGACAAGAACCTCCGTTACCCAAGAGCCAACAAAGACAGTCGCGGCCGTCTGCGGGTCGGTGCAGCGGTTGGTGTACATGACTACGAGCGGGCCGAAAAGCTCATCAACGGCGGCGTTGACGTGCTGGTCGTCGACAGTGCCCACGGGCACTCGAAGAACGTCATCGACACCGTGGCCCAAATCAAAAAGCAGTGGACTATTGATGTCATTGCGGGAAATATCGCGACGGCTGAAGGTGCCAAGGCATTGGCCGACGCTGGTGCCGACTGTGTGAAGGTCGGAATTGGTCCTGGATCGATTTGTACCACCCGCATCATCTCAGGAGTGGGTGTCCCGCAGTTGACGGCCGTGTCGAACGCTGCCGCCGCACTGAAGGGGACGGATATCCCCGTCGTGGCCGATGGGGGCATCCGATACAGCGGTGACATTGCGAAGGCTCTGGCAGTCGGCGGGCACGTCGTCATGCTGGGGGGACTGCTCGCAGGACTGGACGAAAGTCCAGGTGAAACCATCCTGTTCCAAGGTCGACGATTCAAGAGATACCGAGGAATGGGGTCGTTAGGCGCGATGGTAAAAGGCTCAAGTGAGCGGTATCGGCAGAGCGGAACTGAAGACGATGGCCGTGGGAAGCCGAAACTAGTTCCAGAGGGGGTGGAAGGACGCGTACCGTACAAAGGTCCGCTCAATAGCCTCCTGTACCAGCTCGTGGGGGGGCTGCGTGCCGGGATGGGATATCTCGGGGTTCGAACGATTGAAGAACTTCGAACTCAGTCACGGTTCCTCCGCGTGAGCGCGGCCACGGTGAGGGAGAACCACCCGCATGACATTGCCATTACGCAAGAAGCACCCAACTACACCGTCGAACACGCGCCGGTGGACAGCCTTTAACTGGCTGTGGTGCCTGGCTTTAAGCAGTTCCGTGGTATGCGGCATCGGTATGGACGCCGCTGCCCAGCAGCAGGGTGATCCCATTCAGCGGCTGAAAAGTCGCTCGGCCGAAATGCGCTGGGAAAAGCTGAAGGAGTCACTGCAGCATCCGCGACGACGCTCGCCCGGTGCTGCCCAACGTTCGAGTAATCCCGCTCCGCCCCCGTCTACGCCCATTCCCTTTGAGCAGAATACGGCTCCCGACGAAGCTGAAGTCGTCGCCGCGCCGGAGACTACGGCTCCCACGGTAGAGGACACTGCGGCAAATGATGCTGCTTTCGGTGATGCGCCGAATTGGCGTTCTGCTGGCGACGACACGCCGCGTCCACTGTTTTCAACTCCAGTTCCTCAGTCACTTGATCGAGGTGCTGCCCTGCAGCCTGCCCCCGATGCCTTGGTGGGCGATGCTCTCGTGGACTCAGTCGAACCTGTCGTGGCTCAGCCACAGGTTGCAAAGCAGGGAACCGCACCACCATTCCCGACTGACGAAATGATGGAGCTCGAACAGCAACAAGCTGCCGTAGCCACCATCGAGGAGCCCGCTGCCGCTTTGCCTGAAGAACCGAATCCGCTACCTGAAAATCTCGTGGCGGGACGCCTCAACCCCGACGACGTCTTTCTCCCGGAAGGGGAGGGAACTCCGCTCGTGGTTCCGAATCCCGCGTTGTATCAACAGGATGACGAACCACAGCCGCAGCCCGCAGCGACGGTACAAGTCGCTCCCGGTCCACTAACGCCCGACGCCTCCAACTTCCTGCCTCCCATGCCGGAACAAACTCAACTGGTTCCAGCGCGGACGGCACTTGTTGATTTGCCGCCTGCACCACAGGATCAGAATTTTGTTGACGTCGATATTCCAGCCACGGACGCCGTGTACGAATTCCGTCCGATTACACAGATCGAACCATTCCACGACTACTCGCCCACCGGCCGTAAACGAACGACTGATCCCTCTGATCCCCGTTCGCGCACGCCGGAAATTGTTCCGCTGCCCGAAAGTGGTGCTGTCGAACGCGCTTTCGCCACGACGGAATTCCAGTGGGAGGCAGCCAACGTGTCGTACAATCCTTTGTACTTCGAAGACCCGTCGCTGGAGCGATACGGCCACACGTACCCGGAAATCATCCAGCCCGTCGTCTCGATGGCCCGCTTCGGTGTGCAGGCTGCTGGCCTGCCATACCAAATCGCCCTCGACCCCGTCTGGCGTCGCCACTACCCACTCGGCTACTACCGACCCGGCGACCCCGCCCCAGCCCTCCGCTACCAGGTACCGTTCAATGCCCAGGCAGCCACAACAGCGACCATGGTCTATACGGGAATGTTTCTGGTATTGCCTTAGAACGGGATTGTGTTTGATTTAAGCAGTTGTGGTTTGCGCAATCGTCGGGGAGCATTGATACGCACCTTCCAGTAGGTACGGGGCTTTGATGCTTGGTCGCATGCACCCTCCGACTACTCCGGTTCAGAACTGGTTATGAAGTCCCTTACAACCTTCTCCGACTCAAGCAGAAGAATTTCACCGCTCGAAAACTCATTAATCAACAGATCGAGAACTGCCGTGACCCTTCTGCGGGACCTGTTGAGTTGGGTAGTCATTCGAGGCAGGGCAGCGATGACATCGCGAAAATTGCTCATTGACCCTTTTGCTTCACCTAGTGATTGCCGCATTTTCGTGGTTGCAGTCAGGGCTTCTTTCGTCTGTTGAATGTCCCGGTCACTTGCATCAAAGTCGACCACGAGTGTTGCAGCTTTGATAAACGAGTTCATTCCAACGTTCATTGACTTCCTAAATAGAGGTAATTCTGCCTCGATGCGCGACGAGTACTGATCCATATCGGTCGCGGCTTTCCCGATCAACCGCTTTGACTCTCGCCTGTCCGCATTCCCATTCTCATCGCGAGGCAGATTCTGCATCTCAGTCGTTCTGTCTCGCATCTTCTGACCGATATGCTCAGTTGCCGACGCTATCCGCTGCGTAATATCCAAGAGTTCAGCAAATTCATCCTCGAAAAGCTCGATTAGGTCGAGAAACCCTTCCTCCTCCAACTCGCAGTTTGCTGTGGACGAGGCTACGTTCTTCTCTGTTGGTGAAGTGTCGATTGACGCACGTTTCTTCCACTCCTGTATCTGCCTTGTGAGATGCAGTCGAATTAGCTGTTCAAAGTGATCCAGTCCGGAGAAACTCCAGTATAGCTGCCCCTCAGTTCCAAGTGACGACTTGAACGCGCCGACACTTGCAAGTTGGGCGGCATCGATTTGACTTGGCGGCATTGGTTCATCTTTGAAATAGAACATTAGTCGTAAAGACTCGGGGGCAGAGTCATACCGCGCCTTCGCACGTTCGAATTCCTCAATGGTTCCCGAACCGGCACGACCAGTGGGCGTGCCATAACGACACCACATGATTCCAATGAAGATGTCATAGTCTTCCGGTATTTGCTCATTTATTACATCTTGTGCATCGCTCCCCATTCCCGGAAATGCATGGGTCTCCCATCGCACGAGCTCAAGCCGCACATTCAATTCACGACTCCACGTGAAGTTATATTCACGTATCACTTCCTCAAGCTTGCCACGCTCAGCCTCAACATCTCCCGGAGATGCCACAAACACTGAAAGTACATGCTCTTGCCTTGCCATTGTTTAGCCCTAACTGTGTGAGTGAGAATTCGGACGACTAATAAACTCTCATGCCACGGCGAAGCTGTCAACCTCGCGGGGTGGCCCCGGTTGCTTTGCAACCGTTGGGGGCCGAAGGCCCGAGAGGCTTTATCGGACAGCGTGCTTCGAAATCCGGTCGAGCTTGCCCAACGGAAGATTCCCAGTGAATGTTTTGATCACTTTGCGATCCCGCGAGAATTCCGTTCTGGTCAAGTATCCCAGCCTTCGACGAGTTCCACTTGGGCGCATGCGAGTCTTTCGCAAATGATTCGTTCCTGGCGCAGTGGCCACCAGTCGTAGAGCAGGATTTCGAGCGGTCGCCACATTGCCACCCAGCCTCCGATAATGAGGCTCTCCCTCAAGATAAAAACGAGCGTGGCGTCGCCGAATTGACCAACGAGGTTGGCACCGACAACAGAGGCTGCGAGACAGGCGAGGCCAATGATCATGCTGACACGCCCCCGAGCCAGCAACTGATGCAGCCGACGTTTCAGAACATCGGCCCGGTAGGCGAAAAATCCATTCAGAGCCGCCTCGGTATTCTGTACGTAATGGTCCTCCGAGGGGAGATGTTCGACGTGGATTCGAATTCGAAACAGAGCATCTGAGCGAAACTCCCTCGCCCAGCTTAAAATGAATTCTTCCGCTTCCGCATCGAGGTCGGTGTCAGGAAAGGGAGTGGCGTCCAGCGAATTAAACAACTGCTGGACCGTGCGAATTCGAACGTCGATCGTGGCAATGGGATGGGACATGGATTGTAACGCAGAGTACCTTCGTGAATTGCCATCACAGCCTGCCGGAGACCGTGTCGAGGGCGGGCCGGGCAGGGACAATTCCGTTTAATTGTCGCCTCTAAAAATTGGAATTACCAGAGGCGACCAATGAATTGCATCAGTTCTGAGGGCACCTCCAGAAAAGTATAAAGGGCGTGGTCAACTTGAAGTTGCCACGCCCTGCCGCCGCTACGTTTCGTAATGCCGACTGCTAACTCGGCTGGGTCACCAAGCGAGTTCGCCCGTGACACGTAACTCGTTGCGAGATACGACGAACGTGCCACAGCCAAGTGTGCACGACCCTTTCACCCTAGACCTCCCCTTCAGGCACGCCAACAGGATCGATCCCGCCACCGTCGAAAGGACCCCCACCCCCCCCAAGCCACCCGGTCCATCCCCATTCCCATCATCTCCTCCCCCACCGTTGTTCCCGCCGCCGACACCCGGCAGACCACCGCGGGTGGCCCCGGTTGCTTTGCAACCGTTGGGGGCCGAAGGCCCAAGAGGCTTTAGCGTGCCGTGCGTTTTTAACACAGAACGACCTTGCCAGCCGTACGATTCAAGATGAATTTCTTGATCACTTCGCATTCCCAGCTTATTGGCAAAGTGGGGTACCCGCTACACACACGACATACATTGCCGCCGACTTTACCTTCCCTACAAAAGCGATTCAGCCGACCTAAATGGTCGGCTGAATTTGTCAGGTGGGTCTGCGCATATGCAGCACCGTCTCGGACTGGTCAATTCAACACTTGTTTGGGCCTGAAAGATGCCCATCATTCAGTCGTCCCGCAATGAGATAGCAGACGCCACCCGAGTTTGGCTCGTACGTAAATGGAGCCGAGATGAGATTCGGCTCGACACTCCCAACCATCAACACCTGTAGTCGGACTTGCGCGCCATTCGGTGGGGGCGGAGAACATTGCTGTAGGTCGATAGTCCCCTGGCTTCCTTGATCGAATCGATGCGACTGACTCGACTTCCCCCCGTCCCAAAAGCAGTTAAAGCTAACGACCACGCCAATGGTCTGGTTGTTCAAAGTTACTTGATTTCCAGTAACAGGCATGACTCTAAACTCCTCAACAAAAAGGTCCAATAGACAACGCTCGCCGTGAGCATTGCCTTACGCAGAAATCAACGACGAAACCATCGTCGTGATTGGACACCTGCAATTTGGTGTCGACCGGCCTTTTACGTAGGCAACCTGGGCTGGCTGTCTTGGTTTTGGGCCAGGCCAACTGGTGCGATTTCACACCCGGCTACCATCAAACCGGGGTTGAGAAGAATTGCCGCTCACGAAAGGGCAAGAGTTTTTCAAATTTCCCTGAAGTCGACTCAGTCGCCCAGTGGGATGCAGATCAAGAATTCAAACTACACAACGGTCCCACAACGATTCGCCATATGTTCTGCGACGTCAGCAACGTAAAATGCAATTCATGACAGCCGCGGCATCCAAGAGCCGTCTAACTTGGGTTTGTTGGACATCACCAAATGGGACTCTTCACTCCACAACGCCGAGTTTCGTTTCAGGCGAATCTCGTCATCTTCGCTCTGGGCGTTTTGATTCCACTGACGTTGATGCTGCTACGAGTTGACGGGCGAATTGTTTTTGCCTGCGTCGTCGTCACACCGCTGGTCTGGTCAGTGGTGTGGCGGGACTTGGGCTTCGTGCTGGGCCTCTTCTTTTTCTGGGGAGCAGCAATTCTGGTTACGTCCCATGCCCGATCACCCGATGAAGTGGACAACATGCTCCCCGGCCTCGCCGTGGCGTTCGGCTGGCTGCCCTATGTCGTTTTCTTCGGCCCGATGTTTCTGGTGATGAAATCGATGGATCGAGTGAGGTCACAGCCGGTTGAGAACATCTCCCGGAAGCCTGAGAATTCGGAATATTGAAGCCCGCCCCCAATCGATTTTCGCAACAGCCACGTATCGCGAATTAGCCTACACTTGGGCCATGCGGGCCAATGCCTCGGCTCGCAACTCTAAAATCTCGTCAGGGCTGCTCAGTTCAGCAGGTTTCCAATTTTTTTGCTGGAGTTCATCCCAGGTCCAGGGGAGGACGACGGCGTCGTTGTAGCGGACTTGGCCGGTTTCGTCGGTTTCGAATACGAAGGCGGGGATGACGATGTAGAGGGCTTTGCAGGTTGTTTTGCCTCGGTTTTGAATCTGGAAAAAGGTTCCGGGATTGGTTTGCACGCCTTCGCCAGCGCGGATGCTTAATGTGTAAGGAGTTTCTGAATTCACATCTTTCATAGTGACGGTGAGTTCGCCTTCCAGAACCCAGGTGAACTGCGAGACGACGGGATGTACGTGGATGAGTGAGGTGACACCGGGCGGCAAATTGGCTTGGGCGACGCTGAGTCCCTCTTGCAGGGGGAGTCCCTGAGCAGCGAAGACGGCGGGGCCAATGGCTTCGCTGAGGCGGGTTCCATCGGGAACAGTGACTTCTTCAGACAGGCGGAAGATGTGTTTCATTGGCGAGGTCCAAATTGAGTATCTCCAGGCCCGGGGCAAGTCCTGAATTACAGACAGGAATGTCTGTGCCACCCAGCTCCGAAAAACCAGTTAGAGTGGTTCAGTGCCTTCGATGAGTCGTTGCAGCAGTGATTCGGTGACGCGGCCGCGGAAGCGGATTTTTCCGTCGCATTCGACGACGGGGACACAGGTGTCGAATTCGTCGAGCAAATCGGGTTGTTCGTCGATGTTCACTTCCACCACACGCGGAAGCCAGGCGCGATATTGGTTCAGCAACTCGTGAGCATCCTCACACAAATGACAGCCAGGTCGGGTGTAGAGGATTACGGTATCGAACCGTTGTCCGTCGAGCGTGGGCTGCCAACTGGTGCGGGCGTGTTCGATGAGCCAGGAGTAGCGTACGCCGAAAGCTGCAATTGCTGTGCTGGCGACGCCCCAGAGTACGGGCGCTTTCCGAACCCAGTCCTCCCATCCCAGGAACTTACCTTCCATTTGCACAATAAACAGAATGACCAACCCAATCGCACCGGCGACAACACAGCCGAATCCAATGACTCGATTGACTCTGCGTGCAACCTGTCGTTCTGAGGGTGAGGTCGACATTTCAGCATTCACCCGTTGTTAAGCCATTCCCGCATGCGTGCAATGACTTCCTGCGGAGCATCTTCGAAGAGGTAATGGCCAACGTTCGGTAGCCGGAACGTTTCCGCGTTGGGAAACCGCTGTTCCCATTCATCGAGAAACGCGGTCGTGAAACACCAGTCCTTTTCGCCCCAGCAGACGAGCATTCTGCGATCCTGAAACTGTTGCAGTCCTTCTTCGACACCGACAAGTGTCTTGTAGCTGACGTGACTCTCACTGAGCGGGATATCCAGCACGAATTGATGCACGGCTATGCGATTGGCCCAGGAGTCGTATGGGAGCAGGTACCCGCGGCGGACTGTGGGCGTAATGACTTTTGAATTCTCGACCGCCATCGAAACCGCCGCCCCGGCGAACAAATTCATCCCACGCACGCCGAGTGCTCCGAGAAACGGAATGCGACACAAGGCAATGCGAAACGGAATACGCTGCGAACGAAACGCGGCGGTGTTCATCATGACGAATTGACGGAACCGCTGCGGTTGTCGACCGGCGGCTCCCATCCCAATGCATCCGCCCCAGTCGTGCCCGACGAGTGTGACATTCTGCAAGTCAAGGTGCTCAATGAGTCGCCCCAAATTGCTGATGTGATTTTCCAGTGTGTAACTGTAGTCAGCCGGCTTGTCGGAAAGTCCCATCCCAATGTGGTCGACGGCAATGACCCGGTAGTTCGGCGAGAATGCCGAGAGGAACTTCCGCCAGGCAAAGCTCCACGTGGGATTGCCGTGCGAGAAGAGGATGACCGGGCCCGATCCTTCGTCGACGTAGCTCATTTCCGCGCCGCCCACGTCAAAACGTTTCGGCTCGAACGGATACTCGGCGGTGAGATCAGCAGGAATTTTCATCGAAAGTCAAAACAGTCAGCGGGACGTCGTCCCCTCAAAAAGTGAAGGCCCGATATGTTAGGGGGTGTTCCTGCAGTTCCATAGTGGGGAGGGTGGTCAATTCTCAAAGGAAGCGAGAACTGCAATAATCGGGGCCACGATTTTCTTGTTCACTCCTCAGCAGGTGCCGCCGCATGTCGTTTTCTCCACTTCAGCTTGTCATTGGCATGGCCGTCATGTTTTCGGCTTTGGTTCTCACCCGGAATCTGCAGGCAGATGAACAGTACGAGGCCCGCAAGTTTCGGGCGAAGGACGAAATAGAGCTCAACTACCGCTGGCTACAGCCCAAAGGCTACGTGCCCGGAGAGAAGTCGGACACGAAGTATCCGCTTGTCATTTTCCTGCACGGAGCAGGCGAGCGGGGTGATGACAATGCTGCCCAACTGCGGCACTGCACCAGCCGCTTCTCCGAAGCGGACGTCCGTGAAAAGTTTCCCTGTTTCGTCATGGCCCCGCAGTGTCCCACGGGCAAGCGCTGGGTTGAGGTGGACTGGAGCAAAGGTCAGCACGACATGCCGGAAACTCCTTCGGAACCAATGGCCCGCGTACTGGAACTGCTCGACCAGTTGATCAAAACCCATGCCATTGATGTAGACCGCATTTACGTGATGGGGCTTTCCATGGGCGGATACGGAACGTGGGATTTGCTTGCGCGTCATCCCGAAAGGTTCGCTGCGGGTGTTCCGATTTGTGGCGGCGGTGATGAAAAACAGGCGGCCAAAATCAAAGACATTCCCATTTGGGTATTCCACGGCGACGCTGACACCGCCGTGAAAGTCGAACGTTCGCGAAACATGGTCGACGCCATCAAAGAAGCGGGCGGCAAGCCAAAGTACACGGAGTATCCCGGCGTGGGCCATAACTCGTGGACGCCTGCCATCAACGAGCCGGAAATTCTTCCGTGGCTCTTCTCGAAGAAACGTGATGCAGCGAAGTAACCGTGGCCTCAGCTGCGCATTACGAATTCGGGATACTTGGGTCCGGCTTTGGTGGAAGCCTGTGCGCTACCATGCTGGCCAAGCGCGGCCGGAGCGTGGTACTGGTTGATGCCAACCGGCATCCTCGTTTCGCCATTGGAGAGTCGTCCACACCGCTGGCTGATCTCATTCTGGGTGACATTGCCGAGGAATATGATCTCCCGGAACTCTCACCGCTGACGCAGTTTGGCAGTTGGCAACGGACGTATCCCCACCTTGTCTGCGGCAAGAAGCGGGGTTTCAGCTACTTCCATCATCGACCGGGGCGGGAGTTTTCCAATGACGAGCAACACAGTCACGAGTTGCTCGTCGCGGCCAGTTCGTCTGACGAACAATCAGACACGCACTGGCTGCGGTCTGATGTTGACCAGTTCTTCTGTCAGCTTGCAGAGCAAACTGGCGTTCAGGTGGTTGAAGGATGCCGCGTTCAGCTTGGGCAACGCGAAGACTTGTGGGAACTCAGCCAACGCGAATTACTCGCCACCTGCGATTTCCTCGTTGATGCCACAGGGCAGGGGAGTTTGCTGGCGCAGCACTTCGGAATGACTCCGGCGCCCAAGCCCTTTGCAACTGCTGGCCCGCTCTCATTTTGTGGTTCGCGGGCGATTTTCGGGCATTTTGAGAACGTCGCCCGGTGGACCGAGGTCTTGCGAGAGCAGGGGATTGACCAGACGGACTACACATTTGCCTGTGACGACGCGGCGTTGCATCACATTCTCGATGAGGGCTGGATGTGGCAGCTGCGATTCAGCAACGACGTCGTCAGCGTCGGGATTGCTCTGGACCTGAAGGGACCTCCCGCGACCGACGAAGAATCTCCCGCGGAAGAGTGGAACAGAATTCTGAGCCGCTATCCCAGCATCTTGCGGCAGTTCCGAAATGCTCGACTCGTCGCACCGGCAAATGGCCTGCAACGAACCGGCCCGTTGCAGCGGTGTTTACCCATATCGGGACCGAACTGGGCTCAATTGCCGCACAGCATTGGGTTCGTGGATCCACTCCACAGTACTGGCATTGCCCATACGCTGTCCGGCATCCAGCGGCTGGTGCCGCTCCTGCTTGAACCGACATCTCCGAAACGAACCGAGTGTCTCCATGACTACAGTGAGTCCATTCGGTTGGAACTGAACCACATCGCCCGCCTGGTGGCACTCTGTTACCGGACTCGCAAGTCCCCACGGCTGTTTCATGCGGCCACAATGGTTTACTTTATGACCGTTGTCAGCCACGAGTCGCGTTACCTCAGCGGCACGCATGATCAAATGTTCCTATGTGCCAACGACGTCGATCAACAGAACATCATTACTGAGGCCGGTTTGCGACTGCAAGCAACCCTGGATGCGATTCTGCAGGCACCTGACAACCAAGCAGAACTTGAACGAACATGCGAATTGGAATTCGCGGGACTCATTGCTCCCTTCAATACGGCGGGCCTTTGCGATCCGCCGGCACATCACATGTACCGGCACACGGCTCCGCGTAAACCACGATGGTCAGACCGGTAAAATCGATTCCGCTCGCTCGGCTGACTTGCAGTTTGTGCCGCGCTCAATTAACTTTCCCCGTTTCGCACGGTACGTCAGGGCTCTCCTTACGGACACCGTTCACCTAAGGTATTTCCTCAACAGAATTTGTGGCAGATTAGTCCACAAACGTGAGTCTGGAATTATGTCAACCCTTGATGTCATCGCCATTCAACCCAGGACCAACATCGGCACAACCGCTTCTCGACGGTTGCGTCGCGATGGCCTAGTGCCCGTGAACGTATATGGGCATGGTGAAAAAGAAGCCTTCGGAACAGTTGGTGCCGATGTCGCTTCGGCCATTGCACGCAGCGGTGCAAAGGTTGTCGACCTGAAGCTCGAAGGCAGCGACGAGCAGAAAGCGATTGTTCGGGAAGTCCAGTGGGACACTTTCGGAACACACGTGCTGCATTTGGACTTCATGCGAGTCGATGCCACACAACGTGTGACCGCCCATGTCCCCATTCACCTGCGTGGAACAGCTCCTGGTGTCATCGCCGGCGGACGGTTGGATCACCACTTGCATTCCCTTACCATCGAGTGCCTCGCAGTTCAAATTCCTACAGAAATCAACGTGCGAATTACCTCCCTGAAAATTGGTGATTCCCTGCACGTGAGCGACATTGCCGACCTGCCACCAGGGACAACCGTCCTCTCGCCAGCCGACGAAGTCGTTGTTCAAATTGTCGAACCGAAAGGCGAGGCTGACGCGACAGAAGAAGCTGCCGAGCCAGCAGGAGAGTAGGTCGTGCGACTGGTTGTCGGTTTAGGGAACCCTGGATCGAAATACGATGGCACACGGCACAATATTGGATTCGACGCAATCCTCCGACTGGCCGAAAGCGAACTCGCTGGCCGCTGGAAATCGCAGTTCGAAGGACAAGTGACTGAAGTTGGTTTCGGAGCCGACAAAACGATTTTGCTTGCTCCGCATACGTATATGAATTTGAGTGGCCGCTCCGTCAAAAGTGCGGTCCAGTTTTACAAGCTGTTCCCTGAAGAAGTGCTCGTCATTTGTGACGACATGAATCTTCCCCTCGGAAAACTGCGAATGAAAGCAGGCGGGTCGGGAGGAGGGCAGAAGGGGCTGCAAAATATTTTGGAGCAATTGGGAACCCAACAGGTCCCCAGGCTCCGATTGGGAATTGGAAGACCTTCCGAAGGATTGGATCCTGCGAATTACGTCCTGAAACGTTTCTCGCAGTCAGAGCTCGACACCGTCGACGTACTGCTCAACCAGGCAGTTCAGGCCACCCGCACCTGGGTGACAGACGGAATCGTGACAGCCATGAATAAGTTTAACAGTTCCCAGACAGAGTAAGAGTCGTTTACAATCCAGCCGCAGCACGTGTGGCAGGTTTTCAATTTTTTTGAAGCACGGTTGGAAAACCAAACATCCCGCTCAACATCGACGCGGACGGAACGAGAAGAGGTAAGGCGTTGGCAATTCGAAATTACGAATGCATGTTTCTGGTTGATAGCGGTCGCTATGCTCAGGATCCTCAGGGAACTGAAAGCGGCATCCGTGAAATCCTGGACCGTTGTGAAGCAACTCTGGTTGGCATGACTCCCTGGCAGGAAGGCAAGCTGGCCTACGAAATTGAAGGCCATCGTAAGGGATTGCACCTGTTGGCTTTCTTGACAATGGACGGCAGCCGCGTCACGGAATTTAACCGTGCCTGCAAGCTGAGCGAAATTGTCATTCGTCAGTTGTTGCTTGAGCACAGCGACAAGCTGTTCTCGCTGCTCACACAACAAATTGGTTCGCACCAGTTGGAGCATAGTGGCGACGATGACGCCAGCAGCAGCAACGACGCCGAGCCAGAAGAAGCCGTTTCGGCTGCTGAGTAGTATCAGACAACGTCCCGAGTCAGATGTCCGTCTTGCGACGTTATTGTTAGCCCTCTCAAGATGGTTGAGAGGGGCAATCCGAATGGAGTGTACTCATGGCAAGTTTCAATCGCGTCATACTGGTTGGCAACCTGACCCGCGATCCCGAAGTGAAATACACAACGGGCGGGACTGCCGTTACCGAACTCGGATTGGCTGTAAGCCGGAACTGGTTCGATCAAAAGTCGAACGAACGGCGCGAGGAAACAACTTTTGTCGACGTCACCCTGTGGGGACGACAGGCCGAAGTCGCAGGTGAATACCTGTCCAAAGGACGTCCAATCCTTATTGAAGGTCGCCTTCAACTGGACAGTTGGGAAGACAAAGAAACAGGAAAACGCCGTTCAAAACTGCGAGTTGTCGGGGAGCAAATGCAAATGCTCGGCAGCCGTGGCGAGGGCGGTGGGAGTGGTGGTGGTGGAGGTCGTCCTTCGGGAGGATCATCACGCCGTTCCAATAGCGATTACGATGACGGCGGGAGCGCCGCCGATTCCTTTTATGATTCCGGGCCAAGTGGTCCCGCGGAGGATGACGTACCTTTCTAATTGAGAACTTGTTCACTCAGATTGGTACTCTTCATTCAACAGACATTTCAAATTGGTCAGAGACATGGTTGTTCAACGTAAACGTAGTCAGCGAATCAAGGCAAAAGACCGTAACGGCGGCGTCGAAATTCTGCTTGCAGAAAATGTCGAGCATCTCGGCAAGCAAGGGGAAATTGTCCGCGTGAAGCCAGGCTATGCACGGAACTTCCTCCTGCCCATGGGATTGGCCACAGTTGCGACTGAAGCCAACAAAATGATGCTGGAGCGGCACCGCATTCGCCAGGAAGAAGCTGCCGTTGCTCGCCGCAAGCAAATTCAGGCTCTCGCTGCAAAAATCAAAGATTACAGCGTTACTCTCGAAGCGAACGCCACGGACGACGGTCACCTTTACGGTTCGATTGTCGCCAACGACATTTCCAAGGCGCTGAAGTCTGCCAACTACGCAGTCGAAGCCTCTCAAATCAAAATGGATGGCCCCATTAAGACTCTGGGAATGTACACCATTCCGGTCGAGCTGGAGCAGGACGTCAAATCTGAAGTCAAAGTCTGGGTCGTGCCCACCGCCTCGATTAAGTAATTCGGTCGGCGGAGCGTCTTCAGCAACGTAATTCGAAACATCCCTCCGGCCAGTACCGGGGGGATGTTTTCGCGTCTGGTGACGGAACACATGCAACCTGTAGCCGCCTGAGTCATTCCAGTACCGCCGACAGAATCTGACGACAAACGGACTGACAATGAATGCCCCCAACGTTTCACAACTGCTCGACAAAGTTCCGCCGCAAGATTTGGAAGCGGAACGGAGCGTTCTGGGTAGCATTCTCTTCGCGAGTGACGCCTTCGACGAAGTCGTGCAGCTCATTCAATCCGACTGCTTCTATGTCGATGCGCACCGCCGGATTTTCCGGGCCATCCACGACATGTACGAGCGTGGCACGCGCGCCATCGATGTCATTACGCTCGCCCACGAACTCAGCAAGAGCGGCAATCTGGAAGCCATTGGCGGGCCAGCGTATTTGAATGAAATCATGGGCAGCGTGCCCCATGCCGCGCACGCCGAGCACTACGCGAGAATTGTTCGCGACCGCTGGCTGCAACGGTCGCTCATCGAAGCCTGCACAGAGTCGCTTCGGGAAGCATTCCACGGTACGCAAGACATCGAAGACATTCTCGCGACCGCCGAGCGGCGCGTCTTTCAAATTGCCGAAGAGCAAACGGGCATCGACTCATTCGGTATTAACGAAATTCTCGACCGCACGTTCGAACGAATTTTCGAACGTATGGAACAGGATGGCACCGTCAGCGGCCTGCACTCCGGTTTCCACGGCCTGGACGAAAAGACAGGCGGTTTCCAACCGACGGAACTCATTGTGCTCGCCGCTCGTCCGAGTATGGGAAAAACCGCGCTGGTGTGTAACTTTGCCATGGCCGTCGCCAAAGGGGCCTCGCAGGACCCGCCCGGCGAGCAGTCGGGCGTGCTGCTGTTCAGTCTGGAACAGTCACGACTGGAACTTGCGGAGCGACTGCTCTGTATCCAGGCCCGAATTAGCGGGCACAAATTGCGTCAGGGTGACCTCGACGAGTTCGAACAGCACACGCTGCACGAAGCATCCAACGTCCTTCGGACTTTCCCGATGTTCATCGACGACACGCCTGGACGGACGATGTCGCAAATCTCAGCCATTGCCCGCCGCATCAAACGGCGTTACGGGTTGGGAATTATCATCATCGACTACCTGCAGCTCATTGAGTCAGAAGACCGCAACATGTCGCGCGAACAACAGATTTCGTCCATTTCGCGACGGCTGAAGTTCCTCGCCAAAGACGTCGACGTGCCGGTCATTGCCCTCTCACAGCTCAACCGTGGTGTGGAACAGCGCGAAGACAAAAAGCCCCGTCTGTCCGATTTGCGTGAATCGGGTGCCATTGAGCAGGACGCGGACATTGTCATGTTTCTGCACCGTGCCGATGCATACGATCCCCAGGACCGTCCCGGCGAAGCGGACCTCATTATCGCGAAGAATCGTCACGGCCCTATTGGAAACGTCGACCTCGTCTGGATGCGCGACAGCCTGACCTTCGGCGACCGCAGCCCCGTTGCCGAGCCAGATCAGCCGTTCTGACGCGACTGCAGGTTGCGTTCAGTCGGCATTGACGGTTCGTGGCGCAGCCTTCAAACGCCAACTGCATTCAGTCATTCCCTTTTTACCCGATGTCACCCCGTTGGCTGTTGACGAGTCATACTGGATTTTTCCGGCAAGCACTTCGACCTCCAGCACACCGCCTTCGCGGTCGACGAGCAGGCCGGCGTGGACGGCGGCTGCACCGAGGCTGGAATCGCTGGAGTATGTGCCGGTTCCCCAGACGTCTCCTGTCGTACGTCCAACCACAAACACGTTGACGCGTGTTCCGACTTCGAATTCCTGTTCGTGGAATTCCCGTTCACGAATGCACGTGCCGAGCAACTGATAGCTCCCGTGCCAGTCACCGTAGTCGCGGGTGGTCACGTCATTTGCCACGCTCCCTTTGTATTGTTCGAAGCCTGGGAGAAGCCGAAAGGCCACGAGTCATGACTCTCCCGATTCCAGAACTCCTGCATGGACTGCGGCAGTGCCGATGTTGGAATCGTCAGTGTAAATGCCCGATCCCCAAACGTTGCCGTTCTCCGTTCCAGTGGCCGCAACAACATGAACTTCTCCAACATGCCCGCGTAGCTCAATGGGTGTTAGATTCGCTTCTTCATCGACCGGCGGTTCGGGCAGCACTACTTCAGACTGCTGTTTCAATTGAAGGATTTGCTGCTGGACTGCTTCCGCTTCTTCCTTCATCCCCACGTTGAAATACGCGGTCTGCATCTTTTCAAGCGTGCGAATTAGCGCCTCGCGCTGTGCCGCGACTTTCACAATGGCAGAGTTTCTTTCGGCTCTCAGATTACGCACCTCACGCCAAGTCCCCGGAAGATCTTCAAGAGTCAAGCTGGCCCCTTCGTCGCCTGAGACCTCGACGACCTCCTCCGAATGCGCTGTCGCGACTAACAAAGTCATCGTGCACAACGCTGCGAAATGGCGAAACATATTCGACTCCATACCTGTCACGAAACCTTCTCTCCTTGATGACGCGTCGACCGGCCAATATTCTCACCAATTCTTCCAATTTGGCCAAGAAACGTGCATTTCGTCACTGCCTTGCTGCCGAGTTCGCCAGCCGACTTAAACCACCGAGGACTCTTCGCGGCTCCGAATTGCACTCAAGTACAGAACTTGACTGGCGGAGACTTCTTCTGGCTCAACCATTTGCATGGCCGCTCGCAAAACGTCGCGACGACTGATTTGGCCAACGATTTTGTCGCCACGCAAAACGGGCAGGCGGCGATACGGTGTACTGAGAAAGATGCCGGCAATTGACAGCAAATCGGTCTCTTCGTTTACCGTCTTCGCATGCTGGTCCATGACGGCGCTCACGGAAGTTGACGGCAGTTCGCTGTGCCCGCGAATCACGTCATGTAATTCATCGTCGTCCGGATTTGCATCTTTCGTAGCCAGTTGATGCTGCAAAATGGCCTGCAGAATGCGGGAACTTCGTAATACATCGCGGCGGCTGATTTGACCCACGACACGATTACCACGCATGACCGCCAGACGTCGATATGGAGTCTCGTAGAAAATACGGGCAACTTCGAGCAGCGTTGTCTGTTCGTCAATAAGTCGTCCGCGGTCCGCATTGAGAAAATGACCAACAGTCGTGGTCGGGAGTCCGTACATGGCGCCATTAATGAGCACGCTCATGCTCGTTTTCTCCGAGAAGATGCCCAGAAACTCCTTATTTCTGGCAACGACGGGTGCCCCCGAGATGTTCTGACTCAACAGAATTCGAATGGCGTCATACACGTCGTGTTCTGGCGTGAGGGCAATGACATCTCCCTGCATGAACTGCCCGGCCACCGGCTCCCGATCCTCAGGAGATCCGAGTAAATGCGACACCCGCTGCAGCACCCGCAAACAGCACTTTTCCGAAAAGACTCCGAGGTACTTTCCTATTCCATCGATGACCGGCATGCCGGAAATTCCGTGATGCAGCAAGTTGTGAATGGCTTGAGCGACATCGGTCTCCGGTCGCTCGGTGATCAGTCGCCGGGTCATAATACTCGACGAAAGAATTGGTTCCTGCTGTTGTACTCTGCGAAACATGGCCTGCCTCCTTCGATTTGAGAGTGTCCGCCAACGGAACTGAGGGTGTTGTGTGGAATGCCTCCGGTCGATGTGTCACGGCGGCCCATTCGGTTTCCCCGAGAAAACCGAATTCAGGCAACACATCGCTGCCAGGAGCGGGCCGACGCGCGGAAGGAACTCACGCTCCTTCGATTCCCAAGAATTCAATTGCGACATGAGTGCAGTGGACATCGAACGCACTCCACTGGGTAAAGACACCTCGATACTAAACCGCCGAATCCACAATAGCCAGAAGAAAATGCAAACATTGAGAAACCGGCGTCGATGCAGTACGTTGGCCCCACAACCTTCAATCCGACTTTCGACACACACTCACATTGATGCGCGACCTGCCTTACTTTCCGTTTGACGAGCAGGGCTACCGGCCGTCAGTTGGACTCGCGGCATTAGCTCCAGAACGTTGGATCGAGCCTGATGAACACGCCGCCGAACAATTGCCTCTGCGCGCCGAGTTGCTCGCGAATTGCCGGAATGACATTCTTCAATACCGTGAGGAAGCGGGCAATGCCTGCCTTGAATTGAACCGGACCGTTCGCCATAACCTGCTGGAGCATCATCGCGGCTACGCCAGTGGAATGCCTCGGCAAATTCGCATCACGCCAACAGATATCACTCTCGACGCACCCACCATTGGACTCAATGCGCTGGAACAACTGGCCCACCTGGTTCAGGAGGACATTTGCATTCTGTCAGCCGAAGAGGAGCCGCGGCTCATTGCGGCACTCGTCTGCTTCCCCTCGCACTGGCAAGTGAAAGAAAAGATGGGACTCACATCGGACGGCATTCACGCGGTTGTCCCCAAATTCGCCGAGAAGCTGGCGACGCCAACGAACGCGATTCTGCAAAAGCTTTCGGCCAAGCGCCCCATGTGGCGGATCAACTGGAGCATTGATGGCAATAACGAACTGCACACTCCAGGCCTCAAAACGTTTCGCCAGGATCTCACCGTAGACAACGTATTGGATTCCACCTGGCTGAGGATCGAACGCCAAACCCTGCGGCGGCTGCCGGAGTCCGGTTCGATGGTGTTTACCATCAAAACGTATTTGCACCGCATGACAGATGTCGCCAGTTGCCCCACCCGCCGCACAAAGCTGCTCGCCTCGTTGAAAACAATTCCACCTGACACCGCTGACTACAAAGGGCTGAGTGATGTCTTACCGCTGCTCGTGCAAGCAATTGGAAAGTGAGAATAAGGGGCCTTCAGACAGAAGTCATGCCTGACCGTTGCACTTAACATTTGATCATTTTGAAACGCAGAGGACGCCGGGAACGCAGAGGTTAGAGGGAAGATCTCCCGCTTTCTCCACGGTCTCAGCGCACTCTGCGTTTCCATTCTTTACCGAGTCTTGTGACTGCAACGCAGGACGTGTCCAGGTTTCGCAACTTGATCTACTGTGCCCAGAAGTAGTGCCACGTGTACGGCAACTCAACGGCTTCACCTGGTTTCAGTTCCAGGTCCCAGGAAATGCGGCCGAAGGTGTTGGCGTGATGCCACCAGACTGGCCAGTGGTACCAGTTCCACCAGTAGGGGTATGACAAATCCCCAAACGACTGTGATTGGGCATTGAGCTTCGTCGCTTGACCATCGGCTCCCACTTCGTCGGCAATGCCAATGAGGTTGCGTTCCACCTCAATGCGAATCGACTTGTTGTGGTAGTTGGTCAGCGAAATGGTCCCCTTGGAATCAATGCGACTGAGTTGATGACTGCCAAACCGCATGGTGTTGGGGGTTCGTCCTGTCTCTTCGTCCTTAATAGCAACCGGCACATTCACGGCGGTCGTCAATTCCAAATCCACCGAACTGCCGCGAGAGGTGTAGGTCATCATGCCTTGGGCAGTCAGGCGTCCGTCTTTCACAAAGAGGGCAGGGGCCGTCGTCAGGGGAACTTCGCTGTCGTTCTTGATGCGAACAACATGCTTAACCTTCGGGGCATGCAGTAGACGCGCGATTTCGGCCTGTTGCTCGTTGCCGACCGACTGCCTCACTTCCTGCGGAGGCGCGAAGGGGACTTTCAATTGATACAGGTCCTCGAACTTCATTGTCCACTGTCCCACGGGAAGGACCATCCGTTCCCCCTTACGCAACGAAATTCCGCCCACGGTGAACACAAACAAATCATCTTCCTGCCCTTCGGCAATGCCCGGCCCCACGTCAACGCCCGGCTGTTGGGGCGACGCCTGACGAACTTCGCGCCCACGCGGCATTTGTGTCTGCAGCATGATGCTGTTGCTGAAGTTCGATGCGATGGCCGAGTTATCTGTGTGGAAATAGACCGACAGGTCCGCCATGGTCTGTGTGAGTGCAATAGGATCGAGCGTTTCCTTGAAGTCGAACGAAGGAACCCCGACGACCAGATGAGTCGTCACGTTCTCCAGGTCGGTCATTTCGTTGATTAAGGTGGCTTGCAATTCCACCAGCACGCTCCCCTTGTCGTCGAGCGTGAGTCGGTAATGTGGAATCCAGCGAATTCCCTTCTGCAGATAAACCATGCCGACATGAGCCTGTTTTCCCGGTTGCCCGCGCCAGTCGAGATGCAGCGTGAGCAAATTTCGAAACTCCTCCTGAGCCACCTTGGTGACCGGCTCCTCGACGAACGTCACCGTCTGCAAACGGTTCATGTGCACAAGCAGAATGCCCTCATCGGTCTTGAGCTGAACATACTCTCCCTTTTGCGAAAGTTGCGAGCCGGTGCCGGGCACGGCGTACGCATCCAGCTCGTCGCTGTTGCGTTCCGGAATTCCGACAATGGTCGCGGGCCATGATTTGTCGTTCTCATGCACAATGATTTTGCGACCGACGTTCGCTGCAATGAGCTCCGCGGGTGTGAGTGCAGTCCGGTCGAAAGTAACCCGCTGCTGACCGGCGGAGACCGACTCGAGCTTCGCCGCCTTATCGTTGGCGAAAGGCCAGAAGGTGCCAATGACCGGCTTGGGCAGATAGTCCAGTTTGACGTCGCCGGACTCATCGACCGCCGCATTACCTTCGTGCATGACAAAAGCATGACCATCCTTGAAGACGGTGATTTCCTTAACCGGCAATTCACCCAACCGCGTCTCTGCCCAACCCGGCGTCGGACCAATAAAATAGGACCACAGCAACACCGCGACTGCACATGGCAGCCTGTTGGTCACGGGACGACTCGGAATCGGAACAGTAAGCATCGCACACTCCTCGGGCTGAAGAACAACTCAATCAACCACAAAGTGTAATGCCGTTTGCGAGCGGGATGCGTCACAACCGTGTAACATTACGGCGCGGACAGATGGCGTGAGGATCGGACGTCCCGGATTTCGATCCGGCGGGTGGCCCGACCGATCCGGTCGGGTCGCGGAGTGAATGGATGTCTGATCGTGTGCGATCCAGTTGGGGTGAGCGTCTGAAAGGCGCAGAAAGCCGATGGTGAATCATCTTGTGCCTGCGGCACCCAACCGCTCTGAACGAGCGGATGGGCCACCCGGGTCACAACCATGTAACATAACCGAACGGACAGATGGGGTGATGACCGGACATCCCGCAAATCAGGAAGACAGCCCCGTAGGGTCCGCTGTCAGGCTGTGAATTTTTGTTTGGTGGTTTTGCAGAACGAATTAGACTCCCTCGGGTCGTGACTGAAGATTGGTGTTTCGGTTTGGGAGTCGTTATGGAACAGACTGCGAAGGATCCTGCCGTTCGGTATCAGCGAGCCGAACGGCGGCAAATCGAGTGGCGACCGTTGTCGTTGGATCAACTTCTGCCGGAGGATCACACGGCCCGGTTGATTTGGGCGTATGTGGAAGCGCTTGATTTGAAAGAGTTGTATAAAAAGATTCAGGCCCATGAGCATGGTCCTGGTCGAAATCCGATTGATCCGAAGATTCTGCTGGCATTGTGGCTGCTGGCCACAATTGATGGATTCAGTTCGGCACGGCGTCTGGACAAGCTGTGCAAGGAGCATTTGGGGTATTTGTGGCTGTGCGGTGGTGTCACGGTCAATTACCACACGTTGGCAGACTTTCGCGTGGAACACGTCGAGGTTCTGGATGGACTGCTGACGCAAAGCGTGGCGACGCTCTTGCATCAGGGGTTGGTCGAACTCACACGTGTGGCTCAGGATGGCATGCGGGTACGAGCTTCGGCGGGGAGTGCGTCGTTTCGACGTCACGCAACATTGCAGGAATGCCTGAAGGAAGCCCAAGAGCACCTGGAAGAACTTCAACGCGAAGCTGAGTCGGGAAGCGAAGACCGCCGTGTGCGTGCTGCAAGAGAGCGTGCTGCACGCGACCGCAAGGAACGTATCGAAGCAGCACTGGCCGAACGGGAGTCGCTGGTTCCCAAGATGGAGCGACGTAAGAAAGGGTCTGGCGAAAACGCTCGTGCTTCGATGACTGATGCACAAGCCCGCAAGATGAAGATGGGCGATGGAGGTTTTCGTCCCGCTTACAATGTGCAATTTGCGACCGCAACCGATTCGCTGGTGATCGTCGGGGTGGACGTGGTCAACGCAGGAACCGATGGCGGCCAGATGAAACCGATGGCCGATCAAATACAAAAGCGATACGGCAAACGTCCCGACGAGTATCTGGCAGATGGGGGCTTTGTCAATCTCGAAGACATCACCGTTCTGGAACGAGCTGGTATGACGACGTATCTCCCAATCATGGAACAGGAGCAGAAACGGGCCAAAGGAATTGACCCATTCGCCCCCATCAAAGGAGACAGTGAGGAGGTCAAGAACTGGCGGTCTCGCATGGGGACCGAAGTCGCCCAAACGATCTACAAACAGCGCACAGCAACCGCGGAGTTTCCCAATGCCGGTTGTCGCAACCGTGGCTTAAATCAATTTCGAGTGCGAGGTCTGTTCAAAGCCAAAGCCGTGAGCCTGCTTCACGCCCTGGCCCACAACTTTCAACGGATGTTGGCACTCTCCTCGCCGGCATAATCGAGGATCACCTGGCCAAACACAACTTTCGTAGCCCTGAACGTCTCAACTGGACCGGCTGGCACCGCCTGCCTGAAACATCCAGCAAAGAAAAACTCGGCCAAAACTCACAACTAGACACGACTCACCCCGGTCACTCAAAAAATGACCCGCCGGTATCGAAAAGAATTCCCTCCACGACATAAATTCACAGCCTGTGAGGGGAGATGACGTGTCAGCCGACAAATCCTTCGCCAGCAGTCCAGCCAGTGCAGCACCTCCGGCACCGGCCAGAGAACCTTGCAGGAGTTCGCGTCGGGTAATGTGTCGCTGAAATTCTTGAACGGGGTTCATGGCGTGACACTGGGCGGGATAATGTGGCGGGATGGACTTCACTCTATTGTGAATACTCCCGCCCTACGGGGAAAGTGCTGATGGAAAATTTGCCGTTGCCGTTCCTGCGATGTTTCTCCGTTGTGTAGAATACCGGATTGTCGGCAATTGATGTTCCACATGTACACAGGTGACAGGATGAGCCTTTTTGACGAAGTGCGACAAAACATGACGCGGCGGTTGTTCTTTCAGCAAGGTGGCAAACACCTGCTGGGGACGGCAGCACTGGCGACGCTCATGAACTCGGACCTTTCCTCGGCCAATGCTGCGGAAGGTCACGTGCCCACGCACTTCCCCGGCAAGGTGAAACACATCATTTACCTGCACATGGTCGGCGGTCCGCCGCAAATGGATTTGTACGACTACAAACCAGTCATGAAGGAGTGGTACGACAAAGACCTCCCCGAGTCGATTCGTAACGGCCAGCGACTCACCACCATGACCTCCGGCCAGTCGCGGTTCCCCATTGCCCCGTCGATGTTCGAGTTCGAGCAGGCGGGCGAGTGTGGCATGTGGATGAGCGAACTGCTGCCGTACACGAAAAAAATGGCGGACGACATGACGTTCATCCGCAGCATGCATACGGAAGCCATCAACCACGAACCGGCCATCAGTTTCATCCAAACGGGAAACCAGGTCACCGGTCGCCCCTGCCTCGGCTCGTGGACGTCGTACGGACTGGGCTCGCTCAACGAAAACCTGCCGACGTTTGTGGTCATGGTCGCCCGTCCCACCAACACGGAACAGGTGCAGGCTATTTCCGCCCGGCTCTGGTCGTCGGGATACCTGCCCGGCGAACACGCCGCCACGTCGTTCCGCACCAGTGGTGATCCCATTCTCTACCTGAACAATCCCCCCGGCGTCGCTGATGAAGTCCGGCGGACCACGCTCGATGGACTGAAGCAACTGAACGAACTGAATTACCAGCAGGTCGGCGATCCCGAAACGCACACCCGCATTCAGCAGTACGAACTCGCCTACCGCATGCAGTCCAGCGTGCCGGAACTCACCGACTTCTCGAAAGAGACGGCCGCCACGTTTGACCTCTACGGCGAAGCGGCGAAACAGCCGGGCACGTTTGCGAACACCGCCCTGCTCGCCCGCCGCATGGTCGAACGCGGAGTGCGATTCGTACAGATTTACCACAACAACTGGGACACGCACGGCAACGTCGCCGGTCGCCTTCCCGATCAATGCCGCGACGTCGATCAACCCTGCTGGGGACTCATTCAAGACCTCAAACAACGTGGCCTGCTCGACCAGACCCTCGTCATTTGGGGCGGCGAATTCGGTCGCACCATTTACTCGCAAGGCGGCCTGTCAGAGAAGAACTACGGCCGCGACCACCATCCCCGCTGTTTCACCATGTGGCTGGCCGGCGGCGGATTCAAACCAGGCACCATCCACGGCGAAACCGACGACTTCTCCTACAACATCATCAAAGACCCCGTCCACATCCGCGATTTACACGCCACCATCCTGAACCAAATGGGCTACGACCACGAACGGTTCGTGTACAAATACCAGGGACTCGATCAGCGGCTGACGGGGGTTGAACCTGCGAGGGTGATGGATGAGATTCTGGCGTAGTAATCGTAGGTCGGATAATGCGGGACCCACATCTACTGAAGAAAACGTACCAGGGAGTCCTCAATGTGCGCTCGCATGCGAGCCCAGTTTTCAGTTCAGCTAGCCAGTACGTTTGTCGTATTGCTGCTCGGATGCCAAGGTACAGCTGACTGGTATTCAGGCCGGTTCAAAACAAAAAGCACAAATGATCAAGCCATAACGATCATCGACTGGACCGGATTTGGCGCTGCCCGGCCACTCGAAGGCTTTCTGAGTCAAGTGGGAACTAAAGAGGCAATCTTTCCACGGCTCGACAGGATTCCGAGCGAGACAACGGTGAAATGGCGATTTCTTAGTGACGACAGTCAAACAATCCACTCGCAGTCGATTGAGTTGAATGGTGTGGTTCCTCCAAATCGCGATGGAACGACCATCTTCATGTTTGACAATGAAGGAGTTTGGACCGTTACCTTTGAAATGTCGACTGAGTAACCATCGGTCCGGTAGCAGAAATCCGGCAACCCCACGTAGTTGACATCGGCGGGTGGCTGTGGTCAATCTGTCGAGAATTGCATTGAACTCGATTTGGCCCGGTCGACAGATTTCCCACACGGCGAGGGGCGAATAACCGTATGTTGCTAATACCAAAACTAGCCGGTGTCTCGGCATTGAGCGGAGCTTGAACATGTGGATGTGCCCGATATTTGCAATTGCGATGATCGTCGTTCCTGGAGACGAAGTGATCGCGAAGTTTAATGAATCCGGCACCACGCCACAGGACGCCTCGTCTGAGAATGGCCAAGCGAAAGAGTCGCCTACGGGCCATAGTGGGCCAACTTCCAATGTCCGAATTCCCTTCAGTTCCCAGCAGGCGGAGGAAATGGATTCACAGGCAAGAACAGTCGAAACCGAACTGACAGAGCCAAAACGTCGAAATCCAGGAGAATACCTAGTCCTGTTGGCGCCCGCCGTGTCGCTGCTTCTGGTACTGACGAATCGGCAGTCGCGGGTATCAACACTCGCACGTGAGAATTGCAAGACACTCCATGCGAAGGCAACAGAAGCGAAGCGGATACCAGGGCTTCGTGCTCAAAACAGACTTCTGTTTTGTCGATATGTCATCATCAAGTTTGCCCAACTGCTGCTGTTTCTCGCATTGTTCGGGCTGGGATACTTGGCGTTTGATGAATTCTTCCACGGCACCTCTGAAGGATTGTTGATGTTTTATGCTGGCGTCGTGGTGATGATTGCTGGCACCATGGCTACCTTCATCGAACTTGTCTATGGGGCTGATACGTTGTGGAACGAGATCGATCATGCCGGGTGGGATGGTCAGGGCGAACCGCCCGAGTTCCTGTACTTTTCTGCACTTCGCGCTCCATGGTGGGAACCGATTTGGACATCAATGGTTGGCCTGATCAAATCAATTCTAAGTCTTTTCTCAGAGCAGGAAGGTAGTCGTTGGAGACGACATTGAAATGTTGAGGGGCACCACATCACGTGGTGGGTGTCGTGGGCACAAGGTGATTCATCATCGGCTATCCGTGCCTCTCGGGCGCTCAACGTACATGGATCGCAAGCGATAAAACATCCTGTCTCTACGCGAACCGACCGGGTTGGCCGGTGTCTCCAAGAAGCGAAGGAACAGTAGGTCCGGTGGTACCGGACGCGATGCGGCGTTTGACGCTCATCGTCCAGTACCACCAGAACTTCATCATCTCCAAGCCGAGTAGGGTCCGCTGTCAGGCTGTGAATTTATGTCGTGGAGGGAATTCTTTTCGATACCGGCGGGTCATTTTTTGAGTGACCGGGGTGAGTCGTGTCTAGTTGTGAGTTTTGGCCGAGTTTTTCTTTGCTGGATGTTTCAGGCAGGCGGTGCCAGCCGGTCCAGTTGAGACGTTCAGGGCTACGAAAGTTGTGTTTGGCCAGGTGATCCTCGATTATGCCGGCGAGGAGAGTGCCAACATCCGTTGAAAGTTGTGGGCCAGGGCGTGAAGCAGGCTCACGGCTTTGGCTTTGAACAGACCTCGCACTCGAAATTGATTTAAGCCACGGTTGCGACAACCGGCATTGGGAAACTCCGCGGTTGCTGTGCGCTGTTTGTAGATCGTTTGGGCGACTTCGGTCCCCATGCGAGACCGCCAGTTCTTGACCTCCTCACTGTCTCCTTTGATGGGGGCGAATGGGTCAATTCCTTTGGCCCGTTTCTGCTCCTGTTCCATGATTGGGAGATACGTCGTCATACCAGCTCGTTCCAGAACGGTGATGTCTTCGAGATTGACAAAGCCCCCATCTGCCAGATACTCGTCGGGACGTTTGCCGTATCGCTTTTGTATTTGATCGGCCATCGGTTTCATCTGGCCGCCATCGGTTCCTGCGTTGACCACGTCCACCCCGACGATCACCAGCGAATCGGTTGCGGTCGCAAATTGCACATTGTAAGCGGGACGAAAACCTCCATCGCCCATCTTCATCTTGCGGGCTTGTGCATCAGTCATCGAAGCACGAGCGTTTTCGCCAGACCCTTTCTTACGTCGCTCCATCTTGGGAACCAGCGACTCCCGTTCGGCCAGTGCTGCTTCGATACGTTCCTTGCGGTCGCGTGCAGCACGCTCTCTTGCAGCACGCACACGGCGGTCTTCGCTTCCCGACTCAGCTTCGCGTTGAAGTTCTTCCAGGTGCTCTTGGGCTTCCTTCAGGCATTCCTGCAATGTTGCGTGACGTCGAAACGACGCACTCCCCGCCGAAGCTCGTACCCGCATGCCATCCTGAGCCACACGTGTGAGTTCGACCAACCCCTGATGCAAGAGCGTCGCCACGCTTTGCGTCAGCAGTCCATCCAGAACCTCGACGTGTTCCACGCGAAAGTCTGCCAACGTGTGGTAATTGACCGTGACACCACCGCACAGCCACAAATACCCCAAATGCTCCTTGCACAGCTTGTCCAGACGCCGTGCCGAACTGAATCCATCAATTGTGGCCAGCAGCCACAATGCCAGCAGAATCTTCGGATCAATCGGATTTCGACCAGGACCATGCTCATGGGCCTGAATCTTTTTATACAACTCTTTCAAATCAAGCGCTTCCACATACGCCCAAATCAACCGGGCCGTGTGATCCTCCGGCAGAAGTTGATCCAACGACAACGGTCGCCACTCGATTTGCCGCCGTTCGGCTCGCTGATACCGAACGGCAGGATCCTTCGCAGTCTGTTCCATAACGACTCCCAAACCGAAACACCAATCTTCAGTCACGACCCGAGGGAGTCTAATTCGTTCTGCAAAACCACCAAACAAAAATTCACAGCCTGTCAGCGGACCGGCCCCCCATTTTGCGCCGAAGGCCAAGCACATTATTTATCTGTTCCAGAACGGGGCTCCCACGCACTGCGACCTGTATGACTGGAAGCCGCAGCTCGTAAAGATGCATGGCGAGCCAGTTCCCGAAGAAGCGGTGAAGGGGCAGCGGTTCAGTACCATGACGGGGAACGCCACCGGCAAGCTGATGCTCGCGCCGGTGGAACCATTCAAACAGCGTGGTGAATGCGGAGCTTGGGTCAGCGACTTTCTGCCACATATTTCGGAAATCGTCGACGACGTCTGCTTCATAAAAGGGATGCATACCGAGGCGGTCAATCACGCTCCGGCCATTAGCTTTCTATTGAGCGGCAGTCAAATTCCTGGTCGTCCCACACTGGGTTCGTGGATGACATACGGCCTCGGCAGCGAAACGGAAGTACTCCCGGCGTTCGTCGTGATGACGTCCATCAGCAAGGGGACTTCGTGCGGACAAATCTTCTACGACTTCTACTGGAGCAGTGGATTCCTCCCCTCGAAGTATCAGGGTGTGAAGTTCCGGGGAAGCGCCGATCCCGTTCTCTACTTGAACAATCCCAACGGCATTAGCCGGGAAATGCGACGCGAATGGCTCGACGGCGTCTCGGCTTTGAATGAACTGAAGCTGAAGGACTATGGCGACCCTGAAATCGCCACCCGAATTTCGCAGTACGAAATGGCCTTCAAAATGCAGGCGAGTGTTCCGGAACTCACGGACATCGATGGTGAGCCGAAACATATCCTCGACATGTACGGCCCTAGCGTGCATGAACCGGGCAGCTTCGCCTACAACTGCCTGCTGGCCCGGCGGCTGGTGGAACGTGGGGTCCGTACCGTGCAACTTATGCACGCTGGGTGGGATCAACACAACAGTCTGACGACCGAACTCTACAATCAGTGCCGCGACACCGATCAACCAAGCGCCGCGCTCGTTCGCGATTTGGCTCAGCGCGGACTGCTCGAAGATACCCTCGTCATTTGGGGCGGTGAGTTCGGGCGAACGCCGTTCATTCAAGGTGACATTAAAGATCGGGTTCGCTGGGGACGCGACCATCATCCTTATGCATTCACAGTGTGGATGGCAGGCGGCGGCATCAAACCCGGAATCACGTACGGCGCGAGTGACGAACTCGGAATTCACGCGGTCGAGAATCCGGTGCATGTTCACGATTTGCAGGCGACCATTCTCAATCAAATGGGAATTGATCACGAACGGCTGACGTTCAAGTTTCAGGGGCGGCAGTTCCGCTTGACAGATATTCATGGCAAAGTGGTTCACGACATTATCACATGAGTCGTCACTCATGCGTTGGCCGCCCGAGGACCGATGAATTGCAGATTCATGCGGTTTTGTCTTCGGGAGTGCCTTGAACCTGCTTGCAGCCCTGCGACAATCGGGGCTTAGACCTCGCGTGCTCATTGACATTGGAGAAACTTGGTGCTTGGGGACTGGAGCAAGCTCCTGGACCGTCTCGACTGGAAAACGTCTGGACGCCTGACAATGCTTTCCATGCTGGTCGGCGTCATCGCCGGCCTGGGCGGGATTGTGTTCCAACTCGCTGGCCACGTGGTCGTGGAATACACGAGCGTCGCCATTGCTGGATACTCACCTCCCGAGGCGAAAGGCGAAGCGGCTGAGGAGGAACAAGACGAGCTTGTCCTGTCTCCGCTTGAGGCGTCCAACGAAGGTGCAACTGCAGAACCCGATGACCTTGACGTGTCTCCACCGGAGGCAGAAACCGACGCAACCACAGTCGAGGCTCACGACACGCCTGTCTTCTCACCATGGTTGCTCATTGCCGTAATGACGGGTGGCGGGCTGATTTCCGGAGCCCTTGTTTATACGTTTGCTCCTGAAGCCGAAGGGCACGGGACCGATGCCGCCATTGACGCATTCCATAATAAGCGCGGCATCATCAACTGGCGGGTGCCCATTGTCAAAACCTTGGCATCGGCAATTACTCTGGGAACATGCGGTTCGGGCGGTCGTGAAGGTCCTATCGCTCAAATTGGAGCGTCGTTCGGATCGTACCTCGGGTCGGTCCTGAATCTTTCTGCGCGCGACCGACGTATTCTGCTCGCCGCTGGCATGGGAGCCGGAGTGGGAGCCGTGTTTCGCGCTCCGCTTGCCGGTGCGTTATTCGCCGCCGAAATTCTGTACAGTGACTCAGAATTCGAAGCCGAAGTTTTCGTTCCCGCAGCAACGGCCTCAATTATCGGATATTCCGTTTTTCGCCTCTGGCTTCCCGAATCGATACGGCACGAGCCGCTCTTCGGATTCCCTTCCACACCATTTCTCACGGGCAGTCCGCTCGAACTCATTCCCTACGCCGTGCTCGCAGTAATCCTCGTGGCAGTTGGGGCCTTTTACATCAAGACGTTCTACGGCGTACACAAACTCTTTGAGAAGGTGCCCACGCCGAAAATGTTTCGGCCCGCCATTGGTGCCGCGCTCGCAGGCCTGATTGGAATTGGCCTCTACTACGGATTTGCTGAGGACCGACAACTTCTGGCGGTGCTGTCGACCGGGTACGGGGTACTGCAGAAAGCCGTGACCAGTCCCGGCAGCATTGCCGTTGGGCCCGATGGCTCCCCTCTACTCGCCCAGTGCATTCTCATTCTGTTTACGGTTTCGCTCGTCAAAATCATCACGACGTCGCTGACAATTTCCTCGGGTGGATCGGGCGGTGTGTTCGGTCCTTCGATGGTTATTGGGGGGTGCGTTGGCGGAGCAGTAGGTTTGTTCTTTAACCACTTCTTTCCGCACATCGTGCCACGTCCCGAAGCGTTTGCGATTGTTGGTATGGCCGGGTTCTTCTCCGGATGTGCTCACGCGCCGTTTTCTACCATCATCATGGTGTCAGAAATGACGGGGGGATACGGACTGCTGCTTCCCACCATGTGGGTTTCGACCATTACGTTTGTGCTCGGTCGCCCCTGGAAACTGTACATCAAACAGGTGAGGAACCGTCTGGAATCGCCTGCTCACCGCGGCGATTTCCTCGTTGACGTTCTCGAAGGCATGCGTGTAGCCGACGTCTACGACAAGAGCGTGAACTACAAGCTTATTCCTGAGTCGACGTCGCTTGAAGATATCGTCCATATCCTCGCCGAAACGAAACAGCACTACTTCCCCGTGGTGGACACGCAAAACCATGTCATCGGAATTTTCTCCGCCGATGACGTGCGCTCCTATTTGTATGACCCCACGCTGTGGAAACTGGCGAATGCCCGTGATGTCATGAATGGCAGAATTGTCGCTGTCACGCCTGAAGACGACCTCAACACCGCCATCCGCTGCTTTACGGCCATTGCCATCGACGAACTGCCTGTGGTCGATGCAACCGACCGCGGTGTTCTGCTTGGCACATTGCGACACAAAGAGACCATTGCTGCGTATAATCGACGCCTCATGGAGTTCAAGAAAGCTGCCGCTGATCACGAGTAACATTGCCGGGGGCTCTGACATGCGTACCATCTTCCCCGGCAACCATTGACCACTGGAGAATTCGAATTGTCGCCGCGAGAGTTCTCCATTGACGTCATTCGGCGACTGCGCGAACAGGGCTTCACAGCATTCTGGGCGGGCGGTTGTGTGCGCGACCTGTTGCTGGGACGCCCCGCCACCGACTTTGATGTCGCCACGAACGCCACTCCCGCTGAAGTTCGCGAAGTTTTCGGGACGCGAAGAACGCTGGCCGTCGGCGAAAGTTTTGGCGTCATGATTGTCCTCGGCCCCAAGTCTGCCGGACAAGTGGAAGTCGCCACCTTTCGGCTTGATGGAACCTACGCCGACGGACGACGGCCCGATCATGTTGAATTCTGTGATGCCGAGCATGACGCCCAACGACGCGACTTCACCATCAACGGCATGTTCTATGATCCTCTGACCGAAACCGTCCATGACTTTGTCGGCGGCAAAGCCGATTTGCAGCGAAGAGTTGTGCGTGCCATTGGAAATCCCATCGAACGGATGACCGAGGACAAACTCCGGATGCTGCGGGCCATTCGGTTTGCTGCCGTGCTCGATTTTGAACTCGACAGCGAAACAGCCAGCGCCGTGCAGCACATGGCCCGACAACTGGTCGTCGTCAGTTCGGAGCGAATCGCTCAGGAGCTGCAGAAGTGTTTGCGTCATGCCAACCGCAGCATTGCACTGGAAATGCTGCGCAGCCTCGACTTACTGCCCATCATTCTTCCGGAGGTTGTGGAGACGGTCATCCATTTCTCCGAAGAACGGTGGAACCTGCTTCTACATTCGTTGAAGCAGGTTCCAGAGTTGTCGTTTGAAGCAGCCATGGCGATGGTGCTTCGTTTTGTTCCCGCTCCCACCGACTGGAAAAAGCATGACGCTCCGGGGCACGGAACTGTTCAGGACATTTGTAAACGGTTGCGACTTTCCAACGACCAACTCGCACACATTTGCTGGCTGGTGCAGAACCGGAACATGTTCGACGCCGCCTCGGCACTTCCACTCGCCCAACTCAAACGCCTGCTGGTGAGTCCTTATGTCGACGACCTGCTCACCATCGAACGGACCTGGACCATTTGTCAGGGGGACGCCACAAACGAATTCGACTGGGTCGAGAACTACCGTAGCGTCACTCCTGCATCACAAATTGATCCCACCGAGTTACTGACTGGCCGCGACCTCATCCAACTCGGCCACCAACCCGGCCCGTACTTCAGCGAGTGGCTGACCACCATCCGTGACGCCCAACTCAACGAACAAATCGAACACCGTGACGAAGCCGTGAAACTCCTCGAACAACTCGCAGGCGACAAATAGACCAGCGACTTAACTCTCGACCATCTCAACTGTGGTGTAGCCACACTCAACCATTTCAACCTCTTGCCATGTCCGCCCCCCAAGACAATCAACTCCCCTGGTACCACGAAGGATTGCAGTTCACCTGCACTCAGTGCGGTGACTGCTGCACCGGTTCGAGCGGATTTGTCTGGGTGACCGAGGAGGATCTGCGGGCGATTGCTGAGCATCTCGACAAACCCATTGGCGAAGTCCGACTCATGCACACGCGGCCAGCCCGTGGAAAGCTTTCATTGGCAGAGTACGCAAACGGCGACTGCATTTACCTCGACCCGAAAACGCGAGGATGCACCGTCTATCCAGTCCGTCCCATCCAGTGCCGCACCTGGCCCTTCTGGAAAAGCAACATCGCCACCCCCGCCGCCTGGGCAGACACCTGCCGCAGCTGCCCCGGATCAGGCCAGGGCGAACTTATTCCGCTGGAAGAAATCAACGAGCGACTGTCAAAGACGGATATTTAGGATGGACTCAAAAATGTGTGGGTGGCGGCACAACACGTTATTGAGTGACTGGTGTGAATCGCTCATCGAAAATGGGCGTATCGGGCGGCAAAGGGATGCGATTCAAATCCACGATGTCTCCATCAACGGTCAACTCGATAAAATTGGTGCCTCGCCATCGAAATCGTAATTCATGGGGATTACCTTCGAACGGACCTTTGGGCAACTCAGGATTCAACGGTTGTCCCTCAGGCGGACAGTGGACCACGACACCGGTTTGATTCTTACCGAGAAAGTGACCTGGACGATTCACCAGAAAAATGGGCGCCCCCTCGGTTTTCACTTTCAGTATGTGTGGCCAGGCAGCCTCAAACTCTTCGCGGTTTTCGAACGGGATCGCAAAATGCCGGGCTTCGAGGACGGGCCCGAAATAGGATTTGGATTGTTTTCGCAGCGGTTCCAATTCACTGGGCCAACTTTGTGGCCAGGTTCCGGTGTCAGCTATCGTATAGAGCGCGTAAGCAGTTGAGCCTGCGGCAATCAAAACCGCAGCAGCAACGAATGCCAATATTTTTCTCATAACCAAATACTCCATCCAATTGAGTATGAACCCGACCCTGAGAATAGGACGGACCAAATCAGGTAGCCATTAGGCACCAATCCAGATTTTCTTGAATCCTCCCAATCGTGTGGCGTGGCGACAGGCTGTCGAGCGATGGCAGGGTGGCCCAGTTTGCTTGCAAACGGGGATCACGAAGTGATCAAGAGGTTTCCTAAGAACGTGCAGTTTCAATTGGACACAACATCCTCAAAAAACGGGGCCACCCGCGACAGTAGGGCACGCTATTGGGCTGGTGGTGCGAATCGCTCGTCGAATATGGGTGTGTCGACTGGCAATGGGATGCGATTCAAATCGACGATGTCTCCATCAACCGTCAACTCGATAAAGTTGGTGTCTCGCCATCGAAATCGTAATTCATGGGGATTACCTTCGAACGGACCTTTGGGCAACTCAGGATTCAACGGTTGTCCCTCAGGCGGACAGTGGATCACGACACCGGTTTGATTCTTGCCGAGAAAGTGACCTGGACGATTCACCAGAAAAATGGGAGCCCCCTGGGTTTTCACGTTCAAAATGTGCGGCCAGGCAGCCTCAAACTCTTCGCGATTCTTGAATGAGATTGCAAAATGCCTTTCTCCAAATCCCGGCCCGAAATAGGATTTGGATTGCTTGCGCAGCGGTTCCAGTTCACTTGGCCAACTTTGTGGCCAAATTCCAGTATCCGCGATCTCAATGAGTGCGCAAGCAGTTGAGCCCGCGGCAATCAAAATCGCAGCAGCAACGAATGCCAATGTTTTTCTCATGACCAAAAACTCCATCCAATTGAGTGTAAGCTTGACTCTGTGAATAGGACGGACCAGAACAAGTAGCTATTAGGCACCAATCCAGATTTTCTTGATCCCTCCCAATCGCGTGGCGTGGCTTGGTGACTGGCAGTCGAGTGACGACAGGGTGGTCCAGTTGGCTTGCAAACTGGGATCACGAAGTGATCATGAGGTTTCCCGGCCACCCCAGTTTCAATCTGTAAAGACATCCGCGACAATGTCAGCCAACTCGGATTAACCTCCTGGGCCGTCGGCCCCAAACGGTTGCAATGCAACCGGGGCCACCCGCTATTCAATCCGAATCTGCTTGACAATGGATTGGCACGCAAAAGATCATAGCGTCGTGCAAAGAATGATGTACACGTTTTGCTCTAGGGACGGATGCACCGATTAAATTCGATGACGGATCGTCCAACCACCACCCTTCACTCAAGTTGTTTCTATCGTGGCCACAAAAAAAATCGACGACTCGCTTTTGAACGAGGACGACAAGACTGTAGAAACACGTAGGCATACTACGGCACTAAGCCCTGATCCGGAGCGTCCGCTTCCCTTCGAAAAGAAGAAGAAGAAGGACGAGGAAGCAATGCCTGTTCTCGACATGGCCGCCAGAGTCGTTGTCGAGCCCACTGAGTTCTACGACTGCATGCAACAGATTGCGAGATCACAGATTCACGATGAGAAGAAGCGGCGATACTATTTCCGTGGTGAATCAAGTAGTGCTTACACGCTGCTTCCGACGCTGCTCCGCGACTATACTTATGAAACGTTGAAGTCCAAGCACGATGCCAATTCGCCAATTGACCTCCAGAAGAAACTTCTCGACAGATTTCGACGATACACGCAACACCTAATCCATGCTGACAACGACTTCAATGCTGAAATCTGGGCTGATTTCGACACCTTGTGCTTGGCACAGCACTATGGCCTGCCGACGCTACTGATGGACTGGACTCTGAATCCGTACGTCGCAGCCTATTTCGCCGTTTCAGGTGCGTATCGGCGGCGCATTAGGGAGCATCTTTCGGCCAATCCGAATTCGGAGCAGTACTGTGTACGCGTATGGGCAATGCGGCTTAAACCGAGTACAGATCGCAAGAAGCACACGGTACATCTTGAAGAACGCGGGCAAGAATGGGATCGGTACCTGGGGAATATGACTTTGGCCCCGTCTGGTCCACTAATCGTAGTGCCGCTGGTATTCACCCGTCGAATTGCAGCGCAGGCTGGCCGATTCGTCTATTGTGGACACGCCGCCAGTGATCACGGCGCACACAGCGACCGCCTTTACTCGCAATCGCTCGCCAAGTACTCGTACGACCAGACCGAACATGGCAATGAAGCGATATTGCCGTGGGACCAGCTATATTCGCTGGACATCCTGTTTGAGATCAAGGATTGGAGGTCGGCTTGGAAAGAGAGCCACCATGGCAATGAATACGATGAACAAAGCGATCGGGACTCGAAGCGAATGATTGAGTTCAAGCTGAAGGAGTTTCGCAAGCGTATAGGGCAAATGATTAGTGGACTAGATTTCACGGGTTTTCATGCTGGGCGACTGTTTCCCGACCTAGAAGGATGGGCGCGATATCTAGCAGAGGGCAATTTATAGTCCGGCTAGATGTGACGGCGGCGGGTGGCTGTGGTCAATCTGTCGCGAATCGCATTGGGTTCGATTTTGGACCGGTCGACAGATTGCCCACAGGGCGAGGTATGAGTCCAATTCACTGGGGGTAAATTGCTGTTCACGTCATTTGTGTTAGGGAAATCCAACTCAGCAATTTGACCCCAGCCACGCTCGACTAACATGGCCTATTCGCTGGCCGTGTCTACAATCGCCGCATTGATTTCTTTTCGACGAAAATCGGCATAGACAATGAGCGGTTCGGTAGTTTGGTTTCGGCGGGACTTGCGTGTGGGGGACAATCCGGCACTGCAGGCGGCGGTGGAGCGTGGTGGGCCGGTTATTCCGTTGTTCATCTGGTCTGATGAAGAAGAAGCGGAGTGGCCGACGGGTTCGTGTTCGAAGTGGTGGCTGCATCACTCCTTGAGTCGGCTACAGGAGACGTGCGCGGAACTGGGATCGCCGCTGGTTGTGCGAGAGGGGGCCAGTGAATCGGTCCTGGATGAGGTCCTCAAGGAGACGGGGGCGGATGCCATTTTCTGGAATCGACGTTATGAGTCCGTCATTCGCAAGCGCGACGAACAGATTAAATCCAACCTCGCGTCGCGGGGATTGACCGTTGCCAGTTTCAACGGCTCACTGCTGGTCGAACCTTGGGAGGTGCTAACGAAGCAGGGGACGCCTTACCAGGTTTTCACACCATTCTGGCGTGCGTGTCAGGAGTCGCGCCAACAGGTTGCACCGCTTCCAGCACCGACGCGGTTAACGGCGTCTGAGTTGCCGCTGAGAAGTGAGTCCATCGACAGCTTGAGTTTTCTTCCGCGTATTCCTTGGGATGCCGAGTTCCCCAAACACTGGACTCCCGGCGAAGCGGGGGCTCGTGCGGCGATGGACGGGTTTTTGACTCGCGCCGTTAAAGACTATTCACAGGGGCGGAACATCCCCAGCCAGAAAGCGACGTCGCGACTCTCCCCGCATCTGCACTTCGGAGAGATTTCACCACGACAAATTGAAGAGGAGCTGAAACAACGCGGTCTCTCAGCGTCGCAGGAGGGAGTAAAAACGTTTGTCAGTGAACTGGGATGGCGTGAGTTTGCGCACTCCATCATGTTCCATTTTCCGCATACCGAGAACGAAGCATTGCGAGACTCGTTTCACAGCTTCCCCTGGGTGGAAAACGCCGAACATTTAGAACGCTGGCAGCGAGGGCAAACAGGTTATCCCATTGTCGATGCGGGGATGCGTGAACTGTGGACCACCGGTTGGATGCACAACCGCGTCCGCATGATTGTGGGATCATTCCTGACGAAGGATTTACTCATCGACTGGAAGGAAGGGGCACGCTGGTTCTGGGACACGCTGGTCGATGCCGATCTCGCCAACAATCAACTCGGCTGGCAATGGGTTTCCGGCTGCGGTGCCGATGCCGCGCCGTACTTCCGCGTGTTTAACCCCATTACACAGGGAACCAAATTCGACCCCGATGGCACCTACGTCCGGCGCTGGTGCCCCGAACTCGCCGACCTGCCGAACAAATGGATTCACGCTCCCTGGACCGCTCCCGACAAAGTTCTACGGCAGGCGAACGTCGAACTCGGGGGCAATTATCCCGAGCCAATCGTGGATCATGCGGAAGCCCGCAAAGCGGCGCTCAATGCGTTTGCGAGTATCAAGAAATCGTAGGGTGGGTGGAGTCCGCGTCTGAGGGAATGGTGCGTTACGCAAGTCATCGACATTGCGACTTCGATCGACGTTTCAATTGTGTTACGTCTCGCAGACGCAACCCACCACATTCCGTTGACTTGCTTCACGCACCCTACAGAGTGAAACGCGTATTACGCGGCCTTCAATGAACGAGACTGATGGGCATACCGAATCCAGTCGGTCACTTCTTCGAGGTCGGGGACCTTTGACGAACGGAGCAGGCGTTGTCCTTCGTTGGTTTCCACGAAAGGTCCCACAATGGCAAACAAACTCTCAGGGGAATAACCGGCAAGTTGCGACGGGCTATTTATGTCCAACGCGACGAGCACCTGTACGTCATGACCACGCATTTCGGGGACGGCCGTCATCAGTGAGGCCTGTCGCTGCCAGGCGATGACGTCGGTCTCCTTGACTCGCTTCAAGTCGAGCTTTTCAGCGATGACGCCCGCGTCGCGATTCAGCAAGTCCGACACCCAGCGAACGCCAATCTTCTCAAGGCGCCCTGCCATCTTCGGACCAATGGAGGGAGCATCCACCACGGGGCTGTCGAGATTCAGAAAGAACCGCAATTCTTTCGAGTCGGAGGATTCGCCCGACGCAGCTGACACGACCGCGAAGCCAGGGTTTGCTCGAACTGGCTCACGGCTTTGTTCATTAGCCTGAGGCTGTGACTGCAGGCGAACGGTGGGCCGTCCTGAGGACGATTGTCGTTGTGAATCACGACGACCGCGAGACTCGAATGCGTAACCTCTTTGTGTCCGTTCTGCAGTGCGACGTCCCGACCGACGGCCCGCACGGCGATTCGCCACCGACTCACGAGCTGCGCGATACGACCGTGCCCGTTGAGCGGATTGCCGCCAGTTCGTGACTTGATCGCGACTCGGCCATGTCCGTGCCTGAGGAATCCAGGTCAGAGCCATATGCTCGCCGGAGCGATGTTGCAGTTGCTCAATCCGGCGGCTCAATTCTTCGGCATCTACTTCGGCGAGTTCGGAAGCATTCGTAATACCGGTTGCTGCAAGCACCTGAGCATCACGCCCGGAGAGACCAGCGACGCAAACCAGTAGCCGACATTCCGCCTGCCACAGCCGCAGTGTGGTGACTGAAATCTGAAGATTCTCCAGGGGAGTTTCAATCGTGGACGCGTCGAGGTCGAGAAGATCAGCGACATCCCGCACACCTAACGTGTTCAGGCGTCGTGCCATTTGCACACTCAGCGAAGGAACGTTGAGAATCGAACTGTCGGCCTGCAGCCAGTACGGTTGATCGGGCTGTGTCCGGGCGAGAATGACTTCCCGTTCGCTGGGCTGTGCGACGGGCTCGACTGGTTCCGTTTGAGTTGATGCGACTGCGACGGAGGGGAGGGGACGCGTCTTATTCTTCATCACGCGACCACGTGCTGAGCCGGGCAAGTCACGCACGACGGCGCCGGCCTCGTCGAACAAATTGGCCAAATGTTCCTGACAGGTGAAGAACACGATTTGCTGGATTTGGCTGTACTCAATGAGTACGTCGACAGCAATTCGCAAACGGTCTTCGTCGCTGTCGTTGAGGACATCATCCAGGAACAACGGGAGTTTCACGCCGCGACCGACATATTCTTTCCAGAGAGCCAGGCGAAACGCAAAGGCGGCTTGATCCAGTGTGCCCCGACTCAGAATGTGTAGCGGAAGCCTCTCGCCAGATTCGCTCTGCACCAACAGTTGATTTCCTTCTGCCTCGAACAAGAACCGGGGATAGCGACCGCTTGTCAGTCGGTTGAGCAGTCGAGAACTTTCCTTAATCACGGGTGATTCCGTCTCAACTTTCAACTTCTGCTCGGTGGTCTGCAGAACCTGTTGCAGCATGGCCAGTGACTGCCATTGTTCGCGGGCGTCGGCGAGGCGCTGCGTGACCGAGGACAGCTCGTAGCGAAGAGCGTCGAGGGACGATTCGGCGGCGAACTGGTGCGGTTGCTTTAACAGCTCACGCAATTCGCCCTGGATGCGACACCATTCCGACTGTGTGGCCCACCAGTCCCGCTGAAGTTGTCGCTTGCGAAGATTCAATCGCAGGGCGAGGTCGGCATCTCCGGGACGGGCATTCGAGACTTCCTGGGTTCGTTCATTAATAATGACTTCTTGCACGGGTACACCCGCGACGACGGACTCCGGCAAGCCGTTCACATACGTCGTATGGTTGTCGCAACGGCAGTGCTCGGAGTCATGCAAGGTACGATGCTGAAGCAACTCGTCGCTTGTGCGTCCGGCTTCGTGCAGGAGTTGATCGCGTCGGAGTCGCAGTCGTTGGATTTGGCGAGTCACTTCCAGTTCACAGGCATCGATGCTTTCGCGTTGCGACTGCAGCAACACCTGATGATGTACCGACTGCTGGCGGCTGAGTTCCTGGCAAATCAGGTAGATTTGCTGCCGAATGGACTGTAGCGTCGAGCTGATGTCTGTTGTGAGTTGATCACACACGCACTGCTTGACGGAGCGGGCCGAGTCGAGAGTTTGTTCGATAAGGGCGAACCGTTCCGTCTGCAGTTCCAGTTGCCGGATTGCTGCCCGATGCCGCTGGAAGTACGTCTCGACTTCTGGAACTTCGACGCCGGCATATCCCGCGGTTTTCATCGAAACCTGCATGCGAGATGCCGCCAAGTCTTTGAGCACCTGCTGCGAGTGACGGATTTGCTCATCAATTTCCTGAATGGCGGTAACCCAGTCGGGAGTCGTCGGCACACCCGGGCGTTCGACAATCTGCTCTTCGCGGATGACCTCCACGCGACGCGACCACAACCGGTCGTTCGTCTCGGTGAGATCGGACTGAACCTGCTGGAGTTCGCCGTGCAGCCAGTTAATTCGGTGCTGCAGTACCTTGAGCGCACTTTCGAGACGTCGGACTTTCTCGGTCCACGAATTGTGCTGTGTTTCACGATCTGACGAGAGCCGCGCCACCTCGCGAGTCAGTTCCGCCTTGCGGGCCTGCAGTTCTTCAAGTTTCCCCTTGGACGGCATGCCGGTGAACAGGTCTTCCCGTTCTTTCCGTACAGTTTCCATTCGCTGGACGAGCCAATGGGCCGATTCCGTTTTTCCTCGCAGAGGAATGTTGTCCCGCAGTGCGAGCCGGACCAGCGGTTCGAGTGCGTGAGATTCGTAATTCCCAACGGCAAATAACTGGGAGAAGAGTTCGCTGTCGACGCGATGAAATTCGTTTCGCAGGCCGGGGACATCGGTTGTCTTCCCATGGGTATGATTAATTGCCAGCGCGTCCATTTCGTCGAGTCGGACGTGACGAATGGCGCTGTAGTTGGCGTCGCGATATCTCACGCCCAAACTGCCGCCTGGCGTGCCACCTTTGACGGGAGGGAGTAGCTTAAGTCGTCGGGCGTCGGCGAACCCGCAGAAGACGCCGCGAATGAAGTGCAGAATGGTCGTCTTGCCAGAACCATTGGCACCATGAATAACCTGTAGCCCCGGGGCAATATCGGCCAGTGTCAAATCTTTCAGCACGCCGAAGCCGTTGATTTGAATGTCTGTCAGTCGCATGAGAACCCATCCTTGGGAGTAATTTCAGTCAATTGGTAATAGTAAACGGGTCAGGCAGTTCGCCTGACGGAAAGTTCCTCAACGAGGCGCGCATCGAGAGGAGTTTGAATTCGATTCAGGAAATCGTTCTTGGTGACTGTTTGAAGTCCACTGGGGATTTCGGTGTCAGCCAATGAAGTCTGACGAGCAAAATCAATGGTCGCTGAAGCGGCCATCTCGTTCATTACGTTTCGAGCCACTGCAATCGCACGGTCTGAAAATGTCGCTTCCGATGCAGAAATGTCAGAGCAGTTCAGTCGCACCATTTCGATCCAGACATTCGCCGGCGCCGCATTACGCAGTTCCCGCAAGAACGCTCCACCATGTGCCATGACCGCTACGGGCATTTGCTCCAGGGAATCGACCGCGATTTCCCAGCGAACCACCTGCAGCCCATTTGAACACGCCAGTTGGCTATGCCGGGCCGTCATCGTCCGACGCACGTTTTCGATTGTCGTTTGGTCTGTCAGTTCGAGTTGCTCGGAATGCCACACGACGGAAGAGCAGGGGATGAGTCGCGATGTTAACGCCCGGCCATTCTTCAGTGAAACCAGCAACGAACCGCATGGACCTGCGTGTGAGAACTCATCTCCCTGCGGTACCCCCGCCGCCAGAAACTGTGAATTGCCCGTCGCATTGTCCACGATCCTGTTCGGTCCACCGCACGCCCAATACGAATTGGAATGCTTCTCCAGCAATTGCGACGCAGGGACGTGTTGAGACAACACAATGTCATGCGCTGCGGCCCCCAGAGCGTTGGTGATGTCGCATTCGTCACTCACTCGCACAGTATGCCCTGAGCGTACACGAATCGATGCGGGGAACCGTGGCGAGACCAAGTGGACGTTGGCAGGCCAGGTCAGGCCGGCAGGGGGATGCGGCAGGTGCTGTGAGCGCACGGCCACGTGAATGCCATGTTGATTCAAGCGTTGAAACTGCTCCCACAGAAACCAGGGTGCCCGGCTTCCCTGCACGGAAATTCCGGTGGTGCTCCCCACGAATGCCACCAGTTCCACGTGCTCGCGAAGGGCGGCATCGACAATCTGCGTAGCCGTCTGGTAGCGAGCGCAGGCCAGTTGCTGCTGCATTTCGGAAGGAACATCAGACAGGCCGAATAATGGTTCGTTCAGGCGGAGTGCTCCCACCTGCAGGAACTGCAGTTGCCCCCCCATTACATGCCTCCTTGCATCAACTGGTTCACGTTCGTCGATCCCTCGACTCCAAGGTTCCTTCGAACCGTACCGGAATGGAAAAACGACCGCAATGTCGATTTTGCAATTCCGGGGTGCCTGCCGCGTCGCAAACAAAATCTCACATTGACATGCTGCACATCGCTACGGCTCTCGCTTGCAAATGCCACACAATTCCACCAGATTTCGTTTATGAATACCTCACGCCTTTTCGCCATCGCACTGACAACTCTTCTAGCCTTTTCTTTTGTGGGCTCAGCCCCCGCTCAGGAGGCCAAGCCTTCCTTTGAAATTCCGGAAACGGACGACGGACTTCCCGGCGACGGGCCCATTCGTCGGTACGACTGGTTCCGTAACCTCTGGAAGAACAAGCGGAGCCAATGGGCCACGCGTGTTGAGCAGGATCAAGAGGCCCTCGTCTTTCTGGGTGATTCCATTACTCAGGGCTGGGGTGATGACTTCAAAGGTCACTTCGCCGATGTCAAAAAGGCGAACCGTGGGATTAGCGGCGACACCACCCGCGGGATGCTCATTCGGCTCGAAGAAGATGTCCTGTCGCTCAACCCCAGTGGCATTGTCATGCTCATGGGGACCAACGACCTCGAAGAAGGAGCCACGCCGGATCAAATCGCAGGGAACTTCAAACTCATTCTAGCGGCCGTTCGCAAGCACAAAGCGGATTTGCCCGTCGTGCTCTGCCAGGTATTCCCGAGTTCAGCCTCCAAGAAACGTCCGGCCGACGCCATCAAACAAATCAATAAGCTGTACGCCGAAGCGGTCCGTGAAGATAAGTATGTCACACTCATCGAAACCTGGACGCTCTTCGCGAACGCCGAAGGAGATGCCAAGGCTGAGGAGTTCCCGGACCTGCTGCATCCTAACAAGGCTGGATACGACAAGTGGGCCGCCGCCCTCTGGCCGATTCTCGCCACTCTCGATTTCGTCGAAACCGAGCCCGATGATTTCCAACCCGAGGAAGGCTTCAAGAACCTGTTCAATGGCGACCTCACCGGCTGGTGTTTCCGCGATCAGAAATCGCAAGATGTCCTGGAAACGTTCCCCGGCAAACCAACCAGCAGCGATGGGCGCTACGTCGCCAAGAACGGTCGGATTATCGTCACCACGCCCCCTGAAGGCCGCCGCGTGCAGCAAATGTGGACCGAAGAAACCTTCTCCGGCGACTTCATCCTCAAGCTCGAATTCCGCGCCACACCCAACGCCGACAGCGGTGTCTTCATCAGACGCCCCCAACTCCAGTGCCGCGACTACCCCCTCGCCGGCCCGTACAAGGAGCTGCAGAACTACAAGCCTCAGGACTGGAACGAACTGGTCATTACCGTCAAAAACGACATCGCCCACTGCACCTGCAACGGCGAAGTCCTCGAAGCCGAATTCAAACTCCCACCGTCAGGTCCTATTGGCCTAGAGGGTGATCGAGGGCAGATGGAATATCGCCGAATTCGGTTGAAGCAGTTGCGGTAGGACGCTCTCGTCGTAGCGGAAGAGCCTGTCTCACCGGCCTGAACAAATGGATCCCAACAGTTGAGGCCTGCACGACTGGCCCTGCGACAACTACCATTGTGATTCAGCCACCACTAAGAATGCACCGCGAAGTAAACCATCAATGCTACTTGTCTATTGCATCTTCCCAATCGGTGGCTGGTTCCTAATCAACTTCATCTACGTCACCGTGCAGGCCATTGTGGGCGTGTGGGTGGGTGCAACGGTTGAGGAAGTCTCCGTTGGTATTGGCCCATTGCTCTGGAAGGGTAAGTACAAGGGAGCAGCCTTGACGTTGCGTGGAATTCCCCTAAGTGGTTTCACCCGATTCTACGGGACGTTCGAGAATGAGGACGATGGCGAAACACTGAATTTGGTCACGCCAAATGAGTTTGAAGACGCCCAGGAATTCACTTCCCTTCCTGCCAGCAGACGAATCCTGGTGTATTTGACGGGCCCTTTCAGTGTCCTTTTGTTTGGACTCGTGCTGCTGTCTCTGCCCGTATTGCTCGGTTCCCCACAACTTGTGGTCGCACCGGACGCTGACATGCCTGTTGCACCGACGGGCGTGCCGAACTTGGGTTTGCAGGATTCTCCTACAACTTGGAATGGGCAGCTTGATGTTTTCAATGACACATTTGTCGAGTTTTTTCGACGTCTCATTCGTCTTGAGTCAATGCAGGGGTGGGGATACGTGATTTCTCAAGTCATTACCATGGCAGCGGCTATGAGACTCGACGCCATGAGCGGCCTGACCTGCTTGGGAGTTGTCAGCTTGGGAATGGCGCTCATCAACCTGGCACCGCTCCCACCGATGAACGGATGGGTCATTTGCACCGCGATTTGCGAAAGCTGCCCAGTCCGCATTTCAACGCGTCTCTACGACGGGTTCGTGATTGCCATTGTGCTTCTGGAATTATTTGCTGTGTACGTGTGTGGATTCTATCTCGACTATCGATGGTGCACGGAAACATTTTGGACTGCACAGTGACGTAGGCTTGGATAGCCGACAGGTGTATCGCAGCATTGCAAATGGATCAATAAGTCAACGAAGACTCGCGTCAATGCGTATTCCGTCCTGCTCTCAATCGCTGAATCGTGTAGTAGAGGTAGGCTGGGATAGCCGACAGGCGTATCCCAGCATTGCAGGTGGGTCGATGAGTGCTGGGTTTGGTTTGATTCCCTGCACGGACAAACTGCACAAGTTCGTCCAATTGACTTTGCTTAACCCAGCCTACGAAACTAATGTGGGCTCCAGGCATTGAATACTGCGAACAGGATCAATTTGAACATGAATGCCACGCGTTTCTGGATGTCCTCGTCTCTCATTTTGTTCTGGACTTTGGCTGCTCATGCGCAGGTGCCTCGGCCTGCGGCTGTGGAGGTAGTGACGCAGACGGACGGACTGGTTGCGTTCTGGACGTTTGGCGAAGAGCCGGGGCAAACTCGTAAATCGGTGGGGACAGATGGTGACTATCCGCTTCAGGAAGTTGGTGGGGCCATTCCCCGGATTGCGGGCGGACCGTTTTCGGGGTATGCGGCAGATCTCAACGGCAAGCAGTATTTCCGCATCCCTTATGCGGAAACGGGCGGGCTGAACATTTCCGGGCCAGAGGCTCAGGTCACCATGTTTGCCGTCGTTCGTATTGTGAACCTGAAGCAGAGTCGCACCATTGCAGGGATGTGGAGCGAAGGGAAGGGGAGGGATGACGACACCGGCACGCGGCAGTATTCGATGCTGATGAACATGCCGACGTATGGAGGCCCCAATAAACTGACGCCGCACATTTCCAGCGAAGGGGGCGTGACTCGCCGGGCCGACGGAACTCCTTTCCCGTGGTGCTGCGACTATGCCGCCACCGCTTCAGATGTCCCCACCGAAGAGTGGTGTACGCTGGCCTTCACGTATGACTCCAAGTACATCAGGGCGTACATCAATGGGAAGCTGGACGTGTTGGAACTTGATCCTGAAAAGCACAAACGGACCGACCGCTACTTCACCAAGGAAGGTCCGGACGGTGGTGATCGAGGTATGAATCCTTACTATCACGGACGTGGGATTTTCACTTACGACCCGGTCAAACACGCCCAGAAAAAAATTGGCGGTGCTGATTTCACCGTGGGAGCACGCTACGCGGTCGGCAGCTTTCTGGGCGAGGCCACCATTGGTCGCTTTGGCGGCCTGGCGGTATTTGATCGTGCCTTGAGTGATGAGGAAATCGCCAAACTGCACGACGCGGCTGGCGTTGATTTGCTCAATGTGAAATAGCCGCCTAGCACCTGTCGTCATGCACAGCATGACCTACGAAAGCTGGTGATTAGGGGCATTCACAGACAGTAATGTCTGTGCCACCGGACGCTTGGGTTCAGGGGCTGTCACGCAATCCCAGTGGACTACTGATGGTCCTGTGCCAACGCGGCGCGGTAGTCGGCGCGGGCCTGATAGAACTGCAGCAGGGCATCGACTTCCTTCTCGGCAGACTCGATGGCGTACTGCTCTCGCAGCGCGACTTTGAGCATGTCTGAGAGTCCCAGTTCTTCGTTGCGGGCTTCGCGGGTTGCCAGGTCATTGGCGAGTTTGACGGCCTTGCCGGTCTCTTCGACTCGCTGCATCGCCATTTCCAACGCGATGTAGGCCTGCTGAACATCGATAGCGATTTTGTCAGCCGTCAGCCGGCGCTTGGCGTTGAGCTGAGCCATTTTGCCTTCGATGGCCGTCAGTTTTCCCTGTGCTTTTCTGCGTTGGAGCGGAACGTCGGCAAAGAGCCCTACTTCGAGTTCGAAGGGTGACTTGTCCCCCTTCTTGCTGGTGGGCAGGCCCATGTCCTGCGAGCCGACCACCATGGCGTCCAGATTGGGCAACAAATCGTTGTCGGCGGTGGCGTAGTCGACTTCGAGTTGTTCGCGTTTGAAATCCAGGAACGCCAGTTCTGGTCGGTTGGCCAGTGCAACCTGAATATCGACATCGACTGAGCCCAGCGTTTGTGCCCCAGGCTGAGGGAATTCCGGCAGTTGGTCCTCTGTCGGCACAATGGGATTCCCGGACGCGTCGCGATAATACTGCGAGAGCTTAATGGCTTTCTGGCGGAACTTGCGCCGAGCATCTGCGAGTTTGGCGCGGCGGTCGGCAACGAGTCGCAAATTGTCCGTCAGCTCCGGAGGATCGAGAAAGCCTTCTTCCACCTGACGGCGAATGCGTCCTGTACGTTCTTCGGCGAGCACGAGAATGCGCCTGGCGATTTCGTACTTCCGTGCTTCGGCCACCCAGTCCCAATATGCGTAGGAGGCTTCCTGCACGAATCCAATGAGCTGAGCCTGAATATCGGGCTCCGCCATTTGCACGCCCCACTGACTGCGGAAAATCTCGGAGCGGCGTTCATCGATCGTTCGGTTACGCAGCAGCGGCACGCTGGCTCCCGCTTTGAATTCGCCGCCGTCATTCGTTTGCCGCTCCTGGTACCACGGTTGGAATGCGCCACGTCCAACTCGATAGCCACCGAACACTTCGCCGCCATTCCAGGTTGGTTGAGAAAACCCAACGCTGTGTCGGTAGGTTTGATAAAAACCAACCGGGCCGTTCTGCGTTTCCGCCTTCAGTTTGAGGTCGAACTGCCCTTGGGCCGAAACGTTTTCTCCGACGGCTATGTTCCGGGAGAAGAACGCCGCCTGCAACATTGGGTAATTCGTGTAAACCGACCCAATGACGTCTTCGAGTGCGACGTTACCGCTTGTTGATGTAGCACTCGCGACAGGTGAGGGCACGTCGACCGGGATGGGGATGTTCTCGGCGGCAGCGGGTTCGTCGACCGAAGCGAGCACCACATCTCCCGCAGGCTCTACTATGTGGCTTTCCGTTTGACGCACTGGGCTGTCAGCAACTGCCCCGGAAGCCGGGCTACTGAGGGCCAGGTTCCTATTCTTCATGCCAGCCAGTTCTCGAACCGTGGCACATCCCGCTGGATACAGCAGAAGCACGGCAAGTGCCACAGCATAGAGCGGTTGTCGCAGCATGGGGATGAACCGAAAGTCAGAATCAGCAGGACGTGAATAATCTGTCTGTTCGGAAAGATCGTCACCATCCTGGTACGAGGACAATTCCATCCCCCAGGGGGCTGCAGCATCTTGCAGGAATATGTGTGCTCACGCGAATTACCCAAAAAGGTCGCAGCCTTTACGATGGCGGCAAACTCCCCGCAGATTGCCAGATCCAAGCCTGGTGCGGCTACTTGGGCAGTTTTGGCGGCTTCGACTTCTTGCCCTTGTCGTCCGGAGCTTTGTCGGAAACAACGGGTGGAAATCCATTGAGTTGGCGCCAGAACTCAAACCACAGCGGTACCTTGTTCAGGATGACCCAACCGTTGGCGCGAACTCCTTGTCTGAGATAGCGGTCGTCGGGCCAGGGTTCGTCATTCTCGTCGGGTAGCACGAGAATACGAAACTTGCCCTTGCCGTCCATGTCCGCGGAATCAATTGATTGCACCTTCCCGCCAAAAGTTCCGACGGCAACCGAAGGCCATCCTGCAAACTGCACTGCGGGCCAACCCTCGAACTGAAGTCGCACGTGCCGGCCCGGCTCGACGAGCGGTGCATCGTTTCCGTCCACCCAGATTTGTACAGCGCGGTCCTTCGTTGCAGGAACAATGGTGCAAATCTCGTCCCCTTCCTTCAGAACCGAACTTCCCATGTTGGGGGAGATTTGTACGAGATAACCATCAAAAGGGGCGATGATAATTTGACTCTGTTGTCGAGCCAGTTTGACTTCGGCCTCGAGAACGTCTTTCTCGGCCTTGTTAACTTCCTGTGTCGCCTTGGCGACTTCCTGCTTGGCCTTGGCGATGTCCTGCGTGGCCTTTCTAGCCACGCCCGTGGCGTAGTCGATGTCAACCTGAGCCTTTTCAATTTTTGCAAGACGGTCGCGTTGCTTGCCTTCCAGTTCGGACATTGCGGCCTCCACGTCGGCTTTCGCCTTCGCAACTTTTGCTTGCTGGCCAGCGAGCTTGGCCTGCACTTCCTGTACTTTCTGCAGCGAGATGTTGCCCTCTTTCTGCAAAATCATCAGCCGGTCAAGTTCTGCCTCCAGTTGAGGCAGGGCGGCTTCATACTCCACGAGCTGCTGTCGTGCTGAGAAGACTTTCTTTTCAGCGAACTCAACGTAGGCGTCTTGGGCCGCGATGGTCTCGGCCTTCACGTTGGTATAGGCCGCGACCTGATTCTGCATCGACTCCAATACCAGGTGTGCCGATTCCACAGCCGAATGGGCCGATTCGAGTTGCTGGTGAGCTGCAGCCGCAGCCTGTTTACTATTTAGCAATTGTTGTTGTAGCCGAAACGCATAGTCCTGGTCGAGGTCGGTGATTTCCGCAATAAACGAACCCTTCTCAATGAACGAGTTCTCCACCAGGTCATCTCGGAACCTTGAAATTCGCCCCTTAATTGGTGCTTCGATAACCTGTTGACGTTCCGAAGGAGCATAGGCGATGACGCTTCCCGTGCCCGTCACCGTTTGCTGCCACTTCAGAAAAGCCATTCCGACCATTGTGATTAGCAATCCAATGACAACGAGAGTGGCAACCCGTCGGGCAAAACGCGATGACCTTGCCAGTCGCAGTGCTGGCATGAGTTCTTCGTCGTAGGCAGCAACACTGAGTTGATTTGAGTTAGCCTTCATGACCTGCGGCCTCCTCTGAGTTCTTTTCGGCGTGAAGTTCGGGACGATCAAGTTCAATTCGGCGTAGCCCCTTCGTCAACCGGTCGTGTCCTGACACGAGCAGCAGGGTCCAGGGCTGGCTCGAATTGCAAAGCACGTCAATAAGTTGTTCCGCGAGTGTGTCGGGCATGGCGTCGAGAAGTCCATCGACTAGTAGAAGCCGGGGACGCCCGACAATTGCCCGCGCAATCATGAGCAGACGTCGCTGGTTTGACGACAACGGAGCCCCCGTCGAAGTAAGATGCGACTGAATTCCATCGGGCATTTTGAGAATGTCGTCGAGCAGCCCCACTTCATCCAGAGCGGCACGGACATCGGCGATAGAAATTTGCGGACGCCCCAAATGAACGTTATCGGCGACGGTGCCGTCAAACACTTCGACCGCGCGAACCAGTGCGACGTGCTGCCGCAGGATGTCGGGACGATAATCCCGTACGTCAATACCATTCATCAGGATGTGGCCGGAACTGACACGCCGAGTTCCAAAGAGCAAATCAAGCAGCACGCTTTTGCCGCTGCCACTCTTTCCAGCCAGCACGGCACGATCACCCGATTTCAGTTTGAGACTCACATTCGACAATCCCGATCGACCTTTAGGGCGTGAATAACTTGCCGACTGAACGTCGACCGCGGCGGGATGAAAGTCAGCGAACGTCAGCAGCCCACCTTGATCTTCGATGGGCAGGTCGAACAACGAGCCCAACTTGTCGACCGAGGCCATGAGGTCGTAGTAGCCTTCAATGTGTTTGCCGAGTTTCGCAAAGGCACCGACAATGGTGGCCACAATAAGTTCCGAGGCGACAAGTTGCCCCAGAGAAAGTTGCTGATTGATGACCAGCCAGCCGCCGAGACCGAGCAACACGGTGTTTGCCAACGCTTGCAGTCCCAGCGTGAAGCAGATTTGGCGATATAGAATCGAAAAATGTTTGCCGCGTGCCTTCAGGTAGTCGTACGTGAGTTTGTCGGCACGCTCCAGCACGAAGTCTCTGGCACCGCCATAGCGAAACGCGACCGGGCTCCCCGCCACGTCTTCCAACCAGGCCAGTGTGGAGTACTTGGTCTTCGACTCTTTGATACTTGTGGCAATGGCTCCACGACCGAGAATCAGCACGCCAGCGAAAATCAGCAGCAACAGCAGCAGGTCAAAACCAAGCAGGAACGGGTGGTAAAACGCCAATACCGCCATGCCGATGAACGTCCCCAGCACGAGTCCAATTCCATCCAGCAAGAACTGAGCCGCAACTTTCTGAACGGTCACAATGTCGAGAAACCGGTTCACAAGTTCCCGACCGGACAAATCATCGAGCCCCTCAACGGGAGTGCGCGGCAGCCGGTAGGCGACGTCCGCCGCAACGCGGGCAAACAATCGTCGCTGGAGAACTTCAACAACATACGTTTGCAATGCCTGAATCGCTCCCCGAAACAGGAGAAACGCGAACAGGATGATGGACAGGATGACAACCGGCTGTACGAACTTTCCAAACGCCACCGTATTGACTAACGACTCGACAGCAAGTGGTGTCGCCAGAGCCAGCAGACCAACTACTACTGAGAATGCGACAACGGTCCAGATGTCTCGCGACTCCGGACGGAGCAATGCAATCAGGCGATTCAGCGGCGACTGATGCGCACCATGCGCCAACGTCCCGTGCGGAACGACAATAAGGCAACGATAGCGAGCTTCAACCTGACAAGGACTCAGCTCAGCATTCAGTCCTGCTTTGGTGACCGGATGAATTCCGTCCGGGGTCACAAGCTGATAACGCCAGCCGCCCGATTTTTGCAGAATCGCAAAGTCATAAGAGGCGGTCGGCACGACCAGTCGAGCACCATCATCGACAAGAGCGCATACCTCGTCCAAAGTACAATCGGAAATGCGAGCTCTCAGTCCCTGAGACTCGGCTGCATCGGAAACGAATCGCCACCACGGCTGACTGCCAGATTGTTCCTCGGCAACCTGCGATTCCTGAAGTGTCCGCCGCAATTCGCCACGCTGCGGAGCATGACCGACATCACGAGCAAGCCGCTCAATCAACCATGCAGCGCGTTCCAAGTCCAGGCGAACGGCCTCTTGTGCATCCATTTGTCTTCGGTCCAATCTCACGGTGGAAAGCCATCAATTGCCTAATGACGCAGCTCGGGGAGCCAGAGGCAGAAGAGTATAGAAGCGTACACGTGAACGTCTACAAAAATCCGGCAGCGCCCGCGTGAAACAGGACCGGCCGACACCAACAACACTAACCACAGGCACAGTCAGGGCTTTCGTCCATTGCGGCTGAACTTCTTTGCTCAAAACGCGACGGCAATGAGGAATACTCGATATCAAGGGCCTGGCTCTCGAAGACGCGCTCTCCCAGGATGCTCAAAATCGGGCCATCGAGACTGGTTATGCTTTCAAGGGTACCAAGCGCCGTGCTCAGTTCGCGAAGCAGGCTCCGGATGCCTCCAGACGCGTGTTTCAACAGCCCCGCTTGACGCGGGGGATTGTCCCAGTGCATAGTTGACTAAATGTTTAAGAGTTTGGCTGGCCGTTCAACTCGGGAGGGCAAAGGATGTTTCGCAACTGTCAAACAACAATCATTCTCTTGGCACTGCTTTCTCTACTTGGACAAGAAGCAAGTGCTCAGGACGATGTCGCCGAACGGGCGTTGAAACTGGAACGGGAAGTCCTGGCGTATCGAGAGTCGCTGGTGAACATCCAGGCGGAGATTTCCGAGAAACGCGGCGGCCGAACTACGCTGAAGTGGAAAGTGTGGCAGAAGGGAGACCGAATTCGGTTCGACCGTGGCTGGGCTACGAGGGAGCGACCGGCAATCTTTGTCAAAGACGACAAGCACGTTTACTGCCGACGACTGGTAACACGTGCCGCTGACAATTCCTCACGCTGGGGCGACATCGAGGTGAATCCAGTGGATTGGGATGCCGGGCTCGTCTTCGATGTGCGAGTTTTGGGGATCATCCCAACATCTCCGATAAGTTTGTATCACCGAACTTTGAGTGCCGACACCGTGCTGGGGAAAACTCGACTGCAGCGTACGGCTTTCGAAAGAGAAATACTGAATGGTGACGAGGTCGTGAGAATTGAGATGAGTAGTGGTGAGTCATCCTCGGAGACCATTTGGATCGACGAGACCAAAGGGCCCAGCGTGGTCCGGGTCCGTTACCGTGCACATTACAAGGGGCAACTGGTTGAAGAGCTCATGCAGGTTGAACTGCAGCAGGTGGGAGACAACTGGTTTCCGGCTCAGCTTGCAACTCAGCGTTACACCGGCGGATCTCCGATTCCCAAAGAATTCGTCACCATTAGTAATGTGCATTTGAACGAGGAAATCGACGACAACCTGTTCGATCTGGAGCAACTTCCACCTCCAACAGACAGGTAACAAACGCCCCAGGCAGAACGACGAATGAATAAGCAGAACATCACTCAAGCCCTCGGGCGATTCGTGGCAGCATATGTCGTACTCGCCGTGTTCATTGGACAGTGCGGGGCAGGGGAGACCATTCGAGTCCTCTGTTACAACATTCATTACGGGCAGGGGACTGATGGTACGTACGATGTCGAGCGACTGGCCAATGTCATCAAGGCATCGAAGCCGGACTTGGTGGCGTTGCAGGAAGTGGATGTTGGGGTAAAGCGGTCGGGTCGGGTTCACGAGGCGCAAAGGCTTGCTGAACTGACAGGCATGGCCGTGCGTTTTGGACCGACGCAGCACTACGAGGGGGGACTGTTCGGAAACGCCGTGCTGACCCGATTCGATATTCTCGACGTGGCCATTCATCCGTTGCCCTACACGGAAGCGACTCCTGAAAGAACGACGTATCCCCGCGGTGCCATTGTCGTCACGGTCCGCACGACCGCAGGCCAGAAGCTCCGTTTCATTAGCACGCATTTTCAGCACAATGTCCCGGAAGACCGTGTGGCTGAGGCGCACGCCATCAATGACCTGTTTGCCGACGACCACGACAATTCGACACCAACCATTCTTGCCGGCGACATGAACGCCCAGCCAGATGAAAAACCGATCCGAGTCCTGCTTGAGAAGTGGATGCTGGCCATCGAATCGCCTCCGGTACCGTCAGCCCCGTCGACCAATCCCCGCTCCCGAATCGACTACATTTTCCGCAGGCCGATTGAGAACTTTCGTCTCATCTCCCATGAGGTCATCGAAGAACCGCTGGCGTCTGACCACTGTCCCGTGTTCGCCGAATTTGAATTGTTGACTTCGTCCGAATAGTCGTTGGTCGCCCTAACGCTTGCTTAACCGGCGGGAATGTGTGATAAAACGCCCCACCGCGAGAGTGGCGGAACTGGCAGACGCGCTGGATTTAGGTTCCAGTGTCCTATGGACGTGCAGGTTCGATTCCTGTCTCTCGCATTTTTCTGAAACTGGCTTCACAACTGTGGTTTACGTCAAAACGCTAGTCCTTGATTGGGACTAGCGTTTTTTGGTTTGAAGCCTTGGTTGCACAGGTTTCTGTGCAAATACCGTGCAACCACGGTGCGTCCAAAACTTGGAACGTTGTCCGTTCATCCCCAAACCCATCGGGAGAACGGAAGAATGAAAGTTTGGCGAAAGCAAACCGTGCGGTACATCAAAGACGGCAAGCGTGTACCAAAAGGAACGAGAGGGGCACAGCGGAAAACCGAACACTCCAAACGTTTCTACGGGACATTGAGAACCGCCAGTGGTAAACGGAAACAGACACCATTGACGGAAGACGAGAAGACATCACAGAGGCTTCTCGTCAAGCTGCAAGGTGATGAGGACAGAAAGGCCATCTTGGGTGTCACAGAGGAAGATGAGAGGGCACAAACGCCAATCTCCAAAGCCTTACCCGAATACATTGCCTACCTGACAATGAAGGGCAATACAGCCGAGTACGTGAAAACGTGCAACCAACGTCTGACGAAGCTCCTGAAGGCCGTCAAAGCCAAGACGATTTCCGATCTCGATTCAGGCAAGGTGCTCAAGACGTTGAACGACTGGCGAAAAGGAATCTCTCTGGAGACGATCAACCACTACATTCGAGCCGTCAAAGGTTTTGCGAAATGGCTGAGACGTGAGCGTCTCTTGAAAGACGATCCATTCGTAGGGTTGAAAACTTTCAACTCCAAAGTCGACAAGCGAAGAAACCGTAGGGCGTTCACCGATGACGAGTTGAAACGTCTCCTGTCAGACACCCAAGTATCTTCCAAGAGGTATCGGGGGAACGACTGGCAGTTCCTTCCCGTTGATCGTGTGATGTTGTACCGCATTGCGGCGAATACGGGTTTGAGGGCAAAAGAGATTTCGTCTCTCACCGTTTCAAACTTTGAACTCGAAAGACGGATTCTCACAGTAGCCGCCAGCAATACAAAGAACCGACAACAGGCCGTCCTGCCGTTATCACAGACGTTCTGTGAGACGTTGGCCGAATACTTCAAGCGACTGAAGACGGACAGACTGTTTCCGGGCTCGTGGAACAAGCGACGGATGGCCGGAAAGATGCTCAAACGTGATATGGTACGGGCTGGCATTTGTGCCAAGGACGCCCAAGGCAGGACACTTGACTTCCACAGTTTGCGTTACACGTTCGTCAGCAACTTGGCCAAAGGAAAGGTTCATCCTTCTCAAGCCCAAAAGCTGGCACGCCACTCGGACATCAATCTCACGATGTCCGTTTACACAGACTTATCTGTGGACGATTTGAGGGACGCAATTGACACCCTCCCGACTCTGTGAAGGCCCTAGACGGGACGAATGGACGACTCTGCGTACCATAACCGGAATTCAGAGTCGTTCTGCTTTCTCGGTGTCCACTGTCCAAAGTGTCCGATTGTCCACACCGTCCAGCGTCCGTTTTCAAGAAACCCCCGCTAATACCCCATACAAGTTATTAACCGGGAATGGACAAGTGGACAAAATGGACAGTGGACACGCTGGTCATTTGGTCATTCTGGTCACCTTGGTCACTTGGACACTGGACGTTTTGGACGCTGGACACTCACCCATCAGCGTCCACAGAGTCCAAACGTCCAGAAAGTCCAGCGTCCAGAGGCAAGAACGGGCAAACGGCGGACTTTGAGCCGCAAAGGTGGCAAGGGGAGATATGCCGTCCAAATTCCAGAAAACGCTCCACACAACGAACATGACTGACAGCTACAGATTTTTTGCCTCAAAAATTCAAATCCGCTAATAATCGAATTACAAATCTTGGAAAATCTTTCAAGTCTTCCACCAAAACCAAAAATTTGACACTATGTATTCAAGTTGCTATAACAATGCACCACCACAAAACAAAGGAGGCGAACAATGTATTTGCGACTAAGAGAAGTGGCTGAAAGATTAAACGTCCATCGAAACACGATTCAAACACTCTGTGAACGGGGAGAAATCCCAGCCATTAAGGTTGGTTCGCAGACACGAATTCCAGAGGAGGAACTCAACAAATACATCGAACGACAACAAAAGAACTTCCCAGCGAAATAACCGAGTCTACAGCGGATTACTGAGACTTACTGACGACGACTGCGGACTACTTCTAAAACTACTAGAGAGCGACTCTGACACGCTCCTGATGACATCGAATCTATATGGGTGTCATCCCCATCAACCGCCAAGGGTGGCGAGTTGTGCATCACGTATCTGGTTCTCACAGGTGCGATTTCGTCAAGTAGAAAACACAGTAAGGAGGACAATATGTCCGCAGAAACACCAATCACAGTCACGCTCGGTAGCGATACACGGGAAACGTTTGAGGCAGGTCACTACAGAGCAACGTTCAAAGAGTTCACTGGACCAGTTCAAGGTGAACCGACTCAATACACCGATGGAAAACCGTCAGTCTATTACAAGTTTGAGTTCCTTGGCGAAGACGGCAAAACGCACGTCGGCTTCTGCGATCAACCAAAGTCGGGACCGAAAATCGGTGAACGTTCCAACAAGTTTGGACGCTGGTTGGCTGGACTGGCTGGCAAGCCAATGACTCAAGAGTTCTCAATCACACCAAGCGACTTTTACGGCAAGCCGTATTTGCTGTTCTACAGTCCGAACGCCAAAGGGAGAATCACTCTAAACACGTTCAGTCCTGCCGAGTAATGACTACAAACGAGAACACCCCGTGAGATGTTATCACGGGGTGTTCAATACTTTTCTTCAAGTGTCCACACAACGAAAGGACAACAATATGTATCCTACATCAATCGCAGAATATGCGCAATACTACCAGAGTCTCGGATTCGCCATTTTCCCATGCCACACCATCATTAGTGGCAAGTGTTCTTGCGGAAATCCCAAGTGCAACTCGCCGGGCAAACACCCGAAAACCGCAAGAGGTGTCAAGGACGCTTCCAATGATCCGAGGCAAATCGAAGAATGGTTCAGGAACAACAATTGCAATATCGGCATCGCTACTGGCGTACTGTCCGGCGTGATCGTTACCGACGATGACGACATTGAATCAAACCGCCAGTTGACGGATTTGTTTCCGAAGACTTGGATAGCGTCCACACATGAAGGACGACGGCACTTCTACTGGCGGTATGACGCACGTTGCGAACGACTGAAGAACACGTCAAAGTTTGCTGGAACTCAGTTGGACTCCCGGGCAAATGGGGGGTACGTCATCGCCCCGCCTTCGATGCACCTCAGTGGAAACGAATACAGATGGATTGTTTCGCCGGACGACTGCGACATCGCAGACGCTCCAAAATGGCTTCTCGATTTGGTTCCGAAACATGATGAACCAAAAAGCGTTTCGACAGGCAAACAAGATCAACTCAGAGTTACATCAAACAACGACTCGGAATTGCTGGCAAATGCCGCACACGACGCTGAGAGTTCAATAACGGTTGCCGTTGCTGATGACGAACTGACTGAACGTGCAAGGGCGTATCTGGCAGCAACACCACCGGCAGTCAGTGAAGAACGGGGAGGACGAAGGACATACGCTACCGTCTGTAATCTGGTGGAACTGTTTGGGGGTCTTGATGACAGCGTTCTATTGGAATTGCTGGAAGATTGGAACAAGGACTGCGAACCACCTTGGACGAACAAGGAGCTACGTCACAAGCTGTCGGACGCCAGAAAGAACACGACTGACGAGAGGCGAGTGGACATCCAAAACAATTCCATTGAAGTTGATGACGACAACGGCTTACCCGTTCTGTCAGAGGACGCTTTCCAAGGGATCATTGGCGAAATCGTCAAAGCCATTGAACCAGAAACCGAAGCCGATCCGTCTGCGGTTCTGGTGACGTTGCTGACAGCAATCGGAAATGCCATCGGACGGAATCCGTATTTCTCCGTTGGTGGCGGACGGCATCACCCAAACCTCTTTTCCGCCATCGTCGGTGATACAGCCAGTGGGAAAGGCCAATCGATGGCCATCGTCCGTCACATCATGAGTCAATGCGCTCCTGATTGGATGGTGAATATCGCAGAAGGGTTGTCAAGCGGAGAGGGACTCATTGAAAGGGTAGCCGATGATGAACCAGAGGACGGCGAAATAATTGTTCACCAACCGTTGAAGCCGCTCATGATTGTTGAGGAAGAATTTGCCAGACCAATAACGGCGATGCGACGAGAATCAAACACCCTTTCGCCAATTTTACGTTCGGCATGGGATGGTTCGCCATTGTCCGTAATGACACGGGGCAAGAGTAAGCTGAGGGCAAGTAACGCTTACGTCTCGATTACGGCACATGTGACACCCGAAGAGCTCAACAGATTGATGAAGGACTCTGTAGAAACGTCCAACGGGTTTGCGAATCGGTTTCTTTGGGTTTATTCAACGTCGTCAAAGCTCCTTCCACACGGTGGAAACATCGACGTTTTGAAACCATTCATGCACCGACTGGAAACCGCCATCAACGATGCTCGGAAAATCTCCAAGATGATTCGTTCTGAAGGGGCTGACAGTCTCTGGGAAAGCGTCTACGCCGATCTGAAGCGATCTCGGAAGGGGGCTTACGGTCGTTCGACCGATAGGGCTTGTCCGCAGGTCGTCCGGCTGTCCATGATTTATGCCTTGATGGACGGGACACCAACAATTGAGGTTCACCATCTGAAGGCCGCTCTTGCCGTCTGGCGTTACTGCGATGCGTCCGCACGATTGTTGTTCGATGGGAATGAAGTCGACCCATTGGAACAGAAGATCATCGAATTGTTATCGGCAAATGGTCCAATGTCGAAAACTGACATTCGACAACGGCTATCGTCGGCTGCCCGAAAAACCTACGTCAAGGTGCTGGACAGGTTGCTGGACGCTGGACGCTTGGACTTTCTGGACTCTCAATATGTCCTGAAAACTGTCCAGAGTCCAAAACGTCCAGAAAGTCCAGAAAGTCCAGCGTCCACAGAGTCCAACGGACGAACGGCGACGATTACGGAGCTAATCGACTGGCGGAACGAACACGGAATCGAATTCACTCGAAATGATGAAGGAACTATTTGGGTGTCTGATGGGCAAACGAAGTTTGTGATGCCAGCAATCGAGAGGGCGATACGTGCCAACCAAGAGACGTTGACGGCTTTCGTTCCCAAGGTGAAATCGGCTGAACCGAAACCGGAACAGGTTGAGCCCCAACAGGACAAGCTGACGGCGGATGAACTTGCTGAACTGGACGTTTCAATCGACGACTGGGATGACGACTCCAAGGCGTTCTTTGCCGAATTAGCCGATGCCAACTTGGAAGACAGGGTAAAGGCCAACCGGCAAAAGACACACCAGTATTTCGCCAATCACAAGGCGACGACGATGGCGTGACACGGGGCAAAAATCGTTGGGTAGGCTACGGTCTACCCAACGACTCTGGCAGTTTTAGTTGTTCGTGCATTATTGGGGTGGTGGCATGGATTGAATTCCCACCCTGCTCAATGTAATCTCATGGCAGTAATCAGGATAGTAGAAAGGAAGACTATCAATGGCTTCACAAGCTAAGGGCCGCCAGTTGCCGTCCGTGCCATTCTTGTTTCATTTTTCTGAGCAACTTTGCCCGAACATTCATACCGGGTTTAGTAGGGCCAAGATGGGGACCAAGACCGTTACCGAAGTTGGCCGAGAATCAACGGACGACGACTGCCGAACTCAATCGGGACTTGCTATCCCACGAAAGAGGATCAGTGCATCCTCCGTGTTCCTGCTTCACTTTCAAGAACGATGCAGTGGTTCTGGTCAGATGGCCCACACTCAGGCACTTACAAAAACGCTCGTTGAACGAGAACACCCTGATAGTCCAATTGATGAATCGTACTCGGCCTTGGCAAGTGGAACAAAGACGGCCACGAGAGTAGCCATTGAACAGCAGGACGACGACTTTGCGAGAACTCTTCTAGGGACCGAGACGCTTACCGCCGTCAGTGCGGAAGGACGTGACGATGACCCCGGAAGTATATCTCAACGAGCATTGCCTCGATGATCCTGATACTTACGAATTCTAAGGATGCAACCGCAGACTTCCTGATTCCAATTCTGGAAGACTCTGGGCTGAAAATAGTACGTCTAAACACGGATGAACTCGTCGAGGTTGCTTCCTTGGCGTACAGCAATCGTACTGCCACTCTGTCGATTCAAGGGCGAAATCTCAGAGCAGATGAAGTTCACCACATTTGGTATCGCCGACCAGAGCGGCTTGAGAGTGAACAGTTCGATGGATCAGCGGAAGCTCTGTTCTCCCTTAACGAATGGTCGGCAGCAATAGAAGGCTTTCTTGCACATGTGCCACATCGTCGATGGATGAATCATCCGTCTTCAAATGTTGCGGCTTCATGCAAGATGGAACAATTGACCACGGCGGAATCGCTCGGATTCAAGGTTCCGACGACACTCATTACCCAAGACTCAATCGCTGCAATACAGTTTTTTCGGAAGTGCGGCGGTCAGACAGTTGTGAAGCCACTATCAAATGGCTACGTGGAACGACCTGACGGTATCGATTCACTCATCTATACGAATCGACTGACATCTCATCATCTTGAATCGTTTGCACAAGATATTTCTCGCTGTCCCGTTCTACTTCAAGAACTCGTGCCGAAAGAATCAGATGTGAGAATCACGGTTGTTGACAACGACATCCACGCCGTTGTGCTCAAAGCGAACGATGATGAGGGAATGCAACGATGTGACATTCGCCGGAACAATATGGATGATGTGGACTACTCAGTCATCAACTTGCCGGGGGAAATCCAACAATGTGTTCGGGAATTGATGCTGAGGTATCGTCTGCGATTTGCGGCCATCGATATGGCAATTGACACCCAGCAGCAATGGTGGTTCTTTGAGATCAATCCAAATGGGCAATGGGCATGGCTCGACATTCTATCGGTCACGTCAATCGGTGGGTCGTTTGTGAAAGCATTTGAAGATGTCGAGTAGTACGAGTCTGAGCCAGCAAGCGTTAGATTTGTTCTATCACTTGCGTCGAGCAATTGTGTACCGCTTGGCCTACTGGTCTCTTCGATTGTACGGGCTTGACGAAAAGGAGTTGTGGGAATCGGTTAAGAAAGGAGCTTATCCGGCAACCACTACAGCGAAGAAATTTGACAATGCAATCGACCCCGATTTCTTGTTGTCGCTGGCCCGAGAGTGCTTCACGAATTCGAAGGAGCGTCGGACAGCCATCACAGAAAAGTGTAAGACTCTATTCAATTTTAGTTCGATCTTACTTGGTATGATTGGATTGCTCTTGCCCCAAATGCTCACTTTTACCTCAGTCTGGTTTCGGCTCCCCGTCATACTTGCGGTTCTCCTTTTGGTCAATTCCATCACATTACTGTTGAGTTTCTTCTCCGTTGGGGCCGAGACTGAGATCGACTTTGGCCCGACTGACACTGAAAAACCCGCCAACGAATGGAAGACAGCGCTTGCCTCCGATTACATGAATGCAAAGGCGGACATGGACAGCCGAACTGACTACCTTGTCAATGTCTATGAGGCGGTGCGTTTCTTCTTCATGTCAGCATTCTTTATCGTTGTAGCCGTTTTTGCCATGAGCTATGTGTCGCAAAGTCCAAGTGATCTGACAGAGGCGGTTAAGGAATCGCTGATGCAGGATCGTGAATTCCTTGAGCAGTTCAAAGTCGTCGATGATGAACAGCATGAAGCATCACCCAATCCGAATTGACCTGTTTGTGTGCGGGAATGCAGGGCTTTTGGAGCAGAACAAGTACCCAGATCAAACTCGCTGTGGATTTCGGCGACGAATCGCAGTCGTCATTGTCACAGACTGCCGGACGGGGTAGGCTGTGCAAATACGGTGCGGACAGCGTTCTTGAGTTTGACGCAAACCAAATGAGGTAAGGCGGTATTACGAAACGAGAGATTTGATTTAGGTTCCAGTGTCCTATGGACGTGCAGGTTCGATTCCTGTCTCTCGCATTTTCTTATTCAGGGCTGAGCCTCGGGACTGAGTGTTTAGCGGGGCCGGGGCGGCGGCTGTTGCCGCGTTTGTGCCCCAACTTCTCGGAACTGCCGACGACACGTTTCTCGACTTTCGATAGACTTGTGGGCTCATCATCCACTGCGTAACCGAATGGAAATCGAGAACTTCCGGTGAAATTGACCGTTGGACGGCTGCTGCTGTTACTCGTTGTGATTGGCCTCATTAGTGCCGTGGTTGTGGCGCTGCAGCCCTCGCCGATTGCGGTGGACATGGTTTCCGTCACCGTCGGGCACATGGAAGTCACGGTGGACGAAGATGGTAAAACCCGCGTGCGCGACCGCTACGTCGTATCTGCTCCGCTGAACGGCAAGCTCAGGAGAATTGGTTTGCGGGTCGGGAATGAAGTACAGCTTGCAGAAACAATTCTGGCGGTCATAGAACCAATTGACCCCGCATTGCTCGACCGACGTCAACTCGCGACCACCAATGCCCTGGTGAAAGCAGCCGAGTCGGCCGTGGAAAAGGCGGAGACCGCAGTTCGTCAGGCTGAGGCCGACCTGGAACTGGCTCGGCTGGAAATGGATCGGGCCGAGAAGCTGTTGGCGGGCGGCGGTGGAACAAAACAGCAGTTGGAGACGGCGACCAACGCGTTTCGCACGCAGACGGAGAGAGTTTCGTCGGCAAAGTTTGGCGAGCAAATTGCGAAGTATGAACTGGAGCAGGCGCAGGCGGCCCTCACGTTTTCGCAGAGTGATGATCCTTCACCCGAGACCGTGCGTTTTGATGTCGTCTCTCCGATTAATGGTCGAGTGCTGCGCGTGTTGCAGGAGAGTGCCGCCGTCGTCCAACCGGGGACGCCGCTGCTGGAACTCGGTGATACGACGGACCTCGAAGTTGAAGTTGACGTGTTGTCGACTGATGCCGTTCAAATTCAGCCGGGAGCGCGGGTCAGCGTGGAGCACTGGGGCGGTGAAAAGCCGCTGAATGGCTTCGTTCAGCTCATTGAACCTTCCGGCTTCACGCGCGTCTCGGCACTGGGAGTCGAGGAACAACGGGTCAATGTCATCATCAAGTTTGATGAACCCCTGGAACGTCGCCAGGGGCTGGGAGATGCCTTCCGCGTGGAAGCCAGGATTGTCATTTGGGAGGCGGAGGACATCATCAAGTTACCCACGAGTGCACTGTTCCGTGATGGCGACGAGTGGGCTGTCTTTGTCGCAAGAGAAGGGAAGGCTTCACTGCGTCATGTTGAAATAGGACACCGCAACTCACAGGAGGCCGAAGTTGTCTCGGGGCTGAAATCCGGAGAAGTGGTGATTGAGCATCCCGCTGACCAAATCCGTTCGGGCGTCCTCATTGTGCCACGAGGCGAAGAGCCGGTTTCAGAATCAACCTGACTTTTGAGATCGCCGGTTCGATCGCCACTCTACTTGGCCGTAATTGGAAGAATGGTCTTCAACAACGTTTTCCAGTTGTTGCCAATGCTGCGGCGGCGGAGAATTGCCTGCCAGGCGTGGTACGCCGCTTTGGTGCGCTGTTTTTCTTTGACCAGTTCCTGAGCATACCATTCGTGCGCGTAAGCCAGAATGGCGTTGATTTCCTGTTGCGAAAACGGCAGCAAATGGCCGCCAATTTCGAACTCTTCAACCAGCGTCCGCAGGTACGACTCAGCAAAGTACAGCCGATTCGCGCCGCTGGTGATTTGGTCTTCCATGCCAATGCGATACAAAATCGAGGCCACGTTTAGAAACCCGACCGTTCCGAGTCGACAGGTGGCCAAATGGAATTTGTAATCTTCCCCCGCACGACGCATGGTGGTATCGAACAGCCCCACCTCATCGGCCCATGCTTTTCTCAACAATACTGTTGAGGTATGGACGAGATTGCCGTGGAACATTTGCGGATAAATGTTTCCCGTCCGGGCGGTCACAGTGCGCGGGCTTCCCTCAGATTCAATGGCAATTTCGAAGGACTCAGAAAACAGGGTCTCATCCGACACCCGCTTGTAGGCCGAGTACATTTTCTTCAGATAATTCTTGTGGAAAACTTCGCCGTTTGGCCGCATGGCATCCATGTCGGTCCACACCATGCCGAGTTCGGGTTTCAACGCGAACAGAGCCAATTGAAATTCGATTTTCCACGGATGCCAGACGTCATCGGAGTCAAGAAACGCAATGAAGTCTCCCTGAGCCTCCTGGATGGCCTTGTTCCGGGCAGCGGAGACACCGGCGTTTGCCTGTCGAAAACAGCGGACACGGGAATCACTTTGCGCGAGCCCAGCGAGGATTTCGGGTGTGTTGTCCACTGACCCATCATCCACAATGACAACTTCGACGCGGGGGTACGTCTGTCCCAACGCACTTTCGACCGCCTCGGCAATGTACGCGGCCCGGTTGTACGTGGGAACGATGACGGAAACGAGTGGCTGGGATGTGGACGAGGACATGGATGAGTCCGAAGGTTGACCCGACAACGGTAACACCGAAAGATTCTGCGCTGTTTCCGCCCCCTGTGAATAACGATCAGGCGGAATATCCGGGAATTCCGAAACACTTCGGAGCCCGCCTGCACGATGTGTGAGTTGAATCGATTCCCGCAGGTGTTGACGTTCAGCAACGCCGATTCGATTTCGCAACACGGTGGAAAAACTGTTGCCGCGATACGCCTCACTCGCCCCGTGTAGCCAAGACTAAGTCTTTACTTTCAGACGAGTTACAGAGCCCATCTAGCAAAAAAATGCCGCAACCCAAAAAGAGCTGCGGCATTCAAAGTGCACCCAGCTGGACTCGAACCAGCGACCTCATGCATGTCAAGCATGCACTCTAACCAACTGAGCTATGGGTGCGATGGGGCAAATCTACCGCCTGAAATTCGGGGCGTCAAGGTTCTGCAATTGGCATTCGTCTCCTGGCGTCAGATTCGCCACACAACGACCGGTCCAAAGGCCGCAGAATCCCGATTTGCAGAAGATTCGAATACTGCCAGATTGCCGGGATGCCATTCATTTGACGCATTTGAAGTTCCCAGGCCGTTCCGGAGTAGGGGGCGGTTGAGCACAGGAGGCTGCCGACAGGGTCCACATGCCGGGTACCACCGGCTATGATGCGACGAAATCACATTCCTGCGGAGGATGCCCTCCGCTTTCAGAAATCGATGCGTTTGTACTTATGCAACAGGTTCTCATTAACGGTGAATGGTGCAATTCAATCGGCACCGACGGGTTTTCAGCTTCCAATCCAGCCACCAAGACAGCGCTTGAGCTGACGTTTCCAGTCAGTCCGTGGGAGGAAATTGAGCGAGCCGTACAGTCCGCCGCTGCTGCCGCCGCGATTGTTCGCCAATGGCCCGGCGAACGCTTCGCCGCGTTTCTGGAAGCCTATGCTGACGAAATCGAGAAGGTCGCCGAGGCCATTATTGCGTCAGCCAACGAGGAAACGGCGCTGCCGTCGGAACCTCGGCTGAAAATGGAAATGGGACGCGCCACCAACCAACTGCGGCAGGCGGCGAATGCAGCCCGCAGCGGTTCCTGGGCGGAACCAACCATCGACACGGCGACGAACATCCGGTCCATGTTTGGCCCGATTGGTCCCGTGGTGGTGTTCGGACCGAACAACTTTCCATTGGCCTTCAACGGCATTTCCGGCGGTGATTTCGCGGCTGCCGTCGCGGCAGGCAACCCAGTCATTGCCAAAGGGCATTCGGCTCATCCTCGCACGACTCAGTTGTTCGCCGAATGTGCCCAGCGAGCCGCCACAGCGACCGACATGCCGCCGGGATTTGTGCAACTCATTTACCGCACCAGTCACAGCGACGGGGCCAAGCTCGTCTCGCACCCTTTGATTGGGGCCTCTGGCTACACCGGCGCACGCCACACCGGACTCGTCCTGAAAGCCGCAGCAGACCAAGCTGGCAAGCCAATTTACCTCGAGCTCTCCAGCGTGAATCCGGTGTTGATGCTGCCCGGTGCCCTGAAAGAACGAGGCGAGGAGCTCGCTGGCGAATTCTCTTCGAGTTGCCTCATGGGAACGGGGCAGTTCTGCACGAACCCTGGACTCGTGCTGTTGGTCGACGGCCCCGACACGGAATTGTTTATCAAAGCTGTGGCTGGCAAGTTCTCAGATGCTCCTGTCGGCACGCTGCTCGGTGAAGGTGTCGAGAAGAGTCTGAAGAGTGGAATTGAAGCACTGGTTGACGCGGGAGCAGAAGTCGTCGTGGGCAACGCTGCCGCCGATGCGAATCGCTGCTGTTACGGTAACACACTGCTGAAGGTTTCAGGTGAAGCCTTCTTGAAGAACCCTGCAGGATTGCAGGCGGAAGCGTTCGGTAATGCGTCGCTGTTTGTCGTCGCGAAAGACGGAGACGAACTGGCTGCTGTGATCAGTCATCTGGAAGGGAATTTGACTGGCTGTGTTTACTCGCATACCGGCGGAGATGATGACGCGCTCTACGATGCCGTCGCACCGATCCTTCGCCAAAAGGTGGGACGCCTGCTCAACGACAAAATGCCTACTGGCGTGGCTGTGTCGCCAGCGATGAATCACGGGGGACCATTTCCATCGACGGGGCACCCAGGATTTACCGCCGTCGGAATTCCCGCGTCGGTCAAGCGATTCGGAATGCTGCAGTGCTACGACAACGTCCGCCCACACCGGCTTCCGCCCGCGCTGCAGGACAAGAATCCTACCGGCAGCATGTGGCGTTCGGTGGATGGAAATTGGACGCAAGAAGAAGTGGGTAAATAGTGGGTAGTAATTAGTTGGTAGTGGGTAGGAAACAGCCAATCCTATCAACTACCAACTACCCACTACTCTCGTTACTTCCGCAATGATTCCAGAATCGCGTCGTAGTACTCCGCGGCGGCATCGTAGGCGGCTTTAGCACTGGCACGTTCTGGTTGTCGGAAGTTTCCCTGCTTGGCGTTCCAGCAGACGTCGACCGCCTTGCGGCACCATTCTGCCGACTTGTCGCTCGCGTAAACAGGTTGATTGTCCACGTTCACCCAAATGGGATTGGTGTGGACGCTGGGGAGAATCCGGACGGCAACCCACGAGGACTTTTCGATTTTGATGGGGACATCGAACTCCATGAGGCTGCCGTCGGCGGCCATGGGAAGGCGATGTGCGACTTCGCCGTTCACAATGACCTCCACCGGCACGTCGCGACTGTCGCCAATGCGGCAGCGTTCGATGTGCCAGAACGGTTTGTCGTCGAGACGCAGGCCACGAATGCGGCGGGTTTCGTCTGTTGGCGTTTCTTCCAGGAGCGCTGCAGCCGAGAATTTTACCCGCATTTCTTCGCCACTCGCCAGGTTCACCTGACTGACATCCCCAGCGTCGTTCCTCGTACCGAGCTTTGTGGCGGTGCCGTTTTTGTTTTCAAGGCGGAAATCAAACACGTGACTCAGTCCGTCGCCGCAATAGCTGCGGCCATCTTTCAGGCCTTTGACCCAGCGGTCGTAGTCGAGCTCTTCGTTTTCATCGAGCTCGACATAAATTCGACCGAGGCCGACTTTGTCCCCATAAATACAGGGGAAGTCCGTCTCGCCGCTGATGCGCGTGCGGACGTCGCAGTTCAGCAGGTGATACCAAATGTTGAGTTCCCAAATTGCGGGTGTGTCGACGGCGGAAATGAAATCACATTTGCCGAGCGGGCCGGTGACGATGAACTCGTTGGCCCCAATACCATCGAAGCGGGGCATGGCGTAGTCGGGAAGCTTGTCGGCGGGTCGTCCCTGCCATCCCTCGGGTGCACCGCCCCAGGGGCGACCATGAAACTGGCGGGAGCCATTCGGCATAATGTCTGGTAGAGCCAGTCCCCAACCGCTGTGGCTATAACCCACGACGCCCCCTTGCTCCTGTCCCCACTGCAACACCGGGAGCGTCCAACTCGGCCACTCCTCAATTTGCGTGGTGCCGGGGTAGTCGTCCTCAGACAATCGCAGCAGGCAAAGGTGCCCTGCGTGCGAAGACGGGAAACCGCTCACTTCGACGTCGTACCGCATGAGGTAGTTGTCACGTGACAAGGCATTCGTACGGCCTTCGAAGAATTGTTTTTGCGTGTACCAGCAGGGGCCCCAACTGAGCACACAACCGACATTCAGGTCTTCGCCGAGAATGTGCCGCATCATATCTTCCGGGCCAACGCCTTCGGTGGGACTATCGTAGTGCGCACATCCCGCGGCATGAACGTGATGGTCACCCGAATACCAGCGCCGCTCTTTGGGATGAATCCAGCGCGTCAATTCAAACGTCTGGCGATGCTCTTTCACTCCCGCAGGCACCGTGAATTCATGTGTCTGCACGAGATACTCCGGCCCGCGTCCCACCTGGGCGGTGTACTTGCCGGGTGGAAGCGAAACATACTCTCCATCAGCCCGATAGATTTGGCTGTGGAAGAAAAAGTCGGGAGCCAGTCGCCGGGCGGGATTCGGAACCACACGGCCACGGGTGTCACGAATTGTGAGAGCGGCCGTGGTCGGAGTGCCGTCATCATCATGAATGCCCAGCAACACCTGGACGGCTGGTTCACAGTCAAACAGAATGGGGACCTCGCCACGGAAGCCCAGGTCTTGAGTCCCCTGACCGACGTGGAAGGCAAAGGTGGCTTCGCGTTTACCAGTATCGCGGCTGAAGAGATGCACCACGCGGTACTCCACCAGCAGTCCGGAGAGTTGCGGCTTGAGAGGTTGCGAATCGAAGTCGCTAATGTCCAGGAACCGCTGCCGTGCTTCGGCTTCACTGACCAATTCCTGTTCCTGCTGCGGCTTTTGCCGGGCTCCTTTACCTTTTTGATAAACCGGCAGCGCCTGCGAGCTTTCAACTACCAGCCGGGGCGTGATGCCCGCTTCGTTGTGCACCTTAATGAGAAACGACCGCCAGCCCTGTTCCATGAGCGACTTCTCAACCGGTCCTTCTTTTGCACTCACGCGGCTCTCTGCATTGATGTGCACCAATGCCAGGCAATGAGGATCGAGCACCTTCTGGATAGCGACCATCCCGTCGCGTGCGTTGGGATTGTTCTTCGCTGCCTCGATGGCCTTGATGTCTTCCGCAGACAGTGGACGTCCGACAAATTCGAGCGCCTGAATGAGCCGGTCAGTCGCGGCCACAAACGGCTGCGGCGGTACGTTGTAAACCGGGTCCCAGCTTCCTTCTTCCGCCTGCACCACAGAACCACACCACGCCCCCATGCCCAAAAGCAACACAAGCAACCAAGCGCGCACAACCACTCTCCTCAAGTTCCGGGATGAATTGGACAACTCAATCTACCGAATGAAGGAGAGAGACTGAAGCGTCCGGCAGGATCAGTTTGTTCAATGATTACTTGGAACGGATGGTATCCCACTTGAAGGGGCGAATGACTCCGCCGAACTTTTCATCATCGGTTCCGATGAGGCCGTCTTGAAGATTGAATGGTGACTGGCAAATCGCTTCGACTTTCAGCCCGTTGTGGATGGAAACAAACTCCTTGATAGGAATCCCACCAGAATTTTTCCGGAGATTCTCCGCGGTATCGATTTTGTAAACAGCAGACCAGAATGGTCCGACATCAGGCTTACCAGGATCGCATGCGGTGACCCCCCAAATTATTTCATCGGAATCGATGAACAAATCGGAGCAGCGACGTAAACCGTCGGTCCGCGGGACAATACTGCGGTCAATGTCGAGCGTACGCGTACTAACTTCGCCAAGGCCTCCCGTTTTTGTGTCGACTTTCGCCCAGGAAAGCACGGTGGCAACCTCGCCACCTTTTTCGTCCCTGCCACCACGCGTTGCCCAGAGCAAGAACTCATCGCCTTCATCGCCTTTGAAGGAACAGATCCCCTCAAACTCACTTGCGCTGCCTGACTGACTTAAGCTCTTTGGAAGTGAAACCACCGACACAACCTTGCCGTGCCACTTGCCTTTCTCCCGCGTTAGCTGAACAGAAATCGCTCGCCCCTTCCGCTTCTCCAACGCACATTCCTCGCCCCACGGCTGCAGTCCACTCTCCAGCAACCAGAACGTCGATTCGCCAATGGGACTACGACAAATTGCCTCCACATCGAACGGAGGACCTTCGCACAGCGACCAGTCAACGTTTACGGGTGTCGTGGCCGGAATATCACCGAGCACGTTATAGACACTGAGGCGAGGTGAAGTCTCATCTTTGGCGTCGTGAACTGTCAGCACCGAGTTCGCGTCCAGGTTCGCCATGCCGCTCACACCTTGTACAGCCAGCAGCCTGGAACGGTTGCTCGTAAAGTCTGGCAGTTTGTCCTCTGGGAGCGTAGCAAAATAGCCAAAGGCACGCTTGTTAAACTCTCCTTCTTCTTTTTCGTAAGCCAGCTTCCCCATCCCCGATATCGAAATCAGCACCACCACCAAAGCGGCGATTCGAAAGAAAGCACAGGAGACAAGCGGCATTTCACATGGTCCATCATTTGATCCGCGACATCTCGATGACGTATCACCCTCCTTCGGCTGTGGTACATCGAGTACAGGAATCAACCAGCGCTGCGGCATCGCCACCCATGTCCGCAATTCTGGAATTCGCCCCTCAATGACCAAGAGCAGCATCATGACATGGAGCAGTCCCAGCACAATAGCAACGTTCGAGAGCAGGGCTGCCGACATGCCAATCGACCGGGCAAAATCGATGCGAGTCTGAATGCGATCCAATTCATCGCCGCGAACTAAATTGATGGTATTCTTGGCCGGAAAGAAATAAACGTTGTTCGACCACGCACGCAGTTGTACGAGCAACAGGTCTTCCTTCTCATCGTCTTGATCCTTCTTCCCGCCCGTTGTTACTTGTGTTGACGACTTGGGTCTCAGTACGCCCAAGTCGGAATTGGAGACAATGAGCTTCTCCAGACGCACCAAAGAACTGTACTCGGCGTCGGAGGCATAACGGCTGAACACCTGGCGGCGTGCCAGTTCTCGGGCTATAGGCGTCGGCTTGTAGTCTCCTTTGCTCTCTTCGCGAAACAGTGCGTCAAACCGCAAATCATCCTGCTGCTTCAATTTCAAGCCAGATATCACGAAGCCTGGAGTCAGCACGAATCCTTCGGCGCCCTCATTCGTGTCGACATAGTTGTCTGAAATATCTTCCGCCAACATTCCAATACCAAACAGCCCCGTGCTGAGCAGAAACGCTCCGACCACACCCCAGGCACTCGCTGAATCACGAGCAGTCTGCAGGCAGCGATTCACCAGCCTCGGGCCGAATGTGGCATAGAGAATGGCACTGAACACTGAAATGACAAATCCACCAACGGCGAGTGTTGCTGTAAACTCCTGTACGCTGAACATGCGAGTGCCCTTTAAGCCGAGTATTGACGGTCCACTTGTATGTCCTGCTTGTACCAGACGCATGGACCATGAGATACCGTCTTCTCACCAACTTTTTTCGATCGTTAAGGATGCACCGCCCCCAATTTCCAAGACCTACACGTGAAGACTAAGGGGCGCCATGTCAAAGTAGAACGGCGACCGGTTCGACCAAAGAGTCACCGTGACTCCCGTTGGACGGTTCGCCCGACATTGCTACAACTCGAATTGCATCCTGTTGCCGCAAACTTGTTGAGCCTGTTGCATGAGTGTCCTTCGTCATTGGCATCCTGTTTGTCTGTCGTCTCGTCTGGGGCGGCGTCCTGTGATGGCGCAAGTCGAAGGGCATGAAATTGTTCTGTTTCGAACCGCGACCGGTCAAATTGGGGCGTTGGACAATTCCTGTGTGCATCGCCGCATGCGGTTGAGTTGTGGCAAGGTTGCTGGAGAGCATTTGGTATGCCCCTACCACGGCTGGACGTTCAACTACACCGGAGCGGGCGAAAGTCCCGGGACTCCCAAGATGACGGCACAGGCGCCCGCCTACGACGTGCGCGAAGAATGGAATTACCTCTGGATTCGGCAGGCCGGTTCTAATTCACCGTTTCCAGACTTGAGTGTGGACGGATTCGCCCCCGTACGTCCCCTGGAACACACAATTGACGCGCCGCTCGAAGTAGTGCTCGACAACTTTACAGAAGCGAAACACGTCGCCTCCGTCCACAGTTACTTCGGATACGATCTCGACCGGATGGCGGAAGTTCAATCGCACGTTGAACCGTCTGAATTTGAAGTTCGCGTCCGCAACACGGGACCACAGCGGAGCATTCCGTTCCCGCTACGCTGGGCTTATGCCATCAAAACGGGCGACACGTTTCACTGGGAGTGGGTAACACGTTTTGCACCGGTCCACGTGACGTATGATGAATTCTGGACCGATCCACAATCAGGACAGCAACGAGGAGTCCACGCAAGAATTCGCATCTTCTTCTACGCTTTGGACGACCACCGCACGCGGCTCGTCACTTTCGCAGCATTCAAGCTGCCGTTCTCGCCCGTCGTTAACGGTTTCTTCCTGATGTTCCGCGACATTGCCCGCTGGCTCGTCGGCTGGGAAATGTCCCGCGACGCCGACATGCTCGCCCAACTGGCGGATAAGTCCCCTGGCATTGAAGGTATGAAACTGAGCAGATTCGATCGACTACTCGCACTTCATCGTGATCGGATTGAAAGAGTGTATCGCGAGTAACCGTGGGCCGGACCGACCAACGGGAGTTCCGGCATAACAAGTCGAATGTCGCGGAACGGCAGGCGGACAAGCGTAAGTTTCCGTCTGGGAATGAATCGCTATACTCCGGGTGTGTGAATCATCTCCGATCGCTGATCGGTGACATGGCATTGTCTGACTGGAGAACAAACGTGGCGCGTCGACGACGAACTGGGGCAGGGGATCCAAACAATTGGGCTGGGTATTTGGCCATTCCCGTGGTGCTGGTGTTTGTGCTGGTCGTGTATGGTTTCGCGATTTGGCAAAGCGGCGGCAAACGGGATGTGTTCGTCGTCAATGGCACAACCTCGCCTTACACCGTTGTCATCGATGGTACCGAACTCATGGTGCCAGCCCGCTCGTACAGCAAGCATACGCTGGCCGAAGGTGACTACGAACTCACCATCAAGGAGTATCCCGAGGTTCCGCCGGTCCAGGCTGCCGTGCGAACTGGCATGTTCAGCCGGCCATTTGTCAGTCCCACCATTGTGGTGAATCCCGACCAGTCGGCCATCATTGAGTTTGAAAAAATCTGGTACGGGGAGAACGTCAACACTCTTCCTGAAGGGGAATGGGAAATCTCGGCGGGCAAGGCGGTGCACGTCTTTACGGGAGTTGACTTCGAGTTCCAGGACTTCCCGAACCAAATCACCATGGAAGGGAGCAAGACCTCGAGGAAACGTGTGGGACTGTTTGACGGAGAAGACGTGGGGCAGCAACAGCTTCTGGTCATCCTCAACCAAATCCTCAAGCCCAGTGAAATGAAAACCTTCGCCCGCAATTGGGCGACCTTTTCCCGCGATGACGAATTCGCGGTCATGCTGTGGGGAAGCATGGCATCTGGAGAAGAGTTTGTCGTCTGGGCTGAACCGTATTTGAAACAAGAGCCCATTAACGTGGATTTGCACCGCACTTACCAGAGTCTCTGCGAATCTGCGCGACCGGACCATGACCTCGTAGGTGAGTACCGGACGCTGCTGAACGCGAATCCTGATAGTCCTGAGCTGACGTATCTGCTCGGTCGCGTTGTGGAAGACTTCGACGAGTCCGTGCGACTGTTTGAAAAGGCGGTCAACGCCCAACCACCCTCAGCCCATGCGGCCAACGCACTGGCGTTCGCGTACTTGAGTGTCGGGGAATTCGACAAAGCGGTCGCCCCAGCCAACCAGGCCATTCAACTCCAACCCGACTCGCTGACGTTCGACATGAACTATTACGACGTCATGCTCGCGTCGGGACACGTCGGCAATGCGCTCAACCGCATTCGTGTTCGTCGAGAAGAGCAGGGGGCCGACTACATTCTGCTCGACCAGGAAGTGGACCTGCTGCTGGCAAGCGAAAACCTGCAACAGGTACTCCCCACCATTGAACGGATGGTTCAGGAAGTTCAGGTTGAGGCCCCGAACCTGGCGACATCGCTCAAGACGTCCTGGCTGGCGAAGCTCAGTTATGCACAGGGCAATTTGGACGAGTACGCCAACAATCTGGAGGGAGAGTCGTTTGACGCTGCATTCGTGAAGAAAAACTACACGGAGGCGGCCCGCATACTCCGGCGAAGCGAAAAGGTCGATGAAATGCGTGGTCAATCTGGCAACACGCGAATGGCCAGTACGCATTTGCTCTTGTATATCGCAATGACCAAAGCAGGCGACACGGACGGGGCAAAGGAACAGTTGGACATGGGCATTGAACTACTGGGCAGTGGCTCTCGTGAAGAACGTCTGCTCGCCAGCGCGTTCGGCCCTTCTGGAAAATCCGATCCCACGAACATCCTGAAACTCGCACTCCGCGTCGATGACAAGCGCATTTACCTCGCCGCGCTGGCGACACGTTTCCCACAGGACAAAGACCAATATCTATTGCTGGCGAAGAAACTCAATTTCAAGAAGAGCGTTCCCTACCACTTCCTGAATGAGTTGTAGATACCTGACCGTCCTAGTTTGTGAGCGACCTTGATTTACGGATACGACCGCCGCACCGTCAACGAACAGGGACTGCGAGAAATGCAGGAGGTGACGTTTGCCATGCCTGCAAATCAAATCCGTGAAGTGGCTGCATTTTTGAATTCTGCAGCGGACAAACTGGAGGGTGTCCCATCGATTCAGGCACACGAGCATGCTCCAGAAGCACTTCGCGACGCCATTGGCTGTGACATCATCGTCATGCTCAAGAAAACTTGAATGGCAACTTGTCTGAGCATTTCTGTGAGTCCATTCCAGCGAACTATTTTTCCTGCGAGATTGGATTTCCGAGTTTTCACGAAACCTTTCGGCGTTGAAGAGGTTTCAATCAGCGGGCCTGCCATTTTCAATCGACCCTTCACCAATTCTGGTTGCCCCTATGAATCCGTCCAAACTCTTTGTGCCTCGCCGGGAACTTCTACTTCGGGGTGGAGCACTGGGACTGGCACTCTTTACAACCCCCGGACTGTTTGCCGAGCAGTTGTTGGAAACTCCGGCGATGACCGAGGGGCCGTTCTATCCTGACAAGCTTCCCCTGGATCAGGACAACGACCTCATTCTCGTGGGTGATTCAACAACTCCTGCCGTTGGTGACATCACTCACCTGACGGGTCGCATTCTTAGTGCGGCTGGTGAACCGGTTCGCAATGCGACCATTGAAATCTGGCAGTGCGATGCCAATGCAGTTTATCTGCACACCGCCGACAGTGGGAAAAAGCAGGATCAGCAGGACAAGAACTTCCAAGGTTATGGTCGCTTTGAGACGAACGCGAAGGGCGAGTACCGCTTCCGCACAATTCGGCCTGTGCCATATCCGGGTCGTCCGTCGCCGCACATTCACTTCAAGATTTCAAAGGGCGACCGTGAACTGCTGACCTCGCAAATCTTCATTGCCGGGCATGAGGGTCAGAAGACCGACCGAGTCTTCCTGGGATTACGCGACCCAAACAAGCGTAAACTGGTCGAGACCGCATTCAATCCCATCCCCGACTCGAAACTCGGTGAATTCGCCGCGAGTTTCGATGTCGTGCTGGGGCGCACTCCCGGCGACGAAGAAATGTCGTAAGGAAACAGCAATTCAATCGCCCAAACGTTACGCATTTGTCACCGGCAGGTTTGGGAACCGGATGAATATGTCCTTTGCTTCCCGTCGGGTCGCATTCTGCCCTGGTTTGAGGTTGGCAACTGCCATGCTTGCCAAACTCGGACAGAAGTTTATTGATTGCCCGACTGATCGCAGTACGATTTAGTAGACACGAAGTCCATCGTAATTTCTTGTCTCCTCTGTCGGTCAGTTTTTTGGATGCCGCTTCCTCGCAAGATTCTCCTGGCTGTTCTTATCTTGGCGCTGCTCGTAGCAGCGCTTCCACTGCTTACCGTTACGAAGAAGACGGGTTACTTCACACTCACCATTGAGCTTGACGTCACGGAAGATGTTGACGTTGCATCCATCCGCTACCTCGAATGCTGGCGCGAGCGTCATCTAGAAACTCTGACCCAGCAGGGCGCAGCTTCGGGATTCGAAGAGCCGCAGAAAATCGATGCAACTCATCACGCAGTGACCATGCCGAGCGAAGCAGAGCAGGGTGCGTACGGGCTAATCGACAAGTACATGAGTCCAGACTATCTGCTAGTTTGCTACCGGCGGCTCGAAGCGACGGACGACAGTTATGAGTTCAAAACGGTAAGAATGCCGCCAGGGCGTGGCGACCGGACTTTGAAGCTGAACATGCGATGACCTTCAGGAATCGTTGAGTTGGCGTGTGGGTAATTCACTGACTGTTGCGTGTTGGCTCTGGCTCTACCGGTCCGCACGCCAGCAAATCGGCAATATGTAATTCTGCACTCGACATGTCAGTGAATGTCGTGCAACTCTGCTTCAACAGGAAAGTTGAGTACTGAATCATGTGAGTTCGATCTTGATCGAGTAATGTGTAAAGTTCATTGTCATAGCCGAGGTAGAGAATCAATCCGTCGTCAGCGCATTCTTTTGAGACAATGAAATAACGGCTGACGGGAGCAAACTGTCTCAGATATGCTTGAATTCGAATGTCTGACATCTGATGTCGTTCACGGTTGCCGAATGCTGTGGACACTTTTCGGACCTGCATTCCATGGGATGCAAACGTGTCAAATAATCGGCCGCAATAACGAGTTCGGCAGACAGCTACCGAAAAGACGAAGGATGGCACTGCGCACACATACCCTGGCCAGTCTTCTGTGCTGTCGTGGAAAAAGAGAAGAATCAACACGACGAATGAAATCAGGAAGCAAACTGCAAAAACTGCCAGAACGAATAACGAGCCGACGAATCTCCCTTCGAGGGATCTGATCTGATCAACTCCCGCTAAACTGTGCCAGCTCTGTTTCAATGCCCTCATTTTCAAAGCCTTCGTCGTCGCTTCAATAGTACGAGGCGGTTGCGGCGTACGGTCCAGACGTTAGCACATAAACTCGGCACGACACACTGTGAGTGACGACATTCTGTCTTTTGTGTTAGCATACGGCTGTTCGATTCATCCCTTCAGTTGTTCCTCTTCGCATGCTCAACGCGCTCTGGCAACTCACGCGGGTCACACTCCGCACTGATGCCCGCAGTCTCAATCCGCATTTGACGCGGGTGGGATTGGCGTCGCTCTTACTGTTGGTCATCGCCTTCATGCGAAGCTGGCCGAGGGGCGCATTGGTGACGGCCCCCGGGCTCGATCTGTTTCGGGCTCAACTGGCGATGACCCATTTGTTTCTTACGGCAAACACGCTGTTTGGGTTTTCACTCATCATTCAGGAAGAGCGCGAGGCAGGGACGCTGGAACTGTTGCGTTTAGCGGGGTTCAACAGTTTGTCTGTGCTGCTCGGCAAACTGATGCCGCGGTTCATCGACAGCTTGCTCTTGTTGTCGGTGCAAATTCCATTCACGTTGCTCGAAGTGACGCTGGGCGGCATTACGATGAATCAGGTGATTGCCGCGTACGTGGTTTTGTTCACGTACCTGTGGCTCATGGCCATGATTGGCGTTTGGTTTTCGGTATGGTGCACGGGGCAGCGGTCGGCAGTGACATGGACGGCGTTGGCAGTGGCCGCTTACAACTTCCCTTACCTGGGGAGTTGGATGGGAGGATTGCTTGCCTTGGGGCTCCCCAATTGGGATCAAATATGTCTCCCCTTACGGCTGGTCACCATTACCGAGCCGGGGTTTATCGAATCTCCCTGGAACTATTCCATTTTGACGCTGTTCCTCGTAGGGCTATTCATTGGGCTCGCATCGTGGTGGCAGCTTCAGTGGTCGCTCTCCGTGCCAACTGTCGCGGCGTCTCAGTCGAAGAAGCGACAGAGCCAACGAGTTTGGCGTCGTCCGCTCATTTGGAAAGAAGTGCGATTTCTCATGGGCGGCTGGAAAGGACTGGTTATTCGCACATTCATTTACGTGGCCTTGTTTACGTGGATGGCCCTCACAATGTTGACCGCCTGGCACTGGGGATTTGTTTTTGCCTGGTCGTCCTTACTTGGTGGAGGAATTAGTCTTATCGATGGAACCTGGACGGCGAGTCGACTGTTTCGAGACGAAAAAGAGAATCAAACCTGGTCGGTCCTCGCACTCACTCCCAAGTCTTCCTTCGAACTGTCGCTGGAGAAATGGACCGGGTGGCTCATTGGACATGCGCCCTCTCTGTTGCTTCCCTACTTCTTTCTGTTTGTTTGCCCGTTCATCCACGAAAGCATCGATGATCTTGGAAAAACCACCGAGCTATACATCGGGTCCATTGCAACGGGATTGGCCATCATCGCCTCGCTGCATTTGCTCGCAATCAACTCCCTGGCGTGGGGATGGAAGGCCATCCCCCTGACATTCACAATTTGCTGCCTGGGCGGATACGTGTTCGTCGCGCACATGTTTCCCTGGGGATACCAAATTGGTGAACGCAACATTGTGCACGCAGCCGTGGCATTCTTTCTGTTGATTCTCATTGTCGCCATGCAGGCACGCTTGGCCCATTTGCTGGACAAACATGCTGGCGCGGACTCGTAGCCGCCCATCAAGGCGAATCGCCTAAAAAAACAACGCCCACTCCAAACGGAGCAGGCGTTGCTGACGATTTCCTCGATGCTGTGAGCCGAAGGCCGTGAGGCCTCGGGCCTGTTCTTTGCCTGGTCGCTTACACGTCGCGGCTCACACGTGAGAACACGACAGAGCAACGACACTAATCTGGAATCCAGAGCTTCTTCTCGCCGGAAACCGTGCTTTCCGTTTCGGCACTGAGAATGACCTCGCCCGATCCTCCGGTCGACGCGGTCAGAATCGCTCCGTCCCAGGGAGGATCGATTTTCAGCAGCGTGACGATTTCGGTCAGCCGCTGACGCACTTGCGGGATCTTCGTACCGTAGTTGTTCCACAAGTCCAGCAGCAGGTCTTTGAGTTGGGAATCATTGGGATCGGTCGCGCGGAACGAGAGTTCCCGCATTTTCCAGAAGAGCAGTGACTGGAACGGTGCACTGTTTTCCTTGGCGTACTGATATCCTTTCTCCACCCATTCCAGGGCCTCGTCGGCTCGGAGCGAACTGGAGCAGATGTCGGCGAGGGTGGCGTAGGCTTGTGAGGCCTCGTCCTCTTCGACTTTCACCAGTTCGGGCCGTTTCTCCAGGAATTCTCGCAACACGGCGTATCCCTGACGGCAATTTTTTGTCACCAAAGTCCGCTGCATGACACGGCGGAACATGTCATCTGCAAGCTCTGACAGATTCACTCGCTGCAACTGCGATGTGGTGTACGCGTTGAGGTCAGTTCCGGCTTCGATGTTCATTGAAGTCGGTTGAGCCACGCCAAGTTTCTCGCGCACGGCATTGATGTCGAGCATCAAATCGCGTCCGTCGAGGAACGTGTCGAGCACAACAATGGCGGCGGCGAGCGGAACTTTCAGTTCGTCGTTCCCTTTCGCTTCCTGAGGTGTCTTTCCCCCCAAGGCGTCGAGTGGCAGTTCCATCCAGGTCTTGTTGACCGCCTGATCCAGCAAGTCGATCCGCAGTTTGCGACGCACATTGGCAGGCGTGTCCTGAGGGACGAACACGGCATCGGAGAGGGCGATTTCATCTTTAGGATGACGGACGACGATATCATCGATTTCGTTCGAGTCATCCCGCTTCATGATTTCTTCGTTGTACTTCGCCATGTCGCCTGCGGCAGCTTCGAACGTCTTGCAGGCTTCGTCGAGACGCTCTCCTTCAATGCCAGTAATAATGGCGCGAGCTGGCGTGTCTTCGTCCCGCTGATCAAACAGACCAATGCGACCAATAATTCGGGGCGCGGTTTCCAGACACAGCTTTTCCAAATCTTCTTCGGTAGGCTGCGAACGGTCGAGAATGTCGTACCGGGCCGCAACACGCGACTCCTGTTCTTCCTGATCAACCGGTACACGTGATAGACGGTCGTCATTGTCCAGGCGTGTCAGCAGTCGCGAGAGTGCTTCGACGGTATAGCCTTTCATCCGGGTTGCGACGCTCTTCTCGGGGAGTTCGCGTTCGAGCAGTTGGGCCAATGTTTCCACGTCGACAGCGGTGTCGGCGTCGCCGTACAGCTTGGCGGCTTTGTGGAATGCTTCCGCCGCACCAGCTCCATTGCCGTCCCAGGCGCGAAGCAATCCCAGCGTATGCCACGACTCAGGCAATTCGGAGTCGAGTTCGACCACCTTTTCGAGTGCCGTGGCCGCTTCTTCGTAACATCCCAGTGCCGCGAGCTTCATCGCTTTGCGGTACGTTCCCATCGCTGACTCAATGGGAGTGTACTTCGGCATGGGCTGCACACCGCGCAGCGGATACGGAATCGAAGCGTCGGCGTCGATTTCGAGCATGGCCATCAGCGTTTGCTGACGTTCCTGCTCGCTTCCGAGTCGCAGCACAATGGCCATGTGCTGCCGCGCCGCCATGAAGTTTTCTTCTTCAAGGTGATACGCCGCAATACGACCGGCCAGCAGGCCGACCAGCGTGGGCTCACTGGCAGTTCCCTTGAGGAACGCACGGTGAATGACCTTCTTCGAGGCGGGGTAGGGTTCCAACTGGCTGACAGCGGTTGCCAGCAGCACGTTGGCCAAAGGATGGTCGGGCTGTTCGTGCAGGAACGGAACAAGGCTGTCGCGTGCGTCCTCAAAACGCTGCTCATTGAAGAGTGCCATCGCCCGCTGAGTCACCAGCCAGCCGTGGTGAGGATGGTCCTGCAACAGCTTGTCGATGAGCTGAATGGCCATTCGCGGCTGATTGTTTTCCTGCAGCCGTTCGATTTTTGACAGTTCGGGAAGAATTGCCTGACAGCAAAACTTCACCTTCTTACCGCTGCCGCATGGGCAGGGTGCGTAGGAATCCATGGACTTGCCTCTCCCGGAGCTCCGCGGCGGAACCCCTTTACAGTATGTGTGTTCGATCAACTTCCGCTGGGGAAGGAATACGCAAGTTAACCGAAAACAGACCGAAATCCCAGCGGTCGTTTGGGACATCACCAATTCCGCATCATAGCCCACCCATCGATTCTCGCAGATTCGAGCCATTCCAGTTGGACAAGTAATAGACGCCCCCCAATGGACCGCTTAGAATGCAGGCGATGAGTGGTTTGCGTTCGTCTAATCTTCACTGTGGATTGCAGTTATGCGTTGTCCGTATTGTCGTCAGGGGGAAACCAAGGTCGTCGACTCCCGCGACAGCCAGGAATTTGTGATTCGTCGACGTCGAGAGTGCCTCGACTGCGGTCGTCGTTTCACAACCTACGAAAAAATCGAGGAAAGTCCGCTCAAAGTCATCAAGAAGGATGGCAGCCGCATTCCTTTTGACCGGGAACGCATTCGAGTCGGCATCGAAAAAGCCTGCTACAAACGCCCCATCAGTCCCGATCAAATCGAACGCCTGCTCGATTCCGTCGAAGTCGCCGCCTACGAAACTTTCGAACGCGAAGTCCCGTCTCGGTTCATTGGGGAACAGGTTTGCGAAGCTCTGAGGCGGGTTGATCAGGTCGCCTTTGTGAGGTTCGCTTCGGTCTACCGTTCGTTCCAGGACGTCAACGATTTCGTGGAAGAACTGCAGACCCTGCGGGAACGGGAACGAAAGAATTCCTGATCGTTGTAATTCCCCTCTGGCCCACCGTGTTATGAATCAATGACTCGTGAAGCTGATGTCGTTGTTGTCGGAGGCGGGCTCGCCGGAATGGCCGCTGCCGTGCGGCTGGCGGAGGCAAGTCGGCGGGTGACGCTTGTTGAATCGCGAAAACGCCTGGGTGGCCGCGCGAGTTCCTTCGTTGATGCAACATCCGGTGACGCAGTCGACAACTGCCAGCATGTCGCCATGGGCTGCTGCACCGAATTCCTCGACTTCTGCCAGCGAACCCACACGCTCCAGTTCTTCGCCCGCGAAACCGAGCTGAAGTTCCGCGCACCAGAAACGTCAACGTACAAATTCGCTGCGACATTTCTACCAGCACCACTGCACCTCAGTTGGGCCTTTGCGCGGTTGCCGTTCCTCACTCTCTCCGAAAAGCTGCGATTTGCCCACGGGGTGTACTCACTATGGAAAACCTCGCCGGACAAACTGCGAGGAATTCCGTTCGACCAATGGCTGGCCGACCATCATCAACCCGACCGCGTCATTCGCCGCGCATGGGAATTGCTGCTGGTCAGCGCGCTGAGTGAATCGATGGATCGCATCGACACGTCTTATGCCCGCAAGGTGCTGGTTGATGGTTTCATCAGCACGCGACATGGTTGGGAGGTCTATCGTCCTCTCAGACCACTTGACGAAATCTTCACTCACCACATTGCCGGCTACCTGGAATCAAAAGGCGTCAGGTTGCTGTATGGCGACGCCGTCCAGGAGTTGGAGTGGTCCGAGGCGGGAATTACTTCGGCGAAGTTGTCGTCCGGGCAACAGGTAAGCGGTCAGCAGTTTGTCGTCGCCGTCCCGTGGCATCGACTGGGCGGAATACTGGGCGATCAACTCGTCGAGCGTTGTGGCCTTCAGCAATTGGAACAAATTGAATCAGCCCCCATTACCAGCGTGCATTTATGGACCAGCGCCCCCATTCTCGATTCACCACACCTCGTGCTGGTCGATTGTCTCGGGCACTGGGTGTTTGAGCATCCTGCTGCTGAAGACGGCGGGGAACAACATTGTTACCAGGTGGTCATCAGTGCAAGTCGGCAACTGAAGCAGCAGTCCAATTCGGAGACAATTGCGGCCGTCTGGAAGGAGTTGCAGCAGTTGCTCCCCAAAGGGGCTGCTGCCGAGCTGCAGCATGCTCGCGTGGTCACGGAACACCGAGCCGTTTTTTCGCCGTTGCCCGGTATTGATGAACTCAGGCCACAACAGCAAACGCTAATTCCCAATTTGCAAATCGCAGGAGACTGGACACAAACTGGCTGGCCCGCCACGATGGAAAGCGCCGTCCGCAGCGGCTACTTAGCGGCAGAGAACATTCTGGGACAGGGGCCATGAGACTCAGGCAGTATCCAACGGCGGGACAGTTTGCCGGAATTGTATTGCTGCTGCTCGTCCTGTGGCGGGCGACACACACTCCGCCCGAACCTGCCGACCTGCCCGCCGAAGGACTGGAAGTGCGTGTCATTCGAGCCGTCGATGGTGACACCCTGCTGGTGGAAGGGGATTACCGTATTCGCTTGTTCGGCGTCGACACGCCCGAAACGAAACACCCCGACCGGCCAGAGGAACCGTGGGGTACTGAAGCGTACGAGTACACGAAGCAGCGCGTGGAAGGGAAAGTCGTGCGTCTGGAATTCGACCGCGAACGACAAGACCCGTACGGACGCTGGCTGGCCTACGTCTGGATTGGCGACTCGATGCTCAATGAGGAACTCATTTCTGAGGGCTACACCGAAGCCGAAACCCGCTTCCCCTTCCGCGGTGATCGACAACGACAGTTCGTCAAAGCGGAAGAATCAGCCCGTGAAGCCGGGCGAGGAATTTGGTCAACTTCACCGCCTCCGATGCGTTCGGAATGAATCGACCAGTTTGTAGGGTGGGTGAAGTCCGCGTTAAACAGGAAGGTGCATTACGCAAGTCATCCGACGCGAGAAACAAGGTGTTACATCCGCACCATTCGATTCGCGGACGTAACCCACCATAATGCGGTGACTTGCTGCACACACCCTACAAATCTCATTACCCCGCCACTGGAACAGGCTCTGCCACTCCCGGAACATGCAGCGTCAGTTTTCCATCAGTGTCGATGGTAACCGTTCCATTCGGTCGACCATTGGCCGCTTCTTTCAGGATGACTTCCATGGCATGCACTGCGGCGACAACCTGTCGGTCGGCGGCGAGGTCGTTGTAGGCGAGTCCGCGGAGCGTTTCCATGCGGTCATTGCGACTCTCAACAGGTCCACCAAACTCCAAATGGGCGATTTCCCGGATGAACTGTTCGATGACTTCAATTCCGTAGCCGCGCTGAGAACGCACACCCCAAGGTTCCAGGAATGTGCCGTTGTAATGGTTGTTCATCGAAATTTTGAAGTCGAACGGCGTCTTCCCCTCGACCGTACATTCCACGCCGCGCTTGCGTGAGTGGCCGTTCCAAATTCCATTGTCAAAGCGGAACTGTACTTCCTGCTCGACGTAGCCCGGAAAATTGTCCGGCATGACCCACGACGTGTGAATATCGAAGGCGGCTTCACGTCCATCCTCGTACTCGTAAATCATCTTGAGTTGCGTGCTGTCCCAGGTTGGTCCATCAGCCGGTGCGATAATCCCACGCTGGCCACTCGCCTGAACGGCTTTCAGCCGACCACCAAAGGTGAAGTCAATCAGTTTGATGTAGTGCACGGCCACGTACGTGCCGGGATTTCGACCGGTAATCCACTCAGAAAACTGACTCCCCGAAATTTGCTTAGGTTCTAGTAGCGAGCAATACCCGTTGTTCACATGCTGGAGAATTCCATCGGCCACGAGTGTCCGTAACTTTTTGTGGTCCGGATCAAGCAACTTGTGGTAGACCACCTTTGCCAAAACGTTCTGCTTGCGAGCCAACCTAACCAGTTCATCCCACTCATCCAGTGAGAGCACCGAAGGTTTCTCAACCAGCAAATGCTTTCCCGCTTCGAGCACCTTTTTGCACGCCTCGTAATGCCGGTCATCCGGTGTCGCGACACAGACGAAGTTCACATCGGTCTTAAGCAGCTCATCAACGGCATTTTCTCCGCTGAAACTGTCAAACGCGTGAATCAAATCCCCGGCCCGCTGCTTGTAAGCATCTGCCCGGCGCCCCGTGCGTGTGGCGACAGCCGCAAGGGTGACATCAACATCACCAAAGCCTCGCTCAAAAAGTCCGTCACGATGCAATCGCTCGAAGCAGGGACGGTAAGTTTCGTCGAAAATCATGCCCATGCCGACCATGCCAGCACGAAGTTGAGGCCGTGAACTCATAAGTTGTCTCGTCTTGGTCAGTATTATTTCAGTTTGCGAATTGGAATGGACTGCTGCGAAACTATTCCACTGAGAGCGATTTCAGTTTCGCCTCAATGTCCGTTCCACGATAAAACCACAATTTGCCACGGGCGTGGACTGTTTCGCCGGGCGGGCAGTCGGGGAACACAGGGTCGGAATGCATGCAGGGACAGGGGGGATTTGCCCACGCGCGGTGGTTGGGAGTCCAGGCTGTAATCATCCAGTAGTCCCCAGACTCGTCATGCACTGCGACGAATGGTGCTTGCAGCACCTTGTTGGAATTCGTTTGATCATGAAATCCTTTGGCACCCTGCAACATAATACAGTTTTGCACGCGCATGTTGGTCAGCGGGTCCTTGGTTCCATTTGTCAGCCAGAGGTCCATGTCGACAACGTCCGCTCCGGGAGTCACCGTGGCTCCGAACCGAATGCCGTTCGGGAGGATGCGCTCCATTTCCAGTCCGGTGTCAGTGACATTCCACTCCAACTGAGGCAGCGCCGTGTCTGCTTCTGACCAAATTGTCGGTACGTGTGTATGAGCCAGATATGTCAGGCCCAGGTTTGTGAAAATCGCTTCCGGCAAATCGACGACCACATAGCTTCGCGAACCAGCAGGATCAAATTCCGGTCGATCCCACGGCAGGAATACGGAAAACTTCGTGTCGCGTTGAGGATCGAGTGCCCCATCCAGAAATCCAGTACGAGGATGCCGTCCCCCTGGGTAAGGGAGGACTGTCAATCGCTCCTCGCTGAACTCCGCTTTCTGATCACCGTCAATGCTCAATCGTTTCAGTGCGGCAGCTTGTTCCTCTGATGAAAGTCCCAGAACTTTTTGCACCTCCGCCGGCGTGAAGCGATGGTAAGTCACCATGTTGTTAAGCCAGTCTCGCAATGCCGCATCGGACGCAGATCGCAATTGGGAGTTCGACGCATCAGGCCGTACATCCCGCGACTTCCAGCTCTCCAGCGCCGCGTGATACTCAGCCAACGCCTCTTCACCGAGCACGTCCTGGCTCCGGTCAATTTCATCCTGGACACGGTCAATGAGGTATTCCTTTTCCTCGGGCCGGAGAGCCAGAGTTGAACCCTCAACGTCAATCCACCACGGCGCCGTGTGAGCAAACCGAAAGCGACCATCAGGCCGGTTCTCCCACACACGCAATGCCACCCAGCCCGATTCCGCCAGCTGCACTGGAATCTCCACCTGCATTTCAAAACTACCGTCTGGAAGTTTCTTGGAGTTGCGGCCCATTAGCGTGACCTTCGGGATTCCGTTGTAAATCAACTCGCAAAAAGTCACCGGCTGTTCCGAGACGACGGTGAACGAAAGACGCAGCACCGATTCTGACGGCAACTCAACGGTTGATCCCGCGTCCTGATGGTTCAGTTTTGCAAATAGCATGGGCCCAGTCGTTACGAAGCTGCGACCGGCTCGCAATCCCTCCAGCCATTTCTCGTAGCTGAATTCTCCATCCAGCTTCACATACACGCGACTGAATCCCGCAGGCACGGGATGCACGCCGTTCGCGGTTCCGGCAATGGGCATCACCTTTTCGCCACTGTTAAGGAGGGTGTAATACATTCCCAATGTGTAGAGCAGCCAGTCCCGCTCATTCCCCTGCGTCCCGCCGAATGGCGGTTGCAGGTAAGGTGCGGCGGGTGTTGTCCATTGTCGGAACCCAAACTCCGTTCGCCAGACATGATTGTTTGACAACTCGTACATCGCACCGGGGACGGTGACGGGCAGAGTCGCAGAAAACGGCCACGCGAGTTTGTCCATATCGAAGAACGCCCCTTCGTCCCGTGCCTGTTCAGCGATTGGTCCCCACGGCGGCACTCCCCGCTGCAACACCGATTTGTGATTCAGCAAAAACAACGCCCCCAGCGTATGCCGTTTTTCACCGACAGTGAAGATTTCGTACTCTGTGTTTCGTGGCCAGACGACGTGCGTGGGATCGATTGTGATCAACTCATCTGGAATCTCACCACCAATGTTCTTGTTGCCACTTGAAGGCGGAGCCCCAGCCCGCGTTTCCCAGTAGGTCAGCGGAAAGGCGACGTTCAAATCTTCCGCCAGCACCACGGTGTTGAGTTCTTCCAGCGTTCGATGCAAATGCATTTCACCGGAGAAGTACCCACACTTGGCCATGTTGATCCAGCGTTTGAGCCTGATGGTTACCTCAGCCGCAGTGTCACCAACCTCAATCCGGTCGGTCGCCGGGAAGTATTCCTTTCCCCGTTCGACCGTCAGGTGATAAATCCCGGAGGGGAGTTCGACAGTCGCCGGACCGGGCAGCAAACAGGTGTGATACTCCACCGAATTCTTGTTGTTCCAGTTCTGCTTCTCGTACCGCTGTGCCCCCGGTGCCTCGAAGAAATGCCACTCCCCGCTGTTCGCCTGTAAATACACACGCGATGCAATTGGCTGACCAGTGGCGTCATCAACAACATTCAAGGTGAGTACCGCTGCATCGAGTTGACTTACCACGAGCAGCGTCGAAGCGGCAAGGACACAAATGTGAGAGAAGCGATTCATTGAGCACTTTCAGCAGCTATCAAACTCTGGAAGAGGTGAAGACGAATTCCGAATCAGTCGCCAAACAAATTCCCCAACCCACCCAGCACCGATCCTTCACCCACGGAACGTCCACCCGCCGACGGGGCGCTCCGCACCATACGGTCGGCCATACGGGAGAAGGGCAGACTCTGCATGAGCACGGTGCCGTGCCCGCTGACAGTGGCCAGAAACAGTCCTTCGCCACCGAAAATCATGGACTTCAAATTTCCGGCCCGTTGAATGTCGTAGGTGATACCCGGCGTGAAAGCGACGAGGCAGCCCGTGTCGACACGGAGCGTTTCCCCCCGCAGTTGCCGCTGGATGATGGTTCCCCCTGCGTGAACAAAAGCCATGCCATCACCTTCGAGCTTTTGGAGAATGAAACCTTCGCCGCCAAAGAACCCGGCCCCGAGACGCTTGTTGAATTCAATCCCAACAGCGGTCCCGTGCGCGGCACACAGGAAGGCGTCCTTCTGGCAAATCATTTTTCCGCCCAACTGAGCCAGGTTCAGCGCCATGATTTTTCCGGGGTACGGAGCCCCGAACGCCACCTTGCGCTTGGTATGTCCGTTGTTCGTGAAGTGCGTCATGAATAGCGACTCACCCGTCAGCACGCGTTGCCCCACCTGCCAGACTTTGTCCCAGAAGCCCTGGTTCGGTTTGGAACCATCGCCCATCCGAGCCTCGAACTGGATGTCTGGCTCCATGTACATCATGGCACCCGCTTCCGCGATGACAGTCTCCTGCGGGTCGAGTTCCACCTCGACAATTTGCATTTCGCTCCCCAGGATTTTGTAGTCAATGTCATGCGACTTCACGGCAACACTCCTTCACGCGGCGGACAATTCAACAGCCATTGCCCCATATCCTCGACATTCCCCCCGGCCCATGCAAGTCGCGAAAGAATCGCCTGATGCGAACCAATGCGAAACCTTCTGTTTGTCAAGTCCCGTGGTGGTGCGATGAAAATTGAATCAGCAGGGAAGCAATCATCAGATTTCAATCGCCCAGAGCAAAGGAACCCGCAAGACACATCAAGGAAAGAATTGAAACGCCGAGGACGCAGAGAACGGAGAGACAAGCACCGGCCAGAATCTCTGCGTTTCTCAGCGCTCTCTGCGTTTTATTTCTTCTGATTGAGACTCGCTCCCAGAGCATGGAAACCGCCTGCCGCTCGCTACAACCTCCGTGCCGCTTGGTCTACACTGCCGCAAACCTCACCCGTTCACGAGAAAGACTCATGGCCTCCCCGAAAGTTTGCGTCCTGCGTGCCCCCGGAACCAATTGCGACGAAGAAACGGCCTTCGCGTTCGATGCGTGCGGTGCGTCCTCCGACCGCGTGCACCTGTTCCGGCTGCTGGAGAACCCTGGCCTGCTCAGCGATTACCAAATCCTGTGTATTCCCGGCGGGTTCAGCTACGGCGATGACGTCGGGGCTGGCGTGGTGTTCGGATCGCAGCTTCGCAGCCAGGTTTCCGACGCCATTCTCGAATTCCTCAAGGCCGACAAGCTCTGCCTGGGAATTTGCAACGGCTTCCAGGTGCTGCTCCGTTCCGGCATTCTCCCTGGAGGTGCCGCCGGATTCGAACAGGCCGGTCAGGCCGAGCGCGATGTCACGCTCACGTGGAACGAAAACGGGATGTACACCGACCTGTGGGTGAACCTCAAAGTCGCTTCGTCCAACAACGTCTTCCTGAAAGGGATTGACCAAATCGAAATTCCGCTCGCCCACGCCGAAGGCCGCGTCATTGTGAAAAATGCCGCTACGCTCGACGCCTTCAAAAGCAGCGGCCAAATCGCACTGCAATACGCCGACGCACAGGGCAATGCCCCGTTCGACCAAATCCTCAGCTACCCACAGAACCCCAACGGATCGATCGCCAACATCGCAGGCCTGGGCGATCCCACCGGCCGCGTCCTCGGCCTCATGCCCCACCCCGAACGCTTCATCCACGCCACCCAACACCCCCAATGGACCCGCCGCAACCTCCGCGGCGACGGTGCTGGGTTGAAAATGTTCCAGAACGCGGTGGAATATTTTTCGGCGTAGTAACGTAGTCCAGCAGGCACGGTTCCCGCTGAGAATCCGATTGCCGCGGCAAATTGTTTGCTCTACAACACGCGCGCTCGTTGATTGAGCAATTCGCACCGCGTCCTTTCTGGATTCACTCATGGACAATCCTCTCGTCGCACGTACGTATCTGACCACCATCAGCCTGCTGGTTTGCAGCAACGTCTTTATGACTTATGCCTGGTACGGGCATTTGAAGAATCTGCCGACCAAGCCGTGGCTCATTGCGGCACTTGTCAGTTGGGGGATTGCATTTTTCGAGTACCTGCTGCAGGTGCCGGCGAATCGAACGGGGCACGCGGTCATGAATTTGGGACAGCTCAAAATCCTGCAGGAAATCATCGCCCTGACCGTTTTTGTGCCGTTCGCCATTTTCTACATGAAAGAGAAGCTGACGCTCGACTATCTGTGGGCTTCCATGTGCATAGCGGGAGCGGCCTACTTCATATTCCGGGGAGTGGCTCCCGCGGCCAGTTGACGGCAGAGGTTTCGGAGATGTCGTTGACGCATGCGGCACGACTTATTCCGCGTCAACCGGCCGCCTGATTCGTCGGATTTGATTTCAACAAACGTCGGAGCACTGGCACGGTGACCACCGTGGTTGCCACCGCCATAATGACGAGCATGCTGAAAACACTGTCGGGCAGAACACCCAGTTCCCGACCAATGTTGATGGCCACCAATCCCATGAGGGCCCGTGTGTTCATCATGATGGCGACCATCGACGCCTCGCGCCAGCTACTGCCTCCCCAGCGCGCTGCAAGTCCGCATCCAGCCATTTTGCCCACACTGGCCACCAGCGTAATGAGAATGCACCACATCCACAGGACGGGTGTGTCAATGACTCCGACGTTTACCTTCAGTCCAGTGAACGTGAAGAACACCGGCAGCAGCAAGGCGGCGACGAAACCCTGCATGCGCTGCCTAGCGACTTGACGCACTTCGGGAAAATCGGACAGACAGGCACCGACGACAAACGGTCCGAACACGGAGAATACTCCAATCGCATTCGTCACCAGGGCCGATCCGAACGCCAGCAATAGCAACAGCGAAATGGTATTGAAATCGCCGATATCGGACTTCGACAGTTTGAGCAACCAGCGGCTGAGAGGCCTCACAACGAGCCAGCACAGCAGGACAAACAAAGCCAGTAATCCAAGTTGTCCGAGTGATTTTCCGACATGAAATCCGCCACTGACGAGACCACTGACGGCGGCCAGTAGAATCCAGCCCAGGGCGTCATCAATAGCGGCGGCGGTAATTGTCAGAACACCGACGGGCGTTTGCTCCAGCCCTAAATCCATCATAATTCTGCCCAGAATGGGAATGGCCGTAATGGAGAGAGCCGTCGCCACAATGAGCATGAACCCCGATGGGTTCTGCTGTGGTGCGACGGTGGAATGCATGGCTGCCGCGAGGAGGCATCCCAATCCGAATGGCAGAATAATTCCGGCCAGTGCGACACTCGTGGCGGCCTTGCCACTTTGCTGCAAATGGCCGAAGTCAAACTGCAACCCCACGTCAAGCATCAGCAGAATGAGCCCCAGTTGTCCAAGAATGCGCAGGATGGACTCGCTCTCTGTCGGAAACAGCGCATTCAGCAATTCCGGGTACAGCCGTCCCAAGACGCTGGGGCCCAGAAGTAAACCGGCCAGGATTTCGCCAACAACACGCGGCTGGCCGAGTCGTTCAAACAACAGCCCGCCAATTCGAGCAGCCAGCAGAATGACGATGAGTTGCAACAGCAATTGCAGAACCTGCGATTCTGTCTGCTGCACACTTGCCACGAGAGACCACGAACCAGGCACGCAAACCAGCCCGGCGATAACAGAAAAGGAAACGTCCAAGAGTCTCTACAAAAAAGAAAACGGTGCCGAGTCAGCCACTTGACTCAACTGTCAGATTTGTACGCGATTTGCGACGAATTTGCATTTCGATTGTGACGTTCTCACGATTGGCTTTCAGGCCATGCCGAGGTTCGAGGCAAGCCAAACCCGCGAATTTCCAGATGACAGACACCTCTGGTACGATGTGGGACAACTCGCATTCAAAGTTGGAGCATTTCACATGACAACCCAGGAAATCATCAGCCAGCTTGAGTCTTGGGGCAGCGAATCTTACAAGCGGATTCTCATAAACCACGGGGCCAAGGAACCAGTGTTGGGAGTGAAAATTGCTGATCTCAAAAAGCTGCAGAAGCAGTTCATGGGGGAGTATGAACTCGCCCTCGAGTTGTTCGACACCGGGATTTATGACGCGCAGTATTTGGCCGGTCTCATCACTGATGACTCCCGCATGACCAAACGCGATTTGCAGCGCTGGCTGAAGACATCAAACTGCGCGGCCATTAGTTCGTCGGTCGTGTCCTGGGTCGCTGCAGAGAGTGCTCACGGCTGGGAGTTGGCGCAGAAGTGGATTGAATCACCCAAAGAAATGACAGCCCAGGCCGGATGGACAACGCTTTGCGCCCTCGTCGCCATCACTGAGGACTCGAACCTCGACGTCAAAACTCTCAAGCGGCTGTTGCAGCAGGTCGGGAAGTCGATTCAAAAGGCTCCGAATTTCGTCCGTTACGGCATGAACAGCTTTGTCATTGCCGTGGGCTGCTACGTCGCCGACCTGACTGACGAGGCCATCAAAACGGCGAAATCAGTAGGGACCGTTTCCGTCGACATGGGCAACACCGCCTGCGAAGTCCCCGCAGCGGCAGAGTACATCGCCAAAGTCCAGAAACGCGGTTCGATTGGCAAGAAACGCAAAACGGCGAAGTGCTAAGGTCGCACAATAAAGCCCAGACAGGAATGTCAGGGCCACCTGAATTCGCGGGGTCTGGGTGGCGCGATTCACTTTCTGATTCACGGACCACCATGATTCGCAATTCCGTGGCCAACGGATGCAGCGGACAGGACGAGCAATGCAGCCATAATCAAGTATGACAAGACGCCGTCGGCAACATGACCGGTACCTGCCGGCGATGCGGAATACCCAAGCCCCGCAAAGGCCAATAGTAGTGTGCCAGTGACATACGTTAGCCACGCAGGGCGAACAACCATGGCAGCAATCGTAATGGCGACCAATGTTACGCCACCGAACAAGACCACCTTCGTTGTTCGATCACTCATTGCGTTATGGACTACAGCGACGGAACTGGATTTCTACCGCCTCATCCTACCAGATCGTCGTGCTGATTCCCGCCATGAGCCAGGCTTCGATGGTCGTGCCCAGTTCCTGGTTCGTGCAATCTGCGGGAGCGAGGTAGATTTCGGCTCCGTTTTCGGCCAGGCCATCCAGTGCAGCGGCGGACGATGGGGCTGTGGCGTCTGAACCTGTCAGGAGCATGCGGCCTTCCAGATTGGTCGAGAGCGGTGGCAGTTTGCTCCCCCAGTCGGCTTCGGGGCGAATGGCAATGAGTCCGGAAAAGCTGCGGAAGTGACGGAGCCAAATCCGGAGCGACAACAATGCGCCGGTTCCTTCTCCCATCAGCACAATGCGCTGGGGATGAATGTTCCACTGCTCGTTGACGTCATTCAAAATGGCGTGGAGTTGCCGATACAGCGGACGTCGACGCCGCGCCCAGCGGAAGCGACCGGGGAGCATTGAGGTATCGAGCAGCGGAGCACGAATACCGAGGCCGAGGAAGTTCTGGCGGCTAATCAAATTCATCCAGCGATGAATGTGCTGCTCGTTGGCTCCGTCATCGTGCAGGAAGACGAGCAGCGGGTAGGCGTACCCCGGCTCATAGTTTTCCGGCAGGACGAGTTCGTAGGGATGCTCCTGGGCCAGACGTCGCGAAACGTCGGCGCTTAATCCCAGTTCATTATCAGCAGCAGCTTCAGAAAATCCGTGCAGGAGACGTTCGTTTGGAACTCTCATCGGCAGCACCCTCCATGAATTTCAGCGTATATCCTGTTTCGACCACGTCCCTCGGTCGTTCCCGCACAGCCGTCCTGACGTCCTTACCGTCCATAATCCTGTTCGTGACCCGTTCAACTTCGAACAGTCTGCCCGGACAGGCGGTGGCTTTCAAGTCTCCATGACGAAGAATTTGGTCTTTGCCAAGTCCGAATTCGTCACGCAGTTCGGTGAGCAGCCGTTCGAGTGCGGCAATTTGCTTAGGTGTGGGTCGATGCTCTTCGAAGTTGCCAACCAGACAAATCCCCACACCCCACTGGTTGTAGTCAGCCGCTCCCGCATGGGCACCGGCAATTTGCTCGTTCCAGCGAAAGGTCGAAGCGACGGAGCCGTCAGGCATGCCGTTGCCGTTTCCAATGAGGAAGTGATATCCAATTCCTTTCCACGGGCGACCGCTGACATCGAGCCGCTGCTTGTGCGCAGCATCAATCGATTCCACACTTCCCGACTCCGTCGCAGTGTGATGTAGCACCACAAACTTCCAAGGCCGGATCGGTTCTTTCGTAGTATGCACCACAAGTTCAATCGCCGGACGTGATCCCACAGCCGTCGAAGCCGATTCCTCACTCGTGGCCCGTCGCACAGTTCCCGTTCCCTCGCCCCCATCGGCGCAGCCAGACGCGGCAACTCCGTTGAGACAGAGCAGAAGCAGGACAGCTCGAAACGAAAACCGGTCGGACACGAAAAATGATCGCCTTGGCAATTGGGGCAAAACGGGAGAAAACAGTGTCACTGGCGGTTAAATAGCCCGGTTTGCAGCGACAGGTCAATCTGTCTTTGTGCGTGGGCGGCGAAACACCGTTTGACCGGCAAGATTTCGTGGCTTGTTCGTCCGTGATGACCAATTGCAACGCCGAAAGTTCCGATTGTACGGACTACAGCCGGACCCAAGCGCACTTCAGATATTCAGTCTCCGAGACATTGAGTGCCACAGGATGGTCGGCATCTGCCCCCGTCAGAGCAAGAAGCTGCGGTTGTCGTGCAAATGGAATGGCCGCGGTGACCATTTTTACGAACTCGGGAGTCGAGAGGAGTCCCGAACAACTGCATGTCACGAGGATGCCATTCGGTGCAACGAGCGAGGCCGCAAGGCGATTGAAGTCGTAATACTTTCTGTGCCCAACATCCGCTTCATCACGGCTGAGAATGAGCTTGGGGGGATCGAGGACTACCACGTCAAACGTTTTTCCATTCCGCTGCATATCGCGCATGTAGGCGAAGGCATCGGCATGTATGAAGCGAGGTTGGCCGGAGTTCAAATTCGCGTTCCGTTTGGCCATCGCCACGGCGTTTTCATCGAGGTCGACACCGATCACTTCTTTCGCTCCAGCCGCGATGGCATTCAGGGAGAATCCCCCCGAGTAGCAGCAGGCATCGAGGACGGTCTTCCCGGCACAAAACTCACGCAGCCGCAGCCGATTGGCTCGCTGATCGCAGAAGAACCCCGTCTTGTGGCCGGTAGCAAAGTCCACTTCGTAACTCAGCCCATGTTCTTCAATGCGGCACTTCGCCGGTACCTTCGATGACGCATGCCCTGGATGATCATACCCCTCCGTTTGCAGAGTGTTCGGTGCGGAACGCACGTACCAGTGCTTCGCCCGCGTGTGGTACATCAGTTCTTTGATCATCGCTTCGGCCCGCTGGAACATGCCGAGCGAATACGCTTCGAGCGAGAGAATGTTGTCGAACAAATCGACCACCACTCCGGGTAGCCCATCAGCCTCGCCATGAATCAGCCGACACGCGTTGGACTGCTTTCGCAAAGCCAGTTCCGACCGAATGTCGACAGCCCGCTTCAGGCGTGCCTGCCACCAGTTGGCGTCCGGGATTTCGTCATCCCACGTCAGCATTTTAAGGACTGCCTCGGCTCTGGGATTAAACAACCCGCAACCGAGAACCTGCCCTGAAGGTAGCACGGCCTGAACGACATCACCATGCTGTGCCTTGTTTCCATAATCCCCCACGCGTTTACGGAAAATCGCCACGGAGCGCGTCGGGCTTTTCACCACGATTTCCGGCAATGGCCCCTCTGGCAAATCAAACGTCCGCGGAGCCAAATGCTCAGGCGAAAGGGGCCACTTGTCGCGTTGTTCACGACGAGGGCGGCGAGACGGGGAATCGGCAGCGTGTTTGCCGTATTGGGGACGACGTTTCATGAGCGTGGAATCAGCAGATTAATCAGTTGTTCGTCGGCAGTGTCGAAACTCTGAGGTCGACTGTCCAGTGCCGGGGCAGGCTGGAAAAGTTTTTGCCAAGACGGGACACTGCGGGGCAACGCATTCCGACCAACACTCCGTGGAGTTTTCGATATGACGCTCGACCGACGCCGCTTTCTCGCCGCCACCGCAGGAACGGGACTGGCCCTCGCCACACCCACAATTCTCGGAGCCGGAAAGGCCAAACGGTTCCGCACCGCTCTGATTGGCTCTGGCTGGTGGGGGATGAACATTCTGTCCGAAGCCATTAAGGCCGGGCGGTCCGAAGTTGTGGCCCTGTGCGACTGCGATCAAACACAAATTGAAACATCGCTCGACGAACTGAGCGAAATGACGGCCGACTCCCCCAAGACGTTCGGTGATTACCGCGAAATGCTGGAGCAGGTGAAGCCGGAAATCGTCATCGTTTCCACGCCCGACCACTGGCACGCCCTGAACACCATTGAAGCCCTCAAAGCCGGGGCGCACGTCTTCCTCGAAAAGCCCACGGGCCACACCGTGCTGGAGAGCCGGGCGATTGTCAACGCCGCCCAGCAGGCCGACCGCGTCGTGCAAGTGGGATTGCATCGCCGCATTGGTCCGCACCACGTCTCCGGAATGAACTTCCTCAAGTCGGGCAAGGTGGGCGACGTCGGCATGGTCCGCATGTTCGTGCAGGGACGGGGCGGCGCAGAAGCCCCCACGCCCAACAGCGACGTCCCCCGTGGCCTCGACTGGGAAATGTATTGCGGCCCGGCGCCACTGCGTCCGTTTAATCGCCGCATTCATCCCGGCGGCTTCCGCAACTTCCTCGACTTTGCCAACGGCACACTTGGTGACTGGGGCGTGCACTGGCTCGATCAACTTTTGTGGTGGACCGACGAAAAGTATCCCAAACGGGTCTTTTCCTCAGGCGGACGCCCCATTGCCGGTGATGCAGTTTCCAACGACAAGGAACAAACGACCGACGCCCCCGACTCGCAGGCCGTCATTTACGAATTCGAGTCGTTCACGGCGACTTGGGAGCACCGCAAGTTTGGTGGAAACGGTGCGGAGCGGCATCCGTTTGGATGCTACTTCTACGGCACCGAAGGAGTGTTTCACATGGGATGGCGCGACGGCTGGACATTCTACCCGGCCCGGAATCCTGACCAGTCCATCCACGAAAGCCCCGTCCTGCAAGAGCCCGATGGTCATAACATCGCACTCCTGTGGCACGACTTCCTCGAAGCCATCCACACCGGTAAAAAGCCGGTGGCAGAAGTCGAACAATCGCACCTCGCCACAAACCTGAGTCTGCTCGGTATGATGTCCTGGAAGCTGGGACGCAGCATTGAGTGGGACGGCCAGCAGGAACGCGCCATCAATGACGACGAAGCCAACGCCTTGCTGAAACGCGAGTACCGTGATCCTTGGGTTTACCCAGAGTTGTAGATTCCTTAACTAATCTCCGGTGGCTCAGACATTCCTGTCTGTGCCTGGACAATCCGTATCAAAAGGCACTTCCATGTTGTTTCGTCTTCAAATCCTGCTGATTATTGGCGGCATTGCCCTCGGCATTTACAGTTTTCAGGAAATGCGGGCCGGGATGGGAGCCTCTTCCGACCCTGTTGCCGTGGAACTCGCCGACCTGGAAGCAGGCTCGTCCGCACCGGACAAGCATCTGCAAGTTGGTGACCACATCGCCCTGTACCACGGGACGTTCTATCAGTGGGAACAGCAGAATAACGAACCAGAAAACGGCGGAAGCCGAGTAACGAAGGCTTATTACCCCATTATTTCCCCGACGCATCCTTACGCCGAGGGCATGGACGCCGACGCCGACCTGGAGTCGTTCGCAGTGCTCGTGAAGACAAACCGGTTCAGCACCATCGGTGAAATCCCGGACATGCCGGGTCCCGTTCAAAGCATCAGTGGCCTGACCCGTCCTGCAAGTGTGGCACTTGAGTCAGATTTCCAAGACCTACTGCGATCAGATTATCCGGGGATCAATCTGGACCAAATCCTCGTTCTGGAAGATGGCCGCCAACCGACGTCAGTCGCCTTGGGAATTATCATGATGCTTGCGAGTGCAGCACTCATCGCCGCCGGCGGCGCCTGGATGTTTGCCTCGGCCCGCAGTTAAACCACGGTAACACAGACATTCCTGGAAGCCACGGTGGCAGCGACATTCCTGTCGGTGAGTCGGGGGGACGGAGACCGGTCTTGCTGCAAATCGTGAAATCGCGGTAGCTTTCCGCCCATCTCCCCACCACGCGGGTCGGGAAATGGATTTCTCATGCCGCTACCATCTCGTCGTTACTTTCTGTTGTCAGCCCTTCTTACCCTCTGCGGGTGTGGGACTCTCATGTACCCCGAACGAATCGGCCAGCCTCGATCCGGTACAATCAACTGGGAAGTCGCCGCACTCGACGGATTGGGCGTACTGCTGTTCTTTGTCCCCGGTGCCATTGCCTTCATGATCGACTGGTACAACGGCACACTGTTTCTGCCCCCCGGCAGCTACGGCGGCAGGCTCGGCGAGACGACTGAACCAACCACCATTTCACTGCGTCGAAATCAACTCAACCGCCAGGGGATTGAAGCGGCAATTCTGGAGCACACCGGCGAGAGAATCTCTCTTGAGCCAGGCACCTACATGACACAGCAGGTGCAGGACAGCAGCGAATTCGAAACCGCACTCGCCACCTTAATTGACGAGTTACCTCCCTCCATGCAGGGCGATCAGGTCCTGCGGTGTCAGTCGTCGCCGCTGCAAACCGAATAGGGCTGAATCAAGTCATTTTCGATGCTTGACTTCCTGTTCAACGGCCTCGTAGACTGCCGTGTGCGTACAAACGTAACCTCACGGCAGCACATCATGAATCCGCGCAAGCTTCTCCTCACCCTTTCAATTCTGCTGCTTTCCGGCTGCGGGGCCGTGCAGTCGCAACAAGGGGAGACGCTCGTCTTTTCCAATGTTCCCACAAAGGGGATTGGACTGCTGCTCATTTCAATCGTACTGATTGTCCTGGGAGTCGGGCTGGGACTGGAATCGTGGCGGAAGACGTCTGCGGGGTCTGGTCGCGGCAAATCGAAGTCTGGCAAGAGCCGCAAGTCCACAAAGCAACCTGCTGGCACCGGTGGCGTGGTTGGCCTGATTGTTGGCGTTGGACTCGCTGGTTTGGGCGCGTTTCTGCTGCTCCTGGGGGTTCCCAGTGCCTTCCTCGCGTCAGTTCGCGTCGAGCCGGACCGAGTCATTCTTCGCGACGATTTGCTGTGGTTCTCCGGGGTTCAAGAAGTTCCATTTGATCAGTTGGCGGCCATCTCGAAAGAGGAATACGAAGTCGTCTCGAGGTATCGGACGCGGGTCGAAGGCTCAATGTACCTGCGTTTTCAGGACGGCCATCAGCAGACCATCAAAATGTCGGACATTCACAAACTGGCGTACGATCCACTCGTCAGTGCGCTGGCTGACTTCCAGGCGAAAGGAACCGCGGAGTCGAACAATGTCCAGCATTCGCCCGCAACTGATGATCAACATCCACCCGACACGGGCTCGGGCGAGACCGTTGCCAATGGACCTTCGATTCCGACGCCCCAACCGAATACCCCAACAATACCAAATGAATCGCCCGCTGCCATTGACACTTCAAACCTGACACCGGTTGAACACCTGAGCTACATTTTTCCAGGTATCGAAATTCGCAGTCAGGCGAAGAACGTTGTGGGGCGTGTACTGGCTGTATATCGCGAAGGCCAAGTACTCGTGCGTCCCAAGACCGGGGCGAGCGATCCAGTCTTGATTCCGCTCGATGCCGTAAATCCCGGCGGAATGGGAGTTCCACCATCAGGACCGGGCACCGGCCCAGGAAGTGAAGTCAACCCGGCCTCACCACCGCCGGCCAACTCCATTGTCCTGGCCTACTATCAGGGTCGCTGGTTCGAAGCGAAGCTCATATCCGCTGGTGGCAACCGCTGCACGATTGCCTATGTGGGTCGCGAACGTTCACTGGAAGGAGTCGGCCTGTCCGCAGTTCGCGTTCCCGGCCCCGAAGGAACGGCGCCACACGTCAATCGCCGGTTCGCTCCGCCAACGGAATCATTACAGCCCGCTCCTTTTGCTGGCAGTTGGTCTGTAGGCAGATCGGCCTTCCTCCTCACAGAATCAGAGGAACCCATGACCGTCGCGGCAACGTACGCCAACGGCATGATCCAACTCAGCGACGCCACCGGGGCCACCTTGTTTGCTCACTGGACGGAACTGAAACCGAGTCGCTGACACGCGTTAATGGCCTGATGAAATCGTACCGAGCAACTGTTGTTCTCGGTGAGATTTCAACTATCTCAATAAGTGACTTTGCCAGTCAGGTTCGGGGGTGTCGGACGTCAGTTGGCCCCTGACGTTCAACATTCGATTGCCTCAAAACCAGCTCACGGTGTGTCGGTCAGTTACTAACTAGCGAACCAGCGATTCCAAATCCCCCTTCGGGCCCACATCTTCCCACTTCTTCGGATCAATCCGGCGCACGGCACCAGTGTTCTCTTCACGCTTGGCTGCGGCATAGATATCAAGTGTGCCATCAAGGAGGTGGTTACCAGGAGGAACCGGGTAGAGTCCCACTGATTTTGGGGCTCCAATGACATTGTTAATTCGGCCTCCACCACGGTTGGTCGTGCGGTCGCGAACCACCGAGAGCACTGCGATTTCGTAGACGCTCATGTCGTACAACAGCGCCGGCGGCACTTCGACTTCCCGCACTTCTTCGATCCCCGTCAGCGGAATTCTCCAGGTTTCAATGACGCGGGCACCGGCATCCCGGTCCAGAATGACGTTGGTGCTAACATCTGGCGGGATTTTCAAACGCATTGACTGTTTGGGATCGCGCAAGTCGGTCACCAGTACCCACAGTTCGTTGCTGTGCGTGTTCTGTAACGCCACCGTCACCGGTTCGAGTGGCGGATTCGGAATGACCTCTCGCGAGACGAGACGCGGCAGGGCAGGGACGGGAGTGAACGGCCTGCCATTCGTCCGCTGCCAGTAATACCCCGTCGGAATGCCGCTCATGGTTTGGAAGTCGACACGATTGGGAACCAGCGTCACCCGAAACTGGTCGGGAGTTCCACCGAAGTAGCTGAAAATGAGCCGGTCGCCCACCAACTGCACCGTCCCCACGCGGTCCGGATTGCCAGGTTCAGTAATGCGAAAACTCAGGTCGTTCTGAATATCAATTCTGGCTCCCTGCGGCTGGTTCGTCCCAACCTGCAGTGATTCCCAACTCCCCACAATTCCACCGCGCGCGGGGTCCGGTAGCTCAGTCAATGTCCAGAACTGCCCGGTCAGCTTGCCAGTGGGTGCCATGACCGGATCATTCGGTGCAGTGCCATCATTATCCAAAGAAAACCCAGGGCCGAGCGCTTCGTTGATCAGTCGAAACGTGGTTCCCTCAGACACAATTCTCCACAACTGCGTATTCGACGTAATGTCAGTTGGCTTCATGGTAGGCCGGGGATCGACAGTGCTGGCGGCGAGAGAGAACTTATCCCCCAAAGCCACATTGGTAATGCGATACGACTGTGGCCCAGCCAACACAAACTGCCACAATTGTGAATCGAGTTGCCCCGTCGTCGCCATTTCCGTTGCACCGCTGGCATGTGCCCCCAACGACCGACCAGCTTTGAGAAATTCGTTCGTCAACCGATACCGCGACGTGGGCTCAATCTCCAACTTGGTCAACGTCCAGGACTGCCCAGTCGCGTTGCTACTGGCCGCCATGAACGGCGTATTCGGTGCTGCCGAATCCGTATCCAGTGCCGCCCCGGGGCCGAGCGCTTCGTTCGTCAGTTGGAACGTGGTCCCCTGTGGAGTCAGTCGCCACAACTGGGCCTTCGACGTCTGGTCCGTCAACTGCATTGTCGGTTGCGAACCAATGGCGCCAGATGTGAGTGAGAATTTGTTCCCCAGCGCCACGTTGATGAGTCGATACGTCCCGGGCCCCGCTGCCACAAACTGCCATGACTGAGAGTCGATGTCGCCCGTGAAATTCATCCCCGTTATTCCACCTGGGTCTGATGCCAAGGACCGGCCCGGCCCCAAATGCCCATTGGTCAGCCGGTAGCTCCTGTTGATGTCGACCGGACCACCGGGAAGCGGAGGGGGCACTGTTCCCGGAGGCGGTGGGGGAGTTCCACCGACGCGGGTAATTTGCATTTGACTCGGACGAAACAGCGGCGCGCCAAATCCCGTCAGCGTGCCAATTTGCATGGTCCCAGAACCTTTGTTCGGCCAGCGAATGACCTGCCGCAGCGTCGTGCTGGAGTACGCGACGAAACCAGGAGCGTCGTACTTCGCATCACGCGAATAAACACTCGCCTTCCCGTTATTGGTGATTGTCAGCGTCGCCGCGGTGAGGTCAGCAGTGGACTTTGTCGACGAGAGCGGCACGGCCAGTTCAAACCGCTCCTGAGCCGCCACGAACCCGCCATCTGCAATGAGCAGCATTACCGATAAGGCCAAGAGTCGTTGAAACATGATTCCTCTCCCGTATTCAGTCGGCGTCCACAGTTGCCGTCGGCCCGAACTGCGGTCTGAGGCAACATCCACAATGGCTCACGAGTATTTCGCTTACATTCATTATGGGGTGGCCTGATGGCTGATGCCAGCATGACTTGCTGCAAGTTTCCACATCACTCATTGAGTGAGTCACTCACCGAGTCTCCGAATTCGCAAATCTCTCCAGTAAACCCGGTCTCCAGCTCTCCAATTCTTACCGCCATGAACCTGCAGCCCAATGGAACCCGTCGGCTGCGTGACTGCTTCCGCCTTTTCGGTATCAAACTGGGGATGCGTGGTCGACGCCGCGTTGAACTTGCAGACTTTCAGGTCGTTCACCCAGGTTTCAATGACAGGCAACTCGCCTCCCGTGCAGCGAATGCGCAGGCGGTTCCAGTCGTCGGTCTTCCAGACTTTCAGCCATTCTTCCTGAGAGCAGGTTTCTTCGTACACACCCTCTGGCCACGTTTTCGTACGGGCGTCGACCGCCATTTCCAGAGCGGGGAGGGCAGGGTCGATGCGTGAGAATCCCCACGGACGGAACGGGACGCTGTACGGTTTTGTTTCGAGACGAATATGGCCGACATTGCCATGGTCGTGATGATCAACATACACCTGCCAACCGCCGCCCAGTTCATCAGTTCGCAGGAATACGCCGCTGTCCGGCCCCCAGTCAGGCCGGAGAGAAACTTCCAACTCGAACTCAGCGTAGGTTTCGTCAGTCAACAGAAATCCGCCGTTCCCTGAACCTGGCGGTCCCTGTTCACCAAACAACACGCCATCATCCGTGACACCCCAGTGCCCACCCGTTCCATGCTGCCCGCGCTCCCGCTGCAAATGCCAACCGCTAAGGTCGCGCCCGTTGAAGAGCGTTTGCCACTCCGGACTCTCCGCCTTTTCCTGGCCCACCCCGTGAGAGGGCAGTATCAGTACGAATAATGTCAGGGCCGAGCAAACATGCTTCATGGGAACGGAATCTCCACCTGGGCGGGAACCTCATGGACGATGACCAGGACTTCATACGCTGTTAACCATCATATTCTTTGTCGTCATCGCCGTACGCATCGTCGTAACGCCGACGCGAGCGGGCACCCACTTCGCGACCAGTCATGTGGTAGTACGCCACGGCAAACATGAGTGTCGTAAACGGAGTCGTAACCAACAGCCCCACCAACAAGGCCAACATTCCCAACAGGTTGATAAGGAACGCCAGCAACCCCAGAGCAAACACGGTGAGTCGGTTGCCGTCCGTGAGTCTCCAAGCGCGACTGAGTGGCTCCAAGCCGGTACATTCGGGGTGCTCTATCAGCACATACAGGAAGGGCCACATCGCCATCGAGAGGAAAATCCCGGGAATGACGCAGGCCAGCATACCGAACACAACGGCAAGTCCAAACACGAAACTGTTCCAAAGGGCCGGGGCATACAAATCAGCACCGCTGAACAAATCGCTCACTTCTGCTCTGCGTCCTTTGATCACGTTGAGGATGAACCGCGTGTAGCCGACCGAAAGCCAAACTGAGAACAACATGCGCACAATCTGGCATCCAAAACCTGCGAGCAGCAAGACCTCGTCGTGGTTTCGCTGGCCGATGTCCTTGCACACAGCTTCTGGTATCGATGCCAGCACGTTGATGAACCCACTGAGCAGGGTCACACCTACAATAATTCCGCCCTGCTCCTGAAAAAGTTCCCAGGATTGATTGAAGACACTGCCGATCTCAATCGGGTAACCACGCCCATCGGTGTCGTAGTCATCCTCATCGTCGGCCAGACGATAATCGCAGGCGGGACAGTAACGATCATTCCGCGAAACCGGCGCTCCACAATCGGGGCACTGCAGTTTCCTCCGCTGCCGCTGCTGTTCGCCTTGACCTTGAGGTGCTGCGCCGTCGTCCGCAACCAGAGGCGTAGTTGGCAACTCCGGAGGTGCGGGGGCATCGACACTCATGTCCAGCCTCGCACCACACTGAGCACACTCATATTCAGGACGCCCGTCGAACGCTTCCTGCGGAATTTGAGCCCCACAATCGGGGCAGAGCATTTCTTGAGTCATATTGTCCTCGGTAATGAATTGGTATCCCGAGGCTGTCCCGGACAGCCCTGTATGCGCGAACGCAGCATTCGTTGTGACAGATCAATCAGAAACCTTGACCCGACACACTTTAGACAGAATTCCTCACCAGCTTCTTCGCGGAATAGGTAACCGCGTGTGCGCCGCACGAATCTGTTGACGGCAAACTGCGTCTCGCTCGACTATTCGCCCTCGGCATCTTCAATAATGATGTTGTGCCGCTTGCCAAAAGCGCGTTGAGCCTCTTGAAGTCGCGTCAAATCTTTCTTTTCAATTTTGCCGACGTCTTCAAGTATTTCGCCAAGTTGTTGCTTCTTCTCTTCGTTTGTGATTGTGTCGTCACTGGCAATTTCCAACAAGTCGGCGAACTCGTTGCGAAGCATCTTCTTCTGCCCCTTCAGGAATTGCTGGTGGGCTTCGTATAGTGCACGTGCTTCGTCCGAGTCCGGTATTCGCAGCGCTTTCATGTCGTTGTTGACCTGGTCCAACACCTCTTTGATTTCGTCCAACTGCTCCTTCGCCTTCTTGCCATCAAATTCGGTCCCATTAAAAATTGGGGCGAGAGTGACACCGAAGTTGTAGCCTGCCTTGCTCAATCGCTTATTGGCATTGGACATGGCATTGTTGAAGACCAGAGCAGGGGAGTCTTCTGCCACCGCGACCGAGGCCACAAAAACTCCCAGAACCAGTGCGCCCAAAACGTTGCGGATTGTCATCAGATGTTGCTCCCTTCGAGGTGTGGCAGGCTAGCCGGACAGGCGTTGTCAACGGTCGAAATGATACCTCGACCTTCGAACAGAAACAATTTCCGCCGAAGTAAAACCGCACGATCGAGACAAGAAGGGTTACAGTAGTTCTCTGATCGGTTGTCGATTCTCATCGACCAGATAGCGTGGACGCCCATTGAAGTCGGGGATTTTCACCCCCTCGACATCAATGCCCAGCGAGTGATACAGCGTCGCGAACACTTCCTGCACGTGCACCGGTCGTGAGGCCGGGACGCCGCCAGTGTCGTCGGTTGAGCCCACAATTTGACCACCACGAATTCCGCCGCCAGCGACGAGCACCGACTGTGTATTCGGCCAATGGTCGCGTCCGCCTTTCGGATTAATTCGTGGCGTTCGACCAAACTCTCCCCACACAACAACGGCGGTCCGCTCCAGCAGTCCGCGTTCATCCAAGTCCTGCAGGAATGTGGACAAGGCATGATCAAAGACAGGAAGGTATTTACGAGAAAGTTGATCAATCGGACCTTCGCGATTCGCATGCCAGTCCCACGCGCCGAACGAGACGGTCACACAGCGTACGCCCGCTTCGACGAGTCGGCGTGCCATCAAAAACCGCGTGGCATCTTGTGGGGCACCGCCGAAACTGGGATCGGTGGCCTGCGTTTTTCCATACCGTTCAATCGAGCGAGGATCTTCCCGTTCCAAATCCATCGCTTCCGCCAACCGGCTCGATGTCAGAATTCCGAAGGCCTGTTGCTGATAATCATCGAGTCCTTCGCCGGCAGCAATTTGTTCGACACTTTGCAGTGAAGTGAGCAGGGAACGTCGGTCGGCCAGTCGTGTCAAATCAATGCCGTTGAGCACGAGGTCGTCTTTCACATCACCTTCGAGCGCAAACGGCACATGTGCAGGACCGGTAATTCCCGGCCAGGAAATCGCACTCGACGCGTCGTGAATCCCACGATTCCGATACGGCGTGTAGCTCATTTCGGGCGAGGCGTCGATGTAGGGGACAACGCCATTCCGCGAAGGCCCCAACACTTTGGAAACCACCGAGCCCAGCGTCGGCCAGCCCCCCGAAGGTTCACCATCACCGTTACGTCCACCGGGCCTCCCCGTGTAGCACTGGAATGACTCGTGTCGATTAGCCATACCCACGAGCGAACGGACAATCGAAAACTTGTCCGACATACTCGAAAGCTTAGGAAGCAACTCGCAGAACTGCATGCCCGGCACTTTTGTGCTGATGGGACCAAACGAACCGCGAATCTCGATAGGTGCGTGCGGCTTGGGATCAAACGTCTCGTGCTGAGTGGGACCGCCGGGCAAATAAATCATCACCACGGAATGGTCATTGGTCGTGGCCGCCTGACTTTCAGCAGCCAGCAGGTTTGCCAACGTCAGACCGCCCACACCGAGCCCACCGACGCGGAGAAAATCGCGCCGCGTAAGTTGATCGCAAAACGATCTGAGCCGTTTTCCCTGAATCGTGAGCAACGCAGTTTCTCCAACTCATTCTGCAGTCAGACACCTACCGAGAACACTCAGTATCGCGCATGCCGCGAGAATTGGGAAGATCAACGCCAAATTGCAGACCTTTTCCAGGAACCACATTGGATGGCCGCTCGCGGCTATTTGCGATTCAATTTGCCAGTAAACTGCTCACGAACAGCAGCAATGAGTTGCTGCGGATCGCGTTTCATTTGCTTCATGATGTGCGGTGGCGCTGCGTGCTTTTCGTACTTATCGGTCCAAATCATCAACTCGACCATGGTTGGCAGCAAGTCCAGGCCCTTCTCTGTCGGCTGATACGTCATCACCCGAGCGTCCGCTTCCGATCGTTCGCCTGTAATGAGGCCCAGTTCAACCAGTTTCTTGAGACGATCAGCCAGAATATTGGTGGCAATTCCCTCGCCGCTGTTCTGAAACTCCTTGTAGGTCGTGAACTTCTTGAACATCAAATCGCGCAGAATGAGCAGCGTCCAGCGATCACCCAACAGCTCAAGGGCGATATTCAGCGGACATTGCGAGCGCCAGTCTCCAGAACTTTCAGACTTCACGTACACTCCAGCGCAACCAAACAACACATCACTTGCAAAGTGCAAGCAATGCACGTTATGCTACCGATGTCAGGAACGCTGCACAAGCAGTTCCTCAGTCCCTTCAGCATACCAGATTCTGCCTTGCTGCATGAACTGGTCATTTCCGTGGAGCAGTACAATGCAATCGAAAGACCTTCTGATTTTGGCCAGTCAACAGAGTGCCGGACTCCTGGCCCCCATGTTTGAAGACCTGAAGACAGCCCCACTGCAGGTGGCGACCGCTGGCGGAAATCACGCCCACTGGATTCTCGGACACTTGCTGACCTCGGAAGGACAGTTCCGCTTCATGCTGGATGGAACACCAAATCCACACGATTCGCTGAAGGACCTGTTTGGTGCAGGAACGCAGCCTGACGCTGGCGGGGCAGGGTACCCCGCCTATGAAGAATTGCTCGCCCAGTTTCTTGAACTTCAGGGAGCCAACACCGCACTTCTGCAGAGCCTGAGCGAAGTAGACCTCGACCAAGCCAGCCACTCCTGCCCACCGGGAATGGAATCATTCTTCGGCACCTGGCGACAAGTCCTTCTGATTCGCACCATGCACTGGATGCACCACCGTGGCCAACTGGCAGACTGCCGTAAAGCGGCCGGACGACCACCGTTGATGATGTAGTGTGGACTGTTCACGTTCGCATGTATCGGAACGGGCGCTGAGGATGCAGCCACTCCAGTGCACGCCCAGTGGTCAAGTGACTTGCCATTCGTGTGCAAGATAAGATGCAACCTCGCCTCCGCTTGAACCATGCGCCGAGAGGTCGAAACGATTTTTTCCTTGGTGGTCGTAATGGATGAACTGGCCTCCGAACAATATCGGGCTCGTATGGATGCGCTCTCCCCAAAGGAGCGAATGGCGCGCTGTACCGCGATGTTGAAATGGAGTCGTGACGTGATTTCTCGGCAGGTCACCTCCGAACTGGGGCCCATGCCGACGACGCGACTCAAATTGGAAGTAGCGAAACGGGTCTATCGCAGTGACGCCTTCGTATGCCAGCTGATTGACGAAGCACTCGCGAAGTATTCCGGCTAATGTGATCGCAAACTCATATTGGATCGCCAGAGTGAGCTTTGTACGAAATTACTTCTTGTCATCCCCGTCATGCAGCACCTGGTCAATGACAATGCAGGTGCAGAGGATGGCGACGACGTCTTCGTTGTCATCAATGTCGACGCCGTAGCTGTCGGTCCAGCCCCAGAAGTTCTTGCTGACGCGCGCCACGACTCGGCCGCGTCGCACGAATTCGAATTCGTGTTTCCAGAATGAACCGTTAATGGTGTAGTCGTTGGGGCCAGGGACATCGAGGGTGAACTGCTGGTTGAACCACGTCCACTCCTTGACGACTTCCGCGAACACCTCACCGTCAATGAGTATTTGAAAACGCGGCTTCCAGGAGAGCAGCGTTTGGGAGATAAACGCCAGCTCACGGCCGTCGGCGTCCTGAAATGAAAGTTTGTCGCCCCAACTGAACGCCTGCCCGTCGACCAGGAAGACAGTCTCGCCGTTGCGGTCGGTAATGGTGAAATCATCGCCCCACGACCAGAACGCTTCTTTGATTTTGTAGAGCATGTGCTCCTCCGTTTCTGCTTGTTGCCAGCTTAGCCTCAGTCTCACGAGGGAACGTCGGAAACTCCCTCAGGTGGAAAATCGGGACCCACACCCGCACCGTCGTACATCAACATGTCGATAATCGACTTGTCACGCAAATACCAACTCGCCCAACTGAGCGGCGTGTCCTTGTTGGCGTCCCGGACTGTGCGATCGGCTCCAGCATCCAGTAAGGCTTGAATGACTTCGGCGCTGCCCCAGGCAGCGGCACGGTGCAGGGGAGTTTCGCCACGGACTCGGGCATCGCGCCACAGCCCGTAAGTTTTCATTCCCGGCTTCGTCCGGGCGTTGGGATTTGCACCATGCTTTAACAGTAGAAGAACACTCTCAATGTCATTGCAACTCGCGACTCCATGTAGTGCCGTCTCCCCATTGTGCTCGCTCGCCAAATTCACATCGGCCCCTGCCTCCACCATGAGCCGCAGACATTCAAAGGTCCCGCAAACCCCAATTAAGACCGGGGAAATGTTTTCATTGCGCTGTACGTCAGGATTCGCCCCATGCTCTAACAGGTAGCGAGTCACCTCGGGATGAAAGTTGAGCAGCGTCCCCATCCCGTGCCTGTCGACACTGTTGGGATCGGCCCCGGCTTCAATCAGACGCCGAACAGTTGCCAAATCACCAGCACCGGCAGCCTCGACGAGTTCATCATTGCGGGAGAAGTCTGTCATCGGTGTTCAGCATAGACGATTCGGCCGATGGATCACATACACCCGATCCGGATACGTGTATCCCTCCAGCATGACATCGTGTTCGTACCGCATGCCAAGTTTCTCAGCGACGCGGATCGAAGCGACGTTCTCCGGGGCGATGAGAGCAATGACCCGCTCTAAATTGTAAAGATCGAATCCGCGGGCCAATGCTGCTCGTGCAGCTTCGGTGGCCAAGCCTTGGCCCCAACAGGCACGGACCAGGCGAAATCCAATTTCCGTTTCAGGTAGCCCGATGATGTCCGGGAAGTAGAAGAATCCGCAATAGCCAATGACATTGGACGTCGATTTCTGCACAACAGCCCAGGGGCCAATCCAGGGGCGGAGAGGATCGCCAGCTATGCGTTTGCCGAGCCAGTCTCGAATGCCCGCAGCATCAAGCAGGCCATCACTCCAGCGCATGACCTCGGGGTCAGAGAAGACTGCCGCGAGCGGTTCGGCATCCGCAACGCTTAAAGGACGCATCAATAGTCGGCTGGTCTCAATTGGAATCATGAACCGGCCGTGTGGTTCAACTACGGAAGCAGGATTTCTCCACCGATGGTGAAGCCTTCGATAAAGCGATCGCTGAAAGTGTTCTGACGCACGACAACGTCTGGAGTATTCGGAGCTAAGGTGTCAGTGTCACCGTCGTCGTTGTAGTAGATGTTGTTCTCAGGAGTCGTCAGGTTGCCCAGCCAGAGAATGTTGTATCCTGCTCGGAGGCTCAACCAGTTGGTGACCCGAAGTTTCGCGTAGAGGCCGAGGTCGAAACCGGGAGAGAACTGTGTATCGCTGGCGTTCGTGACGACGGCATCGTCATTGAGTGAGAAGAGTCGCTGGACTGCCGGAATGACGAGCGGGTCGGGTGTGCGGGTATCAACAAATGCGGCACGCAGGTTCTGCGTACTGACCCGGGCGGTAACACGGTTGTTGCTGAAAATCACTTTGGGTTCGACACCGAACGTCAGGCGATCAGCGACATACTCAATGCGGGCTCCCAACTGGCCGCCGTACATGTTGTTGTGTGCTTTCGAAGCAATGCTGTTCGTCAGAGGACCAACAACTGGGCCGGTCCCCGTGTCAAAGTCAGAAATGTTGCTGAACGTGCCTCCGAATGCGAGGTTTTCGTTGTATTGAATGTGACGGAAACCGAGCAGAGACTGAACTCGCAAGCCCTGTTGAGGCGTGGAGATGTTGTAAACAATGTTCGCTTCACCGCTCCAGATGTCCGCAGAGTATGCCGCTGCAAAGTCCTGATCATAAATCAACAGGCGATTGCCAGCTGTTCCGTTCCCATAAAGGGTCGTGGCCAGCAGGGTAATTGGCTGGCTGCCAAACGAGCCCATCCCCGACGGATTCGTGAAGGGGAGTGGATCGGTCTGAGCGAAAACGGATGTAGCACTCAGCCCCCAGGCCGAACCTTCGACGTAACCGAACTGACCGACGGGAAGACCAAAGCTTCCCTTGATGCCGTTGATTTGGTTCAGGTCAATACCTTGCAGCCGCGGAACACGGGCCATGTGGATGGTTGTGTCATCGGTGCCAGTGACTTCAAACGGGGTTGTTGGATCTTCCAAATCGGCCAGTGGCACACCAAGGGGGACTTTGGCCGGGTCTGAAATCTGGTAATTCAAATATTCAAGCCGCATCCAGGCGCCGCTGAACGTGTCCTGCAGGAACTGATCAATGGGCGTATTGCGGTTGAAACGCACGTCATCAAAGGCACTTCGGGCGTCGGGAACGAGTTGTGTTTCGAGCAGCCCGCTGCCAGGAAATGGCTGAGCATTCGCGACGCTCGCCAACAGGCAAACGGCGACGACCAACAGTCCGGAACGAACGTGTCCACGCATACGACCAGTCCAAATCGGTGACTGAAACGACTAAACCTCCACGCCATGCGCAATGCCGATAACTTCGGCGCAAGACGCTGTATTGGTTTTATCGGTCGCGGCGGGGTGGAAAGTTAGGGGGAATCTACGAATTCTAGCGATTTGTCGGCCTGCCGACTGAACTGTGACGGGCACGCCAACCGCAACGCAACACACCACCAAATAGGAGGTTACGCACCGCCACCCGCTTTGAGTCCCAGTTCGTCCAGAAACTTGGCAACTTCTGCCGTGGGCTGATCACCCTCAATTCCGAGTTCCCGGTTAATGGTTGTGTGTGTCTTGTCCTTGCACGCCACAACACGCGCTTTGCCCCCCGCTTCACGTAACCCTTCCCCAAGGGAATTGGACTGTGCGGTCGAATCGACCCGGCTCGCACAATGGAGAATGAGGAACGGGGGAATCCCCTTATTCTTCTCGACATGGTTAACCGGCGACAGTTTCTGCTGTACGGCAACGTTGTCTCCAAAGGCTTCGAGATACAAATCGCGTGCGATACGGCTGGGAGCTTCTTTGATTTGACGAGGCACGTCATACCCAGATCCGTCCAGAAGAATGACGCCCTTAACGTCGGACAAATCTCCCCCCGCCGCCTTCAGGTAGCTTTCGTCAGTCGCCACCAGTGCCGCGAGGTGTGCTCCCGCGCTGTGCCCCATAATGACAATTCTTTTAGGATCAATTTTCAGGTCAGCGGCATTCTGCTTGACCCATTCAATGGCCTGGGCGACGTCCCCCGCCTGCGTGGCCACGGCAACTTCGGGAACGAGCCGGTAGTTAATGCTGATGAGCGTCATCCCCCGGTCGTTGAAGAATTCCGGTTTCTCATCGACCCCTCGTTTGTGACCAATTTTCCACGCACCACCGTGAATCCAAATCACAACCGGAGTGATGTCGTTCGTCTTGGGGCGGTAGACGTCGAGGTTCGTCGCCGAACCACCAATCAATCGATTGTGCTCGCCGTAAGCAACGTTTCGGCGCGTCGGAGTCGGTTGTTCGCTGCGCTGTGCCTGACACGAAGAGAGCATCCCAAAGAGCAGAATCATGGCAATGGCGGGTGCAAGGCGAGGCATGTTTCACTCCAACGGGCTGATCTACTGTCACTGAGACTGGCAACAGGCACTACCAGTGAATACAGCGACAGGTTTCACCCGCCAATGCCAGTGGCGGGTTACTCGCTCATCTTCTGCTGCAACTTGACACCAATCAGGACGTGAGTGGCCACAGCCAATCCGCTGGCGACCAGTCCAGCCAGCAGCAGGAATGCTTCGTCGCCATTGCTCGTTTCCGCACAAATCACACTGCAAACCATAAAGATGGAAACCACAACGGTTGCCAGGAAAATCGAGACCGGCCAGGCAGACCAGTCGAGTGTAATGGAAAACAGCGTCGCCAAATGTAAGCCCCAGGCAATCACCGTCAGAAAGAAGAATAGAAAAATCCAGAACTCTTCGTGGTCCATCGCGTCAATGATGTCGTCGGCAATAATCAAACAACCCAGCCCAAAGCAGGTCAACCCAGGAAGGATTCCTGCAAGAACACCGGCCAACCGAGAGTAAGCAATGGTCGGCAGGTTCTCTGGAAGCATGCAGAGCGTCCCCCAGGTTTGCTCCGTCGTTTCTGAACGATACAACTGCGCCGCGAGGTAGGCCCCTTCCAGTATTGAAGCAATCATTCCCCACGTGATGAGCGGAGCGGCAATCATTTCCGGCTCAATTCGGCCCGGTCCCCAAGTGAGAATCCACAAAAAGAACAGGAAGGAGATGCCAAAATGAATGCCCAGTCGTAAGAACAGCCAGGTCGGACCTCCTGCCACATAGTGCAATGCATGCCAGGCCAGCGGCGCACCTCCCCAGGCACGACGTCTCGACCCCGATAATGCATGGCGAAGCTGCTGGCTGACGGATGTTTTGGTTTCGGTGACAACGCGCGTTGTCGTCAAGTCGAATACCAGGTAAGCAATCATCATCAGCAGGAGACCAACGACAATGTTTGCAACAACCTGATAGCTGATTGGAGACTCCTGAAATCCAGCCGCACATATCGGGCTTAATCGATTGCACCCCAGGAACTCAACAAGCCAGCCCTGATCGATGGCGTAGCGGCTCAACGTAGCACTCAACATCCAGGTCCCAAAATGCCAAATCGTCAGAATAATCGCGGTCCAGGTGCTGGCCCGCGATGACGACGTCGCTACTACGGAACAGAGCAGTGCCAGGCCACCGACCAATACGAGGTGAGCCACGAGACTGAGGAAAACGGCGAAAATCTGGTTCGGAAGAATTCCGCCGAGTGTGTGGCACAGCAGGGTAAACGGGAGCTGCACGGCAATCAGCAGCAAGGCCGTCCACATGGGAGGAAGCCATTTCCCCATAAGGATATTCAGCGGAGTCACACCCGCCATACGCAGCAGCCCCAACGTCTGAGCTTCACGTTCTTCCGAAATGGCAGTTGCAAAAAACGCAATCCCAGCGAACGTAATGAAAATGTAATCGTATAGTGCCAATGTCCAGAACAGGTTCTGTCCCGCCGCGACACGCAACCCACCATTTGTCTGCACAACCATGACGGTGGCCACAAACAAGGCTGGCAATCCCATGCGGAACAAGTGCGACCGAATGTCGCGCGTGTCACTCCGAAAGGAGCGGGTCACCATTGCAAGCGTACGTTGGATCATGAAATCCCAAGACTGGAGAATGGAATTGCCGGACAAGATGGTTTGATGTTCAAGAAAGTACAGGAAAGACTGTCTGTCTACAAGCCGTGCCTGGCACAGGAAGTTGGAGCCGGCGTTTGCATCTGATTTCGAGCCGCTCCCATTATCGCGGCAGTGAACTACAATCCTGCGAATTACCAACTGCACCACACATTCAGTAACCGCCACAACAGCTTGAGCAAGGACCCTGGAAACATGGCAGATGATGTTCTCATTGTCGGAGGTGGAGTTGTCGGGGCAGCCTGTGCCTACTTCCTGCGCCGTGCGGGAGCGGAGGTCACAATCATCGACCGCAGCGAATTTGGCAAAGGATGCTCGCATGGCAACTGCGGCTACGTCTCGCCGAGCCACATTCTCCCGCTCTGTCAGCCGGGAGCCATTGGGAACACGCTCAAAAGCATGCTCTCCGGTTCGTCGCCACTGTACGTCAAACCGCGACTCGACTGGCAACTCTGGTCTTGGCTCTGGAGATTTGCGGGTCGCTGCAATCGAGCGAGCATGCTCGATGCCGGACGCGCACGCCAGTCGCTGCTCGACTCATCACGACAACTGTATGGCGAACTCATCGACAGCGGCGAACTGACCGAATGCGACTGGCACACCATTGGCCTGCTGTTTGTCTATCTGTCGCAATCTCACTTCGACCATTACGGAGAAACCAACGCACTGCTGGAGAAGGAATTCGGTCTCGGCGCCAAACGTGTCGCTAACCCCGAACTGCAGCAACTCGAACCGGCTCTCAAACCAAACGTCGCCGGAGCCTGGCTCTACGAATGTGATGCACACCTCCGGCCCGATCGACTGATGGCGGCCTGGAAGCGGGCTTTGGAAAAGCAGGGTATTACCATCAAAGAACAGGTCGACTGGACCGGCCTCGAACATTCAGGCGGACGCGTGACGGCGCTCAACACGTCCGTCGGCAACCTTTCGGCCGATCAGTATGTCATCGCCACGGGGGCTTGGTCGCCGCAAATGGCCTCGCAACTGGGATGCACCATTCCCATCCAACCGGGGAAAGGATACTCCATCACCATGGAGCGCCCCGAGGTTTGTCCTAAGTATCCCATGATTTTCGAAGAACACCGCGTGGCCGTCACACCGTTGTCTGATGCCTACCGCATTGGCTCAACCATGGAATTCGCCGGCTACGACACCACCCTGAATCGCCGTCGCCTCGACATGCTCACCGCCGGAGCAACGCACTACCTGCATACGCCCGTTTCCAATTCCCCCCGAGTCGAATGGTACGGATGGCGTCCCATGAGCTGCGACGGCAAACCAATCATCGGTCGCGTGCCCAAACTCTCAAACGTTTGTCTCGCCACCGGCCACAGCATGCTCGGCGTCTCCATGGCTCCCGCGACAGGAAAACTCGTCACCGAAATCATCGGCGGACAACTCCCCCACGTCGATCCGCACCCGTTACGGGTGGATCGATTCTGATATGCAGTTCATGTCCGGACTGGGAGGATGTGGTGAATAGCAATCCCATGACGCTGGACGGCGCTCGCGTATTTGCAATTGCCCACATCACAAATGACGTAAAGCCGACGGGGGCAACTGTTCATCGCGTGGATGGCTTCGAAGTGAAATCGTTTGCAGCTCTCGCAATTGCACAATATTGCGATGATCGTGGGTTTTACCTGTTCTATTGTGATGAACATTGGAATGTGATCACTGACACATACCACGATTCTCTGGAAGATGCCAAAGGGCAAGCGGCCTTCGAATTCGAGGGAATCGACGCGCAGTGGATGTGTCTGAACTGACTGCTACTTGGGGCTCGTCAGAAGTCTGAGCCGATCCCCCCATTCCTCCCAGCCACCCACGCCCATTTGCCGTTGTTAAGAATTGCCAGTTGTGCTGGATTCAGCGGCCTTGGCGGGGCCGATATGGAGGTTGCGGCGAAAATTTAAGTGATTTGCAAAAGGAAGGTGATGATGTTTCATCGTGCCATAAGGTGCTTTTGGCTCCCAGCGCTGATTTTCGGCTGCCTGATGCCCGTTTCGGCTCAACAGCCCGGTGAGTCAGTCGACGACGTCAATCGACTCGACGCACTTGAGCAGGAGGTGGCTGCACTACGGGCACAACTCTTAACCGTGCCCCCTGCACCCATCACGCCGCCAGCGAGGGTCGTAAGTACGATTCCGACCCCACCAAAGTATCCGACCGTCGCTCTCACGGGATTCCTGCAGGCCGATGCTGGCTGGGTGCATCAGGATGCCGCCAACCAGTTTGCCATTGGTGATGCTCAGGACGGCGCCGACTTCCGGCGTGCCCGACTGGCTGCCAAAGGGGACGTCGCCGAAAACGTCGGCTACCTTGTGGAATTCGACTTTGCCTTTCCCGGTCGCCCCACGTTCATGGACGTCTGGATGGAAGTTCGGGACACCTCGCTACTTGGAGATGTGAAGATCGGACAGTTTCGACATCCCTTCGGACTGGACGGCCTGACGAGCGTGAAGGAACTGACCTTCATCGAACGTGGACTCCCATTCGCATTTCTGCCGTTTCGCCAAATTGGTGCCATGTCTTCGTTTGCCAATGAGGAATTGGGAACCACCTGGGCCGCGTCGGGATTCCGTTTCCCCACCGATCCGTTCGGCGGTTTCACCAGTGATGACGGCGGCTATGGAATGGCGACGCGTTTCACCGCCGTGCTCTGGGAAGACGAGAACGATACCGTCGTCCATGTTGGCGGGGCTTACAGCTTTATCGATCCTGGAAACAATCCCATTCGCTACCGTAGCGCCCCGGAGTTCTTCGACGCCCAGGCGAACAGCGTCACACTTGTGACCACCTCGATTCCGTCATTCGTCGACACCGGCGCCATGATGGCAAATAACACGAACCTCTGGGCCGGCGAACTTGCGGCAACGTCTGGCTCGTTTCACGCACAATCGGAAGTCATTCTCTCTGCGGTGGACCGTATGGGCGCCCCCAACACACTGTTTTGGGGAGCCTCGGCGCAGGCCGCATATATCCTGACTGGTGAACATCGTCCCTACTCCCGCACGAGTGGCGTGCTGGGACGCATCACTCCCACCAACAACTTCGGAGCAAACGGCTGGGGAGCCTTCGAAGTCGCGGGACGCTGGTCAATCCTCGACCTCTCTGATGCAGACGTGCAGGGGGGTGTCCTTAACACAGCGACCTTTGGCCTGAACTGGTACCTCAACAAATTCGCGAAATTCCAGTTCAACTACGTCCACGCATTCCTCGACAGCCCCGTCAACCGCAACAGCAACGCCGACATCCTGGGAATGCGTGCTCAAGTGGATTTCTAGCGGTCGTTTCAAAACTCGTATGGCGGACGTCCTCGTCCGCAATGAACATGCCGGACGTTTCACAAGACATTCCGCAATGAGTGCGGCACGACTCAGTATTGGCGTCAAACCCGCGGACGTAACCCACCATAACCCGGTCGAATTGCACAGTGCTTCGTGCGATTTACCGGAAGAACGACATTTGCTCAAAACTCTGGAACCGCTTCACCACCATTTGGCGTGAGCAGAGCGTTCAGAATGTCGGGATCGACTGCTGGACTCAGATACCTGACGCGCCCGTCCCCGAACAGGACTTGTGAACCACCGCCAGGATGATAGCTCGACAATAATCCCTCCGAGCGGTTTGGCTGATTGCCGGGCAGATTAAATCCAACCGGCGTTTCCGGGAGCGGAACATCACGCGGCTCCGCCCACGGAATTTGCTGACCGCATGCTTCAGCAACGAGAATCGTGTTCGATGCCCCATCCGCGATGTCCTCGAAGTGAACATGCTGATTCGGAGCCCAACTGGTGTCGGACCCGTACGGCACAACATAGGCCGTGAACGGGTAGTCTCCCTGTCGTAATTCAGGAGGTGTCGATGGACAGCTCAAGACTTGGATTTCTGTCTTGGCAATGCCGTCATTCGTTCCGGAATTCCATGCCAGCGTCCTGTCATACTCATTGTACAACGGCGCGTAGTCCATATACGGCAACAAGGCGACCCGCCAACTCACCGCCGGATTCCCGTCTTCCTGAGCGGGAAATGATTCGTAAGTGTCAAGGTAGTTGTGCAGGGCCAGCCCAATTTGCTTGAGATTGTTCTTACACTGGCTACGGCGTGCTGCCTCAATGGGACATGAAACAACCAACAGCAGCCAATATCCTCCCCCAAGACACAGGCAACTCACGATGGCAAGACTTTGCCACCAGCCCGTTCGTGCACTTCGAACTGCCGAAACAACCGGCAAAACCAACGTAGCCAACAAACAGAAATACGGTATCCCCTCCAGACCGTCTCGTTGTGCACCATAGGCGCGGAAATTATTACTCGCCCATATCATCCAGACCATCGATACGAAAACCGCCAGGATGTGCATCGCCAATGCGGCGACGATGGATTTCTCGCTGATCGTCCGCCAACGCCACCATGTCACGCCCACAAGTAGGAGGAGCGGTAACGACCACTCAATGGCCGTACTGGCCAGTTTGTTTTCAGGATTAAACGGATACACAAACCCTCCCGGTGGAACTCACTCCACATCAAGTGGTCGACAGGATTGTTCTATTGTACGTGCAAAGGCTTCCGTCTGCCCAACAAAAAAATGAGGCCGCACGACCAAGAGGGCATTCGTATGTATGGTGCTCGATTCACTACTCCCCCTCTCCCCCACGATGGACGATGAATTCTGTCGCAGCCCTCATTGTGGGGGAGAGGGCCGGGGTGAGGGGGCAACGTTCGCCCGCCTTCATCTGGCCTGTCGGCCATCTTCTCCCCCCAAGTATGGCGGGAGAAGAAAAGTCAACGTTCATCGGACATACCCTTTGACAGTATCAGAACTCGATAACGACCTCACCACCATTGGGCGTGAGCAGTGCTTCAACAATTGCAGGATCAACATCCTCATGGAAGAACCGCACAGCCCCATCGAACAGCAACAGGTGTGAACCTCCGGGATGGTAGGCCGACATTATCCCCTCCGAACGATGTGGCTCACGTCCCGGAAGATTCATTCCAATGGCCGTACCAGGAACGGGCAGGTCACGCGGTTCGGCCCACGGAATTTGCTGGCCACACGCTTCCATAACAGCAATGGTGTTGGACACGCCATCTTCAAATTCTTTGTCGCTGAATGCCCGTTGCGATTGCCAACCAACATTCGGCCCCACCGGAACAACGTACGCCGTGTAAGGATACTCCCCCTCCTGAATTTCCCTCGGAACAGCAGGGCACATCAGATTGTCGATTCGTCGTTTCGCCACCGGTTGATTCACCGCCGCATTCCAATCCGCAGATTGATCATATTCCCTGAACAACGGTGCCTGGTCCATATACGGCAACAACGCCACCCGCCAACTCATCGGCGGCTCCCCACTCGCCTGAGAAGGAAACGCGGAATAGACATCATGGTAGTTTTGCAGCGCCAGGCCAACCATTTTCAGGTTGTTCTTGCATGCGGAACGTCGTGAAGCCTCTCCATGCCCTTGGTGTGGAGGGGAAAGGAATACCCACAGGATCGACACACCAACCACCGCAACGACGAGAGGAGCGACTTCATTTGATTCCTTGCGAATCCAGGAAATGAAGGCAGAGGCCAGAATGCACAAAATCCAGAACCCCGGGATGAAAATCATCCCAAGCGTCTTATACCCTGTCGGTCGAAACTGAATGCCCGCGTAGATAATCCATGCGGTCGAGACAAACGCAACCATTGACAGCAGGAACTCGGTGCGACGCCAGTCTTCCTTTTTCTCTTTGATCCGCCACCACGAAACGATGAGCAGCAGCAGGAACGGAGCCGCCCATTCGATAGCCCAACAGGTCCACCAAGCTGGTTGAGGATTAAACGGATACATCAGCGCGCTCCCGTTACAAACACAATTCGTGGTCTGCTTCGCCTTCGAATATACGGGTTTCGGAAACCGTGACGAGACCGGTTTCTTCCGTTCGGTGCCTGAATTCGGGGACTCCCCTCTCCAGCGCATCGATTGTTATTCAGGCATGGCGCGGTGAGGAGTCTGTATCGAAACTGCTACAGGGTGGGGTCGTCCGTCGCGAAACGCAACGCACTTTCCCCGACTGGAATTATTCCTGCAATCTCCCCAGATGTCACACTTGACCAAAAATGACTCAGTGTCCCAGAATCGGCACTTGCGGCCTGACGAAAGGGAAGGGGGAGAGAGACATTTCGACCTAAGCTTTGTGTAAATGCTGGGGGCGACGTCTTGATTCACCGACCAGTTTATCCTCTCTAACACGTTCATGTTCCTGGAGTTTTGGCAATGAGTTCCCCCTCACCCCGTACATTTCTTGGTCGCTTGGTCCATGGACTCGGCAACATCTTGTTCTCGGCACGTCGCAGGTCTCAGTCGCGTCTTCGCAACAGTGAACGTCTCGAAGACAGGACACTTTTGTCGAACTTGAATCTCATCGCGGCTCAACAGCGCATCCTGCTTGGCGGCGGAGCTGAAGTAAACGACTTCACAGTGGCATTCGATGGCACAAACTACACCATTACGGACACAACAGGCACCGCCATCAATGCCATTGGCGGATTGTCCGGCTTCGACACCAATCCAGCCGCAAACATTGTAACCTTCGACCCCACAGCCGTTGCGGCGTTCAACCGCCTGGAAATCAACCCCAACGAAGGTGATGACTCTGTAACGATCAACTCATGGCGCAACGGTGCAGAGGGGCTCACCGTTTTCAATGACGCCGGCGAAGGTACCGACACCATCAACATTAATGGTGACATTGGCACCGCAGGAAATCGAGTGGCGTCAAGCAACGTCATTGTCCGCGGCGAGAATATCAATCTCGGCGGCGACATCTTTACCAGCAATCGTGACATAACGATTGGAGGTACGTCAGGTGTAACTCTGAATGGTGCCACAACTGTCGACGCCGGAACTAGCGCGGTGACCTTCGAGCAGACCATCGATGGAATGCAAGCCCTGACCGTTGTTGGTGGTGTCGTGCACTTCGATGGTGCAATTGGCGGTGGAGCGGCATTGACGACGCTCAACGCGACGGGTAGCACGGTCCGAGCGCAAGCTGTGACTGTTAACGGCGGAAACATGGATTTCCAGGCCGATTTGTTCATCCCACAGGGAAACCTGAACGGCACGGCTGATTTGACCATTCGCCGCAGCACCGCCGGTATTCAGTCGTTCACGGCGGACGACTTGAACTTCATTCAGCCGGGATTTACTTCTGTGACCATCGGTTCGGCCGACACCACAACACTGACCGTCGGTACGGACGGTGACAACACCGTGCTGACAGGTAGCGTGGATGTGGGAGCTCCACTCGTGCTGGCTGCCCAAGACATCGTCATTGGCGATACCATTCAGCAAAACGCCGGCACACTGACGTTGCGAGCCAACAACTCGCTCAGCTTCGGCGGTATTGGCGCAGCCGTTGGCACTGGCGACGTGCGAATTGAAAAACTAACAGCCGGTGGAACGTTGAATGTCACCGGCAACATTGGCGTAGGATTCTGGGGTGCCAACAATCTCATCGTCAGTGCGACTGGCTCAACAGTCACGTTTAATGACGGCGTGGGCTCCGCCTTCGCCAGCATTACAGCTCACGCCGACACCCTTAATTTCAACCATGCATCCGCTGTCACGGCTCAAGGAACAGTTGACTTGTTCGGGGCCGTCAACCTGAACGGTGGCATTACCAGCTTCGGCGGCAATGCGTACGTCACCGGCAGCCTGAACCTGACCGGCAACACACTGTTCAAGGCCGGTGCAGGAAGTCAAATCAGTTTCACAGGTAATGTTACTGGTAACGGCTTCGACATGATCTTTCGGGGCAATGGCGGCGCCTTAAACGACGTCTTCCTGAATGGAAACGTTGCAGGTGCTGGCAGGTTCCTGATCGATGGCAGTGGCGTCAATACTGCTGGATTTATCGATATACGTGGTGTTGACGCAGCTGACGTTGTTCTCAGGGCGACTACGTCAAGTACTTTGCGAGGCGATATCGTGTCGTCAAGCAGCGTGAACATCATCGGCCCGGTATTATTGGGTATTCTTGGCAGCACTGTGAACGTCTCAAGTGGCGGAGCAGTCACAAACCTGATGCAGTTCAGCGGCACCATCAATGGGACCGCCACGCTGAACATCAACAGCGGCCTGGCGCGTACGACATTTACGAGTGCAATTGGAGGAACGACTCCTCTGAACAACCTGAGCGTCATTTCTGGCAGCACGAACTTCATCACTCAGCCCATTACGGTACTCAATGACGTTAGCTGGATCGTTGGAACAGATGCCAACGGATTAAACGACCGGCTCACTCTTACGTCCGGAGGCAGCATCAATGCGGGTGGTAACATCACCCTCACTGCCGACGTCATCGTAGGCGACAACGTGGGCGTGAACATCCTCGCAGGTGGCACGAGCAGCATCATCGAACGTGGTGCTGGTAACTGATTTGTCACCAAATCAGGTTACTTATTGACAAGCCCGGTCGAACATCCGACCGGGCTTCGTTCGTTTCCGATCGAATTCAACCCCGAATACTGAGGTTGCAAAGAGGCTGTCAGGCCAACGTCTCTTTACGGCAGAATGCTTTCTGGTCATGATCCTGCTTCGTTTGGTGCCTTTTCGTCCTTCCATTTGCAACCATGTTCAGCCTTGCCCGGCGCGAAGTTGTTGAAACTGCGCGTACCATTGTCATCAAATGCGGTACCAACGTGCTCTCGCGCGACGACGACACGCTGGACGAAGAGCGGATTGCCGCCCTCGTGGAGCAGGTCCACCGCATTCGGGAAACAGGCCGCCGCGTGGTCATTGTCTCCAGCGGAGCCGTCGGTGCCGGGATGGGACTGCTCGGACTGAAACAACGACCAACTGATTTGCCACATCTGCAGGCCGCAGCGGCCACCGGACAGGCCCGACTCATGCGAGTCTATGACGACGCCTTCCGCAAACACGGCTACCACGCCGCCCAAATGCTGCTCACCGCCAACGACTTCCGCAGCCGCCAGCGCTATTTGAACGTACGCAATACCATTAACACGCTGTTCGAGTACGGCGTGGTCCCCATTGTGAACGAAAACGACACCGTCAGCGTCACCGAAATCAAGTTTGGCGACAACGACCGGCTGGCGGCTATGGTCACCAACCTGCTGGAAGATCCGCTCCTCATCATCCTGTCGATTACCGACGGTCTCTACAACGGTGATCCCCGCGAGCCTGAATCGAAACGAATTCCTGTCGTCGACAAATGGGATGACACGCTGCTCGGACTGGCGGCCAACACCAAAAGCTCACGCGGTACTGGCGGCATGCAAATGAAGTTGCAGGCCGTTCGCACGGCCACCGCCGTTGGCGAATGTGTTTTCATCGCCGACGGACGCATGCCTCAAATTGTCGACCGTATTCTCGGCGGCGAAGATGTCGGCACGCTGTTTCTCGCCAAAGGTCCCATGATTCCTGCCTGGAAACGCTGGATTGGCTTCACGGTGAATCCCCGCGCCCGTATTCGCGTCGACAGCGGCGCGGTCAAAGCACTCAAACACGACGGACGTTCGCTACTCCCCATTGGAATTTCTGGCGTCGAGGGGGGATTCGAAACCGGCGAATTGGTTTCCATTGTGACCCCCGACGGAGAAGAGTTCGCCCGTGGCCTGAGCAACTACGACTCCGAAACCGTCCAGCGCATCGCCGGCAAGCAAAGCGTCGATTTGCCATCCATCCTGAATACCAATGATGCTCCCGCCGCAGCCGTGGTGCACCGGGATAACTTGTGCATCACCGGCTAGAGCAGATCTTCGCAGGTTGAGTGAAGTCCGCATTAAGTAGAATGGTGCGTTACGCAATTCTCAACCATCTCAACCGTGGCAAAGCCACACTCAACCATCTCAACCCAACAGCCTAGACGAGCAACTCTGTTGGCGACGATCTAAAACAGACTCGCAGAGCTAATGTCGTCCCGACCAAACATGTGCAGCAGCAGGGCCATGCGCATGTGCTTTCCGCATCGGACGGCGTCCCAGTACTTGGCGCGGCTGTCATAATCGATTTCGATTGGGATTTCCGCACGACGGGGCAGGGGGTGCAGAATGCAGGCCGTCGACTTCATGCGGTTCAACTTTTCAACCGGCAGGTGATACTGCTCATAACGTCGTCGCAATTCTTCAGACGTCGCACTGTATTCGTCCTGAATCCGCATCATGTAGATCGCGTCTGATTCGCCAATGACGTCGTCCAGCGATTCCAGGCATTCATACGCCACTTCGCATTCGTCAAGATACCCGAGCAGGTCCGACTCCATCTGCAACTCAGCCGGCGCCACAAAGACCTGCTTGATTTTCGGATAGTTCCCCAGCAGGTAGCACAAGGAACGGGCCGTCCGTGAGCGTTTCAAGTCGCCGACGAAGGAAACCGTCTTGGGATGGTCACCAAACTCAGCGGCCGTTTCCCGGAAGTGCGAGAGCAGGGTGTAGAGTTCCAGCAGTGCTTGAGTAGGATGCTGGTCGGCTCCGCTTCCGGCATTGATGATTTTCGTCTGCATTCCCCGCTTACGAATTTCGTATGCCAGGGTGAGTCCCACCTCGGCATCCATTTGCCGCATGACAACCGCATCGGCGAGCGTCGACAGGGTGAGCAGCATGTCGAGTTCCGACTCTCCTTTGTACATGGCGGAGAGTTCCGTATCCCGAATTTCTTCCACCATCATGCCGAGTGACTGTGCAGCAAACGAGAATGAGGTGAAGGTTCGCGTCGAACATTGTGGAAAGTAGAGTGCGACGGCTTTGTCGGCGAGTCGCGACTTCAGGAATCGAGCCCCCTCACGGTCGAGCATGAGCGACCGGCACTGATCAGCACAGCGAACGAGTCGCTCAATCAAATCCCGGCTGAACTGCTGCGCGAAAATGAGACTTTGGATGCGGGAATCTTCCGTCCGCAGAAAAGGAGCCAACTGGCTCGGCTTCATGGAACGGAACTCAGTGTACGGCGGGATATTCATTGTGCTCGGCGGGCTCGTTTCGAGCTTCACTGGCGACTGAGTGAAACTCTGTAACGGAGTTTACGGAGGAGAGCCCGGTGGTCAAGCTGCGCGTACCTTCGAGCGAGCAATTCTCACTTGAAGAAACAGCAAATCCCGAGACGAAGTGACTTGATGCGCACACGTGCTCATCGACACACTTCCCAACTCAGAAACTCATTCGCGACTTCCATCATTCCATTTGCCGACAAATCAATTATGAATGCAGACGAACTCAAGGCACTCCAGGCTCCACTCAAGGACCAGTACCGCAGCACCCCGGAGTCCGCTGTGGCCACACTAATTGCCTGCGGTGATTTGGACATCGAACAAATTGCTGTCCACGTGCGTCGCGAAAGTGGGGCCTCCTGTACTCCAGGAATGCATCCCATGGCAGGCGGTGATGGCACCTTCGCCTGCGCCGCGGAAATGATGCTCGAAGCCCTCATTGGCTGTGCGGGTGTCACGTTTGCCGCCGTTTGCACCGCCATGTCCATTCCCATTGAAGCGGCCGAAGTCGAAGCACGGGGAACTCTCGACTTCCGCGGCACACTCGGCGTCGACCGTTCAACCCCGGTAGGATTCACCAAGGTCGAAGTCGAATTCCGCATTCGCAGCGACGCCCCTGACGCCACACTGGCCAAGGCGGTTGAACTCGCAGAACGCTACTGCGTTGTGGCTCAAACACTTAAGGAAGTTCATTCCGGCTGGAGGCGTCTCTAATGTCATGGTGTGCAGGTTGAACGGGTCGTAGCGAAAACGGCCCAACAGCCTGTTGCGATCTCCCCCCGATGCGGTAAATTGGGTAAGCATCGGGTCGTTCTGGGAACGACAACACCTGAAGGGGATGCTATGCCCATTTCAAAACGACGTTATTGCAGGTGAGTGACGTGTCCAAAACACAGCTTGTGTCCACATCATTTGTTGCTGCCATTCCAGGCGGATTCCTGCTGTACCTCATGCTGATGGCGGTGTTGAACAACCTCGCCGACATGCCGCCATTCCTCAAGTTTGTGACCCTTACCTTATTGGTAATGGCAATTATCATCATCCTCTTCCCCTTCTATTTGCTGCTGTTCTTCGGACATCAGCGTGGCGGTGTTGCCGCCGCGCCAGCCACAAAAGCGCCTCCCAAGAAAGACGCTGCCCCTGCCAAGAAGGAACCTGAAACATTCGTACCGGCAGACGACGAGCCGTTCGAAGATGACGGGGACAGTGAAGTCTTTACCATGGAAGATGACGGCAGCGCAGAGGCTTTTGATGACTCTGACGACGGAGAAATGTTCGACACAGCCGACGACGACTTCGAATTTGAAGAGTTCGATTTTGACGAAGACGAAGAGCTGTAAGACTCGACTCCGGGTTCTGGTGGCACAGACATTCTTGCCTGTGATGCGCCAATCAATTCGCAGGGTGGGTGGAGTCCGTCTCTCTCAGACTGGTAGATCACCCACATCACCCAATGTGTCGACAACGGACTCATTTGCAAAACGGCGGACGTAACCCACCAGAATGCGGGTGAATTTCTACACAGCCTCCGCCGTGGAGAGTCAACTTTCTCTCTAATTCAGCCGCAGCTTGTCACGCAACAATGCTGACCGCGCCGCGTCGCGTTCCGGCTTATCAAGCGACTCATGCCGCAGCTTCTGCAAATGTGCTGGCTGGATGAGCATCACGAGTTCGTTCACGGTCCCCAGGTCGATGTTGTCCAGCAGTTCCAGATTAATTCCCAGCCGCACATGGGACAGGTGCTGCATTGCTTCTTCGGTGGAAATCTGTCGAGCACTTCCCAGAATACCTTGAGCACGTGAAACCTGGTCGTGCAACCGGGCACGATGCTTTCTCAACAGCTCCTGCCGCGCGTCACGCTCATAACCGAGGATTTCCGGAATGACGTGCTGCACACGCTGCACAATTTGTTCTTCAGTCTTGCCCAGCGTCGTTTGATTTGAAATCTGGTAGAAGTCACCCAGGGCCTGACTCCCTTCACCGTACATTCCGCGAACGGCAATGCTCATTTTATGCATTGCCTGGAACACTTTTTGAATTTCCTTGGTCAGTACCAGCGCTGGCAGGTGCAGCATGACGCTGACGCGAATACCGGTCCCCACGTTGGTCGGGCAGGAGGTGAGATAGCCGAAATCATCACTGAAGGCGAACGAAATGCCCGTCTGCAGTTCGTCGTCGACATGATTCACTTCCTGCCAGCAGTTCATTAAGTCGAAACCGCTGCGGAGCCCCTGCAATCGCAAATGGTCCTCTTCGTTGACCATTAAGCTGATGGATTCACTGGTCCCAATGAACACACCACGAGCCCCTTTCGCATCAGCCAGTTCACGGCTGATGAGTTGACGCTCCATGAGGAATTGACGATCCAGCTTGGAGAGCCCCTGGACCTCGACGTATCCCATAAATGCAACGGGGGAGAGTTCGAGGATTTTCTCACGCAGCAAATTGGCCGCGTCTTCCTTGGTACGTTCGTCTGCCCGGGGCGGAAAAGTCATGTCCGTGAGGTTGCGTGCCAGTCGAATGCGACTGGAAATGACGACGTCAGACTCCGGCCCCGTCCCGCGCAGCCATTCGCCACATCCACCAATTAAGTCGTCCAACTCCACGTCTTTGTTCCTCACAACACGTTCAAACGTCCAGCATCTGTATTCTGGCGACCCGACCACGAAAAGGCAAAGTGCCTGTAACACATTATCACAGCCCCGCCTGGCAGGACCACGATTTCATTTCGGAGAGAATAGTCAACTCGGTATGGGATGGTTAGTATGCGCTGGAATTCTTTGCCAGCTTTGACCTTATTGCTTACCGCCATGCCTCGCCACGTCCTCTCATTCATCGGCCTCATTCTGCTCGCCTTCACTTTTGGATGCGGCCCCGAACCTGTCCAAACCGAAACCCCGGAGCCCGAAGTAGGCGAGACAACTCCCGCTCCAGAAACGCCAGTCGCCAGCGACGAGAAGAAAAGCCCGGACGCCGACACCGCTTCGCAAGTTCCGTATGAAAACCCACTGACAGCAGAAGAACAACAGGCGGGATGGCTGACTCTGTTCGATGGTCACTCACTGTTCGGCTGGGAGTCAAACAATGAAGAAGTCAACTGGCACGTGGCAGACGGAGCCATTACGGCCGACAGTGGTCCGACGGGATTGCTCGTCACACACGTGCCATTCGCCGATTACGAACTCCGCGTACAGTTCCGCATGGAAGCCGCAGGAAACAGCGGGGTGTTCCTGCGAACCACCAAGCAGCCCAAAGAAGTCACAGCCGATTGTTACGAACTGAACATTGTGGACGACCATCCGTCAGGATTCCTGACCGGAAGTTTTGTCGGACGACAAAAGACCGAGGCCCCCATTTCGGGATCGGGCGATTGGAAAACATTTCGCGTACTCGCCCAGGGACGCCGGTTTGAAGTCTTTTTGGATGACCAGCCAATCCTCGATTACTCCGACGAGACCGACAGCTTCCGCCCTACCGGTCTCATTGGTCTGCAAAAGAACGCCGGCAAAATTGAATTCCGTGACATCCGGCTGAAACCGCTGAGCCTCGATCCTCTGTTCAACGGCGAAGACCTCACAGGATGGCACACCGTCCCGGGATCAAAGAGTGAATTCAGCGTGGTCGATGGCGCCATTCACGTCGTTAACGGCCAAGGTTTTCTGGAGACCGACCAGACATACGGAGACTTCATTCTTCAGGCGGAATCAGAAACACACGCCGAACGGCTGAACAGCGGCTATTTCTTTCGACTGAACAAGGGGACCGAAGAAGCTCCCTCGAACGGATACGAAGTTCAAATCGACAACGGCTTCGACGGCGACCGCCATCACCCCAGTAACCAGGGGTCAGGAGCAATTTTCCGTCCCGGCATTCCCGCCCGGTATGTCGTCGCCAACGACAACGAATGGTTCACCACAACCCTCGTCGCCAGCGGCCCCCGCATGATGACCTGGGTCAACGGCTACCCGGTCCTCGCGTGGGAAGACACGCGCAAACCCGACGAAAACCCTCGACGCGGCCTGCGAACCGCAGCAGGCCACATCAGCCTGCAAGGCCACGACCCCACCACAGACGTCTCCTTCCGTAACTTGCGAATTAAAGAATTGCCGTAGAGGTGGGCGTTATGCTTGCTGAATCGTAGAAGCCTCACCTGATGGCGAATTGACAGTTTCGATTGCGAGCACTGGCGTCTGATGTTCAGGAGTGTCGTAGTCGAAGTACGATTTGAGTTTCAAGAACATCTTTTCGAACTCCCACGTCACGCGTGCCAGGCACAAACAGCCCACACCGCAAGCGGCAACGTAGCAAGTAACGCCGACATAGTAATTCGGTGCCACGCGCACGAGGTCGTCGACAAATTGCCACAGGAAGACCTGCAGCAAGCCGTGCATGACGTAGATTCCGTAGCTGTATTTCCCCAGCGTCTGCAGCACATGCCATCGCAGCCAGCTTCCTAAGCGTGTGGACTCACTGTCGTACGCCAGGAGCACACATCCTGAAAATGCCACTGCGAAGAATGTTTGACTCCAAATCGTTGCGGCTGGGGCAATGAAATGCAGGCCGCCATTCGCCATAAATAAGGTTGTCACGCCAGTGGCACCAATGGCGACTGCCCAACGGGCAAACTGACCCCAATACTCCTGAGGCTGATTCCGTATCATGGTGGCGCACAGGGCTCCCCAAGCGAGCGTTTCGACGCGACATGGCGTGAAATAGTAGGGAGCGAAGGGGCCAATCCAGTAGTAGGCGGCGAGGCGTGTCGGGATGCCGAGGAGAATGAGCCCCAGGCAAAGTTTCGGCAGCCACTTCGGTTTGACCCAAATGACAACAAAGGGCCATATGAGGTAGAACTGCTCTTCAATGGCCAATGACCAGAAGTGAGCAAAGTTGAAAACAGTGCCACGCATTGGAGCAGCACCGCTGACAATGGAGTTCAAATTGCTGAGGTAGCACCACAGCGAGGTCTGAGCACTGCGTAGCCCGTCGTCAACAACTCCTGGAACCCAGACGGGCACAATCAGGAATGCGCCAATCAAAACCGCGTAATAGAGTGGGAATATCCGCAGCACGCGACGCGCAAAAAACTTTCGGAAGTAACTTGGGTCGTCACGAGTGTCGAGCAGAATTCCAGTAATCAGGAAGCCACTCAGGACAAAGAACAAGTCGACGCCACACCATCCCACAGTCATGAGCGATTGAACTAATCTTTCGCCAAATGCGTGCGCTGGGTAGACCGCACCGAAATGCACTAGTAACACGAGCACAATTGCAATGCCGCGAAGTCCGTCAAGTTCAGCGATGCGTCTTCTCAACATGACCTCGCAAGTCTGAATGATTAGTCCATTCTTCGAATTGCTCTTTGCAACTCTTAACTATCGCAACCGTGGCACGGCCACATTCAATCTCGTGGAACAACGAGCTTCCCTGCTGAAGATGATTTGCAAAGAGGCCCTAGTGAGCCACTTCCGCGGCCAATCCCATGGCTGTTTGGATTTTCTTCTTCCGAACCTTCCAAATGAGCCCATCGACAATGTAGTGATGGAAGTTAATGGCCTGGAACGTCACAATCGAAGCGGCCGGAATGGCGGCAAGGGGAGGCATTCCCATCAGCAGGATGATGGCTAGATAAACCGCCGTTGAGAGCACGAGCGTGAAACCGAAGTAACAGGCGATATTCAGCATCGACTTCTGGCTGAGCCACGACAGGAAGTACTGTTTCGTGGAGACTCCCTTGTCGAATTTCTTCGCGTTAAACCACCACACGAACAGAATGTACTGGGCATTGTGCCAGATATTAATGACCAGCCAGCCGTGGTCGATGTTAGCGATGAAGAAGTATCCCGCCAGGAAAATCAGGTGGTGTGAGACCAGATACAGTGCCAAGGCAGATTGTTTTGGCGATGTCCTCAAGGCAGTCAACTGAGTCAGCGCCCAGCCACCGAGTGAAAGAAAGGCGAGCACTGCAGCAATCGCCGTGGCAATTTGTAACCCGCTGTCTGCAAGTGGCTGCGGGATGTGCAAAAACTCGTGCAGCAGAACCGGAAGTTTCTTCACGGGCATGGTGAGAAACGTTGCTCCAGGCTGAATTGATCGGTACAGGATTCCGAATGCCGGCACCAGATACATTGACCAAATGGCGAGATTCGTCTGCTCGGGCGTCGCATCCGCCTTCTTCATATAGACACGGGCAATGCCATAGCTTTGCCGTGTGTAATGGAACCACTGCCAGTACAGGTAAACGGTCGCAACCAGCCAGGTTCCAATGAAGTAAGCCGCCGCGACAGTGCCGGCAAGCACGATCCAGGGCAACACGAGAACCATGAACCGGTGCTCTCGAAAACTTTCTCCGTCAAAGGTCAACCGTGTGTACGTTGCAATGACATGGTGATATCCCAGGAGCCACAAGTCGGCCAGGATCACAGGCACAAGCAGCGAGGGATAAGCGACGACAATCAGACCACTAACCAAAGCCAGGGCCGCCACCCACACAATAAACAACGTGTCGAACCGGGCAGATTCCAACCAGCCGGCCTCTTCGGTCTCAGTTGCAATTGGAGTTGGGCTGACGGCGGACGCGGGCGATGCAGACATCATGGCACCTGTGGCAATTGTAGGGGACAAACAGTTTCCGGCTGAGAAACCGTAGCCCGCCCACAGGTCAAAGCAAATTCTATGTCCCTGCTTTGCCCAGAATGATGCCAAATGTCAACGCGTGTCCCCCATTTCGGACAACCACCATGCCATGAGTTGTCAGTAGCATTGGGAGAATCGTTACTACTCCCCCTTAAACCACGAGGCAACTTTGCCTTGCAGAGTCAAAGTATGCGGCTTGGTGAAGCTTGGAGTCACTTCAGGTGGGCTGTCCAGCGCAACTTCGACGGCGTTCACCCGCAGCGGTACAGGGGGCAGGTTGCGAAACTCAAAACGCCCCTCGTTATCGGTCTTCTCCTTTAGCTCGACTCTTGTGAGATACTTTGAGTGAACATCAGGGTTGATCGAGAACGTGTTCATCGTCGCGCCGACAACTGGCTTCCCTGCTTGATCCAGCACCCGACCGCGAACAACACATCCATTCTCTAACTGAACTGTCTTGGGACTAGCCGACAAATCGACCTTCACAGGAATGTACTCCGACTGGTCTTCAATAATTGCCTTGTAGTACTTCACGTACTGTTTAGTGCACTTCTCAAAGGTCACCTGGCCTTTCGCATCTGTAATTGCAGGGGGTGACCAGCCTTGGCCACCGTCGGGATGCTGAAGCTCCAGTTTGACCGGAATCCCCCGTAGCGGCTTACCGGAGGGAGATAAAACTGTGAGAACTAAATCCGTCGTCACGCCCAATTGCAGGTCGACCGATGTCGTCGGTGCAGATTCAGTCAGGACAATTTCCTTACTCATCGCACGGTTGAACCCAATTGACGCCCGTGCGAAACACTCGGCATGCAGCGGGACGGGCGAGACCACAAACTCACCGCGCGAGTTGGTCATAAAGTTGTCCAACCCGCCTGAGTGGCTGTGGAAACGCCCATCACCCGCCTGTTCCTTGGTCAACTCCAGGTGGTATTTCACACCCACCCCTCGACCGGAAATCGGTTTGCCATCCTGATCAATAAGCCTTCCGGTAATCGCTCCGGCGGGGTGACAGTCAATCCAGAGTTCGAGTGGAGTTTCACCCGCCTCAACCGGGAGGCGAAACTCATCACTCAAGTTGTGGGAAGTAAACCAGAATCCAATCAGGCCATCCGGTTCCATGCTGGAAATACGATCTCCCACCTTCACCCGAAACCGCACCTCGCCGCTCTCAACTGGCACGGGATGGTTCCACCCCAACTCCGTTCCGGTTTCATCGACGGCCCGAGAGACTTTTATGGCCCCTTGCGGGGAGACCTGCTTCCCCAAATGCTTGAACCGCAGCACAACTTCTCGCAGCGTAATCGGATCGGGCACCTTCGGCTTCACGACAATGAGTTGATCAGGTTCTTTAATGGTGTAGGTCGTGGTCGACCCGTTCAAGCCTATACTGATTTCGCCAAGCGGCACATGGTGCAGCGTAAATCTTCCCTGTTCGTCAACTTCAATCTTCCGTGATGCTCCGCGGATATCTCGCCAGTAACTACCTCTGGCTTTCGGTCGATAACGCGGCATCCAGTTGATTCGTTGATTCGGTTCTTTCAGGGCGTCCTCAGAAATGATGCCATGCACTGATACCCCAGGTGACAGTTCCACCCGAAGATCGGACATTCCAGCTTCCACATCCGTCAGCACAGCGGGTGGATAGTCAGGATGCACGAGCAGGTATGTGTACGTATATCCGTCCCGCAGATTGTCGAGTTCGAAACGTCCCGCGTCATCGGTCTTCGTGACCGGGGCATTCAACGCGCCTCGATCGGATGTCTGACCGGGTTGTTCGATGAACAGTTCTTTCAGCCCCACGCTCGAGACGGGAGTTCCGTTCGCAGCAACGACGACGCCGGTCGTCGGCCGCGCCCGCTGAATAGAAAATGTGTAAACCTCATTGGCAACCAGAGGACTGTCGGCTGGCTGTAACTCCTGATATCCCGCACCTGAAAGGCTCAGGCTGATTGTCGTCTTGTCTGGCACATGCGGGATGGTCACGAGTCCCTGTTCGTCAGTCATCAACTTCTCATTGGTGATACCAGTCCCGTTGCCTGAAGCCGTCATTGCTGACGCCGTCACCCGGACTCCTTCCGCAGGCTGGCCATCCAAATCGACCACCTTGATTTGGATGTCGTTCCCGGCCGTCAGTACAACCTTTCGGTCGACAAACTCCTCGGCGTCTCCCAGTGTGAACGGGCCAGCAACAGCCGGAGCATAACCCGGTGCATTAAAGAATAGAGAGACGGAACTGCCCGACAACGTGTATGAAAACTTACCATCGGGCCCCAACGCGGGCTGCCCAGCCATATTGGTATGTCCCGGCGATTTCGTGCACGTGGACACAAGAATTCGTTCGACAGGTTTACCATCAAACGTCACCACCTGGCCAGACACGGTAATCGAGCCCACCTCAGACCCATCACCATTTGGATTAATCTCGCTCGCCTCCTGTTTAACGACTTCAATCCGTTCCTCGTCGCTCATCATTTGTACGGCGACTTCAGTCCCTTCATGCAGTGCATACAAACCGCCGCACGTCAGGGCTAACAACAAGCAGCACGTCCAGAACGAAAGCTGCATCGCAGGCCGATACCCGGGAATCAACAATCGGCGGACTCGGTCCAATAGCGATCCCCCATCTCCTGACATGGCAGACATCGCCGCCGGGGCAGGGTGGTGCGTTTCCACAAATTGAGTCAACATGCGGGCATACGTCACGGGACTCGCCACCAACTGCGAGGCGACAGCATCGCAGCAGGCTTCCCGTTCGCTCCGCACCTGCCGGCTCAACCACCACACCGCGGGATTAAAGAAGAAGCAAGACTCCAGCACCAGCTGCAAAAAGTTGACAGCAATGTCATAACGCTGCAAATGCGCAATTTCATGGGCAAATATCGCTTCCAGGTCTGCATCGCTCAAACTCGTCGCCAATGTCGCTGGCAACAACAGCACGGGACGCAACACACCCCAGATCGCCGGCGTGTCGAGTTGCTCGGTGAGCACAATCCGCAGCACGGTCCAACTCCCGAGGCGATGCTGAACATTCCCGAGCATCCGGAGCAGCCGTTCATCATGGCATTCCGGGCCGTTCAGCAACGACCGCACCATCACCATGCTGACGAAGCTGCGAGTGAGAAACAGCAACGCACCAATTCCCCAGGCAATAGCGAGGTAGGGCATTGCACTTTCGAGATTCGATTTCCATCCGGCGCCCAGCCAACTCATTGCCGCACTGGGCTCCTTCGCTATTGGCGGTGAGGCCACTGCTTGTGTCCCGGTCGACTGCTCAGCATGGGCTGCGTGATCTCCGCCCTCATGAGCAACAACATGATCCTCATCCAAAACAGTTAGCACCTCTGTAGCCGAGATGGCAGCATCCGACTCCGAATGCTGCCCCAGCGCCGACCATGTTCCCAGGAAAGTCACAACCATGCCAACGAGCGCGAACAACGCTGCGGCGTACCGAAGGTTCGGTCGCTTCGCCGATAACAGCCGCAAAGCAGCCGCCAGCAATACCACCCACACGACGCCCTGCCACAGACTGTGGATGAGCGCTAACACGAATCCGGTGACTTCTGCCGACTGAAGAAAGCTTGCTGCGAACATCATTTCTCACCTCCGTCCAGATTCTCTGCGGCTGAGTCAATCAGCTTGCGAATTTCATCGAGGTCATTTGCGGAGACGCTAGTGCTGTCCAGCAGTGCCTGGACAACCTGACGCGGATCGCCTCCAAAGACATTCCTCAGCAGCGCCTGCATGACTGGCTGCACAACCGGCCCCTGTTCCACAGCGGGGCGATACGCGTAACTCGTCCCCTGCTTCTCGTGGGTCACCAGCTTTTTGCGCGTCATCCCCTGCATGACGGTGAGCACCGTGGTGTAGGCCCGCTGCTTTCCGTCAGGCAGCCGTTCCATGATTTGACGCACGGTCAGCGGGCTGCTTTCCCACAGCACCGACAGCACCTGCATCTCAAGTTCCGATGGCTTCACATCCACAAGACTACTCCCCAAGACGTACTACGCGAATAGTAGCCCTCCATACTACGCGCGTAGTAGCGATTTGTAAAGGAGAAATCCGCAAGAACCCACAGCGACCACTTCTGCCGGTTATGCACATTTAGAGACTTACGCGGCCATGCATTCCAACACGTGGGAATCAACGTGCAGCAGGCTCACGACTTACAGAATGTGGACAAACAATGGATTTCCCCAAGATCCCCAACGTCTGCCGAACCGAGAAAATCCCACTGGTGAGAATTTTCTAATTGATTGTTGCACGAAACATTGATATTCTCTGGGCATCAAGATGGAGTCACTCGGGACTGCATCGGCCACTCGGCAATCTGGACTTTCGGAGGACGGACATGACGGAATTTGAGCTGCGCGAACGGTTAACACACTGCATCGAACTCGAATACATCCTGCTCGGCGACCTCCGTGACTTGCTGGAAGAGGCGCCATCCAAAGAAACATCACGCTGGTTGACAGCCGTGCTGGATGTGCTGCTCGAAAAGATTCCCGAGGAATTCGAAATGCGTTGTGAGGATGGTTACCTCCAAAGCGTCATCGACAAGGAGCCAAACTGGGAGCCGCTGGTTCAGCGGCTGCAAGAACAACACTTCACCATGTTCCGCTCGCTGAAAGCGTTCCGTGATCGCCTCCGCAGTGGCGACATCGAGGTCGTCTCCGCAGAATCTCTGAAGCTGTCGCTCGGCGAATGGATTGAATCCTTTACGAACCACCGCCGCAGCGAGCAGCGCCTCGTCCTGATGGCTACCCACGTCGACGTCGGCTGGGGCGGCTGATTCTTTCTGGCGACGATCCAGGGACTGGTGGCACAGACATTCCTGTCTGTGTTTCACTCAGGAATGATCCATAACCAGTGAGGATTGGAAACTGCAATGGGGGATCAGGCATGCGCCTCACGGCACTGACATTGCTGCTGATCTTTCTACCACTCCCTGTATTCGCCCAGACCGGACGGGAGTTCATTGCCGCTGAAACGTATGTGGCAACCTCCCGGATTGTCTACCTCGGTAAAATCGTTGAACTGAAAGAGACGACCTACGGCGGTCCACTGACCGAAATCCAGAAGTTTGGCAAACCGTATCGGATGGTGTTCGCAGTCGACGAAGCCATTCGCGGTGAAGAAACCGAGCGACTGGACCTCATCCTCTCGCTGCAAAGCACAATCTACTTGGAGTACATGCGGGCCCACTCCGTAGAGATTCTACTCGCCGCCGGTCCCACCCGACTCGACCGCAATGCCCGCCCCCGAGTTGGAATCGCAGAGCAGGGGAAACCCACCGGCGAAGAGGAACGCTACCACTTCCGCATTCTGGAAACAGTCGACGTACCCGACACCAGCGTAGAGCGACAAATCGCCACCCAGATTAATCAGATGCACGACTCCGCCCGCATGTTCACGACATCGTTCGATGTAGCAACCGGCAGGGAAGACATCCTGAAACGCGTACGTCAGTTCGCGAGTAAATACAAAACGCCCCTTCCTACGGTCATGGTCGGGGTCCCCAACGAATTCGGCGAACTCTGCGGCAACCCCAACGCCTTCTGCAGCATCACGCTTCCCGTTTGTCCAGAAACGAAAACCATACTCCTCGCCATTCAAAACGACCCCAATCTCATCATGCACCGCATCAAGTCGCGGAACGAAGAATACGACCGCGAAAGACTCGCGACAGAAGTGAAGAAGGCGCTCGCTAGTTTCCCTGAGGAAGCGAGCCAATAGGGATAAACGCGTGGCTGGGGCGCTCAAATCGTCCCGCGTGCCAGACAACTGCGCCAAACAGAAAAACATCGCCTAAACGAGCCGCCCCCCGGGCCCCAGTAAATTCGAATGCCAGCCCAGTTTTCTGGGGCTCAGCAAGAGACTCATGTCGCATTTGTCCACACCCAGTACACCACGCAACGTGCGCCAAGGTCCTCGACCGCCCCAGCCACCCGTCGCAGGCTTGACTTTGCTTAACCCGGGTTACGAAACTATCCGTGAGGGTTCACGGCGGGGTTTTAAGAGGGACCTGTAAATGAAGGTGTACTTCTCCGACTGGTTTGATGTTGATCCAGAAGCGATTGAAGAGTACGGGGCATTCAATGTCTCACTGATCAACGACCTACCACTCTTTATCGATCCATTCTTGCTGTTCACAAGCGAGAAAGAGGAGTACCAGTTCCTTCATGACGAAATAATCAAATACCTGACGTTTCTACGCGATCAATCGGTTGACGGAAACGTTGATGAAGGCCTGCTAAAATCGTGGTACATGTTTCCCGAAGTTAAACAGCTTTGGCTAGGATTCAGCCAAAGTGGAAACAACGGTAGCGGATTGGGTATTGATTTCGCGAGAGCACTGAACTCGAACCTCCATGTTATCTTCACGAATTTTGGTGACGAGAAGGTCTCCAAGGGAAGCCACATAGAGAAAGTGTGCCTAGTCCGCGAAGGCGTTGGTAGAGACAACATTAGTGACTTCACAGCAAATCTCATCAAAGAGTATCTGCTCGAATACACCCAAACTTTTGCCCAAGCTCATATCAACGAAACTAACCGGAAAACTGTGCCAGTTGCAAACGTTCGCTTCGACTACGAAAAACGTTATTGGTGCCCGAAATCGTTTGATCTTCCGCATGTCCGTGGGGATTTCGTACTGCTTGCACCAAAGGACATCCTCACGAAGGATGAAAACTGGATCAATCGCAATGACTTGATGGATCGCTTCGAGACCATTGTAAGCTCGACGGACGATCTCCAGCTTCGGAGTCAGGTGAGCCAATATCTTGAGCGAGCGATTGACAAACGCTCGAAGCAAGCAGAACGACGACGTGCCTATGATGTACTTCTCAAGAAGTATCCGCAACTGATCGAGTGGTACATCAAGTACAAGGAAGACACCGGGGGGCAGGCCAAAGCTGTCAGTAGCGAGAAGGTAACCGCTTCGGAGGAGTTCTATATTGATCAATTTGGCCAGCTAATCACCCAGCTTGAGGTTGAAACCGAATTCTACAAACGTGGCATCGATACGCTTCAAGAGTGCCGCGAAAGACTGCTATTCCTGAAGTCTGAGATCGAAAACAACGGAGCGTTCCGTCTCTTCTACCACAACGGTCAACCAATTCAACGGGAGTCCGACCTTCAGATTCTGTTCCGACTTACGTGGTACGCAACGCCATCTGACTTCAATGCCGAAGTCAATAACGGACGTGGTCCCGTCGACTTCAAGGTCTCTCGTGGCAACAAAGACAAGACGCTGGTTGAGTTCAAGCTAGCAAAGAATTCGAAGCTTCAGCAAAACCTCGAAAAGCAAGTGCCTATCTACGAAGCGGCAAATCGCACCAAGAGATCTCTCAAGGCCATCTTTTATTTCACCGAAGAAGAACGCCAAAAGGTTCAAAGGGTACTCAAGGAACTGAAACTGGAGGCAGACGAGTCAATCATTTTGATTGACTGTCGTCGAGACAACAAACCGTCGGCATCCAACGCATAGAAATGATGAGGCGGGTGGCATGTTCGCTCTCCGTTCGTGCCATGCCCACGTCGCGGAGCAGCGTGGGCATGCCCTACTTGGGCTAACATCTCAAACTAATCCGCCCACCGCTTTTGCTGTGTCGTCCTGAAATCAACGTTTGTGTCGTTGGCCGAATGTCGATCCATTCGAGTCGCGCCGCGGTCGATCAGTTGTTGAAACTCTTCCGTCAGTTGGCGGGTGGCATGTTCGCTCTCCGTTCGTGCCATGTCCACGTCGCGGAGCAGCGTGGGCATGCCCAACGTGGGCTAACACCTCAACCTATTCCGCCCAACGTTTTCGCTGCGTCGTCCTGAAATCAACGTTGCTGTCATTGGCCGAACGTCGACCCGTTCGAGTCGCGCCGCGGTCAATCAGTCGTTGAAACTCCTCCGTCAATTGCGTCACCACGTCCGGATGCGTTGTCGAGACATCCTGCTCTTCAGCTTGGTCATCTCCGAGGTGATACAGTTCCGGAATCGTCGCCTTGCCGCGTGACTTTTCAAGATTGGCATCACCCAGTTTGAAGACAAGTTTCCACGGGCCGCTGCGGTAAGCGAATTCTCCGAAGTTGGAATGATTGACCAGATTGGTTCGCTGGACTTCGGCCTCCTTCCCCTGGAGCGCGTGCAGAAAGCTGAGACTGTCTTCTGCTCCGTTCTCAGGCAGGTCTGCTTTGATGGCATCTGCGCAGGTGGCGAACAGGTCGGTCAGGCAGACCATTTGGTCGTTTTCTGAGCCCGCTTCGACCTTGTCTGGCCAACGCACAACCAGCGGCACGCGGTGCCCACCTTCCCAAATGTCTCCTTTATGGCCACGGTAGGGTCCACTCGGCAAATGACCCGCCTTAATCAAGTCCTGCCAGCCTGTGTAATGGGAGTGCCCATTGTCGGCAGTGAAAATGACAATGGTGTCGTCCGCAATTTCGGCCGCATCAATCGCTTGAATGACCTGACCAGCGGACCAGTCGGTTTCCATGACAAAGTCCGCGACGGGAGCGATTCCGCTTTTCCCCTGGAACGGTTTCGAGGGAACAACCGGCTCGTGGGGCGATGTCATCGCGAAGTAGAGAAAGAAGGGGGCGTCGTGCTTAGCCCCCTCATGCACATACTTCACCGCTCGCTCTGTCAGCGTTGGCAGGATGTCCTGCATTTTCCAGTTCGGCGCCGCGGGAGTCCCGGCAAATCGTGTCGGCAACACAATCCCTTCTTCGGGATCAGGTTTGAATTCTGCGGACGGGAGCGGCAACGTCCGACTGTTTTCGATGAAAGTAAACGGCGGCAGGTTAGGGAGGTCGACTCCAAAGTAATAATCAAACCCACGTTCGGTCGGACCTCCTTGTATGGGCTTTGTGAAATCCCAGTTCAAAAACGCCTGACCATTTTTCTGTTCGGTCATTTGACTTTGTTGATCACCCGGCCAGTTCCAGCCGAGATGCCATTTGCCAATACAGGCGGTCTTGTACCCATTCTGCTGGAGCATTCCCGGAAGCGTGGGACGATTGGCCGCAATGAGCGGCGGTTCATAAGCAGCAATGACCCATTCCTGAAGCCGCGTTCTCCAGTTGTATCGTCCAGTCAGCAGGCCGTAGCGAGTCGGTGAGCAGACGGCAGATGAACTGTGCGCGTCGGTAAAACTCATTCCCTGACCGACGAGCTTGTCGAGATAGGGCGTCGGGATTTTATTGTCCGGATAGTGAGCCTGAATGTCTCCGACACCAAAGTCGTCTGCCAGAATGACCACGATATTCGGCCGCTCCGCAGCATCCGCCATGCGAAGGCAGCCCAGGGCAACAATCAAAAGCACACAGATTCGGGTCATCATTCGTTCCCAGATGTCAGTTGCCGTGGTCCGGCGGTCGCCGGCTATCGATTCAAATTCGAGATACATCGTACCGTGCAAATGCCTGGGCAGCCAAACCGGAATGCACCGCATCCGCCTATTCCGGGCGGTTGGGTGCCACTGGCCCAAGATGATTCACCCGTTGTTCTCCCTCACTGCAAGGACGGTAAATCTCCATGAAACGCAGGCATTGCGGTACCTCATTGCCACTCGATTCAACCGGCTCGGCAAGACGGGTGGCGAAAGAGCAATGGAACGTTTTCTGGTAGCATTGAATTCGTGGCTTGTTTATCCTTTGAAAGGCCTTGAAAAAGGGCCAAGAGATTTTTCTCTTGCATTATCAGGATTCGGAACGTACTCCCGGGGAGGCCAAAACATGTTGAAGTTTCTCTCAACATTTCTCTACGTTGCTGGTGTTTCTGCAATACTCAGCAGCCCACTTCTCGCGGACAATACGCCGGTCATTCCGTCGCCACAAATGTCGCAGTATCAGTTGAGTAACATTCGCTTTGACCGGAGTTTTGGACGCCGTACTATTCTCATTGACTGGACCCGAACGAAAAGAGGCGGCAGTTGGCCGAAGCTTGCCGGTCGGACGCAGTCGGGACACATCCCATTCACATCATTCCCCATGAGCTCTTTGCTTACCGGAGATTCGGGAACAATAGAAATCAGCAACTCCTCTCCATTCGGGATTGACAAAGACGTCGAAATCTGGATTGAGGCGTCTGGCCCTGGTTTTAGCTACATGATTTCCAACAGCGTTCGCCTGGGCAATCCTGGTCCAGTCACGACCCCACGGCCAATGACTGACCAGGAGCGTGCCGCCGTCGAACAGGCGAGATTGGAGGCGACCCCTCCCACCGGCCTTCCCACAGGGCATCAGGCTGTTACTGCAGCAACCCGATTAATCCCGGGCATGCCGGTGAAGGCGGGATGGATGGCGCAATGGGAAGAGGCCGAGGTTCTGGGCGTCAATGACGATCACACGGTCACTCTTCTGTACACCAACCAGGGCGGGAGAGTTGTCGCCCGCCCACCGAAGAATAACTGGATTGCCGTGGACCCTGCCATCCTTGCCAAGGCTGCCGCAAATCCCGAATCCTTCGTCCCCAGCAAGAAAGTTCTCCGAAACAGCCTCGCGCCCATTCCAGACGAAGCAGTGGTCATTCCCACAGACGTCAAACTCCCCAAAGGGACACCAGTCTTGGTTGATTTTCACTCAGGTTGGTTCGACGCATATGTCATTCAGGATTTGGGCAACTCCATCGAAATCCACTACGACCATTTGCCTTCTTCGTTCGACAGGAAACTCCCACGAGCGGCGATAATCATTAGCACGCAGGCCCTCGAAAGCCTCAACAACCCCCAAATGGTCGAGCAGTACGCAAGCAATCTCGACGAATCAATGAACGACGACCGGTTCGGAAAAGACTTCCCCCCGGGCTTTGGCAAACGGCCGGCGGGCTTCGGCGACATGCCGCGGGGCTTTGGTAAACTTCCACCAGGCTTCGAGAATTTCCCGGGCTTTGATAATCTCCCGCCGGGCTTTGCCAACCTCCCGGGGATGAACAATTTCCCGGGAGTTGGCAATTTGGCCGAGGGCGACGATGCTTCAGGAGATGGAACACGGCGACGTGTCGCGAACCATCCCATTGGCGGCCGAATTCCGCCGGACGCCCAAATTGTTCCAGAGAGTCTGAAGATTCCAGAGGGAACCAAACTGGGAGCCTACTGGGGAAATCGGTTCTTCAAATTAACATTGTTGGCTTCCAACGATGACGGCACGCTTTATGTTCACTGGGATGATTTTGGGGATTCCCGGGACTGCGATATGTCACGCGACCAACTCATTATTGCAAAAGATGATGTCAAGAAACTCCAACGGGCTGCGACCCTGAAAGGGTCAGGAAAGTGAGACCGCGTTAAAGCCAATTGCAGCGACTGGCTCATGGAACGCGGAAGATACAACTGCTGACTTTTTGCCACATCAACTCTTCAACTACCGATCATCGAGCCGATTATGAACATCCTCACTGCCGTAGTAGCCGACGCAGATTCTCCCATCAATATCTGGCTGAACGAGCATCCTGCCGCTTTGGGGGGAATTGCAATTGCCATTGGGCTGGCATTGGCCTACTTTGGCGTGGTCGGACTACGTGACGGAAAGACGACGGGCAAGTGGGGGTATCAGGTAGAAGGCGGCGGTGCCGTCGCCCTCTCAGGAGTTCGACTCATCGGTGGCTTAGCAGCGATTGGCTTCGGGATCTACAAGCTCTTTTCATGAGGTCGCGATGCATACTTAGCGACACCGTCTGAAACCTTCTTTTTCACCGAACTTACCCCCAATTCTTTGTAAGAACTCCCCACATTGTGGATGATGCCATGCAGGAGAACCGCATGGCACATTTTCCAGAAACCAGTTTGAGCCTCATTACGCAGGTGAAAGACCCGGCCAACAGTGCCGCGTGGGTCGAGTTTCTGGAGTTGTACGAGCCGGTGGTCTACCGCATGGCCCGGGGCAGGGGGCTGCAGGATGCCGACGCCCAGGACATTGTCCAGCAGGTGTTCACTTCCATTGCGGGAGCCGTCGACCGCTGGACCGCCGGAGAGGATCGACCACCATTCCGGGCCTGGCTGACAACCATCGTCCGCAACGCCATCAACAAACTGCTCTCACGACTCCCGCGCGACCGAGCTTCGGGGGGCTCATCCGTCCTCCAGCGGCTTCACTCGGAGCCGAATCCCGACGACATCACGGCCGAAATCGCGATCGAAACACGGCGGCAAATTGTGTTTCACGCCTGCGAACTCATCCGCCATGAATTCAGCGAAGCAACCTGGCATGTCTTCTGGCAAACCGCCGTCGAAGGTGTTTCCGTCGCCGAAGTCGCGAAGGCGTCGGGCAAATCGGCGGGAGCCATTTACGTGGCGAAGTACCGGGTCATTGCCCGGCTGAAAGAGTCGATTTCCCACATGACCACTGACTGGGATCCCGAACAGGTGACCTCATGACCAATCAACTCGACCACTGCCTCACGAACGAACAACTGCGTCAACTCGCAGCTGACGCGGGGCAATTCAACCTCAACGACATCGAACAGCATTTGGACGAATGTCCCGACTGCCGCTCACGCATGGGAGCGATTGAGCAGGACGCTGAGTGGTGCGAAGAAATTCTGCCCGTGCTGCGCGATGCGGAGACCATTCAAGAACTGAATGCCAGTGGTACGGGGCACGATTTGGACGCTCAAACAGCCATTCGGTTACTCGGTCCAACGGACGAGCCACAATACTTAGGTCGAATTGGCACCTACGAAGTCACCGGCGTTGTCGGCAGCGGCGGAATGGGAATTGTCTACAAGACGTTTGATCGCTCACTCGACCGCTTTGTGGCCATCAAAATGATGCATCCCCATTTGGCGACGTCAGGAGCCGCGAGACAACGGTTCGCCCGCGAAGCGAAAGCCGCCGCTGCGGTCATTGATGATCATGTCCTCCCCATTTACAGCGTCGACCAGTGGCAGAACGTCCCTTATCTCGTCATGCAGTATTCGAGTGGCACCACCCTCGAAAAACGCGTGGCCACACAAGGGCCGCTCGACATCCCCGAGGTGCTCCGGATTGCCATGCAGACCGCGCACGGACTTGCGGCGGCGCATGCCCAGGGACTCGTACACCGAGACGTCAAACCATCGAATATTCTGCTCGACGGAACTGTCGAACGCGCCTTGCTGACCGACTTCGGCCTCGCCCGCGCCGTCGATGACGGTTCCATGACTCGCACCGGCATGATCGCCGGCACGCCGCAATACATGTCGCCCGAACAGGCTCACGGTGACCAACTCGACCACCGCAGCGATTTGTTCAGCCTCGGCAGTGTGATGTACTTCATGCTCACCGGACGTTCGCCGTTCCGGGCCGAAACCACCATGGGCGTTCTCAATCGTATTGGCCACGACGCTCCCCGTTCGCTGCGGTCGATTAATCCCCAGGTGCCGATATGGCTGGAAGACATCGTCATGCGGTTGCTGGAAAAGAATCGCGACCAGCGGTACCAGTCGGCTCAGGAGGTCGCTGAATTGTTGGGCAAATGGCTGGCACATTTGCAGCAGCCTGAGAATGTCTCCCCACCGTCACCGCTGGCAGTCACTAGTCCGCGAGACGAACGTTTCCAACTGCCCACCGGTTGGAAACGTTATTTGTGGGGAGGCCTTGCCATACCGTTCGTCCTGTTCGCTGCGGTTCTGCTGTACATCGAAACAGGGAAGGGGACCCTGAAAATCGAAAACAACGCAAGTGCCGCTGTTCCCATTCGCATTCTGAAGAACAACAAAACGGTGAAGGAACTCACAGTGTCGGCCGAAGGAGCGACCACGCGGCTGCACGCTGGCGAATACGTCATCGAAATCGAAGGTGATACCACCGAATACAAACTGGCCGGGAATCAGGTCACCCTTTCGCGAGGCGGAGACTGGTTCGCCCGCATCGAGTTAACTCCCCTGAATGGCGAGTCCGTTGCAGCATCAAATCAGTCAGACCCGTCCAACATGACAGAAGCGACTGAAGATGGCAGCTCCACACTAACGGACACGTCTAACTGGCCGCACTTCGAGAAAACCAACGTCGCAGACCTGCGACGAAATCCCAACTCGCATCCCGATTTGGATTGCCTCATTCGCGTCGACTTCGACAGTGCCGAAGGCATTGACTGGCTCTTCAGTGACTCGCCCTTCCGCAGAGAACCCATTGGCCCCTTTTGCGTGGACAACATTTCCGGCGCCGCCAACGTGCCACTCGTTGACGCCAAGAACCACCGCATTCGCATGTCTGTGCGGCTCGAATGCGGTGAAATCGAGGAGGGAATTTGGATGTGTCTGGAAGGCCGCCGGATTGCCGTCAACGTGACGCAAGAAGACTTCGACTACGTCCAAAAAGGCAACGCACTGACCAAAGTCGTGTACCTCACACGAGGTAATAACGACGAAGAAACGGGCGTGTTGGAAACCGTTGTCTCATCGCGATTAGATCCCGGCGTCGATCCCCTGGAAGAAGCCGACCGACGCGGCTTTCCTCTCGTCTCGGCGACATTCCAGCCAATGAATGAAGACGCAGCCGGAATTCCGCAGCCCAACCTGCCGCCAGAAGCACCAGTTCATTCTCTAAAACTCCCGGTCGACGAAGAGTCTCGACAGAACGGTTTCGCGGGAGATGCGCCCACGATTACGGCATTGGATGTCTCGCCGGACGGTAACTGGCTGGCCTGTGCCACAATGACCGAGCCAGACTTCGGTTCCATCTTGCTCTACGACTGTCGCTCCGGCCTGCCGAAGGACACACCTGTAGCAAGCGTTTCCGTCGGACAACCAACAGACTTGGCATTCTCTCCCGATGGAACAATGTTAGCCTGTGCGAGCTTGGACAAAGGGTTGCTTTGTTTTGAAATTACGCCCGACGTCACCGAGGGGCCGTGGCTTCGTCGCTTGTTCCAAACACAAGAATCAGACACCAGTCCTTACGCCCTGCAGTTCACTGTCGCCTGGTCACCCGATGGCAAGCGACTCGTCACCAGTAGTGAATGGCAACTGTTTGTCTGGAACACAGCCCAATTCAAGCTCCCGGGCTGGGAACCAGAACCATCGCGCGAACTTCCATTTGAGGAAGACATGCTCGTTCTGAAAACGGTGTGGTCTCCTGACGGAAAGAATCTCGCCGTAGGAGCCGACAACGGCAAGGTCTACTTATGGGATTTCTCAAAGCCGTCACCGGCCATGACGGTCGTACCATTGCCACCCCGACCTGATGAACTGATTCTGTCCCTGTCCTGGTCGCCCGACAGCACGCGGCTGGCCATTGGTCGAGAAAACTGGGTGTATGGATTCCATGTCGATCGGCAACTATTCATGACGCACGAGTTCCCCGGCGGTGCGGAACAAATCCGCATGGTTGCCTACTCAGCGGACGGTACTGTCCTCGCTTCTGCTGACGCAGTAGAAGCCGACGACCCGACGATCCATATCTTCCCAGATGAACTCCCAGGGAATACGGCGAGAATTGTGCCAATCGCGGAGCCAATCAATATTCGACAAAGCAACGGCGGACATACGAAAGCGATTTCCGCTCTGAAATTCAGCCCCGACGGACACTATTTGCTGAGCGGAGGCCGGGACGGAGAGGTGAAGTGGTGGATCCCCTACCAGAAACCGCGACAACTCGACCCCATTCATGCAGATGCACTACGACTCGGCCAGTCGCGCACCACGGTCTCCGCGTCGTTTTCAAATGCCAAGTCTGTTGTCGAGTCTCTTCATCTTGAACAACTTGGTCGCTATCGCACGAAGGTCGGGACCGATGCCCCCATTCGTGTGACCGGTAAACAAGGGGAAGTCATCATACGACGTGGCGACACCACACTTGTGGAGCTTCCGCGTCCGGTCCTGGAGTTCTCCTGGAACCATGACGGTTTCAAGCCCGATGGTGGTCTCGCCGACTTTGAAGCATTCAACTTCGTGTTGTTCGAGTGGAAATCCGACGGTTCCCTTACCGCGACCGCTTATCGCTCACCAATTCATCGGTCCCTGACCACGGGCGACGTCGAGTGGAAACAGGCACAAACTCTCATGAACCAGCTGCTGCTGAAACAGCAACTGGCCAATCTGGACCGCATTAAAGAGTTAAAGCTCACCGAACTGGGACGAAAGGAAGCCGAACTACGAAGTGATGGTCCTGTCTATCTGTCTGGTACCGAGACGATTATTCGACGCGGGGAGGCCATGCTGATAGCTCTCTCTGCGCCGACGCGCACAGTCGGTTGGTCCCAGGAAGGTATCGGGAATCATCGCACATTCGAGTACGCCGCCAAGTTCGACTACATCCTGTGTGAATGGCGGCTCGATGGCAAGTTCATCGCGAAGGCCTACAAGTCACCCGCGATTGGCAATAATCCATTTGTCAACCAGGGATTAACCGCCAGCACAATCAACGAGAATGGGGTTCGCGACACATTGAAGGCCTTTGCTCGTGCCCAGGCCGAATACACGCATTGTGTAATTCAGTACCGCGTTTGGGTGACCAAGCCAACACGGCAGGAGGAGGCCGTTCTCGACTCACTCGGTTTCGCCCACAGTGCCCAGGAGTTCACCTGCCGCTACACCTTCGATGGCCAACAAGTGAGTGACAAAATTATTGGCTATACCGTGAAGGGGCAACCAGCGGAAATCTCAGCCTGGCTCGGACGAAACTCTGTTGATGCACCAGACTCACCTTTCGCTTCCATCTTCCCGTTAGGCCATAGTCCCCAGTCTCCACTGCATCCAGAGGAATTGCAGAAGAATGCAGACCAAATGAAATACGAGCAGGATATGTCCAACCCGCGAATCAAGTGGACACCTCGGCTCTATTGGACAACCAAACGTGACGGAGCGCACGTTCAAATGCAACTTGGGTTTGACGGCCAACAAAAGCGCTGGGTCCCTTCGCTCGTCAGATCACGGATGATTCACCCCGACACTCCCGACGAGGGAATGGCAGTAGAAAGCCGCGTTGAAAAATGGGACATCGACTCTCAAGGCATTCCCCGCATGGTCAGCGGAACTTCGCGTTGGATTGTCACCAAGGACGGAAAAGATTCTGAAGTAACCTGGCACTGGCACATTGACTCTGCTGAATTCGGAGCAACCACTGAGGAGGACGAGGCCCAGCAATAGGAATTGTCCCATGCTCCCATCGCGCAACAGGGGGAGCATGCGTTGACGCTGCAATCACGAAAAACATGCCCACGCTGCTTCGCGACCTGGGCATGGCACGTACGCTGAACGAACTTGCCAACTGCCACCATCAGCCTGAGACAGCAGGAATTTGTTTTCTCCAACCTCCCCAACACTGGTACCATAGACATCCTGTCGTAATAGTTTGCCTTGAGTCCACGCAGAAAGAGGTCAGCATGAGCCATCGACTCTCTCCCGTACGTCAGTTGATCACCATGGGCCTTGGTGTTCTGTGCATGCTTAGTGGAGTACTCTCGACGCGACTCTCTGCCCAGGACAATTCTATTGATCCTGATTTGACCATTTCGCACCGTCGCAGCGCTGTTCGCAGCATTGCATACAGCCCCGATGGCAGCCTCATTGCGTCTGGCGGCCAGGACAATACTCTGCGGATTTGGAACGCCAGCAACGGGCACCAGGTGTTCTCGCTGAAGGGGCACACACATACTATCACCGTTGTCAAATTCAGTGTCCATGGAAAATGGATTGCTTCCGGAAGCTCTGACCGGACTGTAAGAATTTGGGACGTGGAAACGGGTCAGCAGTTTCGGTTACTCACCGCCAATCAAAGTGACGTCCGGGATATCGCGTTCTCTCCGAATGGCACGCGCATTGCCTCGGTGGGGGTTGACGACCGCACACTGCATGTGTGGAACATCTTTAGCGACCAGGAGGCGTTTTCGATTACCGGGCCACGCGAATGGCAAGGGCTGGAAAGCGTTGCCTTCAGTCCAGACGACAAGTGGCTGGCGCTGGGGACCTACAACGGAACGGTCCAAATCTGTGACGCAACCACTGGCGAGCAGCGACGGACCATTGCAAAGGACATGGGAGTTATTCGCGGATTGGACTTCAGTCCCGACAGCGCACAACTGGCTGTGTCTGGAGCTGCTATTACCGTCTGGGATGTCGTAGCAGACAAACAGATTGCCAAGTTTGACATTCCAGGTATGCGATTTGATGTAACATTCAGCCCGGACGGTCAGCGAATTGCAGCTTGCACGAGCGACGCATATCTCGCCGAATGGGACGTCGCCAGTCAGCGTCAGACTATTTCCCTCGATGTCCCCCATCTCGACCATCTCGGCTTTGTCAGCAAGGGAATAAACTACGTTTACGAAGTCGCATACAGCCCCAACGGCCAACAACTCGCCGCCTGCAGCTCAGACGGTGAAATCCGCATCTGGGATCTACCGCTGAGATAAACGCAACTCGCACTCCACCAAAGCGATACCACATAGCATTTCTTTCGGTGAAAAAGCGAAATTCACGCCAAGATTTGAAACAGTCAGACGAACACTGCGGTGTCGCTTCCAGCCTCACCTCCTTCGGAGAAATGCCATGCGTGTTTTCGTTGCCTTCCTGATTGGTCTCACATCCACAGTCGGTCTCGCTGCAGAAGGGCAGGGCACCTCAATGTCAGTGACCATGACCGACAAACAGCAGGTGACGCTGTCAGGGCATTCCGATGCGTCTCATGAAGTCGTATTACAAATTGCGAAATCGAAGCACACCAAGCAGTTGGAATGGACCTCCCAGATCGAGGGCGAATTCACAGCGCAGCTCATTGCCACCAACAACATTTCTCTCGGTGAAGGGAAAGTCGGCAAAGGCCTGGAGTTCAAGGTGCAAACCGCCAGCGGTACCGGCTCCACGTCCTACATCACCATGACCGACGCCGATCCCATCCCCCAAGGCACCATCCGCTTTCGTCCGCAGAAGTCAGATTCTGCCACCCAGCCCACCATCGAACGAAACGGCAACACCGTGATTATCGCAGATATCATCTGCGAAGACGGAACCACCATCCCCGTTTCAATTCTTATTCGTAAGCGATAGTTGGGAATTTGGGCGCACATTGTGCCATGCTCCCATCGCGTAGCCGGGGGAGCATGATTCTGTGCTTAAATCCAAAAAAATGTCCCCTCGTGCCGAAGAGTTCTCTTCAGCACGAGGGGACGGAAACGTAATTCAGTTGGTCAGTCCATCGTCGTACTGACCAGGACCGTACATCAACTTACTTGGGAATGACGTTCACCGTTGTCGAGCCAATCAGTGAGGAGTTACTGAGGTCTTTGACGAACAGCGTCTGCTGGCCAAGTGTGCTGAGCGTGTAGCGGAATTCATGCACGCCGGCATCTTTGGTGCTGAAGCTGTAGCTGGTCTTGCCACCCTTTGGATCGGAGCTGGTCAGTTCGACTTTGCCCGTGTAATTGGTGGCGACGTTTCCATAGGCATCGTACACGGTCAGCGTGACCCGGAAGCCGCGACCGGAGTTCACCTTCGTCGGTGCCGAGAGTACGAACCGGGTTGCAGCTCCAGGTACAACGCTGACGTTCGCGACGGACGAAACACCTGCTGCGGAGTCAGTCACGGTCAGCGACTGATTGCCAGCGGTCTTCAGAACCACTGAGAAGACATGCGTCCCGGCATCAGCGGCGGTGAACGTGTAGCTGGCGGGAAGTCCGGCCTGCTGATCGCTACTGCTGAAGAAGACCGTTCCGGTGTAACCCGTGATGATGTCGCCATTGGAGTCGCGTGCGGCCACTGTCACGTTCTGGGTCGTACCGGCTGTTGCCGAACCACCCGAAATCGAGAAGCTCGCGACGTTCGTTGCCAGGGCCGTTACCGAAATGCCGCTTGCTGTCGCAGAAATCGTCGGCATATCGACGTCGGTGACGGAAATCGACTGGGTACCCAGCGTGTTGAGTGTAACACTGAATACGTGACGTCCGGCCTCTTTCTTGTCGAAAGTGAAGTCCTCCGGCAGCACGGCCGAGGCATCGCTCGATGAGAAGTGGACGGTGCCACTGTAGTCTTCAATCGAATTGCCGTAGGCGTCGGTCGCGGTGACGATGAGGTCCTGGCTCACGCCTGAATTGGCGTCGCTGGACGTGACCATCGAAAACCTGCTGAACGCCGCGACCTTTATGGTCATTCCGGTCAACTCCGACGTGAACGTGCCATCACCAATGGTGACCGAGTGCGTCCCCACGGTCTTCAGTGTGATGTCGAACGTATGTTCGCCGGCATCTAAGGCGGTAAACGTGTACTCCGACGGCATGTCCGCCTGACTGTCGGTGGATGTCAGCAGGACCGTGCCACGATAGTTTGTGATGGTGTTGCCGTATGCATCTTCGGCTTTCACGGTGGCCGTGAATGTATCACCAGCGGTCATATTGCTAACCGAGGTTGCCTTGACGACGAAACCGGTCATGGCTGCGGGCGAAATTCGGATGTCCGTCTGACGGTACATCAGAACTCCGGTCGTGGCATCACTGATATCCACCGTAGTACTGCTGGCGCTAATGAGAGTTACCTCGAAGGTATGGACTCCTGCATCGGCAGCGGTGTAGGTGTAATCAGCAGGCAGAATGGCCGAGGCGTCATCGCTCGAAATATGCAACGTGCCGCGATAATTCGTGGCCACGTTGCCATAAATGTCACGCAGCGTCACGGTCATGTTCTGCGTTGTACCTGCGACCGCACTTGTCAGTGGCGCGGTGGTCAAGTAAGCCGCGTTGCCGGGACTCACGTCGATACCTGCCTGCGAAACAGCCGCCCCCGGATTGAGCTTATCCGAAATGGTGACGGCCTGAGTGCCTGCCGTGTACAGTGTGACGGGAACAGTTTTTTGTCCGGCGTCCGCTGCACTGAAGTAGACGTAACTGACAGGATTACGAGGGTCGGTCGTTGAGATTTGGACATAACCAGTGAACACCGTGGACACGTTTCCAAACGCGTCGTAAATCGTGACGTCGGTTGTTTGTGTTTGACCGGCTACGACCGATGTCGAGAGCGGCGTCATGGTAAACGTTGCCCCCCAGCCAGGCGTGACGTTAATCACTTCGGTGCCGGAAATGCTCGGATCATTGACCAGCGTGGCTGTCAGAGTTTGATCGCCCAATGTCATGGGCTGTACCGACAGCGAGCCTACTCCGTTGACCATTTCCGTATCGGCCGACGTGATGGTATTTGGATCGGACGACGACAGATGAATTGTGCCGCTGAATGTCGTCGCGGCGTTACCAAATGCATCGCGGGCGGTCACGGTAACAATGTGACTCGATCCAATGAATCCGCCTCCGCCTGAGAGCGACAAGGCAGATGCGGTCGCGGGATCAACCAATGTCCCAGCGGTCGTTCCAGTGAAGGAGAGGTTGGTCGTGTCGACGGCGGTCACGGTCTGAAGTCCGGCGGTCTTCAAATTCACCTGGAAGGTGTGGACGCCGTTATCTTCTGCGGCGAACGTGTAGTCGGCTGGCAGTCCCGCCTGAGCGTCGCTGCTGGTGAAGTGTACGGTTCCGGTGTATCCACTCGCACCATTTCCCCAGGCATCGACGACGGAGACGACAATACTCGCGTCTTCGCCAGCGATCGAATTTGCCTGACCTTCAATGTGGAACTGGGAAGGTGCGGCGGCGACCACGGAAATCGATCCGCTGGAATCCAGCAGGAACGGAGCGGTGACAAGAACTTCACCCGTTCCCGCCTGGAACATGGTCGCGGCGTTGGCCACAGTGGCGACTCCACCATCGGCCAGACTGAACGTGTAAGAAACCGGATTGGTTCCGGCGGCACCGCTAATGCCCACGGTTCCCTGGAAGTCCGTAACAATGTTCCCCGCTTCGTCCAGTGCCGTCACTGTTACGGCAAATGGCGTACCCGCCGTGGCGGTGCCAACCGTGGAGACGAGCAAATGCGTCGCCGTCGAATTGAGTTCGCGATCGTTATTGGCGTTGTAGGAAATCGCCAGACCACTGCCAGCACCGCTTGGGGCTGAGCTGACGGCGTCGAGGACGTCATCGCCGTTGATGTCGCCCAGGGTAATTTCTGTACCCGTTGCGGTGCCGTATGCCGTTGGCGCGTAGAAGCTGCCATCACCGCGACCGAGAATGACCAGCCCGGCATTCGTCGCGATGTCGGTGTGACCGTCGTTGTTCACATCCCCCAACTTGAGTTTCGTAGCGCCTGTTGCCTGGTATTGATGAGCCACAACTTCATAGACGCCCGCTGCGTTTCCCATGTAAATCGAAACGACATTTCCGTCGGTCGACACCAAATCGGCGAGACCGTCATGGTTGAGGTCCTCGACTTCAATATCCCACTGACTCACCCCAAAATCGACCCACTGCTTTGACAGAAATGTTCCATCCCCCTGGCCCGACAATACCGCGACAACCCCTGAGCCGCTCGACTGCACCAGGTCTTCGTAGCCGTCACCGTCGACATCGCCAATCTCGACATGGAGCCCGGTTGGCCCAATCGAACTGTTATGATGCGTCGGGAAGTGGCCGAAGCCATCGTTCTGGTAGTACTCCGTGGTTCCGCCGTACGAAAAGCTGGCGGTAACAATGTCGTCGTAGCCGTCGCCGTTGAAGTCGCCAACTTCAATGTCATTGGCCGTCGCGCCCACAAAATAGACGCTTGGCAAATCAAACGAGCCGTCGCCACGACCATGAAACACGTCGATTTTCGTGGCATGATTCACCGCCACGTCGAGGTAGCCGTCGTGGTTGAAATCGGTGACCGCCATGGTCGAACCCCGGCCACCCGAACTCGTATCGATGGGCGACTGAAAAGTTCCATCACCATTGCCCAGCAGAATACTGAGGGTCGAAGCCGACGAATTCAGTTCCGCAATATCGTTGATGCCGTCGCCATTGAAGTCACGGATTTCCACTTCCGTGGGAGTTGTCCCGGCAGCGACACTGACGGGAGCCAACATGGTCAAAAGCTGCCGGGCTTCCAGGTGTTCACCTGAATACCTGACTCGTCGGCCGACTTTACGCCGACCGGGCCGGAAACAGTTCCTAATGAGGTCCAGCCAATTGAATTTCATCGCGTTTTCCTTGAGAAATGAGAGGGGAAGTGGACGCGAGAGGGGACTCTCGCGACTGAGCACCACAGCGAATCCGTAGCGGCTCACCTCAGGAATCAGGAAACGACCAATGAATGGGACATCAATTTTACGAATTCTTCAGTAGATTGAATTTGGGGAACTTGGGGGCAATCGTAATCTGCCACAACCAACCCCGACGGGGCGCACACCGTACCATGCTCCCATCGCGCAGCAGGGGGAGCATGCTTGGGGATTACTCGCCCGAAAAGCAGTCCTCGATCCCAAGCTCTGCTGGGAATCGCCCTTGATGAGGACGGGCGAGCGGCGATGCTCAGAACTGACTCAGCAATGGACCAAGAGTTCCGCGAGCCCACTGGAAAACGTTCCCAAGCGGAGCTTGGGAACGAGGGGGGAAAGAACCTTCCCACCGCTCAATCAGAGCAGTAGGTCAGACTGAGCCTGACGCATACGTCAAACACCGGCCGATGTCAGGCACAGCCTGACCTACGGCTACTCGACAGATTGACCACAGCCAACCGCCGCCCACGTTACCTCTTCGGCTACTCCGCTGTACTCCCTGTGCTGGAATACTGTTTTCGTTGGGCCAGCCTGCCAATGGCCAAATAGCTGAGCGTTGCGGCAGCTGTGGTCTCTCGTTCCTGGATCTCATTCACGCTTATCGTTACGCGTGAATTGGTAACTTCGACATTATGGATGGCAAATGCCTCGAAGTTGCTTTGTGCAGTTACAGTAGGGAGAAACACGGGTTCGTGCTCAAATGGATGAGGAAACTCAAACTGCGCGACACGGACGTTTGTGTTGCTACTGACATCATCCATTTTTAGTGTGTCCCAAACGAAGGTGATTTCCCCCAGCCTGATTTCGTTGTCGCTTAGAACTTCAATTGATTGCAGTAGTGATTCAAGTGAACCGTCCTTCATGGATTTTTCCAGCAACTGTCCAAATTGTATGACGCCTTTGTCATCGCCGCTGTAAACGGCGTCGATCTTCTTCGCCAATTCTCGAATTCGCCTTAATGAACGTTGCAAATCCTCGTCAATCTGCTTTTCCTTTGTCGCAATAACTGCCTGGCGATGGTCGAGGTTAGCGTTCATCGCCTCCATCCGTCCGGCGAGTAGGTGCAACTGGGCCATATTGTCTTCGTGCGCCTGTCTCATGTTGTCGCGTAGGTTCTTTAACTTCTCGTCCAATTCCTCATCAGCGTTAATCCGGTTTTGGACAACCAATTCCGCAGCCGTATTGGCTTGGTGGATTACGCCAGCACAAAGACCGATCAAAGCAATCAGGTTTGTGATTCCAATGACGACTCCAAATCGAGTTGCCCAACTCTTGAGTGAGACATGGACTTGTTTGTTTATGAACTCGACGGCTTCATCTTGATACATATTGACTTCCTCTTTCGTAGTTAGTCAGTGGGACGCTCGTGTTCACGCGAAGCCCGGCCACACGCCCATTGAATTAGCGCGATTGGGAGCCTGCGATAGCGGATTAATTCTCGTGTCGACGTGCGCCGAGGGCAAGCATCTGTGCCGGCCAGGACAAATTCGATTGGGCTGCGTTTCATCACGTGCGACTCACGAGTGAGTGGTCGGCAAGAAGCCTCTCGTGTTTGTGAGGCCGTCGTTCTGAGTAATCGTTATCGAATGACCTTTTTGAATGAGTCCAACAGGTTGTCGGCAACCAACCGCGCCATGCGAACAATTGCGCGAGTGAGAGGTGGTAATTCTTCTAGTCCATCAGCTTCGGCCCCATCACGCTTGGCTGACGCCACGATAGACTTAAGGATGTCAACGTGAGGATCGGTCTCGATTTCTTGGTTGAGCGCGTCGAGTTTTCGTCCTATTCGCTCTAATTCCGTCAGATGAGCCTTGAGTGACGAACTCTTGTTAATTGCCTCTGAGACACGCTCGGAGTACAGCCGATGCTGCTCCTGTAGAAACAGGCTTAAACTCGCACGTTGGACGAGAATCTCCATTTCCTTCTTCTGCTTCTCAAGTGATTGCATTTGCTCGCGCGTCAACACCTTTGCCTCTTCGAGTCGGTTGAGTTCGGACTCACGTTTCGACTCTAACTCGCTTATCTCCTCGCTGGCTTCTGCGATCTTGCGTAGCGAATCGATCTGAATATTCTCCAAGTCTGCTTGATCGAGAGCCGGTCGAGAAAGAGAAATGAGACCAAGGGTGCTCGCTAAACTACCCAAAATCCCGCCTGCGAGAGCATACCATTCCACCTTGAGCCAACCAGCCCATACTGCGATTCCGGCGGCGATGAAATAGAGGATTACAGCGGCAACAAAAATCGTTACTAATGCTCTAGCTCGAACCATGGTGTGCCCCAACCAAGTCTTTATCGTATGTCAATTGTTGTGAAGAGCCGGTTAAACAATGTCGAAGAGAGTATCCCGACCGGCAGTTCTGGTCAATCTGGTACGAGTGGTTCCATGCATCCGACGCTTGTTCTAGAACTGGGGAAGTATGAGTCCGTGTTGCTTGCTTGAAATGCACACGTACGCTCCAACGCGACACGTGCCGGGCACAGCATGCGAGCCACGCCGGGTGCCCCGGTTGACTTCGGTGGCGCGTGCCACTGCTCTGTGAGCAGTGTGAGTTCAAGTTGAGTCCTGATTATCGACGAATACGTGCCTTTTTGCACGAGTATTCCCTCGCAAACTTCACGACTGGAATAGCCAGGGCACCCCAGTTGTTCATCGTCCAGCACACGCGGCGCGGCTGACAAAAACTCCTTCAGCATGCCCGCGCTGCTTCACGACATGGGCATGGCACAGATTCAAGCATTCCACCCACTCACAACACGCAAAACCGCATTATTGGGGCAGCAGACGCCACTGTCTTGGTCGACAATCCCCGATTTCAGTCGACCTTTCTTACGCATCTGACTACCATGATGTGTGTTGCGAATGCACGCCTGCCTGTTGGACCATCCTGGTCGAACATCTGTTTGCCCGCTGGTTTCCCCAAAGCCGGTGGCATCCCCGATTTGTGAGAGCCCTCCTGCCATGCTGCGAGTCTCGTCGATTATTGCTTTGCTTGGCTGCCTTGCCATTTGCTCCACAGCATTGGCAGATGAAGCGACCGAATTCTTTGAAAGCAAAATCCGGCCTGTGCTCATCGAGCGGTGTTACAAATGCCACTCGCAGGAAGGGAATGCGTACAAGGGGGGGCTGACGGTCGATTCGCGTGAGGCCATTCGTCGGGGCGGCGAGTCGGGAGCGGCGGTGGTGCCGGGGAAGCTCGAGGAGAGTTTGCTGCTGGACGCCATTCGTTACGAGTCGTACGAAATGCCGCCCGATGGAAAACTGCCGGACGAAGTCATCCAGGATTTCGAAACCTGGATTCGCATGGGCGCCCCCGATCCTCGCGACGAGAAAACAGTGCCAACGCAGGAGCGGGCCAAAGCCGAAATCGACTGGGATGTCGCCCGACAGCACTGGGCATTCCAACCGCCGCAACCGGCTGTGTTGCCTCAGGTTCAAAGTGCAGAAAGCTGCCAGACGCGCATCGACTATTTCGTGCGGAGTCAACTGCAGCAGAATGGGCTCACGCCAAACAATCCCGCAGATGACAGGACCATTCTGCGTCGGCTGTATTTCGATTTAATCGGACTCCCGCCCACGGCCCAGCAGGCCGAGGCGTTTTATGCCGCGGCGAAAGCGAATCGAACCGAGGCCATCACTCAACTCGTCGACGAGTTGCTGGCGTCGCCGCATTTCGGAGAAAAGTGGACAGCCCTCTGGCTTGACGTCATGCGGTACGCGGAAGATCAGGCTCATATTGTCGGCAACAACAAGGAGCTCTTCTTTCCGAATGCGTACCTCTACCGCGACTGGGTGATTCAGTCCTTCAATAACGACCTGCCGTACGACGAGTTCATCAGACTGCAACTCGCGGCGGACTCGTTGACACCGGAAGACACGAATGACGACGTCGCGCTGGGATTCATTGGACTCGGCCCGAAGTACTATCGCCGCAATGCCCCGGAGGTGATGGCAGACGAATACGAAGACCGGGTGGATGTCGTCTGTCGTGGCTTGCTGGGACTCACCGTCGCCTGTGCCCGTTGCCATGACCATAAGTTTGACCCCATTCCGACTGAAGACTACTACGCACTCGCTGGTGTGTTCGCGAGCACCGAAATGGTCAACCTGCCGCTGAATGAGGAAGTTGAAGTCGAAAAGGGACAGGCGAAGAATCCGGAAGATTCGCGACACGTCATTCGCGACCGCGACCCCAAAGACCTCAACGTCATGATTCGCGGCGACGTCAATACGAAGGGGGAACTTGTCCCACGCCGCTTTTTGCGGGCACTGACCGAACATGATCCCCAACCGTTCTCACACGGCAGCGGCCGCGCCGACTTGGCTGAGTGCATTACTACGTCGACAAATCCCCTGACGGCTCGTGTTATTGTGAACCGTGTTTGGGGAGAATACTTCGGCACTCCACTGGTTCGCACGACCAGTAACTTTGGAGCGTTGGGAGAGCTGCCAACGCATCCGGAATTACTCGACGATTTGGCATTCCGCTTCATGGAAAACAGTTGGTCGCTGAAATGGCTACATCGCGAAATTGTGCTGTCGGCGACATATCAGCAGTCGAGTGACATCATCGCCGAAAAAGCGAAGGTTGACGAAGCGAATCGACTGTTGTGGCGCATGAATCGCCGAAGATTAGAAGTCGAACAATGGCGCGATGCACTACTCAGTGTGACCGGTCAGCTGGATGCCTCAGTCGGTGGGAAGTCGATGAATCCCGAGAATGTGGAAGAGCATCGCCGCACGGTATATGCCGAGCGGAGCCGATTCCAGTTGAATCCTTTGCTGGCGAGGTTCGATTTCCCCGATCCCAACGCCCACGCTGCCGGACGCGTGCAAACGACAACGCCGCTGCAAAAACTGCTCGTCATGAACAGTCCCTTCATGAATGCTCAGGCGAAGCAACTGGAGACCCGGTTCGCTGAACTCGAAGACAACTCGGCCCGCGTCGACGCCCTGTACCAGACTCTGTTCGCCCGCATGCCGAGCGAACAAGAGCGTCATTTGGCGCTGGCTTACCTCGAAAACGGAAACTGGCACGACTACGGACATGTCCTGCTGGCCTCCAACGAATTTGTCATCCTCGACTGAGGTGAGAATTACCCCATGATTTCACGACGACGAATGTTGCAGGCCGCCGGTGGTGGCTTCGGACTGCTCGGACTCGCCGGCGCGCTCGACGCTGCGGGTGTGATTGCCAACCCGCATGTCGTGGCGAAGGCGAAGCGGGTCATTTTTTTGTTCATGAACGGGGCTCCTTCGCACGTTGATACGTTCGATCCCAAGCCCGCACTGGCCAAACACGAAGGGCAGCAGCCATCAGGCAAGCTGTATAAGAAGTCGAGTGGCAGCGGCTTCATGCCCTCACCATTCGAGTTCAAAGCCCACGGCGAGAATGGCGTGGTGATGAGCGAACTCTTTCCTAACCTCGCTCAATGTGCCGATGACCTCACTGTCATTCGGTCCATGCACACCAACGTCCCCAACCATGAGCCCGGCCTGCTCATGATGCATTGCGGCAACCTGCAGCCTATTCGCCCCTGCCTCGGCTCGTGGGCGTCGTACGGGCTCGGCAGCGAGAACGCCAACTTGCCTGCGTTTGTCGCCCTCAGTGGCGGAACGCCGGTTGTCGGACCGCAGCTCTGGTCGAATTCGTTTCTGCCGGGAGAACACCAGGGAGTGGCGGTCGACACGAATGACATGAACGTCGAAAAACTCATCGCAAACATTCGGCATCCTTCGCTCAGTCGCCCGCAGCAGCGGCAGCAACTCGATTTGCTGTTGCAACTGAATCAGCTCCATGCCAGCCAGCGGCAGCAGGAAGGCATTCTGAACGAGCAGATTGAAGCGATGGAACTCGCCTTCAAAATGCAGAGCGCAGCCAGCGAAGCGTTCGACGTACAACTGGAGAACGAACAAACCCGCCAGATGTACGGCGACACCGTCTTCGGGCAAAGTTGTCTGCTCGCCCGGCGACTGGTGGAACGCGGCGTCCGCATGGTGCAGGTGTACTACGTCACCAAGGGATCAAAACAGCCATGGGATACGCATTCCAACAACAACGACGGACACAGGAAGTTGTGTGCCGACAGCGACCGGGCCACAGCCGCACTGCTGGCCGACTTAAAACAGCGCGGACTGCTCGATGATACCCTCGTCGTCTGGACCGGTGAATTCGGACGCACGCCTTACTCACAACTCGACAAAAAGAAAGACATTTCCAAAGCGGGACGCGACCACCATCATACCGCGTTTACCACGCTCCTCGCTGGCGGGGGAGTGAAGGGGGGCTTCACCTACGGAGCGACCGATGAAGTCGGCATGCACGCCGTCGAAAACCGCGTCCACGTTCACGACCTGCACGCCACCATTCTGCATTTACTCGGCATCGACCACACGCAGCTCACCTACCGCTACTCCGGCCGCGACTTCCGTCTGACCGACATCCACGGCAACGTCGTGCATGATGTCATTGCGTAGAGACCGTTCCAAAACCCGGTGGCACAGACATTCCTGTCTGTGTTGTCGCAGAAAACACTTCTTAGGCTGGAAGGTTTTGAAACAACCTCTTGCTAATTTGCCGACGTGCATTCTTCAATGTGACGTGCGTTAAGGCTCAACTAAGGTTCGCCCTTCAGTATCACCCAATCGGGGATACAATGCGCCACTGTGACGTGTCACCAGAGCCGCATTGGCACGACCAGTCAAATTGTTCGAGATGTCCTATGAACGTGCTGAAGCCGTGGAATTGTGTGTTTCTGGTGGGGTTCATTGTCTTTGCCGTCGTGCGTGCTGCCTACGCCCGTACCGCGAAGGGGGACAAAAAGGCTGTCAGTATGTTCGACGGACGGGAACGGCTGCTGCTGGCCGTCATGTTTCCGCCCACCATGCTCATTCCGCTGCTGTACCTGTTTTCACACTGGCTCGAATTCGCCGACTATCAGTTGCCGTTGTACCTTCAGTGGTTCGGAGCCGTTGCGATGGCAGTGGCGCTCTGGCTGTTCTGGCGTTCCCATGCCGACCTTGGCCGAAACTGGTCGGTCAGTGTGGAATTGCGCGAGGGGCATGAACTGGTGACCCACGGCGTTTACAAACACATTCGCCATCCCATGTATGCCGCCATTTGGCTATGGGCGATTGCCCAGGGCCTGCTGTTGTCCAACTGGCTGGCGGGCTGGTCCGTCGTTCCGGCCTTCGCCGTCATGTACATTCTCCGCGTCGGCCGCGAAGAAGAAATGATGTGCAATGCCTTCGGCGACACCTACCGCGACTACATGCGCCAAACTGGACGGATTCTTCCACGCATCAAATGACGTGTTGACTACCGGCTGTGTTCTACTGCAGGTAGTTAATGTAGTAGTCCGTCCACACAAAACTGTCAGGTGGCACAGACATTCCTGTCTGTGAATTCAGGCCTCAACTGTGTTGGTTCACCTGACATTTTGCGATAGTCAAAGAAGTAGGTCCGGTGGTGCCGGACGATGATTGTCAAACGCGGCATCCCGTCCGGTACCACCGGACCTACGGTTACTGTTGGTATGTCGCCACAGCGGCGAGCGTTCCTCTCGAAACTTGCACGTCCATTCATGTTCACCCTGCTACGCGATGTGAGCATGGCACTCGCCACGCATTCGATGACCAATCGACTGCTGGCGCAGTTCCAATGCAGGCAGAATTCATTGAGAGATTTGCCGCCCATTCATGTTCACGCTGTTCCGCAATGTTAGGATGAATGATGAAACGGTGGGTTCCCAGCATTGCCGCCTGCACTCGACTCAGCTAAACAGCCGATTCGCGATTGAAACCAACGCGACGAAAACGACCATAAAGATAGCCCACAGCCAATGGCGTTTGCCGAGATCTGGGAAGTCGTCCAGTTTCATCGCACGAAACATCACCACCAGCACCATTAACGCGACATCAGAAATGACGACCGCCCACACTTCGTGCGATTTTGTCGGCAAATACATGAAGGCAACGATTGCACATATTGCGCACAATAAAGACGCCCAGCCGCGTCGAAGGAATTTTGTAAAGGAGGGCCGACCTTTCGTCAACAAATCCCAGATAAAGTACGTGATCAAGATGACCATGGTCCAAAGCACTTCTGGATTTGCGGACGGATTAATGTCACCATTCGCGTCCAAGGTTTCGACCGTTCGCACAATAATGAAGTAGCAAACGACGAGGAAAACGTCGACCAGCAACTTAAAGAAATGCCCACTGAACACGTGCTTGATCGGACTCTTGCTGGATTTCGACGATCCCCATCCCACCCAACTCGCCGCAATAATGACTGTTGCCAGAACGAGGTGCGTGTATGCGGGAAGGTGCTCAAGCCACTGAGCGACCGAACTGCTGTTTGCAAGATCCGCCGCCTCAACGGCAACTTGGGCGATCGCCAATGCAAACAGCATTTCGACAAATGCAAAGTGCAGCGAATTACCACTTTCGTCCACTAATTCGTCCGCCATCTGAACTCGCCCCAGCTAGTAGTAATCGGTTTCAAATACATGCTCAAGTAGTTTATCCGTACAACTTGAACTACGACAGACTTCAACGAACGGACAAGCCTCATGCCCAGCCAGTTGAACTGTCAGATGCCTGTATCGTACGGGAAGGTAGTTTTCTTTACGTTTGCCGAAGCAATTGGGAGCATCTCGGGTGCAGTAATTGCGGAAGACATTCCAAAATAAATAGTGGAGCTGGCTTGGACGTCGCAAGCCAGTGAGGTCACTTAGCAGGATGATCGCATCTAACACAGCCTTCCGCAATGCAACGTCTTCGCGCTTAGTCACGGGAACTCGGTTTCTCAGCTTTCGTTCCAACCGCAAGTTGTTGACTCTGATTGTTCCAATTCGAAGATGCCCGCGAACCTCGTGGTAGTCAACTGGAGCGCCTACGTTCTGTGGGTCTTGGTATGTCCATAATCCCGTATTCTCCATTAGAGAGAGTAGAAAGTATGACTTTTTGCACACTGGATCACTGTACGCACGAAACTTCGCGAGGCTGCTAATTAAGTTTGGACTGCCAGAATTGACTCGCCCAGAACAATAGGCATGGATTTCATGGGCGTACTCCCAGTTTTCCGAATTCATCACTCGGCCCAAGTCATTGACCAATACGGCCCTGCTTTCCACATCGGTGAGCAGGTCTTCGCCATCAGAATTCCTGTAGAGCAGTCGAAGGTCATTGCCTGTGAGTCGTGCCCAAGTACGTGGGCGAAGAAGTGCACCATCGCTAGTTGCCGCTTCAACCAACTGCTGTAGCAAATAGTCCCATCCACGTAAGAGTTTCCCTTTTATTGTTCCCGCAAGAGGACGCACTCCCAGCGACGAAGTTTGGTGGCATATCGACACAACAAAAAGCAAGAGATTGCCAAGCTCTCGGTCATTGAACCCGGAAAAGGCAATCTCCTCGCGATCGTTTGGAATTTGTTGGCTGCGAATCACATGAGCTAATCGTTCACACGCCGTTCGATCTACTGTTGCCAGACGAGTGCTGTAAGGAGTCATCCGTGGTTCCAGTGATGCAGATTCAATTACTCATTGGAGTCGTACATCGCAGTAGGGTCCGCTGTGCGGACCGATTTCTTCACACACTAGCTTTGGTCCGCACAGCGGACCCTACAATTCTTAATGCTGGAACAAGAACTCCTTCGAGTTCATCACGGCCCAGCCGATGTCTTCCAACGCGAGTTGCCGGTTTTCGTTGTTGGCGATGTGAGCGAGGGAGGCTTGCATTTCTGTCTCACTCGGTTCGCGGCTGACGGCGGCGAGGTAGATGGTTTTGATGATTTCCTCGTTGCTCTTCTCGGCGGCAATAAGCTGGTGAATGCGGCCTTTGTCGTCGCGGAGTTTGTTGTGGACGGTGGGGCCGTTAATCATTTGCAGGGCTTGTGAGAGGTTCGACTCGGTTGAGCGTTCGCACTCGCAGGCCATTTCGCGCTGGGGCTGACCGAAAATCTTCAGGAAGTAATTGTCGGTTGGTGGTTCGGGCAGGTGGGCTGCCGGAGTTCCGGGAGGTACGCCGTTGAATGTTTCCTGCACGTTCGTCACGGCACAAATGCTGTCGAGCAATTGCTCGGCGGTCAGCATGCGTGGGACGGCGTGGGAGAAGTAGAGTTCATCTGCGTCGTTGAGCGGCGTGGTGCGGGCACTGCGTTGGTAGGTGCGGCTCGACACGATTTGATGGATAATCCACTTCCGGCTGTAACCATGCTCGACGAACTGCTTGGCAAGTTCGTCCAGGAGTGCGGCATTCGAAGGTGGGTTGGAATCGCGGAAGTCGTCGACTGGTTCCACAATCCCGCGACCGAGCAGGTGTCCCCAAATGCGATTGACAGCGGCACGAGCGAAGAAAGGATTGTCCGGCTTTGTCAGCCAGTCGGCAAACGCGGCGCGGCGGTCTTCTCCAGCCGGGACGTTGACATCACCTTGCAGCAGCAGGTGAACAGGCATGGTTTTTCCGGTCCGAGGCTGAGTGACTTCACCACCATCCTGCACGAAAATGACTTCTTCATCAGGCGTGGCCCCGGGCTTGCGTCCCACGCGGGCAAAGGCAGCGGCGACACCGTAGTAGTTGTCCTGCGACCAGCGTTCGAAAGGATGGTTGTGGCACTTGGCACATTGCATCCGAATACCGAGGAATAGCTGTGCTGTGGTTTCGACGGCGTCGGTGGGATCGCGACTGGCACGCCAGTAATTGGCGGCGGGGTTCTCGAACACGCTTCCCTGAGCGGTCAGCAGTTCGCGGGCGAAGTCATCCATGGGCTGATCCTTCAGCACGCCGACGTAAATCCAGCGGAGGAACTTGTGCACTCCGGGGGACTTCAGTTTGTTGCTATTCGCCCGGAGCACGTCGGCCCATTTGAGCGACCAGAAGGCAGCGTGGTCGGGGGAGTCGAGCAGTCGGGCAATAACCTGTTCCCTTTTGTCGGGGCTGGCGTCCTGCAGGAACTGGGTCGATTCTTCAATGGTCGGAAGGCGACCAGCGAGATCGAGCGTCAGGCGACGCAGGAACTCGTCGTCCGTGCAGAGCTCTGACGGAGGGATTTGCAGTTGCTTCAACTTGTCGTTGGCGAGGCGGTCGATGAAGTTGTCCGCTTCCGGCTCTGACCACTGGAACCCTTCGACGTTTTCCAGAAACGTCACGTAGGTGGTGTCCATTTTGTCGAGGTAGCGGGCCAGAATCGCGGTTTCGCCTTTCCCTTCTTTCACGACGAGTCCGTTCTCGTCGACCGAAGCCACCGTTTCGGCTGAGGAACTGAACACGGTGAGTGGCGTCAAATCACGCTTGCTGCCATCGGTGAAGAATCCTGTGACGACAATTTGCTGCTGATCGCTTCCTTCGTGGAACACGCGTTTCTTCGGGAAGACTTCAATGCGGTCGAGTGCAGGTTCGTCAGCCTGACCGGTTTGCAGCCCCTCGGCAATCCAGGTGCGGAGTGCCATGTGAGAAGGATCACCATGTCGCAGACGTTTACCGCCTGCGTGAGCAACTTCCATGAGTGGCTTACGCAGCAGGAGTGATTCATCAGGCGCCATGACGTTGGTGCGGCGTCCCTGGTATTCGGTCCGCAGAGTCAGGATATCGAGCGGAGGATCGTATCCTCGCAGCGAAAGTCGGAATCCCCCTTTACCTGATGGCGATCCGTGACAGGCACCCATGTTGCAGCCGGCTTTCGTCAGGGCTGCCAAGGTTTCGTGCTGGAAGCTGATGGGAGCCTGAACTGCGGCATTGGTTACAGTCACCGTGGCGGTGGCCGTGGCCCCATTCAGTTCGACCGTCAGCGTGGTCGTGCCATCGCCGACCGGGAAGACCTTACCCCCCTCAACGCGAGCGACGTTTGCATCAGCAACCGTCACGTTTGCACCAGTGGTGACATCGCGAACCTGTTCGGTTCCATCTTCCGCAGTGATGACAAGTTGCTGCTCGGCGCGTTGGCCGTTGAGCGTAAACTCGGCGGGATCGAGGCGTAACGAGGCTGCGTCAACCGCTTGTGTGGTGAGGGCACAACACAACAGGAACAAAGAACGTCGCACGGCGGGCTCCTTCGGGGGACTTCAGTTGATCGGCAACGGTCCGCAGACCGGAATTGTCGAAAGGGTGGGGCGTCGAATATTGATCGACATACGTTTATTAGAAGGGATGCCACACAGTTTGTTCAAGGGGAAGCTGGAGTTACGGCAGGAAAAGATGTTGGCGCGTTGGTGGTTTGACGTTTATGGATTACGATGGATTTGCCGCACGTCTTCCTCTCACTTCACGAGACATGTCCGAGAATTCTCCAAATCCTGAGTCGCTTGCCTGGGGAGGGCTGGATCGCCACACCCTCAGCTCAACGGCGATCAGCGTGGTCATTCACGGCGTCATGCTGCTGCTCCTGGCTTTGGTGGCGTTCCCGAAACATCGCATCAAGCCCGATTTCGTCGTCATGGAAACGGTCGTGGTGGACAACCCGATCGCCAAGTCGGACGACAATTTCGAAGTGCAGCCGCCAAAACTTATTGAGAACTCAGTCAACAACCTGGCCAATCTGCAACCGACAACAAACGTCATTGCTGAACAGCCCAACATGCTGAACATTGACGTCAACCAGAACGAACTTCAGGCCCGCATTGAAGCTGAAGCGTTTCTGGGGCAAGATCATCGCGAGGGAGACTTCGCGGGACGGTCCGAAGAGGCGCGAACTATTCTGGTGAACGCATTCGGTGGGAATGCGTCCACGGAAGCCGCGGTCGCCAATGGACTGAAGTGGTTGGCCGAGCACCAACAGGAAGATGGCAGTTGGCACTTCGATCATCGGGGTGACAAATGCGATGGTTCGTGCAACTCACCCGGCAACTTGAATCGAGCCACTGTGGCGGCGACGTCGCTGGCACTCATGTCGTTCCTCGGCGCGGGAAATACACACCTGAAAGGGAAATATAAGCCGCAGGTTGAACGGGGCCTGAATTACCTGATGAGTGTGTTCGCCAAAGCCGAAACACCAGGTGACATGCGAGAGATTCCCAGCGGCAACAGTGCGTTCTACACACAGGGTCTGGCCACCATTACATTGTGCGAAGCGTATGGCATGTCGGGAGATCGACGCCTCCTCAAACCAGCTCAAGCCTGCATTGATTTCATCATCGATTCACAACATCCCGAAGCGGGAGGATGGCGTTACCGACTGGGAGAAGTCGGCGACACTTCCGTTGTGGGATGGCAGGTAATGGCACTCGCCAGTGCCCGTCTGTCACGCATTTCAGTTCCCGTCAAACCACGCAAGCTGGCAGAGCGGTTCCTCGACAGCGTGCAACTCGATCAGGGGGCGTACTACGGCTACACAGGTCCCGAAAAGAAACCTTCAACGACGGCCGTCGGACTGCTGTCGCGACTTTATCTGGGATGGACACCCGACCGCCCCGAAGTGAAGAAAGGCGTCGCGTATCTCAGCTCAGTCGGTCCGTCACGCGACGACATGTACTACAACTATTACGCCACGCAGGTTCTGCATCATCATGGGGGACCGGAATGGGTGCAGTGGAACAAAGTCATGCGAGAACAACTGCTCGAAACACAGGATCGATCTGACGGTCACGCCGCCGGTAGCTGGGCTCCGCGTGACCGCCACGGCGCCGCGCCTGGTGGTCGCCACTACATGACGTGTCTCTCCGTTCTGACGCTGGAGGTGTACTACCGGCACCTTCCCATTTACCAACGGGCCTCGATTGCGGGCAAAGAGTACTAATTATCCATCGCCGGCATTACTGCCCGTTGCATTTTCAATATCCTCAGGAGGCCGTGCGGACTGGAGACGTTGAATCAGCGTACGTTCCGCACGCGCATTTTCATCCTGCCCCAAAGCCTCAAAGTAACCCGCCAGCCAATCGTGGTATTCCAGCTGCCCAGGGTTCAATTCAATTGCTTTCCGCATCGCTGCAATCGCTTCGACGGAACGGTTCAGTCCACGCAAGGCGAGGGCTCGCGACGCATGTGCGTTCGCATCGCCGGAATCGATAACCAACACCTGTTCGGCATACTCAAGCGTCGCGTCCGAGTCTTGGCTTAACACGCTGAGACGCAGCAAGTTGTCCAAAGCAACTTCCCGCTCCACCAACCCGTGCGAAGCGCGTTCAAAGAACGTGAGTGCCGACGCCACGTCGTTCTGCTTGAGCGACAGTGTCCCCAATGCGTTGAGCAGAATTCCATCATTGGGATAGTCAGCAAGTGAGTCTTTCAACAACGCCGTCAACTGCGGCGGAACGGGTATCCCTTTTCGGGTAAGATAAACATAGCTGCCCAATCCCAGCCCACGTTTCTGCTCGGCCTCAGAGAGTTGATTCCTCATCTCGCCGAATAGCACGAGTCCCCGCGCCGCAGGGTCTTTACCCTCGTCACCCAATGAGTCCGTGGGTCGCTTGAGAACTCGGTGATCGGTCTGGGCAACGTGGGCCATGTTATGTGAGGCGAGCGAAGGCATATGGCAGTCGACGCAACTGTCTTCAACTATCATCCTTTTGGGCATTTCTTCGCCACAGTCCTCATTGGCATGGCAGTTCAGGCAGCGACTGCGGAAAAACTCAGCTCGGTTTTCAACGGTAGGAACCGAATGAGGATCGTGACAGGAAATGCAGCCCATTTCTCCATTGCTCCCCATGAAGCAACGACTGTCACGCATTTGCTGTACATGATTCACCGACTTCGTACGACCGTCGGCCTGAATGTCTGTCCCTTCGTCAAGTACGCACCACACATCCGACAATTCCATTCCCGGCCGGAAATCAAGTTGAGAACGCCCCGCTTGCAAAACGCGAATCGCGGAGAGGTGGCACTGGTAGCAGACTGCCTCACGCTGGGAGATCGTCAGCTTTGTGGGATTCACAATCGGATCGGTCGCGAGTGACTTTAATTCGTCACCCGACTGATAGGCAACGTGGTCGGCGCCAGGACCGTGGCAGCGCTCGCAGCCAATTTCCATTTCATGAAACACCTGCGGCTCATACAAATTCGTTCCCCGCTCCGTAACAGCTACCCGCCCAGTGTGGCAGCCAAGACAATCGGCCGTGACACGTCGGTTGAATCGCCGCACGTCGTCTTTTTTGTACTGGGGAGCGAGGTCCCACGCAGATTCCTGGGGATACCAGTTCACCGGAGACATGAACAAAATATTATCCTGCTGTCGCAAATACGCCCGTCCGCGTTCGCCCGCTCCCACGACATACGCCATCGGGTAGGTGCATTTTGCGATGAGCTCCCCTTCCTCGTCGTAAATGCGCTCCTCATGCGTCATCGCTCCGGGTGTGGCCTGGACCGTCAGCACCTTATGCTCGCCTGGAACAAGTGCTGACCGAAAACCCTCCGGCCACTCTTCGGAATCGCTAGCAACCGAGCGCACCGACTTCGCCATGGGATGCTGTGCATACACCCCAACGATTTCGGCATGGCACTCTGCACATGCACTGCTGCCGACAAATCCCAGCTCGGACGGGGGTTCAAACGAATCGACCGACGGCTGATCCCTTTGGTCAGGCGGATCGATCGCAACGACCTCAGCGACTGGTAGGTTGAACCAGAGGGCGACACCAACAGCCGCGAGCACGACGCATGCGGCGAGAACGAGAATGAGGCGTCGATGGGGCAAGATGGTCATTTTCCATAGTAAGGCCGAAGAGGACTACCAACGCAAAAATGCTGGCCTCGGCGCTCGCATCCTAGCGCCGTAACGTCCTGTGGCAACGCATAAATGCGTCAATCGCACCAGTAGAAGCAAATTCGACGCAAACCCCGACATCGCCCCTACATGATATCAACCCTGAATTATAGACATTGAGGCTTTCGAGACAGCGCGATTGTGCTGGTTATTGGGACTGCAGGAAAGATTCTCAGAATTTGGACCAAGCAATGACGATGACAGCCGCGTACATGGACCCGCGCACTGGTTCATGGTGGAACGCAGGACTTAAGGATGTCGAGGGAGCTGACCATGCTGGGACGCGCTTCATTGGGAGTGTTGTTGGTAATTGCACTACCCGCCGTTGGACACGCTCAAATTGGCTGGCGCCCCGGCTGCGGATGCCAGCGTCCGGCCCCAGTTGTCTCGGTTCCCATTCAACCAGTGGCTCCCGTCTGTTTGCCTCAACCAATGGTGCAAACACAACTGCGTCCAGTTGTGGAAATGCGGTATCAACCGCAGCAGGTGACGACCTACCAGAACGTTGTGCGAACGGAAATCCGCAGAGAGCAGCAAATCGTCTCCGTGCCTGTTACAACGACCCGGCAAGTCCAGGTCGACGAGGGAAGCTACCAGATGGTGTGGGTCCCCAAGGTCGTGACTAAGAACGTCCAGGAAACGGTGATGCAGCGGCAGGTGCAGGAACGGAATGTTCCGTATCAAGTTGTGCAACGCATTCCGCAAGTGCAGACCCAACTCATCCCACAACAGACGGTCCGATATGTTCCCGAACAGCGGGTCGTGTATGGAAGTGCTCCCGCACTGGGTTATGTGGCTCCGCAGGCAACCATCGCGGCGGTCCCAAACACTCCACTGGCTCCCATTGCCATGAGCCCCACGGCACAGGCGGAGCCAACGCCTACTGCTCCAGCGGCGCAGACTGCCGACAATTCGGGCGAATGGAAGACCATTCCGCAACGCCAGGCGGCGGCGGATCAAATTCAGCAGCAGAGCTACGAAACATCAGCGGCAGTTAACGAAGTTCCGCGTCGCATTTTCCCAGTGACCTCAGCACCGACAGCGGTGCAGGTCTGGCAGCAGCACGTCATTCGATAACATACGGACGAGCGATTAATTGCCCGGCGTAATGGTCGGCAATCCCGATGAGGAATAGTCGCCACCGGCAGCGTTGCCATCATCGAAGCCACCGTTTGTTCGGCCAGGGTACGTGGCCGGCTGCTGACCGGAATAGTTACCCGGCGCCGGGGGCTGCGGCGTGAACTCAGGTTGTTGCTGAGGTCGTTGTACGTACGGATACTGTGGTGGCTGCTGAGTTCCACCCGACCGCACATTGCCATTATTCGGCAGCGTGTACTGCGAACCGTACGTACCACCATCTTGCGATCCGTAGGTCACTTCGCCGGCTGCAAAACCAACACCGCCATCGTTGCCGACAGGTGCATACTGGATTTGTCGGCTCCGATTCGCCTGATTTGCTGCATCGAGACCTGCTCCCATTTGAGCGCGTTGTTGATCGTATTCCTGCAGGCCGCCGAAGTTTCCGGCCCCGTACGACTCAGGAGTCCCCTGATTGAACTGCGCGGGCGTACCGACCTGTCGCGGCTGCGAATAGTGCGGTGTCCCCGTGGGAACCTGATGCCCCAACTGATTCTGAAGTTGGCCAAAGCTGGTGGAAGGGGCTCCCATTTGACCTTCAAGGTTTAGCGTTTGCGGCTGGCCGGGCAAGTAACGCTGCGGAGCAGGCACGGCAGCACCGTTAATCATCGAGTTTGTACCGGGCATGGTGCTGGTCGATGATCCTTGAAACATGGGGAACATACCGCCTGGGCCGAATCCCATGCCCATGCGAGCGGCTGCTTTGCTGGGATCATCCTGACTTGAGTTGAACTGCTGCTGCTGCTGCTGCTGCTGCCGTGGTGCACCAGAGTTCATTTGGGGATTGCCCGCCCCATAGTTTGGCATGTTTCCAAAGGGATCATTGCCTGCGGGAGGGGACTGCGGCGTTCCCTGAAATGAGGGCGTACCAGACGGAGTAGGGCTCAGTGCGCCGCTGGCCGGGAGTGTCTGTCGCTGCTGAGGATCCATGTAAGGATTAGCTGATGGTGTGCGAGCCGGCTGAGAATAATCTGCCGTGCCGACACCGCCTTCACTGGAATAGCCGTTCGCTGGCTGCACCGGGCGTCCCCACGGGGTATTCAATTCGTCAACCAGTTCCCCTTGCTGCCTTTCTGCGGCAGCTTGCATTTCTCTCGGGAAGGGTGCAGCATCACTGGGCTGATTCACCTGGGTAGACGCCTGACCACGCGGCGAAATCTCCGTTTGAAAGGCGGGCGTTTGCGTTGACCATTCAGGAGCCATATTACCCTGCGGTAGCCGCTGAATTGGTTCTCCGGGGGCCCCAATTATGATGGGGCCTTCCGAGACATCGCGATAACGTTCGCCGTCGATATTTGCCAATTGATCGCGGAGTTGATCTCCCGTCATTTGCCGGCGCGGGTCGCGTTGATCAAGCAGTCGCTGCTGACGCTGCTGCTCCTCCAGGCGGTGCCGTTCGTCAAAGCCGCGTTGCAAATCGCCAATGAGTTCCGAATTGGCATTCGGGCGATTCCGCATGCGGTCGAGCAAGGACCGGTCCGACTCCGTTCGCGAGTTTTCGGCAATGGCTTGAGTCACCTCAGACTCGTTCAGCACCCGGCGATAAGTCGACCGTGCCAAATCGAGCTTCCCAGTGCGGGCGTAGACATCACCCAAATGCTTGATGGCATTCTGATTGTTCGGCTCGTGCACCAGCGCCCGGCTGAGGTACAGCTCACTCTCTCTGACTCGATCCTGCAGCAGGTAAGAATACCCCAGATCACCAAGAATGCGGGCGTCGGTGGGACGCAAAGCAATTGCTTCCAGGTAGTGCTGCTCGGCTGTTTTGTAGTCCTCCTGGAGGTCCGCCACAATGGCCATGCCGTGATGGGCATCGGCGTCGCTTCGATTTACGCCGACGGCCCGCTGAAAATGCTGTTTTGCCGAGGAGAGCTTTTCCGGACTTGGGCTGTTGTACCACGAAGCCACATCGGCACGCCCCAGCCGGACTTGTTCGGAATACTCTCCGGGAATCGAGCTATTTGCCGTGGCTCCGGTGGTGGAAGAATTCCGATTTTCCACAGCCCGCCGCCCAGCCGCCGCGCTGGACTGTTCACTGCGAGCAGCAGCAACCTCCGTGTCGGCGTTTTTTGACCGACTGGAGAAGAGATCCATCGATTGGCATCCTGCTGAAAAAAGCAGGCAGCATACCAGGATTCGCGTCATGCTATTCATGGTTGCCTCGGCGACGCCGAATGACAAACAGCACAGGCCACGTGAGCCAGATACTGCAATTCAGGTTAAGTTGCCACATTACCGCTGAGTGATAAATCATTCAGTAGGAATGAGTTCCGTTCATTCCTGCGGCCTGTGTTTGGATGTAGTTCAGGGTGCCTGGGAAGTGGTTCCGACGGGCTGCGTCGCGAATGTAAACCACCAGACCGCCGGGTTCTATGGCAAATTCAAATTCATGTCGAGACCAACCTTGGGAACTCCAGAAGCTGGGAGTTCTCTCACCTTGTCCGACAAGATTTGGATTGCAGCTGCATGACTTTCTGCGACATACTCCGACCAGAATCTGCCCGAGTAAGTCGGCCCGAAGCTGGCTGCCGAGTCGAAGTGAACACTCTGGGGACGATTGCAAAACTGTATTGCTGGCATGACTGAACGATTCGAACAACTGAAAAGCACTTACGGCAGTGCTGAACTGCATCCCATTACCCTGACAGTGTCGCCAGGGCGCTGTGGAACGGTTTTCCTGCAGAAGCTCTTTTCCCGCACCTACGGCGATGCGGGCGAATTCCTGCATGAACGTTTGTCCGCTCATGCCTCACAGCCAGCCACGTTTTTCCGCAGCTACGACGAGTCCGTTCAACGCGAAATGTTGAACGTCGATGCCATTTATGAGGAAACCTGCAGAATCCTTGAATCGGCCCGTCAGCGTCCGGTTGTCGAGTGCGGTCACTACTTCATATCAGCAGTACCGCTGTTCCACAGTCTGGTACCGCAGGCATTGCGGGTTTTGACGCTGCATCGTCACCCGGTGCAGTCGGCTGGTTCACACGCCATTAAAGGGCACTACACCATTAACAAAAGCCGCATGTGGGCCATTACGCCGACACACGACCGCGTTGCCTATCCCGAATTCGCGGACCGCTGGGAAACCATGTCGGCCTTCGAGAAAGAGCTATACCGCTGGCTGGAAACGACTTCATATGGTCTGGAGCTGCCAGAAAAAATTCCTGGACTGAAATGGAAGGTTGTGGCCAGTCGCGAAATGTTTAAGTCGGTCGACTTGCAGAAAGACATCGCGGAGTTTTGCGGGCTTCCCCAACGGGAGCTGCATACGGAAGCAACAAACAAGAACGAGACCACCGACTACAACCGGGAAACAACGCCCATTCGCGACGAGTGGCGTAAAACCCTTGAACACAAGGAGGTCGTCCAGCTTGCCGAGTCGCTGGGGTATGACATGTCGCTGCCGACCATCGAAAAACTTGTGAAGTCCTATCAGGCTCCCTCAGATTTGGGGGCGTTGCTGCGTCGCTATTCGGGGTACTGGCATTTACGAAGAATGTTTGCCAATGTCCGTCGCTGGGCATCACCGTCCGGTCAGGAATAAGAGTTACTGCTGATCATCGGGCACCTTATTTTCGGCATCGTGAGTGGCCATTTCATCCAGCACGGCGAGCATTCTGACGACCCGCTCGGTTTCCATTTGATAGCGGTTGTCCTTCTCACCGGGATCGCGTCCCAGGTTGAACAACTCGACACGTCGTACGGCCCCCGTCCCTTGGACGACAAGTTTCCAGTCGCCATCACGCAAAGAACGAAACCGACCAGACGGCCCGGCCGCGTAATGAATTCGATGTGGGACAGGTGTGCGCTCGGTCAAATGGGAAACGAGACTCATGCCATCCCACTGCAAATCTTCTTTCATTTCATAGCCCGCCAGTTCGCAGAACGTGGGCATCCAGTCGATAATGTGGACTGCGTCGTTCAACTGCCCCGCCTGCACATGCCCAGGCCAGGAAACAATGGTCGGCACGCGCACTCCCCCTTCGTATAAATCCCCCTTCTTGCCCCGCCAGGGAAGATTGTTTCCCGGGAGCTTCCCTTTCGGGCAGTCATCTGCGGGGTATTTGGTGTCATCATTTTCCGCCGTGCTGCCACCGTTGTCGCTGGTGAAGACGAAGAGGGTGTTGTCTCGCAGGCCTTTCTCGTCGAGAGCTTTCAGGATTTTCCCTACGCAATCATCCAGATGCATAATGCTCGCCGCATAATGGATTGGAACATCATCCGTGATTGACTTCGGAACCTGCGCCACCCATTCGGCCGGTTCTTTCACAGGCAAATGCACCGCCGTGTAGGGGACATACAGAAAGAACGGAGCTTCACCGTCCTGTTTGTCCAGCCATTGAATCGCTTCATTGGTAATCAGGTCGGTGACGTGTCCGGATTCCTCAATACGCTCTTCGTTTCGATGCCACGTCTCGGTGTAAGGCCCCATTTTGTAGAAGTGGAGCCACGGGGTGACGCCACCAGCCAGCGAACCATAGCTGTGCTCAAACCCGAAATGATTCGGGCCCCACTCCGGCGAAGAACCCAAATGCCACTTGCCAGTGAGACAGGTGCGATAGCCGACTGACTTCAGGGCACTCGCCACCGTCACGGTATCCCAAGGAAGCGCTCGCTCATTTTGTGGTCCCGTGACCCCGTAGCGACTCCAGTACCGGCCCGTCATGAGCCCGGTGCGTGTCGGACTGCAGACCGGAGCGACATAATGGGCCGTCAATTCCGTCGACTCTTTTGCCAGCCGATCCAGATTCGGTGTCGGCGCACTACCGCCATGAAACGCCACGTCGCCCCACCCGAGGTCATCGGCCATAACGAACACAATATTCGGACGACCTGTTGATTCAGCCGCATCAGTGGTGGCCGCATATCCTGTCTGCGTGAAAATCAGCAACAGCCACACCACCAGGTGAGCAAGGAAATTGCGAGAACATCCAGCCCGACCTGGACCGCAGCAAACAGGCAACAAGGGCGCAACAAATGACATGCGTCGTGAACTCCACAAGTTAGGCAACGACATTCAGGGTGTGCCGACACTATAGGCGCTCACGGGGAGCAACAGGTAGGGCAGGGGACTGCCGGATTAGTCCGCGTCGCCCGAATCGGGCTCGTCAGTCGACTCGGAAGTATCTGGCTCAGTCGAATTGCCACGCGACTTCTTACGACCTCGTCGGCGATACGGGTCAATCAAACTTGTTTTCCAGGTCTTCGTCTGCGACTGGAAGTCTGCCAGAGAAATTGGAACCGGCGGCAGTTCCAACTCAGCTTCGGCGGTGGGACGACCAACGTAATTCGTGCGCGACGCTTCACTGATTTCACGGTCCATTTGCCGCAACCAGTTCGGCACATCGACACCCGATCCCCACGAGTCTTTCAGGTAGTCGTTTACTTCGGCTCGCAACTTTATGAACGCCTCGGAATCTTTGACGCCTTGTCGTGCATCTTCCACTGACTGTTTCACCAGTGCCAGGATTCGATTCACGTCGAGCGGTTTGACAAAGCGTTCGTTCAAATGGTCGGTAATGGTCGGCATGCGCATGCCGTATTGCTTCTGCAAACGCTCGAGGTCTTCGAGATGTTGCTCCGCAATGTCGGCCGTCTGCATTTCAAATGTCGCCTCCCAAATCTCGGAGGCTTCCGTCAACTGATTACGTGCCAGCGAATTGTGCACCAGTGTCAGCGGCGTCAGGTTCCAGGCGTCCCGGTCGTATCGCACTTCCAGTCGCAGGAAGTCGAGGAGACAGAACAGCATTTCGCCGTAGTCTGACTGCGTAGTTGTCGTGTTGTATTCCAGGAATCGATCGAAACGGTCGACGATGATGCTGTAGGTTTGCTCCAGACACCACACAGCCCGTTCCCGGTCGTACAATCCACGGTCGAGGTCTTCGAGCAATTTGATCGGGCGGAGGGGGTCTTGTTCCTCTTCCAGGTATTCAAGATACCAGTCGACCCCGTTGTGCAGAATGGCCCGCACGTTGCCCAAGGTGAGCTGACTGGCGTGGAACAGGTCGGCTCCATAGCTTCGAATGAAGTCGGCCATGTCCTGCCATTCATCATCGGAGCGCAGGCCATCGACGGCGGAAATCCGCATGGTGCGGCTATGTTCCGACCAGAGCCACTGGTAAGGATCAAGCACTTTCCCAATGGCTTCAATGAGTTCTTCGGTGAAGACGTCGGGACCGTGCCAGGCGCCGGCTGAACCGACAAGCGAATCGAGCGTGCTGGTCAATGCGATTTCGAAGAGTCGATCAAACTCTGTAATGGCTTGTCCCTGCGGACGCCATTTCCGTTCCATGCGAAATGCTGTTGCCAGCAAATGCCATGTTTCCCGCAACAACCCCATGCGAGGCAGTTCGCGCAACAAGAACCGAATTACCGACTGCAACGACTGAATGCGCAAGACCTGTCCCGCTTCACCGCCATGGTCGAGTGGTACGTAGAGCAGGGGGTTGCGTCCCAGTCGGGCGAGCAAGTCCGGCAACAAATTGCGAACCGCCTCGATGTCTCGCTGGACAATGGCCCGATAGACAACCGTCAGTCGACGGTCCTGCTCGTTGCCCCGGGCGACGACGACATCTTCCGGAATGACTCCGTTGAGCAGTCGCTCGGCGTTACGATGGCAAATGAGCGTATTGATGATTTGATGCAGCAGGTAATACTTCACCTGCAACTGAATGTCATACTCGATATTGGCATCATGATCGCCCGACGATTCCATAATGTCGAAGTCGGCGATGGTTTCCATCAGCTCGGCGAGGTCAATTTGCCAACGCTGCGACTGTCGATGCCAGCGGACGAGTGCGTCGGTTGTCTCTGTCGCCAGAGTTGCTCCCTCATGCAGGTCAGCCGCCAGTGAAGATGCAGCCAGTTGATACAGGTGTCCAACCGCCAACAGGAACTTCAACCGCGGTTCCATGTCGCGGTTGATTTGCTCAAACATGGTGGTGCGTACGCCGGGGCCCTGGTCATCGACGGTGTTACCCCAGTTGCCGTCGTCTGCCGTGTCGCGGAAGACCATGTCGTCGTACGCGGCACTGAAGAGGTTGTCCTCATCATCGTCGCTTTCATCTTCCAGCCCTTCGAGGTCTTCGTATTGTCCCATGTCGAAGGACTCGGGCGCCATATCCTTCTCTTCGCCAAACATCGAAGGGACGCCCCACCAGTCTTCGGCGTTCGCTTCGAGGAAATCGAGCAAGCGTCGAATCATGACCGGACGCTCTGCCGCAGTGAGCGGTTCGGGATCGCGTCGGGTTGCGTCACGCATCCAGCGAATGAGCAATTCAAAAATGGAATGGTGTGGTGACTCGAATCCGACATCCGAGAGTTGACTCATCCACTGCATCATCAGCCCCATTGAGGCGACGAAATCCTGCTTGTCGAGCAAGGTCGAGACCACCAGCGCGTAGGCTTGAGCCGACTGGAATCGTTCAACGTGCTGCCGCCAGAATGAAATGTCGCCCGCCGCTTCGCCCGCCTCGCGCCATTTGCCGAGCGCATCCGACACGTTCGTGGCCGACTCCCAGCTTTCCGTCCCCAGCACTTTGGGAAGATCTTCAATGACACTGCTACCAAATCGATCCCACCATTCTGCCTGGGACTGAAACACGTTGCTGACCTTTACGGCCAGCTCCAGATGCCCCTGGGCCGCGGCTTCTCCGAGACAGCGTGAATAAATCCCAAAAACGCCTTCCATCAGGTCGAGCAGCGTCTCGACTCGGTTGTCCGGAATGGAATCTTCGCGGGCAGCGAACAGCGGAAACTGTCCATGGAATCCGAGGATGTTCCAAGGATCCACCAACGCTCCGCACTCAACACCTCGCTTCAGTAAATCCGGCAGTTGGGCCATGTATTCGCAGGCTTGCTGAATGGAACCATGGTCAATTGCACGATGAGCGGAATTGATGGTGCATTCAATTTCTGACTCAATACGGGTCGACGCAGCAGGAATCGCGATGGCATGCTCGCGACTCGCTTCGGCGTATCCCATGATCGCATACATGTGCGACAATTCACGATGCTGAACCTGCTGGGCTCCATAGCCAGCCAGTTGCATGTTGAGATGTTGACGGATGTGTCCAAATGGCTGCTGAGTTTTCCGCTGCTCCCTCAACAGTCGTGCCTTGCGGGGACCATCGACGGAGTCCATCAGACGCGCGTAGAAAATGTCCCGTCGACGCGCCACCAGTGGCAAAAGGTTCGTCAGCGAAATCGTGGAGTCATGCGTGTCAGGCCCAGCCCCGGAAATGGACGAGGCCATGAGCATGGTGCCGCACAGCGCGGCGGCGGCATCGAACAATCGCTCCTCACGATTGGCCCGTGACTTCGGATGATCCACCCAGTCGACGAGTGCATCCATAATCAGCTTGCGGACGACAAATCGATGGTAGTAACCCTTGGTGTTGATTTGATGAGGGTCCCACTCACCAAACAAATAGTTCGTACGCTTGTTGACCGGATGCATGTGGTCATGCGCTCGCTGGTCGCAGCAGAGTTCGTCGAGGCGGTCGAGGTCGAGGTAGGAGTCGTGCAGAATATCCTGCGGCGCTTCTGTCAGAAACTCCATGACCCGGGAGATGAGTTCTGAATACGGCCCTTTGGCGACGCCAGCCTCCCGCGTATAGAGGGGCAGGGGATGGAATCTCTCATGTGAGTAGATTTCCATCTTCCGTCCATTCTCCAACACCGCGACGGGACGATAGCCCACGAAATCGTTGAGCGACTTGAGGCTCTCGGAGATAATGCGCTCGGCCTCGGTCCAGTCGCCCCCCTGTTGCAGCGTCGCTTCAATGATGCGAGCCAAAAAGAACGGTTGCTCGAAATCTTCCGCCTGCAGATGGAACAGCAAATCGCGGTGATACTCTCGATACGCTGGCAACACCTGATTGAGAGCCAATTCGATGACTGCTTCGGCTTGCGAAACATCCGAAAAGGCGGCATCGTCGGCATGCAACTGCTGGCAAGACGCCAGCAAGGTTTCCCGGAGATTGTCCGATTTGCGAGCCGCGTCCAGAGGATCCCACAAATTGTTGATCCCCTTCAGCAACAGGGGGTCACTGTTTCCACTGGAAAAATTGAGATAGCCGACCAGTTCCCGCACCTGCGCGGCGTCGATTCCCTTGGGTAAACCCGACTGTTTCTTGTTCTTCCGTGAGGCCATTCTGCTCTCGTCAGGGCTACGAACTGCAGTCCTTCGTCTTATCTGTGCTGCAAACCGCCATTGTGACCGACCCGGACCACCGACGCAAAGGTGCGGCGTACGGATTTTGCAGCGACAGCATTTCCGTCCGTGCCCGACCACACACAGGAACATTTGATCACATCCCCACTCCACACCGGCTTTCAGGACGTGAGAAACGGTGCAGGTTGTTTCAATGGTTCCGGTTGCGCGGACTGCGAAAACCAAGTTGCCCCTGCCGATCCGGTAATCGGCGGATTTTGCCGAAGTTGTACCACGACAAGGCCGATGACTCTTCTGCCCCGACCGAATAGGTAAGATACGAAGAGTTCAACAATGCCAGCGTTCATTGAAACACGACAAGCTATAGCGATTGACGTCTCTCTGCACGAAGCCTGGGATGAACAGATTGCCGCAACACGCATGCTGCACAACGACTTGCGTCAAGAGCGACTGGTGTGGCGGGCTGCAGAGGATCGCCTGAGCGACCTGTTCAGCCGACTGCGGACACGTCTGAAATAGCATAACATGTTGCAACGTAAGTTGTTGCCGAAACAACTACCGCACGCGTCGCAAGAGTCGTTTCGCTCGTCCCCGCCAGAACAAATGCTTGCGGGCAATTGCCGGCGGGCTGGCTTCGAGTTCCATCAAGAGTGCTTCCAAGTGCTTGCGGGCTTCCTCATTGTTTCCAGCTTGCTCTTCCAATGTTGCCAGCAGGAACAATCCCTCCGGCTGCCGCCATTGGCGCACATGGACCACCAGGTGATTGCGTGCCTCGTCAAATTCCTCCAGTGCATTCAGACTCTTCGCCAACAGCAACGAGGTATCGCCAAACTTATATTTGGGATCGATGGCAAGTGCCCGCTGCAAAGCCTCCTTGGCGTCACTGAATTCTTTTAACTGAAAGTCAGCCTGGGCACGGCCCCAGAGGGCAGGGAGGTTGTCTTTCTCTTTGTCAAGCGCCTTTCGGAACGCCTTGCTGGCATCCTGATTCCGCCCCACGTCCAGCAGTGCCTCACCCAACTGGATGTACTGATGCGGATTCCCGATTTGCGCCGCCGCAATTTCGAGTTTGCGTATTTCTCCACCGCGTGACCACTGTTTCAGAAAGCCGGGCAGTCTGAAACTGGCGCTCGGCAGGTAGCGGGCGAAGAAGTAAATGAACGGACCAAAAGGCTGAAAAATCAGCAGAATCCACAGCCAGCGTCCCTGATCCGGATCGCGTCGCACGCAATACACCACCATCCAAATCAGAAACGCAAAATAGGCCAAGCTGCTGACGCTCCCCAGCAGAGAGACCACGTAGTCGACCCACGTGAATTCGATGGGTAACGCCTCTCCTCCTTCAGGGCCTTGGGCCAGCAACCACATTCCGCCTGCCTTCATAAACATCTGACAATTGACATCTCCATCATGGCACGCCAGACGTCCAATGTGAAGCCTGTCGCTCGACTTAACGCGGAACAGTTCGACACCAATGCGTCGCGCGCCTATCATCGTCGGACAAGAATCTCAGAGGGACACTGGCAATGGCGACATATGTGCTGGCAATGACCGGAGCGAGTGGTGCACCGTATGCACTGCGACTGCTGCAGGTGCTGCATGCCAGCGGGCACAACATTCATTTGTTGATGTCTTACGCAGCCACCCGCGTGCTCGTCGAGGAAGTGGGACTCGATTTCTCCGCCGATCAAATCGACGTTCCCCAACTCCTCAATTACAAAGCCCGTCCCGTTCCGAACGCCGCTGCAAATCCCGGCTGGGTGAAGCACCACACACTCACCAACTTTTCTGCCCCGGTCGCCAGTGGCTCCGCTCGTAGTGACGGCATGATTATTTGCCCCTGCTCGATGGGCACCCTCGCTGCCGTGGCTCAGGGAATGTCCACCAACCTCATCCACCGCGCCGCCGACGTACATTTGAAAGAACGTCGCAAGCTCATCGTCGTTCCCCGGGAAACTCCGCTCGGCCGAGTTCATTTGGAGAACATGCTGCACTTGACCGACGCAGGCGGAATCGTCCTCCCCGCCATGCCGGGATTTTATCATCGTCCCCAATCCCTCGATGACCTCATCGACTTTCTGGTCAACCGCATTTGTGATCACCTGGGATTAGACATTTCCCTTACAAGCCGTTGGGGCGGTGAAGGGTGATTTAAAATGCAGCGGACCTACGACGAGCCAGTACCCCAAAGTCACCAGACAAAATGGTGGCCGCTCGTAGTCATGCTCATCCTGGGCATGATCGTTGGGTTTGGAATTGCAAATCTTCAGACCATTCGCATTGCATGGCTCAAGCAGTCGTTCCGACGTACGGTGGCAGACGAAATTGAGCGGGGCGGAAAACTCTCGTTTTCGGAGTCAGACGCCAATTTTAAACAGTTGATAGCGGTGGGAGGCACCGATGCGGGTACTGACGTGTTGATAGACATGATGCAGAGCGACAACAAAGGTGAAGCTGCCGTTGCAGTGATGTTTTCGCCTGAACTTGGGAACGACAGGGTGCGTCTGCTACCAGTCCTTCAATCCATCATCGCCTCACCACAAAGCTCGGGGAAAGAAGCCGAGGAGGCACAAACAACCATCACACACATTTTGAGTCACATCCATCTTGATGCTCAGTCAAAGTTTCCAGAGAAGTAAGTTGTTGTTGCAAACGGGAGGACCGCTTGCGACTGACATGAGTTAACGACAACATCCTAATAATGAACGAAACGTCCCTCAGTTTGCTCAGCCGCCTGCGTCAATCTCCCGAGTCGGAAAGCTGGGATCGACTCGTGCGACTCTACACGCCGCTCATTAACGCGTGGCTGCGGAAGTACGACGTGCAGGCCAATGACGCGGACGATCTCGTCCAAGAGGTGCTGCTGGCCGTGTCGAAGGATCTCGGCAAGTTTGAGCACGCTGGACAGCCCGGAGCATTTCGTGGTTGGCTGAAGGCCATTATGGTGAATCGGCTTCGCAAGTTCTGGCGATTTCGAGACCGTAATCCCCAGGCTCGGGGCGAATCCGACATCGATGCCAGGTTGGCACTTTTGGACGATCCCGCCAGCCAAATCACCGTTCTATGGAATCGAGAGCACGACCAATACGTGCTTCAGCAACTGCTGGCAATCGTCGAGCCGCAGTTCGAGTCAACGACTTGGAAAGCGTTTCGACGAGTTGTGCTGGACGGAGCCAAACCGGGCGATGTTGCCCAGGAACTGGGAATTTCCCTGAATGCCGTGTGCCTTGCTAAATCTCGTGTCACACGCAGGTTGCGACAGGAGTCAGAAGGGATTGTCGAGTCTTCTTCGGAATTTCTCGGGAAAAGCTGACAAGAATTCGCGTGTTCTGGTCTTCATTGTTGAGGACCAATGGAACCATTTCGACCGAAGCCGGTGACCTGGTCCGACGCCAACTTGAAACGAGAACAGCGGAACCGCTTTTCAGGAGTGATTCATGAACCAGCAGGCCCTCCATCCTAGCCAGGAAGAGCTGAGTGCCTACAGTCTTGGCCATCTTCCTGAAGAGAGAGCTGCTGCGATCGACTCGCACATCAGTGAGTGCGAGCCTTGCTGTGAGACCATCGTCAACATGTCATCGCATGACACGTTTATCGACCTCCTCCAGGAAGCTCAGCAGTTGCAGACCGGGGACACCTTGGACCAATTTGAGATAGGCTCTCGCCCGTCTGTGCGTGGCGGAGACATTCCTCCAGCACTGGCCGAGCATCCTCGCTATGAAATTGTCAGACTCATTGGCAAAGGCGGAATGGGAGACGTCTACGAAGCCCTTCACCGCAAAATGGAGCGGAGAGTCGCACTAAAAGTCATTAACCGTGACCTGTTTCGTAAGACCGAAGCGGTCAATCGGTTTCACAGGGAGGTGAAGGCCGCCGCCCAGCTTTCGCATCCGAACGTCGTCACTTCGCACGACGCCGACCAGGCTGGCGACTACCACTTCATGGTCATGGAGTACGTCGATGGAGTTGACCTTTCGCAGATTGTGAAAGAGCAGGGGGCTCTGTCAGTCGTCGACGCCTGCAACTACATCAGGCAGGCCGCGATGGGACTGCAACATGCCCACGAACGCGGAATGGTCCACCGCGACGTGAAACCCCACAACCTGATGGTCACGGCGGATGGCACCGTAAAAATCCTCGACTTTGGCCTCGCCTCACTTTCACCTGAGGCAATTCCCGGCACTGATTCAGTTGAGGTTCGCGGAGATTTGACGGCCGCTGGCGCCATCATGGGCACACCCGATTTCATTTCGCCGGAGCAAGCGAACGACGCCCGTCAGGTTGACATTCGCAGCGACATCTACAGTCTCGGGGCGACAATGTACTACCTGCTGTCGGGGCGTCCGCCGTTCGCTGACGGCAGTGTGATGCACAAACTCAAGAGTCACGCACAAGTTGAGCCGGACTCATTGAAGACGCTTCGAGATGATGTCCCCGATGAGCTCATTGCCATGATCACTAAGATGATGGCTAAGAATCCGGACGAGCGTTACCTCACGCCGAGTGAAGTTGCCAACGCCCTCGAAGACTTCCTGCGAACATGGCAACCGGTCACGGACGGGCCGCAGGAACTGGTGCCGTCCGATGGTGGAGGTAACGAGAATGCAGGTGGACAAAACGCTGCGGCGGGCGACATGGGCCCCAACTGGCTCTCTGTAGCGGCCAAATGGCTCTTCTACTTGTCGTTGGTTCCTGTCGCATTCTTCTGTCTGGACTTGTTCTTCTTTTCTGGCGAAACCAGCGTCGCCGAGCCCGATCGCACGTTGTTTTATCTGGTTGCTTCCGTCGTGCTCTCCTCAATTGCAGGAGTTCTGACTGGCGTGCAACATCTTCAGACAAGTCCACACGAGGACAAAGGCAATTCCAAGTGGGCTGTAGATCTCAAACTGATCATCGCGGTCATTCTGGTCGGCGCTGTCACCTATTTCGGCTTCGCTCCTTCGCGGTCTAGTGAACCTTATTCAATGGTCACTGGCGGCGCAGGAATTGACGGTGAGGGATGGTACTTCTCGGCCGGAAACTCTTATCTGAAACAAGATGAACCGGGCGTGATGTTCGGCATGTACGAAGACCCTTCCGGCAAGCGTGGCTTCACGTACATTGTCCTTGTTCGCCACAACGGCACCGACTTGAGCCAGGCTTCGGGTGTAGCCGACGCCGGCGTACAGTTCGATGGAAGAACCGCAACACTCAGAGACGGCTTCTACATTGACGGCAAAGGGATCAAACTGGACCTTGATGTCCATGTGAGCCGCGCTCAATTCAAATCCACTGAGCTGAAGGTTGATGGAAAAGCTCGTGATGCCTCGCGAGGCAAACTGTTTCTCCTTGACGTCACGTCGAATCGTGCCGTTTGGAATCAGATTGACGTAGAACTCCCCAGCGGGCTGCCCGCTCCAGAATCGCTGGTAAGGGATACGGACCGCGTCTCAGCATATGCTCAGGTTCTCAAGGAGCAACTTGCCCGGGACAACAGCAACGTTCGCGAGTTCCTGGAGGGGACTCGGCAGCTGACTCCAGATGAGGAAGGCAACTCTCGCGTCGCCGCTGGCGCGCGACCAAATGTCCATGTTGAGAGCTACAATGCGAAGAACGGTCACCACTGGCAACTCACGACGCAGAAGGTGGAAGCCATGCGGGTTCGCTTGCTGCATATTGCGAACGGAGAACTGGAAGTCGCCAGCGAAAGTGTGCTGCGAGCCAATGGTACAGAGTCGTCGACTATCGATTTGACATTGTCACAGACCAAGTTGGAGAACGAACCAGAGTCGATGACGACAAGTCTGGAAATCGCATCAGACGACATGCAGTTCAGTCGCAGTAAAGGTGGCCCGCTGGCGGTCAAGGGAACGTTTCAAGTCACGCCCGTTGTGAACGGTGGCGACCTGGCATGGGATGAGCCGACCATTCTCTATCACCTTGCTGACTGGAGTGGAGACCTCACCTATGGTCGTCGTACGGAATCGATGATAGAGGCTTCGAAGGGCAACGCCCGGTTTATCGCACTGGAAATTGAATGGGTCGCCAAGGACGAAGTAGATGTACCAGACTGGTTCGCTCCAAATCAGCCAACGGCGAATAACGAGGGCACTGTGTCAGATGCGGAAGCAATCCAAGGTGAGTGGCAAGTCATCTTTGCGGAAGACAGTGGCCGCACTGGCCCACCAGAGGCCATCAAGGACATTCGTATGGTGATTACCAATGAGTCCATGACCATGTCGATCGCCGGTAGAGAAAACGAGTCCACCTACACTCTCGACCCTTCGACGACACCCAAGTCCATCGACATGACCAACGACGGGCTTACAAAGCCCGGGATTTATGACTTGCAGGGAGACACCTTGAGAATTTGCTTCTCCGAAAACACGGATGAACGACCAACAGCCTTCGACTCGCAGCCAAACTCGGTCAACGACGTTGTACTGACACTGAAACGCGTCAAGCCAGACATGACTCCTGCCGCGGACGCCGATGGCAAATACCAGGATGGCCCACTCACTGAGGAACTTGCTCGCTCGTTAATTCCGGAGGCAGCCTCCATCAGCAATGACGATTTCCAGATTCTGCATGGCAGCCCTTCCGCCGAATCCATCAAGAGCAAGTCTCTGTCGCTGATCCTGATGAATCTCGATATCCGAGACCAGTCCCCCGAGGATGCGAATGACTTCAAATTCCTCGTGGAGGGATTTCCGAAACCGGGCGACATCGCTCACGCAATGTCCCCAAGCCGCTCAAAGGGCTACTTAAGCATTATTCAGCCCGACTACATTACGGAATGCAAAATCACAAACTCGACCGATGACGTCGCACAGGGAAAAGTCACTTTTAACGCCCCGAAACTCTATGTCGGTACAGCAACGTTTGAGGCCAGGAAACATCAGGGGAAGTGGCGCATTGAAAAGTTTCTGTTGCCGTCGCGTCAAATCTCGGTCGTCCTTGGAAATGATGGGGTATGGCATCTCGAAGGAACAGAGTAAGCGGAAGACGAAAGTCCAAATCCTCCCGCCACAACAGTGCTCGCCCACGGACAAGGGATGTCCGTGCTGCGGTTGATCGAAGGGTGCTGGACGGTATTCTTGCGAACAATGACGGGGAAATCTCCATCTCCAGACAATGCCCGTCCATTACTTGCACGGTACCAACACGGCCCCCATACTCCATGCTCTTCGGCGAATTGGGGGGCTCTTCCTACTTTCGCAATGAGGAAACTGCCCGATAAATCCCGAAGGTCGACCTACACTTTTGGATTACCCGAACTTGAATTGATGCCTGGCTGGAACAAACATGGCTCGAAATGACTCGTCGCGAAAACGCAAGAAGCGATCCAAAATGAGCGGGCCCAGCGTTGGGCTCATTATTATCGCCCTGGGGACTGTGGCAGGCTTTTGCATCATCGGCTGCGTGGGATTGACCATCTTAGGGGTTCCGGCAGCCCGCCAAGCAGCGCGTCAGACGCAGTCGAAGAATGGCCTCAAGCAAATTGGCCTGGCACTACACAACTACCATGAAACGTACAACATGTTTCCGCCCGGCGATGTCGTACGGGAGGATGGCGTGTCCCTTGGTAGTTGGCAGGCACGCCTGCTTCCCTACGTCGACGCGGCACCGCTGTACCAGCAAATTGATTTTAATGAAGGTTGGGAGTCGGCCCAGAATAGTCATGCTTACCAGCAGGTGGTGCCCGCCTACCGGAATCCTGGCGTAATGACTCAGCCCGATCCAAGCACGTCATACTACGCGGGAAATGTCCACATGTTTCCCGCACACTATGGCATGTCTTTCCAGCAAGTCCACGATGGAGCGAGCAATACGATTGCGGTCGGAGAAGTGACACACGGATTCAAACGTTGGGGCGATCCTACGAATTTGCGTGACCCGGCAGATGGAATTGGCCCGACACCAAATCAGTTCAATGGTTGCTGGGGAAAGCCTGGCTGCCAGTTTCTCTTTGTGGACGGATCTGCCAAATTCATCGACAGTGACATCGACCCGACCGTGCTTCAGGCATTGGCGACTCCCGCCGGAGGGGAACCTTTGGGCGACTTTTAGGTTGCCCTGTTTGAGCGGCCAAGTGATCTGGTCACTGGGCTCTTGAGGCCACATCCACGAGTGCACCCAGCATCATCATGGGGAAGGTCCCGGCAATGATGAGCATTCCCAGTGGGCCAAGCATGATGATTTTCCAGTTTTCGCGATAACTGTTGTACATGTAAAGGTAAATGTAGAACGGAATGAACAGGACCATGAGGCCAGTTGTGGCATCTTCGGAAAATGCGGCAATGACAATTCCAAATCCGCTGATGGTCAACATCAGAATTCCCATGAGCAGCATGACGCCGAACATCATGATTCGAATAGGCATGACAAAAATAGCGACAATGTAAAACGCAAGGAACACCAGGCCGAGAATGAGGGCGACTCGCCCGTTGGGCAGGAAATTTGAATCGTCGTCATCGTCATATTCATCGTCATAGTCATCGTCGCGAGACCTCCTCTTCGACTTTGTGCGACGCTTCTTGATGACCGGGCCGGCGGCCTCTGCAGCGGCAACGTCAAAATCCCAGAGGTCACGTGCTGCCGGTTGCGATTTGGGTTTGGCTGGTCGCGTGCGCGGTGGGATTCGTCGTGACTTCGGTGGGGTCACTTCGTCCGGTGCCCGCACCGGCAGGCCACAACCTTTGCAACGGAACTGTTTACCAGCCATTTCAGGTCGAAGACGATGTTGCTTCTCGCATTCGGGACAAATGGCAATGAGAGGCTGAGACATGAATCAAACCAACAACTTTTTCGATGCAAACATTCCGCTCACAATGATGCCACGCAGCCTGTGCATTGTTACTACCAAACGCCGAGCGAGAGCCGGAGTTGTACACCCATTCCGCACGAAGTGCCAGACAGTTGAATTATGATGTGCGGCCTCATCGAACGCAGCGGCGTTCGGTAGGATTGTTGCAAGCAGGTGCCCTTACTTGCGTCCCCCATTCGGCGATATACTTACCAAGACGGTTCCAAGTCTTTCAAGAGATTTGCCAAATGGTTGAAAGCCACAATTCCAACTCAAGATTCTTTCAGCGGCGTCATTTGCTGCGTCTTGGGGCTGCCTCAATACCAGCGTTGTGTGGAACGAGCAGTCTGCTGGCTGAATCACACCATGGGGCGCGGGCTGATCATTGCATTGTGCTGTTTCTGAATGGCGGCCCCAGTCACCTCGACATGTGGGATATGAAGCCCGAGGCACCGACCGAAATTCGAGGTGAGTTTCAACCCATCAGCAGCAGTTTGACCGGGGTTTCCGTCAGCGAACATTTGCCGCGTCTGGCCCAGCAAATGCATCGAGCCACGTTAATCCGGTCGATGAATCATGGCGTGAACAATTCTCATGCGGCCGCGGTCTACGCAGCGTTAACAGGGCATGACCGCGGCGAATTTGGTGGCGGAGCGAGACCCAGCGACCGTCCTTCACCGGGATCGGTCATGGCCCGATTCCGACCGCCCACACGACGAACATTCCCGTATGTGGCTCTCCCTTACAAAACTCAAGAGGGTGCCGGTGGTCCGCTGCAGCCGGGATTCCTCGGTGGATTAATGGGCCAGACGTACGATCCCTTCTGGGTTCTCAATAATCCCAACGCTGCTGACTTTCACGTCGAGAACCTCGACCTTCCTCAATCGGTTTCTCGTGACCGGTTGGAGAATCGCAGCCAGTTGCTGGAGCAGCTGGGGAACGGTCTTCCACTGCCCAACGAACGGTCGATGACCGCCATTGATGATTTTCAGTCTCAGGTCTTCGAGTTGCTGACATCCAACGCAACTCAGGACGCATTTGACCTCAGCAAAGAAACAGAGGCACTTCGTGAAAGTTACGGTCGGAACATCTACGGTCAAAGTGCATTACTCGCGCGACGCCTGATTGAAGCCGGGACTCGCTTTGTCACCTTGTCATGGGCCCCAGACGCCAACGCGACGTGGGATACGCATGGCAACAATTTCCAGACGCTGAAGACGCGACTCCTTCCGGAATTCGATGCCGCGTGCAGCAGTCTACTGCAGGACCTTTCCAATCGAAACATGCTGGACCGAACACTGGTCGCAGTGCTGGGCGACTTTGGTCGCACACCGAAAATCAACGGCAACGCCGGTCGCGATCACTGGAATTCCTGCTACACCGTCATGCTCGCTGGCGCTGGAATCCGTCAGGGCTACGTCTTTGGAGCCAGTGACCGTCACGGCGCAACGCCGATTGACTCTCCGGTCAGCCCGGGAGATGTCATGACGACCATCTACCGCCTGCTGGGCATTGACTCGACCACGCTCATCCACGACTCACTCGGCAGGCCGTTTGAAGTTGTCCCCAAAGGGCGTGTGCTCACTTCAATTATGGCCTGACAACGCAATAGACGACCGCCGCCAGCCCCGAAACTCCACGTGGATTGCGTCAAGATTCAATGTAACCGCAGTGTGACACGTGAGTTGCCGCAAAACTGGGCTCCTATTCCTTTCATCAGGAATTCACACCATTTGGCCAGTATCTTCCTGAAGCGAGTGCTCCACATGCAGAAATTCCTGTAAAGTGTAGCTTGCAACGGTACGAATCAGCTTGGCATTCAGGCTACGTTGCAAGATCAAACTGAGGAATGTGACGAATGGCTGAAGGTACAATTAAGCGGCTCACCAACAAAGGTTTTGGATTTATCGACACAGGTTCGGGCAAGGACTTGTTCTTCCATTCGTCGAATGTTGTCGGTACAACATTCGATGAACTTCGTGAAGGACAGCAAGTCACGTTCACGAAAGCCAGCGGCCCAAAAGGCCCTTGCGCTGAGAACGTCTCGCCTGCATAGGTGAGTCGGAAGTCGAAAAACGATCAGGCGGGAAGTGCGAAACCCAATTCGCGCTTCCCGCTTTTTCTTTTTTCGTTACGCGCCACGCAAATCCTTCAACATCTTCCCCGCTCCGTGAGCGAGCATAAGCGTATCCACGCCGGCGACGATGAGGGTGTAGCCGCGTTCGATGTAGGGCTGCACGGCCTGGCTGGTGACGCCGAAAATTCCGAGCGGTTTGTTGGCGGTTTTGCAAACCTGGGTGACGCGATCAATTGCGGCAACGACGTCCGGATGGTCGATTTGGCCCATGAGGCCCATACTGGCGGAGAGGTCGTACGGGCCGACGAGAATGCCGTCGACGCCGGGCACAGCGACGATGTCTTCAATGTTCTCGACCGAACGAATGTGCTCAGCCTGCATAATGACGGTGGTCTGCTCATTGGCGTTCTCGACATAGCTCGCGAACCGCTGCCCGTAACCCTGGGCTCTGGCGATGCCGACACCACGGTTGCCCAGCGGGGCATAGCGGCAATAGCCGACGAGTTTTCGGGCCTGATCGGCCGAGTTGACCTGCGGAACAATAATGCCCGCCGCGCCGAGGTCGAGCGCCCGCTTGATGGGGATTTCGTCATGCGTGGGAACGCGGACGAGGCAGGGTGTGCGGTCACCAACAATCTGGAGAATGAGCTGCAGTTCGGCAGCCTCAAACGGGCCATGCTCGGCGTCGACGAACAACCAGTCGAATCCCGTCGATGAAAGCACTTCGGCCACCGCCCCGTTGGGAAGGGTGAGCATGGTTCCCAGGAGTCGATCTCCCTGAAGAAGACGCGTCCGCAAGTTTGCCGCCACTGATGGTGTTTGATCGTCGCTCATGGGAATTTATGCCTGCCTGAATGATGTGTGATTTCTGATTTTACTAGAGCACTGCTCTGCTCCGGCGGGACATTATTTCACAGACGGGAATGTCTGTGCCACTGAGTGGCAGTTGATCGCTCCGTCACATTTCACTCAAGGGGAGAAGAACCGCGAATACTGCAAATCTTGCGAATAATCTTGAACGACCAACAGAACCAAGATACCTCCAACCAAGAACTGGAACTGCATGCTTGCGGTTAATCGTGTCGAGTATTCGTTCTATTCGCCTGATTCGCGGTTCCCCCATCCTCATCCATAGGCACCGACCACTGCATGGCATGGACCATTGACGACTTGTATATTCGTCACAAGCGAAATGTAGAGCAGGAAGCCTGACTCAGTCCCATGAACAACGTCAACGAAAGCGTGCGATGAGATTACTGCTTGCCTGCGTTCTGCTGTTTGCCTGTCACGTCGCTCAGGCGGCGAAACACCCGAACGTTTTGTTCGTCGTCGCTGATGACCTGAACTGTGCCATTGGTCCGTACGGTGATGCAGCCGCGATTACCCCCAACCTCGACCGGCTGGCCGCGCGGGGATTGGTGTTTGACAACGCGTATTGTCAGCAGGCAGTGTGCAATCCTTCGCGTTCGTCGTTTCTGACGGGGCTGCGGCCTGACACCGTGAAAGTGGACGACCTGCGAAAGTATTTCCGCGACACGGCGGATGGGGGATCAACGCTCATTACGCTGCCGCAGCATTTCAAGAATCATGGCTACTTTTGCCAGAATATTGGGAAGCTGTTCCACAACATGGGGGAAACGCAGGACAGGCGTTCGTGGTCGATTGATGAAGTGCTGTTCAAAGGGACGCACGCCGACGACACCGTGTACACCAACACGCCCCCCGCGCTGCGTCAGGCCCTCACGAAGAAAGCTCCGGTCACGGAGTCGCATGACGTTCCGGACATTGCTTATCGTGACGGACAAATTGCCAACCTCGCAGCCGCCATGTTGCGTGAGCATCCCGCCGATGGCCAACCGTTCTTTCTCGCCGTCGGATTTTGGCGACCGCATTTGCCGTTTGTCGCTCCGAAGAAGTACTGGGACATGCACAATCCCAATGAGATTTCATTGCCCTATCCGGAGGATGCCCCGGTTGATGCACCGGACATTGCCCTGCACGAGTCGCGAGAAATTCATGGCTACGGCGGCACACCGGAAGGCCGACAATTCACACCTGAAGAAGTCCGCCATTTCCGTCACGGATACTATGCGTCGATTACGTTCATGGACGCCCAGCTCGGCGAAATTCTGGACGCCCTCGAAGCCGGGGGCCATGCAGAGGACACCATTGTGGTCTTCACGTCCGACCATGGTTTCCACATTGGCGAGCAGTCGCTGTGGGGGAAGACGTCCAACTTCGAACTCGACGCCCGCGTACCGCTCATTATTGCTGATCCAACGCGCTCGCGTGGTCATGGCAGAACAACCGCCGCACTGGCCGAACTGATTGATTTGTACCCCACACTCGCCACGCTGGCCGGGATTGAAGGTGACCTCAACAAACGCCTCGAAGGAACAAGTCTCGCACCCGTCGTCGCTGATCCCGCCAACTCGGTGAAAGAGGCCGCGTTCACCCAGCATCAGCAACCGTTCTACGGATCACCCAAGAACTGGAAGGCATGGGGATACTCGATTCGCACAGCCAGATGGCGCTACACCGAATGGCATGCCATCGATGGCGGCGAAGTCATGGCACAGGAACTGTACGACCATGTGAAAGATCCCCATGAAACCCGAAACGTCGCCGCGAAGAATCCAGATGTCGTTGCAGAGCATTCTGCGCGACTGGCCCGACAGTTTAAGTGGTGAGTGCATCGTGCGGTCCAACAGCTTTTCGGAGAACTCAGTATGAACGAGTGGAACGAGCGGATTACTCAGCTAATTCCCCCATCCGAAGTTCCCATTTTTGTTCCAACGCCGACATTTGCCTGGGAGCACGTCGAACGCCGCTGGGGGCCGTTCCCTGATGACTTTAAGGAATTTGTTGAGCTTTATGGAGACATTCGACTGTCGCGAGCAGGCATTGATCAGTGGGTCATTCCATCACCATTCCATCGTTTGAACCACGAATCAGCGGTGAGCTTATGGCATCATGTTTGCAAGGTGTTCATGGACGATGGTTTATTCGAAACAGAAAAGTGGACGCCCCATGGTCCGCCGTATATCGACCGGATTGTCGTTCCGAAATTCTCAGATCAGGAAGGTTGGTTTCCCGCAGCGGACGCCAATCAAAGTTTTATCCTCTGGGAACGGATAGGTGAGCCAAATAGCTGGCGAATAATTGAGTGTCGGAATGAATTCTCCTTTCCGTTGGACATGGGGTTCAGCGAGTGGTTGTACAACTCCCTTTCAAACAAGTTGGTTGAGTCCATTAGCAACGCTGACAGAGACGGAGACGTTCTCACAGAGGGTGCCAGCAGTGACTTCCCGACGTTTCAATGTGAGCGAAAGACAGGGAGACACAAACTGGTTGAAGATTTCGCGACGGAAATCGGAACAACAGCGCTGCCTATTGATATGATTGCGGAAACGGTTGCCGTTTCGACAACCGCTGAGCTTGTGCCGAAGCAAGAGGGGTTTGCTCACGGACGCCAGGTATTGCTGCCCAGTGAGTTCGAGGCATTGCTGGCACTCGTCGGAGAACATCAGATGCACGTGCCAAGTCAAAATATCACAGTGCAGTTGCTCGACCTGATTTGTGGTCGACGGCAACGAACTGCGGAGTTCATCGTTGCTTATATGGATGAAATTTCGCAGGCGGACGAGCAAGTCGATGTTGACACAAATAGCCTCGTTCAATTGCCGAAATTCCCTGCCCCTGGCGGACTTTTACCAATTGGTATTCTCGACGGGCGATACTTGTTCTATTTGTGCAACGGCGCGCCCAGCGAGTGGACTATCGTGGTCGCGAATCCGCCGCGGATTCAATTCTACGATATGCCGCTCTCCGAATGGCTGGTACGGCTTGCACGAGGAGAGTTGCAGATTCCATGATTCAGTCTTTTCGGCAAGAACGCGCCGTTTGTCTTCCAAGGAATTCTTTAATGATTCGTCACTCCTCCGCCGCGGCTCTGGTACTGAGTCTCTGTGCGTTTCAGGTTCAGGCCCAAAGCAAGCACGTTGAAGTTCGACCTGACATCCCGTTTGGGGGCAAACTGAATCCCCGGCAGGAGGAGCCGGTGTTTGCGGTTTGTTCCAAGCAGGGAATGCGGATTCTTGTTTCGCGGGATGATGGTAAGACCTGGGAGCAGACGTTTCTGGGGACTGACTCCAAAGAAGACGGCGGGTGGCATGGGACGTTTGCGGTTTATGGCATGGCGGCGACAGATGGCGTCATTGGCGCGTTCTCCGGTTGGGGGACGCCCGGCGTGTACATTGGCTCTGATGACGGCGTGCACTGGACGCATTTGAATGCGCAGCCGGCGCAGCTGGGAAGTACCTGGAGTGCGGCTGGCGGGAATGGCGTGCTGCTCACCAGTGCAGATATGTGGCGGGGGATGACGAGTTCATCTGGGACGTTTGCGGACTGGCAGCAGCACAGTTTGAAGGACTTGCTCGCAGGCGGAAAAACGCACCACATGATTTGCTGTTTCGGCGATTACGAAGGGGGCCGGTTTCTCATTGTGGGTGACGGGGGACACGTCTTCTACAGTGACAAAACCGGCCAGAACTGGCAGCACAGTCTCATCCCAAATGTCGAAGACCGAGGACAGGAAGAACTCGCCTACGGCAACGGCGTGTTCGTGTGCAGTTACAAGGACTACATCGTTCGCTCCGAAGATGGTGGCAAAACCTGGACCCAACACGATCCCGGCCTCAAAGGCTGGGGACACTCCTGGCGCGGGCTGAGCTTTGTCCGTGGTGAGTTCTGGCTGACCGCCCAGAAGGGAAGCCACGGACGAAAAAGCAGAGACGGAATCAATTGGAAAGACTTGCCGAAGTCGACGCCGGGAGGCCGATTTGTTGAATCAGACGGCGGAACTCTCATCAACGTGGAACGCCGCCGGTATGACATCAAACGGAGCCAAGATGGAATGAACTGGGAAACCGTCTTCGCCGCCCCCGTCGATGTCGCCGCCAAGGAAGAAGACGTCACCTGGGACACGACGTTCGCGGTGTTCCAGAAGGTCAATAAGGTGAAGTAGAAGGAATTGACCTTCATCTGGACGTCATTGAGAATCGCTAACATCTGTTGGTTTTTCAGAGACGATGTGCGACAGTTGCCTCATGAAACGCTATGCACTCTTGCCGTTCTTGTTTGCCTGCGCCATCGCTTGTGCAGAGGAAGTCAACGGTGTCCCCAGTGCTGACCAGGTTTCAGAAGCTAGCGAAATCGAGTTCTTCGAACAGCAAATTGCACCTCTCCTCAAACGGCGTTGTTACGCCTGCCACAGCCACGAGTCGGGCAAGGCCAAGGGTGGACTGGTCCTGGATTCACGGCAGGGATGGGAAAAGGGAGGTCGCGAAGGCCCCGCAGTTTTTCCGGGACAACCCGACAAGAGCCTGCTGATGCAAGCCGTGCGGTACGAGGGCTATGAAATGCCGCCGGACAAAAAACTGCCCGCTGAAGAAATCGCCCTACTGGAAAAGTGGATTGCCATGGGAGCTCCCGATCCGCGCCAGGCGGAAGCCGCGACAATTGACCCGGAAAAACTGTGGGCACTTCAGCCAATCACGCGTCCGTCGGTTCCCGACATTGCCAATGACAATTGGGCGTTTGATGATTTGGACGCATTCATTGTACAGCGGCTGCGTGCCGAGGGGCTCCAGCCAGCAGATGACGCCGACCGCTACACACTGTTGCGACGTGTGACCTTTGATCTTACGGGGCTCCCACCAACGCCTGCCGAAATTGGCGCGTTCCTCAACGACAGTTCGCCGCACGCGTACGAACACGTTGTTGATCGACTGCTCGCCTCGCCTGGTTTTGGAGACCACTGGGGCCGGCACTGGTTCGATTTGTCCTGTTATGCCGACCTGGCGGACATCGACGGGAACGTCCTCATCCGTGATGCCTGGCGTTACCGAGACTACGTCATCAACTCGTTCAACAACGACAAACCGCTGGACCAGTTCATTCAAGAACAGATTGCGGGAGACCTGTTGCCCTTTGAAAGTGAGGAACAACACCGTGAGCAAATCATTGCTACGGGATACCTGGCCATTGGCCCGTGGACGCTGCAGAACTACATCAAGAAGCAACTCGCCGCCGACGTTGTTGACCATCAAATCGACCGCATTGGAAGGACATTCCTGGGACAAACCCTTTCGTGTGCGCGCTGTCACGATCACAAATTCGACCCCATCCCCACGTCGGACTACTACGCACTGGCTGGTATTTTTCACAGCACACTGACAACCAGCCACAGTGGTCCCGGAGTCTGGAGTTCTATCAACGAGACGCGACTTCCCGAATTGAATTCCTCAGCAGAGGAGCGTGAGCAACGCCGATTGCAGGTCGTCAACTTGCGTGCAGAACTGGAAAAATTGCAGGGAGAGCTAACGACATGCTTGCTCGACATCCCGGAGGCGACCGACACAAATGTGCTCGCGTTGGAGAATGCCATTCCGGCAAATACCGACGGGACAACCTACGAAGTGAGCTTCAGGGCCGGGCCGAGCGTGTGGTCCATTGCCTCTCAAAAGACAGCGGCCGACGACGGATTGCAAATTGAACTGCTCAGGGCGGACGGAAGTGTGCTGACGACACTCCGACACGTCACAGGTTTGTGGCCGGGGACCAAGGAGTCCCAGATCCTTCACGACGCCACGTTCTGTTACGTGGGTGATGGAAGCGGCGATATCCGAATTCGCGTCACAAGTGCCAATCCTGGGAGTGGAAGATTCGGCGGAGCTATTGATGATTTGTATATCACCGCGAATGAAGAGACCGTTTTCTCGGAAGATTTTAATGGGTTGCAGCAAGGCCCCATCAAGGGAGTTCAGGCGAACACGGGGCTTCCGGTGTTCGCGCAGGCCATCTTGCCCGGATGGAAGAGTAGCGGCATAAACCATTCTCACGCGGTGGAGGTCAATAGCGGCAACTATGCCATTCAATTCTTCAGCGGTGGGCCAAAAGACCTGGCACAAGCCAAGCCGGTGGCCGACCGTGAACAAAAGTCGCACGCCAAGGCGGTGGAGTTGACGGAGCAGATGAATGCACTCAGGACGCGTATCGCCACACTGGAACAGCAGGATGCCCCCGAATTTGCCCTCGCCGTTCGGGACATTGAAACTCCTTCCGACAGTCCGATTTATCGACGAGGAGATTTTCAAAACTTGGGAGAACCTGTTCCGCGAGGATTTCTGTCGGCTATTCCGACGTCGACCAGTCATGTCATTCCCAGCGACACCAGCGGTCGCCTGCAACTCGCTGACTGGTTGACCGACGTCGAAAACCCCGTCACGTCGCGCGTGCTGGTGAATCGCATTTGGCATCACCTGTTCGGACAAGGTCTGGTTCGCACGGTCGACTCCTTTGGAGTGCATGGCGAGTCCCCCAGTCATCCGGAGTTGCTCGACTATCTTGCCGTTCGCATGCGCGACGATGATAACTGGTCGCTGAAACAGACAATCCGGCACATTGTCCTTTCGCACACCTATCAGATGTCGTCGACATACATCCCCAAAGCCGCCGAAGTTGACCCTGACAACCGACTGTTGTGGCACATGCCTCGCCGTCGGCTTGAAGCGGAATCGATTCGCGACGCCATGATGTCTGCCAGTGGACAACTTAGTACCGAGCGTGGCGGACCGTCACTTGGACTGGATTTGCAGGGGAACATTAACGGGCTCGGTGGTAACGTGAATCCTCCCACCTGGGCGGGCAAGATTCCTGAAAACATTAAACTACGCCGCTCCGTTTATCTCCCGCTGCGACGCCAACGTCCGCTGGGTGATTTTGAAATTCTGAGTGTGTTTGACTTCCCGCATCCCAGTGACATTACCGGTGCACGTGCCAATACAACCGTTGCGACACAGGCACTCTTCCTGCTCAATGCACCGTTTGTGAAACAACAGGCGGAGGCACTGGCGGAGCGACTGAAGTCCGATGTACCCGGCGACAATGCGGCACGCGTCAACCGTTTGTACCTGTTGACAGTGAGTCGTCCCGCGAAGCCTGAAGAAGTCGCCGCGGCTTTGGCTTTTGTTGATTCCTGTATGAATGAATTGAAAAGCGACGAACAGGTCGCCTGGACACAATTGTGCCATGCGGTGCTCGGGTCGAACAGTTTTCTCTTCTGTGAGTGATAGAGCAATGCCAGTCAGAAATTCACAACAGCCCGCCTCACGAAGAAGTTTCCTTCAGGCGACAAGCTGCGGGTTTGGTTCACTGGCTCTCAGCGCCTTGCTTCAAGAGCAGGCCGCTGCCACTGAACTGCGTGATCACGTCGCGCCGCCACTTGCCGCTAAGCCGACTCACTTTCCAGCTCGGGCCAAACGTGTCATTTTCCTGTTCATGTCAGGCGGTCCGTCACAAATGGACCTCTTCGACTTCAAACCAGAACTGGAAAAACGCGCCGGGCAGTCGTTGCCCTACCAGTTACCCGAAACGGAGGCGACCGTCGGACTGGACGACACGAAACTGCTGGGGCCAGTTTCCAAGTTCAAGCATGCTGGCGAATGTGGTCTCTACATGAGCGAATTACTGCCGTTTACCGCGCAGCATGCAGATGACCTTTGCGTGTTACGCGGCCTGCATGCCGATAGTCCGAACCATCCTGTCGCCATACGGCAACTGCACACTGGCAGTTTGTTTGAAACGGGTCCGTCAATGGGAGCCTGGCTCTCCTATGGGCTTGGCACGGAGAATCAACAGCTTCCCTCTTACATCACCATTCTGCCAAAGGAAGGAGAACGCAATTACAGCAGCGCATTTCTCCCTGCCATTCATCAAGGAACAGCTATAGAGCACGTTGGCTCCGCTGCGGACAAAGCTCCCATCCGACACCTGACGGACTCAACCATTTCCCGCGACATTCAGCGCCGCCGCATCGACTTGATACAGCAAATGAACCGGAAGCAACTGGAGCGTCTAGAAGCCGACCAACAAATGGAAGGGGTTATCGAATCGTTCGAACTGGCTTTCCGGATGCAAACGGAAACCCCCAAGCTGGTAAACTTTGCCGATGAGTCGAAAGAAACATTGGCTCTGTATGGCATTGACGAAAAACCGACAGATACGTTCGGTCGTCAGTGCCTGCTGGCTCGGCGATTTGCCGAGGCAGGTGTGCGATTCATACAGGTGTCCCTGGGCGGGTGGGACCATCATGGCAATATCGCAGGTGGCCTCAAGAAGGAATGCGCCACGAGTGACAAACCCATTGCCGCTCTCCTCACCGACCTGAAAGCCCGTGGGCTGCTTGACGATACACTCGTTCTGTGGGGAGGTGAATTCGGTCGAACACCTCACACGCAAATCCTCGATGGCAACAAGAGTGCTCCCGGGCGTGAACACAATCACCACGGGTTTACCATGTGGTTGGCAGGTGGCGGCGTGAAAGGTGGCCTGACGCACGGCACGACCGATGACTTCGCATACAAAGCTGTGGAGGGCCAACTGCATATGAACGACCTGCACGCCACCATCCTGCACCTGATGGGCCTCGACCACGAACGACTCACCGTCGATCACCACGGACTGCCATTTCGCCTGACCGGCGTTGCCGGAAAAGTGGCCAGAGAAATCATTGCCTGATCGCACTATCCAGCTTACTCAGCATGGCACGTCCGACGGGAACTGACCTGCAATTCCAAGTTGTCGCTAACGGGAAGCCGAGGCGGCTCCGCTTGGCTCGCGGTAACGACAAAAAGCACCGGCAAAGTTGCTGCAGTGCCGACAGGCCATTCAAGGAACGCGACCGAACACAACATGCAACGGCCCTTGACACTCCATACACTACCTGAGTCGACAATTACCCCCAACCTGTTGCAAGAGGGCTTTATGAATCTACGTCTCTGTAAACGACGCCTTTTGAATCCAATGATTCTTGGCGCGACCCTGCTGTGTGTTGCTTCAATGTCCTGCAAGGCTGATGATTTTGCAGTCGACGGAGGAGCGGTAGAGAGGTTAGGCGTCAACAACGTCTGGGGGTTTAACGCGAACCAGAATGTGTCAGGCGATGACGTTGTGCTGGCAGAAGACTATCTTCGGCGGCACGAGGGAACCGGGCTTTCCAGCACAACTTGGGCCATGTCGGAGCAACAACTTGAAACCCTGGTCACTGCCCTGAATCGTCCCAGGCGTTTGGTTCTTTCTGGCCCAGCCGTTACTGAGAATGTCTTACGAAAGATTGGCGGCAATTCGGAGTCGCTGACAGGCTTGGGAATTTGGGGTGGGGACTTTTCCAAGTGGTATGAGCGGCCCTCCGAGTTTTCCGGCGAAGGACTCGCCAACTTGCAGTTTCGCAGCCTGGAGGAGTTCAGATTCGGATTCCTTTACCTGGAAGATTATCCCTCTGCGCAAACTGGTGATGGAAGCCTCAACACACTGACCTACTCGACCAGATCACAGCTTTCCGACTCTGCCATGGCAGCATTGTCGACGGCGCCGAAGCTAAAGTTCGTTGTTCTTGTCGACTGCTTATTGCGAGATCGTTCGCTTCGACATCTTTCTGACTCGCGCGAGCTGACAACGCTCCGGTTGGACGGAAATCCGATTGCCGGTGACGGACTTTTGCATCTGACCGCTTGCAAGAGGCTAAAGCACCTTTCGTTAGGAAGTTGCTCCCTGACTGATGAGGGATTGCAGCAACTACCGTCTTTGCCTGCATTGGAAGTTCTCAATCTGTATAACAATCAGATTGGTGACGCAGGCTTGGCCCATTTGACGAAGGCACGATTTCCGAAGCTGAATTGCCTCATCCTTAGCAGAACCGACGTAACTGCCGAGGGGTTGGCTGGCCTAGCCGATTTTGAAGGACAGCTCCATATTGGTGAGTTGCGACTTTCCGACAATGACCTCAAGTTTCTCGAACAGTCACCTGGTATTGTGACTGTCACTTTGTTTCGGAACAAATTGACGGACAACTCAGCGGAGCGGTTGGCCAAACTGAAACATCTGAAGTGGCTGGATGTCCGGCAGACGGGAATCACGGAAGAAGGTGTGCAAGCTATCAAAGCAGCTTTGCCGGATTGCGTAGTCGGCCCTTGCGGTCCCGTTCTGCAATACAGAGTCTACTCGGGGGGCCGTGATCACTTTCCGGGAATGGACGTCATTCCAGAGCCGTAATCGTGAACGCTAAGGTCTTGACCACATGTTTGCCTTGCGAATCTCTTCGACACACACCCACGGTGGAGTTTCTCTGTGCGAAGCAGCCAAACAACCCAACGTCTCGTAAAGTCACTTGGGGCTCTGCTTGTAATCGCGGCGTTATTCGCCGTTAGTTGGATTTGGCATGTGGAGCGCGCTCGTGAGCGGCTCGCCAGTTATCCGAATGTTCATGTGTACCGGTCCTCTCCACGACGTCTGCTCGGCATTCCCCTCGGTTTGAGACGCGTTACTTCGGTAAGCATTTCAGTCGTCGAGGACATTGAGCAGCAACGGCGAGTGTTTGCCTTGTACCGAAAGGCACGACTCTCGCACGTGCCACTTGACCTCTTGGTCCATGAAAATGGCATTGAAGTCGATCTTTCGGAATTGTACGAGGCGGGGGTGACCTCTCTCAGGTTCGAATGCAGCCACTTACCAGACAATGACGCCATCATCGAGCAGATTTCTAACTTGCGCACCATCAGGGAGTTGGACTTTCAGGGGACTCTTTCGCAGGAAGGTGCGGCCGCATTGTCAAAGCTTCCGCTCGAAAAGCTGACGCTGCGGATTAGGCAGGACTGGTATGATCCAGATGAGGAGGACAGAACAAGCACACTCGAAGGCCTAAAGAATTTGGAGCGGCTTCGCAGTTTCGATTACGCTGGCTCTATCACGCTGCTACGAACTCTAATCGAAGAAGACTGTCAGTTTGAGGATTCACTCGAACACTTGCGAATTGAGAACGATTGGGGTGATCCTCTGGGGGAAACCGAGATGGTGAGTCTTGGGAAGTTTCGCAACCTCGTTCACCTTGAGTTTTTGGCGCTTCGTGAGGATGCGTGGCACGACTGGAACGAAATTCATCCGGACCCGGAGTTGGACTCTCTTGGTCCGCCGGTCTGGCGCCACCTCAACCAACTGATGTACTACGGAAACGACTGCACGGCAATTGCCATGTTGTGCCGCAGGCAGCCGCAGCTGAAGTCGGTGAGAATTGCTGGACTTTCCTCTCCGCTATTCCCGATGGAAGATGACTGTTTGCGCGCCCCTGAATTCTGGCTGCAACATTCCGAGTTGAACGAACTCGCAACGAAATACCGGGCAGTTGTTGCACTAAACTTTGGAGGCAAAAAATGCCGGGTGAGTGATGAAGGATTTGGTACGTTGTTCGATGACCATGCATTCGACTTACTCGCGCAATGCCCCGAATTGGAGAGTCTCCACATTTATGAGTTTTGTCCGTCGAATGGAGATGACACGCAAGACAAGTTGTCGTGGAAGTCCATTACTAAGCTGAGGTCGCTACCACAACTTAGAGAACTGCATCTTTACTCAGTGCCCGCTGAATGGGAGCCACATATTCGAGCCGAAGTGGAAACGTGGGGACTGGAACGGTTAGTGTGCCAGGTAATGCAACGCGATGAATAACTGCACGAGACGAGCGGCCCCGACAGAACGTCTCCGTCGTAGCTGAGACAAATAGTAGCGCGTGCATCCAAACGGATTTCAGGAGTTTCCGAGAAAATGGTTGCCAAACACCACCACACTACCTAGTGTATTAGTGTCATGCCAAGTCGCCGCCCAAAACCTTGTCCTGCCAAAGCCAGCCTGCAGAGCCGTCCGCTGATGTCGGAAGAATTCTCGCAGGATGTGGAGGCATTGTTCGAAGTGCTGGCGAATGATTCGCGTCTGCGGCTGCTGCATCAAATTGCTCGTGAAGGAGAAATTTGTACTTCGGACCTCGCAGCGGCAGTTAATATGAAACCGCAAGCGGTTTCGAATCAGCTAAAACGTCTGCATGACAAACGCATTGTCGGTAGTCGCCGCGATGGGAACAACGTTTTTTATCGCATCATCGACAATTGCGTAATCGAACTCATGGAACGAGCGATTTGCCTCGTCGAAGAAGGCATCGCCGACCGTTAATCCGTGCCGAACAAATCAAGATCAACGTAAACACAAAAAGAATTCTGAAGCTTCAATGAAAACGTCCTCGCTAATTGCCGCTTTGTTATCAGTGGTCCTGTTCTTCGGTTGCCAACCGGCAGTTGAGCCAACTGTCAGTGAGACTGAGTATGCCCCGGCTGACGCGACCACTAACCAGGTTGCGTCTCCCGACGCCGCAACAGGCGACGCCGAACCTGCGGCCACGGAAGATGTCGCGGTGAAAGATGAAGAGCATGCAGAGCATGGCCCTGGGGAAGAGCACGAACATGGACCAGGTGGAGGACACGGTCCTGGGATGGGCGGCCCGGGATTTCGTGGTGGACGCGGACCAGGCGGAATGGCGGGTATGCGTCCGGACATGACAACCATCCACGGCATGTTTGGCGACCGCGACAAAATCCGGCGCACCGTCAAGTTGCGTCCTGATGGAGCCGAGGCGCTCACGGAATCGGACGTTGAGAAAATCGCGGCGTTCATTAAGCAGCACGTCCCGAACATGGATGCACGCGTCCTCGAAAACAATCCGCTACCGCCGATGACGTTTCACCCGGTCTTCGTGCAACTCATCAAGAACTCGGACAAGTACACGCTTCAGTACGAAGAGACGGAAAAGGGCGTGAAGGTGACCTACCAGTCAGATGATCCTTACGTCGTCATGCTCGTGCAGGAACACGCCAAACTCGTGAGCCGCTTCATCCGAAATGGTATGGAAGAAATCCACACTGAGTACGAACTCCCGAAATTCGATGAGAACATCGCCGCAGCACAGGCGAAGGCCATTACCGCTCGCGATGCACTGTTCCAGAAACTCTCAGGTCGACTGACTGAAGTCATTACCGCAGATGGACCGGCGGCAGCAATCGAAGTCTGCAGCCGCGAGGCCGCACAACTTGCGGAGACCGTTGGCGAAGAGCAGGGCGTAAAAATCGGACGCACGGCCCTCAAGCTGCGGAACCCGAATAACACAGCCCCCGCCTGGGTTCAGCCAATGCTGGAGTCACCGCCATCCGAGGGACAGTTCGTCAATTTGGAAAACGACACGGTTGGCGCACTGCTCCCCATCAGGCTCCAGTCAAAGTGCGTCACCTGCCACGGTCCACAGGAGACCCTGCAGGAAGAGATCAAAGCCAAGCTCGCCGAACACTATCCCAACGACGCCGCCACCGGATTCAAAGAAGGCGACCTCCGCGGCTGGTTCTGGGTCGAAGTGGCAGTGAAGTAGTGTTGTCACTGACTCGCAATTCTCCGCGGTTGATTTACTCCGGCGGAGAATTACCCATCCATTGCCTCGTCGGGATATTCACCCCGTGAGATGACAACTATGGCATCGTCGTCGGGGTAGGACGTCAGATACTGGTGGCAGGCATGTTTTGCCTGGACCGTGGTAGCGATGAGGTCTGCCAAAATGTCCCATCCGTCTAACTGGCCGCTCCATGTAAACTTCAAGTCGTCCTGACTTAGTCGGGGCAACAATCCGCTCTGAGGTGTCACAATCGAAGTGAGCGTGAGCGTCACTTTCGTCGACGAAACGAACGGCTGAGCCTCCAACTGAATGGACTGTTCATTTTGGCCAAGCTGCCGAAAGGCATCTTGAAGTGGGCGAAAATCGACCGTCATTGGGCCAAACAGCAACAGCCTTGGCCCGTCGCAGGAGGTGTAAAATCCGAGCCGAATGTTTTCTTGAGGAATCATGTCAGGTGTCCGCTTCGAGAGAGATGCGTCAGGTTTTGATAGTGGCTGCGCCCCATCCAAGTCGCCGATGAACGTTACAGCGACAGCCTTAGTCAAGCGCAGGGAAGCACTCCCATATGCATTCCTCGCCGCTGAAGATTCGCACCATGGACCTGCTCACACCGAAGATGAGAATTGTCCCATCTAAGATTTCGATCGGGATAGGGTCTAACCTCGGAGACTCGCAGACCACATTCCATTCTGCACCTGGAGGAAAAGAGAGCTCTTCCGCCCAGGGCTCGACAATAAGCCGGACGGGAAGCGTTCCGCTGTTCCGCAGATTCAGTGTCACGCATTTGTCTCGAATGATCACGCTCGTACTATCCTGCAAGAGCTTCCATTCCGTGCTTCATCAGCCGGTAACTTGCCACGCCCTGACATTACCCAGAACTGCGCCATGCCGGTTGGAACAGGCATCAGTCGCTCAGCACCGCTCGACTTCTGATTGCTGCCTCTCTTACTTTCTTCCGACAGCAACGGAGAGTTTTTCCAAATCCTCTCTTCGCAGGATATCTTCTCCGGATGTCATTTCCAGGATGTAAGAGCGATTTCGAATTGCGCGCATCCCTTCGATGATTTCAGTTGCTCCATCCTTCTCCACCTCATCCATTTCGGCGAACTCAATTCCCACCCTGTCACCACAGGCGTCGAACACCGTTTGCAAGAGCGCGTTCACATCAACCGTCAGCAGCATGCGACGATTGTAGTATTTGATGATGATGCGACTTCGTTCCATGATGACTACCTGCCTGCCGCCCGCACTACGCCAATCTGCAAACAATGGCGGTGATGGTTAAGTTTGATCGGGTCCGGTGGGGGACCAGCAACCATTCCTGTTGGCAGTCTGCCCAGTCACGCATACAAAAGAATCAGGGTACCTGCTGTGGAGAGAATTGTCAGTATTGCGATGAGGACAATCCAAGCACGCTGTTGTCGGCGGGCCACAGACAGTTGACGTAGAAAGTACAGCAAGAGCACTTCCCCGATGATTATGGTTGATACGACGATTTGGTCTGCGTAGCCGGTCGCGATGACTGCACTTCGGTTGCGAACACAAAAGACTCCAAGAGCCGCGAAAACGATCAGGCCGACTATCGCGACTTGGCTGGCAGTACTTTCTGACGGTGTCGTCTCACTCATGGCCGTGGAATGCCTGAAAAAGAATCGTTCATGTAGGTCCGGTGGTGCCGGACAATGAATATCAAACCCGGCATCACGTCGGGCAGAACAGCTACTTGTGATTCAATCGGACGCGAATTAGCAAATCATTGAGTTCTGCTTTTCCACTGGGAACTTCTGGAAGGTGTGAAGTTTGATTTGCCGCTTCCAGCATGCCGACCAGCCGCTCGAATTCACTTTGATGAAGCGTCAGGTCGACGTCACTGAGAGTTTGCTTTTCGGCTCCGTGGATCTTCCGATCAATGAGGTCTGAGATGTAAGGCAACTGGAACGACTCGTTGAGGCGAACAAGGTTCGCCTCAATTTCACCCGACCGCATGAGATGAATCCCTGTCAGCAAGACACGATACACATACAGCAACGGCTTCACGCGTGGAGGTGATTCCTTTTCAAACAGTTTCCACTGCGTCGCCGCAAAGCCAAGGTAATGGTGCGCATGGTGTCGCGTAATACACTTGGCTGCGATCGCTTTCAGTTCCTCATGTTCGGAAGATGACTGCACAACGAGAGGCGAAAGTAGCTGTTCGAGGACGTATCCGTTCTTCCTTAGCATCAGGCCGAAGAACTTTGCCACGTCGTGTGTTACCAAGTCGATTTCCAAGCCATCATGTATCCCCGACTTCTCCACAGTTTCCCGACCTGGATCAAGTCCCACTACGTCTGCCAGTGACAGAATATGAGCCCCACGCAAATCGAAGTCGGAATCGGCAGAAGGGAAGCCATACAAATGCGCGCCGCTGATTGTCGCGAAGAGCAGAGGAAAAGGGTGGTCATCGACTTGCTTTTGTAAACGAGGATCGATGGTCATGATGTCAGGTTTTCCGGAACGGCCAATTCTCAACAAGGCCGTCCGCTGAAATGATTCAACTTGACTAAAACAGTCACGGATTACTTTGTGCCGTTGCCTCTCGGCGAGCCCTAACAAGAAACGCGTTTGCTTTCTCGTAGTCTGGACGTTCCGGTAGTTTGGATGCCGCCAAAGCTGAATCGAATTCAGCATGCAGGCTCACACGCCAATTCTCCGTTTCTGTCCAAGGCATTTCGCCCCGTTTGATTGCCAGCAGCGCGTCACGATGCTCGCCAACTCGCACGGGCACGAATCCTTCTCGCAGCACCTGAATCCCGGAGAGAAGCAGGCGAATGAGGTGCATGACATGTTTCCACTTCACCTTTCCCTGATTTCGAATGTCTGCCTGCATTTTCTTAAACTGCGACATGACATAGCCGTTGTAAGTCTGGTAGACGAGGCGCGAGAGAAACACTTCTTTCATGCCCAACAGTTCTTCCGCTAACGGTGTCACTTTCTCGATCAGTGGTGAGTAGAGGCACTCCAGCACGTTGGGGTTCGCCTTGAGCGCCAGCACAATAAACTTCTGAATCTCCCAGTATACCTCCTGAGACTCATGGCACTCCAACTGCTCCGGCACACCATACAGGGACCAATGCAACTCGGCGGGAGGCAAATAAAACCCGCGACGGTCAACATCCGAACACTCGTCCGACAGACCAAACGCCTGCGATCCCACAATGCACTGAAAAATGACATGTTCAAACAGGTCGCTCCGTTCGAAGGTGACGGCATGGTCACCAATTGTACCTGTTTTGAATTTCGCCAGTGTTGTGAAATCGCTCGATTTGAGTGACTCCTCAACACCATCGGGCAAACGGACGAGGTAGGAATGACTTAAGTCGACAGGAGATTTCACGACAACGCCAACAACTCCGCGAGGATGAAGCGTCCGACCATTCTGTCCAATGACATCCCGCAGAATGACAACCTGAGTGCCGACAGAGAAAATTCGCTCCACGTCATTATGTGTTGATTCAGTCATTGATCCCGCTTTCTACTCAATCACGCTTGCTTGCTGTGCGTGTACATGGACAGCTTTGTAGCAATTCAAGTCGGACACAGAAAGTACCGGTGAGGTTCCTTCCACTGCCCAAACGACCACCGGGCACGAAGCAAAACTTGATTCCGCGAATTCGTATTACCCAAACGGAATGGGGTCAACCGTCGCCGCTCTCAGAACTTCGTTGGGGACTCCCGTCTTCAAGCGGAGCTGGGGGATGTCGACGAGGGTTCCTAACACAGTCGAGACGAGGTTGGGGATGCCGATGGGGGTCGACATGGGGCGGGAGGCGTCGCTGGTGGATTGGCCGACGACGTGGCCCATGGGGAGTCCGCCGCCGGAGAGGAGCAGGGGGGCGAGGCCGCCCCAGTGGTCGCGTCCGCCCCGGGCGTTGATTTTTGGTGTCCGTCCCATTTCGCCGCAGCAGACGAGGAGAATGTCGTTCTGCAGGCCGCGGTTGTGGACGTCTTCGATGAACGCTGAAACTGCATGGTCAAAGGGGTGGCCCATGTATCGCATCCCTTCTTCGACACCGGCGTTGTTTGAATCGGAGTGCATGTCCCAGACGAAGCTGGTGGTGACGGTGACGAATCCGGCACCGCGTTCGCAAAGCCTGCGGGCGAGCAGCAGCAGTTTGCCGAGACTCTTTGCGTTATCGCAGTAGTGGTTGTAGTTATTCCACTTCTTATCAATTTGATTCGGTCGGACGACGGGGGCCGTATCGTACCGCTCGATGGTGTCGGCTGATTCTTTGGAGAGGTCGAATGCATCGGCGACGCCGCCGAGCATGGTGGAGTACGCCTGCTCCCGGATGGCGTCCATCCCGGCCCAGCGGTCGCGCACATCCATTTCGCGTCGAATGTTATCGAGTCGTGTCAACAAGGTGCGGCGATCGTCGAGGCGTGCTGGTTCGATTTGCAGTTTGAGGTTTTCCTGAACTGTGCCGCCGCCACTGGGAGCGAACGGTGCATAGCCAGCGCCGAGCGGCCCGGTGGATTCGAAGTCGCCGAAGTTCTTGATGACCGGCTGGGTGCTGTCGTCAACGGCCTGGGGATAGAGAGCCACGTTGGTCGGCATCCCGTTCTTCTTATTGGCGCCGACAATGCGCGAGTAGAGCGAGCCAATGTTTGCGCCACCAGTGGACTTGCCGACAATGGGTTTGATGTCGTGGTTTCCATCACCGGTGGTAAAGGAGCGGACGACGGAAAGAAGGTCAGCCAGTGAGGCAAGTTTGGGGAATGTGCCGCCAAATGTGACCCCGGGCAACTTGGTGCTGACTTCGCCCGTGGCACTCGCAATTCCAACGGGGGCGTTCATTTTGGGATCGAACGTTTCGACCTGACTGGGGCCACCGTGCATGAAGAGAAACACAACGGACTTTGGTCGAGCGAGACTGGTTTCGCCAAGGGCCTGTTGGGCTTGAAGCAGAGCAGGGAGGGTGAGTCCGCCCAGAGCGAGTCCACCGATTCGCAAGAATTCACGCCGACTCCCACGGGAGCCTGTCACAAGACTAAGCATAACATCAATTGAGCTGAACAGGTTGTCGTCATTGCCATCCCGTGAAATGAAGTATGGGGCACGGGAGAGGGACCATCAAGCTCAGTTGATGTGTGGGGGCGAGTGGATAGTTGGCAGTGGGTAGTTGGTGGGAAGTAGGGAAGGCGACCCCGTCATTTTTTCGCCGAGTTTCTAGTCGCCGACGCCGAGGTTTCGTTCGATGGAGCGGGCCTGCTCCGACATGGTCCACTCACGGAGCTTCAATGGGTCGTAGACCTCTTCCCGCGTGTGTTCGGTCCGTGTGATTTTTCCCGCGTCCTGTACCCAGGGATCACCTTTGGAGTCGCCAGGGCCGGCAGTGTCATGAAATCGGAAGGTCGACATGAACGCCCTCCCACCAGGAAGCTGAGCGCAACCCACTGCGGAGACGAGACATAATGCAATCAACATCCTTCGAAACATCATGCCAACCTCCTTGTCGGCCAATACGAGCTGCATGCCGCCACATGGTGGCGAGGCGTCTGTATGGTGCAATTTGGGGAGACTTGTAAAGCCACAAACTACTGTTTTCTCTGGCGACGGCTTTTTTTGCCGAATTCCCAAAAATGACATCAGCGAAATTTGATGGGTGTTGTTATCATCTCACCTACTGATGGTAGGGTCCTACCGCAGTATGGCAGCGTCTCCAGGACATTCAGATTCTGGCTGCCGGACACTCAGCAATAGAAGAGAGGCCTTTATGACGCGGAACACGCCTGTTGCAGCAGACATCATGACCACCCGAGTCATCACCCTGACACCTGACCAGGACCTGTTTGAGGCGATTGGATTATTGACTCAGCATCAGATTTCTGGTGCCCCCGTTGTTGACCGTGCGGGTCGTTATCTGGGTGTGTTTACCGAACGGACCTCCATTCAACTGCTGCTCAACGCGGTTGTGCATCACACCCCGACGAACACGATTGAGAAGTGGGTTGATTCCGAAGCACTCACGGTGAGCCCCGACACCGATTTGCTCACCATCGCACAAATGCTGAAAGAGTCGTCTTACCGCAGGTTGCCGGTGCTGAAGAACAACAAGGTCGTCGGGCTCATCAGTCGCCGCGACGTACTCCGCGCTGCTCACAAACTGATGGAACTCGATCAACCAGAACGTGAGACGACATTCCTCTACCTGAGCCTCATCCGGGAACGTTCGGCTGCTCCGGTGTAGAGGACTTTTCCAACGGTTTGGTTGAGACGGTTGAGTGTGGCTTTGCCACGGTTGAGATGGTTAAGAGTTAAGGGAGCGTGATCAGGATTCTGGTCACGCTCCCTTTTTGCGTTAGCTCGGATTTTTCGTGAGATTTGCAGGGTGTGCGAAAGAAGTCGCCGCAATATGGTGGGTTACGTCCGCGAATCACGCGCCATAGAACAGACACCCTGGTTCTCGGGTTGATTGACTTGCGCAACGCACCGATCTGATTGTCGCGGACTCCACCCACCCTACGAACGAATCAGGTAAGTGCAGAATGATCGCCGCTATGTGTAGCGGACTTCGCGGAACTGTTCTTCGAAGTACTCGGTCAACAAGCTGTCGACTTGCAGCAGTCCCTTGCGGGTGAGGATGACTTCATCTCCTTCGAGTGTGAGGTATCCCGCCTGCTGCTGGTTGCCGAGAGCGGTTTTGAACTCTTCCAGAGGATTTACTCCGAACTTTTCGATGAACGGCTGCGCGGCGACGCGTCCCTCTTTCATTTGGAGAATCCACTCGCGAATGAACTGCTGATGTTCCGTCGGAACGAATGCGCGGTTCACCGGAATTTGCCCCGTGTTAACGCGTTCGAGGTACTGTTCGAGTTGATCGACGTTTTGATACTGGACGCCCTGCAGTTGACCGAAGGATGAAACTCCGACGGCAATTAAATCACTGCCGCGGAACAAATTATCCCGGTACACGAAGTGGTCCGTGTCGAGATTCCGCACCAGTTCATTTCCGCTGGAGAGCTGATAGCCAGCCACCATGAGCCGGTCGATGGCTTCGTTTGCCCAGCGGCGCTTCGTCGGCCAGTCGGCGACTGGAGCTTCACCACCTTCAGCGAGCATTTCGCGGGAATAAACTGTGTTCCAGGGCAACTCCATTTGGTAAATGGTGATGTTGTCCGGCTCAAGTTCAATGGCTTTATCGATGCAGTGGTGCCAGTTTTCATCAGTCTCGCCGACCATACCAGCGATGAGATCGATGTTCACCTGCGGGAATCCGACCTGACGAATCCAGTCGTATGCGCGGAAAATTTCTGGCAACGAGTGCGCACGTCCGTTCTCTTCGAGAATCTCGGCTTTGAAATTCTCAACGCCGAGCGAAACACGAGTGACGCCAATTTCCTTGAGTGTTTGCACCTTTTCGAGGCTGAGCGTCCCAGGCTCACATTCAAATGTCACTTCTTGAGCATTATCCCAGGAGACGGAGTCGCTCATGCGTTCGCGCAACAGCAACAACTGCTTCGCGCTGAGGTAGGAAGGTGTTCCGCCACCAAAATAAACGACCTGCAACTGCCGTCCCGCAATGGCTGGTTGTCCTTTGAGTAGTTGGAGTTCTTTGTCGAGTGCGTCGACATAGTTCTTGATGGTGTCCGCATTCTGCTGCGTGTAGACGCGGAAGTAGCAGAATTTGCAGCGTTTCCGGCAGAACGGAATGTGCACGTACATTCCCAGCGGAACTTTTCGCTCTGGCTCGCTGCTGAGCGCTTTGTCGAATGCCGGGACGGCGTCTTTGGTCCACTGAGAATAGGGTGGATAATTCGTGACGAAGTAGCTGCCAATCTCAGTTTTCGTGTCGGTACTCATCGAACAACGCTGTCTGGATTCTCTTGTGATTTGTGTCGAATGGGAAGAGACTCGGCTGTCACGACTCTTTCACGATGACCGGTTCTCTTCCAATTATCGTACCATACCAGAAGTGACGGCATAAAGGAGAGGCGTGTTGTCGTCCATGATTGAGTGCGTCCAACGAGCTGTGGTCGGCGATCGTTCAACGTCGCCCTGCTCGCGACACCAACTCTCTGAATGAACATGGTGAACACTCCGTTCCCTCAATCGGAAGCCCCCACAAGGTCTCGACAGACAAGGCGTTATTGAGCGGTACATGCCGGCTGACCTATACTGCAATCAAAGTTGCCTGATGGATTTTCTCGTATGAGACAACAACTGATGCACCCCATTAACGGTTTACGTTTGTTCCTCTGTTCACTCACTCTCCTCGCCACGACCAGCGTTGCCTGGTGTGCGGAAAACGAGTTCTCGGCGGAACAGCTTGAGTATTTCGAAAAGCAGGTCCGCCCACTGCTGGTGGAACGTTGCTTCGAGTGCCATGCCGGCGAGAAAGTGAAAGGTGGGCTGTCGTTGCAGAGCCGTGCAGCCACTCTGAAAGGTGGAGACACGGGCCCGGCCGTTGTTCCTGGCGATTTGGAATCGGGCGAATTGCTTGCGGCCCTCGAATACGACCCTCTCGGCTATCAAATGCCTCCCGCCGGTAAGCTGAGTGACAAACAAATTGCGGTGTTCCGCCGCTGGGTCGAAATGGGTGCCCCCTGGCCGCATGAGGAGGGCGAGGCAGCGGTGACCCACGAGGGAATCAATTTGAAGGAACGGGCCGCTCACTGGTCGTTTCAGCCGCTGCTGCGCACCGAAGTGCCGTCCGTCACGCAACCGGAATGGTGCCGGACGCCGGTGGATCAGTTCCTTCGGCATCGACTGGAATTAGCAGGACTGACGCCGAACGACTCGACTGATAAGCAGACCTGGGTCCGCCGCGTCTATTTCGACGTCCTCGGTCTGCCCCCCACTCCCGAACAAATCCAGAGCTTTCTCGACGATGACCTCCCCGGCGCAGAAGAACGGCTCATTGATGAACTGCTGGCCAATCCTCACTTTGGCGAGCGCTGGGGCCGCCACTGGCTGGACCTCGTACGGTACGCGGAATCGCGTGGGCATGAATTCGACTACAACGTCGCGAATCCCTGGCACTATCGGGACTATGTCATTCGAGCCCTGAACGACGACATCCCGTACGACCAGTTTGTCAGCGAACATGTTGCGGGGGACATGCTGCCCGAGTTCGAAGGGGAGGGACCGCAGTTAAGAATTGATCCTGCCACAGGCCGGAACGAATCCATTATCGGCACAGGATTCTGGTTGCTCGGCGAATGGGTACATTCCCCTGTGGACATTCGGCAGGAAGAGTCGGACCGCTTCGACAACATGATCGACGTCTACTCCAAGACGTTCCTTGGGCTGACAGTCGCTTGTGCCCGCTGCCACGACCACAAGTTTGATCCCATTCTGCAAAAGGACTTCTACGCCCTGCAGGGATTCCTCCAAAGCAGTTCGTACCGGCAGGTCCGTTTCGAAACCATGCAGCAGGAAGAGCGAATTGCCAGCGAACTGCAGCAACTTCGCGAAGAGGCGGCCCCGGTGCTCATGCGGACGTATGCCGAACTCGTCGAGCCCACGGCGAACGACGTGGACAAATATATTCTGGCAACGCAGTCCGTCCTGGCTGCCGGCGTTGAACTGAAGCCACGGGCGAGTGAAGTTGTGTTTGAGGACTTCGAGTCGGGAACGTATGACGGCTGGACGGCCGAAGGGGAAGCCTTTGGCACAGGTCCGGTGACGCTCGCCGACCTTCCAAATTATCAAGGCAAAATCAACGGCACGGGAAAGTTCTTCGTGAACTCCCATTTGACACGAAATGGCGGACGGGGAGATGTACATACCGGTCGGCTGACAAGTCGCAAGTTCACAATCGAACATCGTTATGTTCGGTTCTGGATCGGTGGCGGCGGACACGCGGGGAAAACTTGCGTCAATTTGGTGATCGATGGTGCTGTCGCACGGACCAGTACAGGGCCCAGCAACAATCAAATGGTGCTTGCCGAGTGGGACGTCGCAGACCTGAAGGGGAAGTCCGCGCAAATTCAGGTGGTTGATGAAGGGACCAGCGGCTGGGGGAACATTGGCCTCGACCATGTGGTGTTCACCAATGAATCAATGCAGGGCCCACCGCAATTGGCTGCTGCTGACTTGGCTCCTTCAATGCAGCGAAAATTGCTCGCTGCCGCTCGTGAGTATGGCGTTCACATGAGCGTGCTCAAACAGTGGGTCATCGCCTATGCTTCAGCGGAGTCGCAGACGCCATTCGCCGATTTGCGAACACTCCATGCTCGTTTTGCCTCGAAGGAAACTCCGTCCACGGCACAACGTCTTGATGAATTCCTCGCCAATGACGACGTCGAAGTCGTGGCCGACTTCCGCAACGCCGAGCAGTTGCTCACCGACGGCCCTGTGTTCGCCACCGGCCAGCGAAATCTCGGTTCGCCCAGCTTTGATATTGCGAACAACGTCTCGCTGACTTCCATTGAAGATGTGGGATCAGTCCAACGCGACCGCTTCTGGGACGCCATTTCCTTTGCTCCCGGCACTCAGGGAGAACCGGGTGCCACGGGTGACTGGCAGCGCGGCGGACGGATGCTGCAGACGAAATCCTTCACAATTTCCAAGCCCAAACTGTTCGCCCTGGTCCGGGGCGGCTGTCGCACCTATGCGTGCGTCGACTCGCACATTCTCTTGAATGGCCCCCTGCACGGAGCTCTCTTGCGAACTCACAATCCGCAGGCCGACTGGCACTGGATTGAGCATGATGTCAGTCGCTATCAAGGACATGGAGCTCATCTCGAATTCGTGCCCCATGACAATGACGACTTCGCGGTCGCGGTGGTCGTTCAGGCGAATTCTGGTGCCGAGTTGCCGACTGCAGCGTCTCAGGGAAAACCAAGTGAAGCCAGCGTTGATGAACTGGCATCAGCAGTGCGGCTCTCGGTCGAGCGTGCTGTCCACTTTATGTATCAGGACGCCACGGTTCCCCGTACCGATGAAGCAGCCATTGCCTGGGCAAACTGGATGCTCGCCCATCCCAAGCTCATGGAAATGGAAGACGAAAACCTCGTCCGCTGGAATCAGTTGGCAGAGCCCTTCACGACGAAGTTCGCTCAGTTGCAATCGCAGGCCCATTTGCAATCAGCAACGACCCCAGCCCTGTTGGCCGGAACTCCCGAAGATGAATACGTTTTTGTACGGGGCAACTGGAAGAAGCAGGGCGAGCCGGCTCCCCGAAGTTTCCTGACTGTGTTCGACAGCTCCAGCACCAGCGGTGACCAACTCGCCAGCGGTGAGGCGAAGACCCGGCTGGAACTGGCGTGGCAAATGATCGACTCACGCCGCACTCCCATTCTGGCTCGTGTCATTGTGAACCGCATTTGGCACCACTACTTCGGTCGCGGAATTGTGCCCACACCCGACGACTTTGGTCACTTGGGACAGCCCCCCACGCACCCCGAATTACTCGACTGGCTCGCCAGTGAACTTGTGGAGCACAACTGGTCGCAAAAGCATATTCACCGCCTCATACTTTCGTCTTCAGCCTACCGCATGTCCTCCGCGGTGCAATCTGACCCAAACACTGCCCAGATCGATCCCGAAAACAACCTGCTGCATCGCATGAACGTGAAACGGCTGGAAGGGGAAGTCATTCGCGACGCCATTCTGTCAGTGTCTGGACGGTCTGATGTCGCCATGTATGGAGAGAGCGTTCCCATTCACCTCAACAGTTTCCTCGAAGGACGCGGTCGTCCGGGGAGTGGTCCCGTCGACGGGGCAGGGCGACGTAGTGTGTACCTCTCAGTGCGCCGCAACTTCGCCGAACCTTTCTTCCAGGCCTTCGACTTCCCAGTGCCACACACCACCGTGGGACGCCGCAGCGTATCCAATGTCCCTGCACAAGCTCTGGCTCTCATGAACAATGAAATGGTCGTTGAACAGTCTTCGGTCTGGGCAACCAAATTGCTCACAGAGCAAACCGACGCCAAAGCCCGTCTGAATGCGCTGTACCAACAAGCGTTTGGCCGTAGTCCATCGGAAGCCGAACTGCAACACGCCGTAGAATTCTTAACGGAGCAAGCCAAAGAATACGGCACTGCTGCGGACGATCATCGAGTCTGGCAAGACCTGTGTCAGGCCGTTTGGAATTCGAAAGAGTTCATTTTCATTCGATAACGCCGAATTCAGCCCTCATCAGCGCACAAAAAAAGCCGCCCGAAGGCGGCTGAAAAGTACACCCGGAGGGATTCGAACCCCCAACCCCCGGTTCCGAAGACCGGTGCTCTATCCAATTGAGCTACGGATGCAACTGGTGTGAATGTCACACCGGACGAACTCTACGCAAGCTTCTCTGGAACTGCAAGGTTCAGCATGTCCCGCAATTTGTGCGAATGCGTGAACTGAACGGGAGTTGTGCTGCCGGCGGACTTACTTCCCATCGGGTACAAAAATCCAGGAAGCGGTGCCGTCGAATGAAAATTCTTTGCGGTTCGGGTCGAATTCGTCGCCGGGGCGGCGGAATTTTTGGACAATGGCCCGACGCCAGGTAGTGGCCTGGTCATCGCCTGGCCGGAGTTCATAACCGTTGGAAAACCCGGTCATAATGACTTTGAAGAAGTCTGTGTGGGGATCGACATTCCGCCACGTGGCGACACCGTACACCCAAGGCTGTTCTTCAGCGTCTTCGGCAACGGTCTCCGGCAACTCACGGTACAGCCCCACTGAATTCTCGACGGCAACCCGCTCAATTTCGCGAATGCGGGGCAGGGCGTCGGGGACAATATCATCTTGCAGAATTTCGATGGGGATTTCAGTCTCCGGATTGTCGTACGTAATCAACGTAAACTTGGGTTGGAACATCCGGGGGCCGGGCAGGGGGTCCAATTGGTTGATTGGCTCCGAGTCTTCATTGGGACGACTGGCCACTGGACGGTTGATGAAGCGATACGCCAGATACCAGACGTGCTCCTCAGTGGCCTTCCCGGTTTGGGGGTCAACCACGGGGACGTAGACCATCCGCATTTGCTTGAACTGGACTTCCATCATCCACAAATCAGGCTGCCGCACGATTTCCTCAATCGTGGACTGCGCTTTTACGCCATTTTCAAATCCACGAGTTCCTTGTGCCTGCAAGGCGCCGCAAAGCAAATGTGAAAGGATGACGATCGCGTAAAGTCGATGGATCATGCTGAACTCCCGGCAGTGGCGTACACCGCGGTACAAAATGGTCTTCTTTTCCACAACAAGGGATAAGGCTGAGCGGTGTTCCGCGTCAAGGGCTGGCTGTGGGAAAGAGATAGAGAAACACTTTCACTAACTTCGTGTGCCGCTTGACTCGGAATCAACCGAATCGACCGGGACCGGCCAAGAACGTGAAATCATACCGCCGTTTTCACCGTCCATGCCAGATAGAGGCCTGCATGCGGTGCAGACTGCACAACCCGCATATTCCGTGCAGCCATTCTTTCGCTTATTGCCGTGCGGCAGTTCTGGGGTGATCTTGGGGTGGCGTCGACTCCCTTTCGAGTTTGCCTGGCAATGAATCCGAAGAAACTGGCTGATGGTGACCATTGTCATCCAATCGCACGCATCCTCTCCACGTGAGCAATGCCATGCCCTTTGATTTTCAACTGACCGACGACCAGTTTGCCCTGTTGGGGTGCTTGATTGCCATTGGCGCCTCCTTCGTGCTGATGTCCCTGAGCTATCATGCGAATCCGGAAAACAGCGAAGAAAAGTCGGAAGCCCCTGAGATCAAGCGACTTCCAGTTCCACAAGTGCAGGCAGACGAGCGTAAAGCTGCGTAAGCAGCGGCCTATTGCTGGATTGGTTCATCTCACTGCAGTATTGTCATTGCATGACAACGCGGCAGCAGGTAACGACTCCGCGGTATTTTGATTGCATCCAATTTGTAAGAGGTCAATCCATGTCCAAATGGCGTCCAATGGTTTTCGGCTGTGCCATGCTCACCGTCGGTTATTTACTGGGAACTGTTGCCGGAACCACAGAATTGAGCGTATTTGCTCAAAAGGCCACAGATGGTCCGAGTGCTGACAGCGAGAACAAAATTCGCGCTGCCAACCGGTCGCTGATTGAAGCGATGGAGTCGTTGCGAACGGAAGGGCGTTATGAGTCCATTACCAATGGTCCCAACGCCTTTCTCATTCTTTCTGGCGGCGGAGATGCCAAAGACGACCTAGAATCGGGTCGGGGTGTCGATCCGGAGACGTTTGCCGCGCTGTATTCCGGACAGGTGATTCCAGAAATCCAGGATCAACTCGACCGCGATGAACTCAATCGCGTGACGTATAACAATGAAGTTGTCCGCATGTATTCGCGTAGCCGTTTGGAGCGAGTTTTTGCGGAACGCACCAGAATCAACGAATTTGCCCAATAGTCGGGGTGTCCGATCATTCCGACGATTCTGATTCGGTGGTTGGAAAACTGACGAGAATTGTGGGGGTTGCAAGGAATTTGTTTTTCAGTGGAACCCATCCCCCGATACCATTGAAGGGTGTGGATTCCCCACGTTGCGAACCGTTTTACACGTAAAGCAACACCTCACTTGCACATCACTCACAATCCTCAAATCCTCAATTCAATTTCCAGAGGTGGAGAGCCAATATGTTCGACTTGCGAAAACTGATTCGGCGCTGCGTTCCCGCAATGTGTGCTGTCGGTCTTTGGCAAGCCAGTGCTTTTGCTGGTGAAAACTCCCTTCTGCTGCGGACGTATGACGCCCCCGATGGAACGGCCTATGGCTCGGTATCCATTCGCTCAGGCGAAAAACGGATTGTTTCACAGCCCATGAAATTCGTGGTGCTCATCGACACCTCAGCCAGCCAGATTGGGGAACACCGCGAACTCGGCTTCAGCGTCCTGGATTCATTCCTCGGAGCACTAGCCGACAACGATCAGGTGGCTGTGCTCGCCGTCGACGTGAAAACTGCTGCCATGACCGATGGCTTCCAGGCCCCAGCTGACGCACGCGTCACAGCCAAAGAGCGACTGGATCAACGTTTCCCCGCCGGAGCCACTAACCTCCTTAACGGATTGGAAGCCGCCAAGAGTCTGCTCGGCGATTCGAAGGCCAGTGGGATTGTTTACATTGGCGATGGCATGAGTGCCGCGCACCTCATTCAGTTGGACGAAATGCGGCAGCTCACTACAGAGCTTCGCGACGCCAAGATTCCCGTCCACAGCTTTGCCCTCGGTTCAAATACCGATTTGCGACTGCTGGGAACACTCGCTCAGGAAACTGGCGGGTTCGTCATGCAAGATCGTGAAACCAATCAGGGCAGCCAAATTGGTCAAGAGCTTGCTGAAGCAGGTCACGTCGAAGTGGAGTACCCAACCAATGTGACCTTCGGTACAGCGAACCTTTTGCCAGCTCATCCGCTCCCCATGCGAAGTGATCGGGAAACCGTTTATCTTTATGAAGGTAACGTTGGCGAAGGACTGAAACTTACCGTTGAAGAACGGGGTGCCGTACGATCATTCGCTGTCGACTCACCTGTTCGTGCTCAAGGAAATACGTTTCTGAAGCACATGTATCGAAACAACGAGTCGGTTGATGGCCTTGGGTTGGGACTGGCTGCCGACTGGATGGTCAGCCTTGCTCATCAGGGATTCGAGGATCAGGTTGCTCGTCTGGAAATGCAGGGCCAGCAGGCACTCGCTGTTGGCAACAATGAAGAGGCGGAGCGCATTGGCTTCGAGCTTCAGGAAATCGATCCGAACAACGCCCGTTCCCGTTCATTGATTAACGCAGCTGGCCTGGCTCAAATCCAGCAGGTTGCCCAAGTTGAAGAAGGTTCCGCTACCGACGATGCTGCCCCCGAGGGACCGATTACAAATGATGCGGCAACAATCGATCCCGCCCGACAAGCTCCACGAGGCGCCAGCAGCATCGACCTCTATGTAGAAGCACGTGCAGCGCGAGGAGCACGACTGTCTCAACAGGTCGAGCAAGGCCTGAATTCCGCTGACGAAAAGTTCAAAGCATCACCAGACGCCGGTATTTCCCAACTGGAAACGATTCGCGGCAACATCAAGTCGGCCGCGGATATTGATCCCGAACTCCGTGAGAACCTGTTGCGTCGTGTGAACGACCGCATTCAGCAATTCCATACCAACAAGGAAAAGCAGGCGGCGCTCATTGCCCAGCAGTTGGTTCGCAGTGCAGAAACGGAAGCCCAGCGTGCACTCATCGATTACGAAATTGATCGTGACGAACAACTCGAACAAATGGTCAACCGCATTCGCGCCTTGATGGACGACGGATTCCACGGTGACTTCAAAGCCTTCGAGCAGGCCGAAGCCGGTGCTCGCCAAATCATTAGCGCTTATCCCAACAGTGCCGTTGGAGCAGCCGAGGTCTTCACAACAGAAGCCGCTGGTCAGCTCGACAAAGTGGATCGCTTGCGTCAGTTGCGAGCCGACCGCTACCTCGAAGTGCTGTATCAGGTTGAACTATCGCACGTTCCTTACCCAGATGAGCCTCCCATCCGCTATCCAGCCGCAGAAGTGTGGCAGGCCCTCACGGAAATGCGTGCCAAGTGGAAGTCTGTGGACTTGCACCAGAGCAACGAAAACGAGCGTCGTATTCACGAAGCACTCAAAGATACAACCTCGCTCGAATTCCCCGGCAACCCGCTGGAAGACGTCGTCGAGTACATTTCGTCAATTCACAACATTCCCATTCGGCTTGACTACGCAGCACTGCTGGCAGAAGGGATTGGTCCTGACACCGAAGTGAAAATGGTCATTTCCGGTATCAGCCTGCGAAGTGCTCTGAAGCTCCTGCTGGAAGACGTGGGCGGAATTGAACTGACCTATGTCATTGAAGACGAAGTGATGAAAATCACCACCCAGCTCAAGGCTGATGAGACACTGCAGACTCGCGTCTATCCTGTTGCCGACCTCGTCATTCCCGTTCAGCCACTCGGTGGTGGATTCGGTGGAGGCGGCGGTGGTCTCGGACAACAGGGTGGATTCGGTGGTGGCGGATTTGGCCAGCAGGGCGGCCAGCAAGGCGGCTTTGGCCAGCAAGGTGGTGGCTTCGGCGGCGGCGGTGGTGGTTTTGGTCAGTTCAGTGTGCCTGCTGAAGCAGCCCCCACGTTTGACGCCCAAAGCATTCGCAACGCCAAAAAAAAACCGTAGACTCAGCGAAACCTGCGCAAACCACGCGGGCAGGGAGTTCTAACGATTCGGATCAACGACCATCTCCGTCGCCTCAGACGGGGATGGTCGATCCTGCTTTTGGGGTCTCGCTTCCCAGGATTGAGTACGACAAAGACATAGTGCTGCCAGAATATGCTGGCAGGAGTCCCAAGGAAGTCTGGCCGGCATTTTTCAAGCAACACCGGCCACATCCTAGGATCGTTTCGGATTTAGTCCTGACACTTTCCAAGGCGAAGGAGCACGAGCACGTCATCAGTTGCATCCAGTCTGCGCTCATCAATGGACAGGCACAGCCGTGGATGTATGAACTGCTGGCTGTTGCTATGGAGCAGGCGGGACGGCCCCATGAGGACATTGAACGCGTTGTCCTGTCTCTCTCCGATTTCGGCAATGTCGACTACGGCTCCGTGATGTACTCGGGCGCGTACCTGGCAAACTTCAAGCGGCACGCTGCTGCACTGCATATGTATCGCCAGGGGGCTCAGATGTTTCCAGAACGTCCAGAACCTTATTTGCTGGGACTCAAGCAGGCACAGCTATTGAAGACGCCGGAAGACATTGCCTGGGCCGGTTGCGGAATTCTCGAACATTATTGGGGGAATGACTACGAGCAACAGCACCGCGCCGCCCTCATTGCCGTGACCGAAGCACAACGTAAGCTGCGTCAGTCAGGAAACGTAGAGCAGTCTGGCGAAATCGACAAGTTGCTCATCCAGGCCCGCACAAGGGACATGAGAATCCGTGTCGAATGGAGTGGCGAAGCGGACCTCGACTTGGCTGTCACGGAACCTCCGGGGACCATTTGCTCCTTCGAAACTCCCGAGACAATGGGGGGTGGACTGCACACGCACGACGGATACGGACCAACGCCTGAGTCTTCTTACGAAGAGTACATTTGTCCGCGCGGCTATCCGGGAGATTATCAGCTCCACATAGTCAGCCAGGGGGGAAGAATTGTGAGCAATAGGGCCGTTGTCACCGTGAGCACGGCAGTCGGTACCCCTCAAGAGAAAACGGAACGACATACTGTAAAGCTCGAAGAAGGGGAAGCGACGATTACCGTCACTCTTCCACAGGGACGCCGCACCCAACCTCGTCGCACTCTCAGCATGCACCGAGGAAACATCACCCAGCTGGAGGCGATTGCAAATCGAACTGTGCGGTCGACGAACAATTCGGCTGACGTGCAGCGCGTCGCCGCGGAATTCACGGAAAGCCGACTGAACACGGCCATGCAGGGAAGGGGAGGCGCCTTTGGATTCGCGCCCGTTGTGCGTGTTCTCAATGAAGGAACGAGTGTGCGTGCTGGCGTTGTCGTCTCTCCAGACAGGCGGTACGTGCGTCTTTCAATTAACCCCACATTCACGGCCATTCCAGAAGTCCATACCTTCAGCTTCATTGGTGGCGGGTCGTCTGCTGCATCGGGAGCTGTCGGGAACCAGTGAGTGGCCAGAAACACATGAACACGTAACCTGATATGAATCAACAGATTGTGGCACTTTTCAAGCGTCAGGCTTGGTTCGGTCGTGCAATACCAGTGGCCAATGCCTTAGAATAAATGTTCACATCGTGGCGGAAGAATTGGTCTCCGCACCGCCTGAACCTGTCGCAAAGTCTTCTCGTTCGCACCTCCATATCGAACGAGACGAATGGTCGAGATTGTTTCCATGGGATTTGAGAACAGCGAAAACCTCATTGACGACTTTGAGTTAGTCAATTGCATTGCCACCGGTAACACAACCCAGGTCTGGGAGGTGAAGCACATCAGCAATGGCCAGACCTACGCCATGAAACTGCTGCTGACCGAAGCGATGCAAGACGCCGACGCCAAACGTTCGCTCAAGCACGAAGCAGCCGTGGGCAAATCGTTAACGCATCCAAACATCATCCAGGTGTTTGATCTGAAAATGGCCAAGAAGTTTGGCTACTTCACCATGGAGCACTTTCGCGCTCCCAATTTGAAAAGCTACCTGCGCAACGAATTGCCCGTCGCGCAGGCCCGCACCAAACGACTCATGGAATCGCTAGCGCAGGCTCTGGCACACGTGCACGACAAGGGTTGGGTCCACCGCGACATCAAACCGGACAACGTCCTCGTAAGCAAAGGAGGTGAGTTTCGCCTCATCGACTTTTCGCTGTGCAGCAAACCCTCGAACAGCATTTTGCACGCATTGACACGCAAGAGTGCCATCACCATTCAGGGGACTCGCACCTATCTTGCCCCGGAACTCATCCAGCGCAAGCCCCTCACATTTGCGGCGGACATGTACAGCCTGGGGATTATGTTCTTCGAGTTGCTCACCGGGTTCCCGCCATTCCGTACTGGAAATCCCAATGACTTGCTCATGATGCATATCCGCGATGTCCCCGACGTGCCGTCGAGTTTTAATCCGAACGTGACCCCCGAAGTCGACGCCCTGGTCATGCGGATGATCGCCAAAGATCCTAAGAAGCGTCCAGAGAGTATGCAGTCGCTCTTTTCAGAGCTGTCGAAAATCCAATGCTTTAAGGAGAATCCGGAAACGGTGGCCGCAAAGGCTGTGGAGAAGGAAAGGGACAATGAGTTGCAGTCGGTCGACAAACGCATCGACAGTCGCGCCGACGCCGAACGCAGTGCTGCAGGAGTTGAAGCACCAAAGGCGGAATCCACAAAGGAAAAAGTCCGCTTCCGCCTGGGCCGTGACGATGATGGCGACAGTGCAACGAAAAAGGCTTCACCAGCACCGGCCCAATCAGCCCCCGCGCAGCCTCCGATGCCCATGCCCGGAATGATGCCGGGACAAATGCCCTACATGCCCATGCCCGGAATGATGCCCGGGATGCCAATGCCTGGAATGATGCCGGGAATGCAAATGCCTGGTATGCCCATGCCGGGGATGATGCCTGGTCAAATGCCATTCATGCCGGGCCAAATGCCCGGAATGCCCATGCCCGGCATGATGCCAGGACAAATGCCCGGAATGCCGATGCCTGGACAGGCTCCGGCCGGCGGCGGAGTTCCCATGCCACCCGGAATGCCACAACCAGGGCAGCAGGCTCCCGCAGCACCACCCACGTCGCAACAACCGGTGGCGCCGACTCCAGCGCCGGCCAGGAAAGAGGAAGAGGAAATCCCACTCGCCTCAATGGATGATTTGATCATCGAATAGCGCTGGGAAATTCTCTTGTCGACCCGCTGCGATTCGCACGATACCATTCCCGCTTCATCCCTAAGTCGTACTTCAATTCACACACATTCGTCCCCATCACAGAATGGGGATGCAAACCGTTTAGCAACTCGATTCCCACATGTCCCTCATCCCACTCCCGTTTGAAAAACCGATTTTCGAATTGGAAACCCAGTTGGAAAAACTGGAGGAACAACCCAATCCCAGCGCCACGACGAAAGACGCCATCCGCACCATGCGGACCGAGCTCAATCGCCTCAAACGCGAAGTCTACGAACAGCTCGGCCCTTGGGATATCGTGCGGGTCGCACGTCACGACAATCGACCAAAGGCGCTCGATTATATCGAACTGGTTTTCGATGAATTCGTCGAACTGCACGGTGACCGCGCCTACGGCGACGACCGGGCCATGCTGACCGGATTTGCACAAATCGAAGACCGCAAGGTGATGCTCATTGCGCAGCATAAGGGACGCAACCTCACCGAGCGCATTGAGCACAACTACGGCATGTCGCACCCCGAGGGCTATCGCAAGGCCATTCAGAAAATGCAAATGGCTGCCAAGTACGGCCTGCCCATTATTTGTTTCATCGACACGGCCGGCGCCTATCCCGGCGTGGGGGCCGAAGAACGTGGGCAGGCATATCAAATTGCCTACAACCTCCGCGAAATGTCGCAGGTCAACACGCCGATTGTTTGCGTGGTCATCGGCGAAGGGGGCAGCGGCGGTGCCCTCGGCATTGGAATTGGCGATCACGTCGCCATTCTGCAATTTGCCTACTACTCGGTCATTAGCCCCGAAGGATGTGCGGGCATTCTTTGGAAACATGCCAAGCACGCCGACAAGGCCGCCAACGCCCTGCGGTTCACGTCCAAGGACCTGCTGGAATTCGGCATTGTCGACGAAATCATTCCTGAACCGCTCGGCGGAGCACACCGCGACCATCGCAAAATGGCAGTAACGCTCAAGGCTTCACTTCTCGCAGCCCTGAAAGACCTCTCAGCCATTCCCGCCGACCAACTCCTCGACCGTCGCTACGACAAGTTCCGCCGCATCGGCCAGTTCGAAGAAGCCGCACAGCCAGCCGAAGCATAGCTTGAGCCAGCCTGCAGGGCAGGGGCCTCAACCCGCCCCGTGGCAATTCGCCACGCGGTCGCATAAGTTGACGCCATGCAATTCGTTCGCGAGGATTTGCCCACCACACGGGGTGTAGCTCAGCTTGGCTAGAGCGCTACGTTCGGGACGTGTAATTTGCAACCGTTTTTTGTTGCAAATCACTCTAAACCCCTGAAAAACAACACATTAGAGCCTATTTGATTTGCAACCATTTGCGGTTGCAGAGCCAATCAAATTGAAAGGCTTTTTTTGTTGGTAATTGGGAACTTGCGGCGATTTTTTTGAACTGGTTTTGAATTTTCGATGTTTGCAACCGTTTTTATCCTGCAAATCCCACTGTATCCCCTTGAAGCACAAAGCCACCAAGGCAGAAATTTTTCTTTTCAGCGAGCCAATAATCGCTGCTTTTCGCTTCTGCGAATAATCGGATTTCTTGCAAGTTGCCCTCAAAGCATTGCCCCTGATTCATACGTGCAATTTGATTGGCGTTGCTCAAGCTCACAGTTTGCGTTGTGGTGAGTTCTTCACTGCCGACAAGTGAACCATCGACAAACAGCGTTACCGAGTCTCCTAGAGCCACTGAGACCGCTATGTGATGCCATCGGTCTTGCTGCAAAAAGACATCTGAAAAAGCAACTGTGGTGATTGTGTCCCCATCATCGATGGTTTTCAATCTGACCATCAAATGGTTCAGGTAACTGCAACCAACTGAGAATGAGAAGGCACTGCCACTACCTCTACTGAAGAAGATTCTTTCTTTGTACTTGGTGTCAATTTTCACCCACATGGACACAGAAAAATCCTGTGTTGTTGGAATGGAATCAGCTTCACAGGCAATGAAAGTTCTCGCTGTGAACTGATTGGAATTCAGACAAAAAACGCCAGAATCAATTGATGGCGGAAGGGTAGTTGTGCCATCCAACATGTTGTTGGTTCTGTCCAAGTATGGGCTTGCTGATTCATCAAGAGGGTAACAAGCCACAAGACCATCAAAGACTTGTGGGTAGACGGTAATGAGTGCTGTACCGCTGGCCGAAATGCCACCTGAAACACCATCAACAGATTCAACGGATGAACCACCTGGGAGAAGCCCACCTGAGGCAATCTCATTGATGATGTTGCAGGGGCAAGAGACATAGGTGCCTGAAACCTCTGGTTCATCGACTGATCCACCACACAAAACACCGCCACTACCAACAATTGTTGTTGATCCTGATTCAAGACCAGTTCCCGCAATGACAACGCCACCTGAAGAGGTTTCAAAAATTGAAACAAAGACTGAAGCACTACCAGCGAGAATTCCGCCGCCGCTCGTCCCAACAACAATAGACTCAACAACACTTCCACCAACAACACTTCCACCACTGGAAACATCATTTGAAATCAATTGATTTTCTGTGTTTCCACCTGCAACGATTCCCGAAAAGCCTGTTAACGAAATAGTTTGAATTATTATTGCATTTCCACCAGCAACAATTCCGCCACTTGTTGCGGTAGTCAAAGCATCAAGGCCGATTCCACCAGCAACAATACCACCTGAAGAAGTCAAAGAATTGACTTGCTGAACAGTGGCAGAACCGCCACCAACTGCCCCTCCACTGCCTGTTTCATCGTATGTGCTGGGAGCAAAAATGTAGTCGGCTCCGATGTCCCAAGTCACTCTTGTCTCATCATCAATGTCATTGGTGAAAGTACCTGACAAATCAGTACCAGCACCAATGGCATCACTGCCTGTCTTCAAGTGCAAATCTTCACTACCACTTGTGAGTGACACAAATTGATCACCAATTGTGGCGTTTTGGATTGTCCCAGTACCACTACCAGTTGCATCAGAAAGCAAGTTGTAACTCTCAGTGACTTTTGCAGACTGATTGATGCTCAGGTCTTTGACACCGTTGCCCATCAAGATATTGTTGGTGACAGTGGTGTACCCTGACGCTTGATGAATGCCGTACTGATTACAGTTTACAACTGTGTTGTTGTAGACGTAGTTCCATGTTCCTGAATCTTGCCCCTGAATGTGGATACCACGCCCCGTAGATGTTGCTGTGTTGATTTCGTAAATGATGTTGTTGTAAATCTTGTACGTGGAACCTGTCGTGTATCCAGTCACAATTGCATACGTTCCACCGTACTGATTATGCAACAGACAATTACGTACTGTGACATCACTACTACTACCGCCCATTACGATGTATTGTCGATATGTGTCTTGCCCATCAATTTCAATCCACTCAATAATGGTGGGTACAGTTGTCGCAGTGCTGATATATCGATCTGTACTTGGTAAAAATCTTACGCCACTTCCCGCCGTACCATCATGTCTATCTGCCTCATTCACAGTTAGAATGATTTGACTGAGACCAATCGTAGCACCACCGTTGATGATTGGGCTTTCATCAAAATCAGAATCGTTGTAGAGCACACCTTTTGCGATATCACCAGATGCGTAGATTGCACCATTGTCTAGGTCATTCTCCCAAGCTGCTACTGTCGAATAGTCTCTGCCACTCGTTCCAATTGTCTTTGTGATTGTTGCCATTTAGTCTCCGAAATGAATCTCAATTGTGTTGTCACCTGTGGCCAACTCATACAGAAAAAACAGATGTGTGTTGCTACCATCCTCGATGACTACGCAATCTGGTTGCCAAGAAGTTGCCAGTTTCTCAACCTTCACACCGATAAACGCAATGTGCTCATCTAGTGGATTGTTGACGACAATTGAAAAATTCCCATCAACAACATCTGCTGATTGGTCGCAAGCTCCAGTCAATGGATTTCCAATTGTCCCTAGCTCATATGTGTAATTGACGATCATTACGCACCCCCTGAGTAGATATAAAAAATATTGTGTGAATTCTTCCTCAAGAAACAATCGAAGAACACAACCAATTGATTTTGGAGTTCATCGACTTGGCGAATCTCTGAACTCAAAGCGTTGCCCAAAACGTCTTCAACTCTCACCGATCCCAAGACGTTTGGGAGTTCCAGCCGAACGCCCAAATGGAACTGCATATCACTTGCAACTGTGTTGGCTGGCACTGTGATTGTAGTTTTCCATTGAAAGCCATTGGAAAACATTGGCTGACAAACAACCAAACCACCTGAAGCGATAGGCGAAAAAACCCCCGATGTCTCGCCAACGCCAGCTAGAACAGAACCACCAATACCAGACTCATCAAACACACTCATACTTTATGTATGCTTACCCATACCGAATTGCTGGTGTGTTGTTCGGAACCAACAAAAAGACATCAGAACCAACAATCAGATTCTGAATGTAACTGTGTGTGGAATTGCTCCCATTGAAAAGATGCTTGCTTCGATATGGGTAAGTCCGATTCCAAATCAAATCACCTGTGTCCAAATCAAAACCATAAGCAATCTGTGTTTGCTTGCCTGATGCTGCAAAAAGACCTGACACCACGACAACACCTTCTGTCGTGCTGACAGAAACAACACCTGAAAGAGTTGGTGTTGTGTTGCTCCAAATCACACCAGATGACAAGCTGAATTTGTGAATGCCAGAACTGTTGCTGATGATCCAGCTTTCACCATCACCCAATGGAAAAACATTTGGTGACCTTGGTGCAATAAAGCTTGTGAACGTTGGAAAAGAACTTCCGTCAATGGTGTCCAACAACGCCAATGAAGAATCATAAACTTCAAATGTTGTCCCACTGACTCCAACGAATTGACTACCGTTTCGGTAGATTCTGCCCCCTGTCCCTGTCGCCGCCGTAGTAGCTGTCACAGTGCCACTTGCTGAAATGAGACTGTATTTGCCAATGCCGCTTGATGCGTGATATGTGGGCACTGCTAGAGGGTCTGAGAGGGTCTTATTGTGGAATTGTTCAGACACTCCGCAAGTGAAAGAACTACCTGAATAAGTCACTGTGTTCCAAGTTGCAAAATCAGAACTTGTTCTCGCTGTTGATGATGATTGTGGACACATAATGTTTGTTCCATCGAAGCACACACCATTTGTCATTGCAGGGTATGAGCCACTTGAAATTGTGATTGTCTCCCAGTCAGTCAAATCTATTTTCCAAGCCCCAACAGTTGTTCCCGCAATGAGGTAATCCCCACTGACTGCGGTATGATCATTGAAGATTCTGATTCCCGAATAGGTAGGGTGAGTAGGCATGTGCTCAACAGTTCCATGAGTTGTGGAACCATCGACCGCACTTACAAAATTGAAAAAAGCCCTTGATGGTGTTGCTTCTGCCCAAGTGCCGCCGAAAAAGATTTTGTTGTCATAGTAGAACAAAGGTCTGCCACCACTAGCATACGTCAACACAGGCTCTTTCAACGCTGAAAATCCTCTTTCCCGATATGTGATTGAACTGGTTTCAACAGATGCCTCATTGATTCCAATGTTCAATTCCCACTGACTGCCACCTGTTTGAATGTCGAGTTTCCAAAGAACTGCTGTTGCAGGATAACACCTCGGCAACAAGCTGTTTCGAGTGTCCACATTGGGATTTACCCCTTGCCAATTGATGTTTGCAATTTCTGGATTGGAATCGGGATCACTACCGTATGGATAGTGCCTGAAATTTTCCTTGCAGTGGAATTTTGATTTGTATTTGTTGGCCATGTGCCTCCTATCAGCAGCAAACTGGAGTAATGCGAACACGTGTGCTCGCCCCTCCGCTGAGTGAATTGGAACTTACTTGGAGTTCCAACAAACGACCACCAAGACCATTGCCGATGAGTCGGCAGTACATGGCACCCAATGGGAAGTCTTCACCAGAAACGCCAAGTCCATTTGTTCTTGCCCAATTTAGTTGGCCTTGTGGTCCTTCTACGCCTTCAAGGGCAGCGAGTGCTGCATCCATTTGACTCACAGTGAAGTTGTAATCCACGGTGATTGTTTCAACTCCACTTGTTCCCACTGCATCATTTGCCCAAGTGAAACTCAGTTCAAAATCTCCTGATGAGGGTTCTCCTAAAACCAAAATTTCATACTTGTAGGCAAGGCATTTTCCACTCTCTGGAATTGCTTTTCTTGTGTTTGTTCTTCTCGCCAAATTGATTGGTGTTTTTTCAATTCGTCTGGTGACGTTTGCGATTCGCTTTTGCGACTCTCTGTTGAATGCCATCATTGCCCCCCTTAGAAGTTGAACACGTTGTTGAATGGTAGTTGTTGTATATGCTCGTACTCTCGGAAAACAGGGGGAAGCCCACTTGCCAAAACTTTTCCAGCACCATCCAACAAAACAGGATCACTGACTTTTTCATCTTCTGCATCAAGAATGTAAACAGGTGTGGCTGGATCGTCATCATTCAATTGCCTGAATCCTTGATCCAGAATTCTCAAAGGCAAATAACCATCTGTATTGATGACGAACTGGTAGGTTGTTGAGTAGTAGTAACCAGCAACAGGATCAAATTGGCGAGTTGTTCGACCAGGGAAAAACTGCACTGTGTTTGCAGGAAAGCCCATCCAAACATCTGCGTTCACTCTGCCTGCATATGCTCCAATTGTGTTGTGGTCAAACGTTGCCTCATTCCTTTGCACGTTGATGACTAAGCGATAGACAAGAGTCTCTTGAGCTTGGCTTGGTGGATCGCCAGCACTGTTTTGCAATCGCTCATTGTTAATGTCAAATTCAATGATTCTTGTTTCTGTTTGCCAGTCATAATCAATGGCAATAGGTTGATTGAGTGGATTGTTATCAGCTTCTTTTTCATCTGCATCGATAATGCCAAAACTAACTGTGACTTCCCACGTTCGGGCATCGTCCGAAGACTGATTTACATTGACGTCCTTGCACGAAATATACTGGTAATCAGCGTGCTCCTCATAGACAGCAATGATGTATGTTTCGACATACTCAATAACATCGATTTCTGACTCGTCGGCAATGTCTGATGTGATTTCATACGTGCGACTAGCTGTAACTTCGTTCTTTGTTCCTTTAGTAGCCGAACGTCCTTTTTTCTCTGTGTGTCCTAAAATACTCATACGAGTATTTATGCATCAGATAGACACTTCTACCGCTTTTTGTTTTTTGAATTCAGACAACAATTGTTTTTGAACTGTCAACTGCTTTGCGTTGATGTCTTCAAGTGTCTTTGGCTGATTTCCCAATTGATGACGTATGATTGAACTACGTGCTGCTTGACTTCCGTAAGTTGCAATGTCTGCAAGCTTGATGTCTTGTGCTGCACTTGCTGCCTTCTTGATTCCATCTGTGATTTGTTCGGTAACAGCACTTCCCAAATCTTCAGCGATGATGGTCTGTGCTGGGATCAACTCAGACAGTCTTTGATTCTTGAATTCATCGAATGAGCCTTGCAGATTTGCACCCATTTGGCCAACTCGATGCTTCAATGTTTGTTCCATCTGACTAGCTACTCTGTCAGGAATTTTTTCCATTTTTGCGAACTGCAATGTCATTTCGTCCGTCATCGGTGTCCACACATCTTTGAATGACATGCGACCGCTGATGAGTGATGGCAAGTTTTCAAAGATGGAAACGATGTTGTTTGCCAGATTGCCGATTTGCAGCATTCCCACACGTCCGATTTCTTTCCAAATTGAGAACCAATTTTTTGCAAGGTAGTCGAGGTATGCAGGAATCACAGTTGTAAATTGGTAAGCAATTTGGCTACCAAGTTGAACAAGGCCAAGAGCAACAGAAGTCATTGCAAGTTCACTTGCACTCATCCAGTTGTTATAGGCAAATTCCACTGCGATTAATCCAGTGAGAATTGAATCCCTGAATGTGGTAAATGATGGTAAGAACGAGCCAAGGTAAGCGATTCCTTGACTGATGTAGCCACCAAAATTTGTGGTGAAGGTTGCCCAATAGTTTTGAAGAATGGTGATTGTTTCAAGAGCAACAGGGGTAAAACCTGTCATCACATCTTTGAAACTCGACAACCATCCTTTGAGGATTGGCACAACACTATCAACAAGGTTTCCGATTTCGGAAGTCACCCAAGTCAAATTGAAAGTATCGCTTAGTCCTAAGCCAATTTCAGTGAGTGCGTTTGTGACGTTGTCTTGCAGGTTACTCCAGGCACCACCAAGAGTGTTTGATTGTGCGGCCATGAGTCCGCCAAATTTTCCCCCCTCATTGGTGAGACTCTGAATCGCTGCCTGCAAATGTGTGAAATTGACTTTGCCACTACTGACTAAGTCTTTCACCTTCTCTTCTGTCACTCCGAATTGCTTTGCCAATTCTGCTTGCAATGGAACGCCACGTCCTGCCCATTGGTTCAAATCTTCGCCGAACAATCGCCCACTGACTCTTGCTTTCCCGTACATGTCCGACAAATCACCAAGAGGAATTGCAAGACCTGCTGAGATATCGCCAAGTCTTCTCAGTTCTCCTGTAACCTCATTGGCATTGATTCCGAATGCCAAGAGCTTCTTTGCACTAGGGGCAATATCGTTAGCAAAATCAAATGGTGTCGTAGCTCCAAACTCTCTGAGGTCTGCAAGTGTTTTTTCTGCGACTTCGGCACTACCAGTAAGAACACGAAATGAGACTGCTGTTTGTTCAGCTTCGGCAGCAAGAGTCAATGGTGTTGCAACTGCTGACTTGATGGTATTGAACATCATTTTTGCAGCTTCCACGGCAAGCCCGATTTTGGCAAATGAGGTGATGATTCCATCATGTGCTTTGGCGATTCCAACACTGACTGATGTGTTGACACTCTTGAAGCCCTGAAGAGATTTTGAGGCATTGTTGAGACCGCTACTCAATTGCTTGTAATGCGTTCTCATGCCGATGTCGATTGTGCCTACACTACTCATTAGTCTCCTTTTTTGGCTCTACCAAACACAGCTTGAACTTTCTTTAACATCTCATCATCACTCATTCTTCGCTTTTGCGGCTTTACTGGTAACCATTTTTCCAAATCAAACTTGTCATGTTTCTTGCCACTGGCAATGAGTCTGACAATCTCGCAAAGTTGTGCGTTCTGATACCAACTGTCTGAGTTTTCAATTTGATCATAGGCAAGTTGCTCAATTAACTCGTCTTCCGAGAGTGAATCAAGCAACTCGCTTTTCGTTCTTCCCAACATCCTCGACAACTTAATCAGATACACATCTAACTCGTTGTCGATTAGACGTTTTTTGCTTGCTTGACCTTCGCATCAAGTGAGTTGAATTCAGTTGCCTCATCAAGAATTTGTTTCACCACTTGTGGTGGAAGATGATCCAAATTTTCTGATTCTTCTTTTGTGAAAAGCAAGTTGCCTTCTTCATCACAAAGAACGTTGCAAACTTGTTCAGTCACTTCCATTTTGCTTTGCTTTCTCAGCTCGCCCCAAGACAAACGCTTAACAAAGAACTGCCCAACACCTTCGATTTCGATGGGCTTTACCTCTGCTTTGAATTTTGCATTAGTGAGTAATTCCTTAAGATTCTGCATATGTCACTACTCCCGTGATTCTTACCGTCACATCACAGGTGACGTTGCTCTCATCTTCGAATCCGCCCAACGTGAACTCAGTAAGAAAACCATTGAATGTCAGATTAGACGAATCACTGAGTATGATTTTCATCTGCCTTACTTCTGGACTGGCCATCAGACCACGCATTTCCTGGTGCCCAGTGTCGCCACTGTCATATAAGACAGAAAACGATATCGTTCCAAATTCTGGAATAGCTCCAGGTCTGTAGGTTTTGGCCGACGAGCCAAGATGAGTTGTTTCTACTTCAGAAACCAAGTGAGTGATATCGCCAAGACTCACAACTTGTGCGATAGCTGTCAGTGCATCAGTGATGTAAAGTTGAAAGACTGTGCCTTCGGCATTTATAGTTGCCATAAAAAAACCTCCAGTTAATTAACTAGAGGTATCTATGTTTCTGATTCTGATTTTTATCTCTTACTGCCTTAATCTCACAATGTAATCAGCACTTTTGACGAAAATCATTTTGTTCGTTCCATCTTGTGGCGAGTAAGCATCGATGTGTTCAGCGTCTTGTCTTGCCCCCATGATTGTGCTCGTTCCAAACGTTCCAAACTTGCGTTGCAAGCTGCTGAAAATCGCTTGTTGAACCGCTGCACATTCAATAAGAGAAGTTGAAAAAACATCGAATTGAAAACGACAGCGAACAACACCAGCATCACTAGAAAGAAATGCGTCTCTTGGTGCGGAAATCAGAGTCCACACAAGGGCAGGGTATGCCACATCATCAGGCAACGTCACAGGGTAAATCCTTGTTCCCACAAGATCAGTGATTGCAGTTGTTTCGCTCAAAAAACTATAACAGTCTGATTCAATACTCATTATTTTTTCCCCTTCTTGTTTAACTTGTCGACTTCATCTTTGATTGTTCGGCTGAATTCTCTCTTTGCGTAGCCGCCCATCTCGTCAAACACAGGTCTGAATGTTGGTTTAGGAGCAATCCATTGCTTTCCATCTTCTGAGCTTGTTCCAAATTCCAAAAACTTAGGAATGAAATTGTCATCTTTGCTTCTAATTTCGAATTGCAAAGTGTCTTTCTTTCTTTTGCCTGCTCTGAGCTTGATGTCTTTCGCCGTGTCGCCAGAATCCTTGGGGAATCTATCTCTAATCTCAGCAGCAAGAGGTTTCATCGATGAACGCATTGCACGCCTAATGACTTTTTTCCTCATCTTGTTGTCGAAATCTTTCAAGGCTTTGTCGATCTCATCGATACCTGTGATGATCAATGCCCCTTTGCCTTTCATGCTTTTGCTCTTGCCCATCATACCCCCATCTCTTTACACATGATTTGCTGTTCGATGTTTCTTTCATCAACGTTGATGATGTTGATGATATTCAAAGTTCTTGAATTGTGAATGATTCTGTCTTTGCTGGTGAGACCATCGAAATATCTCATCACAACTTTGTGAGTTGTCTCGCTCACAAGTTGCTTTGCGTATTCTCTCTCTGTTCCACCTGTGGGCATCACAGAGGCCCAGGTGGTGCCAAGATCGGCCCAAGATTCTGTTTGTTGCCCAACTGCATCTCTAGAGAGTGTGCGTCTCTGAATGGTGACTAGGTGCCTCAATTTGCCTGCTCTCATTACACATACTCCCAAGTCTTGACAAGTGGCATGAGTCGATCAATTCCAAGCTTCAGTGAGCTTGTGATTGTTCCACTGACTTCAGCTTCTCTGTTCTCGTACATTCCTCCCACAAGCAAACGCATCAGTTGTAATTCCAAGTTCAAACTGTCAGCACCACAAGTAAAAGCAATACTGATTGCATCAGGTCTTTCGTAAGTGACTGGCCAGCCACTTGTCGAAACAGGCAACAGGAATGCTTTCTGTTTACTCGGTGAGATCAGATAAAAATCTGTGTTCTCCACAAGTGATTGTGAGTTGTTGTCTGAGTCGTAGTAAGTCACTGAGTCGATAGAAACCAAAGGTGGCTTGGGCAAGAAGATTTTCCCAAGTGGAAAATCATCCAGCAACAAAACATATTCTGTCGTACTCATCGTAATCTGTGCTTCTTCTTCGATCCATTGGTAGGCACTCCACATCAAGTCAGTGATGTAGTCATCTTCAGATGAATGAGTAATTCTGAGATGTTCTTTCATATTTGCCAAAGTCATTGGCAGAGTATCGGCAAACGCAGTTACAAGTAAGATTGATTCCATACATTATGTATTCACTCCAATAAAAAAAGCTGTCACCATTTCTGATGACAGCTTTTTTCTTCCTTCGTCTGTTCAATTAGCCATTGATGGAAGGAGCACCACTATCAGTGTTGCTTGTCAAGTGCTTGATTGGATTCGTTCCTGCGTCTAACAAGTAGCTTGTAAATCTAGCTGATGCTTTTACTGCTAAGCAGTCTTCTTTCCAGTACAATTCTTCGCTGGTTTTGACTTCAACATCACGAGCAATGGAAACTTGTACCTTCGAAAAATCGCCAAACCACATTTGCTTCACACCACTCGCAAAAGTGCTGAAAGCAGGTAAGTGATTATTCAAGTAGATAGGGAATCCAAGCAATTGCATTTGTGGAGCACCGTTTAATCCAAGGCCGAATAATCCACCACCTGCAACAATTCCTGTTTTGATCAACTCGGCGTGAACGCTTGAATGCATCATAAATCCACACTTAGGTGATTTGCGATATGCTTGATCAACTGACTCCATTAAGTCGACAATATCATCAAGGTGAAAACCATCATAATATGTTGACAAGAGACCTTGAGTTGAGTTGCTGGCGAAACCAGAAACCTTACCTGAGGTTGCTCCTACTGAAACTTCGTAGCCAATCTTTCTCCAAACTGATTCGCCGCAAATTTGTCCGATGTAAGACAAGATATCGAGTTCCGAATCTTGTATTAACTCATTGGTAATTGGGAACGTTGCCGACACCAACTTATGAAAGTTGATGGTATCAGTGCTGAATGTTGCATTGGTATTAGTAACTGCACTGCCTTCGTCGACATACGCTGCCATACGATCAGTATTGTTGCTATTGACGATAGTTGTGCTTGCACCATTAGAAACTCTGTTTACTGTGACTGCATCACTCCAATTCCAATACCATTTCTTTGCGTCTTCAAATGCAGAAATGATACCGTTGTTGATTGAATATCCACCCTCAGAATCAGTTGTTGACTGAGTTCTCAATTTGAGCTTCAACTCATCAATATCGCTTCTCATCTTGAATGAGAAAGCTTTTCCGCCTAAACGGAAATTGCATTTCTCGGCAGCTTTATAACACTTTTCGGCGTGTCTTTCGCTAACTGGAACGCTTCCAGATTTGATAAACCAAGCTCTAACAGCATCGCCGCATTCTTCGACAGTTGGCTTGCTGTTTGTTTTTCCGTTGTAGTTTCTTTCGCTGGTGACAACACCATAAGAACTTTTCTTCTCACGTTGTGGCAAACGAGCCATTCTCTCAGCGGTTTCAAGTTGCTTATCTACATCTTGTAACTCAGCTTCAACTGAATCCCATTGATTCAATTCTTCATCGGTGAAAGCTCTATCTTCAGAGCGTACTTGTTCGGTCATGCTTTCCATTTGTTTTTGTAATTCGTTTTTTCTCTCTTGTAATTCTTTGACATTATACATTGTGTGATACCTCATTAGGTTTGCTGATGTCAGTCAGCACTTGGGCATCACAGACATCTGAGGTATCTATGCAGTACGCAAAAAAAAATTGCCTGATGATGAACCCATCAGGCAATAAGGTTGCTGGTAATCTCGACTAACACAGTCGAGACAACAAAAAAGGAAAATATCGACTTGTGCCGACAAACTAGTTATGCATGACTCAACAAAAAAGCCCACACGACAACGCATCGTGTGAGCAAAAGTGAAAGATAATAATTCAAATTAATTGAGTGTGTATCTGTCGATCCTGTCGTGTGTCTTTACCAATCGCCGAAGAAAATCCAAATCTTTTTCATTTTCTTGTTGAATTCTCGTCATCAATGGTGACTCGTTTTTGCTTGCATTGCGACAAAAGGCACTTGCAGCTTTGTAGGCGGGAACGTTCACTGGCCCCAAATCTCGTACCTCACATTCCTTGATGAGGAAAATTTCCCTGTCACCTTCTTTGATTTGGCTTGCTCGTGTCACCCAAAAACCAATGGAACTTCCTTTGATGATTCCATTCTCTATTTTGCTTTTCACTTTTTGATGATCGACATCATCAGGATTGATTTCCTGCTCGTAGGACAAGCCCTTGCCGTCAACTCTGAGTTCTAATCCTGTTTCTTTTGTTCCCAAACAGAAATCACTGTTGTGATTGTACCAAAGCTCAATTGGTCGCTCTTGCCTCAAATTGAAAGCAGACGGAAGGAATCTTTCGTACACATTCTCAGCGAGTTGATACTCAGTGCCTGGCGTCTTGCGGTCAAAGAAAACAGCACCATACCCAACAAAGTATTCTTTGCCGTTTCTTGTTTGAATCATCGGTGTTTCATTTGTCACATTGATCATAAAATTACCTCGAAAAGTTTGTTGGCATCGACTCTGACTTTGTCTCTTGTGGCGTGTCGCAGTTCTTCTTGGATTGGTTCGAGCCAGCTTGCAACAAGCTCATCTGCTTTTTTGTTGATTGTCTTCAATTGTTCGATGATGACTCTTGCATGAGCTTCGGTGAGGTTGTGCTCACCTTTATTCTCTATCGCTTTTTTCACTCTTGCGGCCATACGTTCACAAATTTGGCGTGTAACGAGTTCTAAGCGTTCATCGTGTCTTTGTTCAGTTGGGATTGTTTGAGCTTGTTGTGGCTCTTGCTGTGGGGCAGGGGGAACCATTACAGGCTCTTGCTTTGGCTCTGGCTGTTTTAATTTTTCAATTTCCATCTCCATTTTTTGCAACTCGGTTTTTGTCTTGTTCCGCATGTCGTCAACAAATCCCATGTTGACTTGCATTGTTCTCATGTCGGCATCTTCTTCAGTTGCAGGGGGAAGGTTGATTGCCTTTCTGAATTCGTTTGTGGTGATGATGCCGATTTCTTTCTGTTTGGCGAGCGATTGAATGAGCTTGTCGTAGTCAGTTGAATCGAGTTTCTTCCGATCAAATTCAAAGAACACAGAATCTTCACGAATCTGTTTCTCAGTTCTCAATTTGAGATTGGCTTGAGCTTCGATGGCACACAGATGAGCGTTCAATGAGTTACTAAGAAAGGATTTGCTTTCAGCTTCTAGACTTCCGTAGCTGGTGTTTTGGGATGATCCCAGGTAAGAGGCTGGAATGCCGATCAAATTTGCTGCCTCAATCAAATCAAATTGCTTGCTGTTGAATAGCTCTACTTGTTCGGGCGAAAAACCATACGTTTGAAGCTCGAAACCAAATGGAAGCATGGCAACTCTGCTACCAGTGCTGCCTGAGTGGATTTTTGCCCATTCATTTTTAAATGATTTTCTTGCGTCTGGAGTCAGTGCGTTCGGCAGTTTGATGGCATAAGTGGGAACACCACCATTGGAGAAAAACGTCGCTGTGTACTGCGTCTTTGCAACGTGACTGCCGATGCAATCTCTCATCAGTTCAATCAAGCTGTAGCCTTGCAGGCCGTCTCCTAATCCCTTGATGTGAAAAACTTCATGTGCAAAGAACTTGACTGGCTCGTTTGCAATCACTGAACCATACATCAACTCACCATCTTCGATGACGGGAAAAGTTTTTGAAGGGTCAAGCCTGTGAAGTCCAACAGGCTCTGAATTTAATTTTTCAATCCACAAATAGCCGTTACCATGAATCAATCTGTCTTGCATGAGTTGTTTTGCAAGGTCAAACCAACTGTCTTTGTTGTTTGGTTTTCCTCTCAGCAAGAAGAAGGCAGGGTGATTAATTGCCTTCTCTTTCCCTGCCCCTTTGCGGTCATAAGGGAAAAAATCCAACTCAGCAATTCGATTGCTGACAAGATCAATTGCACGGAATAATGCATGATCTGATAGAGTTGATTTCTCAGTTACTCGCACACCACTTGCCGACTTACTAGTTAACAGAGCATCATTCCAGATGATGCCGCTACGTTGTTGAAACAAATTTTTTATCCATGTGAACATACTCTATCTATTCTTTCGACAATCAAATTGAAATAAAATCCATTCCATCATACTGATATATTGGTTCGGCAATGCTTCTGTTGAGTGCATTAATCAATGCACTGAGTCCATCGTATCTGCCTGTACTTAAGTCACGATTGATGAGAATTCTGTCTCTTTGATCACTTTTTACAACTGCGTTTGCAACATTCCAACTGAGGATTGGATGGCCATCATGCACAATTTTTTTCTGCATCACGTAACGTTCAAACGTCGCTGTTGCGTCTCCGATTGCCATCATGGTTCCGCCAATCTGAACAATATCGATACCATGTGTATTGAGTAGGTCTTGCCTACTATCTTCGAAGTTGTAGCAATCGCTTGAGTAACTGTGAATTTGGAATTTCTTGCTGTCTTCAATGATGGAATTTTTGATTGTCTGTGGGCACATGACATCCCCATCAGTCAGGGTGACAAAGCCCATCTGACTCCATTGTCTCCAAGGTGTTCTAGTCTTGTTTTCGTCTTTGTCGGCTGTTTCTTTAGGCATGAAGAATCGAGGAAACACAACGAGTCTGTCACCATCGGGAATCAAAATGCAAGTAGCTGCCAGACTCGTTCTTGCAGTGTCTAAGCCAAGGTAGGCTGGTTTGCCGTAGTAGTCACTTTCTTTCAAATTTTGATCACAACATGCCTGCCATGCAGAGTCAGGAATCCAAGTTTCTAACGATTCGACCCATTGCCCAAGCAACAACGTTCGAAACGCTGCCAGTTCTCTAGGATTGTCTTTGACTCGCTGCCACTCAGTGAGGTAGTAATCTTTTGTTACTGTGATTCCAAGACTCGGTATGTGCTGCCACCAATTGTCTGTGTTTCTATAGTCGACGTTTTCGGGAACTCCATGACAAATCGGCAAGTAGTTGGTTTCGATTTTCTTACCATCGACGACATCTTTTGCCCTGCAATACTCCTCGAATCCGATGCTTTTTCTATTTGCCTGAGGTGTGGAAATGGAAAGATGAATTCCATGTCTTGCCATCGTGGAATGATACATTCCCTCCCAAACATCTCTTTGAGCTTCCGTGAGGTCTGCCAACTCATCGAAAAACAAAGCACTTGCGTTGTGCCCTTGCTTGCCTGTTCGCTCGCCTGACAGGACTTTCAACACACTTCGTTTTTTTTTGTATGTGATAGTCCTGGTGTGTGGCTGAACGTGCAAAACTTTCGCAAGTTCTGGTGACTGTTCGATTGCTGATTTTGCATATTTGAAAATGTGACTTGCTGACTCAACAGTTGACGACACCAAGTAAACTTCAGCACCTTCAACAGACATCAATTCATAGAGAGAGAGAAAACTCAGAGTGCTGGATTTGGTTTGCTTCTTTGGTGTCCAAATGCTTCCCCTGGTCTTCAATCGCTTGCCATCTTTCCTACGCCAGGAGTAGAGAGGCAAAATCAATTCCTGCCACACCCAAGGAATCAATTTGACTCTTGTTCCCGCACGCTCGCCATCAGGCAAGAAACAAAACCGCTCAATAAATGCTTTGACTTTTTGGGCTTCGCTGTCGTCCCAAAAAGCCCCCTCATCAATTGCAACTTGATCAGATTTCGTTCTGATTTGATCTTGTGGTACACAACTCAATTGAAAAATTCCTCCAACTCTGAGTTGCTTTCGTCGCTTTCGTTGTCGAGTCGTAGCAGCTTCCAGAATTTGGCAATTGAGTTGTTCGCATTGTTGAGTGCGTTGGTAGCTGGATTTGCTTTTTCCGCACCGTTTGCGGAAGCAATCGTGAAACCATTTCGCTTGATTTCGTCACTTGCCTGACGATATCGTGCAAAGGAATCGCAAAGAACTGCAAGTGCCTCATACTGAGTCTCATCGACTCGATTGACGAGCTTTTTCCAATAGTGTCTAGCTGCATGGTCAAGCCAATCAGGTATGCGAAATTCTCTTGTATCGTTGATGTCTTGTAGGTCACTCATTCGTCCTCCAACACCTTCTGCATTTTTTCATACCCTGCATCTAACTCAGCTATACATTCATTGAGTTTTGCTAGGATTTTTTTTGCATCCACACATTGATACTTGTTGTCAATTGCTCGCAGAAGCTCGTCTGTGTCTTCTTCATCGATGGGAGTTTCTTTTTGATATTTCTTCCAAATTCGAAAAAGCTCACACATGAATGCACTGACTGACATCGCTTGCATTCGTGCTTCTCGCTTGATTTCGTTTCCAATTTTTTCTGTGGTACTTACGCTGATAATCATGCTGTATCTATCCTCTCAATTCATAATTTATGAATTTAATTATGAAAACGCACCTGAAAATCACTCAAAAAATACGCAAAGGACAGTGGTGGAGTCCGATTCAACGCTTTCACAGAATTTGCCCCGATTACCCGTTTTTTCTGCATGAATCTTGATGTTTTCTCTTATTGCGTCTCATCTCTAGTGATGACTGGCTAACGCCAAGATTCGTTTGTGTTTCGGTGGTGTCCTATTCGCCACGATTGGTTCTGACTTGGTGACATTGGCGACACAATGCCATGAACTCATTGTTGTAGATGTCATTGCCCTGACTCACCTTGTGTACGTGATGAGTCTCAGTAGCTACAGACGTACGTCCTACTGCCTCACAATCAACACACAATGGATTGAGTGAGAGATAGTATCGACTGAACTTTTTCCATTGTCGCCCATACAGTTTGTTCTTGTCTGGATTGCGTGCAGGTTTGCGGCAAGACTTGTTGCAGACCTGTTGACAGTAGGGGCAGATTTTTTTTCCTTTTGTTGGCATGTGGTAGATATGCCAGCAGCAATAAAAAAACCTCACTAGAGATGAGGCTAGTGAGGCTACAAAAAACAAGCCATTGATTCAGATTAAGCAAAGAAGCAATGGTAAGGTGTCGCCGTTGAGGATAGCGACATCATATAGTAGTGTTCTCAGATTCAATTTTTGCAATTAATTTTTCGAGTTGGTCAATCAGGCTAATCATGTTCCAGTGAATCCTCGCTCGTCTGACATAGTTCGCTAACGTCAACAGTTTCGACGATTTCCTCTTTTTCTTTTTGCGGTGGTAAGTTTTCCAATCGCAACCTCCAAGTTCTGTTGACGGGGCAGTCCGAAATATCTTCGAAATAGAAGGGATCGATAAAATACGGAAAATATTCTTTTTCGTTAATTGGTTCCATAATTAATTTTCGCTGTTGAGGGTGAATTTTGGTTGAAGATTGAGCACATCGCTGGAAACGAGAGTCCTCGTCGCCGCAAATCTCTCGGCCCAGAGTACTGTTCCACTTGTTGAGCCTGTGACATAGTAACCGTAGACAGAATTGCCAGTTGTGCCACAAGTCCAAGACTGTGTGGCATATGATGATTCAGCTTTGTTGCTTACCGTTACGGCGTCACTCCATCCACTACGAGTTAAGGTAACAGCAGCATAATTTGTGAAATTTGCTTCTGTCAGACTTGCCTCGACTGTCGTTTGATCTGGTGTGTAGTCGTTCTGGAAAAGCTTCAGGACGTAGTCTTCGTTCGTTGTTAGCGGGTCTTTTAAAAGCTTGTCGAGTAGCTCAAGCTCGCCTGCATTACTTGTAATCAATGGCATATGATTTTTCCTTTGTTTGGATTCTGTTTTTATTTAGTGGTGTCGAATTTAATTTGTCGGAGTAATTCTTGCTGTTGCTCTGGCGTCATTGTCTCTGATTGTGAGATACGCTGAAACCATAATATCATCAGAGTCATGTCATTTGGTTTTTTACTGGTTTTTGTTTTTGCATTCATTTGCCTCCATTTTGTGAGATTTGCTCACAGTGATTGATTGTTGTGATTTAACTGACTCATTTCTTTGCTTTCGATTGTCTTTCAATCAATTCAACTTTCTTTTCAGCTTGCCAAACTCATTTTCTGATTTACTGCGACGAGCAAGTCAGGAAAAGGGGTGTGGGGAACCCCTAAGGGTTCCCACGCCCCACTGATGCTTGGCTCGCCAAAGTCCAGTTTGGCAGTTTGGTTTTATCTAGGGGGTTGCCAAACTACCAAACAGCACTTAACTCCTTACACCACTAGGACTTGCTGTTTGGCAAGCAGGCTGTCATCAGACTCACCATTGCCAAACTGAAATGTGAGGTAATACACACTGGAATTCTTCTCACCTTTTTTGATTTTCAGCCTGCTGTCTGGGCAATTCGCCAAGTCCTGCAACCTTGCTCTAGTTTTCTTGTCGCCAAAGCCAGATTTTGCCATTACGAGTCCTACAAGCTCACCCTGAGACATCTCAGCGTCTCCAATGACATCAACTACCAGTTGCTCGAAATCATCGCTGTTAGCGTCATTCTGTGGCGTGTGAACGAGTTTTCCGACTAAGCCTGTCTGGTATTCACCATCAACGATAGGCAGTTCAGGCATGAGCACCTGATCAAAATCGACAGTGATTGTCGCAAATTCATTTCCGCTTTTTTGTTTGCAGCATTTCAATGAGCTTCTGATGCCTTCTTCTGATCGTTCTACAAGTATGCTTGTATCGACACCCGCTCTTAATGAACTTCCGCCACGCTCTCTATGCGTGTTGCTGTGCCCTGTGTGGTGAATCGTCATCACATGTGCGTTTGTCTCTCGTCTGATCAACTCAACATTGTTGATGAAGGTGTTGATTTCGGCGTTGCTGTCCCCATCTCCAGCGAAATTTTTTGACAATGTGTCGATGACAATCAGATCAACTGACTCGAAAATTTGCTTGCATTTTTTGGCAAGTCTCATTGCCTCTGTCTTCTGAGACAAATCGAATGCAGATTTCATAAACTTCAAATTTTGCAAATCCTCAATTTCGAAACCCCTTGTGGCATAGCAAGCTCTGAGACGTTGGGGGAACGAGCTACCCCCCTCAGAGCAAATGTAGAGCACATTGCCTTGTTTCGCACTGATCGCACCAAGGAAATCAGTTCCCGTTGCAATGCTTATTGCGGCATCAATCGCAAGCCATGTTTTGCGGCAGCCAGAAGCCCCAAACAGAACGCTGATTTCATTTCGGCGAATGAGGTTGTGAACGAGCCATTCAGGAGGCTCGTCATAGAGGCCGTCCCCAACACTGAAGACATCTTGCTCTTGCTCATCAAGAGCAAATTCTGAAGCGATGAGAAGCTGATTTGCAGTCGTTTCGACAATCTCTTGTGCTGGTTTTCCTTCCATCAACAGTTTCGTTGCTTTTGACATGGCAGTTCGAAATGCTGCGATTTTTTCGAATTCGACAAGCTTTTTCTTTGCCCAACTGACTGTGGAAACATTTGGTTCGTAATAATCAATAAGCGTCGAAATGTCGCCAACAGTCAGCAAGGAATCGCTGTGTTCTCTTGTTCGTTTTGTCGCTTCACTGATGATGATTTCTTTGGGAGCCACGGCACCTGTTGTTGCGTGATAGTCGCAAAGGATTTCTGCCAAAATTCTGTGACTCTTTTTCACGAATCTTTCGAGTGGAACACCCGCCGCAACGAAGTCATCAAGCAAGATTCCATCGTGATGATACAGGAGACTGACAATCAGTTGCTGTAGAGTCTCATCGAAATCGAATTGTTGAAGCTTCGTTGGCTCATCTGGATTTTGCAATTCTGGATCATCTTCCAGTTCATCTTGTATTTTTGTGATATTATTGTTATTATTACTCATATATTATTGTACCTTTCGGGGTTCATTTATTTTTTTTCCGTCTTGACCCCCTCTGATTACACGATAGAGGGGGTTTTTTTTGGACCTAATTTTCATTTCTTTTTATTTCCTCGATTTGCTTACAGGCAATTTTGAAATCTGCCTCAGAGTAGTACAGACGTTGAGACACACCATCTAGTCTCATCGTTGGTGGATTGAGTCGCCCAATCTTGATGAGATAGTAGAGGTGATTTTTGCTCACGTTGGTGGCTCTGCCTAATTGTGTTTGGTTGTAATAAATCATAAATTTTCTCCTTGCTGGTATTACATAGTGAGACAAGATATCAGAATTTTGAACTTTTTGCAAATTTTTGACAGAAAAGTTCAATCTTGTTACTATGTAATACTGACGGTTTGAATTTTTCAAACCAAAAACAAAAAACAAAGGTGAACAATGAACGATGAAATGAAAAGAACAAAAAAGAAGTGGCATTTTGCGACCCTCGAAGCATTGCTTGCACACGCAACGTCGCCAGGATTCACGATTCTGAACGTCGAGATAACAGATGAGTGGGTACTTGAGGGAATTCTCATCAAAGAGCCGATGCACGATTGGAGTACTGAGGGCTTTTAATTTTTGAACCAAAAACAAAGGAGAAGCATGATAGAAAAATTAGAACTTGAGCAACTGCAACAAGAGGCAGAAATCCTTTCTGATGATGCCATGATCTACTTCCAAGGTGTCGCTTATTGGGAGTCGCTTGCCAGACTTGCTGGCAATGATTTTTTTTCATTTGTGGATGAAAAGCATCCAGTCAGGAAAGATTTTGAGAGATGGAAAAAAATCCCCGCACAAATCCGTCTGAAGTATCTGATCTGATCACCCCACAACATCAGGCCGATTTGCAACAATTAAAAATGCCAAATTGACAACCTCAAAATGAGTCCAAGCAAGCTGTCTTGCTGTTGTTCGTTTAGATGGTGCGGGGATCGTGCCATCATCGATGAGTGAGTGCAGCAACTCACAACTGATGTTGAGTGCTGTTGCCGTCTGTGCTCTTGTGAGGAGTTGTTGTGTCATATTGGTATCTAGGGCTTGAGTAACGAAAAAAAGCCCTCAGAATCGCTCCTGGGGCTTGAAAACACCTGAAATTATGGTCCAAAATAAGAGCTTTTTTTTGTCTATTTTGCCACAACTCACAACACAACAATCAGTTGTGGAAATTTCTGAAAACCTCAGAAACAGAGACAGATTGTCTGGTAACTGAACATTCAGACACCATGAAAAAAGCCCTCAGAATCGATTCTGAGGGCTTCAGGCAGTAGGGCAGGGGCTTAGAGGTTTTCAGATTTTCAAAACGCCTCTGATGTGCTGTGTCACTTCAGAAGGTAAGTCAGTTGTCCCATCGTAGTTGACATCAGTAACGCTGTTCCCAGCATTGGCCAAATAAAGCTCCCGCCAACTTCTGAATTCAACAGATGAGCCAAGTGCAGATGCTCCACTCTTGCGAAACACCTTTGGAGTTTTGGTGATTCCAGTTTCTTTGCGGATGTTGTCCCACTGTGGCTTGATGACATCTCGGCGATTTTCTCCACACAGTGGTTTGCCGTCATCGTGAAGGAAAACAAGACCTTTTTTGTTTCCATGCTTTTTCAAAAGTTGAAAACATTCTTTCCAAAGCACATAACGCACAGTAGGGATTTTGTCGCTTGTCTGGTGATCGTGTTTTCCTCTTCTTCTCGTCAATGTGCCTGTTTTCCAGTCAATTTGGTTTGCGTCCAGTTCACTCAAATCACTCTGAGTCATTCCGCAATTGAGCATGAGAAGCCAATACAGCTTTTGTTGGTCTGTGGATGCAGCAAAAATCAATTCCAGTTCACTTGGTGTGAAACGTTCTGGTGTCTTCTTCACTTTCTTGAACGAATAGATTGAAGCATTGATGAATTTTGGCGTTGGTGGCGTTCTTTCGGTTTCTTCGAGCCAACGAAAGAAACCACGAACACTACCAAGCAAATCGGCAGCGTAGGACGTCGACCATTTGCCGCTGGTGACTTTCTGTTTCCATTCTTTGTGAATGGTTTCCCATTGCTCCAATGAAATCTCACCAAGTGTGATGAATTCGGCACCCTTGTTGAAAATCATCAGATGAGACAAAAGCACCTTGTACCGATTCGGCGACAAGTCTTGTTCTTTGGCATTCAGATAGTTGAGAAGCTCAACACCATACGTTGTGATGACTCCAGTTGTCTTGGCTTCGGCGACTCTGACTTTTTCGTCGAACACCCCTTGTTGGTATTCCGACTCTGTCCAAGGCAAAACAGAAGCTGACTTCATGTAGGCCAACTGAGGGTCTTTTGTCTTCTGCAAAATCTCGACGAATTGCTTTGCTTCTTCATGCATTCCCAAGAGCTTCAATTTTCTTACCTGTTCGTCCTCGTATTCCCCTTGTGTCTGTTCCTTTCTCCATTGGAGAAAATCAGCCATTGCGTCATGCAAAGTAGCGTTGGTTTTTGAATACCAGCGTTGCCCCTGCCATCGCTTGGTGAATCGGTGTTGCTTCGCTACCCAAGTCAATTTGATTTGTTTTGTCATTGGTTCTGCCTCATTTCAAAAATTAAAAATCAGTGGAACCAAAGGGTAGATTCTGCAACCGTTTTTTGCAACCGTTTTTGGTTGCAATGGTTGCAAAAATCGACGTAAGTCCTTATTTGAACGTGCTGAAATACGTTCGGGACGTAGAGGTCGCAGGTTCGAATCCTGTCACCCCGATTAGACGGGACGAATTGAACTCCTTGGTTCAATCCGTCCCAATTTTATTTCCCCGCTTAACCAATGCGTAAACGCCGTCACTCACTAAGAAACTCTGCGAGTTGCTGAATTGTTCCCGACCACCCCTGTTGCAGTGAACCGTGGAAGGCGGCAAAGAAGTCGCGTTGAGGCTGCGTGCCGTTGAATGGTTTCGCTTCAATGGTGACGAGTGTTCCGTGGCTTTTGCCTGCATGCTCGACCAAGGTGACCGTTGTCCATGTCTCCAGCGGAAAGTCGTCGAGTCCCTCAAACGGGGCGGGAGTAATTTCGCCGTCGCCGTTCGAGAAGCTGCTGAGGAATTCGAGTTTGTTGGGACGCTCAATCGACTGAAACACCCAGCGGCCCCACATTTCCATACCGTTAGGATGGTCCATGCAGTAGTGAAACATGCCGCCGACCCGCAAATCCAGAGCGGCGTGCGATATCGTCGAGCCCTTTGGTCCAAACCAGCGAACCAGATGACTCTGCTCCGTCCACGCCTGCCAAACCTTTTCCTGTGACGCATTGAAAACATGGCTGATGGAAAACGGTGGCTCGTGTTTGTCTCCCGCTGACATTGCGGCGAGGTAGTCTTCCAGGTTTGCAAGGTGCTGCTTGCCACCCTCGACGGCTCCATGATCTGTAACGACAAAGTCGCGTGCTTCGGCCGATGGGAAGATCGAACGCATGGTGACTTTCGTGTCGCGGCCGTCATCGCCAACACACTCAAAGTGAACTTCCGTTCGAAAGCTGACGGAATCATCAGCCCCTTCGCCACTCAAGGCATAGACAAGCCGTGAGGGCTCTTCAATTTCGAGATAGACCACCCGGTTTCCGTAGTCACGTCCATCGGGACCGTGCATTGTGTACCGCCAGCATCCGCCCGGACGGAAATCCATGGAATGTGTTGTGGTGGTGAATCCGGCCGGCCCCCACCAGCGCCCCACATGGTTGGGATTGGTCCAGGCCTGCCAGACCAACTCTCGCGGCGCGGCGAATGTCCGGGAAACAATGATTTCCACCGGGTTATCGAGATTGGCATGGGACAATTGCGGATCGGCAGACATTCAGCGTCTCCTTTTCTTCTTCGAGGGTAATGAAGTGGGGGCAGTATCTTCAGCGGATTGCAGTTCCTTGAGGTATTCGTCGAGTCGATCGAAGCTCTCTTCCCAAAACGTGCGGTACCGTTCAATCCAGGTCGCGGCTTCCTTGAGCGGCTCTGGCCGCAGTTTGCAGGGACGCAACTGGGCATTTCGCGTTCGTTCAATGAGGCCGGCCCGCTCAAGCACTTTCAAATGCTTGGAAATCGCCGGGAGAGTCATATCGAATGGTTCGGCGAGTTCCTTAACAGCCGCCTCACCTTTTGAAAGTCGAGTCAGAATCGCACGCCGGGTCGGATCGGCAATCGCAGCGAACGTAGTACTCAGGGCATCGACCATCTTGATTCACCATTCGGTTAATTAACTGATCGGTAAATTACCGATGCGGCTTGAGTATTGTCAACCTGGATCGAGTGTCGAAGTGGTGCAGGCAGCATTGTGGCACGAAGTAATGACGTCCTTGAGTTCAGGTTTCCTTCGTTCCCTGCTAGGCTTGAACTTCTCCATTTGCCGAACCCACAGGGAATATCTGACATGCGCTGTCGTCAACTTTGGCTCACTTTTCTGGTCGCGATTGCTTGCTGCTGGTCAAGTACTGTTTCCTGGGCGCAAACGAACAATGTTCAGCGTCATGTGGTTGTCATCAGCATTGACGGGTTTGCGGCGTATCTTGTCGATGATCCCAAAGTCCCGCTACCGACCATTCGTCGCTTAGCCCGAGAGGGATGCATTGTGGAAGGGGGGATGACTGTCTCCGATCCTTCTGTCACCTGGCCCAATCACACAACTCTTATCACGGGAATGCAACCTGGCCGGCATGGCGTGCTGGCGAATGGAGTTCTGGTGAGGGGCGGAATTGGTGTTCCCGTCACCATTGATCCTTACCGTGATCAGAGTGACCTGGTCAAGGTTCCCACTGTGGTCGACGTGGCCCATGCCGCTGGACTAAGGACCGCCGAAATCAACTGGCCCTGCACTCGGAATTCGAAGTCATTCGATGACCAGTTCCCCGACGTGCCCGATGCGCTTGCTTACACAACGCCGCGATTGCGTTCTGAACTCATCGAGCTGGGTCTGCTGAAGGACGAAACTCAAGCGTCGTTTCGGAGTGTCAGTATTGTCGGACTGGACTACGTGTGGACCGAAGCAGCCTGCCACGTCATTCGCGAACGCAAACCGCATTTGACGTTGGTTCATTTGCTGAACAACGACGCCACGCATCACAAGCGGGGTGCCCAGTCGCAGGAAGCGTACACCGCTAATGCCTACGCCGACATGTGCGTGTCCCGGATTGTGGACGCCATCGACAATGCCGGCATTCGTGAACAGACAACCATCATTCTCGTCGCCGACCATGGTTTCGCACTGACACCCAAAGCAATTCGGCCCAACGTGCTGCTGCGCGAGGCAGGATTGTTGACAGTTGAAAACGGAAGGCTGACGCAGGCTCAGGTGCATGTGGTTCCCGAAGGAGGCATCGGACTTATCTACTGCACCAATCCCGCGAACGCTTCACAGGCTGCGGCTGACTTCAAGGACAAGTTCCTGGGGCAGGAAGGCGTTGCCGATGTCCTGCTACCAGACCGTTTCGAAGAAGTGGGATTCCCACACCCACGTGACTACGAACAAGTCCCCGATGCCATTCTTGTTGCCAAAGACGGATACGCGGTCTCAGGATCGGTGACGGGGGACACCTTCGTTGCCACAAATGAAGAAGCAGGAACGTCACTGGGCTCGCATGGAATTTTGGCCAGCAATGCCAAAATGAAAGCCATGTGCATCCTCTCCGGAGCCGGCATTCGACCTGGTATGAAACTCCCCACGGTGAACAACACTGTCATTGCTCCCACGATCGCGACTCTGTTGAAGCTCGACTACAGCAACACAGATGGAAAGTCATTGCTGGAGGCGCTGGACAATTCCGCGTCACGATAAGCCGCGTCTCAATTGGAGGCTTGGGACGACCACGTGCCAGCCGTTCAACCTGGTCTTACAATTCACGACCACTGGTCATCGTGCCGAATCAATTGTTCCATTTAATGCGGAATTCCGTATCACACTCCCCCCAATCCTTGGCCAACTGGCGAATGGCTCGTTCCAGCAAATGAGTGCCTGTACCTTTATTCGTCTTCCTCGTCCGCTTTCCCTTGATTACATCAAGATCGAGCCCGTCCTGTTTGACTTTGTACTCCATGAATGCTGCGACGGCATCTCGATACGAATCTGGCAGGTGGGACTTAGCAACATCGCCCTCATTCGCGAATCTCCGATGCCACTGTTCGGCATGAAAGAAATACTTCAATGCCCGGTATCTTCGAAACGGGTCTCGGCGAGCAATTCGCAAAGCATGGTGGAAGCTTTCGAAAATCCCCTGTTCCGCTGAGCGATTTCGGAAAATGAGGCAGTCGCATGGATCGTCTACCTTTGCAAGTAGGCCGTAGACACGCAGCCGAAGTGTATGCAGACGACTCCACCACAGACTACTTTGAGATGTCCCGCTGAGCCCATGTTCGGCTTGATCCAGCAGCGCAACAGCTTCGTCTAATAAATTCACACACAAGGAGGCGAGCGTTGACTTAGTGAGAGGAAATCCAATTACAGTTTCCTTTTTTTCCGCGTGTCGCCCGGTTTCCAAAGTTACTTTGACTACCTCGTTTCCTTTCGCAGTCTTGCGAAAACATTCAGCAATGCGCGGCGGTACGTACCACCTCTTCGCCTCCGCCTCTTTGTGGATATTTTCAGCCAACTCGCCAATACTCCATCCGGGACTTTCAGGTTGGCCATCGATCAGCCGCATATCCGTCTCACCGAGAAGGGAATTCTTGTTGTCGATCCTTACAAAGTAGTGGTCCTGGTCCGATACCTCCCGGTGAACCAACGTTCCTTCGGCGATCATTGCCGTCCACTCGCATTCCGTGAGCAACGCTTCGCTTCGCCGCAGCATCAGGATTGCGAGATCGGCCCGAGACGCGCCGGGCACTTTGCTCAAGATGGCCTGGGCCTCGTTCAAGTGCCGGGCAGACTCAAAGAAGCGTCCCAAATTCGCGAGGGAAACACCATAAACTGTTTGCAATTTGACCCTGGTGTACAAGTCATACTCACTTAGCCACGTCGGCAAATGGCGACAGAAGTCGATTCCAAGGTTACAGGCGATCGTACTCGCCAGCCAAAAACTAGGTTCGACTTTCTGCTCCGCGTGAAAAACCAGTTTGGCGCGCCGCAGCATCAGGTACGCGAATTCCCCTAGAAGCCAGACTGTATCATGAAGAACCTTTGGATCATCTGCATACCTCCCCTTCCACTTTCCCTTTTGCTTTGACAGGTCGGTAAGTCGATCAACGTTCGCTACAACACCTCCCGGAGCCTTCCGCAGAACGCCTGTCAGACTCTGAATTTCATTGAGGATTTCGCCCAAGTTGACACGTGGACTTTTAAAAGATTTGACCACGTGATTTTCAAGTTCCTCGATTGATGAATTGACCTGGAACCAACCGTGGTCAATCTCCAGGGGTTCAACCACCTTTTCGCCTTTGGCGTTGTGCTCGGTCTGGGCCCGACCGAGCACAGCGGCGGTCAATGCTGCGTTGACAGGAGAGACCTCAGGCGAACTCGTTTTCGTCGCCGTGGGATTATTGCCCTTGCCGCCCTCCTGTTGTTCGCTGGATTCCTTGTCGCGATATTCGGCCCCGCCTCCTTCCAGAAGTAAATCCTGGCTCAAGGCCTTGAGCGTGTCGAGTAATCCTGTTGCGGCTCGCTCCGCACGTTCCTTCCACTTCCTCGTCAAATTGGTTTGGTCTTCCTCCTCAATATCGTCAACGATTCTCTTACTCGCTACAGCGAGTTGCTTCGCAATTTCATCACGATGTGCCTTTCCCACCCAGGAGACTTCGATGGGACTGGGTTGCCAAAGGCGGAGTGCGCGCCAAGCGGAATAGAGGCATTTCTGCGCTTCAATTAACGACGACTCGTAGAGCACGAATCGATACTCGGCTAACGCGACTTTCTCGTCCGATCTGAGATCGGACTCCGTTCGTTTGTAGAAAGCACGGGGGGCAAACAACGCCGCCATGATGCGATGGTGGACTGATTCAATAATGGGTGTCAGGTGTCCGCTGGACATAAACGCCTTGTGATACCAGTCTCCAATCCATACGTGCTGCCGCGACCGCATTTCCCAGAGGTGCCTGTTGACGGCTGTGTCACTATTGCTGTTCGGCTGACTGAGGCTCAATGACTCCAGCGCCACTTGAATTGCCATGCGCGTGTCTCGATGCATCCAGGACGCGCCACCAGGCTTTTCATAAAAGATCTGCGATTCTCGCAGTTCATCGATCCACCGCGTGAGTTGCTCGGACCGGAGATAATCGTTATCCACTGCGACTTGATTGAAGCGAAACGGGCAGTGAAATACCGCCTCCGAGCAGAGAGCATTCAAATGACGTGAGTGACGGAAAAGCGTGGCGGCATACAGGAACGTCAGGTGCCGACGTTTTTCGCTGAGAAGTGAAAAACGCTCAGATTCCTGCTCAAATGAAAGCAGATGGTCTGGCGTCCGCGCAGCCTTTCCAAATTGGGAAAGGATTTTACCAACAAGATCTGGAAAAATAGACGTCTTCCCCGACTCTGTATGAGAAAGGCAAAGACCAGTTTTCTTGTCCGAGTCGGTTTCAGATTCGAAAATCGCGGTCGCGACTTCGTCATATGGCCAAGAGTTCCATGCGTCCGAATCGTTTTGGTAGCTCGCTCGGCCTGCTTCCTTCTTGGGTGCAAATCGCGAGCGTTTCTGTTCGGCTCTTGTTTCGACCAGCGGAAAATAGATCACCGGAATTTGAGCAATGGCCAGTGCCTCCAAGATACAGTGAAGGCCATTGAATGACGCTTTGTTCGGTTTAGAATCTGTGTTCACCCAAGGTGAAGGAACGAGGCCTGAGCAGACACCGTAAGAGTCACGTCCATAAATCATGACGACAATTTGGCTGGCGTCGATTCGATAATTGACCAGCACATCCTGGAGATGTTTAGCAACGGCCTTTGCATCACGTTCCCAATTCGGGTTCTTCGGAGCGGGTTCTTCGGTTTCGGAGGGCCGCGAGTTACCAGTGGGAGATCCTCCCAATGGATGATCAAGTGGATGTTGCGTCACCTGCCGCCCCTGGTAGGCACCACAGCGAAGCGCTAATGATCGTAGGAGGTCTCTCAGAAGGGCATCGGCATCCATGTAATCTTGGGCATCAATCCAAAACACCTTTCGCGACTTTGTACCAATTTCTTCCACGGCCTTGGCCGCTCCACGAGTCACCCCCCCAAGGCAATCAATGAGAATCGGCCCGGTCGGATAGATGTCCGAATTCTCATTTGCGTTCCGATTTCGGTAGCGGGGTTGCCACAGCACAGCGGTACTTTGTTTTCCTATGAAATATGGTTTCTTGTCTCCCGTCGTTCCGAGTTCAATTCTCCCCTCAAGTAAATCGAGAATGAGTTGGTAGACCTCCTGAACCGCCACGTCCCGGTTCAGTTGGCGGGTCGCCTCACTAGAGGCCTTTTCCGAGAGCAGAACGCGTGAAGCCTCAAGCGTATCTTCCATTGCGTCTGCACAAGTGATTGCATTCTCAATCTGCGTTTGCGAGAACGTCGGTGACTTCGCAAGCCGGGGCGGAACAACGTGAGAAAACTCATAGGTGAGGCCGCCAGGTGGCAGAGATAACATGAGACGTTGGTACAACTCGTAAAGCAACAGGTCGGGCCTTTCTGTCTGTGTCGCCCGCACCAGTTTGGCATACTCTGTGGCGCCAAAAATTCGACGAATGCGTTCGACGTCCCACTTGGAAAAGCAAACCCAGTACACGAGAGGTTTATTCGTTTGTTCCGCCAGCTCCCGGTCGGACCGACACTCAAGCCAGTGCTTGATCATCTGCACGCAGCGGTGATCGTTGCCAGAGTATCCGATAACAAGCAGGCGTTTTTTGTCGGGATGCTCGGACTCCCCACTTCGCAAGTGACCGGCGCCACGTGTCAGATACGCGGAAAAAATGGACTTGTCTTCATCAGACGGTTCTTCATCGAGACTCAGGTCTGCCCGCGTGTCCTGAGCTTCGCCATGCAGTTTAACGACAGCAAAATCGGCACTAACGGATTGAGGTTCTGGGAGATGCCCTTTGGAGCTCACTGGCAGGACACGTATATTCATTTGCAGGGCTCGAAAGGCGTCCTCAATGAGCGAATCGAAGTTCGTGGTAAGTACGGCATGAATTCGGAGTGGACCAGACAAATGGGCCAACATCTTATGCCCCAGATTCGGGTGCTTGTCCCTGGTGATGAAGGAATTGAAACGGTCGATTATCGAGTAGTTGGGTGCAACGAACTCCAGTCGGTTCGACTTTACCGACACCGACGAGAGAAACATGAGCGTTTCACGCCAATCGTGCAGAGACCGAATACCCGCTTCGATGACACCGTTATGGAACGAACCCGTCGATTCGGCCAGGAGCATATGTGCTGCGCCGGCGGTCGTTGGCTGACCGCTCACTGTCCGTCGCAGCAGCAAAGATGCCAGTCGAGCTGCTGCCTCACTTGAATGTGAGGAACCAGGCGCAGCCAGAATCGATGGAATTCTTGGATGCAGAAGTGATGTCAGAATTTCGTGTGACACACCCGAGACTCGCGCCGGCCCCGAGGTTCTTCCCGGCGACAATGATCGAATCTCGTGGCTGTTCTTGGGATGATTGGGTAACAGGTCGTACCGTTCACAAATCTTGTCAAATTGACGAAACACCCAATCTGTTGTGGCGCTGACTTCACTGGATGTGGGTAAAGGGGGCCATCCCCGCTTGCAAATATCCCAGCGACTCTTGTTGCCTTCACCATGAGTTTTGGCTCGTTCATGGGGATCTGAAAGCACCAAATATGTGGTGAATGCAAGATAGTTTGTGAACTCCATCCCCATAATGATGCCAGAGGGGCTGGAAAGTCCGCTTCCAACCAACGGGACGAAGCAATGTCCCATATCCGCATCTTGAATAATCTTGCTGATAAACTCCGAGCTGGAGAGAAGTGAAACAGGCATGTGGTGAGCGCCGCGAAATCATCAAACTGGAACAACAATTATTGAGTCAACTGCCAAAGTAATTAGTCAGCGTGACCGCTGTCTAGCACCTATTTTGGCCAATACTCAATGTTGCCAATTTCCGTGAGCGTGTCGAATGAGTAAGGACGCGGCCTCCTCGCCCCCCAGTTGGAATTGCAGGGGCAGGCGTATAGATTTGGTTCAACGACGAGAAATGGTCGCCCCCGTACCAGCGAGGCATGAACAGCAGATTCATTCATCAATGCAATGGGGGCAGCGTTACGAAACCGCACCATCTCGCTGAGCGAGCTTGCGGGCGACGCGGGCTCCGCTTTGGAGGGCTCCTTCCATATAGCCGACGAATTTGTAGCACGTGTGTTCGCCCGCGATGTGTAGATGTCCGCCGAGTTGGGGCCGTTCCATGAGTGGGCCGACGGTGGTAACCTGTCCCGGTGCGGGGAATGAATAGCTCGCGCCGGCCCAGGGCTCTTTCACCCAGTTCATGTAAATTGATTTCGTGAAGTTATCTCCGAAGCCGGGGAAGAACTGTTCGAAGACTTTTGCGAACTGTGCATCTCGCTCGACTCGACCAAGCTCGTTGGCCTCCTGACAAACCGTGCCGCCGACGAATCCCACGAGGCACGCGCCACCCTCTTCAACAGGTCCCTGATTGTCCGTGCCATCCCATGTCATGTTGATCCCTGAGTCGGCCAACGCGTACTGATTCAGTCTCGGACTCTGCTGTTCCCAGAATCGATCCTTCACGGCGGCGAAGTATTTTCCGTTGAAACCGGTTTGAGGATTCATTTCGGAGGGCAGGGGAGGGGACATTTTGATTTTGCCCCATGTCCGCGGTGGTGCGGTCAGCACGACGTCATCACATTCGTGCCGGACACCATCAGCGGTATCCACGCACATGCAGTCCTTACCCTGCGTGATAGAACGGACAACGAGTCCCGTGTGAATTCGCTCCGCGCCAATTGCCTCGGCCAGTTTCATGGCCAGCAAATCATTCCCGCCCTTGCATCGATAAACCTCCGACTCGGTCCAGTATTTATCGAGTCCACCGCCTTTCACAGACGCCAACTGCCCCAGCAGTGATTGTCTTTCCGGGACCTGACCATTGTCGGACATTTGGTTAATCCAGACGGCACGTTTCACCAGGTCGGGAACCTGGAGGCCATCAATCCAGTCCTGGATCGAAGTCGCGTCGAACTTCGTAGCATTTGGCGTTTGCCAGGGAGCATCTTCCACAACGGGGGCTGCCAATGCATTCAGTTCATTCAAGGCCACGTCTAAATCTTCCCAAAGCTCGGCTGCCTCCTCGCCACTGAGTCGCTTTCCGTCAATGATGACCGGCAATTCGGCGTTGTCATCGTTCGTGACATCGAGAAACTCCAGTCCGAATCGATCTGCGTAGTTCACCCACAGGGGATGATTGCTGCCAATGAGTTCGGCGCCGAACTCGACGTTGCGTCCCTTGATGAATTCGTTTCCGCTGCGTGCATTCGAAGAGAATACCCGACCACCGACGCGATTACGTGCTTCAACAACAGTGACGTCGTAACCGGCCTGCAACAGTTCAAACGCGCAGGCCAGTCCGGAAAAGCCGGCGCCAATCACAACAATTCTTTTCCCGTTCGCCTGACGCGACTTGTCCTCAGAGATCGCGAGGCGTGAGGAAAGCACCAGCCCCAACGAAGCCGCCAGCGAATCTCGTAGGAACTGCCGCCGTTGAAGCAGAGTAGGGCGGTTACCAAACTTTGAAGCCAATGCCGAAATCAGGGAACGACTCATGCTGATGCATCCCACGTATTGACACAAAAATGGGCCGAACAATCGAAGCCCGGTTGCGTTGCATTACGACATGGGAGCCAGGAGAAAGCAAGGCTCAATTGTGGCTTCGCGAGAAATCCAGAACTTCCTGAACGAACCGCTTGGGATGCGTTCCATGAATTTGATGTCCTGTTCCTTCGAACCGAACATGTTTCAAATTCTGCATGAGTGGCAGGGCGGTGGTCAGGTCGGCGTCGGTGAATGTGCCGCCGGAAGTGGGATCGGCCTGGAGGAGCAGAGCAGGGCACTCAACTCGGAGCCAGAGGGACTCGTAATCGAACCCATCGAGCCATTTGCCGGCAATAACGCACGTCAAAACCTCAGGATCTAAGTGGCTCAAACATTCAGCAGAAAACCGCAGCGACTGTTCGTCACGCAAGTCGCCCAGTCGAGCAGGGCCGGTTGCCGTCGAAACAGTGACCTCAGCCAGCATTTGGGCTCTCCGGTCGACGCCGCCATTCGCCCGTGCGACGGCCTGCATGCCAATGAACAAGTCGCGGTAGGGTGTCATGGAAATGTTTTCGCCCATGGTATGAAACGGTGGATCTTCCAGGACGACGTGCGAAACCTGGTCAGCACAATCTGCTGCGAGCGACAGAGCGACCATCGCACCGAGAGAATGTCCGACGACGACAATTGGCTCATGAAACGTATCACGCACAAACGCGGCAGTCAGCTTGGCGTAATCGACGACGTGGTAGCCAGCGGCGGATCGATCGGACTTCCCATGCCCCAGGTGATCAAGGAGCACCACGCGCCAGTGCCTCCGCAATTCAGGCAGCAAGAGAGTCCAATCACCGCCGTGCCTGGTGACGCCATGCAGTAATAGCATGACCGGAAGATGGGTCTGGTCATCCTGAAAGTGCAGCGCCGGGAACGACGGAGAACGCCAATACAAGCTGGCTGGAGGCATTGGCATGAGTTCCTTGCGACAGGCTCATCTCAAACGGCGGTTGAGATGGTTGAGGGTGGCTGTGCCACGGTTGAGATGGTTGAGAACAGAAGTGACCGCGTTACTCTTCCTTCACGATGGTCGGAAACGGTGGTGCGATGCGGCCGGCTTTCACAATGCCTCCCTGGAGAACGGCAATGAAGTTGCCGCGTTCTTCAAGGATGGAGATGTCGTCGATGACATTACCGTCCACGACAACGACGTCACCGAGCTTGCCAACTTCCAGAGTTCCGAATTCGTCGCCGCGGCCCATAATTTCGGCCCCCGTCTTCGTGGCACATTTGATGACTTCCAAAGGGGTGAGCCCGACATCCTTCACAAAGAAGGTCAATTCGCGGGCGTAGTCGCCGTGGGGATTCCAGCCGAATCCGTAATCACCCCCCATGCCAAGTCGTCCACCAGCGCGGAGAATGCGTTTCGCACTCTCGATTCCGCCATCGAGCGTTTCCTGGTGACCGTCGATGACGCGTTGTGAGAGGCCGAATTCTTTTCCGCGTTCGACGCTCGCTTTTTCAAAGTAGAGAGCCGGCACGCAAGGTACATTTCGCTCCAGCAGCAAGTCGAGTCCTTCGTCGTCGATGAACGTTCCATGCTCAATGCAGTCGTACCCGGCTCGCAGCGCGTTTTTGATGCCTTCCGTCGCGCGGCAGTGTCCGGTTACTTTGAGATTGTGGTTGTGAGCCGTCGCCACCACGGCATGCATTTCTTCGAAGGTCATGCAGAGGGTGTGATGGTCGTTCATGTCAGGAGCGGCCGCGTCGCCGGTGGGATACGTTTTGACCCACTCGACACCATCTTTCACCAACGCCCGCACGGCCTTCCGCGCGTCTTCCGTACCGTTGATAATGAAGACGAGTCCTTCCATCCCAATTTTGCGGAAGTCGGGGTTCCAGTCCATCAGTCCGCCAGCGGAGCAAATCTCGCGACCGCTGGTCGACAGGCGCGGGCCAGGGATCAAATCTTCCTCGATGGCTTTCTTGAGCCAGACATCGACGTTGAAGAGGCAGCCTCCGGAACGGGCGGACGTGTATCCGCATTCGAGTGCCAATCGGCAGTTGACGGACGTCAACAGTGACACATACTCAACTGGGTACTTGATGTCCAAATCTTCGAGCGCGCGAATGTTGAAATAGGTGGCGTGAAAGTGCGCTTCAACCAGCCCCGGCAGAATGGAACCGCCATTGGCGTTGATGCGTTCGGCGTCATCCGGAACCGAGGGGGCAGTGTCAGCCGGACCGACGTATTTGATGACGCCCGACTCAATGACCACGACGCCATTGGCGATTGGAGGAGCGCCTGTTCCGTCGATGATTTGACCGTTGTGAATCACCGTTGTGCCGGGATGTTTTTTCATGTTGGGAACTCTCATTCAGCGGGCTGCGGAAATCACGAAAAGGATGAAGCGTTCATTGCAGTGCAATAGGCACGAAGTGTCAACGCGCATGCGAAGGACCCTCACGCGGCCACGAACAAAAGAGGACAAGTGGCAATGAAGACCACCGCAAGCGAGACATACGTGAATCCATCTTGCGAGATGCAACAGTGGCCAAACACACTCTACTCGTCCCCAAAACGGCTTCCAGATTCAAACCACCCCCAACGTCCGATAATGTCTGTTATGTATAATTCCGGCATGGGAAATCGCTGGGGAAGGCATAATCGGTACATTTCCAACGTCATGGGCCTGTCGCCTTGGACAGCGATTTTTCCAGTTCTAATCGCCCTGTTTGCAGGCTCTCGATTTCGTCGCCTGAAGCGGTACAGAATCGGACGTTGGCATACTCGTGGTACCATGCCGCCGCGCGCGTTCCCCAAGCGCCTGGAAGCTCCGTGAGGATTCGTTCAGCAAACTGCGAAACCGTCTCGTGCCCCAGCCGTTCCAGTCCCCTGCTCTGTACAAGTTTGTCAAAAGCACAACGTTCGGCGAGCAACATTTGGCGTTCGTGCGATAGGGTTTCTTCGCCGCTGGTTCTCCTAAAATTCAATCGTTGCGAACGAACCAGCCACAGCCCCAATCCGACGACAGCGAGTGCTCCCAGCAGCCAGCGACCGTACATCAACACCGAATGAAAAGAGAGCTGACTGAACCAGACCACGGCGTGCTGGAAATACGTTCGCGAGGCCTGCCATGACGCGTCGAGTTGCCCGGTTGTCCGCTCTTGTGGAACGCCGCCACCAGGCGTTGATTCCACAAGCACCCATTGCTGCAAATTGTCGTCGTACGCTTCGACCCAGGCATGGGCATCGCGACGACGCGCGATCCAATATCCCGTCAGTTCATTTTTTTCGCCCGCCACATATCCCGTGACAAACCGAGTTGGAATTCCCTCGCGGCGTAACAGAATGGCCGTCGCCGTGGCGAAATATTCGCAATGTGCCGGAAGCCTGTTTTCCAAAAAGTAGCCGAGTCGATCTTCGCGAAACGGAATGCGAACTCCAAGTTGATATTCGAAATTGTTGTGAAAGTTTTTCTGGACCGCGACGATTTTTTCCGACGGAGATTTGCAGCCCGCAAAAACTTCTTCGCCAAAATCTGCGACCCGCGAATCGAGCGGCCGTGGTAACTGCAACCACTGCTCTCGCAATTCGGGCGTCAAGAATTGCGGCTGAACTTCTGCAGCCTGCAGCACTGCGTATTGGCGTTCCTCAAATTCCAATCCACGAATGACATGGCCGCCAGCACTCTGCGAATACTCCCCCGGCGAAGTGATGAGGGCCGTCGAGTTTTCAGGGAGAAAAAAGAAACGTCCCCCTTCGTTTCGCTCGGGCCAAACCTCGACAATGATCTCTGCTCCTTCATCAGGATTGTCATCTAAGTCAAAGCCGACAGCATCCCCTTCGAAGTACGGTGAAAATCGTTCGCCAACGGACGACGCCAATCGACGCGTGGGAACTTCCACTCGCCATTTGTTCTGATGAAAAGTGCTGAACGCGCAGCCCTTGAGGTAGGTCTGTTTCGAAATCCCTTCAACACGAACTGCCACACGTTTTGCATCGCGCTGAGACCAACTGGAAATGCTGTTGAGGCTGGCCTCTCCAGAGAATCCGGCCTCCGCATTACGATGGGGGCCTTCAAGGTAATCCGCGAGCAGTTGTTCGATGCGATCTTCGTTTTTCTCGAGCAGGCCGGCCGCAGTGGCTCCCGCCAGCAAACCGAAGAGAATGGGCACCGCACAAAGTATCCACTTCAGCCAGGAAGGGGCGGGCAGGGGCTTGGATTGAATCGATTTGCGAGAGCCGCTCGCCAACACCATGAGCATGGCAACGACAATTGCAACGCCCACTCGATACAGGTTTCGTTCGAACAATGTTGCCTGAACATCTCCGAGGAAAACAATGGCCAGGCCGGGGAGAGCGGGGTACCAGTGTGGGAGGCGTTCGGTCTTCGGTAACGTCGTCAGCACAAGTAACTGCATGGCCAGGCAGGCACACGTGAGTTCGTGCGACAGTTCCGAGTAGAGGAACCCATCATTCACATGAAAAACATGTGGCGCGTACCGATACTTGATGATGAACAGCACCGTAATGCCTACGGCCCAGTAGTCCATGCGTGACGGATACGCCTTGGGGCCGACAACGAAAGCGAGCGATAACAGGGAAATGGCAGCGGCGGCGAATGCGATAACGCCACTCCCCATGAGTTTCGCCAGCAAAACACACTGCAACAGCACGAGCAGCACTGCAAATACGCGGTGTCTACTGGCCGGTTCCCTGCTTCGCAGAATGGAGACGCTCATAGGTGCAGCACCTCCCCGGCGTGAATGGCTGACGGAGAAAGACGCTGCAGTTCGAACCCATCTTCTGGGAACGGAATGGTGGTCGGTTGCTCGTCGCGCACCAGCAGCACGCGTAATTCACATCCCGCGTGTCGCACGCTTTCGACGAAACTTGCGCGTGTGCTGTCCCAGTCCAGGAACACGCACAACATGGTGGAGACGCTTTCCAATTGAAGCGTCACTGCGGGGGAGAGTTCGGCAAATGCACTTTTGTGTGCCGGCTCAACGGCCGCTAACAAATCGAGAACCTTTTCAAAGTTCATAACGCTGGTTGTCGTCCGAAACACATACAGCTCTGGCCCGGCGGCGAACAAATCGAGGACTGACTCCTGTGACTGCAGCCCATCGGCCAGGCTGGCGGTGAGTTTCACTGCCGCTTCGAAGCTATCCCGGTTTCGACTCTTCCACCGCGTTGTGGCAACATGTGTGTCGAGGACGAGCGCGATGCGGGTGCAAAACTCATCCTGATACTCCCGCACGACCGGCTTCCCCAACCGTGCCCACGCGCGGAAGTCCAGGCGATGGGCCGGCTGACCGAAGGTGTATTCGCGGTTACCCACATATTCATCGGAGGCCCCTACCCTCCCCTCGATGAGTACGCCCCCGGGCTGATGCTTTGAACTGGCTGGCAGATCCATCGACTCGATGGGATGAAATGCCGGCCGGACATGAACTGCCGCCATTTCGACGGTTTCACGCCCGAACCGCATCATGTTGAAGGGGAATGTGCTGTGCGGGCGCAGCGGCGGCATGGCGTACACCCCGCGGCGACTCGTGTCGATAACGATGGGCAATGTCGCCGACTCACCTGGCGGGATGACGGCAATCATGTCCTCGGCATTCGTGTGACGCATCCCTTCCGGCAGACCATACAGGGAGCACATGACATCGAAGGCCGGCCACCTGCCAATATTCGTCAGCGTGACTGAACCTCGCATCGATTCACCAGCGACTGAGTGATCGGCGAGGTGTACCTGAGTTCCTAAACGCGGTCGTGCAATCATGCCGACCATTTCGACGAGAAAGAGCACCGACGCGAGAAAACAGAAGACGTAGTAAATGGGAACCTGAACCGACACTGCCCCGCCCGCGCTGACAAACATCACGAGGACGGCGAACCGGCCGGCTGGAGTGAGCTTGTACCCCATCACCTTGGAGAACGGAGACCAAACGCCGCGTTTAAACACTGTTGCCTCCCGTCTCAGGCGGGTACGGGAACACTACCGAGAATTTCGTACACGACATCATGCTTGGCCACTGCCCCATAACGTGCCTTCGATGTCAACACGAGGCGATGCGACAGTACATAGGGGGCCACGCGCTGAACGTCGTCGGGCAATACAAAACGGCGCCCCTGCACAAACGCCGATGCTTGTGCCGCACGGAACAGCATAAGCGACCCCCGGGGGCTCACGCCCAGCTTCAGCATGGAGTGACCGCGCGTGCGGGCCACAATGTCGAGCATATATTTGGCTACCGATTCATCCACCTGCACGAGACGTACGTCCTGTTGCATTTGCGAGAGTTCTGCCGTGGACATCGTAACGGGAACGGAATCGACCGGCAGGCTGACTGCCTGATCGAATAGCATCGCCATTTCCATGTCGGGATTCGGGTAGCCCAGTTCCAGACGCACGAGGAAGCGGTCAAGCTGTGCTTCGGGCAGCGGATAGGTTCCGTGAAAATCGACGGGGTTCTGTGTCGCTAATACAAGAAACGGCTTGGGGAGTTCGTACTGCACCCCTTCAATGGTGGCCTGCCCTTCACTCATTGCTTCGAGAAGTGCCGATTGAGTTCGCGGCGACGCGCGGTTGATTTCGTCGGCCAGCAGCACGCTGCAGAAAATGGGCCCTTTGTGAAACGTGAACGTCCCTTCCTTCGGATTGTAGACCGATGCACCCAGAATGTCGGTCGGTAACAAGTCCGGGGTGAACTGCACGCGGCGGAATTCGGCATCCAGCGAACGGGCCAGCGCTTTGGCCAGGGTCGTCTTTCCCACCCCGGGCACATCCTCCATGAGGACTGATCCACCGGCCACGAGCGCGGTGAGCAGAATATGGATAGCCTCCTCTTTCCCGCGAATTACGCGGCAGAGGTTTTGATGCAGCTCATGGAGCCGTTCGACCTGTGGCGGTCCGTCCTGAATTGCCATGTTCGAAATTGTTTCTTCGAGAAGTCGCTGCATCGGTCTACTCCGTCGGCGTTTGGGGGACATCCCCTCCCCTGCTCTGTCTCCAGCGACGTCGTTCCACCAAGTTGACAGCCCGAACTGTCCTGCTGAGGTGGAAACAAATTGCTGCCGACATTCCTACGACCAAGTTGACCGCAACATTTGGAAAATCTTGCGCCGCCGGATTCTACAGCCTTCGCAACGAAGTGGCGAACCGCCCGTCCGATCAACAGATAAACCAAACCGAAAACAAACAATGACCGATTCTGACATTTTTTGACCACTCGATTGACAACCAAGGTCAGCCAGTTTCAAAATAGAGAACCAAGGAAAGGTCGAGCAAGCCAGCCGAGGTGAGGAGTGTTACCAGACAAGCGACGCAACGACATTCTGGATATTGTCGAAACAAAGGGATTTGCCTCACTTCAGGAGATTTCCGAGGCAATTAGTGCCAGTGAATCCACAATCCGACGCGATTTGGAATTTCTTGACGGATTGGGGAAGGTTCGACGCACGCGTGGTGGCGCCGCCTACATTGGCGAGTCGCTGGATGGTTTCGATGATCGGAGAAATCGGTCACTTCCGGAGAAACAGAAGATTGCCAAGGCGGCTGCCGACCTTATTGGAGACGGTGAGACAATTCTGCTTGACGGCGGCACAACGACCCTCGAGGTCGCCCGCAACTTAAGTTCAAGTGGGAAAACTTTGCAGGTTGTGACGAACTCGCTCCCCATCCAGGGGCTACTCGTCGGCACCGCAAAGGTTGAACTCATTGCCCTGGGGGGATTTTTGTATCCAAAGTCCGGCGTGGCTCTCGGAGAATTAACAATAGGCGCTTTGCGTCAAATACACGCGAGACGACTGATCATGGGGGTCGGGGGAGTTACCCCGGCTGGACTTTTCAATTCCAACTCACTCCTCGTCGAAACTGAGCGTCAAATGCTCGAGGTCGCCGATGAGGTCATCGTCGTCGCAGACAGTACGAAGCTCGGACACTCGGAACTGGTGCATCTGGCCACGCTGGATCGCATTGACCGGTTTGTGACCGACGAGGGAATCACTGATTCCTGGAAAGACATTTTTTCTTCACACAACGTAGAACTGACGATCGCCTGATCAAAGGTTAATACCTCATGGCAACACTCACTCGACAGGATGTAGAACGGGTCGTGCGGAGCATTCTCTCGCAAGGTTCGTCGTGTTCAGCCGCTCCAGCAGTTGCTCAGCCAGAACCGAGCCCGCTGGTCGTCAACATTTCTGCCCGACACGTGCACCTGACCGAAGAGCACGTCGAAATCCTCTTCGGCAAAGGACACCAGCTCACCCCCATGAAGTGGCTGTATCAAAAGGGATACTACGCCGCTGAGGAAACGGTCGCCATTGTCGGTCCCCGCCGTCGGATGCTCCCTGAAGTTCGCATCTTGGGACCCTGCCGTGGCGATTCTCAGGTGGAACTCGCTTTCACTGACTCGATTTCACTCGGGCTCGATATTCCAGTCCGCATTAGTGGTGACGTCCAAGGAACGCCCGGCTGCCTGATTGTTGGCCCCAAAGGGAGCCTGGAACTGAAACAAGGCGTCATTCGGGCGATGCGTCACGTGCATATGAATGCCGGCGAAATGGCTTACTACGGAGTTCAGAGCGGCGAAGCAATGCAGCTCCGCGTCGAATCTCCGGGCTGCCAGACCATTCTTGAAAACGTCGTTGTCCGTGGTGGTGACGACAACATCAAACTTGAAGTCCACCTCGACACCGACGAAGGCAACGCCATTAACCTGACGAATGCCACCAAAGTTGAACTGCTGAAAACTGCTTCCGCAGCATGCAAATGTAAATCCCACTAAGTGGTGTGCTCCGGCACATTGCTTGATTTTAGTTTAGAAGACACGAGGCGCAGTAAGGAACTTCCCCCCTGCCCTTTCCCTTGAACCCCATTTAACCCCCTTACGTTTTCGCGGAGAGAACCAACATGGCCAACGAAGCCCTCGGAATGATTGAGACCAAAGGTCTCGTATGTCTCATTGAAGCCGCCGACGCTGCTCTGAAAGCAGCTAACGTCAAAATGGTCGGCTGGGAAAAAGTCGGTAGCGGACTGGTGACGGTATTCCTCACCGGCGACGTCGCCGCAGTGAAGGCCGCAGTCGACGCCGGTGCCGGCGCCGCCAGCAAAATCGGTGAAGTTGTGAGCGTGCAGGTCATTCCTCGCCCACACGAAGAACTCGGTGGCGTTCTGCCTAAGCCGAAGTCCGGCAAGTAATTTGACGTCGATTTCGACCTTTTGATCACACTCATTTAAATAGAAAGTCCAACAATGAGCGAAGCTATTGGTCTCATTGAAACGAAGGGCCTTGTCGCCCAAATCGAATCGGCAGACGCCATGCTGAAGTCGGCCAACGTCACACTGGTCAAGCAAATCCAGATTGGCGGTGCGTATGTCACGACTGTCATTAAAGGAGATGTTGGCAGTGTGAAGGCCGCCGTTGATGCAGGTGCCGCTGCAGCCAGCAAGGTTGGTGATCTGGTGAGTGCCCACGTCATGGCACGCCCCACCACCGGCCTGATGGACAACTTCTAAGAGTAGTTCGCTCATTAGTTGTGGCCACGCTTGTGGCAGCCTGTGTTAGTTCACCTGTTTCCTGAACGCTTTGTCATTCAAGGCGCGAATTTATGTATGTACTGGTCGCCAATTTAGGATCGACAAGTTTCAAGTACCGGCTGTTCGACATGAGCAATGAACAGCAGCTGGCACGTGGAGGTATTGATCGAATCGGTGAAGATGCTGACTCGAACTGTGCCGTCGAAATTGGTGGGCAGAAGATCGAGAATCAGCAGCGAATCCCCGATCACGCGGCCGCTGTGCAAATGTGTCTCGACCAATTGACCGACTCGAACACCGGCTGTTTGCAGTCCGTCGAGGATGTTCGCGCTATTGGATTCAAGGCGGTCTTTGCTGGAAAGCTGAGCGGGATTCGCGTTGTCGACGCAACACTGCTCGACACCATGGAAGCACTCGCCGATGTAGCCCCTGCCCACAACCCGCCCTACGCGCGGGCCATGCGGCAATTGCAGAAGGCGTTTCCTCAAATTCCGCTGGTTGCCGCACTGGAAACGGCGTTCCACGAAACCATTCCGGTTGAGTATCGCACTTATTCTGTCCCCTACGAGTGGGTGGAGAAGTACGAAATCCGACGCTGGGGATTTCACGGAGCGAGCCATCGCTTCATTGGAACGCGGATGGCTCAACTGATGCAGAATGATTCCGCCAAGGTCATTTCCTGTCACCTTGGTGGAAGCAGTTCGCTGTGCGGTATGATTGGTGGTGTGTCACAGTCAACTTCCATGGGAATGACGCCCCAGTCAGGAGTTCCACAGAACAACCGCGTAGGCGATTTCGATCCCTTCGCGCTGCGTCTGCTGAAACGTCTGAGTGGTAAAGACTATGACACCCTGCTGGATGAGTTGTCCTCAAAGAGCGGTCTGCTCGGCATGAGCGGCGTTTCCAACGATGCCCGCGACATTGAAGAAGCTGCTGCCGGTGGAAACCAGCAGGCTCAACTCGCCCTGAAGGTCTACGCAGCGGACATCAAGAAGTACATCGGACAGCTTCTGGCCACTCTGAACGGAGCCGATGCCATCGTATTCACGGGTGGCATCGGAGAGAACAGCCAGGTCGTCCGCGAACTCGCACTGTCCAACCTGGACTATGCCGGAATTGTTCTGGACAAGGAAAAGAACCAATCAGTCAAAGGTGAAGCCACGCTGCACGCGGACAGCAGTAAAGTGCAAATTTGGACCGTACCAACAAACGAGGAGATTGTGGTTGCAAGACAAACCGTTGAGGCGTTGAGCAAGAAGGGTTGAGATGGTTGACGCCCCGGAGGGGCGTTGAGATGGTTGAAAGGAACTGATGTTTGGGTTTGAGAAACTAACCGTTTGGCAACTGGCGATTGAATACGCCGACCATGTTTACGCGGTCACAGACTCATTCCCCGACAACGAACGATTCGGCCTGACATCGCAACTACGCCGAGCATCGGTTTCGGTTTCATCGAACATCGCCGAAGGAAGTGGGCGAAACTCGAATCCCGACTTCATTCGGTTTGTCCAAATTGCTTATGGATCATTAATGGAGACCGTTTCTCAACTCACAATTTCACAACGTCGCGGGTTGATCACCACTGAACAGCAAAGCCAACTGTACTCACAAGCAGAACACCTCGCCACGCTACTCGGCAGACTCCGTTCAAGCCTGCAAAGATCAAAACCTTAAACCATCTCAACGCCCCTCCGGGGCCTCAACCATCTCAACCAACCTGTAAGTCGACTCACCAAACCTTCAACGTTCGACCGCATCCCCATGTTCATCGCACGCGTTACTGGAAACCTGACAGCTACTCAAAAGGTCAGCGAAATGAATGGCCAGAAGCTGTTCATTGTGGAGCCCATGCGCGTTGATGAGGCGGGGGGACAGCAGTTGAAAGGGACCGGCCGCACTTTCATCGCGGTCGACGCCGTGGGAGCTGGCGAAGGGGAAACGGTACTCATCGTGCAGGGGTCGAGTGCCCGCTTCACCAAGGACACCAAGCCCCTGCCAATTGACTGTGCCATTATTGGCATTGTTGACAATGTCCGTGTCGGCGGAGCTGATATCTTCAAGTCAAGCAGTTCGGGGGGCGGCTGATGGACGACTCCCGCGACTATTCTCAACACGCCCGTGCCCTGCAAATACTCTGCGGCGCACTCATGATGGGCATGATGTCCTTTGCCGCCGTTGCCATATTCCTGGTGAATGTTGGTGGCATGGGGCAGGACGGCGAATTGCTCATTCCACTCATTATGGGTGGCATTGGCTTCACGTCCATTCCCCCCACGCAATTCGTGGGAATGCAAATCAAGTCACAGAAGCCCGAAGCCGGATCAACTGAAGAAGGATACATCGGGCAATATAGAGGTGGGTCGCTCATCGGATGGGCCGGCCTCGAAGGTGCCGCTTTCGCGAACTTGGTTGCCTACATCCTGGCCGGCCAGTGGTGGTCACTCGTCATCCCAGGCGTTTGCCTCTGCTGGATGGCCCTGACCTTCCCCACCGAAGCCAAATTGAAGGACTGGTTGCGACATCGACTCCAAGAGGGCGACCTCTGATGTTTCGTAACGGCTAGTCACTCCATCTGACTGAAATCATACACAAGACGTCACAGTTAACCGCAATAACATCATGAACGAACAAGCCATTCGAACTGTTGTGCAGGAAGTACTCCAGAAGTTGGGTAAGAGTGCTGGATCGCCCTCCCCTGCTCTGCAATCTGGCAATGGAATTCCTGTTGTGAAGTCGGGAGCAGCAGGTGGTCCGCACTTCATGCCTGGTCCACAGCCAGCCAACGGTCGTTTGGGTGTCTTCCCGACAGCTGGCGAGGCCATTGCGGCGGCGGCTGGTGCATTCAAAGAACTGAGCAAACGCCCATTGGCCGACCGAGCCAAGGTCATCGACATTGTGAAAACGATGTGTAACGCCCGTTCACAGGAGTGGGGGCGTCAGGAGCTGGAAGAAACCAAGATTGGCCGGCTCGATCATAAAATCGAGAAGCTGCAGATCATTCAGCGGGTGCCCGGCACCGAATGGCTGAAGTCGAACTGTTACAGCGGCGACGGTGGTCTGACCGTTGAAGAGTTTGCCCCGTTCGGTGTCATTGGTGCCATTACGCCCGTCACTCACTCGCTCCCCACGCTGGCCGGCAACATTGTCAACATGGTCGCCGCTGGTAACACGGTGGTCTTCAATCCTCACCCGTCAGGAGCCCGCATCGCCTGTGACGGTGTTCGCGCCTTCAACAAAGCGATTGCCGACGCCATTGGCATTGATAATATCGCGACGATTGTGGGTGAGCCGACCATCGAATCGGCAAACGAAATCTTTAACCATCGCGACACCAAGGTCCTGTGCGTCACCGGTGGCCCTGCGGTCGCTCGTGCCGCTCTGCAGGCCCGGAAGAAAGCCATTGTCGCCGGCCCAGGTAATCCCCCAGTCGTTGTTGACGACACAGCCGACCTCGAAAACGCCGCCCGGTCCATCGTGACCGGTGGTGCGTACGACAACAATCTGTTGTGCATTGGCGAAAAAGAAGTTTTCGCCGTGAACAGCATTTTTGATCGTCTCATGGACGCCATGTCACGTCACGGCGGATTCCGACTGAATGCCAGCCAAATCGACGCGCTCACGAAAATTGCGTTCGCACCTCCGAAAGAGCCGGGTGGACATGCCATTCTGAACCGCGATCTCGTCGGGCAAGATGCAGCCGTCCTCGCTCAGAAAATTGGCGTGAGTGTGCCGGCTGGAACGCAACTGCTGTACGGCGAAACTGACACCACGAACCCGTTCGTGCCCGAAGAACAAATGATGCCGTTCGTCCCATTCGTGCGGGCGAAGGATACCATGCACGCCATCGAAATGGCATACGAGTTCGAGCACGGATTCGGTCACACGGCGATTATCCATAGCCGCGACGTCCATGCCATGACCGTCATGGGACGCCTGATGAATACCACCCTGTTCATCAAGAACGGTCCTTGCGGTGCTGGTCTGGGGCTGGGCGGCGAAGGCTACTTGAGCTTCAGTATTGCCACTCCAACCGGAGAAGGAGTGACGAATCCACTCACATTTACCCGCGTCCGCCGCTGCGTCATGGTCGACGAACTGCGGGTGGTTTAAGCGGTTTACTAAGCACCACAGACAGGAATGTCTGTGCCACAACAACGATATAGTTCACTGAAACGAAACAAATGCAACAGGCGAGAGTCATTGGTAATGCGACAGCCACCGTCAAGCATCCGACTTTGGATGGCTGGCGGCTGCTCGTCATTCAGCCACTGAAACTCGACGGTTCGCCCGACGGCGAACCCCAAATTGCCATCGATTTCCTGGGAAGTGGCATTGGCAACAAAGTCATTGCCGCTGCCGATGGTTCGGCGTCCCGCGAAATCATGAAAGTTGAAAACACTCCCGCCCGCTGGATTATCACGGGCATTGATGACAGCGACGACTGAAGTAGCCCCTAACCATTAAGTACGTGTCCGATTCCTCACTCATTGACCGCATTGTCGCCGGCGTGCTGAAACAGCTCGACGATGATCGCAGTGCGCCACGAGGGACGGAAAACTCGAAACAGACGACTGGTCCGGAGACGATCCAACAGCTTGCGGAGAAAGTCATTACCGCAACATTGCTGGAAGATGTCGCCAAAGGGACAACACAAATTGCCATTCGGCCCGATGCCATTGTCACTCCCGCAGCGAATGATTTCCTGCGTGAAAAAGGCATTCAGATTGAGCGAACGACAAAGACAAAGGCCGCCAGCGGTAGTGCATCATCGCAGGCATCAGGTGTTGGTCCACTCCTGATTGTGGTGCATCAGACTGATGAAATTGGCCGGCTGTGGGATGATCTCAAAGGTAGCTGGAAGCGTGAATTCGTCGCCTGCCCTGACGACGCCGCCAAACTGGCCATCGCGGAGCTGAGTCGTGGCGGACACAGCGCTGTTGTGATTTTCGCAAATCAGTCCATTCGAGCTGCCTGCCTCGCGAACCGCAGTCCGGCAGTCAAAGCTGCTCCCGTCCATTCGGCTATGGACGTCAAGCTGGCACGCAAGCAAATCCGAGTCAACACGTGGTGTGTCTCGCCACTGAATCAGAGCTGGTTCGAATTGCGAAACCTGTTCCGAGCCATTGGGGAGGCGAAGTAACTCATGCGTCTGTGCAAGGTCATTGGAACTGTCACCCTCAACAAGTGCGATCCGTCTCTAACGGGCGCGCGTTGGAAGGTTGTTGTTCCTTTGACCGCTGCCGAACTCGTGAGTGGCGCCGACGGTGGAGCCGAACCTTACGTCGTTTACGACGAAATTGGCTGTGGAACGGGCGACCTTGTCGCTGTCAGTGAAGGAGCCGAAGCCGCCGCACCGTTTGCACCGGACGTCAAACCAATCGATGGCTACGTGGCCGCCATTATGGACTGCGTCGACATTCGTTGTGATTCCTACGGGAAACCGGTGAACTGAAAACATAACCATTCCACAGACAGGAATGTCTGTGCTAACCAAACTCAATCGCATACACAAACGCGTTACTTACAGAACGGAATGATCCCATGAACGCTTACCACCCTCTCTTCAACACATCCGAAGCCAAAGGCATCAAAGATTGGATCTGCGAAGTCGGCCGCCGGGTTTACAACAAGGGATTTGCCGCCGCGAACGACGGCAATATTTCGTATCGCATTGGCGACAACGAAGTGCTCTGCAGTCCAACCATGATTTGCAAAGGGTTCATGACTCCAGAAGACATTTGCATGGTCGACCTGGACGGCAATCAACTGGCTGGCAAGAAGAAGCGAACCAGCGAAATTCTGCTGCACCTGACCATTATGAAGGAGCGTCCGGACGTTCGGGCTGTTGTGCACTGCCACCCACCACACGCCACGGCATTCGCCGTCGCTCGCGAAGCCATTCCGCAGTGCGTGCTGCCAGAAATCGAAGTTTTCATGGGTGAAGTTCCCCTCGCCCCTTACGAAACCCCTGGCGGTCAGCACTTTGCCGATACGGTGAAGCCATTCCTGAAGGCGACCAACACCATCATCCTGACGAACCACGGTACCGTGAGCTTCGGCAAGAACCTCGAAGAAGCGTACTGGAAAACCGAAATCCTCGACGCCTACTGCAAAATCCTCATTCTTGCCAAGCAAATTGGCGGGATTACGTATCTGAACGAAGGTCAGTCACGCGAACTGCTAGACCTGAAGCAGCGTCTCGGATTCGATGATCCTCGCTTCCACATGGAAAACTGTGACCTCTGCGGCAACAGTGCCTTCCGTGAAGGATACAAGGCGGCCAACGCTCCCGAACCAAAGACCGTGGCGTTTGATCCCCCACCTTCGTTCCCAGGATACCTGAGTCCTCCCAGCACCAGCGGTGCAAGCAACAACGAAGCGCTGATTCAGGCCATCACCGATCAAGTCCTGGCTGCACTCCAGGGCAAGTAAGCTTGATCTTTAGCGGTTAAGTTCGAAACAGCCCCGCTTGATTTTCTGGCGGAGCTGTTTTCGCTTTCTGACCGCGGGGTATGTCACTCGTTCAGAAAATCTTCGAACTCATCCATAATGCGTTTTTCTTCGCTGATGACCTGACTCCGACCAATGAGCCCGCCAGCATAGCCAGTTTCGGCCCGTTGGATTTCAATGGTAATTGTGGTGTCATCCTCTTCGTCGACAACCACATTGAAGGCATGTCGGGGATAAAACGCGCCAAGAATGAGTCTGAGGATTGGATTCCCTTTTCCGTACCGACCGTGTCCCTCGTCGCCGCTCTCAAGGCGATACCCTTCGCTCTCGAAGAACTCTGCCAGCAATTCTTCGCCGGCCCGTCCGTCGATGCCACCGATAATGAAACAGGCTCCGGCGTCGAGTTTGTCTTTGCCTTTCAAATTTGGACGAGAGGGTTTGGGGGACATCGGTTTTCTGGCTCCATGCAGGTCGGTGGACAAGACGTGGGAGAGGAATGGTCTCGAAACTCTTGTGTTGCAAGTTACTTTCAGCAGACAACGAGGGCAACTTTCGGTATCGTACAAACGCAAGTGCAGCATTTCATCGGGCTGTGATTGCAATCAGATTTGCACTGATTTCAGAGTCCCCTTCCCGAAAGCAGGATCAACATGATTTGCCAGGATTGCGGTATCGAAGCTCCTACCAAATACGTCGCGTTTTACCAGAATATTGGCGTACTGGTGATGCGGTTCACCAAGACCGTGGAAGGAAACTTGTGTAAGTCGTGCATTCACAAGAACTTCTGGAGCATGACTCTCATTACCTTGTGCATTGGCTGGCTGGGGATGATCTCGCTCGTCCTGGCTCCATTCTTCGTGCTGAATAACTTGTTTCGGTACCTCGGATGTCTCTCCATGGAAGCGGTTCCTCCGGATGCCGCGACGCCTCGTTTGACTGAAGAAGCTGCCGACCGTATTGGACCGTACACTCAGGAAATTGTTGATCGACTCAATGATGACGAGGAATTCGAAGTCGTGGCCGAAGACATTGCCGATAAAGCACGCGTGAGCCCAGGACAAGTCATGTTGTACGTACGTGCGCTCGTTGCCGCTCATCGGGACGATGATGACGAATAGCCGAGTACGTCGGAGAATTTAGGTGAGGTCTTCTGATTGCGGATGACTGAAACGCACCCCCGTGGAATTCCCAAAGGCGATTTGCTTTCCACACGTACCGCTGACCACTTATACTTGTTGAACCAATCGCCGGTGCCAAAGCAGCGTTCGATTGGCTCATTGTGCATCACCGGCGAGCTTGTGAGTTCTCTCCCCGCTTTCACAGTGATTGCTTTTTCACTCTGTACAGAATCGCGTAACTCGACCTCACGACGCTGCAATCAGGAGCCAGCAATCAATGCGGGATAACAGGCCACGTCACGCCCTGGTCACCGGAGCAGCGAGCGGCATTGGACGTGCAATTTGCATGGAACTGGCGCGATCGGGCTGGACGATTTGCGTTGCCGACATTGATTCCGCAGGCGGTGCGGAAACCGTTGCACTTGTTGAGCGAGCTGGTGGAAAAGCGGAGTTCTACAAGCTGGATGTGACAAGCGAATACGAATGGGCCTCCCTGCGAGACCATTTACAGGCGCGTTGGCCGAGCATTGAACTGGTCGTAAACAACGCAGGTGTGTGTGCCGGCGGAGAACTTGCCTCGACAGAAATCTCCACGTGGGATTGGGTGCATGCGATTAATTTGCGAGGCGCCATGCTGGGTTGCCACACGTTTATTCCCTGGATGCGTGAGAACCCTCAGGATAGTTTCCTGATGAATATGTCATCGATTGCGGGACTGGTCTTCTCGCCACGCATGGCCGTCTACAATTCGACGAAAGCCGCGCTTGTCGCCTTGTCAGAAACACTGCACGCCGAACTTAAACCGTACAATATCTCGGTAACGGCCGTTTGCCCCTGGTTCAGTCCCACGAACCTGCTAAGGACTGGCCGGTTCGCCGAAAAGGCGGAAGCCGACTACGCCGAGGGCCAAATGGCGACCTCCACGGTGACACCGGAAGTTGTCGCTAAACAGGGCCTGGCCGCAACACTCCGTAAACGTCCGGTATGTGTCGTCGGTGGAACAGCAAGGTTTCTGGCCTGGCTGGGGCGGTGGTTCCCCAGCGTACTCCGCATGTTGATTGTGTTGTGGTCGGCAAAAATCAAAAAGGACCCCATTCCTCCGGCGGCGGAAGCACCGAAACCTGTCGAGGTTCCGGAGGAGAAGGTTTCTTAGGGCAAAAAAGGGTTGCGGGTCATGTCACAAACTCCATCGCACGAGCGACTGGCGCTGTTGCAGTTGAATCTCGTGTCGGGCATTGGGCCACGTCTGCAGACGCTGCTGCTAAATCGTTTCGACACCGCTGAGGGCGTGTTCGCTGCGTCGGGCCCCGAGTTGCTCAGTGTTGAGGGAGTTGGCCCCAAGCTCTCTGCTGCCATCACCGCGGGACGCAACTTCGAAGAGGCGCACGCCGAATGGGAGCGCTGTTCAGACGCCGGACTCACTTTGTTTTTTCGTGATGACGACAACTATCCCGCATCACTCAAAGAAATTCACGACGCGCCTCCCGTTCTCTACTGTCGTGGTAAGCTCGAAGAATGTGATCAACTCGCCATTGGCATGGTGGGATCGCGCCAATGCACCGTGTATGGCCGTGCGATTGCTGAGAAACTCGCAGCCGGCCTCTGCCGTGCCGGGATCACAGTCATTAGTGGACTGGCGCGAGGAATTGACGCCGCAGCACATCAGGGCGCGTTACGCGCGGGCGGACGCACTCTGGCCGTCTGCGCGACGGGCTTGGGGAACATTTATCCTCCGGAACACGACACACTGGCCGGAGAGATTGCACAGCAGGGAGCATTGCTGTCGGAGTCTCCCGTGCTGCGCGGTCCGAATCGAGGATTGTTTCCCCAGCGAAACCGCATTATCTCCGGCCTGTCGCTCGGCGTGGTCATTGTGGAAGCCGGTCGAAAAAGTGGTGCCCTGCATACGGCAAGGCATGCAATGGAACAGGGCCGCGAAGTCTTTGCCGTACCCGGTCGCATTGACACTCCCAGCAGTATGGGCTGCCTGGATCTCATTCGAGACGGTGTCACCCTCGTGCGCGGTGTCGATGACATTCTTGACGCCTTGGGACCACTCATCAACCCCGTCCGCACCGGGCCCGAAAAGGTTGTGCATGCACCACGTGAATTGAACCTCAACGAACAGGAAACCGAAGTTCTGAACCTCATCGACACCGTCCCGACGCCCATCGACCACGTCCTCGCCGGAACGCCCGTCGACTCCTCCCGCGTCCTCTCCACCCTCACCGTCCTCGAAATGAAACGCCTCATTTCCCGCGTACCGGGCGGGTGTGTAGTCCGGACCGGGCGATAACGCAACTTGTTTCGATGCCATGTGCGTCTATGATTCACTGAGCCTCTTTCGTTGCGACAGCGAGCAATTCTCATGTTGGCCATTATGCTCCGCTACCGTTTTCAATTGGTCACTGCACTGGGATGCCCATTGCTTGTCGTTTCAGCAATTGTCCTGAGTTTTTTCGGAATGCTGATTCACGTTGAGACAATAGCCTGGCTGGGAGTGTTACTGTTCGCGACGGCAATTATGTTCATGCCCCTGGTGGGACTTTTCTCTGCCGCCTGGAGTTGGCGAATGGCCCGCGCCCATTCGTCAGAAGTCGGTGATGTCAGCGACGTACTGGAGTTTCTCCTGGGGGCCGGCGGCCTGGCACAGGTAATTCTGGGCGGCTTCCTCTGGCCAACTGCGGTTTGGATGCTTCTGTCGTGCTTCTCGAAAGCGGTATAGGTTCGCCGCCTGCCATACTCCCATCCCTTAGCCGGCGGGGCATAATGAATCGATAGCGTGTGTTTACTGCATGCCCGCGCTGCTACGCGACGTTGGCATGGCACGTACGGCGTTTCGTTGACGCGGACTTCACGCACTCCATGAATATTTCGCGTTAAAGGCCGTTCTGCTTTCCGGTTAGAAGTGCGGTAAACACTTTCTCTTTTTGGGAGCAGAACAATGAATGCGACTCTCTGGACGTATCTGGCCTATTTAGTCCTTTGCGTCGGAATTTCAATTTGGGTGGGACGAACCTTGCGGCAGCAGGGATTTCAATTGCTGACCGCCGACCGCGGGGGTGATCACACACTTGCCGACGCGTTCTCACATCTGCTCATTGTTGGGTTTTATCTGGTCGTATTTGGTTCCATCAGCCTGCTGCTGAAGCTGACGCATCACGTACAGACTGCGGAAGAGGCATTCGAAGTCGGCAGCGCGAAAGTTGGATTCGTCCTGCTAGCCATTGGCATGATGCACTTCTTCATTGTCGGCATTTTGACCATCAATCGCCGGCATGATGATCAACGCATTGCCGACGAAGAATACCGAGCCACCCGTGCGAAGAACCTGGCGTCGATGGAAGGTGTGAAGTTTGTTGACTAGTTGTGTTCGTAGGGTGTGTGGAGCAAGTCGTCGCCTAATGGTGGGTTACGCCCGCTGACTGAGCATCATGGAGAAATCATCCTGCCTTGTTGGTCACACGACTTGCGTAACGCACCATCCCATCGACGCGGACTTCACCCACCCTACGAATTGCTTGCGGAGAATCGGCCATGAACCTGCTCCTCCTCACCTACATTCTGTTTCTGACGTTCAGCGTGCTGATTACCGTTGTGGTCGGCAAAATTCTGCATCGCCTCGGCCGACCATTCTTGATTGAGTGCCTGGCAGGCCGGGAGGCCGTGGCTGATGCAACCAACGACCTGCTACTTGTCGGCTATTATCTGCTGAACATTGCCATGGCCCCGTATTTCGTCGTCAGTAGGGTGCATCCTGCAACGACCGTTGAGGTATTCGGCATTCTCACTCACAAAATTGGTCTGGTGCTGCTCGTGCTGGGAGGAATGCACTTCGTCAACGTGGGAACTGCACTTACGGTGCGAAGTGTTATTCACCGTAAACCGCTGGTGAGTGGTGACAGGTGAATTCGTTATTGTGTTCGCGAAACCGGTCCGGTACGGTGATGTAAGAGTTACTCATGAATTCTTGTCGAGCCGGGTGACGTCATGTCCTTTCGCACTTTCCTCTGTCTGCTATCTACTGCTCTCCTCTCCATTGGTTGTATTGGCGGAGGAGGTTCGGGAAGCGATGACGGTGGTTCTGACGGATCATCGCAGCAGTCTTCGAATGAGGCTCGCAACGCTGAGGAGTCTACTCCGCAGGTAAGCGAGAATGCCGGGGTGTATTCGGCAGTGGCCACGGTTGAGGAAGAGCCCGAATCGGACTCAATAGTCGTTTCTCTGGACGACTTGAGCATCACGCAGGCGAAACTAAACGTGGGCGACCCTGCCCCACCGCTGCTCGTGCAGGACTGGGTGCTGGGTGAGGCCATGAATGGGTTCGAGCCGGGGAAAGTTCATGTCGTCGAAATGTGGGCGACGTGGTGTGAGCCGTGTCGCGAAAGCATGCCGCATTTGAGTGAGCTTCAGCAGGACCTGGGTGATGAAGTCACCATCATTGGCGTGACCAGTGAAGATGCTGAGACGGTGCAAAAGTTCCTCAATGAGAAGCCCGAAGGGGAAGAGAAAACATGGCGCGAGTCGATTGGGTACCGTCTCGCACTGGATGATCAGGAGAAAATGAAAACGGCCTGGTCGCAGGATTCGGGGCATCCGGGATTCCCCACCACGTATATCGTCGGCAAGGAAGGCCGACTCGAATGGATTGGTCATCCTGACGACATTGAAGAACCGCTGCTCGAAGTGGTTTCCGGCTTGTGGGATCGAGACAGAATTGTCGCCACCGCACGTTACGAGAAGGTTTTGGAAGCACTCGATGCAAAGGTCGAGGAGTTGGCCCGCACGGGAGATTGGGATACTGCGAGCGCGTACATCAAGGCTGCCGAGCAAGAGTTTGGCCGAACCGATTCGCTCGTGCAGCTCAAGCTTGCGTTGCGGGTTTACAAAGCCAATGGTGCCCCCGGCAAACGCCCCACAGCGTCGTCCGTTGTGCAGTCTATGGCGACGCTCAAAGTGGGTGATCCCGCACCACCCATTGCGATTGACCAGTGGGCCACTGGTGAGCCCATTGAGAGTTTACAGCAGGGCAAGATTTACGTCGTCGAATTCTGGGCGACATGGTGTCCTCCCTGTCGAGCAGGAATGCCGCATATCAGTGAATTGCAAACGCAATACGGAGACGAGGTCACGTTTATTGGTGTGACTCGCGAAGATCGCCCAACGGTGGATGAGTTTCTCGCTTCGAAGCAGGAAGGCGCCAAGACGTGGCGCGACGTTGTGAAATACCGGCTCGCCATCGATCAATCTGATGAAACGAGCATGGCCTACATGAGAGCAGCACGGCAAAGCGGAATTCCCTGTGCGTTTCTCGTTGGCCGGGAAGGCAAGGTTGAGTGGATTGGGCATCCCGCAAGAATTGAATTCCCGCTGCAGCAGGTCGTCGCTGGCAAATGGGACCGGGACACAAAATATTAGTCCCGCATTACAGCCCGCCGCTGATGCCAGAACTGCCGTCGACGGAAATTCGTGGTATGGAAGGCGTAAATTCCACGAGGCGGTTGCTCGTCGTGTCCCACGGCTGCCCGGGAACTTTCTGCGAGTGCAGCAGTGCGTCGCGACCATGTCCGCGGAGGGTGAAGCGTCCCTGGAACTCTTCGAAGCGAATTTCATCTGCGGAGGCGTGGAACTGCTGGGCCTCAAGTTGAGTCGAACCTGTCGCGAGGATGACAGCCGCCCTGCTCTTCGTCTTCTCGTTGGCGGGATAGCTGACATGCAGTTTGTCACAGCCAATCCAGGCGGCATTGGCGGCTTGCTCCGTCATGTTTGAGAGACCATGGCGCTGGAATGTTTCCGAGTGCTTTGTTACCGGAGCCGAAACGATTTCCACGTCGTCCGAAAGTTCCATGTATTCGCGCTCGCTACTGCCCGTCATACTGCCACGGAAAATGATGTTCGTATGCCGCCATGAGTCTTCTTTTCGTTTGGCTGGGCGGTTCGCCACGGGGCCCGATTGCTGCGCGAGCTCGACGGGTTCACCGTAGGTCCACAGGTCGATTTTCCCAGGTCCCTCGCCACCAAACTGATCTGACTGCCGATTCATCCAGAAGCTTACGAGTTGTGCATGCCGCCGCCCAACGAGTCGAGTGTCTTCGTAGGCGAACATGTCAAGTTTGACATTGTGCTTGCATTCGATGGAATCGAGCTCCGCCTTCTGGCCTGAATTCGGACTTCGCTGGAAGTCGACACGATTCTGCAGTCGCACCACCATTTCCTCGCACTCAATGCGGGAGATGTTGTCTTTGTCGTTCAGGATGGAGCCCTGCACGGCACCATGAAATGTGACGGTTTTCCCGTCGAAAACCATCCGTTCGCGCCAGACAATCATCATGTCGGCGGGATGATTCAACTTCTCGCCAGCCAGCCCAATGGGGACGGGAAACGTGAGTCGGCCTGGACCATCGACACTGGCAACGTTTTGAATTCGATTCAAAGTGAGAATCCCGCCTGCGACGGAGAATGGTCCCAGTTCAACCTTCGCGGGTTCGGTAATGTCACCATTGGGAGAAGCGTTGCCGTACAGCGTGACAACCTGTCGATCGTTTCCTTCATTTTGAGCGACAAAGCCCACGCCGGTGACCGCCAGGTTGCGCTCAGTCCTCAGGTCGCCAACCTGAATGGTCTCGGACGAGAGTTGTTCGAGGCGAACACTCCCCTCCCCTTCAATTTGCTGGACGCCCATGCGTCCCTGAGCCATGTCGTGGTGCACCATGACTTGCAGTTTGTCTGCTTCGACAAACAGTGGCGGTCGTTTCTTGGCCTCAGATTCGGCTCCCGTACGGAGAACACCGCCAGATTGATCGAGCGGCAACTTGCCTGGCTGAATGTTGACAATGAGTTCCTTGGCGCCCCCCTCGCGACGTTGCCCCAGTCGACCAACAATGAGTTCCGATCCCACAACAAACACATTGCCACGTGCTTCCGCTCGCCTGATGGGAAGCGGCTGACGCAGCAAATTCTCTTTGTCATTGGTCGAACGGTTTTCCAGCTTTTCAATTTCGTCGAGTGTCAGCCAAAGCGTGGCCTCGTCAGCCGCGACGGCTAGTGAGTCAGGCATGTTGAGTCGCACTTCACCGTTCAGCTTAACGACCTGTAAGCCCTCTGCGTCCTGAGGATGAACGGTGAGCTGACGTTCCCACTGTGCCGTGACTGGCTTGTCGTCCTCTTCTTCCTTGCCAATTTGATGGGCCAGCTGTCCCGCTCCGGTGCATGTGAGGGAGACGAGGTGGTTTTCTGCGTCATGAACCAACTGAATGGTGGGGGATCCAAAACGTGTGTCTCCCCGCTGAACAATGACCTGCTGCCCATCCCGCAGTTCGGCAATGCGTTCGACCGGGTCATAACGGAGGTCGCTCAAGTTGCCCAGAATTTGCTGCGACTGCGATTCCAGAATGACTTTCGAGCCGCTTTGTGTCTTGTTCTCTGGAAGCCCGAGAGCATGAACTTTTCGCAGGCGGAGCGTTCGCAGTTCGGAGAGCGATTGCGATTCCGACGAGGCGTCTGGCTTAGGTTTCTTTTCGTCCTGCCGAGTTGGATCGGGCTCGAACAATAGGCCAAGGGCATGACACACGAGCCGGTCCGCCATTGATTCGCCCGACTTGTCGCGTTTGGTTTGTGTGACGCGAACGTCTTCCTCAAATGTGGCCTGGCGACTGGGAAAATCGTATTGAAACGGGCCTCGGCTGGTGACCAGCACATTGGACGGCCCACCCTTTTCAATGGAATCAAATTCGAGGCGAACATTCTGTCGCAGCTTGAGGCTTTGGATTCCAGCCACGCGCGGCAAATCCTTGCCGAGCACTGGATCGGTGGTGGGAATGAACAGCACGTTAATGCCGTCCGCCGAACCCCGAATTCTCGATGCCTTGTCGCCTGCCGGTCCCTGAACAAACTTGATGGCGTTGTAGCTGGTGAGTTCCGCGTTTGTTTCAGAGAAGACGAAGTCACGTCCCTGCACCATCAGCGCGTCGGGACCGTTTATGAGCACAGCTCCGTCGAGTGACGCCCCAATAATGCGGCCGGGATTCACTTGCGTGAGGTCAAACGCTTCGTCGAAGAAGGCATTTTCAAACTGAATGCGACCTGACTGGGCCACAATGCGGTAAGGGGCAGCGTCTGGCTTTTCAGGATCGGACCAGAGCAAGGCGAGTGGTGCGAATTTGACAACGCGACCATCTCCCGATTCGTCGGGCTCGGCTGTTTCGGCAAACAGGAACGTGTTTTCGCCCCGTTGCCATTTGATGGCGGCATTAGACGTCCAAGGGAAATCGGCGAAGTGGTCGTTGGCCACTTCCTTGAAGACCGGCGGGTGGAATTCTGTCGCTCCCTCCAGCGGAGGAGCAACCGCCTCACCATGCGTCGCCACCAGTGGCAACAACAAATAGCTGTACGCCTGGTAGGCTCCAGAGAGGAGCAGCGCTGCAATCAGAGCGACGTACCAACGCTGCATAACAAAAAGAAAACTAATTCAGGGAGGAGAGAGATTTAGTCACAGCCGGATGTGGGCAACCATCCAATGACATCGGTGATGTCAATGAGCCCGACAGGACAATTGTTCTGGTCAACAACAGGGACCTCACTGATTTTTCGATCAGCCAGGACATCGACGATATCACCAAAAACTGCGTTGGCGGGCACCGTTGTAGGATTTCGTGTCATTACGTCGGCAATAGGGCGGTCGAGATCTGCGTCCTGACGCGATTCGAGCAATCGAGCTAAATCACTGTCGGTGAAAATGCCGGCGAGCGAACCTGTTTCGTCGGTCAATAGAATCGCACCGGAACGACGACCGGGTCGGGATGTGGACGCGAACACTTCGCGCACGGACTGGTCGACCGAAGCAAGCCTTAGTTGATCGCGTGGACGCATGATTTCCGCGACGGGCTTCAGGCGTTTGCCGAGACTCCCGCCCGGATGAAACTTGGCAAAATCGACTGGCGTGAAGTTGTTGATTTGACTGACGACCAGCGCGAGTGCATCACCGACGGCCAGCATGGCTGTGGTGCTTGTTGTCGGAGCAAGGCCCCAAGGGCACGCTTCACGAATTCGACCAAGTGAAATGACAATATCGCTCAGCGAGGCGAGCGTGCTGTTGGCGCTCCCCGTGATGGCAATGGTTCTCGTTCCCAGTCGGCGCACAATCGGAATGAGCTGGCACAGTTCTTCTGTCTCACCACTGTTCGACAGCGCGAGGACGACGTCGCTTTCGTGAACGCAGCCGACGTCGCCATGCACGGCTTCGGCGGGGTGCAGAAAGTGAGCCCGAGTTCCTGTTGAGGAAAGTGTCGCGGCAATCTTTTTGCCCACGAGTCCCGCCTTGCCCATGCCACTGACAATGACGCTTCCCTGCAGTTGCAACAGACAATCCACAGCGGCACAGAACGTTGCGTCGAGTTGGCGTGCAACGGAATTGAGCACCTCAGCCTCGCGCCGAACGATATCCCGGCCCAGCCGCAGCTTCTCAAACTGCGAAAAGGGAACGATTTGTGCGGAGTCACGAGGAGCCGGTTGCATCCGTGCTGTACCGGGATTTGGAATTTGTGGAGGTGATTGCAACGTGTGCAGATTTGTTCGTCCGGGAGTCTACGATTGATCGCCAAACGGGGTCAACACAAATCGGCCCCGACGTGCTCCCTCGTCAAATGGCGCAAAGCGGTTGCGCATTTGGTGTTTCCGCGACTGCCACAGTCCCAGATTCCTGACAATAGAGGCGACAATTACAGCGGTCCACCAGTTTGTGGATTCGCCGCTTGAGCCGCCTGCATGTGGTAGAGAATTCTCTGCTGCGGAGACGTGTTACGGTTAGTCGCCGGAACGGGATCAGTTCCTCCCGAGACGTCGGTATACCAGTCGTCGAGAATGTTGATTGCAATGCCATCAGGAACACGAGCCTGAATGAGCATGCCGTCAATCTGCTTGGCAATATCATTCTGAATGGCAGGAAGACTGGTCACACGGCCAGCGATTTTCAGTGCGAGTTCCTGACGTCGAGCAGCCAGTTGTTGCGGTGCCGTGGGAGTCGTGTTGTTCACTGGTGTGGTGGCCTGCCCGGATGATTGATTGTTCGTTACGAAATCGAACGGGTTCGTTGTCGATCCAGCGACGCTTCCCGAATTCGATGGCGGCGTTGGAGCTGGAGTTGTGGGCTGTGGCGGAAAGGCAGCCAGCCACCGGTTCAACAGCGTGGCAATTTGATCTTCCGAGGTCTGCGTAATTTGCGATTCCAGTTGAGCCTGCTGCTCGGGAGTGAGCTGGTTGACAAGGTTCGAAATCTGCGTCCGGATTTGCGGCTGGTACTCTGGAAGTGCGGACTGCACTGCCCCTTCCAGCTTGCTGACCGCGAGTGCGCTCAAACTGGAGAAAAGTGAGTTGGATTCCGCCGTTGATGATGGGGAACCGCTTCCCCACGGAATGGCTGAACCGCCCCCCTGATTTTCCAGTGGTGCATCTGATTGGAACAAGGGAGCATCACCGCCGTGCTCATGATCATGGTCGTGCCCGTGACCGAACTCCGCGTACTTCTTCTCCAGGTCGGGGTCATCCAGAGCGTGGATGTAATCGCCGACGGCGTCATGCAATTTGGGAGGCAGAATCGGATGCGCGTGATACATAATTTGTGCGCAGGCCCAGCCGGTCTTCGAATCCTTAAGAGCAATGCGGGCGTCGGGCGACACGGTGACAATCAGGAACGTGGCCACCATTACCAGCAAGGCCCCTTTGAGTAGTCCCAATATCCCACCGAGGTGCTGGTTGTATTCCTTCATTTCCGCCTTCTCGACCCACTTGGTCGCCGACCGAGCAATGGCGAAGGAAATGAGCGACAGAATGAGGTAGGCGCCAAACAGAATCACCCAGTGATTGAGCGGTTCCTGAAGTTTGACGTGCGGAGCAATAAGCGGCCCCACAGTTTGCGAGATTCCATCAGCAAAGAGGAAGCAAATGGCAATGCCTGCAATTCCGGCAACCTGCCAGATGACGCCCTTCATGGCACCGCGAATCGTGAAAAACGCCAGCACGCCAAGCACGACGAGGTCGTACCACATTTCCGAACCTCCTTGTCACCAACACTCTGGCAAATTCACAAATTCCAACAGGCCGCAACGAAGTGCGGAGTTTAAGAGGGACGGCACGTCTGGGTAAAGGGGAAATCAAAACTGGTCGCGGGCTGGCTAAATCGTTCTCTCAAAATGAGTTGAAGCCAGCTGAACTCGGACTGGAATTCGTCGCCGAGGGTGGCGAACGCAGGCCGCGTTCCGTTACGGTTTTCTGCAGACGGATGCACTTCCCAACATCATTCATTCCACTATTTCCCAAGATCCTATGCGTTCTCCCTCACTTTGCTCATTCGTGGTGATTCTAACTCTGCTCTGCTGCGCTTCGGCATTTGCTCAGAAAAACGATGGACGCGATCCCCGCAAGGCAAATCCGAAAGACGGACGCAATCAGGAAACGGGTAAAGCGGCTCCAGAGCGCGATCCCGCTTTGGCCCAGTTCGGGATTTACGAAAAGGTCGCCCCGCTTGCACCGCAGGTTGAGCCGCGCGAGACCTCACTCCCGCTGCAATTGAAGAACCAGGCCCGCGTCGCCCTCATTGGCAACACGCTGTTCGACCGCGCCCGCCACTTTGGGCATGTCGAAGCACTAATCCAGCAACGGTTTCCAGAGCAGGAACTCGTGTTTCGCAATTTGTCCTGGTCGGGTGATACCGTCAGTTCGCAGCCGCGTCCCGAAAACTTCGCCAACGTGCAACAGCATCTCACACACGAACGGGCCGACATCATTCTCGCCGCGTTCGGATTCAATGAGTCCTTTGCTGGGGAAGAGGGACTCGAAGAATTCCGGGCTCAGTTGACCGAGTTTCTGCGGGACATCAAGACACGCGCGTTCAATGGGGAAACAGCCCCGCAAGTTGTATTGATCTCTCCCATCGCCAATGAAGACGTGGGCACCGTGCTGGCCGGTGAGTTAAATAATGTACGCCTCCGTCAGTATACCGAAGCGATGCAGCAGGTCGCGAAAGCAGAAGGCGTGGGATTCGCCGACGTCTTCGCCACCACCGAAAGTGCCATGCGCGATCCCCGCACCGACCTGACATCGAACGGAGCCCATTTGAATGAAGAAGGCTACGCGCTGTTCGCGCGAACGTTGTTCACAGAACTCTTCAACGAACAGCCCCCTGCCCTGAACGAAACCATTCGGCAACTCGTCATCGACAAAGATCAGCAATACTTCCGGCGTTACCGCCCGCTGAACACGTTCTACTACACCGGCGGACGAAACCAGGCGTATGGCTACCTCGACTTCCTGCCTGCCATGCGGAATTTTGATTTACTGACCGCAAGTCGCGATCAACTCATTTGGGAAGTTGCTGCCGAAGGTCCCGTGCAGGATGTCGACTCGCGACTCGCGGAGGCTCGGGCGAAGTTGCTCATTGAAGATCAGAAGCTGCCGCCGCTGCCGGAAACAGAGCAGTCCCGCGGCGCCAATGAATGGCTGTCGCCGGTTGAGGAATACAGCGAATTCGATATTGATCCCCGATTCGCCGTCAACATTTTCGCAGATGAAACCATGTTCCCCGAACTCGCCTGCCCCATTCAAATGCGGTGGGATGCACGGGGCAGGCTGTGGGTTTCCTGTTCGACAACGTATCCGCATGTCTATCCCGGCAATGAACCGGATGACAAACTCATCATCCTGGAAGATACCGATCAGGACGGCCGCGCCGACAAATGCTCAACCTTTGCAGATGACCTGCACATCCCGCTCTCGTTCGAATTTGGTGATGGCGGCGTCTACGTATCCGAAATGCCGGACCTGACATTTCTGAAGGACACTGACGGGGACGGCAAAGCCGATTTGCGAAAACGCGTGCTCACCGGATTCGGCACGGAAGATTCGCACCACGCCCTGCACGATTTCACGTGGACGCCCGACGGCGACCTCATTTGGCGCGAATCGATCTTTCATCATTCCCAGGTGGAAACGCCGTACGGTCCCATTAATCAGCAGAACAGTGGCTGGTTCCGTTTTCAGCCGCGCACGCAGCAGCTCATTTCGTTCGGCACCTACCCCAGCACCAATCCCTGGGGCGTGACGTTCGATTACTGGGGACAGCATATGGCGTCGCATCCTGTTTATGCGGCCGCGTTCCATGCACTCGATCCCCCCTACCCTGTTCAGCACACAAAGCCCGGCAAAGAAATTCAAGCCTACTCGGGAACATGCGGCCAGGAATTCGTCGACTTTGCCACCTTCCCCGACGAACTGTTGCCCCAGGCCGACGGCACGACACACTTCGTCAAAGTTCGCTACAAGCCGACGAACCGGGTGGAAATTCACAAATGGGTCGAAGGAGATTTCGGGTACGAAGAGAAATACGAAGGGGACCTGCTCTTCTCGAAGAACCTCAGCTTTATTCCCGTCGACCTGAAGTACGGCCCGCGTGGTGCGATGTACATTTGCGACTGGTACAACCCCGTCAAAGGCCATGCTCAGTATTCGCTGCGTGATGAGCGTCGCGACCGCCACAGTGGTCGCATTTGGCGAATTGTCGGACGCGGCAAGCCACTGCAGGAGGCGCCGAACATTGCTGATGCGTCAATTCCTGAACTGCTGGATTTGCTGAAGCGGCCAGAGCATCGCGTTCGGTATTGGGCAAAACGGGAACTGCGTGACCGCGACGCCTGGGAAGCACTCGCTGCTCTCGACAAGTGGGTACAACAACTCGATCCTGCTGAGGCGAGCTATCGTCACCATCAACTCGAAGCGATTTGGGCTTACCGCTGGCTGGGAGCTGCTGACTACTTACCCGTCCCAGTCAAAACGCAACTTCCGAAGACAGATGTCGCTTCGGCAGTGGCTGTGAAGACGTTGCGGGAACTGTTGGTGTGTGAAGACCATCATGCCCGGGCGGCGGCGGTGCAGCAGTTGCGTTACTGGTCGCCTCAACTAGATGACGCCGAGGCGCTGCTGCAAACAGCGGCCAACGACTCGAACGGCATTGTTCGGATGGAAGCGGCCATTGCGGCGACGTATTTCGGTACGAAACCGGCCCTCGACAGTGTGCTCGACACGTTCAAGTATCCTCGCGGCGGTCACCTCGACTATGCCATTACCTGCGCGTTGGGCTCGAAGTCGCTGAGGCAGCATTGGGAAGGAAATCCCAACTACAACATCGAAGCCATTCTCAAAGCGGCGAGCCAGGAGGAAGTGCTCAAGGAGCCGGAACCGACGGCGGAAGAGAAGCTGTTTGATGGGCAGAAGAATTTGAAGTCAGTCCGCATGGGCTGTGTGCCCGAACGAATGAAGTACACCGTGGAGTCGTTCTACGCCAAGCCGGGGCAGCCGGTGAAAATTGTGTTCGAGAATCCCGACGCGACGAACCACAACCTCGTGTTCGTACAGCCCGGTGCCGTGGCCGACGTAGGCGTGGCCGCGAATGCCATGGCGAAAGACCCGAAGAACGCCGAGTCCGACTTCCTGCCGGCGGACAAGGCGGACCTCATTATGTATGCCACCCCCATGATTGGTCCGACGAAGCCGCAGCAAATTACCGTGCTCCGGTTCGAGGCTCCCACCGAACCGGGCGTGTATCCTTACCTCTGCACGTTCCCGGGACACTGGATTATCATGCAGGGCCGAATGGTCGTCGCCCCCACGCGCGAAGCCGCCGACGAACTCCTCGCCGCAAGTGGCACGCAAGTCGTGCAGGAATGGAAACTCGCCGACTTTGCAGGATTCGAAACCACAGCAGACGCCGCAGCCATGACACGTGGGCAGGCGGCGTTTTTGAAGGCGCGTTGCAATCAGTGCCATCAGCACTCTGGCCAGGGAGTAAAACTCGGCCCAGACCTCACCCGCGTAGGTGAACGGCTGAAGGGCGAGAAGCTCCTGCGGACAATCCTGGAACCCTCATTCGAAATCCACAAGGACTACCAAATGTGGCAGTTCCTCACGAACAAAGGCCAGGTCCTGACCGGATTCATCAAAGAGGAAAACGAACAGCACGTCACCCTCATCCCCAACCTGCTGACCCCCGACGTCACCCAGCAACTCGGCCAACGAGAAATCGAAGTCCGCAAACCCTCCGCAATTTCCCCCATGCCCGAAGGATTGTTGAATCGCCTGACGCGCGAGGAGATTATTGATTTGGTGAGTTGGTTACAGATTCCCGGTGACCCCGTGAACAATTAAACAAAGTGTGGCTGGGGTCAAGCTGTCGACGCTGGCGAACATTGTCAAAAGCCCGGTCGCCAACAACTTGCCCCCAGGTGACGGAAGACTCGCACCCTGGGGCCAAATCGCCGATGATGCTGTAGGGCAATCGGATGCCCTAAGCGGCGATCTGGCCCCAGCCACCCGCCGCTTCAGCCACACTTCTGTCTGATTCTGGTAAACCTTCTTGCCGTATGAACCATCCGGGTGTCGATGCGTGTTTGCACAATGCCTGAAGTGTGTGCTAGCGATCGCCTTGAAGCCACTTCCACGGCTCCGACGACTCTGCAAAGCAACAAATCGCCAAATCCGACTCAACACGCAAATTCGCGTGCAATCCCTTGATTTTCCAATTCCACCGAGTATAACATACCGCTGCGAAACGCAGCAGTTGCGGGCCAATGCTTGATCGTTTGGCAACCTAGTGAATAGGAGCCGACAGACGATGCTTAGTCCGAGAAATGCGGAACAATTGCTGGCTTCTCGCCGCTACGTGATGTACGTAATCCGATTGCACCTTGCTCCGCGATTCAACAACGACACTTCAGGACACACCACAGAACTGTTTGCGGAAACGTTACTGCGACTGACCAAGTGTTCACGCGACTTCACAAATTTCGCGACAACAGAGATTCGAAGGTACGCAGCTGTCACCGCTAGAACGGCAACTCTCCGATTCCTCGAAAAGCTGAAATCTCAAGTCTCCATCGACGAACTTAGTGAGAAAACGGCGGAGATCGCACTCGCCGTACCACACGACACCTCCCTAGATCTCTTCGACAGCCTGGCCACACGACTCAGCGACGACGAATTTCTATCTCTAATCCTTCGAAGCGAAGGGCACACTTTCACGTCCATCGCAGCCCACCTCGAAGTTACCGTCGACGAAGCATACGAGCTTTACCGCATCGCCCAACACTTCGCGACGGAGGCAATCGATGAATTCAACGCCCCTTAAGTCGTCGAAAACAACTCCAACGCAATCTAGTACCAACGACTCCTCGCCACGAGATAATGCCCACCCTGAATTAACAACGGTAACTCCCGTTTACGAAAGCCACATCCCACCGGGCACAAGAATCTCGCAGTACGTCGTTGCCGCAAAGATTGCTACTGGCGCGACTGGGACGGCCTACCTCGCGACAGATCTTGCCAACTCGAATCGAACGGTAGTACTAAAACAGTGCCACCGCGAAACACTGGAGCGCCACATTCTAGCCGCCATTAACCATCCACACATCCCCCATCTACTCAACTCACTCACTAGCACTGAGTTCGGACCAATTATCATTCTCAGTTACGCAGGTAGCGTATCCCTACGAACCTATCTCCACGCGACCCCAATCGAAACACGCTTGGACCGGCTTATTGTGGCCGCAAATCAAATAGCTTCCGCCATTCAGTATCTACACACCAAAGGTATTATCCACCTCGACATAAAGCCGAATCACATTCTAACCTCTGCAACAGGTGTCCCGAGCCTAATCGACTTTGGGGCAGCACGCCCCCCCATAAGCAACACGGTTGTTTCCTTCACGAAATACTACTCCCCTTCCGCACTTCAGTTCCTCGACACAATAACGGCAAGCCAGGAACTCCAAACTGCAATAGACCATGCGTGTTTCGCAAAGACACTTCTGTCCCTACTGAAAGACGTCGAACTGAAACCAACACAAACCATCACTGAAGACGACTACACAACACTTCACAGCCTTGCTCTGACTGCTGCCGAAGACCCTGCGACAACTACAACTGCATATTCGCGGCTAATAACCCTTGTCCAAGACTTGGCCACACAAATCCAATCGCAGAACGCCCCCTCCCCAAGCAAACAACGAAGCACTATTCCTTACGCACTTCTATCGTTTCTTATTCTCATTTTATTTGCCGCTCTCCCAAACAGCCACACGCCTCCAAGTCCCGTACTCCCCCACATTCGCAGCACGACCAACGCCCCTCAATCACTACTTGAACTGCAAAAGCTACTCCGAACAAAGAAACTGTCGGATGCGCGCAAGCTGGTACCTCGCGTTCTCGAAGAGAACCCAGATAACAGCAATGCTGCGACACTTGCAGTCGGCACAGATATGGCATGCTATCAATTCCTCGGTGTCACTCCACGCCTCGAAATACTCGACCACATGTCTCGAGTCAACACTGACAAGCTAAATCCACTCATCCTACTAGACACCTCGCTTGGGTACGCAATTGTTGCAAATTCAGAAGCCGACCCCGCCAGGCGTCGCGCACTAATCGCATCCAGCGATACATATTTCCAATCCGCCGTCGCCCAACTCCCGGGCCGCATCCTCGAACAACGGCTGAAACAGTTCGATAGCGATGAAATTTGCGGGCACTCACAAATCGCCCAGTTCACGACCCACGACAACCACATTACATCACACTAGAAAAGGACTGCCCTCGATCAGTTTTTCCACTCGCTTCAGATGCACTCGCGGCGGTGGAAAGAAATCGCAAACGAGTTCCGCCTCATAACGAGAGTTCAGTGCAAGGCCAACATTCCGCCTGTGAAGTGTACTTCTACCGTACACCACAACACCTTTTCCTGCGTCCGCCAACGCGTACGGAAGAAGTAATGTAGAGTCTTCCAAGCCCTCCCCGAAGTACACCCTCACCTTTTGACATTTCGCGACTGCAATTACAATCAGCCGTAGGGAATGACTGTTCTTTGGGCATGCACTTCGCCTGCGTGAGGTGCAATAGAACTTTTCCAACAACTCTTTGCACACAACAGAATCTGAAGCACCATATTGCCGAACAATCGACTCCTCAAGAAACGATAGAATCCCGTATTCACACCCCATTCTTTCTTGATGCTTGAGCCAGGAAATCGCGGAGAGACACTTATAGACATCAAAAGGTTTCCCCGATTCCTTTATTTCCGTGATGGGCATATAGTAGCCCATGATCGTTTCGTCATAGGTGGGCGGAATGTGCTCTGATTCAGATGTTTCCTCATAGAGCCTAGCGAGAAAGTCCACGTCCCTAAAGAATGTCCGCTTCGAGATACTCAGTCGATTCGCAATCTGCGTAGCATTCAACCCTGGGGTGTGTCGAACAACACTCCGCAGTTCTGCCAATCGCTTTTGCCGCTTTACTGCTGATATCACGGATTATGGCGTTTCGATAACGGACTTACATAGTGGGTGCGTCACAGCCTGCGAACTATTCCACTACAATTCCGTACACAGTTTCGTAGTACGAGTTCACGGAGGGGCCTTCCTGTGGCGCATCCGTAGTTTGATCACATCCCAACAGATACACGTACGTGTACCAGTCCCAGATGTCTGTTTGGCACGACAGGTAAGACTCGTAGTACACAGTGAGTATGTCGTTTTCATCCTCAGAAGCTCTAGTGCCATCCTGCCCAAATGCGAAACTGACGCTGCTTTGTAGTAAGAACACAGCGGACAGCGTAAAAACCACGCACCTTATGCGAGAAGATAGGTAACTATACATTTCAGCTTTGATCCTTCGTTTGACTGGTTAGGAATGAACATCCCTCTGGACGAAGAATCCGGCCGAAGTCCGTTTCCGGGAGAATCTCGACGGATTCTCAAAAAAAGTTGGACCATCAACGCCTGCACTAACCCGAAACGCCGCCACGCAAGAGACTTAGGTCTGATCGGCAACCCGCTCGTTCAGCAGAATTGTTTTTCGATGTGTCGCCGTGCGTCTGTGAAAGGCAACCAAAACAGCTGTTCTATGCTGAGGCAGGTGCAGGCGGCCCCGGGAGCGGCAGTTTGAGCGGTTTGGAAAGTTTGGACAGGACTTCAACGGCACCATGTCACCCAGGCAGTTGCGGCAGCACTGCCAGTTGCAGCCCGATGCCGCTCAGTTATTACGGGCCGCGATGGAAGAAATGGGCCTCTCCGCCCGCGCGCACGACAAAATTCTGCGAGTCAGCCGGACCATCGCAGATTTAGAAGGGGCGACCGATATTGCGGTCAGCCATTTGAGCGAGGCGATCAATTATCGCACACGCGACCGAAACTACTGGTCGAGCTAGGGCAAGGTCGATGCAACCAGCACAGGAAGTCGACGCTTGGGCGACAAGACAGGACGATGACCCGTAAGGTAACGCCCCCAACAGTGAGTGTAACGCTCTCTACTCGCGTAATTCCCACACATGCTGCCAGATTCGTGCCTCTTGAGGTTGCCAGCAGTCGTACGCCGCATTAGTCTTGAGAGGTCTGAGGCCTAACTTTCTAGCGACTGTTTAGGCGGATGCACGAAAAGCAAACGGTAATTAGACTAGGCCGCAAAGTCTAAGTCTGCATGTTTACCGGCAAACGTCCTGGCTTCTCTGTGAGATGCCAGGACGTTTTGTTTTTGCCATAAGCCCTACTAGTAATCGTAGGGTGCATCGGCCTTGTCAATGAGGAACGCGTGAATCGAAGAGGCGGCGGATCAGCCACGTGGCAATTGGCAGAAGTCGCCAGACGCACCTTTCTGGAATTGCAGATTAAGCCTTCGTGAATTGTGGAAGCGTTAATCTGCGCTCATCGTTCCGTGCGACTCGACGCACGCTACGACTTCTGAATTCACAGACAGGAATGTCTGTGCCACCGGGTAGTGAGGTAGGCTGGGATGGCCGAAAGGCGTATCCCAGCATCGCAGGAAGACCGTCAAATGCTGGGTTTGGTCCGACTTACTGCACCGTTGAAATACACAGGATGACTGATTTTACTTCGCTTAACCCAGCCTACAAAACTACAAGACTTCTTCTACTCACAACTGGACACGACAATGGCCCGAGGCCTTACGGCCTTCGGCTCACGGGGTTTCCGCAGGAGCGGCGGCTTCGAAGTAATCGGTGAGTTGGACGCCTGACTGGGTGTTGTCGTAGTGCCAGACCCATTGGAGGTCGACGGGGTAATCGCCGAAGATGTATTGCATGCCGTGGAAGGGAACTTTGTGGGGTTTGAGCCACTTTCTCTCGTCGGCTGGCTGATCTTCTTTCAGGATGGCAAACAGGTCGCGCAGGATGAATTTGTTGCTGCCGTAGTAAGAGTGGCCCATAAGGCTGGTGTCGATGACCGCACATTCCACGGTGTCGATGCCGGGCACAATGGTTGGCACCAGCGATCCGCCGGCCCGCTCTTCATGATTAACTTTGGCTGAGGCAATGAGGGCGGCGTCATTCATGCATGTATACAGCGTGGCATGTCGGCAGTGCTTAATGGCGAGTGGGGATTTCTCTTTGAATTCTTCGACGCCGACATCGGGGGCACAGAAGACGACGTGTTGAAAACGCGGGTGCGGGGACTCGTCCAGTTCAGCCAGCGTGCGGAGGACCAGTCGATTCCCCATGCTGTGGACGACAATGTTGATTCGCGTATCGGCAGGCAGTTGCTTTGTTAGTTCAGTGAGGAACTGTTTGAAGGCCGGGATGCTTTGCTGCACGACCTGACCATCTGCGCTGTACGCCCCCACTCCTCCCTGCGAGGGCCAGGAGTAAGCGACAATGGCTCCATTGAATGGCAAGTCTTTCGCAATTTGTGCGAGGCGAATGGCCGCGGAGTCGAAGTCGACATTGAAACCATGCACAAACAGCAGCACGTCATGTTGTCGCGAACGGGCGACCTGTTGCCGTAGCTCGCCGAAGAACAGATCGGACGAGAGGAGTTGTTTGTCATCGACTGCCGCATACTTCGACTGGTCATAACTGACTTCCTTCTGCCACTCGCCCGGCAAAACACTCAGAGCGGTGGCCAGCACAACATTGTCCGGCTCTTCGATTTCCGGTTCCTGGTGGGAGAGTGCCACAGAACAACTGCCGAAGTGCGGCTGCGCGTCGACCGTGTTGGTGAATTCGACCTGCTGTGAAAGCGAACTCGTGTCTGGTTGGCGATTGGTGGCGAACAGGACGCGCCACACTGAACCGGCGTCCTGATCCCATTGCCGAACCGCCACCGCTTCCGCCAGGGAATTGCGATAACGCCAGCGGTAGTCGTATGCGAGGCTGTCCTCCGGTGGCGTATCCTGCCCCGCGATTTCCCGCTCTTGTGCGGTGTCGTAAACGAGAACCTTCTCAGGTGGATCAAAGAACATGCCAACCTTCGGCACGCGGCAACCCACACACATGGTCACGAAACATGTCGTGAGCATGAGCCGACTGAAACGAGATTTCACAGACAGGAATGTCTGTGCCACCGTGTTTTGAGATGACATGTACCCTCTTCCCTGCATCCTGGCGGAGAGCGGGAAGTTTAAGGGATGCGGTCCCGTCCGGTATGACGATCGAGGACCTATCAACCAGAACCAACCCCGGATCGGCAGATCTTGCCGTCAGTTCCCTCTGGGAAAGCTCGCCGCCGGATGGAACATGGCAAAAGGTTTGCAAACTGCCTTGTGGCATCCTCGCGGAATAGGATGATCGCGAGTATCTTCCGGCACGGTGTGACAAGGTTGAACTTCTGGTATGGGACCAATGACATGAATGGATCGAAGACACAGCGGATTTCGGGATGGGTGCTCAGCTTTCTGTTGGCCGCGTTCCTGATTGTTGCCAGTGCGATGGGCAAGTTCACGGAGTGGGAAGGGAAAGCCGAGATGTTCGCCCAAATGGGCTGGGCCGAAGACGTCATGTTCCGCATTGGAATTGTTGAAGTCGCCGTTGCCATTTTGTTTCTCATTCCCAGAACAGCCTTCTTGGGTGCGATTCTGCTCTCCGCCTACCTCGGCGGAGCCGTGGCAACGCACGTTCGCGTCAACGACGCCTTCTGGTTTCCCATTGTCATGGGGATTATCGCGTGGATTGCCCTGGGGCTGCGTCAACCGGAGATATTCCGGCTGGCTCTTGGGCAACCGGGACTGACTGAAGCGAAACCGGATCAATCGATTTGAAGCAAACGCACAAGCTGCCTCCGGAGTGTCGCATGCGTTGCCCTTGATGTATAATCCTTGGCATCACACTGGCCATGCTTCAAATGCATCGCCAGGTTTCGTCCCCGGCCCTGAGGATTCCTCACCATGCCCTCCCCCGACTTCAAATCTGCTCTGACAAATCGACGACATTTTCTGCAAGTGGTGGGAGGCGCGGCTGCCGTCGGGGCGTTGCCGAGCTTTGTAGGTCAGTCGGGCCTCTATGCGGCTCCATCTGCGAAAAGCAGTGCCGCGACGGTTGTGGGTGAGTTCTACCGCACGCTTTCTGACAAGCAGCGCGAGACGATTTGTTTTCCGTTCGACCACGAACTGCGGAAGCGAATCAACGCGAACTGGCACATCACGAAGCCGACAGTGGGTGATGATTTCTACACCAAAGAACAGCAGGCTCTTGTCAATCAAATCGTAAAGCACGTTTCCAGCGAAGACGGATACGAGCGACTGCTGAAGCAAATGGAAGATGACGACGGCGGCCTCAACTTCTATAGCGTGGCTGTATTTGGTGAGCCAGGCACTTCAGATTTCGAATGGGAATTGACCGGGCGCCACCTCACACTGCGAGCCGATGGTAACAGCGTCCCAGGCGCAGCGTTCGGTGGTCCGATTGTTTATGGGCACGGTGAATCCGATCCGAATGAAAACCTGTACCACTACCAGACCAAACAGACCAATGAAGTCTTCAAGGCACTCGATGCAAATCAGGCTAAGCAGGCACTGCTTACCAAGGCACCAGGCGAAGCGCAGGTCGGTTTGAAGGGAGCCAATGCGAAGTTCCCTGGTATTGCCGTGGGTTCACTGGCAGATGATCAGAAAGCCCTTGTGAAAGAAACGCTCGGCGTACTGTTTGGCCCATATCGTCAGGAAGACATCGACGAGGCCATGCAAGTCCTCGACGCGAACGGCGGCGTCGACTCCCTTCACATGGCGTTCTATGAACAGGGCGACCTCAACGAGGACCGCGTCTGGGATATCTGGCGTGTGGAAGGTCCCGGCTTTGTCTGGCACTTCCGTGGCGCACCGCACGTGCACGCATACATCAACATTGGCGCCGTGAAGAAGGCGTAGCAAGCCGTTGCCAGAGCATGTCTGGCGGCACAGACATGCTTGTCTGTGGCCTGTGTAGCCAGAGTTCATCTGCAAGGCTGGGATGTGTCCAATCGGCCGTCCCAGCCTTTGTTCTTTTCCTAAGGATTGAAATTCAATGAAACGTCGTCGCTTTTTGAGTCAGGTCGCTGCGGCGACGGTTTTGTCGGCAGCACAGTCCTGGGGTGATGACAAATCGGCCAAGGCTGCGCCCATCAAAGTTGGCCAAATTGGTGTCGGCCATGCCCACGCGACAAAGCTCTCGGTTTATCGGGAATCGCCCGACTATGAAGTCGTGGGAGTTGTTGAACCGAATGAAGAGCTTCGACAGCAGGCGGCTACTCAGCCCGCGTTTGCCGATGTCCCCTGGATGACAACGGAACAACTCCTGAACACTCCGGGCCTGCAGGCAGTGCTAGTCGAAACCGAAGTGCGTGATTTGCTCAACGTTGCTGAAACCTGCGTAGCGGCAGGAAAGCACGTGCATTTGGACAAGCCGGCGGGATCATCCCTGCCGCAGTATCGACGCATTCTGGAGTCTGCCACTAAGCAGAACCTGATGGTGCAAATGGGCTACATGTACCGCTACAACCCGGGCGTGGTCATGCTGCGTGAGTTTCTTGAAAAAGGCTGGCTGGGAGAGGTTTTCGAAGTACACACCGTCATGAGCAAGGTCGTGCCCCCTGCAGCCCGCTTGCAGTTGGCCGAGTATCCCGGCGGGATTATGTTTGAACTCGGTTGCCACATCATGGACCTGGTCATTGGCGTCCTCGGGGGACCTGAGAAAGTCGATTCGTACGTCCGGCATTCCGGCAAGAAAGATGACAATCTGCTCGACAACATGCTGGCCGTTCTGAGTTATCCCAACGCAATTGCGTCTGTGAAATCAGCAGCGATCGAAGTGGAAGGATTCGCCCGACGGCACCTGACCGTGTGTGGATCCAAAGGGACCTTCCACATTCAGCCTCTTGATAATCCCTCTGTCCGAATTTCACTGGACGAAGCACACGGCGAATTCAAACGCGGTACGCAGGAAATCGCCCTGCCCAAGTATTCGCGCTACGTGGGTGATGCAGCCGACATGGCACGTGTCATTCGAGGTGAAAAGGAGAATTCCTTCTCCCCCCAGCACGATTTGGATGTGCAAACAAGCCTGCTCAAGGCGTGCGGATTGCCTTTGGATGAGTAGCAACATCCGTGGGTTTGTGTTGCAGTCGGGACAACACCCTTGCGCACGACACGCTCCGACTGTCGTCATGCACAGCATGACCTACGGGAACTCATTTAGGCGCCCGTTTGTTCATTGCCTGCTTCGCACGAGTCATCTGAAACGGAGTCGTCGCTCACGTTTGGACGGTTCGGATCGATCCAAAGTGGAATACTCCTGGCTTCCAGTCGTTGTGCAAAGCGGGACGTGCCTTCGTTGCGAATGATGAATGCTTCTTCCAGATAAATGGGGCTCAAGTCGAGCAGGCTAATCCAACGGTAGTCGGGCATTTGGCAATGGTTCGAGCCAGATTGCATCCCGACCCAGCCACACAGTTCCGTGTTCGGGCCGAGAGGCAAAGGTGTTTCTTCATTTAGAAACACCGGGGGCAGTTCAAGGTTTGAGGCACTTCGAAGTTGTTCGATAAGGGATTTCATCCACTCGACTGGCCAGTTCCATTGGGGATCGGCCAATGCTTCGGGTGTGAGTGGCCAGTTCGGAGGAAGATGCATCCGTAACTCGGTGCAGTGAAATTCGTCGTCCCCATCTGGGAGGCGATGGTCACTGAGTCCAATGGTGAACAGCATTTGCCCCACATAGTCCTCCCGCTGAGGGTCGGCGGGGATGTGATGAATGGTCACCGCCGGCGTTCCCGGAACTTCCAATTTCCAGTCGGAGGGCGTCCCAGCACGGTTCACCATGTTCTCCATGAGCACTTCATGTGCCTCTGGATAATTCGGCGGTGACGTTGCCCGCACGTCTTTCATTCCAATTGAGCGGAGATACTCGGCAACCTCCGGGTGGCCGTAGAATTCCGCTTCCATGAGCCCATTGACTCCATTCTCGGAGGCTGACAGGTCTGCCCCACGCGCCACGAGGAATTTCACCAACTCCATGTGCCCGCCGCGAGCTGCTGCGGTCAACGTGCTGCAAGCAACCTTGCCATCTCGGAACGAGTTAAACTCTGCTCCATGGTCCAACATCCAACGAACCATTTCCATGTGGCCATTTCGAGCAGCTCGCCACATCGGGCCTTCTCTCGCTGAGGCGACTGACTGATTGAGATCCATTCCTAATTCATGCAGCATTTTGACCTTGGATAGTTCTCCATCCCCAACTGCGCTGCCAAACAGCGTGAGAAGACACTGTGATTCCCACGAATTTGGATCGCACTTCAGGAATTCCGGGTGACGCATTAGATATGCTTGCAGCCCCTCCTTGTCTTCCGCTTGCACCAGCTGTGCCATCAAACGAATTCTCGCCCCCTCTTCGGGAGTAATGTCTCTCTCATCAAGGCTCATGGTTCACCTCTTCAAATGAAACCCCATGTCCCGTACGCTCGACCACTACGCCAGTAGATTGGCAGGCTCGGATGCACACTAAAGTAACATGCAGAACCGAACTGCCGGAACTCCCGTTGGTCGGTCCGGCCTACATTCTACCCACTATCTGCTACCAACTACCCACTAAACTACTCATCACTCGAACCCAAGTATGAGCGGTCGATTCCCAGCAAAACCTTCAGGCTGGTCGAGGCAATTCCGAGTGCGATGCCAATCATAATGGCGCGGTTGCCGGCGGTGGTCATGGTGCCCATGATGAACAGGGTCAGGCTGTCGAGGCCGAGGTAGTTCTGCAGGCCAACGGCGGTGATGCCCCAATTGTAAATCGCACCCAGAAACGTCGGACGCAGCAGGATGATGAACGCCGTTCCGAGCAGCAGCGTGGCTTCGATGTTTTTCGCGCGGAAGGCCCGGAAGGCTGCCGAGGCGACATAGAAGGCGAGAACGGCGAATGTCGTGGTCAGCAACGGCTGGAAAACGTAGAAATACAGCCACCAAAAGGGTGAGCCGTTCTCTTCGTAGCTGGCGGACATGGGGTACTTGGTGACGTGCGCCTTAATGGCCAATTCACCAATGGCCTGCTGCCAGGCGTACTCAATGCGGTACCGCCGCGTGAGAAACTGCCGCTGCTCGGTGGTGAGCATGTCAGGGCGCACCGCGCCATTGCGCGTCGAGAGGACGAGGCACAACTCTTTGAGAAACGTCCCTTCTTCGGGAAGCGAGCGAACGAAGTTGTCGACCTGATCGAGTATGGCTTCATTGGTCGGCCCGGCGTTCTGCAAATCGGTCTTGAATTGCTCGACACTGTAGGACGAGTCCTTGACGAATCGAGTCGCCAGTGCTTCCTGAGCGGCATTCAATTCGATGTCGGGTTCAGTCGGCGGGATCTCACGTTCGAGGAACCGCTTCCCCCCTTGATATTCCTTGTAGAGATCCCGATAAGTTTTTTCTCCCGGCTTCGCAACGCCCGCCGCATTGAGTTGCATAATGAACACTTCCGCTGGCACAACGAGTGAGTTCAGTTTCTTGTTGAACTCGCTGCGCTGCTCATCCGACAGCGGCCCGCCGCGTTGCTCGTCCTCAATTTCTGCAAGCAGTTGCTGGCCCTCTTCGAGGCTGTACATCCGCAAGTGTTTGGGGTTTGTCCAAGCCGAGCTCATTTGATTGCGAAGGCCGGTGTCGATTGGACCCACGGTTGTGAGTGTCTGGCCGCTGAGTGAAACGCGGTTTTGATGAGATTCCGGGATTTTGAACCCAGCCGGGATGAGGGGCACCTCTACAGAATGCTCCGCTCGTGAAGCTGAGGCCAGTTGGTCGACAGCACTCTTCGCAAGTGGCACATCACCCAGCAACTTTCTGAACGCAGCTTCCTGCTCAGGGGACATTGTCCCCTTGAACGAGAGAGCACCTTGATCGGCGTGGTACGTCAAACTCCCTTTCAGTTCCTTGGGTGGTTGCGAAGCTTCATGCAGCGCTTCAGCCGTCGCCCGCCATTTCAAGTCGTCCTGGTATTTGAAGAGGTCTTCCAGTTGCGAACCGGTCATCCAGCCGCGAAACACAATGTTCTCGCCATCCTGAGAGATTTGCCGACGGACCGACGCGGGGAGTGGTTCGCCATCACCGCGTGGTGGAATGGTTCCCGGAATGGACGTGATGGGAAGCTCATCGATGGGATATTCAACAAACGACTCACCGAGAAATTCCGTTTTCCCCAGTGGTGTAGTGCCCCACTTTGTCAGCCCGAAGAACAGTGTGACCAGAAAGGAGACCACCACAATGACGGAGAACGCCCACCCCTTCTTGCGGTCGCTCACCTTTTTCAGGTGCTGCTTGAGCAGATTGCCCCCGCCCAGAATGAACGCAATGGCGGCCAGCAGGTCGAACCAAATTGCTGCGATTTCACCGAATGTCTGAGCAAACGGAATGAAGAACGCAGCAATCAGGATGAATCCTGAGACGGCCGTAATAATGAGGGGGAACGTACGTTTCATGAGAATCCGGTGTGTGACGTCTCAAAGAACGAAGGGATGGCAAACTGTAGCAGTTCGAGGCTGTAAAGGCGCTAGTCGACTGCTGCTTTGAGAGTGGCAAGGCATCCGTTGAAGCATTCCTACCTGCAACCGGAGTTCACAGACAGGAATGTCTGTGCCACCGGTCATTGGCCAGTGGGTGGACTACTACGCTCCGCCCAGTTCGACCAGTTCTCCCGTTTCAATACTTTTGGCCTCCGCGTAACAGAGTCGCAGCGCGGCACAGGCGAGTTCACCGGAGAGTTCCTGCGGAGCTTTCCCGGCCTGCACGCCAGCCACGGCGGCTGAGATTTCTTCCGCAAACGCAGCGTACCACTCCCCTCCCCCACCGGGATTCGGGTGCGTAATGCCGCCTTCGGAGTCGATGAGTGTCAACGGCCTGTTGATGAGCCATTCATCTCCGTACGTACCGACATCAAATTGCAGCGTCGCCTTTTCGAGGAACAGCTCAAAGCTCTGGGCAAACTTGAGAGCCGGGGCCGCAATACCACCGCTAATGCAACTGACCGTCAGGTCGGGATCATCGTACACGTACTGTGTGCAGACGTGGTTCACGAATCCTTCGGCCAGCAAACCGCGCGAGAAAACTTTCTTCGGCGTTCCGCAAAGCAGGCTAATGTAATGGTTGTCGTGGATGTGTAAGTCGATGCCCCAGCCGCCGAGCTTGCGGAAGTCACTCATGTCGGCAGACCAGTCCGGCTTTGCGATGACCCGTCGGAACGAGCCGGCCAGCAGTTTGCCGTACTTGCCTGATTGTATGGTGTCACGGACCCAACGGAACTCAGGAAAGAATGGCAACACCTGAGCCACCATCAATATCTTACCGGCCTCTTTGGCGGCGGCGAGAATGCGCTCGGCCGCTTCGAGTTCAATGGCAATCGGCTTTTCCAGCAAGACGTGCTTGCCCGCCTTGAGCGCGTCGATGGCGACACGCTCGTGCTTGTCGGTGGGGAGGCAAATATCCACAAGGTCGATTTCAGGATCGGCCAGGAGGTCGCGGTAGTTGGCGTAGCGCTTAATTCCGTTGAGGTCGGTCTTGGAATCACCGCGTGGACCGAAGTTGCCCTGGATGTCCGACCAGTCCCCGGCGAGCTTCTTTTCATTCCGTGTGGAAATCGCCGCAACTTCACAACTCTTCAGGGATTTGGCTGCTGAGAAGTGGGTCATTCCCATGAAGCCAATACCAATAATCCCAATCTTCACCGTCATCCTGAACCACCTTTTTGGGGGAAGTACAACCTGTCCGGAACCAGAATCCAGTTCGCTCCTTGCCAGACACTATCAAAGCGGGCCGTTTGCTGCCAACGACCGTGGAGATCGGTATTGCACTGTTCGCAGAAATGGGGGTAAAAGCCTCTCAGAATCGCCGCAGGATGCGAGGCGCTTCTCTATTTGTGACTGAATCAAAGGCAATGGAATGTGGTGTGCCAGTTGCGAGACCGATGTCGCCACCGAGCTTTCGGCTGATGGACAGAGCCTCAAGTGCGTAACGTGCGGACATGAAATTCGCCGCGTGTTTGCGCCGACTCTGCATCCTGAAACACAATCGGCTCGTGACCTGCTGGAACGTTGGGCCCGGGAAGATCAGCAGAGCATTTCCGAACCCGCTGCCGAGTCACCGACAAAGCCAACTGCGGAACCGAAGTCAAATCCCGTTGCTCCCCCTGCCGCTGCCTCACAACCCGCACCAGCACAGGGCAACGTTGATGACAGCCAGCAGCCAGCGAGTGAATCTCCGGCGGTGCGACGCGGTCAACCGCAGAAGCCATTTCGTCCGCCCGTGAAATTGCGTGTTGACGAAGGGCACAACTCTCCCGCGCCAAAGCAAGCACGCCCCACCGTTCCTCCGAAGCCAACCATTGCCATGGGGGCTGGCGCAGGCGAAGCCCGACCAGAGGAAACGCGTTCCCAGACTCCTGAAGCCAACGACATTCCTGTTGCCGCAAATCCGCCGGCAGTGGAACAGCCGAAGACAGTGGAGGAAGATCGCAAATCGCGGTTGCGATTGCGTGTTGATGCTGGTCATTCCAATGACCATGTCCCGGCACCGCATGTTGATGTGCAACCATTCGCCACGCGGCCCGGAGCACGTCCAGGTCGTGCAGAGTCCCTGTGGGGACAACTATTGGCTTATGCTGGCGTCGGCGGAATTACTGTCGGTTCCGTGCTGGTGGTGTGGGGGTACTTCGGCGGCATTGAGTCGTACGCATCAACTGGCTGGCTTGTCGCAACTGCTGGTCAAATGCTGCTGTTGCTCGGTGTGGTGACGCTCATTTCGGGGGGCATGACACAAACGACCCATGAGGTTGGCACACGCATCGATACCCTCGATGGCAGGATTCATCGCATTGAGAAGTCCACGACTCGTTTGCTGAAGGGACCACACTTCGCTCGCAAACGCCGCCGATCCCGACAGAACGCCGAACGCAGGAACGACGCAGAATCGGCATAGTGGACATCCTGGAATCACCCCTGAAACGTGATGAATGACATCACTGTTTCGGATTCATCAACTCGTTCTCATTCTCACGGTAACTGACCACTCAGTTGAGCGAGAAATCTGCACTGGAACCGACTCGCATCCCACGGTAGGATTTTTGAAATGGACGGCTGAAACGCCGCAAACCAATTCGCAGAATCTGAAATCATCTACTGAAGCAATGACTGGTTATACAACTCACTCTGGTCCCAACAAGAAGTTCAACGACGGTTGGGCGCGTGTGTTTGGAGGTAAGACTGCCAAGGCAGCGGCCTCAAAAGAAACGAAAACAAAAACGGAAAAACCGAAACGCAAGAAGAAGTAATTCTTCGCTCTTCACCCCTCACATCTCCTCGGCAAGGAAGCCAACTCATGTCACATCTCCCCGAAGATTTTGAACTCCCTGAACCTGAAGAAATCTTTGAGTCCATTGAGAACTCGGACGGCTCAGATTTCGAAGAAATCAGCAGCGATGAAGTCGACCGCGTCATCGAAATGCTGGAAGCAATTATTGAAGACACGCAAAGCGAAAACATCCGGGCCTACCTGGATGAAGCTGCAGAGAACATTTATCGCCTCGTCTATGATGACGAATCAGAAGAATGGGAGTCCGACAGCGAGATTTCCGACGCCGCATAGCTCGTCGTCGTCATCGACACGAGGCACGGTGCCATGAACAGGAATTGAGGACGCTTAAATTGCGTCGACATCGCCGAGGCGTGCGAAGAGCCACGCTTTAGCAAAGGTCCAGTCGCGAGCGGCTGATGCACGGGAAATCCCCAGAGCATCAGCCGCTTCCTGTTCATTTAGGCCTGCAAAATAACGGAGCTTGACGAGCTGCACTTTCCGCGGGTGTTCCTGCTCCAGCTCGATGAGAGCGTCTTCCAGGTCGAGGATATCCCAGACGGGACGCGGGGTGGGGGCTGCTTCATCTGGATGCAATTCAGCGCGTCCGAATTCCCCGCCATGCTTCAGTCGCTTCTTCCGACGTGCCTGCTCCACCAGAATGCGCCGCATTGCTTCTGCAGCGGCCGCGAAGAAGTGTCCTCGATGCTCCCATGCCTGTTCCGGACTGCCTACGAGTCGCAGATAGGCTTCGTGTACCAGGGCCGTGGACTGCAACGTCAGACCTGCTGGCTCCGCCGCAATTCTGGCGGCGGCAAGACGTCGCAACTCTTCATACACGAGCGGGAGGAGTTGATCTTCAATGCGTCCCAGATCGGCACCCTGATGATTCAGGATGCGAGTGACTTCGGCATTGTGAGGGACGTCACGCGACATGCTCCCGCCATTATGTGAGTTGACGCACAACCGCACCACCGGCTGCCATGTGGGCCTTTGTTTCGGCAATGCTGTATTCACCATAGTGGAAAATGCTGGCTGCCAACGCAGCGCTTGCACCGCCTGTGGTGACGGCTTCCAGCAGGTGCTGCGGCGAACCGGCTCCGCCACTGGCTACGACCGGGATGTTCACGACGTTCGACACGGCCGCTGTAATTTCAAGGTCGTAGCCGTCTTTGGTGCCGTCTGCATCCATGCTGGTGAGGACGATTTCCCCGGCGCCGAGACGCTCCATTTCCAGTGCCCAGGCAACAGCGTCGAGGCCGGTGGGGATGCGTCCGCCATTGATGTGAACATCCCAGTAGACCTCCCCTTCTTCCGGCGTGCGGCCCGCGCGCGGAACGACTCGCAGGTCATCGCGAACACCAAACTTGGCGACGCGTTCTTCCAGTCCTTCGGTGTCGCGGGCGGAGACCCGTTTGGGGTCAATGTTCACCACAATGCACTGGCTGCCGAAACGGAGCGCAGCCTGCCGAATGAATTCGGGATCGCGTACAGCAGAACTGTTGATGGAAACCTTATCGCAACCCGCTTTCAATAGCACGCGAATATCCTCGAGCGTGCGAATGCCGCCGCCTACTGTCAATGGCATAAAGCAGACTTCGCTCGTGCGCTCGACAACGTCCTGGATAATGTCCCGCTGCTCGTGGCTGGCGGTTATGTCCAGGAACACGAGTTCGTCAGCCCCTTCCTGCTCATAGCGGGCAGCAATGTCGACGGGATCGCCAGCATCACGCAGTTGCAGAAAATTCACGCCTTTGACCACCCGCCCGGAATGTACGTCGAGACAGGGGATAACTCGTTTTGCCAATGACACAATGCTTCGCCAATTGAATTCAACGTAGACCAATGAACGGAGGACAGACTCCTCTTCGCGAAGTCTACGCAGTTCGAGCACTCAATTCGAGGACTAAACTGCGGACGCGGATTCTATTCCGGTAACGGAGGCAGAGTAAACGAGGTGACCTGAACGCCCGGTTCGTCGGGCGACTCCATGGGTGTAGGCTCAATTTCATCTTCGGGTGCCGGAGGTGCAATGACGCCATCGGGCAATTCGTAGACGGGTGCCGTGTAACTGGTTGGCAGATCAATGGTCGCCGACATGTCGGGAGTCTGGATTTTCCACCTTGCTCGCCGAGCGTAGTAGCGGCGACGATAGTGGTTGTCCGCATCCTGATACGCTTCAGGAGACCAATTTGCCTCTGAAAGAAGAATACTGTTGTTTTCCAGCGTACGCCCCGTGCGGAAGGCCAGGTCGTTGAGCGAGTTGTTGTACTCGACCAGACTGGAGAGGAACTGCAGTTCGGACTGAGCGACGGTTTGCTTGGCCTGCAGAATGGAGTCGATGGTCGTACGTGTGGGATCGACGTTTCGCTGTTGCTGCAGCAGAACCAGTCGGTCCTTATTTCGCAGCAAACGATTCAGTGCATTCTCCGAGGCGAGGTAGTTGCGGTCGATGTCACGGAACACAGAAGCCACTTCGTGACTGACTTCCACTTCCTGTGCGTTGAGCAACTCCCGTGCTTTCGCAATCCGCAGTTCCAGTGAACGCTGCTGGGCGTAGGCGAAGCGTCGTCCCAATGGCATGGAGAATTCGAACCCAAGATTCCAACCGGTCTGGTCACCTGCGAACAGGGTGTCGTAAGCACTGTTCAGGTTGCCTGGGTTAGAAATCGCTTCACTGGGACCACCCAACAGGTTGTTACCAAAACCGTTGACCTGATAAGCGGCAACCAGGTCCAGGCGAGGCATGGTCAGGTTGTCGGCTGCCCGCAACTGCATTTCCAGACTCTTCAGCGACCACTTCTGACGACGAAGCTCGGGCCGGTGTGTCAGTGCGTCGTTCAGGCAGGTTTCCCAGTTTGGGGCCAGACGCGCGGTCATGGGATCATCCAAAGGACGAATAATGCGGCCATCATTAATGGGTAATCCCAGCAGACGTCGCAGTTCGCCTTCGGCGGCGTAGAGTCGGTCACGTGCCTGGGCGACTTCGAATTCGAGTTGAATTTCCCGTTCGGTCACCGATTTGCGCTGGGCCCCGCCCTCCCCTGTTTTCGCCTCATGCTGAGCATCCATGACTTCACGAATGCTGATGGTTGCGTCCAGAATCTCTGACTGTACGTCGAACGAACGGTAGGCGAGACTCAGTTGCCAGTAGGTTGCCTCGACATCGTGAATAAGCTGCTGGACGGCGAGTTCGAAGTCTGCCAAAGCCATGTCGTTGTTAATGCGGGCGATAATGACACCCTGCTGAACGCCGGTGACCCCCTGAATGTTGGTCGAAACGGGACCAGCAATGCGCGTGTACTCCGCACCACCACCGGCGAGCAACGGCTGACGGAATTCTGCGCGGACATTGCCGTCGTACGCGGTTGGAAACATGGACAGCGGTGCGTTGGTCCCCGTGTAATTCCATGAATGGGAGACCGCCACTTGTCCACCAGACGCAAGTCGCTTCTGGATAACCGAGCTATAAGCGCCTGTTTCATTGACGAGCGTATCGCCGGAGTTCAGGCCGCCTGCGTTGGCCCGGTTATTCTGAATCAACTCACTCCGACCCCAAACCATTTGGGTAACAAACTGGGCATCGAAATCAGAGAGAGCAGCTTCCACACCGCGTTGGCCAAACAATACGCCCGACTCCTGAATGGCAGGGTCGTAGACGGTTCGGGCGAAGTCGGGATTGTTCAGAATGGCATTGCCGGGACTCAAAAACTGTCCCGAACTGCGAATCACCCGGCTGTTCGCCAGGGCTAATTGAATTGCTTCGGCGAGGGAAACATCCCACACCTCGTCCTTTTCGTCGCGGCTGAGGCGTCTTGGTTCGACTGCAAAATTGACCCGTTCGTCGAGTGGTAAGTCGACTTCCGGATAGTTGATTCGGGTTGCCTTGTCGACGTAATCCCCGTAGCCAGCCCCCGGGAAAAGAAACGTGTCGTGCGTGTCGGCATGTCGGCAGGCCGCCAATGTCAGAATCAGCACTGCTGCCACGATGGATTGCCATCGGGAGCAGATTTGCCTGCAGATTTTCACGCCTGACAAATGCATAGGACCCTGGGGAGCGACGGACTGGTTACAACGTCATCCAAATTCGGACACGTGTCCAAGGGTCTATCGGCCAGAAATCATCACGACCGCTACAGCGAGTACTATCCGAACAAAAGTTTCGACCCGATCTTTCCGCACAATTAGAACATTGTCGCCAAACTACCCATTCTCGCCACTTGGCGAGTCCCCGCTTGACGCTGATTCCGCCTGACCGGCACGTTCTCGAAGAGACTTAAGTGTCGTCTGTCGATCGAGATACATCGCGAGAAAGCAGACAACGGCTAATACTGCCGTCTCCACCAGGATAACGGTGTCGCCGTGTGCCTTAATCCACTTCTTGATCGGAACATCTGGGTCACCCAAATCGGCAGTCAGCCACGCGAACAACGAGATGCAGAATACCGAGGCGACAATAGTCACCGGCAGGAAGAACTTTCTGCCCGGGTCGGTAACGTCGTAGTCGACTGGCGAATTACTGGCGGAAGACTCTTTGGTGGTCATAGCTTAGTGAGTGTCACCAGGGAACGAGCGACGTTGCAGGAGTTCGCGGATTTGGCGGACGAACGAGGCCACAATGCCTCCGACAACCGCCAGTTCTGCGGCCACAATGTAAGGATAGTGCCCTGGCAACGAACTGTCGCCCCGCAGTCCAAAAAGTACGAAGAACGCGATCACAGATGCCCCGGTCATCATCCACACCAGGAACGGTTGATACCACCAGGCACTGGCAGCAATGAGCAACGAATAGCCAACCACCAGCGATTCGACGGGTCCCTCCGCAAACATCAGGGCAGAGGTAAACAACAGACAGTCAAGAATGACCCAACTCGTACGTACCACCCACGGGTCGATATTGCGGTTCAGGGCCTGCTGAAGAATAACCGAACCGAACGTCCAAATGCCCAACACACTCATGATGGGAATATACGGTGCACGGGCCGACTCTGACAGAACTTCCACGACTGATAAAAGGATGGCCATCACGAGAAAGCCCGTGAGACGCGAGACCAGAGCCGGCTGGCGGCGAATCCATCTCCGCAGTTTCCAGGTCAGGCTGGGGGCCGGAAGACCAGAGGGTTCTCCATTGAGATGTCTTTCTAAATCAGCAGCCAATTCCGCCGCCGACTGATATCGATCAACCGGATTCTTCTCCAGACAGTGCAGGCAAATCCGTTCCAGCTCGACCGGAATCGCTGCACGAATGCTGCGCAGCGCCAGCGGCTCGGCATCGCGCAGACGCAAAAGTTGATCGAGCGGACCGGTGTCGCCAAACGGTGGTCGTCCCGTCAGCAGTTCATAGAGAATGGCACCGAGGCTATAAATGTCGCAGCCAGGGCCCACGTCGTCGGAATTTCCCCAAGCCTGCTCGGGGGCCATATAGGCAGGTGTCCCCACAATAATGCCAGTGGTGGTGCGACCTTCACCCGCGTCGAACACTTTCACCAAGCCAAAGTCGGTGACATGAGGATTCCCCTCACCATCCAACAGGATATTGGCTGGTTTCAAATCGCGATGTACAATTCCCTGTTCGTTAAGAAATGCCACAGCCAGGGCAACTTTGCGGATGACTTCGGCGGCCTCTCGAAACGACAGCGGACTCGCGGTAATTCTTTCTGCCAGGTTCCCACCCGAAATGTACTCCATGACGAGGTAGTGCAGCCCGCGTTCCTCACCCACGTCATGCACGCGCACAATGTTCGAGTGCTGCAACCGGGACGCCGCGCGGGCCTCCCGATAAAAGCGTTTCACTTCCTGATCCGACGCCCAGTCGCTCGACCGAATCAGCTTCATGGCGAACTGCGCATCGAGAACTTCATGCCGCACGCGGAACACCACGCCCATCCCACCGCGTCCCAGTTCTTCTTCAAGCAGGTACGGGCCCAGTCTATGCGGCGCGCGAAATGAAGATGAAGGAGTAGACGCCGACGCCGCCCGTCCAGCAGCGTCGCTTTCACCGCCGAAATCGAACGAATCGGCATTGCCTGCCAGCATGTCGAGCGAAGCCATGCAGCGCAACATTCCGGGCAGTTCCGGAAACCGTCGCAGTACATCAACGGGCAACAGGACGCTGAGTTGCTCGGCATCTTCCTGCTCAATGAACGGTGCGTACTGTTCGAGGAGTTGGCACAGTTCCGCTTCACGCTCAGCGTCGTACTGTTCCATGTCACCTCCGTTACCGTTTTGCTGTCTGGAGAGATGACGACCTTAACCCAGCAGGACGCGTTCCTGGGGATACTCGTACCGGATCGCGGGTGCTTCGCCGGCCAATGCCAACAGTAATGTGAGCGGTCCAACGCGGCCCAGAAACATCGCGATGATAATCACCACGCGCGACCCGCTGGAGAGTGACTTCGTCACCGAAATGAACTGCTCAGGATTGTTCGCGTCTGGAATGGAACTGGAAACACCGACCGTCCCCACGGCACTCGTTGCCTCAAACAAATGGTCGATGAAATACTCGGGCCGGTTTTCGATCATGACGACGAGAAGTGTCGTGAGCATGACCGTCAGCACCGAGACGAACAGAATGGCCAGTGCGCGGTTCACAGTGACGAACGGAATGCTGCGGCCCGCCGCTTCCACATGGTCACGCCCACGCATGACGCTGTAAATCCCGAGCATAGCAATGGCGAAGACCACGGTTTTCACGCCGCCCCCAGTCGAGCCCGGTGACGCACCAATGACCATCATCAGCACGGCGAACAGTTTGGTAGCGGGTTGCAGCGGTCCCAGCTCGACAGTGTTGAATCCCGCCGTGCGAAACGTCACCGACTGAAACCAGCAGTCCGCAAAACTGATGGGATCTCCGGAAGTCGACGTCGCACGTTCGAGCCCGTAAATGGCGAACGTGCCGCCAACCAGCAGCATTGCCGATGTAATCAGCACAATTTTCGCCGTCAGCGTCATGCGGACCCGTCGCTTCGGGACGGCGAACGGCCCGGTCGAAACGCTCCGGATTGCACCGAGCGCCACGTGCAGCAAGTTGTACAGCACGGCAAAGCCCAGACCGCCAATAATGATCAGCCCGGACAACACGCCCCACACCGTCCAGCGATGCCCATCACCCACGAAACTGTTCTCGGTCAACGCAAATCCTGCGTTACAAAATGCACTCACGGAGTGAAACATCGATTGAAATAGCCGCTCCCCCAGCGGCAAGCCCTCAAAGTGCGGGAAGAGGAGAATGGCTCCCAGAAACTCCATGCCGAAAGTAAAGCCGGCAATGGCCAGCACCAGTCGACGCACGTCGCCGAGCGCTTCGGTGGCCAGCAAGTCACGAATTGTGGCGACTTCCGTCACACGCGCACTGCGACCCGCAATAACGGCGAAGAACGCTCCGAACGTCATAATGCCGAGCCCTCCAATTTGAAACAGTACGAGAATGACCACCTGACCGACGCGTGACCAGTACACGCCTGTGTCTTCAACGACAAGCCCCGTCACGCAACTGGCACTCGTCGCAGTAAATAACGCCGTCAACAGCGGTGCTGATTCATTACCCGGTGTGGCCAAATCCTGTTTGCGACTCACCGGCAACATGAGAATGGCCGTGCCAACGAGAATGAGCATGACGAAAGACATCAGCAGCAAATAGGCGGGACTCACTCCCCCGGCTGCGGCTTTTCGCAGTCCGTGCGCTAAGCCGAAGAATGAGTAAATGACCACAATGACTTCGGAGGCGAGTACCGAGGTCGACCACCACTGCCAGAGAAAATCATCACCCGTAGCAGGGGCTCGAATTCCACTGTAAATGGCTCCCAAGACAATGAATCCAACCCACAGCAGTGCGGCGCCAACCGTCGGCCAGTGCCGCGTGGCGAACGAAGCGCGAGCCAGGCTCCATTGAAAGCGAATGGCAATTCCAATGGATATGATGGCCATTGTGAACAACACAATGAGCCCGGCTGGAATGGGAAGCGAAAACGTTCCCGGCTGAAGCCCATGACCAATAACCACCGTCGCGGCCCCTATGACCTGACAGGCAGCATCGAGCAACCTCAGCCACTGCGCCCGGACCGGGTGCAGCGAGGGACGAAAAAACCAACGATTCGGCGACTCTGCAGTAGGTTGCATCCTGTAATGCTAGAGACTTTTCCGATCCGACAGAAGCCGAGGGGCAATCGACATGACAACTGGGTGTTTGCGGCCAAATCGACCGATGGCGTCTGAATTCGTACACTGAATGACAACTATGGTTGCCCGTTCACACGAGTACTCTGTTTTCGCCCTCAAAGGTGTCGCTGAATGACCACTGCCACCGAATTCTCTTGCCAGCTCGTTGAACGCTCAGAAGATGGAACAGTCCAAATCGGCCCGCAGCAGCGTCCAATTAAGGAACTGCCTGCCGGGAATGTCGTGATACGCGTATTGGCTTCATCGCTGAATTACAAAGACGCGTTGGCCGCGAGTGGACATCCCGGAATTGCCCGGAACCTGCCGCATGTCCCCGGGATTGATGCCTGGGGAATAGTGGAACACTCGGACGACGAACAGTTCTCAGTCGGACAGCAGGTGCTCATGACAGGGCACGAACTTGGTGTCGAACGCTGGGGCGGCTGGAGCGAATTCATTCGAGTTCCCGCAGATTGGGTGCTGCCGTTGCCCGACGGACTGACCGGTCGCGAATGCATGCAGTTGGGAACCGCAGGATTCACGGCGGCTCAATGTGTGTTGGCGCTGCAGCATCATGGAGTAACACCAGAATCCGGGCCGGTGGTGGTGACGGGTGCGACCGGCGGCGTAGGAACGCTCAGCATTATGCTGCTGCACAAGTTGGGATTTCACGTCATTGCGGTGACGGGGAAAGCAGATCAAACCGACTGGCTCAAAGCACGCGGCGCAAGTGAGGTGCAAGATCGAACCCTGCTCAAGAAATCAGAACGGCCCCTGCTCTCTGCGCAGTTCGCTGGCGGCATTGATACTGTCGGCGGCGAGTTTCTGGCGTCGCTGATTAAACAAATTCAGCAGCGCGGCTGTGTCGCCAGTTGCGGCGTGGCAGGCGGCCACGAACTCCCACTGACCGTTTACCCGTTCATTCTGCGCGGCGTCACGCTGGCTGGTATCGACTCCGCCTGGTGCCCGATGCCGCAGCGCAAAGAAGTCTGGCGGTTACTTGCCAACGAATGGAAACTCAGCGGTCTGGATGAAATTACCCAGGAAATCCCACTCGCCGAGGCACCACACGCCGCACAGGAAATGCTGGCCGGAAGAGCTACTGGGCGGACAGTGATTCGTGTCTCGGAAGAGTAAATCCGAAGCGTTGAAACACAGACAGGAATGTCTGTGCCACCCCGTCTGGAACAGATTCCTAAACCAACACATCATGCAACACATGCCCATGCACATCAGTCAATCGGCGGGCGAGGCCGTTGTGGGTGAAGGTCAACTTCTCGTGGTCGAGTCCGAGCAGGTGCAGGAGCGTGGCGTTGAGGTCGTGTACTGAGGAAACGTTCTCGACTGCTTTGTATCCCAGTTCATCAGTCTGGCCGTAGCTGGCACCTCGCTTCACGCCGGCGCCGGTCAGGACGGCTGTGAATCCGTGAGGATTGTGGTCGCGGCCTTTGGCTCCCCGTTGGAACATGGGCATGCGGCCAAATTCTGTACACCACACGACGACAGTTTCTTCCAGCAGTCCTCGCTGCTGCATGTCACGAATGAGTGCGGCGACGGGTTGATCCATGACCCGTCCGTGAACGTCATACTGTTCGCGGAGATTTTGATGACCATCCCAGTTCAGCTTGCCGCCGCTGGCGTACGCTCCATTGAACAACTGCACGCAGCGCACGCCTTTCTCAATGAGCCGACGCGCCAGAATACAGTTGCGAGCGAACGAGGCCTTCAGTTCATCTTCGCTGTCATTCGCACCATACATTGTCAGAATGTGTTCCGGTTCAGTGGACAGGTCACTGATTTCCGGCACCGACAACTGCATGCGGGCTGCCAGTTCGTAACTGGCAATCCGAGCGGCAAGACTGCTGTCGCCGGGATGTTGCCGCAAATGCTCCTCATTGATTTGCCTGAGCAAATCCCGCGCGGCGAGGTCTTTGTCTTTGCCAATGCGGGCCGGAGCAGACAAGTTCTGGATGGGATTGCTCGTATTAAACGGGGTTCCCTGAAAGACGGCGGGAAGAAAACCCGGCCCCCAGTTATTGACGCTCGCCTGCGGTACGCCGCGAGGATCGGGGATGGCGACGAATGCTGGAAGGTTCTCGTTTTCGCTTCCGAGCGCGTAACTCAGCCATGCTCCGAGGCTGGGGAATCCGTCTTGCACAAATCCAGTGGAAAGGAAATTCTCCGCGGGACCGTGCGTGTTGGATTTACTGGTCAGTGTGTGAATGAAGGCGAAATCGTCGACCAGTTGTCCCAGATGCGGGATCATGTCGGAGACCATTTTTCCGGTCTCACCATATGGCCGAAACTCATATTGAGGCCGTGCCAAATTACCGGCTGGCCCTTGGAACGTCACCGAAGGTCCCCCGGGGAGCGGCTTGCCATCTTGCTTGACGAGTTCTGGCTTGTAGTCCCACGTTTCGAGTTGACTGCACGCTCCGGCGCAGAACACAACCAGAATGTTCTTGGCTTTGGCTGAGTGATGCGGCTGTCTGGCTGCGAAGGGCCGGGCGGGGTCGATTTGCGGACCTTCCGCTGCGAGCAGCCCGTCTCGTCCCAGCAACTGCAACAAGGCAATACTGCTGAGTCCGCCCACCGTACTGGCGAAGAACTCGCGGCGATTCAATATGCGGCGACCGGCGTGTGTGAGGAGTGATGTCATGCGGCGATTCTCCGGTAGGCATCTCACGACTTGGGAACGGCGTCCGAATTTCTGACTCGTAACTCGTCAACTCCGTACAAACAAACTTCGCAGGCAAACCGGACGGTCGACCTGCGAAGCGAATGCCAAATGGAAAATGTGGTTCACCGAAATTCGGCGGGTTACTTTACTTCCCAAGTATCGCCGGAGTTGAACAACGTATTCAAGTCGCCGTTCCCAACTTTTGCGATACGTTCTTTGTATTGCTTGTCGACTTCCTCATCGTATACGGGGCGCTGGACGCAGCGGAAGACTCCCATGGGCTCGGGAGCATTCGGCCAGCGAAGCTGAGCCAGACGGAATGCGTATGAGGGATCGTCTTTGGTTTCGTCGTGGAACAGCAGGTCGTCTTCTTTGGTCTCTGCCAATGACACAATTTCGGTTTCGCCGTCACCAGTCAGGCGGACACCTTTGTCACGGTCGTTACCAAAGACGAGCGGTCGACCCTGCTCCAGGTAAATGCAGTTTTCGTGCTTCTGATCTTTCTTGCTGGCCTTCTCGAACGCACCGGTGTTGAACACGTTGCAGTCCTGGTAGACCTCAACAAAGGCTGTCCCTTTGTGATTCGCGGCACGTGTGAGTACGTCACCCAGGTGTTTGATGTCGACGTCCACGCTACGCGCCACAAAGGTCGCTCCGGCTCCAATGGCCACAGCCAGAGGATTAAGAGGTGCATCGACCGAACCGTAAGGGGAGCTTTTGGTTCGCTTGCCGTGCGGGCTGGTGGGTGAGTACTGCCCCTTCGTCAGGCCATAAATCTGGTTGTTGAACATGATGATTTTCAGATCAACATTTCGACGAATGGCATGCAGCAGGTGGTTACCACCAATGGACAAAGCATCGCCGTCGCCGGTGATGACGAAGACCGTCAACTCGGGGCGGGCAACTTTCAACCCGGTGGCCACAGCCGGTGCACGACCGTGAATGCTGTGGAAACCGTAACTGGATACGTAGTAAGGAAAGCGACTGGAGCAGCCAATCCCCGACACGAACACAATATTCTCGCGAGGAATGCCGAGCGTCGGCAGCACCTTTTTCATTTGAGCCAGGATGGAGTAGTCGCCGCAGCGCGGACACCACCGAATTTCCTGGTCGGTCGCAAAATCTTTCGGAGTCAGGACTGGAAGTTCAACGTCCATGGACATGGTATTAGCTCTAAAATCGTGGCTATTGTGTGAACGGTGTGAATGCGTAACGCAACAGGGGCCTAGCTGGCGAGGACTTCGTCGATTTTGTCAGTCAGTTCCTGAACGAGGAATGGCTTCCCCTTCACCTTACTGAAGCTGACGGCATCGACGAGATACAGTGCTCGCAGAATGACCCACATTTGTCCGGTGTTCAGTTCCGGAATGAGAACCTTCTTGTAGCGCTTCAGAATCTCGCCCAGATTCTTTGGGAACGGATTAATGTACCGCAGGTGGCAGTGAGCAGCCGACTGGCCTTTCTTGCGGGCTGATTCGCAAGCCGTGCGGACAGCTCCGTAGGTTCCACCCCAGCTCACGACCAGCAAGTCTCCCGACTCGGGACCATCGACTTCCTGCTCGGGGATGTAGTTGGCAATGTTTCTCACCTTTTGCTGACGAATGAGCGTCATCTTCTGGTGATTTTCGGTGTCGTACGAAACGTTGCCGGTACGGTCCGCCTTTTCCAGACCGCCAAGGCGGTGTTCGAGTCCGGGAGTACCTGGAACGGCCCACGGACGAACAAGTCGCTCGTCTCGCAGGTATGGCAAATAGCCTTCGCCATTGCCATTGATTTCGGTCTGATGCTTCACCGTGATTGGCTTCAGTTCTGACTCAGCAGGAATCCGCCACGGTTCTGCACCGTTGGCAATGTAGCCGTCGGTCAACAGGAAGACCGGTGTCATAAACTCAACGGCAATCCGCATGGCCTCCTGGACCATTTCAAAACAGTCCGCTGGCGACTGTGCGGCCAAGACCGGCATGGGGCAGTCGCCGTTACGTCCGAAGTAGGACATGAACAGGTCTGACTGTTCCGTTTTCGTCGGCAAACCTGTACTGGGACCACCACGCTGAACGTTGATGATGAGCATCGGAAGTTCCGTCATGACGCCCAGACCAATCCCTTCACCTTTCAGCGCGATCCCCGGACCACTGCTGGCCGTGACGGAAAGTGCACCACCGAAGGCGGCACCAATGACTGAGGTAATGGCGGCGATTTCGTCTTCCGCCTGGAAGGTCCGTACGCCAAATTCCTTCAGAGCGGCGAGGTCGTGCAGCACATCGCTGGCAGGAGTAATGGGATACCCACCAAAGAACAGTTCCCGACCAGAGATTTTGGCAATGGTTGCCAATCCCATGGCGAGTGCTTCGTTCCCGGTAATTTTGCGGTAACGACCTGGCGGAAGCTGGGCTTTCGGAACCTGATAGTGGACGGTGAACTGCTCGGTGGCAATTCCGTACGTGTAACCAGCCTTGAGTGCTCGCATATTCGCTTCGAGCACGGCGGGATTCTTCTTGAACTTGCTCTGGAGCCACTCTTCCGTCGGCGTGGAATCGCGGTCGTAGAGCCAGTAGACGAGTCCGAGAGCAAAGAAGTTCTTGCAGCGGTCGGCTTCGGCATTGCCGAGACCAAGCCCCTGAACCGAATCGCGCGTCAGACGCGTCATCGGCACCTTATGGACACGATAAGGAGCCAGCAGCTTCTCATCTTCCAGTGGGTTGGTTTCGTAATGTGCCTTCGTCAAGTTGCTCTTGTCGAAAGCGTCTTCGTTCAGGATGAGCGTTCCACCGCGCTTCAAATCCTGCAGGTTTGTTTTGAGCGCCGCGGGATTCATCGCCACGAGTGTGTCGACGGCATCGCCGGGTGTGAACACGTCGCTGCTGGAGAAGCAGAGCTGAAAACCGCTCACGCCGAATAACGAGCCGGCGGGGGCACGAATTTCCGCGGGGAAGTCGGGCAACGTGCTGACGTCGTTGCCGAAGACTGCGGACACATTGGTAAACTGTGTTCCCGCGAGCTGCATTCCATCGCCGCTGTCACCGCAAAAACGAATTACGACCGATTCCAGTAATTCCAGTGACTTCTCCGCACCCGATTGCGAAGCATCAATATCCGTAGACATGGGGACTACTCTTTCAACATAAAGCGTCGATCGCCTGTGCATGCGGGGATCGAAATTGTTGACGGCAAGCACTTTGCCAGAAAATGAACCCTCCTACCGCCAGTTGAGCATGGTCTGTGCGGCAAGATAAACAACATTGTGAAACATCAATATTCATGGTCGCCGTTTGCGACTTGAACGAAGCGTGGAGGCTCCTTTTGTCTCCACCAATTGGCCTCATTCTTGCATATGTCCTCGTTGATGCAAAGACACCATTTCGTCGATTTCCCGACTCCGGCAAATATCTTCAAAAAATTTTTGCCTACGCGTCAACACTCACGACGAGGTAGCCGCGTTGTTCGGTAACGTCTGGTTTCCGACCAAAAAGCTGCTCCATGCGGGCGACGTACCAGTCTGCCTTTTTGGTGACCATTTGGACCTTACCTCCCGCTTTGACCGCGCGTCGGGCGGTGGTTAGAAAGATTTCGGCAATTTGGTAATTCGAGAAATAGGGCGGATTACCGACAACCAAATCGAATGACTCCTCTTCGACGGATGTCCCGTCACAATCGAGTCGCGATTCGAATCGATCAGCGACGCCGTTCAGTTCGGCCCCGACTGCAGAACATTGCACCGCCCTGGCGTTGGAGTCGATCCCCACGGCGGAAGTCCCTTCGGCTCTGAAGAGTGCCGCCAGTCCCACAGCACCTGTCCCACAACCGAGGTCAAGAATTCTCGTTCCGGGGAAAACGGTCATCGATTCCATGAGTGCCCGGGCTCCCAGGTCGAGGCGGCGATGACTGAACACGCCCGGGCGACTGACGACGCTGATGAGATTTCCCTCATCGCGGAAGGCAAACTCACAACTAAAGTCGCGCATGCGTTTCAGTGGTCCCGGCTTTTGCAGCTTGTAGACCATCCCGCGGGGTTTGGGACGACGGACGATACCTTTCGAAAGCTTCTCCACTTCGTGATGCAGCCACTTGTCCTTCGGATTATCAACCGCCGTGTAGAGCCAGCCGCCGGTTTTCAGTCGGTCGTATCCCTGCTGCAACCAGTCACGCGTTAACTCGGCCTCACCAACTTTCTCAACCGGCATGACGAACAAATCGAATTCGTCGTCCGGAAAGTCGGGAGAACAAAGCACGTTAATGTTCGGATACTTATCCAACGCCAAGTGCGTTTGCTCAGCCTGATACACGTCGAGCTGGTGACAGACGATATGCCGCTGCGGGTCCTGCTGGGCTAGCGCGACGGCGCATTGAGCTCGCCCGACTGTTGTACAAAGTACGCGCTGAGCGTCGGTCTCTGCGGAGGCATTGATGAGCAACTGCTCAGATACAGGAACCCGGAGTGCGTCTTGATCTAACATGTTTCAGAATTGTTGTCGGTCGTGGACGCCGCTGAATTGGGATGACTTGAACCAGATGTTTCGGAAGAGGATGCTCGCGGAGCTTCAATCCCAATGCGGGCTTTGTCACCACGTTTTCCCGCAACGATTCCTACAAGTTGAATGCGAATGACACCGTTAATCATCAAGGACTCACCCACCTTGAGTTCCTGGATATCCATTCATCACCCCCAGGCAAATCGGAAGGAACAAACGTGAGCAGCAGCATATCAGGGCGGCGGAAATCGGACCGTCCTAAATCATGAAGTCCGTCTTCACACCGAGGATGCGGTCGACAAGATCCAGCGGCAGGTCCAGTGCCGGGGCTGTTCCGTCGTCTGTGTCGGTGGGGTTAATTCCGCAGTACATCGCCTGCATCCCCAAGTGTCGCCAGCGTCCGGAACGTTTGTCTTCATGGGGCATGACGGGGGTGGTGCAGCGGTTGCAGCCAATGGTGGAGTACCCCTGCTGATGCAGCGGATTCGTCACAACATTGTGTTCCGCGATGTACGCATCCAGTTGTTCGTTCGTAAAGTTGGCCATGGGATTCAAACGCACCGCGTTCATTTCCACATCGGCGGAAAGAATTGGACAAGCTCCACGGCGTCCTCCATCTGCGCGACGCAGGCTGCTGATGAGACAGTCGTATTCGCCTTGCATTTTCAGCAGCGGCTCCACCTTACGGGCGTGACAGCACTGCTTTTGCCCTTCGACGGTGAGGTAAAGCACGCCGTGCTGAGCCGTTTGCTCTTCCATCGTCTGCTCTGGCTGGAGCGTTCGGATGTTGAGGTTGTATTCCTTGGCGAGCCGGTCGCGCGTGTCGAGCGTTTCCTGAAACATGACCCCCGTGTCGACAAAAATGACCGGAATGTCGAGCTTCAGCCGCGAAATCATGTGGCAGACCGTGCAGCCCGATTGCTGCATCGCGGAAATGGCAGCAACGCGATTCCCAAACGTCTCTTTCGCCCAGCGCAATAAGTCGTCCGGGCTGCGTTCTTCGAAGTTATTGCCAACCTGAAAAAGTTGAGCCTGCGTGAGGCGTGCCATAGCGAAATCGTCTGGAAAGGGCCGTGAAACTGCAAGCTTAGCAGTGTAACACGATCCGGTCGCCTACGGCAATTCGGTGCAAAGCTGAGACACCGGCGAGGAAATCTGGGCAAACTTTTGCAGAATCCTGAGCGCGGTGCACGTCAACGAAACCGCCGCTCTAAACGGTCGATTCCTCGGCAAATGCCGCTTCGTCCACGGCGTCGAGGACATTCTGAAGTTCCTCGTCGCTGAGCCGGGCCTCTTCGTCTTCTTGCGGCGGCAGCGTAAAGCCAATGCTGCTCAGGGACAACACATGCCTGTCAAGACGCTCTTCTGCCTGCCGTTTTTCGTCTTCGACAGCATCTTCTTCGCGGCGTGTCGAGGCGACATCAAACGCCATGAACGCAAGACATCCTGCCAGTCCACATGACAGAACGTAGGGGGAGAGTTCTTCACCAACCACCCGACCAACGGTCAGTCCAATGAGGAAGCCGCTCAGAATGAGAATGGTGGTCGCACTGAGGAGAGGACGAACGTGACGGTTGCGTTTTTGCATGGCTCTCATTGCAGCGGTTAAACTGCTTCCACTTCCAAGTTACCACCTTCCGAACCCGATTCCGGCCAGTTTGGTCTTTCCGTTCACGGGACTGGGGAGATCATGTTCCGAAATGGGAACACAATTCCATCTGGCAAACCTAGGTCGTGTTATTGCATCGGTCAAAAAGAATGCCGATGATTCCTCGTGCCCTCGGAATGTTGTCGCCTCAACGCCAGCATTTCGTCGCTGATTATCCGTTAAAACGAATGCGATTCATACAACAGGACCCTCCATGCGACTCGCACTGGCCCAGTTCAACCCTATTGTTGGCGACTTGGAGGGGAATCTGCGGAAGATTCGCCAACTCGTGACACAGGCCCAGGCGTCCGGCGCGCGCCTGCTCGTCCTCTCCGAACTGGCCATTTCCGGTTATCCCCCCAAGGACCTGCTGTTACGCAAGGGGTTCGTCGAGGCATGTGACCTGAAGGTGGACGAACTCGCCAAAGAAACGAGCGAAGGCTTTGCCATTCTCGTGGGGCATCCCACGCACCGGGGACTGCGAGAGTTGGAAGTCGCCAATGCGGCCACATTGCTTTACCGAGGCGAACGTTTTGCCACCCGCCACAAAGTGTTGCTGCCGAACTACGACGTCTTCGACGAGAAACGCTACTTCCGGCCAGCGGCCCATACTTCGCCGATAGAATTTGAAGGACTGAAACTCGGCGTACACATTTGTGAAGACGCCTGGTGGGGCGAGACGCACACCTTTTATCACGTGCCGCCAACTGAACAGCTCGACCCAGTCTGGGAACTGGGGGATCAAGGGGTCGATTTGTTCATCAATCTTTCCGCGAGCCCGTTCGAAGTCGACAAAGTGGCCCGGCGGCATCGCATCATGCGGCGGCACGTCGCCCGTTTTCAACGTCCCTTTCTGTTTGTGAATCAGGTTGGCGGAAACGACGACCTGGTGTTCGACGGCAACAGTTTTGTCATGGATCAACAAGGAGAGGTAATTCATGCCCTCAAAGGGTTCGCGGATGACATTGCACTCGTGGACTTTTCGTCCGATGGCAAAGTCACCATCGAGGGAACTCCCTGTCCCGCTCCTGCCGAAAATCGCCGAGAACCTCAATTGCTGGAGGCAGTCACTCTCGGCCTGCGTGACTACATGGCAAAGTGCGGTTTCAAGGGGTGTGTACTGGGACTTTCGGGAGGAATTGACAGTGCCCTCGCCGCCGCAATTGCTAGCCGAGCTGTCGGACCGGAGAACGTGCACGGATTGCTTATGCCGAGTCGTTACAGCAGCGAACACAGCGTCAGTGACGGATTGCAACTCGCCCAGAATCTGGGAATGGACTACGACGTCATCCCATTGAACGACGTGCACCTCGCTTATGAAAAACTCCCGGTTGTGGGCGAAGAACTCATGTCCGAGCCGGCGGGTCTCACTGATCAAAACCTGCAGGCGCGAATTCGCGGTGCATTGGTCATGCTCCGCAGCAACAAGAACGGCTGGATTGCGTTAGCGACGGGGAACAAGAGCGAACTGGCTGTCGGTTACTGCACGCTGTACGGCGACATGTGCGGCGGCTTTGCGGTCCTGAGCGATTTATACAAGCAGGACGTCTACGCCGTATCCCGCTACATCAACGAACTGGAAGGGCGCGAAGTCATCCCGCAGTCGATTCTCGACAAAGAGCCCAGTGCGGAGTTGGCGCCTAATCAGTTCGATCAAGACACGCTCCCACCCTACCCTCTGCTCGACGGAATTCTCGCCGGACTCATCGACGAAGAAATGTCCCCCGATGAACTGGCCAAGGAGTTTCCACCGGAAACGGTCAAGTGGGTCGTGCAGCGACTGGACCGAAATGAATTCAAACGGCGGCAAATGCCTCCTGGCATCAAACTCTCCCCCCGAGCGTTCGGCACGGGGCGACGCATGCCCATGGCCGCCCGAGGATTCGCCGGACTGAACGGAACCGAGTCGTGAACGAAACCACTAACAGGAAATGCGTGCTGACCTTCGGCGAACTGCTCATGCGTCTCGACGCGCCACCCCCGCAGCGATTCGCCCAAAGCAGTTCGTTCAACATGACGTTTACCGGCGGCGAAGCGAACGTCGCCGTGGCGTTGTCGCAGTGGGGCGTTCCAACACGCCTGCTCTCGAAAGTCCCTGCGCATGCCTTGGGCGAGGCGTGTCTCAATCAATTCCGGCGTTACGGGGTGGAGACTCAGCACGTCGTAAGAAATGGAGAAAGACTCGGGATTCTCTTCGTCGAGTCTGGCGCGGGGCCGCGCAGTCCGCAGGTCATTTACGATCGCAACCACTCCGCATTTCGCAGTCTCACTCCGGACGAAATCGATTGGGACGCCGCTTTTGATGGCGTCGAATGGTTTCATTTCACGGGCACGGCGCCAGCGTTGGGCGATTCCGTCCGCGCGACCTTACAAGTCGCTGTTTCCATTGCACAGCAGCGACAAATTCCCATCAGCTTTGACTGCAGTTACCGGGCGGCGCTTTGGTCCATTGAAGAAGCTCGCGTTCACTTCCAGCCGCTCCTGCAACAGGTCGATGTCTTCCTCGGTAGCGAAAGTGATGCAGCCACATTCTTCGACATCGACGAACAAGGCGACGCCTGTTTCCGCGCACTGCGTGACAAGTTCAACCTCAATTGCATCGCCTTCACCGAACGACGGACAGCGGCGAATGGCGATCAGGAATACTGTGGCCGAGTATTGCTCCGCGATGAACTCGCGTCGGCAAACTGGCATCGCCTCCATGTGGTCGATCGCATCGGGGCCGGTGATGCCTTCGCCGCCGGCATTATTCGCGGTCTGCTCAGCGGGCATCCTCTTTCCGACACCGTCCCCTTCGCGACTTCCGCAGCCGTCCTCGCTCACACCATTCCGGGTGATTTCCTGCTCGCCACCGTAGATGAAATCCACGCATACTCGGCCCACGGACCAGCAACACGCGGCTGGCGATAGACGACAATCCTTACTGTTTGAAACCTGCGAATTGTCACGCGAATTGCAGGATTCACGCGAAAACCACTTGCCGATCTCCCCCGCTCTGGTTGAGAATGGAGGGAAGTCATTCGACCAAGTCCAAGTCTGGAAATTCTGTCATGAGTATTTGGAAGTCGCTCTTCGCCCCGTCACGTCGCAAACGCCCTGCTCCCAAACGAGTGGAAGACCTCGAAGACAAGACGCTGTTGTCGATTAATATCGTCTACGACTACACGTACGATACCTCGGGGTTCTTTGCCGACTACGAACGCAAAGCAGTCATGGAAGCGGCTGCCCGACTGTTTGAAGATGCCTTCTCCGAGTCGCTGACAGCCATTTCGGCGGGTGGGGTAAACACTTGGTCAGCGACCTTTGACAATCCCACCACTGGAGCGTCTGAATCGCTTACTGATTTGTTTATCGCGGCTGACGAAATCAAGATTTTTCTTGGCGCTCGCGCTCTGAGCGGCAGTACCATCGGTTTTGCCTCGTCCGGCTATAGCTGGAGCGGTACCTCGGGATGGGGTTCAACCGTCGAATTCCGTGGCCAGACTCCCGGATCAACAGAATTCGCAACCTGGGGCGGCTCCATTACTTTTGATCCGACAAACACCTGGCATACAGGAATCACCACGGTCGGACTTACCGGAAGTGAGTCGGACCTCTACACCACGGCAATTCACGAACTCGGACACATCCTCGGCTTCGGTGGAGACTCCTGGGATGCTCAAGTTTCTGGAGGAGTCTTCACCGGCACTGCATCAGTCGGAGTTCATGGAAGCAGCCCAGGGGTAACGGGTGGACACTGGGCCGACGGCCTGATGAACGACGGCCGTGAAGTCACGATGTCCCCCAGCAGTACGGCTGGCTTGCGAGGTGCGTGGACGACGCTGGACTGGGCCGGACTCGATGACATTGGTTGGAGTTTCATGTCCAGCACCGCACCGGCCGGACACATGGTGGTTCAAGTCGTCGACTCAATGGGTGATCCCGTCTCCGGTGCCAGCGTCTCGGGGACAAAGTCCGGCGGCGGAACATTCAGCGGTACTACCGACGCCAACGGTTTGTATTCGACATTCGTCGCTGACGGTTCCTGGACGGTTTCTACAGCAGGCGACTCCGACACCGTCACCGTCTCCAAAGGAATGCAGGGTGTTCGCCTCGTCTCCGCTCCCGTCGTCAACGGTGACGACGTTATCCTGCGCGACTCGGCCACCGGTCGTTTCCGGATTGGCTTCTCCGACGGAAGTTCATTCACGGAAGACCTGGCCAACGTGTTCTCCAGTTCCGTCACCTGGGACATCGTCCAGGGCGACTTCAACGGCGATGGAAAAACCGACATCGCGGGACGCCTTCCCTCAGGACACTGGTGGGTCGGCAAGTCCGATGGCACCACGTTCAAGAATGAACTGTGGGGCGACTGGGGCTCCAGCTCGACATGGTCTGATGTCACGGTCGGCGACTTCAATGGCGACGGCAAAGATGACATCGCAGGCCGCGACGGCGCTGGCTATTGGACGGTTTCCCTGTCAACCGGCACTGGCTTCACCAATTCCACGTTCGGACGTTGGGCCTCCAGCGGCTGGCTGCAGGTTGTCAGTGGTGATTTCAACGGCGATGGCAAAACCGACATGGCCGGTCGCTACACTTCGGGTGACTGGTTCTTTGGCCTCAGCACGGGAACAGGATTCACAACTTCCAAGGTGGGTAAGTGGTCCACGTCGGGCGGTTGGCATGACGTTGTGGCTGGCGACTTCGATGGCGATGGCAAAGACGACGTCGCCGGACAGACGAGTTCCGGATACTGGTGGATTGGCAAGTCGAGTGGCACGTCCATTTCCAACATTTACAGCGGCGTCCGCTGGAGTACGACGCACGGATTCCACAACGTTCTCGTCGGCGACTTCAATGGCGACGGCAAAGTGGACATTGCAGGGCGTATTGCCGCCGGTAACTGGTTTATCAACAAAGCCAAGACGACTGGCGTCGGCTTCACAGTTTCCTCCTGGGGTAAGTGGAGTAGCTCGTTAACGTTCAACACAGTTGTCGGCGATTTCAATGGCGATGGCAAAGACGACCTCGCCGGCTTCGTCGCCTCGAACCGTTACTGGTTCGTGCTTCAATCAGACGGCACAAGTTTCACCAGCAGAATCTTCGACCGCTGGGCCAGCGGAATTACCGTTGACTATGTCGGCGCAGGGACGGTGAATTAAGGTCGAATGTCGAAGGTTGATGGTCGACCGAACCTATCCAAATTCCTGACTCCTATTTCCTAACTCCTTTCCCACATGCTTCTCTTCCAGGACGACCTCTTCGAACAGCACGACACCGGTCAGCATCCCGAGCACGCTGGTCGTTTGAAAGCGATTCGGAAGCAGCTTGCGGAGTCGGGTGTCTCTGGACGTTGTGAGCAGGGAGCCATCCGTGCAGTCACCGACGCAGAACTCTCGGCCATTCACCCGACAGCGCACATTGAACTGGTGCAGCGTACGGCAAACAGCGGCGGTGGCCGTCTCGATGCCGACACCGTTTGCAGTTCGCATTCCTACGACGTTGCGCGGGCCGCGGCGGGTGTGGCCTGTGCAGCGGTTGACGCAGTCTGCACGGGAACTTCCCAGTTCGCTATGGGCCTGGTCCGCCCTCCCGGCCACCACGCCCTGAAAAGTCAGGCAATGGGCTTCTGTCTTTTCAACAACATCGCAGTAGCCGCCGCACATGCTCGCGCGCAGCATGAGTTAGACCGAGTGCTCATTGTCGATTGGGATGTCCACCACGGGAACGGCACCGAAGCGATTTTCTATGACCGCGAAGACGTGACATTCTTCTCAATTCACCGTTACCCGTTTTATCCCGGTTCAGGAGCCAAGTCAGACACCGGCACCGGCGCGGGGTTGGGATCAACCTTCAACGTCCCCGTCAAATTTGGCACCGCACGCGAAGACTACTTGGGCGTTTTTCAACATGCCCTGGAAGCCGCAGCCAAACACTGCAAACCACAACTCGTACTCCTCAGTGCCGGATTCGACGCCCACCGCCTCGACCCAATTGGCTCGTTAGGTCTGGAGACCGAAGACTTCGCCGATCTTACCCGCCGCGTCGTCGAAGTCGCCAACACCCACTGCCAGGGCCGCCTCGTCTCACTACTGGAAGGCGGCTACAACGTCGACGCCCTCGCTGATTCCGTCCAACTGCATATCGAGACGCTGCTGGATTCCGAAAAGTAGGGTCCTGCTGTGCGGACCAAAACGTCAGGAAAGAGGACAGCGTTCTTTGCCATCGATTCGCCCCAGTTACGTGAACAACGCTCGCTTGCTCACAGCGATCCCTCTGGAACGTCTCCATCTCATACGCGGCGATGCGCGAAGGTCTCCAGTCGCGGGCGACTACGGATTGGCTGATCACTGCTACACTGGCAAAGACGGACAACAAATGGTGCTCGCGGGCTTCGTCAGCAGGGATGGAAGTACCGCATGGGAAGCCGAGGCTTACGTGTCCGAACTTGAACCAGCGATTGCCATGAATGTGGACGTTGACGCACTCTTTGATGCACACGCGCTGCAGCAGAGCGGAGAGTGTCCCTGGACAATTTTTGCTTACCCCACGCGTATTGCGGTTTCGCAGAACTTGCCACCCGACGCAGAAGCGACCTGTCTACTGGCTGAGCTTCAATCACGCGGAATTCCAATGGCCGTATGGGTCAATGGTCTGGAAAACGGCACCACCTATTTCGCCTGTCGACACGTAGATCGGCTCCGGGTTGATCGAGTCATTCGGGAACTGGAAAGTCGTGGCATTATGGGGCACGACTTTCTCTCACAGCGTTCGGACTACCACTTTGCCGCTGCCGATCAGCGTCGACTGAAATGACCTCATCCGCTGCATGGATCGGGCAGGGATGCCGATCAACAACTGCCCATAAGTGCGTCTGCGACACCATTCCGTTTTGGCCAGTGGTCAATTCAAATCCAGCGACTAAAAACCTTATCGACAACCAGTCCCTTGTTTCTGTGACTTGGAACACTCCGTGAAACGTTTTCTGTTCTGCTCGCTGACCGTCATCTCCTTGACGACCCCGAACACACTTTCCCATGCGCAAGACACTCCGCAATGGAATCAGTGGCGTGGGCCGAATCGGGATGGCATTGTATCCGGGAATGACTGGCCGAGTACTCTGTCAGGTGAGGCATTGAAACAGCGTTGGCGGGTTGAATTGCCGCCGAGCTATTCAGGCCCCGTTGTCTCGCAGGACAAGGTCTTCGTCACTGGAACGGAGAACGAGGACGTCGAAGTCGTGTTCGCCCTCAGTCGGAGCACGGGCGAGCAAATTTGGCGGGTCGAGTGGCCAGGAGCGATGAAAGTGCCATTTTTCGCAGCGGCAAACGGCAGTTGGATTCGGGCTACCCCAGCGTTCGACGGCGAGACACTCTTTGTCGCTGGAATGCGAGACGTGCTCGTGGCCTTGGACGCGGAATCGGGCAAGGAGAAGTGGCGTGTGGACTTTGTGGAGTCACTGAAAACCCCTTTGCCGGCCTTCGGATTCGCGAGTTCTCCCCTCGTTGATGAGAACTTCGTCTACGTGCAGGCAGGCGGGGCGTTTATCAAGCTGGATAAGCGAACTGGAAATGTCATCTGGCGGGCGTTGGATGACGGCGGTGGGATGTTCGGCAGTGCGTTTTCTTCGCCCACAACAGCGACCATTTGTGGAAAGCATCAACTCCTCGTGCAGACACGGGAGAAACTTGCGGGAGTCGATCCAGCGAGTGGAACGGTCCTGTGGGAGCAGGTCGTACCGAGTTACCGGGGCATGAACATTCTCACTCCCGTCGTTTATGGAGATGCAGTGTTCACGAGCTCCTACCAGAACAACGCGTGGCTGTACCGTGTTTCGCAGTCGGCTGATGGCTACGAGGTCTCCCAAGCTTGGGAGAACAATGCGAAGGGATACATGTCCACTCCCGTCCTCATCGAAGGGCACGTTTATCTGCATCTGCAAAACCAGCGTTTCACCTGCATCAATCTGGAGTCGGGTGAGCGAACCTGGACGTCGACACCGTTTGGCAAGTACAGCAGCCTCGCGGCTCAAGGCGTCAAAATCCTGGCCCTCGATCAGGAAGGTGAATTACTGCTCATCAAAGCAAATCCAAAGGAGTTTGAACTGATTGACCGACGCAAGGTCAGCGAAGACGAAACGTGGGCACACCTGGCGATTACTGGCGGACAAATCTTTGTCCGAGAACTCAAGGCGCTCACTGCGCTTGAATGGAAGTTGGTTGAGAAATAATTGGCGGCACCACAGTACTCATCCACCCCAACTGTTGATTGACTCCCGTCCACTTAACTGAACTTGTTGGGCTATCATTTTCGCTTGGCGTCTTGAGCGTCGAGCCAGGTGGTGAGGTCGGCAATATCATCCTTGGTTCCAGTACTGCTGGGCTGACGCGCGTCGCGGCGGTAATCGACGAGGACACTTCCTTTAGGAACCGCTAGTCGGAAAGCGTCATCGGGAATGGTGCAATTGACGTCGGCCGATTGAATGCACGTCATTCGAATGAACGACAACACGCCTTCCCGAAATTCTGCTTCCATGCGAACACCCGGCAAAATCACTCCGCCCCTGAGCGTCAATGGCTCGCGCTGCCGAGTGAGCTTCTGCCAACTTGTTCCGCCTTCCTGATGCACCTCCAGAACAAAGCCGGTTTGTCGATCGGTCGCCTGCCAGAACTTCCATTCCTTATCATCGATGAGGGTCGTACTCGCCAGAACTAAGCGGTCATCATCCGGTGATGTTTCCTGGATTTCCACACCCTCTGGAATTTGCGGCAGTATTCGCATTCCTTCTACACGGTTTATGGATTGTCGATTCAATTTTCGAGTTGAAACATCAATTTGCTGGTGGTTCGGATGCTGGCGGACATGAAAAATGTATCGCCCCTCATCAATGCTCAACGAGGAGTAGCGTTCGGATTTGAATTCGTTTCGGATTCGATTCCCACCCTGAATAAGCGTATGCACGGGCCGGGCTTCGGTGGACCACTTGATCGGTTCGCCAATTCGATCTTCTCCCACGCTAATGGCCCGAGCGAAAGCCTGCAGATTATCGCCGTTTGCGGAAACAGGAATGACATCAAACAGACTGTTCAGTTTCTCGGGCGGCAGAGGTAGAAGGCGGTCACCACTGGACAGGAAGTAGTGGTACTCGATCACCGCCGTTCCAATTTCCCCTTTCTGTGCCTCTGCAATTCGCTGTAAACGGGCGATGGGGCCAGGTTCGAAATCGCGTTCTTTGCTGCGGTCAACATTCGGGACCAGCCCCACGTGCAGCTCAACACGAGGATAGATTTCTTCTAAAGGCTGATCGACCATTGCTGTCTTGGGGACAATGGCAAACGCAATGAAATCTTTGCCAGCGGTGTTCCATGTGCTGTCTTTGTTGGCTAGCCAAATGGTCTTCTCCTCGGGCGTTAATTCCACCAGAGGACTTGGTATCAAGGTTGTGAATCCCCGGCTCTTGCCCCCTTCAACTTCGACTCGAAACATAATGTTCGCCTGCTTCGGAGTCAGCAGACTGTCATAGTTGAGGCTCACCGTCATCGGCTTTCCAGCGAGCGAATCAAACTCATATGTCCCCAGAATCGTCGACTTTTCGGACGACAAAACCTCCAACGCGTGCACAGAAATCCGTCGCTGCTCCCCCGCCGCCAGTTCGATGTCAAAACGCCCCAGCTTTGCAGCATCCATGTTGGACGTCACGGCAACCGGCAACTTGGTGGCCACCTTGTCATCCCCCCGCAGAGCGGCAGCCAAAGAGATTGTAAACATCAGACAAAGTACGAGTCGCATGTGTTCACCTCACTTGGGTTTTGTCGCTACTCATTTTCCACCTCCGATGGCATGTCATCAATCGGCAGGGCTTTGAGGTATTCGACGAGGTCGTCGAGTTGTTGGTTGGTGAGGTGGGTGGTTTTGCCGTGTTTATCTTCCTTGTTGAATTCCACCAAAACTTCTCGCAACGTTTTTGCCTGGCCGTGGTGCAAATACGGACCTGAGCGGTATACGGCGAGGACGGTTGGCGTATCGAATTCGGGGCCGAGTTTTTCGGTGGGGTCAGTGGCGGCTGTGCCGACGTCGTGCATTTTCTGGTCGGTGAAGTAGGCACCGCTGTGGCAGGTGGCGCACTGGGTTTCTTTGGAGAAGAACAGAGCTTTACCGCGCTCGGCTGATTCACTTAATCCCTGTTTAGCGAACGGGCTTTGCGTGAATCCGTGAGAGTTGGTGTAGGCGGCCAGGGCGTCGAGGGCTTCAGATCGGCCACCGTTTGGATCTGCCAGGCCGTCGTTGACTCGGCCATTTATGAGTCCTCTCCCCTGCATGAGGGCTGAGCGAATGGTGATTTCGAAATCTTGCACTTCGTCGCGGTCGGCGGACCAGTGGATAGGATGCGTGTGCTTCAGACCGAGCATGGGCTGGGTGTTTCGCAGACCTTCGGGTTGCTGCCACGTGCGGCCGTCGGCGTCGCTGTCGGGGTGGCATGACGAACAGGAAATCCAGCGGCGGCTCGTCATGGGAGGATTGGCGGTGTAGAACAGCTTCTTGCCGAGCAGCACTTCGTCGCTGTACGGCCAACTGGTGACCTTTACATCCATGACCGACTGCAGCGATTTGGCGTTGTAACCGACGACGTTAAAGTCGAGTGCGTTGTAGACGTAGAACGTCGCACCATCGGGCGAGACACGCACCGCCCGGGGATTGGATCCCACACGCAATCCCCCTTTGTATTCCAACTCGCGGTAGTCATCGTCCAGAACGTTACAGACGAACATGTCATCAGTCCCGCCGAAAATGACATACAGGCTTTGTCCGTCCGGCGAAATGGCTGTCTCCCAGGGATTCGCGACCACGTATGTGCCTCGGAACGAATCCATTTGCACCCGGCGGCGGCGTTTGGCTTCGGGATCGGTCCCCGGTTTGGTGTTCACTGCCGAAACGTACGGGAAAATCGAACCTGATCCATGCGCCACCGTAACCCGCGACCGCTGGTGTGCGAGGTAAGCTTTGTTACTGACAGGATGCAAAGTCACCTGCCGGGCGAGGCTGTCTTCGGCTGTTCCCTGCCAGCCGGGGAAGACGTCACCTGTGCTGGCATCGACATTGGTGAGTTGGCCAGTTGCAATTTCGAATTGTTTCAGGGCTCCGGTCAGATACTCCGAGATATAGATTTGACCCGTCGATGACTTGGCCAGTCCACGCGGAAACTGGCCAACGTCCCAAGTGTCTGTGACCTTGCCGGTGGTGATGTCCACACGAACAAGCTGCCCGGGAAATTCGAGCGTGGCGTACACGTGCTTGCCGTCGCCTGCATCAATGACTCCGTACGGTTCATCAGCGACGTCAATGGTTCGAACTACTTTGCCAGATGCCGTGTCGACGACAGTGAGCAGGTCATCGGCGTAGACTGCGACGACGACCAGGTTCGTATCGCCAATGTAGGTCACTCCCTCAGGATGTCGTCCGACTTTGATTTCCTGGACGAGTTCGCCCTTTTCCAGGTCGACAATTGACAACGTCCCCGAGTCGCGGTTGGTGCAGACAAGCTGACTCCCGCTGGCGGAAATATCCATGAGGCTGTTCGAAGTGCCACCCAGTGACAGGCCCGAAATGGCTACGAACAGAAACAGAATCGCCGCAACCAGGGGTAACTTTTTCATCTAACTCATCCACACTGTCGTGAAACTATGAGAAGGTAGGATGTCATCAATTTGCCGCTGAAGCCGTTTCAAATTCCTCTTCGTGTTCAGGTCGGCAAATCAAAACACAGACAGGAATGTCTGTGCCACCGTGACACCATTATGATTTATACGTCGATGTCATCAACTTCAGCGGCCTCTTCCATGATGACTCGGTACCGTTCCGAGGCATCTTTCCCGAGGAGCTGGGCGAATACGGAATCGGCTTCGACTGCACTTTCGATATCGACTCGCAGTAACGTGCGGGTGCGTGGGTCGAGTGTGGTCTCGCGCAACTGCTCGGCATTCATTTCGCCCAGACCTTTGAACCGCTGGACGTCAACGTTGCGATTCTCAGGCACCGAGGCGAGAAGTTCTTCCTTTTCCGCGTCGTCGCGGACGTAGTGTCGCTCTTTGCCGATTTCGATTTTGTAGAGCGGAGGCTGGGCCAGGAAAATGCGTCCCTGCTGAACCAGTTCCCGCATGTGCCGGAAGAAGAATGTCAGGATGAGTGTACTGATGTGGTAACCGTCGCTGTCGGCGTCCATCAGGAGGATGATGCGATGATACCGAAGCTGGTGAGCATCGAAGTGTGTTCCAATCGACGTTCCCAGCGTCTCAACCAGGTCTTTCACTTCCTGGTTCTGCAAAATCTTCGAGAGCGTCAGCGACTCTGTATTGAGGATTTTCCCCTTCAGCGGCAATACGGCCTGCGTACGGGCGTCGCGACCGCTGGCGGCTGTTCCACCGGCGGACTGACCTTCCACAATAAAGAGTTCGCACTCTTCCGGCTTGGTCGAACGGCAGTCGAGCAACTTACCAGGAAGATTGCTCCGCTTTGATCCCGGACCTTTGCGGCGGACTTCCTTGACGGCATCGCGTGAGGCCTGCCGGGCGCGTGCTGCCAGGACAATGCGACCGATAACTGCATCAGCGATGGTAGGATTGCTGTTCAGCCACGACTCGATGCCGGCACGCACCATCCCTTCCACCATTCCGGACATTTCGGGATTGTTCAGCCGGTCTTTGGTTTGCCCTTGAAACATGGGGTCGTTGTGGAACACCGACACAATTCCGACGGCACCTTCGCGGATGTCGTCCGGGGTAATGGTGACCCCCTTGGGCTTGATGTTGTGGACGTCCATGTAGTTCTTGACGGCTTTGGCAATGCCGGAACGAAAGCCGGCTTCGTGCGTTCCGCCGCCTCGCGTCCGGATGCCGTTCACGTAGCTGCGGATGTGTTCGTCGGTCGACTCCGTCCAGCGGAGCACCATTTCGACTCGGATTTTCCCCTCGTCTTTATCAGCCTGATAGCGATTATCGTGGATAGCCTTCTTCTTGCTATCCTCGATAATTTTCTCCATGTAGGCGGCAATCCCATCGGGATGATGCAGTTCGAACTTCTCGTCCTTCTGCTCGTCCACATACAGGATGTGTAACCCCGCATGGATGTACGAAATATCTTCGAGGTGCTGCCGAATGGTGTCGGAGTGGAACTGAACGCGGCGGAAAATCTGGTCGTCTGGCCGGAAGAAGATCGAAGTGCCGTGGCCGCGGAACGGACGCACCTTTTCGACTGGTCCCTGGGGAACGCCACGCACGTAGGACTGCGTCCACTCGTGTCCGTCGCGATGGATGACCGCCTGCATTTGTGAGGAAAGCGCATTAACAGCGGAAGAGCCAATGCCGTGCAATCCGCCGCTGCGCATGTAACTCTTCTCTGAGAACTTTCCTCCGGCATAGAGCGTCGTCAGCACAACTTCTAAAGCGGATTTGCCAGCCTTCTTGTTCTTGTCGACCGGAATGCCGCGTCCGTTGTCCTGCACGGTAATGGACTCACCATCTTTGTGCAGAATGACCGTAATGCGATTGCATTCGCCCGCGAGGTATTCGTCGACCGAGTTGTCGACGATTTCCCAAATCAAGTGGTGCAGGCCCCGGGAGTCGACACCTCCAATATACATGGAAGGTCGTTTGCGAACGTGCTCCAGTCCTTCGAGGACCTCAATGTCGTCGCCCACATAGTTGGAGGCGGTTTTCGTAGCGCTTGCCATAGTCGTCCCTGCGGCTGTCATCCTTTCTCGTCCGAATCTCCAGTTCGAAACTGGCCCCACAACATATCGCTCTTAGAGGAAAGATGCCAATGCAGAGGGACGCGGGCAGGGAGAAATGGAGAAGCTGACTGAGGGCGACCTGGCTACCGGACATGTTTACCGTCCCATTGGCGAAGCCAAAAATGGGAGGGTGAATGGGACTTGTGACGTAACTCAAGGACCTGAAAACAGTTCAGCCCCAGTGGATCTCGGAGATCCACTGGGGCTGAGTGCTGCTGTCAGTGAGACGTCACTTATGCCGCGGCCGATTCGTCGTTCTTGAACAACGGCTTTTCGCCGGTAACCACTTCCGGAGTGATGACGTAGTTGCCACCACGTTCCTGATCGGGAAGTTCGTACATGATGTCAAACATCACAGACTCGATGACGCTTCGCAGGCCACGGGCTCCGGTATTCTTTGCCCGGGCCACCTTGGCGATTTCCTTGAGGGCGTCCGGCGTGAACTCGAGTTCGGCACCTTCCATTTCGAACAGTTTGCGGTACTGACGAACCAGCGAGTTCTTGGGCTCCGTGAGCACGTGGACCAATTCGTCTTCCGACAACGTGGCCAGAGTACTGAGTACTGGCAGACGACCCAGCAGTTCGGGAATGAGTCCAAACTCCAGGATGTCCTCAACAGTGGCTTTGCTCAGCAGTTCGCGACGCTGTTCTTCGGCGTCTTTCTGATTGTGGCCGAATCCAATCATTTTGCGACCAAGTCGCTTGGCGATGATTTCTTCCAGACCGACAAACGTTCCACCACACACAAACAGGATGTTCGAGGTGTCGACCTGAATGTACTGCTGCTCGGGGTGCTTACGTCCGCCTTGAGGAGGCACGTTGGACACAGTTCCTTCCAGCATTTTCAGCAGTGACTGCTGCACGCCTTCGCCGGAGACGTCACGTGTAATCGAGACGTTGTGGCTGGTGCGGCCAATTTTGTCGATTTCGTCGATGAAAATAATCCCGCGTTGGGCAGATTCAATATCGAAATCGGCAGAGTGGAGCAGCTTGAGCAGCAGGTTCTCAACGTCTTCACCCACATAGCCAGCTTCGGTGAGGGTAGTGGCGTCGCCAATGGCGAACGGAACCTGCAGCAGTTTGGCAATGGTGCGGGCGAGGAGTGTTTTCCCCGAGCCGGTGGGGCCAATGAACAGAATGTTCGACTTTTCGATATCGACGTCGTTGTCCATTTCCTCGGCGAGGGTCAACCGCTTGTAGTGGTTGTGCACCGCCACGGCCATGGTCTTTTTGGCGTGTGTTTGCCCAATGACGAACTGGTCGAGGTGGGCGACAATTTCCCGAGGGGTCGGGATTTTGTTGAAGAGCTTTTTGCTCTCGCCGCGGCGTCGACGGTCCTGGTCGAGAATCGACTGACAAAGGTCGATGCACTCGCCACATATGTACACGTCACCGGGCCCCTCAACGAGCGGACCGACATCGCGATAGCTCTTTCCACAGAAAGAACAGTTTGCGTTTTTTTTACCAGTGCCCTTACGGGATGGTGTGAAATCTTTGGAGGCCATGCGGGATCCTTCAGAGCTGTCGATCGATTGTTTAACGACCTTCTGCCTGATCCGCTGCCGCCTCCCTGACAGGCATACGGAACAAAGTTAAGGGGATCATCTTGAACCAAGTGATACGGGTGGCGGTGAACCGACACAGAACGTGTCGCAGCCGTAAGAGGTGATGTCACGGCTGACATTCAAATCGTTTCCCGGGGCAGGCCCTTCGGGGAGAAGGATGCCGGGGCGTGTTTGACGAAAGTGGTAGGTGCCAGTGTCAACTGGGATTTCGATACTGACTCTTGATGGATCGGAATTCTTCGTCTGTGATCTGACCCTGTCGATGCAATTCCTGCATCTCGAGGAAGATTTGATCATCAGAGTCGGCAGGACCTGTACCATCGCGAAACCAGTTACGAATCCAGTAAATCGCCATTCCACCAACGAAGATCGCAACAACTGCGCCAATCCATATCCACGAATTGGAAAAAACCTCTTCCTGCAGTTTCTGCAGCCGTTCGGGATCCATGCACACCTCCCCATCATTGGTTACCGGCATTATTCACCGAAATGGCCGCGTCGACAAGTAGTTAGCGAAGAAAGCTCAAGGTGTGCACTTTGGTGTGCCTGCAATTCTGTTGGCAAGTTTTACAAAGCGACTGTCGCGTCTCTCGACGATGACGGTAGCCCCAATCAAAGATTGAGTTGTCCCTGCTGGCTTTCCAGTGGGACACAGTTCTATTATGACGCTGCGCACCAAGTGCCATTTCACGAACTTGACGCCAGAAACGACTCGGAAATCCCCCATGTGGCCTGAGCAGCACAATACGCAGGACCTGCTGGACTCGGCCCAACAGGGAAGTGACCAGGCGGTCAATCAACTGCTGGAACATCATCGTGACGCACTTCGCAAAATGGTCGGGCTGCGACTCGACCGACAAATCGCACAACGGATTGATGCCAGTGACGTGGTCCAGGATGTCATGCTGGAAGCGGCTCAGCGACTGAAACAGTATTTGCAAGATCCGCAAATCCCGTTTCATATCTGGCTGCGTCAAATTGCCAAGGACCGCATGATCGATTTGCACCGTCGACATCATGCACAGCGTCGTGCGGTGGACAGGGAACAGCCCCTTGCTTTGACCGGGCTGCCCGACCGTTCATCCATCGACCTGGCTGGCCAACTGGCTGATGATCAGCTCACTCCCGCTGCCGCCTCTATTCGGAATGAACTGGAGCAGCGATTCCTCAATGCCATCGAACAACTGGAAGAGCAGGACCGCGAAGTCATCATCATGCGGCACGTGGAACACCTCTCTAATAGTGACGTCGCCGCAGCCCTGAACCTCACAACCGCCGCCGCCGGAATGCGGCACTTTCGGGCGATTCAACGACTCCGAACCATCCTGGCCGATCCGCCATCGCTGGGTTGATTCATCTCTCCGCAGGATAGTTGAGCAATTCAAGAGCGCCGAACTGACGCTGTCGTTCCTTAACTTACCGCTACAAAGCGCCTCGCGCGGGGCTCATTGGGCCGGACAATCCGCAATCTTTGCGCAGATTCGCGGTGAAACGCAGGTTCGCGCCCCAGTGCAATCGGAACAATCGGATCGACCTTGATGAAATCAACATGCATGAAGTTTTTCACTGCAGTTTCATCCTTGTACCCTTTTGCCTCGATGCGCATCGTGACCTAGGTTCGAGGGTCGTCTGTTGCCAAAACGCAGCAGCGAAGTGTCGAAACGCCACATGTTCCCTAGAGACATCACCAGGGCACAATGGGAAGTGGCGATTCGGACGTCCTACAAGCCAGTAGACCCTGAACAAAGGGAACACGATGCCGCCCGTATTGACTTCACACCCAGATCTTCGCCCTCACCCGATCTCGCCTCGTGCGAATGGTCTTCGCGTCGTATTTGCCCTGCTGTTCTGTTGGATGTTGGCTCCCGCTCTGTTGGGGCAGGATAAAATCCCGACGGCCAGTATTGCGGTGAAAATTGGTACCGAACTCGAAAGCCGACAAAGCTGGAGAGAGGCATACCGTCACTACAAAGATGCCGTCAAGCAGTTTCCAGAAGACGCCATTCTGCAACAGGGACTCCGACGTGCCCATCACCAGAATGCCATTGCCTCCCGTTACAGCGATCAGACATTCCGGACTCAATTGAAATCGCTCTCACGCGATCAATCACTTGCCCTGTATGACGACGTGCTGTTCAACAGTCAGTCGTATTACGTGGAATCGATCAGCACTTCGTCGCTGGTGGCACACGGGACAGAGAGCCTGTGGCTGGCACTGGAGAACGACAAGTTCATCGACGAGAACCTGTTCGGAGCTGCAAAGCCAAAACTGCAAGCCCTCCAGCGAAAACTGTACGACCGCTACTGGAACTACCAAATCACATACCAGGGACAGCACCGACAGGTCATCAGTGAGATTTGCGATTTGTGCTTCGCCGAAGTCGGCTTGGATTGCGGTCCGGTCATCATGGAATACGTCTTCGGTATGTCCAACTGCCTCGATGATTACAGCAGCGTGCTGACACCATCCAAGCGACAGGACTTGTACGGCAACATTAAAGGCGAATTCGTCGGCATCGGAATTGTCATGGAAGCCCAGGACAACCGCGGGATGAAACTCATCCAGGTGTTGCCCGAAAGCCCGGCCTTCGAACAGGGATTACGGTCTGGTGACTTCATTGTTGGCGTCGATGGAACAAGTGTTCGTGAAATGAATACTGACGAAGCAGCCAACCTGCTTGGAGGTAAGAGTGGCAGTGTTGTGGCTCTGGAGGTTGCCCGTGGTGAGACCGACCTGTTCAAAGTGGAATGCCGTCGTCGTGAAGTGAAAATGAAAAGCATTGCCGTCGCGAAAATCGTCGATGAACGTAACGGCGTTGGATACATCCAAATGACTGGGTTCCAGCAGGACACTGTCGCCGAGCTCGATGCGGCCTTGCGACTGTTGCAACAACAGGGAATGCGGTCACTCATTTGGGATGTCCGTGGAAATCCTGGCGGATTGCTCACCGCTGCTGTCGAGGTTCTCGACCGCTTCATCAGCGATGGAGTCATCGTGGAAACTCGCGGTCGAGTGGCTGATCAGAACGTCATCTACCGTGCTCACCGCCCGGGAACAATCGACGTCCCCGTCGTGCTCCTGGTGGATGAAAACAGTGCGAGTGCCAGTGAGATTGTCGCCGGAGCCATCCGGGATCATCACCGGGGCCGCATTGTTGGACGCACCTCCTACGGGAAGTGGTCGGTGCAAAGCATCTACGACATGCGACTCGGAACCGCCGTCCGGATGACGACTGCCAAGTTTTACTCGCCGAACGGCACGACATGGGGTAAGATCGGCCTTCAGCCCGACGTCGTCGTGCAGGACGGTCCGAAAGAACTCCTGCTCGGTGAAGTCGACCTGGAACACGATCCCGACATGCGGGAAGCCCTCCGTCAAATCCAAAGCCCAGAATTCACCCAACGATGAGCCTCCCCCTGGAACCCAACCCGACAGAACAGCCTGGCTGGTTGGTGGGACAAGGTGTTGGCCCAAAAGTCGCCTGGCGACTGGGAACCGACGGGGCACTCACTGCCTTCACTCTAGCTCGCGAAACGCGGGAAGTCGTCTACGCAGATGACTCTCCCGCGATTTATCGCGCCGACGGACGAGGTCGAATTCAATGCATGATGCGGCAAGCCAAACCCGTCCGACTCCTGGACTGGAGTGATGATGGCTCAGCCGGCGCTGCTGTCTTTGGAAACGAAAACCTCGTGCGTCTGGACAGAAATCTGCAGTCCACGTTTTCGGTCGACCTGCCGGACACATGTACCGCCCTGGCAATGAGTCCCTACGGCAACCACATTGCCGTCGCGATGTCGAACGGGCTGAATTACATCTTTAACGAACGCAAAAAACGGATCGCGGAGTTTCAAACAGTCCGCCCTCTCGCGTTCCTTCAGTTCTGTTCCACCGATCCCGTTCTCATTGCTGCGGCTGAACACGGCCTGCTCTGCTGCCACGACTTAAAAGGGGCAGAGGTGTGGCAGGAACGGATGTGGAACAACGTCGGCGACTTGGCAATTACCGGCAGCGGCGACCACATTTACCTCGCCGGATACTCACACGGAATTCAAACCCACGATGGCGGCGGCTCGCCACTCGGCTCTTACGTTCTCGAAGGGACCGTGAGCCACCTCAGCGTAAGCTTCGAACCACAACGCCTCCTGGCCTCAACCATCGAAGGCCACCTCTACTGGGTCGACTCCGACGGCGAACTCCTGTGGGCAACGAGCGTCCCGGAAGCCACTGTCGATTTGCAGTGCGATGCCATCGGGGAATGGGGCCTGGTCGGCTTCGAAACCGGCGGTATTTATCGTCTGGACTGGTAGAGGCTTGTCTCGAAGCTCTTACGACGGACGTCCTCGTCCGTTATATCTCTATTGGGATCAGAATCTCACCTCACCGGCGGTAACTCCAGCGTCGCCCCAATACGCAGCACTCCGGACTCAACCGCCTTCGGATTCGCCACTTCAATTTCCTTGGCCCGCTGATCATCTCCATAATAGCGACGGGCGATTTTCAGGAGCGTGTCCCCTTCCCTGACCACGTACCGCTTCGGGAGGACCAATGTCGGCTCCGGCTCCTTTTCGATGGTGGAGTTGGACGCATTCGCGACGGAGTCGTTGGCTTCGAGAGGAGGTTCCTCATCGACTGGCTGGCTCGGTAGCTTCAGCACCATGCCGATTTTCAGCAAATCGTCTGGGGTGCTCAGCTTGTCGCGGTTCGCGAGGAAGACGTCGTAAAACCTCTGGCTGTTTCCAAAATGCTTCAGCGCAATGCCGCTCAGCGTATCCCCTGCACTGACAACATGCGTCTGGACAGTATTGGTCCGCTCGACTTCTGGCGATTGGGCGACTGGAGGGCCAGACCCCATTTCCGGTAACACCTCGGTCGTCGCGGGCTGACCTGTCGCCACTGGTTCGGGCGTGCGAACCTCTAGCGGGAGTTCGACGTGTTCAACAGATTCATTTACTTCTCGCGACGGAATCGAGACGTCGGCAACTTGTTCGATTGCATCGGGCGGTGACACCCCATGCGAATGAATAGGAACAAGGTCAACCATCTGGGGCTCGGACTTAGCCCCAGATGAATTGGTGGAGACTGGTTGACGTGGAAAACAGAAGGCTGCGGCAAACCCGAGAACGAGCATGCCGAACGCTAAACCAAGTTTGGTATCGCGATGCATTGGAAAAATGCCAGTGGGCTGGTCCACTCCGTTCGGACAGCACGGTTTGAGGTCCTCATTTCCTTTAGCTATCGGCAACTCTTGCCGCTGCAGTTGTCCGAAATGGCTACCTGGCGTTCAGGAAGCCCGCTCCACGTGAGAATTGTGCCGCGCCGCGGGGTTGTAGCTACTCCTGAGAGGCTGCGGCATTTAGGTCTCTTCCGTTGAGTTTTCGGGATAGTACGGTTGATCCGAATCTCGGCGTTGTCGGAGTCGAATCAACGCTATTGACCATACCTGTTCTGCACATTGCACCGTCTGTGCGTCGATAGCTTTGACGAAGGACGGCGTTAGCTGGCCACGTCAGTCGTAATTCCTCTCTGCATCCCATGCAGCAGTCAGATTGCGTCCGTGATTTACAAGGAGTGTGAAATGCAGTTGTCGCAAATTGTTCGGAAAACCCTGCGACGTTTGGCCCTCACGGCAGTTATTGGAGGCGGACTCGCCACGCCTGTACTGTATCACGGATTGTCGTATGGTCAGCAACCACCTCGTCCGCTGACTCTCCCTGCACAGGCCATCGCAAAGCTGGAGCCTGTTCAAGAGAGCACTCCGGGCACGACCGTCACTCCCGTTCAATATGAAGAGCCGGTAGAAAAGGCCAGCTTCTTCCAAAAGCTCTTCCGCGGCAATCGACGTGCGCAAATCCCGAACGGACCACCGCAAGATCCGGGGATGAATTACCCCAAGAAGAGTGACTTCCGTGCCACCCAACCGCAGGCACGCACGGCTGCTGCGCCACAGGGGAATCAGTCATTGGAACTGGTACCTCCAGGCTGGAATCCGAATGCACCGAGTGGTTCGCTGTCGGCTCCCGCAGTGTCAGCTCCCACTGTGACCTCTCAAGACATTCTTGTACCGCCCGGCGGATTCGGTCCCGCAGGTGGCGGTCAACTCGTGCCACCACCAACAAATGCGCTCGTCCCACCGGCTGGGAATGATTTGAAAGCGTATCTGGCGGAAACTCCCAAAACGTCATCGAGTACCGCAGGGCTGCTCGTTCCATCTCCCGCCGATGGAGGTAACGAAAACTTAAGTACACTGCCGCCCATTTTGCCCTCACCTCAATTACCAGCCATCACCCCTGCTCCGCAAATCGCGGCAAGCCCGCAGTTCGAACCACCTGCAATTACGCCGGGCGTAGCAGCCACACAGCAGCCCAACCTGCAGGCTCCCTCGCTTGATTTGACTCCTGTTGCACCAACCGCGCCTGCCACTGCAAAAGGGTGGAACGGTACTGCACGTCCAGGCGGCGCTGACGCACTCACGCTGACGCCAGCCCCCGTCGACAAACCAGTCGCCATTGTCGAGGCCCCGCCGGCAGTTACTCAGCAGACTGCTCCCGCTGTTTCGGCTCCCGCTGCGGAGCTCATGCAACAGGAACTGGCTGATGCCGTGCCCGAACCTGACATGTCGAAACCGTACACCGGCTTGGCTCTCGAAGAAGATATGTTCCAGCCGCCCATTCCGGTGAGCGGTACAACGCCGACTCCACAGGAGCCAGCTCCTGTCGTCGATGCGACTACGCAAAGCACCTCTGAACCTGTTATCGCAGCCAACACAAATCCCGTGCCTCTACCGGCGCCGCCCGTGGAACCTGAGCAAGTTCCCGAACTGCCTCCGATTGGTGAATCCACCGTCACCATTGAATCGAACGGTGTGGGTACGGTTGAAATTCCCGCAACCACAACCGATACAGCGGCCCCTGCCCTGCAAACACCACCGCCACTGGTTCTCGCCCCCGGACTTCCGGCTGTTCCACAGGCAACGCCACAACAGCACGCACCTGTCGTCACTGCACCAACCACCCAACAGGCTGCCGTCCCCAAAGATGAACGTGAAGAGAAAATGGCTCTGATTCGTTCACGGACGGGCATGTCAGGTCTGAAAGGCTTCTGTGCCGTGGCTCTGCGTGATGACCGCGAACTGCTCGACACGAATGAAGAATTCAGCGCCCTCTTCAACGGCAAGCTGTACAGCTTCTCCTCGGAAGAGAACCTCGAACGCTTCCTCCAGGAACCTGTGCGATACGCACCCGCGTCTCGTGGAAACGACGTCATCCACCTGGCACTGACCGGCGAAGAAGTCGAAGGCTCACTCGACCACGCCGTGTGGTATCAGGGACGCCTGTACCTCTTCACCAGCGTGGAGACACTCGAAACCTTCACGGCCGCACCGAGCAGCCACGCCGTCTACGAATAATCTGCGGCGGTCACTCACAACAAAACCTTGTCCGGCTGACACACGGCAACGGACTGCCAGACCGGCCCGACATTTCAACGCTCCAGTGCAAATGGATTTGCACTGGAGCGTTTTTGCAATCAAACAACCCCGACATGGCCAGCACTGCTGCGAGTCACAGCAGTTGAACATGACAGCTTGATTTGGTTGACCAGCAGGAGGACCGACGAATGTCGCGAATGGTTTTCACCCGAAACCCAATCAGACTGACTCCAAGCCGTGCACAATTTGTTGGGCATTGCAAATCGGCTTTGTAAATCGACGTTCCAGCAATTCGCTCGATTCGCCTTATTCGCGGTTCCCTCTACTTTTTATTCACCCTCTGGGTGATGCGTCCGCGATTGAAACGCCAGAATGAGGTTTCCCATGTGTCGCATGTCGGCTTGGGACATTTCGGGATAGCACGGGAGGAAGAGGGTGTTGTCCCAGAGTTGCTCCGTGCCTGCGCAGTGCAGTTCGGGTCGATGGGATGGGGCGGGAACGATTTCCATACGGCCTCTGCGTGTGCAGTCGAATCCGTTCTGACGCAACCAGGCAATCAACTCTTCCGGCTGTTCACAAAGAAACGGGAACAGCCAGAAGCTGTGTGGCGTACTGAGCAGTTCCGGCTGAATGTTTTCCAGTTTCAACGTCGCTATGAGTTCATGGGCGTTCTGGATGCGGCGTTCTATTTGAAGTTCGTTGTATGTTGTGAGACGGTAGTGCAGGAGACGCAGTAACGTCGTCGCGGGTTGCTGTCGGATTTGTTTGAGAAAGTTGGTCTTGGAGAATCCTCGCGTCAGGCTGGCTAGCAGGTGGTCGACCGACTTCCCGAGCAGGCGTCCCAACCCGGCGAATTGACGATACCCAACGCGGCTCGAAAAGGCTTTCAGCAGCGAGAGTTTCAACAGTTTTTGCGGGTAACCCCAACTCGATTGAATTGGGTATTCGCTCTGCAGTTCACGCATGCGGTTCAGAACTTCGGGTGACCGGATGTAACAAATCGCTCCCCCGCTCGCAGTCGCGGTTTTAATGATGCCAAAGCTGAAGAGAGTTGCATCAGTGTTCGGGTTCCCTGTCCAACTCGGACTGAACCATGCCTGGGCACAGTCTTCGACGATGAAGATCCCCCGCTCTTTCGCGAATTCAATCACATCCTGAATGTCGAGTCGTGCCCCGTACAAATGAGCAATGACCAGCATGCGGGTGTTGGGAGTGATGCGTCTTTTCAGTTCCGCGACATCAATGTGATAGTCGCTCCCCAACACTGGCACGGGAACCGGCACGAGGCGATGTGCTTGGGCGATCTGGACCATGTCGCCCAGATTCACTGCGGTGTAGAGAATCTCGCTCCCTTCGGGAAAGTTGAGAGCCTGCAGTAACAGGTCAAATCCACTGCGAACTGAGAGGCAGACCAGCGAGTCAGGTGATCCCACTTGCTGAAGCGCGGCCTGGCGGTCACCGGGACGTAGTGACAAACCGAGGCAGTTACACAAATCCCACCAGCCAATGTCAAGCCGCAGTCGAATCCACATTTTTGGACTCCCGTATTAACTTTGGCTGGAATTTGGAAAAACACAGACAGGAATGTCTGTGCCACCCGGGTTTTCAGTGGGCTTTGAGTCACTCAGCAATTCGCGAATTGTATGCCGGATACCAATGGTGTTCACCTCCCCGAATAGAAATGATTTCCGCCAAGTGCCACTGCTGCTGGTACCAGTCTGCTGCGCGTTGAACTGACTCTGGTGGCGTGGTTTCGTCGTTTGATCCCGTAAGAATCAGGATGGGGAAGTCCTGGGGTGGGATGAAGTCATCAAGCGGTTTTCGACCACTGTGAACGACGACGCCTTGAATGACGTCAGGCCGACGGGCTGCAATGCACAGGGCAAATGTGCCGCCGCTTGAGAGGCCAAGCAAATGCACGTGTCCGCTGGTGTTGGGGGCCAAATCGTTGAGTTGGTCGAAAACGGCGTCGACAAGTTTCAAGTCTTCGTCCTCAGAAAACTCGCCCAGCGTGTTGGGGAGTGTCCATTGCCTGTCGTGTGAGGCGGTGAGGTAAATGAGCGTGAACTCGCCGTCTTCTGCCAGTCGGTCGAGCTGAGACTGTCGGGCCATCGCGTCCGCGTCATCTCCCGTGCCATGAAAAATGAGGAGCACATCAGCCTTTGTTTGTGACTGCCATCCAGTCACAACTCGTACGGAGCGAATTCCACCGGTCGTCGTGATTTGATGTTGCTCGATGCAGACATCTGGTGGATGCGGTCTACACCCCAGCAGGATAAGCAACACCAATGCAAAAGTACGAAAAATGCAGGACATGAGACTGCATACGTACGGCAAACCCCGCAACGCTGGACGAATTCTGCACATGTGACAGCTGAAGCTGTGCGGCTTTGTTGTTGCCGAAATGGTACACGCCAGCACTTTGAGATTTCTTGTCACAATCCGAACGGCGAATGCCAGTTTCAGGGAATTATTTTCCCGCTTCGTTTGCATTGGCGACCTACCGTTGAATGGAACACCGCATTCCGGTGGAAAACGAGACTTATGCAACGCCATCACCCCACAACTCGAAATAGCGAGCAGCCACGGCGAGGAGCCGCGCTGGTGGAGACGGCGGTATGCCTCCCGGTCCTGTTGCTGTTGACATTTGGGGCCATTGAGGCCTCCAACGCCATTGTGCTGAAGCAAACCCTCACCGAAATCAGTTACGAAACAGCCCGGTTTGTGACGGCTCAGGGAAGTACCAAGGCCGACGCCCTGCAGCGTGCCGACGAAATTATCGCGGCGCGCGGACTTCAGAATGTCACCGTTGACATTAGTCCCGACGTCACGGTGACCACGCCTCCCGGCACACCCATTACCGTGACGGTTTCGGCGGCGGCGACAAGCAATTCCATTGGTCCACAGTGGTACTTCAAGGACGCCACGATGGCGGCCCAAGCGGTCATGGTTCGTCTTTAATTGTTGTTGAACACGCGGTGAAAGCCATGCGATCCATTAAAACTCAGCGCCGGAATGAAAAGCATCCGCAAAGCCCTTCCCGGATGGGTGCGATGGTGCTCATTGCCGCCGTGGCCATTGTGTTGCTGATTTGTCTGGCCGTACTTTCGGTGGATGTGTCGTTCATGCAATTGACGCGCACCGAGTTACAGGTGGCCGCCGACTCTGCTGCCAAGGCGGGATCGGAAGCCCTGTTGCGTACCCAGGATCCAGTTGCCGCCAAGCAGGCGGCAATCGACGTGGCAGCACTCAACCGCGTGGCGGGGCGTCCGCTCGTTCTGACAGAGAACGACATCCAGTTGGGATCATCCATGCAGCAGCTCGATGGAAGCTGGCAGTTCACGGCCGATGCCCAGCCGTACAACGCCGTGCGTGTGGATGCCTTCATGTCCGACACGAACGACAACGGTTCGATCCCCTTCTTTATGGCTGGTTTTCTGGGACAGGAGAGTTTCTCTCCCCGCAAAACGGCGACGGCGGCCAATATGCAGCAGGATTTGTATCTGGTCATCGACCGGTCGCACTCCATGTGCTTCGACTTGTCCGGCGTCGACTGGAGTTATCCGAACGGCACACCCATGTTTCCGCATCCCATTTGCTTTGCGCCACATCCAGTGCATAGCCGTTGGGGTGTGTTGCGAAAAAGTTTGAATGACTACCTCGACATTGCCCAGGAGGCGTCGCCCAAACCGCAGGTGGGACTCATTACGTGGGGCTCGGAAATTGGGAGAAACACGGCCGAGTTTCAGCTTACAGGCGAAACTTCTCCGGCTGTGGTGCTGGACAGCCTATTTACCACCAACTACGGACAAATCCGCTCACAAATCAATGGACGAAGTCTCCGTGTCATGTTAGGCGGCACGCACATGTCGGCCGGGATGGACGCCGCCATTGTGGAATTGCAGAAAGGTCGCCCTCTGTCTCGCAAAACCATGATTCTCATGACCGACGGGCAATGGAACCGGGGCGAAGACCCCGTCATTCCCGCCCAGCGTGCCAAGGACGCTGGAATTATCATTCACACGGTAACGTTCCTGCCAGGGGCCGATCAGACATCAATGATTGAAGTGGCTGAAATCACCGGCGGGCGGCATTACCACGCCGACAATGCTGCCGAACTGCAAGCCGCTTTCCAGGAACTGGCTCGTAGCTTGCCGGTGGTACTGACAGATTAGGGCCATGAAAAGACAACCGCAAAAATGTGATGTGGCATATCGTCCCGAAGAACGTTCGGGTGCGGTCGCTGTGGAATTTGCCATCGCATTTCCGGTGATGCTGATGATCATTTTCGGCTGCGTCGAAATGACGCAGCTCAACATGCTCAAGAACTCGTTGGAACACGCCGCCTATGAAGGAGCCCGGGCCGCCGCCGTTCCAGGTCGCACGGCCGATGACGCCATTGCCAAAGCGGAGGCCGAGTTGGCCATTGTGAACGCGCGAGACGTCACCGTCGAAGTAACGCCAGCGGTGTTTCTGGATACGACGACCGAAATTTCCGTCACCGTGAGCGTGCCACTCAACAGCAACGCGTGGGTCGCCCCCCGCTTCCTGAAAGACAAAGTGCTGCAGCGCACCTGCACACTCACGCGCGAGCGCATCAAGCAATAATCTCAACTGAAACGCCCGTGTGCCGCGGGCTGCTTGTCGGCCCGTGTTCAGACGTGGATCGGCGCAGCAGGTCCGGTGCTGCCGAACGACGAAATTGCTTTTCGCGATTTTTCGTGTTTTTTGTGGCTATTCCAAAACAATGCAAATCGCGGTGCCGCACAAGGCCGTGCTTCGACTCGGGAAAGAATAGAAACGCCGAGAGCGCTGAGGTCGCGAAGAAGACAGGAGCCCCTCCCGAATCTCCGCGCTCCCTGCGCCCTCTGCGTTTCAAAATAATCAAATGGCAAGAGCAACCGTGAGACACGCCCCCCGTCTGCCTTCACCTGCTCATCAGCATGCTTTTTCGTGTCTTCTTGTGCTTCTTTGTGGCAATTCTCAATTCAAGAACAAAAAAGCGAGTCGCGACTCTGGGCGAGCATGTCCATAATGCCACGGATTCAAGGATTTAGAAATCGCGTTCCGTCGCCGGCCGGCTCATAGAATGGGAAAACCTTGGATCACCCATTCAGTTGGGAACGCATTTCCGACCCGATTTGCATCAGGTCACCGTGAGCGGTCATGCTCAATCCCATTGCGTACGGTTGCGCCGTGGCACCGATTGCTGCGGGAAAGATGGTTGCGAGTTTCGTAGGCTGGGTTGTGCGAAGTCAAATCGGCGCTCTTGCATTGCTCGGCAGTGCATGAAATTGGACCAAACCCAGCACGCGACGGTCTCAACGCAATGCTGGGTTTGAATTGTCGTACTGCAGCATCCTCTCTTGAAAATGACACATTCACACCGTTCGCCAACCCAGCCTACGAAACCTCCCAAATTCAGGGTGTTCGAATGTGGCAACCAGTGCGGGTTGCCGTAGTCAGAAGCGAGTTTCAGATGTATCATTCCTTGGGCAATTTGCGAATTGAGGAACAGTGAACGATGAGACAAGTGCTAGTCTACCGCGATCCCGAAAGTGACGCTTGGATTGCAGAGGTGCCAAGCTTACCCGGCTGTTTCTCTGATGGTCTCACCAAGGAAGAGGCAATTCAAAACGCAAGTGATGCAATCGAATGCTGGATTGCCGGGGCAAACGCAGCGGGCATGACCATTCCCGAAGAATTGGGAAGCGCGGAACTGGTGAACGTGCCAGCTTAGTTTTCGGCGTTTCCAAGAAAGTTTTTCTGCACACGAAGGGTGGTCTTTTTGTCACACACGGGACATGCAATTTTTCCATGCGGCGTGGTGATTGTAACCCTCATGACTGGACGATTCGGGACATCCCAGTAAGACGCTATCTCTGAAGACTTAATGACTGTAAGACTGATTAACTGATAAGACTAAATATCTGGAAGAATGCGGTCTTCCTTAAACCCGTGTTGCAAAACTCAAACTCCCGCTCAAAATGTCGCGTGCATGGCAAACGGATTTTGATGAAACAGGGAAGAATGACGTGGCAAAGAAACGAAGAACGCTCATTGGAAAGCAAGCCGTTGAGGGCGGAACGACGGTTGTATTCGGAAAAGAGCAGGAGGCGAACGATTTTATCAAGGTGCCCAGATCGCTCATTCGCATGGCGCGGTACTTGGGGGAGCCGAAGTGGAGTGAACTTGGACTGAAGCCCTGCCACGTCATGCTGCTGTTAACGCTGGCCGCCCGCAAGTTCAAAACCGACCCGATTCGTGCCTACTGGGAGGAGTTGGCGGAAGACCTTGGTGTGGCAAAGGACACAGTCAGAAAGTGGGCCTATAAGCTCCAAAAGAAGGGACTTCTTGAGATTCTGCAACACAAGGGGCGGAAGGATCACGCTGTAGGCTACAAGAACGACAGAAACGAATTCGTATTGAATGGATTCATGCAGGTCCACGACGTTGCCTGGCAGGCGCGTCGAAAAGACCGACAGGATCGAAAGAATTCGGAGGAAGACGATGTCCAGTAGACTTCCTCCGGTGAGTAGCCGAGACGTGATTCGAGTGCTGCAGCGGTATGGCTTTCGTCTCATCAAAGGACGCGGAAAGGGTTCCCACGTCTTTATGTACCGGGATGATCCACCTACTGGAATTACGATCCCTGAACGACGAGAACTGGCTTCAGGGACGCTGAGGAACATTCTGCGGCAAGCAGGCATTTCTCAGCAGGAGTTCCTGGAGTTGCTGAAGGGGTAATCGGGAAATCGAACATCAAGTGGTGTTTACCACCATTACCTGATTCCCAGTTTCACACCGAAGTAGTAAGAGCATGAACCGGTGTTGCTGTCCCTCAAAGCATGCCCACGCTGCTGCGCGACGTGGGCATGGCACGAATTCCAGCATCGTCAGCAACTCGATCTCGCCTGATCACTCCCCCATTGCACTACCCTGCGGTCCTCTAAACCGGTAGATTCGAAGCACTGGCTGACAAGCAGCCAGTGGCACACTTTGTATGAGACATTGTCCACCATGTTGTTCGGATCACCTCCATGACGAACACTCCTTCGAATCCGTTGCAGGTTGTTGTCATTGCACGCGATCAGTCTGAGCGTGTGCAGCAAACCTGGAAGCAGTTGCACGCGGGACTCCGCGCGCGGCCTGCAATTCATGTTGTGGGGGCACTCACCGCGGAAGAAACGGCGCATGAGCAAATCGAGGCCGACATGGCACTCGTCATTGGGGGTGATGGTGCCATTCTTCGAGCATGCCGCTCGTTTGGCGCCCGTCAAATTCCCGTGTTGGGGCTGAATCAGGGACGACTCGGATTCCTCGCCGACATCCCGACTGATGAAATCGAAGAAGGGCTCGATGACATCGAACAGGGGAAATACAAAATCGTGCACCACATCATGTTCGAATGCGAACTGCATCGGCGGGATGGAACTTCCGTCAGACATATCGGACTGAATGAAACGTCCATTCTCTCCGCCGGTTCACTGGCCATGATTGACGTCGAGCTCGCCATCGACGGTCAACACGTCACCACCTACAGCGGTGATGGTCTCATCATCAGCACCCCGGTCGGTTCGACGGCCCACAGTCTCTCCGCGGGAGGCCCCATTCTCCGGCAGGATTTGGAGGCGTTTGTCGTCACGCCCATTTGTCCACATACCCTCACCGTTCGTCCACTCGTGGACAGAGCAGATGTCGAATACGAACTCACCGCCCCACATGCTCCGGAAGGCGTGACCCTTGTCATCGATGGACAGATTCGAGAACCGTTTCGCCCTGGCGACCGGGCCGTCATTCGCCGGGCACCTTTTCAGTTTCAACTGGTGCGACTCACCAGCCACAGTTATTACGGCACCCTGCACCGCAAACTCGGCTGGGACGGACAGCCCCGTTATCGACGCGGACGCGCCGCGGAATCCGATTCCTCCACCCCTCAGTCATCCGAGTAACTTCGCCCGCCCGTGCTGAATTCCGCACCACTTGAGAAGTCGCAGTAATGCAACAATCACCGCTGAATCCCATCCGTCTGATCAAAAACCTCAACCGGGGCCGTGAAATTGTCACGGTGCTGCTGTTTTACGGATTCGGTGATTTACTCGACCGCATGGGTGTGCTGTCGGTGCTAAACTGGGGCAAGCGGGTCATTTCATTTCATAAGCAGGAGATTTCGCCCGACCTCACGTCCGCCCAGCGAATTCGCATGGCCCTCCAGGATTTGGGGCCCACGTTTATTAAGTTCGGCCAGGTCATGAGCACACGCCCCGATTTGCTCCCCGCCGACTTCATTGAAGAACTCACCAAACTGCAGGACGACGTCTCACCGTTTCCGAGTGAAGAGTCGGTCAAACAAGTCGAAAAAGAACTGGGCCGACCAGTTACCGAGCTGTTCGCCGAGTTTGATTCCGAACCAATGGCCGCCGGTTCGTTGGCTCAGGTACATAAGGCAACGCATCGTGATGGTCACAAACTCGCTGTAAAGGTGCGGCGTCCGAACATTGGCAAGGAAATCGAACGCGATTTATCGCTGCTGCTGGAACTGGCGCAGTTGCTCGTCCGGCAGGTGCCCGAGTCGCGGGTGTTCGATCCTGTCGGCCTGGTGAATCATTTCAGCCGCACCATTCGTCGCGAAATCAACTTCCGCCGCGAAGCCCGCACCAGTGCAGAATTCGCCCGAGTTTTCGCCAAAGATGAACGGGTCCACATTCCGGTGGTCTACCCCAACCTCTCGACCGACGCCGTGCTCACCATGGAATTCATCGAAGGAGCCAAGGCGACAGATCTCGATGAACTGAAAAAAATGCGGCTGGCACCGGAGCAAATCGCACAAAATGGTGCCCGCATTTTCATGCGGCAGGCCTTCGAGATTGGAATTTTCCACGGCGACCCGCATCCCGGAAATCTGAGAGTTCGCGAAGACGGCAAAATCGTGCTGCTGGACTTTGGCATGATTGGTCACCTCGAAGAATCCAAACGCGAACAACTGGTCGACCTGTTCCTTTCCATCGCGAAGCACGACGTCGACCGAGCCGTGAACACTATTCTGGAAGTCGGTGCACCAACGCAGCCCGTAGATCGTGCACTGCTGCGGGCCGACGTTAACGACTTCATCGAATCGTACTACGGCGTTCCGCTCGAACAGCTCAACGTCGGTCGCATGCTCAACGACTTTGTGGACATCATGTCGAACTTCGGCTTGCGGTGTCCGCCCGATTTCATGTTGCTCATTCGGGCCATCGTCACGCTGGAAGGTGTAGGACGAAAGCTGGACCCCAATTTCAATTTGGCGATGGAACTGGTCCCGTTTGTCGAGAAAATGGTGAAGCGCCGCTACGACCCCAGACGCATTGCCCAGCGCACGGTTGAGGATTTGAAAGTCCTGCTGAAAGCAGCGCATGACTTACCGCTCTCGCTGGGAGCCACGCTACGAAAAATCTCCGAAGACAACCTCAACATTAATCTGGAACACAGGGGACTGGATCGACTCATCAACGAGTTTGATCGATCCAGTAACCGAGTTGTCGTCGGTCTGGTCGTCTCCGCATTGGTCGTCGCCGCGGCACTCGTTATTCGCACGGCCTCAGCCGGTTCCGTCTATTTCGGCATTCCACTGTTCGTCCTCTCGGGCCTCCTCGGTGTGTGGCTGGTGTGGGGAATTCTCCGCAGCGGTCGACTGTAATGCGATGAAGTCTGTTGACGAACCGAGCTATCGGCTTGCACAATCGGCGCTTCAACGGCCCCAAGCGAAGAACTGAGTCGAACTCGCAAACATGACTGATTCCCCCTTCCCTGATGACAACCAATCCGATGACAATGATGCCCCACTGCATGGAAAGGTGCATCACAAAAACCTGAGTGCACGCCTGCCAGAGCACGTTGGCGCCGGCGTATTCAGCAACGGCGTCCTCATCCTCTCCGGGCCATTTGAATTCATTTGCGACTTCGTGCTCCGCATGGGTGAGAATCAAAGGATTGTCTCCCGGATTGTCATGCCACACGCCGTGGCGCGTCAGTTCGTAACGGCCCTGACCGACAATGTTGGCAACTACGAAAAGCGGTTTGGCCCGCTGCCGAAAATGCCACTGCCGCAATCACTACGCGAAACTTCTGAAGAATTCCGAGGCTCCGAGGAAGGAATTGTCTCGGCACAACACGAAACGCCTCAACTGCCGTCCGAGCTGCCTTCAGAAAGTGAACCAAAACCCGCGAAACCAGCTCCCAAGCAGCCAGCCCCGCCCATTGAAGACATTTACGATGACCTTCGCCTTCCCGACGACTTACTGAGTGGCCGCTACGCCAACGCCGTCCTCATCCGCCATTCGGGAACCGAATTCTGCTTCGACTTTATTACGAACCTGTTCCCTCGGTCTGCCGTTTCAGCCCGAGTCTTCATGGCGTCCCCGCACGTCGGCCCATTTCTCAGCTCGATGAAGCGCTCGCTAGGCGGCAGTGAGTCGAGTGGCGAACCGCAGGACTAGCAGATTTCCAGCGAGTCTACATGCAACTTGTGAGCCGTAGGCCTTAAGGCCTCGGGCCGACGTCGTGCCTGGTTATTCACGTGTGAAATCGAATTCGAAAGTCACTCTCACTTCCAAATCCCAAACATGGACTCATTGCATCGCACTTTGGACGCTGCGGCAAATCGTTGCCGGGAGGGAGTGCGCGTCGTCGAAGATTTCGTCCGATTCCAGTTGAACCAGCCCCAGCTCAGTGAACAGTGCAAAACCTTCCGACACGGGCTGACGTCAGCGCTGCAACTGGTCGGCAGTGACGCTTGGATCGCAGTCCGCGACAGCCACCACGACGTGGGACGTGAAATCACCACGCCGCAGGAAAAGCAGCGTGGCAGTGTCGAAGATGTCGTCCGCGCCAACTGCAAACGGGTCGAGGAAGCTCTCCGCAGCCTCGAAGAATTCGGCAAGGTCATCAACACGGATTTCGCCACTCGCATTGAGCAACTTCGATACGAGTTCTATTCCATCGAGCAGGCGTTGTCGGCCCGCCTCCGCAGTGAACGGTTGCTGGCAGGTCGACACCTTTACTTACTGCTGGAAGAGGCACGTTGTCGACTTCCCTGGCAACAGGTGGCCGAGGAGAGCCTCGCTGGCGGAGTAGGAATTATCCAACTCCGGGAAAAACAATTCTCCGACCGCGAACTTCTGGAGCGGGCACGTGTCCTCCGTAGGCTGACCACGGCAGCCAACGCACTCCTCATTATTAATGACCGCGTCGACATTGCCCTGCTCTCGGGCGCCGATGGAGTTCACATTGGTCAGGAGGACCTCGCGTTGAATGACGTTCGACGACTCAGCCAGTCGCAGTTATTGATTGGTGTCTCCACACACTCGGTCGAGCAACTGCAGGAGGCCATCCAACAAAATGTCGACTATGTCGGATTAGGTCCGGTGTTTCCGTCCGAAACCAAAAATTTCGAAACATTTGCCGGTCTCGAATATCTGCGCCAGTCGATCAACCTCACTCCCATTCCTGCATTCGCCATTGGCGGCATCGATTTGGGCAATGTGGGCGACGTCGCATCAACCTGTGTCAATCGTATCGCGGTCAGCGGAGCCATTTGCCAGGCCACCAATCCCCAGGCTGCGGCAGAAGCTCTGTTAACTCAATTACGGGAAACCAATTGAATCGACCGACTTGTTGTCGATCCCGACGGGGGTTGGGGTCGTATAAGCAGTGCAACTTACAGCGAAAATCGTACGAAGTTGTGCGATAGCGACACGGGCACTGCGATCCGCCACTTACGTCTCGATGTTGCCAAAAGTCGTCAACCCGTCAGGTCTTCGAATTCGATCTAGACGAACCGCGCCCCCTTCCAGTCCGCCTTCTGTGAAGCCGATCAATTTGACCGAACGGGTTCCAGGGCGTACTAATTAATATGTGAATGTTGTGGGAAATGAGAGAACTCCTCAACGCTTGTGGACAGATTGACCAAATCGCACAACGCCCCTGCTGTTCCCCAGCAAACGCCGCAGCCACGAGGGCTTTAATGATTTTCTGAGAAATGTTTGGTCTCTGCAAAAATTGCATAGACCAGAGGTTGACTTGTGGTACGATAACGGCCCTGTTGGGGCTGAAATCTGCACTCGGAAGAAGCCCAGAGAGAAACACAACAGGATTAGGCGTAACATGTTACAGCAACTATCGTCAGCTTTTCGAAGCAGCAGTTCCAACTGCTTCGTGACGGTCAAGGTGGACGTGATGATTGGTCGTTGTTTTGGCGATTCGCCGCCACTTCCCTCTTCGGCTCCTCCGTTACCGAATTTCGGCCTACCACCGGGACCTGCCACCTAAACTGTTTGGCTGAAACCAATTGGGTCTCGAACTGCTTCTCGCCCTTGCCCGGCACGACGTCTTTTCGTTGACGCAACCAAAACAGCCGTCCCCATTGTTAATTTTTCCACACGTTTCTGTTCACTTATGTGAACCTTTCGTTGTCCATGGAGTTGCCCCGTGCATCAAGTTGAACCCGGTTTGAAGGCCCTCATGATTGAGGCCGGTTCGCGTGGATTCCTGACCTATCAAATGGTCGACACCTACCTTCCTGACGAAGGTGGCGATCCGGTCATGATGGATCGAATTATTCACGCCCTCGAAGAGTTGGACTTGCCGCTCATCAACTGCCCTAACGCTCCGCGTACGGTGGCAGAAAAGAACCGCATGGAGCAGGCATCCAACGACACCGATGTGGTCGCCGATATGGCGCGTGGACTCATCGAGCCCGAAACGCCCATGTCCTCCCGTGATCCCATTCGGATGTACCTCAGCCAAATGGGGAACATTCCGCTGCTGACCCGCGAGGACGAAATCTTCCTCGCCAAGCAAATTGAAATCACCCGGAAGCGTTATCGCCGCACCATGATGGAGTCGGACTTCGCACTCAACACGGCGGTCGACATCCTCGACAAGGTGAATAACAACGAGCTCCCCTTCGAGCGGACGCTCCGCACGTCAGACACCGAGAATACTAAGAAGGAACAAATTCTTGGAAGGATGCCTGTCAACCTGCCAACCCTGAAGTACCTGCTTGCCGAAAACCGCAAAGACTTCGACATCCTGCACGCACCCGATTCTTCCAAGGAAGAACGTAACGAAGCCAGCGAGCGGATGGTCATTCGCCGCCGCAAAATGTGCTCGCTCTGCGAAGAACTCTCGGTTCGTACGCACCGCCTGCAACCCGTCTACAAACGGATGCAGCAAATTGGCGATCGGATGAACGAACTGGAACGCGACATCAACGCCCTGCGTCGCAAGCCCTCAGCGGCTGACGAAGTCGCCATGATGCAGCGGGAACTGAACGAACTCATCGAAATGACGCTGGAAACCCCAGCCGAGTTTCGTGCCCGCCTCGCCCGCATCCGTCACCGCTTCGACGCCTGGACCGAAGCCAAGCAGCAGCTTTCCGGCGGTAACCTGCGTCTCGTGGTCTCCATTGCCAAGAAGTACCGTAACCGCGGTCTCTCCTTCCTCGACCTCATCCAGGAAGGAAACGCTGGCCTCATGCGTGGTGTCGAGAAGTACGAATACCGCCGCGGTTACAAGTTCTCGACGTACGCCACCTGGTGGATTCGTCAGGCCATTACCCGAGCCGTCGCCGATCATGCCCGTACCATTCGTATTCCGGTCCACATGTTCCAGAGCATTTCGACGCTCAAGGCCAAGAGCGAGCAAATCCGACAGGAAACCGGTCGCGAGCCGACCACGGAAGAGTTGGCCGAAGCAGTCGACTTGTCGGTTGAAGAAACCGAACGCATTATGAAGACGTGGAAGCACCCCATCAGTCTCGATACGCCAGTTGGCGAAAGCGAAGACTCAAGCTACGGGGACTTCCTGCAAGACGGCAGCGAAAGCACACCTGCTGATTCCGCTATGCATCAAATGCTGCGGGACAAAATCAACCACGTGCTGAAGAGCCTTACCTACCGTGAGCGGGAAATCATTAAGCTCCGCTACGGTCTGGGAGATGGATACAGTTACACGCTGGAAGAAACCGGTCGCATTTTCAAAGTGACCCGCGAACGTATTCGACAAATCGAATCGAAGGCCCTCCGCAAGTTGCAGCACAACACCCGTGCCGAACACCTGCGCGGCTTCGTAGAATCGCTCTACACCGGCGAAGACCTCCCAGAAGTCCCCGTCGAAGAAAACGCTGAACAAATGGCCGGCGCGATTTAATCTCGCGTCCGTTTCATGCTCGTACGAGAAAGCCACCAGGATTAATTCTGGTGGCTTTTTTCGTGCCCGGAAATCTTCACGTCTTCGCAGCAGCTTGATTGCCTTCTTGCCTCCCTGCTGCTATTCCTTCGCCAGACGTCACGTCAATAATCCCCAACGTCGAAGATGTGCCGAGGTGCCCCGTGAATCGAATCTCTATGTTGCTCATGGGGATACTATCTCTCGGAATGGTTGCCACCAGCACCGCACAGGAACCGCTGAAGCTGGGCAAGCCGCGCATTCTCGAAGGCTCAGCCGGGCGAGTCCTCGCAATGGCGATCTCGCCGGATGGCCAGCTTCTCGCATCGGGAGGTTATGACGTACCGGGTGACGACAGCCGCGGCCATGCAGTCCGAATTTGGGATCTGAAGACATTCAAACATCTGCGTCTCATCCGGTATGCAGGAGACAGCATCAATACCCTCGCGTTTGATCCGGCAGGGAAGCGTGTGGCCGTGGGCAGCCGTGACGGTGCAACAACCTGCTGGGATGTCGCGACCGGGCGACAACTCATGACGACATCTGGCACCGACAGCGAAGTCGAGGCCGTCCTCTTCTCATCAGACGGGAAGCAGATTTTCGTCGGACGCGATCAGTACTACGCCTTCGATGCGGCGAACGGCAAATTGCTCGCTGCCGCCAAGACGCACAACGACTGGAATGTCAGCTGCATGACGCTCTCCCCGGACGGGAAGTTTCTGTTCGCCGGCATTTCCTCTGACGTCGCGTTTGTCAGCCTTCAGAAAATGCTGCCCGCATTCATGTTTGGTGCACATGACCAAATTACCGCGGTAACACTCTCCAGTGACCAGAAGCTCGGAGCGGCGGGATGTTACGACGGTACTGTCTACACGTGGGACCTTGTCAAAAAGCAACTACTGTTTCGCGGTCAAATGCACTCCAAGCCAGTCACGTCCATTGCATTTGCCAACGAGAACCGGCACCTCATTTCCGGCGGAGATGACGGCAAAATAAGCGTTTTGAATCGAGAAACGGAGAAGCAGGAACAGGTGCTCGACGCCTCAACGCTCGCGGTCGACGCACTCAATATCTCGCCAGACGGTCGCTACCTCATCAACAACGACATTCTCAAAATTCAGGTGCGAGAAATCTTTGGGGATGGTGCGGCTCGACCTTCCAATTCCCCCGAGCCAAAGTCAGCCGTAACGAAAATTAACCTCAACACCCTGGACGCCTGGGAAATTGGCCGAGGCGAATGGCAGGAGCAAGGGGGCCGTATTATTGGCACGGGCAACTCCCGCATTAATTCCAAACAGACGTTCCCCAACGACTTCACATTCCGCTGCAAACTGCGGGTCAATGGACCAACCAACCCCCGCATCCGCTTTGGGTCATTCCACTTCGGTTACGAAGGAGAGGACCAACTCTTCTTCCTGCATGGATCCAAAGCCACGGGGACACGTTTCCCATTCAAATTCGGGCAGGTTTACCAAATCGAAGTCACCATGCGGGGAGACCAGGCCATTCTGAAAATCGACGGCAACGAGGTCGCCCGCTCGAACCCCAAAGTGAGGAACGACCGCACTTTCGCGTTTGAAGGTGGAGGAGTTCGCAGTCAAAGCTCCGCCGAATTCTTCGACATCCAACTCGAAATCCCCAAGCAGGACTGAGCATTTGAGAACATTGTGTGATTCACTTTTCGATGTTCTCAACCATCTCAACCGTGGCGAAGCCACACTCAACCATCTCAACCGAGCAGCACCGTAATCGCCCTTACCGAAAACCCGCTACTCGACTGCCGCCGGCCCCTTCACCGGTCGCCCCATAATTTGCGTGGCCATGTGGTCGAGAATGACGGGCATGAAGACCACGCCGGTGTAATGGTTCGAAGGCAACTTGGTGTGATGGTCTGCGGCCAAGCCAATCTTGCTGGCCAGACTTTCCGCATTCGCCAGCGGAACCACTTCATCGTACAGACCAGAGTAGAGAAATGTCGTCTCCGCCCTGAGTCGATGCGCCACCCGATTCGGTTCAATGGCCTGTGTCATTTCCCGAAGTCGCCCGTCATCAACCCCGGCAGCTTCCAATCGCTCCCGTACCTTGGCTGCGTCTTTCTTTCCTTGTTTGATGACGGAATAAATGTCTCCCCCGGAGAGCGTCAAAAACACGGGCTGAAAACCGGCATCAATGGCTCCCGACGTTGAAGCGACAAAGCCTCCCAAACTTGTTCCCTGCAGCGCAATCTTCTCTGAGTCGACCTCTGGTAGAACGCGAACCGCGTCCCGGGCACGACGGGTGTCAGCAATCCCCTGTTTGAGCGCTGGCAACATATTGGCTGCATCGACATGACGAGCGATTCTTCGCAGTCCGTAGTTTGGAAGCTGCAGCATGAAGGCATGAATCCCGCGCTGACGAAATCCTTGAGCAAACAAACGCCCCACCGCCATGCCGCTACCCGACTCATGCACAACCACGACGGCTGGCGCACGCTCAGGTTTTCCCGCCTTATCAAGTACGGCGTACCATTCCAAAGCGACCAAATCATTCACCTCATTCCCGGTGGGCCGTGGTGAGGGAAACCGAACAAGAAAATCTCCTCTCCCCTGCACCGCCGTGGTGACTTCAACCTTGAACTCGCCGGGTTCCCAGCACAACCCTTCAAGACAACTCTGCGCGTCGGGATTTGAGTCCTCTCCCGGATTCAAGGTATCGGTTGACTCATAGCGTTCGAGAACGTCGGCAGCATCGGCCAAAGCGCCGCCAAGTAAAGCCAGACTGAGAATAAGCCCACGAATAGCCGTTCGCATATTTGGAAGCTCCACTCCAATTTCAGTCGGGGATTAGTTCGTCGATTCGTCCATGAGCACCCATTCACCACCAACACGTCTTCCATGCCGCTCGTGCCCCGAAGAATCGACGATGACGTCACCATTCCCTTCGTCAAAATGGTAGAGGCCCAAGGTGTCCCCGTCGGTTCCGAGCCGTGGCGCCGGTTCGTACGACGGGCCGCGATAGCGTGCGACCCGCGAAATTCGGAGTTCGTCAATATCTCCAGCAAACCAGCGACCGTCAGTATGCCCCACCAGTTTCTCAATGGGTGCTCCGCCAACGTACAGACCACCCTCTGTCGGCTGTAAATCAAATCCCAATGGGGACACGGGCTGAAGCTGACCATCGACGTACAGCAACCAGTTCTGCCCGTTAAACACCGCCGCAATTTGATGCCACTGGCCCAATTCGAAGTTCGCGCTGGTCACGACAAGTTCGGGCCGTTCCCGCAGTTGGCCCACACCAAAGCGTTGATCACTCTGAAAGACAGCAATCCAGTGAGCCCCCAGCCACGAAATGGGATTGGCCACTTGCATGGCCGCAGGCCGAATGGCGAACTCAATTGTCAAAGGCTGATCAGGACGCCGCTCATCAAGCTTGAGATCGTCGAACAGGAGGTGGTCATCAATGCCATCAAAGCGAAGGGCATTGTTAACCGTCGGCTGTGGCTGCCCATTCGCTACCCACCGCGCCCCATGAATTTCCCCATCATGCCCGTGTCCACTGATGTCCTTAAGAACGTTCCCTTCACCCAGTGAGAAATCGTAGCAGGCAATGGTGTCAGCGTCTGGACTCAGATCACCAGGGTTGAAGTCGGATCGATAGCGTTCTGCGTTCGAGATCATCGCAGCGTGGATGCTCCCTCGAAAATGATCGATCTTCAAATCCTTATTCCACGGAGGAATATGAGCTCCAAGAAGCACCGCTCCGGCATTCGGAGGAAACGATTTTGAACGGTCATGGGACCTCACCAGTTTACCGTCGAGATAGAGCCGCAGCGCATCCGGGGTGACAACGAAGGCAACATGGGACCGCAAACCTCGTTTCAGACGACCGTGAACATCATGAATCGCCAAATCGGAGACACCCCAAATATTTTCACGACGTTCACCGCGAACCACAATCGTTCCAAGTCCCTCCCATACGAGTGGAACCTGAACAGGATCGTTCTCATTCGAAATACTCTCCACCGGGCTATCCGAGAGTCTCTCTGGCGTGAACCAGGCTTCTAACGTGAAAGGCCCTCCCTTATAGGCAACTGTCGGTACAACAACGTAATCGTCAACACCATCAAAACTAAGTGAGTATGCGGAATGCGCTGAACCTCCCAGCCATGTCGCCCCATGAACCATCCCATCATGCCCGTGCCCACTGAGGTCTTTCGCGGTCACTCCAGGGTCCTGCGTGAAGTCATACAACGCCACAGTATTCTCGTCGCTCGTCAAAACAGGATTTGGCCGGAAGGTCTTTTCGTGGCGGCGTGTGTTGGAAACACGGACGGAATGAATTGTTCCCTGAAAATAAGTTTCGGGATTGGTTGGTGAAGTGTTGTGATAGCCTCCAATTGCCAGTTCGCTGGTTTCACTGGTCAGCCCGAATGCTTCGGCCGTAATGTTTGGCCGAATGCGACTGGTATTGGTCATTGGTTGCCCGTTGATGTACAGCCGCCATAAGTTGCCATCCCACTCGCCAGCCACATGCACAGGCACGCCGGGCTGCGCTGCTTCCGCGGAACCAATACTGCCTGACGTCTTGCCCGTCTCTTCGTGCGTAATCAGCCAAGTCCACGTGGGACTATCACCCCGTTCCAGCTTCAGCTTAATTCCACCGAAACCTACCACCAACGGATACGAAGTGGTCTGAACTTCGGGAGTAACCCACGCTTCAATCGTGCAGAACCTGGTGCCGCGAAGAACCGGATGCGGCACAATGACCGACGACTTTCCATCAAAATGCAGACCAGCCGTTGATGCCGGTCGCGGCGGCGATAGACCTGGAAACTCTTCGTTCCTTGTTCCCGCCAACTGGATGTAACACGCAGGAAGCAAATCTTGCAATTGCTGTACGTGGGACGTGGAAATCGTACCTTCATTCAACGCCTCGGGAGAAAGCGCCAGAGTTGCCAGGGACGTGCATCCAGCTAATAGCGTCAACATGTCGCCGCGTAGTTCTTGGCAACGGTCGAGGTTGAGGTATTTCATAGTCGAAATGCCACCAAGCGACTGCAGTCCCTGCTCGGACAGGTCACAACTATACGCGTTAACATCATTAATGGAGGGACATGTCGCGAACGCCTCGGCCCAAGCGTCGCTGTCTTGAGCGGGCAGGAATCCGCCAAGGAATCGCTGACATCCACGTAGATTTTCCCGCGTTTCGACCAACTCCCCCGGCCCAAGTGCCGCAACCGAGTGCACTTCCACGCGCCAGAATACTGCTGGGTCGTCGGTGTACGGTTCATCCTCAGCGAGTTTCAATTTCTTTCCAGAACGTTCAAACCCAATCGTACAGCCCCGACTGCGGAGCCATTCAACGAACTCCGTTTCGGCCACCAATGATTTCAACTCATCTTCAACTGAATTCACTGGGGCTGTTGCTGGAGTTGGAAACACCGAACCATCCAGCGCCACCCAGTTTGCTCCCTGAATGGTCCCCTCGGGCGCGCCGGCCATGGAACTGGTAACAGTTTGCTCCCCGGCCTCAGCGAATTCGTAGAGCGCAAGTGTGTCTGCGTCAGCATTTAAATCAGGAATCGCCACTTCCTTGCCCGAATAACGCGCCGTCTTCGAAATCCGCACAAGGTCAATGGTGCCGTCGTAGAACTCCGTGCCGCCGCGCTTGCAGCCAATGCTGAGCGAAGTCAGCGTCCAGTCGCGGGGAGAATCCAGAACATCATCAACGGTGCCAACCAGAAAGCCATCGATGTAGTAGCGAGCCTCGGTTCCCTCGACGACCAATGCCCGGTGCTGCCGCGTTCCTTCCTTAAGGCGGTAAACGGTGTTCCGATAAGGACGGTCTCCAACAACGCCCGCACCGCAAACACGAGGCCTCCCTGTCGTCGGCTTCCCGTCAAAAATCTGAAAGGCGTCAAAATTTCCTGAAAGGCCAATGAGCATCCCCCCCTGCCCTTCTTCTGGCGCGGTGGCATATAGCTCAATAGTGAACGCGTCGGAGGTCCATTCGAACTCGTCAAAGGATATGGAATCATCTTCGCCATCGAACTTTAGGCCAAAGTGCGGCTCGTTGGCAGGTGTTAATTCACCATTGACTGGCGCAGTCTCACCATTGCTCGGAACGTCAACAACCTCCTCCGGAGGACGCAACCACTTCTTCAGCACCGGCAGACCCACGACGATGAACAGTCCTAACGCAACAAGTGCGGAAATACCGACATTTCTCAGGAAAACATTGCTGCGAGTTGCCTTGGGCTGCGATGGTGAGGCGGACGACTCGGGCGTGACGAGCGTAGTCGCGTCGGTCGACACATTGGCATCAACGGCCAACATAGTCGGGGCCGATCCGACAACGTCATCCAGTTCTTCGGCAGCGACAGTCTGCGAAGCAGCCACGGGCCCCAGTGTCTGGTCCTCTTTTCGCAAGTTGGAAAGAAACGTCGCCAGTCCGCTGTCTTCACCACCCATTCCGACAATGGCTGTGACATCTCCCTGCCCACGCTGGCTCAACGCCTGAGCGACTTCCGCCATCGACTGAAAACGTTCGCTCGCCGACTTGGCCACCATTTTCTTGAAAACGTCATCCAACCATTGCGGCACATCCTGTCGCGACTCACACAGCGACGGAATCTTCTCGTCTCGATGCGCCAACATCCGGGCCATGAGCGAACTGCCCGCATAAGCCGGGCGTCCCGTCAGCAAATACCACAGGGTGATGCCCAGCGAGTAGATATCACTGCGGGCGTCCGCCGTTTTGGTGTCGAGGGCCTGCTCCGGCGACATGTAGTCGACGGTTCCCATGACCGTCCCGGTGCCCGTCAATTCCGCCTGTTGTCCGACGTCTCCCTCGATACGGGCCAGCCCCATGTCGAGGATTTTGACCTTGCCGGAAGTGTCGAGCAGCAGGTTCCCCGGCTTAATGTCGCGGTGAATAACGCCCCGTTCATGGGCGTACTGCAATCCCTCCGCAGCCTGCCTGATGACATCAATCGACTGCTCAACATTCAGCACGCCCCCTTTCTTTACCAGCGACGAAAGGTCGGAACCATCTACGTACTCCATAACGAGGTAGTACGTCCCTTTGACCTCGTCGGCATCGAAGGCAGTGACGATATTAGGATGATGCAGCCTTGCCGCTGCCTTAGCTTCCCGCAGGAAGCGATCCACCAAGTCCTGCGACTCCACCATTTTCGGCGGCAGAATTTTCAGTGCGGAAATGCGATCCATGCGCATATGCCGCGCCTTGTAAACCACCCCCATCCCACCCTGCCCCAGCTGGTCAAGAATGGCATAGTTCCCCAGCCGCAGAGACTTCCCTTTCCCCTGCAGCATGACCTGAGCCTGAAACTTCGTCAGTTTCTCCGCTCGGATGAGGTGTCTGGCCAGCGACTCACCAGAATCTGACGGCGGGTCCATTCGCGCAACGTAGCCCTTGGCCTCGCTCTCAGTCGCCAGACCGGAGGCCACCCACTGTTCAATAAACTGTTCGACGGAACGACCCATTTCCACTCTAGTGCGGACGGGAACTGCGATATGATATGAGACAACATGGTACTCTAGCAGGGTTGGGTGAAGCCAGCGCTGTTGTTGTAAGTTCCGCCGTGAAACACGTTCCCAGTCACTCCGACAATTGACTGCCCCCGCCGTGCCCAACTACAGTCAGGACAATTAAATCGATTCAATCTCTGCTGTCTGGCAGGCTACATCAACACCGAATTGAAGTGACACACCTCACCAGGAATTCCTGGACGGTGGGTTACCCGGGGCGGTTTTGCAAAGGCCTCTCCCACATCGGGGCTTTTTTGATGGTCGGTCAATTTGCCCTGACCACATAGAGTGAGGATATAACGATGAAAGTGGCCTGTCCGCACTGTGGTGTTAAAGTCGGTTTGAAAGACGCTAGCCTGCTTGGAAAAACAGTCGCCTGCCCCAAGTGCAAGCAGAGATTTCAAATACCGGCGCAAAAGCCGAATACGCCATCTATGGCTGCTGAATCCCGGCCGCCTGAGCCCGCCAAAAGTGCAACGTCTCGCAAGCCGCGTCGCAAGCAGAGTGCCGCTCCGCCTGCTGCGGGGAAACTCAACCCATTGCTCATTGGCGGCGGTGCGCTCGGAGTGCTGCTGGTCGTCGGTGGGCTCGCCTGGGCGCTGTTTGGCGGCGGAGAAGAAGTCGCTCCAGTAGTTGCCGACAATGGTGCTCCCACACCGGGTGAATTGGAGAATCCAAATTCAGCGACACCCACAGAGCCAGCCAATGCGCCCACCAGGAATATGACGCCAGCGGCACCGTCAAATACAACTGCTCCCCCAACAACAGCAAGTACGGCAACTGTTACCACGACAAGTGCAGCCCCTCCCGCTGCTGCCGTCACGACAAAAGCAACCCCCGCTGCTGGCGACGTCAATCTCATTCAAATCGACGAATCGACAATTGCCGCTTTGGTTGTGCGCCCCATTGACATCCTGACCAATGATGTCGTGCAGCGAACCATCGCGGAATACGAAGCCGCGGACGATGAATTTCAACTGGCCCCAATATTCGAGGAAATCGGGCAGGAATATGGGATGTCGCCCGCGGACATTGAATACATTGTCGTGTCGCTCTCTGCCCCGGACGTCTTGAAGGGCGCCATGCTCATGCAGGGACCGCCGAGCCGGGAAAACCCCTTCATGCCCACGGTACTCGTCCACGCACGCGTACCATTCGACGAAATGATTCTGGCTGATCTCATCGAAAACAAGATTTTCCGCGAACGTTCCAGACGCAGGTTCGACCCGGAAGAAGAGGGAATGCCAATTGGTGATGATGGCCTTCCCATTGGTCCCGATGGCCCGTTCGAAGGAGAGGGCGTCCCCATTGGTCCCGATGGCCCGTTCGAAGGAGAGGGCGTCCCCATTGGTCCCGACGGCCCGTTTGAAGGAGAAGGCGTCCCCATTGGTCCTGACGGCCCGCCGGAAGATGAGGGCATTCCCATTGGTCCCGACGGCCCGCCGGAAGAAGAGGGCATTCCCATTGGCCCCGATGGCCCGCCGGAAGATGAGGGCATTCCCATTGGCCCCGATGGCCTTCCCATTGAATTTGGCCCACCACCAGGCATGGACGGTCCAGACGATGAGTCGCCAGCCCGCACAACCATTACGCGCGAGCAATTGGGCGAACGAACCCTGTACGTCGACCGCTCTGGGATTACCATCACATTACTTGATGAACAAACTTTGTTGTTCGGACTGGAAGCTCCAGTAAAAAGTACGTTGGAACGTTCTGCTGTTCAGACCGAACTCCCTCTCGTCAAGCAATTGCAGCCACTGACCAAAAGTGAATTGACCATTATTTCCTCGAATGACGCCATTGCGAAGTTCCTGCCCAGCGAAGATCGAAATTCTTTCCAGTTGAGCCTGGACATGCGCGGCAAAGATCTGCTGAGTCTGGTTGTTGCCACTGCCTCCGCAGACGCGGCGACACAAACGGCAGCGGAATTTGAAGGACTCTCTCAGCAGGCAGCGGGCCAACTGAATGGCATGACGGAAGAAGTCCTGCAGGAAGGGCTCTCGGAATCCCAGTACGACCCCTTATTGAAACTGATTACTTCATTGGGACCTTCGATGAAGACCGAGACCAATGGCACGGTGGTCAAGCTAACCCTGCCCCGCCCCGCTGAGTTGGACAGTTTGCCACAATTGGTCAGACCAATCATGGACAGAGAAGTCGCTGCAGTCAAAGAAGCAAAACAGAACAATGCCCTGCTGGTAATCTGTTCGGCACTCACTGTTTATATGGACGCGAATGGAACACTTCCGGCATATAACGAAAATGGTCTGAGTTGGCGCGTTCACATTCTCCCGTTTCTTTACGAGGATGAACTGTACGAGGAATTTCACCTCGACGAACCGTGGGACAGCGAACACAACAAAACGCTCATTGAACGGATGCCACCAGTTTTCGGTAACGACCCGGCCGGCGTAAGCTCCATCCACACGTTCGTTGGTCCTGGCACGCTGTTCACTGGCCCTGAAGGCCAGTCAATGTACGAGATTTCGGACCCGCCATCAGAGACAATCCTGTTCGTTCGTGCTGGTGAAAGCACTGCCGAACCTTGGACAAAGCCTGGCGGCCTCACACTGGATCCCAGCGACCCGCTGGCCGCTCTCGGCAACATCAACGAAATGTTCACGGCTATCATGGCGGACTCAAGCAGACGCAAGGTTTCCAAAGATATCGACCCCGACGAATTCCGCGGTCTCGTCAATCCAAATGACGAGAATCGTTAACTCAAATCGACATCGGCAACGCCAGCGAATGGAAAGTGCTGGCCGTTCACCTGCAACTTAAATCGCAAATCACGCAGTGAATAAATTCGCCAGTGCGTCGATGAACTCATCGGTGGACTGCACAAGCGACGCGTTGCTGTCGATGATTTGCAAATCGGTCAGGCTGGCTCCCTGACCGATTCCAAACGCAATAAGGTTGGCTCCAATTCCTTGGAGAGTCGCAACTTCGTCATCGAATGTACCGCCCGCGTTGGGGAATCCGTCAGAGAGGAACACGACATTCGGGATGCCGCCAGGCATTAGAATGCTGTTGTAAACGTCAATGGTTTCCCGCAAGCCCGCCTCGAAGTTCGTACTGCTGGAACCGACACCGAGCGCGCCGGCAGTCAGAGTCGACACAATTTCTACGAAGTCGGCCGTTCCACTTCCATCAGCGTCGGCCCCTGGCGAAATAGCGGCCTGAATTCCCGGCGCGACAGGGTCGAGGTCAACGGTCGCGGCTGCCGAGCCAATGACGACGACACTAATTGTTGACCCCGGACCAAATCCAGCCGCCGCGAATTGTTCATGAAACGCGATAATGGCCGCCAGTTCCGCATCGAGAATGGTGTCCGCGAATCCGTCGCCGTTGATGTCACCAACGGGCGTTCCCTGGAAGTCGTTCGTCGTGCTGCCCGAGACATCGACAACCAGCACCACCTGCGGATTCTCACCAGCCAGACCTCCATTGCCGCACAAGTTTCCAAGCGGTGTGTCTGAAATTCCCGCGAAGAACTGGCCGAGCAGACCGACAAGTTCATCCACCCGCTGGGGAACCGTCGTGTCGTTCTGCTGTTCGAATCCAGAAATCAGCACATTCCCACCAACGTCTTGAGTTTCCTCGACCAGAATTCGATCAGTCCCGCGGTATCCGCCATAGAGGTTCAAGTCATGAGCAAAGTGATGGACTCCGCACATGTCGACCACGTCGTTGCCGGGCCCCATATAGACGAATGTATTCCACTCAAATGTGTTGACACCCGTTGGCGTGTCGGAGAAGACGACTGCATCATCACCCAGGTCGGCGTAAACAAACGCTTCTCCGTGAACAAGTGTGCCGGCCAGTCCAATGACATCATCCCCGTCATCTCCTTTCAGGATGAGATGCCCTCCGACCTCAACAGCCGACAAGCCAATTCCGTCATTTCCCCAACCGGCGTTCGCATACAGCATCTGACCAATTTGCAAATTCGTCAGGCTGGCCAGGTCGTGGTCGTTCCCCAAGTGCACACTCAGATTCTCGCGAATAACCGACTGATCCACCGCGAGGTCGTCGCTGCCATCACCACCAAAGTAGAACGCGAAATTGCTGTTGGAATTTGTCACACGCAGCGCATCATGACCATCCCCCCCGAACAGGAGAAGATCCCCCCCAACACGCTGCATGTCTGCCGTGATTGAGTCATCCCCCCCATCACCGGTTAACAACAGAAAGCTTCGAATGTCGTTGTTCACAACCTGTACTGCATCATCACCACCGTCCCCGACCACTGTGAGTTGAAACTTGAGGTTCGAATCCTGCACGAGGACGGTGTCGTTCTGGCTGCCTCCCCAGATTCCGAAATGCCCACCCACTTGCGAGCCCGTAACACGGAACGCATCCGCACCATTATCTCCGGAAAGATTCAACCAGCGGCCCACGACACTTTGATCGACAGAAAGTTGGTCATCCCCTGCACCGCCACGCACCGTGACACCAAGCCGCGCATTCACCTGGGCGAGTTCAACCGCATCATTCCCACCACCGCCATCGAAAAAACTCGTCCCCAGACCAACATTTGAAACCTGCAGCACGTCATTCCCGTCGTGCCCTAACGCCGTAATGCCATACCACATGCTCAAATCACTCACGCGGAACGTGTCGTTCCCTTCGCCCATTTGAAACCAGCCGAGCCCTCCCAGCCGGGTTGTGTTCGCCCCCTGCCCCACGATGTTGAGAACGTCATCCCCCTCGCGAAGATTGGCAACAATGCTGCCGAGCATTGACGACGAAGCACCAAACTGCATCTGACCATTCACTGTCGTGCCGTTGGCTCCCGTCACGGTGAACGCACCATTCACACCAATATGAACATCGAGTTCATTCGCAGCTGCGTCGCCAATGAGCGTCAGTTGTGTACCGTTAAAGAAGGCCTCCACGTTGCCCGACAGCAATGTTCGATCCTCAAATCGCTCAACCGCAGCAATCATGGCAGAAGTGGCAAACGAACGGCGCAGCAGTCGACGCGAAAATGACATGAGGAAGCTCTAAGTAAACAATTTCATCCTGCAGTATTGGGCACCGTCCCATCAACTCCGCCTCTGTGCGCGCAGAGCGTCCCCGTGAGGCGAACGAATCTGCGGTTCGACCGTAGAGAGGCGTGCTTACCTGCGTCAACAGGTGGTCGCCCGTCGGAAAAAGAATGACGCAAAATGCTGCGCCGACCCGGTACATGCGGAATTCAGCAGTTACTTCGAACTCGTCGGAACGTCGCCCACAGCCTGCCGCCGTTTCACTAACAGTTTCTGGAGTTCCTGCACCGTACTCCGATGTTCAACTTGTCCGTACAAATCATGCTTCTCGTGCGGATCGTTGACGACATCAAACAACTGCCAGCGGTCAATCAGGGGATAGTGAATGAGTTTCCAGCGATCGGTTCGAATCATCCGCTGGCTGTCCCGGTAGTAACAGAACACGTGAGGATGCACGACGAAGTCCGACTTGCCAAGTGCTTGCTTGAAACTCTTGCCGTCAACAGTCGGCGGCACGGAAACGTTGGTCAACTCGCACACCGTGGGATACAGGTCGCGCAAATAAACCTGCGTGTTCCGAATTTGTCCCACCGGCACATCTGGCCCTGCCAGCAGCAATGGCACACCAACGGTGTGCTCATACATATTCTGCTTCCCTCGGATGCCGTGACTCCCAACACCGAGTCCGTGGTCGCTGGTGAAAACGACAATGGTGTTCTCCAGTTGCCCGGTCAATTCCAGAGCTGACATGACCCGTCCGACCTGATGATCCAGGTCCGTAATGACGGCGTAGTAAACCGCGAGCAGTTTCTGCACCATTTCGGGCGTTCTCGGAAACGGCAGCAGCACTTCGTCGCGGCCCATCAAATTGCCGTGGTCGAAAGGATGCTCTGGCAAAAAGTTAGTGGGAACTGGCATGTCCTCCGCCTTGTAATGAAACTCCTCATTTTCCGGCAGCAACAGAGGATCATGTGGAGCCGTGAAGCAGAGTTGCAGGAAGAACGGTCGCTCATCCCGCGTTTTAATGAGTTCGATGGCTGCATCTGCAAACTTCGAGCTGATGTCCGGCGTTAAGCCCAGACCACGTTCGGGAAACAGGTTGCCTTCATCATCCTGAAAAATCCAGCCGCGGTATCCGGTGACGGGCATCCCCTTCCAGTCGACTTTCTCCTGCCACCACTTTCCACCACCTCCAGTGAACATGCCATTCGTTCGTTCGAAACCGTGCGTCGTGGGGCGACCATCATTATGCCACTTGCCGACATAGTACGTGCGATAGCCTGAATCGCGCATGGCCTGCGGCCAGCAAACCAGTTCGGGATCCAGCTTGCCGCCGAAATCGACAACACCGCTACGAAAACCGGAACACCCCGTCAGAATTTCACCCCGACTTGGCGTACATATCGGATTGGCACACACGGCCCGCGTGAACGAAACGCCCCGATGCACCAACTTGTCCAGATTCGGCGTACGAATGACGTCATTACCGAGGGCGTGAATTGTATCGGGGCGTTGGTCATCGGTGAGAATGAACAACACGTTCGGACGTCGCTCAGCAGCGTTACCGGACGTAACAAACACCAAGGCAAAACAGACTCCAGCCCAGAAGCTGAAACGGGGTTTTCTGATCATGAAATACTCCCAAATGAGTTTCACGGCATGCCAACGAATTCATGGCAACGCCTATCAGCGGAGACGGAATCGCCATAAGATGAAGTCACGTATCATGACACGCTCATCCAAATCAGCCAACTGACCACCCTCATGTCCATTCCGCACGCCGAACAGCGAACACTCAACACACCACACGGACCAGCCATCGGAGTCGCCTACTCCTGGCCCGGCGGTCAGTATTGTGCCATCCATACCTTCCGAGGCGTGTTGGGATGCGGGGTGTACGACATCGCCTGCGCTGACGAATTTGGAATGGCCTTCGCCATTTGCAAAGGGACTCCCGAACGCCCGTTGTGGACACCGGAAGACTTGTACTCGGCCAATATTGTCGCCGTCAGCAAAGCGGCTGCGGAACTGGGCATTGAAGTCGGCATGACGGGTGAAGCCGCACTCGCGTATCTGATTCCGCAACCGTAAGCACAAACAGCATTTGCCGAATCACGCACCGGTTCGATTCCACGCTGGACCTCAAAAAATCGAGTCTCCGAGCACTCGACGTTTGTTCCCATTCGACCTACATTCCGTATTCGGACGGAACTTATTCACGGATGACCCCACGCAGGAGGCAATTTCTTGAGTCGGCGCAGCGGAAAGCAACAGCCGGTAGACGACAATTCGTTACCGGAAGAGGATTTGAAGTTCGTCAACATCAGCGACGAAACCCGAAGGCGTTACCTGAATTACGCCATGTCGGTGATTATGTCGCGGGCGCTTCCCGACGTGCGTGATGGCCTGAAGCCCGTACAGCGACGCATTCTGTACGTCATGTACCACGACCTCAGTCTCGGGCCAGAGACGAAGTTTAAGAAGTGCGCCAAAATTGTCGGTGACACGACCGGTACGTACCACCCTCATGGCGGTGCAGCGGTGTACGAAGCGCTGGTCCGACTCGCTCAGGACTTTACCTACCGCGAACCGCTCATCGACCCTCAAGGGAACTTCGGTAACCTCATGGGCCTCCCCGCTGCGGCCGACCGATACACCGAAGCCCGACTGACGAAGCTGTCGCAACGTCTGATGTCGGAACTTCGCTATCAGACCGTTGACACGCGTCCCAATTACGACGGAACCAAACAGGAACCAGTGGTCCTTCCGGCCCAGTTCCCTAACCTGCTGGTCAACGGGACTCAGGGAATTGCAGTGGGGATGGCAACCAACATGCCACCCCACAACCTGGATGAAATTATCCGAGGTTGCGTGCAGCTCATCCAGAATCCCGAGGCGTCAACACGCCAGTTGATGCGGTCCATCAAAGGACCCGATTTTCCACTGGGCGGTCGCATTGTCACCGACACGGAAGAACTCAAAACGATTTACGAAGAAGGCCGCGGCACCATTAAGGTACGGGCCGAGTGGAAGTTTGACGAAGAGAACGGCAAGCCAGTCAAAAATCGGCTCGTCATTTACTCCATTCCCTACGGCGTCGAGACCGGGCCGTTGATGAATGCCCTCGGGGAAATTTGTCAGTCGAGAAAACTCCCGCAGCTGATGGAAGTGGCCGACGAATCGGACCGTAACGCCACGCTGCGCATTGTCCTCCACATCAAACAGGGAGCTGACCCGGAAACGGTGATGGCGTATCTGTACAAGCAGACGCGACTCGAGGACAACTTCTCCTACAACGCCACCTGCCTCGTCCCCGACGAACACGGCAGCCTGCTGCCGAAACGCTGCGATTTGGCGGAACTACTTTCCCATTTCCTCAACTTCCGCTTCGACACGGTCAAGCGTCGATTTGAGTATTTGCTGGAACAACTCGAACGTCGGATTCATATTCTGACTGGCTTCACCATTGTCTTTGACGGTCTCGACAAGGCCCTGAAAATCATTCGGGCCAGCGAAGGAAAACAGGACGCCGGGGTGAAACTCCGGGCCGCGTTTCCGCTCGATGAAATCCAGACCACTGCCATTCTGGACCTCGCGCTCTACCGTATTTCCACATTGGAAATCGACGACATCCGCCAGGAACTTGCCGAGAAGGAAAAGGAAGCCAAACGTATTCGCGGCATCCTGAAGTCGAAATCCAAGTTGTGGGGCGAAATCGAATCGGAACTGACGGCATTGCAGAAGGAGTTCAAATCTCCGCGCCGGACAGAACTGGGGTCGAGTGAGGACATCGCCGAGTTTGATCCCCAAGCCTACATTTTGCGGGAGAACACCAACGTCGTCCTTACCAGCGAAGGCTGGGTCCGCCGCGTCGGGAAGATTTCCGCCATCGATAAACTGCGCGTGCGGGAAGGTGAAACTGTCACAGCGGCCGTCCCCTGCACCACGCTCGACAACGTCATGTTCTTCTGTAGCGACGGTACCGTGTACACGCTGCCGGTCGATCAAATTCCGGCTTCGACAGGCTACGGTGAGCCACTTTCCAAGCACATCAAATTGAGCGACGGCGCCAGCGTGGTCGGATCAATTTCCACGGACTCCCGCTTCACACCGGAAGACGAGGCACTGGAAGACTCGCCACCCGCACCGCATTTGCTCATTGCCACGTCTGATGGACAGGTCATGCGACTCAGCCTCAGCGGATTCCGCCTTCCCTCGACGCGGAATGGCCGGAAATATTGCCGAGTGGCGAAAGGAGCCAAAGTTGTCTTTGTAGAAATCGTCACCGAAGACGACACCATGTTCCTGCTCTCCAAACAGGCCCGTCTCATCCATTTCTCCGTCACCGACGTCCCCATCCTCAACGGTCCCGGCAAGGGCGTACGCGGCTTAAAGCTCGTCGAAAAGGACGACTACGTGCTCGGCGGAAAACGCCTTTCACGCCCCAGTGATGTCCTCAAAGTCGTGAACGAAAACGGCAACGAACTGAGCTTCGGTCAAATGAAGTACACAGTGACATCACGTGGCGGTAAAGGAGTCAAAACCAGTCAACGTACTGGCATTGATGAAATCATTCCCCCGCCTATTCCGATTGTGGACTTCTCAACACTCGGCGACGCGGAAGACGAGTAGCCGGTGACAATCCTCACCCTCAGCCGTCTCAGCCATGTAGAAACGCCTGCAGACTGCGGGGGAGAGGGCCTGTAACGAAAGCTTGCTGGAGTTGTGAAGATGCAGCGATTCTACCGGTCTCGATGATCCTGAGGAGTGGACCACGTCAATCGGCACCGGCGCCATATCATCGGGTTGTCGCGGGTGTCAAATCGGCGTAGACTTAAATTGGATTCCAACACACGGGAGATGATCCGATGCGAAGTGGTAGTCTGAGTTTACGACCATTAATGGCGTTTGTGCTGTGCGGGGTACTGGTGACGGCTTGCAGCACGCAACTGCAGGCGCAGGCACCGCCCAATCCAGAAGTCATTTCGCTCAACGCAACCGACGGATTCCCATTGAAAATGTCGTACTACCCGGCATTGGAGTCGAAGAATCCTGACGGACTGTGGGAAGCCCCTGTCGTGCTGTTTCTGCATGGCGAAAAGGGCAGTCGCGTTCAGTGGGACCGTGGTTCTGCACCAAGAGGTCTGGAGCCTGTTCCGAACTTTCTCAACAGCCAGGGCTACGCCGTGCTGGTGCTGGACTTCCGCAAACATGGCGAAAGCATTGTTGACGGACAAGCAGACGACGCCGTTCGCCCGGTCGACTACCCCGCGATGGTCGCCGGCGATTTGGTGGCGGTAAAGAACTTTCTGTATGAGAAACATATGGAAAAGAAGCTCAACATGGCCAAGCTGGGAATTGTCGCGACCGATGTCAGTGTCCCACTCGCGCTGGCCTTTGCCGAAGCCGATTGGAGGCAAGTCCCCTACGATGACTCACCCGTGCTGTCGATGCGGACACCGCGCGGTCAGGATGTACGCGCCCTGGTCATGATTTCACCTGAGCAAAAGGCGGGAACCATTACAGCGGCTCGCTCCATCACATTCCTGAAAGCACCGCAGTTCAACATTGGTATGCTGTTCATTGTTGGTGCAGAAGATCGTGCTGGCATGGCCAACCTGAAGAAGCTTCATGCCGCGGCCTCGGCATCACCGAACAGTGCGGAACGTGTCATTGAGTTCACGCCGGAAGCCAAGGACAGTGGCATTCCGTTACTGGTGCGTGCTCCGGCAGCCATTTCGGAAATCATCAAGTTTCTGGATGAGCGCGTGGCCAAGGCCGACTTTCCCTGGCAGGATCGACGCAGTCGCCTGAATCGCTAGTTCTGACGTACCCTCAGTACGTCAATTCCTTCCGGAGCCCCCAGGTGGGCTCCGCATCCCTTCCCTGTTTCATCACCCGGCGCGTCCCACCTTACACATCGCGTCGACTTTTGAAAGCCGGAATACATGACCCCACCACCACTCGAAGATGTCGGCACACCACCCTACCCGTACCCGGCAGTCCTGATTTTCGGCGTTCCTGGAGCTGGTAAAGGAACCCAGGGAGAAATCCTGACGCATGTCCCTGGATTCTTCCATTTGAGTAGCGGTGTTATTTTTCGCAAACTCGATGCGAAATCGGAAGAAGGTCGCACCGTGCGCGACTACAGCGCCCGCGGCGAACTCGCTCCGGACGATTTGACCATCCGCATTTTCCTGAACTGGCTCGAAGCCCAGCGCGACGCCGAACGATTCCGACCACGCGAGCACCTGCTGTTGCTCGATGGAATTCCAAGAAACCTCGAACAATGTGCCCTGCTTGAACCATACGTCAAAGTGGAAGGCTTAATTCACTTCATGGCGCACGACGAAGAAGTCATGATTAAGCGAATTCGTCGTCGTGCCGTACTGGAAAACCGAGTTGACGACGCCAGCGAGTCCGTCACTCGCAAACGCTTTAAGGTGTACCACAAAGAGACCGCGCCACTGCTGAAACACTATCCGCAGGAAATCGTGCACAACATCGAGGCCAACCGCACACCGGCCGAAGTCCTGCACGACTGTCTCGGTCACCTGCTCCCCGTCCTCAAAGCGAATTTCCCTCGCAAACTGTCCACGTAGCATCATGTTCGCAGTCAAATGCAAACATGATGTTGGAGAACAGCAAATGACTCGTCGCCATGCATTCCGTACTTTGCTCGCAATCACATTGCTGGTGATGTACCAAAACTGTGTGACGGCAGACGAGCCGAAAATTGGCCCCGCAAATGGCTCTCTCGTCATTGTTGGCGGTGGAGCAATGGGCGAGGAAATTCGGCAGCGTTTCATCGAACTCGCTGGCGGAAAGGACGCACACATTGTCGTCATCCCCACGGCCTCCGGCGAAGAAGAATACACCTCACGGAACAGTGGCGAACAAATGTGGAAGTCAATGGGTGTCGAGCATGTCACCATGCTGCACACCTATGACCGCGAAATCGCCGACACCGACGAGTTCGTGGAACCACTCAAAACGGCCACGGGCGTGTGGTTCGGCGGCGGCCGGCAATGGCGACTGGCTGACTCTTACCTCAACACCAAGACCCACGCAGCCCTCTGGGAAGTCCTTAACCGAAACGGCGTCATTGGTGGCAGTTCCGCAGGGGCCACCATCCAGGGCTCTTACCTGGCCCGAGGCGACAGCAAAACCAATGTCATTATGCGGGGCGACCACCAGGAGGGGATGTCATTCCTGAAGAACGTCGCCATCGACCAGCACCTGCTCGCCCGCAATCGACAGTTCGACATGCTGGAAATCATCGAAGCCGAGCCACACTTGCTCGGCATTGGTCTCGACGAAGGGACCGCCATTGTTGTCCAGCAGGACACGTTTGAAGTCATTGGAGCCACGTACGTCGCGGTCTATGATCCTGAACAAATCAAAACGCAGCGTGAAGCGGGCCGGTACCTTCCGTTCTTTCTTTTGCATCCCGGCCAAAAATTCGATTTAGAGACCCGCCGCATCATGCAGCGCGGCACTCCATTCGATTTACCGCTTCCTCGTTCGGCCACGCCATAACTTCTGAATACTCCAACTCACTTAAGTCAGTCACGAAACATGCATCCGCGATACCGCAAGCAGGCACTGTTTGCCCCATTGGGCGAACGCGGACAGGACCGGCTCTCCGCCGCCAAGGTTGTTGTCGTCGGCTGCGGTGCACTCGGGACAGTGCTGGCCCAAACGCTGGTACGAGCAGGCGTTGGTTTCGTTCGCATTGTCGACCGCGATTTCGTCGATTTGTCCAACCTGCAGCGACAGGTTCTGTTCGATGAACTCGACGTCGCCGAGCGTCTGCCGAAAGTCATAGCAGCCGAAAAGAAACTCAAGGCCATTAATTCTCTGGTGACTGTCGAGCCGCATGTCGCCGACGTCACGTTCCAAAACGTCCGCCAACTGGTGGCCGACTGCGACCTCATTCTCGATGGCACGGACAACTTTGAAATCCGTTACCTGCTGAACGACATCTCGCTGGAGACTGGCATCCCCTGGATTAACGGCGGCTGTGTCGGAGCGCATGGCCAGGTCATGCCCATTTTCCCAGGCAAATCACCCTGTCTCCGCTGCCTGATGCCCGAAATGCCAGAGCCCGGCTCCACCGAAACGTGCGACACCGCCGGCGTCCTCGGAGCTGCTGTCCAGGTCATTGCGTCACTGCAGACGGTCGATGCCATCAAAATCCTCTCGGGCCAGCCCGAGCTTGTCGAGCCAGCCCTGACCATTGTCGACGTCTGGGATGGCACGTGGCGCCGCATGAAACTCAATGGAGACGACCTGCGTCAGCACTGCCCTGCCTGTTCTGGCGGTGAACGCCTCTGGCTGCAGGGACGACGTGGAGCACAGTCTGTCATTTTGTGTGGCCGAAACTCGGTGCAAATCTCGCCCGATACCCCCACACGACAAACACTCGATGAACTGGAGGCACGTCTTTCGCAAACGGGTAACGTTCGCAAGACACCGTTCCTCCTCATTTACCGACCTGAGGGGACCGAGTCCGAACTGACACTCTTCTCAGATGGTCGCGCTATCGTCACCGGCACGAGCGACCCCGCCCAGGCACGCACACTGTACGCACAGTACGTCGGCCTGTAATGACCAACGTGGATACATACCGCCATGCGAGATTTCGTCACCGTTAACGACCAGCCCTTCTACGTTGTCGACGAAGGAACCGGCCCCCCCATTCTGTTCGTCCACGGGTTCCCGCTCGACCATTCCATGTGGAACGCGCAGATCGAATTCCTGTCGCAACAGCATCGCTGCATTGCCCCGGACCTTCGTGGATTTGGTCAAAACGCCGCCGCCTCGGAAATGCTCAGCATGGCTCAAATTGCTGATGACCTGGCCGATTTGCTGGTGGCGATTGGGATCGAAACCCCCGTCACGTTCTGTGGATTGTCGATGGGAGGCTACGTCGCATGGGAGTTTCTGCGACGACATCCGGCCAAGGTTGCACGCCTCATTCTCTGCAATACTCGGTCGGCGGCTGATTCGCCGTCCACGAAAGAAACACGCTACGCCACCGCCCAGCGCGTGCTCGCCGAGGGGACCGCTTTCCTCGCCGACGGAATGCTGGACAAACTCCTGGCGCCGGCCAATCGAGAGTCAATGGTACCGGCAGTATCCCAACTACGGCCGACCATTCTGAACACGGCTCCAAGCACAGTCGCCGCTGCGTTACACGGGATGGCCGAACGTGCCGACTCAACTGAATTCGCTGCCGGAATTCAAATCCCGACTCTGGTCGTTGCCGGGAGCGAAGACATCCTGACACCGGCAGCAGAAATGCGTGATATGGCCATGCAAATTGCCGAAGCAACCTTCGTCGAAATCCCAGCAGCAGGACACATGACGCCCATCGAAGCACCCGAAGCAGTCAACGCCGCCATCGAGCATTTTCTTTCAGAGATGTAGGTCGGAACGGAGCAAACTCATATGGCGGCCGGAACTCCGGCCGCCTGGAAACCGCACATCGAAACGAAACGGTAATGCTACGCACTTATCTGTTTGCGCAGTTCCCGCTACCACCTGCGGCCTGCGGTCCGGCCTACTGTGACTCAGTTCTTCGAAACCACTTCATCCAGATTGAGCATGAGGTTGGCCGACATGGTCAGTGCCGCCAGTTCGGCTGCGTCATACTCTGCTGGCAACGGGAACTCACCAATTTTGAGCAGTTCGCCAGCAGCATCTGCATGTGCCTGGTAATGCGCCAAGTCTGCTAAGAATCCAGCGGAGAGTTCAGCACGCTCCGGTTCCGACGGATTCCGTCCAGTCACCAGCAAGAACATGTAAGCGAGCCGCTCGTCGTTCCCTTTCACGTGCGACGACGACCGTTGAGCCAATCCTCGCGCTGCTTCCACGAACTGAGGATCATTAAACATCAGCAAGGACTGCAATGGTGTGTTTGTGCGCTCCCGCCGAACAGTACAGGCCTCACGAGACGGACCGTCGAACGTCGTCATTTGCGGGGGCGGTGCGGTCCGCTTGTAAAACGTATAGAGCGTCCTGCGGTGCACCTTTTCCGGTCCCTTGTCCGGCGTGAATCGCACCGTATTGGAACCGCTGTATCCCACGGCCAACCATAGCCCTTCTGGCTGCGGCGGCTTGACGCTCGGTCCCCCAAGTTTCTCAACCATAATGCCGCCAGCAAACAAGGCCTGATCACGCAACACTTCGGCATCCAACCGGAAACGGGGTCCGTGTGCCAGCAGTCGGTTCTTGGGATCTTTCTCCAATACTTCAGGAGTCACTGCGGACGACTGCTGATACGTGTCGGACATCACGAGTCGTTTCATAAAGTGCTTCACATCCCAGCCATCTTCCTGGAAGGTGACGGCCAGCCAGTCGAGCAGTTCAGGATGCGAAGGCGGTTCCCCCTGCGAACCAAAATCCTCCGAAGTCTTGACAAGGCCCGTCCCAAACAACTGCTGCCAGAAACGGTTCACGGCCACGCGCGACGTCAAAGGATTCGAGGAATCGGTCAGCCAGTAAGCGAAACCAAGTCGATTGTTCGGCCATTCTTCTTTGAACGGCGACAAGACCGCCGGCACACTGCGTTCAACCTGATCCCCTTGTTGATCGTACTCGCCCCGGGTCAACAGGAAGGAGGGTTTCGGCTCGGGCAACTCTGACGAAATGAGTGTTGTCGGAATTTTCCCGTTGAGCGCATCCCGTTCCTTTTGTTTGTTGGCGAGTGCCTCACGCAACTGAATGTATTCGGCATCCGAGGTCACCTGCTCACGATAATGCGTTCGCAGCTTGCCCAGTTGTTCGGGATTCAGTGCCGCCAATTCCCCCTTCAGCAGGTTGCGAATTTCCTCAGGTAAATTGATCGGCAACTGGTTCTGATGAGAAACACTGAGCCGCACCCGACCAAACTGGTGCTGGCCATACTTCGACTCATGCCGCAAAACCACTTTCAGTTTTGTCGGCCCCTGTACCGGCGACTTCAAATGGAACAGTGCCGTGCGGTTCTCCTTCTTTTCATAACCGGCAGTCGCCCAGCCAGTATCAGGTTTGTCATCAATGGCATTCGCGATTTTGAAATCGCCATTGGACTGCTCATGGTCCGCCCAGGCCTGATCAATTCCCACGCGTTGCCACTCTTCCGTCCCTTCTGAAGCAGAGCTGTACGCCTCGAATCCGGTCAGGACGACATTGCTGTTGGAACTCCGGCCATGGCCGCCTTCCGTCAAACTGGGGTGGGTGAGACCTTCGAGGCGAACCGTTTCCCAGGTTCCGTCACCCAGTTCGAGGACAAACTCATACACTTCTTTCGCTGGGTTTTCACCACTCGCCAGAATGGACTGATCTTCCTGCAGAGTGAGTGTCGCTCCGCCCTGCGACACCGAAGAAACTGGGGAGAGAATTTCCCATTGCTCTTTCCCTTCAGCGGGCTGCTGCGAAGCCAAGGCAGTGTGCAGTTCTTCCATCCAGGTTTGTTGAGCCGCGTCGACCTCGGGCCATTCCCCCTGCATTCGCTGTTTCATGTCCTTCAGTTCCGCGTCGAATGCGGCCAACTGCTGCGCCTGCTCCGGGCTGGGGACCTGCATAATGGGAGCGGGATCTTTCGCATTTCCATCCAGTGGATTCCGGTCGAGGCTGTTGAAATAGGCGAACAGCCCATAGAACTCTTTCATGGTGAAAGGATCAAACTTGTGGTCGTGACACCGCGTACAGTCGAGAGTCAGCCCCAACATGACGGTTCCGGTCGTCACGACGCGGTCGACCACGTTACGGGTGTAAACCTCTTCCGCAATCGAGCCCCCTTCACTCGTCGTCACATGGCAACGGTTGAACCCGCTGGCAATCCGTTGATCATCGGTCGCGTTCTCCAGCAAGTCGCCGGCAATTTGCTCAATGACGAATTCGTCGTACGGCAAATTCCTGTTGAACGCACCGACAACCCAGTCGCGGTAGGGCCACATTTCGCGGTAGTTGTCCAAATGCAATCCGTGCGTGTCTCCATAACGAGCCGCGTCGAGCCAGAAGCGTCCCATATGTTCGCCATACCGCTCCGATGCCAGTAGCCGGTCGACAACTTTCTCAAAGGCATTGGGAGACTCATCGACCAGGAAGGCGTCGATTTCCTCCGGTGTTGGTGGCAGGCCAGTCAAATCGAGGGTCACACGGCGAATGAGAGTCCGCTTATCGGCACGAGGCGAAAACGTCAGCCCCTCTTCGACAAGTCGCTGCCGAATGAAAGCGTCAATTTCACTGCTTCCCGCATCCACACCTGGGACCTGCGGAACTTCCGGTTTGACAGGAACGACGAACGACCAGTGGTCTTCCCACTCGGCTCCGCTCGCAACCCAGCGTTTGAGCAAATCGATTTCCGCTGCGGTTAACGGCTTACCATGTTTCGGCGGTGGCATCCGCTCGTTTTCATCGTCCGATGTAATTCGCTGGATCAGCAAACTCTTGCTGGCATCACCCGGCACAATGACGGGCTCCTCCGAGTCGGCGGTGCCGAATGCCCCGGCACGCTGGTCGAGTCTGAGACCGCCTTCACGCGACTTTTCATTGGGGCCGTGACAGGCGAAACACTTGTCAGACAAGAGTGGCCGAATGTCCCGTTTGAAATTGACGCTTTTCTGCTGAGCAGCGAGCGGGCTGACTCCAGCCAGAAGCAGGACAACAAGGGAGAGAATGCGAGGCGGGCTGAGTAAACGCATCTGTCAGGTCTCGATTGGAGGCACGAACAGTTTGACCACAAAAAAGGCGGGATGGTCGCCATTCAGGTTAGATCGCCCCACGCGCAACTGTCAACGGGGCTTCAGGATTCGACACGTCGCCGCAACGCGAAATCCCGGATTCAAGAACGCCGCAAACTGCAGGCTATGAGGAACTTTCCGTCGCCGCCGCAGTGAGCGCCGTACAAATGGCCACGGGAGCGGGCTCCACATCGGCCCGCAGCAGAATGCCTAGATAAATGACGTCCACAACCGCAATCGAGAGGAACAGGAACACCATGAGCGGCGAATTTCCCAAAGACGTGTACAGAAAGAATCCCAGCGAGGCAAACAGTGTTCCAATGAATTTGCAGGCCGCAATGGTCCCATGTTGACCCGCCTTTCCTCGCTCGCGGAAGAAGTTAATGAACAGCACAGACATCATCAGATTCTGGCCAAATGCTGCGTAAGCCCCACTCATTTTGTCATATTCGACGAATTCATACGTCACCAGGAGCACGGCCGGAAACGCGAGGAAAATCGAAAGGATGAAGCACACAGCAAATGCCCAGCGGGACACACCCCACTGCCCTGGTCCGTACTTGAGCACCTGCCAGGCAATGACCAAATCAAACAACAGCCAAACCCAGTTCACAGCGATTTGCGGAAAACCGTGAGGATGCACCGCCGAAAACACGAATTCCCAACTGAGATTCGCCGCCAATGCCGCCAACGGCATCCCGTACGTGCGGTCACGAAATCCCTGGCGAATAATCAGCAGATACGTGGCCGTCCAGAACAATCCGGACATCACCATGAGCGTGTTGAACATGTCCTCAAATGGTTATGGACAAACAAAGTTGTGTTACCGCAATTGACAGCTGATGATAGAAAGCAATCCTCGACCGACTACCCCCAGACCGCAACAACAGTGAATACTTAACTGGACAAACCGGCTTCGGCGTCAGCCTGACCAATCATTTTTTGCACGGCCGCAGCGCTTCCAAAGGCAAACAAGCTGTCCCCCTGCTTGATCACCGTTTCGCCGGAAGGAGGCAATAACCGCTCGCCGGTGGACCGCCGAATGCCAATGACCATCACTCCCAATTGACGCAAGTCTGTATCAGAGAGTTTCTTGCCGATGTAGGGACTTCCCTCCTCAATATGCACGTCGGCAAGTTCCAAATCGTTACCGCGGTCGTCGGTGATTTCCAGAAAGTCTTCGACGCTGGGATTCAGCATGAGCCGGGCCATTTTGGTCGCCCCGCTGCTGAATGGGCTAATGACCCGCGATGCGCCAGCACGCGTCAATTTCTGAACTGCCGAATCGTCGCTGGCCCGGGCAACAATTTGAACTTTGGGAGACAACATGCGTGCCGACAGCACGACATAGACGTTGTCCGCGTCAGTCGGCAACGTAGTCGCCAGGCTTTGAGCACGGGAAATCCCGGCCTGCTCCAGGACGGCATCGTCCGTGGCGTCGCCAACAACGAACAGCCAGCCGCGTTTGCGGCAGTCTGATGCAATGTGTTCCTCTTCCCGCTCGATAATGACAAATTTCTGTCCCCGAGTGGCCACATACTCAGCGATGGCCCGCCCCATCCGACCGAGCCCGCAAATGATGAAATGCCCTTTGAGTTCAGCAATTTCCGCGTTCATTTTTCTCTGCTCCAGCAAGCGTCGGATATCGGTATTCACAATGAGCTGGCCCAGGTGAAACGCACCATAACTGAAGACACTCAGTCCCATCACCAGATAAACCACCACAAACAGCATTGCGGCGGGCGTCTTACCAGCATCGCGCGATCCCACAGTCGTGAGCGTCACTACGGCAAGATAAAGCGAATCGACCCAGCCATGATCCGTCAGCAGACGAAATCCTACCGTCCCAACAACCACGAGCCCCGCCAGCAGGGACAGCAACAGCAGAATCTGGCGGAATTCAGACCGCATGACGAAACGGTTCCACAGGACTAGCTAGGTGTGATGACCTTGTCTTTCACAGTAGGCCGGACCGCAGGCCGCAAGTGAATGCCGGAACTGCGCAAACATCGATCAAGTATTCCACGAACTGTCATTTTGATGAACCGAATCACCGCGGCCGGAGTTCCGGCAACCATTCAGTTTGCTCCGGTCCGGCCTACATTTCGTGTTCGTTGATCGACGTCGACGGCAATTATAGTCCAAGCCACGGCAACGGTGCACCGGCAGGTGGCAATTCCACTAGTTCGAGGCCTGTCACATGCTCGTGAGCGGCAATTTCGTCGCGAGCTTCCTGTGACGGCGCGTTATCGAGGTTGAGCACAGCCACAGCGTTTCCACCCGGCTCGGCCTTTTCGCGTCCGAGTGCCATGTGCGAGATGTTGACATTGTGCTTGCCGCACGTGGTGCCAATCGCACCAATGAGTCCTGGCACGTCCAGATGACGGTAAACCAGCATGAGGCCGTCGAGATAGGCGTCGAGATGATACTCGTCGAGCCGCACAAGACGCAGGAAATCGTTTCCGAACGTGGTTCCCGCTGCCGTGAGCTCACCACTCTCAGTTTCAATGGTCGCCGAAATGAGCGTCGAAAACGCACCGGTTTCGCCGCTGCTGGAGGTCGTAATGTTAATGCCCCGGCTGCTGGCCACGACTTCGGCATTGATGATGTTGACGTTCGCTTCCAGCGAGTGCGACAGCAGTCCCGCCGTGAACGCGTTGGCAATGAGTTTGACCGGACGGTTCGCGGCATCTCCCTTAAGCTGGAGACGGGCGCCCTTCAATTGCCGCCCCTTGCACAACTGGGAAAGCAGCAGGCCGAGGCGATGTCCCAAATCGAGGTAAGGACGAACCGCTTCCAGTTCCTTCCCGGAAATCGGCACCATGTTCACGGCATGACGCACTTCGTTACGCACGAGGAACGCGGAAATAATTTCACCCGCTTCAACGGCCACCTGCTCCTGAGCCTCTTCCGTCGAGGCTCCCAAGTGTGGCGTGCAAAGTACCTGCGGCAGACCTGGCAGGCGACAATCTTCTTTCGGTGGCTCATTAACGAACACATCAATGGCAGCCCCAGCAACTTGACCAGACTCAATAGCATCTGCCAGCGCGGCTTCGTCGACAATGCCACCACGGGCACAGTTGATAATCCGCACGCCCTTTTTCATCTTGGCCATACGTTCGGCGTTGATGATTCCGCGAGTTTCATCAGTCAGCGGCGTGTGGACCGTAATGAGATCGCACTTCACGAGCATTTCGTCGATGTCACGGTACAGTTCAACCCCCAACTCCGACGCACGTTCCTGCGACAGGAAAGGATCATACCCCAGCACGTTCATTTCCAGACCACGGCAGCGGCTCGCGACCGCCAGGCCAATGCGACCCAGGCCGACCACACCGATTGTCTTTCCTGCCAGTTCCGTTCCAGCATAGAGTTTGCGATCCCAGCGACCTTCCCGCATCGACTGCGATGCGGGACCGATGTTGCGGCAGAGGGCCATCATCATGGCTACGGCGTGTTCGGCAGTACTGGTGGTGTTCCCGGTAGGGGTATTCATCACCACAATACCCTCTTGCGTAGCGGCAGGCAGGTCGATGCTGTCGACCCCAACTCCGGCTCGCACAATCACTTTCAGCCGTTCCTGACCTTCCAGAACTGCAGCCGGCAGCTTAGTCGCACTTCGAACAATCACCCCGTCGACGTCCCGCAATGCTTCCCGAACTTCGTCGGGAGTCATTTTGACCTTGTTCTTGTCGACAATTTCGATGGAAGGCTCGTTCCGCAGAACTTGAAGACCAACTTCCGAAAGACCATCCGTGACCAGAACGCGAGGCATGAATTCACTGCAAGTTAAATGTACACGAGGGTTGCTGCGCGGTTCCCCGGCGGCAACGAAACGGGAATCAACCGGGTAGCATAGAGGTTGCCAACTTCGATACAAGAGTGCAGACCCGACTCATCGCTCGATGGTTCAATCTGGCCTCGTTTTGACGACTGCCAGTTTGCTAAAGTGGGAAACCCCAGTTTCTCCTGCCAGCCTTATTCCTCGCCTCCGTCCCCGAACATGCGTTCCACCCGCTGCCCGCAATGTGACCTTCTGTACATGGGTGATGACCTCCCCGACGGACAGTGTCCCGGCTGCGCAGCCCCGTGGCCCAAGGAATTACGCACGGCCATTACCGTTCCTGACGAGTCACCAACAGATTTGGGTGATTCACGAACCGCAGCGGCCCCGTCGCATCAACAGACTCCGAAGCGAGGATTCACCGGCATCGCATTTCTGATCGGTGCAGTTCTTGGCGGAGCCCTAATGTTTGCCTTCGCGGAAAGCGCTGTCGACATCCCCCAGACCGAGGCGTATCAGCAACTCGCCGCGTCAAACACCGCTGCCGATGAGCATTTGGCGAAGGTCGAGGCTCGACTCAAAGAAGTCAGTGAGCAACTCGGACCTGCCGTGGAAGAGGCGAAGTCGGCGAGTGCTCAGTTACTGAAGGAGCAGGCCGACAACGAAGCCTTGAAATCGCGCGTGCTGGAACTGGAGCAAGCCAACTTTGCGATGCGACTCGCCACCGCCCGTTCGTTTGCCCGTGAATGGCTCATCCTGGGCCCGCTCCCCGACGAATCTCTCGAAGCAGATATCCTCGCCTCCCCTGCCCCGCGTGACGGCATTGCTGTGGGTGAGAAACAATGGAAGTCGTTCACCAGCGAGGAAGACCGCATTAATCTTCACGCCTTGCTGGAATCGCGCGGCAAAGGGGTCTGCTACTGCGTCTGCTGGGCCTACTCCGATATCGACCGTGAAGTGCAGTTAAGTGTGGGAAGCGATGACGCCCTGTACATTTGGGTGAACGGCCGACAGGTTCTGGCCAACCCCACGAACCGCTCCGCCAGCCCCGACCAGGACAAGGTCGACGCCCTCCTTAACGCAGGCTGGAATCAAATCCTCTGCCGAGTGGACAACCTCGGCGAAGGCGACTGGGCCCTCTTCTTCGAATTCCGCAACCGCGACGCCCGCCCCCTGAAAATCTTCAGCACGAGCCTGGCCCCGCCTGAGTTGGTTGCGAAACAACAGTCGAATTGACGACAACTGGCAAACAGTTCTCTAAGCTCAAGGCAGAACAGAAATGAAGAATCAAGCCCCCCTGTTCGCTCTCATCCTGATTGGTGGAGCGATTGGATATAGCGTCGCCGCCGGTCAGACATCGTCCGCAGCGGAACCGACAACTGGAACAGGCGAGCCTCAGTACATCAACCCGGCAATTCACGATTATGGCAAGGTCGTGCAACTGCCAGATGCAGCCCAACAGCCGCGAACAGGGAGCAAAATCGTCGTCGACATCACTCAGGGCGGCGAACCCGACAAGCTGAACTCCGCCATCGAAAAGGTCTGCCGCTTCGTCAACATTTACGCGGGAGCCGGAAAGGAGCCTGCGAAGGTTGACATCGCCATCGTCCTCCACGGTGATGCGACACTGGCCGCACTGAACAACGAGGCATACGCCGCCCGGTTCAACGTGAAGACTAATCCAAATCTCAACGTCCTGTCAGCACTGAAAAAAGCAGGCGTCAAAGTCTTCGTCTGCGGCCAGTCACTCATTGGCAAAGGCGCGAAGCCCGCCGAAGTTTCCGACCAAGCCGAAGTCGCCGTCTCAGCCCTCACGTCACTGGTCAACCTTCAAGCGGACGGATACTCGTATATCCCTATGTTGAAATAGGCCTGTGAAGGCGCGCTGTGCATACCTGAATTTTACGTCCATGGAAGACTCTCGTCTGACAACTCATGCCCGGCGACCGTTCTCCATTGACAGAATCAACCTTCCTGGAGACAAGGACACTCCAAGCCTCGATTGCAAAATGGCCTCAACAGCAATTCGATGGCCAGTTCCGAACTAATTCTTCCCGCTTCGTTCCGCCGCCCGGCGGAGTGACTCCACATGGTAGTCGAACCAAATCGGGCGGAGGCGGGCGATCATTTCGGTTTTCTTGTGCGCCAGGCCTTCAAGTTCGATGTAGGTGTGATCAACTCCCGCCTCCAATAGTGCCACGTGAAATTCGCGGACTGTCGGCAAATGCCCGCCGTCCTTGGTGCCGCAGGCAATTTGAATTCGCAGACCTTTCTTGATTTGTTTGAGGTTCTTCTGCAGCAGTTCGAAGACGTCGTTATTGACGTAGTTCTCACGGTCGGGGCCGAGGAGTGAGTTGGGATACGTCTCCGGATGGGCAGGATCATACAACGTCGCAATGCGAGGAACGTTGCCCGCCTGGCAGAAGAGCGAACAGAACATGTCGGGATACTTCATAGCCAGTCGTGTTGATCCCCGGCCGCCCATCGAGAAGCCTTCAATGCATCGGCCCGATCCGTCTGCGATGGTGCGATACGTCGCGTCGATGTGCGGGATGAGTTCTTTGATGAACATGGTCTCGACACGGAATTTGGAATCAACCGCAGAGTCCTTGTAGAACGTGTTGTGGCCGCCGTTGGGCATCACCATGATAACGGAAGGCCAACGCCCCGCCACAATTCCCTCGTGCAGCACTTCCGCATCGAGCAGGCACTTCCACTCGTTCCCGCCGTTCCCGTGCAACGTGTAAATCACGGGATAGCGGCGGTCTGATTCCTGGTCATAATTCGGCGGAAGATAAACACAGAACCCTATGTCCTCGCCGATGGCATCGCTGTGGAAGGTCTGGTGCGATACTCCCTCGGGAAGCTCAACTCCCGCAGGCTGAGGATTCACCCACACCGCTGCCGGAGGATTCCCCTCACGTAAATGTGCTTCCTTGTATCCCTCCGGCGCCACCAACTGTGCGGAAACCACCGAACAACTGCCCCAGCAGGCAACGACCAATCCCAAAACGCCCAAATACCATCGCACGATGACTACCCCATTGATGCAAAGTGACGAACACGCGGAGCCGTTCTGACGACTCCGCTTCATGATTCGAGTTTATGATGAGGGATGCAATCAGACCAGCAACAGGAACGGATTGCAATTCTCAGAAACAACCAAAGCCAGCATTGAAAACAAGCCATGCCCAAACCGAATTTGGGCATGGCTTCTGTTTGCGTATTGCGGCAATTGCTTGCCAGCATCCTTAGTCAGCGTCAGCAGTAATCACTTCGAGGCTAGCGACTTCCAGTCCTGCATCCGTGCCGTAGGAGGTCAGATAAATGGTGGCCGCCACGCTTCCCGGTTTGAAGGGCATTCCCGTCCGACGCATTGGTCGAAAACTTCCGATGGGAATTGTCGCGGTTCGCCAGCCATCTGCGTCCGGTTCCAATTCATCCTGAACGAGATATGCCTGAAAATTCCCGGTGAAGTCCCATGTGGGCGAGTGTGTCGAGATGAACAGGCCGATGTTCAGAGGCATGTTGATTCGATAGCGGACTCGAATGGCCGACTTCTCGTTGAGCGTGACGAGTCCAGGGAAATCATTATGGGCTCCAGCGTGGTAGTGCGTTTCATTGACCTTGTGGTCTTTGAGAAACAACTCTACAGGGCCGGCTTTCAGTATTCCGCCGTCGGTCCATTCGCCGTACCACTTAAGTTTACCTTCCAGTTTGGGGGAGGCAGTCCACTTTGACGGCAATGCTTCGACCGGCTTGGCGTGCAGCGGCTTTCCAGCAACGACTTCCGTATTCACCTGCTGATTTTGAGCAACCAGCATTGTCTGATTGTCGGAAAGACGTCGCAATTGGACTGTGCCTCGATTCACACGCAGTAACGTGTCGGATTCCTCGGCATCGACGATAAACGAAGTGCCTTGCGCCACGGCTTCAGCAGTTGGAGTACGCAGAATGAGAGGATTCCGATTTGCATCTGACGTCACGTTGGCCGCCAGCGTTCCGTGGTTGAGCAGTAATTGCTTTCCCCCGCCGGTTCCAAACGTCACTTCTGATCCGCCTGCCGCCAGGACGCTACTGCCATCTGCATAGGTGAACTTGGCACGAGTTCCGTCACCGCCGACCTGAAGCCGAGCGGTTGTGAAAGTCTCTCCCGCGTTCAATCCGCTTTCACTGCCGTCATCTGTTTGCAGTGAGACCTGGGCGCTACCCCCTTCGAATGTGACGACCGAAGCATTGTTCTCGCGGGGGAACATGAACCAGCAAACCGCAACCATGAGGCTGGCAACGAGAATCCACTTGGTCCATCGACCTCCCTGCGGAACGGGCTTACGAGGGGATGGCGGATTCGATTGCGCGACCGGAGCGTGCGGAATGTTCATCGATTTGACGACCTTCCGCAGTTGCTCGTTTCTGGCAACGGCTTTCACGAATTCTTCAAGATTTGCGGGATCGGCTTCCAGCCAGGTTTGCAGTTCCGCAACTTCCTGATCGGACAGCGCGTCGTCCAGATAGTTAGCAATCAATTCAGTACTTCGACTCATGTTTTTCTTCCCAGGGTTTGGAGATGGCGGTTGACACAGTCCATCAACTGCCGCCGAATTCTCATCAAAGCAACGCGTACTGCCCCCGGTGTTGACTGCAATGAGTCCGCGACATGCTGCACTTCCATTTCCTGGAAGTACCTCAAGTGGACCATTTCACGTGCTTTGGGGGCCAGCTTTTCGACGCAGCCACGCAAGGCCAATTCTTCGGTCTGGACCTCAGTAGAAACGCCCGGCCACATTTCTGTGAGCGAGTCGACCATGACATCCGTAAAGACAACCCGATTGCGTGCCGAGTCTCGGAAGTGGGCGAGAATTTCAAACTTCGCGAAACCCAGCGCCCAGGGAAGAAACTCCTGTTCAGCGTTCCACGAATCAAATTTTCGCAGAAGAACAATTGCCGTATTCTGAACAATGTCCCGCGCCACGTGCGGATCACGCACAATGCCACGGACATAGGCGGCCAAGGTCGATTGGACACTCGTCCAATGCTGCGTGAAATCGACCTTCTGTTCGTTGTCCAGCATTTGTTCCTCCGATGAATCTCTCCGTTAGAGCATGATGGTGTTACACAATTCTGGCAAATTGGTTGCGATGGAATGCTGATACTGTCTTCGGCACCCCTTGTCATAGATCGCGGTGCCGGCCTGAAGACTTCACTGACAGCCTCAGAATCGTGTTGCGAAACCGGTCCCGGCCAATACCGGAAAGGAGGTCGGACAAAAAACGAAAGGACACCCCAGACTCTCGCCAAATCACCGTGACGATTCCGGATTTCATCGGCTTGACATCGATTCTGGTTGTTGCGACGCTCACCGCTGAGAGAATTCTCATCGGGGTTAGCGTCCCGTCGAAAGTTGCCTATCGCGTCGTGGATTCGGTTGACTCAGTCTTAGTTCGGCTCGATTTGGAGCAAGCGGCATGGATTTCAGTGCAAGCAACATTCTGCAAATGATGTTCAACGGCGTGTTTTCCAGTATTGGAGGCGCCATCCCGGGATTCGTCGCATCGAAAATTGTGTCCTCCTTGTTCGGGACAACAACGACAAACGAACTTGAGCAACAACTCACAGACATTGGCCAGAACTTGGATCAAGTGAAGCGAGAGGTAGATACAATTCTTGAGGAGCTAAAACTCAAGGAAGTGAACGACAGTGTTCAAGCCATCCAGACTATGTGGGACGACCTGAATAAAAACTTGGTCCAAAATGGTTCCAAGTCTGACTTTGCCTACTGGGCGAATGGCGTGCTTGAACCCAGCGATATGCTCGATAGTCTGGAGTCTCTGACAGATACCATTCACGATCAGAACATTCGCTCTCTTGACAGTATCTGGAATATCTGCACGAATGCTGGGACCAGTGAAGGGCGTCGCGTTCGGATCGCAACTCGTGGGTTCTTGTACCGATATTCAGAGTCTCTCCACTATTTAGCAACAAGTGTCTTGCTCTATTCAAACGCGTTACAGGCGAAAGGAACTCTGACGTCTGACGAAATTGATTCCAAACTCGGAACATATGCGGAATATCAATCAGCACTCATACTGCATTCGATTGCGGAGCTTCACAGGCGAATACCCTTGACGGCCCGGATACTTGGCCTGGCGCCCCCAGGTGTTCAAGTCGGTATGAAAATTGTTTCAAGAATGCCGAGTCAGTACTTCTACGATCCACAATCAAGTGGAGAAGTACTCTCTAGTCTTCGCCCGGACAAGAGTCACATGGGCGATGGGCTGGACGGGCGCGGTCTACCGCTAATTGTCGGTCTCCGCCCGGCAGCAGATATCGAACAAACGTCTCGGGTCGTGGCGGCTGACAATGCTTACGGTCCCGATTTATTTTCAATCAGCAGCTTTTACAATAGTGCCCCCACAGAGAATGTTTTCTTACCGTGGAGTCAGCGCGGCGAACTTGTACGCGGGGGAGATTCAGACGTAGACTATGGCTATAATTTTCGGTTTACCATTGTAAATGGTTCCACAGCTTCCGAGTTTCACATCTCAAATGGCTCAGACACTCCTCTGAAGCCTACCTCGAAGGGTGACTTCTTGAATCCATGGGAGTTGGTATTTGGCACTCCGGACCAGTCTGATTCGGCTTGGCTCTGGACAATTTCGGACGCGGCTTGCCATGGTGTTGGCTACGCATGGGGCAACCTCTGGCAGTTTCGGAATATTCCAGAATCGGAATTGAAATCGTTTGCTCCAGAGGGTAGCGACCTTGATGATCCATTGATCTGGTCAACGGCCACAATGCAGTGGGCTCAAGGGCAGACGGGGCTCAACGGTGACCCTCAGGCACGGTATTACGTTTGCGGAATTCCAACTTGGGAAGTGGGCAGTGGCGTGCGCGGTGCGATGGTTCTTCCCGGAGGACTGACCATGCCCTCGGTTACGGTAAGCCGCAACGATTTGGAAAAGGCCTACGAGAAGGAAGGCGGCAGCGCTTTGGACTGGAATGACTATACTTCGGTAGCGCGCGCCGTTCATCTCTATGCGATGACATGCAGCATTCCCATATTGGAAATTCTCGACAAGTCGGGAGGCGCGAAGGTAGCAACGGGACTCCTTAAAAGTATTCCGTCAGACTCGGGCGCCGAAGTTCTGCTGGTGTCTGCGTTATTCGGAGAAGTCTTGGGGATTAATGACGGAATTCTGGCGAAGACGACGCTCCACGGAGAAACGGTCGATTTCTCCGACAATCCAAGAGACCTTGCCAGGGCTGTCATGCGATACACGCAGGCTCGCTTCTTTGCCTGCGCGATTCCTCTCTGGAAACAGGAAGCGACGCGGCATGTCTTCGCATTTCACGCCTTGAACTTTCCGTCGCCGTCAAATTGACAATGATTGTCGCTGCATTCGTCGCTCACATAGGTGGAGAATCTGTCAGTCCGGTATCCCACAGCACGTTGCACTTGGGGCAATGCAGCAGCACGCGGTCGTCGCCTGGCTCGCCTTTGTGTTGCTGGAGTCGACCGGAACATTCAGGGCAGCAGGCACGCGACGTCACGAGATAGCACTTGTACGCACCGTACAACAGGAATCCGAGCCCGGCGAAGATGTTCCAGGGGAAGACGACCGGAAGCACGTAATGCGCGACGAACGCCACGAGGAAGAACAGGCTGCCGTAGACACAAAAGTACCACAACCAGGCCCGGTACCAGCGCTTGTCGGATTTGATTTCCATTCTGGGCGCTTTCATATTGAGTAGCAATAGCGGCTGTTTTCGAACTTGCAATGGAAAAACGTGTCTCTCGTCGTGTATCCTGGGGTTGTTCGGAGCGAGACAGGGTTGGCCACGGCAGCATGCCCCAAGCAAGGGTGTGAGTGTTTTTAGTCTCGCTTGTTCAAGTCGATTTGAATCTGGAGAATCGAATGCGTGCGATCATCGTTGTATTGTGCCTCATCTCAACGTTCGTAATGACGGTTCAAGGCGACGAAATAATCGTTGAAGCGCCGGGTGGCATACCTCAGGAAGTACAGCAGGCAATTCAGGCCAAGTATTTAGATCGGCCAGAAATACAATTCCACTTCACAAACCAAGAGATGCGGGCTCGTACGTCCAACCAGGTGCTGAGAATAGCGTTTGCCGGTCCGGTATCAGTGGAATCTGGCGAGAATTCGGTCACTGTGACCGATTCAAACGACGCAATTCTGTTCAGCGAGAGTTTCACGAAGTTTGGTTTGAAGCAATTCAGTAAATGGCTCGAAAACGGCATTCGCAAGAAATCAGCTTTGCGAGCGCGGCTGACCATAAAAATTGTGCCTGTGCTGGAGACTCGGGAGAAAATACAAGACACACTCCAGGTTGTCGATTTGCTTCACCGAGGACTTCCAAGGACCGACAACGGACTAATCGTGCAACTCGTCACACCCCCTGGTTCGCCCTTGGTTACCGGTGTTGATCGATACGTTACGATCAGCGTGGAACCGACGGACAAGTCGCAGATTTGTCATGTGAAGGTCCTCGATGCCAATCGAAAGATTATTTCTCAATTTGAGCTCGACACCGCGAGCAAACGAAAGTCATTCCACGCCGATTTATTGAGCCAACTATTCGAGACGCTTGGTGAAACTCATCGAGTCAAACGCAACGCTGCAGATGAAGTTTACAACCGCAAACTCACGCTTAATGGGAAGAGCGATTTTCGACTGGCGGTGGATTCAGGGACACCCATCGATGCTTTTCAGGTTGAGTTAACCAAAGAACAACGGCAAATTGTGGCCCAGGAAGACTGGGCGGCGGTCGCGCAGCAAATGGAAAGTTGGGAAACGGAGTTCCGCTCGCTAATGGGCATCCCCGTCCGGAACGTGGAGCATTTCAGGCGTTTGTCGTCGATTGTTCTGAGACGGTCCGCCTTGCGCAAATTGGCTGCGGAACACGTACCAGCGTCGGCGGAAGCACTGCGAATGATTGCCACACGAATTGATCTGGAAATGCAAATGGCTCCGGTAGTTCGAATGTGGCAGGATGATGCCGTCAGGCAGAGGTATCATACGGCACTTGTTTCGCTCAATGTGCCTTCGTGTCAGCAGTTGGCCTCAAAGTGGCACAAGGTTGTCATTGACTCGCCCGACGAACACTTTGCAGAGTACTCGCGGCGCGTTTCAGATTTGACGCATCTTCTGGTGCATCAATTGCGAAATGACAACCATGTCGACCCACAAGCGGCGAAACTCGCAGCGGATATCTGGATTCAATGGATCGACGAATTCGAGAAATTGAATGAGAGCGAGAAGCATTGGCTCATTGCTTCTGGGACACTAAATGTCCTTTATTCAACGCCCACGTTTGTTGAATCCGATTGTGTCTATCTTGATCCTGTCTGGGGGCGGTTGGAAAAAAGCAATGATCCCTTTTTGTCTTTGCTCAGGCAGTACTCTCAAATTCGATCGACCATGTCGCCATTCGGTGGAGTCACCGAAGCTGACGCGGAGCGACTACGTAAGGTTTGCGACGACATGTTCAAACTCGATACGCGGCGCTATGCTGACAGCGCCCGGGCTGTCGCTTCACTAAAGCAGAGTCTAGTTAACCATACCACCCACATCCCGGGGCAGGCCCTTGCGGAAGCGCGCCTCGAAATTGCAGAAAAGTATGCTGCCACCGGGTTCTTCGATGAGGGACAAATCGTTTCGCTACTCCGTCCCTGGGACGATGCGTCGGCGAAACGCTGCATTGAAGTTTTTCGAAAAGCACAGTCCAAGTACCCTCGAATCAATGTTGAATTCCGAATCTCCCAATGGGCGAAAGAGTTTCCAGGACTACGCACGCCATCACAGGACAAGTTCCTGGGGCAAATGCGTGAAGTTCTGGACATCAAAGACCAGGGGAACTGGACAAAACTGCATGATTTCCATCACGTCCCAGGCATCGACGATGCCGTGTTTGGCCTGCTGAGCAATTACCAGAATGCTCCCAGGTGTCGATTACTCCGTGTGAATCTTATTTCTGGTGAAACGACGGAACTGAGCCGCTGGGAGTCGGATGTGCCCGTCATTTGCTGCTCGGAAAACGTCATCTATGCGGCAACACGCGGGGAATTGAAGCGATTCGATCCAAAGGGGGATGGCCCTGGAGAATTCGTCCCTCTACTGATGAACATTTCCCCCACGGCGATGATTGCGGTTGGCGACACGGTGTTTCTCGGTACAGAGCAGGGCCGTGTTTATGAGGTGTCGCTTCGGGATCAATCACGGACTGAGATTATTGGGCCATCCACTGAACTGCGCTTAACAGACTCAGAGAGCCAGAGACTTGAGGTTTCCGCAATTCTGTACGATGAGCCAAGAGACCGGCTGTTGATTGCCTCTGTTGACCGAGCTGTGGGGGAATCTCCCGCGAACGGCGTGTTTGCCTACGATCTCAAAACGCACGTATTTCAAAAACTGTTTGGCTTTGGACGTATTCAGGGTTTAGGCGTCACCGCCAAATTGGATGGCGACATTCTCGAAGTCATCAACACCTGGATTCTCCGTTACAACCTGAAGACTGGCGAGTATTCTCTCATTGCCAACTATGACGTTGGTGAATTCACTCCGACAGTGAAGCAGTTTGTCAGCTTCGTGCATCATCCCTTGCTTGTGGGGAACACATATTGGTCAATGGGTGGAACGGCTCTGCACTCGATGCCCATTTCGGGAGGTAGTGGCAAGGACTGGCCCACGTTAGTGGAACAGCGGCGAGTCATTTCCAATGGTCGCCCCAGGTTCTTCGACTTAATTCCCTTGAGCCCCTCGACAGTGCTGATTCGCAGTTCACAACAATTGATTGTGACCAAGCTACCGACGGAGTATCCGTAGCAAATTGGCCGATCACCCATTCCAACTGTCCCAAATGCCCCCTCAAAACCTGAATCGCCGTTGCCGGGGGGGGATTTGGCCGATAAGCTATTTGGATGCATCTGCCTCGGTTGATGTGTAAGGAATGCTGCCCGCCGCCCAAGTCCTGCCTGTGTGACGCACCATGTTTCGAGTTCTCGGTTCTCCGCGAAAGCTGTGTGACGGGGTTTCCCGTCGGGAGATGCTGCGTATTGGCGGGGCCGCCATGGGAGGCTTGGGGCTGTCGACCCTGCTGGAGGCTCAGGCGTCTGCGGAACCTGCTGCTGCGGAAACATTCGGGAAGGCGAAGAACTGCATTATTCTGTTTCTGTACGGCTCGCCGAGTCAGTTGGAAACATTCGACATGAAGCCCGAGGCGCCGCTGGAAATTCGCGGCTCCATGCAGCCCATTGCGTCGGCGCTGCCGGGAATTCCCGTCTGCGAACACTTGCCGAAAATCGCACAGATTATGGACCGGGTGACGGTGGTGCGGTCGGTGAACCATCCTTATCCATTGCACGGCGTCGCCAACGCCATGACCGGGACGTCGGCCATTGACGTCGCCATGGAACTGAATCCTTACGACGAGCGACATCATCCCTACTTCGCTTCGTGCGTCGAATACATCGAGCGGCAACAGCGGGGCGGTGGACCGGGGGAGTTCATTCAAAACGTCGCCCTGCCATTTCCGTTCAGTTCAAAACGCTCAGACCAGCCGTTCCGCGCCGGACCGTACGCGGCCTTCCTCGGGGCGGGATACAATCCCATTTGGACCGAGTTTCAGGGCGAGGGGACGGTCAGCATTCGCAAGGAGCGGGCGAATGGCGAGTTCTGGTTCGAAGGACCGGAACCGTACCTCGGATGCACGCGCGATTCGCACTTCCGACTGGCGGCAGCGAACCAGTTACCCGGGATGACGCTCGACCGGTTTGATCGTCGCCGCAGTCTCATGCGGCAGTTCGAACTGAACCGTCCGCATCTGGAAGAAGGACTGGCCGGAAAATCGTTGGGACAGTTCCAGGAAATGGCCTTTTCGATTCTCTCCAACCCCGAAGTCGGTAAGGCGCTCGACGTCCGCGAAGAGCCCGATCCCATTCGCGACCGCTACGGGATGTCGCTGTTCGGACAATCCTGCCTGGCCGCGCGTCGACTGGTGGAAGCGGGCACTCGCGTGGTGTCGGTCTTCTGGGACGAATACGGACTCGCCGGTGATGCGTGGGATACGCACTTCGATCATTTCCCGCGCATGATCGATCAGCTCTGTCCCGGACTGGATGATGGCCTCTCCGGTCTCGTGCTCGATTTGGAAGAACGCGGGATGCTGGACGAAACGCTGGTAGTCCTCATCAGCGAACACGGTCGTACGCCGAAAATTAATAGTGCAGCCGGCGGCGGACGCGACCACTGGTCGCAGGCTTACTCCGTGCTGTTCGCAGGCGGCGGCGTCGCCAAAGGCCGGATTGTCGGATCAACCGACGCCATCGCTGGCGAGGTCGTCTCCCGACCCGTCTCCCCCAAGGCCCTGCTGGCCACCATGTACCACCTCCTGGGAATTAATCCCCACACCACCTTACCCGACCGCGCCGGCCGCCAGATTCCACTGGTCCCCGACGGAACGGAAGTGCTCCACGACATCATGGCGTAGCTGGACTTGCCAACAGTGGTATGGACATTCCTTTTTGTGGAGAAGACGAATGCGCGTGTTTTGTATTGCCACCGTTGTTGTATTTGTCGCAGGTTGCCAAGGCTCCGACGAAGGAACACCGCCGGTCGATGCGGCTCAACAGGAGGCCGTTGGGGCAAGGTCGCCGATACAGGACGAGTCCGAGCTACATACATCCGAAAGCGAAGAGGAACGACAGCGTCGAATCACACGGGGAGCGAATGATCGAATACTGACGGACCTGAATCGTGCACGTGTTAAATACATGCTAGCCATTTGGTGGGACGAACATTTCCAGAATGAGGACAGCAAATCATCGCTTTTGATCGCCAAAGAGGAATTGGAACCTTTTGAGTCCAAGGCACACCGAGAAATCCAAGGCTTTGCTGACTTCGAAGTAATGGTCGCAAAGTTTCTAGAGAAAGTTGTCAAGCACGCGAAATTGGAAATGAGTACAGAGATGGCTCAAACGGCAGGAGATACAAAAATCGACCAGCAAAGTGTTCGAAAGTCCGAGATGGAGATTATTCGCCAGAGCGACGAACTCACGTCAGCTTGGACTGAGATGTGCGGCAAAGAAACGCTAGCAGATGTGCCTGTGCCCATTGATGCCCAGATGGAATATTGGCGATTTCTCAAAGCAAAAGGAAAGAAACTCGACATTGTGGGTGATTGGAAAAATCTGCCCAACGTCGTTGCAAGCGAAGATGAGTAACAAAATATGGCGTTGGCGAAAGGTTGTTGCGAGAAGGCGATAAATTGGATCGCTATGGTATGGGCAACCTAGTGGGAGGCATGTGCAAGTTGGGCTCATTTTGTGCAATGGCATCTACGTTTTTTGGTCGCTTACAATGCCAACACCACAATTCAGCCAACGCGTTCATTTTCCTGGCTTGCCTGATGATTCGAAATTCTGCCTTTTGCGTTGCTCTGCTTTCGTGCACTCTCTTCGGTCAGCTATCGAACGGTGAAGAGTACTGGTGGCAGTTTCGTGGCCCGGGTGGTGATGGCCATGTGGCCTCAGATGATTTGGTGCTCGAATGGAACGACTCGGATAACGTGGCCTGGAAGACGGCAATTCATGACCGGGGATGGTCATCGCCAGTCATTGCTGGAGACCACATTTGGCTCACCACGGCGACCCGTGACGGGCATCGGTTGTTTGCCGTGTGTGTTGACAAGAACACCGGAAAAATCGTTCACGATCTGCACGTCTTCGATGTTGAAAACCCGCAGCAAATCACTGCCGAGAATACGTACGCGACGCCAACGCCCGTGGCACACGCGGGGCGGGTCATTGTTCATTTTGGAACTTACGGAACCGCCTGTCTCGACGCGAAAACCGGTGAGGAAATTTGGACGCGTCGCGACTTGAATTGTGACCACGAAACCAATGCCGGACCGGCGAGTTCTCCGACGATCATCGATGGAAAACTCGTGGTGCATGTCGACGGGCGTGATGTGCAATATGTCATCGGCCTCGACCCGGCAACGGGGAAGACCATTTGGAAAACCGAGCGCAGCAAGGACTTCACCGACATCCCCGTCAATCAGCGAAAAGCGTTCTGCATGCCGTTCGCATATGATTCGGGCGAACAAATGCAAATCGCCAGTCCGGGGGGACGAGCGGTTTACTCGTACGATTTGGACGGGAATGAACTGTGGCGAGTTGAGCATCGCGGATTCTCGGTTGCACCTCGGCCCGTCTTTGGACACGGGATGGTCTTCACGCTCATCGACCGGGACAATCCCGAACTCTGGGCCATTCGAGTTGATGGCAAAGGAGATGTCACGGACTCCCACGTGGTCTGGAAAGAGTATCGCAGCATGCCGCAGCGCTGTTCACCCGTTCTCATCGATGATTTGTTGTACCTGGTGAATCGTGAAGGAATCGCAACTTGCCTGGACGCAAAGACGGGTGAACTGGTGTGGCGCAATCGATTGCCGGGCCGGTATTCCGCGTCGCCCATTTATACGAATGATCGCATCTACTATTTCAACGAGGACGCGGAAGCACAAATCATTCGGCCCGGTCGTGAGTTTGAGGTAATACAGACGAACGCCTTGTCTCCACAACAAGTTCTGGCCTCGCCTGCCGTTGACGGAAACTCACTTATTGTCAGAACCGAAACCGCGCTCTACCGCATCGAGCAAGGCAAAAGCCGACCGAGAGATCCGGAACCATCCCTCGCAGATTTTGTTGGTGACTGGGACATTGGCCGTAATTCGACAACAGGCAAGGCCGTGTTTGTCATGTCCCTGAGGGCAGACGGGACGGCGAGAAAGAGTCATGTTCCGAGTTCTACCGGGACATGGAAGGTTGTGAATGGTGAAGCACGCGTTGTGTGGAGCGAAGGCTGGCGCGACATCATCCGGCGCGTGGGCAACCATTACCAAAAGATCGCATTCGAACCGGGAAAGGATTTTGACTCACCCGCTTCGAATACGGACACGGCAGTAAAGCAGAAGCAATAATCTTTCCGCTCGTGCAGGCAACAATGAGCATTGGACACGCGTGGGGAACTCTCATCCTCGCTTTGCCGCCTGAGATTGCACGACGAACAGCAGGAAAGCAGCGCTCGCTGCGGAAAACACTGAGTAATCGAGTGGTGGTTTTAGTCCAAATGCAACCAGCATGGTCGTGCCAAACAGTGTCAGCAACACGGCTGCTCCCAAAGCAAACCAGCGAAGCTGCCAGCCAATCAGCAAACCAACCGCGATGACGATTTCCAGAATGGTCGCAATCCAACCAACTGGGGAAATGAGCACTGCCGGCAGGTACCAGTTCAGGAGGGCCACATACCCTTCATAGGCCTCGATGTTTCCTCAGACAACACCTTCCGTCCCCGCAGATCCCCAGAGGCCAAACCGATCGGCCACTGCTGATAGGAACGCAGCTGCCAATGCGATCCGCACAGCCCACGAGGCTGCAGTCAGTCCAACGTTTGCAGGGCTTGGTTGTGTGCTTTCCATGTTGTGTTGACGTTTGCAGTTAGAAAGTATTCGTAATCATCGTTGCGCCGGCGGTACCGGCCTCAGTGAATGGCGCCGTTCCTGTTCAGGCCGGTACCACTGGCCCTACTCCAACTTCCTACCGATCTTGCACGAGAGTTCATAAACGCTTGCCACCGCTGCTGCGTAACGTGGACATGGCATGGCAATCAGGTTCCCATCGCCCATGCCATGTGCCTTACGGGCGCTACCCCTCTTCCTCTACATCTATTCCGTCCAATTGATCATGCGACCGTAGCCGACCGCTTTGTCGCATTTTTCTCTGAAGCTCCCGTTCCCGATTTGGCCGTTTCGTCCCATAACCCGGAAGTTGCCCTGTCGAAGCTAAGCTTCGTCGGAACCAGAAGATTACCAGACCAACAACCGAGAGCGCCACGCAAGCATATGTGAATTGATCCCACTGCTTATCCATAAAGGAAAATGCGCCGACAAAAATGGCTCCCATCAAAGTAAGCCCAATCGCAGAATTGATCGCCTGGATCTCACCAGCGCTCCAAGGTCGTTTCATCACGAGCTCTCTATCTCAGTTCAAGTGATAGCAGATGTACAAAACACTGCGATCTTTTTTGATCGAGGCAAAACCCACATGCCCACGCTGCTGCGCGACGTGGGCATGGCACAGAAGACGGGTTACCTTCAGCGATGCCACCCACCGAATCCCGTCACAATTCGCAATAGTCAACATCGAACGCCTCGTTCTCACGTTTTATGTGCGCATGAACGAGATGATCTGAATGGAGTCCAGACGTATTCACCCAAAGGTGAATGTGGTTTTGATAGAAGTTGACGGAGACAAATTGGAGATAGTCTTCCAAGAAACCATCTCCGGATTCATCCCAGCGTTCCGCCCAATCATCACCGAGGATCGAATCCCACGTGTCATCCCAAATGAGGTCGTTGTCCTCAATCGCATACTCTACCCGATGCTTCATTTTCGTTTGGTTGGCATCGAGCCATGACAGGAACGCGTGAAGCTGTTCAAGCCCTTCGTTGAATTCATCGGCATTTATCGAGAATTGCTTCGAATGAAAGCACGAAACACGATGTTGACCGTCATACGAATGAGTTGCGGAATTGTATTCGACCTGCCCAAACTGGTCAGTCTGAATCGTTTGTTGCACTACGAAGCCTCCTGAGATGCAATGTCCCAATTCCATAACGACAGCCGTAACCGGACGGCCGCCCAAGACTCTGATTTCTTTACTTCACCGTATGAAATCCCGTCGAGTCGGTTTTGATGCGGTACAGGCCGGTGCCGATGGTGAGGTACAGGGTGCCGCTGTCTTGGTTGCGGCCGAAGCAGCAGTTGGTGGGGAGGTCGGGGGTGGGGAGGAAGTCGAGTTCTTTGCCCTCGGAGTTTATCACCTTGATGCCGAAGCGTTCGGGGTTACGGAATGCGGCGTAAATGCGGCCCTGGGTGTCCATGGTCATGCCGTCAATTCCGCCGGCAGGATCAAACTCAACCAATTGGCGATGGTTCTCCAACTCGCCTCCTTCGCCAATGGTATAGGCGTGCAGTGCCATTTTCGGTTCTTTGGCTCGTTCACCAAACTGGGGGCTGCCGTTGTTCGTTTCGGCGACATACAGCGTTTTTCCGTCGGGTGAAATAATGACACCGTTTGGCTTGGTGACTTCGGCAGCGGCCCGGACTGCTTTGCCGGTGGCGGGATTGAAGCGGAAAACCCACATCAGGTCGAATTCGATGGGTTCGTCGCCGACGTAGCGGGGATCACTGAAGAAGACGAATCCGTCGGGATGAATCACTAAGTCGTTGGGCGAATTAAAGTGCTTTCCGTCAACGTCGGACACAATCGGATTGGGGGCTCTCGTTTCTCCGATGGTGCAGAGTGCCCGCTTTCCGCCATTCGCTCCGCACGCCGCCAGCAGGCGACCCGACTTGTCGAACATGAGGCCGTTGCTTTGTCCGCTGTTACCACAGAAGACGTCGGTCTTCCCCGTCGCGGGATCAAACCGCAGCACCCGGCCCGGGGCGTCGCCGCGGGAGATATCGCTGAAGTAGACCCGACCATCTTTGGCGACAGCAACTCCTTCGGTGAACGTGCCTTCGTTCCACAACTGTTCCAGCTCAGGGTTTTCACCGAAAATGTCACCGGCCTGGGCCAGTCGGACCAATGACAGCATGCTCAGCACCACAGCGGTTCTCGTAACGGACTTCAGCATGTATTCTCTCCCCTGCAATTCCATGGGGACCATGCACATGCGGTCCCACGCTGAGAATTAGCATAGCGACCCCCAACCACCGAGGCGATTCCACGGCACATTTGCGCATCGCCAGCCCCTGTAGTTTACCGAAATGACGACTTCCGCACCGACTCCGCAACAGCTTCGCGACTGGGACAACGAACACGTCTGGCATCCCTTCACGCCCATGCAGGCGTTCCGCCAGGAGCAGGCTCCGATTATTGCGCGAGGTGAAGGATTCGACCTCATTGACGTCGAAGGGAACCGCTACCTCGACGGTGTTTCGTCACTATGGTGCAACGTGCATGGGCACTGCGTCCCGGAAATTGACGCGGCTATTCGGCAACAGCTCGACTGCATTGCCCACACCACCATGCTGGGACTCTCCTCGCCGCCGGCCATTGAACTGGCAAAGCGGCTCGTCGATGTCACCCCGGCGGGATTAACCAAAGTCTTCTATTCCGACAGCGGCTCCACGTCGGTCGAGGCGGCGCTGAAAATTGCGTATCAGTATCACCAGCAGAAACCTTCACCCGAGCCACAGCGAAAGACATTCGCGACACTCAGTGGCGCGTATCACGGCGATACGATTGGCTCGGTGAGCGTGGGTTCCATTGATTTATTTCATCGGCTGTATGGCGACCTGCTGTTCCCGACGGCCACCATTCCGTCCCCGGTCGGGTTGTGGCATCCCGCCGAACATTCGCGCGAGAGCTATCTGGAAGAGTGCTACGCGAAACTTGAACAGCTATTCGTCGAACAGGGTGACCGACTGGCCGCCTTTGTCATTGAACCATTGGTTCAAGGCGCGGCAGGTATTCTGGTGCATCCTGAGGGGTATCTGAGGCGCGTCCGTGAACTCACGAAGCAGTACGGCGTATTGCTCATTGCTGATGAAGTGGCCGTGGGATTCGGTCGCACTGGGACTCTCTTCGCCTGCGAGCAAGAAAACGTCCAGCCCGATTTGATGTGCGTCGCCAAAGGAATTTCCGGCGGTTACCTCCCGCTGGCGGCGACTCTCGCGACTGATGAAATCTTCAACGCCTTTCTGGGCGCCCCCTCAGAATGTCGCACGTTCTTTCACGGTCACACCTACACGGGAAATCCCCTGGCCTGCGCGGCGGCACTCGCGTCGCTGGATCTGTTTCAGAAGAACAACGTACTGGCGAACGTCCATTCGAACGCTAAGGCCATCGCAGAGGAGCTTTCGCGATTGACATCGCATCCTCATGTTGCGGAAGTGCGTCAGCGTGGCATGATGGTTGGCATCGAACTCGTGCAAAGTCGCGATCCGCTTACCCCGTTTCCCAGTGAACTCCGCCTGGGACATCAGGTTATTATCGAAGCGCGCAAGCGGGGCGTCATCATTCGGCCACTTGGAGACGTCATTGTGCTCATGCCCGCCCCGGCCATGCCGGAGGAACAGGTGCGGCGGCTCTGCCGTGAGACAATTGCGGCCATCGAGACCGTTTGTCGCAACGTAGACGTGGTCTCACAGCCTCACTGACCATGATTCCAGTGCCGAGAACACACAGACAGGAATGTCTGTGCCACCGGGTTCTGAATTTATCTGTAATGAAACCAACAGCTTAAACGGTCGTTCCGGTCGCCCGGAATTGGGAAGTAACGAGCATTCCGACTCTACGTGATATGCGGGCGCGGCTGTGGCGCGATTTGGCGGAATCTTTCGTTTGACCGAAAGTCCTGATTGAATCGGGGTTTTGGGGCACGATAACATGTGAAGATGCGCCTTCGTAGTCCATATGTACGTGGTTGACGGTCGAGGGTTTGCCGAAATCGCCATCACGCATTGATTGAATGGGAGAAACATGATGGGACGTTCCCTCATCGCTGGTTTGCTGTTTGCAACCTTTACCGCGTCACTGATTGCCGCCCCACCACGCCGCGCCATTTCGAATCCCAAGTTCGATCCTGATGCCAAGCAAATGGATCTCTTCGAAGCGATGGACCAGGGCGTTGTTGACGCCAAAATGGTGGCCAAGAACTCGCTTGGTGGTAACCTCATCATCACGAATAACCAGGCCGAGCCCATCACAGTGAAGATTCCTGAAGGATTTGTCGGTGTTCCCGGCGTCCCCATGGTTTCGGCCCAGTTTGGTCAAGGCGGATTCGGTGGCGGTCAGGGCGGATTCGGCGGTGGATTCGGTGGCCAGCAAGGCGGCCAACAAGGTGGCCAGAACCAATCAGTCGGCGGCGGCCAACAACAGGGTCAAGGGTTTGGAAATCAAGGAGCTGGCGGAGCGGGGAACAACTTCTTCTCCATTCCCCCTGAGCGAGCCGTCATTGTTCCGTACAAGTCGGTTTGCCTGGAACACGGAAAGGCCGAGCCAAACGTGCGTGTGCAATACACCCCTGTTCCCGTTGAGAAATTCACGCAGAATGTGGCTCTGCAGGAGTTGATTAAGCAGGTTGGTTCGGGACGTATGGACGAGGGTGCGGCTCAAGCCGCGGCCTGGCACATTGCCAACGGCATGTCGTGGCAGCAACTCGCCAACAAGAAGTACGATCGTCTCGGTGCGCCGGACACTCCTTACTTCTCACAGTCTCAAATGGCGCAGGCTCAGCAAATCGTTGCTGCTGCGGAATACGCTGCCAAGACCGCTCCTGCCGTTGAGAAGAAAGTGACGGAACCAGGCATCCGTCAAACTGTTCGCACCAGCCGCTAAACGGCGAGTTGAGTTCGGCTCAGCTTTCAAATTGCGCTCAAGACCTGCGAGATGATCGCAGGTCTTTTTTTGTTCGTGCCTCCGAACATCCAACTCTTCTGCATTGCTGAGTATCGCTCCTCTTAGGATGAGTACAGGGGACTTCCGATTGTTCCGCGCTGTTGCCTTTGAACAACCGCGTGATGCCGCTTCGCAACATTCGGTGACGTGCTTAAACGGGCATTACATCTCTTAGCAACCTGTTCTCGCTTGTTTACAGAGCACCGGACGACGGTTAACTCCCCGGAGAATCGTTACGTCCGGAACAGTCATCGCTGAAGGGAACAACAACCAGGGCATGTCGCTGCAATTGTCCCACGTCACGTATGCGGTTTGCTTCACAAAGCTCCGAGTTGACTCCGTCTCACCCAGAATCAGCAGGATAGACGTCCTGAACCCGGAACGTACGTACGAGGAATTGAGCGATGTTTGGAAGTCGAAAGAAGACACCCCCTGCCCCTCAGGAACCGGTTGCAGCGAAGCCAGCGCCCCAGCCACAACCAGCGGCTCAAGTGCCCAAGAACTACATTTCTGCCGGCACAGTCATTGAGGGAAACATTGTTTCCCACGAAGACCTGCACCTCGAAGGCACGGTCAAAGGCGACATCAAAACCAGTGCCCGACTCATTTTGGGGAAAGACTCTGTCGTCGAAGGGAACATCCTGGCTTCCGAAGCAGAAGCCGCTGGCAAAATTACCGGAACGCTCGAGTCCACCGGACTGCTCACCATTCGTTCCACCTGCGTTATTGATGGTGACATCATTACGAAGAGCCTCAATGTCGAGTCGGGTTCGTCGTTCAACGGTCGCTGCAAAGTCGGCGAAGCTGCCGAGTCGGCGCGCCCAAAGCAAAACCGTCTTCCCGCCACTGCTGGAGAACGCCCCCAAACCGTGCCCGCCCCCAAGTAGTTCGACCTCAAATCAATCGCCCGTACTCCCCTAATTGGCGTTGGCTCGCAACGTGGAGGAAGCTGTGAATCACCAACTTGAGGACTGCCAGCGCAAACTCGATGCGCTGTTCCATGAGCGGCAATCGCTTTCCGTGCAGATGTGCGCATTGGCGGACGCTCTGCAGGGTGACATCGACGAATTGCATGAAACGGACCTCCAGCAAGCCCTACAGAGATTCCGCGAACGCGCGATGCAGTTACAGCAGGACATGCTCGGTACGCGCGAACTTGAACCGAATACGCCCATCCGACTGCAGCGATTGAAAGAACACCTCGCTACGCTCAAGGCTGACGACGAACGCCGGCAACGCGTGCTGCGAGCCCATGCAATTCAACCCGTTACTGATGCTCAATCGCACTTGCAGGAACAACTCAATTCGTTCGTGACCCAATCGCTGCAAGGAGATCAGCAAGGAATTCAAAACGCAGGAAATGCCGTCGAGGCACTTCTCGCATTGATTTCTGGCGACGACCTATCGGACGAAACGTGGGACGCACACTTCGATTTCATTGCCAATGCCATTTCGCGCGACATTGCCGTGGCCGCAGTTCGCGGTCGCTTGACTCTCGCATCGCCGGGTGAGTCGCAGCCCTCCGAACCCGCCAACGATACGCTAACACACTAGCAATCTGTTCACACCAATTCTCCGTCATGGAGCACCAGGAAATGAGTTCAACCCGTTACAAACGCCTGCTAACAAACCTGCCTTCAATGGCAGCAATTGTCAATTCTTTCCAGTCTTCGGACGTGCAGCTCGAGGTCTTCAAGACCCTCATGGATGCGTTGGAGGGCTCTGGCGGTCTTCCTTCGTCAGATGCACGGCTCGCCCAAAAGTCGTCCACCATTCTGACTGAAGGGGAAGTTCAGCACGATTTAGTGGAAGGCGACAGCATTCATTCCATTGCCAGCGACGACTGACAGCGTCCGCGCTGACTCCCGCCCAATGAGTTGTGATGAGAACCAAATATGGTGACCAATAATCCTCACCTCGATGATTTCCGACGCCAGCTGACCGAGCAGGCAGCGCGGCTGGCTGTGCAATTGCGCAGCGAAGCGGACGAACTGGCGTCGGACTCGGCCACAATTCCAGCCGCCGAACTCATCGACGAACTGCAGAACTTCTTCCAGCACCGCGACGAGTACGTGGTGCTGCTCGAAGAGTTTCAGTCCCGCTTGCTCACACCAGAACAACAGGCAGCAGTCACCCAAAGTATTCACGACTTTCTCTCAATTCAGTCCAAAGACACGTCGTCCGCACTCGAAGAGGATCAGGCGACCGCACGCACGCTGTTAGAGAACATTGCTGCCCCATCAGAAACCGAGCTGGACGAACTCACCGTATTGGCAGAAGGCCAACACCGCTGGCAGTTGCTGACTGAATTTATTCGCAACCGCCACGAACTCTCCGATGCAGACTGGATCGAGAAATCGGGGATCATCCGGGACCAGTTCCCAAAACAAGTGGCGAGCGCCGCACTACGGAACCGGCTCTACTTGGGATCAGGTTTAACAGTAGTCACGGTTCCCGAAACGCCGCCCTCCGATGCACCAAGTTTTGAAGCGCCGGCCGCAGAAGTTTCCGCGTCAGACACATCGGTCTTCGAAATCGAGTCCCCACCCTTCGAGGAGCCACAGGTTCCCGTCGTTATTCCCACCATTCCTGACTCGCCTGACGAAGAGTTTGAAGGTGGCTCGATTTTCGACGAGGCTCCGGTCAGGCCTCGGAAAAAGGAACAGCCAGAAGGACTGCCTGCACCAGCCGCACTTTTCCAGGATCCAGCCGAGGCCACCGAGGCGTTGCATAATGCGCTCTTCGATAACGACCACGACGATGAGGACATTGATTCCGGCATTCTTAAACAACACCATCGCTTCGAAGAGCCCAAGGGGGAGTCGGCGCGGCTGGCCGCGCGTATTCTTGATGGCGACAGCTACACGCGTAACGAGCTACTTCCCGATCTGATTCTCGCCCTGATTTTCGAAGGACGCTCTGGATTCGCGTTCCATCTCGCACGCAGTCTGGAAGCCGATCCCAACGGGTCGCGCCGGGCACTTCCGTCCTGGATGATTCGGGCCTGGACCCTGGGCAGTGTCATAATGTTCCCGCAGGGGCAACTGGTCGGCACATTACAGGATGACTTTGCCAAGGCCAAAAGCGAATCGCAGCGTATTGGCGATGAAACGCAGAGAATCACACGGCAGCTTTTTCTGCAGGCCGCAGCGCTCCGGCCCGCAATTGTTGCTCCTGCGACCCATGCCGCCGAGGTTGTAAGTTCGTTCCCGATGACTCCCGAACTCATCCAACTCTACAACTACTGCGCCCGGATTGGTCGGTACGGCGAGAAAATTGGCGGCCTTACTCCTTCGACCTTCAAACGAACCGACGGAGAACAAGATGAACGACTCCTCGAAGACTTGCAGCAGGACGTGGCCAAATGGGTCGGTGAGTCGGAAACGTTCAGCGTGCGGTATGCATTGACGAATCCACTCTTCACCCGGGCTCACTGGAGTTTGCGATCGAGTTCGGCCCACCGCTATCCCTCACAAGTTCAGGTGTGGCAGCGCTGGCAGAAAACCTTGCAGACAGCCGACACCATTGTTGGCAACATTCTCCATAACCGCGTCGACGCGGTTGCCGACACCCGACAGGAAATGCAGCGTATTGCCTCCATTGTTTCGCAGGACCGACGTGTGTCGGCCATGCCCATGGACAACGACATGCGGAACTTCCTGTTGCAGGCCGTAACGTTTGGCCAACGCTGGACCTCGCTGCACGGTGGCCACTCCGATGGCTTCATACCGCTCGAACTTCAGGAACTGCGAGACGAAATTGAGTCGCGGCACGATTTGGTCATTCAGGAACTGAAAGACCTCGCCGAACGCTACCCGGTAAACGAAGTCCGTAGTGCGGTCGGGTGTCTCATTCTGGCCATGGAACAGGTTCGCGATCTCGTTGATCCTGACGTTCCTGCCGAACGAAGCGAACCCAATGCCCGCGAGCTGTTACATGCTGAGTTGCTCCGTATCCCCACGCTGGAATTCTCGGCAACCTGGGTGCCGGAATGCGATCCCGAAACGCTGACTGACCGTATTGTCGAATATCTGGTTTCACCACGACCAAGCTGGATGACTGCTATTCAATTGCAACTGGCAAATGACAACCTCGACTCGGCTGAGAAAACGTCTTCACTCCCCGTCTTTACGCGACTTGAACGACAGCAGTTGCAGAAGGTGTTGGCTAAGTATCGCAAACAACAGCAGGATGAAATCTGGAAAGACCTGCGAGAAACGGAAACGATGATTGAGCAAGCCTCGCGCATGCAAATCTTCAGTGAGCAAGACCGTGCTGGCTTTGCAGCTCGTCTGGAGCGTTTGCGTCAGGGATTAAGCATTTCCAGAAATCACAGTGCGGAAGCTGAGGAAATCAAGAAGCTGCGACAGGCCATTGAGCGTCGTCGTACTAGAGAGGCCACGTTGACTCAGGAACGACTCCAGCAACTCAGTGGCGAGGAAATGCCGAAGCCAGCTCCGCCCGCGTCCGACTGGCGAATTGATTTCACCAGTGACTGATGTCACGCAACTCCCCTGCCCATTCGAAAAGTAATTCAACCGACACATTCCCACTCGACACAATGTCCTTCGAACAATCGCATTCGCCATTCATTGATCGAGACGATGCCCTGCGTTTCGTGCAGGATCGTCTTGAGCAAACCGGTCGCGCTGCGGTTTGTCCCCCGGACAACGCCGCAACGCGGCACGGGTGGGGACTGACGCGACTTGGACACGAAGTTGCTCAACGTCAGGGAGAGGCGACAACGGTCATTTGGCTCAACGCCGAATCGGATGTCGCCTGGTACCAGTCACTCGCCCGCACTGCGGATCATCTACAACTCCGTGCCCGCTTTCTTCGACACTCGCAAGATGCAGTCATTGGCGTACGCAAGTGGCTACGGGATCACACCAACTGGTTGCTTGTTGTCGACAATTTTGAAACATCGCAGTTTGTCGAAGAGTTTCTCCAACCACTCGAAGCCGGACGCATTCTGCTGTTGACGCGAAACGCGGCCAAACTTCCGTCCAACTGGAATGAAGTGCATCGACTCACGCCCCTGACCGCTTCCGGTTCAGAGCGGTTGTTGAATTCGATTTGCGACGCAAACAACTTGAACATTGCCCACGCCTGCCAGGGACATCCCGCCAGCCTGGTCGCGGTCGCACATCTCTGGAATCATGCTGAAAGTGATGCCGAGCGCAGCGAGATTTCAAAACAACTTGCCTCCAGGAAAGACGCACTCACCCATGCCATACCGCAATTGGTCGTCGATGACCTCATTGCACGAGGCGAACTGACACCCGCTCAACTCGACTTGTTTGCCTGGTATTCCAGCGTCGAAACCATAGGTACAGCATCACCGTTGCTGAGTTCGGTGGTGCGGCAACACGTCAGGAAGGAACAGACAGCCGAACGTTCTGGCGAGCGGATTTCCGCTGTGTGCCGCTCACTGATGCGGCAAGAGACTGGAGAAATGCCTCCGCTGTGGGGAAACGAACGCACGCTCGCAGCGGACACAACGGCCGCCGACATTCTGGATAACGGCATTGCTCACCCCGACGCATTAGACCTCGTCCAATTTGCCGCACAAAACGCGGGCCGCATTGGTGCTTGGCTGCGTGGTGCTGAAATCGGCCAGCGACTGCTTCCCCGGCTCCAGAATTTGCCACCGGACGAATCACGAACGGCAATTGCAGAGACACATTTGCAAATTGCCCGCTGTATGCGTGACGGACAACGTTTCGGCATGGCACGCAAGAACTACCGCAAGGCGGTCGAACAACTGAAGCAGCGACGTGCCATTGCCGACGCCATGATGGACATTGTCGAAATTGATTTGAATGAAAGTCGCATCGACACGGCAGCGCTGCGGCTGGAACAGATCATCAAACTCCATGCTCGCAGTGAAGTTGAGGGACTCGATGTCTCCCGTGCCCGGCGATTGTTTCTGCGCGGTGCCATTCTGGTCGCCAAAGGGAAATTGGAGGATGCGGTTCGAGTGCTGCAACGTGCACTCGATTTGCGGCTCAGTCTGTTGCCAAACGACCATCCCGACGTGCTTGCGAACTTCTCCCTGCTGGCTCGCGCGGCGTTTGCTTTGCCAGACCTCAATCTGGCCGAACAGGTATTACGTCGTGACCTCGAAATTCGTCGAAATTCAGAGAGCGTCATGGAAGGGGAAATTGCCGTCCCGGTCCATTCACTCGCCGACCTGCTCTACAGTCGTGGTCAATACGCAGAAGCAGAAACACTTTACGAAGAAGCGCTGAAACTGCGTCGGACTTTGTACTTGTCCGACGACCGACGCGTTTCCGAAACGCTGTTGCGACTGGCCATTTTGAAGGCCACACGCGGCGCCTACAGAGAAGCGGACGGATTCTTTCGCGAAACCATTTCGCTCACCGAAGATTTGTTTGGGGAGAACCATCCCGCCGTCGCGAGAATCCTGAATCATTTAGCAGAGAGCCTGTTCGCTCAGGGCAAGTACGACCAAACACGTCGCATACTGGAACGAGCACTTCGAATTCAAGAAGGTAATCTGCGAAGCAACGATCCCGCACTCGCGCGGACGCGGAACAATCTGGCCGCGTTGTTCGTCGCTGTGGGCCAATATGAGACGGCTCGCAAACTGTATGAGAAAGACCTGGAAATCAAACGGGCTCAGCTTACGCCACAACATCCTCAACTTGGCACCGTGCTGAACAATCTCGGTGAAGTGCTTCGTTCGCAAGGGGACCTGGACGGAGCGGAAACATACCTCGAAGAGGCGGTCCAAATTCGGGAAGAAGTCTTCGGCGACTCGCATCCCCATGTGGCCCAGTCGCTGTCGAACCTGGGGTATGTGCAGTTGCTCCAGCATCGCATTTCGTCGGCCAAAACGCTCTTCGAACGTGCTCTCGACATTCGAACACGAACGCTTGCCAAAGACCATCCCCACCGGGCGTCGTCGCTATCGTGTCTTGCGAAGACCGTTGCACACACCGGAGACTGGACGCACGCCCGGCAGCTTTACTCGGAAGCGCTCGACATCATCCAGAAGGTGCACGGAGCGGAGCACGCGCAGGCCACGTTGCTCACCGCGCAAATCGCTCGCGTCGATTTGAAAGCCGGGCATCGGGCACGCGGAGAACTTGGCTTATTAAAAGCTAAGGCAATGCAGGAAAAAACCATTGGCCCGAACCACCGCTTCTTCGCCGAAACGCTGTTGGGACTGGCCGAACTGTATCAACAGGAAGAGAAGTACGAGCAGGCGTTTCCTCTTTTGGAACGCGCCTTAGCAATTTACCGCGAGACCACATCGAGCCCGCGTTACGAAATTGGTGAAACTCTGTTCCTGTTGGGCATCAACCTGCAAGAACGTGGCGTGGCGAAAGAAGCGCACGACCGGCTGCTGGAATGCTATCGGCTGTGGTCCGAACTGCTCGACTTCGACGACGAGCAACTGCATCGCTGCGCCCGTCTGCTTGGTCAATTGGCCATCAAGCACGGAGACGCCAATCAGGCCGACAAGTTACTCACCGCCGAACTCACTCGCCTGCAGAATAACGATGCCCCCAACTTGTCGGAAGCACAACGTCTCATCCCACACATTGCCGATGCACGTGCCAAACTTGGCCGGTACGCCGAAGCAGAAGAAATGCTGCATCAGCACGTGAAAGATTTGGAACAACAACACGGAACCGATTCGCCAGAACTCTTGTCCCCCTACAGTCATTTGGCGGGCATCAAGTATCTGCAGAATCAGTTCGATGAAGCCGTACCCCTCATTCAATACTGCGTCGATTTAGCTGAATACCACTTCGGTGAATCGCACGAAGAGACTGCCAAGCATTTAGAAAACCTTGCAGGCGTGTTGTACATGCAGGAGAAGTTCGAAGAGGCAAAGCCACTCATTGGACGTGCCGTCGAAATCTTCAAGAGTCGACTCGGAGACCACGCCCCCGAAGTGCAGGCCGCCCTCGCCAATTACTCAATGCTGCTCCGCCGGACAGATCAAACTACCGAAGCAGAGCTGGTCGAGCAGGAACTTGCCGACGACACACCGGAATCACACGTCCTGGATGACATCCTCTAGGACCGCAGGAGAAGCACATGACCACACAGAATCTCCCCATCGCCTCGGGCGACACCGTTCAGATTCACTATACGTCGAAGTCGCTCGAAGGCTCGATTATCGAAACCTCCATCGACCGCGAACCGTTTGAGTTTGTCGTCGGCGCGGAAGAAGTCATACCAGGATTAAGCCAGGGCCTCGTTGGGCGATCAGCGGGAGAGACCTGTTCCCTCGCCGTCCCTGCAGATCAGGCCTTCGGCAAAAGAAACATCGACCTGGTCCAGAGCATTCCACGCATTTTTCTGCGTCCCAAGGTTCACGCGGGCGATCAACTGCTCGCCGACGTCCAGGGGGTGCAACTCGACGTGTGGGTCCAGAAAGTTCAGGCGGACGAAGTCGTCCTCGATGCCAATCACCCGCTGGCTGGCGAAACGCTCCTCATTGACGTCGAAATCGTCTCTGCGAAGCGGCCCGAAGCATCATCGAATTGACACAACCGTTACGACCCGAACATGTCACACCACAACACATACAGCACGTTCAATTGATACGACATGTTGCCTTTTTTCGGCGCCTAGTTTCGCAATGGCATCGAAAGCAACTTCACCCTCCTGTACCAGAGACGGTTATATTCTAACTGAAGAGTTCTCGCGTCAGCGCATCTGGGTGGCCGGTTTGGTCAACATCGCATCGGCCCGATGGCGCGTTAAAAGGAATTGAGGAATGGCGATTAAACTGACAGTCGAGTCGTTTCTGGCCGGGGTCCGACAAAGCGGATTGATTGACCCGGAGCAGCTCGATGCGCGTCTCCGGAAGTTCGCAAAAGAACAGGTCGATCTCACGCAGGCGGAGAACATCGCGCAAGCCCTCGTCAATTGTGGGGACCTCACCGACTGGCAATCAGAGAAATTGCTGCAGGGAAAGTTCAAGGGATTTCTGCTCGGGCGCTATCGACTCAAGCAACTGCTTGGGCGCGGCGAAATGAGTTCGATTTATCTGGCTGAGCACGTCCGAATGAAACGCCGCTGTGCCATCAAGGTGCTTCCGGCCAGCAAAGTGAAGGACACTTCGTACCTCGGTCGTTTTCACCGCGAAGCGGAAGCGGTCGCGTCTTTGGACCATCCTAACATCGTGCGGGCCTACGATGTGGACATGGAGAACGAAGCGGGTACCGAAATCCACTTCCTCGTCATGGAATATGTCGAGGGGACCGACCTGGAGAAGATGCGGGAGAAGGAAGCATTTCCCGTCACACAGGCTGCTGAATACATCCGTCAGGCCGCAGAAGGTTTGGCTCACGCACACGAGAATGGACTCATTCACCGGGATATCAAACCGGGCAATCTGCTCGTGGACAAAGACGGAACAGTGAAGTTGCTGGACCTCGGTTTGGCTCGATTCTTTAACCAAACGGAAGAAGAATCACTCACCATTAAGCATGATGAAAAAGTGCTTGGCACGGCGGACTACCTTGCTCCTGAGCAAGCGGTTGACAGCCACGCCGTTGATGAGCGAGCCGACATTTACAGCTTGGGATGCACGCTGTACTTCCTGCTCGCCGGACAGCCGCCGTTCACCGACGGAACCCTCGTACAGCGTCTGTTAGCGCACCAGACAAAAGCTCCCACGCCCGTCAATAAACTGCGAGAAGATGTACCGGAGTCGCTGGTACGCATTCTCGAAAAGTTGATGGCGAAGTCGAAAACGGAACGTTATCAGACGGCACGCGAAGTAGCCGACGTCCTCGGCCGGTGGCTGGCCAAGCACGGTGGCCATCCTTGGCGGGAGCAACACCCCGAAATTGTCGCGAAGCTGCTGGGAATTGCGTCGCTTCGACAAACTGCACCGAGCGATTCTGGCGAAATGCCGAAGCCACTGCTCCCCGGCAGTGACAGTCGCCCTGTACCTGCTCAAAGGTCCGCAAAGAAGCGGAAACGCCGCTCCGACAGTACAATCTCAAAGAAGACGGAGAAGAACCCCCTTCGTACTTCATCGACCAATTTGATTGCCAAAGAGCCAGAACCCGATCCGAACGCCACGCGAATTTCCCCCAGTTCGTTCCGAGTACCACCCAAAAAGCCAGAGACGTGGGCAGAGTTTCTGCAGTATTACCAACTGTGGATTATCGCTGGATCGGTGCTCCTGGCCGTGTTTCTGATTGCAGGCATTAGTGCCTCTCTCCAGGCCACTACCGACGACGAAACCGTTCCGCCTCCCATCAATAACACGGAAATCCCGAATCCCGGCCTCGAGTAGTTTGGGAACAGGCACGCAGATCGAAGTCGATTGCGTATCAGTCGTCCAGGCGCGGCCGTTTGCGCGACTGTTTCAATTGCCCTTTTGCTTTCTTGTTGCGAAGCCGCGATTCCTTGACGCCGCGCGGAACTTTCGTGGGGCGTCGTTTCTTGGGAACGGTTACCGCCGCCTGCAGCATGACGGTCAGTTTGTCCAGACAGTCCTGGCGATTCCGTAGTTGGTCCCGATAGCGCTGACTGGAAATCAGCAGTTCGCCTTCGATGGTGAACCGGCGGGCCTGTGCCAGCTTCAGTCGCTGCTTGACGGCTTCCGGAATTGTCTCGTTTGCCGCGACGTCCCAACGGAGATGGGCCTGGGAATTCACCTTGTTGACGTTCTGCCCGCCCGGTCCCGAACTGCGCGTAAAGCTGAACTGCAACTCGCTCAGTGGAACACTGAGCGAGTTCGTAATTCGCAAATCACTGGGAGAGGACGTCATACCCTTAAGAAGTCAATGCGACCTTGGACAAGACAATACGCACCAAAGCCTACTTCTCCTGATACCACGCAGGCGTGACAGGTTCGGTCGAAACTTTCGCTTCCGGTGCAGGTGGATCGATGACCAATCCTGCAGGACGCTCGGGCTCATCAAAAACCACCTGGTTCGGTAACCGATTCCGAACTTGGGCCGCAAAACCGGTCGTTGAACTTTCGATTTCGTTGCGAATTGAACCGTTTTGATACGGACCGATCCCCACCACGTACCAGTTACTGTCGTCAGACTGAGCCAGCGAGGTGCCGCCCGATCCCAGGATTTGATTCGTCTTCGGGTCGTAGGCCACCAGTCCCAACTTGGCAATTCCGTGTTGTGACTTCCGTTCCAGGAGGCGAACTTCGGGCAAGGCCAGCATGCCGGGCAGTGTGATTTCCGGAATCCCCACATAAGACTCAGACATCGAAGTCCCCACGCCGCCGGAACGCAGCTCGAGTACGATGTCGGCCTCATCGGCGCTCGCCACTAGTCGACCTCCCGAGTTGAGAATTCGATGGCGCACAGCCCCAATGACATAATTCTTGTCGACGCAATCGACGTAGGCATCATTCAAATGCACGGAATAGCCGGCGACGGTTGAGAAGTCGATTTTGTTGAGAGACTGGTCAATCGCATTCGACACCAGCAATTGCTCGGTCGATGACCTGGCCGTATTGGAAGTCTGCGCGGTTGAACAGCCGACAGCGAACGTGCTCGCCCCCAACAGGAGCCCCAGCATTAGTCGGCCAAACAGTGAGTTACCAACATTCAGACGTTGCATCATGATCTTTCCCACCTGGTTTCTGGAGCCAGGGTGCGTACCCGCTATTGTGGGATTTATGGAATGAGCGACTCTTGTACGACTGTTTGATGCACCGGTCAAAATGTCTTGGGGCGGTAACACGCTCGGGCAGGTGTCATCGGCAGTCGTTGCCGGTATCGAGATGCCCCAACCACTCAGTTCCCGACGACTGGCCCAATTCGCTACTGCGAAACAAAACGGTTCACGTGGATGTATTGATCGTGTCGATCTTGGCGAATGGAGGGGAAGTGATGACTCTCGCCCGGTCGCTTCCATCGAGAATTCACTGAGTTTCCACGAACACGGTAGCAGCAACATGCGTCGACGGTCATTTTTTCTGTTAAGTGGTCTCCTGATGGGCGGCCTTTGTGGTCTCATTGAGGCGGCCCCTCCCATCAGCCTTCCCTTCTCAAAACCCGAGAAGAGTGGAGTCAAATGGCAGGATGACCTCCGCGCGGCCCACAAAATCGCCATGGAGCAAAACAAGCCGATGCTCGTTGTGTTTGGCGCTGACTGGTGCGGCTACTGCAAGAAACTCGAGCGTGAAACTCTCGCCCATCCGCAACTTGCCCAGTTCGTCAACGACGAATTCATCCCAGTGCACCTCGACGCAGACAAAGAAGAACGCGTTGTCGAAATCCTGGGAGTCAAAGGTCTCCCCTGCACTGTCATTCTCAGTCCGAAGGCTGATGAAATCAGCCGCATTGAAGGCTACCACCAGTCGAGCGCCTTCTATCAAAAACTGACCGAAGCCCGCCGCTCGTTCCAGCAGGTACAACAAACCGCCGCCACGCCGGACGCGCCTGTCGCCAGATAACAACTGAGTTTCACACCGCTGAAAACACGAACAGCTCCCTGGGAATACTCAGGGAGCTGTTTTTTGTTTGTCGTGATGTGGCTTCTCACGAATACAGCACATCCATAACGCGTCCGTAGTTCAAGCGGACGGGACGTCCGGTTCGGTCGTGGATGACGGTATCTGGTTCGATTCCCAGTGAACTGTAGACGGTCGCCCCGATGTCATTGGGATGCCACGGGGTTGTCACTGGATAGCCGCCAATTTCATCGGTCTGGCCAATGAGTGTTCCGCCGCGGACGCCGCCACCGGCAAAGACAGCTGTGTAGGCGTGTGCCCAGTGGTGCCGACCGGGAACACTTTGGCCTGCGAGTGGTGAAATCGAAGGCGTTCTGCCGAACTCACCGACCATGATGACCAGGGTTTGATCGAGCAGGCCTCGGTCCACGAGGTCATCAAGCAAGGCGGCCACGCCCTTGTCGGTTGGCGGTAACAAATCGTTGCGGCAGCGGGGGAAGTGGTCGACGTGCGTATCCCACGATTGCACAATTCCCATATTGCACTGAATGACCGGCACCTCCGCTTCCACGAGCCGTCGTGCCAGCAGCAGCGTCTGGCCTTTTGGATTTCTGCCGTACCGTTCGCGTGTTTCGGGCGATTCTTCGTTTAGATTAAACGCCGACGTCAACCGTCCGGACGACAGCATGGAATACGCCGCGTTTTGATATTCGTTCAGTCCCACGCCCGCTTCCGATGCAGCGATGTCGGCACGTCGCTGGGAGAACTGATCGAGTAATCGCCACCGGTCTCCCAGGCGTTTTGAGGAAACTCCCTCCAGCAAGGACAGGTCATTCACTCGAAAGCTGTCGCTATTGGGATCACCTTTCACCTGAAAGGGATCATGCTTCGGACCGAGGAACCCGGCATGCTGTGCGGGCCAGACCAGGTTCCCTTCAATCAGCGGATGCGGAATAGTCACCTGTGCTGGAAGACCGTCGGACGAAGGACGCAGCAGGTTGATCGCACCGCCATAACACGGCCAGTCGATGCGGTTGAGTGATTTGTCCTGATTTGAGTCGCCCCGGAAAATCTGTTCTGCTCCGGACAGGATGTTGTGTGTGCCAGACAAATGCCGGTTGTCGCCGTGTGACATGGACCGCACCACCGCCAGTTTATTGGCTCGTGATGCCAGTTCGGGCATGAGTTCACCAAAGTGCATGCCGGGCACTGCGGTGGCAATGGGTGAGAACTCCCCTTTTGTTTCGGGGGAGTCGGGCTTCGGGTCGAACATGTCAATGTGACTGCCGCCCCCGGTCAAAAAGGCCAGCACCACAGACTTCACCTGCGGCACAGCAGCCTCAGCCTTTGCCTTACGTGCAGCAAGCAAGGAAAGCCCAAGTCCCAGAAACGTCGAGCCCCCCACCTGCAGCAGGCTACGTCGATGAATCATTGGCTTTCCCCAATTGCACGGACGTCGACAATAACGCCCACGGCATGGTAACCCTTCGGGTGATTTCATGCAAAATCAGGTTGGTGCCGGTGGGTCGAATATGGGCAGCAAGGAAGGCATGCAGGAGCATGCCCTACCGGTTACTTTTGGGGTTGCGTGCCATGTCCACGTCGCGCAGCAGCGTGGGCATGCTCAGTGGAACATGGCAAGAAGTAAAGTGGCTGATGTAAGCCGTTCGCGCCAGTCTCGCCCAGCAACGTTCGCATGCTTGCCCTGCTCCGCGATGCAAGCATGGCACACAAAAACGGCTAGCCTATAGCCATGCCACCCGCCATGGCACACAAAAACGGCTAGCCTATAGCCATGCCACCCGCCATGCTCAGTGGAACATGGCAAGAAGTAAAGTGGCTGATGTAAGCCGTTCGCGCCAGTCTCGCCCAGCAACGTTCGCATGCTTGCCCTGCTCCGCGATGCAAGCATGGTACACAAAAACGGCTAGCCTATAGCCATGCCACCCGCCACACAAAAACGGGTAGTCTACAGCCATGCCACCCGCCCGTGCAGGAGCATGCCCTACGGCTACTTTGGAAACGCATTCCAGCGAGAGTCTAGCGTGAACGAATTCCGATCGTTGAATCCCATTATGTATTCGAGAGCAGACGGACGAGACAAATTGACGGCGAACACGCTTGTGGCATATACGAAGCTGAACAACACATCGCCGGACGCCATAACACCAAGCCCGTATTGATAAATCTGTCGTGTTTCGAGCGGCCCGTATTGGTCAACCCGCATTGCCGTAAGAAGATCGTCGCGGTCTGGATATAGGCCAATGGCAAAATCCCAATGGTCAGCCGCAGTTCCGAAGCGAGCACATTCGCGGGCGGCGTTGAATTGTGATTCGTAGGGTCTGGCTGATTCGGCCATTGCAAACAGTTCGAGGCCCATTTTTAGGAGAAAACGCGCCAACAGATTTGGATGGGCCCATTCTGGGTTCAAGACGGTGCGGCCATCGGGAAGCTGGAAAAGGCTACGATGTGGCGGATTGGACGCCAAGGCCAAGCGATCCCAGTACCCCGTAGATCGAAGTTCGACATCACGACTTTTGACCCGTGGGAACTTTCCCTTTTTGTTGCGGATGGCCTGAACTACCCGTTCGACACCAAAAGGGGCAAGGTTCAATACGGGTTGTTCAAGTTTGGAGCCGAAGTATTGGTTGCATGAATCGCACACGATCCCCGGCGGTAGGATGGTGTCATCGTTGCCAAGGGATTCAGGGATTGGATGTTCGTCACGCGTAAACGGACCATCAGCGGAAAGGCAGAACAGACATGGAGACTTTAAAGCGAACATTATTCTTGTCGCTGAACAAATCGTTAAACAGAAGACTGTTTAATATGGATACCATGTCGACAGCGACTGGTCAATCAGATTGATGTCACGTGACATGTCTTGGTGCATCTGGCGGATGGTGTTCCGGAGGGACGACGGATGTGGTGTATGCAGAATGCCACGCCCATTCGCTCCGCTACTTAGCGTATCACCCGTTCTGATCATTGAGGATTCGAGGGGTGACTTCCGAAGATTGACTATTAGAGGTGTATGGACTGATCGACGCGGGGGCGTTCCCAAGCGGAACTTGGGAACGAGGGAAAAAAGCCAGCAGTGGCACCCTTCGAGCCCTCTTACTAAGCCACTACGGTCCGAACTGGATGTCTTCGACCACGGACAGTGGTTCTCGGTTCTCGCCCAGGTAGATGCGGGCTTCGGCTCGGTATTGGCCGGGGGGTGGTGGGGAGTTGATACGGAACTTAAGAGTGTCTGATGTTCCCGGCAGCAGCCAGCGGCCGTAGCCGGCTCTGATGGGTTCGGTCTGGCCTTCCGAATTGGACAGCACCATTTCGCCGTAGAGCGGCAGGTGTCTCGCTCCGATGTTTTTCACTTCGAGTGTGAATCCCGGATGGCGGCCCGTTCCATCCCAGGCCAGTTTGCCGGGTTCGAGGGTGACGTCTCCGGCATCGCGTCCGACTTTTCCGACGAGAATGGTCTGCAGTTGTTCCACCGGAGCGGCCTCCTCGGCGGTCTCTTCACGCAGAATGAGTCGGGCATATTGATGCGTTCCATCTTCTCGATCTGGGCCGAGCATGGCGGTAATTTTGCGACTTCTTCCGGGAGCAATAACGACCTTCTCAGGGCGAACCAGCAGCCAGTCGGCTGATGTTTTGCCGAGTCCTAGCGTCTCGAATGACAGCGTCACGGCTTCCTGACGATTATTTCCCAACTCAATACTTGCCGAGCGTTGTCCGCCACGCTCGAGTGAGAGTTCGATGGTCCCGGGCGACGCCAGCAGGCCAGGAACAACTTCGAGCAAGTTTCGATTCTGAGCGGGGAAGTCATCGCCCACGACGGAGACGGGGAACCGCTGCGTGAGCTGTACCTTGTTCCGTTCAACGAGATCCACAATGAGTTCATAGTCGCCCACGAACAACGGATGCGGAATGGGTGCTTCCACCCGAATGCGGGAATCGCCCAGTATGCGTCCCTCGAGTCGCTCTGGCCCGCTCAAGTTTGCGCGGCACGGCATGCCGAGTTCAAACGTGGGATACTCTGCCCCAGTCGCCACATTTCGCAGACGACAGCGAGCATTGAATGTTGTGGAGTCGGGCGTGGGGTTTTCGATGAACACTCGGGCGAGTGCGAATCCGTTGGCTTCGCCCAGTTCCCCGTGCGGCAGTACAAGACGTTCCACGACGCCACCACGTGCCCCCAGGACATCGACATCACATCGAAGCAAGTACTGAGTGACAAACTTTACACCGAGGCTGGTCCCTTCCGGCTGAGCGCCATTCACATCGACGCTCTCGCCATTCACGTTCTTAACCAGCACACCAAACGTGTGAAACGGCGAATCATCGAGAGGAACACGGACCGTCCCCTTAATGAGCGTCATTTCCTCTTCACCCAAGTCAACGCGCCCTTCAGAACTCACCGTCAATCCGGGAGGGACGGGTGAGTTTTCGGCAGGAAGAATGATGCCCGTCTCCTGCTGAATCATGGCCACGGCTTTGATGTCGACGGTGGTTTCCGTCTTGGCGACGAGTTCAAACTCAAACGGAATGAGTTTGCCGCGACGCGCTTCAAATCGATGAACCAGCGGCTCAATTTGAAAGGCGGGCCGGAACTGGCCCGCATCTCCCACGCGGACTTCCGTGGTGTCGCCCGGAACGGCCTGCGGAGGTTGAGCGAAACTCAGGCCCGGCGTAAGCGAGAGAGCAACTGTAAAGAACAGGACGTGGTGAATTCTCATGGCGACGGAAGTGCAGCCGGCGTCACAATGCGCGGCGAAATGAAAATAACGACCTCAGCATCCTGCTCCTGTTTCTCAACCGTCCTGAAAACTGCACCGAGCTTGGGAATTCTCCCCAGTCCAGGCACCTGACTGACTCGATCCACCGTCTGACGCTGGACCAGACCACCAATGACAATTGACTGACCATCCTTAATGTTCACCGTCGTGGTCACGTTGCGGCGGTTAATCAGGGGATAAGGATTAGCTGTGAGTTCAGCGTTGACAATGTTTGAACGGATGTCTTCGCTGACCTCGGCCTTCTCGATATTCACCTGAATGCTGTCACCTCGAATGACAGGCGTAATGGTCAGGCTGATACCGGCATCGACCTTCTGAATATCCTGTCGAAACAGAAACTGCGAATTCTGCGGCTGGACACTGAAAAACGTCTCGCGCGTAATGGAAATAGTGGCTTGTTCGCCATCTTTCGCCATAACACGCGGCGCAGCCCGTATGGTCAGATAACCCTCTTGAGCCAGCAACTTTACGAAAGCGGAAGTCACAGCAAAATCGGAAAACGGATTACCCAGCCCTGTGGGAGTAATCACGCCGTTGAGTGCCAGGCCATTTGAGCTGAAATCGAGCAGGGTTTTGCCATCCATTTGCACGGCATGTCCCCAGTCGAGGCCGAAGCGAAAATTCGACTCGGGAGCGACCACACAAATTATGGCTTCCAGCACCACTTGTGGAATGGGTTGATCAGCACTGGTGAGCTGCTGGGTAATGACGTCCACTAATTCTTCTGGCGCCTCAATAAGAATGAGATTCCGCTTCTCGACCGCCTGCATGTAAGGCTTCAAACGATCGGGAATGGTCGAGATGAGTTCTTCCGTCGAAAGGTGCAAGGGGCGATATTCGGTCCGCTGAGCAATGAGCGGAAACAGTGCGGAGTCAGGTTCGTTCACGCCAACCAGCCACGTGCCATCTTCGCGCTGATGAGTGATAAGAGCCAATGGCAGGCAGACTTTCTTCAGTGCACGCTCAAATGGTTCGTCTTCGATGACCGCCGTCACCAGGCCGCCCACCTGTTCATCAAGGACCACACTCACACCGGCCTGCGTGGCCAGTGACTGAATGGCTTCGTGAATTTCTGTCTCTTCAAAAAAGTCTGAGACAAGCTTCTCAGAAGGCGATTCCTCGGCGGCAACCTGGAGAATGAGTCCTCGATCTAACTCAATTTCCGTTCCCGGTTTCACCGAGCCTTGGCGCCGTTCGCGCACAGCATCGAGCGTAACGGGTGGCTGATACGTGGGGGGAGGAACGGGACCGTATTCGCCGTCTGGAATTAATCCTGCGGGAGCAGGCGGGAGAATGGTTCCCTCCACGGCAGGCGAATTGCCACCGTTCGCGAGCCCCAGTGTTGTTTCGGGATGCACCTGCGAGACGGCCTCAAAATACAAATCTTCGACCGACTTTTCCGGAACGTGCGTCGCAATGGTGCGGCAGCCCAGCGCAAGCAGCAGCGCTAACCAGCATACAGCTGATTTGGCGTGCGTCAGACCCGACCAACGTTTCACCACTTCAGTCCTCTGTGCCTGATGCTAACAACCGGAAATTCCAGTCGTCAGACACCCTGGTACAAACAAAAACCGTACTCCCTCACGTGTGAAGGGAGCACGGTCTATCGCATTTCCATTTGATTCGACATCCTGTCGCCTATCAATAATCCGTAAAAATGAACTAGTTCTGAGTGACAGTACCGGTCACGGTTGTTTCATAGGAACCAGCAAGGAAGCTTCCGAATGATCCACCCCGGAAGGCCACACTGACTGCGAAGTCACCACGACCTGGGGCATCGGAAACGTATGTCACAGTTGCAGTATTCGAACCGCCTGCATAGTCAGTTGCCACAGTTGTCGCACCGGTTGAAGTCCAAACAGCTGGCCCAACGGTGTTGATGGGGGAAGCCACGTTCATGCTGGCGTCAATAATCTGGGTCGCGTCAGTGGTGTGGACAAATGGGCTGTCCACCTGGAAGGAAACTGTGACACCTGCAGCCACGTTGCCGCGAACGTTCCACAACTGTGGTGGCATGGCGAAATCGCCATCGGTTCCGTCATGCGTGTCTACAACAAGTGGAGTTGGGGCCGTAATCGAAATGTTCTGAGGCACAATCACTCGGAATGTCTGCGAATCGCTTACCTGAGCCTGGGCTGCCTGAGTCATAACGGCCAAGGCCACGACTGCTGCAATGGCAATACTGTTGAATTTCATCTGTACACAATGCTCCCTCTCGCCCAACGGGTTGGGCCAGACTTGAATCTTTATCGACAGAACACCCCGTCGAATCCACAAAACCGTAAAAGTTCGCGTAAACACGCAAACCCCTTGCGTATTACCGAGACTTCCAACCTGGCGAGACTGCCTGAGGAATTCCCCCAACCAACTTGCTGCGTAACGCTACGTCACAGAATGTGGTCGGCAAACGAAATCTGCAGGAATTGCCGCAATCTGCGGGAATCGACTGAGTATGTGGAAAGTTGCATGCGAGATGCCGCATTCTGCTGATTGAACGCGATGAATCTCTGATGCCAAAGAGTCACGGGGAAATAGCTGTCTCGATTGCACGAGACGCCAGCATTGTCAGCAGAAGGCACAGTTTGACAATTTGGAATGGTACGACAGCCCTGGCCGGTCGCCGTGCATCGAGAATCACAAAATGCTGGGAATCACAAAACGCGCAATGCGTCGCTTCAGATGTGACCGGAATTCACAGACAGGAATGTCTGTGCCACCTGACATTTTTCGGTAGATCGACCGGCAGCGGGCCTTTCGGGACAAGCCCCCCAAATGAAACAAGGCTCCCCGACGTTCGAAAACGTCGGGGAGCCTTCAGTCGCAAATTAGCTTATCACTAATGGAAAGAGCCAACTACTCAGAGTCCACTAAACAGGGCGGACCACAGAGGCACGTGCCCCCTTAGGACCTTGCTCTTGTTCGAACTCGACATCCTGGCCTTCGTAGAGAGCCTCGAATGTCGTGTCTTTCAATGCTGAGACGTGGAAGAACAGGTCCTTTCCACGATCATCTCCAGCAATGAAGCCGAATCCCTTGTCCGCAACCAACTTCTTAATCGTACCGCGCTGCATAGCAGCCCTTCCTCAAACAAAAAACACTTGAAACTTACTCGGAGGGACACCCGAATCGCATTCGCCTTTTCAGGAGTGTTGCAAGCAACGCTCCAAAACTCTCCATCCTCAACTTCAATTCAGACACCGACAGAGTTGCTTCTGTCAGGATTCCTCTTACGACGCGGGGGACTTTGGTACGAATGGGGAATTACAAGGAGTAATTTCCCGGACTTGAATCTTGGGTTCACCAAGGGCTCAAGACCGTTTTGTGTTAGGCAAACCTCCACATGACTGGCGACGGTAACAGCTTACAACCGAAAAAGCCAGCCTGAAAATCGGGAATAATTCAACAAGTTTTGATGAAAGACCTTGCCGCCAAAGTCTACTGGGCACTCGTGACGTCAGGTCGCAACTTCCTGGCCTCACGCAAGTAGACGTGCACCATGTCACTTTGGGTCTTGTCGGTATTGACGTGCAGCAGCACGCGAATGGCCCGCGGCATTCCACCCGGCACAGCAATTTCCGAGGCGCACAGCAGTGGAACCTGCTTCATTCCCAGCGATCGGGCCGCTTCTGCGGGAAAACAGGCATTCAAGTCGGGCGACGTCGTAAAAATGGCTGACACGATTTCTGAGAAATCGTTCAATTGATTCCGTTCCAAGATTTCAACCAGCAATTCGCGAGTCGCCTCCAGGATTTGCTCACTGGAGTTTTCCTCGACCGTTGTTGCACCACGCACTCCCCGAACGGGCATTTGAAGATTCCTTCACGCTTCGCTGAACCATCCGTCAAAGGGGGTATTCTGCATGGTGAAGCCCGGCGACGCAAGGAGGGCACGCCGACATCTTTTACGTCGCGAGGCCGCGACATCGTACGAATTTGAATCCACCGTGGAACATCTGGGTTCGATGAGTCGAGAAATGTGCCGGAAGCCCCCTGCCCTGGGCTCATGGGAGAGAATCCGAATTGACCCATTCTCCGTAGTGGCGTAGCGTTCCGTACAGCGCGATTTGAACTTTCTTGATTACTTGCACGGCTCCGAGCAACGCCGGGGAACTCACCCAATGTGTGGAATTGTTGGATATATTGGCCCTCGTGACGTCACGCACTTCCTGCTGGAGGGGCTGCATCGCCTCGAATACCGAGGGTACGACAGCGCTGGCGTTGCTGTTTCCTCACTTGGAGGCATCGAAATACGCAAACGGGAGGGCCGAGTTTCCCGACTCGCAGCCCTGCTCGAAGAACAACCTGTTTCCGGGTTGGCTGGAATTGGCCACACCCGTTGGGCCACCCACGGCGTTCCGTCAGACACAAACAGCCACCCGCACACCGGCGGGAATGGTGAAGTGGTCCTCGTCCATAACGGGGTTATCGAGAATTACGACTCGCTTCGCACACAGCTCCAGGGACTCGGTTACGTCTTCCGAACCGAGACCGACACCGAGGCCATTGCACACCTCGTTGCCCATCACCTGGGTGAACAAATCAAACTCGGGTCAGACATTAATAAGGACACCTGTCTGAAAGCTGTCACCCTGACTCTGGGACGGCTCAAAGGGACCTATGGCCTCGCCGTACTTTTCCGTGAGCTGCCCGATTTGATTATCGCTGCACGCAACGGCAGTCCACTCGTCGTGGGGGTCGGTAAAGGCGAATACTTCGTTGCCAGCGACGCCAGCCCCCTCGTCGGCTTCACCGACCAGGTGGTCTACCTCGATGATCATGAACTCGCCGTCATTACTGCGGACAACATGGATCTGCAGCATCGGGAAACTGGCGAACGGGCCCCCAGCGTGCAAACGCTCGACCAGGTTTCCACGGACACCGATCTTGGTGATTTCGAGCATTACATGCTCAAGGAAATTTACGAACAGCCGCACACCATCGAAAACGCTCTGCGTGGACGCCTCGACGATGACGAAGCTACTGCCAAGTTTGGTGGACTGAATCTCTCCGCTCAGGAACTGCGTCGTATTGACAGAATTGTGCTGACGGCCTGTGGTACGAGCTGGCACGCCGGACTTGTTGGCGAGTATATGCTCGAGGAATTTGCTCGTGTTCCGGTCGAGGTGGAATACGCCAGCGAGCTGCGATATCGCAATCCTCCCATGTCCGACCGCACTATGGTCTTCGCCATTACGCAGAGCGGCGAAACGGCCGACACGTTGGCGGCCATGCGGGAATGCAAACGCAAGGGACTCCCCACGCTCGCCATTTGCAACACGGTGGGCTCAACCATTGCCCGTGAGGCTGATGGTGGTGTGTACCTGCACGCTGGTCCGGAAATTGGTGTCGCGTCAACAAAGGCATTTACGTCACAGGTGACGGTGCTGGCATTGCTGTCGCTCTTCTTTGGTCGGATGCGGAACCTCTCGTATCAGGCAGGTAAGCGATTTATTTACAACCTGAAGTCCATGCCCGAGGTCATCACCAAGACGCTCGAAGTTCACGAGAAGGTGAAGCACGTCGCTGAGAAGTACGCTCATGCCAACAACTTCCTGTACCTTGGTCGCCTCTACAACTTCCCCGTCGCTCTCGAAGGGGCGTTGAAGCTCAAGGAAATCAGCTACATCCACGCCGAAGGTTACCCGGCGGCGGAAATGAAGCACGGCCCAATTGCCCTGGTCGATGAAAACACGCCGAGTGTGTTTATTGTGCCGAAGTCGGGCATTTACTCGAAAGTCATCAGTAACCTCGAAGAGGTCAAAGCGAGAAAAGGTCCGGTGATTGCCATTGCCTGCGAAGGCGATGAGAAAATCGCCAAGCTCGCCGATGACGTCATTTTCGTACCGGATGTCGAAGAGTACCTGCAACCACTGGTGACTGCCGTACCGCTGCAGTTGTTGTCGTACCACATCGCACTGCACCGTGGCTGCAATGTGGACCGCCCACGCAATTTGGCGAAGAGCGTGACGGTCGAGTAACTCGCCGCGCTAGAATATTTTTCAATGTTGCTTTCAGCTGTGAGCCGCGACGCGTAAGCGGCCGGGCATCACAAATGGCCCGAGGCCTTACGGCCTTCGGCTCACAAGGTGCCTGCAAACCTTCTCAAAAGTGGCTCTACTTGTTCCAGAGATACACATCAACGAGGGTGCCCGCTGCGGCACCTTCGGAGTTCTCCGGTACGATGACAAAACCGTCTGCCCGCACGGCTGAGGAAAGAATCGAAGCTCCGCTGAGTGCGATGGGTTCGACAGCATCCTCAATGACCTTCACGCGGCAGTAGTCGACCCGCCCTACCGACGACGCAATTTTCCGTGCGAGAGGCAGCGTCACCACTTGATAGGGCCACTCTTTTGAGCGGCCACCGAGCAGCCGAATTGCTCGGCCGGCGAAGAAATCGTACGCACACAAACACGAAACAGGATTCCCGGGCAACAGGAATATCTTCGCTTCGCCAACGGTTCCCATGCCCGCCGGACTTGAGGGCCGCATGGCAATTCCGTGAATGGCCAATGTTCCGAGTTCCGCTACGAGGAGCGGGGCGTAATCCTCTGCTCCGACGCTCGACCCACCGGAAATCAGAATGACATCAGCACCCGGTGACTGCATGGCCGCCGCGATGCTTTCCCGGTCATCCTGCAGTCGCACGACGTCAACCAGCTCGCCGCCATCTCGATCAATCAACCCGCGCAGCAGGTATGAATTCGCTTCGTAAATCTGATGCGGCTGCCGTTCATTCCCCGGCGAGACCAGTTCATTTCCGGTCAGCAGCAGTCGTACTCGCGGTCGACGAACAACGGTCACAGTGGCCTGCCCAATGGCCGCGATGACACCGACATCCTGCGGACGGAGACGATGCCCCTTCGACAGAACGACCGCTCCCAGTTTTACATCCTCACCTTGTCGCCCAATATGTTTTTCAACCGGGACTGATGTCGTGAGTTCGACGAGATTACCCGAATCTCGCGCGTATTCAGCGGGCACGACTGCGTCAGCTCCGCCGGGCATGGGGGCACCAGTCGTTATTCGAACCGCCGCGCCGGGAACAACCTTTCCCTGAAACTCGCGTCCGGGACGAGCATCGCCGATGACACGGAACGGCAACGGATTGTAGTCGCTGGCCCCCATTGTTTCGTGAGCAAGTACCGCGAAGCCATCCATCGCGGCTCGGTCGAAAGGAGGCACGTCGATGTCGGAAATGACATCTGTGGCGAGCACGCGTCGAGTCGCCTGCTCCAGCGGCACGACTTCACTCTCCAGTGAATGACAGTTGCCATCAACCCAGTCCCACGCCTGCTGTACTGTGGAACGTGAGGCGAATCCGCGCATGCGGACATCGCGTGATGATGATGCGCCAGTTTCACTTTTCGCATCGCTCATGAGTCAGATCAATTCATCTGGTTCTGATGAAGCAGGAAGACATCACGCATTGGAATTCGCCCGGGCAGCGAAGCACAGACAGGAATGTCCGTGCCACCCGATTGCCACTAATTGCTCGCCAATTGCCGTTCCCGGATGCGTCCTTCAATTGCCTTCAGAATTTTGTAGTCGCTCCAGTACGGCGATTCGAATGCTGGACGGAGTGGCAGCGGCACGTCATCCATGCGGTAGACTGTGCCCGGCGCGTTGATGCCATACGTCGACGTCGTGAACGCTACCGTCGCCACCTTGGCAGATTCGCTCAGTTTGGGGTCGAGCACAATCGTCTGAATTGTACGGAAATGGTCGCGTGCGGCTTGTGCGAAATTGGACATGGGATCGGACGCGATAATCATGGCTGCATCGGCCTCGCCGCGAGCCAGTAAGTCGGTCGTTGTGAATTCACCGGGATTAAACCGGGGATAGCCACGACCGAGGTTCACGCCAAATGGATATCCGGTTTGCCAGGTCACGACTTGATCAGCACCGGTGACGTTTCCGTGTCCCCGCATGGGCTTGGCCACCCAGCGTGTGTGCTTGTTCATGTCGCGTGCGAGCGACAACACGGCTTCACTGTTAATGTGCTTGCCCCGTGTCATGGTGACTCCCATGCCGAACAGAATGGCACCGAACTTCGCCTGCTTCATGCGGTCCATGACTTCCCGAAGCTGCGAAACGGAAATCCCCGTTTTCTGCTCAATGGAAGGGTCAGGATCGATTCCCTTAGCGAGAGCCCGCAATCCCCACCCGAGTTCAAAGTCAGAACGGGGCTTGATTTGCAGGAAAATGTCGACCGCCTTGGCACTTTTGGTCTTCCGCACATCGATGAGTACTGCCGTTCGGTCTTTGCGACCTTTGGGAACAAACTCCCCTTTCGGCATGAGGCTGTACTTTGTGAAGTGACGAGGATGGCTCTCGGCGGGATTCCCTCCCCAGTAAATCAGAAAGTCGGCGCGGTTCTTAATTTCACCGAGGGTGCAGGTGACTTCGCCCACGCCCTGAAACGCCATGCCGGAAGGGCCGTGGCACACCGAGGTCGTGGTGTCGACAGTACCGCCGACCCAGTCGGTAATGGCCACGGCGACGCGCTGTGCTTCGGACGTGGTATCAGACAGCCCATACGTCACGGGGTAATGTGCGTTCAGCAGAATATCAGCCGCGCGTTCGATGGCTTCTTCGTAACTGACGGGCCGGCCTTCAATGGTTGCCTGTGGTCGTTCTTCAATGTGGTGGTTGTAGAACCACGACTTCCCGAGTACGCACGCCCGTTTCGCCTCGGTGATTTTGCTTTCCTGCACGTCGACCGTGAGATCAATGTCATCACACACGCAACCGCAGAACGTGCAGGTTGCATCTTGAATGATTTTCAGTTCCGGCAGCTCTGCCTGGGTAGCGGGCGGATCAACTGTTTCAGACACACTCATTGCGAACTCATCAACGGGAGGGACTCACTGACCCCTGGCGAAGCGAGTTTCGAGCACATCCGAAACCGACAGCAGAGGGATTGTTCACCATCTGCATGGTATCGGCATTTCCGGCTAATGGAAACCAGAGTCACAGCTTGTGACTGAAGGAAACTACTTGGTCGATTCCGATTCGACCGACGCAGGTTCTGTTTCGAGCGGCAAATTGAATTGCATGGCTGTTCGAGCCAGTTCGTCGATTTGGCTTTTCAGTTCCTCTTCGGAGGGAGCAGCGAACAACTCGGAGTCTTCAATGTTCGTGTCTTCCTCATTTCTCAGTCGTTCGTTGTAGTGAATGAGGAACTTATTGAACACGCTGCCAAACTCGTTCAGCATGTCACCATCGCGGAACATAACTTCTTCCACGCGTTCGCCACGAGTCATTTTTTCCAGCGCCCGTTGCATTGGCACGAGCGGACCAACCACCCGGTGTGAGAGTTTCAGCATGTCCCACAACAGCAGAGGCAACACGGCGACTGCCGAGAAAACAATGGGGTAATACTGCGAGCAAAACGAGCCATACAGTTCCATGAACGTTTGTGGTGGCTCACCCATCATGAGTTCGAACCGGTACTGGAAGTAACGGTAGAGGAACAGCGTGTGCCACAGCACAAGGTGATACACCACCCAATAGGCAACAAACCGAGCCATCAACCGTCCCTGCACGAGACTGTTAATGAAGAAATGCTTACGTTCGAATTGGGGAGTTTTGTTCTGAGGCATTTTCGTGGACTCAAGTAGGCAATCACGAGGGCGGGTCTTCAAACGTAGGTCAGCAAGCAGTCCAAATCCGGAAACGATGTTGCTTTTCTTCATCAGTGGACAGGCAAAGTTCCGAACAGTCCGATTTCACCGATTCTGTTGCTTGAATTGTCCGCCGCAAGTCGTTGGAGTATGGTCGAATGCACACCTTTTCATTTGCCCCGGAGCATTGACAATGTCCGTTTGCCGTCTGTTTCTGTTTCTCAGCGTCCTGAGCCTCATTGCCAACGTGTCGACCGCGGCACCGCCCGAAGAGAAACTGGGCGGTTGCACCATTCGTTCCGAGGTCCTGCATGGGGGAAAACAGGAGGGAGTGGAACTCGTCACGCTGGATAACGGAAACCTGGAGATTACCGTCGTCCCGACGCGCGGAATGAGCATTTTGAAGGTGCGACAGAAAGACGGGACCGGTGAGTGGGCCGACGCGCTCGGCTGGAATTCGCCAGTGAAACAAATGGTGCATCCTTCTTACATCAACCTCGACTCCCGGGGCGGCCTGGGCTGGCTCGACGGATTCAACGAATGGATGGTTCGTTGCGGGCTCGAATTCGCAGGACATCCCGGCACTGATAAGTTCACTGACAACACGGGCGCTGAGTCGGAAATGGAACTCACGCTGCACGGCAAGGTGGGGAACATTCCGGCCGCCAGTTGGACAACGCGTCAGGAAGGTGATCGAGTGGTCGTTTCTGGAATTGTGAATGAGCAAATGTTCTTCGGGCCGAAGTTCAAACTGGTGGCGGAAATTTCAACAACCGCCGGTTCGGATACTTTTCAAATTCGGGACGTCATTGTGAACGAGGGCTCGGCCCCTCAGGAAATGATGCTGTTGTACCACTGCAACTTCGGTCGCCCCATTCTGGAAGAGGGAGCCGAGGTAGTCATTGCCGCCGAATCGCTGCGTCCGATGAACGCACACGCCGCTCAAGCCATCCAGAACTACCACGTGTACAAACAACCGACGGCAGGCTTCATTGAAGAAGTTTTCCTCGCCAAGCCAAAGACCGATAATCACGACCGAACGGCCGTCCTCCTCAAGAACAAGGCGGGGGACGCTGGGTGCACCATGTCGTGGTCAACCAAGCAACTGCCCTACCTCACCATTTGGAAGAACACCGTCGACGAACGGGATGGTTACGTCACCGGTCTCGAACCGGGTACCTGCTTCCCGTATAACCGCAATCATGAACGCCAAATGGGCCGCGTCATGAAACTGGAACCGGGACGCGAGTACGAGTTCGCAGTCGATGTTCAGGTGCATGCGTCGAGCGAGTCGGTCAAGGCATCGGCCAATCACATTCGGCATTTGCAAGGCAACACCCCTCCCCGGATTTATGGGGAGCCTGAAAGTGACGAACATTCAACACACGCAGCCGAAGACCACGAGCATGCTCACGCCGAGCATGGGGACGCTCACGACAGCCATGACCACGAACACTCCATCGAATTAACGACACTCGGCAACATCCGACAGGTGACCAGCAAATTCCCTCGGGCTGGCGAAGGATACTTCTCCCCGGATGACAAACAAATTGTGTATCAGGCCTATCCACCCGGATATCCCTTCTACCAGATTTACGTTCAGGACCTCGAAGGCGATTCTCCGCGCCGCCTCAGCCCCGGTCGTGGTCGCACGACCTGTGCCTACTTTACGCGTGACGGAAAACGGATTCTGTTCGCGTCGGCTCACAGCGATCCCAATATTGAAGCCACGGAAGACGAAGCCCGCAAACTCGCCGCCGAAGGTGGTCGACGCCGTTACCAGTGGGACTTCGACCCCAACATGGAAATCTATACCTGCAACCAGGACGGAACTGATCTCAAAGCCCTGACCAACAGCCCCGGCTACGACGCCGAAGGGAGTTACTCGCACGACGGCAAGCACATCGTGTTTACGTCCTCACGGGACGGCGACCCCGACCTGTACATCATGGATGCTGATGGTTCAAACGTCCGGCAGATCACCAATGTCGATGGCTACGACGGTGGTCCCTTCTTCTCGCCGGACGACAAATGGATCATTTTCCGCAGTGACCGACAGCAGGAGCACATGCTGCAACTCTTCGCCGTGTCAGTCGACGGCAAAAAGGAAGTCCAACTCACCGACGACCTGAACACCGTCAACTGGGCTCCCTATTTTCATCCCAGCGGCGACTACCTCGTCTGGACCCGAGCCGACTATTCACGCGGCCCGAGCGGTGCCAACTTTGATTTGTTCACTATGGAAATAACGGAGGAAGACGGACTGCTCGTCGGCGGTGATGTTGCCCGCATCACCGACCACGCCAAAGCCGACGTGCTCCCCGTCTTCAGCAACGACGGCACAAAGCTGATGTGGACCTCCAGCCGCACGGAAGATGGTTCGTCGCAACTCTGGATTGCGGACTGGATGCGCGGCAAGAAATAGGAATTAGGATTCAGGAGACAGCAGACCTCGTACCCAAGCTCTGCTTGGGAACGCGTGCGATGTGGATTCCTCAACCAACTCAACGGTAGCGCGGCCACCCTCGACTATCTCAGCCAATCCCCTACCAGAACCAGCCTTTTTTCTTCGGAGCGGCGGCGGCAGCACTGGCGTTGACGTATTGCCCGTCGGAGCGAATGACCTTCATTTCTGGCAGCATGACGCAACTTAGCACTCCCCCCTGCCCTCCGGTCGTGTCAACGAGAATGCGGCGATTGCCTACCTGGACTTCGGGCACCTGGACATGTCCGGAGACGACAACGTGCGGACAGTCGCGCGGCGGTTCTTCGAATGGGAGCGACTTGGAACAGAGCCATTGCGGTCGGTTCAATGTGAAATCGCGGGCTCGGAGGATTTCGCGCTGCATGGCAAACGGTGAGTTCGGATCGAGCCCCGAGTGAACGAAGAAGTACTCGGGATGCTCAACGCTCCACGGCAAATTTGCCAGGTAGGTACGATGTTCTTCAGGCAGCGCATCGTACAATGACTGCAGGTTGCCAAACTCCGCTCCGTAGGAGTGGAAGGTTGTCTCCGAACCGTAGTGGTCCAACCAGCGACTGGGCCAGTCTGAGTAATCGGGGGTGTCAACGAGAGTCAGCGCCGCTGACATGGCCAGTTCATGATTTCCCGCAATCGCCGTCGTACGAGGGTGGTGTATCATCAGGTCGGTGACTAAATCGAGGGCTCCTTTGGGATCGGGGCCGCGATCGACCAAATCACCAATGAAGACAATCCAGCGGTCCTGGTAGTCTGGCAGCCGCTGAAGTTTTTCGAGAATGGCGGCCACTTCGTCGACCTGACCATGCACGTCACCAAAGACTGCCACCGGACCACTGATATTACGCTCAAACTGCACAGAACAACCTCCATCACAACCTGCTGTTTTTGCCGGTTGCGATGTTACCCGCGAACGTCAAAATGGGGCAAGATCGACTGCGGCATGTTTAAATGCCCAAGTCTGACACGCCACTGGACACCGCAACCCACCGCAGGTTGATGCACATTACGCTTCTCATCTTCGCCAAGTGCCCCGACGCCGGTCGTTGTAAGACCCGGCTCATCAAGGGATTCGGTGAGGAAGGTGCAGTTGAGGTGCATCGTCGGCTCACAGTGAAGACATTTCAGGAAACTTATTCCCTGAACCAGCAGCGACGGGTCAGCATCCAGATTCATTACACCGGCGAAGCTGTGGATGAACTGCGGGCATTGGCCAATGAACATTGCCCGCAAGGTGTACTCATCGAGCAACGGGGAGATGATCTGGGTTCGCGGTTACATAACGCATTTGCCTCGGCCCTGAGTTCGTCGGAAGCAGCAATTGCCATCGGCACCGACTGCCCGTTTCTGGATTCCCAGCTCCTGTTTGAGGCGTGTGCGACACTCGAATCAAATCAGGCGGTCATTGGCCCGGCGGCTGATGGTGGGTACTACCTGCTGGGATTGCGTGCTCCACATCCCGAACTGTTCCAGAACATTGACTGGGGGACATCTGCTGTACTTGAACAGACATTGATCGCAGGCGCGGCAGTTGGACTTCACTTTGACCACCTCCCAATCCTGTCGGATGTCGATGACCCCGAGGATGTCACACAGGAAGTCCGACAGTTACTGCACATGCCAGACATTGAATGGCCAAATGAGGCCCGCTAGTCGGCAAAATGCCCCCAAACAACCAGCAGAATCCGCCGGACCCGCGCACTCATTTCGACAAAAAGCGCCATCCAAACCGCAACACTTTTCAACAATTCGCACACCGCAAGTGCCCCCAAGAATGTCCCATAAAACAACCCAACCAATTTCACCGTAGTAGGTTATAGACAATTGCACGGCACACACAGTTTCGGGTGGAACGCGGAATGCGTACAATAACTCCCGTGGCAGGCCGCCATTTTTGACAATGTCGCACCGGAGACGCGCCATGCAAGCCCACCCCCTCACCCGATTTTCGCCCGCTGTCGCTCTCTTGAGCGCGACAGTCGCCTTGTTCACGTGCCAGATTTCATCGGCTCAGGAACTCGGCGTTCCCGCCCCGTCATTCCCGCCGCCGGCGCCGCAACCGACAACATTACCGGTCCCGGGAGCCGTACAAGCACAGGCACCCGCAGTCCCGCAGCTCGATGACGAAATCATTCTGCCGCTGGAACAAGGCCCCATTCACGAAGCTTTTGCCGAACTGACCACGCTCGACGCCCGTAGCGGAGTTGTGGCTCCCAAGGCTCCACCGGAACCAATTAACGAAGTTCCTCCAGACGTTCGTCCCGAAGGGACGCGCGTGGAATGGTTCCCCGGCTATTGGGCCTGGGCCGACGACCTCGAAGACTTCATTTGGATCAGCGGAGTCTGGCGTGACGTGCCTCCCGGTCAGCAGTTCATTCCCGGCTACTGGAGCGAAACGCCTGAAGGATTTGTCTGGACGTCCGGTTTCTGGACATCTGAGGCGGAACAGGAACTCGCTTATCTGCCTGAACCACCGACGACACTCGACCTCGGTCCGACTTACCCACAACCCGGCACCGACTACTTCTGGGTACCGGGAAACTGGGTCTACCGCAGCAACACGTACGTCTGGCAAACCGGATTCTGGAATCGCGGCTACAACAGTTGGGTCTGGGTTCCCAACCGCTACCGTTGGACTCCCCGTGGCTGGGTGTACGCTCGTGGCTACTGGGATTATCCACTGGCCAGTCGGGGATTGTTGTTTGCTCCCATCCGTTACCGCACACCGATCTATGCCCGCATCGGTTACCGCTACACGCCGTACCGCTGGATTAACACTTCAATCCTGCTGAGCCGGTTGTTCATTGCACCACACCGGGGACACTACTTCTACGGCAACTATGGGGGAGCCCGTTACCTTGCTCAGGGATATCGCCCCTGGATTAACGTGCCCCAAATTCGTGGTGGGTACGATCCGTTCTACGCTTACCACTCCTGGAACGAACGCAGCCGGGGAAACAGCAATTGGGTTAACAGCTACCGCAACGATTTCACGAACCTGGCAAACCTTGCAAGAAATGATCACCACTTCGATCATGGATTCAATGGTGCGAACCGCGCCCTGTCCAGCTCGTCACGAGATTTCATCCGCGATTTGCGTGACTTCCAGTCATCTGGCCATTCCGTTCGCATTCCGAATTTCGACGGCCAGCGCGATCGTATCACGGCGTTCTCCACGCTGCGGAACGAACGCTCGCGCGTCGAGTCATTCGGACGTCCGGACTTCGATTCCTCACGGCTGACACAGAACTTGCCTGGCTCCCGTGATGGTAATGGCCCTGGTTCCAATGGCAGCCGTAACGGAAATGGTTTCCAGGACCGCGCTCGAGATATTGCAGATGGAATTCGCGATCGCGGTTCCTTCAATCCTCGCGATGGACTGCGAGACCTTGCTTCGAACGCATCCAACAATCGTCCCGAGTCATTCCGCATTCCGGAGTCTGTCCGCAATACGTTGGCACGTACCTCACTGTCCACGCCCTCCGCAAATGCTGGCCCACGTGATAACAACGTGGCCGGACCGTCGGGTAATCGACAGGGACCTCCTGCGTCCAGCGTTGTACGGAATATTCCCTCAGTGACTGGTAACCGAAACCAGCCGGGAGGACCGAACCTTTCCTCGCGAACTGAAGGACGCGGAAACGCCCAGGCAAATTCCGCCCCAACACCAAGAATCCAGCCGGAAACTCCTCGGACTGGCATTCCAAACAACACCGGCCCAACGCTTGGCAACAACCGAGGACCGTCCGACAACGGAAACCGTGAGAACAACGGAATCTCGCCACGGCGTTCCGGTTCGTCATCAACGACTGGCCCATCAACCAACGTCCCTAACATTACCCGATTCCAATCACCGCAGTCGGATACGCCATCGGTCCGATCTCAATCAGGCCGCAGCGTCGAGCCACGGAACCAGGGAACTTCGTCCTCCGCGCGAATTCCTGCACAACAACCGACGCCCGTTCCTCAGGTTCGCATACCGTCGACGTCGCCCACGAGTCCGCCGTCAGTCCGTGTTCCAACCAGCCGGCCAACTCAAGTTCCTCAAACCTCCACTCGTGGAGCAACACCAACCATAACGCAGCCTCCTTCAGTACGGACGACCACGCCGAACCTTGGTTCCAGTTCGTCGCGATCGTTCTCTGGAAGCAGCCGTAGTACACCGTCGCCTCAGTCGTTCCAGCCACGGAGCAGTAGTAGCAGTTCCCGATCAACACCATCCTTCCAGTCGGGAAGCAGCAGTTCGCGATCAACTCCTTCGTTCCAACCACGAAGTAGTGGAAGCAGTGCCCCTCCAAGTTCATCGTTCCGATCTGGAAGTAGCAGTTCGTCGCGGTCAAGTGGCGGAAGTTCATTCCGCAGCAGTGGTAGCAGCAGTTCTTCCCGATCATTCAGTGGAGGATCATCGCGGTCGTCTGGTGGTGGGTCGCGTTCGTTCAGCGGTGGCGGCGGCGGTGGTCGCTCCGGAGGAGGCGGACGCGGTCGGTGACCGAGTTGGTAGTAGATAGTTGGTAGTTGGTAGGTTTTGTGATAGTGCTGCCAAAGGGATGTCCCTACCCACTATCTGCTACCCACTACCCACTCATCCAAACATTCACGAGAGGTCGGGATTGGTGCAAGCCGTCTCGGAACCCGACCTCTCGTGTGCTTTACTTCTCAAAGTGCGACGCAGTAGCATCGAGTTACTACGTCGCATTTTCTTTTTCATGGTGACAATTTAATGCAACAATTTGGGCTCCCGCGTGCTGTTTTGCTCATCCTGCTCGGCGTGACTTTGCTGACCGGTTGCCGCGGTGAAAAGTCAGAGCGTGCCGGCCCGGCAGACGACGATCTCACCTGGCGCGAACGGGCCGCTACCATCGACCCAGAGTTTGTCGAAGACGAAGCAACCCCGCGGACTGCCGCCGAAGATTTCAAACAATTTGCAACGGCGAACTGGTCCGCAATTCCTTACTATTCATCCGACAGCGAACTCCCTGACCCGCCGCCGCTGGAAGTTGTTCTGCAAATCGAACCCTCAGTTAACCTCCCCATTGTCGGCACATCGCCACCGCTTGTTGATGTCGCCGTTGCCAATGGTAGGCCACTGAAAACACTTGTTGATCCCAACGCAGCGTTCGCGCTCTCAGAGCTCACAGTCATCGACCGAACGCTCCCCTTCCTGCCTCACCCAGATCGCGGCGCAGCGATTTCTCTCCTGTTCCGCCATCCCGTCGAGTTACCTGGTTCTATCGACGAGCTTCGAGGATCTGCTCCGGTTGTTGTGTCGCACAGGCAGGAGAAGTTCGAGAACGTTTCACTTCGTCAACTCAGTGAATTCATCGAAGGTAACCCCGCACTTCATGACGCTGATTGCGAATTGACCATGGTCACGAGTTCCAGCGGCGCGACGTGCCGATTCACGGCGGGCACTTCGGTAATCCTCTCCAACCTGCAAGTCGTTAACGGCAACGGGCAGAACTCCGCGTCAGTCTGGTCTGCGCCGTTCATCTCATCCGACGGACGACTCGGATTCGAAATCTTCAACAACGACGGTGATGTCACGCTCGATACCCGCTTAACTTTCACGCTTCACAGCAAACTCGAACAGGTTGATATTCCTTTTGAGTTCACCAATCTGACAGTCCCGGATTTCACGGACGCAGCGGCCCGTACACGCCTCAATCAGGTGACGTGGTATCCGTCTGCCATTCCTCTGGCTGATTCATCACAACTGATGGTGGAGGCGAAGCCGCGCTGGGCCATCCCCGAGTTACAGGATGAGGCACCTCCCACTCAGCAACTCACCCTCGACGTCGAGCTGCGTGGCCCATTACTTGAGCAACTCTTCGCGCTGGGGGAATTGCGTCTCAATAATTCCCGCACAAACTGTGGCGAACTCGCCAAGGCACCGCGACTGTTCGACGACCTGACCGATCAACTTGCCGGACGAGATGACACCTCCGGTGAATTTGCCGCATACTCGCAGAACCAGCGATTGCTGCGACTGAATTTGCGGTTCGAAACTCCGCCCGAGTGTTCGACGGAAATTGAAAGCGTCGTTGGAAACGTTACCGTCGTCACCGCGCGGGACATTGAACGCATCACCCTGCCCCGCGCGCTGGCGACGGAGAATGCCGAGCTGGAGCACGACCAACTCAAAGCCGCCGGAATTCAGCTCAAGGTTCATCGTGTCCCCAACCTGCTGCTGGTCGTTGCCGTCGGCGGCACGCCCGACCGCATTGGCCGTGCGCGAACAATGACGCCCGACGGACACCGAATCGGTGCCCCCGTCTATGCCCCGTCATTCGTCCCGGGCGCCGCCGAGTACGCTATCCCAATTCCAGCGGAAGGGACTGAGGACATCGTCCTCGAACTGGAACTTCCCGTCGGTATTGAGCGGCACATTGTTCCGTTTCGGTTTGAGCATGTTCCGATACCACCAAAAGAGTGATACCGTGACAACAAATCGGCAGGCGGGAGCCTACGAAATACTAGTCCTACCAATACTGACAAGGCTCAAACATGGAATCTCCGAAGCGTTCAGCAAGTGGGTTTATTTGTGAATCGTCAACGGGTGCATTTCCGCCAATTGGAATGTACTTACTTGCCGCAATTGCATTTATTTCATCCGGATGTTCCGTCTTCCTGGCGTTTCAGAGTTTGATTCAAGACAACAGTCCCAGGGATTGTGTCGCATCCTTGATCATTGCTTTGGTCATGGCACTATTCGGTTATCTCGGAATCAGACGAGCTCGGTCCGGGGACACTGTTTATCGCATCAGGTTCTACGAGAATGGAGTCACATTTCAGTTGACCAACACAACAATGTTCGTTCCGTACGAAGAGTTGAGCTTCATCGACGTGCACCTGAGAGGCGAATCCGATGAAACTGCTGCCGTCGTACGTGGTGCCGCTTCCCTACTTACAGGAAATGCCGGTGGACTTGGTGCCGCCATCTCCGACGCTTCGTCTGACGGAACGGTCATGGTGAAAGCAAAGGGAAAATCTCAACACATGATCAGATCTTTCCGAGCGCACCAGTTGCGTAAAATCGCCGAGTGCTCGCGGCAGCAGTCGGATCGCTAGTGAGTGTTGGTTGCCCGGTTGAATGAAGACGTTGGGTGCCACGGTTGTGTCAACCGTGTGAAGCGGACAGTGGTCCTGGTTGGCGGGTTGACGCTGTTGTCGCAATTGGTGTTCACGCTTTCACGGCACGGCTCACAGAGCACGGGGCACGCTTTTGATTTTGTACCGAAGCGTCTGACACCAAATAATTCGGTGAGCACGTCAGGGGCTGGCGGCTGCGGAAGCATGGCCTGCCGTTATCCACAGACAGGAATGTCTGTGCCATCGGTCTGGAGATTGGCCACAAGAAAGCACGAAAAGCCACGAAAAATGAGTTGATTGTTTTCGTGCCTTTTTGTGTTTTTCGTGGCCAGCATTCTTTGAACGGGAAAATCCGGCGCCGGGGCCAAACGCGGGGTGTGTTGGACGGGTGACCAAGTGAGTGCCGCTGGAATTCTCGACTCGTTTCCGAGAATGGAAGTCGGTTAACAACTTGCATGCCCACGCTGCTACGCGACGTGGGCATGGCACACTGACCTGACACAATCACGATGAAGTGAAGGGGATTTTTGACGGCTGCGGGAGAGTGAATCATCTTGTGCCTGCGGCACCCCACCGCTCTGCAAGAGCGACGCCCCCCGGACAATGTATTCGGTGCCGCGAGTAAGGCAGCTCGGCTTTCGAAAGCTTGTCGCAGGGAAACAGATGTGGAGACGAGCAGGCCCAGTCCGCCAGACCACCGCCGCGCACAGCAAAAACCACCCGAGGCTCAAATTAAAACAAAAACAACAGATTGGACAATTTTGCAACAACCACCATTGCACAAACAGAAAAAACAATGTATTATTAAAAAACACAGCAAGTGCCGCGATGTACCACGAAAGGATCATTCGGGCGCGAATTCACTTTCCCCAGAACGGAGAAGACTCATGGCAGCACGTCCAATTACAATGACTTGGATCAACAAGACGGATGTTGAATTGCTCATCACCAACTTCAACCATCAGCACGGAACTCAACCGGTAGTCCAATCTGGACCAAACCCAATTCCGGTCGGAGGACAGGCTGCGGTTTACGCCGAAAACACGGGAATGGTGGGGCCGCAGGGCAATTACACCCTGACCTTTCAAGACGGCTCGGGTAGGGCATTCAACGTTTCGTACAACCATCCCTACGGAACCGGAGAGACTTACGTCAATGTCCAACCGCCGGATGGCTACTCTTACTCGATGACCCAGAATCATCTGGCTCATCATGACGCCTACTGCACCATTGAATTGCTCAAGCTGGCCTAGTAGTTCGTCACAATTCGATTGGGGGTGACGACAGTCGGGTACTTTCGTCACCCCCCTTTTCATTCAGACAATGGTTCGCCGTCCCACTTTCAAGCCAAATACCCTCCGCAGCCGCGTCTTGCCTTGTTCTCTCCGGTGGCGTTTTCAGAAACGTCTTTCGCCGTGCCTGTTCAAAGTCTTCAGAACAATCCCAGCGGGTGGATGCTATGAAAGTTTGTTGCTTGTCAAGTTGAGCGCATGGGGATTGTTTGAGATTCCGCTGGTGAACTGAGTGTCCCATTCTTCAATGCGAGCATTCGGCCGGGAGGCCGTAGCCCAGAGGGGTGTTACGGTTGACATCGGCTGCCCCACCTGTGGACAACTCACTTGCTATGAATGCGTCTCACCCTCGACGCCATACGCCTCATTAACGCGACCGACGCCTTCATCTCCCAGCTCTGCCAATGACATCAGCACAAGTGCGCGTTGGTAGGAGGCGCGCGTAATAAAGGGAATGAACAGCGTTGCCGACCATGTTGTCAGGTTGCTAACGATGAGAACAATCCAATGGCGAAACAGTGCGGGATCGACGGGCCGGTCGATGAACGTGTTGAGGACACGCACCGAATACCAGGCTGCTACGACCAGACAAGCTGCACGCAGCCAGGCAACAAAAACTGACTTCAGGCTGACAGGAACAATTGCCGACCGCCAATTTCCATCACCGCGATCGAAGAAGAAGTCCGAACACGCAGGATAGATGGGAACAAACATGATGTGGAAAAACATCGTGTCGACGTAGCCAATGCCCGGTACATCATCGACGCGTCCGTATCGAGCGAATCCGTAAACGATGAACATCGCATGCCCTGTCGATTTCTATGTGTTCTGCAAATGACGCAACGCAGCCACGTAGTTTCCTCTCCGCGGACCGCATTGTCCATCCTCCGAATGATTGGTCCGTACAAGGGACCTCGACCGAATCGGTCGGGTCACGAAGCGACAAGATGCATCATCGCTTGCGTCCCGTATCAGATGACCGTCCATCAGAAAAGGAGAGCGGACGGTAAATCACCTTGTGCCAGCGGCACCCCACCGCTCTGCAAGAGCGGGTGTGCCACCCTGTGGCTCTGCTGCACTCTCTTCCCGGAAGAAGTCATTGCGGTAAACTGGCATCGCTTTCGATTAGGTCGAGGGCCTTTGCTAAGTCGGGATCCCGCGTTTCAATGATGTCCTGCTGTGTCCAGTTCACCACATAATCGATTCTGGCCGGGACACCTTCCAGTAAGTTCATCCCCTTTTTGTCAAGTGCTTTGCACGTGGAAAGCGTCACGGAGAGTCCAGAATTCTTGAGAGTTCCGATGAGAGTGGGGCCACCAATCCCAGCTGCACTTGGACGGCCAACAAGCGTTGTGCGTTGGGGAATATGAGTCACCAAAACGTTCAGAAATGTATCGCTCGCACTGAAGCAATGTTCGTCTACCAGAACGAACACTCGACCAGAATAGGTACGTCCTTGAAAGGCAGGGTATGCTTCGCCACATTGAGCCGGCAACAATTCGGCATTTCCGAATCCCACACCTTCAGAGCGATATTGCAATACATAGACCGGGAATGGAGCCTCTACCAAGTGGCTTGCGAAGTACGTGCAAAGCCAGTCATAACCTCCCATATTTCCTCGCAAATCGACCACAAGAGCAGGCCGCGAGTGAAACCCCTCAAAGACGCGATCGATTTCATTACGGAGTTCCAAGGCCAGATCAGTGTTCGGATCAGTGACTTCGGGCGCCCAAGTAGGCACTCTGACATAGCCAGCATGACTAGACAGTTCATTGGTATGCAACCACTCGGTGGAAACGGACGCTATCCAGGCATCTTCACCGACCAGTTCACATTTGACCGTTTCTGAAACCTTACCGCGGCGAACAACGACATCTGCCGATTTCAGAACAATGTGCAGGTCACTGTGTTGCTCATCCCTTACCAGCGCCGTGGACATATTCCGAATTGCCCATGCGCGTCTGGCGGATGCCGTCGAGCAGGATGTAATACTCTCTTGCATAGAAATCCATGCTTTGATGGGAAGTCCATCAATGCTGACGACCATGTCTCCAGGGACGAGAGCGCATTTTTCCGCAAGGACAGACTCGACAATAATGCCGTCTGTTGTGTCCCTCATTCGAAAAGGAAGTCCCAAGCGTGTGACATTGTAGTTAGAGAGATAACTATGACCGTCGGACATGTCAGCCATGAATCGCTCCAGCAATTGGACGGCTTCGAATGGTGACATTCGAGGTTTGATTTCTGCAGACCTTTCCACGAAGACCCGATCAATCGGTTTTCCCGTCTGAACTGCCTTCTCTTCAACGTACGACCATCGCTCGTCAAACCATTGTCGAAGCTGTCCGAGGTCTTCACGCACCTCTTCGTCGGAGAAGCTCTGCATCCTGTCACTCGCCCGGTCCAACCGATCGATCAGCTGCTGCTGAAAAGGATCGACAGACGGTCTTAGTTGCTGCATCTCGAACAACGTAATGGCAATTCGTGCAGTTTGCCGCTTTTTCCATTCAGCGAGCCACGAAGGTTGGGCATCATCTGGAATTGAATCGAGAATTCGTCCTGCTTCTAGTATTTCACTTACACTCGCGTTTGAGTGGACCATGTCAACAGCGAGCCAATACTTGCATTCCGAGTTGTCAGGGAACTGCTGAACGAGCTCCCGTAATGCGTCAACATTTCCACGAGCAGACTGAATCTGCAATTCCGTTGGTCCTGCCACCGATCCAACGGACTCGCCTTCCTGCGATTTCGCGTTGCAACCAGCCATGACGGCGAGTGCTCCCACGACGACAGCCGTTGTTCCCCAAAGAATAATAGAGCGGGACGACGGTTGAACTTTCATGCTTATCGATCAAAGGGCGACGACGGCGAATTCGAAAACACCAGCCGAGGAGTTGTCCATCCACCGTAGAATTTTGAATGGCAAAGACATACCTGTATGTGAATTCAGATTACCGTTGAGGTGATTCACATGACATTCTGCAATAGTCAAAATACTACCCACCACACAACAAATCCTTGAGCGGATTCCCGTGCGGGTACGGATGGCCGGCGTGTTTGCGGAAGCCTTCGCCGTATGCAGTACCGATGCTTTCGCCTCGCGCGGCGCCCCAGCGGCGGCAGCTGTCCAGGTATTCGTCCATTCCGTGCTGACGACGCAGCCAGGCCCGCTGGCTTTCGTGGCAGGCGAGCATCTCGAGTTTCTGCTCCATTTCGCTCGACACATCGACAATGAAGTCGGGGGGGACGAGGTTGCCAAACCAGTCGACGCCTTCAATGGGGTCGACGTAGTACAGGTGCGGAATGTGTTCGAGGACGGGAGCCGGGTCCCACTGTTCGGTAACGTAGTTGGGAACCGCCGCGTTGAAGCAGGAGTCGCGGACAATTTGGCACGTCGCTTCGTGGTCGGACATGTAATCGACGGGCGGTGCGGTAATGACAATGTCGGGCCGCACGCGACGCAGCAGTTCGGACACGCGCTGCTTCGATTTGTGAGTCACTTCGATTTCCAGGTCGCGGAATTCCAGACAGTGGTACGGCACACCCAGAATGTCGGCTGATTTCCGGGCTTCCTTTCGCCGCACTGCCGCAATTTCTTCACCGCCGAGTTCAGCACTCCCCTTGTCGCCGGGAGTCATGGTTGCGAACTCAATGTGACAGCCCAGGGCTTTGAGCCGAATGAGCGCTCCCGCGCAGAGGATTTCAATATCGTCGGGATGGGCGTGAATGGCCAGAACGCGAGGCTGCTGTGTGTTCGTCATCGCAGATTGCAGAGTGCATCAAGGGAAGGAAGACCGCATCCGTGCGGCAAACACCCTCCGTGACGGTGAGCAAGTATAGAGAACTGCGGCGCAATGACCACTGCGTAGAGAAAAATCAAATCGCGCCGCGCAGAACCCCACAAAAAAAAGAAAGAGCCCGTGCCGTATTAAAAAAAAATCGCGTGGCACAGATGCGAACATCCATGCCACGCGAAGCTGCTTTAACCGTTACTCGGCCGCAATGGTCACCCAACCGCCAGCGGCAATAATGCTGGTAATTTTCAGTGACAGTGACCGTCCCTGCTGTTCGACCTTGATGTTGTTTTCGAAGGTCTTCTCGGGAATGGTTGACTCGATTTTGCCAATCATAATCCGGGAGCGAGCCACCTGCTCAGCGACGTTCGCTGGACGTGGGCTGCCAGGAATAGGCTCCACGCGAACCTGTCCCCGCTTCATGATGATGTTGTCGCCATCGATTTCGAACGACATTGGCACAGTAATTTTCTGCGGAGGAATATCACCGTTTTCTCGCTTCAGTCCAGCACGGATGACAACTTTCACTTCCCCTTCTTCAATGACAAACCGCATGGCTTCCGCGTCATCGAAGACGAAGGTTTCGTTGCTCATTTCCCCTTCGGCCGGAGCGTCGAGTTTGAACTCTTTGCCGAGCAGTTCTGTCAGGCGATCTTCAATGAGCTTGCGGATTTCGGATTCGGTCATGGTCTTGCCAGCGAGTCCGAAGCGTTCGGCTCCGTTCGACATGGCCGACTCGTGCACCTGAACAACCATTCCCTGTGCGGGAACCGTCACACCAGGAGCAGAACGACTACCGCCCAGTTCGGTCGGTCCGAGAATTCGCAGTTGTGACTGAATGACATCTTCCGTGCTGGAGAGATGCATAACGTCGGGATACAGGCCCTGCTTCCGCATCGGACCGTACACCTTGTTTTCCAGTTCGAGTGAGGCGCTTTCAAACTGCGTGCCGACTTCAGAGTCCAGCTCGCCAGAAACCTCAGAACGAATTTGCTGAATGGTGTAGGCGTTGACTTCACCCATTTGGTCTTCTGCTTTGTTCAACGCAATGTTGCGAGCGATAGGACCAATGAGTGGGATACCGCTGAACTTGGTTTCGGCATCAACCGGCTGGTTGTTGGCCGAAGCAGAAACACGAGCGGCCTCAAGCTTAAACTCGTGACCGTCAAACACAACAGCCTTGCGGGCGTTGAATGTGTAGTAGCCAACCGAGTAAACAGTGGCTTGAGGCACAGATCCTGCAGTGTTCGACCGCACGTTGCCGTCCAAAACCAAATCGACTTTGGCACCGTTGCTGCTGGGGCGAACATCGGCCGAGACCGTGGCATTGGTACACTGCCACCCGGTGACATGAGCACTCATAATGCAATCATTCACCCAGTTGGCTTCCTGACGGTCTTCACCAACAACTCGTGAAACAAGACCTTCGGAAACCAGAATGCGAACGTTGTAATTGAGGTAGTAGGCCTTCAACGCATTCTGCAGGGTCTCACCACCATCTGGGGCGAGCTCGGCAGTGGTGTGAAACAGTTCGCGAACTTTTGCTGCGAGAATTGCATCGGGGTTCGCGTCGTACTCGTCGAGAGTTTCCATCAGGGTGACGAGGTGCTCACGCAACTGCTCGTTCGATTCGACAGGAGCGGCGGCTGTCTCCTGGGCAGCCTTAATTGCGTCTTCCAAACCGAGGAATGACTCACGGCTGATGAACTCATTCATTTCCTCGCCATAGGTACCGCGTTTGGCCAGCTTGCCAGCAATGTCCGCCAGTACGGCGCTGCCTTCGGCGTCGAGGTCTTTCTTGATAGCGATTTCACGCAGCTCGTTCAGACGAGCCCACTCGACCCACAGCGAGCCGTTACGGAACGACTCAACGTCAGCACGAACCGCACCCACGGCATTTCGCAAATCCAGCAACTTGCTGGCCAGACGCTGCTGACGAGCCTGTTCCGGCGTAGTGGAAACGGTGTCGAGGATGGCCTCTGCGATGGCAACTCTACGAGACAAACGGCTGTAGAGCTGGCGGATTTCCGGCTGAACCGACTCGTATCGCTGATCTTCCAGAGCGGAAGCCATGGTCTCCAGTTTGACTTTCAGCTTTTCGACGATTTCACGCTGCGACTCAACTGTGGGATGTTCTCCCTCGTAGAACTCCGTAATGAGTGCACTGGTTTCTTTGCCCCAGTCTTTCCAGGTGTCGTCGAGCGACGCCACGAGGTCTTCCAACGCTTCTGGCTCCAAATCAGCAGGTGCAAATGGAGCGAGAATTCCATTCCATCCCACTTCGGAACCTGCGTCGTCGTAGGCGAATGCGGCAACGCCTGCCACCGCAAGAATGGCTGCACATCCCCCCATCAACAACGTACGGGCAGGATTCTTTCGCCAAGTCAGCAACCGTCTCATGAAAACCTCCAAACGACAATAGCGGGAAACCCCGTGTCACAGTATCGACCACACCAACGCGTCAGTCTTTCCAATTCATTCTTGGCGGACTGACCAACGCGATCCATGTAATCCCCAAACCGCCCGCGTTTAGCGCAGGCACCTTATGATTCCTGGATTACCCGATCTCACTCGCCGATGCAAATCCAAACGTCGGATTCTTGTGTTTCGGACGACCAAAACCGACTTTGGCTCAAGTCACATGAGCGCCGCCCGATGTGCGGTGACGTCACAGACTCGAACCAAACTCATGCTGACGCAAATGGAATGCCCATTGGCTATGGAGGCAGTTCTTTCAGTGAATGACCTTTCACATCAAACTCCATCAACAGCCGCTCAGGAAACAACTCACGGATTCTCTCCACCGATTCCCCCCGCCACCGCGCCACGAGAACGGGGCCATCGAGCGTCGCCGGATTCGTTACATAGTCGATGCTTCGATCATCGGGATCGGGGATAACGAGCACAAGCACATCTTGCCCTTTGCGACGTTCATCCACGGCGGCGCGAAAGCCGACGTAGTGGTCGCGCGGGAATTTCAATTCTTCAATGGCCACATCAACCCTCGCGGGCCACAACGGCGGAACGGAAATTAGACCCACAGACACCGTGGCTGTAACAAACCCAATGGTCCAAATCATGGCCTTGGGCAAACGAATCAACGAAACGATCGCAGCACCTGCCAACAGCAGCCAGAGTGGTGCCGTCTCGAAGACATAATGCCAGTCCATAATGCCAGTGAACCAGTAGGGGATGTGGGCCACGTGCAGACCAACGATTGCACTGAAGACAACCCACCAGCCACGACCTTCGTGAACTGCCGGCACAAACAACCAGACCAGCAATGTCCCAGCTCCGGGAAGAACCCCGAAGGTCCAGCGCCAACTGCTCCAGAGCCGAACGCCGACATTCGTGGCCGCAACAGACGGAGTGAGATTCACCGCCCATGTGTCGTAGTTCTCAATTACCTTCGGCCCAATTTTCTGTTCACCACGCACCACATTGTTGAAGCCGTACACATGCCGCGGCGTGTAGCGGTCGGTATAGATTTGGTACGGCGATTCCAAATACGAACCGGTAATTGACTTCTGATAGGCGAGCATCGCCAGGAAGCCCACCAAGAGAGGTCCGCCCAAGGCACCCGCATACTTGGAGCGACTCCAGAACGAGGGCGGAATCTCTGAAGTCAGAGCCATCCACCTCCCACGACCAGACAGCCACCACCAGCCGAAGACAATTCCCGCAGGGAAACTGAATCCCGCCGCAGTCATCGGGCGACAGAGCATGGCAAATGAAAGTCCTACTCCGGTCAGCAGTGCGGAGAGCAGACCCCCCGTACGCTGCGTCCGTAGATACTGCCAGAGAAACAGCATCAGACCGACGAGCGTGGGATGATGAGCCAACAAAAGATTACTGAATATCAATAACCCCGGTGAAACTGCTGCCAGAGCTGCGGACAACAGTCCGAGCCCGTTGCTGCGAAGTTCACGGCCAATAAAGAACACACCCAGCACGACCAGCACCTGGGCGAACTGGTGCCCCGTGACCGGATTCCCACTCATGAAGGGCAGCATCCAGAGGCCTGTCCCCGGAAAGTAGCGACTGGCAAACCGCCCTTCCGGTCCACCAAGGTCCGGTTCGTTCAGGACATGCATTTGGTCGAACATTTGCGGCATTTCCGCAAACACAGGATTCCAGGTTCGTCCCTGTTGAAACGTCTGAGCCTGCAGAAGGTAGCTGTATTCATCGTGGTAGCTGGGCGGCGAGTCGTTGAGCTGATCTCCCACTCGCACCGCCGTCGCCCACCACGCGAGCGCTGCCAGCAATACGCAGCACAGTCCCACGCCCCTGTCGAATTCTCCGTCTTTGGCCGACCGCTTCATCCATGCGCGCCAGCCAGATTTGTTCCCTTTGTCATCCAACGTCGGACTGAGCCAAATCACCAGCGGCGCGGCCAGCAACCAGAACAAAAGCGGGAGAGCATCAGGCTGAATACCGCACAGCCACCCGGAGAGTGATTCCTGCCGTGCCTCAACCGTCCACCAGCGTGGCAGTTCGATGCCAATTCCCACGACGACCAGCGCCGCCCAAACCAGTTTCCATCGCCACCATTCAGACAACTTGGAACTCGCGGCGGCGGTCACTGCTTTCCCTCCGCGTTCGACTGCGGAAAGAACTGGCCACGCACGGTCGCGTCGTTGAGGGCGACGAGAGTAATGACTCCCAGTATGGTGCCCAGCGGAAACGCGAGACATTCCACATACGCAACCGTCTTGCAAAATCCATAACGGTCGCGACTCCGCATACTTGCTCCTGCCGCGACGAGCAGCCCGGCAAACACCAGTACAAGCAGCGAGAACACAATGGTCACAATGACGGTGTTTCGAAGGGCAGACTCAGGCAGCAATTCTCCGTCGGGAAACGCAGCAACACCTTGCTTCAGCACCCAAAGGTTTCGCAGGGGAAGCAGCAGTACGGCGACCCACATGGCCGCAAACGCATAGTGAAACAGACCGAGGACATCCAACTGATCGGCTCTTGAATGACCTGTCATTGGAGTATTCCCGGCCTGCACACCTCTTCCAATAGAACGCCTTCGACGAAACTAGATTCCGCCGAGCGTCAGACCGCCATCGACCACAATGGTCTGACCGGTCACGTAAGACGTTTCTTCCGATGCCAGGAACAGCACGGCGTTTGCAATGTCCGCAGGCACACCGAGGCGACGCACGGAAATCCGCTTTTTGATTTCCCCTTCAGCGGCATTACGCACGGCTTCGGTCATGTCGGTTTCAATGAAACCAGGAGCCACAGCGTTCACAGTAATGTTGCGGCGTCCCACTTCTGTTGCGAGGCAACGGGTGAAACCAATGATTCCCGCCTTCGACGCAGCGTAGTTTGTTTGTCCCTGGTTGCCGAACTCCGAAGCAACGCTGGACATGTTGATGATACGGCCATAACGCTGCGACATCATTTGACGCATGACGCCATGACTGAAGTTGTAGACGCTCGACAGGTTCGTGTTGATGACATCCTGCCAGGCATCAGGCTCCATGGTGGCGAGCAGGCCATCGCGAATGATTCCAGCATTGTTGACCAGAATGTCGAGCTGCCCCCATTTCTCGACGACGGCAGCAATGGCGGCGTCCGCTTCAGCTTTATTAGCAACATCGCACTTAATCGCGAATGCTTCTCGCTGTTCCAGAGCCAAATCGGCAACCAGTTTGTCGGCGGCCTCTGAACTGGATCGGTAAATGAACGCTACTTTGGCACCTTCCTTCGCCAGAGCTTCTACCACAGCTTTTCCAATTCCACGGCTACCACCGGTAACCAACGCAACACGACCAGCAAGTTTCATAATGACCTCAGTTTTCAGTTTGCCTGAACTCTATCAGTGAATGCAGTAAGTTGATTTCAATGCAGCGGAGAGGCTCCAGGTCTATTTCGACCAGAGTCCTTCCGACAGTTCGCGGAAGAACTTCCGCTGTGTTTCGTCGCTGGCAGCCAGTTTGGGATTGCTGTCCCCCTGATTGGATTGTTCAAGCACAATCCGGGCAGAGACGACATTCTTTCCCTCGCACGTTCCGGCCGCCTTCATAGTGTAGAGGTTCCCCTCCTGCTTGTGGACCGTGCACGTCACTTCAATGGTCTGCCCCGGCGACACAAAGTGGTTGAACTTCACCGCCTTCGCTTCTTTGAGCAGAATCGTGGCGTATTTGAAATCCTCGGTGTACCGCATCAGCCAGGCACCCGCCTGCGTCAGGCATTCCACCATGAGCACCCCGGGGATGATGGGAAACCCGGGAAAATGGTCCTGCAGATATTCTTCACCCAGCGAGACGTTCTTAATCGCCGTAATGGATTGGCCGGGCTGAAGATCCGTAATTCGATCGATGAGCAGAAACCGCATGGGCACAAAGAGGTTAAGGGGCTACAGGACAGCAAACGCGGACTATAGGACAGTCCCCGCTCCCACACAACGATTGCCCCGAATTCCGTTGCGACAACCGGACTTCCGTCACAGGCAAAGCCGGACGGTGGGTGATTGCCCCGGCATTAGGATATAGTGCATCCAATCATTTGGTCGTCTCGTTTTTGCCCCTTCGACTCCCCATGACCAACACACCATCTCCACCGGCAGCCCGTATTACTCCGGCCATGATGCTGTTTGCAGCAGCCTATTTGCTGCCGACCATTGTGCTCTCCATCTGGCGGCTCAATGTCGAATTCATTCTCTACGGTGTCGTCACGTCCATACTCGTCGGGCTGGTTCTGTTGGTGCATCGCCAATGCCAGTTGAGCACGGGAGTTTTGTGGGGACTCAACATCTGGGGCGCGGCCCACATGTGGGGCGGCATGATCCCCATTCCCGAATCATGGCCATACGACGGTGATCATCGCGTCCTCTACAGCTGGTGGCTCATTCCCTACATCATCAAGTACGACATGGTCGTCCACTTCCTGGGATTCGGCATCACCACATTCGTCTGTTGGTATGGAGTGAAGTCATTGGCTCGCTACATCGACGCCAGCCATCAATTGCGCCCCACGTTTGGCGTGCTGCTGATTTGCGTCGCCGCATCCATGGGTTTTGGCGGGATGAACGAAGTCATCGAATTCCTGGCAACACTCGTCCTGCCAGACAACAACGTCGGTGATTACACGAACACCGGCTGGGACCTCGTCAGCAACCTGCTGGGAGCCATTTGTGCCGCATTCATCATTCGCTTCGGCAACAGCAGCGCCAACGAACCAATCGGCACATAGAGACGCATACGCCCCAGTTCTGGCCGCATAGAAATGCACAGGCCCGGCAGAAATCATTCCACCGGGCCTGACAATCATTTCTGTGAATTACGCAGGAGCGTTACAACTCCAAATCGAAATTGTTTTCGCCCTCTGCAGTCACCGATTCCCGCAAGGTCGACGTATCCGCACTCGAATACGATTCGGGAACCATCGACAATTCATCAGCCGCAGCACCTCCACCACCGTGAGCTGCTCCCGCTGTGTAGGTTGCCGACGCGTCAGTGCCATGCGCTTCGGGCGTCTCTTCGTCCGTTACGGGAGCTGCTGAAACCGATTTCGAAACCAGCACAGTAAAACTGCCAACGGCCGCCCCATCGCCGTATTCATAAGTCATCAGCGTGAATTTCCCATTGGCGTCGGTTCGACCAACGGCTGCTGGCTGTCCATCCAGGGGAACGAACGTCACGGCCGCATCGGTCACCGGCGCACCAGCGAATGTCACCGTTCCGCCAGCTTTAAAAACAGGCACTCGCTGTGCCGCGCCTTCACCTGCGGAACCACAACCAATCAAGGTGCAGAGAGACACCGACAGCAAGGAGAGTAAACAGAATCTCATCTCAAGAATCCTCATAGAGTCAGCATGAAAAAGCAGAAGACCAATTCGCAATGAACAGGCCTTCTGCCGCTCCTAACCGCAGTCAGACACAAACTGTCCCCTATTAGAATTCACTAATGGGCTCACCACCCTGCACAGAACCCAAAGCACCCCACACGCCAAACGGGCTGGGGCCACTAATGACGTTGGCGCTGGCCGGGTTACCGGAGTCGATGTTTTCGCTGATAAAACGCACGGCACCATCCCCCATGAGCACCTGAACACCGCCCACGTGACGGCTGGATGGTTCGTGGACGCCATCACGCTGGTCGCCACCGGGATCGGTACAGCTTGGCTTATTCGGACCCAGAATTGTGGTAATCCCGGTAAATGAAGGAGCACCGTCCATCCAGCGGGTTCCGGCCCAACGACCAACTCCCACCGTATAACGTCCCTGAGCATCCACTTGACTCAGGCAAATTGCTGGGTTGTTACGGTACGAACTTTGAGCCGGACCACGAGCAATGACACCATCACGCACATAAATCGAACCGTTCTTGGCTTTGACCTTTTCGGACATGGCGATGGTGTTACTCAGTCCATCTGTCACATCGCGGAACCGGCGTGTCCCGCCGTTTCCATTGTTGTGCCCCCCCACGAAGAATCCTCGAATGCCACGACCACCATTGCCGTTCCAGTTGGGACTGTGGTCCCAGCAGGTATCACCACGTGAAAAGGCGTAGTTGGCCTTCTTACGCGGGTTCTGAGCGGTCGTATCGCTGTCCGAGGGGCAGAGCAACATGGGGATTTGCGTAACAACCGCTTTGTGGTTGTTGTCCCAAGGCACAAAGCTGAAGCCATTATAGTTGGTCGAACCGTTCACCGAAGCCCGCGTTCCACCGTTCGCAATCAGATTATAGAGCGGAGCCTGATCGATGTATGGCAGCATGCCCACGAAACCGCTCTGACGACGTCCACCCGGCCCTCCGTCACGCCCCGATGCCATGGGAACAGTCTTGTACACGTCGTGGTAATTGTGGATCGCCAATCCCAACTGCTTCAAATTGTTTTTGCATTGACTGCGGCGGGCAGCTTCCCGCGCCTGTTGAACTGCAGGCAGCAGCAATGCAATCAAGACTGCAATGATGGCGATGACCACCAGCAGTTCAATCAGCGTGAAACCTTTCCGTGAACGCATCTTACGCATGAGGAATCTCCAGACAATATGAGAGGAAACAGTGAAAAGATCGAATAGAATCACACGAGAACTCGTGTCAGATAGTAACCCGAATCGTATCAACCCAAACACATGCGTCAAGAATTAAATCACGTTTACCAATAATGAATCACACTTTCACGCCACTTTCAGAATCATAAGCAAATCAAATAACCGGAAGTCATAATGTCTTCGGGAGGCCATTTTGCGCTGGTGGCTTGCTCCCCAGTCCGGCGTCCTCCATGATGCCACCGCCCTTGTCGCTTGCATTCTTGGAATCCAAAGGCCTCAGAACATGATTCAGTCAGCCGTCACCATTTCACTCGTATCTCAGGCAAAGGGCGGGCCTTTTGTCTTTTGGGACGACCTGGCTGCCGGGTTTCAGCAGGCCGCGAAACTCGGCTACGACGCCGTCGAACTCTTCCTGCCTGGGCCAGATGCCGTTAACCCGCAAGACATCCACAAACTCTCTGCTGAGCACAACTTAAGAATTGCCGCCGTCGGCACTGGGGCGGGCTGGGTCATTCATAAGCTGAGCCTGACGGCCTTCGAATCACCCATTCGTGACAAGGCACGCCAATTCATAAAGGACATGATCGATTTCGGCGGCCAGTTTGGTGCCCCCGCCATCATTGGCTCGATGCAGGGCCGTTTCACCGACCAGGTTCCGAAAGAAACGGCGCTCAAGTATCTCAGCCAGGCCCTCTGCGAACTCGGACCGTATGCCGCAAAGCACAATACTCCATTGATTTACGAGCCACTGAACCGGTACGAAACCAACCTGTGCGTAACAATGGAAGCTGGCGTAGCGCTGCTCAAGTCCTCGGGCGCCCAGAACGTGAAACTGCTCGCCGACCTGTTCCACATGAATATTGAGGAAACGAATCTGGCCGACGCACTGCGGGCGGGCGGGAGCCATATTGGCCACGTACACTTCGTGGACTCAAACCGCCGCCCGGCGGGGAATGGTCATATGGACTACGCCCCCATTGCTGCAGCCCTAAAAGAAATTGGATACGAGGGTTACGCGTCAGCCGAAGCCTTTCCGTGGCCCACGCCCGAAGCGGCTGCGGAAACCACCATCAACTCGTTCCGAAGGCTGTTTCGGTAACCCAAATTCTTCGTAGGTTGGGTGAAGTCCACATCAAATTCGATGGCGCGTTACGCAAGCCATCCAATGAAGATGGGAACGCCGCAAACAATTATCGTGCCGGGCCTGTGGACGTAACCCAACACACAACAGCGACTTGCTCCACACACCCAACGACTCCTGTTAACGGCTAGTCCGATCAGGTAAGCATTGCGGTATACTCGGAATGCAACCGTGGTACGGATTCATGCAGGTGAATCGCCCTTGATACTAGTGAAACCGTATCAACAGCATCGACCGCTCTAACTGTCACAGCCGATTCACACGTTGAGACTCGTCCGCCCCAATACGACTGGCGCGACGCGAAACATTCCTCAACGTGATGTAATCGCTGTGACACACTCAACTGCCAACGACCAAATCGTTCAGCGTCTCCTTGCCTGTGGCCTGGCTGTGTTTCTGGCTGGCTGTCAGTCACCGCGCATGAGCGCGACCGAAAGCTTCGTGACGGAAGCCTCCTACCCGGCAGACTACACGGAACCAGCGGTGGTCGCTCTCACGGACGGCGAAGCGACCCCCGCGAAAGAAGTCATTGAGGCACCTGCCGGTCGCCGGAACGGGATCAAAATTCCGAAGCAACTTCCCGGAGCCGAAGCCGCTCCGTTGAAACTCCCACCGCTCGATCGTTCCCAATCGACAGAGGACCGGCGCTCCGTACTGCGAACCGTTTTCCCCGAACTGCAAATCCCTGAAGACCACAACGGCGACCAGAATCCTCAGCTCCCGGAAGTCACACTCGGTGAATTGCAGAGTTGGGCACTCGCTTCGAGCCCAGTCATCCGCACCGCTGCCGCAAAGGTTGAACGGGCACGCGGTGTGGCAGTTCAAGCCGGCCTCTACCCCAACCCCACGGTCGGTTACGAAGGCGACTCTCTCGGTACGGCCCGCACCATGGGTTACAACGGTGTCACGCTCACCCAGGAATTCGTCACGGCTGGCAAGCTCTCACTGGCCCAAAGTGCGGCCATGATGGAAATGCAGGCAGCCCGACAGGAACTGGTGAAGGCCCGCATCGCCCTCGCAAGCGATGTCCGCCGCGGCTTCTTCAAAGTGGTAATTGCCCAGGAACGCGCACGCCTGAACCGAGCCCTCGCACAACTGGCTGGCGAAGCGTACGAGGCCCACATCGACCTTGTTGCCGGTGGAGAAGTCGCCCCCTATGAGGCACTGCAACTTCGCGTCTTCGCCCAACGTGTCCACAACGACATTCTCCGTGCCGACAACGACTTACAGGCGAGTTGGCGTCAACTCGCTGCGACTCTCGGCGTTCCCGACATGGCTCAACATCGCATCATCGGGTCGATTGAGCAACCTATTCCAGAAGTCAACTATGACGCCGCATTGTCGTTCTTGCTGACGCGTCACTCCGACCTCGCGGCCGCCAGCAGCCGTGTGTCAGGAGCAGGATTTGAACTGGCTTATCAGGAAGCCGTTCCCATTCCGAACATCACGGTCTACGGAGCCCTGCAACACGACGACACCACCCCGCTGAACGACATCGCCGCGAACATTCAGGTCAGCCTGCCGGTACCTCTGTTCAACAAAAACGAGGGAAACATCTCTGCCGCGTACGCCGACGTCGTCAAAGCCAACCAGACCTGGTTCCAGACCCGCAACGAGCTGGTGGCGACCCTGGCCGAGGCCTACAACCGGTACACAACCAGCCGGTCAATCGCTGCTTCCTACCGCGACGGCATCCTGAAAGATCAGGTCAACGCCTACCGTGGAGCGTCCGATCACTTCCGTGCCGCCGGCGTGGCCAGTGACTTCGCCGAAGTCGTCGTCGCCCAGCAGTCGCTCTCAGCAGCGATTTCCGAATACCTTCAGTCCCTGCAGGATCAGTGGCTCGCCACCGTCGATTTGGCAGAAGTGCTGCAGGTGGATGACTTCTACGCCATGGAGTCGCAGGTCGGTTCCGCCACCTACAAAGCGGACGCCAACGCTCCCGCCGCCGAGGGCCCACAGCCGACTGCACCTTTCCCAGCCGAACAACTGGAAGTTCCGGCTGTTGAAAATTGAACATCGGGAAGCATTGAGCCTTACGTCCGTCTGGCGACGCTCTATAATGCTGGGAAACTAACTCCAGCATTCCATGCCCACCCAGCCCACCCCTCCCGTACGTTCACTCGACCAGGCCTTGACCGACTTGCAACAAGGCAAGCCGGTCATCGTGGTTGACGCCCGCGATCGCGAAAACGAGGGAGACCTGATTTGCGCCGCGCAGTCGATTACGCCTGAACTGGTCGACTTCATGCTCCGCCAGGGGGCCGGGGTCCTGTGTGCTCCGCTGACAAATGAAGTCGCCGACCGCCTGCAGCTCAACCCCATTGTCGATCCGGAGTCAAACAGCTCGCTGCACGGGACACCATTTCTCATCCCCATCGACCATCGGGACAGCGGCACCGGCGTAAGTGCCCAGGCCCGCGCCCTCACGCTGCAAACGCTCGCCAGCCCCGACGCGAAACCCTCCGATTTCGTCAAACCGGGGCACGTCAATCCCCTGCTGGCACGGGACGGCGGAGTGTTGCGACGCGCAGGACATACCGAAGCCACGGTCGACCTGCTGAGAATGGCAGGATTGGCCCCCGTCGGCTGCCTTATCGAGATTTGCTCCCAGCGCGGCACAGGCATGGCTGACGCCGCCGAACTCGAAGAGTTTGCGCACCGCCACAACCTGACGATGATTACGATTTCGGACATCATCCATCATCGTCGAATTCGTGAACGCCTTATCTCCCGCGAAGTCGAAGTCGACATTCCGACCGAGGAGTACGGGACACCGAAGTTCATCTCGTACAAAGTCGAACATGAAGACCAGGAACCCCTCGCCATTGTGTGGGGTGATTTGTCCTCGGTCGAGGCCCCTCTAGTCCGCATGCACTCCTCCTGTTTCACCGGAGACATTCTGGGATCACTCCGCTGCGACTGCGGCGACCAGCTCCACATGGCCATGAGTATGATCCACGCTGCAGGCGCGGGGGCGGTTGTGTACCTGCCACAGGAAGGGCGAGGCATTGGACTCACGGCGAAACTGAAGGCCTACCAACTTCAAGATCAGGGACTCGACACGGTCGAAGCAAATCATCGCCTCGGGTTCCAGGCCGACCTGCGCGACTACATGGTCGGTCTGCAAATCCTCAAAGACCTCGGTCTCAAACGGGTACGCATTCTGACCAACAACCCCAAAAAGACCGAAGCCTTCGAGCACTGGGTCGATTTAAAAGTTGTGGAACAAGTGCCAATTATCGCCCCGCCTCAGGAGCAACGGGCCAAGTACCTTGAAGCCAAGCGACAGAAAATGGGCCACCTGCTTCCGGAAACACCACGCTAACCAATGCGAACTGGAGGTCAAACCATGAGCCGCTCACTCGACCTCCCGACGCAAATCTGGCCGACGCCCCACCAAAGCTCAATATATGGACAGGGCGTCCACCAAAGTCCACTTTATCCAAATTTGAAATCCTCCAGGATTGTCACACATGAGTGACTTCAACACACAACTCAACAGTCAAAGTCTCGCGTACGTTGAAGAGCTGTACGCGCAGTTTGTCGAAAGCCCGGGCAGCGTTCCGCAGGAATGGCGAACCTATTTCGAAGCACTACGAAATGGGAACAAGCCTCAGGCAGCAGGCTGGTCGACCAATCCCCCCTTTCCGCAGCGAACCATTTTTAATCCACCCGGCGGACTGTCTGTCAGTTCGGCTGCAACATCCTCTGCCCGCCAACTGCGTTCGGCGAGTATGCAGGAACGGATCGACCAGCTCATCCGCAATTACCGGGTGCGTGGGCATATTGCAGCGCAAATTGATCCACTCGGAACGCAGAACCCCATTCCGCCCGAACTCGATCCCGCCTATTACGGATTCACGCACGACGACGCTCAGCGCGAGTTCTCCACAAGCCTCATGGGCGGCCCCGAAATTCGGTCGCTTCAGGGAATTGTGCAATGGCTCAAAACAACGTATTGCCGCAGCATTGGCGTGCAGTTCATGCACATCGACAGCCTGCACGTACGCCAGTGGCTGCAAACCCGAATGGAGGAATCCGGCAACAAAATTAAGCTGGAGCGAGAGCAGCAAATCCGCATTCTCTCGCGATTAGCCGACGCCGTGGTCTTTGAAGAGTTTCTGGCGAAGAAGTTTGTCGGGGCGAAGTCCTTCTCACTCGACGGCGGTGAAACGTTACTTCCCCTGCTGGAACTCGCCATCGACAAGCTCGGAAATGAGGGAACGCGCGAAGTCGTTATTGGCATGGCACACCGGGGGCGACTGAACGTGCTGGCCAACATTATGAAGAAGAGCCCGCGGGAAATTTTCCGCGAGTTCGACGACACCGACGCTCACCTGCAATATGGTCGCGGCGACGTAAAATACCACATGGGACACAGCCACAACTGGATCACCATGAAGGGTGCCCCAGTGCACTTGTCATTGTGCTTTAATCCTTCGCACCTGGAGTACGTCAACACCGTTGCAATGGGACGCCTGCGAGCCAAGCAGGATCGCTTCAAAGATTTCCAGCGGGAAACCGGTGCCTGCATTCTCATTCACGGTGATGCAGCCTTCGCGGGCGAAGGGATTGTGCAGGAAACTCTCAACCTCAGCGAGCTTGAGGGGTACAAGGTCGGCGGCACCATTCACATTATCCTGAACAACCAAATTGGATTCACCACGAATCCTCACGAAAGCCGCTCGACGACGTACGCCACTGACGTCGCCAAGATGTTGCAAATTCCGATTTTCCACGTGAACGGGGAAGATCCCGAAGCTGTCGCACAGGTCATCCACCTGGCCCTGGATTTCCGCAAGAAATTCCATCGTGACGTTGTCATCGACATGTACTGCTACCGTCGCAAAGGGCACAACGAAGCCGACGAACCGGAATTCACACAACCGGTCATGTACAAAATTATTCGCGAGCACGTCAGCGTCTTTGACGGATACCTCGACCACCTGCTCAACATGAAGGGTGTTTCGCGCGAAGAAGCTGAGGCCATTGTCGAAGCTCGTCGAGTCAAACTTGAAACTGAACTCACCGCAGCCCGACGCGACAGTTTCATCCGCTGCGAGCATCATTGGGGCGGCACGTGGTCCAGCTACCACGGCGGTCCCATTGAACGCGCCGACCATCCGGACACCGGCGTACCGCTGGAGACACTCTCCAAGCTGGCCATGCTCGAAACCGAACTCCCGGAAGATTTCCAGCCGCATCGAAAAATCGAGCGGCTCATGGAACAGCGTCGCCAAATGGCTTCTGGCGAACAGCCCCTCGACTGGGGTGCTGCCGAATTACTCGCCTGGGGCAGTATTCTGGCTGACGGTCGCCCGCTGCGCGTGACAGGCCAGGACGTTTGCCGCGGCACGTTTTCGCATCGCCATGCAGTCGTCTACGACTACAACGACGGCCGCCCTTTCTGTCCCCTGTCGAACATCCTTTCGGCTCCCGGATTCATCAACATTCATAACAGCCCGCTGTCGGAAGCGGGCGTGCTCGGCTTTGAATACGGCTACAGTCTCGACTGCCCGGAAGGTCTCGTCGTCTGGGAAGCTCAGTTTGGCGATTTCTCGAACTGCGCGCAGGTGATTATCGACCAGTTCATCGCGAGTGCCGAAGACAAGTGGAATCGCCTGAGCCGTATCGCCCTGCTCCTGCCGCATGGATTCGAAGGCCAGGGACCAGAACACTCCAGCGCCCGCCTCGAACGGCTGCTCATGCTCGCTGCCGAAGACAACATGATCATCGCGCAGCCAACGACTCCGGCTCAGTTGTTCCACCTGCTGCGTCGTCAGGTCGTGCGACAGTGGAGCAAGCCGCTCGTTGTCATGACACCCAAAAGCCTGCTGCGTCACCCTCGCTGTACGTCATCGCTCGATGAATGTACCGAAGGAACATATCAGGAGGTCATCGGCGATGCGGACGTCGTCCCCCAAAACGTCACCAAAGTCCTTCTCTGCACCGGAAAGATTTACTACGACCTGTTGCAGCAGCGTGAACAACTCAATCGCCAGGATGTGGCCATCATCCGGTTGGAAGAACTCTACCCGTTTCCGCAAGCAGCCCTACATGAGGTTTTGGCCCCTTATGCTACGGAAATCCCTGTCGTCTGGGTTCAGGAAGAACCCCAAAACATGGGAGCCTGGCCATTCATGCGTATGCATTTTGGTTCGTACCTGCTGGACCGCCACCCGTTTTCGGGGATTACGCGGGCACCGTCCGCCAGTCCGGCCACCGGTTCCCCCGGCAGCCACAAACATGAGCAGCGGGAAATCCTCGACGCCGCGTTCGGCCCTGTTTGAGAGTCAGGAAGCACTTCCAACTGGAAGTTCTCAGCAGACTTGCGGCAGAGACTTGACGTCGGTGGGAAAGTAGTTATCTACTATACAAAAGGTGAGGGTTCGAACCGCAACGGGCGGATTGAAATTCCGAATTCATGCGGTCCCCTCCTGCCGAATTGACCTCCAAACTGGTATGGTTGCGGAAAGCAACTAATACACCGGTCGCTGTTTCGTTATGGAATGGCGATGAGGTTGAAACAGAGTTTCAGTGACACGCAAACTCCGACCAGCGAACATATTCCAAAATGACGACCAACTTAAACTCCGGACAGGAAACGTTCACTGTCAGCGATGAGGACGTCGCAGCTCCACGCAAAGGCAGTGGCGGAAAACCAATGATTGAGGCCCGCAGCCTCAGCAAGTTCTACGGAAAGTTCGTCGCGACGCGCGACGTAACCTTCACCGTTCCTCAGGGGCAGGTTGCCGCATTCCTGGGGCCAAACGGCGCCGGTAAATCAACCACGATGAAATTGCTGACCGGTTTCCTGACGCCCAGCGAGGGTGAGGCAGTCATCGGCGGACACTCAGTCCGGGACGACCGCATTGAAGCCAGCAAACTGATTGGCTACCTGCCGGAAAACGGTCCACTCTACAACGAAATGACGCCCAGCTCGCTGCTCAATTACGTCGGACACGCCCGAGGCATGTCAGGCGGAAAACTGAGACAGCGTCTGGAATACGTCGCTGACCGCTGCTCACTCGGCGAAGTGTGGGGCAAGAGTATCAGCAAACTCTCACGAGGTTTTCGCCAACGTGTCGGCATGGCGCAGGCCCTGTTGCACGATCCGCAAGTCCTCATCCTTGATGAACCAACTAGCGGACTCGATCCTAACCAGACCCATCAGGTACGCGAACTCATTACCGAACTCGGCAAGAGCAAGACCATTCTCCTCTCGACACACATTCTGTCCGAGGTCGAAGCCGTCTGCAGCCGGGTCATCCTGATTAACCGGGGCAAAATCGTCCTCGATGGCAGTCTGGCCGACGCCCGAGGCACAGCCAAAGACCTGGAAGAAAACTTCCGCAAGCTCACCGGCTGATTCCTTTTTGATTCCCCGTTGTTGATTTCCTATTCAAACTCACCGAAGAACCAGTTGAACCCACCATGCGTTTCCACGTGATTTCCGCGGTTTTCGGCCGAAATGTTGCCAGTTATTTCTCCGGCCTGCTCGGTTACCTGTTCATTATTGTCTTCGTCGTCGCGGGAGCCTTTCTTGCGTTCAGCGAGCAGTTCTTTACAGAGAACATGTGCAACCTCGATCAACTGAGCATGTATTTCCCGCTGTTGCTGCTGCTCTTTATCCCGGCCATTACCATGACCACCTGGGCCGAAGAAAAGAAACTCGGCACCGATGAACTCCTCTTCACACTCCCCGCGACCGACTTCGAAATTCTACTCGGAAAGTACCTCGCAGTCCTCGCCGTCTACACCGTCGCTCTCGCATTCTCACTCAGCCATGCGGTCGTCCTCGCCTACCTCGGACAGCCCGATGGTTCGCTCCTCATTTCAACCTACTTCGGCTACTGGCTGGCGGGAGCTGCCCTGCTCTCGGCCGGGATGTTTGCCTCCTCACTGACAAGTAACACCACAGTCGCCTTCGTGCTGGGAACGGTAATTTGCGCCGTGCCTGTGTTCATCGAAGAAGTCCCTGGCGTCTTTCGCGGATTGCTGCCCGACTTCTTCCTCAGCCGCATGCCAGAGCTCGACTCCTGGCTGGTCGAACTGGGTCAGCAAGGTGAACTCTTCAGTGTCGGCGGACGTCTGAGCGACTTCACACGCGGCAACATTGCCATGGGAAGCCTATTCTATTTCGTGGGACTCACTGCATTCTTCCTGTACCTCAACTCGGTCATGATTGCCCGACGACACTGGGCTGGCGGAGAAGATTCCGTCTCACTCAGTAGCCAGTACGCCATCCGCACAGTTTGCCTCGGATTGGCAATTCTCTGCTGGTCGTACGTTTTCCAGACATCTGGCTTTCAAATCGACGCATCGAGTGAAAAGCTGCACTCGCTCACCAGCACAACCCGCGACCTGCTGAAGAATGTTCCGGAAGACAAACCGGTCACCATTCAAGCCTTCGTATCTAAACGGGCACCGGGTGAGTACACGCGGGTTCGCAAGGAGCTCATTGACCGCCTGGAAGCCTTTGACCGCGTTGGCGGCGCGAATGTGGATGTCCGCATTGTCGAGGTCGAGCCGTTCAGCCCGGCTGCCGAACAAGCGAATGCCCTCGGCATTACGGCGCGCCAGGTTCAGTCCGACGACAACGGCCGCTTCTCAATTGAAGACGTCTATTCCGGCGTTGTCATTTCCAGTGGATTCGACAGTGTCACCATCCCGAGTTTCTCGCCCGGGACACCTATTGAATACGAGCTCACACGGTCACTCGGAACGGTATCGACTGAAAAGCGGAAAAAAGTTGGCGTGTTGACCACCGACGTCAAAGCAATGGGTGGTTTCGACATGCAGCGATTCACCCAGAATCCACCGTGGCAACTCATCACGGAACTGCGAAAGCAGTACGACGTCGTGGAAGTCTCTCCAGATGGTGCCATCGAAGAGGAAATCGATGTGCTCATTGCCATTTTGCCGTCGTCGCTCACTGCCCAGCAGAATGAGAATTTCCTCGACTATGTCGGTTCCGGCAAGCCGGTCCTCATTTTCGACGACCCAGCCCCCGTGTGGCCGGGACTACAAATGGCACCATTGCAACCAAAACCAAACCCGCAACAGGGCGGCATGATGGGCATGGGCCAGCCCCCTTCAGATCCCAAAGCGGACGGTGGTCGCGCGACGTCGCTGACTTCACTGCTAAACATCCGCTGGGATGTCGAACAAAGCCTGTTCGACGTCTACAACCCACACCCACGCTACGCGGGTCAGTTCCCCAAAGAGTTCGTCTTCCTCACCGACCGTGACGTGTCGTCCGCAACGGTGGAGTCTTGCTTTAACCAGGATCAGAAAATCTCATCTGGACTGCAGGAAATTCTGACCTTCGCACCAGGCCGTATTCGCTCACGTGAAGGGGGAGACGTCGAGTTCACTCCACTGCTGATCTCCCGCAAGGACAGTTCGGGAATCAGCAAGTGGGAGGACATTGCCTCTCCCGGATTCTTCGGCCAAATGCAGTACGATTTTGAAAGTGCTCCACACGAAGCCGACGACAAGAGCCACGTCATCGCAGTACTGTTGAAGGGTGAGGACAAACCGGCAGAAGGTGACAAGCCCGAGCAAAAAGGGATTAACGTCATTTTCGTGGCGGACACCGACATTGTGCATGACGTCATGTTCAACGTCTGGCGCGAACGTATTGCCGACTTGTACCTCGACAACGTGCTGTTCGTGCTCAACTGCGTCGACTATCTCTCCGGCGACGACCGGTATATCGACGTCCGCAAGCGACGTGCACAGCACCGCTCGCTGACTCGCATCGAAAAGCAAACCAGCAAGTTCCGGCTCGAAGCCAGCAAGAAAGAAGCGGACGCTGAAGAGGAAGCCAAGAAAGCCGTCGAGAAGGCCGAGAAAAGCTTGGAAGAGACAATCGAAAAATTGAAGCAAGAGTACGAGAAGGGCTCGGTAGATATTAATACCGTTCAAATGCGTCTGGCGAATGCTCAGGAAGCGGAGAACCGCAAACTGTCGCAGCAGAAAAAAGAAGTGGAGCGGGAAAAAGAGGAGCAAATCCGGGCTGCCAAGGCGACTTCCGAACAGGAAATCAGAGCCATCGAAGCAGGTGCCTGGAAAATGGCCGTGCTGGTTTCCCCTTTGCCTGCCATTATCCTGGGACTCATTGTCCTCCTTTGGAAACTCTTGAGCGAACGACAGGGAATTGCCTCAGATCGAATGCGCTAAACGAGAAGCGTGTCGCCCCACCAAATCCAAGTTGTTCCTGAAGTAAACATCTGCATTCCGATGCAATCACGGAGAATGAAATGACTCAGCCCATTCGCACCCTGAGCTTTTTCGCACTCGCAGTCGTCTCCCTGGGCGTTGCCTGGGCCGTACACGTTCGTAATCAACCAAAAGACCTCGCTGAGTTTTCGGACGTGGGAACCGAGTTCTATCCCGAATTCAAAGACCCCAATGCGGCCACTGGTTTGCAGGTTGCTTCGTACGATGAAGAGAGCGGCAAAACAAACGTCTTCAAAGTCGAAGTCCGCGACGGCGTGTGGCGAATTCCCTCGCACCTTGACTACCCAGCCGACGGGAAAGATCGCCTCGCCAAAACGGCAGCGTCCATGTTGCAGGTAACGCGTCTGGCTCTGGTCGAGCAGTCGAAAGCCGCACACAAGCGCTACAAGGTGCTTGACCCGCTCGACGAAGAAGTTGACGGCACCGAAGGCTACGGCGACCGCATTACGTTGTACCAGGGCGACGAAACCGTTGTGGACCTCATTGTCGGTGAAAAGCTCGAAGGTCAGCCGGACATTTACTATGTCCGCCAGCCAGGACGCGATCAGGTCTACACCGCCGACTTGGGCACGGTGCAAATCTCGACGAAGTTTTCCGACTGGATCAAAACCGATTTGCTGGAACTCGACCGTCAGGACCTGGCCTCCATTATCGTCGACACGTACCACATCGACGAAGCTCGCGGCGTGCTGGTTCCTGAGGAACAGTTTGAAGTCAAAAAGGATGACCAGTCTAACTGGCAACTTGTAGACATCGATCCCACCAAGGAAAAGCTGAAGACCTCCGAAATCACCTCGACCATTTCCGCGCTGGACGACCTGAAAATCATCGGAATTCGCCGCAAGCCCGCGTCACTCGCCTCAGCCCTTAAAGGCGAAGGCGGTGCACTCGACCTGGCAGCTCGGGTCGACATGCAGGAGAAAGGGTTCTTCTTCGACCCGGGCAGCCGCCAAATCCTGGCCAACGAAGGAAATATCATTGTTGGCAGTTCCAAGGGTGTAGCCTACGTTGTGAAATTCGGGGAAGAGTTTTCTGGAGACGAAGTCGCCCTCGAAGTGGGACAGGAAGACGCCAAGGCCGCAACCGACGAGCAGCCCAAAGAAGACGAAAAGGCTGACGCCACGAGCGAAGAGAAGACAGCCGAAGAAGCCCCTGAGGAGGATGACTCAACAAAAGGCCGGTACCTCTTCATTGGCGCCGTCTTCCATCCCGATTTACTCGGCCCTAAGCCCGAACCTCCCGTCAAGCCGGAACCGCCTGCGGAAAAAGGTGATAACGCTGCTGCAGATCAACCCGCCGCAGATGCTGCCGACGACGAGAAGAAGGACGACGCTGCTGCTCCGGCCGATGCTGAGTCCAAGCCACCAGAAGATCCCAAAGTCGCTTACGAAAAGGCCCTGAAGGATTACGAACTGGCTCAGGACGTCTACGAGCAGCGTTTGAAGTTCTACGAAGAGGACCTCAAGAAGGCGCAGGAACGCGCCGACGAACTCGATTATCGCTTCGCCGACTGGTACTACGTCATTAGTGACGCCGACTACAAACGGCTCCGGCTGAAACGTGAGTCCATTGTCGAACCAGTCGAACCACCAATGGAGCCTGAATCACCTTTGGATGGTCTCCTGCCGCCAGGAATTCCTTTGCCAGGTTCGCCTCAGCCACCGAAAGAAACTCCGGAACCTCCCCAGGAAACGCCCGAGCCAGAAAAGAAGCCGGAGACACCCGCTCCTGCTCCTGAAGGTGAAAAGCCTGCGACGGAAGAAAAGAAACCGGCAGACGAGAACGACGCTCCCAAAGAAGAGCCTGCCGCTGACAAACCAGAACCAGAGGCACCGAAAGAGGAATCTGCTCCTGCAGCGGAAGCTGCTCCTGCAGCGGAAGCTGCTCCAGAGTAGAATGAAGAGCCGCACGCTGCTGAAGATTTTCTCAGCGTGCTGAAATCAAAACCAGACCCACAAACGTGAAGGAGAACAGCGTGGCTGGAACAGTCGCTATTGTACTTGCCGCCGGCAAGAGTCGTCGGATGCAGTCCGACACCCCCAAGGTGCTGCACGAAGTCTGCGGACGTCCCATGGTCGAGTACGTCCTCGATGCGGCACGCGAAGCCGGCGCCGAGAAAATTGTCGTCGTGGTGGGACACAAGGCGGAAGTCGTCCAGGACGCGTTATCACGTCATCCTGATGTCGCATTTGCTCTGCAGGAGCAGCAGAACGGCACGGGGCACGCCGTCATGTGCTGCAAAGAAGCCGTCGGCGAACACGACGGAACAGTCCTCGTCCTCACCGGTGACACGCCTTTGCTCCGCGGCAGTTCGCTGAAGTCTCTCATTGACGAAATGCAGTCCGCCTCGGCCAGCTGCGTGGTCGGAACCGCCAAAACTGAGCAGAATCAGGGCCTGGGCCGTATTGTTCGAGGTGAATCAGGCGAGTTTCTGCGAATTGTCGAACAGAAAGACGCCACGCCCGAAGAACAGGCCATCACGGAAATCAACACCGGCTGCTTCGCCTACGACTGCAAAGCGCTGTTCGAAGCCTTGGAACAGGTGCGTCCCAACAATAATCAGGGCGAGTACTATCTGACCGACTGTGCCGAAATTCTCCGCAACTCGGGACACACCGTGGTCGCAGCCTGCAAGCTCGACATTGCCGAAGCGATGGGAGTCAACACGCAGGAACAACTTGCAGAAGTCGCAGAGGTCATGAAATCGCGTCGGTAACGTGACGGAATTGGCTCGAATTTCGTATGCCGCATGAGCTACGCTACTACCCGAACCTGATTTGAACTCTTCTGTTGAAAGTGCTCCGTCATGCGGCCAGCCGTCCTCCTGCTTCTCATTCTACTTGCTGCCGGGAATAGTGGCTGCAACAAAAGCGGCGACGCAGCGGCACAAGGTGGTGGTCCACCCGCCGGTCGACCGTCACTGGTCATGGTGGAACCGGTCATCAGTCAGGAAGTCCGTTCACAAACGAATGTGGTCGGCACGGTGACGGCGCGTCGTACCAGTGTTGTTGCCTCTGGAGCCGAAGGGAAAGTCAATCAGTTCCTGGTCCGCGTGGGTGATGTTGTTGCAGAGAATCAGGACCTGTCCATTCTCAACATGGTCACCACCGACCTCGGCATTGAAGAAGCGCAGCAGGTACTCGTCGAACAGGAACAGCGGCTCGAAGAATTGGAGAATGGTTCGCGCCCCGAGGAAATTGAAGCCGCCCGTGGCCGCATGGAAGCTGCACGCGTTACGCGTGACATTGCTGCCCGTAAGCTGGCCCGGAGTATTCGACTGGTCGACATGGGGGCCATTAATCAGGACGACCTCGACGACGCCCGCGAACGCTCCGAAGCAGCCGACCGACTTTTTGACGCGGCCAAAGCCCAGTTCGATTTAGTTGCACAAGGCCCTCGTCGGGAAGAAATCGAACAAGGGAAAGCGCGCCTGGAAGCTCAGAAACGCCAGGTCGATTATCTCATTGCAGAAAAAGGGAAGCGGACTACACACGCGCCGTTCGCAGGCGTCGTCGTGGAAGAACACACCGAAGCGGGACAATGGCTCTCGAGGGCCGACTCCGTGGTCACCCTCGCCGACTTGTTGGACGAGGTGTTTGTCATCGCCAATATCGAACAGCGGAACCTGTCGAACGTCCAGCTTGGTGGCAAGGTGCGTGTCGAAATCGAGGCTTCCTCAGTACATGACTGGGAAGGAACCATTGTCTCACTTGTTCCCCGCAGTGCATGGGAAAGTGGCTCTCGTACTTTTCCAGTCAAGGTCTCCATCAAAAACCGCCTGCTGACATCGGGTGATCGCTCCTTCCCGGCTCTGACCGAAGGCATGTTTGCCCGCGTCTTTTTCGAAGGTCCTCCGCGTACCGCGGTACTGGTTCACAAGAATTGCATCATCCGGTCGGAAAACGGATCAAAGGTCTTCGTCGCCCTCGGCGATGCCGAGCCGAAAGCCAAGCCCGTCATGATTCAGGAAGGCGATGCGTTCGGCGATTACGTAGAAGTCACCGATGGTTCACTCTCCGTGGGCGACCGAGTCGTCTCGGAAGGTGCCGAACGTCTCACCCCCTTCGCGGCCCTCTCTCTCGTCGAGAAGCCCGAACAAGACCAACAGAATCCTGCGGCTGGCAATGGAGAAGCCGCAGCTAAGTCCCCCTCAAACTCAGAGAACTGAGACAAATATGATTCACAGGAAACTGGCGACAGCAGTACTGCTGGCACTGACGTTTGGATTGGGTTCGCTGAAGCTGCATGCTGACGAAGGGATGTGGTTGTTTACCGACCTCCCCAGCGACCAGCTGAAGAGTCGTTATGGATTCACCATGACAGACGAATGGGCGCAGCACGTCATGCTTTCGTCCGTCCGTTTTAACTCGGGCGGCTCGGCCTCATTTGTTTCCAGCACGGGACTTGTGCTGACCAATCATCACGTCGCTTCTGACACGCTGCAAAAGCTGTCGACGCCGGAGCACAACTACATCGAAGACGGATTCTACGCCCCAACACACGCCGAGGAAGTCGCCGCTCCCGACCTGGAACTGAACCAACTCGTCTCCATTGAAGACGTCACCGCACAGGTTAACGCCGCTGTACCAGCAGGTGCCTCAGTCGCCGAAGCAGCCAAAGCTCGACGCGCCGTCATGAGCGAAATCGAACAGAAATCGCTCGACGCGACCGGCTTCCGCAGCGACGTCGTGACGTTGTTCGGCGGAGCAAAATACCATTTGTACCGCTACAAGAAGTACACCGACGTCCGCCTCGTTTGGGCACCGGAAACCAAAGCGGCCTTCTTCGGAGGAGATGCCGACAACTTCGAGTATCCCCGTTACTGTCTCGACGTCACGCTGTTCCGCGTTTACGAAGACGGCAAGCCCGCAAAAATTGACCACTTCCTCAAGTTCGACGAAGCCGGAGTCCAGGACGGTGACCTCGTCTTTGTCTCAGGTAACCCCGGTCGCACACAACGCATTTTCACGCTCGACGCACTGAAGTATCTGCGCGACCATCGACTTCCCTACGTGCTTGACTACTTGCGTCGTCTTGAAGTTCTCATGCAGCAGTACAGCTACGAAGGGGAAGAACAGAAGCGCCGTGCCCGCAATTTGCAGTTTGGTATCCAGAATTCGCGCAAAGCCTACACCGGCATGATTCAGGGTCTGCAGAACCCCTCCTTCCTGGAAAAGAAAGCGAAGGACGAAGCAGCCCTGCTGAAGCAAATCAAAGCCTCGCCGGAACTGAAAGATTACGCCTCGGCTTGGGACGAAGTCGCGGCAGTGCAAAAAGAGAAAGCCCTGCTCCTCGGACAGTCCGCCTCATTTGGCCGCATTTCCGATTTGTACCACATCGCAGAAACGTTGGTGCACATGGCTGCGGAAGACAAGAAGCCCAGCGAAGAACGGATGCGCGAGTACCGTGACTCGGCACGTGAGTCACTCGAGCAGGCGCTCTACTCCCCTGCCCCGATTTATCCCGACTTCGAAACGGTCTTGCTCGCTGATCAACTCGCCCTGTTCTCTGAAAAACGTGGCGGCGATGATCCTCTCGTCCAGAAAGTCCTTGCCGGCAAAAGCCCGCTCGACCGCGCGGCGGAACTGGTTCAGGGAAGTCAGCTCATCGACATCGATCAACGCAAGAAAATGGCGGCCAATCCTGCTCTGCATGAAGATGATCCGCTCATGCAGCTTGTGAAAATCCTCGAGCCGGAATTTCGTCGACTCCACGAATTAAGTGAAGAACTCGACGAACGCGAGCGTCAGGCATATGCCCGGATTACTGAAGCTGTCGTCGCCATCCAGGGGACCAACACATACCCCGATGCAACCTTCACCCTGCGGCTCGCATATGGAAGTGTGAAAGGCTACGAAGAAGCGGGACAAACCGTTGCACCATTCACCAACATGGGCGGTGCATTCGACCACGAAGCAGCCCACAACTCGGAACTCGACTGGAAATTGCCCCAGTCGTGGCACGACCACAAGGCGGACATTGCTCTCGATACCCGGCTGAATTTTGTCAGCACCTGCGACATCATTGGTGGCAACTCCGGTAGCCCGGTGATTAATGCGAAAGGAGAACTGGTCGGCATCATTTTTGACGGCAACATCCAGTCACTCACCGGAGACTTCTTCTACTCAGATACCCAGTCTCGTGCTGTTTCTGTTCACGCACATGCCGTGCGCGAAGCACTCAAATCGATTTACGGTGCCGGGTCACTGGCAAACGAACTGGGTAAGTAACCAATCAGGTTTGGCTCCAATTCCTGGGAGAACTCTCATTACTACTTGCCTTCACTCCCTGCGCGCGGCAGTCCTGCGAGTCTGCTGCGCACTGGGCTTCGTGTGCCTCAGCACAACTTTCCTCCACGCCCAGGCGACTTACGACGTAGTCATCTACGGCGGCACCAGCGCTGCCGTGACTTCTGCCGTCCAGGCCAAACGGATGGGGAAGTCAGTCATTATTGTTTCCCCCGACAAGCATCTCGGCGGACTTTCCGCCGGGGGACTGGGGTGGACTGACTCGGGCAACAAGGCAGCCATTGGTGGTCTGAGCCGCGAGTTTTACCACCGGGTATGGGAAGTGTACCAGGAACCCGAAACTTGGCGCTGGCAGGACCGGGAGACGTACGGCAACAAAGGTCAAGGCGCTCCCGCTATTGATGGGGAACAACGCACCATGTGGATTTTTGAACCGCATGTGGCAGAACGCGTATTCGATGAAATGGTGGCCGATAATGACATCCCAGTCGTTCGCGACGAGTGGCTCAACCGCGAATCGGGCCAGGGCGTCGAAATGCAGGAGCACCGAATTATCGCCATCACAACGCTCAGTGGAAAGACATACCGCGGCCGCATGTTTATCGACGCGACCTACGAGGGCGACCTCATGGCCGCTGCCGGAGTCGATTATCACGTCGGTCGTGAAGCGAATTCGGTGTATGGCGAAACGTGGAACGGCATCCAGGTCGGCGTGCTGCATCATGGCCACTGGTTCAAAAAACCGGTGGATCCATACGTTATCCCAGGTGACCCCAACAGTGGGTTGCTGCCGCGCATCAGCGGTGAAGATCCCGGCATCCGGGGCGAAGGTGACCACCGAATTCAGGCGTACTGTTTCCGCATGTGCCTGACGAATGACGACCGCAATCGCATTCCGTTCCCAAAACCTGAGGGGTACGACGCCAGTCAATATGAACTGGCCCTGCGTGTGTTCGACACCGGCTGGCGGGAGCACTTCGGCAAATTCGACCCCATCCCGAACCACAAGACCGACACGAACAACCACGGTCCGTTCAGCACCGATAATATTGGACTCAACTACGACTACCCCGAAGCGTCGTACGCACGGCGTCAGGAAATCATCAAGGAACATGAGGTGTACCAGCAGGGCCTTATGTACTTCCTCGCGAATGATCCCCGCGTCCCGGAAGACGTGCGCAGCAAAATGGCCACGTGGGGACTCCCCAAAGACGAGTTCACCGACAACGGCGGCTGGCCGCACCAGATATACGTCCGCGAGGCGCGACGTCTGGTCGGCAAGTACGTGATGACCGAACAGGACTGCCTTGATCAGCGGGAAACGCCTGAGTCAATCGGCATGGGTTCTTACACTCTCGACTCCCACAACGTGCAGCGATACGTCACGCCCGAAGGTTTGGTCCAGAACGAAGGCGACATCGGCGTGCACGCCCCGCGCCCTTATGAAATCGCGTACGGATCACTCGTTCCCAAGCAGGGCCAGTGCGACAACCTGCTCGTGCCGGTATGTGTCTCGTCGAGTCATATTGCCTTCGGCTCCATTCGTATGGAACCCGTATTCATGATTCTCGGCCAATCTGCAGCCACCGCCGCCTGCATGTCGCTCGATGCCAACATTGCAGTTCAGGACTTGCCGTATGACGAACTTAAGACGCAATTATTGAAAGACGGCCAGGTCCTTGAATTGGACGTCCCCGCACACGCTGCCGCCAAGTCGGTCGAACTACAGGGGACGGTCGTTGATGACCATGACGCCAAGACCACCGGTTCGTGGACTCGCTCAACCGCCAACGGTCCTTTCGTTGGTTATGGCTACCAGCACGACGGCAACACCGACAAAGGGAAGAAGTCGACGGTCTTCACTGCCAAGCTTTCGGCAGGTCGCTACGAAGTTCGGCTCGCCTATTCCGCAAATGACAACCGAGCCAGCAACGTCCCGGTGACCATCCACCACCGCGACGGTGAAACAGTGGTGCATGTTGATCAGCGGAAAAAGCCTCCCATCAATGACATCACTGTCTCGCTCGGCATATTCGACTTCGGCACAAAAGCTGTGGTTGAGGTGAGCAACGCCGGAACAGACGGCTACGTCATCGCGGATGCAGTGCAGTTTCGTAAGGCGAAGGAGTAAGGCTGTCGCCATCTATGTGAAGCAATCGTTGTCCTTACGACAAGGTCCCATTCACAGACGAGCAACTCCTTCCTTCCCGCCTGTCGATGAGTTTTAGACCGCAGAGCACGCCGAGAAACGCAGAGGGGTATGAGATCGTCGATTGTGTCTCTGCGACCCGCTGCGTCCTCTGCGGTGATTTCTGAGATTATTCATTGCGGTCTGCCCCGCATGATTAGCGCTAATACCAATCTCGCTTGCTCACGACATTCAGCAGTTCTTCACCAGCCACGTGACGCTTCACGTTTTCGATGAGCACTTCCAAATGGCGTTCCGGTACAACGGGGGACGCTGCTGCAATGTGCGGGGTCATGAGGACGTTCTCCATGTCCCAGAGAGGATGGTCCCTCGGCAAAGGCTCCGTCTCAAAAACATCGAGAGCAGCGCCGGCGATGGTGCCGCTTTGTAACGCAGATGTCAGCTCATCGAGTTTGACAATCACACCCCGGCCAATGTTGATGAGCCAGGCGCTTTGCTTCATGAGTGCGAATTGATCTGCGCCAAACATGCCAGCTGTTTGCGGCGTATGGGGTGCTGCAATGACGACAAAATCCGACTCGGCGAGCAGTTCCCCTAGTCGCTCCATCGGCCAGACCTTCACGCCTGCGTTCGGTACCTCTGTCACATGGGGATCAACTCCTCTCACCTGCATCCCATTGGCCAGACAACGCCGCGCGATTTCCTGACCAATGGCCCCCACACCAACAATCCCAACGGTGCAGTCAGACAATCGCCGATGCGCAAAGTCGATGGTTGTCGCCTCGCCCGGCCCCGCCGCATAGCTGGTTCGAGCCGCCTCGCCGCCAACTGGTTCCCACACGTGCTTCATCTGCTGACGCAAATACAGGTGGAGATTTCGCACCACGCATGTCATGTAACTCAGCACGTGGTCAGCGATGACATCCGAGAACAGCCCACGCATGTTTGTCAGCACGCAGGGGTGCTCGACAAGTTCCGGAAACACAAAGTGTTCGAGACTCGCGGTGGGTGACTGTACCCAGGTCAACCGCTGAGCCCTGGAAAGCAGTTCGGGAGTCAGCTTTCCGATGAAACCCGTTGCGTCGACGATTTCAGTCGTAGCGGTTTCGTAGTCTGGGCAATCTATGACTGACGCACTCCCGGCAGCGGTCTGCACGAGCTGATGACGCTGGGATCCGACCGGGGGATGTATGACGATTTTCATGCGCAAGTCTCCAGGGCAATGCCCGCACGATTTAACTGATCGATACGAAAAGAGCGGGTCTCAGAATCCTCTTACCGGGCACGACTCATGTGAGCAAGCCGACCCCGAGATTTGGTCGAAACAATAGGCGATGCATTCCTGACACAATCTGATGTTGAAGCCGCCTCACTTCATTCAGCCAACATGCACCGCTCCTTGCGACACATTCTGATGGTCCTGGTGATTTGTCAATCATCGCAGGGCATGTTGTGCGCTGAAGACGACTGGGTTTCGGTCCGCGACCTGGGGCTCACGACCGCTCCTTACATTCCCCAGTCAACCGGGCTGCGGCTCCTCGCGGAAGATGCTGGTGGGGAACCGTGGGTTGCTTCGATCGCTCAGTCCGCCGCCGAAGACGAACCTCCTCTGCTACAGCCCGTCGAACCGACAGTGCTGGACCTCGTCCCCCTCGACCTCGAACACATTGAACCCGCCCAGTTTGGTGCTCCCGCCCGAAACTCCTACAGCGCACGTCCGGAAGGCTGGCAGTTGCTCCCACAGGGACATTTGTACGGAGCTTATCTGGCCGGGGAAAAGGAGTCGCGAATGGCGGCTCAGTGGCTGTGGGACCGTGACCGGGGACTGGTCTGGGAGACCGCCCTCGGTGGACGTTGGGGAATTGTCCGCAACGGCACGTACGGCTCCGACAATCCTCAAGGCTTCCAGCTCGACATGGAAGGTGCGGGGCTGGCCCGCGTGGATCCCGAGGAAAAGCAAGACCTCGAAGCCGTTGACTTTCGGGCCGGTATCATCGGCACGTGGCGAGATGGTCCCTGGCGTTTTAAAACAGGCTACTACCATTTGAGTTCACACGCGGGTGATGAATTTCTGTTGAAGAATCCAGGCTTCGTGCGGATCAACTACGTCCGCGACGCCCTCCTCGTCGGCGGTATGTACGACATCAATCCCGATCTGCAAGTGTACGCCGAAATGGCGGTCGCCCTGAACCACAACGGGGGAGCCGAACCCTTCGAGTTCCAGTTCGGAGCGCAATACTCACCAGCGATTTCGAATGGCATTCACGGAGCCCCCTTCGCGGCCATCAACGGACACTTGCGACAGGAGTTCAACTTTGGGGGAAGCGTGAACGTCATGGCAGGATGGCAATGGCGCGGGATGCGTGACACCGACCTCTTCCGCGCAGGCATCCAGCACTACAACGGGGCCTCCATGCAGTGGGAACTCTTCGACCGCTACGAGTCGATGACCGGCATGTCGATTTGGTACGACTATTAAGAAATCTGTGGGCAATCACCGCTTCGGCGTAACTCCTGATCTCGTCGGAACGTGCCGATTTCCCAAAGCCGCCTGTCGACCGGGCTGCTGATTGAGTTACAATAGCAGCGATATCCCGCCTGACTGTTGTCTTCCTCATCCCGCCCGAAGCAATGTCTCAAATTTCTCTGCATCACAGTTTGCGTTCCGCCGTACTGCTTTTGCTGACGCTCTGTGCCGTCCACAATTCCTACGGCATGAGTCCCGAAGAGGAATTCTTCGAGCAGAAGGTGCGACCACTCCTGCACGCCCGTTGCACGGAATGTCACGGCGACAAGAAGCAGCAGGGTGCGATTCGACTCGACCACCGGGTCGGCGTTTTCAACAACGCAGATGTGGGTCCGCTTGTCGTTGGCGGAAAGCTGAATGAGAGCCGCATCTGGCAGGTTGTGCAGCACTCACCTGACGACACACAAATGCCGCCCGACGGCAAACTCCCCGCCGAAGAACTGGCCATCATTCAGAAGTGGATTGAAACCGGGGCCGTTTGGCCTGCTGAGGACGCTGTTGTCGCCACCATGGATTCTGGCTCCCCACGCCGCGCCGATGGTTCCTATGACTACGAAGCGGCTATCGAGAGACACTGGGCTTATCGGCCCATTGAGAATCCAATGGTCCCGCAGCCTGAGGGAAGCGAGGCACTCGAGAATTCGATTGACCACTTCATCCTGGCCAGGCAGGAAGGAACCGGCGTTTCGCTGAGTCCAGAGGCCGACCGACGCACTCTGCTCCGCCGTCTCAAATACGACCTGCACGGATTGTCTCCCTCAGTCGACGAAGTCCAACAGTTCGAGCAGGACACATCCCCGCAGGCATACGAAAACATGGTCGACCGGCTGCTGGACTCACCTCTGTATGGTCAGCGTTGGGCACGCCACTGGCTCGACATCGCCCGTTACGCCGACACCAAGGGATATGTGTTTACCGAGAACCGGTTCTATCCCAACTCGTACACGTACCGCGATTACGTCGTCAACGCCCTCAACGCCGACAAACCGTACAACCGCTTTCTCATCGAACAAATTGCCGCCGACCAGTTGGGGCTGTCGGAGAATGACCCCAACCTCGCTGCGATGGGTTTCCTCACGGTTGGGCCGCGTTTTCTGAATCGCGAACCGGACATTATCGACGACCGCATCGACCTGGTGACACGCGGACTCATGGGGATGACCGCTGGCTGTGCGCGTTGTCACGACCACAAATACGATCCCGTACCCACCCAGGATTACTACTCCCTCTACGGAGTTTTTGCCAGCAGTACCGAACCGGAAATGCCGCCACTCATTGGCGAAGTCGACACCACCACTCCGGAGTACCAGGCGTTCAAGGCGGAACTGGACAAACGTGAGGCCGAACTTCAGGACTACTGCACCAAAACACACAACGCGCTGGTCGAAGACCTCAAACGCCACGCTGCTGACCACCTCATCGCGGTACTGAAAACTCAAGACAAACTTCCGCCCGGAGTCGAGGCGACTTACACACACGGCGAACCACGAGCCCGCTCGGTCCGCCGCTGGATCGACTTGTCTGCGGCGAAACTTCGCGAGAAAAACCCTGTCTTCACCCTGCTCGCGGCACTCGTGGCTCTTCCTCATGAGAATTATCAGTCCGCTGCTGCCGAACTCATCCAGAAGGCCGCCGACACGCCAGACCATAATCAACGCGTCGTCGCGGCACTCCAGGCAGCGAACCCTGAAAACGTGGTCGCCACGGTCAAAGTCTTCGGCAAAGTTTTCGAAGATGTGCAGACCGAATGGGATCAAAGGCTCCGTGAGCAACGTCAGCTCCGTCCGAATGAGCCGGTGTCAGGCTTCGAAGATGAGGCCTCGGAAAACATTCGCCTCGCCATTCTGGGGCCCGGCTCACTTACTGACATCCCCGGCGGAGAACGTTCTGTCCTGTTTGAACGTGATCATGGAAACAAAGTCCGGGAACTTCGAAGCAAAGTACAGCAGTGGCTGGTCACAGCTGACAATGCTCCGGCACGAGCGATGGTGCTTGTCGACAAACCGCAACCGGTCGAGCCCGTCGTGTTTGTCCGTGGTGATGCAAGACGCCGTGGAGATCGTGTTGATCGGCGCGGCCCACAAATTCTCGCGCCCAGCCCGGAAGCCAAGTTCAACAACGGCAGTGGTCGACTCGAACTGGCCAACCTCATTGCGAGTCCCGACAACCCACTCACAGCCCGCGTCATTGTGAACCGTGTCTGGTTGTACTTCTTCGACCAGGGAATCGTCAGCACCCCGAGCGACTTTGGAACACGAAGTACCACTCCTACGCATCCTGAACTGCTGAATCATTTGTCGTACCGTTTCATTCACGAAATGAACTGGTCACTGAAATCGCTGCACCGCGAAATCCTGCTTTCGCAAACATACCGGCAGGAAAGCAACGACCGTTCAGACTGTCGCGCGGTTGATCCCGAAAACCTGCTCTACTGGCGACAGAACAGAAAACGTCTCGATTTCGAATCGATGCGTGACATGACACTCGAGGCCGCTGGACATCTCAACACGTCCCTGGGTGGCAAGCCTGTCAACCTGGAACAGCAACCGTTCTCGACACGCCGTTCGGTTTACGGTCTCATCGACCGCAACAACCTGCCAGGGCTATTGAGGACTTTCGACTTCCCCGCCCCAGATACTTCGAACCCGCAGCGTCCCAACACAACCGTCCCTCAACAGGCGCTGTACGTGCTGAATTCGGAATTCACCAAGCAGCAGGCCGATGCACTCGCCGCCCTCGCACAAGCTGCCAGTCCCGACCGTAATCAGCAACTACACAAACTCGTCGGCGCTGTCTATGCAAGGAACGCAACCGGCGAAGAGCTCGCTTTGTTCGGCAGGTTTCTCGACACGCACCCCCAAGGTATGTCGCAAATAGCCCACGGCCTGCTGATGTCGAATGAGTTCTTTTTCATCGATTAACCGGAACATTGTGCTACAGTTGGTGTTTCCCCTCTTATGCCCCGAGTTTTCGTGGCTATGGAGAACCCACTGTAGGGTGGGTGAAGTCCGTCCCCAGGCAAGTGGAACGTTACGCGAATTGATCCGCACGGAATCTCGCGTTTCATTTCATTCGCATCTGAGCCGAGGACGTAACCCGCCATAATGCGCTGGCCTGCTCCACAAGGCCTGCAATAGTGACGTATCAACCGGCTTCACCAACCAACCGGAAATCCACCTCATGATGAATTATCGCAACGCACTTTGCCTGCTGGCTGTTGGCCTCATTGGAGCGAGCCTCTGTTTTGCTGACCCCGCCTCCAGCGCATCGAAAGATCCAGCACTCAAAGAAGCCCTGCAGAAGCTGAACGGTATCATCGGTGAATGGCGCGGAACCGGGCAACCGCGGCGGGGATCAAACAACGGCGCCTGGCGCGAAAACGCCGAATTCGTCTGGGATTTCACGGGCGAAGCTCCGGCCATCAAGTATGTCGTCAACGATGGAAAACTCACGGCCACTGCCCGGATGACTTACGACGCCGCTGAAAAGAAGTACGTCGTCCAGCTGGAGCGCCCGGATGGAACGAGCGAAACCCTGACCGGCCACTGGGACGGTACTCGACTGTTGTGCGAGTCCACTGGCGACGGAGAACAACAACGTCTCACCATTACGCCGCTCAATGAAAAACGGACGCTCGTTCTGTTCGAATCGCGACCTACGCCGGACGGCACATTTCATCGTGTCGCTGAAGTAGGATACACGCGCGCGGGAACACATCTGGCATTGCCCGGCGGCGGTCAACCCGAGTGCATCGTCACCGGCGGCGCCGCTTCAACGCCGGTCATGTACAAAGGCAAGACATATTACGTCTGCTGCACCGGATGCAAACAAGCCTTCGAAGATGACCCCGAAGGCATCATCGCCGCTGCGGAAGAACGCATTCGCAAAGCGCGAGAATCGCTGGGAAATTAGTCCACCTGCGAGCCAGTTTCTGTAGGGTGCGTCGTGATACAAAAAAAATGTGAGGCTCACTGCAAAGCGGCTGCCAATTCGTCGAGATCAGCCGCCCATTCTTCGTAGGTCGATTCATCTTCGGACCATTCCTCGGCCAACTCCGAGTCGTCGCTGCGGATCTTATCGAGGGCCTCAACCGCCTGCGACCGCAATTTGGGCGGAACCGGTTGCGGGTGGTCACGCACCCAAATATCAATCTTCTCTGTGTATGCGTCACAGTACCGTGATTTGCCAAGTAGGCGGGCCAGGACATCGCATGCAGCGACGGTCTGGGCGCCAAGGCGATCGTCAACGTACTCTGACGAGGCACATGCAGCGATGGTCTCGCCAATCACTGACAAGTCCTGCACGTCTGCCAGGTCATACGCCCAATCGTTGGCTGAGTCATTTTCGAAGGCTCGCGTTCCCCAAGCTCCCATGGCTTTCTAGTCCTTCTTCTTTGCGGATTTTCTCTTCTTAGCTCGCTCCGCCTTGCGCTGTTGAAACTCGCCTTTGACGTCACCATAGCTCATTGAAGTGGACAACGGCATTCGTGCTGGTTCAGGAAATCTATATCCGGCGTAGAGGTGGAGCATGTAATCCCATTCAAGCATTGCCTCCTCATAAACCGCCTCTCGGCTCGCTGTCGAGCCGACCTTTACCTTCTTTCCGAATTTCTTCCACCATTCCTCAAACATTGATTTCATGCGAGCAAGTCGATCTGATTGAATCGCTTCAAAAAGCACACCGCGCTGAGGGCCACTTGCAAGACGGGATAATGCAATGACTAAGCCCATAAAGTATGGTTCTGCCATTGGAGTGTCAGCATGGCGACTAAGGCCATCTTCCAATTCATCGACAGCAAACCTAACTACCCTATTGTAGCCACGATTGCCTGCACCGTCGTCTCCATGCATTCCATGTTCATGAACTATCATCAGGTCCCTCCAGTTAAAGTAGTTGCTTGAGCGAATCAAATAGTTCGGGCAGGTCAGGCTGAGCCTGACGCACACTTCAACCACCATTTCAAGTCAGGCACAGCGTGACCTACACGAACTGGCAACACCAGCATACGTCGCACGCCTTCAAATTATCAAGGAAATGGGGATTACGCCTGCACCGGAAACGTAACCGGACGTCGCTCCTGCTGTGACTGATAAATCGCCGTGAACATTTCCACGACAATGCGGCCTTCCCGGCCTGTGACGAGCGGTGGACGGTCTTCCAGCACGGCCTGCAGGAAATCCTGGATTTGCAGTTTGTGGTAATAGGAAGTGGCATCGATCGAACCGAAATGGTTGCGGTCCTGCTGCTCGAATTCCGCCAGTAAATGTTCTTCCCCTGGCACATTCCACACATCATTGAGCGGCGGTTCCGAAATTCCGGACATACCGGCCACAAACGTCGCACCGAAATCGGTTTGTACGCCCACTGAACAACCGTTGGATCCATGAATGTGTACCTTGGTGTAAATTCCCGGCTTCTGCGACAGGCTGGTGATAATGCTCCCCAACCCACCTGACCGAAATCGAATGAGGGCCACTGCGGTGTCTTCCACCTCAATGTAAGGATGGTTCAAATTGCCCCAGTATCCGGAAACCTCTTCGATGTCCCCCATGAACCACTGCAGCAAATCGAGTTGATGCGGTGACTGGTTGACCAACACACCGCCCCCTTCTGTCGCCCACTTCCCACGCCACGGATCCGACGCGTAGTACGCTTCGTCCCGCCAACTGTACATTTGGAAGACGCCCAACACTGGTCGGCCAATTTTTCCATCGTCGATGGCCTGACGCATGCGTTGTACTGGTTCGAACAACCGCCGCTGACTCACAACTCCCAGTTTAATCCCGCCGTCATCTGCAGCCTGCAACATGCGGTCGCACGAATCGAGAGAAGATGCCATGGGCTTTTCGATGAGCACATGCACTCCCGCCTTTGCGGCAGCAACTGTCGGTTCTTCATGGAGAGGATGCGGCGTGCACACCATAATGGCTTCACAGCCCGATTTTGAAATCAGTTCCTCCAGAGAATCAAACGCCGCCACACCGTATGTATCGCCAAAGCTCTGCGCTCGGGCAAGCTGGGCATCGCACGCGCCAACGAACTCGGACTCTCCTAGTTCCTGAAGCGCCCTGGCATGCAAATGCCCGACCTTACCGCATCCGACAATTGCCGTTCGCACCTTGGACATCATGTTCTGTCTTTCATTGACTTCGCGAGAATTTGAGTTTGCATCTTTGAGGCATACTCACAAGAAACTTCTAACCAAAGCAGAGTAATCGCCCATTGGTGGTGTCGGTTCCAATGACCAGTTTCCCGTCAGCAACCGCTGGAGAACCGGTGAATGCCTGACCAGCATTGTGTCGCCACACTTCTTTGCCGTCTGCAAGATTGACGCCGTACACGTTCTTGTCGGCCGATCCGAAGAATACCCGCTCCCCTACGACAACGGGGGAACCATCAATGCGGCCGCGCGTGCGGAACTCCCACCGCTGTTTGCCCGTCTTGCGATCAATACAGTGCAGATACTTATCCTGACTCCCAATGATGACGAGTTCCTCAGTCACCGCGGGACTCGAATGCATTTGGTAGTCGCGGTCGGGAACTGAGTATTCCCACACCACCTTCTTTTCCTTGAGGTCCATTGCATACACGACGCCAGCATCGGTCCCGAAATAAATGACGCTGTCAACATCTGCCGCAGACGCAATGAGCAGCGAGCCCAGCTCAATTTTGTCCGCCTGGTCCCCTTTTTCCACGTCGACAATAAACAGAAACGGCTCGCTGCATCCAGTGACAAATGTCTTTCCTCCGGATACTAGCGGCGTCCCATTCACCGGACCGCCCGTGTTGAACATCCAGTGCAGTTCTCCAGTATCGGAATTGAGTGAATAGAGCCGTTCCGCGTGTGAACCAAAAATGAGCTGCGCCGGATTGTCTTCACTCACCTGACTGAGCACTGCACCGCCAACAATTTCCGCCTCGGTGTCGACCTTCCATTTCAGCTCACCAGTTTTCCGGTCGACCGCCCGCATTGTGCCGAAGTCATCCCCAGCGTAAACCAGCGATTTGCCGAGTGTCAGCGGAGCTTTGAACCCTGGCGGAAGGTCGTTCTTAGCCAGCCCAACTGCTGTGGAATACTTCCACTTCTCTTTGCCAGAAGCCAAGTCCAGGCAGAGCAATTCACCATTCAGGCCACCAGAGTATACTTCACCATTGTCGATGACAGGCGTCGAGAGAATTCCATCGGCGGAAGGAACCTCCCACAGCAACTTCGGATTCTCAGGCAATGTCGACTTCGAAACACCTCGGTTCGCGGGACCGTTTCGAAAGCTCACCCACCGACCGGCATCCAAGTCCGGCATGCCGTCGGCCTGTGTCATCCCCAGACAATTGACAGCTGCAACCGCGAGGCCCGCCTTTAGAAACTCTCGCCGTCGAAATTCAGTGCGCATTGATAAATCTCCAGCAAGTCGGCTGCATTCACCGTCCGAGGATTAAACCGACCCGTCCACTGCTCAGCCGCCTCGCCAGCAAGCTGCGGCAACAATTCCGCATCCACCCCAGCTTCCTTCAATGAAACCGGCAATTTGGCCATGCGAACCAGCGACACAATCCGTCTTGCCAACTGCAAAGCGGCATCGTCAGTGTCCTTAAAGTCTATCCCCGCATCGGTAACGAATTGGACGTACGAGCTCCCAACAGCACGTGCGTTGTACTTGATGACATGCGGCAGCATGAGGCCAATCGCCACGCCGTGCGTCAAATCAAAATGAGCCGTCAATGGATTCGCCAATGCGTGCGTGGCGCCCAGCATTGAGTTCTCAATCGACGCTCCCGCCAAATGTGCTCCGAGCAGCATGTCGCCTCGGCTGGCGAGGTGATTCGCATCAGCCAGCACTCGCTCGAAGGCGGGATTCAACAGGTTCCAAGCCTGCCGGGCGAACATTTTGGACACCACGTTGCTCGGCTTGGAAACGTAACTCTCAACGGCATGACTGATGGCATCAATCCCGGTGACCGCCGTCACGAACGTCGGCATGGTCGTTGTCAATTCGGGATCGAGAATGGCAATGCGGGCGGCCGCCTTCTTGTCGCCACACGCCATTTTCAAATGTGTTTTCGCGTTGGAAATGACCGCAAAGGACTGCGCTTCGCTTCCTGTCCCGGCAGTGGTTGGCACAGCAATGAGTGGCAGCATGGGCTTCGTGGCTTTACCAATGCCCCAGTAGTCCTCCATGCAACCGCCGTTGGTCAGCAGAAAGTTGATGCCCTTCGCACAATCCATGCTACTGCCACCACCCAGCCCAATGATGAAATCAATAGCATGCTCTTTGGCAAACGCGGTGGCTGCATCCACATCGTCCGTGGTGGGATTCGGTGTCACGTCATCGTAAACAACGACGTCGATCTCCTCCCTCCGCAGAAACTCGATGGCCCGATCTTCGTGACCGGCCGACTTCAACCCCTGATCGGTGACCAGCAGCGCCCGTCGGCCAAAAGGGCGCGACAAATCCCCCAGACGCGACAATGTTCCCGCCCCGAACACAACGCGAGTCCGCGGCGCATAGTCAATATCCGCGGACTCATTCAAATTGTGTTTGGGATCGGCCATGCAAACTGGTGGGAATTCAGGCGGGAGACAATTTCGTCCAATGAATTCTAGTCATCATCGCCCTCTACGAAAAGGACCCTTATGGGGTCCTCCGTGCACTCTACTTTTCACGAGGCACTTCCAATTGCACAGTCACGAGTCGTTCACCCCGCCGCACAATGAGCGTCAAATTGTCCCCGGGTGGCAGCCTGCCGAGAATTTCCCGCAAAACGCGAATTGACGAGACCAGTTCACCGTTGGCGAACACAATCAAATCGTCCGATTGCAAACCTTGTGTTGCTGCCTGGGACTCGGGGACGACCTGGTCAATATAAGCAGGTGTACGGAAAACGACGTCGGGCACGAGCATCATACCGAAATCATTGGCGGCAGTTTCGTACTTCGGATTGTCACCTGTGCCGAGCTCGTCTCTGGTGAACGTTCCGGCAATGATGTCCCGCACGGTATTTCGGAATTCGGATACCGGCACGGCATAATTCAGCCACGTGTTGCTCTCATTGCTCTTCAGTTCGCGTCCCAGCATGGCCAACAACTGTCCCTGCCGATTCGTCAACACTCCGCCCGCTGCGCCGGGATTGTTGGTGACGGCATCCACAATGTACACCGGCCCCTGATACGCCGAATTGAACCGACCACGCCGCGCCGACAACGTCGTCCGGGCCGCAATGACTCCATGCATCACGGTAACTGGCTCGTCCCCCGCCGCCACTTTGAAGACATTGCTGAACGCCATAATCCGAGAACCTGGCCCTGCCACCGCCGCTTCATCCAAATTAAAATACGGCAAATCTTCCGCGTCAATTTTAAGAACAGCGACATCCTTGCTGGAATCAGCCGCGACCAGACGACCGAAGAAGCGGCGACCATCACTCAGTACGACGCTCACCACGTCATTATCGAGCAGGTGACTCCAGACGGTGACAATGTACCCATCTGGTGAAACAAGAAATCCAGACCCATAATCTGCAAGATTCTTGAAGCCCCCCGCCCCAAACAGCTTCACGACTCGTGGCTGGACTTGCTCAATTGCGGTATGACGTTCCGCCGCACTTGCGACACAGCAGGCCGCAAATACACAGCATATCGTACCAACGGACTTCCACATCGCATTGCTCCACATGACTCTTACTACGTCATCGTAACGGTGAAGAGAAGTTCTGTCACGAGGCAATCTTTGAGTTCGCAGTCAACCGCAAGCTACCCCTAAGCCTCATCATTTCGACGTCGACTGCGAAATTCATCCAATCGGCGGGAGATTTCTTTTTCCTGGCCACGGTCTGTCGGCTCGTAGTACGTACGTTCGACCCCCAGATAATCCTGGTCCACCCATCCATCTTTGCCGTCGTGAGCGTACTGATAGCCCTCGCCGTGGCCGAGTGATTTCGCACCCCGGTAGTGACTGTCTCGCAAATGCATGGGGACGGGAATCACGGCACCACTTTCCACATCGGAGAGTGCCCGGTTCACTGCGACATACGCCGCGTTCGACTTCGGGGCAGAAGCCAGATACGTTACGGCCTGTGAGAGAATAATCCGGGCTTCGGGCATGCCGATTTGCTGCGTGGCATCGGCCGCCGCCTGAGCGAGGACGAGTCCCATGGGATCGGCGTTGCCAACATCTTCTGAAGCGAGAATGACAATGCGGCGGGCAATGAAGCGGGGGTCTTCCCCCGCGTGCAGCATCCGGGCGAGCCAGTAAACCGCGGCGTCAGGGTCACTGCCGCGCATGCTTTTGATGAACGCACTTGCGACGTCGTAGTGCATGTCACCCGACTGGTCGTACCGCACCGCTTTCTTCTGAATCGACTCCTGAGCAACCTCCAGGTCAAACGTCCGCGAGTCACCAGTGAGCGAACCAACACCAATTTCCAGCGCCGTCAGCGCACGACGTGCGTCACCGTCGCAAATGGTGGCCAGAAACTGCAGCGCTTCGTCTGTCGCACTGACGCCGCTACCTCCGACGCCGCGGGCCTTGTCCTGCAAAGCCCGCTTCAGCAGTGCGAGAATGTCCTCTGGGGTCAGCTCTTTGAATTCGAATACCTGCGACCGGCTGATGAGTGCCGACACCAGTGCAAAGAACGGATTCGCTGTCGTCGCGCCGACCAGACTGACCACACCATTCTCAACATCTGGTAACAGCACGTCCTGCTGCGTCTTATTGAAGTGGTGCAGTTCATCAACGAACAGCAGGGTGCGACCTCCGCCACTTTTGACGCGCTCACGCGCCCGGTCGAGTTCAGTTCGCAGTTCCTTGACTCCGGTCGAAGCCGCGTTCAGCACCACGAATTCCGACTTCGTGTGTGTCGCCAGTAGCTTCGCCAGCGACGTTTTCCCCGTCCCCGGAGGGCCAAAGAAGATCATTGAGCCAAGTCGGTCAGCCTGCAGCATCCTGCGCAGCAATTTTCCTTCACCCAGAAAATGCTGCTGCCCGACGAATTCGTCAATGGTACGCGGACGCATGCGCACAGCCAGCGGCCGCGCGGCCTCTTCCGCTTGTCGTTCCTGCTTGTCGAAAAGGCCAGCCATTGGCGGGGGAAGGAGTTAGGAATTGTTACAATTCGGAATTCGTTCTTGGTGGAGACGACTACTACTCCGTTGGGTTGAGACGGTTGAGGTGCCAGGGCACGTTGAGATGGTTGAGAGTGACTATATCCAACTCCCAAGGGGATTTCTGAACCGCGCTTCAGACTGCTCAACCATCTCAACCGTGCCAAAGCCACATTCAACCATCTCAACCACTCTAATGTTTAAAGTGCCGACGCCCGGTAAACACCATGGCAATGCCATGCTCGTTGCAGGCCGCAATGACTTCGGCATCATTTCGTGAGCCACCTGGCTGAATGGCTGCCGTCACACCGACTTTGGCGGCTTCATCAATGCCGTCGCGGAACGGGAAGAACGCATCTGAGCAAACGACGGCTCCTTGGCTGCGGTCGCCCGACTTGTACGCGGCGATGTGCGAGGAATCGAGCCGGCTCATTTGCCCGGCCCCCACACCAACGGTCATCCCTTCTTTGACGAAGACAATGGCGTTGGACTTCACGTGCTTGCAGACTTTCCAACCGAAACGCATGTCGTGCATTTCGGCATCGGTCGGCTGACGCTCGGTCACCACCTGCCAGTCCTGTTCATTCTCTTCCGCGATGTCCCGCTCCTGCACGAGCAGACCGCCGGTCACGCGTCGATAGTCCAGTCCCAGACGTCCCGCATTGTCCCAACCTGGAACTTCCAAAAGGCGGACATTATTCTTCCACTTCGGCTTTGTCCGCAGAACTTCCAGAGCTCCTTCAGCGAATGCGGGTGCAATGAGCGCCTCGACAAATCGCCCCGGCTCGCAGAGTCGTTCCGCAGTTTTCACGTCGACTTCACGGTTGAATCCAATGATGGAACCAAACGCACTCACCGGGTCCCCCTCATAGGCACGATGAAACGCATCGGCCAATGACTCGCCCGTTGCACAGCCGCAAGGATTGTTGTGCTTAATGACCACGGCAGTAGGACTACTGAAGTCACGCACAATACACAAAGCCGCGTCCAAATCGAGAAGATTGTTGTACGACAATTCCTTCCCGTGCAGTTGCTTCGCCGCCGCCAGTGACGCGGGCGAGTAACCGTCCTCCACGTAAAACGCCGCACTTTGATGCGGGTTCTCGCCATATCGCAGCCGCTGACGACATTCGAAGGAAACGTTGAGCCGCTCTGGGAACTCCTCTTCCGTGCCGGGAGTTTCCAAACCTTCAAACCAGGCGTTGATGGTCCTGTCGTATTCGGCAGTCATGCCAAAAGCCGCCTTGGCCAGTCGACGCCGCAACGCGAGTGACATTTCACCCGCCTTGAGTGCACTCAGCACCTCCTCGTACTGACAGGCCGAGGTCACCACGCCGAGATAAGCATGATTCTTGGCCGCCGAGCGAATCATACTCGGTCCACCAATGTCGATGTTTTCAATGGCGTCTTCCACCGTGACATCTGGCTTCGCAATAGTCTGGGCGAAGGGATACAAGTTCACCACCACCAGCTCAAACGGCACAATCCCATGCTCGCTGATGGCTTCCGCGTCTGAAGGCAAATCAGGCCGACCCAGAATGGCTCCATGCACTTTAGGATGCAGCGTCTTCACGCGACCGCCCATGATTTCTGGAAACCCGGTGTACGTGGAGACGTCAATCACCTCCACGCCGCCCTCTTTGAGAAAACGAGCGGTTCCGCCGGTTGAGAGAATCTCGAAACCGAGTTCGACCAGGCCTTGAACGAAGGGCAACAGCCCCGACTTATCACTGACGCTCACCAGCGCCCGACGCGAAGTTTTAGAAGTCATGACGTAAACAAATCAGAAGGTTAGAAATACTTGGTTTTCAATGAGTCAATGTGCTGGCTACGCGCCTTCTTGCGCGACGAGTGTCTGTCGCATCCAATGCAGTGCCAGCCGCAAGTTGGCTTGAGTCCACAACAGCGGCGTAATGTCGTTCGGCACCCACTTGTCTTTTTCCAGGAAGTACGACTCCGGACAACGGTACGCCCCAAAGCGAGACTCGGCTGTCGTCAACTGCGCCAGCGAACGCTGCAAATGTTCCAGTTGTTTGATTCGATCTTCTTCGGTTCCCAGTTCAAGGAACCGTCGACCATGAATGACCGAAGCAATGGGGTCGAAAATACACCACTGGGCTTCGGTCCCCTCTTTCAACAATGCGTCGCGGGAGTTCAAATCATCACTGAAATCTGCCGTGCGCGACTCGGCTGAGAGAAGTTCCTTGTAATCAGCACACCAGTAGGAATCACCCAGATAGCGGCGAATGCCAATGGGGCCCTGCAAGTGAGTCGTCACGTCCGCCACGATTTGATCCGCCACTGGTCCGCTGACAACTTCCAGGGGATAAATGAGGAAGAGTAATGCTCCGTCGTATTGGCGCACTTGTTTCTCGTCACCATCGACACACTCGTGCGGCAGAATTCGATCCAGTGCCGCATAGCCTTTGTCGATGAGCTGACACGTCAGTTCCAGCAATTCGTCGCGATCAGCGAACGCATGCAGTTCCAGTTCGACCACATTTCGAAACGCCTTGAGCCCCGCAACCGCAGCACCAATACTCGACGCCGCGACCTTGCGAACTTCTTCCCAGTGCCCGCTGTCTTCATCCTGCCAGTACTGCACCGCCTGGAAGTAACGGACCAGCAGCCTCAGCACCTCGGCCAAATCATCCGTCAGTTTGAATTGTTCCGCCAGCACCATTTTGCAGGTGAGCCAGAGCCAGTAGCCGAGAGCATCATTCTGAGCGTGTGACCACTTCTCGGGGAGTTCTTCCAAGGCATGTCCCGCAAACCGAATGTGCGGACGTCGCATGGGATCAGCCGCCAACGCGGGATCAGCAATTAAGTCAGTGAATCGATTCTTGCTACCCGTGTAAAACTTTCCGAGGGCCAGCATCGCACGGGCCGCTTCGTCACGTTGTCCCAACACCCACAATGCATGTGCAATGTGCACAACGTCACGTGTCCAGACGTTGCTGTAACCCGTGTCCTCACCGTGCGCATGTTCAAACGCCGCAGCGGAGAACAACCCGGTGTCGAGTGCCGGAAACCGGAACGTCCCCTGCTCCGTCAAGAACTGTATGATTTCCTCAACGCGCGACAGCGTCGGCTCATTCAACCATTCAGCAGGTTTCGTTTGCGACAACTCAGATGACATTGATCTGGACAACTCCATTTTTCCCGGGGCAACGGCGCATGTGCGTTTTACCGGTTCTGCCAATGAGATTCGAGGGGCCGACCGGGAGAAATCAGCAACTGCCGCCGCAAATCTGGGCCGGGCAGGGGATTCGCATCAACAAAGACTGTTCTCACCTCGCCGGATGAGCTAACTTGATTGTGTCGAAACTCTTGAATGCCAACCCGTTGCGTGCGAAGTCATGCTCAGTATTACCTCCTCCGGCCAGAAACTGTGTGACGGAATTTCCCGTCGCGAAATCCTGCGCATTGGTGGGCTGGGCGTTTGTGGGCTGGGATTGTCGCACCTGCTCGGCAACATTTCACAAGCCTCCAGCCTCAGCGAACCAGGCAAAGCGAAATCGTGCATTGTGCTGTTCCTGATGGGGGGCCCGCCGCAGCATTCGACGTGGGATCCCAAGCCGCTCGCGCCGGACAACGTGCGCGGTGACATCGCACCTATTTCCACGTCGCTTCCCGGCGTGCATTTCGGCGAACTCATGCCGCAGCTCGCACAACGCGCCGACAAACTGGCCGTCCTGCGGGCCGTCTCCACGAACGACAACGCCCACTCCTCCAGCGGCTATTACATGCTGACGGGCAAGCCACACACGCCGCAGAATGTGGAAAACGCCAATCCCGGAGCACCAAACGACTGGCCGAACTGGGGCTCCGTGCTGCAGCGACTCACCGAACCGCGCGGGCAGCTTCCGGGATCCGTCCGATTGCCCAATCACATTTTCAACACCGACGGATCCGTCTGGCCCGGGCAAGATGGTGGCATGCTCGGACATGGTGTTGATCCCTGGCTGTTCCGCTGTCAGCCCGCCTCGCCCGATTACAAAATCCAGGAGTTCCAACTCACCGACGACGTCACTCTCGACCGGCTCGCCTCGCGCCGCTCACTCGCCCGCATGCTCGACGAACGGATTGAAGCGGGAAGCAACGCCACGCGACTCGGAAGTTTCTCCGCCCAACAGCAGCGGGCTTACGGACTACTCTCCTCTGCCGTCTCCCGCAATGCCTTTGATCTGAACTCAGAATCTCCCGAAACCCGCGCCCGTTACGGTGATTCACAGTTCGGACAAAGCTGTCTGCTCGCGCGAAAACTTGTCGAGGCCGATGTCCGCCTCGTGCAGGTCAACTGGTACAGGGGACCAGAAGAACCGACCGACGCCCCCTGTTGGGATTCGCACGTCAACGAAACCAAGCGACTCAAGGAAGTACTCGTCCCGCCCACCGACATGGCCTTCTCCGCCCTGCTCGACGACCTCGAAGAACGCGGCCTGCTCGATGAAACGCTGGTGGTCTGCATGTCGGAATTCGGTCGCACGCCGAAGTTCAACGGCCGCGCCGGCCGCGACCACTGGGGCCCCGTCTTCTCCGTCGCCCTCGCCGGCGGCGGCATTAAAGGGGGCACCGTCTACGGAGCCTCCGACGAAATGGGCGCCTACCCGGCCCAGGGAATCGTAAAACCCGAAGACCTCACCGCCACCATCTTCCACTGCCTCGGCTTCCCCCCGGAAACCCTCTTCTACGACAACGTGAATCGACCGAACCCTGTGAGCAGGGGGAATGTGATTGAGGGGATTCTTGGGTAGAAAAGCTCTCCCCAGATAATTCGCAGGCTAGACGATGAACCTCTCGGAGCTGCAGCAGAAACTCCACGAAGCAGGAATACCTGCTCATGCATATTGCCTCACAGGTGGACTCCCGAATGAGTCATACTGCATCGAACGGCGTGGAGATGGTGTCTGGACAACCTACTACAGTGAACGAGGTATGCGAACCGGGATTAAGACATTCACAAATGAATTGACCGCCTGCCAAGACGTGTTCGATGTTGTCACTCATTGGTTTGATCGTAAACAAAAGTCGTGAGGCATGCCGTAGAGGGTATGCCGAATCGAAATTTGGGTTCCCGCAGTCCTTTTTTGGAAAGCACCATGGATAGTAGGCAAGCCCGCATACTGTACCACAAGAATGCAACCGCCATGGCGTATGTGGACGTAGAACTTCGATCGGGCGACCGCAGCATTGGCAGCGCCTTTCATATTGGCGACGGCGTTTATGTAACGGCGCGCCATGTCGTTGAGAACAACAAGATCGTGGAGGTAAAAGCTACTGATCCAGTGTCAATTACCGCCGGTGAAATGTTTCCAAGTATCCCGTCGGGTACGATCAAAGAGTACGAAAGTTCTTTGACAGAAATCATGGGGCACGAGCCAATGTTCAAGCACTGGCCAGATGCTCTTGAGATCGAGTGCGGGCCGTTTTTCCCGGAGGACACTCGCATTGATTTGGCAGTCTTCCGTGCATCGAATGTACATCCGGCGGCCGGTGTGGTTGACCTTGGATTCCACTATGACGATTGGGTTTATCGCTACCCTTGGGCACTCAGTGACGCTGTCATCTTGGGCTACCCACCGATTCCTCTAACAAGCTCGCCACACTTAGTTTCCGCCCGTGCGGAAATCCACACCTTCGTTCAGCCATGGCATAGCCCCCACGTTCACTTCATACTGTCCGCAACACCACGCGGCGGATTTAGTGGGGGAGTTGCCTTACATGAAGGTGGCGTTGCACTGGGAGTGATCACCAGCGGACTAAGAACAGATAACCTAGCGTCAGACCTTGGTTTCATGGCCGTGCTATCGGTCGAGCCAATTCACGTACTACTGAAGGACACCGAGCTAACCCCTACTCGGCAGAAAGAAAATTGGAAAAGGATGATGCAAGGTTGCGGGCGGAAACGTCGTAGCGACTAAGTAGCCGAGTGGGTAGTGGGTAACGGGTAGCCCAGATGAAATCTGGGCAGCGCAGCTGCAAGAGGCTGCTGTCCACGGGTGATCTCTCAATGAGGGGCTGGCATGTCTGACAACCGACGCATCGGGGACGACCAACTCTACGTCCATTTCATCACATTCTCATGTGACCGCCCCCGCAGACTGCTCGACATGGATCATCCCAAGCGATTGCTGTTGGGGCAGCTCAACCGACTCCTGAAAACACATCAGGCCAAGTGCGTGGGGTTCGTCCTCATGCCCGATCATGTCCACGCTCTCATTTGGTTGTCTCAAACCGGACAACTGAGCCAGTTCATGCAAGAATGGAAACGCGACTCCAGCACAGCAATTCGCCGATGGTACGCGGAACAACAAGTCGAGTACGTCAAACAGCGCGGCCTCGGCGACCGACTTTGGACGCCAAAGTACTACGCGTTCCAAATTCACAGCCAGGAAAAACTTGTCGAGAAACTCACATACATGCACATGAACCCGGTGCGAGCAGGACTGGCCACCAGGCCCACCGACTGGAAATGGAGTTCCGCCCGGTGGTGTGAAAAACGAAAACCAGTAGGCGTTTCGTTAGATTGGGTAGATTAATCTGCAGCCTCCTACGGCTGCGCCGCCCAGATTGTATCTGGGCCACCCGCGCTGTTCACACATGTCTTGGCACGGCATCACCAGAGACCAGACGCACCTTTCTGGAGTCGCAGAGGACCGTATCGCAAATTCGTGACGTCGTCATCCTGCGCTCACCGTTCCGTGCGTCTCGTCGCACGCTACAACTGATTGGCAATGGGGCAATTCGTGGGCGTTCCCAAGCGTCGTTTGGGAACGAGGCCAGTTGCAAATCGTTTTTCGCCACGGCTGCGCCCCCTGGCGAAAAATCTGGAACAAGTTGAATTGACACCTCGGAACATTTCGATATATTTGAGCAGTGGAAGGAGGACATCATGAATTCACCAGCATTACAGCTCACGAACTTGGAAGCACTTGGCCAGGCGGCGGAGTGTCTGCGTGTACTGGCTCATCCCCATCGGCTGCGAATGCTGCAAATGTTGAATCAGGGACAGTTTACGGTTGGCGAACTGGCGGAGGCCTGTGAATTGCCAGCTGCCATGGCCTCTGAGCATTTACGCCTCATGCAGCGATGTGGATTCCTGTCCAGCGATAAGGAAGGACGTAAGGTCTTCTACCAAATCGCAGAACCGCATTTGGTCAACATTTTGCAGTGCATTGAGGCACGTTTCGATTCACCCGCAACACCCTGACCTTTTTTTGAAACAATACATCGGAATGTCCCGAGATGGCGATTTAATTGATCTTCGCTTGGTTTGGGAGCACCTCAACCAGTTCGCCCGGATCAGCCTTTTCGACGGAACACAAACCACTTGGTGCAACAGCCTGCTGCCTGCGACAAGCACTGCACTGGAACATCTCACACTACTTTTGGAGTCACTACCATGTATCTGAAGCAATACTATCTTGGATGTTTGGCTCACGCCTCGTACCTGATCGCCGACGAGCGAACTGGACAGGCGGCCGTGGTCGATCCTCAGCGCGACGTTGAGCAATACCTCGATGACGCCCGCGCTGCCGGTTACGACATCAAGTATGTCATTCTGACTCACTTTCACGCGGACTTTCTCGCGGGACACATTGAACTTCGGAACCGGGCCTCCGCCAAAATTGTGATGGGTGCCCGGGCTCAGGCGGAGTTTGAAGTGCTGTCCGTGAACGACGGAGATTCACTCGACCTGGGTGATGTGCGACTGCAAATTATGGAAACGCCGGGACACACGCCGGAAGGTATTTCCGTGCTGGTCTTTGACAAAACCCATAGTGACACCGAACCGCACGCCGTGCTGACTGGCGACACTCTGTTCATTGGCGACGTCGGTAGACCCGACCTGTTGGCCTCGATTGGAGTCACTGCCGACGAACTCGCCGACATGCTCTACGACTCTCTGGAGAAGTTGCGTCAGTTGCCAGACACCACGCTCGTATACCCTGCTCACGGTGCAGGTTCAATGTGTGGAAAGAACCTCAGCAGCGAAACCGTTTCCACAATTGGCGAACAGAAGAAATTCAACTACGCATTGCAACCAATGGATCGTGCGGAGTTCAAGGCACTCGTCACGGCCGATCAACCTGAAGCTCCTGAGTATTTCGTCTACGACGCCATCAAGAACCGACAGGAACGGCCCGACCTCGCGGCCACATTGCAGACTTCTCTGCGCCGCCTGAGTGTCGACGAAGTCCTGGAGTATCAGCAGAATGACGCGCAAATTGTCGATGTGCGTGAAGCAATCGACTTCGAAGGCGCGCATTTATCCGGTGCGATCAACATTGGACTCAAGGGGACCTACGCCACGTGGTGCGGTTCCATGCTCAGCCACGACCGTCCCATTGTGGTCATTGCCGAGTCGGGAGACGAGGAAGAGGCTGTCATGCGTCTGGGGCGTATTGGCTTTGACAATGTTGTCGGCTATCTCGAACACGGCATGGAAGCACTCGATTCACGTCCCGAGTTGATTGCGGTTGTTCCCCGCATGACTGCAGCGGCTCTTGCGGAACAGCTCGAAGAGTCCAACGCGACTTACATTCTCGACGTCCGCAGCGAGAAGGAGTGGAACCAAATGCACATCGATGGCAGCCACAACATTCCGCTGCCACACCTGCGAGAGCGCATCAATGAGGTTCCCGCAGATTCTCGAGTTGTCGTGCACTGCCAGGGCGGTTACCGATCAGCAATCGCGGCCAGCGTTCTGGCGGGTGCCGGTCGAAAGAATCTGCATGACCTCGTTGGGGGCATCAAGGCGTGGAATGCATCCAAGCTCCCCACGGTAGGTGACGAAGGAGCCTCCTGCGGTACAGGATGCAAAGTGTAGCACTGCGAAATTGCGTTAACGGATTGTGCCCTGGCAGGGATGCCAATCTGAATCAGGTCGGGAAGAGGTCTGTCTCAGCACTGCCTTGAGACAGCCTCAGTTCTCCCCTTTTTGTTATCCACCGGAGTTCCTGTCATGTTGGCCTTAAGCATACTGTTCGGCGCCATCGTTGGCCTGTCGCTCGGCCTGACAGGTGGCGGAGGTGCCATCTTCGCCGTGCCGCTCCTGGTTTACGGACTGGGGGTTCCAACCAAAGAGGCGGTCGGTATTTCGCTCGCTGCTGTCGGCTGCACTTCGCTGGTGGGATTTCTCCATCGCTGGAAACTTGGTCAGGTGGAACTCCGCACGGGTCTGCTGTTCTCAGTGGCTGGCATGATTGGAGCACCCGTCGGAACCTGGATTGGAAATCTGCTACCCGAAACGCTTCTTCTGCTTCTGTTTTCCGGGTTGATGATTATCGTCGCTGTGCGAATGTGGCGGAAATCTTCGGAGCCGCGCGCAGAGGACATCAACTGCCCGGCCCCGGAACTGCACCAGGAAGGACCAACTTGCCAGCGAGATGCCTCCGGTGCCCTTATTCTCACTTCCCGTTGTGCTCGCCTGCTGCTGCTCGTGGGTGTGATGACCGGAGTCTTGTCAGGCATGTTCGGAGTAGGCGGCGGCTTTGTCATCGTTCCCGCACTCGTCCTGTTCAGTGGCATGTCAATTCATAGGGCGGTCGGTACTTCGCTCATGGTCATTGCACTTGTCAGTGTTTCGGGTGTTGGATCTCTCATTTGGTCCGGCAGGGAAATTCCGTTCATGACGTCAGTATTGTTCGTGGCCGGAGGAATTGCCGGTCTCTTTATGGGGCAACAAATTGGCAAACGCATGTCTGGTCCCGCACTTCAGAAGTTCTTTTCCGCTGCCATTCTCGCAGTGGCAGCGCTGGTCATTTTTCGAAACTTGAGTAACTGACTGCCAACGGATTCAACAATGACCAAAACCATTCATCACCAGATTGTCATTATTGGCGGTGGCACAGCCGGAATTACGGTCGCCACGAGGCTCACTTAGGACTGGTTCGACATTTTTCCTCGTTCCCAAGTTCCGCTCGGGAACCGGGAAAAAATCTCACATCCTTTCGGAGGCATTCCGTTCGATCCGCTGTTACAGATTCGTGACACGCATTGGCCATACGTTTGGGCTAAACTTCATCCGGTCGACGTCCCATGATGAATTCTCCTGTCCCATGCCGAACCGGAGTGTGACCGTGTTCCACGACACGTATCCACTGTGCCAAACTCTATTGCTTCTGTTGCTGCTTGCTCCCACAGGCTTTGCAGATGACAAAGCACCGCCCGAGGCGAAACAACCAGCGGTTGCTGATAGCGCTGGTAGTGACTCGCCTCCCGACATTTCATCGTTCCCCAAACTAAACGGAACGCTCACCGAGTTCGTTGGGCATTCGATCGGCTACATTCCGCCGCGTAAAGGAATGCCGGTCGTACTCGACCTTGCCGAACTGTCTCGCCCGTTCGCCGATTTGCAGCACGATCCAAAAACCAAACAACGGGCTGGTTCCATCGAGTTTGGTGTCCAACGAGATGACGACCAGAATTTCGAACACTACGGGTACATTCCCATCCCAGGGCCACTCGTACCAGAAGACATCCATTATTACGACAATGGCGAATTCGAGTCGGGCCGTTTTGTTGCCAAAACCGAAGGGACGGCAGATTCCTTTCATCGGGTAACTGTCGACGTTAATCGTCACCCAGGCAACGGGCCGAATGGCCCGACCGTGCGCGTTTGGATTGTCATTGAAACAGGGAACAGAACTCGGGGCGTGGCTGTCATCGACTGCGAAATCGAAGGAGAATTCCCCAGCCAAAAGCCTGACGAAGAAAGGAGGTGAACTGCGCCAACAATCACTGTCGCTGACAATCAATTCCCGCCCGGATCATTTGTAAGCCGAGCGGGTGGTACAAAGGCGGCAATGCGGTTGAACGCGTCACGTACCTCGTCTTCCATGTCTTCGACCGATGATCCACCTGGGATGTTGATGAAGTGTCCATTGGCCAACCAGGCGATGGCTTCCATCAGATCTCTGTCCGCATCGATACCTACGGCCATCGTGTGAATGGTGTAGCCTTTGTCGACAGCCTCTTTCGCCAGACGCAACACGTACCGTTGCTGGGCACCATTTACGAAGTAATCCCGCGTGCCGTCACCGTCGTAATCAAACAGTGCATCCCAATCCCAATCTCCCGGAAGAGAAGTATTCTCACCTCCATCAATTGTGTTAGTGTTTCCGTCTGTCATCAAAATAATTGTGGTTTGCGCACCAGAACGCTTGTTGGCATCCAACAAGGCAATGGCATCTTTTAAGCCACCTCCCATGTTCGTCGCGTTTGAATAATGCGAGGCCTGCTTGTAGAGCATGAGTCGCCTCACCGATTCGTAGTCGCTCGTGATTGGATCGCTGCTGATGTCCACCCAGGGAATGTCGGGATCACTCTCGTTGAGTGCGACTTCAATACGGTGATTTGTATCGTAACTCACCATTCCCACCTCGTCGTCGAACCCCAGGTCCTGCAAGAAGTTGCAAAGAAGTAAGTGCCCTTCCTTAATCGCGTGAAACGGATAGTGGCGGGTCTTCCAGAGATCGGGACATTCGTAGTGGCTGGAGAAGTACAGTAACAAATAGTTCATCAGGGTCGCGCCACCGAATCGCTCTCGATAGTCGGTATTGGCGGGATCGTTGTCGTTGTCACGGAACTCGGCATATGTGCGGACATGGTCGATATACCCGTTCCAACTGCCATAAGGATACGGCCACGAATAGCTGTTCATTCCGAACGCGGCCTTGACGTTGTTGTCGGTGTCGAAAAACGTCTGCGTGATGACAGAAGTTGATCCGCCCCCACCGCTGGAACCGCCACTTCCGGCCGGTGGAGCGTCATACTGCTCCCACTTGTATCGCCACCTTCCGGATGAGTAGTACCGATAGTAAATCCAGACGTAGTCGACGGCATTGGATTCATTGAAACTCGCAGAGTAGCCGTATGGATTGATGTCGTGGTACTGGTACGAACCATTTGTAAAATAGGAGTCCACGTACACGAGTTGTTTCGTGCTCGATACCGAGTAAGATTTTCGATCCCCGGAGAACGTGACGTCAACGCCTGAACCACTGACAGTAACAGGAGGACCACTTCCAGACCCGCTGCCGGAACCTCCATCCGAACCAGCTGACGACACGGATGTCTTGACCGTGACCTTGTAGATGTTCTTGCTCCCATCGACGTTGGCCGTTGTGCCTGAGACGTTGGTGAATGTTGACGTTGAGCCGTCCGTGTATTCGAGCTTCACTTCGGACAATTCGCCGTCAGTCGTGACTTCGGCGTCGTCATATTTGAATTTGACAGTGGTTGTCACACCACTGTCGGTGCTCGTCTGCGTAAGATACGCACCGTCATTGGGGAAGTTTGGAATATTCAGGTCCAGGTCACTCCATGCCGTGAGCAGGTTCTCTCGAACTTGGGATCTCGTGAGTCGGCTTGCGGCTTCGTAGTTGTAGTAGCTGTCGAAGTTCATTGAACGGGAAAAGTCGTGAACAACCACGATGTCACGCGAATCCACGTATGCAACGGCCCGTACCAGAATCTTCGCATGACTGTGGCCGAAGATACCGGCAAAAAAGAGAGGTAGTTTTCCGTCGGGAGCAGAAGCGTCGTCGTTATCTCGGCGGGCGGTAACGCGAATTGCATTGGCGGGCGTGACGCCCCATTCAAACTCAAACTGTTCCGTCGAGTCGTTGTAGGAACGGCGACCGAATTCCACGTCGACATTTGCATCAACGTAAACTCCATTCAACTCGGCGACATATGCTGCCATGTCCCCGGCTTCATCTTGCGCGTAAGCGGCGACATCGGAGACATTTGGACCAGCGTGCTGAACCGCGTAAGTAATCTCCTGGGCCGCTGCTAACGCTGCCGCGTCAACAGCATTCTGCATGCGCGTGCGAGTGAAGTTGATGAATCCCAAGTCAACTGCAAATGAAACGAATGCGGCCAGTGCCGTGAAGCACAGCACGGCCACAACAATGAAGATTCCTCGCCGCGACTCATGTCCTGGCTGACTGGAACATTCCAGGTTCTTGTGTGTGCATAAACGTTTCATGGGACCCGGTTCAGGAAGCTAGTGTACTACGGCCCAAGCGGAGAACGATACTCGACTTGATGACATGGTCTCGAAGATACCTCAGGGGAAAGGCGCTCACTTCGGTATAAGGAATTCTGGCTTCGATTCGAAACAGTTGCATTTCATTGTCTGGATCGTCGAGGTCGAACGGACTGCCTGCGTTTGTTCCGTCTGCGTGTAAAATGGAAACTTCGATGGCATCCGAATTGAAGCCGACTGCGGCGAGTGTCGCTCGAATGTCATTCGAAACTTTGTCATTTAGTGACTGCGATTCGGGAAGACTTTCAGGACGTCCCATGGAAGCAAGTCGTCCCGCGTCGCGAACAGCCGAGTCCATTGAGGATGTCGTGTGAAAGGCGCGACCGAATTCCAGCATTCCCAAGACAAGCATCAGGAACAATGGCGTAACTACGGCAAGTTCCACGGTTGCCGATCCTCGGCGCCGTGAATCCGGTGAGGGACTTCGACGAACTGTTTTTCTGCAGGAAAACATTGCTACAACTCCTCGATTCACTCGTGCCGCGCGGCCGACTGCCCAATCAAAACCAGGTTGTCATTCCAGAATGGTGGCATGAGAGCCACGTCGCTGTAATTTACCTGAATGCGGATCAGAAACAGATGATTCGTTTCCGCGTTTGCCAGTTCGATATCCGGCAGTGACTCGTAGTCAATCGACGCGGGTGGCCCTCCCGGCTGATCAAAAATGCTGGCATCCTTAACCCAAACCGTCACTTCGGACGGTTCGCACCGGAAGCCGGCCGCAATAATTTGATCGATGCGGTCAAGAGCATCTTGAGTCGTGGCCTGCTCCGCTGAACCAATCCGCGTTGCTTGCTTCGAAGCCGCATTGAGAGTGTTGATGACAAGGTAGACGTGCCCAAACTCGACAATTGCTGCAAGCAACATCATGAAAATGCTAATAACCAGGGCGACCTCTACGGTCAAGGCGCCGGTGCGTTGTTCAGGATTTCGGCTGTATTTGGGGCGTTGCATAAGAGTGAAACCATTCGGAAGTGTCCGTGCTGGCGAATGAACCGGTTATGACATGAAGTCTATTGGTCTACTGAAAAACGTAGGTCAACTCTCCGCAGCGGCAAATTCGACGCGAGACTTAAACGCCGAATATCGTGGGGGGGGGGGGGTAAATCACGTTGTAACGATTCGTTGTAAGTAGGAAACGCACTTTCGCGGCTGCAAACCTGTGTATTTCAGCCACTTCGTGTGAGGCGGCTGAAGCATGATCAACTTCGACGTTCAAGATCATCCTTTACTCCACACCATCGTTTGATGCCTCACAGGTTGATATCAGCAGCATCCGCTGGGCTGGAGCGTCCGTAGCATCCAGCCGGTTGAAGGACAAGAACCGCGACCGCGTCGCCGATTTCCACCTCGTTCCCAAGCTCCGCTTGGGAACGCCGTTAGGTAGCGACAGGGTACATCGAAAGCAGCACTGGAAAGCACGTGTTTACCGGAAACGGGTTGCACATGGTCTCGAATCGAATCGCCAGAGGCCAGACACACCTTTGGGGGAGTTGCCGAGGAACGCCTCGCAAATTGTAATGGCATCATTCCGCACTCATCGTTCCATGCGACTCGACGCACACGACAGCTTATTGGCGATGCGGCAACTCGTGGGCGTTCCCAAGCGGAGCTTGCGAACGAGGGAACAAGAATAAGGTTTTCACACCCCAAGGTTTCGCGTGTGTGCGGCTTCCGGGCCATCATGCCACACCAAGTTGGTAGATTTTCGATGCAAACTTCAGGAAGATGGTGCGGAAACGGATAGGCTGTGCCTAACGGCATTGCTTTCATTAAGGGGAAACAAGGGCGAGTGAAATTGTGACCACATCACCAATGAATTCATTGCAGGAAACACAACCAAAGCCGTTTTGCCTTGTTCTCATGCCCTTCAAGGAGAACTTGAGCGATCTTTACGAATTGGGAATCAAGGAAGCATGCAAAGCCGGGGGAGCGTATTGCGAGCGCATTGATGAGCAGCGATTTAGTGAACCAATCTTAGATCGCATCTACAATCAGATTGCAAAAGCCGACTTCGTCATCGCTGAAATGACTGGCGGAAATCCAAATGTTTTTTACGAGGTCGGATATGCGCACGCGCTAGGAAAGGCCACGACGCTGCTGGCAAAAACGGACAAGGACATCCCGTTTGATTTGCGGGGATTTCGCCACGTAATCCACGGCGGTAGCATCACAAAACTTCGCGACGAGTTGACAAGCGAAGTGAAATGGCACATTGACAACCTCGGGGCCAAAGCCGAAGACACTCACGTGGACGTTCTGATCTTCTCGAACGATCGCATTCTCGACAAGAGCCAATGCAACATGTGCTTATATCAAACGACTTACAGCAACATCCCTCTCACTGTTCTCAACAATTCGAATCACTCATTTGATTTCAGTGAACTTCAGATCGGTGTAATTCTGCCAGCCGGATTCGACATATTGAAGACCACTTCTGTATCGAGAATGCCCGATGGAAATCGGATACACATGATTCAAGGCCTGAGCAATGTGCTATTGCCTGGCGCATATCACTCTGTATTTCTCCAGATCGCGTGGACTGGACAAAAAGTGGAACCGCAGATTCAACTGAACAAAGAGTTCGAGGTCCCCGTGAGGGTCTTCACGAGGAATGGCTTCCGGGATTTCTCATTCATGGCAAAGCATACCGAGGACCGCGAATTTGGTAACATGCAGCAGTAGTCAGTGCCATCCCTCGTAGCGGGGCCTGGGTTTGGGCCTAACGACGCGCACTAGCGGGAATACCACCTAACCAGCGTCGCCACTTCATTCAATTGCACCAAGGTCCGCACCCGGCTGCGGAAGGCCCAGGTGTTGAGGGCGGGGGAGTAGCCGTGGTGGTGGTCTGCGATGGTAATGGCCAGCAGGACGTCTTCGCGGGTGAGTTGCTGGCGGTTCGCTGAGGCGGCCAGCCAGCGGGCGATCCACATGACGACGGGATACACCAGCACGAGGCTGTTGAATCCCTGCAGGATGTCCTGGTTGTAATACGCCGGGCCGCAGAAATGGAGGCCCTGGATTTTCACACGGAAGTAGCGGGTGAGAAACTCTTCGGCTTCCTCCGGGAGCGGACCAAAGCTTTGTTCCAGCGTACTGAAGGGAACTTCTCTGAAAACATTCTGCACGGCGGGAACGTTGCCGCTACCCCAGGCGAAACTGAGTCCCCACGACAGCAGTTTCCAACGGTCGGCCCAGGTTGGCTGCACGTTGAGGTAGGTGTCTTTCCGGGCATACTGACCTACCAGCAGGCGGAACTGCACGGCGGAAATTTGTTTGGGTGGCCGTGCTTCGCCGGACAGTTCGGACATCACCAGTGACGCTTCATCCAGCAGTAGCGACAGGAGTTCGATGAACCGCTCACCCGTAATGTCTTTGAGATTTGCTTCACCGAGTTGCCGGGTCCAGTGCAGTGCCTGTAAGAGGCGCACATGTATGGGCACGTCTTCCTGGGCGAGCGTGGCGTCGAGTGCATCGACAATGGCCATGACGTCGGGCCAGGGAATGCTCTTCGAATCAGCCAGCGCAGGAGGCGGAACAGTTTTGTGATCAGCCGGGACAACCAGCTTCGCGAGTCGCTTTAGTTCTCCGCGCTGCTCGACGACCGGTGTCCCCAAATTGGCCACAACCGACGGACAACTGAACCGCAGGCTGACCGTCAGTCCCTTTTCCGTAGGATGAAACGCATACGGATAAATGCGACAGGCGAGCGGTTTGGCGGGTTCGCCGAACTTGCCGTGAATGCGGCAGAGGCCTTTGTCATCAAGGAACACGCAACTTCCATCTTCGCGGTGGGCCAGACGCGTCCAACCTTTTCCCAGTCCGCCCGACATTTTCACAAACAACTGCTGTCCGGCTGGAATGCCATCGGCCTCGGTCCAGTTTTGGCGCTCAATACGGGCCTGTTCTTCCCCGGTGACGTAAATTCCGTGCTGCTTGCAACACTCGCCGCACGTATGGCACGACCAGTTCTGCAATTGCGGGAGTTCGATAGGTAAATCGCGTGCCATTGGTTTTGACGACCAGCGTGATTGATAAACCGTATTGAGCAGCGATTCTTACTCTGCTGTTGGGTTGAGATGGTTGGGTGTGGCTGCGCCACGGTTGAGATGGTTGAGGATCGCAAATCGAAGCCTTGGCCATTGCGTCAGTTGCGAGTGTACGGAGTACTGGCAGGAATTCAAAACCTGAACACAAGGACCACTGAGACAGATTCCCAAACTGATCCCCTCGCTCGCTCCTCCACAATCACACAGACAGGAATGTCTGTGCCACCAGAGTTCAAACGGCAGCTACTGATTTGCCGCCGGCAATGCGCGGCCGCGGAGGGTGACCAGTCGCACAGCGCGCGGGCCGTAGCGAGTGTCGTATGTGCCCAGCATGATCGAACCCGGTTCGTAATTGGGCAGGGCCTGCTGGTCGAAGACTTTTTGTGGTCCCACCTCAATGCTCAGTGCATTGTTCTCGACGCGTACTTTAAACGGCTGTTCCCCTTTCCATTCGAAGTCCGGAAATTCGACATGCGTTTCCTGGATGGCCTTGCCGCCGCGAAACTCCGTGAGAAACCACGGAGCACCGCTTTGTTTCATGACAACATTCGAAATGCAGTATCCGTGACCGTCGTCCCAGCCCACCAGCAGAAACCAGCCACCAAGGTTTGTCTGGTCCATGCGTCCTTCGAGCTCAAACTGATTCCCCTGAGCCAGTTCGAGCACGGCATTCTTACCACCAGTCACCTGCACGCCACCCGCGACGACACCCCAGCGACCGTCGGCCGCGTAATCGCCAAGCAGAAAGGGATGACCTGGCCCTGGTCCGGTGAGTGTGAATTCCTCTCGCGGAACAAGTTTGGAGTTGTTGGGAAGCGGCTGAACATTCCGCTGAATGCGGCCCGGCACATGCAGCACGAGCCATCCTTTCTCGGGTAGATCTGCCGAAGTTTTCTGCGGAACGGTAACCGGATCATCGGCCCGCGCGGCGGTGACCGCAATGACTCCCATCAACACACATACCCTTACCCACTCACCCGCCCGTAATTGCCACATAGCTCGCCTCGCATTTGTGATCTCGTCGATCAAACTGACGAAATCACTTTACCCAATTACAAAGCAAAGAAACAGTTCAGGCATAACGCGTCATCGCGTCATCCACTCCTGGCCTCGCTATTCGCCTGCCTCCTTTGGCTGAAACACTGGCCCATTGACCGGCTTCACCATCTCACCGGCTGCCACAATCCGGACCTTCCCTTTCAGCGTCAAGTTGGTCGGTCGCAGACAGTTCTTGCTGTTGCACGCCTGATATCGGATGGTGACCGACAGTTCTGCCTCGCCCGTTTTTGCCTCTGCGGGAACCGTCAGCTTTCCCTGCAGGATGACGGTCCCCTCATACACCAAGAGCGGATCATCGAAGCCTTCGATGCGAAACATTTCCCCCTTAGGGTAAGTCGCTGCTTTGAGTTCGCCCCCTGCCGATGTCGTGACTTTCAGTGTGGTGGGAATGACGTAGTCCGGCTGAGCGGGATTGGCGTTGATGTGCCAGCCGTTGGCTACCTGAATGACCACAGCGACCGGAACTTCTCCCCCACCCGGCACTCCATCGGTGCCGAGATACGCCACGGCCTTCACGTGTTCGTGTGCGGCGAGCTCTTCTTTGCTCATGCTCGCCGCCACTACGAGTGGCTGATCTGCTGCCTCATTCGTCGAAGGCTTCGGCTGCTGCGGAACGGGACTTGAGGGTCGCTCGGATTCAACTGCCAGTTGCTCAGGAGTTCCAAACGCGGCCAGACACTCGCTCACCGCAATGGCCAAATGCGCCAAAGCTGCCGGAGACTGACGCAATTGCGGCACAAAAGCCCGCAGCGTTTGTTCCGCGTAATCTCGATAACGGGTTTCCGACGTCAACATTGCCAGACGCACTAAATTTCGAGCCGCGACGCTGTTCCCGGAAGGCAGTGCGCCGTCGTAGGCGGACTTTGTGCGGGCTATGAGTGACTCATGGTCGTGCGTGGTAAAGAAGAAGGCGCCTCGCTTTTCATCCCAGAACAGACTGATTTGGTCATCGGTCAGGCGGCGGGCGGCATTCAGCCATTTTTCTTCCTGAGTCACTTCATGTAATGCCAGCAGGCCACTCACCAGAAACGCATAGTCGTCCAGATATGCATTCAGCTTTGACTGTCCGCCACGATACGAACGCATGAGCCTCCCGTTGTTGTCGCGCATGTTTCCCAACACCGCGAGCGCCGCCTGTTCCGCACGCTTAATGTATTTCGGTTCGTTGAGCGCCTGCCCGGCTCGCGCAAAGGCCCGGATTGTCAGACCATTCCAACTGGTCAGGACCTTATCATCACGCAAGAGGGCTGGCCGCTGCTGACGGACACGCAACAACTCCGCACGGGATGCCGCAAGCTGACGCTCGACATCCGCGACGGGAAGTTGAAACTCCGTTGCCAAATCGGTCGGAGAGACGGCAACGTGCAGCACGTATCCATGCTCGAAGGACTGCGGTTGATCGAGCCCATAGCACCGGCCAAACAGTTTCGTCCGCTCCGGACCGAGGACTTTCAGTACCTCTTCCCGCGACCAGACGTAATATTCCCCTTCGACACCATCTGTTTCTGCATCGAGCGCTGAATAGAAACCGCCATTAGGGTCGCTCATGTCACGAATGAGATACTCCAGGATTCCTTCGGCGACATCCCGGTACGACTTCTTCTGAGTTCTGCGATAGGCATCGACATAGATTTCTGCGAGCTGCGCGTTGTCGTACAGCATTTTTTCAAAGTGCGGAACCATCCATTCCCGGTCGGTACTATAGCGATGAAAACCGCCGCCAAGATGGTCGTGAATTCCGCCCGCGGCCATGCTCTCCAGCATTTGATCAACCATTTGCAGCGAGTCGGCCTCAGGCATGCGCCCGGCTGCCGACTGCAACAAAGCGAGCCGCGAAGGAACAGGAAACTTCGGACCATCGGGACGGTCGGAATCGAAATCGAGCCCGCCGAATTCCGCGTCATGGTGCGTTTTCACCGCGGCAATGGCATTCGTCACAAAGGCCATGCTGAGTGTGGTGTCATCAATGACGAGTTGCGGCTGCGAGAGCCGCGCCACTTCCGTTGCCAGTAAATCGGCAGTACGTTTGACGTCTGCCTGCCGCGTTTCCCAAGCTGTATTGAGGCTTTGCAACACGCGTGGAAACCCCGGCATGCCGGGGCGATCTTCTGGCGGGAAATAAGTTCCCCCCGCAATAGGTTTTCCCTCGGGGGTGAGAAACATCGACATCGGCCAGCCACCCGTCTGGCTGGACTGGGCCATTTGAAAGTACACCTGCAGCGAGAGCATGTAGATGTCATCGAGGTCGGGCCGCTCTTCGCGGTCGACCTTGATGTTCACGAAATGCTCATTCATGTACTTCGCAATGTCTTCATTCTCGAAAACCTCGCGTTCCATGACGTGACACCAGTAGCAACTACTGTAGCCAATCGAAAGAAAGATGGGCTTCTGCTCCTTCCGAGCTTTCTCGAACGCCTCTTCTCCCCACGGATACCAGTCCACGGGATTGTGTGCATGCAGTAACAGATACGGACTGGTCTCTTTCGCCAGTCGATTTGCCGGTCGCTCCATGGGCTCCTGGGCCGAACAAAGACTTCCACCCAAAACAACGACCACCAGCGCTACGCTCAGATTACGAATGACACCCATTACCTGTTTCCTCCAATGAAAGTCGCTTCGATACTACGCGAGCAGCCGGACGAACGCGAGCGAAATGGCTCGATTCTTCCGCAGTCCACGTCATAGCGAACGGCAGTTGAGGGAATCGGGGAGCGTTCGGTGAATTCATCAGACGAAGCTTCATTACCTCTTGCCGGAACAGACATCAGGTCCGACAATCAGGGGCCACTGCGGCACCAACCCCATTCTTGCAGTGCCCAGATCGACTTGAGTTGCGTCTCCATGACCGAAACAAACTCTCCAGAACAACTGACGCCCGTTGAACAGCCGCCGCCACGACGTGGAAGCTGGCTGATGCGGTTCGCCATCTTTTTTGTACTGGCAATCGTCGTGGTCGTCTGGTTTCTCCCCAGCATGGCTGGAAAACTGGCCTCGCATTCAAACGTGGCAAATTGGGTGGGAGCGGACATTCCCGCAGAAATCGAATTTGAATCTGCCTCACTGTCGTGGCAGGCGCCGGTGATGATTCACGACGTCAAAATTCGAGGAACGTCTGGAAAAGCAACGGCTAATATTGAGTCGATTACCACACAACAAACTCTCTGGTCGCTGGTAACGAACCGGGCACAACCGCTGGAACTTTATGTGGAAGGATTCTCGGGAGAAATTGTTGTACCGAAGACGCGCATGGCGAATTTGGAGAAGGTCAACTCGGAGAAAGCGCTCCAGCAACTGATGCAACATGGATTCCGACACTTGCCACGAGCCATGACGTTGCATGTTTCGAAAAGCAGTTTCCGTCTGGTCGACGAACAGAAAGAAGAACTGACCAGTTTCAATGAAATTGCTGGAGAATATGCATTCACTCCGAAACAGGAGACTCAACCAGCAGTTCATACGTTTCAATTCGCGGGCAAAGTTCGCCAGCCCGAGACCGGAGGGGAGTTTCAACTCGCCGGAGAATGGCAAGATGCTGGAGGACAGCCACTCATGCCCGTCGATGGAGTTGTCCCCGCCAACGAAATGGAGAAGCTGGTCATTAATGTGCAGGGGGAATCGATCCCACTGGACGGATTGAATCCTCTCATTCGGCGAGAATTGAACGACGCCACGGTTTCTGGGTCGGTGAGTGGTTCCTCACAACACTACGTTGGACGGTCGTCGAATGGATCATTTGTTATTTCCACCACGGGCGATTTCACTCAGCCGAACCAATCATCGAAGAATTCCGAAACCAGAATCATCACTCAGGACGGCACAGTCGTTCCCGTTGATTTAAGTGATGGAAGCTGGAAGGCCCTGGCTGACTACAACGCTGACCAGGACACGTTGACACTTTCAACCGTTCAACTGAACTCGAATGCAGTAGCAATTGATGGCAAGGGCGTCATTACCAATGTACGCACAACCGCCGATGCCAGTCTTGAAGGGAGCTTGAGCTGCGAGTCGGATGAACTGCTGTCGATTATTCCCAGCGAGTTGCGTGAAGAGTTGGAAATTGAAGGACTGCGCATTTCGAAATTCGTGGCACAAGGCCCGCTGCGTCGACCAGCAAGCGAAAACGACGCTGGCGTCGTACAGTCCGAAAATTCAATCCCGCAAGATTTGAAAATCACAACGAGTCTGGCTTGGGATCGACTCGCGGCGTACGGACTCATTTCTGAAGCAGGCGAAGTCAGCTTTTCTTCAGCAGACAACTGGCTACACCTCGCTCCGGTGAGTTTCCCAGTAAATGGGGGGCAGGTCCGACAAATCCCGGAAGTTGCCCTTGCTGGCGACTCACCGCGTTTTCGCATCCAGCAAGGCCTTGTCCTTGACCAAATCGAACTCACCGAGCCCGTTGTACGGCAGTGGTTGAAATTCCCGGCTCCGCTCCTGGCAAACGCAACGGCCATTGAAGGCAAATTCTCACTCGAAGTCGGCCAACTTGCCGAAGGGGAAATTGGCCACATGGAGACGGCGGATATCCCGGGATACCTTGTCATCCATTCGGCTTTCATTGCCCCTGGTCCGATGTTGCAGCAGGTGCAAGATCTTGTTGACAGAATTTCCCTGATGGTTGGCGGAGGAGCAATTCCACGGGACAAAGTTCGTATCACCATGACCGATCAACGCGTTCCGTTCCGAGTACTCGACGGACGCGTGTACCACAAAGATTTCGTTTTGAAGATTGGTGCAGTTCGCATTCTGACCGAAGGCTCGGTCGGCTTAGACGAAACGCTCGACCTGAAACTGAGCATTCCACTCAACGACGAATGGCTCGACAAAGGACCTGTTCTGCGGTCGCTCCAAGGTGAGGTCATTACTTTCAACGTGCGCGGTACGCTTTCCGATCCGAAATTCGACCTCCACCCGCTTGGCGATTTTGGCCGTCGCATTGGCATTAAGGCCGCAGGCGGATTATTGGAACGCATTCTCCAAAACCCGCCACGTCCGCGACGCCGACCACAAAACTCGCCGGGTCAGTAGCATTCCTGGATCATTCGCCTGTTATCCAGCACGCTGTTCCGGTGGATCAACAGTTCGCGGCTTTTTCGGTTCATCTTTGTCGCGGTATTCATAGCGACCGTAGCCACTGCCGTAGCGGTAACCGTATTCGGAACTGCCGTAGTTGTAACCCGAATTGCTGCCGACACCATTCACAACAACACCGACAATTCGGGCGCCCACCATTTCCAACTCTTGAATGGCCTGCATGGCATGTGGCTTCGAGTGTTTCGTTAATCGGAAGACGAGAATAACTCCGTCCACCGATGGCGCAATGGTTGCCGAGTCGGTGACTGGCAAAACGGGAGGCGTATCGACAATGACAAAGTCGTATTTCTCCTTCGCTTCCGCCAGCAGTTCGCCAAACTTGGGGCTCAACAACAATTCACCAGGATGCTCTACACGTGGACCGGCCGTAAGCATCCAGAGGTTGTCGACAACGGTTTTGTGCGCCGCTTCCTCAATGGTGTGCGTACCATCCATTACGGAAGTCACACCGCCGTCGTCCAGATCGTAATTGAAGATTTTGTGCTGACGCGGTTTGCGCAAGTCGACGTCCATCAACAGCACGCTCTTACCGGACCCCGCCAATGCGGCCGCAAGATTTGATGACAGTGTTGACTTTCCATCACCGGGGTCGGGACTCGTCACCTGGATCATCGTGTGCGACTTGTCTTCAATACCGAACAGCAGTGACGTACGCACGCCGCGGTACGCTTCTGCGACGTTGGACCGCGGTCTCTGAAACACCGCCAGGTTCTTGTCAACATTCCGGTCCTTCACCACGCGCGAACCACGTTCTGCATCGATTTGTGGAATATGTCCAATAACACTGGCTCCCAGGAAGCGATTGATTTCGTTTGCACTACGGAAACCGCGGTCTGACATTTCCAGGAGAAATGACAGAAACACTCCTACCATCAGGCCGCCGAATCCCCCCATTGACAGGAATCGATTCTGGTCAGGACCCGTTTTGTAACCGGGTGATGGAGGTGAAATGCTCTCGACCGAGTAATTGTCGTTCGTCTTGACGAGGTTGATTTGCTCCAGTTTCTTCAGAATTTGATCGTACAAATCCTGCGTCCGCTGGATGTCGTCCAGCAATTCTCGGTTGCGATGCACTTCCTCTTCCAGTGACTTTGACGCTTCACGTTCTGCCATATACAGAGCATTGAGCTTCACCGACTTCTGAACGACAATTCGCAACTCTTCGTTTAGGGCTTCCGTATACACGTCCAGAAAGTCCTTTGGCGGTTCACTTGGCTCGCTGTCCGGTCCGCCGTCCGTTCCGTCAATTCCCGACCGGAGCGCATCTTTCACAACGGCAATCTCAATTCTCACTGCCTGCACGTCCGGGTGCCCCGCCCCCAACTTTTTCGACAGCAAGGCCTCTTTCACCATGAGTGGTAGCAGTTGTGAGGTAATGGTGGTTTGCGTCGCACTGGCCACGCCATTGGCTCCCGCACCTGCACCTCGGGCGCTCATTTGGTCGGCAACAATCATGAGCACTTCACGGCTCGTTTTACGCTGCTTGGCCGATTCAATTGCGTCGAGTTCGCCTTGAATTTCTGTCACACGCAACTGCAGTTGTGCGCGTTCGCGTTCAATTCCCAACACCCGGTCCTGGTGCAGGTTCTGAGTTTGTTCGCCATTGAGAAGCAATGAGGTCTCCTGACGAAACAGTCGATACTCATCCCGCTTCCGTTTTAGATCACCATCCAAAACTTCCTTTGCTTCCTGAACACGAGCCACCATGTTGTCGCTCGATTCACGCTGATCGGCACTCAAATACTCTTCGTACGACGCAAACACAGCCTCCAATACGGGCTGGCACTCGGCCTGGATGGGGCTGGTGTACGAAATGGTAATGAAATTGGTCTTCGGATTCGGTCGCGTCGCCCGCAAACGACCGGAAATGACCGCCGCCATGCGGGCTTCGTTCCCCAACGCCTCAATTGTGGAGACCTTCTCCTCACGTGCCATTAAACGCTGCACGGCCCCTTCCAGGATTTTTCCTTTTCGAATGAGTTCCAGGTGCTCATCAATGGGGTCTTTCAGCCGCACTTCGGCCATTCCTTCCACGGGAATTGCCTGTTGCGACAACTTCAACAACACCTGCCCCGACGAAGAGTACACTTCCGGCTGCTTGGTGAACTGGTAATAGCCACCACCCATACCTACGAAGGCACAAATAATCAGCAACCATTTGCGGCCCCAAAGCATTCGCTTCAGGTCGAACGTACTGCCTCCGTCTGGAGAGGAGTCAGCTTGCCACTCGTTATCTACAGCCATGGGATCGAAGAACTTCGCCGAGGGATGCAACTGGGGGATGAATCGAAACAAGGCTCAGCAGGGAAGACTAGCCACTCCCCCTCTGAACCCGTCCGACTCATCTTCTATCGTACCGGCTTTCGTCAGATTCCCCTAGCCGTTTTCCACGTCAAACCCCCAGAAACGCCGTCACAGGCCGTACAGATTCACTCAACTTCTTGAAAGCCGAGCCACGAACTGGCCACGCCCCCACAAATCAGCCGACATTGATTCAGACTTGTTAAATTGGACAAGTTGACTTATCATGCGACACAGGAACTCTCCTCAAGCCGGGCGGCGGGTAATCTCGACGGCTAGTTTACGGAGCGGACAAACCTTTTGAGGCACGGTCTGATGGGCAATCGGCTCCTCGTTTTTTCGCTATTCTTTCTCCTCACGGCCACGTCGGCGTTCGCAGAATCGCCGAACAATGACGAACTGCGCCAGCAAATCGCCAGTCAGTGGGCCTTGATGAGAGAGGGAATTGTCACCGCGGACATCGAATTTGACAGTGCTTTCCTGTATTTCCCCCCCAAACCGGTGCCGCCGCCGAACGACCAGTCCCCCGCTCCCGCATTCCCAAAGCCAATGCTCTCCCCCGATGAAGTCCTCGCACTCATCGAAGAATGCGGATTGCTGAGCACGCCGGAAGAGCGCCAAAGGCTCGTCGATGGCACCCACGTCGGCCAAAAACCGATCGCCGATCCGTGGCAAATCTCTCGCCGCTTGTGGGTCAAAGGTTCACAACTGCGTGATGAATCTCCCCGTACAATTCACCTACTCGACGAGTCCAACTACTTCGACGTTTCCCGTGAGGACAACACTCGAATTTCCCTCTTTCTCCGGGGTAAGTACAATGTGGACCACACCAGCCTCTACGATTTTCACCACATTCCGTTCAACACGGAGGAAGTCCTGAAGTCGTACGACATCACATCGAACCCCGAGCTGGGCACTCACACTTTGCGACTTCCGGGTGACACCTCTCCCAACTCACCTACCCAGCTTACCATCGATGCCGCTTCCGGCCTGCCGCTCACATGGCGTCAGGGAACGACCCGGGAAATTGCACGGGACATTGTCCACAAAGACCTCATCCAACTCCCGAACGGCCTGAGCATCCCCCGGGTTTCGTACGACGTGGACTACTACGAGAACAAGACCCTGATCATCAGAGTCCTGATCATCAAACAAGTTCAGTTCAACACCCCCGTCGCCGACTCTGTCTTCCGGCTGCAGGCTGCCAAAGGAGACGTGCTCCTCGACCACCGGGGCACCGAACTCCAAAGTGCCCGCCTCACGTACGACGTCAATGACGTCCTGGCCTTCATGGATGGGCGCTCGCCTTTGCCAAGCACAATGGCAATTCCGGCCGCTGATACCATCAACGGACTGACCAAACCACAAGAGGCTTCCCGGCGGCATTTTCCTGCCTGGCTAATACTGCTGTTTGTTAACGGTGTCGTCGTTTTGATCGTCGGTGCCCTTATGTGGCGCCGTTCACGAGCATCACAAAGTTAGAAATCTGATTCTACTTCCCCCCAACTTGGAATGAAAACATGGCCACGAAATTCAAGCGAACGCTGTCCCTTGGTATGATTACATTCGGTATTTGCAACTTGGCAGTCTCATCTGCACTTATCGCAGAAGTGTTTTGCACTCCGATGACAATTCCCAACACAAAATGTAAGCCTGCTCACGTCATCCCTAACCCTGGCAGTCCCAATGGCATTGGCTGCCATGTCGTTACAGTAGAAGGCGAAGAAGAATGCGAACAAGTCGCGATGAGTTCGTGCCTGCAGTATTCTGGCTATGCAACAACCGTTGCCGGAGCATGTGAACCGCTCATGCCCTGCTCAGAGCCATCCGACTGCATTCAGGACCAATTCGGAATTAGGATTCCGCATCATTATTTTCAGGCGCGATGCGGTAAGGACAAAAATGGCCAGTGCAAGTGTCTGAATATCGAGATAGAAAACATTACTTTCATCGACGACAAGTGCGATTGCGAATAACGGCAGCAAAGTTGAAGTAGTCCACAATTCAGTACCAACTGATTTTGAAATCCGTGTTGGCCCGAATTACGCTTTCCGGCTGATTGAGTAAGGAGGGATTCCCTTCTCTCAGATTGGTCGAGCATGCTGGTAGTCAATTCACTTGGAGCGGCGGAACTGAGGCTGGGGCATGCTTGCCAAACTGTTGACACATGCGCTGTTTGGGATTGAGGCCCGACCGGTGGATGTGGAGGTGGACATTTCACCGGCGGCCATGCCCAAGACGATTTTGGTGGGGCTGGCGGAAGCGGCGGTTAAGGAGAGTACGCATCGGATTGAGCGGGCACTGGTGAACAGTGGGTATCACCGGCCCATTGATCGGGTCGTCATTAACTTGTCGCCGGCGGACTTTCCCAAAGAGGCGCCGTCGTTCGATTTGCCCATCGCACTCGGAATTCTGGCGGCGAGCGGGCAGTTGCAGTCCGATCGATTTGCCGACTATGCGGTGGTGGGAGAGCTTGCGCTGGATGGAACGGTGCGTCGGGTGAAGGGGACGCTGTCAATGGCCTTGCAGGCCAGGCAGGATGGTCGACGGGGAATTGTGGTGCCGGTCGAGAATGGGCGTGAGGCGGCAGTTGTCGAAGGGCTGGAGGTCATTGCTGTGGGATCCCTCGCTGAGGCAGTGGGGCATTTCTCCGGTATGGTTGACATCCATCCTGTGGCGTTTAGCTGGTCAGATGCCACGCAGGAATATGGGGGGTACCTCGTTGATTTCTCCGACGTCAAAGGGCAGGAAATGGCGAAGCGGGCCGTTACCGTCGCGGCGGCTGGTCGCCATCATTTGCTGATGCTGGGAAGCCCTGGCACAGGCAAGACCCTCCTCGCGCAGCGGATTGGTACCATTTTGCCAGACCTGAGCCCTGAAGAAAGCCTGGATACCACCCGTATTTATAGTGCGGTGGGACAGCTGCCCGATGACGCCCCGCTCATGCTGAGACGACCATTTCGCAGTCCGCACCATACCATTAGTGATGCTGGCCTTGTGGGAGGTGGATCGACGCCCCGGCCCGGCGAAATCTCTCTAGCGAACAATGGCATTCTTTTCCTGGATGAGTTGCCGGAATTTAATCGGCGTACGCTGGAGGTGCTGCGTCAGCCGTTGGAAGATCAAACGGTGACGATTTCACGAGCGCTGGGCACGGTGCGATTTCCGGCCAGCTTCATGATGATTGCCGCAATGAATCCCTGCCCTTGTGGCTTTCGAGGAGATCCTAAACGCCAGTGCAATTGCACTCCCATGCAAATCGAGCGGTACTTGGCGAAGATTAGTGGACCTTTACTCGACCGTATTGACATTCATGTCGAAGTGCCGCCGGTTCCGTTTCATGAACTGGCTTCACGTCAGGCGGGAACGAACAGTGCCTCGATGCGGAGTCAGGTGCAGGCGGCCCGGGAGCGGCAGTTTGAGCGGTTTGGAAAGTCTGGAAAGGACTTCAACGGCACCATGTCACCCAGGCAGTTGCGGCAGCACTGCCAGTTGCAGCCCGATGCCGCTCAGTTATTACGGGCCGCGATGGAAGAAATGGGCCTCTCCGCCCGCGCGCACGACAAAATTCTGCGAGTCAGCCGGACCATCGCAGATTTAGAAGGGGCGACCGATATTGCGGTCAGCCATTTGAGCGAGGCGATCAATTATCGCACACTCGACCGAAACTACTGGTCGAGCTAGGGCAACACTTGCAGCACCGTCCCGTTTCATGCGGAATTCACCGGCACTGCGCATAAATCGGATTAGCTCCAGACGAATCGGTCGGCGGCGGGGCGCGTGTCTGATTGTTCCAGCAGGGCGGCGGCGAGGTCGTCGGGGAGATAGCTGCCGGGAATGAGGATGTGGCGATTTCGGGCGCTGCGGCAATAGACGCTAATATCCTCCGCATGTCCTCTGCCGACCCAGCGGAGCAGAATGAAAACGGCGGCGACGTCGGGCGACTGCACGAGTTGCTGCAGCTTTTGCGGGCTCTCGTATTTTCCGGACGTCGCCCAATCCAAATCGCGAAGGCGAAATGCGTCGCAAATCATTTGTCGTGTGGCCTCGTGTGGCGTCCCGCCGACGAGCACAACTCGTTTGCCTTCGAGTTCCTCCGCGGCGAGTATGACATTCTCCGACCACACACTCGGGTCCCAGCCCCCCTGCGCCGCAATTCCTTCAATACGAATTCGGTCCACTTGTGCAATGACGCTCCGGAACGTGCGTGACTCGGGAAGCGCCACGGGAATGGCGTCGATGTAATTCCAGAACACCGATTGCAGTCGCGGATCGTCTTCGTCGACGTCTCGATCCATGACAAGGTGCTCGACATCATCAACGACGAATCCCCACTGTTCCCGATCTCGTTCCAGGTCGCCTGACATTTTTTCCAGACGCGTCTGGAGCCGCCGGAGCACGACTTCTCCAGGGCCGGACAGGTCGACTTCCACCGGAGCCGCAGGAACCTCCGTAACTTCGTCAATCGGCTGATCGACCTCGGCCATCTCAGGATCTTCAGGACTGACGGACACCGGCACTGCTGATTCAATTTCTCTTAATCGAGTCGGCTCTGGCGTTTCGATGCGATGCGAAATTCTGCCTGCATATGCCTGAAGTGCAAATGGCACCCCAAACCGCGCGGCAACCTGTTCGGCCCAGGCAATTGTTTGCGGTTCATCGAATCGACGTTCCTGCACCGCCCGCAACAAATTCCACAAGGCTTCGAGAGCAGGCAGGTCCGCATCATTGGCAGCGACGTGCCAGGCTTCGGCGTCGGAGATTTGGCTCAGCAATTCGGCGGCCCGGACTTTCACCTCTTCCAATGTCGCCGTCACAACGGTCGACTCCAAATTCTGGAAGTCATTCAACCGCTCGCGGCATTGCTCACATCGATTTCTGGCCTCTCCTTCTCGACGACGACATTCTTCAATTCCTGAGTTCAGCGACTGCACCCATTGAAGCAACGGAGCCTCAGCCCCTTCGCTCGGAATGAATTCGCTAATTTCGCCCTGCCCTGTCAGTCGTTCAAGCGTATCGCGCTGCTTGTCGTTGAGTGCGTTGATATCCTGGGCAAGTCCATTAGGGATGTCACCACCAAGTTGAGCCAAATCCACAGCCGCCTGTTGAAGCTTTACAGCCAACCTTTCCCGCTCTCCCTGAACTTGCTGCACGTCACTCAAGGCAGAAGTAAGCAAGGGGATTTGTTGCGGGGAATAAGAATTCATGCGAGTGGTCTCCACCGAATTGATATCGCAAAAAATGTGACGCCGCGAGTGGGCGAGAAGTGGTCCGTCGCCGCTCATTTGACGCGCCACACGGACCGCGGTCAATCATTTTCACTTGCAGTTTCCGACAATTCGATGAACTCCAGTTGCGACGTAAATTGCATGGTGCAAAGACGACACGTCGCAGTGCAATCCTGAAACATCACGTCGTGGTTTGCACCACTCCATCGATCTGTCCTGCGTCAAGCACCGCCTCACAACGCAGCACGCAATACCTCATGGCAAGACGCACATGGCTGTTGGCAGGCTGGTCGTCACGATTAAATCGGACGTGTCGATTCTTCGATTTGTACGTTCCAAGCAAACTGAACCGCCTCGATGTTGCGGTATTGCAACAACCATGAGTCATTGCCCTTTGACCCGGATTTTCTGTGAGCTAGGGATCATATGTAGCCGTGCGCTGTCATCGAACTGTCGTGAAAGATGTCGGACGCGGATTGGGCCTGTTTACTGAAACCTGCGCCGAAAAAGGCGAACTTATGGACATCACCTCGACACTTCCAGAAACCAGGACAGCGTCCCCGCGCTCACTGGCTGCCTACACCCTGACGCCGCGATCGGCCGACGTCCCCGGTATCAATTTGGGACTGGGACACTATTGCCTGGGCAGTGGACCGGAATGCGATATCGTTGTGGACCTGCCTGGTGTTGCCGAACAGCACTGCCTGCTCATGGTGGGACCACGGCGGATTGTCGTGAAAGCACTCTCGCCACTCACCTGGATCAACGACGGCGCCGTCCGTGAATGCAACTTCGGCGTTGGTGATCGGCTGATTGTTGGTCCCGTCGAGTATTTCCTGGAAGAAGCAGCTCAATTCGTCCCCGTTCATTCGGAATCGCTCAGAGCACCAACAGGTATCGATGAAGCCATTGCGTCATTGCGTCCGCAAGCCAAACAAATTCAGCCTTCGATTGCCGAAAACTCACACGACAATTCCAACGATACCAATTCCCTCCAAGACGAAATCCGACTTCAGAAGCAGAAACTCAAACAACTCCAAGACGGCCTGTCGCACAAGGAGTCGATTCTTGAACTCCGCCAAGTCGAAATCGATGGGCGTTCTACTGAGCTCGCAGCCGAATTTGAGCGACTGCGCGAGGAGCGACAAGCGAGCCAGAGCACTCGGGAGAAGCTCCGGCAGATGGAATCTGGCCTGCGTCAGCGCGAACGTGAAGTGGATTCACGTAGCGAAGAACTGATCGACCGGGAACAGGCCGTTGCGGAACTGCAACGTCAGGTCGAAGCAGATGCCAAGTCTCTCAATGGTCGTCTCCAGGAATTCAATACGAAGCAGCATGAATTCGACGATGCCTCACAACGCCTCGAACAACTGCGAGGGGAAATCGAGGCAGCACGACGGGAGGCTGAACAGAATCTGCAAAGCCTCAACGAAAGAGAGCAGGCCCTCTCCGTTCGCGAAAGCGAACTCCAGAGACAATTGGAAGAATTCGAGCAAGCCAAAGCCCAGGACGCCGCCCGACGTGACGAACTGTCAGCGCAGTTGTCCGAAATTAACGTGCGCGAGGAAGCACTGCGTCATCAACTCCTCGACCTTGAAACCCGGGAAGCCACTGTCCGAGCGGAAAGAGAGCAACTGCAGGCCGAAACCTCCGCAATTGATGCACAGCGGACACAGGCGAATGAGGATAGCGACAGCAAGCTAGCCGAACTGGCACATCGCGAAGAAGTCATTTCCGGGCGAGAGCAGGTCTTGGAATCGCGCGAACGTGCGGTCGAGGAGCGTGAAACGGAACTCAATTCGGCGCAACGTGAATTGGGCGAACGCGAACAGCAGCTCAAAGTCAGCGCCGAGACTGCGAAACAGGATTCTACGAAAGCCGAAGATCTCGCTGTACTCGAACAACAACTGGCAGATGAACGAGCAGCCGTCGAGTCGCTGCGAGCGGAACTCCTCTCGGAACAGGACGGCATTGAAAGTATGCGGCTGTCACTGGAGCACGAACGCGAAACGCTCGCCGCCGAACGAGCTGAACTGGACCGAATTCGTGAAGAAGAATCTAGTGCCGAGCAATTGGCTGCCAATGAAACTGCCGAACTGCAATACGTCCTGGGCACGATTTCAGACCAAAATGCCGACTTGCAACTGCAGGTTGAGGACCTGTCGTTGAAACTCGAAATGAAGGAAGACCTGCGTGGCCAACTGGAAGACGAGCTCGCCCTTCAGAAGGACGAGTTAAACCGTCGCGAAGAACGGATTGTCGAACTGGAATGGCAGGTTGAGCATGCGGTTACCGACGAGAATCTGACCCCTGAAAGCAGTTCCGAGACAGCGTCCAATTCGAGCGTCGTCGACGAAGAAGTGTCGTTCAAACTCCAACAGGAGTGGGAAGAGCTGGAAAGGGAACAACAAAAGTGCGCCGCAGAACGCCAAGACCTGCAAATTGAACGCCAGGAATTGGAGAAGACACGCATCAGTGTGGACCGACAGGCTTCCGAGCTGGCCGAAACGCAACGCTGGTTGATGAACTCTCAAGATCAGCTTGCAGCAGAACGGGCTGAACTGGAGCGCGATCGTGAAGAATTTGCGGAACTGTTCCAGCAGGTTCCCGAATCGTTGACGACTGAGGACGACCTGAGCGATGAATTGAGTGAACTCCTTTCCGCTGACGAATTTGAGCTACACGCATCAGTCACGACACCGCCAGAGGAGCAGTCCGACGAACCGACCGTAGAGGCCATCGACGACCGCTTCGCTGCCTCGCGTGATGTTCCCACTGAAGAAGATGACCTGAACGCATCAGTCGACGCACAACTGGAACAAATCTTAGGATTCGAAACAGACGAAACCTTTGACGACGCCGTTTCTCTCACAGTCCCCCCCGACGAAGACGACCTGCATCTTGACTTTCCAGATTTGCACGCCGACCTCCCAGAGGAAGTGCTGGATGACGACGCCAACCTATTAGAAGATGGGCAAGATACAACAATCGGCGAATCGAATTTCTCTTCGGTTCAGGCCTTTCGACTCGACGAACAGGACGTAGAAAGCGAACCAGTTGATACCGAACCGGTAACCGCGGTCGAAGACCTGCATACGGAACAACGACTGTCGGTTGAAGAAGAGCAATCTACTCCCGAAATCCAGAGCAACAACTCCGCGAAACAAGCATCGTCAAAACAGGATGGTCTTGCTGGCCTCCGTTCGCAGTTGGCGGAACTGTTCGGCATGTCGAAGGAAGCACTCCATGAGCCAACAGTCGATCCTGACGACGAGACACTAACGAACGAAAGTGATGCGTCCGAATCGCTCAGCGCGCCTGATGAATCCGACACGGAAACGGACGAAATCGGTGCGGCGAATGGAAAACAAAGAAATTCTTCGGCAAAAAACGACGAGAGCGGTGGGCTTAGTTCGTTCGAAGAACCGGACTCAGTTGCCGCGTATATGGAACGCCTGTTAGCCCGGTCCCGTGCGACTGAAGTTGACGAACATGAATTGGACGAAGAGACCACGTCCGGTGAGGCCGAATTAGAGTCGGACTCTGCGTCGTCAGTTGATGAACCTTTGACGCCGCTCAATGAAATCAACATCGAACCTTCGAGCGAATTCGGAGGGAACAACCGGACTCTCGCCGACTCCGACAACACTGAGGACGACCTCGATGGCAACGAAGAAAACTTGTCAGCGCGTCGGGCAACAACAGAGGAAGAACGCGACGCAATCCGTGCAAATCTCCATTCATTTCGCGAATTAGCAAACTATTCGGCACGTTCCGCCGTTGCGAAATCTCAGACAGCGCGCCTGCGGACGTCGCTGAAATCCACGTCGTACATTGTCGCCGCTTCGTGGATTGCAACGGGAATGCTGGCCACTTCAAAACTGTGGATGGGAAGCACACAACTCACAACAGCACTCGTTGCATTGGCAGCTTCACTTGGTCTGAGTTTTCGTGCATTCATGCTCTGGTTGGAAATCAAAAAACATCAGGTCGACACGCCATCAACATTCGATGAAGTGGAATTGTCAGGCAAAGAATCTGTCACCGAATAACTCCAATTTGAGCGCGATGTTTTGAATGCAAATGACATCGACGAAGGTGGCGAAAACAATCTTTCCTTTGAGAACAGACCGGAACACCGAAAATCAGGGTTGCAACAGTTCTTGCTTTTCGTACCATTTGCCCATCAAAGCAATTCCGTTGAGTGTCGTTTAACGTCATCTCGACAAACAACACAAAACGGATTGCACGACTTGCCAAGGTTGGTGAGTCGGAATGGATTCAGTTTTTGTGGATTGCTCAACAACATTTGCCCGGTAGCAACAGTTGGTCATCCACTCAAGGGACTCTGTAGAAGGAGGAGTTTCCATGGCAAAGAAAGCCACCGCGAAGAAGGCCACTGCAAAGAAGGCCGCACCAAAGAAAGCCGCTGCTAAGAAGGCTGCTCCAAAGAAAGCCGCTGCTAAGAAGGCTGCTCCAAAGAAAGCCGCTGCTAAGAAAGCTGCTCCCAAGAAAGCCGCCGCTAAGAAAGCTGCTCCAAAGAAGGCCGCCGCTAAGAAGGCTACCAAGAAAAAAGCTACCAAGAAGTAGTAATTTCTCTTCTTGGATTGTCACATCGAGCCGAGATGTTGGGTTTTCCCTCGTCTCGGCTATTTTCTTGCGCCGCGCTGGAAGGTACCGTACCCACCGTTTGGTTCACTTCACTCAATTGAGTCATGCACGGTTCAATGGGACGCTTTCGGTCATTCCTTTCTTTCTGCCTGCTCGCAGCGTTTGCGGGAACCTGTGGCGCCAGCGACACCCTCACCCTTGAGGGACGAACCATGGGCACCACATACCACATTACGGTGGTGTTCGAAGGCGAACAGCCCGAGGCGGCTCAGCTTCAGGATGGCATTGATGCTCTACTTGGAGAAATCAACGGGCAAATGTCTACGTACATTCCCGACTCCGAACTCTCGCGATTCAACACTTCCCCCGCGAATCAAGCGTTTGATGTCTCACCAGAGACAGCATTGGTCGTTGAGCGTTCCCTGCAAATCGCAGAACAATCCAATGGCGTTTACGATCCCACGGTAGGACCGCTCGTGCGACTCTGGGGATTCGGCGGCGCAAATCCACTCTCGACCATTCCCAGTGACGACCAGATTGAATCAACCCGACAACGTGTCAGTTGGAAATACATTGAAGTCAGCCGAAGTCCCCCAACTCTCAAGAAATCTCGTGTCGATGTCGAACTCGACCTCTCTTCGATCGCCAAAGGTTACGCTGTTGATGTTGTCCACAACTGGTTGATCGAACAGCCGCAACTGACGGGGCACCTCGTGGAAATTGGTGGCGAAGTTCGCACGCGGAGCACCAAACCCGATGGCAGCCTCTGGCGACTCGCCATCGAAGTTCCGGACCGCGACTCGCGTGAGGGAGGATACGTCGTCGACCTGAACAATGAATCACTGGCGACCTCGGGCGACTACCGCAACTTTGTGGAAATCAACGGCCAGTTCTTCTCGCATACCATTAATCCTCAAACCGGTCGACCGGTAGAGCACACGCTTGGTTCAGTTTCCGTACTTGCCGAAGACTGCATGACCGCCGACGCGCTGGCCACCACGCTCAATGTCCTTGGGCCCGAGTTGGGGTTGCAGTTTGCCGAGGACAATCACATTGCCGCCTTTTTCGTTGTCCGCAATGACGACACGTATCAGGAATTCGCGTCAACGACGGCACAGGGACGCATCACGAACCTTTCAGAGAAGCCCGCGGCGCCGGAAGAGACTGCGGCGTCGCCATTGTTCACCGTATTGGTGACAATTGCCGCATTCGCTCTGGCCATGCTCGGCTTGGCCATTGGCTACCTCATCAAGAATCGGCTACTGAAGGGAACGTGCGGCGGACTTCAAAACTTTCACGGGCAAGACGGAAAAACTGCCTGCGATCTGTGCGCCAAGCCTCGTGAGGAGTGCCAGGAGTTCCGCGACCGTCTCGCCCAAATGGCAGCTGAATCGGAAGACAATTCCGAACCGGAGCAGCCAGACGAGCCTGCCGCTTAGGTTTTGGTCTACGAAATGCCCAATTCCTGCATCACCTTACGAACTTCATCGACAGGGATATCAGAAACCAATTCCACGTGTCCCATTCGCGTTGGCAAAATGAACCGTAAAGTGCCGCCTACGCTTTTCTTGTCGAGCAGCATCCGTTCAATAACCTCGTCACCGGAAATCGGATTGGCGAGATTCAACGCGACGGGTAGACCAAGTGCCTTGAGCAGGTTGGTCTGACGGGCACAGAACTCAGCATCAATCCTGCCGAGGCGGAGTGACAGCAGCGCGGCATACTCCATGCCAATCGAAACTGCTTCGCCGTGCAGCAGTTCGCCATAGCCCGCCAAGGCTTCAAACGCATGGGCAAACGTGTGACCGTAGTTCAGCACCGCCCGCAGTCCAGTCCGTTCGTATTCGTCATGCTCGACGACATCGGCCTTGAGCTGGCAACACCGTGCAATGATTTCCGCCAATACGCCATCTTCGCGAGCGTTGATGGCGTCCACATTCTGCTCCAGAAACGTGAAGAATTCGGCGTCCAGAATGACGCCATACTTCGCCACCTCCGCCAGCCCGGACCGAAATTCCCGCTCCGGCAGCGTTCGTAGCGCGTGCGTGTCGATAATCACACCGAGCGGTTGATGAAACGCACCAATCAGGTTTTTTGCCTGAGGATGGTTCACACCCACTTTTCCGCCGACGGAACTGTCGACGTCGGCCAGTAATGTGGTTGGCACCTGAACAAATGGCAGGCCGCGATTAAACGTTGCCGCAATGAATCCTGCAGCGTCACCCACCACGCCACCACCGACAGCGACAATGACCGTTTGCCGGTCGGTACGGAACTGAACCAATTCATCATACGCGGAAGAAATGACTTCCAGCCGTTTCGATTGCTCTCCGGGTTGCATGTTGATGCGTCCCACCCGCCAACCAGCCTGTTCGAGACTCTCCTGCACCGCCTGGGCATGTTGTGCCACGTTGCCATCGGTGACGACCACCGCCGCAGGAGTGGCCGACTTGCCGAACCGACCTGCCAGCCATTCGGCCACGCGTTCACCTGCTGAGGCCACCAATTCCGGTCCGACCAGAATGTCGTAACTCCGCTCAGACAAACTCACATGCACGCGTATTTCAGACATCAGTCCAGCTTTTCTAATCAGCAACAAGGGCGTTCAAATTTCAAAATCGGTGTCACCGCACACGGTAGCCTTCTGCGATTTTGGAAACAAGTACCGGCATTCCGGCAGCAAGTCGGACGTCAAAACCGCATCTCTGCCTGCTGAGACGCTCCCGCCAGCAATTAATGCCGATTCCCAATGCCCCCATGAACCCGCGGAATTCCGACCTATTGAGCCTCAATTCGGAGCGCGATACGCTGTTACCAATGCCACTCGGCGTCAACGGGGACGTTATGTCCCTGCTTTTCCGCAACAATCGCCGAGGCTGGCTTACAGGATTCCCCAATGTTCACCAACACCGGCAGGCTGCATGAGCGACGATTCTTCCTCGCCGGTTGACGCTGGCCCTCCAGTTTCCGGTGATCAACAACACAACACGCCCCAACATACGGGGCTGTCGGGGCCGCTCTATCGATTCATCAGTCAGTCGACGGAGTGGATATACGCAAATCCCGGAACAACGCTGCTCATTGTCGTCCTACTGACTGCCGTCTCCGCTGGCATCTCAGCCCGATTCCTCACGTTCAAAACCGACCGCGCCGACCTCATTCGCGCGGAGGCCGAATTTCACGCACGCTGGCTGCACTACGTCGAACAGTTCGGCAGCCAGTCGGAAATTCTAGTGGTGGTCGAGGGGGAACGCACCGCAGACATCAAAGCCACCATCGACAACATTGGTCAGTCTCTGGAAGCGCAGCCGGAGTTGTTTGAGAAAGTGATGTATCGCTTCGACCCCAGTGGCCTGAAGCCCAAGAGCCTGCAATACCTCTCGCCCGCAGAACTCACTGCCATCGCACGGCAGTTGGAACAACATCGGGACATTCTGGATGGCAAGTGGGATCGAGCGGGCATCGAAGCCCATGCCCAGCAACTGACACTTGGTCTAAGACAACTCAACCAACTTTCAGCGGCAGTGCAACTCCCCTCCACGACCACCAATGCGGACGAGGCTCAGCAACTCATGGGGGGGACCATTAAGTTCTGCCGCAGTCTGAATCAGTTTGATCCTGCGACAAAGCGACTGCTCTCGCCCTGGCCGGAGTTTCTTTCCGGACGTTCGCCGCAGGACGCCAGTCAATTCGAGCCGCGCTATCAACTCAACGACGCAGGCACCATGGGCTTCCTGCTGGTCTCTCCCACGAACACGCAGCAGAGTTTTGGCGGTGCAAATCGATCACTGGAAGTGCTGCGCGGGATTATTGCGAGAGAACGGGAAAACCATCCTGAGATTACGCTGGGGCTGACCGGAATTCCCATTCTGGAAAGTGATGAAATGCAGCGTTCCCAGGAAGACATGACCTGGGCGTCGATTATTTCATTTCTCGGTGTTGGACTCATTACGCTCATTGGATTCCGTGGCCTGCGGCATCCTTTTCTCTCACTGCTGACGCTGCTCATTGGAATTGTCTGGTGCCTGGGATACACGACCATTGTCGTCGGGCACCTCAACATTTTGTCCGTCTCTTTTGCTGCCATTCTCATTGGCCTGGGTATCGACTTCTCCATTCACTACCTCGCGAAGTATCTGGAGTTGCGGCATCATGGCGAGACGCTGCGGTCCGGTCTGCGAAACACATCAACCAGCGTGGGCACCGGCATTATTACGGCGGCGGTGACCACAGCCCTCGCATTCTTCTGTGCTTCGTTCACCTCGTTCCTCGGCGTCGCGGAACTGGGGATTATTGCTGGCGGCGGTGTGCTCATTTGTGCGGCGGCTACGTTCTTCGTGCTGCCGGCGCTCATCACATTCGCAGACCGACGTGTCGAGCCGAAAAAACTCCCCACACCATTCGAAGGACGCCTGCTCACGCGTGCGATTCAGAATTATCCCGGCACCGTCTGCTTCGTGACGCTCGCCGCCATCATTTTCATTGGCTGTCAGGGATTTCAGTTCACGCAAGGACGCGTCCAGTCTCGCGTCGCGTACGATTCCAACCTGCTGCATCTTCAGGCGGAAGGCTTGGAATCCGTCGAACTTCAGGAACATGTCTTTCGCGAGTCGGAGGGCTCATTACTATTCGCCGTGTCACTCGCCAGTTCTCCCGCTGACGTCAAAGACCTGAAGACGAAGTTCTCCGAACTGCCGTCGGTGGCACGCGTCGAAGAACTCGCCTCGCTGATGCCGCCATATCCACCGGCGGAAACACAACTCCTCGTCCAGGGAATTCACGCCCACTTGGACCGGCTCTCCGATTTGCCAGGCCAGTTTCCGCAACTTGATCCCGGTGCCATTGGCAAGGCACTCGAAGAGTTGTACCTCGAACTGCAAACGTCACCGCATCCTGATGCCGCCATCGCGAAGAATGAGCTCGATGCGTTTCTTGATCGCCTGAGCTCTCAGGAACTCACCGACCAAATTACTCTGCTTGGAGCGTATCAGCAGGCCATGCTTACGTCGCTGCATCGTCAGTTTGAGGCATTGGAGTCGGTCTCGAATCCCGAACCGGTGGCACCAAGCGATTTCCCCCGGGAGTTCCGCACCCGCTTTCTGAGTGCAGAAGGGGAATGGCTCATTCGCGTTTACCCCAAAGTTCAGGTGTGGGACGAAGAACCTCTCGAACAATTCGTGCATGATGTCCGTTCGGTCGATCCCAACGTCACCGGCACGCCGCTGCAAAACTACGAAGCCGCACGGCAAATCAAGCAGAGCTACAAGAACGCGTCGATTTACGCGCTGGGGGTTATCATCCTGACGCTGCTCATCGACAGCCTCTCGGGGACGGCGCTCTTTTTCAGTCTGACCTCACCCCTCGCCGTCATCGCCTTCGCCCTCTTCTCACTGGAAGGTGCCACCGACCTCGGCAATCTGTGGCTGGCCGTCATTTACGTCGCCGTCTCTGTCGTGGTGGCCGCCGTGTTTGACTTCAAGAGTACGCGCAACACCTTCCTTGCTCTCGGTCCCCCGGTGCTCGGACTGTTCATGACGTTCGGCCTGCTCGGCCTGTTCCATGTGGACCTCAACCCCGCCAACCTCATTGTGCTGCCACTCATCCTCGGCATTGGCGTCGATGATGGTGTTCACGTCATCCACGATTTCCGCTGCCAGTCCGGGACCTACCGCACCTCACCGAGCACCATTAACGCCATTACGTTGACCTCGCTCACCTCCATGATTGGCTTCGGCAGCATGATGGTCGCCGCTCACCAGGGCCTCGTCAGCCTCGGGATTGTCCTCGTCGTCGGCGTCGGCAGCTGCCTGTTCGTCTCCCTCGTCACCCTCCCCGCCATCCTGACGCTGATCGGCACCGATCCCTCTGATTCGGTTGCCTCGACTGCAGCGGAAGAGACCACAGATCAGGACACCGACGCACACGTCCTGCCGTTCAGTTCGAGTGGTGATGTGCAGAAGCGTGACGCCGCTTCGTGAAGTAATGTCATTCAATACTGATGACACGGATACTTCTGATCGCATTCTGATTCGACGTTCTATTAACCCATCTCTCTGCGTCCCCCTGCGTTCTCTGTGGTGATCTTTCATCCCGAATCAAATGACGCTGCAAATGGGCACGAAGGCGTCAGCGGTTTGATCAGAAATCTTGTCGGGCTGCATGCCGCGGACTGACATGGAAAAGAAAAGAATTACCGCAGAGAACGCAGGGGGACGCAGAGGAAATAGACGGACGCCGACATCTTGCGATTCAGTTCCAGCGGCGACGTACAGAAACGAGATACTGCTTCGTAAAATGGCCATCTCACATTGATTGGCGCGGTGGTCGGCATTGCCAAGGCAACTCTCTGAATTTACCCCATGCCCACATCACGTACCCCGATGAGCATGCACGGGTATTGCTTTGGGAAAGAGCACGACATTTTCTCTTTCAAGCTGGCAGTCGAGTTGTGCACGCAGACATGGCCGGGGTACGATATCTGAGAAGAGAGGCGGGGCGATTGTGGGGCGGTTCTGCGATGACCGGGTTTCTCTCTTGGATTCGACTCAAGCGTTCTGGTGGAGTTGTTCATGAAATCCTCCTCGCAAATTCGCACGCGTGAAGAATTGATTTATGCCTTGTGCCGGGCGGCGGAAATTGAGCATGGGCTCACGTGCATTTATCTGTTCGCCGCGTTTTCCATGAAACGGTTTCTCAGCGAAGGCATCGACGAGGTTCAGCAAGATCAGGTCCGCAACTGGGAAGCGGTCGTCCTGGCTGTTGCGAAGCAGGAAATGGAACACCTGGGGATTGTCTGCAACCTGCTGAATTCCATTGGTGCTCCCCAGCACTTCAGCCGCCCGAACTTGCCGCAACCGGCAGAGTATTACCAGACCGAGTTCCCCTTTTCGCTCGAGCCCTTCAGTCTGGCAACCATTCAAATGTTCATGGAGTTCGAGAAGCCCGCCACTAACGACTTCGCAGAGGGGGAAGTCGAAGGAGACGGCCTGGTGCCCGACCCGATTCGCACCCAAAACTTTCATACCGTCCAGGAACTGTACGCCACGGTTCTGGAAGGATTCGAGTACCTCGACACGCAGGGGGATTTGTTTATTGGTCCTCCCGAGGCACAAATCAACGACGGCGAAATTGTTGTCGGTTTCAATAATCGCGAGTATGGGATTACGATGATTGAAGTCACTGACCTGCAGACGGCCAAGCAGGCAGTTGACATAATTATTGAACAGGGGGAAGGCATTCCCATCGAAGCCGTTCTGTCGACCAAACACGCACGGGAATTGCAGAGGCTCTATGGGAGAGTGGTCGAAAATCTGCAAGTCATGAAAGGTCTTACGTTCGATGTGGAGAACTGGCGGCAGTCTGCGGAATTGCTGTGTGTCGCTCTCAGCAAACAGCACGAACTGTTAGTGGAGGCACGCGAACTTCTGAAGGATGACGAGCAGCTACTCAACGAAGTCTACTGGTATTTGCCGCACACCGTCGTAGAACTCATCGACATGGCGATTGCTGAACTCAGCGCGCTGCATGGAAAAGCGGAAGCGATTCTCCATGCGGACAATCCCGACAGTCCGGTTGGCGAACTGGAGGGAATTCAATCTGCCGTGATGCGAGTTACTCAGTACGATGTCGAAGGCGTATTGCTGAGCGGCTTCACGAATCCCGAGTCGCATTACATCAAGTTCTGGTCGATTTACGAGCAACTGAAAACCATCGACTATCAACCCGCTCGAAATGTGGTTTCCAACCCGGCGCTGCGTCTCCATGCCGACAACAAAGAGTGGGCGGACCAGGTGACAATTGCAGAGAATCCGTATTCCCGAAATGTCATGGAGCTGTTGAATGCTTCGTACGAAACAATGGTCCAAATGCTGCTCCTGACGTTTTCATACAACAACATGTCGAATGACGCCCGGTACCTGTTTACACGGACCGCGTTCTTTCCCTTCATGTCGATGGTGATCCGTCCGCTTTGTGAAATGCTCACACTCCTGCCCGTCGGTGGATACGATGATGACCGTCGGACCGGGCCACCCTTCGAGTACTATATCGACATCGCATTGCTACCGAATTTCAATGCGGGCATGAAGTATTTGAACGAACGACTCGTGCAGATTGCAAAGTTCAGTGATCCTCTGGTTACTGTTCCCGAGGAACTGCGCGGCTACCTGGGCGAAGAGCAGTTCACCTATCTGCGGGAGGAAATGACCTACCTCAATGGCACTCTGCACCGCATTCAGCAGAATTTTGCGGCCGGACCGGTCCCCTCCGATTTGCAGTCTTAGCCAGCCGGTTTTACCTGCATTGGAATTTGATTACGGTTTTTTGAGCACTGGAGAAACAATGGGTGAACCTCGCACAACCTGGAATTACATTCTCTCCTTCAAAGGCTGGGCCCAGTGTCGCATGGCGACCGACCCCGATCCTGCCAACGAAAAGCGGGGCGTCAGCGGTTACACTTTTGCCCTGCCCGGCGAACGAGACCTCGATCAAGTGATTTGTTTTCAACCGGGCGACCGGGTGGTCCAGCGTTCATTCTGTCCCGAGGTCGGGATCAGTGTCATTGGAGGATCACAATACAAAGCGACGACCATCACCAATGGGTCGATGAATCCGCGGGAAGAGTTTCAGGGAGAACCGAGTTCAATTGCCGAGGGCAATCCGTTTTATGGAGCGCGAGTTGACCTCGTCAATTCGCCCATATTTGACTCTCGAAACAGTACCATTGTGTATGACGGGTACGGGCTCATCTCTCCTTTCGACATGCAGATTCGTACGGCGAATTCACCACAAGAACTCACCGTCCAGCGCAGCTACTATGTCGACCCGAGCAAACCCGGCACCAGTCTCAGCGATGTCCCAATTCTCGAATTGCAAACGCATGTCATGAAGACGCAGGTCTACAACTCCGAAAACCTCAACTCACCGTATCCGGGGTCCGCGAATATTCTGCTGAAGTCAAACATTCTCGACCCGAGCGCCTACCGGTTTAGACGCCGACAGCAACTCGAAGGTCAGTTGGCAGAAACCGAGTGCCCCACGGCGCAGGCAGCGCTGAAAAAGAGAATTGCAGAACTCCGCATTTCCGATCCCAAGAACCGCCGCAGCGCCCAAATGGGAGCAAAGGTTCTGGCACCGTACAACCTCAACAGCTTGCAGGCGACGCTCAATAGTCAGGAGTTTGATCCCGGTCCGGCGTGGCCACTCGAAATGTGGATGGGCGGCTGGGACGCCGATTCCCTATGCTTTTTCGTCATGGGAACACTGAAGACTTCATTCGACTTTGATCCGTTGAGTCACTGCAAATCTTAGAGCGGCGGTTCGACCAGTGGTTGTGGTCACCCAAGGACGAGCAAAGCACAATGACCAATGCAATACTCTGCAGACTGGTAATATTCGGAAACCTGTTCATCATTGTTCTGTGCGTCGACATGGGCGCACTCTATGCGTCGAAATCACCGATGGGTGCCATTGTGTGTGCTGGCGTTGCCATTATCGCCGCGCTTTCCATAGTTGCTGCGGTTAGACTCAATTCAAAGTCGCCTCAGATCGCTCACGACCATCGTATCGACGATGCGCCGATTCCAACGATTGAGGACGAACAATAAGCCCCAAGGTGTGAATTCGGATTCATTTCGAATGACACTGTCGGATGAAGGCGTCGCGTGCGATGTACATCGCATCAGCTTCGTTGCCGATCCAGATGAGGTGGCCACCTAATTGGAGGCCGAGCACTTCAGCGTGCGGAATGAGTTGTTTCGACCATTCGGCATGTCGAAAGGGGACAACCGGGTCGGCGTTGTCATGGATGATGAGTGTTGGACATCGGACATCGGCGGAAGTGAGCAACGGTTCGTTCAGCAGGATGTCGAGGTCGTTTTCAATTCCATGAGGATGCGCGACACTGGCAATTGAATGCTCAATCATGACATCACACAGTTCGAGTGATGCTGGATTGTGGCGGACATCCTCATAGCGCGCCCCTGTCATGCCACGCAGGAACGACCGCTTCATCCAACGCAGGAACCGTGTTTGCAAATGATGGGCCCAGTGAATGAGGCATTTGCAGAGCGGATTCTGGGCATATCGCAGCACCCAACCTTTTCCTGATGGCAGCCATTCCGGTGTATCCCAGCGATGGGACTGAGCACACTGAAGCACCAGTCCCACCGTACGGTCTGAATAGTTCGCAGCAAAATGAATGGCCGGCAAACCTCCGCCGGAAGTTCCAATAACAACAGCCTTCTGTACTCCCGCCGCATCAAGCACAGCAGCGCCCACCGCTGCAGCATTCATGGATGTTGATCCGCAAGACATCGACGTGCCGACGTACCCCGGTCGGTCCGGAATCAACAGTCGATAACCCCGCTTGATGAGATCACTTTCCATGACTGCGGCCAGTTCCTTGCCCGCACCCGTTCCATGAAAATACAGAACGCAGTCGCCTTCACCACCATCCAGATACCCAATGCTGCCGCCTTTGAATGGAATTTGTCGACGAGTCATCGCCGGCGAACTCCAGTACTTCTCCTGCTTACCTGGCGGCATTTCCAGAGCGCTCCGATTCAACTGTCTGTACGAACTCAGACTCAGGTATGACCGTACATGTTTGGTCGATTAGACACAATTCAGTCGCTCTGCGGTGATCGTTCATCCCAACAAAGGCAGCATCACTCCGACAGGCTGAAAACTCGCCGGGCGTTTTCGGTGGTGATGTTTCCGATTTCGACGGGCGAAAGGCCGAAGACATCGCCGAGGCATTTGGCGGTGTGGGCGACGTAGGCGGGTTCGTTGCGTTGGCCGCGTACGGGAATGGGTGATAGGTAGGGGCAGTCGGTTTCAAGCATCAGGCGGTCGAGCGGAATGCCGCTGATGATTTCGCGTAGCTCGACATTCTTCTTGTACGTCACCATGCCGCCCACGGAGAAGTTCATGCCGAGTTCTAGGCAAGCGTCGCGCGTATTGGCTGATCCGCAGAAGGAGTGCATGACGCCGTTCAGACTCCCCTGCTCTGCCATTTCGCGCAGGACTTCGAGCGTTTCGGGTTCAGCATCGCGGCAGTGGACGACAAATGGCTTGCGGCATTCCTGCGACAGTTTGATGTGTCGCACAAAGAACTCGCGCTGGATATCGATGGGGGCGAAGTCCCAGTACTTGTCGAGTCCCGTTTCCCCCACTGCCACCACTCGCGGATGCTTCGCCAACTCCTCAATGATTTCGAAATCACCGGGGTGCGCCTGCGACGAATAGTTGGGGTGAATCCCCACAATGGCGGAAACGTTCGGGTACTGCTCCGACAGCGCAATAACCGTCCGGCTGCTCTCGACCGTTGTGCCCACTGAAATAATGCGTTCAAGTCCGGCCTCGGCGGCGCGCTGCAGCACCTCTGCGAAATCGTTTTCGAAGGACTGCTCGTCTAAGTGAGCGTGAGTATCAATCAGTGGCATGGGGGCACCGAACAAGTAGGCAGCGGAGACAAACGTTGTCGTGCCCCGTTTACCTACTTTGGGCCGAGAAGGCAAATCACCTCAGAGTGTGATTCGAAATAGATGAAACCACGGAGACGCGGCGACGCCGGTCGCTTACAGGATGGCTGTCGCCTGTGCATCGGATGCTGTCGACGTAATCTTCCTGCAGTGTAAGTGAAGTCTGCGTCGAACAGAATGGTGCGTTACGCAGGTCGTCCACCGCGAAAAACAGGTGGGCATTTCCGCACCATCCAATTCGCGGACGCAACGCACAATATTGCGTTGACTTGCTACACACACCCCACAAATCTACTCAGAGATTACGGCGGCGAGTTGTTCGCCGAGTTCGTTGATGTCGACGTGGACGTTGCGGACGACGCCTTGGGCATCAACCAGCCACATGCTGGGGACGTGTGTGAGTCCGTAGAACTGCTCGAAAGGATTGCGGGCTCCCTGCAGTTGGGCGGCATCGAAGAAGATGTGATGGGTGGCGAACGCATTGCCGGACGAGGCCAATTGCGACATCGACTGCTGATTTCCGTCCATGTTGACCGCCACAACATTCATGCGATCAGAGCCGACCGTTTGCGTTACTGCCCGCAATTGCGGCAAAGCTGCTGCGAATTCCTGTGAATCGCCGGCCCAGAACACAACAAGTGTGGGCTTGCCGATGAGGTCATCGGCCTGAACCACTCCGCCGCCGGGGCTTGGTCCGCCGAAGTTTGTCAGCGGCTTGCCGACGAGGTCAAAGCGTCGCAGAGCCGCTGTCGCGACTTGAGCGAAAGGAGCTTCGGGATAACGCTGCACCAGGATTTCGTAACAGCGTCGGGCTTCGTCGGTGAGGCCGAGTGCATCGCATTGCTGTCCGGATTTGGTCAGACCGACGGTGACGCGGCTGGTTTCCTGTGGGAACCGTTCGGCAAACATACGAGCCTGCCGGGCGAAGGCGACGCTCCATTGTGCTTCATCTCCGTGTTCCTGAGCCTTGGCACCGGTAAGCTGCAAAAGTTTGAACGAGGACTCAACGGCCGCGAATGAAGATTCATCCCGTTTGAAGAGCGCCTCGGCGTCTTCCGCCATGAGTGCGGCTTGTGATTCATCACCCTTCAAGGCCAACTGCAGACGAGTTTCGGCGAGATAGACAACGGCGCTACTGAAATACTGTTCCTGAGTTTGATCCTGAAACGTCTTACCAATCACCTCCATGGCCAATTCAACGATTTTCTGCAGGCGACGCGTTTGTTCCGCATCGATTTGATTGGGCTGCAGTTTGATTTCTTCAAATTGGCCGGGCTTGCCGGCAATGGGATTGCGAATGACATCATTCGGTGTGGCCCGCAACTGCGCGATCTCTTCCAGAATCGACTCGGGAGTCGCTGGGTTTTCGACAACAGCTTCCGCAGAAACCGTTCTCACCGGTCCACCATTCATACGGTCCTGCTCGCGCACGAAGGGCTGTCTCTCGGAACCCGACGGTTCAGCAACAGGATCAAGCATCGCGGACTTGGGATAGCCTTCCACTTCCGTGAAGGTGACATTCCCTTCGTCATCTGCGATGGGAGCACTCAGCGTAACAAGTCCGCTCGATGGTTCCGTGGGATCACTCCCCGACTGACCGCAACCAAGCAGAACCAAAGTGGCCGCCAGTGCGCTGTTGAGACAAAAAATCCGTGAGTGACTGGGCTTCCAAAGCTTCATTTTCGCAATCCCTTGCTTCTGGAAACGTACCGATGACGAACGACCATTCTGTTCCCTTCCTGGGAAACGAAAAGGCCGATCGGCAGAAACCGCCGGGGTTGTATTCCATTTTACAAATATGTGGCAAGACGAACTCGACTGGATGTCCCGCCCCCATTGTGCCAACATATTGAGCACTGCCCACTTACCCCAATCAATGAGCGTCGCAATGACACGTTGGTCTCTACTCCTGTTGGCTCTCTTTACGTTCTCACTCGCCGGTTGTGGCGGCTCAGGAGATACCGGGCCCGATACCGAACCTGAAGTGCCGCAGCCCGGAACGGCTGTCACTCCGGAAGAGGAAATGACGCCCGCACCGGAAGGACAGTCAGAGGAAACTGTCGAAACGGAAGAGGTCACCGCCAGTATTAAAAGCTGGGATGAAACCGAGGAATTCATCCGTGGTCAGAGTGGCAAAGTGGTGGTCATGGATTTGTGGACCACATACTGTGCTCCGTGTCGCAAAGAGTTTCCGAATCTTGTGGCGCTGCATCATCGCCTGGGCGACAAAGTGACCTGCCTGTCTGTCGCTCTGGATTACGACGGGCTCGAAGATTATCCCGTCGAAAAGTGTCGTGAAGATGTTCTGAAGTTTCTCCAGGAACAGAAAGCGGTTTGCACTAACGTTGTCTGCAGCACCGCAGCCGAGGACATTTTCGGGAAGAAGATTCCGCACCAGGCCGTCCCTGCCATTTACGTTATCAATCAGGCGGGCGAAATTGTGGGACAATTCCCAGATACCAAATCTGAAAACCCTGACGAAGCGGTGTACGAGAACCACGTCATTCCGCTGGTTGAGAAGCTGCTCGCTGAGTAGCGACTACTTCACCAGCTTTCCCATGTCGAATTATGTTGCGTGAAAGCACAGACAGGCATGTCTGTGCCACCGGAACGTGAAATGGTCTGTCGCTTTGATCAACTTTCGCAGGCAACGAGGGACTTCGGCCGCGCTGCGGTGGGGACTGGTCGAAACACGAGTTCTCCAGGCGGTGCGATTCCCTGTTCGACCACCAACTCGCGAAACAGTTCCAGCGAGTGACGTTCTGCTGAACCAATGCGGAAGTGGAGATTCTTTTCCAGATAGTCCAGCGCCTGCTCGTAACTGATACCGAGCTTCGGTGCCTCTCGACGGGCAATTGCGGGGAGCCGCTGCAGTCCCAAATCGCGTGCCTGACCGATGGCCAACTCCACGTCGCCGAGTTCCACGTCTTTGCGAGTGACCCACATGGCGAACACGAAGGGGAGTCCCGTCCACTTCAGCCATTCTTCACCCAAGTCCCAGACGGTATGGAAGTTTTCCGCAGGTGGCTGAATGGCGCGGTCGCCAATGGAGAGTACGGCGTCGGCCTTGGAATCAGAGACGCCCTGCCCCAGCGGGAACGGAACGAGTTGTGGCGTGACGCCGAACCGCTCGGCCAGCATCACGCGCACCAATGCGGCGCTGGTGCGGGAACCTTCGTCGAGGGCCAGCGTTTGGATGTCTCCGGGATGCACCCGGGAGTACAGTTTTACACTCAGCACCGGTCCATGCGTGGCGACGCATGCGTCTGAGACGACTTCATAGTCGGGGCGACCGAAGGCTTCGACCGACGGAATGAGGGCGACGTCGAGCGTTCCCAAGGCGAGGTCGTCAGCCAGACGGCTCGGAAAATCGAGCACGAGTTCAGCCTCTGGCGCACAGCTTTCGAAGCCCTCAATGAGGGGCTTGCTGTTCAAATAGCTGACGGCTCCAACTCGCAGCATTGTCTCGGAATACCAAATTTCGGAATTTCGACCGCTCATGACTGCACTCTCGACACAAGTCAGATCTTGGGGGTATTATAGTCTCCAACAGGCTGCCAGCAAACGGCTGGGCCTCTGTGTTCCAGATGTACCAAAACCGCAATTGGACACTGGTATAACCGCACATCAAAAGAGTTCTTCACACCGAATGCGGCGAATCGCTGAAGAATGGCTGATTTTTGCCAAGCCACTTTTGACTCCTTGAAACGGGAATACTCTGAATGAACGAATTCCCCGCGCCGTCGACACAGGCGCAGAACCGGGAATGTGATGAGGACCCCCCTCCGGAGTTGCCTCACCGGTCCACCCACTTCAAGTGGCAACGCTGGATGGCCCGCGAGTCCATCTATTTGCTGCTCATGTGGTTTCCGCTCCAGGATATTAAGTTTTCGTTAACGGCCATTTCTCCTCCCCGCTCTCCTGCTGGGAACGTCGACAAATGGCACCAGTGCTCTTCAGACACTGAGTTTCTTCGCCCATTGCCTTGGGCCGCTCGCTCGCTCTGGTCCCACAAACGCGACCGCCTCTTCAGCCCCACGCACAGCATACGCCTCGGGCCTGCGATTCGCCCCGCCATCCACGGCCAAAGCCCCTAACCTTTGCGCCACTTCGCTCCAAATCTACGCGAAGTTTCCCTCCCATTTGCATCTGAATGGACCAGCTTAGGGTCCACACAGACATCGCTACCTGCCCACCCGCTTACCAATTGACGCCAACAGCCCCGCTCGAAGGTCGCGGCTGCATTCCGTCAACATAGAAAGAAGAAATCAATGCCTAATAAATCAAGAGTACCAGGTGAAATCCCACGTGGTGATGCCACAGGATTTCTCAAGTATCTGCAGAGCGACATCAAATCCGGTCTGCTGGTTTTTCTCATTGCATTGCCGCTGTGCCTCGCGATTTCATCTGCGAGTGGCTACCCCCCAATCGCGGGTGTATTCACGGCCATTGTGGGCGCTCTGCTGACTACGTTTCTTAGTAACAGTGAACTGACCATCAAGGGCCCGGCCGCAGGACTCATTGTCATCACTTACGGCTGTATTACGGAATTCAGAGAACACTACGGGGTTGACGCTGGTACGGCGGCGTATCAGGCCGCACTCGCCGTTGGAGTTGCGGCCGCCGTACTTCAAGTCCTCTTTGGATTATTCCGGGGGGGCATTCTGGGAGAATTCTTCCCCTCCGCAACAGTTCACGGGATGCTCGCTGCGATTGGCGTCATCATTATCATCAAACAAATCCCATTCGCATTGGGTGTCACTCGTGACGAAGTAAAAGCGATTGGCGCATCGGAACCGCTGGAGATGTTGCGCGAGTTTCCGGCGTACGTTGCGCATGCAAATCCGGCAATTGCCATCATTGGATTAATTAGCGTTGCCATCATGTTTCTCTGGCCATTTCTTGGCAGCAAATTCAAGTTGCTCAAGAGCATTCCTGCGCCGTTCGTGGTCTTGCTGGTCGCTATCCCAATGGGAATGGGCTTCGACCTAATGCACACGCACAAGTATTCAGTACCTTTACTGAAGGATCACGTGTACGAGGTGAGCGAGCAGTACCTCGTTGACATGCCTGACCGCGTCTTTGGTATGTTCGACTATGTTACGTTTCCAAATTTCGGAGCCCTGAGCACATTTATTGCCTGGAAATGGGTGTTCATGTTCTTTGCGATTGGAAGCCTGGAGTCGGTACTGAGTTCGAAAGCCGTCGACCTGTTGGATCCGTGGAAACGCAAAACCAGCATGGACCGTGACATTGTCGCGGTCGGTTTCGCCAATTTATGCGTGTCATTTATTGGCGGCCTCCCGATGATTTCGGAAATCGTCCGGTCGAAAGCAAACATCGATAACGGAGCCAAGACTCGATTCGCCGACTTCTGGCACGGTGTGTTCCTGCTGGCTTGCGTCGCTTTCATTCCGATGGCGCTGCACCGCATCCCTCTGGCCGCCTTGGCCGCGATGCTCATTTACACCGGCTTTCGACTGGCTCACCCCAACGAGTTCATTCACGTCTACCGTATTGGTAAAGAACAACTGGCGATTTTCGTGGCAACGCTAATTGCTGTGCTGGCAACGGACCTGCTGATTGGTATTGGCATCGGCATTCTACTGAAAATGGTGATTCACATCGCCAACGGTGTACCTGTTAAGTCGCTTTTCAAACCATTCATTGAAGTTGAGGACGTTAACGACAACACGAGCCTCATTGTCGCTCGCGAGTCGGCGGTGTTCAGCAACTGGATTCCGTTCCGCCGCCAAATCGAGCAAATCGGTCTGGTCCAAAGACGCAATCTCATTGTCGACGTCTCCAATACCGTGCTGGTGGACCACAGCGTCATGGAGAAACTGGATGAAATGAAACGGGAGTTTGAGCAGGAAGGACTGACGTTTGAAGTACGCGGACTCGATTCGCTCCAGCCACTTTCCGACAGTTCGCGCGCTGCCCGCAAGAAGGGCTTGGCCTCCATGCGTCGCCTGACCATTGTGGTCGCATCCGATATCGAGGAATGGCTTGAAGAAAATCTGCTCCGAATTGGCGCGGCTGGATTCACTTCGCTGCCCTGCCAGGGAATTTCCCTCGCCGCTGATGGAACCGTCGATTCCACTGACGGACGTGTCCGTATTGAACTGTTGCTGCCACGTCACACCTGTGATGATGTCCTCGACTTCATTAAGAACGAGGTGGTACCGAATCATGCCGTTTCCGCATCGGTGGAAACGGTCGACGTCGTTTACTGCGATATTCCGGAGCCCGCACCAGTTCACGAACATGCGTAAGACTCGTTGACTCCTGTCATATTTCAGGTAACTGGATCGGACAAGGGACAACAATCAGCCGTAATGGTGGCCACCTGGAGCGATTACTCCAGGTGGCCGTTTTCGTTTGAACTAGAAAGGACGAAATCAGTTAGATCACCCCCATTGCAAACGCTCAAGCGGCAACTGTACGATAAGAATACACTTTGTCGGGTAGAAATCTGGCAATATGGCAAACGGCCGGACAGCGAAGAGCAGACACAATGAATCAGAAACTCCAGGCTTTACTCGTCGGGATTAATGACTACGTCGCAGAGTTCATCCCAGACCTGAAGGGGTGCGTCAACGACATTCGGCTGATTGAATCGGTCCTGAAGAAGCGATTTGACGTACCGCCGAACCAATTACGCATCCTGCTGGACTCGGAAGCGACGCATCTGGGCATTAAGAAGGCTTTTCGTGAGCACCTGATTGATCCGGCGAAGGCCTGGGCGGCTGCAGGCAAACCAGAACCGGCTCCGGTGTTCTTATTCCACTTCAGTGGGCACGGTTCACAAGCTAAGGACCCCACAGGCACCAAGCCGAATGGACTCGATGAAACCATTGTGCCCCATGACTCTCGAGTTGAGGGCGTGTTCGACATTAAAGACTGGGAGCTTGGTGAACTACTGAAGGAACTGGGGCAGTACACAGACAACACGACCGTTATTCTCGATTGTTGTCACTCAGGATCGGGGACGCGCGACACCGAACTGGTCACCCGGCAGTGTCCTGCGGACATGCGAGATCAACCGGCACCAGCGCCTTCCACCATTAAGGCGGGAACCCGTAGTACCGCTACAGCGGTGGACGATGACACACCAGACAATCACGTATTGTTTGCGGCCTGCAGCAACACTCAGTGTGCGCAGGAGCACAAGGATGAGACCGGCTCGGAAACGGTGGTCTACGGTGCCATGACGTTCGCACTGGCAGGCGAACTCAACCGCTTGACACCCGATCCCATTTCGTGCCGCGATTTCCACAAGCGCGTCGCCAACCAGATTTGGCAGTGGTATCCCCAGCAGACACCGCAGTGCGAAGGAGCTCGCGACCGGCTGCTCTTTTCTGGCATTCAGCCGCAACGCGAGCTTTGGATTACTGTTACCAAAGTAGAAGGGAATGAGTGCTGGATTGATGCCGGTTCCGTCCACGGGATGGACAAGGGCGTGGAACTGGAAGTTTATCCCGCCAGCACGTCGACGGTCACCGAGACCACCAAACCGATTGGCAAAATCACCATTGAGTCGCCGGACGCCACATCGAGCCGCTGCAGCATTCAGCCCGGTGGAGAGGCCCCTGTCTATGCACGACTCAAACCGCTGGCAGTGACACAGACCGACCTCAAGCGGACGGTGTGTATTGAGGTGGGTGATGAGAAGTTGAGCGCGGCCATTAAGCAGCGTCTCTCCGCCGCAGACATGGCTGATTTCGTCAAGGTAACGGACGACAAGTCGGCTCACTTTCTCGTCACGGCTGAGGGTGACTCCGTCAGCATTGCTGATTTGGAGTTCGGTTTGTCGGCCAGCAATCTCGAAAGCCTCGCCGCCGCGCTCCGGAAATGGACGAAGTACAAAAACGCCCTGGCCATCCAAAACAATTCCCCAGAGACGGCGCTCTCCGGATCCGCGAGCGTCAAACTCGTGCACGTCAAAGGGCCAGCAATTGACGATTCGAACGAGGCGTCTCCCGCCATTACCGAAGGGACACAGGTCCGTTTCGAGTTCACGAACAGCGGAACAGTGCCTCTGTATTTCTCCGTGCTGAGCTTCGGGTACGACGGTTCAGTCGGCCCCGTCTGGCCGACGCGGGCGGGAGAACACATTGCCATCCAACCAGGAAATTCCGTGCAGACCGGGGCATTTCAGCTCGGTTTTGGCCCAAACGAAAATCGGACGGAAGTGCAGGAATTCGTCAAACTGTTCGCCACCCGTTCGGAAACTGAATTCGACATGCTGCACATGGACGCTCGCGGCAAACAACCCGGCACTCGGTCAACACCTTCTTCACCACTCGGAAAACTTTTGCAGCAAGCCAACATGGGAAGTGGCACACGACTGCTGCAGCCGGTGGAAGTGGAAGAAACTGAGGACTGGACAGCAGCCGCCCTTTCGTACCGGCTCGTACGAAAATAATTGGCAGTTACTGACCACCTGTAACTCAAGACGAGCACATCCATGAGCAAAGAACTTCCCGTTATCATCGCGGCATTCGCGAATGACAGAGCCGATACTGTCCGCTACCTTCGCAACTTGCCCGAAGAAACGCGGAAGCTCAAAGCGGCTCTGTCCAACGTAGAGAATTTGTGCGAGCTGGTGGTCATCCCAAACGCCACGTTGGATGAAATCTTCAACGCGTTCCAGAAGTACCGCAGTCGCGTTGCGATTTTCCACTACGGTGGCCATGCCAATGGATTTCAGTTGTTACTGGAAACCTCAGAGGGACACGCGAAGGCTGCCGGTGCCGCAGGCCTGGCACACTTTCTGGGACGCCAACCCGGTTTGCAGCTCGTTTTTCTGAATGGCTGCTCCACCGAAAAACAGACCGATGCACTGCTCCAGAGCGGCGTCGATTCCGTCATCGCCACCACACAGTCGATAGACGATGGCATCGCCACGCAGCTTTCTGCGCGCTTCTACAAAGGTCTCGCGTCGGGAGCAACCATCAATTCGTCATTCCAGGAGGCGGTGGCCGAGGCCCGTGCTGCCAGCGGTGGCGAAATTTCCCGTCTCTTAATTCCCGTCGACGGTGAAGTTGATGCCATTAAGTCAGACCGCTGGCCCTGGTTTCTGCGGAGCCGCGAAGGTTCCAAGCGCGCCACGGAATGGAGCCTTCCGGAGGCCGCTGGCGATCCGCTGTTTGGGCTACCGGAACTTCCGCTCATGGACCTGCCTAAGCAGCCGTTCCGCCATTTGCATCGCTTCCGGGCGGAGGACGCACCCATATTCTTCGGACGTGGGCACGACATCCGCAACATGTACCAGCGCATCACCTCGCCCGATGCCGCTCCGATCATGCTTTATTACGGGCCCGCTGGCGTAGGGAAATCCTCCCTGCTCGATGCCGGCCTTATTCCGCGATTAGGACAGAATTACGAAGTCGTCTACATCCGGCGCGACGTGCGTCTGGGGCTCGCGCAAACATTACAGAAGGCCCTGTTGCCCGAGGGGAATTCCAAATCGCCTCGGGTTTCCTGGAAAGCAAAAGAGAAGGCAAAGGGAAAGCCACTCGTCATCATCCTCGACCAAGTTGAAGAGGCTTTCACCAAGCCCTGCCCAAACGATCGAGATGAGCTCGCCAAATTTGCTGGATGCCTCCGGGCCATTTTCGGCGATGCCAGGCAGCGTCCGCAGGGGCGCATCATCTTAGGATTTCGCAAGGAGTGGTTCGCCGAAATCGATGAACATTTGGCTAATGTCCGTCTCCCCTATGAACGCGATTTCATTGAACGACTCGACCGCCGCGGAATTATTGAAGCAATTCGGGGACCAGCAGACTCATCACGCCTTCGCAAACACTATCGGCTGACCATTGAGGACGGTCTGCCGGAAGCCATTGCTGACGACCTCCTCGCCGACCCCAACACACCTGTCGCGCCCACGCTGCAAATCCTGCTGACCCGTATGTGGATTGAAGCGGTCCGCAGTTCATCGCGAAATCCCAGGTTCGACAAGAGCCTGTACCACACACTCCAGCGAGCTGGCATTCTGCTTGACAAGTTCCTGGAGCAACAAATTCGACTCATCCAGAAGCACACCCCGACAGCAGTTGACACAGGGTTCCTGCTCGACCTGCTCGGCCACCATACAACGCCGCTGGGCACGTCTGCGGAAAACTCACTGGACGTGCTCAAATCGCTCTACCCTCATCAAGTCGAGGACGGCCTTCTGTCTCGCACCATGCAGCTTTGCGAGCAGGCGTATCTTATTACCATCTCGGGCGATGGCGACTCGAAAGAGAATCAATCAGCCCGTCTGGTGCACGACACATTGGCGCCGCTCGTGCGTGCCAAGCTGGAAGAATCGAATTACCCTGGCCAGCGCGCCCGCCGCATCCTCGACAACCGCATTGCGGACTGGGCCGATGGCAAAGAAGGCGCACCACTCGACGCCATTGATCTGCAAATTGTCGAAGAAGGTCAACTGGGAACCCGGGCCTGGACCGAAGACGAAACACGACTCATTAACAGAAGCCGTGACATCCGCGCCAAGCAGAAGCACCGTAACCGGCTGTCAGCGGCCATAGTAAGCATTCTGACCCTCGCCCTAATCTTCACGGTGAGCTCCGTTGTCGTCTATGTGTACAAGGACAAAGAAAAGGAAGTAAAGATTGGAAAACTAGAGGCGACGGTCGACGAGCGAGAAGGCACTATCGGCGCGCAACTGGAAACTATTAGCGAGCACGAGGGGACGATAGCCAAGCAAAAGTCCGAGATAACCCAAAAGGATGCTAAGTACAACTCAATTAAACTTACAAACGAATTAAACACAATGGAGATCGGCAAGCTAAAGAGCGATCTCCGCGATGTCGAAGACGAAACGAATGAACAACGCTCAATTGCTCAACTGGCGAGAATCAAAAAGCTGTCAGCGGAACTTGCTGCGAGTTACGCAGACTTTCAATCCCGCAAGGAACGCTTGCAAACCTTGACAATCACTCAACGTCAAGGAGTGGTGCTCACACAACTTGCATACGCACAGAA